>CBDCZM010000004.1:0-1181086 GCA_965224545.1 Flavobacteriales bacterium | reverse complement strand
GATCACTAATGACTTTAATGGCACAGCCAATGCAAATGATACCTACCCAGTAGGAACCACCACAGTAACTTGGACGGTAACTGATGGGGTAGGAAATACAGCGACGTGTACACAAAACATTACAGTAAGCGATGATGAGGATCCAACGATCAGTTGTGCAGCTGCTCAAACACAGAGTGTAGATGCCGGAAACTGTACAGCCGCAGTCACGGTAACTGCTCCAACGTTTGGCGATAACTGTGCAGGCTCATCAATCACCAATGACTTTAATGGTACAGCGAATGCCAACGATACCTACCCAGTAGGAACAACAACAGTAACTTGGACGGTAACCGATGCGGCTGGAAATACAGCCACTTGTACTCAGGATATAACAGTAACAGACGATGAGGATCCAATAATTAGTTGTGCTGCTGCTCAAACTCAAAGTGTAGATGCAGGAAACTGTACAGCAGCAGTAACAGTAACAGCACCAACATTTGGCGATAACTGCGCGGGAAGTGCCATGACCAATGACTTTAATGGCACAACGAATGCCAACGATACCTACCCAGTAGGAACGACCACAGTAACTTGGACAGTAACAGACGCAGTAGGAAATACAGCGACTTGTACACAAAACATTACAGTAACCGATGATGAAGATCCAACGATCAGTTGTGCAGCCGCTCAAACTCAAAGTGTAGACGCTGGAAACTGCACAGCGGCAGTAACAGTAACTGCTCCAACGTTCGGTGATAACTGTGCAGGTTCATCAATTACCAATGACTTTAATGGCACAGCCAATGCCAATGATACCTACCCAGTAGGAACAACGACAGTAACTTGGACAGTAACAGACGCAGTAGGAAATACCGCGACATGTACACAAAACATTACAGTAAGCGATGATGAGGATCCAACAATTAGTTGTGCCGCTGCTCAAACTCAGAGTGTAGATGCAGGAAATTGTACAGCAGCAGTAACAGTAACAGCTCCAACCTTCGGCGATAACTGCGCGGGAAGTGCAATCACCAATGACTTTAATGGTACCGCGAATGCAAATGATACGTACCCAGTAGGAACCACAACGGTAACTTGGACAGTAACCGATGCAGCAGGAAATACCGCAACCTGTACTCAAGATATTACAGTAACAGACGACGAAGATCCAACGATCGCTTGTCCAGCAGATATTACTGTGAATGTTCCAGGAGGATCATCAACAGCGGCAGTAACAGTTCCAGCTCCAGTATTTGGAGATAATTGTGTAGGTTCTTCAGTAACAAATGATTTCAATGGAACTTCAGATGCAAGTGATACTTATCCTATTGGAATAACAACAGTGGTATGGACAGTAACCGATGCAGTTGGAAATACTGCTACTTGTTCAATGACTATAGAAGTGAATGATGCAGAGCCACCAGTAATCACATGTCCACCAGCAATGACAGTATCAGTAGATGCAGGAAGTTGTGATGCAGTTATAGATGTAGCTACTCCCGTTTATTCAGATAATAGTGCAGTAGTTTCAGTAGTAAATGATTACACAGGAGTATTGGAAGCAGATGGTACTTATCCAGTAGGAACCACAACAGTCACTTGGACAGTAACTGATGATAGTGGATTAACCGCTCAATGTTCTACAGATATTACAGTCGTGGATGACGAAGATCCAACAATCAGTTGTGCAGCCGCTCAAACACAGAGTGTAGATGCAGGAAATTGTACAGCAGCAGTGACAGTAACAGCTCCAACCTTCGGAGATAATTGTGCAGGTTCAGTAATCACGAACGACTTTAACGGTACAGTCAATGCAAATGATACTTATCCATTAGGAACAACGACAGTAACTTGGACAGTAACAGACGCAGTAGGAAATACAGCGACATGTACACAAAACATTACAGTAACAGACGATGAAGATCCAACGATCAGTTGTGCCGCTGCCCAAACACAGAGTGTAGATGCAGGAAACTGTACAGCGGCAGTAACAGTGACTGCTCCAACGTTCGGCGATAACTGTGCAGGTTCATCCATCACTAATGACTTTAATGGTACAGCCAGTGCAAACGATACTTATCCAGTAGGAACCACAACAGTAACTTGGACTGTAACTGATGCCGCTGGAAATACAGCGACGTGTACTCAAGACATTACAGTAACAGACGATGAAGATCCAACAATCAGTTGTGTAGCTGCCCAGACTCAAAGTGTAGATGCAGGAAATTGTACAGCAGCAGTAACAGTCACAGCACCAACCTTCGGCGATAACTGTGCAGGAAGTGCGATCATAAATGACTTTAATGGAACAGCGAATGCGAATGATACTTATCCAGTAGGAACAACGACAGTGACTTGGACGGTAACCGATGGGGTAGGAAATACAGCAACGTGTACACAAAACATTACAGTAACCGACGATGAAGATCCAACGATCAGCTGTGCAGCCGCTCAAACACAAAGTGTAGATGCCGGAAACTGTACAGCAGCAGTAACAGTCACTGCACCAACGTTCGGCGATAACTGCGCGGGAAGTGCAATAACAAATGACTTTAATGGTACAGCCAGTGCAGATGATACGTATCCAGTAGGAACAACGACCGTAACTTGGACAGTAACCGATGCAGCTGGAAATACAGCGACGTGTACACAAGACATTACAGTAAGTGATGATGAAGATCCAACGATCAGTTGTGCAGCCGCTCAAACACAAAGTGTAGATGCAGGAAATTGTACAGCAGCAGTAACAGTAACCGCACCAACCTTCGGCGATAACTGTGCAGGTTCAGTAATCACCAATGATTTTAATGGTACTGCTAATGCAAATGATACTTATCCAGTAGGAACAACGACCGTAACTTGGACAGTAACCGATGCCGCTGGAAATACAGCGACGTGTACACAAGACATTACAGTAACCGATGATGAAGGTCCAACGATCAGTTGTGCCGCTGCTCAAACACAGAGTGTAGATGCCGGAAACTGTACAGCAGTAGTGACAGTAATCGTACCAACATTTGGCGATAACTGTACTGGAAGTGCGATTACCAATGACTTTAATGGTACGGCCAATGCAAACGATACCTACCCAGTAGGAACAACGACAGTGACTTGGACAGTAACCGATGCAGCAGGAAATACAGCAACCTGTACACAAAACATTACAGTAAGCGATGATGAAAATCCAACGATCAGTTGTGCAGCCGCTCAAACACAAAGTGTAGATGCAGGAAATTGTACCGCAGCAGTAACAGTCACTGCTCCAACGTTCGGCGATAACTGTGTAGGTTCAGCGATCACCAATGATTTTAATGGCACAGCCAATGCAAATGATACTTATCCAGTAGGAACCACGACAGTAACTTGGACGGTAACTGATGGGGTAGGAAATACAGCGACATGTACTCAGGATATAACTGTGACAGACGATGAAGATCCAACAATCAGTTGTGCCGCAGTTCAAACACAAAGTGTAGATGCAGGAAATTGTACAGCAGCAGTAGTAGTAACTGCCCCAACGTTTGGCGATAACTGTGCAGGCTCAGCGATCACTAATGACTTTAATGGCACAGCCAGTGCAGATGATACCTACCCAGTAGGAACAACGACAGTGACTTGGACGGTAACCGATGGGGTAGGAAATACCGCGACGTGTACACAAAACATTACAGTAAGCGATGATGAAGATCCAACGATCAGTTGTGCCGCTGCCCAAATACAGAGTGTAGATGCAGGAAATTGTACAGCAGCAGTAACAGTAACTGCTCCAACCTTCGGCGATAACTGCGCGGGAAGTGCCATCACCAATGACTTTAATGGCACATCCAATGCAAATGATACCTACCCAGTAGGAACAACAACAGTGACTTGGACGGTAACTGATGGGGTAGGAAATACAGCAACCTGTACTCAAGACATTACAGTAACGGACGATGAAGATCCAACGATCAGTTGTGCAGCCGCTCAAACACAAAGTGTAGATGCCGGAAATTGTACAGCAGCAGTAACAGTAACAGCACCAACCTTCGGCGATAACTGCGCAGGAAGTGCCATGACCAATGATTTTAATGGTACTGCTAATGCAAATGATACTTATCCAGTAGGAACAACGACCGTAACTTGGACAGTAACCGATGCTGCTGGAAATACCGCGACCTGTACACAAGACATTACAGTAACAGATGATGAAGATCCAACGATTAGTTGTGCAGCTGCTCAGACTCAGAGTGTAGATGCTGGGAACTGTACAGCAGCAGTAACAGTAACCGCTCCAACCTTTGGCGATAACTGTGCAGGATCATCAATCACCAATGATTTTAATGGAACAGCGAATGCCGACGATACTTATCCAGTAGGAACAACAACTGTAACGTGGACTGTAACCGATGCAGCCGGAAATACCGCGACCTGTACTCAGGACATTACAGTAACCGATGATGAGGATCCAACGATCAGTTGTGCTGCCGCTCAGACACAGAGTGTAGATGCAGGAAACTGTACAGCGGCGGTAACAGTAACCGCTCCAACGTTCGGCGATAACTGTGCAGGCTCAGCGATCACCAATGACTTTAATGGAACAGCCAGTGCAAATGATACTTATCCAGTAGGAACCACAACAGTAACATGGACAGTAACCGATGCGGCAGGAAATACCGCGACCTGTACACAAAACATTACAGTAACCGATGATGAAGATCCAACGATCAGTTGTGCTGCTGCTCAAACACAAAGTGTAGATGCAGGAAATTGTACAGCAGCAGTCACAGTAACCGCACCAACCTTTGGTGATAATTGTGCAGGTTCATCAATTACCAACGATTTTAATGGAACAGCTAATGCCAACGATACTTATCCAGTAGGAACCACAACAGTAACTTGGACAGTAACCGATGCGGCCGGAAACACCACGACATGTACTCAAGACATTACAGTAACCGACGATGAAGATCCAACGATCAGTTGTGCCGCAGCTCAAACTCAAAGTGTAGATGCAGGAAACTGTACAGCGGCAGTCACAGTAACAGCGCCAACCTTCGGAGATAACTGTGCAGGAAGTGCGATCACCAATGACTTTAATGGAACAGCTAATGCCAATGATACTTATCCAGTAGGAACAACAACAGTAACTTGGACAGTAACCGATGCAGCAGGAAATACAGCAACCTGTACCCAAGATATAACAGTAACTGATGATGAAGATCCAACGATCAGTTGTCCAGCAGATATTACTGTGAATGTTCCAGGAGGATCATCAACAGCAGCTGTAACAGTTCCAGCACCAACATTTGGAGATAATTGTGTAGGTTCTTCAGTAACTAATGATTTCAATGGAACTTCAGATGCAAGTGATACTTATCCTATCGGAATAACAACAGTGGTATGGACAGTAACCGATGCAGCAGGAAATACTGCAATTTGTTCAATGACTATAGAGGTGAATGATGCAGAGCCACCAGTAATCACATGTCCACCAGCAATGACAGTATCAGTAGATGCCGGAAGTTGTGATGCAGTTATAGATGTAGCTACTCCCGTTTATTCAGATAATAGTGCAGTAGTTTCAGTAGTAAATGATTACACTGGAGTATTAGAAGCAGATGATACCTACCCAGTAGGAACAACGACAGTCACTTGGACAGTAACTGATGATAGTGGATTAACCGCTCAATGTTCTACAGATATTACGGTCGTGGATGACGAAGATCCAACGATTAGTTGTGCAGCCGCTCAAACACAGAGTGTAGATGCTGGAAACTGTACAGCAGCAGTGACAGTAACAGCACCAACCTTCGGCGATAACTGTGTAGGTTCATCAATTACCAATGACTTTAATGGAACAGCTAATGCCAATGATACGTATCCAGTAGGAACCACAACAGTAACATGGACAGTAACCGATGCGGCAGGAAACACTGCGACCTGTACACAAAACATAACAGTAAGCGATGATGAAGATCCAACGATCAGTTGTGCCGCCGCTCAAACGCAAAGTGTAGACGCTGGAAACTGTACAGCCGCAGTAACAGTAACCGCTCCAACGTTCGGCGATAACTGCGCGGGAAGTGCGATCACCAATGACTTTAATGGAACAGCCAATGCCAACGACATTTACCCAGTAGGGACAACGACAGTCACTTGGACTGTAACCGATGCAGTAGGAAATACAGCGACCTGTACTCAAGACATAACAGTAAGCGATGATGAAGATCCAACAATCAGTTGTGCCGCTGCTCAAACACAGAGTGTAGATGCCGGGAACTGTACAGCAGCAGTAACAGTAACTGCTCCAACGTTCGGCGATAACTGTGCCGGTTCATCGATCACCAATGACTTTAATGGCACAGCCAATGCCAATGATACCTACCCAGGAGGAACAACAACAGTAACTTGGACGGTAACTGATGGTGTAGGAAATACCGCAACGTGTACACAAAACATAACAGTAAGCGATGATGAAGATCCAACGATCAGTTGTGCCGCAGCTCAAACACAGAGTGTAGATGCCGGGAACTGTACAGCCACAGTGACAGTAACTGCTCCAACGTTCGGCGATAACTGTGCCGGTTCATCAATCACCAATGACTTTAATGGCACAGCCAGTGCAAATGATACCTACCCAGTAGGAACAACCACAGTAACTTGGACTGTAACAGACGCAGCAGGAAATACAGCGACCTGTACACAAAACATTACAGTAAGCGATGATGAAGATCCAACGATCAGTTGTGCCGCCGCTCAAACGCAAAGTGTAGACGCTGGAAACTGTACAGCCGCAGTAACAGTAACCGCTCCAACCTTCGGCGATAACTGTGTAGGTTCATCAATTACCAATGACTTTAATGGAACAGTCAATGCCAACGACATTTACCCAGTAGGGACAACGACAGTCACTTGGACTGTAACCGATGCAGTAGGAAATACAGCGACCTGTACTCAAGACATAACAGTAAGCGATGATGAAGATCCAACGATTAGTTGTGCCGCCGCTCAAACACAAAGTGTAGATGCAGGAAACTGTACAGCAGCAGTAACAGTAACTGCTCCAACGTTCGGGGATAACTGTGCAGGTTCATCAATCACTAATGATTTTAATGGCACAGTGAGTGCCAACGATACGTATCCAGTAGGAACGACCACAGTGACTTGGACGGTAACTGATGGGGTAGGAAATACCGCGACGTGTACACAAAACATTACAGTAACCGATGATGAGGATCCAACGATTAGTTGTGCCGCTGCTCAAACACAGAGTGTAGATGCAGGAAACTGTACAGCAGCAGTAACAGTAACTGCTCCAACGTTCGGGGATAACTGTGCAGGTTCATCCATCACTAATGACTTTAATGGTACAGCCAGTGCAAACGATACCTACCCAGTAGGAACCACAACGGTAACTTGGACAGTAACCGATGCAGCTGGAAATACAGCGACATGTACTCAAAACATTACAGTAACCGATGATGAAGATCCAACAATCAGTTGTGCCGCCGCTCAAACACAGAGTGTAGATGCCGGAAACTGTACAGCAGCAGTAACAGTAACTGCTCCAACCTTCGGCGATAATTGTGCAGGTTCAGCGATCACTAATGACTTTAATGGTACAGCCAATGCAAATGATACCTACCCAGTAGGAACCACGACAGTAACTTGGACAGTAACAGACGCAGTAGGAAATACAGCGACCTGTACACAAAACATTACAGTAACAGACGATGAAGATCCAACGATCAGTTGTGCCGCTGCCCAAACACAGAGTGTAGATGCAGGAAACTGTACAGCGGCAGTAACAGTGACTGCTCCAACCTTCGGCGATAACTGCGCAGGAAGTGCGATCACCAATGACTTTAATGGCACAGCCAGTGCAAATGATACCTACCCAGTAGGAACAACGACAGTAACTTGGACGGTAACCGATGGGGTAGGAAATACCGCGACATGTACACAAAACATTACAGTAACCGATGATGAAGATCCAACAATCAGTTGTGCCGCAGCTCAAACACAAAGTGTAGATGCCGGAAATTGTACAGCCGCAGTAACAGTAACTGCTCCAACCTTCGGCGATAACTGTGCAGGAAGTGCGATTACCAATGACTTTAATGGCACAGCCAATGCCAATGATACTTATCCATTAGGAACAACGACAGTAACTTGGACGGCAACAGACGCAGTAGGAAATACAGCAATATGTACACAAAACATTACAGTAACCGATGATGAAGATCCAACAATCAGTTGTGCCGCAGCTCAAACACAGAGTGTAGATGCAGGAAATTGTACAGCAGTAGTGACAGTAACCGCTCCAACCTTCGGCGATAACTGTGCCGGTTCATCAATTACCAATGACTTTAATGGAACAGCGAATGCCAACGATACTTATCCAGTAGGAATAACCACAGTAATTTGGACAGTAACCGATGCAGCAGGAAATACCGCGATATGTACTCAAGATATAACAGTAACTGATGATGAAGATCCAACGATCACTTGTCCAGCTGATATTTCGGTGAATGTTCCAGGAGGATCATCAACAGCGGCTGTAACAGTTCCAGCTCCAGTATTTGGAGATAATTGTGCCGGTTCTTCAGTAACAAATGATTTCAATGGAACATTTGATGCTAGTGATACTTATCCTATTGGAATAACAACAGTGGTATGGACAGTAACAGATGCTGTTGGAAACACAGCGACTTGTTCAATGACCATAGAGGTGAATGATGCAGAGCCACCAGTAATCACATGTCCACCAGCAATGACAGTATCAGTAGATGCAGGAAATTGTGATGCCGTGATAGACGTAGCTACTCCCGTTTATTCAGATAATAGTGCAGTAGTTTCAGTAGTAAATGATTACACAGGAGTATTAGAAGCAGATGGTACTTATCCAGTAGGGACAACGACAGTCACTTGGACAGTAACTGATGATAGTGGATTAACCGCTCAGTGTTCTACAGATATTACGGTCGTGGATGATGAAGATCCAACGATTAGTTGTGCCGCAGCTCAAACACAGGGTGTAGATGCAGGGAATTGTACAGCAGTAGTGACGGTAACCGCACCAACATTCGGAGATAACTGCGCGGGAAGTGCGATTATCAATGACTTTAATGGAACAGCGAATGCCAATGATACTTATCCAGTAGGAACCACAACAGTAACATGGACAGTAACAGATGTGGCAGGAAACACTGCGACTTGTACTCAAGACATTACTGTAATAGACGATGAAGATCCAACAATCAGTTGTGCAGCTGCACAAACACAGAGTGTAGATGCAGGAAATTGTACAGCAGCAGTAACAGTAACAGCACCAACGTTCGGTGATAACTGTGCAGGTTCAGTAATCATCAATGATTTTAATGGTACTGCTAATGCCAATGATACTTATCCAGTAGGAACAACGACCGTAACTTGGACAGTAACAGATGTGGCAGGAAACACTGCGACTTGTACTCAAGACATTACAGTAAGCGATGATGAAGATCCAACGATTAGTTGTGCAGCCGCTCAGACTCAGAGTGCAGATGCAGGGAATTGTACAGCAGCAGTAACAGTAACTGCTCCAACGTTCGGGGATAACTGTGCCGGTTCATCCATCACTAATGACTTTAATGGCACAGCGAATGCCAACGATACGTATCCAGTAGGAACAACGACAGTAACTTGGACTGTAACTGATGGGGTAGGAAATACAGCGACTTGTACACAAAACATTACAGTAAGCGACGATGAAGATCCAACGATCAATTGTGCCGCTGCTCAAACTCAAAGTGTAGACGCAGGAAACTGTACAGCAGCAGTAACAGCACCAACGTTCGGGGATAACTGTGCCGGTTCATCCATCACTAATGACTTTAATGGCACAACGAATGCCAACGATACCTACCCAGTAGGAACGACCACAGTAACTTGGACAGTAACAGACGCAGTAGGAAATACAGCGACTTGTACACAAAACATTACAGTAACCGATGATGAAGATCCAACGATCAGTTGTGCAGCCGCTCAAACTCAAAGTGTAGACGCAGGAAACTGTACAGCAGCAGTCACAGTAACAGCACCAACGTTCGGCGATAACTGTGCAGGAAGTGCGATCACCAATGACTTTAATGGCACAGCGAATGCGAACGATACTTATCCATTAGGAACAACGACAGTAACTTGGACTGTAACTGATGGGGTAGGAAATACAGCGACTTGTACACAAAACATTACAGTAACCGACGATGAAGATCCAACGATCAGTTGTGCCGCTGCTCAAACTCAAAGTGTAGACGCTGGAAACTGCACAGCGGCAGTAACAGTAACTGCTCCAACGTTCGGCGATAACTGTGCCGGATCATCAATTACAAACGACTTCAATGGTACAGCGAATGCCAACGATACTTATCCAGTAGGAACGACCACAGTCACTTGGACAGTAACTGATGGGGTAGGAAATACCGCGACCTGTACACAAAACATTACAGTAAGCGATGATGAGGATCCAACAATTAGTTGTGCCGCCGCTCAAACACAAAGTGTAGATGCCGGAAATTGTACAGCAGCAGTGACAGTAACAGCTCCAACCTTTGGAGATAATTGTGCCGGTTCATCCATTACAAACGACTTTAATGGCACCGCGAATGCCAACGATACGTACCCAGTAGGAACAACGACAGTAACTTGGACTGTAACAGATGCAGCCGGAAATACAGCGACGTGTGCTCAAGACATTACAGTAACTGATGATGAAGATCCAACGATCAGTTGTGCCGCTGCTCAAACACAAAGTGTAGATGCCGGAAATTGTACAGCAGCAGTAACAGTCACAGCCCCAACGTTCGGCGATAACTGTGCAGGAAGTGCGATCACAAATGACTTTAATGGTACAGTGAATGCAAATGATACTTATCCAGTAGGAACAACCACAGTAACTTGGACAGTAACAGATGCGGCCGGAAATATAGCGACTTGTACTCAAGATATAACAGTAACTGATGACGAGGATCCAACGATCAGTTGTCCAGCGGATATTTCGGTAAATGTTCCTGGAGGATCATCTACGGCAACAGTAACAGTTCCAGCCCCAATTTTTGGAGATAACTGTGCCGGAAGCACAATCACAAATGATTTTAATGGCACTGCCGATGCAAGTGATACTTACTCAATAGGAACAACTACAGTAGTATGGACAGTGACTGACGCAGCAGGAACTACTGCAACTTGTTCCATGACTATAGAAGTGAACGATGCAGAGCCACCAGTAATCACATGTCCACCAGCAATGACAGTATCAGTAGATGTAGGAAGTTGTGATGCTGTGATAGATGTAGCTACTCCAACATATTCAGATAACAGTGCCGTTGTTTCAGTAGTAAATGATTATACAGGAGTATTGGAAGCGGATGGTACTTATCCAGTAGGAACAACAACAGTAACTTGGACAGTAACTGATGATAGTGGATTAACCGCTCAATGTTCTACAGATATTACAGTAGTGGATGATGAAGATCCAACAATCAGTTGTGCCGCAGCTCAAACACAGAGTGTAGATGCAGGAAATTGTACAGCAGCAGTGACAGTAACAGCTCCAACCTTCGGAGATAATTGTGCAGGTTCAGTAATCACGAACGACTTTAACGGTACAGTCAATGCAAATGATACTTATCCATTAGGAACAACGACAGTAACTTGGACAGTAACAGACGCAGTAGGAAATACAGCGACATGTACACAAAACATTACAGTAACAGACGATGAAGATCCAACGATCAGTTGTGCCGCTGCCCAAACACAGAGTGTAGATGCAGGAAACTGTACAGCGGCAGTAACAGTGACTGCTCCAACGTTCGGCGATAACTGTGCAGGTTCATCCATCACTAATGACTTTAATGGTACAGCCAGTGCAAACGATACTTATCCAGTAGGAACCACAACAGTAACTTGGACTGTAACTGATGCCGCTGGAAATACAGCGACGTGTACTCAAGACATTACAGTAACAGACGATGAAGATCCAACAATCAGTTGTGTAGCTGCCCAGACTCAAAGTGTAGATGCAGGAAATTGTACAGCAGCAGTAACAGTCACAGCACCAACCTTCGGCGATAACTGTGCAGGAAGTGCGATCATAAATGACTTTAATGGAACAGCGAATGCGAATGATACTTATCCAGTAGGAACAACGACAGTGACTTGGACGGTAACCGATGGGGTAGGAAATACAGCAACGTGTACACAAAACATTACAGTAACCGACGATGAAGATCCAACGATCAGCTGTGCAGCCGCTCAAACACAAAGTGTAGATGCCGGAAACTGTACAGCAGCAGTAACAGTCACTGCACCAACGTTCGGCGATAACTGCGCGGGAAGTGCAATAACAAATGACTTTAATGGTACAGCCAGTGCAGATGATACGTATCCAGTAGGAACAACGACCGTAACTTGGACAGTAACCGATGCAGCTGGAAATACAGCGACGTGTACACAAGACATTACAGTAAGTGATGATGAAGATCCAACGATCAGTTGTGCAGCCGCTCAAACACAAAGTGTAGATGCAGGAAATTGTACAGCAGCAGTAACAGTAACCGCACCAACCTTCGGCGATAACTGTGCAGGTTCAGTAATCACCAATGATTTTAATGGTACTGCTAATGCAAATGATACTTATCCAGTAGGAACAACGACCGTAACTTGGACAGTAACCGATGCCGCTGGAAATACAGCGACGTGTACACAAGACATTACAGTAACCGATGATGAAGATCCAACGATCAGTTGTGCCGCTGCTCAGACTCAGAGTGTAGATGCCGGAAATTGTACAGCAGCAGTGACAGTCACAGCCCCAACCTTCGGCGATAACTGTGCAGGTTCAGCGATCACTAATGACTTTAATGGTACAGCCAATGCAAATGATACCTACCCAGTAGGAACCACGACAGTAACTTGGACAGTAACAGACGCAGTAGGAAATACCGCGACGTGTACACAAGACATTACAGTAACCGATGATGAAGATCCAACGATCAGTTGTGCCGCAGCTCAAACACAGAGTGTAGATGCAGGAAATTGTACAGCAGCAGTAACAGTAACAGCTCCAACGTTCGGCGATAACTGTGCGGGAAGTGCGATCACTAATGACTTTAATGGTACAGCCAGTGCCAATGATACCTACCCAGTAGGAACGACCACAGTGACTTGGACGGTAACTGATGGGGTAGGAAATACAGCAACGTGTACACAAAACATTACAGTAAGCGATGATGAAGATCCAACGATTAGTTGTGCCGCCGCTCAAACTCAGAGTGTAGATGCTGGAAATTGTACAGCTGCTGTAACAGTAACAGCTCCAACCTTCGGCGATAACTGTGCAGGTTCAGCGATCACTAATGACTTTAATGGAACAGCGAATGCGAACGATACTTATCCAGTAGGAACAACAACCGTAACTTGGACAGTAACAGATGCGGCCGGAAACACTGTGACGTGTACTCAAGACATTACTGTAATAGACGATGAAGATCCAATAATTACATGTCCAGCGGATATTTCGGTGACTGTTCCTGGAGGATTTTCTACAGTGTTAGTAGTGGTTCCAGTTCCAGTCTTTGGAGATAATTGTATAGGTTCATCTGTAATAAATGATTTTAATAGCACGGCCGATGCAAGTGATACATATTCAATAGGAATAACAACAGTAGCATGGACAGTAACGGATGCAGCAGGAAATACTGCAACTTGTTCAATGACTATAGAGGTGAACGATGCAGAACCACCAGTGATTATATGTCCGCCAGCATTTTCAGTATCTGTAGATGCAGGAAGTTGTGATGCAGTGATTGATGTAGCCACTCCTGTTTATTCTGACAATAGTGTGGTAGTTTCAGTGGTAAATGATTACACAGGAGTATTAGAAGCAGATGGTACTTATCCATTAGGAACCACAACAGTCACTTGGACAGTAACTGATGATAGTGGATTAACCGCTCAGTGTTCTACAGATATTACAGTAGTAGATGATGAAGATCCAACAATCAGTTGTGCTGCAGCTCAAACTCAAGGAGTAGATGCCGGAAACTGTACAGCAGCAGTAACAGTAACCTCTCCAACATTTGGAGATAACTGTGCAGGAAGCACAATTACAAATGACTTTAATGGTACTGCCAATGCCGATGATACTTATCCAGTAGGAACAACGACTGTAACATGGACAGTAACTGATGCCGCTGGAAACACCGCAACCTGTACTCAAGACATTACAGTAACGGACGATGAAGATCCAACAATCAGTTGTGCAGCCGCTCAAACACAAAGTGTAGATGCCGGAAATTGTACAGCAGCAGTAACAGTAACAGCACCAACCTTCGGCGATAACTGCGCAGGAAGTGCCATGACCAATGATTTTAATGGTACTGCTAATGCAAATGATACTTATCCAGTAGGAACAACGACCGTAACTTGGACAGTAACCGATGCTGCTGGAAATACCGCGACCTGTACACAAGACATTACAGTAACAGATGATGAAGATCCAACGATTAGTTGTGCAGCTGCTCAGACTCAGAGTGTAGATGCTGGGAACTGTACAGCAGCAGTAACAGTAACCGCTCCAACCTTTGGCGATAACTGTGCAGGATCATCAATCACCAATGATTTTAATGGAACAGCGAATGCCGACGATACTTATCCAGTAGGAACAACAACTGTAACGTGGACTGTAACCGATGCAGCCGGAAATACCGCGACCTGTACTCAGGACATTACAGTAACCGATGATGAGGATCCAACGATCAGTTGTGCCGCAGCTCAAACACAGAGTGTAGATGCCGGAAATTGTACAGCAGCAGTGACAGTAACTGCTCCAACATTTGGTGATAACTGTGCAGGCTCAGCGATCACCAATGACTTTAATGGTACAGCCAATGCAGATGATACCTACCCAGTAGGAACCACGACAGTAACTTGGACTGTAACCGATGCAGTAGGAAATACCGCGACCTGTACTCAGGATATAACTGTGACAGACGATGAAGATCCAACAATCAGTTGTGCTGCAGCTCAAACACAAAGTGTAGATGCCGGGAACTGTACAGCAGCAGTAACAGTAACCGCTCCAACGTTCGGCGATAACTGTGCAGGCTCAGCGATCACCAATGACTTTAATGGAACAGCCAGTGCAAATGATACTTATCCAGTAGGAACCACAACAGTAACTTGGACAGTAACAGACGCAGTAGGAAATACCGCGACCTGTACACAAAACATTACAGTAACCGATGATGAAGATCCAACGATCAGTTGTGCTGCTGCTCAAACACAAAGTGTAGATGCAGGAAATTGTACAGCAGCAGTCACAGTAACCGCACCAACCTTCGGAGATAATTGTGCAGGTTCATCAATTACCAACGATTTTAATGGAACAGCTAATGCCAACGATACTTATCCAGTAGGAACCACAACAGTAACTTGGACAGTAACAGACGCAGTAGGAAATACCGCGACCTGTACACAAAACATTACAGTAACCGATGATGAAGATCCAACGATCAGTTGTGCTGCTGCTCAAACACAAAGTGTAGATGCCGGAAATTGTACAGCGGCAGTAACAGTAACCGCACCAACCTTCGGCGATAACTGTGCAGGATCATCTATCATCAATGATTTTAATGGAACAGCTAATGCCAACGATACTTATCCAGTAGGAACAACAACGGTAACTTGGACGGTAACAGATGCTGCTGGAAATACTGTGACTTGTACTCAAGACATTACAGTAACCGACGATGAAGATCCAACGATTAGTTGTGCCGCCGCTCAAACTCAAAGTGTAGATGCAGGAAACTGTACAGCGGCAGTGACAGTAGCCGCTCCAACCTTCGGCGATAACTGCGTGGGAAGTGTCATCACCAATGACTTTAATGGTACTGCTAATGCAGATGATACTTATCCAGTAGGAACAACGACAGTAACTTGGACTGTAACCGATGCAGCTGGAAATACAGCGATGTGTACTCAAGACATTACAGTAAATGATGATGAAGATCCAACAATCAGTTGTGCTGCAGCTCAAACACAAAGTGTAGATGCCGGGAACTGTACAGCAGCAGTCACAGTAACCGCTCCAACCTTTGGAGATAACTGTGCAGGATCAGCAATCACCAACGACTTTAATGGAACAGCAAATGCCAACGATACTTATCCAGTAGGAACAACAACAGTAACCTGGACAGTAATTGATGCTGCAGGAAATGCAGCAACGTGTACTCAGGATATAACAGTAATTGATGATGAAGATCCGACTATTAGTTGCGTAGCAAACGTGTCTCAAGCATCAGATGCTGGGGTATGTACAGCAGTTGTGAACAGCATTGCGCCAGCTAGTACAGGAGATAATTGTGGTATAGTGGGTATCGCATATGCAATTACAGGAACAACTATAGCAGCTGGAGCAAATGACGCTTCAGGAGAAATTTTCAACTTGGGAACTTCAACAGTTACCTACACGATTACAGACAATGCAGGAAGAACAAATACGTGCAGTTTTGATGTGACGATCTCTGATACAGAGAACCCAACTATTAGTTGTGTAGCGAATGTGTCTCAAACAGCAGATGCGGGAGTATGCTCAGCTGTAGTGAATGGTATTGCACCAGCGAGTACAGGAGATAATTGTGGCATAGCGAGTATTGACTATGCAATTACAGGAGTTACCACGGCATCAGGAACAAATGATGCTAGCGGAGAGGTGTTCAATTTGGGAACTTCAACAGTCACATATACGATTACAGACAACGGTGGAAGAACAGAGACTTGTAGCTTTGATGTGACGATAATTGATAACGAAATGCCTGTAGCAGTGTGTCAGGATATTACGATTCAGCTAGATGCAACAGGAAACGTGACGATAGTAGCTGGCGATATTGATGGAGGAAGTACCGATAACTGTACGATTGTAAGCTTAACAGCAGATCAAGTAGCATTTGATTGTACACATTTAGGAGCCAATACGATCACATTAAGTGTAGAAGACCAGAGTGGTAATATTTCAACTTGCATCTCTACAGTAACCGTAGAAGACAATGTAGCGCCAATAGCTAATTGTCAGGATATTACGATTCAGTTAGATGCCACAGGAAATACAAGTATTGTAGCAAATGATATAGATAATAGTAGCACAGACAATTGTACGATTGTAAGCTTAACAGCAGATCAAACGGCATTTGACTGTACACATTTAGGAGCAAATACAATCACGTTAAGTGTAGAAGACCAGAGTGGAAATATTTCAACTTGCACCTCAACAGTAACAGTAGAAGACAATGTAGCTCCAACGGCTATTTGTCAGGACATTACAATTCAACTTGATGCAACAGGAAATGTGACAATAGTAGCTGGCGATATTGATGGCGGAAGCACGGACAACTGTACGATAGCTAGTTTGACAGCAGATCAGACAGCATTTGATTGTTCTCATTTAGGCGCAAATACGATTACATTAAGTGTAGAAGATCAAAGTGGAAATGTTTCAACATGTACATCCACAGTAACAGTAGAAGACAATGTGGCACCAATAGCTATTTGTCAGGATATTACGATTCAACTTGACGCAACAGGAAATGTGACAATAGTAGCTGGCGATATTGATGGAGGAAGTACCGATAACTGTACGATTGTAAGCTTAACAGCAGATCAAGTAGCATTTGATTGTACACATTTAGGAGCCAATACGATCACATTAAGTGTAGAAGACCAGAGTGGTAATATTTCAACGTGTACCTCTACAGTAACCGTAGAAGACAATGTAGCACCAATAGCTAATTGTCAGGATATTACGATTCAGTTAGATGCCACAGGAAATACAAGTATTGTAGCAAATGATATCGACAATAGTAGCACAGACAATTGTACGATAGTTAGTTTGACAGCGGATCAAACAGCATTTGACTGTACACATTTAGGAGCAAATACAATCACATTAAGTGTAGAGGATCAAAGCGGTAATATTTCAACTTGCACCTCAACAGTAACAGTAGAAGACAATGTAGCTCCAACGGCTATTTGTCAGGACATTACAATTCAACTTGATGCAACAGGAAATGTGACAATAGTAGCTGGCGATATTGATGGCGGAAGCACGGACAACTGTACGATAGCTAGTTTGACAGCAGATCAGACAGCGTTTGACTGCACCCATTTAGGAGCCAATACGATTACATTAACAGTAGAAGATCAAAGCGGTAATACATCAACATGTACATCCACAATAACAGTAGAAGACAATGTGGCACCAACAGCCATTTGTCAGGACATCACGATTCAGTTAGATGGAACTGGAAATGCAAGTATCGTAGCAGCAGACATTAATAATGGAAGTACAGACAACTGTACGATTGTGGGTATA
The DNA here is from genome assembly GCA_965224545.1 of Flavobacteriales bacterium. GTDB lineage: Bacteria > Bacteroidota > Bacteroidia > Flavobacteriales_D > Sanyastnellaceae > ASP10-05a. The sequence continues at coordinate 1,162,716 of CBDCZM010000004.1, read as the reverse complement.
ACAGTAGATCAAACTGCTTTTGATTGTACTCAAACTGGACCAAATACGGTAACATTGAGTGTAGAAGACCAAAGTGGTAATATTTCAACATGCACATCGATAGTTACAGTACAGGAGAATATAAATCCAACGGCGGTTTGTCAGGGCATTACCATTCAACTTGATGCAATAGGAAATGCAACGATAATTCCAGCTGATGTGGATGGAGGGAGTACAGATAATTGTGGAATTGGAAGCCTGAGTTTGGATCAGACAGCATTTGATTGTACTCACTTAGGGGCGAATACGGTAACATTAAGCGTGGAAGATCTCAGTGGTAATATTTCAACATGCACATCCACAGTAACCGTAGAAGACAACGCAGCACCAACAGCGATTTGTCAGGACATTACGATTCAGCTTGATGCAACAGGGAATGTGACGATAGTAGCTGGCGATATTGATGGAGGAAGCACAGATAATTGTACGATTGTGAGCTTAACAGCAGATCAGTTAGCATTTGATTGCACCCATTTAGGAGCCAATACGATCACATTAAGTGTAGAGGATCAAAGTGGTAATATTTCAACATGTACCTCAACAGTAACTGTAGAAGACAGTGTAGCACCAACGGTAATTTGTCAAGATATTACGATTCAGCTGGATGCAGTAGGGAATGCAAGTATCGTAGCGAATGATATCGACAATGGAAGTACAGACAACTGTACGATTGTAAGTTTAACAGCAGATCAGACGGCATTTGATTGTACCCACTTAGGAGCCAATACAATCACATTGAGTGTAGAAGACCAGAGTGGAAATATTTCAACATGCACCTCCACAGTAACCGTAGAAGATAATGTAGTGCCAACAGCTGTTTGCCAGAATATTACAATTCAACTGGATGCAGCAGGAAGCGTGACAATAGTAGCTGCAGATATTGATGGAGGAAGCACAGACAACTGTACGATAGCTAGTTTAACAGCAGGTCAGACAACGTTTGATTGCACCCATTTAGGAGCCAATACGATTACATTAACAGTGGAAGATCAAAGTGGCAATACATCTACATGCACATCCACAGTAACTGTAGAAGATAATGTGGCACCAACAGCGATTTGTCAGGACATTACGATTCAACTGGATGCAGTAGGAAACGTGACAATAGTAGCTGGCAACATTGATGGAGGAAGCACAGATAATTGTACGATTGTGAACTTAACAGCAGATCAGATAGCATTTGATTGCACTCATTTAGGAGCCAATACGATCACATTAAGTGTAGAGGATCAAAGTGGTAATATTTCAACATGTACATCAACAGTAACTGTAGAAGACAGTGTAGCACCAACGGTAATTTGTCAAGATATTACGATTCAGCTGGATGCAGTAGGGAATGCAAGTATCGTAGCGAATGATATCGACAATGGAAGTACAGACAACTGTACGATTGTAAGTTTAACAGCAGATCAGACGGCATTTGATTGTACCCACTTAGGAGCCAATACAATCACATTGAGTGTAGAAGACCAGAGTGGTAATATTTCAACATGCACCTCTACAGTAACAGTAGAAGATAATGTAGTACCAACAGCTGTTTGCCAGGATATTACAATTCAACTGGATGCAGCAGGAAGCGTGACAATAGTAGCCGCAGATATTGATGGAGGAAGCACAGACAACTGTACGATAGCTAGTTTGACAGCAGATCAGACAGCGTTTGATTGCACCCATTTAGGAGCCAATACGATTACATTAACAGTGGAAGATCAAAGTGGCAATACATCTACATGCACATCCACAGTAACTGTAGAAGATAATGTGGCACCAACAGCGATTTGTCAGGACATTACGATTCAACTGGATGCAGTAGGAAACGTGACAATAGTAGCCACAGATATTGATGGAGGAAGCACAGACAACTGTACGATTGTAAGCTTAACAGCAGATCAAACAGCGTTTGATTGTATCCATTTAGGAGCCAATACGATCACATTAAGTGTAGAAGACCAGAGTGGAAATATTTCAACGTGTACCTCAACAGTAACAGTAGAAGACAATGTAGCTCCAGTGGCTAATTGTCAGGATATTACGATTCAGTTAGATGCCACAGGAAATACGAGCATTGTAGCAAATGATATAGATAATAGTAGCACAGACAATTGTACGATTGTAAGCTTAACAGCAGATCAAACGGCATTTGACTGTACCCATTTAGGAGCCAATACAATCACATTAAGTGTAGAAGACCAGAGTGGAAATATTTCAACTTGCACCTCAACAGTAACAGTAGAAGACAATGTAGCACCAATAGCTATTTGTCAGGACATAACAATTCAACTGGATGGTACTGGAAACGTAAGTATTCTTTCCACAGATATAGACAATGGAAGCACGGATAATTGTACAATAGTTAGTTTGACAGCAGATCAGACAGCATTTGATTGTTCTCATTTAGGCGCAAATACAATTACTTTAACTGTTGAGGATCAAAGTGGAAATACATCCACATGTACGTCTACTGTAACGGTAGAAGATAATGTAGCCCCAATCTTAACATGTCCACTAGATCAGACGGTATCGGCCAATGCGACATGTGAGTTTGTAGTACAAGATTACTTGGGCTTAGCTGTAGTAACAGATAATTGTAGTGCGGTAGGCGATATTACTTTAGTTCAAACCCCAGCCCCAGGAACAGTGGTAGCAGGAACCAACACGATCACCGTAGAAGCAACGGATCAGCAAGGGAATGTAACCACTTGTGACTTCCAGCTGATAGTCTTAGATACTTCAGATCCGATCATCACATCATGTGCACCAGATGTAACAGAGCAATTGAATGGAAGTTGTGAGTTCACATTACCAGATTATACAGGCTTGGCTGCAGTGACAGATAACTGTACAGCAATTTTAATAGCGACACAAACCCCAGCAGCAGGAACAGTGTTTAGTGGTCATTTGACAACAATAAGTGTCAACTTGAACTATGAAGATGCAAGTGGAAACAATACCGATTGTCAATTCACAGTAACCCTTGAAGATAGCATAGACCCAGTAGTTACTTGTCCAGGAGATATGGTGTTATTTACAGATACGAACTGTGAATATTCGATAGAAGACTTTACAGGGTTAGGAGTTGCAACGGATAATTGTACAATAACTACAGATATAGTAATTACTCAGGACCCAGTAGCAGGAACAATCATATTTGGAGAGAACACAGTTCAGACGATCACGTTGACGGCAACAGATTTAGCAAGCAATAGTTCTACTTGTTCCTTCGATGTTACCTTGTCAGATAACATCGCACCACAGATAGTTTGTGGATCAGATATAACAGTTCAAGGAGATGCCGTATGTCAATATGCAATAGAAGATTTCACCGGCAACTCGACAGTTTCAGATAACTGTGATACAGATGTAGAGATCACTCAAGTTCCATTGGCAGGTACTGTTTTAACAGGACATGGCACTACTCAAGTGATCACCTTAACGGCCACAGATAACTTTGGGAATCAGACTTCCTGTGATTTCTTATTGACCTTGGTGGATGCAACAGATCCAGAGATCACATGTATTGGAGATCAGACCTTAGATGCAGTAGGAGATTGTACAGCAGTACTACCAGACTACATGCCTCAGATCATTACTTCAGATAATTGTATAGTAACGACCTTAGCTCAATCACCAGTACCCGGAACGGTGTTACCTCAAGGGTTCACTACGGTGACTATGACTGTGACAGATATCAATGGCAATACACAAAGTTGTTTATTTGAAGTAGAGGTAATGGATGTAACCCCACCAACGGTGACTTGTCCATCGAACATAACCGTAGAGAATGATTTAGGAGAATGTGGAGCAGTAGTAGTGTATGCTTTACCACCAGCGGCAGATAATTGTTCAGTTCAGTCGATCGAGTTGACAGAAGGAATAGTTTCAGGAGAGATGTTCCCATTAGGAGAAACGACTTTAGAGGTAACAGTAACCGATACCAGTGGAAATATTACCACGTGTACCTTCACAGTTACGGTTCTGGATACAGAATCTCCAATAGTAATTTGTCCAGAGAATCAGGAAGTAGAAGCGGATAACAACTGTATGGGTATTTTGGGAGATTATTCAGACTTAGTTCAGATCACCGATAATTGTTCAGATGTGTTCTCAGTAACTCAATTCCCAGAGCCAGGAACAATGATAGAAGGGGAGCAGTTAGTAAACTTTACAATAGTAGATGAAGCAGGCAACAGTGTTTTATGTGGAATGAGTGTAGAAGTGATCGATACACAAGCCCCACAGATTCAGTGTGCGGAGGATATCGTTCAGGAATCACCAATAGTATTGTATGATTTACCAACAGTGACCGACAATTGTGAGGCAGAGTTGATCTTAATAGATGGCTACCCATCAGGAAGTGAATTCCCACATGGAAATACACCAGTAGCTTATGCAGCAGTAGATGCGTTTGGAAATGCAGATACATGTTATTTCAATGTATTGATCAACTCAGCGCCATTTGGAATAGAAGATTATCTGCTATTAGAGTCACATGAAGATGACGGAGAAATTAATGTACTAGATAATGATGGTGATCCAGATGGTGATGCTGTATTCTTAACAGACGCGTGGACGAGCTCAGATAGTAGTGAAGTATGGATAGCTGGAGATGGAACCATAGAATATATAGTATATGATGAGTGGTGTGGAACAGATACGATCACATATATACTGTGTGATGGTTATGGAGCATGTGCTCAATCAATTTTGGTAGTAGAAGTGGAATGCTTTAGCGGCGTAACAGTTCCAGAAGGATTCTCACCGAACGGAGATGGTATTAACGACATGCTTACAATACCAGGAATATTACACTTCCCAAATAGTAGAATTCAAATATTCAATAGATGGGGAAGAGAGATTTTCGATGTGGCAGGCTATCAAAATGACTGGGATGGAACCTCTCATGACAGGTTGGACTTTGGAAATGGAAAACTGCCGGAAGGAACCTATTTCGTACTTCTAGATTTAGGAGATGGGTCGATTCCAGTGAAGACGTATGTATACTTAAGATACTAGAAACCTTTACGTAAGAAGTCTCGTACAAGACAGGGTTATTAAAGATGACTTTAAATAGTGCTGAATTATAGGGTGTTATATTGCTTCACCCTTTGGTTCATTGCTATTGCGAAATACAATAATTAACTAAGACCATATTTAACTAATATGAAAATAGGCCTTAGAAGTAATGAAAATTACTTCCATTTATTTACTAGACGTAAAGACTCTCTAGTGAATGAATCTCAATTTGTTGAGACTATACTGAACCAAAATTACTTTTCTATGAGAAAATTTTATCTTCTTATTGGTGCATTTTTGTGCGCCCATTTTTCATTATTAGCAAATAATGAAGATAATTGTGGCGTATACTCGGGAGGAAGCATTTCTGTGCCAAGCTCCGTTTGCTCTGGAAGTGAATTCACGATTGAGAATGAGACATCTGCAAGCACGGATGGAACTCCAGAATACGCGTGGGTGATATCTCTAGATGGCCCCACTTGGAGTGCATCAGAAATGGAATATACTAATAGCTCGACATTCACTACTAGCATTACTCAAACAACTTGGTTCCGAAGATGTGTTGGAGCTCAGGGCTGCGGGAATGTGGGAACAAAAGAATCTGAATGGATCGAAATAGCACCAGCAGATTGTGTACCATGCGCTTTGGAAGTAGAGTTAGGAGATGATTTAACAACCTGTTCAGAAGCCATCATAGAAGCCAGCGTAACCGGACAATCAATTTGTAAGGATTGCACTACTATTTCAGATAGCCATAGTATTGGACTTGATATTTGGAATTATGATCAAAATGGGGTTATCTGTTATGAATACTCATCATCAACGACTCATTCAGGATATAGTGATGTTGTTACTTTCGATGATCCTATTGAAAACTTTCAGAAAAAAATTACTTCGATAGATGTGACGTTTAATGTAGCTGCGTGCTATGGTAGTTCAGATAATTATTCCTATCCAATAGAATTAAATGGAACAGTAATAGGATATTATAATCCGACTGAAATGTCCTGCATATATGGGATTTGTGAAGCAAATCCGAATGTGACATTCAACATAACTTCCAATAGTTTGAACTATAACTATAATGGATCAAATACATTGGACTTAAATTTCGGTACTCAAGGTGCTCACATTTGTGTTGCAAATGTTCAGTTAGTGTTTAATACTGAGGAAGAACAATGTGTAGATGCTCCCAGCGATGTAGCCTATTTATGGAGTAATGGAGAAACAACACAAAGTATTGTTGCTACACAGTCAGGAACATATATCGTAACAGCTACGGATTGTAATGGCTGTGTTGCAATGGATGAGATACAAGTAACACTAGAATCCACTGATGACATTACGCCGATAGGTCTTGTTGATGAAGTAACTATTAGTCAAGGTGAAGACTATCCGGCAGTCACATTTGATAATGGAGAGTTGGTGTCTTATGAAGAATATGATGCAAGTTCAATCTGTAAAATAGAGCTCAGTTCTCATAGTAGTTACAATTGGAGAAATCTTTGGTTTCATTCATTCCCCGAAACATACAATAAGAATTTCTTGTGGGATGAAGGGTATGTAGTGAAGAATGAAGATGGCACAGCAGAAATTTTCGGTAAGATTGTAAATATAGATCTTCCAGAATCTGGCTTCCATCTACATTATTACTTCGAAGAACTAGTTGATTTTACTACATGGATAGGTTCTGGAGGATATCAAAATACTGATGTCGATGCGGCAGATAGACTTTATGCGCGAGTTGACTTTTCAAAACCAAATTCCATTATTGGATTTGGAGTGTTCGCTGATTCAAATCTAGAACTTATTTCTACTGGAAATGTAGCACATATGGATTATGGACCAAGAGATGTTTATGGAGGATTTGGAGTAGGTTTTTGGATAGACTACCAAGGGACAGTGAATGGAATGCCAGCTGGAAATAGTATGTCTACCACTGAAATGAACCACAATGACATGTATTCGTCTATTGGTGAGTGTTTTGAATCACCAGAAGAAGATTGTCAGAAATTTGTTGTGAGAAGGTGGACAGTTAGAGATAACTGTGGAAAAGAATGTTCTTATGTGCAAGCAGTGACAGTTACAGACACAGAAAGCCCTATTGTTGTTAGTGGCCCTGAAGACATGAATTCGGAATGTTCTGACGCCGCCCCCGAAGTTGTAAATCCAGAATTTTCTGATAACAACGAAGATGATTTAGTAATCACGTTTACAGAAGAAAGTAGTGACTTAAGTTGTGGGTTTGAAATTGTAAGAACATGGACAGCGACAGATGCTTGTGGAAATAGCACTCAATATGTACAAACGATTACAGCCAATGATACAGAAGCACCTGAGTTATTAGGAGTGCCAGTAGATGAAGAATTGCAGTGTGGAGATGAATTATCTGATGCTATTGTCGTGGCTTCTGATAACTGCGATGAGTCCGTGACAGTTTCTGTGACTTCCGAAACTGTAGAAAAACCATGTGGATATGAGATTGTAAGAACCTGGACCGCTTCTGATGAATGTGGGAACGAAGTTTCGCAATCACAGAAAAGTATGTATACGGATAATGCAAGCCCTCAAGTAGATAATGAGCCTTTAGACAAGACGGTTGAATGTGTAGATGAAATTCAGAATGAAGAAGTGACTTTTACAGATAACTGTGAAGGTGAACTAACAGTACAGTTCTCAGAAGAAGAAATAAATCAAACCGATTGTGGATATGATTTGGTCAGAACCTGGATAGCTACAGATGAATGTGGAAATGAGACAGCAGTTGATCAAATAATTACTATAAACGATATTACTGCTCCAGAACTAGCTGGAGTGCCAGCAGACGCTTCTGTAGAATGCGATGCTATACCTACAGTTTCTGTAGTAACGGCTTCCGACAATTGTGATGGAAATGTGGAAGTAACGTATTCGGAGCAGATAAATGATGAAACATGTCCATATACGATTGTAAGAACCTGGACAGCAACTGATGATTGTGGAAACACAAATTCAAGCTCACAAACGATCTCTGTAACAGATTCGGAAGCACCAGTATTAACAGGAGTTCCAGCAGATACAAATGCGACGATGAGCACGATTCCTTCGGCAGCTGTCGTTACAGCAACAGACAATTGCTCAGAGGTAGGAGTAGAGTTCAATGAGGTAGAAGTTAATCTACCCTGTGGATATCAAATTGTAAGAACATGGAGCGTGGAAGACGCTTGTGGAAATAGAACAGAAGCTTCTCAAACGATTACAGTTTCAGATGATGTTCCACCAACGATAGTAAATGAACCTGCTGATATTACAGTAGAATGCGGAGACGAGATTCCAGCTTCAGAAGCAACATTCTCAGATGATGCAGATACAGAATTAGATCTGACGGATTCAGAGGAAAGAACAGACTTACCCTGTGGATACGAGATTGTACGAACCTGGACAGCGACAGATGATTGTGGAAACACAACAGAAGCATCTCAAACGATTACAGTAGTGGATACCACAGCTCCTGAATTGATGGGAGTACCAGCAGATGAAGAGTTAGAGTGTGGAGAAGATATTTCACCAGCAATAGTAGTCGCTACAGATAACTGTGATGAATCAGTAACAGTTTCCGTGACCTCAGAAACAGTAGAACAACCCTGTGGATTCGAAATTATAAGAACATGGTCGGCGACCGATGTATGTGGAAATACAGCATCCCAATCTCAAACCAGTACTTATGTAGACAATACAGATCCAGTAGTAGTTAATGTACCTGCAGATGTGACTATAGAATGTGGAGATGCTGTTCCAGAAGGAGAGCCAACATTCAGTGACAATTGTGTAGGAGACATTACTGTGCAATTTGGAGAAGAGAATGCCAACGAAACAGCTTGTGGATATGACATAGTAAGAACATGGAGAGGGACAGACAGATGTGGAAACCTCACCATCGTTTCTCAAACGATTACGATTGTAGATACTACAGCACCAGAATTAGCTGGAGTGCCTGGAGATACGTCAGCAGAGTGTGATGCCATTCCAGCGGCTTCAATAGTAATAGCATCAGATAGTTGTGATGGAGATGTGGAAGTAACGTATTCAGAGCAAGTAAATGATGAAACATGTCCATATACGATTGTAAGAACATGGACAACAACTGATGATTGTGGAAACACAAATTCAAGCTCGCAAACGATCTCTGTAACGGATTCGGAAGCACCAGTATTAACAGGAGTTCCAGCAGATACAAATGCGACGATGAGCACCATTCCTTCGGCAGCTGTCGTTACAGCAACAGACAATTGTTCAGAGGTAGGAGTAGAGTTCAATGAAGTAGAAGTTAATCTACCCTGTGGATATCAAATTGTAAGAACATGGAGCGTGGAAGACGCTTGTGGAAATAGAACAGAAGCTTCTCAAACGATTACAGTTTCAGATGATGTTCCACCAACGATAGTAAATGAACCTGCTGATATTACAGTAGAATGCGGAGACGAGATTCCAGCTTCAGAAGCAACATTCTCAGATGATGCAGATACAGAATTAGATCTGACGGATTCAGAGGAAAGAACAGACTTACCCTGTGGATACGAGATTGTACGAACCTGGACAGCGACAGATGATTGTGGAAACACAACAGAAGCATCTCAAACGATTACAGTAGTGGATACCACAGCTCCTGAATTGATGGGAGTACCCGCAGATGAAGAGTTAGAGTGTGGAGAAGATATTTCACCAGCAATAGTAGTCGCTACAGATAACTGTGATGAATCAGTAACAGTTTCCGTGACCTCAGAAACAGTAGAACAACCCTGTGGATTCGAAATTATAAGAACATGGTCGGCGACCGATGTATGTGGAAATACAGCATCCCAATCTCAAACCAGTACTTATGTAGACAATACAGATCCAGTAGTAGTTAATGTACCTGCAGATGTGACTATAGAATGTGGAGATGCTGTTCCAGAAGGAGAGCCAACATTCAGTGACAATTGTGTAGGAGACATTACTGTGCAATTTGGAGAAGAGAATGCCAACGAAACAGCCTGTGGATATGACATAGTACGAACATGGAGAGGATCAGACAGATGTGGAAACCTCACCATCGTTTCTCAAACGATTACGATTGTAGATACTACAGCACCAGAATTAGCTGGAGTGCCTGGAGATACGTCAGCAGAGTGTGATGCCATTCCAGCGGCTTCAATAGTAATAGCATCAGATAGTTGTGATGGAGATGTGGAAGTAACGTATTCAGAGCAAGTAAATGATGAAACATGTCCATATACGATTGTAAGAACATGGACAACAACTGATGATTGTGGAAACACAAATTCAAGCTCGCAAACGATCTCTGTAACGGATTCGGAAGCACCAGTATTAACAGGAGTTCCAGCAGATACAAATGCGACGATGAGCACGATTCCTTCGGCATCTGTCGTTACAGCAACAGACAATTGTTCAGAGGTAGGAGTAGAGTTCAATGAAGTAGAAAACAACTTACCCTGTGGATATCAAATTGTAAGAACATGGAGCGTGGAAGATGCTTGTGGAAATAGAACAGAAGCATCTCAAACGATTACAGTTTCAGATGATGTTCCACCAACGGTAGTAAATGAACCTGCTGATATTACAGTAGAATGCGGAGACGAGATTCCAGCTTCAGAAGCAACATTCTCAGATGATGCAGATACAGAATTAGATCTGACGGATTCAGAGGAAAGAACAGACTTACCCTGTGGATACGAGATTGTACGAACCTGGACAGCGACAGATGATTGTGGAAACACAACAGAAGCATCTCAAACGATTACAGTAGTGGATACAACAGCTCCTGAATTGATGGGAGTACCGGCAGATGAAGAGTTAGAGTGTGGAGAAGACATTTCGCCAGCAATAGTAGTCGCTACAGATAACTGTGATGAATCAGTAACAGTTTCAGTGACCTCAGAAACAGTAGAACAACCCTGCGGATTCGAAATTGTAAGAACATGGTCGGCGACTGATGCTTGTGGAAATACAATTTCACAATCTCAAACCAGTACCTATGTAGACAATACAGATCCAGTAGCAGCTAATGTACCTGCAGATGTGACTATAGAATGTGGAGATGCTATTCCAGAAGGAGAGCCCACATTTAGTGATAATTGTATAGGAGATATTACAGTACAATTTGGAGAAGAGAATGCCAACGAAACAGCTTGTGGATATGACATAGTAAGAACATGGAGAGGATCAGACAGATGTGGAAATCTCACCATAGTTTCTCAAACGATAGCCATTGTAGATACGACAGCACCAGAATTAGCTGGAGTGCCAGGAGATACGTCAGCAGAGTGCGATGCTATTCCAGCGTCTTCAGTAGTAACAGCATCAGATATTTGTGATGGAAATGTGGAAGTAACGTATTCGGAGCAAGTAAATGATGAAACGTGTCCATATACGATTGTAAGAACATGGACAGCAATTGATGATTGTGGAAATGCAAGTTCAAGCTCGCAAACCATAACCGTTGGAGATTCAGAAGCGCCGGTATTAATTGGAGTTCCAGAGAGTGTAAATGCTACATTGAGTACAATTCCTTCAGTGGTAATAGTAACAGCAACAGACAATTGTTCAGAAGTAGAAGTAGAGTTCAATGAAGTAGAAAATAGTCTACTCTGTGGTTATGAAATTATTAGAACATGGAGCGTGGAAGACGCTTGTGGAAATAGAACAGAAGATTCTCAAACGATTACAGTTTCAGATGACGTTCCGCCAACGATAGTAAATGAACCTGCTGATATTACAGTAGAATGTGGAGAGGAAATCCCTGAATCGACAGCAGTATTTACAGATGAGTCTGATACAGATTTAGAACTAACGAATTCAGAGGAGGAAGTCGATTTATTTTGTGGATATAAGATTGTACGAACATGGACAGCGACAGATGATTGTGGAAACACAACAGAAGCATCTCAAACAATCACAGTAGTAGATACAACGGCTCCTGAATTGATGGGAGTACCAACTGATGAAGAGTTGGAATGTGGAGAAGATATTTCACCAGCAATTGTAGTCGCTACAGATAACTGTGATGAATCAGTAACAGTTTCCGTGACCTCAGAAACAGTAGAACAACCCTGTGGATTCAAAATTATAAGAACATGGTCGGCGACCGATGTCTGTGGAAATACAGCATCACAATCTCAAACTAGTACCTATGTAGACAATACAGATCCAGTAGCAGCTAATGTACCTGCAGATGTGACTATAGAATGTGGAGATGCTATTCCAGAAGGAGAGCCCACATTTAGTGATAATTGTATAGGAGATATTACAGTACAATTTGGAGAAGAGAATGCCAACGAAACAGCTTGTGGATATGACATAGTAAGAACATGGAGAGGGACAGACAGATGTGGAAACTTAACCATCGTTTCTCAGACGATTACTATTGTAGATACAACAGCACCTGAATTAGCAGGAGTACCGGCAGATGCCTCTGTGGAGTGTGATGCCATTCCAGCAGCTTCAGTAGTAACAGCTTCAGATAATTGTGATGGTAATGTGGCAGTAACGTATTCACAGCAAGTAAATGATGAAACGTGTCCTTACACCATTGTAAGAACGTGGACAGCAACTGATGTTTGTGGAAACACAAATTCAAGCTCACAAATAATTTCTGTAACAGATTCAGAAGCACCAGTATTATTTGGAGTTCCTGAGAATGTAAATGCGACGATGAGTACGATTCCACCAATAGCCGTAGTGACAGCTACGGACAATTGTTCGAATGTCGAAGTAGAGTTCAATGAAGTGGAAAATAATCTTCCATGTGGATATCAAATTGTAAGAACATGGAGCGTGGAAGATGCTTGTGGAAATAGAACAGAAGATTCTCAAACGATAACAGTTTCAGACGATGTTCCACCAACGATAGTAAATGCACCAGCTGATATTACAGTAGAATGCGGAGAGGAGATTCCAGCGTCAGAAGCGACTTTCTTAGATGATGCAGATACGGATTTAGAACTAACAGCTTCAGAAGAAAGAACAGATTCAACTTGTGGATATGAGATTGTAAGAACTTGGACAGCCACAGATGACTGTGGAAACACAACAGAGGCATCACAAACGATTTCAGTAGTAGATACAACTGCCCCAGAATTGATAGGAGTGCCAGCTGACGAAGAGTTAGAATGTGGAGAGGATATTTCACCAGCAATTGTGGTAGCCACAGATAACTGTGATGAGTCAGTAACAGTTTCAGTGACATCTGAAACAGTAGAAAAACCTTGTGGATTCGAAATTGTAAGAACATGGTCAGCGACAGATGCTTGTGGAAATGATGTTTCACAGTCTCAAACCAGCACTTATGTAGACAATACAGATCCAGTAGTTGCCAATGTGCCAGCAGATGTGACTGTAGAATGTGGTGATGATATTCCAGAAGGAGAACCAACATTCAGTGACAATTGTGAAGGAGACATTACAGTGCAATTTGGAGAAGAAAATGCGAATGAAACGGACTGTGGATATGACATAGTAAGAACATGGAGAGGATCGGACAGATGTGGAAATCTCACCATTGCTTCTCAGACAATTACCATTGTAGATACAACAGCTCCAGAATTAGCAGGAGTACCAGCAGATACCTCTGTAGAGTGTGATGCTATTCCAGCAGCCTCAGTAGTAACAGCTTCAGACGTTTGCGATGGCAATGTAGAGGTAACGTATTCGGAGCAAGTAAATGATGAAACATGTCCATATACGATTGTAAGAACCTGGACAGCAACTGATGTTTGTGGAAATACAAATTCAAGCTCACAAACGATCTCTGTAACAGATTCGGAAGCGCCAGCATTATTTGGAGTTCCTTCGAATGTAAACGCAACGATGAGCACAATTCCTTCGGCAGCTGTCGTAACAGCTACGGACAATTGCTCAGCGGTAGAAGTAGAGTTCAATGAGGTTGAAAACAACCTACCCTGTGGATATCAAATTGTAAGAACATGGAGTGTGGAAGACGCTTGTGGAAATAGAACAGAAGGTTCTCAAACGATTACAGTTTCAGATGATGTTCCACCAATGATAGTAAATGAACCTGCTGATATTACAGTAGAATGCGGAGATGAGATTCCAGCTTCAGAAGCAACATTCTCAGATGATGCAGATACAGAATTAGAGCTCACAGATACAGAAGAGAGAACAGAATTGTCATGTGGATATGAGATTGTAAGAACCTGGACAGCGACAGATGATTGTGGAAACACAACAGAAGCATCTCAAACTATTACGGTAGTAGATACCACAGCTCCTGAATTGATGGGAGTACCAACAGATGAAGAGTTAGAGTGTGGAGAAGATATTTCACCAGCAATTGTAGTAGCTACAGATAACTGTGATGAGTCAGTAACAGTTTCAGTGACTTCAGAAACAGTAGAACAACCCTGCGGATTTGAAATTGTAAGAACATGGTCGGCGACCGATGCTTGTGGAAATACAATTTCACAATCTCAAACCAGTACCTATGTAGACAATACAGATCCAGTAGCGGCTAATGTACCTGCAGATGTGACTATAGAATGTGGAGATGCTATTCCAGAAGGAGAGCCCACATTCAGTGATAATTGTATAGGAGATATTATAGTACAATTTGGAGAAGAGAATGCCAACGAAACAGCTTGTGGATATGACATAGTAAGAACATGGAGAGGGACAGACAGATGTGGAAACCTCACTATCGTTTCTCAAACAATCACCATTGTAGATACCACAGCACCTGAATTAGCAGGAGTACCAGCAGATACCTCTGTGGAGTGTGATGCTATTCCAGCGGCTTCAGTAGTAACAGCTACAGATAATTGTGATGGAGATGTGGCAGTAACATATTCAGAGCAAGTAAATGATGAAACGTGTCCATATACGATTGTAAGAACATGGACAGCAACTGATGTTTGTGGAAACACAAATTCAAGCTCACAAACGATCTCTGTGACAGATTCAGAGGCGCCTGTATTATTCGGGGTTCCTGCAAATGTAAATGTAACTATGAGTACCATTCCTTTGGCAGCAGCAGTGACAGCCACAGATAACTGTTCAGAGGTAGAAGTACAGTTTAGTGAAACAGAAAATGATCTGGCTTGTGGGTATGAAATTATTAGAACATGGAGTACAGAAGATGCATGTGGAAATGTAGCAGAAGATTCTCAAACGCTTACAGTATCTGATGACGTGCCACCTACAGTAGTGAGTCAGCCGATAGATATTACTATTGAATGTGGAGAGGAAGTTCCTGCTTCTGAAGCCACATTTACAGATGATACTGACCCAGAATTAGATGTCAATGAAGTTGAATCTATTGAAGAAAATCAATGTGGTTATGTAATCACAAGAAGTTGGGTAGCCACGGACAATTGTGGAAATAGTACTACCGCGATGCAAGAAATAAATGTAGTAGATACCACAGCTCCTGAATTAGCTGGAGTTCCGGTTGATGAGGAGTTACAATGTGGAGACGAGTTGACAGAAGTGAACGTTACAGCTACAGATAACTGTGATCAACAATTGCCTGCCGTAACTGTAAGCTCAGAAATGATCAATCTTCCATGTGGATACCAAGTTATTAGAACATGGAAAGTATCTGATTCGTGTGGAAATGAAGCGACAGGAACACAAACGAGCACTTATATAGATACTACTGCTCCAGAAGCGGTAAGTGTTCCCAATAATATAACGGTTGAATGTGGAGACCCTATCCCAGCTGAAGACGCTGACTTTACTGATAATTGTGAAGGGGATGTTGAAGTGTCCTTCACTGAGGCTTCAGGAAATTTCAATCCATGCGGATATGATGTGGTTAGGACTTGGACAGCTACAGATGTATGTGGAAATCAAACAGAAGTTTCTCAAACTATTACGATAGTTGATACCATTTCTCCTGTGTTAATTGATATGCCAGATAATGAAGAAGTAAGTTGCGATAATATTCCTCAACCAGTGGAAGTGTCGGCTACTGATAATTGTGATGATGATGTGTCAGTAAATCTTTCGGAAGTAGTTTCTGAAGGATGTCCATACACTATTACCAGAACGTGGTCAGCTACGGATGCTTGTGGAAATACAATTTCAGAATCTCAAGTAATTACAGTCATAGATACATCATCACCTACTATAACATCCCAACCCGAAGATTTAGAATTGGAATGTGGAATGCTAATTCCAGAAGGAGAGGCTCTGTTTACAGATAATTGTGATGAAAACGTAACAGTGACATTTGCTTCAAACACGCAAGAAAACACTTGTGGTGAAGTAATTACTAATACTTGGACAGCGGAAGATGCGTGCGGAAATGTGAGCGTTGCAACGCAAATCATACGTATCGTTGATACCACAGCGCCAACATTTGATAACACTCCTGAAAATGCAAATTACAATTGTGGAGTTATTCCTGAACCAGAGATAGTAACCGCTTCAGACATATGTTCAGAAGTACAAGTGGACGTTAGTGATTCTATAGAAGAAACCAATTGCGGTATCACAGTTATTAGAACATGGACAGCAACAGATGCCTGTGGAAACCAGAGCAGTATTCAGCAAGCGCTGATTTCTGTGGACTCAGAAGCGCCAGTTGCGACTAGCGTCCCTGAAGATTTGGAATTGAGTTGTGAAGAAGCAGTTCCTTCTGGAAGTCCAGTATTTACAGATAATTGTTCTGAAGAAGTATCTGTAGAATTCTCTTCTGCTTTGACAGATGATTCTGTTTGTGGATACACTAGAGTGAATACATGGACGGCCACCGACGCATGCGGAAACGAAGCTTCTGTATCGCAAACGATAGTAGTAAGAGATGCCACAGCTCCAGTATTTACATCTACTCCAGAAAATATAACAGTTGAGTGTAATGCAATTCCAACACCAACAATGCCAGATGCCACAGATAACTGTGATAATGTAGTAGAGGTAACTATAGCTCAGGGAATGGATGCATCTGAATGCCCATACAATATTACTAGAACCTGGACAGCGACAGATGATTGTGGAAACACAACTGAACACGAACAAGTAATAACTGTAGTAGACACTACAGCACCAGTACTAAGTGGTGTGCCTGTTGATGCTCAAGTTGAATGTACAGCTATACCAGAAGTAGCAACTGTAACAGCGACAGACAATTGTGATTTCATTCTAGATGTGGAGTATGCGGAAACAGTAGCAAATGATGGTTGTATCATAATCATTACTAGAACTTGGTCAGTTACAGATAAGTGTGGTAATCTAGGAGAAGGTATTCAAGTGATTACAGTAGTAGATACACAAGCACCAACTCTTCATAATATACCAGGAGATGTTACAGTTGATTGTTCTGAAATACCAAATCCAGCTGAAGTTTCTGCTTCGGATGATTGTACAGATGATATAGAGGTGAATTTGATTGAGGAAATCGAGGGTCTTGATTGTGGATACTTACTCCATAGAAGATGGACAGCTATTGATTTATGTGGAAACGAATCCACAGAGCAGCAAACAATAACAGTTTTGGACACTCAAGCTCCTGTAATATCAGATGTTCCAGAAGATTTAACGATCGAATGTGATGTGTTGCCTCCTTTTGGAACGGTAACAGCAATTGATGAGTGTGGTTCGACAGTTGATATTCAAACTTCTGAATCACAAGTAGCTGCTACATGTGGATTTGTAATTATCAGAACATGGACAGCCACAGATAATTGCGGAAATCAAAGTACAGCGTCACAAGAGATAACTATCACAGACACAACATCACCAATTATTCTGGAGATTCCGGCTGATGTGACAGTGACTTGTACTGAAGTTCCAGAACCAGAAGAATTCACAGCTACAGATAATTGTGATGATGACTTGAGTTTAGGGTCGTCTGATCAAATTGCGATGGATGGGTGCAATATGATTATTACAAGAGTATTTAGAGCTACGGATGATTGCGGAAATACAGCTATTGCAGCGCAAACAATTACAGTAATAGACATTGAAGCGCCAGTTCTTGAAGCTGCACCGGCAGACGTAGAAGTAGAGTGTGGAGAAATTCCTGAGTCAGTGATGTTGACAGCAACTGATAACTGCGATGAAAATGTAGACGTTGTATTCGCAGAAGAAGCTACAGGGACATGTGCATATGATCTAGTAAGAACATGGACTGCCACCGATGATTGTGGAAATACAGATGTTCAAACACAAACGATTCATGTGGTGGATACCACTGCTCCTGATTTTGGTACGTTCGAAACAGAGGTGTATGTAGCATGCGAAGAGTTTAGTACATATAGAATCACCGTAGTAGATGACTGCGATGACGATGTTGAACTTGAGTATACAGACCAATTCTTCTCAGGTGGTTGTTTTGGAGTTGTACAAAGAACATGGATCGCAACGGATAATTGTGGAAACGTTTCCACAGCATTGCAATTTATTCGTCAGTCAGATGAGACCTTCCCAGAACTATTTAATGTTCCAGAGAACGTAATTGTTCAGTGTGGAGAAGATATCCCGGCAATAGATACCTCAGTTTCTGCGACAGATAACTGCGATGATGATGTAGAAATTTCGTTTATAGAAGAGATAACTAGTGAGTTTTGTCCATATATAATTACAAGGACTTGGCTAGCAGAAGATGAGTGTGGAAATATAGCAGAGGGAACTCAAGTAATTACTGTAGAGGTAGATACTCCAGAGCAAGTGAATATCTTCTCTTATCCAAATCCATTTAATGATTCATTTACTGTAAACTTTAGCGTTCCTCAAAACGCAGAAGTAACTGCCAAAGTAGTAGACAGTATGGGACGAACAACGGCCATTGTATTTGAAGGTCAGGCAGATGGACATAGACTATATGAATATAGGCTAGAAGGGCTAGATTGGGAGCCAGGATCTTATACTTTAATGATGGTGGTTGGAAACAATGTTCATCACCATAAGTTGATGGTACAGAATAGATAAAGAAAATTACACATAACCTAACCAAAAAAAAAGGGCAGTTCGAAAGAACTGTCTTTTTTTTGTCTGATATTTTTAGAAAAACGAGAATTCTATGTTCTTAAAATGTTGATAAAGTACGCCTCAGTTTTAGCGTTTCAATGATATGATTTCATTCCCTTTGCGAAAAAAACAACAAGGTCATGAGTCATCTAGTAGCACCATCAATTCTTGCAGCAGACTTTCTGAATCTAGGGAGAGACGTAGAAATGGTTAACAACAGTTCAGCGGATTGGTTTCATTTAGATATAATGGATGGAGTATTTGTGCCGAATATATCGTTTGGAATGCCTGTGGTTAGAGATATTGCAAAACAAGCAAACAAGGTATTGGATGTACACTTGATGATCGAAAAACCTGATAGATATGTTCAGGCTTATGCTGATTTGGGAGCTAACTACTACACATTTCATATTGAAGCTGAAGTGCATGCGCATAGAATTATTCAGGCCATTAATGCCACTGGTATGAAAGCAGGTGTAGCATTAAATCCTCATACTTCCTTGTCCTCTATTGAAGAAATAATTCAAGATCTTGATTTAGTTTGTATTATGAGTGTTAATCCTGGTTTTGGAGGACAAAATTTCATCGAGAACACGTACGAAAAAGTGAGCAGGTTAAAAGAACTTATTTTGTCAAAGAGGAGCAAAGCGCTCATTGAAATTGATGGAGGCGTTACGCTTGACAATTACAGAAAACTATTAAATCACGGTGCAGATGTTTTGGTCGCAGGAAGCACTGTGTTCAAGTCTGCATCACCATCGGATACTATTAAACAGCTTAAAGTAGCGGTGTAAACTAAAATTTCTTCGATAAAATTAAAAAAACACTCGATTAAACAGCTTAAAGTGCTGATTTTTCGTATTTTTGCCTCTGCAAAATAGACTTGTCTCGACAAATCTAAATGACTTTATAAATTGAAGATTAACCAAACAATAGATGTAGCCTGTATTTTAGGTGATCATCTTAATATAATTTTAACTAATTCATCTAGGCTATTTAATAGTCTACAACTCGTCAATTATTTACTAAAATTCTAAAAAAAATGGGAAAGCTTTACTCCTTTTTATTAACTATTATCATGTCCAGCGCACTAATGTTGGCTCATGCTACTTGTACTATGTACTCCGCTGGGAGTATAGAGGCGCCTTCTGAGGTTTGCTCAGGTGAGCAGTTTACAATCTCAAGTTGGGAAGATGCAAGTTCCAATGGAACTGTTGAGTACGCATGGATGGTTTCAACAAATGGACCAGACTGGCAGTCGGCAGATATTGTTTACTCAAATCAGAGTACGTTTTCTTCAAACATTACTGAAACTACTTGGTTCAGAAGATGTGCTATACCTTCAGGATGTGGGTGGCAATGGAATCAATCTTACGAGTCGAGCTGGATTCAGGTTGATCCCGCTGACTGTACTCCAGATTGCCCAACATCATTAGAATGTGAAGCAAATATAAATGGAACATGGATTGTTGATTCTGATTGTAACATTACCATAAATGAAGGTGATAATGTATGGTTAAGCGTCAATCCATCTAGTGGGAATACTACATGGACGCTTCCAAATGGATCTACTCAAAATGGAAATGACCTTCAGTTATCTTCAAGTGTGTCTTGTTCACATGCAGGGACATATGATGTGTCTTGGGATGAAGGGAATTGCTGGCTTATAGGCAGTATTACTGTTAATGTTAACCCTACTCTAACAGTTGTGAATAACGGAGACTGTAGTTTGGATTTATACAGATGGGTTCCTACTGGTGATGAATACTATACAACTCTTTCAGCAGGTCAATCATATTCTGTGATTACCGAGTTTGGAATGATGTGGAGATTAGTTGCTCCAAACTGGGGCACAGCGAGTTTTGATCAACATATTACAGTTGATGAGTGTGATGAGAACTGGACGGTTTATCCAGACTATTGTGTGGAGCCTTGCGGAACGTTAGATGGAATTTACATCTATGACAACAATAACACTCAGGTTGATGGTCCTATACAAAATGGATCAAACATTAATTTGGGCGAGTTACCAAATGATTTTTATCTTAGAGCGCATACCTCTGGAGCTATAGAAAGTGTAACTTGGTTGGTAGATAATTTCCCTCACACAGGGAATGTAGAACCATACACTTATCCAGGAGGAGCAGAAAACGGTAGCTATTGGGATGCCGGAGTTGGATCTCATAATTTAATCGTTAATGGATACAATCAAGACGATGGAACTGGAGACAACTGTGGTACACTTTACATTTCATTTGAAATTACTGGTGGATGTGACAATATAACAGATTCAGGATCTATATCAGTTCCTGAATTGGTATGTGAAGGAGGTTCTGTAACTATTTCAAGTGTTTCGCTTCCTTCTGGAGGTTCAGGAACAATAGAATATATATGGTTATATAATTCAACTTCAGCAAATGTATCTGGTTCAATAACTTTAAATGGAGAAACATCTCCAGAGTTATCTGTTTCAGCTGATAATGGAGGATATTATAGAAGATGTGCTCGAAGAGCAGGATGTGAAGATTATTCAGGTGAATCTAATTGGGTTTATTTTGACGCAGAGACATGTTCTCAAGAATGTGAACTAGCTGTTGAGCTTGGAGATGATATTGTGTCTTGCGAACCTGTAACACTTAATGCAAGTGTAATGGGAGCTTCAGATTGTCAAAACTGTGAAACTCATACAGATTCTTATGATGTTCACTTGGACATTTGGGATTATGATACGAATGGTCAGATTTGTGGAGATTACTTCACTTCGACTACACAAAACACTTACAGCGATAATGTTTCTTTCAATGATCCATTAGCTAGCGCAGGTGAGCAAATTAACTCATTCTATGTTACATTTAATATAGCTGCATGTTATGGAGATGCTGATGGATATTCATATCCAATCGAATTAAACGGAGTTACTATTGGGTATTTTAACCCAAGTGAACTTCCTTGTACATATAATGTATGTGACTCTCAGGGTATGATCGCTTTTGATGCAGCTACAGTTGCAGGCGCATACAACTATGGAGGAGAAAATACGCTAGACTTAAATTTCGCTTCTCAAGGAGCTCATATTTGTGTGGCTAACTTGGATCTTTGGTTCTCAACTGAAGAACTAGTTTGTGAAGGAGGCAATTCTGAAATAGCTTATTTATGGTCTACTGGAGAAACAACACCTTCAATCGAGATAACTGAGCCAGGTATTTATTCAGTTACTGTTACTGATTGTGCTGGTTGTGTTGCAATGGACGAGGTGAATGTTACTCCTGGTAATTTCACAGTTGATTTAGGCGATGATATTGACATTTGTGGATTGGAAGAGGTAGTATTAGAACCAACTGTAACAGGAGAATCAGAATGTGATGAATGTTGCACTAGAACGGTGGCTAATACTATTAACTGTGGTTCCGGTGTAGAGTACTCTATATGGTTGAAAGGGGAAGGTCAAAGACACTTTTCTGGTTCAGACTTATCTTGGACTGAATGTGAAGATGGTACTGCTAACTTTTCTGGAGCTATTTCAAATGGTTCAGACAACATCACATTCGAGATTAATTTTAGTGGTGCTACTACTAATACTCCTGATGGAAGCCCTAAAGACAATAATTGTGCAGATATTGATGCTTCAAACTGGACCTATTATACAAATACGTCTGGTACGTTTGTATCAGAGCAGCATGGAACATTCTATGTGTACAGAAGAGGACCTTCTATGCAAGTAGGAGAGAATGCGAATCAAACTGGAGTTGGTTTCGGAGGTTCAGGTTGGTTCGATATAAATGCAGGTCCTGGTTATGATGGTTATTATGAGCAAGGAGATGTAAATATAATGTTGAATCCAAATTGTGTTTCAGATGGAAGTGGCGATTCGGAGTTAACATATTTATGGTCTACTGGAGAAACGACTCCTACAATTACTGTAACAGAAACAGGAACTTATTCTGTAGTTGTGACGGATTGTAACGGATGTACAGGAGAAGATGAGATTATTGTTGAAATTCTTGAGCCTGAAGCTCACGAACTAGAGGGAGGAGCAGAGTTCTGTATTGACGGAGAACCTGACTACTTAACTTTAGATGATATTGAAATTCTAGGAACTCCAACTGGAGCTAACAATACTTTTGTTATTACAGATGAAGATTTAAATATACTTGGAACTCCTGCGACTATCGAAGATTTACTAGGTGTGAATTTTGATGACGCTGGACCAGGGACATGTTTAGTATGGCATTTATCATACGAAGATGGAACTGTCATTGGAAACAATGTTGCTGATATTGAAGGATGTTTCAGTTTATCTGCTTCTATTTCTGTAGTAAGGTTCGAACAAGGAATCATCACTTTTGATGAAAATCTAGATTTAACTATAGGTTGTGATGAAGATATTCCAGCAGTAGTTGAACCAAATTTCCAAGTAACTGGAGATTATACATTAACTATCACATATAACGGAGAGACGATCACTCAAGTTGGGTGTAACTATGAAATCGTAAGAACTTGGACTGTCTCTATCAATGAGAATTGTGGAGATGATTTGACAGTTGAACAAGTGATTTCTGTGGTTGATACAGAAAGCCCAGTTGTTTCTCAAGGATTAGAAGATCTTACACTAGAGTGTGACGAAGAGCTTCCTACAGATGCTCCTGTATTTACTGATAATTGTGATGATGAATTAGATATTATCGGAGTTGGGGAACAAACGCCTTTAGAATGTGGATACTTAATTGTGAGAACATGGACTGCAAAAGATGATTGTGATAATGAAGTTTCTTACTCTCAAACGATTAATATAGTTGATACTACGGCTCCAGTTCTTATTGGAGTTCCTGATGATGAAGAGGTTTCTTGTGATATAGCTATAGTACCAGCAGATGTTCAAGCTGAAGATAATTGTGATGAAGATGTAGAGGTAACTCTTGAAACTACGTTTGAAGATGCTGAATGTCCTTATTTAGGAGTGACTATTTATACTTGGACTGCAACAGATGATTGTGGAAATCAGGTTTCAGCTTCACAAAGAATAACAAATGTAGATGATGCTCAACCATCATTAATCAACGTTCCTGAAGATATAACAGTAGAATGTGACAATATTCCTTCAGCACCAGAAGTGGAAGGTTTTGATTTTTGCTCTGAAATTGAATCAGTAGTATTATCAGAAGAAGTTCTTACAGTTAGTGATTGTGAATACACAATCATCAGAACATGGACTGTGACTGATGCATGTGGTCAAACGGCTTCAGATAGTCAAACGATTACTGTAACAGATACAACAGCACCTTATGTAGCTGTTGAACCATCAGATGTAGAGATTGAGTGTGGAGATGATCAACCAGTATATACACCAGAGTGGATGGACAACTGTGATGATGATTTGGAAGTATCAGCGATCAGCAGCATAAGTCAAGTAGATTTATGTACGCAGGTAATCAGTCAAAGATGGTTTGCTAAAGATGATTGTGATAATGAAACATCAGTAAGCAGAACAATTACAATTAGAGATACAACAGCACCAGAGTTAAGTTCATTACCAGCAGACATGGAAGTATCATGTGATGATGTTCCAGCACCAGTGGTATTGACAGCAACAGATATTTGTGATGGAGATGTAGAAGTTACTTATTCAGAAGCAGTACTAGGTGGGCCATGTCCTTATACAATAGAGAGAACATGGAGAGCAGTAGATAACTGTGGAAATGTAACGACTCATACTCAAGTCTTAGAAGTATTAGATGAGGAAGCACCAGAATTAGTAGGAGTACCTGCCGATGCAACAGTAGAATGTGATAACATTCCAGCAGCACCAGTGGTAACAGCTACCGATAATTGTGATGATTCACCAGAAGTATCAATGATCGAGTTCGTATTGAACGAGACAGAATGTACTTATGACATCGAGAGAAGATGGACAGCGGTAGATAACTGTGGAAATGAGACTACATTATCTCAGTTATTGATAGTAGTAGATACAACGAATCCAGTAGTATTGACTTCACCAGCAGATGTAACAATCGAGTGTGATGTTGCAGAGCCAACAGATATGCCAACATTCGATGACAACTGTGATGAAGACTTAGCGATCTCAGCGATTTCAGGATTAGATAATATCACAGACTGTGGATATGACATCATCAAAACTTGGACAGCAACAGACAACTGTGGAAACAGTGTAAGTACATCTCAAACAATTACAGTAGTTGATACAACAGCACCAGAGTTAATAGGTGTACCAGCGGATGAGACCTTAGAGTGTGATGAAACACCATCAGAAACTATAGTAACAGCAACAGATAATTGTGATGATGACTTGACAGTAGCTTTAAGTAGTTCAACAGAAGATTTAGATTGTGGATCAATCTTGACAAGAATCTGGACAGTAGCAGATGATTGTGGAAACACAACAAGCTTATCTCAAACGATCACATTTGTAGATACGACTGCACCTTATGTAGCTGTTGAACCATCAGATGTAGAGATTGAGTGTGGAGATGATCAACCAGTATATACTCCAGAGTGGATGGACAACTGTGATGATGATTTGGAAGTATCAGCGATCAGTAACATAAGTCAAGTAGATTTATGTACGCAGGTAATCAGTCAAAGATGGTTTGCTAAAGATGATTGTGATAATGAAACATCAGTAAGCAGAACAATTACAATTAGAGATACAACAGCACCAGAGCTAAGTTCATTACCAGCAGACATGGAAGTATCATGTGATGATGTTCCTGCACCAGTGGTGTTGACAGCAACAGATATTTGTGATGGAGATGTAGAAGTTACATATTCAGAAGCAGTATTAGGTGGGCCTTGTCCTTATACAATAGAGAGAACATGGACAGCAGTAGATAACTGTGGAAATGTAACGACACATACTCAAGTCTTAGAAGTATTAGATGAAGAAGCACCAGAATTAGTAGGAGTACCTGCCGATGCGACAGTAGAATGTGATAACATTCCAGCAGCACCAGTAGTAACGGCTACAGATAATTGTGATGATTCACCAGAAGTATCAATGATCGAGTTCGTATTGAACGAGACAGAATGTACTTATGACATCGAGAGAAGATGGACAGCGGTAGATAACTGTGGAAATGAGACTACATTATCTCAGTTATTGATAGTAGTAGATACGACTAATCCAGTAGTGTTGACTTCACCAGCAGATGTAACCATCGAGTGTGATGTGGCAGAGCCAACAGACATGCCAACATTCGATGACAACTGTGATGAAGACTTAGCGATTTCAGCTATTTCAGGATTAGATAATATCACAGCTTGTGGATATGATATCATCAAGACTTGGACAGCGACAGATAACTGTGGAAATAGTGTAAGTACATCTCAAACAATTACAGTAGTTGATACAACAGCACCAGAGTTAATCGGTGTACCAGCAGATGAGACCTTAGAGTGTGATGAAACACCATCAGAAGCTATAGTAACAGCAACAGATAATTGTGATGATGACTTGACAGTATCACTTTCCTCATCAACAGAGGATTTAGATTGTGGATCAATCTTGACAAGAACCTGGACAGTAGCAGATGATTGTGGAAACACAACAAGCTTATCACAAGAGATCACATTTGTAGATACAACAGCACCTTATGTAGCTGTTGAACCATCAGATGTAGAGATTGAGTGTGGAGATGATCAACCAGTATATACTCCAGAGTGGATGGATAACTGTGATGATGATTTAGAAGTGTCAGCAGCTAGCAGTATAGCAGTGATTGATGCATGTACAGAATCAATACATCAGTCATGGACAGCGACAGATGATTGTGGAAACACAACAACTGTAAGCAGAACAATCACAATAGTAGATACAACAGCACCAGAGTTAAGTTCACTACCAGCAGACATGGAAGTATCATGTGATGATGTTCCAGCACCAGTGGTATTGACAGCAGAAGATATTTGCGACGAAGAAGTAGAAGTTACATATTCAGAAGCAGTATTAGGTGGGCCATGTCCTTATACAATAGAGAGAACATGGAGAGCAGTAGATAACTGTGGAAATGTAGCGACACATACTCAAGTCTTAGAGGTGGTAGATACAGAAGCACCAGAATTAGTAGGAGTACCTGCCGATGCGACAGTAGAATGTGATAACATTCCAGCAGCACCAGTAGTAACAGCTACCGATAATTGTGATGATTCACCAGAAGTATCAATGATCGAGCTCATATTGAACGAGACAGAATGTACTTATGACATCGAGAGAAGATGGACAGCGATTGATAACTGTGGAAATGAGACTACATTATCTCAGTTATTGATAGTAGTAGATACGACTAATCCAGTAGTATTGACTTCACCAGCAGATGTAACAATTGAGTGTGATGAGGCAGAGCCAACAGACATGCCAACATTCGATGACAACTGTGATGAAGACTTAGCGATTTCAGCTATTTCAGGATTGGATAATATCACAGCTTGTGGATATGATATCATCAAGACTTGGACAGCGACAGATAACTGTGGAAACAGTGTAAGTACATCTCAAACAATTACAGTAGTTGATACAACAGCACCAGAGTTAATCGGTGTACCAGCAGATGAGACCTTAGAGTGTGATGAAACACCATCAGAAGCTATAGTAACAGCAACAGATAATTGTGATGATGACTTGACAGTAGCTTTAAGTAGTTCAACAGAAGATTTAGATTGTGGATCAATCTTAACAAGAACCTGGACAGTAGCAGATGATTGTGGAAACACAACAAGCTTATCTCAAAAGATCACATTTGTAGATACAACAGCACCATACGTAGCTGAAGAGCCAGTAGATGTAACGATCGAGTGTGGAGATGATCAACCAGTATATACTCCAGAGTGGATGGATAACTGTGATGATGATTTAGAAGTGTCAGCAGCTAGCAGTATAGCAGTGATTGATGCATGTACAGAATCAATACATCAGTCATGGACAGCGACAGATGATTGTGGAAACACAACAACTGTAAGCAGAACAATCACAATAGTAGATACAACAGCACCAGAGTTAAGTTCACTACCAGCAGACATGGAAGTATCATGTGATGATGTTCCAGCACCAGTGGTATTGACAGCAGAAGATATTTGCGACGAAGAAGTAGAGGTAGTTTACTCAGAAGAAATATTCGATGGAACATGTCCTTATACAATAGAGAGAACATGGAGAGCAGTAGATAACTGTGGAAATGTAGCGACACATACTCAAGTCTTAGAGGTGGTAGATACAGAAGCACCAGAATTAGTAGGAGTACCTGCTGATGCGACAGTAGAGTGTGATAACATTCCGGCAGCACCAGTAGTAACAGCTACCGATAACTGTGATGATTCACCAGAAGTATCAATGATCGAGTTCGTATTGAACGAGACAGAATGTACTTATGACATCGAGAGAAGATGGACAGCGGTAGATAACTGTGGAAATGAGACTACATTATCTCAGTTATTGATAGTAGTAGATACAACGAATCCAGTAGTATTGACTTCACCAGCAGATGTAACCATCGAGTGTGATGAGGCAGAGCCAACAGACATGCCAACATTCGATGACAACTGTGACGATGATTTAGCGATTTCAGCTATTTCAGGATTAGATAATATCACAGACTGTGGATATGACATCATCAAGACTTGGACAGCGACAGACAACTGTGGAAACAGTGTAAGTACATCTCAAACAATTCATGTAGAAGATACAACGGCACCAGAGTTAATCGGTGTACCAGCAGATGAGACATTAGAGTGTGATGAAACACCATCAGAAGCTATAGTAACAGCAACAGATAATTGTGATGATGACTTGACAGTATCACTTTCTT
Source organism: Flavobacteriales bacterium (assembly GCA_965224545.1). Lineage (GTDB taxonomy): Bacteria > Bacteroidota > Bacteroidia > Flavobacteriales_D > Sanyastnellaceae > ASP10-05a. The sequence continues at coordinate 1,133,884 of CBDCZM010000004.1, read as the reverse complement.
CATCAACAGAAGATTTAGATTGTGGATCAATCTTAACAAGAACCTGGACAGTAGCAGATGATTGTGGAAACACAACAAGCTTATCACAAGTAATCACATTTGTAGATACGACTGCACCATATGTAGCAGTTGAACCATCAGATGTAGAGATTGAGTGTGGAGATGATCAACCAGTATATACACCAGAGTGGATGGACAACTGTGATGATGATTTAGAAGTATCAGCGATCAGTAACATAAGTCAAGTAGATTTATGTACACAGGTAATCAGTCAGAGATGGTTTGCTAAAGATGATTGTGATAACGAAACATCAGTAAGCAGAACAATTACAATTAGAGATACAAGAGCACCAGAGTTAAGTTCACTACCAGCAGACATGGAAGTATCATGTGATGATATTCCAGCGCCAGTGGTATTGACAGCAGAAGATATTTGCGACGGAGATGTAGAAGTTACATATTCAGAAGCAGTATTAGGTGGGCCATGTCCTTATACAATAGAGAGAACATGGAGAGCAGTAGATAACTGTGGAAATGTAACGACTCATACTCAAGTCTTAGAAGTATTAGATGAAGAAGCACCAGAATTAGTAGGAGTACCTGCCGATGCGACAGTAGAATGTGATAACATTCCAGCAGCACCAGTGGTAACAGCTACCGATAATTGTGACGATGCACCAGAAGTATCAATGATCGAGTTCGTATTGAACGAGACAGAATGTACTTATGATATCGAGAGAAGATGGACAGCGGTAGATAACTGTGGAAATGAGACTACATTATCTCAGTTATTGATAGTAGTAGATACAACGAATCCTGTAGTGTTGACATCACCAGCAGATGTAACCATCGAGTGTGATGAGGCAGAGCCAACAGACATGCCAACATTCGATGACAACTGTGATGAAGACTTAGCGATTTCAGCTATTTCAGGATTAGATAATATCACAGACTGTGGATATGATATCATCAAGACTTGGACAGCGACAGACAACTGTGGAAACAGTGTAAGTACATCTCAAACAATTACAGTAGTTGATACAACAGCACCAGAGTTAATCGGTGTACCAGCAGATGAGACATTAGAGTGTGATGAAACACCATCAGAAGCTATAGTAACAGCAACAGATAATTGTGATGATGACTTGACAGTATCACTTTCTTCATCAACAGAGGATTTAGATTGTGGATCAATCTTAACAAGAACCTGGACAGTAGCAGATGATTGTGGAAACACAACAAGCTTATCACAAGAGATCACATTTGTAGATACAACAGCACCTTATGTAGCTGTTGAACCATCAGATGTAGAGATCGAGTGTGGAGATGATCAACCAGTATATACACCAGAGTGGATGGACAACTGTGATGATGATTTGGAAGTATCAGCAATCAGTAACATAAGTCAAGTAGATTTATGTACGCAGGTAATCAGCCAGAGATGGTTTGCTAAAGATGATTGTGATAATGAAACTTCAGTAAGTAGAACAATCACAATTAGAGATACAACAGCACCAGAACTAAGCCCATTACCAGCAGACACGGAAGTGTCATGTGATGATATTCCAGCTCCTGCAAGTGTATTGGCAGTTGATATCTGTGATGGAGAGTTATTCGTAGAGTATTCAGAAGAAATATTCGATGGAACATGTCCTTATACAATAGAGAGAACATGGAGAGCAGTAGATAACTGTGGAAATGTAGCGACACATACTCAAGTCTTAGAGGTGGTAGATACAGAAGCACCAGAATTAGTAGGAGTACCTGCCGATGCAACAGTAGAATGTGATAACATTCCAGCAGCACCAGTAGTAACGGCTACAGATAATTGTGATGATTCACCAGAAGTATCAATGATCGAGTTTGTATTGAACGAGACAGAATGTACTTATGACTTAGAGAGAAGATGGACAGCGATTGATAACTGTGGAAATGAGACTACATTATCTCAGTTATTGATAGTAGTAGATACAACGAATCCAGTAGTATTGACTTCACCAGCAGATGTAACAATCGAGTGTGATGTGGCAGAGCCAACAGACATGCCAACATTCGATGATAACTGTGATGAAGACTTAGCGATTTCAGCTATTTCAGGATTAGATAATATCACAGATTGTGGATATGACATCATTAAGACTTGGACAGCGACAGATAACTGTGGAAACAGTGTAAGTACATCTCAAACAATTACAGTAGTTGATACAACAGCACCAGAGTTAATCGGTGTACCAGCGGATGAGACCTTAGAGTGTGATGAAACACCATCAGAAGCTATAGTAACAGCAACAGATAATTGTGATGATGACTTGACAGTAGCTTTAAGTAGTTCAACAGAAGTTCTAGAATGTGGATCAATCTTAACACGAACATGGACAGTAGCAGATGATTGTGGAAACACAACAAGCTTATCTCAAGTGATCACATTTGTTGATACAACAGCACCTTATGTAGTTGTTGAGCCAACAGATGTAACAATCGAGTGTGGAGATGATCAACCAGTATATACACCAGAGTGGATGGACAACTGTGATGATGATTTAGAAGTATCAGCGATCAGTAACATAAGTCAAGTAGATTTATGTACGCAGGTAATCAGCCAAAGATGGTTTGCTAAAGATGATTGTGACAATGAAACTTCAGTAAGTAGAACAATCACAATTGTTGATACAACAGCTCCCGAAATTACTTGTGGAGATGATGCGACTCTTGAATGTGGAACTCCTTTTGAGTTCACTGATCCAATATATTCAGACATATGTTCTGAAGTTACATTAACGTTTGCAGATTTTGTAATTGATGGAATATGTGTGAATGGATATGGCAGAACTTGGACAGCAACAGATGAATGTGGTAATTCAAGTTCATGTTCACAGTCTGTTTTATTTGTAGACACAACAGCACCTGTAATCACGTGCCCAGCAGATGTAACAGCTGAATGTAATACGGAAGGTGATTATGGTCAAGCAACGGCAACAGATAACTGTAACGCTGTAACAATTACTTCAGAAGATGAAGAATTCGGTGACGATTGTACAACTACTATTTTAAGAACATGGACAGCAACAGATGCTTGTGGAAACGCTTCATCATGTGTTCAGACAATCTCAATAGTAGATACAACAGCACCAGTGATCACTTGCCCAGCAGATGTATCTCATGAGTGTGATGAAGATGCAGTATACGGAGAGGCAACAGCAACTGATAACTGTAACGCAGTAACTATTACATCAAATGATGTAGAATCAGGAGATGATTGTGAAACAGTAATTACAAGAACATGGACAGCAACTGATGCTTGTGGAAATGCAAGCACATGTGTTCAAACGATCACTATAGTAGATACAACAGCACCAGTTATTACTTGTGCAGATGATGTAGAGCTAGAGTGTGGATCTGAATTTGAATTTGCAGAGCCAGTTTATTCTGACAACTGTAATGTGGTAACTCTAACGTCTGTTGATTTTGTAATTGATGGGATCTGTGTATATGGAAATGGTAAAACATGGACAGCAACTGATGCATGTGGAAACGCAAGCTCTTGTACGCAAGTTGTAACATTTGTTGATACAACAGCGCCAGTAATTACTTGCCCTGCAGATGTATCTCATGAATGTGATGAAGCTCCTGCATATGGAGAAGCGACAGCAACGGACAACTGTAATGATGTCACCGTTTCTTCAAGTGATGTAGTAACAGGCGATAGTTGTGAGACAGTAATCACAAGAACATGGACAGCGACAGATGCATGTGGAAACGCAAGCACTTGTGTTCAGACGATCACTATAGTAGATACAACAGCACCGGTAATCACTTGCCCAGCGGATGTAACTACTGAGTGTAACATCGAAGGTGATTATGGTCAAGCAACAGCAACAGATAATTGCAATGATGTGACGATTACTTCAAGTGATGTAGTAACAGGTGATGATTGTGAAAGAGTAATCACAAGAACATGGACAGCGACAGATGCATGCGGAAACGCTTCATCTTGTGTTCAGACAATCTCAATAGTAGATACGACAGCACCAGTAATTACTTGTCCTGCAAATGTAGCTCACGAGTGTGATGAGCAAGTAGCATACGGAGAAGCAACAGCAACAGATAATTGCAATGATGTGACGATTACTTCAAGTGATGTAGAATCAGGAGATGATTGTGAAACAACAATTACAAGAACATGGACAGCAACAGATGCATGTGGAAACGCTTCATCATGTGTTCAGACAATTAGAATTTCTGATACAACAGCACCAGTGATCACTTGCCCAGCAGATGTATCTCATGAGTGTAATGAAGATGTAGCATACGGAGAAGCAACAGCAACTGATAACTGTAACACAGTAACTATTACATCAAGCGATGTAGAATCAGGCGATGATTGTGAAACAGTAATTACTAGAACATGGACAGCAACAGATGCTTGTGGAAATGCAAGTACATGTGTTCAAACGATCACTATAGTAGATACAACAGCGCCAGTTATTACTTGTGCAGATGATGTAGAGCTAGAGTGTGGATCTGAGTTCGAATTTGCAGAGCCAGTTTATTCTGACAACTGTAATGTAGTAACTCTAACGTCTGTTGATTTTATACTCGATGGAATCTGTGTATATGGTAATGGTAGAACATGGACAGCAACAGATGCATGTGGAAACGCAAGCTCTTGTACGCAAGTTGTAACATTTGTTGATACAACTGCTCCAGTAATTACTTGCCCAGCAGATGTGACTACAGAGTGTAACGTTGAAGGTGATTATGGTCAAGCAACAGCAACAGATAACTGTAACGCTGTAACAATTACTTCAGAAGATGAAGTGTTCGGTGATGATTGTACAACTACTATTCTAAGAACATGGACAGCGACAGATGCATGTGGAAACGCATCATCATGTGTTCAAACAATCTCAATAGTAGATACAACAGCACCAGTTATTACTTGCCCAGCAGATGTATCTCACGAGTGTGATGAACAAGTAGCTTACGGAGAAGCAACTGCGACTGATAACTGTAATGAAATAACAATTTCTTCAAGTGATTTAGTAACAGGCGATAGTTGTGAGACAATAATCACAAGAACATGGACAGCAACAGATGTTTGTGGAAACGCTTCATCTTGTGTTCAGACAATTAGAATTTCTGATACAACAGCACCAGTGATTACTTGTCCAGCAGATGTAACTGCAGAGTGTAACGAGGAAGTTGATTATGGCGAAGCAACTGCAACAGATAATTGCAATGCCGTAACTATTACTTCAAATGATGTAGAATCAGGAGATGATTGTGAAACAACAATTACAAGAACATGGACAGCGACAGATGCTTGTGGAAACGCATCATCTTGTGTTCAGACTATCACGATTATTGATACAACAGCACCAGTAATTACTTGCCCTGAAGATGTGTCTCACGAATGTGATGAGTCTCCAGAGTATGGTGAAGCGACAGCGGTTGATAACTGTAACGATGTTACAATGACTTCAAGCGATGTGGTAACAGGCGATGATTGTGAGACAATAATTACAAGAACATGGACAGCAACAGATGCATGTGAAAACGCTTCATCTTGTGTTCAGGTAATTACTATTGTTGACACGACTGCTCCAGTGATTACAGGAGAGTTTGAATTGGATATGACATGTGATGATATAAACATGGGTATGCTTGTAGAGGTAACTGATAATTGTAACACTTACACATTAACTTATGAGGACGAGGATGTTTCAGGAGGATGTGCAGGTCAAATAATCAGAACGTATACAGCAACTGACATTTGTGGAAATGCTTCTACATTCATTCAAATACTAGATCTAACTGATGATGTTCCTCCAGTAATTGTTTGTCCAGCTGATGCAACTTATGAGTGTGACGAGCAAGTACCATCTGCAGAAGAGCCAGAATATTCTGATTCTTGTACAGAGGTTACATTAACGATGACTGAAACAGTAACAGGCGATGATTGTGAAACAGTAATTGCAAGAACATGGACAGCGACTGACGAGTGTGGAAATGCTAGTTCTTGTACTCAAACAATTAGAGTAGTTGATACAACAGCTCCGGTAATCACTTGTCCTACTGATGTGGCTCACGAATGTGATGAGTCTCCTGAGTATGGCGAAGCAACTGCAACGGATAACTGTAACGACGTTACAATGACTTCAAGCGATGTGGTAACAGGTGATGATTGTGTGACAGTAATTACAAGAACATGGACAGCGACGGATGCATGTGGAAACGCTTCATCATGTGTTCAGACAATTAGAATTTCTGATACAACAGCACCAGTAATTACTTGCCCAGCAGATGTATCTCACGAATGTGATGAAGCTCCTGCATATGGAGAAGCAACAGCAACTGACAACTGTAACGATGTTACAATGACTTCAAGCGATGTAGTAACAGGCGATAGCTGTGAGACATTAATCACAAGAACATGGACAGCGACAGATGCATGTGGAAACGCAAGCACTTGTGTTCAGACAATTAGAATTTCTGATACAACAGCACCAGTAATCACTTGCCCAGCAGATGTGACTACAGAGTGTAACATCGAAGGTGATTATGGTCAAGCAACAGCAACAGATAATTGCAATGATGTGACGATTACTTCAAGTGATATAGTAACAGGCGATGATTGTGAAAGAATAATCACAAGAACATGGACAGCGACAGATGTATGTGGAAACGTTTCATCATGTGTTCAGACAATCTCAATAGTAGATACGACAGCACCAGTAATTACTTGTCCTGCAGATGTAGCTCATGAGTGTGATGAGCAAGTAGCTTACGAAGAAGCAACAGCAACAGATAACTGTAACGATGTTACAATGACTTCAAGCGATGTGGTAACAGGTGATAGTTGTGAGACAGTAATCACAAGAACATGGAGAGCAACTGATGTATGTGGAAACGCTTCATCTTGTGTTCAAACCATCACTATCGTAGATACAACAGCTCCAGTACTTACTGTGCCAGCTGATGTGACTCATGAGTGTGACGAAGAAGTGGTTTATGGAGAGGCAACGGCTACAGATAACTGTAACGATGTGACAGTTTCTTCAGAAGATCTAGTAGAAGGAGATTTATGTGAGACAGTGATTACAAGAACATGGACAGCAACTGATGCTTGTGGTAATACAGCAAGTGGTGTTCAAACGATTACTATTGTAGATACGACTGATCCAGTATTGTTCGATGTTCCAGCTGATGAAACAGTAGAATGTGATGCTATTCCTGCTCCTCCTACAGTAACTGTAGAAGACAACTGTGATGAAACAGTAGAGGTAGAGTATAGCGAATCTATTCAACCTTCAGGTTGTGAGTTGATCATCACAAGAACGTGGAGAGCAACTGATGTTTGTGCAAATTCAACAGTAGCTACACAAATACTTACTGTAGTTGATACAACAGTACCAGAGATCGAAGCTGCACCAGAAGATGAGACAGTAGAGTGTGATAACATTCCAACACCTGTAATCATTACTGCAACTGATAACTGTGATGATGATCCAGAAATTACTTATGAAGAAGTAATTTCTCAAGATGAGTGTCCTTATACACTTACAAGAACATGGACTGCTACTGATGATTGTGGAAACGAATCTTCTACGACTAGAGTAATTACTGTAGTTGATAATGAAGCACCAGAGTTTGTAAACTTCGAAGTGGAGGTATTTGTAAATTGTGAAGACATCGGTACTTATGTAGTAGAAGTAGCAGACAACTGTGATGCTGAATTAGAGATCACAAATGAAGATATCTTCTTCTCAGGTGGATGTTTTGGTGTAATCCAAAGAACATGGACTGTAACTGATAACTGTGGTAACACAACTTCAGCAATCCAGTTCATTCGTCAGATTGATGAAACAGCTCCAGAACTATTCAATGTTCCTGAGGATGTTGATTTAAATTGTGGAGATGATATCCCAGCTATCGCTGATGGTATTACAGCTACTGATAATTGTGATTCAGATGTAGAGATTTCATTCGAAGAAACTCAATCTAACGAGTTCTGTCCATACACTATTACTAGAATATGGACTGCGGAAGATGAGTGTGGAAACATGACATCAGGTATTCAAGTGATTACTGTTGATGTTGAGACTCCTGACTTTGTAGAGATCACTTCATTCCCGAATCCTGCTTCTGATCAAATGACAGTTCAATTTAGCTTACCAAACGATCAGGAAGTGGATGCATGCATCTTCAATTCTGTTGGTCAGGCAATGACTCCAATTTTCAAAGGAAAAGCGGATGGACATAGATTGTATCAATTCGAAATTCAAGCTTCTGATTGGGAGTCTGGAATATATGTGTTGATGTTGACAGTAGGAGATAAAGTATACCATCATAAGATCATGATGGCTCAGAGGAGATAATCAATTACCTATCTAATATTAAAACGGGGCTCTTGAAAAAGAGTCCCGTTTTTTTATGTCCTTTTGTAGGTGAAAATGAGCTTTTAATTCTGGAATTAAAGGGCTGTGGAGATCTCATTTAATGAATAGAATTCCTCGAGGCTCTGCCTCGGGGTTAAGAGGAAAGTTTGAAAACCTAAAGGTTTTCATCACACTTTGTAAAAGTGTATTTTCGGTTTATGAGCGATCATATCCATAAGCGTCATAACAAGACGTTGCTCCTATATCATTTTGTTTTTCCGTTAAAATATAGACGGAAGGGGATAAGTAACTCAGTAGGAGAGAGTTTGAAGATAGTCTGTGTTGAGATTTCCGAGCGTTATGAAGTTCAGTTCATTGAGATAGGTTATGAATCGGATCACGTTCATTTTTTAGTTCAGAGTGTTCCAAATTATTCGGTTTCGAAAATCGTGAGAATGCTAAAAAGTATAACAGCTAAAGAACTATTTAGTCGTCATCCAGAATTGAAAGCTATGCTCTGGGGAGGAAAATTTTGGACAAGTGGGTTCTATGTCAATACAGTTGGTCAATATTCAAATGAGGAGGTTATTCGAGCATACGTTAGAAACCAAGGTATGGAAAATGATTATCATCAATTGCATCAGGAACAACTTACTTTGTTTTGATACCTCGACGGCTCTGCCTCGGGGTTGTTCATTGAATTTTATCATAATAGAAATAGTCAGAATAAGAGTAATGCGTTATTTTGCTCTTTTTGAGTTTGAAAGTTGATTGGCTTTCAGTCCCTTGTTGGATTAGAAACAGCAGTGGAGATAGAAGAATTTACATTCCTACTTTGTAATAATCTTGGTGATGTTTTTGTGAAAGTTTAAAGGTTTGAAGAAGTGTTGAAACTACTTAAATTGAATAAATTTGGTAGTTGCAAGAAAATGAAGATTAATGAAAAAATATTTTGATTTTAGTCATTTAAAGAATGACGCCTTTGGAGGTATCACAGCGGGAATTGTAGCATTGCCGTTAGCTCTTGCGTTTGGGGAGCAATCAGGGTTAGGAGCAGCAGCAGGCCTTTATGGAGCAGCATTCATTGCTTTTTTTGCGGCGCTCTTTGGAGGAACTCCAACTCAGATTAGTGGTCCAACAGCACCAATGACTGCATTAAGCATGCTAGTGATTGGAGGATTGTTGGAAGCATATGAAGGAGACTTGGAAAGAGCCACGCCAGTGATTCTTATGGTATTCTTGTTAGCTGGGGTCTTTCAGTTTCTTTTAGGGGTGATAAAGGTGGGAACCTATATTAGGTACATCCCTTATACGGTTATTTCTGGATTTATGACGGGGATAGGAGTAATCATCATTCTGACTCAATTGCCTCTGGCATTCGGTTATAGTGCGGGTGATGATCAAAAAGTGGTAGAAAAGTTCAAACCTCATGCGGAAGAATTAATTCTTGATAGAATTTTAAAAGATGAGGCTGAAGATGGAATTCTGGTTTTAGAAGAGTTCAGAGAAACGATTGCAAGGTCAGAAAAGGTGACACCGGAGGAGATTAGAAGGGAAGCTATGATTCTAGCTAAAAATGATGCTAAGTCGGTAATAGGATCAGTAAAATACCTCCCAAGAGCAATTGCCAATGTGGATTGGAAGGAATTGGCCCTTTGCCTTATTACTATAATAATTATTTATGGATTTAAGAGAATTACGAAAGCTGTCCCCAGTACTCTGGTGGCTCTATTAGCCGTATCTCTCGGAGCATACTTTTTAATTGATGACTATAATGCAATTAGTGAAATACCAACAGGAATTCCATTGCCGCATTTTGAGGTGTTCTCAGAATTTAGTTTGATTCAACTATTACCATTTGTTGTTTCTGCATTTATGCTGGCTCTTTTAGGAGCAATAGATTCACTTTTAACTTCTGTAGTAGCGGACAATATGACCAAAACTCAGCACCAGCCTAATAAAGAACTAATGGGGCAAGGAATCGGAAACTCCATCGCAGCAATTTTTGGAGGCATACCTGGAGCAGGAGCGACTATAAGAACAGTAGTAAACATAGATGCGGGAGGGAAGACAAAACTATCTGGAATGGTAGCAGGAGTATTGTTACTTACTATAATTGTTTCTTTAGGGCCATTGGCATCTTTAATTCCCGCTTCTGTACTAGTTGGTATTTTGATCACAGTGGGAATAGGAGTGATGGATTATAAGGGATTGAAAGCACTTTCCAGAATGGATCTTTCAGAAAAGTTCATTCTTATAATAGTTCTGGTACTCACTGTTTTTTGGCAGTTAATCTATGCAGTAGGAATAGGATTAATTATGGCTGCAGTGGTCTTTATGAAGCGAATGAGTGACCTATCCGAGGAAGATGTGAAAATATATGACTTAAGCCATTCTAAAGAAAAGGAGTCAATCTGGGATGATGAAGTTTCCATATCTGATGAAATTCGTGAAAAAGTGGTATTTAAACATCTCAGCGGTCCAATGTTCTTTGGCTTTGCAACGCATTTTAAGAATTTATTAGCGAATCTAGGAGACCTTCATGTGGTGGTTATCAGAATGGAAAAAGTGCCATTCATGGATCAATCTGGTTTATATGCCTTAGAATCATCAATAGAAAACTTACATAGGAAAAATGTGCTGGTACTACTCTCTGGAGCCAATGAACAAGTATGTAGCAAAATGAGAGATATGAAGGTCATTCCAGAGTTGGTAGATGAACGCTATATCTTTAGAACATTTGACGAATGCAGAGCGTGGTTAAGAGAATTACTGAGCGAAGACAAGAAGCTCGAAAATGAATTGAAATTATTGGGGACAATCAATAACTAGATGGCTTTTTCCATTTTCTTCCCTTTACGAGAGAAGAAGAGCAATGTCCCGATTCCAACTAACAACAGAATAATCCCTAGGACAGGTCGATAGAACACCCACGAAATTCCGGCGGTTATAAAAGAGATACAGAAAGCAACAATTCCTGCAAACAGGGAAATTCCAAAGTTGACAATTGAGCCAAGAATAGGAATTTTACCAGTGAACATAGTGATTAAGCTGAAAAGCAACCGTACGCCGAAGAACATTAGTACAAAGCCTCCTGCCCTTAGAAGCCATTTAACAGTTTTGTTGGTGTCAATGGCATTTTGAAACATACTTTCTGCAGATTGAATTCCGAGATTGACCATGCTTATATCCGTTCCTTTATGAGTTGTAAATGGCTCAAATGTATTCTTGACCTGTTTAGCTATTATGGAGTAATCGCCTTCGTAAACTGCTTTATAGGTGATTCTGTAATCCCCGATTACAGGATTGTTTAATGAAGAGTTTCCGATATAAATAGTGCTTCTTGATCCTTCGGAATTAATCAATGAAGCATTTTCAACGGCCTTAGTTTCGGTAAAATTAAAGCCTGCCCAATTCTGTAATTCTGCTATTTGATTTTTGTTTAATTGATGCGCTCCTAATTGAGCAGAAGAAACAGCTTTTGAGAATGAATGATAGTCTATACCATTTGGATTCTGATGAGATTCAGGCTCATTGAATTTTTTGGAATCATGTAGCTTTTTAGACCATTCCTGCTCATAGGAATAAGTAGTGATTTTTTCATCAGACCCTTCTTTTTTCTTGGTTTGTTTATTTTCTTTCCACTGAAATAACTCCACCTTCCTTTTGAATTTTAGAGATTGAACTTCTATACCAAAATCAGAATCTTGTAGCTTTTCTGATGTTTGAACGGCACCAGAAATATGAATAAGCTTACCTTCATTTTCAGGGCTTACATAATTGGTGTTTTGAGAAGAATATACTTCACTCGCTCCTTGAAGAAGCCCTTTATGATTTTTAATAGTCCTTCCTTCATTCCACCATAGTGTACAAATAGATCCAATAATCAGGATAAAACCGAAAATCATAGCTCCAATGGACCCCTTTATTTGACTGAAAATGCTCATTTGAATAATTAGTTGTGGCTAATGAATCAAATGTAAATAAAACAGATGAATGCATAAATTTGCAGGGAATATGACTTACAGAAAACTCACTCTACTTATATTCATCATTATACTTGCAGTAAGTACCCTGATTTATGGGGTATACGGATTACTTGGAAGTTGTTTGTGCATCTTTTTTTCTGCTCCTCTTTGGTCAGGATATTATGCGAATAGATCCCAGTTGTCTTTGGATGAGTTGAAATCAAACACTATTATTTTTTTCAAATACGGGTTTATGAGAACAGTAGTACTGGCGATTTTGAACCTGACGGTCTTTTTTACAATTGGCAAGCATACTCTAGTTCCAAAGTTATTTTTAGTCTACTTTTTAGTTGCATTTAGTGGTTATTTGTACGCGTATATCATTAAAAAGAGAGTGGACAATTATTTCTATGGCTTGGGATTATTTCCTTTCTGTCTTAGCTTGTTATTTATTATCAACATGACTATTAGTTTTAATCCTGTAAAAGAGGAATATAAATACTCCATAGAAAACCGTGCTCAGATAAAGGAAAACAACAGAGATCGTTTTAGAATATCTACGCGAATCATTCTCAAACCGAATACGTATGAAGAATATCCAGGTATACGTTCGTTTATGAATGAAAATGATCTTGAAGGCACAAAAATCACTTATACCATTTCACGAGGAGTTTTGGGTTTTAGAGTCTTAAAGGAATATGAATTTGGTCATTAAGAATGAAGATTTTGTAAAAGTAGATGTTGATTTGAAAAGCGAATATCTATGCAATTCACATTTGTCATTTAAAACAAAATTCAAGTTTCGATGTCAGGAACTTGTTCAAAGTCGAACTAAAAAACTGCGCATAACCTCTTGGTCTCACTGAACTTTAGCCAATTTTCTCTCCATAGCTATAAAGCTATCCAGAAAAAATGAGGCTTCGCCAGTAAAACCAATAGTTCATGCTCGAAAAATTCATTTCAACTTTGAACAAGTTCAGTACTAAATCTATAATCTTGAGCTTACGTTGCCAAAAATGTTGAAACCTAAAATCAAAGATTATTCCCTACAGCTACGAAATAAGCATAGTTAGCTTTGTTGAAAGCAGCGGTAGCACGAAGCAAATCCAATTTGGTCTTGATAAATATCTCTTGTGCCTGAAGAATTTCCAGCGGATTTACTGTTCCCAGTTGTTGTCTAGAAATACTTTGTTGCAAAGCTTCATAGGCCAGAATGGTTCCTTCCTCAGCGATGTTTCGTTGTTCAGATGAGATATCCATTTCAGATTGAAGGCGAATAACATCCTCATTAATCAGTGCTTTCTGTTGTGAAATCTCATTTTGTTGAATGGAAATTTTTGAATCTATCGATTTGACGTCGCCCCTATAAATGAAACTACTCAAAGGGATATTCCAAACAAGTGCAGCATTGATCTCACTGGTTGGTTGAAGAGGGGAGAACACATCTCCAAAATAAGAACCGTAGGATCCCACTTTTAATTCTGGTAATAATAGCCCTTTGGTGATGCTTTTTCGCTGGTAATCAAGCATAGATATATGAAGCTCCGCGAGTTTCAGCTCTGGTCGAGAATCATAAACAGTATTGAAATCTAGGAGCTGTTGTTTTGGCACCAAATAGTTGATAATAGTAAGAGATGAATCAGAAGAAACCAGAGCCGCTTTTGGATCAAGATTTAGAAGTCTGGTTAAGGTAGCGGCATGCGCCTTGTTTTGAATCTTAGCATTCAACATCTCAACCATCAAATGGTTTCGATTGCTTTTTGCCAGAAGCATATCAGATTCAAATCTCAACCCCGCGTCAACCTGAATCTCCATTTGTTTGGCGATCGTATCAGCCTGATTGACAAGTTGCTCAAACACTTCATAATGCAGTTGCGAAACCTGAAAGTCATAATATGTATCAATGATCTCAAGAAGAGTCGTGTTTCTTTCTGCTTGTGATTGGTATTCTGAGACTTGGATGGAAAGTGCAGCGGCTTTTTTGGAATAGGAAGCTTCGGCAAAATCCCAAGAAACATTGAAACCAAGACCACCCCAGAAATTTTGTCTATTGACATCTGTAAAGAACCTACCGTCACTATTCATAGCAGTTCCCCAAAGTTGATGAAGTTGAGTTCCCAAATAGACTTCTGGAAGCCACCACTCTTTAGCAGACAGTGATTCAGTCTTGGCCAATTCTTGACGCAATTGGTATTCTTGAATAGTTAGATTGCTGGCTCCACCAAGTTGTAGACAAGTTTCAAGGTCAATAGCCAGTTTCATTTCTTGACAATGAAGTTTTGTCATTGGAAGTAACACGAAACCGAGAAAAACAAAAAGAATGAGTTGGGATTTCATGTGATTTTTATTTCATAATAGGTTCCACGGACTGACCATCCTTCACCAATCCTTGGCCTTTGATAATCACCAATGAGTTTTCATTGACTTCAGAATTAAGGACTTCAAAATATTCTTTATTCGATAAGCCGGGTTTTAGATCGATTTTTTTGACTTGGTCATTTTCAACTAGCATAATGAAAGCCCCTTTTTTGTCAGATGATTTGGTCTGTATAGGCAAACTGATTGCTTGTTCGCTCACAGCATCCAAGAATTGCACTTTCGCATACATTCCAGGTTTGATTTTGCCATCTTTATTCTCCACATCGATTTGAATTTCCATTGTTTTAGACATGGCATCCAATACTCCAGAGCTTCTCGTAATCGTTGCTTTAATGGGGTCAACATGAAGCTCAGGAAATGAAATCGAAACCTCCTGTCCTTGAAGAGAAGATGCGAGATCCTTGGATGGAAGAGGGATAGAAACGCGAATAGGATGAATGTCTTGAATTTCAACCAAAGCCTGAGGGTTAGATTGGGTCAATCCACTTTGAATAAGTGCACCATTATCTAAAAATCGTTGAGTAACAATTCCACTGAAAGGAGCGCGTACAGTTAAAAAACCGATTCGCTCCTCTAGCGCATTTACAGAGGCCTTCAATGAAAGGTAATTGGTTTCCGCATCTTCTACCGCTTGAATAGGAGTAAGGGATGGGGTACTTTCAACGATAGATTTTAGACGATCAAATGTAGCTTTACTTCCATTTAACTGTGCTAATTTTTCATTGTAATTCGCTCTTATTTGAGGATTTTCAAGAACAGCAATGACATCCCCCTTCTTTACATAATCACCAATGTCTTTTTTTATCGACCTTAAGTAACCGCTCTCCATGGCATAAAGCATCACGTGCTGGTTGGGTTCGGCTGATCCAGTGATTATGGAACCTTCGGTGAATGAATGTAGTGTGGGGTGAACTACTTCTACCTTTTGAATTTTTTCCTGAGTCTTTTCAGCTGATGTTTCACATGAATAAAGAAGCACAGACATTATTCCTATTAGGAGTAAATATTTTTTAAGAACTATCATTTTACAGGGTTCGGTTCTGAAGGTTATCTGTATTGGCTATAAGCGAATACATAATCGGAATAATGTATAAGGTGAGTAATGTGGCCATAAATGTTCCACCTATTACTGCTATGGCTAATGGCACATTGGCTTCTGATCCTGCGCCACTCGCAAGAGCTGTAGGAAGCAACCCAAAAATGGTTGTTCCAGCAGTCATCAGAATCGGTCTAAAACGATCTGCAGCACCATTAATAATGGCTTCTTTTTTACTTTTTCCTTCTGAGATTAACTTATTGATTCTGTCAATAAGAATATTTCCATAAGAAACTGCAATTCCGACCATCATAATGATTCCCATCAGTGATTGAATATTTAGGTTTGTTCCAGTTATCCACATGAGCATTGCGACACCTATTAAACCTAAAGGAAAAGCCAGAATAATGATCAAAGGTTGTCTGAACGACTGAAATAGTGGCATAATGATCAAGAACGCCAAAATTACTGCCAGACCTATTCCCAAGCCTAGATCTCCAAAGGAACTCTTCATTGTAGCCACTTCACCTCGAAAATCCACGGTGTAACCTACGGGCAATTTTATGGCATCTATTTTACGTTGTATTTCATCTGAAACAGAACCAATATCAGCTCCTTCCACAGAAGCATACACATTGAATTCTCGTTGTAAATTGTAATGATTAATTTCAACTGGGTTAGTCGATTCTGAGATTTTAGAAAAACTTCTAAATGGAACAGGCTTGTCGTGTGTTTCACTAGTAACATTCACATTTTGTAATATATGATCGCTATCAATGAATTCTTTAGGGTAGGTGACACCAACAAAATAGTGATTCCCGTTGTTTTCGTCAATCCAAAAAGCCTTGTCGAAAGTGGCAGAAGAATTGAGAGCAGAAACCATATTCTTAATAGCATCAACGGGTTTTACACCTAGTTCAGCAGCTTTAATCCTATCAATATCAATGTCTTTTGTAGGTTGATTCAAGCGTTGCAACACCCGTACATCTCTGGTTGAACTTATGGAAGCAATTGAGTCTTTGATTTGTTCTGCAATGCTTTGAAGTTGGTAAAGATCGTTGCCGATTACCTGTACGTCTATAGGAGCAGGTTTTCCATCGTTCAATGCTGCTGTGATTAAACCTCCAGTGTTAAAGCTCAATTCGATTCCTGGAAAGTTCGCTGCCATCCGTTCTCTGAGCTTTATAGCGTAATCAAATGTGCTAATAGAATGATCCTTCCTGAGCTGAACTGCTATAAAAGCATCTTGAGTTCCAGAGTTTGGAGTATAAGCAGCAGGCAAATCATAGAAAATTCCAATATTTGAAATCAACTGCTGAAGGTCTTCTCCCAATTCGTCACGGACAAGTTGCTCCATTTCAACGATAGTTTTTTCAGTCGTCTTCAGTGGAGTACCCGACTCCATGCGGACTTGAATTTCCATTTGACCAACATCACTTTGAGGAAATAACTCATATCCTAGTTCATTTTTCATCACGAAAAGAGAGGCAACAAAAAGACATCCTACGACAAATAAAACACCCCATTTAGCGCTAAGCACAGCTTGTAAACTTCGTTGATACCTGTGGCGAAGTTTTTCAATGAATCGTTGAAAGAAGCCAAAAAGCACCTTTTTAGGTCTACCATCAGAATTTGGAAGGCGATTTTTAAATAGATAAGCCGCAGCTAGTGGAACCAATGTAAGAGAGAAAAGATAAGAGCCAATTAGTGCTCCGGCTACCGTTATAGCTAATGGAGAAAATAGAAATTTGGCCATTCCAGTAAGGAAAACTACTGGAGCAAAAACCACAATAATCACTAGTGTAGAAACCAGTACTGGAGTAGCTACTTCCAATGCCCCTTCAAGCGCTGCTTCCCAGGCTTTTTTACCCAGTTTTAAGTGCCGATCTATATTTTCTAGTACTACGATAGAGTTATCTACTAACAGCCCCAAAACCAGAGTGATTCCTCCTAATGTGATGCTATTAATGGCTTCTCCAGTGATAGAAAGAACTATAAAAGCGAAAAGTATGGAGAGAGGCAAACTAATAGAAACAATGAGTGCTGATCTTAGGTTACCTAAAAAGAACACCAGTACAATAACGACAAGAAATAATCCTCCCAATCCAGCATTTCTCAATCCAGTAATAGAATTTTGGACATAAGAACTCTGATCAAAGATTACGTTTAACTCAATTCCGTCGGCCATTCTTTCTTTAAGTGCAGGAAGTACCGAACGAACTCCATTCACAGATTCTATAGTATTGGCTCCAGGACGTTTGAAAATAGGGAGGTATACCTGTTCTTTCCCATCCACTCTGGCAATGTTCGTTTGAATAACACCTGCTTTTTCAGCATAACCAATGTCCTTTACATATATAGGGTTTCCATTCCGATAGGTGATGACTATATCATTGAATTCTTCCACATCCACAATCATTCCTTTGGCATCGATTCCATAATTGATGGAACCTATTTCTGCGATTCCAGAGGGAATCATTGTTGTATTGTCCTTGATTGCCTGACTGATCTGAGTTTGAGAAATATTCAGAGCCTCTAATTTCTCAGGGTTGACATATATGTAAACTCTGGTTTTAGAACCCCCATAAGCTGCAGGAGCCACGATTCCGGGGATTCCACTCAACATCTGCCTTAGTTTCGTATAAGCCTCAGTATAAAGCTCTTTTCCACTCATTACATCAGAGCTTACAGTTAACAGCATGAGCGGTTTACTAGCTGTAGGATCAAATGGCTGTACCATTGGAGGAAGTGTTCCCGGAGGCTGATAATACATATCACTCATGGCATACGAGGATGTATTGGCCATGGCCTCAGCAGGGTCGACATCTTCACCATAGTAGTTGGTTACTATACTTACTCCCATAATACTTTTAGAGAGCTGCTTTTCTATACCAGGAGATTGACCAGTCCAACGCTCCATTCTACTAGTAATATCCTTTTCAACCACTTCAGCTGGCATTCCTGGATACAAAGTCAAGATTTGCATCGCAGATTTTTCAAATTGAGGAAGAATATCTACAGGCATTCGAGGAATCAAAACACCAGAAAGCACGCACACCATAATGGCAAGAACGATCACTAAATATGGATTCTTAAATGATAATTTGATCATACGTGCAAACTGATTTGGTAGGTGTAAATTAACCTTGTTACTCCAAAGGAACGAGGGCGAATTTAGGGAAACCTATGGATAATTTCGAACCTAGAATCATTTGATTGGTCTCAGTAGGAGTTCAAACTATGCACTTTAGTGCATTTCGCTTTAGCCTCTAAAAATGACCACTTACCATTTTTGCATAGATTTCACGTAAATCAAAAATCTAAAACCGTAAATAGTGATAGTCAATCATATATACTCAAATTAGTTAGCTTTTCGGAATTTTGGCGAGATTGGTTTTTCCTTTAACAAGGCAAAAAATGAAATCATAGCCTGTGCTATGGTTTCATTTTTTAACGCTGGTAAAGGGAAAAAGAACCAGTCAAAAACCGAAAAGCTAAATGGTTTGAGTATAAATACGACTTTTAGTCATGATAAAACCTATGGTACTTTCAGTCCATAGTGGTTTAGTTTGGTGCTATAGGCTATTAATAGTTTGATCGAGTTAAATGACATTTCTTGTACTTCTTTCCACTGCCACAATAGCACAAGTCATTTCTATGAGGTTCGTTAACGTTAAGATTATTCTGTAAAGTGCTAAAATCTTGACGAAAGAAACCCTCTAACATTTCATGGAGTTGAGGATGCTTTTTGGCCAAAAGCTGAGGTTTTTCAAAAAAGTATTCACTTGCTACGGCAAAAAATTCAGTCTTGTTTGTTCCTCCATATGGATTGATATCGGACTTACGAGAATAAATTTCTTCCATTTTGGAGTGTATTAAATCGATCCAAGGAATAGCATACTGACGTTCCATTAATAGTTCAGGAATGCCATCAGTATTGCCATCGAGCTTGTCTATGAGATGAACAAACTCATGAATTGCTGTATTTCGTTTATCAGATTCATTCGAAAAACCATGATGCAATGCTTTTTTGGAAAGAATCATTTTCCCTTCCATATATCCAGTTCCTACCATCCCCAAAATTCTCCTGTTAGAACCTTCCAATTCGAAATCATGATTGAAGGAATCTGGATACAGAAGTACTTCCATGAGATTGGAATACTTCCAATCTGGAAAGCTAAAAATAGGAATGATAGCACTGGATGCTACCAGTAATTTGTCTTCTAATTCCACACTGGTTTTTATACCCGTGACTTTATGATTGAGGAGAAATTCTTGAATTTTGAATTCAAATCTTTTTTTATCACTGGAATTGAGTCTGATGTAAAAAGAAACCTTTGCAGTCAGAATGCTCCTCCATGAGGAAGGGAATTTATTGGTTGGTTGGACCCATTTAGGTTTTCTCCAGATGAATCGAATAGTAAAAAATAACCCAACGAGTAGTAAGAAAATGTAAAGAAGACTCAATTTGTTTTTTATAGCAAAAATACCTTAAACCTTTATGCCTGTCTTTGGTTTTCGTAATTGAAGTCTAGCAGCTCTAATAACAGGTGTTTTCTATGTTCTGGCATAAAACAGTTTTATTGAAAGCAGTCGAATATTAGCAACCAAATTAAACTCAATAGTATTAATTTTTCTAATCGTTATCTATGTAAGGGACACCTTACCCATCCAGCTGAGAACTCCCTTTGCCACAGGAGAAAGCTTTATCCTAACGCTCACAAGTCTTGGAACAAATGATTTTCACGGACAGTGCATATACCTTATCGATCACCTTCAAGAATCAAAGACAGAACTTGCTTTGAACGAAGAATATGTCTTTCTTGGAAGCAGTGTCACCTTTGAGAGACGCTTTAGTATTGTTTTTTCAGACCTTCCAAGTGTCCATGTTTCTGAGATTCCAGAAACAATCTGTCTTGGTGAACAAGTAGAAATCATTGCAGAGTCTACAAGTGAGATAGCATTTTATCTCAATGGAATATTCCAAACGAATGAAACGAGTTTTCAAACACCGAATACTCTTGAAAGAGGACTCTATACAATTACCGTAGAAGCAAACAACGGCTGTGGAGCAGTGACTGTTGCAGAACTCCCTTTCACAGTTGAAAGCTGTTTAGCCATTTCAGAAAGCAGTGGCGCCTAGCTTTATTGGCAGGCATCTCAGAATACATTTACGATGCAGTGGGAGAAGCATACGGGTGAGCCCTGGAGCTACACCTTATTTACCTCTACAGGCCAACGTGTGAAGACCCAGGATCGTATCAACGAAGATTATATGACTGTACCTCTACAATCTGGTCTGTATATATTGAATGTGAGATCGGGTACGAATGTGTATTCTCAACTAGTCATTATTCGGTGATTAAATGGTTAAATCCACAATTACACGCCAAAAAAAGGGTAAAAATACCCAGCAAATCTGGGTGTTTTTGTGGATGGATCTTTTTCGGAAGTATTGTATCTTTTTTTTAGATGAATCGTTTAATTCTGCCGTTTAATTTAATTGTTTTCCACATAAACGATGCAACCCTTGTTTTTTTGAGTTGTATATATAGGAACCACGAAGCAATATCAAAATGAAAGTTATCCCCCTATACCCCAATTCTCAGATTAAAGAAATAAGAGAATTAAAACGAACTGATAAAAAAATACTAACTATATATTCAACCCAATGAAAAATGTACTTCTAACAATTGCGGCTCTAGCCCTAACCATGACACTCTATTCTCAAACTGTATATACCCTCAACGGTAAACTTGGACTTGGCAGAGTTCCAGAAACAAAACTGGACGTAGATGGGGACGCTACAATTAGAGGAGATCTTTATGTTCTCGGAAATAGCACTCTTCAAGCAGGTACGGTAGTAGGACAAGCACTATATCTTCCTAATTTATCTGGCACTTCTTCAGGAGATATTATATTACGAGGTGGAGATGGCAAAATTAGAACGATTAACCCTAAATCATTTCACAGCATGATTCAGCCAACGCATGCTGATTGTGCTCCAGGACTTGATTCATACTGGAAGTATGAATCAGGAAAAATCTATTCTAGATGTATCAGTGGAACTGATGTTGGAATTGGAACATCAAGCCCTCAATATAGATTGGATGTTGTTGGAGATATGGGAATATCAACTGATTTGACAATTGGTGAAAGTATCGTAGCAGCTAATAATAATTTTCAGGTAAACGATGAAGGAGAAGTATTTTGTAGAAAATTGACGATCACACTTGAAAACTTCCCTGATTATGTCTTTGAAAAGGATTACAAGCTGATGTCTTTGTATGACCTCGAGCAATATATAGAAAGAAACAAGCATTTACCTAATATGCAGTCGTCTACTGATGTTGCTAAAAATGGCGCTGATATTGGTGAGATTAATAGGGTTCTAGTAGAAAAAGTAGAGGAGTTAACCCTCCATACTATTGCTCAGCAGAAGCTGATTGATGCTTTAACTAAGCGTTTAGACGCACTTGATGGAAACAAAAGTGCAAAAGTGGTAACTCCTCAGAGAGTAAAGAAATAATTATTGTTGAACAAACTAAAACCTTTAATGATGATTAGAATAAAACACTATTTCCTGTTTTTGATCTCTATGATAATTTACTCAGTATCTTTTTCTCAAGATGATGTGATTATTCTAGATCAAGCAGAAACAGGAGCGACTCACACTCACGTAGCGAGGGAGAAAATAATATTTAAACCTGGATATGAATATGCTGCACAACAAGATGCTCATGTACAGGCATATATTGATATGTGGTTACCAGCAGACCTGAACTATTCAGACCTTTTCACTAACGGAACTTTACCAAGAGAAATTGATACTTCTTTACCAGTTGAGTTGACTTCTGGAACTCATGGTATTTCTTCCTCTGGAGGAGCCACGTATAGTTTCCCTATTGAAGTTCTTCCAGGGATATCTGGTGTACAACCACAGATTTCATTGAGCTACAATAGCCAGTCTGGAAATGGAATCGTAGGTCATGGTTGGGGTCTTTCTGGGGTATCAGCTATCCAAAGAACTGGGAAAAACATTTACTATGATGGGGAAAAAACTTCCATAAGCCTTTCTGAATCTGATCGATATGTATTAGATGGACAACGATTGATGAAGGAAGGAGGAAGTTATGGAAATGCTGGAATTTACCAAACAGAGATGGAAAATTTCTCTCAAATTACAGCTTATCAAGCCCCTGCGACCTCCTCTTCCTCATATTTTAAGGTAGAGACTAAAGAAGGAATGACTGCGTGGTACGGGTACGATGATACTTCCAATGAGCATGTAAGTAATTCAAAGGTTATGGATGCTAATGGTAGTAGGGTTGTTGCCTGGAATATCAGCAAAATGATGGATAGAAATGGAAACTATATGCTTTACGAATATGACAACAGTGATGGCGAAAATAGAATCAGATGTATCAAGTATACGGGTAATGATTCAGCAGGTAGAGAAACATTTCAGAGCATTACGTTTCATTATGGAATTCGTACCGACGAAAATGAGTTATTCCAAGCAGAGACTTCATTTAAACAACGTTATCTGCTCAAGCAGATTAAACTGAGACACCATGGGATAGTCAAAAAAACATATTCTTTAGAATACGGTTTGGATCATTATTCTTTTTTGAAAGAAATTCATGAAACTGATTTGGAAGGAAATAAACTGAATTCCGTTCGGTTTAGATATGATGACTTTTCGCCAGCTTTATCCACGGAGAATATATATCATTTTGATGAAGGAGGACATGTGAGATTTTTGTCGGGCGACTACAATGGAGATGGCATTTCAGATATGATGGTACTTCATAAAGCGACGTCTAGTTCTCAAACATTTGATAGATTTTCCTTATACCTCAGAGAGGATGATAGTTTTAGGAAATCTTCCACTGGAATTTTGCCTTCAGGAGTTTATGGGCAGGTAGCCTATAACCACCATGTAAATGTAGCCGATTTTAATGGAGATGGAATAACTGATTTTGCTGTTAATTCTATTTCCAATCAAAATTCGGAGTATTCTTTAGATCACACAAGAGTATACTTTTCTAAGGGAGCAGAGGAAGGGTTTGACCATGTTACCTATTATCCCGTTTCAACAGCCAATAAAATCAATGAAAACCACATAAGCAATAGTGTTTTTTCAAAAGTAGGAGATTTTGATGGCGATGGCAGAACAGACTTTTTAAATGTGTTGCATCATGCTGGTGGATATAGGGTATACATGACTCGTCCTACTGTGAACAATATTGCAATTGAAGTCTCCGGCATCTACATCCCAGAAACAGAGTCTGATGACATTGAATTGTTGGTCATGGATCATGATGGTGACGGCAAAAGTGAGCTTATGATTGTGCCTCAGACTCCTGCTACAGCAAATACAATCATCTATACTTTCGAAAATTTTTCTTCATCTTCGATTGATAGCAGAACAATGCACTCTTCAGGATTCCCTTCGGTTTGGCATACTTATTTTGCGGGAGATTTCAATGGAGATGGGAAAACCGATCTACTCAATACAGGAGGCTCTCCATACTCGGACAACAATTGGTTGATTTCTTATTCAACTGGAAACGGCTTTATCTCTTCATCTTTTGTTTTTTCTAGCAATCCTGGATTAACAGATGATGGCATTGACTCACGAAGTATCAACATAGGTGATTTTAATGGAGATGGGAAATCTGATATCATTCATGCGATTCCTAGAAGCACACGAGAAAGTGGAACCACATCGGTATTCAATATGTACATGTCTTCAGGTAAAGGGTTTAAAGCGTATACTGAACATTTCAATGGAGATATGAGTTCAAGAGATCAAGCTCTCGTTCAAGGTGATTTCAATGGGGATGGTAAGTTAGAATTGGTGGATAGAAAAGGGTTGAATTTTGCTGAAATTCATCATTTCTTCAAGAATAAAAATGTAGGCAAGTTAAGAGAGGTACTGAATGGTTTCAATGGAAAAACAGAGTTTGAGTATAAATGGATTAGTCAAGATCCAGATTACGAAAAAGAAACTGGCAGTTTATTTCCAGTAGTAGACTTTGAAGGTGCAATGTCAGTAGTGGATAGAATCTCCTCCTCTAATGGAATAGACGGGACGAATACTACAAGATACAACTTTGATGAAGCAAGAGTTCACCTTCAGGGAAAAGGTTTTTTAGGATTCAATACTATTACAGAAACTAACGAGACTTCAAATATAGAGGTGAAAACAACGGTTCAACTGAGCGACCCTACTTATTACTCTCCGCTCATATCAAACACTACTGTAAAATCTGTATTCAACCCTTTATCCCCTAAGTTGCTTTCGAATTCTTATGCTGAATATGAAATTATCGATGATGGATCTTATAGTTCTCAGAACAGATACTGGTATAGAGCAAAAAAAGTCAGCAGAAATGACCTTCGAACAGGTGTAAATACTCAAGAAGAGTTTCAGGAATATGATTCAGATGGAAATATTGTCAGAAAAAAGACTTCTCTTGGAGGACAAGTGGTGACTCTAGAAAAAAGTTATTCCAATTTTGTTTCAAATGGAAGCTGGCTTCCTTATCTACCTGAAACAATAGAAGTGAAAACGACCTCTTCAGGGGAGATACCTTATATCAGAAAAACCAATTTCACTTATGATGCCAATGGAAATGTGAAAACAAATGAGAGTGATCCGTTATCAGATCGACCTGTAACGAGTACTTATGGGTACAATTGGTTAGGATTGGTTGCTTCTGAAAGAACTTCAAGTCCTGCTACAAACGACTATGAAGCATTGCCTGAAATATCCATAGTGACTATCTATGATGATTACGGGTATCTAACAAAGAGAACCTCTACTGGTGGGGATTTTAATGAGTTTGAGTATGATCCTATTACAGGAAATCTTTTGACTAAAAAAGGGGTGACAGGTCTTTCTACAAATTACCATTATGATGATTTAGGAAGAGTGAGCCAAACCACTGATCCGCTCGGACGTACTACTTATTTCAATTATAATTGGGACATTGGAAGCTCTTCAAGCAGTAACACCAGTGTGGGGAATAGTATTTTTTACACTTCTACTTATGGCGATGGAAAAGCAGAATCGAGAAAATGGTTTGACAGATTAGGCAGAAGTAGGAAAGTAGAGACGGATGGCTTTAATGGTCAGGTAATTCAAATGGTTATTTCGTATGATGAGTTAGGAAGAGTCTCTACAGAAACTTCTCCATTTTATGAAGGAGAATCATATAATGCGGTCATTACTACTCATGAATACCATCCCGAACATGGAATGGTTGAATCATCCAGCAATTCTATTGGAACAGTTTCAAAATCATATGATCTTAGTGCAGGACTCTTTGCTGCCACCACTACTTCTATGGCTGGAGTTACTACTACTTCTTACCATGATGCTGCTGGAAGACATACAAAGACTGTAGATGATGGAGGAACGGTAGAATATAGCTATTTCTCCAATGGCGAACCTAAGGAGGTACGTGTCAATGGAACAGTCACTAGCACAATGGAATATGATGGTTTTGGTCATCAAACTAAACTAGTTGGTATCAATGCTGGAGTCGCGGAATACAAGTACAATGCCTATGGTCAGTTATTCTGGCAGAAAAACGCCAATGATAATGTGACAGAATTTTTCTATGATGGCAAAGGAAGAATTGACTATGAAGAAACTCCAGATGGAATGATTGATTACGAGTATGAAACTTCCATCAATGGTAAGAATAAATTAAAAAAAGTCATAGGAATCAATGGAGCAGTGACTATGGAATATATACATGATCAATATAGCAGAATCATCGAAGAGAAAGAAAACCTGCTCACTGAAAACAAAGAGATGATTACTTCCTATTCATACGACTACTTAGGACGAATAGAAAACACCACCTATCCTTCTGGGGTAATGACTACCAATTCATATGTAGAGCCTGATGGCATCGATAAAGGATTACTTACATTGGTTTCGATGCAAGGTCAATCAGAACCGATCTATAAAATTAATGCAGTCAACGCCTTAGGGCAAGTAACAATGTATACCAACGGAAATGGAGTGGTAACAACTAATAATATAGACAAGTATGGACTGCTAAAACATCAACAAGTTTCTGGGGTAGTAGATATGGAATACGACTATGAGCTTACCACTGGAAATATGTCTTTTAGACAAGACAATATCTCTGGGCTAAAAGAGGTTTTCGAGTATGATAATTTGGATAGACTCACAGAAAGTAAAATTATAGATATTACAGACGAATCCTTAGTTCTTAATTTACAAACTCAAAGCTACTTTGATAATGGAAATATTGAGGTAAAGTCAGATGTAGGAACATATAAGTATAATGCCCAAAAAATTAATGCGGTAAGTAAATTAGAAGACGTTGTAAGTGATTTTGACTACGATCAGAGAGACATAACTTACACCTACTTTGATAAAATAGAAACTATTTTAGAATCAGGCATTCAACTTGCATTATCATATGGACCAAGTCAAAGCAAGAAGAAAGTAGAATCTCGTGATGAATCAAATAATTTGATTTACAGCAGGTTTTATGGTTATCAATTTGAAGAGTTTTATACGGAAAGTTCAGGAACAACAACCGAGATTACTTATTTACCAGGCGGAGCGGTACATGTTCAAAATGATAATGATATAGACACAGATGATGGACTCTATTATCTTTATGGAGATCATCAAGGCTCAATCATAGCCTGCACTGATAAAGATGGAAATATAACTGGAAAACAGAGCTATGATGCATGGGGTAGAACCAGAAATCCTATTTCATGGGATCAATCCGAGAATACACAACCTATGCCAGAGTGGCTCGCCCGTGGATACACTGGGCATGAACATTATGCAGCCTATGATCTGATAAACATGAACGGTCGTACCTACGATCCGAGATTGGCTCGAATGATTCAGGTGGATAACTTCATTCAAGCCCCTGGGTTTACCCAAAGCCATAACAGGTATAGCTATGTCTTAAACAATCCTTTAAAATATACAGACCCAAGTGGAGAGATAATTTTTACTATCATTGGAGCATTATTAGCCCCTGTCACAGGAGGAGCTTCTTTGGCCCTTGGAATTGCCATGGATGTAGGCGGCGGAATCAACCTTGGAGTAAAGGCATACCAAGGTCAAATAAATAGTGTTGGTGATGGTTTAGCAGCTTATGGAATAGGAGCTGCTGCTGGAGCTGTTGGCTATGCCACAGGAGGGGCCGCATTTGCCGCATACGGCGGCGGAGCTGCTGGAGCAGGAGGAATTGCAGCAGGATTTGCTAGTGGCGCCGCTTCTTCTGCTGCTGCTTTGCCAGTATTAAGTATGGGAAATACCATTGCATTTAACGACCCATTGATGACCATAGATCAGTATATCATTGGAATTGCAGCAGGAGGTGTTTTAGGAGCTATTGTCAACGGTGGAATAGCTTATGCAAACAATAAAAATGTGCACCTAGGTGACCCTGTTGCCGATGGACGTACAAGATTTAGTTTTAATAATACTGATAAAAATGTTGGTTCAAATCCAACAGGATCGGGACGTCAAGCTGTTGTAGAAGTTGATGATATATTTGTTCCTTCAGATCAACCAGAAAATGGGCTTAGCCAAGGGTACATTCAAGATCAACAGGGTCGAATCGCTTCGACTAATTACACTGAAGACGTAGCCTTAGGTGTGAGAGAACATTTAGACGATTTTGCAGAATCTGTTAGCGCCAGTACATGGAAAAAATGGGCAGCAGTTGATTTTGAGGGACAGTTTCTGGGTAAGGTGAGAAGTTCAAGCACAAAGATTCATTTTAACCTAGATGGTATTGATAACCCATGGAGCGCCATTCAGCAAGGGTCAAGAGGTTATTTACAAGGTGGGTATACCAACTGGGAATTGTTCCAGATTTATTCAGATCCAAACATTATGAGTAGAACTATTTTTTATTCTGGAGGATCCGTGGTACCAAGTCCATTTTAATACTATAATTAGGCAATGAATAACAAGATATATAACTCGAATAGACCTTTTACTCTTTATGACTACAGTGTTAGTCATGGATTGCTCTTACTTAGATCTGATAAAAGAAAAGGATTTGATGAAAACATTGATATTATTTTTTATGATACAAGATTCATTCAAATACCCGCCTTTTTAAATGATATCGATATTAGCAAGTCAGAAAATAAAGAAGACATATTATATCCTTCATTAGATAAATATTTTTCGCGAGATGAAAATAATCTTTTTAAAATCATAAGCTCAGAAGAAAATTTTTATATAGCAGCTTCTTTCGTTAGAGTTTTTGAAAATGAGTTGGATCATAATGAGTCTGGTCTAAATACAAGTCTAGTAAAAGAAATGAAAGAAATAGCTAATAGTTTTACGAAATAAGGCTGCTAATTAAATATTAAAAAAATGAATTATACAAAGATTTTAATCTATTTCAGCATAATCATCTTTCCAATAGGAAATTTATTCTCTCAAACAGAAATATATTTCAATTATGATAATGCTGGAAATCAAGAAATGAGATATCCGATTTTTGGGCTTGTCCAAAATGATGATGAAGTAATACAAGCTTCGACTAATGATACTCATTCACTATCTGAAACAAATCAAAATTTGAATGAGCAAACAATTGTGTTAGATGATAGTGAAATTCAACTGTCATTCTATCCTAACCCTGTAAAAGATGATTTAATTATTGATGTGCTAAACACTACAGGTATAGAGCAAAAAGTGTTACTTGAAATTTACGATACCACAGGAAAAGCTGTCTTATCGAGAAATATCGGTGATAATTCATCTCAACTTGATGTATCCTCCCTTTCTTCAGGTAATTATATTATTAAAGCTAGATTAAATGCTGAGACTGTTGAATGGCAATTCTTTAAGAATAAATGAAGAATTTAAGACTAACGGTTTTAACTGCAATAATTTTTTGCTCATTATCTGGTTTTTCACAAGAAGATGAAATATTGATTGAAAATGTAGGCTCAAGGGTAAAATTTTCCCAAAAAGGAAAGCAATTAAAACCGAGGGATATGCTCACGATTATGCAAAAAGATGAAAGAGCCTATAGCGCAATGAGAACATCATTAGATTATAGTGCTTTATCAACTATTCTTGGATTTGCTGGAGGTTATGGTGCAGGATGGCAAATGGCAAATGCGTTACGAAGTAAGCCTACTGATTCAGTTATTATATCAGCTTCTGGCGTGGCAGTTATAATGAGTATTATTACTGCCAATGCAAGTGAAAAAGGAACCATACAAGCGGTTGAGACATATAATTCTAACCTATTTAAGAATAGACTTAATGAATATGTGGGAATGACATTTGGGCTTAATTCAAGTGGTATGAGCATTTGCTTTACATTTTAAAGGGATTATTTTGAAAGGAACTATTGATGGAGATACCATGAAGTTAAAATTGGGGCGATCATATCAGCATTATGTGAAATCCAATGATTTTATTTTTGAGAATGGTGTTTTGCATTCCAAAGTATCCGATACATTAAAAAACGAGAAAATGAAAATATTAAAGAATATAATTATAAGTGCAGCCATTTTCCTAACAGGAAATTTATATGCTCAAACAGAAATATATTTCGACTATGACGATGCTGGAAACAGAACAATGAGATTTCCAGTAGAAGGTATGGTTGAAAATCAGGATGATGGAGTTGAACAAGCTGGTAATACCAATCAACCTTCAACCTTAAATCAGAACCAATCAAATCAAACCTTGATAGCAGATGAAAATGGAGAATTAAGCCTCTCTTTTTATCCTAATCCTGTTAAAGATGATCTTATCGTGGACATATATAATACAACGGATAAACAACATATAGTATCATTAGAAATCTATGATACAGCAGGGAAAATAGTTTTATCTGAATCGTTGAGTGGTAATTCATCACAATTAGATGTATCCTCTCTTTCTTCAGGTAATTATATTATTAAAGCTGCTTTGAATGGCAAAACCGTTGAATGGCAGCTTGTAAAGCAGTAACAGGAATGTAGGTTAATTAAAAAATAAAAAGAGGCTTTCGAAAAATGAGAAAGTCTCTTTTATATATTCCAATCAATGAATCTGTTATCCTTGTGATCGAAGGCAGATTGCAGCAT
The DNA here is from genome assembly GCA_965224545.1 of Flavobacteriales bacterium. Classification (GTDB taxonomy): domain Bacteria; phylum Bacteroidota; class Bacteroidia; order Flavobacteriales_D; family Sanyastnellaceae; genus ASP10-05a. Next base: position 1,103,003 of record CBDCZM010000004.1, on the reverse strand, counting down.
GTTTTACCCTTCAATAAGTTGTTAAATAATGATTATTAGATTGATAATTCTATCCACCTTTTTGCTATCAAGCGTTCTCGGCATTGCTCAGGAATCAGGGAAACCAATTCAGTTATATGGCAAAAAACCTTCTATAAGACTAAATGGGTATCCTATTACTTACAGAATGATAAAGAAGATAATTCAAAATGATGAAGAGGCTTCAGCTAAGTTTAAAGAGCATGCAAAAACTCGAAGAATTAGTTTGTTAATAAGCTTTGTTGGAGGATATGGTTTAGGATACGCACTTAGAAATAGAGCTGAAGATTATAGTGTCCCAATGATTGCAGCATCTGGCATTCTCATAATTGGATCAAGCATTTTGCATTCTAGATATAAGAGAGGTGCTGTTGAGGTAGCGAAGATGTATAACAATAACCTTAAGATGACGTCTTCACTTCAATTTGATGTTGGGGTGAATGGTGTCTCATTCTCCTTGAATTTCTAGTAAAAATGAAAAGTGTATTCTATATAACAATCGTTTCTTTATGCTTCTTTAGTTGTGAGGTGAATTCAAAACTCACTCAGTTGGAAACACGTTCTACCGAGCATTTAAGCCTTGATTTTTCAGTAGATACAATCATATTTGACGATTCACGATCAAAGATTGATGTGGGAGCAATACGGCTACCCTTTATTTCTCTACCTAATCAAAACATCAAACATGCCCTTGAATTTGGAGTTCAATACGAGAGGATTATCGCAAATGAAATCGAAAAGCAATGTATTGGATATGATGCCGTAGTAGCAAAAGTTTTTGTCATCGAGGCATATAAAGAATTTTCAGCGACCTGGTCAACTGAAAAAGAAAGAGCATTTGTTAAACTGAAATTGGAGTTTACATTTGATGATGGGAGAGTAATTTGGTCAGAATCAACTGCGGATTATTTTGTTACTTCAATAGATGCAAAGCATAAGCATTTGGAAAGGCTCTTTGTAATTGCGCTTAAGGCTGCCACGCACAAGGGGCTTGAAAAAGTGAGAGAAAGCTATAATTCTAACGATGATTAGAAGTTTACAATTTGCTGTTATTGTTAACTCTATCAATACTATGGGTTCGAACTTTGTTCAGTTCAGTGCACAAGACAGTAACCAACCTTCTATATTCCCCTGGATACTCTGATTTCATAAGGCTCAATTTGGGTTCGACGCTGCGACTTTCGGGGGGAATTGGCCGCGAATCATATTGCCAGTAGTACTATATAGAATCGTTATATGTTCACATCAGACAATTGTTACATCTACTGGTATGAAAATCTGTTCTTTCTGAGTCTTTGTTTCCCATGTTACAATTCAACCTGAAAATTCGACAATTCACATTTTAATAATTTATAGAACCGTATCTTCTCTATAATTTTGTGTTTTCAATAAAGCAAAGACCATGAAAAAGCACATCTTATTAGCCCTTACATTGCTTATGTTCAGTTTGTCGATTTTGGCTCAATCAGAACTTACTCAGATTGTTAAGGGAACTGTAATTGATCAGGATGCAGAATATCCGATGATAGGAGTGAATGTGTATTGGGTAAGTGGGGATAAAATGTTGTCTACCACAACAGGTATTAATGGAAATTATAAATTGAATGGTATCCCAGTCGGAAGGCAGGCCATAGAGTTTAGCTTCATAGGGTATAAAACGATGACTATACCTAATATATTAGTGAATTCGGCAAAAGAAACAATCGTAGATGTGGCCTTAGAAGAAGACTTAAAGGCCTTGGAAGAGGCTGTGGTCATGTCAGAAGAAGAAAAAGGGAAGGCCGAGAACGATTTGGCTGCTGTAAGTTCTAGATCACTTTCTATGGATGAGGTAAGTCGATTTGCTGGATCTACAGGTGATGTAGCTAGAATGGCCCAAAACTATGCAGGTGTAAGTGGAGCCAGTGACGACAGAAATGATATCATCGTTCGAGGAAATTCACCTTCGGCAGTTCTTTGGAGAATGGAAGGAGTGGATATTCCAGCACCAAACCACTTTAGTACAATTGGAGCCACAGGAGGGCCAATATCTATGTTGAATTCGAATAACCTTAGAACAAGTGATTTTTTATCAAGTGCATTTCCTTCAGAGTATGGAAACGTAATAGGTGCGGTTTTCGACTTAAACATAAGAAATGGAAATGCTGAAAAACATGAGTTTTTAGGTCAAGTAGGATTTAATGGATTTGAATTAGGAATGGAAGGACCACTAAAGCTTGGGAAACAGTCTTCATTTTTGGTCAATTACCGCTATTCAACATTGGGAGTTTTTTATGCATTAGGAATCAATTTTGGAACAGGGAGTGCTATACCTCAATATCAAGACGTGAACTTTAAACTCAATATTCCTACTGAAAAAGCTGGAAGGTTTGTTTTTTGGGGGTTAGGAGGGGTGAGCGATATTTCATTTGAGTATGAACCCACTGAAAGCAATTTGTTCAACGATGATGAGGAAGAAAGTCAATATTCCGGATATACAGGAATGGCAGGTTTCTCTCATACCTATTTTTTCAATGAGAAAACATCATCGAAACTGGCAGTTACAGCGTCTAGTTCGGGGAATACATTTGGTCTTCAGGAACTTGATGATACTAAGGAAGCATTTGAAGAAACATATGCACAGGATGCTGCTCAATCTAATCTAGGTGTCAACTGGACTTTAAAGAGTAAATTGAATGTCAAGAATAAAATAAAGGCGGGATTGATATTTAATATGTACGACATCAACTTAAAGGACTCTGTAAAGGCTGACGATGGAGTTTGGTATAGCTCAATGGACTTTACCGGAAACACAAGTCTATATAGAGGTTTTCTTTCATGGCAGCATCGTTTTAATGATTTGCTCAAGCTGAATACCGGTGTACATGCATCATACTTTCCGTTAAATGAAACAAGTACAGTAGAACCAAGGATCAACTTTTCATACAAAGCGTCTGGTAAGAGTACATTCGCAATGGGTTATGGATTGCATTCACAACTTCAGCCTATTCCTGTTTATTTCAGTTCAGATAGATTTGCTACAGAGGAGCAAAGAATGGCGAATAGAAATTTAGATTTTGTGAAAAGTAATCATGCTGTAGTGTCTTGGGATTATTCCCTTACTCCAGATTCCCGAATTAAATTGGAAACTTATTACCAACAGATTTTTAATGCTGCTGTTGACCCAGCGGAAAAGGACTTCTCAATGTTGAACTTTGGAGCTGATTTTGGATTCCCTAATAATGTAGGGCTAGTAAACGAAGGAGAAGGATCCAATATGGGAGTGGAACTAACTCTTGAACGGTTTCTGAAAAAAGGATTTTATTATTTGTTTACTGCTTCCGTTTTTGATAGCAAGTATAAAGGGTTTGATAATGTGGACAGAAACACATTTTTTAATTCAAACTATGTCTTCAATGTGCTAGCCGGTAAAGAAATTCAGTTGAATGAAGGTTTTGCGCTGACATTTGATGCCAAGCTAAATGTAGCTGGAGGTAGGAGATATACTCCTATAGATCTTGAAGCTTCCATAATTGCAGGAGAAACAGTATTAGATGAAACGCAAATTTTGCAAGAGCAATTTGACCCGTATATAAGACCTGATATTAAAATTGGGTTTAGAAAGAATGGGAAAAAGACAGCTCAAACCTTCTTTGTAGATTTACAAAATGTCATTGGAAGACAAAACGTATTTACAAAATCATTCAACGAAAATGAAGGGAGCGTCATTACTACTTACCAAAGAGGCTTCTTCCCAGATGTGAGATATCAGATTTTATTCTAATAATTTTAAGCTACAGAAAGTAGGTATATGGGGATTTTTAAGGACAAAGAATTCAAAAAGTTGGTGGGTTTCGACCACCACAAACTAGTCATCGCATCAATTTTGGTGACAGGAATTTCTTTCCCATTTATTTTTCTAGGAAATGAAATCAATGCCGTTTCGAACAAGGGAATAATGCATGCGTTAATCGGGTGGTTTCATGCTGGAATCTTGCATTTTGCCAACCTGTTTATTTTTTACAAGTTCAAAAAATATGATGAGAAGAGAAATAGCGTAAGTACAATTAAGTTATTCTTCAGAAGAAACTATCCAGTCCATTTTATTACGACTGTGATAGTCACAGGAGTAATGTCCATAGGGCCATATCAATCAGTAGGAATTCCATGTACAGAAGCTCTTTTGATAAAAAGTATAATAGGAACCATAATATTGATGAGTGTGATTGTGGGTTTTTACGAAACTGCTTTTTATATGAATGCACTTAACCTATCTGTTAAGGAACGTGAGAAATTAAAACGTCAGAATGTAGAATCCCAATTAGAGATTCTTAAGAGTCAGGTGCAGCCACACTTTCTTTTCAATAGCCTAAATACACTGGCGAGTATCATTCCAGAAGAGCCAGAAGTAGCAGTACAATATGTGCAGAATTTGTCAAAAGTTTACCGATATATTCTAGAGATAAAAGACAAGAAATTGATCCCTGTTTATGAAGAGATGAAATGTGTGCATGCATACTTATTTATGCTAGAAACACGGTTTGGTGAAAATTTGCATTGCAATGTTGACCTAGAAAACATTGAAGACAATCACTTTATAGTTCCGCTGAGTATTCAAATGCTTGTAGAAAATGCCGTTAAGCACAACGTGATTTCAACAAAGAGACCACTGATGATTTCTATTACTTCAGAATCTGGAATGTTGAAAGTGTGTAATAATTTACAACTGAAGGATCAACAAGTGATTAGCACCGGGACAGGGCTTGAAAATATTTCGAATCGGTATGAGATTACAGCACAAAAGAAGGTGTTGATTCATGAAGACGATGAAACGTTTAGTGTACAAATTCCATTAATAGAAGTGTCTTTATCATGAAAAAGGTACTCATAGTTGAAGACGAAACTCCTGCAGCAGATAGGCTGAAGAAACTAATAAGAGGTTTAGGGGATATCATCATTTTAGAGGTTGTAGATTCGATAGAAGATGCTGTCGAATGGATAAATACCAATCCTGCTCCTGACATGGCATTTTTTGATATCCAATTGGCGGATGGAAAGAGCTTCTCCATTTTTGAACGAGTGAACGTTCCATGCCCAGTGATATTTACGACCGCTTTTGATGAATATGCAATCAAAGCATTTAAAGTAAATTCTATAGATTATTTATTGAAGCCAATTGATGAGTTAGAACTCAAACAGGCATGGGAGAAGTTTTTAAAATTGTCTTCTGTGAGGCATGATGAAGATTATGCAGAACTCAGCGAACAATTAAAAACACTTTTAAGGAATAAAAACTACAAGAGTCGATTCTTAATTAAGAGCGGGGACCAATTTAAATTCGTCAATACTGATAAAGTGGCCTATTTCTTTTCGGATGCGGGAAATACATTTCTGGTGGATCAGGAGGGAAGCCAGTTTCTTTTAGATGACAAATTAGAAACAATAGAGAATCAAATTGATCCTGAAAAATTTCATCGCATAAGTAGGAAATTTGTGGTGTCTGATCTGAGTATCTCTAAAATATCCAGTTATTTCAATAGCAGACTCATACTAGAACTAAGCCCAACCTGCTCTTCAGAAGTAGTAGTTTCCAGAGAAAGAGTTTCGGATTTTAAGGAATGGTTGAACAAATAAGCCCAATATTCTTCAAGTTCAAGAACATTGGGCTAAATACTTGAAATAGGAATTATCCTTTGAAATTGAGAATCAGGGATACTTGGTTTAGATATAAAAAATCCTCAAATAGCTTGCTCGTAACACTGTTAAGCGCATAACTATATCGCAGTTCAGGACTAAAGTTAAATACAGTAAACTCTTTGTCGAATCCAATCCCAATATCTGCTGAGACAAAGCTATTAGTAGCTGCAACTTCAGTGAAATTTCGTGCCTCTTTGAGAGGCATTTTTCCTGTAAACCCAAATATGGTATAAGGAGTAGATCCTTTCTTTTTTAGATTCCAAATAGCATGCAGAGAACCGTCTAAACTAATAGGCATGACGTATTCCCTTCTTTCATATAACCAGACTTCATCTTCAATTACGATCCTTCTTACAAGACCACCATTAAATGAAAGAGCCGAAGAAGCTCGTAGATCAAAATGATCTGAAAGTCTAAATTCTCCTAAGATACCCAGCTCAAATCCCGGACTATTGGTTTGATTTGGCGTAAATTCTCCCTCTAATGGATGATTAAGAATTAAATTAGAATAGTTGACCCCTAAAAAGAATCCGGATTGGATTTTTTTACCTCGAGAGTTGTTTTCTTCCTGCGATTGGCAGATAGAGATACTTAGTGCTGCCAGCACTAAAAGAACTACTTTTTTCATTATTAGTTGATTTTTGATTAAAGTAGAATCTTCTTATCTGATATTGTTTTGGTTGGTTACGGTCTAAAAACGTAACGCAATACTTCGAATTGTATTGAAGATGAATTATTTTGTTTAGTTGTTGTTAGTCAGTATCTTATTGTTGATTGAGCAGTGGTTTTAGTTTTCTTACCATCCTATATCTTGAACAAAAAGAGGATTAAGAGACCTTGTTCTTATAAAAAATAGATAGAGTGTATAGTTTATAATGACTATGGTTAGTTCTTGTCGTAATAGATTAAAGATTGAGTATAGCATAAGCTAATGGCTATAAATAACTGATGGTATTCATTATCATAGTCTTTTGGAGAAAAAGTGTTCAGTATTTCGTTGGCTAAATTTGATGGGAATGGATAAATAGAAATTTCCAATTCTCTCACTTTAGCTTTGAGCCAAGCTGAGTTTGTCGCTGATGACAAACAGGTAGGAACATCAGCATACCCATTAATTAAGTATATATTACTTCCTCGTCTATCATTCAAATGCCATTTATCGGACTTCTGCCAGATCTTTTCATAAAGATCTGAGGCTTGCATTTTTTTTGTGGTTTCTTTGATTAGTAGCTCATGATAAATACCATCAATCATATCTTTTTTGGCAATTTCTTTGACATAAGATTTATATTTTTCTCCAATAGTAGAGCCATCGAACTTCTCTGATATCACTTTTTCAAATCTGTTTTTCGCTAGAGTCAATAGATCAATATCTTCATCAGAAAGACAAGTGGTTAAACTATCCGTCCATTTAGGCGAAGAGTCACATTGAGAAAACAATAAGATAACGGCAAAGAGCAGTGAGTGTAATTTCATAAAACGAATATAATCACTCCAAAATATTCTTTACGCGTCCTACTTCGCCTGTTTCCAACATTACTTTTATTCCATGGGTGTGTGCAGCTGATTTAGTCAGAATTCGCTTGATAATCCCATCCGTTAATTCTCCAGAGCGTTGATGGTGCTTCTGTATGATTTCAACTTCTAATCCTATTTGTATATCGCTTCTATTAGTTCCTGATTTCATTTGTTTGAATCTGTCGGTTCAATTTTTAGGTTCTTTGATCTTTAGGGTGGTTCTTGTAAATGTGATGTGTTCATCCCATCCTATGTCATCACCATCTACAAACTTCAAGATAAAAGAGTCGGAGTTTAACCACGTTATTTTAGTGATTAAATCTAGAGGCTCTAGGTATTCACCTTCTAGTTCGCGATTGAAAGTCAATACGAGTGAATCTGATTTCTCTTCCCAAGAACCTCTTTCATCTTCACTAAACTCACTGCCAACCTCTTTGTTTTCAGAGTTTGTTTCAAGGAGAGACTTAAGTTCGGCACACGTACCATCTTTTTTGAAAATAAAATAGTCTTCCCCAGTTCGATCGGGAATATTAGCTGTCCAAGTTCCAATAATTGAAAATTTTTCTTTCTCAACCTTAATCTTAACAAGATTATTCTGAGCATTACCAAGATGACTTATCAGAAGGATAGAGGAAAGCCAAATAAGCCTCATTTTTAGAATTTTCAAACTACTACTCTATAATTACTCTTTTAGACAAAATTTCTTCTCTCGCATCATGTATACGTAAGAAGTATATCCCCTTTTGTATTAGAGATAAATCAATTTTGCTTAGACTATTAGTCGAGGCTGTTTTTGATAACACTTTTTTTCCTGTAATATCCATTAATTCAACATGGACATCATGAACTGTTACATCAGTGATGGAGATATTCAATATTTCTTCCGTTGGATTAGGGAAAACACTTACTTCCAACGAGTTCTTTCCTAACTTCTCAATGCCAAGGGGACCATTGAAGGTCATTCTTAAGCTATCCATTACCACATCTTCGATTGGACTGTCATTAGCATCTACGGCCACTTCTTGTATAGTTTCTAAGACATCATAACCAGAAATCACTTTCCCGAAAACTGGATGTTGAGAATCTAGAGGCATCTGGTCATAATCTAAAAAAGTATTATTCACCATGTTAAAGAAAAACTGACTTCCACCCGTATTTGGTCCGCTATTAGCCATAGAAATAGTTCCCTCAACATTATCTAATAGTGGATGGAATTCATCTTCAATTTCATATCCAGGGCCACCAAATCCTGTTCCTAAGGGGGCTCCACCTTGAACAATAAAATCCTCAATAATTCGGTGAAAGATGATACCGTCATAAAACTCATCATTCACAAGTGATAAGAAATTTCCAGCAGTAATAGGAGTAAGCTCGTCCTCTAGCTCAAGAACAAAGTCTCCTTCTGTAGTATAAAAAGTAACTTGGGTTTGTGATTGAATACCGCTGCAGATGAAGAAACAGCTGAATAGTAGAGTTAAATTTTTCATAGCACTAAAATATGCGTTTTTGCTATCACATACTATTTGACTAGTCCGCTGTCTAAACAGTAAGTCCAGTTACGCTCCTTACGGTTATTCTTTAGTGTACTTCCTCCTTTTAGAACATTTTCTCTGAAATAATATCTTCAATTCTCTTTGAATATTCTCTGAAATCTTGAGTGAAGGAAGTAGTAGGTAAAATATAAAGGCAACAAAACAAATATGTGATAACCATGAACTAGTAGAATCCAAATGGAATTAGTCAAAAAACAAAGGACAAATTCAAGTAAAAAAGCCAAAATAGAGTAATCTATATGAAGCCAGATGAGAACGAAGAATTGAACTTAAAACTTAAACTTCTTCAGTATCATTTGTGAAGTAGCTATCAAATCAGTCCCTTCCTCCCGACAGTAGCTGTGATATAGTCCTTACTCAAATCCAAGCCCCGTGCAGGAGAATATTCACGACCATAAAAAATGATTTGTAAATGCAGTTTGTTCCAAATTTCCCTTGGAAACAACCGCTTGGCATCTTTCTCAGTCTGAACCACATTTTTTCCATTGGATAAATTCCAACGAAACATGAGTCTGTGAATATGAGTGTCAACAGGAAAAGCAGGAACGCCAAAAGCCTGAGACATCACTACACTAGCTGTCTTATGGCCAACTGCGGGAAGTTCTTCTAAGGCCTCAAAAGATTGAGGAACTTTGCCATTGTGCTTGTCGATTAAGATATGACTTAATCCATAAATGCCTTTACTTTTCATGGGAGAAAGACCGCATGGTCGAATGATTTCTTTAATCTCTTCGACCGTCATTTTGATCATATCATAAGGGGTATCTGCCTGAGCAAATAGAAGCGGGGTAATCTTATTCACACGAACATCAGTGCATTGAGCACTCAAGAGCACAGCAATAAGAAGAGTGTAAGGATCTTTGTGATCTAGGGGGATAGGAACTTCAGGATAAAGTTTCTCTAATTCATCAATAACAAATTGAACACGCTCTTTTTTGGTCATTCGCCAAAATTAAATGTTCGTTTCGGGTATTCGGTAAAAGTGCTCTCAGATTTTATGTTCTTTCCGCTGATGTAAGAGATTTGGTTCTGTTGACCAGGATATATATCGAATAAGATATTGTTAGTAATCGTTACTTCTCCCCAGTGACTGACATTCGCGTATTCGAGATATATGAATGTGAGATCGTTGTCTACACGTTTCCCGATGTAGTTTACGGTAGCAGATTCCCATCCTTTGCCTTTAATATGCACTCTCTCATATAGATAATCGAAAATCAAACTGTCCGCTTCTTGAATTTCTCTAGTATCTCCAAGTCGAATATGAAATTCTTCGGATTCTCCGAGCGCCTTTTCCAAATCATTGGAGAAAATCCGAAATTCAGCTTCCAAAGAAGATGTTTCAATGTTCTTTTCAAGGGTCATTACGGAAAAGTAATATTCATGATTCTCACTTAATTCCGTAGGAGCCCAAAGTCCTGAAATTATGCTAAAAAGAAGTGAAGAAGTTAAAAGTTTCATACTTATTACGTTTACTTTTGCGAAGCAATACCCAACCATGGACAAAGTTAACATTACTCAAGCCAAGTTACTCATAAATAATGCCACAAACATTGTGGTGACAGCACACAAAAATCCTGATGGTGACGCAGTAGGCTCAGCCTTGGCTATGTATCATTATCTAAAGGATAAAGGTAAAAGTGTGGTGGTGGTATTGCCAAATTCATTTCCAGACTTTTTCGACTGGCTTCCAGGGACACAAGATATTCTTCTTTATGATGAAAAAGGAACGGATGCTAAATCGCATATATCATCTGCCGATCTGATATTTGCACTGGATTATAACGCACTCCATAGAACAGGGGAGATGCAAGAATCTTTAGAACAATCAAAAGCAGATTTTATATTAATTGACCATCACCAGGAGCCAGAGGAGTTTTCAGTGAATATTTCAGATGTGACCTCATGTAGTACCGCGCAACTAATTTATCAGTTTTGTAGTGCTATAGAGGAAAACCTCAACTGGCTAACTAATGAAATTGGTCAAGGAATATATACTGGAATTATGACTGATAGCGGCTCATTTAGATTCCCTCTAGTAAATGCAGAAACCCACGAAATCATTGCGACACTGAAAAGGAATGGCTTGGATCATTCTCAGATTCATCAAAGTGTGTATGATACAAATTTGATGGGGAAATTGCAGCTACTAGGTCATGCGTTAAGTAACAAATTGGAGATGATTCCTAATTGCAAGGCAGCGCTAATATCCCTTTCTAAGGAAGAACTGGATAGGTATGAATATAAGCCTGGAGATACTGATGGATTGGTGAATTACGCACTTTCATTGGCAGATGTGAATATGGCCGTTTTGATAAAAGAGGGAAATAACATTGTAAAGCTATCGTTTAGAAGTAAAGGAAAATTTAACGTCAACGCTTTTGCCAGAGCTCATTTTGATGGAGGCGGGCATAACAATGCTGCAGGAGGAGCGAGTTTTATTTCGTTCACCGAGACAGTGAAGAAAGTGAAAGAAACAGCAATGAACTATTCCAAGGAATTAAACTATTAATGAAATTAACTGGTTTCATAGCAGTGATCATTTTGCTAGCTGGATGTACAGAGGATCCAAGGGGCAAGTATAAAGATACCCCAGTTATGGTGAATGTAGAGGAAGAGCTCATCCAAAATCAACGAGTAATGCTTCAACAAGATTCACTTAGAATAGAGCATTTCATAAGTAAAAAAGAATGGGAGATGTCATTGTCTGGAACAGGGTTGCGTTATCAGATTTATGAGCAATCTATAGGAAAACCCATTGAAACTGGGGAACAAGTATTTCTCGATTATACCATTTCGAATTTAAAAGAAGATACATTATATAACAGTGAAAGGTCTGGGATAATGTCCCTTGTGGTAGATTATTCTGAGGCAGAAACAGGATTGCATGAATTGTTGAAATCAATGAGAAGAGGAGAGCGAGCTAGAGCAGTAGTGCCAGCACATTTGGCACATGGATTAGTAGGAGATGACTATAAAATTCCTCCGATGACTTCTCTTGTTTTTGATGTTAAAGTACTCAATTGAATAAGTGGATATACATAGTATTAGTAGTCTGTCTCTACGCATGTGATACAGGAGAATTTTCGGAGGTGAGTGACGGAATTAAGAAAAAGTTGGTGGTTTTTGGGGATGGAAATACTCCCGTAGCCAATGCCAAATATGTAGCTATTTCTTTTAGTGTTTCTGCAATGGACGAAGGGCAAAAGATGGAGGCAACAAATGAGGTATTTCTTTCAGATTTTCACCCTAGTATTTTTGGGAGGCCCGATTTTGCGGATGATTTAAAGAATTTAACATCAGGAGATAGTGTGTTGTATAGTCTTAGTTATCAAATGATAAAGAATCAAATATTAGATGAGTTTATCAATAATAATGTTTATTTGAAAGATTCCTCTGAGGTGAAGCTAGGAGTACGGTGCCACTTTTCTATGACTGAAGAAGAGTATTTGGCCTATAGAGAAGCTGAGGTAAGAAAGGGAGTGGCACTGGAAATGACACTTATAAATGAGTATATAGAGAGAGAGAATCTAGAGGGTAAATTGACTAGAAAAGGGGATTTGTTCTATATGAAGACTAAAGAAATGTCCACTAGAAAAGTTACTTTAAACGATGATATTGCAGTCGCTTATACGTGCAGTTTCCTAAATGGTAGTATTTTTAATAAAGTAACTGAACAGCGACCTCAATTTATGAATGTAAGTGCCCCGGATCAGGTGATTAAAGGGATAGAGTCGGTGATTAAAGAGATGAATGAAGGAGAAATGTGCAGGATTGTTATTCCATCTTATTTGGCATTCGGGGAAAAAGGCTCGTCAGATGGAGCTGTTCCACCTAAAACACCTATTCTAGCAGATGTACATTTAGTAGAAATTATGGATTAATGAAATTTGGCCGATACATATTCTTGCTATTGACGTTGCACTGTTTTTTTGCTTCAGCGCAGGACAATATGGGTATTGCCAACAGTAACTATGCGCCGACAAACACGATTTTATTAAATCCTTCGAGCTCTGCAGATTCGAAAGCATTTATTGATTTCAATATTATTGGAAGTTCGATTTTTGCAATGAATAATTATGTGTTTCTGTCGGGAGGTTTGTTGAAAATGGCGCAAACGGCCTCTAATACTGGAGATCCAGCTGAGATACAATACAACACTTTCAATTCATCATACAAGACTCACATTGATTTCCAATTACATGGTCCCAGCTTAAGTTTTTCTTATGGCAAGTTCGGTGTAGGGATTTATACGTCTATTCGAAGTGCCAGTAGCGTTGGGGGAGTGCCCCGGCATTTGATTGATTTGGCTCAGAATGGATTGGGCTTTGAAAGCTTGTTTGGACAAGAGTTTACCGTCCATAATGTTCGCGTAGGCAGTTTGACTTGGTTAGAGTATGGAGGAAATTTTTCATACATCGTTCAGCAGAAGGGTAGAGATATAGTAACTGTAGGAGGAACCATAAAACGCCTGAATGGAATAACTGGTGCTGGGGTAAATATTCAAAATTGGAAGTTTAGTCTGGACAATGATTCTATCCTTGATTCGTATGAATTTCAAGGAAAATACGGCATTCCTAATTTGGATGCGGATGCCGAGATTAATGGAGCCTCGGATGTCTTAGGCAAGGGTTCTGGTATTGGACTAGACATCGGTTTTAACTATAAGAAAATGTTAAAAGGTTCGCGAGGTTATCGACCACATACAAAGAAGGGGTGTGAGCTGAGGGACTATAAATACAAATTCGGAGCAAGTCTATTGGATATAGGAAGAATAAAAATCAAGGATGGTTTTTATAGAGAGATTTCTATTTCTGACTCGATAGCATGGGGAGATTTTGATGAAGATATTACTACCATTCAGCAGGCAGAAGAGGAAATAATGCTATTGATTGATGAGAACAGCACCGTAGAAACGAGCTATAAAGTGCTTCTTCCTACTGCGTTTAGTGCTCAGTTTGATTATAATTTTGGTTATGGTCTGTATGCCAATGCGACCTTGGTATATGGATTTAATAGAAAGAAAAGATTAGGGGTAGAAAGAGCGAGCACTTTTGCAATTACTCCGCGCTATGAAAGAAGACAAGTTGAGGTGGCATTGCCACTTTCGGTTTATGATTATGAAAAGCTCAGATTAGGTGTCGCATTAAGAGTGTATTCCGTAATTATAGGAACAGACCATTTAGGGAGTTTTATTGGTAAAAAAGATTTATATGGAACTGATTTATACTTCAGTTTTAAGTATACGATGTTCCGTCCGTGGTACTGCAAGAATAAAGTGAAAGGACAAAAAAGAAGAAAAGGCAAGTCAAATCCTTGCCCTAGTTGGTAATCAATATATAAATTTTTAATTTTCGCTACATCGCTACATCGCTACATCGCTACATCGCTACATCGCTACATCGCTACATCGCTACATCGCTACATCGCTACATCGCTACATCGCTACATCGCTACATCGCTACATCGCTACATCGCTACATCGCTACATCGCTACATCTTTTCTAGAAATTAGGCTTTAATAGATACTTCTGATAGAAATTATCAATTTCTTGAACAGCTTCCTCCGCTGTATCTACCAATACAAATAGATTTAAATCCTTCTCAGAGATATTTGCTTCTCGTTCTAATAGGACTTGTTTGATCCAATCGATTATTCCAGACCAAAAGCTCTTACTTACTAGTATGATCGGGAACTGCGCTATTTTAAGTGTTTGAATAAGCGTAAGAGATTCGAAGAGTTCATCTAATGTTCCGAATCCACCAGGCATCACGATAAACCCTTGAGAATACTTCACGAACATCACTTTTCTCACAAAGAAATAATCAAAATCTATGCTCTTATCATGGTCTATGTAAGGGTTACTAGATTGCTCAAACGGAAGGTCAATATTCAAACCAACAGATGTTCCACCACCTCTATTAGCGCCCTTATTGGCTGCTTCCATAATCCCTGGGCCACCACCTGTGATTACTCCATAACCTTTCTTCGTTAACAAGAATGCAATTTCATCAGCCATCTGATAATATTTATTATCAGGCTGAGTTCTAGCAGAACCAAAAATTGAAACACAAGGACCTATTTTCTGCATGCGGTCGTATCCTTCAACCAACTCTGACATAATCTTGAAAATAGACCAGCTGTCGTTTGATTTAGTTTCATTCCAGGTGCGTTGTCTAAAAGCGTCTCCGATGTTGTTATCTTTCAATTTAGGTGGTTTTATAAATGGCATAAAAAAAATGCTGGTACATACCAGCATTCATATTTCTAGTAAAAGTATTAACTACTTAAAGATCTTCAAATTTCACATCTGAAAACTCTTCATTCTCTGATCCTGAGTCATCAGAACCAGAATTAGTTGAATCATCTTCATGTTTGTCCATTGGGGATTCAGTAGAATAATCTCCTGAAGCCTGAAGTTCTTTAATTTTATCAACGGTTTCGGTTAATCCATCCGCGAATTTATCAAAGTCTTCTTTGTATAAAAATAACTTGTGCTTCTCGTATGAGAAATTACCATCATCGTGATACTTTCTCTTACTCTCTGTGATTGTGAGGTATAGATCGTTTCCTCTAGTCGTCTTCACATCAAAGAAGTAAGTTCTTTTTCCAGCCCTTACCGCTTTTGAAAATATATCATCCTGATTGTTTCCTTCTGACATCTGATTTTCTTTATTATTTTATAATACTGTTTCCAAATGTAGAAAAATTTACGAGATTCCAATAGAATTACTCAAAAGATGTTGATTTATACTATTAATGATTACTTGTATAAATGGCAATTGGTAGCTATTTGGGCAGTCAAAGGCCAAAACAAAAAAATAAAAGTTTATCTCATCACGGAGACGTGTCCATAATATTCATGAGGATACCCTGTCAGATCGTGTACAATGATTTGATAACTATACACACCATTGGCAGCATAGTGACTTCCTTCTTTTACAGATCCATTCCATCCTTTGTCAGGATCGCTGGTCTCAAAAATAGCTTCACCCCATCTATCATAAATACGGAAAGAATATTTTGTCACTCCTACCACAAAGGGTTTGAATGATTCGTTTAAGCCATCGTTATTTGGAGAAAATGAGTTAGGAGCATAAAATAGGTGACCTGTAACGGAGAATGGAATAGTGTATGTGTCAAAGCATCCAAAGTTGTTATAGATCGTCTGAGTCACATCTAAAAAACCCACGTTTTCAAAATCGTGAGTAGGATCGCAGTCCTGCGAAAATGTACCATCTCCAAAATCATAATAGCAAGAGGTTCCACCAGAACTTAGGTCAGTAATATTGATGGTTGGTTCTAGATAGGTAACTGAATAAAGATCCGCTTCAAAGCCAGCAATGGGTGAGGGGTAGACATTGACAATGTCATCGTAAGCGATAGTCACAATGTCTGTGCAGCCCGAGGAAGATGATATGGTAAGGGTGACATCATATATACCAGGAGCTCCATATGAATGTGTAGGATTTGTTTCTGTTGAAGTTTTTCCATCTCCAAAATCCCATAAATAAGACAATGGAACTTCCGCTTCGGAGTCATTGTAAAAGGTAACACTTAACGGAGGGCATCCTTCATCTTCAAAAAGATGGTAACCAGGAATAGGATTAGGCACTATTTCCACATTCTGAGTCCAAACTTTGGTGCAATTGTTTTCAGAAATAGCCAGTGCTACCGAATAAATTCCAGGCTCCTCCCATGTGACTCCATTTATTGAAATTTCATCTGAACCAGTTGGTGTTGCTTGTAACCCAAAATCCCAATCGAATGTTGGGTCTTGAGAATCAAATCCAGAGGCTATAAAATCAAAACTATGATCGTCGAAACATTGAGAATCTGGAGCAGGAAAAAATGGGTCTAAGAGTCCTTGAATATGATAGGTAGAGGTAGTGGAGTGAGGACATGTATTAGGAGCTCTGGCATACAAAGTAACTGTATAACTTCCAGAGTCTGGATAGGTGTATGAGGGTTCAAAAAGTGAACTGACATCATTTACCTGACCCAGAAGGCCAAAATCCCAGTCATAGTCAGACGCATTCTGCGAATTATTCTCGAATTCAAATGTGAATCCGTTACAGAAAAGAGTTTGAGAAACTAAAACGGCTTCGGGTGGCGGGGGTACTTCCAAAGTGAAAGGCTCCTCATCTATACATCCATTGTCTTCGACAGTATATGTGATTTCATAAGATCCAGGTTGAGGAGCTTCTTGCATAAGTTCAGGTTCATTGGTTTGAGAAACATCAAAAGCACTGGGGAATCGCCATTCAAGTTCTGCAGTTGGTTCATAGTCTTCAGAGCCTATAAATGTATATTGTGGTGTCCCATTGGCACATTCAAATACAACATCATCAATTTCGGCAGTAACAGGAGGGTAGGCTTCGTAAGAAGTATAGGTGGTATCTGCACATGGCCAACCTGGATTAGCTATTAATGTAACTTCGTATTCTCCTTCTTCCGAATAGGTATAAAATGGAGATTCTACCGATGAAGTGTCTGAGTTTGTGCTGGGATCACCAAAGTTCCAAAAGAAAGAAGAGGCATTGAACGATTCGTTGTTAAACTGAAAGGACAATCCATCACAAAACTGATTTTGACTTGGAATGGCAGCGATGATAGTGGGATCACAATTAGTCACTTGATACTGAAAATCCCTCATCGTTTGACTGATTAACTGCCCGTTTCTATATTCTTTGACGCAAATACCCACGGCGTATTTGCCAATTTGAGAAGGAGTGCCGGTAATTTGTCCTGTTTCAGAATCAATTTCAAAATCAGGATCGGCGATCATTTGAACATCATTGCTGTATCCATTGCCCCACTGCAACGGAATAAAGTCAGGGGCATCAGGAGTATTTGGCTCAGGTGTTTCTGGACTTGCGCCAAAAAAAGGAGTGCATAACTCATATGAAAGCACATCACCATCAATGTCTGTGGCTGAATGGTCAAAGAAAAATTCCCCACCGAGACACATCGCTACAGGAGGAGTATTATTAAAAATAGCTGAATTATTTTCACCATTAACACTTCCAGGAATTTGAGCCCACATGGTCATCCCTGATTCCGCTGGGGTTTGGATGTTAATAATACTATTGTTTCTACAGCATCGTTGATAAACCAAATCATACCCACCAGGAATAGGAGTCAAGCTTACCACTCCGTTATATACACACTGTTCGATGCATAAGTCGGGAGGTAGCGTGAAGCATGGATTTTCTAAACTTACCGGAACATCTGTTACTGTAGCATCAGACAACGCCATTTGCAAATCAGTGACAAGAAACCCATCACTATTAAATATACCTATAGTCGCTGATTCATCAAATCCAACCCCATTAGTATTATCGGGACCGCAATCACGATATACAATGAGTGTTATTGAATAACTATTACTAGCATTGCCAGGCTGATAAGTGTAAAATAGCTCACCACCTACAATATGTGTCGCCTTCGATAGATAAGCGTTTGAAAATAAAACGATTAATAATAACCTGATAAGAACGTGAGGAATCTTGTCTATAGATATGTTTAGATTTGTTATCAAAATGTTATTCTCAAATATAACAATGAGAAAAGGATAATTATCACATTTAAGACGGCTAATTATCACTCAAAGTTGCATTTCAACGGTATGAAAAAAAAAGAAGAAGAATGGACTTCAATTTTAGATGATGAATCCTACAGAGTTTTAAGACAAAAAGGAACAGAAAGACCCTTTTCTGGAAAATACAATATCCACTCTGAGGATGGAACATTTATATGTAAGGGATGTGGAGAAATTCTCTTTGATTCCTCTATGAAGTTTGACAGCGGTTGCGGGTGGCCAAGTTTTGACAAAGAAGTGGCAGGTGAAAAGATCAAACGCATTAAGGACGATTCTCACGGAATGGTAAGAACAGAAATTGTGTGTTCTAATTGCGATGGACATTTAGGGCATGTGTTTGACGATGGGCCTACAGAAACAGGAGAAAGATACTGTGTGAATAGCGTCTCTCTGGATTTTAACCCTAATGAATAACTCCACTGCCAATTAGTTCTTCTCCATCATACCAAGCAGCAAACTGACCCTTCGCAATGCTTTTCTCTGGATTTTCAAAGATGACGAATAAGTCTCTTTCAGATTGTATAAGTAATGCTTTTCTTAAAGGTTGACGGTACCTGATTCTGACATCATATACTTTTCTTTCCCCGTTTTGTAATGTTAAGTCCGGTCTTACCCAATGTATATCTTCCTTTAAAATACGCAACCCTCTGCGCTGTAATCCATGGTGATCTTCTCCTTGCCCAACGTATACCTTATTATTAGTAGTGTCTGTCCCTAGCACAAAAAGGGGGAGTTTTTTTCCGCCTATGTTAATGCCTTTTCGCTGTCCTACTGTGAAATAGTGAGCACCGGGGTGTTCACCAATTTTGTCTCCAGAGATAGTTGAAAAACGATGTTCATCAGATGCATTGAGTAATGTTTGCACAGAAATGTTAGGAGAAACGGTTTCAAAGGACGCAAGTTTTGGTATTGCTTCTCTTGAAATTTCAATGACTTCACCAGTTTTAGGCTCCAGTTCTTGTTGTAAAAACACAGGCAATTTTACTTTACCAATAAAACAGAGTCCTTGTGAATC
This sequence comes from Flavobacteriales bacterium, assembly GCA_965224545.1. GTDB lineage: Bacteria > Bacteroidota > Bacteroidia > Flavobacteriales_D > Sanyastnellaceae > ASP10-05a. Next base: position 1,083,621 of record CBDCZM010000004.1, on the reverse strand, counting down.
TTTTTTATCTGCTGTGACTAAGTCATTTTCTTTGGCTATTCTTCTCACTTCACTTTTCTGCAAATGACCAATTGGGAACAATGCCTTTGAAAGTTGTTCTTGATTTAATTGGCACAAAAAATAGCTTTGATCTTTATTCGCGTCAGCACCAGAAATAAGTCGATACACATTACTGCCATCCGCTGTTTCGAATTGCTCTTTCTGACAATAATGCCCTGTAGCAACGAAGTCAGCATTTAATTGAAATGCAGCTTTAAGAAAAAGATCAAATTTAATTTCACGATTACATAGTATATCAGGGTTAGGTGTTCTTCCATTTTGATATTCTTTGAACATATAATCGACTATACGCTCTTTATAATCAGCACTGAGATCTATTACCTGAAAAGGAATTCCTAGTTTTTCAGCGACTAAAATCGCATCGTTACTATCTTCTATCCATGGACATTCGTCGTCAAGAATAACAGATTCATCATGCCAGTTACGCATAAATACACCTACGACATCATATCCTTGCTCCTTGAGGAGTAAAGCTGCTACACTAGAATCAACTCCACCAGAAAGACCTATTACCACTCGCTTCATAGTGCAAATTTAAACCATAAAAAGTCAGAAATTTCCTACATCGAACGGAGGTAGCTTCTTACGTACATAACGTTTATTAATTGCTTAGTTAGCGTTGTGGAAATACTCGTAGAAAAACATGTAAATAGTGCCTTGCTCATAGATGATGACCCAAGTTGTAATTTTATTCTGAGTGAATTTATTAATCTGGTAAATAAATCTATTAAGAAGTCTTCTGCATTTTCTGTGGATGAATCTTTAGAAATATTGGAAACGATTATTTCATTTCCAGATGTGATTTATTTGGATTTAAACATGCCAATTAAATCTGGATTTGATTTTTTGGAACATTACGAAAAAAAATATTTTCCACTTTATCCACATACTAAAATTTATGTATTGACGTCTTCTTTACGTCCAAGCGATAAAGAAAAAACACTGTCATTTGCTTGTGTAACAGATTATAAATCCAAAAGTGAGATAGATCAATTTATCGAAGATTCGCTTAGATTTTCAGAAGCTTAGAACCAAGTCTGGTTCTAAAAAATATCAATGTGCTCCATTTTATAGTTATTTTGCGGCAACCATTATGAATTTAATCCGTCTTTTTCATGAGTTCTGAAGGGTCAGAATTTATAGAGCTGGCAAAACTATGTGCCAGTGGAGATAAGAAAGCCCAAGAAAGGCTATACAGATTGTTCTATGGAAGAATGCTCCCAGTGTGCATGCGTTATGCCAAAGACACTGAAGTGGCGAAGGATTTATTGCAAGATTCATTTATTAAAATCTTCAATAAAATTAAAGGGTACGATGGAGCAGGTTCTTTGGAAGGATGGATTAGAAGAATAGTAGTGAATAACGCTATTGATGAATTTAGAAAGAAGAAAAGAGATTTTGTTCTCTTAGAATCTATAGAGGAAGTTGGAGAATTTGATGTAGAAGAAGATGACGAAGCCAGTGAGTTTGAATTTAAGGCGAGTCAAGTAATAGAAGCTTTGCAGGAATTAACCCCTGCTTACCGAGCTATTTTTAATATGTATGTGTTTGAAGAAATGACACATAAAGAAATAGCTGAAAAACTTGGAATTAGTGATGGTACGAGTAAATCGAATCTATCTAAGGCCAAAAAGAACCTAAAGAAGATATTGATAAGAGATTTTAGATATTAGAATGATAAAAGACTTTACGAATTTCGAGAAGGGCGTAAAAGAGAGTCTCACAGATTTTGAGATGCCTTACGACTCTTCACAATGGCAGAAACTAGAAATGAAATTGGAAGGAAGATCAGCATCTTCCCTGAATACTATGGCTGCGGCTGTAGTTACAGCTCTAATCTTTCTTTCAGGTATTTCTTATGTAGTCATTAATTCTCAGGAAGAACAAAAAGAGGGGAGTTCCCAGTTTGTAGATGGTTCTATAAATAGACCAGACGCGAATGACGACTCTTCAATTGTTCCATTTGAAGAAGAATCAAAACAGGAGAATATTTTGGCAAACAATGACGAGACAACGTCTATAGATATTCCAAACATTGAAGCGGATGTCGATATTGAAGATGCTCTTGTAGAAAAAGTTGTGACTGCTAAATCAACTGATTTAACATCTGAAAATAATTCTGAAACACCAATAGAGAATACAGAAATCATAGTAGAGGACGATTCACCTAATGAATCTGATGTTGTAGAAAGCACAGAAGTATTATTGGAGGATAAAGTATTAGATATGTCTCCATCTATTAAGTCTTCCTCGCAGCAGGTATGTGCTGGGGAGAAGATCGAGTTCTCTGCTCAGAACATTCCTGATAATTCTAAATTTTTATGGAACTTCGGTAATGCTGATTTTGCTACTGAAGCTAATCCTGTAAGAACATTTAATGAACCTGGAGAATATAATGTATCCTTAATTCTTAGTAAGTTTTCAAGAAAGATTGAATCTAGCATTATTGTTCTACCTAGACCAATAGCAGACATTGATTGGTATGAAAGGTCAAAAGGACAGATTAGACTTTCTAATTTAAGTGATAAGATTTCAAATAGCTATTGGAAGGTTGACGGAGACTATGAGTCTACCGAAGAAAATCCAATTTATGATTATTCAGAAGCAGGAGAGAGACTAGTATACTTAAAAGTAGAAAATGAATTTGGTTGTACAGATTCAATGTTCAAATATGTAGATTTAAAATCTCCAATTGATTTGATGGCTTCAGATGAGGTAGTACAAGGAGAATCATTCAAACCTGTAATGTCAAATCCCGAAGATGGGATTATGGGATTAAGGATTCATAACTTGAGAAATCAACTTATATATGAGTCTGAAACAGGAAAAGCTTGGGATGGAAAAATGCCTGATGGGACTTATCCAGCCTCAGGGTCAGAATTTGCTTGGATTGCTTGGGTGAAGAATTCTTCAGGCAAAGAGATCTATAGAGGAAGCGGAAAATTTAAGATAATACCTTAACCAATCAATAAATAAATAACTAGAGCCATGAGTTAACCTTACTCATGGCTCTTTTTTTTGTATTTTTGTGAACCCTAAACTTTTTGCAAACCAAGCACTTAAATGTTGTGAAACTTTTACTAGCTAGTACAATAGCGCTCTTTTCACTGATTACCGGGTTCAGTCAGGAATTTGTACCTACGTCCCTTAATCTAGCTACTCTATCAGTATCTCAATGTACGGTTTGTGATGGTGGATGCACAGTGCTTATGCCAGACTTCAATGAGTATTCATACAGATGGAGTGATGAGGATGGGAATATTATATTGAATGAGACCAGTACTACTGGACAGAGCTCCATTGATAATCTATGCTTAGGTTCTTACCAGATTATAGTTTCGTCGACAAATGGGGTGATAGAAGAAACCTTTTTTAGCATTACAGAGCAAGATGTGAATCTGGGGTCACCAGGTTCAATTTATTCATGCACAAATTTTGAGTCAGTGCCTTTAAGTAATCACTTGCCTGATGGTGCAGATATTGGAGGGGCTTGGACAGATCAAAGTAATCAATCAACAGAAGTCCTATCTACTGAGAATACCACCGCAGGTATTCACGGAATTTATACATATTCTATCAATAATGCAGGGTGTAATAATTATGTACAGATTCCTGTGGTAGTTAATGAGCCGGCAAGTGTGGGAGAAATTGGAAATATTATTGCCTGTCAAAATTGGAACTCCTTTGATTTTTGGGATTTTGCTGACCCAGACAACTATCCTGATCCAAATGGATATTTTACTGACGAAAACTTGACTGAAGTATCATCAGTATTCAGTCCGCTCGATAGTATTCCTAATACTCAATATGACTACTATTATGTTTTGGATACAGTGTTGGGTTGTGATCCTTTGTATGATCCAATCTTGGTTACTTTGGATGCGCTAAATAATGCAGGAGAAGATCAGCTGGTCCCAATTTGCTCGTTGAACGAGACAAGTGTTGATTTAACTGTATATCGTGATGGCAACGCTGATCCGAATGGAGATTGGTACACTTTAACAAGCCAACCTTTTTCAGGTGTTTTGTATGATCAAGAAATTCAAGAAGGGTTGTACCGTTATACGGCGGTGAATTCTAGCTCCACATGTCCTCCTGACGTATCGTATGTCGAATTGGTATTTATAGATGAAATAGAAGCGGGACAGAACAATACCATCTCGGTCTGCTCCACAGATGCTGAATTCAATTTAACAGATCGATTGACTGGAAATCCTGGGGAGTATGGTGTTTGGTACGATGAAAATGGAGGAGAGGTTAGTGATTTATTCGACCCTCAAACTGGTGATGGAGGAACGTTTAGTTACCGTGTGGAAGGGGTCGGTTGTATCACAGAAACAGCGTCTTTGACGATAAATCATGAGCAATTTGATTCTGCTGGTGATGATTACACTGAAACTTTTTGTGAAAGTGGAAGCTTATTAAATCTAGGAGATTATCTATCTACAGGTGCCAGTTTAAACGGAGTTTGGGAGGAAAATGGAGTGTCGCTTGCCTCACCTGCGATAGTTTCATCGCCCTCTGTAAGGGTCTTTACTTACAAAATGAATCACATTTATTGTCCGGTTGAAGAAGCTGAAATAGAGATAATAGTGGAGGATAATCCGGCATTTCCGGAAATAGATACATTGTTTGTATGTAGTACGGATGATCCAGTGAATCTTGATTTGCTTACAGAACTAAACCCCATTTGGAGCCAAAACTGGACTGACAATGCAAATCAGCCCACTGGTAATTGGTTTGATCCTGCATCACAGGGCTCTAGTGATTTTAATTTAAATGTCAATCCAAATAACTCCTGTCCGTCTTTGGAAATCCCTGTTCGTATAGAGTTAGAGGAAAATACATTCGTTTCAAATAGCTCCTCTCCTCAAATATGTAGTGTGGAACAGCAGGTAAATTTGGATAGCTATCTAGATAACATCACTGCTGCATCAGATTATCATTGGGAAATGAATAATCAATTATTGAATTCGAATATAATTGAGCCCGTCATAGGAACAATCACCTATAAAGCCGTAGAGGAAGGGTTACAGGCATGTGAATCTTCAGAGTTCGTGGTGAATCTAGAGGTAATTGCATTTAATTCTGCAGGAGACAATCAAATCAATAACGTGTGTCAATCTCCAACGATTATTGAGTTAAATGATTTTGTGAGTGTGTCAGGTATATGGCACTTAGAAGGTGCTCTTATGAATAATACATCATTCCCAGTTTTAGAAAGTAATTCTGGAGTTTATTCGTTCCTAGCATCCAATGAAGCTATTTGTCCATCATCAGAGATGGAATTGATATTAAATATACAAGAGCCTTTCGATTACTCACCTTTGGAGAACATTGAAACATGTATTGGCATGGAGGTAGAGTTGATATCTCCATTAACATCCTCAGAATATATAACCACCTGGAATGTGAATGGACAAGATTTAGAATCAGACGTTATAGAGCTTGATGGTTTGTCTTCGGAGGATTATATATTTAATTATACAATTTCAGACGGCATTTGTCAAATTACGGACCAAGTGAATGTGACAATTCTGGATGAGTTTTTTGTGTCTATAGAAGGACCTTCTAGTGTATGTTCAGGAGAAATAGCAACCTTTAATGCCTCAAGTTCAATTTTATCTAACTGGAGTTTTAATGGAAATGCTATTGCATCAGGCTCTTCAAGTGTAGACTTTGTAGCTATTTCTAATGGGATAGTAAGTTTAAGTGCTGAAAATGTATTTGGCTGTACAGCTGAAGATACACATGATCTTTCAGTGAATATTACGCCGCAAGTATCAATTAATCAATTTCCTCTAGCTCAGTGCGCTCCTTATTCGGTGAACCTAGTTAACACGTTTAATACTAATCCAAATAATACCTATCAATGGAACATTGATGGAGAATTATTTATGGGTGATTCGTATAATTTGGAAGTGAATCCGGGAGACGTAATTGATGTTAAGTTGAGTGCCTTTGACGAAAATGGCTGTTACTCTGAAGTGTCTTTAGATAGTCCTATAGAGGGATGGGAGAGACCCCATGCTTCATTTGTAGTATCAGATAATGATTTAAGTTACCTCAACCCGATTGCCGAGTTCACTAATACCTCCACAGAACATATATATTCTGACTGGTTGATTGATGGAGTCATAGAAGAATCCAACCAGGAGTTTTGGCAACATGAGTTTCCTACCACACAATATTCAGGGTATACTGTTTGTTTAGAGATTGAGAACCAATATGGTTGTTTAGATGATCACTGCGAGTTTGTATTCGTAAATACAGAGTTAATCGTTTACATGCCAAATGCTTTTAGCCCAGATAATGATGGGGTAAATGAAGTGCTCTATCCAGAAATTTCTGGGCATTCAAAAGAAGATTACGAATTGACCATTTTTGATCGTTGGGGAGAGTTGATTTTTCACTCAATTGATCTGAATGAAAGGTGGAATGGTAATGTGAATGGAGGAAATCATTACGCTTCTTCAGGAGTGTATACGTATCAGCTAAATGTGAAAAGCGAGTTCACGGCAGAGCTAAAGTCCTTTACTGGACACATCACTTTATTGCGATAGCTTATTTATAAGTTTTTTTATTTGTGAGGTGGTGCAACCAAATCACCATTAACTTTGTTACTCTCTATAACCATTATATACTATTTATGTTTAGAAATGTAATTTTTTTGCTTTTGTTATTTATAGGAGGAGTTTGCTCAATTGTAGCTCAGGAAATTGTGATGGTAGATGGATCCACTGAAGCTTGTGGAGGAGTATTTGTTGATGATGGTGAATCTGCCAATGACTATAGTAATACTTCATACCTGTTCACGATTTGTCCAGATACTCCTGGCCAGGTAGTCAGGGTTGAATTTACGGAGTTCGATCTGTATCAAGGAAATAACTTGAACAATTCTGATTTACTAATTGTTTATGATGGCGATGATGCATTCGCTACTAACTTAGGAGTATTTACAGGAGATGATTTGGATGGAGTTTTAGTTTCTGCTACCGATGGTAGTGTGACTGGTTGTTTAACATTTGCACTTCAAATAACGAATAATTCTTCAGGAACACATGCAGGATGGGAAGGAACAATACAATGCGCCGACCCTTGTAATAATCCAGTTTCGAATATTTCTATAATTGATCCAGATACCATAAGTCTGAATGTACTGCACACCTGCACAGATATACCAATCACTTTTAGTTCTTTTGGTTCTCAAATTGCGGATGGATTTAATCTTGAAAGTTATGATTGGGACTTTGACGACGAGACGATTTTGGAGACTACGGATATCGATGTTGAACATTCTTATAGTGAACCAGGAGAGTACAGGGTGACTCAAAGAGTTGAAGATAGTAATGGCTGCTTTAATTCAAATGTAATAACCCTCCAAGTTTTAGTGAGTACCACACCAAGGTTTAATCCGATTTTTGAATCTGAAATTTGTCTTGGTGGGATATCTGAAATTGATAATAACTACGTTGAGGATGTATTATGGACTGCTATTCCTCCAGATGAAGTTTTTCCACCAGTTACTGAGATGCAAGATGTTGTTGGTATTCCATTTTTATCTTCGATTATATTTGACACTTTTGATAACGGACAAGTTCTAGAAAGTGTTGACGATTTAATATCAATTAATCTTAATATGGAACACAGTTATATTGGTGATTTACTAATGGAAATTGTGTGTCCTGATGGAACATCGGTTACGTTAGTAGAAAACCCGAATAACGGTGGAGGTATTTTTCTAGGAGAAGCAATTGATGATGATCTTACTCCTGAAATCCCTGGAGTTGGTTATGACTATAGCTTTAGCCCTTCTTCCACTAATGATACATGGAATAATGAAATAGCTGCGGCTGGTTATGGAGCCTATACTTCATTACCTGCGGGTGATTATAGCTCTTTTGGTAATTTAGAAGATTTAATAGGGTGTCCATTGAATGGAGAGTGGATAATCCGTGCAACTGATAATTTGCCTAGTGATAATGGATTTATCTTTTCATGGGGGATCACATTTGATGAAAGTATTCTACCCTCTCAAACAACATTTGTACCTGCGACAGGAAGTGCACCTGATAGTATCTGGATGGTAGCGCCTCATGTAATTAGTTCGAATGTGGATGGGACTATAATTGAAATACAACCCCCTTCAACGGGAGCTTATGATATAGACATTTTCGCATTGAACAACTTTGGATGCCGTTTTGACACTACTATAACGGTTCTGGTCGAGGATTATGTATTCTTGAATTTAGTGGATACTACGATCTGCCAAAATGGAGAAGCCATGTTAAATGGAAATTTAACTGGACCACAGGCTGCTGGAGCGACTATCTCTTGGAATTCTGGGCAGTACGACGGAGATAATGTAGTTGTAGAGCCCTTAACCAATCCAGCACCTTATCAGGCTCAAGCTTTTTATGGAGACGGATGCTACACCGAGCCTTCGACAATGTTGGTGTCTAGATATGAACCTTTATCCATGTCAGGATTTTCTAGCGATTTTATTTGTCTGGGAGATTCAGTAATACTCCATGGTCAGAATGCCTCAGGAGGATTAGAACCCTATAATTTCGTTTGGACTTCGTCAAGTACCTCTGTAGTTGGAGACACGGTAACACTATCTCCGACAATCACGACCGACTATACCGTTGAGATGACGGATGCTTGTGAAAGTGACCCTATTACACAGTCATTTACATTACAGTTGAACGAAGTTATTCCTGCTAATTTTACTGCCACTGGGGCTTCAGGATGTTCACCTATTGCTACTCAATTTCAAGGGATAGCTGATGATCAATTGGCTATTATAGATAATGCCGTATGGAAGTTTGGAGATGGAGCTACAGCCAACAGTGTCAATTTTGCCTCGCATACGTATATAGAACCTGGGATTTATGATGTTTCTCTGACTATAGTTGGTACAGATGGATGCGTATATACGCATAAGAACGAGAATATGGTTGATGCTTTTAATGTACCTAATGCAGCATTTCAGCCAGAAGATTTTAACGTAGTACTGCCAAAGAACACATTCTCTTTCGAAAATCTTTCATCAGATAATGACTTGAACTTTTGGACGTTTGACACTTATGGAACTTCAACTGAGGAAAACCCTGAGTTCCAGCCCCCCTTAGATATTCCAGCCGAGTTTGAGATACAATTGATTACACAAAATTTTCATGGCTGTGTTGATACTACTCTTCTCAATGTATTTCTTGTGAATGGCTTTTCTCTTTATGCTCCAACTTCATTCACTCCTGATGGGGATGGAATCAATGAAGTGTGGAAAATTGAAGGAATTGATATTGATGAAGCAGATTTTCAGGTGAATATTTACAACAGAGATGGAAACATACTTTTCCAATCTAGAGATATAGAGTTTACGTGGAATGGATCCAGTTCTAATGGGAGTCATTACGTGCAGAATGGGGTTTATTCTTTTCAGATTCTTACCAGAGCAAAAACTAGTGGAGATAAGCAAGAGATTACAGGACACATATCAATTTTGAGATAGTTGATATGTGCGTTGCAACCTTCGTATGATTTCTTTTGTCTTATCTTTGAAAAACCTATAAAACCTAAGATTAACAGATGACCAAACGTTTATTCTTTATTTCTTTGTTCGCTTTTATTTCGGTTGGTCTTTTTGCTCAGACCCATGAGATTTTTAATGGAACCGTTACAGCATGTAGTGGTAATTTCTATGATGATAATGGAGGGGTTGATGATGTCGATGGGACTGTCGGAGACAATTATTCACCAACTTCTTATACCTATACAATTTGCCCTGAGAATGCAGGGGATGGTATCCAAGTTGGTTTTGGAGGTTTTAGCCTTGCTCAGAATGCGACGGTTAATAATAGCGACCGGTTAATAATATATGATGGTGACGATACTTCAGCAGATCTTTTAGGTGATACCACACCACAAAATGGCACTTATTTTAGTTTTGGTAATACAATTTTTGCGGCTACTGCTGATAATCCTTCTGGATGTTTGACTTTTAGGTTTATTCACAACAATCAGAATACTCCTTCTGGGGGGTGGCAAGCTAGTATCGAATGTGTTACTCCTTGTTCCACTCCGACAGCAAATGGAGGAATTACTGCACCCGTTCCCGATATCAATAATTCTGTTCAGGTATGTATAGGAGATGAGATTTCGTTTTCAGATTTCGGATCGCAGGCTGGAAGTAATCAGTTTTCTCTAGTTAATTATATATGGGACTTTGGAGATGAAACTTCTAGTATAGGACCACAAAATGTGACACACACCTATGATGTGCCTGGAGAATACATTGTTTCTCTAGCTGTAGAAGATGACAATGGCTGTTTAAGTGCCAATATCACACCTTATCAGGTATTGGTGAGTACTATTCCAATATTTAATACTGAGTTTACTGATGAAGTCTGTATTGGAGGAGTTGGTACCATTGATGGTAATCCATTACAGAACGTGACTTGGACTAATTTACCTCCTCAGGTGGTTAGTGGTCAAACGAATTTGCAGGATGGAGTTGGTTTTGAGTACGAGTCTCCTCTTACTTTTAACTTCTTTGAAGAGGGACAAGTTCTAGAAGATTGTTCTGATTTGGAAAGCATATTTGTAAATATCGAACATGCCTATATGGGTGATTTGGATATTTCTATTGAATGTCCGGATGGAACCACGGTTTTGTTAGTGGATCAGGATGATCCTGATAATGGAGGAGGAATTTTTCTTGGTGAGCCGATTGACGATGTCTATGATCTATCACCTGGGGTTGGATATGATTATTTCTGGGATCCAACAGCAACAAATGGCACTTGGGGTGAAAATGCAGGAAATGCAGAAGAAGAAGGAGAAGAAACTTTACCGTCAGGGTCTTATGAAAGTAATTTTGACATGTGTGCTCTTGTAGGGTGTCCACTAAACGGAGAATGGACATTATCTATAGTCGATAATTTGGCTTCTGATGATGGAAATATTTTTGAATGGGGACTAAACCTTAATCCAGCGTTGTTTCCTGGTGTGACTACATTTACTCCACAAGTAGGGGAGACTGCAGACAGTTCTTTTGTTACTGGACCTAACATTATTAGTACATCTAATGATGGTAATGTAGTCGAATTTGTATTTACAGAGGTAGGAGAATATGAGTTTATATATACAGCAATTAATGACTTCAGTTGTAGAGTTGATACTCCTATAGTTATAACTGTTAATCAGGGGCCAATTATTTCAGGTGGAGATGACTTAGAGATTTGTGGAGATCCTGTAGAGTTGGGGGCAGAAATTGTTTCAAACGATTTCTTTGTTACGGATTATGTGTTCTCATGGACACCAGAAGCCACACTTGATGATCCGAATGTTCTGAACCCATTTTCATCTGCAACTCAAGCTACGACTTATACAGTTGTTGTTCATCCTGAAGGTTGGGAAGGATGTGCTTCTACTTCATCGGTCACTGTGGCTCCAAATCCGAGTGTAGACCCAGGGCTTGATACTTCCATAGAACTATGTTCAGGTTTGGGAATGTTTGAACTTTTGAGTCAATTACAAGGAACTCCCGTCGATATTGGTACATGGACTGATGCGGCTGGTAACCCCATTGATGGAAGTCAAAGTACTGTGGATATAGCAGATGGTGTTTATACATATACAGTAGGACTAGATGGTTGTGTTTTAAGTTCTGAACTTGAAATTGCAGTATCAGAACCTTTGGCAATGTCAATTACCAATACATTCGATACATGCTCAGGTGATCCTGTTTCCGTTGGTATAGAAACGTTAACTGGAGGTATGGGTACTCAATCCATCCAGTGGACGTCCAATGGTGCTATTGTTGGGGATACGGAAACATTGACGTTGGAACCTACAGCGTCTGCAGAGTATTGTGTAGAAGTATCCGATTTATGTCCAGGAGAAACCATTGGGGATTGCATGAATATTAACGTGGAAGCATTTCCTGCTATTGACATTGCGGTAAGTTCAAATACTGGATGCGAGCCTTATGAGATATTCTTTGAGAATTTGACTGACGAAAGTCTGTATGTAGATTCGTATTGGAATGTAGGAGAAGCGAATTATACGAACGAAGATACATTAAGACATTTGTACTATACACCAGGACTGTATGATGTAAATCTTACGTTGAAGTCTGCGTTAGGGTGTACATACAACCAAGAGTTTCCGAATCATATTCAAATTTATGCATCACCTGAGCCATTCTATACTTATGATCCATATGTAACAACTATTCCTGATACAGAGTTTAATTTCGAAAATTTGACTGAAGATACTATTGTAAGTCACTTCTGGGAGTTTGATACATTGGGGACAAGCTATGACACTGATCCTACTTTTATGTTCCCAATGAATGTAGGAGGAACGTATCCAGTAAGCCTTACGGTAGTTGATATGAATGGATGTACAAGTACATATACAAAAGATATCATAGTAAATGATCTGTTGAATGTTTTTATTCCTTCAGGATTTACTCCAAATGCGGATGGATTGAATGACGCTTTATTCTTTTATGGGACAGATATCAATACGGATAGATTCAATGTGAAAATCTTCAATAGATGGGGAGAAGTGGTGTATGAATCAAATGATATTACAGAACCATGGGATGGAAGTCATAAAGATGGAGATTACTATGTGAAAGAAGGAGTATACAATTACTTTATTGAAACATACAGTCTCGGAACGACTAAACGTCTTGAGATCCATGGACATGTTTCAGTAATTAGATAGTAAATGAAGATATACGCTCTGGGAGGACTAGGGGCTGATAAAAGGACATTCTCCTATATAAATCTTAAAAAGCACGAGTTAGTTTGTTTGGATTGGTTGGATCCATTTCCTAACGAAACGTTGCATGAGTATGCCATTAGATTGAATGGGAGTATCCTTGATCAAGGTCAGATAGGACTTGTAGGTGTTTCGTTTGGAGGAATGATAATGACCGAGGTAGCTAAACTTAGAAATCCAAAGCATACTGTATTAATATCGAGTGTCTCACGTAGTTCTGATCTTAGATGGGCTTATAGAATGGCTGGAACCTTACGTCTTGACAAGTTTTTCCCCTATTCTTTAACAATAAAATCAGGCAGGCTTATTCACTATTTGTTTGGAGTAAGATTAATGAGAGATAGAGAACTTCTATCCTCCATTATGGAGGATATGGATCCGAATTTTATCAAATGGGCCGTTGGAGTGATTTTAAGGTGGGAAAGTGAAGATGATATAGAGGTTGTTCGTATTCACGGGACTAAGGACAGGGTGTTACCCGTCGAAGCATCTGATATCGACCATCCAATTAGTGGAGCTGGTCATTTCATCATTGTAAATGAGGCCGAAAAAATATCAGAAATTATTGACGAACTGTAGCAATAGCAGGTTAAATCATCAGACAGCAATTCAATTTTATTTCCTTGTTGATTAGTTGATTCAATAGTGACAAAAACTTCTTTGAGAACCGTATATGTATTTCTACATTTGACACACTAAAAAATAAGAGATGAATATTCACGAATATCAAGGAAAATCAATACTAGAAAGCTTTGGAGTAGCTATTCAGAGAGGGAAAGTAATAGATAATGTAGCCAACGCTGAGACTGCAGCTAAAGAGCTTAACGCTGAAACAGGAACAGAATGGTTCGTGATTAAAGCTCAAATTCACGCTGGAGGTAGAGGAAAAGGATCTTGCATTGAAACTGGTTCACACGGAGTCGTATTGGCAAAAGGCCTTGATAAAGTAGAAGAAACTGTTAAAGGAATTCTTGGAAATACTTTGGTAACTCTTCAAACAGGTGAAAAAGGGAAGAAAGTAAATAAGGTATTGATCGCCGAGGATGTTTATTATCCAGGTGCTTCTGAGCCTGAAGAGTACTATATGAGCGTTTTATTAGATAGAACTACCGGAAGAAATATTATCATGTATTCTACTGAAGGAGGAATGGATATTGAAACTGTAGCACATGAAACTCCGCAGTTGATTTTTAAAGAAGAAATTGATCCTAAAGTCGGTTTGCAAGGATTTCAAATGAGAAAAATTGCTTTCAATCTAGGACTTTCTGGAGTGGCAATGAAGAACATGACCAAGTTTGTGAATTCTGTTTATAATGCATATGTAGGAAGTGATTCAAGCATGTTTGAAATCAATCCTGTACTAAAAACGTCTGATGACAAGATAATAGCTGTTGACTCTAAAGTAAGTTTGGATGAAAATGGATTATTTAGACACAAGGACTATCTTGAAATGAGAGATAAGTCTGAGGAAGATCCAATAGAAGTAGAAGCAGATGAGGCTGGTTTGAACTACGTGAAATTAGAAGGAAATGTAGGATGTATGGTAAATGGTGCTGGGCTAGCTATGGCTACGATGGATATCATCAAGCTTTCTGGAGGTGATCCTGCAAACTTTTTGGATGTAGGAGGTACGGCAGATGCTAAAAGAGTAGAAACAGCATTTAGAATCATCTTAAAAGATCCTTCTGTAAAAGCGATCTTGGTAAATATATTCGGAGGAATTGTAAGATGTGATAGAGTAGCACAAGGAATTGTAGATGCCTATAAAAACATGGGGTCTATTCCGGTTCCTCTTATAGTTAGACTACAAGGAACAAATGCAGTCGAGGCTAAAGAATTAATAGATGCAAGCGGATTAGAAGTGACTTCAGTGGTGCTTCTTCAAGAAGCTGCAGACGCTGTAAAAGCTGTGATAGCTTAGTCATAAAAAAATAAGATACTAAAAGAGAGGCTTAAGTTAGGCCTCTTTTTTTTGCGCTAAAGTCAGACCATCTCGCAAAGGAAGAATAAAACTATGCAGTGAGTTGTGATCCTTAACTAGTTGATTGAATTCTCTCAAAGCTTGAGTTTCAGTATCGTTTATAGTGGCATTTACTACTTTTTCATACCAAAGAACGTTGTCTGCTATGAGTAAGCCCCCATCACGAAGTAATGGATAACAAAGCTCTAGATAGCGAGGGTAATTTTTTTTGTTGGCATCTATGAATACGATATCGAACTTATCATGATGAGACAGACGTTGCTGAATAGTATCCTCAGCATCTCCAATCATAACCTCGATTTGATCTTTGTATGGGCTGCGAGAAAAAAAAGCTTGATAAATATGCTCGATTTCATCATTGACTTCGAGAGTAATTAATTTCCCGTCATTCGTTAGTCCTTCTGCCAAACAGAGTGCACTATAACCTGTATAGGTGCCAATTTCTAATATTCTGGAAGGAGCTTTAAGTCTACTCAAGAGAGAGAGAAATCGACCCTGAATTCGACCCGAGAGCATTTGAGGTTTTAACGCTTTTAGAAAAGTCGTCTTTTCTAAATCGATGAGGTAGTCAGGAATTTCGGTGGTATTATCTTGAAGATAATCCTCTAATAAATCAGAAAACATAAGTGCTTAGAAACAATTCAGCCCAAAGTTAGACAGAATAATAGAAAGATCACTCACAGTTGTTCCTGGAGTATCATCAACATCCCCTTGGCAGTTTTCGCCAATACATCCGAAGAATCCGAGAAATATAGTTAAGTCACTAACTGTCACCGCTAAATTTCCGTCCAAATCCCCTTGACATGGGTCAAGTGCGACTTCAGCACCGTCGATAATTCCATCACAATTGTTATCGATTCCTTCACCGGTACCTGGTGCATCTGGATACACAGAAGAATTATCATCGTCACAATCAAAAAGCGTTGTGAAAGTGTCATTATCACCATCAACAATACCCGCACATTCGTTAAACGAGGCCAAGCAATTGCTATTCACACACTCGGCACAAACCTCTTCAGGCTCACTGAAACAAGTAAACAAGCAATTGTCTATCGCACATTGCACCTGTTGACCAAAACACTCGGAACAAGTTACTGAGAGAGGAGTATTGTCTTGAATGCATTGCTGAACGCACAGCTCAAGGTCTGGGGAAGTAAGGCAACTGCTACTGCAACTAACAGAAAGTTCACCAACCAATTCTCCATTGTCACGAATAAATTCCAAATCGGAATCACTGCAATTTTGAGATAAAACAATAGATGAAGAAAGGGTGATAAGTGCAATTATTATAGTTCGTACCATATTACAAAGATAACTATAAATCTGATCTTTGTCGGTCGGAAGTGCTGGTTAATCTACAATTACATTACTTTCGCCAACAGTTGGATATGAAGAATAGAATAAGAATTCTTGGATTAATAACACTGATCGGAATGCCATTTTTGGCATGGATAGTGACCTTAATTTTTGACTTAGAATTCGATTTGCTTAAATGGTTTACACCTAAGAATTGGATAAGTCAAGTTGGCGTTGGTGTAGTTTATGGAATATTTATAGGATACATAGCCTCTAAAATAACTGAACTTAGGTTTATGGATTCTGTGAGGACCAGATACAAGAGTTTATTCGAAAGACTTGAACTTACTTGGTTTGACGTGTTTTTTATTTCAATCAGTGCGGGAATTGGAGAAGAAATACTCTTTAGGTTTGCGTTACAATCATTAATAGGTATTTGGCTGGCTGCCATTGTATTCGTTGCAGTTCATGGGTATTTGAATCCAAAAGACTGGAGAATATCGGTATATGGACTTTTTATGACAGTGGCCGCAGCAGGCTTCGGATATTTCACCCTTCAGTTTGGCTTGCTCTCAGCAATAGTTGCACATGCAGTCGTCGATATTTACCTGTTAAGCCAGATAAAAATCGAGGATAAAACAGCTACATTTGAATCCATAGATGATCAAGACTCAGAACATTAAAAAAGCCTATGGATCTTTAGAGGTGCTAAAAGGTGTCGATTTAGAAATCCCAAAGGGAGAAGTGGTTTCAATAGTAGGAGCTTCGGGTGCTGGAAAAAGCACGTTGCTTCAGATTTTAGGAACTTTAGACCAACCAGATGAAGGAAGTCTTTTCTATAATTCGAAAGATATTTCCAAGTTGGGACAGCGGGCATTGGCTAAGTTTAGAAATGAGCACATCGGTTTTATATTTCAGTTTCATCAATTACTTCCAGAGTTTACAGCAGTAGAAAATGTCTGCATGCCAGCCCTAATTGGAGGGAAGGGAATGTCTGAGACATCTGATAGAGCCCTTAAATTATTAGATACATTGGGGCTGAGGGATAGAGCTCAACACAAACCAGGACAATTGTCTGGAGGAGAACAGCAAAGAGTAGCTGTGGCAAGAAGCTTGATTAATTCTCCCGATGTAATTTTTGCGGATGAACCAAGTGGAAATTTGGATTCTAAAAATGCCAAAGAATTGCATGATCTCTTTTTTGAGTTGAGGGAAAAACTCGGCCAGACATTTGTAATTGTTACCCATAATCTAGAATTAGCGAAACAAGCAGATAGAATGCTGACTATGACAGATGGGAGAATGACTGAATAATCCTTAACTTTGAGTATGCTCAACGCTTTAAGAATCTCCCTTGTTTGCATTTTTAGTTGCGTTGCAACGCTTGCCCAAAGTCAATCTAGTTATTATAAGTTTACTGAGAATAAAGGACAGTTTCCTGAAAATGTGCTATTTAGTGCTGAATTGGAAAATGGAATTCTATTCTTCGAAAAAGATCGATTTACATATTCTTTGAGAAATACCGAAGACCTTGCTCGTATTGGATCATACCATGGAAATATAGTTGCGGAGAAAAACCTGAATGTGAGGTGTCACGCTTATGAAGTGGTTTTTCACGATTCATGGACGGAGGAAATCAATGGAAGTGACATTCAGAAAGGAATAACCAGTTATTTCAAGGGGAATGATCCGAATAAATGGGCTTCAGGATGCAGGTCATTCGGAGAGATTCGGTACAAGAATATTTACGAAGGGATTGATTTAAGAGTGTATGCGAATGACTTCTTACTGAAATTCGAATATATAGTAGCCCCAGATGCAGATCCATCGATCATTCAACAAGTATATAATCATACAGATCAGTTAAAATTAAAAGATGGGAGAGTAGAGGTCACCACCAACGCAGGAATAATGACTGAACAGCGTCCTGTGAGCTATCAAAAAGAAAATGGGAACAATGTGTTGATTAAATCAGCATATAAAAAGAATAGGAACTCCATCATTTATACCTTCCCTGAAGGTTATGATAGCTCTAAGGAATTGGTGATCGACCCTGAGCTTATTTTTAGTACCTATTCTGGATCAATATCAAATAATTTTGGGTATACCGCCAGCTTTGATAATGAAGGATTTTTGTATTCTGGTAG
The DNA here is from genome assembly GCA_965224545.1 of Flavobacteriales bacterium. Lineage (GTDB taxonomy): Bacteria > Bacteroidota > Bacteroidia > Flavobacteriales_D > Sanyastnellaceae > ASP10-05a. The sequence goes on along the minus strand of CBDCZM010000004.1, from coordinate 1,065,342 downwards.
CTCTGCTTTTGGAAATAACTATCCCATTACTTTAGGCAGTTTTCAAGAGAACTGGGCAGAAGGCGTTGTGGATATTGCTGTTTCCAAAGTGGATACTACAGGAACTTTTTTGGTTTGGTCAGCCTTTTTAGGAGGAGATGATAATGAACTACCTCATAGTATTGTCGTTAACGATAATAATGAGCTCTTTGTCTTGGGGTCAAGTGGATCGGATGATTTCCCAGTTACGATTGGAGCATATGATTTTGAGTTTAGTGGTGGGGATACGCTTTTACTATCGGGAAGCGATGGGAGTCAAAGTGGTTTAGGCTTTGATTACAACAACGGAGTTGATATTGTTTTGTCGAAAATTAGTTCAGATGGTACAGAATTACTTGGGAGCACTTTTGTGGGGGGCACAGAGAATGATGGTGTAAACTATGGATCGGCCTTAAAATACAATTATGCCGATGAGATCAGAGGAGAAATCCAGCTAGATGATTTTGGAGAAGTGTTTGTCGTGTCTAGTACACATTCTACTGACTTTCCTGTTAGTGATGATGCGGCTCAGCTAATGAATAATGGAAATCAAGACGCCATTGTATTTAAAATGAATGCTGCTTTAACGGCCATGGAGTGGGGAACATATGTTGGTGGAAGTGAGCATGATGCAGGTTATTCTTTGGCATTTGATCAGTCAGGAGCAGTACTCCTTTGTGGAGGAACTAGAAGTGATAATTTCCCAATAGAGGGTAATGCATTACAAGAAGATTACGCAGGTGGTGCTGCTGATGGATTTTTTACAAAAGTGATCAATGAAGGGCAGCAGATTGTATACAGCACGTATTATGGTTCAACTGCCTATGACCAATTGTATTTCACGGAAACTGATACTGAGGACAATCTTTACGTATTTGGACAAACGGAACACGATGCCTCGCAGTTCATCACTAACGCGGCATACAATACTCCGGGAGGAGGACAAATAATTTCAAAGTTCACCTCAAATCTAGAAGGACTGGTGTGGAGTACGGCTTTTGGTACGGGAGGAGGGCAACCTAATATTTCTCCTACGGCTTTTTTAGTAGATGTTTGTAATCGAATTTATTTGAGTGGATGGGGCGGTACTACAGGGGGAGGAGCTTTAGGTGTTACAGGTATGGATGTTACACTTGATGCATACAAAGGCAATTCTACTACGGGAGACTTTTATTTAATGGTACTATTTGACGATGCTAGCGATCTTTTTTATGGTTCATTCTTTGGTGGTGATACAAGCAATGAACATGTGGATGGGGGAACAAGTAGATTCAATAGAAAAGGACAAATATATCAAGCGGTTTGTGCAGGTTGTGGAGGGAATGATGATTTCCCGATCAAGCCGCCAAATACAGCGTTATCAGCTACAAATAATGGGACTACTGAAAATGGTAGTAATGGCTGTAATTTGGGAGTTTTCAAATTTGATTTTAACTTACCACTAACCATAGCTGATTTTATTGTGCCCAATCAACTGTGTGCCAACCAGCCATTTACTATAGACAATCAGAGTACGTTCAGCAATACATTTGAATGGGATTTTGGAGACGGTTCTCCTGTTGTTGTGGGAGTGTCAAATCCCACCCACATGTATGATGAACCCGGAACTTATGAGATCAAGTTAACCGTGACTAGTGCTGAGACTTGTAATGCTTTTGATGAATTATCGAAAACAGTCACAGTAGGCATGAACAGTGTTACTACGTCGAATGAATTAATATTATGTCTGGGAGATTCAGAAGTGATAGGTCCTGATATGATAAATATAAATTATGACTATTTATGGTCCCCTGTAGATTTCTTGTCTGAAACAGATACAGGAAACCCTACTTCTACCCCCGAGGAAGATATAGAATATATTCTATCCATTCGAAGAGGGGCATGTATGGACACATTGTTTCAGTCAATTGATATAGAAGAGGTTGTTTTTTCCATTCCAGAAGACACTTTATTATGCGAAGGAGTCGTCGTGGATATAGAGTTAACAACTCCTGATGATCTTGATGTTATTTGGAGTGATATAGCTGATTTCTCAACACAATTGAATGACAGTCAGAGTGATTATGATATTTCAGTTAATGTGTTAGAAACCACTACTTTTTATGTGTCAGCGAGCAATGCTCTCTGCGAAGAAATTAATGAAGTGACGGTAAATGTGTTTTCTGATTTTGTTGAGTTAGGAAGTGATATAAGTATTTGTTCAGGAGATGCAGTGGTAATTGCTGTCCAAAATGCTTGGCCTGGTGCTGATTATTCATGGACTCCCGAAAACGTAATTCTTTCGGGTAATGGAACTTCTGAAGTTACTATTGAAACATCTTTGGCAGTAACGATGACAGTAGTAGCGACCTTTGGTGATTGCGAAGCGGAGGATGAGATTACAGTAAATGTGATAGATGCCTCCGAATTTGAATTTGATGCTACGGCAGATCCAACAACAATCATAGAAGGTGGAGAAAGCCAATTAAACACAACCATAAATGGGTGGAACTACAGTTGGTTTCCACCAGGGTCATTAAGCGATTCGCAAATTCAAAATCCTGTGGCTACCCCAGGCGAGACAACGACTTACACAGTTATAGCAAGTCAGGGCAATTGCTCACAATCTTCTCAAGTAACCGTGAATGTGGTAGATTATGTATGTGGAGATCCTTTGGTATTTGTTCCAAATGCATTCTCGCCTAACGGAGACAGTGAAAATGATCAGCTTCTGGTCTATGGTCAGAACTTGACTGAAGTTCATTTGGCTATTTTCAATCGCTGGGGACAGAAGGTCTTTGAAACGTTTGATCAATCTATTGGTTGGAATGGTGAATACAATGGAAAGTTATCTGATCCTGCCGTTTTCGACTACTACTTAGAAGTGACCTGTACGGGAGGAGAAGATTATTTTGAAAAAGGAAACATTACGCTGGTTCGTTGAGAGTGTTCACTGTTTATAGCGTTCTGCTAATAGTGGCATTGCAATGCTGCATTGCTTCCTGTTTGGCTCAAGACATTCATTTTAGCCAGTTTTTCAATGTCCCAGGAAATTACAATCCTGCTGATGCCGGCAGATTTGATGGTGATTATAGAGTAGGAGCAGTATATAGAAGTCAATGGAGAACGGTTACAGTTCCTTTTACAACATTTGGAATCAGCGCAGATGCGAATAATCTAATACCCAAACAGCCAATTGGTACAGGAATCGCAATATTTAGAGACAGAGCAGGAGATGGCAAGTTTACAACTACTCAAGTGAATTTATCAGGCTCATACCTGCTTCCATTTTTATCGGATTCCACTCAGAACATTTCTTTGGGGATGCAGCTAGGAATGACTAATAAATCCATTGATTTTAATGCATTCGAATGGGGAACACAATTTGATGGAGTGGTCTATAATCCAAATATTGGAAGCAATGAATTTTTCGAAGGGGATCGAAACACTGTATTTGATTTTCATTTTGGTGCGCAGCACAAAAAGAAATTTTCCAAAAAAATTAATTTGATTTCTGGAGTTTCACTATTCAATCTTTCCTTTCAGAACCAGAGTTTCAAGGGAGGCAAGGTGCCGCTTTTTACTAGAACGAATTTGCAGGCGAGAGGAAGTTATCAGTACAATGAAAAACTAAAAATACTTCCATCGTTTAATCTAAGTCTGCAAGGAAAATTCCATGAATGGATAGTGGGAGGAGCTGTGCAGTACGATTTGACAGAACCCAAAGGAGCAGCACAGGCTGTCGGTGCTGGACTATTCTATAGAAGTGGAGACGCAGGATACATTTATTTCGATTTTTTGTTTGACAAATGGAAAGCAGGAATCAGCTATGATTTTAATTTTTCAGATCTGAGAGTGGCTAGTAATGGGAGAGGAGGACTTGAATTAACACTTGTATATATATTCAAAAAGTTCCGCCCGAGGATTGTTGGAGGTAGGGTATGCCCGGATTTTATTTAGTCAGAGAGCTTGAGAGTCGAGAGTCAGAAAGTCTGCGAGATTCTAATATTAGCTTAGTCGAAAGTCTTTGTGTTTCATTCATGATACATTTTTAATATATAACCTATAATTAATAAAATATATAGGTCTCATTCTGCTAAATCTTGATCTTCACTAAACGCGATGCAGATAGAATGCTCAATTTCAACCTCAAAGCCACCACCTCCAACTTTTTCACTCTCTGACTCTGGACTTTTGACTAGTAGCATCCAGCAGACTCCTATTAGTACTAAAATTTCATGTTTAGCTCTTCAATTTCTTATAGAACCTCTAGCTTTGCTCCCAATGAAAAAAAGCGATGATAAATTAGTCTGGATTGGATACGTGTTTCTTGTTATTTACAACATTTTGGCCCTTACGGGTGTCTTCGATCACCCATTGAGTACAGGGTTTCATAAGTTTTATCAAGACAATTTTGGAACCATTACCTTTTTAGAATTTATCATAGTGGCAGGATTATTTGTAAATATGATTTTAAACTTCGATAGTTTTAAAAAGCAAAGAGGAAAAATTCATTTGGCTTTGACTGCCGTTTGCCTCATCTGTTTTTTTATAAAACTGATCTTCTTCTTTATGGGGATTTTTAAGGAGATGTGATACTATTAAGTTGACACTCGCGAAGGTTTTAAGTTTACATAAATGTGATCTGCTATTGCGGTATAACTTTAGTCAAAATCAACAATTTTCTATAGTTAATATGAAATTTTCAATTTTCTTAACTCTTAACTCTTAACTCTTAACTCTTAACTCTTAACTCTTAACTCTTAACTCTTAACTCTTAACTCTTAACTCTTAACTCTTAACTCTTAACTCGGCATCACTTTACCCGATGCATGCGCATACTTTTTACCATCCAATTGGGAAGAGGCTTATGTGGGTTTCTGTTTTTTAAATTGATAAAGAGGCCTAGTTTTTTCATTACCGGAACCTTATGTGTCTCTACAAATTCTATGAGTGTTCCATCAGGGTCTTCGATGTAAGAAAAATGTCCTGCCGCATCTCCCATATCAAAACTGTCCGCAGAATCCACCGTAAATGGGCTCCCTGCTGCAGCGCATTCGGCTCTTAACAAATCCATGCCTGAAACATCAAAACACAGGTGAATGTATCCTAAATCTCCCCATAGTCTTCCCTCATAAATCTTATTCTGAGGTCTGTCAAGAGCTTGAATCAGTTCTATTTGAGTGGGACCGTACAGTTTACTAAAACCGCCAGACTTTCTATTTTCAGAATGTTTAAGTAGAACACGTTTGTAATTCTTATTTCCTGATGGAAGTCCATTGAAATCTGGAAAAGCTCCTTCTTTTTCATAGGCAACCTCATCGTAACCAAGTATTTCACCAAAAAACTTTTTTGAGGTAGCAATGTCGGAAACACCAATTGCAACTCCTAAAACTCCTCCAAAAGAGGTTTTTTCATCAGAAAATTCATAACTATCTTCATAAACCTCAACGATATTATTCCATGGATCTCGAAAGTAGAAATGAAGTTTTCTCTCTGGCGATTCATTCACTGAGTTGAGCAGAGTAGCTCCTGATGATTTTAAGGCATCATAGCTTTCGGAAGCATTTTTCGAACGTATTTTCATTACGTTTATACCAAAATCTCCCAGTTGAATTTCAAATTTAGCGGCTTCAGGAATTCGGCCTTTGTATTGCCAGATTTCTAGCCCTCCTCCTCCTCTTAGATTCAGAGACAGTATAGCGTGACGGGTTCTGGGTTTCCCAGCCGTATATGGAAGCATTAAGTTGGCTGTCGCTTCGTCTTCAAAAACACGAATATCAAAACCTAAATAATTTTTATACCAATCAAAAGTGGCTTGAACGTCATTTGTTCCGATTCCAATTTGTTGTATCCCATTAATTACCTTTCTCTCCATATCACTATTGAGCACTTACCTTACTAGCTATTTTTCTGTACAAAGGAGGACAGTACCTACTGATGTACAATAGTATAATTTCTCCTGAGCCGATAAAGATATTCTTTTTCCTTTTAGAAGCTCCTTTAAGGATTTTTTCCGCTGCTTTTTCTGCTGAAATCCCATTGGCCAGACCGTTATCCATGGATCCATGTTTTTTTCCTTCTGAGGTCAATGCGTTTACCGAGATATTAGTGGTAATTCTGCCAGGACTTACTATCGAAGAGGATGGGGAATCAGGTTCTAACTGCATGGATTGGAAGTAACCCTTTAGCGCATGTTTGGATGCTGCATACGAGGATCTCAAAGGAAAACCATATTCACCGACTACTGAGGATATGACTACGATGTGAGCTTCATTATTTTGTTGAAGAAGGTTCATACAAAGAGAAGTCCATTTTATAGTTCCAAGGAAATTTACTCGTATGATTTGTTCAACTACAGAAAAGGCCGTGTCTTTCGCGTACCCTCTTTGCGAGATTCCTCCATTGTTAATTAGTAAATCGATTCTTTCGGTGTGACTTTGCAATGTCTTAAAACCATTTTCGAGAGATTGATTATCTGCTAAATCAAGAGTAATTACGTGAATTTTAACCTCATTCGATTCCAATTCCTCTTTTAATTCTTGTAGTCGGTTTGTAGACCTGGCACATATGAAAATAGTACATGGATGTTCTGCTAAGTTTCTCAAAAGGGCCTCACCAATTCCAGAACTTGCTCCAGTTAAAACAATAGTTTTACCGATATAATACTTAGACATTTATGTAGGAAGTTGGGTGTAAATATAAATAGCATAAATAGCGAAAAGGATAATTCCGCTAAGTAAGCTTAATTTTTTTCTGAAGACCATTAATGGAAACAGAATAACCGCGACGCCTAGCATCCAGAATATATCGAAAGACATGATCTTAGAATCGATAGCTAGAGGAGAAATGATAGCAGTAGTGCCTAAAACAGCACCAATATTAAAAATGTTTGATCCAACTAGATTTCCCAGAGCGATATCTGTTTCTTTTCTATACGCTGCTATTACGCTAGCAGCTAGCTCAGGAGCGCTTGTCCCAAAAGCGACTATAGTAACTCCAATTACCGATTGACTAAGTCCAAACTCCTCTCCAATTGTGATGGCACCATCTAAAAACCATTCAGACCCTAGATATAATGCCACCATTCCACCCATAAGGAGCAGAATAAGTTTCATCATACTTTCTCTTTCAGCATCTGTATCTATATCATCAGGAATTTCATCAGGATTAGATTTGCCACGTTGTAACAGCATATAGATATAAGCAACCAGAGCCAAAACCAATACAACACCTTCCCACATAACTATGCGATTGTTCATTCCAAAAACAAAAGCAAGTCCAGAGAAAAGCACCATCACTGGCCAATCCACTTTCAGTACTTTCCTATTCACAGCAATAGGAAATACAATGGCAGTAATTGCCAAAACCAGACCCAGGTTGGCAATATTTGATCCGACCACATTTCCCATGGCAATGTCAGGGTTTCCTGCGAGCGCTGAGTTAATACTTACTATAAGTTCGGGAGCACTTGTTCCTAATGAAACCACAGTAAGGCCAACGACCATTGGTTCCATGTTTAGTTTTAACGCTATTCCTGAAGCTCCTTTGACTAGTAGGTTTCCACCAAAAACGAGTATTGCTAATCCTAGGATAAGAAGTAAATAGTCCAATTATTATGAGTTTAGGAAGTAGGGTTTTCTTCGTTTCCTGTTCCGGTTTTTCCTGTGGAAGAAACCGAATCTGAAGGGGTTAACGGATTACTTGGTTCTTCTTTAGGAGTGTCGTTTGAAGCTTTCGGCTCTTCTCCTTTTTTAGAAGATGCAGTTTCTTTAGACATCATTTCTTGAGCCCTTTTTGCTTGTTTTTCTGCTAAAACCGCGGCTTTTTCTACTTCATTTCGGACGTCACGTGCGCTGTCAGTAATTTCTTTAGCACTATCCATAATTTCTCTTTGGATGTCATTTCGTGCTTCCCGAAATTGATACATAGCCTTTCCCATAGTTTTGGCCAAACTAGGAATGCCCTTCGCACCAAAGAAAAGGAGATAAATAACGAAAACAAATATGATCTCTGTAGCGCCCATTAATTAGGACAAATGTAGCGATTTGTAGAAGTTGAATAAGCGCATTTTTTAGCTACTTTTTAAGAATGCGTTTTGGCTCTACTTATGAGGTCATTAATTCGTTGAGACTAAGTGCAACAGAAAAACAAAATCCATCAAGAAACAGTAGTTTCTCAATGGATTTTAGATGCACAATTGTAAGTGGTAAATATCCTATTTCATAAGGATCAATTCGGATTGTGTAACCACAGTCCCAGAAGTAGTCTGTACAAGATACACTCCATTGGAAATAGCGGTTGGAATTATCAGTTGCATTTGCGTAGCTACACCAGAATTAGATTTTTCCCAAACGATTCTTCCGCTTAAGTCTACCAGTTGAACTTGGTCCAAACCTAAATCAGAACTAATTGTAATAATTCCTGTTGATGGATTAGGGAAAATCTTCAAGCTTTCATCACGTTGATTCTCCAAAACACTACTTTCTACATCCAAAGTAACAAAAGCTGTATTTGTGATAATTGGTTGGTTAAAATCAAAATAAATAGCGGCTGTATTTTCTACAACTGTCCCTAACGAAAGCCCTTCAACTAATCCGGTTCTAAATGTCACATAACCCTGACTTCCTTCTAGATTACTAGTGCTGTCAGGTAGATTGATACCTTCGAAAGCAATGTATAATCTGTTTCCGTCTAGAGTCACATCGGTGATGGTGTGTGAGGCATCAAGAACTTCGATTTTGTTCAGGTCAATTTTATCAGAATCAATTTCATCTTGAATAACCACATTTTCAGCTAAGTAAGTGCCTGTATTCTGAAACCTCACCATAAACTCCAATTGCTCTGTTAATGGGTCAATCATATGAGTTTCTCCCGTTCCAGAAGGAAATACACGCTTATCATTTGGATCATATGAACCTACGACTTCTGTGGTATAACTATACGTGTTATTCGCTGGATTAATATCGGTGAACCCTCCATCCAAGGAAACAGAATAAGTAATTTCTTCACCCAGTTCAACACTAGCATCTGTATGGTAATAAAGATTTATTTGCTGAGTAGAATTTGGAAGCACATTTGTTAAGTTCCAAGTAACCACTCCTAAGTCTGTATCAATGGTTGTTGGTGCTGGAAAAGAATTTGTAAAATTGATAACGGGAGTGTATTCCATTTTAACTTCTGTATCTAAAATGGTCGTCCCTGGGTTAGAAATAGAGATCACCCCATTATGACCAAATCCAGGACGAGCAGCCCATGACCATTGATTGACGCAGAGATCGTCTTCAATTGCGCTGGGTTGTAAATAAAAGTCGACATCGTCATATGTCGTATTGGCTGCGAAATTTAGAGCTACATCTGTAGCTGGACAGATTAAATCATATCCATTTGAGTTTGCAGTAAGCGTGACATCATTCAGAAAACGTCTTTGGTATTGACCATTTCCCCAATTGTATCCATAGTTCATTGCATAATTACCATTAGTACTATGCACATAAGAAGACATGGCAAAGTCAGTTCCATTAGCACTACAATTTCCATCTAAGTCGTAGTAAGTAGTTCCGTTAACGTATGCGTAGCATGGATCAGAGATAGGAATATAGAAACTACGTCCATCAATACAACCCTCTGAATCAGTAACAGTCAATGAATAATAACCAAATTGATCAAAACTAAGATCTTCAGTAGATTCTCCGTTACTCCATTCAAAAGTATATGGACTGACACCGCCTGAGACTGTTGAATTAATATTTCCTGGGATATTCTCTTCGCAATTAGGAGGAGTCACACTACCTGAAACAAAAACGGTCGAATTAAGTCCGACATGTTTTGTGAAAGAGTTAGAGCATCCTTCAGAATCAGTAGCAGTTAAAGTATAATTCCCAAATGCTAAGTTGCTAAGATCTTCTGAAGTTTCTCCATTGTTCCATTCAAATGTATAAGGAGCAGTACCCCCAAAGACAGTCATGTTTATAGAACCATCATCATTTGGACAAGTAGCAGGAATAGGCGTTCCATAAGCTTGAATCACATTAGGTTCACTAATGTTAGTACTAAAGGTCATTTCACATCCATTAGCATCAGTAGAAACAAGAGATACGTTTGTAGCATTAGGAATTCCAGTTAAATCTGTTGAGTAATCTGTTACCATTTCTACTCCATTCCAATACCTCCAATAATTAACATATGGAGGGGCAGACTCAGTGGTTATATCATATGAAACAGTATAAGGACCTCCACAGGATTCTTCAATCCAAGAAATAGTAATGTCCAGATCAGTAACACCTTGAACAACAATTGAGCTTGAGTCAGTTTCTTGACCAGCATAGGCCGATCTACATCCGTTATTATCTATGACATAGCAAGTATGTGATCCGATTCCCAGTTGAGAAGTCTGATAACTATTATCCGTAGCTACGCCATCGAGAACATCGTTAATATAAACACTAGCAGGTAAGTCTCCAGCTTCAATATAAATTTCAGCGCTAGTTGTTCCGCCAGGGCATGGAGCGGTAGGTAGAGGCCATGCTGGAAACCAATAAACCTCAGCTCCGATGTACGTGTAATTGGTGTAAGTGTCTCCGTTGGCATCAGTTACCGTAACAAAATACTGTCCGTCTTTTAAGTTGGTAGGGTGAATTCCTGTATGAGTTTCATCTAAATATTCATTGTACCATGAGACTGTAACAGGTTCTGGAATGTTATCAAGAAAGACTTCAGCTGATCCATCATCTAAGCACATTGAGGAAACATTTCCAATGGTAAAAGATTGACCAAATAATGAATGAGAAGTTAATAAGGATAGCGAAATAGTAAAAAGCAGTATAGCAAAGAGTTTTCTTAAAAGGTTAAAATGTTTCATTTATGTATTGTTGTTTTTATCTAACACGAGTGAATCACCCAAAGTGGGTGGATAATAAATAGTAAGTTATGTTCATTAGTCCTCAAAAAAAGGAAATTAGTTGCTTACACGAACTTTTAAATTAGTTATAAATGAGTGTTAATATGTTTATAATCAGAGATGTTATCAGCTTCGATTATTTGTAAAATAAATTACTTAGTCAATTTATTCAAATAAACTTGATACATGATGATGTTGATTATACCAGAAAGCCAGATAAGAATAGTCGTAGTCCAAGCGGCACCTATGATGCCCATTTCTTTTACCATGAAGTAATTCATAATCACATTTAATGTCAATATAAAGAAGGAGATATATGCATTCCAATTGGCTTTACCAATGGCAGATAACATATTTCCAAATGGTATTCTAAGCGTAAATGCTCCTATAACAGCTAATGCAAATACAGAAATTAATTGGCCATTTCCTTGATATTCTTTTCCAAAGATCCAAAGAATATATTCTCCCCCGAAATGGAGAACGATAGCGATAATTATGGAAAGAGGGAATAGAATTTTCAGGGTGTTTTTAGCATAATTGGAAAGGAATACTCTGTCTGTAGAATGTTCCGATATTTTCACAAAATCAGTGGTGATTAGTGCCAATGGAAGTACAAACGATGCTATGGGAATAATGCTGCAGACCCTATAAATAGCCGTTTGTTCTGAAATAAAAATGGCTATATCAAAATTTAAATCGGAGGAAACCGCAAGCCGATTAATGTAGTGGGAATTAGGAAGAATATTTCCGATAGTAATGATGTCAACGATATACATCATTTTAGCTGCTACTGCTCCCAAACTCACAAATAGCCCGTATTTCCAAAATGTTTTAGGTGGTACAAATCCGTTTAATCTGGATCTAAATGAAGATAAATCAAGTTTTTTGATATAAAATGTACCAATGATAATAGGTACAATTACCATAGCCCATGCATAGCCTTGAGAATGGAATGCCCATGCTCCAGCAACTGCTAGAATCAATAAAAACACATTGTACCAATTCTCACTTTGGGCATACAGGTCATTTCTATTAATTAGCCGAGCGTAGTTCCTTACAAATTCCACAAGAGAAAAGCTAACAAGATGTATGCTCAAAATGACTAGTAAAAATTGAGAATTAGGCCTGTTTTGAGTAATTATTGGGCTAAGAGCTACTAGTAAAATTGCTAGAACTATAGAAAAAATAATCCCTCGAGAAAAAGCATAAGAAAACAATTGTTTCTTCTCTTTAGTTGTTTCCAGTCTAGCTCCAAAATAAACCAAACTTTGATATGCCCCAAACCCCATAAATGGAATGAGGAAACTAACGGCTGTAAATGCGTAAGTAAAGTCTCCATAATCAGCCTGAGTAAGAATTCTAGCCATGGCTATGCTTATTACAAAACCAATGATTTTTGCCATAAACATGGCGTTGAATACTTTAATTCCGCTACGACGTAAAAAACCAGATATGAATTCTCGATAATTCAATTTCTAAAGTAGTTTTTCATGATGCCTACAGCTGTAAGAGCCAGTGTTTTTTCTAAAAAAATAGGGGATGAATAAAGAGAATTTACATCTTTCTTTAACTCTGGGTCAAAGTTCAACCTGTCTATGTTTTCTTTAAAGTAGCTGTCAAGTGAGTTTCGAAGTTGCTCATTTTTGTCCCACCAATATTCTAGCGGATTCATGCTAAGTTTTTGGGGTTGCTTGTTGATTTTTTGGTAATAGATATTGCGAAGCTTATTCTGAACTCTACCAGCGAACATTTCTGCTGATGATCGGATTGGACGGCCGTATTCTTCCTGTGCAAACTTCATAATTCCTTTATGAAACTCCCACATATATTCCCATTGAATCCGTCCTCCTTGTTTCCAATCCATAGGCGTAGAATAGGCCAAATCTTGTACATCAGGATCTGAGAATGGAGAAACTATGAATCCAATTTTTTGTGCGACAAAAGCTCCCGAGCTGATGACTCTATACAATCGATTATTTAGGTAGAAAACGTCCATTTCCTCATAGAGTTTCATTTCTTCCTTCACCTCTGAGTTGATAGAGTCGGCATACTTACTAGAACAGAGTAGTGCACTGTATTCGCTTAAATTTTGCCACATCCCAAATGGGTGTTCTGTGAAAATTGTTCGCCCTACTTGACCAGTATGAATGATAGGAGAGATATACTTCGTGTGATTTAGAGCATAATTGAAATGAGCAGAACTAGCGTAAAAACATAAACCATCTACAGCTAAGATATTTTCATCAATGGCTGTGAGGTAATCCCCATTTTCTAATGGGACAAAGTCATATTTAAGATGATGCTGTTCAGCAATTTGCTGGCTAATCCAGTGATCTCGATAGTTTGTTTGGCCAAAACACAGTACAGCCTGTTGTCGAATATTATTTTGGGCTACCAAACTAAGGTTCATTCTAGAGTCCAGCCCTCCGCTTAACAGCTGGAACCCCATAATTTCAGGATGATCATACTGGTGTTTTACTGTTTTTAGAAACTGTTCATGAAGTGTCTGAAGAGAGGCTGTTTTAGATACCGAAGTACCCTTTGTCTCAGGAGAGTAATACTTTTCTACTGTCCAACCATTTTCTGAAACGACTATTTTTTCTCCTGCCCTCAATAGGTTAACCCCTTCGACAACAGTTTGATTTCCGAAGACACCTCCAATGGAAATAAGACTCCTAAGCGCGACAATGTTTGGAGAGGAAGAAAAACCGACAGAGTCTAACTTTTCTTGAAGCAAACGAAGGTTGTAGTGGAAATAAAGTAGGCCATTGAAAACTGCATAAAAGACTCTCCGGCTGCAACTGTGATTGGTGCTAATTTCCAATCGATTGGAATATTTCACTAAGGATGTGAATTCGCCTCGTAGAGCATTTGGGAATGTCAGTGGGGCACTTGAAAATGCAGCTTGAACTGCTGCTTGATCTGAATTTTGCGCAAATTTTGTTTTTAACTCCTGTAAGTTATAGATGTAACCATCGGCTTGAACGGATGTGTTGGAATCGTGAAAGCTAACGACATCACCATATGGATTTTTATGGTGGTGAATATCTGCTGATAAAGTACCTAAATGAATATGTCCATAAAAACCTCCCAATTAACTGATATTATTGTATATACGTGTGTATGAGTTAGCAATCGCTTCAACGGAAAAACGATCGATAACATAGTTCCTTAGCCAATCCTGTGAATATTTTTCGTGATTCTCAAAAACATAGATCATGGCTTTTTGAAGTTCTGATTCATTTCCTTTTTGGATGAGAACGCCATGTTTTTCAGATAGATGCTCTTTAATACCTCCAACATTAGTAGCTATTACAGGGAGTCCACAAGAGTGTGCTTCAGGAATAACACAAGGTTGATTCTCATAATTAGAAAACAAAATTAGACAATGAGCTTTAGCCATTCTCTTAGAAATTTCAGTAAGCGGTTGTGCTCCCGAAAAGGAAACTCGATGATCTGGAATCCCCATAGATCGAGCAATCTCTATGTATGGTTGGATGTCACCATCTCCAACAACTTCAAGGTTACTCGGAATGTTTTCGTAAGTGTTTTTGAATGCCCTAATTATCCCTGTTACATTTTTATGATCATCTACTAATGAACTCACATGAATAAAAGTAAACTGGTCATGCTTTTCGTCTGTTGGTTTGAATAAGTGATGGTTTACAACATTTGGAATGACAGAGTATGAGGCTTTGAGACCATAGTTATCCATTGATTCAGCAAGATGTTCTGAAACAGGAACTATACAAGAAGAGTTCTTTGCAATGGTCTTACTTGCGAGGCGTTGAATCATACCAATACCTTGATTTTTATTGTGATAACCTGTCCAATGTTCAGTTATGATATAAGGGAGAGTGTATTTTTTTTTGAGCCGATAAGCCAACCAGCCAGCTCTGAACAAAACATGTACATGAACCAGATCAAATGAAGCGATTGAATTGTCAAACTTTTCTGTCAAAACATGCTTAAATGCATTTACATAACCACTTCCAAGTATTCCTTTTTTTCGATAATAACAAATAACTTCTTTGACTCCTTCTTTAGAATTGATTTCAATTTCAAAATCGCTTTTTAGCTGGACATCCTTTGCAAGATAGATTAAAGTCACATTATGCTGAGTGGCTATCGCCTGAGTATGTCGTTGAACAAAATTTCCTAACGTAGGGTGAACTCTACTCGGGTACCAAGAGGCAATAGAAAGAATATTTAGCGAATTTTTGTACTCCAAATCTGTCGGTATTCTTACAATCTGTGTGAATTCTATGGAAACTCAGATTTTGATTTGACGAATATAGTAACGACTTAACAGTTTCTTTAATTATTTATTTTAGTGAGTAACCCCTTTGATTTTCTATGAGAGGCACAGGCTAAATCTACATTTGAAGATATGGATCGCTAATTCTCATTTTATTCCGCATAAAAAAAGGCTAGTCAATAGACTAACCTTTATCTTGGGTGAAAGACGGGATTCGAACCCGCGACCCTCGGTACCACAAACCGATACTCTAACCAACTGAGCTACAATCACCATTTTAAACCTTCAGAATTTCTGAAAGCGAGCACAAAACTAAACAATCTTTTTACTTTTCGTGCAGTCGAGGAGTATATTTTGTACTCGTCTTATTTCCCTCTGAATATCAATTAGATCAAAAAGGAGAATTAATTAATAGGGAAGTACCTTTCCTTCAATACTTCAATATGATGTTCTGCATGTCCAGCCAAAAGATATCCAAGACCTTTCGCATCTAATTTTAAGTTTGAAAATGTCCCGGAACGATTTAGCTCTTCTTCAGAAAAATGCTTGAAATAGAACAATGTGTTTTTTCTAGAATTTTCAAATAACTCAAGAATATTTTCAAAAGACATTTCCGAAATACGGGCTTTTTCTATCATCATATTTTCATCATATCCTGGCAAAGGAGTGGAGTCTCCTCTGGAAACTCGAATGGCTCTATAAAGCATTATAATTTCAGTTTCAATAATATGAAAAACGACCTCCTTAACAGTCCATTTTCCCTCATCATACGCATAATTATGAGCGGAGGTTGGTATAGATTTGAAAAAAGCAAAAAGGGCATTTTGCTGCTCCGTCAAAAGGCCTATAAGAGGTTTGTGATCTACTTTCGAGATGTAATAATCGAAATACCCAGAGAACTTGTTTTCTGTCATTATATTGATGTTTTACCGTTCATTTAACAAATGATACCGTTTCTTGAACGGTCATTTTTTGTGCTGATTCGAAGACTTACTTTAGTAAGAGTAAAGCAGTTTTTTCATTTTGATTTACAAAATGATTAGGGTGGTTCCTAATCATGGTTAAGGTTCTTTAAAATTTAAGTGGGTCTCAGCGGAGAACCACTTTTTTATTGGTCTCAATTTAGGGTTTAAAACCCTGCAATTTATTGCAGCACTTTAGTACAGCGAAAAAATCAATACATTGTGCTTTGTGAGTAGAAAATTTCGGAAAGGATCGCATAGAGTAAGTCGATTAACATGTCATATAGTTTGGTCAACCAAATACAGGTATAAAGTTTTAAGAGGCGACATTCAGATACGTTGTAGGGAATTGCTTACTCAAGTTTGTGATGCAGAAGAAATTGAGATTCTCAAAGGGGTTATAAGTTCGGATCATGTCCATATGCATATTGAATACGCACCAAAACAGAATATTAGTTCCATAGTTAAATTACTGAAAGGCCGAAGCTCAAGAAAATTACAGTTTGAATTTCCAAAGTTGAAAGAGCGCTATTGGGGTCGCCATTTTTGGGCCAGTGGTTATGGAGTCTGGAGCTCAGGGAATATTACAGATGAAATGGTAAATGCTTATCTAGAGCATCATAGAAGGGATGATGATGAGGATAGTAATTTCATACTTGAGTGATTAAGAGAAGGACTTTTAGTCCTGGAGAGATTAAACCCCTGCACTTTTAGTGCAGGGTGGTTTAGTTTATGAACTTTGTTTAAAGTCCTCAGGAGAATTTAAACAAGTTCTATATCCCGAAAGAAATGTAAACCCGTTTATTCCAAACATCGGTAGTTTGTAAACCCAACTCTATCGGATCTCTACTTAAGTTAAAGCCAAGAGCAAAGTCATATCTTTCCTTATATTCCATTTCCCAACCAGTGGTAGCATAGAAGCCAATATTAAAAGCTGTTTGAGATGCATTATAAGTATTCAGAAATTGAGTGTTCCCATTGTTCTGAAGGATTAATTCATGACCTTGTTCTCCAATAAAAGCTGTGTTTTTTAGAATTTTGGACCCAACAGCAGAGATGCCACCTCCCCAAAACCATTTAAATCCGAAATCATTGTAACTGGTATTTCTAAAGCCAAAGTCGAAATGAAGACGCTGTTCTTCTCCAGTAATATCAAACTGTTGAATAACCTCCGAGGCATTTTGAGGAATCGAAGGACCAATAAGCTCCATGGTATAAACAGCTGTAGATTTAAGGTTGGCGACACTAGATTTTAGCACAATTCCCCAATAATCGCTTAGATGATATGTGGCGTTTAGGCCAAAGTAAATTCGAGGAGAATAATTCATATCCAATGGTAGATCACCACTACTAATCAGGTAACCGGTCACGGTACCATTGTATTCAGGATATTGATCGTTAATTTCTTGTGTAATATTAGAGACGTTATTAAGGCCTACATTGTCGCCAAATCGCGTACCAACACTATACCACAGCGCTTGTTCATTTACCTGTGCTCCGCCGCTACCATTGTATATGTTGGCCGTTTTCTTACTTGCCAAGTACATTCCTAAATCGATAGCAAATGTGAATCCTCGCTTGCTTTCTTCCTCAGTTAAAACTTCCTCATCAGAGATGTTGAAAAAATCATACTGGCTCGTTTTGGACTGCTGTTGCATTAATTGACCATGGACAGAAGAAGACAAACCAAAAAATGTTACTAAAATGAATAAATATTTCATAAACGCGAAAATACGGGTTAGTCTAAAATTTCCATCCTAATTACGAGATCGTCCTTTGGCCAGTTTTTACTATCTACTTCTAGTGCTGCTATTTTATCTAAAACAGAGAACCCAGAGATGACCTCCCCAAACACAGTGAACTCGTTGTCTAAGTGAGGAGTACCTCCAATTGTTTTGTACGTATTCTTTTGGCTGTCGGAATAAGTGATTCCCTTTTCTTTTTGAATGTTAAATAATTCAGCGCCACCACTTTTTCTTCCATGAACAATATAGAAATCAAACGGAGCAGACCGCTTTTTAGGGTTGTTTTCCATCTGTCTCGCTAGGGCTAAGGCTCCCTTTTTATGAATATGATGAGGTCTGAATTCGGAAGGAACAGTGTATTTACCTAAGAGCATTCTTTGAGTAGCTTTATCTTCTTCCTGAGAATTTCCACCTTGGATGACATGATTTTTTTCTACACGAGTAATTTCAACGTAGTTGAAATACTTTTGTTGAATTAAGTGAATAAAGCTTGCTCTATGAAGAGGGGTGTCCTTATAGAGTTTTACGACCAGCTCACCTTTAGCTTAGTACTCTAATAATTAAAAACAAAAGTAGTAGTAGTAGTAGTAGTAGTACTGAGGGGGTCTGGGGCAATGTCAATAAGTTAAGCATTAAACAACTGGAACACAGTTGCTAGTGGGTTTTCTTTTAGCTTTGAAAGTTTTGCTTCGTTCAAATTTCCTGCCATCCCTTATTGGGACAGACTCCTTACTAAGGATTAATACAATCTTTCGGATTAGATTTTCGATAGAATCTTTTCCAAAAAATAAGCGAACAAAACATTGCTTTAGCTTTGAAATTAAAGCTCTTTTATTGGCTTTATATTTATGTTTCTTTTTGCCGTTGGTTCTGTTAGACAACTTATCTATTAAAGGCTTGCATGCCATCATGGATAAATTGTAACTGATGATATTACCGTAAAATTCTTGTCTAATTGAATCCGATAGCTATCGGATTGGTTTCTTGCCGATAAAATTCTCTATTAGCAAAGCTTGTTTCATGTCTTTAAATTGCTCTTCAACGCCCCATCTTTTATGGTATAATTGTTTTAATTTCTGGACAGAGAATAGACTAGTGTTCAGCATTGAGCTAACCAAATACTCGTGTTCATTCTTACCAAGTTGAATTTTCGTTATTCTAACTCTAATTTCACCGCTCTTAGTTTTGATGTTAGTAATTTCATCTTCACTTCCACTTTTGATAAAATCCATTACTTCTTTACAAGCATTTACCGATACACGAAAACAAAATTGGCAATTTGTACTGAAAACATCTGCTAAGAAATCTCTCCCAAAGTAACCTCTGTCAAACAAATACAAATTGTTTTTACCAAGCTTGCTAAAGTGTTGGATAGCCAATGATCTTTCATCTGTTTTATAGGCAGAGATACTTGCCTCAAGACAGATGTTATTAATCACATCAGAGGCAAAGCAGACTTGCGATTTTATCCATTTCCTATTGTCTGAGAGTACATTTTCACCAAATTCCTCAATGGTTTGTTTGTTTCTTGGTAAAGTAAAAACAGAACCATCAATAGCTACTAATCGTAGCCCGTGAAAAGTCTTGTAGCTAAAACTAGTATCCCTTAAATCCGCAGGTCAAAAAAAGAAGAAACAGAAAACCCCTATAAAACTAATGCTTGAAGGACTTTCTGATTCAGAATATTTTCACCTAATTAGGTGAAAATACCATTGCAGATGAAAAGTACAATTTCAACCGAACAAATCGGTTCTTTTGGAGGGCTTAATTTTATTTCAAAGCATTTTACAGATCTTGGTCTGGAAAAGTTGATCAACGAACACCTGGGTTCAAGACCTCTTCAGTCACGATATAGTTATGCCGATGTGATTAAAAATCTTTGGTTAGTGTTTTTTGCTGGCGGTGACTGCGCTGAGGATATTGAAGAACATCTGAAAAGAGATTTAGAACAAACCCTAGATGTAAATAGTTGTTCTGCTGACACATTGGCTCGCGTTCAGAAAGGCTTATCGGGAGAGAAAGAGATTTTTGTCAGCAATTCTAATACGGTGCATGAATTTAGTAAGCATTCCAAATTAAATGAACTGAATTTAGATCTTTTACTAAAGACAAAGTCTTTGATTCCTAGTGAATATTATGACTTTGATTACGATAATCAATTTATTCCTTGTGAGAAATACGACTCAAAAAAGAGCTACAAAATGAAGCATGGCTATTTCCCAGGAGTATCTACAATTGGTAGACATATAGTCCATTTTGAAAACAGGAATGGCAATAGCAATGTCAAGTACAAACAAGCCGAAACACTCAAAAGCGCTTACGACCTACTCAAAAGTAGAAACATTAAAATCGACCGAAGTAGAATGGATTGCGGATCTTTTTCCAGCGATATTTTGTCTGTAATTGAATCCAACAGCAAACGCTTTTACGTCAGGGCACAACGATGTGGGGAATTATCAGAGCAGGTCAGACAGGTTGAAAAATGGGAAAGGGTACAAATTGGAAATATTGACGTTGAAGTTTGCAGCATTCTTTATGCTCCTTTTGGAAAAGAGAAGAAGTACCGATATGTGATTCAAAGAGAAACCAACAAGACAGGACAAGCCGATATAGAATTTCAGGATCACTTCATTTACAGAGCCATCATTACCAATGATATAAAAAACCATCGATCGGGAAATTATTGATTATTACAATCAACGGGGAGCAGCAGAAAGAATCTTTGATGAGATGAATAATGATTTTGGATGGAAAAATCTCCCCTTCTCCTTTTTAGAAGAAAACACTGTTTTTATGATTATCATGGCAATGTGCAGGAACTTTTATCTCCACATTGTGAATCAAATGGCCGAGAAAGTTCCCTTCATCCAGCCCACCTTTAGGATGAAGAAATTTATTTTCAGATTCGTTGTTGTCCCCTTTAAATGGATCAAAAAAGCAAGGCAAAAAATCTTAAAACTGTACACTGACAAACCTTATCCTCAGCTGATTTAGCCAAAAAAAAGAACGGAAAATCACATCTTGGGATTGGTGGTTTCACCCCTAAAACATAACCTGCTGACTGTAAGATAGTTGTGGTTGCTGGTGTATTTGGCTTGGATTCACATTAATATCAACACGTAATTCCAGCATCACCTCAACCAAAAAGTGACATTTCCAAAGAAAAACTTAGACCCAAACCTCTTTGAGGTGGTAAAAAAACTACCCTGTTAAAGGGTTGTGAAATCAAAATTATGGACCTGCGGATTTGAGGGTATAATAAAAATCACAAAGTTTAGTTGCCACCTCTTTAAAAGCATCAAACTTAATTTTGTCCCGTACTTGTGTGAAGGAAGATGAAGTAACAACTCTAACTTCTTCCGGAATTTCCAATAGTTTTGAGAAGAATAAATCGATCTCACTTTGAGCTCGTTTATTTAAATGATTACAAAGAAAAAGGAAGGTACTTTTAAAGCTCCAAACTCGATTCCTAGTAAAAGACCTCTTGTTATTTTTGTGTACCCTGATAAAAGAAGGGTTTTCGACTAGATTTATTACAAATTCAAATAGTTTGGCACGATTTTTCCGCTGACTTCTTAACGTTCATGATGTCTTGATTTTAAGTGTTTTACACTCCAAATATACGAAATATTAATCGAAAATACATTGTAATCTACTGATATTTACCTGATTACACCTTAACTTAATGACATTGGCATGCCAGGACGACCGCATTTAAAAAAAGCCTAGTAATTTTTCTCTATAATTTTTGTCTATAGCAGCTTTGAGACGTTTAGCTTTCTTGCTGTGTTTTGAATTTTTGTCATTACTGAGTAGCCCCATATCGATTTTTAAGATGATGTTAAAGTTTTCAGAGGCGTATCCTTTTCTTATCCTAGAATCATCTTCGCCAAATTCGACATCAAGCACCCAGTGTAAATTATTTTCTATTGACCAATGTTTTCTTATTTTTCTATTGAGTTCTTTAGCATTTGGCTGGAGGCTAGAAATGTACAATCGCTGTTCTTGAGATATTTTTCCACTGCTTTTATCTAGTATTTCTGTATCAATCACAAATAGTGTTGAAAGTCCTTTCCATTTCTCAGGATTTTCAATATGACTTAATTCCTGAAATGCCCTACAGGTTCTTTTTTGAATACGACCATGGCCAAAGTCATCCCAGATATGGGTTGATTGAGGATTTTCTAAAAGTATAGTATCTTTTATTGCTTGCTGTAGGTTACTTTGATTGGCTTTGACAGCCAAAATATAATCAGCTCTGCTGTCAATAATCTTTTCTGCTATGCTTGTTTGGCATCCCATAGCCGACATTCCCCACCCCCTTTCAAAAAATGAGAATTTAACTTTTTTGGCATTCTTTTGACCTAACGGAGTACTTCATTTTCACCTTTCGAACACCAATTGCTTAACAAGATGAGATTGATTTGTTAAATTTTGAGCGAAACGGGTTGGAAATTTCGATTTTCAAAACAGGGTGGGGAATGTCGGCCATAGCATCAATCGTTACTGTACATCCACTCAAATAAAGTTGATCTAATAAAACGGGTATTGCAGTAATTTCATTACTCTTCTCTTCGACTTTAATTTGTCCTAAAACAAGACAGTTGCTTGAGGCAAATGCTGAGACTATGTGGGATATACTTTTGTCTTGTTTCTTAGATTTTGCTCCTCTCATACTCTTTCCATCTATGGCTACTACTTCTCCTTTGATTTCATCTCGAAAAGAAGCCATCCAATTAATGAAACAAGAATTGAAAGACTTTGGGTCAAGAATCGAGAAAACACGCTCTAAAGTATCCTCTGAAGGAATACCACTAGAAAAATCACCGTATTGTTTAAGCCATGATAGTTCAGACTCACCGAATACTCTAACTAATTTCCAACCATTTACCCCACACAGAATAGCTGATATCGTTAATAGTAGAATATCTGATAGTAGATGTCTTAAATTTCCTTTCTCTGTTCGTCTAGGATCTTCTAGATCTGAAAAAAATTCTTGAAATTGAACAAAAGAGAAGTCTCCTTTTACTGGAACCATTGATTTTAGAGCCAACTTAAAGCCTAATACTACTGTAGAGAATGCAAGCTCTAAATCTATTCAAATAATAATTGTCAATTTCTTAAATGCGGTCGCCCTGGGTATCAAGTGGAAAACTTTAATATCCTATTAAAAATTGTATTAACAATTTTAAAAAAAGAAAGCTCAGCTAAAATTAGCTTGAAAAACAAGAGAATGAAAGCGGCTTTTGACACAGACTATAGAAATTTATTAATGAGTACAGCTGTTTTTTAAATGCTTTTGCCCTGTATTTTGCGGTGAAATCAGTTTAGTTTTTAATAAATTTAATGGTTTTTATAAAATTACCGTTAGTAATGAACTGAACAAAAATAAATACCTGAAGAAAGTCCATCGAAATTTATTTCAAAATTTGTTTCTCCAGCAATATATGTTGTTAATTTATTCTGATTTAACGTCTTCCCTTTTATATCCAACAATTTCCATTGCAGTTTAGTTGATTCTTTTAGCTTTAAGGAAATGGTGGAAATAGTAGAAACTAGATTAGGGTAGGCAGCCTATTCTTATGTCATGAGAAATAGTAGATACTTCATAAATAGCGGTAGACGGATTGTCAATGTTCACTTTCGCCAAAATTAAATATTGACATCTCCATTATTTGTTCTTCCATCTGCCCAGAAAGGGATTACAGTATGGTCAGTAGCTATTAATTGGGAATAATCCCCTATTCCGAAACCATCATTTAATGAGCCAATCAAACTAAAATCTGTCGGTACAGAGGTCAACTTTGTTTCAGTAAAACTAGTTCCCCCATCTATAGATATACTTAGATAGTAATCTGTGTTTTTATGATCGGGGTCATCCCTTCTGTCATACCAAGCTAATAGAAGTGCACCTTGATTATTGATATAAATGTTGGAATAATATTGTTGTGTATTTGGAGTAGCGTTGGGGTGAGGAACGACAGGCGAGCTCCACGTCTCTCCGTCATTATCCGACCAAGTCAAATAAGTATCCAATATGGTGGCACTTCCCCCGGCAGAACCATTTTCATAATCGGTGAGCGTAATGTATATTCGCCCATCATGTACTCCACCGCTCTTGTCTATTGCAATCGAAGGAGCAAGTTGTAACCTATCTGGAATCCCAATAATATTGTCATTATCTGGATCCATGGAGGTGGGTGTGACAATGGAATGCGCCCCAAAACTCTGCCCACCATCTGTTGATTTTGCAATTATTATTGAACTCAAAGATTCAGAATAGGAAGACACGAAAACATCTCCATTAGATTTGCACTCAATGGTCGGAAGGTGTGTTACCCCTAATACATTTGGAAATACTTCTGTCGAATTGGAAACAACTATATTGTTATTGTCAATTATGGTCATGATTAAGTCACCATCGACACCAACAACTGTCGCTACATACTTTTTTCCATAGTTTGGCGATGTAGGTGAGGCATCAAGTGCCATCCACGGCTTATCGGTATATAATGAATTATTTGCCACTATAGATTGCCAAGTCATTCCTTTGTCTGCTGAATACGACATCACAGTATGGATAGGAGGCTCCCCCATTACACTAACATCTGCGGTCAAATTTGAAAGATATACGACACCATTGTCGTCAAATTTTAATACGGGGTCTCCTGCTCCACCATAGTTTTCAGGTACTCCATGGAAATCACTTTGTTGCCAAGTCTCCCCAAAATCTAAAGTATAATAAATGGAGAGATTGCTATCGTCACTCGGAAAATCATTGATAGCGGCAACAATCATATTCATTGTGTCTGTCGGGTTAATGGCTGCGTGCAGTTCAGATTCTGGCAAACTCTCATCGAAAACGATTTGGTCTTGAGCCATGAGAAAGGAAATGCTGAACATTAACAGTATTGTGAATAGAAATATATTTTTCATGTCGTTATTAAAAATTTATGAGTAAAAGGAAATAACAGGATCCATAGCTTCTGTCATCCCCTATGAATATACAGAGGAATTCCAAGATAAAAAACGTCACTTTGTACGTGTTGAGTCTTTTATAACTTTCAATGTCTTTACCACTTTACCACCTTCAAGTATCTGAACAATTGAGATGTCAGTTGTAATATCTCTATATGGTACAGAAATTAAATTATCTCCTCTAGGCAAGGTGTTAAAATCTATAAAAGATAAACACCTCCCATACAAATCATTAATTTGTATTTGTATAGTTTCAGGTTTTTCTAAGTGAAGTTCGATTTTCAAATCATTACTAACTGGATTAGGATAAGTCACAATTTCAGAGGGAGCAATTGATCGCAGGTTATTTGTTGCAGTGCTCATTACAGGGACAGCCAAAGTAGAAATGGAAGCTGTTGCCAATTTTGACATTTCATGAAAATAAGGAAGACTGAATTTATCTATCCTATCTCCGTCTGTATGGTAATATGGGTTCAAATCACCACCTCCAGCAAACAATGCTCCCCCACAAGTTATAGCGGAGACACCATTTTCCCAAAAAGCAAATTGGTCACTTGTCATTTCCCCTTCATTATTTACCTCCGCGATCAGACTAAGGTTATACAAATCGATTATTGATATTATGATATTTGCAAGGTCTATGCTCTGTGGTACGTTGCTGTCGGCATGAATATCAAACAACATATCCTCATTGCTGTCATAAGCCATTGTTTCAAAATTCAGCACTCCTTTTATGATTATATTATTATCAAGGGCATTCTGTACATAATAGGTGCTTCCTTCAAAGTCTATTTCTTCTTCATCCCAAAAAGCATATACAATTGTATTTTCGAAATTATATGCACTTAATATCCGAGATGCTTCCAAAGTGGCAGACAAGCCGCTACCATTGTCATCTGCACAATATTCAGCCACACTATCATAGTGTCCACAGATGATATAAACATTTTCAGGATTGACGATTCCTTGCTGCACAGCTATAATATTCCTTCCAGTACTACTGTAGCTTTGATTTTCGACAAGTAGGTCATAAGATTCTAATTTTTGCTGGATATAATTTGCAGCCATTTCTTTGCCTTCTTGTGTTTGTCTATTTGTTATCAATACTTCCACATTATTCACCATCGCTGGATCCTCTCCAGATATCTCCCTCACCAACATGACAAGGGTGTCAATATTTACTTCATCAATATAACCCGCTATTTGGGCGTCAAATACTTGTGAATGAACATTGTTGCCAAAGAAGATAAGAAGAATTATAATTTTTTTATATTTCATACTAGTTGTTTTTAACATTGCTGATACTTAGAGCCTGTTTAAACTTGTCTAACAAGAATGTTTATAGAAGCTAATTGCACCTTTAGCTTTGCTGTTTCATTGAGGTATTCATAATCAAGAGGAAGTCTTCTTTGCAAGGAGAACCAAGCGAAAGTCCTCTTCTACGATCCATCTTTTGGGAGTTGGTATATTCAATATTTTCCAGTTTTAATTTAGGCATTCCCCTTAACTGTTTTATCATCATAGATATTTTACTTGCAAATATAACGATAGTAAATAATCCTCGGGGCATTCAAAGGGTTTTTCTCAGGGCGACCGCATTTAAAATCTTGAGCAATTACATTAGGATTTTTCGAAATAGTGAATTGTAGTAAAATCAACTGTTTGGCATGTGTAATTGGTTTCCTATAGATACAGATTTCATTTAGGCTTTGTTTGAAGTCTAAATGAGATAAGCGAGGATATCATGCTGATTATAATAGGGTTAAACTATTACTATGTAAGACAGACATTTTTAAATGCGGTCGCCCTGCCCCGCGTGAAACTGTTATTTTTAAGATTTGAACGTAAATAGAGTACGCATTATCGGCATACTTTTGCATCGCAATATAGAAACAACAAAGAAAAGGAAGTCCTAAATGATTTTTGCAGTTACCGATATAGAAACAACAGGAGGAAGCCCTTCTGGTAATGCAATTACAGAAATAGCAGTGATTCTAACGAATGGAACAGAGGTAATTGATCAATTTCAAACCTTAGTGAATCCTAGAAAGAAAATCCCTCATTATATCACAGTGCTCACTGGGATTACAGATGAGATGGTAGAAGATGCGCCTTATTTTGAAGATATAGCGGAAGAATTATTGGCTTTTTATGACAAAGCAGTATTTGTTGCTCATAACGTGAATTTTGATTATTCATTAAACGCATTAGACATTATTACGACTTATTTACTATAGTATCCTTTTTGCTTGACTCAAAAATTCAAAGCACTGATTTTAGACATAATAAACCAACTGTTCGAATTGTAAAAAAAAAGTAATTGACCTATACTAAATAAGTCGTAATAATGTCTATTATCCCTTTAGCTTTATAGTATGGTATCCAGGGGTGATTTACCATCCTTTGAATTAAAGGTATGGCAATAAATTTTCTACTATTCCTTCTATTGAATCTGAAATGGAATTCGTTTACATAATGCTGAGCATGTTCATTACTTATATGATGATGAGTTCCTCTGATCCAATTCTTAAAGTTGAAAATATGCCAATGTAAGAGTTCAAAATTACTTCCATTGTCAGAGTATTTGCTTTGATGTTCATACTCTATAGCTGCCACAGGATAGCTACTCCATTTGTCTGTTATCACTTTAGCTGTTTTCTCTACCATTTGATCGAGACCTTCTTTAAGTGATTTGGCATCATATCCTGAGATCAATTTACCATATGCCTTTTTAATGATTGGTTTCCCATTCTTGTCGATATCAGTTTCCACAGCTAGTTGTACGATCTTTTTTTTACCGTGACTTCGGCCTTGTTTTCCTTTTTCCTTACCTCCAACAGCCGTTTCATCTACTTCTACCACACCTTCCAATAAGTTCATCCCTGAAGGTTTCATTGCTTGTTGAATTTTCCGCTTGAAGAACCAAGCTGTTGTCTGCTTTACTCCAAACTGGCGTGCTAGTTCACAGGTGGAAATCCCTTTTCTATGGCTTGAAATCAAATATGCCATCAAGAAAGCCTTCTCTAATGGAAACTTTAGCTGATGGAACAAAGTGCCACTGGTACAAGATTCATCATATTGACACTTTTGACATTTCCTATAATACCATGTTCTCCCTTTTACATGTGTCTGATGACCACACTTTGAACAGGTGTAGCCCTTTTCCCATTTTAAATCACATAAATAGCGACGACAAGATTCTTCGGATCCAAATCTATTTATGAAATCTAGCAGGGTCTGACTTTTCTTTTTTCTCTTCATTTTGATCTCTTTGATAGATCAAAACTCTAGCATATGAACGTAACCAACTATACGGCTAATGCGTTTCTTTTTTAAAAGCTGCATTTGAGCACAACGGTTTTTCATTTAACATGATGAAATTATGTACTGTTCGTTACACGAGAAAAATGTTTCCAGGATTAACTTCATATAGTTTGGGGGCACTGTGCCAGCACTTTGGATTGAACAATGACAACCCTCATAGAGCGTTGAATGACACATTGATGGCTAGAGAATTGCTTTGGAATGCACTCACTAAAGATCATGATCGGGTAGAATTGGACAATTTCCTAAAAAGAGGAACAGGGGAAGCTTTTCTACCTATGAACGTCAATAAAGAGAGCTACTTCAAACTTCCCGAAAAAGCGGGGGTATATTATTTCAGAAATGCTTCTGGAAAAGTCATTTACGTGGGGAAGGCGAAAAATATCAAAAAAAGAATTCGACAGCATTTTAGTGGAAAATTGGCTTCTCAAAAAAAACAAAACCTGATTAAAGAAATTGTTGAGATAGATTATGAATTGACAGGAACAGAGTTGATCGCAGCATTAAAAGAAGATCGTGAAATCAAGCATCTTTGGCCAAAATACAACAGTGCTCAGAAAAATATCAAGAGAAAGTTTGGAGTCTTTGAATATGAAGATCGCAAAGGAAGGAAACGTCTGACAGTGCAGAATAGTGCCGCAAATTCACAACCATTGGCGTCTTTTAGCTCTGGCTTCAGTGCTCGAAAATGGCTATTTGATTTTAGAGAAGAATATGGATTACCTTATGGTAGACTCGGACTCCCAGAGGTGGAGGAAGAAGTGATTGACGATGTGGAGGTAAACAATAAGCTTATATCCAAAGCTTTAGAGAAGTATAAAAAGAGTCGAATTAGTTTTTTAATTAAGGGAGAGGGAAGAAATGAAGAAGAGTAATCCATTGTTTTAATAGATCAAAATATGTATAAGGGGTTTGGATTTATTTCAAAGGATGTTCAGGTTGAATCATTAGAAAACATGGAAGATATAGTCGAATTTCAATCACATTCAAGTTATAGGATGTCTTTAATAACTCAATTCTTAAGCGAGTATAAATCGGATAAGGTTATTTTTTTTAAATAAGAGAGAATCTGTTGTGTATTCGCACAAAAAAATAAGTCTTTTCAACCAATTAATTATGAGACTTTTGCCCGTAACATTTAGAGGGAAAATGTAGTACAATTACATTGAACCAGACGAATTTTTTCGCCCCTAACTAAAGCGTACGATTGTTTTATCGGTTAATCATAACTATTTTATTCATATGGAATTGCATTTTGTGTGCTGGACAAACGTATTCCTCGTTACCATATTATACTGGTTTTGAAGGGGCTCTAGATGCATCGTGGCTGACAAATTCGACACACGCTGATGGTTTGGTTCATGTGAACTCAATCAATACACCTTACAATGGGACAGGTCATTTAACTTTGACTGGTACATCATCCTGGCCTGTGAACTATTCAACAAACAGTGCTTCTTTACATTTAAACTTAGGGGTAGTATTTGATGCGACTCTTTCTTTTTGGGTGGAGGATTATATTGATGAATATGATGCAGCAGATGGCATTTATTTTTCCGATGATGGAGGAGCAACATATGTGAAGGTACTTGACATAGTTGGAACTTCAATGACAGACAATACCTATCAAAATTATTCATTGAATATTAAAAGTTTAGCACTATCGAATGGACTTTCGTTAACATCTACATTTGTTATTAAATTTCAACATTACGGTACGGCTGCGAGTCCTTCAGATGGATTTTCCTTCGATGAAATTTCAGTTGTGGGAATCATAGATATTATTCCTCCTTCAATTTCTTGTCCTAGTAACATGAGTGTTAATACTGATATAAATGTATGTACAACTAGTGTTTCAATGTCAATGGCTACAGCAACGGATAATCACTATGTAGCATCTATAATCAACGATTTCAACGGAACTAATGATGCATCAGGGACATACCCTTTAGGTGTGACAACAGTTACATGGGTAGCGACAGATGCTTCTGGAAATACAGCTTCTTGTACCACAGATGTAACGGTTACGGATAACCAGCCTCCCTATACCCCAACATTATCAGATGTCACCGGACAATGTACAGCTACCGCAACAGCCCCAACAACAACAGATACTTGTTCAGGAACCATCACCGGAACCACAAGTGATGCGTTAACATATAGTACACAAGGAACACATGTAATTACATGGAATTTTGATGATGGAAACGGAAACTCCATCAATGTAAACCAAGATGTAGTGATCGATGATACCACAGATCCAGTAACTCCAGCCTTATCAGATGTCACCGGACAATGTACAGCTACTGCAACAGCCCCAACAACAACAGATGCATGTTCAGGAACCATCACTGGAACAACGAGTGATGCGTTGACATACTCTACTCAAGGAACACATACAATTACTTGGACGTTTGCTGATGGGAATGGAAATTCGATCAATGTGAACCAAGATGTAGTAATTGATGATACAGTGGATCCAGTGACTCCAACATTATCGGATGTCACAGGACAATGTACCGCTACTGCGACAGCGCCAACGACAACAGATGCATGTTCAGGAACCATCACTGGCACAACGAGTGATGCGTTGACATACTCTACTCAAGGAGCGCATACAATTACTTGGACTTTTGCTGATGGGAATGGAAATTCGATCAATGTGAACCAAGATGTAGTAATTGATGATACAGTGGATCCAGTGACTCCAACATTATCGGATGTCACAGGACAATGTACAGCTACGGCAACAGCGCCAACGACAACAGATACGTGTTCAGGAACGATCACTGGCACAACGAGTGATGCGTTGACTTATAGCACACAAGGAACTCATGTAATCACATGGAATTTTGACGACGGGAATGGCAACTCGATCAATGTGAACCAAAATGTGGTAATCGATGATACAACAGATCCAGTGATTCCCACATTATCAGATGTCACCGGACAATGTACAGCTACTGCCACAGCACCAACAACGACAGATGCGTGTTCAGGAACAATCACTGGCACAACGAGTAATGCGTTGACATACTCTACTCAAGGAACGCATACAATTACTTGGACGTTTGCTGATGGGAATGGAAATTCGATCAATGTGAACCAAGATGTAGTAATTGAGGATACTGTAGATCCAGTGACTCCAACCTTATCAGATGTCACTGGACAATGTACGGCTACAGCCACAGCTCCAACGACAACAGATGCGTGTTCAGGAACTATCACTGGTACAACGAGTGATGCGTTGACATACTCTACTCAAGGAACTCATACAATTACATGGACCTTTGATGATGGGAATGGAAACACGATCAACGTGAACCAAGATGTAGTAATTGACGATACTGTAGATCCGGTAACACCAACATTATCGGATGTAACCGGGCAGTGCACTGCTACAGCAATGGTACCAACGACAACAGATGCCTGTTCAGGAACGATCACCGGAACGACAAGTGATGCATTGACATATAGCACTCAAGACACACATGTAATTACATGGACGTTCGATGATGGAAATGGAAATACAATCAACGTGAACCAGAATGTGGTGATCGATGATGTAACCAATCCAGTGACACCAACATTAGCAGATATTACCGGACAATGTACAGCAACAGCAACAGCACCAACGACAACGGATGCCTGTTCAGGAACAATCACTGGCACAACGAGTAATGCGCTGACTTATAGCACTCAAGGAACTCATACAATCACATGGACATTTGACGATGGCAATGGAAATTCGATCAATGTAAACCAAAATGTAGTGATCGATGATACAGTAGATCCTGTAACACCAACATTATCGGATGTAACTGGACAATGTACAGCTACGGCAACAGCCCCGACAACAACAGATAATTGTTCAGGAACGATCACTGGAACGACGAGTGATGCATTAACATACAATACACAAGGTACCCATGTAATTACTTGGACGTTCGATGATGGCAATGGAAACTCTATCAATGTAGACCAAGATGTAGTAATTGATGATACAACTGATCCAGTAACCCCAACTTTATCAGATGTCACCGGACAATGTACCGCTACGGCGACAGCACTGACGACAACAGATGCATGTTCAGGAACCATCACAGGAACAACGAGTGATGCATTGACATACAGTACACAAGGAACTCATACAATTACTTGGACGTTTGATGATGGCAATGGAAATTCGATCAACGTGAATCAAAATGTAGTGATCGATGATACAACAGATCCAGTGACTCCAACATTATCGGATGTCACAGGACAATGTACAGCTACTGCCACAGCGCCAACAACAACGGATGCGTGTTCAGGAACGATCACTGGCACAACGAGTGATGCGTTGACTTATAGCACACAAGGAACTCATGTAATCACATGGAATTTTGACGACGGGAATGGCAACTCGATCAATGTGAACCAAAATGTGGTAATCGATGATACAACAGATCCAGTGACTCCCACATTATCAGATGTCACCGGACAATGTACAGCTACTGCCACAGCTCCAACGACAACAGATGCGTGTTCAGGAACAATCACTGGCACAACGAATGATGCGTTGACATACTCTACTCAAGGAACGCATACAATTACTTGGACGTTTGCAGATGGGAATGGAAACTCCATCAACGTAAACCAAGATGTAGTGATCGATGATACAACAGATCCAGTGACTCCCACATTATCAGATGTCACCGGACAATGTACAGCTACTGCGACAGCCCCAACGACAACAGATGCATGTTCAGGAACGATCACTGGCACAACGAGTGATGCACTGACATACTCTACTCAAGGAACGCATACAATTACTTGGACATTTGATGATGGGAATGGAAACTCCATCAACGTAAACCAAAATGTAGTGATCGATGATACTGTAGATCCAGTAACTCCAACCTTATCAGATGTAACAGGACAATGTACAGCTACTGCAACAGCCCCAACAACAACAGATGCATGTTCAGGAACCATCACTGGCACAACGAGTGATGCGTTGACATACTCTACTCAAGGAACGCATACAATTACATGGACATTTGATGATGGAAATGGAAACTCTATCAATGTAGGCCAAGATGTAGTAATTGATGATACAACTGATCCAGTGACTCCAACCTTATCAGATGTCACCGGACAATGTACCGCTACTGCGACAGCGCCAACGACAACAGATGCATGTTCAGGAACCATCACCGGAACAACGAGTGATGCGTTGACATACTCTACTCAAGGAACTCATACAATTACTTGGACGTTTGCAGATGGGAATGGAAACTCCATCAACGTAAACCAAGATGTAGTGATCGATGATACAACAGATCCAGTGACTCCAACCTTATCAGATGTCACTGGACAATGTACGGCTACAGCCACAGCTCCAACGACAACAGATGCGTGTTCAGGAACCATCACTGGCACAACGAGTGATGCATTGACATACTCTACTCAAGGAACGCATACAATCACTTGGACGTTTGATGATGGCAATGGAAATTCGATCAATGTGAACCAAGATGTAGTAATTGATGATACAACCGATCCAGTAACGCCAATTTTATCAGATGTCACCGGACAATGTATAACCACAGCCACTGCGCCAACAACAACGGATGCGTGTTCAGGAACCATTACAGGAACAACGAGTGATGCATTGACATACTCTACTCAAGGAACTCATACAATTACTTGGACGTTTGCAGATGGAAATGGAAACTCCATCAATGTGAACCAAAATGTAGTGATCGATGATACTGTAGATCCAGTAGCGGTATGTCAACCAGTAACGATTAGTTTAGATGGGACAGGAAATGCCAACCTTACTGCTGGTTTAGTAGATGGAGGAAGCGCGGATAATTGTGGAATTGCTAGCATTTCGGTTTTACCTAATAGTTTTTCTGCAATTGGAACTTATACGGTGACCTTAACAGTAACGGATATAGCAGGGAATACTGATGATTGCACGGTAGACATTGATGTTGTTGATAACAATGCACCAACCCCTGTATGCCAAGATATAACAATTCAATTGGACGCTACAGGAAATGTGACCATTTTGGATACAGATATTGATGGAGGAAGTACTGATAATGGAACAATTGTAAGTTACAGTGCTTCACAGACACTATTTGATTGCACTGATTTAGGAGCTAATACTGTGACATTAACAGTAACAGACGATGGAGGGAATATTAGTACGTGTGACGCCACAGTAACAGTAGAAGATAACATTGCGCCAGCAGCGACTTGTCAGAATATAACACTACAACTTGATGGAACAGGAAATGTATCTATTACAGCAGGAGATATAGATAACGGAAGTACAGATAATTGTACGATAGCTAGTTTAAGCTTAGATCAAACAGCGTTTGACTGTAGCCATTTAGGCGCCAATACGGTGACCTTGACAGTAGAAGATCAGTCAGGAAACACGACCACTTGTACAGGGACAGTAACAGTAGAAGACAATGAATTACCACAGATTACATGTCCATCAGATATTACAGTAAGTAATGATGGGGGAGTCTGTGATGCGGTAGTGACTTATACCACTCCAGTAGGAACAGACAATTGTTCAGGAGTAAGTACAGCCATGACAGCCGGTTTGGCATCAGGGTCGACTTTCCCATTAGGAATGACATTAGTGACTTATGAGGTAACAGATTCCAGTGGAAGCAGCGCCAGTTGTTCATTCAATGTAATCGTAAATGACACAGAACAACCAACAGTAAGTTGTCCATCAGACATTACAGTGAATAATGATGCTGGAGTATGTGGAGCGACAGTGATTTATACGACCCCAGTAGGGACAGATAACTGTTCTGGAAGTGTGACCACAATGACCGCAGGTCAAGCCAGTGGAACAGTGTTCCCCGTAGGAACAACAATAGTCACTTATCAAGTAGCAGATGCTAGTGGAAATACAGTTAGTTGTAGCTTCAATGTGACAGTAAATGATACAGAAGATCCAGTAGCCACTTGCCAAGACATTACAGTAAACCTTGGAGGAGGTGGATCAGTAACGATTGTACCAACAGATGTTGATAATGGAAGTGCAGATAACTGTGCGATCACCACCAGTTCTATCGATGTATCAATATTTACAGCAGTAGGAACTTATACAGTGATCTTAACAGTAGGAGATGCAGCAGGAAACACAGATAATTGTACATCAACAGTTACAGTTATAGTAACAGATACGAATGCACCAGTGGCAATTTGTCAAGACATTACAATCCAATTGGATGGGACAGGAAATGTAACCATAGTAGGAACAGATATAGACAACGGAAGTACTGATAATGGAACAATAGTAAGTTATGTAGCCAGTCAAACAGCTTTTGATTGCACACATATAGGAGCGAACACAGTTACTTTAACAGTAACAGATGATGGAGGAAACAGCACAGATTGTACATCCACGGTAACAGTAGAAGATAACATTGCGCCAACAGCATTTTGTCAATCGATTACTGTTATGTTGGATATCACTGGAAATGTATCCATTACTCCATTGGATATAGACGATGGAAGTACAGATAATTGTACAATAGCTAACCTAAATTTAGATCAAACAACGTTTGATTGTACTCACATAGGAGCGAATACTGTGACCTTGACGGTAGAAGACCTATCAGGAAACACAACTACTTGTATAGCTACTGTGACAGTTGAAGATGATTCAAATCCAATTATTACAGAGTGTATCCCAAATAAGTTTGAGGCATTGGGAAATGACTGTAGTTTTATCATGCCAGATTATATTTCCGAAATCGAATATTTTGACAATTGCGAAGCAGCCACTTTTGCTTCGATTGTCCAAAACCCAACACCGGGAGATATTTTCATTGGAGAACAAGTAATTTCAGTGGATATATCTATAATAGACTCATCAGGGAATACAGCTGTATGCACCTTTACAGTTACGGTTGTAGATATAGATGAGCCAAATGTTCTGTGTCAGGATATAACAATTAATATAGATAATTCTGGAATTGCAATAATAACTCCCACAGATATCTATGTCGGAGCTACTGACAATTGCAGCATCCAGTCTTTAACACTTTCACAAAATACGTTTACAAATACAGATATTGGTGCAAATACTGTAACATTAACCGTTACTGATCAAGCTGGAAATGTGTCTTCATGTAATGCCGTGGTAACAGTTGAGGATACCAGCCCACCCGATGCCATATGTGAAGATTTGATTCTTCAACTTAATATTTCGGGAAATGCTTTTATTACAGTATCAGATATCGATGGAGGAAGTACAGACAATATAGGTATAGCAAATACAAATATTACTCAAACAGTATTCGAATGCAGTGACATAGGAATGAATACAGTGACACTTACAGTGGAAGATTTTGCAGGTAATGTAAGCACATGTGACGCGTTTGTAGAAATAGTTGACATAACTCCACCTTTAGTGATTTGTCCGTCCAATGTGATTTTGGACAATGAACTAGGACAATGTGGAGCTGTATTCGAATATGGCATGCCCGAAACCGAGGACAATTGTGGGGTACAAAATATAGAATTGACAGAAGGGTTGGCCTCGGGAGAATTATTTCCTCTGGGAGAAACCATAATGGAAATCACAGCCACTGATACCAGCGGGAATACTACTGTTTGTAGTTATTCTGTAACTGTAATTGATTCTGAAATGCTTGTCGTTGAATGTCCTGAGAATCAAATTTTAGAAGCCAGTAACAATTGCACAGCAATTCTTAGCGACTATTCCAACTTAGTACAGATTGTAGATAATTGTACTAGCGATTTTTCCATTAGTCAGTTTCCTGAGGAAGGAACTGTTGTTTCGGGCGAGCAATTAGTCTCATTCACCATAAGTGATGAAGCCGGAAATTCTGTTATCTGTGCGCTTATGGTAGAGGTGGTGGACACTCAAGCTCCTGAAATACAGTGCCCAGAGGACATTGTTCAAGTCAGTCCAATTGTTCTTTATGATCTCCCTTTGGTTTCAGACAATTGTCATGCAGAGTTGAACCTTCTCGAGGGATTTAGTTCGGGAGAAACGTTTCCTCATGGCTACACCGAAATTGAATATGAAGCTATTGATACTTATGGAAACTCTTCGACTTGCAGTTTTACAATTCTAGTCAATTCAAATCCAATTGGAGGCCTAGATTCGATTACAGTTGAGTCTCATATGGATGAAATTGATATTACTGTACTGGCAAATGATGATGATCCCGATGATGACGAGATAACAATCATTGAAGTTTATAGTGACTCAGAATTTTCAGATGTATGGATCAATTCTGATGGCACCATTGAATATCAAGTGGAAGAAGATTGGTGTGGTTTCGATACACTGACGTATACCATTTGTGATGAGTTTGGGGCATGTGATGAAGTTTCAGTAATAGTTGATGTGGAATGTTTTAATGGGGTGAATATGCCTCAAGGATTTTCTCCAAATGACGATGGAGTGAATGATTTTCTGTATATCGAGGGGATTTATCATTTTCCAAAGAATCAATTGGAAATTTTTAATCGGTGGGGAAGAGCAGTCTATTCTGCTAAAGGGTACCTAAATACCTGGAACGGCAAGTCAAATAACAAGTACAATCTAGGGAATGGTAGATTGCCTGAAGGAACTTATTTTATATTTCTGAATTTGGGAGACGGGTCAGAACCAAAAAAATCATATATCTATTTAAGGTATTGATAACGAAAAGTTTATATTTTAACCAAATACCAATACCTAAACATAAAAAAGCCCGATAGAATTTCTATCAGGCTTTTTTTATTGAATTTTTTTAATTCTTAATTAAGCACGAATTCTGTTTTGTTCAGGTATTTAGAATTTCTAATACTCAAAGCTTTAGAATATCCCAAAATAGTATTGATTGTGCTTTGTCTTGGGGAGAGTAGCGGTGTGTTTTCTTTCGCTCCCATTACATCATTGATTAACTTTTTTTCTAATCTGGCAAAGTCAGCCAGTTCATCGAGGGTAAAATTCACCATATAAGTTGTTTTAAGTATTTCTTAATTAAAAACGAACAACGTTTGAGATTATTGCTTGCGTCTAAAAAAAACTTGGACAACTAGTATGGAAGACAGTAACAAAAAACCCTGATTCGCAAGAATCAGGGTTGATTAATATGATCCCCCCGCACTTTACCAGTAGCTTTTAGCGACAGCTATGGTAAGCCTATTAAAGACTTGATTTCCAAAGTATCTTCTGTTGAGCTTATAGCAAAACTCGTTTAAATATGACTGCAAATACTTTCCTTTGATCTTATGAAAAGTCCCCAGCAACGCCCTCTTGGCGTTGGCTATAGCAATGTGCACCCATTTCAGGGTGGTATTGGTTGTGGTTTTGTCTGACTTCTCTGAAAGGTGAGTTTCCACATAGTTGGCTATATCCACATAACTAGAACTCTTATCTGAGAACACTATGCAGGCCTCATCAAAGTTTTGTTGAACTAATTCATTGACTTCGCTCTTGTCATGAGATTCCATTACCTTCATTTTATAGAACCTACACTGTTTCTGCCCCCCTGTCTGTAAATCCTCTAATGGTACTGATTCAGCCATGACTGCCACGTTTTGCTGTTTTTGACTACCGCGACCCCTTTTTAATTTAACCTTAGAGGAAGTAGCCTTTTCAAAATACCCTTCATCAAATTCAACCATATCTTCTAACTGATACTGATCATCGCGTTTACCCATGGCATCTCTGATTTTGTGCATTAATTTCCAAACTGTATCGTATTTGGGGTGGTTCAATTGGCGCTGAAGCTCTGAGGCGGAAATAGTTTTCTTACTGTAGGTCATAAAAGCCATCGCGATATACCAAGTCTGAAAGTGCACCTTTGAGTTTTCCATGATTGTTCCACTTTTTAGTGTGGTTCTAAAACTACAATGCGTACACTGCCACTGATATTTGGCTTTTAGCCAGTAATGGTCTTTGGACCCACAACCTTTACAGTTAATTCCTTCTGCTTCCCGTTGATTCTTGAAATGATCCTTACAGCTTTCTTCTGTTGGGAATTCTGACATAAATTCTAAAATATGCATCTCTTTGCTTGATTTTAAGCAAATGTCGCTAGGCTGTACGTAACTTATTTACGTTCTGGTAAAGTGCGGGGGAATCATTTTGATTAATGAATTTTGAGGAGAAACAATAAGCTTAGTCTATCAACAAGCTAATATTTTTCTCATCTACGATTTTTCTTAAGTTAATAAGGGCATATCTCATTCTGCCTAGAGCAGTATTGATACTAATATCCAGAGATTCTGAGATTTCCTTAAAACTCATTTTATAATATATTCTCATTAGAACCACCTCTTTTTGCTCTTGAGGAAGTTCTTTGATTAATTTTTTCACGTCTCCGAGTATTTGATCTTTCACAATTTGATCTTCTACATGAAGATCATCATGCTTGATAGTAGCGAAAACATCATAATTTTCATCGCTTCTTACAGTGGGCATCTTTTTTCCCTTTCTGAAGTAGTCAATTACTAAATTGTGTGCTATTCTTAGAACCCAAGGTAAGAACTTACCCTCGTCATTGTACTTGCCTTTGCGAAGTGTGTTTATTACCTTTATAAAACAGTCTTGAAAAATATCTTCAGATACTTCTCTGTCTTTTACCATAAGGTAAATTTTAGTGTATACTCTTTCCTTATGACGAGCCATTAACTGCTCGAAAGCTAAATCTTTTCCAGAAGTATATAAGTTCACCAACTCCTGATCTGTGCATTTTGAAAAATCCATAGTTCCTCCTCTTTTAAATTAATAATCAATAATTTTTAAAAAGTAGAATCTATCCTTATGCAGTTGGTTTTTGTACGATTAATAATAACTAAACGCGACTTAAATTAAAATATTGCATCGCGAGAAAAAAATAATTTCTCTTATACAAATATACAATACTTTAGCCGTTTACCCTACTTGTATGTACGAGGTAGAGTGTTAAAAGTTTAAAATCAGAATTTTCCTACAGGTTCTAAAAGGTTAAAATTGAGTTCAAAAGAGAAGTTTATTGAAGTAAAGGGAGCAGAGGTTCACAACTTGAAAAGTGTGGATGTTAAAATCCCACAGAATCAACTAGTGGTTATAACAGGACTTTCTGGTTCGGGTAAATCGTCTTTGGCGTTCGACACGTTATATGCAGAAGGACAGAGGCGTTATGTAGAGAGTCTTAGTTCGTATGCGAGACAGTTTCTTGGACGATTCGACAAGCCTAAAGTAGATTATATTAAAGGGATAGCTCCAGCTATAGCAATAGAGCAAAAAGTGATCTCTAGAAATTCTAGATCCACTATAGGTAGTGTGACAGAAATTTATGATTACCTGAAATTACTTTTTGTTCGTACAGGAAAGACCATTTCTCCAGTATCTGGGGCCGAAGTGAAAAGACACACAACCACGGACGTTATAGAGACAGTTAAAAGTAAAAATACAGGCGAAAAGCTAATAGTGGCGTCGCCTATTCTATTTCCGTCCGATAGAGAAGAAAAGAAGCATTTGGAACTCTTGATGCAACAAGGGTATACTCGATTGTTCGATGGGAAGAATTTTCATCAAATTGAAAGTGCTGAGCTGAGCCAACCTCTTACTGAGTACTATTTAATGATCGATAGACTGAAGACCTCCTCAGAAGAGGAGGAATTACAGCGATTGGCAGATTCAGTGGATTTGGCTTTTTATGAAGGGGCAGGAGAATGTGTGTTGTTTTATCCTGATACAAATGAGGAGAGGACGTTCAACAATCGCTTTGAGCTGGATGGAATAATATTCGAAGAACCGAATATTCATTTTTTCAATTTTAACAATCCTGTGGGAGCATGTCGGCGTTGCGAGGGGTTTGGAAAGATAATAGGGATAGACGAAGACTTAGTCATTCCTGATAGGTCTAAATCGATTTATGAGGATGCTGTTGTGGCTTGGAAAGGAGAGAAAATGAGTGAGTGGAAGGAACAGCTTATTTATAATGCAGAAAAGTCAAAATTCCCAATTCATAAGCCTATTCATGAACTATCGGTGGATCAGTACAAACAGTTGTGGGAAGGTTCAAAACATTTCTCAGGATTGAATGAGTTTTTCAAGTTTATAGAGACACAGACTTACAAAATACAGTACCGCGTGATGCTTAGCAGATATCGAGGGAGAACGAAATGCCCTGAATGTAATGGGTCAAGATTAAGAAAGGACGCGAGTTATGTGCAAGTGGGAGGAAAACCTATTGTGGATTTGCTCTCTGCAACGATTGAAGATTGTATTGCATTTTTTGATAAACTCAAATTATCCAAAAGAGATCAGAAGATCGCAGAAAGACTTCTTCTCGAGATTCGAAATCGATTGGACTACTTGGATAAAGTCGGTCTCGGATACCTGACTTTGGACAGACCCTCCAGTACCCTTTCTGGAGGAGAGAGTCAGCGTGTGAATTTAGCTACAAACCTAGGGAGTAGTTTGGTAGGGTCGATGTATATATTAGACGAGCCCAGCATCGGACTCCATCCCAGAGATACTGAGAATTTGATAAAAGTGCTGCGAAAACTTCAAAAAATTGGTAATACAGTGATTGTAGTAGAGCACGATGAAGATATAATGAGAGAATCCGATTATATCATTGATATGGGGCCATTGGCTGGTACTTTTGGGGGAGAAGTGGTTTTTGAAGGAAGCACTCAGGCGTTGCAACGAGCAAAAAATAGCTTGACGGCAGATTACTTGAATGGTGTAGAAGAAATTGAGATTCCCAAAACAAGAAGGAAATGGAAGGACAAAGTCACTGTTAAAGGAGCACGACAATTTAATTTGAAGAATATCACCGTAGATTTTCCACTAAGGGCATTGACTGCGGTAACGGGAGTAAGTGGTTCAGGGAAGTCTACTTTAGTCAGTGAGATTCTTTACCCTGCCCTAAAAAGAGAGTTAGGGGAGTATATTGATAAAAATGGAGAATTTGACGAGTTAGAAGGAGATATAAAGACGATCAAACAAGTAGAGTATATTGATCAAAACCCAATTGGAAAATCAAGTAGGTCTAATCCAGTTACTTACATTAAGGCTTACGACGATATTAGAGCCCTCTTCTCTGCGCAAAGTTTAGCAAAAACACGAGGATACAAACCATCTCATTTTTCTTTCAATGTAGCTGGAGGAAGATGCGAAACCTGTGAAGGAGAGGGAGAAGTGACCATCTCTATGCAATTCATGGCTGATGTGAAGCTCAAATGCGAAACGTGTAATGGGAATAAGTTTAAGGATGAGGTGCTCGAAATCAACTACTATGGAAAGAGTATTTCTGATATATTGAACTTGACAATAGATGATGCCATTAGTTTCTTCAAGAAGCAAGAGCATGAGACTACTGTGAAGCGGCTCTTAAAGAAGTTAACGCCACTTCAGGACGTTGGTTTAGGGTATGTCACTCTTGGACAAAGCAGCAGTACGTTAAGCGGAGGGGAAGCGCAAAGGATTAAGCTTGCCTCGTTCTTAGCAAAGACTTCACCCAAACATACGTTATTTATTTTCGACGAACCAACCACAGGTCTTCATTTTCATGATATCAAGAAACTTATGGCATCGTTTGAGGCACTTCTGAGGCAAGGACATAGCATCCTGCTTATTGAGCACAATATGGATGTAGTTAAATGCGCAGATTGGGTCATCGATATTG
This sequence comes from Flavobacteriales bacterium, assembly GCA_965224545.1. Taxonomy (GTDB): domain Bacteria; phylum Bacteroidota; class Bacteroidia; order Flavobacteriales_D; family Sanyastnellaceae; genus ASP10-05a. The sequence continues at coordinate 1,022,512 of CBDCZM010000004.1, read as the reverse complement.
GTCCGGATGGTGGAGTAGGAGGAGGAAGTTTAGTGGCTGTTGGAACACCCGAAGAAGTAGCGAAAAATCCTAAATCTATCACGGCAAAATATTTGAAAGAAAAGCTCAGTTAATTATTAAAATACATTTAATGCGTACTCTATCAATTATATTATTCTCTACAATGTGGTTAACCTCATGTGGACAAACGAACGAAACCTCTTCTGAATCACAAACAGAATTGCTCCCAAAGATCGTAAAGACAGAACAAGAATGGAGTGAGGAACTTACTCCCGAAGAATATCATGTATTAAGAGAACAAGGTACTGAACGTGCTTTTACAGGAGATCTTTTGACCAATAAGGAAAAAGGGATATTCACGTGCGCTGGATGTGCCACACCACTGTTTTCTAGTATAACCAAGTTCAAATCAGGAACAGGGTGGCCAAGTTTTTACATGCCTTTGAATGATACCTGTATCACTGAAATATCAGATAATTCTTATGGATGGAATAGAGTGGAGGCAGTATGTACAAGATGCGGAGGGCACCAAGGTCATGTGTTTGAAGATGGACCCGAACCAACGGGTCTGAGATACTGTATTAATTCAGTTTCGTTGGACTTTGAAAAGAAGTAGTTGAATCAGTACTTAATTGTTACGGTTCCTGTCAGAGGAGGAGAGTTGGGATCGTATGAAATGATATAGTAGTAATCAGCGATGGGAAGTTTATTCCCATTCAATTTACCGTCCCAGCCCGTATAAGATCCTATGGATTCGTACACGTGTTGCCCCCATCTATTAAAGACTTCCACTTTTGATTGAGGGAAATATTCCAAACCTCCGATCACCCATTCATCGTTAAATCCGTCTCCATTTGGAGTAAGGGCATTAGCAATGAAGAAACATCCTTCTGTAGGTTCAATGAAAAGACTTTGTGAGAACGTGCATCCCATTTCATCTGTAATAGTTATTGTGTAAAAATCTTCTTTAAGGCCAATGGCAGTGGCAGTTTCTTGAAGATTAACATCACTCCATAGGTATGTGATTTCTCCCACACCCCCAGTTGCCGCAACTGTAGCCGTTCCATCAGATTCATTCCAGCATGAAACGGGTGTTGTGAACACAGTATACTCCAAATTTGAAGTAATATCTGTTCCAACTGTGATTGTATCTCGTTCAATACATCCAAGTACATCTGTAACAACTAAAGGATAGTCTCCTTCGCAAAGGTTGGTGAGATTGTGAGCAGAAAGTGCTCCATAATCAATGGTTAAAGGTTCAAGTCCAACTGCTACTACTTGAAATGATCCATCGCACATATCTGTGCAGGTAGTATTTGTTACATTATCAAATATTTCAATTGCTTGTGGCTGAGGGATATTAAACGCAAAGTCAAGAATGCAGTTGTTTTGATCTATAATTCGTAAAAGGTTATCTCCACCACATAGGTTCTCGCCTACAAAAGCCCCTGCAAGAGCAGGATTTCCGTTCCAACTAAAAGTATATACTGGAGTGCCACCAATGACAGTTGTAGAAGCTAGAGCAGTACAATCGCCTCCGCATAAAGGAGGGGTAACAGACAATTCTGTGATTTCAATAGGATTTGGTTCTGTAATTGTGATAGGGTCAGAGGAAGTAAAAGAACAATCATTATTATCCATAATACTATAGATATATGGACCAGAGACTAAGTCAGTAAACTCTCCGGTGTCATTGCAGTTAGTATTGAGGCAGTATTCATAGGGGGCAGTGCCACCTGAAGCACTGATTGTCACGACACCATTATCAGAATCAGCACAAGTAGACTCTATAACCGAGTGATTGACTATAAAGTCATTTGGATCAACAAGTTCAACTATTGTATCACCCACGCAACCCAAATCGTTGACAATCGATATTTCATAAGAATCAGTACAAAGATCAATGTATGCATTGTTGTCAAAAGTTGCAGAAGGGACAATAGAAGCTGAGTATCCGATATTCATGATACTATCAAGGTCAATTATACCAGAGCAAGCATCGGGGCAGTCAATAGGAGTTATCAGAACGTTAAATTCGTTTTCGAGGAATGGAGTCTCTGGTTGATTTATGGTGATTATTTCAGTGGTTAAGCAATTAAATCCATCAAGCCCAGTAGTAATCAGATCTGTAAAGGTGACGACGTATTCGTCGGCAGATAAATCTCCAAAGATACCGTAGCCTGCATCTGTGAAATCAGTCGTGTTTATTGTGATCTCTAGATTACTGGGATCTACATTAGAAATTACTTGGATTAAACCATCATTTCCATCGTAACACGATACAGGCTCCACATTCAATACTTCTGTGAAAATTGGGAAAGTAAAACAATCATCTGGTTGTGATACCTCAACACAATCTACAAAACTTGTTGAGTCAGATTGAATACCGTCTACCTGGTATTGAAGACATAATTGGGCATTTGATAGTTCACAATTAACGGGGATTGTAAACTGCGCTATAAGAACTCTATTATTGGAATCAGCTGTGCCATTGGGAGAATTGTTTGCGTTGAGCCAGCCTCCTCCGATGAGATCATCGATTCTTAATTCACAGCCAGTTTCAAAACGTTCTCTCCAGTCTATTCCGTTGGCAGATAAGTTAGCAGAAGAAAGAGTGTCGCTATCAACCCCAATTGTGACCCATGAGTCGTATTGCAAAGAAGGAAATAGGGTCTGGCCTACCGAACTTATGTTACTTCCTAAAACGGCGCCTTGCGGGTGCTGATAAAAACAGCATGAAAAATCAAAGAATAGTGGACCGAATCCATCGTTAGAAGCTCCTTCTTGTGCCCCTGTAATACTAAGCACTTGTTCTGGAATAGTATCGTTACCCAGTGAATCAAATTCGACGTATAGCCTCCAAGTGATATGATCTCCACCACTATTATTAACGGTATCGGCGCTACTTAATGAAAACAACTCTTCGTCACCTTGAGCCTCAGCCAGAGTCTCATAATTGTGAAAAGCAATTGGTTCCCAATAAAAACTAACTTGAGCGAAGAATGAATTAGTCAGCAGAATAAAGAAAATAAATAAGCTCAGAATTTTCATTAGTAACAAAGTTGAATGATGTTAAAACGTGATCACATATGATAATGGTTGCATTGCTTGAACAAAAGTAGAGAAAACATGAAGATATTATTTAAGTTTTAAATACTACAAATTAAAGTTTGAACAGCAGATGTAGTACTAATTTTTGAAATTCTGTTGAGTTGAATCAGTACTTAATTGTTACGGTTCCTGTCAGTGGAGGAGAGTCTGATGCATAGGAAATAGTATAATAATAATCGGCAATTGGAAGTCTCTGGCTATTATATGTCCCATCCCAATTACATTCTCCAACAGATCGAAAGACCCTCTGTCCCCATCTATTGAACACTTCAATTTGAGCATTTGGAAAATGTTCTAAGCCCTTTATAATCCACTTATCATTGAAATCATCTCCATTGGGAGTAAAGGCGTTTGTTACAAATAAACATCCTTCTATGTCTTCAATAGACAGTTGATCAGTGTAAGTGCAGCCTAATTCGTCCATAATCGTAAATGTATAGACGTCCTTTTTGAGTCCAATCGCTGTAGGCGTCATTTGTGAATTGGTGTCGCTCCATTGGTACGAGATTATACCTATGCCTCCAGATACGTCGATAGTGGCGGAACCATCGGAATTACTGGAGCACGATACGGGAGTTGTAGAAACAGTATAGTGTAAATCAGATACAAAGTGTGTGTCTACAATGACAGTGTCATGAAGTATACATCCTAGAGCATCGGTTACAATAAAAGGATATATTCCTTCACAAAGTTCGTTGGGTTCTACCGTTGGAGATAAGTTTTCATAATCAATAATAAGAGGTTCCTGACCGGTAATATGTAATAAGAATCCTCCATTACACATTCCAGAACATGTCACGTTCGACACATTTATTGATGCCTCAATAGGTAGAGGTTGATTAATTTGAAAAATCGTATCAGCCACACAGTTATTCTGGTCACTGATGTGAAGAGTGTTCATACCAGCACAAAGAGTATTGTTCGTAAGGAGGTCAGGCGTGAATGGGGACTCATTCCAACTATAAGAATATGGTGGGGCTCCTCCGGTTATTAAAATTGAAGCAATGGCGGTGCATTCACCATTGCAGTTAGGAGAAGTAAGAGATAATTCCTCAATAAGAAGTTGTTCTGGTTCTATTATGGCAATATCTTCTACTAATTGAAAATGGCAACCGTTTGCATCAATAATGCTTGAAATGTATGTTCCCGGAGGTAACTCTTGAAATTCGCCCGTATCGTTAAATTCACTTGATAAAAAGTAGGTGTAGGGTAATGTTCCTCCTGTAGCTGAGCATATTACGAATCCATTTTCAAGCTCATTGCATGGATTGAATACGTTACACACCAGAGAAATGTCTTCTGGTTCATTAATAAGAATGGTCGTGTCCTGCTGACATCCTGAGTCATTAGTAATAGTCACAATATATGTCCCTTCGCATAGATCAGAATAGGCTTCAGTATTGTTTGGTACAGGAGGGGTAATACTTGCCGTAAGTTGAGGGTTTGAAACTAACAAGTTGCTAATGTTGATAGCACCATTGCAAGAATCTGGACATAGGACTGGAGTTACTAAAAAATTAGGATCACTTTCAAGAAATAGTGCTTCTGGTTGACTTACTCGAATAACTTGCGTGGTAGAACAGTTCAGTCCATTAGGCCCAACTCTCGATAAGTCGGTATATGTGAGTGTATATTCTCCGGCTGCCAAATCTTCAAAGGTTCCATAACCACCGTCAGAGAATGTGTCCGAGTCAATACTTATTTGAATGTTGTCTGCGGTGATATTTGACGATACTTGAATCAATCCGTCATTTTCACCAAAACATGAGACAGGAGTGAGATTAATTATTCTCTGGGAAGATAGGATATGTCAAGCATTTATTTGGCTCAGTTTCGGTTACGCAACTGATTGTATTTCTCTCTTGTAGGCCATCTACCCAATATTGGAAACAAAGTTGAGCATTTTCAAGCTCACATCCGTAAGGAATAGTAAATTGGGCTATAAGTACACGATCATTTTCATCAGTGGAACCGTTAGGTGAGTCGATAGGAGAAGGGGGAAAGCAAAACCAACCTCCACCAAACTGACCGCCGATAATAAGCTCACCTTCATTTTCAAATACCTCTGGCCAAATATCCCCTACCGTTAGTAAATCGCCAGCTGGAACCGCGTCATTCTCAGCACCGATGGTTACCCAAGAATCGTATTTTAAGGAGGGTGAAAATTCAGTGAATATCGTATTGATATTTGTCCCTAAGATTTCTCCTGAAGGATGTTGGTAAAAACGACAATCGAAATTAAAAAAAAGAGGATCTATCTCAATAGAAGTCTCAATTCCATTTTGCCCTAAAACACTTACCAACTGATCTGGTATGTTAGGATCACCTTGATCCAAATCAAACTGCAGATACAATCTCCAAGTCACATAGTCAAGTGGCACCATTTCCATAAGAACTTAGATTAAACAGTTCCGGATCATTTTGTGCCTCGGCTAAAGTTTCATAATTATGAAGGATTAAAGGCTCCCAATAAAAGCTCACCTGAGTGTGTGCAATAAGTCCAAAAAAGGAGAGACAAAAGCAAGTCAACAGACTCTGAAATGACATAAAAATTTTATTAGGAGATAGTGCTACGTAAATATAAAGAATTAAGGAATGGATTGATTTGCTATCTAAGAGATATCAATCCTTTAACGCAACGATTAAGGCTTATGCGCTATAGAAAAAGGATAGGATGGACATGTTGAACCTCAGTAGAAAGATGCTAAATGGAATAACTATCAGTGAGTCAAAGATTTATTTCACTTTTTTCTTAGCAGCTTTGTTATTCTCTTTTATTCGCTTCTTAAACTCCTTTTCACTAATAGCATTTTCAGTAGAGAATATTAAACTCATTTCTCTCCAAACCAACTCTTTATAGTCTTTTCCTTGCATGTTTAGCTTACCTGAAACCACACCCTTCTGTCGTTAGTTGCATAATGATGATATGCTTATTTCCATCTCTGCAGTATGCTTGATTTTGATCAGGAGTTACATACCAGGCTCCATTATCTGTTTGTATGTTTTTCCCCCTCTTTTTCAAACTCATCAAGTTCCAAATTGAAGTTGCTGACGAAATTGTCATTGGAGTTAGTTCTACCAATAGAAAGATAGGAATCGTACTTCACTGTCCTGTCAAGGCTATCAATCTTAGGATTGATATTTGTGCTCATCGCCCCTCCTAAGTCATTTTGGTAGAAAGGTTTGGTTGACTTGATGTACATTTCATAGTTATCTTCACCAAATACAATATGTACATGGTCATTTTCATTCTGAAACTGAGCGTAAAATCGATAAGTCTTCCCAGGAACTAAACCTTTATTATCAACCTCTACAATTACTAATTCCTCAAATTGAGCATAAGAAATCACAGTGGTTAAACATAAAACTAGTGTATATATAAATTTCATTTGATGTTTTTTTCGTTAAAGCAAAAGTCCGGCCAAAATGAATTTTAGTTAATTCTATTTCTTTGGATTCTTCTTTTCCCAATTGAATTTTGTTGGCGGAATCTAGGGTCACCTCGAGGAATCAGGAATCCGACATTGATTTCATGAGTATGTGGACTAAATTCTCTAACAGAACTAGTTGTTGTAATGTCATAACTATACCCAGCTTTAAAATTATTCACCTTAATTCCAAACGAAGCGGCAATAGCATCTTGATGTCTATATGACAAGCCAACCCATAAGTTTTTCTTATAAATACCTTTAAGATGAATATCAAACTGAGAAGGAGTGATACCAGTAAATCTTAAGAGTCCAGAAGGTTGAAATGTCAGTTCTTCGTCAATATCGTAATCATATGACCCCATAATATTAAAGTGTCTCGCATTTTGATTTTGAACCAAAGTTGAAACGCTCGTAACACCCAAGTCTGTTTGAATCAAGTTATAGATTGAGAAGCCATAGAAATACTGTTCACCATACAACATAAGGCCAAAATTGACATCGAATGTGCTACTTTTCTCAATACCTGAAATCAAATTGGGATCATCCTGATCTAGCACTTCTAATTCGGTATTGTCAAATTGAAATGTAGAAAGTACCGCACTAAGACCAAAGCTAACTTGATCTGTATTGTTAAGGTCTACCTTATAAGTTCCAGATACTTCAGCCCCAGTTCTGGTGATGGCACCTCCCGCATCATCATTAAAAAGAATGATTCCAGCCCCAACGCTATTCGGTAAATTAGTATGTGCACTTAGAGTGTATGTGGTGGGAGCGTTCTTAAACCCCGCCCATTGTTGACGATAAGAAGCCATAATCGGTGAGTACACTTGAGTTCCTGCCACAGCAGGATTGATCAGATATGGGTTAAACACATATTGCGTATTCCTGAATAACTGTTGTGCCTGAGCACTTTGAAGAGATCCTAGGAGAATACAGAATAATAGTATAATTATGTGAATAGGTTTCATAAATTATTTGATAATTAATACTTTAAAGCTACAGGTTCATTTGATTCAACAATTCCATTTGAAATAATGCATATGTAAAGCAATGATAAAACATTCATTTTTTATTCTGGAACGTTGTTTAATAGAAAAAAAATGTAAAAAAGACCCAAATCGATCTTTGGTGTCGAAGATAATACAATATTCTAAATATCTTATTTATTGTGTGATTTGAGTGTTAGAATATTAAACGATTTTCCACTAAAATCATTTTAGGTGCCGGAAATTGTACCTTTTTTTACTTTTACCATTGCCTGAATTATTCCCATTTGAACCTTCGCTTGGAATCAGGTACCCTATGTGAATTTCGTGTGTATGCGGGCTAAGACTTCTGACGGATTTAGTGGTAGTAAAATCGTAGCTGTACCCAGCTTTAAAATTACTAGCCTTAATCCCAAAAGAAGGGGCAATGGCATCCCTATATCGGTATGTAATTCCAAACCAGAAGGTTTCTTTATAAGAGGCTTTTACCATAGCATCTAATTGAACTGGAGTGGTCCCTGTAAATTTAATTAGACCTGAAGGTATAAGAGTGATGTCATTGTTGAGTTCATAGTCGAATGAACCAATGAAGTTAAAATGTCGAACGTTTTGATTTTTCAGCAAAACAGATACGTCTGCTACATTTTCAAGATTAGACTGGAAAATGCTTGAAATGGAGAGGCCATAGAAATAGTTTTGTCCAGAAACCATTAATCCGAAATTTGAATCGAAGGTGCTTTTCTTCTCGATGCCTGAGGTCAAACTCGGGTCATTTTCGTCTAGAACTTGTAATGCCGAACCATCAAACTGAAAACTGGAAATTACTGGGCTAAGCGCAAAAGTGACCTTGTCATAACTATTGAGGTTAATGCTATATAGACCGCTTATTTCAACTCCAGTTCTGGAGATGGCTCCTCCTGCATCATCATTGAAAAAGGCGAGCCCCGCCCCAATTTTCTCAGACAAAAAAGTACTGGCGTTCATTGTAATTGTCGTAGGAGAATTACTAGCACCTACCCATTGTTGCCTGTAAGACATCATAATGGAAGAGCTCTCTTTATCTATACCAGCGGCAGCTGAATTAATCAAATAAGGATTGAAAATTATTTGCGTACTTCTAAATAACTGCTGTGCAAATAAAGCATTTTGTGGTATCAGAAAGAGTAAAAAAAGTAATGCGGTAAGCCTAATACTCATAAACGAGGGTCAGTTCTATATTTTAATATTTAAGGGTTACAGTCCCCGTTAAAGGCGGGGAGCTAGGGTCGAATGAGATTACATAATAATAATCAGCAATAGGAAGTCGATTGCTGTTGAATTTCCCCATCCCAATTTGTATAAGTACCTATAGATTGAAATACTTGTTGACCCCATCGGTTAAATACTTCAACCTTAGCTTCTGGGAAATACTCCAATCCTCCAATGATCCACTCGTCATTGAATCCATCTCCATTTGGTGTTAGAGCATCTGCAACAAAGAAACATCCTTCTGTAGGATCAATGAATAGACTTTGTGTGAAGGTACATCCAACTTCATCAGTGATCGTTACTGTATAGAAATCCTCTTTGAGACCAATAGCCGTGGCAGTTACCTGTAAATTAGCGTCACTCCATTGGTACATTATTTCTCCCATTCCTCCTGTTACGGCAATAGTTGCAGTTCCGTCAGCTTCATTCCAGCAAGAAACTGGAGTAGTGAATACAGTATATTCTATATCTGAAATTATTTCAACTCCGACAATAACAGTATCCAGAGCGATACATCCAAGTGAGTCCGTAATTACCAAAGGATATTCTCCTTCACAGAGATCTGTGAGACTATTAGAGGAAAGTGCTCCATAATCGATTGTCAAAGGTTCAAGTCCAACCGCTACAACTTGGAATGATCCATCACACATTCCTGTGCATGTGGCATTTGTAACGTTGTCAAATACTTCAATTGCTTGTGGTTGAGCTATACTGAACAATGTATCAAGTATACAATTATTTTGATCAGTAATTCTCAGTAGGTTTTCACCACCACAGAGATTTTCGCCAATAAAAGATCCTGTAATAGGAGGGTTTCCATTCCAGCTATAAGCATATCCTGGAGTTCCACCAATGGCTGTTACAGAGGCCAAGGCAGTACATTCACCACCACAACCTGGAGGTGTTATTGATAAGTCGGTAATTTCAATCGGATCTGGTTCAGTGATTACAATTGGATCAGGAGCTGTGAAGGAACAATCTTCATCATCAGTAATGCTATAAGAATACGAGCCTGGAGCTAAGCTATCGAACTCACCAGTGTCATTACAGTTAGTTTCGAGACAATATTCATAAGGTTCAGTTCCTCCTGAAACAGTTATAGTAGCTTTTCCATCGTCTGAACCGCTACAAGCGGATTCAGTAGAGGTGAAGTTTAGTACAAAATCATTTGGTCCTGTTAATACTACAGTGGTATCTCCCTCACACCCAAATTCGCTGGTAATGGTTATATTGTACGATCCAGCACAAAGGTCAAAGTAAGCTCCTGTAGCGTCTAACGCTGAGAGTGGATTAATAACAGCAGTGGACATGTCATATAAGTCAAGAATGTCTCCAATATCGATTATACCCGAACAAGCATTAGGACAGTCAATAGGAGTAACTGAAAGGTCAAACTCGTCTTCAAGGAAGGGGGTGTCAGGTTGACCTACAGTGATGATTTCTGTGGTCGAACAATTCAATCCGTCAAGGTCAGTGTTATTTTGATCAGTAAAAGTCACTGTGTATTCTCCGGCAGAAAGGCCACCAAAATTACCATGTCCCTCATCTGTGAAATCAGCCGCATCAATAGTTATAACCATATTTGCAGGGTCTACATTAGAGATAACCTCAATTAAACCATCATTTCCATCATAACAAGTGACAGAATCAACGTTTTGTACTTCTGAGAAAATGGGGAATGTAAAACAATCGTCAGGTTGAGTTACTTGAATGCAATCAATAATGTCTGTTTCAGGAGATTGAATTCCATCCTCCCAATATTGAAGACACAATTGAGCTTCAGACAGCTCACACCCAATAGGAATTGTAAACTGAGCTATGAGTACTCTGTCATTTTCATCAGCTGTTCCATTAGGAGAGCCTGTTGGTTGAGGAGGGACGTTATACCATCCGCCGCCATTAAAATCGTCTATTCTTAACTCACAACCTGTCTCAAAGAGTTGTTCCCAATTTGATCCAATGGTAGATAGACTTCCAGATGGAACCGCATCATTATGTGCTCCAATTGTCACCCAAGAATCGTATTTTAAGGAAGGTGTAAAAGATTCACCTACTGCGCTGATGTTACCACCTAAAACTTGACTACCTATTGAGTGCTGATATGGGCAACAATCAAAATCAAAAAAGAGCGGGCGGAAATCGGATGTAAGGCTTTCTTGTTCACCTGTTATACTTACCACCTGTTCAGGAAGGTTGGGGTCACCAGAAGTGAGCTCAAATTGCACATACAGCCTCCAAGTAATGTAGTCATCAGTACCATTGCCAGCAGCACTTAAGTTAAAGAGCTCCGGGTCATTTTGGGCTTCAGCCAGAGTCGCATAATCATGGAATGCAAAAGGCTCCCAGTAGAAGCTGACTTGAGCGTATAAAGAACTGGTAAATAGTATAGATAAAATAGCAATTAGTAAGATCCGTGCTTTCATAGATATAACATTATTAAATGGTAAAACCAAATAAATGTGATTAAGGTTGCATGTGTTAGGTGGCCGAAGATAATATAATATTCCAAAAGTCAATCTATCAGGGCAAAAGCATTTAAAAAACAGCTGTACTCATTAATAAATTTCTATAGTCCTGTGTCAAAAGCCGCTTTCATTCTCTTGTTTTTCAAGCTAATTTTAGCTGAGCTTTCTTTTTTTAAAACTGTTAATACAATTTTTAATAGGATATTAAAGTTTTCCACTTGATACCCTATTCTTTTTTTAGAAAAGTCTTCTTGAAATGTCACATCGAGGCTCCAATGTAAATTATTTTCAACTGACCAATGTTTTCGAACCCCATTGTTAATTGCTCTTGCAGATGACAAATCACTAATGAAAAACCGTTCATCTGTTGTCATTATTCCGGTTGCTTTTTGAGTAACTTCTGATGTTATCTTCACTACCGAAATTAAATTTTCCCATTTATTAGGGTTTTCTATGTGTTTCAAGTTAGTAAAAACTTCACAATTTCTTTTTTCTATTCTTCCGTGTCCGAAATCATCTTCAACATCAACACTATCAGGATTTGTCAATACAACTGTATCTTGAATATTACTAGCCAAAGCAGGTTGATTTCCTTTAACTGCAATAATATAATTGGCTTCACTTTTCACAATTTGACTTACAATCTTTGTTTGACACCCCATTGCATCAATGGTAATTGTATTACCCTTTATATCTAACAATTCTAATAATGCAGGTATTGCAGTAATTTCATTGCTTTTTTCATTCACTTTCAATTGACCCAGACACAGTTGATTCTCTGATGCAAAGGCAGAAACAATATGAGGGGTTGTTATTCCGTCAAACTTACCGCCCCTCACTGTTTTACCATCAAGAGCTATAACTTCTCCTTTTGTTTTCACACACAAATGATTAATCCAAGAGATAAAACAATCATTGAAATTCTCAGAATCAAGAGCTGAAAAGACTCTTCGCATAGTATCTATCGATGGAATACCAGCATCAAAGTTTCCATACTGCTTAAGCCAGTAATATTGACTTTTACCAAAAATGTGTATGGTCTCCCATTTATCACAGCCACACATTATCCCTGTTATAACCAATAGCAATATGTCGCTCAAAGAATGGTGGTAATTTCCCGCATCTATTCGCCTTGGGTCTTTTAGAGCAGAGAAAAAACAGGAAAGTGAATTTGTATTAGAAAACGTGGTTTTTCTATCCATCTTTTTCGAATGAAAAAAACGCTTTTCAAAAATACTACTGATTGAAAATTAAAAAATTAAGAACAAAATAAAGGTAATAGACATTATTATAACTGAATTACTATAGCTTTCTTTTCGTTGGACTCAAAAAGTCAAAGCATTGGTTTTAGACATATAAACTAACTTTTTGCATTGTCAAAAAAGAATAATTTGACCTATACTAAATGAGTCGTAATAATGTCTAATGGTTTAAATGCTTTTGCCCTGGTCAATCTATAATGACAATCCATATTATTTCGTACCTTTGGATCAAACCTAAATAACCAAAATTAAACGACAATGATTCTGAATAGTCTTAAAAGGGTGGTTCTCATACTCCTTTCGGCTTTTACTGTTTTTCAAGTGAATGCTCAAACAGATGTAATTTTTACACTTACCACAGATTGCTACGCTACCGAAACTAGCTGGGGGATATTTGACGCCACCAACAATGAATTAATTGGTGCCGCCGCCGCTACATTGACAAATGACTCTACTTATAATGATACTATAAGTTTGCCTGATGGTTGTTATGAGTTAAGGGTATTGGATACCTACGGGGATGGATTAGCAGGAACTCAATTTACTTGTGCTCAGGATGGGAGCTATGGCTTAAAGGATGAGTTTGAAAATGCACTGGCCGTAATGGTGAATGCAGATTTTGACAATCAAGCGACTCATCCATTTTGTTTACCTTTTGCTGGTATCCTAGGATGTACAGATGCCACTGCTTGTAATTATAATGCAGTTGCAGTCGTAGATGATGGTTCTTGTGAGTCAACTTCATGTGCGGGTTGTACAGACGCTACAGCTTGTAATTATGACGCTACAGCTACAATTGATGATGGTTCTTGTGAATCAACTTCATGTGCAGGTTGTACTAACGATTTAGCTACTAATTATGACGCTACAGCTACAATCGATGATGGATCTTGTACGTTCCCACCTTTAAATTCAGTAATTACAACAGCGACTGCTAATTTTTGCCCAGGAGTAATTGCCGAAATGGATGGAACCGGTAGTGAGGGAAATATTGTGTCATATACATGGGATGTAACAGGGCCTGAGACTTTTAATGCCACAGGATCTACAGCTTCATTTACATTAAGCCAATTAGGAATATATACAGTGACCTTAACAGTAGCTGATGCTTCTGCAACTGACGTTTCTACATATGATGTTAATGTGGTAGATGGAACTCCTTTATTAATCACTATTGAGCCTGATGCTTATCCTCAAGAAATTTCTTATACACTCACCGATGACAATGGAGTGGTTATAGATGAATTACTCGTAAATACTCTTCCGGCAGGAACTTATACCAAGTTGGTATGTCTTGGGTCTGGTTGTCACTCATTCTCTATGGTAGATTCTTATGGTGATGGGTTATTAAATGGAGGATATTATTCTCTTACTCTTGATGGGGTGGAAGTGATCAATAGCAGCACGTACGGTACTGGAGAAACTACTCCTTTAAACTGTGCTCCAGGTACTAGTTGCTTTGATGCTTTGGATGCTGCTTTAGGAACAAACACTGCTACTTATGATAATTCTTGGTTTAAGTTTACGCCAGCAGAAACAGGGCAGTACAATGTGACTACTTGTGGTTTGGCTACTTGTAACACAGTTATCTGGATTTATGACTATTGTCAAGGGCTACCATGGAATGATTCGAATGAAGCTACTATTTATTATAATGATGATGATTGTGGAACTCAGTCAAATGTGAATCCGTTGTTTCAAGCAGGTCTTGATTACTATATTAGAATAGGTGATTCTGCTGATGATTGTACGGGTGATGTTGACTTTGAAATTAGTTATATTGGGCCAGTAGCAGGATGTTTGAATACAGATGCTTGTAACTTCGATCCTATAGCTTCAGTTAGTAATGGTACATGTTACTTTAATGATGATCCTGAATGTTCTGATTTAGGTCCAGACTTGTACGTGCTTCAAGATGTACTTCAAACTTCTACTTTCCTTACTACATTGCCTAACATACAACCAGATGATTGCTATATTCAGGAAGGGTGTATTGCAGGAACTGGAGATAGAGATATCGTAAGATTTACAACACATATTAAGAATATTGGAACTCAAGATTATTACGTAGGACCTGAAAGTGCCAATTCTGATCAGTTCGAATTTGACCCATGCCATGGTCATTTCCATTATGAAGGATATGCAGAATATATACTTTATGATAACAGTGGTGTGGAGTATCCAGAGATTGGATTTAAGAATGGATTCTGTGTATTGGATTTGGAGTGTTCTGATGGAGGTGTGGCTAAATATGGATGTAATAACATGGGAATTACTGCTGGATGTGGAGATATTTACAGCTCTGATTTAGCTTGTCAGTGGGTAGATATTACTACTGTTCCTATAGGAACTTATACGCTAGTAGTAAGAACAAACTGGGATCAATCTCCCGATAACAATGGAAGGTATGAGTTAAGATATGATAATAACTGGGCTCAAGTTTGTTTCACATTTGACAGAGATGTAGATGGAAACGTTATAGACTTTGTGGTAGAACCAGTTGGTTCTTGTACTGTTCCTACAGATTGTTTAGGCCAGCCATTTGGTGATGCACAACCTGATTGTAATGGTGATTGTCCAGGTCTTGTTGTAAAAGGAGATGCTAACTTAAGTTTAGAAATCGAAGCAGAAGATGCACAAGAATATGTGAATGATATTCTTGGAAATGATACACAAGTGACTCCTTGTTCGGATATGGATTCTGATAATGACATTACGGTGTCGGATGCTGCAGTGTTATCAAGGTGTGCTATTTATGGAACAAATTTTATTGATGCACAAGGAGTACATAACCACTGTGAATGGATTAGCGAAGTAACTAACCAAAATCAGACAACTACTTTAAGTATTGGAGATATCAATACTACTGATGGATATGTAGATGTATATGTATTGAACCCAGATAATAGAATCGTTGGGTACGAGTTCGAAGTGAGTGGTATAGAAATAATGTCAGCAGAGAATTTATACACTACTGATTATACTATGACTCCGGCAACTTCTTTAGGGGGAACTAAGGTGGTTGGTTTATCTTATAACGATGAGTCTGTAGCTAAAAATCTAACTCCAGCTCCTCTTGTGAGATTGTATTATACAAACTTGACAGGAACTGATGTGTGTGTGTCGAGCATCACGGATATTGTGAATGTGGAGTACCACAATACGCTTACTGCTATTGGATCTTGCATATCAGTATCACAAGGTGATTTTGCAGAATTTAGTGCAGATAATACTACTGTTTGTGAAGGTGAGACAGTGTCCTTTACAGATGAGAGTACAGGAGTTATTACTTCTTGGAATTGGAATTTCAGTGGAGGGATGCCTGCGTCATCAGTTGACCAGAATCCAACAGTTACATATGCCGCTCCAGGAATTTATGATGTTACCTTGACAGTAGGAGATGGAGGAGCTTTTGATGCAGAAACAAAAGTTGGTTACATAACTGTTACTGCAGGAAACACATACTATTTAGATATGGATGATGATGGCTATGGAGATTCAAACGTGACAATTGTAGATTGTTCTGCTACTCCTCCTGCAGGTTATTCAGCAAATGATCTAGACTGTGATGATACTACGGATACTAGAAATCCAGATGCTACCGAAATATGTAATGGAATTGATGATAACTGTGATGGTCAGACTGATGAAGGGTTAAGTTTCACAACATACTATGCAGATACTGATGGTGATGGATATGGTGATGATGCTTTTACACTTGATGCTTGTGATGGCGCACCAGCTGGATTTGTTTCACAAGGTGGAGACTGTGATGATACGAACGGAGAGATGTATCCTGGAGGTCCTGGAACGCATAAAGGAGATGATAATGACTGTAACGGTAGTGTAGAAGGGGATGAGGTGTACGTATGTATTGGAGATCTTAATGGTGATACAGTAGTTAATATCAATGATTTGACGGCGTTACTGGGTCAATACGGATGTTTATCTGGATGTACTTCGGATTTAGATTTTGATGGAGCAGTTACTACATCAGATATTACAGTATTCTTGGCGGTCTTTGGTTCAAGCTGTGAGTAAATAGAAAAAGAATTTTTAAAAGGCCGCTTTAGTTTTTCTAAAGCGGCCTTTTTTTTTCTTATAACTACCGCTAACAAGAGTTCGTTTCGTTAAGGTTAAAGTTTAATTTTGCATGGCAATAGTTAAGAATCCATTCATGCAACAAGTAGCACCATATCAACCTAAAAATAAAATTCGAATAGTCACTGCAGCCTCTCTTTTTGATGGGCATGATGCCGCAATTAATATCATGAGAAGAATTATTCAATCCACAGGATGTGAGGTAATTCATTTAGGACATGATCGAAGTGTTGAAGAGGTTGTAAATACAGCTATTCAAGAGGATGCTCAGGCTATAGCCATGACTTCTTATCAGGGAGGACACATGGAGTATTTTAAGTATATGCATGATTTACTCAGTGAAAAGGGTGCTAAGCATATAAAAATATTTGGTGGTGGTGGTGGAACCATTCTTCCTGAAGAAATTAAAGAACTGCAGGAGTATGGCATTACTCGTATTTATCATCCAGATGATGGTAGATCAATGGGATTGCAAGGGATGATAAATGATCTGGTTGAAAGATGCGATTTTCCAACAGGTGAAAAACTGAATGGTGAAATTAAAAGAATTCCAAACAGAGAAAAAAAAGCCATTGCTACGCTAATTTCTGCAGCAGAAAATTTCCCGGAAGTTCATGGAGAACAGTTAGATATTGTTCATGAAATGGCCTCTTCAGCAAAGGTTCCAGTATTGGGAATAACAGGGACAGGTGGCTCAGGAAAAAGTTCACTTGTAGACGAACTGGTAAGAAGGTTCCTATTGGATTTTGAGGATAAAACATTAGCGATTGTTTCTGTGGATCCTTCTAAAAGAAAGACAGGAGGGGCACTATTGGGAGATAGAATCCGAATGAATGCGATAAAAAACGATAGAGTTTATATGCGTTCATTGGCTACAAGACAGTCCAACTTAGCGTTGAGCAAGCATGTGAATGAGGCATTGGAAATCTTGAAAGCTGCTAATTATGACTTAATCATTTTGGAGACTTCAGGAATAGGACAAAGTGATACTGAAATTATGGAGCATTCAGATGTTTCACTATACGTCATGACTCCTGAATTTGGAGCGGCAACTCAACTAGAAAAAATTGATATGCTGGATTTTGCAGACATAGTAGCTATCAATAAATTTGACAAGCGAGGAGCGCTCGATGCGCTAAGGGATGTCAAGAAACAATATGTGAGAAACCATCAGTTATGGGATGCTAAAGATGAGGAGCTTCCCGTATATGGCACCATTGCTAGTCAGTTCAATGACCCAGGAATGAATGCTTTGTACAGAGCGCTTATGGATAAGGTTCACGAGAAAACAGAAGCTGACTTGAATTCATCTTTTGAGGTGAGTGAAGAGATGAGCGAAAAGATTTGGGTAATTCCACCAAAGAGAATAAGGTACTTGTCAGAGATTTCAGAAAGCAATAGGGAATATGATGCTTGGGTGGAAAAGCAAGTAGAGGTGGCAGAAAGATTATATGGATATTCTAAAGTATTAGAAACTATTTCTGAGGATTTAAGGAAGGGTGTAGAGGCTGAAATGGAGAAGTTAAAACTAGATTTTGACCCTCATAACTGGCAGTTAATTCAAGAGTGGGGAAATAAAAAGAAGAGGTACCAGGATGAGATTTATTCATTTCAAGTAAGAGATAAAGTGATCGAAATCAAAACTCATTCTAAGTCACTGTCACATTCAGATATTCCTAAGGTAGCGGTTCCTAAATATAGATCATGGGGTGATATACTAAAATGGAGCCTGCAAGAGAATTTCCCTGGAGAGTTTCCATTCACTTCAGGAATTTACCCATTTAAGCGAGAAGGAGAAGATCCTACTAGAATGTTTGCAGGAGAAGGTGGCCCTGAGAGAACAAACAAACGTTTTCATTATGTATCATTAGGATTACCAGCTAAACGACTAAGTACAGCATTTGATTCAGTAACACTTTATGGAAATGACCCAGGTGTAAGACCCGACATATATGGAAAGATAGGGAACGCCGGAGTAAGCATTTGCTGCTTAGACGATGCTAAGAAGCTCTATTCTGGTTTTGATCTAGCACTACCCACTACTTCCGTGTCGATGACTATTAATGGTCCAGCTCCAATGTTGTTAGGGTTCTTTATGAATGCTGCCATAGATCAGCAATGTGAGAAATATATTAAGGAGAATGGTCTTGAAGGAGAAGTGGAAAAGGCGTTGAAGCAGAAGTGGGAGGACAATGGAATTACTCGACCTAAGTACCAAGAAGAACTTCCCGAAGGAAATGATGGGTTAGGACTAATGCTTTTAGGAATTACTGGGGACGAGATACTGCCAAAAAACGTGTACGAAGAAATCAAAGCCAAAACTATTTCGGTAGTAAGAGGCACCGTACAGGCAGATATTTTAAAAGAAGATCAAGCACAAAATACCTGCATTTTTTCAACAGAGTTCGCACTTAGGTTAATGGGGGATGTACAGCAGTATTTTATCGATAGTAAAATCAGAAACTTTTATTCTGTATCCATTAGTGGTTATCACATAGCAGAGGCTGGAGCGAATCCAATCACTCAGTTAGCGTTCACACTATCAAATGGATTTACATATGTAGAGTATTACTTGAGTAGAGGAATGGACATCAATGATTTCGGTCCTAACCTGAGTTTCTTTTTTAGCAATGGGATAGATCCTGAATATGCTGTAATAGGAAGAGTGGCGCGAAGAATTTGGGCGAAAGCACTAAAGAGAAAATATGGAGCCAATTCGAGAGCTCAGAAGTTGAAATACCACATTCAAACAAGTGGTAGGTCGTTGCATGCGCAGGAAATTGACTTCAATGATATCAGAACTACTCTACAGGCGTTGTATGCTATTTATGACAATTGCAACTCATTGCACACAAATGCATATGATGAGGCAATTACTACACCAACAGAAGAGAGTGTAAGAAGAGCAATGGCTATTCAGCTAATTATTAATAGAGAGTTAGGTTTAGCTAAAAACGAGAATCCACTTCAAGGAAGTTTTATTATTGATGATTTAACGGATCTTGTGGAAGAAGCGGTGCTAACAGAGTTTGATAGAATTACCGAAAGAGGAGGAGTGCTTGGAGCTATGGAAACAATGTACCAGCGTTCCAAAATACAGGAAGAGAGTCTTTATTATGAAACACTGAAGCACACGGGTGAGTTCCCTATTATCGGTGTGAATACTTTCTTAAGTTCAAAGGGTTCTCCTACAGTGCTTCCTAGGGAGGTGATTAGAGCAACAAAGCAGGAAAAGGAATACCAAATCGAAATGCTTGGTGAGTTGCATAAGAACGGAGGAGAAAAAGCAAAAGAAGCTATAAGGAAAGTTCAGGAGGCTGCTGTAACGAATCAGAATATGTTCAGTGAACTGATGGAGGCAACTAAGTTTTGCAGTTTAGGCGAAATTACTGAAGCACTGTTTGAGGTAGGTGGGCAATACAGAAGAAATATGTAAATGCGCTATTTCATAGAGCTTTCTTACTTGGGTACAAATTTTCACGGATGGCAGCGGCAGAATAACGCGAAGACCGTTCAACAAGAACTTGAAGAGGCACTTTCCAAGATACTGGCTATGGAGATTTCGGTCATTGGGTGTGGCAGAACTGATGCAGGAGTTCACGCTTCTCAGTTTTTCGCTCATATAGACAGCGATCCTGTTCTACAGGATCCTAAAAAATTGATGTATGGCTTAAATGGAGTGTTAAGTAAGGACATTGCTGTTCATAAAATCCATCAAGTACCAGAAGATTCTCATGCTAGGTTTGATGCTACCTCTAGAGCATACGAATACCATCTGAATTCCAAGAAAGACCCTTTTCGACAGCAACTTTCCTGGGATTTCAGACAACAATTAGATGTTTCGAGAATGAATGAAGCAGCCTCAAAATTACTTGAGGTTGAAGAGTTTGGAGCCTTTTGCAAAATAGGATCTGATAATAAGACGATGCGGTGCAATGTCACTAATGCTCAATGGGAACATTCTAATGGCAATTTGGTGTTTCATATTACCGCAGACAGGTTTTTGAGAAATATGGTCCGAGCCATAGTAGGTACATTAGTAGATGTGGGATTGAAGAAGATCAACCTTGAGGAATTTCAAGAAATTGTTAAAAGTCAAAATCGGAACAATGCTGGGATTTCAGCTCCGGCACATGGACTATATTTGACAAGGATTACCTATCCGTATATAGATGAGCAATAAGACAGCAGCGGGAAAAGCTTTTGATTTAGGGGTTCTGTGGAAAGTGTTTAAAGGGGTGAAACCTTATAGGAAAACGTTCATTTTCACAGGAATAATTATAATTGCCTTGGCTTTTTTAAGCATAGTGCGTCCCTATTTAATAAAAATTGGACTTGATGATGCTTTTGAGAAAAATAAGGCTTCTGTGTTATGGCCTTACTTTCTGTTAATGGTGGTGGCTTTAATCTTTGAAACGATTTTTAGCTATTACCAGACATATCTTGCAAACCTTGTGGCACAGTCAGTAACCCTTGATTTAAGAGAAAAATTATACAATAAAGTATTAAAGTTTAAACTAAAGTTCTTTGATCAGACGCCAGTAGGAACTTTTGTAACCAGGCTAATTGGGGATATTGATGGTATTGCCCAGATTTTTAGCAATGGTATTCTAACGATCGCTGGCGATATAATAAAACTCATTGTGACAATAGGATTGATGTTTTATTGGAGTTGGCAACTTTCTTTAATGGTTCTGATTCCCATTCCCATTCTTTTAATAGGTACTAGGATGTTTCAGAAAGCGATCAAAAAGGCTTTTGTTAAAGTTCGAAATCAGGCAAACAAAATTAACGTATTCACTCAGGAGCATATTACAGGAATGTCGATTGTTCAGCTATTTATTAGGGAAAAAAGAGAGTACAATAAATTCCAAGCGATCAATAAAGAACACCAAGATGCTCACATTAGTTCTGTTTGGGCATATGCCATTTTCTTTCCATTTGTTGAACTGCTTTCAGCTTCTAGTTTGGCTATTTTGCTTTGGTATGGAACAGGAGAAGTCCTACACAAAATAATTACTCCTGCAACATTTATAGCTTTTGTTATGCTTATCAATATGTTGTATAGACCAATTAGAATGTTAGCAGATAGATTCAATATTTTACAAATGGGAATTGTGAATGCAGAAAGAGTATTCACGATGTTTGAAAGAGAAGAATCTCTTCAAGATACAGGAACAGTGACCTCATCTATAAGTGGAAATATTGAATTTAAGGAAGTGTTTTTTGCTTATAATGAGCAGGATTATGTGTTGAAAGACATAAGTCTTGAAGTAGAAAAAGGGCAGACAGTTGCATTTGTGGGAGCCACTGGTGCCGGTAAATCCTCCGTAATTAATTTGTTAAGCCGTTTTTATGAGTTTCAAAAAGGTGAAATCACACTGGATGGGGTTGATATAAGAAAGTACACTTTAGATTCGGTTCGAAGCCAAATTAGTGTTGTACTTCAGGAGGTATTTCTATTTAGTGATTCTATCTATAATAACATTACACTCAACCAACCTCATATTACGAAAGAGGAGGTGATAGAAGCATCTAAAAAAGTAGGGGCACATGACTTCATCATGGCACTTCCAGGTGGTTACGATTATAATGTAAAAGAGAGGGGAGTAATGCTTAGTTCAGGTCAACGTCAGTTGATCGCTTTTATTAGAGCATATGTCGCCAATCCGGCAATACTAGTGCTTGATGAAGCCACGTCATCAGTGGATACTGAAAGTGAAGAGCTCATTCAATCGGCTATCGAAAAACTCACTACAGGACGAACTTCTATAGTCATCGCGCATAGGTTAAGTACGATTCAACAAGCAGATAAAATTGTCGTTTTAGATAAAGGGAAAATCATAGAAGTAGGAAGTCATACAGAACTGCTTCAGCATGATGGACCTTATAAAAAACTCTTTGAGTTGCAATTTCAAGAAGTATGATGTCAGAGAAAGAGAAGTCCAAAGCGATTGTAGATAAAATGATGACTAATGATAGATTTAGTCAATGGATGGGCCTCGAGGTCACATCCTGTGTTCCTGGAAATGTGGAGGTAAAGGCTAAAATTGAAAAGGAAATGTTGAATGGCTTTGACATTGCTCATGGAGGAATTTCATACTCTCTGGCAGATAGTTCTTTAGCCTTTTCTTCGAATGCGCATGGCCGTCATGCAGTAAGTGTAGAAACGAGCATTAGTCATGTGCAGAAAGTGTTTCTTGGAGATGTTCTAAGAACTCAGGTATCTGAAGTTAGTTTGAATCATAAAATAGGAATATATCATATAGCTGTCTTGAATCAAAATGATGTTGAAGTGGCTCATTTTAAGGGAACTGTCTATCGTTCAGATAAGGAGTGGAATGTCTAATTACTTGGGATTTTAATAGCTCTAAGCAATAAAGTATGAAATCGCAACATTTACCAATTTTCTTGAATTAACTTTGAAATATATACTTATCTAAAATGAGATTTCTTACACTATTATTTATTTTTTCTGTATGTGCTTTTTCGGCATCAGCACAACATCCTGATTGGACAACAAAAATGCAGGATCCCAATACTAACTTTTTCGAACTGCAGGCAGAGTTTAATGCTTATTGGGAAGGAAAGGAGCATGAAAAAGGTGATGGTTATAAACCATTTAAGCGTTGGGAGTATTGGGCAATGAAAAGATTAAATGAAGATGGAACGATTCCTTCAGGTGGCGATAGACATCGAGTTTATGAGCAAGTTCAAGCCTATAATTCGGCACGTTCAATGAATGGTAATTGGGAGCAGTTAGGTCCAATTCTAGATGGAACGACAACTAGAGATGATATCCCTGGAGTGGGCAGAATAAATGCGATTGAATTTCATCCAACAGATCCGATGACGCTTTATGCTGGAGCACCTTCAGGAGGATTATGGAGAACAACCAATGGGGGACAATGGTGGGAAGCATTAACAGATGATCTTCCAACTCTAGGTGTTTCTGCTGTGGTCGTAGATCATACTAATCCTGACGTCATTTATATTGGAACAGGAGACAGAGATTCAGCGGATGCTCCAGGACTAGGGGTGTATAAGTCCACTGATGGAGGGGAAACATGGGAGATATCAGGAACAGGAATGTCAGAAACGGCTGTGGTAGGAATGATGCTCATGAATCCACAAGATAATGAAGTGCTTTTTGCTGCTACGAATCAAGGTGTTTATAGAACAACGAATTCAGGTGCCAGCTGGCAATTAGTGAGTAGCGCTGGAAACTTCAAGGACATTAAAATGCATCCTACGAACCCAGATATCATCTATGCTGCAGGGACTACATTTTTTCATAGAAGTACTAACGGAGGGTCGTTTTTTCAAGCACAATCTGGAGAGATTTCTTTTTCATCAAGATCCGTAATAGGAGTGTCGCCAGATCAACCTGACTGGGTGTATCTATGTGGTGCCAATTCCACGGATTTTAGAGCAATGTATAGAAGTACAGATGCTGGTGAAACATGGGAGGAAATGTCAGATTCTCCGAATATTTTGGGCTGGTCTAATAATGCCGACGGAGGTCAAGCCTGGTATGATTTGGCAATGACTGTGAATCCTGAGGATGCTTCGGATGTATATGTAGCTGGAATACGCGTATTAAGATCACGAGATGCGGGTGTGACTTGGCAAGAAGAAACTAATAATTTTGTACATGTAGATCAGCATTTCTGTGCATTTAGTCCTCATACAAATAACTTTTGGCTTGGTAATGATGGCGGGATTTATGAATATGAAGACAATCAAGTCTGGAAAGATCAGTCGAATGGAATGGTAGTGAGCCAGATGTATAAACTTGGTCAATCACCTTTTACTGTAAATAATGTATTGACGGGTTTCCAGGATAATGGAACTAGTGAATGGACAGGGACTAAGTGGGAAAGAAGAATAGGAGCTGATGGAATGGAATGTATGTATGATCACCAGGATCAGGATTATTTTTATGGAGCTATTCAACTAGGACAAGTAAGAAGAACAGGTCCTGGTTTTGCAGCGCAAACATGTGCAAAAAATGGGTTAGGAGGTATTGATGAAGATGAAGAGGGATTATGGGTAACTCCTTATACTCTTGATATTGCCAATACCAATACAATGTATGTGGGATACCATGATCTGTGGAAGTCTACGAATATCAAGGATCCTATTATCGAAAATGTGGTTTGGGAGAAAGTGACAAATAACTTGACAGGAAACCCTCAAAGCTATGTCAATTCGATTTGCCAGTCACCAGCCAACACTGATATTATGTATATCTCCAAGCAAGGTGGGAATCTTTTTAGAAATGACAATATCAATGATTCAGAATCTGAATGGGTGAGCGCTAGCTCAGGTCTCCCTGGAGGCTCAACGGTTGGTATCAATGATATTGAAGCACATCCTTTTGATGAAGATGTTGTTTACGTAGCATTTTTAAGAGAAATATATAAGAGTGTGAACAGAGGAGCTAGTTTTGAAATAATGACAGACGACTCCTTTCCAAACCTAATTATAAATTCGATTATTTATGATAAAAATGCTGATGAAGGAATTTATATAGGAACAGAAATGGGAGTGTATTATAAAGATGCCACAATGGACGAATGGATTCCATTTTCTAGCGGAATGCCCCCAACACTTAATATTTCTGAACTTGAGATTTTCTATGGTGAAGATTTAGCTTCTAGCAGACTTAGAGCAGCTTCTTATGGAAGAGGGCTTTGGGAGAGTGATTTGTTTGATTCTGAAACATATTACTTCCCGGCAAAAGCATTCATTGTTCCAGAAGAGGAAAATGAAGAAATTTTTGGAAGCATAACATTAGAGATCAGCTTTTATAAAAATCTAAACTTGATAGACGCTGAGACACTGACTATAGATGAGATAGAGGTGATAAATGCAACTATTACCGATATGACTGGAGGTCCTTCGACCTACACCATTACTATCGAACCACAAAATTTTGGTGAAGTGACTATATACGTGCCGAACGGAGTAGCTACAGGACCATTTGGAGTTCTTACAGAAGAAAGTGATGTATTGTCACTTGCTTATTTGAATGAGCCAGAGCCGTTAGGAATATATGGTCCAGGTGGTGTTGGAGATACTGACGAAATATCCTATTGGTTTATCGCAGAGGAAAATATGTTGGCATCAGAAGGAGGAGAGGTTCCTGCGGATGGATCACCAATTGGTTATTGGGGAGATGTGAGTGGGAATTCGATAGTGGCAGTTCAAAACAATTCTGATCAACAACCTGAGTATGTTGCTAGTTCAGAGTTGTTCAATGGATTTCCCGCGATCAGGTTTGTTGGAGACAATGATTTTCTTAGAACAAGTGAAGTCACAGTGAAAGAAAATATCACATCATTTTTAGTGGCCAGTGCTCAAAATAATCCAGACGGATTTACAGAATGGAATGCATCAGGTTGGTTGGCGTCAGCTAGAGAACCAAACGGATTCATAGTCCATCCATGGGAGGGAGCCTTCAATGCAACAGGGATCATATTGGATAATAACGGAGAACAAACCGTAGGATTAAATACGATTTTTGTCCCAGGTATAGGTGCAGCGACCATTCATGGGATGCAGTACTATAACAATTCAGCACATAAATACCTCGAAAGTTACGTAAATGGAAACGTAGATAGAGTGGAAACAGCACATGTAGAAAGAGATGCCGAAGATCAGGTAGAGGTAAACTTTGGACGTGATTTTGATGATAGGTATGGAGCTGGAGAAATGGCAGAGCAAATTCTATATGTTGAAAGACTAAGAGATACGCATACTCTCTTAGTAAGAAACTATTTGGCAAGTAAGTACAAAACTCGAGCAGATGGACTTGATAGATATACTCAGGATGACAGATATTACTTTGATGTAGCTGGAATAGGACAAATGTCTGAGTATGATAAGCATTTAGATGCCCAAGGAAGAGGTATAGTCCGTATGAGTAGTCCTTCAGATATTGACAATGGAGAATTCCTTTTATGGGGAAGTGGTAACGGATCTATGCAATGGGCTTGGGAAGGAAATGATGGTGTTATTCTTTCTGGAAGAGTGGGTAGAACATGGGGGTACGAAGAAACAGGAGACTTAGGTGAAGTGTTGATACAAGTATATGATACAGAAAACACGTTGGATCTAGGATTGGAAATAGGAATTATTCATTTAGAGAACCCTGCTTTCCAGCAGGGATTACAACCAGAGTTTGTGCCGTTAACGAATGACAATGGTGTGTGGTCTGCGAATGTTGATTTTTCAGGAGTAGGAGTATTTACTATTGGTGTTCAACCGGTGATTTCAGTAAGTGAAGCGACAAAATCGAGTTTTGCAATATTCCCGAATCCAGCAAGTCATATGGTGAACGTGAATTTTGGTGAACTAGAAGTAATGGAAGTTGAAATTTTAGATAACCAAGGGAGAAAGGTATATTCAGAGAGAATATTTAAACCATATGCTGAAATAAGCTTGGATAATTTGGCTTCTGGAATTTATACGTTAAAAGCAATTGATAAAAAGGGGAGAATCTACTCGGAATTATTGGAGGTGATCCAGGAATAGTTATCCTTGAACTATAATATTGGAAACGGGTGTCTTATGGATGCCCGTTTTTATTTGAATCCCTTTCTCACCTTCAAATACTTCCGTTTAAGAGGTTCACTGGCTAAAGGAAGAAGATCGTCCATGATCATACAGAACTCTCGTTGCAGTTCAGGTTCAGCCTTGCAAATTTTTGTCATTACTTCCATGGAGTAATACAACACTGCTTTTGATCGCGTAGGTTGGGTCAAGAAGTCAAAACAATAATTAGTGATTTCTCCATAGCACGTCTTAGGAATCTCGATCACTTTTAGGGTACCAATGATATTCTTTATAAGAGAGTCTCTGTTAAAGAGTTGAAGAGGCTGAATGATTCCTTCAGCTATAAATGAATGGTATTCTTTCAAATGAGAACTCGCATGCCTAATACACCAAGCAGCGGCTTCTGGAGTGGGGTAGTCATGGTCAGGATGGATCAAATTCAATAATGCTTGTAGGTCCTGTTTTGATTGAATCTTTTCGGAAACATATTTGACTTTGGCCACACTATGGTTTCCCAGTAGCTCATGTTTGAATTTTTGCTCTAATGATGAAGTCAGCGACATGTGCCAAAGTTAAGCACAAAAAAAAGTGCTCAGAAGACTAGCATTTTGATTTTATCCAAACTAGTAGGAAATAAATTTAACGTTGACGTAAATTGATTGCGTTTTGGCTTGGATTATTTGTGAATTTTTTTAAAGTCCCCATGAAAAACAGCCAGCAAACTCGTGATTTTATTAGATTTCAGCTTTTTTTAATCAGAGAGTGGTTTAATTCCCCGACCCTCTGGGTCGGAAACTATATCGTTTGCAACGCAAACTCCATATCTCTGCAAAATCAGCATTTCGCTTAGTTTTTACAAAACACTACAGCGGTGCTATACAGTTTTGAAGAAAACCATAGCTTTTATTAGGCTTTTGAGTCTCATGACGAAAGTCTATAATTGTATATTCCGTGATTGTTGACCCACTGAATCCAGAAATGACTGAGCCGCTTATAACTCTGAATACAAACACATTAAATGGGTCAGTGAAAAACGGATTTGACGGGTCAACATGACTGGATTCTACACTCAGATAACGAATTTTCTACTTATTACCATACCTGAAAGTTCTATTTGTAAAATATAAACACCAGAAGCCAATTCTGTGATCGAAAAATTTCCTTCAAAAGAATTGTTTTCTACTTTAGAAACAAGTTTCCCTTGTAAGTCAACTATTCTTGCACTGAGAATTTCTGTTTGATTTTCAATTCTGTAAGAGATCTCACTTTTAGTCTGGAAAACTATGAGTTGTTCATCAACTTCACTCACACCAGAAATCCCTATATGTTCTACATCAAAATTATAATCAGGAATTACCCCAAGCGTAATTTCACCATAATATGTACTGAAGAACATGTCTTCTTCTCCATTCCCATCACCATCTAGAAAAAACACATCATCACAGTTAGGCACAACAAAACCTGTTTGTATAGGTGAACTTGGTGATCCATTATCGAAATCCACACAGACCAAATCTCCATCTGGCCACCCCAACTGAACCCATTCTGGAGATCCATCATTATCCAAATCAACAAAGTGACCTCCTTCCGCCAGACCATTGCTAAAATCAACAATCTGCGATTCTCCTGTCCCGGTGTCTGTAAACACTATGCTTGCATTATTTCCCGTTCCTATATCCAAATCTCCATCATTATCTATATCAGCTACATCAAAAGAAAGTACACCACCATCTGATCCTACTAAAGGACTGGATGTCCATACTCCATTATCCTGAGTGTATAATATCATTGGTAGCCCAAAACCACCTGACATAGTAATTATATCTAAATCTCCATCAAGCTCCCAATCAAGGACTTGAGCTCCTCTAAATGCAAGACCTTCTGTTTCTATAAAGTTAATCTGATGAGATGTCCAATTATCAATATTTTCAACCCAAATCATTGTTGAGTCCATTGCTAATGTAATGTCTGGATCACCATCATTATCTATATCTCCAATACCCAAATCTCTCATTAAATAAGACTCACCTAATCCAGTATTGACAATTACTTGTTCGAAATTAGCATTGCCACCATTTAGAAAAATGTAAAGCTGTGAACCATCTGCAAACGCGATATCAATGTCTTCGTCCATGTCTAAGTCAGCCACTTCCAAATTCAAAGGTGAGGCAGTGAATAGAGGAGTTATTACTTGCGGAACCCATGAATTCTCAACATAATCGCCAATGGAGTATAGCAACAACCCAGAAAAATTAAATAAAACCAAATCAAGGTTGCCATCATTATCGAAATCGGCAGATTCAATTTTATCACCTGTGTTTTGGGTGCCAAATTGCGAAAGAGTAATCAGCGTGTTTTCCTGAGCAAGAATATTTACTGATAAAAGAGAGACTATTGTTAAAAGATGTATAATTTTCATTTTTACTGAGATTAATAGCTGGTTTCAAAATCTAAGCATTTAAAACCGGTGTAACAGATCGATCACTAAATTAGGATCAGATTCGAATTTTCATCCGCTTAAACAATATATTTTATTCAATTTATTACATTTCTAGTGTCAAATTGTAGAATCCATTCATGTTGACCCACTCAATACTTTCATCAACAAACTATTAGATGGATCAGTTGTTTCTGGAATTGGTGGGTCAACATGAATGGATTATACACTATATCATAAAAGGCAAAGGCACTTTTGAAAAAATAGTGAAGATAATCTCATGAGGACTTAAACAGGTTCATGGTGAACAAAACGCTGGAGATCAGCAATGTCCCAAAATGTTGAAATTAGAACTAGCAACAAAAAGTCGGATCTTTTATTAAAGACTATGCTACGTATTTCATTTTATTGAATTCCTCTTGCACTTCTTTAGAAGCAGTATTAACTCCTCAGATAATGGGGGAAACTAGGTTAGACACAGTCGGATGATTTTTTAGGTCATCTAGCTGCTTTTTGTAATTTCAGTGGATTAAAATTCGAAGAAAAATTACTTGACATGAGTCAAAACGGAACCCCTAACACTTTAAATTCTATATCATTTCAGAAAACTACCTGACGCGCTTCTGTTTCTTTTCATGATTGTTATCCTCATTCAAGAGCCCTTGATCAACATCCTCATTAATTTGAGTTTCTTCATCTCTTTTGATCAGGTTTTCAATCATTCCTCCGAGCTGCTCTGAGCTTAATTGTTTGGCAATAATCTCTTTGTTTTTATCCAAAAGATAAATCTTTGGAGTGCTGCTCACATCATAAATAGATCGGAAATTTAAGCTGTTAAGTGTAGTTACTCCCTCCAAAATTAGTGTTCTTGCGGAATCACTATTATTGATCTCAGGATTATCACTAATGTTGATCCAGTCCAAATCCTTTTCTAGTAAGAATTCTTTCCAATCATCATTTTCAAGTTCATTATTGACACCTACTACTTTTAATCCTTTGTCTTTCCATTGATCATATATCTCTTTTAACTTAGGCATTTCTTTTTTACAATGGCCACACCCAGGTTCCCAAATCACAAGGACTAAATAGTTGGCATCAATTTCATGCATATTCACCCAGTTTTGACCTGTAACGTCAGGGAGAATAATGTTCGGAGCTATTTCACCACATAACGTTTTAGATTTCTTATCCGCCCCCTCTATGATCTTAACCAGTTTGTCATCGTCTAGCCAATCTACTTTTCCTGTCTTATAGTATTTGTTAACGATAGCTACAAATGCTCGATCCATGCACATCACTTTGCTTGTTTCAGTTAAATAAGTCAGTTGATGAAGCACGTATTTATACATGTCGTAGTTCTTCTCCACTTTATCTACTAGACGAGAACCTTCATAAGCGACAGTATCGGGGATTTGAGGAATAACAGTAGTGATATATTTTTCTAGGACTTTATGGAAGGATTGATCACGAACCAAACGAGGATCACTTAAATCTACATTGTCCCAGTAGTGTGCTCGATAATGTCTATATCTCCATTCTCGATCATTTTCAGCATCTTTAGGTGCTTCTGGAACTTCCACTTCCATGGTCATGTTAAGGAGCTTTCCTACTAGTTTATCTGCGTTATCTCTGATGGTCTTTTTTTGGTATGCAATGACTTCTTCGGTGAGTTCTCGCAAGCCTCTTCTTGCTTTTTCCTTCTCTTTATTAGTTACTAAAGAGTCGTTGAGGTCAGTGTCATAAGGCTTTCTTTCGATATTCTTTTGGCTTAGATATCTCTTGTATTCGAAGAACACCTTGTTGTTATGAGATTCTACCACATTCATATGATGATCTAAGTTAGCAGTGTCAGATTCAAATACAAAATCATGATTGTCCAATAAGACTTCCATGATTTTAGGACCAGGTATTATAATTGCGTATTTCCCCCCCTTTTCATAAGGCTTTCCTTTAAAGGTGAAATAGCCATCATTGGCCACTACAGTTGTGTCATTATAGAAAAGACTTTTCCCTAGATATTGCCCCAAATTGACAGTGTCATTAGGGTTTAATCCGTTAATTTTTCCTTTAATAGTGTGGGTTTGAGCAAATAGGCCAACGCTCGAAAGGAGTAAAATTGATACTAATAGGTTCTTCATGCTTCTTCTTCTGGTATCAGGACAATTCATATTTAATTATAGTTGTATGGCTTAACCTTGTTTAACAATACTAATGCCAAAAATAATTTCTATTCTTAACTAAATCATCTCTTATCTCCAGTAAATCATACACACTGTTGTTAACAGCGTTTTATAGCGTTGCAATGTCTAGGTCAAAACATCTTAGTTTTACTGCTAGAAATTAGTTGAATGGAAAAGTACTTTTCAGAATCGGAGCTCATTTTAAGGCCGGATAATTCGGTGTACCACCTTGGAGTAAAAGGCGAAGACATAGCAGATACAGTGATCATCGTTGGTGATCCCGAACGAGTAAGTTTGATTTCAAAAAAGTTTGACTCTATTCGCGTAACCAAGTTCTCGAGAGAGTTTTGTATTCACACGGGCATAATTTCGGGAGTCGAGTTGACTGTTGTGAGCACAGGAATTGGGGTGGATAATATAGATATTGTTGTCAACGAATTGGACGCGGCTGTAAACATTGATCCTCTTACCAGAAAAGTCAATTCAACCCTGAGAAAACTCAAATTTTTAAGGCTAGGAACTTCTGGAGCATTGCGGCCTGAAATCAAACTACATGATATCGTTTGCTCTTCAGCTGCAATAGGAATGGATGGAGTTCCTCATTTTTATGAGTTTAACTTTTCTGAGGAAGAGCTCAGTCTGGTTCGAAAATTTAAAGCAGAAGTGAAGTGGCCAGATCTTCTGGCAGAACCATACGCTGTTTTTGCCTCTAGTGAGCTTTTAGATCAATTTTTAGGCGTTTATAATCATCAGGGGATTACTATTACTGCAAACGGATTTTACGGCCCTCAAAACCGAGAACTAAGAGGGAAACTTAGGTTTACTGAATTGGAAAATAGCTACAGGTCCTTTTCTTATAAGGATAAATTGGTTACCAATTTTGAAATGGAAACTGCAGGAATTTATGCATTATCAAAAATGCTGGGACATGAACATCTAACACTCTGTGTTATTCTCGCTAATCGCGCTAATAAAGAGTTTAGTGAAGATCCATCTACTGCTGTAAATTTTCTGATAAACAGCGTTTTAGATACTTTGAGCAATTAGCTGTTGAGAAGTTAAAATAAGCTGCAGTTCTCGAGGAATATTGGCACATAATTTTGGAGTCAACCTTTCTTTACCTGTAAAAAATATGATTACAAATCAAATAGACGCATTGATTTCTCTCATTGAAGATCCAGACGAAGTGATCTTTGCGCAAGTGAAATCCGAGCTTAAGAACTTTGGAGTAGACATTATCCCCAAACTTGAAAAGGAGTGGGAAGTAAGTAGTTTTGGCCCATTGTTCAGAGATAGAGTAGAAAAACTGATACAGTCCATTCAATTCGATTCCATTAGTTCAAAAATGAAAGAATGGAAAAATTCGGAAGAGAAGGACTTGTTAGAAGGAGCTATTTTAATTAATCAATTTCAATACCCTTCTTACAATGCAGACCTTATCAGAAAAGAGATCTCTAGGATTAGGCAAGATGTGTGGCTAGAGTTGAATGACAATCTGACTTCTTTTGAGAAAGTGAGAATTTTAAATCATATTCTGTTCAATGTCCATGGTTTCAATGGAAACAAACAAAACTATACTTCTCCAAATAATTCTTACATAGCTGATGTAATCAGTAGTAAGAAAGGTAGCCCCCTTTCACTTGCCATCCTATATCAAGTGCTTGCGAATAGTTTAGATATTCCAATCTACGGAGTCAATTTGCCCAATCATTTTATTCTTTGTTATATGGATGAACATGGGATTGCTTCTATGTTAGACGAAACAGTGGCCGAAAATGGAATTTTATTTTATATCAATCCGTTTTCTGAGGGAACCGTCATTCACAAGAATGAAATAGATGAGTTTCTCTTTCATCTAAATCTGCCACAAAAAGTGAAATTTTACAAGCCTTGTGAGAATGAAGATATTATTAATAGATTGATCAATAATCTGATTTTCGGATATCAGGAGAAAGGAAACGAACAGAAGGTAAAGGAACTACGAGAGCTTCAGAATCTGTTTGTAAAGGAGAAAACGAAGGGTTAAAAGAATACTTTTCGAATTGTCTGAAGAACTAGCTTAAAGTCAAACCAGAAACTACGTTTCCTAATGTACTCTAAACTTAACTCCAGTTTGGCGGGCATGATGTCGCTGATGTAGAAGTCTTCTGGGTTCTCTTTTCCCTCAAGCAGCTCATTTTCGTGCGAGAAATGGAGAGAATCTAGTCCTGTAAGGCCAGGTTTTACGCTTAGCACTTGCATTTGAGCCTCTGAATAATGATCCACGTATTTTTGAACTTCTGGCCTAGGGCCAACTAAGCTCATATCTCCTTTCAGAATATTGATCAGTTGAGGAAGTTCATCCAACTTAAATTTCCTTAACCATTTCCCTGATTTGGTGATTCTGGGATCTTCATTCAGAGTGATTTTAAGCCCTTTTAAATCAGTTCTCATAGATCTGAACTTAAAAAGCCTAAAGTGTTTTCCATTTATCCCCACTCTTGATTGTTTATAGAAAACAGGAAATCCAGTATCGATAATTATTGCAACGCTGATAAAAATAAATAGAGGACTTATAAGGAGAAGCCCTAAAAGACTGGCAAATATGTCAGTCAATCTTTTAAGCATTGACTAGCAGTCGCGATACCGTAGATTTTATAGAATTAGTGATGTAATCCACGTTCTCATTGGTCAAATCATAAAATACAGGAAGGGAAATTTCACAAGAGTAAGATTGATCTGCATTTGGGTAATCAGAGATAGTAAACCCTTGATTTTTATAATAGGTAAAGTAGGGTAGAGGCATGAAATGCACATTTGTGCTAATTCCTTGAGATTTCAAGTCACTTATTATCTCATCTCTTTGAACGTCAGAAATATGATTAATCCGAAGCTGAAAAAGGTGGTAAGAGGTTTCCATCGATTCAGAAATCATAGGGGGTGCGCAGTACCAAGATTCTGACTTAAATGCTTGATCGTAGGCCATACAAATGGCTTTTCTACGAGGTAATGTTTCGCTTTCGTATCGATGAAGTTCCACACTTCCGATAGCGGCTTGCATATCAGTCATGTTACATTTATATCCAGCAGCAATAATATCATATTTCCAGCTGCCAGAATTTGTCTTCGACAATGCGTCTTTTGTTTGACCATGAAGAGAAAGAATATTCAGTTCACGATACATCAGTTCCGAATCAAAACTCTCAGGAAGGTTAAAAGCCAATGCTCCACCTTCTGCGGTTGTTAGGTTTTTAACTGCATGAAAGCTATAGCATGAAACATCAGTGAAGCAAGCGGTGTGTTGTCCATTAATTTTAGAGCCTAGACTATGTGCTGCGTCTGAGAAGAGGAGAACTCTACCAAGCTTTTCTTGGTGTGAAGAATTAGGAGTGAAGAGCTCTTTTTTATCCTCGATGAGTCTCATAATTCTTTCATAGTCACATGGGTATCCTCCAATATCTACAGGGATAATCACCTTGGTTTTCGGAGTGATTTTTCGCTCTAGATCCTTTAAATCAACATGAAATCCTCCAGGTTCTGAATCCACCATAACTGGCGTAGCTCCTAGATGAAAAATGATATTACACGAGGCAGCATAAGTATACGCTGGAACAATCACTTCATCTCCTTCTTTTATACCATACCATTTTAAGAATAATTCGGCAGCATTTGTCCATGAGTTAAGACAAATAACTTTGCTGATATTCAGGTAATTGGAAAGCTCTTTTTCGAATCTTTTTGTTACTGGACCAGTAGTAATCCATCCAGATTTTAGCACTTCGGTAACAGCTGAAATTGACTTATCATCTATCCTTGGGGGTGAAAAAGGGATCATTATTAAGAATCGAGTTTTAAAAAGGCTAAATTAAGCATACATATTCGAGCATTTAAGAAATTACCTTTGTTATAAATAACATTTGATATGTGGCAGGAAATAGATAATAAATTGGTTAGACAATTTCGGTTTAAAGATTTTCAGGAAGCGTTTACTTTTATGACTAGAGTAGCCTTTATTTCAGAAAAGACGAATCACCATCCAGCCTGGCATAATGAGTACAATGTGGTGACTATAGAGTTGTGTACTCATGAATCAGGAAATATTGTAACGGAGAAGGATCGTACTCTGGCTAAGGATATCAATAACATCTTAGGAGAGGACACTGGGCAATTTTAGAAATAAAAAAACCGTCTTGGCCAAGGCCAAGACGGTGCACAATCTTTTAAGAACGTGGAAAAAGCTTATTTAGCCTCTTCTTCTTCCTTTGGTTGTACTTTTGCCTTTATCTTTAATTTCGTATCTCTAGGTTCAGTGTTAGCAGTAATTGTCACTACTTGAGTGATATCTTTACCCGCTTGCGAAGCTTTAGGTTTGAAAGTTACTTCAATTTCTCCTGTTTCTCCTGGCATAATTGGATCTTCTGGCTTCTTAGGCACTGTACATGAACAACTACCTTTTGCTTTTTCAATAACCAATGGAGTATCTCCAGTATTCTTTAGAATGAAAGTAAATGGATTTTGACTTCCATTTGCTACCAAACCAAAATCATGAATTTCTTCGTTTACTTCATATGATGTAACCGGTCCAGTAGGCTCAGGTATAGCATCTTTTGCTCTTTTGTCTGTTTTATCAGCTTTTTTAGTAGCGGCCTCTTTCTTTGCTTCTGCACCACCATTTTCAGTGCTACCTTCAGCTTGTCTAAATTCTTGTGAATTACCCTCCCCACAAGATACAGCTGCTACGCTACCTAAAAAGATTGCAGCAATAGCAAATAAAACAATTCTAAATTTTTCACTCATGATTTTATGTTTTCTTTTATCTAGTTAATTTATGACAAATTTAAATAATAATTCCACTTACTTGAAATCCTTAAACGCAAGATTTAAACCTTCATACTGCCCACTTTCTAAGGCGTTCAATCCGGCTTGCAAACTTTCGTTTAATTCGTTAATAATCTGATAGAAAGCAGAGCTTCCATACAGATTTCTAGCCATCAATGCTTTTAATCTAACTTCGATTATATTTTTTGAAGTGTCAAATTGCTCTTGATTAAACTCTATTTCTTCCGCTTCTCCAGATTTCACAAGGCCATCTATGAGCTCGCTGTCAATATCAAATCCTTTTTTGAACGATTTTACATCTGGATATTCCTTCTCTAATTTTTTCCTGTTCTTATCGATATAATTTAATACATATGTGTTGATAGTTCCAGACCTCACCAATTTACTGAAATAAGCACTAGTTCCCGTAGTATCCAAAGGAACGAATAAATCTGGAAGAATTCCACCGCCACCATAGACAGTTCTTTTAGTGCTCGTATAGAATTTAAGAGAGTCTGAAAGGTTCAAACTATCGAGAGAGTACATTTCTCCTGACGCATAACGATCCCATTTTTCCTTTCTATATTCTTCAATACCACCCTCATATGATTTTTGAATACATCTTCCAGAAGGGGTATAGTACTTCTGCATAGTCAATCTCATTTCAGAACCATCAGGTAGTGGAATAGGTCTTTGGACTAACCCTTTACCAAAAGATCTTCTACCGACGATCATGCCACGGTCCCAATCTTGAATGGCTCCTGAAACAATTTCACTTGCTGAAGCTGAACTCTCGTCGATGAGAACAACCAGCCTTCCTTTCTCAAACAATCCTTTATTTTTAGCATATCGATTGTCTTTAGGAAATGCTCTACCTTCTGTATAAACAATTAGTTTATCACCACTTAAGAATTCATCAGCCATCCAAATGGCTGTATTCAGATACCCACCTCCATTTCCTTGAAGGTCAAGAACTAAATCCTCCATTCCTTCTTTTTTCAGATCGACTAAAGCCGCCGTCATTTCTTCCTGCGTAGTAGCACTAAATCTGTTTACTTTTAAATATCCCGTTTTCGAGTCGATCATGTAGGAGGCATCTACAGAGTAGATAGGAATTTTATCTCTTGTGATCGTGAAATCCATTAATTCCTTAGACCTCCCTCTTTTAACTCCCACAGTAACTTCTGTTCCCTTTGGGCCTTTTAATTTTTTAATAACGTCAGAATTTTGAATTCCTATTCCAGCCACATTTTCTCCGTCTACTGTGATGATCTTATCGCTGGCCATTAATCCTATTTTTTCAGAAGGACCTCCAGAAATAGTTTGAACGACATAGATAGTGTCTTTTAAAACATTGAATTGAATTCCAATTCCATCAAAGTTTCCTTTCAATGGTTCGCTGGCTTTTTTTACCTCATCTGCAGGAATGTAACTAGTGTGTGGATCTAATTCCTCAAGCATTTTTACAATTGCTATTTCTACCAGTTCTTCGGTATTCACGCTATCTACGTACAAATTATTTACATAGTAAAGCAGTTTGTTGAATTTTTCTGTTGTTGCCTTCTCATCTAGCTCTTGTGCAAAAGCATTACCGATGACGAATAACAATACGAGGGAACCGAGAATCTTTTTCATGTTTTCAATATTTCTTGAACGCATTCGCGTTTTTCCAGTAGTAGATACTATTATTATGCCAAAAAGGTTAACGAATTTCTGTTAAAATGTATGCGAAAACGAACCTTCATGTCAAACTTATGTTAAATCTATAAAATGACTAATTCTTCTGCTCTAAAATATGAAGTAACTATTGTTAGTTCTAATATCTAATGGCTATTGCTATCTTTGTTTAGAAGACTTCAAATGAGTTCTCTAATTTAACATTCCTTTCATTGAGAAATATATTCATATATATCACGATCTTACTTTATAGCGTTTTTAATTATTCTAACGCTCAGCATATTACAACCGTACTAAAGCCTGATTGGCATGCTGAAGGTACTGTTTATGATTTGAAAATGAGCGAAATTGCCATTGAAGATGAAAAAATACGGATGATTAACGGGGTAGATCCTTTTGGAAGAATAGTGAATGCCAATTTAGACATACACAATTCAGGGGAATGGAAAGAAAACGCATTCATTCCTTCAGGATATACTTGGAAAACTAGGGTTTTTTCCTTTGATGCTGAAGGAATGAATGTGTACTTAGATAATTTACAGTTTCAGGAAGGAGCATACATGCGAATTACAAATTTGTCTAACAAAAAGGAACATGTTTTCAGTGCCTATGATTTGAGAAGCAAGAATTTTTATTGTAGTTATCCTTTAAAAGGGAATAATCTATTGATTGAATATCACAGCGATGTTTTACCAGAAGAAGCACCTTTCAGGATTTATGGTATAGGTATTATTTATGAAGACATATTTTCTTCCGAGGCTAGAGGAGGAGGAAGTTGTCATGTCGGTGTCGAATGTTCAGAAGGAAGCAATTGGGAGGATCAAAAAGATGCTGTTGTTAGGCTAATTATTAGTGAAGACGAAACGTTGTTTGGGTGTACTGGAACTTTGATGAACAATACATCGGGTGATCAAAGAGGACTCGTGTTAAGTGCGTTTCATTGTATGGATGAAGCTTCGGAGCAGGAGTTGGCCAATGCTATTGTTACTTTTAATTATCAAAGACCAAGTTGCGGTTCGGGATTTGCTCCAGAAAACAATTTTCTTATTGGAGTGATAAAACTTGCGGATAGTAATGATGCGGTTGACGGTCAAAGTAATCCCTCTGGATCAGATTTTGCCTTAATCGAAATTCAGGATGAAATTCCCTCATCTTGGAATCCATATTGGGCTGGATGGAATGCAGAAAACGCGGCAAGCAGTTCTGGTGTTACTATTCATCATCCTGATGGTGGAGATAAGAAAGTGAGTACTTACAGTAGTACTACTGTCTCAACGTTTTTAGGAGCTCCAGGGTCTCACTGGGCAGCAACCTGGGTTTCTACCACTAACGGTCATGGTGTAACTGAAGCAGGAAGTTCTGGATCGCCATTATTCAATGCAGATGGTTTAGTGATGGGGACGCTTACGGGAGGATTTAGTAGCTGTGTTACAAATGGAAACTCTGGCCCAAATCAGCCTGATTACTTTGGGAAGCTCTCATATCACTGGTCGAATAACCCAAATTCCGCAAATGATAAACTGAGAGTGTGGTTGGATCCACTTAATTCAGGGGTTACCACTCTAGAAGGTTCCCATAATCCAGTGGTTTCTGTAAAAGAATATCTAGAGCGAGATAATTTTCAGTTATATCCGAATCCAGTGGAGGATGACTTGACCGTTTTTTTTGATAATCCTACAGAAATTTCAGACGTTTCTGTGATAAATCAATTGGGTAAAGTAGTGATTTCGGAAAATATCTCCGGTCTCTCTAAAGTTTTGAATGTGAGTAATCTCCCACCTGGACTGTATTTGTTTAAGGTCAGAAAAAAAAGTTTGGTAGCTACTGTGAAAGTATTTGTTAAAAAGTAGACTTTTACGCCCCGATTTTGCAACGAATTGGTGTAAGGCAGCGTATTACGCATTGAGGTAAATTTTTTTTGCTTGATTACTATAAAACAAATAACAATTATTCTAGCGCTACTGGCTTTTGTAAAAGTCACTTCAGCTCAGTGTGGTGAATCTGCTGGAGGACATCAAACGGTATGTTTTAATAACCTCCCCTTAAGTTTGGCCACACCGCCAAATACTCATTGGACTGGATCGGGTATTTCAAGCTCTGGAGTATTCGATACATCAGTAGCAGGAGTATACACGGTTACTCTGGTAACATCAAGTCCTACCTGTCAAGATTCAGATGATAAACAAATAACAGTATTAGAATCACCTGTAGTCTCCGCTGGAACTGATGAGTCAGTTTGTGTCAACGACCCATTTCAGATAAACGCAACTGCAACTAGCACCAATGGGAACATAGTGGTTTGGTCGTGGTCTGGAAATTCAGAATATTTAAGTGCAACAAATATCCCCAACCCTATAGCCACTCCTTTGGGATCGGCTTCATTTAATTTGACAGTGGCAGACGAATTGGGTTGTTCAAGTTTTGACCAAGTCAACCTTACAACAAGAAATTTACCAGTAGTGACTGCTGGAGAGGATTTTACTATGTGCCATAATGATTTTCCTATACCGTTGAATGGAACCCCAGCGGGAGGGACATGGAGTGGACCAGGAGTTTCTGGAATTCTGTTTTTGTCACCCGGGTTAGGAACGCATAATTTACAATATACTTATACGGATGCTTTTGGTTGTGAGAATTCCGATCAAATGAGCGTGACAGTAATAGCTTCTCCTGATATAGATGCGGGGTCAGATTTGACGGTATGTGCTAACGAAGGGAATATTCAATTAACTGGTTTTATACCGACGACAGGAGGAGACTGGAGTGGTGCAGGGATAATTTCTGGTTCAGGAATTGTAGATCCCTCATTACTTGATGGTTTATATATATTGACATATTCTACTGGAGTAGGAACTTGTTATGTGGAAGATACAAGGAGGTTGAGAGTTAATCCCAGCCCCGCGGTTAATGCATTAAGCGATTATAACTTTTGTCATGGTGTTTCTAATGCGACATTGGATGACTATAGCCCACTGGGTGGACATTGGCTTGGAAGTATTATTTCGAATTCCTCCAGTGGCACAGTAAATTCAAATAGTCTAGGGACAAATAACCAAGTAAGGTATGTCTATGAGGATTTGACAACCAGCTGTTCGGATACAGCTTTCGCTGAAGTACATATTAGAGAAATACCTGTGGCGGATTTTACAGCGGAATCTATCGCATGTAAAAACTCAGCCATTGGCATTCAAAATTTTTCGGACAACAGTTTGGATTTTAGTTGGTTAATAAATGATGCGGAAGTGTCCCAGTCGATAGATCCAGCTATTCCAATAGGAGTTGAAGGAGTGCATCAGGTTAAACTCATAGTATCAAGTCAATATGGATGCTCACATGAATCAGGTCCTCAAGATGTGGAGGTGATTTCAATTCCAACGGCAGAGTTTACTTCTGACGTTACCGAAGGATGCGAGCCATTACAGGTCACCTATGATAATTTAAGTTTTGGTGCTTATACAACATATCATTGGGATTTTGAAGTTGGAAACTCAATCAATGATGAGCCTGGTACCATTGACTATGGAGACGTATTAGACGATACAATTTTCACGACTGAATTAACAGCTTCTAATGAATGTGGGGCTGATGTGTATACCATAGATGTTCTTTCCAAAGCAATTCCACTCGCTGATTTTCATACAGAAATCAGTACTATTTGCTCACCCGTTTTTACACAGTTCTTTAATACAAGCTCCACGAATGCCACTCAATTTACATGGGATTTAGGAAATGGAGATACTTCTAATCAAGAGACTCCTAATAATAAGATATATACAACTGAAGGACCATCTGAGACGATACTTATTGAGCTTACCGCTGAAAATGAATGTGGAAGTGATACCAAGATGGAATCATTAGAGATATTGCCAAATCCAGTTACAGCAGGTATATTTAGTTCTACGCTAGAAGCGTGTGCTCCAATCGATATAGAACTAACTAGCTCTGCCATTGGAGCCACGAGCATAACATATGATTTTGGCGATTTCACTATAGAAAATTTTAACACTTCTCACACCTTTATGGAGGAAGGAGTATACGAGATAAAACAATA
The DNA here is from genome assembly GCA_965224545.1 of Flavobacteriales bacterium. GTDB lineage: Bacteria > Bacteroidota > Bacteroidia > Flavobacteriales_D > Sanyastnellaceae > ASP10-05a. The sequence goes on along the minus strand of CBDCZM010000004.1, from coordinate 980,206 downwards.
TGCCACTGATGGGTGTGGATTTGATACAACCACAATAGAAATTGTCGTTTTTCCAGAACCAATTGTTCTAATGACGATGAGTCAAGCTGCTATTTGTACAGGACAGTCTATTGAATTTGATACTTCTGGGGAGCCTTTAATGAATTATCAGTGGGATTTAGGAAGTCTTGGTGCATCTACAGATCCTGCTCCTAATGTGGTTTTCTCTGATACAGGAGAGGAAGAAATCTCTTTGGTAGTTTATACTCAGGAGAATAACTGTTTGGTTAATCTATCTGAGACTATTGATGTACGACCACTCCCAGAAATACAATTTGATTTGAGTAGCGATTCTGGATGTGCTCCTTTTAGTTTAGATATAAATAATTCATCTCCAAGTGGCGCTTCATTTACATGGAGTATAGCCAATTTTGAAAGTGGTTCTTTGAGCCCAACTTTTGATTTGACTGACCCAGGAGTATACAACTTACAAGTCACTGCAGTAAATGCGTTTGGTTGTGAAAATCAACAAAATTTTTCTGCTGCTTTTGTTCTTCATGAAACTCCAGGTGCAGAATTTTCATTTTCTCCTTTTGAAGGGCACATACTAACTAATCCAACAATAGATTTTGAATCAGAATCGAGTGGAGGAAACATCTTGCTTTGGGATTTTGGTGATGGAATAACTTCCAATTTGAATCAGCCAAGTCACACATTTGAAAAAGCGGGGACTCATAACGTATCTCTTACAGTGTCGAATGAGAATGGATGTATAGATAAGGTGACCAGAAAAGTGGTTATTGAGGATGAGTTTTCTGTATTTGTTCCGAATTCATTTACCCCCAATGGAGATGGCCTGAATGATATGTTCAGACCGATTATTGAGGGTGATAATTATTCTGAGTACACGTTCATGGTGTTTGATAGATGGGGTGACCTTCTGTTTGAATCGAATGATCCAACAAAAGGTTGGATTGGAAACAAGAATGGCGGACAGCATTTTGTTTTGAACGGAGTATATACTTGGGAAGTACGTATTCTACTTAAAAATGGGAAAGGAAGTAGAGATTTTGTAGGAACAGTCAATGTATTCAGATAAACTACTTGACAAATCTTAATTTTTGAACACTAATTTTTGTTTTCAAATTTCCAAACAATACAGTCACGTCATTATTGTCCTTAGCGATAACTTCACCGATCTTTTTAGCACCAATTAGCCTTACTTGAGAGCCTACTTTGATTTTTTTCTGATCATCACTTTGTCGTACAATATTCTTCTTGGCATCTGCTTTGGCCTGTGTTTTTTTTCTTAGCATTTCAGCTTTTTGAACATCTAGGATCTTGGTTTTTTCCATAGCCAGATACTTCCGTACATCTGCCAGTAATTCTTTGTTTTTAGCTCTAGTGTCAAATCGTTCTACAAATTGAGATAATTTTTTCCCCCTAGTAATAAACTGATTGTTAATCTCCGCAATGTCTCGCTGACCTGCCATTTTTTGATTCAGAGATTCTTGTTTGTCCTTATATCGCTGTTCTGCCCGAAGGGCTTTAACACTGGATTCTGAAGATTCTTTATTTAAATCTTCAAACCGTGATTTTTCTTTTTGTATTGTAGAAAGAAGTTGGTCCAGGTCTACTTTCTTGGTATCAAGCTTGGATTTTGCCTTTTGGATCAATTCAACAGGAATTCCATTTTTTTCAGCTACTTCAAACGTGAAAGAGCTTCCAGGCATACCTACAGATAACTTGAAAGTAGGTTCCAATGTTTCTTGATTGAATAGCATGCAGCAATTCACCGCATTTTGAAGCTTATCAGCTTTTAGCTTAATGTTGGAGTAATGAGTAGTAATCACCCCATAAGCCTTTTTGTTATATAATTCTTCGAAGAATACTTCTGCCATGGCCCCACCCAGTTCAGGGTCAGATCCAGTCCCGAATTCGTCTAACAGCACCAATGTTTTTTTATTGGATTTTTCCAAAAATTCTTTCATTCTCTTTAACCGATAGCTGTATGTGGATAGCTGATTTTCAATAGATTGATTGTCTCCAATGTCCGTGAGAATATTTTGGAAGATCCCTAATTTGCTATTTTCATCTGCGGGTATAAGCAGCCCTGATTGAAGCATCAGTTGAAGTAACCCTACGGTTTTTAGAGAAATACTTTTCCCTCCTGCATTGGGTCCTGATATCACTAGCATTCGATTAAACTTGTCCATAAACAAGCTTTGCGGTATAGTTTGAACGCCATTTGAATTGTTCGTAATCAATAAAATCGGGTGAAACGCATTGATAAGGTCAACTTCAGTATCTTCAGATAAACTAGGAAGATTCGCGTTTAGTTGAAGGGCCAGTTTGGTTTTGGCATTAACGAAGTCCAATTCTACCATGAAATTTTGATATTCAACAAGTAGGGGGAGGTGTTCTCGGATGGAAAGAGTCAGTTCTTTTAAAATTCTAAAGATTTCCTGACGCTCATCATCCTTGAGCATTTCGAATTCATGATTCAGAGGAATATTACTACCCGGTTCAATAAAAGTAACATTCCCAGCCTTACTACTTCCTAGAGCATTTCCAGTCACGCTTCTTTTGTAAGAACTCACTACCGATAATACACGCTTTCCATACAAGTACGTTTCTTGGTTATCTGCAAGAATTCCTTTCTTCAAAAGTAGCTTTAGTTGTTTGTCGAAGTTCGAGTTGATGCTATTTCGAACAGATTTTTGCTCCTGTTTAATTTTGTACAGAGTAGGTGAAGCGTCATCCTTTACAGCTCCTCTTAGGTCAAAAACGCTATTGATGGCTTTGATAATATCTTCAGTGATGTAGAGGCTTTCAGTGAGTTTTTTGAGTGATTGAAATCTATTTTTTTTATCAGAAAAGAATTGAAGAATGCGATTAGATAAATCTGATAAAACTTTGATTTTTATGAAGCTACTCTCTGTAAGAACATTGTGTTTGTTTTGTAAGATTTCGAGCTCTTCATCTATTTCTTCATAATCCAATGCAGGGAAGGTTATCTTCTCGTAACGAATTGATTTTAGCTCACTTACTCTGAGTAGTTCTTCCTCGAGAATACTTCTGTCTGAAATAGGCATCAGGTCTACCATCCTTAATCTAGCCGTATCAGAAATGCAGTTATCATGCAGCATAAGACGGATTAAATCAAACTCTAAGTCTTTTAATGTCTGTTCGGGAATGTAGTTCACTGAGAAGAATTAAACTTTTTCACAAAATTACCTCAGACGGTTCATTTAACATACATAAAAGAAACCTAAACGACACTTGGGCGTATATAAGGCAGTGAAGCAATAACGACACTATCATGTTTCGACAAGCAATTTTATTCATATTCCTTCTTGGTTTCTCCTGGAGCTCTGTTGCTCAGGTAGATACTACCTTGATGGAAATTCCAGAGGAAATTCCCTCTGTGAGTAAAGCCAGACCGATGATTGGCTTTGGGGTAGGTACGTTTGCTTTTTACGGAGATACTGGTAAGAATTACCGTTCTAACAATCCGTTTACTTCAAGTCTAGCTCTAAGTTTTACCGCACAAATTCCTGTAAATTATTTTCTCGATGTAAACTTTTCTGGAGTGATGTCAAGTGTCACAGTGAATGAGCCTGGGTTAAGACTTAATAATAATTTCAAATCAGAAATTACTGGTGGGTCGGCTATTTTATCATACAATTTTGAAAATTTCCTACCAAAAGGAACTTTCTGGCAACCATATATTGGAACAGGTATCTCGAGTTTTGAGTTTCTTTCGAAATCAGATTTATTAGATGCAAATGGGAACGAATACCATATTTGGTCCGATGGTCAACTGATGAGTTTACCTGAGAATGCATCCAACGCCAGTGAGGCGATAATGGTAGAGCGAGATTATGTTTACGAGACAGACTTAAGAGAATTAAACAGAGAAAGTCAAGGGGATTATCCTGATAGAACACTGTCCATACCCATTTCAGCAGGGATTAACTTTAAGTTTAGTAAGCACCTTAAAGGACAACTTGGTACTACATTATTCTTTAATATGAATGACTTGGTAGATGACGTTGAATCGGATCCAAGTAGGAGTGATGGAAAGAAGGACAAATTCCTTCATACTTCTTTAAGTATGAGTTATGACTTATACGTGAAATCTAAGAAAAAACCATCATTTGATGTAGAATTTGAAGATGGGGAGGAACTCATTGCATTTGAATATTGGGATGTTGATGAAGATGGAGTACCAGATTTGGATGACGATTGCCTTGGTCACCCTAAGGGAATAGAGGTTGACGGCAAAGGATGCCCTCTAGATGAAGATGAAGATGGAGTACCAGATTATAAAGATGATGAGCCAATGACACTGGAAGGGGCATTGGTTAACGAGTTTGGGGAGACTATTGAAGATGATGTTTTCCTTCAAAAGTATATGGTTTGGATAGATTCTCTTGGAGTAGATGAGTTATACAGCAGGGTTGATGGAGAAAAGAGTAAAAAATATTCTGTACTCATTCTTCCAGATAAAGATGGAATGAATCAAGACGAAATTAACTCTCTTCTAGCGGAAAATGACGTAAGGTCCGTAGATGAAAATGGAGAACAGGGGTTCTTAGTAGGCGACTTTGAGTCGCTTCCAGAGGCTGTCAACAAAAAATTGGAATTACAAAAGCAGGGACTTGAAGGGAGTATTCAAAAAGAAAAAGATGGTGTTAGAGAAGATATAGACGATGAAATAGGAGGAATGTCTGAAATTGTGGAAGAGCGGAATAGGGTCATTGGAGCACCTGAAACTTCAGACCAATTGCTATACAGAGTACAGGTGGGGGCATTTAAATATGACCTTTCAAATGACATTTTCTCAAATATTAATGATTTACTTGTACTTACTGGAGATGACGGTCTTACACGTTATATGACTGAATCATATGAAACTGCAGAGGAAGCAGCCAAAAGAAGAGTAGATTTATTGACAGATGGGTTTGAAGACGCTTTTATTACTGCTTACCAAAAAGGAGAACGAATCACACTTGCGACAGCAGGAATGAAATTGACTAAAGATGCTCAGGATTTGGTATACGATAAGGAAAATAACTCCATCAATCCAAAGTCCATTACTTTTCAAATTCAATTGGGAGAATTCGTAAATGATATTCCGACAGAGACACTGGAGAAATTCCTGGAGCTGGAAAAGGTCAGACCAGTTAAAGATGAACTGATTACAAGGTATATGTATGGTGAATTCAAAGATTATGAAGCAGCAAAGGTGACTTTAAAATCGCTGAAAGAACAAGGAATGGAAAAAGCAGAAATTAAAGGAACTTTTAATGGAAAAGTAATTCCACTTGAAGAAGCACTGAACATATTAGGAGGAAAAGATCATTCCTATATAGAATAAGACAACATCAACTACAACTAACTATACTAAGGGGAGAGCTATTGGCTCTCCTTTTTTTGTTGAATTGCAGAAATTACTTTCATGCCGTCAATAGCTGCTGACATAATTCCTCCAGCATATCCCGCACCTTCTGCGCAAGGATAGAGGTTTTGAATCTCAGTATGTTCCATTGTTTTGGTCCGAGGAATTCTAACAGGAGAAGAGGTACGACTTTCAGGAGCCACGATCACAGCATCATTTGTTAGAAACCCTTTAAGTTTTTTTCCAAACGCTAAAAACCCTTTTTGAAGTCGTGTGGCAATAGGCTTTGGTAACAATAGATCTAATCTCACGGAGGTGATCCCAGGGACATAAGAACATTTTGGAAGGTCGCTGCTAAGTTCTCCATTGACAAAGTCTAGTAAACGTTGAGCTGGAAGCCTTTGAGTTTTCCCTGCTGCTTCCCAACAATCTTTCTCCACTTTCTGTTGGAATTTAAGTCCTTTTAATGGTCCACACTCTTCAAATTCGTTGACGAGTTCATCAAGCACCTCCACTACCATTCCTGAATTGGCGTATGGGTTATTTCTTTTACTAGGACTCCATCCATTACTAACTACAGAGTTAATATTAGTAGCGCAGGGGGCAATTATACCTCCAGGGCACATACAGAATGAATAAACACCTTTACCGTCTACCTGTTCTACTAAACTATAGGAAGCCTGAGGAAGATATTTTGAAGTACTCGTACCATGATACTGAATTTGGTTGATTAACTCCTGAGAGTGCTCTACACGAACACCTAAAGCAAAGGGTTTGTATTCGATATTAATGTTTTTTCGATGTAGTAACTCGAAAATGTCTTTTGCAGAATGTCCTGTAGCAAGTACCAAATGATTGACATCAACAGAGGTTGTGTCATTTATAATTATACGTTGTAAAAACCCATTTTCGACCTCCAAATCGGTCATCTTACTCTCAAATAAGACTTCTCCACCAAATTTTAGAATGGTCTCTCTAATAGCTGTAATAATCCCAGGTAGCTTATTCGTGCCTATGTGTGGGTGAGCGTCTACCATAATATCCGCATCAGCGTCATGTTGTACTAGCAAGCTCAGCACTTTATTAACGTCTCCGCGTTTGGTGGATCGAGTGTATAGTTTTCCGTCAGAATAAGTCCCTGCACCCCCTTCACCAAAACAATAGTTGGACTCTTCGTTAAGCACATGCTCCTTATTTAATTTAGCGAGGTCTCTTCTTCTAGATCGTACATCCTTTCCTCGTTCATAAACTATTGGTTTGAATCCCAATTCTAAACATGATAAAGCTGCAAACAAGCCAGCTGGACCAGCGCCTATAATATGAACTTCTTCAGCATTAGAAACGTTCTGGAAATGGACATCTTTCAGTGGGTTTACAATAGTTTCACCCTGTTCAAAAAGGGCTACAGCCAATTGAATCTTAACAGGTTTTTTACGAGCATCGACAGAGCGCTTTTTTATATGCCAGTCTTTTACGTCAGAATCGTAAAGCCCACTTTTTAGTAGTGCCAAATGAAAAATGTAATCCTTTTCATAGGCCTTTTCAGGAGAAAGTGTTATTTGAACAATTTTCGGCATTCAGGAGTTCAAAAATACAGTTTAATGTATCTGTGAAAGAAAACCGAATCACTACTTTTGCTCGCAGACCAAGAACCAAGGTTAAAAATGAGATACAACAGAAGAGGATTTGAGACCGAAGAACTGCATGTTATATATAAAGCACTTCTAAAACCAAGATTGATAGAAGAGAAAATGCTTAGTCAGCTTAGACAAGGAAAAATCTCTAAATGGTTCTCTGGAATTGGTCAAGAGGCTATTTCTGTTGGTTTGACTTTGGCATTGGATGAAGATGAATATATCCTTCCAATGCATAGAAACCTAGGTGTATTTACTACAAGAAACATCCCATTGCAACGCCTTTTTAGCCAGTTTCAAGGGAAGGCAAATGGATTTACAAAAGGAAGAGACAGATCTTTCCATTTTGGTTCTAAAGAACATCATATTGTGGGGATGATATCTCATTTGGGGCCACAAATGGGAATTGCAGATGGAATTGCCTTGGCTCATAAATTGAAAAAAAATAAAAAAGCCACTTTGGTAATTACAGGAGATGGGGGAGCCTCAGAAGGGGATTTTCATGAGTCAGTGAATGTAGCTGCAGTATGGGAATTACCAGTAGTAATTTGCGTTGAAAACAACCATTGGGGATTGTCCACACCATCTTCTGAACAGTTTAGATGTGAATCTTTTGCTGATAAGGCCATTGGTTATGGAATTCCTGAAGAGAATACTTTTTCCATAGATGGAAATAACATCATCGAAGTGATGAAAACGGTCAAGAAAGCAGCGAAGATATGCAGGAGAGGAAATGGTCCCACGCTTATTGAATTCAACACCTTTAGGGTGAGAGGACATGAAGAAGCAAGTGGAACGAAGTACTATCCAGAAGGATTGATTAAAAAGTGGCAAAAATATGACCCAGTAGAATGTTTCGAATCTTATTTGTTGCAAAACAGGCTGATTAAGAAGGAACAAAATCAATCATATAAAGATGAAATAAAGGAAGAAATCAATGACCGACTGAAAAGGGCATTGGCCGAACCTGCCGTTGATGTGAGCAAGGTAGAGGAACTGAATGACGTTTTTTTACCCATTACTCAAGACTCGACAGAACCAGGCTATAACTCGAAGGAAATGCGCTTTATTGATGCCATTACTGATGGGTTAAGGGAGTCTATGAAAAAGCACGATAGTTTAGTGCTAATGGGGCAGGATATAGCAGAATATGGAGGAGTATTTAAAGTGACAGATGGTTTTGTAGAGGAGTTTGGAAAAGAACGGGTAAGAAATACACCATTGTGTGAATCAGCAATAGTTGGTTCTGCTCTTGGGCTTTCCATCAATGGAATGAAAGGAATGATGGAAATGCAGTTTGCTGATTTTGCAACCTGTGGATTTAATCAAATTGTAAATAACCTAGCTAAGTTAAACTACCGTTGGGGAGAAAATGCCGATGTTGTAGTAAGAATGCCTACGGGAGGAGGAATGGCTGCGGGTCCATTTCACAGTCAATCGAACGAAGCATGGTTTTTTCATGTAGCTGGTTTGAAAATTGCTTATCCAGCGTTTCCTCAAGATGCTAAAGGAATGCTCATCAGGTCATTTGAAGATCCGAATCCAGTACTTTTCTTTGAACATAAAGGGCTATACAGAAGCATTAGTCAAGAAGTATCAGAAGGTTACTATTCTCTCCCGTTTGGAAAGGCGAATGTAGTCAAGTCAGGAAATGACATCACAATTGTAACTTATGGAATGGGAGTTCATTGGGCGTTAGATCATGCGAAAAATAATCCCCAACAGGAAATTGAAATTATCGATCTTAGAAGTTTAGCCCCCTTGGATACTGAAACAATATATGATTCGGTCAAAAAAACGAATAGGGTAGTGGTTCTTCATGAGGATAATTTAACTGGGGGAATAGGGGGCGAATTATTATCCTTAATTCAAGAAAATTGCTTTGAACACTTGGATGCTCCAATCATGAGATGTGCTAGTCTTGATACGCCAGTTCCTTTCGATGCACAGAAAGAAGTTCAATTCATGGCAAAGAGCAGACTAGCCATGACTGTGGATAAAGTTCTATCTTATTAAGGATAAGTTTATGAAGAAGTCGTAATCAGTTCATTTGGAACTAACACAAATATTGCTTACTTTTTACCTGAGTAAACCTCGCTAACTATTTATTTTCTCTCCACCTAATCTGGAAAAGTATGTCAGACAGAATTTATATTGTCCGAAAAGCTATTGACAATATTATGAATGATGTGATGCAAAAAGCATATCATCACTCCATAAATCACCCTCAAGATTCGGATTATCTGAATAATTTAATCAGAGACATTAGAATTGACAGTGAACATTATGTAAACACCCTACATCGTATTAGCACAGAAAAGAATGAAGTTGTTGCGGAAGACGAATTGCAAGTACTTACTAAGTCGTTGAAAAAGAAAAGTTTATTGTATTTGTCTGAGTTGCAAAAACTCAAAGAAAAAGATGCTCCTCAAGACTAATAACATCCTTTTTTGCGAGCACTAAATTCTTTTTAGACCTTCTTTTACTTGTTTGATTTGAGCGGTCATCATACCCCGTTTGTCTAATTTTTTGACTTCTGAAAGCAGGTTCGTAGCTTCACGTTTCTTGCGCTTACTGATTGCGATAACAGCTAATTGTAATTTGGCTGTAGCCTTGTCTAAATCCAAACGCAGTCCATTGGAAAGCGCTTTTTTGAACATTCCTTCTGCTTTCGTTAAGCTTCCTTGGCCACCACTTTGAACAGAAGTCAAGCCCTGCAAGTAGTAATAATAGCCCCTTGACTTAGAAGATAATTTATCTGGATTAACCTTAGAAACCCATTTTTCGCACATTTCCATTTTCCCTCTCCTGAGACCTATAAAAGCAATGATAAGTCGCAGACTTCTAGATACTAAGAACACCAAAAGAGCTGTCAAAAGAGTAATGAAAACCCCACTACCAATATTGCCTTGTGAGAAATGGTAAATGGCCCAAGCCAGTGAAGCGGCAGCTATTGCACCTTTAATTATTCGAGTATCCATAAGTTGTATTTAAAAGTGGCGCAAAGCTAAAAATTTATAGTCATTATAATAGAGATTAATTCAAGACTTCAATAGTCTACTTGAACAGACACTTTTGAGCACTTTGATAACGCGATAAAGTTTAATTTTGTTGACGTTAAAAAAGCGAAGAATGAATTGGAAAATGATAGAATCTCTGGATGGTTTAGATATAGCATTGGCAGAGAGCAAAGATAAGGCTATAGTCTTGTTTAAACATAGCACCAGATGCTCTGTTAGTTTAATGGCCAAGCGAAGTTTAGAGATGAATTGGGATTTAGATGAAGAGTTAATTCAGCCTTATTTTTTAGATTTAATTCAACACCGAGATATTTCTAATGAGATCGCTAAGCAATTAGAAGTATCTCATGAGTCGCCCCAGCTTATAGGAATAAAGAACAAAGAAGTGTTTTATCATGCGAGTCACAGTGTGATTTCTGTCGATAGCTTAAGAAGCGCGTTATAAATACAATTGAAAAGCAGTAAACATGTCCACAGGAAGGATTTTTAAATTCAGGGTAATATTAGACACGGAGGAAGATATTTTTCGTGACGTGGATATTCAGAACGATTGCTCATTTATTAATCTTCATGAGTGTATCCAGCAATCATTTGCTTTTTCTGGAAAAGAAATGGCTTCTTTTTACAGAAGTGATGAATTTTGGGAGAAAGGAGAGGAACTTCCTTTAATGAATATGGGAGGAGCAGAGCTTGGAGCTCCAGGGCTTTCTATGGATGACTTGGTGCTTAAAGACCACATTAAAGAAGTTCATGAGCGATTTCTGTACGTCTATGATTTCCTAAGAATGTGGTGTTTTTACGTTGAATTAATAGAAATTTATGAGCCTAAAAAAGAGGTTGTTTATCCAATTATGTCTTTTGAACTAGGAGAGGCTCCAGATGAAGAGTCTAAGGAAGTTGACTTGTTGGATGATTTTGATTTGGGAGATTTGGGAGAAAGTAAAACTAAGTCAGAAAAGACTGGAGACCCGGAAATTGATGCGTATCTCGATGATATGGATGAGACTGACGATTTTGATGATATGGGAATGGAAAATCTAGACGATTACCAAGACCTGTTTTAATGACTACAAATAAAACGTTAGTTTGCGTGGTAGGCCCAACAGCCGTGGGGAAAACGGCTACTGCTATTGAATTGGCAAATTACTGTAACGCAGAAATTATATCTGCTGATTCCAGACAATTTTATAAAGAAATAAGTATTGGAACAGCTAAGCCCACTAGAGAAGAGCTTTCTCAAGCCAAGCATCATTTTGTAGATTTTCTCCCTTTAGATTCTGATTATAGTTCGGGCAAATTTGAGAGAGAAGCCCTTCAATTTTTGAAAAATTATTTTGAACAGAAGGACATATGCATATGTGCAGGTGGGTCCGGGTTGTATGTAAATGCATTGCTGTATGGGTTTGATGACCTTCCATCATCTGATGAAGAAAGAAAAAGCATTCAAGGAAAAATGGAAAGAGAAGGGTTTGCTGCGTTGCAGCAGGAACTGAAGAGTTTAGACCCAGATCATTTTGCCTCAATGGATATTTCAAATACCCAACGAGTAATGAGGGCTATAGAAGTATGTAGAGTCTCTGGAAAGAAGTATTCGGAATTACGAACAATCAGCAAAAAAAAACGGCCATTTAACATTATAATTCTTGGATTAAATAGAGAGCGGGAGGAATTGTATAATCGGATCAATCATAGGGTGGATCTGATGCTTCAAGACGGATTATTAGATGAAGTGAAATCAGTTCATGACAGAAAACACCTGAATTCCTTGCAAACTGTGGGCTATAGGGAGTTCTTTTCTTATCTAGACGGAGAACATGATTTAGAAGAGGCTATACGACTTGTTAAAAGAAACACTAGAAGGTTTGCTAAAAGACAATTAACTTGGTTCAATCGTTATGAGGGGATTGAATGGTTCACACCAGATGATTTAAGTAGTATAAAAGATAGATTGAAAAATCATCTGGATCTTGATTAGTCTAATCAAGAAGTTCTGAGACCTGTTTTCCAATTAGTGTTCCCATAGCAACACCCATTCCACCTAAACGAACTCCACAAACGACATTTTCTTTAATTCGTTTGACAATTGGGTCTTTTGATTTCCCAACTCCCATAATTCCAGTCCATTCTTGATCTATTTGTTCTGAATGTAACCCGAAGTGATCTTGTAAATAATTAAGAAGATATGATTTTAATTTGTTGTTTATTTGGAAGTTAGAGGTGTTTTCCTCTTCTAAAAAATGATGTCTTCCCCCTCCAATTAAAAGCCTGTTATGAATCATCCTGAAATAGATGTATCCTTTTTGATGATGATAAGTAGAGGGCAAGTGAAGTTGGGGAAGAGGTTTACTTAAAAGTACCAAGTTTCTAGCTGGTTGAACCTTTAGTTCTAGTCCTAAAGAGCCAGAAAGGCCATTGGTGCAAATGGCAATACGACTAACACGGATTAAATGATTTTCTAAATATACCCCCTCAAAATTGGCAGTCAATGAGGCTTCTGTCCCTTTATAAATGTCTATCCCTCTTTCTTTGCATATTTTTTCCCAGGAGCTCATCATTTTTCCTGGGTTCAATTTACCCTCTAAAGAATTGTAAATACAGTAATTAAATTGGTCAAGTGAAGTAGGAACTTTATCTGAAGTGTATGTTTCCTTTGTTTTTGTAATCGATTGTAATTCAGAGTTTAATGTGTCTAATTTGGACAAGATATTTATGTGTTCATTTTCCTGATCTGAATCGAACAATTCATAGCCACCACATGAGACATGTTCCAAATGTTTATCTCCAATAGTTTTGCGGAGAAGCTCCAGCCCTTTGAACCTCTTTTCCACGGTTTTTAATACAGAATCGAGTGATTCTCCTGAGTTGAGATCGTCAACAAGCTCTCCAGCGCTGCCAAAGCATGAAAACCCAGCATTTCTTGTGCTGGCAGCGTTTCCGAGCGGAAACTTTTCTATTATAATAATTTTCCAATCAGGATGATTAATAGAAGCGTGGTAAGCCGTTGACATGCCGGTGATACCCGCACCAATAACGACCAAGTCTGCAGTATCAGAAATAAACTGCCTTTCCCAATAACTAAAATTCATATTTTTACGTTATTATAACTACTACCAGTTTTGGTAGGATAGTTGCTATCAAACAAATATGCAAGGTAATTTCATTTTCAGAAGTCTTTTTCTGCTTTTATTATTATTAGCAGCTAATGCTGGTATTTCCCAAGAAGACATTCGTGTGAATGGCTCCGTAAAAGAAGTCGATTCCAATCAAAAAATGGAAAATGTAGAAGTCCAGATTCTGCAGGATGGTAAAACATTTGATTCATACAAAACGTCTGGGAGTGCAAAGTTTGAGTTCAATTTACCCTTAGGGTCGATCTATGAGATAAAATTTAGCAAGAACGGGTTTGTTTCTAAGAAGATTCAAATAAACACAAAATACATTCCAGAAGAAGACCAAGAAGGTGGATTCAAATTGGATTTGGATATGTCTCTTTTTGCTTATGTAGAGGGATTTAATGAGTCAATACTAGAAGAACCAATCGGGATTGCCCAGTATGATGCTGAAAGAAATGCAATTGAATTTGATTTTGACTATACCAACAAAATCATGAATAAAATTGAAGCTGAATTCATTCGTCTGGAAAACATGGCGAGTGCAGATGCCGAAAAAAGGAAGAAGTATGATGAGTTAATGGTTTCGGGGAAGAATAATATGTCCGATGAAAAGTATGACAAGGCCGTGGCAAACTATAAAGGAGCTCTGGACTTATACCCTGACGAAGTAGAGGCTCAGGAAAAATTAGCTGAAGCAGAAAAGCTATTGGAACTTCAGAATAAGGGAGCTGAATTGGAGGCAAATTATCAGAAGCTAATCAAGGATGGGAATAGTCTAATGAAGAGTAAAGACTATGAAACAGCTATTGAGACATTCAATGAGGCTTTAAGCCTAAAGCCAAAAGAACAGGAACCCAAGGATAAAATTAGGGAATTAGAAAAGTTAATGTCTGAAGCCGGAGATAAAGCAAAATTTGACGAGTTTGTTGAGGCAGGAGATAATGCCATGAGTAAGCAGGATTATCAGGATGCAGTAGACAATTATAAGTCAGCTAGAGACATTCTCCCGGATGATAAGGACGTAAAGAAAAAGTTGGCAGAAGCGCAGGAGAAACTTAATTCAGAACTTGCCACAGCCGATGAAGCAGCTGCTGCTGAGAAAAGATATAACGATTTGATTGATAAGGCGAATGGTTCATTCGATTCGGGAGACTATTCATTATCTATAAATCAATATACATCTGCTTTGGAAATAAAGCCTGGAGAATCATATCCAACAGGCCAAATAGAAAAGGCTAGAAAGAAGCTGGAAGAGAAAGAAAAAGGGAAAGAGCTAGAAGCAGCTAATTCGGCTCAGGATGAATTAAATGCCAAGTATGATGGCCTAATTGAAAAGGGGAACGATAAGTTTACCTCCGAGGACCTAGAAGACGCAAAAACATTCTATGAGCAGGCGTTAGAACTAAAGCCATCAGAGAAATATCCAAGACAAAGAATTAAAAGAATTGAAGACTTGCTGGCTGAGAAAGAACAAAAATTGGAGGATGATATGGCCGACGATGAAATGGCTGAAAAAGAGAAAGACAGATTGGCTGAGTTGCAGAGAGAAAAGGAAAAAATGGCAGCACTTGCCGAAGAAGAAAAAAGAAAGTTAGAAGAAGAGTTGGCTGAAAAAGAAAGGTTAGCAGAGGAGCACAGAAGAAAAAAACAAGCATCAGACGACAAAAGAAGAAATTTAGCTAATAATATAGATACCAATGCTGAGATTCGCGCCGAAGAATTTTATAAACAGCAGAAAAGAGATGATGATGAGGAGAGAGAGTTATCTGTCCAACAACAAAAGGAAAATCATAAGACTTGGTTAGATGATAAGCAAGAAGAGGCAAATAGTCGGATTAGTAGTAGTTCTTCAGAGGTCAATCAAGTGAAGAGTAATATGAGTAAAATATACTCAGAGGGTGAGAATTATCAAAAGGACAAACGTGAAAGTTTTGATTCCGGCGCAAGAGATCTGGAAAGAACCAGACAAGATTTGGAGTCCGATGCCATAGATAGAAGGAGTAGCGAAATTTTTCAAATTTCTGAATTCAAAAAGAGACAAAAGGATGAAGCAGGAGAGAAGAATAGAAAGTCAATTGAGGAAAATGCCATAAGCACCGCTCAGGCTAGAAAAGAATTGGATAAAGCCCGCACTAGTTATAGAGAAACAGGAGAAGTGCTTAGGAAAGATAATCAATATCAAATAGAAAGATACAAAGAGGAATTGACAGAGATGGAGCAGGATGGAGAGGAAGAACGCCAGCAGTCTCAGAAAGAAAATGATGCTATTAAAGCGGCCCATCACAAGTTCACTAAGGAGAATTCTCAATTACAAAGAGAACGTATGAGTGATAACTATGAAAAAGTCTCAGAGGCAAAAATTGAGAATGAAGAGCTAAAGAAAAATGGCGACAAATTAAGAAGGGGAAGTCAAGATGAGATCGAATTCACCAAGGATAAGCATCAAAATCTACTGAAAAGCAGAGAGGCGAGGGCTGAGGTGAAGAGAAAGACGGCAAGAGAAGATGCGTTTAGTGCAGATAGAGGATTAAAAAAGGACTACGATGATTATATCGCAATTTCAGGCACAGAAGACTTGGCAGAGGGGGTGACTGAGCGTAGTTTTGAGATTAACCAAGGGAAAAAACTGGTCATCGAACGTACCGTTAAGATTGGTAACAGAGTGGATACATATCTAAAAGTGATAGATAAGAATGCTACTTATTATTTTAAGAATAACAGAAGTATTACTAAAGGAACTTGGAATAGGGAAACACTTTCCTTAGCCGATTAAGCCTTAAACTTTTTGATTCTTTCTTGGAGAAATTCTGAAAGAAGTTTTGAATCTTTTTTATTCAGTTGCATGCCTAATAGGGCATGTTTTTTTTTGGTATTGAATCCAATCGTCTCAGCACCAATACTCCAGAAATAGCTCTCATAACTATTCTTAAATGACTTTGCAGAATAGCGGATGAGTCCGTAGTTTTCTATTTCATTTAAGTCGTATGTCTTAATCTTTCCAATTCCTGAATACGCTCTTTTATAGTGGAATTTCCCTTTTTCAATGAGTACTTCTTCTGTGCCAATAAGCCGCCATAATAGAATTTTTATCGCTTTGTATAGTAGGAACGACCAAAACCCCATAAAAATAATGATGAAAATCTGCTGTTTCTCATCTTCGGAGATAAAATAAGTGCTTAAAAAGAAGAAACCACAAATGAGCCAAACCACAACCCATGAGAAGATTACGGCTTCTTGCCATGCTTTAACACGTTGATTGATACTGATAGAAGCAGATTCAGGATTTCTTGAAAAGGTAATTCTAGATCCTATTTTTTTCTTTTCGCTTGACATAATAATTGGAGATCAACTTTAAACGCCCAAAAGTAATCACTTCTGATTAGGTAAAAATGACTTTAATTTGTAATAACTTAAAGAATCATCGATGCAGAGAATCACCTTAATAATAGCTATTGCTTTGATAGCTCATACAACCAGTGCTCAAATTTTCATTAATGAAATAATGGCTAGAAATGACTATTCGTTAGCGGATGAAAATGGCGAGTTTGATGATTGGATTGAAATTTATAACCCGACCAACAGTGATGTTGATCTAGCTGGAGGATACTTTACGGATGATTTGAGTAATACAACTCTGCATCAAATAGAATCAGGATTTCCGGATTTAACAACAGTTCCCGCCAATGGTTACTTAATATTTTGGGCTGATGGAACACCAGAACAAGGGGCGAATCATCTAGGAATGTCCCTTAGAGGGGGAGGCGAGTCGGTAGCATTGGTTGCCTCAGATGGAGAATTCGTTATAAATGCGTTTCAATTTGACGACCAAGAAAATGATATTTCCTATGGACGGGTTTCTGATGGAAGTATCGACTTTCAATATTTCACTATTCCTACACCGAATGCTTCTAATCAAGATATTATACCAGAGGCTCAAACACTTTACATCAATGAGATTCTAGTGGAGAATACTTCTGTGATCAATGATGAGACTGGAATGTACGAGCCTTGGATTGAAATTTATAATCCAAATGATTTACAGGTGAATTTGGCGGGATATACTTTGGATTTCAACGATGGGCAGACTTCATACTTAATAGAAAATACTGATCCAAACGCGACTGTGGTTGAAAACGATAATCATAGATTATTCTGGTGTGATGGCCAGAGCATAGAAGGAATACTACACACAAATTTTGAACTTGAGAATTCAGGAGTTATTAAATTGATTGGTCCTGATGGAGTAACTGTAGTAGATGAGGTTAGTTATTCTAGCCCTGGTGAAAACACTTCGTACGGAAGAGAAATGGATGGTTCTGAGAGTTTTGTGGATTTTAATATCCCCACACCAGATGTGACAAATCAGTTGCTAATAGTTCAACCAGAAGAGCTGTACATTAATGAAATCATGGCTTCTAATGTTTCAGATGTAACAGATAATTATGAGGAGCAAGAAGATTGGGTCGAGATTTATAATCCAAACAATTTTCCAGTAAATCTGTCAGGTTACCATTTGAGTGACAACATTGGTGGAGGATCGTGGGAGGTACCTTCTACTTTTCCGGATTCAGTAACTGTTCCTGCAGGAGGTTTTTTACTTTTTTGGGCGGATAATGATGAGGAACAGGGAGTTAGGCACACCAATTTTAAATTGTCTGTTTCTGGAGAAGAGATAGTGTTATTATCAACAGATAATTTCACGGTGGCCGATTCAAAAGTTTTTCCCGTTCAGTCTGACGATGTAAGTTGGGGTAGAGAAGAAGATGGACTTGATTCGTGGGTCTATTTTATTCCTGGTGATACGACACCTGCTTCTTCTAATCAGGGTGGAGAAGATAATGTTTTGGAGTTTGAATCCTCTGAATTGTTGATTTATCCAAACCCAGCCACAGACATAATCCAGCTGGAAAAGCAAGTGAAACATTTCCAAATCTATACAATTGAAGGACGGTTAGTGACTGACGTCAAGAATATTAATAAATTAGATGTATCTAGTTTAGAAACAGGTGTTTATGTTGTTTGGGTTAATGGTGTTACTAAAGCCCAATTGGTGAAATTATAGTATCAGGGTTGAGTTAGTGCATTGCAACGCCTACTTAAGCACATACTTTCCTTGATTTCACTGAGGTTATTTATGTAAAAATGAGTACTTTTGCGCTCCCTTAAAAAATAAGAGGACTGTAGCGGTACAGGTTATTTAATGAAAACCTCTCTTGGATGCGCCGTATATCTAAGATACAATTACATAAGCCCACACATGGCTGAAGAAAACAAAGATGTAGAAAAGCAGGACGTAAAAGCTGCTGAAACTACACAGGAAACTCAAGAAACTGTAGAAGCCTCTACAGAAACTACTGGAAAAACAGTAGAAGAATCAACAACAGAAGAAGTAAAAGAAGAAGCTCCTGCAGCTGAAGCTAGTTCTGAGGAATCAGTGACAACTTCTGAATCTGAAGAAACACCAGTTGAGAAAACAAAGATGGAAGCGGATGACACATCTACAGTAATGACTGGATTTGGAGATAACGCTGTTTTTGATTTTAACAAACCAGCAGAGTCTTTTGATTGGGACGCAACAGATAATTCAGTAGCTGCTTATTCAGCAGAAGAGTTCAGCTCTTATGAAAATCAGTATGCTGAAACACTTTCTGAATTGGTTGAGAAATCAGTGACTACAGGTAAAATTGTAGACATTGGTAAAAAAGAAATTGTAGTAAACATAGGATCTAAATCTGAAGGAGTTATTCAAGCTTCAGAATTCAGATATAACTCTGACCTTAAGGTTGGAGATGAGGTGCCTATTTTTATTGAGCAACAAGAAGATAGAAATGGCCAGTTAGTAGTTTCTCATAAAACCGCTAGATTACATAGTGCGTGGGAAAGAATTAACGGAGCTCTTGACAGTGGTGATATTCTTAAAGGTCTTGTTAAGAGTAGAACTAAAGGTGGTCTTATTGTAGATGTTTTCGGATTGGAGGCATTCTTACCAGGATCACAAATAGATGTGAAGCCTATTAGAGATTATGATATCTATGTAGGTAAGCAAATGGAATTCAAAGTAGTGAAAATCAATCACGAATTTAAGAATGTGGTTGTTTCTCACAAAGCTCTTATTGAAGCTGAGCTTGAAGAACAAAAGAAGCAAATTATTGGTGGCTTAGAAAAAGGTCAAGTACTAGAAGGTCAAGTGAAAAATATCACTTCTTATGGTGTATTCATAGATCTTGGTGGAATCGATGGTTTAGTTCACATTACAGATTTAAGTTGGGGTAGAATCAATCATCCTGAGGAGATCGTAGAGTTGGATCAGAAGCTGAACGTAGTAATTCTTGATTTTGACGATGATAAGAAGAGAATCGCACTTGGTCTAAAACAATTATCTCCACATCCATGGGAAGCTTTAGATGAAAATCTAAATGTTGGTGATAAAGTGAAAGGTAAAGTGGTTGTTTTAGCTGATTATGGAGCATTTGTTGAAATAGCTCCTGGAGTAGAGGGATTAGTTCATGTAAGTGAAATGAGTTGGAGTCAACATTTAAGAAGTGCTCAGGATTTCTTAAAAGTAGGTGATGAAGTTGAAACAGTGATTTTAACCTTAGATAGAGAAGAAAGAAAAATGTCTCTAGGAATTAAGCAATTAGTTCCAGATCCATGGGCTGAAATTGAAACTAAATACCCAGTTCAGAGCAAGCATACTGCTAAAGTGAAGAACTTCACAAACTTCGGAGTATTTGTAGAGTTAGAGGAAGGAATTGATGGTTTAATTCACATTTCTGATCTTTCTTGGTCTAAGAAAATTAAGCACCCATCTGAGTTCTGTTCTGTGGATCAAGAGCTAGAAGTGGTTGTGTTAGAATTGGACAAAGAGAATAGAAGATTAAGTCTTGGACATAAGCAGCTTGAAGAAAATCCTTGGGATGTATTTGAAACAGTATTCTCTAATGGATCTGTTCATCAAGGAACTATTGTAAGAAAAGAGGGAAGTCAATTTATTGTAGCTCTTCCTTACGGTGTTGAGGGGTATGCTACTGCGAAACAATTGAAGAAAGAAGATGGTTCACAAGCTCAAATCGAAGAGGCTTTGGATTTTTATGTGACTGATTTCAATAAGAATGCTAAGAGAATCGCTGTTTCTCATGTGAGAACTTATGGAGAAGAGGAAGAAGCACCAAGAAGAGAAAGAAAAGGTGGTAAGCCGTCTTCAGGAAACAAAAACACTTCTGCTGCAGTAGCTAGAGTAAACGATAGAGTTGAAAAAGCTACACTTGGAGATTTAGGTGTGTTGTCTAGTTTAAAAGCTGAAATGGAAAGTGGTACTGCTACTGAAAAATCAGCTCCTGTTAAGAAGGCTGCTCCAAAAGCTGCTCCAGCTAAAGAAGAGGCCCCAGTTAAAGCGGAAGCTCCAGCTAAAGAAGAGGCTCCAGTTAAAGCGGAGACTCCAGCTAAAGAAGAGGCTCCAGCTAAAGAGGAGACTCCTGCTAAAGCGGAGAAAGCTGCAACTTCAGGTGCTGATGATTTAAAGAAGATCGAAGGAATTGGTCCTAAGATAGCATCTACATTGGCAGAAGCTGGAATCGACACATTTGCTAAGTTATCTGAGGCTACTACTGAGAAGGTCTCTGAAATAATTGCGGGTGTTAGAGGGAATCATGTAACCGATACTTGGCCTGAACAAGCTAAAATGGCTGCTGAAGGAAAGTGGGAAGAATTACAAAAATGGCAAGATGAGCTAGACGGCGGTAAAGCTTAAGTTCTAAGTCAATCAGATAAATTTTAAATCCTATTGAGCTCCAATAATTGTTGGATCTCAGTGGGATTTTTGTTTTCACCATTGAATAAAGTGGATATATAGAAAGATTTTCTTATTGTATAAATCAACAGAGTTCTAAATTCTGTAGATTATATTTGCCTTTCAGATATGCGTCCAAAAACTCTATTAGATAAAGAACTTTTCAACCTTATAGTCAACCGACTATGCTATGAGTTGATTGAGAATCATGATGATTTTGACAATACTGCTTTGATTGGAATTCAACCTCGGGGAGTGATTCTGGCCAAAGAAATTTATAGTAGGTTGAAGGAGATTGATCCAAAGAACAAACTCTTGTATGGAGAGCTTGACATTACCTTTTACAGAGATGATTTTAGGAGAAGAGAAGATCCTGTATTAGCAAATGCCACTAAAATTGACTTTCTAATTGAAGAAAAAAAGGTCATTCTTGTGGATGATGTATTATTCACAGGTAGGACGATTCGTTCTGCATTTGATGCATTGCTTGCATTTGGCAGACCTGAGGTCATAGAGTTACTAGTACTCATAGAAAGAAGATTCTCTAAACAAGTCCCCGTAGATCCATTATATATAGGTAAATCAGTTGACTCTATTGCCAGCCAACGTGTATTAGTTAAATGGCTACAAGACGGAGTACCAGATAAAGTTTTATTACATACTTCGGAAGATGAATAAAGAGTTAAGCGTAAGACATTTGTTAGGTATTAAGCAGCTTACTTCTGATGATATTCATTTGATTTTTCATCACGCAGAGAAGTTCAAGACAGTCATCAATCAACCTATTAAGAAGGTTCCTTCCTTGCGAGACATTACTATCGCTAATCTTTTCTTTGAAAATTCTACACGGACGAAGTTAAGTTTTGAATTAGCCGAAAAAAGACTGAGTGCGGATACCGTAAATTTTAGTGCTTCAGGGTCTTCAGTGAAGAAAGGAGAGACTTTAATAGATACAGTAAATAATATTCTTAGTATGAAAGTGGATATGGTGGTAATGCGACACTCTAGTCCAGGAGCCCCACACTTTTTGAAGGAAAATACGAATACAGTAATAGTTAATGCGGGTGATGGAACGCATGAGCACCCTACTCAGGGGCTTTTAGATGCATTTTCAATGCGAGAAAAATTGGGAGATCTAAAAGGGAAGAAAATCGCTATTGTGGGAGACATTAAACACTCAAGAGTGGCATTGTCGAATATTTTTTGTTTGCAAAAGCTAGGAGCCGAAGTAATGGTGTGTGGTCCCGCTACATTAATTCCGAAGCATATTCATGAGTTAGGAGTAAAAGTCGAGTACGATCTGCTAAAAGCAGTAGAGTGGGCGGATGCTTTAAACATGCTTAGAATCCAGTTGGAAAGACAAGCGGACGCTTCTGTAGAGGTGCCTAACTTCCCATCACTACGTGAATACAGCGCACTTTACCAATTGAATTCGGAGGTGTTACAAAAGGTTAAAAAGTCGCCTGTAATTCTTCACCCAGGTCCAATAAATAGAGGAGTAGAAATTACTAGTGAACTCGCCGATAGCAGCGACTCAATCATTTTAGAACAAGTAGAAAATGGAGTAGCAATTCGAATGGCTGTCATTTACTTGTTAGCAAGTCACATAAAGCGCAATTAGATATAGAGAAAAATTGGTATCTTTGTGGTAAACCCTTTTATATACAATTACATGAAATTTGAGATAGAACAGAAAGAGAAGGTGACTGTAGTAAAGTCTAAAGTAGAAAAGCTAGACGCCCTACATGCGCCAGAATTAAAAGGAGAATTTGTGCTTCAGAATAAAAATGGTAATAAGAACATTATTCTCGATCTATCTGAGACTCGATACTGTGACTCTAGCGGATTGAGTGCTGTATTAGTGGCGAATAGATTGTGTAGGGAATCAGAAGGAGTCTTTGTATTATGTGGGCTGCAAGATGCCGTTTCCAAATTGATCACTATTTCTCAATTGGATTCTGTATTGAAGATTGTACCCACAGCTAACGAGGCTGTAGATTTAGTTTACATGGAAGAAGTTGAAAAAAACATTTAAAATAATATGAAAAAAACATTACTAATTGCCTTTGCTTCAATTGTTGGTTTTACCGGTTTTTCACAGTGTCTTGATGACCATAATTGGGATGGAGCTGAGTTTGGAGTAAGTCCTGATCCAGAATTGGGAGAAACTTTTGTTGACGGGGTGTTGAATACGCCTTATGCTGAAACTATATTTGTGCTAGTACCGAACACTATAGCTGGTAATAGCGTAGATTCACTTGTGTTAGGAGAAGTAACAGCAGTCCAAGACGGGACGACTTATTCTCTAGCTGATCTTGGTTTAACTATCGAATGTAATAATGGAGGAGTGAATACAAATCCATGTACATTTTCAGGAGGACAGTCAGGATGTAATTTACTTTCTGGTACTCCTTTGATGTCTGGTGAATTCGATGTGACAATCCTAGCAACTGGTTACGGATCACTGTTAGGTAATCCACTATCAGTACCATACAATTACGAAGGATTTACTTTAACTATTCAAGAAGATACGAGTATTCCAGAATTGACAGATCCTATTGCTGAAGTTACTGTAACGCCAAACCCATTTACAACAAAAGCTTCAGTAGAATTTCAAGCGCTGAATGCGGGACAGGGAACGTTCAAAATTTTTAGCCTTCTTGGTGAAGAAAAAGTGAATGAAAAAGTGCAGATCGGTAGAGGACTGAACAAATTGTTGATCAATTCAAATGAGTTGGCTGGAGGAGTTTATCTCTACCACATAGAGTTTAACGATTTCAAAGTCACAAAACGGTTAGTAGTAAATAAATAAGAAAATATTGATATGATACTAAACCGTCTGGATAGCTCTAGACGGTTTTTTTGTTTATGAAGTTTGAGATAAACATATTAGGTTGTGCGGCTTCTACCCCTACGGTAAAGAGGAACCCTACGTCACAATTACTCAATATTCATGATAAACTTTTCTTGATAGATTGTGCCGAAGGTACACAGCTACAACTGAGACGATTTAAATTCAAGTTTCAAAGAATATCTCACATTTTTATCAGTCACCTACACGGTGATCATTATTTGGGGCTTTTTGGATTGATGAGTTCAATGCATCTTTTAGGAAGAACAAAAGTGCTCCATATCTACGGTCCACAGGAATTACATGAACTAATTGACTCGAATATTAAGGCAAGTCAATCCTATTTAAATTATACGTATGAGTTTCATCCAACGGATGATTCAGATGTTCATCAGGTTTTTGAAGACAATACGCTTACCATCAAATCTTTTCCTCTTAAACACCGAATAGCCACAACAGGGTTCATCGTGGAAGAGAAACTGAAAAAGAATAGAATCAAGAAAGATAAAATTGAGCTATATGACCTAGGAGTGGTTGAGATATTAGAGTTGAAAAAGGGCTTGGACGTCACTAGAGCAGATGGGACGGTATTAACGTCCTCTGAGTGTACTCTTCCTCCACTACCACCCAGAAAGTATGTATTTATGAGCGATACGGCTCCAAGTACGAAATATATTGATCACATTCATGGAGCTGATCTTTTATACCATGAGAGTACATTTCTAAACGATAAAAAGGATAGAGCTAAAACAACATTTCATTCGACAGCAGAACAAGCTGCAGAAATTGCTGCTGAGGCAGGGGTGAAGCAACTGTGCCTGGGGCATTATTCCAATCGATATACAGATATAAAGCTTTTTTTAGAAGAAGCACATGAGAAATTCGAAAATGTGATTCTTGCGAGCGATGGACTAAACATAAGAATTGAATAACTTGTGAGTGTTATTTTTTTGTTCAAAGACATTCCAGCTTATTTTTGTTATTTAGAATCATTATAAGTAGTGAATTTAGTTATAGCAGATAGCAGCGAATTGATCCTTGAAGGGCTAAAGAGGATATTTACAGATACTGATGTAAATATTACTCTTATAGCAAAAGAATCTGAACAATTAGTTAAGAGTGAGGAACTCGTCACTTGTGATGTGCTACTGATCGATTTTGTCTCAGATGGATTTACTATTGACACAATTAACCAGTCGCAAAGGTTAATGAAAAAGCCTAATATTCTTGCAATTACAAATGAGCAAAGCGCTTTGACTATTACTAGTGCCATAAAAGCAGGGGTGAAATCATATGTGAAGAAATGTTGTAGTCTGCAAGAAATACAAGATGCGGTGCGTTCCACTGCTATAGGTGAAGCTTTTTTTTGCGGACAAATTGTAGAGACAATTCAAGCGGAAAGTATTGACGTGAAGGATTTAAACACAGATCATTTTACTTGTGAGCCTATCAAGCTTTCTGTTAGAGAAATTGAGATCATAAAATTCATTTCAGAAGGCTATACGAACACTCAAATAGCGGATAAATTGTTCTTGTCCTCTCATACAATTAATACGCATAGGAAGAACGTCATGGCCAAGTTAGGGGTGAACAATACAGCCGCTATTGTTATGTATGCCGTTAAGACTAAAATAATCAGTCCAAATAAGTTTCTTTTTAACGCTCTGTAAAGAGAGGGAATCGTTGATAAGGTATACTTTTGAGATAAGTTTACCCTTGGTATAACCCTTTAAAATCACTACTTTTGCACCGCTTTAGAGGAGCCAATGGCGTTCTGCCAGTTTAAACTTTAGAGCTTAAAAAAATTGAGCAATGCAAGAGAACTTAGTTTCACCAATTCACATCGAAAAAATAGCGGAATCGAAAATAAATACACTTGATTTTGACAACATCCAATTTGGAAAGGTTTTTACAGATCACATGTTTATCATGGATTATAAAGATGGTCAATGGCAAACTCCCGTTATTAAGCCATTTGAGGCATTGGTAATGCATCCTGCGACATCTGTATTGCATTACGGACAGTCTATTTTTGAGGGAATGAAGGCTTATAAGAATGAGAACAATGAAGTGTTTTTATTTAGACCTGAGATGAATGCTAGAAGGTTTAACGTGAGTGCAGAAAGAATGTGTATGCCTGAAGTGCCTGAAGAAGTGTTCCTTAGTGGAATAAAAGAATTGGTAAAGTTAGATGAGGCGTGGATTCCAAAGAAAAGAGGAAGTTCATTGTATATACGACCACTTCTTTTTGCCACTGATGAATATATTGGAGTAAAGCCATCCAACACCTATAAATTGATGATATTTATGGCACCAGTAGACAAGTATTATTCAGGAGCTGTAAAGGTGAAGATAGAAGAACATTTTAGCAGAGCCGTAAAGGGAGGGACAGGTTACGCTAAAGCTGCAGGAAACTATGCAGCGTCTCTATATCCTGCTAAAATAGCTCAGGAGCAAGGTTTTGATCAGCTTGTTTGGACTGATGCTGTGGAACATAAATACATAGAAGAAAGCGGGACGATGAATATTATCTTCAGATCTGGAAATAAGATTTTTTCACCTACAGTAAGTGATAGTATTCTTTCAGGAATAACCAGAGATTCTCTTTTACGTATAGCTGAATTATGGGGATATAATGTAGAGGAGAAAAAAATAGAAGTTGCAGAAATCATCACTCTTTTGAAGGAGGGTAATCTTGATGAGGCTTTCGGAGCAGGAACAGCAGCTACTATTGCCAAAATAAAAAGTGTAGGATACAGAGAAGAAATGTTTGAGCTTAAAGATGTTGAAAATTGGGAGTTTGCCAACAAGGCGAGCACTTTTTTAGAAAGCTTGAAGAGGGGAGAAATTGAAGATACTTTTGGCTGGACTCGCAGGTTGATTTAAGCTGCAGTCATTTTAAGTTCTATTTTTTATGGAATCTACCGTTGTATCTCATCTACAAAGTATGAGATTCATCTTAACAATCATATGTGTTTTGTGGTTGGGGAATTGCTTTTCCCAAGTAAGAGTGGAGGTGATCGTGCTTTCTAATGAGGATCAATCCCCCGTGACATTCGCAAATATCTTCAATTCGGAAAACGATTATTTAGGAAGAACAAATGACCAAGGAGTCGCTACTATCGAATCTGAGCTTGGAGCTTCTATTCTCATTAGCCATATTAAATTTGAAGATGGATCTTTTACGATAAAAGAGGACAAACGAAAATATAAAATAGGGTTAGATCAAGGAACAAAGCAACTAGATACGGCTATAGTAGTTCCCGATCCTCTTCCCGAGGTTGTTTATAGTAATGAGAATTATCACGTAGCTGATTATTTGTTTGTAGAGGACGGGATTTTAATATTGTCTTATACTAAAAAGAGACTTTTTAAGAGTGAAGAGGAGGTTCATTTGGATATTCTGGATGAGTGCCATGTGATCAAGTTAAACAGAAACTTAGAGGTTCAGTCTAAATCAGTATTCAAAACAGATGGACTTGAACTTATTAAGGATGAAGAAGAGCAGTGCTTCCTGAGAACCAAAACAGCCTATTACTTTATCTCTGAGGAAGATCATGGATTGATGCTTTCAAAATTACCTCCAGAGTTTGAGATGAATCAAAATGCTACGGTAAAATTGACCAACGAGAGCGGAGAAGAGATAAGTGTTGTAAATAATTATGATGTCACATTTCCGTCATTCGATTATTTTCTGGGGAATCCTGAACATCCGGATGAATTGAAATTCTTATGCACAGTTGAAGATGAGGTGCTAATGCACACATTCAGGGCCCAATATAGAAACTTATTGCCTCGACAGAAACTAGAAGCGTATAGAATGGAGTTATCTACAGGAATTGACAGGGAGATTATTTCGGGTTACATGACTGGTTATCATAAGTCTATTTATTTCAAACCTCTTTATGCACCGGCTTTTACTCAAAACAATGAATTATTCATATTTGACCATTTGAACAACGAAATAAAAGTGTTTAATTCTGAAGGAACTTTAATCGAAACTTTTGATATAGAATATCACAAGAATGAAAGAAAATCGGGCTGGAAAAATCAGTTGGTTCAGGACGAGGCAGCACAAAACATTTATGCTGTATTTCAGAAGAATTCTAAAACTTTTTTAAAGCAAATAAATACTTCTTCAGGAGAAGCATTAGGAGCTTTCGAATTGACCTATAAATACCTTGAACAAATACAAGTAAGGAATGGGTTTGCCTTTTATTTATACCGTCCTCATAGCTCAGCTCAAAAGTTGTATCTATATAAAGAGTCAATTCAGTGATCACTGAAAATCATCATCATTATATAGTAAAAAAACGAATTATTGAAGGAAAATTCCTACAAGCCATTAGGACTTTATACTACAAAATTCACTATTCCTCAAAACTACATTTGTTTTGTCTTTGTTTCATGACAAGGATGAAGTTAGTTAAATATAGTAGTTAAGTATTTAAGTAAAAATTTGGTTAAGTTGACAGAATCCTGCAAGCGTGCGGGATTCTTTCATTATGAGAATTCTGTAACCAGTTTTCTTACAAAGAGCCTTTTAGCCACCGGAAGGAGTGTAGCCTCTTTAGGGAAACTGAGATGACTTGTAATTACGTAGGTGGCAGGTATAGGTAAGTTTTGAAACTCCTTGATTAGTTTTTCCTTGATTCCATAGAACGTATTGGATATGGTCCTTTTAGTTCTTTTCAGAAAAGTAGTTTCCAAAATTCGATCTGATTTACCCTCTTCAAGGAAAGAAATCTTATAAGTGTAAATATCCATATGCGTCTCACCATCACTTTGGATGAATAAATAGCCTTCGTCTTTATATATAGGAATAATTCCCAGTGGTTCAATTTCTATTAGATTTTCTACAGTATCATAAATCTCCTTTCCTTCTTGTAGTTTTAAAGCGATTTTGGGTAGCGAATAGTCTATGATTTCGTTAATGATTGCCAGTAATTGTGGATCATTAACGCTAGCTGTATATTGAAGTTGGCCTGATTTCGGATCGAATCCTGTAAGGGATTTAGGAAATGAAGCACTTAGTGATTCGCACTGATCTTTGAAATCCTGCATTGACTTGGCATTAATAGCCAAATTTTGCAGCGCAGGAAAAATTCTAGAGCACTTATATTCTTTTTCTACTTCTTGAAGGTAGGCCAACAAGATATAGCGCTTGTATTCTGCATCAAGTATACCTTCAGTAAACCAATTTGGATTTAACGTCTTCATATGCTTATGATTTAATCATTAAACGTAAAAATTGTGAAACAAGTTATGTAAGAGACGTCGCAAGATTCTTTTCTAGACTATTTTTGTGCCTCAGATTGAAGAGCGAAGCATGAGTTTTTTAGTGCGTCTAAAACATGGAATAGGAAAGCTTCTTCCTGCTAAAAAGGTAGAAAATAACCGTACTAAGAAAGGTAGAGGGTTAAGAGACAATGTCCGGTTGGCAATAGTCTTTCAGAACAAAGATGAAGCTCATTTTAAGAAAAAACGCAATTTCCTTCAGCATTTAAAAGGTGAGTATGGAGTAAGAGAGGGGTTGATTCTGGTTTATTTTGATCAACTGGAAAAAGACAGGCCGTTATATCTCAATCAACTGAAAGAGCTTCAGTATTTCACTAAGGAGGACTTGAATTGGAGGCTTAGACCGGCAAAAATTCTGACTGGTTTTTGCAAGAAAGAATTTGATATACTTTTAGATCTGACCACAGAACCTTGTGATGCATTAGAGCATGTAGTGGCTGGTTCTATAGCCTCGATGAAAGTAGGAAGAAAGGGGAGTATTCATGAAAAGTACATGGACTTAATCATGGACATTCCTGAAAATTTGGGAGAAGATGATTTTCTCAAGTACACGGAATATTATTTATCTAAATTGAGTTTTAATTGATATGAATTTAAAGGGATTAGGCGTTGCAATGGTTACTCCATTCAACCCAGATTTAAGCATTGATTTTACTTCATTAGCCAGGTTGACAGAGGACTTGATTGCTGGAGGAGTTGATTTTTTAGTAGTTATGGGAACTACAGGTGAATCTGTTACTTTAAATAAGCAGGAAAAACAGGCAGCTTTAGATTGTGTATTAGCAGCATCAATGGGAAGGACTCCAGTAGTTTACGGAATGGGGGGGAACAACACCGCTGCAGTTTGTGAAGAATTAAGAACTTTTGACTTTGAAGGAGTTTCAGCCATCTTATCTGTGAGTCCTAGTTATAACAAGCCTACTCAAGAAGGGATATATCAGCATTTTAAAGCATTGGGAGAAGCGTCTCCTCTTCCAATTATATTGTACAATGTACCTAGCCGAACGTCTTCAAATGTGGAAGCAGAGACTTGCTTAAGGATAGCTAGAGATGTAAAGAATGTACAAGCTGTTAAAGAAGCAAGTGGTGATATGACACAAATAAATCAAATTATGTCAGGAGCCCCCGAAGGTTTTCTTGTATTCAGTGGTGATGATGGATTAACAGTTCCTATTATGAAGTCTGGTGGAGTAGGGATTATCTCAGTAATAGGGAATGCACTTCCTGATTTGTTTTCTACCATGGTTCATCATGCTGAGAACAAAGATTACGCTAAAGCTGAAGAGCTAGATGAAGTGATACAGCCATTATTACCATTATTATTTAAGGAAGGAAACCCAGCTGGGCTAAAGGCTTTAATGGAAATTAAAAATGGCTATTCCGATACTGTTCGTCTTCCTCTTGTTGCTGCCTCTGATTCTTTGAGAGAAGAATTAAAGCAAGCTCTAAAAGGCATTTCAGAGCTTGTTTAGTCCTTTTTGATTACATTTTTTGTGGCATATCTATACCTAGTAATCTCATGCCTGTTTCAATTACTTGAGCTGTCAATTTGGAGAAAACGAGTCTTAAATTAACTAGTTCCTCATTTTCTTCTTTTAAAATATTGGTGCTCTGATAGAATGAATTATAATCTTTAACCAATTCGAAAATGTAATTGGCAAGTATACCAGGGTTATACAGTTTGCCCGCTTCTTCCAGTACTGAAGAAAAGTCGTAAACTCTTTTGATTATTCTTTTCTCCGCATCGGAAATCTCAGTTCCAGCTGGTATAGAGTTCAATTCTTTATTCGCTTTTCTAATTACGGAGTTAGCACGAACATATGTGTATTGAATAAACGGTCCTGTATTTCCCTGAAAATCAACAGACTCCTCAGGATTGAACATCATTCCTTTTCTAGGGTCTACTTTTAAAAGGAAGTATTTTAGAGCTCCGTATCCAATTGACTTATAAGT
This sequence comes from Flavobacteriales bacterium, assembly GCA_965224545.1. Classification (GTDB taxonomy): domain Bacteria; phylum Bacteroidota; class Bacteroidia; order Flavobacteriales_D; family Sanyastnellaceae; genus ASP10-05a. The sequence continues at coordinate 949,165 of CBDCZM010000004.1, read as the reverse complement.
TGTCGCTTTTTCATCTTCAGATAGATCGTCAAGCTTGCCCTGAGATTCTGAAATAGTACGCGCTGTAGTAATCATGTCCTCCAAAAGATCGTCAGCATCAACTACTGTTCCTTCTCTAGATTTCATTTTACCTTCTGGAAGCTCAACCATTCCATAGCTTAAGTGGAAGTTATCACCGGCCTTCTTAAAGCCAAGTTTTTTAAGAATTAGGAACAAAACCTTAAAGTGATACTCCTGTTCGTTTCCAACCGTATAAATCTGATACTCTAACTCTGGATAATCTTGAAATCTAAGAATAGCGGTTCCTATATCTTGAGTCATATATACAGCCGTTCCATCCCCTCTTAAGACTAATTTTTCATCCAAGCCATCATCAGTTAGGTCACACCAAACTGAACCATCATCTTTTTGGAATAGCACGCCAGAAGCGAGTCCTTTTTCTACTTCTTCTTTTCCTTTGAGGTATGTATTAGATTCGTAATAAAGCTTATCAAAAGAAACTCCCATTTCTCTGTATGTATGTTCGAATCCATCATAGACCCAGGAGTTCATTTTTTTCCATAACTCGATTGTTTCTGGATCTCCATCTTCCCATTTTTTTAGCATAGACTGCGCTTCTAGTATAATAGGGGCTGCTTTCTCAGCCGTTTCCTTTTCCATACCATCGTCCATGAGCTTCTTGATTTCAGACTTATAAGTCTTATCAAAAGTCACATAGTACTTACCTACAAGCTTATCGCCTTTTGTGCCAGAAGATTCAGGGGTTTCTCCTTCTCCAAAATTTTTCCAAGCAACCATGCTCTTACAGATATGGATCCCTCGGTCATTGATAATTTGAACCTTTTGAACCCGATGTCCATTTGCCTCCAGAATTCTGGCAACAGAGTAACCTAAGAAGTTATTTCTTAGGTGTCCTAAATGAAGTGGTTTGTTTGTGTTAGGTGAGGAATACTCCACCATAACTTCCGAGGAAGTATTGATAGGTTTCAATCCGTAATTATTGTTCATAGCTGCGCTATTCAGAAAATCTATCCAATAGTTAGAGGATATCTCCAAATTCAAAAAGCCTTTTACAACGTTGAAATTTTCTATCTCTTCCAAAGAATCTACTAGCACTTTACCTAGTGCCATAGCAGTATTCTCTGGTGACGTTTTTGACATTTTTAAAAAAGGAAATACGACAACAGTACGATCTCCATCAAACTCTTTTTTAGTTTCTTGAACTATTATGTCTTCGGCAGGTATTTCTGCAGAATACAATGACTTGATAGTGTCAGAAACACTCTGAGCTATTTTACTTTCTATACTCATGTAAGGGGATTCTAAATCTTAGGTAAAAATACTTCAGCCATCATGCACCTGGCACTACCACCACCACATAATTCTATAGTATCGATTGCACTGTGAACGATAGGATTGTATTTCTCTAATATGGAAATTTGATCAGAACTCAAGCTATTGTATGCCGCAGAAGACATCACTAAATAAGGATTTAGGTCTTCATTCATTACCTGAAGCATATTTCCTGCAAAATGTTCTTTTTGCTCCTCAGAAATTTCAACAATTTCTTTACCACTTTCTTCTATTACCGAAATCACGTTCATCCTTTCTTCAACATCATCTATCGTATCAAGACAGATGACAACATATTTATTTGCCACACACATCATTACGTTTGTATGATAGATGGGCTTTCTGTCTTCACCAACACTTTGTAATGAAGTGAAGCTGCATTTGGTGTAATCAAATTGCTCACAGAAGTGGTCTAAAGCACCTTCATCGGTCCTAACGGATAGTGCCGCATAACAAATTTTGTTTTCTCTGTCAAGAACCATACTTCCTGTGCCTTCAAGAAACTTATTGTGTTCTTCAAACTCTGTGAAATCTACAATTTCAGAAATACTAAAACCATACTCATTTCTGAGTGAGTCAAATATATCTTCTCTTCGTTCTGTTCTTCTATTTTCGGCAAACATGGGATACAATCCCACTCGGGCGTCATTATGAAAAGAAACCCAGTTGTTGGGGAAAATAGAATCAGGTGTGTCTGGTTCTTTACTGTCTTTTACCACTATTACATTAACACCTTTATCACTCAATTTTGCCACGAAAGTATTGAATTCTTGAAGAGCCCTTTCTTGCACATTTTCAGGAGTTAAACCTACAGAAGCTGACTGATAGTAATTGTTGACAGCTGTTTGCTCATTCATTCTGAATCCAACAGGCTGAATCATAAGGATGTTAGACGTATATGGTTTCGACATTTTACTTAATCTTCTCGGAACAAAGGTAGGGTAGAACATCTTAATAATCCTTCCATTTTAGCGATCTCAGAATACTTAATTTTAGAAACAGTATACCCTTTAGACTCTAAGAAAGAATTTACATGCGTAAATCCAACTTCTGAAATGACGTGGTCTGAAGCTATCGAAAATAGATTTGCTCCCATACTATACATGATATTTTCATCTATAAGTAAACAGTTTTCTTTTCCGAAATAATCAACGAGCCACTCAAATTCATCTTTGTTCTTAAAACCGTTTTCATGAATGATGGCATGTCCCATCCCAAAGGGTTGGAAACAACAATCTAGATGCAAGGCATTTTTTTTTGGATTTACATCACTCTTATTCAGTTCGAAAGCTTTTACTGTCTTCTCTGGAAATTGGTCTGAGATAAATTTCACTCCTGCCTCATTTGTTCTAGATACTTTGTAAGTAGAAAAATCTTCAGCTTTAGAATGTCCAATGAAAATATGGTCATTATGTGGCAGTACATCGCCACCCTCGAACCGAACTCCCTCAGGAGCTTTCACAATATCTTTCTCGTCTATAGAATTAATGTAATCGCTAATAGCATTTATTTCTCTCGCTCTATCTTCGATCATATTAGCGATGAGAAATTTCCCGTCAATTACACAACCAATGTCTCGAGCAAAAATCTGGTTGTAGTCTTCAATCGTTTTAGGTCGGATTACAGTGACACCATTTTCAACTAAAACTTTAGCAAACTCCTCCATCTCGTCAACAATGGCTGATTGAGTGGGGAAAGTACCATTTTTTATGTGCAGCTTAGATTTAGGGTCATAAGCCTCTTCCAGTTTAGGCGTCCCTCCAAATGAGTGAGGATTACCGAGGATAACACTCTCAAGCCTAGAGTATTCATTTTTTACGTTTAAATAGGTCATCGCTTACAGATATTGTTACAAAAGTAAGAGTGATGAGCATACTTTATATGACAACGGGCATTGATCTATATAGTATTTACTCACAAAGCTCTTTTAGGAAAATAATTTTAAACGTGAATTTTACTAGAATGGATTTGTGTAATCTTGCTATTTAACTAACTCAAGATTATAATGTCTAATTCGTTAACTAGATTTCTGACATGGGGCGGAATTATTTTTTACTTAATTAGCTGTAGTTCGTGCACACCTGAATCTGAGACCGAATCTGTGGCTATGAATGGTAAGATAGTTTACTCTGTTGAGTTTCCTTTTATAGAAGATAAAACCCTGCTCAAGTGGTTCCCCACTGAGTATACTACCATATTTAATGAAGATGAGATTTATGGAGAGATGAACTCCAAGATGAATGTAATTAGTAATCGGTTTTATTCTAATCAGAAGAAATTCACTGTAAATCAAACGTTAGAGAATATGTCAGGGAAGTACAGATGTGAAATGGAAAGAGAAAAAGTGTTTGAGGTGGTGAAAAAGATGCCTGAAATGATTATATCCGAACCGTTTGGAGACACGACTATCGTTGGTCTTTCATGTAAAATGGCAATGGCAGAGTTTAAAATAGACTCAGTACCTCCAGTTGTGTTGTATTACACTGATGAGATCAATGTGAGCCAGCCAAATTGGTTCAACCAATACAACAAACTTGATAAATTCCTTTTAGGCTATGAGGTAGAGCAATTCGGAATGAGAATGAAATTAATGGCCAAAGAGTATTCTCAAACAGAACAACAAGTAGACGTAGCCACAGTGTTTGGTTCAAAAAATAAAGAATCATACGACTCTTTGGTAGCAGAAGAATTACAGATCGTAATCAAAGAAATGTTACAAGATTTTATGGAGTAGCCTTGTAGCTATTAAGCACTTTGGTTTTATCAAACTCATCGGTGTCTAGAGACTTCCAAAGATCTTCAGGCATAACATAAAATGTGTTTTTCGACTCTATTACCATTAATTTTTTCTTGTCAGAGTAGCTCATTTCATAATTCTCTTTATTAATCTTAGCTTCGCTATCAATTGAACGAATTGATTTAGACAGTCCCTCAAAATTTTGAAGAGGTATTGATGTATCAAGAGCCATCTCTGTTCTAGATTTAAACTTTTGACTATATACTTTAACTACAGGATTTTCTTCTAGGAGAACAGCGACTTCATCAAATTCTAGATTGGTAAATTGAATTTTTTTCATAGAGTTTAGTCTTGAATAAAATACACCCTCAACTTCCTCTTTACTGATGCCGTTAAATAATTCAGGGTAAATCAAATTCAAAAGAGAACTGAAATCTTTTTTATTAGAAGCATCAAAATATTCATGGAGTACGCCTTCAATTTTCAACTGTTGCTCTGTTTTTTTTATCGTAGGCTTTCCCTCTTTTTGACTTTTATCATTTGTAGGCTGACTGCATGAAACTAAATAGATACAGCTTATTAGAAATAGGAATTTCTTCATGGTTCTTTTGATTGGGTTTCCAAAAGTAATCGAAAATCTCACGGAAGAAAATTAATGAGGTTATTCTGAATATAAATTTAAATGAGATATCAGATGTCCGCTTACAAATGAGAGGATACTTCGTAGGTATTTTTGTTGCATAATACTATGAAATGTACAGATATATAACCCTATTACTAATTATCATAATTCATACAGGGTGTATGAAGCAAGATAATAACCCCTCGAAATATTATAAATCCAATTCAAGCTTGGCGGAGAAACTGAAACATTCTCATTACAACTGGAAAGATGTAAGGCCTGTAGCGATAGAATTAACTACACCAAATGATGGAATGGTTAATGTGCGTTCTATCAACGGTGAAATTTTATATCAAGGGTTTTTATCGAATGGAATTCTCACAGAGTTCATCTTAAAGATTCCAAAAGAGATCAAACAGGTTTTAATCGAATATGATGATAAGCAAGAATTAGTTAGCGTAGGAGCGAAGCGAATTAGATATACATTTTAGCAAAAAAAAACCGCTACTCCAATAGAATAGCGGTTCATGTCAATTAATATTATTTTTAATAATAAATGTTTCTTCTCACCTTAGCTACGTACTTCGCTAAACGAATTACCTGCTTTGTATATCCATACTCATTATCGTACCATGTATAAAGAACTACTTTTTTACCATCGTTAGATACGATAGTCGCTGGGCTATCAAAAACAGCACAACACTCGTTTCCAATTATATCATTAGATACCAGTTCTTCATTGATTGAATAAAAGATTTGATTGACTAGCTCACCAGTAAGTGCACTTTTCTTCATGAGCTCTTGAATCTCAGGTTTAGTTGTAGTACCACCCAATTCTAAGTGCATTATAGCTAGGGAGCCATTTGGTGTGGGAACTCTTACCGCATTTGCAGTTAGTTTGTTCTCAAGATCAGGAATCACTTTTGTCACTGCTTTTCCCGCACCAGTTTCCGTAATTACCATGTTTACAGCCGCAGATCTACCTCGACGATGTTTTTTATGCATATTGTCAAGTAGGTTCTGATCATTAGTATATGCATGAACAGTCTCTATATGCCCAGATTTCACTCCATAAGTATCGTTGATCACTTTTAAAATTGGAGATATTGCATTTGTTGTACAACTAGCTGCAGAGAAAATGTTCTCTTTTTCGATGTCCAAATCTCTGTGGTTAATTCCGTAAACGATATTGGGAATTCCTTTTCCAGGAGCTGTAAGTATCACTTTGGATGCTCCTTTAGATTTAAGGTGTAATCCTAGAGCTTCATCATCTCTAAAAGCACCCGTATTATCGATGATAAGCGCATTAGAAATGCCAAATTGAGTATAATCAATTTTATCCGGGGATGCCGCTGAAATCATGTTTACACGTTGTCCATTAATTATGAGGCACGAATTATCGAAATCTACATCCACTGTTCCTTTAAATCTTCCGTGTACAGAATCATTTTCTAATAGAGAGGCCCTTTTTATCATTGAAGCCTCATCCAATGACCTCATCACAATTGCTCTCAATCTAAGTTGCTGACCTTTTCCAGCTTGTTTGATTAATTCTCTTGCTGCTAATCGTCCGATTCTCCCGAACCCATATAATACAACATCTCTTGGTTCAATGGGAGTATTTTCCGTAGTTAAGAAGTTCTGAAACTTATCTTCCAAAAAGTCTTTGATAGAATTATATGTTTCTCTTTCAGTAAGCCATTGATCAGCTAACTTTCCAATATCAATTTTTGCAGGTGCAAGATCCATCTCCAGAATTTCTCTAGCAAGATCAGCAGAATCAAACACTGAGATAGGTTTTCCTACCATTTCAGCAGCATATCTGTGAAGACGAAGAGTCTCGGTGATGCTAGTATCTACCAAGTGGTTTCTAAATAGAACCAGTTCAATAGATTTTTCGAACATTAGCTTACCTATAGAATGGATCAGGTCTACGGCTGCTTTTTCTTGATTAACGTATACTTCCAGCTCATTGCTGTATGTCTCTTTTGTTAATACTGAATTTGACATTTAATAGAAATTAAAAATGATTAATCAAGGTCTTTTTTATTTAGGCCTTTTATTAGTACAAAGTTAATACTGATTAAGACATTGCAATACTTTATAGCATAAAAAAGCCGCTCTATTTGTAGAGCGGCTTTATCCTTATCTAAAGATTCTTTTATAGCCCGAAGCCATAATAAGCTTTTGTTCCATTTTCGTAAACTCCTTCTAGAAGAATACCACCAGATTTCTTATTCAGTATTTTTTCTAAATCCGCCGCAGTATTGACTTCTTCTCCATCCACCTGTGTCACAATAAATCCCTTTTTGATTCCACTAAAGCTAAGCTTACCTCGTTGTAATTCTTGCACCTGTGCTCCACCTCGGATTCCTAATTTAGCTTTAACGTCAGAGTTTACATCGGAGAACTGAGCTCCAAGCATCTCTTTCAACTCAGATTTTTCAAATTTAACCAGCGCTGTACCTCCGTCATTGTCTCTAAGTTGAACAGTCAGATTTTTTTTCTTGTTATCTCTCCAAATCGTCACAGTTACTTTGTCACCAGGTCGATACTTACTGATTTGCTCTTGAAGTTGTGGAACCGAGTTAACAGCTGTAGAATTAATTTCGAGAATAACGTCTCCTGATTCGATTCCTGCAGCTGAAGCGGCCCCGTTTTCAGTAAGAGAGCTTACATGAATGCCTTCTACTGACGACAATCCGTATTTGTCAGCAAGATCTTCATTGACAGGTTCAATTCTAACACCAATATAGGCCCTTTGTACCTGTCCGAATTTAATTATGTCCTCAGCTACTTTAGCAGCGATTGAGCTAGGAACAGCAAAGCTATATCCTGCAAAAGATCCTGTTCTGGAAGCAATCGCGGTATTAATACCAACAAGCTCTCCATTGGTATTTACAAGAGCACCTCCACTGTTTCCAGGATTGACAGCAGCATCTGTTTGAATAAATGATTCTATTGGGAATATCTCTCTATTAGGATCAGGGCTAAGAAGATTGATATTTCTAGCCTTAGCGCTTACGATACCCGCTGTTACAGTGGAAGTAAGGTTAAAAGGATTTCCTACTGCTAATACCCATTCTCCAACTTTCACTTTTTCACTATCTCCTATTGTAACAGTAGGTAAGTCCTTACCCGAGATTTTTAACACTGCTATATCAGTGGTGGGATCAGTTCCAACCAACTCAGCTTCATAGGATCTGTTATCGTTCATGCTTATCTCAATCTTATCTGCTCCTTCTATTACATGGTTGTTGGTGATAATATATCCATCTTTAGAAATGATTACCCCAGAGCCAGATCCTCTTTGAACATAGGGCTCAATTCCAGAGTCTCCCCCAAAAAAATCTGCCCAAGGATTGTAGACATTCTGAACTTCAACTTCAGTTTTTACATGGACTACGCCATTCACAGTTTTAGAGGCGGCGAGGGTAAAGTCATCCACAGAAGCCACTGCAGGGGCGGGTACATTTACGTAATTAAAATTAGGCTGGGGTTGTTCAGAGACTACTTGTTGTTTCTCATTTGTTTCTTGAAAAAAATATTTGGCCGCTGTAAGTGCTCCTAATCCTCCTATAAATGCTGCTAGCGTAAATGTTAGTATCCTTTTCATTGCTTGTTTTTTTAATTCTGATTGAGTATTATCAAATTTAACGCCAGAAAAGAAAGATGACATATTGACTCCATCTTAATAATTGTTAAGCACAAAAAAAAGGAGGCTCTATGCCTCCTTTCTAAAAGTTGTAAGTTCTCGATTATTCCACGTCAGCATTGTGATTTTCACAATCAATTCCATAATACATTAGGAATATAGTTAAATCGACAGAAGTTGTAAATCCATCATCGTTCAAGTCACATCCACAATCACCAGTGAAACATCCGTAATCACCTAGGAAGATCACTAAGTCAGTTGTAGTTCTTCCTCCATCATAGTTGAAATCAGCAATACATTCCTGAGCAGCTTGAGCTTCCACTCCTAGAACAGTGATTTCCTGAGTGAATGTAGTCTCGTTTCCAGCACAGTCAGTAGAAGACCAAACTCTAGTGAACAAGTAAGTAGGGCAGCAGTTAAGATCTATTGCCACATCACCTGCTCCAGAAACCTCTTCATCAATATCAAGCTCAGAGTTCACATATATTCCTTCAAAATGCATCCAACCACCAAGTCCTAAGTGAGGACCAACGTTATTAGCTCCAACACCATGTTGCCACCCAATAGAGTAATCAACTGGAGTATGAGAAATGTCTAAGAAAGAGCCATCAAGATCACCCCATCCTTCTAAGTAAGCCCCATCAGAATTGATTAGATAATATGTCCAATCTAGATATGCATCACCTACTAAGTTGAAGTCGTCTTTGTAGTCATTTCCTTCAATCGCAGACCAAGCTTCCCAGCCTTTACCGGCAGTCAATGGGATATTAATATGCCATCCGCCACTAGGGTTTGATTGATCATATACCGTACCAGTTAAAAGAGCTTCTAATCCATCCCCAGAATCTTCATAGAATGATACTTGAGCGAAAACAGTATTGTAATACGCCACTTCATCTACATGTCCAGGGAGATCAAATAGAGCCATAGCCCAATCCACTTCAGCATTAAGAGGTTGAATCCCTTCACAGTTTTCATATGCTTCAGGATCAGGATGGAATCCTTCATAGATTTCTTCAAAGGATACAGTTACATCATCATCACAATTATCAGTAACAGTCACCTCAGGTACTTCCGGATGCTCATCTTGACAGTTAATCGTTAATTCAGTAGAAGGAGTTCCAGATAGGACAGGAGCCGTAGTATCTACAATAGTAATGACTTGAATACATTCAGAAGCGTTTCCGCAATCATCTGTTGCAGTCCAAGTTCTAGTAATTGTAATCAAACAATCAACTTCTGATACATCATCATTTGATGAGATAGTGACACCATGACAGTCATCAGTAGCGGTAGCTTCACCGTAGTCTACATCCTGATCACATTCATGTTCTACATTATCTGGACAAGTAATAATTGGAGCAGTAGTATCTACAATAACGATTACTTGAATGCAAGACGATTGATTTCCACAATTGTCTGTAGCAGTCCATGTTCTTTCAATAGTTCTTTCACAAGAATCGAAAGGTATTTCTAAATCAATATAGTCTACAATAACATCATTGCAGTTATCAGTAGCGGTAGCCATTCCATAATCATCAGGATCACTACATTCTACAGTAATGTTGGCTGGACAAGTGATTACAGGGGCAGTCGTGTCAACAATAGTAATAGTTTGTACGCATGAAGAAAAATTACCACAGTCATCTGTAGCTGTCCATGTTCTAGTGATTATAGTTTCACAATCATTACCTGTTGTTACATCACTAGAGGTTATACTGAAATCATTACAATTATCTGTTGCAGTTGCCGGAAGTAATAATACTTGAAGCTCGCATTCGTATTCAACATCATCAGGACAAGTAATCACTGGAGCAGTAGTATCTACAATTGTAATTGTTTGCACACAAGAAGAAGAATTACCACAATCATCTGTAGCTGTCCATGTTCTAGTAATGGTAGTTTCGCATTTATCACCTGTTTCCACATCTGAATGAGTAACAATAGGGGCAGTAAAGCAATCATCTGTAGCTGTAGCCAGTCCAAAATCCCCAACTGCATCACATTCGAAAGTCACATCATCAGGACAAGTAATTACAGGAGCAGTGTTATCTACGAAGTTCAACACGGTATATACTCTCTCAGCTTCATTTCCACAATCATCCATTGCACCAAACCAACAAATAATACTGAATCTTACATTGTTTGATCCTTCATATTCGTCTTGACAACCATCATGAATCACAGCTTCAAGCTCTACTGGAGCGTAATCCACATCAGTATCGCAATTGTCAGTTACACCAGTTGGAACAATATCTAGAGAGAAGAACAGATCCTCATTACACTTAATGAAATCAACCTCTTCTTCTGGCGTCATTAATCCATTGAAAAACGCAAATCCAGCCTCTAATCCACAAGAGTATTCGTCACAATTAATATCTGCTGAGATATCGTCAGGAAGATTGATTACTGGAGCAGTAGTATCTACTATGGTGATTGTTTGGACACAACTTGAAGAATGACCACAATCGTCTACTGCAAACCACGTTCTTTCGATTACAGTTTTACAATCATCGCCTGTTGTTACATCACTTGAATTTATTGTTACTCCGCTACAGTTATCAGTAGCAGTAGCTTCGCCATAATCGACTTGTTCATCACATTCATGTTCCACATCTGCTGGACAAACAATTACTGGAGCAGTGGTGTCAGAAATAACAATTGTTTGAACACAACTGGAAGAATTACCACATACATCTGTAGCAGTCCATGTCCTAGAAATAACAGTTTCACACTCATCCCCAGTTTCTACATCTTCATGAGAAATAGTTATAACTCCAGGGCAATCATCAGTCGCAGTGGCCACGCCAAAGTCAGTCGCAGCAGCACACTCGAAAGTGAGATCGTCAGGACAGCTAATTACTGGAGCAGTATGATCAACAATGTTTAAGACAGTAAATACTCTGTCCGCCTCATTTCCACAATCATCAATAGCCGCAAACCAGCAGATCAGGCTGAATTTCACGTTACTTGATCCTTCATAATCTACACAACCATCATGAACCACAGGAACAAGACTAATAGGTACAAATTCTACATCATTATCACAGTTGTCTGTAACTGATGTTGGAACAACATCCAATGAGTAGAAAAGATCTTCGTTACATTGAATAAATTCAGCTTCTTGATCAGGAGTAAGAAGGCCGTTGATAAACGCAAATCCAGCCTCTATTCCGCATACATATTCTTCACAACTAATATCAACCGAGATATCATCAGGAAGATTGATTACTGGAGCGGTGGTATCAACTATAGTAATAGTTTGCACACATCTAGAAGAGTTACCGCAAATATCTGTAGCAGTCCAAGTTCTCTCAATAATGGTTTCGCAATCATCGGTAGTTTCTACATCATTAGAGGTGATGGTAACGTCGTTACAATTATCTGTTGCAGTGGCTTCACCATAATCAACTATCTCATCACATTCATGTTCTACATCAGCAGGACAAGTGATCACAGGAGGAGTGGTGTCAGAAACGATGATTGTCTGTATACATCTAGAAACGTTACCACAAGCATCAGTCGCAGTCCAGGTTCTTTGAATCCCGTTTTCACATCCATTTCCAGAAGTCACATCATCAAAGGTAATAGTGACATCGTTACAGTTATCAGTAGCAGTTGCTTCACCGAATCCGGCAGAGAGGATATCACAAGAGGTGTCTACATCATCAGGGCATGTAATCACAGGAGGGGTAGTATCCAAAATAGTGAGTGTTTGAACACAGCTTGAAGAGTTACCACAAGCATCAGTTGCTGTCCAAGTTCTGGTAATTACTGTTTCGCAGTCATCACCTGTAGTTACGTCACTAGATGTGATCGTTACACCGTTGCAATTATCTGTTGCAGTAGCAGGAACAAGAAGGACTTGTAAGTGACATTCATATTCTACATCTGCAGGGCAAGTAATTACAGGAGCAGTAGTATCAACAATAGTGATTGTTTGTACACAGCTTGAAGAGTTACCACATACATCTGTAGCAGTCCATGTTCGAGTAATGATAGTTTCACAATCATCTCCAGTTTCTACATCATCATGTGAAATGCCTATCGGTCCTGGACAATCATCAGTCGCAGTGGCCATACCAAAGTCACCTACAGCGTCACATTCGAAGGTGAGATCGTCAGGACAGTTAATTACTGGAGCAGTATGATCGACAATGTTTAAGACAGTAAATACCCTGTCCGCCTCATTTCCACAATCATCAATAGCCGCAAACCAACAGATCAGACTGAATTTCACGTTACTTGATCCTTCATACTCTACACAACCATCGTGAACTACTGGAACAAGACTAATAGGTACAAATTCTACATTATTATCACAGTTGTCTGTAACGCTTGTAGGAACAATGTCTAGAGAGAAGAATAGATCTTCGTTGCATTGGATAAATGCAGCTTCTTCATCAGGCGTCAACAGACCATTTATAAATGCAAATCCAGCTTCAATTCCACATACATATTCTTCACAACTAATATCAACCGAGATATCATCAGGAAGATTGATTACAGGTGGAGTAGTATCGTAGATAGTAATTGTTTGTACACATCTAGAAGAATTACCGCAAATATCAGTAGCTGTCCATGTTCTCTCGATGATAGTTTCACAATCATCGGTAGTTTCCACATCACTAGAGGTGATGGTAACATCGTTACAATTATCTGTGGCAGTAGCTTCTCCATAATCCACTACCTCATCACATTCATGTTCTACATCGTCAGGGCAGTTAATAACTGGTGCAGTAGTATCTAATATGGTAATTGTTTGAGCGCAGGCTATTGCATTTCCACAAACATCAGTTGCCACCCAAGTTCTTAGGATAGAAGTAATACAGCCATCAGATACTCTTTGATCACTAAAGGTAATTATGGCGTCACTACAATTATCAGTAGCCGTAGCTTCTCCATAATCTACTACCTCATCACATTTGTGTTCCACATCTTGAGGACATATAATCAGCGGGGGAGTAGTATCTATTACAGTATGTTCTACTTCACAAACCTCAGTATTAAGATCATCAGAAATTGTATAGGTTCTTGTAATGATTAATGGAGAATTAACACATCCATTACCGCTGTGAGATTCGGAAATGGTTACTGTTACCGTCCCACAAGGATTGATAATCGATACATCAGACTCCATAGCTATAGGGACGTCATTAACACATTCAAATGTCTGTCCAGAAGGGCAGATGTATTCAGGGACAATACAAGAGCCATCATCCGTTACAGCGCTTGGATCATAATTACAGGCGCTAGGATTGGTACAGCCCGAACAAGGAACACATGAGTTGTCATCACATATAGCATTTGTATCGTAATTACATGCAGTTGGGTCTGTACACCCAAAGGTAACATTACCACCAATGCCAGTTATTACGCAGTCTTCTGTATTGACAGGCTCGGAACAACCTGAAATGGTAGAAGGAGATACTTCTGCAACAGTAATGCTGTAAGGAGTCCCTGAGGCATATGTTAGAGTTAACGAACCAGATGTAACTGGATCATTCGTTCCATTGTTAGACAAACAAATAGGGTCTGAAGTTCCTTCGATAGAATTGCCATCAGTGGCTACATATTCTCCATTAAGACCTATTACATCTACAATTACAGAATATGTTCCATCATCATTACAGGTTGTACTTACATCCTCTAATCCAATATTACAAATCTCTATGTCAGAATCTCCGCATCCAAATCTTGCCTTGAAGTTATTAACTGATAAATCTCCATCAGCATCTTGGTCCCAAATGGCAATATAATAATTTGTAACGCTAGTGAAATTTGGGAGAGGAAGGGTGTTCCAAGTACTACTGCTTTCAACACCACATGCTCTAAGGGTCACTGATGAACAATTTCCACTGAGGTATTCTCCAGTAGCACCATTCAGTGAGACACCACTTGTTGGGTTATCAGAAGAATAAAGAGCCCATGCTATTTCATCACCTGAATTATCATTTATTTGAATTTGAAAAGTTCCTGCATTTGGACGAACATCAAAGTTCATCCAGATAAGTGGTTCACCATGAGTTGGATTGATAGGGTTAACGACATTTCCTGAGCTAGGTTCTACACATGTGAATGAGTTTACGTCAATATCGAATACTGAAGCATTATAGCATCCTTGTGGCTGCAGCTGAGACTGGGTTTCTGCACTGCTTCCACATCTGATTACACCATTGGCATCAGCCATGTTTTGTGTGCCATCACCTCCATTTGGTGTGTCATCAATAGTTCCATCGATATTCCATGTACCGCCTTCTTCCCATCTAAATGCTTCACATGGGCCGACTCCATCACAGCTATATTGACAAGAACCATCGTTACATTCAGCGAGAGGATTAAAATTGTCAGCATTTGTATCTGTACAACCACTTTCTAGCACTGTTACCTCAGAAGATACTATTGCCAGACATTCAGGGTTTACTGCATCTGCATAAATGATATATTCATAAATAATGGTGAATGTACCTGCTCCTGAAACAGAAGGGTCAAAAGTATTACCAACTAATCCAGGGTTTCCTCCATCGATAGAAAAAGTTCCACCAGCTGGTCCAGTTAAAGGAATTAATTCAATTGGGGTGTCAGTATCACATACATCATCTATGTTGTTAAATGCACCAAAACCAAATTGACATTCACTTCCGGCGTTTGTGCCTGTAAGAGTTGGAATAGGGCATGCTGCGCAATCAGCATCAATTGACCAGGTCTCTCCATCTTCATAATTGAAGGCCAATGAATATGTTCCATCACCGTTATCAGCGAATGAATCTCCACCATCAGCACCAGAACCAGCTATTACTCCTGCGCTAGCAGAAACTGTAAAGCTAAATCCAGTAGTAGGAGGGTTTGTTGAAATAGTCATAACATCTGAAAAGAATCCAGTGTTAGCGTTAGCATCAAAATTACATACACAAGGGTCTGAAGTGTCTGCATTTACTTCTCCTTCGACGCAAGAGACATATTCGCATGAGTCATCTTCGCAAGATACCGATCCATCAAAATTACATGCGTTTGGATCCATACAACCAGCTAATTCAGTTCCTCCACAGTTCCCACATTCGTCTTCGTATAAACATTCGCTGAAATCAAAACAATCTACTCCAGGAGGAACAGGGTCGTTTATGTCAAATGGAATTTGAAAGCAAAAATCTGGATTGTAGTTACATGCGTTAGGATCAGTACATGCAACACCACAACTTTGGTATTCGCATGAGTGATCATCACATGTCGCACTCGGGTTGTAGTTACATGCTGTAGGATCTATACAACCATCAGGAAGGATACAAGACCCATCATCTACAGTCGCAGTAGCGTCATAGTTACAAGCAATAGGGTTTGTACATCCTAAGATAGCTCTACCGAGGCAAACATCACACTCGATGTAAACATCTCCAACGGTAGTATCATCACCATCATCACAAGGATCTCCAATTTCAGGATTGTCAGTGACTCCGCCAGCACCATCACACTCATCACAGCCTTCAGCCAAGATACAAGAGTCGTCATCCGCTGTAGCTGTTGAGTCATAGTTACAAGCAATAGGATTTGTACAACCAAGAATTCTAGTTCCTGCGCATACATCACATTCTATGTACATGTCATTTATGGTGGTAGCATCATCATCATCACATTCCTCGCCAATTTCAGGGTTATCGGTTACTCCACCAGCACCATCGCATACATCACAACCTTCTGCAAATACACATGAGTTATCGTCAATAGTAGCAGTAGTGTCATAGTTACAAGCTGTATCATCAGTACATCCAGGAACCGCAGTTCCTCCACATACACCACAAGCAGTATAAACATCTCCAACAGTAGTGTCGTCACCATCATCACAGGCATCCCCAATTTCAGGATTGTCAGTTACACCACCAGCACCATCGCATTCATCACAATCTTCTGCAAAAACACATGAGTTATCGTCAACAGTAGCAGTAGTGTCATAGTTACAAGCTGTATCATTAGTACATCCAAGAATAGCTCTACCTAGACACACATCACAATCGACATAAGCGTCTCCAACAGTAGTGTCGTCACTGTCGTCACAAGCATCTCCAATTTCAGGATTGTCGGTGACACCCCCAGCACCATCACACTCATCACAGCCTTCTGCAAATACACATGAGTTATCGTCAACAGTAGCAGCAGCGTCATAATTACAAGCAGTATCATCAGTACATCCAGGAATCGCAGTTCCTCCACATACACCACAAGCAGTATAAACATCTCCAACGGTAGTGTCGTCACCATCATCGCAAGAATCACCAATTTCAGGATTGTCAGTTACACCACCAGCACCATCGCATTCATCACAACCTTCTGCAAATACGCATGAGTTATCGTCAACAGTAGCAGTAGGGTCATAGTTACAAGCAGTATCATCAGTACATCCAAGAATAGCTCTTCCTAGACACACATCACAATCGATATAAATGTCTCCAACAGTAGTGTCATCACCGTCATCACAAGCATCTCCAATTTCAGGATTGTCAGTGACACCTCCAGCACCATCACACTCATCACAGCCTTCAGCCAAGATACATGAGTTGTCATCTGCAGTGGCAGTTGAATCATAATTACAAGCAATAGGATTTGTACAACCAAGAATTCTTGTTCCTGCGCATACATCACATTCTATGTACATGTCATTTATGGTGGTAGCGTCAGCATCATCACATTCTTCACCAATTTCAGGGTTATCTGTTACTCCACCAGCACCATCGCATTCATCACAACCTTCTGCAAATACACATGAGTTATCGTCAACAGTAGCAGCAGCGTCATAGTTACAAGCCGTATCATCAGTACATCCAGGAACCGCAGTTCCTCCACATACACCACAAGCAGTATAAACATCTCCAATCGTAGTGTCATCGCCGTCGTCACAAGCATCTCCAATTTCAGGATTGTCAGTTACACCACCAGCACCATCGCATTCATCACAACCTTCAGCCAATACACAAGAATTGTCATCTACGGTAGCACTTGCGTCGTAATTACAAGCAGTATCATCAGTACATCCAGGAACAGTAGTTCCTTCACATACATCGCAAGATGTATAAACGTCTCCAACGGTAGTGTCGTCACCATCATCGCAAGAATTACCAATTTCAGGATTGTCAGTTACACCACCAGCACCATCACATACATCACAACCTTCTGCGAATACACAAGAATTGTCATCTACGGTAGCACTTGCGTCGTAATTACAAGCAGTATCATCAGTACATCCAGGGACAGTAGTTCCTTCACATACATCGCAAGATGTATAAACGTCTCCAACGGTAGTGTCATCGCCATCATCGCAAGAATCACCAATTTCAGGATTATCGGTTACACCTCCAACACCATCACATACATCACAACCTTCAGCCAATACACAAGAGTTATCATCTACAGTCGCACTTGCGTCATAATTACAAGCAGTATCATCAGTACATCCAGGAACGGTAGTTCCTTCACATACATCGCAAGATGTATAAACGTCTCCAACAGTAGTGTCGTCACCGTCATCGCAAGAATCACCAATTTCAGGATTATCAGTTACACCACCAGCACCATCACATACATCACAACCTTCTGCAAGTACACAAGAGTTATCATCTACAGTCGCATTTGCGTCATAATTACAAGCAGTGTCATCAGTACATCCTGGAACAGCAGTTCCTTCGCACACATCACAAGAAGTATAAACATCACCAGAAGTAGTATCGTCGTCATCATCACATTCGTCGCCAATTTCAGGATTGTCAGTTACACCTCCAGCACCATCACACACATCACAACCTTCTGCGAATATGCATGAATCATCTTCAATAGTAGCATCTACATCGTAGTTACAAGCAGTATCGTCTATACAACCAACACATGAAGTGAATTCACAAGATCCATCATCTACAGTGGCGTCACTGCTAAAGTTACAAGCCGTCGCATTCGTACAACCCATACAAGATGTAAACTCACATGTTCCACCATCTGTATCGGCGAACTCGTCATAGTTACAAGCCGTATCGTCCATGCAACCAGCTAATGGATATATAAGATTATCAATATTGTCAACACAGTTAGTTACCGTGACAGCATTAACACCATCAGCCTTAGAACCAATTGAAATTGCATATGAGAAATCTCCAGCTGTTGTAAATGCTCCCAATAATACAGAATTATTTACACCCTGACCAAGTAAGTTAACCCCACCTAATGTCGTAAAATAAGATCCTCCATTAAAAGAGTTCCATTCGATATTTCCTCCGCCAGCAAATGCAGTAATCCACGCATCTGCTGGTAAAGCTCCTTCAAGAGGAGTAACAGCATTACCTGTCGCAGCAACATAACCCGTTGCATCTTCAGCAAATGGGATACCTAGACTAGCGTCAGTAGCTCTACCAATTGTTACCACTGAATGGTACCGTAACTCTGGAATAAATCCAAAGAAACCTTGAGCAAGACCTGAACCAACTACACCAGGTGAAGCAGGATGTCTAAAAAACGAAGTTGTTGTAGAAATGTTACCAGGGCAAGATTCATCCCCTTGAACATTTAGAACCTCATCAGCAGCACTTGTCATCTCTGCGAAGATTCTATATTGTGTGAAGCCAGTAAAATCTGTTGTACCTACGGTACCTGCAAGGTCTGTCGACTCCAACGTTATATTAACAACTTGTGCACTAGAGATATATCCAATAGATAGTGCTAAAAAAGAAAATAAGAGTTTTCTCATAATATTAGTTTGGTTAATTGTCTGAATCTTAATCGGTTGAGCGTTAGATTCGGAATTTAGTTTTTCATTGTTTATATAGCATACCTAAACAATATAAAATCCAATGAACAAACAAGAAATCAAACAACTAGAAATGAGATTGGAACTATCAATAGGAGAGACTTTCCTTGATAGATTGTGCTTTTTTCCTGAACCCACATGAGAAAAGAATAAAGCTCTTAATACTCATATCCAGGAGAGTGAGAATACTTGGCGCATGGTTAACTTTGGTTATGGTAAACTACGTGACAAATATATGATAATTTTTTTTTCAGTCGATTAATTAATCAGGGCAAAAGCATTTAAAAAACAGCTGTACTCATTAATAAATTTCTATAGTCTGTGTCAAAAGCCGCTTTCATTCTCTTGTTTTTCAAGCTAATTTTAGCTGAGCTTTCTTTTTTTAAAACTGTTAATACAATTTTTAATAGGATATTAAAGTTTTCCACTTGATACCCTATTCTTTTTTTAGAAAAGTCTTCTTGAAATGTCACATCGAGGCTCCAATGTAAATTATTTTCAACTGACCAATGTTTTCGAACCCCATTGTTAATTGCTCTTGCAGATGACAAATCACTAATGAAAAACCGTTCATCTGTTGTCATTATTCCGGTTGCTTTTTGAGTAACTTCTGATGTTATCTTCACTACCGAAATTAAATTTTCCCATTTATTAGGGTTTTCTATGTGTTTCAAGTTAGTAAAAACTTCACAAGTTCTTTTTTCTATTCTTCCGTGTCCGAAATCATCTTCAACATCAACACTATCAGGATTTGTCAATACAACTGTATCTTGAATATTACTAGCCAAAGCAGGTTGATTTCCTTTAACTGCAATAATATAATTGGCTTCACTTTTCACAATTTGACTTACAATCTTTGTTTGACACCCCATTGCATCAATGGTAATTGTATTACCCTTTATATCTAACAATTCTAATAATGCAGGTATTGCAGTAATTTCATTGCTTTTTTCATTCACTTTCAATTGACCCAGACACAGTTGATTCTCTGATGCAAAGGCAGAAACAATATGAGGGGTTGTTATTCCGTCAAACTTACCGCCCCTCACTGTTTTACCATCAAGAGCTATAACTTCTCCTTTTGTTTTCACACACAAATGATTAATCCAAGAGATAAAACAATCATTGAAATTCTCAGAATCAAGAGCTGAAAAGACTCTTCGCATAGTATCTATCGATGGAATACCAGCATCAAAGTTTCCATACTGCTTAAGCCAGTAATATTGACTTTTACCAAAAATGTGTATGGTCTCCCATTTATCACAGCCACACATTATCCCTGTTATAACCAATAGCAATATGTCGCTCAAAGAATGGTGGTAATTTCCCGCATCTATTCGCCTTGGGTCTTTTAGAGCAGAGAAAAAACAGGAAAGTGAATTTGTATTAGAAAACGTGGTTTTTCTATCCATCTTTTTCGAATGAAAAAAACGCTTTTCAAAAATACTACTGATTGAAAATTAAAAAATTAAGAACAAAATAAAGGTAATGGTTTAAATGCTTTTGCCCTGATTAATTAATGAAAAACAGCGATAAAGACTCTCTATCGTCGATTAAAAGAGGGAAGATAGGGAGGTGAGGCTTTAAGCTATTTCTTAAGTCCTATTTCTGCTAAACGTTCTTCCAAATACTCTCCAGCAGTAATTGGTCCGTACAAGGGGATAGTTCCCTCGGGTACACATGAATTAAGACAATCCAGTTTCATATCGCTTTTTGGATGAAGAAAAAATGGTATTGAGAATCTACTAGAACCCCATTTTTCGTGGGGAGGATTAACCACTCTGTGCGTTGTACTTTTGAGTTTGCCATTGGTCAAACGTTGCAACATGTCTCCGACATTCACGACAATTCTATCTGGCAGTGCTGTTACAGCAACCCATTTATTATTTTTATTAAGTACTTCAAGCCCGTCTGCCGATGCGCCAATTAAAAGGGTGATTAAGTTAATATCTTCGTGCTGACCAGCTCTAACTGCAGATTTTGGTTCGTCAATAATAGGAGGGTAGTGTATAGGCCTTAAGATGCTATTCCCATTATGAATTTTGGCATCAAAGTAAGTCTCTTCTAAGTTTAAGTAAAGCGCAATTGCACGAAGCATGTATTTACCGGTTTCTTCCAAAGCAGAATAGGCTTCTATTCCAATTTTAAAGAAATTGGGTGTTTCTTCTGTTGCAATATTGTCTGGGTACTGGGATTTTATATCATCTCCGTCAGTCACTTCCTGACCAAAGTGCCAAAACTCTTTTAGATCTCCTGCATTTGAATCTTTAGCATGTTCCTTACCAAAAGAAGTGTATCCTCGCTGACCAGCTAACCCAGCTATCTCATACTTGTTTTTTGTTTCTATCGGAAGATCAAAAAAGGACTTCACTTCACTATATAGCTCAGAGACTTGCTCCTTTGTGATCAGGTGATTCTTTAAAGCGACGAAACCAATATCCTCATAGGCAGCACCAAGTTCAGAAACAAACTTGTGCTTTAAAGATGCATCATCACTCATAAATTCTTTCAAGTCTACAGATGGTATTCCTTCTAAGTATTCCTTCATGGTGGGATGTTTTTGAATTGACAAGATAGTTACTTTGTGAAAATAGAATCAGGGCCTTCAAAAGACTTAAACTCGATAATGTTTCCATCATCATCTTTAATCATCATTGTTTTTTGTTCTCCAGCTTCTCCAGGAAAAACAGTCTGTGGTTCAATAACGAAAGCCATTCTTTCTTGGACAAGTTTGTCTTTAAGTGCATGCCAGTCGTTCCAGTCAAGAATTACACCGAAATGATTCGCTGGAAACATAGTTTTAGGGTGAAAATAATTAGGAGTGATCTGCCTCTTCGAGCTTACAAATTGAATAGTTAGCTGATGTCCAAAAAAATCATAATCAACCCATGTGCTACCACTTCTGCCTTCCTCACACCTGAGTAGATCGCCATAAAATTCTTTTGCCTTTTCTAGATCTCTAGTAGCGAATGCTAAGTGAAACGTGCCTTGCATAGTTTCTGAATTAAATTTTCTCAAATATCAGAATTGAGAACTAAAAGTAATGAACACGATTGATAGTTTGTAAACATCATCAGTTTGATTACAAAATGCTAAAGCCAACAGTAGAAAATCTTTGCGAAGACACACCTTCAATTTTTTCATAGAGTATTGAATTTTTTCCCAATGGGGATTTTGCTACGGCTTCCATGTTTTTTACCATCCCGTAAGGAATATAATGGCTATCAAGTGCGTCACAAAACATAGAACTGTTGAGTGATTGAATCTTTTGACCCAATTCTGCAGTCAATTGGTCAAGATTTTTTAAACGATCTGAATTTGTAAGGTAACTTTTATCAGTCTTTAGTTGAGGTAAGTTCAGAATGTCACATAAGGATAAGAATTGTTTCTGAGTACCGACAGCCAAGACAATTTCAACTTCGTCTTTGCAAGCAAAAACTTCACCATACAATGCAATGTTAGGATGTCGACTTCCTATTCTCTTAGGAATGGATCCATTCATTAAAAAATTCGTCCCTTGATTTACAAGTGCTGCTATTGCCGATTTCTCAAGACTCACTTCTACCAAAGCGCCTTTTTTCGTTTTTTCCTTGCGAAGCAATGCAGCCAGAATCCCACTTCTCAGCTGATGCCCTGCCAAAACGTCCATTAAAGCTACAGGCATTTTGGTTGGAGGAGAAGAGGCTTGCCCATTCATGGCCATAAACCCACATTCAGCTTGGACAACTACGTCATAAGCAACTCTTTCAGGGTAACTTTCAAATCCAGAGAGTTTTGCATATACTATTTTAGGATTAATGACTTTGACTCTGCCATAATCCAACGCAAACTTATAATCGTCCCCTTTCTTAAAGTTCGTAATTACTACATCGGCAGACTTAATAAGTTCATAGGTTTTATTGATATCGTTCATTTTACTGAAGTCCATCATCACTACTTCTTTTTTAAAATTGACAGATGCGTAATATGCTGATATTGGAGTTTCAGGATTTTCATTTTTTGATTTCCAATTTCTGGTTACATCTCCGTTCGTCCTTGCGTTTTCTATTTTGATAACTTTAGCACCAAGTTCAGAGAATAGCATACCTGCATAAGGCCCTGCTAATACGCTGCTTAGCTCTATAACTGTGAGATCTTCAAAAATATCCTCCATTTGACGAAGGTATGCATTGCAACGCATAATTGAAGAACCAAAAGTCCTTATGAAATGAAAAACACATAACTGTTTTGATCCTTATTACGTATCTTTGAAAGAACCGTATTTCTAAGTTTAAATGAATCGAATATTATTAGTGCTGACCTTTATCTCTGTTCAATTTTCACTCTTAAGCCAGACAACTTGCGATAATGGCATGGCAGGAGTTTATCCATGTGATAAAGTTGATTTGCTTTCTCAACTGACTTCTAGTCAATTAGGGGGAGGGGAGATGAATGATATATGGGGTTGGACGGATCCAGCAAATGGAAAGGAATATGTAATGATAGGGAGAGAAGCAGGAACTTCATTTGTGGATATTTCAGATCCATTGAATCCTATTTATTTAGGAGTTTTACCAACGAAGACATTTAATTCAATATGGAGAGATATTAAGGTGTATGAAAACCATGCATTTATAGTGAGTGAAGCTAGTGGGCATGGAATGCAAATCTTTGATTTATCAGGATTATCAACTGTCACAAATCCTCCAGTTACATTTTCCGAAACCGCCTTTTATGGGAATTTTGGGAAATGCCATAATATAGTAATCAATGAAGAGTCTGGATATGCATATGCTGTTGGAACTACTACAGCGAGCGGAGGACTTCATGTGATTGATATTAGTAATCCGACTTTTCCAGCAATCGCAGGCTTGTTTGCTAACGATGGGTATACACATGATGCACAAGTAGTAAATTATAAAGGTCCGGATCCAGATTATCAGGGCGCTGAGATAGCTTTTGCGTGTAATGAAGATAATATAGCTATAGTGAACGTGTCGGATAAAACGGATATGGAACTTATTTCACATGCGACATACCTGTCAGCCTTTTATACACATCAGGGATGGTTAACTGAAGATCATAAGTATTTCATAGCAAACGACGAATTAGATGAACAGAATGGGACTGGAAATACAAGAACCTTTGTCTTTGACGTTCAAGATTTAGATAGTCCGTTTCTTTTAGGAACTTATGTTCACTCAACCGCAGCTATTGATCACAATTTATACGTTCATGAAGGTTATATCTATGAATCTAACTACAGAGCAGGATTAAGAATTTTAGAGATGGATGATATCGCCAATGGAAACTTGTCTCAAGTAGCGTTTTTCGATGTGTACCCTCAAAGTAACACCGCACAGTTTAACGGTACATGGAGTAATTACCCATACTTCGACTCTGGAGTGGTAGCAGTGAGCCATATTGAAAATGGATTGTTTTTATTAAAGCCTCAGCTCATTAACTACTATTTGGATGCAGATGCGGACTCTTTTGGAGATGAATCAAATTTTATTAGAAGGTTTGTACAGCCAGCTGGCTATGTAGAAGATAACACTGATTGTGATGACTCCTCTAATGTCGTTCATCCAGGTGCTTTTGGGACACGACAAGGGATTGATAATAATTGTGATGGAGTAATAAGCGGAATTGAGCTCGTATGCCAAGCAGACTTTAACCATGATGGTTTTAGAAATACTTCAGACCTAACAGATCTACTAGCGGCTTATGGTTGTGCTACTAATTGTACTGTGGATGCCACAAACGATGGGATTACAGATATCCAAGATTTATTGATCTTATTATCTCTTTTTGGAAATCCTTGTGACTAATAGTTACTCCTCTACAAGCTGCTTGTGATACAGTTCCGAGTAGTATCCTTTTTTTGCTAGAAGGTCTTCATGACTTCCTTGTTCGGTAACTTCTCCTTTATCTAATACTATGATGTGATCCGCTAGAAGAATAGAGCTCACTCTGTGACTAATGATAATGCTCGTTTTTCCTACCATTATTCTTCTCAAGCTAGTTAATATTTTCTCTTCTGTTTCAGTGTCTACAGCACTTAAACAATCATCAAATATTAAAATGTCGGGATTTTTTATGATAGCTCGTGCGATGGAAATTCGCTGTTTTTGTCCACCAGATAGATTGATTCCTCGTTCTCCTAAAATAGTGTCGAATTTTTCAGAGAATTCCATAATATTATCATAGATATCAGCATCCTTAGCTGCCTGAATAATGTGTTCATCTGTAAAATTGTCACCACTGAAACCAATGTTGTTTTTGATTGAATCTGAAAATAAAAAAACATCCTGAGGAACTGTGCCAATACTACTTCTAAGGCTTTCAAGGTGAATAGAACTAATCTCTTTACGATCAATCAGTATCTCTCCGGAATCTACATCGTATTGTCGGGAAATCAAATTAGCGATAGTCGATTTCCCACTTCCTGTTCTACCTGTAATACCCAATGTTTTACCTTGAGGTATATGGAAGGATATGTTTTTAAGTGCGTGAATACCTGTGTCCGTGTAAGTGAAGTTCACATTTTTGAATTCTATCTGTCCTTCTATAGTTTCAGGAGTTTCAGATACAGAAGCGATTTCAGGCTCTTCCTTTAGAAATTCATTGATTCGTTTTTGTGAGGCTTCAGCTTTGTTCACCAGTGAAGTTACCCAGCCCACTGAGGCAAATGGCCAGGTGAGCATGTTGACGTAAATTACGAACTGAGTAATATCACCTTTATCAAAGCCTGTGCCCTCAAGTGCTTCCACGCCTCCTAAGTAAATGGCGAGTAAAGTGCTCATACCTACTAAAAGAACAATCAGAGGCATGAAAAGCGCCTCAATCTTCACCAGAGAAAGTGTTAGTCCTTTGTAGAGATCACTTTCTTTTTTAAAGAAACTCATATAGGACTTTTCTCTGTTATATGCTTTTAGAACTCTCACACCGCTAGTAGTTTCTTGGACGAAAGAACTCAATTCACTTTGTTTTCTCTGAACCTCTTCACTTTTCCGGTTAATTAATGAACTGACATAATAGATGCTAATGGAAAGAATGGGAAGGGGCAATAGTGTGTATATAGTAAGTTTTACACTAATAGTACACATAGAATACAACACAAAACTGATTAGAAAAAATAAGTTTAATGTATACATAACAGCAGGACCTATGTACATTCTGACTTTTGAAACATCCTCACTGATTCGGTTCATTAGGTCACCCGTATTATTCCGTTTAAAGAAAGAAAGAGAAAGTTTTTGGTATTGAGAAAATATTTCATTTTTCAAGTCGTATTCGATTCGTCGACTCATAATAATGATACTCACACGAGTAAGAAATAGGAAGATCCCCTGTATAACGAAAAGCATTCCAAAAAGAAGTCCTAAATAGGCACTAATGGATAACACATTTGTATTTCTGTCTTCAATGTTTTCAAATATTCTTTGGTCATTAAAATCAGTAATTCCTTGCTCATTTAACCACGTTAAGCTGGCAGGTAAATTTGGGCCTGGAACATCTTTGTCAGTAGCCTCTAAAGAGGTTTCCACATAGTCTAACCCTTCATTAATTAGTTGAGGTGCATACACTTTAAAGTAATTAGTAATTACAATAAAGAAGATACCAAAAAGCAAGTGCCACTTATACCTTAGAAAGTATTTATTTAGATGTTTAAGTTCTTCCATGAATACCGAGCAAACTTACATTTTAATGCCGTAATAAACGTTAAAATTTAAAATTCCAAGTGACACTAGGAAGAATTGGAAAGAGGCTTACTTGACGAGCAGAAATTTGTACTTCTCCTGCTAAGATATTTCCTGAATTAATGTAGTATAAAAAGAAGGGGTTTTTTTGATTGTAAGCATTATAAACACTAAAAGTCCAGCTACTTTGCGTTCTTTTGGGAATCCTGTGAATATGCCCATCTATATTTTTTTCATTCTTCCATTTCTTGGAATATCTTGTAGCTGAAAGGTCAAGTCTATGAAAATCAGGAAGTCTAAAGCTGTTTCTTTCGGCATATTCGAATACGGTTCTTCCTTCAAGTATATACCAGCTAATTGGTGGTGTGAATGCATTTCCAGAACTGTAGACAAATGCTCCTGAAAGCACCCATCTATCTGATAATTCATAGTTGGCTACTGCGCTGAAATCATGTCTTCTGTCATATTTCGCAGGAAAGGTTAACCCACTATTTAGATCATTAAATGTCCTGTCGGTTTTACTCCAGGTGTATCCTAGCCATCCATTGAAATCTCCTGTTCTCTTTTTTAGAAAAAATTCTACGCCATGGCTTGTACCACTTCCAAAAGTAAGTTGCGAATCAATGTTGGCATTAATATTATCCTCTGGACGAGCTCCTTCCTCATATTCTACAAGGTTATTCATGGTCTTATAATATACTTCTACTGATGCTTCGTAGGCCCCTTTCTGAAGGTTTCTGAAGTAACCCAAAGCATATAAAGTTCCATTTTGAGGTTGTATCCTATCTGTGGTAGGTAGCCATGTATCAGTAGGTAATGTCAGCGAGCTAAATGATGCCAAGTGAACATATTGAAAGTTACGCGTAACTCCTGTTTTGATACTGCTTTTTGAGTTGATTTTGAATCGTGCAGAAAATCGAGGCTCTAACCCCATGTAATCAGCTACAGTTTCCCTTTTGTTGTATATCGTTGTGGTTCTTTCAAGCGTTCCTGGGATTGGCTCATATCTGCTAAATGGACCAATATGTTGAAAAGCGGAGAGACGAATTCCCATATTCAATTTCCATCGATCTGTAAGACTAAATTTATCATTAAAATAGAGGCCATATTCCCTTCCAAAGATCTTTTGAGAATCCCCTGTATCGAAGTCCGTATCTCCTGAACTTGCTTCTACATTACTTGGAGTGAATTTATGACGGGTAAATTCAGCTCCAAATTTTACTCGATGCCTGGTAGAAGGGAAATAGCTGAAACCCAGTTTGGCGTTTATATCTTCTATTCCTGAGAATAGTCTGAATTTAAAATCATCTTGATCCCCTATAAATTCAAATTGGAACTTTGAGTAAGTCAGAATAGAGTTAGAAACTAGTTTGTTTCCAAACTGATGATTCCATCTTAATGATCCAGTAGCATTCCCCCATAGAATATCCGAACCAAACCCTGCCGCAGGATTAGCAAAACCGAAAACATCTTTTCCAAAGTAACCACTTATATAAAGTTGATCTTTTGAAGAGAGCTTATAGTTGAGTTTAGCATTAAGATCATAGAAGTAGTAATTGCTCTCTTTTGCCTGACTTCCATCTTTAGCGACCGATTTTACTAACAAATCAGCATATGTTCTGCGTGCAGAGATGATAAATGAGGAGGTGTCTTTTTTGATGGGACCTTCTAATGTTAAACGACTAGCGATCAAACCTATTCCTCCTTCACCATGAAACTCTTTGTTATTTCCTTCTTTTAAAAAAATGTCGAGAACAGATGAAAGTCTGCCTCCATATTGTGCTGGCATTCCTCCTTTAATTAACTCAACGTTTTTTACAGCATCGGCATTAAATACGGAAAAAAAACCAAGAAGGTGAGATGCGTTGTAAACGGTAGCATTATCTAAAAGAATGAGGTTTTGATCAGGACCACCACCTCTCACATAAAATCCAGAATTCCCTTCTCCATTAGCTTGAACTCCAGGAAGAAACTGAATGGTTTTGAGTATATCGACCTCTCCAAGGAAAGCTGGAAGCGTCTTTATCTTTTCAATTTCCAAAGAAACTGTGCCCATATCTGTACTCTCGGTGTTCTTATTTTTATCAGCCTCCACAGTAGCTTCTTGCAGAACGAGCAGGCTCGTCAGTTCTAGGTCGATTTTCAGGTCACTTTTCAGATCTATTTTCTCCGTTCTTGACTGATATCCCACATAACTAAATTCGAGTTCTTGAACACCAGATTCAAACGTAATTGAGTAAAAACCATAGACATCCGTAGACGTACTGTGTGATTCTCCTACATAAACGTTAACGCCAATAAGTGATTCTCCTGACTTGGCATCCGTAATTATGCCAGAAACTGTGAGTTTTTGCGACATCAAAGTGCCAGATAAGCATAAACAAAGCAGGAGAATTAAATAGTTTTTTAGTAATCGAAGCATTAGCCACAAAATTACCTTTTGAAAACGAAAAAGATGGAACAAAAAGGTCCTATTTATCGTATACCTCCCAACCATACTTAATTACTATGAAATTTATCTTAACAATAACCATTGTATTCACTACTATTTTATCAACGGCTCAAAAAGCAGATTCTGATTTTCTAGATATGTATTTGGATGTAACTCAGAAGAAAAGAGCTGCCTATGAGCGCGACCTCACTAAGGTAGAGGATGATTTATATAAAGCGAATATTAGGCTACTTTCTGGCGATTTAAAAGCTGAAGGATTCTATTTGGATGTAGAGGGGGAATTAGTACCACATGGATATTTTGTATTTTACTATTCGGATGGGAAAAAAGAATCGGAAGGGATGTACAAAATGGGATACAAGGTAGAAACATGGAAAAGGTATACGACAGAAGGAATTGAAAGAAGCCCGAAATATTACCGATCAGATTTAGGAAATCTCCTAGAAAACTTGAACGAATAAACTCTATCCAAAACCCAAAATAAGTCTACTTTTGGGTCTGTGAAAAGCTTATTTGTTTTCGTGTCTATTGCTTTTTGTAGCGTGTTTTTATGGCGTTGCAATAGTGTCAATCACTCTTCTCAGAAAAAAGTATTTCGATACAACGAAGCGGCAGGAGTTAATACTCTCGATCCCGCAAATGCTCGATATCTTGAAGATATGCGAGTGATCAACCAATTATTTGATGGTCTTCTGGAACTAGATGAGTCAATGCAGATTCAGCCATGTATCGCCAAATCACATCACATTTCTGATGATGGGCTCACCTATACATTTTCGCTAAGAGATGATGCTTATTTTTCTCCATCTGAGTTTTTCGATCAGACTTCTAAGAGAAAAGTAACAGCGCATGATTTTGTTTATAGCTTCAATCGCATTCTAGATCCTAAAGTCGCCTCACCAGGAATGTGGATTTTTAAGCAGGTTGATACTGACCGTGGAGCATTTACAGCAGTAAATGATTCTACACTTGTCATTCGGTTAAAAGAGCCGTTTCCGGCTTTTTTAGGAATATTAACTATGCAGTATTGCAATGCTGTTCCTAAGGAAATAGTAGACCACTTTGGAGAAGACTTCCGAAATAATCCAATAGGAAGTGGTCCATTTAAACTGGCTTTTTGGCTGGAAGGAGTGAGCTTGGTGCTGCACAAAAATGAAAACTATCAACGACTAAATAATGAAGGGAAAAAGCTTCCACTTTTAGATGCTGTACGAGTTGATTTTGTCAGAGATAAATCTACCATGTTTTTAGACTTTTTGAAAGGCAAATATGATTTTATTTCTGGGCTAGATCCTAGTTATAAAGATGAGCTATTGACCCCAAATGGAGAGCTGAATGAAGCTTACATAGATAAAGTTGTGTTTCAGAAAGTACCATTTATTAAAACTGACTATATAGGCCTGCTAGTAGATGAGGATAAGCTAGCCTCTGACTCCCCATTAAGAAGTAAGGAATTTAGACAGGCTCTCAATTATAGTGTAGATAGACAAAAACTAGTGAAATATTTAAGGAATAACTCGGTATTCCCAGCATTCAATGGGTTTCTCCCAAAGGGATTTGGAGCTCATGGAGCTCATCTACATAAGGGGTATCAGTTTGATTTAGAAAAAGCAAAAGAATTATTAGTGTCAAGCGGGTTAAGTGATTTAGATAAACCATTGGTAATTAGTACTACTTCAGAATATGTAGATATTTGTGAATACCTTCAACATCAATGGGGAGAGTTAGGATTGAATGTTAAAGTAGAAGCTCTTCAAAGTTCGAACCACAGAGATTTGGTCGCCAATTCTGAAATTGAAGTATTTAGAAAAAGCTGGTTAGCCGATTATTCTGACGAGGAGAACTTTCTAGGACTATTCTATTCAGGTAATTTTTCTCCTAATGGCCCAAATTACACACATTTCTTCAATGAAGAATTTGACGAATTGTTTGAAAAGGCGATGACCGTTTCAGCATATAACGAAAGAAAAATACTCTATGGGAGAATGGATAGTCTTATCCTCGAAGAAGCCCCTGTTATTCCCTTGTTCTATGACCAAGTATCTCATTTTCTTAGTCACGAGGTAAGAAATTTCCAGACAAATTCGATAAACATGCTGGATTTATCGCAAGTGGATAAGCATTAAGAGGCAAAAAACACTTTTTTCGGCGCAACCTTTCTTATCTTTAAATAGTCTAATAACCACAAGTAAGTTCAATACTAGTTTTTGGAAGTAGAAAAGATCATATCAGGTTGTATTAACAAGAATAGAAAAGCTCAAGATGCTTTCTTTCAAAAATACAATGGTCTTTTGTTTGGAGTTTGTTTGAGGTATACAAAAAACAGATTTGAGGCAGAAGATGTACTTCAAGAGGGGTTGGTTAAGATTTACAAGAATATGCATATGTATAGTGATGGTAAATCATTTGAGGGATGGATTCGAAGAATAATGATTAACACTGCGATTACTTATTATAGAAAGATGCAAAAACATGCTTATCATGAGGATGTTAGTGAAGTAGCTGTAGCAACAGCTGAGAGTGAAATGTTCTCTGAGTGTGAGTTTACAAAGGAGGAATTATTGAATACGATCAATGAATTGCCTACTGGCTATAGAACAGTGTTTAACCTCTATGCTATAGAAGGTTATAAGCACAGAGAAATAGCTGAACAATTAGGAATAGATATAAATACTTCGAAGTCTCAATTTAGTAGGGCTAAGAAATTATTACAACAAAAGCTGAACGATTTGTCAGCAATTAAGTTACCATCAAAGACGGAATGAAAGAAGAAAACAACATAACCCAGCTTTATCAAGATGCTTTTAAGGATTTTGCGGTGGAGGCTCCGGCTTCTACATATGCTAAGGTGCAGAATCAGCTTGGGAGGAAGAGCTTGCTTACTCTAGATCCTACACGGTTAAATGTGTTTTATTTGGCATTAGTATCTGGAATAGTGGCATGGGCTATTATTGGAAATAGTCCCGCTCCAATAGCTGATCAGCCAGTGAATGAAGAGAAGGAAGTAGCTTCTGTCATTTTGGGAGAAGAAGCAAATGATTTGCAGGAGTCCATTGTATATGAAGAAGTGGAAACTGAAAAGATGGAGACATTAGCACTGCAGGAAGAGACAAGTAGAACTTGTGTTAATCGCAGTACTGTTTCAGGAAACTCTGCAATGACGGAACATGAGACTGTTGATTCAGAATCAATTGCAGTAGTGTTGCCAGAAGAAACAATAACTACAGAGATGGAGGCGCCTACTTCATTAGAATTAAATGAAGAGTCAGAACTAGAGGATAATAAGGCTTTAGATGTCATTGAAGTAGCGGAAGAGATGCAGAAGCAAGAAGATGATAGACCAACAACATCAGTCAATGGAGCTAAAGTAGAATCAGCTGAGGATTTTCTGAGAGGCTTGAAGTTTGACAGAGATAATAACGCAGGAATTACTGTGAGGAAGAAATCAAAAAAATAAGTTATAATTTGGCGCCTATTATTGTCAAGACCATTTGAAATTATTACTTCTAAATAAGAATAAATTAATGTTGAAGAGAACTGTCCTTTGGGCAGTTTTTTTTTGTGTTACATCGCAGCTTACTGCGTCGGTAACTCTAGCTCCGGATACCATTATCATTGATGGAATCACAGTAGGGGTGACAGTAGAGGAAGGAGAGAGCAATGGATATGAAGAAACCGGAGAGGTGTTAGACACTGTTCCAAAGGAAAAGATGCCTCGAGGACTGGAGTTTTCTTTCAATCAAGGCATTAGCTTTAGTGAGTTAGGGTCCTCTATCATGGACACGGTATCATTAAATGAATTTGTGGGATGTAAAGATCTTAAGGGAAAGTTCTCAAACTTAAATTTTAAGGTAACACTACTTGAGAAACGCCGCCATCAATTGTTGCTTGGAGTAAGCTATACCACATGGTCCGAGGAAATAAATCAATTTCAATCCATACTTGAAGATAGTCTGTATAGGTTTGACAGTCCTGCAAAAAATAAGCTTGAGCAGATTACAGTGGAACATACAGAATTGGGCTTGGAATACGATACTATTCCGTCGAGAATTGGAGAATCCAACTTATCACAGACGTATTTGGAATTTCCGATAAGTTATGGCTGGAGGTTTGTAGAATTTGGAGATAATTCCTCATTTGGAGTTGGGGTATCTGTTGTGCCTGGATTCTTTATAAACTCTAAGGATTCAGAAATAGATTTTGTCAAAGAACGCTCAGAGCTTTCTGACACCCTTTTAATCAAAAACACTTTGGAATTTAGGAAAAAGTCATTCAATCTATCTGGAGAAGGGGTACTTCGGTATGAAAAAAAATATAGGAAGAATGATCAATTTTTTGTTCAAATAGGTTATCGTAGAAATTTTTCTGATATTTTTGAGGAGGGCAAGTTGCTGATAGTCAACAGGAAATCCTTTTTTTTAGGAGTGGGTGTGAAAATTTATCTCTAATCACATACTAAAACCGAATTCCTTAACGTTTTATCAATAGAGATTCATTCTCACTTTCTAAAAACTCGTAAACCTGCAAAGTTTCAGAGCTTAGAAAATCGTATTAGTTGTTTTGGTTAAGGTAGTTAAGCTCTCAAACGTGGGAGCTTAACTCATTTGTTGAAATTTTTGAACATTTAATGCGGTTAAATCACGTCTTTAACATATGATTAATGCAGTGATTTCATTATATTTACTGTCTATATATGAAAAATAACCTGTTCATACTAATTCTTGCTTGCTTTACCAGTTCTGCTTTTTGTCAAAATCTGATCCCAAATTCAGGATTTGAGGAGCATAGTGTGCTTCCTAGCAGTCTAGGGCAGTTTGATTTATGTGACCATTGGGGGAATACAGGTAGCTTATCAGCCAATCCAGATTATTACCATTTAAATGGCTCATTGATAGCTGATTTACCAATTACAAGTGTAGCTGAAGTTTTACCTGTGGAAGGAAAAGCGATAATGGGATTTAAGGCTTCAGGTAGGTCAGGGACTAATATTCGAGAGTATTTATCTGTGAAGTTACTTACCCCTACAATTCCGGGCAAAAAGTATAGAGTTTCATTTAAAATAGCTAATGGTACTGCCTTTGCACACTCCAAAGCAGGTCTAGGTGTTGATAAAATTGGTGTCAAGTTTAGCGAGAACCCGCTATCTCAAAATGCTGATGATCCTATTGTGGAGACTCCTGTATATGAGACTGAGGAGGTGATATATACTAAAAATTGGAGAACGATTGGATTTAACTTTATAGCTGAAGATGCATGCGAATGGTTAACATTTGGGGTTTTCGGTGATGACTTGGATAAGAGCATTGATTTTTTTCATGGAAACTCAACCTTAGCTGAATTTGCGTACTACTTTGTAGATGACTTTGAAATGATTAATATTCCTCTTGCAATTCAGCCTTCGGCTACTACTGACGAATACAGATCTTTAGGTGAAGAAGAAAAAGAGGAAAGACCACCATTAGAAGACGAATTTCCATTGTTTGTGCCTAATGCGTTTACTCCCGATGGAGATGGCAATAACGAGTTCTTCACCATTATCAGTGGAAGCCATGTATTGGAGTTCACGGTTTCTGTTTTTGATCGTTGGGGAGGAGAGATATATACCGCAAAGAATGGACAACCAGCTTGGGGTGGTTATTGTAAAGGTGCTCCGTGTCCCAGTGATATATATGTTTGGCTGGTAAGATATTCAGTTCTTGATCGGTTTGGAAAAGAGAAACAAATAGAAGAGACTGGGACCATTCACTTGCTTAGGTAGTAGTTCTTACTGCTGATCCAGTTTCATTCTGCTATCTTCGCAGAATGATTGAATCGTACGCCCTTAAAGACCTAAAAATATACAAGCCTCTAGTTTCGGACTACCTTAATCAATCTGAAGTCGTCAGTAAGTATGTCTCAAGTTATCCATCTTTGGAATCAATTGATTCCATGATAGAAACGAAATTTTTATCTTCCAATAACAGAAAAATACTTTCAGAAGCTTTTCTTGAAATGTATGAGGGTCTAGAGATGAATTCTTCTGTAAAGGAAAATATCCATTTACTTAGAGATTCCAGAACATTTACTGTGACTACTGGCCATCAGTTGAACCTATTTTCTGGCCCGTTGTACTTTCTCATAAAAATTGCCCAAACAATTAGTCTTGCAAAGGATTTAAAGAAGAAATTACCAGGCTACAACTTTATTCCGGTATACTGGATGGCTACGGAGGATCATGATTTGGAGGAAATTGATCATTTCAATTTATTCCGACAGAAACGTCAATGGGTAACCAATCAAAAAGGAGCTACAGGAAGGATGAATACTGTTGGAATCTCTGAGCTGGGAAAAGAGATCGCGCAATTATTTGAAAGAAATGAGGAGGTGAAATCACTGGTAGAGAATTTGTCTGGCATTTATAATTCGGCGAATTCATTGGCAGAGGCAACTAGAAGGATGGTTCATTTTTTATTTCCGAATGACCCGCTTCTTATTTTGGATGCAGATCATCATTCGTTAAAATCTTTGTTCAAAGGTCATCTTAAGCAGGAACTCCTAGATAATTCTGTTCAAAAACACCTAACGAAAACAAACGACCTTCTTTCTAAAGAGGAGTACCACCATCAGTTGAATCCAAGAGAAATCAACATATTTTACATTGAAGAAAACAAGAGAGCAAGGATTGAAAAGGTTGGGAATAGTTGGTCAACTGTAGATGGAGAAAAACGTTGGAGCGAAACGGAATTACTGGATGAATTAGATGAGTTTCCTGAGAGGTTTAGTCCAAACGCAGCGCTAAGACCAGTTTATCAAGAATATATCCTTCCCAATCTTGTGAATGTAGGAGGTCCGGGAGAAGTCGCTTATTGGCTTCAGTTAAAGGCCGTATTTGATGAGTTCAAGGTTGATTTTCCATTCTTGTTTATGAGAAACAGTCATTCATTTATTTCTCTAAAACAACAAAGTGTTCTGAAGGAATTTGGACTAGAATTTAATGATCTATTGAAACGCAAGGAAGATCTTATCAAACAGGCTTCAGGAGAATTACTGGAGGTTAGCTTTGATAAAGAAAGTTCGAAAATGAACGAACTTTTTGATGAAATTTTAAGAAAGACTATTGAAATTGATAAAGGGCTTGAAGGGAGAGTGCATGGAATGCAAAAAGGATGGGAAAAGGAACTGAACAGTTTAGAGTCAAAACTAGAAAAGTCAGTACGTGCCAAAAACGATCAAAAATTCAAACAATTGGAGAAATTATCAGATGCTATTTACCCCTCTGAGGGGCTAAATGAAAGGTCTATGAATTTTTTAAATCTGCTAAATTCAATGAGTTTGGAAGATTTTATGAGTAGAATCAAGCAAAGCGATGCGGATTTTGTCCCAAAGCTATTTGTTCACGTGATTTAGGTTTTCTATATAGATCAGTTAAACTTGTTTAATTGTTTTAAATGATTCCCCCGCACTTTACCAGAACGTAAATAAGTTACGTACAGCCTAGCGACATTTGCTTAAAATCAAGCAAAGAGATGCATATTTTAGAATTTATGTCAGAATTCCCAACAGAAGAAAGCTGTAAGGATCATTTCAAGAATCAACGGGAAGCAGAAGGAATTAACTGTAAAGGTTGTGGGTCCAAAGACCATTACTGGCTAAAAGCCAAATATCAGTGGCAGTGTACGCATTGTAGTTTTAGAACCACACTAAAAAGTGGAACAATCATGGAAAACTCAAAGGTGCACTTTCAGACTTGGTATATCGCGATGGCTTTTATGACCTACAGTAAGAAAACTATTTCCGCCTCAGAGCTTCAGCGCCAATTGAACCACCCCAAATACGATACAGTTTGGAAATTAATGCACAAAATCAGAGATGCCATGGGTAAACGCGATGATCAGTATCAGTTAGAAGATATGGTTGAATTTGATGAAGGGTATTTTGAAAAGGCTACTTCCTCTAAGGTTAAATTAAAAAGGGGTCGCGGTAGTCAAAAACAGCAAAACGTGGCAGTCATGGCTGAATCAGTACCATTAGAGGATTTACAGACAGGGGAGGTTCAGAAACAGTGTAGGTTCTATAAAATGAAGGTAATGGAATCTCATGACAAGAGCGAA
The DNA here is from genome assembly GCA_965224545.1 of Flavobacteriales bacterium. GTDB lineage: Bacteria > Bacteroidota > Bacteroidia > Flavobacteriales_D > Sanyastnellaceae > ASP10-05a. The sequence goes on along the minus strand of CBDCZM010000004.1, from coordinate 911,791 downwards.
GTCAATGAATTAGTTCAACAAAACTTTGATGAGGCCTGCATAGTGTTCTCAGATAAGAGTTCTAGTTATGTGGATATAGCCAACTATGTGGAAACTCACCTTTCAGAGAAGTCAGACAAAACCACAACCAATACCACCCTGAAATGGGTGCACATTGCTATAGCCAACGCCAAGAGGGCGTTGCTGGGGACTTTTCATAAGATCAAAGGAAAGTATTTGCAGTCATATTTAAACGAGTTTTGCTATAAGCTCAACAGAAGATACTTTGGAAATCAAGTCTTTAATAGGCTTACCATAGCTGTCGCTAAAAGCTACTGGTAAAGTGCGGGGGGATCATATTGTTTTATACTATTTGCTCTATTCCATAGATTTACGACTTTTTTATAAAGTGATGAAGGATCCAGAATTACAACCAACATTTAACGAAAAGGGAGAAACTATTAGCCCTCAATTTTCAGATGATGTCAAGAATTATTTGATTGACATTGACGGAACAGTCACAGAAGATGTGCCTAATGAAGAGCCTGAAAGGATGGAAACCTGTGAGCCGTACTCGGATGCTCTGGAAATACTTAATAAATGGTATGACGAGGGACATATAATCACCTTTTTTACGTCAAGAACAGAAGAAACTCGTGAAGTAACCGAAACATGGTTAAACAAACACGGATTCAAATACCACGGATTACTGATGAATAAACCACGTGGAGGGAACTATCATTGGATAGATAACCACATTGTACGAGCAACTCGTTTTCATGGAAAGTTCACCGATTTGATAAAGAAGACAAAAACGATAGAAGTCTTTAAAAGGTAGATTTTCCCTGGGTTCTTTCCATGTATCGCTGAAGAATAATAGTCGCTGAAATTTTGTCGACTAATTTCTTATCCTTTCGTTTCATTTTTGGAACACCTCCTTGGATCATAGCCTGCATGGATTCTCTAGAAGTAAAAGACTCATCTTCACGCTCTATTTTTATAGCAGGATATTTCCTTTCTAAAGATCTAGCGAATTCATTTGAAGGTTTTGTGTTATGGGTATTAGAACCATCGTAGTTCGTCATTTCTCCCACAATAATAGCTTCAACATCATTTTCAGAAATGTATTTTTTTAGAAAATCATAAAGTTCTGTTGTATCTATAGCAGTCAATCCGCTAGCGATGATTTGAAGATCATCTGTTACTGCTATTCCAGTTCTTTTAGTTCCATAATCAATTGCTAATAACTTGGCCATATTTATAGAGATTGTAAAAGTATATTTGTGCGATTGAATCAGCTAAAGAAGCGCAATTTAAATCAATAAAGCAATGGATAACAGAAAAGAAATCATTAACAAAGCCTGGAAGAATAGAGAGTTGATTAAAAATGAGGAGGTGAAAGGAACGATTCTGGATGTCGTCAATGATTTAGATTTGGGAGTACTTAGAGTGGCAGAGCCAGCGAATGATGGAGAATGGAAAGTGAACGAATGGGTGAAGAAAGCGGTAGTGCTTTATTTTCCAATAGCAAAAATGGAAACAATAGAAGTTGGGCCTTTCGAGTTTCACGACAAGATTCCATTAAAGAAAAACTATGCTGATTTAGGAGTTCGTATGGTTCCTCATGCCATAGCCAGACATGGCTCTTTTCTTCAAAGAGGAGTGATTATGATGCCAAGCTATGTAAATATTGGAGCGTATGTGGATTCTGGTACTATGGTGGATACATGGGCTACAGTTGGGTCTTGTGCACAGATTGGAAAAAATGTGCACTTGAGCGGTGGAGTTGGTATAGGCGGAGTATTGGAGCCACTTCAGGCAGCCCCCGTGATTGTAGAGGACGGTGCTTTTATTGGGAGTAGAAGCATTGTGGTAGAAGGGGTAAGAATAAGAAAGGAAGCGGTATTAGGAGCCAATGTTGTTCTGACCAAATCGACAAGAATCATTGATGTTACGGGAGAGGAACCAGTAATATATAGAGGTGAGGTACCAGAAAGATCGGTAGTTATTCCGGGCAGTTATACAAAGGAGTTTCCAGCTGGAAATTACAATGTACCCGCTGCTCTTATTATAGGGAAAAGGAAGCCAAGTACAGACTTAAAGACTTCGTTAAACGATGCATTAAGAGATTTTAACGTCGCTGTTTAGCAGGTGAGTATCCATCTTCAAAAATTTAACTAGTTTTGCAGTTAGATTGAATTATTGTTGTTTCGATTCCTATCACATGGAAGAAATTGAGGATCGAAATGTATTCTTCGCGGTGTAGTCGTGTACCATGTCAATATTATTTATTAAATAATTTGATATGGTTAATTCTTTTAAAGAACATCGTTTTTTTTTCATTTTCCTATGTAGTGTGCTTTGTAATTATGTCGGCTGTGGTCGTTTCATTCACAGGGTGTTCCTCCAGTTTGAGTTACAAGTCTATTCAGAATAAATCTAAATGCGATTGTAAAAAAAGTGCTATTTGGTACAAGGATATCTGTTGGAAAGATTTTACAGAGTCAGATGTTACTAAGGTGTCTGTAGACTCTATTGTATCTGCGGAAATGGATGAATATTCTAAAGTTGCCGTAGATATAAATGGTGCTAAAACACCCCTGAGTTCTTTTTTGCTTTTACCAGAAGGGGATCAATATTTGGTAATTATGATGTTCGATTACAAGGATGAACTCCATTCACTACTATCAGTGGTAAGTGAAAAGAAACTGGGAAAAAAGAATGAGGAGTTTCCTCTTGATTTATATAAAGGAAATTTATTGGAAGGAACCATAGATAGTGTTTCTATGGCTTCAGGAATATGTTCATTTAATATGGTTGATAAAGAGCAGTTTAAAATGACCATGAAGGCACAAATGAATGAAATTTCCAATGGAAATGGCATATCTATAGAAACGACAGTTTCAGAATCTCTAATGGGAAGAGGAAATTCGGAAGTGGAGGTAAAAGGAAATGAGGCCTTTATTTCAGGGGAACTGGGCACAGTTACTTATGCTCAAATAAAAAACGTAATTGACAATCATCCTGATGTAACCACTTTAGTATTAGGTCACATTAACGGCTCGCTCAATGATGAAGTAAATATGCATACTGGAAGAATAGTCCATGAAGCTGGTTGGACAACCAAAGTTTTGTCTAATAGTGAGATAGCGAGTGGAGGAGTGGATTTGTTCTGTGCGGGCACTAAAAGAATAGTAGAGAAGGGAGCTAAAATCGGAATTCATTCATGGTGTTGTTTTAATGATCTAACAGCAATAGAATTACCTAAGAATCATCCTGCTCACAAATATCAAATAGAATACTTTTCTCTAATCATGGGAGAAGAAAGCGGGGTTAATTTTTATTTCCATACACTAGAAGCCGCTCCATTCGATGGTGTCCATTGGATGACGGATGATGAAATAAAGAAATGGAATGTATCTACCGAATTTATTAATAAAATAGAAGAATAATGAGAGGAGTAATTATTGTTTTGATATCTCTTTGTGCACACGCTGCGTTGTATGCGCAAGAAGACTCAATTGTTAAACAGACTAGATTAAGTGTTCAGTTAAGCGGTTTGCAGACAAGTTTTCAGGATGTAAAGTATTCAAATACCAGATATAATGGATTAGGAGGCCAGTTTTCTATTGCTCGTGAAAAAGAAAAGCCAAAATACATTTTAGAAACTCGATTGGATGTCAGTTATTCAAATCAAGTGGCCTCGACTTTTGACCCCAATTTCCTTGATTGGGGAAAGACTCTAGTGTTAACACCAACACTTAATGTGAAGTATAAAAGAAAACTTGAAAATGACGTTACGATGGGAGCTAGGTTGGACTTGGTCGATTTTTACTTTAGGAAAGTAAGTGGTCTGGGTAATAATGGAACCTATTATAATAACTCGATCAATTTGTATTACAGTATTTCTAAAATGAAAGAGCTTAAGTCAAAGACTTTTTATGGTGTTTTAGATTTAGGTTTGATTAGTTGGAACAAAGAGTCTACAAGTTTTGCTTTTTCTGCTCCGCAGTCGACATTAGAAGATGGAAAGTTTAACTATCAAGATAAGGGAGTGAATAGTATTTATGGCTTGTCATATTTTGATATTTCACCTATTTGGAAAACGCTGAATATAGCAACTAGGCTTGGTGTCAATGTCTCTAAAAGATGGTCTTTCGAATATTCATGGAACATGAGACACTCTTCCGTGATTAAGGGATATCCAACTACTCGTTCTTATCACGCACTAGGGGCGAAGTTTAGGATCACGAATAAAACTAAAACAAGTCAGCAACAAGAACAAATAGACCCAATTCCACAAAGATGAAAAATACATTAGTCATACTCATTCTATTTATTGGTTTAACCTCTTGTGAAAAACTGATAATGAAACCAAATCCAAGTACTGGTAATAAGGCTGTTTTTTCGGAATATTCTACTTTGGTTAAGGAGAAATATGCGATGCTTGATTTTAAAGGTGTAGACATAGATCATTTAATAGATTCCATTTCACCATTGATTAATGATGAAATGGGCAAAGAAGAATTATTCAAGAATGCGAGCATTATTACAACCCGACTAAGAGATGGTCATTCATCTTTAATAGCTATAGAAGAAGATTTTTTTAGTTTCGCAGATTTCGATTTGCATAAAGGTTATCCAGTAGCATTTAACGATACTATTCTAACTGATAATTATCTTCACTCCAATGTCTCTCCTAGTTTGAAACATTTTGAATATTCTGATGAGCAGGGAATTACAAATGTAAATTATGGATATTTAGCTCAAAGTGAAACGATCGCTTATGTGAGGATTCCGTCATTTAATGTTGAAATTCCGGATGAAGATATTGAGACTATGTTTATGGAAATAAATTCAAGTGCTGGGTTAATCTTAGATGTTCGTGGCAATGGTGGTGGAGACCCTTCCTTATCCACAAAAGTGGCATCTTACTTTATGAATAATGAGACGTATACAGGTTTTGAACGATTTAAAACAGGACCAGAGTTGGATGATTTTTCAGACAGTGAAAGTATCGTCACACCTGCAGAATCTAATTACAGATACGTAAAGCCAATAGTTGTCTTGACAGATAGAGGGTGTTATAGTGCTACTACGACATTGGCCTACAACATGAATCCGCTTTCTCATGTCACATTTATGGGACAGAGGACAGGAGGAGGAAGTGGCTCTGTAGCCGATGGATATCTCTCTAATGGCTGGCAGTGGTCATTATCAACTAGTGAATTCATAGATCATCTGGGAAACCATCTAGATGACGGGATTGATCCTGATATTGCTGTTGATTTTGACAATAGTGACTTAACAAAGGATGAGTTTATTGAAGAAGCTCTTGTGTTTTTGGGAAATTAATGATAGGAAGAAAAGGAGTTGTATCGGAGAATTTCTGTTGGTAGCGTAATCCTCTCATTAGTAGGTGAATAAAAGCATTAGTGTAGCTACTTAAATTATTCGACTATATAGGATGTTAAAAATAGTTCTATTCTGGCTTGATCTTTGGTAAAAAAAAGGCAAGAATCAATCAAACTATTTTATGAAAAAATCTCTCTTAATTGTTTTAACCATTGCCTTTCTTAATTCTTGCGCTTTTCATTCCGGATATGTTAGTAGCTCATTGGCCCCTGAAAATGTAATTTTCGAGGATTTAGCGTACGGGTTTAGTGAAACAAGCCACTTTTTGTCTTTTGGAGGGTTGAAGAAGAATACGCTTGTATTGGATGCAAAAAAGGATCTGTATAGAAATCATCCACTAAAAAAAGGAGAACGTTTTATCAACTTCACTGTGGATTTTAAAACTACTACGATACTTCTTTTCACAAACAAAAGATGCACTGTAAGCGCTGACGTTGTAACAGTAGGAACTGAAGTCGAAAGCGCAGAAGAATTGTATTCTTCAGCTTACAAGAATGAAATAGCACGTGCTTCGGATGTTTCGCAACTTTTTTCGATTGGAGATACTGTAGTTGATTATGTATTAGAGCCTCAAATAGTAAAGGGTTTTTCTAGTAACGGGAAAATAGTATTGCAGCGCATTTCTGAAAAGGGAAACACCCAAAATCATAAAGCCAAGGCCATAAGGTTTTACATAACAAAAGGAAGTTATAAAGGATACAGTATAGGGGAGGTAGTGCGGATAAAGTCTAGGAAGTATGAAATAGTGGCACTAGGACTGAATCGAATCTTATATAAGGAGAACTATTTTGTATTGTCAGAAAACTATAACAATCTAAATAAAGTGAACTAAAAAAGACTTTACGAGTTTAATCGTTCAGATACAAAAAGGGCTGCCCAGTGATAGGACAGCCCTTTTTAGTATTATAAATATTATACAGACGCAGATTGAAATAAGTCCATTTCGTCCAATGTCTTCATTACATCTCTTACATGTTGAGCAGATTCGTTTAGAAGAGCCATTTCATCGTCATTTAATTGAAGTTCGATGATTTCTTCGATTCCATTTTTCCCTAGTTTCACAGGAACTCCTAAGTAAATATCATTTAGACCATATTCTCCTGTTAACCATGCGCAAACTGGGAAAATTCTCTTTTGGTCCTTAATGATTGCCTCAGCCATTTGAGCAGCAGCGGCACCAGGAGCATAATATCCTGAAGTTCCCAATAAGTTAACTATTTCACCACCACCTTTCTTCGTTCTTTCTACAATAGCATCTAGAGTAGCTGTGTCAACTAATTCTGTTACAGGAATTCCTCCAACTGTAGTATATCTAGGAAGTGGAACCATCGTATCTCCATGACCACCCATTAATACCGCCTGAATATCTTTAGGTGAACAATTAAGTTCTAACGCAAGGAATGATCTATATCTAGCTGTATCCAAAACTCCAGCCATACCAAAAACTTTATTGCTGTCTTTTTTAGCAGATAGGTAGGTGCAATATGTCATTACATCTAATGGATTGGATACGCAAATGATAATAGCATCAGGAGAATATTTAACTATTTCATCAGTTACAGACTTAACAATTTTCGCATTTGTCGCGATTAAATCATCTCGAGACATTCCAGGTTTTCTTGGTAACCCAGATGTAATTACTACCACGTCAGAGTTTGCCGTTTTTGCATAATCAGAAGTAGAACCAATTAATCTTGTATCGAAACTATTAATTGGAGACGTCTCCCACATATCTAGAGCTTTACCTTCGGCAAAACCATCTTTGATATCTAAAAGGACTACATCATTAGCTACTTCACCGTGAGCTAGTACGTTAGCACATGTGGCACCTACGTTTCCCGCACCTACTACTGTTACTTTTGTTCTATTGATCGCCATATCTTAAGAAGAATTTTTGTAAGAATTTAATAAGAGACAAAAATATAAAACGAGCTCCTTTATTTATAGTCAAACCGTTTATTATTACTACCCATAATCTATCAGTAATTAACATAAGGTTGGAAAGTCTTTTGCTTATAGCAATATTCACGGCACTATAATTGTTTTAGTTTTGAGACATTCAAAAAAGGCACCTGTTTTATGAAGTATTTAACTCTTCTCTTTGTTTTTATATCATCTTTAGGCTATTCTCAGCGAGACACCGTTCCAGAAGGAACTTATGGAGTGGATTATAACGTAACAGATTCTCAAGGGAGAAAACAAGGAAAATGGGTGCGCGTATATGAAAATGGAAGTATTTACTATGCAGGCCAATTTAAAAATAGTCAGCCTATTGGAGTGTTTAACTACTACTATGAAGGAGCAGGTTTAATGACTATTGCTACGCACTCGGATAATGGTATTACTGAATCAAAGTCGTATAGAAAGGATGGTTCGGTGGTCTCTGTTGGTAAGTATAAAGATCAAAAGAAGACTGGAGAGTGGCTATTGTATGATGAAGGTGGGAAATTGATTGGAGTTGATGATTATGAGGAAGATGTGCTGCATGGAAAAAGCTCTGTGTACTACAAAAATGGACAGTTGGCAGAAAAGTATTCTTATGATAAAGGAGATAGACATGGTCCATGGGAAGAACATTTTATGGATGGAAAGTTAAAGGGGCAGGGAGACTATTCCAATGGAAAACTTCACGGGCCAATTTTAACCTACCAAGATCCCGGAATAAAGCTGTATGAAGGACAATTGAAAGATGGAGTGGCAGTTGGAGAATGGAGATATTATATAGAAGATGGGAGACTTCAATTAAGAATTTTATACGATGATTTTGGTGGAGAGATAAGACGGAAGTTTGAGAATGGTGAAAAAGAGGAGTTCTTTGATTCAGGAATACCAAAATCATACTATGAATTTCGTCATGGAAAGCTTCATGGTCCCTTTGAAGAGTATTATGACAAAGGAGATTTTGTGATGAAGGAAATTACTTCACTTGATCTAAGTCAGCCATTAGAGTTTAAGGAATCACTCGAAAATACACAATTGAAAATTGAGGGTGAATATAGAATGGGGGAATTGGAAGGGGAGATTATCTATTATAACGAGGATGGAACAATAGAGAAGAAGGAGTTTTATGAGAGTGGTATTCTTGTAGAGGAATAAAAGGTTAATTGTAGGGGCTCTGCACTATTAAGTGTATTAGAATCGTGTCTATTTCATAGATATAAACCTTTACTTTTGGTTACATGCGATTAGTCATCCTTATTTGTTCTGTGTTTTTTTGCGAATTGGTTATAGCCCAAACAGCACCATTAAAGTATTGGGTTCAGTTTTCAGATAAAGACAATAGCGCCTATTCCATTTCAAATCCAGAGGAATTCCTTTCGTCTGAAACTGTAGCCAGAAGAAAGCAATTTGGAATTGCTATTATAGAGCAAGACTTACCAGTAAATCAAGAATATATCGATGCTGTCGATGAAATAGAAGGAGTTCGAATTGTTCACTCTTCAAAGTGGTTTAATGCGGTTACAGTACAACTTGAAGATTCCTCATTTCTAAACACTGCAGTCCCAGCTCTTCAAGCCATTAGCAATGTCATTTCCATAAAATCGGCGCAAGTTTATAGAGACGAAAAAAGAATTATTCCTAACTACTATAAATCAGCTGATAACGAAGGGAGTTATACCACTATTTATGGTCCTTCTTATAATCAAATAGCTATTCATGAAGGGCATCTTCTCCATGAGATTGGTTTACAGGGAAACGGGATGAAGATAGGAGTGTTTGATTCTGGTTTCTATGGAGTAAACTTTTTGAAGGCTTTTGAAAAGCTTAGAGAAGAGGATAGGATTAAGTTTCAATACGATGTAGTTGATGATGACGTAAACATTTCTAATGGCGGAAATCATGGGAAATCAGTGTTGAGTATCATGACCGCTTTTATGCCCGATTCACTCATCGGCTCGGCTCCAATGGCCGATTATTATCTATTTCGAACAGAGGACGCATCAAGTGAGTTTATTACTGAAGAAGATAATTGGATTAGAGCCATGGAAATGGCAGATTCTATAGGGATTCAAATTATAAATTCTTCACTTGGATACACCACATTTGACGATTCACTTCAGAATCATTCCTATGATGATATGGATGGAAATACCACTCGAATTTCAATTGCAGCTGACATAGCGGCTTCAAAGGGAATACTTCTAGTGAATAGTGCTGGAAATAGTGGGGATGACGATTGGTTTTATATTGGTGCACCAGCAGATGCAGATAGTATCTTGACTGTGGGAGCTGTATCTGATACAGGAGAATATGCGTGGTTTAGTTCAAGAGGACCAAGTTCAGATGGGGATGTGAAGCCAAATGTGGTGGGAGTAGGGAGCCAAACCGTTTACGCTAACTTATCTGAGGGGATATCTACAGGTAATGGCACAAGTTTTAGCTCTCCAATTATCGCAGGGTTAACCGCATGTTTGTGGCAATCTTTTCCTGATAAAAGTAATATGGAGATCATTCAAGCCATTGAAGAAAGTGCTCATTTATATGGTCATCCAAATGATTCTTTAGGAAATGGTATCCCGAACTTTTATGGAGCATACAAGCAATTATTGTCGAGTGAGAGACTTTCGGATTTAGAAGTGTTGACATTTCCAAACCCATTTTCAGATGAAATAAATGTCCTATATGATCAGAGTATTACGGAGTTAAGGCTATTTGATTACTTGGGAAGAAAGGTTGTTTATATCAACCAAGCTGCTCTAGGAAATGAAGCCGTAACCATACAATTGGATTCTGAAGTAAGAGGTTTGCCAACTGGAAGTTACACCCTTTCAGCATATTCTGAGGGAAAGCTGCACAGTAATACTAGAATTGTAAAGATCTCTAACTAGTAGACTTAACAAATCTAAACTTCTGTATTCCATTTTCTCCGTGAACAACTCCAAAATAATGTCCATTTTGTAAATGTTGTACATCAAAACTGAGATTCTCATTTAAAGAGGATTGTTCCTTAATCAGTTGTCCTGTGGAATTGAAAATTTGAATTATTTTTTTTCCAATTGCCATTCCTCCAATATTAAGTAGCCCATCAATATCATCACTGTTTACTTGTATTGTAGAAGACTGATGAATTTCATTTAAGGAGTTTGTCACTCCCAGATTGATGCATTCAGCAGCATCACACCAATTGAAATCTACAACTTCAAAACAATATCCTCCTGATTCTACATCGATGAACGAGTGGTTTGGCGATTGCATATCATCCCAGTAAAAGTCATATGGAGGGGTTCCACCCGTAATATCAAACTCTACATAACTTAGATCTAAATCTGGATCATATTCAATTGTTACTACAGATATTATCAATTCATCGGGTTCTTCTATTACAAATGAACCTTCGGATCCGCAGCCATCAGAATCTATTGTCACAAAATTGTATATCCCGCTTTCTAACCAAAAAGGATCTACTGCGTTTTCAAACACATAGGTGTAATTTCCAGCCCCACCAAAGGAAGAGAAGCTGACAAGTCCATCGTCGTCACCCGCACAAGAAACATCTAATGTGTATGGAATCGTAACAATTTCAGAAGCTTGTATCAAATCAAAATAGACTGGTGTTACACAGGAATTTTCATCTTCAATTAGTACTGTGTGCGATCCAGCTCCAAGAGAATAAGCCATGTATTCTTCTAAAACAGCTTCTCCTTGAGAAGATTGAAAAGAATATGCAATTGTACAACTACCATCCTCGACTCCAAAGCACGAAGGATTCTCTGTAGTTAATGATTCAACCACAGGGAGTGGATTCACCTGAACATGAATAGTATCTGAGTTGAAAAAAAACTGATCGGTTATATAGATTTCAGCCCAATAATCCCCTGATTCTTGGGCAATGAGTATACTCCCTTCATTACCATTTGACCAAACGATATCTGAGTAATCTTCTACCAGCTCAAATGTGACCTCTTGCCCTTGACAAATGCTAATGATTTCAGATTCATCTACTACTGAACCGCTTTGATCAATTGTTGCAGAAAGAGTTTCTCCTTCCGTCAATTTTAGATTTTGACCACAAGGAATAGAAAAATGTTTTTCAACCAGTCCACTAGGCCACTTGATCATAAGAGTATCAATTAACTTATATTCTCCCATTCCAAGAATTTTTCGTTGAGAATCTTGACTGCAATAGTCTGATCCGCAGGTGGTGAACTCAGTGTAGCTTTTGTCTTGAATGTAATAGATAATCTTCGAGCCAATAGCATCTCTGTTAGAAGCGGTCCCTATTAAGGATACTTTTATGAAGTTATTGTCACTGTTGTCTCTATTTTCTAGAAGTCTGGCTTTATAAGGAAAATCATTCAAATTAATCAAATCGTACAATCCATCGTTGTTAAAATCCCCTTTAGCCACACCATGTGTATCTCGCATGGAATTTGGAATAATATCTGTTGTTTCCTCGAAAGTTCCATCTTCCATATTGCGAAGCATTATATTGTCGCTATTTTCCGGACTCCCTGTACAGACATACAGGTCTTTCCATCCATTGTTGTCATAGTCTATCCAATTGGCCCCCCAAGTGAATGAATACAAATCTGTTCCCGAAGAATCTTCAAATAAATCTTCAAAAGTGAAATCACCATTGTTCCTATGAAGATGATTTCCATCATAGCCATTGGTGCAGTAGATATCAAGATCTTCATCGTTGTCATAATCAGCCACGCTTGAAGTCATTGCTAATATGCGAATGTCGGTTCCCGATTGGGCAGCAATATCGGTAAACGTTCCATCACCATTATTTTCATATAGAGCATTTGGAAAGAGATAACGGTCATTTGCTATATGAAGGTCTAGATCTCCATCATCGTCGAAATCAGCCCAAGTTCCGATAAAGCTTTGAGTGTAACCATTACCTACACCAGCAGATTCAGTGACATCGGTAAATGTCCCATCGCCATTATTTTTAAAGAGAAGATTAGTCAGTTCTTCCAGCGCTCCGTCAATATACCTTATATATCTACAAACATAAAAATCAAGCCAACCATCATTGTCATAATCGGCCCATGAAATCCCAGAGTTACTGGCATTTACATTCGAAGGGAAATCCAAAGAAACTTCCTGAAAAACAAGATCGCCTCGGTTTTCGAACAATCTGAATATACCATCTTCCTCTGTGTAGGAAAGGTCTGGATCCCCATCATTATCATAGTCGACCCATACAAAGCTTTTTATCTTACCTGGGAAACTCTGTGCAAGAGATAGTTGTTGAAAGATGCCATTTTGATTGATGTAAAATTGGGAATTCCCAGAAGCATCTGGGAACGACAGGTCGTCCCAACCATCGTTATTAAAGTCATAAAAACTAACTCCACCACCATAGACTCCACCTTCATATTGATGAAAAATAGTGTGTTGTATAGATACGTCATGAAATCCCTGAGCAAAGCAAGAGCAAGATAAAATCCATAACATAAGTGAGTTAAAAATTAACTTATTCATATTAAATTCTAATTAAGAAGGTTCTGCTAAGGTAACGATTTTTCAGCATTAATCACTGTTCCATGCCGTCTATTAAGGCTTGTGTGTGAATAACTTTAGCCTAGTACAACATCCAATGACATCATAATCACAAAGCCAACCATAAAGCCAATAGTCGCTAAATCAGTGTATTTATCCCTTTGAGTTTCGGGAATTACTTCTTCAACAACAACGTATATCATTGCACCTGCTGCAAAGGCTAGTCCGTAGGGCAGGAGTGGTTCAAACACAGTTACTGCCAGTGCCCCAAAAATAGCAGCAAAAGGTTCAACGATCGCTGAGAGTTGGCCATACCAAAAACTTTTGAATCTACTAACTCCTTCTCTTCGAAGTGGCATAGCAACAGCTATTCCTTCAGGGAAGTTTTGAATACCAATTCCGATGGCGATGATTATAGCCTCATTTAGTAAATCAGGGTTTCCTGCGGCAGCTCCAAATAAGACCCCAACTGCGAGCCCTTCCGGAATGTTATGAAGCGTTATGGCAGACACTAATAAAGTAGTTCTGTGCCATGTGGACTTCATTCCTTCAGCCTCACTTTGTTTAAAGTTAATATGTAAGTGAGGGAGTACCTTATCAATAGCGTATATAAATAATGCTCCCCCCATAAACCCAATCACAGATGGAAAGACTTTTGCAAACCCCTCAGCTTCTACAGAATCAATAGCAGGGCCTAGCAACCCAAAGCAACTCGCAGCCACCATAACTCCTCCAGTAAAGCCAAGCATGGTATCTAACCAAATTCTTTTCATCCCCTTGAAGAAGAAAACAAGAGCAGCTCCTGCGGCGGTAAGCAACCAGGTGGCGGTGCATGCAATGAACGCCCCTAAAACAGGGTTCATATCTTTAAAAAAGTAAAAAATGCTATCCATTGGTTGAAGGTCTTAATATGATATTCTTGGCAGCTTGTGCTGAAATAGAGGTTTCTTTTCCTGCCACCTTGATCACAAAACTTCCGTCAAATTCAAGCTTTTCTATGACTTCAATTTCTTGACCAAGAACAATGTTTAATCTTTCAAGGTACTTGAGAAAGATGGAGCTACTGTCTTGAACACCAGTCATGATTCCATTTTCTCGAACAGTCATTTCAGATAGGAACGATGTTTTTCTGTTGTCAGTAATCACCCCGTTTCGGTCTGGGATAGGGTCTCCGTGAGGATCAAAATTTGGATTTTCAAGAAAATCATCCAATCGGTCAGTAAGCTCTTTTGATTGAATGTGCTCAAGTTGCTCTGCAATATCATGAACCTCATCCCATTTGAAATTCAGTTTCTCTAATAGAAAAACTTCCCATAATCTATGTTTCCTAATAAGGTTGAGTGCCACTTCATTCCCTTTTTCAGTGAGTTTGGCACCTTTATATTTTTTATAGTCAATCAGTTTTTTCGATTCGAATTTTTTCAGCATTTCAGTAACACTAGCTGCCTTCATGTCTAGTTTGCTTGCTATTGAACTTGTATTGACGTATTCGGCTTCAGATTTTTCTGAGAGGGTATATATTGTTTTTATATAATTTTCTTGACTAGTGTTCATCGAATTTTATTGCGCCGCTAATTTAGTAAACCTAATTTATTTTTTAGGCAAGACTAAAACTTATAGGTAACTTTTATTACCCACGATCTAAAAGGAAAAAATTACCTTTGTGAAACATGAAAAAGACATACTTGGGTTCAGTGATTTTTAATAAGTGTCCTAAATGCAGAACGGGCAATCTTTTTACCCATAAAGGGGCTTTCAGAATAAAAGGGCTTACTGATTTTAATGATTCGTGTTCTAAATGTGGAGAAAATTTCAAGAGAGAGCCCGGTTTTTATTTTGGAGCATCTTATGTGAGTTATGGACTTACAGTGGCCATTTGGGTAGCGGTATATGTTGCTTTAAAGACATTGGATGCACTAGGGGTTATTTCTTATGATTTTTTTGAAAATCCTTGGACGTTTATGATTACAGGATTAATTACTGTACTAGTTCTTTTCCCCGCTATATATAGACTTTCAAGAAGCTTCTGGATCAGTTTTTTTGTCAAATATGATCCAAGAAAGGAGGAATCTCTTAATGAGCCTATTTAGAGTTCAATGACAAAGAAAGGCGTATCAAATGATAGGGTATCTTTTCTTCTAATTGTTCAAAAATCGGTTTAAGTTCAGTCGGCCGAGAAAGTTTTTCCCATGTAGAAACGACTAGTTTTTTTACATCAGAGTTAACCAGATCTTCGAGTTCAATATCTTCACCTGCTTCATGAAGTTGTGCCAAGTGTTTGAAAATAGTGCCAGCACCTAGATTTCTTCTATCAGCGATTTCTTCGGGCGAAAGTCCTTGTTTAAAAAGTTGAAGTGTTTCTATGTAGGTCTTTCCCTTTACGTTTACAGGTGTTTTCTTTGTGACAATTTCATTTTGGATAAAATCAATAAACTTTCTCCCGTACTTCTGTAATTTCGATTCTCCCACTCCTGAAATAGCAGCAAATGCTCCCATAGTTAGGGGTTTTTCTGCGGCCATTTCCTGCAATGATTTATCTGAGAAAACTACAAAGGCAGGAACTTTTGCCTCTGAAGCAATTTGCTTTCTATAAGCTCTTAATGACTGAAACAGTTCGTTTTCATAAGTGAGCTTTTTCTCTTTTTTCTTTGCCTTTTCCGCTTTCTGAGTTTTCCGATCAAGAGGGATAGTTAGATCTACAGTTTTACTTTTGAAAAGAACGTCTTCTCCCATAGGAGTAACCTTAAGATGACTATGTTGTGTATAGTCAATTTCAAGATATCCTTGGTTGACCATTTGGGTGATATATTGAAATAGATCAAAATAAGCAATGTCTTTCGCTATTCCGTATGTCTTAATTTGCTGATAATTGTTCTCAAGAACTTCTTGATTTTGCGCTCCTCTAAGAACATTGACCAGTGTAGTAATTGGTACAGATTGTTTCAATCGTTTGCAACCAGAAAGCACTTTTTGGGCAATGATAGTTCCATCCATTCGTTGTGGAGGATTCATGCAGATGTCACACCTCCCACACGGTTTCACTTTATGCTCGCCGAAGTAACTCAAAACAACATTCGTTCTACAGCTAGTGGCTTGACAATATTCAAGCATTCTTTCCAACTTCGCTCGTTGAACAATTTTAAAAGACTCATCCGCTTCACTATCATCTATAAATGAGCGAAGTATGGTTACATCTCCATAGCTATAAAAGAGTAATGTTTCTGCTGGTGTACCATCTCTTCCAGATCTTCCTATTTCTTGATAATAACTTTCCAGATTCTTCGGGACGTTGTAGTGTATGACCCATCTAATGTTGGACTTGTCGATTCCCATCCCAAACGCTATCGTTGCACAAACGATTTGGATGTCATCATTTTTAAAATCATTTTGAACCTTATTCCTATCTTCAGTAGTCATTCTACCATGATAAAAACCTGCATCAAAACCTTCCATTTGTAGCTTACTTGCAATTGTTTCGGCAGATTTTCGACTGAGGGTATAGATTATTCCTGCTTCATTAGAATGGGCTTCTAGAAAGTTGAGGATTTCCTTCATCCGTTCCTGTCCAGGAAGAACATTGGAGCTGATGTTGGTTCGTTCAAAACTAGAAAGGTATTCCTTTGGTTGGTTGAGCTGAAGCTGCGCAGCAATGTCCTTTTGAGTGGCTTTATCAGCTGTGGCAGTCAATGCCATATGTGGCACATTTGGAAATGCCGAGATTAATCGGTTGAGTTGTGCATATTCAGGTCTGAAATCGTTTCCCCAAACTGAAACACAATGAGCTTCATCAACTGCAATCAAGTTGATGTTTAGCGTTTTGAGGTAGTTGATGAAGTTTTCTTGTACTGCAACTTCTGGTGAAATGTAGAGCAGTTTGATTTTCCCCTGCTCCAGTTCATGCATCAATTCTTTTTTCTGATCAGGTTCCAACTGACTGTTTAACGCTTGGGCGTTGACTCCTGCACTTTGCAATGCGAGCACTTGATCTTGCATTAGTGCTATAAGAGGGGAGATTACAATGGTTACACCATCAACACACAATGCAGGAATCTGGTAACACAATGATTTACCTCCTCCAGTTGGCATAATTACCAAGCTGTCTTCACCTTTAAGAGTATTTTGAATAATTTGCTCTTGATTGTCTCGAAATTCATCATAACCAAAGACGTTTTTAAGAATTTCTTGAGCGGATTTTATGGAGTTGGTGTCTTGCATACTACTATGGAACTTAATCCAAACAAAAGTACTGTTAGACAAATTAAATCAACTCATAATAGGGGATGAGGTTCTTCACAATTCACTGTCCTCTTTGTCATAGTTATTAGGGTGTACTAGTCAACAGTTTCATTGTCAACATTTTTACAGCGCTCATTTGGCTTAGCTCCACATAAGCTACACGATTCACCTGTATCGTTCAGAACAGGATTATTACTGGCGCAGGTTCCAGAGAATTCACCATCTTTTTTTACTAAGATTTTAATAGCAATCCCCGCGAAAGCTATAGTTAGTAGTAATATGGTAAGAAGAACAAGTTGCCAATTCATATTGCAAAAATAGAAAGGAAGTATATCGAACTATTCACTTAAGCCTCACTTTTTGAACTAAAATTCGGTGAAAATTAATTCTCCGTTTCCTTCAATTGAAGATGTGAGAGTTATAGAGTCTTTATTGTAAAAAATATTTCCAGTTCCTCCGATATATGCGAATAATGAATTCTCAGGTGAAATGAACATATCATTGTCACCAGAGTTATTGGCCGAAATCGAATTGACCATAAATTCTTTGGCCGTAAGAAATGCAACACCATTACAATAGAACTGACCGTGGTTCGCTTCTCCTAGTATCCGAATACTTCCAGATCCACCATGCATATTCACGGTTAATTGGTTTCCGCTAAAATCGATTTTATTATCGGCGAGAGATGCTTCCTGCTCAAAAATCAAAGAATCATTCGAATAGGAAATAATATCAACTCCACCAGAACCCCAATTGAATAAATGATTTATGTCGTTTGAAAAAATCTCTATAGCAAATTCATCATATTTCCTTACCCAATTGCAGGTGTTTTCATTTCGAATTATAAGCGTTTGGTCTTCTATTTCAAATACGACTTCAGGTAGTAAATTTTTCCCTCCTGTAATATTAATGCGAGAGTGTTCTTCTGTCGAATTGAGCAGTGTCAGTTGAATGTTATCATAAATTTCAATTGCACTGAAAGGCTGATCCAAAACGATCTCTTTTGTAATTTCCGTTCCCGCTGATTGGAAACAGTCTGGAGCCTTTTCTTTGTCACAGCCTATAAGAAATATTGTGAGTATCAATATGACGTAAATTCTTATCATCGGGCTAGAATATTTTTAGAAATTCCAATTTCTATTGTTTCGGCAGCTGTGATATGAGACTTTAATCCAAATCGTATTCTAAACCCCTTTCCCAAGCGTGTTAAAATATAGATACGTTGGTACATTGACCCATCTAGATGAAGTTGATCAATTGCATAGATGCCAGAATTAATATGTAATTCTGAAGCACCCAAACTCACACCTATAATTCCGCTAAAGCCAACTCTTGAAGATTCTAAGAAGGCATTTTTTACAGATCCGGCATCCGAATTTTTAATTAAGTGATTTTTTTGAGCCCCACTATAATGGATGTCCATTCCAGCTCCCCAAATTAGTTTTGGGTGCTTGGTGTTTATATATTGAAAACTAAGGTTACTATTTCCAAATTGACCGCTTCCATTGCCATTCAATTCATTTCTTCCATAGGTCAATACAGCTTGAAGTCGCTGTGTTAACTCAGATGCAGGTCCCACATGTGAAGAAACGGATTGATTGTAAATCGTTTTTTCAATATTTACTCCTGCAGAAACCACATTCAATCCTATGTTAGGCAGTTTATAGGCACCATTTGAATAATGAGTGAATCGGATAGACGGGCTCATTTGATATTCCTTAATAATGGGAAAAGAATAGCTATATTCAAATATGATGGCGGCATTGGCCGTGGTGCCTATCACTATGTTTTTGTAATTTTTATCCACGCTGAATTTATGCGTCAAAAAACCTATCCCTGCTCCAAATTTAAATTTTCCCTTCCCTTTTGAGTGCAGACCAGCGTTACCAAAACCTACAAAATGCGTGGCGTGTCCAAGAATGTCATTGTTGCCTAAACTTGTTCTATAAACTTCAATCCCTCGAGATATGTAGCTAAAGTTTTTGGACCATCCTCCCTTGAGTTTTTTTTCCACGCTAAGCCTTATTCCAAATGTCTTTTTTTGGAGATAGTAATCCATAAAGTCATGATGGGTAAAGAGAAAGCCTCTATTTAGGCCGAAATTAATTGTATGCGCAGAAAGCTCATCATTCGAAAGAGTATATTCTTCTTGAGAGAGAGAACAAACAGGCGTTGCAATGCAAAAAAAGAGAACAGCAAGGATGGTTAAATAATCCTTCATAAGTACAAATTTAGAAATATATCTAGTGCACCGTAACATCTATTTTTGCTATAAATACACATCCTATGAATTCGAGAGAACAGAAGTTAGAAGCATTTGGGCGATTGTTAGATATTATGGACGAGTTGAGAGAGGAATGTCCATGGGATAAAAAACAAACGTTAGAGAGTCTTAGACACCTAACTATTGAAGAAATGTATGAGCTTACAGATGCAATTTTGGATAATGACCTCGAAGAGATTAAAAAAGAAATTGGAGATATTATGCTTCATATGGTTTTCTATGCCAAAATAGGAGCAGAGAAAGAATCTTTTGATATCGCTGATTCCCTGAATGCTATTTGCGACAAGTTAGTTTACCGTCACCCTCATATCTATGGTAACGTAGAAGTCGCTGATGAGGAAGAGGTAAAGGCAAATTGGGAAAAATTGAAACTAAAGGAGGGAAACAAAAGTGTGCTCAGTGGTGTGCCAAAAGGGCTGCCGTCTTTGGTCAAGGCTACTCGGATTCAAGACAAAGTGAGAGGAATTGGGTTTGATTGGGAACATGATTACCAAGTTTGGGAGAAGGTTCAGGAAGAAATAGAAGAGTTTAAAGTAGAAGCAGATGCCAATTCCAGTAAAATGATTGATGAATTTGGTGATGTGCTATTTTCTTTAGTCAATTTCGCTCGGTTTAAGGATATCAATCCTGACGAAGCTCTGGAGAGAACCAATAGAAAATTTATCAAGCGATTTCAGTTCTTAGAAACGGAAAGTGCGAAGGACGGTAAATCGATAGCAGATATGTCCCTAGAAGAGATGGATGTTTATTGGGAAAAAGCAAAAAAAGAATAATCAAAATTGAACAAGTCTCCCAGTCGAGTTTAGAGTTCCTATCGCAATTACTTCAGGGGAACTGTATAAGTGAATGTCTCCGATATCAAATATGCTATACTCCAGTTTATCTAGTGGAGCTACCTCAATAATACCTTTGGAACTATTTTCTATTAATGCGTGATTGGCAACTAAATCTTTAGCGTCGACTGACATGAGCGCATGATTCCATATTTTGACAAGTTCACATTCACCAGATAGCCTGAGTTTCCCCCCAGCAGGAGTATTGTTCCAATAATAAAAGGTGCCACAGTTGAGATCTAGATTAGCTTCATTGACTTTACTTTTTAAGACAATACCAAATTCTTCGGAGGTAATAGGGTTTGCCGTGGAAATATCACAAGTCTCTTCAGCTTCTAAGAGGCTCAATGGTTGTGAATAGATATGAATTTCCACTGAATTTTTATTTGGATTCAACCATCCGGCCTTCTTGTTGTTGGAGATTGAAAGTAGTCCGTCCTCAGAGGAGAATTCTATGAAATCAATTCGATCCTCTACAGCAGTTATTTCTATAGAAAAGTCATCAGATTCATGAAGAATGACAGTGAAAGGGCTGTGGAGCCGCACATGATCAAAGGCACTTAGATTAGTAGTGATTGTTACCGTTTCTACATTCTTCTTACAAGAAGTAAAAGCCAAAATCAATGCGATATGTAGAAGAAAGCATCTCATTTCTTAGAGTTTAATTCCAACACCAATTTCAGGATAATCCAAGACGACAAAATGAGATTTCATGGCTAGCCTTATCCACAATTTATCTGAGACTTGATACCTTAGTATCCCACGATTATACATGGACTTTTTTTCAATTTGTTCAATTAATCCTAAATAGAATCCTTCTTGCAGACTAATACTGAATTTATTATATATAAGCGTCTGCGATAAATGAACTCCAGTTTGAAAGTCGAAATGAGATTGGTAATCCCTACCAGCCTCGGTAAGTTGAGTTTTTTGAGAAGAGTCGTAAAACACATCCGCACCAATTCCCAAATGGAATGCTCTCCAAACAGATCGCTCAATTTCGAAAGATAAAGAACTGGTCAAAAAGTACTCTGATGATAAACTTCGAGCATGTTTCCCACCAACGCTTGCGAATAGCATTACTTCATTCTCTCTAGTATGAGGAGCAAGTTCATTTTCTGTTTTTTCTGACCTTTCTCCTAATCGGTAGTTAACTCCTGCAAAGGCTGTAACATAATTGATTCCCAAATTTGGTTCACTTGTATTTGCATTTGAAAAATGGTCGAAGGAAATCCCTGTGTTTAATTCAAAATTTTCAGACAATTCATAATCGATTCCCCATCTTTGATTAAAGTGTATGTTCATATTAGAGCCCACAGCGACATTTAAGTAGTTGTCTGCGAAATCAAACTTTTCGTTGACATACCCTAAGCCAATCCCCGTTCTGTTATAAAAACTAAACCTGTTTTTCCTGATTAAATCAATTTTAAAAAAATAAGTGAGCGCGATTTCTCTTCCCAATAGATCATTATTGCCAAGCGTGGAATAAAAAAATGAGATTCCGCATGAAGGATATTTATAGATCTGTTCCCATTCGTTTTTTCCTTTAGCCTCTTTGGATAAATTAACCTCAATCGATCGAATGTAATCGTTTGTGTAAAATGAAAGGAACTGATACTCAGGAAGGTTCCATCCACCATGCATATTTACTCCAAGTTGGGAATTTTTAAATAGTGAAGATTGGCTATACATACTTAGTGTACCGCTGAATAACACAATGAAGAGTATGCTATGTAGAAATTTCTTGATCACAGAAAGTCATGTAAAACTACTCAAATCCCAATATAAAATCTAACAAGAGTGCTTTCAAGTACTAAACTTTAGGTAACTTATTTACTAGATTGTATTTAGAGTATGACTATCAAAATGAAATTTGCAATTACAATCACATTATTTTTAGTAATTACAGAAACGTTGTCTGCGCAAAACTTTTTTGGGATAACTGCTGGATATTCCGAGTTTAAAACTTTTACACCAAATATACGTCAGTTGGGTCATGGAGATAACATCGCCAATAGTTCTGGAACAGATGTACATATAGGTGTTATTTTAACCCAAAAAAAGCAAGAAAAAATCTTCTTCAATTACGAGTTGTCATTTGGAGTGCAACAAATGGTTGGTGAAGCTAAAACGTGTAAACCAAGCCACGGATATTGTTCGTCCAGGACTTATTCTGATATTAATGCTACTATATTTACAGCTCGACTTCCAGTATTTCTAAGTTTAGGAAACGAGAAATTAAAGCTGAGTTTTGGTGGAGAAGTTTATTCATTCTCTATTAGAAGAGGTGAACTCAAGAGAAGGAAGATAACATTTGCTTTACCTCCTCCTCCTCCTCCGTTTCCCAGGTCATATCGAGAGGACGAGCACTTTATTTATAAGTCGGAGCCACTTTTTGATTTACAAATAAATGCAATCTTAGGATTGGCTGTGCGACCAATTAAAAGGTTTGAACTCTATTGTATGTTAAGTTATGGGGCGGTAAATAATCAAGTTCTAAAGGAATTTGGTTCAAAGAATTTTGCCCTTGATTATGGGCTTCGTTATTATGTTAATTAGTTGACTCTAATGATTTCTGGTTCTGTCATAGAAACACATTGCTCAAAAGCTCTGGAGATATCGTCTATAAGATCTTCTGCGTTTTCGACACCAATTGATAGTCGAATCAATTGGTCCGTAATTCCCATTTTCTCTCTACTAGATGGTGCTACTCCTATGTGTGTCATGCTTGCAGGGTGTTGAGCAAGACTTTCTGTACTGCCTAAGCTTACAGCCAGTTTGAACAATTTGAGACTGTTTAGAAATGTAAATGCTTCTTTTTCACCCCCTTTAATGTGAAATGAAATCATAGCTCCGGGAGAGGAGTATTGCTTCTTATAGACTTCATACTCCGTAGTGTTCTCAGGAATTAGTCCTAGGTATCCTACTTTTATTACCTCTGGATGAGTGTTTAATAAATTAGCAACAATCTCTGCATTCTTCGCTTGTTGATCCATTCTCACTTTTAATGTCTCTAAACTTCTGGTAAGGAGCCAGCAAGTGTTTGGGCTAGCCATATTTCCTAAAAAGGTCCGAAGTACCTTTACACGCTGCATAAGTTCAGCATTTCCTAAAACTGCTCCTGCGATTAAATCACTGTGCCCAGCGATGTATTTTGTGGCAGAGTAAATCACAAGGTCAGCGCCTAGTTCTAATGGATGACTCCAGAGAGGTCCCATGTATGTGTTGTCGGTCGCTAGGTATACTGGTTTCTCATTTGTGGAGAATTCATCGGCAATTTCTCTACATTCTGAAATGTCTATGATGTCGTTTGTAGGGTTTGCGGGAGTTTCAATATATACCATGGCTAATTTGTGCGACTTCCCCGTGTTTTTTATCATTTCAATAATTTCTTCCCGGCTTTGATCTGGAGTAAAGCCAATGGCGTCTATTCCAAGCTTCGGAAGAAAATGATTGATGAAATGATCTGTACCACCATAGATAGGAGAGCTGTACAGTAGTAAATCTCCAGGTTTTAAGAATTCCAATAAGACAGTGCTAATGGCAGACATACCACTTTCAAATACAGCACAGTCCTCGGCTTTGTCCCAAAGGCATAATCTGTTTTCTAGAATTTCTAGATTGGGATTGTTTATTCTACTGTAAATCAACCCCAGCTCTTCATTGGCATTTTTGTTTCGTAGTCCGTAGGCCACTTCAAAAAAGGCTTTTCCTTCTTCCGCTGTTTTGAAAACGAATGTGCTTGTTTGAAATATTGGAGGTTTAATAGCTCCTTCTGATAGTTCAGGCTTGTAGCCATGTGACATCATTAAACTCTCAGGAGAATAATTCCTTTTGCTCATACTGGTTTTGAATTAGGTTATTTTACCTGAAAATTACTCAATTGTAGTTTTATTTGTGTTGTTATCGGTATTAATAGGATTAATATTCTGTTGTCATAGGTAGTGATGGGTTATTGTTCTATTTTTAGCATTGCGATGCAAGAAATAAGAATAAAAATCTTTTCACATGAGCCATAATACTGACGAAACAGATGTAAAGCTGATTCGATTGCTACAAGAAAATGGAAAATCGACCATAAAAGAGCTGGCGGATGCTTTGAATTTATCGAATACTCCAGTTTTTGATAGGATAAAACGTTTGGAGAAAGCGGGAATTATTGTGGGGTATTCAGCTAGGGTTAATCGGCACGAGTTAGGACTTGAACTAATGGCTTTTTGCACACTTACCTTAAAAGGGCATAACGCGAGCTTTTTAGCGCAGTTTGAGGAAGATGTGAATGGATTAGATGAGGTGATTGAATGTTATCATTTAACAGGAAGCTTTGATTATTTATTGAAAGTGCTTGTCAGAGATATGTCGGATTATCAAGAGTTCGTTACTAAGAAATTAACAGCACTGGCAAACATTGATCGTTTACAGAGCTTCTTTGTTCTTACAGAGATTAAGAATGAAGTCGTATTTCCTATAAATTAATTAGTCCAGATTCCAATGAGTCTTTTTTAGAAGAACCCCTCATAATCAATTCTGAGATTTGCGTAAGAGTTTGATTTCTCTGGAGGACATAAGAGAAATAACTCTTAAGCCATGTGTGATTTGATATCTCAGAGTCCCTATCAGCTGTGTTTTAAGTGGATTCCAATCTATCCATAATCGTATAGTCGATTGTTAATCACATCCATTCCAATCTGTAGTCCTATTTTTAAAGAAAACCGCAGGAAGCGTTCTTCTTGCGGTTTTCAACCTTTACCAAATAACATGAAATTTTACAGTTATTTTATTCTTGAATTTTTTAATCTGAATCGACTATCTAATTGACACTTCTCCAAAAGAATTATCGATTTTTATCGAAGCATTCGTGGAACTCCCATCACCTAAGGTCCCAGTAAAACTTTCAGATTGCCAGTCGCTTTCGAGTGTTTCTTTTTTCCACTTTCCTGAAACATTTACTTCTCCGAATTCAGAGTCGCTTTCTATGGCATAAGTCATATTGGAGTCAGTTTGGATATTGGTTTCTCCAAAGTTGTTCTCTATCCTAATCTTTGTTGTTTGATTTGATAAACTTTCGATTGAAGTCTTCCCATAACTGCTTTCCAAATTCAAATTCCCATCTACTTTTCTCAAAAGCATTTCACTATATGCATTTTTGACAGTTCCGCCGCCGAAAGAACTAATCTTACTGTTGCTGAAGGCAAAATCTAATTGGTTATTATCTGCCCCAAGGTATTCAATGTCACATTCACCGTAGTCCACGGAGATCTTGGCTTCGTTTGTTATTTTTTGTGCATTCAGTTTTCCGAAGCTAATCTTGGCTGCTAGTCGAATCCAATGCGGGGCTTTAATAGTGAATTTTATATCCATTTCGTTTGTGCCATTGTTATCCCAAGATTGATTCTTGTCTCCAAGATCAACTTCTAGAAGGACAGTGTTTCCCGATTGACTTATATTCACTTTTATATTTTTTAAAAGCTTCTGAGCTTTTTCTTCATTTCTGGAAACAACATTAACATCTCCTTTGATTTCGATTTCTGATTTGTCCCAGTTCTCAATTACAAACGATGAAAAATTTGCCTGGATTTGAAGCACGTCATCTTTGGCTATATTGAATGATGCTTCATAATGTTCAGAAGCAGAAATTTCCTTTGGTGATGCCCAACAGAATAATGGGGAAAAGAAAAGAATGGTGAAAATTATGTTATGCACTTTTAATTTCATTTTTATCTGATTTTTTTGATTTTATTAATTCAAGCTGGTCTAGCAATTGTTGCATTATTTTTAGTCTAAGTCGATGATTGTTAATCATTTCTTTAGTTATTGATTCATTTCCAGCAGATTGAATCAATAGTTTTTTAAGTTTTTCATATTCTACCTCTAGTTGATCTAAAAGTGCGACTTGCTCTTTTAACTCGGGTTGTTTTTCCAGTATAGTTGGAATTTTTGTTTCTATATGTTGGGTATAGATAAACTCAAGTTGATTCATTCGTTCATTCAATGCTTCAGCTGGATTATAATAGGGGATGGTATCAACGACATCGTTATCTGTGGTAGATACAGTAATTGTCGAAATCCCCCACAACATAGCAGCCACCGCAGAAATACTCAATAACCAAGGCATCCAACGTATATTTCCTTTCTCCTGATTTTCTTTTTCAAGCCGATCAAGAAACCGTTCTCGATGTCCAGAGTTGGGAGGGCTACTTTTTAATTCGTCTTCTGTTCTAAATTGATCTATCATTCCAAAAGTCTTTTTTCTTTAATTAATTGTCTCAATTTTGATTTGGCTCTGGCCAATTGAGATCTAGAAGTACTAGCAGTTATACCTATAGATTCGGCGATTTCTTCATGCTTCATTTCTTCGATTAGATGCAATTGGCAAATAATTCGATATCCTTCTGGCAATTCTTCTATCGTTTCCAATAATTTCGACAAGGGGATTATTGGTTCCTTTTCACTCGCTTCCTGAAGACAAGTAGTATCAGAGAGATCTGTGAAATGCTTTTCCGCTTTAATAGTAGCTAGAGCCTCGTTAATCACAATTCGCTTTAACCAACTTTCTACTATTTCTGGATTTTTAAGCGAATCTATTTTTTTGAATGCCTTTATATATCCCTCATGGACAGCATCCTCGGCAGCCATTTTATTCTTGACTATCCTATAAGCCGTGTAATAAGCGGATTCAAAGAACAAGTCGTAAAGTGCCACTTGAGCCCATTGTTGTTTTTTATTCAGACCGTTCACGATCTCAATCAGGGAAGTTTTAAGTGGTCTATGAATTGTTTGTGATAACAAAGGCTCTTGGTTTGTTCACTACTAAGATGGCGGAATAACCAAAACGCTGCACGAATAGGGAATTTTTTTCTTGCTTATTTCAAATAAATATACTGTTTCATATTGTAAATCAATCTAAACTAGATGATTAAAGTGTTAAAAGAGAATTAGTAATTGTCAATATTGGTGATTACGGATTCGGTACGACGTGCTGTTTTATTAAGCTTTTTTCCATCCCAGACATAATATTCCAAATACTGTTCGCGCTTGTCCTGCCGTTTTTCTTGGTCGTCGGTCTCGTCAAATAGTACTCTATTGATACTTCGAATAATGAAACCGTCTTCTCCTTTCATATTTGAAGGGAAAATAATACCGTCTCCTTCACTATACTGAGCATCTGCGGTGCCAAAAGCTTCTATGAGAAATTTAAAATCAGAACCATTCCAGCCGATGTAGGTGTCACCTGTACTACATCCACACCCTCCTCTACAAGGAATGTGTAGCTGGATAATGTCATCGACTTGATTAAGACCAGACTTGCCCAAATTACATGTCCCATACCCATAGGATTCACGATTGTTTAAGTCATAACTCCGCATACTTTTTACTGAGTACTTGGCCAGTTGTTCTCCATCTTTATAAGCTCGAATTTGTGTGTAGATGTACGTTTGAGGATACGCTTGTCCATCATAAGGGTCCTTATATATCCCTTGCTCAATTTTTTCCATTCCAACAACAAACTTCACTTTTCCGTTTTGTGAACTTCCGAAGTGATTTTGAGCGATTAACCCACCCCAGATGTATCCATTTTTTTCTTTTGCCCTTACATGATACCAGTAACTGATGATACCATTGATAGTATCTTTCACATTGGAGCCACTTAAGACCTTTAATGAAGTACCTATGGACAGTTGTTCCATTACGTCACATGAGTCATTTGGGCATGTTCTGAATAACACTCTGTCTGCTAGTAAGTAATGATCTGGAAGGTAATCGAGATTAACGATGTCTTGGCTAAAGTAGTGGACTACTTCATTGTATTGTTGTCCAACAGTACATATAGATATCAGGGTTAGAAGAGAGGAAAAGAGAAATTTCATAAAATGAAATTAATCAATAATCATTCCCGAAAAAAGAGGTTTGAATGAATAGTGCATTAATCAATTTCCTCATATAACCCATAAAGCAATGGGTTCCCTTTTCGCAGGTTGCACGTGTAGTTATCTATTTTAAGCTTGGTTTTATCTCTATTCCATAGATACGTTTTGAGTGTAGCACCTTGTAAATCCAAATTTTGTACAGCCAGATTAACAGTGTGGTGAGCTGTAAACCAATTATTATCTAATCTGTCGAATTTTTTGATGTTCTCTGCTGACCAATGAACTACTTCGCCATCTCTAGAAATATCTGTGACAAGCAGAACTTCTTTATAATCTCTAGCGATTTGCACATCAACAGAAAAATCAAAAAAATCATTTTTGTCTATACTAAGAGAATCTAGTTCAATTTGATATGAAGGCATGTATTCTTCATTTAACGTATAGTAATGGCTATTGTAAGTGGAATCAGTAGAGATATTATGTTCTCCTGCACTATGGTCAAAATTTTCATAAAGTAAATGAGATTGAGATGAATTTTCCTTGTTAAAGGTATAACTGTATCCACCTTCATAGTTGACCAGTTTTTCGATGGTAGGGTAGTATTCCGATATAATTGGAACATACAATGGTTTTGTCATGGAGTAGGTTCCCAAAAATAGCTTTTCGTATTTCTTATGGTTCACCTCTAAGAACTCTAGAAGATCACTCTCACTAGTGAGATCCTGCATCCATATGTAATTGGTATCCACATTAAGGTGGTCATTGTAGTACCGATTCATTTTAGGATAGGTATCTATGAGTCTGACTATAGAGTTATTGGAAACAAAGGCTTGGTGTTGATCGAGTATAATAGCCCTGTATGGGGAATTGTAAAAAGCGGTGTAATGTTTTCGGTTAGTAACCAGTGTAAGTGTGCCTAAAAGAAGTATCCCTAAGCATAACATTGTATTCACTTTGGTACTGAGGTTCTTCAGGTGCCCAAAAATCAAGAAAAACAGATAAGGAAAACTAAAGATTAAAACAGAATATTGAAGCACTGGATTTTTATACCTGCTGTAATAAAAACCGATTAAAAATGGTAGGAAAAACCACAATGAGAACAAACACAGTTTTTTCCATGAAAAAGTGTTTCCTATTGATAAAAGGCCATAGATAACAATAGCCACGACTGCGCTTAGAAGCAGCCAGGAATAGTGGAAAATATACTGGATAAACTGCCATAGAAAATCATTCTTAGGAGGGGCTAACCAACCTTCTGACCCACCAACTCCTCCTTGAGCTAATTGGCCCATGAAAATTTCTAAATGTGGCATGTATAGAACAAAAATTCCTATTCCTAGAAGTGTATACTTCCAAAGCAATTGTTTTGGAATGTAAAGAACTCCTGTAATACCAATGACTGCAGCGAACAACAAACTAAAATGATGGTTGTACGCACATAGAGCCCCAGAAACACAAAATAAAATTCCATTTTTCCAGAAGTTGAGATGTGGTTTCTTTACCAGCTTTGACCAGTACCAAGCCATTAAAAGTGTTAGAAACATTCCGCTGATATATGGGCGAGCTATTTGGCTGTACATAATAGGGAACTGAAGACAAGCCATAAAAGATGCTGAGACCAGAGCAATTGTCTCATTGTACCACAGTTTTCCCAGCTGATAAACAATAAACACAGCTGCCAGTCCCATGAGCGTAAATGGAAGTTTAACAACCCATGGAGCTTCACCAAATAATAATATCCAATAGTTCATGAATACTTGTACCCCAGCGGGATGTGTATCCGTTTTCACCCCTTTTTCAATAAGCTCATGGAAGTTGGTAAACCCAGTTCTAAAAAAAGCGCTGAATTCATCATGGGTAAATGGAATAAAAAAGTAATCCCAAAACCGAAGTATTGCAGCTACAATAAGGATTAACAGTAAAATATGTCTGTTGGTTAATTTCACTTTTCGAGAAGCGAAGGTATTTAAATGCTAGATACGTTCTATTCCAACTCAATAATTCGAGTTTAACTATAGTTGAAATAAACCCCAAATAATTAGTTATGAAATTATTAGCTGTGTCGTGGGTTTTTCTCCTAGTTTCAATCGGCACTATCCAATCTCAGGTTGAGCGTGTGATTTTAGTTGAAGAAGCTGCTGGTACTTAGTGCTTCGTATGTCCGAGAGGTTATGTTTATTCGGCAGAAGCAGATCATCTCTATGGAGATAGAGTCATTTCAGTTACTGTGCATCATGATGACCCCATGGCCTATGAAGAATATAACCAGGAAATTGGGCCTTCAGGTTATCCTTCGGGATACATAAATAGAAGTTTGTTTACAAATCTTCACTGATTAATTAGCTCAGTCTTTTGATCAATTTATCCTTAACTGAGAGGTGCCATTCCTCCTTCAAAATACTAAATACAATGCTATCTCTTCTTCCGGTTGGGCTTGCACAGTTGCTACGTAATATCCCCTCTTCTTGACATCCAAGGCTTTTCATAGCAGCGATACTTCTACTATTATTCGCATCAGCTCTAAATTCTACTCGTTCTAAGTTTAGTGTCTCAAAGGCGCATTTTAGCATTAAAAATTTACAATTCTTGTTTAGCCCTGTTCCTTGAAACTTCTTACCATACCATGTGTAACCAAGTTGCACAGTCTTATGTTTTTCTTGAAAATCATAGAACCTGGTACTCCCAGCATATTCATTAGTGCGTTTATCAAATACGATAAACGGATAAGAGTCGCTCTGTTCCTTTGCAGAAATAGCCATTTCCAAGTAGGTTTTTAAATTTTCTTCGCCATCTCCAGGCGTAAGAGAGTATTTCCAAAGATCAGGTTCTCTTAATGAAAATTGAAGCAAAAGATCATAATGATGCTTTTGTAAAGGCTCTAGTCTAACTGTATTGTTTTCAAGAGTAATATCCGAATTAAATTGAAAAAAGTTCATTGATTATAAAAGTAAGAAATAGTCATAGGGTGAGTGAGTGAGTGAGTGAGTGAGTGAGTGAGTGAGTGAGTGAGTGAGTGAGTGAGTGAGTGAGTGAGTGAGTGCAAAAACGAATAGATTATCATATCGCCGAATGATGAAATGGAGATAGTACAGAATAAACTAAAACGGCCGCAGAAAGCGGCCGTTTTCAATTCTAAATTTCTTATAATTAGTTCAGCAGAGCATCCATAGTTTCAACCGCCACACTATGGTAGTTTGGTCTTGCTCTTTTATAAATCTCTCTGGCCAATTCTATTCTACCCGTTTCTTTAAAGCCTTTATAAAGAGGAGTGAGGAATTTTCTTCTTCCAACGGAAACCAAGAATTCATCAGCTTTTGTAAATGCTGTCTCATAACCTCTATAAATGCTTTGCTCCAGCCATTCGAATAGTACTTCGTTATTTCCTATGTTGGTGATATCAAATGAAGCATCGAGTTGAGCCATAAATGAAGCATCAAGTTCATCAGGAAGTTGGCTTAAAAACCTCACCTTCTCCTGATATTTCCACTCGTTCCATGGAATTTGAGACACATCAGATTCTTTGGTCATAGAAGCCGCTAAGGCATCTACTTTTACCATTTTATCAGAATTTATTTTAGGCATATTTGACGGAAGCCCTTTGCTGTAAATCCACGCGTTGAGGTCTATTTTTTGAGCTTCTTCTTCAGAAAGTAAATTGGCGTTGATATATTCTACAAAACGCTCAGTATCCATCACTTGAAATGAGTTTTTAGTAAAATAATCTTTCAAAAACTTGTCAAAACGCTCTCTTCCAATAGTCTCTTCTATTAATCTTAGAAAGAAATATCCTTTGTCATAAGCGATAGCAGTCATTCCATCATCAGGGCTCCTTCCTTTTAAATTAAGTTTTAGCTCCGTGTCTTCAGGATTTTCACTCGCTAAGATCTCTTCATTTTCTGCTAAAAGTCCTTGTTGAGAAAGAAGCGCAAGCATTTCTGAATACTCTCTTCCATACACAGCTTCCATAATTCTCATCTCAAAGTACACGGTAAATCCTTCATTTAGCCAGAAATCATCCCAAGTAGAATTTGTTACCAAATTTCCACTCCAGCTATGAGCTAACTCATGCGCAATTAATGAAGTCAATGATCTGTCACCGGCTATGATCGTCGGCGTAGCAAATGTCAGTCTAGGGTTTTCCATACCACCAAAAGGGAAGGCAGCTGGAAGTACGATTACATCGTATTGATCCCAAACATATTTTCCATACAGTTTTTCAGCTTCCACTAACATTTCATCCATTTCTTGAAATTCATAGTGGGCCGCATCGATCATATCAGGCTCAGCATAAACTCCAGTTCGATCTCCGATGGCCCTGTATTCTACATTTCCTGCTGCAAGAGCCATCAAGTAGCTAGGGATAGGTTGATCCATTTTAAAAGAGTATTCTCCTGAATCGTTTTTTTCTGTTGGATTCTCTGCGCTCATTAACGCCAATAAATCTTTTCTTACTTTCACTTTAGCATCGTAAGTATATCGCACGCCAGGGCTATCCTGGCAAGGAATCCATGTCCTAGCTAAAATTGCCTGACTTTGAGAGAATAAGAATGGTTTTTCACCATCAACCCATAGAAGTGCCCCCGCATCTGGACTTGTTTTATAGGAGATAGTCACTTGCTCCGTTTCAGGTTGAATAGGGATAACCAATGAACGACCTAAAAGCGAGTTGTCTGGTCCCAATTCAAACGTAGATTCTTTTCCATCTACTTGAACCGCGTAATCTGTTAGGTCTTTTACGTCAAAGATAACCTGCTTCGCATCTTCAGCATTAGTCAAATCAAATGTTGCAGAAGCCGTAATAATTCTAGTGTCAAAATCAACTGAGGCATTCCATGATAAGTGTTTTACCCGGCTTTCATTAGGTTTGGAATAAGAGTGATGGTCTTTCACCAATTTGTTCATTGCTATCTTTTTTTGAATGTTGGATTTATCGTCTTTCTTAGCTGGAGTACTGCAATGGCTAAATAAAACTACCACTGCGCAAAGTCCTGCCCATAAAGCATGCGTTGTTTTCATTTCTTTCAATTCGATGATTCGGAGTGCAATTTAGTCGTTATAGTCTAAAGTCTGAAAGACTAGGATTTATCTTAGTTTGAGTCAACTTTAGACTAGGTTATTATTAGAATGTTTAGGGTTTTCAGTAAAACTTCTTAATTTTAATTTATCTAAAATCATTACTTACTCGATGATCTCTTTTGAAGGAGAAATATTAAAACCGGAAAAATACCCGAACGCTGCTTGTGTTCTGGTTCCTGGAGACGTGAAAAAGGTGTTTGGAAAGGCCAACCCCAAGGTGAAAATAGAATTCGATGGGCATTTATACAGAGGATCAATTGCAAATATGGGATGGGGCCCAATGGTCATAATACCGCAAGATGTACGAAAAAAAGTGGGCAAAATCCATGGAGATATCGTTCATGTTAAGATCGAACTAGATACGGAAGAAAGGGTAGTGGAGGTGCCTGAATTATTACAACGAGAATTGGATAAAGACCAGCTACTACAGAAAACATTTGATGGTCTCAGCTACACAAGTAGAAAGGAGTTGTCCAGAAGTATTTCGGAAGCAAAGCGTGAAGAAACACAGATCAAAAGACTGATGAAAGCATTGGATTTTATCAGTAGTAAGCCAGCAACTTGAAAGTTATGATTGATCAGGGTACGATTTAACCTATATTGATTGTAAATCTACCAAAGTCTTGTAAACACCTCCTTTTTCTAGGAGGTCAGAATGCGTGCCTTGTTCAGCTATAGCCCCATCTTTAATGACCAAAATTTTGTTTGCATTTTGAATGGTACTAAGTCTATGTGCGATCACTAAAGAAGTTCTGTTTTGCATTAGGTTATTGATGGCATCTTGAACCAGTTTCTCGCTTTCTGTATCCAGTGCAGAGGTCGCCTCATCTAGGATTAGAATAGGAGGGTTCTTATAGACAGCACGAGCTATAGATAGTCGCTGTTTTTGTCCACCTGATAACTTGCTGCCACCTTCACCAACATTGGCTTCGGCACCGCCTTCCATTTCCTTAACAAACTCGAAGGAATTAGAAATTTCCAATGCTTTTTGAAGTTTTTGTTCATCAATTTCTTTATGTCCTAAAGCTACATTTTTCTTCACGGAATCATTAAAGAGTATAGAGTCTTGTGTAACAATTCCCATAGCCCCTCTTAAGCTCTTTGTTTTGAGTGTTTTTATAGCGTTTCCATCAATCAGTATTTCTCCATCGGTTACATCGTAGAACCTTGTCAAGAGATTGGCCAGTGTAGATTTACCTCCTCCGCTAGGCCCCACTAAAGCTACTGTTTCTCCTTTCTTGATCGTGAAGTTCAGTCCTTGAATGAACGTTTCGTTATTGTATGAAAAGGAAACATTTTTGAATTCAATTTGAGCCTTAAATTCTGGCATTTCCTGAGCATCTAAAGCATCTTTTAACTCATCTGGTGATTCTGAGATTTCTCTGATTCGTTCTAAAGAAACCGCCCCTTTATTTAGTTTGAAAAAGGAGTTGCTAAGTTCTTTTGCTGGCTGTAATATTTGACTAAAAAGGATGAGGTAGCTAATAAAGAATTTCCCATCCATAGAATTGGACTTGTCTAGGACAATTGACCCACCTACGTAAAGTACCACAGCAATTACAGCAAAGGAAAGTGTTTCACTAAAAGGTGAAGCTAGGTATTCCCGCTTGTATAATTTTGTCATTAGGCGAGTAAAGGCGTTGTTTTTATCGTCGAATTTCTCTTGGAAAGTATCTTCGGCATTAAACGCTTTAATGACTCTATTACCGGTTAGAGTTTCTTCAATTACACTTACCAATTCTCCCAATCTTACTTTACTCTTTCTCGCCGCCCCTTTAACAGATTTTGCAACGCGAGAGATCATTAATCCGCTGACAGGTAGAAATATAAAAGCGAACAGTGTAAGTTTCCAATTAAGGTAAAATAGAGACGTCACATAGAAAAAAATGAGTATAGGAGCTTTTAACAAACCATTTAATACACCGATGGTTGAAACTTCAACTTCATTAATGTCGTTAGTGATTCTAGAGATTAAATCACCCTTTTTTTCCTCAGAAAAAAAAGAGAGGGGAAGTGATATGATCTTGTCATACATCTCCTTTCTAAGATCACGAATGACGAATGCACGCAATGTTCCTACATTCATTAATGAAAGGTAAAGAACAACGTTTTTCACCAAGGTGATACTCATAATAAAGAGACATACGTATACAAGGGTTCTTAAGGGCCCCTTTTCCAAGAGATATGAGTTAAAGTTGTGCTCAAAGACTCCTTTCCAATAGTTCAGAGACGAGGTGTTCACGGTGTCTGGCAATGGTGGCACTTCTATATTCTGTTCAAAAAGAATAGATAAAAAAGGAACGATCGCTAAAAATGTGAAGATAGAAAGTATAGCAAAAACAATGATATAGAAGATGTTCAAGACGACCTTACCGCGGTAATTACGAAGCAGATACAATATATCTTTTATGTTTTTCATTTACGCTATTTCAGGTGTGTAACCTGTATAATTCCATGGGGTTATGGATTTTAACTCTGTCTTTACTTCATTCGAAATATCCAATTCATCAATGAAATTGTGCAAGCTTTCCTCTGTAACTTTTTCGTTTTTTCTGGTGAGGTCCTTTAACGCTTCATACGGATTAGGGAAACGCTCTCTTCTAAGTATGTTTTGAATGGCCTCGGCACATACCGCCCAGTTATTCGCGAGATCTTTTTTAAGTGCATTCTCGTTTAACAGAAGCTTGTCCAACCCTTTCAATATTGATTTATAACCAATCAACATGTGTCCTAGTGGGACTCCGACATTTCTTAAAACAGTAGAGTCTGTTAAATCTCTTTGAAGCCTTGAAATGGGGAGTTTAGCACTAAGATGTTCTAAAATGGCATTGGCCATTCCTAAGTTACCTTCTGAATTTTCAAAATCAATGGGATTCACCTTATGCGGCATCGCACTTGATCCAATCTCCCCGGCTTTGATTTTTTGCTTAAAGTATTCCATACTCACATACGTCCAAATGTCTCTGTTAAAGTCGATTAGAATAGTGTTGATCCGTTTTAGGCAATCAAATAAAGCGGCAAGATTATCATAATGTTCTATTTGGGTTGTGGTACGCGATCGATTTAACCCCAGTGTGTTTTCAACAAAGTCATTGGCCCAATTTACCCAATTTGTATCTCCAAATGTTACCTTATGCGCATTCAGGTTTCCTGTGGCTCCACCAAACTTTGAAGAATATGGAATTAATTTTAATTGTGCCAGTTGCACTTGAATACGTTCAGAAAACACGTAGATCTCTTTTCCCAATGTTGTAGGAGAAGCAGGCTGACCATGTGTCTTAGCTAGCATGGATATATTGGCCCACTCTTTAGCTCTTTTATCCAATTCATTAAGAATTTCTTCCAAAAGAGGTAGAACGGTCTCATTGATGCCGTCTTTTAAACTAAGAGGGATAGAGGTATTATTAATATCTTGAGAAGTAAGTCCAAAATGCACAAATTCCCTCACGTTATCTAGGTTCAGACCATCAACTCGTTTCTTTAGAAAGTATTCGACTGCTTTTACATCGTGGTTGGTAGTTCTTTCAGTGGTCTTAACCTCTTCGGCGTCGGCGATTGAAAAATTGGAGACAGCCTGTCTAAGAGCTAGTTTTTGTTCTGGAGAAAGTTCAGGAAACTCTTCCAGGCCAGTTTCGGAAAGCTTTATGAAATACTCAACTTCTATATGAAGTCTGTATTTTATAAGCGCGTATTCTGAGAAATAATTACCAAGTTCAGTAGTTTTACTGTGGTATCTGCCATCTATCGGGGAGGTGGCTGTTAGTGGAGATAAATCCATGTGTGTCTTTACAAAAATTGAAGAGACAAATTTAGGGTTTATTGCGGGTTTAGAATCTATTCTCGGTTAAGTTGCGTTAATACTATGTGGTTTTTTATTTGAAAACACTATTTGGGCTTTTCTTCCCGAGACTTTATATCTTAAAAAAAGTGCATTCAATCTATAAGAATTTAAGAAGAGGAGCTTAACTAAGCAGAAACACAAGTCCACTGCCACAAATAAGTCCGCCAATAAAGATTCTAGACGTACTGAATTTCTGACGCTTATATGCCAGTTGAAAAATACCATAGCCTATTACAGAAAGAAGCATTGCACCGAAAGAATACCCAGAGATGTACTGAAATGCAGTGGTGTTTTCAGGAATCTCGGCTCCATGAGCACATCCATGAATAAATCCAAATATGGCAATGAGAAGAAGGGACAAGGCTGTTTTTGTATGAATGGAAAATGAGATGGTCATACCAATTAATAATACGGATGCAGCAATTAATTTTTCAGTCATCATAGATCCAGAGGTACCTATCCCAATGGTGCCACCTAGAATAAGAAATAGAATAAAAACTGTGGGATATACTACCCATTTTTTACTATCAACTAGTAAACCGTAAAAAGAAATTCCAATAATGGCGAGGCTATGGTCCAGTCCAAAAATAGGATGTGTGAATCCAGCCATAAATCCAGTTTCGTCAGAACCGTGAGCAAGCAAAGAAAGGGGAATAATTGAGCACAATAACGTTATTACGTGTTTCATATTCATTTCGGTGTAAGGAAAAGGTGTCTTTATGCATCGACAGTGTCAAAATCGACTCAAGCAAGTTAGCGATTATGTGCTTACATTTTTTGAAATGAGCAAGGAAAAGATGATTGACATTACATACCTAATGAAGCTTAAGAGGCATTTTTTTATTCTAGATGTTCTGAAAATCAATCATTAATGGGTGTATTTAGGAGTTCCATTACTGCATTCTCGTAGGCATCGAAATTTTTCGCTTTTCTGATTTTTTTAATGTGTCTTTTTGAATCAGAGAACAAACCTGTTTCGAAATACTCCCAATAACTTGCCATTTTTTGAATGACGTGTTTTTCTCCAGTTAGTTTTTGGGTGAATTCATCCAATAATGTATCGTGAAATTTTGAAAATAGTTCTAAGGCGTTATCAGGATATTGGTTAGAGTCATTTTTGATCATAGACGGTAAGAATGGATCAGCGATAATTCCTCTTCCCAACATCCAATGATCGATCATTGGAAATCGGTTTTGGAGTTCTCTGAAAACTTGAATGTTAGTGATGTCTCCGTTGTAATACAGATTATGACTTGTATGATTAAGGCAGGTTTCAAATGAATCTAAGTCAACACCTCCTTTATACAATTGCCTACCTGTACGTGCATGAATGGCTATGTTTTTAAGAGGATATTTTTCCAAGATAGGTAACACTTCTAAAATTTCTTGAGCATGTTCATACCCCATTCTCATCTTCATAGAAACGATAATATTAGATGTGGAATGTACTTGTTCCAGAATCGCATGAATTCGCTTTGGTTCAGAGATGAGTCCTGAACCCATGCAGCGATTAACGACCATAGGGTATGGACAACCTAAGTTCCAATTGAGTTCATTGTAGCCGAGTTGTTGTACATAGTCAGCCACGAATAAGAATTCCTCTGCGCTATTGGTCATAATTTGGGGGATGACTTCAAGCGTGGAATTGTTCTTCGGGAGAATATCTGTTTCGTAGTTGGGTCTAATTCTCAGTTTCCCATCGAGTCTTATGTACGGAGAGTAAAAGGTGTCAATTCCTCCGAAGTATTTATTGAATGCGTTTCTAAATCTAAAATCGGTGAATCCTTGTAGGGGAGAAGAGAGCAATTTGAAAGAAGCATTCATTGAAGATGGGTTCGTGAACCAATGTCACAGCGCTTACTTAAGTAAGCGCATAAAATCTTATTACGAGTGCAAATTTAAGTGTTGAAGGCACTTGATGTATTTCCTCTATGCTTATGTGGCATTTTTGTGAGTATTAAGCAGTAAATGTTTTATAATCCTTCAAACTCTGTCGTATAATTTCCTTTGCTACATCTGAGTTTTGGAAATCTTTCACTTCGACGGATTTATTCTCAAGTTTGGAATAATCTTCAAAAAAGTTCTTTAATTCTTTAAAGAAGTGTCTAGGTAGTTCAGAGATATCATTCAGGTGATTTACACTCATGTCATTCGCTGCCACAGCGATTATTTTGTCATCATGCTCTCCGTTATCCAGCATTCTCATTACACCAATTACTTTTGAGGGAACAATACATAGTGGAACTACAGTTATTTGTGAAAGAACTAAAATATCCAAGGGGTCATTGTCGTCACAATAAGACTGCGGGATGAATCCGTAATTGGCTGGGTAATACATCGAAGAATATAAAACCCGGTCTAGCTTTAGTAATCCAGATTCTTTATCGAGCTCATACTTTGCTCTTGTGTTTTTAGGAATTTCTATAATTCCATTTACTATTTCAGGAGCATTTTGACCTGGGCTAACCTTGTGCCACGGGTTTGTTGAGTCCAATTTCATTTTTCAGTAGTTTTTTGCGAAGCTATGAATAAAGAAGTTAAGCATGTATGAGATTAATTTTCTAATGATATAGGGTGAGGTTATGCCTTCTTCAGGTCTAAAAATCATAATTTATCATCACTTATTAATTGATCAGTTGCCAATAGTTTTGGGATGAAGAAAATAAAGCAGAAAGAAGCGAAAGGTTCCAACTGATAATAAAAATAATACATGAAAAATTTGTAACTATTCAGTCCAGAAAATCACCTGTAAATCAGAGATTTATATCTAGGTTAGAACGAAAATAATTCTTGAAAATTATCTTAATCTGGCTCAAAAGCACTCAAACATCTGAATATCAATCTGATTAAAAAATGTTAAATTTTCTCTCAGCTTTCTATGTGACTCAGCACTTAGTCATTCTAATGTACTGATTATTATTTGATTAATCTTAAATGGTTTGGATAAATACAGGACTGAATAGTTACAAAAATTTAGCCATTTGCATTACAGCTTTACTACTTATTTCACTTGGTTCTTGTAAGAAAGAGCCTGTAGAGCATCAGGTAGGGAAAGAAACCAAGGTAAAGAAGCATCCAAAAACAAAAAAAATTCTTATCGATGCAGAACATAGGGGAATCTATGTAAACGATTTTGAGGCGGCTATCCTTGGGGATTTATCAGAAGAAGATTACTTATTGGATTGGTGTCAATATCATGAGTTCACGAATATCACTCTTTATAATATTAGCTCAATTTTAAATGATGCCGGGCAAACAGATTTGCTAAAGGAGTTTGTATTTAGAGCGAGAAATGACTATGACTTGGAGGTGACTTTTGTGGCGGTATCAAAGTCAGCACTGCAAAAAATTAAATTGTACTGTCAGTCAAATTCATTCATGGTTCATCCTGATGGAGTAGCTACGGAGTATGAATTTTGGAACTCTCCATATAACTATAGTTACTACAAACAAATGTTAAAGAAGATAGATGACATGAACCAGTATTTTGGCCCATGGGAGAACCACTTGTACTTATTTAAGTTTCATGATGCAGGGGGTGTTTATGCAGATGAGCAAGTGCTCTCAAAAACCGTTCAGCATATAAAGGTGATTGGAACGGAAGATGCAGATGTCTTTTTTACGTATTACAAACCAAATGCTGAATTTTTCCCACCTACTTCGTCTACTTATTATAAAAGATTAGCCAAACTAGCTAAAAAGGCACGTCATAAAAATGTAGTCCTTAATGTAGTGGTATTATACAATGTCAACTACGAGTCGGGTTCGGCGAATTTATTCGAATATTTTGATGAAGACGACGCTACAGATGATGGAGTAGTAGGAGAGGATCATGAGTTTGAAGAAGCATTTATCAATTTTAAGGATGGATTTGATGCTTCATCTATTGAGTATAAAGATCA
The DNA here is from genome assembly GCA_965224545.1 of Flavobacteriales bacterium. Lineage (GTDB taxonomy): Bacteria > Bacteroidota > Bacteroidia > Flavobacteriales_D > Sanyastnellaceae > ASP10-05a. The sequence continues at coordinate 870,905 of CBDCZM010000004.1, read as the reverse complement.
TATTAATTTAAAAGGATATCAAATTTATAGATACACACAGGCTAGAGAAGCCAGAGGCATGTGATGATGATGAAATTAAATAACTAGGTGTTTTAAGGTATACTTAAATACAAATAGGCAAGCGAGAAAGCCATCAGTTCACTGGTGGCTTTTTAATATTTATAGTTTTGGCTATTTACCTAAAGTCTTACGACGTTAGACTACTCAAGACGTTTGAAATGGTACTGAAAATTAGTATCTATAGGGAAAATAGAACACGGTTCCTGTGGTTATAACATAGGCAAACATATGGAAAGGCATTTAAGTTTAACTATTTGATGAAATAGTCAAAACGCCCATCCAATTCTAAATTGATAAATACCGTTAAGTCTTAATTTTTTGTTGTAGTATGAATTAGAAAAACTAGCAGGTTCACTAACCTGAGCGGTGTTTTTAAGTACGTATAGCCCTCCTATACCAATACCAAAATCAATAGTCAGTCCTGAGTTTCTAATACATTGATATCCGAATTTAAGGTTTCCTGAGATTAATTCAAGTGAATAATCTTGCTCTGATAAGAAGGGAGAATTACTTCCTAATTTAGTTTTTAAAGATTTTAAAGAAGAGTGAAGCGCTATATAATAGCCTGTGTTTTCAAAATTTTGCGTCTTATATTGAAATATATGAGGGGCGAATAATAGTATAGCTGGTTCGAATAGCTTTCGTCTGTTCAAGTAATGTCGCCCTTCTATTTGAATTTTGATTCCAATGGTGTTTGAAGATGGCACTAGTGGGAGAACAAATGAACCCTGTGGTGAAGGTCCATATGATTTGATTACTCCAAAATTTAATAAGAGGCTTTTCCTTTTTTGCAAATAAATTTCAGTTCCCAGATTGATATTTGCAGTGTTCCTTAATGAAGGAACATAATCAAAAACACCAGTGGTTATGGTAATTCTCTTATAGCCAATAGTTTCTACGTCTTGAGAGAGGGTGCTGCTATAGCAAATACATACAAGGAGCAAAGATGCTATACCGTTTTTCATGAATTTGTCAGATTTAAGCCAAATTTATGAGTCTGATATAGACTACTCAAAACAATTATTGAGAAATACGTATACTTATATGGTTATGTTTTCGATTTTAAATAGCTGTTTAACAGTAGTTAATGATGCTTTAAACGTATGCTTTAAGCCAAACGAATTTAGAAAAGTAAGCCTTGAATCAACCAAAACATACAATGGAAAAAGAGCATATTTTTAATTTTATTCATGAAAAAACTAGAGAGGCCAGCCTCTTTGTTTTAAATTAATCTCTGTAAAAATGGTCAACCTATTTTTGGGACGATACATACATAAGACTAAATTCAACTTTAAAGCTGCTTTGCAAAGCATTGACTATTTACCGCTTCTTCATATGGAGGATAATTCGGGATGCACAAATACCCATTTTTTTCATATAGGCGTATGGCATCAAATAGGTACTTTCCTGTTTCCAAGATACATTCGTCAAAGGACAGTTCTTTTGCCCACTTTTCCAGTTCAAGAAGCACTTTGGAAGCTAGCCCATTCCCTCTAAAATCAGTGAGAGTGAACATACGTTTAATCTCTACTGTATTGGAGTTGATCTTCTTGATGGCTCCGCAAGCGCTTGGTTTTCCATTTGAATATAAGATAACCACATGATTCAAGTTTTCTATTGCATTGAATTGGTCATAAAAGGCATGATCATCACCATCTTTCACAGCCAATTCTTCATCCAAAGAATTCACTAATGAGATAAAGTCTGGATTTTTAGAATTCGTCCGCAACAATTCAGTCATTTTTTATAGCCTAATTGTCTCCATCAATCAACCTTCCAATTCCTCCTAATAAAGACCCTTCTCCTTTCGAAGAACCGCCTGCTCTGGGAGCATGCTTGATAACTCGATCGGCTAATCTAGAAAATGGGAGACTTTGTAAATAGACTTTTCCAGTTCCTTGGACTGTCGCTAGAAATAATCCTTCACCTCCAAAGAACATTGACTTTAAGTTTCCTGCTCGTTCGATGCTGTATTCTATACCAGGAGTGAATCCTACTATACATCCAGTATCTATCAATAAAGTTTCTCCAGTTAGCTCTTTTTCAATTACCGTTCCTCCTGCATGAAGGAAGGCCAATCCATCACCACGTAACTTTTGAAGAATAAATCCTTCACCTCCAAAAAAGCCAGTTCCTAGTTTTTTTGTGAATGCGATAGTCACCTCTGTTCCCTTAGCCGCACATAAAAAAGCGTCCTTTTGACAAATAATCTCGCCACCTATTGCACCTAAATCAAGGGGGATGATTTTCCCAGGGTAAGGTGCGGCAAAGCTCACTTCTTTTTTTCCTATTCCTTCATTTGTGAAATGTGTAAGAAAGATAGATTCTCCTGTAAGGGCTCTTTTGCCTACATCAAGCAGTTTTCCTAAAAAGCCTTTATCAGGATTTGAACCGTCCCCCATCTTGGCTTCGAATTTAATATCTCTATCCATCCAGTTCATTGTTCCCGCTTCAGCAATTACTGTTTCTTGAGGATCCAATTCTATAGAAATGACCTGCATGTCATCTCCAAATATTTTATAGTCTATTTCGTGTGAATTCATATCTCTTTAATACAATTGATTTGTGAAGTCAATTTACCTCTTAAAAAAGTAGATAAGTGCTAAAAAAATGCAAAAGACATTAGTTCAAATGTTTAATTCATAGAAAATCCTGTGAACCCATGACTATCTAAAAACTCATTATTGAAAAGCTCTGTAATTTCATTATTCAAAACTTGTAATTCATCTTTTCTTAAAATGATGGAAGTAGTAAATAATACTTCAGGAAGGTGAGTATCTTCCAAATAATTCCAGAAAATCAGCTTTCCTTTCTCCTCGTCTCCATAAGTATTTTCAGGTTCAAATGTGGTAGTTAATCGGTAGAAGTGAAGCGTCTTTTGCGTAGTTTTTAAAACTCCATAATCATAACTGTAGCTAATCGTTTTTGTGTTGATAATCAAATGTTCGCGCCCATAGATATTCCAGATTAAGTAGCGAAGAGGAACTCCAATGATAAAAGCCAGCATGAGTATAATTGGAATAATCATTTCTCCCATTTCTTTTGAGTCAGTGGAAGAGACGATGAATATAAATCCTAAGATTAGGCCAATAATTAAAATAAGCAGTAGAATTTGACCAATTATGTTGGCCTTAATTCTTAACGTCGCATAGACGTTAACACCATCGGAGTTAATCTCAATTGTGTTTTTCATACGTTGCTTAAAGCAAGACAAGGCTGTGCTTTCTTCTTTTTATTAGTCCTGTGAATGCGAGCAATGTACTAAACAATTTGAACTCTCATGGCTCTTTTTATTTAAGTAGATATGAAGTGTTTTTGATTATTGAGTCGTTCTTGACCTTATTGGCTCAGAAACTTAGTTTCTCATTAGCCACACAAAAAACGGTATAGTTTTGCAGTTCACATACCAAATAGTAATGAAATCAGAGAACCAATTTTAGAGTCATAGTAGGTGCTGTCTCTGAAAGAGTTCGGTTCTGAGGAGTATGATTTTACTAAGAACAAGAAAGAATTGAGTTTAGAACAGACCATGGATATGTGGAGAGGAAACAAAGAGTGGATGATAATGTTCATGTGAATGAGCTCTTGATTTCTGTACCTCTCTAATGTGAAAGCGCAGGGTTAGTTTCCTTTCTCTGCTTCTTTTTTTAAATCGGCAGCAAATTGCTCGAAAGATTCATCAAAAGCTGGAATTTTATTGGCAAATAAGGGAAACATAAAACCTCCAATTTTCTCAGTCATTGAAAATAAAATATTGTTTCCAGATTTGGTAAGGGTATAGGTGCGTTGACCCATGGCGTCTCCCCAAACTAATTTTTCATTTGGTGTGATTTCCTTTACTTTTAGTTTGAATGTTCTGCTTGTATCAAGCGTACTTTTGAGTCTAATTTTTTCACCCTTAGCTATTGACCCTTCCAATGATACTATGGTTGAATTCCATTGAGGGAATTTTTCTGCGTTTGTAAGTAACGACCAAATAGTAGATGCTGGGGCATCAATCAAGGTGCTTACAGAGGTAGTGCGATTGAATGTTTTCTTTACAGTTGTAGCTTTGCCGTTCTGAGCAATAGTTGATAGATTGGTCATTATGAAGAGGATTAAAATGAAGTTTTTCATCAAAATTATTTTGGTGCAAAAATGATACTATCTCTTTTTAGATGACTTTACATATGTTAAATAATTATCCTTTCGTCTGACTTCCAGATCTAATTCGTGACAGCGAAACCTGTGAAATTTGAAGCATGGATGCTATGTCTTTTAGTGGAGCTACCTGTAAGAATCTTGGAAACATGTATTCTATGTATTGATAATTTCTAGTAGCGTCGTTTGCCAGAAGGTTCACGAATACATCGATAAGTATAACATGCAATGCCTCTGTAAGAAGAATGCCAAATAATGCCCAGTCTCCAGATTCTTTATAGAGCTTAGTCAAACGTTCTCTAGAGATACAATAAGCTTGTGTGTCTTCATAAAATTGAAGGCTAAACGTAGAGGGAGTTTGGCTAACGAAGCTTTTATATTCAGTAATAAAGGTTTTTTCAGGTTTGATCCAAAGTGTTTGTTCTTTTCCTTCTTCATCTAAGTAGAAACATCTGGAAATAGAACTTTCAGGGAAAAACAGGTATTCAGATGTTTTACCAGCCTCTAAGATGATGTCTTTGGCTTTGAATTCTTTAAACTCAAAAAGCTCCAATCCTTTTGCTAGCTCATTAGGAGCGAAATCTGGGTGGTATTTTAGAATTTCTTTAGAGAGTGTTTCTTTCATTGTCTATTCCTCTTGAATTAGTTCTTTAAACCTGATTTTAAATGTGTTGTTACTGATCATTAGCGTATAATCCCCATATTCATTTTCTTCATTTGCTGGGGTCTCGAATTCAGCTTTCATATTCATTTCTACATCTGCTCCAATATAGTATCCATTTTGTGTGCTGAAATAGTAAGTAGAGTTTCCAATTGATTCACCAGAGTACATACCGCTCAGTTCTTCAGGAATGTCTAATTCAGAAATGTCTAGCACTCCCTTGAGGATAGCACATTCTTCATCCAGAAAAATGGTGTCCTTCACATAGGAAAGTGTGTTTCCTCCTTTTATGTAGAGGACAGAACCGTTTATGCTCAAAGGAAGTTCTATGGGGAAAGTGACACTCTCATTCATTTTCAGACTGTCATGAGGGAGGGGAAGTAGGATTTTAAAAAGGTCATCTTGATTAGATGATTTAAAAAATCCCTTTTTGTCCATATCCTGAACAATCATTGGTGGAGAATCCACTAGCAAAGTATCTGTTGGATTTCCTTCTCCATCTAATTCAATCATGGTCGTGGCTAACTCCGTTATGCTCAAGTCCGCATATAAAGAGTCCTTAACTCTGATAGTAAGATTTCCTTTTCCATTTGTGAAATTTGAATCAGGCTTTCTGATTTTGGAATCTGCTATGCTTGATTCTACCGTTTGTTCGTAGGTATAAGCAAACGTCTTTTTTTGACAGAAATCCCAAGAAAATCCTATAGGTGCTTTCTCCGGAGGAACGGGAGAATCACAAGAACAGATAAGTATGAAAATAATCAGAATGATGCTTAAATGCAATCTCATGCGAGTTGTTTTCCGCCAAAGTTAAAGTTTACTCTCTAGATTCAAGAGTTATCTTTTAGACGTTATTTGATAACTGACTTTTCCTGTCAATGAGGAGGTAGGCTACTACTATATTTGGAACCCAACAAAGCCAAGCGACTATTTGGTAAGCGGGAACAAACTCACCATTATTTAATGGTATTAATATTGGCAACCATAAACGTAGAGTAACTGCAGAAAAACACAATGCATAACTGTAAATCATGTACTTCTTATGAAGTTCAATTTGATTCTTTTTAATAGAGGTAAACCCTAACATAGTAGTTACTATCCAAATTATTCCCAGTGACATAAAACCAATGGTGCTAGCAAGTCCTCCAGTAGCAGAAAATGCAATTCCAATCCCACCAAATCCACTAAGTATTACAGCAAAAACATAAATTTTACCGATGGTTCTATGAAACTGGATGCGCCAAATTCTTAGTTTCTTGTTGAATTGTAACCATCCTATTAAAAGTGAAATTCCTCCAAAAATGATATGAAAGTAAAAACCAATATTCCAGAGGACATTGGATAAAAGCTTTTGTGATTTGAATGCCAGTAGACCAAATTCTCTATCTACGATAAAGTAGGTGAGAGGGTACAGCCCAATTGAAATACATAAAAGGACAAAAACTGCCCCACATATTTTATATATTGATTTCATAGGCTAATTTTTCATTAATCCCGAAGCAGCAAGAGGAGGGTGAAGCTAACCTATTTATTCACTCATGTCTTTTCGGTTCTTCAACTTCTGTTGAGTCTTTGCTTGTTTCACAGAGTCTATTTTTTGCTGTTTTGGTGATTTGTGAATGTGCACAGAATCCTTAGCTTGATTCTCATTAGGTGTAGACTTGTCGTGTTTTGGTTGATCACATTTTGACATGCTTGCACTTAATAAAATGACACTAACCAATAATAATTTTCCCATTTCTTATAATTTGTTTGTATTGGTTTTGAATAATGAGGTGATATACTCCAGCAGAAAGCATTTCTGCATTAAAGGAAACTGAATTGCTACCTTGCTTAGCTCTGTGATGCATCAAATGTTTGATGATTCTTCCTCGGTCGTCAGCGATATAAAAATCCAATTCCATAGCTTCTTGGATACCAAACTGAGCAGTTATTCTCCCTTCTGGTACACTAGGGTTAGGGAAGATTTTAAAATCATCGATGGATGATGATACTTCTTCTATAGAGTTGACCCCGTCAACAGTGATGTAATTCTCTATGGTTGTGCTTGCACTTCCTGCTGCATTGCTTGAAACTAGTGAGACATCATAAACACCAGAAGTACTGTAAACAATGATAGGATTTTGCAGATTCGATGTGGCAGGAGTACCTCCTGGAAATGACCATACCCAATTGGTTGGATTATTCGAAGAGAGGTCGGTAAACTCGACAATTCCACCAGCGGAAATGGAAGTGGTGTTGGCTTCGAAATTAGCCACTGGAGGTTGTTGACCTGGATTGACAATGACGTATCCTGTTTTAATCTCAGCATCATTTCCCCCAGCGTTAGATGCTACTAGAGTAACGTCATAAGTACCAGGGGTAAGGTATGAAACGCTAGGGTTTTGCGATGCAGATGTAGTGGGGGAGCCACCAGGAAACGACCACACCCAATTGGTAGGATTATTTCCAGATAAATCAGTGAAATTGATTTGTTCTCCAGCTGCAATTATGGTTTGATCAGCGGTGAAATTGGCAACCGGTGCAGGAGAATTCACATTGACCGTAACGTAGCCTGTTTTCGTTTCTAGGTCTTCACCAGAAATGTTGGAAGAGGTAAGAGAAACATCGTAAGTTCCGATGGCATTGTAAGTCACAGTAGGGTTTTGCAATGATGATGAACTAGGAGTGCCGCCCGGAAATGACCATATCCAGTTAGTTGGGTTATTCACTGACAAGTCAGTAAACACTATTTGCTGCCCTTGCGTAATTATTGTTTGATTAGCGCTGAAATCGGTAATTGGTATTTGAGGTGATGTATCTCTGGATATCTTGCCTATCCAAGTTCCTAAAACATTATTTAAAAAACCATCTTGATTTTCTCCGTAGCATCCAGAAATCCAGACCTCCACTCCATCGTTCAAGTGCCTTTTACAGATTCCTGAATAGTCTCCCCATCTTTCAATGTCATCTTCTAGGAAATCCACAAAACTATCTCCAGATCGAACTAATACAGAGGAAGACCAATTCCAATTTTCATCACAGGAAACGGTTCTGAATTCTGGGTAAATAGAAGCACCAGTTCGCATAAAACCGATCAATACAGTTTTGTCAGCCTCAGAAGTTGAAAAGGCGGCTATGGAAGGGAACGCATAATCAAACTCGTCTAACCCAAAAGTGTTACTGGTTCCTACGAGATTGGGAACATCAATTCTACCATAGTAAATGCCAGTATATCCACTTCCTGCATCTGTGTTCATGACGAAAAAGACTGTTTCATCAGCATAAAAAGCCGATTGGATTCTTGTGTCATTAGTGCTCATAAAATCAGAACTTCCTAATTGCAATCCATTTCCACCTATTTCATATGAAGGTACCGAAACACTGGCTACTAATAGAGAAGGTTCGTTTTCAATTGTCTCTGTCGTCCAATACAACATGACTTCACTTCCCCCAAATGAATCACTACTAACAAAGGAAATACCAGGTCCTGTTGTTTCATCGAATCCATGTGAAGCAGGAACAACGGTGAAGTCCCTATTCCCATTGCTATCTCTTATGTCATTCCAGTAAATCCAGTTAATATCTCCACCCGCAAAGGCATTTTCTTTATTGATTTGATAAATAATCGTCTGGTTGAACTCATTATTGGCATCAAACAGATTTCCTGAAATATATAATTCATCCGTTGAAATACCAATGCTGGGAAAATCAAACCAAGAATTATCATCCAAAGGATTTCCTGAAATAGTGTAAAACCACCAAGAATCACTTGGATTACCTGTCGTCGAAAATGCTACCGCAATTGTGGAGTTAGCAGCTGTATTTCCATTTAATACTACCAATACGAATTTATCTTCAGATGGATCGTAAACGATTTTTGGATCGAAATATGACCCAGACAAGTTTAGAACATTGAAAAAACTGCCAAGAGAAGATCCGTCTATAATATTCCCATTGTTATCATACATAGATATGCTTGAGTTAACCACAGAAACAACATATCCATCATCAGAAACGGCGATGTTATTGTCTGGAGGAGTGAATCCATTGTTCCCATTCCCTTGGAAATCCAACTCAACGATTGGGTTATTCGGTGATCCTCCTTGCGCACTGGTAGGTAAATCATTGAAGTGTAAATTGTCCTGCGTCATGGCTTCAGCATTCGATGTAAACTTCTGTATTGTTTTTTGATGTTTTAGACTGTCTTTCTTGCTTTTTGAAAAATCATTTTCATGACTGATCCCATGATAGAGAAATGCCACATCCCAATTGATTTCTTTTTCCACTTGGAACTTAAATTCGGCTACAGGGGAGGTGGAGAAAATTTCAGAATGAGAAGAATTAATCCCAGTGTTTTCATTTTCTGAATTTTTAGAATCGACTTGTTCCTGAGCAATGAGATGAAAAGGAACAAAAATTCCGAGCACAAATGTGAGATGTAAGATAGTTGTTTTCATAGAATCAGCGACTTGAGGTTTATATGTATCGTAAGCATGTTATAGATGCTTTCAAAAGTAGATATTAAGTGGATATATTAGATGCAAACACCCATTAAGAAAGACAATTGTTAGTAATTTAAGAGAGTGTCATTGGCGAAAACTGGTTGGCCTGTCACTTTTCCCGAAGTTTGAGATAGTTGTCCAATTCAAGATCAATGCTAAAACCTATCTTTTCAGTACTAGCTCTGCTTTTTCAATTTTCAAGGTTGGATTGTCTGAGGCGACTAAAATTGCTCTAAATGTATATGTAGCGTCTTCTTCTATTTTAATTTCTGAGTTTTCGCCAGAAAAATTCCAATCGGTCTTATTGTTTATCGTGGTTCTGGCTTCACCTAGAGTTATGTTTTTAATAGTAGGATCTATTTCTTGTCCTCCAAAATCCTCATTGTTTTTTAGTATTTCAATTCGAAATCGAAGTGCAATTTGTCCTTCATATGCAAAATCCATATCGGACCAAATAGCAATTTCTTCCCCCTTTTTTAAATCGAGAGATACTTCCTTAATAACTGGATTGCCCTCTGTGCTCACTTGATTGATTGAGAGTCGAGCAATTTCTTCTCCCATTAAAGCACTGCAACCCAATAGTATAATTGGTAGACAGAAAAGTATAACTAGTTTTTTCATTTTTATGGTTCAATAATTTTAATCATGACTAATGCCAAGGTTAACTCTACTTGTTTTATAGCACTTTTATAAATTCAAAGTTAGGCTCATTTTTTTTGCATTTGCCAATTCATAAACCTCTCTGATTAGTATGAAAGATCATTTTAAATAATCTAGAGCGCAGTTATCTCAACAGTAATTCACCAAATTCCTTCATAAATATCATCATACTCGTCAAGTTCAATCAGCTCAATACCAACCGAGTTCAAGAAGAATTTCTTGCCTTCCATATTTCGTTCTTTAGATTTCTTGGTAATAAACCAACCGCTATGTTTTCTAGTAGGATGTTTTCTGAAGTATTTAGCCCGTTCTATGAGGAGCCATCGAATGAATACTTCCGTTTCATCTAAGCTTAAACCAATAATGACCAAAGACCTATTAAATACAATATGCATCCAGGTATGGTATCCTTTCCAGTAGCCTTCACTCTTTCCTTCAAAACTGATGTTTTCCGACCTTTTGTGAATCAGATTTCTCGCTCTTTCAACGTTTCCCATATACTGAGAGAGACCAAGCTTTATACTGCGATGGTACTTGATCATTCCATTCAAATACCAGACACCAAAACCTTCCGTGGAATATTCTAATTCCCTGTCGCTGAAGTAGCATCCCCATGGATAAAAGTCTGTGAATTTATATTCCTGCATTCGATGAAATTCTAAGTTCATCGATTGGGGAATCAACTCGTCGAAATTGGTGGTTAGAATGGGGACATTGTAAGTTTTAATAGCGTCTAGCATCATATTCTGTCTGCTATTACTTCTCCAGTTCATCATTTTTTCCTGAACAGATTTTTGTACTTCGGAACTAAAATTATGGATGGAGACATTTTGTATTTCTAATGCATCATAAAATTCTGTAAATGTGACCCCTTCAGGAATGATTGATTGTGTGTTGAACGAATGGTCTTTCCATAAATCAAGAAGTAAATCTTTCCATGAGATACCATCGTTTCCAAAATGAATATTAATGCCGTTTCCCAGCAAAAAAGCAATATCATTTCGGTTTCTTTCAAACGTTTCTTTAACTTCTTGGTTTGTCATTTTAGTTTTTATTCATAAAAGGGGCCGCATCTTCCTTGTAGAATAAGACACTTTTAGATAGCAATTCAATTGATGAGGAGGTAAACAAATCTAACGAAATCAGGGCTTTAAATTGAAGATCATTATCCACAAACCAAAGACAATATTCACAAGGGGTTACAGAGTCTTGAGCATTAATATTTTCAAAACTTAAAGCTTATTTGTGAACTAATTGAAAAAGTGGGCTAGGTAGGGGTGAAATGAATTTGCTCGTCATTTGAATTTTATTGGCGCAACTTCGTCTAGAGAAAGGATGAAATCTTCATAGAGAATGTGAGTACGCATAACACTATCAGAATTACTTTTTATTTCTAACGAAAACTTCCCTTGATACTGCTGTTGTGACAAAAAAATCAGATAAGTTAGAACTCGTCAATTGAAACGACATAATAACCACACGTAATAACAAAGTTTCGAAAGAAAGGAATTGAAGAAATTACTTTCCAAATCTTTCTGGGTTTTAATCCAAACTTTATTTCATAATTAGGATTGATAAAATAATGACAGACTTCATCACTATGGTAGTTTTCACTAGTGAGAATTCTCTCAAATCGTTCTAGAGTGATTCCTGTTTCTTTAATTTCAATAAGGTCGTCAATCTTTTTTTGGTCTTCCTTAAATGCGTTGAGAATTAGCCTATAAATAGGCTTGGGTAAAACATGAAAATAGGGGAGTTTGGAAAGAAAACGATTTTTGCATATTTGTTGATGTCCACCAAAGGGATTGTACCAAGGAGGAAAGCCTAAGAAAAACTTCCCGTTAGGTTTAAGAAATCGTTTGACAAACCGCATAAATTTTTCTTGATCGTGAATGTGCTCTATTACATCACGCATCATAATAATGTCAAACTGCTCATCATTCTTTACGTTGTAAATATCTTCAAAAATAAATTCTATTTGAGCAGATGTAGGATGTTCAGAGAAATAGTGTCTGGCATTTTCGATTTGCTGTTCATTTAAGTCAATACCAACAATCCTATCAAATCCATTGTTTAAAAAAGGCAGCAGATTCCCTCCTTCACCACACCCAATTTCCAAAACTGAGGACATTTTAGTTATGTCTGTAGTTTGGGCAATAAATGGAATGACATATTTTTCTGTTGTGATGGACTGCTCATTGAAATACCTTTTTCTATCCCTATGTCTTTCTTGCATTTTTTAATTTACTTTTTTGAGATATGATAGAATCTATTGAGAAAGTGTATAATTAAAGGTGTTTAATTGCTTCTTCATAGTTCGGTTCATTCACGACGTCATCAACCAGTTCAGAGTAAATAACGGTTAAGTTTTCATTTAAAATTAATGTAGCACGAGCGTAGAGACCTGTCAATGTTCCTGTTTCCATTAATACTCCAAGATTTTCTAAAGACTTGTCCTTGAAGTCAGAAGTAGCAATGGCGTTTTCAATGTTCTCTGCGGCACAAAAACGGTTCAAAGCAAATGGCAAATCCAGTGATGCAAATAGCAAAATAAGATCTTCTCGATCTTTCAATTGGGTGGAAAATTGTTTGAGTTGCAGTGCACAAACCGCAGTATCAATGCTGGGGAATATATTGAATACTATTTTCTTTCCTTTTAGATCTTCTGAAGTCAGGGTGGATAAATCTGATTTAACCAGAGATAGATTTGTTAATTGTCTCCCTTCCGTTGGGAATGTTCCTTTGGTTTGAACCGGTTCGCCTTTAAATTTTGTTGTGCTCACTTACTTTGGTTTTGTCTCAAATGTACAGAAGAAGCCGCTAAAAAATGGCATGAAATTTAAAAGCATTAGTGAACATGACTAAAAAGAAAAGCCCTCTCTCATTTTTGAGAAAGGGCCTTTAATTCCGTAGGGTGTATTAATTAGCTAAAAAGTCCTTTAGCTTTATCCATAAGACCTCCAATTCCACCTGCTCCTCCAGCCAAATTAGCCAATGAGCTTAGATCAAAATCTTTATCAGCTGCATCTTCAGAGACAAATTTTTCTTTTAAGCTACCAATAATTCCAGGAAGTACTGATTCAGCTTCATTTTTAGCAGCTTGAGCATCCATCCCCTTATTTTCTAGAACACCAGAGAATTGAGAAATTACATTTTGAAAAAGTCCGTTTTCTTTCATTCCGTCATCGCTTCCAGAGAATAAGTCAGTGATTTTGCTTAATCCACCTTCACCTAACATTCCAGTGATACTAGAGATAATAGAACCTGCACCTTCTTCAGCAGCCTCATTTGTAGCAGAAGGACTTAATACGTTGTTAAGCATTTTTTCGCCCAACTTTTCCATTGCCAATTTTTTTAGTTGATCTAACATGTTTATTTGTTTCAGAGTTAATTAATCTATTTTCAAGGTAGTAAAGTTATTCAAATTACCTCACCATTAAGACGTAAGTAATTCTGAGATGTCACTTTTTCAATTCTAAATGAGAGATTAAAAATTCTTCTTTGTTGATTTGAGGATGCTGTCTAAAAGCTTTAGTAGTTCATCACACTTGAAGAGCAAATGCTCATATACATCAGATTTAAAAAGCCAGTTTGAAACAATAGTCTTAACTAATAGTGAGTTTCTCTGGCTTCTTTATACGAGATAGATTTTTGTGCATAAAAATCTCTTCTGCTATGATTTTCTGTAGCTACGTCTATATTAGCTCAACAGGTGTGGGATCAAGAACAAAACGCAGCCTAGGAGTCTGCCCTGAGGATTAATTTACTTGTTCTTAAATAAACATAGTTTGTGTTTAGCTATGGAACAAGACCAGATGCTGGAATAAAAAGTCGACCCTTTTGGTTGGTTTTGGAACTCATTATATAACTGATAGGTCTATTTTTTCACAAACATTTTGGTTTGGACATCACCTTTATTTTCTATTCTAATAGTATAGGTGCCTGATTTCAAAATAGAAATGTCAAGACTTCTGGTATAATCTAAGTTTTGATTCAGAACAATTCTTCCTGAGACATCGATAATTTGAATCCGAGTGTTCTCAACATTTTTAATGCTTGATCTAACTGAAATGTTATTTATGGTGGGGTTTGGGTATATCACTACATTTAGTGATGTTTTTTGTTCAGAAACGCCAACAGTTTCTCCGAACTTAATGATTGTTCCAGAATCACCAACGGCATAGCCGACTTTAGAACTAGGGAAATGCACACTTTTTAAATCCTCAGAAACGCCACTTGATTGTAAGGCCCAGCTCGGATCTTCTGAATCTGAGAAATAGATCAATCCAGATGCTCCTACTAAGTATACTAAATTCTCAGAAGCGAAATCAACTCCGTATATGTATTCGCTATTTGGTGTGACAGATCCATCATAATTCCAATTTTCACCCCAGTCTGGGGTGTTTGTAACTGAACCAAGCATACCAGCTGCTACACCTGAAGTCTCATTACCAAAATCAATATCATATATCCAATCAATGAGAAGGCTACCTCCCTGAGTCCATGTCTCGCCCCCATCTGTGGTGAAATGAAGTTTTTCTCCTCCACCTACCCAACCATTGGATTGGTCTTTAAAATATACGGCCAGAAGAGGGTTATTAGGTGTCGATGAGTCAAGTGTAGTCTCGGTCCAATTAGTACCTCCATCTATGGTATTCATAATAGTGAGATTTTCACCTACTGACCAACCAATTTGAGAGTCATGGAAAAAAATGTCATGCATGATACGACCATTGGAAGAATTTTGTAGCGTCCAAGTTATGCCACCGTCTGTAGAACTATGAATTCCGCAAGAACTGGCTACCCAAGCCATATCAGCGTTTACGAAAAAAATCTTTTGGAGATCACAGTTGGGAATAGCCTCAGCTTCTGTCCAGCTTATTCCTCCATTTATAGTAGATAGAATTCGGCCACTTTCCCCTACGGCCATCCCATGAGTATTGGATGAAAAGAAGACATCATTTAAATCATAGGTCGTATTACTTGTTAATTCAATCCATTGGGCATAAGATGTTTGAATTAATAAAGAAAGAGCAATTGATAAGATAGGTTTTATTAGCATCATTTTAAATTGTTTTGTTAGTAATACGTCTAAGACGTTTGAGATTATAAAATGACTACAGTGATCTTCTTTTTTTTACTATTTGAAAGCTTGATGTAGTCCCAACAAATTTCTCCTATTCTTAGGAAGTGAGACAACCCTCTGACGCACGCTTATCTTGTCTCGTGAAAATGTTCTTGATCCCAAGTGTATCAATTCTAAGAGCCTGTTTTGGTCATACAAACTGTTTATTTTATTTCACAAGTGATTGACTGGATTTGACAATTTCAACGGCAAATTCAAAGTCTTAGTTTGAACCGTATTATTAGTTTTCATTAAGCCAGTACACTTCAAATTAGAATAACTGCAGCATCTGAAGTTGCTGTTTATTACTAAATTAAACAGTAACTTCAAAAGATTCTTCAGCTTCAAGAAGTTTTCTGAATACAATTTTCCCATCAAAAACATCCAAGACTATGGGTTGAGAACTATCCAAAGTGTTTCCTAGTATTGCTTTAGAAAGTTCGTTCATCACTTCGTTTTGGACTACCCGTTTCACTGGGCGGGCACCAAATTGAGGGTCATATCCCTTGTTACTCAAGTACTCCAGCGCTTCATCACTCACTCTTAAGCTGATTTCGGCCTTCTTCAACCTTGAGCTTAGTGAGTTCAGTTGAAGTTTGACTATTTCTGCTATATGATTCTTTGTTAGCGGGGTGAACATGATTGTTTCATCTATTCTGTTTAAGAATTCAGGTCTCAATCGATTTTTTAACTCTTCAAAAACCAATGATTTGGTATTTTCAAAGACTTCTAGATCTTCCGAGTCTACGCCTTGGTAATTCTGTTGGATAATATGACTTCCTAGGTTAGAGGTCATAATGATAATCGTGTTTTTGAAGTTCACTTTTCTTCCTTTGTTATCCGTCAAATGTCCGTCATCCAGCACCTGAAGTAGCGTATTGAACACATCTGGATGTGCTTTCTCTATTTCATCTAAAAGAATAACGCTATAAGGTTTTCTGCGAACAGCTTCTGTCAATTGTCCACCTTCATCATAACCGACATATCCAGGAGGAGCTCCGACCAACCTGCTTATAGAATGGCTCTCTTGATATTCGCTCATGTCTATTCGTGTCATGGCATTTTCATCATTGAAGAGAAAATCACTGAGGGCTTTTGCCAATTCTGTTTTTCCTACTCCGGTTGTTCCTAAGAAGATAAACGAACCTATTGGCTTGTTTTCATCAGCCATTCCTGCTCTTGATCTTCTCACAGCATCACTTACCGCTGTAATTGCCTCTTCTTGACCAATAATTCGTTTTCCAAGTACGTCTTCTAAACGAAGTAATTTTTCTCTCTCGCTTTCAAGCATCTTGTTTACTTGAATTCCTGTCCACTGGCTAACCACTCCTGCTATTTCTTCAGTGTCAACCTCTTCCTTAATTAGTTTGGAGCTAATCTGCATGTCAGCCAATTCCGCTTTTTGAACTTCAATGTTTTCTTGCACTTCTTTCAGCCTTCCATAGCGAATTTCGGCTACTCTTCCATAATCTCCTTCACGTTCAGCTCTATCAGCTTCCAATTTTAGGTCTTCAAGTTCTTTCTTTCCATTTTGAATCGCATCGACTACATCTTTCTCCGCTTGCCATTTTGCTGCTATTTCACTTCTAGTAGCCATGAACTCTGCCAACTCTTTATTTAGTGCGGAAATCTTCTTTTCATCTTTTTCTCTTTTAATTGCTTCTCGTTCGATCTCCAGTTGCATGATTTTTCTATCCACTTCATCTAGTTCTTGAGGTTTAGAGTTGATTTCCATTCTCAGTTTAGAAGCTGCTTCATCTATTAGGTCGATAGCTTTGTCAGGAAGAAAACGATCGGTAATGTATCGCTGAGACAATTCTACAGCAGAAATGATCGCATTGTCCTTAATCTGTACTTTGTGGTGATTCTCATACTTTTCCTTAATTCCTCTTAGAATAGAGATCGCGCTTTCAGTGTCAGGTTCATTGATCATTACCTTCTGAAACCTTCTTTCCAGTGCCTTGTCTTGTTCAAAGTACTTTTGGTATTCATCTAGCGTTGTCGCTCCCACAGCTCTCAGTTCACCTCGAGCTAGCGCAGGTTTAAGGATGTTTGCGGCATCCATGGCTCCTTGACCGCCACCTGCACCTACAAGTGTGTGAATTTCATCGATGAATAAAACGATGTTTCCATCAGATTTTTGCACTTCTTTAACCACAGATTTTAATCGTTCTTCAAACTCTCCTTTGAATTTGGCTCCAGCGATGAGAGCTCCCATATCTAAAGAAAATAAGATCTTGTCTTTTAGGTTATCGGGAACGTCACCATTTACTATTCGATGAGCAATTCCTTCAGCTATAGCGGTTTTACCCACTCCCGGTTCACCGATGAGGATCGGATTATTTTTCGTCCTTCTGGTTAATATTTGAAGTGTTCTTCTGATTTCTTCGTCTCTTCCGATGACAGGGTCAAGCTTTCCTTCTTTAGCTAATTGAATCAGGTTTCGAGCGTACTTATTTAGTGCATTGTAAGTGCTTTCCTGTGAATTTGAGGTTACTTTCTCTCCATTTCTCAGTTCGCTGACTACTGATTGCAAGCCTTTTTTGTCTATTCCGTTATCTTTTAGAAGCCTACTTGTTTCATCATTACCATCCAACAATGCTTGAAATACATGCTCGACACTGACATAATCGTCTCCAGATTTTTTGGCAGTGCTTATAGCCCGCTGTAGGGTTGTATTCCCTTCCCTGGAAAGGCTTAGTTGTCCTCCTGAAACAGAGCCTCTGGATTTCACCATGGATTCTACTGTTTGCTCTAACCTCTGCGCATTTACGCCAAACTTATTTAGAATAAATGGGGTTACACTTTCATCGACTTCAAAGAGTGCTTTGAGTAAATGAGGGGTATCTATAATTTGCTGGTCCGCCTCCAAAGTGATTTGCTGAGCCCGTTGTACTACTTCTTGTGCTTTAAGGGTGAATTTATTTAAGTCCATTGAATGAAATTTATATTCTTGAAAGGGTTCTTTCAATACTCATTCCATTGTGGTTTGAGTGTCAAAAAGTCAGTAAAATCAGTAGTTTCAGGACAAAATAGCATGTTGGGTCTATTCATCCATGACAGATTAGCTTCTTACGATTAGTTAACGGATGACGATTGTTCAAAATGTTATTTCTTGAGCACAGAATACAGTCCAAAAGCAGGGCCAATCGCTAGAAAAACGAAGAAGTAAATGGGGGAAATAAAACCATGAAGAAATGTAATCAGTTGAATGCTGAGAATGGTTATAGCAAATCCCAAACAGTTAACAATGGTAAGTGCTGTTCCTTTTATTTTGGCATCAACATTCGTAGCCACCATAGTAGAGAACAACGGAGAATCGGCAATGACAGCCATTCCCCAGACTAATAAAAACCCGAGAAACAAGACGGTTGAGTTTATGGAGAAGAGGAGAGGAGATATGAGGCAACAAATTCCAGAGATTAGTAGTGAAGCAACGGCAATTTTCTTTGCTCCATATTTTTGCGAAAGTAGCCCACTAGCAATACATGAAATGCTCCCCGAAGCAATGATGATGAAGGACCACAATGAAACATTTAGTGGAGCCGAACTGTGAATGGAATTATAAAAGTGAAGCACTACGGGTAAAAAAGCCCAAAAAGCATATAACTCCCACATATGGCCAAAATAGCCAAAGGCGGCGGATCTAAAGTGGGGCTGTTTGAATACGCTATAGCACACAGAAAAATCTATGCTTTGGCTCTTTATTCTATAAGGACCATTGGGGACAAGGTATAACATTAACAATCCGCCGAGAAGAGCTAACAATGATGTGATTAAGAATACGGTTCTCCAAGGAATGACCGCTGAAAAGCTTGAAAGAAAATGTGGGAAAGCTGTGCCCAGAACCAGAGCTCCTACTAAATACCCAAGAGATTTACCCAATCCTGTATTGTAGTAGTCGGAGGCAATCTTCATTCCTACCGGATAAATTCCAGCTAAAAAGAATCCGGTGAAAAACCTCAAGAGAATCAAGCTGAACATGGTATTTCCTTCAAACAGAGCACCAAGATTAAATAGTGCTCCTGCCACAGCACTCCAGAAGAACACTTTAGAAGGGGAAAAGCGATCAGCGACAGTTAGTACTGCAAATATCAAAGTTCCCGAAATAAATCCAAATTGAACAGCGGAAGTCAAATGTCCAATGGCACTTGAATTCAAACTAAAGCTTACCGCGAGTCCCTCAATGACACCGTTAGAGGCAAACCATAGAGTAGTACAGCAGAACTGTGCTATGACTATAATTGGTAAAACGTTTTTTTTTGGATTCATTTAAATCCGATAGATTTGGATCGAAAGATACTTTTATTTTGTTGCGATCTTAAAGCGTATTCTCCACCAGTTTTTCTTTTTCGGAATAGAATCTGTCTCTAATTCTTAAAGACGTTTTCTCTATTAGATAGGACATGACAATACCCACCACGATGGATAGAATGACGTACAGCACGAACATGGTATTTTGACTATATGTGAAATAGGCATTAATGAATTTCTTTGAATTCAGATGCCACAGGTAGATAGAATACGAATTGATACCAATAAAACAAACGACACCTATGGGGTAGTGTAAAAATCGAGCCCACTTACGAGCCATGAATTTTTCCATATCCAGAGAAAGCAGCACCAAGAATGCAAAACCAAAATTCACAAGTGTCAATCCTGCAGTATTCATAAAATAGCTACCGGCCTTATAAAAGAACCCTGGTATGATTAACCCAACAGCTAAAATGGCTGGAATCCATTTGTGTTTTAAAAGGAAACGTGTTGAAGAAGTGAAATTGTGCAGGTAGGAGAGTAGCACTCCGAAAAGAATGCCATCTGACCTTAGGTGTGAGTGCATAAAGGAAAAAAACACTTTTTCTCTATGCGGAAATGTGACATACCAACGCATACAAAAACTGAGAATGAGCAAGAGAACAAGTCCGCTAATAACCAATTTTCTCCTATCTATACTTCGGAGTTTGTACAATGCATATAATGACAAGGAAAAGAGTAGGTAAAAGTGTTCTTCCACAGCGAGAGACCATGAATGCTGCCAAATCCTTCTGAAGTAGCTCTGCATATAAAAAATCTCGGTGAGTAGATGTGGCCAAGCTCCGTCTTTATCATAATACATGGACCCGTAGTAGAGAAAGTTAAACAACAGGGTGCAAATCATAAAAAAATAAAAGGGAGGGAAGATTTTAAAGCTTCTTCTAACTAGAAAACGTTTGATGTTTAAGGAACCATGTTTTTTGTATTCAGTAAATAGCAAATTTGAGATCAGAAACCCACTAAGAACAAAGAATAAATCGACTCCTAGCCAACCAAAAAGTTTGAGAATATGGTAATCTAAGTCTGCATGCCTAAATAGAACAAGAATCACCGCGATGGCTCTTAATATGTCTAGTCCTGGTTTTCGCACTGTTCTATTCTAAGACTGTAAAAGACAGCCTGAAACTCATTCAATGAATACTTACTTCTTATCTAAGCCCATTTTCTTACCGCGGTTTACCATGAATTCGAAAGCGGCCTCATACTCATTAGGGATTTCTCCATTCAGAATAGC
This sequence comes from Flavobacteriales bacterium, assembly GCA_965224545.1. GTDB lineage: Bacteria > Bacteroidota > Bacteroidia > Flavobacteriales_D > Sanyastnellaceae > ASP10-05a. The sequence goes on along the minus strand of CBDCZM010000004.1, from coordinate 850,227 downwards.
GTCCTTAATGTCCTTTTTCAAATCTCCAATAGCCTTGCAAGGTTTAATACCAAAGGTCTTCATGATCAATTCGCCAGTTACGGGAGGTTGGAAGTTTCGTAGTCTGTCCTTCTCTTCTAACTCAATTAACTTTTGCTCTACTATTGTATAGTTCGCCAAGTATTTCTTGACTTTAGTTTCATTTTTTGAAGTGATGTCAGCTTTGCAAAGCTTCATCAAGTCGTCTATATCGTCTCCAGCATCTACTAAAAGTCTTCTTAAGGCCGAGTCGGATATTTCATCTTTAGTAAGCGCAATTGGTCTTAGGTGCAGAGCAACTAACTTCTGCACAAACTTCATTTTTTGATTTAGAGGGAGCTTCAGTTTTTTGAAAATATCAGGAACCATTCTTGCTCCCAGGTCTTCATGGCCATGAAAAGTCCATCCATGAGCTTGATGAAAACGTTTGGTAGGAGGTTTGGCTATATCATGAAGAATCGCGGCCCAACGTAGCCATAAATCGTCCGTATGTTCACTTAAATTATCCAATACCTGAATGGTATGGAAGAAATTATCTTTATGTCCTTGACCATTTCTATATTCTACACCCCTTAATGCAGCCATCTCAGGAAAGATAAGATCAATTAGTCCTGTAGAGTTAAGTAACTTAAATCCGCGAGAGGGGGTTTTAGCAAGAATGATTTTATTTAGTTCATCAGCAATTCGTTCCTTAGTAATGATCTCAATTCGGTAGGCATTGTCTTTAATGGCTGCAAATGAATCTGTTTCAATTTCAAAACCAAGTTGCGTTGCAAATCGAATCGCCCGCATCATTCTTAATGGATCATCCGAATAGGTAGTCTCAGGATCAAGAGGAGTTTTAATGGTTTTATTTTCTAAATCTTGAATTCCTCCAAAAGGATCGATTAAATCTCCAAAAGTTGAGATGTTTAATGAAATGGCCAGAGCATTGATTGTAAAATCTCTGCGTCGTTGGTCATCTGAAATGGTTCCTGGGGAGACATCTGGATTTCGGCTTTCTTTTGAATAACTTTCCTTTCGAGCGCCTACAAACTCAAACTCGAGATCTTGATAGTTAAAGGCTGCTGTGCCATAGGTCTTAAAGATAGCTACTTTTTTTACTCCTAAAACTTTGGCTGTTGCTTTAGCCAGTTCCACACCGTTTCCTTCTGTAACAATGTCTATATCCTTGGATGGTCTCTTCAATAAAATATCTCGTACGAAACCACCTATAGCGAATGTTTTTTCGCCTTTTGCATCTGCTATTTCACCACAAATCTTAAATGCTTTATGTGTTAGGTGTCCCTTGAGGTTCATTTCTTTCGGAGTGCGAATTTACTATTCTCTGATAATTATGATATCGTCATCTTGTATTTTAAGAATTCTAGAAGCTATTCCGTCGGAAAGTTCATCTCTTCGATGCGAAGCAGTGTAATCCACTGCATTTTTTATTTCGACAGCTATGTTCGAGTAACAATTAGGCGCTGCATTTCCACTAATGTTTGCGGAGGTGCTTAAAAGAGGCACTCCCAGTCCCTCGATTAATTGAGTACAGAATGAATCTTTGACGATTCGAATAGCTGCGCTTCCATCCTCTGCTTTAGCCAATGGATGAATGGTAGTCACGTCAGAATAAATGACAGTAGTAGGACGGTTTGAACTAGATAACAACTCTTTCACTTTTTTTGAAACTGGAGTGATTGTTTCCAGCATATCCATGCTACTCACTAAGCTCACAAATGATTTTGAATCTGGGCGTTTTTTAATTTCGAAAATCCGCTCAATTACAGCAGAATTAGAAGAGTCACCACCCAATCCCCAAATAGTATCAGTAGGATAGAGGAGTACAGCTCCATTTTTTAGCACATGAATAAGCTCTGATATTTCCATCCTTTTAATTAAAAATCACGAATCACTTAATTAGGAATTGACCTTTCGGTCATTACGTCTACATAGTGTAATTATTAATTAAATTTTTCTAAAAAGGCTTCAACGTTATTGAAAATACGGTCTTCCATATCATTTTGATTGGCTCCTTCGAATTTTGATCCAGTTATTTTTTCAAATAGCTCAATGTATCGTGTGGTTACCAAATCAACAAATTCCTTTGGCATTTCTGGCATGTTCTGTCCATCTTTCCCCATAAAATTGTGTTCCATTAGCCATTCCCTTACAAACTCTTTACTCAATTGTTTTTGTAGTTCTCCATTTGCTTGACGTTCAGCATATCCATCCGCATAAAAATACCTAGAAGAATCAGGTGTATGTATTTCATCCATGAGAGTAAGCGTATCGTCTAGCATTCCGAATTCATACTTTGTGTCCACCAAAATCAGCCCTTTTTCACCAGCTATTTCAGTTCCTCGTTCGTACAAGGCTCTTGTACAGGCTTCCAGTTGAGAGTAGGTTTTCTCATCAACGATTCCTTTAGCTAATATTTCTTCTTTTGAAATATCTTCATCATGACCTTCCTCAGCTTTAGTGGCAGGAGTAATGATAGGCTCAGGAAATTTATCATGCTCTTTCATTCCTTCAGGCATGGTCACTCCACATATAACACGTTCCCCACTTTTATAGACTCTCCAAGCGTGTCCAGTAAGGTATCCGCGAATAACCATCTCTAACATAATTGGTTCACATCGATAACCAACGGCTACATTTGGATCAGGAGTATCTATTAACCAGTTGGGCACTATATCTTCAGTGGCTTTTAGGAAATTAGTGGCCACTTGATTAAGCACTTGTCCTTTATATGGAATTGGAGAGGGGAGGACATGATCGAATGCTGAAATTCTATCAGACGCTACCATCACTAGTATCTCATTTTTTAAGAAGTATACATCTCTTACTTTTCCATTGTATACTTTTTCTTGTCCTGTGAAATTAAAATTTGTCGTTTGCAGTCCCATTACTCTACTCTCTTAAGGTGTACATATGAAGTATCTAGTTGAGAAAACGTTTGCATCCAAATCATTCGATCGTCAGATACGGAATGGATAAATATGGAATCTGTGTTTTCTTCTAGAACAGAATTATTATCAATCACTAATTTTTTACGGTATGGATCCCAGTACCACCTACCCGTTTTCGAGCTTTTAGAAAACCCTGAAGTAACACGCACACTGAAATCTGTTTTGAATTCATAAGTGGTGCTTTTAGCACGCTTTTCTAGTTCAATTCTTTGTGCATCGTTGAACTCATCCAAACTGTGTTTAAATCCTTCTACTCGCCATTTTCCAATAAGTTGTTCTGGAGTTTTTACGCTGCAATGGCTAAAGAAGAGTATCACTAATATATACTTAATCAGTTTCAAAGGCAGTGATGATTTTCTTTACAAGGTGGTGTCTAATCACATCTGTGGTAGTCAATCGAATAATGGAAATGCCGTCTATTCCCGAGATTCGTTCCAAACTTTCTATAAGTCCTGATTTCTGATGTCTAGGTAGGTCAACCTGAGATACATCTCCAGTGATAATGAATTTGGCATGCTTTCCCATTCTGGTAAGAAACATTTTCATCTGAGGAACGGTGGCGTTTTGTGCCTCGTCCAAAATGACAAAAGCGTGATCAAGCGTGCGGCCTCTCATAAATGCCAATGGCGCTATTTCTATTGTGCCATTTTCAAGATATTCTGCAAGCTTTTCATGATGAATCATATCTCGTAATCCATCATAAAGAGGCATCATGTAAGGATCTAATTTTTCCTTCATATCTCCTGGAAGGAAACCTAGATTCTCTCCAGCTTCTACAGCTGGCCTAGTGAGAATGATTCTTCTGACTTCTTTTTTCTTCAGGGCACGAACAGCTAGTGCCACAGCAGTATATGTCTTTCCAGTTCCGGCAGGGCCAACGGCAAAAAGCATATCGTTTTTCTCAGACTCCGATATCACTAACCGTTGATTCGCTGTACGACCTCTTACACGAATTCCATTGTTGCCGTAAACAATTACAGAACCATCACCTTCGGTCAAATCATCCTCTGAGCCCTCCGAAATGGAAGAACCTAGAATTCTTTCAATATCATTTTCAGTGAGTTGGTTGTATTTATCAATGTGTTTGAAAATGACGCCAATCTTATCTTGAAATTCAGAGAGGTCTGTTTCATCACCAAAAGCTTTGATAACATTCCCTCGAGCTACTAATTTCAACTTTGGAAACCGGCGTCTGATTAATTTGAGTTTTGCGTTCCTAACACCAAGTAAAATGGTCGGTTCGGGCAGTGCGATGTGTATTTCTATTTCGTGCAATTTGTATTATTCTTGTTAAGAGATATATGTGCAAAATAAGCCAAGTTTGAGCGGTTTTTTGCTGTTTTACTGAGCTATTTTTGAATGCTTAATTAACAAGTCAGACTATGGCAGTCATAACGCTCCTCTCAGACTTAGGGAAACAAGATCATTATCTGGCATCTGTAAAGGGAGCCATTTGTGATGGAGCGCCTCAAGCTCAGATTGTAGACATTTCTCATGAGGTAAGACCGTTTGACATTTATGAAGCCGCATTTATACTAAAGAACTGCTACTCCCATTTCCCTGAAGGAACAATCCATATCGTTTCGGTAAATGATGTTTTGACTGAAACGCATGATCATGTTGTGGTTAAATATGACGGGCACTATTTTATCGGTTCTGATAACGGTATATTCTCTATCATCATTGAAAAGAAAGATTTTGAGGTTTATTCTTTGAAGATTCCATTGGAATTTGACTCAGAGACTTTTCCACTCAGGACGAAGTTTGTAACTGCGGCATGTCATTTAGCGAGGGGAGGAACAGCTCCAGTGATAGGGAAACAGAAGGAATCACTTCTTCATGCAGAACTATATAAACCGCTTTTAGAAACTAATGTGATTAGAGGTCAGGTGATTTATGTGGATGGCTATGAGAATGTGATCACTAATGTGAGTGTGCAGACCTTTAAGGATATTGGTAAAGGGCGTCCTTTCAATATTAATCTAGTAAGAAGTCAGGAAGTCATCAAAAAGATTACAATGAGTTATGCTGATGTCGCTCCAGGAAGAGCTTTGGCCATATTTGGTGGCTCAGGGTTTTTAGAAATTGCGATAAGCAAAGGAGCTCCAAGAATGGGAGGGGGAGCTCATAGTTTACTTGGACTTAGAATTAATGACACGGTAAGAATTGAATTTGAGTAATGATTGTACGAGTAGTAAAAATGACGTTCCAACAAGACAAGGTCTCAGCGTTTACTGAAATGTTTGAACAGCGAAAAAAAATGATTAGAGAATTTGAAGGGTGTGAGCGTTTGGAACTACTTCAGGATATTCATAAAGAGAATGTGTTTTTCACTTACAGTTTTTGGCTAGGTGAGGAACACTTAAATAATTACCGACATTCAGAGTTGTTTAAAGATACATGGAGTCTGACGAAAGAAATGTTTTCTGATCGTCCAGCAGCTTGGAGTTTATCTCAACAGGAAGTATTGACCTGAGAATTTTACCTTTTTTTGAACATCTTTAATAATGATAGAACGTGTGGGTTGGTTAATATTGCAATGCAGAAAAAACAGAACGTATGTGGGCACTTTATAGGAAAGAAATAAGTTCGTTTTTGAATTCTTTGATCGGTTATGTGGTAATTATCTTTTTTTTACTGCTTAATGGCTTGTTTATATGGATTTTTCCTGGAGACAGTAATGTGCTAGACATGGGATATGCTACTTTGGATGGATTATTCATTATCGCACCATGGGTGTTTATGTTTTTGATTCCTGCCATTACCATGAGAATGATTTCGGAAGAAAAGAGGACGAGAACGCTAGAATTACTTGTCACTAGACCATTGACGGATTTTCAGATTGTATTTTCTAAGTTTTTAGCAGGAATTACGCTGGTGGTCATATCATTACTTCCAACATTGGTTTATTACGCTTCTATATACTACGTGGGGGAGACTGTAGGAAATATAGATAGGGGCGGGACAATGGGAAGCTATGTTGGTTTGGTTTTCTTAGCTGCAGCGTATGTCAGTATGGGAGTGTTTTCAAGTTCTCTTTCTGACAATCAGATAGTAGCGTTTTTATTGGCAGTAATTCTCTGTGTTTTCATGTTTACAGGGTGGGAGAGTATTAGCTCATTTTCTCAGTTAGGAAATTTAGAAAGTTACATTATTGGGATAGGAATTAACGATCATTACAAATCGTTGAGCAGAGGATTAATAGACTCTAGAGATGTGATTTATTTCATTGCATTAGTAGCCATTTTTATTGTGGCCACTATCACAGTTTTAAAAAGCAGAAGATGGTAAAGAAGTCTAATGACGTATTAAAACTTTTATTGAGCGTAGCTATTATAGTAGTGCTAGGGTTCATCTTATGCTTCAAGTTTTTTAAGCTAGACTTGACAGAAGAAAAGCGTCATTCGTTAACGGAACAGACCATAGAGACACTCGAAAATCTGGAAGAACGAATATTCTTCAAGGTGTATCTCACGGGAGATATTCCTGCAGAATATAGAAAGTTGGAACAGGCCATCGAGGAAAAGCTGGACGAGTTCAGAGATTACTCAGAGGATAAGATTGATTATGAATTTGTGAATCCATACCAGTCGGATGATGAAAATGAGAATAATAAATTCTGGGAGAAGCTTTTTGATGGCGGAATTAAGTATTCGAGAATAGAATATAGAGAAAATGGAATTAAGCAGGATTTAGTGTTGTTTCCAGGAGCATTTATGAATTACAAAGGAGTTGATTATCCTATCAATTTTCTTAAAAGCGCAACAAAGGCTGGAGTTAGCCAAGATCTAGTGAATTCTAGTATTACCAATCTTGAGTATGAGTTTATATCTAAGATTAGCCAATATACGAGAGACTCCAAACCTAAAATAGGAATCCTTGAGGGACATGGAGAGCTATTAGACATACAAATGGCTTCTATTCAAAATTCGTTGAGTGAATTTTACTTAATGGAACGTGTGACTTTGGGGGAGCGAATTAACTCGATTTCAGAGAAGTATCCCTCTATGAAGTATCGGAACATACTGTACGACGCTATTATTGTACCTAAGCCTACTAAGCCTTTTAGCAAGAGGGATCAATTCATATTAGATCAATACGTTATGAATGGAGGGAAAGTGATGTGGTTAATTGATCCGATGATTGCAGATCTAGATAGTCTTGTGAATGGAGAACAAGCAATGTCGATTCCTACAAACTTAGGATTGACAAATATGCTTTTCGACTATGGTGTGCGTCTGAACAACGATTTAATCATAGATTACAATTGTGCCCCACTTGAAGTGGATGCGGGACCGATGGGAGATCAAAGAAAAAAGATGTTAGTTCCATGGTTTTATAGCCCAAGACTATACATCGATTCGGTATTAAAACCGTATCACCCCATCAATAAAAATCTGAATAACATTATTTCTGAGTTTGCGAGCAGCATGGATACCATAGAGAATGATGTATCCAAGACTGTTTTACTAACCTCTAGTGCCGTTTCCAGAAGATTGAAATCTCCTGTGCGTGTAAATATTAATGTAGCTCAATTTGGGTATGAATATTTTGAAAATAAGGCCACACTAGATCCATACAGTCCTATTGCTGTTTTATTAGAAGGGGAGTTCATGTCCTCATTTAAAAACAGAGGATTGGCAGATACCATTGTGAACAACCCAGATGTAGCGTATAGAGACAAGAGCGTGCCCAATAGTATGATTGTTATTTCTGATGGAGACTTAATTAGAAATGATCTGTATCCTGGTGAGCATGGTTATGAGCCATTTCCATTAGGCTACGATCCCATTCAACGAACAATTGCTTATGATAATAAGGAATTTTTAATGAATTGTATGAATCACTTGCTGAATGATAATGCAGTGATTTCATTGAGAACAAGAACGTTTAAGAGTCGACTTTTGAATAAGGTAAAAGTGGAGAAGAACAAGTCATTAATTAAATTCTTAAATGTCGGATTGCCCATCATTATTGTTGGACTTTTTGGAATAGTAATGTTTGTTCTCAGAAAGAAAAGATTTAGAAAAATAGCAAGATGAAAAAGAACTTAGGATTATTGGTGATTTTAGTGGTGTTAGCAGGGCTGGCTTACTACATGTTTTCTGCAGACAAGAAGAGCACTATTGCAAGTAATCCGCTTTCGAATTTCAAAATTGAAGATACTGCTTCAGTAACAAAGATTTTCATATCAGATAAAGTATCAGGAAAAGCGCTTTTAACGAAGAATAAAGAGACTGGATACTGGATGATCAATGAAAAGTACAGGGCTAAGGAACATGCAGTGAAATTACTTTTAGAAGCATTTAAGAATATTAGTGTAAAAGGACCAGTGTCAGAGAATAAAAAAAAGACTGTTATTTCGAATGCCTCTGCTACAGGAAAGAAAATAGAGATATATACAAATGACTCAGAGGTACCCGAAAAAATTTGGATCAGTGCTGGGAATACACCGGATCACCATGGAGATTTCTTTATTCTAGAGATTCCAGGAAAAGGAATTAGTCCAGAACCTTTTATAGTGGATATGCCCATGTTCTCAGGATTTTTAACAGCTCGATTTTTCACTTTTGAAACTGATTGGCGCTATTCGGGAGTGTTTGATTATCCAAATCTGGAATTCAATGAAATCACCGTTACTCAGAATGAATACCCTGAGAGGAGTTTTAAATTAGAGTGGGATGGAGGAACCAATATGAAAGTAAGTAATCCCGTGACAGGAGAAATAGTGAATCATTTAGATTCGTTCATCACCAAAGATTACATCCTTCGGTATAAAAAAATACATTTAGAGGTGTTTAAGAATTATTTGGAACCGAACCAAGTGGATAGTGTTTTAGCCAGAGTACCTGATTGGAAGATTTCTGTTAAGCAGAACGATGAAGAAATTAAGTCAATTGATTTATTTCGTCTTCTAGGAAATGGGGATTACCATGATTTTGAAGGGAATCCTCACAAGTACAACCAAGACATAATGTATGGTACTATGGGAAATGGTGAGCTATTTAAAGTGCAATACGGGCCTGTGTTTAAACCACTCATGATAGACTATGATTATTTCACAATGTCTAACGGTGGTTCACCACAATAGCTTTATTCATAGAAGCTCCGTCTCCATTTACCTTTACATAATACAACCCTTCCAGAACTTCAGAGGTGTCTAGTACACAGCTACCTTCGCTGGTGGCTTTTTTAAGGATTATATTCCCATATTGATCCAGAAGACTGACTGTATAATTAGCATCTGTTTTGTCGGCATTTACCACGAGCCATGCGTTGGCTGGATTAGGATACATCATAATGTCAAACTCCATAGGTTCAAAATTGACTTCTACTGCTTTACCCACATACGTGGTTCCCTCTCTGGTTTTTACCTTGATTCTATAGGTGTTTAGTCCTTCTTCAGGCAGATGGTCGAATACCTCGAACAATTCCTGATCAACTTTCGGACGAACTCTTCTAATTCCTATCCAATTGTTCTCTTCCGTGAGCTTTTCAATTTCATAATAATGAATTTTAGCTGAGGTTAATCTGTTCCAACTCAGATTGATTTCACCGTTAGAAACCTCTACTTGAGTAGATAGGGAAACCTTTTGTTGACTGTTCGTTATAATCGTAGAACATACAAATAGCATGGAAATAAAAATCCTAATCATGTTTTCAAAATATTTACACTTTGTTTTACGACTAGGATTCTAAGAAGTTACTTGATATAAGCAGCGTTGCAACGCTTCAGAAGTAGTGTCAGTGCTATTTTACAATGATTCTGTGTAGAGAAGTTTGATCTTTTGAAATCAATTGAATGGTATAAGCTCCATTTGATAAATCCCTTATATCCATAGTGTAATTGGCTTTGTCATTGGAATATTCATTTCTCACAGTTCTCCCTCTGGCATCTGTTAATATTATTTTAACCACACCTTTAAGCCCTTCAATAGTTATTTGTCCATCAGTAGGGTTGGGGTAAATGGAGAGTTGACTGACATATTCTTCGGAAATGCCTGTCTCAATGTCGGAACCATTACAGTCCTGATCAATGCCGTCGCCAAATATCTCTGTCTCTCCAGGGTTCACATTCGGGTCGGTATCATCGCAATCTGAAGAGTCAAGTATGTATCCATTTGGTTGTTGACAGTTTTCTAGACTATTGTCTGGATTTCCATAACCGTCATTGTCATTATCTCTGTAATATGTCTGAGTGGTTAGGTTGTCATCATTTGCTCCTGAACAATCATCATCGATATTGTTACATACTTCTGATGCTCCTGGGTTGATGCTGCCATTGGCATCATTACAGTCGTCAGGATTGTCAGTATACCCATCAGGTTCGAAACACGACATAATCGTAGTTAGTGGAGTTCCGTAACCGTCATTGTCGTTGTCCATATACCAGATTAAGAGATCAAATCCTTCATCTGTTTGATCGTTACAATTGTTATCGATTCCGTCACATAGTTCTGGTATTGTTGGGTTAATTTCATCATTAGAGTCATTACAGTCATTTGGATTGTCGACATATCCATCAGGTTGGAAACAGCTAAATAATGAGATTCCGGAGTTCCCATAACCATCATTGTCAGCATCAAGCCAAAATTCAGAGGTTACAAAATTTTCATCAATGAAACCATCACAATTGTTATCTACTCCGTCGCAAACTTCTAGTGCTCCAGGGAAAATGGCGTCGTTAGCATCATTGCAGTCTCCTTCAGAGGCCAAGAATCCATCCTCATCTAAATCCAATTCTACAATGCATACTTCACCAGAGGCACTTGATCCAAAATTGGGTTCATCCATTGTCAATAAAAGATTTCCCAGACCATCTGAAATTTCAAGATCTCCGTCAATTCCACAAGCACCTACTAATGATCCTGCTAATCCATCACCAAAACTGTCATAAATATTAAATGTATAACATCCCGCTGGAAGACAAAGCTGTACATTGTCCTCGCTACCCCCTGTTTGTAGGTCCCCTTCTCCTCCGGGATATGTCCCTTCAGCTACAGAATATACAACCTGCCCAGAGCCATTGATTAATTCCCAGCTTGTTTCTGAACCGTAGCAATCTAATCTCAGATAAATGTTCATAATGCTCTCATCACATGGGTATATACATGAACCGTCATCTTCCAACGCTTGAGGATCATAGTTGAGAGCCGATTGATCTGTGCATCCTTGTGCTACAGGATCACTACATGGAGCATATGTTCCCTGAAGACTAAGAACTCCAGTGTTCTCTGGATCCAAAAAGTTTTTTAATTGCTCAAAATCCTCGTTACCGTTCGAGGTCCAATTGTAAGACATTTTACCATAGAGATCAGGATTATCAGGTTCATTACAAAAGGAAGAACCACCTGTGAGTTGGCCAATGATCAATCCAGATCCGTTAAAAATAGGAGATCCAGAAGATCCCCCTTCAGTTACCCCATGTCCATTAGCAGTAGCTGCCCAATTGACTCTCCAATGTGTATTCTGAACTACATTTCCCCATTCAGTAGATTGTAGAGTTGAATTATAAGTACTAACTTTTTTAAAATCTCCAGCAGGATGATGAATACTTACACCAAATGAACTTGCTTGATTTACAGCATTCCATCCATTGTAATACGCATTTAAAGAAGATGGTATTTCAGAAGTAAGTCTTGTGAGTAGGAAATCCGAACCACTGTTTCCGCCACCATCATTGCTATATGCCATTCTACTACTTCCAGTAATTGATTGTGATTGTGCGGGTTCGTTTCCTCCACAGTCAGCTATTTGGTAATTGAAGTAATAGATGAATTGTTCAAATTGATTGATGGTTGAATTGTCTGCACAATGCCAAGCTGTCAGAATAAGAGGAGCACAGTCAAGGGAAGCATTGTTTATTAATGATCCAGTACACCAGCCTTGTCCTTGAGGGTTGGATACCAGTATTCTAACTACTCCTTTTTCCTGATCTCTCCATTCATTAGCTTCTGAACAGGCCACATCTACTTGACATGGATCTGAACCACGAAATTGTCTGACAGCTTCTGAATACACTTGACGATATACATAACCCACTTTTTCAATTGAAATCCTATTTCCTCCAAAAGAGGAGAGTGGCTCGAAGAGTTCCAGAATCACAGACTCGCTCATAATATTTCCAGTAGCGAAATATCCACTTTCTTTATTATTACTAGAGGTGAAACCTCCTAGAACCATTTCTTTATCATTGGAATATACATGAAGCACGGAACCTGATGTCAGGTGAAAATCGTTGTACAAAAAGTTAATCGCTTTAGCTTTTAGAGCAGTAATTCTTAATCTCCATATTCTATCACCATTTGGTAGTGTGAACCAAGATCCAGAATTTTCTAGATTGATGTCAGAATCGATGAGTCGGGAAAATAATTCCAAATCATTTTTTCTTTCACGTTCTTCATCCTCAGATTGCACTTTTTCCATATCCAATTCTGAATACTCTTTAGTCGGAATATTTCTAGGGTCATCATTTTCTAACATGAACGAAAGAGGGGCTCCTCCAACTGATTGTTGTCCAAAAGCGTACGTACTCAATATCAATAAAGAAATGACAATGTAAACTTGCTTCATATGTATTTACTATAATTTCTGTATATATTCAAATGTCTCCTTCAACAGAGAAAGAAGACGTTTCTATATACTACTATACTGAAATTATTCACATAGAGTTCCAAATAGGCCAAGGAACATGGTTATATCTATAACAGTGACATAAGTATCTCCATTCAGATCAGAATGACAGTTTGCCGAACAATTAAATTCTCCCAGAATATATACGAGGTCTTCAATGGCAATTATCCCATCGTAGGTAAAATCACCAATACATGGAGATTTTTCATCTCCAGAAACGTCATCATCGCAGTTATTGTCGATGTCTTCGGCAGTTCCTTGGGCACCTGGATAAACATAATCTTTGGTGTCATCGCAGTCTAGTGAGTTGGAAACGAGTCCAGCAGATTCTTCGCAGGCAAGTACTGGAGAATTTAAATCTCCATATCCATCCAGATCCGAATCTGTCCAAAAAGTAAGTAGATTCTCGTCTATAGAATTATCGCAATTATCATCTTCACCATTACCGCAAATTTCATCTGCCATCGGATGAATGTCTTCATTGGTGTCATCACAATCTCCTGAAACAGTCGCCGTATAATCTCCTATGATAAGGCAGCTCTCTTGGCTATTGGCGCTACCATATCCATCACCATCAAGATCCTCATAATAAGTAGACGTAGTAAATCCTTCGTCAATTGTTCCATCACAATTGTTGTCAATTCCATCGCAAACTTCATCAGCTCCAGGGTATGACGTTGGATTAAGTGGTTGGCAGTCTCCCCCCTGAGTTACAAACCCCACTGGAGAATCACACTGAAGTCCACTGAAATTTTCATCACCATATCCATCACCATCACTGTCAAAATACCATAGGATAGGATAGACACAACTTAGGTCGTTAGTGAGGGTAGCGGTGGGATCGTAGTTACATGCTGAAGAATCAGTACATCCATAGCAGCTAAAGTCGCAATCATCGTCATCCAAAATTGCTGTGGGGTCATAGTTACATGCCGTGTCGTCTGTACATCCATAACAATCGAAGTCACACAATCCATTGTCTATGGTTGCTGAAGCATCATAATTACAGGCAGTATTATCTGTGCATCCTAAGCAATCGTAATTACAAGAGCCATCATTTGCGTTTGAGCTACCATCGTAATTACAGGCTCCAGAGTCATTACATCCATAAACCAGTACTCCAATACAAAATTCGAGATTTGCAAGATTTCCAAAATTGGCATTGGACAATGTGGCAAGAGTATTTCCTTGGCTTCCGATTATACTGGAAGCTCCATCGGCGCAATTGTTACTTGCCAAACCGTCCCCATAGCTATCATTAAGTGTTACAACATAGCACCCGTTGTTTAAACAATATTGATTTGAGTAATCTGTTTCTGCCTGTAATGAACCTTGAGAAGCACTGTCAATAAGATCTCCTAAGTCATTTGAGAAGCTCCAACTGGTTTCATTTGGATAGCAATCTGTGGAAAGGTTAAAAGTCACTAATTGTCCAGAGAGGACAGTGGTATATTCAGTGCTTGAGGAATTATTATCAGGGTTTCCATCAGAAGTTCCATTTGGATCTTTTAATATCACATTAAAGGTGTGACTTCCATCCGTTGAATCAAAATTTGGGATGCTGATAGTTACATTGGTACCCACCGCTAACGATCCGTTCCAAGTGAACTCGGTGGAAGTACCACCATCTATATCATATTCAATTGTAAGGGAAGTAATTTCTTGAAGTCCAATGTTTCTGACCAGTATTTCAGCCGGAGTATCTGCTCCGCAGTAGGTTCCTGAGGGATTGTTTATCTCTAATAGCATGGCGTCTAGATTGACTTGAACAGTACTGTACGTACCACTTTCCCATACTCCTCGACCATAGGTTCCTGCTCTAACCACGTTATTTGTTTCATTAATCTCTATATCGTTAACGATCACATTTGGCAGATTGGTATTAAAAGGAATCCATGTACCGATGAGGTCATTATAGAAATAAATACCGATATCCATTCCTAGATAAACACCCTCATTTTGAGAATCATATTTGACAATGTTCGTTGGTAGATTAGGTAGATTAAAAGACATGTTGGTCCATGTAGAACCACCATTTGTTGAATGATAAATTTTTTGACCATTCAACCATCCTTCCTGTGTTATCCAAATTTCGTTGTCATCATTAGGATTAATTTCCAATGATGTGATTCCTCCTGTTGTCGGAAGGGAAACAGAAGTGAAGTTGATTCCACCGTTAATAGTTTTGGCTAGATCATTTCCTGAGGAAGCATACATAATATTGGAGTTCCCCTCATATACTTCAACAATGCTAAGTAGCGAAGCAAAGTCATAAGTGGACAATTTAGTCCATCCAGAGCCAATCTGATATTGATATACATCATTGTATCCGGCGATAATTCTGGAGCTGTTGGGGTCATGTACCATGGGAGTTACCCATCTTCCACCTTCAGGTGAACCTACAGCATTCAGGTTAAAACCACCGTTGGTAGTATAGTATAGTCCACCATTTTGTATCATTCCCCATATTTGGTTTGAATTGCTAGGGTTGACAGCCGATCCCATACCGTCCGCTCCATAATAACACTTCCATGTACCACTTGTATAAGCATAGCCACCGTTATCCTGCAAGCCACCAGCTATAGTACCTACACTATTTTCAGTTCCGGCAATCGTATAGTATTGTCCAATTTGTAATCCAGCTGACAAATCTGTAAAGGCAGATCCATTATTAGTGGATTTATAGACTCCACCATCACTTCCACAATATAGGTTTCCGTTATAATAGTTCAAATAGTGTATATCTGCATGGGTATATGAAGCCCCTGAGGGATTACTCCAACTATTGATTTCAGTCCAATTGACACCGCCATCTGTGCTTCTCCAAAGGTTAAGCACTCCTGCTATTAAGGTATTCGGGTTCGAGTCAGAAACAGTAATGGCCATGTCATACCAAGCCTGATTGGAGCCATTGAAAATATCTGTTGTATTATTCTGCGTTGCAAAGCTAACGGCTGAGTTTGTTGATTTGTAAACGCCCGCAAATTCCCAAGATCCTCCAGCTGCTAGAATATAAACTGTGTTGGACTGGGCTGGGGTAGTAGTTAGAGCCAATCGATTAGTGCCACCAGGCAATCCTGTAGATTCATTAAATGTGGCTCCTCCATTTGTGGTATAAAAGCATTTGCTGTTTGTTACACCGTAAACCGTTTGTGGATTACTAGGTTTTAATGCGATATCTCTAAAGTTCCCACTTTGTAGTTGAGTCCATGAATTTCCAGAGTTGGTGGATTTATACAATCCTGTATTCGCAGCTACCCAGATATTACTTGTATTTATTGGATCGATTAGGATTTTGTTTCCTTGTCCAAATTCAGTACCTGCTTGGTTCCAAGAAGAACCTCCGTCAGTGGATTTCCAAATACCGATGCTATACGTATCACCACCATCGGAATCACCAGTAGTCACATAGATTATATTAGAGTCACTTGGGTCTACAGCAATTCCAGAAATGCCAATCACCGCAAAGTAGTCACTTAAAGGAGTCCATGAGGAACCGCTGTTAGTAGATTTCCAGATACCACCTGCAGGAGCACCTACGTAAAGGGTGTTTGCATTGTTAGGGTCTTGGACAACTACGTTGATTCTACCTGTACCTGAACTCCAACTACCAGTAGTAATGTGACTAAATGGGCCAAGTGGGAGCCAGTTTCCATTTGCCGATGCTTGATTGGCATTGGCGAACTGACTCATATATGATTCATATTCGTCAAAAGCAGCGGAAAATTTGGGGAAAGAACCATCAGGCATCAGTCTATGCTGCCAAAATGCTTCCCATCTTTTATATTGCTTCCAGCCTTGGCCTTTTACATATTCCTTATCACTCCATTCACGATTGAATTCTTCCTGAACTGTTTTGAAAGTTACATTGCGTTTTAGAATGTCTTTACTCCATGCTTCTTTCTGTTCAGATTGAGAAGCGCATTGCAACGCGATAAATAGAAATAATATACCTAAAAGGTAGTTTTTCATTTGGCTCTAAAATTTAATCACACGTAGTTCCAAAAAGACCTAAGAAGTTGGTGACATCCATTGTAGTAATAGCACCATCACCCGATAAGTCTTGAGAACAGTTTTCTAGACAGCCAAAGTTTCCTAGTAGTAGTACTAGATCTTCGATACCAATGTTACCATTTTCGTTAAAATCTCCAATACACGGTGCTTTTTCATCACCAACTACATCACCATCACAGTTGTTGTCCAAATCTTCTTCAGTTCCTGGAGCTCCAGGGTATACTGTATCTCTGGTGTCGTCACAGTCCAACGAATTCGCAACGATTCCAGTTGATTCAGAACAAGCCAATACAGGGGTATCCAAGTCTCCATAACCATCCATGTCGCTGTCCACATAGAATGTGATTTGATTTTCGTCAATTTGGTCATCACAGTTATCATCAATTCCGTTGCCACATATTTCGGTAGCTCCCGGATATGCCTGATCATTATCGTCATGACAATCTCCTGATACGGTAGCGGTGAAATCTCCAGTAGCTATACAGCTTTGAATCGAATTGTCACTACCAAAGCCATCGTCATCGATATCTTCATAAAAAGTAGTGAGAGTTAACCCTTCATCAATTTGTCCATCACAATTATTATCCAGCGCATCACATAGTTCTGGAGCATCAGGATAAACAGAAGGATTGGTTGGACCACAGTCACCTCCAATAGCAACAAATCCTACAGGAGAGGTGCATTGGAAAACGGTGAGGTTATCATCTCCAAAGCCATCGCTATCACTATCGAAGTACCATGTAGTTCCAATACATGATCCATCATCTATTGTAGCTGTATTGTTATAGTTACAAGCAGAAACATTGGTACAACCAAGACATGAATAATCACAAGATCCATCATCTATGGTGGCAGTGTTGTCATAATTACAAGCGCCATTATCCGTACATCCGTTGCATGTGAAGTCGCAAGAGCCATCGTCTATTGTAGCTGTATTATCGTAATTACAGGCAATACTATTAGTACATCCTGAACACGTGCTGTCATCACCATTACAAACGCCGCAGTTATCAAGTACAGCAGAACCACCACATGCTCCTAGGCAGTCATTTTGCAGACAGGAGCCATCATCTGAAGTAGCTGCAGCATCAAAGTTACACGCAGAAGGGTTAGTACATCCAGGAGTACCACATGTAGTACCGTCAAATGTCATCGTTAAATTCGCCGTTCCAGTGTCTCCTTGCCAACCATCTATAAGTACATAATAAGTAGTGTTAGGAGTGAGGTCATTACAATCGAAAGTAAGTTTAGACATGAATTGATCTGCTGCTCCGTCATCATTAGCCGCGACTAAGTTTCCACCACAACCGTCAAATACAGCCATTTGAGTATCGGTTAATGTACCAGAACCATCAAATGAAGTTTCTAAAGTAATCACTGTTGGTCCAATGGGAGTAGTGAATGAAAAGAAGACGTCTGTTTCTATGCCATTGTCTGCACACCATCCATCTGTGGTGTTACAGCCAGTGCCAGGAACCGCATAGTCTTCCAAAAGACAGGTGTTTGAATTGTCAATAATATTTACTCCAATGTTCAGAGGAGTAGCGTTGGCGCATACATCATTAGTTGCTCCAAATGTACATGAACCGTCATCGCATCCAGCTGAAGGATTGTAGTTACAGGCACTGGTACTAGTACAACCAGCCACAGTACAGGAGCTATCATCACATCCAGCTGTAACGTCATAATTACATGCGTTTGGATTGGTACATCCAGGTAAGATACAAGACCCATTATCAGAAGTGGCAGTAGCATCGTAATTACATGCCACAGGATTAGTACATCCAGGTCCGTTAGGACTTTGATTGATTGTAAAGTTTTGGTTAGAGATATCAAAGAACACATTTCCAGAACCTTTCACTTTTATTCTCACAGTACTAGATGTAATGTTTGGAAGAGTTACAGGATGACTTCCGTCATTTGGAGTATTCACTACCAATGCAGTAGGGTAAGTTAAACCTCCATCGGTAGAAAGGAAAATATCTACGTTAGCACAGCTTACAGGTGCCGCTGTGGTATTTGCTACATCCCATGTAATGGTTTCATTCGTGTTTCCAGCAAGCGTTTGACCTCCGTTTGGATATTGGACTACAAATGGACCAGAAGTATCAGATACGCTAATAGACATCTGGTCATCGTTTACACCACCACCTCCAGCTCTATTATCTCTTACAGTACATCTGAAAGTTAAACCTCTGGTATAAGTAGGAAGCATTTCACCGACTGCTGTTGTATTATTTATGAGATCAGTAATTCTTGGAAATATTCTAGTAGGAGAGTCTGTTCCTGTCCAACTTCTGAAAATCGGTTGATTTCCAGTGGGGTTATTAAATGAAGCTGCATCTGGTGTTGATGGCCCTAAATCATATTCTTCCCACGTGTAGGTAATGGCATCACCATTAGGGTCACTTCCAGTAGCCGTTAACTCGAAAGGAGTAGAGATGGGAATGGTAAGTCCGTCCTGACCATTTTTAGCATCGACTGAAGGAATTGCGTTTCCAGTGTTTGAAGTAGAAGCACAAGAGTTCCCAGCACCACCTTGAGAAAAGGAAATGATTTGGTTGTAACTGTGATTATGAAAATAGGCATCGCTATTGTTTTGAGTGTTTACCGGACAAATTCCAGCATATCCCATAATAGTAGTAGCACTTCCTGGTTCAAATGCTGCAGAAGCAGTTCTTTGACAGGTGTTATTTTGAGTGTGATTTCCTCCAAATTGGTGCCCCATTTCATGAGATACATAGTCGATATCAAATGGGTCTCCTACTGGGGCTGCTTGTCCTGTAACTCCGCCAGCCTTTGATCCTGGATTACAAGGAGAGTTCAGATAAGCTACTCCGCCACCACCTGTTGAGAATACATGACCAATGTCATAGTTAGCAGTTCCAATGGTGTTATCACAAGTGGTTTGATTTTCTCCGAGCATGGCTCCACCATCTCCGTTAGTATATGGATCTGTACCAGCATTGGTATAGACAATTAAATTATTGTTCCCTACGAGTACCATTCGAATAGATACTTCACTTTCAAATACGCCATTTACTCTTACCATAGTCGTGACAATTGCAGCCAGACCAGCAGCGACAGTTCCTCCATGGAAGGCTGTGTATTCTCCAGTAGTACCAACGGCAAGCCTGTACGTCCTTAATTGAGTTCCTGAGGGAGCCACCATTTGTCGTATCAAGCGATTGTCCTTAATAATATCTTTTTTCGATTTTTTGATAATAGAATTAACCTCATTTCCCAAGTCAGAATTTTCAATAGAGACAGGAGCTAGCTCTTCGAATTTTTTCGTGTTATTGGCATAAAAGGCATCTTTGGTGTATGAGATACAAACCTCTCTATTTCCTTGAATATATGGGTCAATGAATACAGTTCCCGTTTTACTAATTATCATGGCATGAAATCCATGTAACGTGTGATCCATATAAATTCTAGCAGTTGGATCGGTAATTCCTTGTCCCAAATAAGTCTTCATATTGGAATACTTATTCTTAAGTTCCTTCTCCATCATATCGAATTCTACAATACTAAAGCTCTGCAAAGAACCATCAGGAAAAGGAATACTAATATGAGCATCAGAGTTTTTAGCATTTACTCGAGTTTCATGTGGAGCATTGGACAGAATATTCTCCAATTGATTCCAATCAATTTCCACTGTTCTAAACTCGGCAGGTTGAATAACTGCTTCTTGTGAATTAGATGGTTTAGAGATGTCTTGCCAAAATCTTTGGGCACTCACTTGTATAGATGCCAAAATGGCTAAAGAAATTACGATAAGGTTTTTCATTCTTGAATTTTATAAACCGCAGCAAAGGGTAATGATTAATAGGATTGGGTTGGTATAATCAAGAAACAGGGAGGTATTTCTTTTAATGAGCAATGTTGGCTGGATGAAAATTCGTGCCTAAAGGCCAGAGAGCTTTTTTTAAGTCCACAGAATATCAATAATATACTTTTGAAGTAAATAGTATTTTTTGACAATAGGGAA
The DNA here is from genome assembly GCA_965224545.1 of Flavobacteriales bacterium. Lineage (GTDB taxonomy): Bacteria > Bacteroidota > Bacteroidia > Flavobacteriales_D > Sanyastnellaceae > ASP10-05a. Next base: position 829,617 of record CBDCZM010000004.1, on the reverse strand, counting down.
ATAAAAAATACAGGAAGACATGAAATGTTCTTCATCTGAGTTAGTAATTAGGTTCTTTTGGTTAAGCTATAAAAATACGAAAAAATCCTCGAACTGTTGCTGCTTTTTTATGTCATCATAGGGAGTAGCTTCCTAGAAGTAGCACCAAAATAGCAACTATTGAAATCATCAACCCTATTTTGTTGATCCGACTTAACTTCTCATTCATCAGGAAGTAAGCGCTCAAAGAACTCAGAATAACCACCCCCAAATTGTTAATAGGAATGATCTGACTTTTGTCTAACGGAATCATTTCGAATGTCTTCAATAAGTAGAAAATAGAGGCAAAATTGACGATACCTAATATGACGCCTCCAATAATCGTATTCTTAGAAAATTTCAAAGACATTTTTTTATTAAAAAGCAGGATTAAAATACCTGTGGTTCCTGCCGCAGAAAAAGGTAAGAATGTAAGCAGGATTTTGTCAGAATCTGAGTTGGCAAAATGTTGATCGGTGTAAGCGAGTACAATATCCAGCATTCCAGAGCCCAAGAACAAAATCAAAGGAAGAAGAAGTGTGAATTTTCCAGGAGTTTCACTATATACAGTATAATATACTCCAGGAATCGCAATGAGAAGAGCTATTACCTTGTACCATGAGAAAGGATCATTAGGGTCCGTAAACATGAAGAAAATAGCAGGAATGACTAGGGATAGTTTGGTAGCGACACTGCTAATTCCAGCCCCCATATCTTGTGATATTTTAGCCATTAAATAAAATAAGCCAATAAACAAGAAGCCTAGAAAGAATCCATTCCTAATTAATGGTGAATAAACGATTGAGCCTGCAGATAATTCATCCGAAACCAGTATTAAGCCTAATGAAGTGGCAGTGATGTAATTGATGACTATAGCTTGAAACGTATTGATATTGAATCTTCCAAACCATTTGAAAATTAAAAAAATAGCACTGCTCGATATTAAACTTAGAAGGAGATAAATCATGTATTCCTTATAATTTTCACTCGATCTTTACCCATGGTAAATTCTTCAACTGCGATTCCATTTAAAGTTGGCGCTGAAAGTCCTTCTGTCCAGTCATTATGCCCCATCAGTATTCGCGCCTCATTCCAAAGTCCTTCTGTTATGAAACTGTTGATCGTAGAAGCTCCGCCTTCAACCATTATTGAAAGTATACCTCGTTGATATAGCTCATTTAACAGCTGCTTTGCAATTGATCCTTTTTCAGTCAGTATAATTGAATCCACATGACTGGTTAGAATTCTTTTTTCCCTACCTATAACCAGCGTAGGGGTGTCCAATTTCCAAAAAGCATGGTCATCAGGAATTCTTCCATTGGGATCAATGACGACTCTCAATGGGTTTTCACCAGAAGCATGCCTTACATCAAGAGAAGGAGCGTCATTAATTACAGTGTTTGCTCCGACCACAATAGCGTCTTCGTATGCACGCCAAGAGTGAGTCAGTGTTTTGGTCTCAGGTTGAGTGATCCAATTAACTCCAACTTGATCGGATATTCTGTTCTTGTCGATTAGCCCATTTTGATTTTGAGCCCACTTTAAAATGACATAAGGTTTTTCGTTTCGATGAAATTCAAAGAAACGACGATTGATCCATTCTCCTTGTTTTTCAAGTATTCCTGAAGAAACTTTTACGCCATTTTCTTTTAGAAGCTGAATTCCCTTCCCTGCAACTTTATCATGAGGATCTTTATTGCAAATAATCACCTCAGGGATTTTAGTGTCTAGGATTAATTGCGCGCAAGGAGGAGTCTTTCCAAAATGAGAACAGGGTTCAAGGGAAACATAAATTCTAGATTTGGGAAGTAAGCTTTTGTCTGTAACAGAATTTACCGCATTAACCTCGGCATGCGCTTCTCCGCAAACTTGATGATAGCCTTCTCCGATAATTTGGTTTTCATGAACTATGACAGCACCTACGAGAGGGTTAGGAGAGACGTTCCCAATTCCTTTTTTGGCAAGCTCTAGGCACCGCTGCATGTAAAATTCATGCGTCATGAGTTGTTTTTTATGGTCTTTTGCCTTTGGCAGCTTGTAAGGTGTTCAACATGAGAGACGCGATTGTCATAGGTCCTACACCCCCAGGTACTGGAGTAATAAAGCTCGCTTTTTCTTTTACGTTTGCATAATCTACGTCTCCGCTCAACCTCCATCCACGGTCTCTGGTAGCATCATCCACTCTAGTCGTTCCAACATCTATGATTACAGCCCCATCCTTAACCATGTCATCTGTTACGAATCCAGGTTTCCCAAGTGCTACTACAAGAATATCGGCCATTTTGGTGAGTTCTTCTAGGTTTTTGGTTCTGCTGTGAGTTAGTGTTACGGTACAATTTCCTGGATATGAGTTCCTAGAGAGCATAATACTTAAAGGTGTTCCCACAATGTGGCTTCTGCCAATGACAACACAGTGCTTTCCTGTAGTCTCAATATCGTATCTGCGAAGTAATTCAAGAATTCCAAATGGTGTGGCTGGTTTAAAAGAATCTATACCTGCTACCATTTTACCGATGTTCACTGGATGGAAACCATCCACATCTTTTTCTGGAGAAATAGCTTCTAGTACTTTTTGATCATCAATGTGTTTCGGTAATGGGAGTTGGACGATATAGCCATCCACATCTTGATCGTCATTAAGCGTCTGAACAATTTGAAGTAACTCTTCTTCAGTAATTTCTTCTGGCCTTTCTATGAGAGTACTTTTGAACCCCACTTCTTCGCAAGCTTTCATTTTTCCACCCACATAAGACTTACTACCACCATCACTTCCTACAAGCACGGCAGCTAAGTGAGGAGTTTTAAATCCTTCGGATATAAGCAAGTCCACCTTCTCCTTAATTTCAACTCTAATTTGAGCTGCAGTGGCTTTTCCGTCTATTCGTACACTCATGGTTGGTTTTTCATGCCACCCATACTCTTCATGAGACCTTTCATGTTCTGTTTGTTTGACATTAGTTTCATCATCTTCTTTGTCTCTTGGAATTGCTTTAAAAGCTTATTTACGTCTTCTACAGAACTACCACTTCCTTTAGCAATTCTCTTTTTTCTACTTGCATCAATTAGTTCCGGAGAAGTTCTTTCTGCATTGGTCATTGACTGAATAATAGCTTCTATCCCTTTAAATGCGTCATCGTCAATGTCCACATTTCTAAGTGCTTTTCCCATGCCAGGAATCATCCCAAGGAGATCCTTCATGTTTCCCATCTTTTTGATTTGCTGGATTTGACCAATAAAGTCATTGAAATCAAAAGTGTTCTTACGGATCTTTTTCTCTAGTTTCTTCGCTTCATCCTCATCAAACTGCATCTGGGCTCTTTCCACAAGAGAAATAACATCTCCCATTCCCAGAATTCTGTCCGCCATTCTATTGGGATGGAATACATCAATAGCATCCATCTTTTCGCCTGTACCAATGAATTTAATCGGCTTATTGACAACGCTCTTAATAGAAAGGGCAGCCCCACCTCTGGTGTCACCATCTAACTTTGTAAGTACAACACCATCAAAATTTAGTCGCTCATTAAAGGCAGCAGCAGTGTTCACAGCGTCTTGCCCAGTCATGGAATCAACCACGAATAGAGTCTCAGTTGGACTAATCGCTTTCTTTACCTCTTCAATCTCAGTCATCATCTGCTCATCTACAGCGAGACGTCCAGCAGTATCTATGATCACAACGTTAAAACCATTACTACGGGCATGCTCTATCGCATTGGTAGAAATAGAAACGGGATTTTTATTTTCTCTCTCAGAATATACTTCAACACCAATAGATTCTCCCACCACATGAAGCTGGTCAATAGCAGCTGGACGATATATGTCACACGCAACTAACAGAGGTTTTTTTCCTTTTTGTGTCTTTAGGTAATTTGCCAGTTTTCCAGAAAAAGTAGTTTTACCAGAACCTTGAAGACCAGACATTAGAATTACACCTGGGTTTCCTTGATAATTGATTTCTGCTGTTTCTCCACCCATTAAAGCGGTGAGCTCTTCCTGAGTGATTTTCACCATTAACTGACTAGGGCTAATGGAAGTCAATACATCTCTACCAAGAGCTTTTTCCTTCACTCTAGTGGTAAAGTCTTTAGCAGTCTTGAAGTTGACATCTGCATCTAATAATGCTCTACGAACCTCTTTTAATGTCTCTGCTACGTTTACTTCGGTGATCTGCCCATGGCCTTTAAGTACTTTGAAGGCCTTTTCTAACTTGTCTTGTAGGTTATTAAACATACTCTTTCTACTTGCGAATTAAGCTGCAAATTTAGTGAATAGTATAGTCTGAAAAAACGCTATTTAGAATTGATTAGAACTGTTTTTTTTCACTCCATAAATACTTTACGGACACGTATTCGAACGTTTGAAACGTTTTAGTTCAAAATCCCTTTATTATGGAACGTGTCATGATAGTCTTAGTTGTCCTAACTTCTCTATTGATCATTGGAGTTATTGTTTTACTTATTCGAAGCTTTAAGAATTCATTTTCTCAAGTTTCCAAAGAAGTTCAATTATTGGTTCAAACTCAGCTTAGAGAAAATCGGATGGAGTTAAATGATTCTTTACGAGTGAATAGAGAGGAGTTATCTCAAGGAATTAATCAACTCACAGAGAAGCTTGAACTGAGGTTCATGAATATTTCTGATACTTCATTGAAAAGCTTGTCGGAAAACAGGAAAGAGCTAGCGAAAGCATTAATGGACTTTAAAAATTCCTTCTCTGAAAGCATACGAGATTTTAATGGATTACAGCGTCAGAAGTTTGATGACTTAATTAAGAATCAAGATAAAATGCTCGTTTCTACAGAACAGAAGTTGGAAAAAATGAGGGAGACCGTAGATGAAAAACTGCATAAAACACTTGAAGAAAGATTGGGACAGTCTTTTAAGCTGGTAAGCGAACGTTTAGAGGCAGTGCAGAAGGGTATAGGAGAGATGCAGACTTTAGCCACTGGTGTGGGAGATCTTAAAAAAGTGCTCACTAATGTAAAAACCAGAGGTGTGCTTGGGGAAATCCAATTGGGGAATATTTTGGAGCAAATATTGACACCAGATCAATATGAAATGAATGTGAATACTAGCAGCAGAAATTCCGGTCATGTCGAGTATGCTATAAAAATGCCTGGTAGTTCGGATATGTCAGAAATTTATTTGCCAATTGACGCGAAATTTCCACAAGAAGATTATGTGAGGCTACAAGAGGCTTATGATTCAGGCGATTTAGCTGGAATTGAATCGAGTAAAAAAGCATTGGTAAGGGCAGTCAAGTTGTTTGCTAAGGATATTCGAGAAAAATATATAGACCCTCCAAATACAACTGATTTTGGAATTATGTTTTTACCTGTCGAAGGACTTTATGCAGAAATCGTTCGTCAACCAGACTTAATAACCACCCTTCAGAGAGAATTTCAAGTAGCGGTGACTGGCCCGACAACCTTAGCGGCTTTCTTAAATAGTCTGCAAATGGGCTTTAAAACATTAGCGTTGCAACGCAGAAGTAGTGACATTCATAAAACCTTGGAAGCTGTAAAAACACAATTTGGTCTGTTTGGAAGTGCGTTGAGGAAAGCTCAGGAAAGAATACGAATGGCTGACAAGGATTTAGAGACCTTAGTGACTACTCGAACGAATGTAATGCTGTCTAAACTCAAAGGGCTAGAGGAGCTACCGATAGAAGAAAGCGAAGGTTTGTTGGATATTCAAAGAGATGATGATGTTCGAGAATTGCCATAATGTCTGAAATTGTAATCGGCACATTTATTGATGTTTCACTAACATAATTAAATTAACTATTCATTGAAAACGATAGACATTCAGGAGAAAGATGAGCTAAAGTACTTGAAGCAGTATGCTCAGTTGTTAGATTCAAAGTTCAAGATTCCTGGCACGGACCTCACTTTTGGTATTGATCCTTTATTGGGAATGATTCCAGGGTTGGGTGATTTGATTGGTTATGGATTTAGTGCGGTGCTGTTGTTTTCTGCCTTCAAAAAGGGTGTGAAAGGAGAGGTGTTGGTAAAGATGCTCGGAAACATGGGAATTGATGCGCTCGTCGGGATGATTCCTGTTCTAGGAACTGTATTTGACTTTGTTTATAAGGCGAATACTAGAAACTATAAATTACTCACTGAGTTTGTGGAAGATGATAAAAATAACGGGTCAGCTTGGCCATATTTACTCGCTTTTTTAGGATTAACCGTAGTCGTAATTGTCAGCGTAATTTATGGAGTGGTTAACTTTTTTCAATGGTTGTTTTAAATCAATTGTGATACATAGCTGATCTATTTTCTATATGTAAGGAACTCCCGAAAAACACTATTTTTGCTTTGCAATAACTTAAACTAAAATGCAAAGGATCAATAACGTATTTCGCCACGCTTTTTTTACGGTTGTAATTTTCACAAGTGTTTTAAAGGCTTACTCTCAGGATAACAAGGATAAGATAGTAATCTATACATTGGACTATAAGATAGAAGGTCCATGCGACTATTTAAATGCTCACATTGATGTGCCAGTTTTTTCTGGTGTTTTTGGAGGTGACCATTATGGGTTTTCTGTCGGTGGACAAGTATCTGCAAATGTCAAGTCAACCATAGCAGTTTCAGGGCGCATTTCTTATAATCTATCTCCTTATCTAACGGCAGGAACAAATGATTTTTTGAATTATATTGACCATTCTGTAGAACAAATCAACACGGGGAAAACTCAATTTACTGGCGTAGTTAAAGTAAATTTCTCTAAAAAGTTATCTGACGCTCCTGTTTATGAGGATATTGGTTATGAGGGTAATACAAGATATTCTGTAAAGACAGAACTGCCGCTACTAACGACACATGGCATAAGGTTGGGTATCTCTCGATTTGCCAATACATCGGTTTTTAAAAAAGTCATAGATCTACCTCTTACAAACATAGACGATAACACTGTTAGTTATTATACTTCTGAAAGCACTCTAAATGGTGAGTCAATTAATGGATGGGGCGTAAGATTGGCCAACCCTAGACTAGCGCTTAGATTGGGACTTGAAAGAGAAAAACTTACTAGATATGAGTTTACCATTGATAATTATGAAGAATTCAGTTTTCTGAAGGAAAGGAACAAAACTCAAAGAGGTGGTTTTATCATTAAACATTATGCAGATATACTTATTGGCATAAATAAGCGCACTCTCAAGCCGTTCGATGTCTTGTATACTGAAGAAAATGACAATGATGTTATTCTGGTATCAGATGAGGAGATTTACGATGTTACTCCTCAATTGACTTACTTACCAGTAGGGATTTCTGCCGGATTAGAGTTGGTTACATGGGCTAAAAGAGTTTCAAGAACTATGTTCGCAGAAGCTGGTTTGGCTCCAGGATATGGTGCCGATTTAACTAATAACTTGTACGGGAAGTTTGGTGTTCGATTAGGGTTGAGTAAGATATCTTATTAGAAAATCAATCAGGCTCGATTAGTTTCTTTGGTTTGCACTTTTATACTCTCGTATTCCAAGCCAAGAGAAATAGAACAATAAGTACATAGTTAAGCAGCTTGTTAATCAGTGGCTCAAGTGATTTGCGTTTAGCCTATTTCACTAAGCTCTAGCCAACGCATTTCTTTTTCATCTAGTTCATCGGATACTTTGCCCATTTCAGCAGATACTTTCATCAGTTCTTCATGATCTGAGATACCACTATTCAACTTTTCGTTGAGTTCTTTTTTCTTTTCTTCTAGTTTTGGAATCTCCTTATTCAAATTGTCCAATTCGAACTTTTCTTTAAATGAAAGTTTGGTTTTAGCATTGTCTGAACTTTTTTGAGCTGACTTTGAGGCTGCATCTAATTTTTTCTCTTGGCTTCGTTGTAGCTTTTCCCTAGCTAACTCAGATTCTCTCCATTCTGTATAATTCCCCAGTATATCTTTTATTTCGCCGCCTTTTTTAATCACTAATGTATGGTCAGTCAGTTTATCCAGCAGATATCTGTCATGGCTTACTATTAGTAGTACCCCAGGGAACTGCATTAAGTACTCCTCGAGGATAGAAAGTGTGAAGATGTCTAAATCGTTAGTGGGCTCATCCAGAATCAGAAAATTAGGATTGGCCATTAGTACTCTAAGGAGATGTAGTCGCTTGCGTTCTCCACCGCTTAACTTGTATACAAAGTTTCTCTGCATAGAGCGAGGGAAAAGAAAACGCTCAAGCATTTGCTCAGCGGTAATGGTTTTTCCTTTTGTAAGAGGGATTACGTCCGCCACTTCACGTACGACATCAATCACCTTCATTTCCTCATTAAAGCGGAGTCCTGTTTGAGAATAATAACCGAATTTGACTGTATCGCCTATGACTACTTTACCACCGTCAGGAACGCCCTTCCCAGTAATCATATTCAGAAGGGTGCTCTTACCAGATCCGTTTTTTCCAGCTAAACCAAGACGCTCTTTGTGTTTAAATACGTAACTGAATTGGTCAATGAGCACCACATCATCATATCCTTTTTTGACCTTATGCAGCTCTACAATTTTCCCACCTAATCTGCTAGTGTTTATTTCGAGAGAAAGTTTGTCTTGGTCTAAATTTTTCAGGGCTTCTTTTTTGATGTCCGAGAATTTTTCCTCTCTATACTTACTTTTAGAAGTTCGTGCTTTGGGAGTGCTTCTAACCCATGTCAATTCACGTTTGAATAGGTTCTGCGCTTTTTCCTTCACCGTTTGCTCAAGTTCTTCTCTTTCAGCCTTCTTTTCAAGGTAATAGGAGAAATTACCTTTATAGCGATACATCTGTTCGTTCTCCATCTCCAGAATTTCATCGCAAATAACCTCAAGAAAATACCTGTCGTGTGTGACCATCAAAATAGTCAAGCTGGTATTTTGAAGCCATTTTTCAAGCCACTCGATCATGTCCAGATCTAAGTGGTTGGTAGGCTCATCAAGAATAACGAAATCTGGCTCCTCCACCAGTATTCTGGCTAGTGCTATTCTCCTTTTTTGTCCCCCTGAAAGTTTACTAACTACTTGGTTCAAGTTAGCAATACTCATTTTAGAAAGTACTTGTTTAATCTTAGAATCATAGTCCCAGGCAGAGGATTGATCCATAGCATCGGTGGCGCGTTGTAGTGTGACTTCATCTTCACCTTCCAAAGCTTTTTCATAAGCTGTTATAGCCCGGGTCATTTCATTCTCCGCCTGCAGTAGGTTTTCGAGAACCGTTTTCGACTCATCCAGACCGTGTACTTGACTTAAATATCCTACTCTGATAGACTTATTAAAGGTGACAGTTCCGGAATCCGCACCTTCGATGTCGAAAAGAATATTCAGGAGGGTAGATTTACCAGCTCCATTTCTAGCAACGATAGCCACTTTTTGTCCTTGTTCAATACCAAAATTAAGGTCTTCGAATATGATCCGGTCTCCAAAAGATTTGGTGAGATTTTCTACTGAGAGTATGTTCATGATTTAATAGCGGGCAAAGCTAGTGAGACGGTTTGATATTTGGCATTTTCATTAAGATATTATAAGCATTTGTATCTCCCTTACAATTGAGCTCGAGAACCAAATTATTAGATTTTCGTAATAATGTACATTCTTTTACATTAATTCTTTGACCCCAAATGGGAAATTTAAAAGGTGTCATTATTATAACGGCTGGTCTTATACTACTATCAATAGCAGGTTGCCATAATGATATTTCTATTAGGGGTGATCAAGAGCAAGGAGTTATTTCGGAAAATGAAAGTTTTAATCTTGATTCAGAGGTTTTTGATGAATTTGGAGTGCATAAATACCAGATCCCACAAAGTAGGTGGGACTCATTGACTTTAGAGGATAAAAAATTATTCTATTATCTTATTCAAGCTGGTCATGCTGGTAGGGATGTATATCTACTTCAGAAGAATAAGCATAATTTGGAACTGTTTAGTTTGATAGAAACAATCTATGAGAATTTTTCTGGCATTAAGGAATCCAATAACTGGATTTCATTTACAAAATTTGCCAAGAAAATTTGGTGGAGTAAAAGTCCCTTTAATGATTACAATCACACCGCAATTGTCCCAGAGTTTTCAGAGGGCTGGTTGAATGAACAGTTACATGAGAATGGGCTGACGCTGAGCCCAGAAATCAGAAATATGCTATTTCATTCTGAGACTAAAAATGAAGATTCAAACGAGTCGAAGTCTATGATCAACTTTTATGGAGATGATATCTCTATTGATGAAGCATCTTCGTTTTATGAGAACTATAGCAGCACAGTAGGCCATGATTCATTGGAAATAGGCTTGAATTCAATGCTGGTACGGGATGAAAAAGGAACGATTATAGAGAAAAAGTATTATGCTGAAGGAGTGGGAGGAGATGCTATAAAACAAATGATCTATTGGCTAGATAAAGCTCGAGAAGTGACCAAGTCTCCGAAGCAAGCCATGGCACTGGAAAAGCTCATCGAATACTATAGAACAGGGGATTTGGAGGCATGGGAGCAGTACAATTTGTATTGGTTAGAAATAGATGACACCAAAAACGATTTCATAAATGGATTTATAGAAACATACAATGACCCGCTATCTCTAAAGGGATCATATCAATCATTGGTTTATTTGGTGAACGATGGATATTCAAAGAAACTGGAGAAACTAGCAAATCTCGCCATGTGGTTTGAAGAGAATGCCCCAGTAGATGATGAGTATAAAAGAGATGAAGTCAATGCGACTTCTATGAAAGTGGTGGACGTAATAGGAGGAGAAGGGTTAGTGTCAACGCAAATGTTTACGGCAGTTAGTTTGCCAAATAGCGAGTGGATTCGTCGTGAAATTGGTTCAAAAGATTTTATTTGTGAGAATATAATTAGTGCAATGAATATGAGAAACTCTGGTGGTTTACTTACTGAGTTTGCTCATGATGAAGAGGAGATTATAAGGCAAATCGCTCATGGAAAAGAAGCATCAATATTGGATTTCTCTCTTGGAATCATGGGCTATAGTTTTGGTAAAGAAAGTGAGGAGGAAAGTTCAAGATCTTTAAAAGAGTTTGCAAATCCAGTAGATCGTACAATCGGATATTTGTTTTCGCTGTACTATGCTCTTGATCATAGACTTGTTGATTTTGGTATAGTAGACGATAAAGAAGTAGGTCGAGCCATAGCTGATAGGTTTTTCAGATCAGGATTGCTTGTAAATCTGAGATATATGGGAGAAGGAGCAACCTTTAAGAGGCCTACAGCGAAAGCAATTTATACAATTTGTCATTGGCTATTAGAACAGGGAGAAGCGATTGAACTGGTGGAAAGAGAAGGAAAGTTATATGTAAACATCATTAACTACGACTCGCTCCAAAAATTAGTGGGCGACCTTTTGAAGAAGACGGTAGCGATAGAAGTAACAGGAGATTATCAGGCGGCGAAAAAACTATTTGAATATGCAGATCAGATAGATTCAGAAATTTATGGACAGGTCAATCAACGGGTAGATATATTAAACTTACCAGTCTATACTGGGTATATGCAACCTAATTTGGAACCAGAATATGACGAGAACGGTGAGATCAAAGAAGTAACTATTTCATATGACAAATCTTTTGACAGACAGATGCTTGATTTGGCCAAAGAGTTTGGGCATTTGAGAAAAGGAAAGGAAAGTGATTCCACTTTACCATAAGTTGAATAGTTCAAGATCAATAAGCGAAAGTTTCTAGAACTTTTGAATGGTGCACTAAAAAATTGAGCCACCAGTAGCCGATGTGAAACGCTTTAAAAATGCCATCCCTTTTGAAGAATTTCCTTTAGAGTTCAGTTTTGGGCTCCATACAGCTATGCAATATTGGTTAGGGTGAACGGCCATAATCCCGCCACCAACTCCACTTTTACCTGGGAGTCCGACTTTAAATGCAAATTCTCCAGCCTCATCATAGAAACCACATAATTGCATAATTGCATTGATTCTATTTGATTTAGATTCCGAGGTGATCTGCTTTTGTGAACAACTGTTGAAACCATTGTCAGCAAGATAAAGAAAGATCTTGGAAATTTCTTGACAACTCATTTCCAGAGAGCACAGATGAAAATAGAAGTCAAGCACTTCGTCAACACCGTTTTGGATATTTCCAAAAGACTTCATAAGGTTAATCAGTGCTGCATTTGTAAACCCAGTTTCCTTTTCAGATTGAGCAATTCGTTCGGAAAAATGGATGTTTTCATTGTTAGTGATTTCTCGAATAAAACCCAATAGCTCTTCTTTAGGATGCTGTAGTTCAGTGATCAAAATGTCACAAATGACAATTGCCCCTGCATTGATAAGTGGATTTCTCGGGATGCCAGCTTCAAGCTCCAGTTGGATAAGCGAATTGTATTTAGTGCCTGATGGTTCAACTCCTACACGTTTCCATAAACGTTCTCCAACGCGATTGTATGCCAGAGTTAAGGCAAGTACCTTAGCGATACTTTGAATACTGAACCTTTCCTGATAATCCCCAAAGCCAAAATGTTGATCGCTTGTAGTGGTTAAATGCACTCCAAATTTGTTAGGGTTGACCGTTCCTAGTTCGGGGATGTAGGTCGCGATTTTTCCATGGTCTTCAAATTGCTCCAACGAGCTTGCTATTCGTTGGAGATGTTCGTTGTAATTCATAAAGCAGGTAATAAATAATCGAATGTACTCTAGATATTGAATTTGATTAAGAAATTGCTGAGAAAATTGACTTTCACTTTGATATACCTATCAAATGAACAATTCTTAGGGTTACTTCAAGTGATGGACTCCAATTTTGTCTCAAAATCAGAGGTGCACAGAGCAGAGTCAATATCTGGAGTGTTTCCAAGCCCAATTTCTGGAGGTGCAGAAAACCCTTCAATTGGAACTGAACAATGTGAAATTTCATTAGCTCATGATGCTACTACGTGGGGCCTATTTTGTTAGAATATATTCCAGTCTAGAAAAATGGGTGTATCGTTTATTTCGTGAAATAATTGATTGCCATTTTTTAATTAAGAAGTCCTGTATATTATGCTTTGGGCTTTTTTATGGGAGGCATTTTATCATGAAATATCCAATAATCACTGGAATTTTAAGCATTTGCGTTAATGAATTTTTAATGCGTTTGCCCTGTGAGATGAGTACCTATATAATTAAGGGAAGGAAAAATATAAGTTTAGTATATACTATAGATAGACACGGAAAACAAGCCATTATGTATCGCCACACCACTCTCTATTGAAGACCACCTCAACTATTTTCCCATGTCACACCTGATTTGGAAAGTCCATTCTAGACAATCTGCCCCCCCTTCTTTCCTGATTTTCTCGTGATTAAAATATGCATTTAAAAATAATCTCTATTTTAATGAGAAAATCAATACGCAGTACTTTAAACTCTTGTCAAGAAAAACACTCAATGAGCTATAAGAAGTTGCAATTTCTAATTATGTGTTGTGCTATAAATTCTGGACTTCATGCACAAAATATCATAATCAACGAAGTCATGACGTACAATACCGAAATACTCTCACCTATTACTAATAATAGCGGTGATTGGATTGAAATTTTCAATCCTACTGATGATACGATTAGCTTAGGAGGTTATTACTTGTCTGATGAACTAGAAGAACCTGATAAATGGCAATTCCCTGAAGGTATAACCATTTCATCATCTGAGTATAAAATTATTTGGTTAAACGGAGATGATAGTTCATCAAACAACCCGGATGAAATTACTGCGAATTTTAAACTAAATTCTTCAGGGGAGTCAGTTTATATTTTTTCAAATGCTCTAACACTAATAGATGAGTCACCTGATTGGAGTATACAACAAGATTTGACAATCGGTCGAATTAATGGCAGTTTAGACTGGCAATACATGGATCTTCCTTCTCCCGGCGCTGAAAATTTGGAAGATAATGCTTTCCCGTTTGAAGCTAAATTCCCAACCATTACAGCCGAAAGTGGTCTATATGATGCCTCGTTTTTATGGGATTTCATCAAGGACAATTCTGCGGATGTTATTCATTATACTCTTGACTTTACGGATCCTGACGACTCCTCTCCAATTCTTGATAATTCATTTTTAATAAATGAGAATGTCACAATTAAACTTAAGGTTTATAGAGAAAATGCATTAGCCAGTCCAATATTAATTAATACTTATATCATAGACACTAGCTTAGATTTGGATATCATTAGCATCACTGCCGATCCTAATGATCTATTTGGAGATGAGGGTATATATGAAAATTTTAATTCAGGCATTGAAAAAGAAGTTTCTGTGCAAATGTTCATTGCAGGAGAAAATGTAATTAATCAGAATATGGGTGTGAAAATCCATGCTCCTGACGGTCGAAGTCAAAAATCACTTAGGTTATACGCAAGGTCAGAATACGGAAATAAAACTGTTGAATATCAACTTTTTGATGATAAGGACATTTCATCCTTTAAAAGACTAGTCTTAAGAAATGGAGGAAATGATGGTGCTGAAATAGGTGAGTCTTACGTTAGAGATATTCTTGGACACAATCTTTATTTAGAGTCAGACGAATCTAATGGAATGTCATCCTCACGAGCTGTTGATGTATTCATTAATGGAGAATATTGGGGGATTTATAATTTAAGAGAACGTCAAGATGAATATTATTTGAAATCAAACTATGGATATGATAAAGATGAAGTTGATTTTCTCGAATATGACTATGCGGAACCTTTTCATATGAAGACAATTTCGGGTAATTGGATTAATTGGGATCTTTTAAAAGAGTTTGTAACTGCAGAGGACTTGAGTGTTCAATCCAATTATGAAATTGCCGAGAATTGGATAGATATAGATAATTTCATAGACTATCAAATATTTCAAATTGTGATCGGAAATCCAGATTGGTGTAACAATAACATCAAGTTTTGGAGGGCTACAAATAATGGTAGGTGGAGATGGGTAATGTGGGATGTGGAATATGGCTTTGGCACCTTTGATTATCAGCCAGTGGGAGAACCAGAGTTTAATTTTTTGCATATGGCCATTTCCTGGTGTGGATGGGGTAGTTCGGATTATTCTTGGTTATTTCGAAACCTTCTTGAAAATGAGGATTTCAAGAATAAATTTATTACTAGGACTCAAGATGTTCTTAATACATCTTTTAGGTTTCAGAATGTAAGCGCAAAAATTAATAATCTCACTTCAGTTATTGAACCAGATTTAGATAGACAATTTAATAGATGGGGAAGTTCATTCAATAGTTGGCAGAACTCTTTGGATGATCTTTATTACTATACAGAAGAGAGACCAACTCACCTATTAAACAACATGAGTTCTACGTTTGACATTCCCGTTGAAAGAAATGTTTTATCAATAGATATAAGTGATGAACAAGCTGGAGAAATAAAGCTTAATACTATAATTCTGAACGAGGAAACTGTTGGTAGTCTGAACAATACCTTTCCATGGGAAGGCAACTATTACGAAGAACAATTAATTCAATTAGAGGCCATAGAATATGCCAATTACGATTTTTCTCACTGGGAAGGAGACTTATTTTCAGAAAACCCAATTATTGAGTTGTATTTAGAAGAAAACATTAGTCTAACAGCTGTTTATGACGAGAATCCTGTAAATAATCCAGATTATTCGGCCTTGGTCATTAATGAGCTTTTATCGTCTAATGAAAATGGATATACTGATAGTAACGGAGAATATGAAGATTGGATAGAGCTATATAACAACAGTAGTTCTGAACTAGTAATTTCAGGCGTCTATCTTAGTGACAATCCTTCAAATTTACTCAAATTTCAAATTCCTTTGGTTAAGCCTGAAATTCAAATCGCTCCTTATGATCATGTTATTTTCTTTGCTGACAATCAAATTTTTCAGGGGGACTATCACACTAATTTCAAATTAAATAGTGGAGGAGAACAATTATTTGTCAGTTACATTAATTCCAATAACGAAGTTGTAATAATTGACCAAATAAGTTTTGATGAACTGGACTCAGACACCTCTTTTGGTAGATCTATTGATGCAGATGATTCTTGGATAACTTTTGACATTCCCACTCCTGATGCCGAAAATGAAATGTTCACTAATATCAAAGAACCATCATTTGAGAATAAAAATTTAACTCTTTATCCCAATCCCGCTGATGGCTTCTTAAACTTTATAATCACAGGAAATGTCGTAGATAACTTAAGTCAAATTGAAATTTATTCTATAGATGGAAAACTTATGAATACGATCAGTCAATTTTCATCTCAAAATAGAATTGATGTTTCTAATCTGAATTCAGGAATATATATTGTACAGTTTTACGATAAGAATCATGAATTTATATTCTCTAAAAAGTTTATTAAAAGATGAGTAATAGTGACTCAGAACTGATGTCCTCTCAAAAGGATCGTTTCAAAGATGGTTTGAATGCTTAAAAGTATAACGGCAAAAGAACTATTTAGTCGCCATCCAGAATTGAGGCTTTACTTTGGGGTGGAAAGTTTTGGACAAGTGGATTCTATGTGAATACAGTAGATCAATATTCAAATGAAGAGGTTATTCGAGCATATGTTAGAAATCAAGGCAAGGAAAACGAATATCATTAATTGCATCAGGAACAACTTATTCTGTTTTGATACCTCAATGGTTGTGCCTCGGGGTTATTCATTGAATTCAGAGCGAGAAGTCATCAATAATGATCATTTCTGTATTGGATTTTGACAGAAGTTTCAGCAAATTGATCGCCGTTTATTAGAAATCGCGTACCGCTTGTAAATTCCATGACCTCGACTTGAAAGATATTCTGTTTATTCTGAATAGTTTTTAGATGTCTCATAATCACGATTTTAATGGCCGGTTGATTAGAAGGTAATAGGAATCCAACCCAACTTTATAGCATATGATGAACAAATCGTAACGCTCTAATTTCCAAATAGGTTTGTTAATTTTGTCAACACTTACCAACGGCATTTTGAACGACTGAATTTGCTTTATACGAAAAGTCCAGAGTCTATTTAAATTTTACATTCTTACTAAAGAATGATTATCTAGTTAGATCATTTTTTTGACTGATTGAATGCTTAAAGCATCATTCTTATTCACAATGTGTTGGAGTAATAATTTGCACTGTAACTCTTATTCGTTTTTTTCGAAAGGGTTT
Source organism: Flavobacteriales bacterium (assembly GCA_965224545.1). Lineage (GTDB taxonomy): Bacteria > Bacteroidota > Bacteroidia > Flavobacteriales_D > Sanyastnellaceae > ASP10-05a. Next base: position 812,512 of record CBDCZM010000004.1, on the reverse strand, counting down.
TACAATACTTAAAACACATGAAATTAAACTTAACTCTAATTACCTTGTTTTTGTGGGGGGTTACCACAGCTCAAATGGAGTCTCCTGATTTTTCTATTCTAGACTCAGATGTCCTGTATGATAATGTCTCTAATTCGTTAACGAAGACTACGAATGGTTGGGGAAATGGAGGTGCCTTTTCTTCCAATATGTTGGAGAGTGGTAAATCTGGAATCGTAGAGTATGTCCTAAATGGTGTGACTGATATCAAAGTCATTGGCATTTCTGATGAAGCGGTTTTGGGTTTGGGTATAGCGTCCATGGATTATGGATTTCTTCTTTCTGCAGGAATGCTTTTTTTGCTAGAAGATGGCAGAGTGACGCTGAGTCTAGGAACAAAAAGAACAGGAACGAGGTTAGGTGTAAATATAACCAGTGGGACTGTCCAGTTTGAAGTTGATGGGAGTGTCGTAAGAAGTTCTCCTTTGACATCAGGAGATTATGTAATTAGTACACTGATGTTCAACGATAATGCAAATTTTACAGGGATAAAAACCAGTTTCCCTCTTCCCAGGTCAATAGAAAACAATCAGTATACAGAACTTTTGCCATTGCCCAATGCCTTTATAAAAACCACAGATTCAGGATTTTGTTTCTCATTTAGAGCAAGGAAAGCTCGGGATGCAGAACATATTGTTTATCGGGTTTACGATAGGAATCATGATGACCTCAGTGGTGACACATCATTAGACCATACAGACATTCGTATTGGGAGCAACCTGTTTTGTATGACTGTTGAAGGACTAGCGAACGGTGTTTATACTCTGGAAGTTGAACTTTCTGATGGGACATTGTTGTATTCCAAATTCAAAAGAATTAATTCTCCCATAGGAAATCATGAAGGCCCAACAGGAGGTTGATCTTTTGATGATGAAGAATTGTACCATTAATAAATTAGCTATGAAACTGTATATAGTAGTCCTTATAATCGCTGTGAGCACAGGGTGTATGGAAAAGAACCCTCCTAAGTATGTGGATGTAGTACGTGTGTTTAACGAATTCAATTTGAGCAAAGAACTGCAAAAGAATGCCGAGTTCACAACCTTAAAGATGGAAGGCGAGTTAGACAGTCTTCGGCTGTCACTGACTTTGGCCTCCAATACGCAATCGGAGTCTTACAGAGAAAAAGCATATCACTACGAGCAACTCCAAAATAATAACAGCACAGAGTTGGAGAAAATCGTAAGTGATTCAGATGCTAAAATCTGGGGTCTCCTAAACACTTATTTCAAAGAGTTTGGAGAGCAGAAAAACATTTCTATTCTCCATGGAGGAAATGGCAGCGGAACTGTTTTATATGTTGATGAGCAGGACGATCTAACCGATGAATTTTTGGAGTTCGCTAATAATAAATACGAAGGAGAATGAAAAAGTGGTTGATAATAATGGGTTCTGGAGCATTAATCCTTTTGCTTATGGCATTTATCTATAATTCCAAGAAGAATCGTGTAGCGACATACCTCTGTAATCAATTCGAAGCCTCTGTTTTATCTATAGCAAGTGATGATTACGCAAAATTAATGGGAGCGGATAGTGATGACTTTGCCCAATATGATGACTACTACTATTATATTTTAAGATTAGAGCAAGTCGGAAATAAACAGAGTCCCATATTCAAAGAACTGCACTCGGTAGATGCATTTGGGCAGCGTGTGAATTACCTGTCAAATCTAATCTCACAAGATTTGTCCCTGATTACAGGTAAGGACACAATAAAGTGTGCTCTTGCCCACTGGGAAAGGACATATAACATACGAAAAGATATTACGATTAGTCTGGCCTTTAAAAAGGGAGATAATGGAAGACCAAGAAAGCTAATTTGGAACGATCAACTCTTTACAGGGATTCCAATAAAATTTAAACTTCATTGAACAAATCATGAAACTGAGCATATTTAGAAATAGAAGAATAATAGCCATAAATGCCATTGTATTTTCAATACTGATGGTATTTGATATGGCATTTGCTACCGTGTCATTGGCATTGACTGGAGGGCCTTCGCAGCCAGAGGTGAGTTCATTTACACCTGTCAGCACATCAGATTTGGTGAACTTAAGTTCAGGAGATTTCACCTATAACATTCCATTATTGGATGTGGGAGGATACCCTTTAAATATAAGTTACAACTCAGGAATCTCTATGGATGAAGAAGCCAGTTGGGTTGGGTTAGGTTGGAACCTGAACCCTGGAGTCGTTAACAGAAACATGCGTGCATTGCCGGATGATTTTAATGGGCTTGGGGTGACCAAGGAATTCTATATGAAAGAGGACCGCACCTACGGTATCTCTGCTGGAGCAAATACAGAGGTTTTTGGACAAAATATAAATTTAGGCCTGTCTTTAGGGGTCAAATGGAACAACTACAATGGTGTTGGGGTGAATACAAGTATTGATTTAGGGGTTGACGTAGCATTGCCACATGCTGAAAAAAACAATGGAGCGGTGATGGATCTTGGAGTGTCTCTGGGAGGAGGAAATGATGGATACACTATTTCTCCATCTGTTGGTCTAGCATCAGCAAAGGATGAAAAAGCCAATACTAGCAATGATCCATCTCTGAATCTGGGATTGGGTTTTAATTCCAGAGCAGGATTTAAAGGAATGACATTATCTGGTAGCATTGGTAATTCAGGAGCAAAAATCGTGAATATAAATGGTTATGAATCATCAGCTAAAAGAAGACTCTCAGCTGGCTCTTCTGCTGGAACCAGCATTAGTTTCCTACCGAACACCTATGCCCCAAAAGTTCAAAACTCAAGACATAACTTTGCGGTCACCTTTAACTACAAAGCCGGAATAGACATCTTCGGTACCGATCCATCCGGTCATATAGAAGGCTTCTATTCGAGGTCTAAAATCAAGGAAACCACAAGAGTGGTTGATTCATATGGTTACCTCTATGCCGAAAACGGCAGTAGCAAAACAGACCAACATGATTTCAACCGGGAGAATGACATGGCCTATGCCAAAGATGATAACCGATTACCTCTTACCAATCAAACATATGACATTTTCTCAGCTGCTGGACAAGGGCTAAGCGGAATGTTTAGACCGTATAGAAATGATGTTGGTGCTGTATATGACCCACTAACTAAGTCCAGCGGACAAGATGGAAGTGTAGGTTTTGAAGCTGGAACACCCGCACCCACACTTAAAACAGGTGGAGACCTAACAGTCAATGTTTCTAACAGTCATTCGGGTGTATGGGATGAGCAAAACTCGGCCTTACCAAGCTTGAAATTTGAAAACAGGTTCGATGAAACAGAGAATTACGAACCGTCTTATTTCAGAGAAGTAGGGGAGTTGGCAGTAGATGATGAAATGTCCATTGATGCTACTGATGGAGTAGTGTCATTTCTGGAAAAAATTGGAGGGAACAGGCCTGTGAGAGTAGACCTGAAAGAAAGAAGTGGCGAAGCACTGTCTCAGTTTGAGAACAATGTAGGAGAAACCATTTCTTTCCCAGATATGACTGACCGATTCAAACAAAAGGACAGAAAGAAAAGAAATCAATTGTTCAGCCATTTGTCCGTAGGGCAAGCAGCGAAATATGCCGTGAGAACTCGAAACATCACCAAAAAGGCAGAAAACAACAGCGGAGTGATTAGTACTGTTCCAGGACGTGCTATCAACCTATCCACTGGAGAAGTAAAAACGGATTATCAAGACCAGATGGGAGAAATTACTATTCTCCAGGAAGACGGATCACGGTATGTGTATGGAAAACCACTGTATAATACGAAACAAAAAGAAGTGACATTCAATGCTTCTACCGATCATAACCAGATCAATCAACTCAAAGGAACGGTTTCTTACCTTTCTACAGATGCTCAAATAGAAAACGGGAATGGCATAGACCATTATTACTCGAGTACGACTCTTCCTCCGTTTGCTCATTCATTCATGATCACAGAAATTCTATCAGTAGATTACAGTGATAGTGATAACATTCCAGGCCCCTCAGCAGGGGATTATGGAAGCTATACCGTTTTCGATTATGAGGAAGTGTCTGATTATAAATGGAGAACACCATACGAAGATGCGAATCACAATACAGGATTCAATAGCATTGATACAGATGATAAGGGAAGCTATATCTACGGAGAGAAAGATCTCGCCTATTTAGCGAAGGTAGAGACCAAGACCCATGTGGCTATTTTCAAAATGTCAGACCGAGAAGATGCGCTGGGAGCTCAAGGAGAACATCCGGGGGAATCAGGAGAAACACCTAAACGTATGAGAAAGCTGGATGCCATTGAACTGTATTCTCTGCCAGAATACAAGGGGAACCCCAGCACTGCAGTTCCGATTAAAACGGCTCATTTTACCTACGATTACCTATTAGGTAGTGGAAACACGGTGAGTGAAACGCTCAGTAGTTCTCCTATTCCAAACAATTCCGAAGTGAGTGGTTCTCACATCATCAACCAAGGAGGGAAACTGACGCTTCAATCGGTTTACTTTACGTATAGAACCAGTAACAAGGCCAAGTTCAGTAAATATGAATTCGACTATACAAACCCTAATTACAGTTATGACATCAAGGCGTATGACATCTGGGGGAACTATAAGCCATCCAATTTAGAAGCGTTTTCTGATGAAACATCTCTTTCTCCCACGACTGTGGAGTTTCCTTATGTGAATCAAGACGAAACGGTGGCCCACGATTACGCCTCTGCATGGCACATTAGTGAGATTAAATTACCTTCTGGTGGATCTATCAAAGTAGAGTTTGAGTCTGATGACTATCTGCATGTGCAGGATAAGCGAGCGATGCAAATGTTTAGAGTCATGGGGACACTTCCTGAGGGTGGTAGTGCTGTTACTGGAGTGGTATTCGGTATTGATCAAACCCAAACCCCACAAGAACAAGATATAACTGTTGCTGGTGCATTATCTGATAAATTGTACACAGATATTGGCGGGTACTTGTGGACATGCGTGGCTAACGAGGAACCGCTGACAAGGGCAGAATGGAACTCGGCACTATATGGGCTGATAGATGCTCAGGCAGAAGTCCAGTTCAGATATCTGGTAAATATCTTTAAAGATGGGCACAAGGATTTTGAATATGTTTCCGGATATGCCAAATTAACGAATCAGACCGATTTATGCCCTGAAGGTGAATCCTCCAGATATGCTTGGGTAAAGTTCAAAGGAGTCAATAAAGAGAATAAAAAGAACGAAGATGCAGGGACAGAGCACCCAGTTTCTAAAGCCGGATGGAACTTCACCCGTCAGTACCTTCCTAAAAAGGCCTACAACCAAACTGACTTCGAATCTGCGAGTACGAATACCACTGAAGATGGTCTGACAGATTTTTTCATTCAAATTGCTCAGGCAAATATTGTTGGCCCGCTTAAAGAAGCTCTAAAAGGTCCAAATGGGTATTTGAGATCAGAGAATAAAAGCAGGAATTTCAAGCAAGGGCGTAGTTGGATCCGATTGAATTGTCCTAAAGCCTATAAGTATGGCGGAGGCTCACGAGTTAAGACCATTGTGTCTAATGATAACTGGAGCGTGATGTCAGAAGATGTCACAGCTAAGGATAGCCAATTTGGTCAAACGTATAGCTACAAGACTAAAGAAGGAAGGTCATCAGGTGTAGCGGCTTTCGAGCCGTTGATCAGCAAAGAAAATCCATGGGTAGTTCCTGTAAAGCATACCCAAAAGAACAGGTACATCCTTCCAAAATTTATGGAAGAACCGTTAGGTGCCTCATTTTTCCCTTCTCCGAGAGTAACTTACTCCAGAGTGAAGGTCGAAGACATTGTTTATGAAAACAATGTCGAAACATCGTCGGTAGCAAGCGGAACGGGATATGCGGTGAACGAATTCTATACGACTAAGGACTTCCCTACAAAGGTATCTTTAACAAAGGTGGAAGCCATTTCTCAGAAGAATTCACCCATAGGTGGTTTGACTCAAATAAACATCAGGAATCTAATGGCTGTTTCTCAGGGGTATCAGGTGGAGATTAATGATATGGATGGAAAGCCAAAATCAACACGGATTTATGGTCAGGGACAAACGACCGCTATTTCTGGTGTGGACTACGCCTATGAAGAACTTGAAGAAATAAACACTACAGACGGAGCCATAGAGCCTTCATCCCTAGCTGAAATTTCAAACTATACATTGAACAATGATGTAGTGACGATCAATGAATTTGGAGAAGTGAACAAGTCCACGGTTGGAGTGGAAGTAGACGTAGTGTCGGATTTTAGAGAGGATTTTAATAAAACACGCTCTTTTAAAACCAGGGGGAACATGAGTCTGATTTATGCACTTGCAGCTACTGTTCCAGTGCCTACGGTGTTTCCAAATACCAATAAAACAAGAACACGCTTCAGGTCTGCCGTGGTGACTAAAGTGATCAATAGACGAGGAATACTTAGGGAAACTGTAGCCTTTGATAACGGAGCGTCTGTATCCACCAAAAATTTGGCTTATGATGCCAATACCGGTCAGGTACTACTTACCTCTACCAGAAATGAGTTTAGTGATGAAATTTTCAATCTAAATCTTCCAGCATATTGGGCATATAAAGAGATGGGGCAGGCCTCTGAGAATATCGGCTACAGCAGGAAGTTGAAAACTGATGAAAATGGACAAATTATTTCTGAAGCCAATGAATCGAATGATGATTATCGTTACTTGGTTTATGGGGATGAATTAGCCATAGAAATTGACGATTGTGCTCAAAGAAAGGGCTGGTTATGGCATACAAAGAATGGGACCACAAATGATGATAACAAGTATGTCATTGATGCCTCAGGAAATCCAATCCATTTGAGCAATAAAACACGAGTAACGGTTATCAAGTCTGGCTATAGAAATACGCATGGCGCTTCTATGACATCCATGACGCTTATGACCAATCCTTTACCTAGAACAGCGGGCGGAGAAATTGACAATGGACAAAAACTATCAGTGGTTACTGACCAACCGACAGCAGACCATCAGATTATAGATGTGAGTTCTATAGAATATTCAGACAGATGGAAAACCTTTGAATCGGAAAAAATTGTGGAGCAGATAGATTGTTATGGCTGTTTTGGTTGTGATGACTGTGCGGACTGTCCAGAATGTCCTGATTGTGGTACATGTGGATGTCCTGATTGTTCTGATTGTGATATCGATGAATCATGCTGGACAAAGAGCATAACTGATGCCAATTTTACATTTGACGATATTCACGGGGTGCTTGTCAGCGCAGCTAATTATATCAATGGTCATAAAGGGTATGATTTCATTGGAACTAGCAATTCTAACTTGTTTGGCTGGAAACCGGGTGAACCTATAAAGACATTTCTGGTAACAGAGCCCATTCCTTCTTATCCTAATGCAGTGAAGTTTAAAATCACCGATAAAACTGGTGTTCCAGACGATGTGGATCTTTATCCGAACAATTCCTTTACGAACAATGTCAATGATTTAAATCCGGATAATCCAAATCATTTTGAAGAGTTTCGAGCAGCTTTTGATGTTTATTTATACAACAGTAATGATGAGAGGATAGGGCAACTGAAAAATGTACTTTTGTTATCTGAAATTTCAGAGAGTTATACACTCCCTGTTATATCTAATATTTACCATGGGGTGGATATAGGGTCATATAATTATTTGATATCCTGGTTTTACACGTCAGATTTCAATTCGGCCAATGGCTCTTTCAATAGCAATGGTATTTTCACAGATGCCCTTTTTGGGGGCACTCATTTTGAGGGACCTGCATTATCACAGATCTTTTGGGGTGGAAATTATTGTGGCGCTGCAGCTATTGATATCCTCAACTTAAACAGTCAAAATGAACCTGACCTGATAGATGTTGAAGGTGCTGTTAACCCCTTCGTGGAAAATGCCAGAGGTCAATTCAAGCCAATTAGTTCATATGCCTATTTAGGTGAACGAAATTACCAGTATGATCCAGAGGTGAATAGCAATCAAACAAATATTAGAACGGATGGGGTGTACAGTTCTTATTCTCCTTTCTGGCAGAGCAATGCTCAGGCTTGGTCTAAAAATGAGGCCAACTGGACCTGGACCAGTTCTATTACCGAATTCAATCCATATGGACCAGAAGTAGAAAATATCAATGCACTCAATCAATTGAGTTCTGCACAGTTTGGCTACAACAGTACCATTCCTGTAGCAGTAGCTGCCAATGCCTCCTACCACCAAATGGGGTATGATGGGTTTGAAGATTACATCTATGATGATTCTACACCATTGAGTAAAAGACACTTTGCTTGTGATGATTTTAGCTACTGGAAAATGGAAACTGCTGAAGTACACAGCGGACGCTATAGTAGAAGAATATCTGTAAGCGAAGAGCTTAAATATACACGGGCCTTGGACACTGATCCTAGTGATAACTATTGCAACGCAGATCCTCTACCTCAGAATGGTGCCCCATACTATTTAAGAAGCTGTGACGAACTCGGTGTGTTTGGTCCAGAGACGTATGATGCAGGAATGGCACACAAAACTTTCCTAGATGGAGGTGACCTGTCCACAGTTCAATTTAGGTCACAGAAGTATGTGTTGTCCTATTGGATTCATGAGAAATTCAAAAAATACGATATGGATGATTCTGAAGCGAAGGTCATGATTAATGGTTCACATATAGTATTTGATGAATCCAAAGAAAGTGAAATCATAGAAGGGTGGAAAAAATACGATCACGTGTTTACCATCCCAGCCAATGCCTCTGGCTCCATTGAATTGATCATTAAAAACAACAGAACCAGCGGGAATATTTATGTGGATGATCTGCGGATTCACCCAGTAAATGCTTCGATGAAGTCTTATGCCTATGATCCCGTAACCCTTCGTTTACTAGCTGAACTGGACGACAACAACTTCGCCACGTTCTATGAATACGATGAAGAAGGACGACTACTGCGAATCAAAAAAGAAACGGAGAGAGGAATCAAAACGATTCAGGAGTCAAGAACACATACTCAATTTGGAAACTAATGGTGAAGCAAAAAGTAGTAGTCATAGCGTGCATTTTTCTTTCCTGGGTGTCGGAAGCACAAAGCACAGAAGAAATCTTAAAACGTGCTGAATCGACCGTGTCAGACATGGAATACGCGGTGGATGTGGAGTACGTCTATGAAATCCGAACGGCAGATGGTGGAACCGAATTGGAAACAGTGAAAAGTTCCTTCAAACAATTTCAGGATGGGTATGTGCAATCACTCGGTGGAGGCATCTTCCAAATTCAGGAAGATTCTCTTCTATTGACCATTGATTCGGAAGAAAGAGAAGTAGCCGTTGACCGTGCTCCGGAAACAACGGCTATGCTAACAGGCCTGAATATGGATATGGTTGACAATGAGTATTTCACCATTTCTTCCATCTCAGGTTCATCGGCATTTAAGGTAACAGTAGAACCAAAAGGAGAATTCTCTCTCATTCAAAAAATGGCGGTGGACTACTCTAAAGAAGACTACTTCCCTCAAAAAATTGAAGTCAGCTATTCAGAGGCAAAGGAAGACGGAGAAATTGTCAAACTGACCATTTACTACAAGAATAGGCAGGCACTTCAGAGCAGACAAAAACAAGACAAACTAAATAACTACGTGGCCCTCACAGAAGAGGGATTTGACATCGTGCAGGAAGAGATAAAAACATTCTATAAAATTTATAACCTATGGTAAATTTGATCCACACTCAATTAGGGCTTATCAGCCTGTGTTTTTTACTGGGAATCAGTCAGTTTAGCTCCGCACAATCGCCTGCCACAGAAGGTGTGGAAGTGAGGGAGTTGATTTATGGGGCAGGAAGTGATGTAGAACCGGGGCTGTTTGGATCCATTTCAGACCCGAACTACCAGGACATCATAGGAGCCACTGCTCACGAGATTATGGAACTGTTTTCGGATGTAGAGTTCAACAATGTGATTACACTTGGGGTCAGTGAAAAGTATGAAGGAACCATCATTGACGACTATGAACTGATGGTGTCCTATTCTGTGATACCATACGATTTGTCAGAAAGCCTGTTGCCTAACTCAAATATTGACTTTGTATTGTCGACGTCTTATGAAAACGGCTCCATGCAATTGGAAAATTACAAGGCGGCACATAAAATCAGTGGTTTTCACAAGGTAGAAGTAAATATCACCAGCATTCAGATTGACTGGTTAAGTGACCAGGAAGGATTTGTTGATGCTACAGAACTTCCTGCCAATGCATATGTAGAGGCTTATTTCATAGCTGAGCGAGCTTATGCGTTTAATCATGACTTGATTCCAGGAGATGTGGAAGGCAATTATAATACTGCTGGAAATTTTGTCGATCATCAGTTTCTACAGGGATTGGATGATACCAATATTGCAGATAATAGTTTTGACGGTATTTCGGGCATTGATGACACTGACATCCGCATTACCTGGGACCACATTGATGGTGCCGAATTCTATGAATTGGAATGGGCCTATGTGAATAATTATGGCCTCATAGAATCCGCTTATATAGATGCTGATGAGATGCCATTGTCTAATCGGGATTTCAAGAAAAATAGCAGTCGGATCTCCACTAATTTTTTACATTATGACATTCCACTTACATTTGAGCGAGGGTATGTCATTTACAGAGTAAGAGGGGTAGGAAGAAGTGGATCTGCCTTTTCTCCATACAGTAACTTAATTCCATGCAGATGGACCTCAGATGCCAGAATTGATAAACAGTTTGTCGCTGACTGGCCTGACAAGGTAGCCATTTCTTATGCGCATGACCGAAAAAGAAACTGGCAATTGGTAACCACATTTGCCGAAGAAGGAAAGAAAAAAGAAGTTATTAGCTATTACGATGGGTTGAATCGAAACAGACAGGTAGTCACTCGTATCAATACAGAGAAAGAATCTGTAGTGGCAGAAACCATTTATGACTATCATGGAAGAGCAGCCATTAATGTACTTCCAGTTCCTACTGGAGAATCCAGCCTTGATTTCCATAAGGCATTCAATCAGAATATGAATGATGATGCTTATTCAGCTTCCGATTTTGATGTGGATAATACACCAGAATGTGGTCTGCTGGCAGCTGCTGCCATGGGGAATTCCAGTGGGGCTTCACTCTATTATTCAGCTACAGGTTTCACTGGAACGCATCAGGATTACACTCCTAATGCCAATGGTTATGCCTTTTCTCAGGTGCAATATACGTCTGACAATACTGGACGAATTAATACCCAAGGAGGAGTAGGTGAGCACCACCAAATTGATGGGAAAAGCACCAGGTATTTTTACAATAAAGCAGAGCAATATGAGTTGGACAGGCTCTTCGGCTATGAAGTTGGACATGCCAGCCGGTACAAGAAAAACATAGTCGTGGACCCGAATGGTCAAATTTCCGTGAGTTATGTGGATGCACATGGAAGAACCATAGCTACGGCATTAGCAGGGGAGTCTCCTGATAATGTAGATGCGATCAGTGACGCAGATTCTACAGATAAAAAGACCGATCTTCTAGAGGGTACCGAGTGGAATGAACAAACTTCCAGTTCCTCCTTCTTAACCACAATTACACCAATCGCATTAGGAACTAACAAGTTCGATTATACCATAGAACCATTGGCACCTTTTGAAAATGACTGCATGGAAGGATACGATCCATTCAACGTTATATTTGATCTGGACTATCGATTAACGGATGCTTGCGGTGTGCCACTACAGGAAGTTGACTTGGATATTTCCATGACTGTGGATGGAGGAAACCCCGTATTAGCATCCAACTACGCAACTGCTCACTTCAATGAAAATGGTGTCTATGCCAGTCCAGTACTCACTGGAACTTCAAATGATTTTGGATTTTCTCATTCAGTATCCACGGATGATCTAAGCATAGAAAACTATTATCTGAGCAGAAGCCTGTCTATGAATGAAGCCGCTATGAACACCTATGCTGAACACTATGTAGGCATGGCCATTGAAAACTGTCTGGCAGATAATATTACTGCAGTCGAATCCAGACTGCTGTCGGATGCACTAAGTGGTGCGGATTGTGATCAATGCCAAACCTGTCTGGATCTGGTAGCTCAGAACGGTGGCTCACCCAGTGAATGCGATGAGTTTTGCGCTGGAGAACCCGATAATATATGTCGATTGAACAAAGAACTCATGCTATATGATGTGAGTTTGGATGGGCAGTATGGATTGGAAGCTTTTCCAAATACAAATGTATTTATTGGTTTGTCTACTTCTTCAGCCAACTGGCATATTGAACCTACGGTGACATATAAAAATGAGGATGGATCATTTTCACTGGTGGACATTGACATTTCAGCATCAGGAACGATCTCTCCAGCAGTGCACGGTATTCCTGTAATTATTGAAGGAGATTATTCAGCCATTACGGCTCCTGTGACGTATGCCACATTGAACGCCTATATCTATAACCAATTGTCAGGAACTGCTTCTGGAATTCTTCATTTGGAAGGGGCGTACTATACACTTCCCCATTACTTGGCTAACAAAGAAGATTTTATCTCTGAATGGAGAGACACCTGGACAGAAAGCCTACTTCAATACCACCCAGAATACTGTCTGCTTCAGGAATGCATTGGACTAGAAGGTTTCCACGGTACAGCAGGAGAACATGCTACATCAGATTCCAGAGATGTATTTTACTTTGATCAATTTCTTCTGGAAATTGGTCCAAATGATCCAATATTTCAATGCACTGATGGTACTTGTGATTCCGAATACTTGTTGTTAGCACAACAGTTATTGAGTTTAAACTTTGAATATAATGATCCTATTGTTCATGTTCTTAGTAGCCTATCTGGTTCAGCATTATCAATAGCTCAGGCTGAGTTGAATTCTTACATCACAGTAGAAGGTAATTCTTATTCCATTTATGATACTGCTCAGAGCACTTCTGACTGTGCCAATTGGTTCGGGAATGACCTTTCTGCTTGTAACGATTCTTTTGATTCCTATCGGGAATGGCAAGTATTCGCAGGGTTATATATCGCCAAAAGACAGCAATGGTTACAGAACATAGTGCTGGAAACAAATCTTGGCTGTGGAAGCGCGCCTATAGGAAATGAAGTAAGATTCTGGCCTCCTCACCCAATTTACAATGAAGAGGTGTCTGAAAACATAGAAGCTTATCAATTAAATAGTATTACTGAAGAAGTTAATTCTGGCATTTATCAGCAATCAGGATTATGTCCCTTAGATAACTCTTTATTTGAGTTTTTAAAATATATGGCTAATCCATATGATTTATCAACAGGTGCAGAGCAGACAAGTTATTTTGATCCCACTTATTCCAGTTCGCCTCTGATTGACATTCCGCATTTCAACTATATATTATATCATGAAGTTACAGGTGGAGATTATGATCAAAATTATTTAAATCCTCAATGGACATCTGCAGTGAATCAAGATCAATTGACTTTGACCTTCCATGATGCACAGAGCACCCCATATTCAATTTTGACTCTAAAGGATAATTCGAGTAGCATTACAAGTTTTAATGATTTGGAATTTCTAGAGTATAGGTATATCGGTCAGACTCTAGATAACGCTGGTTCTGTTGTTTCAAGTGAGTTCGAAATTCTGGCATCTTACGGTGAGAATCAACAGGTAGTTCTAGATGGATCTATAACAAATGTTTTGTTGGATAATTGCACAAATTATGTGTTGGATCCTCCTGTTTATGAAGATAATATGTTGACACCTAACCCGCTTATTGGAGAGTTTGAGTTTGAATCATGTCATATGAATCAGTCTGGAGAAGAGTTTATCATAGCGGCAAATATTATGCATGATGTTTGGGTGAATGGCTATGACATAAATGACTATTATTATCCACTTAGTCAGCTGGAATTTCTAAAAGTTTTCAATGTGGATGAGGGCAATTATGATGGAATAGAATATGGAAATTTACAACTGGCAATAGGGGGAGTAGACCTTGTATTAAATACTGGTATCACTTCTCTGGAGATTCCTCAGAGCTTTTTTAATATTCCTGATGACAGCTATTACATCCAGGTGATACCACAAGAAGGCAATTCCAATCCAAACCATTACACTGTTATATATAGTGATGCAAGTGCCACCAATGGAATTGGAAGTATCAATTTCAATTATCAAATAAATATTACTAATCCACAAGAGTCTGGCCGTTCGATAATTCTCACCGAATGTGGTTTGTCTTGTGAGCTCGTTGATATCCCATTAGCTGCTTGTAATGACATTTATAAGAATTACCTGTTTGGTATGGATGCTCTTGATGGTAGCACCATTGACGGTGAAGTATTAGGAGTTTATTTAGGTGAAACCTACACCTCAATGGCGGATTTAACAAGTGATTACTATGTCTTCAATGAAATAGGAAGTGATGTTATTCTTGATGCTGATGAAGATGAAAACGCTCCTTATATTCTTCCTTCGCTGGATGAGTTTTGCGAGTTTCAGTTAGCTGGTTATGCACAATTCTATCTCGACTACTTGGGAGCGTTAAACACCCTAGGACACAATTTTTACAGTGTCTCGGATCCTCTTTATGTGACTCTAGAAGAATTTGCACAAGGGAATTACCACTTGTATACTGGAGCCACAACATCCAATACGACTGTGGCCTCTTATGTGACTTACCTGACCATTTTCCAAACGGAGTTGACTGCTGCCTTCAGCGGAGTCGATGGAACTGATGAGGAAGCTCTTATTTCTGCGTATGAGACGTTCAATGAAGATGAATACTTAATCTCACTTCAGGAATTTATATCAGGTGGGTATTCGGTGTCTTCTCTGAACAGTTATAGTAGCTATGTAACGGGGTATACAGGAACTAATTTAATAACAATAGATGAGTATTTAAGTAGCCTGTCAAACGTAGAGATCATTCCTGTATTCTGCAGTCCAATGCCTAATAATTTCCCGGATTCAGATATTACAGTAGAGGAAACAGATGAATGTGTGGAGATAGCCACACTGATAGCCGCAGAAAATTTAGCCATTTATATAGCTGCTATAGAACAGGAACTCACAGAAGATTTTAAAGCGCAGTATAAAGCGCATGCAGCTACCGTTCAAGATAAGCTGTTACATACACGAAAAGATCAGGAGTACCATAGAACATTATACTACTATGATTTAGCTGGAAATTTAATTCGAACCACCCCTCCAGCAGGAGTTATCTCTCCACTATTACCGCTGAATACTGAGACCCCTCCTCATCAGAACATTACTGAACACAGACTAAACACCTATTACAAATACAACACACTAAACCAGTTAGTATGGCAGAGCACTCCTGATGGCGGAGAAACCAACTTCTGGTACGATGAGCTCGGAAGATTAGTCTGCTCTCAAAATGCAGAACAAGCCATCTATCATTCTCAGGAGATTGGCTCCAATATGTATGGGTATTATTACAGTTATACTCGATACGATGATTTGGGGAGAATAGAGCAAGTAGGACAATTTTCCACTAATGGTGGACAGTTTCATCAAGCGTTACAAGGATCACATCAGATCGCGAGTCATAATGCTTTTGCCACTGCCGTTCTATATTTAGCCAGAGATCAGGTGGTATATACTAAGTATGATGATCATGATCACTTTATTACATTCAATACCGGTGAGGCGAAACACATGAGAAACAGAGTAGCCTCAGTGAAGTACAGTGATGATGGAGATCCTGTGAATTATGATTTTGCTACGCATTACACCTACGATATTCATGGAAATGTGAAAGAACTGATTCAGGAGACCAGAGAACTAAGTGGTGTGGGGCATGGATTCAAACACACAGAATATGACTATGATTTAGTGAGTGGAAATGTGCATCAGGTAAAGTATCAATCTGGAGAAGCGGATCAGTTCAGCCACAGATACCGTTATGATGGGGATAACCGAATCATAGAAGCATACACTTCAGAGGATCAATTCTTTTGGGAACGTGATGCCAAGTATTACTATTACAAACATGGGCCATTAGCACGAGTAGAAGTAGGTGACGATATTATTCAGGGAAGTGACTATGCTTATACCCTTCATGGCTGGCTTAAAGGAGTCAATTCGAATCAACTCACCCCACAAAACGATATGGGAAGAGATGCGCTATCAGCCTCACTGAATCAGTCGGTTCCTACCGATGAGTTTGGATTTAGTTTGGGGTATTTTGAACAGGATTATACTGCTGTAACAGCAGGAAATTTACAGGCTCAGACATGGTTGATCCAAGAGAATGACCACAGCATATTTACGACCAACAACCTTCATAATGGAAACATCAGTCACATGGTGACTTCTAACAAGCATTTCTTAGATCAGGGAGATGACCCGTTATTGATGGCTTATACGTATGACCAATTGAATAGGATTAAGTCGAGTGCGAAGATGCTTAATGCGGATGCTGCATTTGTGAGCAACACATGGAATCCAGTGGCTACTTCTGATTTTGCTACTAGCTATTCCTATGATGCCAATGGAAACATCACTTACCTAGAAAGGAATGGATACTATTCTGGTGATTTGGGAGATCCATTTATGGACAAAATCAGTTATGCCTATTTGACAGAATCAGTTGGAAACAATGACTATCTGATTAGCAATAGACTTCAGTCTGTTACGGATGCACAAGCTGATGTAACTACTGGAGATCCAGCAGTTAACAAATATGATGACATTAGATCGGGAACAGCTATCTATAAATATGATGCCATTGGAAATCTGAGATACGATGCTTCAGAAGAGATAGCTAAAATCCAGTGGACTGTGACTGGAAAAGTGTCTAAAGTAATTAGAACAGCAAACTCTACACGTAACGATTTAGAATTCAAGTACGATGCCATGGGAAATCGTGTGGTGAAAATTGAAAAAGTAGGAGCTGATCAGCAGACTTGGGAGTACACTTATTATATAAGAGATGCTCAAGGAAATGTCATGGCCACCTATGGCAGACGTTATGACAATTACCAGGCAGGACAAGGTTCCATACAGGGACCCCACATTCGATCACTGAAAATTTGGATCTAAAAGAACACCACATCTATGGTTCGTCCAGACTGGGGATCTCTAATTCGACAGTAGAAATAGGCTCAAACACATTGTATTTCACAGGAGTGAATTCTCAAGGAGAATTTAATGGAACACTCTATGCAAATGCAGTTATTAGAAAAATCTTCAATGGATCAGAATTAACTCTAGTAAAAGGGGATAAGTCCTATGAGTTTTCTAATCATTTAGGAAATGTATTGGCTGTAGTTTCCGATAAGGTCAGGCCACAATCCTTGGGAAATGGAGAGACTTCTATAATCTATTATGAGACCTCACTGTTAAGTGCGCAAAACTACTATCCATTCGGTATGGTCATGCCGGGGTGTGCTGATGGTGGTACGTTTACACAAAGCGTAATTGTGGAATCTGAGTCTTTCAATAACACTTTTGATGCAGCTAACGAAGGCTGGACAGCTTGTGATGGACAAACAACTATAACACTGGATGTAAATACGACCACATTGATGTTGGAAGGAGTTGTATCAGCTAGCGACCTATCAGATATGCAGAGTGTCATGGGCACAGACAACGAGTATTTTGAAAATGTATGTGTCTTAAAAACCCTGACGAGTTCTGAAGAAATTCCTGCGAATTCTATTGTTCACCTAAGCATGGACATTGTGGAACTTGGGACATCAGAGGATTTTAAACTTCGCTTAACTTATAAAGGAGCCTCAGAAAGTGACATGATTGAAGTGGCAATTGAAGAAGGATTATTCGTTATGGAACCATACACTCCTGCTTTTGCTGTAGAGACTATTAAGTTATCTATTGGGTATATCGTAGGAGAAGACAATGGAATCGTAACCATAGCAGATTTTTCCGAATTGCAGAACACCTTTGGTGACCGTTACATAGTTGAGATTGACAATGTGTTACTCATTAATGAAGTGGAAACAGAAATGGCCGTAGCATGCTCAGCAGCACCATTTAGTGGGGATTACCGTTTCGGCTTCCAAGGCCAGGAACAAGACAATGAATTGAAAGGACAAGGAAATTCTGTCAATTACAAGTACAGAATGCATGATCCCAGGATAGGACGATTTTTTGCTACAGATCCTCTTGAGAAGAAATACTCATGGAATAGTCCTTATGCATTTTCCGAAAATAGAGTTATAGATGCAATAGAATTGGAGGGACTTGAATCATTAATAATACAATATTTTAGAAATATGTTTGGCCACATGGATATATCCAAATATGATGAAAAACAGGTGAGTAAACAAGTTATGGAAGTAATGGAGCAAACCGCTCGAATTGGAGTAGATGTTGTCATAGTAGGTGCAGGAGTTGCCTCAGCGGTAGCTTCTGGAGGTGCCACAATACCAATAGTGTTTGGCGCGGTCACTTCAGGGGGAGGGACATTGAAGTTGTATTTTGACATTAAAGGAGATTATGAACTAGCTGATGCGGTTCCGACAACTGTATCAGGCGTGGTATTAACTCAGGTGAACTTTATTGTCGGAGAAGAGGTTATAAGTACAGAATTAATAGGAGTGGTAGAGGTTGCGGAGGACATGATGTTTATAAGCATTGATGACATTAAAAATTTTGATAAGCTTGCTGACTTAGCAAAAATAGATACTTGGGTCAATAATAATAAAGTGATAAATGAAATTCCGAGTTTGATTGAAGATGTTCAAGCTGTAGTAAAAGATGTTGTAGAAATACATAATAATAGAAACCGTTAATTCGGATGGTGTTACATTTAAACCGGATGTTAGAGGGAAGACTCAAGAGTCTGATAATACTAGTACCTCAGCACCACTTCAGAAATTTGACAAACTTGAGTTTAAACTTGAAAGAAAGAAAAAACAAGATACCTTTAAACAAGGAAGTTTTAGATATTAAATTTAGAAGGTACCCCTGATGGCGCAAGTATGACTGATTAAAAAAGGCATCCGCTGCCGCAAGTTTTTTTAACTTGTGGCTGTAAATCAGTCAAGTTTGCAACTTGACATAGCTCGAAGAGCTACTCTTAGCATACCTTAGCCATATGAGCAGAAAATACAAGTTCCACGATGAAGATGGAGTTTACTTTATCAGTTTTGCTACTGTAGGTTGGATAGATGCTTTTACCAGAAAAGAATACAAAGATATTTTAATAGACAGTCTGGAATACTGTCAGAAAAAGAAAGGACTTTTGCTATATGGTTGGGTGATTATGAGCAATCATATTCATTTAATAGCTGGCTCAAAACAGGATTGTTATTTGCAAGACATTGTTAGAGACTTTAAGAAATTTACAAGTAAGGCCATATTAAAAGCCATCCAAGAAAATCCACAGGAAAGCAGAAAAGAATGGATGTTAGCTACTTTTAAAAAGGCAGGAGAATATAACACCAACAATACGAATTATCAGTTCTGGAGACAAGACAATATGCCCATAGAATTATTTACACCAAAAGTGACACAACAGAAGTTAGACTATATCCATAACAATCCAGTAGAAATAGGCATTGTAGAAAAGCCAGAAGATTATTTGTACAGTTCCGCAAAAGTATATGCAGGAGAAAAAGGACTTTTGGAAGTAGAAGAGATTTAAATCCGAATCCAAAATAGATTTGTAGGCATTCCCCCTTCTGATGGTCCAAGAGTGGCAATGGCTGCCGCGTTTTAACTAGACATAAGTTCGATAGAACCTACCAGAGTAGGATTAAGAAAAGAGATTGAAGAATTAAGAGAGGAATAAGTTGAGAGCTGAAAATGCGTATCCCCACTCGAGCAGACGCATCCTCTCTGGAGCAGCTAGTGAAGGGTTAAACATCCACTAACTCGGACATGTTGTCCTAGTACCTTCAAGTGGGCCTAACGATTTAATGAAAGAAAATAAACCGAAACAACTGCAAAAAAATAGAATAACACATGAAAAAGACAACTATTTCACTATCCGCATTGCTCATTTGCCTGTCGAGTTTGGCTCAATTTCCAGCTGGCTGCGATATTTCAGAATTTGATGGTGTGAATCTGGTACCTGAAGGCGGTTATGAAATGCTACCTGCCGGAGATGTCCCATTTACAGACTGTTGGAGAAGTATTTTGTTTGCTCCAGATGTTTCTCTGGGGTATTCAAATATTTCCCCAGACATACCACATGAGGGGTATTCTGCTTTTGATAGCAAATACATCGATACACGTTGTGCTTATCTGGGAGGTGCTGATGATCTCGGGAACTCCATTGTTCAAATAGATCCGATGGGGAGATATGGTCCATTGTATAATCCTATTCTTAACGGCGTTGAATACGTCGCCAGTGCGATGGTTCAAGTGACCACTCCCGTATCATCAGATCAGCCTTCTGTAGCGTTGATTTGGCAGTTTGATAATGAAAATTTAACTGACCTTCCACCACTTAATAATTCCATAGGTCTTCAGGTCAATGATGGAGGAGTGCCTTCGAATAACAATTCAAACCTCCAATGGCTTCCTGATCCGGCAGATAGGCAACTCCTACCTCCAGCGTTCGTACCTACAGAACAAGATGCCTCAGGTACCTTTACCGTTTCCGATGAATGGAATGAACTTAATTTGGAGTTTACAGCAGATGATGACTACTCCAATCTACTTTTTCTTACCGCGGCATCACCCACTATTCTGGATATAGAAGGAAGTACTGACATTGCATACCTTTCAGATGATGTGTGCATTGTTCCAGTTTCGGAAAATCCGATTTCAGTTACACTTCTGGAGAATCTGAGTGATCCTTCTTCAGAGACCTATAAGCTGGAGAAAAATTATGTTTGTGGTGAGACCAATGTATTCCGATTGACGTACCATGTTTCTACTTCTTTTGTCGGACAGAATACAGATCACATCATTTTGCAACTGGCCTATGACAATACCGAATTGGCGATAGTTTCATCAGGCGGCTCACTGACATTTAACGGAAATGGTGTTTTAGTATTGCCGGCGCTTTCTGTGAATGAAAATGGTGTTGATGTTACTGTTGCTTTTGCCTTTACAGGGTTGACCGCTGGCAGCTCATCCCAGATCGGTGTTTCTATAATGCCGACTCCCCTTCGTACCTACCTGTGCCATGAGCCAAGTGCTCAAATCACTCTGGTTAGACCATGTCCTGGTGACTTTGATGGGAATGGACTCATTACAGCCTCTGATTTATCCGAGATGTTAAATAGTCCATGGGGTAGTACAGCCGGACCATGTGGCCTTCGTGATTTTGATTGTGATGGCTTGATTACAGTTGGAGGTGATTTTTCCTTATTTATAAGTGCATTTGGCACTTTGTGCCCCTCAGGTTATATCTGCCCATAAAAAAGTCTTGGGCATGAAGAGAAATAGAATCACGGACTGCAAGTTCGTGCTCAGTGCCCGACATTGGCTAAGCGGAGCCGAAGCCAGAAAACACTAACAACTAGCACAAGGTGTGTAGCTAGACATTATTCAATAGAAACTTAAAGCAGTGTATTCTGCAGACTAATAATCTAAAACCCAATATTATGAAAAACAACTTGAAAAAATCTAGATGGAGTTATGATCGATTAGCTCCATTCTATCTCTTCCTATTAGGAGTAACTATATCAGTTTCATGTTCGAAGGATGCAGTTACTGTATCTGATAACAATCATCAAACTCAGGAAAACTCGACTAAAGAAAAAGAACTTTCTGCCAAGGAGATTCACGCCATGATAGCGGAGGTAGTTCCAGATTACAGTTTTGAAGAGGTTCAAATGAGGCTTCAGTGAAGCTAGACAGAAGTCCAATGCTTGTGTCACTTTTGATGTGCAAGATTTGAGCAATCTGATTAGTTGTTTTGGTGAGAGCTCCTCTGACTGTTTATGCTACGATTTAAACCATGATAAATTAGTAAGTGCTATAGATCTTTCAGAGCTTCTATCCGATTATGGAGCCAGTACTCCTGACTTATCTAATTTGGATATAAGTTTTTGGTGGATTAATAATTATGATTGGGATACAGGACTTTTTGATACATATTCGAGTACTGGATATAAACTTATTCCTACAGTTAGTGGAGCAGATTGCTCCTGGGAAGATATTAGACGCAATTGTTGTGTAGAGTGGTATTACGATGGGCAACTGGTCTCTGGAAATAAGGAAAGGATGAATTTCTATGAGGCTACTGTGGATAATGCCAGCCTTTGTCGAAGGGCAGGAGAACTTCCTGAAGGAAATCACCAATTTGAACTGACTTGTAGAATTACTCACATTCCAACTGGAAGAATATTTGAGCGCACAGAATGTAATTCGCTCTCTTCAAGTTATGATTTAGACATTTGTCCTAACATAGAGCCTTGTGGAACAGGGGCAGCGGATTTCATGTACTTAGGGCCATTTGATCCATATGAATTTTGTTTAAACTGTGATTGATAATATCTTGCCGTTATAGGCCTCTCAGACAATAAGTCTGTGAGGTCTCAAATGGTGTAGAATAACAGCAAAGGGATACTCTAAGAACGGATTCAGTTGTCTTTGCAAAGGAGGTCAAAAGCAACATCAATTGGATAAGAAGGAAAAAATGGTCAGCTAATATGTGCATACTTGAATTCAAAGTACCTCTGTACTCTAAGTCCATCAATCCTAACTGACCAATAAACGTGTATAACTACTAACCGCCCCTCACTGTTTTACCATCAAGAGCTATAACTTCTCCTTTTGTTTTCACACACAAATGATTAATCCAAGAGATAAAACAATCATTGAAATTCTCAGAATCAAGAGCTGAAAAGACTCTTCGCATAGTATCTATCGATGGAATACCAGCATCAAAGTTTCCATACTGCTTAAGCCCAGTAATATTGACTTTTACCAAAAATGTGTATGGTCTCCCATTTATCACAGCCACACATTATCCCTGTTATAACCAATAGCAATATGTCGCTCAAAGAATGGTGGTAATTTCCCGCATCTATTCGCCTTGGGTCTTTTAGAGCAGAGAAAAAACAGGAAAGTGAATTTGTATTAGAAAACGTGGTTTTTCTATCCATCTTTTTCGAATGAAAAAAACGCTTTTCAAAAATACTACTGATTGAAAATTAAAAAATCAAGAACAAAATAAAGGTAATAGACATTATTATAACTGAATTACTATAGCTTTCTTTTCGTTGGACTCAAAAAGTCAAAGCATTGGTTTTAGACATATAAACTAACTTTTTGCATTGTCAAAAAAGAATAATTTGACCTATACTAAATGAGTCGTAATAATGTCTAATGGTTTAAATGCTTTTGCCCTGGGTAAAACATCCACTAACTCGGACATGTTGTCCTAGTACCTTCAAGTGGGCCTAACGATTTAATGAAAGAAAATAACCCGCTCGCGCAGACGTGATTCCCTCTAGAGCAGACAGCGCGGGGTTGCATCCCGTGCTTTTCTCAAACGGAGACATAAGTGCGTATTCAATAGCAGTATGAGATAAAGCAGTTTTACATAACTTTACTGCATGTCAACTAAATACAAGGCTACAGAGTTAGAAACGCCTTACTTTATTACATGCACAGTAGTAGATTGGATAGATTTGTTTACGCGTTTGAACCATAAACAAATTATAGTAGATTCGCTAGAGCACTGTCAAAAGACAAAAGGATTGGATGTTTACGGATGGTGCTTAATGCCTAGTCATTTACATATAATTTGTTCTTCGGATACTCACCAGCTATCAGATGTAATGAGAGACTTTAAAACTTTCACATCTAAAGAATTAATAAAAGCAGTAAAAGGAGAGCCTGAAAGCAGAAGAGAATGGCTTCTAGAACAGTTTTCAAAGGCCGCCTCGACTACAAAAAAGGAGCAAAAGTATAAAGTTTGGCAAAACGGTTATCACGCTAAAGAGATCATTACAAATGAATTTGCCATACAAAAGCTCAACTACATTCATGAAAACCCAGTAAAAGAAGGGATAGTAGAAAGAGCAGAAGATTACATTTTCAGTTCGGCTAGAGACTATAGTGGGCTAAATGGAAAACTAAAAGTGGAATTTTTAAAAACAAGAGAATGGCAGAGAGTGAGACAGGAGTGATCAAAATCACGGACTGCAAGTCCGCGCCAGCAAGTCATGTTATTTTCTTTGCTGACAATCAAATTTTTCAGGGGGACTATCACACTAATTTCAAATTAAATAGTGGAGGAGAACAATTATTTGTCAGTTACATTAATTCCAATAACGAAGTTGTAATAATTGACCAAATAAGTTTTGATGAACTGGACTCAGACACCTCTTTTGGTAGATCTATTGATGCGGATGATTCTTGGATAACTTTTGACATTCCCACTCCTGATGCCGAAAATGAAATGTTCACTAATATCAAAGAACCATCATTTGAGAATAAAAATTTAACTCTTTATCCCAATCCCGCTGATGGCTTCTTAAACTTTATAATCACAGGAAATGTCGTAGATAACTTAAGTCAAATTGAAATTTATTCTATAGATGGAAAACTTATGAATACAATTAGTCAATTTTCATCTCAAAATAGAATTGACGTTTCTAATCTGAATCCAGGAATATATATTGTGCAGTTTTATGATAAAAATCATGAATTTATATTCTCTAAAAAGTTTATTAAAAGATGAGTAATAATGACTCTGAACTGATGTTCTCGCAAAAGGATTATTTTATAGATGGACTTGCAACAATTAGCCATTAAAATTTGATGATAGATTCAAACTGGATATTTGAGCTCGGTGATTGCTGTGAAATTATGGAAAACTCGAAAAGAGTTTCCAACAATATTACGGCAACAATGACTCTAATTTTTAAAAGACCGAGTTTAGATTACACTCCCGTTTAAATATTTGTAGGTCCTGCAAACTCTAATGTCTAGAAGGCTACCTCACATCCTTCCGATTAAAGATCCAAATGCTTAGAAAAGTATACAATGAGATATGGCCTAACGTCACTAGAATATTAGTCCATCTAACGGTTGTAAATACTTCTTGAAAAGCATACTTTAGATATGGACTAGATATAATGTTACCTGCGCCTCTTAGTGGGAGAAGATTTGTAAGCTCTGGACGGTTCCAATCCCATGAAATGACTCCGAAGGCTATTCCTTCAATAGCGAAGAAATAAAATAGGAGAAGTAATATGGTAATCCCGCTTTTCTTGACCAGCAATGTGATCATTAGACAAAACAACTGATAACTAAAGAGAATCAATGCAAATGCAGGAATGAATTCAATATGTTTGAATATAGATTGCATATCAGTTACTGGTGAATACATAAATCCCATGTATAGTCCAATTAAAAGTACGACTAATCCCATAATGATGCTAATCAATGCAGCAAAAAGTATCTTTGATACAATGAGTTCTGTTCTACTCAGTCCATCGATTACATTTTGTTTAACCGTACCATACCGGTATTCATTAGCCATGGAGATGACAGGAATGAAGGCGAGCAAAATGGCCGGCCACTTGAAGATATAGGTGAGGTTTTGCCATATATCCACAAAGTCAAAGAAAGGAATATCATTCATGCCGATTCCCATGATTTCTGCCCCTTGATCGGTGATATAATCTAAAAAGCCTCTAGAAAACAAGGGAACGGCTAAAAGAAATACAGCAAATAGAATCGTAAACACCCAGAAATACCGAGTGTTCTTCAATTTCATAAATTCAATTTTAATCAATCTAATCATTGGTCTCTAGTATTTCTAAGAATTGCTGTTCAAGTGTTTTTTTGTTCATTACCAGATGATTGACTATGATCCCGTTTTCCGATACATGCTTGTTTAATTCTCTTGAAGTCAGTCCTTTGGTTAGTTTTACTTCAAGTCCGTTTTTGACCACTTTGTGCGAGAGATACCCATCAAAACCTTTTACCACAGTTTCCAAAGAGTTAAAATCATCGCTGCCGATTTCTACTGTAGCATTGTCGTCTAAATCTGAGCCCACTTCACCATAGTGAATGAGGTTTCCCTTTTTAAGAATAGCGAAGTGACTACAGACTTTCTGCACTTCGTCTAGAAGGTGACTGGCTAGAATAATTGTCTTACCAGATTTAGAAATTTTGAGTATAAGTTCTCTAATATCAGAGATACCCTGTGGGTCCAATCCATTCGTAGGCTCATCTAGAATGAGCACGTCAGGATTAGCCAGTAGGGCAGAGGCAATAGCTAAGCGCTGCTTCATACCAAGGGAATAGGTCTTAAATTTGTCATTTTTCCTCTCAAATAACCCAACCCTTTTGAGCTCATCGTCTATTCTGGAATAAGCAATTCCTTTGATCAGACAAACGATTTTAAGGTTCTTCTCGGCATCATAATTCTCATAGAAATTGGGCTTTTCTAGAATGGCACCAATGTTCTTTCTAGGGTTGTCCGAATGGGTATTGTCAAACCAAGAAAACTCCCCTGATGTAGGATTAGTAACTCCTAAAATCATTCCCAAGCAAGTAGATTTTCCACTTCCGTTTGGTCCTAAAAGTCCAAATACTTGGCCTCTCTTAATGGTTAAGTTGAGTTGATTTAGAGCGATTAACCTTCCATAGGTTTTATGAAGACTATTGATCTCTAAAATGGTTTCTGAATTCATATGGAGCCTATTTAAGTTTTTATGATTAGAATTTATATCGACTATTTTTGATGCTCAATGAGGCGAAATTGATGATAATAGCATTGCTATTTGAAGAGATTTTAACGAAATTGAGTACAAAAAGAGACATAGAAAACAAATTAATAGAAATTTAAACAGGCTCATAGTTAATTCTGCGTTTCAGCTATTTTTTTGAGTTGTTCGAAATCCAGGCTTTCGAATGAATTGATGTACTCAAGATCGAGTTTGCCTTTCATTTCAAATGCACCCATTTTTCCAAGTTCAGCGTGGTACATAAAGGCGACGTATTCGGATTCACCGTTTTTTAGTTCTTTTTCATATATAGAAGCCTTTAAATCCTTGTTGTCGATCATCAAAAGTTCTTCATAGCCTTCTTTTGCTACAGATAATGTCATCTCTTTATAATCTTTCTGAGCAGCTTGATTGGTCGAATCTGAAATAAAAACCTTGAGGTACTCCAAGTCCCGAATTAACAGGTTAAAATCTTTATTTTCATCCTTGTTCAACATTCGAATCACACTTTGGTAGAGAAATAAACTATACCCTTCATGTGTTTCTTCCAACGTCTTAATCGTGTTGGATTGACTGAATCCAGTGAGCGAAATAGCCACCAACATGACTATACCTACAATTCTCTTTATCATGGCTATTTGTTTTCTAGGTTTTTAAATTCTTTAAATCCTTCAATTTGCATTTTGTTGCTAAGCTTAGACAGCTCTTGAAGGTCTATATTTCCAATAAGTGATAGAATGATTAGCTGATTCTTTTCATAAGAGATCATCACTAATTCAGCTATTTTCCCATCAGTCTCATTAATATAAAAGATCAGCTCCTGATCTTTATTCTCTACAGTCATCAACTCTTCATAGGCGCTGGCTGCGGTGTTGTTTATGGACTTGTAAAGGGTCTTGGCTTCACTTAATTCATTCCCAACGAGCATTTTAAGTCCTTTCAACTTGCTAACTGTTTCTATCACCTGCTTTTCTTCAGGATCATCTGCACTTATGTTTGTAAAAAGGTTAAACATCTTGCTAGATATCGACACCTTTGTGAATCTATCATCATCAGCATATTCTGTGAAATACTTATCAATAGCATTTCCCTGAGCCAAAGCATTTTTGCTTGTAAAGCTCATGAGCATAACGACGGAAACTAATGCGATTATACGTTTCATCTTAATTCTTTTTAATTTTCTTGAGCCTGAACTTGTCCAGCAGCAATACTGAATTTCCCTAACTCATTACTGTATTTTTTTCCTTTATTCATTTTTCCAGACACCATCATAAGTGCCTTCTTTACTTCTTCATAGGCCTTTTCAGGATCCTCATAAGTGTCAATTTCTTGCGCCACTGGTTCTACCGGGTCGGAGTCACCTAACTGAGTGACAATGAAAATTCCAAACAAAATGACGGCTACGCCAGCGATTGGATAGAGTCGTTTCAAATCGAGTCTACGACGTGAACTTGAAGAGTCAATAGTGGAAAGGACTTTTTGATCGAAATCCAAACTCAGACCTTCAGTATCTGCATTCATCATGCTCAAGTAATCTCTTAAGTCATAGAACTCAGAAGGAATGTCATCATTCCATCTCAGATAGTCTCTTAAGAATTTTTCTTCGGACTCAGAACAATTTCCTTCCCAGAATTTTTCCGCCAGTATGTTTAATTCTTTACGTTCCATAACTATTTATTTCTATCATCTGTGTTCTTACTTGTTTCCTTCCTCTATGAAGATTTACTTTGACCTGACTAAGGTTCATATCCAGAATCTCGCTAATTTCCTCGTAACTAAATCCTTCAACATCTCTGAGCACAATCACTGACCTTTGGTTTTCTGGAAGAGTCTTTATTAGTGTCTGTATTCTACTTATAGTTTCTGATTCAACTGTTTTTTCGAAGGGAGAAGCTGAAGAAGAGGCTAGTTCGAATTGCTCTGCAACTTGCAGGTAATTTCTCCCCTTCTTTTTTAGCTTATCCAAAGACTTATTTCTGACCATAGTCATACTAAAGGCCTCTATGTTTTCGATTTTTGTTTGGTTCCCTGATTGTCTCCCAACATTTGATCATTACGTCTTGTACTACATCTTCAGCATCCGCTTGCATCTTCAAAAAAGACATCGCGAAACGATACAGCTTATTCTTGAGAGGTAGAACGATTTGTTTGAACTCGAGAGACGTCATTAAAATGAGTAGGGGCCTTATTGATTATTTAATAACCAGTTTTTTCTTAATCGATGTATCTCCCTTCACAAAATCTAGGATATATTGTCCTGGTTTAAGATCAGTAAGTGATACAGTCATTGAACCTCCCAATACTTTATCTGATTTCATCAATTGACCGCTAGTATTATATATACGTAAGTCTGCGCCATTTAATTCTTCAGGTATATCAAGGGAAACATTTCCTGAACTCACTGCAGGATTAGGATACATTTTAATTTTATTCGCACCATTCTCATTCATTTTTCCGATGTAATTGAATCCATCAGCCTGTATTTTTTGAGAAATATTCCCAAGTTTCTTGAGATCGATATGACCAGTCATTGAAATCAAACATAGCATACTATCAGCAGCACCAACAACCAAGAACTCATTGACGATACCATTTCTTTCATTAATGAAGAATGTGAATTTTCCATTTTTATCATCCACTGACATTAATTCGTCGTAGTCTCTCTGAACTTTAGAAAGTGCATCATTATACTTGGAGTACCCATTCCCTATTTCATGGCCTATCAACATTTTAAGGGCATCGACACCAGAGGCAAAATCCTTTATTTCAGCTATATCTTCATCTTCCACCTCTACAAAAGCTGCAAGTTGAAACATCTTTCCAGAAACATTCACTTTTGTGAAGTCCTCATTCTGTTGATAGTTAGAGAAATGTTTATCTAACGCATTATTTTGAGCAAACGTGACCGTACTTATAAGTACAAGAGCCAGCAATCCAGTTATTTTTTTCATTGTTATTCGAGATTTAAAAGTTACTAATTCTAAAAATAGAACCGGCCGATTCAGAACGAAGACGCTGCAGCAAAAAAAATGTTACAAATATGAATTGTTAAAATAGGTAAACGAAAGAGAGAGATAGTTGCACAACAAAAAGCAGCCCACTAAAAGTAGAGCTGCTTAATAATAATTCTACTTCAACAATTGAATGAATCGTTGGGCAGATTTTATAGTAGATGGTATCATTTAATGTTAAGCAAAGCAAAAATAAAAGTTGTTATTAGCTTTTTTTCTATAGAATTTATAAACGGTAGGTCTTTTTTGACTAACGGTAGTGATCCTATTTACGCACATATGTTTGTTTTAACTTATTTGTTTTCAGTAATGTAAGGTAAGTCACGTGTTGCTTGTTTAGGTGTTAACTTCAAATTACCTTTTGAGCCTCAACATTTTATATATTGTAAGTGTCTTTTTATACGTTTCAATTTGAAACAAAAAGGATCAAAGCATGCATTTGTTTGCTCACTTATATTTTGACTAAAGAAGCTATTTGTAAATGGAATTCCACGAAAATAATTCGCTCGAAGAAATCGTATTTGTTAAACTTAAGAATGACAACTCAAGTAAAGAAATTAATGAAATTAATAGTTTCATAGAGAGTTTGTTGCAGTTGAATTACGATAAAAAACTACCTGCATTTAAAATATCCAAACAAAAACGAAATATTTATAACTACATAGGCCTTTCTCTAGAATCAATATCAGAAAAATTTAGAGAATCTACAGTTTCAACCAAATCAGTCAACACAATATTAAAACACGCTACGAATACCATTTTCATGGTTACTGATAAGAACTGGAATATTCGATTTATAAATAGCCAAGGGGGAGAAGTATTTTAATAAAGAGAATGCATATTTCATTGGAGAGAATTTAGGTGATTATATCCCCGAGCTAAAGAAATTAAGAAAGTGTAAAAGTCAAGAATTCTTGACAAAACGAATAAGCGTACAATTGAGGAAATGTGCAGACTCAGTGGATTTTGAACCTATTGAACTCTCAATTAATCACGATGAAAATCTTGATTTAGACCGGTCTCAAGTAGAGGAATACGTTTTGAGTTTTCAATTAAAAAAAACATGTTCGGAGATTAAAGATCAAGGTGTCTCTAATAAAGAACTTATCGTTTCTTCGCCTTTATTCACGGAATACGACCGAAATAAGAAGAGCCTATATGTTGTTACTAATACACTCAATGTAAAGCTAGACCTTGATGAAATATGTTTTTTCGAGGGGGATGGTAGTTATTCTAAAATTCATCTAATGGATGGAAAACGGATAGTTATATCAAAGAATTTAGGAGAGTATGAAAAGCTTACTTTGGAAGGCTTTTGCAGAGTACATAGATCCTATATTTTAAACTTGAAACACATTAATAATTTTAATCCTCAAGCCAATGAGGTGATCATGAATAATGGCAGTGTCGTAGCTATTTCTAGGAGAAAAAAGAGTGATTTTAGAAAAAAATGGCAACTGTTTAATACCTGATTTGACGTGTTCTGAGTCTTGAACTCACTTCGTCATCCCCCTTTCTATTTACCGCAACCCCTTTTTAATTAAAATGACTAATAATAAGTTGGATAATAATTCGTATCTCGAGAATGAGTTTTGCGAATATTGGATTGATGAACGTGGAATTATCCATGAAATATTTAAACCATCATTTGATATTATGGATTTAGAAATAGCCAAAATCATCACTGCAGATAGGCTGAAAGTTTCGAATGGAGTTTATAGACCTCTCTATGTAGAACTCGGAAATGCTGTTAAAATGGAACGAGAGGCAAATAAGTATTTGTCAACAGGTGATGCCATGACCTATTTAACTGCCACGGGTATTCTTGTTAGAGATGAGATAGAGCGGATAGGAGCACAGTTTTACATTACATTTTTTAGGCCTTCTATTCCAACCAAATTTTTTCGAAATAAAGAAAAAGCTTTGAACTGGTTGTATCAAAGCAGGCATGAAATGTGAAATTAGATTTTGTTTTTTCATTGTGAAAGCAGCCCTGTAAGATTGCGGTGTCATAACACTGTAAGAGTTTTTCGTTTTTAATAAGTAAGGCAGAACACCTCTATGCAGGAGGTGATAACTTATTATGATTCTCTAACGTATATATAGGATCTAACGGACAACCAAATTAGAGATCAAAATGAAAAAGCATTGTGTCTTAGTACTTTATATACTAATTTTACTGCTCTCTTCCCCTATGTTAACTTTTGCCCAGATTGTACCAGGAAGCAATTCAAAACTTGACGACTGGTTGAGTAAAGGGAAGTATTCAGAAGTGATTGAATATTGTAATTCGGAAGATCACCCAGAAAGACTCGAGCACACTATTAGCAATTACTATTTGGGAGTGGCTTTTTACAACACCCCTGAATTAAAACCGGAATCCATCCAGTACTTAAGAGATTATGTTGATTATGCGCCCGTTGAAGAAATTAGACTAAGTGAAAATTTTGATGCTTACTATCTGTTGGCTAAGATGTATCATTTGACCTATGATTTTAACTCTGCAGAATCTACATACTATGCCTTTATTGATGCAATTCAGGGAAGTAGTAGTATTCCAAATCAAGATAAGAAGGGATTAATAGCAATGGCTGAACGAAACATAGAACAATGTGCGAATGGCCGAGTAGCAATAAATAACCCCAGAAAAGTAATTATTGAGAATCTGGGAGACACTATCAATACTAAATATCCGGAATATGCTGCTGTGGTATCTCAAGATGAGAACAAGATCATATTCACAAGTAGACGTCCTGATACCAAAGGTGGACGGATGGTAAAACGAGAAGGATATTTCGAAGATATTTATACTGCCGACTTAGATCATGGAAGTCTATTTGAAGAAAGGAATATTGAATGGGAAGATGCAGGAGAAACTGAGTTTAGCATCGTTACTGACTTCTCATATTCAAATATGCACCGGATGAATGACATTGTGAATAGTGTCAGTCATGATGCGAGTATTCAGTTGAGTCAGGACGAAAAATTGCTCTATTTCTATAGAGATTCCGATATCTGGTACATTAATATTGATACGGATTCATTACCTGGAAAGGCAGAAAGGTTAAGCCTAGACATCAACTCAGAGTACCACGAACCATCACTTTTTCTAAGTTCTAATAATGAAAGAATGTTCTTAGTGAGTGATAAAAAAGGTGGTTTTGGTGGCTTGGATATCTATATGAGCGAGAAAATGGGAGAAGGCCAATGGAGCGAACCTATCAATTTGGGTCCCAATGTAAATACACCTTACGATGAGGACGCACCTTATTTAGACCCTGATAACAGGACACTTTATTTCTCTTCTATTGGACATAGTAGTATGGGAGAGTTTGACATATTCAGAACTTTGTTAGGAGCAGATAGGAACTGTACTCCAGCAATCAACCTTGGATATCCAGTGAATACTACTGGTGACGATATCTATTTTACTATGACAAGTAGGTACAATAGAGGGTATTATTCTTCGAATAATCTTAACGGGAAAGGAGGAATGGATATCTATAGAATTTCCTTTGCAGACGAGAGAGATCCAGTAGCGGAATTGAAAGGATACATTAAAAGAGGGGAAAACTTAATGCCAGCACAATCTGAGATTATGATGATTTCGCTTGATGGAGAAGAATCAATTAAAGAACAGTCTGATCCTTTGGACGGAAGCTACTTTTTCCTTTTGGGAACTGGTAAAACGTATCATATGGTACTAGAAACAGAGGGTTTTGCAACTTATGAGCGAGATTTTATTATCCCTGAGCAAAAAGAATATTATCGATTGTTTCAAGAAATACACCATATCCACTTAAGAAACGGTGACGGGGAAATTATAGGGCAACAAATTACAATGTACAATTCTTCTGGAACTGGAGATAAAATAGTGGATGAAGAAGAACTCGGTATGTATGGAGATCAAGAACAGGGAGATGTAGAGTCTTATACAGAGACTAAATTTTATATGACAGAGGATTCGTTGAGTACTTTGATGAAAAGCGACCCCGAACTTGATTTTAATCTTGGAGAAAATGGAGTGGTGAAGTACCTAGATGACAATGGTTCTGATAAGTTTGATAAGGAATCGTATCAAGAGCCTGATTCATTGTCCTTAGTGGAGGAAATCGCAAGAGTTAGAAATTTAGGGATAGAAGAGCTAATTGAAACAAAGAACAATGTAGTTTCAGACTCACTATTCTTTTCAGTGCAGTTAGGTGCTTTTTCTGATCAGTTGACTGATCCTAAAAAAATTATTGATATAGATCCAATTTACTCTCATATCACAGATGATAATAGAGTACTTTATTATAGCGCAAAAGTGGCTACATACGAAGAAGCTCATTTGAAAAGAAAAGAGATTTTGGATTTAGGATTAGAAGGGGTTTTCGTAACGGCTTATATAAACGGGAAAAGAGTCTCTGTGGCTAAAGCTATTAAGCTAACTACTACTCCAAAAGGAAAAGACTTAAGTCGAAATGAAGAGTAGTTAATAGAATTACATCTATTCCTATGTGGAGAATTCTTTGAATGATAACATATTTATCCAATTGTCTTCACTCACACCCATTAAAGCAAATTTATAAGTTGAGTTAGGCTCGAGAATGGGTTCTGGGTCAGTAGAACTGACATTTAAGACGACATTATCGAGATTATAGAAAGTGAAGTTCTCATCAATGGTGTAAGTCGCTGATATCACATCATCACTTTGTTCCATTATTAGTTGAAAGTAGATTACATTTTCGTCAATCACTCCAGGTGTCCAGATAAACTCTGGTTCTATAGAATTTTCATTAACAGTTACTAACTCTGAATTTAATTCAGTAGGTTTAGTTGGTGTTTTTAAACGGATAGGGTCGGATATGTGTATTTTTCCTGGAGTACGATAGGTAACAATCACCATTCGTTCTCTTGCTAAATGACCCAGAGAATACTTTCTTAAAAAACCATTGAATTCGGACTGACTACATAGTTCTATTTCTACATATGCCTCGTAATTAGTCGAGTCCTTTACTTCAGGAGCCTCAAAGTATTTGAAGTCAAATGAGCCGGCTTCAGGATAGAAAAAGACAATGGTCGCTTCTTCACCACTTTCTTTTAGTCCATGGTCACTTCCTCCTGCACAAGCGATGACGTTCATTCCTCGTTCAAGAGATGAATCTTCGCAGACATAAGCTGAAAGTACGTTTACCCTTATTTCCTCTTTTTTACAACCGCTCACCATGATCGCTAAAACACAGAATAATGTTGTGATTCTCAAAATTTGATCTTTTTGTCAAAGATAATAGAACGTTCTGGGCTAAAATGCACAAAAGAATATAGCTAATTTAATTTCCGCTGATTTATTCAAGAAATACTCTCAATTGCATTTAGAAGCATGAAATATCTAAGAATACGTTCTAATCACCTTAAGAACTTTATCTAAATCTTCTTGGCTTAAAGAATCACATAAGAACCAGGTCTCATAGGCTGAAGGAGGTAGGTATACACCATTTTCCAATAGATGATGAAAGAATGTATTGAACTCGTTTCTGGCAGCATGTTGAGCCGAATCAAAATCTGTAACTGGCTGATCTGAGAAATGCACACTTAGCATAGAGCCCACTTGATTAACTGTAAGAGGAACTGATTTTTTCTTTGCTATTTCTTTGATCCCATCCACTAGAAATTGAGCCTTCTTATTTAGTTCTGTGTAAATTTCAGGATTATTTTTCAGGATAGAAAGTGTAGTATATCCCGCAGCCATGGCTACAGGATTTCCGCTAAGTGTTCCAGCTTGATATACAGGGCCTTCAGGGGCCAAGTGTTTCATGATTTCGGCCTTTCCTCCAAATGCTCCAACAGGAAGTCCACCACCAATGATTTTTCCGTAAGTCACTAAATCTGCCTGAATATTGTAGAATTCTTGAGCACCACCCAAACTCAGTCTGAACCCTGTCATGACTTCATCAAATATGAGAACGATATTGTGTTCATTGCAAAGCGAGCGCAAGCCTTCTAGAAACCCATCAACAGGAGGGATGCACCCCATATTTCCAGCCACTGGCTCAATAATTAAGCAAGCAATATCTCCAGAATTTGCTTCCATAATTGCCTTCACGTTTTCTAAATCGTTGTAGCGAGCTATTAAAGTATCGTTAGCCACTGCAGCTGGAACTCCTGGTGAATTGGGCTCGCCAAAGGTAAGAGCACCACTTCCAGCTTGGATCAGAAAACAATCTGCATGGCCATGGTAACAGCCAGCAAATTTGATGATCTTGTCTTTTCCAGTATATCCTCTGGCTAAACGAACAGCACTCATGCAAGCTTCTGTTCCCGAGTTCACCATTCTGATTTTGTCAACGCTAGGAATTATGTCGCAGATAAGCTCTGCCATATCCACTTCTTTTTCAGTTGGTGTTCCGAAGGAAGTGGAGTGATTCGTTTGTTTTTTAATTGCTTCTACTACTTCAGGGTGTGCATGTCCCAAGATCATTGGTCCCCAGGAATTAATGAAATCAATATACTGTCTATCGTCTACATCATACATGTAAGCGCCTCTGGCTGACTTCATAAACAATGGGTTTCCTCCGACACTCTTGAATGCCCGCACGGGACTATTCACTCCTCCAGGAATGGTTTTCTTTGCTCTTTCAAATAACTTGACAGACTCGTTGTAAATCATGTTTCACTGTACTTTCGACTTTTGACTTTCGACTAGTCTTATTTGGAGTAAACAGTCGATAATATAAAAGTCAGTTTCTATCTCTCTTTAACTTAAAATTCTAATTATATCCTTCGCAAAATAGGTGGCAATCATATCTGCACCCGCTCTTTTAATGGACAATGAGGTTTCCATAATGGCAGCATCTAAATCCAACCATCCATTCGCATGAGCAGCGTAAATCATGCTATATTCTCCTGAAACTTGATATGCTGCTACGGGAGTATCAAAGTTTTCTTTAGCTGATTTGATGATGTCTAGATAGGCTAGGGCAGGTTTTACCATAATGATATCCGCCCCTTCATCTATGTCCATTTCTAATTCCCTAAGTGCGGCTTTTCCGTTAGCCGGATTCATCTGATAGGTTTTTTTGTCTTTAGGCACATTCTTTTCGTTCACGGGAGCGGAATCTAGGGCATCTCGGAATGGTCCGTAGAAGCAGGATGCATACTTGGCGCTATAGGCCATGATTCCTGTGTCTTCATATCCTTCTTCTTCCAAAATATCTCTGATAAAACCTATGCGACCATCCATCATATCTGAAGGGGCTAGAAAATCTGCTCCAGCTTCAGCATGAGTAAGCGCCATTTCTCCAAGCACATCGCAAGTGTCATCATTCACAATTTTGCCATTCTTTACGATGCCATCGTGTCCCAGATTTGAGTATGGGTCCATGGCTACATCTGAGAAAATAAGTATTTCTGGCTGCGCTTCTTTGATTTCTCTGATCGCTGTTTGCATCAGCCCGTTTGGATTGATGGCTTCTGTTCCCTCATTGTCTTTCAGATTGTCTGGAACTTTTACGAAAAGCATGATCCCTTTAACTCCCATTTTGTAAAGCTCTTTCACTTCTTTGATAGCCAGGTCTAGCGAATAACGATAGTAATTTGGCATAGAAGTGATTTCTTCTTTCAGTCCTTTGCCCTCCATAACGAAGACTGGAGCTAATAAATCACTTGGTGTGATTTGGTTTTCTTGAACCAATGCTCGAATAGATGCATTTTGTCTTAATCTTCGATTTCTGATTAGTGGAAATTCACTCATTTTGATTTGGATCTAATATCTGTCAGACTATGTTTTTCAATTACCAATCTCATCCCTGCTTTCGCAAAAGTAGTTTTTTGGATAAAGCGCAGAGACATATCCTTCAGGTAGCTTTCTGGAATTCATTAATGCTTCATGTTCCAACGTAAGCAGATTCATAGTGAATCGCATACTGTCCACTTTTTCAAGATTCTCAATTGTCATGAATTTATCCAGATAATTAGTGAAGGCCCCATAAAGTTGTGGTAAGCTGTCTACCCATGATCTTCTCCGATCGATTAGTCTGGCCAAAGAGCTCTTTTCATAAACTCCTAGAGAAATTGCTAAATCAAGCAAGTCTTTAATTTCTTCGAATTGTGCCTTAGAGTAAACTGAATGATGAAGTAAAAATAGATGCAATTTGTTGAAAGAAACTCCATGAGTCTTGTACGTGAAGATTCCGTAAGTATTCAGTAGTTCATTCACTTGGACATAGTTAATGCTATCTGCTATAGAGTATAAGGAGTCTGAGTTGGTGAAGAGCCTAGAGATTCCATCCTTTTGTCGGATAGCTTGATCTAAGCCTCTCATACGCTGAAGGGCGTTGTGGAGATTCCAATTGAAGTTAACTGGAGTAACTTGTTTTGTTTGATTTAGTTGTTCAAAGTATGACGTCTTTACAAATTCTTTAAAGTCATAATTATGCTCTATTGAATAACCTCCATTTCGGTAGTAGCGTTTTAAGTGTACAAAAGCACTATCAAATTGACTCATTTTACCAAGGTATTTAGCGTAGACTAGGTCATTGTAAGGTTCATAAGTTTCATCAAACTTATAGTCTAAAGCCCGTTCATACGTTACCAAAGCAGAATCGAATTGCCTGAAGGTGAAGTAATAGTCGGCCAAATGACTCAACCGCTCTACACAATCACACTCAGTCTGTGTATAACCAATTTGGATACTTAGAAGAGCAGTAATAACACCAATGATTAACTTCATGAAATGAATTTGGAAGGTTGATATTATGAGCGTGATATCCAATCAATAGGTTTTAAGTGTGCCACTAATTCAGCCTCCTCCGAATCGATTTTAGGCTCGTGCATGTATTCCCAGCGAACTGTGGGGGGAAGGCTCATTAAAATTGACTCTGTTCTTCCATTTGTTTTAATCCCAAAGTGAGTGCCTCTGTCATGCAGAAGGTTGAATTCTACATACCGGCCTCTTCTGATTTCTTGCCACTCTTTTTGCTCAGGTGTATATTTTTCTTCTTTGTGCTTTGCAATAATTTCTTTATAGATTGGAAGAAAGCAATCACCAATAGATTTAGTGAAGTTGAACCAGTCCTTAGCTAATCTTTTTTCAGTTGGCTTTAAATAGTCAAAGAATACTCCTCCAATTCCTCTAGTTTCTCCTCTGTGCGAATTAAAGAAATATGCATCACATTTTTCCTTGTAAATAGAATATAGCTCTTTGCCGAATGGATCACAGGCCTCTTTCAAGCTGCTATGAAAGAATTTTGCATCAGCTTTATCCAAATAGTAAGGAGTTAAATCAGTACCTCCTCCAAACCATCCATTGACATATTCACCAACTTCATCATAAATCTCAAAGTAGCGAACGTTCATGTGGATTGTTGGAATTTTAGGACTTAGTGGGTGAATCACAAGTGATAAACCACAAGCAAAAAAATCTTCGTAATCCACTTTGAGCTGTTTCATAGCCAACTCACCAAGCTTTCCAAAAACCACCGATGTATTGACTCCTCCTTTTTCGATCACATTTCCATTGGAAATTACCCGAGTTTTTCCACCACCGCCGCCAGTACGTTCCCAAATGTCCTCCATAAAAATGGCTTTGCCGTCTGCTTGCTCTAAACCTGAACAAATAGAGTCTTGTAGCTCATGGATGTATGAAATGAACTGGTCTTTAATGCTCATTACTGTTTTGTTTGTTTAATTCTTTAATAATTCCTTTAAGCATAACTGGAACGATAATTCGATGAAACGGGCGAACAGGTAAAAAATACAGACGGCCAAACCAATTATTGAAAGTAACCACCGTGGAAATGGTCAATGTATTAACAGAATCGTTCTTGAGCTCCTTTATTAGTGAGACTCTAAAGTCTAGATGTTTGTCATCTTCTCCAAGTATGAGTTCATTTTTGGTTTTATCAAATATTTTAAAGAAGCCCATGTGTTCTCCAGGCTCACAATTGAAATTTTCTAATACTTGCTCTCTTGATTGTTGTTGATCAGCTGTTTTCAAACCAAATATACCGACGATCCAATTTCTAAAGTCAAACAGTTTGGAAACCCATTCTGGAGCACTTGTTAAAAAAGCTTTACCAATATTCTCTATGGAAGAATCGTTTTGCGGTTTTTCATAATTTCCCTTAAAACTATCAATATAGTCAAAGTTTGATTCGTTTTTTAAGAGAATAGATGCCTGTGGTAACTCTGATTTGGTGACTGTTACTCTCGTTGTAGTGCTCAAATTAATTTTTGTTATTATAATACTTATCTAGAAACTGGTCAATCTCTTGTGGTGGTATTGATTTGATTTGAAAGTCTTGATTCCATGTCCAATAGAATCCCCTGTTTCTATATTCAGACCATTCCCGTTCACCTGTTTCAAGGTTGTCTAGAATAGTTATGTGATCTAGTGACAATAATCTAGCCTCTTCGAAAATGGATGGGGATAGGGCGTCTATTTCGGACTCGACATATTCCCAGCTTGCATAATTGAACTCAATAAGCTGATTCTTAGATAAAAATGATTCATAGAACTCTTCTGATTGTATACATTCTAGGTTCGAATTATCAATAGAAAAATGGGTGATAATTGAGTCTATTTTCTGATTAAATTGACTTAAAGATTGCTTCATTAAATGAACCTTTTCTTCGTTTGTAAGTGAAGATTGATTAAGCCCAATGAGCGAAAAACACAATATACCAATAGCACAAATTAAATTTCCTTTCATAGAAAAGAAACATGGTTCGATACGATATATTGTAGTCAGGGCCATTTATGTCAAACTGAGTAATTCTTAACACTATCCACAAAAGCTTTAGCATGATCCACTGGAATGTTAGGGAGAATACCATGTCCGAGATTAGCGATGTATTTGGAAGTTCCGAAGCCATCAATCATTTCTTTCACCATTTTTTTAATCTCAGGAATTGGGCTGAGTAGGCGAGAAGGGTCAAAATTTCCCTGAAGAGTAATGTCGTTTCCAACTAAACTTCGGGCATAATCTGGTGAAACCGTCCAGTCCAAACCTAATGCAGAAGCTCCAGTGTTAGCTAAATCAGGCAAGGCATAGTGGGCTCCTTTTGCAAAAAGAATCACAGGAACTCCTTTAACTCCCTGTGCGATTTTTTTCATATAAGGCATTGAAAACTCTGCATAATCTGCTGGAGATAGCATTCCTCCCCAGGAATCAAATACTTGAACCGCGTTTACTCCCGCGTCAATTTTTGCTTGTAAGTATTCAATGGTAAGATTGGTGATTTTTTCCAGTAGTTTTTTTGCCGCTTCTGGTTGTTCGAAACAAAATTGCTTGGCTCGATCAAATGTCTTAGAGCCACCGCCTTGAACCATATAGCAAAGAATTGTCCATGGTGATCCAGCGAATCCAATCAAAGGCACTTCACTATTAAGCGCTTCTTTAGTGAGATGGACTGACTGTATTACATGATTTAAAGATTCTTCGATAGTTGGATGTATGAGCTTGTCCACATCTGCCATTGAACGGATGGGTTCTGGAAGAACAGGGCCAATGCCAGTAACGATATCTACAGGACATCCCATTGCCTTTGGAATCACTAAGATATCTGAGAAAAGAATGGCCGCATCAACACCTACCTGATCAATAGGCATCACTGTAATTTCGGTGGCCAACTCAGGATTTTCAGCACGTTCAAAGAAGCTGTACTTCTCCTTTAATTTCATAAAATCAGGGAGGTATCTGCCCGCTTGACGCATCATCCATACAGGCGGACGTTCCAATGTTTCTCCTGCCAGAGCTCTCAAAAATATATCGTTCTTAATTTTTTCCATGTGTCTTAAAATGAGCTTTTAAAGCTGCTAATAAGTGATCAAATTCAAATGTTTCAGGAACAATTATATTATCAAGTTGAGTATTCTCTTGTTCATCATACATCTCATTTATGGCTAAGGCTGTGGTTTTTCCAATGGCAGCAACTACGGCATGTTCAGGGATGTAATTGTGAGAGTTAAAGCTGTCTATTCCACTTGGACTAAAGAATAAAAGCGCTTGGTATTGCTCAAGGTCTTCTATTTTAGGCTCTGTGACTTCGGTTCTATAAACTATCTGAGAAGTCAATGTCATCTCGTGCTGTTCAAATTCCTCAACTAGAGCCATATCACTTTTATTTCCATGAAACCACACAAATTCGGTTTCACCTGACTTCAGGGCTTCTTCGGTTAGTTCTGAGACCGAATTGACTTGGTGAATTGATTTTACTTTTCCTTCAAAGAAACTTGCAACTCGTGAGCCGACACAGAATATTTTCTTGTGAATCATTGAAGTGCCTTTCAGTATTTTTGTAATTGAAGATACTGAATTTAAGCTACTGAAAACATAGTTGTTAGTTGTCTTTAGTGAAACTGACACTTCATATGAGTTGTATTCTGGTAAAGTTTGAATTACTTCTGTATGCTCTAGCGTAAATCCATGATTTTTCCCTCGCTGAATTCTAGGAGGAGTGAGTTTTTTGAGACACAGTACTTTAGGTAAGTCTTGCTCCTGATTTATTTCTTTCATTATTTCTTTGCCTCCCTCTTTCAACATCTCCTTCGCTATTTCAGTGCCGATAGTGCTGTAGGTTGATTTTTTTACGATTAATTCTTTGTAAATGTGATTTTTACCATCATCTGATAAAAGTGATGATTTAATAGTGATGTCGTTGCCGTCAATTTTAGCAAAAGCCCCTATGGGTGCAGTACACCCTCCTTCAAGTGTTTTTAGAAGTTGACGCTCAATAAAAGCACATATTTCAGCTTCCTTATTGTTGATGCTAGAGAGTGATTTCTTTAAATCTTCTCGTTTATCTAGACAAAATATACCGACGATTCCTTGAGCGGGTGCGGGAGTCATCCATTCGAGTACTTTTTGATTTTCTAATTCTATACCAAGACGATCGACTCCAGCTTTTGCCAGTATAATCCCATCAATGTTTTCGGTCTTAAGCTTCTCGATTCTCGTGGGAACATTGCCACGCAGGTTTTGTAGGCTATGTGAGGGGTAGCGATTGAGCCAAAAAGCTCTTCTTCGTAAGCTGCCTGTAGCCAGTGTGAAATCGATCTCGTCAGGACTTTTTCCATCAGAAACTAAAATGTCATGGGGGTTGGCTCTTTCAAGTACGGCGCATTGAACAATTCCAATAGGTGGCGAGGTCGGTACATCCTTAAGGGAATGCACAGCGATGTCAATTTCTTCCAACAAGAGGGCATCGTCAAGCTCTTTGGTGAATACTCCTACTAGTCCCATTTCATGAAGCTTAGACTTTCTGTCCTTATCTCCGACACTATGAATAATCTTCAATTCAGATGAGATTCCTTTAGCGAAAAGTAGGTCTTTTACCTTGTTGGCCTGCCATAGTGCCAATGCACTTCCTCTAGTACCTATTCGAATGGGTTCAATACTCATTAAATGATTCTTTATCCAAGCTGAAAAGTTTATACACAGTTTCTAACTCACCCTCCTCAAGATCCTTGAGTTTAGAGAAAATCTGCCCTGTGATTCGATTGATCACTTTATTGCTGATTTCGAGCTCATTCTGAACACTCTCGTCCTCGGGATTCTTTTTAGCCTTCAGTAATTCCTTATGCTGAAAGTCTTTGAAATTGCTTTTAATGGCTTGGATGGCAGAAGCATGCTTTCTGGATTCCATCCAGTCTGTGAACTTGAGCATGTCTTGATTCAGTATGTCATTTACCTTTTCCACTTCTAACAATCGTTGTTTTAAAGTTTCATCGTTCATCTTTGATATTTCATCCACCCCTAAGACAGTACAATTAGGTAGAGAATCTATATCTGCGTGAACATTCCGTGGCACACTTAGGTCAATAATTAACAACTCCTTTCCATCTGGAATCATGTGCGGCAGAACAGTTGGCTCAGATGCTCCTGTAGCTACAATAAGAACATTACTCAGTTCTATAGAAGGTTTTAAAATGTCCTCGCCAAAAACATCAATATTATAGCGTTTAGCGAGTTCCATGGCTTTTTCTACAGATCTATTAAGTATTCTAACATTATGAGAAGGGACGTGCTTGACCAAATTTTCACAAACATTT
This sequence comes from Flavobacteriales bacterium, assembly GCA_965224545.1. GTDB lineage: Bacteria > Bacteroidota > Bacteroidia > Flavobacteriales_D > Sanyastnellaceae > ASP10-05a. The sequence continues at coordinate 768,865 of CBDCZM010000004.1, read as the reverse complement.
TGTCCTATTTTCCCTAGACCATATATGGAAACGCGAAGATCATTAAAGTCTTCAAATGAATTTCTAATATGCCGCACAGCTGCATAGGCAGTGGAAGTAACTCCTGAGCTGAATTCTGTTTGGTTCTTAATGCGTTTGCTCATTTGAGTGGCAGTATTTACCAGACGCTCTAAAAAAGACCCACTACAATCAAATTGCTTTGATACTCTGAAGGCTTTTCTTACTTGCCCTATAATTTCAAAGTCACCAATGATTTGGGAGTGAAGCCCTGCAGAGACTTCAAACAAGTGTCTAACCGCATTCAAGCCGAGTTTTGTGTAACCACTTGTCTCGAATGAAGGTTGTTCGACTTTAGCGAGTTGGTGATAAGCAGTCTTAATGGCATGAAGTTGCGCCGTCTTCACGTAGATTTCAGTTCTATTACAAGTAGAAAGAATCAAAATGTTTTCGGCACCCAGTTCTTTAGATTCAATTATGAGTTGAGCTTGTTGCTCATGACTCAAAGCAAAACTTTCCCTTTGTGCGGCAGGAAGTTCTTTATGGCTGACACCAAAAACCGAGAACTGAGCTAGTCCCGAATATAAATACTGATTTTTCTCTGTTAGCTGACCCAAATCGAGGACAAAATTAACCGTAGAGTATTCTAAAAATACCTCTGTAAGTAAAACAAGTACCTCTAAACGATTGAAAACCCTATTTTAGAATGATTCTAAATAAGCTTAAGCGCTGGATTTGTTGATTTATGTCATGTTTGAACCAAGCATTTGTATTTGCTTTGCTGTTCATAATACAATGCCTCATTATGTACGTACGAGTTGCAAATACTGAAAAAAGTACCCAAAAAGTTAGTAACCACAGTTACACTCTTGAAAAGGAAATGAGCCTTCATGTGATTCGTACTGAAGAGGGTGCTGAATGTGAGATAACAAGTGAGGTGAAGAAAGGAATAATCCAGCTTTCGATGTGCGCCGAGGGGAACATGAAGTTTTGGTTTGGCCCATCTTATTCAATGGATTTGTCCTCTCAGCAAGTAATGACCTTGTACAATCCTGTAATGGAATTACCCCATAGAATTGATGTGAACGGTGCGGCAAGTTTGGTGATCCTTTTTATTTCCGTTACTGAGTTGCACAATTTGTTTATCAAAGAGAGCGAAGAGTTGCATTTTTTGAAAGGAGATGGTGCACTACAAAAGTTCTACGCCAAGGATGAAATGAAGCCAACCCTAGGAATGTGTGTCAATCAAATTCTCACCACTCAGCTTTCACCTCAGAGTGAGAAGTTGTTTATGAAAGGCAAGGCATTCGAGATTCTTAGCCATTACTTTCATAAATCTGAAGGGGGTGACTTATATGAAAGTTGCCCATTTCTGAAGGATTATTCCAACGTGAAAAAAATAAAAGAGGCTAAGGAAATAATACTGTCACAAATGACAGATCCCCCTACGATTAAAGCCCTCGCGGCTCAGGTAGAGATGAGCGAATATCAATTGAAGCTTGGGTTTAAGAATATTTATGGCGCGACCATTTATGGATATCTAAATGACTACAAACTAAATCAGGGAATGTCTATGTTGGATTCGGGAGAATATAAAGTGAAAGATGCTGCTTATGCTCTGGGATACACTAACCCAAGTCATTTTATAACGGCTTTTAAAAAGAAATTTGGTGTTACACCCAAAAAATACTTAATGCAATAATGAATAGTGAAAAAGGAGTTTTGTTAGTAAATCTGGGTTCTCCAGAAAGTCCTGACCCGAAGGATGTAAAAGTTTATTTAAGAGAGTTTTTAATGGATGAGCGTGTTTTGGACATTCCTAAATGGTTGAGAAAGTTCTTGCTAGAAGTTATTATACTTCCTAAGAGGCCAAAAAAATCTGCTGAAGCGTATGCGAAAATTTGGTGGCCCGAAGGCTCTCCATTAATTGTATTGAGCAAACGCCTTCAAAAACTGGTTCAAGAAAAACTGGATATCCCAGTTGCTCTGGGCATGCGCTATGGAAAAATGTCTATTGAAAAAGGGTTAGACGAACTAGTACAGAAAAACCCAGGAATAAAAACCATAAAATTGGTCCCATTATACCCTCATTATGCTATGAGCAGTTATGAAACAGTAGTGGTAAAAGCGGAGGAAATTATGGCAAAAAAATACCGTGACGTAAGTATGGAAGTAGTAAAGCCATTTTACAATGAGCCAACCTACATCAGCAGCTTAGCGGGGACACTCGGGAAATACCTAGATAAAGAGTATGACCATATACTTTTTAGCTATCACGGTATACCGGAAAGACATGTTCGAAAGACAGATCCTTCAGGAGAGCACTGTTTGAAATGTGAGAATTGTTGTGAAGTAAAGAATGAAGCACATGCATTTTGTTACCGACATCAGGTGTTTGAGACGACAAGGTTGGTAGCAGAAAAGTTGAATTTAGATAAGAAAAAGTACAGTGTGAGTTTTCAATCCCGATTGGGAAGAGACCCTTGGTTACTGCCCTTTACTGACAAACGATTGGAGGAATTACCAAAAGAAGGTAATAAGAAGTTAATCGTACTATGTCCAGCATTTGTTTCCGATTGCTTAGAGACATTAGAGGAAATAGGAATGGAAGGGAAAGAGGAGTATTTGAAGGCCGGAGGAGAGGAGTTTACTCTAGTTCCTTGTATCAATGAAGATGAAAATTGGGTGTCAGCTTTAGCAAGTTATTGTAAGTAAATCAACTGAAACACTTTAAATACATTGAAGTCCAATAGCAACATAATCATCATAGGAGGCGGTTTAAGTGGTTTAAGCACTGCTTATTATCTAAAGAAACAAGGTGTTCCATTTATCTTGTTAGAAAAGAAGGAACGCTTTGGAGGAGTTATTGAGAGTTTTAATAAGGGAAAAAAAATATTTGATAAAGCAGCTGTGTCATTCAGCATGACTCCTGAGATAGAGGAGATGATCCACTATTTGGGGCTTGAAAACGAACTTGTTCACGCATCTTCAGATAGCGCTGCAAGATTCATTTATAGAAGAGGTAAACTTCGAAAGCTCACTGCTAGTCCTTCAAGTATTTTCACATCACCACTTTTGAGTTGGAAAGCAAAGCTGAGGCTTTTGAAAGAATCTAGAATAAAGACCCAGAGTCTAGAGGGAGAATCAGTAGCTGATTTCGTGAGTAGAAGGTTTGGATATGAATTGTATGAGTCCGTGGCAAATGCAGTGCTATCAGGAATTTATGCTGGAGATCCTAAAAAAATGGAAGCCTCCACTGTCTTAAGGCAATTTGTAGAGTATGAAAAAGAGTATGGCTCCGTCATAAAGGGAATGAAGGCCAATAAAGGAAAGAACAAACGTGTAATTTCTTCATTTAGGAGTGGAACTGGTTCACTCACCGATGCGATGTATGAGTACGTAAAAGATCATTGTATTGATGAAAGTTCCGTTTTGTCAATAACTGGAGAAAGCGATGATTACACAGTTTCAACCAAAGACCATCATTATAGCGCGAGAAAAATAATTTGTTGCACGCCTTCGTTTGAAACAGCAGAGTTACTTAAAACGTTAAACCCTTCACTAGCTGAAAAGCTACTTAATATTCCGTACTGTAAAATGCAACTCTTGCATTTGGCGTATAATAAGTCTGACATAAAGGGAAATGTTAATGGTTTTGGATTTCTCATTCCTGAAATTGAGAAAAAGCCTCTTCTCGGAGCTGTTATTAATTCAACCGTTTTTGAAAATAGGGCAGGTGCTGAAGAAGTCACTTTTACCGTTTTTTCTAAACCAGATAAAGGACATACTCCAGAACTTGCCAGACACGAACTAGAAAGAATCTTAGACATTCAAGGTGTCCCTCTATATTCTGAAATTACCACTTGGGAAAAGGCTATTCCTCAATTTGAAGTGGGCCATTCCAACATTATTAGCTCAATAGAATCTTTTGAAAAAACAGAAACAATAGTTGTCTCAGGAAACTTCAGGAGTGGGGTTTCTGTTGGGGATTGTGTGAAATTTGCCTCAGAGATTCAGGTAAACTGATTTTGTTTGACTAGAAGGAAGACCCTTATCAAGTTTAATTCTTTGGCTTAAGGTTCTTTGAAAATTTTTTCTCCAAATGAATTCGGTGTGTGGCTTTGAATTCTTTTGAAATCGGCGTTGGAAGATCCAATTCGTTAACTCAAGGTGAAGTACCGAAACTAATTGATAACCAATTCAGATAACTACCGTATATATGTGCTAATCCTATACACATCATACTTGTATGAAACGAATATTTAATTATATAGTCATAGCTAGTTTGCTCACTTTTAGTTTGACGGGATGCATGGCACCTGTCTCAAGTGACGTAGAAACTCCTATAAGTAAAAACGAAGAGTTTAGCGCTAGAAGCGGAAATTTCGAATGGGAAGCAGAGATTGTAGATGATTTTGGAATTTATAGATATGAGGTACCAGAAGAAAGTTGGAATTCACTTTCATTGGAAAATAAGCAATTTGCTTATTATATGAGCCAAGCAGGTTTGGCCGGTAGAGATATGTTCTGGAATCAGAGATACAGACATAATGTTGAGATACGATCCATATTAGAAACGATTTACACTAATTATAGCGGTGATGAAGCTAATAACGAATGGAAGGAATTCAAAAAATTCACCAAAAAAGTGTGGTTTACAAAAGGAATTCACCATAACGTGACCAATCAGAAGCATCGTCCAAATTTTTGTGGGTTATGGTTCAATGATCAGTTGAAGATGAATAATATAGAGCTGAAAGATGAAATTCGATTAGCTCTGTTCAGCGAAAATTATGATAGATACTCAATCAGTGCAGATGTGAATAAGGACATATTGATAGAGTCTTCAATGAATTTTTATGAAAGTTCGATTTCGATGAATGAAGTGAAAGAATATTACGATCAATTTAAGGAGGAAGAAGAGGCTTCTAAGTCTATAGAAATAGGCCTAAATACAAGATTAACTAGAGACAAAAACGGGAACGTGGTAGAAGAAACTTATTCAGTGAATGGACTCTATAAAGAATCGATCGAACAAGTCATTTATTGGTTGAATAAAGCTGTAACTGTTGCAGAGTCTCCAAAACAAGCAAAAGCGTTAAAAACACTGGTTTCGTATTATGAAACAGGAGATCTTCAGCTTTGGGAACAACATTCGCTAGAATGGATGGAGGCATCCGATAATTCTGTTGACTTTATCAATGGCTTTGTAGAGAAGTATGAAGATCCTCTTGCTAGAAAAGGAGCATATGAATCATACGTTTACATTTTGGACAAGGAATTCTCTCGTAAGATGGATGTTCTTAAAGATAATGTGCTTTGGTTTGAACAAAATGCACCTATTAAAGAGGAACATAAAAATGAGGAAGTGTCTGTGTCATCTGCACAAGTGGTTTACGGAATAAGTGGAGCAGGCGATATCTCTCCTATGTTTCCTCCCGTGATGAGTCAGCCCAATTCTGAGTGGATCAGAAGAGATGTGGGAACGAAAAATATTATTAGTGCGAACATAATTAATGCGGCAAACCAAATAACTGCAGGAGGATTGTTAACGGAATTTGCATGTGATGAAGATGAAGTACTAAGAGCATTAGCTCATGGTAAAGAGGCGGCAGTGATCTACAATCAATTTAGAATGATTGGATACAATTTTGGTAAGATTGAGGATGGAGTAGGGCCACCTTTTGTAACGTTAAAAGAGAACGCAAGTACCATTCAGCAATTAATCGCACAGGTATATTCGCTTTACTATTGCATGAGTCCTAAAATTGAAGAGCTTGGATTGTCCAGTTCTTCTGAGGTGGGGATGGCAGCAGCTGATTTATATTTCCGAGAAGGGTTGCTAACTAACTTCAATGGTATAGGCGAAGGAACTCAATTTACAAATCCAAGAAGCTCAGCTCAATTTATTGCTTGTCAGTGGGTGATGGGACATGGTGAAGGAGAAGTCGTTGAATTGGTTGAGAGAGAAGGAAAATTTTATTACAATATTCTTAATTATGAAAGATTGCGCGAACTCGTTGGTAAATTATTGAGGCAAGCTGTAAATATGGAATCCAAAGGTAACTATAAGTCAGCCAGTGTGTTGGTGGAAGTTTATGGGGTAAATTCCAATCCGGAAGTCCATAGTCAGGTAATTAGAAGAGCTGACGTGTTGAACTTAGCATCATATTATGGATTTATAAATCCAGTGATGACCCCAGTATTTGATACAGATAAAAATATTACTGATGTGAAGATATCATATGACATTAATTTTGACGAACAAATGCTTCAATATGGAAAAGAATTTGGGCATTTACCAGTTGAAATGTCAAGTGCTGACACGGAAAAAGAAGAGATTTAAGTTTAAATAAAATAAGATCATTAAAAAAGCCAGACGGTTACGTCTGGCTTTTTTAATTTATAGAATTTTGTTAGTCAATCAGTTCCCAGCGTTCTGAAATTTTATTTTTATCAAGTCTCACTAATTCATAGATTTTTGCTGGCTTACCTTTGTGATCTCCAGAGCATACAGTCAGTACAAAATTGCCTTCACCAGAAACCATTTCTAACTTGTTTCTTACCAAATTTGATTTTGTAGTATTGATATTCTCTTTTAAGCCTTTGATTCCATCTTTACCATAGCTGCCATGATCAATGTAATCCTTACTCACGAATTTTGAAATGTTTTCTGTGTTTCGAGGTATTACAACCTCGTTCATATATCTTTTGGTGAAGTCAAGATAAAGTCCTGTTTTAGCTATATTCTCAACTTTAGTCGAACCTGATACTGAATTATGTCCATTGCCGTTTTGATCTTGAAAGGCTGATAGAGCTCCTTTTATCGATTTGATTTTCCCCTTTTCGAATTCAAATATATCTATAGCTACCATGGGTGAAGGAAAGTTATATACTGAATGTGTGATTACAGTGTTTCCTTGCTGCAGTGCTCTATAAACATCAAAACTAAACTCTTTGGTTCTGTTTTCAACCATAAATTGCTTTAGCCCCATTATTCCATTATTAAAGTATGGATGGTCAGAGGTGAAGTCCTCATGCATTACCAAAGGAAGTTTTAGAGTGTTGGCATTTTCAATTGCTTCAAAGAATGCCAGCGCACGGTCTTTGTTGGTGATTAATTTTTTAGGCGATGCCAACAAAGCATCATCTGCATTCAGAGGTATATCTTTTTTAGTAGAGGAATCGTTTTTGGAAGTTTGTGCAGGGTCGGGCTTACCGCCACCACAGCTAAAGAGAAATAAGCTAGCAGAAAAAAAGAGTATTGTTCGTAACATTTTTTAAGTTTAAAATGAGGGCAAAGGTATGAAACTAGACTCCAGTTTATAATGTAGACAGTATATCCTCTAGTTCTTTTATATGATCGTCTGTAATATGTAGGTGTGTCACAAATCGGATTTTTGTGTTTGAAAAGGGGAGAGCGAGTACTCCGTGATGTTTTAAGTGAGCTAAAAAATCTTTAACACCATAGGATGCATCAACATCAAAAATAACAATGTTGGTGTCAGGAGTTGTTACATGACTCACATGTTTGGAATTCTCCAACAGCTTAGCAATGGCCCTTGCTCTGTTATGATCATCCTTTAAACGACTTACTTGATTTTGAAGTGCATACATGCCAGCAGCAGCGAAATATCCCGCTTGTCTCATTCCTCCTCCAAATACTTTTCGAGCTCGATGAGCTTTTTTGATAAATGCACTGTTGCCTATGACCACAGAACCACCAGGGGACCCTAAGCCTTTCGAAAGACAAATACTGATACTGTCAAACTGACTTCCATATTCTTTAGTATCGTAATTGGTTTCTACCAAAGCATTAAATAGTCGAGCACCATCAAGGTGGAGTTTCAAGTCATGAAAATCACAAACTGATTTTATTTCTTTGATCAAATTCAGGTTGTAATAATTCCCTCCAGCCTTGTTAACTGTATCTTCTAAGCAAACCAAACTTGTATTGGCATAATGTGAATCTGAAGGGTTTATTTTATCCTTTACATCCTCAGGTGTTATTAACCCGCTGTTGTGGTGTGCCAATCTGGCTTGAACACCTGAATTTCTAGCTGCACCGCCTCCTTCATAATTATAGATATGACAAAGGTCAGAGCAAATAATTTCATCTCCGGGCTGTGTGTGCACATTTATAGCGATTTGATTGGTCATCGTTCCACTTGGACAAAACAATGCACCTTCATGACCAAATAATTCAGCCACATAGTCTTGCAGACTGTTAATACTTGTATCTTCTTGGAATACATCGTCTCCAACATCTGCATTGAACATCGCTTCAACCATTCCTTTTGTAGGTTTGGTGACCGTGTCACTTCTTAAGTCAATCATTTTATTTTGCTCTTGATACCCAAGTTTGAAGTGAATCCATTGCCGCAGAACGTATATCCTTTGGGAAATTTTTTAATCTTGTGCTATGGGTTCCTTGATCTAAATTTAAGAATAAGCTATTTGTACGTTCAGTAGGTTCGTAGGCCGTTGCGCCCCATGGGTCAAGTCCGCCGTAGATATATATCATATTATTTCCGTTATCGTCTAACCATGAAATCACTTCTTTAACGGGTTCAGGATTGTATTTAACCTCCATTCCTTCTGGAATAAATATTTTCTGATTGTCTACTTCTTCAGTAAACACTTTTGTAAATCCTTTGAATTTATCTACTTCATAGCCATACATGCCTATTTCATAATACCCTTGATAAAAGAAGGGAAGTATATCCGTTAATGTGGATTCATTAAAGAAGCTTGGTGAATCTATTGTGAAAAACAAATATTTCATCTTATCCTCAATAGAAGTGTCAGATGAAGGAATGCTGGAGCAATTACCGCTCCATTGCCAAAAGGCAAAAGAAAATTCAAAAACACTTAATTCAAAACTTGCCTCAAGCCCATGAGGGTATGAATAACCAGCCTTTTTTGAATATTGCTCAAAGAACGAAAGTGCTTCTTCTCTATTGATTAAAAGGGAGCGCTGAAATTCTGTTATCTGGTTTCGACATTCTTCCGTTCCTACAGAATTGAGATGCTGGTATACTCTGGGATCATGCTTTTCTTTATTAATAGGAGCTACATATGGCATAGCCACGGCAACATCTTCTGGGAAGAATTTCTTGTGAAAAATAGTGACCATACCACCTTTGCTTATTCCGGTGCTTATCCATGGCTCAGTATAAATACTTTTCAAAAGTTCAACTATTCTGTGATGATCATAAGCTGATTGCTTGATGGTTAGCAATTCCCATGGAATGTTCTTCGGTCTAGACTGACTAAAAAAGCGATGCTCGACATGAATTTGATTTGCATCAAGAAGTTCGGCTGCTTCAGTCACATATGCATTGTTACCTGCAGTATAACCATTAAGGTACATGACCATAGGCTTACCGAAGTCAATGTGAGACAAGTATACTTTTTGCGTGAAACGTTCACTATCAGCATTAAAATGATCTGTTGGTTGTTCTATCTGCAACTCAAACATATGCTCATAAAAGCCATTTTGAGTTGTGATCTCTTTTGCCGTCACGCCGTCTAGTAAGTTTAGCTTAGCCAATAGCACTTTCGTTACATTCTCTTCGCTACTGGTATTTTGACTTACATCCGCATTTGGGGGAGCAGTTGCAGAAGAGGTTTCCGTTATTGGTTGTTTTGATTTGCAAGACAGAACTACTGCAAGAATGAAAATATAGATGAAAGAAAAGATGCTTGATTTGCTCATGCTGGTTTTGTTTTTAGTACATCTAGGTATTTATGGCTATTCTTTAAGCTCTTTGTTTGTTTCTTTTTTACCAAAGAGACGCTTTTTAAAGACAGCAAAGAATCCTACAATACCGATGATGATGAATTTGCCAAATTTAGCAATGACAGCAAAGAAACCAACTTTAGCCAACACTTTTCCTGCAATTAATCCACCAATTCCATATGCAGCCACCTTGTCAATATTAGAGTCAAAATCTTCGTATCGATGTCCTTCATTGAAATTAATACTTGATAGAACTACATCGATATCTTGTTTGAATTGAGGTAGCACGGTGATGTTACCTAGTGCATTCATATCTAAATATCCTTTACGTCCTAAGATTCTAATTTCATAATTTAAAGTGTTTTCTTCATCATCTCCGAATTTTAACTCTTTTGCCCAGTGAAGTTTTTTATTTTGTTGGTCATAGAAAGGAGAGGAGGCCCAGCCTACAAATTCTATGGGTTCATAGCCTTGAGCTATTCGTTCTTTATTCCATTCTTTAGAATCATCTTTGATTTCATCTGCTAGTTCGGAGTAATTGATGTCTGTGGCGTCTTCATCAGAGACGTAGCCGTCATTAATGAAATTAATCTCAACAGCATAAGTATCCTCATCAGATATTGGGTGGGAATTTTCAGGGAATAACAATCCCATTGTTGATGAGGGTGGGTTTCCCCAGACTTCGGTTAAAACATGCTCGCTCTGCTCAGCGTCCAAATATTTATAGCCTGTGGGGACATCTAGACTAACAGCACCGTTAAGAAGAGAAACATTTCCTGTTTGAAATGTGTACGAAGAGTTGACACTGTCAGCATATTGCTGAAAGTATATTTCTTGCATCATTTCTTCGGTAAGGTCAACATTTAGGGAGTCAGCAGAAGCAAATAGTATAGATGCTGATATCAAAGACATAAATAGCAGTGTAGATTTCATTTAGACTTAAATAAAAGGTTTGTAAGAAGCGACCAATGTAACCGTTTTTCCTATTCAAACACTTAAGTTTGAAACTTCAGAGGATTTGGATAGCATGGCTTTTATCAATCTGAACCACAGCGCTAGTCAAGTTTTACTATAAAGACATCTTCGTTCTCTCGTTGTAAATAGTGCTTTTCTCTGGCTAATCTTTCCAGTTCAAAGCCTCCAGATTCCAACTTTTCTAAGCGAGTTCTACACTCATCGGTTTGGTTCTTATACCAATCTATTTCTTCTTGAATTTCATTTAGTTCTGTTTGAGAATTGTAAACAGAAAAAACATCCGCATCGTTAAAAAAGAGCATATAGAATACAAACACAGATAGCGTAAGTATATATCTGTTCTTAAGAAAAGAAGGGATTTTAAATTTCATGTTTTAAAATTAACGCGATGTAACAAGTGAAAGTTTGTGATGTCTAGGTTTTTTTAACGAATTATTGTGAGTATAAATGATATCGAGAATGGAAGCTAAGATTTATTCAGCAGTGTATTGATCCATGACTCTCTCCATTTTTTTATTGCATCTTGAACGACTATTAATCCTACTAGAGCATATAAAAATAGAAAAAAGACCATCCAGAATGAGGTTCTTTTGTCAAGATTGAATTGAATAATTTTTAGAATTATTGCTAGAAGAGCTAGCCCAAATATCAAGTTCCCAATAAGAAAAAATTTATTGGTTTGTTTCGCTTTTGAATCTGACTCGGCTAGTTGTTCGTCTATAATTACCTCATGGTTACTATTACTTATAAAGCGTCTGTCATATGAGATCAATTTCCAATGATATACAATACTTATAATTCCACTAGCCAGCGCCAATGGAAAAAGGAGTTGAAACAATTCAAACCTGTTGGTGTTATTAATTAAAATCATGGAGCATAATTGGCAGCACACAAGTAGGTTGATTAGTACACCTATTATAATTAAAATCAGAAGTGCTATTCTTAGTTTTTTTGTCAATTGGTGTCGAATAACTGTGTCTGGTTTCTGATCAAATACTCTCGAACAGTCTTTTTAGGTAGGGGCATATATCCATTTACAGGAGTAAGCTTCTCTTCTTTATGAGTAGGAGTTAAGTGTATATACCAACCATTTATTTCTGAAATAGTAATACAGTCATCAACCTCAAATAGATCATCAGTGTGTACACTCGTTTTTCCTTGTAACATAGATGCTTTGGCGCGTTTTTTCACGGAGATCTTACTTGAGTCTACAACGAATTTTATCTCATGAAGCTCTGAGAATTTGCCCTCTTGATAAGCTCCCAGATTGATAAAGAATAGTTTTTCTTTTTGAGAAGACTTTTCGCTTCTAAGTGAGACTTCATAACCATCTATGATATCTAAAATGATGTAAGAATCAACATGCATTTTCTCCTTAATTCCAAACCATTTGTCTAGCAAGTCGAAATATGCATTTTCAATTTTATCTGATACAGTAAACTGAACATCGTGTAGTTCTATATTACAACCTTCAGCCATTCCACCTAATAGAACGGCATACAATTTTAATGAGGAGTTAGAGTCGGGCAAGTTTTAACTTTTTAGGGTATTTAACTTCGAATTGGAGTAAAAACTCCTTGGATTCTCCTGGTGCCAAAGGAACTTTCCAGGTAACTATACCTGTTTGCTCATTCAGTTCTCCATTACTTATGTTTTCTACAGAAACACTGACATCGTTTTGTTGAGATACAGGTATTTGATCTTCCAACTTAAGATGAATAGTTGTTGATTTATTATTCTTTACAGTGATTTTATAGGCTCTACTCGTTTTTTTGTTACCTCCAAATGAATTCGTTTTACAATACTCTTCGATTTTTTCTCTACTTACAATAATGTTTTTGTCTTTTCCGAGGCTTATGTCTAGTGTGTCTTCGGAAGAATAAGGATCTAGAAATGATGATCCTACGAATGAACCTTGATAGAATACATTGGCTTCTCCGGGGAGTAAATTAAGCTCACTCCACTTAGTCAATCTTGAAAGCAAGAAAGCATCTTTTTCTATGGCAGGTGCTGTATAATACGAAAAGCTTGACTGAAGATCATTTCTCTGAATTTCTACTTCATAGGATTCTCCGTCAGAAGGAATAGTATAAGGGATTGAAATCTCGAATTCCGTAGAGGTTAAAGCTTCAACTGATTGGGTCAATAAAGAAGTGTTTCCCAATTCGATATTATAGGATAGATCATCTTCGAGAGGGGCGTCACCCCATGTTGTAATTGAAGGTTCATTAGTTCCCTCATCTGCTTGCTGCCTCAATTGTTTATTATTCTTATATCTGCCATACGTATCTTGAGGGTTATATACAGAGATATACCATGGATTTAAAACGGGTTTAGTACCATTAACCATTGGATTTCCAGTGGAAAGCGAAATGTCAATGTCATCCCAGTCATTACCCGTAGTTTGAGAAATATTCGCTTTATATATGAGTTGAACAGGTTTGTCAATCTCCGTAGTTCGCACGTCATAGGTAGCGTACCATCCAGCATTATAAACAATGTAAGAGAACTCCAGAGAAACGTTTTGACTTTTTTTCGATTCTAGTACTAATTCTACTTTGCTTGAATAATTATTCAAGGAGCCGCGACTTTTATTCAATTCCAATCTTAGTTCTTTTCTTTTTTTCTCTAAATCTTTTTTTTCTTCACGAATCTCAAGAAGTTTGTATTCAAGTTCTTCCATATGTGCTCTGAAAAACACGGCCATTTCTTTAAGGTCTTCAGCCAATAGTGATTCGTTGGCTCCTTTGATTGATTTATTAGCTAATAACAGGTTTTTTTCTTCTTGATATACTCGTTCTAAGCTTGATCTGGTCTCTATTCTGAATTTGATATCCTCCAGCTCTTTTTCAAGTGAAGCTATCTCCCCATTTTTCTCCGTGTCTGAGAGGAAATCAGACTGATGATTGACTGATTTGATAAGATAATTACTATTTCCTTTAACATTTATACTTTGAGAGTTAACATGTTGAGTGAGTCCTGAGATTGTCACTTTATTTTGACCAGATTTGAGACTGACATTCGAAGTTCTGGTGATTTGGGCGCCATTCATGAAAACAGTCACTTCTGTGATTTTGGATGAGGGTGTGCTTTCGTTTTGAGCTGTAATAGATAGGGTAAATAAGCTGAATAAGAAGAATAAAAGGTTTTTCATAGAAGTTTTTTAAGGTGTTGCTATAAGTGTATCGTAAATGGCTGCATATCCAGCCCATATTCCAATGCCTCCATTAATATTAGAGTAAACAGGGGAAGGAGCTGTGAATGGATTTCCTGCACTTCCTGCTTCAGCTTCAAAAGATACCACATAATTATAGGTATCTCTATCTATAGCTGTTCCTTTGACCGCAATCGTATCACCTGTCTTAAAGAATCCTCTTTCGTGGTTTACATCATCTTGTTTTGAAGAGCCAGAAAGCGTGCCTCTATAGTATGCAAATTCAAAAGAAAGCCCATTAAAGAATGAATCGTCATAAGAGCTACCTAACGGGGCAATGTACTGAAGATCTTTTTGCTCACCTGCTCTATCTGCCCAAATTGGATATTGATTGATTCGCTTTGCAAACCATCTGTATGCATTTCCTATTGTATCTGGATCGGTCAATGTAGCATAGGCAAATCCCAGGCTGTCATTTGGCTGATCTCCGGAAACTTTAAACCAGAGTGAATCAAGCTCAACTTTGTTTGGAATGGTCGTTTGAGCTGTTAAGAATTCACCATTAATTGAGACCTCTAATCCATAAGATTCTCCAGAGACTCCTACTGTGGACGAATTGAAATCTATGTAGCCACATATATCAGAGTTAGCAAGTATAAATGGAGAGATACCAATTAGCTCTGCCACCTGCAGAAGAATATCGGAGGGGAGATTTCCTGAGCAAATTTCAGTTAAGGTATCCCGTTGATTTCCATTGGTTACCACTACCGTAGCTCCACCTAGGTAAAAGCCGTTCAGCCCTCCCGCGGAAATGGTTTGATTGTAATCTTTTGTTTGAGAAATAAGAACGAAAGGTATTTGACCATTTTCTATAGTACCCTCAATAACATATTTATTTTCTCCAGGAGGAATAATTAGATTTACCTCCTTTTCACAAGAGGATAGCAGAAAACAAAACAAAATAAAAAGGGGCAAGCAATAGAGGTATGTTCGGAGTGTTTTCACTGTGATCATTGCAACGCAAAGTTACGAGCAATATTTTAACCAACATTTTAAAAAGATAATTTTACAAAGTGTTTTAAAAGTATAAATTTGCACCAGCTTAAAATCGAAAAAAACGTTCTTTAATATAATTTAATGGAAATAGAAACGACTACTTCTGAATCTGTTCAGTCTTTCAGTGCACTTGCAGAGATGTTCAAGCATGACCACGAACAAGTGGTTTTTTGTCAAGATAAGTCAACTGGCCTTAAGGCCATCATAGCAATTCATAATACTACTTTGGGTCCTGCATTGGGAGGAACTAGAATGTGGAAGTATGCTTCAGAACAGGAAGCATTAAATGATGTTCTTAGGTTGTCCAGAGGGATGAGCTATAAATCATCTGTCGCTGGAATAAATTTAGGTGGAGGAAAAGCGGTGATCATAGGTGACTCCAGAGCAGATAAAAGTGAGGCCCTTTTTAGAAGATTTGGGAAGTTTGTGGATAGCTTAGGAGGGAAGTACATTACTGCGGAGGACGTGGGAATCTCGCCTCAGGACATCGAAAAGGTTCATATGGAAACAGACCACGTAACTGGTATTCCTGAATACATAGGTGGTAGCGGCGACCCATCTTTAGTTACAGCTTACGGTGTGTATGTGGGGATGAAGGCTGCTGCGAAGAAAGCCTATGGATCTGATAGCTTATCTGGGAAAAAAATCATGGTGCAAGGAGTTGGAAGTGTTGGTTACCACTTGGTTGGACATTTACATAAAGAAGGTGCTGTTGTTTCAGTGGCGGATATCTATGAGCCTAGTATTAAAAAGGTGGTAGATGCATTTGGTTGTAATGTAGTGAGTCTAGAGAATGTTTATATGACGAATATGGACATTTACGCTCCATGTGCGCTTGGAGCTACAGTGAATGACGATACGCTAAAGCAGCTAAACTGTGCAGTGATAACTGGAGCCGCTAATAACCAGTTGGAAAATGAGGATATTCATGGGAAGGCCCTTAAAGATCAAGGGATTGTTTATGCTCCAGATTATGTGGTGAATTCTGGAGGAATCATTAATTGTTACTGGGAGCTTCAGGGGTATAATAGAGAGGCAGCTCTGTCGCAGACTGAGAAAATCTATGATACAACTATGAAAATCTTTGAAAAATCAGAAAAAGACAACATTCCTACGTATTTGGCAGCTAATAAAATAGCAGAAGAGCGTATTATTGCCATAGGAAAAGTTAAATTGTCATTTTAAAAACTCTACCCTAATGTTTAATAGAAGGCATTTACGAATAAAAGTACTTCATTGTTTTTACGCGTACTTCCAAGATGAGGATAGAGACGTAGTTCATGCAGAAAAGCAGCTAAAAGTGAGTATTGACAAAATGTACGAGATGTACGTTTGGTTACTTGGATTGGTTGTAGAGATGCAAGATCACGCGATCGATAGAATTGAAGCTGGGAGAAATAAGAAGCTTCCTTCTGAGGAAGATTTGCACCCTAACACCAAGTTTGTTACCAATTCTTTTATTCGACTTTTGGCGAATAGTAAAGTATTGAAAAACAAGTCAGAGGAGCTAAAAGTGAATTGGGCTCAAGAAAAAGACCTGTCTAAGAGAATCTTTAAAGAACTCATTCTTACAGATGACTATAAGGAATATATGGCTTCTGCAGAGCGAGGCTTTTACCATGACAAAGAATTTTTATTAAGGTTCTTTAAACGTCATATGATTAATGAGGAGCTGCTCCATGATTTCTTTGAAGAAAGAAATGTATTGTGGTCTGATGACTTAGACTTAGCGGCTGGAATGGCCATTAAAACCATTAAGGGGATAAGTGAAGAAGATTCAGATGTTACGCTTCTTCCTTTATGGAGAGATCCTGAAGATGAGAAAAATTTCTTGAATACGCTATTTAAGAAGACATTGTCATTGGGAGGGGAAAGTGAAACTTTAATCGAAGAAGCTGCTAAAAACTGGGATTTTGATAGAATTGCGGTTTTAGATCAAATCTTAATGAAGATGGCTCTGGCAGAAGCTCAGTCATTTAGTGATATTCCTCTAAAGGTGACGTTAAACGAGTATATAGAGCTTTCAAAATATTATAGTACTCCTAAGTCGGCTGGATTTATTAATGGTATTTTAGATCAACTATTTGATAAGTTAAATGAGGAAGGAAAGATCAAAAAAATTGGTAAAGGGCTACTCACATAATCTAATGAAGGCATTTTTCTTTTTTAGTATTTCCGTTATTCTTTGTTCATGTGGTCAAGATACAACCAATGAAATATCCTCGGATGATATCTATTTTGATGATGGTTACAATCAAAATATGGATAAGAATCTTCCTATAATTACTTTCGAAGAGGTGGACTTTAATTTCGGGATTATTATAGAGGGAGAAAAGGTCGGTCACACTTATAATTTCACAAACACTGGAAAAAGTGATTTAATAATTGCAGATGTAAGGCCAGCTTGTGGGTGTACTTCCTCAAAGGAATATACAAGAGAGCCTATTGCTCCGGGAGAAAAGGGTAAGATAGAGGTGGAGTTTGATAGTCATCAACGTCCTGGGGACACAAAGAAGTCAATTACTGTCATTACCAATTCACAACCTAATAAAACGATTCTATATTTGCTTGGAGAAGTGATGGGATCAGAAAAAATAGAAAACTCAGAATCTACAATAGAATGAATAATTTGAATATAATATTACAAGCACCTGCAGCAAGTGGTGGTGGAATGTCAACTCTTTTTTTGATGGGAGGTTTGTTTTTAATCATGTATTTTTTCATGATTCGTCCTCAAATGAAAAGAACCAAAGAGGCTAAGAATTTTAGACTTGGATTGGACAAAGGACAGTCAGTAGTTACCATAGGAGGAATCCATGGTAAAATCATAGAAATTCAAGATACGACAGTGTTACTTTCAGTTGAAGGTAACAAAATGAAAGTTGAAAAAACTGCAATATCAGCTACTTCTGAAGCCAATGAACAGGAAATTCAACAAAAATCAGCCTAAATAGGCGAATTGATTTGTGAAAATTATTGAAGATAGATTGGGCTAGTAACCTTCTAGCCCCAAATCTATTTTCTTCTTCCTAGAACTAATCTTGATCATATAGTTAATACCGTTATAGGTAGTTCTAAGAGCCTCGTAAATTTCATTCTTTCCAGGGATCTCAAACTCGAATGTTTTATGGTAAAAACCATGTGGGTATTCATTTTCAATATGAGATTTCACATCGGTTGGAAGCTTTTCGAGGGAGATGATTAAATTCTTCATTTTTATTCTATTCTTTTTTAAATTGATACTTCGATTTGTGTAAAAAGTTTCACTTCAACGAATTCTGCACGTTTCGTTGTGTAAACTTGCTTGAGAATGATATGTCTAGGTGTAACCTTCATACTTACATTTATGTAGGAAATAAAGAAGTGTTAAAGCTGTCCGCTGTTGCAATATTTTCTTGCGAATTGGCTTAATACTTGTGTTACTCTATGAAATCACATGAAAAGAATCTTATTTTTAGTCGGCGTGTGCTTGTTCGCATTGTCTGGAATTAGTCAAGTGAAACAGGTTTCCAGTGACAGATTGCAATTTATTGCAGATCTGACTGAACATATGAGCTACCACAAAAAGAAGGAAGGGAAGAAGTTCATTGAAGATGAATTTGCTACTGCTTATACGGAAACGACCTTTAATACAGCAATGCACGCTCAGGTAGTCGAAATCACAAATTTGCTATTAAAGAATAAAGCAAAAATTTCTCCAGATTTTCAAAATTGGTTAAAAAGCTTAATCGCTTTCTCAAGCTCAGGAAACGCAGAAGGAGACTTTAACTCATGGATTGAGTTTATTAGAAAACTTCAAAAATCAAAGAAGACAAAAAAATACACTGGAGAATTTCTAGGTCACAGTAGAACCTTATTTCAAGACAATATTTTTTACAGTACTCCAGCGATTTCATGGAAATCCTCTCAAGGGAATTATAAGTTTGAATTCGATAGTATTCCTTCATTGGTAATAGACAATGATAATCTGGTGTGTTATTCTCGAAAAGACAGTTCTGTAATCATAGGCACATCTGGAGTATATGACTTTATGAAAGAGCGGTTTTATGGGAACGGAGGAAAGGTTACATGGGCTAGAGCAGGTCTTGATCCAGAAAAAACATATTGCGAGTTTGAGAAGTTTGAGATTAGGATTAAGGGAGCGGCTTATAGTGTTGAAGATGTAACTTTCTACAATGAATACTTCGACACCCCTTTAAAGGGGGTGCTAAAGGAAAAAGTCTTAGCAAATAAAAGTGCAGAGTCCGCAAATTTCCCTCGTTTTGAGAGTTATAATCAAAGGTTAGAGATTAAAGAGATTTTTGAAAAGATTGATTTTTCTGGAGGATTTACAATGACAGGAAATAAATTGGCTGGAAGTGGGTCGGAGGAAACACCTGCTCAGCTAGTTTTTTACCGAGATGGGCTACCATTCTTAAAAGCTAAATCAATGGAATACTTGATTAGGCCTGATAGAATTAACAGTTTGAAAAGTTCAATGACCTTGTTTTTAGATGAGGATTCTATTTACCATCCTGATTTAAACTTGAAATTTGAAAACGAAACAAGAATACTTTCATTGGTGAAATCAGAGGAAGGAGTTTCGAAGGCTCCTTTTTCAAATTCGTATCATGATGTTGATATCTATGTAGACGCGATTTATTGGAATATTGATGACCCACTGCTCACCATGGGGGCGATCAAAGGAAGTTCGAACCAAATAGCTGTTCTTGAATCCGTGGACTTCTTTAAAAAAGAAAGATATAAGGCAATGATTGGTTTTCAGGATACCCATCCTTTAATAAAAATTAAGGATTTTAGTAAATACGCGGCCACGGAAAAATTTCATGTCAGTGAATTAGCGCAGTTTATGAGGGTAAGCTCAGAACAACTGGATAAGCTACTAATTGACCTGAATAACAAGGGATTTGTACAGTATGACGTTGATTCAAAGCAATGCCAAATAAAACAAAAACTCTTTGACTATGTTACGGCGTCTGGCGGAAATAGGGACTATGATGCGCTACAGTTTGCTTCAAATACATTTGGAAATGATAACAATGGTCAATTAAATCTTGTTAATTATGACCTGCTAATAAAAGGAGTTGGAAGAGTAAATTTATCTGATTCCCAAAAGGTGGTTATTATCCCCTCGAAAGAACAGGTTACGCTCAAAAAAGGAAGAGATTTTAAGTGTGGAGGACGTGTGTTTGCCGGTAATTTCGAATTCATGGGGAAGGACTATGATTTTCATTACGATGAATTTACGCTGGATTTGAATCAAGTAGACTCTACCAGAATATATGTGGATGATAAGGAAAGCAGCACGGATTTATATGGGAATAAAAATCAGAAACGGATTAAGAATGTAGTCGAAGGAATTAAAGGAACATTGAAAATTGATGCTCCCAATAACAAGTCAGGAATACTTGTAGAGGACTATCCAGAGTACCCAATTCTTACGAGTGAAAATGATTCTTATGTTTATTATGACAATAAGAAAATTCAAGAAGGAGTCTATAACAGAGACAAATTCTATTATCAAATAGAACCTTTCGTAATTGATAGTTTGGATAACTTCGAAACCAATAATATGAAGCTTAATGGGACGCTAGTATCAAATATTTTCCCTGATATAGAAGAACCTTTGTCCATTATGGACGATTTTTCATTAGGTTTTGACAAAACAACTTCGGGAAATGGTTTACCTGTATATGAGGGTCAAGGAGACTTTACTAAAGATATCAAACTGAGCTATGAAGGACTTCAAGGAAGCGGGGAATTAGAATTTTTAACCTCTTTGAGCTCATCTAATAAATTTACTTTCTTTCCTGATTCAACAAAAGGGGTAACGTCTAGCTTTATTAATAAAGAAAGTATGTCTGGTGTAGAGGTCCCGAAAGCTCAGGCTTTTGAAGTTGATCTTTCATATTACCCTAAGGAGAAAAGGCTTCAAGCATCTGTTTTGGAGGAACCCATCATCTTTTTTGAAAATGAAGCCAACCTAGTAGATGGAAATCTCACCCTTCAGCCTGAAGGATTGACAGGGTCTGGCCAAATGGATTTTGCGGGAGCAGAACTGTATTCAAATGATTTTAAATATGAACGAAGGAAAATTCTGGCAGATAGTTCTGGATTTAAGCTCCAGGCTGACGAACAAGAAAACCTGGCCTTTAGAACAGATGATGTAAGTGCAGAAATTGATTTTGATAAGAGAGTTGGTGAGTTCAAATCTAATGGAGACGAAACCAAAGTAGAATTTCCTGCGAACCAGTATATGTGCTTTATGGATCAGTTCAAATGGTTTATGGACGAGGATAAAATGGAACTATCTAGTTCCAGGACTGCGGCTAGCGATTTTGTAATAGATACAGACGAGACTAAATCGAGTTCAAACTTCTTTAGCCTCAATCAATACCAAGACTCATTAAATTTCTTAGCACCTAAGGCCACATATGACATTAAAAACAATATTATTGATGCCAATGGAGTGGAGTTCATTGCTGTGGCTGATTCTAAGATCTCACCAGATAGTGGGCATGTCAGAATTTTCAAACGGGCGAAAATGGAAACCCTTAATAATGCTTCATTACTATCGAATTACGTAACACAATACCACAAAATTTTCAACGCGACAATTGATATTAAAGGAAGGCTTGACTACGAAGGGCAAGGAGATTATACGTATGTGGACCAAGACGAGACGAAACAAATTATCCACTTGGATAAAATTAAAGTAGATACCACAGATCAGACGATAGCGAATGGGAAAATCCCTGAGGATCTAGGTTTTAAGCTTAGTCCATATTTTGATTATCAAGGAGATTTTAATTTAACAGCCAGTGTGAAGAATTTAACATTTAAAGGAGGTGCACGGATCGTCCAGACTTGTGAAGCAATAGAAAAAAACTGGCTAAAATTTGAGGCTGAAATTGATCCTAAACGGATTTATATTCCAGTGGATACGTCAATGAAGAGTATTACTGCTAGAAAGTTAACTGCGGGTGTTGTAGTTGCTTCTGAATCTCCATTTAAAACCTATGGAACATTCCTAAGTTCAGTTGAGGATAAAGATGATCAACCACTTCTTTCAGCTGTTGGGTTTGTTTATTTCGATGAGCCTAGAAAGACCTATCAGATCGGTTCGAAAGAGAAGATTAATCAACCTATGTTAGCAGGAAACTTAGTAGAATTATCTGCTGAAAGCTGCGAGTTGTCAGGAGATGGAAAAATAGACTTCAATGGAAACTTGGGCTTATTGGATATTAGTCAGGTCGGTACTATCAAATACAATACAGTGACAAACGAGTCTAATATAGAAGGCGTTTGTGCCGTAGATTTTTTCTTTGATGATAACTTGTCCAAAATCATTGCAGAAAAAATTCAAAAGAGCCCAGATTTATCAGCTCTAGACATTACAAAAACAAAATATGAAAAGGGGATCATTGAAGCGTTACCACAGGCTGCCGCTGATAAAATCATTTCGGAACTAAACATTCAGGGACAGTTGAAGAAGATTCCAGAGGAACTCAGGTCTCTTTTCTATTTCGCAGATGCAAAATGGGTATGGAATGAAGATGAAGAGGCGTTCCAAACTATTGGTAAGCTTGGGCTAGCCAATATGGGGAAAAGAGAAGTATTTAGGTATGTTAAGGGCAAAATTGAAATCCAGAAGAAAAGAAGTTTTGACGTGTTCTCGATGTATTTAGAAGTGGATCCCGCGACATGGTACTTTTTCGAATGTAAAAATGGAATCATGAGCATTATAACTTCTGACTCTTCATTTACAGCGGCTTTAGCAGAAGTCAAAGATGATAAGCGAAGAACAAAAGGAGAAAAAGGTGTTAAGTTCTCTTATATGATGATAGCCAGTAAGAAAAAGAGAAATGACTTTATAGATAGGTTTGATGACTTAGATTAACTTCTACCCCTGAAATAACTTCTTACATGTCTTCAAAATTCCCAAAACTCTTTGAACCACTGAACTTGGGGTTCGTCACGTTAAAAAACCGTATGATCATGGGCTCCATGCATACTGGCTTAGAAGAAGAGAAGAATGGCTATGAAAAGATGGCCAAATTCTACGGAGAACGAGCAGCAGGTGGAGTTGGACTAATAGTTACAGGAGGAGTGGCTCCCAATAGAGCCGGATGGGTAAGTCCATTTTCAATCAAGTTAACTACTGCGAGAGAGGCTAGAAAGCATCAATTGGTGACGGAGACAGTGCATGAAAATGGAGGGAAAATATGTTTGCAAATATTGCATGCAGGCAGATACGGATATCATCCACTGAATGTCGCACCAAGTAAGATCAAATCACCAATTACTCGATTTACCCCCTTTAAACTGACGATCTCTGGAGTTCAACGTACCATTCGACATTTTATAAGGTGTGCTCGGTTAGCTAAGATTGCTGGATATGATGGCGTAGAGGTAATGGGGTCTGAAGGATACTTAATCAATGAATTTCTAGTCACTAAAACGAATAAACGTACAGATAAATATGGAGGGAGCTATGAGAATAGAATGCGCTTTCCGTTAGAGATTGTCAAAGGCATCCGCAAAGAGTTAGGGAATGAATTCATTATCATTTACAGGTTAAGTATGCTTGATTTAGTGGAAGAAGGAAGCACCTGGGAAGAGGTCGTGATCTTAGCAAAAGAAATTGAAAAAGCTGGTGCGTCAATTATTAATACAGGAATAGGATGGCATGAAGCTAGAATTCCAACCATAGCCACACTAGTTCCACGAGGGGCTTTTTCATGGATCACTCAGCGAATGAAGGGACAGGTGAATATACCATTGATCACTACCAATCGAATTAATTCACCTGAGAAAGCAGAGGAACTTTTAGAGAAAGGACACGCCGATATGATTTCCATGGCAAGACCTTTTTTAGCAGATGCTAATTTCATGAAAAAGGCTGCAAGTGGAAGGAGCATGGAGATCAATACATGCATTGGATGCAATCAAGCCTGTTTAGACCAGATTTTTAAACAGAAAACAGCTTCTTGTCTGGTAAATCCTAGAGCATGCCGAGAATTAGAATTTGATGAACTGTCCAAAAATATAAAAGAGAAAAAGAATATCCTTGTAGTGGGTGCAGGTCCTGCGGGATTAGCATTTTCTGCCGAAGCATCTAAGCTGGGACACCAAGTGACATTGGTCGATAAAGCAAAAGAAATAGGAGGGCAATTCAATTTAGCTAAGAAAGTAGCAGGGAAAGAAGAGTTCCATGAAACATTGAGGTATTATCAGGAAATGTTATCTAAATATGGAGTACAGGTTCATTTGAATACGAAAGTGGATACGGACTATGTTCAGTCAATATCTCCGGATGAAGTAGTCCTTTGTACAGGTGTCGTCCCTAGAAGAATTAAATTGGAGGGAGCAGAACTTCCACATGTAATCAGTTATTATGATCTTCTTTCTCAAGAATTAGAAATAGGGAAACGGGTGGCGATTATAGGAGCGGGGGGAATAGGGTTTGATGTTGCAGAATACCTGCTCCACGAACCTCAGGATTTTTCGGAAGAATCTATAAAGAAATTCTTACTTCATTGGGGAGTAGATACGGAGTATAAAACAAGAGGGGCTTTGTTGGTCGAAAAGCATACAGTACTGCCAAAGAGAGAGATCACCCTACTGCAGAGAAAGGAAGGAAAACTTGGAGTGAGGTTGGGTAAAACAACAGGTTGGATCCATAGATCTGGGTTAAAGATGAATCAAGTAAAAATGATAGGAGGAGTCTCCTATGAGAAGATTACAAAAGAAGGTTTATGGATTAATTTAAAAGGTGAATCCAAGCTGATCAAGTGCGATCACGTTGTCATTTGCGCAGGCCAACTTTCAGAAAATAAGTTGAAAAATGAGCTCGATGTAATGGGAATAAAAAGCCACATTATAGGAGGGGCTAGAAAAGCCACTGAACTAGATGCTCGAGCGGCGATTGAAGAAGGAACTTTATTAGCGATGGAAATCTAGTTTCTTACCCCATAACCTTTAAAAGAATACCCACCATCATTGTAACTGGCGTTATAACTAATCGTGTTTCCGCTAATCGTGCCTGCTCCGGAGACAAACGCATCATCATCCATTTGTGAAGGGATGGTAAAGTTTCCTGTAGATGCGTCATAAACAGCTTTTAGGTCAATGCTGAAATTAAACATATTTTCCAATAATATGGTGTCACCAGTTAACGTATCCAAACTCACTTTTAGATCATAAATAGCTAAATTTTGAGCTAAATCTCCTTGAAAGAACACAGAGTCTTCCATGTTATAAGTCCCTGCCGCAGCCTCTCTGGGGTCAGGAATACACTCTACCGGAGTGGAGTCTTTTTTACAAGAGTAAGTGACTGAAATAATGATAAGAGCTAATACAACGGTTCTTAAGTGATTCATTTTTATGCAATGTGGGCGCAAAGATACACTATGAAAAAAGAACAAAGAGAAACTAGTCTATGGTTGGAGATTGTTTTTTAGAGCCACTTATCAAAAATTTCCTTAATAACTTCCTGACTATCGTAATAGTTCATTGGTTTTTGATAGTAATCGCTGGCGCCATTTTCCTTACATGAATCGATGTCCTTTTGATAGCTACTGGTAGAATAGGCTATAATGGGCAAGTGCTTTAGCGTTTCATTTTCCTTGATGACTTTAATTAATTCCACGCCACTAATTTTTGGCAAGCTTACATCGGAAATGATAAGGTCAGGTAAATCTGAGGGTAAAAGATCCTGAGAGTTGTTTACATAGTCAATCAACGATTCTGCATCAGACACAATCTCCAATATAATCTCTGAGTTGTTGTCTTTAACTGCTTCCTCAAACAAGGTGATGTCAGCCAGACTATCTTCTATGTATAGAACTTTTTTTACCATAAGTGGGGGAGCTTATTGAACTCTGAATATCAGGTTAATATTAGACTAAAGATTGGTTGATTTATTAGAAACCCTGAATAAATACCACGAATTATTGATTATATCCTTTAGTGTCAAGGTTAAGTATTTGATTATCATTGATCTATTGTGTTGTTGAGGTTTTGGTTAAGAATGATCCAGTATAAGCATCATTTTCTTTCAGTTTTCATCTCCTATTTTTTACAAGGGCAAATGCAGTGACTTTCGAAGTGAGATTGAGCTAAATTTGCACTCTTTTTCTACTAAAACCTTGAATTCTGAATAAGTCGATTTATTTTATTTTAATATCTGTTCTTTGCTTCGCAATAGTGAATGTGTTTGTCAAGACTTTGGTGAATTCAGGAATACCTGCACATGAATTAGTGCTTTTTAGATCTTTAATCTCGATTTCCTTTTGTGTTGCGGTAATTAAAAGGTTGAAAATTCCGTTTTGGGGAGTGAATAGGAAATGGTTGTTTCTGAGAGGTTTGTTTGGTACTGTTGCCCTTTTGATGTTCTTTCTTACTTTAAGTGATCTTCCACTGGCAGTTGCGACTACCATTCAATACTTATCACCAATCTTTACTATTGTTTTCGCTATTTTTCTAAATGGCCAACGTGTAAAGGTTATACAGTATTTTTTCTTCTTAATAGCCTTTTTAGGAGTATTCTTAATGAAGGCAGAAGATCTATTTAATAGTACAGAACCTGTTGATTGGACCCCTATTTTATTAGGTGTTGGTTCCGCTTTGCTGAGTGGAATGGCATACAACTCAATTATAAAATGTAAAAATACCGATCATCCTATTACGATAGTGATGTATTTTCCTTTGGTGGCTATTCCTTTAACTTTGGTTTGGTGCTTATATGACTTTGTAATGCCTAAAGGAATAGAATGGCTCTTTGTGCTTCTTATGGGGTGTTTTACACAGGTTGCTCAAGTCTATATGACCAAGGCGTTGATGTCTGAAAAAGCTTCAGTAGTCACACCTTTTAAGTACTTAGGAAGCATTTTTGCAATAAGCTTTGGCATGGTGTTGTTTGACGAACTTCTTTCGTGGATTACACTGCTTGGTATTACCGTAGCAATTCTTGGAGTTTTAATAAATACTCTATTTGAAAGTAGAATAAGAACGACCATAAATAGTTGAATTTTAGCGCGCAATACTGAATAGACTATGAATTTCACATTTATTGGTTGTTTACTTGATCAAATTTGTGATTATAATGCCATGTTCATGGGTAATTTTGCACTATGAAATTTCTCAGTCATCAGTTGACCGTTCTAATTTTAAGTCTTCTAGCAGGCGTTGCAACGCTTAGTGCTCAGAAATACGAAAAACGAATCTTAGAGGGCACGAGAGTTTCCGTAGCGCCCAAAATAGATGGTGATTTGAATGATGCCGTATGGCAAAAGGCCAAGGTTGCAACTGGATTTATGACAATCACACCAACTCCAAATTTACCTGCTTCACAGCAAACTGAAGTAAAAATTCTGTATGACAATGAAGCTATTTATATAGGTGCTTTTCTGTATGACAGTGCTCCAGATAGCATCCTCACTCAGCTTACTGCTAGAGATGGATTAGATAACGCGGATTTTTTCTCAGTATCGTTAGGGTGCTATCAAGACGGTCAAAATGGATTCGAATTTGGGGTGAGTGCAGCTGGAGTTCAAAGAGATAATCGTTTGGGAATAGGCGAAGAAGATCGCAGTTGGAACGCTGTATGGCAATGCAACACTAAGATCAATGAAAAAGGGTGGGTAGCTGAATACAAAATTCCATATTCAGCGCTAAGGTTCCCCGATAAGGATGCTCAAACATGGGATATTAATTTTTTCAGAAATATTCGACGAAAAAGAGAAGAGAGCCTATGGAGTCCAAAGGATCCTGCCATAGAGGGTTTCATAAATCAAATGGGAGAGTTGAAGGGAGTAGAGGGGATTAAACCTCCAGTAAGACTTGCTTTTTTCCCCTACCTCACAGGTTATTATGATCAGTTCCCTGATGCAGATGGAAAAATTATCGATGGATTTTCGTACGCAGGAGGTATGGATATCAAGTATGGACTTTCAGATGCATTCACTTTAGATGCCACTGTGATTCCTGATTTTGGTCAAGTCGCATTTGACGCACAAGTACTGAATCTAGGCCCTTTTGAAATATTTTTTAATGAGAGAAGACAATTCTTCACTGAAGGGACGGAGCTTTTTCAAAAAGGAGATCTTTTTTATAGCCGAAGAATAGGAGGAAGGCCTATCAACATTGACAGGTTTGATGATATAGCAGAATCAGATTCAGTAGTATCTTACAATTCTGAAGTTCAGTTATTAAATGCATCTAAGGTAAGTGGGAGAACTAAAAAAGGATTGGGAATAGGCATTTTGAATGGAGTCACAGCTAAAGAAGTAGCTTCAATTGCTGGTGCTGAAGGAGGCAAGTATGAGCTAGAGATAGCTCCTCTAAGTAACTACAATGTGCTGGTGTTTGATCAGAATTTAAAGAACAACAGTTCTGCTACATTGATCAACACAAATGTGTTTCGAAATGGAAGCACCTATGATGTGAATGTCACTGCAGCGGAGTTTGATCTTAAAAATGAGCAAAATTCAGCTTCCCTAAATGGTGGTGCTGCGGTCAGTCAATTTTTTGAAAAAGACACGTCTGAGGATCCCGGTTGGAGATACAGGTTGAATTATGAGAAATCGGGAGGGAAGTTGAATTATGGAACAGGTTTTGAAACAATGGATAAGCGTTTTGAAATTAATGACTTAGGGTTTAACACCCAAAACAATACATTTAATTCGGAAGGTTTTGTGAAGTGGAACCAATATGAGCCTTTTTGGAAATTAAATCGAGCTAGAGTAGAGCTCACGTATGATTATAACCGATTAAATTCGCCCAATGAATTTACCGAGCTCTTGCTGGGTGTGCAGTTTTTCGGGCTTACTAAATCGTTTCATGCGTTTGGAGGAGGCACAGAGGTAAGTCCTTACGGCTATATGGACTACTTTGAACCACGAGCTACTGGAAGATATTTTAACTGGCCTACAAAACAGGATTTTAGTTTATGGGTTAGCACAGACTATCGAAGAATATTTGCGTTCGATTTAAGAGGATGGGCTACCTCCACATCCGTTGATGGGTTTTACACACTGAATTACCGGTTTGCGCCAAGGTTTAGGGTGAGCGATAAAGTAATGCTTAGGTATGTATACAGCCGACAAAATGTTTATGACCAACCAGGGTATGCTGGTGGAGTACTCACTGAAGAAACTCCTGAAGAACTAGAAGATGAAATCATCTTTGGAAGAAGGGATAGAATCACACACACCAACGTGATTTTCCTTGATTACATTCTAACAAATCGAATGGGAGTTTCAGCCAATCTTCGGCATTACTGGAGCCACGTGAGTTACAAAGAGTTTTTCCAATTGACGGAGAATGGCGGGTTAGCTCCTACCATTTATGATAGCTTTAGAGAAGATGGTTCTACTCTAAATGACAATAGCTTTAATGCGTTAACTGTTGATGCAGTGTTTAAATGGGTGTTTTCACCAGGTTCTGAGTTGAGTGTCGTGTACAAGTTTGCAATTTTTGATGGGAATGATGAAGTGCCAGATACGTTTGTTAATAATCTTGATCGCACGTTTAGTTTACCACAGTCCAATAGTTTTAGCGTCCGTTTGTCTTATTATTTAGACTGGTTAGACATTAGGAATGGGGGACAGAGAATAAAGAATTAAGATAGTGGACTGGAGTTATTACTAAAGAAAATTTGATCTTGCTATGACACTGTTTGATAGATTATCTCCCGCACCAACTCTTTAGTGATTTCTCTACCATCAGCACGTTCCTTTATCGCAGAAAATCCAATTTTAAAATCACATCCATTTTTGAAATTGCTGCATCCAAAAGCTGTTTTC
The DNA here is from genome assembly GCA_965224545.1 of Flavobacteriales bacterium. GTDB lineage: Bacteria > Bacteroidota > Bacteroidia > Flavobacteriales_D > Sanyastnellaceae > ASP10-05a. The sequence goes on along the minus strand of CBDCZM010000004.1, from coordinate 739,134 downwards.
CCCTTAATAATGTCTCCTTGTTTGCATTTCGGACACTTTTTTTCATCCTTAATGCTCACTTTCTCATCAGTAGATTCTACAGGTGATAAAATCAACTCATACTTCGTGTCAAAAGAAACTGTACCGTCTATTTTTCCGGAATCTGCTTTAAACCCCTTCAGTTTTACCGTACTTCCTTTGGTGATTAATCGTTCGATTTGTTTGTCAGAAATTTTCTTTCCCATAAAATTGAATGGAAGCCTAAAATCACACCCATCCTTGTACTGATTGCATCCAAAAGCGCTCTTTCCTCTAAGGACGCTTCCATTGGAACATTTTGGACATTTTAAATTCGCAGATTCGCTAGTGGTTTTTTTCTTGACTTTTTCCTCTGTGGGAGCGATAGAGTTGGCAGAAATTTTAGGCACATCCTTTTCGATCCGGACTTCATAAACCAATTGATCGACCATGTGCTTCATATTCTTTATGAAGGAACCCGCACGATATTTTCCTTGCTCAATCTCTCTCAGTTGTTTTTCCCAAGTTCCTGTCAGTTCCGCAGAAGTAAGAAGTTTATTCTTAATCGTTTCTATAAGCTGAATACCCGTTGGAGTGGGATGGATCTGTTTTTTGTTTCTAATAATGTATTGACGTCTAAATAATGTCTCTATAATATTAGCACGAGTAGAAGGTCTGCCGATACCATTTTCTTTCATGAGATCGCGCATTTCCTCATCGTCTACTTGCTTTCCAGCTGTTTCCATCGCCCTTAATAAGGTGGCTTCCGAGAAATACTTCGGAGGTTTGGTTTCTTTTTGTAAAAAAGAAGGTTCATGAGGACCTTTTTCTCCTTTGACGAAATCAGGTAAGATACCATCTTCCTTTTTCTCCTCTTTATTTCCGGTTTCAAATACGACACGCCATCCTTTTTTAAGGATTACTTTTCCTGTGGTTTTAAAGTTAACATCCGCTGCTTTACCTATTACAGCTGTATTTCCTACTTCACAGTCATCGTAGAAAACGGCAATGAATCTTCGGGTGACGATGTCAAAAACTTTTTGTTGTTGATCATTTAGATAGGTGGTATCACCTGTAGGAATAATTGCATGGTGATCAGTCACTTTTTTGTTGTCAAATACGCGTTTCGACTTATTGATTTTGTTAGCTAAAACACCGGATGTGAGTTCTTTGTAGTCTTCAAGTTTGCTTAGAATACCTCCGACTTTGAGATAAATATCGTCTGAAAGAAAAGTCGTGTCTACCCTTGGGTAGGTAATAACTTTCATCTCATAAAGCTTTTGAGCAGTTTTCAATGTCTCATCTGCAGAAAAGCCAAACTTATTATTGCAATAAACTTGAAGCCCTGTAAGATCAAAAAGTTTGGGAGCATATTCCTTTCCCTTTTTCTTTGTAACAGAAGTAATTTCAAAATCACTTTCTTTCACTTTATCAGCAAATCCACGCCCTTCTTCTTCAGATGTAAACCTCCCTTCTTCACAGTTGAATGCAGTTTCTCTATAAGTAGTTTGAAGCTCCCAATATGGGGTGGGTTTGAAGTTGACAATTTCTTTATGTCGATTGACCACCATAGCCAGAGTGGGAGTTTGCACTCTTCCTACAGAAAGCATTTGTTTATATCCACCGTGCTTTAAAGTGTAAAGTCGAGTCGCATTAATCCCTAATAACCAGTCGCCTATAGCTCTTGAGAATCCAGCGTAAAAAAGATTCTCATAATTTTCAGATGGTTGAAGGTTTTGAAACCCTTCCTTAATTGCTTCCGTTGTCAAAGATGAAATCCAGAGCCGTTGTACCTCACCAGCATATCCAGTTTGGTTAATTACCCATCGCTGAATCAATTCTCCTTCCTGTCCAGCATCCCCGCAGTTAATGACTACAGAAGCTTTTTCCAATAGAGATTTAATGACATCGAATTGTTTTTGGACACCGTCATTGTCTACCACTTTCGTCTGAAATTTCTCAGGAAGCATGGGCAGATCATTTAAGTCCCAGCTTTTCCAATAAGACTTATAGTCTTTAGGCTCCATTAGAGTGCAAAGGTGTCCAAAAGTATAAGTAACTGCATAGCCGTTTCCTTCAAAATAGCCGCTATGCTTTTTATCAGCGCCCAGTACTGAGGCAATCTCTCTAGCTACACTTGGTTTCTCGGCGATGCATACTTTCATCAGGTGGGTTTTTTCCGCACTGCAATGTAAAAATTCACTATTTCCGATCAACAGTAAATTTTCCACGATTCCGAGATTTTTATGAATACTGACTTAGTTGAAAAGTCCAAAGTCTCTATTATTCTAATACTAGTTTAGTCTAAAGTGGTAAGCCTTCATGACTCTAAGCAAGTATTTATATAAGTCAGCTTTGAACTTTCAGACTTTGGTCCAAACAATAGAACTAAATCACGATGACTTATTAAACCTGTATGCCAGAGTGAATTTTAGCTGAGTTAAATTAAGTCTAGCATTTAGAAATTCCCTAGATGTCGTCGAGCTACCTGGACGTTTTGAGCGATGTGCTGAGGCTGTAACTCTTGGAGTTGTTTCTATAGTGAGTCCGATTCGTTTAGAAATATCTGCTTGCAATCCCAGTATATATCCCAAGCCAATAGTTGCATTCATGTTTTCGCGTCTGACGCTAGTTCCCGCATTTGTTGTATATCCAAAGGAAATGGATGGTTCTATTCCATGAACGAAATAAAACTTATTTGATAAGGCCCTTCTTTTTTCCCAGCCGAAATATGTAGATATTCCAAAGGAGGCTGAATAAGGTTTGGTTTCCAAATCATCTTCAATACTAAGAGTCAAGTTTGATACTCTAACTCGAAAAAACTTATTTTCAGAACGTTCCTTTTTATAGGAGATGCTGAAATTTTCGAGGTTCCTAACTTCCTTGAGATTAAAAAAATGAAGCCCTAATTCACGATTTGGTTTTGTGTCTTGGGCAAAAGTTCGGGAAGAGAATAACGAAAGACTGAGAAAAAGTATTAAGGTAGTAGTAGATAATTTTAAATAAATGTTCATTTATGTGTTTGTTTATAGATTGCTTAGTTAGTTGAAATGCTGAATTTCAAGTCGTCCGAAATCACAAGCATCATGCCAAGAAGAAGAGTCAATCTGTACATAGCTCTGAACATATAATGCTTACGTTCAACTGGAGTATTTAATGAATCTTAATTCTCCTGCTTACAACGAAATTCACATTCGGATATAAAAAATGTATCTTTTCCGGATACATGATATTATGGTAATAAAGTCGCTCGTTATTGAAGTGACCATTACTTAAAATTTCTGCCAATGAGTTATCATAAAACATCTCTACAGATCAAGAAAGAAGGGGAGATAATCAATGCAGCCAAGTCTAATCCACAAGCCTTTAAGCCGATTTATGAAGAGTACTTTCCGCAAATCTCCGCTTTTGCTTATAAAAGGTTAGATGACAAAGAGACTGCATTTGATATCGCTCAAAAGACATTTCTCAAAGCTTTAGAACAACTAGGGAAATATGAACATAGGGGACTGCCAATTAGTTCGTGGTTGTACAGAATAGCTGTGAATGAGATCAATCAATATTATAGGAAGGCAAACAAGAATCGAACGGTCAGCATTGAAACAGCAGAAGTCAATAACCTTTTTTCAGAAGTGAATGATTCTATTTATGATGAAGATCAAATAGAAATGCTTAAAACTAGTCTGACCTATTTATCGTCAGCTGACTTTTTAATGTTAGAGATGCGCTATTTCGAAGAACGTCCATTTAAGGAGATAGCTGAGATACTAGAAATCACGGAAACAAATTCAAAAGTGAAGACATACCGTGCGTTGGACAAATTAAAAAAGGTAGTTCAGAAAATGCAAGCTGCCGCTTAAATAAGAGAAATCATGAAGTACAATAAAATCAATATAGATAGAACGCCACTTTCCGCAGACGAGATCAATGCAGCGATGGATTTTGATGGACTGATTAACCCCAAAATAAAACCAGAGATGAAATCAAAGGGAGGGAAAATCATCAAATTGGGAGCTTATTCCGTAGCGCTGGCAGTAGTTATCGTTGCAGGAATTTATTTCTATACGCAAGAACCAGTTGCACACAGTGAAGAAAAAGTATCGCATTCGATCAGTGAAATGGCCAAGGAAGATAATGGCATAGAAAAAAGCTTCATAAACCCTCCTCTGGATGGATACGAAAAAGACTTTTCAATTGCTATGGTGGCTGCTGAGAATGGTGGAGTTGTAAGACTTGGAGATAGTGAAATTATGGTACCGCCAAATGCTTTTTGTAATCAAGAAGGAAACCCATTGACTGGAAAGGTTGAACTGCGTTACCGTGAATTCAATGATGTGTTAGACATTTTTTTAAGTGGAATTCCCATGGAATATGATAGTGCAGGAGTCAATTATACTTTTGAATCAAATGGAATGTTTGAGTTGTTAGGTTTTCAGAATGGTACACCAGTAAATGTGGCTTCAGAAAAAGAAATATCGATCAAGATGAATGTAGATGAAGCGAAGTCAGGGTTTTCTGAGTACTACTTTAACGAGAAAACTGGGCAATGGGAGTTTAGAAATGGTCAGCGTTATGAGATCGAAGAGGAATCGAATGATGAAGTAGAGCTATTAGCATCAGATTCAGAAGATTTGGATATTCAAGGGTTTTCTGGTGATGCGGATCTTGCTTTGGTTATTGACGAAGTTTTGAAAGATGAAGTTCCTCAAAGAACAAAAGAAATGGTAGTACTGGAAAAGAAAATTGAATCAGTAAAAAAGGAGAAGAAAGAGATACAACAGCCAGTGAAACCTGAGGAAGCAAACCCCGAATTACCACAGATTCAGCTGGAAGTGGATCTGGATGATTTTCCTGAACTAAAAGCTTTTAAGAATACCCTTTTTCAAGTAGCAGAAGAGGATCTGGGTGATTTCAAGATGGAATGGGGGCAGGAAACATGGACGGATATGAGCATTAATAAATCATCCAAGCCAGGATACTACAGAATGGTCTTTTCTAAACCAGGAAGAAGAGAAATGGTGAAGGCCACACCGGTATTGGCAGGAAAAGATATGGAAGAAGCCATGGAGGTTTACGATCAATTATTTGATCAGTATACAAATACAGTTGATAGCTTAAAAGTAGTTAAGAAGCAGAAAGAGAAAGAGTTGGCAGAGGCTAGGAAAAAAGCAAGAGAGGATGCAAGAAAAAGACAACAAGAGGCTTTAAAAGCGCAACAACAAATGAGAAAGAATGCAGTTAAAATGCAAAGGGCCAATAACACATCAGGTCAGATTACGGCTTTATTTACTGCAAACCAGTTTGGGCTTTATAACTGTGACACTCCTAGAGGTCTTCCAAAAGGAAAGATTCTTGTAGCTGATTATGAAACTGAAAAAGGAAAACAAATCATGGGCACTGTAAAACTTATAGAAGAGGGGAATAGATCTATTTATCATTATTACCCTGGATATAAGGAGTTTAAATTTAATCCAGATCAAAGAAATATTCTTATAACCGTGACAGAATCGAACAAACTTGCGGTTCTGGTTCCAAGTCAGTTTAAAGAACTAAACAAGCGCGATGGGAAGTGTGTCATTCAGATGAAAGAATGTGAGAAGGAGCTTACTTCGAAAAGCGAAATACAAGAGTTTATAGAAGCCCAAGGTTTTGAGATTTAGATTGTTTGCCTTACTTCTAATGACTTCAGGTTGTTGCCTTGCGCAAGAACCTGTTGTTATTAAGATCGGAGATGCATCGGAGAAGGAAGAGGTGGCACCGGTGGATGAATTCCCTGGGATTTGTATGGATTTTGACATGGGGCTTGGGTTTGATTCTTTCAAGTTAAATGGTAAGGGGTTTCTAGATATCAACGTGAGCAGCTCTTTTTGTAGAGATTTTCAGTCGTTGGTGCCATTGGTAGGTTTAGGAGTTGGGTACAAACATTCATTGGCAAAGAAGGAAATTAAAAGTCATATGGCTTATGGAATGGTGTTTTTGAATTTTAAATGGAACGTCTCAATGGCCACTAGAGTTTATGGGAAAATTGGGCTTGAACTAAATAGATTAGAAAAGAATTTAGAGACTGGTCTGAAAGGAAATGTTTGGAGTCCATTTGCTGGAGCTCAAATATCCCTTAGTCAAAAAATCGATATAGGTGCATATTACAAATACAATATGGTTTCTGAAAACAATGAACTTAGTGCTGGTAACGTTTTAGTTAATATGAATATTCAACTTTTTAGAAGATGAGGTGAAACTCTAAAGAAAGAGCGATCAGTGTATAAGGAGTAAGGTTGATTTTGAAGAATCATTACAAATACCATATAAAATGAAAATTGTCATCTATACATTGTCCATATTGATTTCAATCAATAGTTTTTCTCAAGAACCAGTAGTCCTTAAAGTGATAAAGAACTCTGAACAACCAAGGGCAAAAGAGTCAACTAGTCTAACAGTACCTCACGACTTAGAAATGACAATGGGTCGTATCAATCGATTTCATTGGGTTCCGCTATTAAGATGGAGTCAGCGAACATCAAAGTATCAATTAGATGCAGATCTATTTCCAGCGGTTTCTGTGGAGTATGATTTGAGTAAAAATGAAACAGCTCATTTTTACAATCTAGGAGTAGATGTGGGAAGAGAAGGAGTTTTAGGTGGCATTTCTGCTAGAATACCAAATCATAACCCTGAGTTAGAAGACGCAGGAGGAATTGAACTGGGAGTAAGAGCAGTAAGAACATGGGATATAAATAGGATAGGAAAAACTACTAAACTTCGAGTAGCTCAGAGAAGATTGGCCCAATTTCAAATGGGAGTAGAGTATATTTTTAGCACATCCAAGACAAAAGACCCTGAAACAAATTCTGAACAAAAGAGGAAAGCATATGCTTCACCATTTATAGCGGCATTTCATCCAGTTTATGATAGACTCTTGTTAGGTTTGAGGTATAGACGGAATCTGGATCTAAATCCATCCACTAAGAGTTACAGTGCTATTTCGCTAGATGTGAGTTATTTCATTGACATCTAATACAAAATCATGTGAGAAGTTTAGCCTGAGGAATGCAACTGTCTGATGCATACTTCATTTATTAGAAGTGAATGTCAAACTGCATTCTCATCATCACCCTATCATTTTTATTCTCCTCTTGCGAATATGTGAAATCAGATTGTATTTTCAATTTGTGACCTACTATAAACTTCGAGATTCCAAGTGTATACTGATCAATGTTATTTTGCCCAATAGCCTGTTGTGGTTTAATATTTGTCATTCTGGTAGCTACTTCCCAGTTTGATCTGAACAAATACCCCAATTGAGCATTTAATCCAGTTCCAGTATAAAAATAACCCTGAGAAATACCCTGTTTGTCAAGTGCCGTTACGTTATCTCCCTTCTTATCTGCATATTCAGCCATTATAGAAAACCCTTTGTATTTGAACATAAGATCTAGGAAAATTGTTTCAAGAGAAGAGGTGACGAATTCTCCGTCTGTTCCTTCCATAAAACTTCCCTGTTGACCACGTTGTCTTGCTGCCCTATCATGAAAATCATGAGTAACGCCTATGGCCAATTTTGGTGTTTTTTCTCTTTTGATGTCACTACCTACATAGTCACCTTTACTAGCAAATTCTCCAAATGGTAGAATCTCTAATCTAGAGGTGTAATCAAGTCCACCAATGTTTGATGAGGTAATGTTTCTACCTTCTCCTTGTGATACTGAAAAGATCTCTTTAATGACTACTTTTCCCAAAGAGTGTTTATGTCTTAATTGAATCCCCATATCTCTGTCGATGTTGTATTTCGAGTTCAATTGACTTCGATCTACAAATTGCAGATTTCCAGAAGAAATCACTCTTTCTCTGTTCCCAGGGAGTTTCGTTTGACCAGCCCATAATGTAAACCCTTTATAGAAATTGTACATGATTACGGCATCAAGTAGTATACGATCGGCATTTTTAGTTTGCGATATAGCTCCACTTATATCTCTATTAGAGAGCCCTAATTCAAGTTTATATTTAAGTTTTGGAGAGTAAGCATGTCCGCTGAATTTTAATCGTGACCTTCTGATTAGAAATTGAGAACTTCCATTGGTGATGTTTCCGTCAGCATCAATTGTTCCGTCGGCGATATATAAACCTTGAAAACGCGCTGCAAATTTCAAGCTGAACGAAGAGTCTGCAGTCATAATGTAGATTCCTTTTCCAAATTTTCCTTCAACTTTTTGTTGCGCATTTGCGAAAAGAGAAAGGCAAAGAGCTACTAATATTAGTAAGATTACTTTCATGAAATCAGATAGTTAACTATTAATCTTAAATTAGCGATTAAGAAAATAGTATGTTATTATTTAAAATTTGCCGCAAAGATGAATCTATTTATATTTAAATTATCCTGAAATCATAAAATGTTAACGTAGAATTAATAAAAGAGGTGGAATTTTGGCTTTTTATTCGAATCCTTAACATAGAGTTAACATTATACCACCAATTGGATGGTTACCAGAAATACCTTTACCATTATTAATAGCATATATATAAACCAGAATAACAAACCAAGAATTCATCTCTTTAAAATGAACAAATTATTGAGTATTAAGTTTTTAGTATTTATGTCTGTCCTCAGTTTTACATTCAGCTATGGGCAAGCAGAAAATGAAATTCCAGAATTAACAGTAGAGGAGTCTGTTATGATGGAGGAAACACCAATTGAAATTACGTCAGACATTTTTCAGAATCTAGCTGTAAAGGGAATTGAAGAAGGAGTGTCATTGTCTTGGCACATTGATTATGATGTTTATAATCAGCTTCAAGGAAAACAGCTACTTGTAAAGTATATAACAGACATAGGAGCTAAAAGAGAGAAGAATGGATTATCTGCGGAATGGTCCTATTCAGAGCCAATTGATATTCACGAGACATCAATTAAGATAAAGGGGTTGGGTGCGGAGAAGTATAACTTCAAGTTAGGTATAGCTAAGGAAGGGGATATTTCGGAAGTTAAAAATGACAAATCAAAAATGATTTGGTCAACAAAATTAGGAACAAAACCACTGAGAGGGTGGGGGATTTTTAAGTTTTTGGTATTGATAGGGTCACTTGGATTGTTCATTTATGGAATGAAAGTGATGAGTGAAGGGCTTCAGAAAGCAGCAGGGAATAGGTTGAGACAAATGTTAGGGTCTATTACGTCCAATAGATGGAAAGGGGTGTTGAGTGGATTTGGAATTACTTCTATAGTACAATCATCATCTGTTACTACAGTTATGACCGTGAGTTTTGTGAATGCAGGTCTAATGACTTTGAGACAGTCAGCTGGTGTGATGATGGGGGCGAATATTGGAACGACTATCACGGCTTGGTTGGTAGTGTTGTTAGGATTTAAATTAAGTATTTCTAACTATGCGTTGGTAATTATCGCATTTGCGGCTCCGCTTTTATTTATGAGAGCAAATAAGGCTAAAGCTTGGGCCATGGCTTTGTTTGGTTTTTCAATTTTGTTCTTAGGGTTGAATTATTTGAAAGAGTCAGTCCCAGACTTAGGAGTAGACTCAGCCATTGTAGAATTTTTTAATGGATATAGTGATGTTTGGTATGGGCCTGTAATGTTTGTGATTTTGGGAGCTTTAGTGACGATTGTAATTCAATCTTCTTCAGCAGCTATGGCTTTAACCTTGACAATGGTTCATAATGGACTTATTCCATTTGAAGTGGCTTGTGCAATGGTTTTAGGTGAAAATATAGGAACTACTATTACAGCCGAAATAGCATCTCTAATAGCAAATGTTCACGCTAAGAGATCAGCAAGGATCCACTCAATGTTCAATATAGTAGGAGTCACCTGGATTTTACTCCTGTTTCCATTCGCCCTCAAGGGGCTTACAGGAATGATAGGATGGTGGCAAGGTTCCCCTTTTGATCCCAATGACCACGGGATGGCAGAAACTGGAATCGCAATGTTTCACACATGCTTTAATCTTGTAAATGTTCTAATGCTTATTTGGTTTGTGCCTCAATTAGTCAGTTTAGCAATTAAAACTGTGAAATCTAAAGGGGATGAAGATGAGCAATTTAGATTGGAGTTTATTGGTAGAGCGATACAAACTCCACAATTGTCAGTGTTGGAGGCTAAAAAGGAAGTAGCCAAGTTTGGAAAACTCACGAAGAAAATGTCGAAGGTGTCGCAAGATTTAATCCTTGCTAAGGACATCAAGTCAAGGAGTAAATTACATAACAAAATAGCTAAGTACGAAGAGGTTACAGACAGGTTAGAAGTTGAGATTTCAAACTTCCTTTCTAAGGTTTCCACCGGAGAGATGAGCGAAGATTTATCTAACGAAATAAGAGGGTTACTTAGTATTACAAATGATTTGGAGCGTATAGGAGATGTGTTCTATCAAATAAGTAAGAGTATTGAAAGAAAGAACGATAACAAGCTTGAATTTAATGATAAGCAAAAAGTGAGTATTTCCGAAATGTATAAATTGGTAGATAAGGCTTTTGAACTAATGCTTGACAATTTGAATGCCCCACAAGGAGGTGTGGCGCTGCAGAAGGCAGTGGAAATAGAAAGAGAAATTAACAGCTTTAGAAATCACTTAAGAAAGGGACACATTCGTTCAATAGGAAAAGAGGGATATGATGCTGAAACGGGAATGATCTACAGTAATTTATTCTCTTCTATAGAAAGAATCGGAGATCACATTATTAATGTGAGTGAAGCTGCTTCTGGAGAAAATTAACAACACTTTCATTTTTTAATTGGCTAATTCGATAAGTGAAATAGCAATTTATATGCACATTAGGTTGAATCAAATACTCGTTCTATTACTAGGGGTTTTCCTCCTAGTGCTGGGGGAGGATTGCTCTGCTAAGCACAGTATTAAATCGCCTGATAACTATGAAGTCCTTGAGGCACTATCCCTTGATAGCACAATTGTACTATTTCAAAATCTTAATGGAGTAGGGAAAGAGGAAGGAGCGAAAATTACGTGGAATCTGGATTATGAATTGTTTCCGATTCTAAAAGAAAAAAGCTTGGTAATTAAATACAATACCAAGATTAATGCTAAAAGAAATAAGGAGGGGATTTCTAATTCTGATTGGATTTATTCTGATCCAATCGACATTAAGTCAACTTCATACAATATTTCAGATTTAAAACCTGCAGAGAAATATGTTTTCAAATTAGGGATTTTCACTAATGATTTGGAATCGGCTAAAAAATCTGATAAGGGTATTATTTGGTCAGAGAAATCAAAATTCAGCACCAAGCGGGCTTGGGGAGTTACCAAGTTTTTAATTCTATTAGGATCGCTTGTCCTTTTCATTTATGGAATGAAAATCATGAGTGAAGGGTTACAAAGAGCTGCAGGATCTCGTCTCAGGCAGATGCTTAGAGCTATTACCTCCAACAGGTGGAAAGGTGTATTAAGTGGGTTTGGAATAACATCAATTGTTCAGAGTTCTTCAGTGACTACTGTGATGACGGTTAGCTTTGTTAATGCTGGACTATTGACTCTTACACAGTCTGCCGGGGTGATGATGGGAGCAAATATTGGGACTACTATTACTGGGTGGCTCATTCTTCTTCTTGGTTTTAAAGTGAGTATTACTAGCTATGCACTGGTGATTTTGGCTTTGGCGGGTCCATTGTTGTTTATGAAAAGTGCAAGAGCAAAAGCGTGGGCAAGCGCGCTCATTGGTTTTTGTATTTTATTTATAGGGCTTTCTTTTTTAAAGGATGCGGCACCTGATTTAAGCGAAGATTCTGCAATTGTTCAATTTTTTCAAGCATATAAGTCTGCGTGGTATGGGCCACTGATGTTTGTTCTTTTAGGAGCTCTAGTAACGGTTATTATTCAGTCATCTTCCGCTGCTATGGCATTGACGTTAACAATGGTAAGTGCTGGAGTGATTCCATTTGAAGTTGCTTGTGCCATGATTTTGGGGGAGAACATAGGAACTACGATAACAGCAGAGTTGGCTTCATTGATAGCCAATGTGCACGCCAAAAGATCAGCCAGAATACATTCTCTCTTTAATATTATTGGGGTCACATGGATGCTGATCCTATTCCCGGTGGCTCTTAAAGGTTTAGGGGCGGTTGTTGGATGGTTTGAAGGGGTAACCTTTGACCCATTGAATCATGAAATGGCCAATACTGGAATAGCTTTGTTTCATACATGTTTTAATCTGGCCAACGTTCTCATCTTAATTTGGTTTGTTCCTCAACTAGTGAAGGTGGCTGAAAAAAGTGTAAAATCAAGGGGAGACGAAGATGAGCAATTTAGGCTTGAGTTTATTGGGGGGGTCATACAGACCGCTGAACTGTCACTATTAGAAGCTAGAAAAGAAGTGGTGAAGTTCGCTGGCTTGGCGAAAAGAATGTCTAATATTAGTCAGGAATTACTCGAAACGACTGATCGAAAAAAGCAATCTAAATGCTATGAGAGGCTTGAGAAATATGAAGAAATAACCGACCGCATTGAGTTTGAGATTTCCAATTATTTATCTAAGCTATCTAAAAATGAAATGTCTACTAAAACCTCAAGTGAGATTCAGAGAATGTTAGGAGTGTCCAGTGATTTAGAAAGAATAGGAGATGTTTACTACCAAATAGGGAGGGCAATAGAGATAAAGAATGAAAAGAAGTATTGGTTCAATCAAGAACAACGAGATGGATTAAAGGAAATGAACACTTTGGTGGATCGAGCCTTTGATATCATGTTAGTTAATTTGGAGCACAAGTCAGAGTCGTTTGATCTTCAGAAGGCGATTGAAGTGGAAGAAGAAATCAATAAACTTAGAAATAAACTGCGTAAGAGACACCTGAAAACAGTTGGAAAAGAGGGGTATAACATGAAGGCGGGTATTGTTTATAGTGATGTTTTCTCGTCATTGGAAAAAGTGGGAGATCAACTAATGAATATCTCTGGGACGCTTTCAGGAGAGCAAGATGTCGTAGAAACGGCATAAGTTATAGATAACATTTGTTTCTGAATTCTTATGCTCTGTCAAAGCCTTTCTATTTACTTTTGCACATATGGATGCAGCTCATAGAGAGAAAATCAAGCAAAGTCTTAACCATGTTCATAAATGGCCAAGTGTCTATATGTTTAAGTTCATAGTTGTTACTGTTTCTGAACAATTTGAACAGCTAACAAAGGTGTTCCCAGATACATCAGATGTGATCACGAGACCTTCTAAAAATGGTAAGTATACAAGTGTAACAATTAGAGAGGTTATGCTTAACGCAGATGATGTTTTTGCTAAATATGAAGAAGTAAGTAAAATAGAAGGGGTAATGTCTTTATGATTTATTTAACCAATATACCTAAGGAAAACGTGGAAAGAGCAATGCTCATTTCATTAATTCTAATTCTTGGAGTAATACTTTACTTCAAGCTTATTAAAAGTTTGAATGCAAAAAGATTGAGTCAATCTTATGTTGCTGTTTCCGGATATGATTTAATAGGAGAAAAGCTGGAAATTAGATATTCAATTCCCAGCGCTTTAGATTCATTATTTACCTTTACAAACGATCAGGGAGAAGTTATCCTAACAGCTCCGTTTAATCATGAGCTCGGAGGTGATTTTGTAACACTAGTTCCTCTTAACGGGTTTAAGGAAGAGAAGCTGGTTTATTTGAATTTTCAGAATGAAAAGCAGAAAATTTCAAAGAAAATATACCTGAATATTTGATTGTGTTACGATATGCACGCAGCCTCTTGCAAGATCAATGTTTCCTATATAAGAAAGGGTTGTCATTAAAACGATCCTAGTTTTAGGTTGTTGTGACAATTGAATAATGAATATTTATAGATTAGTTGTCCTAATCCTCCTTTCTAAATTGAAATAGTTGGGCGGGCTTGTGAAGCACACCCTCTTGCTTTTCGTTCAAAGGAATGACTTGATCCATTTTCTTGATATTCTTTCTGAAGTTTCGCTTATCGAATTTTTTGTCCAGAATGATCTCGTAAAGATTTTGTAATTGAGTCAATGTAAACTTAGCTGGGAGAAGTTCAAAACCTATTTGCTCATGCTCCAATCCGTAACGAAGAGCTTCGAGAGCTTTGTCGACAATGGCATTGTGGTCAAAGGCAAGTTCAAGAACGCAATTCATGTCAATCCATTCAGCCTTTTGAGCGAAGTATGAGGGGATAAGTTGGTATTCATCCATTTTGACCAAAGAGTAGTAAGCCACTGTGATCACTCTTTTTTCAGGATTAGCTCTAAAGCTCTGAAGCCACTCCTGATCCTTAGGTGTTTTTACTCTTAATGGGTCTCCGAATGCGTAGAACTGCTTTAGATACAGTCCTTCTAAAGAGGTGAGGTCTTTTAGAATTCTTGACGCCGCTTCGTCCAGTGATTCTGAAGGAAATACTAAGTCTCCAGGAATCGCGCTTATAATTTGAGATTCAGCAGTAGGCGGTTTTCTCTCAATGACCAGCACTTTCAATTTGTCCTCATCAAAACCAAATATCACTTTGTCTACAGAAACATCAATGTTTCCGCTCTTAATTTCTCGCATGCTATAACTTGAGCTTATGTAATGTAAAGATAATAAGTTTTTAAGGCCATTTGTTTGATTTGTTTTCACAAATAGCGGCCTTGATTATACTATTTTAGACGGATATTTTGAGCCAATAAGTTCAATAAGTGTGTTTTTAACACTTAGTTGATTTAAACAGAAATAGTGAGGAAAATTGCGGTTTTAACTTCTGGAGGTGATGCTCCGGGTATGAATGCAGCCATTAGAGGAGTGGTTCGTACAGCTGTATTTAATGAAATAGATTGTTTGGGCATTTTCCACGGATATGACGGTTTAATCTCAGGAGATTTTAAGGAACTACACGTACGATCAGTATCTAAAATACTCTCGCGTGGGGGTACCATTTTGAAGTCATCCAGAAGCGAAGGTTTCCGTACTAAGATAGGTAGAGAAAAAGCATACGAAGCACTAAAGCGCGAAAAAGTGGATGGGCTGGTGGTGATAGGTGGCAATGGTACGTTTACAGGGGCGCATGTTTTTTATGAAGAATTTGGATTTCCAATTGTAGGAATTCCAGGGACTATAGATAACGATTTATATGGAACAGACAATACGATAGGGTACGATACAGCCACAAATTCAGTAGTAGAGGCAGTTGATAAAATAAGAGATACTGCCAACAGTCATAATCGGCTTTTTTTTGTAGAGGTAATGGGAAGAGATGCGGGATTCATCGCTCTTCGCGCTGGGATGGCTACAGGTGCCATAGCCGTAATGTTGCCTGAAGAGGAAAAAAGTGTTGAAGCACTCATTGCTATACTTGAAAAAGGTGCTCAGAGCAAAAAGACCAGTAGTATAGTTATAGTAGCGGAAGGTGACTCTAGTGGAGGTGCTTACGAAATAGCTAATAAAGTGAAAGAAAAATATGACGGGTATGATACAAAAGTAGCTGTGCTTGGTCATATTCAGCGTGGAGGTTCCCCTTCAGCCTTAGATAGAGTCTTGGCAAGTAGGATGGGAGTTTCCGCTGTAGAAGGGTTGATGAAAGGTGAAAAAGACAGGATGGTTGGAATAATAAGTGACAGCGAGATATACGTTCCTTTAAAGGATGCAATTTCTAAAAAGAAATTCCTAAACGTTGAAGAGCTAAGAATGTCAAAAATACTATCAATATAAGATGAAAAGAAAAAAAGTGGCCATCAATGGCTTTGGTAGAATAGGTAGATTGTCATTGAGATCTCTTCTAGAAAAAGAGAATGTAGAAGTTGTAGCTATTAATGATTTGTCTGATGCGAATACGCTCGCACATTTGTTTAAATATGATTCTGTTCAAGGAATGTTTAAAGGAAATGTGGAATATGAGGATGGGTTACTGCAAATTGAAAATGAAAAGATTAAAGTATTCTCATTAAGAGATCCTGAAGAATTGCCTTGGAGTGAGTTAGAAGTAGATATTGTGGTAGAATGTACAGGCGTTTTTAGAGATGAAAAAGGGGCCAGCAAGCACCTTAGAGCTGGTGCTAAGAAGGTAGTCATTTCTGCACCAGCAAAGAGTGATTTGCCGACAGTGGTCCTCGGTGTGAATGAGCATATAGTAACTCCCGAAATGTCCATTATTTCGAATGCTTCCTGTACTACCAATTGTTTGGCGCCGATGGCCAAGATATTGGACGATAATTTTGGCATTCAAAAAGGGTTTATAACCACGATTCATGCATACACTGCGGATCAAAGAATTCATGATGCTCCTCATAGAGATTTGAGAAGGGCTAGAGCTGCAGCTTTAAGCATGATTCCTACAACCACAGGAGCTGCTACAGCCGTGGGTAAAGTGTTGCCTAAGTTAAAAGGGAAGCTAGACGGAAATGCGATTAGAGTCCCAACACCAAGTGGATCGATTACAGATTTTACTGCATTATTAGAGAAAGAGGTAACCTCAGAAGAGGTAAACCAAGTGTTGAAACAAGCTGCAGAAAATGAGATGAAAGGAATTATTCAATATACAACGGAACCATTGGTGTCCGTGGATATTATTGGGAATACACATTCTTGTATTTTTGATAGCGAATTCACTAATGCTCAAGGAAATTTGGTGAAAGTAATGGGCTGGTATGATAATGAAATGGGATACGCTTCTAGAATCGGAGATCTAGTGGTATTTTTGATAGAACAATAGGGATAAATATGATTTTAGTAGCAGATAGCGGAAGTACCAAATGTGATTGGAGATTCATCAATGCAGATGGCGAGAGTTTAAATGAATTCTCAACGATGGGATTCAATCCCTATTTTCATTCTTCTGATTTAATAGAAACGAAGTTAAAAGAGTCTTCGGAGGCAATGACTATAAATGAAAAAGTTGGTCATGTGTTTTTCTATGGAGCAGGTTGCAGTTCAGATCGATTGAATAACATAATTCAAGAAGGATTAGAACGAATTTTTTGCAATGCAGTGGTAATGGTTGATCATGATCTAAATGCCAGTGCTTACTCTACCTATTTCGGAGAACCTGTTATTTCTTGCATTTTAGGAACTGGTTCTAATAGCTGTTATTTTGATGGGAACGAAGTAATGGAAGAGATTCCGTCATTAGCATATATTCTTGGAGATGAAGGGAGTGGGAGTTATTTCGGAAAAAGGTTAATTAAAGATCATTTTTATAAAAACCTACCAACTGAAATCTCTAAAGCGTTTGATGACGAGTTCAACTTAACAGATAAGGAACTGATTCGAAAAGTATACAATGAACCAGATGCAAATGTGTATCTAGCAAGTTTCGTCAAATTTGTAGGTAAATTCAAAGAGCATCCGCATATAAAGAACATATTGAATGAAGGATTTCGTGAGTTCATTAATATTCATGTAAAGTGCTTTGCCAACTGGTCAGATGTAAAAGTCAGCTTCATCGGTTCTGTGGCATATCATTTTAAAGAGGATTTAGTAAAAGCTTGTGAAGATGAAGGTGCTCAAATGGGAGTGGTGATTCAAAAACCAATAGACAATCTTGTAAGATATCATGTGGAATATAAGATTCCAAAATTGGCAAAGGCTTAGAGTTTCATGGGAAACTTGAAAGCATGCATTTTTGATATGGATGGAGTAATCATCCACTCCGCAGACTTTCATTTTGAGGCCTGGAGAAAGCTAGCAAAAGAGCGAGGTATTGTTCTCGAAGAGCAACTGAAGCCTTTGTTGAACGGGCTAGATCGAGAAAGTTCATTGGAAATCGTTCTCAACAAAGAAAGCTTAAAATTGAATGAAGAGGAAAAGCTTGCTTTGATAGAAAAAAAGAACAATTGGTATTTACAGAGCATAGCGAACCTCAAGCAAAAAGACTTATTAAAGGGCGCTCTTCCTTTTTTAAAAGAATGTCGGAGTAGGAATATCAAGATCGCTCTTGGTTCTAGAAGTAGAAATGCTAGATTTATTTTAGAGAAAACAGAAATACTGAGCTATTTTGACGCTGTTGTGGATGGAAATCAAGTCAAACGATTTAAACCAAATCCAGAAGTGTTTTTAAAAGGAGCTGCTTTAATAGGAGTAGAGCCTAATGAGGCGGTGGTTTTTGAGGATTCTGTTAGCGGTATGAAAGCAGCAAGATCTGGAGGCTTTTTTTGTGTTGGAATAGGTGATTCCGAGAAATTTCCTGAAGCAAATCATGTTATAGACGGATTGCATCAAATGAATTTAGAAAAGCTGAGATCATTGTTCGAAGCGAAGTAATGCCGGGTCTGAAGCTATCAAATACGATAGTCTAAAGTCCACGTTCAACAATTCTCCTACGAAAAGAGTTCATCTGAGACCTAGAAAGCCAAACAAGGAGTACTACTTTGAAAACTTCCATAGCCACATATACTGCATGATGATTGGTATCTTCAGGGTAATTCCCTTGTATGATTTCCATAGCCCTGGTCTCTAAAACGGGAAGTAGATAAAGTGTTTGGGTAATTATTATCAGTGCCAATAAGCCAATCAATGCTCTAACCATTCGATTTTCTTTGACAGTAAGTAATGATGCTGAAATCAATAGCAGACAAACGATTTCAACCTTATTGAACCAGAAGAATACAAGTCGGCCAATGTCTAACCCTTCAGCTAAATCAACCGATGGGGCTTGAAATTTTATAGGTGCCTCAAAAAAACTAATGGCCATGAGAAACCCCAGCCAGAAAATTGCAATCGGATATGCCGTTTTCATACACTTGATTTTAGCTCATCAGGTTTGTTATTCCAAATACCTATGTATAATCCTGTAGACATTTTTCTCGCACGCATTTTCATTTCTTCAGCTTTACTCCCTGACCAAGAGGTATCAATAGTTTGAATCCAGTTTTCAAGCCAGACAGCAAAGTGTTTCTGCGTAATGGCATGTTTGTTTGACTTGTCTAAGTTGACATGTGTCCTAGCTGGATTCCCTCTGAATGTCATAGAGCCAAATACGGCAGAATCCCAGAAATCTGTTAACTTTTCTATATGGCTATCCCATTCGCCCTCTGGTATAGCTGAAGTAAAGATTGGACCCAACAAGTCGTTTGATTTTATGGTTGTGTAGAAAGTTTGCACGATCGACTTTATGTCATCTCTGTTTTCTATGTTTTTCATTTTGAGCATTCTTAAAATGCGATATAAACATACATCAATAAAGAGAGTGAAGTAATTGTAGAAATCAAGAAACTGCCTATAATCACTTTTATCGGAGCTTGAGCTAGTGCCATCGCATTGGCTCCCATACATATCGGGGCGATAATACATAGAGGAACTAGGTTTTGTTCCTGGGTCAGGTTTTTCAAAATTTCATAAACTGCCACTGAGGCCAGACAACTTTGAAAAGTCATTCCTAATGCCATTATCGCGAATCGATTGAATTCTAATTTTTCAATGAATTCTTTGTTGGTGAGTCGTTGGTATATCTTCATTTTATTAGGTTTACATTTGATGATCTCAAATTTCGAAAGACATATATTTAAAATTTATGATCTAGATCATACGAAAGAATTTTATACATGATAGAGGAGAGTATACTTAGAGAGTATGGGGCTACTGAGAGGGTTTTTGAGAAAGGAGAGGTTGTTTTTTCTCAAAGCCAAACAGCCAAAAACTATTTTCAAATAGTACAAGGAGAAGTTAAAATGAGCAGTTTTTCAGAGGATGGAAAAGAGTTCATTCAAGGCATATTTTCTAAAGGACGAGGATTTGGCGAGCCACCGTTGTTTGGAGGTTTTAAGTATCCAGTGGATGCTACAGTATTAGAACAAACTATTCTGCTCTGTCTTTCAAAAGAGAAATTCATGAAACTGTTAGAAGATAATTTTGAAGTGCATAAGGCTGTAACTGAAACGCTCGCTAGTAGATTGTACTACAAAGCGATCATGGCTACAGAAATTTCAATTCACCATGCTTCACACAGAATTATCACCCTTCTAGATTACCTCAAAAAAGAAGTTTATAAAATTGAGGGAACCTTTACCTATGAAGTAGAGTTGACTAGGAAGCAAATTGGCGATTTGTCTGGTTTGAGAGTTGAAACTGTAATTCGAGCGATGAAGGAATTGGAAAAAGAGGATGAAATTCAAATAGTTAATAGAAAGGTATATAGGTAGTGAGTTTTTTTATGACCTAGATCATATCTTCAAAGGCTATTCCTAATTAGCTTTGCAAAAAAAAGAAGAGATGCAAGATTCGGACAATTCAGAAAAAGATCAGTTATCATGTCCATTTATGAGTGCAAATGCGCAAGACCCTTCAGCACCAGTCTCTTATTGGGACTATGTTCAGGTGGAAAGCCTTCTGTCATTGCAATGCCCAAAAACTTCAGTGCCAGACGAGCAGGTGTTCATAATGTATCATCAGGTAAACGAATTACTGTTTAAGATGATCCTATGGGAAATGGAGCAGATTGCTGAAGAGGAACAAATTTCGGCTGAGAAATTTACAGACAAGCTTAATCGTATTTCGAGGTATTTTAATGTGCTTTCTTCTTCATTTACAGTAATGGGAGATGGGATGGAGAAACAACAATATTTAGATTTTAGAACTTCCTTATCACCTGCCAGTGGATTCCAAAGTGCACAGTACAGAAAGATAGAGATAGCCTCTACAGATCTTATCAATTTGATCAATCACCGATTTAGAGATACAATTGACCGGAATACGAGCTATGATCACGCTTTTGAACATTTGTATTGGCAGGCGGCTGGAAAAAATTATGAAACTGGAGAGAAATCACTAATGCTCTCCGAATTCGAAAAGAAGTACAAGGCGGAGTTGATTGAATTTATGAAGGAGAGAAATAGAACGAATTTGTACTTCAAATACAAAAGCTTACCGGAAGAAATCAGGACATCGCCTGAACTGATAAAGGCGATTCGTCATTATGATTATACGGTGAATGTCGAATGGGTGATGGCACATTTAAATGCGGCTGCAAAGTATTTAGATTCAGACGAAGAAACTATAGAAGCCACAGGAGGGAGCGACTGGAAGAAGTACATGCATCCTAGCCATCAAAGACGAATCTTCTTCCCAGAACTGTGGAGTAAAGAAGAATTAGAAAATTGGGGTAAATAAAAAACCAAGAATGCTAATTCTTGGCTTTTCATCTCGCCTTGGAAAAGATATAATCAACTTTTTATATTCTATTCCTCTTGTACTCTTTTTTGATTTCTTTAAAATTTTCCTTAGTTACTTTTTCTCCAGTATTTACATAGTGATTTACAGAAATGGCGTAATCAGCGATTAAGTTTTTGAAATTCCCCTTCATGATTCCACCCATCATAGCAGGCTTAGTACGGTAATTCATTGTGAAAATGAATTTGCATGAATTGTCATCAATTTTTTCGAGCTTATAATAAGCGAAAGTATATGCTGGATCTACTGGGAATTTTCCAGCTTGAAAAATTTGATTTTTAAAGGTGTAGTTGGCTCTGTCAAACTCGAGTTGTTTTTCTTTGAGGAATTGGGTCCCTTTTTCGTTGAAATTACAAACTCGCTCAGCTCCTTCACCACCTTTTAATGAACCATTTACATAGTTCGAACTAACGATTTTAGGATGAGAGTAGGCGATGCTTCCATAATCTTCACCTACCACTTGCCATACCTCGTCAATTGGAGCATTAATAACTTCTGAAACAGTAAATGTTTGTGCTTTTTTTTGCGCATTTATTAGTTGCGCGCTTGCCAAGATAACTAGTAGAACAAGCGAAGAATTTATTAAATTTTTCATAAGTATGTTTTTTGATTGTGTCAGTATTGACACTACAAATTTCAGATGATCACACGTCAATTCGTTGAACGATTAGTTCAATGCATTGGTTTTTTGGCTCATTCTGAATTCTGTTGGAGATTGCCCATACTTTTTTTGGAAAGTTTTAGAGAAATGAGCGATGTCTGAAAATCCGCAATCGTATGCAATCTCTGTAATTCTCAATTCTGTGGATTTAAGAAGTTCCTCAGATTTTAACAGGCGTTGATTTCTAATATGCCTTGCTGGAGAGTCTTTATATATTTTTTGAAATTCCCTTTTAAAAGTTGATAAGCTTAAATTGGATAATATCGCCAAATCTTCTACGGATAGGTTGTCATAAAGATGATTTTCAATAACATCTTTAAATTTGAGTTCAATTTTGGAGAAAAGACGTGAAAGGTAATTGCTAATCTCATTCGCTTTATCAGTCTTTGCTAAGAGGAGAATAATTTCTTTGAGCTTCAGCTTTAGTAATTCTTCACTAACAAGCTCAGGATGGTCAAAGTAGAACTTGAGATTTTCGATGTATGTTTTGATCAGTTTAGACGAGGTCACTTTATCGTAACCAATTGGTTGTACCTTTTGAATGTTCAGTAGAAAATCAGGAAATTCC
This sequence comes from Flavobacteriales bacterium, assembly GCA_965224545.1. Taxonomy (GTDB): domain Bacteria; phylum Bacteroidota; class Bacteroidia; order Flavobacteriales_D; family Sanyastnellaceae; genus ASP10-05a. The sequence continues at coordinate 716,808 of CBDCZM010000004.1, read as the reverse complement.
TTATCATAAATCATCTTAACCACATCGACGTTCAGATGAATGGCGATTACTTCACAGTGTGCTGCATGTTGATTGGCGATGAACTCGCTGAAGTAATTCCCACATTGCATTACCAGCCCATCGTCTTCCTTTAAACGAATGTTGGACTCAGCAGTAATCACGTTGTTCTCCCCCGAAACGATGTAATAAAAGCAAGCCTCGTTAGGCATTTCGGCCATAAACCTAAATGGAGGTTTAACGATTGCTTTAGCGAAGGTTACGTGACCAAATAGGTCAAATTGTTTAACATCTTGAATCATGAACTGAAATTAAATTTTTGAAAACTAAGATGAATGGTCGAACAGTTCAGAGACTTGTATATTTAGTTCAAGTTATTCTACTCCTAGAATAAACTGAGTTACTCCTGACATGAATCGTTCTTGATCATCCCACATTGAAAGATGACTTCCTTCACAGTGAAGATAGTGTCCATTTTGAACCAAGTGACTCATTTCCTCCATTTCTTTAGGGTTCATCGAATCATATTTGGCTCCAACCATTAGTGTAGGAGTGGAGATGGTATGTAAATCATCCCATACAGACCAATGTTTTAAAATACCTCCAGGAACAAATTCGCTGGGGCCTTGGTATGTCAAGAAGTTTTCAAAGGATAACTTCGAGCAAGTATAGTATAACATCTCTGGTAAAATCATCTTCACTAAATCCAAATAATTATCCAAACCTTTTTTTTGGCAAAGATCAAATTATTTCAAGCCCAAACACACAACTTTTGAGATTGATCCATTTTTATTCAGAAAACAGGTGGAGTTACGCTTTGATAGATAATACTTACTGATCCCCCCAAATCTTACCAGTAAGATTTAGCCACAGCTAAAGTGAGCCTATCAAAGACCCTGTTTCCAAAATATCTACGATTGAGTTTATAGCAAAACTCGTTAAGATATAATTGAAGATATTTTCCTTTGATTTTATGGAAAGTGCCAAGCAATGTTCTTTTAGCATTACTAATTGTAATATGAACCCATTTGAGAGTTGATTTAGTAGTTTGTTTGTCTGATTTTTCAGTAATGTGAGTTTCTACATAATCAGCTATATCAACATAACTGGTGCTTTTATCAGAAAAAACAATACTCTTTTCTTCTATTGACTCCTGTATCTCATCATTTATGGTTTCAGCCTTATGGTCATGAAGAACTTTCATTTTAAAGTATCTGCACTGACTACTTTTTTCTCCTGTTTCAACATCTTCGATTGGTGTAGATTCAGCCATAACAGAGACATTCATTTGTCTCTGGCTCCCCCGTCCTCTCTTCAACTTTACCTTTTCTGATGTTGCCTTTTCAAAATATCCTTCATCAAATTCAATAGCGCCCTCCAATTGGTAGAGGGCATCTCGCTTTCCCATGGCCGAGCGTATTTTATGCATCAGTCTCCATACGGTATCGTATTTAGGATGATGTAGTTGCCGTTGAAGTTCTGATGCGGAGATTGTCTTTTTACTGTAAGTCATAAAGGCCATAGCCATATACCAAGTGTGAAAATCAACTTTCGAACCTTCCATTATGCTACCACTTTTTAGTGTCGTACGAAAATCACAATGCTTACATTGCCATTGATCCTTGGCTTTTAACCAATAATGATCTTCACTTCCACATTTTTTACATCTAACTCCTTCCTCTTCTCGCTGGTTCTTGAAGTGTCTCTTACAAGCCGATTCCGTTGGAAATTCGATCATGAAATTTAATATCGTCATCTTGTTTTTTCTTCAAAACTAGAAGCCTACTCCATAACCAATTTACGCTCTGGTAATTTGCGGGGGAATCAGTTAATACTTTGTCCTTTTCTTGATCTGAAATTACCTTTTTATCAGGGAAAATCTTGACACAAATGGACATCTCTTAACTAAACGACATTGCCAAGACGCTCTGACACCTCTTTGACTGAATAACCTCGATCCTTTACCTGAGATACCGTATCTCGTTTAAATTCTTCGGTGTAACGTATTCTTGACATCGTAGTCTCCTTCTTCTGCTTTATACACTGCAAGCGGTCTACTTTTATAGGGGTTTATTCATGGTGAATTATTTTTTCTTGCTTGAAAGTCAATAATTTACTACTTTTCGGGAAATTTAAATAAATGAAACACAAAATTAATTATCGTTTTATAGCAACAATAGTTGCTATAGTATTTGTCATTGGATTTGACTCCTGTAGTTTACCTCCAGATTATGTTCCTAATGACCCATGTGACGAGCTCATTATCCCTGATTCCTATGGATGTAACGGAGAAGTTTTTGTAAATATAAACTATGGGAGGTGTATGGAACCTGAAGAGAATTTTGTTGGAGTTGAGAGTAGTGATCCAGCTAAGGTATCAGTAACTATTCAAGGTGATCTGATGAGAATACAAACATTTTCTATTGAAGGGCCCGCTTTAATACAGATAATTACAACGTTTCGGACTATCTCTAAAACTGTAACTGTAGAATGTAACGAACATGATTAAGTGTCTTGTCTTTAATAATTGACACAAATTATTAAGGGATTAAATTTATTATTTAAAGCTGAACAATGATCTCATTGTTCAGCTTTTGAGTTTATTCTATAAATGCATTTGATATGAGGTCTTTTTTTATTGGTCTCAATTTAGGGTTTAAAACCCTGCAATTTATTGCAGCACTTTAGTACTACGAAAAATCTATACATTGTGCCCTGTGAGCAGAAAATCACGAAAAGGGTCACATACAGTAAGTCGATTAACGTGTCATATAGTCTGGGCGACTAAATATCGATATAAAGTATTGAGAGGGGATATTCAAATACGATGTAGAGAATTGCATACACAGGTTTGTGAAGCAGAGGATATTGAAATTCTAAAAGGAGTTATAAGTTCAGATCATGTGCACATGCATATTGAATATGCTCCAAAAGAGAATGTAAGTTCAATAGTTAAACTTTTGAAAGGTCGTAGTTCGAGAAAATTACAACTTGAATATCCAAAATTAAAAGAGCGTTATTGGGGTCGTCATTTTTGGGCAAGCGGCTATGGAGTTTGGAGTTCAGGAAATATTACAGATAAAATGGTAGATGATTATCTAGAGCATCATCGAAGGAAAGATGATTCAGATGAGAATAATTTCATACTTGAGTGATTAAGAGAAGGACTTTCAGTCCTGGAGAGATTAAACCCCTGCACTTTCAGTGCAGGGTGGTTTAGTATAAATATCAATAGCATTAATGACTAGTTTTCATTTTAACCTTCTGTTAATTTGTTTATTATATATACAAACTCTTGTTTTAATATCCCGTTTATACGCTCTGCTATAGCATTTTCATAAGGACCATATTTTTCTGTCATACTAGGAACTTGTTTAAAATAATCCTTCAGCTTTTTTTTACAAGTCTTGAGTCCCCTCTGAAAAGTCAATTTTCTAAAACCGGCAAAGATCTAATTTCCTCCAGCCCAATCCCGAGATTGGATATTTAGTCCTTACAAATGATATATGACTGGATATATTGGTTATTCTTCTTACTGTGATGATGTCAAAAAGAAAATCAGTAACCATAAGACAGGGAATGAGCCCCTTTTATTCCAGATTTGTTCAAATAGTTTAATATCCGGACAAAGTTGACCCATAAACAACGAATATTAGCCCACATTTGATGCCTGTTCAGCCCCCGATAACGACTCTTCGCATTTGGATAATGATAAGCAATCTGAAAAATGGTGGCTTCAACATTATTTCGTTTTTGCAGTACTTCTATTGGGGTCTGGTCTATTTTTTGCCTGACCTGAGAGGTATCAATATCTTTCTGGGTGAAATACCGGTATCCCTTTTCACTTGTGATTCTCCATTTCACAACATCATTTTCACCCTTGATTTTAGTGACTTGTTTCTGCTCATTTGTCTTTTTATCAAAAACAGTAACCTCATTGTCTTCTAGCATAGTCAATTCATATCTCCCTTTTGCTCCCTGTATGGCATGAAGGTGTAGGTCAACTTCATGTTTCTTGCAATAGCGTTGATTCTCTGGGCTGTGATAGGCGCCATCAGCATGGATATCCTCAATTTTATCTGGGAAAACTTCTTGAGCTTTTTGGATGTCATCTTGAAAAAAATCTACATCAGATGCACTAACAGGTCGTACATCAACCGAACCAATGAGATTTAATTCCTTGTCATCATCACAGCTCTCGGCCACATTCATACTGTATCCCTTCACCTTATTACCGTCTTTATCTCGATAATGACAATCTGTATCATGGGGAGATTGGATGGATTTGGATGGTATTTCTTCTTTTTTTCGAGCCAATACATGTTGCAAATCACCATTCCTTTTAAATGTTGTTGGTACTTTAGCGCGTATTCCATCGCCAGAATCCCCCCCCCCAAGAATTCCCCAGAAGAAAGAAGTTGTCTTTTGTCAGGCCCAATCCTTGACGAACTTGCTCTACCTCTTCAACAAATCTTTCGATGGTCCACAAACTATCATCATTGGGTTGGTCTGAGTGTGTCGATCCTAATTGATCATAATGGTAAAATTCAATGTTTGCTTGAGGGAAAAAGCTTTCAAAACACATCATGTATTCATGAGTAAGAGCTGGTCCTCCATGAAGTAAAAGTACTTTGATGTCTGGATTATTTCCTATACGTTTGGTCCATACTTTGTAGCCTTCTTTTAGATCAATCATTTGGATCCCCGCTTGTTGAAATTTGCCTTCTATTTTGAAGTCCAAGTAGGAGCAATCATTATTAGAAGTTGTTGAGGTTGTCGATTGTGGAGGAGTTGGTGTATTGCACTGTACGATTAAAAAAGAGAGGAAAAGAAAGAATGAAATGCTTTTCAGAATAGGATATTTGCACCGAAGATACTTATTTCTTCCACTTGGGGGAGGCAAAATAAAAGGAGGAACCTCTCTTGCTGGACATCTTCCATATCAAGACAAAGATTGCCCGTTTGACTTCTAAATAGTACTGTTTTTCAGTAGGTCTATGAGTAAAAAAAGTTCACTAAAAGCTCGCAAGTATTTTTTCCGAAAAGATTTTCCCATTCACAGATGTCAACTGAACGAAATAAATGGAGCCCGCATGAAACGATGATGAAAGGTTTATCTCATATTTTTTTTGTTCATTGGAGACAGGAGTTGATAAGACCAGCTTTCCTGAAATATCAAATACGTCCACCTGTCTGATTGGGGAAGAATCTTTAAGTACTTCGATCAGGATTTTTCCTTGTCCTGAGGAAGAGATGCGATATTGGTCCACGTTTTCCAAGGACTGATTGGGTGATTGAGGAGAGTTTTGATTATTTCCTCCTATTTCCTCATTCAGTATATTCTTTTGGGATAGAAAAGTATTCAGATTCCCTGCGGCGCATTTTGTATCCATAGATAATTCAGCATTCTCAGCTTTGCTTTCTAAGTTTTCCCAGACAAGTTGGAGTTTTGTTTCTTTGAACTGACTGTTTTCTGAAACTTCAAAGTTCATATCGTTAATTTCAAAATAGCCATGTGCATTTTTCTGATTGCATTCTGTGTCAGATTGAATATCGGTTTTAATAAAATAACCTTGGACGTTATTTTCCTTAAAACTTCTGGTATATCCAGCCAAAGCAATTCTCAAGTCTGGTGTCAGTTCCATGGCGTATGCAACATCCTTATCCTGGCCTCCAAAACATTTGGCAGCAGTTAGCTCAAGATCAGGACTCATTGAAATTAGAAATCCATCTAGCCCTCCAATATTCTCGTGGCTTCCATAACATCCCGAAACGAATAAGTTGCCTTCAATGTCCGTCGCGATGTCTAGGACATGGTCATTTCCCTCATCACTACCTATCATTTTGGAATAAATAATGTTTAGATCATTGTCAATCTTGGTAAGTGTCCCATTGATATGATTGTTGTCATATAGTTTGGTATCTCCAGATAAATAGATCTCTCCAGTGTATTCATCTCTAAACATAGTCCAAGCCAACTGATCCTTTTCTGCAAATAGAACATTGCTAGCCACAAGGTCTCCATTTTTAGCAAATTTCATTAGACATGTATTGTAATCTCCATTTTCAAACAGATGATTACTATGTGCATATAAAATGTATTGATGATCTGTTGTTTCTATTACTGACATTGGTTTGTCATGTCCTTCAGTTCCTAGAATAACAGACCATTCCACTTCGCCAGAAGAGTTTCCTTTGAAAACTAAAATGTCACTAGAGCTTACCTCAGCATATGTTTCGATGATTCCTGAAAAAATGAATCCACCATCAGAAGTGGCAGAGATACAAGTGCCTATGTCGTTTCCCTTACTTTTCAGTTGTTTATTCCATAAGATGTCTCCATTCAGATTCATTTTAGAAATGACGATATCCTGGTCAGTTTCTTTATCGCTAGTACCTACCAGATAAATAGATCCATTTTTTGTGTTATAACTCAGTTTAGCATAGTAATCGTTAAAATCACCTCCTAGAACTTTAGACCAAATTATTGAGCCTAAACCATCAGTTCTACTTACTAACATATTTGCACCTCCTTCTCCATGGCTGGAACTTGTTCCACATAGCAGATATCCTTGATCAGGAAGTTGCTGCATGTCATTAAATATGTCAGTTCCTGCACCTCCGTATAAGTGCTGAAAGGTCTGGGATTGGTAAGTTGTCGTTGAGATACATAGTATCAAGCAGATCAGATATTTGTTCATATGCATATTAGTGTAGTTGAATACTATCTTTTACTAGTTATCTTGGCATTCGTCTGTAGGAATATTTATGCTTTAATTTGTGAAAACAATTCACTCATGTTTGTGAGTGTTTTCTGACTTGGGTTGTTATTAAGGAAATTATATATCATCTGTGCTGCGATGCTTTGCTTCATTCTTCCCGTTTTTCAAACGGGAATCTTGTCATTGTTAGTAGCCATACTATTTGTGTTAACGTTATTCAATCTTAATAAATACAGGAAGGTGGAATGGCTGAATATAGTTTTTTCAGGACTCGGGATTTTTGCCGTCTTAGCGCTCAGTCTTTTATGGTCAGAAAACATGGAAGTGGGGTTAAAGTCAGTTGAAACCAAACTATCGCTCTTTTTCATTCCTTTAATTGTAGGATTAAATTTACCGATTAAGAGATCTTCATTTACTTTTTTGATCTGGTCATTTATAGCTGGATTGATCGTGGCTTCAGGGATGTCGTTGAGCAATTCTTTTGCGATGTGTATGTATGAAAATGACTTCAGCTCTTTTTTCTACGCGAAGCTTGCTGGAGTTTTTCACACAAGTTATCTAAGCATGTACTATGTAGTAGGAGTGTGCTACCTTTTGTTTAGGGATGAAAAAGAAAAACTGTTTAATGGACATGAATGGAAGTATTTGCCACTAGCGTTGCCATTCCTTTTTCTTTTAATGACGGCGTTTCTTTCCTCAAAAGCAGGTATACTAACAGGTGTTGTTGTCATTCTACTAGCTATGATAGTTGAATGGAAAAACGCTAGAAGAACTAAGAGAATTTGGTATTTACTGTCTCTGTTAGTTTTCCTTTTACTCTCTACCACGCTTAATCCAAGTGCCTCAAAGCGAATTATGGTAGCGAATAAAACTACAGCTGCTCAAAAGCCTGCTCCCGAAGTGAATCCTACAAGAAGAGATTCAGTGCGTACGACCTTGAGAAGTAGCACAGAAACCAGACTTGTTTCTTGGGGGACTTCCTGGGATATCATGAACAATAATGTCATTGGAGTAGGTGCGGGGGATGTTAAAGATCAGTTAATAGCAAGTTATGGAGACAGAGGAGAGTACTATGTTCAAGAAAAGAAATACAACTCGCATAATCAATTCTTAGAAGTTGGAGTCGCCTCGGGATGGATGGGATTCCTTTTCTTAACCTTTATGATGCTCTATCTTATGTTCAGGGCATATCACATGAAAGACTGGTTAATGTTTTCCATAGTCTTTGTGATTTTCCTGAACCTTCTTACAGAATCAATGTTTGAACGGCAGAGTGGGACTGTATTTATTTCTCTGATGATTTCCCTACTTGTCTTTAGAGAATTTAAGGCTGAGCCAACTAAGATTGAGAATACTTAAGTGCAGCTTCCACAAATGCCACGAATAGTGGGTGAGGATTGAGTACTGTACTTTTGTATTCTGGATGAAACTGAGCAGCTACAAACCATCTATGGGAAGGGATTTCAATAATTTCCACTAGTTCAGAGTCCGGGTTTATTCCCGATGTTTTCATTCCTCCTTTTTCGAACATTTCCATGTAATCGTTGTTGAACTCATACCTGTGTCTGTGTCTCTCTTCGATCATTTCAGACTTGTAAGCATCTGCAGCTAGGGACCCTTTCCTAAGTTGACACTCGTATGTACCGAGTCTCATAGTTCCTCCCAAATTGGTGATGGATTTTTGCTCAGCCATAATGTCAATTACTGGATGAGCCGTATATTCTTTAATTTCAGTACTGTGGGCGTCTTTCAATCCCAAAACATTTCGAGCGTATTCAATCACTGCCACTTGCATCCCTAAACAAATTCCTAAGAACGGGATATTATTTTCCCTAGCGAATTTCACTGCTTCTATTTTACCGTCTACACCTCTAGAACCAAAACCAGGGGCCACTAAAATTCCCATAGAATCCTTTAGTTTGGCTTTCACATTCTTGTGATTTAAATCTTCACTATGCACCCAATTGAGATTTACTTTCACCTCATTTTCTGCACCAGCATGATTGAAGGCTTCAGCAATGGATTTGTAAGAGTCTTTAAGCTCTACATATTTTCCAACCAGACTTATGGTTATTTCGTTTTTAGGATTCTTGAATTTTTTAAGAAAGGATTTCCATTCTTTTAAATTTGGTTCAGCATATTCGGTAATTCCTAGTTTGTCTAATACTACTTCATCAAACTTTTCAGCTCGCATCATCAAAGGAACCTCATAAATAGTAGAAGCATCAATACTTTCAATCACTGCATTTTGAGCGACATTACAGAATTTAGCTACTTTATTTCTAACAGCTGGTGTCAGTTGATGCTCCGTTCTGCATACGAGTATATCTGGTTGTACACCCAGTTCTAGAAGCTGTTTTACAGAGTGTTGAGTAGGTTTGGTTTTCAACTCTCCCGCTGCAGCTAAATAAGGAACTAAGGTTAAATGAACTACGACGCAATCATCTGGTTTTTCCCATTTTAATTGTCTTACGGCTTCTACATAAGGTAAAGATTCAATGTCTCCAACAGTTCCTCCAATTTCTGTAATTACGAAGTCGTAAGCACTCTTAGATCCCAAAATTTTAATACATCGCTTAATTTCATCTGTAATATGCGGAATGATCTGAACAGTTTTTCCCAAATATTCTCCCTTTCGCTCTTTGTTAATGACACTTTGGTAAATCTTACCAGTGGTCACGTTGTTCGATTGGGACGTTCGTGTGTCTAAAAAGCGTTCATAGTGTCCAAGATCCAGATCGGTTTCAGCTCCATCATCTGTTACAAAGCATTCACCATGCTCATAAGGATTCAAAGTTCCTGGGTCAATATTGATGTAAGGATCTAATTTTTGGATAGTTACTCTATAGCCTCTTGATTGTAAGAGTTTAGCAAGAGATGCTGAAATGATTCCCTTTCCTAGTGATGAAGTAACCCCTCCGGTTACAAAGATGTATTTTGCGCTGTCTGACATTCCCGTATATGATATTACGGGGTTCAAAGGTATCCCGAATTGTAATAGCGAAAACAGAAATTTCACATTTTACTTTTCCACTAGAATCTTCGGTTAAATCTTCGACTTTTTACTTTTCTTTTATTTGATATGCTTGTTCCTGTTAATGAGTCATTTTGAGATTCCTCAGTATCATATGGCGTAGAGTCAAATGCATTGTACTTATATCTTATATAAAAGTGTCCTTCAAGTCCTAAAAGCAAGAAAAGAAGATCCTTAAAAACTAATTTGGATTTGAAAATAGGCCAAAATGATCTTAGATCTTCTAAATTAGAGTGATATAGATATGTCCATCCTTTTTTAATAGAGTCAGATTCTAAAATCGTAGAAGGAACTTTTGTTTCTAGTTCAATATAGACCATATAGTGAAACAAATAGTAGGACAAAAGTGTCCCAGCTATCATTATTAGCTGGTGCGTAAATATATTTATTCCTGATTTTATGTATAAACCAAGCCCAATGAGCATACCTGCTATAGACATTGTCCACCCAATGATCACCCCAGAACTTATTGTGAATTTGAACAGTAATAATGCTGAGACAACAGCCAAAATTATTGAAACGGTAATATGTCGAATAACTTTAAGGATCACTAGTGTTAAGTTAATTATTAATTGACGGATATAGTTTTCTTAATTTCACTCTTGATTCTTTTGTTGTGAATTGCCATTTTATAGTGCCTTCTTTATTATTTCTATGGTTCTGCCAAGCTTTGACCTCTTCCTTTACTTTTTCTATGGTATCTATATGCCTGTTTAAACATTGACCATTTAGTACATGTAACTCAATCTCTGCCATATTGAGCCAACTTCCATGTTTAGGTGTATAGATAAACTCAAACCTATCCCATAGCCTTTTAGCTTCTTTAGGCTCAAATGTTTCATAAAATGCAGAAGCGACATGGGTATTAAAATTATCCATTACCAAGGTTATCTTATTTGATTTTGGGTAGTACTCATCAGCTATTCTCTTTATAAACTTTGCCCAATCCTTTTTAGTCTTAAACTTTGTTATTTCAACGATCCGTTTTCCTTTTAAAGGTTCATTTGCCATGAATATATTAACCATTCCGTGTCTGAGATATTCGTAATCTACTCGAGCATCTTGACCTGGTTTAATTGGTGTTGAAGGTTGTGCTGATGAAATTAATTGTTTGGGGGATTCATCCATGCAAATTACTGGGTAATCAATATCATAAGGTCTTTTGTAAACATCTAAAACTCTTTCCATGTTAGCCACAAATTCGCTGTTTTTATTTGGAGGAATTACCCAGCCACGGACTTTCCAAGGTTTAAGTTCATTTTTTTTAAAACATTCCCTACCGAAACATGAGAAATACTTTCTACATAATTTAATTCTACCATCTTATCTGATAATAAGCGTAATGACCATTTAGAAAAACCCTTTGGGGGTTCACTGCAACATAATTGCACAATCTTAGCCTCTACATCTCCATCTATCTTTACATCATATATTCGCGAACTCTCACGTCTCTCAAGCACCGCTTCAAATCCTTCTTCAATAAATCTCTTTTTTACCCTATCTATTGTGCGCATCCCTACTTTTAATACTTTACTGATTTGCGCATTAGTTACCTTCTCTGAGTAATCTCCAACATCGCAATTTAATAGTATGTAAGCCGTACGATACGTCTTTGTGCTATGAGATCCTTTATTAATTATTGCCCGAAGCCTAATAACCTCCTCTTGACTTAGTTTGATCCTGTATCTCATCATTTTTTTAATGAAAATACGAAAATATTACGTCATAGTAAACTTAACTTAACACTAGTTACTGCATTTCAGGATAGTTTTTGGGGAAATCGTAATGTACCAATTGCCCAACGCCTGAAGAAACATGCCGCCAGTCAGAAACGTTTAATTCTATTTCGGAAATACAGCAGGTAGGTTTGTCGCTTAATTCAGAGGTTAAGAGTCCTACCAAATAAGAAAACCCTGGGTTATGTCCCACCATAATGACATGATTCCATTCTTCTTTAAATCCTGAAATAATGTTGAAAAGCTCTTCTGCACTTGCCTCATAAATCCGCTCCTCCATAAGAATAACATCTTCAGGAATCTCAAATGCTTTAGCGAAGATTACTGCTGTCGTTTTTGCTCGAAGGGCAGAAGAGGATACTATTTGGTCAATAGTTTTTGCGTGATTTCTATAGTAGTTGGCCATTAATGGGGCATCCCTTAAACCTCGGTCGTTTAGGGGCCGGTTAAAATCCGTAATCGAACTATTAGACCAGCTGGATTTGGCATGTCGTATTGCGGTTAGCTTCTTCATCGACTAGAATTTGATTTCAGGAGCCACCTCTAGCTTTTCTCTCTCTTCTTCTCCTAAGTCAAACATAGATTCTGATTTGAATCCATACATAGAAGAGAAACTAGATGCTGGGAAAGTTTCTATTGAGTCATTATAATCTCGAGTAGCTTTGTTGAAATAGGTTCTGCTGGTTGCTATTTTTTCTTCTATCCCCTTAATATCTTTCTGAAGCTGCATGAAGTTTTCGTTTGCTTTAAGGTCTGGATACGCCTCTATGGCAATATTAAATCCGCGCATGCTTCTATTCAGGTTTCGTTCAGCACTTATTTTCTTATCAATCGTATTCGCTGAAGTACATTGTGATCTTGCTTTGGTCACTTCAACCAATGTGTCAGATTCATGATTCATGTACCCTCTAACGGTTTCTACCAACTGAGGAATCATATCATGTCGTTGTTTTAAATATACATCCACATCTGCAAAAGCGTTTTCTCTGTTGTTTTTTCGCTTTATAATTTTATTGAATATACTGACACAATACATCACTATTAATAGAGTGAGTGCGGTCACCAAAATAATTGGTAGCATACTTTTAAATTTTAATCGTACAAATAATAATCGTTGAACTCTCCACTTGATTTCTTATCCGCACGTTGTCTTCCGTGAAGTTTGAAATCAGCAAGAATATTCTTGATTTTCTCTTCCTGAGTGATTCCTCTGAAATGAATCTTCTTTCCTCGCAACGTCTCTGACGGATTAAGGTCAGATTCATCATTTGGAAATAATCCAAAATAAGAGATTTGCCACTCTTGGTTGTACGAATTTAATGATTTAAAGAAGTATACATACCCAATTTTGTCTTTTACCTCAACTTCATACCTGTCGATATAGGTGACTGAGTCTTTGGACTCTGCATTTTTAAATAAAATACTTTTTGCCAAGTTTTTCTGTGTCATGCAATTGGAATCAATCTTAAGCTCAAAATGTTTAGTGAGCTCGTATAGAGAGTGTCTTGTTTTGTCGCTTTTGCATAGAATATCAATAAGGCTGTCCGAAAGTTCTTTGCCTAAAGCAATTTCCATAGATTTTAATGCTAGAAGCTGATTTTCATCGTTTAGTTTGTTCTGCTTTTCGAAGAAAGAAACCACTCTTGGGTCATCTTTATATGGGTCTAACAATGAGGAGTATACTGATAGAGGATCATTGTAGAATCTCCTGTTGTATTCATTCGGCTTGTAGTAGTAAGAACCGAATGTCCTATCTGGACTGAGGTAATTATTGTATCCATCATCTGACGTATCTTCTTCATCGGCTAGCTTTCTTTTAATAGCGTTTCGAGCTTCCCATTTGATTTCTTTAAGCTTTAGAGCATAATCTTCAGGTTGAATTAATCCTTCATCTTTAAGTCTAGCAGTTAATTGATAAATGGCTTCTTGGTATTCATCAATCGCCGAAATTTCTAAGATTTCTGGGAATAAATGTTGAGCCAATCCAAGAGAATCTTTAAATTCAAAAAATATTGGGTTAATATCTCTGATCTTTGATAAAGGGGTCTCAAGAATAAGTAGTTCTTTGAAAAGTTCAGTAGCTTCTTTAGTTTGTTGATGCCCTAGAGCCTTTAGTATTCCTAGTTGATAAGTAGAGGTGTCCTCTACCTGATTATATTTCTTTTTGAGATATGGGAGTATTTGTTTGTGTTCAAGATAGCCTAGTTCTTCTATTAAAAATGCTTTTTCAAGCAATGTGAAATCATCATGTTTGAATGTTTCGACAAATTCAATTAATCGAGGCACATTTTCACTGTCAAATTTAACCTCGCTGATTGAAGAAAGAGCTTGTCTGACTTGTGCAGAGTCACCACTCCAAATATTTGTAAAGAAAATGTCTGCTTTGTTCTCAAAAAATGAAGGAACATTAAACGTTTCAGGAAGAGTAAATGATTTAAGAAAGGTCTTTACAAAATCAGAAGGTTCCGAAAGAGTGTCACTCAGGTAGTAAATAGAGTACTTTGAGGCGTTTTTCAGAATCACTCTGATATGAATTTCTCGAACACTATTTGTATCAGTATAGCTAAACTCTCGGTAGGGGTATTTGCCTATATATCCAGAGTCCACTTCAGACCTAATTAGGCGATCATAATTCCATGAAGAGTTCAATCTCTTTTTCCAGAATTCTTGCTCATTCTCTTCACTTCTGTATTTATGATACTTATAATAATCTAAAACCATTCGCTCTCCAGTAGCTTCATTGTCAAACGTTCTACTTTCACTTACGGGAAGGTGAGAATTATCCAGTTCTTCACCTTGATCTTGATAATAATCGTAGACATCTATCTCTCCAAAATTTTCTGGAACTTCAATTGTGCTCACGGAGAAATTCAAAGTCGTATCAGTATAGGTTTTGAATTCAGGGTATGATTCATTTTGCAGCGAGAAGCTATCAAAGAAATCTTTGTTTTCCTGTCCTGAATTACTCACTTGAAGAAGCATATAATAACGTCCACCTTTTAGTGTCGTTCTAACATAGATCTTTTTTCCAGTTGTGCTTGAAATAATTCCTCTCGCTATCGGATAACCATCACTTTCCAGGGTGTGGACAGTGTCTAGTTTTAAATTGCTTTCTTGAGCTAAACTTTCAATGAGGTATTTGAGTTCAAAGTTATCTTCTTCAATGTATTTGAAGTCGTGGAATACATTTCTCTGGATGATGTAAAAATCACCATTTATAGGATCGGCCACTTGTAAATTAACGAATCCATCCGAGCTGATAGCTGCATTTTCCGTTACTTCACTGGGAAGTAAGACTTTAAATTCATTTGATGATGTAGAAAATTCTCTCCATAAACTGTTCTCTGGATTCAAAAACTCTATAGATTCAAAAAATTTATTCGCCTCTTTAGACTTGGCAAATTTCCTCGAACCTTTCAACTTAAAGAAGATAAGTTCGTTAGGTAAAGCCACTATTTGATATCTCTGATAATCACCTCTTCTGGTCTTGTTTAATATGTCATACCCAGGATTTCCATTCTTGTTAATGGCTTTCTTCTTAACGATTTCTCCTGGAATATTTTCGAAAAGCAAGCTGTCTATAGCACTGATGATGTCTTTGGGTTGTTTTCCTGTAATAGCGTTAAAAGTTTTAATCCTGACGACACTATAATTGGATCCGTGAATCATTTCAGGATGTATGTATGTTTGCTTACCCGCTGACATAGGGAGCTCATAGAGTTTTCCTGGAATTTTAAGTCTGAAAATACTATCAGTAGGATATTGATAAGTGTATTTTAGGCTAACACTCAGCTCGTCTATTTTTGAACGATTCTTAATGCTCTTGTCGGAAAATTCTTTGATAATTGGCCTCAAGGTATATCCCTTTTCTCTGAGCATCTCGATTACTCCCTTTTTTCCACCCAAATGAGCGGCCCCTATACCCGTAAATAGGGAAGTACCCGAACTAATGATTGAATCCATTTTGTTCGACATTTGAGCGTTTCTGTCAAACAACATGTATTGGATATAAGACTCGCTATTGAGTAATAGCATAATCGAATCCAATGAGTTTAAATCACCATTTCTATAAGCATCCTGAATCATTTCATAAGGATTCTCATCGTATCCGAATGGGCTAGGCCTTGATTTTTCTTTTTGGGCTTCGACAGCAGCCTTTTCACTTAAAGCTTGTACTTTTTTAAAGTCTTCGAGGTTGATGACCTCCTTTTTTAGTTTTTTACCCGCTTGAAAGATGAATAGATCCAAATAGGTGTCTTCTTCGAAATCTGCCTCAGTTCCATTAAACCTGTAAAGTAATCCATTGACAATACTGGGCTCAAAACGAAGCATTTCAGCATAATCTTTGTTGTCAGGAATGTCGACACTAAAGGCGGTTGAGTAGAAATCACCTGAAGAATTATGTGCGTTATCCCAATCATAGTTTCTACTGAACATATCAGCTTCCTCCATCTCATCCATCCATTCGCTAGGGTCAGATTCCAAAGCCACCATATCTACGTCATTTAAAGCCACAAAAAAAGAATCGCTAAGACTAAATGCTATTCTGGAACTGACGTGCATTGTTCCATATAGGTACGAGGATTCTTCCAATCCATTTCCAGAAATTTCCCACAAAAGACTAGGGTATTTCTTCTGCGCGCTAGAGAACATTGCGCACAGCATTAGTAGGAGGGTGGAAACTAAACTTTTAATCATCAATTGACTTTAATTCAATGGTACATATAATACGTAATATCAAGTTATAAGTTGTAACGAAATTTCAGCCTAAACTATTGAATTTTAACATCAATTATTTTTTTGATTTTACTTATAAATATAAAAGAGGGAATTGTTAAAAACGAAAATGCTAATGAAGGTGCGATAAACATAATAGGTAAGGAAATTCGATTCATTGAAATAATGAGCACAATCCATAGAATTAAGACAATATGAAATAAAAGGATTCCGAGCGTAACGAATCGCTTTAAATTTTTGATACTAGATATTTCTTTGTTGTCTTCACCAAGTTGATTGGTTAATCCTATAGTTATTTTGTTTAAAGCATCTATTGTGAAAGTAGCTCCTATCAAAGGAGTTATCCAGGCAAAGAATGAGACAAAAAGAAAGGATAAATTGTAGTCAACTTTTTCATTCTTACTAGTGATGTGGTTAGAAACAACAGAAAACCAGATGCTATTAAAAATCCAACAAAAAAACAGAAATATGGCAGCAAGAAATAGTGGAAAATTTACTGAATCTACAATGCCAAACCCCAGGGCAAAAGCATTTAAAAAACAGCTGTACTCATTAATAAATTTCTATAGTCTGTGTCAAAAGCCGCTTTCATTCTCTTGTTTTTCAAGCTAATTTTAGCTGAGCTTTCTTTTTTTAAAACTGTTAATACAATTTTTAATAGGATATTAAAGTTTTCCACTTGATACCCTATTCTTTTTTTAGAAAAGTCTTCTTGAAATGTCACATCGAGGCTCCAATGTAAATTATTTTCAACTGACCAATGTTTTCGAACCCCATTGTTAATTGCTCTTGCAGATGACAAATCACTAATGAAAAACCGTTCATCTGTTGTCATTATTCCGGTTGCTTTTTGAGTAACTTCTGATGTTATCTTCACTACCGAAATTAAATTTTCCCATTTATTAGGGTTTTCTATGTGTTTCAAGTTAGTAAAAACTTCACAAGTTCTTTTTTCTATTCTTCCGTGTCCGAAATCATCTTCAACATCAACACTATCAGGATTTGTCAATACAACTGTATCTTGAATATTACTAGCCAAAGCAGGTTGATTTCCTTTAACTGCAATAATATAATTGGCTTCACTTTTCACAATTTGACTTACAATCTTTGTTTGACACCCCATTGCATCAATGGTAATTGTATTACCCTTTATATCTAACAATTCTAATAATGCAGGTATTGCAGTAATTTCATTGCTTTTTTCATTCACTTTCAATTGACCCAGACACAGTTGATTCTCTGATGCAAAGGCAGAAACAATATGAGGGGTTGTTATTCCGTCAAACTTACCGCCCCTCACTGTTTTACCATCAAGAGCTATAACTTCTCCTTTTGTTTTCACACACAAATGATTAATCCAAGAGATAAAACAATCATTGAAATTCTCAGAATCAAGAGCTGAAAAGACTCTTCGCATAGTATCTATCGATGGAATACCAGCATCAAAGTTTCCATACTGCTTAAGCCAGTAATATTGACTTTTACCAAAAATGTGTATGGTCTCCCATTTATCACAGCCACACATTATCCCTGTTATAACCAATAGCAATATGTCGCTCAAAGAATGGTGGTAATTTCCCGCATCTATTCGCCTTGGGTCTTTTAGAGCAGAGAAAAAACAGGAAAGTGAATTTGTATTAGAAAACGTGGTTTTTCTATCCATCTTTTTCGAATGAAAAAAACGCTTTTCAAAAATACTACTGATTGAAAATTAAAAAATTAAGAACAAAATAAAGGTAATAGACATTATTATAACTGAATTACTATAGCTTTCTTTTCGTTGGACTCAAAAAGTCAAAGCATTGGTTTTAGACATATAAACTAACTTTTTGCATTGTCAAAAAAGAATAATTTGACCTATACTAAATGAGTCGTAATAATGTCTAATGGTTTAAATGCTTTTGCCCTGGGTTGTGAATTTGTTATTCTTAGAATATGGACTGTTACTGAACAAAATGGCAATGTCAGTGAATGCATACAAAGTCTGAGGTTTGTGGATACTACTGCCCCTATAATCGTGCTGCCACCAGATGTTTTTGTAGAATGTGGTGATCAACCAGAGACTGGAGTAGTTGAGGCATTTGATAATTGTAGCGAAGTAACAATAGATTTTGTTGATGAGGGTAGTGGAAATATATGTGGTAGTCAGATAGCAAGAGTATGGACAGTCACTGATGAATGTGGTAATTCCATAACCGACGTCCAGTTTATCACTTTTGAGGATACCAGTGCACCCATAATTGATTGCCCAAATGACATACAAATAAGTTGTGATGAGGAAATTCCACCAGTTGAACTTCCGTTTGTAACTGACAATTGTAATGAGTTTTCACTCGATTATTTTGAAGAAATTGAGGATTTATGTGGTGGGAATTATAACATCTTTAGAACATTTATTGCTGTTGACGAATGTGGAAATGAATCTTCTTGTATCCAATGGATCTCAGTTGTTGACGACACTGTTCCCTCTATCATTTGTCCAGAAGATGTGTTTTTAATGTGTGATGATGAGCAGAATTATGGTGACCCTATTATCATAGAAGGATGTTCTGAACTTATCCTCCAATATGATGATTTTATTGAAGTAACTAATGCTGAAACTCAGATTACTAGAGTTTGGATATTAACAGACGAATGTGGCAATGAGAGCGTATGCCAACAAAATATTTATATTGATAATACGAATTGTTGTGTTCTTATAAGCAATCCTGGATGTACCTATGAAGGTGCGTGTAACTATGATGAAAACGCAATTTTTGATAATGGATCTTGTCTCTTTGGTGGATGTACAAGCGTTTTTGGTGTCAATTATGATGTTTCAGCCGCATGCGATGATGGGTCATGCATTTTCCCCGTAATTCATTGTCCTGGTGATTTAGACGATAGTGGAGCAGTAACAGTGACTGATTTGACATTGTTCCTTGGTGTCTTTGGTTCATTATGTCCACAGTTTTAGAAAAAAATCATGGTGAGTCTGCGACACGGATAACAGGATCTCCTGACAGATAGTCATTAGTACCTTAATTAACAAATTTGAAAAAGGCTTGGAGTTTTCCAAGCCTTTTTCAATGTTTACTATTTTCTATAGCTTTTTGAGCTTGAACAAGATGTCGTTCATTATGATTAATAACCACTCTAAAAGTATCTCCAAGCCTCAAGCGTATAATGCTAGAAATAGTAACTCCCGTTTTTACCTTAGTTAGGTTAACACTTCTAGCTTGGTTTAAAAGCTCAAGAGTCGTTTTCTGCTGCTCGATAAATTTATCGATGATTGCTTTTTGAAGAAGACTTCCTGAAGGATTCATGTTTTTAAACGTCTTCATTTTATTGAGCTTGTCCTTCGGAGCCATAATCTTAGCAAAATAATTACCAAGCCAGCCAGATTTAAATATTGAATTATCAGAGCTTGTTCTTGGTTTCGAATAACCCCTTATTTGTTTGGCAATTTCAACCATATAATAATCACCATACCGATTCAAATGTTCTAGACACTCTAAAGCACTCCAGGAATTCGGATATTCTTTCCTATTAAGCTGGCCTTCTGACTTCATGTTGAGCTTTTCTGCAGCATTTAAATTCTTTTTTGTGAGTTCTATTAATTCTGAAATTAGTTGATCTGATTTGACTTTCATGATGAATGCTATTTGATTACAAAGATGAAATGAGATATCCTCATAAACATTGATTGAAATCAAGACTTTTTTAACCTGGAAAGAGTCTCAGGAGTCATCCTTAAATAGGAAGCTATGTATTTATGCGGAATTTCTTGAAACAATTGAGGGCTTCGCTTAACAACTCGGGTATATCGTTCAAGGGGAGAGGAGGTAAGAATATCCCTTTCGCGCTCTAATTGCTGATATACAAGCTGCTCAATGTTTTTTATCCATAATTGTAGATAGTCTTCCGAACTATAAATGAATTTTAGAAAAGTAGCTTTTGAAATACTTTTAAGTTTAGTTTTCTTAAGTGCCTGAATATATAAATCTGATGGGGTTTCTGTGATATAAGAATCAAGTGAAGCAACGATGTTTCCTTGATAACCGAAGCGGATAGTATGTTCTTCAAACTTTTCCAAAACGAATATTCTTAAGCTTCCAGATTGAACCAGATATATATTGGTATCAATGCTTCCCTTAACCTTTAGGTATTCATTCCTTTCCAATGAAATTTCTTCTTCCCATAGATCATTGGAAGAGAGATAATAGATGAGTTTTTCAAGCGAGTTCAATCAGTTCAAATTTTTATTTCAGGAATTGGAATATAGGTGTCGTCATTTGGAACTTTTGGAAACAGACCAGCTTTCCAGTCTTCTTCGGCTTTTTTCAGTCGCTCCTTAGAATGCGAAACAAAATTCCAGTGTAAAAAACGTTCTTCAGGAAGAGGCTCGCCCCCAAATAACAACAGCCTTGTTCCTTTTTCTAAAGAAATAGAGCATTCACTTTCTGTCTTAGAAATCATCATTTCTCCAGACTTAATCTGATCTATTCCATCTGATACTTTTCCATTGCAAACAACTATAGCAATCTCTCCAGAAAGCTCACCCGCAATGCAAAGCTCTGAATCATCCATTGCCTCTATCTCCATCATAAACAATTGTGAATGCACTGGTAAAGGAGAAACTTTTCCAAAACCTTCTCCAGCAATCAGGATGTATTTCAAATCACTCTTTGTCCATTGTGGCAATTCCTCAAATGAAACAAAGTCAAAACGCGGAGCCATTTCTTCTTTCTCTTTAGGAAGTGCTACCCAAACCTGATATCCATGTATAGAATGTGTTTTTCCATTTCTCAATGATTGAGGAGTACGTTCGGTGTGTGTCACACCTTTCCCTGATGTCATAAACCCTACATCTCTTGGACCGATGATTTTGTGTTCACCAATGCTATCTTTATGCTCTACTTGTCCCTCTAGTAGATAGGTAAGTGTGCTTAATCCAATGTGAGGGTGTTGATCCACATCCATGAACTTATCAGGACCAATTGACGCTGGCCCCATATGATCTATAAATGTAAAGGGGCCCACCTGACGTTTCTTCCGAAAAGGCAATAACCGTCCAACTAAGAAGTTTCCTATGTTTCTACTTCTTTCTTCTACAATCAGTCTATTATTAGCCATATCACAAAACGAGTTTATAGTATTGAAGATTGAAAGTTATATAGAATTTAAGATGGTTCGGCTGAAACGATTGTCTAAATGTAGTAGGGGGCACTTATTCGAAAAAAAATGATGATGACTCAACTAAACAATTCTAGAATTGTGCTGATTCTTATAACCTTTAAAAGAACTAACGCGTAATCGAAGCATGCTTGACAATAGCGATGACAATCAACAACAAATAAAACTTGTTGAACAAGCAAAATGCAAAACGCTTCAAATGTTTTATTGAAGAAGAATTAATTTTTCGAAAAGGCTCTCTTTTTTAGAGGGCCTTTTACTTGTCGATCATCCATGTCTTTTGCGCATCAGCATCCAAAAATGTCCAAGCCAGAATCCTGCTGGATTTGTTACCCTGGTTCATTCTGATGATTTTCATTTTGAAAGGTTCCTGACCTTCCAATGTCTTCACCAAAGAATTTAGAGTTTCCTTTTTTGAAACCAATGTCGTGAACCAAAAGCATTGATTGGCGAACTCCTTGCTCTCACTAATCAAATTTTTAATAAACTGTTTTTCGCCTCCGTCACACCAAAGCTCGGTGGCCTTTCCTCCAAAGTTCAATTCAGGTTTTCTACCATCTTTTCCCAGCCCTAAATTTTTGAATTTTCTATTGGTAGCTTTGGAAGCTGCAGTAGCCGACTCATGGAAAGGAGGGTTACACACAACAACATCAACCATTTCATCCTTTTTTAGTATCCCCTTCAACATAAGAGAAGAATCTTTCTGCAGTCTAACTTCTATGTGATCCTCCAATTCTGAATTCTGCTTGATTAGCGTCTTTACATTGTCTAGGGCTAGCTCATCTATATCCGAAACGATGAATGTCCAATCGTATTCTTTGATACCGATGATGGGGTATATACAATTTGCACCAACTCCTATATCTAAACATTTTAATTTTCTACTAGTTGACGGAGACGTATCCGTGAATAGATCAGAAATATGATGAATGTAGTCAGCTCTGCCAGGAATAGGAGGGCAAAGATACCCTTCTGGAATATCCCAGTAGTTGATCTTATAAAAGTGTTTTAGCAGTGCTGTATTTAGCTCTTTTACGGCCATCGGATCTGAGAAGTCGACAGAATCTACTCCAAATTTATTGGGTCTTACATAAGAGCCTAAACCTGCATGCGCGCTAATCAATTGAGGAAATTCATATTGACCTCGATGCTTGCTTCTGTGGTGAAAAAACGTTTTCTCCCCAGTCTTACTAGTTTGGAGTTTTGTCTTTTTGATTTTAGTGATAACAGGAGAGGACTTTGCTTCTTGACTATCAGTTTTGGTAATACGATTTTTCATTGCGATGCAAAGCTAAGGCAGATAACCTAGCCAACTTTAAATGATTCAAAAATCATTGAATAAAGTATGAAACTCAGAGTAGGGTGAATTCGGGATAAGTTTTTTTTTGATTAGTCGACGATCTTATTGAATAAAGGGTTGAATGCAATCCAGAAAAGCACAGGGAAGAAATGCATAGGAATCACTAGCCCAGGAAACAACTCTGGAAAGTCAATTTCCAAAGGAAGCCTCACTGTAAAAGGATAAATACAACTGACAAATGTGAGGAAGACAAAAATAATATTAAAGATCATCTCCAAAATATTTCTGTCTTTGATTACTCGAGTTAAAAAATAATATCCAGCAGAGGCTAGTAGGCTTGTTAATAGGCAAATGCCCATTACTGAAAAAATATTGACCACTTCTGAAAAGTCTACCAACATGGCACTGCAGTATAACTGGCAGTAGAAAAGACAGGCTATAGCGGATACAAGACCCGCTGCTAGCCCGTGAAGAAATATTTTTTGCATGGCTACTTTGTTACAGGAACAGAGATATCCACTTTTAAGATTTGACTTGCGTTTTTACTCATCCCTTCCATATCTCCAATTTGATATACCAATCTGTCCACGTCAAATGTACCATTAAAGGTATTATTCTCGAAAGTAAATGGGAACGATATTTTCTTTGTAACATCTTTTATAGTTAAATCACCAGATACAGAATAGTTGCCATCTGCTTTGGATAACTCTGTAGATTTAAATGTAATGGTTGGATATTTTTCAGCATCAAACCACTTGTCACTTACAGCATGTTTGTTCTGCATTCCTTTACCAGTATTAATAGAATTTACATCTACTGTCATATTAAATGATGAACCTTCAAGATCATTTTCATCAAAAACAACATCTCCCTTTAAAGAAGAAAAAATTCCAGAAGGTTCGTCAGATGTAAATTTGATTTCGAAACCTTCTCCAATGTTCCATTTCAAAGAAGTATATGTTGTAAATGCTGATGCCAATAATAAAATTGAGAAAAGGGTTATTGTGATACTGTTTTTCATAATCTTTCTTTTTTTGATTTATTTCGTTTCACAAAGAAGGAAAAAACTAAAAGGTAATCGATTAATTTAGATTAAGAAATGGTTTGCGACAATCTCTATAGCAGTAAAGTCTTATTTGACATTGGACTATAACAATTGATTTGCTAGGTAATCAAACTCCGATGAATTTTGAAGAAAGTGACCGCTTATTTTTAATATTCTACCATTAAAAAGATAATTGGCTCAAACGCATAGCTCCTCAGGGCAAAAGCATTTAAAAAACAGCTGTACTCATTAATAAATTTCTATAGTCTGTGTCAAAAGCCGCTTTCATTCTCTTGTTTTTCAAGCTAATTTTAGCTGAGCTTTCTTTTTTTAAAACTGTTAATACAATTTTTAATAGGATATTAAAGTTTTCCACTTGATACCCTATTCTTTTTTTAGAAAAGTCTTCTTGAAATGTCACATCGAGGCTCCAATGTAAATTATTTTCAACTGACCAATGTTTTCGAACCCCATTGTTAATTGCTCTTGCAGATGACAAATCACTAATGAAAAACCGTTCATCTGTTGTCATTATTCCGGTTGCTTTTTGAGTAACTTCTGATGTTATCTTCACTACCGAAATTAAATTTTCCCATTTATTAGGGTTTTCTATGTGTTTCAAGTTAGTAAAAACTTCACAAGTTCTTTTTTCTATTCTTCCGTGTCCGAAATCATCTTCAACATCAACACTATCAGGATTTGTCAATACAACTGTATCTTGAATATTACTAGCCAAAGCAGGTTGATTTCCTTTAACTGCAATAATATAATTGGCTTCACTTTTCACAATTTGACTTACAATCTTTGTTTGACACCCCATTGCATCAATGGTAATTGTATTACCCTTTATATCTAACAATTCTAATAATGCAGGTATTGCAGTAATTTCATTGCTTTTTTCATTCACTTTCAATTGACCCAGACACAGTTGATTCTCTGATGCAAAGGCAGAAACAATATGAGGGGTTGTTATTCCGTCAAACTTACCGCCCCTCACTGTTTTACCATCAAGAGCTATAACTTCTCCTTTTGTTTTCACACACAAATGATTAATCCAAGAGATAAAACAATCATTGAAATTCTCAGAATCAAGAGCTGAAAAGACTCTTCGCATAGTATCTATCGATGGAATACCAGCATCAAAGTTTCCATACTGCTTAAGCCAGTAATATTGACTTTTACCAAAAATGTGTATGGTCTCCCATTTATCACAGCCACACATTATCCCTGTTATAACCAATAGCAATATGTCGCTCAAAGAATGGTGGTAATTTCCCGCATCTATTCGCCTTGGGTCTTTTAGAGCAGAGAAAAAACAGGAAAGTGAATTTGTATTAGAAAACGTGGTTTTTCTATCCATCTTTTTCGAATGAAAAAGACGCTTTTCAAAAATACTACTGATTGAAAATTAAAAAATTAAGAACAAAATAAAGTTAATGGTTTAAATGCTTTTGCCCTGCATAGCTCCTCATCACATTTGGCTACATTCAGAATTCATTCTTATTAAAGAAACACATGAAAAAGTCAATTTTAATTGTATCAATGTTAATGATCACGATTCTTAGCAGCGCTCAGGTAGAGAATCACTTAAAAAACAATAATGGAACAGATAGAACACTGTTTAGAACAACAAACTCTAACTCTCAGAATAGGGGATTAATCCTTGGAATTAATGGAGGAACAGCTATCAATGGAAATTTAGGATTTTTAAATCTAAAAGAAAATAATCACTTATTTTTTGGTACTAACGACACTGAGCGTGTTAGAATTTTAAGAACTGGACAAGTAGGAGTCAACACTTCCACTCCAAGTGAGTTTTTAGATGTAAACGGTAATGGAAGATTTAGATCCATAACAGCCGGTTCAAATGACTTTATTACTACTCATGAGAGTAATGGAACACTTCATCAATTGGCTTTTACAGGAAATGGCAATGACGTTTTATTAGGAAATGGCACGTTTGGTCCTGCCCCAGGAGGAACTGGAATTGGAGATGATGACTGGCTTGTTTCTGGGAATAATATGACTGCAATCCCTACAGGAAATGTAGGGATTGGAACATCTACATTACCAGAGAAATTGAATATAGAAGGTATAGCGAACACATACATTCAAGTGAACTCTGCTAATAGCGCTAGTAGAGTTGGGATAAAAATGGGTTCAGCTACTATTACTAAATATGGCCCAATAAATCCTAGTCTTGCTGACTTGCTCTATATAAACAATGGACTTGATAATGACATTAGAATGGATTTTAAGAATCTAACTTTTAGAGGGGGAAGTCTTGAAATTGGCAGAATAACAGCAGATGCAAATGGTCAATTACTAATTCATCAAAATACTCCTGGAACAGGGAGAGTGAGCATAACAAATAAGGCGGGTTTTGGCCTTTCAGGTTTAGCTATAGAATCTGGTGCAATAGATGGAACTAGTTCCACAGGACAAACTATATCTACAAAAGCTTTAGCAGGGGCAAACCCTACAGGATTGAGCATTATAACTGAAAGTGCTGGTATTGGTGGTAGTAATACATCTACTGGAATTATTATTTCTTCTACAGGAGCTACTAGAAATAGAGCCATGAGTGTCACAGCAGGAGATATAGTTGTTAATAATGGTAGAATAGGAGTTGGCATTTTGACAAACAATCCGCTTGCGGATCTAGATGTAATAGGAAGTTTTAGACTAAAAAATGGATCAGAAGGTCTTGGTAAGGTATTGGTGTCAGATGCCGATGGTAATGCCACATGGCAAGATCCATGTACTATATGTAATAATACTCAGGTGACTCTTCTAGAAGAGCGAATTATAGAATTGGAGAAAATTATAACAGAAGCTAACTTGTCCACTTTGTTACCAAGTAACATTAACCATGAGTTTACTGAAAAAAGAATTGAACTGAAGAATTCTAATGCGATCATTTTAGATCAAAATTCACCAAACCCATTTAAGGAAAAAACCACTATTAATTATAATATTCCTGAGAACGTTGTTCATGCAAAAATTCTTTTCTATGATCTTAACGGACATATAATTAATCAATTGGAGATCAATGATAGAGGGAATGGAAGAATAACTGTATACGGTGAGGATTTAGAATCAGGTATATACACATATAGTTTAATCACTGATAACAAATTAATAGATACGAAAAAGATGATAAAACAATAAATCATTCGAGCTAAGAAATTTATATTAAAGCCCGACTATCATAACCATAGTCGGGCTTTTTTGTCTTAATCATAT
Source organism: Flavobacteriales bacterium (assembly GCA_965224545.1). GTDB lineage: Bacteria > Bacteroidota > Bacteroidia > Flavobacteriales_D > Sanyastnellaceae > ASP10-05a. Next base: position 689,816 of record CBDCZM010000004.1, on the reverse strand, counting down.
ATACATGATTCTTTGGAAGAACCTGTTGTTCAATTTATTTATAAATTGATGGTAGAACCATAAGATTAAGTAACGTCCCACTATATTTGTTCGCAAACTTGTGAGATGACAGACCTCATTCAATTCATTGATTACTTTGGAACATTGGTGTTTGCCATAAGTGGAGTGCTTATTGGAGTTGAAAAAAAATTCGACCTTTTCGGAGTGCTTATTCTGGGTTTTGTAACAGCCATTGGTGGAGGGACTCTAAGAGATGTGCTTATTGGCAGTATGCCTGTAGCATGGATGCAACAAGACATGTACTTCTATATTATTCTGTCATCTATTCCATTGGTGTATTTTTTTAAAAATACAATTACAAAATGGAGGAAGAGTGTTTTCATTTTTGACACTATTGGGATTTCGCTCTTCACTATACTTGGAGTTCAGAAAACACTCGCTTTTGGACTTTCGCCTTTGGCTGCCATTCTTATGGGAGTAGTTTCTGCTGTTTTTGGCGGAGTTATTCGTGATGTATTGGCAAATGAAGTTCCTCTTATCTTCCGAAAAGAAATTTACGCATTTGCCTGTGTTTGTGGGGCAATCGTTTTTCTGATATCTGATCATTTTTTCCCAGAAACTATCGCTCTGGTGGTCTCGATTTTAACCGTAATAGCTGTTAGAATTGCTGCAATTCTACTCAAATGGGAACTTCCTTTTAAAGTTAAGGAATGGAAGAAATGATTAGTTTTCTTTGATGAACCTGATTGTTTCTATTAATTGTTTATTTCTTATCTGTAAATAGTAGACTCCATTATTCAGCTCACTCACATCAATGATATTTTGTGTGGATACAAGAAATTCCTTTACAGCCTTTCCTTGTAAGTTGTAAATCTTTAATTCAGACGGTGAAACATCAGAAATTTCAGACAATAATCGCAATGTACCTTCTCTTACAGGGTTTGGAGCAATTTTGAACCGAGTTGATTCTTTAGTGAGATCAAACACTGAATCATCTATTTGGGCTTGAAGCTCTATAATTACGTCATCATTTGGATTTGGAACTCCGGCATAATCATTATTTGATGTGCAAATAAATATTCTTCCATCAGGAACTACTAAAACGTCTCTAAGCCTGCCATAATCTTCTGTCAAAAATTCATTCGTTTCTAGAATTTCATCTCCAGATTCACTGAGTTGAAGTTGGATGAATTTTTCGTCTTTGAGCGTTGTCAATAAAAGCGAATTCTGCCATTCTGGAATTGATGTGTGATTATAGAAATCTATTCCACATGGAGCTATAGAAGGGGTGAAGCTATATATAGGCTCTGCTACATTTTCACTAGCACAAAAGTCTTCTTCAGCGATTAAATCACAATTACCTTCCACTTCTGGCCAACCGAAATTTCTGTTTTCCTGGATTATATTGATTTCATCATCTGTGAAGGTTCCATGTTCCGAGCTATAGAGTCGTCCATTTCCTTTGCACAATCCTTGCGGGTTTCTATGTCCAAAGGACCAAATGTAACTTCCTGAAATTGGGTTGTCATCCGGAACTGTTCCATCCAAATTAAGGCGTAGAATTTTACCGTTGTTTGAACTCAAATCTTGAGCCAAATCCGGAGTTAAATAGGAGTCTCCAATAGAGATGTATAATTTATCATCTCTAATGACCATCCTTGACCCATTATGAGATGGTCCACCAGTAATATCATCAAGAATCAGCTCTGGAGTTTCTAAGGTCAACAGATCCGAATTGAATACATAACGAACAATTCTACATCAGGAACTTGATGTATGAGTTGCACTTCATCAGTTTCAATGTTTAATCTGGAGATTTTCCCTGAAAGTTCGGTATACCAAACATAACCATCAGGGCCATAAGTCATGTCCCATGGAATATCCAAATCGTTGACGACCACACGTTCATTTAAGACCGTGGTTTCCAAAATTATTTGTAAAGAAGCAATAAGCGAAGCGGTGAGCAAGAGTAAAACAGAAGTAACTACTTTCATATTTTACAGGTATTTCAAGTGAACTAAAGGTATGATTTTTTCATGAATTATGAAGACCTTATATCAGAATCTTTAAATCTAAGATGGATTAATCAGGTTCAGTAAGATCAGTCTCATCCCACTGTTTACCTTCCTTTGGATTTTGAGCTATTAACTCTTCTGTTAGGGCTTTACCTAAGCCACTTGAACTAGTTCAAGTGCGGATACTAAAAGTTTAAGCTTATTGAGTTATCAAAGTCCTGCATTTTCTGGTAAAATTTTTCTCCAAGAATACCCTTTTGGATCTCCTTAGATTTATTTTCTTTCGATGTAAACAGATTCTTCACCTGACGGTTTTGAAAATCATAACCTCGAGTTTGTATCTGAAAAAAGAATAAAGTACTAGCCAGTATGAATAATCCACTTGTGATTTGCTTGGCCTTTTTATTAATTAAAAGTGCTATGCAGTTGAGAAATATTACAGTTATAATCAACAGAAACAAATCATAGTTATTCCACCACCAAATCTTTCCAAAACCGCCATAGTATTCTGTACTTGGAAAAAATAAACGGACACCACCCCATGAACCTGATGGTGTAATCATATCTTCTATAAGATGTAAAGCATATCCAAAAAAGAAGGCTATCATTCCAAATTTACCTCTGGATAACCGTGAGTTTAATCTTGACTTTAATGGTTGTCTGTTTTTGCTGAAAGAACCGCCTAACAGCCACCAAGCCAAAGGGAAAAATACTGACATAAGCAAGGAGTGCATCATTCCATGATGAGAATACCATAGTTTCCCAAAGTATATCTCTCTCCCTGAATGTGATAACCCAAGTGTTTCACCGATGACCGAGTCAAACTTTGACCAAAGAGATAGAGCATCAATGTCGGGTATTGCTCCTGCAAGAGTTCCCGCCAAAATAATAGCTGATTTTCTTTTAAAACCCCCTCTGGAAAAGGAGGCGATAACTGTACCGACAGCCATGCCAGTTAGTGTGTGAGAAAGGATGTCCATGAGTTACTTTTCAAGAATCAAATAAAAGTAAATGCGCAAGAATTAAAAATGGAGACCGAAACTATTTACTCACAATCATCAAGTAGTTCGGCTGTCTCATAAAGGAATCCATTTCTAGGGTCAATCATATCGGGGAAAGTACATTGTTCACAGCGGGAGATAGAGGTGTTTTTATTTTCATTGTTTAGCAATAAGCAGAATTCTCCTTCTGCCTTCATTCTAGTCCCATTGGTTGTAGTCATTCTTATTTCGTACCTGTAAATTCCTTCACGAGTTGTATTGTCTTTGATTATGCCATTCCACTTAAGCATAGCGCTCGCATGACTGCCAGACCAATTTGTTTTTTTTGTAGATTCTGAAATTGAAATTTTGACCAATAATACCTCCAAAGGAAACTTCATAAACATCATTGACCCCATCAGCATTTGGAGTAAAAGCATTAGCTGCATAGATATAAACACCCTCTTCCTCAATAGGCGGATAGACTGACAGTGTATTGCGACAGCAGTCTGCTTTGTATTGTGCTTTTTCACATGATGTCAGACATATCGTTAGCAAAAAAATGGAGCTTAGGATAAAAAAATAGTTGTAGCTTTTCATGGATATGATAATAGATAGTTCAGAGAAGAGACTAGTTTATCTGAGCGATGGTTGTTTAGTCTACTCCAAACTCTCTAATTCCAACTGAAAGTCATACTGTAGATCTTCATGAAGTAACTGCATTTTTTTCTTTATGAATTCAACCTGACGGTTAAACAAGTTTGATAGAGTAACGTTATGGTCAATGCTTGGATTAAGCTGTCTCAATTCGTGGCAAAAATAGAGGAGAAGCTCCACTTCTGTTTCTTTCTTTTTAGAATACCGGATGTGTTTTTTTACGCTTCTAAGGATCTTTCTCACACTCTTCTTCATGAAGTAATATGAGCTAACATTAATCAGAGTGAACTCTTCCTTGATTTCGGATTTAACACTCTGAATATAGCCTCGTTCGTCATCTGACTCGAATAATAGGTAGGTTAGCAACTCCTTGTTTTCCTTTTTAAACTTGGAAAGGCTTAAACAGAGCTCTACCAGTTGACTGGCATCTCGAGTTTTTAACTCATCTTTTATTTGTTTGACTGTAGCTGGTTTCACTTCTCTTTGGTTAATGATGCTAAATATGGATTGGAATTCAGAATTCGTTTAGCTTGATAAACCCTGAATGCGCCATAGCCTAGACTTGCTAAAATGAACACCTTTAGCCATATTCCTTGCATAATTGTTGCAAGACTCATAATGGCATCAACCAAATAGGTCAGTATTAAGTAAACTAAAGGTATAAGAAATGAAATGAAAGTAAACTTAAAGCTTAATCCAAAAAATCCCAAGAATAACGTACAATTCACATAGAACATCAGTTTTGCTTCGATAGGTAACGGGCTAATCGAAGGATGAAATGTGATTAGGATGTTTAAAATTGCCAAAAACACCAAAACCCCTCTAGCAATTCTTATGTTCTTAGAAGCACTTTCTACTTCTATCTTATCTATAGATTCTCGAGCATAGAAAACAGCCAACTCTTGCTTGTCCCCATTGATTGGAAATTTGCAAAATGTGCATTTGTGATCATTTTTAAGTTCAGTCTTGCAGTTGGGACAGTCCATTGCTTTTAGTTTAAATAGCCCCTCGGCTTTTGACTTCTAAATACTTATTGATCACATCAGCAGTGAGCGTCTCAGTAGTTACTGAAATGTTCATTATTCCATGTCTGTCTAATTCAGTATGAATCAATGATTTTTCCCGAATCAATTTCTTAGCCATCGTCTGATCATATATATCTGTGACGCTTCGTGCATGCTTTTTACTGAAATCAGTAAGCTCCGTGTTTTCAAATGACACAACAAGTAGCAAATGTCTTTTGCTAATGGCTGTCAGTTGCGCCAAAACTCTTTCTAAGGCATAGATGCTCTCAAAATTAGTGTATAGGATGATGAAACTTCTCTTGGTAATGTGTCTTCTAGCGGAGAAATACAATAGCTCGTAGTTTGCTTCGAATTGACTTTCTTCCTGAGAATAAAGTGCTTTCAACATTTTTTTCAATTGATAGCTTGAGTTGTTAGCTTCAATGACAGTGTGTACTTTTTTGTCAAAGCTGAGTAACCCTGTTTTGTCTCCTTTTTTTAGAATAATATTTGAAAGCGCTAGTGCTGAATTAATTGAATGATCAAGTAGTGATAGTCCATTGAATGGCATTTTCATTGCTCTGCTACTATCCAATATCTGGTAAACCGGTTGAGAACGTTCTTCCTGATAATGATTGGTCATTATATTACCCGCACGCGCTGAGGCTTTCCAGTTAATCGTTCTGGGGTCATCACCAGGTATATATTGCTTGATTTGCTCAAACTCTGAACCATGCCCTAATCTTCGGGTTTTCTTTACACCAACTTCATTACTAAGTCGTTTAGAGGCATACAATTCAAACTTCTTCATTTGAATTATAGAGGGATAAACATCAATTTCTTCGTTGCACGGAACCACCAACTTACGCTCTACAACAGGGAGCCAAATGTTCAAGAACAAATAATAATCTCCAAATTTGTGGATTCCTCTTACAGTAGGGCGGATCTCATAAGTAAACTGATGTACCCCTTCGTTTTCTATTTTGAGTGTCCTTGTAGCATTTCGAACCCCGAGTTGATATGGGAGGCTTTCTGTTAAGGTCAATGACAAGCTCAAAGAGCTGAGATTATATAAAGAAACAGAAACTTTATGAAACTCGCCTAGAGAAAGCACTTCAGGCAATTCTCTTTGGGCTTCAAAAGCTACACTTGAACTGAATAAAATAATAATCTGTAATATGGCATATAACAACAATAATCCGCCAAAAATTAAAGCTATTTGAAATGCCGGTTCCCATACGAAACTAAGCGCAAATAGGAATATCACTATAGAACCTAAGTAGAATAGGTTTGGGTGTAAGTACAAGCTACCTATTGATTGGGTCAGGTTTGATATGTAGGTCCTAATGGCCTTCACTATCTAGGAACTTCGATTTTTGCAGTAAGTTCATTGATCACATCTTCTGGAGATTTTCCCTCCAGTTCTTTTTCTGCACTAAGTAGAATTCTATGATTTAGTACAGGCACTGCTACATCTTTAATGTCTTGAGGGGTAACAAAGGTTCTACCTCGCATTGCAGCCAACGCCTTTGAGCTTTTTAAAATGGCAAGAGAGGCTCTAGGGCTAGCTCCTAAATAGAGATCACCGTTATTTCTAGTGCTATTTACAAGCTGAGCGATGTAATTAATTAGTTCAGATTTAATGTGTAGATTTTCTACGATGTCTGAGCACTTCTTTAATTCATCGATTCCTAGAACAGAAGTGACTTCATTCACTTTTTTCTGACTGAAATCATTTTTAAATCTATTCAAAATTTCAGCCTCGTTCTCCAGAGAAGGATAGCTCAATTTCAACTTGAAAAGGAACCTGTCTAGTTGCGCTTCAGGCAACTTGTAAGTTCCTTCTTGTTCTACAGGGTTTTGAGTAGCAATGACAAATAAAGGATAATCCATCTTGTAAGTATGGTTGTCAGAAGTGACCTGACGCTCTTCCATTACTTCAAATAGTGCCGCTTGAGTTTTTGCTGGAGCTCTATTAATTTCATCTATTAAAATGAAATTAGAGAATATTGGTCCTTTCCTAAACTCGAATTCAGAGGTCTTCATATTTAAGATAGACGTTCCGATGATGTCTGAGGGCATTAAATCGGGAGTAAATTGAATTCGATTGAATTCGCATTCAAGGGTTTTTGCTGTTAGCTTAACCAAGAGTGTCTTTGCAACTCCAGGTACACCTTCGAGCAGCACATGGCCATTGCTGAACAAAGCAGCAATGAGCATTTCAAGAATATCTTCTTGTCCAACGATTATTTTCCGAAGCTCTCCTTTAACCTTTTCTACAGTGTTCATGACGAAAAGAACTTCAGCATTTGTCTCTGGAAGTTGAATGTCTATTGATGGTTCCTCAGCCGCTGAAGTAGACTCAGTTTCTTCTTGAGGCACTTCGGCCTCCTCTTTGCTATTCGGCGTCGAGTTTTGAGTTAAATCAAGATTTTCTTGCGGATTCTCATCTTTTTGCTCCTCAGGAGCTTGGTTCTGATCTTCGTTCATTTATTTACAATTAGCGTAAAAGGATTCTAGCGCTTGATAAAGCGAAACAACTCCTTTAGACTTAGATTCATTACTGTAGTTAATTTTGAAATCTTTTTCAAATATCATACTAATATTCTCTTCACCAATTCCCGAGAATTTTGAAATGATAGGAATGAGTAGTTCTTTCTCCTGATTGGTGTTTATTCCATATCGCTTTCTTAGGAAATGCTTAAAACTGGTCATCATTTCTGTAGATAATAAGGCGTGGTCTTTAGCGCTTGAATAAAAACTACTCAGGGCTTGTACATAGCTAATGGAAGTGTTTTTAGGTTGTTGAAAGTATTCGATTACCGGCAATCTTCTCTTAAAAGCAAACAATAAATACAGAAGACTTAATAAGAGTATACCATAAAGAGTCCACTTTAGTCCTTTATGGGCCAGAACAAACGAAAGAGGTGATCGAACATTTTCTCTGTCATATGATGATGAATTCCCATCGCCATCTCTTCCAGATTGTCGTCTTGAAATGTAATTGTAGGCTTGATTGAAGTATACCTTTCCTTCAGAAAAGTAGCTTGTGATCGTGTTGGCATAGTTGAAACCAGATTTCTCTTTGAAATAAATATTGGAAAAAAGAATTGGATTCATATGTACAATTAGACGTCCATCTCCATGTTGCATACTTATAACGTCATACAGACTGTCATTTAATTTTGACACTACTGTAAAGTCATTACTATCATTATAACTATCAAAGAGAGTAGGGCTTATGCCTGACCACAGGTGTGGTAAAACAGTGTCCTTTTGAATGAACTTGAATCGGTATTTTTCTTCTGGATTATCCAAGAAATGGATTTCAGCGATCGAATCGGTCAAGTAAAGATTGTATGATTCTTCTTCCGACTCATCACTTTCATAAGTGATTAAATTTTCTTCAATTGAATCATTCTGGGAAGCCAAGCTTACTGATAAAGGGCTATGATCAAAGGAAAAAGGGTGTTGATCACGCAGTTCAGAATATTCAATGTCAAAATCGACTCCGGTGATACGTTCAATCAAATTCTCAGGAATAATTTGACAACTAAATATGGCTGAATTTCCTCGTTCTAAAAATGACACGAGTTTTGTAATATGAGCTTCGCTCAACTTGATTTGGTCATCTATATAAATCATTGTTCCCTGTCCCGAGTCTGCTGCGAACTCAAATTCAGAACTTTTTAGCAAATGCTCAAAATCATCATTGAATGTGGCTTCTAATACTTCTTTAAAATGGCCAATGTCATATGGTTCATGTCGATCCTCTCTTATTTTCACATCCCAATCATAAGATCGATTTCTATTCATAAGAAATATAATTACAGCTGACAACACAGCTACAAGCACTAAGGTTCCTATGTAATTTCCTTTATTCAACTTGCTTTTTTACTCTGCTTTAGACTGGATACATTATTTTCAAATAAGGTCAATGAATTTCTAAGCATTTGTTCGTTTAAAGAGATGTTTCCATACCAAATACTTTCATAAATCAATTTCATGTATTGGAAAGCTCCTTGAAAATCATTTCCTGACAGTTCTTGATAATATTGATGATTGGTTTTATGTTTTTTCCAAACTATGGATCCGTTTTCAGCGAGCAAGCGAATGATGTAAATAAAACAGAAGCGTATGGCTAATCGATAATTCCCACTTTCTTTTGCATCATGTATGTATTTCTCCAAATCATTTTCGAATGGATTTTGTTCAATGCTTTCTAGCTCTTCGTTACTAAAAGAGGTGCGAACGCTGGACCTCTTTTGCATACCTTTTGGATTCTTTATAATTGCTGACACGATGACGAATAGAAGCAATCCTATCACTAGGATCATTAAAAATGTGCTCAGCCAACCAGGAATACTCATGGGAGATCCAGATGAGTTTGATTTAGATGAATTGCTGCTCTCACGTCTACTGGACTCATTTTTGTCTCCAGTATTCATGTCATCAAAATCCATAGGCTCTTGCTCCGTATTAGATTCTACGGGACTATCTTGTTTTCCTTGCTCAAAATAGTCCACACCATTTGTAGTATTCTTCCATGCGTTCTCATCGAGCGATTTCGACTGACAAAAAAGTTGTGTCGTCACACAAAGAATGAATAGTATAGTGCTCACTTTCCTGATCATTCTCCGACAATCTTGTGTTTTTTCCTGAATAACTCAATTCGGCCAATTAAATCAAAGGCGGTCTGAGACTCTTTAATAGAATATTTGAGGTAATAAATCCCTATTGAAGCGAATAAGTGGGTTGTCAAAAAGATCCCATAACATGCTGTATTCAATATGACATCATAAACTTGTACTCTCAAAATAGCATCATCGATCAATACCTCAATAAAACTGTTCATGACTAGCTCATTGAATAGGGCTAAAAACAGAAAAAGAATGAGGCTAAGTCCACCCACTAAGCCAAAGATGCTATAAGCCTGGGGTAGAGACTTCTTTAAAATATAAGGACCATAATTCGCACCTTTCAATGTGCTATGCATAGCTATAGATAAGAAAATAGGGTAAAGTCCAAAAACCAGAAGCCAAAAGGAGGGATGTATAATTGGGAGTAAAATGACACTGGCCAACAATAATTTTTGCCAACTAATTACTTGTATAATTGTTTTTCGAGAAAGCAGACAATGAACTGCAACAGAAATAATAAGTGTAGCCCCAGCAAGTATCATAGGAGGAATTGGGGTCAAAGAAAAGTCTAACCATTTCATAATAGAGGAAGGAAAACCATTCAGAGTGTTGTATCGAGCATCTATAATTCCCGAATCCATGGTGAAATAGAATCCAGCCAATGCGGCCACGAGATACACGAAAAATATCAGATAAGGCCGAGAAAAAACTTTACCATAACAAAGAAGCACTATTTCTTGAACACTGAATATTCTCCCCTTTTCAAACTCCAATTCTGTTCCTTTTTCTACTGGAATAGATTCGTCTAGCCGATCTTTTAACTGTTTACCCACTTTTCTAGGATACCAACCGAAATAATAAAAAATAAACAATGCCGAGAAAACGATCACCGCAATACGTATCGCAGGGTGTGCATCCGTATCCCTTGTAAGAAATCCTTCAATAAACCCAGCAATTATGAATAGGGGTATCGTTCCAAGAAAGATGGTCAGACCTCTTTGTCCAGATATTTTGAATGCTTGTAATCTAGAATAACTGCCGGTAAATATTAGCCCCTTACCCAAAGTAATCCCCGCTGCTCCAGCAATAATAATGGCACTAATTTCTATAGTTCCGTGCTGCCATATGGTTAGAAAGGACTCCCAAAAGACATCTTTTTCTATAAAGAAGTATTGGAATGCCCCCACCATAACACCGTTATATATGAGACGAAAAATGGAACCTATTGCAGCGAGAACACCAAAAACAAATGTCCAAAAGGCCACAGCTATATTGTTCATAGTGATACTCGTAAACATATGTGTCACGTCCCTTTGCTTGTAAACGGCCATTGGGTCATCATTCTCGATGTTTTCTATAGTCATATTCACATAGCTATCTCCGAGAATAACACGGGCAAATTCCGGCTCGTAGTATGAGCTTAGCATGCCTATTCCCATAGATACAAGAAATATCAAAAATGAGATTGTAAATGTCCTCCTTGCTCTATAAACTTCTAGCGGTAACGTTTCTGTCCAAAAGCTTATAAATGATGACCATGGAGTTCTTTGATTTTTATAGATTTTGCCTAGAAGTAATTGAGAAACTCCATCTAGGTACTTTCTTACCATTCTATTTGGATAGAATGTACGAGCATACGAAAGATCATCAGTGATTTGAATAAAAAGCTTGCTGGTTCTCTCAGGATTTTTTCTATCTAGCTTTAAGTCTTCTTCAAAGTTTTTCCACTTCTTCTCACTTTGTTTTATAAATTGGCTCTCTTTCAAATATTAGACTCTGTTTAAGTGTGGAAAAGTAGGAATAATAACCCATGAAAAAAATTCAAATTGACACTACCCAAAACGTACTGGTGCAATACCAACTGGCCACTACGGCTGAGCGTTTTCTAGCGTTAATCATTGATGTTATCGTCATTTTAGTAGTAAATGCGCTGCTTGGGTTTTTTCTTTTATTCACTCCCATCTTAGCGGAAGTAGTAGTCTATCTATTTGTAGCTCTTTACAGTCCATTGTTTGAGACGCTGAATAACGGCCGCACATTGGGGAAGATGGCGTTGAATTTAAAGGTCGTCAAGGTAAATGGCGAACAAGCAAAAGCATTCGATTATATCTCAAGATGGAGTACCAAGGGGCTCGAGGTCTATCTCACTTTGGGGTCTTTGGCTGGGTTGGTGTCTTTTTTCTCTCCAAAAGGACAGCGAATAGGAGATATATTGGCAAATACCGTTGTGATCAAACAAGAAAGCATTGGTAGATTGAACTTATCTCGAATCACGGACTTGAAAAAATATGACGATTATGAAGCTCAGTACCCACAGGTAATACAGCTAAACGAAGAAGATGTAGTTCTCATTCATGAGACATATAATCGATATAAGAAAAATTCTAGTGCGGGGCATCAATCAGCTTTAGAGCTTTTGGTTAAGTCACTAAAACAAAAATTAGACGTTGAAAAAGTGAACAACTCTGAGGAATTTGTGAAGCAACTCATTAAGGATTACGTGATTTTAACTAGGTAAGTATTCTCTATATTTACCTCCTTTAAATTCCCTTTTAATGAAGAATATTTTTACTCTTTTTTCGCTACTCCTATCAATAACTATAGTAGCTCAAGAAAACACGAACACTAATAAGTTTCGTCAATTGGGTTCAGAACTCCCTACACCAAACACTTACAGAACAGCCAGTGGAGCCCCAGGTCACGAATATTGGCAGCAGCAAGCTGATTATGTTATGGATATTGAGATTGACGATGAAAAGCAAATTCTTAGCGGGGAAGAAACGATAACATATATCAACAATTCTCCTGATATTTTAGACTATCTCTGGCTACAGTTGGATCAGAATATGAGAGCTAAAACCTCCAATACATACAAAATCAGGCAATCGAATATCGATGAAAGATTCGATTTAAGTAGCATAGAGCGTTTAGACCCTTGGTTTGATGGTGGTTTTACAATTGAACATGTAACTGATGCAAGTGGAAACGATTTAGATCATACGATCAATCAAACAATGATGAGAATTGATCTACCAAGAGCATTAAAAAGCGGAGGTTCTTATACGTTTAAAATAAAATGGTGGTACAACATCAATGACCGTATGAAAGTTGGAGGTCGAAGTGGGTATGAATATTTCGAGGATGAAGATAATTATTTATACACTATAGCTCAGTTTTTCCCACGTATGTGTGTGTATTCTGATAATGAAGGCTGGCAGAATAAGCAGTTCTTAGGAAACGGAGAATTTGCATTAGCGTTTGGAGATTATAAAGTCTCAATTACAGTTCCTTCAGATCATATTGTAGCTTCTACTGGAGAGCTCAAGAATGCTAAATCAGTGCTTACAGCTAAGCAAAGAAAACGATTCGACGAGGCCAAAATGGCTAAAGAACCTGTAATGATTGTCACACAGGAAGAGGCAGAGGAGAATGAGAAAGGAAGAGCTAAGGATAAAAAAACATGGATATATGAAGCTGAAAATGTGAGAGACTTTGGATTCGCTTCTTCTAGAAAGTTTATTTGGGACGCGATGGGAGTTCCTGTAGGAGATAAGCGTCCAATGGCGATGAGCTATTATCCAAAAGAGGGGAATCCTGTGTGGGAACAATATAGTACTAGAGCAGTGGCTCAAACTTTGAAAACGTATTCTAAATTCACGGTGGACTACCCATACCCAGTGGCTATTTCTGTGAACGCTAAATCAATAGGAATGGAATACCCTATGATTTGTTTTAACTTTGGAAGACCAGAAGCTGACGGAACATACACCGCTAGATTGAAACATGGGGTTATTGGTGTGATTATTCATGAAGTGGGTCACAACTTCTTCCCAATGATTATTAATTCTGATGAACGTCAATGGACTTGGATGGACGAAGGATTGAATACTTTCGTTCAGTTTCTAACCGAAAAAGAATTTGATAAGAACTATCCTTCTAGAAGAGGATCAGCACGAAATATTGTGAGTTACATGGGAGGAGACAAATCAAAAATCTCACCTATAATGACAAATTCGGAAAGCATCCACCAGTTTGGAAACAATGCCTACGGAAAGCCAGCTACAGCACTCAACATTCTTAGAGAAACAGTAATGGGACGAGAGCTTTTTGATCATGCGTTCAAGACATATTGCCAAAGATGGGCATTTAAGCACCCTTCACCTGCAGATTTGTTTAGAACTATGGAAGATGCTTCTGCTGTAGATTTAGATTGGTATTGGAGAGGTTGGTTTTACACCACAGATCATGTTGATATAGCGATGACCAGCGTTACTCACGTACCAGTTGGCTTTGGAAACCCTGACAAGGATGTTGAGGTGGCCAAGGAGACTAAAAATGCCGAACCAAAGGATATCACTCAAATTAAAAATGAAGAAGAAGGATGGAAATCTTTAGTAGAAACTGATCCTAAAGCCGTTGACTTTTATACAAACTACACGGGTTTAGAAGTAACAGATGCTGATAGAGAAGCCGCCAAAAGTGCAATGGAAAACCTAAGTGATGAGGAAAAAGCACTGCTTGGAACAGGAATTCATTTATATGAACTTTCTTTTGAAAATATTGGAGGTTTAGTTATGCCACTAATTTTAGAATTTGAATTCGAAGATGGCACTTCCGAAATTAAACGAATTCCTGCGGAAATTTGGAAGATGGGAGAGTCTTCTGTAACGAAAGTATTTAAGACAGATAAAAAAGTAGTAGCTATCTCTTTGGATCCTTATTTGGAAACGGCAGATACTGATACTTCAAATAACTACTGGCCTTCTAAAAATGTACCTTCTAATTTCAAGGTATTCAAATACAATGCACAAGGAAATCCTATGCAGAAGAGTATGAAAAAGTAGGGTTCTCAGATCATTTGAAAAGAAGTTTATAAAGGAATACATAACACCAAAACACTGACTATTGGACAGCTAAGTGAAATAAGTCAGAAGCGTAAATTCATCAGGGCAAAAGCATTTAAACCATTAGACATTATTACGACTCATTTAGTATAGGTCAAATTATTCTTTTTTGACAATGCAAAAAGTTAGTTTATATGTCTAAAACCAATGCTTTGACTTTTTGAGTCCAACGAAAAGAAAGCTATAGTAATTCAGTTATAATAATGTCTATTAACTTTATTTTGTTCTTAATTTTTTAATTTTCAATCAGTAGTATTTTTGAAAAGCGTTTTTTTCATTCGAAAAAGATGGATAGAAAAACCACGTTTTCTAATACAAATTCACTTTCCTGTTTTTTCTATGCTCTAAAAGACCCAAGGCGAATAGATGCGGGAAATTACCACCATTCTTTGAGCGACATATTGCTATTGGTTATACCCGACATTCCCCACCCTAAATTAAAAAGTAGTATTTCTTATAATTTTCGCCTAACAAATCTAGTATTTTACGATGAACATCTTTGATATTTAAGACTACCTCTTCATCCAAGTCGTAGAGTACATGTATCCCTTTAAATAATTGAAAAATCCATCTTGTCGTGGGGTTTTGCTTAGGTTTCCCTATTTGATTCTTTATGGTTTGATTTTCCTTTTTTAGAGCGGCTCTAATTTTGTATTCTAACGAATCGTAAATTGTTAAGCACAATGTCATTACAAAAACTAAAGCTTCCAACCTTTCTGGTTTTTTAACAAAGAAATTTGAAGCTACAAATTGTGGGTCTTTTATAAATCTAAACCCTCTTTCTACACGGGATTGCTCTTTGTAACCCTTTATTACTTCTTGGTTTGAAAGTAGTTTATGATTGATTTGATTGGTTGCAATAATGTATTTCCCTTTTGTATCTGATTGCTTTTCAAAACGTTCAACCGAGCATAAAACGGTTCCCGTTATAATGAATTTATCCGTTTTCTGAGTCTTTGTTTTTTTTGATGAAACTATACTTGTGTCCACTAAAAGGGTGTGTTTTAGTTTGTTCTCAAACTTATTAAGTGCCTTTTTTGCATCTTGTTCACACTTAAAAATTTCTTTGCACAGCTTTTTAAAGTCCTTTGATTCTTGTTCACTTGATTTAGCGTAATTCTTGGTTAGGGTTTTAATTTCTCTAGCAAATGCTTCTTCTGAATATACTAGTAGCCATCTTTGGTCCACTCCTGCGTAGGAAGTGTTTAGTTCTGAATATTTTACGCCTTTCTGGTATTCAACCCACTGCTTGTTGGATGAGATAAATTCTTTTGCTGTTTTGATGCTTTCAGGAACTCGACTTATCCAATGTGTTAAATTGCTAAATTCAGCTATTCCTTCTTGAGTATAACCTGCACTATCCATTACTATAAAGCTTGAAGGTGCTCTATTTTGTAGTTCACCTATATGCTGCTTTATCGTGTCCCGAAATACCGTTTTATCACTACTATTTCCATTTAACACCTCCATATGCAAGGGGATTCCTGCTTGATTCTCTGTTATCAAATTTAGAACTACTTGATTTAAGTCTGGGCGATGATCACGACTGTATCCTTTGGTGATAAAAACTGTTGACGAATCTCGGTCAGGTTTATCATTAGAGTTATAGACTCCATCGACATGAAAATCAGTGCTATCCATGTGTATTCTCGTCGGTGATAAATTTAAGCCACTAACAACTTTGAGTGATATTTGTGAAAATAATTTTGTTGTCCCGTATGCTTGTACTGCATCAAGTGCTCTGCCTAAAACAGTATCATTAAGGTGAGATGCTTCAATTCCTTTTCCTAACAATAATGAGGTTGGTTTTTTTTCGAAAAAATCACTCACTAGATAGAGGGTACGTTCTGTAAAGCCAAGACCATTTAAAACTAGTGATTTACAAATATCCCCGATACTTACATTCCGATATGTCTCGTCTTGCGGTACTGCTTTGTCTATTGTTGCACTAATTTCTAATTCGTCCCAAACACCACATATTAATCCCAAATGATCCAAAATTTTACTCTCCATATCTTTTTTACCGAAAAAAAGAAATTTAGAGTGTTACTCTCGGGGGATATATCTTATTTATCCACCTGAATTCGGTTAAAACAGCTTGTCTGTCAGTTTTGAAATCAGGGTGGGGAATGTCGGTTATAACAGGGATAATGTGTGGCTGTGATAAATGGGAGACCATACACATTTTTGGTAAAAGTCAATATTACTGGCTTAAGCAGTATGGAAACTTTGATGCTGGTATTCCATCGATAGATACTATGCGAAGAGTCTTTTCAGCTCTTGATTCTGAGAATTTCAATGATTGTTTTATCTCTTGGATTAATCATTTGTGTGTGAAAACAAAAGGAGAAGTTATAGCTCTTGATGGTAAAACAGTGAGGGGCGGTAAGTTTGACGGAATAACAACCCCTCATATTGTTTCTGCCTTTGCATCAGAGAATCAACTGTGTCTGGGTCAATTGAAAGTGAATGAAAAAAGCAATGAAATTACTGCAATACCTGCATTATTAGAATTGTTAGATATAAAGGGTAATACAATTACCATTGATGCAATGGGGTGTCAAACAAAGATTGTAAGTCAAATTGTGAAAAGTGAAGCCAATTATATTATTGCAGTTAAAGGAAATCAACCTGCTTTGGCTAGTAATATTCAAGATACAGTTGTATTGACAAATCCTGATAGTGTTGATGTTGAAGATGATTTCGGACACGGAAGAATAGAAAAAAGAACTTGTGAAGTTTTTACTAACTTGAAACACATAGAAAACCCTAATAAATGGGAAAATTTAATTTCGGTAGTGAAGATAACATCAGAAGTTACTCAAAAAGCAACCGGAATAATGACAACAGATGAACGGTTTTTCATTAGTGATTTGTCATCTGCAAGAGCAATTAACAATGGGGTTCGAAAACATTGGTCAGTTGAAAATAATTTACATTGGAGCCTCGATGTGACATTTCAAGAAGACTTTTCTAAAAAAAGAATAGGGTATCAAGTGGAAAACTTTAATATCCTATTAAAAATTGTATTAACAGTTTTAAAAAAAGAAAGCTCAGCTAAAATTAGCTTGAAAAACAAGAGAATGAAAGCGGCTTTTGACACAGACTATAGAAATTTATTAATGAGTACAGCTGTTTTTTAAATGCTTTTGCCCTGGTAAATTCATAGGATTTTAGCGATTCTCTGTTATATTTGATGTAATTAATAATGTAACATTGCTTTTTCGATGCAACTTTTACTAGTTAATAGTTGTCTAAAAGCTGAACCTTTTTCCTAAATTGATGGTACGACTTTTCTCGATTGCAGCGCTGTTACTGATATCTATTAATGTATTCTCACAAATTACAGTGGACAATTCCGTAAGTCCAGAAGATGCTGTTCAAGAACTTCTTGGGGGTGATTTCGAAATAACTAATCTTGTTTTTAATGGTGAAGAAGTACAAATAGGTACGTTTGAATGTGTTGGTTGTGGGCTAGATTTTGATTCAGGTATCATTCTTTCAACTGGTGATATTGAAACTGCATTAGGGCCCAACAATAATGGAGGACTAACGATTCCTGATATTGGTTTTGGAAACGAAATCAACGATCCAGACCTCACTGCCATAAACAATGTTACATATAGTGACGCATGTGTTGTTGAATTTGATTTCGTAGCTCAAGGAGACTCTATGAGTTTCGAGTACAGTTTTGGTTCTGACGAGTATATTGAATTTGTAGATGCTGGTTTTAACGACACTTTTGGTTTTTTTATAAGTGGCCCAGGTATTTCTGGTACTTTTTCAAACGATGCAGAGAACATCGCTTTAATTCCAGGGACAACTACACCTGTGAGCATTGATAACGTGAATAATGTTAATAATTCCTCATTCTATATCGACAATGGAGATGGGAATTCTGAACCGCAATCTTCTGATCCAAACGTAATAGGTTATGATGGATATACGGTTGGTTTATTGGCTGAAAAAAACGGATTGATTTGTGGCGAAACATATCATTTAAAGATAATTATTGCTGATTCTGGATCTGCTGATTTTGCAGATAGTATTTTAGATTCAGGAGTGTTTTTAAGATCAGAAAGCTTAGTGTCTAATTCATTCTTGACAATAGATTTCAACGTAAACGTCGGTGGCTTTACTGATGGTTTAGTTGAAGGATGCGGAACAGGGGAATTAATATTTACCCGACCAGATGACTTTATGGAAGATGAAGTACTGGCTGTCGAGCTTGAATATCTGGGGAGTGCTACTTATGGAGAAGATTATACAGCACTGCCTATACTTATAGAGTTTGCTCCTGGAGAAACTGAGGTAATTTATAATATTGAGGCGTTCTTAGATAATAATGATTTAGAGGGTGAGGAGATTATAGAGGTAATTGTAAGAAGTGAAGGTTTTTGTCAAAGTGGTGGGGAACCAATCACCTACAACATTACAATTGCAGCCCCAGATCCATTACAGTTTCCACTTGACCCTTCTATTATATTGTGTGCAAATGATACAGTTCTAATGCCCGAAGTAACAGGAGGTGTGGGAGATTATTCGCTGGAATGGGCCAATGAATCTAACTCTGTAATATCTAATGAGAATAGTTTGCTTGTTCAAATGGAGTTGGGAGAATCTTTTGTCTACACATTTACGGCAGTTGATTTCTGCAATAACACCTATTCTTTATCCACTGAGATTTCTAGACCTGAACCATTGGTATTAACTCTTCCTCAAGGACTTACTGGTGATTGTCTTACTGATTTTGAAGTTGCTGTCGAAGCTAATATTGAGACACCAGTATCTTATGTTTGGAGTGGTTCGCCTTCTATTGTGCCAATAGATGATAGAACAATTAACTACAAGAATATTCAAAGTGCAACAATAGAAGTTTATGGTGACGCTGGGTGTAATAACACTGCATCAGCACAAACATTTATCAATGTTACTCAAATTCCAATTGATTTGGTAACTAGTGAGGATACAACTATATGTTTTGGTAGAAACCTAGTACTTAGTGCTCAGGCCTCAGGAGGGTCTGGTGAACTCTCTTATATATGGTCAGGAAATGGTCAGGTATACAACAGTAGTCAGATATCCGTTGGGCCAACTTCATCCACTTTTTACGAATTAGTGGTTACTGATGAATGTCCATATTCAGTTGGAGGTAACGTGCAAGTAGAAGTCGAAAGAGTAAACGCCTCATTTATTACTTCTAATTTGGGAAATGATACTTTTAGATTCCAAGCTAACACTGATCCTGATTGTGCTGATTGCACTTATCTATGGGAGTTTACGGACGGAGATATTTCTGAGGAAGAATTCCCCATCCATGAATTCACAGAATCTGGATATATTGGTGCAACTTTAACAGTAACAACTCCTGGTACATGCGAAGCTAAATACACCAGTCTTATTGATATTCCTCCAATCGTATACATTCCGAATGCATTTACCCCAGACAATGATGGAATTAATGATGTCTGGAAAATTGAAATTCGCGGCATTGATAAATATGAAATATCTATCTATAACCGATGGGGACAAGTAGTATTCCATTCTATTGATCCAACCGAGGCATGGAATGGAAATAGTATCGGTGGTGATCACTATGTCCCAAATGGTATTTATTCTTATAATCTTGAATACAGAGGACTGAACTCTCAAGCCATTGTAAAATTGGATACTGTAAGTATCTTTAGATGATACAAACAAACAAACCCTCGATGATTTCGGGTCAGAAGTTAGGTCAGACTCATTTGTTTGTACGATCATAGAATTTCCATAATCTACTGGCTATAAATGTTTCCATCAGTTGACTTCTTTTAGGAAAATTGCCATTCAACGTAAATCCTTTACTCCAAATAATTATTCAAAATTGATTTGAGAAAGCTCTGACAATAAGAGCATAATCAATGACGGACATACCCACTGTTGGATAGCTATGTGAATATGTCTAAAGTCAGAATTTACCTGATTCCAGCTATCTCTGTTATATTTGATGTAATTAATAATATGAACAATCTATAACATGTGAGTTTGCAAAGCAACTTTTGTTTGTTTTTAGTTGTCTAAAGATTGAACTTTTATCTTACTATTGATGATACGAATTATTTCTGTTATAATATTGTTACTGGTATCAGCTAGTACTATGTCCTCTCAAATCACGGTGGATAACCCCATTACTCCAGAAGAAGCTGTACAACAGCTTTTAGGAAGTGACCTTGAAGTTTCAAACATTGTATTTTCAGGTTTTGACGAACAGCTCGGTTTTTTTGAATGTATTGATTGTGGATTCGACTTTGAAAGTGGTGTGATCTTGGGGACAGGCGATGTTTCTGTTGCAGTGGGTCCAAATGATGAGGCTGGGGTTAGTATGGGAGGAGATCCTTTGACTAGCCTGACAGATATTGATCTGGGGCAAATATCAGAATTTTCCAACGATTATTATGAAGACAATAATATATTCTATGATATTGCTTCACTTGAGTTTGACTTCGTGGCAAGAGGTGAAGAGATTACGTTTAGTTATACCTATGCTTCTGATGAATATCCTGATTTCATTCAGAATACAGGACCCCATGATGTTTTCGGTCTGATCATTAGTGGCCCGGGTATTAATGGCACTTTTTCCAATAATGGAGAAAACATAGCCTTAATTCCTGGTACAAATATCGGTGTTACAAACGTGAGTTTAAATGCTGGTGACCAGGGGCAAGCCGCTGTTGGTGATAGTGACTGCAATTATTGTGAGTATTATGTCTTCAATGGTTCTGGTTACTCATATAACGGAGAAGACCCGCAATTCACAGACGAAACTGTGGTGCAATATGATGGCTACACCACAGGTTTGGTAGCGTCAAAAGAGGGACTGATTTGTGGAGAAACGTATCATTTAAGAATGGTAATTGGAGATGTAGCTGATGGTGACTTTGATTCTGCAGTTGTGATTGAAGCCAATAGTATTATTTCTAGTGCACCACTTGACGTATCTATCGGTATTGATATTGGTGGTTATACAGATGGACTTTTAGAAGGATGTGGTTCTGGAGAGTTGTTATTTCAAAGACCCGAAAACATTGATATTAATGATCAATTTAACATTGAAGTTGTCTATTCAGGAGAGGCTACTCATGGAATAGATTATACAGAGTTACCTACTACATTAGAATTTGCACCTGGAGTGGATGAACTTCTATATGAAGTAGTTGCGTTCGAGGATGCCGATGATGCAGAAGGAGCTGAATCTGTTATTATCTCTTTTATCAGTAATGATATGTGTACTAGAGGTCTCGAGTATGAGTTTACTATTGACCCCTATCCTGAGATAGAGATTGAATTAGATAACTCACTTATAGTTTGCACAGAAGAAACTCTTCTAGAACCAGTTGTTTCTGGAGGTATTGGAACGCTTGAATATGAATGGAGTGATGACACCCAGAATATAATTTCTAATGACCTAAATTTAAATGTGAATCTGCAGCCTGGCGATATACAGAATTATACTATTGAGGTCACAGATTTTTGCGAAGAAACGAATTATTCATCTATAGAACTGGCTAGACCTGCTCCTTTAGTACTCTCTCTTCCTCAGGGGCTTACGGGTGATTGTCTTACCAATTTTGAAATCTCTGTTGAGGCTAATATTGAGACACCAGTATCTTATGTTTGGAGTGGATCTCCTGATATCGTTCCTTTGAATGACAACACAATCAACTACCAAAGTACTCAAAGTGCTATGATTCTAGTAGAAGGGGATGCAGGATGCGGAAATATTGCTACTGTACAAACCTTTGTCAATATCAATCAAATTCCTATTGAGTTAGTTACTATCACAGATACAACGATATGTTTTGGTAGAAATTTAGTACTTAGTGCTCAGGCTACTGGAGGGTCTGGTGAGCTCTCTTACGTTTGGTCTGGAAATAGTCAGGAATACAGTGGTAGTCAGGTATCTGTCGGGCCAGTTTCATCGACATTCTATGAAGTAGTCGTGACTGATGAATGCCCATTTTCAGTAGGCAATACCGTGCAAGTGGAAGTAGAAAGGATAAACGCCTCATTTATCACTTCTGA
This sequence comes from Flavobacteriales bacterium, assembly GCA_965224545.1. Taxonomy (GTDB): domain Bacteria; phylum Bacteroidota; class Bacteroidia; order Flavobacteriales_D; family Sanyastnellaceae; genus ASP10-05a. The sequence continues at coordinate 667,555 of CBDCZM010000004.1, read as the reverse complement.
TTTGGGTGATGACACTTTTAGATTCCAAGCTAACATTGATCCAGATTGTTCTGACTGCACCTATCTATGGGAGTTTACGGACGGAGATATTTCTGAGGAAGAATTCCCCATCCATGAATTTGCAGAATCAGGCTACATTGGTGCTACTTTAACTGTCACAACTCCTGGTACATGTGAGGCCAAGTACACAAGCCTCATCGATATTCCTCCAGTCGTATACATTCCGAATGCATTTACCCCAGATCTTGATGGAATTAATGAGATATGGAAAGTTGAGATTCGTGGCATTGATAAATATGAAATATCTATCTACAATCGTTGGGGCTTGCTAGTGTTCCATTCAACCGATCCCACTGAAGCATGGAATGGAAATAGCAATGGGGGTGACTATTATGTACCAGACGGTATTTATTCTTACCTGATAGAATATAGAGGTTTGAACTCTGATTCCATCATTAAGACAGGCTCAATAAGTGTTTTAAGATGATATGAATAAATCTTGAATAGTTTCAGGTTCAGAGGATACTTCAAACCCACTTGTTTGAACAACCATAGGATTCCCCTGTGACTTGATAGCTACAAATGTTCCTAGCTGTTTAATTTTGCGCTTTAGACATACAAACTTTTCTTGCATCAAAGGAATTTGATTTGAAGACCCCTCATCAACTTTTACATTGATACTAGCCAAATCTTCAGACAAGGCGGTGATTTCATCCAGACTTGGATACGGTCTTTTAAAATGAGGGTTGTCTTTCATTTTTGAGATAATGGAGTTTGATTTATTGATTAAATCCTGAATAGTAATATTCACTAAACCATAATTAAGATACTTCATTTTTTTACGTTTAAAAGGTTAGCATTGCATGGCAAATCTAGAATGAGTTCTTTTTTGAAATTATAGTCCGTATACCGAATAGAAAGTCAGAAAATTCCTATGAAGCCATTTCACCCCATCCAATTGCAATGTATTCTGACCTGCTGGAGACGATAATAACAACCCAAGATGATACTATTAAATGTTCTAAACTCACAGATGTGAAGTGATATTAACATACCTTAATCCATCGCATTAAGAGTATCCATATTTTTGGCAAACGAAATTGGATCATTTGGTGAAAACAAAACCATTCAAGTATTTCGATTACAAATACTATCTAGGCATTTTAGCCTTACTTGTAATCAATTTTTTGGCCTTTTCCTTAGCAGGAGGAGAAGAGCAATATTTGGGATTCACAGCTCAGTGGTCCGATCCAAATTGGATTGTAAATTCATTTTCATTTACCGAATTTGCTGGAACTCGCTTGGTATTCCAATGGATTACAGCCCCCTTTGTTAGTTTTTTTGGTATTGAAACAGCAGCGTATGTGCTGCGGTTCTTGAACTTTGCTGCGATAGCTCTGCCTATTTCGCTTTTGTTCAAAAGAATGAATTATTCATGGCTGGTGTCATTAGTCGCATTGCAATGTTTTTTTATTCTTGGGCAGAGTTTTTTTGGAGGAGAATGGATCATCAAAACATACGAACCTAAATCGATCGCTTACATATTTGTCTTTTTCGCGATTTACTATTTCTCCATCGAAGATTATATAAAGTGCAGTATACACTTGGTCTTGGCTACCTATTTTCACTTCTTAGTAGGAGGGTGGGTTTTAATCTTATTAGGGATTATACTTCTGACAAGAAAAGAATGGATTCCAAGCGTTAAAGCATTGTCCATTTATATATTATTACTTTCCCCATTCATCATCTACTTGTTTCAAGGCTATTTTCTAGAGACAGTAACTAAAGAAGGGATCACAGCTGATTGGATTTACTGTTACTTCAGACTTCCACATCATACCGGCATTTTCAAAGACTATGACTTTTTCATTAAAGATTCCTTGACCGGAGTGATAATGTCCCTTTTCTTTTTTCTGTTAGTGACTAGAAAAAATGTTCTTTCGAACTATCCTTTTGAAAAACAAATCATAAGTATTTGCTTTGGAATTAATCTCATTTTTGTGGCACTGGCCTGGGTTGATGGAATATACCTAGAGCAAAGAGCTAGCTTTTTAGTGAAATATTACCCCTTTAGGTTAAATGGTATAGGGCTCTTTTTTACTTGTCTCATTTCTTTGAGCTATCTGTATAAGATCTGTATAGTTACTTTGAAAAAGAACTCAGTGAATATCATTTTTTATGCCTCTGGCCTGATATTATTATTCTTTACCTTTCGTCCAAGTTATTCTTCCAGCCGACTTAGCAGTGATGAAGCATTCGATCAAATAGCTAGAAAATCCACAGATGTAACTGAACCAGAAAGTGTTTTTGCCATCATCGATATTCCATTATATGATGGAAAGATGAACCGTTTTCCTAGATTGTCAAGGAGAGACCTGATGGGCGCCTTAAAATTTACTCCTGCTGAAAGTGGCAAGTTATATGAATGGCATGATAGAATTAATTTAATGGCTGAATTGGATATTGACCTCCAACACTTGAGCAGGTGTAAAGAGGAATTTGGCGTAACCCATGTACTTTGTAAAAGAGAATTAAAGACAAATGAAGTAGAGTTAATTCACTCAAATGACATCTATTACATTTACCAAATAAGATGAAAAGAATACGCATAGGTGGAGTTCCTGAACATTTCAATCTGCCATGGCATATGGCTGTTGAAAACAAAATGTTTGAACCAAAAGGAATCGAGGTAGAATGGATCACTTTTAAAGGTGGTACTGGAGCTATGTGTAAAGCCCTTAGGGAAGGAGATGTCGATATGTGCGTTATTCTCACAGAAGGAATCATTAAAGACATTATTGATGGTAATCCAAGTAAAATTGTCTCCAAATACATCAACACTCCGCTTATTTGGGGAGTACATACAAGTGCTGAAAGTTCAGTTAATTATTACGGAGAGATTTTTGACAAAAATTACGCTGTTAGTAGAATAGGGTCCGGTTCACACTTAATGCCTCAAGTGGATGCTATGATCAAGGAAAAAACAGTTTCTGAAGATCAATTCATAATCATTCGCAATCTTCAAGGTGCTTTGAAAAGCCTAAAATCTGGAGAGACTGATGTTTTTTATTGGGAAAAATACACTACAAAACCCTATGTTGACAATGGAGAATTAAAATGCTTAGGAGAATTTGTAACTCCCTGGCCTTGTTTTGTATTAGCTGCTTCTGACGCTATTTTAAGTTCGGCCTCTGAAGAAGTGAAACAACTTGTTCATACAATACATTTTGTTTGTACACAATTCGTAAAAACGCCAGGAATTCTAGAACTATTAAGTAATCGATACAATCAAAAACAAGAGGATATCGAAAACTGGTTTCATAGTACAGAATGGGCTACAACTTCAGAAGTTAGTCACAAGATGATAGAAAATGTGGTTCATTCTCTTAAGAAGGCTCGGTTGATGGAAGAAAAAAAAGAGATTAAAACATGCGATATTGTTTACGAACTTTAACCAAATAAGAATTATAAATAATGCTTTACACAATTATAAATTTTTAAATAATCAAAAAATGAAAATAAGTAAACTATTCACAGCAGGGGCACTAGCATTCTCCTTAGTACTCGCTTCATGTGGGGGAGGTACAAAACACGATGCAGACCATGATGATCATGCGGATTCAACTCCACCAAATGCCGATCAAGCTAAAGAAATGACCTACCAAATAGACACTGAGAAGAGTGTAGTGAAATGGAGAGGATTTATTCTTGGAATGAAGGAGCACACAGGTACTCTTAAATTTAAAAACGGAAGCCTGAAAACAGCCGGAGACAAAATTACTGGTGGTGGTTTAGAAGTAGATATGACTTCAATGGCAGCGACAGATGACAATTTTGATGCTGAGCACCCTAGAGAAGGTCTAATTGGACATTTAAGCTCTCCAGATTTCTTTGACGTAGCTGCTTTCCCAATGGCTTCATTAGTTTTCTCTGGTGGTACAGATGCTAATCTTAGTGTTAGAGATAAAACAATGAAAGAGGCAATTTCAGATGTTTCTGTTAAAGAAGTGGATGGAAAAATGGTATACACTGCTAAGTTGACATTCGACAGACAAAAATATGGAGTTGCATTCTCTGGACCTGCTAAAGATGTAATTATTAGTGACGATGTTGAGTTAGAAGTTGAACTTCATACAAAGTAAACTTCGTTTAGAAATTATAGAACCCGTTTAGCATAGCTTAAGCGGGTTTTTTTATGCCTAATATTTCCCTCATAAACTTCTCTGTTTCTGTCCTAACTTCTTCCAAGTCTTTAGAGAAGTAACGGCTTTGAAGTGCGTGAGCTCTTACATCCTCAAAAGCATGAGTCGTCAATAATTCTTTCGGAACAGCTAAAGAAGAAATCATCTTTTTAATGTCTGAAATGGAAACCACATCATCTTGGAATTCTTCATTCTTATAATAATACCCAACAAATGAAGGAGCCTTGACTTTAGAGTATGTTTCAGAAATCATTGTGTGTTCAAGCATGTTTTGAAGTTCTACAACGGCCTCTAGTCTATACTTTTCATACCAATACTTTTCAGCCTCTGCAGCAACTTCCCTAACATTGTAATCTCCTCCTTTTACAAGACGAGCAATTTGAAGCCCCCAAGGCATCGTTAGCATTCCTGACCGAGAATCATACAGGCCACAATTAGGAGAGTACATTATCTGCGCGTGAATATTCGCATTCGAATATGCAGTGGTAAATAATGAAGCGGTTCCACCAGTACTACACGACATGACAATTACCTTATCACCCAGAAGTTCTCCAACCTTAATGGCTTCGTATGCAGAATTTATGAATTTCTCTCCTGAAAAATCCATAAGCGGTTCTTTAACTTCTATTCCATGTGCATCTAATCTGGGCACGTACAAATTCATCCCATAGGCTGTGGCGATCTCTTTATGGATAGGGAGTCCTTCACCTGGAGAAGCAGAAAACCCATGAAGATACACTATGGAATACTCCGTCTTATGGACTGAGTCCGGAGTGGACCAATACACTTTCCCCTCATTTTCTGGCCTGATATGGAACTGACTTTCATAATCGCTAATGTATTCACTCACTTCATGAATATGATTTGGAAAGTCTTCTGACAAAGAAAATTTAAATGTTGGGGTTTCAGGTTGTGGGCCAAGGAAAAAAGCCACAGCAATTGCTAAAACAAACAGGATGAAAATTCTTCTTTTTTTCATTTGCAAAGGTTATTAGTGAATAAAGGGGTTCTCAATCTAGAATTAGCATCATTTCCCAAATTATTGAAATCACGATTAAAAATTCCTAGAGATTAAATTACTTTCGTAACCACACCAAAGTAAATATTAAATTATCATAGATGTACGTAAAAAAGAATTTTCCATTAAAAGCAATGTTTGGGTTTTCTGGCGGTCATTTCATATGGCTTCTATTATGGGGGACAATTGCTGTGGGAATATACGAGAGCACACATTGGAGTTGGTTGGCACTTCCATGGTTACCCATCTCTCTTATAGGTACGGCTTTGGCTTTTTATGTGGGTTTTAAGAATAATTCTTCTTATGACAGATTGTGGGAGGCCAGAAAGATTTGGGGTGCAATTGTGAACACGAGCAGAAGTTGGGGAGTGGTCTCTAGATCATATGTGTCTGATATGTTTTCTGATGAAAATCTTTCTGAGCCAGAACTTGAAATCTATAGAGCTTCATTAATAAAAAGACACATCGCTTGGCTCTATGCCTTACGATCTCAGTTACTAGTTTCTAAATCATGGGAACATGCTCAAGGGAGCAAACAAATGCAAAAGCATGCGGAAAAGACAAGAAAGAGGTATGGAATTGGTTTATTTGAGGACGAAATAACGAAATTAGAATTGTCGAAATGCCTGGGCTCTTCTCATGATGAACTCATCAATAAATCAAATACGGCTGCTCAAATATTAGACAAACAAAGTCAAGAGTTAAAAAAGCTGAGAGAACTTGGTTTGATTGATGACTTTCGCCATATGGAAATGCAGAATCTTATCACCGATTTGTTCACTCAACAAGGAAAAGCAGAGCGTATAAAGAACTATCCACTTCCTCGGCAGTATGGTTCTACAGGCTTCTACTTTATATGTTTATTCATCTTTTTATTACCATTTGGACTAATCCCGCAATTTCATGATTTACCTGGACATCTAGTCTGGATGACTATTCCATTTACGGCGTTGGTGGGCTGGGTGTTTTTGATGATGGAGTTGGTAGGAGATTACAGCGAAAACCCATTTGAGGGATTGGGAAATGACATTCCTATGTTGGCTCTTGTCAGAACGATTGAGATAGACTTATTAGAGATGATTAATGAAAAGGATATTCCTGCCCCAATTAAACCGGTAAATAATGTATTGATGTAGGTGAATAGCTAGTCTTTAAACTCTATTAGAATGCTTAAACGCTTGACTTAATTCATTGAAATCAAGTTTTCCTTGAGTGAATTTTAAGTAATCCAGTATAACAAGGGCTTTTTTTATCCTTGTTTCAGACTGGTTGCTTTTACCAACCACATGAATCAAACTTCGCTGTTTCCCAGGAGTCAATGCATGGAAGAATGTATTCCCTTCTTCATCCAGACTTAATAATTCAGAAAACTCTTCAGGCATTTCCATTCCGTATTTGGACTCATCTTTTCGAATAGAAATTGTAAGAATGTCTCCCCGGTTTATTTTGAGTTTTGAACGATTCTGTTTATTCAACATGATAAAATATTCACCATTTCCATTTGACATCAATGCGCAATGAATCGAGATCGCGTTATTTACAACAGCTATAGTACGTGTGTTTTTATTCTCTCTCAAAGCAGTGACAATAACTTCCGGCACTATGATGTGAAAACCCCAAACAGGAGATTCAGGGAAATTCTCTAATTCTGCAGAAAATTCATATGACGTAGTATTCATACCGTAAAAATACTACTAGAAAAATAAGATGAACTCTAGTGATTTACTACTAATCGTTTTGAATAAGATTCGCCCAAAGTGAACAATTGGATGATATAGATTCCTTCTGGATAATTCGACACATCCAACCCAAAACCTCCTGAACTAACTTCATGAGATTCGATGAGCTTTCCTGTAGTGGAACATGTGATGTTAATATATCCATCATTCGGAATAGACAATGACGAATATTCTGAAGAAGGATTTGGATAAACAACCAAATCAAACTCAAGATCAGACAGGTGAGCTCGAATGAAGCTTGTAGTCGGATAAAATGGTACAATCTTATTGTACGCACTGAATGGATTAATTTTTATAAAAGGCTGAGCCTGAAACAGAATATTTTCATATACCGCTTTTTGTGTGCTCCATGCCGCAAAGCTTTGTGCCTTACTGTGAGAAAAACTCAATAAAAATAATACCGCAGTAATTATGATTATATGTATTACGTTTTTTGATCCTTGGGGGCCATTCTGATAAAAAGGTAAAAAAGTATTAGTCATAATGTCGTTGATAATTTCCCTTTACTATACGCACGTTCTTCCCATTAGTTTCAATAAAAAAGCCCCAAATACAATGTACCTGAGGCTTTTAAAATTTTTCAGAAAAACTTATGCAGCTTCACTCTTAGTCAAAGCGATTGTAATCCTTCTGTGTTGTTCATCTTTTGGCTCTAATCCTTCAAGTAATTTTTCACTTCCATACCCTTTAGAAGAAATTTGTTTCCCCGTAATTCCTCTTAGGTTTAGCTTCGCTTGAACCCATGAAGCTCTGGCTTTAGTAGACACTTTTTTGGCTTTAGTACCCACAACATTATCTGCCTCTTCTGAATGTCCTTGGACTTCGATTATCCAATCTGGATTTGCCTTTAAAATAGCTGCCAAATCATCCAATTGGGCTTTTCCTGCATCAGTAAGGTCTTTTCCTTCTTCATATGGAATCTGGTCCAAAGTAAATTCAATCGTGTTTCCAGACGTTAATCCTTTAAGTACATTATAGGACCATGATCCTTTTTCAAAAGATAATGTTCCTTCTTTAGCATCCATTCCAGCCAAATCTTCTGCTGTCTTGGCAGCATCGTCAGACATTTCCTTGGCTGCATCTCCAGTTTTGTCAGCCATTTCTTCAGCCTTATCGGCTATTTCCTCAGTTTTGTCAGCCACTTTTTTCCCACTTTCACCACACTGAATAAATAGAGAGGCGCAAAGAAATCCTATGCATAGAGTAGAGAGTAATTTGATCTTGTTGTTCATTTTGATTTTTTTAATAGTTGATGTGTTACAAATGTATCATTATTCGAGATTTAGACTTGGACTTTTGACAAAAGTCACTCGATGTGTCTTATTGAAATTTCCTCGTCTAAAAGGTAAATGTTTAACTTCGTCGAAAAATTATTTGATATGAGATTCTATAAGGTCGTTATATTTATGTCTTCCTGCATTTTAGCAGTTTCATGTGTGACCAATCCGGTTACAGGAAAGAAGCAATTTGGAGTGGCTTCCTTTGAAAAAGAAAAGGCAATGGGAGCTTCTTATGACCCTCAGATAGTTGCCAGCTTTGGACTCTATGAGGATGACGCTATTCAGACTTACTTTAATGATATGGGGAAAAGAATGTCTACTATTTCTCATAACCCAGATTATAACTACGAATTCAAAATAATGGATTCTCCAGTCGTAAATGCGTTCGCGGTACCTGGTGGTTATGTTTACTTTACTCGTGGGATCATGGCGCATTTCAATAATGAAGCAGAATTTGCTGGAGTTTTAGGCCACGAAATAGGTCATATTACCGCAAGACATTCTGTAAAATCTCAGAGAGATGCCACGTTAGCACAAGTAGGTGTAATTGCCGGAGCCATAGCTATGCCTAAACTAGTTGATATGCAATCTGCTTCTCAAGGAGTACAACTTCTTTTGCTCAAATTTGGTAGAGAGGCTGAATCTCAATCAGATGAACTGGGTGTTGAGTACTCTTCGAAAATTGGATATGACGCTCAAAAGATGGCCATGTTCTTCAATACGTTGGCTAGAAAGCAAGAAGCAGCTGGAGTATCTATTCCAGAATTTCTTTCTACACACCCAGACCCTAATAATAGAAGAGAGAGAGTAGGAGAACTGGCGGCGGCTTGGAAACAAAAACTTGACCTAAATGACCCTAAAATTGGTCGTGACAGTTATTTAAGAATGATCGATAACCTTGTATATGGAGAAGATCCTCGACAAGGATTTGTAGAAAATGGAAAATTTTACCACCCTCAATTGAAATTTAAATTTGACGTTCCTCAAGGATGGAAACATCAAAATAGTCCGCAGCAGTTTCAAATGGCTCCTGAGGATGGATCAGCTATGATTTCACTCTCATTGGCTCCAGGGGCAAATTTAGATGAGGCCGCTTCTACTTTGTTAGAGAGTTACGGGTTGACTTCTACAGAAAGTAGAGAAACTTCGTATAACGGTATTCCAGTGAAGACTATCATTGCTACGCAAAATGCGACTCAAGGTCAGGCCCCAGCAGAAGATCCGGTAAAGGCTAAAATCTCATTAATTGAATACAACGGACTTATTTACAATCTCATGGGACTTTCTTTGACATCTACCTTTACTGACAAGTTACCCACGTTTAATTCAGTGATGGGAAGCTTTGATAAGGTAACAGATCAAGGGATATTGAACAAACAGCCAGAGAGATTGGATATCAAATCTGTAAACCAAACAGCAAGCTTTAGCCAAGTAATGACTTCTTTTGGAATGTCAAATGATAGAATTGAGGAATTGGCCATTCTTAATGGAATGCAGCAAACAGATCAAGTTCAAAAGGGAATGCTAATTAAAGTGATCAAATAAGAATGACAACACCAGAATGGAAGACAGTAAGGGAGTTTGATGATATCACATTTAAAAAATGTGGAAATGTAGCTCGAATCGCATTCAATAGACCTGACGTTAGAAACGCATTTAGACCTCATACCACGAGTGAGTTATATCAGGCATTCTATGATTGTCATGAAGACAGTTCTATTGGAGTAGTCTTACTGACTGGAGAAGGTCCATCCTCTAAGGATGGAAAATACGCTTTCTGCAGTGGAGGTGATCAAAAGGCTAGAGGAGAAAAAGGGTATGTAGGAAATGATGGGAAACACCGATTGAATATTCTAGAAGTTCAACGTCTGATTCGCTTTATGCCAAAAGTGGTTATCGCGGTAGTACCAGGTTGGGCAGTAGGAGGGGGGCACAGTCTACATGTCATTTGTGACATGACTATAGCTAGTAAAGAACATGCCATTTTCAAACAAACAGATGCGGATGTCTCTAGTTTTGATGGAGGATATGGTTCTGCTTATCTTGCAAAAATGGTAGGGCAAAAGAAAGCACGTGAAATCTTCTTCCTTGGAAGAAACTATTCTGCTCAAGAGGCTTATGATATGGGAATGGTAAATGCAGTTGTTCCTCATGATGAACTAGAAAACACAGCTTGGGAGTGGGCTCAAGAAATTTTGGCCAAATCACCAACGGCAATTAAAATGCTAAAGTTTGCTATGAATCTTACTGATGACGGCATGGTTGGGCAACAAGTGTTTGCAGGGGAAGCTACTCGTCTTGCATATATGACTGAAGAAGCCAAGGAAGGTAGAGATGCTTTCATTGAAAAGCGTGCCCCTGAATGGGGTAAAGATGGGTGGATTTCTTAATTTTACTCCTCGAACATATTTAAAACTATAATTATGAGAATTGCAACACTAACTTTGTTGTTTACTTTAACATCAATATTGATGTTTGGTCAAAATAACATTTCATCTTCATTAGTAGAAATTACTGACAAATTCGAATTCTTAGATTATGATTCTGACAAGGAAAGTTCATACTCATTAATAAGCTCAAACAACAAGACTAAAAAGGGAGTGAAGCAGTATAAGCTAGAGCTTTTTTCAATGGAAGGGATTAAAACCAAAGAGACTATATTTGAAATTGATTCGGATTTATTATTCTTTGACTTGCTTGACTTCAACGGGGAATTAATTGTGTTTTTTACAAAGCTTGATCTGAAAGAAAAAAGTCGTATTCTATATTCAATTCCAGTTATAAAAATAGATCTCACAAAAAGGGGGGGATCTTAAAGAATTAGTATCCCATCATCAGATAGTTATTAATACTGTTGTTGCAAAAGCACCATCCCGAATAACATACAATGAAATGCTCACTGGCCCTAAGGGTAAAATAGAAATTTCTATTTCGGATGACAGGTTGCATTATAGTGTGATGGCTATCGATAGCCCTAAGAAAAGGGTAAATCAGTTGGGAAAGTACTCTGAATCAACCCCTTCAAACAAGACAGAAGAATTGGTTTGTAAAACGGTTATCTTTTCTAAAGATGGATTGGTTAACTCTGAAGAATCAATACTCCTTTATAATAGTTGGATAGAAATTCAAAAAACCTCAATGGATAACAAGGGTAATATTTATCTTTTGAGCAGGGAACAAAATCCTGAAAAGAAAGCTGATGTAAAATATATCTTTAAATTAAGAAAAGTCACAGCTAATGGTGATTCGAATCAGGGCGACCGCATTTAAGAAATTGACAATTATTATTTGAATAGATTTAGAGCTTGCATTCTCTACAGTAGTATTAGGCTTTAAGTTGGCTCTAAAATCAATGGTTCCAGTAAAAGGAGACTTCTCTTTTGTTCAATTTCAAGAATTTTTTTCAGATCTAGAAGATCCTAGACGAACAGAGAAAGGAAATTTAAGACATCTACTATCAGATATTCTACTATTAACGATATCAGCTATTCTGTGTGGAGTAAATGGTTGGAAATTAGTTAGAGTATTCGGTGAGTCTGAACTATCATGGCTTAAACAATACGGTGATTTTTCTAGTGGTATTCCTTCAGAGGATACTTTAGAGCGTGTTTTCTCGATTCTTGACCCAAAGTCTTTCAATTCTTGTTTCATTAATTGGATGGCTTCTTTTCGAGATGAAATCAAAGGAGAAGTAGTAGCCATAGATGGAAAGAGTATGAGAGGAGCAAAATCTAAGAAACAAGACAAAAGTATATCCCACATAGTCTCAGCATTTGCCTCAAGCAACTGTCTTGTTTTAGGACAAATTAAAGTCGAAGAGAAGAGTAATGAAATTACTGCAATACCCGTTTTATTAGATCAACTTTATTGGTCTCAATTTAGGGTTTAAAACCCTGCAATTTATTGCAGCACTTTAGTACTACGAAAAATCTATACATTGTGCCCTGTGAGCAGAAAATCACGAAAAGGGTCACATACAGTAAGTCGATTAACGTGTCATATAGTCTGGGCGACTAAATATCGATATAAAGTATTGAGAGGGGATATTCAAATACGATGTAGAGAATTGCATACACAGGTTTGTGAAGCAGAGGATATTGAAATTCTAAAAGGAGTTATAAGTTCAGATCATGTGCACATGCATATTGAATATGCTCCAAAAGAGAATGTAAGTTCAATAGTTAAACTTTTGAAAGGTCGTAGTTCGAGAAAATTACAACTTGAATATCCAAAATTAAAAGAGCGTTATTGGGGTCGTCATTTTTGGGCAAGCGGCTATGGAGTTTGGAGTTCAGGAAATATTACAGATAAAATGGTAGATGATTATCTAGAGCATCATCGAAGGAAAGATGATTCAGATGAGAATAATTTCATACTTGAGTGATTAAGAGAAGGACTTTCAGTCCTGGAGAGATTAAACCCCTGCACTTTCAGTGCAGGGTGGTTTAGTTGAGTGGATGTACAGTAACGATTGATGCTATGGGATGCCAAACAAGCATAGCAGAAAAGATTATTGACAGCAGAGCTGATTATATTTTGGCTGTCAAAGCCAATCAAAGTAACCTACAGCAAGCAATAAAAGATACTATACTTTTAGAAAATCCTCAATCAACCCATATCTGGGATGACTTTGGCCATGGTCGTATTCAAAAAAGAACCTGTAGGGCATTTCAGGAATTAAGTCATATTGAAAATCCTGAGAAATGGAAAGGACTTTCAACACTATTTGTGATTGATACAGAAATACTAGATAAAAGCAGTGGAAAAATATCTCAAGAACAGCGATTGTACATTTCTAGCCTCCAGCCAAATGCTAAAGAACTCAATAGAAAAATAAGAAAACATTGGTCAATAGAAAATAATTTACACTGGGTGCTTGATGTCGAATTTGGCGAAGATGATTCTAGGATAAGAAAAGGATACGCCTCTGAAAACTTTAACATCATCTTAAAAATCGATATGGGGCTACTCAGTAATGACAAAAATTCAAAACACAGCAAGAAAGCTAAACGTCTCAAAGCTGCTATAGACAAAAATTATAGAGAAAAATTACTAGGCTTTTTTTAAATGCGGTCGCCCTGTGATTCGAATGAAATAGTTATTACTAATTCAAATGTTTTGTATCCTCATATTGACATGGTTTATAAAAATGATCAAATTATATTAGCTGGCAGTTATTCTAAAAATCCTTTAGTTAATGCTTCACTCGCTCATGGATATTTTTTAAAGGTTATTGAAGCTTCTACAATGAATGAATCTTTTGGAAAAGATTTTGAATTATCTGATGAGCTTTTAAAAGGTAACGATTGCAAATGGTCAGATATCATTCAGAAAAACTCAAGTAAGAAAGGAGCTGATTTTGGCAATGTCAACTTTTTAATTACTGATCTTTCTGTAAATGAGTCAGATGAAATTATCCTGTTATTTGGAAATATCTGTGGAGGTATGTATACCGTTAAGCATCAAATTAATGGTAAGTTAGTATGTGAAATCTTCCTTGAACGTCATATAAACGCGGGATTAGTTTCTCGAGTGAGAGGACTTACTCTTAAAGCCTCTGTCATGATTCCTGCTATGATAATTAGTGACGAAGGCATATTTATAATTTATATGGATGATCTAGGTGTTATGACCTATAGACATATTGATGATTCAAATACCCCTTCAAAAAGTAAAAGCTTATTTAAACAACCAGAGGAGCATACATTACTGAGGTGCTTATCATTAAAAAAATGTGCCCATGACATTGTATTGGGATTAACAGTTGATGGTCAAATGGCAAAAATGACATTGAATTAATTTTTCAGTTGATTCAAGCTTGATTGACTTATCATTCACTCTTCTATATAAAGTCGCACCATATCTATAGTCAGTGGATGGCTTGATCGTTCCAATTTCAATCCATAAACCTCCAAAGCTGTGTTTATGGATCGTGGGTTTTCGAAATTCCAATTCAACTCAATATCATACTTCCCGATAATATCAGTTAGATCTTCAACAGGTTCTTGAAACTCATTTTCTAAATAAGCAACTAGAACGTCTATTGGTATCTTCCCACCTCTAAAATAGGGACCAATGTATTCATAAGTCATTTTCTCTGCCTTTGACTCTTTTGGCAATTTAGATTCATCGCTGATCACTAAAGTGATTACTGAATCAAGTTCCATAGAAACTGGTTCTGCTTTTACTTTTAAGTGCTCATTAAGCACTTTTTTGGCTTCCTCTAGGAGGTTAATAGATGAAGCGTCTGATTTTTCAAAAGTGAAACAATACTTTTCTTGTTCTATCGACGATAGATCCGAAATCTCCTTGAAATGTAGTCTTGCAGAAGTAGGTAATTCATAAATGTCGGAAAACAACCTTACTAAACTAACATTCTTAAAATCCAAAGCATAAGGGGTACCCACCTCAGTTCTAAGGATTTTATTACTGAATTTTTCTTTGTTGTTTTCATGAGTAAGGGAGTATTGAACTTCCAAATCTTTAAGCTCTGATATGATGACTAATTCATTGGTCTCAATTTCTTCTTCTTGTTTTAAAATATTAGGGAGATTCAAATCACGACCATTAATGAAATCTTCCAGTACTGCATCATTTATATGCTTGGGGTAGGTCACAGCTTTAATGATCCCATTTTCGTCTATCAAAAAAGTAGTCGACAAATACCTATAATTAAATGTCTGTATATGCGTCGTATCAAACGCTATTCTCAAGTCAGTAGAAGTGTTCTGGATATATCGCAAAAGATTTTCTCTCTGATCTATGGACACTGTAAGTATTTCCAATTGGTCTCCATACCTGTCTTGAATCTCTTCTAGCTTCTTCATAGCTGGAATACAAGGACTACACCAGGTGGCCCAAAACTCTATTATAAGAGGTTTTTTTTGCTCAGATAATGTGAATTTTTCATTGTCTCTATTTAAAATATCTAAGAAAGTATAATCAGGTACTTTTTCTCCTATTTGAGAAAAAGCAGGAAGTGATTGAATCAGGGACAAGCTGAAAACAAATAGGACTGCGTAATTCATTTAAGTTTTGGTTGATATCTTAAAGATCGAATTGACCGACCTCTACTTAGACTAGATAGAAACTACACTACTTAGTGTCTGGTCGGAAATCAGCTCTTTTGAAAGATTACACACCCTAAATTCAACTAAAAAAGCATCGGTTTTCAAATTTTAGAGCTCAATATTTTTCGGGCAGGCATGTATTCCGTTTTTGGGCTTTAAAAATGAGTTTTGCGGTCAATTTCTTCCCGACAAGACGCACCTTCCCTATGTCAATTGTATCTGCACTCAAATTTAGGCTGCCTTTTTATGAACCTGTTCTCTGCTTATATATTCACCTATCTTGTGCAGATTATAGGCCAAAACGCTTAGGGAAACGTAGCGTTTGAAGTTTTTAATCCCCCTGTCTGGACAACGACCCAAGCCATTGTGCCTTAACTGGTTGATGTTTGATTCTACTGCGCTGTGAGCATTGCGGAGTTTTATGAACTGGTCCTGATGTTCCTGCTGGGTTTCCTCTTTATTGCGCTTGCCTTTTTTGGGCATAATCGTATTGGGTATTCGCTTTTCCACAAAAGCCTTGTTCTGTCCGCTATAGAACCCTTTGTCAAAACTTAAGGAATCGATCAGGTCTGGAAATCTTTCCACCAGCTTTGTTGCAATATCCTGGGTTAGCTGAACATCAAATTGATTCTCAAGTATTTGATGATGAATGATGAAGTTAAATTGATCGGTGGCGATTAATACATTGTGACCTATTTCGATCGGGTTGAACTTTTTCCCTTTAGAAAGCCACTCTGAATGCGTTTCAAATATGGAGTATAGCTTTTCACTTGAAGTAATAACTTCTCCATCTATTATTCTTCTACTGACTAGGTCGATGTGCTTGGTCAGCATTGCATGAAAATAAACCAATTGGAGATGCTTGGATATTGACAGAACACTCGTGTGACAGGCTGTTAGACTTAGCAGGTCATTGATTTTCAATTCAAGTTTCTTGCCTAATTCCAGGTACTGGCTAACAACATCCTCAAGCCTCGATTCTTTGTTTTTCCCGCCTGAACTGCTGACCTTGGAACTAGCCCTGAAAATGCTTTTGATCTCCCGTTTCAATGATCTGGATTTTCTCCAACCTGTGATGTTTTCATTGTCCCTGAACCATTCAGAGAGGTCAATGCACTTACGTGCTGAATCCCAAAGTAGATTCATATCTGTGGGGAAATGTACATTAGCACCAACGGGAAACGAATCGGCTTTTACCTGAAGTAGCTCTTCCTCTTTTTTTTAATAACCTATGACCGTAGTTAATCACCAAATCATTGACCTCTTGGATTGTTTGCTCATCCAACAATGCTAGATTATCCTTGATCGTAGTAAGCCCGTACTTCTTCTTGTCTAATCGTGATTCTGTTTCAATACCCATTACCGTTCGCATTGAGGTATCAACATTGGCCAGATAATGGATACGATCATAATTTGCATTTAATCCTTGACGCATTACTCCAAGTACTAGTATCTCCCACAGTCCCATCCCTTTGCGACCTGATCTAATCAATGTCTCTTGCTTGGGATTTATACGATTGGATAGCAAAGAAAATACAGCAGAATTTATCTCCTTGTTCATGAAAATTGCTTGAAGTCCTTTCAATAACTTGGGAGCCTCGTCTCTGCAATTATTAGGAAATTCAGCTGATGTAATTGGCAGCGTGAATAAGTCTGGATCTCGTTCAAATAGTGTGCGCATAAGCTTCGAATGTTTAACTAAAATACAGAGTCAACACCAGTAATTGTGCTGAATAGGTCACTATTTATGAAGATATTCATGGGATAAATTTGGCTATATCACCCGCCAAATAAAGACTCTGTGATTTCCGACCAGACACTAATTAGTGTCTGGTCGGAAATCAGCTCTTTTGAAAGATTACACACCCTAAATTCAACTAAAAAAGCATCGGTTTTCAAATTTTAGAGCTCAATATTTTTCGGGCAGGCATGTATTCCGTTTTTGGGCTTTAAAAATGAGTTTTGCGGTCAATTTCTTCCCGACAAGACGCACGTTCCCTATGTCAATTGTATCTGCACTCAAATTTAGGCTGCCTTTTTATGAACCTGTTCTCTGCTTATATATTCACCTATCTTGTGCAGATTATAGGCCAAAACGCTTAGGGAAACGTAGCGTTTGAAGTTTTTAATCCCCCTGTCTGGACAACGACCCAAGCCATTGTGCCTTAACTGGTTGATGTTTGATTCTACTGCGCTGTGAGCATTGCGGAGTTTTATGAACTGGTCCTGATGTTCCTGCTGGGTTTCCTCTTTATTGCGCTTGCCTTTTTTGGGCATAATCGTATTGGGTATTCGCTTTTCCACAAAAGCCTTGTTCTGTCCGCTATAGAACCCTTTGTCAAAACTTAAGGAATCGATCAGGTCTGGAAATCTTTCCACCAGCTTTGTTGCAATACCCTGGGTTATCTGAGCATCAACTTGATTTTCAAGTATTTGATGATGAATGATGAAGTTAAATTGATCGGTGGCGATTAATACATTGTGACCTATTTCGATCGGGTTGAACTTTTTCCCTTTAGAAAGCCACTCTGAATGCGTTTCAAATATGGAGTATAGCTTTTCACTTGAAGTAATAACTTCTCCATCTATTATTCTTCTACTGACTAGGTCGATGTGCTTGGTCAGCATTGCATGAAAATAAACCAATTGGAGATGCTTGGATATTGACAGAACACTCGTGTGACAGGCTGTTAGACTTAGCAGGTCATTGATTTTCAATTCAAGTTTCTTGCCTAATTCCAGGTACTGGCTAACAACATCCTCAAGCCTCGATTCTTTGTTTTTCCCGCCTGAACTGCTGACCTTGGAACTAGCCCTGAAAATGCTTTTGATCTCCCGTTTCCATGATCTGGATTTTCTCCAACCTGTGATGTTTTCATTGTCCCTGAACCATTCAGAGAGGTCAATGCACTTACGTGCTGAATCCCAAAGTAGATTCATATCTGTGGGGAAATGTACATTAGCACCAACGGGAAACGAATCGGCTTTTACCTGAAGTAGCTCTTCCTCTTTTTTTTTAATAACCTATGACCGTAGTTAATCACCAAATCATTGACCTCTTGGATTGTTTGCTCATCCAACAATGCTAGATTATCCTTGATCGTAGTAAGCCCGTACTTCTTCTTGTCTAATCGTGATTCTGTTTCAATACCCATTACCGTTCGCATTGAGGTATCAACATTGGCCAGATAATGGATACGATCATAATTTGCATTTAATCCTTGACGCATTACTCCAAGTACTAGTATCTCCCACAGTCCCATCCCTTTGCGACCTGATCTAATCAATGTCTCTTGCTTGGGATTTATACGATTGGATAGCAAAGAAAATACAGCAGCATTTATCTCCTTGTTCATGAAAATTGCTTGAAGTCCTTTCAATAACTTGGGAGCCTCGTCTCTGCAATTATTAGGAAATTCAGCTGATGTAATTGGCAGCGTGAATAAGTCTGGATCTCGTTCAAATAGTGTGCGCATAAGCTTCGAATGTTTAACTAAAATACAGCGTCAACACCAGTAATTGTGCTGAATAGGTCACTATTTATGAAGATATTCATGGGATAAATTTGGCTATATCACCCGCCAAATAAAGACCCTGTGATTTCCGACCAGACACTAATTATATAATATTGTCCGGCATGATTTTCAGTCACCCCACCAGATTTTCTTTTCTGATAAGATAGTTAGAGAGTCATTCTATTTCAGATAATCCGTATAGAGTATTCCGTTTAGGTGATCTATTTCATGTTGAAAAATCACTGCAGTAAACCCTTCTACAGATTCATGTTTTGTTTCTCCAAGATTATTCAAATAGTCAATCTCTATTGCTTGAGATCTAACTTGCAACGTATCCATTCGGTTAGGAATCGATAAGCATCCTTCTCTACATGGTTGTTTTTCGCTTGAATAGTGGGTTATTTTAGGGTTTAAATACACTTCGAATGGATAACCAATTTTATCAAACCGCTGAACCCAAATGATATTTTTAAGAATTCCGACCTGTGGGGCGGCTATTCCTACCCCTTGATTTACACTGTCAATTACCGTTTTGTATAGTCTATGTATGAACGTCTCTAAGACAATGTCCTCTTTATTAAAATCAACATCTGAGCATTGCTTACGCAGTAGTAGTGAATCTTCTAAGTTATCAATGATCCAAACCCTCATAGCCACTGATGAATCCTGAGCCATAATATGTTCAGTCTCTATGTAAGAGAAGTTTTTATACGCTTTTGCCAGCTTGCTAATTTGTCTATTAGAACAGCTGAACAGAACGAAAGATAATAGGAGCAGGGCTCCAGCAATATAACCAGCTCCTTTGTACATTATTTAGACTTAAATTTATTGATGGCATTTCTTGTGAAGTCGCTCAAAACCAGCGTCCCACTCATTTGTGCTCTTTCTGCTAATAATGTATCCCAATGGTCCGTTCCTTGCCAAAAAATTTGCTTCAGCATTTTCATTGCCTCAGGATTACTATTCGCTAATTTGTTTGCCAAACCATCTATGGCTTGGTCCATTTCGTCGACTGAATCAAACACTTCTGCATACAATCCTTTTTCTGCCGCCCATTCAGCAGACTTCCATTCTGTAGCATTGATTGCCAGTTGGCTCATTGCAGAAGTCCCCATCTTACGTTCTACAGCAGGCCCTACTACGAATGGCCCAATTCCTACAGCCAATTCAGATAGCTTCACCGCTGCAAATTTAGTCGCATAACAATAATCTACAGCAGAAGCGACTCCAACGCCACCACCTACAGCTTTTCCTTGTACTCTTCCAATAATAAGTTTTGGACATTTACGACATGCATTGATCACATTGGCAAAACCTGAAAAGAATTTCTTTCCTGTAGCTTCATCATCAATCGCTATTAATTCATCAAAACTGGCACCAGCACAAAAAGCTCTTTCTCCAGCGCTTTTCAGAATAATTACTGAAGTATTTTTATCATTTCCAAGAGAAGTGATTGTATTTGCAAGCTCTGACAATATACTCCCGGGCAGAGAGTTACTAGCAGGATGGTAGAATTCTATTGTTGAAATCGTGTCCTTTGTGGTGACATTTACATATCCATTTTCCATGACGCTAAAATAATGTGTATTGCATTAAAAGCTAAGCGAGAAACCAATTTATGCTTCTAAGAAAAAAGGAAAAACAAAAGTCAAAGCACATGTCTTAGGTGCAAGATGATAGCTTGTGAAGACACTATCTAAAACGCGTATCCAATAGTGAATCCTCCTCTTATTCCCAAACTCAACGTGGAAGCACTTGCCTTCACATAATCATCACCTGATTCAACTTTTACTTTGCCTTTTAAAAGTGGTTCTTCTGCCAAATCGGCTCTGATTTCGCCTTCAAATGCTTGAAAATCTGCATTTGGATCATTTGACGCTAATTCAAACGAAAATGTATGATTATTCACTCCTAATCCAAGAAAATAGAGATCTAAGGATACTTTGTCATCTATAAGCCACTGAGCTCCTAATTGAACACCAGCTCCAATGCTAAAAAGTCTTGCTTTTAGTTCGGCAGATGTTTGATCATACTCCGTTCCTATTGTGAATGAATAGTTATTCATTCTTACAAAAGGAGCAGCATAGAAACCTCTTGGAGCACCTTTATCACCAGTATAAAGCCGATATTCTAAAGCAGCAGACATGCCTCCAAGCTTATTGTCAAATTCATCAAGAAGTTCCCCGCCATCATCAAATTCATCTGATATATATGCAGGCACTTCTCTCGGAATTAAGATCCCTAGATGTAGAGCGAGAGACGTTTTTTCACTTACAACTCTCTCATAGCCTAGATTAACATTTCCAATGACCAACCCCGGTACACCTATGCTAACAATATTGTCCTGACAAAGAAGGGTGCTTGAGGTAGAAGTAATAACAATTACCAATAAGAGTAGTTTGATTGTTTTTTTCATAATAGAATAAATAGTTTCGAATTAGTTTAGGTCGACAAATTTAATAAAATTTCATCGCACCAGTCTTGTTGAACAAAAAACCCCTCTAATGGCATGCCATTAGAGGGGTTTTTATATCTATTTAAAATTCTTTATTATCTTTTGTTGATGTCGATATAATCTCGCTTGTTAGCCCCTGTATATATCTGTCTTGGTCTACCGATCGGAGATCTGTCTTCAACCATTTCTTTCCATTGAGCAATCCATCCAGGAAGTCTCCCTAAAGCAAACATTACTGTAAACATTTCAGTAGGAATTCCCAACGCTCTATATATAATACCAGAGTAGAAGTCAACATTAGGATATAACCCTCGATCTACGAAATATTGATCTTTAAGTGCAACTGCTTCTAATTCCTTAGCTATGTTCAATACAGGATCATCAACTCCCAGTGCTTCTAACACATCATCTGCAGCTTTCTTAATTATCTTAGCTCTAGGGTCAAAGTTTTTATACACCCTATGTCCGAATCCCATTAACCTGAATGAATCAGACTTATCTTTCGCCTTATCCACCCAGTGCTGTAGTGGAGTTCCACTTGCCTTAATTGACTCCAGCATTTCTATTACAGCTTGATTGGCTCCTCCATGAAGAGGGCCCCATAAAGCAGCAATACCTGCTGAAATTGAAGAATACAAATTCGCTTGAGAAGATCCTACGATACGCACCGTTGACGCCGAACAATTTTGTTCATGATCTGCATGCAGAATAAGTAGCTTATTCAATGCATCGTTAACAATAGGGTTGATGTCATAGCTTTCCGTTGGCATCCCAAACATCATATTCAGGAAGTTTTGGGTATAGCTCATGTCATTATTTGGATAAACCAATGGATGACCAGCGCTATTTTTGTGAGCTTGAGCAGCCAAAGTAGGCAGCTTAGCAATCAATCTATGAATTGTTAAATCAATATCTTCAATTGATCTATTTGGATTCTGAGATTCAGGATAGAACGTAGAAAGAGAAGCAATCATTGAGCTCAAAATCCCCATTGGGTGAGCATTTGTAGGAAAAGCTTCAAAGAAACGTTTCATGTCCTCATGTACAAGTGTATGATGAGTAATGCTGTCACTGAAATAATCCAGTTGTTTCTCATTTGGCAACTCGCCATAAATAAGTAAATAGGCTACTTCAATAAAAGAAGCCTTTTCAGCCAATTGTTCAATAGGATAACCTCGATAACTTAGAATTCCTTTTTCTCCATCTAAAAAAGTGATCGCAGAGGTAGTCGACCCTGTGTTTTTGAATCCTGGATCCATAGTCACATAACCTGTTAAGCCTCTTAATTTGCTAATGTCTATCGCTTTTTCATTTTCACTTCCAGTGATTACAGGAAGCTCGTATTCGTTTCCGTCTAAGATAATTTTCGCGGTTTCACTCATTGTCTTTTTTACTCTTTTTAGGGGGTTGTTTTGCGTTGCAATATACTAACAAATTTACCGCTATTATCACCAAAAGGTTACCGATTGTCGCATATAAAAAAAGCCTTCCAGTTGGAAGGCTTTTAGATCTCTTTTAAGAAGATGGAGTTTATTCAATTCCGTGCATTTTCTTCTTGAGGTACGGACTCATAAGAACCAGTACTACACCTGCTACGATTGGTATAATCGTAAAAATCAAAAAGAATCCAGAAAGTCCAACTTGTTCTGAGATTGGATCAATGAAACTCGCTGTCATACCACCTAAGTAATTTGCCACTGCCGTAGCTCCAAACCAAATTCCAAAAATGATTCCTAATAGCTTCGTTGGTGTCAGCTTACTCACGTATGAAAGTCCAACCGGTGATAATGTAAGTTCTCCCAGTGTATGGAATAAATAGGCAAATATTAAGAAGAACATACTAATGTTAGCACTCTCTGCACCATGAGGTATAGAGCTAGCACCAAACGACAGAATACCAAAGCCCAATCCAAGTAAAATAAGCCCAAGAGCAAATTTCACAGGGGCAGAAGGGTTTAGCTTGGTCTGCCAAATTTTAGAAAACAAGGGGGCGAATGCTATTATGAAAAACGAGTTTAAGATTCCAAACCAAGATGCCGGTACTTCTGTTTCACTGCCCTTATCCCTAACTACACTGGCCTTTATTTCCTTCTTAAGGCTCTTTGCCGTTTCTTCCGAAACCACTTTATATTTATCATCCTTCAGTTCAACCAAATAAAGTACATCTCCTGCAACTAGATCTTTAGGAGAGCGAATAGTTGGATTTTTGGTTACCGGCTCAAGTTGCTTGGTTTCCTTATTTTCCATTTCTGTTTCGTAAGTAACCTCATAAGCTTTCATGTTAGCTTCTCTGTTCAGCATCCAAACAGCAATTCCCCAGATAAGTACGAAACTTACAGATAATGCTGCGACAGAAATAGGGTAGGTCTTTATAGTGTTCTTAAATAAAAGCAATAGCACATATGTAATAATAACTAGCGGAACCACTGTTAAAAGGAAGTTAATCCAATAAAACCAAGTGGAGGTAGAACCTGTCAAGATCCTTGTTGTATATTTCTTAGCGAAAATCGTCATAGAACTTCCCGCTTGTTCAAAAGCCCACCAAAAGAAAATAGTGAACACTGCTAAAATCACAACAACAACAACTCTGTCCTTGGCAATACCTTTCAAGTTAGGGTCAGTTAGAATATATCCTATTACACCAACCATACAACCAACAATCACAGGACCAACCCATTCATCAACTTGAGGAATCAGCAATGGCACTAAGTAATACAGTGCAGCTGCTGTTAAAACTGATATAACAGCCCACTTAATCACTCTTGATGAACTTTCAGGAGCTTTAGCAGTATCCGTTTCTTCTTCATTTGTGATTCCATGTAACTTCTCTTGTTTCGGTGATAAACCTATTTTACCTAGAATATTTTGTCCAAAGTAAAATTGTATCATCCCCATAAGCATGAATACACCAGCAAGACCGAATCCATAACTCCATCCAACCTTTTCTCCTAGGTAACCACAGAATAAAATACCCATAAAGGCACCTGCATTAATTCCCATATAGAATATGGTATAGGCTCCATCCTTTTTTTCTGGAGTATCTTTATACAACCCACCAACAATAGATGAAATATTTGGTTTAAACGCTCCGTTACCCAGAATCAATAGTGCCAAACCTGTATAAAAGAAGATTTCAGTTTCCAATGCAAGCGAGGCATGCCCCAGTGTCATTAGCAACGCACCGATAATAACAGTTTTCCTTGAACCTAGAAGACGGTCGGCGATTAAACCTCCAAAAATTGGAGTTACATATACAAGACCTGTATAAATAGCATAGAGTTCACCAGCTTCTCCGGAAGTCCATTCCCAGCCACCAATGGCTATCTCACTAATCAAGAACATTGTTAAAAGAGCTCTCATTCCATAATAGGAGAACCTTTCCCACATTTCTGTGAAAAATAGGGTGAATAACCCCGAAGGATGCCCCATAATTGTGGTCATGTCCTTAATAAATCCGTCTTTCTCTTGCGACATTATTTTAAGTGTTTTTGGTTATAAATTCAAATAGGAAAATTCTATTTACAAGTTTTCAAATATATAGTCTCTCATCATGGTAAACAAATGAAGACGTGTATAGCCTCCGTAAATGCCATGATTTCTATCAGGGTATATGAATAAATCAAATTGCTTATTCTTAGCAACTAATGCATTTATCATTTCCATTGAATTCTGGTAATGAACGTTGTCATCCGCAGAGCCATGAATTAGAAAATACTTTCCCTTTAGCTTATCCACATGGTTAATAGGCGAATTTTTTTCATACCCATCCGTATTCTCTTGAGGGGTTCTCATGAACCTTTCGGTATAAATGGAATCATAATATTTCCAATTAGTCACAGGAGCTACAGCAATTGCCATCTTATAGTGATCAGCCCCTTGAGTAATGCAATGACTAGCCATAAACCCACCATAACTCCATCCTTGAATTCCTATTCTGCTAGCATCAACATCTTGCCATGTTTTTAAATGTTTTGCTAGATCAATGAAATCTTCCGTTTCCAATTTTCCAAGCTGCATATATGTGCTGTGGAAGAAATCTCGGCCTCTATACATTGTTCCTCGAGGATCACAAGAAACCACATAATATCCTGCCTGACTTAATAATTGATGCCATAGATAATTTCTTCCATCATAGCTGTCTGCAACCGTATTATGACCAGGACCTCCATAAATATTCACATACACAGGATATTTCTTACTTGGATCATAGTTAGCTGGTTTAATCATCCAACAGTTAAGATCATCTCCGTTTGAATTTTTGAAATCAAAAAATTCCTTTAGTGAAAAATCATATGAACCTAAGGTCTCTTTTAGAGCTGCATTGTCTACAAGTGTTCTTATTTCTTTCCCCTTGGAATTGTATAAAACAAATGAAGAAGGAGCATTCGCATTAGAGTTGTTAATCACATAATATTTGAACCCTTCACTAAAAGTGGCACTATTGGTTCCTGATTTCTGAGAGAGTTTTTCTTTTACTCTCTTGGAAATTCCTACTTTATAGATATGCCTGCTCGATGGGTGATACTTCTGAACTTGAATAATAAACCAATCCCTTTTTTTCATCCGCTCCTAAAAACTCAATTACATCCCACTCTCCTGAGGTTAACTGCGCTTTCTGTTTTCCTTCAGTATCGAACAGATACAAATGGTTATAACCATCTTTACTACTGTTCCACAAAAAGCACTTGTTGTCATCCATAAATGTGAGGTTGTCATTGATCTCAATATATGTATCGGCTCTTTCGTCATAAATCTTTTTTGGTTGAATATCATCCGTACCAGCCTGAGATAAGTCAGTCAACCAGAATTCCAAGTGGTTTTGATGGCGATTTAACTTCATAATGCATAGCCCACCATTATTCAAACTCCATTTAATTCTTGGATAATAGACATCCTCTTCATCTCCAGTATTTATCATTCTAACTTTTCCTGTACCAAAGTCATACACATGTATCGACACAACAGAATTTCTTTCACCAGCCTTAGGGTACTTGAACGTATATTGATCAGGATATAAATCTCCATACATTGCCATTTGGAACTCCTTCACATGGTTTTCATCCATTCTATAAAATCCAATTCTATCCCCATCTGGTGACCAATAAAATCCTTTGTCAAACCCAAACTCTTCTTCGTATACCCAATCGGTAGCCCCGTTTATAATCTCGTTTAATTGCCCGTCAAAGGTGATTTGTGTTTCTTTTCCATTTTCTATGGAGAACAAATTATTACTTCGCACAAAGGCTATTCTGCCACCGCTGGGGCTAAATTCAGCAAGCCTTTGCTTGCCCTTTGAGAAATCTGTGAGTGGCTCTAGCTCCTTACT
The DNA here is from genome assembly GCA_965224545.1 of Flavobacteriales bacterium. Classification (GTDB taxonomy): domain Bacteria; phylum Bacteroidota; class Bacteroidia; order Flavobacteriales_D; family Sanyastnellaceae; genus ASP10-05a. The sequence goes on along the minus strand of CBDCZM010000004.1, from coordinate 640,950 downwards.
TTCCAGATTATAGATGTAATATAATGAACGTGTACTATGCCTATATATCCCTTCCGTCTCAGAAGCAAGTAATAGCTGGCTTTCATCAGCGCTAAATTGATAGTCTGAAACGCTTAGGCTTTCAGAGCTGTGTTTGGAACTGTCAAACAGTACCGCCACTTCTTCTCCTGTGGCATATGAATTCTTAATTATTTTCCCGTCTTCTGAGGTGGTATAGTGGGCGCCATCCTTCATGGATCTCTGTCCCCAAACAAAATCAGAGCTAAATACGGGACTTGCCCAAACTTCTTCTAAGGTGACCTTTTTAGACTGAGCTGATACTGTTAATGAGCATCCTAGAAGAATGATAAGTGAAAATAGAAGTGATCGTTTCATCGGTGTTTTTTGATTTCAAGGATGCCGAAGATAGTATTTATCAAAAATCAAACCGCTTTTAGATTGTTTAAATGAGCTCAAATCTTACCGAAACATTGAAATTTAAGCCAGAGTTCGCTTAAAAAAGCTAATTTTGCTGTATCTTAAAATTTAGGTATTGCGCAAGTAATAAAAGAATTTATAAGATAGTTTTTAGTTTTTCAGTTAAGTCGAAAACCCCTGCTTTTAGCGGGGGTTTTTATTCAAATAGGATGCATGCGCAAAGTAATAGTTATAGGAGCTGGAGCAGCGGGTTTTTTTACGGCTATCAATCTGGCTGAAATGAATGACCAGATATCCGTAACAGTTTTGGAAAAATCAAACACAGTCTTAGGAAAAGTCAAAGTTTCAGGTGGAGGTCGATGTAATGTAACGCATTCTTGTTTTGAACCTAAGGAGCTTGTTTCTTATTATCCAAGAGGAGGGAAGGAACTGCTAGGACCGTTCTTCAGTTTTCAACCTCTAAACACTATTGATTGGTTTGAACAAAGAGGAGTTCAATTAAAAACTGAAGAAGATGGTCGAATGTTTCCTGTAACAAATGATTCTCAAACCATTATCGATTGCTTCTTGAACGCAGCAGATAATGGAGATGTTCAAGTCAAGTTAAAAGAAGGTGTAACATCCGTCGAAGCTCAAAATGATCAATGGTTAGTGACCACCACAGAGGACGAATACTTAGCAGATGATATTATCATAGCCAGTGGTAGTGCCTCTAAAGTTTGGCAATTATTAGATCAATTGGGGCACCAAATAGTACCACCAGTTCCCTCTCTTTTCACTTTTAACATCCATGACAAAGCGTTGCAATCATTGGCCGGGCTCAGCATTGAAAACGTACAAGTCTCTATCAAAAACCATAAGGCTAAAAGCACTGGACCGCTTTTGTTTACACATTGGGGATTGAGCGCGCCTTCTATTCTAAAGCTTTCTGCAGCAGAAGCCAGGTACCTGAATGAACAGAACTATCAATTTGAAATAGCCATCGATTTTCTACCAACGGATTCTATAGAACAGGTTGTGGCTAGTTTAGAAGGAACTCAACAAAACAGCACAAAAAACTTGTACAACCACAATCCCTTCAATTTTCCAAAGAGGTTTTGGAACTATTTGTTGAATGAAGCTGAAGTTACTCCAGAGCGAATATGGCCCGAGCTGAGAAAACAGGAGAAAAAAAGCATTGTTACGCTTATTAAGTCAATGAGCTATCAGGTGGATGGTAAAAGTACTTTTAAAGAAGAGTTTGTAACAGCTGGAGGTCTGGACCTTAAGCAAGTTAACTTTAAGACCATGGAAAGTAAAGTATGTAAAGGATTGTATTTTGCTGGAGAGGTTTTAAATATTGACGGTTTCACAGGTGGTTTTAACTTTCAAGCTGCATGGACAACTTCGTTTCTAGCAGCTACTTCTATTTCAAAAAAAGTTTAGTTTTGGGGCTACAAACCTAAAAAGCAGATGACCATGTCAAATGGATTATTAAAAGGAAAAAAAGGAATCATTTTCGGAGCGCTAAACGATATGTCTATCGCTTGGAAAGTGGCTGAAAGAGCTTACGAGGAAGGAGCCGAGTTCACTCTTACAAATGCTCCTATAGCAATGAGAATGGGAGAAATCAACAAGCTAGCTGAAAAGTGTGGAAATGCTGTAGTTATTCCTGCAGATGCTACAAGCGTTGAAGACATTAGCAATCTTTTCGAAAAATCTATGGAAGTCCTAGGAGGAAAGGTTGATTTCGTTCTTCATTCTATAGGTATGTCTCCTAATGTTAGAAAGAACAAACATTACACGGATCTAAATTATGATTGGTATCATAAAACGATGGACGTAAGTGCGATGTCGCTTCATAAGACGCTAAGCACAGCTATGAAAATGGACGCCATTAATGATTGGGGATCAGTTGTAGCCCTTACATATATAGCGGCTCAAAGAATATTCCCAGATTATAACGACATGGCTGATGCCAAGTCCCTTCTTGAATCTATCACTCGAAGTTTTGGTTATCATTATGGAGAAAGAAAGAAAGTACGTATAAACACAATCTCTCAGAGCCCAACAGTAACAACTGCAGGAAGCGGAGTAAAGGGATTTGATGAGTTTATTTCTTTTTCTGAGCAGATGAGTCCACTTGGAAATGCTGGTGCCGTAGATTGCGCAAATTATTGTGTTTCGATGTTTAGTGATCTAACAAAATACGTAACTATGCAAAACCTTTTTCATGACGGAGGTTTCAGTAAGACTGGAGTTACACAATCTGTGATCGAAAAATTCGGAAATTAGAACCAAAGACGCTTGCCTGTTGAACAGGTGTTGCACTAATTGATATAATTGAAAAGCCCCAACTCTATATGAGTTGGGGCTTTTTATTTGGGGTATATTTTCTTTCTATTTTGCCGGCTCTTCCTTAGAAATGATCGCCTCAGATGCTGCAATGAACTGAGTAGCTTCCTGCCCAGCTTGAGCTCTTGGATATCCAGTTTTACCTAATCCAGTTAAGTTCAACTGACCAGTTTCCTCATTTTTTTCTGATGTAAAATACCAAACAGTTGGAAAACCTGATACTTGAAAAACTCTCTGTAGGTTGTTGTTCTGCTCTTGTAACGCAGGATCAAGTTTCGTTCTTCTTGGAAAATCAATTTCCATTAAAACTACATTTTCTTCAGCCCAAGCTATAAACTCCTCTTTTACTAAAACATTATCATGAAGTTTAAAACACCATCCACACCAATCTGATCCAGTAAAGAATCCTAAAATAGGCTTTCCTGTTTTTGAACTTTCTTCATGAGCTTTTTGTAGATCTGTATACCATGTCATTCCATCTTTTTCTACAACGTTCATTGTAAGGATGGTTTTCTCGCTATTTTTAGTGACTTTCTTCTCGGCCTTCTTTTCAGACTTTTTTGCTTTTTCTCTCTTGTTTCCTGGAATTTCAACCTTATCGTTAGAAGTTTTAGCGTTACCGTTAGAGCAAAAAGTAAACGCTGAAATAGCTAGAGCGCTAATCATAATAAGGGATAGGAAGCTTATTCTTTTCATCATGTCTTTATTCATATTGATGGTATAAAGTTACGTATTCTATTTAATTTGGTTGTAACCAATATTTAACACTTGCAGCAGATGCTATGAACATGATGTTCAAAAGCTGTGCCAATTTACATCCTCTCATCCCTATTTAAAGAATAGATTTGTTGTCGAATATATGATAGCTAATTGTACTTACATCAAGACGCGGTCAGAATTGGATCAGTGTTTAAGTGACTTGCGCAGCAATGATGTATTGGGTCTTGACTTAGAGTTTGATAAGAATCGGTATGCCTTCGGTTTTAATCTAAGTATGATCCAGATTAACAATGGAAATAACATCTATTTAATAGATGCGTTAACCATCGATGATTTGACTCCTGTATTCGACATCTTTTCTGATGCTTCTGTTAAAAAGATTGTTTTTGCTTTTGGTGAAGACATTCGACTACTGCATTCAATAGGTTGTTTTCCTAAAAACATTTGTGATCTAAGTATCGCAGCCAACTTACTTAATTACCCTCCTTGCTCGTTAAGCGCTCTAACCCAATCGGTGCTTGAAATCGAGGAAAAGGAATCTTCTCAGAAAAGCAATTGGCTAAAACGGCCATTGACAGATGCTCAATTGAGCTATGCTGCTGAAGATGTGAGATACCTTCAAGAGTTAAGTGACGAACTGGAAAAGGACATTGCTACGCGAAACATTACGCAATGGTTTAAAGAAGAAAACAACAAATATGATCTTGTAGATTATTCAGGAATTCAAAATTTCAGTCCGATCAAGACTAAAGAAAAGAAAGACCTGACGGAATACCAGTTGCACATACTCGAACAGTTGGTTGAACTAAGAGAATCTATCGCTGAGCAACAGAATAAACCAGGATACCACATTGTTTCTAAAGATGTGCTCATGGGATTAACCAAAGGCACTCTCTTACTCAGTGATATGTTTAAGTTAAAGGGAATCTCGAAGTATTTCAAAAACGCACAGTCCAAGTCTGAAATTCACGAAATCCTCACTGATTCTGCGAACAAATCAAAAAAATTAGAATTATCTCTAACTGCTCCGGCGATCAGAAAACTAGATCGAGAAGAATATCAGCAGATGCAACTCCGCAAGAAACGTTCGGATAAGATCATCACGACACTACTACAGCCGATCAAAGATGAAGTTAAAACGAGCTATGGAGAGAACACGGCGTCGTTCATTTTTAGCAATAAGATTATGAATGACATTAGTAGGGAAGGGCTATCTGAACAACCTCCTTACAAGCAAAAACTTATCTGGGATTTGTCTAATCAACTTGGATTGGATTTAGGATTGTTGTCTTAAACGTTAGGTCATCTGAGATTTGCCATTATAAGTCGTGATCAATCCCACTTCTGTTCACACAGAGTTCAACAAAGTATTTCGAAACATTTAATTTCCAGTTACTGTAATGAACATCATAGGGACAATGACAGGTCTTTCAATGATTCACTCCAGAAAATAAAAGGGAGAAAATAACACCAAACCTTTAGAACAACTTTTCCTGTATTAAAAGAGAGGATCACTACTTTCAAAAAACATGTTTTTGTTGCTGTTATCCTTGCGTCTCTTAGAAGTTTTTCATTTCACTAGAAAACTTTGGCATTACTGTTGCATACTCACCGTTGTAACACATTGTTGCAAGTAACAAATAAGTAATATGAATAAAGGAAGAGTAAAGTTTTTCAATGAAGCCAAAGGATTTGGATTCATTGAAACAGAAGAATCAGAGAAAGATCATTTTGTACACGCCTCAGGGTTAGTGGACGAAATTAAAGATGGAGATCTGGTTGAATTTGAATTAGAAGAAGGTAAAAAAGGACTAAGTGCCATTAAAGTAAGAGTACTTTAAGCCTAACGATATATTTAAAATGAAAAAGGCCTCTCAGAAATAGGAGGCTTTTTTTTATTTAAGATTTTGAAAGACCGTAAGGATTTTAGAGATTAGAGTTTGGAATAGCGTTACAACGGACAGTCTGGAATTAATAAAGAGTGAATTAGCCTCAGGAAGCTGTATATTATCTGTAACTGAAGAGCAAGAAAAACAGGTTCACTACACATTATTATAGAATAATACTCTTAATTAGTGTCTGGTCGGAAATCACAGAGTCTTTATTTGGCGGGTGATATAGCCAAATTTATCCCATGAATATCTTCATAAATAGTGACCTATTCAGCACAATTACTGGTGTTGACTCTGTATTTTAGTTAAACATTCGAAGCTTATGCGCACACTATTTGAACGAGATCCAGACTTATTCACGCTGCCAATTACATCAGCTGAATTTCCTAATAATTGCAGAGACGAGGCTCCCAAGTTATTGAAAGGACTTCAAGCAATTTTCATGAACAAGGAGATAAATTCTGCTGTATTTTCTTTGCTATCCAATCGTATAAATCCCAAGCAAGAGACATTGATTAGATCAGGTCGCAAAGGGATGGGACTGTGGGAGATACTAGTACTTGGAGTAATGCGTCAAGGATTAAATGCAAATTATGATCGTATCCATTATCTGGCCAATGTTGATACCTCAATGCGAACGGTAATGGGTATTGAAACAGAATCACGATTAGACAAGAAGAAGTACGGGCTTACTACGATCAAGGATAATCTAGCATTGTTGGATGAGCAAACAATCCAAGAGGTCAATGATTTGGTGATTAACTACGGTCATAGGTTATTAAAAAAAAGAGGAAGAGCTACTCCAGGTAAAAGCCGATTCGTTTCCCGTTGGTGCTAATGTACATTTCCCCACAGATATGAATCTACTTTGGGATTCAGCACGTAAGTGCATTGACCTCTCTGAATGGTTCAGGGACAATGAAAACATCACAGGTTGGAGAAAATCCAGATCATTGAAACGGGAGATCAAAAGCATTTTCAGGGCTAGTTCCAAGGTCAGCAGTTCAGGCGGGAAAAACAAAGAATCGAGGCTTGAGGATGTTGTTAGCCAGTACCTGGAATTAGGCAAGAAACTTGAATTGAAAATCAATGACCTGCTAAGTCTAACAGCCTGTCACACGAGTGTTCTGTCAATATCCAAGCATCTCCAATTGGTTTATTTTCATGCAATGCTGACCAAGCACATCGACCTAGTCAGTAGAAGAATAATAGATGGAGAAGTTATTACTTCAAGTGAAAAGCTATACTCCATATTTGAAACGCATTCAGAGTGGCTTTCTAAAGGGAAAAAGTTCAACCCGATCGAAATAGGTCACAATGTATTAATCGCCACCGATCAATTTAACTTCATCATTCATCATCAAATACTTGAGAATCAAGTTGATGTTCAGCTAACCCAGGATATTGCAACAAAGCTGGTGGAAAGATTTCCAGACCTGATCGATTCCTTAAGTTTTGACAAAGGGTTCTATAGCGGGCAGAACAAGGCTTTTGTGGAAAAGCGAATACCCAATACGATTATGCCCAAAAAAGGCAAGCGCAATAAAGAGGAAACCCAGCAGGAACATCAGGACCAGTTCATAAAACTCCGCAATGCTCACAGCGCAGTAGAATCAAACATCAACCAGTTAAGGCACAATGGCTTGGGTCGTTGTCCAGACAGGGGGATTAAAAACTTCAAACGCTACGTTTCCCTAAGCGTTTTGGCCTATAATCTGCACAAGATAGGTGAATATATAAGCAGAGAACAGGTTCATAAAAAGGCAGCCTAAATTTGAGTGCAGATACAATTGACATAGGGAAGGTGCGTCTTGTCGGGAAGAAATTGACCGCAAAACTCATTTTTAAAGCCCAAAAACGGAATACATGCCTGCCCGAAAAATATTGAGTTCTAAAATTTGAAAACCGATGCTTTTTTAGTTGAATTTAGGGTGTGTAATCTTTCAAAAGAGCTGATTTCCGACCAGACACTAATTAAAGGACAATAGATTTTCAAATAGTAAATCAAATTTAGGCAATATTAAAAACAATAAATATCTTCCAATTATGTAGCCTGTTATTAAAGATTGGAACGCCACTTGAGCCCCTTATGTACTGCGCTAGGCTTTGCCCTGAGAGATAGTCAAAGTACTACTTAGCTTCGGGTGTGGAATGGGAGAGAGGACTCTCTTTTTTTAAGGTGACATGTGGGATGTTTGAATTGAAGACATCTGATAACATCTCTAGTAGTAGCCATAAATGAAAGAATCTTGCTCGACAAGTTCACCATCTTCAAATCGCCAATAAATCGAAAACAAATAGTTTGTATAATGATCTCTAGACGCGCATGGTTTTGTTTTATAAATGCCTCTGTTGGCATGATCATAAAACTCATCCTCATCATATTTGTTGATATGACCGGAATATTTCTTGGCTCTTTTTTTTAACTGACCATTCTTCTTAAAGTTAGGACGATAATAATAGTATTTATCTGTGTCTGTGTAGTCAACAATAACATAGTAGATATATGGCTTTTCAGGATCTACTGGCATATAACCATCCGCACTATATATTACTAGTGTTAAGTTAATTATTAATTGACGGATATAGTTTTCTTAATTTCACTCTTGATTCTTTTGTTGTGAATTGCCATTTTATAGTGCCTTCTTTATTATTTCTATGGTTCTGCCAAGCTTTGACCTCTTCCTTTACTTTTTCTATGGTATCTATATGCCTGTTTAAACATTGACCATTTAGTACATGTAACTCAATCTCTGCCATATTGAGCCAACTTCCATGTTTAGGTGTATAGATAAACTCAAACCTATCCCATAGCCTTTTAGCTTCTTTAGGCTCAAATGTTTCATAAAATGCAGAAGCGACATGGGTATTAAAATTATCCATTACCAAGGTTATCTTATTTGATTTTGGGTAGTACTCATCAGCTATTCTCTTTATAAACTTTGCCCAATCCTTTTTAGTCTTAAACTTTGTTATTTCAACGATCCGTTTTCCTTTTAAAGGTTCATTTGCCATGAATATATTAACCATTCCGTGTCTGAGATATTCGTAATCTACTCGAGCATCTTGACCTGGTTTAATTGGTGTTGAAGGTTGTGCTGATGAAATTAATTGTTTGGGGGATTCATCCATGCAAATTACTGGGTAATCAATATCATAAGGTCTTTTGTAAACATCTAAAACTCTTTCCATGTTAGCCACAAATTCGCTGTTTTTATTTGGAGGAATTACCCAGCCACGGACTTTCCAAGGTTTAAGTTCATTTTTTTTAAAACATTCCCTACCGAAACATGAGAAATACTTTCTACATAATTTAATTCTACCATCTTATCTGATAATAAGCGTAATGACCATTTAGAAAAACCCTTTGGGGGTTCACTGCAACATAATTGCACAATCTTAGCCTCTACATCTCCATCTATCTTTACATCATATATTCGCGAACTCTCACGTCTCTCAAGCACCGCTTCAAATCCTTCTTCAATAAATCTCTTTTTTACCCTATCTATTGTGCGCATCCCTACTTTTAATACTTTACTGATTTGCGCATTAGTTACCTTCTCTGAGTAATCTCCAACATCGCAATTTAATAGTATGTAAGCCGTACGATACGTCTTTGTGCTATGAGATCCTTTATTAATTATTGCCCGAAGCCTAATAACCTCCTCTTGACTTAGTTTGATCCTGTATCTCATCATTTTTTTAATGAAAATACGAAAATATTACGTCATAGTAAACTTAACTTAACACTAGAACACTTTCATATGTTTGTACTTTAGTATTCTGTCTAAGTAATTTTTTAATAATAGCAGAATCGGATATAGCTACACAAGCATCTAACACCCCTTGAGGAAATTCATTATAAAAATAGCTGGTTGAATCATTGTTTAGTTCAAACAAGCTGTCCAATTTAAAAGCTGCAATTTTAGGATTTGGAAATTGAGCAGTTATACTTGATGCAATTAGAATACTCACTAAGAATGTTGATGCTTTTATCATTTGTAGATAGTCAAAATTTTATAATGAAGATTCGATTAGAAAGATACAAACGACTTTAGTATTTACCTAACAACGATTTAAATTGCGTTAGTATGCGCGGCTTAGGTAACCCCAATGTACTGCGTGTCGTCTACCCTGAGCTTTTGCCGAAGGGCGGTGTCCTGAGCGAAACGCAGTGGAGTCGAAGTATTACTTAGCTTCGGTCCCGATGACTATCGGGATTGAATGGGAGAGAGGACTCTTTTCTTTTTTAAAGTGGCGTGCGGTAGATCTTGAATTGAAAACATGATTTCTATATTTACTCAACAGCACTTGATAGTATCATATGATACTATTATTATATTTGTTTTATGAAACCTCCATATGAGATAACCAATAAAATCTTAGAGCTTATCTCATTGATTTCTGAGAAAATCGGGGAGATAAATGCAACACATTAGACATTATTACGACTTATTTACTATAGTATCCTTTTTGCTTGACTCAAAAATTCAAAGCACTGATTTTAGACATAATAAACCAACTGTTCGAATTGTAAAAAAAAAGTAATTGACCTATACTAAATAAGTCGTAATAATGTCTATTTATTCACACCAACAACTGAACTTCGAAAGAAGAATAGAATAAAGACTATACAATCATCTTTGGAAATTGAGGGGAACACAATGACTATAGAGCAGGTTACTGCTCTTTTAAATGATAAGAGAGTAATAGCCCCTGAAAAAGATATTCTCGAGGTTAAAAATGCCATTGAGGTCTATCAGCAGTTAGATGACTTTGATGCTTATAGTATCGAATCCCTGTGTTTTGCTCATTCTATTCTGATGAACGGTCTTGTGGAGTATGCTGGACGATTAAGACAATCATCTGTCGGAATTGTGAAAGGAAATCAGATTTCACATATAGCTCCATCTGGGGGCATGGTAACTGGCCTAATGAAAGATTTGTTCTATTATTTAGAGAATGACGATGATTTGCTTTTAATCAAAAGCTGCATTTTCCATTATGAATTTGAATTCATTCATCCTTTTACTGATGGAAATGGGAGAATGGGAAGATTATGGCAAACATTAATTTTGAAAGACTATTCGTCTGTATTCAAGTTTTTACCAGTAGAAGCTTTAATCAAAGAAAGACAACAGGATTATTATAATGTTTTAAGTGAGTCTGATAAACAAGGTAAATCTACTAGTTTTATAGAATTCATGTTGCAGATTATAGATTTAGCACTTGGTGAAGTATTACAGAGTCAAACTCGAAGTTTAACGTCATCAGAAAGAATCCAACTATATGCAGACATCATTGGAAGAAAAAAATTCACAAGAAAGGATTATCTGAGAAACTTTAGGCAAATATCGTCAGCTACAGCTAGTAGAGATTTAAAAGAGGCCGTTGATAAGAATGTTTTAAGTAAAATTGGAGATAAAAGAACCACTAGCTATTATTATTTGTGATTAATGTCAGCCCCATAATGTACTGCGTGGCGTTTACCCTGAGCGATCGTCGAAGGGGGCGGTGTGCTGAGCGCAACGCAGTAAAGTCGAAGTATTACTTAGCTTCGGGTGTGAGTAGGATAGAGGACTCTTTTCTTTTTTAAGGTGGCGTGCCGAAGTATGTTGAATTGGAAGTTCTTTAGATCTTTCAGAGTCATTACAATGTTATGGTGATGACTTCAATATTGTTTTGACTCCATTCATAAGTTCTTCTGAAATTCTGTCAATGTTATGATTGCGCAATGCATTATCATGCTCAGTTGGATTTTTGATACCCGAAGAACCTTTTTTTCTTGCACCGACTAACAACTTATTTATCTGTTCTTTCCTCTCACTTTCTTTGACTATTTCTGCTAGAACAAATTCAGCCATTAATTCAAAAAGTTCATGATTCTCACAGATCTCTATAAATTTCTTTTCCTTCCTGATTTTCCAATTAGTCCTTCTTAATCTAATTATAGAAGTCACAACACATGAAATAGTAGCTACGATGCATGATGTACAAGCAACAAACCAAAGAACTGTTGATTCTAAGCAATATGTTATATCAAATAGTATAGTCATTCGGTTTCACGCCTTTCGAATATAAAAATACTAAAAAGCTTTTCAGGTTATTAACATTTGTATGTTCAAAATGTTAACAATAAGCTATTTATACCAAAAAATACAATCTAAATACTTTATTATACAAATAAATACAAATTGGATATATTTGCCAACACACAACAATTAGAAATATGCAAAACACTGATTCCATAAGAGTTGATTGGTCAATAAGTATAATCAAGAGGACTTTGGCATCTATTGATACTGAATTGGTTTTGGACATTGATGCATGGCACTATCTGAATGCATATAGTAAGGATATTGAAAATTTATGTGATGTGATTTTTATTGAAATAAAAAAGACCAATAAGCTGGGTAAAAAACTTATTAGGATTACTCGTAAATGCCTGGAAGAAGGAATTATTCACTATAAAGGAAATGAACAGAAAAGAAATATCAATCAAGAGAAAGTTAAATCTGCTATAGAATTCATTGATAAAATTGAAGAATCGCTTATTGTACTAAAGAATGAAGTAGATACAACTAAGACCAAGATTACAGTAGAAATGATCGCGTGTAAACTCCAGACAAATTCGTTCATAGGTAGTGTTGCAAGTGACAATGTTAAACAGTTTTTATATAATAAGCGAAAAGAATTAAGGTCTGAATGTATTGAGATATTGAAATCTACAGATTATAAAGATAAGTGGGTTAATGCTAGAAAATTACTAATGTTTAAAAGGTTGATATAAGCTATTCAATCTAAGCTGCAAAAAACGGTCATAGTATACCAGTAGAAACGGTTTAAAGTGAACCACTAAAAATGGATCAAAGTGAGCATAGTAAAACGGAGTAAAGTGAACCACTTAATTCTGTGTGTTGTTTGAGATTAATTCATAGTCTTTTTGATAAAAAAGATTATGGCTAATCATCAAATAGATATGCGAAAAATAAAGACGTTATTCAGACTTCATACAGAAGGTGTAAGCAAGCGTAAAATCAGTATTCAATTAGGCTTATCAAGAAATACAGTCACTAAGTATATTAACTTCTTTAACAGCTATAAGATTACTAGTTACGAGGTTAACTCTATGACTGTAGAAGAGTTGAGTGCTTTGTTTAGGACAACAGAAAGAACTAAATCAGATCAGCAAAAGACTTTAGAGGAATACTTCCCATACTTTGATCGAGAGCTGAAGAAAACGGGAGTTACCAAAGAACTTCTATGGAATGAGTATAAAGAGCGTCACCCAGATGGCTATATGCTTTCACAGTTTCGTCATTGGTACACTGAGTGGTGTAAGGCAGTCTCTCCAGTTATGCACTTTAACCACAAAGCTGGCGATAAATTATTCATAGACTTTACTGGTAAAAAGTTAAGTATAGTAGATGAACACACAGGAGAGGTTCAGTTTTTAGAAGTACTTATCTGCACACTTGGTAGCAGTCAATATACCTATGCCGAAGCTTGTCCGAGTCAGAAAAAGGAAGACTTTATTCGCTGTATAGAAAATGCCCTATGGTACTTTGGAGGAGTACCTAAAGCCTTAGTGCCAGATAATCTAAAGGCAGCAGTAACTAAGAGCAGTCGCTATGAGCCAAAGGTTAACGAGACCTTTGCTGATTTTGCAGAACACTATCAAACATCTGTACTCCCCACTAGAGCTTATAAGCCAAGAGATAAAGCTATCGTAGAGAATGCCGTTCGAATTATCTATACTAGAGTTTTTGCACCATTAAGGAATAAGGTTTACCATCAATTAGATGAGTTGAATGAGGCTATCTTAGATCAATTAGACATACACAATGGAATGTCTTTCAGAGGTCGAACTTATTCAAGGAAGTCTCTCTTCATAGAAGTTGAGAAAGATGTTTTAGGCGCTTTGCCGCAAGCACGATATGAGTTAAAACAGTCTTCAAAAGCTACGGTACATAAGAACAGTCATGTATATCTAAATAAGGATAAACATTACTACAGCGTTCCCTATAAGTTTATAAGCAAGAAAGTAAAACTCATTTACTCAGAGAGTACAATAGAGGTGTATTACAAACTTCAGAAGATAGCCTCTCATCAGAGGAATGGAAGAAAATACAGTTACACCACTGACAAAGATCATATGCCTTCTCATCACCGGTTCGTAGCCGAATGGAGTCCTACCCGATTTATTAGCTGGGCAGAGCAAATAGGGGCTGACTGCAAAGTCTTTATCACAAAAATATTAGACAAAAGACAACATCCAGAACAATCTTACAAATCATGTATGGGAGTACTTCACCTAGCTAAGAAAGTTGGTAATGAGCGGTTAAACAATGCCTGTAAAAGAGCATTGGACTATCAAGCATATAACTACAAAATGATAGAGAGCATCCTTGAAAAGGGATGGGATAATATCCAAGATGAGGACCAAGATCAAAACATCACTCATATTCCACCACATAAAAACATAAGAGGCAGAAATTATTACAAGTAAAAATCATAAAACAACAGATAAATGAATACACAAACATTAGAACAAATGAAGCAGCTAAGGCTGTATGGTATGCACAGAGCTTTTAACTCAACCATGCTATCTGATAGTGTCGGATACACTAATGATGAACTAATAGCTTATCTATTACAATCTGAATATGACGATAGACACAACAGAAAAATCAACAGGTTAACTAAAATTGCTAAGTTCAGATACAAGGCACACATTGAGGAAATAAACTACACTCCTGATAGAAATCTAGACAAAAACCAAATGCAGAGGTTTAGCAGTTGTGAGTTTATAAATCAGCAACAAAACATATTGATTACAGGAAGCACTGGTGTAGGAAAGAGCTACCTAGCTTCTGCACTTGGTCACCAAGCATGTTCGATGGGCTACAGAGTGATGTACTTCAATATGCACAAGCTACTTACAAAGCTGAAAATATCCAAAGCTGATGGATCTTACATGAAGGAAATCAATAGGCTAGAGAAGCAAGACCTACTCATACTGGATGACTTTGGGTTAAAGGCTCTTGATAATGCAAACAGACATTTTCTCATGGAAATTATTGAAGATAGACATGGAAAACGTGCCACTATTATTGCTTCACAACTCCCTGTTGAAGACTGGCATCAGATCATAGGAGAACAAACCATTGCTGATGCTATTTTAGACAGACTAGTTCACTCTGCTCATAGAATAAATCTGCAGGGTGAATCTATGAGGAAAAAACTTAAAAAGTAAACAAGATTATAGTCCTCAAACAACACCTAAATCCGCACTTGATTTAGACGGCTCACTTTAGACCGTTTTAGGTGGTTCACTGACTTCAGCAAGCTAAAACGCTGTGGCTATAGCTGCAGGTTTTAGCGCAGACATAGTATTCATTATGGGGTTTCGGAGACTATTCACCATAAATAGTAAAACACCTACTTTAGCCCCATAATGTACTGCGTTATGTTACTTAGTGCCTGGTCGGAAATCACAGAGTCTTTATTTGGCGGGTGATATAGCCAAATTTATCCCATGAATATCTTCATAAATAGTGACCTATTCAGCATAATTACTGGTGTTGACGCTGTATTTTAGTTAAACATTCGAAGCTTATGCGCACACTATTTGAACGAGATCCAGACTTATTCACGCTGCCAATTACATCAGCTGAATTTCCTAATAATTGCAGAGACGAGGCTCCCAAGTTATTGAAAGGACTTCAAGCAATTTTCATGAACAAGGAGATAAATGCTGCTGTATTTTCTTTGCTATCCAATCGTATAAATCCCAAGCAAGAGACATTGATTAGATCAGGTCGCAAAGGGATGGGACTGTGGGAGATACTAGTACTTGGAGTAATGCGTCAAGGATTAAATGCAAATTATGATCGCATCCATTATCTGGCCAATGTTGATACCTCAATGCGAACGGTAATGGGTATTGAAACAGAATCACGATTGGACAAGAAGAAGTACGGGCTTACTACGATCAAGGATAATCTAGCATTGTTGGATGAGCAAACAATCCAAGAGGTCAATGATTTGGTGATTAACTACGGTCATAGGTTATTAAAAAAAAAGAGGAAGAGCTACTCCAGGTAAAAACCGATTCGTTTCCCGTTGGTACTCATGTACATTTCCCCACAGATATGAATCTACTGTGGGATTCAGCACGTAAGTGCATTGACCTCTCTGAATGGTTCAGGGACAATGAAAACATCACAGGTTGGAGAAAATCCAGATCATGGAAACGGGAGATCAAAAGCATTTTCAGGGCTAGTTCCAAGGTCAGCAGTTCAGGCGGAAAAAACAAAGAATCGAGAGTTCGTAATGTAGTAAGTCAATACCTAGAACTAGGCAATAAACTTGAAGTAAAGGTCAAGGATTTGCTAAATCAAACAGCCTGTCACAGGAGTGTTTCGGCACTATCCAAGCATCTCCAATTGGTTTATTTTCATGAAATGCTGACTAAGCATATCGACCTAGTCAGTAGAAGAATAATAGATGGAGAAGTTATTGCTTCAAGTGAAAAACTATACTCCATATTTGAAACGCATTCAGAGTGGCTTTCCAAAGGGAAAAAGTTCAACCCAGTTGAAATAGGTCACAATGTATTAATCGCCACCGACCAATTCAACTTCATCATTCATCATCAGGTACTTGAGAATCAGGTTGATGTCCAGCTAACCCAAGAAATTGCGACAAAGCTGGTGGAAAAATTCTCAGGTCTGATTGAATCCTTAAGTCTTGACAAAGGGTTCTATAGCGGACAAAACAAGGCGTTTGTGGAAAAGCTAATTCCCAAGACGATTATGCCAAAAAAGGGCAAGCGCAACAAAGAGGAAACTGAGCAGGAACATCAGGCTCAGTTTATAAAACTCCGCAATGCTCACAGCGCAGTAGAATCAAACATCAACCAGTTAAGACACAATGGATTGGGTCGTTGTCTGGACAGGGGGATTAAAAACTTCAAACGCTACGTTTCCCTAAGCGTTTTGGCCTATAATTTGCACAAGATAGGTGAATATATAAGCAGAGAACAGGTTCATAAAAAGGCAGCCTAAATTTGAGTGCAGATACAATTGACATAGGGAACGTGCGTCTTGTCGGGAAGAAATTAACCGCAAAACTCATTTTTAAAGCCCAAAAACGGAATACATGCCTGCCCGAAAAATAGTTGAGCTCTAAAATTTGAAAACCAATGCTTTTTTAGTTGAATTTAGGGTGTGTAATCTTTCGAAAGAGCTGATTTCCGACCAGACACTACTTAGCTTCGAATGTAGAGTAGGATAGAGGACTCTTTTCTTTTTTTAGGTGGCGTGTGGTGGTTGTTGAACTGAAAATTAGAAATCAAACTAATCTATAAGGATCTTCTTTTAATTTTATATCAGTGAAAGTCTCATTTATCTTAGGATAGTTAACCACTCTATTGTCATATCCAATCCACTTTAATATGAGCATATTTATCAATGTATAGAATCGCATTGATGTATAATACAAGTCCTTATTCTGTCTTTCAAGTGATCGGTGTTTTCCAGCTTTCGAAATATCTGGAATTCTTCCATGTAATAAGTCATCTCTAGTTCCAAGTAATTCCAAGTCCTTGTCTAACAACTCTATCTTCAAAAAATCAAAAGGTCTTTTTAATTGTGCTTTATTCGTTGCTTTATTAATTCCATTAATTCTTTTCTTTAGAGTGATTAAATTATCCTTTACAATTAAATCTTTGTAATTATTCAATCTTAATAGGCACTCAGACGAAATTTTATTTTTATGATTTTCAATTATTTCAGAAAATTCGTCAAAAATATTACTCCAACATTTTTCTGCAATTTCATTGAATTCCTTACGTAACTGTTTACTGTCTGCCTTTGTCAATGGTGCAATTTTCTGCTTTTCATTTGACTTGATAATATCAGCCAATCTTTCTAATACAATAGCATATCCTCCAGGCATAAAAAGTAGGCTAGCTATACTTGATTCTAGGATTAATACTATAGTTGATGTAAATTCTACTGAATCATAAAGTTTTTGACACAAAGTTGAGAGTTCTGTTTTGTTTAGAGGGCGTAGGATTTCATTTTTATAGTACTTATCAGCTAATCTTTTCTTTCTTATATAACCAAATGGATTTGAATAGATGGGGGAATAACTACTAATAATAGAATCTCTAAATTGACATCTATAGACATGCTGAATGGTTTCCATTCTATCTCTCGAATAAGCCATAAAATATCCATAATCTCCAGCTAAATGACCAGTAATATAACCTATTGCGTTTTTTATTGAATGTGCTTTTTCGCTGAATAAGTGATATGACTGTTTGATTTTCGATTCTAATACAAGAAAATTTTCTTTTCTATCATTTTCAATGACTCTAAAATTAAATAGCTCCTGATCTATAAAAGTTTCATCAGTATCAATTAAATAATGAAATAACAACCTCTTTTTTAACGGTATAACTAATCTAAAATAATAACTCTTGGCAAACGAAAAACCCTTGGTGTAAATGAAGTCTACGATAGCAGTATAAGACGGGTGGAACTTTTTATTTATATAAAAATCTTTACATTGATATGTAGTATCATCAATCTCAATCTCTACTCTTTTATAGTTTTGTCCTACATCCAAATGTTTTTTCAAATCGGATAAGTGACTATTTACAAATGTTAGAGAAATTTTCTTACCTGCCTGCTCAAAAATAGCTTCAGCCTTGTCAGAAAAAACATTTCTCTTAGTTAACAATACTTCTTTAGGCTTTTCAAAATCTGTAATTAATCTGAATATTTGGTCATTGTTTATGAAGTTCATCTTCAAACTAGTTTTGTGTTATCTGATAATAATTAATATTTCATATCATAAATTAAATCAACTCTGGACAATGGAAGTAACAATTCTCGGGAGTCATTCCTTACGTAGTATCCATCAGCTATGAATATAGATCTCAGCAACCGATTTTCACTCTCCAATAGAACATAATTAGCGATATCTGCGACTGATTCAAATCCGTCAAGATGGTCAAATAATTTAGTCCTCTCTTTATCATAAACAGGATATTTTCCATTAATTGTTTCCAGAGTCATTTTTGGATGAAAACCCTTTGGGAATTCTTTAGACAATTTTGAGTCAATAGTTATATTAAACCTGACGAGTTTCATAGTCATATTCATCCACCAATTCTGTTTAATTGAATCATTTATCATGAAGAGTTGGTCGGATTTTAAATAGGTCATATCTTCAGACATTAAAAGAGCATGTGTAAGGTTAAAGACTCTCACAATCGCAACTAAACCAAAACCTTTAAGGCTTATAATCATGATTGAATGACATTCGATTGGTAGTTTATGAATTCTTTTAAGATATGGTAGGCATGCTTTATACAATTCCTCGTTTTTGTACAGCCTATCATTGTCAATGTCTAATTGTCCATTTATTAGCATGGAGGAAAACAACTTTGCAAATGGGTCATCAAAATATTCAGGCATAAACCCATTAACAAACTCATAGGCTATTTTTATTATCCCTAGGGTAAATGGATCAAATTCAAATGGTATTTCAATTTGTTGTGAAGAGCCATTAGATACCTTTTCTATTTTGTATCCAGACTGTTCAATATTTTCTACAGGAATACCATGACTTTGAGCATACTTCTTAATTATCTTATCAATGTCTGACACGAATTTATTGTCAAATTGAATTTTAGCAGTGAGTCCATTCTCGGTCATAACAGGTTCCTCACTATAGTCGGGTAGGAGTCTTGAAACAGGATTACCGTTCTGGTACTCTATGATATAGTTTTTACCCTCGCCATTTTTTCTTCTACCACTTAACGGATTAGGAATATTGCGCATTCTCCCTGTTTTGTCGATTCGACCAATATTCAATGTATTTCGATAATGAGCGATAACATTTTGTCGTAAAAACGGATTATCTACTTTTTTTCCAAGTGATGAATTACATGAAGTACAAACCAAGTTTATAATTAATGATCCACCAATGGCTTTCGGGAAAACGTGTTCTTCATTAAAGTCTGTTTGAGGATTTCTACAAATTATACAGATTCTAGTCATTTAACGAAGTTATAAAAACCTTAGTAAATACTGGTTTTCAAATTATTAAGTTATTTAATTTTAGATTAAAATTATAGTACTATCTGCGTAAAAAATACGTATCTCAAAATTACTTTGGCCTAGAAATTGTAAAATTGGATACTTAACATTCATATCACACCCCTATGGAATTAAGAAGACATGATATATGGAGTATCTATCAGGATGATGCTAAAACGCTTTCAATGTTTTATGAAAAGCATGTGCCAAAAATGCAGTTGAGAAATGACGTTTCTGAAGACGTATGCAAAAGTTTCAGTATTATCAGTAAAATGCTTATTCATAGTTTTTATGAATATGAATTCATAGATGTTGCCTTTACTAAGCTTCTACATACATTTGAAATGGCGTTAAAAATTCGTTATGAAGAGCTAAATAATAAGGCATGGCCTAAAAGCAAAAGGCTTGAACAGCTAATAAATTGGTTCAGAGAAGGTGGCTACTTTGAAATAAATGGAAAAGACTTTCTTGATCATGTTAGAAACGTTCGAAATCGTAATTCTCACCCTGAAAATTATAGTCTTGGTGGAGTCGGATTATTTCATTGGTTTGATACAATAGTAGACATGATTAATGATCTATATGCTGATGTTGACGCTAGAAAAAAGAGATTGGAAAAAGTTGACCGATTAAATAAGGGTATTCAAAAGATTTTGAAGAATGGATCCGAGATTCGCTTGAAAGACGAATCAATAATCTATGACGCGCGCATTCTATTTCTGGAAGAGTCTGGAGAAAAATCAAATTATCTATTTTGTTTCAAACGAATATTTGAACTAGATGATAAAGGTTACCTAATCAAGGGTCAAAAAAGCCCTCTACAGTTGATAGAGTTAGAAAACTTTGAGTTTGAATTGTCAGATGATTGTTGCAAATTCGGTGCCTTTTCGATAGTAAAATTAACTGAACTGGATAAGCAAAATAGATTTGAAAACTGGATTTCTGTATTTAAAACTAATTCTAATTATTCTATGTTCAATTGGCAATTAGATCTTGAAATAAATAAGGAATGGAAGAAGAAAAGGCGTCAGGCAATTCATCAAAAACACTTTTTATAGAAAGCATCAATAATTCTATTTCGATGTTTTTACCACTGAAATTTAGAAAAGTTCTTACATAATATTTGAGTTGAAGTTGCGATAACTATTTGATTTGCATTAAATTTAGCACATCTTACATTAAGATACTTAAATAGATTAAAGCAATACTTTTAATGTTAACGCAAACTTTTTCTACTTCTGACTTATTAAAACTGATAACATATAGAGATTATTCAAAATATGATGGTTTCGGAGAAGATCGAGAAAAAACATTTGAGATTCTTTCAAGTATCTCAGAAAAGATAAACTCAACTGACTATGAAATATCTTCACCAGACAAAGTAATAAGAGGGGAAAGTGAAATCTTCAGTTTATCAAATATAGAGGATGACTTTGTTTTGAGAAAAATCAACGATTCTATAAAAAGATTCTACAAAGTTAAGCAGGCAGATAGAAACCTAATTGTCAATCAAATAATTGTTTTATTGCAAGAAGCGATACCAATGTCAATTATTAAGCTGGATATTAAACAATTTTATGAGAGTATTGATAGAGAATGGATTATAAATAAATTGAAAGAAGATGCTCTTCTCTCATCTGGAACAATGGAAATTCTAGAAAACTTTTTCAAGTTAAATGAGTTTAGTTCTTTTAAAGGATTACCACGAGGAATTAATATAAGTGCAACTCTCTCCGAACTTTTCTTAAGGGACTTTGACAGACAAATAAAAAAGTTTGATCAAGTATATTATTATGCCCGATATGTCGATGATATTATTTTATTTACAACTGATGATCCTAAACTAATTGTATCTAGAATATATGACAAAAACATTTTGCGAAAACCTCTATTATTTAATGAATCTAAGACGAAATGCTTTAAAGTCGATAATCCTGATAAAACGACACAAAAAGACCTGAGTTTTGAATATTTGGGTTACAAATTTACTTTTTCTGATTGCTGCAGAAAGTTAAAATCTGAATTTCATAACAAAGAGATCTCAATTTCGATTGCACCAAAAAAGGTGAAAAAATATAAAACTCGTATCATTAAGTCCTTTCTTGATTATTTAAAGAACAATGACTTTCTTTTGCTTGAAGAAAGGTTAAAATTTTTAACTGGAAACTATCCAATAAGACGAAATCCAAAAGAAGGAACAGTTTTATATGCAGGCTTATTTTACAACTATTCTTTTATTAATGATGACAAAATACTAGTTGAATTGACAACTTTTTTACGAAAGACCATTAACTCGAAAAGGAAAAGCTTTGGAATTAAAATGAACTCATCACTAACAAGTATTCAAAAAGGCAAACTATCAAAGTATAGTTTTTCATCTGGATGGAATAATAGAAAAATAAACTCTGACTTCACACCTGAAAGAGTCAAGCTCATAAAAAAATGTTGGCATAATGGCTAGAATAAGAGTTAAAAAAGCTGACAAAAGCAGGATACTTTTAACGGAGGTGTTACCATATGAAGTGCCTATACCTTTTACTAATCTAGGGCTCTATAGGTTTTCAAAAAGACCTAAATCTGAAAGAGTTCCTGGCTTGGTTAATGAAATTCTTACGGGAAGAGATACTTCATGCTTGTTGCCATACGATTATCAGATTATTAAGAATTTCGATAAAAATCGAACATTGAGCATTATGCATCCTCAAGTACAGCTAATGTATGTTGACTTCTATTCCAATTATGATTCACTAATAATAAATCTTTGCTCTAAAAGCCGTGCCTCAATTAGATATCCATCAAAAGTTGCAAGTCATTTTTATCAGAAAAGCACGCATACCCAGAAGAAAAAATTAAAAGATTCTGGTGTTGAAGTAGAGAAATCGCCATTTGAAACTGATATAGCCTATTCAAGTTCATACTTCACTTATAAAGATTATGATTTCTTATATAAGTTTTATGACTCATATAAATTTCATCGAATAGAAAAAAAATTCAAAAAGCTTTTGAGAATTGATATTGCAAATTGTTTTCCAAGTATATACTCGCATTCAATAGCTTGGGCTGTCAAAGGAAAAGAATTCGCTAAACGAAATACGAGAACCAGTTCATTTGAAAATAAATTTGACAAGTTGATGCAATGGTCTAATTATAATGAAACAAATGGAATTATAGTAGGGCCAGAAACATCTAGAATTTTTGCTGAAATTATTTTGCAAAAAATAGAATTAAGGGTGATTTCTAAAGTTGAAAGCAGTCTAGGATTAAAAATAGATAAAGACTTCGCAATTTGTAGATATGTAGATGATTATTTTGTTTTTTCCAATGATTTTAAAGTATCCGATGAAATAAAGAAAGAGTTTGTTGAAGAACTGAAATATTACAAATTAGCCATAAATGATTCAAAAACAGAAAAAATAGAAATCCCATTTATAACTGGAATAACGATAGCTAGAATTGAACTTGAGCAAAGGTTAACAGAATTTTGGGGATCATGCATTCAAGAAATTGATGTAGAAAACGAAGACATAACCAAAACTACTGAATTTGTTATTTCAAGAATAAATAGGCCATTTAAACTAGCAAATAAATTGATCAGAGACCTCAAATGTATAATCAAAAAAAACAAAGTAGATTATGAGGACATTACAGGCATAACTATATCATTAATCAGAAATAGACTTGTTAAAGTTCTAGATAATAAGTTTATAAATGAGCAGGAAGAAGATTATCTTAATGATTTAGGTAGTCCAATACGGCTAAGTTCTAATTAGCACAGCATTTTGTTTAAACAGTTCGAAGAGTTGGTATCCCTGATCGGCTAAGAGTACTGCGATTAGCCATTGCTTTATGGTTTGCTTGCTCCCCTGTATTTTATCAGCGTATGCATACCAGTTGAGGTAGTTTTGCAGATACTTAGAG
Organism: Flavobacteriales bacterium; assembly: GCA_965224545.1. GTDB lineage: Bacteria > Bacteroidota > Bacteroidia > Flavobacteriales_D > Sanyastnellaceae > ASP10-05a. Next base: position 617,555 of record CBDCZM010000004.1, on the reverse strand, counting down.
CTTACACCATTAAAGGGGAGTAAGAATTTTCGTAGCTGTGCATGGGTATTGTTCACTTTTTGAAGATGTATGGTCTTATCTTTTTTATCTACATGGTCTTTAGCTAATAGTGCTTTATGTCTTAAAGAGGGTTTTCCCTTTGCATAAGCCTTGTAAGAAGGGTGCTTGTCGGTTATTAAGGTGGCATCATCTGCCAGTCTATGGTCTAGTACTTCTGAAATGTCTTGTTTGCTCAACCGTTTTGTTGCCACAGCTCTCAAGTATTTGCCTCCCTTACGTTCTACTGCTGTAACTACCTGAACTACGGTAATACTGTCTTTCCCTTGATTTCTTTTAAAATCACTCCCTCTCTTTCTCGGTGCTCTATCTAAATCCCTGTTCCCTTTGTTATTTAGGGCTAACTCTAACTCATCACACTCTACTTCATTAGAAAGCTCTACAGGAGCAAACTGTTCCAACGAGCTTAAAATCTTATGACGCCAATCAAAACTTGTCTGAATACAAATTCCCAGTTCCTTGGCAATCTTCTTTATCGGCATTCCCTGTTCCATGCATTTGAGATAAGCTTGCCACTTATTTTTTAGCTTTATCTCATACAAGGGAGTGCCTGTGGTTTCACTGTACCATTTTAAACAATCCTTGCAACTGTACATCGCCACTCCTTTTTGTTGACCTCTGCGATATACACTTGTACTACTACAATGAGGGCAGGGTTTTTTCTCGCGCTTTGATGAAACTTCTTTCGTTGCATCGACTAGAACTTTTCCTTGTAGTTCCTGATCCTGCAATAATTCCTCTAGCAATGCTTCTTGAGTCCCTAACGACAATCGTGAAAACAACTCCTTTATTTCTTTACTACTTACCATAAAACACAATATAACACCTTTATGTTGTGTTAACTAGAACTTAGCCTCCAATACTAATAATCTTAGACATTCTGTTTTTTCTGGTTGCTATGGACAGTAGGTCAAGAGCAACAGTATTACTAACGCAAGTAATAGTCTTAATTACGAGGTTTTTGAAGTCAAGCAAAATTGGTTTAGAGCAGACCAGACTAATCTCTAAGAAAATATTTGATGGAATTAGAGATAGTCTTTATATTTTAAATAGAGACTCTAAAACTCATTTGGAATCCCTTAATTTATTAGTAGCTCTTGTAAACTTAAACAAGCAGTACCCGATAAACAAACTGAAATTCATTCAAGAGATTTTTAAACTTGAACAAAACTTAAATGATTTGGATTATTTTCAAATCATTGTAATTCTTTACTTTATTGAAGATTCAGCTGATTGCTTAGAAAAAAAAGAAGCGCTGATAAACTCTACAATTAGTAAATTCGATAATGTTAACGATCCTATGTCTAAAGCTGAGTTTGTCTATTTGTTTTTTGACTTTATTGCTTGCCCACATATCAAAAAAGATAAAAAGAACAAATTAATTGAAGTAGTTTATAAATCAGTTTATGGAACAGATCCGTCTGCATCAAGAAGAGGTGCAATTAGAAATTACATTAGTAAAAACTATTGGTTTATGGATTGGAGAACTGATGATGTTAATATAGAATATGTTTTAGCCAAAAAGGAATATAATCCCCCTTATTCAGGGTGATTTTGATGAGACTAGCGGTGCATCGTATAATACTGTTTACTTAGAAAAATTTAATAAGGCATTATTAAATTAGATAGTAAATTGAACTCGTTTTACGAGTACACACCAAGATGCGTTAAGCCGCTAGTCTTTATTTAAACAATAGGGTGTAAGAAATTGATAAAAGAAGAAATACTTAAATTCTTTGATGAAGTATCAACAGAAAAATTAAAGAAGGAGAGGAGGAATTGATTTTTTTAAGAGAGTTTACACATCACTTCATGGACATTTTTCTGATAATATCACAAATTCCGAATATCCCCTAAAGGCAACCCAGTCATCTTTTTAATCAATTTATCGTCAAGACCTTCATCTTTCATTTTACGAGCAATTTTCAAATTATTATCCTTAACAGCACGTTCAGATTCTAAACGAATTTTCCAATCCTGAAGTCTAGCTTTCTCACGGTCAATAATTTCGTATTTACCAGTCTTTTTAAGATCATCAATAATACCTTCATTATCGAAGCCGAAATACTCTGTTTCTGAGATTATAAGGTGATCTACAACATCAATTTTGATGAGTTTCCCCGTTTTCATCATTCTGTCTGTAAGGTCTAAATCAGCATCAGATGGAGTCATACCACCACTAGGGTGGTTGTGTACCAAAATCATCTTTACAGCTAGTTTATAAATAGCCATTCTGAATACTTCTGGAGGATTTACAGTAACTCTGTTAGATGCGCCAAGACTGATGAGTTCTACAAATAGAACTTTGTTTTTATTGTCTAATCCTATAACCCAAAAATGCTCTTGATTTCTTCTGATTTTATTCTCACGCAGTAAGATATGCTGCATAATAGGATATACATCATCTGAGTTTAAAACCTTTATTTTCTGTTCTTTAGATAGTCGGACGTTCACGCGTTAAATATATCACAATATGAACGCAATATAAATTTTAAAAAGTGCGTGAGCAAAAGAAAATTTATTGTCAATAAATTAAATTGAGAGTTGAAGAGAAGGGATAAAAATAGTTGAGGAGGTATTTACTAATATACTTTTAATAAATAGTTGCGTCAATAGTTAATTATACCTAATGAATATTTCGATTGCAATAGTTGATGATCATCCATTGATGTTAGAGACTCTTCATGAGTCTATTGAAATCACTGATGATATGAAGGTTCTCTGGACAGCAAAGGGCGGGAGAGAAGCGATAGCTTTATCGAAAAATTCCCCTGTTGATGTAATAGTTATGGATTTGTCTATGCCGGAAATCGATGGAATAGAAGCTAGTCGACAGATCCTAAAAGAAAATTCAGACGTTAAAATTTTAGTATTTTCTGGATATTCAGATGAATTTTCAATACGCTCTGCTCTTGCGGAAGGAATTCATGGGTTCGTATCAAAAGAGCAACCCCTAGAACAGCTTATAACTGGGATTAAAAAAGTGTTCTTAGGGGAGTTATCATTCCCTCAATCAATTCTTAGAAGTCTTCAAGTTAATCTAAAAAAGGGTATACAGAAAAACACATTAAGCTCAAGGGAGAAAGATGTGCTAAGTCTAATTGCGGAAGATTTAACAGCGGCTGAAATAGCCGTGAAATTATTTATTTCAGTTAACACTGTTCATGTACACCTTCAAAATCTTAAAGAAAAATTGGATGTAAAAAGCTCAAAGGGACTAGTAAGGTTTGCTGTTGAGAATAATCTTATAATTAGAAAAACATAAATGGATAAAAGAGCACCTGAAAATAGAGACAAATTGATTTCTCTTGATCCTGAGAACAAAAAGCTTCAAGAGCTACTGGGAGGCTACGTTCTTAATTCAGATGCTTTAAAGAGAATAGAAAATAAACTAAATTCAATCGCTGAAGATTTGTTCAAATCAACTAAGGAATCAGCAAAAATAAAAGGAGATAATACTATTGTTGATTCTAATGCAAGAAATGCTGTAGAAAGATTTGCTGAACCTCAAAAGTCAAATAGAAAGTCACCTTACTAGAAGGACTTAAAAGTATAGGTGCAGTCGCTATAGGAGTTTGTATTACTCACATGATCTATGTCTCACAAGAACCAAATGTAGATATCAATATTCCTGTAGTTTTCTTCGGAATTCTAGGAGGAATAGCATTTGGTGTGGGGCTATTTTATCCAAGTAAGAATAAATAGCTAGAAACTTAGCTTTAATTTTTTTTTAAAGTGCGTGGGCAAAAAAGAAAAGAGGCCTCGTGCGGTTGAGTGCGGCTGATGCGCGAATGGCAATTGTGCGTGAAGAAAATTTTGTTTTTTCTCAAAATTTCTCTGAAAAGCAATTTAGCGTTTGTGTAGCGGCTATTTAATATAACGTCTAATTATGGGGTGTGGATACGGATGTTTATCTGAGACGAACTGTTACACGATTTGTACGCTACTTATTTAAGGCTTACCACTAAATATATGCCAATAAGCCTTAAACAAGCTAGAAGCATGAGCCTGTGAGTGCGGTTTTAGCGCAGACATAGTATTCATTATGGGGTTTCGGAGATTAATGTACTCAGTTATTCAGAACACCACTTTAGCCCCATAATTAATATTATGATTCACTTCGTCCGTCTCTCAAGTCATCGGTGAATTAATACATTTCCCCTTTATCCAATCGACCTCAAACAATTCGGTCACGCAACTCAAACTCTGCGCATAACTCTTGCATTTTAGTGTAGAAGGCGTTTCTATAATAAAGGGGCATCTGAGATCCATTGGCAAAATAACCGACATACTTTTTTTCCAGATGAGGATAATGCTCCCGAATTGCATTTAGAACTAATGTTTTACTATCAGCGTTTCCCTCTCCATATAAAGTGAGGGTGGCAGGAAGTACGTAGGAAACATTGCTTTTCTTGAAAGTAGAAAACAGCTCATTTAATTTTTCGGTTGTATCTGAAATAAATGGTAGTAAGGGCATGAGGCTTACTCCAGAAAGGAATCCTTCATTAACTGTATTCCTTAACGTCTCTAATCTTTTACTTGGTCTGGTGGCCCCTTTTTCAAAGATTTTAGCCACGGAATCGTCCAACGTTGAAAATGAAAAGGAGACGATTGTCCCTCTCTTTAAACTTTGACTCAGGTCTTTTGGAAGAATGGCTGTAGTATCAATTTGCTTTAGTAAATCAAAATCCCTTTCTATCAAGTCTGATTTTGTGATCATATGAACTGGGAATTTATGCTTTGCTATTATCCGTAAGGCCTCTCTGGTAAGCTCATATTTCTTCTCAATTTGCAAATATGGATCTGTAGCAGAGGAGAGGACAATAATTCCATATTGGCCCTTTTTTGCTCTATTGTAAAGTTGTCTATCCAGAATTTCAATCGCATTTGTTTTGACTGACAAACTCTCTTCAAGGTTTGTCCCATACTTGCTTCCTCTGATGTAACAATACAAGCAGTTGAAGGAGCAACTGCTGTACAAATTGAGTGTGTAATCATCCAGAAACCAATCGTCACGCTTCTTGGTCTTATTTAATATGGACTTGACTTCAATTTCTCTTGGCATAACTCCCTCTGTTTAAGCCAATTTCTATTTTCTTTCTAAACCAATTGGCCACTTCGTCTACGTTTTCTATATCATTTCTATAGTATTCAATAATACTTGGATGAAATTTAGCTGTAGTCTTTGCAGCCCAACCCACTCCCTGTCTGATTTCTTTATCTTTAGAGTTAGCCATTGACAGAAGTAATTCAAAGGTGATTTTAGCATTCTCTTCATCTAACCCCTTCTTTACAGCATAGTGAATGCCTGCACCCAAAGATCTTATGACCCAGTTTGTTTCATGGTTGATCAACTTGTTTATTTCAGGAATGGTCTTTTTGGGTTGACTCAATAATGAATATCCAAACACTCTTTCTCCAATGATATCACATACATACCAGATGTCAGCCTTTGAGATATACTCCGCAGCCTTTGAGATCGATTCTTTAAAATGACTGGAGAGTCTTTTTTGCAGAATGATTCCCAGAAGCACATTTCCTCCTTCTGTTTTTAATGATTCTATTCTGTCACAAAACACTAGATGCTTGGTTGAGGGCAGTTTTGCATAAATGGTTTCTGCGCAAAACTCTAACAAGGGAAATTTGACTTTATTTGATAAGATTTTTTCATTGACTTCTGTAATCAAAACATCAAATCCTTTGGAATTATATTGATTCAGACATTCATCAATTAGTCTTGCTATTTCTGATTTTCTGGTAATGCGTTTCATTCGATAAATTGGACAGTAATGACAAGGGCATTAAATACAGCCAAATTGTTCTTCTAATTCAGCGATGTCAAAGTTTGTCTTTAGAGTACTAGTTTGATAAGTTCACTTTATGCACTACTACTACTACTACTACTACATCATCAACATACAGTTCGACAAAATACAACCCTCTTTCATACTTTGATAAATCCAGTTGAATTGGCTGTTTGTTTCTTATCTTTTTAGTTATCAATGTTCTCCCATTGACATCCGAAAGTTTCAGTTTGGAAATATAACCTTGGGAATGAATATCAATAGTGACATAACCATTAGTAGGATTGGGGAATACTGATGCCTGATTTGAGTTTAGCTCAGTTATTCCAGTAGATTCAGATTCTTTAAATCTATCGAATTGATTTTGTACTTCATCAATAGGATCACCAGTAAATGCTCCAGAATCCAACCATACATTTATATCCAACCATAGGTCTCCATAGTCACTACTAACGTCTGTTTGTTTCGCCACTCGTATAAATGCCGATCCGGAACTTATGCCATCTTCCAGACACCTTACATCTGCTCCTGGACGTTTAGCAGCTTGTAAGACAGCCATGAGCCTCTCGCAAAGTGGCCCATCGCTTGTTAGAAAAGCGTTTTCCATATCGTCAAGAACATCTTGAGATATAAGTATGTTTCCTTGAATAGCGTAGCCATCACCGACTCTATGCCCTTTTTCATCAAAGTTATTGTTCCCTGTATAAGCAGCACTCAAAGGAGTTCCGTCATTAAGAGTGACCACTCCGTACTGTCTGTCACTAATGGAACCTCCTTCTGAAGAATTATCGTTCCCTTCAAGCCAAGAAATTATCTCTTCTGGTGTATCACCAGTTTCCATTCTTGTATGAGCAGCATTCTGATTAACAACTGTCCACCAAGCTTGAGTATGAATGGCTCCGACACCTAGAATAATATCGCTGATAGTTATAGCTCCATCTTCTTCAGATAAACAAGTGGCCCCTGCGCTGCCAATTTCACCAGTCGCTGAATCCACGGCCACTATAGAAAATGTATGCTGTGCTGATGCTACAGACGAGAAGAATTGATCTGATCATTTTTTTTATTTGCAAATTTAGCATTTGACGCGTCAATTAAAGTGCAATTTCATGAACTTGTTTAAGGTTGAAATGAAATTTTCGAGCGTGAACTATTGGTTTTACTGGCGAAGTTCCATTTTTTCTGCATAGCTTTATTGCTACGAAGAAAAAATTAGCTAAAGTTCAGTGAGACCAAGAGGTTACGAGCAGTTTTTTAGTTCGACTTTAAACAAGTTCTATATGAATAGCTTGATTCCCAAGACTAATTTAACCTAAACCAATACATTTTATTAATGTAGTTGTTCGAGATAGAAACATTCTGCATTCTCAACCGTAGAGATAAGCATGAACAACAATGAACTCGGTTTTGATGAAAGACAGCGGAAGGCTGCTGTATATGCTCTGTATAAAATAGCTGTTAACGATAAAGATTTCGACTACAGAAAAATGAACACATTGAAGCTAGAGAGTGAAAGTCTTGGAGAAGAGTTCAGCCAGCTGTCTATAGCAGATTCAATGAGAACTAGCGCAGCAAAACAGGTGAGGATTCTCAAATCGTTTTCAGAAAAACAAAAAAACTGGTTTGTTAAAGCCGTTCAAAAAATAGTCAATACAGAAGACCATTTTGAATCTAGTGAGTTTAGTCTTGTGCATAGTTTTTTTAATGCAATGAACGTTTCCAAAGAGCAAGTTGCTCAGCTATTTACTTTAAGAAGGGGAACGACATATTCTTAAGACTGAATCTCGTATCTAAAACAATCGGTAGTATGATCATTCACCATTCCTATGGCCTGCATGAACGCATAACAAATAGTACTGCCAACAAATTTAAACCCGATCTTTTTTAATTCTTTAGACATGCGATCACTTTCTGCTGTCATAGCAGGTACATCGTCCAGAGTCTGAAAGGAATTTGTAATCACTTTTCCATTTGTAAATTGCCAAATAAACTGATCGAAAGATCCATGTTCTGATTGAACTTTAAGGAACAGCTGAGCATTTACAATAGCTGCATTTATTTTTAATTTGTTCCTGATGATTCCAGAGTTCTGTAAAAGACTTTCTTTCTTTTTCTCGTCATAGAGAGCAATTTTTCCAGCATCAAAGTGATCAAATGCTTCTCTATAATTTTCTCGTTTATTTAAAACGGTGATCCAGCTAAGCCCAGCTTGTGCCCCTTCTAAAATTAAATACTCGAAAAGCACATTGTCATCATGCACAGGGACTCCCCATTCATGATCATGATAAGATTTGTATAAGTCTGATGACATACACCAATTGCATCTCTTGGGTTCATTTTTCATCAACCCAAAACTAAAAAAAAAGAAGTGATGTGATTAATTAAGATTCGGATCGTTTGGTAGATCTGCTACTCGAGCAAACTCAGGCCCCATCTCCTTAAGAAAATCGGCCCATAAATCATTGGAAGCTGTGTTCATTACCATCTCCTTAGAAGCATCTGTTACAAACCAACTATGTTGTTCTAATTCTTCATTCAATTGATTGGCTTCCCATCCTGAGTATCCTACAAAAAACCTTACTTGATTGTCTTCGATACTGCCATTATTTATGTGTGCTTTGAGTAAATCAAAATCACCTCCCAAATAGATACCATCAGCAATTTCGCGACTATCCAAAATAGCACTGCCAATCGTATGCACATAATAAAGATTTGAATTTTTTACAGGGCCTCCTACACTTACCTTCGTATTCATATCCGGTAAGTCTTTCATTATTTGATCCAGACTCATGCTAATGTAATTATTCAGTACAAAGCCAAAAGATCCTTCCTCATTGTGTTCACAAAGAAGGATTGCAGCTCTTTTGAAGAACGGGTCTGAGAGAAAAGGTTCCGATAGAAGAATCTTTCCTTTCGAGGGAGTTACATTATTTTCTGGAGTTATTTTAATCATACTGTAAATTCGCGTTGCAATAATACTGCATCACGCTCTATATTAATTAAACGCAAGAATCACAGGTAAAGTTTTCAAAACTGTGATTTCTAGCTTAAAACGTAATTTCAAAATGAAAGACTATTTAATCTTATTTTTTTCCTTTTGTATCTTCAATAGCCTTTTTTCCTATCAAAGTTTTGGTCAAGTCACTTCGACTCAAGAGTTTCAGGGAAACTCAACATTGACCTATGAAGAATGCATGCAAGAATATGGCCAATTAAGCCAGAACGATGTGTGTCACCTATTGGATTTTGGAACTACAGATATAGGGAAACCACTTCACTTGTTTTTGATTACTTCCGATAAAGTTTCTCAAGATGAAGGGTTTAATTCTGATAAAGTGACTATCCTTATTAATAACGCGATACACCCAGGGGAACCCTGCGGTGTAGATGCCAGTGTATTGTTTGTAAAGACGCTATTAGAAAATAAAAGCTTCGCAGACATTCTAGACAAAGTGAATATTGGAATAATCCCAATGTACAACATTGGTGGTGGGCTAAATAGGGGGTGTTGTAGCAGAGCAAATCAAAATGGTCCAGAGTTTTACGGTTTCAGAGGAAACGCCAGAAACCTCGATTTGAATCGTGACTTTATAAAATGTGATTCTGAAAATGCCAAGAGCTTTTCCAAAATATACCAATTTTTGAATCCTCATGTTTTTCTGGACACGCACACTTCAAATGGTGCCGACTATCAGTATGTGATGACATTGATTACCACCCAACCAGATAAGGCTACTCCCGCAATCAGAAATTATCTAAATACCAAAATGGTAAAAGAACTTTACCAAAGAATGGATCATGTAGGGTTTCCAATGTCTCCGTATGTCCATTCCATTGGAAGTACACCAGACGAAGGGATCAAGGATTATCTGGAGACTCCTCGCTTCAGTAGTGGTTATGCCTCACTGTTTAATGCTTTAGGATTTATCTCTGAAACTCATATGCTTAAAAGCTATGAGCAGCGTGTCCAGAGCACTTATGAATTCATAATTCAATTGGTTAATTACACCTATGAAAATCATAAAGAGATTAAAGAAGTAAAGAAGCAGGCCGATGATTTTGTGCGTGAGCAAGATGTTTTTGAGCTTTCTTGGAAATTAGACACCAACCTTTACGATAAGATTATGTTTAAAGGATATGAAGCGAAGTATAAGAAAAGTGACATTAGTAATAATCAACGTTTGTATTACGATCAAAGCGCTCCTTATGAAAAAGAAATCGAGTATTACAATAGGTACATTGTTACGCATCAGGTAAGTGCTCCTAAATTCTATATCGTTCCACAAGCATGGAAAGAAGTTATTGAAAGACTTAAGCTTAACCAAGTTCAGTTAATAGAAATTGAAAATGACACAACCATTGAAGCTGAATTTTACTTTATTGAAACAGTGGATTCCCCAGAACGTCCTTATGAAGGTCATTACATTCACAGTAATGTGACAGTGTCTAGTAAAACTATGAATCAGCGATATATGTCTGGAGACTATCTCATTCCTTTGAATCAGAAGAAAAATAGGTATATAGTGGAGACGCTTGAGCCCATGGCCTCAGATTCTTATTTCATATGGAACTTCTTTGATGAAACACTGCAACAAAAGGAGTGGTTTTCAACATACGTATTTGAAGATAAGGCTGCAGAAATGCTCCGAAATGACTCTAAATTAAAGAAAGAGTTTGAACAAAAACAACAATCTTCTGAGGATTTTAGAGCTAATCAATGGGAGCAACTTTATTGGTTATATAAGCGGTCGGAAAACTATGAGCCGACACATAACAGATATCCAATTGGACGTATAAATTAGCATTCGAATTGAAAAAAGGAGAGAGTATAGCATGCTTCAGTTCTTCCACGAGTTGGGGGGGATTGGAAATGAACCTCGTTAGATGGGCTCATTGGTTGTCTGAGCATCGAACGGTGAAAATATTTTGCCAGAAAGAGTCCCAAATACATCAAGAGTCTAAGCGACTAGGTTTAGACTGTGCTTTCATAGATTCTCACATGAAATATTATGATGTGAGGGCAGGATGGAAGCTTTCAAAATTATTGCAACGTGAAAATTGCTCTCAGGTTTTGTTTCGAGACACAAAGGATATGAGCACCTTGGCACTGGCTAAGACGTTTTCTGGAGGACGATTGAGACTCTCTTATTTTCAAGGAATGCAAATCGGTGTTTCTAAAAGAGATTTCTTACACACCATACGCTTTAAGAAAATCGATCACTGGATAACCCCTTTGAACGTCCTTAAACAAGAGGTCATTTCGAACACACGATTTCCCGCTGAAAGAATATATGTAATGCCACTCGCAGTTGATGAGACATTCAAAACAAAACGAACGGCGATTGAAATACGTCAGGAACTACAAATCCCGATGGAACATACTGTTTTTGGAGTTATTGGCAGATTGGACAAGGGGAAGTGTCAAGATGTTTTTTTGAGAGCATTTTCTTTATTGAAAAAGGAAAACTCAAACATTCATGCTCTGATTATTGGAGATGAAACCAGAAATAGTGCTCATGATTTTAAGAGAACATTGCTAGATATTATTGATGAAAATAACCTTTCTAATTCAGTAACCATCTTGCCCAATCAGAATCCTGTCGTGGATTATATGAATTCTCTAGATGTTTTAGTCATGAGTAGTGAAGCAGAAACATTTGGAATGGTAACTATTGAAGGTCTTTGGTTGGGTAAAATTATTATTGGCACCAATTCAGGAGGAACACCTGAAATCTTAGCTCAAGGAAAATATGGAACATTAGTTAAGCCTAAAGATATTGACTCACTTAAAAAAGCAATGCATGGTGTTTGCGAAAACAGTGTACAATTTCAAACTAAGGCTTTCTCAGCCAAAGAATATGCTCAAGATACTTTTGGAAAAACCAGATTCATTGAGAACCTTCTGAGAATTATTAATTGACAAGCAAAGATTGCTTACAGGCCTTTATTAATTTCATCTTGAAGCTGACGTGCTAATACTTGTTCTTTTTCTCGAGATCGCTTTTTGAAATCTTCATATTCCTCTTCTAAAAGAGTGAAGTTTCTCCTAGTTTCTTTTGCTACAGCTACTTTGGATTTTAGCCTAAAGAATATAAAGAGTAGGAGAGCAGATAACCCTAAAGTAATGACCCAAAATATTGATTTGAATGAAGATTTACTGGTCGTCGTCCCTAGAATTGAAAACTTATCTTTTTCATCAATAGCAGCTGTCAATTGATAGTTTAGCGTTTCAATGGTCGTTCCTAATTCTGAATTGTCAGAATTTTTAGACGTCACCTGTGAATTGAGTTCTCTGATATTCAGTTGTAATGCTTTTAAACTATCCAGTACATTGTCCTTGAATTTATTCAGCTTGAAAGCCTTTACTACGCGGTGATCCTGATACCTGTTAGATGATTCCCACAGATAGTTATACTGGCTACTAATCGTCCCAGACTCCAAAGACCCTTCATCGGAATTATTAGATCCCTGAGAAAAACCTTCAACAGAAATAGTTAAAGCAAAAATTGAACTTAGAGCGATAAAGAAGAGCTTTACTGTGTTATTCATGACCAAATATATTTAAGAATACTAAAATAAGTTTCCCGTGAAATTGATCACTAACTAAAATCAGATGTTCTTAAAAACGTCTTGTTACTATTTAGTTCCTTCGAAAAGATCTTTTATACCTCCAATAGACGACAGTATTCCAGTAGCTTCATAGGGTAGGTATACCACTTTGTTATCCTTTCCTGATACCATTTCTTCTAGTGTTTCGATGTATTTAATGGCTATCAAGTATTGGGTTGGATCGGCGTCAGAACCTTTTACAGCAGCTGAAATTCTAGATATAGCTTCAGCCTCTGCCTCGGCTACTTTAATTCTAGCCTCTGCCTGACCTTCTGCTTTAAGAATGGTAGCTCTTTTTTGTCCCTCCGCTTGATTGATATCAGCTCCTTTTTGCCCCTCCGCCTCTAATATGGCTGCGGTTTTAGTCCCTTCCGCGTCGATAATCTGCGCCCTTTTATCTCTCTCTGCACGCATTTGTTTCTCCATCGCCTCCTTAATGTCTTTAGGAGGATTTATATCCTGGAGTTCTACTCTGTTCACTTTAACACCCCATTTGTTCGTAGCGTCATCTAAAATGGCTCTAAGCTTGGCGTTGATAGTATCTCTTGAGCTTAAACAGTCATCTAGATCCAATTCACCTATCACATTTCTCAGAGTAGTTTGCGTCAGTTTTTCGATGGCATTTGGAAGATTTGATATTTCATAAACAGATTTGGTAGGTTCAACGATTTGAAAGTAGATCAAAGCATTGATCTCTGTAACTACGTTATCCTTCGTAATCACATTCTGTTTAGGGAAATCATACACCGTTTCTCTTAGATCTATTCGCTCTTTGGTCTTGTTCATTGTGATTTTTCTGCCATCAAGACCTTCTCTCAAATATCTCCACATAATGTCTCTTGGCTGATCTATAACAGGAATAATCACATTAATTCCAGCATTCAGAGTCTTGTGATATTTCCCAAGTCGCTCCACGACCATAGCTTCGCTCTGTCGAATGATTTTGATTCCTTTGATAACAACAAAAGCGACAAATGCTGCTAGTATTCCAAGTGTGATTAAACTTGCGTTCATTGGTTATAATTTAGTTACGATTAAGGTGTTACTCTCTACTCTAATAATTTTCACGACTTCTCCAATCTTTAATTCTTCGGCTTCTACTGTCTCTGCTCTCCAATCATCTCCGTCAATCTTCACTCTTCCGCGTTTAATTGTAGTGTTAAAATTCTCACTCACTTCAGCAGATTTGCCAAGTAGTACATCCACATTAGATTTGAATTGATCCCCTTTAAATAGCGTTTTTAGCGCTATCGGACGTATAAATATAAAACTAACAATAGTTAAGATTGAAAAAACAGTTAATTCTAACTCCAGCGATTCAGTAATAAGTGAAGTTACAGCTGCTCCTATGGCTCCTATACCTAAACAGGCCAAAACAAAACCAGGTAAGAAAATTTCTACAATTAGCAAAAGTGTGGCAATAATGATCCAAATATGCCAATGACTAAAGATGACGTCTTCCATATAATAGCGTTTGTTACAATATTAGGAATTAATCGTTTATGACAAAAGCCAATAAATTTGAATAAATCCCTGAGTTAGTTAGTTTAGAGTGAATTCCAAGCGTACTGGTTGATGATCTGAATACTCAAATTGTGTAGGTATCGTTTGTACTTTGTTTACTTTAATATTAGGCGAAACCAGAAAAAAATCAATCACTGTTGTGTAGCTGCTCTTTTCATTATACTTCTGATCTAGCTTTCTATTCGTAGGGGTAGAGTTATCTGAAGCCCATTTCCACCCGCTTTGTAAAAAGTCCTTAGGAAAGAGAGATTCCCCATATATTTCTTCTTGTCCCTTAGGATTATAATCAGGAGGACATTGATTCCAATCTCCAGATGCGATCACATAATGACCTTGTTCGTATAGATCATATACATATGGTATTAGCTTATCTAATTCAGATTTTTTCATTTTCCCAGTAGAATCATAAGCGGAGTTATGAGTATTAATAATGACCAAGTCTTTTCCACGTGAGAGCGGAATATGCGTTTTAGAAAAGCATCTCCTCAGCATGAACAGGTAATTAGGGAAATGAGTTTCACTTTCATAACCAATCCTCTCAAGATATGTCCCTGGCAATAAACTGAAAGTAGCCAAACCAGAAGTGATTTTACCTAATGGGTTGAAAAAGGGTCTAGGCACAAAATTGACATCATAATTCTTGCTAAAGAAATACTCATAGCTGGGCAACCCCCTTGAGATTATTTCTAGTTGGTTCTCTCTATAGCTTCTTTTAGAACAAGTATCAACTTCTTGAAGGCATAAAAAGTCAGCGTTCTGTTCCTTTAGAACATTGAGAATTCCATTCAGATTTTTAGACAACAGTTCTTTAGTCGGTCTTACCATTTCTCCTCCGTCATAAAAAAAATCACTTTCTTTTCCCAATCCCCCGTAGCCAATATTCCAAGTGACAATGGAAAACGAGCTATCAGAAATCATAAAAGGAGGGATGGGATTTTTTTTATCCAAATGAGAAACCTCTATAGGATTATACCTAGTGGCAGAGGCATATATCAATGCTCCCAAAATATACATGACAGGTAATGCTATAAGAATGATTCCTAGGGTTTTCATACGGGTAGAAGTTAAAGAATTATTCTCAAGGAACTTGGATGAATACGAATTACGGCTTCTCCTCCAAATTCAAGAGGTTCACCATCCAAATGTGCCCATTTGCTTTTACTCAGAAGTCTCACTTCTTTATCTGTCTGAATGACTTTTGAATATTTGAAATTTTGAACGGTTCCTAGAAATAACCGAAGGGTGAATTCAGCGAATTCAGCGTAGTTCATTTTCTCAACAAGAACGATTTCCAATTTCCCATCGGTCAATGACGACAAAGGGCTAATCTTGACTCCATATCCATATTGTTTAGCGTTTGCTATTGCCAACATAAAGAGCTCTCTAGATACTACTTCCCCATTTATTTCAGCAGTAATATGCAATGGCTTATACGCCCTAAATTGTCTGAAAGAAGCTTGAAAATATGTTTTAAGGCCTCGCTGAGGAAGCTCGTCAAAGTCTTTTGCCACTAAGGCATCAAATGCAATACCTGCCGTACAGAAAAAGGGAATCCCGTTGAAGGAGCAGGTGTCAACACTTACAGGTTCGCCTTTTTTAATATGACGTAACGCTTCTCGTAATTCTAAGGGAATCGACAGCGAACGAGCCAATCCATTTCCAGATCCCATGGGAATAATTCCTAGAGAGGCTGTTTTACTGTACAATAACTTTTTCCCAACTTCATTAATAGTCCCGTCTCCACCAACTGCCACTATTACGCACTCCTCTCTTGACAATTCTTCTGCTATTTCACTGGCATGACCTCTATACTCAGTAAAACAAATCTGAACATCGTAATTCTCTTTTGGAAAGACTTGATGAATTTCATTTTCAAAGTGCTTGCCTTTGACAGTCCCACTAATGGGATTTATGATAAATATCACTTTCCTTTTATCCAAAATTCCGAATATTGTAGTTCACAAACATAAGTGATAATAGAATCTAAGAGCCCCAAAAGAATGTCATTGAAAGGAACACGTACAGATTATGGAAAACAAGCATTGGGGGATGACTACAAAACCCATTCGCCTCTTGATATTTTTAACTCATGGCTATCGCTGGCAAAGAACACACTAGATACTGATTACAACGCAATGATCATTTCTACTAATTCTCTTGATGGCTTTCCTGCTTCAAGGATTGTTTTGCTCAGAGAAGTCAACAATGAAGGTTTTGTTTTCTATACCAATTACAATAGTGACAAGGGAAAAGAGATTCAAGCTGATCCTAAAGTGTCAATGAACTTCTTTTGGAGGGAACTGGAAAAACAGATCAGAATAAGAGGGGTCATTTCCAAGATTTCGGCTGAGAAGTCAGATGAGTATTTCCAGTCTCGACCACGAAAGAGTCAAATAGGGGCGTGGGTTTCTGATCAGAGCAGTGTGATTGAATCCAGAGAACAGTTGGTTCAGAAAGAAATTGAGTTGACAAAAAAACTCGAAGGTTCAGAAGTTCCTAGACCAGAGAATTGGGGTGGCTATATTGTTCAACCTTCCTTTATGGAGTTCTGGCAGGGCAGAAGTGGGAGGCTTCATGATCGTTTAAGATTTACGCTGGAGAAGAATCAGTGGCGAGCAGACCGACTTTCTCCTTGAGTCACACCAAATTTTGAGATTGATTTGGAAGCGTTTTATAATATCTGTCTATTATAGATGCAGAATCCTTTATACTTCGAGTCATCCATTCAAACATTACCTCTTGCTTTTGTTCCTCATTTAATCTCCAAGGAATGGCATCTGAGGCCGTTAGTCTCTCATAAAGGTTTTGTGCAGTTATGGCTGCAGCTACAGAGATATTCAAGCTCTCAGTAAATCCATACATAGGGATTTTCATAAAATAATCAGCTTCAGCAATTACAGTGTCAGATATTCCTTCCATTTCTTTGCCAAAGACTACAGCCAGAGGCTCTTCTAAAGGAATAGTCGTACAAGTGAAATCTTCTTTATGAGGAGTAGTCGCTACTATTTTATATCCTTTTTTCTTTAATTGTGTGAGACAAGAAAGAGTGACATTTTCCACTTCGTTGTACTTGTGAACATTGACCCACTTCCCAGCACCCAGTGCTATATTTTTATCTGTGGTGTAGGTATTTGTGTTTTCTATAATGTGCACATCTTGAATCCCAAAACAATCACAACTTCTTAATACAGCACTTGCATTATGTGGCTGGAATAAATCTTCTATTACAAAAGAGATATGTTTTGTGCGATGCTCAACGATCTTCTGAAAGTTCGCTAAGCGATTTTCGCTTATAAATTCTGAGAGGTATTTGAATAAATTTTGATCCAAAAGAAATAGTTGAAAAACAATGAAGGCCGGTAAACCGGCCTTCATATAAATTCATTAAGTGTTTCTTAGTTTACCTTGTCAGATAAATCAGCACCAGCTTTGAACTTCACTACATTTTTAGCCTTGATAGTGATTTCTTTTCCAGTTTGTGGGTTTCTTCCTTTTCTTTCGTTTCTTTTAGAAACAGAGAAAGAACCAAAACCAACTAAAGAAAGTCTGTCTCCTTTTTTAAGAGCTCCAGTAGTAGTGTTGACGAAAGCGTCAAGCGCTCTTTTAGCGTCTGCTTTAGAAATTCCAGCGTCAGATGCCATAGCATCGATTAATTCTGCTTTGTTCATTTTTTGTTGAGTATTTAATTATTATTTCAAATATTGTCTGAGCAAATATATAAGTAAGCCCACGCCTGTCAAGAGTTACAGGGCTATTTGAGGTCATTTTGTGAAAAAAAAGCACTAAATGTTAATAAACCTGCCTAAAAACACGGCTTTTAGACCTAATTAACATCCCTTAAAGGGGTTAAAATCAACATTTGAGTGGGGCTAAGACAACTTTTTTGAAAGAAATGCACTGTAAATAATCCAAATAAATGCATTTACACCACAAATAATGATGGGTAAATTTTCATCTCCTCCTTGATAAAGAGCAAGACCAAATGAGATCAGAAAAGAGGCAATTAAAAAGATGCTTACAATAAAGTTGACGAAGGCCTCTTCAGAAACTTTACCCCTTAGCCAAAAATAACTGTAGGTAGAAGAAATAATTCCAGACAGCATACAAGCAAACCACCATAAATTTTTTGCACTGGTGAAATAGGTGATGGCCGCCAAAAGAAAGATAGTTATGCTAAAAAATCCATAGCCAAGAATGAAAGACTTTTTGGTCATTGTATACTGTTTTTTGGAGGGCAAAAGTACAACCTATGCTCACTAAAACTTCAACCAAATTTCCCTTATTACAGACACTTCGATTATTTCAAGAATTGAAGTAGATAATAAACAGAGGCGCTACAAATAGCCGCTGCAGGTAGAGTCAGAAGCCAAGATAAAAGGATATTTCTTATTACTTTCAAATCAGCCTTTTTCGTTACAGATCCTATCCCGAAAATAGATCCCACTGAGACATGAGTGGTAGAAACGGGCATCCCGTGTATACTTGCGGTAGTCACCAGAAGCCCCGTAACAAGGTTTGCGGTGAACCCCTGTCCACTATTCATAGGAGTGATTTTTTTACTCATCATTTCACCTACTTTCTTTGCGTTTAATAGTCCTCCAATGGCCATTGATAGGGCTACTGCAACCATTCCCCATTTAATATCTAATGAGTGAATCACTATTAATAGCCCAACTATTTTTGGAGTGTCATTCAATCCTCTCGCAAAACTGACAACTCCAGCACTTATATAATGTGCAAAGTCCAACATTTTTTGCGAGCTAACTCCTATAAAACTCCCCTTATATATTTCTATACATTCTTGTTCTTTTAGTACTCCAACAGTCTTTTGATATTTGGTTTCTACTGCCACAAACTCATCCATGTTTGTAGTTTTAACAACTGGAACTTTTCTTTCTCCTATATAGACACAAGTCTCCTTGGTTACTCCCAAAGTGATTCTCAATTTTCTAAATATGACATACAGAATTAAACTAACGACAGCAGCCATCAGTGGGCTAACTATTAACGGCATTAAAAACGTACTACCAAGTTTTGTGAAATTGAATTCTGTTCCAACAGCTACTATACCACTACCAAATAGCGCTCCGACTAAACTATGTGTTGTAGAAATTGGCATCCCTATTTTGGTGGCCACAAAAACAGTTATCGCAGCGCCTAAAGCTATGGATATTGCGAATTCTGGTGATTGAATTAATGCATCAGGAACCAACCCTTTTCCTGAAAAATTCTTCACTAGGGTGCTTGCTAAAAAAATGGCTGCAATAGAGCCAGCTATGGTAGTGACTGTAGCCCACGAAATGGCTTTTTTATAATTCGTTGTTCCACTACCAAACAGTGTTGCCACTCCCTTAAAGTTATCATTCGTCCCATTTGTGTATGCCAAAAAACAAGCGGCTAAGAAAAGAATAGTTATAATCATAATCGAATCATTAGAATGAACCAAATGTAAAGTCTAGGAAAGAACGAAATATGTCAATTATGTAAACAAAGAAGTTGCCTCATGAATTGTTGGATTTATTCGGAACTTAATCTTACCAGTTAAAACCTTTCTTTTTATGGTCATGAAAGAACGATTGTCAAATCACTCTGAAGAACTTGCTACGGAAGTATCTTCGCTCCATGAAAGTAAAACTAGACATCAAGGTCAGATTTAGAGATATAGACTCAATGAATCATGTAAATAATGCGGTTTACTTAAGCTACTTTGAGCAAGCTCGAATCCACTATTTTGAGGAGTTAATAGGCAAAGAATGGAATTGGGTAGACGATGGCATTTTAGTTGCAAGACATGAAATAGATTATAAAATGCCAATAGAACTCAAGGATGATGTAACAATTGAGACGTGGTGTGAATCCATTGGAAATTCGAGCGTTGTCATGGCATATGAAGTATTTAAATCTGGAAATATTCTATGTACTAGTGGGAAAACAGTATTGGTCTGTTTCAGTCACAGGACTATGAGTAAGAAAGAAGTCCCATTGGAATGGCGAGAGAAAATGACCTAATCTATTTTCTCTATGACAATTGTCTTAGTCCTTCCCCTAAAACCATGGCCACAGCGTTACTTAGATTAAATGATCGCACTTGACCAGGGAATGGTATTTTAACCAATTGGTCTTTGTATTTATCTTTTATAGATTCAGACAGCCCGTCAGCCTCACGTCCGAAAACAAGATAATCTCCTTGATCTAAACTCACATCATAAAATGATGTTTCAGCTCTGGCTGAGAAAAAAAACATTCTTTTGGGTTCAGTAATTTTTGAAAAGAACTCCTCGGTGTTTTTATATTCCTTCAAATCTAGATCCCCCCAATAATCAAGACCTGCACGTTTCACGCGGGAGTCTGTTATTTCAAACCCAAGTGGATGAACCAAATGCAACGCACTATTGGTAGCTACACAAGTACGACCAATATTCCCAGTATTATTAGGGATTTGGGGTTCTATAAGTACGATATTGAAATTTGACTGATGCATAAAATCGAGGACAAAAATACTTACTGTCAGCCTTATGATAAGCATTCATTCAAGATTATGTCTTGATCATCCATTCTTTTGGATATTCTTTTAATTTTGACACCATGGAAAGTGTATTATTTGAGGTGAAAAATGGCGTTGCAACGCTACAACTTAACAGGCCCGCTAAGTTCAATAGTTTCAATAAAGAAATGGCATTGAGATTTCAAGATTTGCTTGATCATTGTGAAGTCAATGATGAAATCAGAGCTATATATGTAACAGGAATTGGAAAGGCTTTTTGCGCTGGGCAGGATTTGCAGGAGGTAACCGATCCAAATGGTCCTGAGCTTTCTGAGATTGTAAGCAAACATTACAATCCCATTATTTCTCGAATCCGGTCCATAGAAAAACCTGTTATCACTGCGGTAAATGGCGTAGCAGCAGGAGCCGGGGCTAATATTGCACTCGCTGGAGATATTTGTGTCGCCGCAGAATCTGCATCCTTTATTCAAGCCTTTAGTAAGATTGGGCTCATCCCTGATAGCGGAGGGACTTTTTTTCTTCCTAGAATTGTTGGATTCGCTAAAGCCTCAGCATTAATGATGCTTGGAGACAAAGTTTCCGCTTCAGATGCAACTGCTATGGGGATGATATACAAATCGATAGCTGATGATGAGTTTCAAGAAAAATCGCTCGCTATAGCTTCCAAGTTAGCAGTGATGCCTACAAGAGGACTGGGCTTAACTAAAAAAGCCTTGAATCAGTCATTTGCAAACGATTTAAACTCTCAGCTGGCGTTAGAAGATGAACTTCAGACAGCAGCGGGTAAAACGGAAGATTATGCAGAGGGTGTAAACGCCTTCTTAGAAAAGAGAAGTCCACTATTCTCTGGTAAATAAATTTTTAAAAGACACCAAGGCCTAAATCATCTTTGGCCTGGCTTCTTTCTTTAGGACACCGTCTTACAGACATAGCTCTGTGTGCATGCGTATTGAATACAACTGAAAACTTCATTTTTAGAGTATCTAAATATCCGTGTGTATGGAAAATAGAATTTATAATTTTATTCAATTAGGGCTATTTCTATTAGAACTAATTATTTTTAATGTGGTCATCCACTTCACTTTTTTTTCATCTAGGATTGGGGTATACGACCCATTTGGTAATGAAATCTCTTTATGGTTTGTCTTCAATGTCATTTGGCTGGTAGCAATTTTAATCAATAGGACCTATCTGATTAAAAACATAGAACGATTAGTAACGCTCATTTCGTCCGCTAGCAGAACAATCATCACATTTATGGCTTTCACCTTAGGATATTTGGTTTTTCTAAAAACAATCTACTTTTCCGAAGCCTTACTTTTTCAAACATTTATAACTATTACTCTGGCAATCATTGGGTTTAGGGTTGCTTTTCGTTTTTGTGTATTCACCTTTATGCCTAATGGTATCGAGACTACCAATGTGGTTATTCTGGGAAAAGGGGGCATAGCAAATGATCTCAATAGCTTTTTTAATACTAGAAGGATTTTGGGATATAACTTGAAAAAAAGGTTTGATGATCCAACTAAGGACTCTGAAAAATATGTCCAAAACCTCAGTGATTATTGCAAGGATAATAAAGTTCAAGAAATATATTATGCCAGCAATTATATGTCAAAGGACTTGATGAGGAAAATCATTGATTTTGCCGACAACAACCTGATCCGATTCAGGTTCGCGCTGGACTATCAAGGATATCTTAGAGGAAATACATCATTGGAATATTATAATAACACGCCTGTGTTTACCTACAGAAAGGAACCGTTGGAGCATTTAAGCAATCGTCTAATCAAAAGAGCTTTTGATGTCGTTTTTTCGTTGCTGGTAATCTTACTTATCTATCCAATTCTAGTACCTCTACTCAGTATCCTGATTAAACTATCTTCTCCTGGGCCTGTGCTATTTATACAAGAAAGAAGTGGTAGGGATAATCAAACATTTAAGTGTTATAAATTCAGAACCATGACGGTAAATTCTGAATCGAACTCCACTCAAGCAGCTAAAAATGACGCCAGAGTTACAAAACTCGGAGCACTATTAAGAAAAACAAGCCTCGATGAATTCCCTCAATTTCTAAACGTTTTGCTGGGAAATATGAGTGTAGTCGGTCCGAGGCCACATATGCTTCAGCATACAGAAGAATATGGAAGAGTTGTCAATAAGTTTATGGTTCGACACCTTGTTAAACCAGGGATTACTGGCCATGCGCAAGTGAATGGCTTCAGGGGGAATACAGAAGACGATGAGGCCATGGTTGGAAGAGTTAAGTTTGACGTGTTTTATCTAGAAAACTGGAGCCTATGGCTCGATGTTAAGATTATTTTCTTCACCGTTTATAACATCTTTAAAGGAGAGGAGAATGCCTTTTAAATAGAATGATCAAGAAGGCTAGGTTATATCATATCCTCAACGTATTCATACTTCTGGTTCCTGTTATCATAGACTTCTTTAATGGACTTATCTTTTTTGTTCTAGGATCCGAAATCTCTATAGGAGCCATGTATCGTCTTGCTCTAATGGGAATTACTCTTCCATTTGTTGTTTTGGTAACTAACAAGTGGATTAAGGCTTGGTGCACTTTATTAGCGGTTTCATTTTGTGTGAGTTGGTTAGTTTGGAATAGCCATGCCGATTATATAGAACTAAAAAGTGAATTTGAGTTTCTAGCCAGAATTATGTTTCCATATTTCTTGTTAGCATACTTCCTATACATCCAGGAAAAGTACATCTTCACCTTTGACTACCTTCTTGGATTAATGGTTTGGTTTGGTGCTATTGGAGGGGGTTTCCTTGTGTTTTCATTAATTACGGGCGTAGGTATTTTATCCTATGACATCTATAGTTATGGTGTACAATCTTTCTTCATTGCAGTAAATGACATTGGCTTAGTTTTATTAATCTCATTCGCAGCAGCTATGTATAGAATGATGGCTAAGATTACTCTTCTTAGAGTGATTGTGGCATTTACCATATTTGGAGGTTTACTTGCTACAGGTTCGCGTACTGGTTCAGCTGGTGCAGCAGGTGTTTTTCTTGTTTTCGTGTTAGCTCCAATTTTTTATGGGAAAAAGAATGTCAAGATGACCAAGTCCTTTAAGATGACCTTTTTGGGGATTCTGATGGTGGTGCTAATCTCGGGTCTGAAAATTGGCTACGACATTATTCAAAAATACCCATACATGCTCCAAAAATTTGAAGTACTTGGAGAGGGAGAAAGTGCAAGGGCTCATTTAGAGAAAGCCGCTACAGAAAGAATTGAAAACAGACCCATGTTGCTTCAAGTATTTGGAGAGGGATCTTTCGCTTTCCATAAGTATGTGGAGCTTGGTGTAACAGGAGGGAAGACCTATTCTCATGGTAAATTAGTAGAGCAAGATATCCTTGACTTTCTGGGCTCATATGGTCTAATCACAGGGTTCCTTATGTTAGGTTTTCCCGTGGCAATGCTCCTTATTAATGCAATCAATTTTCTTAAGAACGGCAGGCAGTTTACAGATATGGCGGTATGCGCTATGCTCGCCTTGTTTATTTTTCACTCATTTACTGCTGGGCATGCGTTGAATAGTCCAACTGTTTCTACCGCTATTGTAGTCGCATACTTTTATGTGTTTGGGTATAAAAAGATAACTAAAGATGAGCATTTCCTAAAGTTGAAGCTTGGAAAGACGGCTTAACTCAGCGTAAGACTTCACTGACAAGCATATTCAGATTTCTCTGACCTCTCATTACGAATATTGTGGACAAACCATTGCTGTCTCAAAGGGTATATCTATATAATGGGCCCAATAATAAAGCCTGTAGTCACGAATAATTATTGCCATGAAAGTACTTGTTGTCTCTAATATGTACCCTAGCAAATCCAACCCATATGCTGGCGTATTTATAAAAACTCAATTTGAATATATGAATGCTCATCATTCAGATTCAACTGACTTTGATCTATTCTATATGACCTATGCAAATAGCTCATTTCTGGTCACTCTTTTGAAGTACTTCAGCGCTTATATAAGGTTCATCCCCAAATTATTTCGATCGTATGATATCATACATGTTCACTACTTTGGCTTCCTAGCACCAATAGCCCTAATTTATAAGTTTTTTCATCCATATGCTAAGACCTTCATTACATTTCATGGAAGCGATATCAACAAGGATATGCCTGAAAAAGGAATCAAAACAGCGCTATTTAAATTCTTATCTAGGAAATTCAATGGAATAATTGCAGTAGGGAAAGGGCTAGAGATTCCATTAAAGAAAAAACTTGACATTACTCCGCATCAAATCTTGTGCGCTGGAGTAAATGATGACGTTTTTTTTAAAGTTCATGATAGCCCAAAGTTGTATGATTTTATAGTTGTTGGGTCTTTTGTTCAAGTGAAAGGGTTAGATATATTTCGGCAAGCTGTAAAGGAGTTAAATCGTCCATTGACCAGAATTTGTTTCGTTGGTCATGGGCCTGAAGAGGATATTGTAAATGAAATTAGTCAATATGCTATAGTAGATATCATTCATCACGTAGATCAACGAGAGCTCAGAACATTTTACAATCAGTCAAAATTCTTGTTTTTTCCTTCAAAAAACGATGCTTTCGGATTGGTAGTAACGGAATCTATTTATTGTGGAACTCCGGCTATAGTTAATTCCAAAGGTGGAGCTCAAGATCAAGTGATACACGGCATGAATGGGTTTATTTATGAACAACATGACCCAAGGGAAATGGCAGAACTTATGAAAAGTGTTTTAGACATTTCAGATGAGAAGTACAAAAATTTATCGAGCCGGTGTACATCTTCAAATTATCAATATAGCCTCTCTAAAGTGACTAGTGACATGATGAAAGCTTATAAAGACGCCTGCTGGAACTACAGAACTATATTCAAAATAAGCTTAGCTTAACTAGGAGGGCTTGCTTTTACGATCTTCATATCAGCATGTAAAGCCTGGATTTGACTTTCGTAGATGGTTAATGGCTTTAAAAAAAAGATGGTACTTATTTTTTATTTGCACATTCCTAACCGTAGGTGCATGTTACTACCTCAATTCTAAGACCCCTAATCGGTATAAATTAAAAGCGACCTATTTTGTTTTAAAAGATGAAGAGCCAGGGTTCACTGGGACAGAACAAAGAATCCCATTGTTAAGGCTATTTGCTGAGCAAAGCAGCATCGAAAATGACATAGGCTTACTTAAGTCAAATCAAATGCTTTATCAATGTCTTTTAGAGCTTAAAAGACATATAAACTATCGAAAGACTCCTCATCAAACTATAAAACAAGGCTTATCGGTTTCTTTTATGAGTGAAATCATGCCTACAGATCTTAGCATGAAAATCACTCATTTGGAGGATGACAGTTGTGAGGTAGTTATAAAAGGAGGAGAAAAGCAATTGATGCACTTGCGTTCTGGCTACACAGATGGTTTCGCTTTTCTGAAGGATCAAAAGTTTCGGATGGCTTATGACCAATCATGGACTACTCCTCTGATGTCATTTGTTGTTCAAAAAAATGATTCTATTCCAATTGGATATTCGCAGAGAATTCAAACGGTAAATCTTCAAAAACTAATGGGAGAATATGACCAAAGAATTCGAATTAAGACACTTAATAAAAGAGCTACGATTCTTACGATTGGGCTTTCAACAACCGAACCACAAATAGATTCTGAATTATTGAATTTACTTATGGAAAAAACCATAAAGAAAAGAAAAGATGAAGAAGAAGAATTAGCTCATATAACTATTGACGCGCTTAACGATCAATTGAATGAAGGCTTACAAGTTCTTGAAAAACTTTCGTTGGAAAAAATGCATGTAAAGATGGCTGAAAACTTCACCGAGCTTAGACTTGGAGTGCAGTCAGTATTGCTTAGGCTAAATGAATTGGAAGAATCTAAGGAGAAAATGAATGCAGAAATAACTGCGATTAAGAGTGCCATAAACAACTTCCAGTCAAAAGAGTTGTCTAATTATTCCTCGAGTACATTTGGATATGATTTCCAGTTGGTTAATGCCATAAAGGAATTTCATTTGATGCGCATAGAACTGGCGTCCGAAGAAGTACTTAAACGACCTAAAAACCCGAAACTAATTCGACTCAAGAAACAGCTAAAGCATCAGGGAAATACGATAAAAGAACTTCTTGAATCAAGGAAAAGACATCTAGAGTATCTGATTTCAGAATTGGATAAAGAGCAAATTGAACTTAATAAGAAGCTTGATCGCCATCCGTATTTAGCAAGAGGTTTAAGTGAGATTAACAGAGAGATAGGGTATAGAAATCGTGAAGCTAAAAAATTAAAGAGAAAAATCTCTGAAATTAGGATGGCAATGAGCTATAAAGTTTCTACAACAAGAATTTTAGATGAGGCCAGTCCAACCAGTAAGCCATTTGGTCCACTAACGGCAGAGGGATTTGTTATCAGTTTTTTCATCTCACTGTTTCTACCGGTGATTGTTGTATTTATAGATTCGTTAAGAGGAAGTCGAATCTACTCCGAAACTCAGATTGAACAGCTTCTTCAAGATAAACCATTGGTAAAGCTAAATCGCTTTAATTTTAAACGCAACAAACCGTTTGCGTTTGCAGTCAATAATGAAAAAAGGAATCAAGAATTCCTTCTGTTTACCAGAGAGTTGTTGTTTGAAATTCACCAGCACGTTGCAGCGGAAAAGGGAGTTGTGGTAGGATTCCATTCATTATTTCCGCAAAAATCAGGAATTCGATTAGCACATAATTTGACGAAATCAATCAACTCCTTTAAGTATACAGCATTGCAGATTTCAATTGCAAACAAATCTGGATTCAATAAGGAAGTATCTCTTGAACATATGCGAACCAGCATTGAAAATTCAAGGACTCTATGCCTTAATCAAAGTTGGCTAGATCATGACGCAGCACTCCCGACTGTTCTAGAGGAATTACGAAACGATTTTGATTACATCAATATAAGCTTGCCAGAAAACATATTAAGTGATAAAAGAACGGAATTCAGTAAACTAATGAGTATTAACTTGGGTTTGGTCAAGGATCATTCTTCTCGAGAACATAACGTTTCCATATTTCAAGAGGTACTTCAACGAATCAGTGACGTTCCAGTAAAGACAATTTACCTATGCGAAGCACACAGTAAAATCCAATTTTTCAAACCGTTAAAATCACATTACGAATTGAAACTCAATAGGATTGAAAAATTAGGTCGGCAACTACTTACAATTCTGAGCAAACCGAAGACAATTTAACCAGAAATTCTCTTACACCTCTGTGAGATTCTGAACTACAAAATATAGCATTGTCTCTGGTCACCTTTGCAATCAGAATTGAAAAAAACAAACAAATGATTAAAAACAAAGTACCAAATGAAGATTATAATTCCGAGAGAACTCCTTACTCTCTAATTAAACTTGGTAAACTATATGCTAGTGCTGGCAGATATGACGAAGCTTACAAATATTATTGTGAAGCCATAGATATGCTTCCAGATGAAAAGGGGTTTTATTTTCACAAAGCAGTAGCAGAATTTAACATGAATCTTTTAGAAGACTCATTGGAAGACTTTAACACGGCTCTTTCAGATGATCCCATGAATAAATATGAAATTCTAAATTTCACGGGTACCGTTAAGTTTAAACTTGGAGACATTACAGGAGCAATAGACGATCTAGAACAGGTATTAATGAAGAATAAAGGAAATATAGAAAAGCTAAAACTCTCGAAAGATGAGTTTAGAGTATTGAAAGCAAGACATCATTAACCTCCTGATACTTCAGTCGTAAATGTATACTTGACAAGTGTAATTTATACACTGAAAATCAACACTTTTTTTACTTTCAGTAGCTATACCATTTGTAGATCTCATTCTTTGATTTTCAATAACAAACTTATCCGCAGAACGTAACCACCAGTCTGTCAAAACGTATAATTTTGTCTTCTAGAAAATGAAATGATGTATATACTAAAGTTTGGAGGTTCATCTGTAGCCAGTCCCGAGACTATTAAGCAGGTAAAGAGTATAGTAAATAGCCGTTACAAAAATGAACAGCTTCTTTTAATTGTAAGTGCTTTTTCGGGCATTACTGATCATATCATTACCACCGGGAAGTTAGCTGCGGAAGGGTTTATTGGTTATAAAACAGAGACCCAAATAATAAGAGATCGACACATCCATGCAGTAATGGATTTGATTGGAGAGGATGGAGAAGTCATGAATCAGGTAAAAGACCTGTTAAATGATTTTGAGCAAATGTGTTACGGAGCATACTTAGTGAAAGATCTTTCAGACAGAACACTTGACTTTCTTCTGAGTACAGGAGAGCTGCTTTCCTCGATCATAATTGCTGCTTTTTTAAACAAATCTGGAATTCCGACTAGATGGGTCGATTCAAGAGAGTTTATTAAAACAGATGAGAAATTTTCTTGTGCAAGAGTTCAATTAAAGGAAACATATAAAGCAATAGCCGGACTTAAAGACGAAAAACGTGTAATGATCGCTCCTGGGTTTATTGGCTCTACAATGAATGGAGAGACAAGTACTCTGGGAAGAGGAGGGAGTGATTACAGCGGAGCCTTGTACGCTTATGGATTAGATGCCACCCAATTCGAAAAGTGGACAGATGTAAGCGGAATGCTGACTTCTGACCCTAGAGTTGTAAGCTCAGCAAAAGTCATTCATCAGCTTTCTTATGAGGAGGCAATGGAACTTTCGCATTTTGGAGCTAAGGTGATATATCCACCAAGCATACGCCCTGTATTGGAAAAACAAATTCCTATTGTAGTTAAAAACACATTCCAACCTGAAGATGTTGGCACCTATATTAACGGAGCAATCAAAGATGAAAAGGCGGCGGCGGTAAGAGGATTGTCTTCAATTGGCGGCATCTCATTGCTCACACTTATTGGAGCTGGAATGGTTGGTGTCCCAGGATTTTCGGGACGACTTTTTAGTGCCTTGGCTAGAGCACAAGTCAACGTAATTCTGATTACCCAATCTTCTTCTGAACATTCAATTTCTGTGGCCATCTCTACTAAAGATGTGATCACTGCTGTAGATGTGGTCAATGAAGAATTTGAGATAGACATTCATAGAAAACGAGTGGAACCTGCGGAAATTGAAAATAGCCTAAGTATTATAGCCATCGTGGGAGATAACATGAAGCATAAGGCAGGAATAGGAGGGAAAACACTTTATTCTCTAGGTAAGAACGGAATCAACATTAGAGCATTGGCTCAAGGAAGTTCTGAGCGTAATATCTCTGTGGTTGTGAGCGATAAAGATGCTAAAAAAGCTTTAAATACACTTCATGAGGGGTTCTTTGAAGCAGAAGTGAAAACAATCAATTTATTTCTAGTGGGATTAGGTAACGTTGGTGGAACATTGGTGGAGCAAATTAGATCTCAAAGAGACGCTTTAAGAAAAGAGCACCTCATAGAACTTAGAGTCACAGGAATGAGTAATTCTCGGAAAATGTTGATTTTAGAAAATGGAATAGATCTTGAGAATTGGAAAGAAGAGCTGGATGCCAATGGAAAGAAGGCAAACATGGAGGAATTTATTGATCAAATGAAAGTCTTAAATGCGCGAAACACTGTTTTCATTGACAATACTGCTCACGAAGCTGTAAGCAAATATTATTCTTCGATTTTAACAAGTTGTATCTCTGTAGTTTGCAGTAATAAAATTGCGGCTAGCTCTGATTACAACACCTATTTAGACCTGAAGAAAAAAGCACTTAGTCATAACACTAATTTCATGTTTGAAACCAATGTTGGGGCTGGACTTCCTATAATAGACACCATACAAAACTTAGTAAAGAGTGGAGACAAAATTCATGGAATTGAAGCTATTCTAAGCGGTAGTCTGACTTTCATCTTCAATAACTTCAACGAGAAAACAACCTTTAAAGCCGTAGTGCAACAAGCGATGGAAGAGGGATACACTGAACCCGATCTAGAATCGATCTAAGCGGAAAGGATGTCGCAAGAAAAATTCTGATTTTGGCTAGAGAAGGGGGGTATCAA
Source organism: Flavobacteriales bacterium (assembly GCA_965224545.1). Lineage (GTDB taxonomy): Bacteria > Bacteroidota > Bacteroidia > Flavobacteriales_D > Sanyastnellaceae > ASP10-05a. The sequence continues at coordinate 587,043 of CBDCZM010000004.1, read as the reverse complement.
ATGGAAATGGATGCTATTTCATCTGACGCTTTCCTTCCTCAGGAAATCATGGAAAATGGATCTGTGGAGGATTTTATTAGCTCTTTAGATAAAGAAGAAAAAGCACTGCAGCTCAGATACAAAGAAGCTACAGACAAAGGAGCAAAACTGAAATTCGTTGCCCAATTTAAGAATGGTAAGGCTAAAACAGGATTAATTGAGGTGACAGCTGAGCACCCGTTCTACACGATTGAGGGAAAAGATAACATCGTTTTAATTCGTACTGAACGCTATGGAGATCAACCCTTAGTGATAAAAGGAGCAGGTGCTGGTGCCGAAGTAACCGCTATGGGAGTATTCGCTGATATTATTCGACTGGCGAATAACTAATTCTGATTGCATACTTTAGACGCCCCTTTCTTCCCATTGTACAAATGAATGATCGGGCAAAAAGAAAAAAATGAGAGACAAAATTAAGATTGTAGCTCCTGCTACTATGGCTAATCTCAATTGCGGTTTCGACGCTATTGGGCTTGCTGTAAATTATCTGTCCGATGAAGTTATCGCAGAAAAAACAACTCAAAAAGGGACAAGAATAGCCTCTGTTGAAGGCGCCGAGTTACCTACTGAACCTACTGAGAATGTGATGACCGTGGCGGCAGATTCTTTGCTAAGAAAAATCAATGCAGATTTTGGAATTGATTTCCATGTAAAAAAACTAATAAGACCTGGAAGTGGGTTGGGGTCCAGTGCAGCTAGCTCAGTCATCGGAGCTTTCGCTGCGAACTATTTTTCTGGAGAGACATTGCCCTTAAAATACCTCATTCCTTTCGCGATGGAAGGAGAGTTCTTGGCTTCTGGATCCTATCACGCAGACAACATTGCACCTGCTATGCTAGGAGGAATCTCTTTGATTAGTGATTATGCTCCACTTATTGTTTCTCAAATCCCGATTCCAAAAGAACTATACATGGTGGGAGTTTTTCAGCATGTCACTGTAAAAACAAGTGAAGCCAGAGCAGCTGTTCCTCATGAGATGAGCACAAGATCTGCTATCAAGCAGGCTGCTGCGTTTGCAACTTTAGTAAGTGGCTTACACCAAGGAGATTTGGATTTGATCGCTCGTTCACAGAAAGATAGGATTGCGGAACCGTTTAGAAAACATTTGATTCCAAATTTCGAGTTGCTAAGAGAGACGGGATTGGCCACGGGAGCTTTGGCTTCAGGAATTAGTGGTTCTGGACCAACTATGTTTTTCATGTGTGAAGGGGAGGCTAGAGCACAATTTGTACAATCGCGTTTGGACGAAGTTCTCAAACAAAAGGATATTAGTTTTGAAAGTTTTAGCTCAGCTATCGCTGCAAATGGGGTAAGAATAATAGAAGATTAAGAATGAAATTTTATAGTACCAATAACGGGCAACATAAATTAGGATTTGGAGAAGCAGTCATTAAGGGACTTGCTCCTGATAATGGGTTGTATTTTCCTGAAAACATTCCTCAGCTTAAAAGAGAATTTATTGATAATATTCATACCTACTCAAAAGAGGAGATAGGGGTGGAGGTAATGCGTCACTTTGTATCAGAAGATATCTCTGAGGTAGAGCTTCAGCGCATAGTGAAAGAGACATTGGATTTTGATTTTCCGTTAAAAGAAGTCTCTAAAGACATTTTTTCGTTGGAGTTATTTCATGGTCCGACTATGGCATTTAAAGATGTGGGAGCTCGTTTTATGAGTCGTTCTATTCAGGCTGTTGCTCAGCGAGAATCAATCGTATTAGTCGCTACAAGTGGTGACACAGGAAGTGCTGTAGCGAATGGGTTTTACAAAGTTCCAGGCATCAAAGTGGTGTTACTTTATCCTAGTGGAAAGATTTCCAAAATTCAGGAGATGCAACTTACGACACTTGGAGAAAACATTACGGCGTTAGAAGTTGAAGGTGTCTTTGATGATTGCCAAGCGATGGTGAAGTCCGCTTTTTTAGATAAGGAATTGAACGAGAAATTGGCTCTTACTTCTGCAAACTCAATCAATATTGCTAGATGGCTTCCTCAAAGTATATATTACTTTTTAGCCGTTGCAGAAGCTAAAACGCAAGGATTTAAAGAAGTTGTTTTTTCCGTCCCTAGTGGGAATCTGGGAAACATCACTGCTGGAATACTAGCAGCCAAAATGGGCTTGCCAGTCAAAAAATTCATTGCGGCAACTAATATGAATAAGGCAGTTCCTGATTATTTAAAATCTGGAGAATACCATCCAATCCCATCTGTCCCGACGATTTCAAATGCGATGGATGTGGGGGCTCCAAGTAACTTTGTAAGGCTTACTGAATTGTATGGGCACTCTTTTGATCGATTAAGCGCTGGTTTAGATGGATATTATTTATCTGATGAAGATACCAAGCGAGTGATGAAAAGCTGCTATTCAGTAAATGATTACACGCTGGATCCTCATGGGGCAATTGGTTATGACGCCTTGGTAAAGAGTGGGTTGTGTAACGAGGAAACAGCTGGAATATTTTTGGAAACAGCTCACCCTGCAAAATTCAAAGACATCGTGGATGATGCCTTAGGAATTAATTATCCTTTGCCAGAAAAACTATCTGAGATCATTTCCAAAGAAAAAGTATCTACCATCATTGGAAACACTTTCAAGGATCTGGAAACGTTTCTTAATGCCAATTTTTAAAGAATAATGGTCTAAGCCTTCTTTACAAATTCAGTTCGAAGTACGATTGACATTTTGTTAACTCTGCAATCTATCTCATTAGGGTCATCCGTAAGTCGAATGTTTTTTACTTTGGTGCCTCTCTTGATTACCGTATTTGTTCCTTTTAGCTTTAAATCTTTTGCTAGAGTAACCGTATCTCCATCACTAAGGATTTTTCCTGACGCGTCTTTAACTTCCATAAGAATCAATTTTAAGTGCGAATCTCCTTAATTATTTATTTGAATCCTCTGTTTGTTTGGATTAATTGTCCACAGCAGGCTTTTAAACTAGCTAGTCTTTTCTGAAAGATTTGGCTATCATTTTTCGTTGGAACCTTGGAGGGACCACAAAACGGGCATATGACATTATTCGGGCTAATCTACCAGGCACTACGTATGCCTTTCTTTTAAGCATTCCTATAATTGCCTCTTTGGCTACCTGATCAGGTTCCAAAGCGGATTTTTGAGCCACGATTCCAGACTGACTAATTCTTTCTCTGATCTCTGTACTGGTAATTACACCTGCAGGGCAAACAGCTGTCACACTCACATTGTCATTGGTCAACTCTTCTCTCAAAGAAGTCGAAAAATCTAAAACAAAACGCTTAGAAGCCGCATAAATCGACTTGTATGGCATGCTATAGAAAGCCGCAGCGCTGGATAAATTCAATACAAACGACTTACTGTGTTTTTTTAACTCTGGCAACAGCGCATGAGTAAGTAAAACAGTTGTTTTGATATTCAAGTCTAAGAGCGAGTTGATAAACTGAGGCTTGAGCTCGTTGAACGATTCGGCGTACCCAACTCCCGCATTGTTCACTAACACTTGAATATTCAGCTCTTCTTCAATAATCCAATCCATGATGGAATTGATAGAACCTTCATCAAGAATGTTTAACTCTTTTGATTTAACAGTGACCTTGTGTAAACTGGTAATTTCCTCAATGGTTTCTTTTTGACCGGAGTTGGGTAGGGCCACAATAGCAATATGATGTCCTCTGGAAGCTAGCTCTAGTGCCAGCGCCTTTCCGATTCCTGAACTTCCCCCCGTAATGAGGGCATAGGTATTTTCTGTTAATTTCTGCTCCAATCTATTACTGCTTTTATTCCTTCTTTTAACGAACGATGTGTATATCCTAACTCTCTTTCTGCTTTTTCTGAGCTATTGATCCAAGAGTAATTGTACTTTTTGACAAAACCAGGGGTGAGGAGCGGGCCTTTTCCTGTCAAGGGAATTAGCATCATTTGCAATCTTGCGATAAGCATCATTACCCAGATTGGAATACCTATCAACCAGGTCCCTTTTTGTACCACATTTCTTACTTGATCGAATAACTCCAAATAATTCGCGTTCTCGCCACCCAAGATATAGTTTTCTCCGGCCTTTCCTTTTTCCATCGCTAAGAGATGACCATTTATCACATCCTCAACAAAAACATAATTCCCACTGGCTTTACCATTTCCTGGGTGTACATGCCATTTCCCCTCCGCAAACTCCTTAATCATTCGTGTCACAGAGTTACTCTGACTTAGCTTTCCTGGACCATAAACTCTTGTAGGGTTTACCAACACCACTTCGTTTCCAGTCTCCTTAACATATGATTTAATGTGCTTTTCAGCCTCCAGCTTACTTAGTTCATAATCAGTTGTAAGATCGGTCCACTTTTTTGAATCCTCAGTGACTGAAATTGATTTTTCAGCAGGGCCAAAAATTCCAGCTGTGCTAGTAACTACCACCTTCTTGACACCCAATTCGAATGCCATTTTCACCAAGAACAGATTGTTTTGAACGTTGATTTTGAAGAACATATCAGGGTCTTTAGACCATACCTGAGCAAACGCTGCCAATAAATAGGCTTGATCACAGCCCTGAAGTGCGCTGGAAACTATGGCCTCATCATTTAGATCCCCTTCGAAAAAAGTAATTAATTCATGATTCACCTCTTTTTTAGCACGTGTAACAGATCTTACCAACGCATGAACATGATGTCCGTCGTTCGCTAATCTCAATGCTAACTGAGAGCCTATAAATCCGGTAGCACCAGTTAAGAAAACTATCATTTATGGACTATTTTCATATTTGGATGAGCCCGAAGACTGAAAAAACTGCTACTCGCTGCTTGCGTAAAGTGAATAATTGCTGCTGCATAGAACACTCCTGTATTTTCCACAATAATACAAAGTAGTATGCCTAATGGTACCGAAGCTATGGTTTCCTTTAATCCTTTGGGAATATGTACCAATGAATAGATCGCTACATTTAGCGCCAATGCTGGCCAAAACTCCATTATTTCTCTAGAACCAAAGAAGAGTACTCCTCTAAAAAGCCATTCGTATCCAAGAAGATATAAAAACCAAGTAAAGTATTCCTTTCGTTGCAATGCCCCATTCCACTCTTTCTCTCTAATTTGGGGATATAACTTTAAGTTTTCTTCCCCTTTTGCGTTGAAATAATTCATGGGAATCAGAAATGCTGCGAAGCCCAAAATCCAATACACATTTTCTATTGGGAAACTCCATGAAACGCCAAAGTCAGATAATGAATAAGAGGATGTGTTAATAAAAATTATAATAGCAACGAAGGGCAGAACGCCCATCCACAAAAAACCCATGTAGCGCATTTTTATAATCGCAGGGGTTTCCCTGGACTCAGTATCCCACTCATCATTTTTGGCAGAAAAAAAGTAGCCAACGTATCCTATTAATACTAAACCGATGGCAAGTGCTGCTGCTACTTGATTCTCAGTAATTGGTTCGAACATGATCCTTCTTTAGAAATTCACCGCGAAAATAATAGTTAGAACTGGGATTAACAGATATCAATTTTTTTGACACTAATTTCAGGGACTAAGCGTATAAATTTACAGGTTATAATACTTCGTAAAGCATGAATAAAAAGCACCTCGTAGTAGCCATACTTATTGCTTTTGTATTTATCTCTGCTTCAGGTGGAGTGGGGGATGTACAAAACAGAGATCGTTCAGGTTCTCCCGACGGAGATAGTGTATGTTCTCTTTGCCATACTTCTGGTTCTTTCTCTCCCGAGGTCAATTTGACAGTATCCAATTCACAAGGATTACCTGTAACTTCGTATATCCCAGGAGAAATATACATGCTAAGTTATCAAGTGTCAGAGACGACAGGGAATCCTGCAGAATATGGATTTCAAAGCACTTCTCTTTTTACGAATAACAATAACGCAGGAGAATTTATGAATCCGGGAGCCTTAACTCAGATTCAAACAGTTTCTAATAACGCTGTGACCAATAGAAAAGTGGTAGAACATAGTTTTCCTAGTAGTTCTGGCATATGGGAGGTAGAATGGGTAGCCCCTTCAGAGGATTTAGGTGATGTCACATTCTTTTATTCAGGTATAGCAGCAAATGGAAATAACCACCAGCTTGGTGATGGATATGCAGGAAATACAACTACACTTATGGTAGATCCAACTGGAGTCGATGATTTAGATTCTTATTCTGAAATTCAAATTTCTACTTCGTCTAATGGGGTGCTTATTGACTCAAAAACTACTGACCATCTTGCCAGCATTGAAGTTTACACGATTACTGGAGAATTGGTGGCTAAAGACACTTTTGTAAATCTCCCATATACCGTTCAGTCTTCCGAATTGGCTAGAGGTATTCATATTTTCAATGTGGATGACGGTAGGCAAATGCACCAACTGAAAACGATTCTCAAGTAGATTTTTAAAGAGCATCATTTAATGCCTGTTTGAGGATGATCAAACAGGCTTTTTTCTGCATAACTATTCAGAAATTGGGTAGCTTTGCGCACCTAATTATTAGTTATAAAGCGTATGTCTGAAGAGAAAGAAAAAGGCCTGAATTTCATTGAGCAAATCATAGAGAAAGACCTAGAAGAAGGACTCCATGATGGAAGAGTCCTAACAAGATTCCCTCCAGAGCCCAATGGTTTCCTTCATATTGGACACTCTAAAGCTATTTGTGTCAACTTCGAAATGGCCAAAAAATACGGTGGTAAAACGAACCTTAGGTTTGATGACACCAACCCTGAAAAGGAAGACACGAAGTATGTGGATGCCATTAAAAAGGACATTGAATGGTTGGGATTTGAATGGGATGGAGAAGCTAGGTATACCTCTGATTATTTTGATGAGCTCTATGACTATGCAGTGAAATTGATTAAAGAGGGAAAGGCTTATGTGGATGAACAAAGTGCTGAGATAATTAGAGATCAAAAGGGAACTCCCACTGAGTCAGGGACTAACTCTCCTTTTAGAGACAGAAGTGCAGAAGAGAATCTAACTAGGTTTGAGGAAATGCGTGATGGAAAGCATCTTGAAGGAAGTATGGTGCTGCGAGCTAAGATTGATATGGCTTCTCCAAATATGCATTTGAGAGATCCGTTTATATATAGAATTAAACACGAACATCATCACAGAACTGGTGATAAATGGTGCATTTACCCCATGTACGATTTCGCACATGGGCAGAGTGATAGCATCGAAGAAATTACACATTCGTTCTGCTCACTTGAGTTTGAGGTCCACCGACCATTGTACAATTGGCTCATTGAAGAATTAGAGATTTTTCCAAGTAAACAAAGGGAGTTTGCACGACTCAATTTGAATTATACCATTATGAGTAAGCGTAAGCTTTTAAAACTCGTAGAGGGAAATGTTGTAGATGGGTGGGATGATCCTAGGATGCCAACCATATCTGGATTGAGAAGAAGAGGATATACATCCGAATCAATCAGAAACTTTTGCGATAAGGTTGGAATAGCTCGAAGAGAAAATGTGATTGATGTGGCTCTATTGGAATTTAGCATTAAGGATCATTTAAATAAAATTGCTCCAAGAGTAATGTGCGTGCTCAATCCTATCAAAGTAGTCATTACAAATTATCCTGACGGAACAACAGAGGATTTGACGCTGATCAATAATCCTGAAGATGAGGATGCAGGTAGCAGAATCGTTCCCTTTTCTAAAGAGATTTACATTGAGAAAACAGATTTCTTGGTCGATGCTCCAAAAAAATACTTTAGACTTAAACCAGAAGGATTTGTTAGACTGAAAGGAGCTTACATTATTCAGGCTGATAGTTACATTACAGATGACACTGGTGAAGTTACAGAAGTTCATTGCAGTTACTTTCCTGACTCTAAGAGCGGGCAGGATACTAGTGGAATTAAAGTGAAAGGCGTAATTCACTGGGTAAGTACTGATCATTCTGTCGATGTGGAAGTGAGGCAATATGATAGATTGTTTTCTGATGAGGCACCTGATGGACATAAAGACAAGGATTTTATGGAATTCTTAAACCCTGATTCATTGGAGATTTTGAGTCATTGTAAGGCTGAACCACATTTAAAATCAGCCCAGGCGGGTGATAAGTTTCAATTCCAGCGATTGGGATATTTTTGTGTGGATTCCAAGTACACTCGTCCAGATCATTTAGTCTTTAACAGGACGGTAACATTGAGAGACTCTTGGGCTAAACTTCAAAAGAAATAATGAGAAAAATTTTACTTGTCTTCGCTGGGTTTTTTGCATTGCAATGCCTCACTGCCCAGACCAATAAATATTGGGTTTTCTTCACAGATAAGCAAGGCGTAGAATTCAATCCGCATGATTTTTTTGATCAAAAGGCAATCGAACGAAGAGAAAAGTTAGGACTGGATTTGTACGACCAAACTGATTTTCCAGTGAATACGTCATACCTCTCACAAGTGGAGTCGATCGTAACTAAGATGAGTCATCATTCTAGATGGTTTAATGCGGTAGCTGTGGTAGCCACAAAAGAAGAAATTGACCACGCAGTTGGTTTAGCGTTTGTGAAAAAAGCAACTCCATTTCCACAAACAAAGATGCAGATTACAGACGGAATCCCTGCGTTTATAGAGGTGGATTCGTATTTGGAATTATTAAGTACTGCTCAAACAGTAAGATTGGGAAGACGAAAATTTCAAGAGTCAGGCATCGATGGAAAAGGGATTCGAATCGCAGTTCTAGATGCTGGATTCACGGATGCTGACATCAATAAAAGCTTTGATCATTTGAGAGCTGGTAATAGAATACTTCACACACATGATTTTGTAAAGAACAAAGAGAATGTATACCTCGGAAATATGCACGGAACGGCCGTTTTGAGTTGCATCGCTGGGATATTTAAACACGATGATGGGAAGACAGATACCTTAGGACTGGCTACTGGAGCGGAATTTCTACTGGCTAGGACAGAGAAGGGTATGATTGAAGTTTTTTCGGAAGAAGAAAACTGGTTAGCTGCAGTGGAGTGGGCAGACAAGCACGGTGCTGATATAATCAATAGTTCACTAGGTTATGGCGGGGATAGATACACCTATCAAGACATGGATGGACAAGCCACTTTGTGCTCACGAGCTGGAAACCTTGCTGCCAAAAAAGGGATACTTGTAGTTAATTCGGCGGGTAATGAAGGGTCTGACGATTGGAATTTCATCGGATCTCCAGCTGATGCTGATAGTGTACTTACCATTGGTGGTATTTCTCCAAGCTCTGGTATACAAATTCCTTTTAGTTCGGTAGGGCCAACTTACGATTATCGAATGAAACCGAATGTAACCGCATATGGAGATGTAACTGCCGCTTCCGGCGCGTATTTGACAAACATTCAAGGAACTTCTTTTTCTTCACCTTTAACAGCTGGGTTTGCAGCTTGTGCATGGCAAACGAATCCTGACTGGAGCAATATGGAATTATTCAGAAAACTGGAAACCAATTCTGATCTCTTCCCATACTTTGATTATGCTCATGGCTTCGGAGTTCCGTTGGCTGATAAATTTCTGAACAAGGAGGAGTACCCTTCTGAGCCAACAATGGAAGTGGTGTATGAATCTCAAGTAGTTCAGATAAAAATACTTTATCCATCAGTGGATGAGCAAATTCAGGAATCTTCATTCTCATTGGATTATGAAGACTTTTTGTTCTACCATTTCGAGAATCAACAAGGGCACTTAGTATCCTATCATGTGATTGATCTGGAAGGCACTGATAATTTCAGTATTACTATTCCCTACGGTACCACTGTTTTCAGATGTCATTATGAAGGATTCACCAAAGAAATAAAATTATAAAATGAAAAAGTACTTTACATTAGGTCTACTACTCTTAGTGTTTAATTATTGTTATGCTCAGGAACCTGTCGTGGATAGGAATGTAGAAGAGGATAGAGAAGCCGCTGCTACTCCCGACAGAATGAAAACTCAGTTGAAATGGGGATATAATCTAACACTAGATGTAGAGGATAGTTTAAAGACCAAATGGTCTTCAGCGAGTATTGGAATAGGTAGAAATTTCATTCTTAGGCCTGCAAAATTCTACTCTATAGGAATCACTTATGGGGTTCAATTTGACAACTTTAAAATAGAACAAGATTCTGCAAATCTTCTTTCTCCTCTTTTTATAAATGACAAGCAGCAACTGTCTATCTATACGGTTAGAATAGGCCTTCAAAATCGATTTCACTTAGGAAAACATGGTATTAAGGAAGGAGCATACATAGAAATAGGAGCAGCAGCTTCAGCCAAGCTTACTTCCAGAATGAGAATTCAGAATGACATTGATCCAAAACTCGCCAGTTCTCAAGGTGGTGAAAAATCAGACCTCTTGGTTAAACGATTGAAGTACACCGAATTGATAGGCTATTATGCGACTGCTGCGATTGGAAGAAACGGATTGTCATTATATGGGGAATATAGATTTTCAAACCTTTTCAAGAAATTTGATGGGATTAATGGCAATCGTAAATTTCCTGAAATAGCCCCATTGAATGTGGGATTAAGATTGGAGTTTTAGAATTTATTTTGAAAACGCTCGCCCTCTTTTTAATGCTTCTTACTTGCTATAATTTGCAAGCCAAGAAAATAGAAGGTGTTATTACTCTTCACTCTGGTGAAACTATTGATGCAATCATCTCTGGCTTTAGGAAGGGACATATATCTCCATATACTAAAATCAAATCTGAGACGAAAACAATTGACCTAAGCACAATTTCGCTCATATCAATTCCTACTGAAAATTTAACATTCGAAGTATTTGGTGTTACACTTTTTGAAGACGTACAATACATCATATCTACCAAAGTGAATGATCGTCTATATTTTGGGTTGGTTAGATACAGACCGTGCGCTTGTAACGAGTCATACCGCATCGGAAAAGCATATGTTTACTTAGAAAACAACCAGAAATCAGTGCTCATCAAACATCACTTAAGAGATAAAGTTCTTAAGAAAAATGGAGTGTATCATGGAGTTTCTAAATCATTGGAAAAGCTTCTTGTTCCAGCGTCGTATCGATTTTCTATCATTCCTGAACTGATCCCTCAATAGATTAATTGAGTATTTTCGATCTCCCAAAACACTATTCAAAATGAAAACATGGTATAGAGTACTGACAGTATCACTATTTGTTCTATTGCATTCTATGGCCTCTGCTACAGAAGGAATGTGGATTCCTACTTTACTAAAAGCGGTGGAAGATGACATGCAAGCTATGGGCTTAGAGTTATCTGCTGAAGATATCTACAGCATTAATAAAAGCAGTCTAAAGGACGCTATTGTTCACTTTGGAGGTGGGTGTACCGCTGAACTGATCTCTAGTCAGGGACTGTTACTGACAAATCACCACTGTGGTTATTCTCAAATCCAAAGCCACAGCAGTTTGGAAAACAACTACCTTAGAGATGGTTTCTGGGCAAGTTCGCTTTCTGAGGAGTTGCCAAATGAAGGATTGACAGCTACACTAATAGATCGTATTGTAGATGTGACTAAGGAGATGCATGCGGGAATAGAAGAAGGGATGAGTGATGCTGACATACAGGCCAAACTACAAGAAAACTCTAAAGCTCTAGAAAGTGAGGTAAAGGAGGGGCTTGAATCTTATGTAAGAGCATATAATTATGGAAACTCATACTTCCTAATCGTTACCAAAACATATAAAGACGTAAGATTGGTAGGAACGCCGCCTGATGCAGTAGGTAAGTTTGGTGGTGATACTGATAACTGGATTTGGCCAAGACATACTGGTGATTTTTCCATTTTTAGAATCTACTCAGATTCAAACAATGAGCCGGCTGAATATTCCACAGATAACCAGCCATACAAGCCTAAGCAGCATCTAAAAGTTTCATTAGAAGGAATCGAAGAGGGTGACTTCACTATGATCTTTGGGTTTCCAGGAAGAACAGAACAGTTTCTGACTTCAGATGCTGTGACGTATGTAATGAACGTTTCTAACCCTATGAAAATTCATATGAGAGATGAAAGTCTGAACATAATCGATGCTGCCATGCGTGCTGATGAAAAAACGAAAATTCAATATGCTTCGAAGCAATCAGGAATAAGTAATGCTTGGAAAAAATGGAAAGGACAGAATAGGGGATTAAAAAGAATGGATGCCCTCAATAGAAAAATGGAGCTAGAAGCCGAATACAAAAATAGAATTCAGAATGATGGTGGTGAAAAATACAGAGGAGTATTAGAAGAGCTTTCAAAGCTACATACGACCAATGAATCGTATCAAAAAGCCCGAGATCTGTTTGTAGAATACTATTATTATGGCCCAGAGATCATTGCCTTTGCACAAGACCTGTCAGGCTTTGGAAATGCATTGGCAGAGGCTGAGACTATGGAAGACAAGTCTACTTTAAAGGAGAAATACATCAATAAAGTGAACAACTACTTTGACGATTACAATGTAGATATCGACAAAGATATATTTGTCGCCCTGACTCCTTTGTACTCCAAGTATCTCGATGACAACTTGAGACCTACAGCTTTGGCAAAAGGAGAGGCTGGATGGGAAGCTTACGCAAACAAAATTTTCAAGAATAAAATACTGACCAACAGAGAAGATTGTATTTCATACATCAACAGTGCTTCTAAAGGAAAGACAAAAAAACTAAAAAAGTCAGCTGCTGTTCTTCTGGCAAATCAGGTTGTTGATGTCTTCTATGATAAAGTGCTTCCTACCTACAGAATAAACAAAGGTGCTATTGATTCTAAAATGAAAATATATGTGGAAGGCTTGATGACATTCTTCCCTGATAAAGACTATTGGGCAGACGCTAATTCAACATTAAGATTGACCTATGGAAAAGCGGAGGGGAGTGAACCAAATGATGGAATGACGTATAAATTCTATACTACGGCGGATGGAATTCTAGATAAACATGCCAAAGGAATTAAAGACTATGAGCTACCTCAAGACTTGGTTACTTTGTTAGAAAAAGAAGATTACGGTCAATATGCACATTCAGATGGAGAGTTGAGAGTATGTCTCACTAGTTCTAACCATACAACGGGAGGAAATTCTGGTAGTCCAGTGCTAAATGGTAAAGGACACTTGATAGGGCTCAACTTTGATAGATCATGGGAAAGTACGATGAGTGATATCATGTTCGACCCTAACCAATGTCGAAACATTATGGTAGATATTCGATATGTCTTATTTATTGTCGATAAATATGCTGGAGCTACTAGACTTATAGAAGAAATGGATCTTGTAAAGCTAAAAATGGATTCACGTGATTTTGGTCTTTTTGAAGATGATATCGAATTTCCGTACGAACTACCTGAAGAGGTTTCCTTTGACGATCAGGTTTTGGTGGTAGCTGAGCGAATGCCATACTTCAAAGAATGTAAGAATTCAGACACAACAAAGGAGCAGACATGTACTCAAGAAAAAATCATGAAACACGTTCAGCGTAACATCAACTACCCTATGGATGCCATGGATGCTGGAATACAAGGAAAAGTTTTTGTATCTGTGGTCGTAAACAAGAGGGAGAGCTAGAAGATGTTGAAGTCTTAAAAGGTGTTTCTAAATCTATAGATGCGAGGCTACCAGAGTGATAAAAAAGCTTCCTAAGTTTGAGCCAGGGATGCAAAGGGGTGATGCAGTTAAAGTAAAGTATACACTACCTATTTCTTTTAAATTGCAGTAGCCTGACCGTGAATAGGGATTAACTCCTACAAACTTTCGTTCATCTTCATAGGTATATGAGAACTAATATCTATGTATGATGAGACTATCTATACCACACATCACACTTTTCGGAGTGCCAATTGCCAAAATTACAATGGAACAAACCTTAGGGCTTGTTAAGGAGGCAATTATAAAAAGGGAACAACTTCACCATTCAGTAGTCAATGCTGGGAAAATAGTCCTCATGCAGAAAGATGAGGAGCTCAAGCAAAGTGTTGTCAATGCCGATTTAATCAATGCCGATGGCATGGCTGTAGTATGGGCTGCTAGACTCTGTAGAAAAAAGCTTCCAGAAAGAGTTACAGGTATTGATTTAATGATCAACCTTGTAAAAATGGCACATGAAAATGGATACAGTTGCTATTTTTTAGGTGCGAAGAAAGACGTCGTAGAAAAAGTGGTGTCTACTTACAGTGATATGTATTCATCACATGTTATAGCAGGATACCAAGATGGCTATTTTTCTGATGAAGAATCTCCCAAAGTAGCAGAACAGATAACCCAAAGCGGCGCAAACATTCTGTTTGTTGCAATCACTTCTCCTAAAAAAGAAATATTCCTTGATCAAAATAAAGAAATTCTTAAAAATGTCAATATGATTATGGGTGTGGGTGGAAGCTTTGATGTAGTCGCAGGTAAGGTAGAACGCGCACCAGAATGGATGCAAAAAAGCGGCTTGGAATGGTTTTACAGATTCATTCAAGAGCCTAGAAGAATGGCCAAAAGATACATTCTAGGGAACCTTAAGTTTCTGAGATTGACCATTAAAGAAATGATATTTTCTGAAAAAAATGTGATTCCAGTTTCTTAAAGAACCAAAGTATTTCCCTAATTTCATGGTAAATAAGATAATACCATGAGATTTATTACATGCATTATCCTTTGCTTTAACGCTTTCTTTGCTATTTGTCAAGCTCCCGACTGTTTTGAGGAGTGCTTTTATGAGCCCGATGCCGTCTGTTTTTTAGTTTATGACCCCGTTTGTGGTTGTGATGGAGTAGAATATTCCAATTCATGTTTTGCATTAGTAGCAGGAATTCCAGGCTGGACTCAAGGAATTTGTGAGAACTTAGAATGTGAAAATTCTATCGAGATAGAAGCAGAGTATCAAGGAAGCATTGGAACGGACGATGAACCCCAAACATATGCAGCAGACGAATACTGTTTTAGTGTTGAAAGCGAGTTAGAATTATCCTCTGAAGCATCTTATTTCTGGGATCTTGGAAGTGGCGAAACCTCTACTGAATCATCTCTCTGTGCATTATTCCCATACATTGAGGACGGAGAGCCAGTGTTAGATCCTTATCATATTGTTTTAACCGTTACGGATGGAGAATGTGTCTATGTATACAATATAAAAATAGATCATGAGGATTCAGATGATTGTATGGATTTGGCAGGTATAGATTTTGGCGCTTGTCTTATGGTAATTGGAGTAGCAGTTATTGATAATAGTTGTACTTCCGTTAGCGGATGTTCTACTCTTGGGTCTGATAACGTGGATTATTCAGAATATTTCTTTGAAAGTCTCGAAGCATGTAATGCGCAATGCCCGCCTTGTATTGATGAAAGCATGATTAATCTGGAGGTTATTTGTCCTACTGTTGTTACTCCTGTCTGCGGTTGTAATGGCGTCACATATAACAATGGTTGCGAAGCTGAAAACTGGCATGGAGTCACATCATATACCGATGGACCTTGTGATCAAATAGACCCAGAACCATGTGATGATCTAGCAGATGTGGACTTTGGGCCTTGTGATGCAGTATTGGGAGTTGGAATTTTGAACGGGCTTTGTACCACGATCAGTGGATGTGATGTTATAGCTTCCAATGGAGTGGATTATTCAGATGCCATTTTCCCAACTATGCTTGACTGTGTTTCTTGCGATCAGTCTGAATGTTATAATCCAAATCAAGAAAACCCAAATGGAGCCTGCGATGATGTATACGAACCTGTCTGTGGATGTAATGAGATGACCTATTCAAACGAATGTGAAGCCATCAATGCTGGAATCACTTCATGGGAAGAAGGAGAGTGTCTGGTTAACTCTATTTATTCGTTAACTAACGGGGCGAGAAGAGAAATGGTTGTTTTCCCTAATCCAGCCGAAAGATTCTTCTATTTGGAAACTACCACCACGGAAAACACAATTCTAATCAAAGACAACTCTGGAAGAACTATCAAAAGTATAGATTCTCAATTATTGATAACCAAGGTTGATATTGAAGATTTAGAAAGTGGCATGTACTTCATCCAGCTCATAAGGAATGAGAAAGAATCGATTACCAGCAGACTAATTGTTCACCAGTAAGTGTATTACAGGAAATAGATAATGATGATGACCAACGCAAAGCACGCAAGTGCAAATACTACTGGTCCTCCGATTTCATTTTGTTCTGGTTCCTGTTGATGAGAATGCTCTGACATATGCTAAAGAATTTATTGCGTCGCAAAAATAAATAGTTACTATCTTAACACAGAACTTTAATTTAAAAGTTTTGAAATTTATTTGCTTAAATAAAACAGAAGTATCACCAAAGCATTTGATTTCCCATATCGCATACTAAATAAGTAGGCTTAAAGCAACCTTTCTTGTATTAAGTTTGTGTTAATAGTACACACTGCACTGAAAATTAATATATAGTATGAAAAAGATAGCTGTTACACTGCTGCTGCTTGCTTCATTGTGCTCTTATGCGCAGGTCGTTATTAACGAATATAGCGCGGCAAATAGAGATATTCTTACTGATAATTACGGAAATGATGCCGATTGGTTTGAACTATTTAATGCTGGAGGAGCTACGGTAAATTTGACAGGCTATTTCTTAACAGACAATCCGGACAATCTTGATAAATGGGAAATTCCAGCAGGGGTTACTATCAATGCTGGTCAAACTATACAAATATGGGCCTCTGGAAGAGGAGAGTCTGATGGTGTCAATCACCATGCGGATTTTAAGTTGACTCAAATGCGTCAGGAATACATTATTCTTTCTGACCCAGGGCTAACTATTTTAGATCAAATATGGATCGAAAATCCAAATTTATTGGGTCATTCTACAGGCAGGCTGACAGATGGAGGGGCAGTATGGGGAGTATTTGAAAACCCTACTCCAGGGACATCTAACGCAGGTGGAGCTACTGATTATGCACCGAGACCTACATTTAATGTTCAGGCCGGATTCTATGGCGGCGCTCAGAATGTCTCTATATCTACAGATGCAGGATTCGAGATAAGGTACACAACTGATGGAAGTGCACCGACAAATACTTCTACACTATACACTGGCCCCGTTAACGTAGCTGCAACAACAACGATTAGGGCAAGAAGCATCCCAACTGGAGGTGGCAATTTTTTAGATGGTTTTACTGTATCCAATACTTATTTTATTAATGGTGGGCATTCGTTTTCAACCTTTTCTGTTTGTGGAGACTTAGATTTATGGACTAATGGAGGGTTCTTTGGACCATCACCTATTGTTTCAGTTGAGTGGTTTGATGACAATGGGGTTCGTCAATGGAGTTTAGAAGGTGAACTAAGAAGGCATGGAAATGATTCGTGGAATTATGACCAGCGAGGGATGAGACTTCATGTGCATGATGAGTATGGGTACGCAAATAAAATTGATTATCAAATGTTTTCTGTTAAGGACAGAACTGATTTTGATGTATTGATCATTAAAGCTGCTGGATCTGATAATTACAATGACGGGCCAGCCACTGCCGCTCACATGAGAGACGGATGGGTACAATCCGTAAGTCATTTTGCAGATTTGGAAGTTGACGAACGTACATACGAGCATTGTATCAATTATTTAAATGGTCAGTATTGGGGAGTATATGAATACAGAGAGCGAATTGACAAAGATTTCACACAAGAGTACTATAACACCGGCGGTAATGAGATGGACATGTTGGAACAATGGGGTGGAGTTGATGTGGAATACGGTACACTAGATAACTGGGAAGACACCTATGATTACATCACTGGCAATGACATGACCATTCAAGCAAATTATGACGGTGCGTTGCAACTAATCAATAAAGAGAGCTTCATTGACTACATGATTCTGAACACGTTTTTCGTGAATTCTGATTGGCTCAACTGGAACACCAAATGGTGGCAGGGATTAGATCCTGACAATCCAATGCCTTGGAGATATGCTCTATGGGACATGGACAACATTTCAGGTTTAGGTCAGAATTTCACGGGTTGGAGTTCGACTGGTCCTGATTCACCGACAGTATGTGAAATATCCTCTGTTTTTGGTAATGGACCCTCTTGGGATGAGGATGTAGGACATTCTGAAATTTACAGAAACCTTCTAGAAAATGAATCGTTTTTTGCGGATTACATCAACAGATATACAGATTTATTAAATGGAGCTCTTTCATGTGATAACCTCACAGCTATGTTGGACCAATTCGAAGCCGATATGCTTCCTGAAATGCCAGCACAAGTTGATAGATGGGGTGGAAGTGTCGCTGCTTGGCAGGCAAACGTAAACAGTATTAGAGAGTTCAATTGTGAACGATATGATTTTGTGTTTGATATCATCCCAGATTGTTTCCCAGAGTTAGATGGTCCTTATGATGTAACGGTACAGGTGAATGGTGGAGTAGGTGAGGTTTTATTTAGCACCACCACTGTAACTGATATTTTTGAAGGTACTTATTTTGGAGGCATCAACATCGACTTGGAAGCAATCGAAGTATGCGGTTCTACATTTACTGGTTGGACAGTAGTTTCAGGGAGCATTGTATTAGCCGATCCGATGTCTCTTATTCAGCAAATCGAATTAACCGATGA
The DNA here is from genome assembly GCA_965224545.1 of Flavobacteriales bacterium. Taxonomy (GTDB): domain Bacteria; phylum Bacteroidota; class Bacteroidia; order Flavobacteriales_D; family Sanyastnellaceae; genus ASP10-05a. The sequence continues at coordinate 568,535 of CBDCZM010000004.1, read as the reverse complement.
CTTGGTAATTGAAGCTAATTTTATTCCAAATAACGACCCAATAGACATTTACTTTGAAACCGATCCTCCTGGATTTGGGGGTATCATGGTGAACGGAACGGAAATAACTACACCAGGAACATATTCCTATCCTCCAAACACGTTATTAGAACTAACAGCCATTGAAAGCGGTTTTGAAATTTTTGATGAATGGGAATTGCAAGAAAATGAAATCATCGGGGACGACGACGATGTTACAATTTCAATCAATACTTGCGAAAACGGGACCGTTATAGCAGAATTTGATGTATTTCTCAGCGAGCCTTTAACGTATCTAGTTGAACCCGCTGGTTCAGGTCTAATTACTTCGATAGGGACAGAAATAATGACATATCCAACAACAGAAAATGTAGGAGTTGGAATTAATGTTGGTGTTGTTGCTACTCCAGTGAATGCAGGATGGAGGTTTGTTGAATGGACATTGCCTAACCATACAATCAATCCCGATGCAACAACTTCTAATGCTAACTTTGACTTTAATGCTTTGGACACGTTAACAGCACGATTTGAAGAAGTGCCAACTTTTACGGTAGACATTGTTTTGCAAGATGAAGATGGGGGGAGAGTTACAATAGATGGCATAGAATACGGAAACAATGATCAAGTAATTGTTGAGGAAAATGGGACCATCACTATCAATGTTACAGCTAATGAATGGTACATTTTTGATCATTGGGAAACTTCCGCAGGAATTATTATCGACGGAAATGATACCGATGCGATCCTAGACTTCATCATTAATGGAGACGGTACTATCACCGGTATTTTCACTTATATAGAACATTGGGATATTTCCATTGATGTCTTCCCTGTAGGCTCAGGAACGATTACTATAGATGGCACGGGCTTGGTGAGCTATCCACAAATAGAAGCCTATGAAATCAATGAAAACATTAACCTAGTAGCCACTCCAATAGATCAATGGTGGGTGTTTAGCTATTGGGAAATTGGGGGGCACACATTTACTCCAGATGATCTCAGTGCGGCTGTGGCGGCAAGTATTCAGACAGGTGATGATATCGTAGCTCATTTCTCTGAAATTATTAATTATGAAATTGTAGTTCGGGTTGAACCAAGGGAAGCTGGAATTGTCACCTTTGATCCAAATCTAAACACAAGTTCTGAATGGTCTGGTAGACTTCAAGGCGCGGTTACGAATCATTTTATCGTCACTGAAAATCCATTCCATAAATTCATTGGCTGGAGATCGATTAATAATTCTGCTGTTCCTTCTCATTTGGACAAGGACATCACTTACACCTTCCATAACACTGATACCATAACCGCTTTATTTGAGCGAATCGACTTCACGATGTTTATTCCTAATTCATTCAGCCCTAACCAAGATGGATTGAATGAGCAATGGTTACCTAACATTACAGCTGTGGATGAAGGTGATTACAAATGCATGATCTTCAATAGAGATGGTGAAATCATATTTGAGACCCGTGATCCAACCAAAGGATGGGATGGATCTCATAATGGAGGAGATCACTATGTTCCAGATGGTGTCTACAATTATGTGATTGACACTAAATCATACCATAACTTGGATAGGATAGAGGAGTCTGGACATATACTGGTCGTAAGATAAACGGATTTAATTATTATTTCAAATAGGATTGGGCCTGCTTAATAAGTGGGCCTTTTTTTTATCTGTTTCTTCTTGTTTTTCGTAAATTCACAGCACTATCAACATCTAAAATGCTCTTTATGAAAACATTAACCTTTGGTTTATTCACCACTATTTTATGTCTTGGCCTGATTGAGACTAATGCTCAACTACCCAACTGCACAGATTCTTTCGATGGCACTAACCTGGTAGCTGGAGGTAGCTTTGAAGACATAACAGCTCTTTCAATTGGCGATGGGCCCACCGAGGAACCTGATTGTTGGATCAGATTAAACACTCCTATTCTTGGTCAATCCAATAATTACAATGCTCTTAATAATAAATACATATCGAATATCGCTGGCTATTTAGTTTATCCTGTCACAGAGGGCTACTATGGAAATTTGCATCACTCTGTGACATCGGGTCAAGAGTATCTTGTCACTTTTATGTACAAAACGGGAAACGAATGGGCCTTGACAAATCAAGACATGTGGGGATTTAATATTCACTTGGATGATGAAAATCTGGCTAACACTCCTCTTCCTTTTCCTGATATTACACCTTTACCTGATAATGGTTTGGTATTTAACATCTCTAACAATTCTCAAGATGTTGGGCCTTTCCTGTTTCCTACACAACAGTCCATCGCAACACCTCCATTGAGACAAGTCATTGTGAATAGTGAATGGGCAGAGGCTAATATTCTATTTACTGCGGACAATAGCTATTCGAATCTACTTTTATTCGCTACAACGGGCATAGAAATGGATGGAAGTTTTGCCTTTCCCAACGTGGATGACATTCGATTGGTTCCTACATCTAGTGACCCAATCTCGATGTACATCATTGATGAAAACCAAAATGCTGAGTATAACTTTGAAACAGATATTTCTTGTGGAGAAGAATTAACCGTCACCTACCATGTTAACACGTCGACTGCTATTGTTAACTCCAATGACATTACATTAAGCTTGAATTTACCTCAAGGGCTTTCCATAATTGGTGGAGACGGGGTCACTTCTTTCGATAATAATGGAGAACTCGTCATTCCTACAGGAGGACTTGATCAAACCGGTTTTGATATTACTGCCGTTTTTACTCCTCTTTCTACATTTCAGCCTGAAACAACAGAAATTGTATCAATTGATATCTCAAATTCAAGTGCTGCAGGATATTTAAGTCATATTTCTACTGCTTCCATTACTATGAATCCTTTTTGTCTGCATGACGGTAATGGAGATGGTCAAATTACTGCATCTGATTTGACACATTTTCTATCTTTTTGGCAACAACAACCTGATGCCTGTGGGCATCATGACAGTAATTTCAACAATGTAATTGGATCTGACGATTTCTCTTCATTTTTAGGAGTTTTTGGACAAGACTGTGATTAAAGTCATTTTTATAACCATTTGAAATGGCTTTACATATTCTTATGTAAGGCCATTTTCTTTTCTGAGCTATTTGGTCATTGCTTCCAAAGAAGAGCAAATGCACATCCTCTTGCCTTAATCTGCCGTTCACAAAGTTGATATTACAGAAAGGCTCTGATAACCTTTTACTTCACATCGCGTAACTATCATTTCAATAAATGAAATAAAAACACGGTTAAATGAAGTATCTGAGAATTTTCATGACCATATTTTTGATTGCTGCACTCATTACTGCTTGCGTCAAAGACGAATTGGTTTTCAATGACAACCTGGTTGTGGACCACCTAGATCCTAGTTTTGCTCTTCCTCTGGCAGAGACAACACTTAATTTAGGCAACCTAGAAGAGACGTATGACTCTGAAAGTTTTGTGTTTAATGAAGCGGAAGAGACCTTTTCGCTGATCTATCCGACAGATTTGTTTGAATACAGTGCTCAAAACTTGGCGGGATTACCTAACCAAGACATTTCAAATAGTTTCAGTTTAGGAGCTCCAGAGGCTGCGGCGTTCAGTTTACTTCCTACAGGCACTTCAGCGAGTTATTCGTGGGAGTTTTCTGAGCTAATTTCGACACCAAATGGTGAATCTCTAGATTCTATTCAGCTAGATGGTGGTGCGTTAGAAATCGATATGTCCTCAAGCTTCCAACATGATCTTCTCTTAGACATTAGTATTCCTTCGCTTACAAATAATGGAATGGCATACTCAACTACCATTTCAATTGATTATCAAGGATCATCTCCAGTAACAGTCGCAGAATCATTGGACCTAACAGGATATATATTAGACCTAACCGACAATGGTACCACCTCCAATGAAATTACTGTAGAAACCAACATAACCTTCACACATTCAGGAACTGCAGTGAACGCCGGTGATGAATTATCATACGAGCTTCATTTTGATTTAAGCTCTTTTCAAGCCATTTATGGTTACTTAGGGCAGCGAACAGAAATCTTTGCTGAAGACACACAAACGATAAAATTGTTTGAAGATGTAGAAGGGGTACTTCACTTTGAAAATCCATCTATAGAACTATTTATTGAAAACTCAGCGGGAATTCCTGTTGAGGTAGATATCACTACCATATTCGCTCCAGAAAATGTCTCCGCCCAGACTATTACTGGTCCAGATCTTGAGAACATTCCAATTATAATGGGAGCAGCTTTTCCTGGAGAAATTACTACTACCGAGCATACAATAACCAATCAAGGAACTACTCCTGCTCTCAGTGAAGTAATGGACGAAGGACCATTCAGACTGATTTATTCGGCTGAGAGCACGACCAATCCCAATGGTGTTCAACAAAATTTTATTCTGGACACAAGTAAGGTGGCGTGTAGAGCAAATATCGTTCTACCGATTTATGGGTATGCTGATAATTTCGCTTATACAGATACGCTGGATCTAGATTTGGAAAAAGAACTTGGATTAGATGATTCAGATAATGAAAACTTAACTGCAGACGATATCTCTAAAGTGACACTAAGATTGTTAGTGGATAACGGTTTACCAGTGGATATAGGGACTCAGATTTATTATTTAGATTCTAATAATGTGGTTTTAGATTCTCTTTTCTCAGAGAATCAAGTGAATAATATTATACAGTCCGGCTTAGTTGACTTTTCCCTATCAGAAAGTGACCCTGATTTTGGTCGAGTTACCACATCGACACGTACCGTTACAGATGTAGAAATGACTTCGGCAAAGCTCAACAAACTTATCGATGAACATTCGGCCAAAGTGGTTCTTAAAGGCATAGCCTTTACCAATTCAGCCTCATCAGGTGAGCTAGTGCGTATTTATCCTGAATATAATTTCAGGATGAAGCTATCTGCTAAGATTGACACCAACATTAATCTCTCCGAGTAAACTCCAACCATAACTGTAAAAAAATGAAACGATTTCTCATAAATACACTAGTGATCTTCGTGACCATGGCCAGCTATGGACAACAAGATCTTGTGCTTCATCAAATGTCAGATGTTCCACAGTCGATTTACGTCAACCCTTCAAAGGCACCGAGTACTCGACTGAACATAGGTTTACCTTTTTTGTCTTCTATTTACTTAAGACATCAGAATACGATTTTCAATCCGTATCATCTCTTTTCTAAAGAAGGCAATACGATCAACTTTAGAACTCTACATTATTTAGACCAAATACAGAAGAGAAATTATATTGGTCTTGAACAGGAAATTGAGTTGCTTTCAATTGGACTTAAAGTAGGAGAGAAGAACTACTTCAGTTTTGGCGTACGTGAACGCTTTAATTTTAGATTATCTCTTCCTGGTGATATGTTGCGATTTCCATTTACAGGAAACGCGAGCTTTGACGAACTTGAGGGAGGTGTTTTAGATTTTTCTGATTTCAGAATCGGACTGAATCACTATAGAGAATATGGACTGGGATGGCAGCGAACGATCAATGAAAAATTAAGTATCGGAGGTAGAATAAAGTACCTCTATGGAATGGAAAATGTAGATACTAAAACCAGCAACCTTCAATGGAAAACAGATGAAGATAGCTGGGATTGGACATTTTCTGGAGGTATGGACGTTTACTCCTCAGGAATATGGAGTTTAACAGATACCATAGATGACAATACGGATATAGAAAGAGACGAAATTGGCGATTACCTTTTCAAAAGAAAAAATAAAGGTATTGGACTTGACTTAGGGGCTACATATGCCATTAATGATCAACTTGAAGTTACAGGAAGTCTTATAGATCTTGGCTTTATTTCATGGAAATCAGATAATAAGAATTTTGAAACTGAAGATGGTGAATTTGTATACTCTGGTATAGAACTAACCGAAGATATCGTCACTGCAGGTTCAGACATTCAAGATAGCTTGGATACAACAATTGAAGAATTAAGAGATGATCTTGAATCAGGATTTGGTTATACAGAAAGTAGTGACAAATACCGTACTTCGCTACTAACGCGTTTTTATGTTGGTGCCAACTATGATCTATATGCTAATGATCGTTCTTCAGGCGTAGCTGGTCTGCTCTTACATAGTGAAGTTTACAAAGGAACACTTCGCCCGACCGTGACATTGTCTTACCATCAGAAATTTCAAAGGTGGTTATCAGCCACAGCTTCATATTCTGTGATCGATAGAGATTTCAGAAATCTTGGACTGGGATTAAGCCTAAATGCGGGTCCAGTACAGTTTTATGTAATGACGGATAATATTCTGGCTGCGGTAGTGAACAAAGCGAGATTTGTCGATGACGCAGGGTCCGATGAGTCTTCTTCAGAAGTTGTCTACCCAGCATTTTCTAGAAATACACATATACGAACAGGTATCAATTTGACATTGGGAAGAAAACCAAAAGATAGTGATGGAGATACTGTATTAGATAAAGACGATGATTGTCCGGATGTTCCTGGATTGGTAGATCTGAATGGTTGTCCTGATACTGACTTGGATGGTATAGCTGACTTGCAGGATGAATGTCCTCAAATCCCAGGAATATCAAAATTCAATGGTTGTCCTGATACGGATGCTGATGGAATTCAAGATAAATCAGATGCATGTCCAGAAGTGGCGGGTCTGCCAAAATTTGAAGGTTGTCCAGATACGGATAGCGATGGTGTAAAAGACAGTGAAGATAACTGCCCTGAAGTGGCGGGAATAGAGCTGTTTGGTGGTTGTCCTGATACAGATGCCGACGGAATTCAAGATAGTGAAGATGCTTGTCCAGAAGTTGCTGGACTAGAAACTTTTAAAGGGTGTCCAGATACTGACAGCGATGGTATTCAAGATAGCGAAGATCGTTGTCCGGAGGTGCCTGGTACAGCTGATTTTAAGGGGTGTCCTGACACAGACAATGATGGTTTGTCAGATTCTGAAGATCAATGTCCAAATGAAGCTGGACCATTAGATAATCAAGGTTGCCCTTGGGGTGATAGAGATGGAGACGGCTTGATAGATAAGGAAGATTCTTGTCCTTCTATGGCTGGACCAGTCGAAAATCAAGGATGTCCGTGGGAAGATTTAGATGGAGATGGAGTGTTTGACAAAGACGATAGATGTCCAAAAACTCCAGGACCAGCTGAAAATCAAGGATGTCCTGTAATCGAAGAAGAGGCACAGGAAGTGATCAATACGGCATTTGCCAATCTAGAATTTTTAAGTGGAAAAGACATTATCAAAGACGATAGTTTTGAGTCCTTAGAGCTACTTGCAGAACTTTTGGTTGAGAAGACCGAGTGGAAGTTGCAAATTGCTGGACACACCGATAATGTTGGAAAGGAATCGACCAACTTGGCACTATCCAAAAAGCGTTCATTGGCAGTAGCCAGTTTCATGGAAAGCCGAGGGGTACCAAAAGAAAGATTGGTAACAAAATGGTTTGGAGAGTCTCAACCTATAGCTGACAATGCTACCACTGAAGGCAAGCAAAAGAACAGAAGAGTAGAGATGGAAGTTATTTTTGAATAGGAAGATTGACCTGAATTATGAGGTTGAATCACTTACAAATGTTCAACCTCATAATTCGGATTTAACATCTTATCATTATTCCACCTCAGTCACCCTCATATAAGGAAAAACATATGCGTCACAATCCAGCATGAGTTGATCTTCGTTTGAATCTTGATTAAAAGCCGGTCCTTCAGTGATAATATCGCTCCATTCACCATTTGATGTCAATTTCACCTTAGTTCTTCGTTCCGCTCGACCATCATTGGGTTGATTAGGAACAACACACCAACTATTATTCATTACAAAAATATCTGAGCCAGGGGAGTAGGTCTCGAAGTCAATTAAAAAACCATTGGCACCATTAATTTCCACTCCACTTAAATCCTCCTCGTTGAAGATCACATTTATACTGCTACCATTTGGACCAGAACTTGGTAAAAAAGTTCCCGTATATAATGATTCTCCAACAGGGTAATAACTATCATCTGATGCATAAATATGATAAGTGAGTTCATCCCACGAACCTACACTTTGTGTTCCTGAGGATAAGTGAACTCTAAAACCAAAAATTTCCACTTTGTTTACTGTATAATCAGTATTCTGAGCCAAAGGAAAATCAAAATGTTGAGCCACATTAGTGTAATTCTCATTCGTTCCATAAAAATACCTTTGGTAATTATCTGGCTGAGATGGATTGTTGGCTGTATGGTACACAAAATCAGCACTCCGATCAAAATACTGAGTCAATGTATCCAGGTAGGTGGTATCATTTACTGTTTCTCCTCCTCCTGATGGGCTCATTGTATCATCACAGCTAGCAGTTTCATCTTTTTTACACCCAGCGATTGCCAAAACCAGGGTCAGTATGCTTAAAAGTAGAATGTTCCTCATCTTTAGAGTTTCTGTTAAAAATAGAAACTGACGCTTGTAGATGCTCTGAAATTAGGCGAGGTGAGAAAATGTGACACTTTTAGGTTTCCACGAACTTAGGTAGAGCTATTAATTACAGATACTCCGATTTGCATGGTATATTTGACCATCTGAAGTCCATGAAAGCACCATTTACACTCCTCATCTTCCTTATTGAACTAATCCTCGGATACCCTCGTAAGCCGAAGTAACTATCCCCAGTTAGGATATGTAATATAGGTACAACTATTAAATCCAAAAGGAATGTACCAAAAGAAAAGTAAAACACTATTACAAAAAGCACAAGAGGAAGTTCCCGATTTTGTACCATTAGTAAACAAACTTACCAAAAGTTTTATGGTGAACGGAAAGTCAGAAAGCACCTTAAACAACTACTTGAGATGCCTCTCTCACCTGGCATTACACTATAATAAAAGCCCAGAAACTCTAGAGAAGGAGCAGATAAATGACTACCTCTATCACTGCCAGAACCTACATAAAACCCCTTCGGAAAGCTTTTTTAAGCACACCATCTTTGGGCTAAGAGCAGTTTATAAAGTGCTAGGGATGGAGCAGAAAAGAGTAGCACTCCCTCAGATTAAACGTCAAAACGAGCTGCCTGTAGTTCTAAATAGAACAGAAGTTAAAGAACTCCTCAAGTCTCCTAAATACCTTAAGCACAGACTCATGTTATCTCTTCTTTACGGCTGCGGACTGCGTAGCTATGAGCTCTGTAATCTACTCCAGTCAGATGTGGACTTCGAACGAAAAACACTATTGGTAAAAAAAAGAAGGGGAACACAGATAGGTATCTGCCATTAAACGACATGCTTATCAGAGGGTTAAAATCATACCTCACCACAGAAAACCCTGTAAACTATCTATTTAACAGTCAAGTAACCGATAACGGAAAACCTCTCCCCATCACCACCAGAGCCATACAATGGGTCATCAAAGAAAGCCGCTCTAAGGTAAACACTAAGAAAAAGTACACTGCCCATACACTCCGGCACAGCTACGCCACACATTTGCTAGAATCGGGTCTGAATATCATGAGCCTAAAAGAACTGCTAGGCCACGCCCATATCCAAACCACCATCATATACTTACATGTAGCTAATACTGGTAGCTCTGTGAAGTTTAGTCCGCTAGACACACTTTACTCCCAGTAACCCCTGTACGCCAAACACACCGTGGCAGATGTCTTAAATTTAGAAGCAGATCAGCTAGACTCCATAGCCAGTAACTCATGGAGAAGCAGAACCCTTCATGCCATCAGAAAATGCCGCACTAAACACTTAGGAGGCCACCTAGACTGGTGCCTACAGTGCCATAAACTACACCTACAGTTCAACTCATGCAGAAACCGACACTGCCCTACCTGTCAAGGACATAAGCAAGAGGAATGGCTTCAGGCACGTAAGAAAGAGCTGCTGAATGTGCCTTACTTCCATGTTGTTTTTACGCTTCCATCAGAGTTAAATGAGGTAGCGTTGCAACGCCCAGACATACTCTACCCCATACTCTTCAAAACCTCATGGAACACACTATCCGCCTTTGGAGACAACCCCAAACACTTGGGAGCCAAAATGGGCATGATAGCCATCCTGCACACGTGGGGTCAGAACCTGAGCCTCCACCCACAGCTGCACTGCATAGTGCCTAAGGGCGGAGTCACACCATCAGGAAACTGGAAAAAAGGAACAGGCAAAGGAGACTTTTTGTTCTCCGTAAAAGCTATGAGTATAAAGTTCAGAGGGCTATTGGTGGCAGAACTGCGAAAAGAACTTCCAGAACTTCCTCAAGCTTTATACGACTCTCTATTCCGCCAAAAGTGGGTAATTTACGCCAAGCCACCCTTGGGGAATGCAGAAAACATAGTAGAATACCTAGGGCGTTACACCCATAAAATAGCCATCAGTAACCACCGCATACTAAAAGTAAATAAAGAAAAAAGAGAAGTTACCTACAGTTTAAAAAATTACAAGCAAGGCGGAAAACGCACCACCCAAACTCTGAGTACTAAAGAATTCATCAGAAGATTCCAGCAGCATATCCTACCCAAAGGATTTACCCGCATACGGCACTATGGATTTTTAAGCAGTGCATGGAAAAAGGAGAAGCTGGCTCACTTACAGCAGAAGTTAGCAGATAGAAACGCAGAGGTCATATCACACTGCATAAAGGAAGAAGGCACACTGCACAGAAAATGCCCGAGCTGTAAAACAGGAAAATTAGTAACCCTAATCACCTTTGATAAACGTGGGCCTCCTAAGAATTACCTGAACATAGCTAAATCCAAACTACTGAAAATGAACTCATAAAATAAGAACGGCATAGCTGTATGGCGGAGCCATGTCTAAAAATCAGAAAAACGCTCTAAAACCTACAGAAACGAGTTCCATTAAAATGAAAAACCAAACCAAGTACTAACTCTATACCACTAGAATAGCTCAGATATTACTGCCTCAAAGTACTCTGCTACCCAGAGCGTCCATCTTTCTTCTCGAATTACCCCTTATGTTCTAACGGATCAGTCAACAAGATATATAGCGTTGGCCTATCGGCACCCCATATACTTAGTTATTGTCGCTAGTATTTCTTTTGGTCAAAAGCGAGCATTCACCATTTATAATCAAAAAGGAAAGAAAGTAAAGTACAAGAAAATGGTCAAAGAACTCGCAAAAAAAGACATTCTGTTATTTGGAGAATTACACAACAATCCGATTGCTCATTGGCTGGAATACGAAGTGACTTCTGATCTTCACAAACTCAAAGACATTTCACTTTCAGCAGAAATGTTTGAATCTGACAATCAGACGCAACTAAACAGTTACTTAAATAATAAGATTAACTATGAACAACTAGATTCAATGGCTAGACTATGGCCCAATTACCTCACTGATTATGCTCCTCTTGTAGATTTTGCAAAAGAAAAAAAACTGACATTTACAGCCTCTAATATTCCCCGCAGATTTGCTAATCTAGTTTACAAAAAGGGATTTGAATCTCTAGATTCGCTTTCTGAAAAGGAAAAGAGCTGGATAGCCCCACTTCCCATTGACTTTGATCCAGAGCTGGCAAATTACAAAAACATTCTGACCATGATGGGAGATCATGGCACCCCTGAGTTGGTGATGGCTCAAGCCATTAAAGATGCTACCATGGCGCACTTTATTCTAAAAAACTACAGAAAAGGCCAACTGCTAATCCATTTTAACGGAACCTATCACTCTGATAATTATGAAGGGATCTTATGGTACTTAAAAGAGGGAGAAGAGCATCTCAACTATGGCACGATTTCCATGGTTTCTCAAGAGAACATCAATAAGCTAACTTCAGAGAATAAAGAAAAAGCTGATTTTATTATCTGCATTGATGAAGACATGACGACCACCTATTAACTGAAATAGGCAAGCCTCCAAGGAATTCTCGAACAGGCTTCGTCAATGTCTTATAAGTGATGTTTTCTGCTTAAAATGAATTTACTACCTTCTCCTTTTTCCACTAAACTCATGATCTTTTATTACGTCCATCCCCATAATTCCGGTGGCAGTTTTCAAGGAGATGTGAGATGAATTATTAACCTCGTTAGAGAAATACATCCTTACGAAGTAGGAGTCGTCATACTTATTTTCTTTAAAAAAGATCAATCCTTCTTGCAGTGATGATCTGCCAGAAGAATCATAAGGTCCAAATTGGTATTCATATGTAGTAGTGGACTCAGAGAATGAAACCACATAATTAAGCAGAAAGACCAGATTAAATATGAATGGCAATACTCCCCATGCCCAATAATTCTGTTTTGACTTCTCAAATCCCAATACTCTCTTAGTAATTAGCTTAGAAACAAAAATTCCAATTCCAAACAACAGCAGTATCAAATTCGAACTAATGAGGGTACTCATGGTGAACTGAGTGAATAAGAGCAGATTTGTAACAGAAAGTACTCCCACCCAAAACGGGTAAGTTTGACTGACCTCTTTGACTGAGTGTTTGAAACCAGCAATGGACATCAGCTTGAATTGCTTTCTTACGTATGCCCACCACAATGGAAATGCGATCACAAAAATGACAGGCGTCATGGCCAATCCTTTGATTCCACTTGTGAATGGCAAATAGACCATTAAAAAAGCCATTAAGACAACCATCACAAGAGCGAGATAGTGAAAAAACTGTTCGTAAATGACCGCATTTTTGTATGCTTCAGAATTCAAATAGGCCTCTTTTCTTCTTTCTGCTCTATCTCTCGCTCTGGCTCTATAATCTCTATTGGCTTGCGAATCCCAATTCTTATGGGTCCCGTATTTTTTATCTGAAACAGGAGAGGAGCGTTCCTGCGTTAGTACTCGATGACCAGAACTTTTATACGCCACAACAAACTCATACGCTTTAGTAAGAATAAGAAAATGCTCTTGTGCCTTTGCAGATGGATTGACATCAGGATGAAGCTTTTTCGCATATTGTCTATAGGCGGATTTGATCTCAGCTAGAGATGCATTTTCAGATAATCCTAATATATTCAAACAGCGTTGATACTTAGTCATCTTATCTACAACTCTTTTAATTCGTTAATTAGTGCCTTCACTTTTAACCGACAAATCTCAGCATGCTCTTCAGTGGTATATTCCTTATAGTCTTCATACCTCATTACTTCACCAATTTTCACTTTGATGGTCTTTCCTCCATGAATAAATGAACTTCCAGAGGCCAGAACACTTCTTGAGCCTAAAATACCCACAGGAACGATGTCTAGCTCATGTGCTTTAGCCATGGTAAATGAACCTCTTCTGAACTTCATTAGCTCTCCAGTTTTAGTACGTGTTCCTTCAGCAAAGGAAATCACATTCTTTCCGTTTTTCACTTTCTGACCAGCCAACCTAATCGATTCTCGTGACTTTGTTTTATTTTTTCTATCGATGAATATCATACCACTTAGCCAAATGTACCAGCCTATGAACGGGATGTACTTCAATTCTTTTTTGGCTATATAATACAGTGGATGTGGGCAAGCTAGTGATACTGCTGGTGGATCGAAATGTGACTCATGATTGGAGACATAGATTTTCCCCGGACTCTTTGAAATAGATTCTCCTCCATATGCTTCCAACTTCGTATTGCAGACAAAAAGCAAACTTCTGGAGAAAAGTCTCACTGCCAGATTAATGCACTTATCTGTTGAAAATGTAAATAATAGCACAATCAATCCTGCAGTTGATGAATAAGCCAAAATGATGATTACAGCTATTAACCTGAAAAAATTGAGCACGTATTTCATTTTGCTAATATCTAGTGTCTGGTCGGAAATACAACGAAATTAAAAACGCTTCTTTTAGCGATCAAAGAGTTTATTCTTAATCGTCTGATGCTGAGGCATCACCTCATAAAAAGTAAATTCATTGCTCATCTAAAATAATTCGTTTTGGTGAAATTCGTCTATTTCCAACCAGACACTATCTATGAAATTTACAATTGAAGCATTTTTTTGAACTCCTTCTCTTCGTACTCTTTTAGTTCTCCTTGGTTCAAATGGAGATCTAGGGATTCGATTTGGGAGCGAATCAGCCTTAAGGTGGGAAACCCCACTAAAGCAGTCATTTTTCTGACCTGTCTATTTTTACCCTCCATTAGAGTGAGCTCAATCCAAGAAGTAGGAATACTCTGTCTTACCCGAATAGGAGGGATTCTTTCTTTAATGAATGTTGGATCCAAAATGGATTTGCATACCGCTGTTAATGTACGGTAGGGCTTTTTATTAATCTTGATCTCCAAAGGACTATTTAACAGTCGAACAGCTTCCTCTGTTATTTCACCATCTACTTGAACCAGATATGTTCTAGAATGCTGATTCTTTGGATGAAGTAATTGCTGATTAATTGAGGTGTCATTTGTCAATAAAAGTAATCCTTCTGATTCTGCATCTAATCTGCCGACGCTATACACATCTGAGGACACGTCTATTAGCTGATTTAGTCCCTTCCATTTTCCTTCGTCTGTAAATTGAGAGAGATAGCCATAGGGCTTATGTAATGCATAATATCTACGTTGCAATGCAAAAACTTTTAGAATTCGTTTTCGAAAGTAATCAATACCAAAGTATTTTCACACCGTGATAAAAAGATTGATTTTAGTGGTGTGTTTGTCGAGCGTAGCAATGAGCTTCCTTAATGCCCAAACAGACTCGACTGGCACACAAGAGACGGACACAATAGATGAAAGAAAAAACTTCCTTTTAGCCGTTCCTGCTGCTTTTTATACACCAGAAACGAAATGGGGATTTGGTGCCGTAGGGATTTATAACTATTACATAGACCCGAAAGATCGCATTAGCCCTTCCAGTCAAGTACAACTCGCGCTTACTTACACTCAGAAAAAGCAGATCTTGGCATTCATTCCTTTTCGACAATATTGGAATGAATGGAAAAACATAGCCGAAGGAGAGGTTGGTTATTACGATTATATCTATCCATTCTTTGGAATAGGATCTAAGACGAACGAGTCAGCATTTGAACAATACAGCTCTAAATATTTCAGGTTTCGCTTGGATGCGTTGCGAAAAATAAGCCCTCATTTTTATGCTGGATTACGCTATTGGCTGGATACTCCAGACATCTATAAACGAAAAGACGAAGGACTTTTAGATCAACTTGACATTTTAGGGGAGACAGGAGGAACTATAAGCGGAATAGGCCCCCAGCTTCGCTATGACAAGCGGGATAATATTTACAGCTCTAGAAAAGGGGCTTATGTCAACTTCATTTATCAAACATTCAGTAAAACCATTGGAAGTAAATTCAATTTTGGCAGAGTGAGACTCGATGCTAGGAAATACCTAAACTGGAAGCGAATAGTCATTGCTACACAACTCTATTCAGACATCAACTGGGGAGAAGTGCCTTTTTTCCAGAAAGCCAGGCTAGGAGGGACCAAACAACTCAGAGGATACCTCGACGGCCGATTTATCGATGATATTTCATTACTCCCGCAGATAGAAACAAGATTCCCCGTTTGGCGGAAGTTTGGAGGCGTTGGGTTCTTTGGAATAGGAACGGTTGCAGAGAATCTGAAAAGTCTAAACTCTTCAGAATGGAATTATAGCTATGGAGCAGGATTAAGATATACTTTAGACGAAGAGAAACACCTCAAGGTACGATTGGATTATGCATTCACACCTGAGGGAACCAATTTTTACTTTACTATTGGAGAAGCATTTTAAACTCGTTAGATGAAACCTATTTTCTTTTTAATAATGGCCACGCTTGCCATTGGATGCGTAGATAAAGAATCAGAATCCAAAGCGATTATCACTAATCTAGAGGCCCAAAAAGAAGCTTGGAATAGAGCGGACATTTCTGGATTTATGGAGCATTATTGGAAAAGTGACTCTATGGCATTTATGTCTAAAACAAATGTTAGATACGGCTGGCAAGCCACTTTTGATGCGTATGAAAGGGGATACCCAACACAAAAAGAGATGGGAACACTAGAATTTGAGGTGAAGAAACTTGATATTCTCTCATCTGAAGCAGCTTATATGTTAGGTTCATGGCAACTTGAACGCGACACGCTAGATGTTGGCGGTCATTTTTCGTTGATATGGAAAAAGATCAATGGCAAGTGGGTAATTGTAACAGATCATACCAGTTAAATATGAGTTTTACAGATAGCCCCATATCATTAATCATTTTAGCTGGAACGATATTGGCTTCACTAGCAGCATTCAACAATCCTGAACTAAAAAAGGATATGCTCTATAATCCTTATTTGGTAAAAGAACACAGCCAGTGGTATCGTATGTTTAGCCATGCATTTATCCATTCCGATTACATGCACTTGGCGTTTAACATGTATGTTTTTTATGGGTTTGGAGTAAATTTAGAAATAACATTCACTGATCCTTTGGCATGGAGCTCGACTTTTAGAGACATTCCCTTTTGGGGAGTAACCAAAGGACGTGTCGTCTTTACATTGCTCTATATAGGAGGGTTTCTCTTCGCTACACTACCCGCTTACAAAAAGCATAGCGATAATCCAGGATATAACTCGTTAGGTGCCTCTGGCGCCGTTTCGGCTGTGCTTTTAGCGTACATTTTATTATTTCCACTGCATAAACTCTCACTTTTATTTATACCTATTCCAATACCTGCTTTTATTATGGGGATTCTGCTTTTTGCATATGAATCATATATGAATAAAAAGGGAGGAACGAGAATAGCACATGATGCACATATTTATGGAGCCATTTTTGGGCTGCTATTTATAGCAATTGCTAATTTTCAGTTCATTGGTCATTTCATAAAAGAAATGTCTCAGTTTAGTTTTTTCTAGAAAACACTTGAGTTTGGAAGGATGAGATGCTTCATTTGATAGACCAGATAAATCGTAGCGGCACCAAACAGCACTGTATAGAGAACTACATTGATTATTCCAATGACTATTCCTTTAGCCAGCCCTTTGGCTCCCTCATTAATAAATTTGGTGTAGAAATACAACGGGTATATCAATGGTAGCAGCGCCAAGATTCCATTTATAATTGTTTTACCTGAAAACTCCAATCCCATAAAAGGAATCAATACAATGGAAATACAATTCACCATTGACCACATAAAACAATAAGCCACTATCAATTCCGGAACGTTGTACTTCTTTCTAGAAAAACCCCATGAAACTAGAGCCCCCACAGGTACCATTATAAAGTATCCGATGCTACTATACTGCTGAATCATGGCCATAAAACGCTCTAGAAACAGATGTGCCACTTTTTCTCCTTGAATGTCTCTTGAGGACTCATCGGTTGACATTGACATCCCACTTTCAAACCCATCAACAAAACCCTGAAAATCGAGGTAATAAAAAGTAAAAAAGGTCATGATAGTGGTCGAAAGCACTAAAAATCGGACAGGATTCAATAACCGACTTCTGTTTTTATATAAATGATTTCTAACCGCTTTCCCAGGCCTGAACAACAGTTCAATAATGGTATAAAAAACACCTCTTTCAATGTTCAGTACAGACATAATCTGAACTGAAATACTCGTCCAACTTAATCGATCAGGTACTTCATAATTTTCAAGCTCTTCTATTGGAAGACCTGAATCATTCTCTATTAGTTCATTGATAGGCATAAAAGCAAATATAAACCAAACTTAAAATTCCAAACTGAAATATAAGATAGCTTTATTAACTCGGTTTTATGTCCAATGGAAATGGGTCAATGAGGAGGGAGGTTAGGGTAAGGAACAATGGATTCTATTAGCAAAATAATCCCGTCTTTGCACATGAGTGCCAACACAATAACAATGGCTCCTAGAACCACTGCTACACCCACGTTGTTGTTTTTAATCTCCTTGATTTCGTCCAGCGGGGTCATAAACATATATACGCCAATACCTACTATCGTGATGACTACCGAAAGGAGATAAGAAATAGTTATATATATAGCTCCGGTACCTATAAAACTTAGGATAAGTTGAAAGGATGAAATATCGGAATTACTTACGATCCTATAATAATTCAAAATCGGTTGAATGACTCCACTCAGTATAAACCCTATAGAGAATAGGACGGAGGCTATGAAAAACTGAAATGCCTGATTGTTATCAGTTAATCCTAATTTCTTTTTCCCGTAAATCTGCAGCAGACGATAGGTCACAAACAGTATAAGAATACCACAGCTCAGCGAACTGAGTATTTCCAACAGACTTAAAAGTGTTACTTTTTGGTTCATTTGTAACTAGTGTAAAGCGATTTCCCAATTATTCTTGTTGCCAGTTTCTGGAGGTAAAATTCCAGGTTTCCAGCCCATAGCAGTGGTTTCCCAAAAGTAATATTTCTCTCCTAAATGGGTTAAATAGTCTCCAGGCCCCGAAACATCAACTAATAGCATGGCATGCAAATAGGCATCACTCACAGCTATTTTTGGACGATATCCCAGTTCTTTAAGCACTCCATAAAGCAGTAAGCATCGTGTATCACAGTCGCCCTGCTGCGTATACATAAACTCAGTAGGGGTGTGGATTCCAAATTTCTGATTGCCGACACAATCAAAACGATTATTCACATCATCACAGTCATCAGCATCCAGGATAAACACATACTCCATATCTTGGACCATAGTTACGACGACATCTGCAAATTGGTCTCTATCTAGTGTCTTGTGTTTTTCAAGGGATTGCAAGCTATCAGCGACTTGTTGAATTAACTCTGAATCATTATTGATCATTTCTGCGTAAAGAATACCCCAGATTTTCGCGTAAGAATCTTTGTGGGAGCCAAAATAGACGGGGAAATCATTCTTGAATTTCCGTGAACTATTATAGGATTGATCCTTAACGGTGTAATCCATGCAGTAAAACGAATACAGATAATCTTGCCAAATTCTGGTAGCGTTTATACCAGTAGATGTAAATTCTTTGAGTTCTGTACAATCACCATGAGTTTGAGCTGAAATAGTCTCAGGAAAATGATGCACACGGCTTTTACTAATTAGCGAAGTAAATCCTATGATCATCACAACGATGAAAATAATTGTAGTAGAGTAGTCTTTCTTTTTCCTAGTGGCCATTCAAAAAGTATCCAAAGTGGAGGATGAGACAAATATATAGATTGAAGGATTTGCGGGGAAGGTTGATGGAGTTAATAGTTGCTAGGGGGGGCATCTCCAATAATGCTACTTAACATAATATTAATTATGGGGCTCAAGTGTATTCTGAATAACTGAGTGCATTAGTCTCCGAAACCCCATAATTGATACTATGTCTGCGCTAGAACCGCACTCACAGGCTCATGCTTCTAGCTTGTTTAAGGCTTATTGGCATTTATATTTATAGGTAAGCCTTTAAATAAGTAGCGTACAAATTCGTGTAACAGTTCGTTTAAGAATTATATCTGTATTTGGCATTCGTATCCAAGCCCCATAATTAGTCGTTATATTAAATAGCCGCTACACAGCCTAAAATTGCTATTCCTAAAATTTTTTGAAATAAAAATTTCACTCACGCACAATTGCATTTACGCGCATCAGCCACACACAACCGCACGAGGCCTCTTTTCTTTTTTGCCCACGCACTTTTTAAAATTTATATTGCGGTCATATTGATATATCTTTAACGCGTGAACGTCAGACTATCTAAAGAACAGAAAATAAAGGTTTTAAACTCCGATGGAGTTTACACCGTTATGCAGTCGATTTTACTGCGTGAAAATCAAATCAGACGAAATCAAGAGCATTTTTGGGTTGTAGGATTAGATAACAAAAACAAGATTCTTTTTGTAGAACTTATTAGTCTTGGTGCATCTAACAGAGTTACCGTAAACCCTCCAGAAGTATTTAGAATGGCGATTTATAAGCTGGCCGTTAAGATGATCTTAGTTCATAATCATCCAAGTGGTAGCCTCACTCCTTCTGATGCTGATTTAGACCTTACTGATAGAATGATGAAAACTGGGAAACTCATCAAAATTGAGGTTTTAGACCACTTAATTATTTCTGAAAAAGAGCATTTTAGCTTTGAAAGCGAAGGCATTATTGATGATCTTAAAAAGACTGGTAAATACGAGATAATTGATCGTGAGAAAGCTAGACTTCAGGATTGGAAAATTCGTTTGGAGTCCGAGAAAGCTAAGAAAGATGAAAAGTTGGCTATTGCAAAGAAAATGAAAGCTGAAGGCATGGACGAGAAATTGATTAAGAAGATGACTGGGCTATTTCTTGGTGATATTCGGGGGTTGTAAACATCACATTATTTGTAGCATCTTTTAAATCATCATCATTTAAAGTAGGTCTTCTAATCAAGTTAGATGCGATTAATTGTACAATTTTGGCATTAACCGCATTTCCTAGAGCCTTAAAAGCAGAAGCATCAGATTTTGGCACTTGAATATCATTCAAAGACTGAAGCCTTGCTCCTTCCCTTTTAGTTAAATATCTATTTTCCCAACTGATAATAGGAATTTGTGTTGAGGTACTAGATACTAGAGCAGGAGAATAGTTAGGTCTTTTAACCCTGATTCCAGAACCTCTAAATTGGACAATTAATTTTTTGATATTCCTAACTTCTCCTTGACAATTCCACTCGAACTTTTGCCAACTTGGTGGCATTTTTTGAAGTTGACTAATTAGTGGGTCTATTTCGACCTTATGTTTTAGATAAAACTCTCTGTTTTGTCGAATATAATTCTGTTTCCATTTAGGGAATTGCCTTCCTTTTTGTTTATCTCTAGCATATTTAGGCAGCCTTTCTAATTGACTCGCTTTGGACATTCCATGAAGTGATGAACCATATTTACCTAAATATTCATCAAGGTCGTTTTTTGTCATATGAAACGGAGCAATTTCTTGAAATGGGTAGGTAGCACCGAATTCCATACTCCAAATAGGAAAAGAGGGTAGTTTTGATGTTTTTGGAATACGATTTAAAAACTCTTGCCAGAGATTTAAACATTCCAATTCTCTTTCAGGAACCAACTTAGCTTTTTTAGGGTTTCTTGATAAAACACTTCTAATATTAGTCTTATTTGAACTGACCTTCGGCCATTTAAATTCTTCTAAACCACTTAACGAACCAACAATGAAAATTCTATCGCGAATTTGCGGAATTCCAAATTGATGAGGAGATAGTTTTTCAGCTCTCACTGAATAGCCAAGCTCATCTTCTAATACTTTAATTATAGTATTCCAAGTATTACCATTATCATGACTTTTAAGATTAGGAACATTTTCTAGAATAAAATACTCAGGCTTATGGTATTTCAGTATTCTGCTAATATCATGAAATAATGTGCCTCTATCTATATCATTTAACCCTTCTTGTGCTCCAGCTTTTGAAAAAGGTTGACAAGGAAACCCTCCGCACAATATGTCATGAGTGGGTATATCCTTCTCATCAATGATGGTGATGTCACCATGAGCATTAAGTTCAAAGTTTTTTTTGTACAATTTCCTCAGTTCAGGGTCTAGCTCTGAGGCAAAAACACATTGGTGCCCTAGTTTTTCTAAAGCAACATGAAACCCTCCTAATCCTGCGAATAAGTCAATAAACTTCATATTCCCTGAAGAAGTTTAGTGTTACACCAATTTTTCACTTCATTTCTCAAGGCAGGATTAACATCTTCTCTATATAAAAAATTATAAATTCTTAATCTATCTATAAGCATTCCAAAAGTCGAAGAATGTTTGTCCCATTTATCACCCTCTACAAAATCAACGGTTGAAATTGATTGGATCAAATTGTCTGAATACCATTTGAAGTATTTCAACCATCTATTCATAACAATTGCTTTCTTAGCTGTCCAATGCTTTCCAGCAGCACATTGCAACAGGACATAAAGGTTAGAACTTCTTTTATCATTAAAAGATTTATAACCTACTACATCTACACCGTCATCTTTATAAGTGTAATGAGCAGGCATTAATCTCTCCTCAAAACACAAATCTCCTATTTCATCTAAGTATTCATTAAAGTTTTTTCCTGATGGAAAACCTAAGACAAATGTCTCACCACTTATGAAATTCTTTAATGCTTCACCTGATATTCTTTCAAACAACCCAGTCCCACCGGAGTAATCATTAGCACCATTAAAAGAATAATATAAACAAAGGAAATATTCAGGGATTTCATCCCAAGAATAATTTGGCACTATTATGTTATTTATAATAGAATAAATAGGATTTTCATATAAAGGAACCCTTAATTCTAAAATGCTAATCCATTCATCAACGATACTTTCCTCTTCTCCGCTTAAGCTACAAATTTGAGATTTACTCAAGCTTCTTTTATTCTTAAGTAGATTCAATTCTAACCATTCAATCTCTCTACCTGATTTAAAACCAATATAATCGGACATATCTTAAGAGAGATTTGTTTTTAGTGCGGCTATTAACTCCTCTAATTCAGAAACTTGACCTAGAAGCTCTTCGTCTTCTTTGTATTTGTATGCAAATTTTAAAGAGGTTTGCATTGCTCTGCTTGCACTTACGAGTTTTTTAAAAAGATAGTCTCTTTCCCCATTTGTCCTATCAAAAGCACCATCAATATCTTTGTATTTGACTAAATACTTTATAGCCTCTTCATTTTTTACAACATGACTCAGTGTGTTTGTAATTCTCCTAGAATCAGTCAATACTGGCTGTTCATTTGTATCAACATTTCCGTAAACCCAAGTAAGTATATTATTGAACTGGTCGTATTTGTCAGATGTTATTAATTCTGAATCAAGATCAACCTTAGAGTAAGCCTCAACACCCAAATACTCACGTATAGATGCAGAGTTATACGCAACAGTTAAAAGGGAAAATTTATTAATAATTGGTCGAACATTAAAACCAAGGTTATCTCTAGCTTCTAAAAAAAGTTTGTAAGTGATATATTGCTTTCTCAGTTTATCAGATCTATCTCCAACGACTTTTTGAACTTGTTTTATAGCTTCTGAAATGGATAACCCCTTAGCCATCTCATTTTCTATAACCTCTGCTGTATATGCAGCTTGGGCAAATGCTTCCCATTTTAACAATCCAGCAATATGTCTTACCCCTAAGTATGCGGAAACATCTTCTCTATTTTCATAAATAATACATGGAATATTAGAGATATCATCTATTATGGCATCATTATCTGTCTTAGGATAATATTTGTCAATTTTAAGACTTGTTCTGAGAGTTGTATCAGTAATCAATTTAATCGCAGAAGTTCTTCTATTACCTTCCAAAACGGTAAAGTCAATCTCACCATTTTCGATTAAACCACTGATATAAGAAGCCAGGGCATCAGGATCATTTTGATATGGAGCGAAAGAAAAATCAGTAGGCTTCTTGTTTGGAATTACAATGATAGGTTCTTCATCAAAGTACCCGTTCTCTACTAAGGACATTGCAACAGCTTCAGTATCAAAATTTTCAAGTAAAACAGAAATTAAGTCAAGTTGAGATGCATTTTCAGGTTCTGCCAAATATGGTACCAATCTCGGATTTTTTTTATCAACTTCAATTAAGTTAATGCTGATATCCAACTGTGGCTTTCTATTTCCTTTTCCCGCGAATTCCATGTAGTATATTTTAAACAAATATAAGCTAGTGTAATTCTTCGTTCGAACAAATTAATTGGATTTTAGAACAACCTGATCTTAACATATCACTAAATTTATTTTACGAGGTTTCTTTAGTAGTATACAGAAACAAATAAAAACTTATAGGAGAAACTGCTAGAAGATTCAATATTAATTTAATATTGAATCATAATGTTCCGACCCAATATTTTCCTTGCTCCACACATCCTGTTCATGAATTATTTCTTCTAATGTTTTACTAGTGTTAAGTTAATTATTAATTGACGGATATAGTTTTCTTAATTTCACTCTTGATTCTTTTGTTGTGAATTGCCATTTTATAGTGCCTTCTTTATTATTTCTATGGTTCTGCCAAGCTTTGACCTCTTCCTTTACTTTTTCTATGGTATCTATATGCCTGTTTAAACATTGACCATTTAGTACATGTAACTCAATCTCTGCCATATTGAGCCAACTTCCATGTTTAGGTGTATAGATAAACTCAAACCTATTCCATAGCCTTTTAGCTTCTTTAGGCTCAAATGTTTCATAAAATGCAGAAGCGACATGGGTATTAAAATTATCCATTACCAAGGTTATCTTATTTGATTTTGGGTAGTACTCATCAGCTATTCTCTTTATAAACTTTGCCCAATCCTTTTTAGTCTTAAACTTTGTTATTTCAACGATCCGTTTTCCTTTTAAAGGTTCATTTGCCATGAATATATTAACCATTCCGTGTCTGAGATATTCGTAATCTACTCGAGCATCTTGACCTGGTTTAATTGGTGTTGAAGGTTGTGCTGATGAAATTAATTGTTTGGGGGATTCATCCATGCAAATTACTGGGTAATCAATATCATAAGGTCTTTTGTAAACATCTAAAACTCTTTCCATGTTAGCCACAAATTCGCTGTTTTTATTTGGAGGAATTACCCAGCCACGGACTTTCCAAGGTTTAAGTTCATTTTTTTTAAAACATTCCCTACCGAAACATGAGAAATACTTTCTACATAATTTAATTCTACCATCTTATCTGATAATAAGCGTAATGACCATTTAGAAAAACCCTTTGGGGGTTCACTGCAACATAATTGCACAATCTTAGCCTCTACATCTCCATCTATCTTTACATCATATATTCGCGAACTCTCACGTCTCTCAAGCACCGCTTCAAATCCTTCTTCAATAAATCTCTTTTTTACCCTATCTATTGTGCGCATCCCTACTTTTAATACTTTACTGATTTGCGCATTAGTTACCTTCTCTGAGTAATCTCCAACATCGCAATTTAATAGTATGTAAGCCGTACGATACGTCTTTGTGCTATGAGATCCTTTATTAATTATTGCCCGAAGCCTAATAACCTCCTCTTGACTTAGTTTGATCCTGTATCTCATCATTTTTTTAATGAAAATACGAAAATATTACGTCATAGTAAACTTAACTTAACACTAGTAGTATTTATATAATTTAAAAGAAGTTCAGATACCTTCTTTCCATTTATTAGGATAATAGGGAGTTTATCATCTTTAATTTCTGCTTGAGCTTGAGATGTAAAAGTATTTAGAGTAACGACAACCCCAATATATCCCCGTGTCATTCGAGATGCAACACGAGTCAATTTTTCACCTGAAATCGCGCTTTTATATCTTTTAGATTGTCCTAAAACGATTATTGATGTTTTTGAAAAATCATCATCTCCAATATCTAGCCTTCCTACAAAATCGACTCCTCTATCTCCAGAACCTATTGTGATCCAACCCCTATGATACTTTTCATTATTAAAAAAAAGAACCGTAATAAATGAAGCCAGGGCTTCAAATCTAATACCATCAACAGTTGGATTAGGGTAATGTTTGTTCAGAAGTTCATCAATAATTTGTGTGTTTCTGACTGGCATACTTGATTGTTCCTTTTCGCTCTGTATTCTGTACGATTTTATTTTTAATGTGTTTTTTCTAATTGTTTCATTACCTCTATTTACCCATTCCTTCCAGCTATGAGGAGCCTTGAAGTTAGAATTTTCAATCAAAACATCTTTATTCCTTCTGTCGTCAATCCATTCCCAATTAAACTTCTCTCCATCTAATAGTTTTAATAAAGCAACTTCAAATTGATAATTTGAAAAAACTCTATTTGTCTTTTTTTCATATTGCTGAACTAGTTTCGGACTTTTGGTGATTAGCCCAAATCCAATAAACTCTCTGTAACCTGTTTTACCATCTTTTTTTATTGTTCTGGTCACTACAATTGGAGGAGCTTTCATCCTATCTTCAATCCTTTTTGAAGAATAAAGTTCAATAATCGACAGAACTAGCTTGTTTCCAAAAGTTTCTGAAGCTTTTTTATCAGCCTGATAGTTATCCCCATTATAAATAACCCTTCCCTCGTCTTGAAAAATTAGATCCCGCCAAGGGGTTTGGTCTTCATCTTCTTTAAATGGATTGCTATGAAAGTTAATAAGTGGTGTTATTCCTCTGGATTTCTTAAAATATGGCATTCCTTTAAATAAATTCAGAGGCTTTTCAAATTGGCCCTTGGTCAAATTCATCCAAAGAGGGTAATTATTGTCGGTAGTCGCAAATATTTGATTTAGTTCAATCTCCATGATTAATAGTAAAGGGTTAAATTGATCAAACTTGTAAGATTAGTTTAATTTTTTGATTTTAGGATTAGTTGAAAATTCAACAGCACCTGGGTGAATTCCATTGTATAAAATATCATTATCACAATGAATTCTTAATAGCATTTCCACACAGGGTTTTAGTTTACCAGTACAACAATTGATAATTGCAGTTGATTTATAGGTTTTTGTTCTTTCAATGAAATTATTTCTAATATTATCTTCACATATTAGATTCATCCAAACCTTATCTCTTATTCCCCTGATTATACTAGTATTACTAGATAATTCAAATAAAGAAGTTTGAAACGGAACAGGGTTAGATATTATGAAATTATACTCGCCATCTGAAAGGTTCAAGCTTTCAATTATCACATCCATCATCTTCAATATGTTTCTTCCGGAAGAGCCTATCGCGGGAGATTTTGGAGATAAACTCCTAGGATTTAAATGTACATCATACTCTTCATTATGTGGAGATTCTAATATTAAAGTAATACTCTGATCATAAAGAAGTTCATTTGCTAAATAATCTGCGAATTCATTATTATCTTGAGTAACAAATGAATCATCAAAAGGATGTGTTTTGAAATTTTGAATATTGTATTTACCATCCGTTATGTTAATACCATAGCGTATGACATCATTTAAGATCTGTTCCTCTTCAAAATATCCGCAAACAACGTCATCTTTATTCTTCCATTGATTAATTAAATCTAGAGACTTAAACTCTTCATCAGATAGTGATATAGAGATTATTTTGTCTATTCCTTGGAAATTTATTTGATGTAGTGACAATGTAGCTAGATCTTTAATTTTAGTTAATCAAATATAAATCTAACAGTTGAAACTCTGCAAAGTTAGTAGACTTGTATTAGAATGTGTTTTATTGGTAAATAATCCACCCTCCGCACGCCACCTTAAAAAAGAAAAGAGTCCTCTCTCACATTCACATCCGAAGCTAAGTAACATAACGCAGTACATTATGGGGCTGCATAAGCTGCACACACCAACGCCTTTTAAAATCGATACTGAGCAAATGTTGAAGGAGTTTGTATCTTTCTAATCGAATATTCATTATAATTTTTTGACTATCTACAAATGATTAAAGCATCAACATTCTTGGCGAGTATTCTAATTGCATCAAGTATAGCTGCTCAATTCCCAAACCCTAAAACTACAGCCTCTAAGTTGGACAGCTTGTTTGAATTAAACAATGATTCAACCAGTTGTTATTACAATGAATTTCCAAAAGAGGTGTTGGATGCTTGTATGTCCATATCTGACTCTAACACTATTCAAAATCTCTTTAGTCAAAACACTGAAGTCAATACATATGAGAGTGTTTTAGTAATATATGCTAGTGGATATGTCGATGGAGAAGAACCAGCAATGCCTTCCATATATTATACAATCCGGGATTCTGTAGACATGAAGAAGTACTATTTTTATTATCCAAAATACAGGGCAAATGGTCAACTAAAAAAAAGAGTAAAAAAATATTCCGGTTTGGCAAACGAAATATTTGAGGAAGATTTTAATGACCACTCCAACAAGGGGATTTTTAAAGCAGATCCTTGTCAATCGCGAGATTATCATACTAGGTATATATTTTCAATCTACTGGCGATTTGATGAGGGCAAAGTAGTTGAACAGGATTCTTTCGTTTATGGGTACTATTAGTTATTCTCTATTCAACCACCACCACACGCCACCTAAAAAAAGAAAAGAGTCCTCTCTCCCATTCCACATCCGAAGCTAAGTAACATAACGCAGTACATTGTGGGGCTTCAAAAGAGATTACTCTACACTCGAAAGTAGATTCAAATTAACTGGAATAGTCACCCAACAGCTCACAGACTCTTCATTCAACAGAGCAGCTTTCCATAGAGGCATTTGTTCTATTATTTCTAAGGCCATATCGTTTTCTGTAATATGAGAAAAATAAGGAAATTCGATTTCTCCTATAGAGCCATCTTTTAGAATTAAGAGACTTACAAAAGCTGAATGTTGTTTGGTGCTATCTACTATAGGAGACTTCACATTAGAGGACAGATAAGATAGTAGTGCTGTATTACTTCTTCCACCATCAAATAGCGGAAGCTGATCTACAGACCATACCATTCTGTGGGTATTAGTTCTTTCATCAAACATGTTAACCAATCTGTGATTCATATGTTGAAGATCACGAACAGATCTAAACACATCTTCAAAATGTTTGATTAATCGGTTGGTTACAGTTTTTCTAATGATGAATTCATCTGGCTTTATCGTATAAAACCCCCAACCTTCTGAGTACATTTCATAACACGTCTGAAACTCAATGAGATTTCTATTAAAGTCTTTCTTTAAATAATTAAATGACTTAGAACCAAAGTGAAAACAGGTAGAATCTGTGCCCGCTTTTAAGTGATCTAAGCCTGTACTACTGTTTCGTAGAAGTTGCCATGTTCCTTCAAGTTTTTTAAGATAAAAGCGCCCAAGATCATAATCTGATATTTTGAAACTAAAACCGCAAGAACCATTGGTTGTAATATTCACACGTACATAATCACCTGCCTCTAATCCGTACTTCTCTCCTCTCAGCACCTCTTTGATTTTGATCCAGAAATGATCATCAGTTTGTCTCACGTATGAGGCTTCTACTATCACATCTGACTCATATACCTTGGCTATTCCAGGATACCACTGCGCATCTGCCAAGAGCTGTAAGCTCAGGAACATCAGAACATGTAACACAATTACTATTTTATGATTCATCTGAATTAGATGTTTGAACAGTGATTTTTCCATAAACTCTACAAGTTCAAAAAATATCATAATCCAACCTTCAAAAAGGCATTCAATATTCAGAAAAAAATTCAGTTCAACGGCTACAAAGTAGTGGGCGGAGGCTTATATCTTCTACGTTTAAGGACAAGCCTTCCATTTTATCTAAACCTCTAGCAAAGGTAATATTATCACACATTTTAGTAGCAATCCACACACACCACCTTAAAAAAAAAATCCTCTCTCCTGTTCCATTTCATAGTCCTTCGACAAAATCCCAGGACAACGTATAACACGTCACATGGCTAATCTGTATGTAAATAACGCGGACGATACCAAAATCACATCTGGATAGTCGATTCGTTACCTTTGTGAAATGAGGCTTTATTTACTTCCTTTCCTTCTTTTTTCTTTTTCTCTATTTGCTCAAACGGATCATTATGAAAACCTTGTTACTGAACTGGATAATTGTATTGACATATTTAATCCAGATCAAGCTGACATTGACGAAAATGAAGTTGGAGATGCTTGTGAAGATACCGGTGTCTCTGACATCCATTTTAATGAGATGCGCAGTAAATTGATAATCATCACCGATGTCTTAGGAAGGGAAGTCAATGATGACTATAAGGGGATTATCTTACTTCAATATGCTGATGGAACTACTAGAAAAATGATTCGATCAATGAACTGATCTTTTACAAGTCATTCTCAATTATTTGACGTGTAAATAGGCTGTACGAAAGAATTAAAACTTTTTTCAATTCAACCAATCAGTCTTTACTTTTCTATTCCAAAAGACTCACCAAACTCTGCTTTTCCATTCTTCAATTCGTAGGGGAAAAAATAAAAAGGAACCGCTCCATCTTCTTCATGTATGAGGTCTAGCACGAGCGCATTTGACAAATCGCCTTCTTCGTTTATTTCCACTTGAGCATCATACCCTATACCATAGGCTTTTATTTCTTTATCCCCTATTTGTTTATCTAAAACAGCATCAAGCTCATCAATAATTTGATCCACATCGAATTCTATCCCCTTCTCTTTCACATAAGTAAAAGGAATAATTTCTCCTTCTTTATTAATGGTTATCGCAAACGGATCGTAAGCTCCATTAGAGTTCAGTTCTTTTTCTAGCAAATGGAAAGAATGATCAATTATTTTTTGCAGTTCATCATCTATTACAGACATCTAATTTCGTTTTCTTCTTAGCTCACGAATGTAGCTATAGTTTGGTAACATTTGTTCGCAAACACATTGCTTTTCACATTTCTAGTCAGTAGATTAATCAATCAAGTACTCTTCCATATACGGTCAGATTCAGTGGCGTTGCAAGGAGCCTCCCGATTTACACCAAATTGATATTTGTAGTACTAATAACATGTGGATTGGTTAATAAATTCAACTCCAATTATTATCTATGAATCATCTAAATTTGTCCTGAACGATTTAATCCCTATTTCATGAAAACGTTATTTACTCTTACCACATTCATTGCGCTTATTTTATCTTCTTGTGTCTCTAAAAAAGTATTCACAGAGCTGGAGACCAACTATAAATCATGCGAAACGCAACTTTCAACTACAAAAGATAAATTACAAGCATGCCAACTGGATAAGGAAAAAATAAACGGGCAAGCACTTTCACTAGAAGAACAACTGGCTTTAGTTAAACAACAAAATGAAACATTAAAAGCACAAAACTCACAATCTTTGAGTACAGTCGAAAACTTAACAGTACTCACTCAGTCTGCTTCAGATAACATTAAGGATGTCATTACTCAGCTTAGCGAAAAAGATAAATACATCAATGGCATAAGAACCGCTATGACTAAAAAGGATTCAATTAATCTGGCCCTAGCCTTTCATTTAAAGAAAGAACTCCAATCTGGAATTCAAGATGAAGACATCCAAATTGAAATAGATAAAACGGTGGTATACATCTCTCTTTCTGATAATCTTTTATTCTCAAGTGGTGGCTATGAAGTACTTCCAGAAGCAAAAAAAATACTAGGGAAGGTAGCTACAGTAGTGGAATCTAGACCTGAAATGGAAGTGATGGTCGAAGGGCATACCGATAGCCTTTCCATTACTAAAGATTGTATTATCGACAACTGGGACCTAAGTGTTAAACGTTCTACAGCGGTTCTTCGTGTGTTACAGGATGACTACCAAATCGACTCAGGTAGATTAATCGCATCAGGTAGAGGTCAACATGTTCCACTTGAAACAAATACTACAGCTGAAGGGAGAGCTAGGAACAGAAGAACCAGAATAATTATTCTACCTCGATTAGATCAATTCTTTGATATACTTGAACAAAAGCCTGAATAAACTCACACGAACAAAAAAAGTAGCACCTAAATTAAGGCACTACTTTCCTTTCGGTGTTGCTAAAAAGCAAGACACCTCTCTATTTAAAATCTAGAAACCTAATACTAGAAATAATCTCTTTCTATGAGTAGATTGTATAACCGTTAGTTATTTAGGTCGTTTTGGTTGCTTTTGTAGGCTTATTCTTTTACGACTCTTTTGACTCGATCTGCAGTATCGGACTTTGTTAATGTCAATCGAACGATGCTATCTTCTTTGGCTTTTAAATCATGCGGCATCCCTCCATCTAGGGCTAATAATGCTCCTTTTTCTAGATTTAAAATGCTGCCCTTAACTCCAAAGTCAATGTTGCCATCAACAACTTGAACTACAATTGGAAAAGAGGTTTGGTGTTCTTTCATCACCTGTCCTTCTCTCATCAAAATTCTAATCTCTTTCGTAAACTCTGTCTCAAATAATTTTCTAACTGCAGGACCATTTTCATCGTATTCTAAATTCTTGTATATCGATTCAATTTTCATCTTGGGTTGAATTAAAATTTCTGTGCTTTATCTAGAATAATTTTCGATATAAAAATAACTCCACCACATGCCATCACTTTATGACATATGTCACATTACAGCCAATTCAATCGCACCATTAAAACAAAAAAAAATTAAGCAAGTAAGAAGTTGTAAATTCCTGAGTATGCTCCAGTGCGTGTAGCAAAAAGAACTTAGCAATCTAATATGCTAGATAAAAAGCATCGGCATTGTCTGTAGGCTCAACCTCTATGTTTTCAAGCGCATTTCTTCCCCTCTCACTAAACTCAAACAACTATCTTTATAGGGCAATGTCATTAAGTTAAGCATTAAACAACTGGAACACAGTTGCTAGTGGGTTTTCTTTTAGCTTTGAAAGTTTTGCTTCGTTCAAATTTCCTGCCATCCCTTATTGGGACAGACTCCTTACTAAGGATTAATACAATCTTTCGGATTAGATTTTCGATAGAATCTTTTCCAAAAAATAAGCGAACAAAACATTGCTTTAGCTTTGAAATTAAAGCTCTTTTATTGGCTTTATATTTATGTTTCTTTTTGCCGTTGGTTCTGTTAGACAACTTATCTATTAAAGGCTTGCATGCCATCATGGATAAATTGTAACTGATGATATTACCGTAAAATTCTTGTCTAATTGAATCCGATAGCTATCGGATTGGTTTCTTGCCGATAAAATTCTCTATTAGCAAAGCTTGTTTCATGTCTTTAAATTGCTCTTCAACGCCCCATCTTTTATGGTATAATTGTTTTAATTTCTGGACAGAGAATAGACTAGTGTTCAGCAGTGAGCTAACCAAATACTCGTGTTCATTCTTACCAAGTTGAATTTTCGTTATTCTAACTCTAATTTCACCGCTCTTAGTTTTGATGTTAGTAATTTCATCTTCACTTCCACTTTTGATAAAATCCATTACTTCTTTACAAGCATTTACCGATACACGAAAACAAAATTGGCAATTTGTACTGAAAACATCTGCTAAGAAATCTCTCCCAAAGTAACCCAGGGCAAAAGCATTTAAAAAACAGCTGTACTCATTAATAAATTTCTATAGTCTGTGTCAAAAGCCGCTTTCATTCTCTTGTTTTTCAAGCTAATTTTAGCTGAGCTTTCTTTTTTTAAAACTGTTAATACAATTTTTAATAGGATATTAAAGTTTTCCACTTGATACCCTATTCTTTTTTTAGAAAAGTCTTCTTGAAATGTCACATCGAGGCTCCAATGTAAATTATTTTCAACTGACCAATGTTTTCGAACCCCATTGTTAATTGCTCTTGCAGATGACAAATCACTAATGAAAAACCGTTCATCTGTTGTCATTATTCCGGTTGCTTTTTGAGTAACTTCTGATGTTATCTTCACTACCGAAATTAAATTTTCCCATTTATTAGGGTTTTCTATGTGTTTCAAGTTAGTAAAAACTTCACAAGTTCTTTTTTCTATTCTTCCGTGTCCGAAATCATCTTCAACATCAACACTATCAGGATTTGTCAATACAACTGTATCTTGAATATTACTAGCCAAAGCAGGTTGATTTCCTTTAACTGCAATAATATAATTGGCTTCACTTTTCACAATTTGACTTACAATCTTTGTTTGACACCCCATTGCATCAATGGTAATTGTATTACCCTTTATATCTAACAATTCTAATAATGCAGGTATTGCAGTAATTTCATTGCTTTTTTCATTCACTTTCAATTGACCCAGACACAGTTGATTCTCTGATGCAAAGGCAGAAACAATATGAGGGGTTGTTATTCCGTCAAACTTACCGCCCCTCACTGTTTTACCATCAAGAGCTATAACTTCTCCTTTTGTTTTCACACACAAATGATTAATCCAAGAGATAAAACAATCATTGAAATTCTCAGAATCAAGAGCTGAAAAGACTCTTCGCATAGTATCTATCGATGGAATACCAGCATCAAAGTTTCCATACTGCTTAAGCCAGTAATATTGACTTTTACCAAAAATGTGTATGGTCTCCCATTTATCACAGCCACACATTATCCCTGTTATAACCAATAGCAATATGTCGCTCAAAGAATGGTGGTAATTTCCCGCATCTATTCGCCTTGGGTCTTTTAGAGCAGAGAAAAAACAGGAAAGTG
Source organism: Flavobacteriales bacterium (assembly GCA_965224545.1). GTDB lineage: Bacteria > Bacteroidota > Bacteroidia > Flavobacteriales_D > Sanyastnellaceae > ASP10-05a. The sequence goes on along the minus strand of CBDCZM010000004.1, from coordinate 534,683 downwards.
AATTTGTATTAGAAAACGTGGTTTTTCTATCCATCTTTTTCGAATGAAAAAAACGCTTTTCAAAAATACTACTGATTGAAAATTAAAAAATTAAGAACAAAATAAAGTTAATGGTTTAAATGCTTTTGCCCTGCAAAGTAACCTCTGTCAAACAAATACAAATTGTTTTTACCAAGCTTGCTAAAGTGTTGGATAGCCAATGATCTTTCATCTGTTTTATAGGCAGAGATACTTGCCTCAAGACAGATGTTATTAATCACATCAGAGGCAAAGCAGACTTGCGATTTTATCCATTTCCTATTGTCTGAGAGTACATTTTCACCAAATTCCTCAATGGTTTGTTTGTTTCTTGGTAAAGTAAAAACAGAACCATCAATAGCTACTAATCGTAGCCCGTGAAAAGTCTTGTAGCTAAAACTAGTATAATAAAAATCACAAAGTTTAGTTGCCACCTCTTTAAAAGCATCAAACTTAATTTTGTCCCGTACTTGTGTGAAGGAAGATGAAGTAACAACTCTAACTTCTTCCGGAATTTCCAATAGTTTTGAGAAGAATAAATCGATCTCACTTTGAGCTCGTTTATTTAAATGATTACAAAGAAAAAGGAAGGTACTTTTAAAGCTCCAAACTCGATTCCTAGTAAAAGACCTCTTGTTATTTTTGTGTACCCTGATAAAAGAAGGGTTTTCGACTAGATTTATTACAAATTCAAATAGTTTGGCACGATTTTTCCGCTGACTTCTTAACGTTCATGATGTCTTGATTTTAAGTGTTTTACACTCCAAATATACGAAATATTAATCGAAAATACATTGTAATCTACTGATATTTACCTGATTACACCTTAACTTAATGACATTGCTTTATAGGGTATTATTTTAACCATTTGTATCTCACTTAACAAACTTTACTGGGATGATGCACAAACTATTGATACCCCTTGTAGTTATTCTTGCTTTTCTTAGTTGTGAAAAGAATGATGTGAGCGAAGACATGGCTATAAATGATAGTCCATTTGATGATGACGACTCATCAAATAATTATGACAATGACTGCTATCAGTATGACGAAGGCTGTGAACATGCCATATTACAGACGAGTTACCTTGACACAATCTACCCCTCACCATACTTAGGCGCCTACCCTGGATCTTGGAGATTGTATTCAACAGGAGTCATCGAAGAATGCACTCATTGGGTTAACACAAGTGTTTTTTTTCCTCTTAATAATGATTTGGAATGTTTTGACGTTAGAGAAGAACAGGTGATTTTACCCGTTATGGATAACAACCGTATTTATAAAGGAAGTCGAGTTTTCCGTTATGGTCTTCATATTAATCGTAGTCTTTTCATAACTGAAGTTGACTTGGAAGTTGGATTTAATGAATCGACTACCTTCATTAACGACTATTGGACAGAGTCGTCATCTCCTCACTATCTAACAAAGAGTTTCGAAGTGTTAAATCATTATGATTCATTAACTATTGATTCCTTGGTTTTTTATGACGTAATGGAAACTCATAAAAAAGACCATTATGAGCTGCTTAATAACTCTGGAGATATTTATTCCGAATTTAGTAACAATTGGAGAACCTATTTCGCTTATGGAATAGGTCGAATCAAATTACTTTATTGGACAGACCCCATTGATTCGGATACGTTGAGATATAATTTGATTGATTATCATATAGAGTCGCTATAGCTTTTTAAACGAAAATGATAAACCTTTAAAGTCCTAGTCCTTTTTCAATCCATGAGAGTATGGACTGTCAAACAATTGAAAATCGATTAACTAAATCGCAAAATCAAACAAAGTCAACAACTCCTCTACAGAATATTCTTTAATTGTAACTTGAAGAGGAATATCTGTTATCGGAGTATCCGTATTATCTGTTGGTTCTATTTCTATGCTCTCAAGCACCTCCTCTCCATCAATTATTTTACCGAAAACTGTATAATCTCCATCCAAAAAGCTCAATCCAGATTCTTTATTGACTATATAAAACTGACAAGCATTTGAGTTCTTTTCTGGGTTATCATCTCTTCCCATTCCTAAGGCTCCATAATCATGGCGAATTGAATCGACAAATTCCGGAGGTATGATATACGGAGAGTTTTCAAAATACTGAGGAGAATCTGGACACCCTCCTTGGACAACGAAGTTGGTGACTATTCTATTAAATGTAAAAGAATCATAGTGTTCTTCATTCGCTAATTCCATAAATTTAGCTTTGTGGTTCGGAGTTTGATCGTACAACCAAAAACGCATCATTCCCAGGTGAGTCTCTATTTCGACAATTGGATATGTCTCTTCTTCTGTTAGCCCACATTGCACAGCAGGTTCTGAGCTCTCATCTTTATTGCAACTCAAATAGCAAAATGACAAAAATAAAATGGGGATCAATAGCTTCATACTTCAAATGTAATGCGTTTACCTCATTGATGATTTTTATCAGTGAAAAGACGGAAAACTCATTAATTGCCTGATCAAAAAAAAATTATTCTCATTTAAAATCTTCCTCTTAACTATATTTATATTCTATCAACTCTAATTTCTTATAGATTCGTAAATACTTAATTTTCGATAATGAAACAGGCTCAACTCCAAGAACTGATCAATGCCGGCATTCTCTCTGAAGAAAAAGCAAACGAAATAGTTGCGCATTTCTCCAAACCATCTGGCCAATCACCCATTCTTGTAATTGTATTTAGTATTCTTGGAGCACTGCTTCTTGGATTAGGAATTATTCTAATCGTCGCTCATAACTGGGATGATTTGGGTAAAACAACTAAAACCGTTCTCTCTTTCCTTCCTTTACTAGTTGGTCAAATAGCTTGTGGTTATTATTTGTTTGGGAAGAACAAGTCCGTTGCACTCAGAGAAGGAGCCTCTACTTTTTTAATCATTTCTGTAGGAGCGTGTATTTCCTTGATCAGCCAAATCTACCAGATCCCTGGTGAGATGAGCGAGTTCTTAATTGTTTGGATTATCATGAGTCTGCCGCTAGCGTATATGATGAAGTCCCAAATGGCTTCCCTCCTCTCCATAGTGTTAATCACTTGGTACACTACATCCATCTCAGAAGCAGATAAAATGATTGGATGCCTATGGTTCATTCTATTCATAGCCTCACTCATTCCAAGATACCTCAAGGAAATAAAGGACAACCCAAATGGGAATTTCTTAGCCATTCACCACTGGTTTATTCCAGTTTCTTTATTGTTTGGTATTCGATTATTCAACCTTGGAGATCAATTTTGGCGAAGTGGAATTTATGAACTCATACTTCTCTCTTATATATGTTTGCTCGGTGTTTTCTACTTAATTGGTAACAGGTCTTACTTTTTTGAGCTTCCTGTTTGGAAGAGAGGATATACTATTATAGGCTCGTTAGGTACGGTTGGGATTCTTTATTTTTTCAGTTTTCCAGATTTCTGGAATGACCTTTATCAAGAGCGTTTTCGGGAAGTGAGTATAGTAGATCGAGCACCATTTTTGACCTCTGTCATTCTAGCAATACTTGGGCTATCACTTTACATTTACCAAAAAATTTCTCGAAAAATCGCATATACACGTCCATTGAACATTGCATTTATTCTGTTCTTTTTGATTTTTATAATTGGAATCTGGACGCCAAAAGCCGCCATTTTAGTGAATCTATTGATTCTTGCCATAGGCCTACTTACAGTGAAAACTGGGGCCGAACAAAACCACTTTGGAATCTTAAACTACGGATTGATCATTTTATTGATCTTAGTGCTCTGCCGTTTCTTTGATGAGAGTATCTCATTTGTCATGCGAGGAATTATGTTCATGGGAGTTGGAATTCTCTTTTTCTTAGCTAATTATAGACTTATCAAACAAAGACAATCAAATGAAAACTAGACATGTCTTACTTCTTGCATTCGCTGTCCTTTGTTTCTACCAGATTTACATACCTGCCAAAATGGTACTGGATAAAGAGACCGTGATTAATGAGGGAAAAACTTTCAGATTTAAGTGTAAACCTATTGATCCTACAGATCCATTTAGAGGGAAATACATTGTACTTCGATTTGAACAGGACCGGTTCGAAAGTGATGCGCAGCTAGCAGTAGAAAAAGATCAACTCATATATGTGTCGCTTGAAACTGACTCTGCAGGATTTGCTCAAGTAGTAGATGTTACTACAGAGAAACCGATAGATGATATAGACTTCATTATAGCAAATTGTGGTTATACCACTTTCTCTAATAATAACATAGTGAATAAGGGAAATGGACACTCAAGCTATTTGAAAATCGAATATCCATTTGATCGATATTACATGTCTGAGAACAAAGCATTGGCTGCAGAGCAAGCATACAGAGATGTAAATAGATCAGAGAAAATAGATGCCTATGCCTTAGTTAAAATTGAAAATGGAAAGTCCGTTTTAGAAGATGTTTATCTCGATGAGATACCTATCAAGGATTACATCGACTCCAACATTGAGTAATCAAGTTTACCCCATACACTTCTCTCCTAACCTTAAAGACAAGAAGTACATCTTAAAACCCAATTCATTTGATTCCGAATGCACTTTAAATCCGAAACGTCTATAAATTCTTAGATTTTGTTTGGTCGTTGTCTCTGTATAAACCGTCATAGGTCCATCGTCATAAGTACGAATAAGTTCATGAATCATTCTTACGCAAGTTCCCTTGTCTTTAATGCTTTTATGCACTCCCATAGCCGTTGGATAGACATACCTCTTTTCGTTGTGATTCTTGTCAAGCAAGCGTTGGCGTTTTGTTATTCTAGGAACACTTCTTAATCCAATGCTCAAAAAAATTGTTCTGAGTTTCTTCAAAAACAGAAGAAATGAATATTGATTTTTATACGATTTATCTACCAGAATACATCCTTTCTCGTTATCTGATAAATAAATCTCTCCTGTCTTTAAACTCTTATCAAACAGGAATTTAAATAGTGTTTTCACCCTTCTAGGTCTGTTTTTTTCACCTCTAATAAAGTAATTCAATGAATTACCCTCATCCAAGTCTAAAAAAGCGGACATTAAAATGTCAACTACAAGTTCTCTATCTTCCTTTTGGGCTAATCTCACAGACTGATCAAATTGTTTTGAATCTATTTTTATTGACCTGCCAAATGTAACCACAACTATGAAACCAATGGCTTGAATAAAAAAATCCCGACAGTCTTAAAGACCATCGGGATTCACTTCGTTCCGTTCGTTATAAGCATTCTAAATCAAATGCTTGGGAGAGAATCTATCAGAACTAATTTACTAATATTATCTGACTACTACTCTATTCGATTGAATGAACTCCAATCTGGTTGCCTTCAGTATCCATGATGAAAGCTATATTTCCATGCGCTCCGATATTCATTTTAGGCATAAGCACTTTTCCTCCAGCTCCTTCGACCTTTGAAATCACAGAATCCATGTTCGGATTGGCATTTAAATATATTTTAGATCCTTCCATGCTTGGTTTGTGATTCTCACTTTGAACTAAAGATCCAGTCGCTTTTCCCGATCCTGATTTCCAGGGAAAAAACGCCATTTTATCTCCATTCATATCCTGTAATTCCATTTCTACATTAAAAACAGTTTCGTAGAATTTTTTGCTTCTTTCTATGTCCTTGGCTGGAATTTCAAACCAATTAAGGGAATTTGTAGTATGATCCATTTTTTGTTGTTATCAGTTATTATTTTGATTCAAGTATCATTTTGATATTGGCCAAATCTTTAGTGTTGGCTTTTCGCATCATAGCTGCCATAAGAGGTTTAAAAAGCTTTGAGAAACCAGAAGGTTTCCCTGTATTCCTCAAAGTCATACGTGTTTGATTCAGGCTTTCTGAAGACCAAGTATATGTCGTCTCCATTGGAAATGGTCCTTCGGCCGTGCGCATCACTAGTTTCTGCATTGGAATAAGCTCTACAACTTCATACGTATATGCCAACTGCTTTCCTAAAAACTGCGCCTTAAAATCTACCTGTGATCCAACTTCCAAGGGCCTTGAAGTTTTCCATTCCGCAGACTTAATGTTCACATACCACTCTGGGGCATTATCAGGATTAGCTGCATAATTGGATACCACATTCAATGGTTTATTTATAAGTATTTCTGTTTGTACATCTACCATTTAAAAGTAAATCTAGTTTCTACTGTATAGAGACCTGAGCCTCTTCTATTATGGTTTAGCTAAAAATATCAAATGCTGCACCTGCTAGGCTCATTCTATTTTGCTTTGGTGGAGAAACTGGTCCGCTCGCCTTCAATTCTTGACGAAATTTTGTAAATGAAGGAATCTCATTTAGCAACTGTGCTGTCTCTTCATCAGGATACTGAGCAAAATGCATGAAGGTCACCCCATCTTCTTCTATATAAGATGCATATTTCGCATTAGGGTTTCCTAGCGCCTTGAGGTCTTTCATTACCTGAGCTATGTTGGACTTATTTTGCTCAACATACTCAGGATTAACCGTGTACTGTACTCTAATAATTTTCATCTAAAAAATATTACATTCCCATTTGTAGTGCCTCTCTAATCTCAATGTTTCCATCATGATCAAATACAGGACATTCTTTGGATAGCTCAACCGCATGGTTGTAATCATTGGCCTTTAAGAGTAAATAGCCCCCAATTGCTTCTCCTTTGTTGGTTGTTACAGGAGACTCACTCACTCCACCGTTTGTTAGTAATCTACTATCGGTCGCCAATGGCAATCCACCTGCAAGATTTCCCGATTCAGCAAGTCCGTTCATGTACTTACCCCATTGTTGCATATGCTGGTTTCTTTGATCTTCGGTAAGGTCTTCCATTCTAGCATCACCACCTCTAATTAGTAATAAATAATCTTTCATGATTGTGTTGTTTTAAATTTATGCTACAAAACTAGAACTCATTCACCTCTCTTAAAGGTGGTATTTCCGACATCTCTAGGGGTTGTTTGCGCCACATCAAATAAGTATCTTTGCTCAAAATTCAATAAGCATGAAGCATATAAGCGTATTAGTACCAACAGGAGAAGCCGTTCTCAGTACTATCATAGGACCTTATAAAATATTTAATGAATAGAATTCCTCGAGGCTCTGCCTCGGGGTTAAGAGGAAAGTTTGAAAACCTAAAGGTTTTCATCACACTTTGTAAAAGTGTATTTTCGGTTTATGAGCGATCATATCCATAAGCGTCATAACAAGACGTTGCTCCTATATCATTTTGTTTTTCCGTTAAAATATAGACGGAAGGGGATAAGTAACTCAGTAGGAGAGAGTTTGAAGATAGTCTGTGTTGAGATTTCCGAGCGTTATGAAGTTCAGTTCATTGAGATAGGTTATGAATCGGATCACGTTCATTTTTTAGTTCAGAGTGTTCCAAATTATTCGGTTTCGAAAATCGTGAGAATGCTAAAAAGTATAACAGCTAAAGAACTATTTAGTCGTCATCCAGAATTGAAAGCTATGCTCTGGGGAGGAAAATTTTGGACAAGTGGGTTCTATGTCAATACAGTTGGTCAATATTCAAATGAGGAGGTTATTCGAGCATACGTTAGAAACCAAGGTATGGAAAATGATTATCATCAATTGCATCAGGAACAACTTACTTTGTTTTGATACCTCGACGGCTCTGCCTCGGGGTTGTTCATTAAAGTAAATGATTACATGAAAATGATGTCCACTCATGGGAATGATGCGTTTCAGGTAGACCTTGTTGGCCTAAACGATCAAACATCTTTGTACAACGGTGCTTTTCAGGTCAACCCTACCAAAACGATAGATCAAGTCACTCATACTGATCTAATCATTATCTCTACAATCGTTGGAGACTTTGAGAAAGAAGTTAAAAACAATGCAGGCTTCATTCCTTGGATAAAAGAACAACGAGTTAAAAACAATGCAGAAATAGCTAGCTTATGTACTGGAGCATTTTTATTGGCAGAAACTGGTTTACTTAATGGAAAATCATGCGCGACACATTGGGTTGCTCACGAAGCATTTAAACAGATGTACCCTCAAGTAAATCTGGTTCCTGAAAAAATTATTTGTGAAGACAATGGTATTTATTCCAGTGGAGGTGCCTACTCATTCTTAAACCTTCTACTTCACCTTGTAGAGAAACATGCAGGTAGAGAAACAGCTATTTGGTGCTCGAAATTGTTTGAAATTGAATTTGATAGATCTGATCAAAACCAATTCATCATTTTTCAGGGGCAAAAAGACCATACAGACGAACCAATCATGAAGGCTCAGCTGTTTATAGAGAATAATTTTGGTGAAAAGTTTAACGTGGAGGAGCTCGCTAAAATGTTTGCCATCAGCCGAAGAAATTTTGTGAGGAGATTTAAGAAAGCTACATCGAACACACCTATAGAGTATATTCAAAGAGTCAAAATCGAAGCGGCGAAAAAAAGCCTCGAATCTTCAGCCCAAAACGTAAGTGAGGTGATGTATTCTGTAGGGTACAATGACACGAAAGCCTTTCGAAACACCTTTAAGAAAATCACTGGGTTATCCCCTATTGAATACCGTGGCAAATACAACCGTGAAATGGTGATGGCAAGCTAAATTTCACCAGTCAAATAGTTGACATTTTCTGACAAATAACATTGGAAGAATTTGACAGGTACTCTTAGGTACTCTTTCTTATCTCAGCCATAACTTCGCTTAAAAATAAATGTCATGAAAAAAACAGCCCTAATTAGTGTCTGGTCGGAAATCAGCTCTTTTGAAAGATTACACACCCTAAATTCAACTAAAAAAGCATCGGTTTTCAAATTTTAGAGCTCAATATTTTTCGGGCAGGCATGTATTCCGTTTTTGGGCTTTAAAAATGAGTTTTGCGGTCAATTTCTTCCCGACAAGACGCACCTTCCCTATGTCAATTGTATCTGCACTCAAATTTAGGCTGCCTTTTTATGAACCTGTTCTCTGCTTATATATTCACCTATCTTGTGCAGATTATAGGCCAAAACGCTTAGGGAAACGTAGCGTTTGAAGTTTTTAATCCCCCTGTCTGGACAACGACCCAAGCCATTGTGCCTTAACTGGTTGATGTTTGATTCTACTGCGCTGTGAGCATTGCGGAGTTTTATGAACTGGTCCTGATGTTCCTGCTGGGTTTCCTCTTTATTGCGCTTGCCTTTTTTGGGCATAATCGTATTGGGTATTCGCTTTTCCACAAAAGCCTTGTTCTGTCCGCTATAGAACCCTTTGTCAAAACTTAAGGAATCGATCAGGTCTGGAAATCTTTCCACCAGCTTTGTTGCAATACCCTGGGTTATCTGAACATCAACTTGATTTTCAAGTATTTGATGATGAATGATGAAGTTAAATTGATCGGTGGCGATTAATACATTGTGACCTATTTCGATCGGGTTGAACTTTTTCCCTTTAGAAAGCCACTCTGAATGCGTTTCAAATATGGAGTATAGCTTTTCACTTGAAGTAATAACTTCTCCATCTATTATTCTTCTACTGACTAGGTCGATGTGCTTGGTCAGCATTGCATGAAAATAAACCAATTGGAGATGCTTGGATATTGACAGAACACTCGTGTGACAGGCTGTTAGACTTAGCAGGTCATTGATTTTCAATTCAAGTTTCTTGCCTAATTCCAGGTACTGGCTAACAACATCCTCAAGCCTCGATTCTTTGTTTTTCCCGCCTGAACTGCTGACCTTGGAACTAGCCCTGAAAATGCTTTTGATCTCCCGTTTCCATGATCTGGATTTTCTCCAACCTGTGATGTTTTCATTGTCCCTGAACCATTCAGAGAGGTCAATGCGCTTACGTGCTGAATCCCACAGTAGATTCATATCTGTGGGGAAATGTACATTAGCACCAACGGGAAACGAATCGGCTTTTACCTGAAGTAGCTCTTCCTCTTTTTTTTAATAACCTATGACCGTAGTTAATCACCAAATCATTGACCTCTTGGATTGTTTGCTCATCCAACAATGCTAGATTATCCTTGATCGTAGTAAGCCCGTACTTCTTCTTGTCTAATCGTGATTCTGTTTCAATACCCATTACCGTTCGCATTGAGGTATCAACATTGGCCAGATAATGGATACGATCATAATTTGCATTTAATCCTTGACGCATTACTCCAAGTACTAGTATCTCCCACAGTCCCATCCCTTTGCGACCTGATCTAATCAATGTCTCTTGCTTGGGATTTATACGATTGGATAGCAAAGAAAATACAGCAGCATTTATCTCCTTGTTCATGAAAATTGCTTGAAGTCCTTTCAATAACTTGGGAGCCTCGTCTCTGCAATTATTAGGAAATTCAGCTGATGTAATTGGCAGCGTGAATAAGTCTGGATCTCGTTCAAATAGTGTGCGCATAAGCTTCGAATGTTTAACTAAAATACAGCGTCAACACCAGTAATTGTGCTGAATAGGTCACTATTTATGAAGATATTCATGGGATAAATTTGGCTATATCACCCGCCAAATAAAGACCCTGTGATTTCCGACCAGACACTAATTACTGGAGCCTCTAGTGGAATTGGAAAAGAACTAGCTCACATACACGCAGAAACAGGTGGAGATCTAGTCATAGTAGCCAGAAGAAAGGAAAAATTAAATGAACTCAAAGAAGAACTTGAATCCAAATACTCTATCAATGTAGTCACAATAGCTAAAGATCTCACTGAATCAGAAGCAGCACAGGAAATTCACACTGAAGTCTGCGAACAAGGCTTAACTATTCATTACCTCATTAATAACACAGGGTTCGGAGGACATGGGAAATTTCATGAAAGACCTTGGGAAAAAGATTTGGCCATGATCCAACTAAATATTATTGCTCTTTCTGCTTTGACTAGATTATTCCTGCCTGATATGGTAAAAAGAAACGAGGGAAAAATATTAAATGTTTCTTCCACTGCTAGCCTCATGCCAAGCCCTTTACAAGCCGTATATTTTGCGACTAAAGCTTACGTCACTTTCTTCAGTAACGCCATCGCAGAAGAACTTCATAACACAAGTGTCACCGTAACAGCACTCCTTCCGGGTGCCACAGAAACAGAATTTGCTAGCACTTCTGGAATGGATAAAACGGATCTTTTCAAAAAAACCGTTGGTCCTCGATCTGTAGCAGAAGATGGTTATAATGGAATGTTAAAAGGAAAGCTTGATGTCATTTCTGGATTAACTGTGATGCAGCGAATAATGATCGCGATGACTCCTTTTGTGCCAAAAAGAATAGTGCTTCGCCAAATCAGAGAGATGCAGGAAGTCAGATAAGTATGTGACCCTAGAACGCAAGGTCTCGTAACGGATTGGACACGAATAAATTCAATATAAATCAGTCTTCTTTCTGAATGCTAGTCTCGTCATTTTTGCCCTTCTTTTTCCTACCTAATTTTCTGCTGATCTTTAGCATAAAGAACTGAGATAATGTATTAAAACGTTCTTCGGTCAAGCCATTGCTACTGCCATTTCTGCTAAGACCGATTGTTTGATTAAAAATATCATTTGCGGAAAGTCCCACAGACCAAAAGTCCTTTTTAAAAGACTTTCTCAATCCTGCATTTACTATTTGAAGTTGTTGTGAATCTGAAAAGAAAACGTCAGTATATCTTCTCATGGTATATGAGGCATATACCAACAAATCCTTCTTCACATCCCAATCAACACTGGCATACCAGTCGTAATTTGAAAAATTCTGATTGAAATCTCTTTGTACTTCGTAAGACCTGCTTGTGAAATTTAAGTTTATACCAAGTGATGCATCCAACTTCTTTTTCTTTCTATTGCTTATGCTGAAATTCGCAAAAAGAGTTTCTTCTCCTACCCTTGTAGGAGTCTCGTTCAACCATGCGTTGTATCTACTTAGATTTATGCTCGCATCGATATTCACCACCAATTTCAATGGTTTTATGGGTCTGGAGTGGTTCGCAAAAAAAGATACTCCCTCATAAAAATCAGTATTAACAGGCTTAGCGGTGATGGTTAAGCCATCATTAATAACCGTCTGCTCTACAATCTTGTTTGTGGTCTTATTTGCTTGAACATTTACAAAGAAGCCAACAAAATCAAACCCATCGTACATATTATAATTTACGGACAACCTATGATTGTATTCTGGTATTAATGACGGATTCCCAATATAAAATCTGTTGGGATCGGAATTATTCGGAATTGTGATTAACTCTGTCAAAGAAGGAGATTTCGTAGAGGTATTAAATGCGACCTCCAATTTTTGAGTGCCTTTCATATTAAATTTCACCACAGAATATGGCAACAAATAATCAAAGCTTCGATTGTTTATTGTGGTTTGTAGATCCAATCTTCTCCATTTCACTCCTGCCTCACTCTTCACCTTCTTAAGGTTTTTTCTAATTGTATAAGTAAGGTCTTGCGTAGCAACGACTCTTTTGAATGATCCACTTAAAATATCATTTTGTTCATTCTTGTCATCTATAACATCAAAAAACAATCGTTGCGGTACCGTCTTCTCATGTTGATATGAAGCCCTAAACGTCATATACCATTTTTTCCCGAAAGGTTCGGTATAAGCCGAATTAAGACTCTTTCTTTTTACATCAGAAGTAAACTCCTGATTTTGTATTAAATAGCTATCAAAAAGAAGATTATCTACAGTATTAGTTTGCTCTGCTTTTAAAGCATCGTATCCCGCTTCACTTATCCAACTCCGACCTTCTTTTTTGAACTTTTTCTTATAAACCAGATTAGAGCTCCAACCAAACCGGAATTCTCTTTTTCCTAGGTCATTTTCTGTAACCGTAGGAACGTTAACCTCTAGCGGGAAATACTCTGTGGAAGACAATTTATCCAAATGATCAGAAATACCTCTTAAATTATTTGATAGGCTTAATTCAGTATAAGGATTCTTTTTCCAGACAAGTTTCGAGTTTAGTCGGTGAGTTTGATTTTTTGAGTTTGATACAACTTGTTGATTCGAATTATAGGTTAGAGAATCCGAAAAACTAGTCGTTTTCACCTGTTTTCTTAGGCTATTTCTTCCTGAGAGGAGAAAATAGTTGGTGTTAATTGACCACTTTGAATTTAATGAATGATTGAAATTGAGTCCTACAGATTGATCCGTATTGATTCCTTGCGAAGCACCGCCTCCCATAGTAAAAACGCCACTGGAGGCCCCTCCATCACCGAATGCCATCATATTTCCAAGGCCTCCCATAAAGTCCATATAATCTTCTATGGTAAAAGCCCGCTCATTAATATTATTACCGTTAGCTATAACGCTAAACTGAGTAGAGGGACTGAATCTATTAAAGTTGAGCTTTCCATAATATGTATCTTGTGTTCCAGCAGAAAGTGCTATTCGTCCAAAACCTCCTTTTTTAAAATCCTCCTTCAATTCTAGATTAATTGTTTTCTCCTCATTTCCGTCATCCACTCCTGTAAACTCAGCAACTTCAGATTTCTTATCAAAAACCTCTACCTTATCTACAGCTTCAGCATCCAAGTTTTTCGTTGCTGTTTTAGGATCTCCACCAAAGAATTCTTTTCCGTCTACTAGGACCTTTACTACGTCTTCTCCCATCGCTTTAATATTTCCATCTCTATCTACATCTATTCCTGGCATTTTTTTAAGTAAGTCCTCCACAGAAGCACCATCTCTGGTCTTAAACGCATTTGCATCATAAACAATCGTGTCTCCTTTCATGCCCATTGGTATTCTATCAGCTTCGACAGTAAGCTCTTGAAGAGCTGTTGTTAACTCTGCTAAATGAATCTCTCCTATGTTGACTTTGGAAGTACTCCAATCGGTACCAATATCTTGTACATGTGCAGCATAACCAATAAAACTAAAGCTCACATAATAGCTTCCTCTATCCTCAAGGTCTACATGAAACAATCCATCCTCGTTAGTCATTCCAAAGCTAACCATGGTACTGTCATTGAGATCTGACACAACCACCGAGGCTCCTGGTAATGGACTATTCAGACTATCAAGTACAAATCCCGAAATGGAAAATTGAGCTGAAGCACTATAAACTAGGGTTGTGATGAAAAGTGAAAAAAGAAACTTCATGTAAGTCGTTTTGTATAATTCTATCCTCTACTGATTATAATGTTATCGCCATCATTCATTTCTTCCATTTCCTTTATTTTCTCCTCTTGAATTTTCAAAAACTCTTCCTGTGTCACTTTCTTTCCATCTTTAGGAGCTTTTATGATCGAAGTATCTACCCCTTCTAGCTTAACTGCTGTGGCCTTTATTTCTAGATCGCCATTATTTATAGAGACCATTAGAATGGCTCCAGGAAGTTGAGAGAAATAATCTGGACCCACAGAAACTGGAATTTCAGGTGTATACCACACTACCACTTCTTCCCCTTGATCATTTTCTTGAGTTGCTTTTACACATTCATACCCTAAGTATTTTATTCGATCTGCCCCTATCTTCCATTTAGGCGCTGACACCTCAGATGTAACGACAAATGATTTTCCCATAAACCCTTGCTGGTGAATGATCTTCTTTTTCTCCAAATCTGTATGAAGTATCTGCTCAGAATCATCCGTGCTAAGGACTATTTGAAAGGACCCATCATCTGATGTAAACTCGGTGTCTTCATTTTCTCTTCCATCCTCTGCATCACAGTATAGCGACTTTTTCCCACTGAAAGTGAGCACTTTATCGAAAGACTGCTTATCTGGAAGCATTCCAGAAAGATCTATCCCTTCCATCTCCTCAATATCAAATGTCATTTTGACTGTTTCTACATAGGCGATTTCTCCAAATTGTTGAGATTGTGCGCTATTAAAACCAAACAGTGAGAATATTAAAACCAGCATTAAATTTTTCATGATTGTATAATTTTGATAACACCAAATTATTTCTATCGAAGACGAATTCAGGTTAATGTCTGGCCAATTGAGGTTAATTAAGGTTAAGGAATAGCGAGTACTGGAGGCGTAAGAATTATCTTTGAGATACATTGAAACTCCTTTAATCAATGCATTTTAGGAATTAACCTATTGTATCGAATTGCTCATCAAAAAGACACCACATATTTTATCCATCTTTAGCTTGCTTGTCTTGTTGACGTTTCTGATTTTCTGGAACTGTCGAGAATATTCAAAAGCCAAATCACAACTGAAAAGAGAATTGCAGTTGGAACTTCAAATAGCTAACAATGAGGTGAACAATCAATATCTCAAAAGAGTTATTCAAAGATTCGAGGTCAATGAGGTCATGCACGATGAAGATTCTACAACAAATGACAGTATAAGAGATACAAATATTTCGATAATCATTCAGCCTGATTCATTAATACCTGGAATAAGTCTTCACAATAATGACAGTATTCTGAACTCGAGGTATATCAAATATTCTCAAGAAAATGACTCCGCTTCAGTGGTAATGATTTGGGGTGAGAATTCCAGTCAATATAACTTTTCTGAAGGAGAAGTTCAAGACAGCCTGATCCAACAAAAAGACAGTAGCTTTCATTCGCGCTATGCAAGTGAATGGAATGAAATTGAAATGTTTGCAGATGCATCTCTACAGACAGATACTAATTTTTTCAATGAAATAAGAGCCTCATTTAAAAGAAAATTGATCAAGGCCTCATTGCCTAATAATTTTACAATGGTCTCTGTAGAAGAAATCGCGGATCACGACAACATCATTATTGAACTATCTGAATATGCTCCTCTCACAGACAATTTCTCCTTTCTGTTTCACCACTACAAAGGATTTATTCTTAAGAAAATACTGGGATATACGCTTTTCAGCATTTCTCTTTTCCTGCTTGTAACTTCAGCTTTCATAGTACTCGTTAGAAGCTGGAAAAAGGAACAACGTCTAGTTCAGATAAAGAATGATTTTATCGGTAATATCACCCATGAACTGCAAACTCCAATTTCAACCGTCTCAGTGGCTCTGGAAGCTATAATGGATTACAAAGTTTTAGCTGAAAAAGAAAAGACACATGAATATTTAGAAATATCTAAAAAGGAATTGGGTCGATTATCACTCTTGGTAGACAAGATATTGCGTACATCTATTTTTGACAACACCCCAGAAATGATTTCTTCAAACTCTATAGATTTGAGAGCCATTCTTGACAGCGTGCTGCAAACAATGGATATGCATTTTAGCGAAAAAGGAGTGAAACTCTCATTGCAAATGGATCAAGGACCAGCATTTGTGCGAGGTGACGATGCGGCTCTTTCTAGTGTCATTTTCAATCTACTTGAGAACTCTATGAAATATTCTAAACAAGACATAGAAATAAGTGTTGAATTGAAAGTGAAAATGGGCATTACAGAGTTGGTAATATCTGATAATGGCATAGGCATTTCAACTGAAAACCAGAGGTATATTTTTGATCGATTCTATAGAGTTCCTACTGAAAATAAACACAATGTAAAAGGCCATGGATTAGGATTGAGCTATGTAAAAAAAGTGATCGATGATTTGGGTGGTTCAATTCAGGTTGAAAGCAGAATAAATGAAGGAACAAAGTTTACTATAGAGCTTAAAACAATGGAAGAATGACTAAAATTCTATATGTGGAGGATGAAGCCTTTCTAGCTCAAATAGTCTCAGAAACTCTTGAAAAAGAAGGATATGAAATCATTCATGTCTTAAATGGTAACGAAGCCATAGATGTATTCAATTCCTATCAACCAGATATCTGTGTACTTGATGTAATGTTGCCTGTTATTAGTGGATTTGAAGTGGCTAAGAAAATCAGGTCAATTAATGCTCAAATACCTATCATATTTTTAACTGCTAAAAATCAAACCGGAGATATTGTACAAGGGTTTCAATCTGGAGGAAACGATTACCTAAAAAAGCCATTTAGCATGGAAGAGCTCATGGTCAGAGTTGACAATCTTGTTTCGATAACCAAGGGAAACCTTAAGCAAAGTCAAAAATCTCAGGAATTTAGAATTGGAGACACTTACAGGTTCCACCCCTATAAATACCTGTTGGAACATGATGATCAGAAGATTAATTTATCGCTAAAAGAGAGTCAAATATTAGAACTTCTGTGTCAAAACATGAACGATATTACACAAAGAAAGGACATCTTATTTAGGGTTTGGAATGATGACTCTTATTTCAACTCCAGAAATTTAGACGTCTATATTAGGAAATTGAGAAAACACTTTTCCGACGAACCTTCCATTCAAATTATCACTTTAAAAGGAGTCGGATATCAATTTGTAATTTGATTCTTAATGGTACCAACAGAAACAAAAAAAGCGCCTGCTTATGCAGACGCTTTCAAACATTTAACCAATTATTAATTTAACTATTTACCAATGAATCAAGTCTTCTCTTCAACTCTGTCTCAGGAAGAACTCCATTCGCCTTATCTACAAGTTTTTTTCCATCAAGCCGACATTCCCCACCCTGTTTTGAAAATCGAAATTTCCAACCCGTTTCGCTCAAAATTTAACAAATCAATCTCATCTTGTTAAGCAATTGGTGTTCGAAAGGTGAAAATGAAGTACTCCGTTAGGTCAAAAGAGTGCCAAAAAAGTTAAATTCTCATTTTTTGAAAGGGGGTGGGGAATGTCGGATCAAGGAAGAACAATGCCGGGATACTCTTTACGCCAAACATTTCTGCTAACTCTCTATTTTGATCCACGTTTACCTTTCTAATCTCAACAGTTCCTTCATATTCACCAGAAAGCTTTTCTACCGTAGGAAGTAACACCTGACATGGCCCACACCAGTCTGCATAAAAGTCTAACATTACTTTTTTACCTTGTGTCATCAAGTTTTCCAACTCGGTCATATTTTCTATTGCTATCATGACTATAAATTTTAATTAACAGTACAAAGATCAGCACATAAAAGAGCTTTAGCATAGGCATATTTTCCCGAATGCTTGGCGATTATTCCCCTAACTAGATGAAATACGAAAAATATGCTTGTTTTAGCGACGAAGAACCGAGATTCTACTATGCTTAAAAGCCCGACCTTCTTTCGTTTCAATGTCCAATAAGTAGTTCCCTGGAGAAAGATCGCCTACGTCAATGTATCCTTTAGGGTTCATAACAGACAGAACTACGCGCCCATCGACTCCTCGCACAGAAACATTTTTTATCGACTCATCGCCTTTAATATTTAGTATTCCTTCAACTGGATTGGGATAGAATTGAAAATGGTTTTCTCCAACTTCTGATAGGCCATTAGACGCTAAAGAATTCTCGTAAACCCTAACTTCTTGCTCAGAGATCTCGCTTAACCCTACTATCGCTAAATCCGAATCACCATCATTATCGATATCACCAAAATCAATTTCTCCCCCCATCATCCCTGTAAAAGAGTTATTGATATCTTCTATAAACTCTCCATCCCCATTATTAAGGTATAAACGACATGCTGCTATGTTTATAAGGACACCACAAACCAAAACGTCTATATCCCCATCCAAATCAACATCCTCCAAACCAAGATCTCCATTGTATACATTTATCATGTTAGTAGAAGCTTCTAAACTGAAAGTCCCATCTCCATTACCAAAATAGATTTCTGTGACATCAGGGCCGGCTTGTGATCCAGATAAAATAACATCTTGATCCCCATCATTATCAAAATCTTCGAATTCAACAGCTCCAGAATTAATTGCCGTAAAGACTTCAGCAGATGCTATAAAATGTCCTGTTCCATCATTTAGATATAGGATCGTCGTACGCTCTCCATTCGAATTTCTTCCTATAATCAACAGATCTACATCTGAGTCTCCATCGACATCTGCACTAGCGATATGGCTTAAAAAGACCCCTACAAAAGATCCTGCTACATCTTCAAAGAACTCACCATCACCTGTGTTTTTATACAATCGAGTTATTTTATTCTGAAACTCGTCCTGCCCGGTCACTACCAGGTCTAGATCAGTGTCATCATCTATATCGACAAACTTTGAATCACCCGAACGAAGCTTGATAAAATCATTGTTTTCAGATAACACAAAATTCCCTGAACCATCACCGAAATAAAGAGAAGAATGCATTACTCCCTGTCCAAAACCAGAGACAAAGATGTCAGTATCTCCATCACTATCCACATCTCCATGAGAAACCGAACTATACTCAACTGGAGTAAATGGTGTGTCCTGTAGAAGATCGTACCCTCCGCTTCCATTGTTTATGTATAAATCAGCGTGGCTTACATTTTCGCTATCCTGCCCAGTGATAAATAAGTCCAGGAAGTCATCTTCATTCACATCCATAAAATCTACTGTCCCTTGCTGGACTCCTCTGAGAGAGTTGATTTCCAAATCATTGAAAAAGTGAATTTGGGAAGTTGTTTTCAAATTGAATGTTAAAATTGCTAATAGAATAAGGAGCGCTTTCATCTTTTTTCAGACAAAACTATATCATGAATCACCTCCTCTATATCCCTACAGGTGCAACTACATAAAAACTACATCTCCATAATACGGCTATAAATCTCAAGAAAACTAGACGCTTAGGATACTCTCACCATTCAAGTCTGTAGTAAGTACTTCACTCATAAAATCGAAATATGGGCGAAGAACTTGGAACGTATAAATGACCTCTTTTAGAAAGTTTGGATTTAACACTTCACTATCAGAAAATTCTCTTGCCACATAAAACTGCTTTTTCCTAATTAGATCAATAGCCTGATGATCAGATGAAAACCCTCTCGGTGAGGTTTTCAGTGCACTTCCCTTCAGTTCTCCAAACGTCTTTTTAAAATCCAGGTGACTTAATATCTCTCTAATTTCAGATTCATTTTGTTCAAACTCCTTTCTAATTCGTAATAAGTCTTCTGCATTTGGAGAATAAAAACCACCTCCCACAAATGAACTCCCTGGAGAAATGCTCATATAATAACCGCCTCTCAGTGCTGCTGTAGCTCTACCAAAATAGCAGCTAAATTGAGTCTTGTATGGCGATTTGTCTTTTGAAAATCGAACATCCCTATAAATACGCATTGGTTTGTATTTTTCAATGGAATCTAGTTCAGATAGCGTATCATTTACTTCTTTGAAGAAAAGCTTTACTTCCTTGTTGTATCTATCAAAATTGGCTTTTTGCTCAGAGAACCATTCCCTATTGTTATTTTTAGATAACTCCTTTAAAAATTGAAGGTGTTCTGTTTGAATCGTCATCTGATATAGTATTGATAAAGTGAAATCAAATATAGAATGTGTTGGGAAATAATCATTCTGAAATCTAACTTCATTCAACCCTAAAAATTTTATTCACTTAAAGTAGTGAACTAATTATCACTCAAAAAGCTTTCTAAATGTTAAATTTTGAGTAACTTGAAACCGACTATAAATTAATTATTCGAAAAAAGGATACGTAAATAAAAAGTCCACTAGTAAGCTTTTTATTTACTGAGAAACTTTTAAAGTTTTTTTCTTTGAAATGAATGGTCTCTTAACAAAAGAGGCCATTTTTTTTCTCTTCTTTTTTTAGTTAAAACCGCATTATACGTTAGAGAATCTATTGCACCTTGTTTAAAATTGAATCAAAAGACTACGCGTAATCTCCTGACTTTTCTTCATTCTTAGAACAATTATATAACCGTAGTCCTTTTTCATGTAAATGATTCAGCGAACAGATAGACGTTAACATACCTAACCACATTAACTCTGCTCTAGTTAATCCTATAATAGAATTTGAATCTAAAAACTCTTCCATTCTACCGTTTATTTCTTGACCGGTAAGACCACCCTCTCTTTGCAATACAGCTCTAATGTCTAAGATATCTGCTGTGCTGTCAAATGTCAACCGATATACCTTTTTATTCCGATTTCCGCATTCCATTGATAGCTTCGTTATTTGCATATTTTCGTTTTAAATCATGAAAATTGAATCTTCAGATTCATAAAAGTCTCCTTCTTAAACCCTCCTTGCTTGGGTAGTTTCAATTTATTTCTAGTCTAGCTGCATTTGTCCGGGTTATCTATGTCGTATATCTAAATGATTATTTATCAACAATTTTCGTTAAAAATAGGGGCATTTATTGGCGTCATTAATGACCAAAACATAACTCATAAACGGCTTAAAATTCCATTTGTTTTTCATCTATAAGCTATATAACTTAGGGTTCTATAGAAGTCACAAATTTGACTGATATATGTAAAGATATTCATTATATGGTGAATACTCTTAACCAATAATCAAAAGTTATTATCGCAACGTTATGAATTTTAGCAAGATAGAAGAATACGCGAAAAAACGAAACAGAAGCATGAGTTCTGTCGCTAGAGCATGCGGAAAGTCTCCAGGTGGACTTAAACAGTCCATAGATCGAGCAGCACTTCCAGCTAAAGATTTAGAAAAGATAATCGCATTTTTAGAAATCCCATTATCTGATATTTTTGATGAGCTACCTATCGAATCTGTAGCCAATGAATCACCTGAAACCTACACTGTAAAAGGGAAATACATAGAACAGCGATTGGCTGAAGTAGAACGGGACTTAAATCGTCTTAAAGAAAAGATTGAGAAAGGAGCTTAGCTCATCATTAATTTTTTCGCTGCATCAATTGATTAAATACTTCCTGTGATTATTACTTATCAAACCTCTATTTTTTAGCGAGCAATTCATTTTGCTGCTCTAGAAGCTTCGTCACCTTTGTCAGTAGCTCGATATCTTTAGGCGTTGCAACGCTCTCATCTTGAGCATCCTGAGATTTATTCCTTAGCCTGTTCATGAATTTCACAACAATAAACACCGTCGCCGCAATAATGCAAAAATCAAGAAGTACACTAAATAGCTTTCCATAGTTCATAGCTATTTCCTGTGAAACCATCAGCTGTCCATCCATCTGTGCTTCTTTAAGTACAAATTTTAATGACGAAAAATCAACGGTACCTGTGAAAAGACTTAAAGGTGGCATAATCACATCTTTGACTATAACATCTATTACCTTATTGAAAGCTGCTCCAATGATGACACCTATGGCAATGTCTATCATATTTCCCTTTACAGCAAACTCCTTGAACTCTTGAAATAGTTTCATTTCCTTTTGATTAAGAATAAAGCTCGAAAATAAACGAGACTTGTCAAAAAACAACCGTAAAATGATGTCTTATGATCATATTGCTAATCCTTCAAATGTTAAACTAAGAGTTTAACATAAGTAAATTAAATAAATAATACTTAATGCATTAACAAATCACACTCGACGGACTTACTTCAATCAATAATTCTCCCTGAATTCAATAGATTTTTAGGATCTATAGTTCGCTTCAGTAATTTCATTAATGTGATTTCCTCTTCCGTTCTGCTTACTGATAAGTACTCCTTCTTATGGATTCCAATTCCGTGCTCGGCTGAGACAGATCCTTTCAATCCAGTTAGCGGACTGTAAACTATTGAGTTAATCTCGCGCGTACAGGATACCTCCCGATTCTCCTTACCCACTACCAAGTGCATATTCCCATCAGCCACATGACCAAAGACAAAGCACTCATTCACATACGAAAGCTCCAACAATCGTTTTCTTACTCCGCTTAAATAATCAGACATGGAAGAAATGGGCAAACTGATATCAAAATGCTGGTTATACTTATATTTTTTTGAGAGAATGCTAACATCTTCTCTCAAGTTCCAAAACCACTGTATATCCGAATCAGAATGCGCCATACTCCCATCCACAATTAATTCTTTTGCTATCGCTTCTTCCAATAATCGCTGCAAAAGAAGCTTATCTCCTCCTATATCCGCACCCAAGATATCAATCAATACGTAGTATGAATATCCTTGAGGAATAGGTGCGTTCCAAACCGTTTCATCTCCTGTCAGTGTCGCATATGTCTCAGGCCACAATAGCTCGAACGCACTCAAAGCACCTCCACAACCACGCTCCATAAACCTTAAGAACTCTATCACTTTTGTGAAGGAATCCATTGCTACATAAGCAGTATTCTGAGTTAGGTGTGCCTCTCTTAATTGGAGCACTGCCTTAGTTACAATCCCTAACGTCCCTTCAGACCCTATAAACAAGTGTTTTAAGTCAATGCCCGAGTTATCTTTTACAATCTCTTTTAATGAGGATATAATTGTTCCATCAGGGAGCACCACCTCTAATCCTAAAATTTGCTGCCGCGTCATTCCATATCTCAGCACGCGTAATCCTCCTGCATTTGTGGAAATACACCCTCCTATTTGACACGAGCCCTTCGCTCCGAAACTAAGCGGAAACTGCAATTCATAAGATGCCGCTTCATTATGTATCGCCTCTAGGATCACTCCCGACTGAACTGTCATAGTTCGGGTATCCAAATTCACCTGCTCAATTGTATTCAGTTTCTCCATGCTGATCACTAAATCCCCTCTATTGGTTTCTGTTCCTCCTACAAGGTTCGTGAGCCCTCCAAAAACTACGACTTTTTGGTTGTGCTTATAACAAAGCTTGCACACCTCAGCTACCTCTTCAGTGGTAGATGGTAACACCATAGCTTTCACATTCAAGGAATGATTCATAGTCCAGATATGTGCATACCTCCCTTCCAATGTTTCGTTTTGAAGTACATTATCACTCCCCAACAACTCTTCTAACTCATCTAATAGTTCTTCTTTCTCTATGACTACTACCATCTTTATTTACCTGCTAATTGATGTTTTAAGAAATTACTCTTACTGATTATACTTTTTCAAATTCAGCTAATCGTTTTGTTTGCACCTTGTATGTACTTTCAAATATTTTATCGGCATTGGCTGATTCAAAGCCTTCTCTTCGCTTTGCCTTCCCGTGCCGCTGAACTCCATCCATGTGAGCATATTCAGGAAGAAGGCTTCTCTCCGCAAACTCAACATAGCTCCCAGGAATGGTCGTTTCAACACCACAGCCGAATTTTGCCTTCACCATTTTTGCCACTGAGCTACTTTGACGCAACAACCCATCCTTACTAGTCTTCACTACTCCTCCCGATTGGTTCAACAGAACTCCTTGAGCTTCTACAAACGAATTAAATGTTTCTATTGAATCATACCCCTTAGGGAGATCATGAATGCTAATCGTATAATGATTTAGGTAGAAGCGGTTGTAGATTACCCATGAAGCATACTCACTCTCATCTGCTAATGCTTTGTAATCTTCATATGTGGGTAAATCCCATAAAGGCTGGTTGAAAAACGCTCCAGCATCCTTTGGGTCATCTAGATTAAGCTGCTCGACGGGGTCTAAGAAGATTGCAGCAGTATACTTCTTTATTATTTCCTGACTTTTCCCTGATAGCTCTTCCACCTTTAACTCACTAATGAATATTCTTGGATATTTTTCAGATGGAGGAGCGTACCAAAACGCATTTAGCTTTTTCTTTTCAAATGCATAGTAATCCATTTTTCGGTATCCGAAATGGATAAATATCTTTTCTAGGGATTGTATCCCCAGATTCTGAACTCCTAAGGTTCGAAATGCAATGTGGTCATTGACAATGTCTTCCTGACAGTCAATCATCCCTTCCCGAATCATCGCTTTGGTTATCAGACCAACATCCGGAACGCGTGTTTTGTAAGGCTCAAAAATGACATTTAAAAGCTGATCTAATGAGTTATCCGACTTGAATTCCATAAGTATGTTTTTAGTATTTGAATTTGTTCTTTTCATTTATTTTAAACCAATCACTCCATCCATCAGTAGTCCGGACAAGAAATAATCTCATAAGCTATTAGCTTGACATCAGTAGATAAATAGTTTGATTTCACAGGTATCTCATTCATTAAATCAGTGCTTAAATACTTCTTATTGCAGTCACAAAATATGGTCACCACATTCTTTGATTTTCCCTTCATTTCCTGAACTTTCAACGCCCCTAACAAATTGGCCCCTGAAGAGATCCCTAGCCCTAATCCTAGTTGCTTTGCCAGCTTTTGCGCCATAATTATGGCATCTCCATCGTCTACCTCTACTATTTCATCTAGTTGGTCTAATTGAACAATAGAAGGGATAAATTCATCCGAAATCCCCTGAATTCGATGAGATCCTACCTTAAAACCGGTAGATAATATTGGAGAGTTAGCAGGCTCCAAAGGATGCATAGAAGCCTCAGGGAATTTTTCCTTCAAAGCTCTGGCCACCCCCATTATAGTTCCTCCAGTCCCAACGCCAGCCACAAATGCATCTACGTTCAAATTCATAGTTCTCATCTGAGCAACTATCTCAGGACCGGTCGTTTCATAATGCGCTTCTATATTGTAGTTATTGTCAAACTGAGAGGGAAGAAAAACATTGCCACGCCCTTCCTTATAGGCTATAGACTTGGCAATGCTTCCTAAAAAACCTCCCTCTTTATGAGAAACCAATTCAATTTCTGCTCCAAAACTCATAATGAGTCGTTTTCTCTCTTCGCTCATCCAATCTGGCATAAAATCCTAGCAGTATGCCCAAGAGCACTTGCTAACGCAGAGAAAGCTATTCCTGTATTACCGCTTGTAGCCTCAACAATTTCATCCCCTGGAACCAAGTCTCCCGACTCGTATGATTTTTTGATAATATGCAATGCCATCCTATCTTTTATACTTCCTGTTAGGTTGTAATTCTCAAGCTTGGCAAAAATTATTCTCTCCTCCCCCTTATACTCCATATACACTTTGGCTAACGGGGTATGACCTATGGCTCGAGATACATGACTTAACCTTTTCTGGATAACATTTTGAGGCTTTACCTGAAGTCTTTTCTGCTCCAAAGCCACTTCGGCTACTATCATATCATCTTTAAACATGAGCTTTTATATCTGCGATAGCGCAAAAATAGAATAGCGTATCATCAAAAACAAGCGAACGTTCGCTTTTTATTGAAAAGCTACTTTTAAACTCATGTACGCAAATTGACTTATATTTGACTTCTATGGAGCAAAACACATTGTCAGAAGAGCAAATCAGAACTGTATTTGGCTTAAAACTTCACCAACTGAGAAACGAGAAGGGTCTCTCATTATTTGGGCTTGCCAAGCTCACCGGCTTAAGTAAAAGCTACTTGAATGAGATCGAAAAAGGAAAGAAGTTTCCTAAAACAGACAAAATTGTGATCCTAGCCAAAGCACTGGAAACTACTTATGAGGAACTAGTAAGTATGAAAGTAACCGGTTCCATGGCTCCACTTAGTGATTTAATCAAAAGTGGAATTATCAAAGAAATGCCGCTGGAACTCTTCGGCATCAGCGAAAGCAGATTAATCGACATCGTGGCAAATGCTCCTGAGAAAGTCACCTCATTCATTGCCACTTTATTCGAAATAGCAAAAAAGCATGATGTTACTCGTGAGAAATTCTTTCTAGCTACACTTAAGAGTTATCAGCAACTAAACGAAAATCACTTTCCTGAACTCGAAAACGAAGCTCTTCTTTTTTCAAAGCGCTATCAACTTGATATTTCTCAAAAACTAGACTCGAATGAATTGGAGGAAATTCTTTCCCAAGAGTTTGGCTACACAATTGACTATAATGAATTAAATGAGAACGACTACCCGGAAACCATCCGATCCGTGTTCATCCCCAATCAAAAGCGCATACTTATAGCGAAGTCTGTTTCAGAAACGCAGCGCGTCTTTATTCTGGCTAAAGAATTAGGATATGCCCACCTTGGATTAACACAGCGTCCTCTCACCTTCTCCTGGATAAAATTTAATGATTTTGAAGAAGTACTGAATAACTTCAAAGCAAGCTATTTCGCTGGAGCACTTATACTTCCTGAAAAAAGACTGAAAGATGACCTGAAGGAATTTTTCTCCAAAGACAAATGGGACCCTGCTGAATTTCACAAAATGCTCTTCTCATATACCGACTCAGCCGAGACATTTTTTCAGCGATTGACCAATTTACTCCCTACTCATCTTGGCATTAAAAACATCATCTTTCTTCGACTATCTCAACTCGATGGCGAATACCCAGTGGAACTCACTAAAGAATTACACATCAACAGAGACTACCCTTCCTACGCTCTACTCAACCCTGAACATTACTGCAGGCGATGGGGATCTGTAAAAATTCTCTTAAACCCGTCAGAGTTTTATAAGAAAAATGGAATAAGTGTAGGCTTGCAAATCAGCAAAAACATAAGAACGAATAACGAACTACTTATCCTTACAGCCAGTAACAAGGACCCATTTCAAAAGAATCGGAACAGAAGTGTATGTGTTGGGTTTGACATTAGCTCAAAGAAAAAAAGCAAGATCAAATTCTACGCAGACAAATCCGTAAAAGAGCTGACCGTTGGGGTTACCTGTGAAAGATGCAGTTTGACAGACTGCAAAGAGAGAGCGGCGGCTCCGACTGTGTATAACGAAGAACAGAAAAACCTACACATTGAAGAGCTCATATCTAAACTCGTTTCGACATACCCTTCTGAATAACCAGAAGGGTAGCACTTCAACAAATAGCTCCTTTCATCAATAGCGTTTCACTAGAGACTTTAGACAATTAAAAGAACCATCTTCAAAGTCAACCTTAATCAGATACCATCCCTCAGGCACTTGACTGAGATCAACCTCAGCCTTCATCAAAGAACCTGTGGAAATGACAATAACTACTTGCTGCCCTAGAGGGCTAATTACAGACACTTTTTCCATTTTCTTATCCAACGATTCCACCATAAGAATAGAACCACATGGATTTGGATAAGCACTAAAGCCATCAACCCCTCGCTCGTTAACCTTTGACGTACAAACCAATTGATCAACTATTACGCTATACTTGGAAGACACAAACGACTTTAAGCCGTAAACAGTTCCTCCCATCGGACCTCCACCGCTTGTTATTGAGGATTCTATATTTGTGTCAAATTCAGTATCTGTGTACATCTTATTATCGTCAGCGTATACCGACTCTTCTATTAGCGTTTTCAATTCATCAATTCTGTCATTGATATATCCAGAATTAAAGTAATTATCAGCCACATAACACATCTCCTCTAGGTATTGACTATACAAACCAGGAATGTCAAAAATTCGCTCAATCAGCGGCCGGTCATCCTCATGGTAATTTGTAGCTAAACTTACAGGATCACTCACTCCATTTGAGTACGACCCAAAAGACTCATTCCCATCCCATTTCACCCAATGCCATCTATCTGAGGTGAGATTATGGTATAAATAATAATTCCGAGCCGAGCCTGTATAACTGTCTAGATTGCTAAATAAATTATCAATCGCTAGCGAGCGCAAGTATTCTTGAAGCTCCATTCTTTGGCTTATTTCAGCTTCAAATACTTCATCACTTGAATTATTAATAAACTAAACCACTATGGACTGAAAGTACCATAGGTTTTATCATGACTAAAAGTCGTATTTATATGATTGACTCTCAATGTTTACGGTTTTAGATTTTTGATTTACGTGAAATCTATGCAAAAATGGTAAGTGGTAATTTTTAGGGGCTAAAGCGAAATGCACTAATAAAGTGCATAGTTTGAACTCCTGCTGAGACCAATCAATAAACTCTATTAGATCAGACCAATCGTTCTCTTCCTCATTCGTCTTAAGCTCATATCTCGACTCATAACTAGATTGATCGGAACCATAATGCACTAAATCTGCAGCATTACTATTGTCATTAGGATCACTTCCAAAATTATCTCCTGCCTTGAATAAATTCCCATCATCATCCTGCACCTTCCAATCTAAAAACTGATCATCAATTTGCTCCACAACAGTATAAAAACCCCACAGAGTACCATTCATATAAACATTCGCGAAACTTGTTCTTGGAGCAGCAACCTCCGCAGCTAAACACACATCAAAAAATACTTTTTCTCTGATTACTGATGGATCTTTAAACCCATTACTGAGGTTTAATTTTTTTAATCCATCATAGCTCTGACCTGTAATGTATTTATTGAAGTCAATTTTGAATGACTTTTTGTTTCCTGGATGACTGTAACTGGAATTACCCTTAAGCCGCACTCCCACACTATCAAACGAACTTATTCCATTTACATCTGTTAGGATTAAATCTGCCCACATATATGTAGAGGTTTCATAGTTTTCCTCTAAAACATCCCAAAAATTAGGATCGGAAAAATCAAGTTCTATTTTAACAATTTGATCTTGACCAAACAGATCATCGCCTTCAATCTGAGCGTTTGAATTAGAAAATGAAAAAAATAGTAACAGCGAAAGGAATTCTAATCTCATGTTTTTTTGATTGTGTTCAAAAACTTAGACGACCTGCCCTTTCAAATCCCTTCGCTTAGACCTAAAAAAACAATACTTAATCTGATTTTAACACCATTTCTACCGCAAAGTCATCTTCTGACATTACACTCACAAAATAGATTCCATTGGGAAATGGACTAAGATTCAGCCTATCAATTCCTGATTTATCCAATTTCTTTTTAACAAATACAACCTTCCCTGAATTGTCAAAAACAGAAACCTCCATTCCTATATCACTACTATTAACTACTTCGAGATTCAACAGGTCTCGACACGGATTGGGGTATACTCTAAAATCCATTCCACTTGTCTCGTCCTTAATGTCTGTATGAATTGTACCCGAATCTATAATAGACTCAAGAGAAATATCAACCACAGAATCCTGCCTACTCTTTAGCTTCATTAACCAAACAACTCCCTTCCCTGTTGATTTATTCTCATGCATAAAATCTCCCACAGCAATCACATCTCTACCTTCTTTATAAATGTCTCCTGCAGAGATTACTGAAGCTTTATTCCATTTTTTATATATTTCATCTCGAAAATACTTACCCACTTCAATTTCAAAATTCACTGCCTTTCTTTTTTGAACCACTCCTTCATCATCAAGGAGACAAATCCATAAAGGATGCGACTCATCAAAGGCATTCTCACAAATGGCCACATCACTGATCCCATCTGAATTGATATCTCCAATTTCACTGATATAAAAACCTCTCCAATTATTTCCTTCCAAATAGTTATTCAGGTTTCGGACAGGTGATGTTATTTTTTTATTACCCAAAAAAGTACCATTTCTATTCAGATAAATATCCCATCTAGTTCCCATTGAATCCATCACATATATATCTGGAATACCATCATTATTGAGATCTCCAGAGCAACCTAGCCCCACACCGAATGCATTAAAAAAGCTCTCCAACGATCCTTCCCAGTGATCATGCCGGTAAGGTTTTATCTCATATTGACTTAACACCTCCCCATTGCTTTTTAAGAGCACCACCCAGACAGCGCCTAAACACATCTCTTTCTCCCATAGCATCCGATTTTGCACTCACCACAAGATCATTTACTCCATTTCCATCTACATCCCCGATTACTTCGACTAATTCACCAAACCCGTCTGACTCCGTAATTTCACCTGTAAACCCTCCCTTCCCATTACCAATTAGCTGTGAATACTCCACCTTTCCCAAAGCATTAAGAAAAAGAATAGAAACATAAGAATGACCTCCCTCATTCTCACTGCCGATTACTAGTTCATCGATAGAATCTCCATTTAAGTCCCCAATATTCGCGGCTGATGTCGCAAAAGAAACGATTCCTCTATCTTCAAAACCTACTTCTTCAACTTTCTTAAAGGAGACAACATCAGTGATTATCTGAGAAAAAGCACTGGAAGTGCACAAAACAAATATGATAATGAATCGACAGAGCATTATTATTTCTTTAGATGAACAATAGTTAGTTTTTCTTCGTTTGTACAACCTAGAATTAAGGAAATCTCATTCTCTTTTTCTATTGCATCCATACCAACATTACTCCAGGAACCCCTATCTGGCCTGGCTGATAAATTTTCGTTCAACGTATCAAAATGCTCGACCCTCATTACCTTTCCATCCGCAGAAAGGAATAAAATACGTAGTCTTTCCGAACATTTATTTCCTGAGTTGTCATATCCTAAAACTCCTATTTCATTGATTCCATCTCTATTTAAATCTCCTAATGTGACCATATTACCCCCAAACATTTGAGTATTATCAAGCTTCCCAGACATATTCCCTCGTGCGTTTGAAATCTTTTCAGACCTCTTCACTGTTCCATTTTGATTTAAGAACAACACCCATACAGCTCCACTTTTAGTCCCACTATCATTATCTTCAGGAGCTCCTACAGCTATATCAACCACTCCATCACTATCAACATCTCCAATAGCAGTTACCGAATAGCCGAACCTATCATAAGAATTTAGAATTCCCTGGAAATCCCCGTTATCTGATGAAATTTCTTGAAGTTTTTTAAGACTTCCATTGCTGTTGAGAAAGAGAATTAGAATGGCTCCTTCTTTTTTTCCATTGCCATCATGATTGGGAACTCCCACGACCAAATCATTCACTCCATCACCATTCAAATCTCCCAAGCAGTTGAGATAAGGCATTAAATCCTGAGTTCGATTTCTAAATTGATGTGTTTTTGCATTTGTGGCATAGTCCGAAATCAAGCTTTTCACTGAAACACCATCTTTTTTCAGAGTAAAAATCTGGATTGCATAGTAATTCCCTTTATCCATATCGGACATAGAGCCAATATTATTCACAGCAATCTCTGGATCACCATCTCCATCTATGTCACCGAGTGCGGTTATAGATTGAATCGCTTCATTATACCATCCTGTAAAACCCGCTATCTTTTTGATTTCTTTAGCCTTCCCTTCTATATCAGTAAACACATACCAGAGCTTCCCCTTCATATATCCTGCCCCTGGACTACCCACAACATAATCACTAGTCCCGTCATTATTTACATCTCCCACGGAAACAACCGTAGCCCCAAAAAATATCTTCTCCGCATTCGGGTAAAACTCCGAAAATTCAATCACTTCATAATTTGCAATCAAATCATTTGAAAAAGACTGAGCATTGAGAAAAGCCATTATCAAACAGAAAACAGCCAGAACAACCAATTTGAGACGAAACATTTTAATCATTACACAGATTTTAAGCTTAGAAGTTATTCTAAAGTTATAGGATTCCATAAAGCGATTCATTTTTTGAACGAAGAATAACTGATCATAAAATTTAATTATTCATAGTTCTAGACATGAGTATGCACCCAAGTCCAATCCGCAGAATTCAACATGTGAACTAGAGTTCATTTCACCACTACCTGGCATTTGTTAGCTTTAACTCCATAGATATTCTTCACAACCATCATCAAATCTGCGATAATTAATGAGTTATCTAAGAGAACAAATCCGGGCTTTTTCTCAATAAATTGACCGGAACATGCATGTTCAACTCCAAAGCTACATTCAATTTCTCTACGAAATAAGATGAAAGAAGAGGCGACTCCAATTCTGTATTCTGATGCACGAAGAAATGAATGTTTTGAATTCCTTGTTCCTTCCATTTTTTCAATCGCAAAACCCAATCATCCAATCGTGTATAATCTGATTCGTGATTTGCTCCAACATACCGAATGAAAGCTGTAGAATTAGTCAACCGCATATGCATTAAATCTCTTCTGCCCGCTGTATCCGTGATCACATTGGAAATATTTCTCTCCTCCAAAAGATTACATAATTCATCAAAAACAACTTCATCATTGTACCAGTTAGTATGACGAAATTCTATGGCCAGAGGAATATGTTGTGGCCAATATGCTGCAAATTGCTGAACTCGATCAAAATCCTTTGGAGAAAAATTGGAATGCATTTGAAGAAATACGCAGCCTAATTTTTCTTCTAGTGAACCCACAGAGTGCACATATTCATCCACAAACTGCTCACATTCTTTTAAGCGCTTTATATGAGAAATGGTTTGAGTTACTTTCGGAAAGAACTTGAAACTCTTAGGCGTTTTGTCTCTCCAAGCAGCAAACTGCTCTGGAGGAAAAATTCTATAAAAAGAAGCATTCATCTCTATAGAATTGAACTGAGAAGAATAATATGCCAGTTCATCTTTAGTTCCTCTGGGGTAAAAATTCTTTAAGTCTGTTCGATTCCACTTGGCACAGCCTATATGTATTTGTTGCTCCACATCTTTAGAAAAGCGATCCTTCAAAACAATATTTGTTTTTGGATGATCCACCGGTAGCGTGAAATCTATAAGTTCGGGACAATCTACTTTTCCAAATTGCATGAAGACCTATATTAATTTAGTTGAGCCCTGAGATAAATTCATTGTACTTGTCATTGAAAGTAAACCCATCGGTATACCTCTTCTTAGACAACTTTTCGAACTCAACAAGAGACCAGAGGACAAACTCCTTAAAGAAGTCAACATCGCCAACTTCAATCTTTGTCAATGACTCCTTTATCAATTGATCCAATGGATGTATTTTACTTAACTGGGCTGAATATTCCATATTAGAACACTCATCCAAAAGTTCAAAATTACTCTCCTCTAAGAACCAATTAAGCACCCCATCATAAACAGTAGCTTCGTCCTCTCTCTGAAGTTTTTCAATTTTAGGAAAGTACATTGGAAAAAGTACTTTCGCGGCTTCTCCTATCAATCTGTGCGCTACATATTCAGCACCCTCTTGCTCTCCCTCATACACCAATTCCACCTTCCCTGTGATGGAAGGAATCATTCCGACCATGTCTGAAAAGCGAACCGTTGTTTCAGATTCCCCATTGATAAGCGTACGTCTTTCTGCTGTACTCACTAAATTCTCGTAAGCAGTAATACTCATTCGAGCAGAAATACCACTTTTATGATCAACGAATTCGCTTTTTCTAGCTTCAAACCCGATCTGCTCCAACAAATCCATTGCGATGCTAGGCACATGAACTTTACAAGCCCTATCCTCTTTCGCAGCAGCCTCCTGCTCAGTAATCATTCTTGCAGTTTCTATGTCCTCTGGGTAATGCGTGAGAATCTGAGAACCAATTCTATCTTTTAGCGGAGTAACTATACTCCCTCTATTTGTATAATCTTCTGGGTTGGCTGTGAAAATGAATTGTAGGTCAAGTGGCATTCTCAACTTAAACCCCCGAATCTGAATATCGCCCTCTTCTAGAATATTAAATAATGACACCTGAATTCTTGCCTGTAAATCAGGAAGTTCATTGATGACAAAAACACACCTGTTGGCTCTTGGAATCATCCCAAAATGCAACACCCGCTCATCGGCGTAACTCAGCTTTAAATTAGAGGCTTTTATTGGATCAATATCTCCTATCAAATCTGAAACGGTTACATCTGGTGTGGCAAGCTTTTCAAAAAAGCGCTCAGATCGATGCAGCCATACTATAGGTGTCGCCTCTCCGTGCTCCGCAATACGCTCTTTAGCCAATAAACTAATCGGCTGAAACGGATCATCGTTAACTTCAGACCCTTCCACTACCGGGATGTACTCATCTAAAAGGTTCAGCATCAATCTAGCCATTCTAGTTTTCCCCTGGCCTCTTAATCCTAAAAAATTAATGTTGTGTTTTGACAGTATCGCTCTTTCAAGCTCGGGAATTACCGTGCTCTCATATCCATGAATCCCTTCAAAAGTCTCTTCCCCTGCTCTTAGTTTTTCAATCAGATTATCTCTAAGCTCATCTTTAATGGACTTGCTTTTATAACCTGCTTTCTTCAGCTCTCCTAACGTTTTAATACTTGTGTCTATTTGCATTATCTAATTCTCTTTTTTCTGTTCGTTTCATAGTCATGAAAAATCATTTCTCCTAATCCTTGAAGTCCCGTATAAAAGGCTTTTCCTTTATTGGAAGCAGTGAAATTCTCCACAAAACTCTGTAGGTAAGGATCTTGAGCTATCATAAATTGGTTATGGGAATGTGCAATTTTCGAGCATGCGCAGCCATATTATAACATTTTTCCACAATGAATTGATCCAAACCATTGCTATTTTTATAATAGGTTCCGTCGGGCATTTTCAAGCAAGACGGCTTACCATCCGTGATCATAAAAATCTGTTTATTCGTGTTTCTTTTTCTGCGAAGCAAATCCATAGCCAACTGTAAACCGGCTACAGTGTTTGTGTGGTATGGCCCTACATTCAAATATGGCAGATCTTTAATTGAGATGGTCCAAGCATCATTCCCAAAAACCAGCACGTCTAATGTGTCTTTTGGATACCGAGTGGTAATCAACTCAGCCAATGCCATTGCCACTTTTTTAGCTGGGGTAATTCGATCCTCGCCATACAAAATCATGCTGTGGCTTATATCAATCATCAACACAGTACTCATTTGCGCCTTATGATGCGTATCTTCAACAATCAGATCATTCTCGGTTAATGTAAAGTCTCCAAACCCATGATTGATTTGTGCATTTTTCAAACTTTCCGTTATAGAAATCTTATCCAATGAATCTCCAAATTGGAATTCTCTTAAATCTCCAGTAAACTCATCCCCTTGACCGCTACGAGGAGTTTTATGTGCGCCGCTGCCCTTCTTTTTGATCTTTCCAAAAATTTGTTCTAACGCTCCTTTTCTAATGGCTCTTTCCGTCTTAGCTGTAATAGCCATTCCTCCTTTTCCATCAGGTTTGATTTCTTCCCTAATGTATCCTCTCTTCTTTAAATCTTCGACAAAGTCATCAATAGTATAATCCTCATCTGTAAGATTGTATTCCTTATCTAATGTTTCTAACCAATCAAGAGCTTCGTCCAAATCTCCAGAAGTATGGGTAATCAACTCTTTAAACACATCAAATAACCGATCAAAAGGAGTTTGAAATGGGGCTTCATACGACTGAAACTTAAATCCAATTCTATGGTTATTCTTTTTCTTCATAAGTGATGTAAATCTATGAAATTGATCGTTAGAACTTGTTTCGGAAATACCACGAACATAACCATCAAACAAGCTGGTCTTAGCCTCGTGAGCCAAACTCAACTGATGCGAGAAGATTCCCTTTCGCAATTTGAAGATAACGACTGTTATTTTTCAGCTTTCTCCACTCCAAAAATCAGCACGATCTGGTATATTTGGTTCAACTAACAACTATGAATATCAATAATATTTGGCAGAGAGTGTATCTATGAGTACTAGCTAATAATGACACAAAACAGGCACAATGATAGAAATTGAAAACCCAGCATTCAACTATGACAAGTATGGACAAAAGTACTCTGGTCATAGACAAACAGACCCTAGAATAGCTGAGTTCGTCTACAACGAACTTAAAGATTTAAAAACTATCCTCAATGTAGGTGCTGGCGCTGGGTCATATGAGCCAAATGACAAATATGTTGTAGCAGTAGAGCCCTCAGTTACCATGCGTAATCAGCGACTTAAAAATGGCAAATCCCCTGCAATTGACACTACTGCCGACTCTCTCCCATTTGACAATAACTCCTTTGATGCTTCCATGGCGATGGTAACGGTTCATCATTGGCCAGACATGAAAAAAGGACTAAATGAGCTCAAAAGAGTAACAAAGAAAAAAGTGATTGTAATGACTTTTGACCCGGATTGTCTTAGCGATTTTTGGAATGCGGAGTACTTTCCCGAAATCATCAACATCGAAAAACAGAGATACCCTAGCAACGATTTTATAGCCGAGTCTTTAGGTGGAAACTGTGAGATTAAATCAATCCCTATTCCGTTTGACTGTGTCGATGGGTTTCAAGAAGCTTTTTACGGGCGGCCGGAAGCCTTTTTAAATAAGGAAGTCAGACTCAACCAATCAGCATGGGGTTTCTTACCAGAAGGAGAAGAAGACAAAATTGTCAAAAGATTAGCTGATGATTTGGCTTCTGGTGATTGGGACAAAAAGTATGGTTACCATAGGGAGTTGAATGAATTTACCTGTGCCCTCAAGCTTATTATTGCGAACCTATAGATCTACAACCATTATAAAATGGATAAAGAAAATTTTATCAATGTTGACAATTACATCACTGATCTTTTTTCAATGAAGAAATTAAGACTCCTGATGAGATTTCTATCTCAATTGTGAAATAGGAAGTCACCATACCTCAAAACCTAAAATGATTCTCAGAAACTCACTCTACATTTTTACTCTGTGCATTTCAATGATGACTTCTTTTCATATTTTCTGTCAAGATAATTCTGCCATCAATGACTCAAAGAAAGTTCTTATTGAAAGCTACCCTTTTGATACACTAGGGAGCGTTATTCAACCCATTTTTCGAGATGCTATCGTTGCTTACAAGCTAGGCACAGGTACAGAACGCGACTCACTTCTGCAATTAATCAGTACTTATAACCAGCCTTATTCAGAAGTAGATTCTGCCATTTATTATTATGTAAAGGGATGTCAGCCTTATTTCGAACACGATTATCAGGCCGCGCTTCCATACTTTCACAAAGCACGAACCATCTTCCAGAAACACAATCGGATTGCTTCTAGCGTGTACACCAATGGATATATCGCTAACATAGCCTACATCTCCAAAGACGTTCAAGGTGCATTTGATCAATACAAGGCAATCTATGAGCATGATTCTTCCAGTGTTTATTTAAAAGCCTCAATGTGTCACAACTTAGGAGCCCTCTTAATGGAACTGGATGGTGAAAATATGATGAGTGATGTGGATTCAATACAAGCCAAATCCATAGAACAGATCGAATTTTATCTAGATAAATCTTTAACCCTACAACGCGCGTTAGGAAACAAGCAGTCAATAGCTACAACATATAGCGTATGGATCAACATCAAGTTAACTCAAGGCAAACTCGACGAAGCGAAAGCAATGGTTGATAGCTGTATTCAAATAGCTACCTTATACGATGACCAAGCAAGAGTAGCGTTTACCAGGATCAAGCAATCTGCCATTCTAGAACAATTGAGAAAGTATGACGAAGCTCTGGATATTATTCAGCTTTCTATAGATTTCTTCGATGAGGTTGGGAATTTTGATCAAATGGTACACGCGCTGGGCAGAAAAGCAGGGACTGCAACGATTATGGGCAACCACGAACAAGCTGCCAAAATCCATCAAGAAATGCTAGAGATTTACAAAAAACACTTGAATTCAGAACTCAGTGAGGCCAAAGGTAGATATGAAACTGAATTTCAAACAGTAAAGAAGGAGTTAAAGATAAAAGAGCAGGAGGTCGAAATTTCTAGAAGAAATAAATGGCTACTGTTATCAGGAACAATTTTCTTCATTGGACTGCTCCTATTTTTGCTATTCAATCAACGAACCAAACGAAAAGCTGAAGCAGAGAAAACCGCTTTAATTCTAAAAGGGAAACAAAAAGAAATTAAAACGATTTTTGACACTCAGGAAAATGAGAGGAAACGTATCGCCAAAGACCTCCATGACGGAATTGTTCAGCAGCTCGGAGGGCTTAAATTAGGCTTGCAAAAAGTATTTATAGAGAGTAATGATCAACAAGCAAATAAATTATTGAAAGTGCTAGATGATTCAACGAATGAGCTCAGGGAGCTTTCTCACCAAATGAGGCCTAAATCACTGAGTGAATTAGGACTGATTCCGGCCTTAGAAGACATGCTTGAAAATAGCATTGGTCACACCTCTATTTCCTATGAATTTGAACATTTTAATATGATCAGCAGA
This sequence comes from Flavobacteriales bacterium, assembly GCA_965224545.1. Classification (GTDB taxonomy): domain Bacteria; phylum Bacteroidota; class Bacteroidia; order Flavobacteriales_D; family Sanyastnellaceae; genus ASP10-05a. The sequence goes on along the minus strand of CBDCZM010000004.1, from coordinate 496,372 downwards.
CCTGCAGAAGACATAGAAATAACTATCTTTAGAATTGCACAGGAGTTGGCGAACAATGTGATTAAACACAGCCAAGCATCCAAAGTGCAATTTCAATTATACACGGTGAACAATCAGTTGATATTCTCTGCAGAAGATGATGGAGATGGGATGCATCTTGGCTCCAACTCAACTGGAATAGGCTTAATGAATATTTCTTCAAGACTTGATGCTATCAATGGAACAGTTAATTTTGAATCGGGACCTGAAAAGGGAACCATAGCCACAGTGAAAATTCCTGTTTGACATGATTAATTTACTTTTAGCAGACGACCATACTATTATTACTGAAGGAGTTTCAAATCTCCTTGCTGGTGAAGAAGGTATTCACATATGCAAAACTTGCAAAAATGGACAGGAAGTACTGAACTACCTCGAAGGAAACCATGACGACGTTGATTTGCTTTTGCTCGACATTGATATGCCAGTGATGAATGGATTTGAGTGTGCAGAAGCTGTAATTTCTCAATTCCCTGAAGTACCTATTGCAATGCTAACAATGCATCAAGAAAAGGGCATGATCAAGCGTTTTATTGATCTTGGAACTAAAGGCTATTTTTTAAAAACCATTTCTCGATCAGAATTGATACTTGCAATCAAAAGAATACATGATGGTGGAGAATACTTTCCTTCTGACGTCACCAAATCACTTCTTCAAGACAACGCAGAGTCTCACTCTATAAAGTCCGTTGAGCTAAATCCAATCCTTAAAGAATTATCAATTAGAGAGCGTGAAATTACAATTCAAATAGCGTCAGGTTTATCCAATAAAGAAATCGGAAATAAGCTATTTATCAGCCCACGGACTGTGGATACTCACCGTACAAACATCATGAGAAAAATTGGTGTAAATAATGTGGCTGGAGTAGTAAGATTCGCCTTCCAGAATCAACTCATTTCATAAATCTCAACTCCATTCTAACAAACAATTACACTTAACCTACGGTATTCACCGTAGCGGTTTACGCTTTTCACTCTATTTCAAATGAGCATCGCTGAAAATACTTTTGTGCTGTTGATTATTTATGGCTTCAGGCGTATTAAAAATTTAAGAGCGGTTCTTCCAATTCCATGCTTGAAGGCATAATCAACACTATTGGAAGGCCGCTTTACTATTTAAATTTCTTTTTATGAAACGTTTTTACACGGTCGTCAATCCTGTCATTTGCTTATTCTTAACAGCTATATCCAACGGTCAATCTTGGACCAAGATGAGTCTACCAGAAACAGGAAAAAACATCACTAACATTATGGAGTCAGAGAGCGGGTTACTTTATGTCTCTACCAATCAAGGTTTGGACTCCACAATAGAATATATTTTCGGAGGAAATCCATATCAAATAAACACCAAAGAATTAGAAAAAACACCTGACAGAATGTTTCTATCTGCGAGCGGAGGATTGTACTATTGGGATTACGATTACGACTCCGAGCCAAATAACATTTCTAAGAACACTTTAAAAAATAGGGTTCTTATTTACCCAAATCCAGTTCAAAGTGGCAGTTATCTCACCATAGATTCTGAGCACATTCCTACTCAAATTCTTGTCTACAATCTATCTGGAAAGCTCTTATTGAACGAGAGTAACACTTCAACCATTTCCATGAAGAATTTAAGTTCTGGAATCTATATCGTTCATACCCAAATAGGAGCTGAATTGACCACTACAAAACTTGTTGTCGACTAACTCAAATCAAAGCTGCATGGTCTACTGACACATGACAACGTTCAATAAAATTTAACAAATGAAAAATTTAATACTAAGCCTTGTATTATTGGGAGCAATCTGCCCTAACCTTAGTCAAGCTCAAAGCTTTAAGGAAAAGATGAAAGCTAAATTAAGCAAGGATAAATCAGAAATATACGAATGTGGTTATATCCATAAGGAAGGTATTGGCTCTAAATTGAATCCAATGAAAGCATTGCAAAAAGGGATTGCTGGGGCTGTTACAGATGGAGGAAATCCCGACTTAGGAAAGGCAGCGATAAGCATTTTTTATCAGGCTCACCTTCATCCTCAAAGCATTGTTCGGTATTCCACCAAAACTCCAGGATGGGAAACATGTGGAGATGCTGTGTTTGCAGGATTTACCAATAAATCAGGCATGGGGTTAAGCAGTACAGATGGTATGATACAAATGGGATCAGACACTATTCGTTCCTCGGGAGCTGGAACATATTTTAAAGGGTTTTCTCCAGAACTAAGAACCGACAAAGAAGTAACGATCACTAGTAGTGATGGCGATATGCTTCAAGTTTCCATTCCTCCAGGAGAACCTCTAGAAATAATTTCTGTTGACGGAAAAACCAAAGGGGAAGATATTGTCATTGATGGAACTAAAGATATTGTCATTGAACTTGAAAATGGAGATGCTGATCCTACATCACAATTACATGTGCAATTGATCTGTAAACTGGTAGGAACACCAATTATTTATGATGTGATCGTTACTAAGGCAAAAAACACAATCCATATCCCAAAAGAGGCTTTTAAAAACTTTGAAGGTTCTCCTAGTCCATTTATGAAGGCCAACACACTTATTGTCAATCGTGTAAAAGAAACTATAATTAACGGCACTGATGCCGGAGCTCTAAGAACCATCAGCGCTTATATGGATTGGATGCCACTTACAGTTGGTGGAGACTTAAGTAAAGGAAATGCCTTAACTATGGGGTTTGATACAACTAAAACCACAAACATTTCAATCAATCTGGAATCTAAAGGAGAATATAATTTTAAACTGAACAAGGCTGGGCCATACTCCTCTCCTCCTATTTCCCTCATGAAAAATGTAGCTGTAGCTTCGTTTGTTGTAAGAGGAAATTTATCCGCCAAAGACATCACCACCTCAGGAGATTACATTGTAGAAACAACCAAATGGTTTCCCGAATTATCAGGTAATACTTGGCAACTTCTAGTCGAAAAATTGTACTCTGACTTTAAATCTAAGGCTGAGGAAAAGCTACACATGAATATTCTCCCATTGGAAAAAGTCATTGAGACAAGTGCTTACGCCCATGCTAAAATCATTCAAGATGGTGCTCAGAAGAACTTTGTTGAAGTTGGTGCTGGAGGAACCAAAAGAATTTTGACAACTTCAAGTGCAGATTTATTCTCAGACCTTAGCATCTCTTTTGCTGGTGATTTTGTTAGCGAAAGACTGATCAAAGAGTTGAATGTAGATGCTATACTGGCGATAACCATTGATCTCAATTTCAACTTCGAAACAGAAGGGCTGGATCCTGTGATAAATATCGTAGCATTTGCTCCTAATATTAGTTATAAAACAGCTGCAAGATATTATAGTTTAGAAGCCACTACAGAAGCTAAATCATTAAAGGATAGTAAAACTTATTCTGGAGGAACAGAAAATGTGATTTATCAAATGATAAAAGCGGAAGATTTCATTAATGGCTTTGTAGGTGCCATTCAAGAGCTCCACTTAAAAGAGACGGAATATCCCGTCTATGAAAAACTATGGAAAGCTAAATTATAGAGACTACTCATAAGAACATAGCCTAACAACTTAACTGAAAAACAGAAGAAAGGGAAGTGATTTCAATTGAGATTACTTCTCTTTCTTATTGAAAATGATTGCCCTTTTTCTAGTGTGAGATATCTTAACCAAATGTTGAAAAATCATTCTCTGATTTTGACTCATTCGATTTAAATTTGCTTCGCGCAACTCGTGAGTTGCGACGACTGTAAATTTGGAATGCACTTGTCATGAGAAAAAGCGACTTAAACAAAGTACTGAAAGCCCTAGCCGATCCTACGAGAAGAGAAATTTTCGATTTGATCCTAATGAGTGATAAAAGGGAAAGTATTTCCACGGTGTCCAATCAGTTTAAAATCACGCGACAAGGAATTACTAAGCATCTCAAAATGCTAGAACAAGGGAAGTTGGTGAAGCTAAAAAGAATTGGAAGAGTGACATATTGTAGCGCACACCCTGAACCCATTCAAAAACTGGAATTGTGGCTGAAAGATTACCAAACTCAAAGAGCACCTCAAGAAGAACCTTTGATGACCACTGACGAATCTTCCTTTAAAGATTCGATTGTTACAGAGGCAAATGCAGGAATTTCTACAGAAAAAAACAACTCGGAACAGGAAGAAGTATTTGAAGATGAAACAGCACAACAGACGACGAAACTTATTCAATTGAACATAGACCCAAATGACCCAGGCCAACCTGTAAAGGTTGAACCTGAGTCTGAACCTCCAACCACAAAAATCGTCAAAGAAAAACCAATTGAAATCTCGGAGAATCAACTTGATATTTATGGCATTCGAAAAGAACCTAAAGTCAATGAAGATCAACAATTGGAAATGTTTTAGTCTACTTGCTGAGCTTTCTTGTTATCAATTTCCCAAACCAAAATGAGATTAAATAACTAGAACCACAGAGACATCGCGGCTCTCCGACTGCAGGAAACGTCCTACAGCTTTGGGTAAACGAACCCTACATGGTTTTTTCTCGTAGTACTACAAATACAGGTAACTGAATCTGTATCAAAACCATACACGATGAAGCATACATTTACAAACAACAAATCGTCAAAACTCATTAAGAATAGAAATTATAGACATCTGAAAAGTTATCTATTAATAGTTCTCATCAGTTTTGTGTTTTCTATGGTGGCTGCATACATAGGATCTGAGATATCTACAGCTATATTCTCATCCACTTAAGCGTAAGTCTGACAAAACGTTCTTTCGACAAACAAAGTAATCTCCTCGTACGCAACTATGCTAGTTGTTTACGCTTTTTCGATTCTTGAATCTTAAAAAAGAGATAGGCAATAACTAACAGCCCTATGGCAGTCAGAAAAAGACTCCATCCCCCGCCATTTCCACCAGGAATAGTTGGAGAAATTAACAACGGCGAGCCACCCTTTTTTGAGTTTCCTTTCTGCTCAAACCTCTTATTAATTTCAGCAGATAAAGGAGCTGAATCCAAATAACTTTTATGTTGCCCCTTGTCCCATGAAGCCATATCATACAAGTTAAACAACTCTATATTTCTTCTATTGTACAAGCTCTCTAAATAAGCCTGCGCTTCATCACAATCAAACTGTCCCCTCGCAGGATTATTGAGCACATATCTTCCTTGAAAATTCTCCTTATTAGGTGTTTCCACAAATAGCAAATCCTGTGGAAAATGAGCTCTATCATACCTTACATGAAGTCGAGTAAAAAATGCAGAGCCATAATCTCCACCAGACCCATCCCATCGTTCTTGTCGTTGATTTGTATTTTTAAACCAATCTACTCCTGCTTCCATAAAATCAGCGAACAGTGGTGGTGGCCCTACACATGGATCGCATTTTACCGCCGTATTCGAACTTACATCCCACGCATATTCCAACATCACAGCATCTTTTCCTTCATCCTCCCAAGCATTATCGAAGGTGTTTTTATAAACCTTTCCAAATTCATTTCGAACAAACAAAGGAACCTTTCTGTCTGTTGGAATTTTAGCTGTTCGGTAATTCGCTGTTTCTATTCTTCCTTTTTTAGAAAGGAAATAAACAATCATATCTTGAGCTCCATTGGCATTGGCCATCCCTAACCGGATAGGCAGCATGAACTTTGGCGATTCAAATGTAATTTGAATCGGATTCAATAAATTGTCTCCAGATTGAGCATTCAATCGATCCAAATTGACTTTCACAACAAAGAACTTCATGTTGTCTTTGATATATGGGTCTAACACTTCCTCTGCTCCTTCTGGTATTTTGTAGTCATTTTCAATCAACCAATCTTTAAGCCCTGAAGATTTCTTCGCAGATAGAATTAAAATATCATATTCACCTACTTGGTATCTAGCTTCAATTTTTACACTTTTTCGACTAAGAGTACGTGGCCGTACGTTTTCCATTGACACTTCGTTGAGTGAAATATTATCTTCTAAACTGTATTCAATCTCGTCCCATTGTCTTGGGCAAGGGTCGGGATCATGATACTCAACCAATCTTGGCCCAGAATAAGCATCAAATTTTTTAAACAACGCACGATCCATGGTTCTGATGTCTTTTCGATCTAGTACTGTTGGTACTGGAACGACCATGGCAAAGTCCTTGACATCCCCTTGAAAATCATTGGACATGGTAATCGTACTCTTGTTGCCATTTCTGACGTAAATGACTTCTGAAGTTTTGTTGAACAACTTAGTGTCAGCTTTGGCCACATAGAAACCACAAAAACTGAATCCATGGCTACTAAAAATAAGTAGAGATAGGACAATGGAAATTATTCTTTTCATAACTGAGATATATTTAATGATGATGAAATCTGTTTTTTGGAAGACCAGCTAAACCGCTCACTTTTCCACACCCTGTCGAACACAGGAGTTAAAGGCGCCATAATAATCAGTGCCCAAATCGGTGCGCTATAGAGCTGAAGCCATCTGGTAAGAATAAATGCAATCACTCCTACTGAGACGGACCATATAATTCTAGCTCGTGGGTGATTTGGAGTCGTTACGGGGTCTGTGATCATAAAGAAGGCAAACAAAAGAAGCGTGCCGTTACTCAAATAATGAACAAAATGATCCACTTCCCACCCCATATATAAGACAGACCTTATGAACTCTAAACCGGCAAAAGTGACTAAGAAGGATAAGCTAGTATCAATTCTACCCACCTTTAATAAAACAAGAAGTGCTGCAGCTAGAAAAAAGTATACCTGAACGGTATTTGTTCCCCACTGCCCCACTGAAACCCACGCTTCACCTGTTAATGAAACACATACGATGATAGCCAAGTTGGCTGGATTGAACACGTGCTTCCCTTCAAACCGAATGAAAAACTTACTTGCTATTGCCACAAACCCTGCTAAACCAGCGATCCATAAATGATTTGTTTTTAGCAGCAAGCATAACCCAAGAGCAGAAATGAGTGCACTTTTTATTGAATTCAATGATTTTCCCTTTCTAAGAGAAAAGAACGTTTGCGTTGCAACGCAAGAAAGCGTAATAACCAGATAACGCATAAGCTCCGTATCCCAGCTTAGAAAATAAATCCCATAGATTAGAAAAAGGGATAGATATATTATTTGGAAATGACGTGCGTCACCTATCAAGTATTGACTAAATTTTTTAAGTTCTGTAATCATAGAATTTAAATCGACTGTTCTTCCGTACACCTTAGATGCAAAAGCGTTCAATTTCCACACATCATACTCTCAAACCTCTCAAAAACAGCATATAAATTTCTTAACTAATTGCTTTATACCGATTGGTATATTTGCTACATTTGCACTGAATGCAGTCAAAGGCAGAAAAAACATCACAATTTATACTAGAGAAAACAGCTCCAGTATTCAATCGACTTGGCTATGTCGGCACAAGCTTATCTGATATTACTAAAGCCACGGGATTAACTAAGGGAGCGATCTACGGAAACTTTCAGAGCAAGGAGCATTTGGCCATTGAAGCATTTAATTATGCCGTTAGAAACTCAATTGGATTTGTAAGTCATAAAATAAACGCAGAGAAGAGCGCAACAAATAAGCTCAAAGCACTCACTTCTGTTTACAAACAATATTATTCAATCACTCTTGACTTTGGAGGCTGTCCGATCATTAATATGGGGTCAGATGCCAACAATCAAAACCCAATACTAATGGCCAGAGTAACATCTGTGATTAAAAAGCTGATTAAAAATATTCAAGTAATCATTGAACAAGGTCAAACGGATAAGGAATTTGACCAGGAAGCAGATGCCAGCGCATATGCTAAGCGGATTTATTCAATGATCCAGGGGAGCATTTTCACCTCTACCATGATGAAAGATGAAGAGCACCTGAAGCAAATGATGATTCATCTAGACAATATGATTGAAACAGAATTACATTTATAATTTTTTTACCAAAAAATATACCGAACGGTATAATTCAAAATGAAAGCACTTCTCACTCTCACAAAACTATACTTCAAACTAATGACAGCAGTTAACCCAGAATTAGCTGCCTCAAAAGCTTTTCGATTCTTTGAAACTGTTAGATCTCCCAAGATGAAAAGAAGAGAACTCGATTTTTTCGAAAACGCCAAGTATTTCACCGTCCATTCAGACTATGGAGACATTAAAGTATATGAAAGTGGGAATGTCAATGGCAAAACAATCATACTCATACATGGCTGGGAGTCAAACGCCGGAAGCATGGCTGGAGTGATGAAAGAATTATCTGAATTAGGATACCATGTCATTTCTTTTGATCTACCTGCTCACGGTTTTCATGGACAAAAACGTACCAATCTAAAAGAGTGCACTTCGGTAATGTGCTCGGTACTCAACAGAATTAGAACTGATCACCCTATATCAATCGTCTCTCACTCTTTTGGTTCTTTTGTTACCGCCAATGCTCTTTACAAAACCAACAAGTCTGTCGATCAGTTATTATTTCTTACCTCTCCTGATACTTCCAGAGGGTTCTTTGAATCCTTTAGGGACACTATTGACCTACCAAATTCTGCATATGAACATTTAATAAAGAAAGCTGAAAACCTGCTTCAAGAGGCACTTGATGAGGTTACCATCATCAAAAGATTAAAAAAAGCTTCTTACAAGAAACTCACCATAATTCATGATCAATATGATAAAGTTATTCCCTTTTCCAATTCAGAAAGAATCAGCACGTCATTAGAGAAAACAGAGTTGTTACGATTTGAAAGAATTGGTCATTACAGGATGCTGTGGAATAATAGACATTATTACGACTTATTTAGTATAGGTCAATTACTTTTTTTTTACAATTCGAACAGTTGGTTTATTATGTCTAAAATCAGTGCTTTGAATTTTTGAGTCAAGCAAAAAGGATACTATAGTAAATAAGTCGTAATAATGTCTAATGAAGTTTTCGGGGAAATTCGTCAAGTATTTAATTCAACGCCTGTTGAAAGTTCAACTACAAATCGCATGGAAAAGGAAACAGTTTAGAGACTAACGTATACCATTCTTTAAATGACCATACTTCTCACTTCTGTGTAACATTAGTTTTGTTAGGCTATAATCATAGTTGATATCCACGTCTAAGACGTTTCCATCATCATCTTCTATTGGTATCAGCACTGGATCAATTCCTACAAGTTGATTTGGAATACTGAGCATTTTCACACGTTCTTTGACTTCATTAATTGGAGCATTATCTGGCACTACTCCATACGTTTCTACCAGAAATTTAGCTGCTTCAAAATCACCAGTAGATATAGTGTTTTGCACATGCTTTAACAACTCTCCAAACAGCCGCCTAAGCTCCTCATAATCAGTGATTTTTATATAGATGTTTCCATTTTCAGTCACACGCCGAATCACTTCTTTTTCGTCATGATCCAAGATCCATCCTGTAATCCAACTATCGGTCAATAACCCTCTATTGCTGATTTTTTTATCATCATTCAAAAATCGATAGTTCACCAACATGCTTTCTCTAAAGAAACCATCATATACTGCTTTTCCCTCCTCAAGAGACTCCATTATACCTAAATCAACGAGTTTCTCATCAAGCAGAAAATAAAGACCAAATAATCTCGCCTTTCCTGTTGTAATTGTGCTTGAATAATTTTTCAATGTCTCAGAAACTGGAGCTATTCCATGTTTAAGTCTTCCACTGGCATACCCAATGACTTGTTGTAGCGCAGAATGAAGATTGCCTCCCTTCCCTAAATAATTCAGTGCTCTGATCAACTCTTCTTCATCAGCACAAAACTCACCTATTATACCCGAGCTTTTGGCTTTCCCTCGTGCAGTGTTGATATTTCCAATGGTGACAGACTTTGCACCTATATCTCTTCTAATCCAATATGAATTTGGAAGGCTAATTCCTCCAGGAATGGCTAAATCAGAATCTCCCGATGAGGATACCACATTCACCTTTTTGTATTGAGTCCCTTTCAAGTTCTCGGTTTTATATTCTGGCTCAATCGTTGAATTATCTTCAAACCACTGTGCATTCTCAAGTAAAACCCGACTAGTCTCTATAGCTCTAAAATCTGGAATCATCACTACTGATTCAAACATTCCTTTCATTCCTAATGGATCATTATATGCCTCAATAAATCCAAAGGTATAATCTACTCTGCTTTGACTAGAATTAACCCACATTACATTGTGCTCATCCCATTTTTTAAGGTCTCCTGTTTGTAAATATTCAATGAGTTTTTCTAAAGATTGCTTCTGAATTTCATCTTCTGAAATTTCTCTAGCCTTTTCTAACCAATTAATAGACTCTCTAATAGCTGGGCCATACAATCCCACTGCAGAATAAATGTCTTCCTTTAATTCTCCATTTTCGTCTTTGTACAATCTAGAATTAAGTCCTTTTTCTATTGGAGAATCAGAATCATCTATTATGGAATCATAGAACACATTTGCTTCTTCTGCTGTAACATCTGACCCATAAAGATTTACCGACGAATTCTGTAATAACCCCCTCTTGAAATCCACTTCCATATTTATCGGTTCAAAATCCTTATTAAAGATCAGGTTCTGCACCTCTTCACTTAATGTTATTCCTTGTTTACTTAGGTTATCTTCTAACCATTCTTTTGAGAACTCAGGCTCTAATTTCGACTGAAAATTAAGGTCATACACCCCGTAACAAATCCAGAACTTCTTAAGGTACGTTTCGAACCTCTTGAACTCACTTGTGTTCTTTATAATCTCTGACGTGTAAAGATCCTCTAAAGCATACCTGATTTCTAAATGAAGTCGGTGTCTCTGATCAAAACAAATATCTCTACTACTATGAGCCGCTTCAGAAAGGTAATAAGCAAGAATTCGTTCTTTAGGTTTTAACTTTCTCCAGTCTTCCTCAGGAATCTGATATCTGTAGATGCTTATATCTTCTAGCCTTTCTGAGACCCATTGAAAGTCTTCCTTTCCCTCTGGATTTGGCATGCCGACATCTTCCAGTGTATTGGAAGAATTACAACTCCATAAGGCCGCAATTATAAAGATATATAACAACTGTTTGTAAACCATAACAGCGGTTATACGACATAAAACCTAAGATAGTTTCAATAATTAGCTGGACTACAAACTGTCCTTTAATATCCTGTGAAAGGAAACAAATAAGAGTGATTAGAAACTACCTCACAGATAATTGGTCTAGCCACTTCATTAACATCTCTCGCTGTTCTTCTGAAAGTCTTGCTTCTGAATGGGTGATTTTATAAGCAAGAATAGGCATCCACTTCTTCCCGATTAATTCACTGCTCTTCGCTATAAGTGAATCTTGCTCTGCAATGTTGTAACTGCTCCACTCTGAAAAATTCATTTTTTCTTTTCCATGATCAATATGCCCTTTGATCCACCATGAAATTGGAGCAATATTAGAGTACCAAGGGTATTTGGTAGTATTTCCATGGCAATCATAACAAACGGTCTCCATCAGTTCTGCGACTTTCTTTGGTGCTTCATATTTCACTAAAAAATCATTTTCAGGAACAACCGGAGAGTTCGTTTTATCGATGGTCTTCAACTGAATGAGCACAAGAGCTACTACGAGCCCAAGCAAGATTTTCTTTTTGTGTTTTTTCAGCATGTGTAAATATATGAAATACGATTCCCCATTAGTTGTCTCAATAAGTCTAACCTTAATTTCCTATTTTTAGATGATAAATCTCTCTTATGAAAAACTTTGATTGGACTTGCTTCACAAAAAAAGGAGCTGTAAAAACGGACTTAAAAACGATATATGATGCATGGACTATCCCCCAAGAGTTGGAAAAATGGTTTCTAAAAAGTGCCGCTTACTTTGATGAACAAGGAAAGGAAATTTCCAGAGATTCTAATTATTCAGGAAATCATACGTATGAATGGATGTGGTACAATTATGACAAAACGGAAAAAGGGGATGTAATTGAAGCCAACGGAAAAGACAAAGTTATTTTCACCTTCGCCGGAGGTTGTATTGTAGAGGTCACTCTTAAAGAAATGAATGATCATGTGATTATCTCTATCACTCAGAAGGAAATTCCAACAGATGACGAGTCCAAATTAAACAAAAGACTTGGTTGTTCAGATGGCTGGGCTTACTTCTTAATGAATATAAAATCGGTGTATGAATCTGGGCATGATTTAAGAGTAAAAGACAATCAACTACATCAGCTGATGTATGGGTGATTTAATCATAAATGCTACGTTTTTTTTTTGGATTATGCACCCAAAAACCGCCTGTACTTTCTCTCGTCATTAGAAATTCTAAAGATGAGTTGATCTCCCATCAAATCATAATGAAAACATCCCACTAGTCTTGCTATAGAAATGAATCCGCGTTTCTCTAAAGTGGGAATCAGTTTTTTCTGTTGTGTTATATTTGAAATCAATTGAATAACTAACTATTTAAACTCGCTACTACTATGGAATGGATTTTCGGTGGATTCTTTTTTGTCTTTTTAATTTTCTTCGGTGGAATTATCGCTTTGATCGTATGGGTGATTCGTAAAAGCACGAAACCTCATACTAAGGAACAAACGGATAATCAAAAGACTAAAATGCAAGGGAAACTAATGGAGTTAAAGTCCAAATTAGTGCCTTGGGGAGATCATACACATGAAGACATCACTTCAGCCATGATCTACAGAAGTAAAAAAACATTAATCAATGAAATAAACGGCACTGTTTATTCTCCAGATAGAAAGCCTATATTGGCTTTTAGCAGAATGGAAAGAGGTTTAAAAGCTGATGGGTATATGTATGTTTCCAGCTCGGACTTTGACCTGTATGTTGATTTCAGCGTCGACAAATTCAGAATCTTGTATGATGGCCAACTTTTGGGGAATATCGAATCCAGTGGCACCATATACAACGCGCAAAAGGAGAAAATAGGGCATGCAAAACACCCTACAAAAGTCTCAATCAATAGACATTATTACGACTTATTTAGTATAGGTCAATTACTTTTTTTTTACAATTCGAACAGTTGGTTTATTATGTCTAAAATCAGTGCTTTGAATTTTTGAGTCAAGCAAAAAGGATACTATAGTAAATAAGTCGTAATAATGTCTAATATTGGCTTTTTAAATTATAGAAGTGGAGACAACAAATTTCCACTGACTATGAACAATAGAGTTCTATCTACCATTTGGGTATCACCAAACTATGGTGAGTCCCCTACTACCTCATTGGCATTAATTTTCAATGAAAATAATTGGGGTCAGCCGATCTTAGAAATGCATGATACCCCGACTGAAGAAGAAAAAAAGTGGCTTATCGCTTTAGCAGCATTAGAAATCTGTTTCCATGGACATTGGTTGATCTAATTGGAGCCTTCGACTTTCTTAAAAGAATGGGTAAGTGCGAATACCTGTCGCTGGACTATCAAATACTCTCTTTCAATGTTTTTTTGATATCGTTAAGGTTTTGATCGAACAGTAGTACTCCATCTTTATAAACGGCTCTTAGTTCTCCTTTTTGCTCTACCTCTTTGCCTATTTGATCCATCATTTCAAGCGTTCCTTTTTCATTTCTGTGAATGCTTAACAAGCCTCTGGCACTTTTCTTAGTTCCATCATCCGTTTTGGGGTCTTTGAATATTTCTCTTCCTTTTCCATTCACTTCTCCATAAGTAGCTTTCATCGCAAAGCCAAATGTATCTCTAGTCACATATTGGTAAGTATAACTACCGATTCCAAAAACTACATTGGTACTTGCAAATCCTTTCTTTTTCAAATTCTCACAAATCTCGTTGCAACGCTCTAGCGTAATGCTATCTCCATAGATAAGCCCTATGTGTTGATCTAGGATTTTAAATCCCTTATCACTTATTGTTCCACCAAATGTTTCATAGAGACACTCAATAGCCCCTTTATACTCAGGAGTACCCTTTTCAGCATCAGGATCTCCACAAATGATTTTTACAGGATCTCCACTGTCAGGTCTAATAACAACCTTTCCTTCTCTCATCATTATTTGCTGTTTCAGTTGCGGAATGTATTCTGTGATCACTTTCCAAAAATCCCAGGTATCACTTACAATACTAACAATGCCTCTTGGGTATATCTCTGTGATTAACCGTTCGAAAGTTTCTATCTCATTTAGCTCTGTGCCCATACACATCACGCTGTGTTCGGTAGCAGGAACGGTAGCTCCGATTAACTCTTGTTCCACGTCAGCATTGTAATAGTTTTCTAGAAAATCTATAGCAGGTATCGTATCAGTCCCTGTAAAATTAAGCAGGTGAGCTGCACCGCTCATCATTGCGGCTTCTAACCCAGCCATCCCTCTAAAACTAAAATCATGTGCCTGAAAAGGAACAAACTCCAAATCACCTCCAGTTTCAAGGGCATATTTATCTAGTATTTTCCGATACTCTAAACTGATAGTCGCGCTGGTACATGGCATCCAAATAATGCAACTTAGAATGGTCTCCAAAAAGTTAGTAATCCAAAAGAACTCTGGGAGGGTGTTTTTTATGGTAAACATTGCCATTCTAATAGGAACTCTTGTGCCTTCTGGAAGCGCTTTTATTTCTACTGGCAAATACCCAAGATCATGCAAGGCCTCCACATGCTCATAGGTGATAGCATCTGGTCCTATATAAGCACTGATTCTCCTTTTATATTTATTGATTACTAGTTCCTTTGGTTGATTAAAGAAATTGACATCAAAGTCTTCAATCAGATACTTCTTTATAAAATATTGAAGACCAAAAAACACCACTTCTTCAATACCCTCTATCCTGCTTTTTCTCGGTGTCCAATTGCTATACACTAATGTAGTTCCGTCTGGATACTGACTTCTGTGATCTACTTTATATCCGTCTGCTAAGTTTAAGGTATCCATATCTCTTTGTTTTTAATGATAACACAAATATAAGGTAATTTTATAATTTGCGTAATTAATACGCAAATTAATTTATTACAAAACTCAACCTACGGAATACTTAAAGAAATCTAGTTCCGTCCCCTTTCATCTGGGTAAAGATTCGGTAATGGATCACTTTGCCAATACTCTTTTGTATGAATATCCATTATAGACAAGGCACCAGTAAATGCTGCTCCAGTATCCATATTCCACACATTCACTCTATTCCACGGATGTGCCACCCCCCAACCAATCGTTGGAGAATGGCCAATATAAATTTCCTGAAATAATTTTAACCTCTTTGGAAATACTCGACTGTCTTTTGATACTGTACCATGAACCGCTAATGCCATTTCCCACAATGTTCTATCCCAGCCGTAATTGGTCATATAGTGCTCCTTTTCAGGACCATGCATGGATGAAAAACCTGCATGGATGAACAATCTATTTTCAGAATCAATAATGTAGTTCTTCATTCTTTTAAAGAAACTCAAGTGCACCTCTAACCTCAGTTCATCTACCTTCTCATAACTCTCTATTGTTGATCTTCCACCATACTTGAACCAAATAGGATTAATAGTTCCTGTCTCCAACCAATCATGACACCAAGCATCATGATTTCCATAGACAAACTCACAAGACATGGATTGTTCCAGCTCCATCAAATACTCAATTAACTCGGCTGGCTCACTCCAGCCATCCACATAATCTCCTAGAAAAATGAGTTGGTCTTCTTTTGTTACTTCTGCTCGTTCCATCACCTGTATCAGCCCTCTCAATCCTCCATGGATATCTCCAATCACGAATGTCCTTTTCATCTTGTAAATTCAATGTACTTGGGAACCACATTCCCTGTTAGCCAAACTCCATTTTCAGATCTGTAAAAAGCTATAGCATCTCTATGCATTTCACCTGACTTTACAGTGAGTACAATCGGCTTCCCTCTTCTACTTCCCACATTAAGTGCTGTTTCCTTTTCTTCGCTTAAATGCACATGATTTCGACTCATTTTTTTTAATCCTTCTACCTCAATATTTTCCATAAATCGTGGAACCGTTCCATGAAACAAGTATTCGGGAGGAATTACTTGTTTGAGTTCCACATCTACATTGACAGAATGCCCTTGATTGGCTCTAATCCGAGTTTGATCCTCATTAAAAATAAATCGTTGCTTGCCATTTGACACAACAATTTCTTTGATAAGATCATTATCTGCATTTATTCCCTTCCTATTGATCCCACTGATCAACTCATTCACATCTAACCAGCCATTTTCATCAAGCTCTACATCTATATATTCAGGCTGATGCCTCAGAACAAGACTCATCAGCTTACTTATGTTTTTATGTTGTTTGTTCATTGTTTTCTTTTTACCCAACTCCCCTTGTCTAATCAAAATCATAAACAATGGTTGGGATATTATTGCTCACTAAAATTTCCTCAATCAGTGGCTCTATGTGTTCCCATTTCCCTCCAGCCAATCCACAACCAATTCTTGGCATATGAACAGACGCGTCAAGTAATTTTGCTTCGGCAGCTATATCAGTCAAACATTCTTTAACCGCTTCATAGCGTATGGGAGGACCTTGACTACCCGTTTTCATTCCTTTCTGAGCTACCATATTTGCCACATAAATATATGTATCTACAGGTATTATCTGAACGGCTCCTAGTTTGAAATCGTTATGCGCTTTTTCTCTATGCCATTTCCGATAAGCTATTTCTGGTTCCTTCCAGCGTTTTGATATTGCCAACACAAATCCTTTCCCCCACCCTCCTAAATCATTACAGATATGCACAATAATCTTGACTCCCTTGGATTGTGGGGATGTCGCATCTCCTTTGAAGGTATTTAATTTTTGTCATGATTTTTCTATTTTAGAATGAGACAATCCTATTCGCTGATTGAGTTTATCATCATCAAATAGCAATACTTCCTCTTTTGGAGTTATTAGTTCATCAAGATTTCCTGTCAACACATGTTGACGCTGCTCTTTTACAAACTCTGAAATGCCTTCTATTTCAAGAATATCTTCCTTCGAATACCTAGCGGTTTCCTCATTTCTAATTCCAATTTGCACCGCACGTCTTTCTAACTTATTGCCCTGTGGATCATGATCTGGATCCCAATTTCCAATTTCAGGTCGATATGATTGATACACTATAATTCGCTCGTGGTCATATTGAGCCATGATATGATGACCACTTCTGGGCCATTCATTTAGTTGTTCTTTATATTTTTTTAATTCTAGTTTCATTGTTTAATAATTGATTGTAGATCTGGTAATTCTCCTGATCGAAACACACGAAGAGTACTAAATCCAGCTCTTCTCTTTTCTCAAATTCCCTTACCGCAGCTATTGCTGTTTCAGCGGCTAACTGCTTGGGAAACTTGTAAATTCCTGTGCTTATGTTTGGAAAGGCTATGCTAGAAAGACCTTTATCCATCAATAATTGAATTGAATTCTGATAGCATCTTTTCAGTAGCATAACCTTGTCCCCTCCACCATCATTGTAAACTGGTACTGTATGTATTACTCTTTTGGAAGGCAAATTTCCAGCTTCAGTGATCACAGCTTCTCCCACATCACAACCTCCTTGTCGTTGACGAATCTCCATGCATCCCGCCAGAATTTCTGGTCCACCTTTCCTGTGGATGGCACCATCTACACCTCCTCCTCCTAATAAGGACGTATTGGCAGCATTGACAATGGCGTCAACATTTATTTCTGTTATATCTCCTTTTATCAATTTAATTTTCATCTCACACTTGAATAATAAGTGGCTAACTCAGGACACTTGTCAATTTCAAATAGTTCTCCAAAAAAGACGTTGCGCACAGAAATTCCATTGACTATCTCATCATTGAACTCGCTAAGTTCTTCAGCAAGAACCCACAACTCCTCATAAATTTCCCCACCAACATTTTGAACTTCGAATTTCTCTAAGTACTCTGCACTCAAATCGAATGAGGTCACCAATCCGCAATAACCAGAAAACTCATCTTCCGTATTCCACCTTTCCGCAATTTGCTGAGCATACACCTCATTCAGTACTGGGTAGAAAATCGGCTGCCAATCCAATCTTGGAGGGAACTTTTTGTATCCACTATCCTTTATTAATCTGTATTCTCCGACACCAATTGGACGGAACAATGTTGTTTTCATAATCTTATAATTAACTTAGTTCGTCCCTCACTTCCATAAGGGCAAACCCCAATAAATTTTCTCCTCTCCATTTTGATGGAATTTCTGCATGCAGATGATCCTTAGCCATTCCTATTCCCCAAACTGGATCTACAGGACTAGCTTCGACCAACACTCTTTTCCTTGTATTCAACAAAAACTCTTTTAGTTCATCATTCTGAGAGAATTTGTGGTAACTCCCTTTCTTCACTATTTCATATTTATGAGCATCCCATACTTCCGGTTGGAAACCTGTTACTTTTCTTCCGAACGCCTTTGCTTGGGCAGGACTTTTACATTCTAAAATTTGCTTTGCAATGTCAACATCTTCAAACAAATTGGCTTTCTCCCACATCATCCAATGCTCAGCAGAGCGAAATGTATTTCCGTTTACTTCAAACTTGCTCACCCACCATTGACTAAAACAGCTGGCTGTAATAGAACCATCCTTACTAGGTTGGTGTCCCCAAAACATTAGGTATTTCATTTTCTTACCTTTCTCTGCCTGCTCTTTTATCGTTTTTGTCGAATACTTCATTTGTTTTAGTATTTCCATTTGTTCCTTATCAGCGTCTCCGCTATTTCTTTAATGAAAGACTCTGCCACTAGTTTAGATTTATCTTCCTTTTTCAACACATGCCATTTTATTCCATGCATGTCTGTGATTTGTTTGGCCCAATTCATACTTTCAGCGTCTTCGGGACTACCAATTATAAAGTCCCGAGTATCTCTATTCTTGAGATACTCCTGAAAGAAATATCCAAACTCCCATCTTGCTGTTGGTCCTATATTGGGTGAAAATTCACCCGATGCTTCTTTATTCCAATAAGTTGGCATCCAAAAAGCGCTGACCCCACATAGATTCAAATATTGAAGTTCCCATGGGATCTGCTTATTCCTAACCACTTCCAACTCATTCTTTGGAATCGGGAGGTCTATTGAGTCCCATTCGCCATTTTCTGGTTCAGGAGAGACAACGATCATGCTCGGGTCTAATCTAGAGTCCGATTTAAGCTGATCTACTATTACTCTTCTCCAGCCATTCAACATTTCACCGCTGAGGTTTGTTGGTCCAGCCAAGAAAACTCCTAGCCTAGCAAATATCGTTTCATGATTTCTTGAAAACAATGCTCTTATTTGCTTATCTTCCATAGGATTTAAGGTCTTAGTTAATTATTTCTTTCAGTTTTACTTGTTCAATATTCGGGTCATTCAAATTGCTAAAAGAATCCGCACACACAATCCTACTGTAATACTTGCTCAATTCTTCTGTCCCCCTATTAAAAATGCCATGAGTGACTACCAGAATTAAATCACCAGCATTGTGCTTTCTCAATTCTTCTGCTAACCCTAAAAATGTTCCTCCACCGTCACAAATATCATCAACCACCACACATGTTCTTCCTCCCAAATCTTCATGATGCACCTTAAAACCACTCAAACTTCCCGTTGTTACATCCCTAGTTTTACCACATTCAACGACGTCCACACCGCCTAAATACTGCGCTGTTTTATAAATTTTCTTCAGTGCTCCTCCATCTGGAGATACCAAGAAGTAATCTTTCAACGGATCAGTGGCCAGCTTCACTAAATGGTGATTTGTCAATTCCTCAACATTGTTTAGCAACGCTAATGTCACCTCACTATGCGGATCTACAATGGTTACTTTCTTAAAATTTAGTCCATTGATTAAATCTGCATACACCTTTACTGTAAGTGGCTCCCCTAGCACCATCAATCTATCTTGCCGAGCTCCTGGGAAATAAGGAATAAACAAACATACCTCTTGCACCCCCATTCGCCTTAACGCATCCACAGCCACTAAAAGCAGCCCTATATCATTAAACGTTTTAATTCTAGTTGTAATAGTCACCTCATTCTCTTTGGATAGTTCTTCCAAAATTTTTATATGCGGCTCTCCTCCATTGAACTGGAAAGCTTCATGAATTATGCTTTGGTTAAATGGCACGAACTGGGGATCTAGATTCAAATATTTCATCAGCTTATAATTGTGTAATTATGACGCAAATTTAGTTTTAATCTTAAAACAACATGAAATAATTTGCGTTAATTTCACACATAATACACAACACGCTGTTTACCAGCATTATAAATCTCGCTCAAATAAAGTAATTTTATTGCGTGAAAAACACACAAAAGATATTGGTAGCAGTAGATGCAATTGTATTTGGCTACAGTAAGGAAAACGGGGTTTCTGTCTTATTGATCAAAAGAAAATATGATCCATTTAAGAGTGCTTGGGCCATTCCCGGAGGGTTCGTATTGAATGGAGAGTCTTTGGAAGATGCGGTAGAACGCGAACTTCAAGAAGAAACTGGAGTAAAAATCAACTATCTAGAGCAGCTATATTCCTTTGGTAAACCTGACCGTGATCCACGGCAACAAGTATTGTCAGTGGCCTATTTTGGATTGGTTAAGTCCAGTGAGTTTCAAAAGCTAAAAGCATCCACCGACGCGGAAGATGCTGAATGGTTCACTATTAAAAAATTACCAAAGCTCGCTTTTGATCACAAAGAGATACTGAAAACGGCCATCGAACGGTTACGTGGAAAAATCACTTATCAGCCGATTGGGTTTGAGTTATTGGACAAGAAATTCCCGTTTTCAGATTTAGAGCACCTCTACTCTACTCTTCTAGACAGACCTATCGACAGAAGAAATTTCAAAAAGAAAGTAATGAGCTTGGGAATTCTGGAAGAACTAGATGAAAAAGCGAAGAAAGAAGGTGCTGGTAGGCCTGGAAATTTATTTAGGTTTAATAAATCGACCTACAATGCGCTTCTTAAAAACGGAATGCATTTTGAGATTTAAGGATTTGAACCGGGCCTTCGACTTTCTCGCTGTCGCTCGGCTCAGTCACCTTACCTATTGGAATAATTAAAAACGAAATCGCGCCCTGAGCCGAATGACTGAAGCGTAGGCGGAAGTCGTGAGAAAGTCGAAGGGCAATTCACGAAGATGAATTCAACTCCTCTATTCTCTTTCTCGAATAACAATAAGCCAACTCAGGCAAATCCTCAACCCTCCCCTCTATCAGTGCTTCTTTCTTTTTTCTACTCCATCCTTGAATTTGCTTTTCTCTATTGAACGCCCAGTCTATTCTAGAATATTCTTCAACATAGACTAACTCTACAGGAAGATTCTTGGCGGTGTGGTTAGCTCCCTCTCCTTTTTGGTGCTGGTCTAGCCTTAGTTCTAAATACTTCGTACTTCCTGTATAATAGCTTCCATCAGAGCATCGTAAAATGTAAGTGTAGCCTTTAGTCATACAGCTAAGTTAGGTGAAATGAAAATGTTGCTTTTGACTCGGTGCCTTCGACTTTCTCGCTGTCACTCGGCTCAGTCACCTTGAAGCAGTATTCAAAACTGACACCTTCTCGCTATTACTTATGCACCTTGTCACCTTAAATCCAACTAAAACTAATCCGCGCCCTGAGCCTAGAATGAAACTCAATAGAGTTTTAGACTAGAAAGTCGAAGGGCAACTTGTTAGTAGCTCAGTCTCTTCTATCAAAAGAAGATACTTGTTCATCAGTTATCCCATAATTTCACTTCTTAAATATTGCAAGACCTCGATCTTATAAAATGAAACCTTTACTTTACATGCTTCTGATGATTTCACCTTTATGGAGCTCTGATACATGCCAAGAAAACCAAGTGATGAAAGAATTAAAGCCCTGTCCCAAATCTCCAAATTGTGTTTGCACTCAAGAAACCCACAAGCGAAAACAGATGAAGCCTCTCACCTTCTCTACTTCCAAGGAAGGTGCTGCTGAAATATTAGAGAATCTCATTAGTAGATATGATAATGCTGTTTTAATTGAAACCAAAGAGAACTATTATCATTATGAGTTTGAAACTAAACTAGGTAAATTCATAGACGATGTGGAGTTTTTAATTGACCCTGAGAACAAACTCATTCATTTCAGATCAGCTTCTAGAAAAGGCTATGGAGATTTAGGTAAAAACAGAAGGCGAATGAAAATGATCCAGAAGGATTGGGAGGTGGCAGAGGGAAGTGAAACTTAGTTGATACGGATTCCGGGCCTTCGACTTTCTCGCTACCGCTCGGCTCAGTCACCTTGCATTGTGCTCTAATTAACATTTGAAAACGAATGCTAACGATGTCTGAGTGCCGACTGAAAGGAGGTGTACCGATGGCAGAGTCGTATCTCAGTCACCTAGGATAATTCTAACCAAATGAAGTGATACAACTACACTAAAATAATCAAGTACTTTTATTCCCAAATTTAATTTGAACAGATACATGATTACTATTTCTTATGGTGCACAGTTTAGAAACGCTAAAGCCACATGGCTATTTCTTTTGTTTGTGCTGATAGCAGCCTTTAGTGTGGCTTCACTTGTTCAAGGACAGGTTATGACAGGGTTCATTTTGTTGGTTTCGGCTTTACTATTGATCATTTACACCCTAGACATTAAGGGAGTTCAAATTGACTTAGAGAAAGACCTCTACCGCATATACACTATAACGGTAATTGGCAAGTATGGCAAATGGCAACCTTACGAGGGATATGAAAAAATCACGATAAAGTATGACAGTTTTAAGGTAAATACTGCATCTTTTGGTGGGGCCAGAGCACAAACAATAGCGGAAAACCATAGCCGTTTTGTGGTTGAACTGACACACTCAACAGGAATTCAGGGCGCTCTTTTCATTAGAGAGGAACAGAAATACAATAATGCTCAGGCCTATGCCAATGAGATTTCAGAGAAGCTCTCTCTGCCGATTAAAGATTATTTCGCAGATAAGTTGGTTAAGGGTAGAAAGAAATAGTAAGGCTGGACGATGACTGAGGGTTTTTCGAAGGAAAAATGCGATGCATTGAGAGCGTTAGTCGAAGTGTATCGGAGGCGGAGTGGGTTAGATACTCTTGACCTTAACAAATTCATTTTAACTCACTCACTTTCTCTTTAAATCATTCGGGTTTGGTATGATCACTTCATGAAAAAATTCTAGAACTACAAGTAGAACAAACTATCAATTCTTCTTTACTTTGCATCTATGAATGATACGCTAGACGAGGTACTGGAAGCTGAGCCATTTAAACTTTACTCATCGGGTCAAATGCTTGGCGCCACATTTATAGGTGGACCTCTGGCCACAGGAATTCTTATGAAAGAGAATTACCTCAAATTAAGAAAATCTGAGGAGGCTAAAAAAGCATTGATCTTCGGCATAGTAGGAATGCTGGCCATAATTTTATTGGTACTGCTACTCCCCGAACGTATAATGTCTAAAATACCCAACGTTGCCTTACCTGTAATTTACATGATGGTAGCAAGGGAACTTATTAGAAGGCACCAAGAACCACAAATAATGGCTCACACAGAAACCGGAGGAGAACTTTATTCTTTTTGGAAGCCCATTGGAATAGGACTTGCTTGTATGGTTCCATTTCTAGTTGTATTGTTTGGAATGGCTTATCTCTTTCCAGACGATTTAGACACTTCAGCCTATGACTCGAGAATTGAAGAGCTCTCCAAAAATGAAGAAGAAGCACTTGAAATTTACAATATGCTAGACGTTTATACTGATGAAGAATCAGCAGAATTCATACGAAACACAGGCTTACCAAATTGGCAGAGAAACTTAGTGATTTTGGACGAATTGGATCAATTGTATGGCCTTCCTTCAGACCTTATTAAACAAAACACAATTCTTCGAACATATTCTGATTTACGAATACAGAGCTTTATGCTTATGAACAAAGCTCTCAGTGGACAAACTGATGCTTATGATTCTCAAATCATGCAATTGAATGCCGAAATAGATAAAAGCTTAGAGACTCTTAACCAAGATTAGTCGAATCTTCATATAAAACCAAAGCCCCAATCTCAGTTGACTAGGGCTTTCATTATTATTCTAAACTTGAATTAGAATGGCATTACATCGAAATACACTCATGCACCTCAATGTTGCTTGTTTCCCCCCATTGTAAATGTGGGTGGCTTTTGAGGTTGTTTTGAAGAGCAGCCATGTTTTCTGCTTCTACAATCGAATACCCCGTCACTTCTTTTTGACTTGTTTCCGCAGCTCCTGATGGCAAAATTCTTGTACCGTGCATCAGTGGCGCACCAAAATCAACCATTTTGTTGCCAATTGATTCTTTCCATGCCAACCATGGCTTCATTCCTTCCTGCTTTTCTTCTGGCGTAGCATTGGCCATTTTTTCTAAATCCTCCACTGGAGAATGGTAGATTAATAAGAACTTTTTCATTTTATTATGTGTTTTTAATTAGTTGCTTTTTTGAAATTAGTCGAAAGTCAAGAGTCGGCTAGTAAGAATCATTTCTTAGTCAAAAGTGTGTATGTATTCTATCATGGTTACTAAAACTTTCTGCTCCCGACTTTAAGACTTTTGATTCCTAGACTAGACCAACATCCATCCCCACTGACAAATGATCCCTCCCATTAAGCAAAGTGAGATCAGCCAGTACCCTATATTGACTAGTAAATATTTGGTGCTTTTTCGTTCAAAAATGGTGACATACCCTAGAATAGGCAGCACAAAGAACATGAGTGATGGGAAAATACCGTGAAAGAAACCATGGCCAAAGTTGAGGTTGTTCATCGCATATTCTTTCATAAATGCACCCCCTACTCCTGTTTTCAGTGCTTCAAAATCTCCTGACACCATTCCTACAGCTCCAGATGGATGTACGCAAACTGTCCAAATACCAAGGGATAGTAAATAATTGAGTAAAATGCTCAGGATTAGCTTTGCTGGCTTCACCGGTTTTCCACTTTTAGAAGCGGGAATTTCAGCTATTCGATTCCAGTTCTCTCCTCCAAATAATTTTGGAGAGAACCAAATCATTGCTATAAGAAATGGAACAAAGGCTGCTCCAAGTAACACTAAAAAATTGGGTATCATTTTAAAGGTTTTTTAATTATACCTTCATGACGATACTCAACTTTAGAACGGGGACAACGATCTAAGCTTTTTTCTTTCTTTTTTTACTTGCCTTTGCTTCTGGGTTGAATTCCAAGCACTTTTTTATCCAATACTCGAGATCTGTATCCATATCCAATCCTTCCTCTGTTACAAAGACATATCCTCTCATTGGTCTCCCAGTGAAATCCATAGGCAAGCATTCCTTCTTTTCGACCTCCTGCTTATATGCTTCCTCTCCGATTCGTGCCATGAGCAAACTCTTATTCAATTTTTTGTCAATATGAATCCCACACAGCATCTTTTCATCCACTTTAAAGCACAAGCCGCCCATCATTTTCATTTCTGAAAATCCTTTATTCTGCTCTCGCAGAATAGTGCGAACACGATCTGCTAAAAACTCATCATACGCCATTACTTCATACTTTTAGTTAAATACTCATTCACAGGTCTAGCCTTGTGCCATAGATCCATTATGGTTTTCATTAATTGATCAGATACGATTAGATCAGAGGGTAATTCTTTGACAAAATAAAACTGCTTGTTCAAAATAAGCGACTCATTACTGGCAGCTTCTTTAAATTCTGGAGGCACTCTTTTGTGTGCTTCTCCTTTTATTTCGCCAAACTCCTTGACGAATTCCTTGTCTGAAATTACCTTTCTAAATTTAGCTGGGTTAGCGGCAATCGCCTTTCGAACGTTCAATAACTGACCCTTATCCAGATTATAGCAGCCGCCCATTAGCCAAAGACCTTCAGGAGAAAACCTTAAATAGATTCCAGGAATGCTCTTGTCTTTTCTACCACCTTGAGAAACGACACATGTATAATGAAGATTATAGGGCGTTTTGTCTTTTGAAAATCGAATATCTCTATTGATTCTCATCGTGGCATCTTTCGGCTCGAGAGCCAACTCTTTATCCTGTTTTTGGACTTCCGAAATTAGGTCTCCTAAGAAAGTATGAAAAGGAGTTTTGACACTTTGTTCATACCTCTTTTTGTTTTCATGAAACCATTCGCGGTTATTGTTTTTAGCCAAGTCTTTAAAAAACTTGCTGAAATCTGGAGTAAAATAATTCATCATAAAATTTAATTTCTGAAGACATGACGTTGCCATCTTTAACAAAGGGGACATTCACCCTCAATAAGATCGCTTAAAAGTAAATAAAACTTTTTTTCTGGGTAGGGTCAAAATAGTTCTACCTGTAATACACCCAGATCATTTGGAGTTTGGATTTCAGGACACTAAATGCTCAACGCTAACCGTTAACTATTTGTGAGACTTGCCTTGTCTATAGATATATCTATCAGTTAGCGGTACTCATAAATATGGTGGAAACAAAAGAATGCTATCATGAGAGTAAAGAAAGAAATGCTCGTCGATATTCGCACCCTAGAGAATGTAGACGAAAGGCAAGGAGAAGATAAAATCGTTCGATTTATTCTAACACCTGTTGGGCTAATGCAAACGATGTATATGGATGAACTTGAACATCAAGATTAGAAGTCGTGCTACCTCTTTTATTCTATTCCTCTCATAGATTTTCTATCTATAAAATGAACTACTGAAATTGCCCTCCTCTCATGGATTCAATTTACCTTTGTCGCTGCTAATCCAGAAGCGAGAAGAGTAGATGTCAGAATCCAAGTCCCCTTTAAAAAACACTCCAGAAGAGATTGAGTTTTGTATCGCGACTCTAGAAAAATTATTCGAGCATCCGACTCTGTTATTTGAACTCACCGAGGAACAGCGTGTGGCTTTAATGAAAGCTGCAGGAAAACTCTCTAGACCGAATCGAGAAGAATTTGAAAAGCGCAGAAAAGACGCGAAGAAAGCTGCCAAAAGAAAACAACAAGAAAGAGACAAGCACGCTCGGAAAGAAACAGGAATACGAAGTGCACGAGAAGCCTCAGTATTTCAAGCTCCTCAACTACTGCTTGACCCAAAGAAAGAACAAGAAGAAATCCCAGAATTGGAATCGTCGCGTAACTGCTATGTATGCAAGAAGGTTTACTCTCAACTGCACCACTTCTATGATGCCATGTGTCCCGAATGTGGCGAATTCAACTATTTGAAGAGGTTTCAAACTGCTGATCTAACTGGGCAAGTGGCAGTGGTAACTGGTTCTCGATTGAAAATCGGATACCACATTGTACTGATGCTGCTACGCTCCGGAGCCACTGTTGTAGCTACTACTAGATTCCCCATAGACTCTGCTTTGAGATATTCTAAGGAAACTGACTTTCAAGAGTGGGGACACCGATTGAAGATTCACGGATTGGACTTGAGACACATCCCAAGTGTGGAGATTTTTTGCAACTTCATAGAACAGCAGTATGAACGCTTGGATATTCTCATTAATAATGCAGCTCAAACGGTGCGTCGGCCTTCTGGCTTTTACACTCACTTAATGCCCAACGAGGAACTGGAGGCGGAAGCACTTCCTCCCTTTGCCCAAGAAGTATTGGTGGACCACCATCATTGCCTCAAAGAGCTTGAGTCATTGACTCCAATGGCTTCTTCCAAACAAAACAATATGCTTCCTGTTTCTTGGCATGCTCCTGAACCGGGAATTGGTTTGAGAGAGTCTGCCAAGCTTTCGCAAATCCCATATAGCTTTGACAATTCACTTCCTTCTAAAGAAGTATTTCCTGAAGGAGAATTGGATGCCGATTTACAACAGGTGGATCTAAGAAAAACCAATTCATGGAGATTAAAACTGGGGGAAATTGAGACTCCCGAAATGGTGGAAGTACAATTGGTTAACTCTGTAGCTCCTTTTGTGCTTTGCAACAGGCTTTCCAAAATCATGCAGCAGGAGAACACAGGAATGAAGCACATCATTAATGTGTCTGCCATGGAAGGGAAATTTCATCGCTTTAAAAAGGAAGACCGCCATCCACATACAAATATGGCCAAAGCAGCATTGAATATGCTGACGCATACTTCAGCATCTGGTCTGGCAAAACATGGAATCTATATGAATGCTGTGGACACTGGTTGGGTCACAGATGAAGATCCAGTAGAACTATCAAAACATAAAGAAGAAGTTCACGACTTCCAACCTCCACTTGACATTGTAGATGGTGCTGCCAGGGTTCTTGACCCTCTATTGGACGGAATCAATACTGGGAAACATTGGTGTGGTAAATTTCTTAAGGACTACTTCCCTATCGATTGGTAAACGCACTTAATTCTTAATCAATTTTCGTTCAATACATCGATTTCCATTCCAAACCTTCACCAAATAAATTAAAGATTTATTATTTAGTTTTCGAACCGCAGGTAATCACTTCTTGAATTATTCATTATCTTTGATGGACTTAATACACCATAACTAATTTGATTACCATAGATTTAAGCTAAATCATTATTATATTTAATTTATATCAAAAATAAAACTATGAAAAATAAAACTATCGCCATATTATCATTAACAATATTCTTTCTAACAAATGTAGATGCTCAAACAACAATTACTATACAACCAGATTCTACTCAAGGTAAAGATGCTTTGTTGCATGGGTTATCCAGTGAAGTCAGCACTAATTATGGAAGTAACCCTCAGTTAGCAGCAAGTGCCTGGACTTTCTCTGGAACGCCTGGTGTGGTTAGGAGTGCTTTAGAATTTGATTTTTCCATGATCCCTAGTGGGGCAACAATAAATAGTGCCTACCTGTCTTTATATGCATGGGATTCTGAGAATGGACTTGGGCAACATTCAACACTAAGTGGTTCAAATGAATGTTGGTTACAACGGATAACTTCTGCTTGGGATGAAAGCACAGTAAATTGGAATACTCAACCGGCTGCTACAACGACTAATCAAGTTTCAATTTCTGCTTCAACTGCTCCTACACAAGATTATCTAAATATTGATGTTTCAACCTTGGTTCAAGATATGATTGATAATCCATCCGCAAGCTTTGGTTTTTTGCTGCGATTACAAAATGAGTCTTATTATAGACTTATGAATTTTGCTTCAAGTGATCATATTAACAGTGCCCTGCATCCATTAATTGAGATTTGCTACTCACCAAAGACGACATCTATCGTAGAAAATGCACCTAATAATCTTGAATTTAATTTTTATCCAAATCCTGCTAAAAACATATTAAATGTTGTTATTGCTAATTCAGAATCTAAGAATGTTTCAATAGAAATCTTTAACTCTCAAGGCCAATTGATTAAAAACTTGTTTAATGTAAAGTCATTAACTTCAATAAATATCTCAAACATGGTAACAGGAATATACTATTTAAAGGTTGGAAACAGTCAAAATATTTCTACGAAGAAATTACTAATCAAGTAAGTAAGTAAGTAAGGGGGATTTCATCCCTAGCTTCTCCTAGAACCTTACATGACAGTCTCCCATCATACGGCTCTTAATATATACTCAAGTCATAAATACCTTTTTGAGGGAACTTGAGGATAAGCATTTTTATTTACTTATAATTCTGAAAAGATTCAGATGATAAATACCTTTGATTAAAAGTTAATCTTAGTGGCCAATTACACGCATTTCTATATTATTCGACTAGAATTCCTCGGATTTCGCTACCATGGATGGCAGAAACAAATGAAGCTTAAAACAGTTCAAGGAATGGTCGATAAAACCATTGAATTTATCCTTGGACATTCGAATTTCAGAACTTTAGGTTGTGGAAGAACTGATGCACGTGTCTCTGCAGACGATTTCGCTTGCGAACTGTTTTTGTTTGAAGCGTTGCAACGCGAAAAATTCCTCTATGAATTCAATCTCAACCTTCCTCCTGACATTCGAGCGTTTTCAATCGAAGAAACATCGGTAAAATTCAATATCATTAAAAATGCCAAAATCAAGGAATACCATTATTACTTTAGCTTCGGAGAGAAACCTCATCCTTTTAATGCTCCCTGCATCACTGACTTGGGGTCTGAATTGAATATTCAATTAATGGCCACAGCAGCCAACGAATTTATTGGAACTTTTGACTTTAGATGTTTCACTGCTGATAACTCTGAAGACAAAGCGTATGTTCGAGAAGTGCTCGAATCCGAAATTACCACTTCAAATAGATATGAATCTGCATACTCTCCGAAAAACACATTTGTATTTAAGGTTAAATCCAAAGGGTTCATGCGTTACCAAGTACGGTTAATGATGGGTGCACTAGAAATGATCGGAAAGGGAAAAATGACATTGGATCAATTACAGTCTCATCTAAAAGCTCCTCAAGAAGAGTCTATCGAGAATATTGTTCCGGGGTCAGGATTGGTCCTACATAAGGTGGAGTTCGATTAATCTTTTATATACATCTCCTTTTTTCCAGCAAAACTTATGAAATAAGTTCCTTTTTCATATTTAGTGACATTTATAAACTCTCCTTTTCCTTCTACCACTAAACTTCCCTTGCTGTCAAACACTTGATAAAACCGACATTCCCCACCCTGTTTTGAAAATCGAAATTTCCAACCCGTTTCGCTCAAAATTTAACAAATCAATCTCATCTTGTTAAGCAATTGGTGTTCGAAAGGTGAAAATGAAGTACTCCGTTAGGTCAAAAGAGTGCCAAAAAAGTTAAATTCTCATTTTTTGAAAGGGGGTGGGGAATGTCGGATAAAAGTCTTCATATGGGAACTGATAAAACTCCTTCACCTCTTCTCCTTTTGGCAAATCCTTAAAAGGAGGTAATTTACTTTCTTGTTCATTTTGAGCAGAAGAAATAAAACCCGAGGCTAGGAATGCGATGATTAGCAGAATTGATTTCATGTTGTTTTGATTCGATTACCAGCTTAACGGAAATGAACATCGCAAATTGCTGACAATCTATAATTCCACAAAAAAGCCCAAGAATTACTTCTTGGGCTTACAAACTCATTTTTTAAAACTATTATGCTATGCTTCTGTAGCAGCTGGCTGTGGTGTGAAAAAGAACTGTTCTTTTACAATCTTTCCATTTTCAACCTGATACACAGCTACTTCTTCAATTTTAGTTCTCGGGCCTCCTTTAAAAGTGACATCCGAGGACATGCTGCAAGAGAAAAAATTATCTGCGATCACAGGATCTGAAGTATGCGCTCCATGCACTTCTTCTACCATATCAAAGAACCCTAATGTCTTTCCTAGAACATTTTGTTTTCCTGCAACCTCCTTGTGTGGAGCTCCATCTGGCTCAATGCTTACGATGTTTTCTGCGTAAAGCTCATTGATAGCATCTACGTTTTTTCCCTCTCTGCAGAGAGAAACTAATCTGTTAGCTACTTCTTGTGTTGTCATGATTTAATTTTTTAGAGTGACTATTATAATTGAATCCTAAAGTTAATAGTTACTTAAGACAAACTCATAATGAGAATGTTAAATAATTTATATTATTGAATTGGGGTAGCAATTCCTTAGTGCTCATACTAGTCATGTAACGATGTAACAATTGTCCAAAACTATTGCTAGTGATACCATCAAAATACATTGACACATCAAAAAATCGGTACATAAAAAAGCCCAGTATACACTACTAGGCTTCTTCTCTTCTTATATTTTATTCGAACCTCTAAACTTAGAGTTTCTTTACATTACAACATTGCATACCCTTTGGACCACGCTCTAATTCGAACATTACGTTGTCTCCCTGGTTGATCTCCTGAAGACATCCATGAACGTGCACGAAATACTTCATGTTGGTTCCTTTTTCGATAATGAACCCAAATCCTTTTTCATCATTGAAAAAGTCTACTTTCCCCTTCTTTACTTTCGTCTCTTCCATATCTTCCTTTTTAGGAATTCCTAGAACTATAGACGAAGCATCTATCTCTACTTTTTTTGCTTTTGGATCCGGCGGAGTTTCTGACAATTGTCCGAACTCATCCTTGTATACTATCATTTCTTCAAAGGTCTTCCCTTTGTTATTGTCAGACTTTCTTGCTTCTTTTTTTAAAAGCTTCTCTTGTCTTTTTTTTCCTCTTTTCTTCTCTCTTTCTTTCTTCCCGAATGTCTCTTGCGACTTACCCATATATTATTATTAATTATTAAACAGTTTACACATTTGTGCAGTTATATAAAAACGAGGTAGTTAGGAGGTGAATTGAGCGTTGCAATGCACTTTAAAGTGAACCAATCACAAGCCATTATAATAACCGAATACTCTCTGCGGATTTAATAACCTCTTCCTGTATAATCAAGAAGTGAGCCACAAAGATACATTTGAAATGGTTTCCTACATAACTAAAGAATATCAATCTTTTCACAAAGCAATGATGTAAAAAAATCATGTTCTTTTTTAGTCTGTTTCAAGAGTGTTTTTTTCTATCTATTTCAGCAAAAAAGGCACAAACTCAACTGAAATTTATCAGATATTTTTGGCTTTACACCTGATTTAAAACGATTTATCTTTTGCCTCATGAAAGCATACACCTCTATACTCATTCTTATTACATTGTTTTTTTCAATCAACATATCTGCCCAATGGTATGGATATGGGCAAGAACTTTCTGAGCAAAGTGGCTCTAATGTAGATTATTTCTTCTCTCCTGTTTGGCAGGATTCCACCGTTATAAGTGAATACAGCGGAGGCGTCCTTTCATCAGTTTGGCTATATGGATTGGGACAAGTATTTGACCCCACCTCAGACACATTCCTTTTTGCTGGACTTAATCAACTTTCAGAGGAAACTCCATATTTTGTTGACTCATTGGCTTTTCCATACAGTTACATAAGAAATTTCGGGGGAAATGCAGACACATTATTTATTCAATTTTTCAAGGAGGAAAACATGGAGATTCGACCTGACCCCTGGACAGACCCAAGTTTTGAGGACGTTTCAACTGCTAGATTAGCATATGACTCTACCATTAACAGGTCTCTTGTTCCTTTTTTAGAAATAGCAGAAATACTTGATGACGAAGACATTTCTGAAGAAGTAAGTTGGAAAACTTACCACATTGGAGAAGCGATTGATGCTGGAGAAGTAGTTGCTGCTACAATCACCTACAAAACAGGAAATCCATATAATTCTGGAGACACTTTAACGTATAGCTATGATGGGCCTACTACAAATAAATTAAATGAATTCATAGTAAGACTATATCGAGACTATGACCGAACGCATTTCTATGAAGATTATAACCACGCATTCTTGGCCGTACCATACAGTAGATATCCTGACAGCATAAATGGATGGCCAGGACAATACTGGACTGGAAATGCCAATTTCGGTGGGTTCTATCATGCAAATATTCAGTTTTTCATCACAGAACTTGTTGGGGTAAATGAGGTGGGTTCTCCTGCTTCATTAGTAAAGTTATTTCCAAATCCAGCTTCAGAGCAGCTCACTGTAACAATGGAGGTTCCAAACATTCATACCTACACATGTAAACTAACTGATATAACTGGGAAACTCGTAATGAAAACCCAGCCAATAGAAACCTCCAGCTTTAATATTGATGTTTCCAATTTAGAAAAAGGAATTTATCATCTTCAATTCTCAAACCCTCAAAGAACCTACTCCGAGAGATTGGTAATTGATAGATAACCTGTTGGACAAAAAACAAGAACCGACCAACCCTTACAAATCAAACTATCGGAAGATTCTTTGATGGAACTTGCTTCACATATTTCTTCATTGTTTAACATATACAATTAATATTATTAAATACATTTGAATTATCACCTTGTCAAAAACAATATAACTTTTGTCTCATGAAAACGATATCATCTAAAATAATAGTTGTAGTCGCAACTCTACTTTTTTCAATTAATGCATCGTCCCAGTGGTATGGGTTTGGTCAGGAACTTTTCGATCAAAGTGGCTCTAACGTGGATTACTTTTTTGCCCCTATGTGGCAGGACTCGACTGTTCTCAATGAATATTCTGATGGAATATCTCCCGTATGGATATATGGGATTGGACAGGTATTCGACCCCACCTCAGACACATTCCTTTTTGCTGGACTTAATCAACTATCAGAGACGACGCCTTACTCAGTAGATTCATTGTCTTTCCCATACAGTTATATAAGAAACTTTGGAGGAGATGAAGATACACTGATCATTCAGTTTTTTAAAGAAGAAAACATGGAGCTTCTCGCTCAGCCATGGCCAGACGACCCGAACATTTCCAGAGTTAGATTAGCGTATGATTCCTCAATCATAAGATCTCCTGTTCCTTTTTTAGAAATCACTGAAATACTCGATGACGAAGATGTTTCAGAAGAAGTAGTGTGGAAAACGTATCCTATCGAAGAACTGATAGAGGCTGGAGAAATTGTAGCAGCTACACTCACTTACAAAACTGGAAATCCATATAACTTTGGAGACACCCTTGCATACAGTTACAATGGAGCTGCGCCCCTAACAAATCAACTCAACGAGTTTGTTGTAAGGTATTATAGAGACGAAGACCAAATACAATATGCTAATGACTACAATCATGCTTTAATAGCAACGAGGTCCAGCAGGTATCAAGACGACACTAACGGATGGGATGGGCAGTACTGGACTGGAAACGCCTCAGGTGGCGGGTTCTATCATGCTAATATTCAATTCTTTATTACTGAAATGGTTGGAGTAAACGAAGTAGATTCTCCTATATCATTGGTTGATTTATTTCCAAATCCAGTTTCAGATCAGCTAACCGTTTCTGCGGAAATAGCCAATCTGAGAGACTACAATTTAACGATCGTTGATATTAACGGTAAACTAGTGAAGACAATTCAAGCTACATCTGCATCTAACTTTAACATTGATGTTTCTGAACTTGAACAAGGGATTTATCACCTACAATTCACCAACTCTGAAAGAACATATTCTGAAAGGTTTGTGATTGCTAGATAACTGAATTACGAAGCATACTTTGATGGGGCTTCTGTAAAAGGATTTCAGTCCTATTTAGATTAAAATTAGTCAAGAGTCGTAAGTCTAAAGTCGGGAAAGTTGATATAACAATTTCCTCGACTTTAGACTTTTCTTTTTTAATCAAGCATTAGAATAATGCTGTATTATTCCATCTAACTTCAAATCAGATAGAAAGTCTAGTCGCTAAGCACTTCAAACTGCTTGATTAGTTCATTTCCAGCCTCGTCTGTGACTAGTAATGTATGTTTTCCTTTGGAGGTGGCTATTTCCATTTGATGAAAATCCTTGGTAAGCCCTAAATATTTTCCATCTAAATGCCAGAAAATTTGTTGCGCCGGATCTCGATGAGCCAATTCAAATACTGCACTCCCTTTTTTCCCATCCAGATACTTGGGTAAATAAATCTTATTGGGGCTTTTAGGATAGATAAATTCCATCAATGCATCCTCCTCTCCAGCACAATCAGGACGAATCGGAGGAAGACTCTTATAAGTTGGTGATTTCAATCGGTAATACCACTCCTGAGCTGGCTGAAGAACAAACCAACTTTTGTGTATCATATTCTCTGGAGATTCACAGTTCGAACTCACCCTAAACATTTCTTTTTCATCCAAATGATGCCACTGATGGTATGGGCATGGAGAAACATTCAATTCCACCTGAGGTATAAGTGATTTCTCTGCATTCGGACAATTTGCATTGGCGACATGACCACTTTCTTGACAGATGAGTGTCTCTGTATAATCATCAAAAGGCTTTTCGAACCAGGATGTTCCTGGCAACTCCTCAAATAATTTAAACATAACTGGTGCAGCAAAACCTAATCCAGTCAGCCCAGACCTTCCCTCGCCATCTGCATTTCCAACCCACACACCCACAGTATACTCTGGAGTTGTTCCTATAGCCCAGGCATCTCTATTCCCAAAGCTAGTTCCTGTTTTCCAAGCAATTTTCTTTGAGGAACCAAACGACTTCCATCCCTGCTCACCTAGGGGTCTTTTAGCCTCTGTAAGCGCATTTAATGTCTCATAAACAGCTGCCGGAGATAAATTTGGTATGTCGTTATCATATTCATTCGGTATGCCTCCATGCCATTCACTGTTAAAGAAATTTTGCTGACCTCCACTTAATCCTCCATCATAGTTGATCAATACTCTCCCCATTCCTGCATACATACTCGCTAGTTCAATAAGTCTCCCTTCTGCTCCACCCAAAATCAACGCAAGTCCATAGTGTCCACTACTTTTATCAAGAGTATTCATCTTCATTAACCTCAATTGGTCATAAAATCTTTTGATGCCATGCTCTCTCAAAAGCCGAACAAATGGAACATTCAGTGAACGATACAACGCTTCATTTGCAGAAACGACTCCATCAAAAGTTTGATGGTAATTTTCAGGAGCATATCCCGAAATAAATGTTGGAATATCTGTCAGCAGCTTTCTTGGTAATATTTCGCCCTTAGACAAGGTACTGGCATATAAAAACGGCTTTAACAAACTCCCAGTACTTCTTCTAGATTTAATTACATCTACCGCATTTCCATGCTCGTTAGAGATCGTAGAGTTTCCTACATAAGCGATCACTCTCCCGGTTTTTGTTTCCAAAATCACAGCGGACGCATTGTAGATTTCATTGTGGCTATACTTTTCAGAAAAGGAATTTATAATTTGCTGAGCTCTGCTCTGCAATCGAGATTGTACATCAGTAATCACTCGCTCTCCTTTTTTTTGAGAATATGCTCGATCCAATAAATGGGTCGCATTTCGGGGAAGTCGTTTCGGTCGCCCAGGCAGTGATTCGAGCTGTGCCAACTGATTCTCTTCAGCCGAAATAACTCCTAACTCCTCCATTGTGTTTAAAAGTCGGTTTCTTTTCGCGCGAAGTAACTCCTCATTCTTACCAGGGAAAATAAGCGACGGAGCATTCGGAAGTACAGCTAATGCGGCACTCTCACTCCAGGTCAGATGCTCTGAACCTCTTCCGAAATAGCGCCATGAAGCTGTTTCTAATCCTACCACATTGCCACCAAAAGGGGCATGTGACGTGTACATATTCAGAATCTCATCTTTTGAGTAATTGATCTCGAAATGAAAGGCTATGGCAATTTCTTTCACTTTCTGCCAAATAGTTCTAGGCTTCCCTTCTTCCCATATCCGCGCTAGTTGCATAGTCAAAGTACTTCCTCCTTGCTTGATTTTCCCAGCAGCTATATTCACTTTAAGTGCTCTTAATAACGAAGCAGGATTCACACCAAAGTGTCTCCTAAACTGCTGATCCTCGAATGTAAGAATACACTTCTCAAACTTAGTTGGCACATGTGAAGATTGAGGAAAACGCCATTGACCATCCAATGCTATTCTCGCACCAAGCAATTCTTCTTCCACATCTAATAAGACTGTAGATGTTGGATAATCAAAGACAGGATTCGGAATTAAGAATCGAGAAAGCACCACCAAAACCAGCACTGACAACAATCCAATCTTCGTCCACCGCCACAACCAACCTCTTACTTTTCCAATCTTCGATGTCAATTTACTCTCCAGGTTTTACTACTTCTACCCATTGGCCTTTTTCAGTGGCATTGATCTCATTATTATACATTGACTCACCTATGACAGAAGGCAGGTAATACTTGCCTAGGTATGTCGAATTCAATAAAATCTTAAACGTTTTCTTGTGTGAGCTTCCGTTTTTATACCTTCTACCCAAGCTAAAGTAAGTATACACCCTGTCGTCTCGAATATCTTGATATTCAGGAACTGAACTATTACTTACCGTCAACCCTTCGTCCATTCTACTATTGTAAATCTCCCAGCCACTCGGAAAGATCTGAGTCAAGGCTAAGTCATTCAAATAGTTTGTTGAGCTAGGATTGCTAATGATTACTTC
Organism: Flavobacteriales bacterium; assembly: GCA_965224545.1. Lineage (GTDB taxonomy): Bacteria > Bacteroidota > Bacteroidia > Flavobacteriales_D > Sanyastnellaceae > ASP10-05a. The sequence goes on along the minus strand of CBDCZM010000004.1, from coordinate 458,677 downwards.
TGCTATAAAGTCTGTTCCCTGTTCCATTCGACTGACATCTATCTGCTGTCCACCCATATCTGTATAACGCACCACCATATCCAGTCCATTATCTGCACTTACATCATCAGAAATCGCAGGTGTTCCTAAAAGCACCATGCGCGCATATATCACCCCTTCTCCATTATTCTTAATGGATACTGCTCCACTCTTCCCTTTGGCATCAACATTTTCCACGCTTACTTGTCTAAACGGCATTATCGTGCTCAATTGTTCCTTTTGTCCTCCAATTTCATAGCTAATGTTCATTTCTGCATTTGAATTATTAACTGTAATGTATCTGGTCGCAGCCATCAGACTGTAAGCAACTGACTGAGTGCTCATCCATGAGTCACTACTCAGTTTATCAGACAGGTCTTTCATTAGAGCAAATCCTTTTCCCATCATTTTCATGGTAGTCATCGCTTCTAGAATAATCGCCTTATTTCTGATGCTTGACCCATAAGAATAGTGGTAATAACGCCCATCTGAGATTGTGATAGAGGTACTCAATCCACTGGTTATTTGCTCTGCTATGGAAGTTTGTCCAGCCAAATAATATGCTGCAGCCAACAACCACTTTCCGGTATCACTTAACTCTCCATTTGATTTGAGCCTATTCATTGCTCCCATCTCCGCCTTACCTGCCATAGCCAATGTATACAGTCTATAGGCCTGAGCAAAATCGTAATAGCTATATGAACTGTATTCTGTCCCTTTTCCTTCTTGAAAACTTTGGCTTGCAGTTCGCTGATAAGCCAGCCAATTGCTCTTCATTCCTGCAGGTAATTCAAACCCTTTTCGTTCGGCTTCCAGCATAAAGTGGCCAATGTACGAGCTCACCCAATCATTTACATGACTAGCACTAGGCCACATTCCAAACCCGCCAGAACTTTGCTGCATGGTTCTTAGCCTGTTCAATGCATATTGAACATTAGAAGTCATCCTATTCTTGAAGTCCAAATCCGCATCCAAGACCTCACTCAGATATAGTTGAGGAAAAGCGCCAGAAGTGGTTTGCTCCGCACATCCATGAGGATAACGCGTAAGGTATCGAAGTCTTCTGTCCAAATCAATTGGGGGAATATTACTCAACTCCAATGTCACCTCATTCGTTCCTTCCACTCCGACCAACTCATAATTTGTTTCCCAGCTATCTCCGGGTTGAACGACTGATTGAATATATCGGGTAACTGGTGGATTCGGGTTTCTTACCTCGAGCTCGATTTCATAGCTAGCGGTTTCTCCTGCTCCAGAAACCTCTATTTTCACTTCCCCCTTTCCAATTTTATCCAACACTTTTAAATCAAAATTGATCACCTGATCCCCAATTTCATTAAATGAAATAGACTTTGAAGTTGTATAATCACTCTCAAATAATTCATTGGCGGATATCTTCACATTTACATTCTTCACTTTTTCATCCATTGCAAAAACAGTTACAGGAAGCTTTACTGATTCCGTAGGCCCTAACACTCGTGGAAGTGTGGCTAAAACCATTAATGGCTTCTTCACCGGTGTTGCTTTTTCTGCATGACCATATGCTCCATCTTTCCCTGCTATAACCATCGTTCTTACTGAACCTATGTAATTTGGAATATCTATCATATGGGCATTTGTAGCCCCCTTTTTTAATGTAAATGGCCCAATAAATCGTACCATTGGCTTAAACCGATTGATCTTACTCTTATCATTTTCTGATTGCGCTTCTTCATCCCCTCCAATACTTAACATTCGCTCTAAATCTCCTCCATAAGCACCAATAACATCATCGTATAAATCCCAAGTTTTCACTCCCAATGCTTCTCTTGCGTAAAACACGTTATGAGGTTTAGGAGTTCTAAACCGAGTAATGTCCAACAGACCTTCATCTACTATCGCCAACGTATAGGTCATCGATTTTCCGTCTTTTTCCTGAATTTTAATTTCTGCTGCGGTTTCTGGAGCCAGTTCTTCAGCCATGATAATCTCAGGAGTCAACTTAGTATCCGGATCATTTACAGAAATTGGTATCACTCCATACATTCTAATAGGAAGGCTATTCTCATGTTTATGCGGTTGCACCATAGCGACACTTATAAACGCGTTTGGTGCCATTTCAGGTGTAATCTCAAACTCATAATTTAATTCTGTTCCTAAAACGTCCTGCCATGAGGCAGAAATCACCTTACTCCCATTTTCTACAGTGACTAACGCTCGTCCTTTACCCCCAGAAGGAACAGTAATCTTAGCCGTTTCTCCCACTTGATATGACGACTTATCTGATTGAAATGTAAGTACCGTAGCACCTACTCCAACCCGATCTGTTCTTGTAGCCCAACCTGGCCAATCCACATAGACCACAGTCCCTGTGCTGTGTCCTGAATTGGGATCCATCACGCGCACATAATAACGCCCCCAGTCTGGGTGCTGGATTTCTATGTCAACTGCAGCCTTTCCATTTTTTGAATCTACAGTGTATGTTCTTAGCAACGAATTGGAGTGATGATTCAAATAACTTCCATTGTTATTACTAGAAGCGTCCCACCACCATCTCCAGTTAAGCTTGTATACTGAGACTTCTAAGCCTTTCACATCAACTGATTCTCCCAGGTCATTCACTGTTACCACTTGAGCCGTATGCTGCTTATCTGTAAGTAGTACATCTCTACTATTCTTAGTAAAAGATTTGATTCCAACATAGGAATTAAATGGAGAGTATGGCATGGAAAAACGATCCACACTAAAGTCCCCTGCTTCTTCGAATACTCGAGCTGAAAAATTAGCTTTCAGCAGCCCTGGAGCTACATCCGTAAGTTGTAGATTGACAGGAAAACTGACATTTCCTTCAGCATCCAACTTCCCATCAAGAATGGTTTGTTCTGCTGAATTGTATACTTTCATTGGGTCGGTAAATTGATACGCATCAAAGCCTTCAAAACCTTTATTACTTCGTGTTAGCTTCACATCAATTTTGGCTTTCAAATTCTTGGCTTTGGCTCCATGCAGCCACTTCACGTTCATCGTTCCAACAGACTTAGAAGCTCTTAATAGTTCATCATCAAAGTCGAACTTAATTTTAAGTCTGTTTGGCTTGATTGTTTCTATTCGAATGGACTTGGAAAAGTTGGCACTTCCGACTTTTACATTTACCCGCCAAAAACCTGTCATAGCTTCTTGCTCAGTCACTAACGGAAAAGTGTAAAAACCACTTTCACTTTTTGGACGCACGATTCGTTCTATCAACTGACCTTTTGGGTTTGTAAACTCTAGTTTCACCGGGTGTTTCTGAGGCAGCACTCCATACTTATCCTCTAAAATAAATCCTAAAAACAGAGTGTCTCCTGGCCTCCAAACTCCTCGTTCACCATAAATCAGCCCTTTAATTCCCTCTTGCACTACAGCTCCTCCTACATCAAAATGACTCGTAGTTAATGAACTTCCATCGTTTAATTTCAAATACCCTTTTTCACTTCCTTTCGAAGCGATAAGTAAGAATGGTTTTTCAGTAATATCTATCCACGCTGTTCCATCACTACCTGAAGTGGCTGAATTGATTTTTTGATTTTGATAGTCAAATAGTTCAAACGACACAGAGCTCATTGGTGCCGCAGTTCTGAGATCGCTTGCCGCCACATACAGTCTGTTATCCTTTCCTCTTTTAGTGATTAAACCAATATTGCTAGCCAATATGTTTTTCGTTACTCCTCTCTTTCTTCTGTAATAGCTCGCATCGCAAGGATTGTTTCTTTCATTATAATCATAATCATCGTAGTAATAATCATCATAATAGTAGTCGTCGTATCCCCATCCATAATCCGTTTCTATCTCCCAACTTTCTTCCAACTCTTCCTCTTCTTCATCCAATCCATTCTCTTCTTCAGGACATTGATACAGTGAATAGCTTTTCTTAAAATCAATGGTTACTCTATAAATAGCTCCTTGATCTTTCTTTATCAATTCTTCGAGATCCAACGAAAAGCTATTCCACTTCCCATAGTCAGTCCCATCACCTTTCACCAAATTCACTTTTTTCTTAAGAATTTTCTTTCCTACTCTTGTTAAATTGCTGGATCCACCAGAATTATTAGATTGAAGAAATTGATGAATATTGTTTTCATAAATCTTAGTGATAGTCACATCCACGGCACTCAAATTGACTGCTTGAAAAGGAAGAACCAAGCCATCTGTTGATGGCAAAATCACTCCTGAAGTATTCATCTTTACATCTGGTTTGACCTCTAGGAACTCTAACTCAATTGCTTTTTCATTCTGCAATCCGAAGTTGACCGTGTTTTTAATTCCTTTTTCAATGTTAAGAGTCAGCACTCCATTTTGCCTAACAGTGGGATACACGAAAATGCTGCTTCCTTTAACGTCCAATTTCATTTGAGAGGCACTTAAATCTCCTAAACGGATGAATCCTGTAAGTGCCTGATCCTTATCGATGGGGTCGGAAAAAACTATTTCCACATATTGTTCTGGTTGCTGCATTACCTTCGTTTCCAGAACTTTGAAATCGTTTAAAGCGGGAACTTCTATTTCTTTCGTTCCTTGCTGGTTCATACTCCATCCTTTCCCATCCCACATTACGATTAATCTTCCTTTCTCCGTTTCCTTTCTCCTGATACTATCTATCAAAAAATGGTGTGTTTTCCCGGTGTTCTCATGCGTCCATTTGATATCAAGTTCTTTATTCTCTTTTTCTACGCTTAATACTTTTTCTGCAATATCCTCCTCTAGATAATCGGAAGAAATTAATGTTCCCTGGAACTGGTTCCATTCTAAATCCTGATCATTGTATGGAGTAAATCCAGTGGTATTTATATACACTGTTTGTGTATTTGTTCTAACTGAATAATTGAACTTCTGAAAATCAGACTCTACATCCAGCACATTCCCCAAATTGAATTCAATCTCATATATCTGATCTGAATTCAGAGGATTTTCCGGTTTAAAAACAATAGTTTGTGCTCCTTTCCAATAAGTCGCTCCTTTTACTGATGGAGAAAATGAAAACAACTCTTCCTCTATCTTTTTGTCTATCTCAGTGAATTTTTTACTTGCCCCAGACAGCTTTATGGTCAACTCCGACATTCGACTTACACTTCCTGAATTGAATCCAAGAATGTACTGGCTGAAAGCAGGATCTACTTTTACTAATTCTGTTGAACTTTTTTCTTTGCATCCTGAAAGCAATGCAATTGCTATCAAAAATGAAAATAGAAAATGGTAGAGAGCGGATGTTTTCATTTGAATATGACTTAATTAATAATCCTAGCTGGTGATGTACTGACTTATAGTTTAGAAATTTAACGGTATATACAACACCTTATTCCTCTTGTTAAAAAGTTTACTTTAAAACCTTGAAAAGTCCACTATTTAACTCTTAATTTCACTGCATTAGTTCATATGCCTCAATTTAAATTCACATACTTTCTTAAGGTTTCTATTTTCCTTTTTTTATTTAATGGTTGTTCTGGTTGTTGCGGAGGCGAAGACCGATTCTATTATCGATTTGCAGAAATTTCGGTGCAGCGTGCATTTTTAGACGAAAATGCGACAATAGGATCCGAAGATGTTGTTGAATCCAATGCTGTTCTTTACTTGGAGATGTTTCATGAAGAGGAATATATAGCCTCTACAAAATTTGATCCTCTTTTCACAAATAAGGCATTAGCATTGTCTTGCATTTCAGCAGGAGAATATGGTATAAAGGATACGATTTCAAGTATTGAGATTATTTCAAATCATGATTTTTTGGATGTCTCAAGTGGAGAGAATCTGATTCAGTATTTTATTCCCTTAGTACAATCATCTGAAAATGGAGAACCTCAAACTACAGAGACAACTTTTGATGAATATCGGACATATCTTAATTCTATCTTGTATGACTCTGCGCATTACCTCAGACTGAATCAACGTCCAGAAGAGGATTCCACACATTCATTTAAGCTTATTTTACATGATTGTAACGGCTCTATTGAATCACCTTTCACAGACACTTTTACCTTTCACTAGAAGACTTTATTATTAACCAATGGAAAAAATAAAATTAAAAAATTATTTCTATCTGATTATTGTTTGCATGACACTGGTCATGGTATTCGGTCAAAGTTGCTCCTACGAAAATGAAGAGGAGCTCTTTCCACCTATCGACCCCAATGCCTGTGATGTCAGCATGGTCAGCTATCAACAACATGTAGCGCCAATTATTGTGGACAATTGCTTCATTTGCCATTCAGGCTCTGACCCAGTGGCAGGGTTTGTATTAGAGAATTATGAAGCGCTTAGCGAAAAAGCAGAAAGCGGAATATTGTTTTGTGCTATTAATCATGACGATGGCTGTCAGAACATGCCTAGAAACAGGCCTAAGCTTAAGGAATGTGATATTTTAACCATTAAAACCTGGATCGACAATGGTGCACTCGACAACTAGTATTTTGAAGTGGTGCGTTGCTTTTATTCTTTTTTCCGTTGCAACGCATTTAAAAGCCCAAGGAGAGCTTGGCAAGACATTTTATGACACCAGAATTGTCAATGGGCAATCGGTTGAAACGAATAATGAAGGAGTGATGAAGTTTATTATCGCTCACCGATTTGGACCAGTAAGCGGAGGAGGTTACGAACTTTATGGTCTAGATCAATCCACTATAAGAATTGGATTTGATTATGGTATTTCAGATGCCTTCTCAGTGGGAATAGGTAGAAGCTCAAATGAAAAGACCATTGATGGTTTTGTAAAAGTCAAATTACTTGCTCAAAAAGCTTCTGAAGGAAGTCCTGTAACCTTAACTTGGTTTTCTGGAGTTGCTGCTAAAGGCTTAAAATTTCAGGATCCTGATAGAAAAAATCTTTTTGAGCATCGTTTGTCCTATTCTCATCAATTGTTAATAGGACGTAAATGGGGAGACCGTATTAGTACGCAGCTGATGCCATCCATTGTTCATAGAAATTTAGTTCCCACACCTGAAGACAATAACGACATTATAAGTATCGGGGCAGCAGCACGATTTAAGGCTAGTAAAAAATTCACGTTTAGTGTGGAATATTATTATGCTCTTCCTGACATGTTAAATGACCCATTTGAAAACAGTTTAGCCGTTGGTATAGATTGGGAAACTAAAGGACATGTATTCCAATTTCATTTTGGTAATTCGTTAGGCATGACTGAAAAGTTTTTCATCGGTGAAACCCGAGGAAGTTGGGCTGACGGAGATGTTCGTTTTGGCTTCAATATTACTAGAGATTTCAAAATTAAAGGCCGAAAAAACAGATGAGAACGGTAATTGCCTCTATAGTATTTGTCACCTCTACATTATTGATTTCCTTTGTTTTAGACAAAGAAGTAGATAAAAAGCAGGCTCCCAATCTAGAAGTCGGTGTTTCAGAAATGTTGTTTTCAATGGGAGAACCCAAACCAAAACACTATTTGGAAAACATCACTAAAGAAATGGTCCTCAGAGGAAAGGAACTCATTTTCAACGGAAAAACCAAACCACCTAAAGGATATAAGTCCAAGCATATCAGCAAGTTTTTTAAATGTATTAGTTGCCATAATACGGTGAAAGAAGATCCGGATTTAACTGTAATTAATCCCGAAATGCGATTGGCTTATGCGAAAGCAAATAGCATCCCATACCTACAAGGTTCCACCTTTTATGGCATAGTCAATCGAGAAACATGGTACAATGATGATTATGTGCTCAAATATGGAGATTTAGTAACTGATGCAAAACATAGTCTTGAAGGAAGCGTTCAATTGTGTGCTGAAGTATGTGCCCAAGGACGTACACTTGAAGATTGGGAAATGGAGAGCATTCTAGCTTACTTCTGGTCAATTGAACTAAAAAAGAAGGATTTGAATTGGACTGCTTATGATGAAAAAGACATGAAGGAGCTCTCAGACAATGAACGAATTCAGATCATCAAGAAAAAGTATCTTCAAAAATCTCCGGCCACTTTTTCCAAACCTCCTGCAGACAAAACAGCAGGATATCCTAACATTACTGGAGTCCCTGAAAATGGGCAAGCTATTTACGAGTTAGGCTGCCAGCACTGTCATAGAGAAAAAGGTGAAAGTGATGTAGTATTGGACAACTCTGTTTCTACTTTTAGGTGGCTGAAGAAAAACATTGCCTCTAATTTTGATGTATCTATTTATGAAGTCCTAAGAAAGGGAACCTATTCTGCAGAAGGCCACAAGGAATACATGCCACATTACACATTGGAGAAAATGAGTCACCAACAAATTGAAGATTTAAGAGCTTACATTGAGTTAAAAGCGAAATAATTCATTAATCCTTGTTTGATAATTTTCTTGATCAAAGAATAATAAGCTGTAACTTTCTGAGTTAGGTAAACGTCGTACGTGAAATTGTACGGTCTAAATCAAAACAACATCATGAAAAATTATCTTTCAATCGCCCTACTCACCTGCTTATTACTTTCCTCATGCACTAAAGACATTGGTACGATTACCATGACTTTTAATAAGTCTACCGCTAAATACGGTGATCTGGAACAAATCAGAAATATTCCTTTAGTGGAAACTCCTCAAGCCATATCTAACTCAGGGAAAATCTTTGTCGGAGAAGAGTTTTTACTCATTGGAGAAGAAGGAAGAGGAATTCATGTGTTTGATAATTCTAATATTAATAGTCCAACCAACGTAGCCTTCCTAAATGTTCCTCTATGCAAAGAGTTTTATGTGAAGGATAACTTCATTTATGCGGAAAGTCAGTATGATATGATGAAGATTGACATCAGCGACTTTAGAAATCCATCCATTCATAGTCGGGCTAAAAATGCTTTTGCTCAGCCTTTCACTAATGATAATGGATATCAGTTAATAGGCTTTGACCATTCTACCGTTACTGAAAAAATTAAGATAAATAGTAAGAAACACGAACAACTTGGAGAGAGCGAAACGCTTTACTTCGATTATCAAGAAAGCCTGATTCCTCCTTCTGCAGTTCCTTCCTCATTTTCTGGAACTAGTTCTGGGTCTATTGGCACGGTTAATCGTATCACAGAAAAAGATGGTTACGTCTATGCTGTTTCAAATAGTAAGATTTTTGTATTTAACAACACAGGGACTTTTACCAAGGCCAATGAAGTACAAACGCATAGTCAACTTGAAACGATTTACCCTCAGGGAGATTATCTATTCTTAGGCTCAAGAAGCTCAATGGACATATACAATGTTTCGAATCCAGAAAACCCAATAGAAACAGGTTCTTATGATCATACAACTTCTTGTGATCCAGTTTTACCTCATGGGAATATCGCCTATGTTACCTTAAGAACAGGTGACTTTTCTGATTGCCCTGGAGATGTGAATGCACTAATGGTACTTGATATTAGCAATATTCAATCTCCAAATGAAGTTCAGGAAATTGAATTGAGCAGTCCATACGGAATGGCTATTAATGACGGCATTCTTTATGTTGGAAATGGAGCGAACGGGTTAGAAATGTTCAACATTGACAATCCATCTAGTCCTGTTAGAATTGCCACAGATAACTCTGTTAGAGCGTATGATGTAATCGTTCACCCTACAATTCCAAACTTTATTCTTACTTCTGGACCTAACGGAATAGAACAGTATGAATTCAATGCTGAAACTCTGAACTTATCTCTAATCAGCAGAATTAATTCGTAATACAGAACTGATGCAGTTCTTTAAACATATTATTTTATCAATAAGTGTACTTAGTAGTTTTTTGACTTTTTCTCAGGATGAGAATAGTGAAACTACTAGGTGCATTTATTACACCAAGGATGGTTCTGTCATCATAGGTGATCTAATCAGTGATAATTTCATTGCTTCTCAGTTGGTCATTTTCACTGGAGATACTATCTTGATTCCTAAGGACGAAATCATAAACAGGTACAAATACAGAGACCTGCACTATTACCCAAAAGGTAGATTTCATTATAAATCTGGAGTTCACATTGACATCAATCAAGGCATTGGTTTTGGTGGTAACGGAGGACTAACACTACTTGACATTTCTTTGAACAATCGAATCACTCCTAGAATAGATGCAGGAATCGGAGTAGGATCTCAAAGAAATTTTTCCACTTTCACTGTTCTTTCGGGTAACAATGAAATGACTTTCAACATCAATAGACACTCCATTCCTTTATATGTTCAGGGGAAATATTACTTAAATAAAAACAGAAGAAGTATGTATGCTCACCTTAGAGTAGGATATACTCATGGAAAGGATTCTGATTTTTTAGAGCAAAACACTTCCAAAAACGGTTTCTTGCTCAACTATGGTATTGGGTTCAGTAAGGCTACTAAAGGGTCAGTAAAAACCTTCTTCCTGATTAGTCAAACCCACAATTATGCTTCGGGAACTGCTTCAGCTGTGGATCAACGATTCTTTACTGGCTTTCAAACGGAACGACCGCAATTTGATTATAACCTCTGGCTGAATCGCCTCACATTTAGTTGGGGATTGCAAATTAACCTATCAGGCAAGCATAAGAAATTTTAGACTAGGTCAACCGTTGATAATAGACACACTTTAAATACCTCCCCTCTGGAAAACCCTCTAGAGTTGGATGATCCACGTCATGACCATAGGTATTTAATAGTCTAAAGGACTTTCCCGAATCTTCGATAGCTCGCTCTACTTCATCGAAAAAATCTTCTGGCCCAACTCTGGAAGAACAAGAAGCCAATATCAATACACCCTCATTACTAACCAATTGTGCTCCTAATCGAGCAAGTCTGGCATATTGATCAAGTGCCACCTCAACTTCCGATTTTTGCTTAGCAAAAGATGGAGGGTCAATAATTACGATATCAAATTTCTCTTGAGTTCGATTCATTTTCTCAAGCTCTTTAAACGCGTCTCCTTTGAGTATTTCATGGTGTCCATTGAACTCATTTAGTGCCGCATTTCTTTGAGCTAGCTCTAGTGCTGGGCCACTAATATCAGTACTCAAAACTCGCTCTGCTCCTCCGCATAATGCATGCATTGAAAAACCACCGGCATAACTAAACACATCCAACACCGTTTTCCCCTCACTCATCTCTCCTACTCTTTTTCTATTTGCCCTGTGATCCAGAAAAAATCCCGTCTTATGTCCATGGATTAGATTGGCAGAAAACAACACTCCATGTTCTTTGAACAAGACTTCTTCAGATGACAGATGACCAAAAATCACCTCTCCATCTTTTAATCCCAAACTATTTTCTCTTTGTAAAGAACGACTCAGTCTAATCACAATACTATTTGCCTGAATCGTGTTTACTATGGCGTTGCAAAGCATTTCTAAATAAGGCAACCATGCTCCTGAATATAGCTTTAGCACAGCATTTCCATCATAGACATCACATATGACTCCAGGAAGCCCATCAGCTTCTCCAAAAATCAATCGGTAACTATTCGTGTCAGTCTCTAACAAAGGTTTTCTGATAGCCAATGCCTCAGAAAATTTATGCTCGAACCATTCTTGATTGATCTGCGCTCCTCCTCCAAAATGAATCACTTTAATTCGAATCGGAGATTCACAATCGAACAACCCTAGTGCGAGCAACTTATTACTCTTATGATCATAAATGATCGCTAAATCTCCAGAATTAGGTGTGTGACTTTCTTTGGTGATACTCTCATTAAATATCCATGGATGTCCTTGACGAATCTTGCGTTCTGCCGCTGATTTGAGCTTTACAGCAATCCGCTGTGTTGGATTTTTTGGGAAGTCATTCATTTTCCGCGAAGATATTGGGAAAACAGTGATCTCCTTAAAAGTTTTGTTCTTCTTTGAACCAATTCGATACAAGCGTGTACAGAGGGTAAAATTGATCAACGATGAAGCACATTTTATTCTTTCTGTTAGGAGTCGGATTTATTTCGATCAGCTCAACACAAGCACAATCTATCCACGGAAACATAGCTGAATTCAGAGAGTCTAATAGCCTGGACTTTGCCAATGTAGAGATATTTAAAAACGATGAACTGATCGCCTCTCTGATTACCGACAAGAACGGCAACTATGATATTGCGCTTGACACAGGTACATATGTCGTCAATATTATGTACTCTGGGTATGAAACATTAATCAAGGAAATTGTTGTTCGCGGGGATGAAAAAGCGGACTATAAATTAAAAGATGACCCTAAAGCCAAGAAAAGAAAGCGCGAGTTGCTAAAGGATCTGGTAAAAGAAGATCATGCTAAATCTATAGTAATAGCTGAAGATGCTATTTCTCTAGACGATATTGAGTACTCTCTTGAAGATAGATACTATTCTCCTGAACCTATTGAAATGTCTATGGCTTCAAAACCAGTTGCTAAAGGATTATATGCAGATGGCTATTTTTCTATTTCAGAAACTGAAAGCGTAAATCAACACCCTCATCTCAAAGGATTAACCGCAGGAGAAATCAATGACTTTAGCAAATGGAAACTATGGCAAGACTTGACTACAAATGACCTAGCATACTTCCAAAACACATGGAAATTTTCACCAAAAGGTAGATATACCGTCCAGCTAATGAATAAGGAGAAAATTCCATTGGTTGATGCCGTTGTCAAATTGTTGGACGATCAGGATCAAATTATTTGGAGCAGTAAAACTGACAACACAGGCAAAGCTGAACTTTGGGAAACCATTCAGTTTCCTTTGGATTCACTTCGACCGACCGCAAAAAAAATTCACGTAGAGTATCGTGGCATCACAAAGACAATTAGAAAAGCCAAACCTTTTAATAAAGGGCTGAACACTTTGGTTTTAGATGCAGATTGTGAGGCCAGTTACGCTGTTGATATTGCATTTGTAGTTGATGCAACGGGAAGTATGCAAGATGAAATTGATTATTTAAAGCTTGAAATTAACGATGTCATCTATCAAGCCAAACAGATGAACGATCAGCTAACAATGCGCTTTGGGAATGTCTTTTACAGAGACCATGGAGATCAGTATGTAACAAAACATCAAGATTTCACCAAAGTACTTTCTTCCTCTTCTGCGTTTATTGAGGAACAGTTTGCTGATGGAGGTGGAGATGGTCCTGAGGCAGTAGAAGATGCATTAAGCGTAGCAATAGACACCCTATCTTGGAGTGAAGATGCCAGAGCTAGAATTCTATTTCTAGTACTGGATGCTCCGTCTCACAATAACTCAAAGATTCAAAGAAAGTTAAAAGCACTTTCTCAAAAAGCTGCTGCCAAAGGAATTAGAATCGTGCCAATAACTGGCAGCGGTATTGATAAATCAGCTGAATACCTCATGCGCTCAATTAGCCTAACTTCCAACGGCAGCTATGTATTTCTAACTGACCACAGCGGAATCGGAGGTGGTCATATAGCGCCTAGCACTGATGAATACGAAGTGCAATTGCTCAATGAACTCCTGCAAAATTTAATTAAGTCATACATATATGTACCTGATTGCGAAGAAACTATTCCTGAAATAGATTTATTACCTGAATTATCAGACAGCTTAGTCTCTTATTCTGCACCCAAAGATTCCATTGATATTTCTTTACCCGACGTAGGAGAAGTATCTGATTCCACAGACATAACGCCTCCTATAGATCCATTTATAAATGTGAGTTGGAGCTTTTACCCGAACCCAACCTATGGCCCACTGACCATTGAAGTATCTGAAGCAGTAGATATGCTATACCTTACTGACATGTCAGGAAAAATCATCAAGGAGATCCAAATGAATGGAGCAGACAGAATCAAAACAAACCTTGACGGACTTCCCATGGGCATGTATTTCTTAAGGTATCCTATTGGCAAGAAATGGTTGAGTGGGAAAGTTTTGTTGATGCGGTAGCTTCAAAAAAAGAATTGAGGTCTAAGGGGTAAGACAACCTGTGCATTTATAGATTGATATGCGTCAAATCTATTTGCATAATTTGACATATGCGTCACAGTTCAATTTTAGATTTGGCTGTACCTTTGGCCTATGTATTTCACACAAGATTTTATTGACTTTTTCAAGGAACTAGCTGGTCATAATCACAAAGACTGGTTTGATGACAATAGAAAACGTTATACTACTTCTATCAAAGAACCGTTTGAAAACTTTGTAGGCGATTTAATCATTGCTACGCAGAAAATCGATAAAACCATCGAACCAGCTGCTAAGGACTGCATCTTTAGAATCAATAAAGACATTCGATTTAGTAAAGATAAAACACCTTATAAGACAGATAGGTCGGCCATTGTTTCAAAAAAAGGAAGGAAAGACAAAGAGTACCCAGGAAACTACATTCGTTTGTCAGCAGATGGTTGTTCTATAGGTGGCGGTGCTTATTATCTTCAAAAAGACAACCTGCTCTTTACCCGAGAAAAAATCGCGCAGAACACTAAAAAATGGGAAGAAATCATCAACGACAAAAATTTCGCTTCTCATTTCCCAAGCGGAATTGAGGGAGAAAAAAACAAAGTACTTCCCAAAGAATTAAGAGAGGCTGCGGCTTCTTGCGATTATATATTTAATAAACAGTTTTACTATATGTCTGAACATCCATCGGACATCATTCTTAGAAAAGATCTAGTGAATTATTGCGTAGAGCATTTCCAAGCTGCATTGGAGGTAAAAAATTACATTGCAGAAATATTTGAAAGTTAATCCTAGAAATAGCTGTTTTCAGCGATAAATGAACGTATACTACCTCATACTGTATTTAACACCCCTTCTGATCTTATATAGTTATAGATCGGTTCATATAGTTACAGATGGACTTCCCACCCGACTTAAGTGGATTGTACGAATTGTATACTTGGTTTTTACTGTTGTTATTTATGCATCTACCTCTTTTTTCGCCATAAATCGGGATAAATACATGGACAGCGATAGTATTCGAGATTACACTGTTATAGGCGCTATTACACTTTCTGTGACTATCCTTTCAATTTCTATATTCCAATTATTGGGTGATCTTATTCTTCTTGGGCGCGAGCTCACATTTAGAGCCAGTTCTAGCTCACAAGAAGGTGAAAAAATTTCGAGGTGGACCTTTATGTCTAAGATCGCTCTAGGAGTTGGAGGAATCATGTTGGGCTCTTTTTTATGGGGAACTACCAAAGGCATTTATGGTTGGAGGATACTAGAAAACAAACTGAGTTTTGACAATTTACCAAAAGCATTTCATGGAACTAGAATTGTACAAATCTCTGACTTGCACCTTGGAAGCTTTAGAAACAACTATGAGCCGCTTAGAGAAGCTGTACAAATGATCAATGAACTAAATCCTGATTACATTTTTTTCACTGGAGATTTAGTCAACACATATGCTACTGAAGCTGAGGGTGAATGGATTGAGGTGTTTAAAGGATTGAAAGCCAAGCGAGGAAAATATTCCATCCTTGGTAATCATGATTATGGTCATTATGGTGATTTGACGCCTGAGGAAGAAGCCGCTGTAAAACCTGGCGTCATTGAAATCAACAAAAAAATGGGCTTCTCTGTTATGCTTAATGAACATGAAATAATAGAAAAGGACGGAGAAAAAATCGGACTCATTGGTGTTGAAAATTGGGGGGACAGTGATTACTTTCCTAAAGAAGGGGACATAAAAAAAGCAATGGAAGGAATGGAAGAGGTTCCATTCAAAGTGTTACTGAGTCATGATCCGACTCATTGGGAAGAACATATCAGAGGCAAAGAAAATATAGATCTTACCTTGAGTGGTCATACTCACGGTGGTCAAATGGGAATTACAATTCCTGGGATTTTGGAAATAAGCGCTGGAAAACTACTTTATAAAAGGTATGCCGGCTTATACACTGAGGCAAAGCAACATCTATACATCAACAGAGGAATGGGCTTTCTTATCTTTCCTGGACGTGTAGGAATGCCTCCAGAAATCACCCTTCATGAATTAAACAAAGCCTAGAAAATTGTTTAACAAACTGCACTTAAGATATTTTTTAGCTATTTCAATCGGCTTTCTAATTTCTTTAAATGCTCTAGGACAAGAAAAAACAAAGCTGGCATTGCGTGGATTTGATCCAGTCTCTTACTTTCAGGAAGGGCCTATCAAAGGATCAAAAAAAATTCAATACACTCACCTTCAATTGAACTATCGATTTTCTTCAGAAGAAAATCTAGAATTGTTTGAAACCAACCCTACCTCCTATCTTCCTGATTATGATGGCTACTGTGCATATGGCATAGCTACCAATGGGAAGCTATACAAAGTCAATCCCAAGGCCTATATTATTACTGATGGAAAAATTGTATTTTTCTATCAGAACCTATTCTATGATTCGAAAAAAAGGTGGGAAAAAGAACAAGCTAAATTGAAGGAGCAAGCGGATGACAACTGGATCCAGCTAAAACATAAATAAGTAGTTATGGAAGATTTTTTAAATAGTGCCATTTTACAATTTCAATATTACAAGTCTCTGGGTGAAAAGACGTTCAATCAACTTGAAGATCAGGACTTGTTCTGGCAACACAATCCTGAAAGCAATAGCATTGCTATCACCGTGAATCACTTATGGGGAAATATGATGTCAAGATGGACAGACTTTCTAACCTCTGATGGAGAAAAAGAGTGGAGACAGAGAGATCAAGAGTTTGAAGATATTATTAAATCAAAATTTGAACTTATGGACAAGTGGAATAAAGGATGGGATTGTTTATTTATGGCTTTAGACTTGATTAATGAAGAGAATTTCAACCAGCTAGTATATATCCGTAATCAAGGGCATACCATTACAGAAGCAGTATTGAGACAGTTAGCACACTACTCATACCATATTGGTGAAATTGTATATTTAGGTCGACTTATAAAGGGGACCGAATGGATGAGCCTCTCTATTCCTAAAGGCAACTCTGCTTCTTACAATGCTGAAAAATTTGCCCAAGAAAAAGAAAAGAACATTTTACTTCTGAATTTTTAAATCAAAAGGAAAAGGACTGATAAATTCAGTCCCCTATCCTTGTGAGGCTTCTTCTGTCAATTATGCATAGTGCTAAACTTTCCGTATCACACTTGACTTCTTCTTTTCCCAAAAACCGCTTGTTCATACATCTCAATAGAAGCCATTTCATCAGCAGGCTTTCCTCAGACAACTTTATTCTTACAAGATCTTCTTCTTTGTATGAATCTGGATCAAAACGGTATGGAGTTTTGAAATCGTCACCAAAGACATAAGCGAAGAAATGTGCCCAGGAATGATTATATCTTATAAGGTCAGCCCTATGCTAAAAATGAAAATAACCTGGGTCACTGAAATAACCCATATAAAGAAAAATGACTATTTCGTTGACGAACAGCGAAAAGGACCTTATAAAATGTGGCATCACGAACATAAAATAATCAAGACCGATGAGGGAATATTGATGACTGATCTCATTACCTATGAACCTCCATTTGGCTTTTCAGGAAGATTAGCTAACAAACTCCTTTATCAAACAACAATTAAGTGATATTTTTGAATTCAGACGAAAAGGTTTTAGATGAAAAATTCAATAAAAATATCTTAAGCATATCTTCAAATCGAAAGTTTGCCTAAAACGAATCTACGATCGTCTTCACTTGAGACACATACCCCTTCCCAAATAAGTTTACATGAACCAACAATGGGTAAAGATTAAAATAATCCACCCTTGTCTCCCACCCCTTCTCTAAAGGAAATACTTCATTGTAGTGCCTATAGAATAATTCTGAAAACCCACCAAATAGTTTCGTCATTAGCAATATCAACTTCCCTTTGACTATAATGGCATGATGGATCTATAAACACGCTATTGGAATCACTATTCGTCATTACGTTTACCACTCCATAAATCTCCATGGACTAGCGATGGCTGTTCATTTGAAAAAAGCTCTGGGATTCTATTGCAAAAATTCTCCAGTTTTCTTTTTAAAACATCAATTTATTAAATGGTTATCGTAAGCTAATTTGGTCTGAGGTATCATCCGTTGCAATGTGAAAAAATCTACCCATTTTTCTTTCCTGTTATTCTTTTGAAGCAATGCTCCAATATAATTATCTTCAGAAGCGCCAAAACTTGGATTTTTTAACTTTATGAATAGAAGAGAGTTTTATCGCCAGATCCCTCCAACAAACTCATCTGATTTTGTCCCCTCTTGAATGAATTCCATCAATAAATACGTTGATGAAACTGAAATAAACTGAAGGGGTTCTGACAAAACTCTCTTTTTTAAGAAGTTCCAAACTCTTAGCTTCAGTGGTGAAAAAATCTTTAGGAATAGTGCTATTATTCACCTTCAAAAAGTAACTATTGTTGGAAGCCTGTAAATGGTATGTTCCGTTGATACTTCCTCCCGAAACAGGCGAAATTCGATCAATTGATTGAGCCAATTTTGTCTCTATCTCCCTTATGATTTCATTCATTTAGAACTGTAGAATATCAGTAGCGTTTAGAGCCTTATTTCTTTTTAAATGGTCATTATAACAAGTAGTTTGGCTCAAACCTCAAATACTAAATGTCATGAAAATATTATCTACAATCGCATTTTTAATAGTTTGCCTGCTTGCTCATGGTCAAGATTGTCCTCCTCCAACGGCCACTGTAAAGTTAGAGGTAAATAATGCTTCTGTTGTTCTAAGAACAGGAGAGCTTCAATGGAATAGAACAGCAGAAGGATTACCAGGCTATGAAATTCCAGCCGGATCCGGCAATCATGTTGCATTTTGCTTCTAATTTCTGGATTGGTGGAATCGACGAAAGCAACTCTTTAAAAATGGCAGGCGGACTTTTCGGCAGCACAGGTACAGACTTCTATACTGGTCCATTATCCACTGATGGAAGTGCTACTGTATCAACAGAAGCCTGCAATCAATACGATCAACTATTTACAATTCATGAATACCAAAGCCTTATGCATTTGGAATATTTTAATTGCCAAATATCTCCTGACTGCAATGTTTTCGGAACTTTTCCCAAATGGATACACTATTCCAGCATCTTTCTTCTCTTATCCAGCGCATGGAGATGTTTCCTTAGAACAATCTGTCTCTCTAGCACCATTTTATGATTTTAATCAGGATGGAATGTACGCACCTGACGATGGTGACTGTCCGTTCTTCGCATCTATGAGTAACTTTGATGACTTTTTTTTGGAGGCGTTACCTGTAGTGCACTAAATGGACATACGGCGGTTTTCTGGATCAACAATGATAAAGGAAGTGTACATACAGAGACCCTTGGAAATCCCATTGGTATAGAAATACACAATGTGGCCTATGGTTTTGCAACTACTGATGAAGCTTTAGATAACACTACATTTTATCAAAAAAAAATACTGTATCGAGGAAATAGCCGTGTCTCAGGAATTTTTGCCGGACTTTGGATCGATACTGATTTAGGAGGCTCTTCAGATGATTACTTAGGCTGTGATATACCTAGAAATTTAGGCTATGTAATCAATGGTGATGATTTCGATGAGGAAAATTCAAATGGGAATGGATATGGAGAAAATCCTCCTGCTTTTGGAATAGACATTTTAAAAGGATTTGGAGTTACAGAAGAGGACGAGAATCTCATGTCAAGCTTCACGGCTTTCAACTCCTCTGAAGGCTTTGAGGATCCTAACAACGCAGTTGGCTTTTACAATTACCTCTTAGGAAAGGATATGTATGGAGACCCGATCACCTGTCCAAATGGGGATGTAACTTCGTGGATGTACGGTGGAGAAACCTACCCCGAAGACACGAATTGCGATGATTGGAGTGAATTCAGTGACTCAAACACGTCAGGAGACAGAAGAATGCTATTAGCTACAAAAACACCGGAGAACCTAATTCCTGGGGCTAAACTTTGCATGACCCATGCTGCCATCTTTGCGGAAGATGATAATGGGAATAGCTTAAATAAACTCAAACAAAGTTCAGATGATATTCAAGTGTATTTTGATGCTTGTTTCGATTGTGTTCCTCCAAAAGCAGAAGTCGAACTAGAACTGACAGCAGAATTCTCCTTTACTTTTCACAATCACGCCTCAGCTACTGAATATCTATGGGACTTTGGTGACGGAACCACATCCAGTTTTGCATTTCCCACCCATACATTTGACCCAGATCAAGCTTATGAAGTAACCCTCACAATTTCCAACGAATGCGGCACAGATACTGACACAGCTCTCATCACTTTTGCCCCTTCTAGTATCGACGATTTCACTGGCCCGAAAATCTCTATAGGACCAAATCCTACGGCTGATTATGTTCAGGTGTTTTCTGAAAGTGAAATACAAGTTCAATTTGAACTCTTTGACTTAGTAGGAAGAAAAATCTTGAGCAAGCAAACAAGATCAAACACTACTATATCACTCGAGAATTTAGCCAAAGGGAATTACTTAATCAGAGTTTCTGATTTAACCAATAAAACTATGCTTCAGGATCAGCTTGTTGTGATTCGTTAAAAGCATACGTAGTCGATTGTAAATTAGGAAGCCCTTCGGGGCTTCTTCTTTTAAGATTTATTTCAGCATTTCGACATGTGGAATACTGTCTTCCAAATACATATCGCTGACTTGGTTAAATCCAAGTCTCTCATAGAATTTCTTCAAATGCTGTTGGGCGGATATTCTTACCCGTCCGTCTCCTTGCTTCTCAATATGATTTATCGCGTCAATCATCAATTTAGAACCAAGCTTGTATTTTCGAAATTCAGGATCAATTATAACTCGACCAATTGACATCTCCTCGTAAGAAATTCCTTTATCTAAAATTCTTAAGTAACCTATGACTCTACCACCGTCGAGTGTGTAAGACAGGTGCGTTGCCTCTTGATCCTTTCCATCTAAATCAGAATAGGCACAATCTTGTTCAACAACAAACACGTCTATCCTAAGCCTGATAATTTCATAAAGCTCATCACTGGACAGTTCATAAAAGCCTTTAATATGTGTTGTGTAAGCAGGTGCTTGCATTTGCATTGAACTAATTTTTAATTTTGCGACTGATAATCAGATGCTTAAATTGAAAAATTATACTTTTTTCATATCTCTGAAACTATAAAAGAACTTATCTCGTACACTCAAGTGAATTGGTTATTCAAAAAATAATAAGTAAAGTTTTTCATAACAGAGTATAATTATTAAAGGTTAAAATTAAGGTTTAATTGAAAGGTTGCCCGGTCCTGAAGAGGACTGGGCTTTTTCTTTTACATACCCTAACTCGTTACTTCTTTACATTAAAAGTAATCCTATCATTTTCTGAGCCAGCTAAGTCTTGAATAGCAGTAATTTTTATTACTGCATGTTTTACCTCCATTGTATCATACTTTGTGATCAATATATCATCTATTTGAATATTTGATATAGTCTGTAAGGGTACACTTGAGTTGTAGGTGTTTTTAGCTGAAGCTTCAGTGGCAGCGGCATAATTAAAGGAGTTGTTTCTAACAAACTTAATTCCTGACAGAGATGTCAAATTTCCACTTTGCATATCATCATCAGTAAGATCCAATTCTGTTAGGTCTACTCCAGAACTATCAGACAAAGTATTGAGAAAGAGCGGTTCTAGCTCGCTTAGATCAAAAGCATCACTATTATTACCTGAATAGGGGCTATACATAGTATAACCTGAGGTTTCCTCCAATAAGACGTTTCCCTCATTTAGAATACGTCTAGCCGTTTGTCCTTGATAACCATCAACATCTTTAACCGTAAATACCACCACTTGATTTTCTATTCCGGGCTCTAGGTATAACACATATAAAAAATCATTCTTTCTGCCCGAAATTAACGTATCCAATAGTGTGGTTGTTATTCCTCCGTTTGGTTTGGTCGTAATGGTTAATGAATTAAGATTAGCGTCTCCAGCCGAACATTTTAAAGAAAATTCTATCAATTCACTTTCTACTTGAAGCTGAAAATCTCCAGGAGAAACTACGATACTTGGTGGTAGCGGGTCTTTCTTGCAAGAGAATAAAACCAAAGCAAATAATACTGGGAGAATGAAGTGTTTTATAGTCATGAAATAAAAGTACTTAAAAGAAAAACACCTGCTGAAATTAATCAGCAGGTGTTTTTTAACTAGGCATTAAATTTTTACTTGCTTTTGATTTTATACGCTTTGCAACGTACCGTTAGATTTACTCTACGTCCTAAAAATTGCTGATCTGTCACTCGCTCATAAGAAACGGGTAAAACTAAATCTGCATCAGGTCTTTGCATCAGAGCATCATAAAGCGCATTGTTATACCCTCTGTTATTTGGTAGCGCGATACCTAATCCTCCCTGAGTTGTAAGTACTCCCGCGTGGTACTTTCTACCACCATAAGGAATGATTCCTAAGAAATAACTTTGCTCCGAAGAGCCAACGAGATCTCCTATGTATTCCAAGTCGTCCATATCAAAATTCACTTGAGCGTTGATTGGAGTCAACGGAACCACCCTCTGTCTTATCGTACAGCTACTCATTGATATAACAATGGCACTGAGCAAGACGAGTATGTATTTATATTGTTTCATAATAATTGTCTTTTAAAAGTTCAGTGCATTTATTTAGACTTGGTTCCGAAAAAGATATGTATAAGTATTCTAACAGTGTTGTTTGTGTCCATGTTAAAAGTCCTTTTACCTAGTTTCGAATACTGTCTTCCGTCAGGATTGTTAAGAGCATCAGTAGTTTGCGTTTCATATTCATTTGTATAGCTGATACCTGCCGCGTCATTAATCATCTCTTCCTTCACTTTTGTTTTACCTCCGAATGCAGCTTTTCCTGATAGTCCATATTCTAGTCCAATAGCAACAGGTAACTCAGCAATAAAAAGATTGAATCCTACGACTCCTCCTAAACCGAAAATGGTAGTGTTAGTAGTCGTTGTCGAATACTGCTTGTCTCCATTGAAAAAATCCACTTCATTTCTAGTTTGAACTTTTCCCAATCCTATAAGAGCTTCTCCTCCCATATATACATCAAAAATGTTCGAATTCCAGAAGTGCTTTTCTATACCACCAGCAATGTTGTACTGTCTGTTTGTAGCTTTCAGGTTGTTTTCTGAAACAGAAGTATCAAAAACAGTATTAGCTTCAGTAGAATCTGCAGCAGTTCCTTTTGATAATTGATTGGATGCAAATAATCGTATTCCTGCTCTATATACAAGATCATCTGTCTTGTAGTATTTGAACGTAAGCATATCTCCTGCAGACAGCGTATTTCCTGTGTACAATCCTCCTTGGTTATTTCCTGTCAAGTTAACTATAGGAAATACAAACTGCAGCGCAGCATCTCCTGCAGATGGTCTTGTTTGTAATTTAGGAGTGAAATCACTATTTACTCTAGTTGAAAGTTGACTGAAAGCATCCTGCAGAACTAGAGAGAGCAGGACTAATATTAAAAGTCGTTTCATTTTTAAAAGGTTTTTGTTTTACAATTTAGTTAGGGCGCAAAGTTATAAATAAGATAGACACTGTGATACTTTTGTTATTCCACAGGTTTTTGTGGAATACTTGAGCATTAAAAAGCCGTTAAGAGCATTCCCTTAACGGCTTTTAACCTTACCAAATAACGAGTTTATACTGTTATTTACCTTTATTGCTCTTTAAGCCCTTAACGGACTGACTGACATCTATTTCCGTCAAAATCAACGGCGTTTCCTTCTTCGTCTATCCGCCATTTAACTGTGATACTAAATGACTCTTTAGCCCCTCTTTTCACGAAAACCTGACTACTAAACTGTTCTCCGTTATCTCTCAATATTTTCAAATACAGGTCCAATTTCAATAGTTTGTTTTTTCTAAACTTTGAAGCATGACTGACATTTATCCCTGCTTTTAGAGCTTCTTTTTGAATTTGTTCTAGCTCCTCTTTAGTGGTAGATTCTGTGATTAAATAGGAAATCCTTTTATAATTTTCTTCCACCTTATCTATCTCTTCATCTTTAGGTTTTATAATTAATTGAACGTCCACATTTCTTTCTAGAATTGAATTCACCATAGACTGAGCAAGAGCCAAATCTTCATGAAATAGTGATTCCAATTGCAACGCTCGAATTTCATGTTCCAATTCTAATTTCTCAAGGGTATTTTCGAATAATTCCACATTTTCCTCCAAAATCAAAAGGTCCAGTTTCTCGTATTCTTTATCAAATAACAAATCCAAATCCTCCATGGCCTCCCCAATCAAGTCTTCTACCCTCTCACTTTCAGGAACGTAAAAATTCACAGCCTTTCCTGATGCATCTGAGACCCATCCTAATTCCACATCAAAATCTCCTCCGAACATCATAGAGCTTTTCTCAGCTGCCCCTGATTCTTTTAGTTCCATTTTAATTTTTTTTACTCGGTTATTTCCCGAGTTCATCTTGTAGCTAAACATGACCCCAGCACTTTCTGCCAGTGATTTTATTTGCTCAATCTCTTCTTTAGTTGTCTCGTCAGTAATACGAAAAACCGTCTCTTTGATCGTTTCATCTTCCTTTATTAAACCCCTTGAGGAATATCCCACATAATTTTGAGAATTACTCTCAATCGTTTTGGCAATATCATCTTTCTTCATCTTCTGTGACTTCTCTATTCTCTCTGATAGATTTTCCCCATCTCCCATTGTGTCAAGTTCTTGATCATCGCTTTCGATCGCTTTGACTATTTCTGAGAACATTGAACTTTTAGGCGTCACATCTTTGTTTATTGAGTAATCATCTGACTCTGTAAATTCATTTACTGGAATTATGGCACTGCTTTCTTTAGGAGTTGTATTCATCATCAATACAATTGAAGAAATAACGATTCCTGTGGTTCCTAACATGATAAATGGGTTTTTAATTAAGTTGATTAATTTTGACAGTAATGAACTTACTCCGACAGTTCCTATTTGCGCCGCAGCAGACAAAACGAACATTCTCTGAGCTTGCTCAAAACTGATCTTTGGTTCTTCAGATTTAGCCATAGAGAAGAGCTGATCCAAGCTGTGTATATTATGATCCATAGTACTGCTCTTTTACTGGTTCTACATTCAATAATTCTTGGAGTCTCTGCCTTCCTCTCCTCAGTCTTTGTTTTACCGCAGATTCTCCTACTTTATGCAACTTTGCTATTTCTTTAATAGAATACCCTGTGATTTCAAACAGAATAATCGACTCACGCTGCTCCATAGGCAACTTCGCTATAGCCTCATAAAGCAGCCTCACTTCAATTCTATCCTCAGTCTTCTGCTTAGACACGGCATGAGTATAATTAATGTCTATAACTCCTGTTTCAGCTTTGTGCTTTCTATTCGAGTTAGCCAGAATCTTCACCGCTGTGCCTATTAAGAATGAAAGAAATCTTTTCTTACTTCTGAGGTGATCAAACTTTTGATAAGCCGTGATCAATGTTTCATTCATTAAATCTCCATGTTCCATTTCGCCATATACTCGAGCTCTGCAAAAGCGTTCGAACTGATCATGAACAGGTTCATAGAGCTTCATAAATTCTATTTGTTTTTTATCGGTCAACTAGAGAGAATAACTTCGTTTCATATCTAAGTAAGTGTCTTAAGACAGAAAAAAGTTACATGGATTCTGATAAAAACTTATGACATCGCATACTAATACCCACGCAACTCGCTGTGATTACCAACAGTTAGCCTATGATAACATATTCATCGGCGAATAAAAAAGGACACCTTTCAAGTTATCTTTTCGGGCTAACTTTAATTAATAAGCAATGAAAAAACATTTACTCTTTATGGCAGTTATGCTCCTCGCTTCAACTGCTTTCACACAAGATCTCACCTCTAAAAAGGGAGAAACAATGCTTCCTGAAGAAGGTGATTATTCCTTAGGATTTGATGCTGATCCATTTTTAAACTATGTAGGGAATTTTTTAAATCAAGCAGGAAATAATTCACCTGGCGCTGACTTCACTAATTCAAATCTGGCTATTACAGGAAAAATGTTTAAGGATGCCCAAACAGCTTATAGAGGGAGAGTCCGAATTGGCTTTGGAAGTGCTTCCTCAACAGTCTTAACTGACACAAGTAGCACATCAACTCCGGCCTACATTGAAGACAAAACAACCACTTCATATAATGCCATAGTGTTAGGTGGTGGTCTAGAAAAAAGAAGAGGAGACACAAGAGTCCAAGGATTTTACGGAGCAGAAGCCTTAATTACTCTAAGTGGTGGTAAAGACTCATTCGAGTTTGGAATTCCTGTTAGTGCTAGTAATCCCAATGCTAGAATTACTGAGAATAAGTCTGGATCATCTTTAGGAGTTACAGCTAGAGGATTCGCAGGAGTCGAAATATTCGTTTTTCCAAAAACATCCGTTGGATTTGAGTTTGGCTGGGGACTTGGGTTCGCTTCTACAGGAAGCGGGGAAACCATGACTGAATTCTGGGACGGCGACTCAGTGGAGACTATCACCACTGAAACCGGAACAACGTCTTCATTCGGCATCGACACAGACAACTCAGGGGGTGCATTGGTAATCAATTTTCACTTCTAAGCAAAAAAAATCGCACATAAAAAAAGCCCTTTTGAATATATTCAAAAGGGCTTTTTTAGTTATAATTAATTACTTCTGTTCTATCTAACCTCTTTGCTTATTAGTGAAATCAATTTTTCTCATTCTTAAGCTCTCAGGAGTTACTTCTAGGTATTCATCCTCCTTAATATACTCCATACACTCCTCTAATGAGAAACGAATAGCTGGGGCTATTTTAGCACTGTTATCTGCTCCAGAAGAACGCATATTCGTCAATTGCTTTCCTTTTATCGCATTTACCGCCAAATCATTGTCTCGTGTATGCTCACCAATTACTTGACCTATATAAACTTGATCTCCAGGAGCGATAAAGAACTTCCCTCTATCCTGAAGCTTATCCAGAGCAAACGCCAATACTTGACCTGCTACCATAGAAGTTAATGAACCTTTATGTCTTGCATTAATTCCCTCTTTAACTGGCTTGTATTCAGAGAATCTATGATTCATCACAGCCTGACCAGAGGTAGCTGTAAGGATATTATTTCTCAATCCTATTAATCCTCTAGATGGAATATCAAACTCTAAATGAAGAATATCTCCTTTTGGTTCCATCACTAGCATATCCCCTTTTCTTTGAGTCACTAGTTCAATAGCTTTTCCCGAGAATGGTTCAGGAACTTCAACTATTAGTTGCTCAAATGGCTCGCATTTCTTCCCATCAATGGTCTTGAATATTACCTGTGGTTTTCCTACTTGAAGCTCATATCCCTCTCTTCTCATCGTTTCTATTAGAACTGATAAATGAAGAATACCTCTACCGTATACATTAAATGCATCTTCTCTAGACGTATCCTCTACTCTAAGAGCCAAATTCTTCTCCGTCTCTTTATACAATCTATCTCTAAGATGTCTTGAGGTCACAAACTTTCCTTCTTTTCCAAAGAACGGCGAATTATTAATCGTGAAAAGCATACTCATAGTAGGCTCATCAATACTTATTCTTTCTAGAGCTACAGGATTTTCTACTGAAGAAAGTGTATCTCCAATTTCAAAATCCTCTATCCCAACAATAGCACATAAGTCTCCGCTTCTCGCTGTGGACACCTTCTCCTTTCCTAGCCCCTCAAATACATATAGTTCTTTAACTCTTACCTTTTTTTGCCCCTCTTTTTTGATCAACATTAAATCTTGACCTTCAGAAATATCACCTTGATTAATTCTACCGATGGCCAGTCTTCCTTGGAACGTATTAAAATCAAGAGATGTAATCTGCATTTGAGGATCACCTTCTTTATATGGAGCTTCTGGAATCTCAGCCAAAATTGCATCCAACAACGGAATAATATTTTCCGTTTTGTTTTTCCAATCAGTACTCATCCAACCATACTTAGAAGAACCATAAATGGCTTTAAAATCTAACTGGTCATCTGTTGCCTCTAAGTTGAACATCAATTCATATACAGACTCTTGCACTTCGTCTGGACGGCAATTTTCTTTATCCACTTTATTCACAACGACAATTGGCTTTAAATCAAGCTCAATTGCTTTCTTCATCACAAATCTCGTCTGTGGCATAGCTCCCTCAAAAGCGTCTACTAATAAGATAACTCCATCAGCCATTTTGAGAACACGCTCAACCTCCCCTCCAAAATCACTGTGACCTGGAGTATCTATAATGTTAATCTTAACATCTTTATATCGAGCCGATACATTTTTAGAAAGAATAGTAATCCCTCTTTCTCGTTCCAGATCGTTATTATCTAGAATAAGTTCTGTAGTTTCTTTTCTATCATCCAACACTTTACATTCGTGAATGATTTTGTCCACAAGTGTAGTTTTACCGTGGTCTACGTGAGCTATAATAGCTATATTTCTTATTGACTGCATGCAGCTTTCTTTTTGTTGAGCGTAGTAATGGTTATTTCAGCTCTTTTTTTCAGCCTGCAAAAGTAGTCTAACCCTTAGAATACAGCACCTTTAATTCGGTTTATTTGTAAAGACTCCAGCGTTCATTTATTGCGAAAGCGCATAAAAACATCAACAAATTGGCAAATTATTGATGTATTACAGTAACTTACAAGACATAGACCTTACTTACAAAATGAAATTAACTGTGCTTTTTATAGCTTTAGGGCTAGGAATGTGTACGTTTTGCTCTGCCCAAATACAAAGTGAATGTGGTCCCCGCATCATGGAGTTGGAAGAACATTTGCGTTTTTTAGCAAGACGATTAGGAGATGATTCCATTCTCGATGAATTAGATGTAATCCGCGATGCAGATAAAGTGGAACGCTTCACGCTTTCAGAAAATGACCCAAATCCGTATGAGATTAAACAGGAAATATTTTTATCCATTCCTGAATCGGCAAATGACGCAGAGGTTGTTTTCTCAAATTATTTGGGTCAACAAATTAAAGCTTTAGACATTTCTGGTGAACAAGGAGAATTCTCCATAATGGTCTACATGTCAGAGCAATTACTAGACAATTACAACTACTCTCTTATAGTAGACGGAGTACCGTATATACAATAATCTTTCAGCACTAATTTGACAAAATAGCTGAATTGTAAAAGGGCCATTTCTTCACGAGATGGCTCTTTTTTTTCCCTCGAGAGATTAAGATTCTTTGAGCTTATCCGCGAATTGTTTTTTAAACTTATCTAATTTGGGTCTAACTACCATTTTGCAGTATCCCTGATCTGGATTATTCTTCAAATAATCATGATGGTAATTCTCAGCGATATAAAACTCCTCTGCCTCAGAAATTTCTGTTACAATTTCATTTGGATATAGCTTAGCTTCTATTGCAGATTCTTTTGATTTCTCTGCCATGTCTTTTTGCTCAGCAGAATGATAAAAAATCGCAGATTTATATTGAGTTCCAACATCTGCACCTTGCCTATTTATGGTAGTCGGATCATGAGTCACCCAAAAAACCTCCAATAGCTCTGCATAACTTATTATAGTTGGATCAAACTTAATTCTAGCTACTTCAGCATGTCCAGTCGTTCCAGCACAAACCTCTTTATACGATGGGTCTTTTAAATGTCCCCCCATATACCCACTGTCTACCTGAAGAACTCCTTTTAGTGAATCAAATACTGCCTCAACACACCAAAAACATCCTGCACCCAAAGTTGCTATTTCTACATTCATCATACTGGATTTTATTTAGGAGGCAAAGGTCTGAATAGATTCTCTCTTTTTTGTGGCGATACTGATAACTTTAGAAATACTGACCAACACCGAAAACAAAACCCTTGTGCTTCATATTCTTGGTGTCAATTCCATAATCAATCCGAAATGTAGCACCCGAGAACTTCTTGTAAATCAGTCTAAATCCACCACCTGCAAAAACCCGAAGAGATTCCTTCGCTGAGCTTACAGTTAAATCTTCCCCAGGATTCCTCCAGAAGCCAGAATCAGCAAAAACGTTGGATTGAATTGCCCAATCGTTTTTTCCCCAAATTGTATGTCTGTATTCCACATTTGTTACTCCAGAAGCCGTTCCTCTTTCCTGTCTATTCCCTGATCCTCTAATATTTAAATTACTATCTAAGACAAACGGTGCAAAAGGTGAATCAGTATTTGTAGCCACCCCAAATTGGAATCTAACTGCCAGATTCCCTCGCTTCTTCAATCGATTGTAATATTTGAACTGAAGTACACTCAAATTGAAACTACTACTTTCACTTAGATTCACAACTTGTGTCAGCTTAAAAAACACTGAAAAACCGTTGACATAATAGTAATAGTAATCTTCATTATTAAACAGAAAGTCTTCTGAGAAAAGTAATTTACTGTGAGTAAACCCAGTAGGAAAACCACTTTCATTCACCCCATTGACCTCATATCCTTCTATAAAGTACGACCCAGTAAGTTTTAAAACGTTTCTTGGTGTGATATATATCAAACCACTTATGGCAGCATTTTTCTTCGTGTAATTGTAATTCACTGAACTTCCTCGAAAATAGACGGGTTCCACTGAGGCATCTCTAGATGTTACCGCTTCTAACCCAAAACTCTTCCCTTTAATAAATGGATACTTCACATTCAGATTATAATTACTCCTATTATCCGTATTTCTGTATGATGCATTATAACCGATTCCAACTCCCAACGAACTAGAATTTGCGATTCCTAACTGCCAATACACATTCTCCTTTATTCCCCCGATATCAAATATGGGCGTCACGGTCTGAACCTCATATAGTTCAAATACAACATCAATAAATTGATTCTCTAATGTATCAACCTTAAGATGCACATGCCCATACTTAGGAAGGTTCACTAGATTCTTTCGATCACCTTCTAACTGTTTACGAGTGGCCGGTTCTCCTTTTTCGCATGTCAAGTAGTTCTCCAAATAGCTCAACTTGTTTTTAGTCTTTCCATAAAAACTTATAGAATTGACAGTATGCTGTCCTATAAGAGAGGAGAAGCATAAACTAAACAATGCTATGAATACCGATTTAATCATAAAGTCAGCAAAGATATTCTCATTTTTATCTCATTCCAATAGCGTGATATTTGTAAGAATACAAGCATCTTGTTTTTCAGTCTTGATTTCGTCTTTGTTTATAGGTTTCCAACATACTTTTGTTCCATTATAAACAAGATTTTACACAATGAATTTTAAGCATTTTTTATTCCTAACTACTGGACTATTCTTTTCAATCCAACTGTTCTCCCAATCCGGAGACTTAACCTCGTCAACCGATGAATTTCTTTCCTCGGTAGTGTCCGATGGTTTGGTGGACTATACTATTATAAACAACCAGCCAAACACCCTAAACAATCTTGTAAGTAAATTTGAGCAAATGGATCTCAACAGCATGAGTTCTGAGGAGAAAAAATCTGCTTTAATAAACGCTTACAACATCATGGCTATCAAGCAGATAATAGATAATCACCCAATCACTTCACCTTTATCCATTAGTGGATTTTACAAGTCTAAGGAATTCAATATTGGGGGTAATTTATGGACACTTGACTTTTTAGAAAATGAGATTCTTAGAAAGGAGTATATGGATGCTCGAATCCATTTTGCCTTAGTATGTGGCGCTTTAGGCTGCCCTCGCATCTATGAACGTGCATTTGATCACACAAAATTAGACCAGCAATTAGATGCTCGAACATCTCTTGCATTAAACAGCTCATGGTTTGTTTATCAAGATGGCAGTAATACTATTCAACTATCGCAGATATTTGACTGGTTCACAGATGACTTTGGAGGCAAGAACAATTTAATCACTTGGATCAACATGTTCAGAAGCGAAAAATTCCCTGTAGATGCTAAAATTGGATATTACGACTACAACTGGAATTTAAACACTAAAGGCGCTACCAATCCTGTGGCTCATACGGGAACTGCCGCTCCAAGAGAAGAATTCAATCTTCAAACTTTTACTGGAGGAAGCCTATTAAAACAAGGGCAATTGGACTTAACATTGTTCAATACGATTTATACTCAGTCTAAATCAAAGTGGAAAGGTGAGACTTTTACTGGTTCCAGACAGTCATTCTATACACATGCCCTTCAGGCAACTTATGGAATTAGCAAAAATGGAAGATTCAATATCGGATTGGAGGCCAATTTCAAAGCATCTGCCAATAGCTCTGACTCAACAGCCAGTTCAGTAACTGCTCCCTTAGATTATGCCAATACAGATTCGACAAGAGTTGGATTGTCAAACATTGGATTACGATTGAAGATACAACCATTCAAAGATGTATCGAATTTTTCTATCCAAACAACGTTCTCCATTCCTACCATTGAGCATCCTGAGGGATTTTCTGATCAAGATAACCCTACAAATAACAGATACTTTATTGACTGGAATAGATATATCTGGTGGAACCAGTTCTTTTACGACAACTCGTTTGGAGACTTCCAAATATTCACTTCATTGGAAACGCTTTTCAGATTTGGAAAAGAGAAAGGACATACATCTGCAGTAGATCTTCCTGTAAAGGCTTTTATAAGCTATTTCCCTACAAATAAAATCACTATCTACGCCATGACAGAGCATGTTCCAAGGTTCAGATATGACACAGAACTTTCTCCTGAATCACTTAAGGATAACATAACAACCTCTGGGAACTACACAGCCAGTGGCGCAGGATTTAAGTATCAGGTTGGAAGTAGATTTAATATTGAGTTGTTGTATACTAACTTCTGGAGAAGTAAGAATGCAGGGTTAGGTAACACCTTTAATATTGGACTAAAGTATATTACTGGAAGATAGAGTCAAACCGATTTCTTTGACGATTGATTGATAATCTGTTATAAGATTACTCTGAAGTACCAAAACAGTAAAAACCTTAAATCCGCAGGTCAAAAAAAGAAGAAACAGAAAACCCCTATAAAACTAATGCTTGAAGGACTTTCTGATTCAGAATATTTTCACCTAATTAGGTGAAAATACCATTGCAGATGAAAAGTACAATTTCAACCGAACAAATCGGTTCTTTTGGAGGGCTTAATTTTATTTCAAAGCATTTTACAGATCTTGGTCTGGAAAAGTTGATCAACGAACACCTGGGTTCAAGACCTCTTCAGTCACGATATAGTTATGCCGATGTGATTAAAAATCTTTGGTTAGTGTTTTTTGCTGGCGGTGACTGCGCTGAGGATATTGAAGAACATCTGAAAAGAGATTTAGAACAAACCCTAGATGTAAATAGTTGTTCTGCTGACACATTGGCTCGCGTTCAGAAAGGCTTATCGGGAGAGAAAGAGATTTTTGTCAGCAATTCTAATACGGTGCATGAATTTAGTAAGCATTCCAAAATGAACAACCCCGAGGCAGAGCCGTCGAGGTATCAAAACAAAGTAAGTTGTTCCTGATGCAATTGATGATAATCATTTTCCATACCTTGGTTTCTAACGTATGCTCGAATAACCTCCTCATTTGAATATTGACCAACTGTATTGACATAGAACCCACTTGTCCAAAATTTTCCTCCCCAGAGCATAGCTTTCAATTCTGGATGACGACTAAATAGTTCTTTAGCTGTTATACTTTTTAGCATTCTCACGATTTTCGAAACCGAATAATTTGGAACACTCTGAACTAAAAAATGAACGTGATCCGATTCATAACCTATCTCAATGAACTGAACTTCATAACGCTCGGAAATCTCAACACAGACTATCTTCAAACTCTCTCCTACTGAGTTACTTATCCCCTTCCGTCTATATTTTAACGGAAAAACAAAATGATATAGGAGCAACGTCTTGTTATGACGCTTATGGATATGATCGCTCATAAACCGAAAATACACTTTTACAAAGTGTGATGAAAACCTTTAGGTTTTCAAACTTTCCTCTTAACCCCGAGGCAGAGCCTCGAGGAATTCTATTCATTAAATGAACTGAATTTAGATCTTTTACTAAAGACAAAGTCTTTGATTCCTAGTGAATATTATGACTTTGATTACGATAATCAATTTATTCCTTGTGAGAAATACGACTCAAAAAAGAGCTACAAAATGAAGCATGGCTATTTCCCAGGAGTATCTACAATTGGTAGACATATAGTCCATTTTGAAAACAGGAATGGCAATAGCAATGTCAAGTACAAACAAGCCGAAACACTCAAAAGCGCTTACGACCTACTCAAAAGTAGAAACATTAAAATCGACCGAAGTAGAATGGATTGCGGATCTTTTTCCAGCGATATTTTGTCTGTAATTGAATCCAACAGCAAACGCTTTTACGTCAGGGCACAACGATGTGGGGAATTATCAGAGCAGGTCAGACAGGTTGAAAAATGGGAAAGGGTACAAATTGGAAATATTGACGTTGAAGTTTGCAGCATTCTTTATGCTCCTTTTGGAAAAGAGAAGAAGTACCGATATGTGATTCAAAGAGAAACCAACAAGACAGGACAAGCCGATATAGAATTTCAGGATCACTTCATTTACAGAGCCATCATTACCAATGATATAAAAACCATCGATCGGGAAATTATTGATTATTACAATCAACGGGGAGCAGCAGAAAGAATCTTTGATGAGATGAATAATGATTTTGGATGGAAAAATCTCCCCTTCTCCTTTTTAGAAGAAAACACTGTTTTTATGATTATCATGGCAATGTGCAGGAACTTTTATCTCCACATTGTGAATCAAATGGCCGAGAAAGTTCCCTTCATCCAGCCCACCTTTAGGATGAAGAAATTTATTTTCAGATTCGTTGTTGTCCCCTTTAAATGGATCAAAAAAGCAAGGCAAAAAATCTTAAAACTGTACACTGACAAACCTTATCCTCAGCTGATTTAGCCAAAAAAAAGAACGGAAAATCACATCTTGGGATTGGTGGTTTCACCCCTAAAACATAACCTGCTGACTGTAAGATAGTTGTGGTTGCTGGTGTATTTGGCTTGGATTCACATTAATATCAACACGTAATTCCAGCATCACCTCAACCAAAAAGTGACATTTCCAAAGAAAAACTTAGACCCAAACCTCTTTGAGGTGGTAAAAAAACTACCCTGTTAAAGGGTTGTGAAATCAAAATTATGGACCTGCGGATTTGAGGAAAAACTATTTTCTGGTACGTTTGACTGAAATTTGATTCCCATAAATCTTTGGTACTAAAAGCCAATAGATCTTTCTCATAGTTCCCCCACCATATTGAGAACAATCATCTAGAGAGGTATCCAACTTTACTATTACTTCTGAAAAATTCTCTGCTAAGCAGTAATAACATTGGTCTCTAAAATCTGTACCTGTGCCCATATTTTCATACACATACACCAGCGTATGTACTTCGAAATCAATTGTATCAAATGGCATCTCAACATTTTGTGAATCTGAAAACTCTTCATAGGACAACTGATCATAAATGAATTCTTCAGAAGAAAAACGTGTACTATATACAGTTGTTGACACCACATTTGTCTCAGCTAGCGAGTAATATTTAGGACACTTCATTTTCGGCAATGAGGGGAAACAAATTCCTTTACACCCAACTATAAATAGGATCAAAATAACGTAACTGAATTTTCTATTTAACAACCACATAGCGCCAAAATGTTAAGTAATAAAGCCTAATGTATAGGATACAACAAGTATGAAATTTAGTGCAAAACACACTAAAATCCTAGGACAATGCTTAAAAGTATTACTCTGTTCCTAAATAAACTAGACCCGAAGTTTGTTTAGCTAGAACATACTACTCAAAAATCACTTCAGAAGAGCTCACCTTGGAAACACTAAAATTACCAATAGCACCAAGCTCATCACTTCCTGAAACTGTTGTCATATTCGTTCTAAGATTGTATGACGGAGTAGCCAGGATTCCTTCATTTGTGCTTTGTTCAATCACTTCATTTAGAAATTCATAAACATCCTGATTAATGCTCCAAAGCTCTACTCTTAGCTTCTCATCAACCTCATAAAAGCGAGAAAAATCGTTGATCCCTTGTCTTATCGGCGGGATGAAAAGAAGACCATCTGCATCGTTTCCTTGGAATGCCGCATCTTGACTAAATATTATGGATGAAGGATCGCTCATTAATGTGTCATTTCTGAAGTGTTTGATCCAATAGAAGTCTTCGCGACCAGCAAGGTCAAAGGAAATAAACTCTGCTAAATACCCATCTGGATTGCCGAATGTTCCATCTTCTGATTCATATAATATAGCCTCAATTGGTGGCACCGGTTGTGCCATACTTCTGGCTTCATACACATTATCATCTACTTCAATGATTAGTTTGTATTCCACTCCTTCCTCAAAAGCAATCACTTCAGGATAGGTGTATGACTCATCCTCATAAGTAAATTCAAATGTATTTGTGCCATCGGTAACACTTACAATCGCATCGTTTTCATAATCAATACTGCTATTATCAAAATAATTCTTACTGTTGACCAATTTGATCACTGGCAAATCTTGATCATTTAAAAAAGCATCAACTGTCAATTGAGACGATCCGTTCTCAAGATCCACTGGGACAACATCTTCACAAGAAGACAATGTAGCCAATATAGCTACCACAAGTGTTGTCAATTTTATATTCTTAAAATTCATCTTATTAAAAGTTAAAGTTATACGTCACAGAAGGAATAACACTCGCTATCACAGAGTAACGAACAGCCTCTGTTCCTGTTCCTTCTTCATTTTGTCTAAAGAAAAATAAATATGGGTTTCTACGACTGTATAGGTTATATATTGAAAACACCCATTGACCTGTCCATTTTTTATTTGCCTTTGGCTCTCCATCTCTTGTAAACCCTAAATCTGCTCTGTGGTATGCAGGAATTCGAAATGAATTTCTCTCGTTTTTCACATTATGAGGGAGTGTCCATCCTTGAATATCCACTCTGTTCGTGGGAAAGGTACTAGGTGTGCCAGAGGCATATGTAAATGCTGCACTCATGCTCCACCTCTCATTTAGTTGTCTAGAAAAATTAATGTTCATGTTATGAGTTCTATCATATCTATTTGGGAACCACTCATCATTATTTATTCCTTTAACAATTCTTTCACTTCTTGATAAAGTATATGAAATCCAGCCAGTATAAAGGCCTTTAGATTTCTTTACATATAATTCTAATCCATATGCCTTTCCTTCACCAGATAACAAGTCTGCCTCTATTAGATCATTTATAAATAAGTCTGCACTGTTAATGTAATCCACTACATTCTGAGTCTTCTTATAATAAACTTCTGCCGAAGCCTCGTAAGTATTGTCTTTGAAATTTCTAAAGTATCCTAAGGCCACTTGATCAGCTATAGAAGGCTTGATATTGTTAGTTACTGGTGTCCAAATATCAATTGGTGTAGCAGCTACTGAATTAGAAAGTAAGTGTACATACTGAGTCATCCTATTGTAACTTGCCTTTATCGAGCTTGCATCAGATAATGAAAAATTAGCTGCAATTCTCGGCTCAAAATTCCCATAAGTTTCTACGGCATCCCATCTACCGTAAGTAGTTGAATCTACAGCAGTGACTGCTGCTCTAGTGCCTGGGACTTCAGCCTCATCTAATGTATAAATCTCTCTTCCCCCAAGATACTGATACATGCTGAACCTTAAACCATACTGAAGTGTCAGTCTTTTAGATATTTTCTGCTCATTCTGAATAAAAGCAGCAGATTCCATCGAGTATTTTTTCTTTTGTGAAGAGTTACGCAATTCTCCTCCGCTCTTAAACTCTACATCTGCTGGCACAAAATCATAGAAGATACTACTTACTCCAAATTTCAATGTATTGTTTTGATTGGCGAAATAGCTAAAATCTGCTTTAGCACTGTAATTCTGAATACGAGACTTCCATTTGAAACCGTCGTCCCCATCTTCTATGTCGAAACTGTATTGATAATCACTGAATACACCAGTGATGTTCATGAAAATTGTATTATTAAAAATGTGATTCCATCTGGCTGTAGTTGTTGTGTTTCCCCAAACAAAATCCAATACCTGAACGCCAATGACATCTCCCCCTTTATATGCTGAAATAAAGAAGTTATTATTGTCATTCATTCTCCAATTCACTTTTCCTGTCAAATCAAAAAAGTTGAACTTTGAGCCAGATCCTAGATTCTTTTTGAAAAATGGTTTAGCCAGAATGTCTATATAAGACCTTCTTCCTGCTAGAATAAACGAAGCTTTATCCTTTTTAATAGGCCCTTCTAATGTCAGTCTTGAGAAAATCGATCCAATTCCTCCCTGACCAGCAAATTTCTTTTTGTTTCCATCTTTATTTCTAACATCTAAAATGGATGATAGTCTTCCACCGTATTCTGCTGGGATTCCACCTTTAATGAGCTTGACATTCTTCACTGCATCTGGATTAAATACAGAGAAAAAACCCAATAAATGAGATGAATTGTAAACTGGTGCTTCATCTAGGAGAATAAGGTTTTCATCTACACCACCCCCTCTCACATTGAACCCTGTAGCTCCTTCTCCAACCGTAGCTACACCTGGCATAGTTTGAACAGATCTTATTACATCTGCTTCTCCTAAAAGTGCAGGAATTTTAAGAATTGTCTTAATATCCATTTCATTCACAGACATTTCTATATCCTTGACGTTTCTATTTTCAGACTCCCCTGTTACCAAAGCTTCATCTATATTAACAGATGAGCTTTGCAGTTCGATATCGAATGTCTGATTGTCATCAACAGTGAATTCTTTTATCACATCATCATAACCGATGTATGAAAACATGATCTTATACGTTCCTGTAGTAAGTGGCAACGAATAAAAACCATATACATTGGTAGAAACGATTTTACTATAATCGTCAGTGGACACTGAAGCCCCTATTAATTCTTCACCATTTGCTGCATCTCTGACATAGCCGCTTAGATTTAATTTTTCTTGTGCGATAGTCATGCTGCTGAAAAGAATAAAGAGCCCAAAAAAGAGACTATTTAAAAAATTGCGCATTGATTTAAGTGTTTTTAATTGCGGTGCAAATCTGCGCAATTTATGTGCCAAAAAAAAGACAATTGGTGTTAACTATTAATTAGTAAACGCAATGACAATTAGGATGTTGTGTGAGAAAAAAAAATGAAGGAAAAACAAAAACCGCCTTGCTTAAGGGCGGTTTTCGGAAGTGATTGATCTTGGATGAATCACTTCACCCTTGCTATGCTTTTATTTGCTATTTGATAGACACTCATATGCAATTAATGGTTGCAACGAAACGAAAAAAATTATGACTTGGGGTGTTTTATAGTTCGGAAATACGCCTCTTTAATCTTCTTGTGATCCACGCCTAATCTAAACTTCAGCATTGCCAGCCCATTGGCGAAATTTATTTTAAAATAATTATTTTTTTCATACTTGCGTGCCGAAACAACTACATCTTTTTGAATTAAATTAAAAGTACACCCCATTCTTCTTGCTCTTTTAATTAAATCATATTCCTCCATAATTTCCCAATTCTGATATCCTTTAAGCTCCTTAAAAAAAGCAGAGGTGATATATAAGGTCTGGTCTCCGCCCCGAAAGGACAGAATATTGAATCTGGTCATCCAAGAATTAAATCTTAATAAGGAGCGATTTGAATCAAATTTGAACCGGTAACCTCCGACAACCTTGTTTAGTGAAATAGCTTCTCTAATATCTTCGCACCATGATAGCGGTGGTATCACATCTGCGTGAACAAAATAGAGTGTCTGCCCCGTTGCCATTTCTGCACCAATATTCATCTGCACCGCTCTTCCTTTCCTTTCACTAGACAATACTTTTACTTCAGAAAACTCCTTAACCTTTTCTACTGTACCATCTATACTTCCTCCATCCACTAAAATAATCTCTACATCACCGCATAAACT
The DNA here is from genome assembly GCA_965224545.1 of Flavobacteriales bacterium. Lineage (GTDB taxonomy): Bacteria > Bacteroidota > Bacteroidia > Flavobacteriales_D > Sanyastnellaceae > ASP10-05a. The sequence goes on along the minus strand of CBDCZM010000004.1, from coordinate 419,012 downwards.
GGAAATTAAATGTTTCAACAACTTGGAAATATGAGCTTCCTCATTAAGCGTTGGTACTATGACTGAAATCGAACTCATTCTTTATAAAAACGTAATCTAATCGGATAATTTTCATACAAATTTAGATGTATACTTGAAAAATGAAATCCTTAAAAATCATTTTCTTTTTTCTTCTTGGAATCATCGTGATTTCAGGATGCAAAAACGGAGACCCGTTGAAAGCATCCTGTGATTCATCTCCAGTAAATCATGAACTATTTGATGAGCTTTTATCAAAACATGTGAGTGCCAATGGAGTAGTCAATTATAAGGGATTTATAGCTGATAGCGTTCTATTCAATCAATACGTTCACCTGCTTGAAAACAATCACCCTACAAGAAAATGGGCTGACAATGAGCGCTTGGCCTTCTGGATTAACGCTTATAATGCATTCACAATTCGTCTTATCATTCGGAATTATCCTGTAACATCTATAAAAGATCTTGGAGGATTTATTTACAAAGTGAATACATCTTGGGATATTAAATTCATCAATATTTGCGATGAGATTTACGACATCAACAATATTGAACATCAAAAAATTAGAGATCAGTTCAAAGAACCAAGAATTCATTTCGCAGTCAATTGCGCAAGTGTTTCTTGTCCCAAAATTTTGAATGAGGCTTTTACTGCAGAGAGAATTGATGAACAATTAGATAAAGTAGCCAGAGAGTTCATAAACAACATTAAGAAGAACAAAATCTCCTCTGAAAAAGCCGAGATTTCAAAAATATTTAATTGGTACAGCGGTGATTTTAAAGTTGGAGGAAAGAGCGTCACCGACTTTATCAATCAATATGCAGATGTAAAGATTACCGAGTCGACAAAAATCTCGTATATGGATTATGATTGGCGTTTGAATGAAATTCAATAGACGTATTCATACTGAATAACATTGATTAGTTTCATCATTTTCTTCAGAGAAATTTGCAACTTTTAGTTGATTAACTGCCAATTAAAAAAAGTGATCAGTACCCCCATTTTCTGGTAAATGGCTCATAAAAAGAGAGCCCTACTTTCCATGTTAGTTTAGACACTTCAAGAGTGTTTCCAGCAGTAACACCATACACTCCAGCACGTAACAACTGCTTCTTGATGCTAAAAGATTTTTCCACTCCTGCGAACAGTTCTCCATGATAAAACCCTACATCTGGGATGTTTAAAGTTCCTCCCCCTGCTGCTAATCCCATTTTCAACCTTCTAACCAATGGCACTTTGTTAAGGATTGTTCCCTCAAAGTGGTGAATTATATTCGCCCTTAGGTACTCATTCGGTGTGTTTAATGTCGATCCCAATAACTGAAATGATTGCAATGGATCACTAAAAGCAAACGCATCAGAACCTCTAAAAAATTTATACTCGAGCACTCTCAAGTCGCGCTGATTGATAAAAGACCCTAAATTCACCTGCCATCTAGTACTACCGAATCTTCCTAATTCGATCTCTTGAGAAGCTCCTAGTTCTATGTAATCGAAATCAACCTCACTATCAAACATTCCCTTTACTCCTTTTCTATATAAGAACGTCAACTCAGGAAACTTACTAGGGATTACTATCTTTTTATTTCGCTTGTAATAGTACTTCTGACGAATGCGATAAACCACCTGAAGTCGAAACTCAGATTTGGTGTACCTCTCAAACTCAATCGGTGTATTTAAATCTCCAAACAACGAATTACTCCATTCAGAAAACTCAAGATTATCCAGTGGCAGTTGATCCTGATATTCAAAAGAAAGCTCCGCATACAATCCATTAATTACCTCCATTCTTTGAGATATTCCTAGCAGCTTAGTCCTGATATAATTACTCCTACTAAATGTCTGTTCCAGAGAAGCAAAATTGTTGACCATGTCATAGAAATCACCAAAACTAAGTTGAGTACGAACAAACTTTTTAGGGTTGTATGTAAACCCCAATGACACCTTTCCCTTGATGTCCTTGTTATTGAATCCGTAATCCAGAAAGCCCTCTGTTCTTAATATGAAATCGTTTTTGAATTCTTTCTGGAAATACCCAGGGAGCTTATGCCGATATCCTCCAATTCCAAAAGGTACTATTTGACCGAGTAGACCTTCAATGTAAAATTCATTCCCTTTAATTCGGTTTCTTCTTCCATAACCAATTAAAGGAGTCCAGATGTTTACTTTATTAAATGCTGAGTCTAATTTGGCTAAATACTCCGTACTTTCATAATAGTTGGCGGCACTGTCCGCTTTTGCTATGTATTTGATTGAAGTAGAATCTAGCTTTACCACTCGATTAATGTCCCAGAAATCAGAACTTCTGTCAAAAGCTTCAACATCATACTTCTTTATTTCCCTATTGAACGTGACTCCCTCTAACCCAGTGTTTAACGTGTAATCATCAAATTCAGTGGTAACTCTCCCTGTGACATCATACCTCCCGTCCTTAATAACATAAATAACTTGTTGTTTTTGGAGTGTTGAGTTTTTGTTCTCATCTGTAATTAAATCCGAAACGATTCTAAAAGAATTGGTGAAGTGTAAATTTCCTCCGCTTAATTCTAAATCATATTTAGTTATCGAATAATCTTCAGCATTGAACCAAATAATTCCCTTGAATAGATTCTCTCTATTATTCAGCGGTGTTAAGGAGATTATGTAATTCTTCTTTCCATTGATGTATTCAGATCCACCAAAGTCAAACTTGTAACTTACCGCACTGGTATTAGCTAATGGCGAGAGAACTGGCTTATCAGTAATCGACTGTATATCTATTAAAGTCTTATATAAATTAATCTCTAGAACTTTAGCTCCCTGAATTAGAACCCATGGGTTCTCCTCCTCATCAAACTCGGGTAGTAATAATAGTCGGACCGAATTCAACACTACTACCTATGGTCGCTGATCTTCCCACCTCTTGCATTTATCTCAAATTCATCATACGTCTTGACTCCTGAAATAACTTCTTTGTACTTACCTGGCCTCTTATAATATACATCTGAAAGCTGCTCTGTAATTTCAAGTATTGATTTTTCGAACGGAGAGTATGCTTTATCCCCTTGACTTTTTCGCAGCTCATATGCTGCGGAATCTGACTTGCTCGGTCTTTGCAGTTTGCTTTCCAATACGATATTCTGATAAGCTCTTACACTAAAATCATCTATTGAATTCAAATAAGATCTTCTTGCTTCTCTGACACTTCTCATAATCTCACGCGCTCTGTCTCTACTGTCCGCCACAACTTCAGCCTCTTTCAATTCCACTGTCGACTTTACTAAAACAACATTTAGTTCCTTTAACTCATTTGAAATCTTCACTGATTTTTCCAGGACCTCATACCCTAGATAGGAAAACGTAATTGTATGGCTTCCTGATGATAACTTTAAATGGTAAAAACCATCAAAATTGCTTGATGTACTTCGAGAATCTTCTTCCTCCATCACTGAAACAAAAGGCATGGTATTCCCTTCTTCATCGGTGATTTTTCCGGTTAGAGCTTGTCCAAAAATGCTGGTTGACATAGCCATCAGAAGTAAAAACAGAAAGGTTCTCATAAAACTCATTTTGTACATGACGGTCTTGTCAGACATTTTGTTACTGCAAGTTACTTAGACTCTTTTCTAATTCTATTTTTTTAACTAATCGTGATCTTTCACATCTTCAAGGGAATTAAATCAACACTACACAAACACCTGATTATCATAGAAATAAAATTCACTATTTCTGCATCGATATCACTTCATAATTCCAAAGAATATTTACTTTTGCGCTTATTAAAAATCAATCTAAATAAGGAATGAAATATTTACTCAATCTGTCACTTCTTCTAGCATTATTGAGCATTGGTTGCTCTGGCGATTCTTCCAAGGAAAAATCGATGCAAGCCGAAGAATCTAAAGAACTTAATGTTTATACTCACAGGCATTATGATGCTGACAAAGAACTATTTGCTCAGTTTGAAAAGGAAACTGGAATCAAAGTAAATGTCGTGAACTCTAAGGCAGACGAACTGATGATGAAAATACAGCAGGAAGGAGAATTATCACCTGCTGATGTACTAATTACTGTAGATGCTGGCAGACTGGTCAGAGCAAAAAACAATGGATTATTGCAAAGCATCAATTCAGAAATTCTTAATAAAAATGTCCCAATAAAATATAGAGACGAGCGAGGTCAATGGTATGGACTGACTAAACGAGCTAGAGTTTTTATATATAACCCTGAAGTGATGAAATCTGATGATTTTTCTACATATCAAGATTTGGCTTTGCCAAAGTGGAAAAATAGCATTGCAGTGCGCCCCTCAGGGAACATATACAATCAAAGTTTGATGGCAAGTATTATTGCCAATTCAAACATTGATGATGCAAAAGCATGGGCTGAAGGAGTAGTTGCCAATATGGCGAGAGATCCTAAAGGAAATGATAGAGATCAAATCAAAGCTGCCTATTATGGTGATGCGAAAGTAGCTATCGCTAATACGTATTATTTGGGTAAGATGATTGGGAGTCAAAATGAAGAAGAAGTTAAAATTGGTAAAGCGATGAAAATTTTCTTCCCTAATCAAAATACCACAGGAACACATGTAAACATCTCTGGTGCGGGAGTTTGTAAATATGCTCCGAATAAAGAAAATGCTACGAAGTTTTTGGAGTTTCTTTCTTCCAAATCTGCTCAAGAGAAATTTAGCACGGCTAATTATGAATACCCTGTGAATCCGAAAGCAAGTACCTCTATGATGCTTTTAATGTGGGGGAAAATGAAAGAAGACCCATTAAATCTGGCCATTCTAGGAGAGTTAAACAAGCAAGCAGTTAGTACATTTGACGCAGCTGGCTGGAAATAACATCGAATTAGTTTACCTACTAAAATAGCGCTTCTCAAAAGAGATTTTAACCGATGGTCATTGTTTTCAGTGGCCATCAGTTTATTTATAGGAATTCCTATTCTCTTTGTTCTTGCACACCTGTTTATAGGTGCTGGAGAGAGTTGGTCAGGAATCGTAGAAAACCTGCTTGGAACCTATGTCATTAACTCTATTCGAGTAAGTTTATTGGCCCTTTTAGTTTCTATTTTGTTTGGAGTTAGCTCTGCGTGGGTTATTAGCACTTATGACTTTCCACTTAGGAGACTGCTGTCTTGGCTACTAATTCTCCCTCTAGCTATTCCTGTATATATCATGGGATATGCATATGCCGGGCTATTTGACTATACCGGCACCATCACGTCAATTATTGGGTTTCGATTAGACATTATGAATTGGTGGGGGTTGTCTTTAGTTCTGGCATTTTCGTTATTTCCCTATATCTATCTAAGCACTAGGGCATTATTCTCTGTTCAAAATGGTAGAATTCTAGAAGCAGCAAGACTACTCAGCAAAAAAAAGGGGCGAGTATTTTTTCGCATTGCATTGCCTTTAGCTATACCGGCTATTGCCGCAGGAGGAAGTCTAGTATTAATGGAAGTTTTAAACGATTTTGGAGCTGCCAAATATTACAATGTCAAAACATTCTGTACAGGAATATTCCATTCATGGTTTTCGTTAGAAGAACCTCAGACCGCAATATTCCTCGCTTCTATACTTTGTTTGATCATATTTGGCCTAATTTCTTTAGAAAGACACTTTAGAAATAAGAAACGCTTTGTGGCTTCTGGAGCGACTTATGAGATAGGATTGGTCTCACCAAGTAACACTGGAAAAACTTTAATACTCTTTTTGATCTTTACTGTTCTAGCATTTTCGCTGGTCCTTCCTGTAATTCAACTGATTAAATGGGCTTATATCACATATGAATCAGTTCTTGATGAAGAATTTTATGGTATTGCTGCTCAAAGTGTTTTCACCTCGTTATTAGCGTCTTTTTTATGTGTCGTAGTGGCACTAGGACTTCTCTCCTTTTCACGATGGAATCGAAGTAGTTGGATCAACCGATTGTCTAAAATTTCTGTCCTTGGTTACGCCATTCCTGGAGCTGTGATTGCTATCGGGATTTTTACTCCTTCTCTATTTATAGATAAATGGTTGGCTAAGTTATGGGGAGCGTTGACCAACCAGCGAGTCGGACTTCTTTTAAATGGTACTATTATCCTCTTGGTATATGGATATATTATTCGCTTCATGGCTGTGGCTTTTTCCCCTATAGAATCAGGGTACACTAGAGTTCATTCTTCGCTTAGTGAAGTCTCTGACACTTTAGGAAGTTCTAAATGGAGAAGCTTATTTCAAATAGAGCTACCACTAATTAAATTCAGTCTTATAGGTGCCTGGTTACTGGTGTTTGTGGATATTATGAAGGAATTACCACTCACACTCATCCTGAAACCATACAACATGAATACGTTGGCCGTAAAGGCTTATGAGTACGCCAGTGATGAGCGAATCGCTGAATGTGCCTGTCCATCTTTACTCATTATTTTAGTAGGCTGTATTCCCATTGTATTTTTAAATCGATTGATCAAGTGAGTTTAATAGAGTTACAGCATATTAGCAAATCATACTCCGGTTCTTCTTATCTGGCAGTAAACGATATGAGTTTGAGTTTTGAGGATAAAAAGTGCTATGCAATACTTGGGGCAAGTGGCTGTGGAAAATCAACCCTTTTACGACTAATAGCTGGATTAGAAACTCCTACAGATGGGGTTCTTAAAATCTCTGGAATGGAAGTCGCAAGCACATCTCATTTTGTCCCCGCTCAAAAACGTGGTGTAGGCATGGTGTTTCAGAACTACGCACTATTCCCTCACATGACTGTCAAGAAGAACATTGCTTTTGGACTTAGTAAGAATGCCACGTCTAGAATCAAAGAAATGCTTGAATTGACAGAGCTCGTTGGCTTTGAAGATCGTTACCCACACGAACTTAGTGGAGGACAACAACAAAGAGTTGCTTTAGCTAGAGCATTGGCACCTTCTCCCAAAGTACTTCTTCTGGATGAACCTTTCAGTAATCTTGATCACCATTTAAAAGCAGAAGTAAGATCCTCTTTAAAGAGCATTCTTAAAAAAAGTGGAATTTGCTCTGTACTGGTCACGCATTCCCCAGAAGATGCCTTAGATATGGCTGAAGAGATTTTTATTCTTGATCAAGGGAAAGTTTTAGCAAAGGGATCTGTAGATGAGCTAGGAAGGTCTGATAACAACCTTGTGAAGAAGTACTTAAAGGCCTAGACGTCAAGAAAACCTTAGAATAAAAGTCTACAAAAAGACCAGTGAAGAAATTCCACTGGTCATATTTTATAAAAATGAGAAATACCAGAAATATTAATAATCTAATTTCTCCAGTTCAATAATCATCTTTTTTTCTTTCTTAAAGTATTTCTTGATCGCCACATAACCTGTCATTGCTGGCATAACAGAGAACCATTTAGGATTTTCAGTAACTGGCATAGTGAGACTTTCTATTTTTTCATTTTCGCCTTTATATATGCAACCAATACTATGCTTTATTTTATTTCCTTTATTTGATTTTCTATCAAAGTTGATATAAATCGCATTAAAGTTCTCCTTATTAGAATCTAAGACAGTGAATGAATAATCAAACCACCCTAAAGCTTTTAGCAAATATCCTAATTTATCTTCCTGAATAATCCCCCAACCTTCAGGTAAATGAACATTTGTTTTTTTCTTGTCTATTATATCAATATCAATCGGCTTTAGTTCTGAATCAAATGAGAACACCATCATATCGTATAGATTCACCTTCATATTTGAAACATTAGTGTCTCCTCCTGCTGCCTGAACAAGCATTTTTGCAGCCATGGTGCCTGCTGCAACTACTTTTCTATATTGTTCAGCAAAAGCATAATAATTTCCATCTGCCATTTTAACAATTTCATGAATCATAATAGATCTTTTATCAGCCTTTTTCTCATCTTCATCAAATGGAATAATTGGTTTTAAATCTTTTTCCCAATTAACCAATTCTTCATTCATCATGAAACCGTCTCTAGAATATTTTCTTATGAATAATCCAAGGTTATTTTTAATATCAAGACCTCCTTTTTTTGTCCTTCCATAGTATTCACCATATATCAATATTGCGTCGTCTTCCTCATCATAGTCTGCACCATAAGGGTTAAGAGCATAAGCTCCTTCTGTAAGCGCAAAATCTCCAACTACTGATCCATCTTCTGTGTTATATACATTAAAACTTGTCACTTGCTTCTTAGCAGCCATTAATCCCCGTGCTGAAACTGAAGAAGCAAATATGAATTTTTCATTTGCAAAAATCACCGAAGAAGATTCATAAGACTTTTCTGCTTCAAACATACTTTTAGTCTCCCAGCTTTCATTGCCCTCGTTATCAATGAAAACCAAAGAGGTTTTTATTCCCTTGTTTCTATTTTGTCTAATCAAAATAAACCCTTTATTCGGAACAGGACTAACAGACAGAGTAGTTGCTCCTTGCACTACTAAAGTACTCTTACCTCTTTGATAAGTTGTAGAACCGGTCTCATCACCTTCTAAGTCATAGATAACCACACTTTGCTCGCCACTTTTAGCATCATAAAAAAGAAAGCAAAAATGTGTTCCATTAAAATCTGCTCCTCCTAAATAAGCTGTCTTCGGTTTCACCATGGGAATTCTGTGTGTTTCTCCTAGCGCATTATCAAAAAGAGTTAATCTGTAACCTCTGTTTTTCCTATCTACTTTCTCGACTTCATAAAAAGAATAATACCCTTTTACAGCATGATTATTATCAAAAAGTGGTCTTACGTTGTGCTTGGTTATATTTCTCACACCTGTAATTTCAGCTCTTTGACTAAAACCGGTTAAAACCAAAAGACAAAGGCTTAAGGTCGTGATAAGTTTAGTTTTCATTTTTTTGTTTGATCTATTGTTAAAATTTCAAATTAGAATTTGGATATCGTTTTCTGTACTCAGAAATGAGTTTTGTCACATCAGAATCAGGTTCGTGAAGCTTTATTTTACATATTTCTATGGCTTCACTGTACTCTATATTTCCTTCAATGCCTTTATGTTTTTCATAACTAGCATTAAATAACTTAATGAGTTTTTTTGATGAAAGCGAATGCAGAAAGTCTAGGAACTGATTATATTGTTCGGGTTGATATTGGTTTCTAAATGAGACCTTTTCTGTGAAAGTCTGATCTTTGATCCCAGAGGCCAATTCGAATAAACTGTATAAAATAACGAAGTCTAAAAATGGCTCTTCCTTGTATATATTCTTATGCTGAATAGCTGAATAAAGTGAAAAACCAAAATTCTCAAATGACATTAAAGCTTCAAGGCTGTAGAATTTGGCTTGAGCTGTAAATTTTTGATTAACTCTTACATTTACAGTCGAATCATTCTCATTGAGCGTTGACTCAACATTTCTCAACTTTGATTTTCTCTTCTTTATTTCTGGATGAGTTTTATATTCATCAGGAATAATGAAATCGTCTTCATCAACAGCCCATGTGGAAGTATAACTTTTCTGTTTCAACCAATTATTATCAAACTTAAAGGAAGAACTACTGAACACCTCGGAGTACTTTATACTATCAGAGCTCACAAAGTAATCTGCATTGTCCAGAACATCTAGCAAAGAATAAGCTCCTTTCGTACTATAGCCCGAAGACGAAGCAAGCTTAAACCCTTCTATATCAGACGAAAACTCATTCGTTCTCTTATACTTATACATTGCCTTTAAAACCCCTATTCTATTATCCTTTGTTGTTCCTGAGCGACTAAACTGTGTTCCTAAATTCTTGCTAGTAGCTATTTCCGAAATCTCGGATAAATGCTTTAGCATATGATTCCCAATATCATGATTCATTTCATGAGCCAAGACAAAAGCCAACTCCGATTTATATTTAACACGCTCAAGTAATCCTACATTTATTAATACAATTCCATTTCCCCATGATGTAGCATTCACAGTGTTATCAAGTGCGATATAAACCCTGAAATAATTATCATCTTTATGAATGGTATTCTGAGATAGCTCGCTAATTATACTATTGACTATTGGGGAAAGGAAATCATCTTTAACAACGTATCCAGACTCAAACACTTCTTGTAGATGTTTTGATCTATTGTTAAGAAGATTCTTATAATATTTCTTAGCTTTAGAAGAGCTTAATTCAGCTTCTCCTAAGCCCTTCCATATGCGTCTTTTGATTTCTTGAAGCTCAGTTGCACTAAGCTTTTTTAACGATGGGACAAACCCTTCATGAGATTGGGACAAACTAGCACCAAAAAAGCCAGCTATTGTGGCAAACAGTAGTAAAATTTTCTTCAATGTTAAAGTAAAAAATATTAATGGTACAAAAGTATGGAATCTATCTGATAAGCATGAGCTTTAACTTAAAAGATCGATAAAACAGGAACATATTACTTTGAGCCCTCAAAGATTTCTAGAAGGAGCTATTTACCAGCATCTTCAGAAGGAAAAATTTTAAATAAAGGGTCAAGTTCAGAATTAATCCAATCAAAAAACAAACTAGTGTTAAGTTAAGTTTACTATGACGTAATATTTTCGTATTTTCATTAAAAAAATGATGAGATACAGGATCAAACTAAGTCAAGAGGAGGTTATTAGGCTTCGGGCAATAATTAATAAAGGATCTCATAGCACAAAGACGTATCGTACGGCTTACATACTATTAAATTGCGATGTTGGAGATTACTCAGAGAAGGTAACTAATGCGCAAATCAGTAAAGTATTAAAAGTAGGGATGCGCACAATAGATAGGGTAAAAAAGAGATTTATTGAAGAAGGATTTGAAGCGGTGCTTGAGAGACGTGAGAGTTCGCGAATATATGATGTAAAGATAGATGGAGATGTAGAGGCTAAGATTGTGCAATTATGTTGCAGTGAACCCCCAAAGGGTTTTTCTAAATGGTCATTACGCTTATTATCAGATAAGATGGTAGAATTAAATTATGTAGAAAGTATTTCTCATGTTTCGGTAGGGAATGTTTTAAAAAAAATGAACTTAAACCTTGGAAAGTCCGTGGCTGGGTAATTCCTCCAAATAAAAACAGCGAATTTGTGGCTAACATGGAAAGAGTTTTAGATGTTTACAAAAGACCTTATGATATTGATTACCCAGTAATTTGCATGGATGAATCCCCCAAACAATTAATTTCATCAGCACAACCTTCAACACCAATTAAACCAGGTCAAGATGCTCGAGTAGATTACGAATATCTCAGACACGGAATGGTTAATATATTCATGGCAAATGAACCTTTAAAAGGAAAACGGATCGTTGAAATAACAAAGTTTAAGACTAAAAAGGATTGGGCAAAGTTTATAAAGAGAATAGCTGATGAGTACTACCCAAAATCAAATAAGATAACCTTGGTAATGGATAATTTTAATACCCATGTCGCTTCTGCATTTTATGAAACATTTGAGCCTAAAGAAGCTAAAAGGCTATGGGATAGGTTTGAGTTTATCTATACACCTAAACATGGAAGTTGGCTCAATATGGCAGAGATTGAGTTACATGTACTAAATGGTCAATGTTTAAACAGGCATATAGATACCATAGAAAAAGTAAAGGAAGAGGTCAAAGCTTGGCAGAACCATAGAAATAATAAAGAAGGCACTATAAAATGGCAATTCACAACAAAAGAATCAAGAGTGAAATTAAGAAAACTATATCCGTCAATTAATAATTAACTTAACACTAGTACAAAGGTATTTTACTGATTAGTCCTTTCTTCTTTTTTTCTTCTTTTTCTTTCTTGACATTAACTTAAAATTCACGGGTATTGTGTATTTCAGTTTGACATTTTTACCATCCTGATAGGCAGGAGTGAATTTTGGTAACTGCTTTACGGAGTTAATAGCTGCTTGATCTATTGATGGTGTTACTCCCCTGAGTATCTTAACATCCTCAACATCCCCTTCTTTATTCACTACAAATCCAATATACACTTTGCCCTCATCACCGTTTTCTAAAGCGTCTTCAGGATATACCACATTCTTCTGAACAAATGAAATGAGATTCCTTTCTGTGCATCTTGTCTGCTCGTCTCTATCTTCTATATCTTCACACCCTTGATATATTGGCATTCTTTCTTCGAAGACAGCACTATCTTCCTGCCCAAGAGCACTTATCGATAGTAATAACAATGGAATAATTAAAATTTTCATTAAAACTGGTAATAATTAGCTTCTACAGCTTCACTTCAACATCCCAATTCTTCCCTGCGGTCATCATGTCTTTCCCAGAATATTCTATGATCACTTGATTTTCCTGATCACCCGCCTTAGCCACATCGCTTTTTAGCTGCTTTACTTTACTAGGAAATGTTAGCTTAGTTGTCACCTGAAGCATCTCTCCTGCCTTGTCAGTATCTTCTCCTTCAGATCCAGACTGCATTTTGTCCAATCCAATCATCGTCATATAAAACTTCTTTTTCCCTTTGCTTCTCATTTCCCACTTCCCCAATGCTCCAAATGGAGAATCATCACTTTCTTCTGCATCCATCGAATTCACTGCATTTAATGCGTTTAAACCCTCAAAATTAAATCCGAATTTTATCTTAAAGTTTTCATCATCTGATGTTACATCTGCATTGCTAATTCCTTTTATAGAATTTAGCTTCGCTTCCATCTCTTTGATTTGATCTTCAGGAATTAATTCTTCTTTCTTAGATTCAGAATCACCCATTTCTGCCAACCCCGACATATCCAAGACTGCTTCATATTTTCCACTCCAATCTGATTTAAATGAATACTCTTCCTCAAAAGAGCAAGAAGAAAATAGCACCAGAATAATCGATAAAATCGCAAGTAATTGTTTCATTTTCTTAATTTGAGAATAAAGGTAGATAACCAAATGATCAATACCAATGTTTAAGACAAAAATCGGCTATTCTAGCCCGTATAACCAGGGCAAAAGCATTTAAAAAACAGCTGTACTCATTAATAAATTTCTATAGTCTGTGTCAAAAGCCGCTTTCATTCTCTTGTTTTTCAAGCTAATTTTAGCTGAGCTTTCTTTTTTTAAAACTGTTAATACAATTTTTAATAGGATATTAAAGTTTTCCACTTGATACCCTATTCTTTTTTTAGAAAAGTCTTCTTGAAATGTCACATCGAGGCTCCAATGTAAATTATTTTCAACTGACCAATGTTTTCGAACCCCATTGTTAATTGCTCTTGCAGATGACAAATCACTAATGAAAAACCGTTCATCTGTTGTCATTATTCCGGTTGCTTTTTGAGTAACTTCTGATGTTATCTTCACTACCGAAATTAAATTTTCCCATTTATTAGGGTTTTCTATGTGTTTCAAGTTAGTAAAAACTTCACAAGTTCTTTTTTCTATTCTTCCGTGTCCGAAATCATCTTCAACATCAACACTATCAGGATTTGTCAATACAACTGTATCTTGAATATTACTAGCCAAAGCAGGTTGATTTCCTTTAACTGCAATAATATAATTGGCTTCACTTTTCACAATTTGACTTACAATCTTTGTTTGACACCCCATTGCATCAATGGTAATTGTATTACCCTTTATATCTAACAATTCTAATAATGCAGGTATTGCAGTAATTTCATTGCTTTTTTCATTCACTTTCAATTGACCCAGACACAGTTGATTCTCTGATGCAAAGGCAGAAACAATATGAGGGGTTGTTATTCCGTCAAACTTACCGCCCCTCACTGTTTTACCATCAAGAGCTATAACTTCTCCTTTTGTTTTCACACACAAATGATTAATCCAAGAGATAAAACAATCATTGAAATTCTCAGAATCAAGAGCTGAAAAGACTCTTCGCATAGTATCTATCGATGGAATACCAGCATCAAAGTTTCCATACTGCTTAAGCCAGTAATATTGACTTTTACCAAAAATGTGTATGGTCTCCCATTTATCACAGCCACACATTATCCCTGTTATAACCAATAGCAATATGTCGCTCAAAGAATGGTGGTAATTTCCCGCATCTATTCGCCTTGGGTCTTTTAGAGCAGAGAAAAAACAGGAAAGTGAATTTGTATTAGAAAACGTGGTTTTTCTATCCATCTTTTTCGAATGAAAAAAACGCTTTTCAAAAATACTACTGATTGAAAATTAAAAAATTAAGAACAAAATAAAGGTAATAGACATTATTATAACTGAATTACTATAGCTTTCTTTTCGTTGGACTCAAAAAGTCAAAGCATTGGTTTTAGACATATAAACTAACTTTTTGCATTGTCAAAAAAGAATAATTTGACCTATACTAAATGAGTCGTAATAATGTCTAATGGTTTAAATGCTTTTGCCCTGCCCGTATAACCTCTCGCTTAAAATGATTTCAGAAACAGAAGCAAACAGTTGAAGACCAACAGATTTTTTATCAGATTCTCTGAGTCTATTTAGCAATTCATTGATTTGCTCTTTCCATTCTTCTGTTTCATCGCTTTCTACACTAAACCAAGTATCCAACGAATACACCTCTTCAGTTCCTGAATGCAATACCTTGATAAGTGTCAATGAATTGCTTTTTTCCATCATATCAAGAATGGAATTTACATCCGCTTTATTTCCAGAAATGTAATGTAGAGATTCAGATTTATGAATAAGTAGGCAGCCTTTTAAGTTTCCTTCCTTAGCCCGTATTCCTATAGAGTCTTTCAGATGAGAAAGATTCTCATCTGTAGCTTTCTTGCTGAGCATGGAGTGAACTAAAAGTTCAAATTGCATACGAGGTTTACAGTTCTAAATTAATCTTTGCAATATCCGAAATTTTTCGACAAACCCAAACTTAACACGGTTAAATTCATTAAATTAAGTAATAAAAAGAGAGTGAAAAGTGGTGTCACCTAAGGAAGGGAACCTTCATCTGACCTGCAAAATCTTCTGGGAATTTTTCATCTTCCTCAAACCCCAGTTCAATGTCTCTTCCATCAGATGGAATATGGGCTGTTCCAAAAATATAATCCCATAAACTCAAGGAAATTCCGAAATTTACTCCTGGTGCTCCCTCAGGAAGTTCTTTGGCATGATGCCAAATATGCATCTTGGGATTGTTGATGACATATTTTAAAATTCCATAATCCAAATTCAAATTTGCGTGATTAAAATGGCCGATGGCAATATTCAGATAATAAATGACAAACACGCTACTTGGCTCAAACCCTCCAATCAACAATAAAGCTATATATTTTACAGGTTCATAGAACACATTTTCCATCCAGTGGTACCTCAAATGCGCTGCAAAACCCATTTCTTTCACAGAATGATGCACTCGATGGAATCGCCACAGAAACTTAACCCGATGAAGCAAATTATGAACGCACCATTGCACAAAATCAAGTGCTAAGAAAAAAATCAACACCTGGAAAACATAAGGCAGTTTATGTAATTCTAACAGTGAAATTAATTGAGCCTCTCCTCCTAGCAGTTTTAGAAAGGCCTGGGAAGTAACCGCCGCCAATCCTGCAAAAAAGACCAACTTGAAAATAAAAAAATTGAAAAACATATAAAAGGCATCCAACCAGAAGTCTTTTCTAAATATTGACTGACCCTTTCTCCAAGGAAACACAATCTCCAATGCCCATACAATGAGAGACAACATCACCAACCACCAAAAATAATTTTGATACCAGGGAACTGCCTGAAACGTAATTTCACTCCAAAGGTATTTCGCATAACCTAATGTTGCCTGTATAATTGTATCTATCAAACTCACTTACTTAGTACCCACTGAATAGGCATCATATCCACCTAACATGTTATATATTTCTTTAAACCCTAATTCTTCCATGATCAAGGTAGCTTTTGCACTCCTCCCTCCTTTTTTACAGTAAACCAGAGTCGGCTGATCCTTTTGCAACTTGACTAATCTATCTCTGAAATCATTATCCTTTATATTTAGTTTTATAGCCCCTTCTATGACACCTGCTGACCATTCCCCAGGAGTTCTAACGTCTAAAATTTGCAAATCGGACTTTTCACTCATGAGAGTCTTAGCCTCTTCTACAGTTATATCTTTAGCAGATTTTGCTGTTTGAGCTACGCATGATACCAAAAACACCAGCATAAGAGCAACAATTAATGAGGAACCAATTAGTTTCATAAGTATAAAATTATATGAGAAGAGGTTCTCTTCTCTATTAAGTGATCAATGTTACATTAGAAATCACACATTTCCATCACTGGACATCATAATTGCTACATTTCTTGTACTTGGGATTTTGGATAGGACGATAATCACCACCACCATAATAGGAACACTGAGAATCATTCCTACTACTCCCCAAATTAACCCCCAAAGTGTCAGAGAAAGTATCACTACCAATGGACTGATATTCAGATTATCTCCCATAATCCGTGGTTCTATAACGTTTCCTACAACTAATTGTATGCCTCCAACCACAGCAAGTACATAGAAAAATATGGTAAACTCTTGGTATTGAATCAAGGCCATCATCGCAGGGAAAATAGTCGCTATAAGCGACCCAACGGTTGGAATATAATTCAGTAGAAAAATGAGAAGTGCCCAAAATACCGGAAAATCTATTTCCAGAATCAACAGACCAAAATAACTCGCTAGTCCTGTGATTAGACTGACTATTGTCTTTAAGGTGATGTAACTTTCTATTGATTTTGTTATTTGGCGGATAGTAGAGTACACTGATTTTCTACTCTCCTCATCTTTATAAATAGCTTTTAATTTTAGCTTAAATAAGTTCTCCTCTAGGATAAGGAACAACAAGTACAGCACCACCATAAATGAATTCCCCAACACATTAGTTAACACACCTAAAGCACTCTGAATCAGTGCAGACAAATCAAATTCCTGAATCTTTTCTAATCCATTTTGCAGCATATCATCGCCTACCATATCCACAACTTTTGCACCGATTTCCTGAAAATTCGTATTGTATTTGGCCAAGTTATCAGGAGCCATAAAACTCTTCACTTGAAATGTCAGCAATTGCGAAAAGACGGAAAGTACCAGTAAGATCAACAAACTTGCTAATAACGACCCCAACCAAAATGGTGTTTTCACGAGTGTGACAATGAACTTTCTGAGCTTCCTAATGAGGAACCAAATAGCCAACGAAAACACAAGTGGAATCAGAAAACTCTTAAGATAAATGAGTAAAAAACCAAGTAAAGTAACAGTTAACAGTATATAAGTGATTCTAGTAATAGACATATGGGAAGTTATGAAATAAGTTGAATATAATCATTTTCAGAAATGACTGGTATTCCTAAATCCTCTGCTTTTTGTCTTTTTGAGGGTCCCATGTTATCACCAGCAATAACATAGTCTGTCTTGGAAGAAATAGACCCCACACTCTTTCCACCGTTGGCTTCTATGGAAGATTTCAACTCATTTCTACTAAATTTTTCAAAAACACCACTGACTACGATTTTCTTTCCTTCAAGTACATTAGAATCTCCTTCAGACTCTTCCACTTCGAAGCACAGCCCAGACGACTTTAACCTATCGATTAGTGCTGTATTTGTCTCCTGATCGAAATACTCTCGTACACTCTCTGCAATTCTTTCTCCTATTTCGTCTACTGAAACCAATCCTTCAGTCGACGCTGCCATTAGTCCATTTATGGTTTTGAAGTGTTTCGCTAATTTCTTGGCCACTGTTTCACCCACATATCTAATACCTAGTCCAAAAAGCACTTTTTCAAAAGATTGTTCTTTGCTTTTATTTACACCCTCTAAGAGATTATCTACCGATTTTTCCGCTAGTCTTTCTAATGGTAATAATTGCTCCTTTTCCAAGTCATACAAATCTGCTATATCCTTAATCAATTTCGCTTCAAATAGCTGCACCACTGTTTCTGCTCCCAAGCCATCTATATTCATTGCTTTTCTACTAATGAAATGCTCGATTCTTCCCGTTATCTGAGGCGGACAGAACTCTTCGTTAGGGCAATAGTGTTGAACTTCTCCTTCTTTACGTTGCAACGCTGAATTACACTCAGGACAGTTTTCAATGAACTGAATTGGTTCTGCACTTTTATTTCTCTTACTCACATCTACGTCAGTCACTTTTGGGATGATTTCTCCTCCTTTTTCTACAAATACAGAATCACCTTCATGCAGGTCCAACTTTTGCATTTGATCTGCATTATGAAGAGAGGCCCTTCTAACTGTTGTTCCTGCTAAAAAAATAGGCTCAAGGTTGGCTACTGGAGTAATCGCTCCTGTCCTACCAACTTGATAAGTCACCTCATTTAATCTAGTAGATAGATTCTCAGCTTTAAATTTGTAAGCAATTGCCCATCTAGGACTTTTGGCGGTAAACCCCATTTCGTCCTGATGCTGAAAAGAATTCACTTTTATCACTATTCCATCAATCTCAAATGGCAATTCATGTCTTCGCTCATTCCAATAATTGATAAACTCCATTATTTGATCAACACTGGAGCATTTGGCTACAAAATTCTTTGCTTCTCTAGGTACTTTAAACCCCCATTCACCGGCTTTATTTAAACTCTCGAAATGTCCTAAATACGGATTCCGATCTAGAATTACATAATACAGGAAACAATCTAAGTTTCGCTTAGCGACTACACTACTATCTTGGAGTTTCATCGTTCCAGAAGCAGTATTTCTAGGGTTTATATACAACGCTTCACCATCCAATTCTCTCTGCGCGTTTAACTCCACAAAGCTTTTATGAGGGAGAAAAATTTCACCCCTGATCTCAAATTTCGCTGGAAAAGTTCCTTTTAATTTTAAAGGAATACTCTTGATCGTTTTCACGTTTGTGGTCACATTCTCTCCCACTGTACCATCTCCCCTGGTAACAGCCCTAACCAACAAACCATTCTCATAAGTCAAACTTATAGCTACCCCGTCATATTTTAATTCAAGAACATACTCCACATCATCACTTCCTACCAATTTCACGGCTCGTTCTGCCCACTCTTGAATTTCCTCCTTATTGTAGCTATTGGACAGACTCAACATGGGATATTCATGTTCAACCTTTTCAAATTTATCAGTAATGTCACCCCCTACACGTTGTGTTGGCGAATTGGCATCGAAAAACTCTGGATGTTCCGACTCCAGAAACTGCAGCCTCTCCAACTTCATATCAAATTCGTAATCAGACACTTTAGGCTGGTTTAACACATAGTAATCGTGGTTATGCTGCCTGAGCTCCGCTCTCAAATTTTTTATTTCTTCTTCAGTATTCATGATATGAACAAATTTAGAAGACTATTACAGTTTCACTGCTTTCAAGAATCTTTGTTTTCCTTGTAAATCCAATAAGATTTCCACATGTTTATAGGAATCCGAGTGAAATAAACCGGCTGTTTGCTCCGCATAATTTTCATGAAGCTCTAAAAAGACCACTCCATTGCACTCCAACAGTTCTTCTGCCCTTTCCTGTATCGCTCTATAAAAATGAAGTGGGTCTGAGTTAGTCGAAAACAGTGCCATATGTGGTTCGTGAGCTACTACATTCTCCTCAAGAGTCTTATGTTCTTCAATTGCTATATAAGGAGGGTTGCTAATAAGCAGATCAAATTTACCAAGTGAACTAAGCGATTCAGTCATTGATAAATAATGAAATGAGATACTCAAATCTAGTTCTGCACTATTTTTTTTGGCCACTTCTAGCGCTTCTTGAGAATAGTCAATAGCACTAACACTAATTTCGGGGATTTCACTTTTTAAACTGAGAGCAATACATCCACTTCCTGTCCCCAGATCAATTACCCGACTAATATTTTGGAGAGAACCCAATGCAAGTTGGACCAATTCCTCTGTCTCTGGCCTAGGAATTAAAACGGACTCGTCAACAAACAACTCCAAATCTCTGAAATAGCCTTTATTGGTAATATATTGAACTGGGACATTATCGTTTAATCGGTCAATAGCATTCACTAATAATTTTTCCGATTCACTATCAATTATGCTGCCTGGATTAGTCAGGTAAATTAGTCTTGATACGTTTGCGTAGTGTGCTATCAAATGAAAAAACAATTGTTCCTTTTCTCTTGAAGAAAACCTGTCGCTTAACGACACTAAAAACCTATATTTTAATCTTTTAATCGAATCCAATTAGTCTGAAAGTCCTTTTAAAATTAGTTCGGCTGAAGCTGGATTTGTGGCCAAAGGAATATTGTGAACGTCGCATAATCTCATAAGCATGAGCACATCCGGTTCATGGGGATGCTTACCCAATGAGTCTCTAAAAAAGAAAACCATATGTACAGTGCCTTCAGTGATTCGAGCTGCTATTTGCGCATCTCCTCCTAACGGTCCTGAAGATACCTTTTCTACTTTTAATCCCCCCGCTTCAACATGAGTTCCAGTGGTTCCTGTAGCGATCAATTCAACCCCTTCCTGCTTAAGAATCTCGTGTGCGTTCGAAAGAAAACGAACCATTTCCGCTTTTTTTCCATCATGTGCTATTATTGCTATCTTCATCCTATTGCTTTACAAAAATCTGGTACCCGTTTGGCTCTATTTCATTAGTTCCACTCGTATACACGCTCAGAGTTTCCTCGTTAAAAATGCTTTTATAATACCCTTCTAACTCGCGCTTAAAATTAACCTGTTGCTTTTCATTGGAAAGGTTAATCACTGTTACTATTGTGTTATCATTTTTTATCCGCTTAAAACAGAATAGGTCATCATTGTTAACAGTATAAATTCGTTCAAACCTACCTCCAAATGTACCATTCCAAAGAGCTTCATTCTTCTTTTTAGCATTGAGCAATGCCTTATAAAACCCCTCTAGTTCCACATCTGCTTTTTGCACAGTGTCTTTCATAAAAACAGGTAACTGCTTATCATTTCCAAATTCTTGTCCACCATATATCATGGGCATTCCATAAAAAGTAAATGCTAACACCGTAAGTGCTTTGTAATTATTTCCCATGCGATCAAAGACAGTACCTACTTCAGCATTTTCTTCAAAATTTGATGTGTACATCATTCGATAATCATTTGTTGAAAAATGATTTTCTTCCCAACTTAGATAATCCACTATGGAATCGAGTGGCCATTCTCTTCTAGCTACATGGTTGAAAACTTCATATGCACGGGCGCCATAGGTCATATTAAAAACTTTTTGATGGTAGTTTGGTTTTTCAGCATGGGCCAACATAAATATGTTAGGGTTTACTTTCTTCAATACAGATACAGACTCCTCCCAGAAGCTCAATGGCACTTCATCAGCTTTGTAACATCTAAATCCATCTATTTTGATTTCCTTCACCCAAAACTTCATGGTTTCTATCATTGTAAGTCGCATAGAGTCAATACTAAAATCAAGTTTTGCTAGATCATTTCTGTTTGGGTAAGGAGGTACAAAGTTTCCTAGACTATCCTTCAAATACCACTCCTCATTTCCATTCTTTATCCACTTATGATCAACACTTGTAAATGCTGCTACCCAATCTAATATAACTTTCTGACCATTTTTATGCGCCCGTTTGATCAACACTTCGAAATCATCCATGCTCCCTAAATCTGGATGAATTGATTTATAGTCGCTAATTGCAAATGGACTTCCTAAGTATTTTTTTCGATCTTGAAAATTTGGAACATCCGAAACATCTAGTAGGTCACTTGCTTTTCTGTTTTTGATTCCTGTAGGCTGAATAGGCATAAAACACAAGATATCAGCTCCAAGATCATTAATTCTATCCAAATCATAAATCACTGCTCCTACTGATCCTCTTGGAGAATGATGTCTTACATTGATTTCGTATAATGATGCATTCTTTGACCATTCGGGATGTTGTACCACCTGATTTTCTCCAGTTGGAGTCACTTGTTGTACTTCAGAGCTAAATTCAACCTTCTTTGTATCTGTGCAAGCAATCAGACTTATTATCATTAAGAATAAAAATGCTCTCATTAACTAAAATTTAAGCTAAAATAGTCATGTAGATTCAATCTAATCAGTCTGCATACACTCTACTTATCCTTGATTTTTAAACGGCTGACATGCTGAGGAATGCTTCTCTATTTTATTGAAAACAGTAGATTTGGCATAATTTTAGAAACTGTTAGTCAAAACACAATCATGAAATCAATAAGAAACATCACCATAGTCCTTTTTCTAGGCTTTGCAATAACTGCACTTCACTCATGTCAAACCAGTAATTATGGTGATAAAGTGAAAGAACCTTTTTCTGGCGGTAAATACGAATCTAACAACAAGTGGTTCAGAGCAGTTGGAAAAGGGAGCAGTCAAAAAGACAATATTGCAAAAAGCAAAGCTGATTTAGCGGCTAAGACTGAGTTAGCAGGTCAAGTAGAAACTAGAGTGAAATTAGTTGCTGATCAATACCTTGATGAAACAGGATTGGGGGATTCATCTGAGATTACAGACAAATTTGCCAGTCTTTCCAGACAAGTAACGAATACACAGATAGCAGATCTGAGAAAAATTGGTGAAGAAAAATTTGTAAAAGAGGGTGTATATACTGTGTTCTTAGCTTATGAAATAAAGAAAGCTGCGATGTTTCGATTTATGAAAAAGCAAATTAAACTGGATAAAAAGCTTTCTAAGTTAGAAATAGAAACTATGGAGGCTATGTTAGATGCAGAAATCAAGAAACTTGAGGCTGAGAAGAACTAACTATAAGAAATTCAATTAATAAAAGACCTTGCTTAAATAGTGAGGTCTTTTTTAATTTATTACTCGACTACCTTCCTGACTAACTTTTACCATGATTCAAAAACTTGCCACACACAAAGAGAAAATAGTATTAGGACTTCTAGTTTTTATCTATATTTTCTTATACGTCAACCACACAATTTTCCCAAAATTGATTGATATCCATGGCGGAGAACCACAAAGATTATTCAGAAACCCCATCAGAATTATTTTAGCAGGGTATATTGACAACTCTGGAACCATAAGCTTCTCACTTCTTTATAGAATTAACTCACTCACTATTCTAATAAAATTAATAGTGCTTATTTATGCGTTCATCTCTTTACTTAGAAAAAAGAATAGCACATTAATTAAGTTCGTAGCCATTTCATTGATCTGGATTCATCTGAGTGAGTTAATCTATCCAATCATCTATGCCTTAGTGGGATTTATTCATAACTCGGAAACATCTTACGTTTTCCAATTCGCTTCTTTCAAATGGATTCTCACAAATACAACACTGACCGCATTAGCTATGATCAACGCCAAATTTGTGTTCAACCACTTCGATGAGCCTAACGAGGCTTTTGTCAGGGCAAAAGCATTTAAACCATTAGACATTATTACGACTCATTTAGTATAGGTCAAATTATTCTTTTTTGACAATGCAAAAAGTTAGTTTATATGTCTAAAACCAATGCTTTGACTTTTTGAGTCCAACGAAAAGAAAGCTATAGTAATTCAGTTATAATAATGTCTATTAACTTTATTTTGTTCTTATTTTTTTAATTTTCAATCAGTAGTATTTTTGAAAAGCGTCTTTTTCATTCGAAAAAGATGGATAGAAAAACCACGTTTTCTAATACAAATTCACTTTCCTGTTTTTTCTCTGCTCTAAAAGACCCAAGGCGAATAGATGCGGGAAATTACCACCATTCTTTGAGCGACATATTGCTATTGGTTATAACAGGGATAATGTGTGGCTGTGATAAATGGGAGACCATACACATTTTTGGTAAAAGTCAATATTACTGGCTTAAGCAGTATGGAAACTTTGATGCTGGTATTCCATCGATAGATACTATGCGAAGAGTCTTTTCAGCTCTTGATTCTGAGAATTTCAATGATTGTTTTATCTCTTGGATTAATCATTTGTGTGTGAAAACAAAAGGAGAAGTTATAGCTCTTGATGGTAAAACAGTGAGGGGCGGTAAGTTTGACGGAATAACAACCCCTCATATTGTTTCTGCCTTTGCATCAGAGAATCAACTGTGTCTGGGTCAATTGAAAGTGAATGAAAAAAGCAATGAAATTACTGCAATACCTGCATTATTAGAATTGTTAGATATAAAGGGTAATACAATTACCATTGATGCAATGGGGTGTCAAACAAAGATTGTAAGTCAAATTGTGAAAAGTGAAGCCAATTATATTATTGCAGTTAAAGGAAATCAACCTGCTTTGGCTAGTAATATTCAAGATACAGTTGTATTGACAAATCCTGATAGTGTTGATGTTGAAGATGATTTCGGACACGGAAGAATAGAAAAAAGAACTTGTGAAGTTTTTACTAACTTGAAACACATAGAAAACCCTAATAAATGGGAAAATTTAATTTCGGTAGTGAAGATAACATCAGAAGTTACTCAAAAAGCAACCGGAATAATGACAACAGATGAACGGTTTTTCATTAGTGATTTGTCATCTGCAAGAGCAATTAACAATGGGGTTCGAAAACATTGGTCAGTTGAAAATAATTTACATTGGAGCCTCGATGTGACATTTCAAGAAGACTTTTCTAAAAAAAGAATAGGGTATCAAGTGGAAAACTTTAATATCCTATTAAAAATTGTATTAACAGTTTTAAAAAAAGAAAGCTCAGCTAAAATTAGCTTGAAAAACAAGAGAATGAAAGCGGCTTTTGACACAGACTATAGAAATTTATTAATGAGTACAGCTGTTTTTTAAATGCTTTTGCCCTGATTCACAACCGAAGTCTTCAATTATTTCAGAAAATTGCAGATCATAATCTAGCTCACACTCATTTATAATTTCAGGAGTCTCAGGAGCGGGAATACCATCCTCATCACATTCAAAAGTCAAATCTACTGGACATATTACAAGGAGAATACAGCCATCTGTAGCCTGTGTTATTTTACCATTGTTTTCATAGAGAGGATCGCCTGAAGCGATTATACTTGAATAAAATATAAGACAAGATAATAAGGATAATGCAAATTTTAGATAGCATTTCATTTTTAGAAAATTAGATTGGTTAAGAGGCGAACATACATCATTTTTATTATAATTATCTAATAACAAGTGAATTGAATAAAAGAAATAGCTCACCTTGTGAACAATCCTGTACTGCACAAGAAATAAGGACACTAGATAATGGTGATGTTTGACTGAATAAATGAGAATCAAAAAAGGCATGGGATTAGCCATGCCTTTTTAATTTCATTAAAGAAGTCTTACCTAATCAATAGAACTCGTGACCCGCGTCATAAACTCATTTAATGCTTCCTTTTCAGTCTTCCCTTCTTTCACAGCAGAATCTACTTCTAATGCTCCATACATATTAGAAAGCAACTCTCCTATCACATCTAACTCTTCATCTTTAATCGCAGAAGAATCCGTTAAGTGCTCAAGGAGTTCTATTGTTTCCAATACATAATCTTGATCGTTTTCCTTCACAAAGGAATGAATGTGCTTAATTACTGGTAATCTCATCTATAAACTCTTTTAATACATCAGCTTTATTGGTCTGAACCTGCTTCACCAACTCTCCGTTCCTGAAAGCCGCAAACGTTGGGAGATTATCTACATTCGCCAACCCCCTGCTCTCTGGGCATTTCTCTGCATCTACCATGATGAATTCCGCCGTTTCGTGTTCCGAAGCCATTCGTTTGAATTTTGGCTTCATAATTCTACAATTCCCACACCATCCAGCCGAATACTGAACGAGTACAGTAGCGTTAGATTCTACCTCAGATTTTAATGTATCTTCCGTTAACTCTTTAAACATCGTATTAAATTTAATGCTCTGACAACGAGCAAAATTTAGTTCTTAGTTAGCTGATAAATACTCAGCTGTACCTTGTCTGTTTGCAGACATTGCTTGTTTTCCTTCTTCCCAGTTAGCAGGACAAACCTCTCCATTCTTTTGAACGTGAGTAAAAGCATCAATTAATCTCAAGAATTCATTCACATTTCTTCCTACTGGCATATGGTTCACTCCTTCATGGAACACAACACCTTCCTCATCTAGTAAATAAGTCGCTCTATAAGTCACGCTGTCTCCAGTAACAAGTTCAGCATCTAAATCTTCATCATAAACTACCTCTTGGATATCTAAGATCTCCAATAAAGAAGATAAATTTCTATTTGAATCTGCTAACAGGTTATAAGTAACACCTTCAATTCCTCCTTGATCTTTAGCTGTATTTAACCATGCAAAATGTACTTCTGGAGTATCACATGAAGCTCCAATTACAATTGTATTTCTTTTTTCAAACTCTCCTAATGCAGCTTGAAAAGCATGAAGTTCAGTAGGACAAACAAAAGTGAAATCTTTTGGATACCAGAATAATAACACCTTTTTTTCGTTGTTTTTTGCTTCTTCGAATACGTTTACTTTAATGGTATCACCCATTTCATTCATCGCTGATACTTCTAAGCTTGGGAATTTCTTTCCTACTATTGACATTTTCCTTTTGTTTTTAAATTTTCGGCAAAATTAATAGTTATTGCTCATAGTCTTCATCGAATTTTACTAACATTGCCATAGATATCATCAATAATGAACTTCCAACAATTAGAGTACGTCATAGCAGTCCATGAACAAAAACAATTTTCAAAAGCCGCTGATACTTGTCATGTCACGCAAGCTACCTTAAGCTCCATGGTTAAAAAACTTGAGGGTGAGTTAGGTGTTGTCTTGTTTGATCGATCAAGGCAACCTGTAGTAACTACTGAAGAAGGACTGAGATTGATTTCGGTTTCAAAACAAATTCTTACTTTAAAAACTGAATTACACAATTTAAAAGACACGAATCCACTAGAGCTGTCAGGAACATTTAGACTTGGAGTAATCCCCACAGTGGCCAATTCATTACTCCCTTTGATATTGCCAAAAATTATTGCTGCTCATCCTGAACTAGAGTTAATAATTTCAGAAGTAACCACAGAAGGAATCAAAGAATTATTAAAGCAAGACAAAATAGACGCGGGGATTTTAGCCACTCCTATAGAAGATGATTTGTTAGAAGAATGCATGCTCTATTATGAAGCAATGATGGTATATGGGGTAAAAGAAAACTCAAAAAAATACCTTCCTACTGCAGATATAAAAAATGAAAACATTTGGTTGCTTGAAGAAGGGAATTGCTTCAGGAATCAGAGCATTACTATTTGTAATATCCGAGAAAAATCAAATCAGCCGAACAACATCACATTTAGAGGAAGTTCGTTCGACACATTGATAAATTTAGCAGATCAATTTGGCGGATATACGCTTATTCCAGAGTTGTACTATAATCTGATGCCATCAGAAAAACAGAAAAAAACTCGTCATTTTGAGCTGCCATTGCCCGTCAGGGAAATCAGTATGGTATTTCATCGTCCATATGCCAAGCGACGAACTATTGAAGTGCTTTCCGAACTTATAGAGCACGAAATCAAAGAGAAATTAATGACCAGCAAGCAAAAGCCTAAGGATTTATCGATTATTGGAATTTAGAGACCTTCCAAAGATTCGTATATTTAATGTTAGATATAACCGCTTTTTTTAGACTGAAATTAGTCTGGGAATTTCTTCAATTTGAAGAATAAACTTGTATACTTTTGGTTCCATACATTTCACTATCAATGCATGCTACAAACATTTATGTACTCGTTATAATCTTCATACTTATTACTTTTAACTCAGTATCTCAAGACGTTGTAATTAATGAGTTTTCTTCAAGAAATAGCTCTGGAATTCAGGACAGCGACGGAGATTACAGTGATTGGATTGAGCTATACAATGCAAGTGATAATACAATCAATCTCATTAACTATAGGATTTCTGATAACAGTAGCGACCTGAATAAGTGGTTTCTTCCAAACGTCACTATTTCTCCAAACGAATTCTTAATTCTCTTTGCTTCTGATAAAAATAGAACAGACCTCGATGAACTTCATACTAATTTTAAGATTTCATCCAGCGGAGAAGAACTTTTTTTATCCAATAATTTTGGAGTTTTGGTTGATAGCACCGCACCAATTGAACTAAATTCAAATGAATCTTACGGTAGAATTCCGACGGAAGTACAAGCTGGATGGACATAAACACACCAACTCCTGGCTTCACAAATAATCATTCCAATTACCTCTCTTTTTCTCATTCTGAAGGGTTTTATACAAATGACTTTCATTTAATTGTAGATGCCGTCACTTCACAAACCATCTATTATACATTGGATGGAAGTATTCCAACGGAAGATTCTTTTATCCTTGATGATTCTATTTTTGTGAGTGATGTGTCTTTATCCGCCAATGTCTTTTCTGAATTCCCCACTACACCAGAACAAGAACTTATTAATTGTAAAGCATGGGAGTCTCCATCTGTACTCTTGATAAGGCGACCATTTTACGATGCGCATCGTTTCATAATGGCATCAGAACGAGTGAAATTTATACAAAGTCCTTTTTCGTTGGGGATGATATAACTGAGAAGTATTCCATTCCCGTTATATCACTTGTTACAGAGGGAGACAATTTATTCGACTTTGAAAGAGGTGCATATATACCCGGAGTTCATTATTCCACAAATGCTCCTAGGTATACCGGAAACTATTTCAAAAAAACTAACGAATGGGAAAAACCTGTTCATATTGAATATTTTGAATCTGAAGGTTTACTGGGCTTTTCACAAGACGCAGGCCTGAAGATTCACGGTGGAAAAACAAGAACAGCATCTCAAAAATCATTAAAGTTATTTGCACGTGAGGTTTATGGTAAAAGGCATTTTAATTACAACCTGTTTCCTGCAACTGAATTGAGTTCATATGATCGCTTTATATTAAGAACGCCAATGGGTAATTGGGGCAATGTCATTAAGTTAAGCATTAAACAACTGGAACACAGTTGCTAGTGGGTTTTCTTTTAGCTTTGAAAGTTTTGCTTCGTTCAAATTTCCTGCCATCCCTTATTGGGACAGACTCCTTACTAAGGATTAATACAATCTTTCGGATTAGATTTTCGATAGAATCTTTTCCAAAAAATAAGCGAACAAAACATTGCTTTAGCTTTGAAATTAAAGCTCTTTTATTGGCTTTATATTTATGTTTCTTTTTGCCGTTGGTTCTGTTAGACAACTTATCTATTAAAGGCTTGCATGCCATCATGGATAAATTGTAACTGATGATATTACCGTAAAATTCTTGTCTAATTGAATTTGGTTTCTTGCCGATAAAATTCTCTATTAGCAAAGCTTGTTTCATGTCTTTAAATTGCTCTTCAACGCCCCATCTTTTATGGTATAATTGTTTTAATTTCTGGACAGAGAATAGACTAGTGTTCAGCAGTGAGCTAACCAAATACTCGTGTTCATTCTTACCAAGTTGAATTTTCGTTATTCTAACTCTAATTTCACCGCTCTTAGTTTTGATGTTAGTAATTTCATCTTCACTTCCACTTTTGATAAAATCCATTACTTCTTTACAAGCATTTACCGATACACGAAAACAAAATTGGCAATTTGTACTGAAAACATCTGCTAAGAAATCTCTCCCAAAGTAACCTCTGTCAAACAAATACAAATTGTTTTTACCAAGCTTGCTAAAGCGTTGGATAGCCAATGATCTTTCATCTGTTTTATAGGCAGAGATACTTGCCTCAAGACAGATGTTATTAATCACATCAGAGGCAAAGCAGACTTGCGATTTTATCCATTTCCTATTGTCTGAGAGTACATTTTCACCAAATTCCTCAATGGTTTGTTTGTTTCTTGGTAAAGTAAAAACAGAACCATCAATAGCTACTAATCGTAGCCCGTGAAAAGTCTTGTAGCTAAAACTACTATAATAAAAATCACAAAGTTTAGTTGCCACCTCTTTAAAAGCATCAAACTTAATTTTGTCCCGTACTTGTGTGAAGGAAGATGAAGTAACAACTCTAACTTCTTCCGGAATTTCCAATAGTTTTGAGAAGAATAAATCGATCTCACTTTGAGCTCGTTTATTTAAATGATTACAAAGAAAAAGGAAGGTACTTTTAAAGCTCCAAACTCGATTCCTAGTAAAAGACCTCTTGTTATTTTTGTGTACCCTGATAAAAGAAGGGTTTTCGACTAGATTTATTACAAATTCAAATAGTTTGGCACGATTTTTCCGCTGACTTCTTAACGTTCATGATGTCTTGATTTTAAGTGTTTTACACTCCAAATATACGAAATATTAATCGAAAATACATTGTAATCTACTGATATTTACCTGATTACACCTTAACTTAATGACATTGGTAATTGGGGTGGGGAAACCATTATAAAAGATGTTCTAATTCAAGAAATCTCAAAGGAACTAAATATAGACTCTCAGAATTTTCAACCTGTTATTCTCTATATAAATGGAGAGTATTGGGGTGTATATACGCTTAGAGATAAAATTGATAAGAGGTTCATCGCATACACGCATAACATCGATGAAGATTCTGTGGAATTTGATGCCTTCAGTGAAAGCTACGCTCTTTTGATTGAGTTTATTGAATCCAACGACTTGGCACAAGAGGAAAACTTTGAATATGTCGCTTCTCAGGTGGATATGGATAACTATATAGATTATACTATAACCGAATTGTTTTTTTCAAATTATGACTGGCCTGGTAATAACATAAAAGCATGGAGGAATAAACCTTCTGGCAAATGGAGATGGATTTTGTATGACCTAGATGCTGGGTTTTTCAGTGAGAACCACAATATGCTCCTCCATGCTACGAAAAATGATTCAACCGTTTCCTGACCTAACTCACCTTCTTCCACTTTGATTTTTAGAAAATTGCTTGAAAACGAATCATTTAAAAGTGATTTCATATATAGGTATGCTGAAATATTAAACACCTACTTCACACCGACATTCCCCACCCTGTTTTGAAAATCGAAATTTCCAACCCGTTTCGCTCAAAATTTAACAAATCAATCTCATCTTGTTAAGCAATTGGTGTTCGAAAGGTGAAAATGAAGTACTCCGTTAGGTCAAAAGAGTGCCAAAAAAGTTAAATTCTCATTTTTT
This sequence comes from Flavobacteriales bacterium, assembly GCA_965224545.1. Classification (GTDB taxonomy): domain Bacteria; phylum Bacteroidota; class Bacteroidia; order Flavobacteriales_D; family Sanyastnellaceae; genus ASP10-05a. Next base: position 388,185 of record CBDCZM010000004.1, on the reverse strand, counting down.
GAAAGGGGGTGGGGAATGTCGGTTCACAGATTATAAAATGCTAGGTGCTCTAGACTCTATAACGGAATTATATAGTCCTGAAATTCAAGATCAGATCGAAAGATGGAATTACCCTAGTGATTTCTCCTCATGGGAAGCAGATGTAGACGAAGACATTTATTCATTCATAAAAAGGAGGCCTTGTATTGTAATAAATAACATTGAAGACTTTTTTGACATTACATTTCCAGTCAACTTACCCTGCGACACTATAACACAGGATTATCCAGCTAATAATCTGCAAATTGCACCTAATCCAACTGATGGCAACTTCTTTTTATACACAGGGCCATCTGAGATAGAAAACGGAAAAATTCTCATTATCGACATGAGCGGTAAGTTGGTTTACAAAGAAAAACATGTCAATCTTAGTATGAACGATCGCAAAGAATTTAGGCTCCCTCATCTAGACAGTGGGCTTAATATTTTACAGATAATTTCCAAGAGCACCTTACAGACTGCCAAGCTTGTGATACGATAAAATCTGGGGTGTTGTAATGATCAAACAAGATTTAGTAAACAATAGAGATCTATAATAACAAAAAAGGCTCCCAGTTATCTGAAGGCCTCTATTAAAGTTTTTAAACGAAATTACTTTTTCATCGATTCTATTTTCGCTTTCATTTCGTTGTACTTGTCCATTTTCTCAAATGCAAAATAAATACTCTTTAATGAGTTCATTACTTGAACGTTTCCAGGCTCAAGTTCTAATGCTTTTTCAAGATACGGAAGAGCGCTCATGAGTGCTGAGTCAGAATCTTTTTCTAATTGATCGATCTTAGCTCCATCTTTTCTGAAATCCAAATCATTGATTTCTGACTTAAGTGCAACGGAAGCATTCACATAACTCGCTCCTAGGTTGTGATATGCATCTAGATAGTTTGGATCGATTTCTATTGCTTTTTTATAAGCAGATATTGCTCCATCTGATTTATCCAATTGATCCATAGCGGTACCTAAAACAAAATGAAGCATTGCATTATTAGGATCTGTGTCGATTGCCTGCTTGAGGTTTTCTTCTGCTTTTTCAAATTCTTTCGCTTTCAAGTAGTAATTGGTCTCTTGAATCAAAAATTCAGATTCCTCTGGAAACAGCTCCTTCCCTTTCTTAATATAATTCAAGCTTCCTTCTAAATCCTCAGCAGCTTGTAGCGTGCCAATTATTCTGTAATAACACTGCTTCGATTCATATCCCAATTCAGCACACTTTTCATACAGTGATACCGCCTTTTCTGTATTTTCTAAACTTTCATAGCTTAAAGCCGCGTTGAAAAGTGAGAACATAACCAATGAATCAGTGCTCCCGGCCTTCATAAGTGTGGATGCTGCTAAATCAAAATTCATTGAGGCCTTTTTATAATCTTTAGAATTATACCCTTCTAAACCTGCATTATATGCTGTATTAGAAATCATTTTAATTCCCCTCGCAATCTCATCAGATTTGAAGTTTTTTGTGTCTAACTCTTTCGCTTTTAAGTACGATTCTTTAGCTCTGATCAATGCTTCAGGGCACGGATTCGGTTCCATTTCTGCCATAATCACATATATATCTCCTCTATACACCCATGTTTTTGCCTTTGTCATAGACTTTTCGTGCTTAATCGCTCTTTCAATGTATTTTGCTGCTTCTATTGGTTGATTCTCGCCAGAAGAAGGTGCCATACTACATTTTGTATAAGCAGTTGTTACATCAGACGCTTTTGGAGCACCTTCCATCGCTTCAGGGCATTGTGCAGATAGAGTGTAAGCTCCAATAACTGCTAAAAAAAGATTGATACTTTTCTTCATTGTCATTTTAAATTTCTTTATTGATGTCAAAATTAGTGATTTTCCATATGAAGCGTGACAATTTCAATGCCAGATTCTCAAACAGCTACTAATCAGTAAATGAACAACCCCGAGGCAGAGCCTCGAGGAATTCTATTGATTAAACATGAAAAAAGGCCCCTCAATATGAGCGGCCTTTTTAAATAAACACTACTAAATATTGTTATTCTTCTACTGCCCCGTCTTCCGATTCTGAAGAGTCGTCAGAAGCTTCATCATTATTACCTTCTTCTCCACTTGAGCTTTCCAGTGTTTCACCACTTTCGTCGTTTACTATTGGGTCTCCATTTTCATCCAGCTCTATTTCTTCCTCTTCCTCTTGACGGATGACTTTAGCTACTGCCGCTATCTCATCGTTTCCTTTAAGATTAATTAAGCGTACACCTTGCGTATTTCTACCCATAGTTCTTAAGTCGGATAATTGCATTCGAATGGCTACCCCTGACTTGTTGATGATCATTACATCATCTTCATCAGTTACATTCTTTATCGCAATGAGCTGTCCAGTCTTATCTGTAACGTTAATTGTCTTTACACCTTTTCCTCCTCTATTGGTGATTCTATAATCAGCTACTGCAGATCTTTTTCCATACCCCTTCTCAGATACTACCAATATATCAGAAGACCCATCTTCCAAACAGATCATACCAATCACTTCATCTTTAGGTCCGCCCAAAGTAACTCCTTTCACTCCTTGAGCAGTTCTACCTACTGCTCTCACCTTTTGTTCTGGGAAACGAATCGCTTTACCACTTTTTAGTGCCATTACAATTTCATTCTCACCATTGGTCAATTTCGCTTCTAAAAGCTCATCATTATCCTTAATTGTAATCGCATTAATTCCATTAGTCCTAGGGCGAGAATACGCTTCCAACGTAGTCTTTTTAATCATTCCTTGCTTCGTACAAAGAATAACGTTGTAATTATTTACATACTCTTCATCTTTTAGACTAAGAACAGGAATATAGGCCAATACCTTATCGTCAGATTCTATATTCAATAAATTCTGAATAGCTCGTCCCTTAGACGTTTTTGTTCCTTCTGGAATCTCAAAAATCCTCATCCAGAAGCACTTTCCTTTTTGAGTAAAAATCAAAAGGTAATTGTGGTTAGTAGCACCAAACAAATGCTCCAAGAAGTCTTCATTTCTTGTAGTACTCGCTTTGCTTCCTACTCCACCTCTATTCTGTGTTTTGTATTCTCTTAGAGAAGTTCGCTTAATATATCCAGCATGAGAAATAGTTATAACTACATCTTCATCAGGAATCATATCTTCAATAGAAAGATCCGCCCCAGAATATTCAATTACACTTCTTCTCTCATCTCCATGCTTTTCCTTCATTTCAGACAGTTCGTCCTTGATGATTTGCATACGAATACCCTCATCACCAAGAATTTCCTCAAGTCTTGTAATGGTCTTCATTAACTCATCATATTCTGCTTTGATCTTATCACTCTCCAGACCTGTCAACTTTTGAAGTCGCATATCTAGAATAGCCCTCGCTTGGATTTCTGAAAGCTCAAAACGCTTCATTAATCCTTCCCTAGCTATTTCTGGAGTCTTACTGGCTCTAATCAAAGCAATGACTTCATCCAGATTATCTAAAGCAATAAGTAACCCTTCCAATATATGGGCTCTCTCTTTCGCCTTTCTCAACTCATACTGAGTTCTTCGAACAACCACCTCATGCCTGTGCTCAACAAAATTTGAAATAAGATCTTTCAGATTCAGCATTTCAGGACGCCCTTTTACAAGAGCAATATTATTTACTGAGAAACTGGATTGTAATGCAGTGAATTTGTAAAGTTTGTTTAAAACGACATTTGGAATAGAATCTCTTTTTAATTCATAAACAATACGCATTCCATTTCTGTCAGACTCATCACGAATTTCGGAGATGCCTTCGAGTTTTTTATCATTCACAAGATCAGCCGTTTTCTTAATCATATCGGCTTTATTCACTTGATAAGGAATTTCATCAACGATGATCATCTCCCTTCCAGACTTGGTCTCTTCAAAGCGTGCTTTTCCACGCATTACAATTCGTCCTCTTCCCGTTTCAAACGCATCTTTTACTCCTTCATATCCATAAATAACACCACCAGTAGGGAAATCAGGCGCCTTAACGTATTGCATTAATTCCTCTATAGTAATCTCAGTATTATCAATATAAGCCACAGTACCATCTATTACTTCAGAAAGATTGTGTGGTGGCATATTTGTAGCCATCCCTACAGCAATTCCACTCGCACCATTGCAAAGTAAACTTGGGATTTTCGCTGGCAATACAGTTGGTTCCTCTAAAGAATCATCAAAGTTTGGTCTGAAGTCAACAGTCTCCTTATCAAGGTCCGCCAACATTTCCTCAGCAATCTTTCTAAGTCTGGCCTCAGTATATCGCATAGCTGCAGGATTATCTCCATCTATCGAACCAAAGTTTCCTTGTCCATCTACAAAAGGATAACGTAATGACCAATCTTGTGCCATCCTTACCATCGAGTCATATACAGAAGTATCTCCGTGTGGATGATACTTTCCTAATACTTCCCCTACTATTCTTGCTGATTTTTTATGTGCTCTGTTGCTTAATACACCTAGATCCAACATTCCATAAAGCACTCTTCTATGAACTGGTTTTAAACCATCTCTTACATCTGGAAGTGCTCTGGAAACTATCACTGACATCGAATAATCGATGTAAGCTGACTTCATCTCATCTTCAATGCTAATTGGAACTATTTTTTCTCCGTCTGCCATTTAGTCTGTTTTTAAATTTTAGCATGCCATTTGATAATTGATACTTGACGTAGGAAAAGGACTATGAAAGAATTTTCAGTCCAATGATTACGTTAATTCATTAACAAATTTGCTCAACGGACGAAGGTACTTCAACAATAAGGATAGAGAGAGGCGAAAGTTGTCTAATTATTCACAAATTTTAGTGAAAAAATGACTGTTTCGGGACACAAGAGAGACTCACCTATATCTAAATTTGGAAATACTCCGTATAATAGTATATTGGTAGATTAATAAAGTATTAAAGAAACAATTAGATGGACGCTAAATTTTCAAAAAGGGTTAGGTCAGTTATAACCAATAGTCGAGAAGAAGCTGTGAGATTAAATCATGGCTATATAGGTGTAGAGCATCTGCTTTTAGGTATCATCTTGGAAAATGATTGTACAGCCGTAAAGATTCTAGAATCACTTGAAGTAGATATCAAAAAATTAAGAAACCTAATAGAGATTTCTACAAAATCCTCTTCTACCGCACTCACAGGAAATAAGAACACCATTCCTCTTGTAAAACAAGCAGAAAAAATATTAAAGATAACCTATCTAGAAGCTAGATTGTTCAAAAGTGCCGTGATTGGTACAGAACACCTGTTGCTCTCTATTCTTAAAGATCAAGATAACGTAGCAACTAAATCATTGGCCCAATTTGATGTGGACTATGATCTAGCTAAAGATGAATTTGAAACAATTATGGCAGAAGATAAAGAATTAGACTTACCTAGAAGTGAATTCCCTGGTTCCCATGAGGACGATGAGGACATGCCGTTTAGCTCTGGTGGAGAAAACCCTGGCACGGGTAGACAAGGTAAGAAAGGAGATCCAAAAAGTAAAACCCCCGTTTTGGATAATTTCGGAAGAGATTTAACGAAAATGGCCGAGGAGAATAAATTAGACCCTATTGTAGGTCGAGATGCCGAGATAGAACGTGTTTCTCAAATTCTTAGTAGAAGAAAGAAAAACAATCCTATTCTTATTGGTGAACCTGGAGTTGGTAAATCAGCAATAGCAGAAGGCTTGGCTCTTAGGATTGTACAAAAAAAGGTGTCAAGAGTGCTTTTTGGTAAGCGAATCGTTACTCTGGACATTGCGTCTTTGGTGGCAGGAACAAAATACAGAGGCCAGTTCGAAGAGCGAATGAAGGCTGTAATGAGTGAGCTAGAAAAGACTAGAGATGTAATTCTATTCATTGATGAAATGCACACAATCGTTGGTGCTGGAGGTGCTTCAGGTTCTTTGGATGCTTCAAATATGTTCAAACCAGCATTGGCTAGAGGTGAAATTCAATGTGTGGGAGCCACTACACTTGACGAATACAGGCAATACATTGAGAAAGACGGGGCGCTTGAGCGTAGATTCCAAAAAGTAATTGTGGAACCTACGACTATTGAGGAAACAATCCAAATCTTAAACAATATTAAAGAACGTTATGAGGATCATCATAGCGTAACATACACTGATGAAGCGATTCAAGCTTGCGTGAAATTAACGACGAGGTATATTTCCGACAGATTCCTTCCAGACAAAGCCATTGATGCTTTGGATGAAGTAGGGTCACGAGTGCACCTTCAAAACATTAATGTTCCTGAAGAAATTTTGGATATTGAGAAGCAAATTGAAGAAGTAAAAGTGGAGAAGAATCATGTGGTGAAGAGCCAGAAATATGAGGAAGCTGCTAAACTTCGAGACAAGGAACGTCAGTTGTCTGAAAAACTTGAAGAAGCAAAACAACGTTGGGAAGACGATTCTAAAACTCATAGAGAAATTGTGACCGTAGATAATGTGGAAGAAGTGGTGGCTATGATGACGGGAATTCCTGTACAGAGAATTGCAGAAAAAGAAAGCGGTAAGCTTGCTAGAATTGAAGATGAACTTCAAGGAAAGGTGATTGGACAAAATGAAGCTGTAGCTAAAGTGGCAATGGCCATAAAAAGAAATAGAGCAGGATTGAAAGATCCAAATAGACCTATTGGCTCATTTATCTTCTTAGGCCCTACTGGGGTTGGTAAGACACAGTTGGCAAAGGAGCTATCTAAGAATCTTTTTGATTCTGAAGATGCGCTAATAAGAATGGATATGAGTGAATACATGGAAAAATTCGCTGTTTCCAGATTAGTTGGAGCTCCTCCAGGATATGTTGGTTATGAAGAAGGTGGTCAATTGACAGAGAAAGTAAGAAGAAAACCATATTCTATTGTTCTACTTGATGAAATCGAGAAAGCGCATCCAGATGTATTCAACTTACTACTACAAATATTGGATGATGGTCAGTTAACAGATTCTCTAGGACGAAAAGTTGATTTTAAGAATACCATCATTATTATGACTTCCAATATAGGAGCTAGACAGCTACAAGACTTTGGAACTGGAGTAGGATTTGGCACTGAAGCAAAATCTCAAAACAGTAAAGATGATCAAAAAAGTGTAATTGAAAATGCTTTGAAAAAAGCGTTTGCTCCTGAATTCTTAAATAGAGTTGATGATCTTGTATTATTCAATTCATTGAGAAAAGAAGACATTCATAAGATCATAGACATTGAATTAGCTAAGCTATATAGCAGAATTGAGGATTTAGGGTATAAACTTAAGTTGACTGAAGCTGCTAAAGATTTCATTACTGAAAAAGGGTATGATTCTAAGTTTGGAGCTAGACCTTTAAAAAGAGCTATCCAAAAATATGTGGAAGATGCTCTAGCTACAGAGATCATTAATTCTTCTATTGAGGAAGGTGATTCTATCACTATTGACTTCGATAAAAAGAAAGACGAAATTTCTATCAAAGTAAAGAAAGGAAATAAGGCCGCTTCCGAGTCTACTGGTGAGGATGAAGAATAGAAATCTAACAACATTTATTAAAGCCGCTTCTGTATTCAGGAGCGGCTTTATATTTTTAGGGGTAGCAGTATCTACACTTCTACTCACTTATTCGAATCAAGTTTACGCGCAAAACCCTTCAACCCTTATTTATGACAAAGATTCTCTAAAGGCTGATTTGTTAGACTTGAAAGAAACCATTTATGTATCTCATGAGAATCCTTTCTTCTATATAGATTCTTTAGATTTTGAAAATGAATTTGAGAAAACCTATACAAGTGTTTCGGAGGATATCTCATTAGCTGATTTCAGTAGTCGAGTGGGGTCTCTTCTGCAAAACTTGAAAGACTCGCATTCGACAGTGAGCTTTCGAAATTTGTTTCATTTCTTAAAGGCAGATACAGCACTCAATTTCTATTTCAGAACTGCTCGAATTGAAGATAAGCTTGTCATTACAGAAGATTATTTAAATATTCTTCCAAAAGGAGCTGAGATTTTATCGATCAATGGCATTCAGGCAGACCAATTAAAACTAGACCTTCTCCCCTACATGTTCCTAGAAGGAAATTCATTTGAACAATCGGAAGTACTTGTTGCCGGGATACTTCCTAGGCTTGTAGCTATGAAATATGGCATTAAGGAGTTTAACGACATTGAATACATATATCAGCAAAAAAAGGAAACCGAATTTTACCCAGCCACTCCTTTCAAAAAAATTAAAAAAGACAAGAGAAACAAGCCGCAAAACCCATATGAATTAGAATTCATTGATTCTGTAGCCATTTTAAGAATTAGTTCGTTCAGTGCTAAATCAGAGTGGTATTATGAACGCTTCCTCAAAAAGAGTTTTGGAAAAATGAAGCGCCAAGGGGCATTACATTTAGTCATCGATCTAAGAAATAATTTAGGAGGAAGTGTATGGCGTATGGAAGAACTTTTTACATACTTGGATGGCCCGGATGTATTGACTCCTAAAAGTGTGATTATGACTCAAAGCGAGTTGTCCAATCAAAAGTACTATCGACTAACCAAGGGGATCTCTGGTTGGGTAAGGCTTCATTTTTTAAAAAAAAATGACAAAATGCGCGTCTTTAGAAAAATGGCGGCTCTGCCTCTAGGAGCTAGAGACACTCTTATATACAAAGATTATTCAGAAAAAAAACGTCTTAAATTCTCAGGGACACACTCCCTTTTCATCAACCAAGCTTCTGGTAGTGCCAGTGTACTATTCGCCTCATCATTCGATACTAACAACTTCGGAACAACATTCGGATCACCATGCCTAGGATCCTATGGTGGCACATGGGGAGATCCAACGCTCTATACTCTTCCAAGAAGTAAACTTCAATTAGGGATTTCAGTACTAAAACTTAGTACTTCACTAACACATTCTTCCGATCCGAAAAGTATATCTCCAGACATTCCCTACAAAGTTACACTTGATGATATCATTAATAATATCGATGGTTTGAGAGAGTTCTACCTGAAACACCTAAATGTAGGACACTAATTTCCCCAATTAATTACTTTGAAAAAAGTATAAAACACTACTGTCAACTCAATTATTAAAGTTATTTTTGAGTCTTAATAATTTATTTAATGAAAACAGGTACAGTAAAATTTTTCAATGAGTCCAAAGGTTTTGGATTTGTTGTAGACTCAGAAACTCAAGAAGAACACTTCGTTCATGTTTCTGGATTATCAGGTGACGTCAACGAAGGAGACGACGTTGAATTCGAATTAAAAGAAGGAAGAAAGGGATTAAATGCAGTCAATGTAAAGACTGTTTAAGATATTTATTTCGATATTTTTAAAAAACCTCTAGGCCACTAGGGGTTTTTTTATGTCAAAAATTTCGAATATAAAAATGACCTGATTCCAGAATGTTTTTGTTAAGCTTAGATAGAGCACTATTGTTAATTTTATTATCACATGGCAACAGTATTAATTACGGGAGGATCAGGACTTGTTGGCAATCAACTTTCTAAGCTACTCTTAGAAAAAGGATATCAGGTAAAGCTACTAAGTAGAAATAGAAACCTGGATGCAAAGTTCAAAACCTATAAATGGGATATTGTTTCTGGTGAAATTGATGATGAAGCCATTTTAAATACAGATTACATCATTCATCTAGCTGGAGCCAATATTTCAAATGGTAAATGGACTAGAAAGAGAAAAAAGATCCTAGTTGATAGTCGAGTAAAAAGCGGTCAGCTTCTATTAAAGAAAGTCAAAGAACTCAATCCAGACTTAAAGGCATTTGTAGCAGCTAGTGCAACTGGATATTATGGTTCTTCTACTTCTGAGATTATTTTTAGTGAAGAGCATCTCTCAACTGAAGATTTTCTAGGATCTGTCTGTAAACGGTGGGAAGAAACGTCTTTCTTATTCCAAGAGGAAAACATTAGAACGGTTGTACTCAGAACAGGAATAGTTCTTACACCTAATGGAGGTGCCTTAAAAAAACTAATAGCCCCTGTTAAACTTGGAGTAGCCTCCCCTATTGGGTCTGGAAATCAATATATGCTATGGATTCACATTGACGATTTATGTGAGATGTATGTGCATGCTTTGCAAAAAGAAGAAATCAATGGTGCTTATAATGCGGTAACATCAGATCATATAACCAATAAGGAATTTACCAAAACCTTAGCTAAAGTGATGAAACGTCCATTCTGGCCATTCAACGTACCCTCATTTATATTGAAACTAGTTTTTGGTGAAATGGTAGAGATTATTCTGGAAGGGAGCCGAGTGTCAAATAAGAAGGTACTGAAAACTGGATTTAAATTTAAAAACGATATGGTTGATTTATCACTAAGAAGATTACTTAATAAACCATCTTAGCCAATTTGACCTCACTGAGCTTTAGCCAATTTTTCTCCGTAACTGTACTTCGACAAGCTCAGCAGAACTAAAGCGATACCGAAAAAGGGGGCTTCACCAGCAAAACCAATAGTTCATGCTCGAAAATCTCTTTTTAACTTTAGATAAGTTCTTTTAGAAATACAAGAATTTACCTTGATTTTCAAGATTTAAGTCGAACGATGAACAATTAGTATTACTTTCGCCGAATAAATAAATAATTATTATGAGTAACGGAACAGTAAAATTCTTCAACGCAGCCAAAGGTTTTGGCTTCATCACTCCAGACGATGGGAGTAAAGATGTATTTGTACATGCTAACAATCTTAACGGTGATATCACTGAAGGTGATAAAGTTAGCTTCGAAATTGAAGAAAGCCCAAAAGGATTAAATGCAACAAACGTACAGGTTCTATAAGAATATATATACGAAGTATTAAGACTTTAAAGCCTTCCAATAATTGGAAGGCTTTTTTTGTGCCATTTCTTTTGGTATCTAGTTGGAATTCGCTTTTAACTATCAATGCAAAGCGATAAAACACATCACTACTTAATTAAGTAGAATTGAATGTTTCATTTTAGTATAAGTTTTGAATTTGAAAATCATAACTACAAGTTAACCAACCTAATCTCCATTATTTTAATGTTCACCTCAAGGTTTGGCTATAGATATACCTAATCTATAAGCACTATTTCTGAACAACGACTTTTTGAGTTGTAACCCTCCCATTTTTATAATGTATATCATAGTGATCCGAAAGTTTCAGATTTAAAATTGCTAGAGAGTCCCTTATTTTTGGTTTGAACACTAAAAATAATTTTTATGGGACTCTTCAAGCGTTCGAAAAACACCAATAAACCTCTATTTCGTCAAATCATAGATTTAGTTCCCCGTTGGATGATAACTCGGTGTGCTCAGACCCACAAGAGTGATAAGGGCTGCAGTAGATATAAAACATTCGATCAATTTGTAGCCTTAACCTTCGGACAGCTGAATAAATGTTATACACTAAACGATATTTCTGCTGGACTTGGGATTTCACAGACGTTTATGACAGGCTTAGGACTATCTCAAAGTCCAGCACGCTCTACTATGAGTGACGGTAATAAAAAGCGAAACTATAAGGTATTTGAGATGCTCTATCACAGACTGTTGACTCATTACGGGACGGTTCTGTCCAAACGCCACCAAGCACATATTATCGAAGAGATTAAAAACCACAGCATTAAACTGATTGATAGCTCAGTTGTAAGCTTATGTCTATCTATGTTTGACTGGGCAAAGTTTCGGACAGCAAAAGGGGGTATTAAAATACATACCTGTTGGAACGATACTATGATGATTCCTGATGTTGTAAACATCACAGAAGCTAAGTTGCACGACAGGTATGGATTAAAACAGCTAGTGTTCGTTAAAGACACTATTGTGGTAGAAGACAGAGCTTACTTCGACTTTGATTTAATGTTGCAAAGGATAAAGGCGGAAAATGTTTTCGTAACACGAATCAAGAAAAACACAGTGTATAAATCAGCAAAAGAATTAGAACTCCCTGATGCTAAAGATCAAGATATTCTTAAAGATGAAATTATACACATGAGGGGTAGTAAGGCTAAAAAAACAGGAATTAACAAAGAACAATTACGCCTAGTTCACGTGTATAAAGAAGATGAAAATAAGGTCATCGTAATTATTACCAATCAGTTAGACTGGACAGCTAGAACTATTTCAGACCTGTATAAGAAACGTTGGGATATAGAAATTTTCTTCAAAACCATCAAACAAAATCTGCAAATCAAAACCTTTGTAGGAACTAGCGAAAATGCTGTAAAATCACAGATATACATTGCCCTAATTTCCTATTTATTACTCCAACTGATCCAAAGAACCGTAGCAAAGAAAAAACATGCATTCTCTAATTTTGTGGAGAAAATAAGAATCTGCCTATGTTTTCACCTAACCCTAGACTACGTCTGCGATCAGGTAGGCCAAGGAGCTAAAAGGGTAAGAGGAACACCACAAACAAAAATGGAATTTCAAAGAGACTTATTTTTTGGCTAAATCCAAAATCACAACCTGTTTACTGGCGATACAGGCCATTTATTGAGGATTCTTAAAATCTTTCGGATGGCTATGAATGTATATATAGCGTATAGATCCCATCTCTAAAATTTTCTATTAAAACTTTTAGGGGTTCACTTTCGACCAATACCTTTTCCTTTTGCACAGTGCTTCCTACTATGCTCACAATCTCTATATAATCAATTCTTTGCAGAGGACTATAAATGTAAAATAAATCTTTGGTTGGATTTGGGTATACAAGAGCTTGCCCATGGTTCATTTCGCTTATTGAGATGTCGAAATAGCATTGATTTTCGGATAATGTAGGGTTGACATGTTCCGTGGAGCTATTTTGAGAAAAACAAATATAACTAGGGTTATAGGCACTTATAGATGTTGTAACCAAAGAACCGAATAGTTCTCCTGCAGAACCTGAGCTAGTAAGAGATGCTACGCCTTCTATAAAACTAGATATTTCGCTCATAAAAGGATTATAATACCAATACTGGTTTCTTATCTCTGATCCAATGTTTACAGTGCTTATTGAGTCTACAGTTATGGACTCAAAGCTATCCTCATAGAATGTATCATTTACCTGAAGGTCGTAGTCCATAACCAAGACCTCTTGATTTTCTAAATATTGATATATTTTTCTGTCCTCCTGTCTAAAGAGTCCATAAAAGGTATCAGAAAAAGTAGGAGAAGGACATCCTTGAGGATTTCCATCCATGGACAAATCTTCCCAGATTGTATAAATTCGATTATTCATTACCCAATAAGATTCGTCATTTATCAGACTATCACCTACCAGATAAAAGTTATACTGAGATCTATTCAGACATGGTGGGTCTCCTGATATGTCAATTCGCCATTCAGGATTATTCTCAAAATATGATGGCACTTGGGACAGTAATGTACTCTGAAACAGAAGCATCGCTATAGTAATGTATAAGATTTTCATCTATTTATAGTTTTGTTAATCTGTACAAGTTAGCCTACTCAATCTCTATTATTTCTATACTCACCTCAAGATTTGACTATTGAAATACGTATCAATGATCGACTATCGAACCACGACTTTTTGAGTTGTAATTCCACCATTTTTATCGAATATTTTAAGAATAAACACTCCTTTCTGATACAGGGTTACAACATTATTCGTCCTTGTGTAATTATGAATTTTTTTACCAAGTAAATCGAAAATCTCAATTACATAATCTGAATTTAGTTGATCTGATATCAAGTGGAATTAACCGTTGCTAGGATTGGGATAAACCTTGAGATCAAGATCATTACTCTTCATTTCATTTACAGAAATTGTATTGTCAATTATCCAGCAAATTTCGATTTCTGGGTGAAGAGAGCTATCTGGATGATCACTAGACGCTAAAAGCACATTTTTGTAATAATTGATTTCATCAGCCATCCTAATTAAAAAACCATAGTTTCCTTCATTGTTCATATCAATCACAAGATCTGTGACATCGATGTTTAAATAATCTTGTGTTTCACTAGAACTGGGAAGCAAAGTCACCTGATTAGTAGTTGAAGTGGGAGGCTGATTGTTCCATGTTAATGTACTCTCTTCCCAAGAAGAGCTCACTCGTTCAATAAAAAGATCATTGGTTCCATTATGGACTCCGAATGCTTCATTTGGAGCTGTGGGGTTATAATAAAGAGATAACCTAGCGTTCGTAATTATAACATTGGAAGGAATAGAAGAAAAATCGAATTCCATAAACGATCTTTTTATACCTAAGGCCCCACTATTGGTCCAGGTATATGCGGAGTTACTTGGGGCATTCTCATAATTATTATCAGGTCCATTACTCCAAACAGAGGCGTCTTTTCCTTTAACCGAATTTGGTTTTATTACCTGACAACTAACAGGACCCTCTACATACGTAATTTCAAGCTTGGGGTGAATCGAGCTATCTAGATGATCACTAGACGCTAAAAGCACATTCTTGTAGTAATTAATTTCATCAACCATCCTGATTAAAAAACCATAGTTTCCTTCATTATTCATATCAACCACAAGATCTGTGACATCGATGTCTAAATAATCTTGTGTTTCACTTGTGCTGGGAGGTAAAGTCACTTGATTAGCATCTGAAGTTGAAGGCTGATTAGCCCATGTCAATGTGCTCTCATCCCAAGAAGAAATCACTCGTTTTATAAAAAGATCATTGGTTCCATTATGGACACCAAATGCTTCATTTGGGGCAGTAGGGTTGTAATAAAGGGAAAGTCGTGCACTGGTAACTACTACGTCTGATGGAATAGAGGAAAAATCAAACTCCATAAACGATCTTTTTATACCCAGTGCCCCATTGTTTGTCCAAGTATATGCAGAATTACTTGGATCATTCTCATAATTATTATCAGGTCCATTACTCCAAACAGAAGCGTCTTTTCCCTCAAGTGAACTTGGCTGTAAGGTAATTGTGGTTTGAGCCACCACTTGAACTGCACTAAAGCAGAATACGGATCCTATTATAAATGTTTTTAGATTCATTATCATTTTGTTTGATTATTTCGGTTCTAAAAGCCATTGCCTTAAAGCCAATAATTAGTCTCTTAGTTAGTTAAATGCAAAAGTACTACCTAGTTAACTCTCAATTTTCAAATCTTCACTTTACTTTATAGACGGTAGATATTGGTCTATAGAAGGTACATTTACTGGCATAAATGACTAAATAAATCAACTGGCTGTCCGCAATGGAATTTGAACCCAAATGGAGTTCTATTCTGTTTAAACTCAACTGAGATGCATTTTAAAACTCTTACCTTTATCCGACATTCCCCACCCCCTTTCAAAAAATGAGAATTTAACTTTTTTGGCACTCTTTTGACCTAACGGAGTACTTCATTTTCACCTTTCGAACACCAATTGCTTAACAAGATGAGATTGATTTGTTAAATTTTGAGCGAAACGGGTTGGAAATTTCGATTTTCAAAACAGGGTGGGGAATGTCGGCTTTATACTACAATAGTAGTTACCTTCTCTTTTTCGAAATGAACAGCTTGACCAAATACTTTTTTCTCATTCTCTTTTTACTTCCACTAAAAAATGCTTATGCTCAATCTATTAATGTGGATCAAAATAAGTTCAATGAGCAGATGCTAAACATGCTTCATGTGAAACTCCTAGATAAATACGAGGAAATCATAGAGAAAGTAGAAAAAGACATTCCGGCAAGTGTTAACGACTATGTAGACAAAAGGATAAATAAAATAGAAAGTGAGTTGCTTAAAATGTCTCATTTTGATCAATTGCTCTATGAATTCAGTGATTTAGGACTGAGTCCTGATGAGCCCAATATTAGCAAAAGCCTAACAGAGATTGCAAAAAGCGTACAGAAGTTTCAAAACACAAAAGGACCCATCACGATCGAAGAGCTTAAAGGTTATTTGGACCAGTGGTGGAAACCAGCAGCTACCGCTATTTTAGATAAAGAGAGTGTAGAAATTATTTCTGGTATTGGTGCGTTGCTTTCATCTGCGAAAGAGAGATTTGATGCTTTAAGGAAAATTCAACTTGAATATTCTGAACTAAGCGAACCTGAGCTAATCAATAAATTACAATCGCTAGGATTTAGCGGTGAGATTTTGGAAAAAATAAAACCACTTGAACAAGTTTTACGATCTGGGTGGAGAAGTGTACCAGACCCAATTGGTAATTACAATCTATTGCATGCTGCTTTTAGTTCAGACTCCCCTTCAGCCAAAATTGAAACTTTGTTTGCTCTAGGTTCGAAGTATGGTGGCAAAGTTCCCATTCTAGGACAGTTCATTGAGCCAATGTTTCAACTGGCTGAACAAATGCTATCTACAATAACTAAGTATATGGGGTGCCGATAGGCCAACGCTATATATCTTGTTGACTGATCCGTTAGAACATAAGGGGTAATTCGAGAAGAAAGATGGACGCTCTGGGTAGCAGAGTACTTTGAGGCAGTAATATCTGAGCTATTCTAGTGGTATAGAGTTAGTACTTGGTTTGGTTTTTCATTTTAATGGAACTCGTTTCTGTAGGTTTTAGAGCGTTTTTCTGATTTTTAGACATGGCTCCGCCATACAGCTATGCCGTTCTTATTTTATGAGTTCATTTTCAGTAGTTTGGATTTAGCTATGTTCAGGTAATTCTTAGGAGGCCCACGTTTATCAAAGGTGATTAGGGTTACTAATTTTCCTGTTTTACAGCTCGGGCATTTTCTGTGCAGTGTGCCTTCTTCCTTTATGCAGTGTGATATGACCTCTGCGTTTCTATCTGCTAACTTCTGCTGTAAGTGAGCCAGCTTCTCCTTTTTCCATGCACTGCTTAAAAATCCATAGTGCCGTATGCGGGTAAATCCTTTGGGTAGGATATGCTGCTGGAATCTTCTGATGAATTCTTTAGTACTCAGAGTTTGGGTGGTGCGTTTTCCGCCTTGCTTGTAATTTTTTAAACTGTAGGTAACTTCTCTTTTTTCTTTATTTACTTTTAGTATGCGGTGGTTACTGATGGCTATTTTATGGGTGTAACGCCCTAGGTATTCTACTATGTTTTCTGCATTCCCCAAGGGTGGCTTGGCGTAAATTACCCACTTTTGGCGGAATAGAGAGTCGTATAAAGCTTGAGGAAGTTCTGGAAGTTCTTTTCGCAGTTCTGCCACCAATAGCCCTCTGAACTTTATACTCATAGCTTTTACGGAGAACAAAAAGTCTCCTTTGCCTGTTCCTTTTTTCCAGTTTCCTGATGGTGTGACTCCGCCCTTAGGCACTATGCAGTGCAGCTGTGGGTGGAGGCTCAGGTTCTGACCCCACGTGTGCAGGATGGCTATCATGCCCATTTTGGCTCCCAAGTGTTTGGGGTTGTCTCCAAAGGCGGATAGTGTGTTCCATGAGGTTTTGAAGAGTATGGGGTAGAGTATGTCTGGGCGTTGCAACGCTACCTCATTTAACTCTGATGGAAGCGTAAAAACAACATGGAAGTAAGGCACATTCAGCAGCTCTTTCTTACGTGCCTGAAGCCATTCCTCTTGCTTATGTCCTTGACAGGTAGGGCAGTGTCGGTTTCTGCATGAGTTGAACTGTAGGTGTAGTTTATGGCACTGTAGGCACCAGTCTAGGTGGCCTCCTAAGTGTTTAGTGCGGCATTTTCTGATGGCATGAAGGGTTCTGCTTCTCCATGAGTTACTGGCTATGGAGTCTAGCTGATCTGCTTCTAAATTTAAGACATCTGCCACGGTGTGTTTGGCGTACAGGGGTTACTGGGAGTAAAGTGTGTCTAGCGGACTAAACTTCACAGAGCTACCAGTATTAGCTACATGTAAGTATATGATGGTGGTTTGGATATGGGCGTGGCCTAGCAGTTCTTTTAGGCTCATGATATTCAGACCCGATTCTAGCAAATGTGTGGCGTAGCTGTGCCGGAGTGTATGGGCAGTGTACTTTTTCTTAGTGTTTACCTTAGAGCGGCTTTCTTTGATGACCCATTGTATGGCTCTGGTGGTGATGGGGAGAGGTTTTCCGTTATCGGTTACTTGACTGTTAAATAGATAGTTTACAGGGTTTTCTGTGGTGAGGTATGATTTTAACCCTCTGATAAGCATGTCGTTTAATGGCAGATACCTATCTGTGTTCCCCTTCTTTTTTTTACCAATAGTGTTTTTCGTTCGAAGTCCACATCTGACTGGAGTAGATTACAGAGCTCATAGCTACGCAGTCCGCAGCCGTAAAGAAGAGATAACATGAGTCTGTGCTTAAGGTATTTAGGAGACTTGAGGAGTTCTTTAACTTCTGTTCTATTTAGAACTACAGGCAGCTCGTTTTGACGTTTAATCTGAGGGAGTGCTACTCTTTTCTGCTCCATCCCTAGCACTTTATAAACTGCTCTTAGCCCAAAGATGGTGTGCTTAAAAAAGCTTTCCGAAGGGGTTTTATGTAGGTTCTGGCAGTGATAGAGGTAGTCATTTATCTGCTCCTTCTCTAGAGTTTCTGGGCTTTTATTATAGTGTAATGCCAGGTGAGAGAGGCATCTCAAGTAGTTGTTTAAGGTGCTTTCTGACTTTCCGTTCACCATAAAACTTTTGGTAAGTTTGTTTACTAATGGTACAAAATCGGGAACTTCCTCTTGTGCTTTTTGTAATAGTGTTTTACTTTTCTTTTGGTACATTCCTTTTGGATTTAATAGTTGTACCTATATTACATATCCTAACTGGGGATAGTTACTTCGGCTTACGAGGGTATCCGAGGATTAGTTCAACGAAAGCTATAGGGAGAATGCTTAGTGCAAACTTCAATCAAGGCTGTATATATACTGATGGAATGTTTAATGTTCAAGAAGATAAGAGAGTCAAAAGCTTCTTGGAAAAATTCCCAAGAACAGAGGTGTGCCCCCTATTCTTTTCTGCTTCTGAAGTGAAAAAGAACAAAAAGTGGAAGCCTACAAGTGCTGTTTCAGCACCTGAAGCATATAAGCGTACCTACTTTAACGTTTTGGCCGCAAATGAGCTGTATTTCTATATTGGAGAAAAATGGCATAAAGCCAAAACGACCCCCTCCCATCAAGGAGAATCTGATGTGAAAGCCATTATAGCCTGGTTAAGATCAAATGGAATGACAGACAAAGCTTTTGATCATCAAACTGTTTTCAATATATACAATAACTCTCCGGGGTTTCTAGATTTTGAAAAGAGAGCAAGACAAAAGGTCAAAGAGCTGAAAGATCTATTGTTCGATAAAGCAGGTATTATTCAAACCCTAATATCAGGGGGTTGTGATTCTGAAAAACTGGAGGGTTGGCTTCATTCAAAATGTGGCATTAAATATCTTTCTCAACTATTCCCAAAAAAGGATCAACCTACATGGAATGATTATGATAGTAAATATGGAAGGGTTTGGGATGAACTAGTATATCATTTACAGCGAAGCGAGTACAATCAGTACTTAAAAGATGATAATTATGGATATCAATTTGGAGGCTCAAGACCCATGGTTGAAATTGATGAGATTATCTCTCAACTTGATTTTACTCCAATTACTATTTATGGGAAAATTATTCAGTCTGATGGCACGCCAGCAGTTGGAATTAGAGCAAATTTTGATCGAGACTATTTAATTTATAAGGGAACAGGGTTCTGTCAACAGGAATACACAAATGCCAGTGGCAACTTCAATTTCTATTACCTGAAACGGGGTTTGGATAATGAGACACGATACATTACTGCCATCAATGAAAATGATGAAGCTGCTGAAGTAAAGGTTGAAATAGACATTCATAAGCAAAAAGCATATTATTCATTAATCACACTAGCTGGTACCAGCTGTCCACTTGGGTATGAGTTTAACAACATTACTTCAGAATGCGAAAAACAATGTGGTCCGAATTCCCATGCCACAGGAAATGGCCTCAATCAATTTTGTGAATGTGACGATGGATTTGAATGGAATACTGATGGAACCACATGTACGGAAAAGGAGGAAGAACAACCGATCGAAACAGCTGAGGATTCCACTACGCCTAAAGATGATGAAGACGAGTCTAAGGGTGAAGAAACTGATGATGACAAAACGGATGAAAGTGGAGAGGAAACAGCACCTGAAATTAGTCCTGACTATTGCAACGCTTTCTCAAATACTGAACCCGTAATAGATAGTGAAAACGGAGGATGGGCCTGTAACTGCATTTCTGGATATGTATGGAATGAAGCTGGAACTGGTTGTATTACAGAACAAGAAAGCTTGGTGGAACGGGCTGACTGTAAGCTATTCCCAAATACAGCTGCGGTATGGAGTGCTCAGGAACAAGCCGTAATCTGTGATTGTGTCTCTGGATATGAGTGGAACGATGAAGGAATTTGTGTTCCAAATAATGAAACGGCAGCAGAATTAGCAGACTGCGGTGATTACCTCAATACACGTCCTATTTGGTCTGATGCAGATGATAGTATTGTATGCGACTGCATTTCTGGATATGAGTGGAAGGCTGATTTAACAGGGTGTGAACTCGTGAATGAAACAGATCAATGTCAAGGAGCATATCCTAATACGAAGGCTGTTTTTAACAAACGTGACGGAACCTATTACTGTGAATGTCTCAAAGGGTATGAATGGAATCGAGATGAAACTGGCTGCGTAATGACGGAAACAACAGCCTTAGCCAATTCGACCTGCAATACCATTCCTAATGCTCAGCCTAAGTACAATTCAAGGACACAGACCACCTATTGTATCTGCAGAAATGGATACAAGTGGAATGCTTCAGGAACTGCTTGTATTAATGATCCCGCATACGATCAAGCGATGAACCAGCTGGTAGAAACATTGGTACAATTAGGTGGTGGTAATACTTCTGGGCTAGGCGGAAATATAAGTTCAGGTTCTGGAGTTGATTCTCCTGACAACCCTTCCGTGGCTGCAGAGCATCAACATCAAGGTGAGTGCAATACAAATTATAGTGGAAGTGGCGACAATGTGGCTCAACAATATACTATTCCTGTAGATCCTCTTAGTTCTCAATTAAGCATTTCCTATGAGCTGTATGGTGTAAAGGATAGAATTCATGCCTATTATAATGGGTACAAAATATATGATTCTGGATGTGCTAGTGGTTCAGGGAGTACTCAACTTCAAACTTCTGGTATGGGAGGAACTGTTGCAATTATTATAGATCCTAGATGTGACAGCTCATCAAATACCGCTTGGAATTTCACTTTAAACTGCTCTAATTAATGACCATGCGTGTTATACTCTCTATCCTAGCCATAGTTGCCTGGCAATACACCAGTGCTCAATCTGTTCAGTTTATTGTGGTTTGTAATACTGAATCTCAAAAACTGGAAATTGTACAACCACAAGACACTTTGAATAGTTCCTATACTGTGGTTAAGAGAAAGCTTCCCAATAGAACAGTCGCTCAGAATTGGATCAATAAAAACCATCCTGATGGAACATGCAATTTGAACACACCCGAAAAAAAAATAAAACCAAATATTCCAAAAAGTGCTGGACAACCAAGTGCTACTGATAGTAACCAACCTCCCCCAAAGAAAAAAATCACTCATTTCTATAGAAATAAATTTTTACTCATTTATGGTTCTACGTCGTTCAATTTAGATGAATTACCAGGTTTTGATCAACTAGAGGATAAAGGCAAGTTTTATGGAATTCGATTTCAAAAAGGAGATGGATTTCAAGTTGGAGGGTATATCAACTACAACTACTATGGTTCTGTAAACAGCTATCGAGTGGCTTTTGGAAACACTTCTACTAAAGAAAAAAGATGGTCCAATGTAGATGCAGGAATGATCTTTAGCAAACCGATAGAATTAGTAAGAAAAAGTGGTCAGTTTTGGCTGCTTCCTGAAGTGGGAATAGGTGCTTCTTGGCAAAATCTGGGTGATGCCATGCCAGAAGACTTTATGCTAGATGTACTGGGAGGAGGATTTCAATATACTCTGAAGTTATCTTTGGAAGTTTATCATTTCAATTTTAGTCTGGAAAGGGTTCGGCTCTTGCAAGAGACTATAGAAGAGCATCCTAATTTTAAATTCAAAGGAATGAAATTTGGAGTAGGCTTGGCTTTTTGATTTACAGAACTTATTTAAGGTCCTTTTCTCTTTGAGTACCAAACGAAAATCGGGTGCGAAGGCTCTATGAAAAGTGTATACTATTTCTTTAATCTAGATGATTCCCATGGACTATACCAGATAGTTCAATCATAGATGAGCTTTCTGCAGATCAAATCAGATAGCTATTGGATCATCACTCTAAATAACACATCTAATTAATCGATTGAATTTCGTCTTGTTCTTTTTTGCGCTCCCAAAAAAGAACGAAAAAAAGGAGCCACAAAAAATCAAATTCAAATTTTCTGATCTCCCAGATTCTAACTTTTCTATGTTCCTCCTATAGTTCATTTGTTTGTAGCAGTGTCCCTGATGTGCGAAAAGTTGAATTTCACACTTTTCGTGGACAACCACTCACCCCTTTCGATTTGCAACTAGCGGACTAATGGTGAAATTAGTAAATGTCTATCATGAGTCGTAAAAGTTCAGGTATGCTAGGTGGAACAACTATTTTCGTGGAATTTCAATAATTTGGACCATATGATGTGTGTTTATATAGAACCTACTGCAACCGTAGCTAATGAATGGTCGTTATACATTAGTAATATAATTAGAGCCGACCGATCGGCCTATATGAATTTTACTGAGAAGCATTGAAGATTGGATTGAAAGAGATAGTTTGTATAGCAGTCATTTGCTTAGGCTCCATTAAATTGATTGGTCAAAATCATTCTTACAAGCATTATACGGTAAAAGATGGACTCCCAAGTTCTGAGGTGTATTATTCTTTTCAGGATTCTAAAGGATATATGTGGTTTGCCACAGATGCTGGGGTGAGCCGATTCAATGGCTATGAATTCCAAAATTTCAACACAAACGATGGTTTAACAGATAATACTGTTTTTAAAATCACAGAAGATCACAAAAATCGAATCTGGTTTGGGACTTTCAATTTTAAGCTATGCTATTTTGAAAATGACAGCATCCACCCTTTTAAATACAATGAAGAATTAAGTGCTAAAATGAAATATTCATCTGCATTATTGTCAATCAGTGTCGACGTAGATGAAACCATTTGGATTACAACAACGGCTTCAAAATTGACCCGGATTACAAAAGAGGGTACTATTATTCAAAACTCTGCCGAAAATGATTCTGCTTACATGATGAACATAATCATAGAATCCGACCAAGCTATACGTGAAATGATCCTTGGAGCTGATTGGTACAAAAAAAAAGCGCCTACCTTTTTGGATTCTGTTAATGTTCAACTTAATGATTGTGATTCAAAGAAAGAAAACACATATAGTTACCCTATCAATTATGATCTAGAGTCGTCCTCTCCTTCTGCAGTAGGTAATTCTTTTTCCAAAAAAATGAAAAATCAGCTATTTTTATATTTAGCTCCTAGTTTCACCTTTCTTTTTGATTTACATACCCCTGGAAAAACTAGAAGAATTAAGGGATTAGGCTTTATAAAAAATATAGTTAATGATTTAATTCTAATAGACAATAAATTGTGGATGTCTGTCAGGCAACAAGGTGTTTATGAATGTGAAATTATTGAAGATAGTGTTGTAATTATAAATAGATATCTAAAAGAAAAAAACATTTCAAGTGTATCTATGGACCAAGAAAAAGGCATGTGGCTAACGTCTTTAGATGAAGGTGTTTATTACTTGCCCAACAAAAATATACACCAAACTCTTAATTCTGAAAATCTTACTTCTGTAGAAATTGACACCTTATCCAACGACCTCTATACTTCTTCCAAAAAGGGAAACATATACCTACAAAACATAAATGAAATTCATGATCCATTTGAAAAAATAGCGTCAATGCACAATGGTTCTTTTCCAATAAAATTCGACGACTATAGCAAAACCTTATTCATCGGATCTCATGGGGTCTTAGATCGATTTGAATTAAAAAGTGGCAAGAAACAGCCTCTAATAAATTATTCAACTGCAGGATCTGCTAGGGCATTCTTTATCGATACCAATACTGTTTACCGTGTGAATGGTAGTGGAATATCTATTCTGGAAAACAAACAAAAAATCTATGCGTCTTATGATTCAACTGAATTTAGAATGTTTTGTTACGATGTAATCAAATACAAAGATGAGATATGGATAGGGACTAAAGATGGAATAAGAATATACCGGGATGGGCAAATAGTTTCTCCATTTAGTGAAAATGGAATTTTATCTTCTGCTATAATCTCCATGAACAAGTTAAATGAGGAGGTGCTTTTATTAGGCACAAAAAGCCATGGAATGATTGTTCTATCAGATGATTCCATTGTCACCATCATAGATAAAGGCCAAGGCCTCGCCAGTGATTTGGTTCGGGAAATTCATGTGGATGCTGAGAAAAACATTTGGATTGGCACAAATAAAGGACTATCCAGAGTGAGCTGTAATACCTATTCCCTTCAGTATCAAGTCTATAATCTGACTTCAAAACACGGACTAGCTTCTGAAGAAATCAATGCTATCAATTCCCATGAAAACAGAGTATATCTGGCTACAACGACAGGATTAGAATACTTTGATAAAACTACTCTACAGCCAAACTCCACTCCTCCAATTGTGCGGGTGAATTCTTTCTATGCCAATGAACAAGAAAAACACACAGATGAAAACATAGAATTAAATCATGAGGAGAATAACATCCGAATTACCTACGAAGCATTAAATTATAGAAGTGCTGGAGACATTAAGTATCAATACCGTATGCTTGGAATAGATACTGTATGGATAACTACCAATACACGTGAAATACGGTATCCCATATTATATCATAATGAATATGTTTTTGAAGTAAGAGCTGAAAATGAAGATGGTTATTGGAGCTTGCCAATTTCTCTTCCTTTTACTATTCATCCCCCATTTTGGTTAACATGGTGGTTTCTTACCGGAACTGGAGGGGTCATTTTATTCTCTATTTATTTCGTTTTTAAGTACAGGGAAAAACAGTTGATTGAAAAAAATGATACTGCGCAAAAAATTGCAGAAGCAGAAAAAAGAATGATTGAGCTTGAATTAAAAGCACTTCGTTCTCAAATGAACCCTCATTTTATATTCAACACGCTAAATTCTATTCAGTATTTTATTGGAAAGAACGATTTCAAAGAAACGAATAGATACATCACTAAATTTTCTCGATTGATTCGTACGGTGCTCAATTTATCTGAACAGGAGTTCATCACTGTGAATGAAGAAATAGAGATGCTAAAGTTGTATTTGGATCTGGAGAAAATGCGTTTTGATGAGCAATTTGAATATAAAATCACCATGGGTACTGAAATAGATCCATATTATGATAAAATCCCATCGATGCTCATTCAACCCTACATAGAAAATGCAATTTGGCATGGTTTAATGAATAAAAAAGAGAAAGGAAACATTGACATTTTTATTGATATCGAAGGCGAATCTCTAAAGTGCATTATTACAGATAATGGTATTGGACGAGAAAAAGCCATGGAGATAAAAGCTACGAGAAATATCAATCACAAATCCATAGGTATGTCGGTGACAAAAGAGCGATTAGACCTCATAAACACTAACGCGTCTGACGATGTCAATGTAGAAATTATTGATTTATATGAAACAACAGAAAAACACAGAGTAAGTAGAGGTACACAGGTCATTGTAAGACTTCAATTATGATTTGATTTGGCATTGTTTTGGTACGTACTATTTATAATCCGAATTCGTTAAAATAAAACATCACCCATATAAATAAACTAAATGACCTTCACTACTGCATACTTGGATCTTACTCTCCTACTAGGATAAAAGTTTACAAAGAAAAGTGATGAAAAAGATAGGGCATACCAAGACCTTCATGTAATACCTAATTTTAAAAGCCACAAATATGACTATGACCACTGCTGTAATAATTGATGATGAGAAAAAGTCTAGAGAAGTACTTATACAGCTAATTGAAAACATCGACTTAAAAGTTTCTGTTTTAGGACAAGCCAGCTCTGTAGAAGAGGGAGTTACTCTGATAAATGAAAAAAAACCTCAATTGGTTTTTCTGGATGTGGAAATGCTAGATGGCACAGGTTTTAACCTATTGGATAAGTTTGATACAATTGATTTTGAGGTGGTTTTTACCACAGCCTATGATCATTATGCAGTAAAAGCATTTAAATACAGTGCTATAGATTACCTTCTAAAGCCTATTAATATTGATGAGCTAGAAGAAACTATTCATAGAACGAAAAACTCCATTTCAAAAAAACAAACGATCTCTTTACAAATAAGCACGCTCTTATCTAACATTAAGAATGAATCTAATAATAAGAGAATAGCTATTAAAAGTGCAGACAGGATTGATTTCGTGGAAGTAAATGAAATTCTGTACTGTACCTCTGATTCCTCATACACTGAAATAGCATTAACCAAAGACAGAAACCGAAACTGTGGTTCTTTCAGACGGGACAGAGATCGAGGTTTCTAGAAGAAGGAAGAAAGAATTTTTGGAGGGATTGAAATTTATATAACAATCCATCTTAGTACTTGAAATTAATAAGTGGTTTTGTTGAACACAACAAAAACTTATATCAACTAACTCAGGTTCCATATTCATAAAGACAAATATTCATACGCTATCATTACTTAACTATGTTCGGCTAAGTTCTAATTAGCACAGCATTTTGTTTAAACAGTTCGAAGAGTTGGTATCCCTGATCGGCTAAGAGTACTGCGATTAGCCATTGCTTTATGGTTTGCTTGCTCCCCTGTATTTTATCAGCGTATGCATACCAGTTGAGGTAGTTTTGCAGATACTTAGAGCTTACACCATTAAAGGGGAGTAAGAATTTTCGTAGCTGTGCATGGGTATTGTTCACTTTTTGAAGATGTATGGTCTTATCTTTTTTATCTACATGGTCTTTAGCTAATAGTGCTTTATGTCTTAAAGAGGGTTTTCCCTTTGCATAAGCCTTGTAAGAAGGGTGCTTGTCGGTTATTAAGGTGGCATCATCTGCCAGTCTATGGTCTAGTACTTCTGAAATGTCTTGTTTGCTCAACCGTTTTGTTGCCACAGCTCTCAAGTATTTGCCTCCCTTACGTTCTACTGCTGTAACTACCTGAACTACGGTAATACTGTCTTTCCCTTGATTTCTTTTAAAATCACTCCCTCTCTTTCTCGGTGCTCTATCTAAATCCCTGTTCCCTTTGTTATTTAGGGCTAACTCTAACTCATCACACTCTACTTCATTAGAAAGCTCTACAGGTGCAAACTGTTCCAACGAGCTTAAAATCTTATGACGCCAATCAAAACTTGTCTGAATACAAATTCCCAGTTCCTTGGCAATCTTCTTTATCGGCATTCCCTGTTCCATGCATTTGAGATAAGCTTGCCACTTATTTTTTAGCTTTATCTCATACAAGGGAGTGCCTGGGGTTTCACTGTACCATTTTAAACAATCCTTGCAACTGTACATCGCCACTCCTTTTTGTTGACCTCTGCGATATACACTTGTACTACTACAATGAGGGCAGGGTTTTTTCTCGCGCTTTGATGAAACTTCTTTCGTTGCATCGACTAGAACTTTTCCTTGTAGTTCCTGATCCTGCAATAATTCCTCTAGCAATGCTTCTTGAGTCCCTAACGACAATCGTGAAAACAACTCCTTTATTTCTTTACTACTTACCATAAAACACAATATAACACCTTTATGTTGTGTTAACTAGAACTTAGCCCTATGTTCTAACAACTATAAGCATGAAACTAGCACCAATTCTTTTTCTCATATTCTCCTTTTCTATAACTCTAAATTCATGCAGTTCTCAATACAAAAATTCCGATTTCGCAGGAAAGTGGAAAATGATTGAATTTTTGGGAGGAACTAATTTTGACCACGATTACAGGTATGAATTCACAGATACACTATTCACGTTTTTTCACCTAGAGGAAATAATGGATCAGGGAACATTTAAAATTAAAAATTCAGAGTTGTGTATGATGGTATCTCATCATACTAAGGGTAGAGTCGAAGCCTGTTTTAAAATCGTAGAAAAAACGAATAAGTCATTTCATATCATCTTACATGCCGAAGAGCTAAAAGAGCCCAATTCAATTAGATGCGTGAAGATTGATTAGCCAAGAATAAAGTCTTCTCGCTGAAAGTCCCCCTTTTTAACAATTATAAAGTGTTGAATTTCATTCTTACCCAAGGTTTAGTTTTTCAAGCTCGTATTAAGTGATATGAAGAATATTCTAAACTTTCTCTTGCTGCTATCGCTTATCGTTGTTCTTTCTTCTTGTGAAGGAAGTACGAACTATACCTACCGGGTTCACAACACTTCTTCCTTTGATATCAGCTTAGAAATAGAGAGTTTTTTTAGTGTTGACACACTTCAAACAATTAGTTCAGGGAAGGAAGTAATTGTCATGACAGGAGATATGCTCGGAGGAAGAGAATCATCAGGATCTCCTAGCAACCATATCACTAAGTTCTTAATTTATAATTCAACAGATACAATGACTAAGGATTTTGAAACAGATGAAAACTGGACCATTAAATCAGACCATGTTAGAAAAATTCCTTCTGCCTATGAACACGAATTCTTACTCACTTTTTCAGATTCTGATTTTTAAAAACGGATTAAGATACACCAGTCCTAGGGACTAAATGAACAGATTTTTGATGACATTCTAAACTCTATTCGATATAAGTATATCAACTTAAATATGAAATGAAATCATCAACATTAATCTTATTCTACACACTTGCTTCTTTGGTTGGTCTTTCTCAGGACCAATTTCAGAGGATTTATAATGAAATCTCAAGCATCAACAATATGATGGAATTGGCCTCTGATGGTACCATTTTATTGGCGTCAGATGTCTATAACCGACATTCCCCACCCTGTTTTGAAAATCGAAATTTCCAACCCGTTTCGCTCAAAATTTAACAAATCAATCTCATCTTGTTAAGCAATTGGTGTTCGAAAGGTGAAAATGAAGTACTCCGTTAGGTCAAAAGAGTGCCAAAAAAGTTAAATTCTCATTTTTTGAAAGGGGGTGGGGAATGTCGGATAATGAATATGATCAATATTTTCATTCCATACATTATCAGCAGGGCGACCGCATTTAAGAAATTGACAATTATTATTTGAATAGATTTAGAGCTTGCATTCTCTACAGTAGTATTAGGCTTTAAGTTGGCTCTAAAATCAATGGTTCCAGTAAAAGGAGACTTCTCTTTTGTTCAATTTCAAGAATTTTTTTCAGATCTAGAAGATCCTAGACGAACAGAGAAAGGAAATTTAAGACATCTACTATCAGATATTCTACTATTAACGATATCAGCTATTCTGTGTGGGGTAAATGGTTGGAAATTAGTTAGAGTATTCGGTGAGTCTGAACTATCATGGCTTAAACAATACGGTGATTTTTCTAGTGGTATTCCTTCAGAGGATACTTTAGAGTGTGTTTTCTCGATTCTTGACCCAAAGTCTTTCAATTCTTGTTTCATTAATTGGATGGCTTCTTTTCGAGATGAAATCAAAGGAGAAGTAGTAGCCATAGATGGAAAGAGTATGAGAGGAGCAAAATCTAAGAAACAAGACAAAAGTATATCCCACATAGTCTCAGCATTTGCCTCAAGCAACTGTCTTGTTTTAGGACAAATTAAAGTCGAAGAGAAGAGTAATGAAATTACTGCAATACCCGTTTTATTAGATCAACTTTATTTGAGTGGATGTACAGTAACGATTGATGCTATGGGATGCCAAACAAGCATAGCAGAAAAGATTATTGACAGCAGAGCTGATTATATTTTGGCTGTCAAAGCCAATCAAAGTAACCTACAGCAAGCAATAAAAGATACTATACTTTTAGAAAATCCTCAATCAACCCATATCTGGGATGACTTTGGCCATGGTCGTATTCAAAAAAGAACCTGTAGGGCATTTCAGGAATTAAGTCATATTGAAAATCCTGAGAAATGGAAAGGACTTTCAACACTATTTGTGATTGATACAGAAATACTAGTGTTAAGTTAAGTTTACTATGACGTAATATTTTCGTATTTTCATTAAAAAAATGATGAGATACAGGATCAAACTAAGTCAAGAGGAGGTTATTAGGCTTCGGGCAATAATTAATAAAGGATCTCATAGCACAAAGACGTATCGTACGGCTTACATACTACTAAATTGCGATGTTGGAGATTACTCAGAGAAGGTAACTAATGCGCAAATCAGTAAAGTATTAAAAGTAGGGATGCACACAATAGATAGGGTAAAAAAGAGATTTATTGAAGAAGGATTTGAAGCGGTGCTTGAGAGACGTGAGAGTTCGCGAATATATGATGTAAAGATAGATGGAGATGTAGAGGCTAAGATTGTGCAATTATGTTGCAGTGAACCCCCAAAGGGTTTTTCTAAATGGTCATTACGCTTATTATCAGATAAGATGGTAGAATTAAATTATGTAGAAAGTATTTCTCATGTTTCGGTAGGGAATGTTTTAAAAAAAATGAACTTAAACCTTGGAAAGTCCGTGGCTGGGTAATTCCTCCAAATAAAAACAGCGAATTTGTGGCTAACATGGAAAGAGTTTTAGATGTTTACAAAAGACCTTATGATATTGATTACCCAGTAATTTGCATGGATGAATCCCCCAAACAATTAATTTCATCAGCACAACCTTCAACACCAATTAAACCAGGTCAAGATGCTCGAGTAGATTACGAATATCTCAGACACGGAATGGTT
The DNA here is from genome assembly GCA_965224545.1 of Flavobacteriales bacterium. Lineage (GTDB taxonomy): Bacteria > Bacteroidota > Bacteroidia > Flavobacteriales_D > Sanyastnellaceae > ASP10-05a. The sequence goes on along the minus strand of CBDCZM010000004.1, from coordinate 357,493 downwards.
AATATATTCATGGCAAATGAACCTTTAAAAGGAAAACGGATCGTTGAAATAACAAAGTTTAAGACTAAAAAGGATTGGGCAAAGTTTATAAAGAGAATAGCTGATGAGTACTACCCAAAATCAAATAAGATAACCTTGGTAATGGATAATTTTAATACCCATGTCGCTTCTGCATTTTATGAAACATTTGAGCCTAAAGAAGCTAAAAGGCTATGGGATAGGTTTGAGTTTATCTATACACCTAAACATGGAAGTTGGCTCAATATGGCAGAGATTGAGTTACATGTACTAAATGGTCAATGTTTAAACAGGCATATAGATACCATAGAAAAAGTAAAGGAAGAGGTCAAAGCTTGGCAGAACCATAGAAATAATAAAGAAGGCACTATAAAATGGCAATTCACAACAAAAGAATCAAGAGTGAAATTAAGAAAACTATATCCGTCAATTAATAATTAACTTAACACTAGATAAAAGCAGTGGAAAAATATCTCAAGAACAGCGAGGCTCTAGTTTAGGTTTGCGTTGAAATTATCATTTCATACCTACTCGATATAGTAGCGAACCTTTGATAGGCATGCACATCCTGTACAGACATTTGTGCAAAGTCTTTGAGGAACTGCTTACTATCTTTCAAGGTTTCTTTGATCCTAAACCAATTGAGGTACTGCTGTAGATATTTGGTTGATACGCCCCAGAATTTATTGTCAATCCATTTCTTTAACCTATGATGTGTCGAGTTGACATGTTGGATATGGTAAACCCCATCTTTGACACGTTGTTTCAAATCAGAGCGTAATGGGTGGTGTTCCAGATGATTATCAATAGCAAATCCCTTATAACTTACATGAGAATCAGTACATAAAACTGTTTGTTCTGTGAGCCTTTCTCCAATGGCATTTTCTATATCCACCTTTTTCAGTCGACCTACTGTGGCTACAGTTAAATCGACTTGTTCTTTACGATCTTGGGTTACAATAACTGCTACATGTTCATCATTAACACCCTTTTTTGAAGACTTCCCTCCACGTTTTCTTGGCTTTGTCCCCTGCTTTTCCTTTCCTTTTTCTGAACGCAAGAAAAAGGTTTCATCACTTTCAGTTATTCCGCTAAATCCACCTTTTTCAGATTGTTCTATGGATGAAAGTATCTTATGACGCCAATCAAAAGCAGTCTTTTTATTAATCCCCAACCCCTCTTTGATCTTGTCAAGGCTCTTCTCTTCAAGCATAAGCTTTAGATAGGCATCTATTTTATCCTTTCGGTGAAGCCCATCCATCCATGTGCCTGAGTATTCAGTAAAACTACGGTTACAGGACTTGCATTTGTAACGGTGGGCTCCCTTATCCTTTCCGAATTTTACATATTTAGCATGACCACAGTGAGCGCAACAACCCTGCTTGTTGTCCAGAATTTTTCTTCGAACTTCTTGACACTTGGGGACTGAAAGACCTAATTGACCAACTTGTTGTAATTCCTCTATCAGTACGTGACGCTCGCTAACTGACAAACCTGAGAAGTACGATATTATTGCCTCTTTTTTCATAAGCGAAAGATACAAATAATAGCTAATCTAAACTAGAGCCAACAGCGATTGTACATTTCTAGCCTCCAGCCAAATGCTAAAGAACTCAATAGAAAAATAAGAAAACATTGGTCAATAGAAAATAATTTACACTGGGTGCTTGATGTCGAATTTGGCGAAGATGATTCTAGGATAAGAAAAGGATACGCCTCTGAAAACTTTAACATCATCTTAAAAATCGATATGGGGCTACTCAGTAATGACAAAAATTCAAAACACAGCAAGAAAGCTAAACGTCTCAAAGCTGCTATAGACAAAAATTATAGAGAAAAATTACTAGGCTTTTTTTTAATGCGGTCGCCCTGACATTATCAGCGTCTGAGTCAAGATGGAACGATTTTACAATCCCAAGGTATTTCTACCATGGGAGCCAGCTTTAGAGCAACTACTCTGAAAGCTACCTCTGATAACGGGGCATTAGTACTTGGTACAAAAGCTCCTCCCCTTACCGATGAAGATTCTGTGTTTGTCATAAAAGTAGACATGAACGCTGAGATTAGTTGGTCGAGAGCGTTTCAATTCGATGTCGATATTCATGAAGTTAAAGATGTTCTAGAACTACAAGATGGCAGTTTCATCGTCTATGGAGTGTTTGAAAGTAGTGTTGAATTTCAAAGTTCAATATTCTTAGTGAAATTTGACCCTGAAGGAAACTTCATCTGGTCAAGAGAAATTTCTAGTCAGCTAGACGGAGCCTTCTTACATTGTGGTGGACTAATACAGAACAGCGATGGTGGCTTCTGGTTAAGTGCGTCCACCAGATTCAATTCTGAAGGAAGCTGGCTCGCATTATTGAATAGTAATGGCAATATACAATCTGTTAAATTCTACGACACTCATGATCTGACAGATGCTCAACCAAGGCCTTTTGCATTGACTCGGCAAGTAAATGGAAGTTTGGATTTGTTTTATAGTCAAAGTAGTTTTCAAGATGGTTCAGTTTTAGTAAAACTTACGACAAGTGCCGATGGAGATGTTTTACAGACATCCATTTTCTATCAAGATGACGGTGATTTCGGAGGATTTAGTTATGTGCATCAGGGTCAAGAAGGAGAATACTATTTATCCGGATATTCTTTCCCAAACATGGAGAATTATTCTAACGGCATCGCAATGAAGATTACAGATAATAGCGACATAACTTGGGCTAAGGAATATGGAACCTCGTATATAGAATCTTTGCTAGGGATTGTTCCTCTTGAAAGTGATGACTTAATCACAATTGGGTTTGCCGATCCTGAAATGGAAATAATCAGTCCATCCGAAAACGGTTTATACAGCTGGTTAATGAAAATAAATTCAATTGGAGAAGCCAATTGTAATTCTAATAACCTGACATTAACAACCTCAGAAGTGAATGTATCTAGCACGTCCTATCAACTGGATGAAGAAGCAGGAGTCCAAAGCGAGCCCTCAGATTGGATTAGTTTTTCGATTTCACCAGTTTCTGAAGAAATTATTTGTGAACCGGTTTCGATAAATGAATCATCTACTGACTTCATTAAGATATTTCCAAACCCTGTTTCAGACATACTCAACATCACTCTACCGAACACTTGGATAAATACTAGACTGCTTATTACTACTTCTGAAGGGAAAAAGATTTATGAAGACTTTATAAGCTCAGGTTCACAACGTTTGAATTTGGCCCTGCCTTCTGGCGTATATGCACTTCAATTGTTAGACTCATCTGGAAAGTTGCATTCTGAGCGAATAGTTAAATTGTAAATTCTCAAAATGAAGCCTTGAAACAAATTCGTGGCTTGTTGAATAATTATATTAATTACCTACAAAAGCACTCTGTAAAACGACTTACTTCGTCTACTTTATAAAACCACGTTATTTTAGACAAATACATGAGACTATTTCTCATATCAACTACTCTTATTTTTTGCTACCAAACTATTGCTCAAAGTAAGCACGCTAACAATTGGTATTTTGGGAACCGTGCTGGAGTAACCTTCAATACATCCCCTCCAGAGGCTCTTGTAGATGGACAAATACAAACAGATGAAGGATGTTCTTCGGTAAGTGATGATAATGGCAATTTGCTATTTTATTCTGAGGGTAAATCAGTATGGAATAGGGAACATAACAATATGTCCAATGGCTATAACTTATTTGGGCATTTCTCCTCTACGCAGTCTTGTCTCATAGTAAAAAAGCCAGGTGACAATTCTATTTATGTCCTATTCACAGTAGACTATCAGGGAGAAGAAAATGGAATGCGGTATTCAGAAGTAGATATGGCCTTAAATGGAGGGTTAGGTAATGTAAATCAAAACAAAAATGTTCTTATTGTCACTCCAACATGTGAAAAAATAGCTGCTGTAGCTCATGCAAATGGTCAAGATTTTTGGATAATTTGTCATTTAAATGGATCCAATATTTATCAAAGCTATTTGCTTTCTGAAAATGGGATCAATTTGTCTCCAGTTGAGAGCTCTGAGGGAATTACAATAAATACTTCGGCCAATGGTTGGGCTGGTCAGCTAAAAGCTTCTCCTAATGGCTCTATGATAGCTGCAGCTCATCAATCTTTAAATTCTGTAGAACTATTTCAATTTGACAATGCAACAGGAGAATTATCAAATCAGATTTTAATAGATGTGATTGATCCTTATGGTGTTGAATTTTCCCCAAATAATGAGCTGTTATATGTAACGGGATTAGAAATGTTAAATGGGCTTTTTTTTAGTAGAATATTTCAATTTGAACTTTTAGAATATGACAGTGCCTCTGTTCTGAATTCCGAAGTTGTTGTGGGAACTGGTTATTTTGCGATGCAATTGGCCTCTGACCAAAAAATTTATGTCGCTGTTTCGGGTTCAGATTTCTTCTCATTATCAGTAATCAATCAGCCCAATTCTGTGGGATTGAGTTGCGATTTCCAAGCGAGTGTTCTTTCTTTGGAAGGAAGAAACAGCCAGTTTGGTCTTCCTGGGTTTTATAATAGTATTAATGTTATTGATCCCTTTACTGAAGTCAACATTTGCAATGGTGATTTGACTCATTTCAATATTAACAATTCCTCTGTTGACTCTGTCAGCTGGAATTTTGGTGATCCTTTTACTGGAGATAATAATACTTCAATGGATCTAAACCCTTTCCATGAGTTTTCGAGCCCAGGCATATATGAAATCACCTTGGTTTCGTATTATGAAAGCTCAATAGACACGCTTAAAGAATTCATTACCATTCACGAAGTTCCACTCCTTGAGTTTAGTGACTCTCAAATTCTTTGTAATGATGGATTCGCTGAAATTAAAGCAAATGGCTCTTTCGAAACTTTTTCGTGGGAAGGGGGAACAAGTCTTGATACAACTTTTACTGCCACTCAATCTGGATGGTATGATCTTACAGTAACAAGCAACGGATGTTCGAGTACAGACTCAATTTATGTTGATTGTGATCCTATCGTTCTTATGCCAAATGTTTTTAGCCCAAATAATGATGAGTTCAATACCGTTTTCAAACCTATTGTATTGGAAAATGTCAAATCTTCAGAATTAAAAATCTATAATAGATGGGGCGAAGTTATATATGAGACAACCGAAATTGGTACTGGCTGGGATGGACGATCCTTTTCAGGGCAAAACTGTTCTGATGGTGTCTATTTTTGGGTGCTTTCCTTTAAAACACCTGACCTAAAAATTGAAAGTTTAAATGGGACAGTAACCCTGTTAAGATAGTTTTATTAGGGCAATATCACATTACTCCCGAATTAATTTAAAGATGGAGGCGTCTGACCAGGATTCAACCATCACAATGCAAATTTTTTTCAAAGTTCCATTTTGAGAAATGTCCAAAGTTGTCAAGTGATTCTCTTGGCAGGTTTTAATGCATAGATGGAATGTTCATGCACATTTGTGTATTTCGAGTATGGAAGAAATATATGCTACCCTAAAACAAACTAGCCTGCCCAGTCGTGTCATCTGCCTCTCCCGAAGGGTCATCTTCATTCGGAATCTCAATATCCATCTCTATATCAGCTGGGTTTTGCTTGATTGGCTCTTCCGCTTTTACGGATTTCTTAGCTTTTTTAACTCTTTTCACCTTTTTCACCGGTGTTTCTTTTGCTTCTCTCCTAGCCTTCGCTTCAGCTACCACATCAGCAAACTCTTTAGTTTCAATTGTTTTATCAGCCGGAGGAGTCCCCTTCTTATTCGAACTTGTTGACGTTTCATCATTAAGTGGAGTGGCAACTACCTTTTCAGAAATAACTTCTCCATTTTCATCCAGTTTTATGTCTGAATAATCTGATTCCATTTGATCCTCAGAATCACTGTCTGCATTATCCAATTCAGGTTCTTCAACCAATTCATCTTCAATTGGTGTCTTAGGAGTTAATGCTTTCAGAGCAATCGTTTCTTTTTCAGCATCTGGGTCCAAGATAGTTACTTCTGTCACAGGGAGTGTATGAAGTCTATTTCCTATGGCCTTCAGCCCTTTCACAGAGATAAACTCAGTAAGATCTAACTGTTCATCTTCCTTGTCTCTAGTCTTTTTAAATTTCTTGTTGAATCGCAGATTTGCTATAGGATGAAATGCAGTAGAAACAGCTTCCAATCGACTGTTTTCATGTTCAGTAATAAATAGTACTTTTTTGGAACTGGCTTCTATCAAGAAACGCTTCGCATAGAAAGTTTCTTTCTCACCATCATAATGAACAGCGGAGATTGGTTTTTTGGGAACCCATTTTTCTAAATGAATCATCCCATCATCAAAGTGTGTACTCAAATCAAAACCAATCAATTTGTACTCACCTGTATTCAATATGACCACGATCTTATCTGCAGGTTGAAATTCTCCCAGAAAGTTACCTCTCTCTTCAGAATTTAGACGTGTCACTGCAGGATCAAACCATATTTTCCTAGCTCCCAAAGTGGAAACGCCTTTTTCTTTCAACTCTATCTTTCTTACTGAATATTTAGAAAGTGTATTCCCTCCAGATGCCCTTCCTTTTATGGCTAAATCCGCAAAATTATAATCAAACTTTAACTTCTTAATTCGAGGCATTGGACGCAGAATCACTTGAACAACTTCTGCTTCAGCATTTGGGTTAGCTGTAAAGTATAATAATTTAGAACCAGCAGTTCCTTTGGTTAAATCATACTCTTTATCTCGAGTTGTGGAAGTCACATTAAATCGCTTTACCATTGCTTTACCAGCCTTACCGTCCTCGTAAACCATATTGTAAACCGTACGCTTATCTCCCTTCTTATACACTGCAATGTGAATGATTCCCTTCCCAAAGAAACTCTTACTCGAAATCTTTGAAACCTGCATGGTTCCATTGCTACGAAAAACTATAATATCATCTATATCAGAGCAGTCACAAACAAAATCACTGTCAGATTTTTTTAATCCCGTCCCAGCAAAGCCCTCTTCTTTATTCACATAAAGCTTTGCATTCGCTACAGCTGCTTTGGCCGCTACAATCGTATCAAACGAACGAATTTCTGTTCTTCTCTCCTTTCCTTCCCCATATTTCTTCTTCAACATCTTGAACCAATCCACAGAATAATCTGTAAGGTTAGCCAAGTTGAATTTCACTTTCTCAAGTTCCTCCTCTATAGTCGCTATTTTTTCATCTGCCTTAAAACTATCAAACTTAGAAATACGCTTAATTCTAATTTCAGTCAGTCTCGTCACATCGTCATCTGTAACTTCTCGTATGAGATGCTTGATATGAGGCTTTAATCCTTTATGAATATTTCCAAGAACCTCTTCCCATGTTTCAGCCTCCTCTATATCTCGGTAAATCCGTTTTTCAATGAAAATTTTCTCCAAACTAGCAAAATGCCAACTTTCTTCAAGTTCTCCCTTTCTAATCTCAAGTTCCCATTGGAGTAAATCTTTAGTTCTTAAAGCAGAATAATGTAGTAATTCACTTACTGCTAAGAACTGTGGTTTGTCATCTTTAATGACAGTGATATTTGGAGAAATACTCTGCTCACAATTCGTAAATGCATAAAGGGCATCTATCGTTTTATCAGGAGAAACTCCAGAAGGCAGATGGATGACTATTTCTACGTTTTCAGCGGTGTTATCTTCTATCTTTTTTACTTTAAGCTTTCCTTTATCATTTGCCTTTAAGATGCTATCAATCAAAGATCCAGTTGTAGTTCCAAACGGAATTTCAGTGATCATCAACGTTTTCGCATCTTCCTTTTTAATTCTTGCTCTAACACGTACTTTACCACCTCTTAAACCGTCATTATATAGACTCATATCAGCCATCCCGCCAGTCTGAAAATCTGGAAGAATTTTCGTCTTTTTGCCTCGCAATGCATCAATGCTGGCATCAATAATTTCTATAAAGTTATGCGGTAATATTTTACAGGCTAACCCTACAGCAATACCCTCAGCTCCATGAGCCAACAACACAGGAAACTTTGCAGGAAGCGTGTCTGGTTCTTTCGCTCTTCCATCATAAGACGTGAGCCAATGAGTGGTTTTTGGGTTAAACATCACCTCATTTCCAAACTTGGATAGTCTCACCTCTATATATCTAGGAGCGGCAGCACGATCACCTGTTAGCGTATTCCCCCAGTTTCCTTGTGTATCAAATAAAAGTCCTTTCTGACCGATTTGAACCAATGCATCTCCAATTGCAGCATCACCATGAGGGTGAAACTTCATGGTATTACCGATAACGTTAGCTACTTTATGATAACGACCATCCTCTAACTCCCTTAAAGAGTGTAAAATCCTACGTTGTACAGGTTTTAGACCATCGTTCATATGAGGAACGGCACGTTCTAATATCACATAAGAGGCATAGTCTAAGAACCACTCATTGTACATGCCATCCACTTGGATGACTTTGTCCAACTGGTTCCCTCCTCCTGAGTCCTGTTCAAATTCTTCGTCTCTCTCTAAGTTATCGTCTTCCGAGTGTTCAATCATTAGTAAATCGTCCCTTACGCAGCTTCAGTTCCTTCTTCAACTACGTCTTTTTCTACTTTTAAATTATTGATTATATATTGCTGTCTATCAGGAGTATTCTTTCCCATATAGAATGACAACAGTTCAGAAATGGCTGCTTCCTGTCCTAAAACCACAGGATCTATTCTCATGTCTTCACCTATAAAATTCTTAAATTCATCAGGGCTGATTTCCCCAAGTCCTTTGAATCGTGTTATTTCTGATTTTCCTTTCAATGCGGCTATCGCCTCTATCTTCTCCTGTTCTGAATAGCAATAAAAAGTCTGCTTTTTATCCCTTACTCTAAACAATGGAGTTTGAAGCACATACACATGTCCTTGACGAACTAAATCTGGGAAAAATTGCAAGAAGAAAGTCAATAGAAGCAGTCGAATATGCATCCCATCCACATCTGCATCAGTAGCTATAACCACTTTATTGTAACGCAGCCCTTCTAGTCCATCTTCAATATTTAAAGCTGCCTGTAAAAGGTTAAACTCTTCATTTTCATAAACCACTTTCTTGGTCAACCCGAAGCTATTCAGCGGTTTTCCTTTTAAGCTAAATACAGCTTGAGTAAACGGGTTACGAGATTTAGTGATTGATCCACTGGCAGAATCTCCCTCCGTAATAAAGATGGTCGTTTCTTCACGATTATCCTTCTTCGTATCTGTTAAATGAGTTCTGCAATCACGCAATTTCTTATTGTGAAGATTTGCCTTCTTTGCTCTGTCTCTGGCTAATTTCTTTATACCCGCAAGATCCTTTCTCTCTCTTTCGCTTTGCAATATCTTTTTAAGAAGTGCCTCTGCTGCTGCTGGATTCTTATGCAAATAATTGTCCAGTTCTTTTTTCAAGAATTCAAGAACAAACGCTCTCATAGATTGTCCATCTGGTTCTATTTCTGTAGATCCTAGCTTGGTCTTCGTCTGACTTTCAAAAACGGGCTCCATTACTTTTACAGCAACGGCGGCAGTAATGCTTGAACGAATATCCTGAGCATCATAGTCCTTCTTAAAGAATTCGCGAACTACTTTCACGTATGCTTCTCTAAAAGCTCCATGATGAGTTCCCCCTTGTGTGGTATATTGACCGTTTACAAACGAATAATAATCCTCTCCATAAGTATTTGTATGAGTAATGGCCACCTCTATATCATCCCCCTCTAAGTGAATAATTGGGTACTGAGTTTCCTCATTTATACTATTTTCTAATAGATCTTTAAGTCCGTGTTCAGACGAATACTTTTCACCATTGAAATTGATAGTTAACCCACGATTTAGATAACAGTAATTCCAAATCAGACGCTCTACAAACTGCATTTTATATTTGTAGTTCTTAAAAATAGAGACATCTGGAGTAAACTGAACCAACGTTCCTTTTCTCTTAGCAGTAGCTTCTGCATCGGTAACATTTTCTAAATTACCCACACTGAACTCTGCTACTCTTATCTTTTCTTCTCTAACAGATTGAACTTTGAAATAAGTTGAAAGCGCATTTACAGCTTTTGTTCCTACTCCATTCAATCCCACAGATTTTTTAAAGGCTTTAGAATCATACTTCCCCCCCGTGTTCATCTTAGAAACCACATCTACGATTTTACCAAGAGGAATACCTCTTCCATAATCTCGTACAGTTACTTTATCATCTTTGATATTCACATCAATAGTTTTCCCAGACCCCATCACAAACTCATCGATACAGTTATCCATTACTTCCTTAAGAAGCACATAAATTCCATCATCTGGAGAAGAACCATCACCAAGTTTACCGATGTACATTCCTGGTCGCATACGAATATGCTCCTTCCAGTCTAGTGATCGGATGTTATCCTCGGTATATTTAACTTCTTCTGACATCAATACGATTTAATTAGGGTCGTTAAAAGAGAGCCTAAATTTAAGGAATATCAATGGTATCAACGGTTTCAAAAGGTTGTTTTATTAACATTCGAGTGTTTTATGCAGAAAATAACAAGTTTTGCTTTTGAAAACAGTTGTTTTAGTTTAATAACAACCTCAAATCTCTGAAGACAAGTTGATGAATTCATACCATTCCATGTTCATAATCGCTAAATTACAAAGGTTATATTATATCAGCTTAACTTCGATTATGCTAGACCCTTTAATAATAGTTCGCAACCAAATAATTGTGTTGTTTTTTTCGCTAAACCTATCAGATAAATCCACTTAACAATGTTATTTTCAATGGATAAAAAATCAATGTGACCCGAATAAAACTTCACCACTCAGAAAGTGCAGATTCAGAAGTAGAAAAAGAAATCACATAATATCAGAGGGTAATTACAGTTTGACAAATTGTTGAACTGAATTGCCCATTCGTATGAAATAAACTCCCGTTTGCAACAATGAAACATCGATTTCTGGTGTTGATTTGGAATTTAACACCTGCCTTCCTGAGAAATCATAGATGTGGATCACCTCATTGGTCAAATGACTCACCACATTCAATTTAGACTGCACAGGATTTGGAAACAACAGAAAAGATTGAGCAGTCTTTTCTTCAACAGAAAGGGCTTCATTAACCTGCGAAAGTTTATCAAATGCCTCTTGTTCTTCAACTGATAAATCCCCCATCCCATTTAGCAAGCTATTCATTTCAAAAGGGTCTTCCCAAAGGTCATAAAACCGCTCAGGTACAGAATCCCAAATGCTGTACTTATACCTTACATCCCTAGCTGCCCAACCATAACCTTTTTGCTCACTCTGTATATCAGTGAATGAACACTCTCTCTGGCCCGTATTCTCCTCAGTAAAAAGATTTTTAAAGCTAAAACTGTCTTCATATTCTTCAAGCTCATACCCTGCTAATTCCGAAATAGTGCAGAACAGATCTGTAGATACTATAAGCGATGAATCAATTTCGTTTATTCTAGACACCTGATTACCAGACACGACTAAAGGTACATGAATGCCTCCTTGGAAAAGAGATCCTTTACCCCTATTACTCGTGTATGGAGCTTGAATCACTTGGCCGGTAGTTCCATTGTCACCAATGAAAATGATGGTGGTGTTCTCTAGCTCGTCTGCTGGAATTTCTGAGATCAATCTCCCAATTTCCATATCCAGGCTTTCTACCATAGCTAGGTAATATGGTAATGAGTTCATTTCTATTTCTGATGGATCATCTACTAATTCATTACTTGTATGCAAGTCAGCTGGAGGTAAATGGAAAGGTGTATGAGGAGCATTATATGCTACCCAGCAGAACCATGGTTGATCCTGTAGATTTATCCAGTTTACAGCTTCATCAGTGATCTTAGTAGTAGCATAATCTGTCACATCTTCGGCTAAACCATTTTTTGTAAATGCCCAATCAGTATAACTAGGTACTGCTCCTATCATTATTCCGGCAAAATGAGGCACTCCCATTGTTAATGGATAATCTGAATTGGCATTTCCTCCAAGATGCCATTTCCCTATGATGCTGGTACTGATTCCTCCATCAGAAACTTGATTGAGATGATTATGGAGGGTTAGTTCTGAACTTTCTATTTCTGCTAAGTCTACAGCATTTAACACTCCAGTTCTGAATCCATATTTACCAGTAATCATGGCGGATCTGGTAGGTGAACAAATAGGATTAGTCCAAGTTTTTGTAAAGGTAACTCCCGATTCTCTTAAAGAATCTATCACTGGAGTATTGGCTTTCTCTAGGGCTTCAGGCATATAACCTGAAATAGGATCAACTCCCAAATCATCAGCTATTATAAGCAAGACATTATTTTGCTGACTATGAGAAACTGTTAGAGAGACAAAAGACAAAAATAAAATTAAGATTCTGATCACTATCATTTGATATCAAATATTGGAATAGGTTTAACTGGAAGACAAATTAAATAATTTTACGTTGATATACCTACGTTTAAAATAGAATGATCTTCACCTCCTCAAATTATAGTATCGGCTACCAAGAAGAATCAGAAGAAGATCTTTCCATAAGTTGAATCGACACGGCCACAAGCTATGTAAAAGCTGATACAACTTTTTACATGTATGATACAGGAATGATACTTGAAAAGATCATTTCCCCTTCTTAGGGTTTTCATCGTAAATGAACTGTTCTCTCCTCTGATCTTAAGGGGTGATCGAAAATTTCATTTGCTACATTGGTGAAGTACTATTCGAAGAATACATCAGCAAGCACCTAGGTTATCTTCCTAATAACAGTCATGTTCGAAATTCACAAGTATGCCGCTCATGTATTTAAATATCATAAAGAAACCGGGAAGTATTATCAATATAAAACCATCTCCCTGCTTTAAAGAATATTCAAGAACGTCTTCATACTTAACCATATTAAAATTCTACATTTGCTTGAATGAAAGCTCTTGTTTGCTCCTCCTATGGTCCACCAGAAAATCTTTCCTTTCAGGAAATTGAAAAGCCATCTCCTACAGAAAATGAAGTTTTAGTGAAGTTAATGTCTGCGGGGTTGAACTTTCCTGATACGTTGACCATCTATGGAAAAGATCAATACGGATTGACTCTTCCCTTCGTCCCTTGCCGAGAATATTCCGGAGTAGTTGAAGAAGTTGGTAGTAATATCACAAAGCTTAAAGTTGGAGATAGAGTGATGGTAGATGTGATGCAAGGAGCTCTTCAGGAATACGCTTGTTCTACAGAAGAGAACACTCATAAAATACCAGACAGTATGAGTTTTGAAGATGCTTCTGTGTTTCTCATTACTTATGGTACGGCCTACCATGCACTAATGGATAGAGGAAATCTTCAGAAAGGAGAAAAACTGGCTATCCTAGGAGCTTCAGGAGGCGTGGGAAGTGCGGCTGTTCAAATTGGAAAAATAGTGGGTGCCGAAATCATTGCTTGTGTGGGATCAGAGGATAAAATGAAATTCTCTAAAAATCAAGGTGCTCATCACTGTATCAACTATTCAGGAGAAGATTTAAAACATAGATTAAAAGAAATTACTTCAGGCAACGGAGTCGATGTGATATGCGATATGATTGGAGGCACATACTCCAATCCTGCCTTTAGAGCACTGTCATGGAATGGTAGACACCTAATTGTTGGATTCGCTTCAGGAAAAATTGCTACAGTACCATTAAATATTCCTCTTCTCAAAGGTGCATCTCTGGTCGGCGTGTTTTTCAGTACTTTTTGTAAAAAATTCCCACATCAACATCGAAGAAATACAGAACAACTCCTAGAGTGGTATAATCAAGGTCTGCTAAAACCGCTTATTTATAAAAAATATCCTTTCATCGAAGCTAAAAACGCTTTCAACGACATTATCAATAGAAAGGTTCAAGGAAAAATTTCAATAATTATCTAGCTGAATTACAGCGCATTAGGACTCTTATTGAAAAAAAGATTTTTTTTTGTGCAACCACTCATTTTTAGCGCTGTATCTAATAAGTGTAAAGAGAGAAACATATTATTATTTTATATAAAAAGAGAAAAGTCAGTTTGCCTTGGTTTTAACGAGAAATGGTTTGGTTCTATTAGGTTAATAATCTATTTCTAAGAAAAACACCTGTACTTAACATGAAAAGCCTCTCATTAATATTTTAATGAGAGGCTTTATTTTTTTAATGAGTTGTATCAAGCGATTTGTATATCGCCTTATTCTTAATCTATCACAACTATCTTTTCAATCTTATCCCCTTCTTGGATGTCATTGATTATATCCATTCCTTCTACTACTTTGCCAAAACAGGTATGGTTTCCATCAAGATGAGATGTATTGTTTCTGCTGTGACAAATGAAAAATTGTGAACCCCCAGTATTTCTTCCTGCGTGAGCCATGCTTAAAACTCCAGTATCATGGTGCTGATTTTCTCCGTCTAATTCACAATCAATTTGATATCCAGGGCCTCCTACTCCAGTTCCTTGAGGACATCCTCCTTGGATTACAAAATCTGGCAGAACTCTGTGAAAAGTAAGCCCATCATAAAATCCCTTTTTACTTAAATCTGTAAAATTCTTTACAGTAATAGGAGCATCTTTTTCATAGAACTCCAATTTCATCAACCCTTTATCAGTGTGTATTTCTGCCGTCATTATTTTAATTTTCTGCAAAAGTAGAGTTTTCACACATTCAGAAAGTAGAATTAATTTCAATTATAGATAAATTGCCAATTGCATCTTTTATAACTTATCAAGTTTAAGTTTCAAGTCCAAAGTTTAAAGACATTTTCCCTACATAAACTTGAACCTAAAACTTCCATTTCCTAAGCATTACAAGGCTCTATTCCTCTGTACCTTCTTCTATACTATCATCTTTAGTCTCGGATGGTGATTCTTTCACCTCTTCCCCTTTGAGATAATTCGGCAACTGCATTCCAGCCATATCAAACATTTCCTGAAGAGGCGGAACTGCCTTATACATCCCGGAGATAAAGTTGGAAGTTGAAGATTTGCCATTTTCATTTCCTCCGTTTTCCCAAACAGTGATTTTATCGATTTTGATATTTTTAATTGCCTCTGCCTGAGTTTTGACTAATTCAGGAAGTTTATCAGCCACTAATAGTAACACTGCATCTTTCGAGTTATTTCCTGCTGCTTTTACGATGCGATCTAGCCCTTCTGCTTGCTTCGTCAATATTTCATAAAGTCCTTTTGCTTCTGCCTCTTTCTTCATAAATATCGCATCCGCTTGCCCCTTGGCTATTCTTCTTATTTGCTCCGCGGAAGCCTCGGCGTCAATTTCTATTTTTCTCTTATCTATTTCTGCTGGAACAATAATATCAGCACCTTGCTCTGCTTCCTTTCTGCTGGCTCTGGCTTCTTCAGCTTCTTTTTCTGCCGCGTAAGCCTCTTCCAAAGCCTTAGCAGCTTGTACCTTTTCACTCGCAGATGCTATCTTTTCAGCTTCTGCTTCTCTAGCCCTTCTATCCGCGTTTGAATTTGCAACTTTCACTTTGGCTGTGTTTTCTCCATCAACAGCTTTAGCATTAGCGGCAGCTACTTGAATTCTCTGATCTTGAACTGCGTTTGCTTGACCTATCGCTCCATCCCTATCCATTTGAGCAACAGATATAATAGCATCGTTAATTGCCTTCGCAGCAGCTTCTTTCCCCAAAGCTTCTATATAACCTGATTCATCATGAATATCTGTGATGTTTACGTTTATAAGCTTTAAACCAACTTTTTTCAATTCAGCCTCCACATTTGCTGTAATATGAGATAGAAATTTATCTCTGTCCGTATTGATCTCTTCTATATCCATAGAGGCCACAACAAGTCTTAACTGACCAAAAATTATTTCTTGAGCCAGCTCCTGAACTGCCCCTGCTGAAAGGCCCAAGAGTCTTTCAGCAGCATTTTGCATTATAGAAGGCTCAGTAGAAATTCCAATCGTAAAACGAGAAGGTACATTCACACGAATGTTTTGCTTACTCAGAGCTTTGGTTAAATTCACCTCTATTGAGATCGGAGTTAAATCGAGAAACGAATAGTCTTGAATAATTGGCCAAATAAATGAGGCCCCACCATGTACACATTTAGCAGATTTTTCTCCACCAGTTTTTCCATAAACAACTAAAATTTTATCTGATGGGCATCTTTTATATCTTCTAAACATAGAGAATAGAAAGACAAAAAGAATGATGACAACGGTAGCGACAAGAAAGATTCCTGACGCTTCAGGTAATCTAAGTAATAATGTAGTATTCATTTATATTTAAAGTTTAATTTGATAGTTTTTCGACTAATAATAGTTCAGAGCTAATTACTTCTAGGACTTTTATAATTGTTCCAGTTTTCAAAGAATAGTCCGAATCAGTAATGGCTTCTAGCTCTCTAAGACTTCCCTGAACCTTAATTTGTACTTTACCCACCCCTTCTCTTTTAGCAGCTATTGGAAGATAAACCTCTCCGATCTCGCCAATAGCGTTTGTTATTCTTAGAGTTCCTGATTCAGCAAGTTTACTCATCCAAAGGAACAATAATGATGTTAAGGCCATCATCACTAAGCCGGCTATAGTGGCTACCACCAATGACAATACATTTGAAAATCCCGCATCCAAGCAAATGAGCCCAGTCCAACCAAAGATTGTGAAAAAGGCCACCATATTTTTAAAAGTGAAGAACTGAAATCCAACTCCACCATCATCGGCATCAAAGTCAGTTCCGTCAGCGTCCATATCCACATCAATCCCCATTCCTATAAAGGTGGATATCAAAATAATCAGAAAAAGAATTGAACCTAGAATAGCAAAAACCCAAAAGGCGGTTTCATATGATGACAATCCACTAAAAATATCTCCCATTAAAAAAATTAATTTGGTTAAAAAAAAATCAATCTGTGAGAGGCTGTTCTTGTAGTGATAGCTGCTCAATATTGATTAAGCATCGCTAAGTTAACCAGAATCTTAGACGCCATTAAATTTTTAGCATCTATTTGCTTTTTACCCAACTTATAATGGAAATTCACTAAAATTTAATCTAAAGCCTATCTCGGACATATCAATTTTTGTAACATTGTCCTCAAAATTTAGAACTATGCTAGAATCACTATTTACACTCCTAATGCTAGTCTTGCTTCAGGCAGTGCTTGGGTTTGATAACTTACTTTATATCTCCTTAGAATCTAAGAGAGCTCCTGAGGATAAGCAGTCATATGTGCGTAAAGTTGGTATTGGACTAGCGGTGATAATGCGGATTATTCTCCTTTTTGTTTTAGTGGAGTTAATGAGTTATTTCGAAGCTCCATGGTTTTCGCCACACAATAGTGTCATTAGTGGCCAATTTAATTTGGACAGTTTGATCACACTTGTCGGAGGTGCATTCATTATCTATACTGCTACTAAAGAGATTTGGCACATGATGAGTTTGGATGGACACAATGAACAAGCAAATTCATCCAAAACTTCCACTGGAAAGATCATTACCATGATTGTACTTATGAACTTGGTATTCTCCTTTGACTCCATATTAAGTGCTATGGCATTAGCTAAAAACGAAGATGGAACTTATCAATTTTGGCTTATGGCGACGGCCATAGTTATAGGGGGAATTCTAATGATCTGGCTGGCTGACAAAGTCTCTAATTTCCTTAAAAAGAATAGAATGTATGAGGTGCTTGGTTTATTTATTCTCTTTATCGTTGGTATTATGTTATTGACAGAGGGAGGACATAAAGCGCATATGGAGCTCTTTGGAAATGAGATTGTAGCTATGAGTAAAACAACTTTCTATTTTGTACTCGTAGTATTGATTTTGGTAGATGTCGTACAGGGACAATACCAAAAAAAGCTAGCCAAAAAGTTAGAGCAACACGAGACTCATTCTTCTTAAAAGTTGGAACTTGAAATAATTTATCAGGACGATTTTTTGGTTGCGGTAAACAAACCACATGGTCTACTTGTTCATCGAAGCAAAATCGCAAATGATGCTGAACACTTTGCGTTGCAATGCTTGAGAAATCAGTTAAATAGGCGTGTTTATCCTTGTCATAGACTGGATCGGAAAACAAGTGGGGTACTTCTTTTTGCATTAGATGAACAAACCCATCAAAAGACATCAGAATTGTTTCGGGAAAAGAGCATTGTAAAAACCTATTGGTCAATTGTAAGAGGTTTCACTCCTGATCATGATACAATTGATTATGCTTTGAAGTCAGAAAAAGGAAATATACAAGAAGCAGTAACTCACTATAAAATGCTTCAACAATTTGAAATTCCACTTCCTTTTGGAAAACACAATACAAGCCGGTATTCTTTCGTAGAGGTGACGCCAGAAACGGGGCGAATGCATCAGATAAGAAAACACCTAGCTCATATCCTTCATCCAATTATCGGAGACAGGCCACATGGATGTAACAAGCAGAACAAGCTATGGAAAGAAACCTATCAAATGATTTCGATGATGCTGCACGCTAAGCAACTCGTGTTTTTTCATCCTATTTCTGAGAAGCAACTAATTATTGAAGCAAGCATCTCTGCTGAGTTTGAGAGAGTTCTTTCCATACTTCAGTCTGAGTCTGTTTTAAGTTAGATAGGTGATTTTGGATAAAAAATGAAATTTTGTAATGTATTGACCTTATCTGATAAACACGATATTTGATTCTCATGACCAAAATAATCCAAACAATTTTTGTTGTTTCTCTATTTCTTTTTGCTAGACCTCTCCTATAATCTTCCCAGAGGATTCTACAGGATCCACTGCCATTAATTTAAATTCGTTGTCACAATTCTTCTTTTCACCCTACCAATCTTAATTCTAGAGACTTAACTTTTTTGTCCTAACTAATGTAGCAAGTCCAGTTTGAAGAAGTTGAGGGAAACAATTAACTCTAGTTGTCACAGAGAGAGAGTCTAATATCAATAATTAGATAAGCTCTAATTACAACTCCCTCCAAATACGCTTAAGAAGCCTGTTAAATCAGTTACAGAAATAAAATTGTCACCATCAAAATCACCAGGACATGCAGAACCTGAGGTAAAGAACTTGTTGGGATCCAAGTGATCACAAATGCCATTTCCGTCAGCGTCTGAGGGAAGAAAAATTGAAGTACCTGATTCTTTGAGCTTCCAAACCTCTATCCTCTCTATTTCAAAGAAACTATTCTCACATAGGTACAAATAAGAATTTGAATTCTCAGGACTGGTAGAGGTCTCTGAGTAGTCGGAGAGTTTCGTGAAATGCTCATCAGATCCTAAATTGATATAAAGATCTTCTTCACCAAATCTTATGACACTGCCAGTAATAGTGTGATCGCCTCCTGGTAGGGCTTGATGTAATCTTTTATCGGATAGATTGAAGATAAAATTACCTAACAACCCTGTTTCTACATTACTAGCCCCAGTCCAAAACCCTTCGTTATACCCCCCTATGACTTCACCTAACTCGGTTTCTATAAGAATAACAGTATCATAAAAGCCAGCGACATTATTCAAGAATGTTTGAAGAGAAATAACAGATTCAGTTGATTCGAAAAGGAGATCAGATTCATATAAAAATTCTTCAGGCACCCATGATGCTAGTAAAGCGTCCTTACTAGAATCTACTATTTTAGAACCTGGAAACATAGGTGGTGTTTGATCGTAGCAATTTGAAAAAGTATCAAAAACTCCATCTTCATCGTAATCAATTCCTACTGAAAAGGATTTAGTTCCGCAATCTTTTAGCTGCCATACCTCGTATGAAGTACAACTGATTCTACCAGTAACATTTGGTATATTATCACAAATACCCTCATTCATACGACAGTAACATTCTGCATCACTATTTTTAGGACAGTGATACGCCTCTCCTAGCAAATTTACAACGCCAACCAAGAATCCATTGTCACTAAAAAATCTTAAATCTGGACTTGACGTACTTCCAAAAAACGGTCCTGCGTTAGGTGCATTTGTAATATGTTCGACATCAGATTCAGCCCTATAAATTTCCTGTAAATCAACAGAAAACAAGAAATTTTCGTCTAAATTCATTTGAGTCGAACCATTTGAGGACCATACTCCTGAATTGTATCCTCCAAAAATATTACCTTGTAAAGTCCGACCTACTATTAATGTATTAGAACTCCCATCACAACTGTTATGGAAATCAGAAGCTAAAAAACCGCTTTCTGGTTTGGCCAGGTATATTAACTCTGCCTTATATCTGAACTCCTCTGGGAGCCAATCATTGATTAACCGTTGGTCATCTTCATCTATAATTGAAGATCCAGGAGTTAACTCTATCTCTTCTACTATTTGAGACCACACTTGAGTAGAAAACAAAATGAGACTGAGAAAAATGAGCGTTTTCATAACTTAACTGTTTTCACCAAAGATACAACCAAAAATTAATTAGACTCAGGTAACGGTCTTTTGATCTAACAAAAAACATGACTTATCGAAAACGGCATAACGTTTTTTGTAGCTGCTATTCTCAGGAACTTATAATAAGATTCCATAAAATCTAACGAGCCTTTTTAGTTCCACCCTTTTTCCTTCTTGATTTGCTCATACGCTTTTTGAACCTCTATGAACTTTGTCTCTCCAATTTTCATCTGAGCTTCCCCTAAATCTTTCAATTTATCTGGATGGTATTTTTTCACCATTCTTCGATGGGCCTTCTTCAATTCGTCTTCAGTCACATTTTTACTCACCTCCAAGATTTTATAGGCACTACTAGCGTCCTTATAAAACATCGCTCTTAGTGATTGGTAATCTCTTGAGCTAATCCCAAGGTAGGAAGCTATCTGTTGAATAACTCTTTCTTCGGAGCTGTGCACATGCCCATCTGCGTGCGCTATTCCAAACATGAAGTGCATGAGCTGTAATCTGGCTGAATGCTCCATGAAATAGCGAATCTGCTCACAAACTTGCTTTAATGGAATATCCTTTTTTAAAAGCTCTTTAAGCACTCCCATATGATACGCAGCTTGCTGTTCTCCAAATTGTTTCTGATAAAATGCTTTGATATAATCTAGCTCAGATTTCAATAATTTCCCATCGGCTTTCATTACTGAAGCGGATAGTACTAATAAACTTGCAGCGAAATCTCCAGATTGTGTTCGATGCCTATATCGCTCATAGTCAGAACCTCTATTCCTTCCTGTATCTACCCTTTTATATTGTTGATTCTGTTTCTCTTCTGAATCAAACATAGATCCAAAAGCAAAACCCAATAGTCCTCCTATAGGTCCTCCTACTGCATACCCCAATGCTCCTCCAATCCATTTAGCAAATGTCATATTATTTAAATTTAAAATTCGTCATTAGTCTTGAATACACAATGAAAGTTGAACACAGCATCTTTGTTTCTTAGGTAATTTTAACACAGAATAGATTTTCCAATTCAGAATGCAAGTTTAATTGTTCCATCTCCACATTCTATCATTGCTACATTAATAATTCACCAACTTCCTGAAGCACCACCACCTCCAAAAGATCCACCTCCAAACCCTCCAAATCCTCCTCCTCCTGAGGTGCCTCCACCTCTATACCCTCCAAATCCGCCGGTGCTGCCCGTAAACCCTCTCCATCTACCAGAGTGGGTCCCTTTTGTTTGACTCATAATCACCAATGCTTTCCAAAAGGAAATTTTGTTCGTCCTTGCATACACCCCGACTTGAATCAAAAAGAACAGAATGAATAATCCAAAAATGATTAATGGAACATACATAGAATGATTTTTGGGCTTGTCCTCACTTATATAATTGGCATAACTGTACTCCTCTCTTAGCAAATCTTCCAAAACTGAAATTCCATTGCTCAGCCCCTGAATGATTTTACCTTGTTTAAAAAGAGGAATCATTTCTCTTTCAATGATCATTTTTGCTGCTCCATCAGGAACCGCTCCTTCGAGTCCTCTTCCAGTAACCACAGCTATTCTGCCTCTTGAAGTTTCTGTTTTGGCTTTATAAACGATCACCAATCCATTGTCAAAAGACTTTTGACCAACATTCCACTGATTTCCTATTTTGATTCCGTAATCCCATATATCCATTCCACAAAGAGTGTCAGGAGCGATAAGAATAATTTCATTCGAAGTTGAATCCTTAAACCGTTTAAAATTAGAATTGAGTTGCAATTCTTCCGCAGCCGAAAATGAATTGGCCAAATCATGTACATAAGCACTTATTTTAGGCGTGGAAGCAGATGGTTTTTCAGGAAGACAATCACTTTCCTGACCAACAACGGAAAAGCAAATTATCACAAAGGACAATAAGCAAAGTGCTTTCCAAGACAGATTCTTAGGTGTTAGTTTCGTCTCCATAAGAAATCTTGTTAGAAAGTTCGTTTTCGTCGTTCCCTTCTATTGGGAAATGTGCTCTCAAATCTACACCAATAGACTCTATGGCATCGATTAATCCTTGTTTGAAGCTTCCTTCCATAAATGAAGCTTTCATAATGTCTTTTGTTTTATTCCAAAACTCCTTTGGAACTAATTGATTGATCCCTTCATCACCAATGATTGAAAATGTACGATCCCCAACAGCCATGTAAATCAGAACACCATTTCTTTTCTTGGTTTTGTTCATCTCTAATTGTTCGAAAATCCACACTGAATGATCCAATATATTTTCATCACAACTGTTTTCTAAATGTACTCGGATTTCTCCTGAAGTAACACTTTCAGCCCTTTCTATAGCAGCTTCTATTTCTTCTCTTTCCTCTTCTGTAAAAAACTCTTTCGCACTCATTAATCTGCAAAGTTTACGATAGGAGCATCATCATTTCCTTCTTTTGCTTTAAACATTTCTCGCTTTGCAAACTCTCCTTCTTCCGCCAACATTCCTAATGCTTTTGACCTAAAAAAACCTCGAACATGGGAATTATAAGTCTTTACTGAAGCATTGTAGTTTTCGCGAGCGATAGTCACTCTATTTTCAGTACCCTCAATCGATGTTTGAAGTTGTTGAAAATTTTCTGTAGACTTTATTTCAGGATAATTTTCCATAAGCATCCGTCTGGAAGCTCCCCAAAAACCCACTAGTTGAGATGGTGTCTCTTGTTGAGCTATTCCTTCAGAAACTCGATCTCTAAACTGATTGGGAGTATAACTCCCAGGCACAATACCAGCCCTAGCTTCTGTAACTCTTATCAAAATTTCTTTTTCATTTTCAGCAGCACCTTTTACCGTAGCAACTAATTGAGGTATTAAATCGGCTCTTCTTTGGTATTGTGCTTGAACGTCAGCCCATTCTTGCTCCACAGTTTCCTGTTTGGTCACTGCTCCATCATAAATACTACCTCCCCAGAGATAGAATATCAAGAAAAAAAGGAGTACTACTCCAACAAGAGCTAACAGGGGAAGAAATTTTTTCATCGATTGTTCTTTAATAAAATAAGCGCCGCAATACTCTCTTTTTCAAGTATTGCAACGCTTAAATATATCTATTTAAATTTATTTGATCATTTCTACAGAACGAGTAACAAAGCTAGTAAGGTCTTCCCCTTTCAAGAGACCTTGAGAAAGAAGCGCAAGATCTACAGTCTGCTTGATTAGTCCTGATCGCACAGTGTCGTCCTTCTCCTCCAGAATCCTGCTCACTAATGGATGATTTCCATTGACCACCAAGTTATACATCTCAGGCATGTTTCCGAACATCTGCATTCCACCACCACCAGTCATTTGTTGTTCTTTCATACGTCTCATAAATTCACTTTGAGTAATGATAATAGGGGAATCAGTCTCAGACATACTTTCTACCTGTACAGTGAATTTCTCCTTCTCCACCTCTCCTTCAATTAGAGGCTTTAACTCTTCCACCTGTGCTTCAGTCAATTTGGATGGCTGTTCTTCATCTTTTTGAATCAGCTTATCAATTGTATCTGCATCCACTCTTGCAAACTGAACATCTGAATGCTTACTCTCTAGCTTACTCATTAAATGACTAACCAAAGGACCTTCAAATTCTAGCACTTCATAGCCTTTATCTGTTGCCCTTTTCACAAAACTATGCTGTTCCTTAGGATCACTTGTGTATAACAGAATTGTTTTTCCATCCTTATTCTTTTGAGTTTCCTTCACCTTTTCAAAATACTCCTCAAACGTATGGTACCCTCCTGTTGTGGTTTTATAAAGCGCGAATTTCTCCCCTTTATCGTAGAACTTATCCTCAGTAAGCATTCCATATTCAATGAACACTTTTACATCATCCCATTTTTCTTCAAAATCTTTCCTGTCATTCTTAAACATAGATGCCAACTTATCAGCAACTTTCTTGGTAATGTGAGATGAAATTTTCTTCACATTTCCATCTGCCTGGAGATAAGATCTAGAGACGTTCAAAGGAATGTCTGGAGAATCTATTACTCCGTGTAATAGTGTCAAAAATTCAGGAACAATGTTTTCTACGTTATCAGTAATAAACACCTGGTTACTATATAGATTGATCTTATTCTTTTGAACCTCTACATTATTCTTCAATTTCGGGAAGTAAAGAATACCAGTTAGATTAAATGGATAATCCACATTTAGGTGAATGTGAAAAAGTGGATCATTGAACTCCATTGGATAGAGCTCTCTATAAAAAGCATTGTAATCTTCATCTGTTAGATTCGCAGGTGCTTTCGTCCAAGCTGGAGATGGGTTATTAATAATATTATCTACCTCTTGAGAAATTCTCTTCACATTTCCTTCCTCATCCTTTTCTCCAGAAGGATCTTCAATACTTTCTGTTTTAGTACCAAATTTCACTTCTACAGGAAGGAACTTACAGTACTTATTTAAAATCTCTGAAATTCTAGACTCCTCTAAAAACTCCAAAGAGTCATCAGCAATGTGAAGTATAATATCAGTTCCTTTGGTTTTTTTAGTGGCTTCCTCCATCTTAAACACAGGAGTACCATCACTATACCATTTTACGGGTGTGCTATTTGGCTTTTGGCTTTTAGAGACAATTTCCACTTCTTTAGCCACCATGAATGCAGAGTAGAAACCTAGTCCAAAGTGTCCAATAATAGAGTTCTTTGCATCCGCATCTTTGTATTTATTTACAAATTCTTCTGCTCCAGAAAAAGCGATTTGATTAATGTATTTATCAACTTCATCTCCAGTCATACCAATTCCATTATCTCTTACAGTAACGGTTTTGGCCTCTTTGTCCAGAATAACTTCTACTCTCAACTTGTCTACATTGGCTTTCATTTCACCGATGGAACTGAGTGTTTTCATTTTCTGAGTCGCATCAACAGCATTTGAAACCAACTCTCTAAGAAAAATTTCATGGTCAGAGTAAAGAAACTGTTTGATAATCGGAAAGATGTTTTCCGTTTGCACATTGATATTACCTTCTTTTATCATTTTCTATATTTAATAAATATTCTAATTGAGGAAACTACCTTGTCAAAAGCAATGCCATTGGTATAAGCCTGACAAATTGCCTATTTTGATAGATATTCAGTCAGAATCAACCCACTGAGATTGTAAATTTGGCAGTATTTGAAATTCTTTGATCGAATCATTTCTGACTAAACAGGAGGCAAGAAAAAAATATCGGAAACTTCGGTCCCAACTTTCCATGATTCAACAGAAAGCTGCCTCAGAATCTATTTGTTATCAATTGAAAAAAATGGATTTGGATAAATGCATTGTTCATGTGTTTTTTCCTATAAAAAAATTAAATGAAATTGACCTTGGTATATTTATCGATCATTGTCATTCAACGGGTATTAATTTATGTACTTCAGTCTCCAACTTCAGCACAAACACTATGAGGACAGTTCTAATTAACAAGAACACTCCATTCCACACAAATGATTGGGGAATTCCTGAACCTAAAGATGGTCCTGAGCTGGATGAATCAGAAATTGACATTGTTATTGTTCCATTGCTATATGCTGATCGAAAAGGAAATCGGATTGGATATGGAAAAGGCTTTTATGATCGATTTTTAGCCAATTGTAAATCCTCTGTGAATAAGATAGGGGTCAATTACTTTCCTTCGTCTGAAGATCTAGAGAATATAGATTCAACTGATATTCGACTAAATCAACTCCTAATAGCAGAGTATTGATTGATTCGGCATATTTGCTCAATCAAACGGATCAGAGAATCGGACATCTTGAATGAAATTCTCATCCGAAAGTGTTTTTAAGAATGCTACTAAATCAGCTTTTTGAACTTCTGTCAAGTTTAATTGAACTGGAACTCCACCATCTTCACCATCCACCGTAAATCGGTGATCAAGATTAGGATGTTGCTGTGCTCCTGAGTTATAAAACTCAACCACTTCTTCTAAAGTTTGAAAACGACCATCATGCATGTAAGGTGCAGTGAGTTCAATATTTCTTAGCGTTACAACTTTAAACTGACCCATGTCTTCTGGTGCTTCGGTAATTCCACCTACACCAGGGTCTGCAGCCACAAGGTCCAATCCATTACTCATGGCTTCTGAAGACTGAAACAACTCTCCAGTATGACAATGATTACACTTTATAGTTCCACTAAAAAACAGCTCCATTCCAGTAAACTCTGAGGGTGTGAAATTGACGAATTCATTTTGCTTTCCCTGATCATATTTAGAATCAAATGAAGCCAATGCTCTAAGAAATTGAGATAGTGCTTTTGACACCCTTTCCTCAGTAACTTCAGCATCTCCAAAAGCATCCTCAAATAACGACTTATAATCTTCAATGGTTGATAGCTCAGTTACCAACTGGTCTAAATTCGTTGCCATCTCCCCTGGGTGCTTAATCGGTTGTAACACTTGATCCTCTATCCGATTTTCTCTGAGATCCCAGAAAAACTTTCTATTCCATCGCATGTTAACTATAGCCATGCTATTTCTTGGAGTTATTTGTTGATTTATCCCCTCCGAAAATTGCTCAGGGAAACTAAACGCGTTTTCCTGAAGATGGCATGAAGCACAGCTAATCGTATTGTCATTCGATAGTCTTTTATCATAAAACAACACGCGTCCTAACGTGATGCCCTCATTTGTTTGCGGGTTACTGGAGGGAACATTTGATGAAAAAGAGAATATTGGATCGGACTGAATATGAGCAGGGATAACCGGAGTATAATCGAATAATGTATCTGGTAATGAGAAAGAAATCTTTTCTGGTATTTCATCACACTCTGCAGTATCTTTTTTGCACTGTTGTAACGAAGCCAAAAGCAAAGCTGCCATGAAAACTATTAACCACTTGTTCATCCCTTTAAATTTAATGACTATTTAGAAGTTTCCTCTTGTTAAGCCTCTAACTTATTCAACGGTCTAAACATGATATCCAGATAAGATTACAAGAATTGAATAAAGGGAACAAAGATTAGGACGATTAAGACAGTAGCTGAACTAATGAGAAAGGCTGGGTTGATTACATCTTCCCAGCCTTTTTGTATATATTCCTACAACATATAACTCACACCAGCGAAATAGAATCTATTCTTGGAATAAATATGGGTCCAAAGACCTCCATATCCATGACGAACACCAGTAACGACTCCTACATCGGGTAATCTCAAAAAGGGGCGATATATAATATCAATAACTCCTCCAAATTTTATATTAGATGAACTTATCCCTATTGAGACATCGCTCTCCGTAGTTGGTTGCTGCAAGGTCATTGGTGGTGTTATTTTTTGTCTTCCTTTAAGAACACCTCCACCAAGAATATCTAAATATGGTCCTAATTGCACATTTAATCTTTCATATTCTCCAAACTTGAATCGAAGCAAAGCAGGTAAAGAGAAATAGTAGAAATCTAAATGAGCATCAGAATACGAAACACTGCGTGATTCCTGAATAGTTTTGACAAAAATTGATGTTTTCTTAAACTCAATTCCGCCAGTAAAAGAAACCATCTTTTCATTAACACGAGGTCGGTGATAGCTGAGAATAAAGCCATCACCATCAAATGTACTCTCTTGTTCTATATACGTGCGATTGACACCAAACCCAAGCTCGTGATTTTTCTTGTGCTTGGGTCTTTGAGGCACAGGAATATCTCCCTGTCCAATTGACTGAATTGCACCAAGAAGTAAACAAGAAATAAGAATACTGATTTGCTTTGTCATATTCCAAATCATATTGTAAGGTACTATATTCATATCATAAGAAAGTATAGACAACAGGGCAAAAGCATTTAAAAAACAGCTGTACTCATTAATAAATTTCTATAGTCTGTGTCAAAAGCCGCTTTCATTCTCTTGTTTTTCAAGCTAATTTTAGCTGAGCTTTCTTTTTTTAAAACTGTTAATACAATTTTTAATAGGATATTAAAGTTTTCCACTTGATACCCTATTCTTTTTTTAGAAAAGTCTTCTTGAAATGTCACATCGAGGCTCCAATGTAAATTATTTTCAACTGACCAATGTTTTCGAACCCCATTGTTAATTGCTCTTGCAGATGACAAATCACTAATGAAAAACCGTTCATCTGTTGTCATTATTCCGGTTGCTTTTTGAGTAACTTCTGATGTTATCTTCACTACCGAAATTAAATTTTCCCATTTATTAGGGTTTTCTATGTGTTTCAAGTTAGTAAAAACTTCACAAGTTCTTTTTTCTATTCTTCCGTGTCCGAAATCATCTTCAACATCAACACTATCAGGATTTGTCAATACAACTGTATCTTGAATATTACTAGCCAAAGCAGGTTGATTTCCTTTAACTGCAATAATATAATTGGCTTCACTTTTCACAATTTGACTTACAATCTTTGTTTGACACCCCATTGCATCAATGGTAATTGTATTACCCTTTATATCTAACAATTCTAATAATGCAGGTATTGCAGTAATTTCATTGCTTTTTTCATTCACTTTCAATTGACCCAGACACAGTTGATTCTCTGATGCAAAGGCAGAAACAATATGAGGGGTTGTTATTCCGTCAAACTTACCGCCCCTCACTGTTTTACCATCAAGAGCTATAACTTCTCCTTTTGTTTTCACACACAAATGATTAATCCAAGAGATAAAACAATCATTGAAATTCTCAGAATCAAGAGCTGAAAAGACTCTTCGCATAGTATCTATCGATGGAATACCAGTATCAAAGTTTCCATACTGCTTAAGCCAGTAATATTGACTTTTACCAAAAATGTGTATGGTCTCCCATTTATCACAGCCACACATTATCCCTGTTATAACCAATAGCAATATGTCGCTCAAAGAATGGTGGTAATTTCCCGCATCTATTCGCCTTGGGTCTTTTAGAGCAGAGAAAAAACAGGAAAGTGAATTTGTATTAGAAAACGTGGTTTTTCTATCCATCTTTTTCGAATGAAAAAAACGCTTTTCAAAAATACTACTGATTGAAAATTAAAAAATTAAGAACAAAATAAAGGTAATAGACATTATTATAACTGAATTACTATAGCTTTCTTTTCGTTGGACTCAAAAAGTCAAAGCATTGGTTTTAGACATATAAACTAACTTTTTGCATTGTCAAAAAAGAATAATTTGACCTATACTAAATGAGTCGTAATAATGTCTAATGGTTTAAATGCTTTTGCCCTGGTATAGACAACCATGAGCTTCGGATACACTCTATCGAAGAAAAAGTGTTTAATTAGTGTCTGGTCGGAAATCACAGAGTCTTTATTTGGCGGGTGATATAGCCAAATTTATCCCATGAATATCTTCATAAATAGTGACCTATTCAGCATAATTACTGGTGTTGACGCTGTATTTTAGTTAAACATTCGAAGCTTATGCGCACACTATTTGAACGAGATCCAGACTTATTCACGCTGCCAATTACATCAGCTGAATTTCCTAATAATTGCAGAGACGAGGCTCCCAAGTTATTGAAAGGACTTCAAGCAATTTTCATGAACAAGGAGATAAATGCTGCTGTATTTTCTTTGCTATCCAATCGTATAAATCCCAAGCAAGAGACATTGATTAGATCAGGTCGCAAAGGGATGGGACTGTGGGAGATACTAGTACTTGGAGTAATGCGTCAAGGATTAAATGCAAATTATGATCGCATCCATTATCTGGCCAATGTTGATACCTCAATGCGAACGGTAATGGGTATTGAAACAGAATCACGATTGGACAAGAAGAAGTACGGGCTTACTACGATCAAGGATAATCTAGCATTGTTGGATGAGCAAACAATCCAAGAGGTCAATGATTTGGTGATTAACTACGGTCATAGGTTATTAAAAAAAAAGAGGAAGAGCTACTCCAGGTAAAAACCGATTCGTTTCCCGTTGGTACTCATGTACATTTCCCCACAGATATGAATCTACTGTGGGATTCAGCACGTAAGTGCATTGACCTCTCTGAATGGTTCAGGGACAATGAAAACATCACAGGTTGGAGAAAATCCAGATCATGGAAACGGGAGATCAAAAGCATTTTCAGGGCTAGTTCCAAGGCCAGCAGTTCAGGCGGAAAAAACAAAGAATCGAGAGTTCGTAATGTAGTAAGTCAATACCTAGAACTAGGCAATAAACTTGAAGTAAAGGTCAAGGATTTGCTAAATCAAACAGCCTGTCACAGGAGTGTTTCGGCACTATCCAAGCATCTCCAATTGGTTTATTTTCATGAAATGCTGACTAAGCATATCGACCTAGTCAGTAGAAGAATAATAGATGGAGAAGTTATTGCTTCAAGTGAAAAACTATACTCCATATTTGAAACGCATTCAGAGTGGCTTTCCAAAGGGAAAAAGTTCAACCCAGTTGAAATAGGTCACAATGTATTAATCGCCACCGACCAATTCAACTTCATCATTCATCATCAGGTACTTGAGAATCAGGTTGATGTCCAGCTAACCCAAGAAATTGCGACAAAGCTGGTGGAAAAATTCTCAGGTCTGATTGAATCCTTAAGTCTTGACAAAGGGTTCTATAGCGGACAAAACAAGGCGTTTGTGGAAAAGCTAATTCCCAAGACGATTATGCCAAAAAAGGGCAAGCGCAACAAAGAGGAAACTGAGCAGGAACATCAGGCTCAGTTTATAAAACTCCGCAATGCTCACAGCGCAGTAGAATCAAACATCAACCAGTTAAGACACAATGGATTGGGTCGTTGTCTGGACAGGGGGATTAAAAACTTCAAACGCTACGTTTCCCTAAGCGTTTTGGCCTATAATCTGCACAAGATAGGTGAATATATAAGCAGAGAACAGGTTCATAAAAAGGCAGCCTAAATTTGAGTGCAGATACAATTGACATAGGGAACGTGCGTCTTGTCGGGAAGAAATTAACCGCAAAACTCATTTTTAAAGCCCAAAAACGGAATACATGCCTGCCCGAAAAATAGTTGAGCTCTAAAATTTGAAAACCAATGCTTTTTTAGTTGAATTTAGGGTGTGTAATCTTTCGAAAGAGCTGATTTCCGACCAGACACTAATTAATAGAACCTCAATCAGAAGTCTTTTTTGACTTGAATATCCTCCTTGAAAAATTAGCACGTATTTGATAGGAGGCTAGATTTTGGTGAGGCCCATTACAATACTCAAACGGTGTCTTGTATATGGTATATGATAGACCATACGTCCAATTAGGCAAACTATATCTTAAACCAAGTCCACGTCCAACCTTTGATTTAAAGAAGTCTTGATAAAAGAAGGAAGCGACTGTAAGTTGAAATTCAAGATGAAGGTTTCTCTCTTCGGCTTCTTTGTGTAAACGATATGACAGACCAAAGACGGGTACAGCTATCATTTGTTCAAACTTTAATCCGAATCTTTTATAGTCTGCATAGATATTTAAAAACGGCAGTGGAGAAATGAAATTCTCCTCTTCACAAGTT
This sequence comes from Flavobacteriales bacterium, assembly GCA_965224545.1. GTDB lineage: Bacteria > Bacteroidota > Bacteroidia > Flavobacteriales_D > Sanyastnellaceae > ASP10-05a. The sequence goes on along the minus strand of CBDCZM010000004.1, from coordinate 325,841 downwards.
CGATTTGCCGAATATCTATCAACATCATGAATGGTAAAGCGTCCGAGTAAGAATCCCGCATTTGCTTGAATATGTATGGCTCTTTGCTTTGTAAAAGTCGAATCTAAAAATGGCGCAACACTAGTTTGTGCTACGCCATTTGAAATACTGAGGAAGGTTAGAATAAATACAAGATATAATCTAACCATCATTTCTTTCGAGTGCTTGGAAAGTTTAGAATATCATAGCTTAAAGCAACGGCGAAACGACTTTTTGCAAAATCAAATGAACCAACAGCATCTATACCCTTATGAAGATATTTACCATTATAGATTAGCTTTAGTTTTGCATTTCTATACTTAAAACCACCCACCAAACCAAAGCCATGCTGAAAAATGACAACAGTACTTAATTGTGCTGTACGTCCGTCTAATTCCGCATACCTTTCGTATGAAAAACCTAGACTCAATGAAATTTTGTCGTCAAGGTTTTTAATACCATATAAATGGGCATAATGAAAGAATCGTCGCCAATATTCATTTTTAATATCCGACACACTAGTTCCTATGTCGAGACGAATCACTTTTTTGTATTCTAAACCAATATCTCCTCCCAATCTATTATAAACAGAATTGTATTCATGAAAAGGTCTATCATAGAAATCTTTATTCTGAGCCACACTCCTAATGCTATATATACTCTTTTCGATGCCCAGACTAGTATGAAAAGATAGTGGCTTCTCATTATCTTGCCCGAAACCATTTAGGTAAGCCAATACTATTCCAAGAAGTAATAATTGTCTCATTCTTATATATCTTTTAATTGTACTTAACCACCTTTTGTGTGATGGTTCCTTCCTTTGTTTCGATTATGACCATAAGCACTCCTGCGGTAAAGGTAGAAATATCTACCTCTATAACCTTAGTTCGAAGGTTTGATAGTGTTGTGAGTTCTTTTCCTAAGTCGTTTAGGATAGTTACTTTCTGTATATCAAACGTACTTGAGACCGTGACATTATCTGTAGCGGGGTTTGGTTGTACACTCACCCCTTGGGCCGATTGATTTTTAGTTTCCTCTAATCCCATATAGAAGTTTCGTTTTTCACTTCCTTCTATCCCAAAGCGGTCGTCTATTTCTTCTGGACTGAGGGAGAATATAACATTCTCAGTTCCTAGAAATTCAATCTTGTATGAATAGTCAGGATTCTCTAAATTCATTTCAGGAAATTCTAATTCTAGCTGTCCAAGAACATTTGAAAAGTCTTCATGTATCAAGACGTCACCTCCAGTTCTTGTATTAAAGAACTTAATTTTATATTTCTTCATACTAAAAGGAAAGACACTTGTTTTAAATCCCCCTATTTTTATTGGTTGGCCGTACCAATCAGCTCCGTTGTTTGTGTGTTTATCCATCAGGTCTAACTCACTAAAATTAAATCCTAATGGATAAGTGACTACATCTGCATAATCGGCTCGTTCACAGACTTCACTAAGAACAGCTCCTGGGGCAATTATCTCTTGCATACACGGCAAATGTGTATAGTTTCTCCAATAGTGGGAAGCATTATGCACCCAGCCTAAAGCTCTTTCTTTATTATCACTTACAAGATAATAGCTCTCTACATCTGTATCCCATAATGTATTACCGTGCTCTCCATTACCACTGTTATCCCTCCACCTTTTTGGCTTGTAATCCATGCTTGCCAACTCTTCTCCCTCAAAAAAGGAAGCTAGTGCGGAATAATTGTCTACTTGTCCAAAACCGTGAACCTGCGGCCAAAAGTAGTCCATAGCGGCACCAGTCCCTCCCATCATACTCGTTGCCCAGATAGTATTATGAAAATCTACATCAGTACAGCACATAACACGTTCATAATTATTAAAATCTACCACATCACATTCTCCATCAGCTTGTTGAGAAGGTTGACAGCCTGCAATAGGTAGTCCCGTTTCTTCCATTATAACTGGTTTGTTATGACCGCTTACATTTGCCCAATTCTTATTCAAGGCGGCATCATAACCTTCAAATCTCGATTTGTACTGCGCGTCCTTTCTATCCATTCCGCTATAGTTATGAAAGGAAATCATATCATCAGTTGTAAAAAACATAACATTCCTTTTTTCAAACTCTATTTGTTCTGGTGAATCTGCATAAGAATTGGTAAACATCATACGGTTATTGCCAAGTACATTTTCGATAAAGTATTTTTTACACTGGAACCAATAAAACACTGCTTTTGTGTTAATCTCTTCTGCGTTATTACAATCATGTTCCAAGGGGTCTAAACTGTATAAAATATCTTGATAAAATTGTAGTTCAGGGTATCCTGTAGATTCAATGCCAGCGTCTATGACTTCATTTAACTCTTCGCAATGAGTTGTGGTATTTTGTGACCACCCATTGATTTCTGAGTGACCATAGAAAGCAAAGCTTGGCGTATATCCCCAACGAGCAAACATATACCGTAGACAATTGTTCTGCCATCGTAAAACATCGGGATTTTTAAAAAAATCAACCTGTCCTGTTAAATTGTATCCAGTGTTATATGGATTATCGCCCCATGATATTCTATTCCAAGTTTCTTGTTCATCGATTTCCACATGATGCCTGAACATGGTGAAGTAGATTTCTCTAACGTCAAACAGGTCTATAGCTTCATCAAACGCCCACATTTCATCCATTTTTATAAAATAGTTATCGTGTTGGGGTGCTATATCAGTTGAACTTTTCTGCCGTCTGTAATATGGTAATGCATTTTGAGCTCCTATTTCAATTCGTGTGAAGGTTCCTCCAACATCAGCTAACTCATTAATGGCATCTTTGTAATATCCATACTTTTTAGGAGTAGAAGTTCCTAATGAAGCTGAATACAAATTATGTCCAATAGCAAAAAAGTCTTCGCCACTATCAGCATATTGTAAATACCTGCCGTTAGTTTGGATATATCCTTTCTTATCAGAACCCTGACAATTAAAGTGTATGCTTTTGGTCTCTATTTGTATCCCATTTCGTTTGACATAAAACTTAGATGACCAGACACCTACTTGGTCAGGTGCAAATCTCACTCGCCAAGGAAAATCTGTAGGGTCTTCAATCCAATTGGCATCATCAGCGGGCTTGTATTGGTCGTAGTAAAAAGCATTGACTCTTTTTGTTGTTCCATCAGGACGCTTGAAAATCATGTAGCAATCTATTTCCTCTGGGTTAAAGGGGTTGATTGAATTAGCGAGTCCAGCTTTAAAATTATTGATGTCAGCTTCGTACTGCTCTGCATTAAAACCTAATTCCAGTTTTTCGTACTTACCAACAACACCAACATTTTCAGCGGGAGCAAACCACGCCGCATCAATGTTATCTTCCTCTATAATTAATTCTACCGTTCCATCCCCGAAAGCTTCTAACTTTGAATGAGGATACATTGTTATCTGTTCACCAGCTTTAAAGCCGAGGTAGTCGCTAGCTTCCATTTTTGTTGACTCTCCCCAAGGGTCAAGCGAACGAATTTTCATTTCATTATGTGCCGTAACAGTCCTATATCCATCAGAAAAATGACTGTTGTGGATATCAACTATTGGGATTGGTTGAGGCTGTAAATTCTGTCCGTACAGGACGCTTCCACATAAGGTAAGCAGTCCGAGCACTAGCATTCTTGTATATACTTTCATACTATTAGTTTTTAAGAATGACTATTTGTTTACAGAGACCTTCTCTAATGTATTCATTCGCTGTTCAAGGTCAAGAATATACAGTGTTAATTCCTCAACTTTCTCTACAAGCACACGATTGATTTCTCCTAAATCTGCACCATTTTTAGCAACATCAGTTGAGGAAGGCATATTCGGAAGATGCTTGTTTCTTTGAATGTATTGTTCAAGCTCTCGCAAAGGCATCAGTTTGTAGTCTTTCTCAAAGACATAGTCTGGAAATGGAACCATGTGTACTGTTACTTTAGAACAAGTAACTCCCCCCTGCTTATTTACTCTAAAAATATCATCACCTAGGTAGTTCTTGATGTAAAGAGCTCCCCATGCATCTTCGGTTAGTTTTGTCTCAATAGTTCCAGTAGAGTATAACTGATATCGTAAAGTACCATTATCTGAGTAGGCCAGTGCATTTCTCACTGTTTCTGGATTGGTATTTCCTTCGATTCTAATACCACCAGAGTTACCACTTGATAAATGAAGTTTGTAGCTATTATCCATGTTGCCACCACCGATATACAAGTTTTTAGTGATTCGCGCATCACCGAATAAATCCATGCTATGTTGCGGGAAGCCAGTGTTAATACCAACTCTCATGTTTTCAGGGCATGGATACCCTGTGTACAAAACCCCTTCCTTATTTCTCCAGATAGGGTCAGTAACACCAGAGCAATCAAATGTTGGTTTGTAAAATTCTTGCATAAACGCACCACGAGAACCTCGTTCTACTTTTCCCGAAGCATTAAGAAATAGTAAATCTCCTGTTGAGCCTTCAGGGGTATTGGGGAGAAATAGACTTTGACCAATTACAGCACTCCCTTGGATACTGTTATCACCGAGTATGTATACATCACCTCGGAGTTTTGCATCTCCATCAACATCAAGTTGTTTTTCTGGGACTGTACCAAGTCCTAATTTACCATCGAGGGTATATACCGTTTGTGAAGAAAGGGTAAAAGTCACAGCCAAAGCCGTAACGAGACTAGTTAAGTATTTCATGTGGTTAAATAATTTGGTTTGTAAATATTAATAGCAAGATACCTGTTTTTCAGTCAATTGCCGTATTAAGTCTTGTAGGAATTTTCCTACATTGTTTCTTTTTTTAGTGTTTTTTTCAAGTTTACTCTAGACTGTATATTCCGTGATTGGTGGTTCTTCGTCATATTTGGGGAAACACCCGAACATTTAAAAACGTGACACCTACTTGATAATCAGCAAAATAGAGGTCTGTTTTGTTGTTTTTTAGGGTGCTACTTATTATCTTTAAGTTGTTATCAAACAACTACTTATGACCATAGAACAACTGATTGGCATGCCTGTGCTAATTGTGAATAATGTTGATTACTCTTGCTCCATTATTAAAATATACACATCAATAAAAGCTAAGCGATCAAAATGTCCGATTTGTGAAAAATATAGCACTAAAGTTCACGATCATTATACCCGAACACTAGCAGACCTTCCCGTATTTCAAAACAAAACCACCATTCTCCTAAAGACGCGCAAATTTAAATGCGAAAACCAACGATGTAACCGAAAAGTATTCTCAGAACAAACACCATATGTTTTGAGGTATTCAAGAAGAACAAAAAGGGTATCAAAGATATTGGATTCCTTGTCAATTGAATTAACAGGAAAACTGGGGAGTATACTGTCTAAACAACTACTAATTACGGTTAGCAAGTCAACCATTACCCGAATAGTCCACAGCCAACAACTGCCTTCTGTAATACAGCCAAAAGTGCTTGGTGTTGATGATTTTGCATACCGAAAAGGGAGAAGTTACGGAACCATTCTCATTGATATGGAGACTTCAAGGCCTATTGATATTTTGCCTTCCAGAGAGGGCAAAGAGCTAAAGAAGTGGTTGTCAAAATATCCTGATGTAAAAATTGTTACCAGAGACAGAGCTAGTTCATATTCTTCTGCTATCAATGAAGTTTGTCCAAATGCTGAACAGGTCGCGGACCGATTTCATTTATTAATGAACCTATCCGATGCTTTGGACAAGTATTTCAAAAGTGTGAATCCTAAAATTAAAAAGCTTATTAAAGATAAAAGCCATGAGCTTTTAAATATGCCCGAGGAGCAGAATGCAGTCTGTGATAAAGGAAAAAAGGCGCAGTCATTAGCAAAAGTATTGGAGACCATTGAAATAAAATCAGACCATCGGCAGGATATCTTTAATAAAGTTAAAGAATTACAAGCTAAGCGCATATCCAGACGAAAGATTGCAAGAGATTTGAGCATAAGCCGCAATACAGTTCATTCATATTTCCAACTAGAATTATTACCTCCCAGAATAAGCTCTAAGTCAACCAATATTGGGTTATTTACTCAGCATATTATTGCTCGATTAAATCAAGAAGGGTATATGATGAAAGGTATAATAGACGAGATCTATGAATTAGGATACACAGGAAGTAGAACTCAAGCCTACCATAATATAAATATGATAAAGGAAAAATTTGAAATACGCACGCTAGATTTCACACAAATTCAAAAATTAAGAATCCCTTATATAAAACCCTTAAGCTCAAGGACGCTGGCTAAATACATTGGCTCTTGTTTAAGCACTATTAAAAACCTTGATGAACGAAAGTATCTACAAACATTATTAGATAACATCTCAGAACTACAAGTTATCCGAAAATTGGTGCAGATTTTTAAAACGATGTTAAAAAGAGGAAGCGGCAATATAAACCGATGGATTGAATTTATAAAACGTTCGAAATACAAAATGCCTGGGTTGATCACTTTTGCCAATGGGTTATTAAGAGATATTAAAGCCGTTAAAAATGGTATTAAAATGCCGTGGAGTAATGGCGCTGTTGAAGGCCATGTAAACCGAATAAAGAGTATAAAAAGGCAAATGTATGGCAGGGCTAGTTTTGATCTATTACGTAAAAAGGTGATATTATCTCAAACTGGTTGATGTTTCCCCAAATATGACGAAGAACCTGATTGGTGACCCACTAAACCCAGGAATGACTGAGCCATTTATAGCTCTGAATACAAGCACATTAAATGGGGTCAGCGACAAACGGATTTGGCGGGTCAACATGGCTGGATTCTACACTCTGGTAACTAGAGACTACTATCTAATCAGAAAGCCAAATCTCATATTGGAAATTACACACCAATTACCTACAAAATGATTCATAGGGGTGGTTTGTGTTTTGGGAGCTAAACACAAATCAATGATAATCAATATTTTATGATTAAATTTAAATTGCAAAATCAAAACTCATAAGCACTTTCAAACAAGACATCGCGTAACAAAAAGTACAAAAAGAGCGTATTATACTATTGCTAAGAGTTAACCACTCTATACATTAACATATATAACTGAAAAGGTTAACTGACAATCGACCAAACATTAAAATTCTCTTGTATGAAACATATTATTTGGATATTCATAGCATTGTTTCTATCGTCTTGCATCAAAACAGAGACGACCAAAAATCACAAAGAAAATAAAGTAAGGATATTTACTTCCAATAAAGGGTATGATACAAGGCCTCATTCTTACTGGGATACAGACCAGAGAGAGCCAGAGGGTATCGAACCTGATCTTATTCGAGCCATTTTAGAAAAACTCGAGCTAGAATATGAATTTGTAGATAAATTTAATTACAAATCTATCGTCGACATTAGAATTTTCGCATTGATCGAAGATGTTGCAGATATCTCTATGTGGGGAATCAGTATCACAGACAAAAGAAAGGAACAGGTTTTATTTTCAGAACCATATTATACAGACGCCTTGGGAATTCTCGTCAACGAAGATTCTGACATACATAGCATTGGAGATTTGGAGGGGAAGATAATTCTTACTACAAGAGCTATGACTTGTTATGAATGGGCAAAACAAAATCTAAAATCAAGTAAAGTCATCTCTGAATTAAATCTAGATGATCCTTTACTACAACCAGATGAAGTACTGAAGCTGGGATTAGCCGATGCCTACATACTCGATCATTCGTTTCTGAATTCTATTCTCAACACATCTGATCATTCAATGAGAATTTTACCAGATAGGCTTCGTGAGGAGCCATTGGGTATAGCGGTTTCAAAAAAGAGACCTGAACTTAAAAAAATGATTGATAGAGCTTTAAGAGAAATGAGAGCAACGGGTGAATTAGAGAAATTCACTTCCAGATTCGAACAATAATCCAATTAATTATGAACTTTGAATCTAGGATTCGAGTTCATCAAAAATTGAATCGTCCACAATATTCGCCAAAGTCACCTTGAGCTCTGGTGTCCTAGCCATTTCACGCTTAATAGCGAAAATGGCCTCTTTATTCCTGGCCCAACTTCTTCTTGCAATTCCATTGTTTACATCGTAGAAAAGCATGTTTTTTAGTCGAGCATCCGCCTCTTCAGAACCATCTAAAAGCATTCCAAAACCACCATTCATTACTTCTCCCCAACCTACTCCACCTCCATTGTGAATCGAAACCCAAGTAGCTCCTCGGAAACTATCTCCTATTACATTATGAATAGCCATGTCTGCAGTGAACTTTGAACCGTCATAAATATTGCTTGTCTCTCTGTATGGAGAGTCAGTTCCACTAACATCATGATGATCTCTTCCTAAAATTACGGGGCCTTTAAGTTTACCTGAATTCACTGCATTGTTAAATTCTTCGGCAATTTTAGCACGTCCTTCAGCATCTGCATAGAGTATTCTAGCTTGAGATCCTACCACAAGTTTGTTCTTCTTCGCATCTTCAATCCACTTGATATTATCCTGCATTTGCTGCTGGATTTCTTCAGGTGCAGTTGCCTTGATTCCTCTCATTACTTCCATTGCAATGCTATCCGTCTTATCCAGATCCTCTGACAAACCTGATGCACAAACCCACCTAAATGGACCAAATCCATAATCGAAGCACATAGGTCCTAAAATATCTTGAACATATGAAGGGTACTTAAAATCAATCCCATTTTCAGCCATCACTTCAGCTCCTGCCCTGCTAGACTCTAAAAGGAAAGCATTGCCGTAATCAAAAAAGTATGTCCCTTTTTCAGTGTGTTTGTTGACAGCAGCGGCATGTCTTCTTAAAGACTCTTTCACCAAAGACTCGAACTTGGATGGTTCTTCTCTGATCATTTTGTTCGCAGCTTCATAGCTAAGACCAACTGGGTAGTATCCCCCACTCCATGGATTGTGAAGAGATGTTTGATCGGAACCTAAATGAATAAAGATCTCTTCTTCATAAAACCGCTCCCATACGTCTACCACATTTCCTTGATATGCAATAGAAACAATTTCTTTATTCTCCATAGCGATACGAGTTCGATCCACTAACTCATCCATATTAGAAATCAGCTCATCGACCCATCCTTGTTCATGACGCTTGGAAGAAGCTGCGTCATTCACTTCCGCACAAATCGTAATACATTCAGCAATGTTTCCCGCTTTTGGTTGAGCACCACTCATTCCTCCAAGTCCAGCGGTCAAGAAAATCTTCCCATTGGGAGTATCTCCTTTCTCCAACTTCTTTCGAAAGGCATTCATTATTGTAATTGTAGTCCCATGAACAATTCCTTGGGGACCTATATACATATAGGAACCAGCTGTCATTTGGCCATACTGCGTTACCCCCAATGCATTGAATTTCTCCCAATCATCTGGTTTCGAGTAGTTAGGAATCATCATTCCATTCGTCACGACTACTCTTGGTGCTTCCTTTCCAGAAGGGAACAATCCCATAGGATGACCCGAGTAACTATGTAGCGTTTGAGTATCCGTCATTTCACTCAGGTACTGCATGGTCAATAAATACTGTGCCCAATTTTGAAAAACAGCTCCATTTCCTCCATAAGTAATCAATTCATATGGATGTTGTGCCACTGCTGGATCTAGGTTATTCTGAATCATCAGCATCAATCCAGCTGCCTGTTCGCATTGAGAAGGATACTCACTGATAGGACGTGCATATATTTCATAATTTGGCTTAAATCGATACATGTAGATTCTTCCAAGTTCTTCTAACTCTTGCTTAAACTCAAACGCCAATTCTCTATGCCATTCGGTCGGGAAATACCTTAGTGCATTTTTCAAGGCCAATTTCTTCTCTTCTTTGGTCAAGATATCCTTTCGCTTAGGAGCTCTGTTCGCACCTTCTGGTATCTCCTTTTTCTTTGGGAGTTCAGAAGGAATGCCTTCTTTAATAGCTTCTCTGAATGATGTAAGTACTTCTGTCATGACTCTTAATATTGTTCAAATAACTCGTAATGAGCAGTATGTTTAAAATCCAAGTGTTTTTTGGTAAGGTCCGCCAATACTCCACTTTTTACTAACTCAAGCATTTTTTCCATATCATCTCCAAAGATTCGGTCTTCCTTAGCAAAATCAACATGTTTTCTAATTTCGCTATGCAACTCTTCAATTACACTACTAGATTTCAAAGGTTTCCTGAAATCCAATGCTTGGGCAGCACACATGAGTTCTATAGCAAGTATTTTTTCTACATTTCCACAAATTTCATTTGCTCTTCGTCCAGAAATACTTCCCATGCTTACATGATCCTCTTGTCCCATAGACGTAGGGATGCTATCTGCACTGGCAGGAAAACAAAGTCCCTTGTTCTCACTTGCTAATGCAGCCGTAGTATATTGAAGAATCATAAATCCTGAATCCAATCCAGCATTTTCCATCAATAATTTAGGCGTTCCTTTATACTTCCCTTCTAAAGCCAGATATGCTCTTCTATCAGAAATGTTTCCTATTTCAGAACAAGCAAGTCCTGCATAATCAATAGGTAAAGCCATAGGTTGTCCATGAAAGTTCCCTCCACTTATAGTAAGATCTTTGGAAAAGACAACAGGGTTATCTGTTACTGAATTGATTTCGACCTCCAACGTTTCTTTTAAATGGAGCCACGCATTCCTACTAGTTCCATGCACCTGAGGGACACACCTTAAAGAGTAAGGATCTTGAACCTTGTCACATACTTTGTGTGACTTCATGATTTCAGAATCTTTTAGTAATGCGCGCATTCTAGATGCAACATGTACATTTCCAATATGAGGTCTTGTCTCATGCAACTGCGCATTAAACGGCATTTCAGACCCCATCAATCCTTCCACCATCATCGCTGCTGAAATATCGGCCAGAGACAAAACATTATGCATTCTAGCTATTAACTGTACCGCATGGGCTGCTATGAATTGTGTTCCATTAATCAGAGCCAACCCATCTTTTGCTCCCAATTGGACTGGTGACAAATGATGCTTGGAAAGCACACCTGAAGAAGCTGTTCGTTTTCCATCCTTCCATACAAACCCTTCTCCCAACAATGGAAGAAATAAATGTGCTAATGGTGCCAAATCACCACTGGCTCCTACAGAACCCTGCTTAGGAACTATTGGAATAATATCATTTTCAATTTGAAAAACAATACGTTCAACCACACTAACAGAAACTCCAGAAAAGCCTTTACAAAGTGCGTGCACTTTTAAAATTAACATCACCTTGGAAAGCTCTTTCGAAATAGGTTCTCCTATCCCAACAGAGTGACTCAGCAGAATTTTTCGTTGCAGTTCCTTCGTGTTTTCTGGAGAAATCTTGGTATTACATAGTGGACCAAAACCCGTGTTAATTCCATAAACAATAGCTTCTTCCTGAGCTATCTCGTCAACGATATCTGCAGAAGCTTTTATATCCTCCATCACTTCAGGAGTAATTTCTATTCCTATCTCTCCTCTAGCTATGGCTAAGGCCACTCCTACGGTAAGATGATCTGATCCTAGTTGAAACATTCTTTACTGATTTACTACAAATTTGAATGATATTTCAATAACTTTCAAGATCATTTAATGCACTTATTAATAACCATGGGTTATCAATTAGAAATTAGACACTTCAAGTACTTTCTTTCGGTGGCAGAAGAACTTCACTTCAGAAAGGCAGCCGATCGGTTGTATATTTCTCAACCAGGACTTAGCAGGCAGATCAAACAGCTAGAAAGTGAACTGGGTGTCACTCTGTTCACTAGAAACAACCGAAAAGTAGAACTTACTGCCACTGGAGAGTTCTTAGCAAAAGAGATAAGCACCTGGATGAATTCACTGGATCAATTGCTAGAGAAAACACGACTAATTGACTCGGGAACACATGGGACTTTAAAATTGGGCTATGTAGGGTCAGCTATGCAAAAAATTATCCCATCTCTATTGAATTCTTTATTAAAGGATTACCCACAGATTAAGTTTACACTAGATGAGATGGACAATCCATCCCAAATAACATCTTTAATCAACAACACCATTGATCTTGGCTTTGTACGACAATCTGAGGTTCCATCTTCTTTAGAAATCTTACCTGTTCTCACCGAATCCTTCTGCTTAGTACTTCCTGAAAGCCATCATTTGGACAAAAACAACTTTGAATCCATTGATCAACTAAAAAATGAATCGTTTATTCTATTTGAAAAAGAATATAGTCCAACATACTACTCTGAGGTTATTAGTATTTTTCAAGATGCTGGGTTTACTCCTCAAATAGCTCATAGTTCGGTACATGCGTTGACCATATATAAAATGGTAGAAAGTGGATTTGGAATCGCCGTAGTCCCCAAATCTCTTGGAGTACATTTCGATATGAAAATTCGATTTATCGATTTATCATTTCTTCCACAACGAACAGTTCTATCGGCTGTTTGGAACAAATCTAACTCAAACCCTATACTCCGACATGTCTTTGATAACTTGCCTGCATGAATTTGATTGAAAAAAGGAATTACATCTCAGAAGGAATTACTTACTTCAATACAGCTGCTGATGGACTATTGAGCAAAAGTAACTACGAGAAACTGGATATAATACGAAATGAATTTCGTCAAAATTTTGTTGAAAATAGGATGAATTTCATTCTTCGCGACGAAAATGAAATCAGAAGATTAGCTGCTCGTTTTGTTAATTGTGAGCCTCTTGAAATGTGCCTGACCCAATCTTTTTCCGTTGGATTCAATTACTTGCTCCCATCTCTGACACAATGGAAAAAAGTTCTATTGTTAGAAAATGATTACCCTAGTATTTGGCTTCCTCTAGGCTTAAGAGAATTTGAAATCAGCTATGTAAAAAAGCAAGAGGACAACATTTTTTCTGCTGATAGAATAATAAGTAGGGCTGAAGAAGTGAAACCTCAAATGATCGCTTTGAGCCATGTTCAATATTCTACTGGTTATTTAATAGACATTAAGAGGATTGGAGATTACTGCTTGCAGAACAATATTGTTTTCATCGTGGATGGAACTCAAGCATTGGGATGCATTCCTATTGATTTAAAATCTATGAATGTAGATGTTTATGCAGCGAGCACTTATAAATGGATGTGTGCTGGGCATGGATGCGGATTAATGTACATTAACACTGCTCTTCAACAAAAAATTCAATTCAAAACTGGAGGCTATATGGCTTGGTTTACCGCAAGAGAAAATTGGAAAACACAACAATCACTTGCTTATTTAGAGCCGGGGCACAAAGATCACGAAGCATTTTACCGATTAAAATTAGCGCTTGAAGATGCTCAGGAAAGAGACACTTCTCAAGTGCTATTGCACAATAGAGACCATATTCTTCACTTAAAAGAATCATTAAAGTCAAAAGGTATACAGGTCATATCGGATTTCTCTAGAGAAGAAACTTCTGGTATTACAGTGATCAAAGATCCTGGTAGGTTATTTGATCGATTAATAGAAAACAAAGTGTACTCTACATTTCGAGAGGGTAATATTCGACTTAGTTGTCATTTTTACAATGATGAGAGTGATTTAAAAAAATTGATCTCTATGGTCTAGTTTCTTGTTCCATGCTCAGCTACTGGTCATCAACAAGAAAAAACCTCTTTGTAAAAACGAAATTCTCGTTTCTAACCATGATGAATATCGTTTGGTTCAGTGGCACTCGAATTGGCTCCTGTGACTCATATATAAATGAATCAACTAGTCTTCCTTCTAATGAATAAATATTAAGGCTGTGCCACTCACCTTCCACATTTAGCATACCATCCTCAACATTTAAATCTAAGTTAGTATCTTCAAGCGTTCCTACTCCACTTGTACTTCCCCAAATTAAATCTACCCATTCAGGATGATCTATGAATGGATTTCTATTGTCCTGAATATCATGAATAGCATTATTTCTATCCGTCTCTTTCTGACTTACAGGATCGTTCCAATGCCACTCTAGCAACATGTTAGCATGCCATTCCGAAAGGTCATTTCCGCTAAAAGCTGTTCCATTCCAACTAGGAATATTGTTCATATATCGAGTAGCCACGTAAAAATAGGTTCTAGCGAAATCACCTTTAAACTCATCAATAGGCTCGAATACGATACCAGAATATCCAGGATAAGTATTTGATCCTTTTTTGCTCCCATTACTGGTCGTTACTGATGGATTATCAACTTCTCCGAAAGGATGATTACTCCTAATTCCGTTAGTCCAACCGTCTGTAGGATACAAATGAAATAGATCTGTATAGGTGGGGTTGGCGTCATTATACCAACTAGCTGGTACAGAATGCTCTCTATTATAGCAGCTTCCTTCTCCTGAATAATTACCACATTGATCTTCTACAAACGTGTACTCATAGTCAGAAGTTCCATCTGCTCTAGTGGAGTACATATCCCAAACCTTGCTATTTGCTTTTTTATCTGTAGACTGAACATGAGTCCAAAGGCTCCCATAACTCTGAGAATCGTGATTATCGATAATATCCCTTAATTCTTCTCTTAATTCTTCTCCAGACAGGCCTTCTGCAGAATCATAATAACCATCTGGAATTTGAGCGGTGCAATGATAGACAAGTAGTAGTAACCCAGTAATAATGTAAAAGATTTTCATGACACAAAAGTATATGACGATGGAGATTCTTAGATCACATTCACGAACTGTTTACAATACAGTAACAGGCTCAAGAAATAGTGTTCTGATTTACAGCGGATTTCACTATTAATCCACTAATTGTAAATCGAAATGGGTAGGGTGGCTCCCTTTTTTCGTTCTTTTTTGGGAGTGCAAAAAAGGACAAGACGAAATTCAATCGATTAACTAGCTATTATTTAGAGTGATGGATTTGATGTGCAGAAAACTCATCTGTGATGTAACTATCTGGTATAGTTCATAGAAATCATAAACATATTCTATGTTTTAACCTCTGTGTGATACAATTTACTTGGAAATTCAGCAAAGTATTTTCACTACTCTATTTTTAGTCTTCCTATTTTACCTCTTCTTCCGGCCAGCCAAACTACCTGATTTCTAGAACTACAAGTAAAGAAACCTTCGTCCGAAACGGCTTTCCACTCTTTAAAATCCGAGGATTTATCGATCCCCGTTCTTCCACAAGTTACTGCCGTTCCTGATTTTGTAATGGCAACACAAGATCTATATCCTCTAGGGCCATTTTTCTCAACCAAAGTCCAGTTAGCACCACCATTTGAAGTAAATGCACAGTTGTATGCTACTCTGGTAGAGTCTACATAATCTCCTCCAACAACAACACCGTTTAAATCATCTTTAAAAGCCATAGAAAATATCCCAGCCCCATTTCCTCCGATGATTGGAGTTTTGGTCACATTCCATGTTTTTCCCGCATCTTCTGATTTGATAATCCGACTGATCTCTCCACCACCGGTAGCCATCCAAATATTCTTCCCCCTATTTACAATACCAGTTCCGCTTGCTGCGAAACCAGCTTCATCTTCCCATGCTGTTGGAATACTTCCTTTTGCCACCCTATTCCAGTTTTCACCTCCATCTCTTGTGATCAATACGTCCATTGCTCCAGAAATTGGATCGCCATAGGCAATTCCATTATACTCATCTGAAAAATCCATTCCATCAAAGAAAACAGCCTTTGCGGTATCTTCAAATTGAAGGTTCCATTTTCTTCCTCCATTTTCTGTATAGAATATTTTCACTCCATTCCCAGAACTCATTACCCAAGCTCTATTTTTATCTAAAGCGTGAATGTCTCTAAAGTCTAATGCTTCACAGTCTGGAACTGAGATATCTTTCCATTTCTCGCCTCCATTTTCAGTCTGTAAAACGGTTCCTTCAGTACCACTGACCCATACTAATTCATCAGTAACAGCCTGAATGCCTCTAAAATGTGCTTTTGAATCCGATTTCACTAAAGTAAGAGAAGTTCCTTGGGAATCCTTTAAACTTTCTTTATTACTAAAGGAGAAAAAGATTGATAGAAATAATATTGAAAAGACAGAAATACTAAGAGTTCGTTTCATTGATAGTTACATAATAAAGGACTCCACAATGGTCATCCGTGATGAAAAATGAATTTTGATCATAAATAAATACATCAGTAGGCCTTCCAAAACGATGACCGTTTTGCAGCCAACCAGATATTACTGGTTGTGGTTCTGCCCCTTCAGATACGCGTACTAAATTATATCCATTCCCTATACGTACATGTCCAGATCCATGCAACGCCACAAGAAAGTAATTTCGAATTGATACAGGCCAGTTTTCACCTTCAAAATAGTCAAACCCCAATGGAGCAGAATGTCCTCCGAGTTCAGCAAATGCCATCGGAACATCTTCTGCTCTCAATGAATCGTGCTCCCAAGTCTGTGTGCTATCAGGTATGATTTCTCCATTGTGTTGATAAAAGTAAGGCCAGCCATAATGGCTTCCTTGTTCTAATCTATAAAGTGCTTCGTCAGGAGCTTCATCTCCTAAATGATCCGCTCCCATATTTGTACTAAACAGCTCATCATGAATCCAGTTAATGTCTACAGCATTTCTCACTCCATAGGCAAAATGCTTGACATTTCGCCCATCTAAATCCATTTCTAGAATACTAGCTCTTTCGGCTTCTTTTTCCTCACAGGCATTGCAACTGCTGCCCACACTAACATACAATTTTTCATCATGGATAGCTACTGTCCGAGTCAAATGCCATCCACCATATTTATAGCTTAAGCCATAGTCAGGAAATTCAGCAACTATTTCTTCCTTCGAAGTTGGCTCTACTTCTCCATCTTGGTAGTTATATCTGACTAATTTTTGAGTGAGCGCTAAGTAAATCCAATTCACCCCGTTTGTATCCGTATGAAAGGTGACATTATTAGGGTTTCTGAGTCTATCAAGATAAGTATAGGTTGTATCAAAGACTGCTTTACTCTTATTAAAACCATCTAGAACAATTACTTTTCCTTTTGAATTATCCGAACGATTTTTCATATCTGTAACAAACAGTCTACCCTCTGGGCTTTTTGTTAGAAAGCGCAGCCTACCAAACCCTTCTTGTGCCACGGTAATGTCCCATTTTTCTGGTAAGGTGAGGTAAAATGAAGTGTCAGATAATTCTATTTTTTGCTTATGAAATGTTAAAGAAGTTGAATCCGGAGCAGGAAACGAAAAGGGTTCCTTTTCAATCTCAGTCTCAGATTCTACAACCAATGAATCCTGTTCGCCTTGGTTAATTTCTAACGATTTTTTAGATGCTCCAGAATCACATGAATTGAGAATTGTAACCATTGCAATGCAAAGGACAATTATCTGAGCGCTACTTGTAAATACCTCTTTCATTGAGTGCCTTTCTAAATCGATTTGCATATATATTATGCTGAGAAAGGGATTTGGCAAAATAACTTTCACCAGAAAAATCCTCCTTAGCTACGAAGTAAATATAGTCATGCTTCGCATAATTAAGTACAGCATCGACATAAGTGCTAGGAGGAATAAGAATAGGGCCTGGAGGAAGGCCTGCATACTTATAAGTGTTATAACGGGAATCTATGGCCAAGTGCTTATTCAAGACTCTCTTGATAGAAAAGTCTCCAGTTGCATAAATCACTGTGGGGTCAGCTTGAAGTGGTATTCCTCTTTTAAGCCTGTTGACATATACTCCAGCGACTATAGGCATATCCTTTGGAAGTTTGGTTTCCCAGTATACTATTGAAGCTAAAGTCACCACCTCACTTTGACTCATTTTCATGACTTTAGCTTTCGTCGATCTTTCTGCGTTCCAGAATTTCTTGAACTCTTTAGCCATTCTTCGCATTAATTCTGAAGTAGAGGTACTCCAATCCATGTTATACGTATTAGGAATAAACATAGATATGATCGTATTCTTATTAAATCCGAATTGCTGGATAGAATCGGCATTGTTCAGCCAATTGGTTATTGAAACTGAATCAGCTTCTATATTCCGAGCCAATCTTCCCGCTAAATCCTTTTTAGTCCTCAGCTGATTGAACTGCACCTTTACCTCTTGCTTTCCCCTTCCTGCTCGCAGATGATTTACTAAATCATTATTAGACCAATTAGGTTCAAGTAAATACTTTCCTGGAACAACATTTTTCCCTTTGTAGTTTTTCTTTTCGAAAAGCCACTCCAAATGATCTTCGGATTCAATATAATTCCCTGACTGAAGTAAATCAATTACTTCAGTCACATCAGAACCTTTAGGGATGTAAAATGCTTTTGGATCAGTGTCCCCAACGAGCACATTTGGTGTAGCTACCTTACTATAGACACCATAAGAAAAGTAACCCCCAACGACTACCAATAAAAACAGCACCACTCCTGCTATCTTCAGTTTTTTCTTCATTTATCTGCGTCGTCTTCCTTTGTCTTTAGAATCTTTACTAGCTGGCTTTCTAGAATCCTTTTTCTTTTTCTTCTTTGGAGCCTCATCAGAACTTTCTCCATCAGGATTTACTCTTAATTCTCTGCCGTCAATTGAGAACCCTTTGAATTTACCCATCACACTTTTACTCTTCTCCTTATCAACTTCAAAAAAGCTATGTCCTCTATCCATATTAATATCCCCAAAGTCTTTCTTGTTAAACCCTGTCTGCTCAGTAAGGAAATTAAGAAGATCAGCTCTACTGATTTCATCTCGCTCTCCTACGTTAATATAGAATTTAGTCATATCACTCGATGACGTAGATCCACTTTTTGGACTTTCACTCCTATCTCTAGAATTTCTTGCAGGTCTTTCCTCTCGATCTCTCGAGTTTCTTGAACCCCTATCATCTCTATCCCTTGAGTTCCTTGAACCTCTATCATCTCGATCTCTTGAGTTTCTTGAACCTCTGTCATCTCGATCTCTTCTTCCTCCACTGTCTCTACTTCCTCTCTCTCTCTTTTCAGCAGGTGCTGGAGGTCTATATAATTTCTGAACTTCCAGCGCTATCACCTTTTCTAGTAAATCCTCAGGACTCAGTTCACTCAATTTCAGTGTGATAGTATTGAGTACAGAAAAATCAACACCCTTAGGAAGCTCCGCACTTAACAATCTCTCTGACCATTTCTCCATATTGAGACTTAAGATCTCTGATGCTTCTGGTGGTGTTACTTCCTTAAATGTAGTATTTAGTTGTTTTTCTAAACCGCGGATCTTGCGAATCTCGCTTTTATTGATAATAGATAAAGAAGTTCCTTTTTTACCCGCTCTTGCTGTTCTACCACTTCTATGTGTATAGTACGAGATATCGTCTGGAAGCTGATAATGAAACACGTGAGTTAAATCATTGACATCAATCCCTCTGGCTGCGACATCAGTAGCAATACATAACGTCAATCTATTCGCTTTGAATTGATTCATCACCTTAGTCCTCTGTGCCTGACTCAAATCACCATGAAGCGCTCCTACACTGTATCCTTTTCGGTTCAAATCATCCGCTAGCGTTTGAGTTCCTGCTTTGGTTCTGCAGAAAACAATTGCTCGCATCTTAGGATCAGAGTCTACAAACCTGCTTAAACACGATTGCTTTTCCCTGTTATTGATCACCACATATTCATGGCTAATATTCTTATTGGTTTCATTTCCCTTGCTCACTTTTACCTCTTCGGCACCAGGGCGCATATACTTCTCTACGATTCTTCTAATGCCAGCAGGCATAGTCGCTGAGAATAACCAAGTAGCTTTTTCTTTTGGGCATGTTTTGAGAATACGATCAATATCCTCTTTGAATCCCATATTCAGCATTTCATCTGCCTCATCCAGCACTAAATACTGTAATTCTCCAAGTTTAGCTGCTTTTCGTTCTATAAGGTCCAATAGTCTTCCAGGCGTAGCTATAAGAATATGTGGTGGTCTTTTTAGATCGCGTAACTGTGTAGAAATAGCAGTTCCTCCATAAACAACAGAAGTCTTTAATTTTCTGTTATGCTTATTGAAAAGATCTATCTGATCAGCAATTTGTTGACATAGCTCACGTGTTGGGCTCAAAACAAGTGCTTGTGTTACGTATTCACTTGTGTCAACTAGATCAAGTAATGGCAACGCAAACGCTGCAGTTTTACCCGTTCCTGTGTGTGCTAATCCAATAAAATCTTTCTCGTTTTCAAGCAGGATTGGAATTGCTCCTGCCTGGATATCAGTGGGTTTTTCGAATTTTAGCCCTTCCAGAGCTTTTAAAATCGGATCGGATAAACCCAGTTCCTTAAATGAACTCAAATGTTTTGTCTTTTATTTTATGCTCTGCCTAATGCTTTGAGCATCTTCGTATGGTACCACAAAGCTCGCACAAAAGTTTTATGTTCATGGTATGGAACTCCAAATTCTTTTGCTGTCTTCTTTACTATAGGTGCAATCTTCTTATAGTGTATATGACATACTCCTGGAAAAAGGTGGTGTTCAATTTGAAAATTCAACCCTCCACAATAC
The DNA here is from genome assembly GCA_965224545.1 of Flavobacteriales bacterium. Taxonomy (GTDB): domain Bacteria; phylum Bacteroidota; class Bacteroidia; order Flavobacteriales_D; family Sanyastnellaceae; genus ASP10-05a. The sequence goes on along the minus strand of CBDCZM010000004.1, from coordinate 305,504 downwards.
CAACTTAGAAGCTTGCTATTATTAGCAAAGTTCGCTGTAGTTTCGAGCTGATGTACTGCTGGATGAACATCCATCTGTCCATCCTCGTCTGGTAGGCCAAATTTCAACTCTTCCAATACATGTGCTGGTTGAAAGATACTAGCTAAAATAACTCCTGAAAGTTGATGACCTGCAATGAACCCTATTAGCACAACCCACCAAGCTACTGTTGGAGTCAAAATGATCATAGGAACGACGAACAAAACAATCCAATAAAGTACTTTGAATACAATCATATTAGTTAGTTCCCTTTTGTATGTTGTATTCTGTCCTTTTACAAGGTTCATTTTTTCATACCTGGAAAGCTGAATAAAATCTTTAGCCGTAATCCAAAAAACAGTCATTAGAGAATAGAAAAACCAAGCATAAATGTACTGTCCTTTATGAATAGGTCTTCTTTCTGAATGTGGAGAAAACCTTAAAAAGGGAGGAGTATCAATATCTTCATCGTACCCATCAATATTCGTATAGGAGTGATGCAAAACATTGTGTTGAATTTTCCAAGTTATACTGCTACCTCCCACGGCATCAATATATCTCGACACAAGGTTATTTATTTTTGGTTTTTCTGAGTATGCTCCATGATTCGCATCATGCATTATACTCAAACCAATACCAGCTTGTCCCACTCCTAGCATAGCATACATTGCTATAACCATCCAAGGACTAGTGATTGTCCCAGACCATAAGGCAACTATTGGTATTAGGTAAAAAACAGTGAGGGCAACAGTTTTAAAAACCATTGCATTATTTGCTTTTTTACTGAGGTTGTTCTCTTCAAAATAGCCTTCAACTCTAGACTTTAACGTTTGAAAAAACTCTTTATCCTTCTTTCTATCAAATCTTACTGGTTTCATACATTTCAAAATTTTACACTACAAAAATATGCCATTCAACTACTATAAACATCACTCATTGGTATTCTTTTAAATAGTGCATTATTAATTACGAACATTATTGCTCCCCCATTAAATCATACCACTATAGAAAAACTGGTGTTAGTATACCTATAAATCAATATTTTACACTCAAAAATCATTCTCCAACAGCGAATTGGCTTTATGTAAAGAACTACTGGACAAAATCTAACTAAAATTAACGTACGAAATAGCTGAATATTGTATCATTGCTGCGCAGATAATATGTTAACACCAGAGAATATGAACGCAGGAAATTGGACGTTAGAGGAGCTAAACAAGGTATACGATCAACCACTACTGGAGTTGGTTTTTCAAGCAGCAAGCACACACAGAGAGCATCATAATCCAACTGAAGTTCAGGTGAGTAACTTGGTTTCTATTAAAACAGGAGGTTGCTCTGAAGATTGTGCTTACTGTCCTCAAGCTGCCAGATATCATACAGATGTAAAAGTTCATAAACTTCTTGAGGTTGATGAAGTAAAAAGAAGAGCAGAAAAAGCCAAAGAAGCTGGCGTTTCTAGAATGTGCCTAGGAGCAGCATGGAGAGAAGTCAGAGACAACAAGGATTTTGATAAAGTTCTAGGAATGGTCCAAACCATTAGTGATATGGACATGGAAGTATGCTGTACACTAGGTATGGTTACTGAAATGCAGGCTAAAAAATTGGCCGATGCTGGACTTTATGCCTACAATCACAATTTAGATAGTTCAGAAGAATTTTACGGAGAGGTAATCTCTACTAGAGGTTATGACGACAGACTCGATACTATTGCGAACGTAAGAAAGGCGAATATCACAGTTTGTTCAGGAGGAATTATCGGAATGGGAGAATCTGTGAAAGATCGTTTAGGTATGCTACTTACACTTCAAGGCTTGGATCCTTATCCTGAATCTGTGCCTATTAACGCGCTAGTTCCAGTAGAGGGAACGCCTTTAGAGAAACAACCGAGAGTTCCTTTTGATGATTTAGTACGAATGATCGCCACCACTCGAATTTGTATGCCTAAAACAATGGTTCGACTTTCAGCAGGAAGAGAAAATATGACTATTTCTGAACAAGCAATGTGCTTCATGGCAGGAGCGAATTCGATTTTTGCAGGTGATGTATTACTTACTACCCCAAACCCAAGCTTTAAAAGCGATAAGGAAATGTTCTCGACGCTCGGCTTGCGTCCAATGAAGGCTTTTGAAAAAGCGCCAGAATTGGCTAAAGCTTAATGTTACGTGAAGGATTTCAAAAAAGAAATCGAACATAGAAAGGAAAATGGACTATTCAGACTATTAGGTAGTTCCTCTGGAACTATTGATTTTCTCTCAAATGATTATTTGGGCTTAGCTCAAAATGTACTTTCATTTTCGGGATCAAATGGAGCCACAGGATCCCGTCTCCTCAGTGGTAATAATAGCCAGATTGAGCTATTGGAATCTCAAATAGCTCAATACCACAAAGCAGAATCAGCATTACTATTTAATTCAGGATATACAGCCAACTTAGGATTGATCAGTTGCATCGCTTCACGAACCGACACTCTTATTATGGATGAATTGTGTCATGCCAGTCTTATAGATGGTGCTTTATTATCCAGAGCAAATCGACTCAAATTCAAACACAATGACTTAAAAGATCTAAAACTAAAACTGGACAGGGCTACCGGAGTAAAGTTTGTGATTATTGAAAGTGTCTATTCCATGGATGGAACAACATCCTCTATTGGTGAGATTATAGACATATGTAAACAGAATGACGCTTTGCTTATTATAGATGAGGCACACAGTATCGATATAACTAGTGAGGCCGAGAACAGTAGCATCGCTTCAGGAAATAAAGTCATTCAAGTGGTCACATTTGGAAAAGCCTTTGGTTCTCATGGTGCTGCGATTCTTTGTAGTCAGGAAATCAAGGAGTTTTTGATAAACTTCTCAAGACCATTTATTTACACAACGGCTCCCTCTCCTCATCAAGTGGAGGGAATTAGATTGGCGTATGAGCAAATTAAAAAAGCGGATAGACAACGAGGCGCTCTTAAAAGGCTCATTAACCACTGGAATGAGAACAAACCCAATGATCTTCATTGGATCAAATCAGACACTCAAATTCAATCTCTGGTTGTTTCAGGAAATGAGAAGACCATAGCTCTTTCAAACGAACTTCAGTCGCATGGATTTTCAGTACTTCCCATTAGAAAACCAACAGTAAAAGAAGGAACTGAGCGTATTCGGTTTTGTCTTCATTCCTTTAATACAACACAAGAAATCGACTCTCTTTTCTTAAAATTAAGCTCATGGAAGGCAGAAAACTAGTTATTGCGGGCATTGGAACAGAGATAGGTAAAACAGTTATCTCATCTATAGTTTGTGAAGCACTGCATGCTGACTACTGGAAACCAATTCAAGCAGGAGAATTGGAAAATTCTGACACATTAAAAGTGAAAGAGCTTCTCTCAAACGAAAAATCTCAATTTCATTTGGAATCATATCGGTTAAATACCCCAATGTCTCCTCATGAATCAGCCCGAATTGATGGAATTGAGATTGACTTTCAAGACATGGCCATTCCAGAAACAGAGAATCATTTAATCATTGAAATGGCTGGGGGGCTTATGGTTCCTGTCAATTCGCAGGGCCTCTTTATCGATTTTGTTCAACAAAACGAACTTGAAGTAATTCTGGTTAGTCAATATTACTTGGGTAGCATCAATCACACACTCTTAAGTCTGGAAGTTTTGAAATCTAGAGGCATTAAGGTAGCTGGAATTATTTTTAATGGTGCTAAAGTTCCTAGTACATTTGACATTATAATGAAGTATGCTAAAGTTCCTTGTCTTTTAGAGGTTCAGCATGAATCACTGATAAATCGAGACACGATTAAAAAATATGCACGAAACTTCAGTCTATAAATCTGATCTTACTGAATTTGAGAAAAGTCACGTATGGCATCCATACACTTCCCTTGTAAATCCATTACCTGTTTATGAGGTAGAATCGGCTCAGGGAGTAAAACTAAAGCTTAAAGATGGCAGGGAGCTAATTGATGGGATGTCCAGCTGGTGGGCTTGTATCCATGGATATAATCACCCTACTCTCAACATGGCTATTGAAAGTCAGTTAAAGCAGATGGCGCATGTCATGTTTGGTGGAATCACACATCGTCCTGCACAATTGTTAGCTGAACAACTTATATCTTTTGCGCCTGAAGGATTGGACAATATTTTCTTTTGTGACAGCGGTTCGGTATCAGTAGAAGTTGGGATGAAAATGGCCTTGCAATACCATGCTTCTCAGGGAAAGACTTCCAAATCAAAATTTCTCACCGCTCGTTTTGGATATCATGGAGATACTACTGGTGCAATGAGCGTATGTGACCCTGTATCTGGAATGCACCATTTATTTTCAGATTTCATCCCTCAACATCTATTTGGCCCAGCATTTCCTTTAGGATTGGACACCCCTTTAGATGGCAAAATTTTGGCTGAATATGAGCAACTAATCTCAGAAAACTCAGACGAACTAGCTGCGTTCATTATCGAACCAGTGGTTCAAGGGGCTGGAGGAATGCGAATTTATAATCCCGGTTATCTGAAAGAGATCAAGTCGTATTGCGAAGCAAATAATGTGTTATTTATTGCGGATGAAATAGCCACTGGTTTTGGTCGAACAGGAGTTTTTTTCGCTTGTGAGTTGGCTGAAATCACACCAGACATTATGTGTATAGGAAAAGCAATATCCGGTGGATACATGAGTTTTGCAGCTACTCTAAGCACAGAGAATATAGGGAAAACCATATCCTCTAATCCGCCTTATGTATTTATGCATGGCCCCACGTTTATGGCAAATCCACTCGCTTGCTCTGTTTCTATGGCTAGTTTGGAATTGCTACAAACAACAAATTGGAAGCGAAAAGTAAAATCCATAGAACGCTGTTTAAGTCAACATCTACTGGATATCCCTGAAGCCAAGGATATTAGAATTCTTGGAGCTATAGGAGTAGTTGAATTCCACCATCAAGTGAATGTAGAAAAGGCACAAGACTTTTTTGTGTCAAATGGAGTTTGGATTCGTCCTTTTAGAAACCTTGTTTACATCATGCCTCCATATGTCATCGAGGAAAAAGAGTTGATAAGTCTTGTCAATTCAATTAAAGAAATGGCTAAAAATCATGACTGTTTTATTTCCGGTTAATTAGCTTTGTAAGCATGAGTTTGAAGGAGATTTTATCGGAAATAGTGATGGATAACACGACTCACGCCAAATGGCTGAATACCTTGTCGATGATGGAAAATGCGGGATCAAGAAAGATTTCAGCCTGCGAACATAAAACAGATGTAAGTGTAGAAATACTCAAGCATGCCTCCGAGGAAGCCAGACATGCATATTTCCTAAAAACTCAAATCAAAAAACTAGTTCGGGGAGATCGATTCTCTACATATAGATTAGAAGACATCCTCGCTCCTATTAGTAGTTACCAGTACCTAGATCGACTTGATTTCCTTATTAGTAGGTATTTAAAAAATGACATAAAAATCCCGCTTGAAGACTTGAGGTATGCTTCCTATTTATTGACTACATACGCCATAGAAGAAAGAGCGGACGAGCTTTACCCCATTTATTCGGAGGTCTTAGATGAAAGTGGAAGTAATATTAATGTTCGACTCATCATTGCCGAAGAAATCGGGCATTTAGAAGAAATGAACAAACAGATGGCTGGTTTTTTTGACAAATGGGAAGAAAAGGCTGCCTATGTAAGACAAATTGAAGCATCTTTATACAAAGAATGGATTGTGGATGTGGAGCAAGAAGTCTGTGGTATATCTGTCGCTCATCAATCAATATAGCTTATAAAACAGTTATTTAGATTTAAATTGAACCATTCTTAACTTTACGTGTACTAAAGGACACAAGAATTATAATGGTATGATCAAAAGACTTCTCATCATATTTGGGATTTTTATTTCAACTTATACGAATGCACAAGATGTTATAAAACAGGCCGAACAAGAACCTGTGAATGTTTCGTTAGACAAATCTGTTGCAGCAAGTAACGTAGAGAGTTTAATGCTGGATTATGAGCTCGCCAGAACTCAAGATTTTCAGGCTGGATTAAAAATCATCAGACAGTCTTCATTAGAGTCTATGGATGAAATAGCCAATGAAATTAATACACTCCTACCAGAATCATTTAGCAGTACTTATATCAAATTCAAGCAAAGTGGATTTACCGAAACTGGGCTCTCTTATCTGAAAGAAGCAGAATCAAAAACTGAAAACAAAGCAGAATTATATACCGATTTCTTAACCACAGCACATATCCTTAATAAAGAGGATTTGTTGAACACATACGCTATTAAACTACGCAATTCGGGCTTTATTAACACAGTAGTTTTAGAGTATAATAAGAACGTCCTTCGAAGCATCAAAGAAAATAAAGCCTTTGTGATAACGAATGGATGGGACGATACATATCCTCTGCTTACCCTTCTAAAGGAAGAACGAAAGAAAAACCTAACAATCATCAATGTAGAATGGCTTTTTGATCCAGCCTATAGAGAAAAACTATCTCAGAAATTGGGCATGTCCAACTCTACATTTTCAAATAATCCATATAATTGGATTAATACTATTACAAGAAATAGCAGCACTCCTATCTACTACACTCCCACTCTTCCAAGTTTCGAATTAATTCAATTACAGAATGAGCTTTCCCCCGTTGGATTACTATTTAAACGAGGAAGCATTTCAGCAATGGAGCAGAAAGAACAAAGTCTAAAGGCATGGAAGAAATTTTCAAAATTAACATTGGCTAGTTCCAATGACATTTCAAAAAATTACATCATACTGCTTACATTATTAGAGCAACAGCTTTTCTCAGATGAGACTGAGCAAGAGACGCTATCACAAGTAGTAGACTATAAAAATCAGCTGATTTTAAAACACCCTTCGCTGAAGTGATTGGATTTGGAAAAAAATATTCAACAATCAGCGATGAGGAATTAATGGAACTTGTCCAGAAATCCGACCAGAAGGCTTTTAGTGAGCTCTATGATCGCTATAGTAAAATGACTTTGAATTTCTTCTTTAAAATGCTCTGGAAAGATCGAGAAAAATCAGAAGATTTTATGCAAGACCTATTCATGAAGATTGTCAATAAACCTGAATTATATAGTCCCTCCAGGCCATTTAAGACTTGGTTATTTAGTGTTGCAAATAACATGTGCAAAAATGAGTACAGAAAGGCAGAAGTACGAGCTAAAGCAGCGCCAGAGATCTTTATGAACATGAGTTCTACAGACACAAACTCTGGAGAAAAGGCAACAGACAAAGAGGCATTTATAACAGAACTGGGACAAGCTTTGAATGAAATGGACCAGGTGAAAAGATCCGTGTTTATCATGAGGTTCAAGCAGGGTTTTAGCATTAAAGAAATAAGCGAAGTGCTCGAATGCAGTGAAGGAACTGTGAAATCGAGAATATTTTATACTGTGAAGCATTTAAACGGAAAACTATCAGACTTTAAAAACATAGCTTGTTTCCTATTATTAATGAATTTATTTAACTAGATATGAGTGATAACAACATATATGATCCGGAAGACTTGGAGAAGTTATTAAGCTCTAAGTCATTCAGTGAATTACTTCCAGAAGAAAAAGCATTTGTATTGCAATTTGTGGATAATGATGCCGAATACGATGGAATGAAAAACACGTATCAACTTCTAGGGACTACTCCTGAGATTGAACCCGCCATCGAACCGCGAGATGCTACTAAGGTAAAACTGATGGAGGCTTTTGTCGGTGTTGACACACAGAAGGAAACTTCCAGATTAGCAATCTTTTGGAACTGGTTTTGGGATACAAATAAAGCACTCCTTTACCGCCCTGCATTGCAACTAGCTAGTGTAATTGTGATTTTTGGTTTGGGATATTACATTGCCATGTTTAACCCAACAGAGACTCTGGCTGAAGCCACTTCACAAAAAACGGAGACTAAAAAAGAAACAAGCGGCGACTCTGAAAAAAGTGTAAAAACTAAAACCGATAATAAAAAAGAAGCAGCTGTTGTTGAGAATGAGAAAGCTCAACCCAATTCAGACGAAAAAATAAAGGATATTGAAGTTATTGAAAAACCTGAAGTTGTAAAGCCGTCTGAAGTTGAATCAAAAAATGGGATTATTGAAGTTGAAGCAAATTCTGAATCTACACTAAACATTGAAGAAGACTTAGCGGAGGAAGAACTATTTGAAGAAAGAAGGTTTGAGAATGAGCTGGAAAAAGAAGTTCCTTCGTTTGATATTGATGCAACGAACGATTTTGCGGATGACTTAACTGATGAAACAGGTTTCTACAAACCCGATGTGATTCTGGATGATGAGACTGGTAAAAATGTACTTATCACTGATGACAGAGCTTCAACAGGAAACGCCATCTCTACTACCTATTCTTTAGAAGAGATTGAGTCTACAAGATCAGCTCGAACAAGATCCGATACTAAATTTAAAAAATCTCTAGAAGCAAAAGACGCTGAAGGAACCCCTGCTCTAAATGCATCTAATTTCTCTAAATTATTGTCTAAGCTTTATACTGCAGAGTGATATCAATCTATAGTTAGCTAACGTGGATACTAATTTAGTCGGAAAGTCCAAAGTCATCAGGACAGACTTTCGACTTTGGACTCTTGACTTTCTGGCGGGGAAATCATTAAACAGCTCCCCATATTATCATATTCGTAAAAAACCTCACTTCCTTTGCATTCTATGTTGCTATTTGTAGATTTACATACTCCAAACGACAAGATGTTACACTCTCCTTTAATTCAACACATTAAGAATCGAACAGAACTCTCTGATAATGATGTGGAGATTATCAATTCTGTGATAAGAGTTGATTCTTTCAAAAAAGGAGAATTTATATCAAAGCAAGGAAAGGTATCAAAATACTCCTCTTATGTTATAAGTGGGTGTATCAAGACGTATCACACAGACAAAGGCGGCAACGATCACGTCGTAGCTTTTGCCATAGAAGATTGGTGGGCTGGTGATTTAGCTAGTTTTATCACGCACACCCCAGCAGATTATTCCGTGCAGTGCCTAGAAAACTCAGAGGTTATTCAAATGTCTGCAAAGACATTCGATGAGTTATACGAGCGCATTCCTCACTTCGAACGATTCTTTAGAGAACTTATACAAAGTGCTTATGTTCAAGCTCAAAAAAGAATCGTCAATAACTTCAGTCTAACCGCCAAAGAGCGCTACCTCCTCTTTAGAGAAAAATATCCTCAATTCGAACAACGCGTTCCTCAGTACCTAGTAGCTTCTTATCTAGGAATTACTAAGGAGTTTTTGAGTAAGATTCGAAGGGAGATTGTTTATGAGGGGTGAAGATTTTAAAAGGGCCTAATAGCTGGTGTTATATATTCTGCCAGACCTTATTGATTATCTGAGAATTGAAGTAATAGTCATCGTTACAATATCTACACTAGGTATTAACAGGGCAAAAGCATTTAAACCATTAACTTTATTTTGTTCTTAATTTTTTAATTTTCAATCAGTAGTATTTTTGAAAAGCGTTTTTTTCATTCGAAAAAGATGGATAGAAAAACCACGTTTTCTAATACAAATTCACTTTCCTGTTTTTTCTCTGCTCTAAAAGACCCAAGGCGAATAGATGCGGGAAATTACCACCATTCTTTGAGCGACATATTGCTATTGGTTATAACAGGGATAATGTGTGGCTGTGATAAATGGGAGACCATACACATTTTTGGTAAAAGTCAATATTACTGGCTTAAGCAGTATGGAAACTTTGATGCTGGTATTCCATCGATAGATACTATGCGAAGAGTCTTTTCAGCTCTTGATTCTGAGAATTTCAATGATTGTTTTATCTCTTGGATTAATCATTTGTGTGTGAAAACAAAAGGAGAAGTTATAGCTCTTGATGGTAAAACAGTGAGGGGCGGTAAGTTTGACGGAATAACAACCCCTCATATTGTTTCTGCCTTTGCATCAGAGAATCAACTGTGTCTGGGTCAATTGAAAGTGAATGAAAAAAGCAATGAAATTACTGCAATACCTGCATTATTAGAATTGTTAGATATAAAGGGTAATACAATTACCATTGATGCAATGGGGTGTCAAACAAAGATTGTAAGTCAAATTGTGAAAAGTGAAGCCAATTATATTATTGCAGTTAAAGGAAATCAACCTGCTTTGGCTAGTAATATTCAAGATACAGTTGTATTGACAAATCCTGATAGTGTTGATGTTGAAGATGATTTCGGACACGGAAGAATAGAAAAAAGAACTTGTGAAGTTTTTACTAACTTGAAACACATAGAAAACCCTAATAAATGGGAAAATTTAATTTCGGTAGTGAAGATAACATCAGAAGTTACTCAAAAAGCAACCGGAATAATGACAACAGATGAACGGTTTTTCATTAGTGATTTGTCATCTGCAAGAGCAATTAACAATGGGGTTCGAAAACATTGGTCAGTTGAAAATAATTTACATTGGAGCCTCGATGTGACATTTCAAGAAGACTTTTCTAAAAAAAGAATAGGGTATCAAGTGGAAAACTTTAATATCCTATTAAAAATTGTATTAACAGTTTTAAAAAAAGAAAGCTCAGCTAAAATTAGCTTGAAAAACAAGAGAATGAAAGCGGCTTTTGACACAGACTATAGAAATTTATTAATGAGTACAGCTGTTTTTTAAATGCTTTTGCCCTGAATATCATCCCCATCATCTTCACCCATTAAAACAGACCTAATTTTGAAATATAATTCAAATCCCGTATTAGAATCAGTTACCTCAAACAAGGATTGAAAGACCTTTTCTCTCCCTAGCTGAAACTGTAGATTTTTGATTTCTGGGCTTTCTATTATCAGCATGACAGTTTCACCAATCAATTGATTTTTCGGCTCATAAATTTGCTTTATAATTCGTTCTGTAAGAGTTGAATTCCCAACCGCAGAAATTTGGATCAAAACCGATTTCTTTTCCTCATTAAACAAAGTAACTATATCGACATTAAGTTGATATAGACCTGACGGTGTGAATTTCCATTTTATAGAATAATCTGATACAGAATTATCACTATGGCTTCTTCCTATGTAATCTGAAAGTAATCTCTGTAGAGGACTCATCAATTTAATTATATCAGAGTTAAAATCATTTTTGAAGTCAGCATGGACTTTTTCTTCTGTGAATCGCCTATTAGCAGTGTTCGATTCCCTCCTTCGGCACCAGATTGACTTCTGAATTTGAATTAAGGTAATTATAGAGCAGAGAAAGTCAATTTGAAGAGATAATTTTCAAGAAAATCTAGCGACGTAAGGGCATCTGAATTCTAGATTTTAGGGATAGAAAATCAAGGATTTAATAAAAAAGGGAGACAATTTCAATTGTCTCCCTTTTTATCGCTTAATGTAAAGTTTATGCATGTTGTATTAATTTCCAGGTTACTGCCTTTCCATCATACGGAGGCATTCTGTTTCCTACTGCTATTGGGGCTGTTGTAGATGGTGTTCCTACAACTTTCCAAACTCCACTTTCTGGACATTTCTCTCCAGTTTTAGCTGTTGTACCAATGGGTTTCTTCATTTTCCTATATTTTGTAAATGGGTAATTTATATTTCGGCATCCCAAATAATCCGAATAGCTGAAGAACTAATAAGTTCAGCTCCCTTATGTAATGTTTATTTATAGATATAGACAAATCTTGAATCTTTAGTAGCTCCTCCTAGCACACGACCGCCTTCCATTCCTTTCCCATTTGCTCCAAAATACTCTTCTATGGCTCGGGCGTTTTCTACAGTACCTGCATCCCAAAACTTAAAATGGTTTAATCCAAATACGTTTTTGCTTTTGTGATTGGACTTTCTTTTAGTCGGATTTGAAGTGATACCCACATACCAATTCGGATAATATTTAAACAGAATTGAATTTGACTTCATCCATCTTTCTACAGAGGATTTAATTCCTCCAATCTTTCTATTATTTAACATCTATTTTTCTTTTCTAACTCCTTTCCATTTAGAACCGTCTTGTTTTACATCCATGAACCTTCCAGTATCAGAGTCTCTTTTAACCCATTGACCAGTTTTAGAATTTTCTACTTGTGAGCGCTTTTTAATTGCTCCTTTTCTGGCATTATCGCCATATGGTTTATTTGTAGCCATAGCTTTTATTATTAATAGTGAGCCACAAAAATACAATAACCTAATTATATCAAGCAAATAATTTGATATAATTATCTTTCACCTATCATTTAGCTAGATATATCAAGCAATTAATCCCTATATTTGATAAAAATTTAGGATGTTAACGCTCGGAATCAAGTTAAAAACGACTAGAAAAGAACTCAGTCTAACCCTAAGGCAAGTTGAAAAATCCTTGACTATTTCAAATGCATATTTAAGTCAATTAGAAAATGATAAAATAAAAAACCCATCAGCTAATGTTCTATACAAGTTAGCCTCTCTTTATTGCATTCCTTTAAATGAACTGCTAGAAGCAGCTGGAATTATTGAAAAGAAAGAAGCAAAACCCGATAAGCACAACGAATTAATGCAGAGGATTGCGTTTTCTTCGGAAAGTATGACTGACGAAGAAAAGGAACAGGTTCTAAATTACTTAGAGTTCATTAAATCTCAGAACAAAGGAAATTAGATGATCGAATCACAGAATGATGTTGAAAGTATTTCACTTGACATACTTAAACAAAGTAAAGCACTAGATATCTTTCCTACTCCAATTGAAAAAATAGTCAATTATGCTGAGCTATCTGTTAATACTCGAATTGATTTAAGCAAAGTAGACCAGTCATTTTTAACTAGACTGAAAGAGGAATCCTCGGCATCTATTAAAGTTCTTCAATCTGGTCTGTCAAAAGTGAGAGGTATTTTTGATAGAAGGGAAAAAACCATATACGTAGACTTAAGCCAAAACACTGGAAGACAAGGGTTTGTAAAGCTGCACGAAATTGGACATGGAGTTTTACCATGGCAAAATGACTTTGCCCTGGCATTTGATAATAATGAGACCTTACAAGCCGCTTATGAAGACGAATTTGAAGCTGAGGCAAATTACTTCGCTTCCATTACCTTATTTCAGCATGACAGATTCCTTAAAGAATTAAAATCTTTACCTCTTGGTATTAATTCGGCTATGGCCTTGTCTAAGAAATTTGGTTCATCTGTTCATTCAGCATTGAGGAACTACGTCACTAAGTCGCACAAAAGATGCGCCTTATTGGTATTAACTCCAATTAAAAATCCTTCTGGAAAAATCTCTATTTGTGAAAAACGTAATTTGTTTTACTCAGAAAGTTTTAAATCAGACATTGGAGAGTTAGATCTACCTGATGAATTTGGTTTTAAATGGTCTTTTATGAGAGATTTTATTATGTTTAAAAAGAGATTCAACGATAAGGGAAAAATCACCTTAGATACTATGCAGGAGGAAACTCTTGATGCCAAGTATCATTATTTCAATAATGGCTTCAATATATTCGTCCTTATCTTTCCATATGGAGAAGTAATAAAATCAAGGACAAAAGTCATATTGAGTAGTGCTTTGACTAGATAAAACACAACTCTTTTCGGGATATGTGATTTTAAGAAACTTGAATTTCTCAACTTTAAGAATTATATTCTTTCATGAAGAATAAAACATTTGAAAATTTATTTACTCACTCCGAATTAGAGAACAGACTTTCTGGGTTCACGGCAGGAGATTCTAGAAGTATATATAAAAGGAAAAACGGAAAATTACTCGATGATGTAAAGACACTTTTACCTGTTGGTTATGTTAATAGTCTTGGTGATAAAATCGAATCTGCTGAAGTTATTTTTTCATCAGACACTATAAGGTCACTTAATCTCTCTCGTGATCGGACGAAATGATCTGTTTGAAGGAAAAGAAACTTATGACTACGATCTTTTCTCGATTGCTCCAAACAGGTTGGAAATGAGGAAATATCATGAGACTCAATGGTTTCATTTCCGAGACCACGATGGTAAAAGAACCTCTTTACCACTCACATCAAATACTGTTTCAGATTCAGTTACCCTTAAAAATATAACCTATGATGTACATCTCACAGGTGAAACTCAAAGTATGCCACATGAAGAATTTGAGCAAAAAAAGAAAGACATTATCCAATGGCATAATAGAGGATTCCAACTACTTTCCAGCGGTGATTGAAAGATCTATTTTCGAACATCAGGGATATGTGACCCTTGGATATATGGAGTAGAGTAGAGCCTGATAATCCTACAAACTACATCATAAAGATATAACTATTCGGATTATCAGCACCCCCTTCATCAAACCGTACGTGAAGTTTTCCCTCATACGGCTTACCGATAGATTTCGGTATTTACTATTCATAAGAACCTACCCTGTATTCATATAATCTAGGGGCTGACATAGATCACCAATACATTCTTTTCTTACTTGAATAAATACATAGTAGCCTTTAGAAAGATCGCTTCGTTTATTCAGCCAATAGGACTATGCCAGTACTGAGAAACACCCTTCTATATCTACATATCTAAAGTAGAGCCCCTTTCCTAGCTAGAGTTATGTTGTCTCTAACATTATTGGTACTATGGGCTCCTCCGACTTCTCATAAAGCAACTCGTAATTTCGTAATACTTATATACAAGTTTTTAAGTTTGCCAAACTTTACTTCATCAGACCTCCCACGTTTAATATTTCTCCATCTATAATCACGCAATCCCTATGACTCCGGTAGTTTATTACTCATCTCTTAACTGTTTATCCGAGTAATATGGCAGGGTTCGAGACCGTCAAAACTCTCCCCAAACTACAGGTACACTTATCGAAGCTACTATGGGTTCACACTTTCGTATTACAGCTTGATTATTTGAAAGAACGAAGCTTCAGCGAACTCCTCGCGAGGCTAACTGTCCGTCTTTCTTCAGGGTGAACAGTCAATTGCCCTGATAGGATTCACACCTACTGGATAAATACCACCTCGTGGCACACTAACGGTTTGTGTATGGCTTTATGCGTTGGCATATTCAATATCAAAATATTTATTTACATAAATAAACGGAATTTTTTCTTGTTCCAGTCTCCAGTTGTTTGTTTTCAAAATGTCATAAAGTTGTTGTTCTTCACCTGTCAAATTAAGTTTTATAGAAATGTTTGTTGGTTTTCCTTTGTCGTTTTCAAAGAACTTTTCAAAGGTTTGTTCGTCCATTAAGATGCTCTTTGTTTGAGGAAAATAGCCTCGGAATTGAGATAAGATTTCAAAACCTTGCACGTCTATATCGCCCCAATAAAGCAAATCCTTGTTTGCAAACCAAGAAGCATTTTTTAGATTGGAAACACTGAAACCACTTCCGAACAGAGCTATCGTATTGTTCATTTTAGGGAGAGTCAATGCAGCATAAAAAGTTGTTTTATTTTCAAAAACGATTACTCTTTCAATTGGCAAATCAAGTGTTTCAAATTGACTGACAGGAATTGCAATATCTTCAAGACCAGAAAAATATCGTTGACTTATTTCTTTGTCAAGCACTTTAAACCGAATTTGTGGTTCAGCATATTTTAGGTTAAATCGTTTTTCAAATTGCTTTTCGTTCTTGTTGCTATGTTCTGAAATTAGGATGTCAAGCAAATCTTTAATTACATTTTGATTTCGTTCAATAAACTTTGTATGAACTTTTATTGGTAGTTCTCTTATGTATAAATTTGGTTTAGGATTTTGTTTGAAATATCTACACACGTTCAAAATACTTTCCCATTCAATATGGTTTTGAATAACCTTTCTTGGGTTTTTAATTATCCATTCTTTTAGCTGTGGAAACACTTCAGTGATTTTTATTATACTTTCAATGAGTATCTTAACTTCTTTTTCTTTCCCCAAAAACTTCAAATAGTCATCTTTAGTAGCAAAATAAATTGATATTGGTAAATCCTGTGTACCTAAATATTTTGTTTTTACTTGCTGAAATTCCAAAGTGTAGCCAAAGCCCTTTTTCTCCTTGGATTGGCTGATTAGTAGCTGTATTTCTTTTTCAAATTCGGGCAATGATGATTTAGTGTATTTTTTATCACCACGAATTACAAGTTTTTCAAAAGATGTGTTCAGAACCAATGCTTGAAGAAAAGAAATATATTTTCTATCGGCTTTTTTCTTTATTTCTTGTGGCGTAATCATTGATTTAGATAATAGGCTTTTTCTTCTTTGAATTGTTCAATCGGCATATCATACAACCAAGAGTGCTTTTCTTCTTTACGCTCAACAAAATGCACAAATGAAATATCGTTTTCTACGATATGGATGTTGTCGCTTGGCGTAACAACCAACAACTGTAAATGAAGCTGTTTACAAAGTGTAACCAGATATCGAGCTTTGTCCTCGTCTTGGGCTTTAAAGGCTTCGTCAATCGCAATAAATCTAAATGAATTACTTTGTAAGCCTTCTTTTGTTAAACCAAACTGATAAGCTATTGCAGAACCTAGAACGGTATAAGTCAGTTGTGCCTTTTCACCACCTGAAAGTTGTCCCATATTTTCATAGGTCTTAAACTTGGAATTAGTTTCCTTGTAAAATTCTTCGGCTTTATAGCTAAACCAAGAACGAACGTCCATCACTTTTTTACGCCATTCTTCTTTGTCTAATTTTGAAATCAATGGTTCTATGTGATTGTAGAAATGATATTTTCGTCCGTCAATTGAAGCATCAACTTCCCTAATGTTTGGAATTGCAGCGTTGAGTAAATTCCTGAATTCTTTTACTTCATCATTGATTTTATTGGGTGCAACCAGTTGAATATAGGTTTTGGGATTGCTTTTGAAATCAATTTCTTTCAAAGAATCGTTCAAGTGTTTAATATTTTCTTTGATTGAATCGGACCAGTTTTCAAAAAACATTCTGAAATCACCTACTTTGTTGGTAATAGTCTCCTGCAAATAATCGTTAAACTTCTTTTCAAATTTAGGTAGGTTGTCTTTTTCCAATCGTTCCAAAAACTTCTGATACTCACTGATAAATTCCAAATTCGTTGAATCAGGAAGCGAACTCACATCAGAACGCCAATCTTTGAATTTATTGGTAATTACCTCTGCTGGTTGCTTAAAAGCATTTATTTTGATTCTAACTTCACTTTCTTTTTGTTGCTTCTGTTTGTTTAGTTCTGATATTTTTCTCGAATTTTTCTCTTGAAAATTTCTACGACTTATTTCAAAATTGTCGTATTCAATACTCAACAAATCTGTATTTTGAATTTCAAACTCTGATACGTCAATATTCCCGAAAGTCTCAAAAATAGCTTTGTTGCTATCTACGATTTTAGTAATATTCTCAATTTCCGTTTGCTTCTTACCTTTCTCGATAACTTTATTCTCAATCTCAATTTCCGAAAGTTGTTTTAAATCATCTTGTACTTTCTTCAAGTGCTCTTGTAATTGCTTAACTCGGTCATTAGTTTTCTCTAAGGCTTCTTTTTGCTCTGCTTTTTCTTGTATTTGGTTAGTGTAGGTTTGCCAGTCAACATCATCATATTTCTCATATTTTGAAAACAAATTATGACATTCCTCTTTGAAGCCTCCTAATGTTTTTATTTCGATGTTTTTATTGGAAATTGCTGTCTTGTTTTCTTTTTGAAGACCTTGTTGCTTTTTTAATTCAACGGTTAATGTTTTGATTTTATCTTTGTTATCCCACCCCAAGACATAGTTTTCTTTTCTTGAAATGTGCGGACGGTCGTCTTTTTCGTGCTTTCCTTTTCTGAATTTTATTAGCCCGTTTTGAGTGATTGCCATTTCGGAATAGCGTTCAAACTCTGCAAGATTATCCACACAATTAAAATCAAATTGAACTTCTAAATAGTTCTCAATCCATTCGTGATATTGCGTTTTAGGCTTAATTTCAATTTTATTGACTAAAGATTTTTCATTAACGTTTTTATGCTGAAAATTTTTGAGATAGTCTTGTTCTTCGTATTTATCGTAACGGATTCTTCCTCTCAAATTGTTGCTGTTTACATACTCGTTTACTTTTGAGTAGTATTTTGGAGGAACAATTAATCTCAAAGCAAAATTGTGAAGGACTTTTTCAATAGAAGATTCCCAGGTTAATTCATCTTCTCTTACTTTAATCAATTCGCCAATGAAAGGAATTTCTTTTTTAGTCGCTCCAATATTTTCAATTAGTTCTTCACGAATTCTGGCGTCATTTACAGGTATATTGTTTTTGTTCTTTTCAAGCGTTTGAATGGTGTTTACTAATTCTCCAGTTGATTCTATTAGTTTGTCTTCTTTGTTTTTCAAAGCACGAAGATTTTCACTTTCATTATCAATTTTTAATTGAGTGGTTTGTTTTAATTCTTTTGCTTTTTCCCTGTTTACTGTAAAAATTTCTTCGCTGGGATTAGCGTTCAATCCAATGTTTTGAGTAACTTGGTTATAATCGTTAAGTTTGCCACTTCTTAAATTTTTACTTTTTTCTAATCTTGTAATTTCAGTTTTTAATTTCTCAATTTGACTACCTACCTCGTCTGATTTTATTTGAACAGTTAAATCTGTTTCTTTATTTTTTAATTCAGTTTCTTTGTTTCGCAATCCCCTTAATTCCTCAACTAATTCCTGAAGTTCTTTTTTACATTTTTCTAATTCTTTTTCGCCTAATTCAACTCCTTTTTTCGCATACCAATAAACAGCAGATTCTTTTGCTTTCTCTAATTGCTGCAAGCTTTTTTGAATTTCATTCAGTTTGTTAGCAATACCGTTAATTGGTGTTAATTGTTTGACTTGTTCTTTAGCTTTTTCAATGTTGGTTTTAGCATCCATTAATGTCAAGAAACTTTCTTTGAGTTGGATGAATTCCGTTTCGGGATCTTGTTCCTCTAGCATATTTGTTCTAATGAACTCGTCTAAATCTTCCAAAATTTTTACACCAACAACCTGATTGAATAAACTCAGTGCTTTAGTAGAACGCATTCCAAATAGATTAGACATTCTTTCTCCATAATCGGTTGGGCCGTCCAAAAATTCAATTTTACGTTTAGAATGGCTTGCATTGTGAACTTTATTTAAATGCTTTTTCCAATTGCCCTTTGAATCGAATTGCCCAAAATCTTTTTCTATTTCAAGCGGAATGTGAGCAATACCGAACTGTCTTTTTAATTCATTACCAGAAAACCAGCGTACTTGAAATAAGGTGATTTGCTTTTCGTCTGTGTTTTTAAAATGTGCAAGAATTACTGAATATGTGTTAGTATCACGCAACTTTTGCGTAGAAGTGGCACTTTTACCTTCCTCTTGTATGTTTCCATAATGCCCAAGTACATAGGTTTCTTCAGTTCGGTCGCCCTTTTTTTCTACACCTGAAGACTGATTGTAAAAACGGTTTCTTTTGGCAGGAACCATCAAAGTAAGCAAAGCGTCTATGTATGTGCTTTTCCCTGATGCGTTTGCACCTGTCAACAACGAATTGTTTCCTTGCGGATTTATTCTGAACACTTTTTTGTCAAATGTTCCCCAGTTAAAAACTTCCATATATTGAAGTCTGAAACCTGCTGTATCAGAACTTGTGCTAAACAGACTCAACATATTCTTGCAATTTTATTCTAAAGTCCTGTAATATATCCAGTGTTATTTTTTCTTTGATAATCCGGTGTATTTGGTATTTTGTTTCGTTGTCTTTCTTGCTTATTTCTTTTAGATAGCCAAACTCAACAGCTTTATTTATGTAACTATTCAAGCCCTTTTGAAATTTCAACTTGTTGTAACCTTCTTGTAGAAAGAGTTCCAATTCATCTTTGATTTCGGTACCAGTTATGAATTTTTCCATTGCCAACTGTGTGGGATTGCTGTCAAATTCCTCTAAACTTTGTCTTAAAACTACAAGAACAATTGATGTCTCAAATCCGATTTGTCGTCTAGTTACCAAACCAAGCGTTTTGCCCTCACTGTCTTCGAATTGTTTTATAAATGCAAAACCATCATCTTTCTTTACGATGAGTTCCAGACCAAGCTGACCAATGTATCCCTGAATTTCATTTTGATAATGGATTACATCTTCCCAAACGTTTGAGTTTCGCTCAACAACTCCTTTGAGCAACTTTACAATTGTTTTGCTGTATGGCTTTATATTTTGTTCTAAGTTGCTCATTTGGTCAATATGATTTCGGGTATTCTAATCTGTTTTTTGTTTGCATCATCAAACACTATACTCTGTGTTTTATCAGGATTGATAATATGCTTAAACTCCTTAGCGATGCCTATATATCCAAACAGTTCAGGCAAACCTCTTTCAAGTCCTCCATAATTTCTAACTACCTCTGAAAGAGTTGTTTGAGATTTTTCATTGAGAACATCATTTATCCTCTTTCTCAGCAGTTCTTTGTCAATGTTCGATTGTGAAAATAACTTGCTCAGATGCTTGGAAGAAGTGATGGCTTCCTTTGCAATTATTGGTTTGTCTGTATAAATAACATCTTCTTTCTGTTCAGAAGTCAGTTTACGTTCAAACGGGATGTTTATTTCAATGTCGGTTTCAAGTTCCAATGAAATATCGGGCTTTCTTCTTGTCTTGCTGATTTCAACAAGTTGACTTTTAATTTCCTGTATAATGTTTTTGATTGCTTCCGATTTTGAACTCTCACTTTCTCGAATAATACGGCTTAGTTTTTCAGCCATCTTATCGTTAGCTTTATAGACTTTTTGTCCTGAACCGTGAAGATGCCTTTTCATTCCTTTTAGGAACGGGTCGTTTACGGGAATTGATTTTTCATCTAAAGTTTTATACAATTCCTTAGTCAGGCTTTCCAATTTATTTTGCAATTCAGGGTTTAAAATGAACGACCAAAAAGCATAAAAACTCTTCCCTTGTTGACTATCCTTTAATTCATCTAATGCATCAAACGTAAATTCCAAAATATCGCTTTTGGTTAAACTCCCATCAGCATGTTTTTGATAAATTCCTTTTGTGATTTCCTTGAAATTGTCTTCTACTTCTTTAAAGTCGGATAACAATTCTTTGGCGGATTGATTGAGTTGGTTGAAACGTGGAACGATTTCAAATTCTTCAAACACTTTTACGTCTTCGCCTACCTTTATTCGTTGGATTTGATGTTCAATTTCCAATTTCTTTTCTTCCAATAACTCAATTCGTTTTTCGGTATCTTCATTGGTGAATTCAACCAACTCTTTCAACTGATTTAAAATATTGTTGAACTTTGATTCTGTCCCAACAAATTCTTCTTTTTTCAAACTTGCCAACCAATCTATGGTTTTGCTTGAATGAGCAGAAAGTTCATAAAAAACTTCGCCCTGCTCATCAGGATAATTGGTTAAGAAACCTCTGTTTGTCCAATTTAGAATGTACTTTTTGGCTTTTTCTTCGTATGTGTCAAAGGGAGTTATTTCGCTGTCTTCGTCATTTTCAATTTGCTTATACTCCAAGAAATCGGCTAATTGATTATGAATATTTTCAGTTGAAATCGCACCTTGTTTGCTTAAAAAGGTATTTATGAGAAACTCAATAACTATTTCTCTGTTTCGTAAACGAAGTAACTCAACACTTGGCGAAATATTCAGTATGTCTAATATTTTGAAACTTTCAGTCATTGTTTTTAACTCTTTTCAGCTTGCAGAGAACTATGTTTTAAACAAACATATGACTGATTGTTTTGATAACCATCCTAAAGGGAGGGGTAAACCAAAGTTTATTTCTTTTGTGGACTAAAAACAACATAGTCGTTTTTTCGACATATGGGCATATTAATCAATATAACCAGCTCATAGTACCAGGGTAAGCGACCCTTAGTGCTCATTTTTCAAACTTAACTTTTCTAATCCCCTTTTCTAATTGTTTTCTGTTCGTTGCAAAAACAATCAAATGATCATCTTCATCAGTCCGTCTTGAGGTTTCGATATCTCCTACAGGGTTTACAATTATTTCTCTATCTAAACCATCTCTTTTTAAGAGCCGAGTTTTTTCGGTTTCATCAATTATCAACGTATTCTTTTTGTCATGGTAAACTACCTTGATTCCTATCAATAGAATCCCTTGGAGTCTCAGAGGAAGAAGCAATTCGTCAAAAGTTTTATATCTCAAATGATGGTTTTTTTTATCCACCAGATCGATCATGTAAAATTCATTATACGCATTGAATTCAAGAATTTCTTCTAAAATCTTAGAAACTCCTGGGTTCAAGATGCTTTGGGTAATACTGTTCTTGGCATAAACAGAAGCGATAATAACTTCATTAACATTAGCCGAAAGCAAATCAATCTTGAACTTCTTATTATTAATCTCCGCTATTATATACATCGAGTCAGCGTAGGAATCTATCTCAAATGTCTTGTGATCTAGTTTTTTTGTTTTCTCAATTCCGTTAGATTGAGTCAATTTTTCGCGGCAATATCTAGATATTGCAAGCGCTCTGAGTAAAGTTATTTCATCAGATTTTACGCTATTATCTTCCGCCAAAAGAATTACACAATTGGCGTTGTGAAGGTTTGCCTTCTCAAGAATAGCACTATCTCTTGCTTCCCCTTTGATCAAATCAATCATTTTCAATTCGTTGAGCCTCTTTATTTCATCATGAGAATCAAGAATTTGTTCCGGATTTTCTACAATACAAACGTATTTTTGCTTGGTACTGTTAAATTCATTTGCAGCCTTGTTTGTGTTGAGCAAGAATTCTGGAGTCGTATCATTCCACCCAATCACAACAAAATGTTCCTTTAGTTTTGTTTTCATAAGTCCTTGTCGTCGTTTTTTATTTAGTCTTCGAATTAAAATTTCAAATACACCAACAATTATTCCTCCAATCCAAATCACATAACCTGTGAATGAAATTAAAAGCTTACTGGGATAAGAGAAGGCAGAAATACCTTTGTCATTTGTAGTGAGGTTTCTAATGAACAACCACAATTGAAAATCACTATTAGATAGATTTAAGATTTGACTTTTAAGACCCAATTCGTGATAAAATTTAGACTCAAAATATCTAATTAATATGGTACATATGAAGTATAGCGTTAATAGCAAAACACCCCCAAAAACAATATGTCTGTATCTAAGCCACTTGATTATGAAGTAATATTTCGGGAGAACTTGACTTCTTCTAAGTAGCATATAGATGAAATAGACTGTAATAATTGCCAATGAGCACCAAACTATTAGCGATATCCAGCTTTTTTGATTAAAGTTTAAATGCTTAGATAGAGATTCGGAGATAGGTATCTTATTGAGATATTGATTTCGGCAAAACTCATCGGCTTTGAAGAGTCTTATGCTCTGTGAAATTTCATTAACAAATTTTTGACTTTCACTTTTGCCAGACTCCAAAGCATTTATGAAACTAGGACAATTCTCAATCATTTCAACAGCATCTGTAGAACCTATGAGAAAGGTCCAACTTCCAAGCGAAAATCCCTGACCCCCAGAGAGCTCAGTCTTAAACACATTTGGAATACGATTTGATAGTAAGTTGACAATATCCTCTTGAAAATAAATTAACTGAAATCGCTCGTCGTTTGAAAACTGATCCAATGGCAATGAAAATGAGACAAGCCCTGATATCTGTTTGTTAACAAGCTTTAAACCTAGATCTGAATAGTTTCCGAAGACAAATTCAACCTTTGATTTATCAATATTTGAGTATTTGGCAATAGTGTTAAATAAATTGAAGGAATACCCAGTTTTACTCGTAAACCCAAGTGATATTTTTTTCTTGCATGTGTCGATTAACTGCTTAAAGTTTTCAAAAGTTCCAACATTCTTTATGTTGGTATAAAAGTGGAATTTTTCTTCAAAAAGTGGGGAAAGGAGCTCAATATTATTGATCCCATGAGATTCATCATATAGATTTTGTAGAAGTACATTCCTTTGGACTATTGCTAGGTCAGCATAGTTGTTTCTTATCATTTCTACATTTTCAACTGATCCATTGCTTTCAATATTCATAGAGCTTATTTCACAAATTGAATCTAATAAAGAAGAAATGTACTCACCGGATTGATAATAATTACCTCCAACACTTCCTGATGAAAGAACTAGAACGTCTGTCTGAGCAGTCAAGCTATGACAGCAATTAAATAATATGCAGAAAATAGGGAGATGTAAAAAACGCATAATTGAGATAACGCTCGCAAAGTAATCAATTTCATGTAATTAACTTCAAAATATGATGTGTAGAGAGCTTATTAAATTTTCGTTGAGATTCTTTTATTGGAGATGGAGGTAAATATCGCATTAACTCTGATTTATAAAAGATGAATTGAACTTTTAAATTGAACAAGTCTCTTGCTACGAAGTGTGTCAGGATCGCTTACCCTAGCGATTGATATATTATAAATCTCACTACTGTTATTTTTAAATAATTAACATACAAAGGTTTAGGTTTTATTTAACTTGGTGAGTGACTCAAAACAGTTATCTTATGGAACTTCATAATCATTACTACACCCTTGTAACTTTCATTGTAGCTGGAGCGTTTGTACACATATTCGAAGGAATAGGAAGGTTCATGGTTCACTTTCAGGCGATGAAAATAGATGGAAAGAAATTCTTCGACCTTAGACAAGTGTTCTACTCGACTTTTCTAATTCTGGTTCTCCTTCAATATTGGCAGGCCTTCGGTGAAATAATTAAAGCAGAGTCATTGCAAGTCGATACCAATGTCAATGCCAAAGGGCGAATGGATTTTTACAATTTTGTTTTGATGACTATTCCTGTGGCGATCATGTATTTGTTTTCATACATCCTTTTTCCTAAAAAGGATTCTTTATCTAGTTATCACTATAGACTTTCTATTTACTTTGACGCTAAGCGATATCAAATTTTTAGTTTTATACTATTTGATGTTGTTTTTTTATGGTGGTTGTCATACAACGATCCAACATTATCAAACAGAGGCTATGATGGCATTTTCATAGGTTATCGGACGGTTTATTGCTTAGCACTTATTTTAGCAATTATCTTTACTTGGAAAAAAAATGCTTTGGATCAAGGATATATTCCAAAGTTTGAAGAATATGACCCTAAATTTGATAAAATCTTAAATGAATCGAACTATAGGCGATATTGGGATTGGATTATTATTGGGCTTGGTATAGGCATGGCAATCGTGTTTTCCATAATTGTCAGTTTTATGAATAATTAATGCATTATTTCCAAGGGTCACATACCTTTGACCCATTGCCAAAGGCTTGTTACATCTAAATCTTAACATTTTTTGATTTTCAAAAGCTTTAATCATGATCAAAGAAAGCTCATTATAATAAAAACAAGTTCATTTTAAGATCTACTCAATAATTATTGATTTATAAGCTTCAGTTCTTTCGATAGGCTAACACAAAATGATTGGTCTATATAATTAATTTGCAATTGCTTGTCCGATAATTCGACTGTCTTGATTTTTTTGTTTTCAGACTCATTTAAATAAGTCATTTCAAAAGTTTTGGCAGGAAATATGTTGCATTTATCCTCAGCCGTTAAATCCTTTAGAGAAAGAGACATTAAGTATGACCATAGAGTGAAATTTGTCTTATAGGTTAATGGATTGTTTTCTCCTTTTGGTATTATAAAATATCCGCTGTCAATACCTGCCAATTCAGGCTTTATGGCATCCACATCTTTCCTTTTAATATTAATAAGTTTTACGAGTTCATCTAATTTTGTTCCTAATTTATCTTCATAAACAGAAGAAGAGATAGTTGAATTCCCCATTTTAAAATAGATGTCGGATTGATCCCTTGCAAAAGAATTCTTGATCTCTCCATTTTTTAAATCTAAACTCTTAATATAATTTAGTATTTCTTTCTTATCTCTTTTGGACAATTTGAAGTGGTAAAGCTCATTTTTCGCTCCGATATTTCGTTTGCTATAATAACAAATATTATCTCGAATTAAAATATTGACCTCAATTTGCGGATCTTCAACATTTTTAATCTGTCGTAAAAAAAATTCATTAATTTGATCCTCTTTACAATTAGAAAGCAAGATGATCAAAAACAAAAAGATGATATAATTTAACCTGTATTCCATGGACTAATATCTATTACTTTTGTTATTATTATAGTTCGCCTCTCTGGTGAAAAGCCTAGAAACACCAAATTTATCAACTTTAGCTTTGAACGCTTTATCCCTATTCAAATCCCGATTAAGATAGTACTTGATTTTATAAGCTTGCAGAGTAGTATACTGTTTAAAGAGATAGCTTGTTTTCCTGTACTGTGCTTGTCCCATATGAATTGCAAATACATCTTCATGATCCTCAAAGCCTCCACCTAATCCATTTTGTTCATGACCCATAACTTCATGGCCGTTTATTGCACTTCTTATATTTTCGACAGTCGATTCAAATAAAGGCGTTTTAGGATCATATGGTCTGTTTTTGTTCAATTTAGTCCCCAAAATAACGGAGGTTTTCCTGTCAGTGGTATTTGGTTCGTCAAATCGAAATGTTGTATTTACATCAGACTTATAGTTAACTTGGACAGTTTTGTTTAAATCCAACCCATCTCCTAACGCATAATTAGCTATATGAGAATGGATTAAACCTTTCGCAGTTCCACCTATTGAATTCTTAACGTCATCATAGCGATCAGTTATTTTAGCAGCTTCTGAATCACTGATACCTTCATAACTTTTATGCGGCCCCATCTTTGAATTCTTTAGAATAAGAATATCTCCTGTGAAACCACTTTCCGTATTGCCAAGATATTCACCTTCTGCAGAATAAATAGGGTTTGCTTGTTTACCGTCTGGATCAATCATCATAATCGGGTTACCCAAAACATAGTTATAGGCAGTCCAAGAAATAAATTCAGTCGCCAATGGGTCCACACTCATATACCTTGCTAAATCTCTATTATAATATCTAGCTCCATGATACCCATACTCCGCAAACTCATCAAAGTGATGTCCTGTAAATTGATGTCTTCTATCTTCAGGGTCACTAGTAGTATTCCTCTCTGGCATGATTTTGCCGTAAGGGTAGTGGTCTCGTGCTGAACTTACTGTCCCTATTTCGCTTATCACCGCTCTTATGGTTCCTAACCAATCTATAATTGAATAATTTCTCTGAAGATTGAAACTTGCGTCAAAGGTGGCATATCCATTAGAGATATTGCAACGCTCAACATTCCCATTGGTATCAAGAATGATTTCTCCTAAGAAATATTCTTTATCCCCATTACTTAGTGTTTTCACACTTCTATTTCCAGAGTTATCATATTGATAGCTTTCAGTAGTTCCATCTACTATTGAAATAGTCTTCGGAAGGTTTCTGAAAGAAGAATAGTTGATCGTATTTACCTGACTTTTTAAATCTGAGGTCAGATTTCCATTACTATCATAGGAGTAAGAAGACCCTACAGTAGTCCCTTCTCCATGCCACTGCACTGAGCCTAATAGATTGGTATTTGGAGTATAAGTATACATTTGCTTGTGCATGCTTCCTGTATCGTCATTTCTTCTGAGTTCGCTAAAGTTACCATTTTTGCTGTACCAATAACTACAGTCATAGTCACTTGACTGTGAAAAGTCTGTTGATTGCCATGAGGTAGGGATAGAAGTAACCACAGCCAAAGCTTCTGTATTTATTGAGCATCTGTATCTGGTAATTAGTTTTATAGCTCCCAAGACTGATTTAGTAAACTCTCTATCGGTATCATTTTGATCTTTTTGATCCTTCGTAGAAGTAGTCTTTGTATTATTCAACTTGATCGCAAGTTCATTATTAATTCTGTCTAATTCTCCTAGATCTACCCCTTGTTTTTGGGCAGTTTTAAATAGTCCAGCTAGGAACTGTTCCTGCTCTGTGGGAGTCATATTACTAAATTCATCTTCTTTATCAAGGAGTTCAGTTTCCATTATTCCAACCGCATCGGTGAGTTTAGTTCTTGTTTCAGGAGAGATCACAATACCTGATATCTCGGCATCTTTTATAAGATTCGATACTTGAAGAACAGCTGTTTTAGCCTCGCTTAACAAATATGGTTCACAAATAATGGTGGGCTTTGATTCGTGAGCAACAGCATCATAATTCCCGTACCACGAATTTTGGGTCAAGGACTTGTAGTCCGCATTTACTAATCTATTCATTGGGTCATATCCATAACAATACATATGCCCATCACTAGTATTCTCAAGTAGGTTGTTTCTCCAATACTGTTCGGTAATTCTTCCCTGAACGTCATACCGCAATCCAAACTTGAAATTCTTTGAAAGCTGTCCCTGTAATTGCCCTCGAATGTCATAGGTATTACTGAGGTAGTCCCTATATGGGTCAGCCTCTATTCCAGTCGCTGAAATAGAAATCTTCGCTAAGTTTCCAAGTACATCATAACTATTCTCTGAATCAACCTGTAACTGCTCACCCGTCTTTCCTGAAAAGGATTTGACCAATCTACTTAAACCGTCATATTCATTTTTCCACGTATAGTTGAACTCTGTATTCGAAGGATGAATAAATCTGGTCTCAGTATTATTCCCAATGCGATCATAATCATATTCATAGATATATGTCTGACCCAATTCTTCAATAAAATAGTTCTGTTTACTCAGTCTACCATTGGTATCGTACTCATATTCCATTGTGGAAGTGCTCACTGGTTCTCTATTTATAGAGTAATGGTCTATTGTAGTCTCAGAAATTAAACTATTTACAGAGTTTTTATCTCTGGTCCCATCGTATTCCCATATAGATAAAGCTTCCTTCCCATTAGTATTTTCGTACGGATGGTTAATGTCTTCTACAGATGTTGCATTCGTAAACCCAGCCACTTCACCTATTGGAGTTTTTACTAAGCCTGACTCTATTTGTCTGCCCCAGACATCATATTTAAAATAAGTATAGAGATCAGCAAACTCGCTGGCATCTATCTTCGACTGTTCTTCTGCATCCTGCATGAACCTCAGTTCACCCCATTTATTGTATTTGTATTTAGTAGTTCCTTTATCTGAATGAGTCTCTTCTACTAGTTCACCAAAACTGTTGTATTTATATGAAGTGACTAATTCAGTTGGATCAACTGTTTTAATCAAATTACCTTGATTGTCGTATAAAAACGATGTCTGAGCTATTTCATACTCTGAATCAGTGTTCCAAGTTATTTCTCCCTGGTCATTGATAGTATAATCATGTCCTATCGGAGTTTCCTTCAACAGCAGTCGACCCCACTTATCTGAATAGCTAATAGTATATGCTCCCAATGGATCTTGTACTGTTGTTTTTCTCAACTCATTGATCGGATAGGTCTTGCCATCTATTTCTACGGGCACAAGATTGCTATAATAGAAGGTTTTTAGTGAAATAGGAGATTCATTGTTATATCTTGGAGAAAATATTTCTGCAGCCTGTGCTGAAACTCGATTTTTATATTGAGTTTCAGTAAAAGCATTTGAACTGTTGTATACCTCGTCAGTCAAAGCCACAAAGTCGTTTTCATAAGGAACAAGAAAATTGGTTCCAACTTTAGCAAAGGGCTTGTACTCCTTTACTGGCCATCCCATATTGTTGTATTCAGCTGTACTTAGAACTGTTCGAATATCTTTGGATGGATCATTAATCACGGTTTGTTTTACTCTTCCTAGTCCATCGGTATATATTCTTGTTTCAGAATAGTTAAAATCCAAATATGTCTTTTGCTGAATATGATTTAATCTATTGGTTCCAATTCCGGCAGGAGCGTAATCCACCTGACTTACAAGCTGACCATCTGCATTTCTTGATTCAATGATTCTTCCAAAACCGTCATAGAGAGACACTACTGTATTATTATTCATATCCGTAACATCGGTGTTATTACCAAAATTGTCCTTACTTGAATAAAAATACTTCGCTCCAGTGGGGTAGATGAGTAAATCATCTATAAGAATGAGCTTTTGATCTTCAGATTCTGTCGCCTCAAGCATATTATTCTCTATATACACCTTCAGCCTTCTTTCAGTACTAAATCCTTTGGCTACGGGGAAATTCGTTTCGTAGTACGTCCAGTCTTCGTGAAGATCTTGAATATAGAACTCACCTGATTCAACCATTGCGGCGTAATTCTCATCCCAAACCTCATAAATCAATTTAAGATCATGACTGCCTATTGATGCATCTAAAGAACCTTCTTCTGAACGAGAAGTAGTTCTTAGGTTTCCATAATTCACATCAACGTATAAAGGACGTTCCTTCAACCAAAAACTTGCAGTATATTCAATGTCGCATTCTCCCGCAGAACGATGCTGATTTGTAACTCCATTTTCCATACAATCAGAGTTTCCAGAACCAGCTATACGAACAGGTCTTACCAACGTTTTTTCTCCAGTATCCGCTTCATTCTGTTTGAAAGCTAGATTATAACTATACTCACCAGTTCTTGAATCTACTTCTGAAGGAGCCGAGTTTCGACTTAAAGGGGCACGTGTTTTTCTCATTTGAGCTACAATTGGCCCGTCCCATGAACCTATGTTATCTGGAAACGAAGTAGCTGGATTCTCTTCGAAACATAAAACATGATTATGATTTGAAAATGCAGGATAGTCAGGTAAACCATCAATAGGATTAAGCCAATGAGAAGGCCTTTCCCAATCATGGAAAATAGTATCACCAATAGTAAGGTTGGCAATGGAAAACTCCTCTTCAACTCCCTCGTCATTTATGACTATGTGGTAAAACTCAACCTCATCTCCAATCTGAAAATAACCATCAGAATTATCCATCAAAACAAGCTTATAAGAAGGGATTCCTCCTAAGTCTCCAACGCCATATGATCCTTCGCAGATTACATCAGATGAGAAAGATGACTGTGGGACATGATCATGGATAATTGTGACATTATGATCATCAGGTGCATAATAGAAGTTCTCATCATACCAATGCTCGGCATCGGAATGGTTTCCTAAATCAATGGTTCTTTCGTCAAAGTCTATATCCTCAAATCCAGTATATGTCGCATCAAACCACTCCTTGTCCCAAGTAAAATCTGCCTTTACCATTCCACTTCCATAACCATACACTGAACTTTGGTACAACCTTCTATTCCTTTGGTTGTGTGGCTGTCCAAAGGCGTTGCACTCCAAATCGTAGGCTCCTTGCTCAACCCAATTACTTGAATTACTTCCAAAGAAGTCAAAATGGTTAAATCCCGTTAAAATCCCAGTTTGATCTGATTGGTCTCCCTTGAACGAAAAAGAAGATTGTCGTCTAGGAATTTCGCCACTTATATTCCACGTATTCACCGAAGAAGATAAAATATTAGAATTATTCAGGTTCCCGCTATAGCTATTTGTTTTAGATATTGGTGAGACAATATTTCTGTCAATCAGGTCACTCCCATAAATTTCATGAGCATAGGTGTACTCGGTGACCAATTTATCTTGATACACACTACCTCCTAGCGAGTATGAGCTTCCAAAATTGGTTTCAGTTCTGACTTGATTTTTATTGCTATACAAAAACTCCTTTCTTGTTCGAACATCATCCAGAGTACTATTCCGTGCTAATAAATTCCTATTGTAAACACGTTTTTTTATCTGGCCGCCATCCACAACCCAAGGTTCTCCTACTTCACCTGATTCGCCACCATTAAAATTGATTGTAGCCCAGCCATCAGGCATTTCAATTCTTGGATAGTTTAGTCTAAAATCAAAAAGAAGAATTTTGTCACGAGTCGCAAAACAGGCATCAGTAAGTAAAAGAGCCGGTTCTATCCCACCAATAAACTCCCCCAAAAACCCATCAAGCCCTTGAAAAATAGGATCATTGAAATAGCTCTCTGTTCGATAGGTATGGCAGACGTAGAGCCTGCCTTGCAACGCCTCCAAAGCATTGGAGTAGAGGGTGTTTCCATATAAAAGCTCTTGACCTGAATATTCAAACTCTTCAGTTTGATATGGTGTACTTGAATCAGCTTCATAGTACTCGGTTTTATATAGCACTGGTTGTGCTTGTCCTAAGTCTTCCTCAGTAAAGGCATATACTTTTAAAGTCGTAGAACCACCGTCAAATCCTTTGATTGGAAGTAAAGATTGAGCATTTTTTAATTGTAACCATTGACCATCTAAATCTTGATACGTGGCATAATTTGATTCCAATGAAGAACCATTGGGATAAATTTCCCTCATAGAATCATAATACTTATGCCCTTTGATCGAATTATGAACTCTATAGTTGGCAAAAGTAGTAGTCATATAGGTTGAATAATCCGTACCCTTCCATCCTTCTCCGTGACTTTCATAGGCCTTAGAATATTCACATTCCTCATCCCAGTGAATTCTGTTCTCTAATGATAAAAAAGAGGAGAATCCACTAATATAATTTTGCCAAAAAGAAGCTGGCAAACCTGTGTAATGAATAGTTCCATAATCATACTCATAATGCTGATCGGGATTAAATCCATCTGATATTGTTTTTGATTTTAGTCTTATTCCTTGCAAGTGAGGTTCATCTGCAATGTGATATTCTGAGTAGAGATCCTTGTGAAAATCAGGTTGATTAAGATTTGTATAAATATTCAGGGCACTTTGATCAATTGACCTTCTCCGAGCCAAATCATTATAATCTTTAATGACTGGTACATTTTCAGAGTTTAGGTTGTCATAAAAGTTTCCTTCAGCATTCAAAGCATCGTCTTCTTCATATTCAAATGTGATTGAATATCCATTGTTTTTATTAATCCCTGTTAAGCTCCATGCGGCTAAAGTCTGCCCAGTATTTCCTTCATCATGTGGGTAGTAGTAACCCAGCATATTGCAATAAAAATCATTGTACTTATAGTCACTTGTTCCAGCAGTAAAATCATCAAGTGTTGGGATGGTATTTCCTCCCAATTTCGCAAATACTTCATTTGGAGTTTGAGCACAAGAAGTTTGTTGTCCATAAAATGGAAGTATTGACTTTAGTTCTTCAACATACTTCATGGTATATGAATCCTCTAATGACTCGTGCCATTTTATCTTTTGCCAATAATCAAAGGGCTGAGAAGAGCCAATTGACTGTCTAACCATAGGGCTAAAAACCTGATTAACAATCGCTCTTTTGTGAATTTCATTAAATGAGGGATTGTTGGCATAATCAAAATCATATTCGACTTTATCCTGTGTCCCTGAGTCATCTCCTGCATAAATAGAAACGCCAAGTAGAGTAGTCTTTCCTCTGCCTTCTGCTTTATGGTAATCTCTAATGTCAAATACAGCAGAAGATCTATCGTCATTTGGATAGAAATGGTTATCGAAGAAAGAAAATCCTTGATCGTAATCATGAAGCTCTTCCTCGTCATTATTATTCCTTATCAGGTAATTGGATACGGCTAATTCCTCTACACTTCCTTTTTCCGCGTATTGCAATTCAACAGTATGCAAGACTTTATTTCTACTCGGGTAATTGCTCTTATCTCTCATCCTCTCCTTGACAATTATTTTATCGTATTTCTGAAGTTCTAATTCATACTTCACGTCAAAATCAGAAGAAGAACCAGTAGATAGGTATGGTAAATTTTCATATGGATACTTTGCTGTGTCATGGTTATAGTTAAAAGGCTTATCAAAATAATCGTGATCAATTTCAAATCTCTGTGAGGTTTCAAAGCCTAGCTCTTGTATTGGAGTGGTGATAGTCTTGACATAAGCTTTTTCTCTCATCGTGGATGAAGCTCTGTCTGTTTGAGTGTAACTCAACCATTCTCTATGTTTAGCCGCTTTAAGCTTGGTCCCAGCAGCAGATTGAGCACTCAACACTTTTTCTTTTTGCTCATGATATGAATAATCAATTCGTATCCAGTCTCCTGCATCTGCATCATCTGCTATTCCATTTCCATTTAGATCAACATAATCATAGCTTTGAATCTCAGTTAGTACCCACTCCGCAACATAATCTATCTTCCAGAATTCTCCCTTCACATCACTGGGATTATATTGGCCAAAATCATCTATAGTACTCCAAAAAGGATCCTCATTAAATAGATATTTCTGCCCTCTTAGAGCTTTTCCAAAAATGTACTTCGTTCCATCTGGAGCAGTCAGAATGAACTTTCCAAAGTCTTCGTAAGTTACGTATTCCTGATCAGCTACGAAAAGATCATAAACCGTTGGGCTCTGACGTGCATCGGCACCTTTAACAATAGTGTTAAATGATTTATGATGAACGTACGGGGGGACGCAAATAGCATTGGCGAAACTTCTATTAGACAAATTTCCAGCACTCTGTGTTGGAGAGTTCAGTCCTTGAAGATAATAGTAGGCATTGTACTCATTGATTCTGGAAACTTCCTGTGGAACTTCAAATACCTTCTTCTCAAAATCAATTTTCCAATTACTGAAGTTAGAAAACACAAATTCATGATCATCTCCAGTTGGGCCAGAATTCCAAAATGAGCCTGAGAAGTTCGGTAATGAAACGATATAATCATCTGGGTTCATCGGACTCTCTTGGGCTGTTGACCCACTAATTGTGCTGTAGGGAACTATCAATTCTGAATTATGAGCTCCATGAGTAATACTTTCTGATCCATTTGAAAGGAAGGTTAGTCCTTCACTATTTTGCATACCAATCTCTCCTGAAGTAGCGGTATAATCTGGCTCAAAGGCTCCATAATCTCTTTTAATACTTCCTATAACCATATCCCATCCAAGCCCAACGTCACTGGCTTTTTGATCCACTTTTATTCCAGCACTATAACTGAGGTTAATAGGCAATGATAAAGACCGAGCGTTAGCCGAGGTCAATGGTACAGAGGTGCTTAAATCTCCTCCAAGGCTGTGACTTCCGTTAACATTAGTTGTTGCGTTCAAAGAATTGGCATCCACTAGATTTTCTATTCGATCTGATTCTTGTGCAATCACAACCACAGTAGAAAAAATGAAAAGTAGAGTAGATAGAAATAAGGAAAATTTGACTTTCATAGTGAAAAGGTTTGAATTTGTTAGGTGCAAGTAAAGTGGACGCTATTATATAAGACGGGAATGGTAAATAGAATATTTCGTCACAACCTCTATATATTAAATACAGCTCCAAAAACAAAGGGTTGCATAATTTATGGGATGAATTTTGACATTCATAGGTTAAAATATTTATTTCGTCGTTAAAGATATGCTATTTCTGAAAAAGAATCGTCCATAAATACACCCAGATTTGCTGGGTGTTTTTACCCTTTTTTTCATGGGTATTTGTGGATTTACCCTTTTCTACCGCTCAATAATCACTTTCTGAGAAGAAAAATATGTTTACTGTATTTTTTAATGATGAAGAAATGGCTTTAGCAAAGTATAAATAAACAGGACTAAAACATCATCTATTTACGTAGGTTCAAACTTTAAAAATCTCTTGCCGACCTCCATTTCTATCTGATATAACAATGCTCCACTCAGGAAATGAAGAGTGAAATTATTCAATTGTCTAACTTCTTCCTGAGTGGTTTAGCTCTTTTTCAGCAAGGCTTTCGGGAATCAAAATCTTATAATCTTATGGATATAGTAAAACTGCCTGAAATGGCAGAAATTAAAGTCACTTACGATAGAACCACAAATTCTTCTGAGAACTTAACTGTGAATTCTAGTCAATATGCCGATTTTATTTTTCGACATTATTTCGATCGAAAGACAATTCAATATTGTGAAGAATTCAAAGTAATGTATTTGGATCAAAAGAACTCTTTGCTTGGAATTGTACAGCACAGCAAAGGGGGAGCCTCAAGCACCGTGGTTGATATAAAACAAATTCTTGGAGTGGCACTAACTGCAAATGCCACAAGCTTAATTCTGGCACATAACCATCCTACGGGGA
This sequence comes from Flavobacteriales bacterium, assembly GCA_965224545.1. GTDB lineage: Bacteria > Bacteroidota > Bacteroidia > Flavobacteriales_D > Sanyastnellaceae > ASP10-05a. The sequence goes on along the minus strand of CBDCZM010000004.1, from coordinate 269,787 downwards.
ATTTAAAACCCAGTAGACAGGATTTAGAGTTAACAAAGGATATAAAAGCATCATGTACCGTGATGCATTTAGCTCTGCTTGATCATCTTATTCTTACGAAAGATTCCTATTATTCCTTAGCTGACGAAGGCATTTTATAGGGAGAGAAATCTCTCTGACTTTTACACATAATTTGACCATTAATGATATTATGAGTAGAAGAGAGGTCATCACGTTTGTGATGACAAAGTAATTACAAGCGAAGTCATTCTGGCTTCGCTTTTTTTCTATTTCTTTTTCCTTCTTTTCTATGCGACATTTTATTGTTGTTCTTAAGCCTATTCGTTCTGAGCGTGATGTTATTTTCGGTATCGGTATGAAGCTCGATCTTGATTTAGCTTCTCGTACTGTTCTTTCTACTATCCGTGAAGCATGGAGTAAAGATCCATTTTCTGTTGGTGGTGATATTATCTATCTCCATAATAAAAATCTTCCCAGAAATATTTCTGATGAAGATTTGAGGTATTATCGGTCTAGATAATACCTCTTCAATTTAGTGAGGGTTCACAGCCCTCACTTCTATCTTTTTATAATCGGTTCTAAAAAATGAATCTGCCCATTTGTTTCAGCAATCATAATCTTTCTTTCTCTGTCAAAAAGGACGCATTCTTTTGTTTTCCTTCCAATAATCCATGTTGCCAATTTTTTCTCTTTATTCAAATGCCACAGGTTTATAACCCCACTTTCATGAACAGACAGAAACCAAGGTTTACTTTTATACTTTTTCAAAAAAGAAATCTCCCCGTCCTCATTCAAATAAGTCTTGATTATGCGGTTATCAACGATATTTAAAAGGTGTATTTCCTCTTTTCGATTATACAAAATGAATTTTTCAAAAATTACTTCATGAACTTGACTTTTAACCTTAATTTTCAAAAGGTTTTCTTCAATAAATAAGGCGGTTTTGACTCCAGATGATTTAATTGTTCTAAAGCATCTTTCATCACTTAATATCCAAATCTTTGTTGTTCCATCCTTAGAAGCTGTTAAAAGAATATTGCGATTACGGCTAAAGTCCATACTTAAAATTTCTCTTTTATGTCCTTTCAAATATGAATTGCCATATTGTCTATAAAAATGCCACTTAAGAATATCTCCTTCATCACCACATATGATCATTTTTTCATTCCTTGAATATTGACCAATAATTGAGCTATTTCTATTTACAATGCCTTTACCAAAGTGATTAAACCCTTTTTGATTATAATCAATAGTAATATCCGAATAATCTTCAAAACGATACATCGTTCCATCAATATCAATTATCATAACATTTGCCCTACTATAACCTTCATGTATTACAAAAGCTATTTTTGATATTGGAGAGTCAAAGTCTGTAAATGCCTTTAAACATTTATCATTGTCTAGATCCCAAACTCGAATAGAGTTATCAATTGTGAAATTTTTATAAGAACTATCAGAAATAAATTTTTCTTGTAGCGCTTCACCTGAGGCTGTAATTGCATTAAATCCTTTACCCCATTCATATATTTGGACATCATTCACAGAGAGAGAACTAGCTCTTATTGTACTTAAGCATGATAATTTTGTTAAATCAAATACTTTCATTGTTCCATCTTGTGAAATTGAAACGGCATTTTTTTTATCATTATATAATTGAATCTTATTTACCTCTGAATGATGGTGATAGTTCAATTCTCTTTTGGTAGATTTCGAAAAATCCCAAAATGAAATCTTTCCATTTTCAACAGAAACAGCTCCTGAATTACTATATCTTTTAAGAATTCTAGAAGACCGCCACCCTTGAAAAGTTCTGACTAATTTTGAAGTTCTTAAATCCCATAGATATAAATTATTATGATGACCGTATGAAATGGCTAATTCACCCTTTTTCAATACTTCCACTTTAGGTTCTGAATAATACACATCTTCATGTTTTGTGATTGTTTTACCTGTATCAATATTTATACACCGAACTTCTTTTGTACAAAATGCTAGAATTTTATTATCCGCTGTATACAGAACCTCATAAAGAAATTCCTTTTCGCGACTTCTTAAATTAATTGAAGCTTTTTCGTTAATTGATTCGTCTTTTAAGTTTACTACTCCAATATTTCCATTTCGATTCCAGCAAATTGCTTTTTGTCCTTTCTGAATTAGCTTGATTTTATCAAATGACTTATTAGAATTAATGACTTTCAATTTCTTCAAACCAGAATCTTTCACTTGCCACATGGCAAGTTCTTTTTTTCTTGCGGAAAGTAATTTAACCCCTCTTCTTTTATTTGAACTCTTGACCTTCTTTTTCAGACCAAAGAAAGAAAAAACCTCTTTTAACACTTGAATAGTTAATGTTGATTCATATTGAATAAAATCGCGAAATAATAACGAGGAAAGACCGACCTTTAATCCTAAATCCGTTAGCCTTAAGTTGAAGATACCTTGCTGCTCTCCCTCACAGTTAATGGTCAGAATGTTACGTCTTCTATCAATTATCGTTTTTCTAACTTCTGCTTTTATCGGGTTTGATTGGGCTATAAATGATTTCAACTCTAAGTGAAAAAGTGCAAAAAAACTATGTTTGCGAATTGAGTTGTAGAATCTAAAAAGCACTCTTTGTTCGTTCACATGAAATAACTCTTTCGTTTCCCCTAAATTATTCTCATGCTTTATCTCAAAATCAAATTTGAATTTTTCAAGATCATAGACATGAATTTTACTTGAATTATACCCTATAAATAATTGCCTATTAAAAATCACTTGTAAGCACGTAATATTCTTCTTTTTAAGAGCATCAGAATTAACCTCATTTATGCTCTTTTCTAATGGCCCTTTTATTATTCCCGAAGTTGGCTTCAGTGATTTAATCCAACTATTTTTACGCTTTTGCTCAATTGATTCTTTTATTTTTTTGATCCTTGCACCTTTACCTGAATCTAAATAGCCAAATAGTATTGTGTCAATATTGCCTTTATTTTTATCAAGTAAACTTGACGACTCACCAATTGCATTCATTAGAACTCTGATTGATTGAGCAATATGTTTTTCATTCTTGGTTGATGAGCTCAACCATAATCGATATTCATCAATTATTGAGTTAGAGTCTGAGTAATTAATTTTTTCAGAAATGTAGGTTATGCTAAGTAAATAGCCTGCAGCTTCAACGAATTCGTTTAGGCTAATTAAATGAAAAATGAAATCATTTAATAGAATATTTTTCTCGTCATCTGATAACATTACACTTTTACTTGATTTTTATAAAAGCCAATTTTTACTTTTTTTCTTAAGGTCATCTACTATTAAGGCTTTGATTTCATCTCTTTGCACTTCTAAAATCTTACAAGTTTCCTTTTTCATTAAGAATTCTCTGAATGACTCATGATATATTTCGTACAATACTCTCTTTTTTTTTGTGACTCTCAAAAACTGTTCCCACTCATCTAAAAGCTCCTCTACTACGTCATCAGTTTTTAAAACTGAGCTGATAAATTCAGCAGAAATTGGTTGACTTGACTCACAAATAACATAAATAACCTTAAGCTTAGTCCTTAGAGTCTCATTTGTTACAGCTTTCATTTTTTCGAAGTGCCACTTATAATACTTTTCAAGTCCATCTGGAAGACCTGATAATTTCAGATCAGAAAACATACTATTCTTCTTCGCCAGCTCATCAATTACATGTTTCAAGTACATGAAGTTTCCTCCACTCTTGTTATTAAGTTCAGTAATAAGATCCTCCTCAGTAAGAGAGTTTTGCTTTAGAAAACTCTGAACTCCTTCTTCTTTTATTCTCTCTTTAATATACTTGCTAGCATCTTCCTTATTTAATTTCCCGTCTGCTTCAATTACAAATTCATTTTCCTTATCAACAGAATCTGGAATGCCGACTTTCTTTCTGATATCGCGCATAGTAAGTATGAAGAAAATATTTGAAGGAAGTTCGTTCGGAAGGAACAGTATATTCTCATTCCTAAATTTTGTCAAGTCTTCATCTCTCAATTCATCAATTCCATCAACTACTATAATCTTCTGGTCTCCTACTTTCAAATTTTGAGAAACCTCTTTTAAGATTTTCTCAAGAAATATTCCGTCCTCTTTATACCCTTCATCAAAATTTGCATAATTTAAATTATATTCAATAATCAAGTGAGCACTAATATTCTGAATAAATCTCTTGAAGGAATTATCTCCTTTTCCTCCAGATTTAATTGTATGAAGGAAATAATTCTTATCTGAGGCTAACTTTCGAGCAAAAGAAGATTTTCCAATTCCTGCATCACCAATTATTAGATTATAACCTAAATCATTGCGGATGTTCGAATTGACAAATTCGAAAAGAAATTCTCTTCCAATAAACCCGATCTTCTCATGCACATTCTCATTGTTATTATCCAGTAAGTATATAGACAATGGGTGTTTGTTTCTGTATGAGTCTTTTTTTATTTCAATGTTGCTTTTTACTAATGGGTAACTTTTATCGAATTTTCCATTTGCACAATCTGACAATAACAGCTCCCATTTGCAATAGCCGAAGTACCATGCAATGCTATTTTTAACAACACTTCTTAATTGCTTTTTTGGGGGGAATTCTTTCAAAGTATTTGATATAATTACGAACTTTTCAATCTCATCAGTCTTAACATGTAGTTTATTCAATCTCGTTTCTTCTGGAAAAAGCTTATTGATATCAATTTTCAAAAACTTTCTTAAGCTCTCCTTGGTAATATCCTTTAGGTTATGCTCCTTCAAAAATTCCTTCCAAGTTTCAATACTCTTTTCAACCAATTCAACCCGCACGGTTTGAGGGTTGTTTATTTTCATTTCAGTAGAATAATTCCTATCTTCTTTGTTTAAATACTGGATGAACCGTTCAACTATAAGAATATCTCGTTTCTCCATTTTTCTTTTTTTTCTTTTTTGTGTCTCACAATTTGACTGAAAGACCTCTCTAAACTGAGTATCAAAAACTCACCTATTACTTACCTACAACTCACAACAAACTTACAGGTTTTCAAGGATTCACATCCTCTCATCTTTGTCTAAAGTTTTCACAAATCATAGAAGATGAAACAGTTACTCAGAGTATTTAGAAAACTTAGGTTTTCCCATCACGATAGGTTTATAAGTAACCTCACTGATCCATACGATTTACGTTATCCATTCCCAAACAAAAAGAAAAAGTAAAACCAGTGCCGAGGAGATAATCTCTTCGGCTTAAACCCACATAAAATTAAAATCATGCAAAACCCATTTAAACAAATCACAACTTGGTTTTCAGAAAAATTTTCTGGAACCAACAATAGTCAAAATTCTGTAAAAACTCATCAGTATAATATTGCTACTAAACTTCAAAAAGCAACATCAGCTCTAATAGCTAAACAGACAAAAGAGGGGAACGAAAAAGCAAGGGAATACGCTTATCAAGATCTGCCATCGGCTGATCAAAAGTCGTTGACTCCATATGAGTCTGGTTTAAAAGCTTCCTTCAGCGGATTATGGCAAAAGGTAGCGGAAATGACATCACAACCTATTGCAAAACTGGAAGCTTTAATTAGTTCCCTGACTAAGCAAATTGAGCGTGTCACTTCAAAGGAAAACAAATTTCAAGATGTATTGCTTGATAACGCTCAATCCGACAGTAAAAATCAAGAGGACTTAATAAACGTTTCGCATACTGAAAAATCCACCCCTCTCAAAGATCAACTAAAAGAGAAATTTAAGCTTCGGAAGGTCTACCAACTCCAGGAGGATTTGATTCCTGTGGAAACCATCTCTAAAAAACAACTGGGACTTCTTGTATGTCTTCTATTGGCAATGGTATTTGGTGAGTCATACCTCAACTATCCAGTATGGGAGTTCGTCTTAAGGAAAGGAATATTTGCCACTTGGGTAGTCACACTGGTTTTCTCTACTGCAATAGCTTATGGCTGTCATTTTATTGGAAAAAATCTCTCTGTTCTTTTGGAACCGAAAAACTTTAAGAAGAAATTTTTCTTGTACAGCTCTTTCTTAGTTCTCGCAGTAATTTTCTATTTCATGGGGGAATATAGACAACAATATATCCTTCAACTTGACCCTACTGCTTTTACTGCTCAGCCTTGGCAATTCATGATTTTGAACCTGATGATTTGTGCAGTTGTAAGCTACTCTTCGTTTCAGTTCTCCAAATACAATAAAGAAAACAAAAAGCGTAGAGCAGATTTGACAGCTACAATCAAAGAAATTGACAGTGAAATCAAGAAACTGGAACAAACTCTTGGAACTCTTGATAAAATGCAAGCTCAAAATCTTGGAGGAGTAAGCTCAGGATTTTCACAAAAGGTAGACTCAATTGATAAAAAGTCAGAAGATTTATATCAAAAACTAGCTCAAGCCCAAATGGACTTGGCTGAGTTACAAGCATTCGAAATAGCTGAAAAAGCCCAAATTAACGAGGCATTTTTAGGGTGCCTTCAAACTTTCCGTAACACTGTTTTCACATTAAGACCGACCAAAATCACCCCCTCCTATTGGAGTGATCCAATTTCTTTATCAGGTGAATCGAAAACTTCTATTAGAACCAAACAAAGCTCAAACGGTTCAACGCTAAACAAATGGATAACAACAGCATCAATATTCATCTTGAGTGTTGGGCTCTTCTCTTGTGGATCACCTCAAGCAGAATCTCAAGCGGTATCTCTTATTCTTGATGAAACGGATTCCTCATTTGTTCATTCATATCCAACGAGCGAACAAATTCTAAACACTCTATACCCTGTGAGTAAAGGGATCATTATCGGTGCGTTGGACATCTCAATTACAAGTATATCTGATGTCTCAGCTAATCCAGTTGATCGCTTGAATTTAACCCTTTCAAGTTCCAATGACAATCAATTTAATCGCGAGGCACAAAGCAAACGGTTCAAACTGCGCTTGGATTCTGTTCTCACTCAATATTCAAAGACAAAATCGTGGCTAGAGCGGTCTTGTGTCTATCGTCAAATATGTTCAACAACGAGTGAATTACAAAAGAGTTGTTCCGACAGAAAATCACTTTTCATTGTATCTGATCTTCTTGAACTCAGTGATGATGTAGGAAATTTTTATGATCCAAAATTTCCAACTATTAATTCCAATTTTTCAGTTGAAAAAGTCATTAATAAAATGAAACGAGCAAGAAGTTTTCCTAGTGCAGAGGGAATTGATGTAACGATAATATGTCTTCCAAATCGACAGAATGACCTTTCAGTCATTAAAGCTCAGAGTATCTATAAAAAGCTCTTTCAGGATGCAGGAGCAGCATCTATCACATTCAAAACAAATTTATAATGAGAACAACATTAGAATCAGATGATCTTATGAAGATCAGAAACATAATGCGAGAAGAACTTCAAGCATCCAAACTGCTTGAAAATCCCCAGTACATCTCCGAGAATCAACTAAAAAAGTTGCTTAATGTGAAAGCAAAGAGCACCATCTTAAACCTTCGAAACCAAGGGCTAATCACCTTCAGTGCGGTTACTAAAAAAAATCTAATCTACGAGTACGAATCGGTTCTAAATTTTATAAGAAGCCGAAGTAATCATGCCTTTAATCCTTCAGTCTCATGAGCGAAGTATCACACTCCCAACTAGGTAAAGTCGGTGCAGAAGCTGGAATGACCGCTGGTGATGTGTTGCAGAGGATGTTTTCTTCCAATGAAAAAGTAGATATTCAAAGTGCTTTTGAAGCAGAGTTGGGAGGTACAGCTGCAGGAGAATCACTTTTGAAAGTGAAAGGAAAAATTGAAAAGCTTCCCCAACAAAAAGAAAAAGGTCTTCCGCCCCCAATCCAAAAGAATATCGATAATCTTCTGAAAGACTACCCTAATAAGTCAGAGAAATTTCACTTGGGATTGAGGCAAGGTTTTTTGCTGGCATACAGATCCAAAATATCAAAAAATCAGATGAGAGGAATGCTTGATCAGGTTCTTGCACTAGATCCAAAGAATGAGTTTTTACAAGCCGTTCACATTGGAGCAATGGAAGTTGAGAAAGTAACGCTTTCCAAACGAATGGAGGAGCTAGAAAATATCCAAATGAATGTTCAAAAAGAAAATCAGAAGGAAAATGAAAGATAATATTTCAACAGAAATGTATGGTCTAATACAAGACTTCAAAGATGGACATACCGATGCAGAACAAATATTAAAACTCCCTTCTGACATAAAAACTGAAGTTATTCTGATTCTTTCCAGAAGCTGTAGTGAATCAGAACATCAATATAGAAATGGTATGCTTTTAAAACTCCTTCCAGAATTAGAATCAATAAAAAGAGAAACAAATAAAAAGTAAAAATTATGGCAGCACAAACAAACAATCCAGAATCTGGACAAACAAAGGGAAATGATATTCCTTTAAGTAAGGAAAATGCACAACCAGAATATTCAGCAGAACAGCGACAATTTTTTGGAACTGCAATTGATCTTGCTAAATTGTATGGTAATTCTGATGGTAAAGTAACCGTTTTATTTAAGTATGTAGCAGCTCTAGACCCCACTGACTTGAGGCTTCAGAGTCTCTATAAAGGCGCATTGCACCAAGAAATGAATCGTTCGAGGCAATCTACTAGAACCGAAGAAATAAGGAAGATAGAAAATAATCGAGAAGTAAGCAGCGAACAAGAACGGTAGATCGGATTCCCAAAGGCGAAGATGAGAGGTCATGTGGGTTTTCCACATGACTTCTTCATCGAGCCAATCTCTGATATAAACCTTTTCCTTTTTTCCCACCCTCAATGCCTAAGAATAATTTTCATAGAAAAGATGCTCTCAAACGCCATCAGCAGAAATTCCGATCCAATAAGCGGAAAATTGAACTATGGGTTCCAATCAAAAGGTACTCAACCCTTGCTGATAATGCGAGAAGGCACAACATGAAATTATCGGCGTATTGCCGAGAAGTAATTGATAAATATGAAGAGCAGGGATTTATTCTTCCAGATGATACACAGGTTCATCTTATGCGCATGGGGTTCCGCAAAATTGGAACCAATGTGAACCAAATAGCTCGGGTTTGTAATTCTACCAACAGTGTTCATCGAGACAAGGTTGAATTGCTTTCAAAAAATGTCTACGAACTTGAACAAACGGTAGCCAAGGCGTTTTTACAGCCACTCACAATGGAACAGTTTGTTCGAGATGGTATAGAAAGTCCTCATTTCCGTCCTCGATTAGAATTTTTACTTCAGCAATACTCATGATCATTAAAAGCTTACCTATTAAAACAGAATTCTTCCATGACATATTAGCATATGTGGCAAGGGATAAAAATAGATCTATTCCTGGAGAGCCATTTGCCTTATATAATAACCTATCATCCATTGATATTGAAGATATGGCCATCGAATTTGGTAGAAATACTGAATTCCTAGATGTCCGAGCTGAAAATACAGGGTATCAAGAAATATTAGCATGGAACAGAGAAGACACTAAGAAGCTCTCTTTTGAAGATATGCAACAATTTGCTGAAGAATATATTAAAGTCCGTGGAGAAAACGCTTTATGCTATTGTCAGCCACACGTTTCAAGTGATAAATGGCACCTACACCTAATATTCAGCGGAGCCGAATATTCTCGTAAGAAATCACTCAATCTAAACAACCAAGAATTCTATGAGGTACGTAGAAAAATGGAGACGTTCCGTCAAAAGCACTTCCCACATCTAGATAAAGTCAGATATAGAGAATCACCATATCGAGAAATGGCGATTCAACCCAAGGAGAAAACAACAGAGACACATCGTGAAACTCAGATGAAAAAACGTCTTGGGAAAAGTGAAACAAAAAAGCAGCTCTACAAACGTCTGCTTCTTGAAATAGCTGATAAGTGCGATTCTCTTCAAGCATTTAGAAAAGCAATTGCTAAAACAAAGGAATTCTCATTCTATAAACAAAACGGAAAAACAAAGGGAATAAGACTAGAATCTGGACAGAAATTCAGATTTACAAATCTTCAGTTCTTTCACCCATACATAGAACAATTACAGCGAAGAGAAGAGCTTTCTCGCTTCTCTGAGCAAAACTTACATCGAGAGCAATCTAATTACTTAAACAGATAGTCAATGTCCTTTCTAAAATTCATATTCGGTCAAAAATCTACTATTCATGGAAGTGCTTCTTTCATGAGTCGTAGGGAATTAAAAAAGCTTATCAATAAGAATAAAAATAAAGGGTTAGTAGTTGATGGAATAAATCGCATCTCAGAAGATTTATCTTTTACAGGGTTACTCCTCGCTGCCCCTACAGGTTCAGGAAAGACAAGTCGTTTTGTCATAAACAATCTCCTCTTTGCTGGTACTAAGCAAAGTTTCGTCATAGTAGATCCAAGTAAGGAAATCGAACAAATATGCCGTCAACATCTAGAAAACATTGGCTTTGAAATTCTCATCTTTGACCCTCAAAACCCCTCAATTTCCTGTTGTTATAATTCGCTTCATCGTGTTCATACGGTAACTCAGGCCATGAAAATGGCTAAAATTATTGTAGAGTCAGCTTTTCCCAAAAGTGATTCGGGAGATCAATTTTGGAATGAATCGGCAATTGGACTTATTTCTTTATTGATCCAATGCACATTTGGACTTCCTGAAGAATATAAAAACCTCAAGTTCATCCTTCGAACTCTTAATAAATTCGGTGTTGATCAGGAAGAAGTCGATCAATTGATGAGCAACGCACTGGATGAGGATGGTTGGATTCAATATAAGGCGTTTTGTGCTCAACAACCAAAGATGAAGGATTCGGTAATCTCTACAGCGAAAACGACTCTTAAAGCTCTCAATGACCCCAACTTAGTTGCCGTTACTTCAACAGAAACACTTCATTTTGAAAAACTACGTGAAAAACCTGTAGCATTGTTTCTACAGGTAGAAGAAACCTCCTTTAAGTTTTACAATTTTCTACTCTCTATTTTCTTTAAACAATTATTCGATTTTACGATTAAAGGAGGAAACCATAAAGATGGACAAGCTTTATATTATCTACTCGATGAGGCCGGTCACTATTTTATTCCAAATCTACAGACTTACTGCAACGTAATTCGGAAAAGACGAGCCTCAATTTCTCTGATTCTTCAAGATCTACAACAATTGACTGAGTTATACGGAAGATCATCAGCTTCAGCAATCATTAATGGGGGAATGGTGAACAAACTCTTCTTTGGTGGGCTATCTATAGAGACCTGTGAAATGCTGGAAAGATCTCTTGGAAGACAAACTATTCTGCATGAGGAACGGGGATATTCTCTATTAGATAAAGATTCACCATCAAGAACTTCTGAAATAGCTCGTTCTCTAATGACTGCCGAAGAGATACGAACAATGGAGAACCAAGCCATTTTCCTTTCTGGTCCTAAAAAGCCTGTTCTCCTGAATATGACCCCGTGGTACAAAATCAAAGAATTAATTAAACGCACTCAAAAATCATAATATCATGCTTGAATATATCATTGCACTCATTGTTATTCTTCTTATCTGTTGGCAAGTGATAAATGCCTTACTGCTGAAACCGTTTGGTTTTGATCTAAAGCCTGGACAATACCTTTTTGACCATTTCTTCCCAATGCTTATTGAAATAGTTCAGTTTATCTCCAAATCAATCTTCTACATTATTAAATACCTCATATTCTATCCAATTGCCGCTTTCATAAGAATGATCCAAAGAGCAATTTACTATTGGAGATATATGAGGAATTCACCATGAAAGTGATCAACTCTTATCCTACATGCTTAAAAAAATGACGATAATATTGAGTTGAATGAAACTGTATGAAAACACAAAATGTTTTACCTATGTTTTACCCAGAAGGTAAAACATAATCTTCAAAGAAACTTCTAAAATCAAAAAAGCCCCGTCCATCGGGGCTTTCCTTTAGTAGCGAGAGGGAGACTTGAACTCCCGACCTCAGGATTATGAATCCTGCGCTCTAACCAGCTGAGCTACCTCGCCATATATTTCGATCCAATGAAAAGGTCGTTTGAATCGGGCGGCAAAGATAATATTAAATTCTAATCTGCATAATTTCTAGAATGAAAATAAGCACTCCTACATTTCACCACGGACATCTAAACTTATAGGTGAATTGAGTCTTCTTTCTGTGAATAAAAGCATACCGATGTTAAGAAAAATTAAGGAATTCAATCAGAATAATTTACGTATTTTGCGCGCCACCTATAATAACGGAAACAATGGAGAAGGAAAAATACGAGTTGGAGTTTATTGTGAACGCTTCGCCAAAAATCATATACAACTGTTTATCAACACCTAGCGGGCTTTCTGAATGGTTCGCAGATGATGTAAATATCAAAGGAGACATTTTCACATTTATCTGGGAAGGATCAGAAGAACAAGCAAAATTGCTCACCAAGAAAAGAGATGAATTTGTCAAATTTCAATGGGTAGATCAAGCTGATGAAGGACTTAAAACCTACTTCGAGCTTCGCATTAAGATTGATGCGATGACCAACGAAAGGGCTATCATAGTTACTGATCATGCTGATGAAGATGAATTAGACGAAGCCAAGGCTCTCTGGGAAAGCCAGATTAATGAATTAAAGCATGTTTTAGGAGCGTAAAATCATCCTGATAGTCATCGGGATGCTCAGAAGTGATGGTGGTAGTTGGCAGTAAGTGTTTTATATGCTGCTGTGTAACTATGCTCTAACTTATTTCGAATTGCCAATTGCTCTGATGTCAATGATGTTTTATGTCTTCCAAACTCTAGACATTTTCTCTTGGTTTCTGTATTTTCAAAAGAACTGATTAACAACTCTTTTACCTTAAATAATCCCTTAGCATGAGCTTCTATTTCAAATTTATTGGCTTCAGCCGTCGGTAAGATAATGGACAGTTTTCCATCACTAGAAAGGAATTTCACGCTAAACTCTATAATTTCTTTAAAATTTAGCTCTTCGGTATGGCGTGCTCTCATAGATGACGGAGTAGCACTTTTAGTAGAATCTATAAAATAAGGAGGGTTAGTAATGATTAAATCAATTTTTTCATTTGGCTGAACTCTTTGTAAAGGTTCATTTACAATCACCATTTTATCTCGAAATGTAGAATTGAGAATATTTTTCTCCGCTATTTCAAATGCGCTTCTTTCTGGTTCTATTGCCAGTACTCTCCCATTTTCGAGTTTCTGAGCAATCATTAATGCCAACACTCCTGTTCCCGTGCCTATATCCAAAACAGTTTCACCTCCCTGAACCTCTGTCCAAGCACCTAGAATCAAACTATCTGTTCCCACCTTAAAAGGAGCTCCCTCTTGTTCAATATCAAATTGTTTGAAACGAAACATGGGGAGATCAAGAATTTTTAATCGAATCCCACGTGCTATATAAACTTTCCTGAGAAGGTCTGTCTTTTGGAATTTCTCTTAAGGGTTCACAGGCCTTAAGGTAATTTCTACAATCTTCTGGTAAAGCTTGATACAAGGAAGTCCCTTTTGTCTTCCATGCAAAAAAATCGTCATCCAATTCCTTTATTATTTTCGCGGGATTCCCTACGACAAGACTTCTTCTTGGAACGACCATTCCTGCTTTAACAAATGATAAAGCTCCTACAACACACTCTTCTCCTAATTCAACATTATCCATGACCACTGCATTCATACCTACCAAGCAATTTCTTCCAATATGGGCCCCATGTATAACTGCTCCATGACCAATATGCGCACTTTCTTCCAGCACCATCGTCACGCCAGGGAACATATGTAGAGTAACATTTTCTTGAACATTACTCCCGTCCTTGATTACAATTCCTCCCCAGTCTCCTCGAATGGCAGCCCCAGGTCCTACATACACCTCCTTTCCAATGATTACATTTCCAGTAATCGTAGCATTTTCATGAATATATGCACTTTCATGAATGATTGGTTTGAAGCCTTTGAATTCAAAGATATTTGCCATTAAACACGTTCTATAATTGCTGCGTACCCTTGCCCTACTCCTACACACATCGTTACCAATGCATATTTTTTATTCTGCTCTTGTAATTCTATTGCAGCAGAGTTAAGCATTCTTGTTCCTGTCATTCCTAAGGGGTGACCAATCGCTATGGCGCCTCCGTTAGGATTAATTCTTGGGTCATTATCTTCCAACCCTAGTGCTCTGCTACAAGAAAGTATTTGTGCAGCAAATGCTTCATTCATTTCCAGCACGTCCATCTGGTCTAGTGTTAAACCAGCTCTTTTTAATGCTTTATTAGTCGCCTCTACAGGACCAATTCCCATAATGCGTGGTTCTACACCAACTACCGCACTTGAAAGTATCTTTGCCTTAGGAGTTAACCCATGAATTTTACATCCTTCCTCTGAAGCCAACAAAACAGCCCCTGATCCATCATTTAATCCCGAAGAATTCCCCGCAGTCACTGATCCTCCGTCTCTTTTAAAAGCAGGCCGCAATTTGGACAACACCTCTGCAGTACTGCCCTCTCTTATAAACTCATCTTCTGAAAAAATAATTGGATCTTTTTTTCTTTGTGGAATTTCGACAGCAACTATTTCTTTAGCTAGCCTTCCGTTCTTTCTCGCTGCTGCAGCCTTTGATTGACTCCAAGCAGAGAATTTATCTTGGTCTTCTCTGGAAATCCCATATTTCTCTACCAAATTCTCCGCAGTCACGCCCATTCCATCTACACCATAAACTTTCTCCAATGCTGGATTGATAAACCTCCATCCAAAGCTAGAGTCGAACATTTGAGCGTCTCTTCCAAATGGCTTAGATACTTTTGAGATGACCCATGGCCCTCTTGTCATATTCTCAACTCCTCCTGCGATAAAAACATCCCCCTCTCCTTGTTTAATAGCTCTAGAAGCGTTTACAGCAGAAGCCAATCCAGAACTACATAATCTATTCACCGTTTCTCCTGGTACGGAATATGGCATTCCTGCTAATAAAAGAGACATTCTAGCTACATTTCTATTGTCTTCCCCTGCTTGGTTTGCACAACCTAAAATAACATCCTCTACTCCAGCTGGATCCAAAGAAGGATTTCTTCTTAACAATTCACGAATAGTATGAGCAGCCAAATCATCCGTTCTGACTGTGGATAGGGTTCCTCCAAAATTTCCTATAGGTGTTCTAATACCATCTACAATGTATGCTTCTTTCATGATGCAAAAATGCAGCTTTTTGGGGAATAAAAAAGCACGAAAAAGAACAGAGAATTAATCTTCGGATTTGATGAATCTACCCGTCAGCATCCGTGGTGAATCAAAGTTTAACTGAAAAATATAGATTCCCGATTTCAATGAAGAACCATCCACATAAATACTGTTATTGGATAAATTATTTATCTGCTTCACTTGTCTTCCTTGTATATCGTATATAGACATTGAAAGTGATTCGTTATTTGGATTATTAAATCCAATGAACAATTCGTCCACTGCTGGCTGCGGATACACATTATACTCATTGATCAATTCAATAACAATTAGCGATTTTTCTTTAGAAGACCCGGATGACCCTAAAATCAGTCTATAAATATTTTCATGTGCTAGAATTGGAGATTCATCTACAAGCGAATAGTGTTCAGTAAACTCTGAACCTCCACAAACACCTTGAATTGCACTAACTGTTGTATAAACAGTATCAGTTAATAGTCTGCGCTCCAATGTGACACCATTGCATGAAGCTCCACCTATAATAGAAAAGTTGGCTATAACCGTATTATCGTTTTGCACGAGTCTAAACTCTTCTAATATATCGTCCACTTGACCACTAACTCTGCCAATGAACATAAGCATTAAGGCTATTATATAAAAAAAGTGTCTTGTCATCAATTCAATTGCAAGTGAAAAACTAGAAGATATTTATGTACATCTATGATACTAGAACCTAAGTTTGCACCTAAAAAGTATACAAAATTGAATAAAAAACCCCTCATACTTGTCACGAATGATGACGGAATACATGCAAAAGGTATTTCTGAGTTAGTGAAAATTGCTAAAAAATTTGGTGAAGTCCTTGTCGTAGCTCCTGATCAGCCTCAAAGTGGAATGGGACATGCAGTTACAATTAACAATATCCTTCGAGCCAGAAAAAGCAAAGCACATGAAGGAACAGAGTCGTACAGCTGTACCGGTACTCCAGTAGATTGTGTAAAGCTCGCGATATATAAAGTATTTAAAAGAAAACCTGACCTTCTTCTATCTGGAATTAATCACGGTGCAAATCACTCTATTAATGTCATTTATAGCGGAACGATGTCGGCAGCAGTCGAGGGAGCTGTTGAAGGTGTCCCAAGTATCGGGTTCAGTCTATTAGACCATGATGAAGATGCTGATTTTAGCCATTGTTATTCCACTATAGAAAAAGTAATAGCTGGTGCGTTAAAAAATGGAATAGAGAAGAACACATGTTTAAATGTGAACTTACCCAAAGAAAATATCAAGGGAATCAAAATTTGTAGACAAGGAAATGCGTTTTGGGAAGACAACTTTGAAGTACGTCATGATCCAATGAAAGGAGAATATTACTGGTTAAAGGGTGTCTTCACACATTTAGATAAAGGAGAAGATACAGATATATTTGCTTTGGAACAGGGATATGCATCAGTAGTACCTATACAATTTGACATGACCGCCCATCATAGCATTGCCTCACTAAATAATTGGGAACTGTAATCCAATAGAATGACAGTCAAAAAGAATATCGATCATTTACTTTACGGAATACTCTTTGCAATACTCGGAACATTATTGGGTATTCTTCTTATTGAGTTTTATTGGTTAGCGAAAGGTTACAAAGTAGGCACAGTAATGGATCTACTAAACAAATCATCTATTCGAAACAACATCATTACACTTTCTCAAGTACCAAATATTGGTGTGTTCTATTTGTTTTTCCAATCGAAAAGGGACAGAAGCGCTTATGGTGTGATCTTGTTTTTCCTTATTCTAGCCATTCCTATTGCTATTGAAAAATTTCTATGAGCCGGAAAAAAATATTCATTATTAGTGGTGAGGCTTCAGGGGATCTGCATGGTGCAAATCTGATCAAAGCTTTATTAGAAGAAAATGCGGATCTAGAAATTCAAGGTTGGGGTGGCGACTTGATGGAAGCTGCAGGAATGACTTTAAAGGAGCACTATAAAAATCTCGCATTTATGGGTTTTGTTGAAGTGTTAATGAATATTAGAACTATCCTAAAGAATTTTAAGCGTTGCAAAGCTCAAATAGAGGCCTTCCAACCTGATGCCGTAATTTTCATTGATTATCCAGGGTTCAATCTAAGAATGGCAGAGTATGCCAAGCAAAAAAACATCTTAAGCTTATATTATATCTCCCCCCAAATCTGGGCTTGGAAACAGAATAGAGTAAAGAAAATTCAGGCATACGTGGATGAGATGTACACAATTCTCCCATTTGAAACTGAATTTTATAACCGATTCAATGTGGACGTTGAATATGTAGGGCATCCTTTGCTAGATGTAGTAGCTCAAGACTTTGACCTAGAGAATTTTAGAAATAAAAATAGTCTGAGTGAAAAACCTATAATAGCAGTTCTTCCTGGAAGCAGGACACAGGAAATAGATCGAATGCTAAGCTTAATGCTACAAGCCGCGGAGGAATTTCCTCAACATCAAATAGTAATTGCTGGAGCTCCCAGTAAAGATATTAAGGCTTATCAAAAGTTTCTTCAACCTGATGTCCACATTATATTCAATCAAACGTATGATTTATTCCAGGCGGCAGAAGCTGGGTGGGTTACTAGTGGAACAGCAACGTTAGAAGCGGCCATCTATAATATGCCCCAAGTCGTTGTCTACAAAGCAAATGGACTCAGCTATCAAATTGCCAAAAGACTGATCAAAGTCAAGTATATTTCACTGGTTAACTTAATCATGGACGAAGAAATCGTTCGTGAGTTAATTCAAAACGAAGCCAATCAGGAAAATTTGATTCTAGAACTCAAGAAGCTAATAAGTGACAGTGATCATAATAAAAAGCAAAAACATAATTATGCCCTACTTAGAGAGAAACTTGGGAATAAGGGGGCCAGTAAAAAAGCTGCCAAACACATGTTAAAAACTATAGAGGAGTTGAAATAAGCCCCTTTTTGTGTGCGTTATTTTAGCTCTATGAGAACCGCGCTCGTGATAATATTGCTTTTACTCTCTAATTTGATGTCTGCTGAAATCATCAAAATCGGTCTGTTTCATCATCAAAATGTCAAATCGGTTACAGCAACAGTTCTCACAGGATCATATCAAGTCCATAAGAACGATCAACTAGTTCATACGCTTCATGCTGGAGAAAAAATTAGTGTAAGCTACAGCGGTGGAGCAATCATTCTTAATAGTACAAGCTTTAACTCTACTGCAAGCACCAAAATGGAATTAATTGCTGTGGAATCCATTTGCCAACTTTCGGTTACACCCAAATCTCGGTCACTCAAACGTAAGATAGTAGGACATTTGTCTTTTTGGAACAGAGGGAAAAGGATGAGCATTATTAACACGCAAGATTTAGACGTCTATATTTCAGGTGTGATTGAAGCCGAAGCAGGTTCCAAGCAGAATGAAGAATACTATAAAGTTCAAGCGGTTATTTGCAGAACCTACGCGCTATCAAATAAATTTAAGCATGCTAAAAATGGGTTCCATCTTTGTGACGAGGTGCATTGTCAAGTGTACAAGGGAATCTCAGAGTCAAACCCTGATATTATTAAAGCTACGATAGCCACTAGTGATGTCGTGGTGGTTGACCAAGACGTCAACCTGATTACGACAGCATTTCATTCAAACTGCGGTGGGCAAACAATCAATAGTGAAGACGTCTGGAGCGAAGCTGTCCCCTATCTCAAAGCTGTGACAGATACCTTTTGCCTAGATATGCCCCACAGTCAATGGAATAAATCTGTGAAAAGAGTAAATTGGATGGGTTTCATGCAGAAAAAAAATGTCTCTAGTCATCCAGATAGTTTGAAGAAATTAACCTCAAGTGACAGAAAAACACATTTTCAGAATACACTTCATATCAAAGACATTCGATCCAAGTTTAGACTTCAAAGCACTTTGTTCTCTCTAAAAGAGAATGGAGATGAATTTGAAATCTCAGGAAGAGGGTTTGGTCATGGTGTGGGATTATGTCAAGAGGGGGCTATGAAAATGAGCCAATTAGGATATGATTATATGAGTATTCTACACTTTTATTTTACTAACATTCACATAGTACCTCTCTCCAACTTCCATCTATTTCAGGATAATTAACATTGCTCTTAACACTTTTTTCAGGTATTTAACATGTCTCGCCGAAGGCTCTACGTAAATTTGAGAAAGTAAATTATTTGACCATGAATAAAATTCTTTCATTTTTATCCCTAGCTCTATGCATCACAACGATGACTTATGGGCAGAATCAACAAGCGACTATTAAAATTGAAAAATCTGAAAACGGTGAGACTACAATTATTGAAAAGGAAGTCGAACTAACAGATGGAAAAGACATCAATGAAATTCTTCAGGAATTGGGTGTCCTTGACGATCTAGGAAATTTGAAGGAAGGACAATCGTTTGAAATTAACGTTAAGAAGATAGATAGAGACAATGTTGATCAAGACATTAAGATTGAATATTTTGATTTCCCTGATTTTGACATCGAATTGGAATCCAAGGCTTTTCTGGGTGTGATGCTTAGTCAGAATGAAGAAGGTAATGGAGTGTTTGTACAAGAGGTGATCGAAGGAACTCAGGCTGAAAAAGTAGGAATGCAAGATGGTGATGTAATACTAGAACTGAATGGGATTACATACAATTCAGTAGGAGAACTGGTTGAAGCTATTGGTGCTATGAAGGCTGGCGATACTGTCAACATCACTTTTCTTAGAAATAATGAACTACAAACGTTAGAAGTAGATTTAGGTGAAAAGAAAATTTCACCTTTTGAAATGAGAACAATGCCTTATTTCGAACTGGCTCCTGATCAAGATGGGTCTCGCATTTATGAGTTTCATATGGATGAAGAGGGAAACTGGCCAGGATTAGAAAGTGAAGCTGAAATTGAAAAGGCTTTTCTTGGTATATCGGCGGGTCATGAATGTGATTCAGAAGAACAAGGAATTTTAATCGGTAGAGTTTCAAATAATTCGGCAGCAGAAGAAATGGGAATTCAAGGAGGAGACCGTTTAATTAAAATTTTTAAGCAAGAGATTACAGATTTTGATCAAGTAATTGAGATTATTGATGGCATGCAGAAAGATGATGAAATTAAGCTTGTGGTTTTAAGAGATGGGAAAAAGGTTAAAATGTCTGGGGTTCTAGGTTCACGTTTTGTCTACCCTGATAATTCTGGAGAAAACGGAATGTTCTTCAGAGGACATCCTGGTCATGAAAGATATGAAGGTCATCCTAGTCAACGAGAGTTTTATTTCAAATACGATGGAAATGAAAATGGTGTTCCATTGGATGGTTTGGAAGAGCAATTGGAAGAAATGATGAGAAGTTTCGAAAATCAGCTAAATGAGGATTTTGATCAGGAACAATTTGAAAGAGATTTAGAAGAAATGTTAGAGCCTATGCTTGAAAACATGGAAATCGTGACCAATGAAATTAATATCAGTATTACTGTAGAATCTATTACTGAGGAAGATATGGAATCAGTAAATGAAAATGCCGATCTTCAACTTTCAGACAAGGACGATTTAGGATTTGATTTCATTAACTTCTTCCCTAACCCAAACAATGGTGAGTTTAATTTAAGATTTAAGTTGAAGGATCCTGCTCCTTATAGAGTTCTCGTCTATAATCAAATTGGAAAAACTGTGTTTGAAGATATGAGAAGTACCGAAGGCGATTATAGAAACACAATTGACCTCAATAGTTTGGCTAAAGGTCCATACTTCTTGCTCATCTCTCAAGGTAATAAGACTTACAGCAGAAAAATTATCAAAGAATAATAATCACAGATATAAATAGATGTTTGAAGAGCCGGAAATTCGTAATAATTTTCGGCTTTTTTTTATCTAATCTAGACTTCTAGAGAGACTTTATATCCCGCATGACTTCTCATGTTGATGACATTGTTATCATCAAACATCAAATACTGTCCCTTTATTCCTACTAGTGTCTTTTCAACATTTGGTTGCTTATCTAGCTTAAGTGACACTACCTTTTCCGGATATTTAAGCACTGGATAGTTGATTAACGTAATTTCATCATTATCTGAAATAAACTGTTGAAGCTCGTCATCCAAGTAATCGATGAGTTCATCTTTATGATCTAACAAATTGGCCTCTTGAAAATCATTACGAAGCATCTTTCTCCAATTTGTTTTATCTGCTCTATAGTCTTTTAAAGCCACTTCGATTAAACCTGCTAGCTGACGATATGGTACCTCTGCGAGTATTATTGCTTGATGCGCTCCCTGATCAATCCATCTGTATGGGATATTAGTATCACGCGTTACCCCTACTTTCACTTCGCTGGTCAATGAGAGATAAACTATATGTGGTTGTAAATGATGTTTCTCTTCCCATTCTTTATCACGAAGTGCTATTCCTTCATGTATACGACTTAGTTCAGGACGAATAATGCTAGGAGAAGCCAAAGGAGAACTCATAAATGCATCATAACTCATCCCATCCCCATACGACTTCCTTATACGTTTTCCTGTTACTACACAATTGATCTCATTCAAAAACTCCAGTTTTATAGGTTGTCCTATGAGCTCATTCATAGGAACAACTTCGCTCAACTCTAACACATCATATAAAGGAAGTCCATACTGCACAGTATCTTTCAACTCAGTGCGCATTTTTCGAATATTTCCAGTCCACTTCATGCTACAAATATTAAACTAATTTAATAGAAGTATACCCTATTTTAGGTTTCTTTAGCCTCTCAATGGAAAAAAAGACAGCAATAAAAAATGCACTGGAAAACTCCATGAGTTATCAGGCATATCTAGACTTGATCGAGCAACTTCACCTCGAAGAAAAAGCTACAAGTTTTCAGGAAAATCCAGAATTCTACAATTATTCGAAGCTTGGGCTAAAGAGAATGCAACGAGTTTTCAAGACCAGTAGATTAAATGATCAGTTGATCAAAAGAGTAGAGTCAATTTCTCAAAAACAAATTTGGCTATTGATAACAGAATCATGGTGTGGAGATGCTTCGCAAACTGTTCCGATCATCGCTAAACTTTCTGAACTGAATCAACAGATTGAGTTGAGAGTTGTTTTAAGAGACTCAAATGAAGAATTAATGGAGTACTATTTAACTGATGGAGGAAAGTCCATTCCTATTCTTGCTATTTTAAACTCAGATCTTAATGAGATTGAAAGATGGGGACCAAGACCTACAGAAGCGCAGAAAAAAGTAAAAGAATACAAAGCACTTCCTGATCCTAAACCACCATATTCAGAACTATCGAAAGATTTACAAATGTGGTATAATAAAGATAAAGGAGTTTCTACTCAGGAAGAGCTACTGGAAAGGTTTTAAGTGGATTTGTGACTTTGGCTAAGAAACATCGTCCTAAAGATGTAATTAATAGCCAAAAACAATGAAAACTCTAAATATCATCTTAATCGTTCTATCATTTAGTACTCCATTCTATTCACATTCACAAGAAGTTCAAAACACTTCCAACCAACTCAACCTTGAATTAAAGCTTCAAGAAATTGATGATGCCATGGCTTCACTTGAAAAAGAGAGAGGCAAAACGTTAAAGTCTATTGAAAATAATCAAAAGAATGTGAATGACCTTGAAAGAGATTTGCAGTTCAATGAGTCTAATAAAACAGAAGTAAAATCAGATAAAGAAGAAGTGCTTACGTCTATGAATGGATTGATGTTAACCACTTTAGAAGATAAAGTTTCTTTATTGGAAAAAAATAAAAATAAAAGCCAGCGAACACTTGGTAGCAATCATAAGTCAATCAACAGAAAGCAAGCTCAAATTGAAAAGCTCACTCTGGAAATAGAGCAATTAGAGACTGCGAATGAAAAACTTACAGAAATGATCACTGTAGGAGAAACAGAAATAAAAGAAACACAATTAACGATTTCAGATAATAATCTAGTAGCCAAAACAGAATCATACTCACGTCTTTCTAAGGAAGAAAAGAAACTTAATAAGGAAAAAGTAAGATTGACGCAAAAAATAGGAAGAACAAAAGAATCGATTGCTAGAGAAAACAGAGAACTCTCTCAAAAAGAAAGCTCTATGAAATCTCTGGCTCAGCAAAGGACCGCGACCAAAAGGACAGGAAGTTCATCGAGCATGAAAAACTAGTCTAACCTCACTGTAAAACATGTGGAAAAGATAAAAGTCAGCAAATGCTGACTTTTTTTATATCGTCTAACTTTAAAGGGATGAAAATAGACTCTGACAAGTGTGACAAGAAAGTTCCATTCAGAATCATGCATTCTGGTAAAGAAGTAGATTTAAAAGAGCACATCTTTTCAGTCAAAGCCCACTGTCCCGAAGTCGAAATTCATCTTGGGTGCGACTCTCAGAACTACAGAAACTATACCGTATACGTAACTACAGTAGTATTTCGATATCCAACAAACGGTGCTCATGTTATTTATGTCAAAGAAAAAGTTCCTAAAATCAATGATTTATGGACTAAACTATGGGGAGAATTGGAACGAAGTGCAGAACTTGCTCTTGAGCTAAGATCTGAATATGACATAGAGATTGAGCAAATTGATTTAGACTACAACGCTGACCCTTCCTTTCCCAGCAATAAATTGCTCCAAGCAGCCTCAGGGTATCTATCTTCTCTTGGATTTAATGCTAAAGCTAAACCACATTTATTAATGGCTGTATGGGCCGCTAATTCTCTTTGCCATTAGCAATAAGCCTTTATGACAAGAAAGTCTTGGTAAGATTGTATTAACCCAAAGAATAACTGCGTATTTATTCCATTTTTTCAAACCACACATCCAACGCATTTTGTCCAGATATTTCACAACCAATGATTTGATTGGTCGCATCTCTAATATATTCTGCTCTGCTAAAAAATGCACTATCTGTTATAAAAGTATCTTCTTCTAATGGTCTTAATATGATGTCTTCATTAAAACTATGAGTTGCTATTAGTTCGTCGTCTGCTATAACAATAGTATATGAAGTTTCTATTTCGGCACTCCTAAAAACACCCATATACTCTTGCATATCCAACTCAGATATAACTGGAGGAACAAGTTTTACTTTTTTACCTAAATAAGCGAAATCCGAAAAATGCCATTTCAATCCAAGATCATTAAATACAATTTTACTATGTGGCGCATAGGGAAATGAAAATTCACCTTCTCCTAATACTGGTAACGGAAGCATCTCCTTTGTTCCAAATGGTTGGAAATACAAAGTATCCCTCACAGAGATCAATGTGATGTATAAGCCCGAAAAAACTTGATAGTCTCCTTCGAATATTTTCAAGTCCTCATTACTATACTTAGGAATAGCTTTCTTTGGTGGTGTTACACAAAATTCTGATAGATATAAGTCAAGAATTCCATATGAAATATCTAGTGGGTTAAACGACTCCAAATTACCCATTACGACTACCGAAAACTGATGTGCTGGAACCCTTAATAAATAGGCTCTATAGCCCGCATCTCCCCCTCCATGAAACACAACATTGAGTCCTTTGTATGATTTTATCTCTTGTCCTAGCGCATAAGATATTTTTTTTCCATTAGTCAGAAGACTTTGAGTCTTCATCTTTTTGAATATTTTATCGTTGCCAACTACTGGATTATCAAAATTCATTGCCCAAAGACTTAAGTCATGACTCGTGGTATTCAGCCCTGTAGCACCTACTACTGTTCTATTCAATAGAATTTTCTTATATCCTTCACCAGAATGACTATACGAATAAGCTTTGTTTTTGACTATTGATGAAAGGTCATCTAAAAACAGTGTATGCCTCATCTTTAAAGGCTTGAAAATTCTTTCTTTGGTAAATTCTGAAAACGACTGTCCTGTAACTCTTTGAACAATTTCCGCCAATAACACAAACCCTGCATTGCAATACTCATACTTGGAGCCTGGTAAAAAATTGAGCTTACCCTGTCTTAAGAGCAGCTCTACCATCTCTTTTTGATCAATTAAATCTTGATTGTCTATCCCTTTTAAATTTGCTAGATCAAATGTATTTCTGAATCCACTGGTATGATTCGCTAATTGACGAATCGTTATTCCTTTATTAAGCTCTTTCAACTCACTGAGATAATTCTTTACACTGTCATCTATAGATAATTTGCCCTCTTCCTCTAACAATAAAATAGCAAAAACAGCAAACTGCTTAGAAATTGATGCTACATGAAATACTGTCGAATCAGTTATAGGAATATTGTATTCAAGGTTGGCATATCCCATTTCATTTCTATAGACTACTTCCCCCTCTTTTACAACGGACACTGCAATACCTGGACCCAGTGGATGATGGTTATTATATACCAATGAATCTATGCTCGTCTCTATTCCATTCGCTTGAGCGGTTAACTGTATAATTGATAAAAGAATAAGAAAAAATGTAAGAAGTTGTTTCATTGCGATTTAAATATTGATCCGTTAATAAATGCTCTTTAGCAGTCTAGCATTTTCTTTTGGATTGCCAAACATAAAAATCAGCAGCTTACGAATTGTTTAAATACCATAAAACGCTCAGATTTATGACTATTTATTATTTGAAAGAAATTACACTGTTGAAAAAAAGGGCATAAAAAAAGGGGCTTTTGCAAGCCCCCTCTAGTAACACTTTACATGTCACATGTCTATTCAGGAAGATCTTGAACCTGCTCTACATGGTCATATGCAGAACACTTATCATGCCCTCCTTTGCAAGAGGTGAAAAATAAATTCATTGCTAATAAGCCAAGTCCTATAATAATAATCTTTTGGATTGACGCATGGTCAACTTCTTGAATTCGCTCCATCACGGCTGGTAAATTTGGTTAAATGTGCCTTATTCTACGAATAATATGCATTTTAGGTTTCAAAAAATTTCTGTTCACAAGATAGTGATTTAAGCTTTTAAAACGCCATTTACCAACCAAAAAGTGTGGAAAACCACAGTTTTATTGAATCATTTACAAATGCATTCTTAGAATCTCAAATGTTAAATTATGAAAATAATAGTACTTGGCATTGCAAAGTACCTTCCTAAAGATATATATTTGCATTAACAATTACCCGAAGTCGCGAGACGATTTCTATTAAATCACTGAATATGAATATAGAAAACACAAAAGCTCAGATGAGAAAAGGCATTTTGGAGTACTGTATCCTGAGTATCTTGGGTAATAGAGAGGCCTACCCTTCCGACATTTTAGCCGAATTAAAGGCAAGCAAACTACTGGTCGTCGAAGGAACTCTATATCCTTTATTAACTAGATTAAAAAATGCCGGACTCCTCACTTATAGATGGGAAGAAAGTACCTCCGGTCCTCCGAGAAAGTATTATAAACTCACTACAGTGGGTGATAATTTTTTAAACGAATTAGCCAGTTCATGGCAAGAATTAAACAAAGCCGTTGTCACACTAACTAAAAAAGCAAAAAAATGAATAAGACAGTAACAGTTAACATCAGTGGATTTGTATTCTACATAGAAGAGGATGCTTATACCGTGCTATCTACATATTTAAACCGGATAAAGTCCATTTTCCAATCGGATGAAGGAGGTGACGAAATTGTCAACGATGTTGAGGCTAGGATAGCGGAATTATTTCATGAACGACTGGAAAACAAAAAGGAGGTAGTGACGATGTCTGATGTCGAGGAAGTCATCAGTGTAATGGGAAGACCAGAAGATTACGTGGAAGACGATGTATTATACAATACAACGAATAGCCAACAGCATAAGCAGCATTATACGGGTGGAGAACGCCGTAAAATTTATAGAGACACTGATGATAAAGTATTGGGAGGAGTTTGCTCTGGTCTGGCATATTACTTCAATACCGAGGTACTTATCATTAGAGTTGTATTCGTTCTGCTTGCAGTATTAGGGTTATCTGGAGCACTGATCTACTTAATTCTTTGGATCATAATTCCAAAAGCAGAAACCACTGCTGAAAAGCTTAGAATGCAAGGAGAGAGTATCAATGTAGAGAACATAAAAAAAAAAGTAAGCGATTTCTCAAACAGCGCCAATATTTCTGAACCAGAAGGTAAAATGAGATCATTTGTAGATAGAGCTATTGATTTGATCGGTTCCATATTCGGAATCATAATCAAAGTTCTAACTAAGATTATCGGTCTCTTCTTTGGCTTGTTAGCCATTGGCATGATGGTCGGACTTGTGGCGCTATTAGTTAGTCCTGATTCGCTATTAAATATTCTCGATAACTCATTCACACTCAATGAGATTAAAGAGATGGTTTTCCATGGAAACATCAATTTTTACTTTAGTGTAGTTGGCATATCTTTAATGATTGTCACTTTAGTTATTGGACTAATTTATGGGGCTATTAGACTTCTCACTGGAAGTCGATATATGGCAAAGGGGCTTGTAACCTCACTAATCATCCTCTTCTTTATAGGAGCTTTCACTGGAACTACAGGAATAATTAAAACAGTACATGATTATCATGAAGAAGGGGAAACAGAACAATTCATTGAACTGGAAAATAAAGACAGTCGGAAACTTCATGTTCAGTTACTTCATGACGATGTATTTCATTCAAATCTCAATATTGATGAAGATTATCAAAATTATTGGGAAGTATTGAAGTTAACCGAAGATGAGCTTTATAATGGACAAGATATATTTCTGGAGACAAAGGAATCTAAATCGGAAAATTTCAGAATTAAGATTATCAAAGAGAGTCAAGGACCACATTCCTTAGAGGCGATCAACTTTGCTGAAAACATATCGTACAGAAGTCACATGAAAGGAGATACACTCTTATTGGCTCCTTACTTTAAAATTCCAAGAGAAGATGGTCTAAGAATTCAAAAAGTGAAGATTCAAATATATGTGCCAGAGGATAAGTATGTAACACTAGATAGAAACACTTCCAGAATAGAACTATGGGGAATAAAAAGCGGTAAATCATATAAATACCAAGATGGATATAGAAATGATTTTGAACCAGAATTAGAACACATAAAAGAAGAACCTGATTCATTAAAAAACTATAAACTATAACCCCTATTACAATAAGGCACTAAATTTGGCATTATGCCATACATGAAGTTTTATTTAGGTGTTGCTTTAGCCATTTTGACCAGCGCGCTAGGTCATTCCCAGGTTGACAGTAGTAAAATTGTAATCACAGGGAAAGTTCAAGATGAATACGGTAATTATATCAGCGATGCTATTGTGGTCAACGAAAGAACATATGTCGGCATATTTGTTGAGCTGGATGGCACTTTTGAATACGAGACATGGAGAAATGACACGATAAGAGTAGGCTCTTTTGGAAGAAAACCATCGTTTTATTGCTATGTAGATAGCCTTTCTAAAGACTCCTTTAATCTTACTGTTACTCTTCCTTTAATGACTTACTTCGTCGGGCAAGCGACCGTCATAGCAGAAAGAGATTTGATTCAAATTCAAAAAGACATACAGGAGTTAGGGTATGAAAAAAAGGACTATATGTTGTCTGGAATAGATCCCGTGAACTCCCCTATCACTTTTCTTTATCAACAATTTAGTAAACGAGAACAAAGCAAACGAAAAGTAATAGAACTAGAAAACGAAGACCGAAGAAAGGCACTTTTAAGAGAACTCTTCAAAAAATATGTGGCCTACGAAATCATTGAGCTTTCGGAAGATGAGTTTGACGACTTTATAGATTATATCAATATTTCTGATGCTTTGCTAAAAAACTCATCTCAATATGATTTCATAGTCTATGTGAAAGCTCGATTCAATGCTTATAACAAACTCCTAAAAGAAGACGACTTTGATTACCATAAAGATTAAAAAAATCGACTTTTATTCAAATTTCATGTAACTATTCTCTGAATTTGCGTTTTGTAGTAAAACCTGCAAAATGAAAAAACACAAAATTGTATTGCTGCTGATATTCTCAGCCTTATTCTTTTCTTTCGCTAGGAAAGAGAATCCTCTAAAAAAGTTACCTAAAGAAATTCGAAAATTTTATGGTTTCGTCCCTAGCCAATCGTTCCTTTTATTATCTGACTTAAAAGAAACCAATGAAAACATAGCTATTGAGGAGTTTTACATCGCAAATTCAGAAATAACAAACCTTCAATACAGAGAGTTCCTTTATCATCTTAAAGAAGAGAAGCAATTTGACTTACTGTCTATCGCCTTTATTGATAGTACTAAATGGCTTCTTCCTAATGGAAATATGCAACCGTTTGCTCAGTTATATCATTGGCATCCTGCTTATGATGAATACCCCGTAGTGAACATCTCTCATAAAGGAGCTCAACTCTACTGTTCATGGTTAGAAAACATTCTAAATCAAAGTTATGGTGATGATTACACCTATACTGTTTCTTTACCCACTCATGACCAATGGTTAACAGCTGCCAAAGGAGGGTTACAAAATAATTCTTATCCATGGGGAGGCCCATATTTAAGAAATGGTCAAGGAAACTTTTTGTGCAACTTTAATGGCATAGGGGCCAGGGCGACCGCATTTAAAAATGTCTGTCTTACATAGTAATAGTTTAACCCTATTATAATCAGCATGATATCCTCGCTTATCTCATTTAGACTTCAAACAAAGCCTAAATGAAATCTGTATCTATAGGAGACCAATTACACATGCCAAACAGTTGATTTTACTACAATTCACTATTTCGAAAAATCCTAATGTAATTGCTCAAGATTTTAAATGCGGTCGCCCTGGCATAGGGGCTGAGCATATTAAAAAAAATCAAGATACCGGAGAATTGGAAATTACAGAGCATCACTTATCAGGGAGTAATTTCTTCTGTGACAACACCCTTGTCACAACGCCTGTTTCCTCATATTCACCAAATAATTATGGCATATATAACATGAGCGGTAACGTGGCTGAAATGGTTCAAGAAGAAGGGATCGCTTGTGGTGGTGGATGGCGTTCTACTGGATATGATGTTAGATGTAGTAGCACAATGAATTACATCGAATCTCAACCAGATTTAGGGTTCCGACCCATTCTCAAAATAGAGGAAAAAAAACTGGTTGGTTACAGTGGCAAACCAGTGAATAGTTAGACTTAACAGGGTATAAATACCTATATACTAAAAGCCCCAATGAAATTTAAGTTTCATTGGGGCTTTATAATGTAAACGGCTTTTAGAAAATTACTCTTTAATCATTCTTCCATTAATAAACCCTTTTGAGGTCAACATCTGATATATATAAATACCTTGAGCCGAATCACTCATATCAATATTGTTACTACCTGGCGATACAACTATTTGATTTATTACTCTTCCTTCTGTATTGAATAATGTAACTACCCCTTTTTCTGGAGATTCCACTGTAATCATGTTTGTACAAGGGTTGGGATATGTATTTAATGAATAATTCTCTTCTTCGAAAACATTCACAATCGGCTCTTTTGTAGTAATATTATCTGCGCAAAAGTAAGCTGGAGTGTTCATGCCAAAATCTCCCACATCAGTAGAATTAAGCACAAACTCAAGACTGTCAGCCTCTCCTAATGATGTAAGGTCAACATTGATCCACGTATTAAGGATGTAATCTTCATCATTATTTGAAAATCTATAATCTGCTAAGTAAATCACCTCTTCTTGATCACCTAAAACTCCATCTAAATATTTCTTTATTGTGAGAGTAAAAAAGTCTTCATCATCTCCATTAACACCTCCAAACCTCTTTGCAAAATCATCTCCATCTTGCATTGATAGATATGCATATGTACTATTCGTAATTGAGATGTTTTCAACAATACTTGTTTCTTCAAATTTCAAAACACTTCCGGAATATGTATTCGCAACAGCATACGAATCAGAATTTTCTCCACTACCTGAAATTGCGCTAAACTGATTTCCTGAACCCGCAGTGGTATTATCTGTGACAGATGAGATTGCCCATTTCTTATGGAATCCCCCATCAAACTCATTGGGGAATAACACGTTTCCACATGAAAAATAATCAAGCTCCCCTGCATCATTGTCAAATAAACTTCCTTCTGGAAATTCAAAGTCTTCAAGAGTACATGTTTGCTGTGCATTAGCAGAGGTCATCATTGTCAATGCGAGTAAAATAATAAGGTGAGTTTTCTTCATTTTATAGTGATTTAAATTTTATTGCTATTGAAAAATATCTAGCTGGCAAAGGCCTTCTCTCAACCATCTCATACCAAGTATTAAAGACGTTATGGGCTATCAGAAATAACCCAATACTTTCCTTCTTCACATCCCAAATCTTAGAAAAAGCTATATCCATAACCTGATATGGCTCAAGTTCATAAAGCACTCCATGATTAATTCCTCTGTGTTCTAAATCTGCAGAAAACGAATAACCACTGTAAGAGATAGAGCTTTTCACCACATAAGAAACTTTAGGAAAATAATACATCTGATCTCCCTTATTGATATTAGGAAGTTCAACAGGCTCAGAAAATTCCGAACTACTAAATTGCCCTCCAACCCCGATATTAAAATTCCATTTTGGGCTTATTTTGAACGACATAGGTAACGAATATTCAAGACCTTTAGAGTGAACTGGAGCAAGGTTATTGGCTTTCCAAATATCCTCTTGAGGATCAAGAATCCACATAATCCAATTAATGGTTTCTCTATTATAAAGAGTCGCAGTGGGTTCTAGTAAAATCCATTTATATTCAAACTTATATCTAACGCCTACTTCTAAAGACTCTGATTTTTCTACACTTAAGTCAGGATTTCCGCCTCTATTCCAATACAAATCATTAAAACTTGGAATTCGGAAGTTCTTATGATACGTTCCTTTTACGTGAAAATTCTTAGTCAAGAAATACTTCCCAAATAGCTTAAAAGAAGGAAGGTATGACTCATTAATTTTCAGCCCAGCCCCCATCATATTTAATTGAAACTTCTTCCAAGTTTTATCAATGGAAGCATTGATTTCACTAGTAATTCTAAGCGGAACAGAATCAAAATGGTCTGTTTCACCTTCAATTCTTGTCAATGATGATCTAACAGCTCCTCTCCATCCATTTTGGAAACTCTTAGTCCATAACAGATTCGCCTGAAACTGATCGAATGAATTCCTTGAAGAGTCTTTTTGATTTATATACAGTGACGTCTCATCAAAATAGGACAATTGAAGATTCAAATTATTTTTGCCTAGTTGTCTTTCATAATTTGCCTGAAAGCGTTTGAACTTGTCATATTGAGTTGCCAAACTTTTATTTTGTGCTGCATGTGGAGGAAGAAGTGAATAACTATCCTGTATCCAAGCACGTGCATCTATCTTATTCTTTTTATTGATATAAAAAACATGATCGGCCATGATTCCTTTCCTCTCAATATCTGCGTGCTCTTGAAATTTAATCTCACCTTCTTTAATTGCAATAGGATAATTATTCTTTCCAAACGCTTCATAAATTTTGATTCCTGTAACTGTTCTCCCTTTTCCGAAACGGAAATGAGTATTTAGTTTCTTGTGATCATACGTATGAGTCTCTAGAAAAATAGTATGTTTGAACCCCTTCACTAGTTCGTTACTATTTTTAAAGTTTAAGTCCCCACTAAGACCAGTATTCGCTTTATCCTGAGCACTTACACCCAATTCAATTTCATCAAATAATACGGGATTGATAAGCCCCACATTCAGTTGTCCGAGCAATGGACTATTAATCTCAACCCCATTCCATCTAACTGAAACATGAGATGTCCCTCCCCCCCTCATGCTAATGCTGGTTATAGCAGAAGGCCCGCTGTCTTTAATATTTATACTTGGATTCTTTGAGAGAACACTTTCAATAGTCGTGTATGAAGTCTTTTCTAGAGAACGTAAAGGACTATTCTCCAAAACATTTGCTTCTGAAAGTACTAGACTATCCACTTGAGCATAAGATGATATCACCATACTCAGTGCACAAACGCTACTATATATAAAAGGAATTAGTCCTTTCATATTCACCAACCAAATTTGATTCGTACCTGATGTGTATCTCTTATTCCCGAGAGATGGTCACCGTTCATTTCTTTTGGCAGGTCTTCTGACTCATTCTAAGTGTTAAAGTCTTCCCATTGCACAAAAGCAACAGTGACTTGATGATTTTAACACTTTCTATAGAACTTACAGCTGCGGGTACAGTCCCAGATTCACACCGGATTCCCTTTTAAAATAACAAGGCGGAACCTTGTTATTCACCAAATTCCCGGCAAATGTATGTCAATTACTTTCTTCTTTCATTAAAAAAACTACATTGCAACACAAGATGGTGGTACAAACTCATTTTCCTCAGAAATTATCGGCCAAACGATATGATCAATTTCTAGCCAGTGGATGGTTTAGAGGATCTGTTATGCTCTATAAAATGGATTTGTTGTGTCTTGAAGATGATCTATATTCCGTCATAAACATTCGGCTGAAAATAGAGAAGCATGAACTAAAACGAAGCTTAAAAAAAATTGAACGTAAAGGGAAAGATCGATTTAAAGTTGAAATAGCTCCTGTAAAATTGACACGGGATAAAGAGGATCTTTACGCCATTCAGAAAAAAAAATTTCAAGGGTTTATTCATAAATCTCTTCATGATTTTCTATATAGTGGTTTTCGAAATACTGTTTTCGATACGTACGAAGTATGTGTCTATGATGATGAAAAATTAGTTGCCAGTAGTTACTTCGATTTAGGAGAAAAAAGTCTGGCCAGTCTTTTATGCATTTACGATCCGGAATACTCCTCCTATAGTCTGGGTATTTTCACAATGCTAATTGAACTGGAGTTTGCCAAAAATAATGGGTTTAAATGGTACTACCCTGGCTATATTTTGAACGAGGATAGAGGATTTGATTATAAGCTAAGACTCGGTGATTTCGAATATTACAACTCAAACAAACGTTGGTCCCATTATTCCCATTTTAACCCCAAAGAAGTACTTTCCTACCAAGTTAATCAAAGGAACAAAAATCTAGAGCATGAGCTTACTAAAAATGGCATTCGCTATAAAAAGTGGCTCTATCCTTATTTTGGAATTGGGTACATGAATATGTGGGATGTTTCCTTTTTAAAGCTTCCTGTACTTATGGAACTATCCAGAAATAATAATGGAATGATTTTATTTATAGCCTATGATCTGGATTCAAAAGAGTATCAACTTTTCTGGGGTGAACATGCTACTGGTCATGAGCATATGGTTAATATGACATTAAGTGATAACATGAAGAATAACAAGCACTTCCTTCTCAACCTTTATAGATATGTAGATATCGTATATCAGAGTGATGATTTGAGCGAATTAATTGACTATACCGTTAATCAAGGGGAGGAATGAATAAATACTTAATGCTCTTTTTTTTAAGCGTCCTTTTTACCCATTGCACTAACATTTCTGAAAATGATATGCAAGGTAAATGGCATGTGGTCAATGTTTATTTTCCAAATAACATTGAAAATTCCAACACAAAAAATCTACGACAAGAGTTAGAAAGTATGGTATTCGATTTTAAATCCGATGGACTCCTGCTGCATTCTGACCTCTTTAGGACCGGTGCTCATGGTTCATGGCATTTGGTGAATTCTGGAGATTCTCTAATTTGCTCATACGTTTTCAAAAGAGAGCATATTACTGACAAGTATAAAATGTCTCAAACAACGGATAATTCAATAGTACTTTTTACAGATGGGTTCAATACTATCGAAGGAATGAATGGTACTGAACTTACTATTAAAAAATAATTATTCTTCTGTCATAACTATCCATTTTACATAGCTGTCATAGGCTGCTATTCCTTCTTCACTGCTTAACAACTTCAAATACATATTATTTGTAGAATGAGAAACTGAATGAAACCAACTCTTGTATTTTTTACTGTCTTGTTTGAGGAAGGAAATATCAGATACTATCTCAGGACTCAAAGTTTCATATAGTTCCTCTTCTTCCATTGCCAGTAAATAACTGGTGGTCAGAATCACATCCAAATGGGCTACGTAATGTAAAAAAGTACTTTCCGATTCGACAAGTGTTTTGTAGGCCAAATAATTACACTCATCCTCTCCAGTTACGCCTTGTCCATGATAAAACTCGTGTGCATATGTGAAACTTTTTCGAAGTAGAGATGCTGACTTATCAACCAATGGCTCTCCTGTAAAAGGAAAATAAATGCCAGAAATCCCCATTTTTCTTAAACCTCCAGAATAACAAAACTCAACAGGAAAGAGCATATCTCTGTTAGTTGGCTGAAGTGCTATCATCTGGTTGGTTAGTAATGAATCAAGCTCACTTCGAAGTTCCTTCTCCAATGTAAATTCTCTTAAAATAGATGAATTGACAAGCTCATCTCTCTCCTCCATAGAAAGATTGACTGTTTTAGAAAACAACTCATTTAACTGAAGTCTAGAAAGGTTTTTCACTTCGGGCAATGATGGTTGAGCGTAATGAAACCCCCAAACAATAAAAAAAGCGGACACTAAATTGAGTGTTCCTGCTAAAAGCCCCTTCATCTTAGTTTTAAAACTTCCTTTAACTAGAGTAACCAGTAACCTAATTACAATTATTCCAAAAAGAAAAATGTGAAAAGCACCTCCAAATATTTTTCCAAGATTGGAAAACAATGGAAGATGTAGATTGGAATAAATTGTCTTATAACACGAATAGGCACTTAGATTGTTCTTCATAAAGATAAAACAAAGAATAACTCCTATTAAAATAAGAAGACTTCTATAGGGCTTAATTTTCTTGGAGATTATTCTTCTGCGATCTTCCATCTCTTTATTGTTCTATCATCTCCTGCGGTAAAAAATTCGGTGTCATTTAGCCACACAGAAGAATTTACGCTATGCGTGTGCCCACCATGCGTTTTTCTTTCTAATTTAGAAATTACTTCAAACGTATCTCCACTCCACAACTTCACTGATTTATCTCTACTTACGGTTACACATTTCTCCCCACTCCCATTGAATTGGATGTCGTAAATGGTCATATTGTGGGCAGGAATCGCCATCACTTCAGAATGATCGGTCAAATTCCAAAATTTAAGATAACCATCTTTACCTCCAGTAATCAATACTGACTTAGAAGGGTGAATAATCAACTTGTTGATACTCTCTGTGGATGCACGAAATGAACCAATCTCATTAAAATATTCAAGTTCAAACACTCTCACCATTCCTTCTCCACAGGATATATATAACTTTTCGGTGGTTGAATCATATCCTCCAGATCTAATCTTTTTATCGGAAATTTTTATACTTCGAATAAGTTCCATTGATTGGTAATCAAAGAAATTGATCACGCCATCCCCGCCTCCTGTCATCAGTAACTGGTGATCTCGGATGTGTAGTAATGTATACACCCCTTTTTTGTGAATTTTAAAATTTCTAATTTCAACCTTGGCTTCTAGATCAATGACATTTACATTTCCAGAGCTAGCACCAAGAAATATATGCTGTTGATTTATTAAAAATGTGTAAATAGCACTTTCAGCTTTTATACTAAATGGAGCTGGCTCATTTATTTTTAAATCCCATGAAGCTAACATCTTGTCAGAACTTACAGAGAACAACTTCCCATCCAGCAACTGAATCTTATAGATCGGGGCGGAATGCCCTTTTAATTCTGAGATTAATTCCACTTTCATTCGAAATTCAAATCTATTGAATTAATAAAATGGGTAATGAAAATTGGACTGTTAGTTTTCATTTGGTCATCTAGCTAATTTCAATGACTATTAAGTATCTTTGCAATCGTTATGAATACTCAATTTTCTACTCAGACTAAGGAAGAATTGGATGTGTTAGTCGAAGACGTACTAACGCAAAAAATTGTATTGTTCAATGATGAAGTCAACACTTTCGACTTTGTTATCGATTCACTTGTTAAAGTATGCGGTCATGAGCCTATTCAGGCTGAACAGTGTACTATTTTAGTTCACTTTAAAGGTAAGTGTGCTGTGAAAGAAGGGGAGTTCGATGAATTAGAACCTATGTGCACGGCATTATTAGATAGAGGGTTGACTGCAGAAATCCAATAATTCATTGGACCTCTTTTTGTTTGTGTGGTTTTAACGGAACAAAACCACAACAAAATTCGTATATTTGCGTATATAGAGTAGTAAATATGAAAAAAGACACTTCAGTTGTTCAAGACCCTTCAGCAATCTACGGTATAAATGCCATCACTCCTCTTGAAGTTGTTTACAGTAAAACTAAACCACCCTGCACTAAAAGTGCAGGGGTTTAATCTCTCCAGGACTAAAAGTCCTTCTCTTAATCACTCAAGTATGAAATTACTATCCTCATCATCATCCCTTCTATGATGCTCTAGATAAGCATTTACCATTTCATCTGTAATATTCCCTGAGCTCCAGACTCCATAACCACTGACCCAAAAATGGCGACCCCAATAGCGCTCTTTCAACTTTGGAAATTCAAACTGTAATTTTCTTGAGCTTCGGCCTTTCAGTAATTTAACTATGGAACTAATATTCTGTTTTGGTGCGTATTCAATATGCATATGGACATGATCCGAACTTATAACCCCTTTGAGAATCTCAATTTCTTCTGCATCACAAACTTGAGTAAGCAATTCCCTACAACGTATCTGAATGTCGCCTCTTAAAACTTTATACCTGTATTTGGTTGACCAAACTATATGACATGTTAATCGACTTACTCTATGCGATCCTTTCCGAAATTTTCTACTCACAAAGCACAATGTATTGATTTTTTCGCTGTACTAAAGTGCTGCAATAAATTGCAGGGTTTTAAACCCTAAATTGAGACCAATAAATTCGATTCTACTCAGCGTAGAATGACTATTATTAAAACTGTCCGAAATGGTGTAACTCGTGTAGAGTTTTTAGAATTCTTAAAAGATTTCGGCTTTTCTATGAAGGAAATGACAGAGGTTCTACCAGCATCGTATTCTTCACTTACTAAACTAGCTATCTATGATAAGGACACTAGCGAACGTATTCTAGAGCTTTCTCTCCTTTTTAAACTAGGGCTAGATGTTTTTGGTGACAAATCTAAATTCACTAATTGGCTAAGAAGAATCAGTAAATACCTTGGTGGAATTTCTCCTTTCTCACTTCTAGACACAAGCATTGGCTTCAGCATAGTCACTGAAGAGCTTTACAGAATAGAATACAGCTTTGTAGCTTAATGTTACTCTACAGACTAGGAAGAGATCGACATAAAGACACTATATTATCTGGAATTGGAGGCGAATATGCAGCTGGAAGGTGGCATGTTTTAGGAGAAAGAATTATATATGCCTCACCTACTCGGTCGCTCTCTCTTTTAGAAAAATTAGTTCATATCGAAGAGCGTGTTGATCTTCCTTCAAATCTTGTTTTTTTCACTTTAGAAATCCCCGACTCAATCCAAGCTGAAAATGTTCCTAGAAAAGCACTTGGAAAGTATTGGAACAATGTCCCATATAGCCCACATACACAATCCGTGTTTGAGAGATTTAACAAAGAGAAGAAGTCCATTCTCATGAAAGTTCCTTCTGCCATTATAAAAGAGGAGTTCAATTATATTCTTAACCCTAGGCATCCAGACATTAACCTAGTGAAAATAAAGGATCTGACTCCTTTTAATCTTGATGAACGCTTGTAACAATATGTCGCTATAGTTTGTTTGGTTTTGTTAGCTTTGCAACGCAAAAAAACAACAACAAATGCCTAAAGGAATTTACAATGTACCGTTCCCTGTAAACGAGACGGTTCTCAGCTATGCTCCAGGATCTTCAGAAAGAAAAGAGCTTCAAGCAAAGTATAAAGAAATGTTCAACTCTACTATTGATGTACCTATGTACATTGGTTCTGAAGAGGTAAGAACAGAAAAGAAAATTTCTATGTCTCCTCCGCATGATCATCAACATGTACTTGGACATTTCAATTTTGGTACGAAAAAACACGTTGAAGATGCTATAGATGCTGCCTTGACAGCAAAATCTGACTGGGCGAACATGCCTTGGGAACACCGAATTGCTATCTTCATAAAAGCCGCTGATCTGCTTGCTGGCCCTTATAGAGCAAAAATGAATGCTGCCACAATGTTGGCGCAAAGTAAAAACGCTTATCAAGCAGAGATAGACGCGTCATGTGAATTAATTGACTTTTTAAGATTTAACGCCTCTTTTGTACAAGATATTTATGGTCAGCAACCTGAATCAGGAGATGGGGTTTGGAACAGGCTTGAGTACCGACCATTAGAAGGGTTTGTCTTCTGTATTACTCCATTTAACTTTACGGCTATCGCAGCTAACTTACCTGCCTGTGTCGCTATGATGGGAAATACAGTAGTATGGAAGCCTGCAGATTCTCAAGTATACTCAGCACAAGTAATTATGGAACTATTTAAGGAAGCCGGTCTTCCTGATGGTGTGATTAACATGATTACTGTCGATGGCCCCGTTGCTGGAGAGGTGGTCTTCAATCATCGTGATTTCGCTGGTCTTCATTTCACTGGAAGTACTGCTGTATTCAGGCATTTGTGGAAGGAAATTGGAACAAACATCGCTAAATACAGAACATATCCAAGAATTGTAGGTGAAACAGGTGGTAAAGATTTTATCGTAGCTCACCCTTCTGCCAATGCTATTGAAGTCGCTACGGGAATAACCAGAGGGGCTTTTGAATTCCAAGGGCAAAAATGTTCTGCAGCTAGCAGAGCTTATATTCCTCAAAGTTTATGGCCTGCTATTAAAGAAAAATTAGTCACTGATGTCTCTTCATTTAAAATGGGAAGCCCTGAGGACTTTGGAAACTTTATAACAGCGGTGATTGATGAAAATTCATTTAAGAAAATATCTTCATATCTCGATTTCATCAAAGAACAAGATGATGCTGAAATAATTGTAGGAGGAAACTACGACGGGACTAAAGGATATTTTATCGAACCAACTGTAGTAGTAACTACAAATCCTAAATTCAGAACTATGTGTGAGGAGGTCTTTGGACCAGTAATGACTATTTATGTCTACGAAGATGCTGAATGGTCTAATACGCTCAAGCTAGTTGATGAAACTTCTGAATATGCACTTACAGGCGCTATTTTCTCTAAAGACAGGTATGCTGTAGCAGAGGCGGCTAAAGTGTTAGAAAATGCCGCAGGAAACTTCTATATCAATGACAAGCCAACTGGAGCCGTTGTTGGACAACAACCTTTTGGTGGTGCCAGAGGTTCTGGAACAAATGATAAAGCTGGTAGTTACTTAAACCTATTGAGGTGGGTTTCTCCTAGGACTATTAAAGAAACATTAGTTCCCGCTACTGATTATAGATATCCTTTTTTAGGATAAATAGAGAACGTATTTGATAAAAGCCCATGGTCTGTTGACTCTGGGCTTTTTCATGAAAAATTATTTTTTGGAGCAAAAAAAAATGATGCTTTACCAGAACATCATTTTTTACTAAATATTAACTGTTACGATCTAAAACTGTGAAGTTTTTATAATCTCCTTATCCCAAATACCAATTCATTTCTAAAATACTGTTTTGAGAAGAGGTTCTATAAATGCTTTTAGAGTTCGTAGTAAATATCAATGAAAAATCCCTTTAAAAAGCAGCCTACACCGAAAACTAATCCCCAATTTTATGTTGAGAAATCTAAAATAACCTATTTCGGAATAGCTTAAAAGACGAAATTTGCATCGCCTATGAAACAACAAAATAGATATGTGGTCAAAACCCTAATGGGAATGGAACCACCTGTAGTAGAGGAACTTAAAGAGCTTGGAGCTTCCAACATTCAAGAAAAAAGAAGAGCTGTATACTTTGAAGGGAACAAAGAATTGCTGTATAAAGCAAATATTCATTTAAGATGTGCTGTTTCAGTACTAAAGCCATTATTTTGGTTCAGAGCTCACAAGGAAAGCGTGCTTTATAAACAAATCGCAAAGTTTGATTGGCTATCAGTAATGGATTTAAATCAAACTTTCGCTATTACT
This sequence comes from Flavobacteriales bacterium, assembly GCA_965224545.1. Classification (GTDB taxonomy): domain Bacteria; phylum Bacteroidota; class Bacteroidia; order Flavobacteriales_D; family Sanyastnellaceae; genus ASP10-05a. The sequence continues at coordinate 228,772 of CBDCZM010000004.1, read as the reverse complement.
TCCTCTGTTCACTCTCCTTTTTTTAACCATTCTAAGTTCATCTCTTTAAAAGCTAAAGATGCCATAGTAGACATGTTTAGGGAGCATTTAGGTGATCGACCAAACGTTGACCCTATCAATCCAGATATCAAGATCAATATCCGTGTAAGTGAAGCCGATTTTGATATTTCATTAGATAGTTCTGGAGATGGATTGCATAAACGAGGCTACAGACAATCAGGACATGGGGCTCCTTTAAATGAAGTACTAGCAGCAGGAATGATCAAGCTCTCTGGCTGGAAACCAGAACAGCCTTTTGTAGATCCGATGTGTGGATCTGGTACATTGGCCATGGAAGCATGTATGATCTCAACCAACACTCCTCCCGGGCTAATGAGAAACCAATTTGCATTTATGAATTGGAAAGATTTTGACGCTGAACTATATGCTAAAGTGGTCGCTGATGCTAAAGCTAAAATAAGAAAACCCCTTGCCCCTATTTTTGCTTCTGATATCAGTGGTAGAATACTAGAAATCGCGCAAAGTACGGCTGATGAGATGGGCTTCAGTGATTTTATTGAATTCAAAGAATCCCGATTTAGCGAATTTAGTTATGATGGCGAACCTGGAGTAATTGTCATGAATCCGCCCTATGGAGAAAGACTGAACAAACTAGACGTTCTTAGTCTTTATAAACGTATTGGAGACACATTAAAAAGTGAATTCAATGGCTTCGATGCATGGATTATTAGCTCCAACATGGATGCATTTAAGAATGTTGGGTTGCGACCTAGTAGAAAAATACCTCTCATGAATGGACCGCTAGAATGCAAGTTCATCAAATATGAGATGTACAAAGGGTCTAAAAAAGCGAAGCACCAAACAAGCTAAATTCGCGTTATCCTGTCATGAAAACTCTAGTAACGCTCCTAACGATATGGATGAGCATTCCTCTTTCTGCTGCTACCGAGCAACTTGTGGAGAGTTCTGATCCCGTTAAAGCGGATTCCAACCTTATGAAACTGTACGTTGATTCTTTATGTAACGAAGGAGTATACAGAACCTGGATGAATGTAAAGGAATTGAACCGGGCTGGGGATTTTATCTTCGATCAATTTAAGCGCTACTCCAATCACACAGAGAAACAGATTTTTAAAGATAAGAAACATGAATATTTCAATGTAATAAGCTCATTCGGGCCGTTAGACGCTCCTAGGTTGATCATTGGAGCTCACTACGATGTTTGTGGAAATCAACAAGGGGCAGATGACAATGCCAGCGGAGTATCTGCCATTATTGAAATTGCACGGCTTCTTAAGCAGAATGAAATTTCACTGAATTTCAGAATTGATTTAGTGGCTTACACATTGGAAGAGCCTCCTTTCTTTAGAGATTTTATGATGGGAAGTGCTGTACATGCACGTTCCTTGAAAGAAGAAAATGTGGAGGTAATAGGTATGATCAGTGTGGAAATGATTGGTTATTATTCTGATCAGCGAGGATCGCAAGGCTACCCTTCAAACCTGATGAAATTGATTTATCCGAGCAAGGCCAATTACATTAGCTTGGTAACCAAATTTGGAAATGGGAGTTTTCTAAGAAAAGTAAGACGTGGAATGAAATCTCAAAAGTCAGTTCCTGTTCGATCTGTTACTGCCCCGGAAACAATTTCTGGAATTGATTTTTCGGATCATCTCAATTACTGGAAATTAGGCTATGATGGACTAATGATTACCGATACTTCCTTTTATAGAAATGCGAATTATCACGAACCATCAGACATACCAACGACATTGAATTACGGCAAAATGGCTGCTGTAACAGATGGAATTTTTAGCTTTGTAATCAAACTGAATAAAAAGAGAATTAAATGATCAGATGCCTTCTTCTATTTTTGAGTGTTTCCATGATTGTATCTTGCAAAAAAGCAGAAGAACGTCAGCTAGAAAAGGATAAACAAATCATCCAGGACTATCTAAAGGACAACAATCTTACGGCAGAATGTACAGATTCAGGTCTTTATTACATTATTGAGGAGGAAGGAACTGGAGATAGACCCACCATTTCATCAGAAGTGCTAGTGAATTATAAAGGCTATTACCCAGATAATACGGTATTTGAAGATAGCCCAAATACTTCTAACACGTTCTCTTTAACTGGAGTGATTGAGGGTTGGCAGCAAGGTATTCCTCTGTTCAAGGAGGGAGGAAACGGAACACTTTTCATTCCTTCAAAATTGGCCTATGGGCCCAACGGAAGAGGGCAAATAGGTGGAGATGCAGTTATCTTTTTTGACATTGAATTGGTAGAAATCGTTGATTAATCCAAAAAAGCATATAATCAGATCACAATTAAGAACATCAAAGGTGTATTATTTCCACTCTTTTCATTGAATTCCGATATCAATTAAGGAAAATCGACTTCTGCTCATAGGAAACACCATTTGTAACCCTTATAAAGTAGCCCCCTTTAACCAAAAGTTCGTCTAGTTTCAACTTAGTACTTTTCTCGGTCAAGGTATATGTAAACACTCTTCGTCCTATTAAATCATAAATTTCCAAGGAAGTATTGATTTCTAACAAATTTAAGTCCACTGTTATCTCCCCTTTTGTAGGATTTGGATAAATATTGAACTCAACTTTGGAAAGATTTTGTGATATGCTATTTATACAATCATTCAACAATGAAATACCTTCTCCATTACAAATCCCATAATCACCTGTTGGAGTTCCTTCAATATCCAGACAATCATAGCCCCACTCTTCACAATTAAAATTTAATTCCTCAGAATTATCAGGGATGCCATCCCCTAGTCTAAGATATTCATATGGGGAATGGTTACTCCCATTACAATCACACACCTCAAAATCAAACTCACAAGTACCGTCATCTACTATCGCCTCAGGATTATAATTCGTTGAAAAAGAAAGAGTACATCCAGAAATTATGGGGTCACAAGAATCTATACCATCTTCACAGCCAGTCACTGTAACAGTGATAGTGTCATAAACATCACAATCACATTGAATTGGTAAACGCCAAGAAAAAACATAAGTTCCAGGAAGAAGTCCAGATACTGTAGCATTCGCGTTCATTATGTCAGAAAAATTCACAGGACATCCATCCACTAATTCCCAAAAGGCCCAACCTGGAGGAACTGATAATTCGCCATTCAACTGAACAGAATCTGTCTCACAATAATTGACGTTAAGATTATCTCCAGCAGAAGGTATTATGATATCTGAGAACAAACTAACATTTACAGTATCAGAAAGCAATTCTTCATTACATTCAACCTGCCATACTAGTTCATAGATTCCATACGTTGGAACGGTAAATAATGTATTTGGATCTGTAGCATCTTCAATAATACCCTGATCTGAAAGGTTTATCCATTGACCAGAATCAGAAGAACAAGGAAGTGTTGCATTCAGTTGAGTACTTTCTCCACAAAAAAAGCTACACATGAAAACATCATTTCCTGCTGTAAAAGGTTCACAATCTTCAGGAACTATTTCTGGTATCTCCTCTGAGCAATTATCTATATCAAAAGAAAGTGATATTTGACCATTGACTGATTCCAAATAACCAGTCTCAGGGTTAACTATTTCACCTATTGCATAAGCCCATACTCTAGCTCCAAAACCCGAATTCCAACCATTACAATTAAATCCTAATTCAAATGCGTAAAAATTATTTACTGGAGCATGAGATATATTTAAGGTTGATCCCTCCCAATTTCCCCAACCTAACAAAGTACCGCATGAAATAAGGTAATAAGTCCAATCTAAGTACTCATCAGTAACAGTTCCTGTATCATCTACATAAAATGTTGGGAAATCTTGTGTTGACCACTCATCCCATTCCATCCTACCTGTTAGATCCAATTCTAAATCCCATCCAGCATTTGAATCTATTTTACTCACTAACCTGGCATTGATGTGCCCAGTTCTTTCAATATCATCATACTCATAGAAGTCTCCATACTCCACTAAACAATCTGTCATCCCCATATCAAAAGCCTTAAGGTTTACTGGATCATCATGTCCATATTCATTGTTTATTCCTGAAGATAGAGGACATGTTTGAGAGTTAGCCTCTCCCGCAATTATTTGCAGACAAAATAGAAGTAGAATAATGAGAGCTCTTTTCATTAGTATAGTTTATATATTGAACTTGTTTAAAAGTAACTTAGAGCAAATATACTTATGTAATTATCATTTCACAACCTCCCCTATAATTACCCCAAAGTTGCCCTCTGAATCTGCTGATGCCTCTCCTTCAGTATAGATTTTTGAAATCGCCCCGTCTAAATAAAGTGCATTAGAACATCCATTCTTTTTAAAGAAAGATGCAAAATCATAGAAATTCATCTTCTCATTGGTCATAGCAAACAAAACATAGCCATTTTTTAAAATTCCAACACCGTTTCTTATATTCAAATTCTTTGATTCTTTGTTAAACGCTGGATGATATTCACCATTCACTAGCAGCATTGGTCCAGATTGAGTGGCATATTCAATGTCTTCTGAAAACTCAAACTCATCAGTTGTAACCACTGAAGGCTTATGGAACTTATCGATCAGAAAAACTCCATTTGGTTGAAGATAAAAATTCCCTCTAGACTCCAAAATTGTATCTAAATTAGAAAGAACCTGTCCTTCCTCAATATAGAGTCCTACTGGCTTGTGTTCTGGAGTGAACATCCCTCCGTTCATAGCGAACTTAAGTTCTATATTCTCTAAAGCAAGCTCTTCTTTTAACTTGGAGAAGTTCTTATATCTCTCACTACCCCCATTTTTCAAGAAAAATTGAAGCCTAGATTCCGAAGGATCTACTATGTAGCTAACTATCCTTGGGTCCTCGTGAATTAAAGTATCATGCTGAAAATGAGACCAACAGCTTAGTGCTAAAATTACAACTATTCCTAGCGCTATCTTCATTTTAGTAACCATCCCCGTTCACTTATGATAACGACCGACTCAAAATAGAATTATCTTACTAGCTTTTTGTATTTGATTCTTTTTGGCCCAGTATCCCCAAGTCGTTTCTTTCTGTTTTCTTCATATTCTGAATAAGTACCTTCAAATACATATACGTTTGAATCTCCTTCAAATGCCATGATGTGTGTGCAAATTCTATCTAAAAACCATCTATCGTGAGAAATCACAACTGCGCATCCTGCAAAGTTTAAAATCCCCTCTTCCAAAGCTCTTAATGTATTCACATCTATATCATTAGTAGGCTCATCTAAAAGTAATACATTAGCCTCTGTCTTAAGAGTCATGGCCAGATGTAACCTATTTCTTTCTCCCCCAGATAGCACTCCCACCTTCTTCTGCTGATCAGAACCTGTAAAATTGAACCTACTCACATATGCTCTGGAGTTGATTTTCGCTCCTCCTATCTCTATATTCTCATTTCCACCACTGATTACTTCCCAAACAGATTTTTCAGGGTCCAGATCCTCATGAGTTTGATCCACATACCCAACCTCAACTGTTTCTCCTATAGAAATGGTTCCTGCATCAGGCTGCTCTTCTCCCATCATCATTCTAAAAAGTGTGGTTTTACCAGCTCCATTTGGTCCAATAATTCCTACAATCCCAGCCGGTGGAAGTTTGAACTCTAAATTATCTATCAACAATTTACCCCCAAAAGCCTTAGTAACAGCCTCTCCATCAATCACATTATTCCCCAATCTAGGTCCATTTGGAATAGGGATTTCAAGAGCTGATTCCTGGTCCTGACCGCCACCACTCATCAACTTATCATAATTATTTAACCTAGCTTTATTCTTAGCTCTTCTGCCTTTTGGACTCATTTTACTCCACTCCAGTTCTCGAGCAAGTAATTTTTGTCTCTTAGACTCTTGCTTTTCCTCTTGAGAGAGTTTTTTTCCTTTTTGCTCTAACCATGAAGTATAGTTTCCTTTCCACGGAATTCCTTCTCCTCTATCCAATTCTAAAATCCATCCTGCCACATTATCCAAAAAGTATCTGTCGTGTGTCACAGCTATTACTGTTCCTTTATACTGCTGTAAATGCATTTCTAACCACTGCACAGATTCAGCATCCAGGTGGTTTGTAGGCTCATCGAGCAATAACACGTCTGGCTCTGTCAGTAATAATCTGCATAAAGCGACTCTCCTTTTTTCTCCTCCAGACAATTCAGCTATTTTCTGTTCTTGTGGTGGTGTTCTTAGCGCATCCATTGCTATCTCTAACTTTGTCTCGAGCTCCCAACCTCCGAGTGCTTCTATCTGATCCTGCACAGCTGCTTGCTCATCCATTAGCGCTTGCATTTTATCGGGATCATTTAAAATCTCTTCCTCACCAAATCTCAGGTTGATTTCTTCATACTTCTTGAGGGCATCCACCACTTCCTGAGTTCCCTCTTCAATAATCTCCCGTACAGTTTTGTCTGGATCTAATTTTGGCTCTTGTGGTAAATATCCCACAGAGTATCCCCCACTCCATACCACATCACCCTGATATGCTTCATCCAAACCCGCAATAATTTTCATTACTGTAGATTTACCAGATCCATTTAATCCAATGATACCAATTTTGGCCCCATAAAAAAACGAGAGGTATATGTCTTTTAAAATATGCTTTCCTTGTGGTGTAGTCTTGTTGACCTTCACCATTGAAAAAATGACTTTTTGTTCTTCTGACATCTGTTACAATTTGAGAGCTCGAAAGTAAAAATTAACATGCTCTATTTTACATGGTAAGTCTTCATATTGTCTAACTTCGCCTTTTAATTAACTTAGTCAATAATCTCTCGATGAAATCTCTCATTGTGTTAAGAAGTCCTTTATCCAAAAGGAAGAGGATTCTTGGGTTCATTAAGACGAAAAAGAAAGTTCTTGGCAAAATAAACATCGAGTCTTTTCAAGGAGAACTTTCAGGGAAGAGTGTAAAAATACTCACCTCATCATTTATTCGCGCTAAACAAGCCTCAAAGGCAATCTGCACTTATTTCAAATTAAACGAGGAAGATACAATCCTTATGGATCCAGCCATCCAAGACTTAGATCCTGAAGGTTGTCTGGACCTTATAGGTAAGATAGGTGATGTTACCGAGACAGTTGTACTTATTATCCCTAGCGCCACTATTAACATGCTTCTGCAATATCTTATTGGAGAATATAAAAACCTCCCTTTTGGACATGCCAAGGTGATCAAGTTTGATGTTAATTCATGGACAATTCTATCCAAAGAAAACATCAAAGAAGGAAAAGTGAAGATTTTTAAGAACATCTGACTTCGCTTTGTGTCTGCAAGCAATAAATCAATTGCTTTTTTGAACTTATTTTATGGATTAGTGTACTGCATGGCATCTAATCATAAAAATCACATTCATGCAGCGATTAATTATCAGTTTCATCTTACTTACTATATCATCCTATAGCTACGCAAAAGATGTAGAAATAAAAGCCAATACAAAGATATCTGAAGTCACCGTTTACCAGCAAAATGCTCTTGTCCATAGAAAGGGCTTTGTCAACGTTCCAGCTGGAAATTCCACAATTATTATTCATGACTTAAATCAAAGCATAAGACCTCAGGATGTAAGAGTACAAGCAAAGGGTAATTTCACCATTCTATCAATCAGTCATCGGTTCAAAACTGATACAATTTCCGGAAGGGGTGGACAAGCAAAGCGGGATCTAATTCAAAAGGAAATTCAGGCTTTACAAATTAAAATCAACAGAGAAAATGGGTTCTTGGATATTTATAATAAAGAGGAACAAATGCTACTGGCCAATCAAAACTTCACTCACAAGGAAGAAGGTGTAGATATTGACAGACTGGCAAAGGCATCAGATTTCATGCGATCTCGATTTTTCGACATTAAGAACAAGCGGCTAGCTATACAAGATCTTGTAGCTGATTTGCAGCTAAAAATCAATGAATTGAGTTTGAAACAGTCTAAAATCGAAGCCTTAAAAACAAAAACGACCTTAGAAATGATTGTCAGAATTAACTCTAAGGCTCAAGTAAAAGGGACATTCATGATAGATTACAGAGTCTATAACGCTGGATGGGCTCCTTCATATGACGCCACAGTGGATAAGGTTTCTGAACCCTTAATTTTGGACTACAAGGCTAAGGTCTATCAAAACACTGGTGAGGATTGGAAAAATGTCTCTCTTATCATCGCCACAGGAAACCCGAATGTGAATAAGAAAAAACCCAACTTACTTCCGTGGTATATCAATGGTTCGACTCCCATACGCCCTAGAGGTGATAGCAGAAAAACACAAGATTATAACGCCTTCCTACGGTCTCAACCATTTAACCCTAACGTACGATTAGTAAGCGGACAAATGTTAGATCAAAATGGTGAACCACTTCCATTTGCTAACGTTATGGTTTCAGGAACCAACAGCGGTATTTCTACAGATGTAAATGGCTATTATAGCCTCGAAATTCCTGCAAACGGCAAGCAGTTGCAGTACAGTTATATTGGATTCAATACAGAGTCTTTAACCATTAGCAATTCTGTGATGAATGTCATTCTTGTAGAACAGCAATTAGAACTAAATGTGATCAATGCCTTAAGTAAAGATGCCAAAAGAGAATCGAAAAGTTATTTTGAAATCGAAGATGAAAAGGGCCTTTTTGATTTGGGTAATTCGAAATTTGCAAACGTCTCTGTCTCTTACTCATTTACAAACACCAAATTCAAAATTGATGCTTCTTATACTATTCCGTCTGATGGAAAAGAATATGCTGTACAAATTCAACAACATGAAATGGATGCAGAGTACATATATCAGTGTTCACCTAAACTTGATCCAACGGCATACCTTACTGCTCAGATAACGGATTGGGAAGAATACAATCTATTAAATGGTACAATGAACATTTATTTTGAAAATGCCTTTATTGGCCAGTCTCAACTTGACCTATCCAATGCCGAAGACACCTTGAGTTTATCCCTTGGAGAGGATAAGAATATCTCCGTCACTAGAAAAAGAGTGAAATCAGAAAACAAGAAACAAGTCCTTGGAAATAATAAAAAGGTAATCCGAGAATTCGAGTTAGTTATAAGAAACAACAAACGAGAATCTATCCAAATCCTCATTGAGGATCAACTTCCTATCTCGACAACAGAAGAAATAGAAATAGAATCAGAAGCACTTTCTGGAGGGAAAAAAGATGAACTAACTGGAAAAATATTATGGGACATTGAGTTGGGCTCAGGGAAAAAGAAAACACTCAATTTCAAATACAATGTGAAGTATCCTAAGCAAATGTTCTTACAAATTTAAGATCATCACCCGATAGGTCTCACAAGCTATCGTGCGGCTGTATGAAAGGCCTCTTTTCTGACTTGTCGGAAAAGAGGCTATTCATTTATTACTTTTTTACGATTCGCTCAGTGAGCTTTTGCCCTTTATGATTTTCTAGGATCACCAAGTACGCTCCATTAGTGTATTGTGAAAAATCTATTTCAAAATAATCAGACATATTTATCTTTTCCCGATAAACCTCTTCCCCTAAAGCATTTTGAATCTGAACACTTTTCAATTTGTCTCCTTTAAGAAATAACATCTCAGAAGTTGGGTTTGGAAAAACATCAATTAAAAATGGTTCTATTTCAGTGATGCTATTGGAGAAATCTGCATTGTAGCGACCAGTTTCATCTCCAGATGTTCCATCTACATTTACCTCTAGAAGATACTCTTTAGAAGTCGCATCCAAAAAGATATAACTAGTGTTAAGTTAATTATTAATTGACGGATATAGTTTTCTTAATTTCACTCTTGATTCTTTTGTTGTGAATTGCCATTTTATAGTGCCTTCTTTATTATTTCTATGGTTCTGCCAAGCTTTGACCTCTTCCTTTACTTTTTCTATGGTATCTATATGCCTGTTTAAACATTGACCATTTAGTACATGTAACTCAATCTCTGCCATATTGAGCCAACTTCCATGTTTAGGTGTATAGATAAACTCAAACCTATCCCATAGCCTTTTAGCTTCTTTAGGCTCAAATGTTTCATAAAATGCAGAAGCGACATGGGTATTAAAATTATCCATTACCAAGGTTATCTTATTTGATTTTGGGTAGTACTCATCAGCTATTCTCTTTATAAACTTTGCCCAATCCTTTTTAGTCTTAAACTTTGTTATTTCAACGATCCGTTTTCCTTTTAAAGGTTCATTTGCCATGAATATATTAACCATTCCGTGTCTGAGATATTCGTAATCTACTCGAGCATCTTGACCTGGTTTAATTGGTGTTGAAGGTTGTGCTGATGAAATTAATTGTTTGGGGGATTCATCCATGCAAATTACTGGGTAATCAATATCATAAGGTCTTTTGTAAACATCTAAAACTCTTTCCATGTTAGCCACAAATTCGCTGTTTTTATTTGGAGGAATTACCCAGCCACGGACTTTCCAAGGTTTAAGTTCATTTTTTTTAAAACATTCCCTACCGAAACATGAGAAATACTTTCTACATAATTTAATTCTACCATCTTATCTGATAATAAGCGTAATGACCATTTAGAAAAACCCTTTGGGGGTTCACTGCAACATAATTGCACAATCTTAGCCTCTACATCTCCATCTATCTTTACATCATATATTCGCGAACTCTCACGTCTCTCAAGCACCGCTTCAAATCCTTCTTCAATAAATCTCTTTTTTACCCTATCTATTGTGCGCATCCCTACTTTTAATACTTTACTGATTTGCGCATTAGTTACCTTCTCTGAGTAATCTCCAACATCGCAATTTAATAGTATGTAAGCCGTACGATACGTCTTTGTGCTATGAGATCCTTTATTAATTATTGCCCGAAGCCTAATAACCTCCTCTTGACTTAGTTTGATCCTGTATCTCATCATTTTTTTAATGAAAATACGAAAATATTACGTCATAGTAAACTTAACTTAACACTAGTAACTGATTGTTCTTGAAGTCCCAGTGTTTCTGGATCCAGAAATTCAGAAACGTTCACCCATGTACTTATAATATCAGTGACCAAGTAAACTTCCACATTAGCGACACTCTGGTCTTGCTGAACAAGTCTCAGTGCATCAATTGACTGATCTCCTATAAGCACAGTACCATAAGCATCTACTTCTTCACTCCTAGTTAAATTAAATCCTATTTTTATTGAATCCAATGTAGACCCCTCTATCGGGTTTACAGCATCAAACACATTAACTAGTGGTCCTAAACTTTCTGCTGCAAGTGTAAAAGAAAAACTAGTCGCTCCTGAATAAGTATCTCCATACCCCAAAGGAGCCCTTCTAATAACGTATGGCTCTGAAAAACTCTGAGCTTCTTCAATGTTTACGCCACCAACCAACTGCCCTCCTGAAGTACCAACAAGTTCTATGTTCGTAGTATTTCTATTCGCATAGACATCTGCTCCTGAAAAATTAAATATCATATCAGTTTCTGGAAATTGATCGAAATTTTCTCCAGTGGAAGCATCAAAATACTCTTCTTGCATAATTACATCACCAGTCATTCCAGTAAAATCCCATTCAATATTATCTCCAGAATTCATGTAGTTTGGAGTGATGGTCTCTAATGTTTTGTACTCAAGAATATCTCCAGCATCCGGAAGGCTACTTGAAGATGTAACGATCTGTCCAATGGCGTTGTAAGAGATAAGCCATATTATTCCTAATAGTAAACTACTTGTTTTCATAAGTTATCATTTAGTCCGTTCATATTTCTTTCTGTATTTTTCATACAGCCCAATCTGACGGTTCGTTAGTTCAATTTTTCTACCTGTAATATACGCTTCAACTACGTCATTTGTCATCATATCCAGTGCATCTCCTTCTGAAATAAAGAATGTCGCGCTCTTTCCTACTTCTAAACTACCCAATTGATCAGCCACTCCCAAAATCTTCGCTGTATTTAAAGTCAACCCCATGATCGATTTTTCATAATTCAGCCCATATGCCACTGCTGTTCCCGCATAAAACGGCAAATTCCTGGAGTTCATCTGCTCCATATCACCTGCATTCTCAAAACACCATAGAACACCTGCCTCTTCCAAGAAGTATGGAAGCTTATATGGTAAATCCGTATCATCATAGTCATTCCATGGAAGATCATGGACTCTACCTAACATCACTCCCACATTGTTTTCCTTTAATAAGTTAGATACAAGATACGCCTCTCTTCCCCCTACTATATGCATTGCATTTATAGAATAATCTCTCTTCAACTGAATAGCAGCAGTGATTTGTTTTGCTCTATTAGCATGAATATATAATTGACATTTATTATCGAGCAGCATAGAAAGAGCTTCCAATCTCAGATCTACCGATATAGAATCTTCTGATTTCCCATAGGCTTTTGCTTTGTCTAAATAGGCTTTAAGCTCATTTACTCTTTTTGTGTACGACTTTCTCTCTTTCATACTTAACATTTTTCCTGTATGATCTCTTTCATACATTCGAGGCCAGTAAATATGAATACCATCACTTTCCTTAACTAGAGCATCTTCCCAGTTCCAACCATCAAAGTGCACCACAGAGGATTGACCACCTACAAAACCTCCACGAGGAGTAATCTGTCCAATAAGCACTCCATTCGTTCTTACTGTAGGTGTAATTTCACTTTCGGTTTGAAAAGCGATTACCGCACGAATATGAGGGTTGATTTCTCCTATTTCCCTTTGGTCTCTGGTCGCCCTCACCGCTCCAATCTCCTGAAGTCCAATAGTGCTATTCGGAGCGATAAACCCTGGATATATCTGTTTTCCAGAAATACTTACAACTTGATCAAACAAGTTTGTCCTAGCATCTCTAGTACTTCCTACATAACTGATTTTACCATTATCAAACCCTATAGCCCCTTCTAAAATCTTAGTTCCGTTTCCTACATGAATGGTCGCATTGGTATATAGAATTGATTCTGACTGGTCGGAAGCAGGTGTTGGCGTTTGGCATTGCAACGCTAAGAATGCGACTACTGAGAAGACTAGTGTAATTATCCTTTTCATTTTTCTTAGTGTAATTCGTTTGTAATGGTATTGCAATGGTAATGTTGAGACTTCTTCTTTCCTGGCATTCTCGCTCCTCCTTCTGTACCTTCTGCAGCCATTAACTGGATCAGTCGATTTCTTTCTTTAGCAATATATGTTCTGAGTTCAGTATCCTTTTCTAAGCTGAAGTAACACATACCATCGATGTAAGTGGCTTTGGGCTTGGCATAAACACTTAACGGGTGGTCATTCCATATAACAAAGTCCGCATCCTTTCCAGGAGTCAGAGACCCTACTCGATCATCCACATGTAGTAATTTAGCAGGATTCAATGTCACAAACTTTAACGCTTCCTCTTCAGGAACACCTCCATACTTGACCGCTTTAGCGGCTTCCTGATTTAATCTTCTGGCCATCTCTGCATCGTCACTATTATAAGCTACTGTAATTCCTTGTTCCCAAAGAATAGCTCCATTATATGGGATCGCATCTTTCACCTCATACTTGTATGCCCACCAATCAGAAAAGCTCGACGCTCCAGCTCCATGAGTTTTCATCTTATCAGCCACTTTATATCCTTCTAGAATATGCGTAAATGTATTCAATGTGAATCCCATGGAGTCTGCTACATGCATGAGCATATTGATTTCATGTTGCATGTAAGAATGACAGGTAACAAATCGTTCGCTATCCAGAATTTCAGCGAGCGCATCTAGCTCCAAATCTCTTCTAGGTGTAACAGGAAGTTGCCCCTTCTTACGCTGACGATTTGTCAATCCTGCTAGTTCTGCTGAATAATTCCCCCATTCAATTTGATATTCTCTAGCCTTATGAAAATGATCATAGTACACTTGCTCTACCCCCATTCTAGATTGTGGAAATCGATTGGTGAATGTATTTCCCCAGTTCGCTTGCTTTACATTCTCTCCTAAAGCAAACTTGATAAACCCTGGAGCTTTCTCGAATTTCATTTTTTCAGGATTCTCTCCCCATCTAAGCTTAATCAATGCACTTTGACCTCCAATCGGATTGGCAGACCCATGAAGTAATTGAGATGTAGTCACCCCCCCAGCAAGCTGTCTATAGATATTCACATCTTCAGAATTTACTGAATCTCCTATTCTTACTTCGGCTGTGCTAGCCTGCGAACTTTCATTCACTCCCCTAGAAATAGCGATATGAGAGTGCTCATCTATAATCCCGGGAGTAACGTGGAGACCAAACCCATCAATTTCTTTTATATCAATCTCTTCCCATTTTCTCCCCAATGATTCTTCCAAATTAATCTTCTCTCCAACACTCTTAATTTTTCCATTAGCCACAAGCACTTGTCCTCTATCTATTTTCCCTAATGAATCACAAGTCCATATGGTCGCATCTTTAATCAGAATCGTTTCTTCTACTAACGAATCATTGTCACCATAAGCTGCGAATGGATAAATAAGCAAATCGTATGGATCAATGGTGGCCAAAGAATCCTTTTTAGATTTTTCCTTCTCCTTTTCTTTCTCTTTACCTGAGGATTGCTGTCTTACTGCCACCCACTCAAAGGCCTCCGCTTCTGGTGTCTCTCCTGAACCTTCTAAAATAACTCCATCTGTCAAGTTAGCTCCTGTAAGTCTATAAACTCCTTTTTCATCTTTGAGCGAATATGTCATCGTTATAAAAGGCTTCTTATAGGATAATTTCATCTTGACTCCCAAAGAATCATCTTTTTCCATGTTAGACTCAGTAAGAAGTACTGCCTTATTTCCATCCTTTATTCGCAATCGATAGAGCTTCTTCTTAATAGTCAAATTAAACTCACCTACAAGTTCTGTATTTTTAGGCTTGGCAATTTCAAACTTCTCTCCTTGCACCCAATTCTCTAAAATTTTAGCCCCTTCAGTAAAAATGTCTTTATCTGTTATGATGAAATTGGCCCAATATCCAAGTTGAAGCTTTCCGATTTCATTTGACATCTGAATCATTTTGGCGGGAGCTGTTGTCAAAGCTTCTAAGGCTTTCTGCTTGTCCAACCCTTTACCAATTGCTTTGCGAATATTGGATAAAAACTCTCCTTGATCCTTTAATCCAGAAGCAGTGAAACAAAATTCAATTCCTTGATCTGAAAGAAAGTATGCATTGTAAGGGGCGAGTTCCCAATGTTTCAGTTCTTCCAGTTCAATTGTGTTTGCCAAAAATGGATCTGACACATCAAAAGGCTTTGGGAAATTCACAGGAACAATTAATGCTCCACCTGTAGTTTTCACCTCTTTCAAACGTTGATATTCATCTCCATTCCCCTTAAAAATGTATTGCAAAGCAAATTCATCTCCAATCTTATCAGCCCTCATAATATCGAGCATCTCTCTCGTTTCAAAAACTTGTGGTACATTTTTCAACTCATTCCAAGCGGCTAATGTTAGATTTTCCTCATTTGAATTAAGGGAGCTCGCATACCACTGCGCATCATAATTCGCTTGTCTTAAAAGAGCAATCACCCCCATTAATGAATTGGGGTAAGATTGTCTCGATTTTCCCTTACTAAAAGATAAGTGAGCTGAAGCTTCTGGAAGAATCATGTTTAAATTTTCATTCCCTCCTAAAGTCACCAGTGTTCCTGAGCCACGGTGAATACCATCAGCATAATGTGTTAAGACAGTTCCAAATCCAGCAGCCCTAAGTGCTTTCGCTTTTTTTCCTTCATGCTTAAACAATAGAGAAGCCCGTCTTTCTGGGTTGAGCGTCTCGTTCCAGCCAAAAGCTCCTTTCTTTTCTGAATTGTATTGTGGGGTCGAGCTCCTTTCCTTAGACTGAGCCACTGGCATTCCATAAGAGCTATATAAATCAATAAATGACGGATAGATATGTCGTTCTTTAACATCTATCATCACAGCTCCAGTTGGAATAACTGTGTTTACTCCAACGACCTTTCCTTTTTTAATAATTAGAGTCGCCTTCTCGAGAACTGTGAATGCGTCCGCATGAAGCGTCGCGTTGGTAAGAGCATAAACTACATTTTCTGATTCCTTAGCCCCATTAATTGGAAATGTCTCTTGACTATGAGCTGAAGGTACAAGAACAATTAATAGTACTAAAAAGAGTACAAATCTCATGATATTTCGATGGTTTAGGTGACACCGATTTATAACCTTATGAATCGCATACTTTCTGTGTTTTAATCTCTCAAACTTCACTTAAACATAGCCATAACCCAGTCTAAGCTTATATCAAGAAGCTTGTCTCGATCAAGAAAAGTTTACAAACTAAAGCAACGAATAAAATTAAATCGGTACGAGACAAATATATTCCAATCTCCGACTAAATGTTCCTATTAAATCCTAATTTCTTAGTACGTAAATTACCCACATCATGCTTCTCGCTGTGAAGTATTTGTACTCATTTGTCTTCATAGGAACTAGCTTTAAGTTAACTTTGTTGCGGAAGAATGAGCGTAGTTATAAAAAATAGAAAAGCAAAATTTCAGTATGAATTCCTTGAAGAGTTCACTGCAGGAGTTGTGCTTAAAGGAACCGAGATAAAGTCTATAAGAGACTCCCAGGCAAGTATAGCTGAAGCTTATTGTAAGATAATAAATGAGGAGCTATTCATTTTGAACATGCACATAGAAATCTATGATGCAGGGAGTTATAATAATCACGAAGTTCGAAGAGTCCGCAAACTTCTTCTAAAACGCACAGAAATATCGAAGCTAGAGAAGAAAACAAAAGATGTTGGCTTAACCATAATCCCTACTAAACTATTCATATCGGAAAACGGCTATGCTAAAATCAATATCGCACTAGCAAAGGGTAAAAAGCTGTATGACAAACGCCAAGATTTGAAGAGTAAGGATATCAAAAGAGATATTGATCGAGCGGCTGCGAACGACTAAATAACTTCTACTATTGCCAATTTTCCCAGTGATTTTCTGATTATTACTAATACTTCTATTTGAATTATTTCATTTCAATTAAATTTGTCATTAAACTAATTCAAATGAAAAGCACGTCTTTATTTGTCTTTCTATTTCTTTTTTTTATTGGAATTAACTATTCGCAAGACGACAATTCTATTTCAATACCCAGCGTTAGAAATAATATTCTTGAAAGAATTCCCTCAACCATGTCTAATGGTGTTTCAGAAAGAACTGTTTTTAGATTTGCAGATCAGTCCGCAGTATATGCCAAACAAATCTCTGAAGATGGTGACGTTATCCAGAATCTAGACAAATACGAAAAGTATATAAATCAGGTCTTAGAAAGAGTAATGCCAGACGAACTCCTAGGTGATAGTATTATTCATGCCTATCTCGTAAACGATGGGTCCTACAATGCGTCTATGACAGCATCAGGTCTGTCATTTTTTAATATTGGACTCTTTGCTCAAACGAAAGATGAATCAACGTTAGCAGGAATAATTGCCCACGAATTGGCACACTATTATTTAATGCACTCTTTTAAATCATTCTTAAAGTTTAAAAAGAAAGAGTTTAGGCCTCATGCAATCAAAACTCATGTTCGTAACGCCTATTCGGTCAATCATGAAATTGAAAGTGATGAATTAGCGATGAAGTGGATGCAAAAAGCAGGATACAGTCTAGAAGGTCTTAAAGACGCATTCCTAATAATGAAAAACAATGAGGATAAACTTATAGCCAGATTAGAAGAGGTGCACAAATTAAAAGCAACCACTCATCCCTTATCAAGTGATCGACTTGATAGAATTGATCAGTATATAAAAGATCATAGTGCTAGAAAAGGCGGTGATGCCTTTGTAGACCAACAACTATTCAACGAACTAAACGAAGTCGCTAAACCAATTATACTGACTGACTTACTTCGAAGTTATGACTATGACGATTGCATTGAACTCGCATTCAAATTTCATCTTGAAGATCCTGGAAATACTGAATACATTCATATGCTTATGGAGGCAATTAGAAGGAAATGCTATTTCAATCCAGATTTCTGGAATAAAAATTTTATTCTTTCTAGGTATTATGGAAAAACTCTTGGCACCGGCCCCAAACCACCAAGAACGGATTGCATATTCGATAACTTTCCTCATATGGTTCTTAATATTTCAGAAGAAGATTATAAGAATCTTCCTGGAGTTTTCTATTGGAATGGGGAACAGAAATTCAAAACGAATGAAGAAGCTTTCACCTTCTTTTTCCAACTGAGTCAAAAATTTGGTAACCATGAGGGACTCTTATCAAATGCTTTAAGTTATGACTCGTCTGTAGATCTAATGAATAAATCACTAGATGAATATCTTTCTCACGATAACATTAAATACCGTGAGTATGCCGAGGCCATTCGTAACAATAACATATACTCAAGCCTTCCCAGCAAAAAATTACTTGTTTTTAGCGATTTCTCTTCAATTATAAAACAGGGAAAGGAAGAGATTGCGGTTAGACCAGAATTTTCTCCAATCACCAAACAACTAGATACTTTATACCAGAATGTGGTCAAAGATGACAGCACCAGAATCAAGTTGGTCTTGGACAATTTAAAAGAGAAAAATCTAGAATCGTTTCGATTACTCCAAGAATTAGAACTCCTGTCTTTTAGGTATACAATATCCAAAAACAAGATTCTCCTACATATCCTGGACCCTAGATATTATGTTGTTTTTCTGAAATATGGAGTAAATGAAATCGAGTTTCTGAACTCTACTTACGTTGAAGTCAACAAATCTGAAAACAGCGTTGATTCTTATAAAGAAGTTATCACTCAAGACTACTTCGCCATTTTAAATAAATTAAAATCAACCCGATACTTTGAAATATTTGCCACAAGCGTTCGACTCAAGGAAAATGCAGTAATGAAAATTAAACATTATGGAGGAGACAACGAACTCAGTTTCAAAAAACCTAGTTATCCTCAACTCTTAAGTCAAATAAATTATACGTTAAAAACTAAAGACGAGGCTGCTACAATTAAGGATCGAGAGTATAAGAAACTTCTTAATAAATAAGCCTACCCTTCAACAATTCTATACTTCTCTGTAAACGTAGACCAATCCCATAGAAAATTCTTCATCCATTCATCCAAGTTTTTGAGGAAAATAGGATTTGGAGTATTTAAATCTTTGAAATATGGCTCCTGATTTTCATTCAACTTATACTTGAAGAAAATTGCTTTAGACATCGCATACACAGGGTTTTTAGATGGATGATTTACCCTTCCCATGAAGTTCTTGTAGTTCTTTATTTTTCTAGCGAAGTCTTCTGTTTTCAATTGGAACACATGAGCAAATTTATCCAAACACAATCGAGCTATTCTCTTATCATGTCCCCCATTAAAATGCTTAGAAATTTGAGAGAGATTAGCCGAAGCTACTATCATTAAGAATCTTCCATAATCCTTTTCATCTAGCTCAGGCTTGAGGGCAAATTCAGGACAATCATTAATAAAACCGGCCAGCTCTGGAAAGGCTGTCTCTGCAGTTTCAATAATTCCGTTCACGAAGATGTTCGCTACCTGATTATCTGTAAGTTTCTTTTTTCGTAATAAAGTTAGCATGGTTATAGTTCGTTTCCTATAACGCCAAATTTAGATTTACACCATAATGGTATTCAAAAAAATGTCACTGTTCTGTCCACAAAGTTTTCAACGTTGTACATGAAGTGACTCTCCACAAATTTTACAAAAGTCCGCATCGTCATCATGCGCATCATGGCTACAGTTAGAACATGTCTGTGTATTGGTCTGTACTGGCTTCTCCTTTTCTGTAGATTGATCTTCCTTTTTTGCCAGCTTATTCATTTCCGAAGACATAATTCCTGTAGGCACTGCTATGATGGCATACCCCATAAGCATTATCACTGAAGCTACAAATTGACCAATACTTGTATGTGGGGATATATCGCCATAACCTACCGTAGTAAGTGTAACAATCGCCCAATAAATGCTTCTCGGAATACTATCAAATCCAGCACTTTCACCTTCAATGATATACATCAAGGTTCCCATAACGGTTACGACCAGAAGTACTGCGAAAAGAAAAACCGTAATCTTAGAACGGCTGGCTTTTAATGAATCTTTAAGAAATCGCGCTTCCTTCAAGAACCCGACAAGTTTAAGCACTCTGAAAATTCTCATCAAGCGAAGAATTCTCAACACGCGAAGATTGGCAGTAGTACCAGGTAAAAAGAACCCAAGATAAGTTGGCAAAATTGATAATAAATCAATGATTCCAAAAAAACTAAATATATATTTAAGGGGTTTCTTAACCGTTATTATTCTGGCAAAGTATTCTAGTGTAAAGAAAATGGTGAATGCCCATTCTGCCACTGTAAGTATTCCTTGGTATTTAGTTCTGATGGACTCTACACTCTCCAGCATCACAGCTATGACACTAGCAATAATCAGTACAAAAAGCACTATATCAAAGTACCTACCCGCTTTTGAATCTGCCTCATAAACAACCTCATGAAGTCGAAGTCTCCACCCTATTTTCTCTCCGGATTCTCTATAATTCAGAGCCATATTTTACTGATATATTTCTTCTATAAGACTGCCGTATTTATGAAGAATGGGCTTTCTTTTAAGTTTCATTGTAGGCGTTAACTCTCCCCCTTCTATACTAAACTCTTTTTCTAAGATTTTAATCTTCTTTATTTTTTCCCATTGAGCAAACTCAGTATTTAACTCTTCTACATCTCTCCAGATTTTGTCCTGAACTTGCTTATCGGCTATCATCTCCTTTTTACTGCTTATTGAAATCTTATGTCTCTTACACCATTCTCTTAAAGCATCCATATTAGGTACGATTAAAGCTGCTGGAAACTTTCTGTTTTCACCAATAACGATAATCTGATCAATGAATCGAGAGGCCTTCATTGCATTTTCTATCAATTGCGGTGCGACATATTTTCCCCCAGAGGTCTTAAATAATTCTTTTTTTCTATCAGTAATTCTAAGAAATCCTTCTGAGTCAACTTCACCAATATCTCCAGTATGGAACCAACCATCCTTCAGTACTTCCGCCGTTTTCTCTGGATCCTTGAAATATCCAATCATTACGTTCGGTCCCTTTATCTTTATTTCACCATCCGGTTCAAAGCCAATTTCCACGTCTTGAATAGGTTTTCCTACCGTACCGATTTTCAACATCCCCAGGCTATTATTGGCATTTACCGTGCACACTGGTGAAGTTTCAGTCAGTCCATACCCTTCCAATACGGGGATACCTGCTCCATTGAAGAATCGAGCCAAGCGAGATTGTAATGCGGCACTTCCACTAGCCACCGCCTGAATCTCCACCAATCCTAACGCTTCTTTTACTTTAGAAAAAACCAATTTTCTGGCAAACTTCAATTGAAACTCATAAAAACCTCCATTCCTTCCATCGGGCTCCCATTTTAGAGCCACCCCAAGTGCCCAATTAAAAATCATTCCCTTTACTCCTCCTGCTGCAGAACCTTTGTCTACAATCCCATCGTAAAATTTCTCCAATAACCTAGGAACAGCGGTAAACATGTGTGGTTTTGAGTAGTTCAAATCTTCCTTGATGGTTTCTAAACTTTCGGCAAAGAAAATATGTGCTCCACTGTACATATACAGATAATGAATCATACGCTCATAAATGTGACACACAGGTAAAAAACTTAAAACTCTGGAAGTCCCTACCTCCATATCAGGAAGTCTTTGAGTAGATGCTAGCGTATTTGATGCTACGTTCTTATGTGAAAGCATCACTCCCTTAGGCAGCCCTGTGGTTCCTGAAGTATATATAATAGTGGCCAAATCATCTTCCTTGATGCTATCCTTGAGTGCATCCACTTGCCTTTGAACCTCTTCATCTGGAATCGTAAAAATTTCAGTCCATCTAGGAGCTGCCGCTACTGGTTCAAAAGTAAAAACCTTAATCAACGACTCAACTTTATCCTTAATTCGATCTACTTTGTGATAAAGCTCTTCATTACTTACAAAGCAATAAGAAAGCTCTGAATGATTAAGAATATACTCATAATCATCCTCTGTCATCGTAGGATAGATAGGGACATTAACCGCTCCCACTTGAAGAATTGCAGCATCCATCACATTCCACTCGCAGCGGTTATTATGACTGATTAGTCCAATTTTATCTCCTGGTTTGACTCCTAGATTTAATAATCCCCTACTACATGAATTGACCGTATCAATGTATTCTTGAGTCGAATAAGTCTTGTACTCTTCTTCTACCTTAGAGGTCATCATTTTCTCCATCGGAAAATTCTCTAATTGGTAGTATGCGAAATCAAACAGTCTCTTTGGTGTATCCATTTATATGATTGGGATTATATCTTGCTAAATTTATAAAAAAGACTTTACAGTGAGTTTAAAGTATCTTAATTTGGCTGTTCTAATTTTATTTAATTGTCAAACTCGCTAAAAGTCATATCACTTATTGTATTTACGGTAGTTTTTTTTATGCGTTGCAACGAACCGCTTCAATCTCACCTTTTCTCTCATTATCTCAAGGAAAGTGACATTCAAAAAGTAGAAATGAGCAATGTAAATGGCAAGTTTGTACTCAACGAAAAACAGTTGAAAAATTTCAGAAAAGAGCTCCTTTCGACTTCTACAGAACCCAATCTAAGAATAAAAACAGGATCCATGGCTATCATAGTCACGAAAACTGATGGAGAATCCTATGTAGTTCGAGGCAGCAGCAGAAGTGATTTTTTGGAGGTTAGCGCTGATATTGCTACGCAAAACACCGATGAGCTTAAAAATATTGAATGGCTTGTTCTAAATACAAATGGAATAAATTTTCATAATTATAAGAAGAGATAATGGCTAAAAAAGTAGAGGTTAAAACCAAAAAAAGAAACTCCTAAATGCGGGGAGGTTTGATGTAACAATTTTTCAATGTAACAATGTAACAATGTAGCGATTTAGCAATTAGGTCTATAGTGAACTGTCTGGATAAGCTCGGGAAACATAAAAACAGGAAAAACTGCTTATAATACGTCAATAAGATAGTTGGTATAGATTTAGGGATTCTGGAGGCTCTAGCCAAAGAATCAGTAGCTATGATGATAAAAAAATGGAAGAGATAGGATAGATGAAAGGAAACTTGAAAGAAATCGCAAGTGTCTTCTTTAAACTTGGATTGTTTGCTTTTGGTGGTCCTGCAGCCCATATAGCGATGATGGAGGAAGAGATTATCCAGAAAAGAAAATGGCTCACCCAACAAGAATTTTTAGATTTAATCGGAGCTACGAACATTATACCCGGACCTAATTCAACAGAAATGACCATGCATTGTGGTTATAAACGAGGAGGAACTTTAGGGTTATTCGTTGCTGGGTTTTCGTTTATTTTTCCAGCGGTCATCATCACTTTGATACTCGCTTATCTGTATGTAGAGTATGGTTCCCTACCAGCTGTAGCACCTTTTGTCAAAGGAATTACTCCTGCTGTTTTAGCTGTAATTGCTGCAGCCGTCTTTAAATTAGGAAAGAAGGCATTAAAGGGCTGGGAACTGGGTGCTATTGCGCTGCTTGTGTTCGTCGCGGCACTTCTTGGCGTCAATGAAATTTATGCACTTCTGTGCGGAGGAGTATTAGGAATGATTTATTTCTATCTAAAAAACAGAACCTCGTCTACGGTTAATAGTTTATTCCCTCCTCTTCTTTTAGCTGGAGCCTTACCAGCAGGGAAAGTCTTTATCACTTTTTTAAAAGTGGGTGCAATATTGTATGGTAGTGGTTATGTTTTATTTGCTTACCTCGAGCCTGAATTGGTGGGATGTGGATTACTCACGATGACTGAACTGACCGACGCTATTGGAGTTGGACAGTTTACTCCTGGACCAGTATTATCCACAGCTACTTTTATTGGTTATCAACTTGGAGGATTCGCTGGTGCTATAGCAGCGACTTTTGGTATTTTTCTTCCTTCATTCATTTTTGTATGGGTTTTTCATGATTACATGTTGAAAATGCGGCAGATTAAGATTCTCTCTTATTTCCTAGATGCTATAAATGTGTCTGCCGTAGCGGTGATGCTCGCAGTATTAATTCAAATGGGGATAGAAAGTCTTTCAGAATGGTCTTCCTGGGTAATAGCCGCAGTGAGCTTCGGTTATATCTTTTTCACCAAGAAGCCAAATTCCATCTATGCTATAGTGGGAGGAGCTGTTTTAGGCTGGGTTTTATATTCAATATAGTTTTATCTGAACGCACTATTTTCCAAAATCTTAACAACACGCTATTTTCCTTCAGAACTTTAAATAGATTCAATAAGTAATCCACAAATTTCTTCTGAAATAAGGGTGAAAACACCCAGTAAATCTGGGTGTTTTTCTTTAGGAACATGATACTGGTAAGTAGTATCTTCATGTTAGATGAATCAAACTACTTAACCGATGAATAGCGCTTTATTCTACATAAAAATGCAACCCTTGCTTTTTCGAGTTGTATCTATAAGAAACACTAAGCATTACCAAAAATGAAGATTATCCCCTATATCCCAATTCTCAAATTGAAGAAACAAGAGAATTAGAACGAACTAATAAGAATCAAAAAAACACAACCCATAAAACTTACCCAATGAAACATTTATTGATTACAATCGTGGCTCTTGCCCTCACCTTCACCCTGTATTCACAAACCGTATATAGTGTCTGGTCGGAAATCACAGGGTCTTTATTTGGCGGGTGATATAGCCAAATTTATCCCATGAATATCTTCATAAATAGTGACCTATTCAGCACAATTACTGGTGTTGACGCTGTATTTTAGTTAAACATTCGAAGCTTATGCGCACACTATTTGAACGAGATCCAGACTTATTCACGCTGCCAATTACATCAGCTGAATTTCCTAATAATTGCAGAGACGAGGCTCCCAAGTTATTGAAAGGACTTCAAGCAATTTTCATGAACAAGGAGATAAATGCTGCTGTATTTTCTTTGCTATCCAATCGTATAAATCCCAAGCAAGAGACATTGATTAGATCAGGTCGCAAAGGGATGGGACTGTGGGAGATACTAGTACTTGGAGTAATGCGTCAAGGATTAAATGCAAATTATGATCGTATCCATTATCTGGCCAATGTTGATACCTCAATGCGAACGGTAATGGGTATTGAAACAGAATCACGATTAGACAAGAAGAAGTACGGGCTTACTACGATCAAGGATAATCTAGCATTGTTGGATGAGCAAACAATCCAAGAGGTCAATGATTTGGTGATTAACTACGGTCATAGGTTATTAAAAAAAAGAGGAAGAGCTACTTCAGGTAAAAGCCGATTCGTTTCCCGTTGGTGCTAATGTACATTTCCCCACAGATATGAATCTACTGTGGGATTCAGCACGTAAGTGCATTGACCTCTCTGAATGGTTCAGGGACAATGAAAACATCACAGGTTGGAGAAAATCCAGATCATGGAAACGGGAGATCAAAAGCATTTTCAGGGCTAGTTCCAAGGTCAGCAGTTCAGGCGGGAAAAACAAAGAATCGAGGCTTGAGGATGTTGTTAGCCAGTACCTGGAATTAGGCAAGAAACTTGAATTGAAAATCAATGACCTGCTAAGTCTAACAGCCTGTCACACGAGTGTTCTGTCAATATCCAAGCATCTCCAATTGGTTTATTTTCATGCAATGCTGACCAAGCACATCGACCTAGTCAGTAGAAGAATAATAGATGGAGAAGTTATTACTTCAAGTGAAAAGCTATACTCCATATTTGAAACGCATTCAGAGTGGCTTTCTAAAGGGAAAAAGTTCAACCCGATCGAAATAGGTCACAATGTATTAATCGCCACCGATCAATTTAACTTCATCATTCATCATCAAATACTTGAAAATCAAGTTGATGTTCAGATAACCCAGGGTATTGCAACAAAGCTGGTGGAAAGATTTCCAGACCTGATCGATTCCTTAAGTTTTGACAAAGGGTTCTATAGCGGACAGAACAAGGCTTTTGTGGAAAAGCGAATACCCAATACGATTATGCCCAAAAAAGGCAAGCGCAATAAAGAGGAAACCCAGCAGGAACATCAGGACCAGTTCATAAAACTCCGCAATGCTCACAGCGCAGTAGAATCAAACATCAACCAGTTAAGGCACAATGGCTTGGGTCGTTGTCCAGACAGGGGGATTAAAAACTTCAAACGCTACGTTTCCCTAAGCGTTTTGGCCTATAATCTGCACAAGATAGGTGAATATATAAGCAGAGAACAGGTTCATAAAAAGGCAGCCTAAATTTGAGTGCAGATACAATTGACATAGGGAACGTGCGTCTTGTCGGGAAGAAATTGACCGCAAAACTCATTTTTAAAGCCCAAAAACGGAATACATGCCTGCCCGAAAAATATTGAGTTCTAAAATTTGAAAACCGATGCTTTTTTAGTTGAATTTAGGGTGTGTAATCTTTCAAAAGAACTGATTTCCGACCAGACACTATTTAATATTAGAATATCAATGTGATTCTATTTAATCGTAATATTGCAATAAACAAATTAAGTAATATGGGATTGGTTAAATCAGAAATATTCTCAGAGGTTCAAAATCAACTAGCATCCTTTGCCAAGGCTTTTGGTCACCCAGCTAGAGTGGCCATTCTTCAACATCTTTTCAAAATCAACGCTTGTATTTGTGGTGATCTTGTGAATGAGATTGGACTGGCACAACCTACAATATCTCAACATTTAAAAGAGCTAAAAAACCTTGGACTTATTAAAGGAAGTATTGAAGGTACTAGCGTATGCTACTGTATCAATACCGAAGTATGGGGAGAAATGAAAACTGTGATGACTGCATTTCTTGATCAAGATTTAAACAAACCGTCCGATTGTTGCTAAAACAAATAAGAACATAAAAAAATATAGCAAATGACATTATCAGAAATAAAAAATAAACTCAACGGATTAGATCAAATTTCATTTACACTTCCTAATGGTGAATTGGTTCCCCGTCACTTCCATGTGACTGAAGTAGGTAAAATCACCAAGCACTTTATAGACTGTGGTGGAACTGAAAGAACAGAGGAAGTAGTGAATTTTCAATTATGGAACGCCAATGATTACGATCATAGGCTACACCCTGAAAAACTACTGCACATAATTGAGTTATCAGAGAAAACTCTAAATATTGGCGATTTGAAAATTGAAGTGGAATACCAATCTTCAACCATTGGAAAATATGGTCTTGATTTTAATGGAAACGGATTTATTCTTACCTCAAAACAAACAGATTGTTTAGCGAAAGAAAATTGCGGAGTTCCAAAGGAAAAACCAAGAGTGAAGTTATCTGAAATCCAAAACACTTCTTGCTGCGCTCCAGATTCTGGATGTTGCTAGAGCTAAGTTTATTCTGTTATAAATAATCTTAATGAAAAAGAAACTTAGTTTTCTAGATAGTTATCTGACTTTATGGATATTCGTAGCTATGGTGCTAGGAATAGCAATTGGTTATTTTGTCCCCTCCTTTCCCTTGACATTGGACTCTATGAGCAATGGCACCACAAACATCCCCATCGCCATTGGACTGATTTTAATGATGTACCCACCTTTGGCAAAGGTGAACTATGCATTATTACCGCAAGTATTCAAAAACGTAAGAATTCTCTCCATATCTCTGCTACTTAATTGGATTATAGGTCCAGTATTGATGTTTATCCTAGCCATTACTTTTCTTCAGGATTATCCAGAATACATGGTTGGGCTAATTCTCATTGGCTTGGCACGGTGCATTGCTATGGTATTGGTGTGGAATGATCTGGCAGAAGGAAGTAGTGAATATGGGGCTGGATTGGTAGCACTAAACAGTATTTTCCAGGTGTTTGCCTATAGCTTTTATGCCTGGTTATTTATTTCTGTGCTTCCTCCCTACTTTGGATTTGAGGGAGCGATTGTAGACATTTCCATTGTCACCATTGCTGAAAGCGTAGCTATTTATTTGGGAATCCCCTTTTTACTAGGAATTCTATCTCGATTGATTTTGGTGAAAATGAAAGGTGAAGAATGGTATACAAAGAAGTTCATACCCACCATCTCTCCTATAACGCTTATAGCTCTTTTATTCACTATTGTAGTGATGTTCTCTCTAAAAGGAGAGTTAATCGTTGAAATTCCTATGGATGTTTTGATTATAGCGATTCCTCTACTCATCTATTTCACCTTAATGTTCCTTATCGGCTTCTTTGTCAGTAAAGCTATGGGAGCCGAATATGATAAAAACGCAGCCATTTCTTTTACCGCAGCTGGGAACAATTTTGAACTGGCCATTGCCGTTGCCATTGCGGTTTTTGGATTGAATTCTGGACAAGCTTTTGCCGGAGTGATAGGTCCTCTGGTCGAAGTTCCAGCACTTATTTTGCTAGTAAAAGTGGCTTTTTGGTTACGGGAAAAGTACTACAAAACAGCAGAAATTAGCGCTTAAAACAAGAGCATCATTATAATATCAAAAAGCACCTTGAGAGATCAAAGTGCTTTTTCTTTTTCGCTAATTATTTTCAGTTTTATTCTACAGCAGTCACTTTATAACCCGCTTTTGTAAGCAAGAATATAACTCCCTTCTCTCCTCCTAAGTGTCCTGCTCCCACTCCAAAAAACACTTTTTTATCCTTTGCCATCTCTCCTATTTTTGGAATCCAATTCTCATTCCTATTATGTAGCAGATGATCAAACTCCTCTTCGCTTCCATCATGACTTTCCTGCATTAATTGGTACAGCCCTTCAACATCTTCTTCTTTGTACCTCTTTATCATATCATTAAATAGTTTCTTCGTCTCTTCTTCTTCGTTTAACAATTCTACTATTTCATCAGCTTGTGTTTGATAGGATATTTTATCAAAAACACTCATTTGCTCTTCTACCGTCTCCAAACCAATAATTTCTTTCTTCTGTTCAGCAGCCATTTGCACAAATGTTCCCTCGAAACTCGCTGGTTGATCTCCTAAATATTTAGTCAGCATCATAGACATCACGATGAATGGTTTCATAGAGTTAAACATTGCTATGCCAACACCAGAAGAAGCGATCAATTCTTTATCTAAAAGCTTATAATCCTTTTCTGAAAAAAGTTTATCAAGAGTCATTCCATCCTTCATTGACATATGTTTCATCATTTCCAATTGCATCATTGGATCATCCATATCCAACTCTAAAACAATCAATTCAGATTCCTTGAATGCATTTGATACTTTTTCTTTCATCTCAAAGTCCTTATTCGGCATGATATGAATTGTTCCAAATAGATAAGACTCTTGAATCCCATTGCCTTCAACCTTATAAAGCAATGAACCCACAGTTTCCTGTGCTGTTAGATTACAGAGCATTAGCAAACTTGTAAATAATACCAATACTAATTTTAAGTTTTTCATTATGTTCATTTTATTCGACTCGTTGTTTCTAATTCCTCTGTAATAATAATCATCAAAATAACACTAACGATAAGAGTAAGAAAGGAGTTTAAAATTATGGTAGAAGAACACGCATTCGCTATGACATAAAAACGAATCTTTAGCTCTATTTTTATCGGTGTCAACTTACGTATTATGAAAACAATCATTCTAAGCCTATTAATACTGATTTCTTCCCTCTATAGTTATGGGCAAGAGGGTCAAACATACACTCAAACAGAAGAGGCTGCTATATCAACGGTGGAGGCTCAACTGGCTGCTTACAACGAGCAGAATC
The DNA here is from genome assembly GCA_965224545.1 of Flavobacteriales bacterium. GTDB lineage: Bacteria > Bacteroidota > Bacteroidia > Flavobacteriales_D > Sanyastnellaceae > ASP10-05a. Next base: position 199,189 of record CBDCZM010000004.1, on the reverse strand, counting down.
TGGAAGCATTTTTAAAGTTTTTCAGCCCTAGTATAAAGGTTTTTGATTACCCAGGGAAAAGACGAACTGATGGAATCGATGAATTAAGAGTGACGTTTGAAGAGTTTTTCAAGAATGCTCCTAATTTGAATAGTGAAATAACTAATCGGATGGTTCTTGGAAATCGAGTAATAGACTACGAAAAAGTGACTGGGTATTCTCAGAATGAAAAGGATGTTCTCAATGTCATTGCCATTTATACAGTAGAAAGTAAACTCATTACTGAAATCAGGTTCTTATATCCAGAGTAAATCGCGTCATCCAATGAGTCTTATTATCCGTCCAATAAAAAGAGCTGAAATTAACGAGCTTATCAATTTATGCGAGTTACATGCTGCTTATGAAAAAGCGACTTATGATCGAACAGGTAAATCTGAATTGATAGAAGCTCAGTTATTCAAAGAATCACCCTCTGCGTTTTGTATTGTAGCAGAAATGGGGCCTCAGTTAGCTGGATATGCTACTTTTATGAAACAGTTTTCCACTTGGGATGCCTCTTATTACATCTATATGGATTGCTTGTTTCTCAAAGAAGAATTTAGAGGAAATCGAATTGGAGAAAAGCTAATCGATCAAATAAAAAATGATGCAAAAAATTTAGGCTGTTCGCTCATTCAGTGGCAATCTCCTGACTTTAACCATAGAGCTATTAAGTTTTACCATCGAATCGGAGCAACCTCGAAAGCTAAAGAGCGGTTCTTTCTGGAAGTATAGCCTTTCATAGATTTTATAGAAAGTCTAAACAAGCTTCAACGGTCAGTTTTAGATCTTCTGGCATGCTAGACTCATTCCATGGGTGTCCAGCCCCAAAAACATGATTCGCATTCTCTATTGAAACCAACCGAGCCTCCTTATTGCTTTCTTTTAGTTCTTCCGCTTCTGAATAAGGAACTGAAGTATCACTAGTTCCGTGAATGATTAACCAAGGAATGGAAATTCCTTCAGCGGCTTTCTTCACATTTAGCTTATCACTATTGGTTACATAATCTTCATGCATTTGATAAAAGTGAGGCATCATCTGATTCGTTCGAGAATTTTTCACATGTATTACCCCAGTTCGTTTGAACTCTGCTAGCGCCTCTCCGGTTGGTCTTCTTCTTTCTAAATCGCAAATAGAGGCCAATGTAATCAACTTGTCGACTCTCTCATCCTGATCCGCAGTAAGAATGGCCATTCCTCCTCCTCTACTATGCCCAATGATAGTTATGTCGGAAAGATCGACTCGATCTCTTGGAACAATATTCGACTGATGTACAAAATCAATCACCCTTTTAAAATCTGCTACTTCGGTTGAATAATTGTTTTCTCCAAAAGCTTGTAAATCGGGGAAATCAATTGGTTGTTCTAGAGTTCCTCCATTGTATGAAAAATTGAACTTTATGAATAAAAACCCAGCATCTGAGAATTTCTTAGCGACCAAGTTCCATGCTCCCCAATCTTTGAATCCCTTATATCCGTGAGCCAAAATGACTACAGGTAATTTTTTCTCCCCTTCATTCCACAAAACATCCATTACTATGGGCCGCTCTCTACTTCCTTTCCAAGTTAGGTTTTTGTATTCTCTCATAGGATTCATAGGGGTTAAAAGTAGCAACTAGACCATCACAAAATAATCTTGGCCAAGTCGTAAATCAATTTGCTCTAATTCTATGAGTAATACATTTTGCTCCTCTGGGCCGCTTACAGCTACTATCACCTGATTCCCCGGACATAATTCTAAATCAGCTGACTCCAATTTCACACCATATATTTCATGACCAATTTTCTTAGGATTGTTTGTAAGCCACTTGAATGTGATTTCTTCACTTTGAAGCGCTTTTGCCAAGATCTTTCCCTTTTTACCCGCTCCCCAAAGCAGGATCGTTTTTTCACTATTCCAGCTAAGCTTCTTAAAGTAATTCACTTTTAGAGGGATAAACGTGTTGTCGGCATACAATTCAGAATTTCTTGATGCTCGATTTTCATGGTCCCGCCACAGGTGTGTAATTGCATTCACAGAAGCTACCTTAAACCCTTGCTGATAAAAACGAAAAACCAAATCATAATCTTCCGGATATGTCTCAGGTGTAAAGGCATTGGCTTCGTCTAAATCTTCTCGATGAATCATCCAATTTGGAGAAGCAATAACGCATTCTTTATATAGTTCATTCCAATGAGTATTTGAGTCTACCAAAGAGTTAAGCCAATATTCATAATTTAAAAAACCTTGTCCTAACGTGTTGAAGTATTTTACTTTCCCTGTAACTACATTTCCTTTCCCTACTCGAATCAATTCATCTTTAAGTATTTCCAGCTTTTTTTGCGGCATTAAATCATCCGCATCCATTCTTGTAATGAATCTACCTGTTGATTGCTCGTATCCAAACCTCAATGCTGAAATCACTCCGACACCTGGATTAGAAAGTACTTTTATGCGATGATCTGACTTTGAGAATGATTCTAAAATTTCTAAAGTGTGGTCCTCAGAACCATCATCCACGCAAATGCATTCCCAATCAAATATTGACTGATTCTGAATAGACGCGATGGTATCGGCTATAAACTCGGCAGCATTCTTCGCTGGTAATATGACACTTATATAACTCAATAATGAAGGAAAAAAATGGGCAAACCTATAAGCCAAGTTCTGTTCCAGTCAAACTGGTTCCATCATTTATCTAATCGACCTACCCTCCCCGTGGTATAAAAACGAATCGCTTTCTTCCATCTCGATAAACATCGGAATGGAACGGGGTTTACACGGTCTTTCTGCCCACAAGGTTTACCTAGCTGCCAGCATCACTACTGGCACTGGTGAGCTCTTACCTCACCTTTTCAGCTTTACCTGTGCCTGAGCAAGCTCAAGCCATCGGAAGTTTAAATCTCTGCAGCACTTTCTGTCATCTAGATATTTCTATCCAAAAGCCTCCGTATTAAAGGAGTATGGCACCCTACGCAGCCTGGACTTTCCTCATCTTAGTAAAACCAAGACGCGATGGAACGGTTTGCCCGCAGCAAATTTACTTAGGATTCATTACCTATTGTCGAAAACACATGAAAAACCTTACCAAAAGATCAATAATATTTCTCGCACTCAATGTGCATCTTTACCATCAATAAATTAGAGCTTATTTTCGCTTACATGAGTCATTTAAAAGCAACCTATTATTCATGAGTTTCTACCAAAATAAATGGTTAAAAACGTTATTGATAAGCCTCTGGGTTATTATTAATTTGATTCAAGCATATTTTACGGAACTAGCTCATGATGAAGCCTATTACTGGGCCTATTCAGAAAATTTAGATATCGGGTATTTTGATCATCCTCCAATGATTGCTTTAATGATAAAATTGGGGTATCTACTCTTTCAAAACGAGCTCGGTGTGCGACTGATATCCCTACTTATGAGTGCCGCCACCCTCCTTATCCTAGATAAACTTACAGAGGGTAAAAATTTCATATTACTGTTCTGTATTTATGTCTCTTTTACTTGTTTTCATATCTATGGGTTTATAGCCACACCTGACGCCCCACTTCTGTTTTTTATCGCTCTATTTTTCTTAAACTATAGAATATTACCTAAAACAAGACTCTATTAAAAACAGTCTTTTACTGGGAATAGTTGTCGCACTTTTACTCTACAGTAAATATCACGGTATACTTATCCTGTTCTTTGTGATTTTATCCAATCTGCAATTATTTCGCAAAAGGAGTTTTTACCTAATAGTGATCTCATCAGCCTTCCTGCTGTTACCTCACGCTATGTGGCAAATTCAGAACAACTATCCCTCCTACCAATATCATGTGCTCAATAGAAGTCAATTGCCCTATACACCATTTACACCATAGGCTACTTAGCGAGTATTATTTTAATCATTTCTCCTTTCATTTTTCCTATAGTACTAAAGGCTTTCAGACATATTAAAACACAAAATAGTTTTGAAAGGGGTTTGAAGTTTACAGTTATAGGGTTTGTTCTATTCTTTCTCTTTTCCACGCTAAAAACGCGTGGTGAAGCAAACTGGAACATTCCTATTCTAGTACCAATTCTTTGGATTCTTTTTTCCTATTCAATAGATCGTCCCAAAACAAGAAAATTGATTTACAGGTTGGGTGGTGTAACAGTACTTATCTTTTTACTTCTAAGAGCTCTTTTATTACTAAATATTGAATCATTGGATATTGGAATAAAAAACCAATTTCATGGCGGGAAAGTTTGGGCAGAAGAAATTAGTAAGTTAGCTAAGGGGAAACCTGTTGTATTTAGCAACTCTTATCAAAACGCATCTAAGCATTGGTTTTATTCAAAACAGGAGACTCACTCTCATAATAATGCTCATTATCGTCGAAATCAGTTTGACATTTGGCCTATTGAAGATTCTTTACAGGGAAAAACCGTACTTTTTGTTGCAAACTGGGATAGACAAGAATTCCAGAAAAGTCAGACTTCAAAGGGAACACTCAAGTATGCTTTCATTGATAATTATAGAACGTATGGAACTGTGGAAGTTCAAGTTCCAGAAATGGAGTAGTAGAGTAGAGCCTGATAATCCTACAAACTACATCATAAAGATATAACTACTCGGATTATCAGCACCCCCTTCATCAAACCGTACGTGAAGTTTTCCCTCATACGGCTTACCGATAGATTTCGGTATTTACTATTCATAAGAACCTACCCTGTATTCATATAATCTAGGGGCTGACATAGATCACCAATACATTCTTTTCTTACTTGAATAAATACATAGTAGCCTTTAGAAAGATCGCTTCGTTTATTCAGCCAATAGGACTATGCCAGTACTGAGAAACACCCTTCTATATCTACATATCTAAAGTAGAGCCCCTTTCCTAGCTAGAGTTATGTTGTCTCTAACATTATTGGTACTATGGGCTCCTCCGACTTCTCATAAAGCAACTCGTAATTTCGTAATACTTATATACAAATTTTTAAGTTTGCCAAACTTTACTTCATCAGACCTCCCACGTTTAATATTTCTCCATCTATAATCACGCAATCCCTATGACTCCGGTAGTTTATTACTCATCTCTTAACTGTTTATCCGAGTAATATGGCAGGGTTCGAGACCGTCAAAACTCTCCCCAAACTACAGGTACACTTATCGAAACTACTATGGGTTCACACTTTCGTATTACAGCTTGATTATTTGAAAGAACAAAGCTTCAGCGAACTCCTCGCGAGGCTAACTGTCCGTCTTTCTTCAGGGTGAACAGTCAATTGCCCTGGTAGGATTCACACCTACTGGATAAATACCACCTCGTGGCACACTAACGTGACACATGGAGAAATGCTTTCCCTTCCTATTACATTATATAACACACTTGATCACCCAATCGATTTTGACAAAAATAAGGACTTCAAAGCAGAATTAATCTGTACCATTTTCTTGGATCAGCGATTTGTTTCGAAGCAAACGTTTGACTTTATTAGTGATCTTACTCTTTCTGAAAGTAAAGAGTTGACATTAAACATTCCTGTTCCCGATATTCCAGGAAAGTACCATTTCCGTGTGGGTATTAAATCAGGATGGATTCCTGCAAATATTAACAGTGGGCTTATAAAAGTGAATGTGACGGAGTGACTAGAAATTCAGTACAGTGCTCAATAGACTTTCTCGTAAAGATTCTTTTATATTAGAGTTTATTGGAGCTGTGACATTTATCATTACGGATTTCTGAGAATCCCCACTAAACAAGACAAATCTAGTCTTTTGTTCATCTCCTATTTGATGGATTCCCGCGATCAATAGAGCATCATATCCATTCATTTCAAAGTTAATTTGTTCAGTCACTTCAAAGTCTGCTGAGTTTGATAACGACATTCCTAACTTTTGCTGGCACATGGTCATAGGAACAGCCATTTCTACAATGACAATTTCTGCACTACCTTCTTCATTAATAAAGCCGTTAATTCCATTTCCTGTATGTTGAATAAATCCAGAAGGAACTCTTATCTGATGATCTGAACTTTTAAATGACACATGAGCGTCAGACGCCATAGAATTGATCACCTGTGATTCTGACTGAGCGAAACCACTTGTCAGAGAAAATAAAGTGAGTGATGTAAGTATATATACAATCTTCATCATGAATGTAGGATATTTCTTATACTGTACGAATCAAATGCTTAAATAGTTCATTTAATTGTATTCTCTTTACCCAATAATGGAAAGTCAGGAGTGTATGTCACATGATATTCCCCATAGATATCTTCGATGAGATATACCTGTAACCCTAAATTAGGATTCTCCATAAGATATTTGTGAATCTCTTCTGTTCCCATCACCATAAACGCAGTGGCATAAGCATCGGCTTCGTATGCCGATAAAGCTATAACAGTACAGCTCAACAAGCTATGCTGCACAGGATATCCTGTCCTACCATCAATCATATGGGAGTATTTACTTCCGTCGATTTCTTTGTAATTTCTATAACTACCAGAAGTAGCAACACCACAATTTGACAACACCACAATGGACTGTGCCTCTTCATCTTCTTTACTGGGATTCTGAATTCCAATTGACCAATTCTTTCCTGAAGGGTTTTGACCATTTACTTTGATTTCTCCTCCCACATTGACCATAAAGTTTTCTATTCCCTCTTCCAAAAGGTAATCACCAATTAGATCTGCCGTATATCCTTGAACTATGGCATTAAAATCAAGTTTTCTTTCTGCTTTTGATTTTCTTATTTCAGTGTTCTTCCCAAAGTCATCTTCATATGGATTATCAATTAATGAGAAGTCAAACTCACTGAACCCTACAAATTCCAAAACTGAATCTATTTCCTGCTGAGAAGGCAGCACAGTCTCTTCTTTTCCAAACTTCCATAGTTCCAACAAGGGCAACACAGAAGGATCAAAAGCTTTGTCTGTTTTCTCATAAAATTCTTTTGACACCTCCATCATAATTGTAAAGTTCAACGTAGAATCTTTAAAGGCAAAAACCGTATCCGTCCGATCATGTTTGTTTAACCGGCTAATAATCGAAGTAGAATCCCACAAATTAAACTCTCGATCTATTTGGGTTAATATCTTTTCCACTCCTTTTTGATGGTCCGCTGAATCTTTATAAACGATCTGGTAAGTGGTTCCTTGAGTATACCCCCTTAGTTCTAAATATCCTGTTTTTTCTGAAGATGAATTGTCACATCCTAAAACTAGAGCAACGACTACGAATAAAAAAAGAAGTCTAAATTTCATTGATAAAGGTTTGAGGTCTAGCATCACTGCAGATACTTAACGTGTCAAATGTAAAATTATTTACAACAAAAAAATGCCTCGTTTGACGAGGCATTTTAAATTTTTTTGGTTATCCACCGAAATCGTCGAATGCAACATTCTCAGGAGGTACTCCCCAGTCGTCTACCATTTGAAGAACAGCCTTGTTCATCAATGGTGGTCCACAAAAATAGAACTCAATATCCTCTGGTGCATCATGCTTACTTAGATACTCATCGATTACGGCTTGATGCACAAATCCTGTAAAACCATCTCCGGCATCGTCATGAACATCTTTCTTTACTTTCCAATTATCCTCAGGAAGTGGCTCTGAAAGCACAATGTGAAATTTAAAGTTTGGAAACTCTTTCTCAATGTTTTTGAAATGATCCAAGTAAAATAATTCACGTTTACTTCTGCCTCCGTACCAGTAAGTTACCTTTCTGTTTGTTTTTAATGTATGGAATAAGTGGAACAAGTGAGATCTCATTGGAGCCATACCAGCTCCACCACCAATATAAAGCATTTCTGAACCAGTTTCTTTAATGAAGAACTCTCCATAAGGACCTGAAATAGTCACCTTATCTCCTGGCTTACATCCAAACACATAAGAAGAGCAGATTCCCGGATTCACATTCATCCATCCGTTTCTTTGTCTATCCCATGGTGGTGTAGCAATACGAATGTTTAACATTACAATGTTCCCTTCCGCAGGGTGATTCGCCATAGAATAAGCTCTAAAAATCGTCTCGTCATTCTTCATCGTCAAATCCCACAAACCATATTTATCCCATTCTGGTTTAAAATCATCAGGATCTCTTCCAAGCTCTGGATGTGAGGTGATATCCATGTCCTTGAAGTTAACGGTTATAGGAGGAACGTCCACCTGAATATATCCACCTGCTTCAAAATCTAGATGTTCACCTTCAGGAAGTCTTACTATAAACTCTTTAATAAAAGAGGCTACGTTGTAATTGCTTACCACTTCGCATTCCCATTTTTTAATCCCGAAAATTTCCTCTGGGATAGCGATTTTCATGTCTTGCTTCACTTTCACTTGACAACCAAGTCTCCAGTTATCAGCAATTTCTTTTCTAGAAAAATAAGGAGCTTCAGTAGGAAGAATTTCTCCCCCACCTTCAAAGACCTGACACTTACACATCGCACAAGTACCACCACCACCACAAGCTGATGGTAAAAAGATTTTTTCTTCTCCCAAAGTCGTTAATATTGTGCTTCCGGCATCTACTTCAACTACTTTCTCTCCATTAATTGTCAGCTTTACAGCTCCACTCGGAGAAAGTTTAGCCTTAGCAAATAACAAAAGTGCTACCAGTAACATCACTATCAGCATGAATACTGCTACTGCCGCTATAATCGTTGTGGTCATCATATGACTTCTTTTTTAAATCTTTTTTATAATTCGAATCCCATGAAACTCATGAACGCAATACCCATAAGTCCCGTTAAAATAAACGTGATCCCCAAACCTCTCAGTGCAGGTGGCACATTCGAATATCTAATTTTTTCTCTAATAGCTGCAATAGCAACAATTGCCAACAACCAACCAACACCTGATCCTAGGCCAAATACCGATGCTTCAGTAATATTTGGATACTGACGATCCTGCATAAAAAGTGCTCCACCAAGTATAGAACAGTTTACTGCGATCAATGGTAAAAAGATACCCAGCGCTCCATATAAAGCTGGCGCAAATTTCTCTACAATCATTTCTACTAACTGAACCATACTTGCAATTACCGCAATGAACATGATAAAGCTCAAGAAACTTAAATCCAATGTATTTGCTCCATCCAATCCCCACTCAGGATTCAACCATCCCAATGCTCCTTCCTTAAGCAAATAATTTTCCATTAAATAATTGATAGGAACAGTAATTCCTAGTACGAAGATGACTGCAAAACCCAATCCTACAGCTGTTTTCACTGTTTTGGATACTGCCAGGTAAGAACACATCCCTAAGAAATATGCGAAAATCATATTTTCAGAAAAGGCTGCCTTGACGAATATGCTTACTAAATCTAACATGTCTTTTTCTTATGAGTATTCTTAATTCTCTTCTACTAATTTTTGATTCTTGCTTCTCTGAATCCAAATGATAATTCCAACTACAATAAGAGCCATTGGAGGTAAGATCATCATATTATTATTGAAATATCCCATTTGATAGATCCACCCTATTTCTTCTGGAGATCCTACTGATGTTCCGAATAACTCAAATCCAAATAGTTTTCCTGATCCCAAAATTTCCCTAACGAAAGCAACCACTACCAAAATCCACGCATATCCCATAGCATTTCCTATGGCATCTAAGAATGAAGGCCACACTTTATTACCAAGCGCATAAGCCTCTAAACGCCCCATGATAATACAATTTGTAATGATCAAACCAACAAATACCGAGAGTTTCTCTGCTACATCTGGAACATATGCTTTTAGCACTTGATCTACAATAATCACAAGAGATGCCACAATAACTAATTGAACGATAATTCTGATTCTAGAAGGAATTACATTTCTTAAAAGAGAAACAATTACGTTTCCTCCAATCATTACAAATAATACTGATAGTGACATTACTACAGCCTGTTCTACCTGAACGGTAATCGCTAGTGCGGAGCAAATCCCTAATACCTGAACAGTAATTGGGTTTGAGTCATTCAAAGGATCAGATAATAACTTCTTGTTCTTTTTAGAAAAGAGAGATTCTTTAGGCTCTTTTACTGCTATTTCGTCTTTTACTTCGCTCATCTTTCAATTAATTTAACTGTGCTGTAGAAGATTCATATTTTCTATAAACTATCATTGTACGGTTCACCATCTCCTGAACTCCTTTAGAGGTAATCGTTCCTCCAGTAATTCCATCCACTTGATGATCACCCATAGAGCTTCCTGCCCCTTTGGTTACTTCAAACATCATCTTAGCATTTGAAGCCAAATCCAATGATTTCCCTTTCCAGTTCTTTTGGAAGAAGTCAGTTTTAATCTCTGCTCCTAGCCCTGGAGTTTCTGTTTTGTGATCAAACTTAGCTCCGAAAATAGTTGCCATATCCTGCTCCATAGCAACATATCCCCATATCGGCCCCCATAATCCTTTTCCCACCATAGGTACTATATACACGTTTTTCCCATCTACAGCTTTTGCCGTATATAATGGGAATTTTTTTTCTTCCTCTTTAAGCTCTGTATTTCTATGTTGCTTCTTAATATCCACGGAGAATACTTCTTTCTGATCTCTACTTATAATATTTCCTTCGGAATCTAATAAGTAATATCCATTTACATACTCTGAGAAAATATCATTCACGTTTGATCTTTTGGAGTCTACTGCTATCGCTCCCAAAATATCCATTCTCTTTTTGTCTGCTTCATGTCCCTTCTGAAGTGGCTTCAGTCCCAAAGCGAGAGACGCCAGTATAGTTCCCACTACCACGACCATTATGACCACGAAGAAGAGTGTAAATCCTGTACTATTTTTATCTATTGCCATGATTCAATACGTTTTAAGCGACAGCCAATTTGGCTCTTTTCATTCTTTTCTTAATGTTTCCTTCTATCACATAATGATCGATAGTTGGTGCCATTACGTTCATAAATAGAATAGCTAGCATTATTCCTTCCGGATATGCTGGGTTAGCCGTTCTAATTAATATAGCCAATATCCCAATTAGCAACCCATACCATATTTTTCCTTTAGCCGTTTGTGCTGCTGATACTGGATCTGTAGCCATAAATACTACTCCAAATGCAAAGCCACCTAAGCACAACTGATGGAACCAAGGAATCTGTAAGTATAAATTTTCAGGAAAATAAGCAGGTCCTATCCAATTGAAGAACATTCCCATCAATGCTCCACCAACCACTGCCCAAAACATAATTCTAGCGCTTCCTATTCCAGTCCATATAAGAATAGCTGCTCCTATTAAACACATCAAAACTGATGTTGAACCAATAGAACCAGGGATGAATCCCATAAATGAATTCCATAAGTCAAAACTAAACCCACCACCAGCATTCGCAGAAATCATTTCTATAGCCTTACTTGGGCTTGTCTTCAACACTTCCATTACAGCATCTGATGGAGACTGTAGAATACCCAATGGAGTAGCTCCAGTAAAAGTATCAATGATATCTGAACCAGCTGCTGCAGTAATAGAGTCTCCATATCCTGTGCTAAACCAAACATTATTTCCACTCATCTTGGTTGGATAAGCAAAGAACATAAATGCTCTGGCTGTCAAGGCTACATTTAAAATGTTCATTCCCGTTCCTCCAAACACCTCCTTACCTATCACCACAGCGAAAACAGTTCCTACTGCTACCATCCATAGAGGGCAATCAATAGGCATTACCAACGGAATAAGCATTCCTGAAACTAAAAATCCTTCATTAATCGCATGACCGTTTATAAAGCAGAAAACAAACTCTACTCCTAACCCTACTCCATAAGAAACGATAACCATGGGAAGAACCAATGGCGCGCCATATAAGAACTTATCCCACCATGTAGCCATTCTAGCTTCTCCTAACCATTCCATTCTCCCTGCTTCAGTAAGAATAGCATCATATTGATGACCTACATTGAAAATCCCAAACAGCAAGCATGGAATCAATGCGATGATCACCATGAACATGGTTCTCTTTAAGTCAATCCCATCTCTCAGGTGACCACCTTTAGATGTTGTATGTCCTGGAACGAATGCAAACGTTTCTAACGAGTCATATACTGGCCAGAATTTGTGTAGCTTTCCTCCTTCTTTAAATGGGGGAGCTAACTTTTCGTCTAAAAATTTATGTAATCCTTTCATCTTAAGGCTTTGATCTTATTTAAACTCTTCCATTATCACGTCCAATCCTTCTCTTATAATCTCTTGGACATTAATTTTAGAAGTACAGGCGTATTCACATAGTGCAAAATCTTCAGGAGCCACTTCGTAGATTCCTAATTTTTCCATCATATCGATATCATTTACAATGATCGATTTAACCAACTGAACTGGATAAATGTCAAATGGAAACACTTTTTCGTACTGACCGGTAACTACAAAGTTTCTCTCCTCACCATTCATATTGGTGTTTAAAGTGAATTTTTTAGATTTTGGAGTCAGCCAAGTTGGGAATGATTTACTCAAAGAGAATTTATCAAATCCAGGTGCCAACCACCCGTCCGTTAAGAAGAATTGCGGTTCATCACCTTCAGGAACAACGGTTATTTGATCGTCATAGAACCCAATGAAGCTGTCTTCCGATACTTTCGTACCTGTCAGCACATCTCCACTAATAATTCTATTGTTCCCTTCACTTATTTTGCCTGAAGTAATCGTCTTTATTTGAGCTCCAATCTTAGCAGAGTAATACTCAGGAGTTTTCACTTCAGAGCCAACTAAAGCAACAATTCTGTTCACACTAAGTTCCCCAGAACTCAATGTTTCTCCAATATTAACCACGTCTTGAGCATTGCAATACCACACTACGTCACCTTTGTTAATGGGATTCGTATTATGGATTTGAACACCCACATTTCCTGCTGGATGAGGACCCGCGTATTCCGTAATGTTAGCCTCAGATGAAAACTGTTGGAACCAAGAACTATTCGGAGAAACTCCTAATTCTACTTTAGAACCTCCAGCTAACGAACTTAACGCTGCTAAACCACTTTTAAATGCGCTTTCTTTTCCCTGTAAAATGAAATCATTATCAGGTGCTAAAGGCGCAGAATTAAATGTACTCACATAAACTGCTTTAGGAGTATCGGTTGGTTTCGCAATTATACTGAAAGGACGCTGTCTTATAAACGGCCAAAGTCCAGCCCCTAATAGAGCTTTTGTCACTTCCTCTTTTCCGGCAGAAGCCGAGACTGTAGAAAGCAATTCTTTAGAATTTGAAGAATCTGCAATGACCCTTACCTCTAATATCTTTCTCTTTGCTCCCCTAACTATCTCAGCTATTTCACCACTAACAGGGGATACATAAACGATATCCTTGTTGTACTTATCATGAAATAATGGAGTACCAATTTTAACTTCGGCACCTTCTTTGAGTAGGAGTTTTGGGATGAGCCCGTGAAAGTCGGTTGGTTTGATAGCGTATACGCTACCTGCAGAAGATTCTTTCAAAGTTTTATCTGCAGCTCCAACTAGCCTAATATCCGCTCCTTTGCGAATTCTAATGGTTCTAGACATCTGGTGATTATCCTTTACTTTTGGACGGCAAAAGTAGTTAATTGTAGTGGTTACGGACATGTTTAAAATAGCAACAAAATAATTTAGAATGATTCTAAACAGCATTGAAAAACCTTATGTACAGGGAGTTCTAACGAATTTATTGACACTGAAAAGGTCAATACTTTTCTTCACCATTTCATGTGGATTACTATCATCAGTTATTTCTTTTGGCATGTGTGCATCTACACAGACGGACAACCTGAACACAAAAAACAGGATACACAAAGATTACATTAAAACAGTTCAAATTCGCCTAAATGATTCATACCCATCGTATCCAGTAGTTAGACTAAATAGCAATGATCAACTCTCTATTTCTTTTGATGACTTGAGTGATTTTGACGATGACTATTACTACAAAATAATTCACTGTTCGCACGATTGGATTCCATCTGACTTAGAGTCCAACGAATACATCAATGGTTTCCAAGAATTGAACATTACAGAAATAGAACCCTCATTTAACTCTGCCATTTCATATACTCATTATGACTTCAACTTTCCGAATGATATGATGTCTCCTAAATTAAGTGGAAACTACCTTCTCATTATCTACCCCGACGACGACGAGACCAACCCTATTATATCAGCAAGAATAATTGTCTACGAAGAACTCGTCAGATATCGGACTCGGATCAAGGAGTCAAGCACTATAAGGGAACGAACTACTTCGCAAGAGGTAGATTTCGATCTCGTGTTTAATGGATACAATGTAACAAGACCATATGAAGACATCTACAATGTTATCCTTCAAAACTTCAACTGGAATACCGCTATTACTGACCTTGCTCCTATTTTCGTTAAGAATGACGAAATGAGCTATGATTATGGTGAGGAAAATAACTTTAAAGGAGGAAACGAATATCGGTTTTTTGCAACTTCCAGTATCAATGGCCCTGGTCCCAGAATGCAAAGTTTGCAGATTAATGCAAAAACATTGGTTCCTGAAGTACATCTAAAGGTTGATCAATCTAGAGCTTTCAAATTATACACAACGCTTCCAGATATAAATGGTGATTACAAAATCAACAGTCTCCTTGGCTTTGATGATGATCTAGAAGCAGAATATTGCGAAGTTAGTTTCTATCTAGAAAAAGATACACCAGTGCCTTCTCCTCAAGAAGTTCATGTATTTGGTTCATTCAATATGAATACGCTTAACAGAAGTAGCTTGATGACATACAATTACCAACTAAAACGCTACGAACTGAAAACACTATTAAAACAAGGGTACTATAACTACATCTATGCACTTAAAGATTCTGATAAAATAGATTTAACATACATGGAAGGAAGTCACTTTCAAACAGAGAATGATTTTCACATTTTCACCTATGATTCAAACAGTAATTTAGGATACGACCGTGTTATTGGTTTTTTGAAAACAAATACCTTTAACAAATGATTTTTCAATCATTTGTTTATCACAATTTTTCTTATTACAGTTTTATCTTCGCTCCTCAAATGCAGAAAGAACACTCCTTTCAATGCTCCCAAATTGAACTGGTCTGATTGAATTGCCATCATATTCTTTTCCCATACTACATTTCCAAAAATATCCAGCAATTGAAATTGTTTGAACAAATTTGCATTTTTCACATAGAAAGTACCCGAATTTGGATTTGGATAAACAATCACTTCATTTTTAATTCTGAACTCAGAAACTGATACTACATCCAATCGATACTATACTGTAAGCCCCACAAGCACTTGTAATACCAAAAATTGAGGAGAGTCAATTATAAAATCACCACTTGGAGAAGTATAAGGCACACATGATACATCAGAAGTTTCTGAATATTTTGAACTACACTCTACTTTAAAATAAATTGCTTTTTTATGAAAATTTAGTGTCTTTTTGAGACTATTTATTCTGAATTATTGCCTTACTTGCAGAGACATTATGAAAACCGCAGTTAGTCAAAATATTGAAATTAGTGTAACCCCAAAATTTGAGGAGACAAAGAGTTCTTACCTTAACAATAGCTTTATACACTCCTATAGGGTTCGCATCAAGAACAATAATATTTTTCCTGTGAAACTTTTGGAACGTTGTTGGTTCATTTTTGATTCCACCGAAGGTAGTTATACTGTATTTGGAGAAGGAGTAATTGGACAAAAACCACTCATAGAGGCTGGAGAAACCTACGATTACAATTCCTTCTGTGAAATGACTAACGAAATGGGAAGGATGAAAGGATTCTATAATTTAAGAAATGAATTTACAGGAGAAATTTTCAAAGCAACTATCCCTACATTTAATTTAGAAATACCCTCTTCTTTAAATTAATGAATCGATATTTCATTCCTGCCATATTAGTTGCTGCACTTATTTCTTGTGCTGCCTTAACAATAAAGGAAGAGACATTTTATGTTGGTGTCAATCTAGTAGGAACTTCTGAAATACAAAAACCTACAGCTTTCGATCATTTGGAGAAAATCAGTGCTAATAGCGTAGCTATTGTCCCTTTTGCGTATGGAAAAACCACAAGCGGGCATTTAACCATTCATACCGACTGGCAATGGTGGGGCGAGAGTATAGACGGATCTAAATCACTCGCTTCAATGGCTAAATCCAAGGGACTGCATGTAATGATTAAGCCTCAAATCTGGTTTGACTGGGGAACTTTTACTGGAGATGTCAAATTTGACTCTGAGGAAAAATGGGTTCGTTTTGAAAGAGGTTACGAGGAATATATGTTAGCTCATGCACAAAATGCGGAAGAAGTCAAAGCAGATATATTGTGTATCGGAACGGAATTGAAAGAGTTTGTTATCAATAGACCAGAATTTTGGAATCAATTGATACAAAAGGTTCAATCTATATATTCTGGAAAACTGACCTACGCAGGAAATTGGGACAGCTATAAATTACTTTCATTTTGGAATCAGTTGGATTACATTGGAGTAGACGCATATTTTCCTATTTCTAAATCCTCCACGCCTACTGTAAATGAAGTTATTTCTGGATGGAAAGAGCATACAGAAGAGCTTCGAAGCATTTCAAAAAAATGGAATAAGAAAATCCTTTTTTGCGAATATGGATACCGTAGTACTTCATATACTGCCAAAGAACCATGGGATTCAGGGAAGGGTGGCGACATTAATATGGAAGCGCAAAAAAATTGCTATGAAGGTACTTTTCAGTCCATATGGCAAGAAGATTTTATGGCTGGCGGTTTTTTGTGGAAATGGTATCCAAATTATCAGAAATATGGTGGAAAATCTTGTAACAGATTTACACCACAGAATAAGCCAGCAGAAAGCACTATTCGAACTTATTATTCAAAATGAGTAACGATTAAACTTGTTGGCAATCATCCTGTAAAGTATTTCATATTTCACTTCCTTTAAAATCAAATACTTTTGGAATAGTGACTCCTTCTAAACATTCTCCTTTCTTTAAGATTTCAAAATAAAAAGTGTGATAATATCACCCTGATTTTATTCGATTTTAAAAACCAATGCCCTAATTATAATTAAGGCTCGCCGATCTCTCAATAAAGAACACCAAACACTCATTCACCTAACACCAACGCACTCATAATCAATATATTTACATTGAACCATCCATTAATTCCATATCCAATGATCTTCATGAAGTATTCTCTCCGACTATTCACACTCACTATACTGATTATATACGCCCTTTCTTCTCAGGCACAAGAAGGTAATGAACTCACCCCTGAAGGAGCCCACTTCATAAAAGAAAATAAAGAAAAACGCAGCGCCTATTTTAATTCAAAATCAATCTATCGAGGTTGGAGATATGCGCCTGTGCAACTCTGGATTCATCGTCAAAGTGATGGTTCTGGTGGAATTAACGATCAACAGGCATTAGATGCTCTTGATGAGCTCAATGCCAATTTTGCAGCAGCCAAAATGAAATTCGTTCCATGTGAAGGAAATGGAATCTCATATATTGAGAATACAAATCTCTATGATATAAGTGTTCCTAGCTTCTGGTACGATAATGTAATAGAACAGTTTTATCAGAAAGACGATGTCATCAACATTTATTTCGCACATGAAGTTTCTAACACTTGTGGAAAAGGGTCCTTCCCATGGGAAACAGAGTATACTGGAGTATTCATGAATACAAGCAGTTCAACCTGCATGCCTATAGGTACTAATCTCACCCATGAAATGGGACACTATTTTGGGTTACTTCATACACACGAAGCCTTTTATGGTTTGGAAAGAGCTGATGGTTCCAATTGTCTAACTGCTGGCGATCGTATTTGTGACACCCCTGCTGATCCTGGATTACATCTAGGTAATTGGTCGAACTATGACACAGATAATTGTGTTTACACAGGGAGTCTAACGGATGCAGTTGGAGATGCTTATGCACCAGATGAAAAAAACTTCATGTCTTATGCCACCTACAATTGTACGAGTGAATTCACCTCAGAACAAATCAACCTCATGCATTATTATTTTGATAATGATCGATCCAATCTCAATTGTAGCCCTACTTGTAATCAAACGATAGATGTTTATCCATATCAACAACGTTTCACTTCATTTTCACTTTGCTCTACCGCCAATGGTGCCAATTGTACTCTTCCTGCATCTAGTGGATGGTATAACGTAGATGAAGATGATCTGGACTGGATCACCGATCGTTTTGGTACTCCAAGTAATAATACTGGTCCTAGTAGCTTTAGTAAGTATTTATACGTTGAAGCTTCTGGTAATGGAGTTGGATATCCTCGAAAGTTAGCATACGTATACACTCCTTGCTTTGATTTACCTTTTAATATATTCAAAACCGCCACGCTCAAATTCAAATACCACAAAAAGGGATTTGGTCAACTCTTCTCGTCACTATCAGTTGATATCAACGCTGGTGATGGATGGGATCGAATCTTCACCAAAACTGGAAGTACAGGCTCCTCATGGCAAAATGTATCTGTTCCTATTAGCATATTTGAAGGGAAAACAGCAAAATTTCGTTTTGTGGCAAAAACGGGAAACTTCTATACCAGTGACATTGCTATCGACAATGTATCTATTGAATATGAACAGCTGCCGTTTGGCTTCTTAAAGCAATCCGAAGAAAATGGAGAAGAACAAATTATATCCGAAGCTCTTGATATTAAAATTTATCCAAACCCAGGAAATGGGCAGATGACCTTATTACTAAATCAACCTTCCGAAACGAAGTGGGAAATAGAAGTTATAGATTTACAAGGACGAATTATGCATCGAAAGGAATGGCTACCTATTGAAAATCCTGCCCTGATACTAGATTTACAGTCGCTATCAAGAGGTTCATACATATTACGGGTACTTGGAAATGAGACGGTATTAGTCAAACAGGTGATTTTGGAGTAGAGAGCGCACTAAATCAAATAGATCTTTAGTTCAAGTTTAGCATCAATGAATAATTAATTTTAGGCCTGCTCCTCGCAACCCCTTATTCATCAACTCAAATAAATCATTCAGACACTGTCACTTCCAACTCAGACCATCTAGAAATTCCTCCTGCTGTTGTTTTAAGTTTCAATAGCATCGTTGAAGTTGAGGAATTAGGAACCGCAAAAACAAACTCTTCATCAATTTCATTGGATGCACTTATGGCGTTAGTTTCCATTTGCAATAATTGATCATTTTCAAACCAATAAATAGTCACTTCATCTATGAGTTCCTCACTATGAGCTTTTAATCTTAAACTCAGTTCCTCTAGATCTGAAGAAATTGAAAGTGCACAACTACTATTCGCAGGTATAGTGATCAATGAATCTACTCTTGGTAACTTTTCATTTGTAATAATTAAGTCTATCTCTGAAGTACTAATGTTCCCAGCTTGGTCCAATGCTTCAAACTCTATCACATATGATCCATCAATGCTATCGGGTAACCCTACGATTCTTGTATATTCAAAATCCTTCCCTTGCAATCCTTTGACCAACTCCAAATAAGAATAATCATCTTGAATAGAACAGGGATGATCTACATTATTAGACGTTTTATAAAGAAAAAGGCGTGTACTGTGCAATTCTTCGTTGTCAGAAACAAAATAAGAAAAGCTCAATTCTTCAGGAGTTGCAAGTTTAATTGAGTCATTGATCACGTTGTTTGAAAAACTAAAGGTAATTTGGGGCGCAGTTGTCTCTAACTTTTTTTTGCAATGCAAGCAGAAAAAGGTTACCAAAAAAAATGCGAAAGTAAATTTTGTATTCATGCTACCATAAGATTGAATCTGCACCGTTTTCCTTTAAGTAAGTATTGGCCTTACTAAAATGTTTGCAACCAAAGAAGCCTCTGTGTGCGCTCAAAGGCGATGGATGAACCGCATTTAAAATCAAGTTTTTATTAGGATCTACTGTTTTCGCTTTCCGTTTAGCAAACGACCCCCATAGAATATAAACAACCCCTTCCTTTTTTGCATTCAGTTCTCTAATCACAGCATCGGTAAACACCCCCCACCCTTTTCCTTCATGACTATTCGACTGTCCTGCGCGAACGGTTAAAGTAGAATTTAATAGCAAGACTCCCTGCTCTGCCCAATGCGTTAAATCTCCTGAGGAAGAGATCTCTTTCTGGACATCCTCTTTTAACTCTTTGTAAATGTTATTAAGAGATGGTGGAAACTTCGTCCCTGATTGAACACTAAAACACAACCCATGTGCTTGTCCAGGATTAATGTAAGGATCTTGTCCAATGATTACCACTTTCACATTGTCAAACGGACAAAGATTAAATGCATTAAAAACATCTTTACCTGATGGATAACAGATCGTTGATTGATATTCACGCTTCACAAAATCGGTCAGCTTTATAAAATAATCTTGCTGAAATTCCGTTTTTAAAACCTCTCTCCAAGAAGACTCTATTTTTACATTCATGTCCTCAAAAGTCTAATATTTGATATACTAATAACACGTAATGAACATCAAAATTTTCAACAACTTATGATTATCCTTCGCTAAGCATTTATTCTTACCTAATTTTGCACATCTTTTATCAGCAAGGAATGACGTTTGAACCAGTAGATTTATTAGGAGGAAAGGAAGAAAAGAAGCTCTATGACTATCAGAAAGACTCGATTGAGGCCATATTCGAAAAGTTAGACAAGTATCCTGAAAACTACAACTTGCTTTTCCAATTGCCTACGGGTGGTGGAAAAACGGTGATATTCTCCGAAATAGCTAAGAGGTATATCAAACAAACCAATAAGCGAGTGCTTATTCTTACGCATAGAATTGAGCTTTGTGGCCAGACTTCTAGGATGTTGGATGAATTGGGAGTCAAAAACAAAATTATCGATAGTAAGGTCAAAGAACTTCCTGAGAAAAAAGACTTTATGTGCTTCGTGGCGATGGTGGAAACACTGAATAATCGTCTGAATGAAGAAAAAATCGAAATGGAAGATGTAGGACTTCTTGTAGTAGATGAAGCTCATTATAATTCTTTCAGAAAACTCTTTAAATATTTTGAAAAACAAAATATTCTTGGGGTAACAGCCACTCCCCTTAGTTCGAATATCAAGCTTCCATTAAAGGATAATTACAACGAACTAATTGTTGGCGAATCCATTCGTTCATTAATCTCCAGAGGGTATTTAGCAAAGGGAACTACCTACAATTATGATGTCAACTTACGCTCTTTGAAGGTTGGAATCAACGGAGATTATACTGTGAGTTCTTCTGAAAAGCTCTATAGCAACTTCTTAATGCAAGAAAAACTACTCTATGCATATGAGGAAAAATCTAAAGGGTCAAAAACATTGATTTTCAATAATGGAATTAACACCTCCAAGGCGGTTTATGAGATGTTCAGGGAAGAAGGATATGAAATTAGACATTTGGATAACACTCATAATGAGAAAGAAAGAGCTGATATTTTGAAATGGTTCAAAGAAAAACCCGATGCCATTCTTTCTTCAGTAAGTATTCTTACCACAGGATTTGACGAACCTACTGTTGATACCATCATTCTTAATAGAGCGACCAAATCTTTAACCTTATTCCACCAAATGATTGGTAGAGGTTCTAGGATACTAGCAAACAAGAAAAACTTCAACATTATTGACCTTGGAAATAATGCTAGAAGATTTGGGTTATGGGAAGCACATGTTGATTGGCAACAAATCTTCAGAAACCCTACCACGTATCTGGAAGGCTTGTACTCTGATGAAGAGATTGAAAGACAATTTGTCTACAAACTCACTGACGATATCAAAGCAAGATTTCCCAACAGTGTTATTGAATCTTTCGAAATCAAAGATGAGTACCGAAAGTCTATGGATTTAGGAGAGCGTCCTATTGAAGCTATCAATAGAAGTATCGGACAGCATAAGAAAATAATTCTTGAGAATGCAGAAGACATTTTTGATGCTCTCGAACTCGCAGATTTATTAGAAAAGGAAGTTCAGTATCGAGTAAAGCGTTTTTCTTATTGCATTTCTAAATCTACTAAGAACTACTTAGATTGGATGCAAGAGGATTACATGCGAAAGTTGAAGCAACAACTGAGACAAGAGCTCAACTAATAGTTCTATTCTCATCACATTCACTAGCTTTACAAAGTGAATATTCTAGAATTCATCTCCTTGGAAGCTGGCCTATTTCTGGTCTTGTCTTTTATCTCGTTTTCATTTTTTTATGGGCACGATGGGCTTATTGTTTATAGAAACTACGCGTTTAAGGTTATCAGTTCTCTATTTGTAATATACATAAGTACATATGTATATCATAATACCGCTTTTCTAGTAATTATCCCATTAATTTTTTTTCACCTGTGTCCGTTTTTCTATTACTATAACTATTACGGATCACTCGTTCAAAAAAAGCTTCAAACACCTAAATCCTTCCTGACTCTTTATGTCATTATTTCCATATTGGCATTATCAATGTGTGTGATTTTTGGTTTTAATTGGTGGTTTGAAATCATAACCCTAAGTGCTATTCCCTACCACATAATCTCTATGTTCTCGGCACTTTTTGAAGCACGAGGATCAGACACAAAACAAATTGATTTATCTCTCTCTGGAAAAATTTCTTGGTGTTTTGAAATCGTCTTTTTCGTGTTTCTTTTTGTCCTAATTATTAGTGGCAATTTGTCTTCAAATTTTTTATTGGTCGTTTCATTGTCTATTGTTCATCTGATATTTCTTAGTCTAGGATTGGCACCTAAGATCATCAATCACTTAAGAATGCAACGCAGAAATAGAGAAAATGAAAATCTTTTGAAAAGCAAAAATCTCGCTCAACTCAAAAAGAACATTGATTTAGAGCAGAGAGTCTCAGCTACATCTTTCTTTTCTGAATTAGCTTCTCTAGACCCTATATTCATAACTAATGTATTGGCCAGCGTAAGAAAAAAACTATCATCAGACATTAACAAGAGCAGTATGATCCTCACTAAACTAGCCAAACACATGAGAAATCATGTGTATTTCCATAACAAATCGCACGATATTTTAAGAAATGAACTGAAAGCAGTCTTTGACTTTAAGGCACTTTGTGATGTTCTATATTCCACTCAAACCATTAACCTTATTCAACAAATATCTATTGACACATCACAAGTTCAAGTTAAGTCACAACTTATACTGCCTAGCTTAAAAAGTATTTTCAAAGCAGCCAAAAAAATCGATGACAAAGCCATCATTAATCTATTTATCATCGGTAAGGATCTCACTTTGGATATATCTGTAGAGGTTGATTCAAAAAAAGAAATCGTTTTAGCAAAGGAAAAAATAGGTATCGACTTGATCCAGTCAAGAATGCTTGACTCTGGGACTGCATATGGAACAATTACACATATCAGTGACAAAAAAATGGACTTTACCCTACAATTAGAAAAAATTCCAGTATGACTGATCTGGCAACACTTGGTATTTATGGTTTTGTGGGCGCTAGTTTTTCCGTCCTACTGTTTAAATGGTCTACCGCTTTGCTATTCCGCATGAAACATCCTCTGTTTCTATCAGGGATTACCATACACTCTCTTGTAATTTATCTCGTACTAGAAGGGATAATCTGTGAATGGGCTCTGCTGGGGTCTGGATTGATATATCCTATTTTCGCCATCTTATTCGCTAAAAAAAACCACAACGAATATTCTCAATTTTTTCTTTCTAGAATTATAAGCTGGATTTCCCTTGTAATTCTGGCCTTTCAGGCACTTCTCTTACTTCTTGGCTATACTCATCAAATGATCTGTCTGAGTTTATCACTTCACCTTTATTATACCTGTAATCTAATCCATTATATCAGAAAATTTTTCTCGAGGATCTCCATTATCGAAAAGATATTATGGACCGCATTTACCTCTACATGCATACTCTGTATATTTTATATGGCTTACTCTATTTATCATGATACTTGGAAAAATCTATGGTTCTTTTTAGCTGCTCTATTTATTGCAACTCAAGCATCTGCATTAGTCTATTTTTACCTGAAGAGTTATTACGTTTTTATAGAAGGGAAGAAAGCTGAGAAAAATGAGCTATATCGAAAAAATCTTGCTGTAATAAATGCCAATAAAACACTAAAGGAGAGACTACTCGCTTTAGAAAACAAAGCTTTAAATAATCAGATCAATCCTCATTTTTTGTTTAACGCAATTAATTCGATCAATTCCTTGATCATTACAAATGATCTTGACAATGCCGATTTTTACATCGCAAAACTTTCTGATTTTTTGACCGATACATTTACCGAAAATAAGTCCTCATTTATTACTCTGGAGAAAGAACTAAATCTGCTAGATTTATATGTCAGCCTGGAAAACCTAAGACGAAACCAGCCCATAGTATTCTTAAAGAATATAGGTCCCGAACTAAACCTAAAAAGGGTCTTTTTACCACATCTTTTTCTACAATCATTGGTTGAAAATTCTATTTGGCATGGATTATCAAATGCTGAAAGTGGAGAGATCAAATTATCTATATCTTCTCAGCATAATATATTGACCTTTGTGTTGGACGACAACGGTGTTGGGATCAACTCAACAAATATTAGTAAAGCGAATCGATCAAAACACAAATCCGCCGGTCTAGATATTTTACGAAATAGGTTGCTTACTCTCCAGGAACATTTTCAAATGGAAACAGTAATTGAGATCAACGATTTTAAGGAGATACCCGAAAAAAGAGATGCTAGCTGCACTGGTACTAGAGTAAAAGTAGTTATCCCTTTAATCTCTCATGCACCATTATCTAGGTCGTCTTATGAAAGTCCAATCTAGCTGAAGGTTTTACATTATAAGAAGCAAACTCTTGGTTTAAATATTTAAAGTAAGCTACTCCCCCTATCATGGCAGCATTGTCTGTGCAAAATTGAAACTCTGGTATATGCACCCTCCAGTTCATTTCCTGTCCCAATTCCAAGAATTGTCTCCTCAGATAACTATTTGCCGAAACACCTCCAGCAAGTGCTATCTCATTGATTTTCAATTCCAGTGCGGCATCTTTTAGTTCTGACAATAAGATAGAAACAATATTGTGCTGAACTGAAGCACATATATCATTCAAATTTTCTTGAATAAAATTCGAATTGGATTTTATTTCACGTTGCAAAAATTGAAGTATGTTCGTCTTTAAACCGCTAAATGAAAAATGAAACGGTTCTACCTTAGGCTTAGTGAACTTATATTTTAAGGGATCCCCCATTTTTGCAAACCTATCGATAAGCGGGCCTCCCGGATAATTCAAACCTAGTATTTTTGCCGTTTTATCGAATGCTTCACCTGCCGCATCATCAATTGTCTCGCCAATAATCATAAACTTATTTGGAGCATCAACTTTCACTATTTGCGTATGCCCTCCGCTTACTGTCATGCATAAAAATGGAAATTTCGGCATTTCTTCTGCCCCCTTATTTACAAAGTGTGCCATTATGTGACCATGCATATGATTCACAGCTATCATATCCAACCCAGACCCTAAAGCCATTCCTTTCATAAAACTCCCTCCTACCAATAATGAGCCTAACAAACCTGGTCCTTTTGTAAACGCTACTGCATCCAAATCTGAAATAGAAACCCCTGCTTCCTTGAGCGCCGTATAAACGGTTGGAACAATATTCGCCATATGCTTTCTACTAGCAAGCTCTGGGACAACGCCCCCGTACTTCTCATGCACTTTTTGAGATGACACGACGTTAGACAAAACAGAGAGTCCTCTTAAGACTGCTGCACTTGTATCATCGCAAGAAGATTCTACACTAAGTATTAATGGTTCTTGGCTTTTCATTCGTTATGAATAGACTGTTTCATCAAATAATACGAGCAAAATTAGGTTAATTTGCATGAATATTGCATCGCAATAAATAGATGAGAAAATTCTTTAAAATAGTTCTTGTGACGCTGATCATTTTTCTGTCAGTGATTGTTTTAGGATTCATTCTCTTGCAATTTCAATCTGTTCAAACGTTTCTTGGGCATAAAGCCAGTTCATACCTTTCTAACAAGATGAACGCCGAGGTTTCTGTCGGGTCTGTGAATATTGATTTATGGGATTTAATACATCTTGAAAATGTTTTAGTCAAAGACCAAAAAGGTGATACCTTAATTTATATAAATGATCTTAATACCACGACATTCAGTGTCGACAAAGACAAGCGGATCATAGAACTTTCAAAAGTGAAACTTGTACAGCCTGAATTTAAAATGGCTATTCATAATGAAGATACTACTCACAACCTTCAATTTCTAATCGACTTTTTTAAAACCGAAAACTCTAGCAATCCAATTTGGCAAATCAATTTCCAAACGGTGGAAATTGAAAAAGGCATATTCCAATATTTCAACCATAACTATTCTGATAGTCTTCAGCATACATTTAATTCTAGAAGAATCGCAATACAAGATATCAATGGCACATTTTCTGATTTTCAATTAATTGGAGATAGCATCAGTAGCACAACAGATGACCTAAGTCTTACCGAAAAATCTGGTTTTGAAATTAAGCGATTGGCCGCGACATTTAATATTAGTCCTTCAGGGATATTACTCACCAAATCTTATATACAGTCAAATAATTCTACTATTTCGGGAGACATTGTGCTCCAAACAAAATCTTTTAGTGATTATTCCAAGTATATCCATAAAGTCAAACATCAAGTAGATCTTAAAAACACATCTATAAATCTAGCTGATTTAAACTATTTTTCTAAAGACAATAATATCAAAGATTTCATTATTGATCTAGATGGTAAATTCAGGGGGCGAATTGATCGATTAAAAGGAAAAAATGTAAATGCCAAATTTGGAAATTCTTCTTCATTTAAGGGTAATCTTTCCTTGAATGGTTTGCCCAATATCAATAAGACTTTTCTAGACATAACCATTGATCAATTGATCTCTTCAAAAGCAGATATACAAGACAAAATAATACCTGCATTTACAAATTCACCAATCGCATTAGCTTCTAACCTAGATAAACTAGGGGAATTCACATTCACAGGGGATTTCACTGGATTTATGAATGATTTCGTAACCTATGGATCATTGCAAACAGCCATTGGAAATTTGGAAACAGATCTTGAATTTAAAGAAACAAACACTCCTGAAAAGTACACCTATTCTGGTGAGCTTAAAACTGTTGGATTCGATTTATCCGAATTATACAATAATAAAAAGTTGGGTAAATTCTCCAGCAGCATTCAAGTAGAAGGAAAAGGGTTGACTAGGGATTTAGCGAGTTTAGAACTTACAGGAAATGTCTCCTCTATAGAACTGGGTGACCTTAACTTTAAAGACATTTCTATCAATGGAAACCTTGAGAATAATTTCTTCTCAGGTCAGCTTATAAGTAAAGATCCAAATGCTGATTTGGTGTTTTCGGGAGACATCGATTTTAGAAATGAGATACCCATTTATTCGTTTACATCAGATATTACAAACCTCAATTTAAAAGATCATCTTCCTGAAAACGTAAAAATTGAAAATATAAGTACTCAACTAAGCATTGAGGCCAAAGGATCTACTCCTGATGACTTAGAGGGTGAAATTTGTATGGAAAATGTTAAACTGATTACTTCAGGTAAGGAACTAACATTCGAGTCTATTTTCATACACTCTTCTCTTGACCCTGTAAGGGTTTTCACTGTGGAAACCGATATTCTCGACGGCGAATTAAAAGGTGAGTTCAGTATGAATCAATTGATCAATGTTGGAAAAGAAATCGCAGAAGACTTCACCCCAATTATTCAATCAGATTCTTTAATTGGAAAGCCAACTTTTTCGCTGGACCTTTTGATCAAACAGTTTGACGACATTGACGAAATTGTAGAAAAAGACATCTACCTTTCTTCAGGAACTACTTTAAATATCGATTATAATCAAGATAACATTAGTCTGTCGATTAATGCTGATACTGTTTCTTATGAAAACAGCCTACTCACTGATGTGGACATGAAATATGAGAACATTTTCGACCTTTTATCAATTGATGTTTCATCTTCAAAAATTGCCATTGGAGATGGCTTTAAAATAAAATTACCTAGACTAACATCTACCACTGTAGAAGATCAACTAGAGACTACCTTTTCATGGAATAATGGTGAAGAGAATACTTCTGGAATCATCGATTTCAGTTACGGATTAGATTCACTTAACTACGAACTGATCTTTAATGAAGGAAACCTTCAAATTGGCCCTGTGAATTGGCAAATTCAAAATGGCGGAACCATTTCTTCAGACGGAACTAGTTTAGCCTTTAATGACTTGACCATACAAAATGAGGATGAGAAAGTCTATATATCTGGTGGGTTGGAAGAAAATGAAAATACAAACGTAATCCTGGACAATTTAGATATTTCCACCATAAATTTCTTCACTCCATCAGGTACTACTCAAGTAAAGGGAACTCTAGATGGACAATTGCAAATAACTGATGAGATTAACGGTACTGGGACTTATAGTAACTTTAAGTTGAGCGGTCTAGAATTGGAAGGCATTCGGCTCGGAGACATTTCATCCAAAGGCAAATGGAACTCTACCAAGAAGGCCTTTGAATTGGAGGGTGCATTGCATTCTGAAAACAAAACACCGCTGTCATTTACGGGAAACTATGCGCCTTTTGATGAAGAGAACACTCTTGACTTTACAATCAATACTGATGAGCTTCAACTAGACTTCTTGTCTGCCATTGTTAAAGATGCCGTAAGTGATTTTGGAGGATCACTTTCCGGAAACGTAGATGTAAAGGGCAATCTCTCAGCTCCCCTTCTTAATGGAGAACTATTCTTCAATGATGCAGAGGTGAAAATCGATTACTTAAATACCTCATATACTATCAAGGATGGTATTGGAATAAGGCCAGACATGTTTATCCTAGAAAACGTAGAAATTATTGATTCAGAAGGACATTCAGGTCATTTAATTGGCTCTGTAATACATACCAACTTTAGAAAATGGAGTTACGATATTTTTCTCGATATAGAGAAAGACCCTTTCATATGTATTAACACCACAGAAGATTTAAACGAGTTATTCTATGGAAAAGGATATGCCACGGGGTTTATAAGCATCTTTGGATATGATGATTTTTTAGAAATCAATGCCAACGCTAAGACGGAAAAAGGAACTCAAATAAACATGCCACTTGGAGATAGCGAGGATATTAAATTTGAAGATTTTGTGTCGTTTGTTTCGAATGAGAAGGACACTCTGTCAGGGGGATTGGCTCAACTCCAGTCTGAATTTGATCTTACTATAGATCTTGAAATAGATGTCACTGAAAATGCTGTCTTCCAAATGGTATTTGATCAGGTTACTGGAGATGTACTAAAAGGTCGAGGGGAAGGTCATTTATCTCTTATTGTAGATAACAACTCGGACTTCAATATGTATGGATCACTCTCTGTTATTGAGGGCGACTATTTATTCACTCTGCAAAACCTCATTAACAAGGAATTTCAAATCAAGCCAAGAGGAACTATCAACTGGTATGGCGACCCGTTCTTGGCTGACATCAATCTTAATGCGGTATATAGCTTGTCTGCTCCACTATATGACATTTTAGGCTCTTCAGGGGACTCTGAATCCTATAAAAAAAGAGTTCCTGTAGAATTAGCGATGAATTTAAATGGCAAATTACTAAATCCAGGTATTGCCTTTGAAATAGACCTACCCACATCAGATGAAATTACCAAAGGCCGTGTAAACAGCATTATCAGTACAGAGCAAGAAAGGAATAGACAAGCATTTAGTCTTTTGGTACTTAAGAAGTTTCTTCCTAGCACTAACTTTCAAGGTGTAGGTCACAGTCAACTTGGTTTGGCAGAGAATAGCACCGAATTTTTATCAAGCCAATTGAATAACTGGTTGTCTCAGATTACAGATGAAGTAGACATTGGTTTGAACTTTAGACCAGGAGATGAAATAAGCAGTCAAGAGATAGCACTAGCTTTAAGTACACAATTGTTTAGCGACAAACTTTTCATCAGTGGGAATTTAGGTGTCACAAGAGGAAATGAGACCAATCATAATCCCAATACAATTATTGGTGATGTTAGACTAGAATATCTATTGGGTAAAGATGGAAAAATTAGGCTATTGGTGTATAACGACACGAATAACTTTGACATTAACTCTACTAGTTATCAAACTACCTCTACGCAGGGAGTAGGTATCATTTATAAAGAAGAGTTTGATAGCTGGGAAGAGTTTTCACAACAATTTAAGTCGCTGTTAAAAGGAAAAAAGGGGTTATAAAAAAATCGCTCCAAAATGGAGCGATTTTTATCAATATGATTGTGTATCTAAATACCTTAGTTCTTGATTACTCTATGAGAAACTAATTCGTTTCCAACTGTAAGATTAATGAAGTAAATACCATCTGCATTACCCTCTAGATCAATTTCTTGATTCCAAAGACCGCTTAAAGTACCGAAGTCAATCGCATTAACTTCTGCTCCTAAAGAATTTATCACCTTAGCAGATACCACTTGACCAGATAAACCTTCAATAGCAATATTTACTTTTCCATTAGTTGGATTAGGGAACATGCTAATTTGAACGTTATTCTCAAGTTCGTATAATGCATCTAAAATAATTGTATAGCTAGCGTCTACAGAACAACCATTTTCATCTGTTAAAACAACAGAAACCTGATCACCAACACAAAGACCATCAATTGTATCTCCTGTAGTATCATTTCCATCAAGAGTCCAAACAATAGTCACAGTACCTGTACCACCAGAGACATTTGAAATAACAACAGAACCATTACAATTGTCTGCACCAGAAGCTGATTCAGTCGCGTCAAAAGTAATTGCGTTAGGAGCTCCTACAGTAAAGGCCTCAGACCCTACACATCCTCCACTCTCAACACACACTGTGTGCTCTCCTACTGCTAAATCAGTAAAACATCCGTCAGTATTAGTGAAAACATCACAGTCTCCTATAGAATACAAAAAGTTTCCATTTCCGCCAACTCCAGAAACACATACCCCTCCATCTTCTGAATCAGGACAAGTTATATCAGTAATACTTATTAGGTTCATTTCTACGATGGCTGGACCTTCAATTAAAACAGGACCATTTGAAACCGAACATCCTAATGCATCTGTAGCAATAATATCATATGAACCTGGGACCAATCCACATAATTCATTTAATTCTGTTGGATCAACCCAATCAGTAATTTCATACATATAAGGTGGGGTTCCTCCAGTAGCAAGCGCCACTGCACAACCATCAGCCTCACCACAAGTAGATTCAGAAAAATCACTCGCATCTAAATCCATTTGCCCTGGTTGTCCTAATACAAGACCAGGATTTGAAACAACACAACCATTAGCATCTTGAGCAAAAACAGTATAGGTTCCTTCTGGTAAATCATCTATACAACCAGTAGTACTTCCTGTTACTAACCCTTCTTCAGAAGTAGCAATTACATAAAGACCAGCACCACCAGAAACGTCAACACATAAACTTCCATCACTATCTCCAAAACAGCTAGGTCGTGTCGACACTGCCGCAGCAATAACTATAGCGTCAATTGTACCAACTGTTACGGTAGCATTCGCTGTACAACCCTCATTATCTCGTACATAAACCGTATACTCACCTATCTCCAAATCATTAAAATTAGGACTTGGAGTAAAAGACACATCATTAATCGAATACATTGCAGTTCCCTGCGCTCCAGTTACATTATCCACTACTATACCTCCTGAAGCACCTCCAAAACACATAACATCAGAAACAGTAATATCAGCAGCATCTATAGCAAGTGCACAAGGATAAATACAATTTCCATTATCAAAATTGGCAGTCACATCATAGTTATTAGCAAGAGGGTCCATACACCCAGGAATAATTCCAACTGGAGCACTAGCAGTGGCTCCACAAGTTACAATGTTAGTAGCTTCTGATTGAATTCCATTCGTAAACACTTGAATACAAGCAGTAGCAACAATTCCTGTTTCAGCAGCATTAATGGTAAACTGACCAAGAGAAACTCTTAAGTCAGCACCTGCAGTACCATTTTCACATGAAGCAACAATAAAGTAACTCCCCCCATTGAAAGAATCAACAATCAAGTCGTTTCCTTCATCGAAAGAAGTGATCCATAAACTTGCGGGGTCAGCTGCCTCAATAAGTGTAGGTTCACAAAATCCAACTACCATGTCATCAGTACTATCATACCCAATTGACACATGAGTATCGTACTCTAGAAGAGGAACAAAGTTAAGAAAGTCAGCATTAAAAGGGCCGCCAGGTCCACCTCCAGGATGATTAAAGAATTGCTCGCTAGAGTTTGTAAGACTAATTCTTAACACATCGTTTTCATCACCAGAAACAGAAGTGACAAAATCATCCGCATTTGTTAAATTAGCATATAACCTATATGTAATGTATCCGTCTAAACTTGTCGGATTCCCATCATTTATTTGTGGGTCAGTAATTTCCGTATCATCATGCACATAGTGCTCTTCAAACTCAAGACTAACAAACTGAGCGCTTGCTAGAAATGCAAAACTTAGCCCAAAGGCTAAAAGTAAAAATCTTTTCATTTTATAATATTAATTAGTCAATTTAAGCTCCAAATATACACTGTATCTTAGTCTACGACTACTCTTTATGGTACTTTTCTTTCACAGAACTTCTGAACATTCCTTCCTTTGTTATTAGTAAATCGACACCCGAACAGCTGCTTTTGTATCGGCTATATGTTTAAATCCGATCGACCAGTATAATTAATAAAATGTCAAACAAGCTACAACGCAACATTATGAAATTCATGAAATGTAAAGGGCCTAATAGCTGAAGCCGTGAGAATGAGAAATTAGCGCTCAGTTAATCCATCTCTAAAAAATAGAGACAGGGAGCTTATAAAGAAAATAGTTTCCTTGGACCGAAGAAAACAAAGCCTACAGAAAAGAAATTATTGGGATAAGACTTAGCTCACGGTTCAACTTGTTACGACTAGTCCAGAAGTCAAGATTGTTTCTATCAAATTATTGCAACGCATTAATTCTATTCATGAAATCTTCTTTATAGGACTTACTTACTCTAATAATTTTATCTTTGATCGATATAAAATCTCCATCAATTTTATTCACCTTATCAACCCTTATAATGTGCGAGCGGTGTACTCTAATGAAATCATCTTTTGGAAGTTTTTTAAGTATGCTATTCATAGTAGCACTAACAAGTAGTTTTTTATCAGAAGTGAAAACCTGAATATAATCTACTGCAGCTTCTATAAATAAAATGTCAATTAGTTTAATTCTTTCGATTACAGAATTGACTTTTACAAAAATTTCATTTATTGATTCAGAAGTGTCAATTTCAGGCTTTACTAAACCAACGACTTTATTTATTGCCTGAGCAAACCTGACATAAGGAACCGGCTTTAATAGGTAATCCACTACATCATAGGTATATGATTCCAATGCATATTTTTCTTCTGACGTAATTAAAACTACATTGGGTTTATTCCGAATAGAATTTAGAAATTCTAGTCCACTCATCAATGGCATTTCGATATCCAAAAATATCAGATCAACAGAAACATCTTCCAAAAAACTTCTTGCTTCCAGCGCATTGCTGAAAGAACTAATCAACTGAAGTTGAGTAGTTTCTTTGACATAGCTTCCAATCAACTCTCTTTGGATTCTATCATCATCTATTACAATACACTTTATTTTCATTAACAGATAAATACTCGCAATTCGCAGATTTTTTCTGCAAGTTAACAGAAAAAACAAAGTCTTACCTAGTCCCCCTTACGTTAACTTAAATACAAAACATAATAAAAAAGGAGGCGCAACATGAAAACCATATTTAACAACAAATCAACACAAAAAGACAAAGAAAAAAAAGATACTTCATTAATTTTTTTAGTAGATGACAATCCTGTTTTTCTAAATATACTAGAACTCGATTTATCTGATCTTTCCAAAACCGAATTCATGATTTTTAATACCGGTGAGGAATGTTTAAAACATATGCATTTAAACCCTTTAATTGTGGTTTTAGACTATGACCTGAAAGGAGATAACCCTGATTTAATGAACGGAATTGAGGTATTAAGAAATATCAAAAAATCCTACCCGGAAATTGAAGTAATCATGCTTTCAGGCTGTGACGATGTTTCAGTTGCAACCGCGTCCATAAAATTTGGAGCTTTTGATTATGTCGTCAAAAATGAAAGTGCTCTAATAAATGTTCGAAATAAAATTCATAATATTTTCAGAAGATTTAGGATTTTAAAGAGTTTAAAGGAGGAGAAAATGATCAAGTGGACTATCGTTGGAATACTATCATTAATTGTATTGTTTGGTGTTTTCTCAGGCAAAATAATGAGATATATATAACTCTAAATAAACACGTTAAACTACAAAACTGGAATTAGTGATTGATAAAACACTTAGAGAGTAGCTCTAGTATGAAAGGATAATGTTTCTTAGGACAAATGGCAGAAATACATAAATCATAACCATCAGAATCCAATCATCGCAAATATTATAATGCATCTTCCATCTTCTGGTTTAGAATTACCAAATCATTAGAGGGAGGGTAGGTTTTCACTGACATACAGATCATCGTATTTCTTACAATAGATAATTGTCATACAAGCTACTTTGTAAACCTATGAGACAAGTGTTCATTTTCTTGATCTTATCTAAGAGACGAATTATTGAAGAAGAAAAACAACTTGCTAAAGGCAGAAACCGAACTATTAAGTAATACAAACAAAAAACAAAAAATAGATGTATGGAATCGTAAATCAAGCAATCAAAGGTCTGGTTGTAGAGAGTTTTGGACAAGAGAATTGGGACAAAATCAAAGAGAAAAGTGGGGTCACCGAAGTTTCATTTTTAAACAATGAAGCGTATCCAGATAAAGTCACTTATGATTTGGCAATTGCAGCGGCAGACGTACTGGAATTACCACTGTCCGAGGTACTGAACGCATTTGGAGAATATTGGGTATTGAAAACAGGAAAGGAAAAATACGGTGACCTCATGGCCTCTGGCGGAAGTAACTTGAAAGACTTCCTGATCAATCTGCCAAATTTTCATAGCAGGGTAATGTTAATGTACCCTAATATAACTCCACCATCATTTAAGGTGGAAGAGGTTAAAGATCAATCATTACATCTCCATTACATTTCCCACCGTCCTGGGCTAAAAGATTTTGTTGTAGGGTTGATACAGGGGTTGGGTAAAATGTATGATACCCCGGTAAAGTCAGAACTGTTACAAAGCAGAGATGCAGGAGCAGATCGTGAAGTGTTTTTAATCGAATGGTAATACCCAAATAATGAATAATACTACAGACATAACAAGTGCGCTGTTGGAAAATGCTTTTCCCTTTTATTTCCAGGTAGATGAAGAGTTGAAGATTCGAAGTGCAGGAAAAAGTTTATTAAAACTTTTTCCAAATATCATAGGACAATCTTTGACTGATGTTTTTTCCTTTAAAAGACCCCAAAGTGTGATTTATGATTTCAATTCTATTAGTGGTTTTAGAGATCAGATATTTATACTAACGGTAAAACTGCATGACGAAACTCCAATGTACAAAGCTCAAATTATCCCTCTGAAAAATGAAAGGAAGATACTTTTTCTTGGCTCGTTTTGGTTAACTCATGTTGAAGAGCTGAGCAAATTCGGACTTCAAATTACTGACTTTGCGATCTCAGACCCCACTACCGATATGTTACAGTTGTTAAAAGTAAATGAGCTAGCCACACAGGACATTAAAATGCTCAATGATAACTTAAAAACCAGCGAAGAGAAATACCGTCAGCTTATAGAAGAAGCTAGTGACATCATATACAAGACAGATGAAAAAGGTTTTTTCTCTTATATAAATGAGGTTGGTTTAAGAATCCTGAAACTTGAAAGGAAAGAAGTAATCGGTAAACATTTTTCTAAACTTATTCGGAAAGATCATAGAAGGAGAATAGTGGATTTCTTCAAGGATATGTCAAAAACCAAAGCAAATTCTTTTTACCACGAGCTTCCAATGATTCCAACGGACGGAAATGAATTCTGGATAGGTCAAAACGTAAGGTCATTAGAAGAAAATGGTAAAATCGTGGGCTTTCAGGGAGTAGCAAGAGATATAACAGAAAGGATACAATATCAACAAGAGTTAATCAGTGCAAAAGAAAAAGCCGAGGCAGCGGTAAAAGCCAAATCGAGGTTCCTTGCAAATATGAGTCATGAAATCCGAACACCTTTAAACGGTATAATGGGACTAACCAATTTACTATTGAATACAAACTTATGTGACAAGCAAGAACAATATTTGGATGCAGTGGTTACCTCTTCTGAAACGCTAATGGTTGTGATTAATGATATTTTGGATATTTCTAAAATTGAAGCAGGAAAACTAACGATTCAACTCAAAGAATTCACCTTAAGAAATACCATTTCTCAAATTATTGAAATAATGGGCAGTAGAGCCATAGAGGAGGGACTGATGCTAGAAGAATTCATAGATGAGGAGCTCCCCCTTGTAATTAATGGTGACCCTTCAAGACTTAGTCAAATACTTTACAACATCATTGGAAACGCTATCAAATTCACTGAGTGGGGCACTGTAGCTTTAAATGTCACTTTGAAAAAAATAAAAGACACAAAAGTTTGGATAGAGTTTAAAATATCGGATACTGGTATTGGAATAGCAAGCGAAAAGTTGAATTCTATTTTTCAAGCCTTCAACCAAGCAGAAGATCATTCGACTCGAAAATTTGGAGGAACTGGATTAGGTCTCACTATCGTGTCGAAACTTGTTGAATTAATGGACGGAACTATATCGGTTGAAAGTACACTTGGAAAAGGAACTTCCTTTACAATCAATTTACCATTTGGCATAGCAAAAGAAGCCAGTCAAAATGCTGAATCGATTCAACTAAAAACTTTCTTGAAAGAAACAGTCGATTTATATAACAAGAAAATATTATTGACAGAGGATAATCCCATTAACCAAATGGTAACCACGGATCTTCTTGAAGAAGAAGGAGCTACAGTGGTTATCGCAAATAATGGTAAAGAAGCAATTGAAATATTGGAAAAACAAGATTTCGATGTGATATTAATGGATATGCAAATGCCTGTTATGGATGGATACCAGGCAATGGAACATATTAGAAGCACCATGCCCCCATCAAAACAAAACGTACCTATTTTGGCTTTGACAGCGCATGTAACAGAAGAAGAAGTGGAGAAATGCAAAAATGCTGGTGCTGATGATTACCTGTCAAAACCATTCAATCCAAGGAGTCTATTTATTAAGATAAAACAAATACAAACAAAAACGTCTCCTTTAAATAAATCATTAATTGTTATGGAAGATTCGATAAATCATACTGAATGTGTAGACACCACAATGTTAAAAGAATTTACAAGGGGGAAAATCATATTAATGATAAGTACAATGAAAATGCTAGTAGAGGAAATACCCAAAGACGTAGAGTTGATGAGGGAAGCTTTAAATAAAACTGATTGGGAAAAGTTAAGGTCTGTCGCCCATAGAATAAAACCAAACTTTATGCTAGTTGCTAAAAAAGAACTGTACGAAACCATTGTGACGGTAGAAAAATATGCCAAGAAAAAACTCAATCTGAGTGAAATTCCAGATCTAATAAGAAAAATTCAGATCAACCTTCCTGCACTAATTGAAGGATTGGAAAAGGAAACATTTGAAATGCAGAGGAATTCTGGGTAACACAGTGCCTCACATAAACTAAAAGCTATGAAAGAACAAACTATTATAAAAGACTATTATGGTCGGTTATATTTTAAGGACAAACTATCAATAGGTTTTCTATCCTGGAGACTTTCCTTTAGTTTTTTCTGGCCTACAATTTTGAAGCTTAACTTAAAATCTCCACCAAGGTATTAATGACACATCCGATTTATGAAATCTCTACCAACTTAACAGACAAGATTACTCCTGGGCCATTTTCTTTCTGCATTAGAAATAGTAAAGTTCTAAATGTGTAACAGCTCTACCTTTCTCTTCTATCTCGTTCTACTGAAACCTGCTTCATTTAAACTATTAAAAGAAAAAGCTCAATACTCTCATATCAAGCTTCGCTGTTATTTATGAATTTGAACATTTAATGTTCAAGCCTCCTAATCAAATACTTAATGTTATTAAGCTATTAATACCCAAGTATGAAAATAAATTAACCCATTAACAATCAATATTATTTTGGATACAAGATTCCTTGATTTGGCTACTTTTATAAAGTGAAGTCGTTGGAAATTTGACTATTATTTAATAATAGAAAAAATGGAAGACAAAACATTAATATTCATTTTCAGTTTTACTGTAAAAAAAGAAAATCAAGAACGCTATGAACAAGTAATAGCTCAACAACTTGAAATAACTAAAAATGAGGCCGGCACACTGATTTACGAAATTTTCAGAGATGAGAATGGAGTGTATTGTCAACACGAACGATATGTCGATGAGGCAGCTTGTCTTAAACACGTCCAAAATACAGCAGTGCAGTTACAAGAATGGACTGAATTAACAGAAGTAAAACAAACAATTGCACTTGGGCCAATTAGTGATACATTTAAAGAACAATGGGGGCTTAAAGAGCATTATTTACCTTATGCCAAAGTAAATAAATAATGTATTCTAAATGATATTAAGGGGTGTACATGAGTGTGCATCTCTTATTCTATTTTTTCTATGAGTAAACAAAAATCAGACATATACGAGATCACTTCTATAACAGAGCTTCATAGATTATTGGGCTTACCAAAACCTAAACACCCGTTAGTAAGTGTTATTAATTTAGAAGAGGTCGTCTTTAAAGAGAGTCTTATTTGGGAACATTTTACAACATCATTTTATACAGTTGCTCTGAAGCAAGGAGAAACAGGTAAACTAAAATATGGGCAAAAAACCTATGATTTTGATGAGGGCATTCTCACATTCACCTCTCCAAGGCAAGTTTTCTCTATTGCTAACTCTAAAGACATAAATATTACAGGATATACATTAGCTTTTCATCCTGATTTTCTCCAACAACATTCATTAATAAAAAAGATAAAGGATTTCGGATTTTTCTCTTATGCGACCAATGAGGCATTATTTTTATCGGATCATGAAGAACAAATACTCATTTCTTTACTACAGTCTATCGAACAAGAATACAATTCAAGCATAGATACATTTAGTCAAAATGTTATCTTAACTAATATTGAGTTGCTAATGGTTTATGCCGATAGATATTACAACAGACAGTTTATTACACGAAAAAATCAAAGTCACGATCTACTAACCAAAGTTGAAACTATTCTTTCGGAGTATTATGATTATAGTCAACTTGAGAATAGTGGACTTCCCACAGTTCAGAATTTGGCGAATCAATTAAACGTTTCTCCTTCATACCTCTCTGATATATTAAAAAATTTTACGGGACAAACTGCTCAACAACACATTCATAATAAACTACTAGATAAATCCAAAGAATTATTATCTACAACAAAATTATCTGTTAGTGAAATCTCATATCAACTCGGTTTTGAATATTCGCAATCATTCAATAAATTCTTTAAACGCATTATCCCTTTAATTCCCTTTAGCTTTAT
This sequence comes from Flavobacteriales bacterium, assembly GCA_965224545.1. Lineage (GTDB taxonomy): Bacteria > Bacteroidota > Bacteroidia > Flavobacteriales_D > Sanyastnellaceae > ASP10-05a. The sequence goes on along the minus strand of CBDCZM010000004.1, from coordinate 159,652 downwards.
AGTATGGTATCCAGGGGTGATTTACCATCCTTTGAATTAAAGGTATGGCAATAAATTTTCTACTATTCCTTCTATTGAATCTGAAATGGAATTCGTTTACATAATGCTGAGCATGTTCATTACTTATATGATGATGAGTTCCTCTGATCCAATTCTTAAAGTTGAAAATATGCCAATGTAAGAGTTCAAAATTACTTCCATTGTCAGAGTATTTGCTTTGATGTTCATACTCTATAGCTGCCACAAGATAGCTACTCCATTTGTCTGTTATCACTTTAGCTGTTTTCTCTACCATTTGATCGAGACCTTCTTTAAGTGATTTGGCATCATATCCTGAGATCAATTTACCATATGCCTTTTTAATGATTGGTTTCCCATTCTTGTCGATATCAGTTTCCACAGCTAGTTGTACGATCTTTTTTTTACCGTGACTTCGGCCTTGTTTTCCTTTTTCCTTACCTCCAACAGCCGTTTCATCTACTTCTACCACACCTTCCAATAAGTTCATCCCTGAAGGTTTCATTGCTTGTTGAATTTTCCGCTTGAAGAACCAAGCTGTTGTCTGCTTTACTCCAAACTGGCGTGCTAGTTCACAGGTGGAAATCCCTTTTCTATGGCTTGAAATCAAATATGCCATCAAGAAAGCCTTCTCTAATGGAAACTTTAGCTGATGGAACAAAGTGCCACTGGTACAAGATTCATCATATTGACACTTTTGACATTTCCTATAATACCATGTTCTCCCTTTTACATGTGTCTGATGACCACACTTTGAACAGGTGTAGCCCTTTTCCCATTTTAAATCACATAAATAGCGACGACAAGATTCTTCGGATCCAAATCTATTTATGAAATCTAGCAGGGTCTGACTTTTCTTTTTTCTCTTCATTTTGATCTCTTTGATAGATCAAAACTCTAGCATATGAACGTAACCAATATACGGTTAGGGAACTAAAGGGCTAATGCGTATTAAAAATTACTATTCAACATCGCGTATAATTAATTGTTAGCATGAACCTACTTACTAAAACTCTCTTGGGTTCACCATAATTACTGAACAAGATAAGGGCAAACTTCACCTCTCATAGACAATATCATCTATGTTGTTGCCTTTGTCGAATTATGAAATCGTCCTTTAGGATTCTATAGTCAATATGAAAAACTACAAATCAATAATTTCTTTCCTTTTCGTTTTCAATCTTTCATTTGAACTAACTTCAACTTGGCTTTAAAACAAAAAAGTCCGACACGATGTATCAAACTTTTTATTCTAATGTGATTAAAACGGTAAGAAATCAAACCAAATTTGGAAGCCTATTGTTTATAGTTAGGAGGTGATTGTTGTGTTTACTGTTCCTATGGAACTGTACCATGTCCGCCAATTCAGGAGAACGGCAGTTGTGGTGATAGCCGTTGCTGATACATCTAAAGAGGATTCAAACCATAAACCATTCCTATAAGCCTTTGACAACAAGGAGTTTCCTACCAAACCACAATTTTCAAACAGAATATTAAAAAAATGCCTTAAAAACATTTGTTTTCAAGGCATTTATGATGAATTTGTGACCTCGACAGGATTCAAACCTGTAACCTTCTGAGCCGTAATCAGATGCGCTATTCAGTTGCGCCACGAGGCCATATATTTTACGACGAATGCCTTCTGAGTCGTAATCAGAGGCGCTATTCTCCCGATAACAATCGGGATGCGCCACGAGGCCATTTTAAAGTGCAAATATAACTAGGTAGACTTACTTTTCTACCTTTTTAAATTCTAATTCTGTAAAATCAAAATCAGGATTGGGAACATCTACTTTCACTTCTTCTACCTTTCCCTTCGCATCCAGAACAAACGTCATAAAACCACTTGGCAACATCATTTGAGTTCCCCAATTCAGTCGAAACGTATCGTAATGCCAATGCCTAATCGTTCCTCGAAAAATAGGAGTTGGCTCAAACTGGAATGCCAATTGATCGCCTATCACTCTTAAACTCAAATCCCCATACATTTCTGACCTATAAACACCAGCATAGTCAGACAAATCCAAAGAAGGAACTGTGTCCTCTGCCCTACTGTTTTCAAGTTCTTTTAACTCTTTCTTATCGTTTTCTTCTCCTTGATTCTTTATCTCTAGATAAAACTGACTCCAATCCTTTTTTTCTTTATCTGAACACAGAAAGGCGTCTAATATTTGATACATCAACGGAGAGGGCAGCCAAGTGTTTGTATTTGTAAGTATTACCATCCCAAGCCCTTCTTCTGGTACCATCGCAACACGTGAAATAAATCCATCATATCCTCCTCCATGATTGACCACTTTTTTTCCATGATAATTGAAAAGATCCCATCCCAATCCATATCCTGAAAATGTCTTACTAGGAAAGTTCTTTTTACTCCAACCACTGATGCTTTTCGGTGTATGAACCGTGCGCATTTCCATAGTTCTTCTTTTTGACCATAATGTATCATTCTTATATATACCGCCATTTAACTGAGCTTCCAACCAATGCTTCATATCAGAAACAGATGAAATAATAGCTCCCGCAGAAGACAGGTTATCCCAATTAATCCACTCAATCGGGATTTGCTTATTGAACTTATGATTGTGCGGACTAGAAACATCCATTCCTGACTTTAAATCTAAAGTTGAAGTCACTGTACCATTCATTCCCAAGGGTTGGAAAAAATTTTGTAAAATGAAGTCATCCCACTTCATCCCACTCACTTTCGCAATCACTTCTCCCGCTGCGACAAACATGATATTTTGATATCCATATCCCCCTCTGAAACCCGAAACTGGTTTTAGAAACTCTGCTCTACGTATTACTTCTTCTCTATTATGATGTGAACCGTACCAGATGAGATCTCCACTGAAAGTGGCCAATCCACTTCTATGACAGAGCAAATCTCTTATTGTAAATTCTTGTGTTACATACGGGTCGTAAAGCTTGAAGTATGGCAGGAAATCAACGACCTTATCATCCCAGGCAATCTCACCTTTGTCTACCAGCATTGCCAGAGCAGCGCTGGTAAAAGCTTTTGTGTTACTGGCAATAGCCATTAACGTTTCTGGTGTGACCTTTTCTCCAGTTTCAGTATTCTTTACTCCGTATCCTTTTTCCAACAGCACCTCTCCGTCCTTAAAAATTAGTACTTCCATTCCCGGAACGTCCCAATCTTGAATCGCTTTTTCAAAATAAGCATCGAGTTCTTTTATGGCCTTTTTTTGCGCTTGACCAAAGAATGGGACAAAAAAGAGAAGAAGAATTAGCTTTATAGACGTTTTCATTCGATCATTTTAGAGCAAATTTAATCACAGAGCTTTATCTTTGAACTATGGATTTTAAAGTCGGTGATAAGATTAAGTTTTTGGATCAAGTTGGAGAAGGTGTCGTTAAGGAAATTCTTGGAGACAGTGAGGTGCTTATTGAAGATCAGGATGGCTTCGATTATAAAGTACATGTTTCTTCAATCTTGAAATCCGTTAGTGCTTCTGAGGAACGTATGCTATATGATAAAGCAATGCCTTCTGACACTCAGATTTTCGATAAAGATGTGAATAGAGAAAAACTGGAGGCTGCACAAGATAAATTCCACGATCAATACCAAGAGAAAATTCCGTTTAAAGATCCTGAAGTGATGGAGGTTGACCTTCATATACACGAATTAATAGACAACACTTCCGGAATGCAAAATGGTGACATGCTTGATCATCAAATCAGACATTTTGAGCGGATGATGAAAATAGCGGAGCGTAAAAAATTCACAAAGGTTGTTTTCATTCATGGCGTGGGAGAAGGGGTTCTGAGAGCTGAAATAAGAAGATTGATAGAACAATTTTATCCCAACTGCTCGTTTAGAGATGGGAATTACAGAGAATATGGCATTGGAGCTACTCAGATCCATATTCGGTACAACTAATTACTTTTTCCTTTTTCTAAAAAATCGTGGATCTCTGTACGTTTTATCGGATTTCTCAATAGATCGAAAATCAACTCCTTTTTGTAGTTCCCAGGTATCTTTCATCAGTATATATGCGTCAAACGTACCATCTGGCCCATAAAATTGATAGTTCCCTTGCATTTCTGGCGAACGTGGCTCTAAATGATCAAGAATAATCCGCTTGGTTTCTTCCTGCCAGCGCACTGTCATACTTACCTCTGCACTAAACTCAAAGATCACTCTCTTCTTCATTCCTTTTTCAGATTTGAATATAGGCGCTCCTAATCGAGGTCTTCCGTTATTAATAGTCAGTACATCTATATATTTCTTTGTAGCGGCTTTTCTGTCAGGACTATATCCCAAAAGCGTGTAATACGTTTTTTTTCCTTTTTTTATTGGAACAATGTCATAATAAAGACAGCCGTACCACCTATCCAATTCCAAGTATCTTGAGTCCAGTTTTTTATCTGGTCTTTTCGGTTTTGTTAACTCGTGAACCATATTCATGTCTTCTGCTGGCGTGATGATATAGCATCTAAATTCATTCACTCCATTATTCAGTGGGATGTTCCAGTTGAATAAACGGAATGAATCATCCTCAGGCTTTAAAATAGCCATCTTTTTCACTCTATTAAAGTCATGCGTGAACATTTCTGGATTGGACAAGGAATTTTGTAAAAGAGCATCGATTCGATCTGATAATTCTTTTTTCTCAACATCTTCTGAAGATTTAGCAATTCCTCCGAGTAATACGATCAAGCTATCCTCTATAGTATTTGTATAGGTTCCCGCTGCCTTTGATTGCAAACCAAACAAAAAGATAATTGCGATGCTGAAATACTTCATATTCTAAAAACTAGATTCAGGTGTTCATATTGTTCAAGGCAAAAAAAAGGCCAATTTCAAAAAAATCGGCCTCCTTAAAATTTATTTATCAGCTATCAAAGGTGCATGAACGCCTTTTTTGCTAGCAGTTGGTCCTCTGTTTCTTCATGATCTGGATCGTCAACACAACAATCTACAGGACATACAGCAGCACATTGTGGCTCATCATGGAATCCAACACACTCCGTGCACTTGTCCGTAACAATATAATATATATCCATACTTACAGGCTCATTTTCCGCATCCGCTTCATATGAATTACCGGTAGGCGTGGTTAATTCTCCAACAAGATTCGTCCCATCCGACATTTTCCATTCCAAAGCTCCTTCATAGATGGCATTATTCGGGCATTCCGGTTCACAAGCGCCACAGTTAATGCATTCATCGGTTATCATTATTGCCATGCTCTTCTATTCTTTACTTTTGCCTGCAAATATAATACCATTAGCTAGTAGAAGTTTCACATAAATAAAGAACAATACCCTCAAATAATTGTTAATGTCCATCACCACAAAACGAATTCAAACATTTACACAACTTGGAGAAATCTTCAAGGCACTCTCTGAAGAAAAAGCCTGGACAGGTTACGAACTTGGACTGAACGAAGAAGAATATACAAACGGTATTGAGTCCATTCGATCTGCTGTTCATTACAATGGGTGGTTTACTCCAGAGAGTGTAAAAAAATCTTTGACCGCTTGGGCCAAATCACTCTCAAAAGAGAACCTTGAGAATTGGTTACAACCTCATAATTTTAGCAATTCCTCTTCGAAAAAAGTAGGAATAATAGCAGCTGGTAATATCCCTTTGGTTGGATTCCATGACATGATTAGTGTGTTGATTTCAGGAAATCATGTGAAAATAAAGTTGTCTTCTAAAGATACTCTTCTGATGATGATGACTATTAACTACCTGAAAATTCTAGAACCTTCTCTTGATGAACAGATCGAAATTGTGGATGGAAAACTAGAAGAATTTGATGCTGTAATAGCGACAGGTAGCAACAATTCTGCTCGCTACTTTGAATATTATTTTAAGAACAAACCTTCAATTATTCGAAAGAATAGAACTTCTGTAGCCATTTTGAATGGACAGGAGTCAGAAGAGGACTTAAAGAAGCTTGGAGAAGATATTTTTACCTACTATGGGTTAGGCTGTAGAAATGTGACTAAACTCTACATTCCACAGAACTATGATCTCGATATTTTTTTCAGGGCCATTTATGCTTTTAAGGATATAGCTAATCATAATAAATACGCAAACAACTATGATTATCACCGAGCGGTTTGGTTAATGAACTCTGCTCAATTGTTGGAAAATGGCTTTATTCTATTGAAAGAGGACGCCAGTTTGGTTTCTCCTGTGGGAACGCTCTATTATGAAAGGTATAAAACTCCATCTGAAGTAAGAAATCTATTGAAGGAACAAACAGAGAACATTCAATGTATTGTTTCATCTGAGGACACCCCTTTTGGAGCTGCACAAAAGCCCTCATTATCAGATTATGCAGATGGAGTGAACACCCTTGAATTTCTGTTAGCGTTGCAATAAGAATGATAATAATGTTATTTTTTTAACTGATTCTAGATATTTTCTTGATGGTTCCTTCGTTCCTAAAAACTATTTTCGCGTATTAGACACATTATCATGAAATACATAATTGTATCAATTCTTTCGGTTCTTTTGCTTTCAAGATGCAGCACAGATATCGATCTTACAGCTCCTTATGAAGATGTTACAATCATATTTGGTCTTTTAGATCAATCGAGAGACATTCAGTTCATCAAGATAAACAAAGCCTTCCTAGGAGATGCAGCTTTAGAAGATATGGCTGCTAATAGAGATAGTGTTGAGTACCCCCCAGGAGGTATCGTTTCAAAAAGAGTGGAAGAATGGCAAGGCAATATCAAAACGAATGAATGGGAATTAAAAGATTCTTTAATAGAAGCAATCAATGAGAGTATTTTTTACGTGGCTGATATTACAAATCCCTTAAGAAAGGTATTTTACTTTGAATCCGATGAACTAAATCAGGATGCCGAATACAGAGTGGTGGTAGAATTTGACAATAAACCTGATGTTGTAGGAATGACTCAACTTATTCCTAATTCTTCTGGTTCTGTGAGAAACCCCACTTCAAATCTTGCTGGACAGCAAAGCACCAATCAGAGAATTAATTTTGCTTCTACCAATAGTTCTATCAACGACAATTATCCTAATTATAGATTTAGATGGAGAGCTGAAGATGGGGCAAGAAGATATGAGCTTTTACTTCAGTTCCGATATATAGAAAATGTTTGGACCGACGCCAGTCATACCACGCTCATATCTTCAGAAGAAAAGTCATTTGATTGGGATCTCGGTTCTGAAGAGTCTGACGGTATAAGCGGAGACGACTTAGAAAAGATTGTGAATGGTGAAACGTTTTTCCTACAAATCGCTCAACGATTAGAGGTAAACGAAAATATCACTCGCGAAATTGGAGTGTTGGATGAAGGCGTAGAAACAAATCATTATTCGGCATTTAACTTTACCCTGACTATTGCCGATGAAGATTTAAGTTCATATCTTGAATTCAACGAGCCTGCTACTAGTTTAGCTCAGGAGAGACCTCAATGGACAAACATCAACAATGGTCAAGGATTGTTTAGTGCACGACTTCAACAGAAGGCTGTAAATGTGAAACTTCATTCCAATAGCATCAAAGAACTAGCCACTGGTCAGCACACTTCTCAACTTAATTTTTGTACTAAAGATTTAGTTTATTTAGGAGAAATATTCTACTGTGAATAATCCCGAAAGGAAATTCCCTCCAATATTTAGTTCACATTCATTTATTGAATAGCAATTAAAGTTGAGGCTTTTTAGTATCCATAGAAGGCTATTTTAGCAAGTATATAATATGGATAAACTCAATGTAAATACTCGCAGAGCCACCTATAAATTAGAGAATGGGGTGCTTATTTGTGAGCTTAAACCAGATCTCATTATTGATCTTAAGACGGCAGTTGGTTTAGTAAACGAACGCATTAAAATAACTGGTACAACGAATTATCCATTTCTTTTAGTCGTTAAGGATTACCTGCTACTAGATAAAGACGCATTTAGATACTTTGGCACCAAAGAAGGTGTACAGAATCTGGTAGCTAGTGCTGTGGTCATAGATTCACCTCTTCAAAAGTTAATTACGAACTTCAACATGCTTTTCTATAGGAATGTTGTTCCATTTAGAACATTCACTAAAAAGTCGGAAGCTAAACTGTGGTTGTTTGGGTTTATCAAGAAAAACGAAAGTGAAATTTTCACTGATTTATTTTCGTCTTAGATCTCCATTTTTAATCGCTGACAGAAACTGTGCCCAAGCGAAAGGGTTCAACAAACTAATATTCTGAGCTGCACCCATACTTTGTAGTCGCAGGGCCTCACTTTTCATTGCGAAGCTAGCCGCTGAGGCTGCCTCTGGCCCTAAATACTCCATCCTTTTCTTCATTTCTAATGGATCTAGATTCCTTTGAATTCTAGCCAAATTATCATCGGGTAGTGCTAATGCTAAAAAATCTGCTTTGAAATTCTCTCTCGAAGGCCATGGATATACTTCCGTATCTGCAAGCCGAATAGTATCAGGAGCCATTAATTGAACAATGGATAACATTTTATCTTCAATATTATTTGGAATGACATAGGTCGTATTTCTATAACCCACATTCGAAAACATAACCGTATCTCCTTCGAATACTGGAAGCGTAAAGAACCCCAGTACATTTGAAATCACACCTGTATTGTCTCGTGTTCGATAGACATTTGAATAAGGAACAGGAAACAAACTATCTCCAGTCACCAAAACACCACTAAATTGAATTACATCTGGAAAGTCAGTTGAATCTGAAACTTGATCTACTCTCTCTTGAGCGAGAATAGAAATTGAAAATGATAGAAACAGAAAAGTAAAAACTGACTTCATATAAGTAGATATATAACAAATTTACATGAAAAATTCATGATTTACAGCTATAGAACGTTTTGCCATCACGTCCTGTTATAGAATCGCGTTAATATCTGTTAAGCAATCTTTGTTTTAAACTCAGAGGTGAAATGGAATTCTATCTCTGGATAGTTTTGACGTTCCATATTTAGAATGAATTCTGAAGGAGCCAGATAGACATCATTTCCGTCTTTATCTTTTAATATCTCTTGGTTCTTTATTCTGATAAATTCTGTCAATTTCTCATTGTTATCAGATGTTATCCAACAAGCTTTAAAGTAGTTTTTTGCTTGAAAACTACATTTTGCCCCATATTCATTTTCTAAACGGTACTGGATAACTTCGAACTGTAATTCTCCAACGGTCCCGATTATCTTTCTACTTCCAATTGGCATAATAAATAATTGTGCTACACCTTCGTCTGTAAGCTGTCTAACTCCTTTCTCCAACTGCTTTGACTTCATAGGGTCCTTATTAATTACCTCTTTGAACATCTCTGGTGAAAAACTAGGAACTCCCTGAAACATCATCTTCTCTCCTTCTGTGAGCGTATCTCCAATTTTAAAATTTCCCGTATCATACAGACCTATTACGTCTCCAGGAAAAGCCTTATCTACTACATTCTTAGACTGAGCCATAAACGTAGCAGGATTTGGGAATTTGAACTTTTTCTCGAGTCTTACATGATTGTAAAACGTATTCCGCTCAAATGTTCCTGAACACACTCTGAGGAACGCAATCCTATCTCTATGCCGCGGATCTATGTTCGCATGAATTTTGAAGATAAACCCTGTAAACTTTGGTTCATCAGGCTCGACAGTTCTAGTGTTTGTGTCTCTAGGCTTTGGAGATGGAGCTATTTCAATGAATTTGTCCAACATCTCCTGAATTCCGAAGTTGTTCACAGCACTTCCAAAAAATACAGGTGCGACCTTTCCAACTCGATAATCTTCCACATTCAGTTGATCGTATACCCCTTCTACCAATTCTACTTCCGTGCGTAGTTCTTCAGCAGCCTCCTCTCCTATCTGCTGCTCAAGCTTTTCATCCTCCAATCCATCAATCGCAACCACACTTTCAGCAATTTTTGTTTTGTCACCCTCAAAAAGATTCAAGCTTTTATCATAAATCTTATACACGCCTTGAAATGTTCTACCAATTCCTATAGGCCATGACATGGGCCTTACCTTTATCGAAAGTTTTTCTTCCAACTCATCCAAAAGATCAAAGGCATCTCTACCTTCCAAATCCAATTTATTAATAAAAACAATAACAGGAGTATCTCTCATTCGACATACTTCCATCAATCGTTCTGTTTGAGCCTCTACCCCTTTCACACAGTCGATCACCAAAATCACACTGTCTACAGCAGTCAAAGTTCTATAAGTATCCTCGGCAAAATCCCTGTGTCCAGGAGTATCCAATAAGTTGATCAATTTCCCCTTGTAATCAAACGCCATAACAGAAGTGGCTACAGAGATTCCTCTTTGTCTTTCTATGTCCATGAAATCTGAGGCCGCACTCTTTTTGATCTTATTGTTCTTTACCGCACCCGCAGTTTGTATGGCACCACCAAAAAGCAGTAGTTTCTCCGTTAGAGTAGTCTTTCCTGCATCCGGGTGACTAATGATTCCGAAAGTCTTTCTTTTATCTATTTCCTGCGCTAAGCTCATTTCTGAATATTGAAGGTGCAAAAGTATGAAAGCAATCACATCTAGCACAGATCGCCACAAATTTGATTAACTTTGATACAGAACCAAACCTGATCATGAAAACACTTTTTTCTACACTTCTCTGCGTAACAATGGCTTTATGCGGTAATACTCAAAGTAATCTCTCTGAGATAGAACTTGTTTCTTTTGTTAGCGGGTATAACAGGCCCGTCGGCATTTACAATGCAGGTGACAATCGATTGTTTATCGTCGAACAAAATCAATCTGACATTGAGATTGTTGACTTGAATGGAACTTATATTGGCAAATTCTTGGATTTAACTGGTCTCACCTCTACAGCAGCAGATGAAAGAGGATTATTGGGCTTGGCCTTTCACCCAGATTACCTAACTAACGGAAAGTTCTATGTGAATTACACTAATAATAGTGGGAATAGCGCTATTGCAGAATATACGGTAAGTTCAGATCCAAACGTAGCTGATGCTTCTTCCGGTGTTATACTCTTGACCATTAATCAAAATTCTGACAATCATAATGGAGGACATCTAGCCTTTGGACCAGATGGATATCTCTATATAGGGATGGGTGATGGCGGAAGTGCTGATGATCCCAATAATAATGCTCAAAACACCAACTCCATGCTAGGGAAAATGCTTCGAATCAATGTACCTGGTAATGGAACTTACACTATTCCAGCTGATAATCCTTTTATTGGAGATGCTACAGTACTGGACGAAATTTGGGCCATAGGATTAAGAAACCCTTGAAAGTATAGCTTTGATGCACTTACAGGAGACCTGTGGATCGGTGATGTAGGACAAGGACAAAAAGAGGAAATTGACTTGGAACCTGCAGACTCTCCAGGCGGATTAAATTATGGATGGAGGTGTAAAGAGGGAACACTAGATTATATCACTGGAGGATGCGCAGGACTTACATTCACTGATCCTATTATTGAATACGATCATACCTCTCCTGATAATTTTTGCAGTATTACGGGTGGAATAGTGTATAGAGGTTCCACTTATGAAAATATGTATGGCCACTATTTCCTAACTGATTACTGCGATGGAAGCATTTACGCTCTTTATCCAGATGGAAACGGAGGATATGGAGAAACTGAGGTAAGCACAGCCAGCAACTTTGGTTATGTAGCCTTTGGTGAGGATATAAACAATGAACTTTATTTAATCGATCTTTCTGGAACTATCTATAAAGTAACAGACCCTTGTGATGGTTTTACTACCACCATCACTTTTAACGGAGCTGATTTTAGTGCTAGTTCAGCAGACACTTATCAATGGTTTTTGGATGGTGCATCAATTCCAAGTGCTACCAACTCGAGCTATACACCTATAGCGACTGGCAGCTATACTTGCCAAGGCACTTCTGTGGATGATTGCATATCTCTTTCTGGGTCAATAAGCGTTTCGGTAGGTGGAGTTCATTTATTAGGTTGCACGGTTCCTTGCGCTTCCAATTATGATCCTAATGCACAAATAGATGATGGCAATTGTGAAGTAGGATGGTCTTGTGGTGACTGCCCTGGTGATTTCAACAATGATGGTTTCGTTAATGTCCAGGATTTGACTGGGTTCCTAGGTGTCTTTGGATCGGCTTGTGAGTAAATTTAAACTTTCGCCTGTTTTCGGGATTAGTTTATTCAGCACAGATCTTTGATTTACAGTCAAAAACTCATTAATTCTAATCTGGGTATGCTTCACTTTTCATACCATTTCCTTCGAAATAAGATTCATCTCAACTCTTTAAGAACTTCAGCTAATGTCTGGAAGACACCACTTATCGAGTCTGACCTTTATTCAAAATATTAGCCACTGGCATATATACTCAAACCATTTAGCTTTTCGGTTTTTGACTGGTTCTTTTTCCCTTTACCAGCGTTAAAAAATGAAACCATAGCACAGGCTATGATTGAATTTTTTACCTTGTTAAAGGAAAAACCAATCTCGCCAAAATTCCGAACCGCTAAACAATTTGAGTATATTAATTAGAAATCAAATTTTGATCTCTTCCAAATATTAAGAAGAGCGTCTCTATCCTCAGGATTATTATAGTTTAAGCATACACTAAAATCATGTCCATTGATCAAAGCTGCGTAAAATATCTGACTCATTTGAATTTGATCATTCTTATCATAAATCCTTATCTCATAGGTTTGAAAATCCTTCCCTGAAATTGTTTCAATGACAGTGGCAGAAGAGTCAATTTTTTCTCCTTTATCAGAATACACATTACAAAACAACTGCTTAATGGCATCATTATTATTTTTCCAATGTCCATCATAGCCTTCTTCAAAAGGCTCAAAGACTGATTGAAACATATTAATCTCATCTTTCTGAAAATTCAAGCAATAACTCAGTCTTGTTATATCCACTTTTTTATCCATGGCTTCTTCCATTGCCGCTATTCCCGTCTCATTATTCAACACTACATCAGTAAGATTATTCTTTTTCCAACCTTCTGGAATTTTTATTCTCCAACCCAATGTCTGATTGTAGTAATCAAAAGAAGGGAGTGAATTCTCGTCACTATTTGGGGCACCGCAAGAAAAAAGCAGAGCTGCAAATAATATAATTATTAATGTTTCTTTCATAATCAATTCTATTTTAAACGAAACTCAGATTCACTAACCACTTACCTCTTGTCTTATTAAATCTAAATCGAATCTCTTTTTTTCTTGCTATCAATACAAATTCATTTTCTCCATTTTCTATCGCATTAAATTGTTCCACATTCTCCACATACATACCCCATCTCTCGATTAATAATTTCTTCTGTTTTCCATCTTTTACTATAAACTCAACACTTTCAATCATATTATTTTTAAACGTGTAGCTAATTGCTTTAACTTTAAGTCCATCTGAAGATAATCTCTTAAGTGAAATTGAGCCATTACTATATAGTGTATCTGGAAAGAGTATTTTCAACCCCGTTTTATTAAATTTTTCACCTGGAAAAGGCAAGTCACATATTTTACATTTATTAATATAATGTATAATACCAGGTTCCATTTGACATGATCCAGTAAAGCATATCAGGTATAGTAATATGGAGAAAATTATTTTCATTATAACTAAAAAGCCCTAATGATTATTAATCATTAGGGCTCATTTTTTATTCTATGTTTATTTATTCACCAGTTACTACAGTTGTATAAGTAGTCTTAAACAAGCCTCCAGATACTTTAACATCAACAGATGCTACTTTAGTAATACCACCGTTTTTAGCAGCTGTTTTAATAGACGCATCAGCGTCCATTGGTCTGAATATTCCCAAAATCACTTTATAACTTGCTTCACCTCTTTTTACTCCCGCATTGTCAGTTACGTGGAAAGGAAGACTAACTGAACAAGAGCTCAAAAAAGCTAAAAGTACAGCCGAAATTATTATTATATTTTTCATAATTCTCTTTATTATTTAATTATTCACCAGTAACAATTATCTCCACTTTTTGGAATAAAAGGAAGTTCGTAGTTTTTACATCTACAGTAGCTACTTTGTCAATTTTGCCTTTTTTAGCAGCCTGTATTACTCCAAAATCTTTATTAGTGCTGTATAGTGCGCTCTGTAAATTTTGACCAGTAGATGCTCCTAATATTAACGTAGTTTCAGACTTACCAGTTTTAGATCCGATAGCATTATTAGTAGCTGTATAAGGTCTTGTGATCGAACAAGAAGTGATCAGAACGGTTACAATAGCAGCTACAATTAGTTGAATATTTTTCATTTTTTCGTTGTTTAAAGTTATTCTCCTGTTATGGTGAAATTATAAAAAGGAATAATGAAAACTTTTATTTTCATTTCTGCGATACCCACTTTCGTAATATCTCCTTTTTTCATAGCACCGTCATAAGATAGATCAACGTCTTTCTTAAAAGGATGGGCTTTAACAACTTCTGTCTTACTTCCAACAGAGTTATTAGTTACTACTGCTGTATGAGATATCGTACATGATGCCATCATGCCTACTATCCCAAATAACAATAATGATTGTTTGATTCTTTTCATAATAATATTAAATAGTTAAATTGAGATTGCAATAATAAACAATAAACTGTACTATGTCCATCATACGATGCTATAATCTCACTTTTTTGATTCTAATTCTTGCAAACATTTTCAGCACTACAAATTATTTAACTTCTTGATTTAAAATCAGAAAATCTTAATTATATGTTCGGATAAAATTTTAATCAACAACTCTTTTGAATAACTCCTCCTATAAACCTGCACTTGAGACACTTATGGATCGACAAAGGAATTAGTAACTGGATTGTAGGATTCAACCACCTGAAATTCCAAGTTGAACATTAGCTTTGAGTAGTTGTTGTTTTTTTAACGCTGAACAGTTTTAAACTTCAAGTTTATTGATACATTTGCACTCCGAAAATTCTGGTGAGGTGGGTGAGTGGCTTAAACCGCATGTTTGCTAAACATGTGAACGGGAAACTGTTCCGGGGGTTCGAATCCCCCTCTCACCGCAGGATTAAAAACAGTCAATGAAAATTGACTGTTTTTTTATGCTCTTTTAAATGAAAATCAAAAAGTTTACACTTTCTTCATAAACAAAAGGTTGAAGTGTTTTTCACTCTTTTTTTAAAGAAATTGTTTCATAATTGGAGAGTAAGCAGTATCTTTACGCTCTCATTTTTTGAGAAGATACCGATCGGGGCGTAGCGTAGCCCGGTATCGCGCCTCGTTTGGGACGAGGAGGTCGTAGGTTCGAATCCTGCCGCCCCGACAAAAAGCCTTATACAGCAGTATGAGGCTTTTTTTATGCTCTATGATTCAGATATCCAAATACTTCAGATGCTAACTCTAAATTGAATAAGGGATCATGACAACTTATTGTGGATCCCGTGAGGTATTGTAAATAGAACGGAGTTTGGTGTTGATTTGATAAGCTTGGTGTAGGTCTGGATATTTTTGGAATAGTACTTCTGCTCGCTGGCTTTGAGAAAGAGTCCATTTCTCAGGACTTTTATATAGCAAATAACGACTTCTTGCCAATAACTGTTTAGCTGTATCTCCATTACTATAGACTTTTGATACGTAGTCCCATAATGTGCAGGGGCTAGGCAAAAAATTGGGTCAATCTAAATAAAAAGAAGTCAATGTTTCTTACTCCTCTGAACTGAGCTCTGAATGCTTTTATTTTAGTATTGAAAGATTCAGCAGAAGTATTAGCGCTTCCGTTATCAAAGTAATTGAGGATCGTTCTATAATTGAGCTATATTGTTCTAGCCAATGTGTTGAATGTTCTAAATCCTGACTATTCAATGTCTTTATACCAATGTGCCAACTTAGTCATAACTATGTTTTTATCGATTGATGTATTGTAAATCAACCGAAGTTGATGATTGATTTGATGAGCTTTGTGAAGATCTGGGTACTCACTGAAAAGTATTTCTGCTCTCTGTTTTTGTGTCAGCGTCCATTTCTGGATCAAGAACAAAACCACCATGATTATAAAATTTATAATGTCGATCGTGAAAGTTACCACAACGTAAATTGATTACGTTAAGACTCTGTTGTTTTACCTGAATAATAGAAAAACAACAGAGATGGATATACTAAAATTCGCAAAAGAGTTTGGCACAGAGCAGGAATGTAGACTGCGGTTCAAATCAATCAGGGATAAATGTGGAGTTACTTGTAAAAATTGTAAGTCAACAGAACACTATTGGCTAAAAAGCAAACAGATGTATCAATGCAAGAGGTGTCGATTCCGAACCGGTCTGAGAAGTGGTACTATAATGGAGTCTTCCAAGCTTCCCTTTCAATATTGGTTCATAGCACTTCGAACCATGACTGGAGATAAGAAAAGTGTATCAGCTCATCAGGTTCGTAGAGAGTTAGGACATAGATATTACGAGCCAATTTTTAACATGATGCATAAGATAAGAAAGGCTATGGGGCTTAGAGATGAGAAATATTTACTTTCTGGAGAAGTAGAAGTTGATGAAGGTTTTTTTGAGACTTTAGTGGAAGAAGAAGAAAAACAAGAAAAAAGAAAACGTGGTCGAGGTAGCCAAAAGCAAACTATGGCTATGATTTTTGCTCAAACAGAGAAAGTGAAAAAGGTTAAAAAGAATAGACCTTCAAGCAGATGCCGTTTCTTCAAAATGGTAGTCTGCACAAAGTTCGACTCTAAAGTAGCACTGTCAGTTATGGAAAAAGTAACCAAAAAAGACTCAACATATAAAAGTGATGGATTGAGTGTATATCAGAAACTTAAAAGGCAAGGGGTGGATATTACTGCTGAAACTATTCCTAAACATCAAGCACATATAAAGCTACCATGGGTACATTGTGCTATAGGTAATCTAAAAAGAATTCTTCATGGTATTCATCATCATGTAGACAAATCTCATCTTCAAGGCTACCTTGATGAGTTTTGCTGGAAGCTCAATAGAAGATATTTTGATAAGAGACTATTTAAGAGAGGCTTAATTGCTCTAACGCTAACTTAGTGGCAGTTTTCCCGACTGACATTTAATTTATTAATATATTTACTCGTAAATCAGAGATTACTTTTGTTTCCTTTGGATCACTAGAACTCTGTCGCAAAAACATTAAAATGAACATTCGAAAACTTACCTCGTTACTACTCCTTCTTTTTATCTCCTGTAGTTTTTCTTCATGCATTATGCTCGTTGGGGCGGCTGTATCTAAAAAACAAGCTATCAATCAACTAACTATAGAAAAAGGGAACTTACCTCCCTATTTTAAAGAAGACCAATCAATAATTCTAGCAATTTCTAAGGACTTGAAATATGACAAGTATTTGCATAAAGGATTTGGGAAATACTTAGGGAAATACGAAATAATAAGTCAGGAAGAGTTAAAAAAATCAAAGTATAGAGATAAAGATAAGTATCGTTACATTTTTGATTTTGATCCTATTATTATAACAACTAGTTATACAGACGGCTCTTCATCTGAAAGTATGAGAAAAAGGTTTTTCATTTATGATCGGGTAGAAGAAAAAAAATATGGCCCCGCTAAACAATCGTCATTTTATTCAAAAACAATTCAAGCTTACATAATCAATCTAAACAAAATAATTGAAAATTGATGATATCTATTCCATAACAGATTTATTGAATACAAAATCTAAACAATAGTAAAACAGCTATCAAATTCTTTAATAAACTCATCTATAATATTCGTCAGTAGTTTTACATCCAAAATATCTATTGGGTGTTTTAACCCATTTATAATTCTCAGTTGTCCATCGAGTAAATTACAAGTATGCATTCCAAGTAATGTCCTGGTAAAATTGCTAGCGAATAAGCGCAACGGAACCAGATACAGTGTCTATGATTCTTCCTGGAAGCTTATACGTAAGCACATAGTTATAGCCGACATTCCCCACCCTGTTTTGAAAATCGAAATTTCCAACCCGTTTCGCTCAAAATTTAACAAATCAATCTCATCTTGTTAAGCAATTGGTGTTCGAAAGGTGAAAATGAAGTACTCCGTTAGGTCAAAAGAGTGCCAAAAAAGTTAAATTCTCATTTTTTGAAAGGGGGTGGGGAATGTCGGTTATAGACCCCATCTGGAGTATAATAATCCCCTACTCCACCATTCCAGTGTTGATCTGGATCCTTACTCTCAAATATATTGTCCCCCCATCGATTGTATACGGTTAAGTGGTACTCTTCGAAATCACACACACTAATAGGTTTAAATACCTCATTTAAACTATTCTGATCAGGTGTGAGTGCATTTGGAATATATACTTCACAATCACATGGTACGAAGTCAATCTGAATATTATCACTAGAAGAGCAACTTCCTTGCTCTAAAATAGCTGTATAAATGCCTGACTCCTCTGCAATGTAATTCTCCATGATACTCCCATCTTGCCATCTCACAGGTCCTATATCTCCGCTCGGTTCGATGATATATGACTCTCCAGCACATAACACTCGGTTTTCTCCCAAATCAAATTCAGCAATAGGATTACTTGTAACTAGAATCGTGTCAGAAGATGAGCAATCACCAACCATATAATCCACCCAGTATACTCCTGATTCACTCACAACTAATTCGTCGGCAGTTGAACCAGTACTCCATTCTTGTGAATCCACGAATTCCGGGATTTGTAGAATAACTTCTTGGTTTTCGCATGAGGAGATATCTTCTCCTAAAATGTCACCTGAAGCTGAAACAGGGATTATTTCCAGCATATCCAAATAGATGTATGTCGCACATGTAATATCAGGTGCTAAGGGCAATCCTATAAAATTGGCATCGCTCTGAGCTTGAAAGCAACCTGTCACTACTTCCCATTCTGTGTTACTTATTACCTCACTTGTCCAAAGCATTTGTGAATTCTCGATATCATTTAGGTGGCCTGGGAAGAACTCATCAAGTTCGTAATCCTGAAACCCATAGATAGAGATTCCTACACATGACCCTGAAAAATCACCTGCTAACGAAGGGCCATTGGTTAATTGCACAGCCATTGATACAGCATAGTTCTGCCCTGCCTCAATGGGAGTTTGTAGATATCCTCCTAAGGCTTCGGAATAATCTGAAGCAAATACAGGGCCTCCAACGCCAACATATCCACTTCCATCAAATGCTCCCCCGTTTATTGGAGTCCATCCTGTAAATCCATCGTTATGAAGGAAATCTGAATTGGTGATCAGTACCCTCCAACCTGTCGCCAAAGAAACCTCTCCTTGTTCACTGGGAATACCAGTATTTACCTCCCAACTTGGATTTTGGACAATGTTTTGCGCATTCACAAAACCACATATATTAAGCAATATCAAACAAAGGAAATTATTTCTAAGTGTATAGAGCATTTAAAAAAATCAAGTATAGAAGGTTATTCTTGCCCGACCTATGTGAACTATCTGCTGTGCTAGATGACAAGCCCAAACATTTGATCTAGGGAAAAATATTACCATAATCCCGGATATAATTCTTTAGTAAATGTACTTTTTTTGGTCCCCACTTAACCTCTGTATCAGTTAAAATTACCCTATTAGTAACATTTCTTATATCTATTTATACTCGAATGACAGGTCTTGAACATCAAAAGAAACTGATCTGTTTTAGAAGTGTCTATTTAGAGTTTTCAATAAACTCCTCAAAAGTTCTTGCTAATAAATTAGCATCGGCCAGCGCTATAGGGTGTCTCAACTCTTCTATGATTTTGAGCCTTCCATTTGGCAGCTCTTTTGAAGCTTTTTTTGATTCTTCTAGAGTTACCATTTCATCCTTCTCTCCTATTCCAACTAATACCTCATTGCCAATGAATCGAAGATCTGAATCAGTCAACCTTTTCTCTTCTGCCATTCCTATCATCATACTCGCTGTAGATTTCATTACTTTCTTCCAATCTTCAGGATAATGATCCTTCTTCAGTTTTTCTGCAAACTTGGGCACCTTCTCTTCTATTTTTTCGGGATTCAGCATCTTCACTTCCCTTTTGGCTGATTCCATTGTCCAATCAAACTTAGTTCCTAAGGTCATAATTCTATTCATCAACTTAGGATTTGCCTTGGCCACATTCAGTGCTACATATCCTCCCATGCTATAACCAAACACATCTATTTTATCCAATCCATTTTCCTCCAGAAATTGAACTACGTTTTCAGTAAACAATTGGATAGAGAATTCTTTGTCAACTGAATTTCCACCATGACCACTAAAATCTAGATCATACACCTCAAATTTTTCTGATAGGTTGTTCTTTAGTGAGTTCAGTTGTTTTTTACTTCCTAAGGCTCCATGAAGAAGGAGAATTTTATGGCTCATTGTTTTCAATTTGTGTGAACTAATTTCCAAATGTAGCAACTCTAAATTTTCCTGAAATCTTTCAGCCGATTATCTACTTTTATGCCATGAATAAAATCGTGTTAGTGACAGGTGCTACCTCAGGTTTTGGAGAAGCCATCGCCCGCAAATTTGCTGAGAACAATTTCAATGTAATTATCACTGGGAGAAGGACTGAACGACTGGAAATTTTAAAAAAAGAGTTGGAGCATCATGAGCATTGCAACGCTTACACTTTATCCTTTGATGTTCGTGACAAATCTGCAGTTTCCAAAGCGATTGATTCTCTTCCTGAAAACTGGAAAAACATCGATATTCTGATAAATAATGCTGGACTTGCCAGTGGATTGGACAAAATTCAGGACGGTCAAATCGATGACTGGGATAACATGATCGATACGAATGTGAAAGGTTTACTTTACGTTTCTAAGTCAGTGATTCCTCTCATGGAATCGAGGAACTCAGGTCACATTATCAATATTGGCTCCACAGCCGGAAAGGAAGTATACGAACGAGGGAATGTCTATTGTGCCAGTAAACATGCGGTAGATGCTATTTCTAAGGGAATGCGCATTGATCTGCTAGGAAAGGGAATTAAAGTCACTCAAATAGCACCTGGCGCTGCAGAAACGGAATTCTCTGTGGTGAGATTTCATGGTGATGAGGAAAGAGCAAAAAATGCATACTTAGGTTACCAGCCTATGAAAGCAGAAGACATTGCCGAAGTGGTTTATTATACGACTACACTTCCTTCTCATTTATGTATCAATGATGTAGTGATGACCAGTTTAAATCAGGCAAGTAGTCACTATATACACAGAGAGGGATAATAAATCCCCCCCCCAATACTAATTCTGTAATTATTTTTTAGTTGATATTGGTATACACTGCCAATACATCATCGTCTTCTTCCATCTTATCTAGCAACTTTTCAATCTCATCCATCTGCTCATCAGAGAATTCTACAGGAGATGTCGAAATTCTCTTCAAGTTTGATTTTTTCACGTCAATGTCTAAGCCTTCAAGCGCTTCTGACAAGCCTCCAAAATTGGTGTATTCAGAATAAAGATAAACCATACCGTCATTCTCTTCAATTTCTTCTAAACCTGCATCTATCAATTCCAACTCCAACTCTTCTATGTCCATTTCTTCGGTTTTCTCAAATTCGAATACGGCCTTTCTATTGAACATAAATTCTAAAGACCCATTCGCTACTTGTCCCCCTCCTGCTTTATTGAAGTATGATTTTACATTAGCCGTGGTTCTAATTACGTTATCCGTGGCACACTCCACAAAAACGAGTACACCATAAGGCCCTTTTCCTTCATAATTCACTTCTGTATAATCAGTCGCATCTTTTCCAGCAGCTCTCTTGATTGCCTTTTCAATATTATCCTTAGGCATATTTTGAGCTTTGGCATTTTTGATTGCCGTTCTCAATTTTGAATTTGTATCAGGATCTGGTCCACTTTCCTTAGCCGCCATAGTAATGGCTTTGGCTAGTTTAGGAAACACTCTAGACATCATGCCCCATCTTTTCTCTTTGGCTGCTCTTCTATATTCAAACGCTCTACCCATGGTTGTTGCAATTTATTTTTCGCATTGCAATATAATTAACCTTGCCCCAATAGGTCAAGCAAAGTCTTTATGAAATTAGATATTCTATAAAAAAAGTCAAAATAACCTTTTGAGAAACCAAAAAAAGTAGCACTTTTGCACTCCCAAAATTCAAGGGTCTGTTAATCATTTTGAATGTTTAGAGTGATTGCAGAAAATTTATTGGTCCGTTAGCTCAGCTGGATAGAGCAACTGCCTTCTAAGCAGTAGGTCCCAGGTTCGAATCCTGGACGGATCACAACGGTGCAACGGATGCACACTCCTAAAAGTCGCTACTGTAGCGACTTTTATTGTTTTTACCCTCCAGAATTTTCTTGAAAAATCCGAAAATGCGGTGCAACGGCTTAGAGAAGTCAGCCCGTCATTTCCGCCACCATCATTTCTGCTAACCTGTCGCTCTCTGGTTACTTTATGGTTATCAGTCACTAGCCCCTACCTCTCTATTTTTAATTTCTTAATGTCATGATAACTCCAAGTATCTATCCATATCTCAAAGTCAGGAAAGAAAGTACACGACCAACAGTATATAGTGTCTGGTCGGAAATCACAGGGTCTTTATTTGGCGGGTGATATAGCCAAATTTATCCCATGAATATCTTCATAAATAGTGACCTATTCAGCACAATTACTGGTGTTGACGCTGTATTTTAGTTAAACATTCGAAGCTTATGCGCACACTATTTGAACGAGATCCAGACTTATTCACGCTGCCAATTACATCAGCTGAATTTCCTAATAATTGCAGAGACGAGGCTCCCAAGTTATTGAAAGGACTTCAAGCAATTTTCATGAACAAGGAGATAAATGCTGCTGTATTTTCTTTGCTATCCAATCGTATAAATCCCAAGCAAGAGACATTGATTAGATCAGGTCGCAAAGGGATGGGACTGTGGGAGATACTAGTACTTGGAGTAATGCGTCAAGGATTAAATGCAAATTATGATCGTATCCATTATCTGGCCAATGTTGATACCTCAATGCGAACGGTAATGGGTATTGAAACAGAATCACGATTAGACAAGAAGAAGTACGGGCTTACTACGATCAAGGATAATCTAGCATTGTTGGATGAGCAAACAATCCAAGAGGTCAATGATTTGGTGATTAACTACGGTCATAGGTTATTAAAAAAAAAGAGGAAGAGCTACTTCAGGTAAAAGCCGATTCGTTTCCCGTTGGTGCTAATGTACATTTCCCCACAGATATGAATCTACTTTGGGATTCAGCACGTAAGTGCATTGACCTCTCTGAATGGTTCAGGGACAATGAAAACATCACAGGTTGGAGAAAATCCAGATCATGGAAACGGGAGATCAAAAGCATTTTCAGGGCTAGTTCCAAGGTCAGCAGTTCAGGCGGGAAAAACAAAGAATCGAGGCTTGAGGATGTTGTTAGCCAGTACCTGGAATTAGGCAAGAAACTTGAATTGAAAATCAATGACCTGCTAAGTCTAACAGCCTGTCACACGAGTGTTCTGTCAATATCCAAGCATCTCCAATTGGTTTATTTTCATGCAATGCTGACCAAGCACATCGACCTAGTCAGTAGAAGAATAATAGATGGAGAAGTTATTACTTCAAGTGAAAAGCTATACTCCATATTTGAAACGCATTCAGAGTGGCTTTCTAAAGGGAAAAAGTTCAACCCGATCGAAATAGGTCACAATGTATTAATCGCCACCGATCAATTTAACTTCATCATTCATCATCAAATACTTGAAAATCAAGTTGATGCTCAGATAACCCAGGGTATTGCAACAAAGCTGGTGGAAAGATTTCCAGACCTGATCGATTCCTTAAGTTTTGACAAAGGGTTCTATAGCGGACAGAACAAGGCTTTTGTGGAAAAGCGAATACCCAATACGATTATGCCCAAAAAAGGCAAGCGCAATAAAGAGGAAACCCAGCAGGAACATCAGGACCAGTTCATAAAACTCCGCAATGCTCACAGCGCAGTAGAATCAAACATCAACCAGTTAAGGCACAATGGCTTGGGTCGTTGTCCAGACAGGGGGATTAAAAACTTCAAACGCTACGTTTCCCTAAGCGTTTTGGCCTATAATCTGCACAAGATAGGTGAATATATAAGCAGAGAACAGGTTCATAAAAAGGCAGCCTAAATTTGAGTGCAGATACAATTGACATAGGGAACGTGCGTCTTGTCGGGAAGAAATTGACCGCAAAACTCATTTTTAAAGCCCAAAAACGGAATACATGCCTGCCCGAAAAATATTGAGCTCTAAAATTTGAAAACCGATGCTTTTTTAGTTGAATTTAGGGTGTGTAATCTTTCAAAAGAGCTGATTTCCGACCAGACACTATATATTCTTTGCTACTTCAAAAGTGATAAGAAACATTTCGCTCGTTTTTCTACTGGGTTAAAAATTAATTCTGAAGAATGGACAGAATCATCAAAAAGTCCTACAGTTGAGTTTGCACTTCTGAATCGAGAGTGGTTTGCGACATTGCAGAAGAAATTAGCAGAGATTAGAACAGCCTTCCATGAGGCATATAAATCGCTTGGAGATAAAATAACAGCACAGACCGTGACTGATCTTTTAGAAGGCCAAAAAGGTCAAGTGTCTCAACAAACTAAGGCGAATATTAAGACTCTTCATTCCTTTATTCAATGGTATATAGATAAACAAAATGATATTCCCTATGATAAAAGAAAGGCAGAGGGAACGATTCGTCAATACCGAAAGGTCAGAAACAAAATTGAAGATTACTACAAAGCAACAAAACGACAGATCTATTTAGCCACAGTTTCAATGGATGATATAAACGCATTTGTTGCTTGGTTTGAACGACAAAAACATAGTAGTGGAAAAAAAAATAGCTTCTTAACTCAATTGTACTCGAACGTTAGTATGGCTTTAGATGATAGAAAATAAAAAATACGGACCCCCTATCATTTTATAATAAACCCCTCCCCCATATCCTCAAGAACCTTCAAAAGCTTTGTGAGTTGTCGTCCTTTTGCAGTTATTGAATACTCTACCTTGAGTGGAGCCGTTGGGTAGATCTTTTTTGCAACGAGCTTGTCATTTTTGAGTTCTAGAAGCTTTTCAGTGAGCACCTTATGACTGACTCCATTAAACCCTCTATGAATCTCTTTGTACCGTAATTTCTCATTTGTTAAGAGCAGGTAGATTACATCAACCTTCCATTTACCCTTGACCATATTCAGTGTCTTTTTGATGTTTGATATATTCATTAGTAGACATGATAGCATACTTTCCTCATTCCCACTCACTAAAACAAAAGAGGACTTTTCAACATCATTTCGTACTGACTCCTTCATTGTGAGGGTAGTTCTAAGATCAAGGAAATGTTGGTGAAAGAATGATTTGTTGAAGCAAAAAGAGGTACGTACATTAGTTACGGTCTACACCTATACTATTGCTAATAATGAGACAGAAAATGAAAACTGAATATCTGGTAACTGGTATCAGTAAGGATAGAATCATTAAGTTTTTCAAGGAGAAAGGCTCTATGACAATGATTGAGTTTAGTATGAATATCCCAAAGTCACGAGAGTGTACTCCCGATCAGCTTAAGGGTGGATTACATGACCTCATACAAGAAGGGGTTATATCCAAAAAAGACACTCCAAAAAGACACTCCAAATTATGGGTGCTGGCTGAGTCTGAATGAAGAGAGAGTAAATGGAAGTTATGCGTCTAGTATTATGTTCAATTCTTCATATACGACAAGGAAAGGAGAAAGTCTTAGAGAATAATTATCAGAGTGAGGAAGCTCATTACTCAACCTCAATTTTATTATCATTTTTGGAAATCTTGTAAGTAACTCCCAAGGCACTTCTCAATAATATCGGATTATCATTTATTCCCTCAATGAAACCTTTGAAGAAATAATTTATGGTAGGTTCAAAACTCACGCTTATTCTTTGACCCATATCTGCAGAAAGACCAACACCTATATCACCACTTACATTGGTTTTTGTAAAAGTATTTGATGAAGAGTAGCTTGATGGTCTTTTGGTTTTATCTCCATAGATAGTATTTTCTTGAGACGAAAGAAAAAAAGATGGAGTAATTCCTGCTGACCCATAGAGGCTGTATTTACCCTTCTCCAACAGTTTGTAATTATAAGAAAGAGGAATTTCTATGAATTTGGAAATTACAATGCTTTTTTCAGGAAAGAATGAATCATCAGGATCTGGAACAATGAAATCATAATCTACACCATATCTCAATGAAGATAGGTTTACTCCTATCCCGACTTTAGATCTTTCACCAACAGAACGTTTGGCTTCGACTCCGTAGCCCGCACCTATGTCTGGTTTTAATGTGAAATAGAAAAGCCCATTTAACTCATCGGCACTAAAAATGATAGGTGCTCCACCAAGACCGAATTCCCATGTTGTGTTTTGACAATACCCAGAATACCATAGGGTAAACATCGCTATAAATACAGAAATCTTTTTTGTCATATAGTACATATTTAAAAAAGAGGCCAGCACTATACCGACCTCTTTTTGTTATATCATTATGATTAATGTCTTAATCCTGTTTTACTGCCACATGCTTACACTCACAGCTAAAATACAACCGCCCTTCATTGATGTAGTATGCTGTATTGTCCATGAGAAAAGATAAAATAATTGTATCATTTATCAGTTTATTTTCTCTGATATCGGTTTCAGGATCATCAGACAAGCTAGACAAGAACCAGCTATTATCTTCTTGATCTTTTAATGGGTTTATAATTCCAATACTAAATAAATCAGGATCAGTCTTATATCTAAAAGCATATCTAATATCAAATTTACCAGCAAAGTTTTCAATGAAAATACTATCTGTACCGACACCGTTTCCTTCTGCATCTGAGTAAAAATGACTTATCCTCATGTCGTAGAGATAATTATCCAGCGTATCGTAAACCATATACTCTCCTACAAACCTTTCCCAATCTTCAACAATTCTTTGTTGGCATTCTTCAACTGGGTCGTCTTTCTTGCAGCTAAAAACACAAACAACAAGAAGACACATTATTGATATTAAAAATCTATTCACTATTCTTTGATTATTAATTGTTCATGGCTATTACCCTCGCTTACTATTTTTAAGACGTATGTTCCTGATGCAAGGTTGCTTACATCAATACTCTCAGTATAACTATTAGACTGCAGAGAAGTCACAAGTTTGCCTTCTAAAGAATAAATTTCAATCACTGATTTTTCAGAGACCAAACTCACAAAGATAACATCAGTAAAAGGATTAGGATATACGATTGGTTCTTTGAATTTTTCTATTTCTTTTTGAGCAAGTTCTATAGTCTCGCTATCAATTGATTCAATCTCAAGAAAGTTATTCTCTTCGTGTATACCTATTGCATCATCATTGCTAGTCATTTGAGGAACAACATCACTAATTAATAATACGCTTCCAGCAATAGATTCATTATGACCGCATGAGAAAAAGGTAACAACATAAAAATACTCTCCGTCGTTTGAAGGAGTTCCATTTATGTTGTGACCGTCCCAATATATACTAGAACGTTCTAGATTATTCTCTGGTGCTGGTGATTGAAATGGACAACAAGTGCTTGTACTATATTCTTCATTAAAAGTATAAACTGGTGTTCCCCAACGATTGAAAATGGTCAATCGAAACCCTTGCGCTCCAAAAGCGCAGTTGGGATGCCCAACATCAGTTATAGACCAATCAAGAGCTCCTTCATCTGGAGAAAAAATATTAGGAATTTGATCATAGGTGAAGCCTTCAAAATCATCACAACATGCTGCACAGTCATATGTACAAGCAGCTGGATCAATAATAGCCTGAAAACCTGGGCCTGCAATAAAACCTGGCTCAATAGTGATAATCTCAGGTGCTTGAAAAATGACTTGGTCTTCTCCTGTGTCTACAATCCCGTCTACTTGATCGGGATCAACACTTTCACCTGCAGTGATTCTATCTCCTGCAATGGTATGTGGAGGTAATGGCACACCGTTGGGAAGAGGCTGCCTGTTTTCATAGAATATTTCTTTTGGACAGTATGGACAGAGCACTTTTACTTCAAAGGTATAGATCGATTGTTCAGCACCACATACATTTTCATCTTCCAATAGTACATCGAAGTAATAGATACCAAAATCATCTGCTGTTGGTGTCCAACAAAAAGTCCCTATCTCTTGAAAAGCATCATCCCCTATAAAACTTGCCCCTTGAGGCAAACTTGATGGGTCTGCAAAAATTGTTACACGTTCACCTGAATCATCGTAGGTCGGAATCTGAAAGCACAAAGTTTCTCCAGCATGCACAGAAGCTGTAAATTCTCCGGAGCTAGGGACATATGGTATACCATCAATACCTGAAGTAAATGGTGGTTCATTATCACTTGCATGAACCGAAACAGTGACTTGACCAGAAAGCATACAGCCATTCTCGTCCGTCACAGTTACGTTGTAAGCATTGACATCAAGTGATGCGATTGTACTAATTGAAGGAACGCTTGTTACCTGTCCATCACTCCATTCATATGTCCAGCCATTTTCTCCTCCTTCTACTGTCATGTTAAATAACTGACCTTCACAAATAGGCTGGGCATCAGTAAATAAGTAGTCGATTGTAAATTCAGAAAAAAGACTCCCTTCCTTCAAGAATATTGCAGAATCTAGATTATCATCATTTACATTAGAAATAGCTATCTTTATGTGATAAGTTTCCCCACAGATAACTGGACAAGATACTTTGAGTACATCGGTATATCCTCCGTAAGTCAAATTAGTTCCTCCATTTTGCCCACCACCCCAATTAAAAAACTGTGAATTATCAAGGTGATTAATTGTATTCACAGAAATGAACTCATCTGTCCCTGGAACTATTGCAATATTCTTTGCTTCATTGGAAAATTCACCTTCAATGCCTGGCCCAGAAATAAAGAAACCGAATACATCATTAAACTGACTTCCTACCCAATTAGGATACTCCTCTGAAGCAAAAACAAATTCGAATTCAAGCAATGACTTACTAATCACCACATCGAATTCAAAGATTGACACACCATCCAGTGCATCTTGTAATTGTTCTAAATCTGGATCCTCAGTGATTAGTGTATGTTCAAGATCATTAGGTATAGGTCTGGAAAGCCCAGAAGCAATATTATTCGTATTTGTCGCGTAAGACGCTTGACCTGTTGTGAGAATAACTCCGTTTTCAATACCTAAAAGGCTCCCTCCATTAAAAAATAATCCTTTCTGCATCACGTTTCCGCTTGTTTCTGCATTCGAAATCACCACCCCGTCTCCAGCAAGAGCATTTGCCATTTCCGTAGCGGAAGTACCTTGCGACACTTGAAATTGCTGTCCAATTGTTTCGCCTGCCAAAAGAAAACTGATGAGTAGGCACATAATTAATTTTAAATTTTTCATCTTAAATTGTTTTTGAAAATGAAAAATCACTTCTGCAATTTAGAAGGTGATTTCGCTGCACGCTCCTTGTTCATAAGCATTTCCAATGCTTTTTCAAGTGCTATAATTCTTTGTTCTTGTGATGAAATCGTTTTTTCATGCTGAATCAAATACAGCGTTTGCTCTTCCACTTTTTCTACCAAAACACGATTAATTTCTCCAAGATCAGCCCCATTCTTTTGAACCTCTGATGATGATGGCACATTCGGCAAATGCTTATTTCTTGTGATATAGTCTTCAAGCTCCATAAGTGTCATAAGCTTGTAGTCTTTTTCAAAAACATAATCGGGGAAATTAGATGTCAGTACGGTTATTCGAGTGCACGCCAAATTTCCTTCTGTATTAACTCTGAATATATTCTCTCCTTGTGCATCTTTTATTTCCAAAGCATTCCATGCGTCACTTCCAAGCTGTGTTGAAACAACTCCATTAGAAAACACCTTGAATCTATCTTCAGAATTATTTTTCACTGTGATAGAGTTCTTCACATCAGTAGTATTCTGATTTACATAAATTCCACTTGAGCTTGTATTAATAGCAAGCTTATATCCATTATCCTCAGGAGAATTCCCAACAACAATATTACTCGTAAAGTGTCCATCTCCATCAACATCTAATCTGTGTTGAGGGGTTGAAGTTCCAATACCTACCTTGGTTTCATCACATACGGTATATAAGATTCCTGGTTGCTGCTTCCAATATGAGTTTAGACTTGAGTTACAAGCAGTATGGGTTGGTTGAATAAGGCTATGGAATGATTTAGGATTCATAGTTCTAATTTTGCCATCTCCACCTCTTACAATTATATCTCCACTGGTAATTGGAGATAAGTTTGGTAAATAGAGGTTTTGACCAACTACGGTACTCAATTGAAGAGTAGTATTTCCTAGAACAAATAGATCGCCTCTAATAATCGCATTTCCATCTACATCTAATTCTTTTTCAGGAAGTTTACCAATACCTAATTTCCCATTTAAAGTGTAAACTGTTTGAGAATAGAGAGATGCAGACATGGCAATTGCCAAGAGAGTTATAAGTAAATTTTTCATTTTGTTAGGTATGTGGTTTATGATTTTTTGATTTTTATTCGTTCGTTTGAATTCTCTTATTTCTTCAATTTGAGAATTGGGATATAAGGGGATGATCTTCATTTTTGGTAATGCTTAGTGTTCCCTATAAATACAGTCCTCAAAACAAAGGGTTGCACCGTTTATCTATAAAAAAACACTATTCATCGATTAAATATTTCGATTCATCTGACGTGAAGATACTGCTTATCAGTATCATACCGTTAAAGAAAAACACCCAGATTTACTGGGTGTTTATACCCTTTTTTTGGTGTTTGTTTGTGGATTTATTATTCCCAGTTATCATTTTGAGAATTACCAAAGGCTACAACAAAACCAGCTGTTGCCAATCCTAATCCTCCTGCCATCATCAAAACTTGAAGGCTTCCACTTCCTTGAGGCGATGTTAAAGCACCTGCAAGGAAGAGTGCTCCACCTCCAATAATTAAGAGTGCTGGTGGAATACCTTCTTCTTGGTTAAAGCTGTTCAATGAAAGATTCGCATGTGATGACAGTGAATAGGTTTCAATTTTTGGCTTGAACATAAAGCTTTTGGACTGTTGAGTTGCTTGTTGTCCGAATACAGAGCTTGCACATACAAGTGCTAGAGATAGTAGTACTAAATATTTCATTTCTATTTATTTGTAAGGGTTGTATATTTTAAAACGATTGATTCTAAAGATTCACCTGAGAGAATTCTTTCAAGTTCTGTTTGAATGTCGTTGGAGCAGTCTTGGAGCATATCATCAATAACATCAGTTATGCCGACCACCTCTTCATCGATTGTCAGAACTCCACCTATATCCGATATCCAAGTACCCTCTGTGTTCTCAATGGAAACAGAGTATTCATCCAATGGAACTTCAATACGATCTACAAGTGCCTGTGAAGAGGGAAGTTTAATGTAGAGATAGGCCTTTGGAGTAAAGACCAGTTCACCTCTGTAGTAATGGTTAATATCAATAACCTGCTTGAATTTTCGAATAGCAAAGGAAGTCTTGTTCTTTGATTGAATGTCGGTGTCGTCCATTGCTCCTGAGACTTCCAAGTAGAGCTGTAGATCGCTTGTTTGTAGGGTGATTGTATTGACATGTCCAAGATGCTCAAAGCTCTCAATAGTTTCAAATGAGGTAGTACAAGCCTCAACTAGGGAGACTGTGGATTTGTCGCACAACTTTGAAACTTGAAAGAAACCAACATCCATTGCACCATATTGAGGAATGGAATTAGTGATAATGACTGATAATTCGGATTTCTTGGAAGTATCGCATTGGCAGTAAGTAGTTAGATGGGTTAGACCACATAGGCCTATACAAAGAAGGAGTTGTTTCATTTAGAGCATTATTAGTAATTGAAACACTGACTGTCAGCATTTATGATGACAAAGCTATGAAAGAATTACGCTGTCAGCACTCGTGATGACAAAAAAGTCAGTGAATACTCTGAGGTTTGTTTAGTGACTAAAGAAGAAGTGAATCTGAAAATGGGTCAACGTATCGTTGATCTTCGAAAGGAAAAAGGCTGGACTCAGTCTGACTTAGCACGAGCATGTGACAAAGATCGGCAGACTATAGAACGTCTTGAAAAAGGACGAGTCACTCCAACACTGTATTCATTAGTTGAGATCTCAAGGGCAATGGATATTCCGTTAAGAGTTTTAGTTGATTTTGACTGATAATGAGTTTCTTTTTCCTTTTCGCTGAAGACCTAGTAGACGAACCCAGCTACGATTTTACGAGACAGGATATTGTCATTGGACTTATCGTTTCTGTCGCTCTTTTAGCTCTTATTGCTTTTTGGTCATCGAGATCAAACCACGATAAGAAATAACAAAAGCAGATCACAATGGATCTGCTTTGTACAACATCCCTTCATCGGAAAAGGAGAAAAAGCCTTCACGAGAGAAAATGACATGGTCGAGTACTTGGATATCATGATAGCTGGCAGCTGCACATATCTTCTCCGTCAGAGCAATATCACTTCTACTTGGCTTTGTGTTCTTCGCCGGATGGTTATGTCCAAGTATGATAGAGCTGGAATTTAAAAGAATAGCACTTGCTAAAATATGCTTGATTTCAACTGTTGTTCCGGCAATAGTGCCAATAGAATGTTCCAACAATGCTAAAAATGTATTCCTTCTATCCAAAAAGATAATTTTAAATTCTTCACGTAAGTCAAGTATGTTTTCATTGGTGCTTTGAATGATCCTGAAAACCTCATAGGCTTCATGTGATGAACTAATCACTCTTCTTTTTTTGACCTTGTTGATGTAAGAGAGTGTAATCGTTGGTATTGAATTGTCTATTTCCATTATTTAGTTTTTAGGAGTTCCGAGAATTTCGTGAGTGTAGTATATCACGAATTCTAAGTGCTCCCTAATTTGAAGGATTGACGAAAGAGGGAGCTTGGTATATGCTGAGTGTGGTTATGAGGTGCTGTCTTTGGCATCTTGTTATTTCTTCAAATCGTAAAGATTTACTTAGTTGTTTATGGAAAGGCTTTCAAACGTGGAGGCCTTTTTTTATTTCCCATTATTAAACTTCTGAATACTTCCCAAATGTACTTGAGGCAAGAATTTGCGCAAGGAATGCTCCTGCGAATTCCTCCTTGTCACAAAGTCTTTTCACCTCAAGTCTTATTCGGTCATTATTCATTGAATTTAAATAATGGTATGGCCAATAAAACAAAAGAACTCTATCAATCAATTACAAATCAAATACTTGAACAATTAGAACAACAATTAAAGACTTGGACAATTCCATGGATTAATGCAGAAACTGGTCTGGCTAAAAATGTCGTGACAAATAGATTCTATACAGGTATAAATCAACTCATCCTCTCTACTGTGCAGGAAAAGCAGCAATTCCCTACCAACAATTGGCTCACCTTCAAACAAGCTCAAGGGCTTGGTGGGAAAATCATCAAAGGATCAAAAGGTTGTTCTGTACTTTTCTATACTTCAAAAGAAATTACAAATAAGGAAACAAAAGAATCTGAAACTATTGTAGTTACACGGAGCTTTACAGTGTTTAATTGTGCTCAGATAGAAGGACTCCCTCAAGAATGTTATGAAGTGTCTACGTATGAGCCACTTGCTTCATTTGAATTGCATGAAGAAGCAGAGCAATTACTTACAAGCTTTGAAAATGTTATTGAATACCAAAAGAGTAATAAAGCATATTACAATACTGCTGCCGATAGTATAGTCCTACCAGAACGAACACAGTTTTCTTCAACTTCGGAGTTCTACAAGACAGTATTTCATGAATTAGGACACTGGACAGGACATCCTGAACGACTGAATCGAAAAGTTGGAAATCCCTTTGGAAGTATCGCGTATGCAAAGGAGGAGCTCCATTGCTGAATTAACTACTGCCTTTTGTTGTGCAACTCTTGGTATCAAAAACACAATCACCTCAAATGCTGAATATATCCAAAGTTGGCTTCAGGTATTACAAGATGATTCACGAGCCTTTGCACGAGCTGCATCTCAAGCACAGAAGACCTGTGACTATATTATGAGCTATAACTTATGATATAGAGGGGTATTGAGGTTCAATGCCTTTTTTGGCGTGATGATTAAGAACTTTTACCGAGGGGTAAATTTTGCATAGAGAAATTACATTTCATCGTGTAATTTGGTTAGGATAAGAAGGCTTTCAAACGTGGAAGTCTTTTTTTTATTTCCCATTAGTACATTTTTTTGAATACCTCTCAAATGTACTTGAGGCAATAATTTGCGCAAGGAATGCTCTTACAGATTCCTCCTTGTCACAAAGTCTTTTCACCTCAAGTCTTATTCGGTCATTACCATAAGTTTCATTAGTAAGTATAGCCCAATAAGCTTAGGAATCCGGTGAGGTCACCTACTGTAATGAAACCATCTTCATTAAAATCACTAAGTGGGTAGTCATCACAACAATTTCCAAGATGCGTCAAAAAGATTGTAAGATCCCTGAATGTAATGATTCTATTAGCATCGTAATCTCCTTGAGCATGTAATATGCATTCACATTCATCTGCATAAATTCCAATAAGACCTAATGGGTTACTTGAGTCACAGATATCCCCAACATATAGACAAGACCCATCATCTGTAACAGCTGTAAACTCAAAATTGCAAGCAGTATCATCCATACATCCGTCTTGACCCATTGTCACAAATGAAAACACTAAAAATGAAAATATCAGATAGAGTTTCATGAATGTAATTCTAAAATTGGTAGTAATATTTGTAAACATTATATTTTATTTTTCTAAATTAGGAATGAAATAAACAGTTTTTCTAGTATTAGTAATTGAATTTCATCTTCATTCACAATTTTCACCAAACAAACTAAGAAGAATCGTTAAGTCAACAATGGTAGTAAAGCTATCATCATTCATATCAGCTCTACAATTCATGGAGCATCCAAAGTCTCCCAAAAAAAATGTAAGGTCTGTAATTGTTACTCCTCCGTTGCAGTCAAAGTCCCCAATACATCGTTCAGATACTGCAATAGTTTCAGACCTTTCTTCTGAGCAAATAGGGTTTGAAACGAGTAGGGACATTTCATATTCAGAATCATAATCCAACTCCAATTCGGTGAAGGCTTCCCGAGAAACTAGTTCTTCATCCAAGAACCAATTATACTCTTCCAGAAACTCATAATTGCTTTGAAATTCTATTGTTTGATACTCACTATAGCAACCTGTATCTTCCAATGAGAATTCAGATTCTCCTCCACATTCATGGATAGTATGCCAGGTGGTGTTTGTGACCACGGCCGGATTATTATCAAAGAAAATGTAGGCGGTCTGATTTACTTCTTCACCAACAGAAATATCATCTTTGAAATCAATCTCAAAGCTGACTAGACCATGACTCTCAGGCTCATTGGCTGTACTGTCGGGTAGGTTGATGTTTTTAAATAAGAACTCTATCCGACCGCTTGGTTCTAGAGTTGTCATGACACTGTGACTGTTGGCGATCAATTGGAATGAACTAGGGTCCATATTTACGTCTAGGGTATCTACGATCATTACAGTTCTGGCAGGAGCATTTCCAGTGTTCTGGAAACGGATCAGGTATTCCATACGCGTGTCTGAAAGTAACCAGTGTTCATCTGTATAACCATAAGGGATTCCAGTAATGTCATTGGGATCATACGAACAAGTAACTTCTTGATGAATTGTTTCTTCCGCTATTTGAATTAGCTCGTCTTCAAACCAAGCGTAAATAACAACAGAACTAATCATCCATTCACCGAGATGTGTTTCATTTGGTGTGTTGACTATGATGTTATCAAAGTTCTTGGACATTACGTTTAAGTTTTCAAACTCCCAAGTAACTACTTGCTCTTCAGTGGTCACATCTGGCAGTGCTGAAGAACTGTAGCTAAGTAAAGGATCAAGGCGAACCTCTACAACTCCACTAATGGGATATAGACTCATATTACGGTAACAAATGATGTAATCCAAAATGTCATTGCATGGTACTCCAGCTCCCAATTGATAAAAACCTGCACAGACTACAGGTGGGGGGAGATCCGAACTGGAAACACCAAAATAAATGAGATTACCAATTTCCTGTGGAAAACTGACATTTTGTATCGTATCAGTGGTATAGCTTGTCCACTCAGAAGCATAATTCACTTCCATCTGATATTCTCCGTTTTCAAGTCCAATGAACTGAAAGCTTCCAGAATCATCGGTGATGATTTGTATCCCTTCTGAGGGAATTGAAACAGTTTGGTATGGAAGAGGTGTTTCATTTTCATCCAGAATACCATTAAAATTATCATCAATGAAAACGACACCCGATAAACTGAACTGACATTGACACATATTATTCCAAGTGCCTTCGAATTCATCAATAACACAATTATCAAAAGGATAATCGCATGATCCATCATCAACGTCAGCTTCTGAGTCGTAATTACATGCTATTGTATCAACACAACCAGTGATGTATCCAATGCAGTTACAATCTGCATCATAAAGATCGACAGCTGTGTCAGAATTATAATCGTTACAACCATCATTTTCATAGAGACATATCCCAGTATCAATAGTTGCACTAGAGTCATAATTACACGCGTTGGAATCCGTACAGCCACAATCACTATTAGCATGAGCTGTCATTTGACACGAAACATGTTCATAATCATTGTCAGAGTTCGGTTGAATGCCATTGATAAATACCTGAATACACATTTCCGCAGAGATGTCTGAATTAGCTGTGAATTGTCCAAGGGGTACTTTAAGATCCGAACCAGCACGACCATTCTCGCTAGAAATTAGAGTGTACATACCACCACCTACTTCAGAATTTATAAAAACGCGATCATCTTGTGTAAATTTTTCTATCCATGAGGGTTCTGTATCTATTGCATTACTGGTGAAATCACCAAATTCGTTGGAATATATAGCTCCTAAAGAAACAAAAGAGCTATAGTTATAGGCTGGGAAAAATTGAGCAAAAACTGCATTTAAAGGCGAATTTATTTCATTACCTTCTAGTTGACTGGTATAAAGCTCCCCTCCTTCATTCACAGAAATGAACATAGGGTTTTCAATATCTCCAAAGTATGAACTGACAAAGTCATCCTCATTTTGACAGTAAGCGTAGAGCCTCCACGTTTTATAACCGAATAAATTGGTGTCCAAAGATTCTCCGTTTAATTGACCACCCAAAAGAACTTCATTAGGGTGTTCGTAAACAAGCTCGAATCCAATGCTGTCAAGTTGGGAAAAGGAATAAATGGTAAAACATAAGAAACTCAGAAGTAATACAATTACTTTCATTTATTTATAATTTAGATTGTTTAAAATTAACGACTTACATTTGAATTTCAAAAATAAACAGCCTAAATTATAAACATTCTCAGTTCGCTTCACACTATGAATGTAACCTGAGTGGATAGAACCAACATGACCGTTTTTTCCAAATTGAGCGGTTAATCAATATATAGAATCAATTAACACTTTAGTTTATTTCTTCATAAAGGACATGTCCTTTAGCTTTTCGATTTGGTGATTTTGTCACAGAGCGATTCATTCCAAAACTTAAAACCAGAAGAAATAAATGAAATATCCAATCTAAAGGATTGTATAAGCAAGATTGCGCTCAGAAAACTTCACTTCGTTGGTTCCCTGAGCGCAACCTTGGCAGGGAAGACCCTGCACCCTCTCTCAATAGTCTAATTCAAACATCACTTAACTTTTTGGCAATTCAGGAATATCTGACATTAAGAAGAGTAGGATTTATCCTAACTCATTTTATTCTTCCGAGGTTTTAACCAACCAATGTCATTAAAAATATTGTCATTAGTTGTATTTTTAGGAAAACTTACTATAAAAATGAACAAGTTAAACCTTAACCTAAGTCTTCTTCTCTTTTTATTAACTCTATCTATTTCAGCACAAGATCATCAATGTGATACGCACGAATTTACCGAGACAGAATTTGTTGCAGATCAACTTAGTAATGCAAGATCATTTGATTGTGATGGAAATGTATATCGTGTGCATTTTTATCTTCTTCGTGATGGTGATGGTAATGGTGGTATTTACCAAGAACTACTTGATAGTTTGTTAGTGACTTCAGAAGACGACTACGTTACTCAAGCCCTCGAGATTTTAAACTCAGGTTTTGGATTTTCTCAATATTTTGATAAAGATGCCCAAGAGGAACACAGTGGAAATGCATATGCACAAGATATCCAATTTGTTAGCGAAGGATGGGACTATATAGATGACGATAGAGTGATAACTGATACTCCATCCCCTCCAAGTTACTTATATCTAAAGAATTCGAATTACTCATGCACTGCAATAAATAAATATGTATATGGGAGTAGCAGGTGGATCTAGCTCATCACTTCATCCAGTTAATGATTTAAGTTTTTCTTCGATTTTAGTGGTAAGAATGACAAGAGGTGCTGTGTTAACGAGTACATTGTGTCACGAAGTTGGCCATTCCTTCGGATTAGAACATACTAATAACAATGTAGCTCGTTTTGTTCCTTCAAATGGTACTTATATACAAGGATCAATATATGAACTCACTGAAGAATTTCCTTTTGGTGAAAATTGCGAAAGTTTTGACGATCATGTTTGTGACACCTACCCTCAAGTACTTTATACTTCAGACGATAACTGCGAGTATGTTGATTATGAAGATTTTGGCTACCATAGGTATATGCCGCAAAATCCGAATGAAGACATAATCATGGATCAACTTGATCAATATGAACTATTCCCGTTTGCACGTGTTAGTAAAAGTAATAAGCCATTTCAGTTTCGTCAACACGATAACTTCATGGGTGGCGGTAGTAGAGATTGTAAAAACAAATTTACCCCTGGGCAATCATTAAGAATGGCAAGTAATATTACCAAACTGAGTTTAGCTGCTACTAGATGTGAGCCTGGCACCAATTTTTGGGACGGTGAAATCGAACATACAGAGTTTGTCATTTCTCCATCATCCATTGGAGAAAGTGATGGATCAATAATCTTAGATAGTGAATCTGGATTTGTCTTTTCACATCTCGTAGATGGAATTGAAATTGAAAGTGGTTCTGCTTTTCTTCACTTAGAAAATCTCCCAGCTGGTCAGTATGATTTTAAAGCACGACTAAATGTTTGTAGTGAATATTCCTATACATTTTCAATTATTTTATCTGATGATTGCGCACCGGCACAGGAAGAGCATAATGCTGATATTACTGCGCCATCATGTTCTTCTCATAACGGCATAATTGATCTGTCTATAACAGATGGATATCAGTTTTTTTATCAAGTCGAAGATGGGC
This sequence comes from Flavobacteriales bacterium, assembly GCA_965224545.1. Lineage (GTDB taxonomy): Bacteria > Bacteroidota > Bacteroidia > Flavobacteriales_D > Sanyastnellaceae > ASP10-05a. The sequence continues at coordinate 120,440 of CBDCZM010000004.1, read as the reverse complement.
TTGAAGGTCCATACAACACCCTCTTATTAGAAGATTTAACGTCTGAAGACTATCAATTTATTGCAGTACATGAGGAACAGTGTAATGGTTATCCCTTTTCAATTCATGTGCCATTGGAAGATTGTCCGTGGGATTTAGATGGGGACGAGATTATTACCGGAGAGGACTTTGGCATTTTTCTTGCCAACTTTGGAATAGAGTGTTGTCCAATGGATTTAGATAAAGATGGATATATAGGTCAGACTGATTTAGAATTGGTTTTTTTAGCCTTTGGAACTACATGCGAAGGTTGCCCAGAAGATATAAATGGAGATACATTCGTCAATTTTGACGATTTGTTAGAACTGGCTCAGTTCCTGGGAACAGCATGCGGGTGTTGTGAAGGAGATTTTGATCTTGATGGATTTGTTACAGGAGATGACTTTGGCCTATTTATAGGGCACTTCGGACTTGATTGTGAAGATTAAAAAAAGATAATTTTTAGTTAGAGAATTGAAAGAAAAGTCGACCAGAGTTAAGTCAAATAGTTGCCTTTTTATTCTCTGTTTTACCTAGCAGGAGTTTCCTCCATTCATAAAAGTTCCAAATACAGTAATGCAAGATTGCGCTTCTACAGACCAAACTAATGTCTAACCTTTCATATTCACCACCAACTGGCCCTGATTAATTTTTGATAATACCGCCTAGTTGCAGCTCGTACCAAATAAGGCTAGAAAAATGCTAAAGTCAATGATTGTGGTGTTGCCATCATTATCAAGATCTAAGAAGCAATCACTTGGTAATGTGCATCCAAATTCACCCAAGAAAGTACTAAGGTCAGAAACTGTCACAACGCCATTTTCATCATAATCTCCAAGACAGCCCACACAACTTCCATCTGAAATTTGAGCTTCTGGATCATAGTTGATAGCATCTTCATTTGTACAGCCAGTAGCATATACGCATGAACCGTCGTTACAACCAGCATGGATACTAAAGTTCAAAGCTATAGGATCTGTACATCCTCCAAGACAATTTGTCGGATACTGCAATCCTATATTTGGCGTATTGCACTCAGATACAAAAGTGGTATTCATTTGAATTTGTGTTCCAAGCATAATTTTATAACTGAATTCTCCGTCTGTTGTGTAAGACCCTAGCAGAATCGTATTATTGATACCTAAGCCAAAATTGCTTAAAGCATTAGCATTAACGTTACGAAAAGCACCCCCATTAATTGTTTCCCAAATAATATTTCCACCCTCTCTAAATTCATCAACCCACTCACCCCCTGGAATCTCAGTTGCGGAAATACTTCCACCTTCGCTATGAAGTTGCCTCCCATCCAGTATTCCATCTGTGTCGTCAGAAATGGGAATACCTAAACTTGAGCCTGATGCATAACCAATCGTTCCAACGGAATGATACTGTAGTTCAGGTACAAACTCAAAAAAGGTTTCATTTAAGCTGGTTCCTGTTATATCCGGCACAAGGGAGTTTCTATAAAAACTTGTGCTTGTTGAAATATGTCCTATACATTCTGGCTCCCATCCTCCAATGGCTGAAACAGATACCTCAGGGCCACTTAAATATGCGAATATTCTATAATTCGTAAATCCAGTAAAGTCCGTTGTTCCAATAACTCCATCAAGGACTGTTTCTTCTACAATTACCTGTTCTACTCGTGTTTGACAATAGGAAATAGTCGATATCATAACAGATAGGGCAATTATTAGCTTAGTTTTCATACATCAAATTTATCATTATTAAATGTAATATCTACCCATGAATAGCGGCATTTGCCATAACTCCGCCTATGCTAACATCAACACAAACGGTATGATGTACCAAGACACCACTTTCGCGAATGAGAGACAAATTGTTATTATTGACGCTAATTCTGTACTGATTTACGACCAAGACAGGCTGCTGATTGAATCCAGCAACTATCCTGTTTTCCAAAGTTCAATAAATTTATTTCCTATAGACAACTTCAATTAACTTGAATTAACCTCAATTAACCACACCCCAGCTCTTTGACAAATAGCTTTGTCAAACAAATTAGAAAAAAAACTTAAATGAATATTCGTTTCTTACTCTCAACCCTCCTTTTACTGTCCGTATCTTCACTGACAACTGTTTCACAGAATATGTCTCAAGTAAAACGAGAGCTACTTGAAGAAGTGCTAGAGGAAAAACGAAAAGGCATTACTATTGGAGAGGCAGGAAATAGAGAAAATATAGCCACTGGAGTGGGTGCAGAACCTTTTATCCATGTGAGTAGGTATGATCCTGAATTAATAGGAATTGCTTACATGGGAGAACAAGCCAGTTGGGAATTGTCCTTTTCTGAAGATGGTGGAGTTAACTGGAACAATACTCCTCTCGACACACAAAATCTGCTACAAGATGTGAACCCAGGTGCTCAAATACTTGGTGGTGGTGATCCCACATTTACTTTTGATGAAAATGGTACAATTCATCTCACATATATCTATTTATTTCTTCCTTCAGATGGAAGTATTCTAGATCAAAGCACTTACATTTTTGAACTCTTATATGCCTATTCACAAGATATGGGTAACACCTGGACAGCTGGAGAAAGTCTGGTCAGTGGTACGTTGGCTGAAGATGATCTTGGGTTTGTAGACCGAATTTGGATGGACGTTTCTCCCGACGGTAGCACTTACTGCGGAGGAACACACTTTAGTTCTTCTGAAGATATAGGAGGGCAAGGCACCATTGTTTTCAAAAAAGAAGCTGGAGAATTCAGCTTTGCCACCCCAGCTCAAACTGCTATCGGTGCTTCTTTAAACTCTCAAACTCAGTTCACCAATGTGGAGACAGATAATGATGGTCAAATGCATGTTTCTGGAATTCTCATCACACCAGATTCAGAAACCATTGTATACACCAAGTCAGATACAAATGGGGAAAATTATGAGCCTTTCACAGAAATAGCCTCTTCTACCGCGTTTCCAGGTCAATCTGAAATTCACTCCAGAGAGAATGCAGCTGTCTCATTAGCCGTTGATGATAACAATGTTTACATTGCTTGGTCAGATTTCCAAAGTGGAGACGTCCTAGGTTATTACGCGTATTCTCATGATGGTGGTGTGACATTTAGTTCTCCAATTGAAATCGGAGATTTGTTTTTTGGTGATTCACATCACACTCTTATGCCATGCTTAGCTGCCGATGATGGTAATCTCGCAATTACTTGGTATTCTGTAGATAAAACCACCAATGAAGGTCAATATGTAGCTGCTTTTTCAAGCGATGCTGGTTTAACTCTATCCTCCTCTTTCTATAACATTTCAGATGATTTTACGCAATTTTCAGATTTTGGTGCACAGGCATTTTTTGGTGATTACAACTCCATGGAACTAACTGGAGCCGTGGCTCACATTGCTTGGTGTGACGCTCATATTTCTGGTGAACCACGAGTTTATTACACTTCCATAGATTTTAATACCGCAACAAGCATTGCTGAAATCCAACCACTGTCAGAATCAATTCAATTGTCTAAAATTTTCCCTAACCCAGTTCAGGACAAAGTCAACCTGATTGTTAACTCCAAAGATGACAGAGATATTAAGATTTTATTAATCTCTTCCGAAGGAAAACTGATCAAAACAAAAAAGCTCCATATCTCTGTTGGTCAGACGTCCCTAAACATAAATACTCAGGATATAGCGACCGGCAACTACCAAATCAAACTTATTACAGATGATGGATATGTCGCTACCAAAAAGCTTTTGAAATTGTAAGGATGACATTAAGGCTTTTTATGACTTTCGTTTGAAAAGAGCATTTCTTATATAATCGGGGTTGTTCTGATCGAGAACTTCATATTTCTCTAGATAGATCATTAAAACTAAAAGAGACAAATGAAAAAGGCTCTTTCGAGCCTTTTTTTTGAACCTAATCTAACCCCGTTTCCTAATCGCATGTGCTGCCAAATACGCCTAAGAAACCTGTCAAATCTAAAGTAGTAATTGCCCCATCGTTATTAAAGTCCCCTGGGCAATTGGGAGAGAATTCACATGAACCATTGTTACAATTCGCCATTGGGTCATAGTTGATGGCTGTGTTATCAGTACAACCTATTCTACCATCACAACTTCCATCATCGATGTAAGATAGGTAGTTATAATTGCATGCATAGTAATCAGTACAACCATATGCATTTGTGCAAGAGTAATATATCTGCTTGCAAAAAGGGTCCCAGTCCTCCAAATCGCAATTATAGTCTTCATATTCTAGTGTATAATTGACGCAGTTGGTATCTGCTAATGCATACCCTTCAACGTCTTCACATGACAACTGAGGGTTTCCTATAGCGTCATAAATGGGCACATACAACCTCGGATATTTACATGGAGCAGAACAATACACCCCTGAAGCAAACGGGCTGTAATTACACGCCTCGGGATCAGTACACCCTTTCTTACAGTCCAAATATGCCAGATGGCATAGTTCATCCCAGTCTCCTGAACTACAAAGACCCGCGTCCATTACATTTTGAATGCAACAACCACGTGATACTGAATAATAACCATCTGGTCGCTCACAGCTCACAACGGGGGGACCCGTATTTCCAAACTCAGGTAAGTACCAGCTAGGATATATGCAATAGCCTGCATGACAACTTTCATGTGGGTAATAATTACAAGCATTTTCACTCGCACAACCGTTCAGACAGTTTTCATACAATTCATCAAAGTTACCCTCCCATGAAGTAGACGCTAGATTAGGGTATGCTTCAGCCATACTTTCCATACAGCATTGATCTGCTAATACATGCCCGGCAGGAGGATTACAAGAATACACCGCAGCCAATCCAGCCAAATCATTTTCTGGGTAATACCATAATCGTTCTATGCAGCTCCCATCATCACCACAAGCTGAGGGGTCATAGTTACATGCTGAAGGAGTAGCACATCCCAAAAGTGATGGACTAAGACAATCTACATATTGATCATGACACAACTGACTCCAAGTATTGATGCATTCTTCATCATCTTGTGCTATGGAATTAAAACATGATTGACATGCTCTTATATAGCCAACTGGTGACTCACAGGTAAAAACTGGGGCTCCTAAACCGAGGATTATAGGAATGTGCCATGATTGATAAATACAATTATTGTCTGAACCGCAGTTTACTAATGGATTATAGTTACATGACTCAGGATCATCACAGAACTCATTTCCTACACAGACAATATACGCGTCCAAACAAACTTGATCCCAGTTTGTTTCACTGCAATATGAATCATTCTGGGTTACTTGATACACGCAACATTGATACTCTGCTAACACATAGTTTGACGGTGGCGTACAGGTTCTAACTGCTGGAGCTGCCAACCACCCCTCTGGTAGATACCATTGAGGAAAAGTACATGAACCATCATCTATCGTGACAGCAGAATCATAATTACATGCATTCGGATTCAAACAGCCCTCTCCTTGTGCAATTCCAGATGAAATCTGAAAAAAAGACACACCAAGTAACAGTAACATTAGGTATTTCATTTTGTAAAATTTTGGTTTGTTTTGAACCACAAACCTACTTGGGGTTTTTCTTAGATTTCCCACACGAATGTGTAGTTGGAACACCATCATAACAGAACTACACACTGATGTGGGAAGCCAATGTATTGATTGAACTTAATTTGCTCTTAATTACCTTATTTTTACTTTGGCTTGAGTTTCTCTTCAGATATATCAGTTTTAATTGTTGAAGACGATGTGATAATTGCTCAAGATATTTCCACAACACTTATTGAAGCTGGACTTTCCATTAGCGGTATCGCCTACGACTATAATGATGCTATTGAAATTTTAGAAAACACAAAATCACATTTAGCTATTCTTGACATCAATCTGGAAAGTGAGAAAAGTGGGTTAGACATTGCTGAAGTATTGCAACGCTCTTATAAAATTCCCTTTATTTTTCTCACTTCTTATTCAGATGAGGATACACTTTCTGCAGCTCAAGAGTCTAGTCCATTTGGATATTTGGTCAAACCTTTTCAGGAAGCCACGCTAATTACTACACTCAAAATAGCCTGGAGTAATTACTTAAAACTTCAAAAGGACATCAACTTAAAATTGGACAAATTTGAATTGACCGAGCGCGAACGAGATATCTGCAAGCAACTATGCACAGGAAAGTCCTATAATGAAATCGCTGAATGTGAATTTATCTCTCTTAACACCGTGCGTTACCATGTGAAAAACTTACATGTTAAAATTGATGTTAAAAGCCGAGCCGAATTAATCGCAAAACTTGTTTAACACTTATGAGACCACTACTTCTGATTCTCTCTTTTTTACTGACCCAAACAGTCATTGGGCAAAAGTATTCCTCGTTTCAAAAAGACTCTTTGATATCCATTTGGGAAGATCAAACCGTGCATGATTCTGTTAAATACAAAGCAATCAGAAGGCTCATCCAAGGAGGATATCTTTATGTCAAACCTGATAGTGCTTATATCCTATGTCAGCTTCATTTAAATAGAGCAATTTTTCAAAAAGATACAATCGAAGAGGGACAAGCACTTCAAAACATTGGACTGCCTTATGCCGTTCGAAGTCAACTAGATTCTGCCCTTATTTACTTCACCCAAGCTTATAATTTGCATGAAAAAATTAGCTTCATTGATGGAATGGAACTTTCGAGTTTTTCCATAGGTAATGTCCACAACATTAGAGGAGACAAAGAAAATACACTAAAATTTTATGGCATTAGTAGGGATCTTAACAAAAAAACCGGCAATGTCAAAGGTGTCGCTAGAATTTTGTACAGTGAAGCCGGCATTTTACAGTCTATGGGTAAGTCTGAAGAGGCATTAGAAAAAATCAATGAGTGCATCTCTATTGAGCGAAAAATTGATGATAAGAAACACTTATGCGGTTCACTGTCCTTAGCTGGAGATTCATATAGAGAAACTGGCCAATTTACCAAAGCGATCAACACCTACTTTGAAGCAATTCAAATCGCGGAAGAACTCGGTGCAAAGAGAGAACAAGCTCGACTTTATCTCTCACTTTCCAACCTCAATAATGTCATTGATAATTTTAACGACGCTCTATCAAACGCTGATAAAGCTTTGAAACTGTATGAAGAAATTCAGTCTTCAGATGGTGTTGCTGGTGTACTCGTTACTAAATCAATTATTTACAGAGGCCTCGATAGCTTAAAACTATCCATATCCGATGCTGAAAAGGGCGTTGAAACTTACGAATCTATTTCTCACAATGGAGGACAACAACAAGCGCTTATAAGTTTAGCCAAAAGTCATTATGAATCTGCAAACTACATTCAAGCTATTGACTACGCAGAACAATGTCAGGGCAAAAGCATTTAAACCATTAGACATTATTACGACTCATTTAGTATAGGTCAAATTATTCTTTTTTGACAATGCAAAAAGTTAGTTTATATGTCTAAAACCAATGCTTTGACTTTTTGAGTCCAACGAAAAGAAAGCTATAGTAATTCAGTTATAATAATGTCTATTACCTTTATTTTGTTCTTAATTTTTTAATTTTCAATCAGTAGTATTTTTGAAAAGCGTTTTTTTCATTCGAAAAAGATGGATAGAAAAACCACGTTTTCTAATACAAATTCACTTTCCTGTTTTTTCTCTGCTCTAAAAGACCCAAGGCGAATAGATGCGGGAAATTACCACCATTCTTTGAGCGACATATTGCTATTGGTTATAACAGGGATAATGTGTGGCTGTGATAAATGGGAGACCATACACATTTTTGGTAAAAGTCAATATTACTGGCTTAAGCAGTATGGAAACTTTGATGCTGGTATTCCATCGATAGATACTATGCGAAGAGTCTTTTCAGCTCTTGATTCTGAGAATTTCAATGATTGTTTTATCTCTTGGATTAATCATTTGTGTGTGAAAACAAAAGGAGAAGTTATAGCTCTTGATGGTAAAACAGTGAGGGGCGGTAAGTTTGACGGAATAACAACCCCTCATATTGTTTCTGCCTTTGCATCAGAGAATCAACTGTGTCTGGGTCAATTGAAAGTGAATGAAAAAAGCAATGAAATTACTGCAATACCTGCATTATTAGAATTGTTAGAATTGTTAGATATAAAGGGTAATACAATTACCATTGATGCAATGGGGTGTCAAACAAAGATTGTAAGTCAAATTGTGAAAAGTGAAGCCAATTATATTATTGCAGTTAAAGGAAATCAACCTGCTTTGGCTAGTAATATTCAAGATACAGTTGTATTGACAAATCCTGATAGTGTTGATGTTGAAGATGATTTCGGACACGGAAGAATAGAAAAAAGAACTTGTGAAGTTTTTACTAACTTGAAACACATAGAAAACCCTAATAAATGGGAAAATTTAATTTCGGTAGTGAAGATAACATCAGAAGTTACTCAAAAAGCAACCGGAATAATGACAACAGATGAACGGTTTTTCATTAGTGATTTGTCATCTGCAAGAGCAATTAACAATGGGGTTCGAAAACATTGGTCAGTTGAAAATAATTTACATTGGAGCCTCGATGCAGGGCAAAAGCATTTAAACCATTAACTTTATTTTGTTCTTAATTTTTTAATTTTCAATCAGTAGTATTTTTGAAAAGCGTTTTTTTCATTCGAAAAAGATGGATAGAAAAACCACGTTTTCTAATACAAATTCACTTTCCTGTTTTTTCTCTGCTCTAAAAGACCCAAGGCGAATAGATGCGGGAAATTACCACCATTCTTTGAGCGACATATTGCTATTGGTTATAACAGGGATAATGTGTGGCTGTGATAAATGGGAGACCATACACATTTTTGGTAAAAGTCAATATTACTGGCTTAAGCAGTATGGAAACTTTGATGCTGGTATTCCATCGATAGATACTATGCGAAGAGTCTTTTCAGCTCTTGATTCTGAGAATTTCAATGATTGTTTTATCTCTTGGATTAATCATTTGTGTGTGAAAACAAAAGGAGAAGTTATAGCTCTTGATGGTAAAACAGTGAGGGGCGGTAAGTTTGACGGAATAACAACCCCTCATATTGTTTCTGCCTTTGCATCAGAGAATCAACTGTGTCTGGGTCAATTGAAAGTGAATGAAAAAAGCAATGAAATTACTGCAATACCTGCATTATTAGAATTGTTAGATATAAAGGGTAATACAATTACCATTGATGCAATGGGGTGTCAAACAAAGATTGTAAGTCAAATTGTGAAAAGTGAAGCCAATTATATTATTGCAGTTAAAGGAAATCAACCTGCTTTGGCTAGTAATATTCAAGATACAGTTGTATTGACAAATCCTGATAGTGTTGATGTTGAAGATGATTTCGGACACGGAAGAATAGAAAAAAGAACTTGTGAAGTTTTTACTAACTTGAAACACATAGAAAACCCTAATAAATGGGAAAATTTAATTTCGGTAGTGAAGATAACATCAGAAGTTACTCAAAAAGCAACCGGAATAATGACAACAGATGAACGGTTTTTCATTAGTGATTTGTCATCTGCAAGAGCAATTAACAATGGGGTTCGAAAACATTGGTCAGTTGAAAATAATTTACATTGGAGCCTCGATGTGACATTTCAAGAAGACTTTTCTAAAAAAAGAATAGGGTATCAAGTGGAAAACTTTAATATCCTATTAAAAATTGTATTAACAGTTTTAAAAAAAGAAAGCTCAGCTAAAATTAGCTTGAAAAACAAGAGAATGAAAGCGGCTTTTGACACAGACTATAGAAATTTATTAATGAGTACAGCTGTTTTTTAAATGCTTTTGCCCTGAGAACAATGTCTGAATATCATAGAAATCAAAGAAAATTCAGCTCATACAAGCGGTGCATATCTAACCCTTAGTAAAACCCATTTTCAACTTCAACATATTGACCAAGCTGAAAAGTTTGGATTACAGGCCCTACATAATGCAAAGCGATCTACAGAACCTTGGGAACTCCGAGATGCTTCGCAAATACTTTATCTTATATATAAGGAAAAAGGGGAAATCGAGCAGGCACTAGAAATGAACGAATTGTACCATGAAAATGATGACAGAATACGCGATGAACGCGAAAAAAAGGCCATCATCAAAAAACAAGTACTTTATGAGTTTGATAAAAAGGCATTCTCAGATAGCCTTTCGTTTGCCTCTGAAAAACGTCTACTTTATTCAAGAAACCAGCAGCAAAAAAAATTGACAAACTGGACGTTAATAGGCCTTCTATCAATGATTTTCTTGTCGTTTATACTTTTCCGATCCTATAAAATAATTAAAGCTCAGAAGGAAACTATTTCTATATCTCTTAGTGAAAAGGACACATTGCTGAAAGAAATCCATCATAGAGTAAAGAACAACCTTCAAGTCATTTCTTCTTTACTCAATCTGCAAACGAAATCTACAGATGATGAAATTGCGAAAAGTGCATTAAAAGAAGGACAATCCAGAGTCCACTCCATGTCACTAATCCATCAAAACCTGTATAAAAAAGACAACTTGATTGGAATTGAGATGAACGACTATCTAAAAAGTCTGTGCAGGAATCTGTTTGACACCTACAACATTAATTCTGATCGCATCCTGCTCATACTCGAAATAGATGATTTGAACTTGGATGTTGACACAGTGGTTCCGTTGGGTCTTATTATCAATGAACTCATCACTAACTCTCTGAAATATGCCTTTCCTGATGAACATTCTGGAGAAATTTCTATCTCGTTGAAAAAGGACAGTGGTATGCTTATTCTTAAAGTTAGAGACACTGGTATTGGCCTTAACCCAATGGAGGTGAAGGCTGGAAATTCATTCGGATATAGCTTGATCAACGCCTTCGTCAAAAAACTCAAAGCGGAAATGTCTTTGATTAGTGAGAACGGAACAACAGTCATTATCTCGTTAAAGGAGATTTGATATGATATGAATCTGTCACTTTTTAATTTCTCGTGTATTATGCTTTCATGAAGTATATCATGATCGTTTTCATTTTGTCTTTTTGTAATTCCCTCTCTGCACAATCAATTAAATATGATGAAAGTACTTTGGAGTCCACTCATATTGGCGGTCTAATGCTCTCTTATGGACAAGATACAACTATAGTTTCCTTCACACTCTCTGTGCGGGTAAAGGATAGATTTTTAACCGAACAGTGCATTGGTCAGATCAACTGTAAAGCTCGATCATACCTATACAAGGCGGAAAAAGGAGATTTAGTTTTCATTGATAGACTCAAGATTCGACTGTCAGATGGAACTGAGACATACCTAAGACCTATTAAGATTAATCTTAAGTGAGCTACTATCTACTTTACACCCTCAGATACTCTTATAGATATTCTATCATAGAGGTGATCCAGAATATGCAGAGAGTTATACAAGAAATATTATGCTGACCGAGGTAATGTAAAACTACAAAGACAACTTTTAAAGCTGGATGAAGAAAGAGAGAAACGATATTATGAAAAATAAATGACAGACCATTGATACAACCTCTATTTTAAATGACTATCTATTGGTTCATCAAAAGAATTTGTATCGTTTTTTCTGAATGCAAAAACTGCCATTATGAGAATGGATGAGATGGTCCAGATATAATAGCCGTATTCTAAGTCCATCGTTCGTTCTGGAAAGGTCGGTCGAAAGATCCATAAAAGCGTTGAAAGAGCTACAAGAGAGAATAGAATTCTCTTAAAAATGACAGGAATCATTCGATGAAAGAATACAGAGAAAACCATAATTGGATTTGCTAAGTTTAGTATTGCGACTTTCAGTACGTATATAAAAGTTGAACCATCTATCAATACTTCTACGAAATGCCTCACCAACTCAAAGGCACATTCAAATCCTCGTATCGAATAGCTTACTGGTATCCTATCATTGATAGCATGTTCTATCATGGCTAAGGTAGCAGAATGCAATAAAAAACTTAGGATATAAATAGATAGCAAACCATAGAAAATCTTTCGGCTTTGTGATAGTTTCATAGTCCAAAAGTACAGCACACTAATTAATAGGACATTAAATCCAGACCATTGAAATTAAACATCTTCTCAAGCGTTATTTCTTCTGAAACCAAATAGCCTTATTAATGAAGTCAATAATTTATCTGTTAATACTAGCTCTTTTATCCTCATGCTCTAATAATTCAGTAATATTCAATGAAATTATTAGAACGAATGATCATGCTCGAGAACAGCTAGAAAATCAAATATACTTTATCGTAAATAATGCTGTAAACATGTCTCAAGAGAGTAAAAAGTATCTTCCTATTAACTCTAAGTTGCAAGAGGTGTTTATAGTGTATGAAAAGATTTGCAATGAAGATAGCTATTGTCTTTCACATACTGATTCTCTTATGAGTAAAATGCTCAAAAATCTCAGTAGTGATTTTGACTATTTAAATTTAGAAAGATTTTCAACTTGTTTAGAAATAGATGATGGTCGGTTAGATGAACTTAAAACAAGTGTTCTAAGGTTACAATTGGCCTCTCTCTTCCAATACTATTGTATTGTTTATACATCAGATATAGAATCGTTTGGATTGAGATTTTGGGGGTTTACAGACTTGACGACATGTGACAATGGTTCTCAGTATTCGTTCTCCATCTTAAGTGACGATATTCAACGGTTTAAACACAAAAATTATCAGATTGATTCAGTTTTTGTCAATGGACACCGTCATTACGTGAATTCTAAAATAGTACCTTCCGTATGCGCTAATATATTTATCGACTCTACAGATAAAGGAAAATACTCAGTGTATGGTCATGCCGATCTCTATGATGAAATTGGAACTCATCTAATTCCCTTTTCTCATGAATTTACTGTGACTAAATGAGATTACTCAGCTTAAAAATACTTAACTCATTCATATAAGCATCCTATTTTGACATTTCTCCTATGATGGCAACTTGCTATCAATAACTCCATTGATTTATAAATATTATGGATCAGTCTTAGCAAGATTCTCCCTGTACCCACTACTTACTCTAAGTTTTAAATTAGTGATTATTCGTTTTATTTTAATCTAGACTTTAACTACGAATGACACCACTGGTCGTACTAACTTCGTAAGTTCGAACAAAATATTACTACATGAAAAAACTATCCTTCTTAATTCTTATTGCAACCGTGATTTTTGGATGTAAAAAAGAATCTTCAATACAAGATTGTGATTCTACAAATGCAAGTTCAGATTTATCTTTACCATCAGGAATAGGTTCGCAATGGATTTACGAATGGTTTGATGATTGGTCTTCAGATGCTAATAGTCTAAACATATTTGATACAATAGGAATAATAAGAACAGAAGAAATCGATGGGTCCGAATATGTTGTTTATGATGAAGAATCAGGAGATTGCAATGTCTGGTATAGAAAGTTAATCAGTTACAACCTGGAATAGTATACCTGTGGAGATAATTTAGGAATTGTGACCACCTATAAGCTTGAAATCTGAACCTTTGATCACCTTATCTCTACTGCTATGAGGTTAAGTTTTCGTCAAGAACAGATGAAGAGGAGCGGTGGTTTTTAATTTGTAAGATGCTCATGGTAAAAAACATGAATGAAATCAGAATCATACTCAAACCACCAACAAAGAATGCTTTCCCCATTTTTTCAGAGAACACATAGCAAAACGAGTTGAATGCTTGTTGAATAAACCCATCATTAAAAAGTCCTAGAGGAAATAGAAAAAAGATAATAGCAAATATTATGATGGAATTAAGAATTGATATTTTATATCTCCAATTTACGAATCCAATTATCAAACCACCAACAAGAAATCCTGCGAAAGGCCACAAAGCTTGATTTAATAGTATTTCAGAATATGAAATATCGTTAACCGATCTTAAGTATTCAAAATCTTCTTCAATTATCGCTTCATAAATCTCTGAGTATTGAGCAAAGTAGAGTCTCTTAAGTCCATTTACTAGGAAAAACAGTGCCGTAATTTGAAATACCAATGTCTTTAACTCAATTTTCTTCAGCATTCATAAATAGCTTTTACTCTTTAATAAGTCGAATTATAGTTTTTTTATCTTCTGATTTAACAATTAATAGATAAATTCCTGCAGGTTCTTCTAATTTTAAGCTCAGCAAGTGATTTTCATTATATGTTTTTGATTGAATCACTCTTCCCAATAGATCTGTCATGGTAATTGTTGGAGCTTCATAGCTTTCTGCTAAATCAATTGTGAAACTTCCATTGGTTGGATTAGGGTATACAGTAAATGAAGAGCTTTTATTGTAAGTCGGTAAGCCAAGAGTACTCGCTTCCAACTTCTGAATAAAAATGTCTGTACCACCTTCAGATGTCAGGTTTTCTTCACTTGTCCCAGGGTCAAAATCTACTGTTCCCGTAAAATGACCAGTTGTATAGATATTTCCATTGATATCAAGAGAAATGGAATTTCCGGAGTCTGAGCTACTTCCTCCCATACGCTTTACCCAAAGGAAGTTTCCCTCAGAATCTAATTTTTGAATAAAGATGTCTGCACCACCCTCAGAAGTTAAGTCCTCTTCGCCAGCTCCTGGATTAAAGTCTACTATCCCTGAAAATGTGCCTGTTGTGTAGACACAGCCTCCAATATCTGTGGCAATAGAGTTGCCTTTATTGGCAGAGTTAATTCCTTTCATATGTTTTTCCCAAAGAAAGTTACCACTAGAATCGAGTTTTCTGATAAAAATCGTTACTTCTGAATAAAGGCTTATTTCTCCATTCAAATGACCAGTTGTGTAAACATTCCCATTGACATCAGTAGTAATAGATGACACAGCATCAAAACTATCCTCGCCCATTTGATTCACCCAAAGAAAATTTCCATCTGAATCCAGTTTTTGGATAAAAATGTCTCTATCACCTTCAGAAGTCAAGTTCTCTTCACCAACTCCTGGAATGAACAACCCCGAGGCAGAGCCGTCGAGGTATCAAAACAAAGTAAGTTGTTCCTGATGCAATTGATGATAATCATTTTCCATACCTTGGTTTCTAACGTATGCTCGAATAACCTCCTCATTTGAATATTGACCAACTGTATTGACATAGAACCCACTTGTCCAAAATTTTCCTCCCCAGAGCATAGCTTTCAATTCTGGATGACGACTAAATAGTTCTTTAGCTGTTATACTTTTTAGCATTCTCACGATTTTCGAAACCGAATAATTTGGAACACTCTGAACTAAAAAATGAACGTGATCCGATTCATAACCTATCTCAATGAACTGAACTTCATAACGCTCGGAAATCTCAACACAGACTATCTTCAAACTCTCTCCTACTGAGTTACTTATCCCCTTCCGTCTATATTTTAACGGAAAAACAAAATGATATAGGAGCAACGTCTTGTTATGACGCTTATGGATATGATCGCTCATAAACCGAAAATACACTTTTACAAAGTGTGATGAAAACCTTTAGGTTTTCAAACTTTCCTCTTAACCCCGAGGCAGAGCCTCGAGGAATTCTATTCATTAAAATCTACGGTCCCTGAAAAACCACCAGTTACGTACAAATTTCCGCTAGCGTCATTGGAAAGACTATTTGCAATATTATAACCACTTCCCCCTGTTTGATTTACCCAAACGAAGTTTCCATTGGAGTCCAATTTATGAACAAAGATATCTGTACCACCAATAGATGTCAGGTTTTCCTCATCGATACCAGGATTGAAATCTACTGTCCCTGAAAAAAAGCCAGTTGTGTAAACATTTCCTTCAGCATCGGTAGAGATGGATACTCCAGTACAAGAGTTATTTCCACTTAATTGTTTTACCCACAAAAAATTTCCATCAGTGTCCAGTTTATGAACAAAGATATCTGTACCACCAGCGGATGTCAGGTTTTCCTCATCGATATCAGGATTGAAATCCATAGTGCCTATAAAATTGCCTACTGTGTATACGTTGTCATCTGTGTCCACAGTAATGGAGTACCCTCCTCCATAATAATTCCCCTCAAGGTTTCCTTCCCAAAGGGCGGTTCCATTAGAATTACGTTTTTGGATAACAATGGCTTCAGGTATACTTGAATCCAACAATCCTCCCAAATGGCTTATTGTGTATACATTGCCGTCAGAATCTGATGCAATAGAATTTCCTGCATCAAAATAACTTTCTCCAGCTTGTTCTACCCAAAGGAGATTAGAGTTTTGGGCGTTACTTGTTAGAAATAGACATATAACTATAATAACGAGGTGAAATTTCTTCATGTTAGTTTAGATTATCTTCTTTAAAACAAACCTAGCACAAACACGAACACGAAAATTTGTAACCGACTCTTTTTTAGCTAATTAATCACATTTCAAAGATTAGTAAAGGTTAATGCATCTTCCTATTCTAGAAATAAAACTAGAAAAAGGCAGAGGATCCCCCCTGCCCTTTAATGCAATAAACCGACAAATACTATAATAAAGCAGTTGCCTTGCCGACTAACTATATTAGTTAGTAGATGATACTTACAGATAAAAAGTTGTTTGCAATAGAAGCTTTTTAACTAATTCTATGAATAATCACCTATTCTTAGACAATCTAAATCTGGTTATTTCCTCTGGACTGGTGGATAACGTATAGCCGTGAACAGCACTTTCATTTTTTGTAAGTTGTTCCATAAATAAATAGTATTTAGAAGTAAATATTAAATCCCACAGTTCCCCATCCATACCATCTTCTTGTTTGAAAATTGTCATTTTTGGCTAATGGTGCAGAGGTCACTTTAAATTCTTCATTGATTAGTCTTGTTTGCTTGAAATATACATTCATGTTTCTCAACCTTATATTGATTCCTATCTCAAGAGAGTGAAGGAAGTCAGCTATATCTTCCTCTTTTAAGCTATATACAGTAACTGCTTCATCATCTAACGGATCATCCTCTGCCTTCTCAAAGAAACCGATTCCATTCAGCATTGAATTATGAATGACTCTTCTTACTCGATATTCGCAATTAAAATGAACGTGATTCCATAGGCTATGCCATAAATGATTCCATTTATTCTTTGCCCCACTAAGACTGCGGGTTGCAATCATTGCATTGTATTTTGGATCGTTGAATGTACTTATTTCTAAAAAGGAAGCAGTACCAAAGCCCAGACCAGTTCCAAAGTGCGTCCGCACAGTGCCAATAGCAGCTTCCACTGGTGTATATACGTTTATTCTCTTTGATATCCTGTCACTTGTACTTCTCCAGTTAAAGATATTATTCCTAGAAATCAAAGAAAAATCAACTTTATGCTCAATATTAAATGCAAATCTTCCCCCTTCAGCTATTTGTCTTCCCCAATTTAAAACCCTCTGTGCTCCAAAACTTAAATCTTGATGAATAATTGCCTGAATATTCTTCCCAACATTTTTACCTACAAAACCAACTTTAAAATGACTAGCCGATCTCATAAACCCTCTATAGTGAAGCCTATATTTACCTCTCGCCAAATATTGAAAAGAGGCAAAAGGACGATCTCCCAGCTCTTGCTTTGATCTTAAATGTTCTTGTATTTCTGCTAAACTTTCTTCAGTTGGAAATCCATTGGTCCCATGCACAATTTGAATTCCTTGATTAATAAGCTCCTCTTCTGTGAATCGTATATATGGCGTATATCCTTCACCTCCTAATAGCAAACTTTGATGCGACAAAAACCTATCTGAATTTAACCTTTTAAACATCCTTAATTTGAGTTGATCTGTGGTGACTTCCAATCTAAAACCGCCAGTATAATCTCTATCCCCATTATTTCCTTTTATCATGAAGACATCGTTATCATGATAAGCATGAAAACTCTTAAAAAACTTGCCTTTATGGTCAGTGTATGCATAGAGATTAAATGCTCTAGATACCACATCATTTAAATGACCATTCAAAACATTTAAATTTCTTTTGAGTCCACCTACGTATATTGTGTCGGAGTTCCATTTTAGAGCTTGAGTCATCACTATGGTATCCTCTAACATTCTTCTAGATTTAAACAATATTTTGTAGTTCTCTATATGTTCTAGATCTTTTAATAGAGAATCAGGATTTCTAGACGGATTATTTAGCCCCACCTGGCTGATAAATGCGTAACGAATCGCACTCGTTTTTTTCTTTCGAATGGTATTTGCGTATTGTCTGTTTGTTAATGAATCTGGTTTATCTGGAGAGTTTAATATTATTCCTTCCTGACTAATTGTATCATTAAGATTCATAAGCTTTCCTAATTTATCCACTGAAGATGTATTGATATCACTCCAGTCTCGCTCATCCACTTGAGAAAATATAGTCTGGTGAAAGAGAAAGACAAAAACAAATGATAGAAAAGAGATATGAGCCATGGCCGTTAATGAAACTTTTGCATTAATCTAATCAACCTATGATTGAAACTTATGTAGGAAAATTCCTAAATTAAATCAGAAAAACACCCAGAGTCTTCTTAATCTATTAACTATCCATACTTTACTTTAGCACTGTTCAAACCCACAATTATCATTTGTTAACGCTAAAACTAAATGGCATTCATAATTTTGTAACACCCCTTACTATCTGTAATTGCTTAAATAGTATTTGTATTTAATTCCTTAATAAAAACAGATAATAAATAATGAGATATTCTATTATTCTATCCTTACTGCTGCTTCACATATTCACAATTTCTTCTGCTCAAAATACTACCTGGCCTGCGGAAAATGCATCGTGGCACGTAGAAAGAACAATGCCTCATGGACTGCTTCTCCCTGATGAAAACGATCCTAACATACTTCATGTAATTAATGGAATGCTTACGACCCAAATCTACTATGAACTTGGGGGTTTAATAACCATAGATGAATATACATACACTGAGCTTTGGCAGGATTATGAAAGCACTTTCGAATCATTACCTTCTTCTAGTATCGACTCAACTGCGTATTTTCCCTTAACTGGGGCACCTCAATTGAGAGGTGCTTTTCGGTCTGAAGATTCCAAAGTTTTCTTTTTGGAATTAGGAAGCGCAGGAGAACAATTGCTTTATGATTTTGACTTAACTATTGGAGATACCATTCCACAATCATTTATCAATAATAATAGCCATTACCCTACCGTTTCATCCATTGATACAGTGTTCATTGAAGGAGAATCTCACCGAAGGTTTTCTCTGGAAGGTACGGGCATATTCTCTGATGTAATCATCGAAGGAGTCGGGAATAAAAATGGGCCTATCCAAGAATTGGGTATCGGATTTGAAATTAATCACCGTCTTCTCTGCTATAGTCAGAATGACATCCCTTCTTACCCCATTGAAGGAAATAATTGTGCTAGTGCGACAGGCGTTGAGGATATGACTTCACTACAGCAGAAGTCAATCGTTTATCCAAATCCTTCAAGTGGGACCATTGAAATAAACACTCCTGCCAAATTGAAGCTTTTCAATGCCTCTCTGTACAACTCATATGGACAACAGGTCAAAACTCTCACTCCTCTCAACTCTACTTTTCAAGTCTCTAGAGATGGACTTTCTCCAGTGGAATTTATCTTCTACAACTCAACTATTTAAAAGAACAATCTGAAACTCTTCGAGTGATATTTAAAGAATAAAATTTCATATCATTCTCTTTAAAATTGATTAATTTAAGGCTGGCTATGTGTTGCAACGCCTCTCAAATTTTAAAGTTTTAGCCATCATCTCTATGATCAAAGAAATCGTCACCTCTAAATATCCTGTGTCAAATACTTCTCTTAAAAAGATTGAAGAACTTGTGCAAATACAAGAATTTGAAAAAGGAATCAACTTTATAGAAAAAGACAAAAGAAATCGATCCGAGTATTTTCTTCTTGAAGGGGTCTGTAAAAGTTATCTTTTAAATCCTGAAGGAGAAGAAATCACCATTTCATTTTTCAATTCAAAGTCAGTTCTCTCTCCCTGGAAAACCAGAACTGCAGGTGATACATCATTTTTAAATTTCCAAGCACTCACTAATATTAAACTGGGAGTCATGAACGCTATTTCATTTAGAGACTTGATGATTGATGATAATGAAGTGGGGCAATTTGGATATTCCGTCTTAGCCAGGGAGCTTGAATCAAAAGTGAGAAAAGAAGTTGGTCTCGCCTCCAAAACAGCTAGAGAACGTCTCATTGAATTTAGATTGAGCTCGCCAAATTTGGAAAATGAAATTTCGCATAAAGACATCGCTACTTACCTGGGAATCACTAATATTTCCTTAAGCAGATTACGTCGAGAATTAATTGTTTAGGTATTATCAAATGTTAACGAGAATGCCAGCTTCAACAGTGAAATTTGCACAAAATTTCATCGATGAAAATTAACAAATTGCTGCTTAACCGATTATTGAATTGGAAGGTTCTTCTAATCCTTTTTCTAGCAACAAACCTCGTCTACGCTACCATGTTACTTAAAACCATTCCTGCAGTCATGACTCATTCAGAAGGAATGAAACTTCTAGATATGATGCCAATGGGTTATAATTCTGATTATGTAAATACTCTATTTAGTGCCTTGGGAGAAAGCGGAAGATCTATTTACCTATCTACCCAAATTCCACTGGATATGGTATATCCGTTTTTATTTGCTATTAGCTATAGTTTAATTATTCTCCATCTACTTAGAAAATTCACCTCTATTAATCAGAGTATTTTTTATTTGAGCTGGATCCCTATAATCGCTGGCATATCAGACTATCTAGAAAACGTTGGTATTATCTCAATGCTCTCCTCCTATCCAGATCTTTCTTCATTTCAGACAAGCGGAACCAATGTTTTCACAATTATTAAAAGCCTTTCTACTACTGTATATTTCGTGTCCCTGCTTATCATTCTATTGGCACTATTATTCTTGAGAATAAAGAAAAGAGTCGTTTTAAGAAATAATTAAATACGCATCCATTCGCATTTTCTTGACTAATCCCCACTCATCATTCTCCTATGATATATCTTTCTCTTGTCATTCAACAGAAATAGCATGATTAATATTAAACTAACCATTGAACATAATCACCTAAAAACACATGATTATCAACACCTAAGAAAAACAACAAAATGGGCTACACTCCCAGATAGCACTGTCAAAAAGGCATTACAAAAAGACCTTTTTTCGATTGCCGTTTATTCTAACAAGCAAATTGTAGGAATGGGAAGAGTCATAGGTGATGGCGCCATTTACTTTTACATTCAAGATGTAATTGTTCATCCGGAATTTAAAAATCAAGGAATAGGCAAACTAGTGTTAAGTTAAGTTTACTATGACGTAATATTTTCGTATTTTCATTAAAAAAATGATGAGATACAGGATCAAACTAAGTCAAGAGGAGGTTATTAGGCTTCGGGCAATAATTAATAAAGGATCTCATAGCACAAAGACGTATCGTACGGCTTACATACTATTAAATTGCGCTATTAAATTGCGATGTTGGAGATTACTCAGAGAAGGTAACTAATGCGCAAATCAGTAAAGTATTAAAAGTAGGGATGCGCACAATAGATAGGGTAAAAAAGAGATTTATTGAAGAAGGATTTGAAGCGGTGCTTGAGAGACGTGAGAGTTCGCGAATATATGATGTAAAGATAGATGGAGATGTAGAGGCTAAGATTGTGCAATTATGTTGCAGTGAACCCCCAAAGGGTTTTTCTAAATGGTCATTACGCTTATTATCAGATAAGATGGTAGAATTAAATTATGTAGAAAGTATTTCTCATGTTTCGGTAGGGAATGTTTTAAAAAAAATGAACTTAAACCTTGGAAAGTCCGTGGCTGGGTAATTCCTCCAAATAAAAACAGCGAATTTGTGGCTAACATGGAAAGAGTTTTAGATGTTTACAAAAGACCTTATGATATTGATTACCCAGTAATTTGCATGGATGAATCCCCCAAACAATTAATTTCATCAGCACAACCTTCAACACCAATTAAACCAGGTCAAGATGCTCGAGTAGATTACGAATATCTCAGACACGGAATGGTTAATATATTCATGGCAAATGAACCTTTAAAAGGAAAACGGATCGTTGAAATAACAAAGTTTAAGACTAAAAAGGATTGGGCAAAGTTTATAAAGAGAATAGCTGATGAGTACTACCCAAAATCAAATAAGATAACCTTGGTAATGGATAATTTTAATACCCATGTCGCTTCTGCATTTTATGAAACATTTGAGCCTAAAGAAGCTAAAAGGCTATGGGATAGGTTTGAGTTTATCTATACACCTAAACATGGAAGTTGGCTCAATATGGCAGAGATTGAGTTACATGTACTAAATGGTCAATGTTTAAACAGGCATATAGATACCATAGAAAAAGTAAAGGAAGAGGTCAAAGCTTGGCAGGGGTGTACGACAAATTTCACAATTGCCAGTTTGTAATTAAACTATTGGTTTTAAGAGTTTGTTTAAATAACGATTAAGATTATGTTTTTTAATAAACGACAGACATCTATACTATGACAACAGAGACTCCAGTTCAAATTTTCAATAGACTCTACGAAGAATGGAAAAACAATTCCAATCGAATCAATAACGGACATGATTATGAACAAACATATGCAGCAATGATGGAAAAGGTTGGACAAGAAGTTTTACAGAGTAGTGTAGGGGAATTTTCAGAAAACAAAAACTTAAAAAAAAAGTCCAGACCAGTTTTGGAAAAATAGAGATGAGAAAAGACCATCTACTAGGCCAGAGTTCCTCCTCATTTAGCATTAGTAGCTATGCCCAAGAGCTAATGTGTTATGTTGGTCAGCATATGGTTTTTACAGAAGCAGAAGAGCTGTTCTTGAAATTGAAAGGAGTCAGTATAAATGCCAAACAAATAGAGCGTGTTAGTCACTATTATGGAGAGCTTATAGAAGAGCAAGATGCTAAAAGGATAGAAGAAGGAGGTATCCAGAATTATGCCCAAGAGGAACGAGGACAGTTACATTATGCTATGTTAGATGGGTCGATGTTTCTGACACGTGAGCAAAAATGGAAAGAAGTCAAGGTTGGGCGAATTTTCAAAGCCAACGATCAGGTTGAAATATCAAATAAAAGAAACATGATTACAGACTCTCAATATGTAGCCCATCTAGGTACTCATGAAGAGTTTTTGCCAAAATTCGAATATTACCTTGACCAACTTAAGTCATTAGTTATTGTAGCGGATGGAGCAAAATGGATTTGGAAATGGGCTGATGCCATCTATCCAGACGCCACCCAAATACTTGACTTTTATCATGCAAAAGAGCATTTGTGCGAATTTGCCAAAAAGTACTTTGGAAGTAAGAACAAGCGAAGTCAATGGATAGAAGAACAAAGCCAGATTATGTTAGAGGATGATATAGAGATCGTTATCCTAAATTTGAAAGAACTGTCTCCAAGCAGAGCTAAAAAAACGGAAGAAAAAAGGCAACAGCTCATTAAGTACTATAATCGAAATTGTAAAAGAATGCGCTACAATGTCTTTCTAAAAAGAGGCTTGTTGATTGGTTCAGGAGCAATCGAATCTGCTCATAGAAACGTACTGCAAAAACGGATGAAACTAAGTGGTCAACGATGGACTACACCTGGCTTCCAGCAAATCGCTAACCTTCGAGTTGCTTACAAAAGCAATACATGGCACAAAATCAAGGATTTAACAAGAAAAGCCGCTTGAAGGAAATTTGTCGTACACCCCTTGGCAGAACCATAGAAATAATAAAGAAGGCACTATAAAATGGCAATTCACAACAAAAGAATCAAGAGTGAAATTAAGAAAACTATATCCGTCAATTAATAATTAACTTAACACTAGTAATGACTGAATTAATGAAGTTTATCCAAAAAAATGGACAAGGTTTTTCCTTTATTGGTCTTATGGCAGCCAAGGATTCCTCTAGATTCTATGAAAAATTTGGGTTTATAAAGAGAGCCGAAAATAGTCCAGGTATGAGTCTGATTATTGAGAAATAATTCCCCTCTCCCTTAATGAACAATTTCGAATTTCTCTGAAGAGATAAACTGATCAGCTTCAAAGACTACCGCTGTATAAATACCCGACTTCCAACTCCCAACATTTAAAGAGATTGCTGATTCAGTATAAACTATTTGCTCTGTCCAAACTGTTTTTCCCATAGAGTTTACAATCATAAACGTGATGGGACTATCTGGCTTAAACCTGCCAAGCAGTTCTATATACATCTTACCTGAAGTAGGATTCGGATATACTTTTAATTTGATATTCTTGTGCTCTATAAATAAATCTTCATCATCTTGCTGATTTGTCGCTCTGTTCTGAATGTCTTCGATAATATCTTCTAAATCATCCTTAAATAGTGGACTATTCATTTGTGTCGTATCCACTTCATATAACGCTAGCTCATTCATCCAAGGTCGATGAACAATTAGTTCAGAATTATCTCCACTCGTGTTCATATAAAATACTCGATACGATTCTGCTCCTAAAGGGAAGCTTACTTCTGGTATTTCAACACTTGTAAAAACAGTTTGACTAGTATACCATGTATCCATAGGGTCGGAAGGGTTTAAATCCTCATTAACAGTGCCACACCCCAAATATTCACAGGGAGTTCCTCCGTCTAAACACGTATATCTCTTTCCATAACAAGTCAGATCAAAATTATAATTATACGAATTAGTGAGACTATCAAATAAGAAATTAACATCTCTAGACACCCCTGTTGCTGGCAATAAGTTGTAATGCTGCTCAAGGCAATATATATTCTTGAGGGAGTCCCCTGTCAAACCTGTTATCGTCGCTCCTAAAGAATCGTAAAACTGAACTCCCAACTCATACGTCTGACTACTTGACAATACTGTTTCTTCATTTCTAAACCTAGCTGAATACTGAATTCTTAAAGGTTCGTTCTCGATTAGGTTTTTCTCAGTTACTAAATAAGCCGGATGAGTAGTATTTACACGCATTGGAGGAGCTTGACTCCACACATTCAACAAGGTTACCTGGGAAGATGAGACTTTTTCAAGAGTTAAATTATCGAGCAACGCTAAAGAATCACAGGAGTTATTTTTCAGTGTCAATTCAATGCTGGTTGTCAAGGAATCTAGAACAACATGACTCGATACTACATTATTCCACCCTGACAATGTTGGGGTTAAACTCACACTAATCACCGAAGGTAAAAGAGCCAACGTATCATTATTCCGATAAAACTGTTGAATCTCGATGGTTATATTACAATCGGAGTTCACATCAGCAGCAATTTCATAATTGGAACTTGAATCCACCGGAACTCTTTCTTTATTTGAAATATCTGCTTGATCGTTTAGCTTAATGGCCAAATGCCCCAAATGCATATTTCCTGTAGGAGAAGACAAGTTTATGTTATGGTCATGACAATCTGAACTTGGAATATCTAAACCACTACTCGCATATTTCCAATCAGACAATATCTGAACGCTATCCTGAACCTCAACATGCTCAAACCTAGAATTCAGAACATGTCCCTTTTCTGCCAGCATGATGCAACGGTAGAGCTCATCATAAGCGAATCGCTCCGCTTCATCTTCACTGAATGCCAAATTGAAAAAATCTCCTTCATCATCTATATAGCTCTTTCGATAATTGACATACCCTAGTCTCTTTCCGTAATCCAAATAATCTATGACCCTTCTATAGGGTTGAGATCCTATTTGAACTTCTTTCGTGTGGTGTTCTATATGTGCACCATACGATTCATTCTGCATTAACTGATCAGCATATGCCAGATTCTCTTGATCTATTATTTGATCATTATGACTGCTTCTCTTCACTGGAAACGCATTGGGCTGCTGATTAATGATAGATACCAAACTGGAGATATCTCCTTCTTCCACGTCGGTATCTCTATATCTGGATTTAAGCAACTCTCCATCCGAACAAGTTCTGGTATATGGTATCCCCATAACATTCCAAGAATATTCATCAGCGACTTGTTTAATCGTAGAGAAATAGCGCGAAGCTATACTTGTGGTGTCACCTTCACTTGATTCTTTTGGGATGTGAAATCCTCCTATTCTAAATGGACAGGACTCTAAATCAATGTATCCTGTAGTTGACCTCCAATCTTCAAATAAAGAATCGATGGCCACAGCATATCCCTGCAAATCTGATAAAAAAGTAGAAGTTGTATCTGACAAGTAAGAATTTGAAACAGACAATTTCAAATCTGGAACCGTAAAGAATAAATCAATTTTCCCTAAAGAACTTCCCGCGATGGTATCAAGTTCAGTATATGCAGAATCCATTGCCGTTAGCAAACCTGTCCGATCAATATAGGTTCCTAAATCACGTTCAAATTTACACTGTTCCCAAGCTCCATACTCTGCATCTCCCTCCTGCACATTTAATTTAAAACCACTGTCCTTTATTAAATTGGTTCCGTTATTTCCAATTCCAAAATAAATATCATCAATAGCTGCGACGGGTGTATTCCCCACAAGCCAATTGCCCATTTGGCCACCGTTATACGGAGTATATATATAAATATCGACATACTTCACATCAGACGATAAATAGACCTCATTTACACTTTTATCCTTCCATATAACCGTAGGGTTATTATCCACATCTTCAGGATCATCAGTAACCGTCTCATAATGAGCATCATTTAATCCTTTCGCCCTCTGGTACATGTTTATTAAATCTGACCAAGTAGGATTCGTATTATTCTTCGTCTGCCCAGGAGGAACCATTGCATCTGAATCACCTAAGAACAGTTTGTTATAATCAACATCATACGCTTGAATGGCAAAAACTACACATTGATCACAATGTGTATTAAAGTTATTCCACCACCCTTTTGCATGAAATTTCAATTTATAAACCGCAGCGTTTACAGGAATCGCAATTCGTTTTTGTACAATTCCATTGAATGCATATTCTCCAATAATTGCAGATGACGATAAACTATCTGTCCCAGTTCCTTGTCCAAAATTTGGACCCCATGTTTGTGATTGTGCCAAATTATTATTCTCGAGGGCATAGGGCAGTCGATCGGAAAAATAATTACTCGTCGAAGAATCTATATACTCGTGGTAGTAGTTAATTTCCCTTTGTTGAAGTCCAAAAACATCAGCCAAATACTCCTCGTATTTTCTCTGAGATGGTAGTTCATAGTGGTTAAAGTTACTTCCTGCGTTATTATTTCGATGCAAGAAATTATCAAATAACACGAAAGACTTAAACATATTTCCTTCAAAATTCCAGGTGGAGGGGGCATACTTGTCTCCAGAAGTTAAATGAGACAGATAAGGTTTAAGTATTTCTTTTAATTGGAGGAAATCATTACTTCCAGGGCCATATCTATCAGCAATAGCCTCTCGGTGAAGAAAAAAGAGCATTGTCTCTTCTATTTCATTTTCAGAACAGAGATTTTGTGAAAAAAAACTACCCATACTAAGCAGCACTCCAAGTGCTGCCAGTATAACTCTGTGATAATTCATACGTAAATATATTGAGTGGCTATTTCTGTTCAATCTCCACAGAATCTTCTGATCATCATGTAGGAATTTCGCCATTTAAATTGTAGGAATGTTCCTATAGGATTCAATATTAATACATTGACCCCTATCTCTCTCAACAAATTCAGGTCTCCTACTTTCAATGGTTTTATTAGATTTGCAGTTAAATGGAAGCTAGAGACATTTTTGTTCGTTTACTCTCCGAATCTAACATTGAGGACATCATACTTCTGACAACGTTTCTAAACCCTGATATTTCTGACAACGTCCTAACCTCTCGCCATCGTGAGATGTTCAAATTTGAAAACTATACTTGCTTTGGGTTATATCACAAAGACGAGTTAATTGGTGTAACCAGCGGATGGACTACGGTAAGACTGTATTCTGGAAAACAATTAGAACTCGACAATGTGATCATTCATGAATCCATGCGGTCACTGGGTTTAGGTAAGTTATTTTTAGAATATATTGAAGACTGGGCTAGGGAAAATGGATGCCTTAATTCTGAATTAAATACCTATGTTCAAAATCATCCATCTCACAAGTTCTACCATGCGAATGGATATAACATCCTAGGATTCCATTTTTTAAAGAAGCTCTAGTTTAGAATAATATTCAGTTAGGTTCATCATTTAATTTTTCTGAGAAAACAGCCATCAACTTTAGAGTCTCTCTACCCTTTACTGATCTAAGATTGGATTGAAGCTTAAGATTCTTTTAAAAAATAGCATGGGTTTTCTCGATCCTACCTCATAGATAAGAAAAAGGATTATATTCGCAACAACAATAATTGATACATCAACATTGGGACGCATAGAAAATGTCATATTATTTCAGATAGATCAGACGAATAAAGTCGTCAAATCCTATTCACAGCGAGAGCTGGATTCATTAGGTATTGATATTACCGTGGAACAATGGGTTCTTCTAAAAATAGTATCTGAGAACACTGATCTTACCCAACGGGAACTCGCCAATAAATCAAGAAGAGACCCCGCCTCTATCACTAGGACATTAGACATATTATCAAAAAAGGGATTCATTTCAAGAGAAAAGATTCCAGAAAACAGAAGAAGCTATCATATCACGCTCACCAAAACTGGAACAGATTTTATTTCTAAGAATATGAAAGTGATTAAGAAGCAGCGACAACAAAGTATCAAGGGGTTTTCAAAAGAAGAACTAGACCAACTGTCTTCCTACTTGCTGAGAATTCAAGAAAACATGAAGTAGTATTTTTTTATCCCAACAATTGATATGTCAACATTTGATTCATCCATATTATAAACCAATGAAATATACACTCAAATTAATCATCATACTCACCCCCTTCCTCACCCATCTCCAATCTAAAATGGCACCTAACGAGCCGCTCATTAAAAAAAATGGAATGGAAGTCACCTGGGCAATTAAAGAAGATAAAATTACATTCACAATGAACGCTCCCACAGATGGCTGGATAGCCATTGGCTTTAATGATTCCGAAAATATGACGGGAGCATACTTATTAATGGGCAACGTCATCAACAACCAGCCACATTTGGTAGAACATTATACCAAGTCACCTGGAAACTACTCTCCTCTCACCAACTATGGTGTGATGTCAAGAGTGGTTGATCTATCGGGATCAGAAACAGTAAATAGCACAACTCTCGAGTTTTCACTTCCCATTCATTCATCGGACTCCTACAGTCGAGATTTAACAAAGGGGAAATCATATACCATGACCATGGCGTTTAGTCGTGAAGACGATTTTCAGCACCATTCAATGATGAGAACCTCAGTCCAAATAAAACTATAGAATTCAGTCAATCAATTTAAATATATAATCATGAAAAAATCAATTTTAGCCATGGCCATAGGCCTTTTTACAGTTTTCAATCTTCAAGCGCAAAAAGAAGATATCCAAGAAATTAAGAAAATCATCCAGCAATTTTCTGATGCTGGTGACGAACAAGATTTTCAAACATTGGATGCTCTTTTGGATGACAATTACAGGATTGTGATGAATCGCCTATTTGGCTCTAAGGAAGTAAGTGTTATGCCGAAGCAAGCATACCTATCCAAAATAAAATCAAAAGAATTTGGTGGAGACAAGCGAGAGGTCAAAATCCATGAAGTGCTTGTAAATGGAAATACTGCGACAGCGAAAGTGACACTGAAGGGACAAAAAGCAACGTTCATTTCATTCTTAGATCTCGTGAAAACAGAGAATGGGGCATGGAAACTTATTTCTGATACTCCTCATATAGAGTAGCAAGATTCTGAAAGCTCGAAATAAGCGAAAGTGTCACACAGTGGCATTTTCATTTATCATTCAAGCGCTTTTAAAAGTTCCTCAATGGTGCTGATTCTTTCTTCTTAGGGGAATAGATAGCTAGACTTGGGAGAAAGCAAATAAAGCTTGACATACGTTAATGAAACAATTGTTTTCATAATGCACATAATCTGTATTAAATTCACCAAGCAAATAGCACACCTACAGATATATGTCCACTCCTTCTAAAGAAAAATCAAACATCTTCCCCATACTTCTGGTCAACTTTATCGGAATACTTGGTTACAGTGTGGTGATTCCTATTCTAATTTTTATCGTTACTGACTTTGGAGGAAACGGGTTCATCTATGGATTACTTGGAGCAACTTATCCGTTCTTTCAATTTATTGGTGCCCCTATTCTTGGACGTCTTTCAGATCGTATTGGAAGAAAAAAAGTATTAATCATTTCCCAGCTTGGTACATTTCTAGCGTGGGTCTTATTTCTCATCGCTTTTACCCTCCCTATAACTGAGTTATGGTCTCAGGATTCTGATTTTACCGGCAGTTACGTGATGACTCTTCCACTTATCTGCATCTTTATCGCGCGAATGTTTGATGGGTTTACTGGAGGGAACATTTCTGTGGCCAATGCTTACATGTCCGACATTTCCACCGATGAAAACCGAAGTAAAAACTTTGGAAAAATGGGAGCTTCCACAAGTTTGGGTTTTGTCATAGGCCCTGCTTTCGCGGGTTTGTTAGCCTCTACAGCTATGGGCGAAGTATTGCCACTCATTATCGCTACGTTTATTTCCCTTGTAGCCATTTTTGTCATTAACTATAGACTAAAAGAGAGCAATCCCCGTACGGTCGATACAGGAGGTATTTCTTTTAAAAACTTTCGACGATTTTTTCAAGTTGAGCACAAAGATTGTTACACAGAGGGAACTGAAAATGAGCAGGAAGAAACAAAATCAGGATGGCGTGAAATACTCAGTATTTCAGGAATACCGCTCCTCTACCTGATCTATTTCCTCACATTTCTAGCGTTTAGTTTATTCTACGCTGGTCTTCCCATTTATGCCAATACACATCTCAATTGGACTTCAGGGGACTTAGGAATTTTTCTGGCCTATTTTAGTTTGATCATGGTGATAGCTCAAAGACCCGTACTCAATTGGCTTTCCTCCAAAACCTCTAGTATTAATCTAGTATTACTGGGATCTGTTTTTCTATCCCTTGGCTTTCTTTTACTTTATAAGGAAGACGTAATTATTCTTTATAGTGCCGCTACTCTAATGGCATTTGGAAATGGAATTATGTGGGCTAGCTTTATGGCATTGCTTTCGTCCACTGGAAGTCAATCTAAACAAGGGGCTATTCAGGGATATGGAAGTTCAATGGGAAGTGTAGCCAGCATGCTTGGACTTATCATTGGAGGGATTCTATTTGAAAGTATTAGCACCCTTGTATTTCTGATTGGAGGTGGACTCTTTATGATTATAGTGATTTTACTCATCGTTCATACATTCAAGCGTCGTCCAAAAGCGGCTGTTAAATTGACATAAGAAAACCTACTATTATTCCTTAATAAATTTTTCGGTGAATCTAAAATCTCCCATAATTACTTGTATAATGTAAAGACCTGAAGGAAATGTATCAATCCGTAACTTATCTTCATGTCCCATTACTCCGCTATAAATCAAGTTTCCAAACTGATTCCTAACCTCAACACCAAAATCGCTCTCACTTCCCGTATCTAACATGATATAATCAGAAGAAGGGTTTGGATACACTGTAACTGGGTCATCGAATAGATATTCGAGTTGCTCAACAGCGTATATAGGGCGTTGCAACGCAAAAACACGCATTTCAGATAGATTTTCCTGCCAATGGCTATAACTCTGTGGTATAGACCATCGGTTAATGTGCTCAATAATTAGTGGTTCATACAGTCGTTCTAGGGAGTCTATTTTTCTTATAATTCTTTCTGGTCTAAAATTGGTAGACATTAATTCGATATATCTTCCTTGAAAGGTGTTTCTAAAGGACTGATTAGCCAATAGATTTTTTAGAAGCTTCAATGATTCATGAGCCTCCAAATTAGGATTATCCAATTCAGTTATTTTGTTTAACGCATACCGATAAAAACACCCATCACAATCGAAAAACATCCAACGATATTTAGACGTTTCCTGATTTGATTTCCAAACTTTATTGTTATTTATAGGCCAATCCCAATTGGCAAAATATAATTCAGTGATATGATAATCAATAAAATTATGAATGTCAATTCGTGCAGCTAGCTCATCATAGTTCTTGTCTAAGCTTAAATCTTTGCTTTCTGCAAGAGCAATTACATTCTGAAAATCATCTAAGCTTCCTTCCGAAGCGATGAGTTTTCCTGCCTGATATTTAAGTATTGTAACACTATCAGGGTTGACGCCAAAATGAGACTCCAAATAACGTTCATCCATATTCTCTCTGGCATTCTCAATTCCCCAATATTCTCCATTCATAAAAACAACTGAGGTTTCAGACTCCATATACTCAAAATCAAGATCACCTACCAATTCTGAGGATAACACATCCTTAATCATCGTCTGAGTAAAATCTGAATGACCACTTCTTAAAATCAATCTTTTATAACTATCAGCAGGTCTATCTTTGAAGAATGGATATTGAAATTTGCTTCGGCCAAATTCATCTCTTGCATATAGTCTTAATGACTTTTGTCTATTCTTCCTTGAGCCTCTGCCTCTCACCCTCATATCTATATCTTGATCTAATACCAATCCAGATTCAGGATCAAACAACTGTAAATGACCTCTTCTCTCCCACTCTTTTCCTTTTTTTAAATAATTCTCTCCGGTGATCCCTCCAACAAGAATTCCATAATCTCCAAAAAGATCATCTTTCTCGAACGTAATGGAATATACAGGAAGAGGGTATCGCTCTTCAATAGCTTGATGAACATAATAATCTTTGGATTCGACATTTGAAGAAGGGCACCCTTTGTTATAGGCTACAAATTTATAGGTGTGTCCAGTCAAAACTGGCTCTTTAGGCATATTCCAATCCAGTGCAGATGGAATGTAAGAAAGTCCATCATTCTTAAATTTTTCATCAATATCAAAGGATCTATTTACTATTGGACTACTTTCATTAGGAATAGAACCGTCAGAAGTGTAGTGCACATCTTCTCCGAAGTCATCAAAAACGGAAAGGGAAAACGTTTCTGAATACAATCCTGCTTCATGAGAAAAGTTCAATTTATTCGCATTTTGCATAAAACTAGTAGACTCAGCATTTGAAATTCTCGGTGTAGGAACATGATAATGGGTTTCTAAACCAGTCTCCGTAACCCCAAAACTTTTATTTTCAGTAATACAAGGAAATGTAAATTCATCTATTACGACCAAGTTTGGAGTGGATAAAACGAGTGTTTCTCCTTTATTACTGAGTTTAAAATTCGACTGTATCAGCAAAGGTTCGTCAAAATAGTCGCTTCCATTCGCAACCACAATCATGTATTCATTTGGTAACAGATCAAATGAAGGAAAACTCCATTTATCTGGTGAATCAGTATCATCAGATAAATACCAGCCGGTCAAATTGACTGTTTCTTTAGAGAAGTTATATAATTCTATCCAATCTGGCGAAGTATTTAGTTCTTCCTCCAAAAAAATCGAATTATTGGACATCACTTCATTTATTCTTACTTGACCATATGTAAGATTAGAAACGAACACCACTATTAGCATAATCAACAACCTCATCATTTTATATTAATCCCTATTCTAAAGTGAATACTATCAAAATCTATAATTTCTTCCAAGTCTTCTCCTATCTGATTCTCTAGTTCTAAGACTGCGAATTGATGTTTTAAGGAAAGACCAGTAGTCAATGATATATTCTCACTTATC
The DNA here is from genome assembly GCA_965224545.1 of Flavobacteriales bacterium. GTDB lineage: Bacteria > Bacteroidota > Bacteroidia > Flavobacteriales_D > Sanyastnellaceae > ASP10-05a. The sequence continues at coordinate 86,882 of CBDCZM010000004.1, read as the reverse complement.
CTATAATTCCAATTTCTACCCAACTCCAAAAAGAAACCTCCTCCAAATTCTTGCTCAATTACACTGCTATGATCCTTACTATGGGCAAAACTATAGCCTACATGACTCACAAACATCCCATTCTTCTCAAGGTTAGACTTCGCTTCAAGTCGTAGGAAAGCTGGGAAGAATTCTATAAAATCATAAGTATCTACTCCCATTCCTATTCCCACATCAAAATGCTGATTGATTTCTTTGGAAATCCCTACTCTAGACGTAACTCCAGATTGGTATAAAAATGTGTTTGACGTGACTTGCCCTCCTATTAGATAACCTCCCTCTAAAAAAAGAGATAAATCTCCTTTAACCAATCCTTCTTGGGTCAATGCCTGGAGAGAAAACACCAAAAACCCTACTAACCAAAATCTTTTCATATTTGAAAAATTCCAAACCACTCACATGTGCCTATAGTCTTAAAACAACCTTCAAAAGCCATTCTTCGCACGTGCATCTTTTCTATCATATATTGAGCCAAACCCCAACAGGACTTTCCCATTGTCATTACTCAACCAATTATGCTTAAAAACTCAATCTCTCTCTTGAGGATAACTACTATAAAGATGAATACTTTTATCAAGAGAAGAGACTGAGTTTAATAACTATTACTATTTAACACCTTAAAACTAGACTCTCATTTCTGCAAAAACATCATGAATTCAACGAACTGATCTTAATCGTCATTGAATTGTTGTGTAATGAAACTGAAATGTAAAACTGCCATTCCAATTTCTAGATTAAAGATCGGGTATAACACACCAAGCTTTTTGTACATTTAGTTCACTCATTAGGAATTATGAAAATTTATGAAATCTAGCCAGTAGGCTTAATTGAAAAAAATCAGTTTTGATTGTACCCGTCTAATACAATTAAAGCATCCCTGAGGCTCCTTCCATAATGGTTTCCGTGTATGTGAGAATAGAAATTCCTGATGCTTTTATAAAATTACTCTCTTATTTCGGCAGAGTGCCTAAAGCTTAACCTGAATGGGCTAAATTCAGGAATCGATTCTCTTCCAAACTGTTAGAACAAGATCTAAATTAAGATTTATCATCTGTGCCTTTGATAATTGTTAATTTTGCGCGAAAAAACCAACCCTATATCTAGATTGACAATGACGCGATTCTATACACTTATTTCACTGTTTTTTATTGGCATAAATATACAAGCACAGACCTTTTCAGAAAACTTCGATTCTGCCGTTGCCGTTATTGATCCTGATTTAGGATGGACTCAAGGCTCTAGTTGGTTTTTCGATACTGCTGAAAGTTTCATGATCTCAGGAACAAGAAGTGCCATTTGTTACGAAAGCAGTGATGACTGGCTTATTTCACCAGGGTTCACTCTACAAGCAGGAAATCAGGTAGACATTAATTTCAAATACCGTACGAACTCCAATGCATCAAAAGAAACAGCGGATATTACGGTTTACATTGGAAGAGTTGCAAGTTCTGACATAGCTACAGATGGAACTGTCATTTTAGATGACGAAGCCATTCACGCTCCAAACATTGCGGGACTGATTACTGACTTTGTTGCAGATGAATCAGGAATGTATTATTTGGCCTTTCATGCTGTAACAGATCCTAATGAATCATTTAGTGTTGATGACATCGTAATTGGTGATCAGGTATTATCTATTAACCGATTCAATAAAAATGACTTTTCTGTATATCCTAACCCATCTTCAAATGAAATAACAGTGACTGGAGGTATTTTAGAACAAATGGACGTTTTTTCATTTACAGGTCAAAAAGTGCTTACAAGCCAAACACAAACCACAAGAATAGAATCACTCGACTCAGGTATCTATTTGGCTAAAATCAAATTTATTGATGGTAGTTCTCGGCTGACACAAATCATCGTTGAATAAACGACATTTCAAGGTCTTTAATTTCATCAAAAAAACAGTAGGTTACTTACGTCTTATCATTTGGATGAGGCGTATAAAATCTTCTTTATATTCTTTAACTAGATTCACATTTGCGAGCACAGAGCCTGTACTTCTAAGGTCTTTTCTCATTATAATGGCTGCGTATATTCCTCCAAAAACATTACTTACAGATAGTCCTATAAAAATTCCCTTTACTCCCACTAAGCTTCCTAGTAAAGTCATCGGTAGTGTAAAAACAAATGTCTTTACAATCATTATTTTTAAAGACTTCATTGGTTGCTGCAATCCATTAAAGATTGAGGAAGTAATCACAAATAAGCCATAAAGGATATACGAAGGACTTACCCAATAGAAATAAGTAACAGTATGATCAAGTATATTGCTATCCTCAGTGAATATTCCTCCGAGATTTCCTCCAAAGATTAATAATGCTGCACTAACAAATATTCCAATGTAAATCGAAGCTCTTCCTCCAAAAGCAATGGCTTCATCTATTCGCACCTTATTATTGGCGCCAAAATTTTGAGCTATAAATGGAGTAATTGCCATGCTCACAGCCATAACACCAATCATCACCACCATTTCTATACGACCAGCCACACCAAAGGCTGCAACAGCCATTTCAGAGTTTTTAGCCAACAAATAAGTGATAAACATTAGCGTGATTGGTGAAATAATTTGTGTCGCAATAACTGGAGTTCCCAGATAAAATATCCTTTTGAAATTGGTTAAAAAAGTGCTGATTGCTTTAAAGCTAGACATTTTCAGCATTCCATCCTTAATCAAATAGATAAGCATAGCTACTGCCACAAACACCCATGATGATACGGTAGCTATAGCAGCTCCCTTTATTCCGTATTCAGGAAATCCCATTTTCCCGAAAATTAAGGCATAATCCAAAATTAAGTTGATACCTCCAGCAACTCCCATTACCACATCAGGAGCTATAATGCTTCCATTTGCACGCAGGTTTGCTCCAGCCATCATTCCAAAAGTCAACAATGGCATTCCTAGAAGTAATGTATACATATATTCACTAATCAAAGGAAGAAGTGCTTCTGAAGCTCCAAGAACTAAAAATATGGGATGCAACCAATGGATTAATAGTGAAGATAAAATGGAGGTCAATCCTAAGCAGATGATAATACCAACCATCAATACTTCTCTCATCTTTTTATGATCTCTTGAGCCTGCATGTCCTCCAACCAAAATTGACACACCTACGGCCAACCCCATGAAAATACCTATCATTAAGAAATAGACAGTTGAAGAAAAACTCAAGGCCGCCAATTCATCCGCTCCTAGCTGACCAACAAAATAAGTATCAATCAATTGGAATAAAAAAGTCGATAACATTCCTAAGCTAATGGGAACGCTCATTGAGAAGAGAATTTTATTCGTTTTCTCGTGTAATAAATCTGTCATGGTATAAAAATAATAAGCGACTTCAATTGATTTGAAGTCGCCTAATTATGGTTTGAATTAGTACTTTCCTGCAAAGGGATAAAAATGAGTTTTCATTATCTCCACAAACCCTCCTTTGATTTCATCATCAGTAAACGCCTTTTCATTTGTGTACGATCGTAACATTTCAGCACCAGCACCTTCCCATGTAAATGGAATAGCCCCCGCCTGCACCATTCTATCAATGGCTGTGTTATGAGCCACAGTCGTGGCATCACCCATTAAATCCGTGAAAATGTAAACTTCATACCCGTCTTGAAGAGCATCCAAAGCGGTGTAGGTCGGACATCCTGAAGTCCAAAGTCCTGTTATCAGTATTTTCTTTCTTCCCGTTTTTTTCACTGCCTCTACCAATGCCTTATTCTGCCATGCATTTAACGAAACTCGATCTATATTTTTCACATCATCGTGTATGTACTTTTTTACAGACTCTACCGTAGGAGTACTTCCTGCAATTTCCACCCCAATGGTTGTTTCTATAACAGGAACGTCGAATAAATTAGCGGTTCTAACCATTCCCTCAATGTTGTTCATCATTACCTCTTGGTCAATATTTTGGACAACGTCTATTAAGTCTTTTTGCCAATCAATGACTAGTAAAACACTATTTTCCCCTGTCAACAAATTGTCAGTTTTTGGATTCTTGGGAACAAAATTATCCCCTGGAGCTACTCCAAGTTTTGATTCTTCTGATGAAGGTGAAAATGCCATTGTCACCATCCCAATTATTACTGTTACTATTAGAACTATACTTACTCTTTTCATTTTTCTATTTTTTAATTGTCTGTTTATTTTAAATTGTACTGAATGCCAAATAGCATTGTCGCATTTGTTTTTTCTGTTCCTGGTACTTCTTCATTATTATGATAAAGCTGATGTCTTATGTTGACTGAAAGATGACTGGTGACTCCATAATCAAGTTGGAAGAGATTTCCTCCTCCCCAAAACTCTGCATCCTTGGTGGATTGATAGCTTGATAGTTCCCAAATAAAATGAAGACTAGAAGCCAACGGGAAACGAGCTTTTATAAGGCCATTCAATGAAAGCGCAGTACTGTTTTGCCCCTGTTCAAACTGAAAATCCAAATAGCCTGGAATGACATATACTTGAAAATAATCGAGAGAGGATTTTTTTCGAATGTTCATTCCTGCTCCTAAGCCTAGGGTATAAGATCTATCAATCCTATAAGACTTAGCAAAACCTCCTATGAAATGAATCGCTGGGAATATGCGCTTCGCAGGTCTATGCTGGTAAAGAACATTTATCCACAAGTCATTAATCGCATTGAACCCCTCCACTTCGAGATAGTGATATGCTACATTCGTTGAAAGATCAAAGCTTTTCTTTGCTAACGAAATGTTTATAGAAGGTAAAACACTCACCTGGTTCAAGTTTCCAGACTGCCATCTACCCATTAATCCAACTCGTCCATCAATCAACAATGAATCTGTTAATGACAAATCATCAGACTGCCCATTTACAGATAATGAACAACTCAAGAATATTACTATATAGATAAAATATTTCATCATGACCGACTAATTAATTGAACCAAATTTTCCATCCTTATAATCCTTGTAAGCCTGATCAATTTCCTCTCTAGTATTCATCACAAACGGACCTCCAAATTCTACGGGCTCATTCAACGGGGTTCCCGATAGAATCAAAAACTCTGTCATTTCATTTATGACTATTTCTATACCACCATCTTCCTTAACGAAATCCATCAACTCAAACTGATTTAGTAGCTCTCCGTTGACTTTGAGTGCTCCCTCTAAAACATAAATCATTAGTTTATTTTCACTTGAAAAAGAATCAAATGCAATAACTGAAGGAACTCCTATCACATGAGCTATTGACACCAAAGCTTTTGTTTTTAATGGCCCTGTTATTCCATTGAAATCGCCAGCGATCACACGAACTTTGTTCTGCCCATCCATATAAAATGGCATTTCATTTACAGAAACATTTTGCACTTCTGGTTCTGACATTTTCTCTGACATCGGGTTATTTATCCATAATTGCATTTCATGGAACCTTCCTGTTTTTTGGTCTGAATACAGACTCCCTCCATGAATAATTCCTTTCCCCGCATTCATTCTTTGCACTGATCCAGAATCAAGATGTTCTCTGTTTCCCGCAGAGTCTCTATGATCCATTGCCCCTTCAAAAAGGAAGGTGATCGTTTCGAAACCACGATGAGGGTGATCATGCCCCTCGCCATTCATTATAAATTGTTTTCCAACTGGATCTGGGCCTATATGGTCTAACATTAAAAATGGGTCTGAATCTCTGAACTCATGTGTGGGAAAAGCTCTAGAGCCTTTCACTCCAGGGATCACTCCAATGTTGGTACCTTTGACTATCTTATTAATTATTCGTTTTTTCATTCCTATACATTTATTGTATATACAACAATTTATTCAAATTTTTTTTAAGCCACTTCTGATCTTACCTGATTCATTCGATTTCTGTCTCTATCCATTATGTGAATTTTTGCTTAAACAATTCCAATTGTCCATTAAATGCAGCCAATTCTCCTGAATTAACAATACCATTATCAAAGTTTTGAGCGAAAGATGGAAGCGAATAACTACCTACAATGTTACCTCCTGCATGGGGAAATCCTCCCATAGCAATGGCCATAACTCCTTTACCTCCTCTACCTCCAGGAGAAGTAGATAAAAGCAACATTGGTTTATCTTCCCACACTGATTTCCCAACTCTTGATAACCAATCGAATAAATTTTTAAAAGCCGCAGTAAAATTGCCATTGTGCTCAGCCAGAGAGATAATCACTCCATCTGTTTTCTCTATTTTACTTTTAAAATTCATAATTATTTCGGGAATTCCACCTTCGGTCTCTCTATCAATGCTATATAATGGAGCTTCATACTCGCTGATCTTAAGCTCCTGAATATCAATACCACCTAATTGGTCACCAGCCCATACTGCAAACTGCTGATTAATTGACTGTTTACTGCTACTTGCCCCAAATACAATTACTTTTTTCATTACTTATTTGTCTTTAATTTTAGAACCAATTCTCTTAACTGACTGGCTTCGTTCTTGGTCAGTTCTTCTGACAGTGGTCGGTGAAACTCTTCTACCACCTTATCTAAATTGGTAAGTAACTTCTCCCCTTTAGAGGTAATAGTTATATCCATTTTTCTTCTATTAGTTGGACATTCCTTCCGATTTACTAGCGCTTTTTCTAATAATTTATCTACAATTCTAGTGACATTGCTTGAACGTTGAATCATATTATCCGAGATCTCCTTCACCGCAACTGGCTCCCCATTTCTTGATTTCAAAATTCTCAGCACGTTATACTGAGGCTCTGAAACGCCATGTTCTTTGAGAATCACACCAAGTTGATCTGTAATGCTATGCCCCATTTTTATCAGCTCATAAATAGCGTGCATAAAATTCTTCTCTTTATTCATTGTACAAACTTTAATTGTAGGTACAATATTAATGCTATTATAAATACAAACCTAACCTTAAACCCAAATTAACGCTTTTTGGATCAACTGATCTTCTACCAACCAGTAGAAACAAAAACTTGCCGAGAACAACCAGGGAGAGAGAAATCTCAGTTGCAATCGACAAGAATTATGTTCAGTTAATCTAGGTATTACTTATTCTAAGCTAAAATGCAGCTTGATTCTATTGCCTTGTTAGCTGCGCTGTACAGTTATCTGTTGGGTCTTGAAAGAATGAATAATAGAACCAGTCTTACATTGACAAGCATCTCCATCGCAAAATTCATTTTCACCACATTCATTGTCCTTCTTCACACTTATCTAAAGAGGTTTTTAAAATAATTTTTCACCAAAATTATTTTTAATTCCTTCAGGAACGTTGATTATTTCTACGAAAGGGACGAACTACTTTCTACGAAAGGGACGAACTACAAGAAATTGTTGACGAACTACTTAAGGAAAGAGAGATTTTCTTTAAAGGTTCTAGAAATAGGCACTTCGTGATTGGGGGAAAGTAAGAGCTGAGTGCTCGAAGAGGACTTAATAAAGTTCTTATTGACGATAAAAGAGCGATGAACCCGAACAAAATTCGGAGGCAATTGTTTTAATACACTTGATAATTTATTTCTGTCCAAAAATGATTTTTCTGCGGTATAGAATTCAACATAATTTCTATCAGATTTTAAATATCTCAATTCATCCAAATAGACTCGCTGCTTATTATTCAACTCGAGATAAATTCGTTCCACTTTTTCCACCATTTCATTCTTCTCTTGCATCACTTCCTCCACTGTTGTTTTAGAAACACTATACTTTTTATAGAGAACAAATAGACAAATAGCTAACACAATGAACAATCCAATAAATAATGTGAGGTTATTTCTAATCCCAGAGTTTGATTTCACCAACAGGATATTCTCCTGTTGAAGTGTATCTAGCTCACTTTTGTACTTCATTACAGCGGTGAACGTCTCTCTCTGATTTTTAATGATAATATCACCTATTTTATTTGACGAAGCGAGATAAGATAATCCCTTAACGGGATCCGCACCTTCGAAATATCGAGCCAGCACTTTGTACGAAACATCTAGGTAGTCTAAATACTTTGTGGTGTCCACAAGACTAATGTCTACTTCAAGTCTATTTGCATAATAGAAAGTAGAATCAGGATTCTCAACTTTCAAGTAATAATCGAGTAAGTAGTTATGTACATTTAAAGAAACGAAGGGCCTTTTGGCACTATAAGCCAATGGTTTAAACTCATATGCATAAGTTCGATAGTCCTCTAAATTATTGGTCAATTTTGCTATTTCACAGAGATGTTCATACTTAGAAAAGGTGACATTTAGAGATTCTGTTTCAGAAATATCTTTAAGCAGAGATTCAGCTTCTTTATAGTTTTCTTGTTTGATGTAAAATTTAGCCAGGTATAATTGACTAAATGGCAATATGGACCTTAGCCCTTTCTCCTTCATATACCTTGAAGCAAACTGTCCCTTTTCCACCAAAGACTCCAAATCTTTGGTTTCAATGGGCCATGGAAGAGAATTATATGCCAGATCCAATTCTGTAATCAGTGCTTTAGCAATACTGAAACTATCATCACTCAACTTAGCTTCAATCAACTCTTTCTGATTATACTCAAACGCCTTCCCAAGTTTTCGTTTGCTTCTATAAGTCGTGGATATTTTACCCAAAACCTCAGCACAAATATCATGGTATCCATTGCCATGAGACACCTCATAAATTTCCTTGTACTCGTTTAGAATTTCGTCTATAGCTACTTTAGAATATCTCAATAAATACTTTTGCCTGTTAATTCTAAACTTTATGTATTCTCTATTTGTAGAATAATTCTGATATTCTCCTCTGAAGTGATCACTATTTTCAAAGACTTTAGCTATGGCCGAAGTGTCATTGAGCTGCATTAAAATATCGAGCTGCATATTTAAAACTGCCAGTTGATCATTTACTGAATTATTCTTTTTTGCATATACTAAGGCACTATCCACATAAAGTAGAGCCATTTCGGTTCTATTACTGTCCAAGTATGACTGCGCCTTAGATCTGTAGTTCGAATACTTTTCTTGATCAGTTTCCGCAATCACTAGGTGGTCTAAAGCCGATTTTCCTCCTTTAACTAACAATAGATTAGCTCTATTAACAGTGGTAGAAAGTATAGTCAAGATCATGATCAGACCTACAACACAGTAAACTATATTTCCCACTAACGACTTCATTTGTATTCTCTGGATTAAACCAGTTTCCAAATTTACGTCGGGTAAGATTAAGAGATTGATTAATTCTATAGATTATGTGGGATTCTCTTTTCTCAGAAGTCCAACACCTATTAATTGAGACTTTCTTTGGTCGTGGCGATTACTGTACCTTTAGAGGCGATGAACCTTTTCGAAAACTGGACTTGAACTATAACAAGTATTGGAATTGGATGAAACTTATATCTTCAACTCAACCATTTCATCTGTTTTTGCATCAATATAAAAAACAGATCATATGAAATACTTAAAAACAGCCTCGCTTCTGCTACTTGTACTACTAACTATCTCCTCTTGCAAGAAAGAAGAAGATCCTATTCAAGAATGTGGAAATTGCGACCAAGAAACGATTATTAGTGCTAGTGAATACAACGAAGGTCATGATGACTTTGTAGGCATAAACAGTCTGGAAATTGAAGAGGATTGCTTAAGAATATCATATAGTGCCAGTGGTTGTGACGGAAGCTCTTGGGAAGTAAAGCTTATAGATCAAGGGGTTGTTCTAGAATCTCTTCCTCCTCAAAGAAGGTTGAGACTATCTCTAAGAAACGAAGAAGCCTGTCTGGCGTTCATTACAAAAGAAACGACATTTGATATTAGTGAATTGAGAATAGATGATGGGCCTGTTTTATTGAATATCACAAACAATGACGGTCAAATGATTCTATATGAATATTAGTCGCTAAACAACACTGTTCCAACAATCAAATCAGGTTGTTGGAGCTGAAGTTGGAGATTGTTTTTTGTCTAAGATGTCTTTTGTGGAATGAGTTATGACGTAAATGGGACAACTAGATGCGGATGGGAAAAACTTACCGCTCCCACGGAAAATACTTCAGCAAGAATTGAAGCTTATACATTAGAGAGTGATTCCTTCACTCCTATTTCTGCTGGTCAAAAGAATAGAAAAATTGCAGTCTCAACGAAATATTACTTTCTGATAAGCACATAGTCCGCAAACCATCCTTTTGAATCAGTCAATTTTTTATGAAGCTCGAAATCTGTTCCTGAGATGATCTCTTTCAATATTTTATCATTGTATTTTCTAGAAATCTCAGTGTGAATTTTCTCTCCCTTCTTAAATGTGTAGCTTTTAGCCATAGACGAGATGGTAACCACCTGGTCTGCATCACTCTGTATAAAACTTTTTGCATATCCTGTTTGCTCACAATACTCTGGCGCATGAGACCAGTTTTCTCTGTTAAAATCAGCGCCTAACTCTCTATTCATTCGAGTCAGTAAATTTAGATTGAACTCTCTAGTAATTCCCTGAGCATCGTCATATGCAGGAAGAACAATACTTTCTGCTTTAATCTGATCTATCCCTATCAACAGCTTATCTCCAGGACTCAAACTGGATCCTAATCGATAAATAAAATCAGAAGCACGTTCATCATTCATATTTCCAATGTTTGATCCCATAAACAGTACTACTTTCTTTTTCTTACTCTCCTTAAAAGAAGACAGTACTCCAAAATAATCGCCTTGCTTCTTTTTTACATTTAGAGAGGGGAGTTTCTTTGACAACATCTGCTCTAAACCATCTAAAGCATTTTGCGATATGTCTATCGGAAAATAATCGTAAGAGTAATTCTCTCGTTGCAGCACTGACAAGAGCTCAAAGGTCTTAGTGCCATCTCCTGCTCCGAGTTCTATTAATTCAAAGTATTCGTCCTGTTGAAGCTCAAATGCGGATATCAGCTCCTCTGTTTTTTGGCTAAAAATTTCTAATTCTGCCCGAGTAAGATAATACTCTGGCATCGCCATAATTCGTTGAAAAAGTTCATCTCCTTTAGCATCATAGAAATACTTAGAGGGTAGTGTTTTGGGATTCGAATTTAGTCCCGCGTCCACATCCTTTTTAAACTGCTCAAAACTCATTATAGGGTGATTCTTGTTAGTTATAGGGGTTTATTTCTTGTTATTGAGCCAATCTAATTCCTGAAAATTGCCATTGAAAATGGGGATGGAAGAAATTTCTATAGGTTTTTCTCGAATGACCATTAGCTGTAGCCACCGATCCTCCTCTAAGTACCATTTGATTGACCATGAACTTTCCATTGTACTCTCCCAAAGCACCGGCCGCTATTTTAAATTTAGGGTATGGTAAATATGCAGAAGCCGTCCATTCCCAACGCTTTCCCCAATTCAATCCATCAGCAGCCACCTCCCATTCAAACTCCGTTGGAAGTCGCATACCCTTCCATGTGGCATATGCATTGGCTTCATAAAAAGATACATGACTAAGAATGGCCTCATGGTCTATTTCGACCAATCCTGCCAGTGTGTACATGTGCCACTTACCATTAACTTTCCGCCAGTATTCAGGACTAGTAATTTCATTCTTTTCCACCCAACTCCATCCTTCATCAAGCCAGAAATGAAATTTTCGATATCCTCCATTTTCAATAAATTCTATGTACTCTCTATTAGTTACAAGCACTTTTGAGATCTTAAAATCATGAAGAAAAACGGTGTGTCTCCCATGCTCATTATCAAATGAAAAGCCATTCCCGTTATGACCAATTTCATGCATACCTTCCTTCACTTCCATCCATCCAAAATCTACATTTAAATCCAACAAAAGATTCGAATTAGGATCATAAACTGGGAAAATTGGATTTTGACCTAAGAGGTATTTTAAATCGGTCAATAAAAGTTCTTGATGTTGTTGTTCATGATTCAAGCCAAGCACAACTATCTCCCTGATTTTTTCTGAATAACCACTTTCTAAGAGTTTAGTCATATACTTATCAACGTAAGTTCTATACCCATATACGTCTTGAACTGTAGGACGAGTAATCAAACCTCTGTTTGCTCGTACAGTACGATCACCAATACTCTGATAATAGCTATTAAACAAGAAGCCAAACTCGGGATTGAACTCTTCATAATCCTCAAAATTTTCTTTGAGTATCATTTCTTCAAAGAACCAAGTAGTATGTGCGAGATGCCACTTAGGAGGACTGGCAAACTCAGCAGGTTGAGGAACATAATCTTCTACTTTTAAAGGAGCACAGATTCTCTCAGTCCTTTGTCTGACAGACATAAACTTTTCCTTCAACGATTCCTTTATTCTTGTTCTTTCTATTGTTTCCAAAAGTTCTTTATTTAGCCTAGGCCACACAATTACGTATAGATGAACGACAATTTAGCAAACTCTTTATTATTCAGTGACCTCCACTCCTTTCCAAAAGGCAACTTTGCCTTTAATTCCTTTGGCCAATTCTGACACTTCAGGATAATACCAAGCCGCATCTTTATTTTCTTGTCCGTCTACCTCTAGAGTATAATAAGAGGCCGTTCCTTTCCATGGACATACAGAATGCATCTCACTTTCTTTATAAAACTCTTTCTTAATAGAGTCTACTGGGAAATAATGATTCCCCTCCACAACCACTGTATCATCACTTTCTGCGATTACTTCGCCATTCCAAATTGCTTTCATTTTCTTTTATTTTCAGAAGTCAAAATTTTTCAATTTTATTGCTTCAGTTGATTTTCCAAATATCTGGATGCGTCCTTTTACTTATTTGTTCAAAAAGGTCACTTTTCTCAATTATTAGTTCAAGTGTAATAACCAAACATATTTAGGTCAAAGACAATCATTGCCAATAAATCTAACACTATTTTATATTTCCGGTCACCGGATTAGTAAGAATTAAAAACTTTTAACTCTTGATTATAAAGACTTCACGCTACTTGCTAAACTCGTATAAATCTCCGAACTCGCATGCAATGTTTTGTGAACAGGACATTTATCAGCTATTTGAAGCAAGCGATCGATATTTTTCTGTTCTAAATCTCCAAAGAACTCCAACTCTCTTGTAAAGACGTCTACCAAACCAGACCCATCTTCTTTTTCTCTCTTCTCATGATTCACATGGCAAGTGATTTTATCCAACGACCACTGTTTTCTTTCCGCATACATCCTGAGTGTAATCACTGTACATGCTCCCAGTCCTGAAGACACCCATTCGTATGGAGATGGGCCAAAATCTCGTCCACCAATACTTTCAGGTTCGTCTGCTATTAGACTATGCTTCCCTGCCACTACTTCACAAGTATAATTATCATTTCCAATGGTTACTGCTACTTGATGTTTTGTTTTAGTTACATCAGCCTTAGGTATCTCGAGATACCTCTCTACCCAACCCGCTATCACATTTCCAATATAAGTAGAATCTTTAGCATCTGTGAGCAAATGATCTGCACCATCTATAGAGATAAAACTTTTGGGGTGCTTGGCATAATGATAAATTCTTTTGGCATTTTCAATCTCCACCGTCATATCTTGAGGAGAATGTGCCACCAAAAGAGGCTTCTTTAAACGTTGCAAAACCTCTTCTAAATTCACTGCCTGAATATCATCAATAAAGTCTTTTTTCAATCTAAACGGTCTTCCTCCAATATTCACCTCAGCTTCGCCTTTGGCTTCTATCTCATCAAGACCACCTGAAAATAAATGAGAGACATGAGCAGGGGAAGCGGGAGCTCCTACTGTGGCCAATGCTCGAATCGAAGGAATTCTCTCAGCTGCAAAAATGACAGCAGCTCCCCCCAAAGAATGTCCTATGAGAATAGATGGTGCCTGATATTCTTGTGCTAAAAAGTCAGCAGCACATACCAAATCACTTACATTCGAGGTGAAATTTGTATCTGCAAACTCTCCTTCGCTTTCTCCAAGACCAGTAAAGTCAAAGCGCAGGACAGCTATTCCATAATTATTTAATGCTCGAGAAATATTTCGGACTGCAGTCAGATTTTTATTGCAGGTAAAGCAATGGGCAAAAAGAGCGTAATTGTGCGCTTCTTGTTTATCTGGAAGTTCCAATTTAGCAGCTAAAAGCTGCCCTTCTGAATTTTTAAATTTTACTTTCTTCGAACTCATTTATCCTTCAATTTTTTTTTTACACCTAGGACATTCCAATCCACTAATGGCACTCCGTAATCTTATTCCATCGATATGATTCACTACAAAGTCCTGAATAAACGCGTATTTCCTGCTTCCAGCATTTACTTCTATTTGCGGATCCTCTACCATATCCCTAATCTCATTGTCATATTCTTGCTTTCCCCAGCAATTTGGGCAAACCCCTACTGGTGCTAATTCTTTAGCACCATTTCTCTTCCCAATAATGTAATCTATAACTGATTTAATTGTGCTCATTTTGCTTTATTTATAGTGGCTATTTTGTTATCTCCAACAAAGTAAAAAGATTCTATGCGCATATCTGTTGTCAAAACATCCCTTTATGTTGTTCAGACTTCCTTTAAATGGAGATGTGTTTAGTGTGCCGATTTTTTAAACCTATCCACGGCTGAATTCAAAAACAACAACGCTCTGTCTTCAATAACTCCGGTACTGGCATAAGACGCACCTTTAAATCCATTAGTACCCCACCTTCCAACAGGAAGTTCTGAAAATTCTTTAACGTCCATAGCGCTTCCATTTAGCCAACCTGTCGCATAATAATATTGATCATTCTCAATCGTGTCTGGAATAGCCAGCCCTCCTCCCATATATAGACTATCATCTAATTGAGCGTATATACCCAAGTCAAAATGATGAGGCCATACTCTTATTGGAGATTTCAACTCATTGGCATTAAGAAACGTTTCAAAAGTTTTTTGAGCAACATTCATTCTATTGGCTATTCCTTCTAGCTCATCCAATGAACTAATTGAAAACATATACTCATTAGACAAACTACCATAACCAATATCATAATGAAAGTTATAATGGTATTGCTCTTCCATACCTAAACGGCGTAACTCCGCTTCAATCCAAACCAAATTTTCTTGATGAATTTTACCATTTAAAGTTCGTTCCCCGCTAATCTTTCCATCTTCCAGAATTATTAAGCTGAAGTTTTTATAGCCTATGGCTATTTGAATGTTGTTTTTTCCAAATGGATTGGTAATTAACCATTGCAAGGCTGAATCCCATCCTAAGTTGTAATGACTGTCATCAGGCTTTTTTTCCAAAAAACTGATTCCAGCTGCAGCTAAATATTGTGATATTATGTGAAGTTGTTTGATCATACTTAATTATTTAATCATCCCAGCATAATTGATTCCAGTCAAATGGTACATGTCTCTATTAAATGTAGGCAAGTCATCTTTTGTAAAAGAATTGATATTGTCATAATCGCACGCTCTAGCTACGACCTTAATTAAATCAGTAGATGCATTAAAAAATCTTTCGTGTCGTTTCGCAGCTAAGTTTATTTCTATCCATTGTCTTAAGTTTTCCTTCTGCGTAGCAATACCCACTGGGGAATTATTTGTATGACAAGCTCTCATTTCATTTACCAATGCATGCACAGGAACTTTATTTTTTAGATTAAAAAGAGAGTGACTTTTTTTCATTTTCATTGATCTGTGGCTTCAAACAAATGTAGCCATTAGTAACTTCAGCATAAAATGCCAATTCAACAGAGCTCAAATAGGAATTAGCGGATCTGATTTTAAAAGCTATAAATCTATGTTATCCTGAATAAAACAAATCTCACAATTAATTAAAACTATCTTTCTTAAAAAAGAAACTCAAAAAGAATCATAAAACACTAAGGGTCAATATCTATAACCAACGAATAAAAAAACGAGAATCACTCCAAATATGTAACTTACCCTAATTTCAGATCTGGAATTCGAAATTTTATCATTACTTATGTAAAAGTATTTGAAGAATATTTCCAGAATAGAACCTCTGCTAGGAATATTGTAAATCACACCTAAATCGCGCCCTCTGACATACTTTGGATATACGCGATAATACCATCTGTTTCTAAAAACGTAGAGTCAGCAACAACAAGCCTAATAACAAAATTAAGATGAGATGTCTTCTAGTCGTATTGAACTTCATTTTAAGTATCCATTCGTTATCTAGTCAAACAGATATACACGAAGAATATATTGATCATCAGGTTTTTCTACTGGGAAATCTATCAGATAATTTAAGTGGTATAGACATTAGTCATGCGCTATCTGAAGATCTACCAACGGATCACACATTCACTTTGATTATAAATGGAGACTTAATATCTAAAAACCTGGACCAAGAGCTTCAATTCGATCTAATCACAAAAGTCGTACGAAAAATAGCCAGTTTCCCAAATGGATTTATGGTAATAATACCTGGAGATGCTGATTGGGATTACGGAAGAGAAACTGGATTTTCTTCTGTGGTGAATCTCGAGAAGAGAGTAAAGAAATTTGTCAAAGATCAAAATATTAAAAATATTAAATGGGTGCTTAAAAAGGGGTGTCCAGGTCCAAATGACATTTCATTAAGTCAACACCTAAAAATAATCACATTAAACACCCAATGGTGGAATCACAGAGAAGACAAGCCCACTCCTACTACTGGTGAATGCGAGTTTGCTGAAACTTCCCACATAAAAGAGGAAATCGAAGATTTATTAGAAAAAAACAAGAATAAGAATGTCCTTATACTTGGACACCATCCTATTATCTCCCTTGGAAATTATGGAGGACACTTTAGCTTTGGAAATGAGCTCTCTCCTTTTCCACTAATAGGAAGTTTTATAAATGCCTTCCATGCTCATGTTGGAAGTAACATGGATATCTCAAACGCTAGATTAAGAATTTACAGCAGTATGATACAAGAAATTCTAGTTTCTCATCAGAACCTAGTTTATGCATCATCTCATGAGAAAAACCAGCAAATAATCAAACTCAGAGATAATTATTTAATCAATAGCGGGGCACTTTTTTCATCTTCGCACGCTAGCAAGGATAGAAATGCCCTTTTAAGTTCTGAGGAACTTGGAATCATTCGAATTAACTACTCTGCAAATGGAGAAGTATCCTCTACATTTCTAGAGTTTGATCCAGAAGCCAACAAACTATCAGAGTCTTATCATCACCTTCTATTTGGATCTACCTGTTCTGATGCACAAACGCCACCAGGTACGGTTAGAAATTTTGCCTTTAGTCCCTGTGAAAATCCCACTTTAAGTAATTCATCAGCCCTAGCACCCATTTCTAAAACTGTAAGAACTGTAGCTTCCGATGATTACACAAAGGGAGGGTTTCATAAATTCTTTTTTGGAACAAGATATAGGAAAGATTGGGCACAAGAAATAGAAGTTCCTGTTCTATCCCTGGCAGAACACAATACACTCACACCTTTAAAAAAAGGTGGTGGTAGGCAAACTACTTCTCTCAAACTAATTTCCGAAAAAGGAGATGTATATGCGTTTAGATCAGTGAACAAAGATCCTTCCAAAGCACTTGCTTATGATGTAAGAAACACTTTAGTTGGAAGTATTTTCAAAGATCAGACTAGTGCGCAGCAACCTTATGGCTCTCTTATCATAGCTCCCTTACTAGAGCCTCTGAACATTCTTCACGCCAGTCCCATTCTGTATCTGATGCCCGATTCAGATGCTTTAGGTAAATACAGGTCTACCTTCGGTGGAATGCTGGGAACCTTGGAAGAGCATCCTGGTAAACCGAATAATCAAGGAGAGTTATTTGGAGGAGCAGATAAAATAGTCAAGAGCAACGATCTATTCTCTAAACTCTATTCTAACAATAATCATCAAGTGGATGCTGATGAGTTTATCAGAGCCAGATTATTTGACATTTTAGTAGGTGACTGGAGTAAACATGAAGATAATTGGAAATGGGCTGCGTACAAGCAAGAGGGAATTACCAACTATAGACCAATCCCTAGAGATAGGGATATGGTCCTATCGAAATGGAATGGTGTCCTTCCTTTCCTCGCAGATTTGCCCTTTGGGATTACCAACATAGAAGAGTTTGATCATAAAATCAGAGGATTTAGAAGTCAAGTATTCCAAGCTCGATTTTTAGACAGGTTCATAACCGCAGAGTTGAATAAAGAAGATTTTACAGCGCAGGCTAAAATCATTCAAAATGAACTTTCGGACGAAGTCATACTGGCCTCAGTGCAGAAACTTCCAAAAGAAATCTATGATTTATCTGGTGATGAAATAGTATCGCATTTGAAACAGCGAAGGGATGATTTGGGTAAATATGCCGAAACTTATTTTGATTGGCTGAATAGTGATGTCGAAATAGTCGGTTCCAATGAAAAGGATCACTTCACCGTTGAGATTTTAGGGAAAGAGCAACTAAGGGTGAAAATTTACAATTCCAAAGAAGACAAAGCCTTAAATAAACCCTTTTTTAGTAGAACTTTCAATAGTTCAGAAACCAAACAGATTAGGGTTTATGGACTAAATAAAAGTGATTCATATGAGATCATTGGGTTGGAAAACTGTAAAATCAACATTATTCTAATCGGAGGACACGGCCATGATTCTTACTCTTTCTCTCCCACTATCAAACATTTAAGTATTTACGACCTTGACCAACTACAGAATACAAGCAAATTAAGTAAACACTATAAAAGAGATTGGAACCACTCCAACTACATTTATGAGAGAGGCAGTTTAAAATTTGACACTTGGATACCTTCATTCTCTTTAGGTTACTCTTCTTTTCAAGGAGTATCCATTGGAATTGGAAACTCATGGACAAATCACAGATGGAACAAGAGAAACTTTAGTTCCAAGCACTCTCTTAGTGGCATCTACACCTCACTTAATAGCATCGGTTTTTCTTACAAAGGAGAGTGGAATGAGGTATTTAAAAAGTGGAGTATTAAAGCAAACTCTGTGATTGGAAACCCCAGACTTACCAATTCCTTCTATGGACTTGGTAATGAATCTGAATTCAACAAGAGCTTGGATACGAATAACTTCTTTCTAACTAATTTTTGGGAATATTCAGGAACCATAGGGCAGGGCAAAAGCATTTAAACCATTAGACATTATTACGACTCATTTAGTATAGGTCAAATTATTCTTTTTTGACAATGCAAAAAGTTAGTTTATATGTCTAAAACCAATGCTTTGACTTTTTGAGTCCAACGAAAAGAAAGCTATAGTAATTCAGTTATAATAATGTCTATTACCTTTATTTTGTTCTTAATTTTTTAATTTTCAATCAGTAGTATTTTTGAAAAGCGTTTTTTTCATTCGAAAAAGATGGATAGAAAAACCACGTTTTCTAATACAAATTCACTTTCCTGTTTTTTCTCTGCTCTAAAAGACCCAAGGCGAATAGATGCGGGAAATTACCACCATTCTTTGAGCGACATATTGCTATTGGTTATAACAGGGATAATGTGTGGCTGTGATAAATGGGAGACCATACACATTTTTGGTAAAAGTCAATATTACTGGCTTAAGCAGTATGGAAACTTTGATGCTGGTATTCCATCGATAGATACTATGCGAAGAGTCTTTTCAGCTCTTGATTCTGAGAATTTCAATGATTGTTTTATCTCTTGGATTAATCATTTGTGTGTGAAAACAAAAGGAGAAGTTATAGCTCTTGATGGTAAAACAGTGAGGGGCGGTAAGTTTGACGGAATAACAACCCCTCATATTGTTTCTGCCTTTGCATCAGAGAATCAACTGTGTCTGGGTCAATTGAAAGTGAATGAAAAAAGCAATGAAATTACTGCAATACCTGCATTATTAGAATTGTTAGATATAAAGGGTAATACAATTACCATTGATGCAATGGGGTGTCAAACAAAGATTGTAAGTCAAATTGTGAAAAGTGAAGCCAATTATATTATTGCAGTTAAAGGAAATCAACCTGCTTTGGCTAGTAATATTCAAGATACAGTTGTATTGACAAATCCTGATAGTGTTGATGTTGAAGATGATTTCGGACACGGAAGAATAGAAAAAAGAACTTGTGAAGTTTTTACTAACTTGAAACACATAGAAAACCCTAATAAATGGGAAAATTTAATTTCGGTAGTGAAGATAACATCAGAAGTTACTCAAAAAGCAACCGGAATAATGACAACAGATGAACGGTTTTTCATTAGTGATTTGTCATCTGCAAGAGCAATTAACAATGGGGTTCGAAAACATTGGTCAGTTGAAAATAATTTACATTGGAGCCTCGATGTGACATTTCAAGAAGACTTTTCTAAAAAAAGAATAGGGTATCAAGTGGAAAACTTTAATATCCTATTAAAAATTGTATTAACAGTTTTAAAAAAAGAAAGCTCAGCTAAAATTAGCTTGAAAAACAAGAGAATGAAAGCGGCTTTTGACACAGACTATAGAAATTTATTAATGAGTACAGCTGTTTTTTAAATGCTTTTGCCCTGAACCATAGGGCTGTCTAAAAGATTTTGGGATAAAAGTCAACTAACTCTTTTAAGTGGATATGCTCAATATGAGAGTACTCCAAAGAAAGGTTCCTTCATTGACCTTAATAGAGATAGCATACCTGGTGCGAATAGGTCAATTTCCACCATTCCATTTCGTCTGGATTTAACGATTGATTTTTTAGATCATAGTAAACTCCCTTCTAAAGGGATGAGAACAACCCTAAGAAGTGAATATCGTTTAAGAATGGATCAGGAACAACCTAACTTCTCTTTCGTCTTTGCGTCCATAGAATATTATAACTCCACACGAAATAAAAACATGCTAACCCTAGGAATAAAATTCGCTGGAACAAAAGGATTTGGAAGCCTTCCTTTCTACAAACAATCGAACTTAGGAGGAGACACTGGTTTAAGAGGATATACCAGCAATCGTTTTACTGGAGAATCTATGGCTTATTTGAATAGTGAACTGAGATGGCAATTATCTAGAGAAAAAAATCAATATTCTCCTGCCAAATTCGGGCTATTGGCATTCTATGATACAGGAAGAGTTTTTGAAAAGGACAAAAAAATTGATTTACTATCAAATCTTAAATACGGGTATGGAGGTGGATTTTACATCGTTCCTTATTCCAGGTCATTCAGTCTATCGTTTACTTTAGCATGGTCCGAAGAAGAGTCATTTTATCCCGGATTTACTTTTGGCACCTTCCTTAATTGATATCACAGCTAATACGCATGAGCAAAGAAAACACACAACTTGATATGCACACAACAATTAATAAGATCTTACTAATTGTTGTTATTCTAGGAGGCATTTCCCTAATGAGTATGGTTTTTCTAAGAAAGAAAAAAGACGTTGCACCAGATGATCTTGGGAAAGTCAAATCAATCTCTCTCGACAAAAAATTGGCAGAAATTTCAGGTTTAAGCTATTCAGATGAATTTGGTCTATTAGCCATTAACGATGAAAAGGGGAAAATTTTTAAGCTTCAAAAGTCCAATGGAAAAATCAAAGAAGAATATTCATTTTCTGACTCAAATGATTTTGAGGGAATAACTGTCGTGGGAAAACACATTTACGTTATTGATAGTTCGGGAGATTTATATAGGTTTAACACCAAGACAAAAAAAACAAAGAGGATAAAGACTGACCTAAAACATAAAAATGATATTGAGGGGCTCTGTTACAACCCAGTGGATTCTTCACTATTGATAGCCGCGAAGGGACAATCACTTCCTGATAAGAAGAAAAAGTCCTTTAGCTCAATTTTTAAATTCGATATAGAAAAAGGGAAACTTCATAAAGACGTTTTTCTAAAAATTGATATCGCAGAGGTCAAAGAAGCATTAGGGAAAAAAATAAAAAACGGATTTGGAACTTCTGGTATTGCCGTGAAAGACGGTCACATTTTAGTTGTTTCTCATCAGAATAAAGCGATGTTGATTTATGGGCCTAATCACGAGCTTAAAACCACCTATAACCTAGACCACAAGAAATATAACCAACCAGAAGGAATCACCTTTATAAATGACATTTTAGTTATTTCAAATGAAAAAGGCTCTTCTAAAAATTCTACCCTTGCATACCATAAAAATTTCAGTTTATGAGAAATCGTTCTTCATTTTTAATCGCTTTTATGCTTACCGCGCTCTTTTCTTGCACAGTAAAAAAACCATTCTATAATTCAAAACAATCTTCTTACAGAACCGATAGCAATGGACTAGATAACATTAAAAGCATTCTATACTTAATAGGTGATGCTGGTGAACCTACGATAGACGGCACAGATTTGACTCTATCTACCTTGGCTAATGCCATTCAACTAACTCCACCAGAAAAAACTGGAGTAATATTCCTCGGAGATAACATTTATCATGATGGAATGCACTCTAAACATCACCCTGAACGCCCTTTAGATGAAGCTAAGATCAAGGTTCAATTAGATGCTGTATTAAATTTTGGAGGACAAGTAGCCTTTATCCCAGGAAACCATGACTGGCATCGTGGACATTCAGATGGATTAAAGTACCTCAAAAGGCAGGAAAAATTCATAGAAAAATACCTCAATGAAAAAGTATTCTACCCTAGCAGTGGCTGTCCAGGGCCAGAACTTATAGAGTTCGGAAATGATGTGGCTCTTATAATCATTGACACACAGTGGTGGCTTCAAAAGGACGGAAAACCAATAGGCGACAAAGGAGGTTGTGACGTAAAGGATGACCATGATTTTATCCTTGCTATTCGAGAGATGTTAAATGAGAACAGGGACGAGCAAATTGTGGTCGCAGGCCATCATCCCATGTATTCCAATGGAGAACATGGAGGGTATTTCAGACTAAAAGATCATTTGTTTCCATTGACAAAACTTTCCAAAAAAGCTTACATTCCTCTCCCTGGCTTAGGCAGTATATATCCGCTTTACAGAAAGTACATTGGAAATATTCAAGATATACCGCATGAGCGATATAGCGCCTTAGTAGGATTATTAGAACATGAGTTTGAAAAATACCCTGACCTCATTTACACCAGTGGACACGACCATAATCTACAGTTCGTAAGTAAGAATGGAATCAATCATATTTTGAGTGGAGGAGGTAGTAAAGCGACTATCGTAAGAAAAAATAACAACATTGATTTTGCAGCAAGTGAAAAGGGGTTTGCACGAATAATTGAATACGAAAACAGAGAAATATGGGTCGAATACATTACGCCAAGTAGTGAATCTTCTACAGGGAATGTTATTTTTTCTAAGAATATTAGTCAGTTACCTGCACCCAAATCAACGATCAACCTAAATGAGCCATATACCCATAGTAATGACCTCATTCCCCATGTGGCCAATCCCAATTATTCGGCAGGTGCGGTAAAGAAAAAAATTCTGGGTGAACTATATCGAGACACATGGACTGACACTGTTTATATACCGGTGTTAAATATGGATAGCATAGCCGGTGGGCTCATCGCTTTGCAAAAAGGTGGTGGAATGCAATCAAAATCCATTCGATATGAAGGCGCGAATGGAGTTCAATATGTCTCCAGATCAATTAATAAATTTCCTGATAGGCTCCTCCCTAAAGAATTAAGAACTACCCTCATAGCTGATGTTGTAAAAGATGGAATCGCTGGCTCCCATCCGTACGCATTTGTCACAGTTCCTCCAATGGCAGAAGCTGTTGACGTATACCATACCAACCCTAAAATTGTGATCTTGCCCGATCACCCAAGACTTGGAGAATTTAGAGACGAGTTCAAGGGAATGCTTGTTTTGTTTGAAGAAAGACCCGCTCACAACCAAGAATTTAATCCTTCTTTTGGGAATTCTAAGAAGGTGGTGAGCTCTTTTGAAGTCATTGAAAAATTAAGAGAGACGCATGATGCCAAAGTGGATCAGCTCCCAATGCTACGTGCTCGACTATTTGATAACTTTTTAGCAGATTGGGATAGGCACGATGATCAATGGAGATGGGCCAAGTTTAAAAAGAACGGGAAAACCACGTACAAACCAATTCCAAGAGACAGAGATCAGGTATTCTTTAAACAAGATGGGCTAATACCATTTATTGCCTCCAGAACATGGGCACAAAGAAGATTTCAAAGCTTCACTCCCGATGTTCGTGATATGGGAGGTCAAAATATGAACGGACAGTGGGTTGACCGCGCATACCTTACCAATCTGGAATTAGAGGATTGGATTATGGTGGCAGATTCCATGCAAAAGGAACTCACGGATAAGATAATTGAAGACGCTATCCGACTTTTACCCAAAAGTGCTTATGAAAATACTGGTGAATATACCATTGAGACTTTAAAGGCTAGAAGAGATCGCTTGAAAGAATTTGCGACTAGGTATTATAAAATATTAGCTGAAAACGTAGATGTCGTTGGAACCTATGAAAAGGAATACTATAAAATTGAATACACTCAAGGAAACGTCAGAGTAAGAACTTATACGCGAAAAAAGGGAAATAAAGTAAAAGACGAATTGCACTTCGACAGGACATTCGTTACTGGAGAAACAAAAGAAGTAAGGATCTATGGAATCGGTGGAAATGATGAATTCGAAATTAAAGGAGAGGGAAAAAACTGCACCATTCTCGTAAGAATTATTGGCGGTTCAGACAAGGATAAATATCATTTGGATTATAACGCTTCTGGTTTAAAGAAAAAGCTACATATCTATGAATTTGGGAAGAGTGATTTTAAGGATAAAGAATTAGATAATGTTGGGAAACTTAAATTGAAAGAAGTTGAAAACGAAGCGGACCATCTAGACTATGAAAGAAATGAATTCAAATATGATACCTACCTTCCTCTTATATCTACGGGATATAGCTCCGATGATGGTATCTTCATTGGTGGTGGAGTAACTACCACGAAGCAGGGGTTCAAGAAATTTCCATATGCCGTTAAACACCGATTCGCGGCGAATATTGCTTCTACAGGTGCATTTTACGCTGATTACTTCTGCGATTACATAGAAGCTATCGGAAAGTTTGACATTTCTGTAGAGCTTCAAGCGCAAGCGCCAAATTATCGATTTAGTTTTTATGGTCTCGGAAATGATGCTACTTCAACTGCTATTGATTGGAAAGAATTTCAGATGAGAGTGGATCAATATTCTGCGTCACTGTTCTTTAAAAGGAGTTCTAAATACAATAGAGTCAAGCTTCAATATGGCCCCAATGTTAGCTACTATTCTCCCGAACGAAATCAATCGCAGGAAGAACGCTTCCCAGTATCTCTAAACGAGAATAGTCTTGACGATCAACTATTTGCTGGAGGAGAAATTAGATTCATATTTGAAAATATTGACCATCATTATGATCCGACAAGAGGTGTGTTCTTTAAGAATCAAATAGAACATTTCACTTCTCTATCAGCAAAAGAAATTTCTTTAGAAAATAGTTTTGCCACACTAAATTCAGAACTCAGGCTCTATTTTCCACTTACATTTCTTCCTTTTAAACATACAATTGCTCTAAAAAGTTCTATTTCACATAACATCAACGAAACCCCATTTTATTTCTCCAACTTCATTGGAGGAATCAATGAAATGAGAGGATTCAGGAGAAACAGGTTAGGTGGAAAAACAGCCTTTTATAATAATTTCGATTTTAGATTTAAATTGTTTAGATTCAAAAATCATCTTCTGCCAATGGAAGTTGGGCTAATTGCTTTTACAGACCTAGGAAGAGTTTGGATAGAAAATGACTCGTCATCTACTTGGCATCAAAATTATGGTGGTGGGTTGTATATCAATCCTTTGGACATGTTTCTAGTGAATCTTAGCTATGGGTACTCTGAACTGGATAAAGGACTAATCACAGTCAAAACTGGATTTCATTTTTAAACGATATGACAGATTCACTCATTTTCATTCCAGACATCAGTGGGTTCACGGAGTTCACAACTAGTACTGAAATAAATCACGGCTCACACATTATTGCTGATCTATTTGAAATCATTGTAGCCAAAAATAGTCTCTCTCTCGAGCTTGTGGAAATTGAGGGAGATGCCTTACTATTCGTAAAAAAAGAGCATATCCCATCTGAAGAGATCATTTATGAACTGGCTAGAGAAATGTATAGAGCATTTCACCAACATTTACTCACTTTTGATGCCAACCGCATTTGCAGTTGCGGAGCGTGTGTCAAAGCTCCTCTGCTTACTCTTAAGTTTTTCGTACATAAATCCGAACTGGTGGAGCTTAGAGTAGGGAAACTCATCAAATATCATGGTTCTGGAATGATTTTGATTCATCGATTAATGAAAAATAATGTCCAGGGCGATGATTACATCTTGTTTACAGACAGCTTCAATAGAAGTAATCTTTCTACAATCGAGTTGGGTCAGGGATGTTTAGATATTAAAATCTTAGGGGAAGTGAACTACTTCTACTCCAATCTAAAAACAGAACAACAAGGGTTAATGCCCATTAACCATACGCTCCCTCCCCTAACAGAACCAATTGAATCAGAACCAATTTCAGCTATTATCAACGCTGATATGGATCAGATGGTAAGAGACCAAGGGGATTTGTCCATGAAAGAAATTATTTCGGGAAACCTAATTAAGGTCAGCAGGATTAATCAGACCATGAATTATACGGGAAATGAGCATATCTGCACAGTGGATGGCAGGCGTATGAAAATCACAACTTCCGGAGTTGAAAAAGGGGAGTCCAAAATGGAGATTACAGAAAACATTGAAAATATTCCAATTTTTAAACAGCTACGAAGAAAACTTGTTCTAGAAAAAACAGAAAATGAACAAACCAAAATTCAAATCTCATTTACATTTTCTAAAAAGAAACATTTATTAGCTCGAATTTTCCAACAAAAACCGCCATTATTCGTTTTAAGAAAAATGGCTGAAAGAGAGATAAAATTGCTCAGCACCTATTATGGTTCTCAAAAATGAAAGTACTGTCATTCATACTGGCCAATATAGTAGTGCTACATACCTGCGCTCAAGAACTCAATGAAGATTCACTGATCGCGGCGGGAATATGCAATGAAAATGGGTTCTGTATTCCTTCTCTATCTGGTCTTCCTAGACCAAAAGGAATAGAACTTAATTATACTCAAGTATTGAACTATGACATCACAACGAAATATGAAAATTCTGATGAAAAATTCCAGAATTCAGTAAACAATAGGAGAGTCAACTTTAAAGTAAAAGTGCCTTTAGTATTGGATGAAAAACTTACTCTTTCGCTAGGGTTTGCCTATGAAAATGAGGAATTTGCGTTTAAAAACGAAGCCAATTTGGATAATCCCTTTCAGAACTACCTCAACGATAGAGATTTACAAATGATAGGAGCCAAACTCTATATCATTAAGCCCCTTAAAGGAGTCAATTACTTAGCTTCGAGATTGAGCTATAGGTTGAGTAGTGATTTTAGAAATGACTCATATAAAGAGCAGTCTAGAGCTTCGGCCTCTTTCATTTATGGTAAAAAATCATCGAAGCACCTTACCTGGGGAGTTGGTCTGAGCTATAGCTATGCTTTTGGAAGACAAGCTTTGTATCCTCTACTGGCATATAGTAAAATATTGAATGACAAATGGAGTTTAGATATGCTACTGCCAGTAACTGCAAGATTGCGGTATATGCCAAATCAAAAAAATGTATTTCTTATTACCCCACAGGTAGGTGGAGATAAATACTACGTTACCGTGAATGAACATTCACCGGAAATGCTTTATTTAGAGAAAGCAAGTTTAAATCTCTTGCTCACTTATGAGAGAGAGATTCATGACTTTTTTTGGATCACGTGCAGTGTGGGAGCAAGAACAAATCTAAATTTCAGATTATCTCAGAAAAACGCATTCTTAGAAAGAACAACTCCTGTTATTACCAATGATCTGAAAGATGCGTTACTAGTAAAGGCCGGAATTTTCATCGTTCCTCCTAAAAAATGGATGAATAAGAATAAGTAAGTTTTGTAAACTAAATTGCCATGCTTAAACCAAGGTTATGATAGATAAAATCAAATTATATATACGAGAAATTCTTACGGATGAAGTATGTCGTAATCTAAAGTATCACAACCTGAGTCACACTGAAGGCGTTGTGGAGAAAGTGAAAATCATATCAGAGGGAGAAAATGTTTCTACTGAAGACAAGGAAGCTTTGCAGATAGCTGCATGGTTTCACGATGTAGGATATGTAAAAGATCCAAAAAACCATGAATCTATTAGTTATGAAATAGCTGCTGAATTTTTAGATAAGAATGACTACAAACCAGAACTAAAAAAAGTCATCAAACCACTTATTATGGTGACTAAAATGGGTGCTACTCCTACTAATTTGCTAGAAGAGATCATGAAAGATGCAGATACTGCTCATATCGGATCTCAAAATTATTCTAGCATTGCAAATGAGCTTAGAAAAGAATGGAAAATCTGCAATGGTACCGAGATGAGTGATCACGAGTGGCTTCTGATGAATGAAGAATTTCTCTCGAAGCATCACTTCAATACTCCCACAGCGGAAAAGACTTATGGTCCTCAAAAAATGAGGAACCTAGAAGAAATAAGAAGTTTAATTGATGGGTATAAAAACCCAAAAGAAAAAAAGAAAAAGAAAAAGAAAAAAAACCAAAAGAATAAAGCCAGAAAAAGCAATTTAGAAAACACTGAAAAGGGAAGGGAAACCGCATATAGAGTGGCACTTAGAAATCATATTCAATTAAGCAAAATTGCTGATAACAAAGCCAACATTATGCTTAGTGTTAACGCGCTAATACTTTCATTTCTTTTGGGAACAGGAATCCCCCAAGCAGAAGGAGAACCTGAACTAATCTTTCCTACACTTATTCTCATTTTAACCAGTATCCTATCCGTCATTTTTGCCACGCTCTCCACACGTCCTAAGGTCACCCATGGAAATTTAAGCAAACAGGAAATCCTAGATAAAAAGGGAAACTTACTCTTCTTTGGGAACTTTCATTCCATGGACATTGAAACATATGAATGGGGAATGACCGAGCTCATGAAAGATTCTGATTACCTATACAATAGTATGAATAGAGATTTATTTTACTTAGGAAAAGTAATGCACCGAAAGTATAAATGGTTAAGTCTGACATATACCACTTTTGCATCGGGTATGATTCTTTCTACTTTAGCGTTTCTTTTTCTCACCTACCACCATATGTAATTTCCCTACCTGTAAAGGGGCGATTTACACTTTTACCTGATGAATTGGTTGATTGGTTTTTCTCAGCTTTAAGCTACTCTCTGCCCGCCCTTAGAACCTTTTGACAAAAAATCATATCCTCCCCCCCCCTTTAGCTCAAATTTCTCGTGTTTAATAGAAATAAATATTAAACCAATGACAAATAACACTGAGAAAACCCTCGCAACGCTCTTAAAAAGATCCTTGGGTATTATTGCTATAGCAGCCCTTATCTATTCTTGTGATGACAATGATATTTCATTTGATTGTCCACCGCTACAAGCCAATTTTGGAGATGCATGTGATTCTAGCGGAGTAATTGACTGCAATTGTAACTGTATCACCATAACCATGAACGACACTCTTATCGACACGCTAAACTATGACTGTCAAGCATGGCAGTTAAACTATGGAGATTATTGTTGGACTGCGGATTCTATTGTTGGAACCATTGACTTCAATTGCAACTGTATATCAGACAGCATACAAATAAAGACTTATGACTGTCCAGAACTAAACGCAAATTTTTATGACAACTGTTATGACAATTGGGGAAATTATGGGTATATAGATACTACTTGTAATTGCTTAATTGATTCTATAATAACTACAACATACGACTGTCCTAATTTGTTCTTAAATTTTGGTGACACATGCGTCGTTACTGCCGATTCGACTTCTTTTGTGTGGGGAGTTGTGAACACAATGTGCAATTGCGAATAATAAAAAAACTTACTTGGATGAATGGAAATCGTTTACATTCGATTTCCGTTCATCTACCTTTACCCTGTTGGTTTTAGATAAGAAATTCATAAAAGCTATAAAAAAGCATGACCGAAAGGCCCAGAACACTTTATATCAGAGATGTTTCGGAATTCTTATGAATGTAGCTTTACGATACAAAACCAATGAAGATGATGCTGCATATCTAGTAAATGAAGGATTTCTTAATGTCCTAACAAATATTGAGAAAATTGATACGGAGATAAACATCATCCCCTGGCTTCGACGTATCATGATTAATGTAGCCATAGATGAATTCAGAAAAAACAAAAAATATAGGGGAACTCTATCTATGACAAATCATGACTTTGAAGAAGTCCATGGATTGGCACAAGAAGCCGATATTGAGTTCGAATCGGCCGAATACTTTCAAGCTCTTTTGAATCAACTCCCTAGAGCCACGAACAACGTATTTAACCTATATGCCATTGACGGTTACTCTCATAAAGAAATTTCAAGTATGCTTGAAATTTCGGTTGAAACCTCAAAATGGCATGTAAAGCAAGCTCGAAAAAAATTAAAAAAATTGTATAACGAAAACGAAAGAAAAGAAGTTGGATGAATCAAATAACATAGAAGACAAGCTGCGTGATCAGCTAAACTCAAGAGAATTTAATATTAAGAATTCATGGCAGGCTGACATGGACTCTAAATTAGATGTGTTTAACTCAAAAAACAAAAAAGGGATTGTGTTTTTAGGGATTGGTCTCACGCTGTTAATCTGTATTAGCGGCCTATCGTATTATTTTCTAGATCAAGAAGATCTCTCTTCTAATTATGTTTCTAGAGAAGGTATTCATTCACCTTTAAGCGTGGATACTTCAGCTACTGATTGGAATAATTATAGAGAAAGCAGGGCTAATGGTGCTTCTATTTCTGAAGAAGTTGATGATATTCGTAATTCAAATACAGAGCTTGATAGCTCATCTGATCACGCAACAATTAAAGACAACATAACCCTGTCTGAAAATTCAAACACAGAAAAAAAGGCTAACGGAAAAGATGGAATAGTAAACAATGAAACTGAGACTATCACGCATGACAGCAATGATTACATTTCTAATTCAAACATTTCAAATGACTCATCGATACAATCTGAGTATCAGAACGCAAGCCAATCTCATATAAAAAGCCATAAATCAACAAACGGTACAGAAAAAAGCACTCCCCTTTATAGTCCAAATAATAACGAAAAAAGGAGTACAGATGAACTTCAAACATCTCCTAAAGACCTATACTTAAAAGACGATTTTAGAGAAACACAAATTAATTCTCACTCAGCGCAGAACATTTCAGAACAGCTGCCTTTAGACAGAGTGATAAATGAAAAATTATTTAAACTGATAAGAAAAAAAGGGGTATTGCCCATTTCTGAACAAGGTTATTCGTTAAAAAATGATGTCTCCTTCTCTCCTTTCAACAGTATCGTTAAGAGAAATAATAATTGGGAGTTATCACTTCTCGCAGGGGTTTCTTCTTCAAAACTCAACGAGAATGAGTTCAAGGGTTCGCTAAAAGAATACGATGGAAAACTCGATTTGCAACCACTTAAGAGTTCTCAAATAGACCTAAGATTAACCAGAAACATTTCTCCCCGATTGGGTATTCAGTCTGGATTAAGCAAAACTACCTTTGGAGAAGAGTTGGATTTTTCTGATTTCACTAAATTGTCTGAAGATTCGTTTTATCAATATTCTGACATACTTCAATGGGTAGTAGACAGCATTTTTCAGGGAGATTCATTGGTAAGTATAGATTCAACACAAACATTAGTTATAGACAGTATGCTCATTACCACAGTAGACTCCTCATTCATTGAAGTTCCAGGACAGGTAAACGGGAAAAAGTCCCACACGTTTTTGCAAATTCCTATTGGATTTAGATACAAAATTTCTACAGGACTGAAATCTGCAGTTCTTTTGGAACCAGAATTATCCGTTGGAATTCTCTTAAGCAATCAAGGTCTTTATTATGATGAATCTAGTAGAGAACCTAGAGTCAGGAGCATGGTATTAAGTGCAAGTCTTGGAATCGGGTATTCATACGACTTCACAGAAAAGCTCTATGCAAAAACACTTGTCCGTTTCCGTTCAACTATTGGAAGTTTAGGAAACGATGATGGCTTAATAAGAAAATACAATCAATACAATATCCAACTTGGCTTAGGCTATAAATTCTAACATATGAAATGTCTCATTTCGCTTTGCTCCATTTTTGTTGCTTGCTGCTCCCTATTCCCAAACAGATTCTTTTAAATTACATGAGTCTACTCCAGTGAAAAAAGAGTGATCATTTATTCTTAAGGAACGATCTGGAGTTCATTTAGACATAGGAGTTACGTCTTACACTACCTACATAAGTCATAATCATTTTGCAGACATAAATGATGATTTATTTCCAGCCAATTACATTTCTCAATTTGGAAATCATTTCGGACTTACCTTTTCTACAGATATCACTCAGCGACTTATGTTTGAATTTGGAATTAGAAGACTTAAGTTAGATCATCAGGTAACCTACTTGGATTATTCTCTAACCGATAATACAAGGTATTTGATAGCTTCCCCCAAAGCCCGATTACGTTATCTTCAAATTCCTATTGGAATTACCTTAAAGACATTTGAAATAAAGAAGTTTTCATTTTCATTCATGGGTGGCTATACAATTGGGAAATTTTTTTTAGATAAAAATTCTCAGTTCAACTATTTGACTAAAAATTTCAACAATAAAAGTGCAGATACTTTCTATTTAGGAATGAGATTAAGCAGAATAATCAAAGGACATTTTCATTTGATGGTCGAAAATCAGAACAATTTCGGATTGAAAGATTTAAATAATGATCCAGAGTTAGATATTAAAATTTTCTTTCACACTTTCCAATTTGGAATTGGTTACCGCTTCGTTTCTTGTGAATAATCATTATCACCAAGCAGCAAAAAATTAGACATAAAAAAAGCCGCCTTTAAGGGCGGCTTTTTTGTTCAACTATATTGAACTTTATCTGATTGTGATTTTTTCCGTAAATGTGTTATTCTCTACTTCTAACTTGACGATATAAATTCCGGCATTTAATTCATCCAGTCCGATTGTATTTACACCTGAAGACAGATTTTGAGTATGAACTCTTCCTCCAATCAAGTTATAAATATTCAACGTACTTATATGCGTTGATCTAATGTTAATCGCTCCATTTGATGGGTTAGGATAAATGTTATAATAGACTTCATAAGACGCTCCGTTTCCGATTGAATTAGTAATTCCAATAGTCACATTTTGAGCTTGAGTAGTTGAGTTACCAACTTCATCTGTATACGTCCAAGTAACTACAGTAGTTCCTTCTTCTTCAATAGGGAAAGTAGCATCGTTTGTGATCTCCACCTCATCAGAACAAGCATCTGTTACACCAGGGTTAGCTAGTGACATTACAGGATCTTCTGAAATAATCTCTG
This sequence comes from Flavobacteriales bacterium, assembly GCA_965224545.1. GTDB lineage: Bacteria > Bacteroidota > Bacteroidia > Flavobacteriales_D > Sanyastnellaceae > ASP10-05a. The sequence goes on along the minus strand of CBDCZM010000004.1, from coordinate 53,618 downwards.
GTAGTACTTCCAAAGTTGGCAATGGAGGAGTCTCATCTCTAAATCCTACAAATTGAGAGTCATCTAGAATATTTCCTTCTTCATCTTCCATTAACCAATCAATTAAGTATCCATCTTGCTCTTCCAAGAATGTAGCTACACCTGTAGCTTCTATTACTCCAGAACATTGATCTGTAGCGGTAGGCTTAGGAATAGTGTTCATGTCAAATTGATCAATTCCACATTCTAAATAAATATCTTCTAAACCTTCATAATCAGCCACTGGCAGTTCACTGTCATATACTTCCACAGTAAATGTACCCATTCCGATTATTTCTCCTCCATCTTTTCTTGCTTGGTAAGTAATAATGTGAACTCCTGTCTCTAAGAAGTCACCCGGTTCATGAGTTGTTTCCACAACATAATTACTGCACTCTGCCGTTACGACTGGAGCTAACCAATCCACATGAGCACCGCACATGCCTAATTCGTTTTGTTGGTCTATAGCTGTTGTTTCAAATTCAAAACTCGCAACACAACCTCCTCCTTGTTGCGCTAAGGAAGGTAAGCTCATTAGTGTTAGTGCTAACGCTGATAGCACTGAAATAGTAGATTTTTTTTTCATGTTCTTAATTTTAGTTATATACGTGAGTAGTAATACGACGCAATAGAAATAAATGTTTCGATTTCCCTTAAAAGAAAAGTCATTTCAATACTTCTTGGTGTATTATCATACTTACTTCTATTCAATTGTTATTCTTTTTATAGTAGAGCCAGTAGCCGAGGCAAGCTCAATAATGTATGTTCCGCTTGGCAAATGAGTCAACAATAATTTGTTTTCGCCTAAATCCAATGTTTCCTTATACACAAGTCGTCCCAATACATTTATTACAGTAATATTTGCAACTTCAGAAGTCTCAATATTGAACTCCCCATTTGAGGGATTCGGATAAATCGTTACTTCTATACCATCGATCGATACAATTGAATTGGCAGAATCATCAATGGTGATGTTTTGATCTGCTTGCATACTATTCCCTGCGGCATCAGTAAATGTCCATGTAATAATATGAGTCCCTGGTATTTCTATAGGAAGAAGCGCATTATTGGTAATGAGTATTTCCCCAGAGCAATTATCTGTCACTTCAGGTTCCATTAATTCAGTTAAAGGTTCAGTAACAATTATGTCCATCAATTCACTACTTATCAAGCTAGGTGGAGTGATATCATCAATAATAACCATCTGAATTTGCTCCGTCGTGTTTCCACTAGAATCAGAGTACACCCATGTAATAGTATGTTCCCCTTGTGGAAAGGAAGACGTTAAATCCTCCGTTGTACCTATAATCGTTGTGTTGCAGTTATCACTCGCCTCAGGGGCTTCTAGCGTAACATCACACTCTGCAGTTATTGTTGGCAATTCGGATTCCATGGCCACTGGAGCTTCATTATCAATTATGGTAATGATAAAACTTTGTTCCGTTTGGTTGTAGCCATCGTCAGCGACATAGGTAACTATCGTTTGACCTGCAGAGAATGAATCACCTGAACTATAATTTGCTGTTAATGTTACTTCCTGACAAGAATCAGAAGCTTCAGGAGACTCCCACTCTACTACAATCTCACATTCACCCGGCTCAAGAGTAACCATCATATCCTCCGGAATTAAATCAAATGTTGGGCTAGAAAGATCATTGACAATAAACTGTATTTCCACTCCTTGCATTGTTACGCATGAATTCTCATATTCAGCTAAAAACACAGATGGACCCTGAAGAGTTCCATATTCACTAATAGGTACTAACTCTCCTGTCAACCCTAATTGATTTGAAATACTGTTGAACCACTGAGGAGAGGTAGTATAATCACACACCGTTTGTCCATTTGGAAGCTGTATTCCTAATGAGATGTTTGCTTCATACACTTCTGGAACCATCACCCCGTCTATAATTACATCTTGAGTAGCAGTAGTTACATTTCCATTTTCATCTGTAAAAGTCCATACTACAACATGAGTCCCTATCTCCGTGAATGTTGTTGGTCCACTAGTGTCACCTATTACTTCACCTGAACAGTTGTCTATTCCTACTGGAGATTCAACTGTAGCTGAGCACTCTCCTATCACATCTGGCAATTCTGGAATCACAGGACTTATAAGGTCTTCGATTGTAATAGTTGAAGTACAGGTACTTATATATTCTAATGAATCAACTACAGTCAATTCAATTAGATGTGTTCCAACACTTGAACAGTCAAAAGATGATTGACTCAAAATCAATGTATCAATACCATAAGAAGCAGTACTTCCAGCATCTACATCTGAAGCCAATAGTGATGCCATTCCAAACTCATCCAATCCAAGAGTTACATCCTCACACATTGCTTCAGGATATTCAGGAAGAGAGAAACTGCACGTAGCAGGACATTGAATTATATTGCCATTGCCATCGTCAAACGTCCACGTAACAGCATAATCCCCAGTTGTATTGAAGTAAATTGCGTCAGTAGTAGTACTGGTAATAATTCCTGAGCAATTATCAGAAGTCACGGGAGCTTCCATTAAATATTCTTCAGCGACAATAGTAAAATCTAGATCCGCGCATACAGTGTCATCTGGATCAGTTGTATCATCTATAATTACTTGTTGATCTGCAAGTACCACGTTCCCATTTCCATCGTCAAAAACCCAAGTAATCGTATGAGCTCCCTGAGATGAATAGACCATTGGGCTTTCCGTAGTTGCAGTTATATCTCCAGCGCAAAGGTCACTAGCAATTGGAGGCGTAACAGTAGCTTCGCATTCAGCGGTTATATCCAATAACTCAGGAATAACAGGATCAATGTCATCAACTATTGTAATGACAGAAGTACACGTACTTGTTTCACCGCTTATAGCAGAAACCGTAAGTAGTAAGGCGTTCTCTCCCACATGTGAACAATCAAAGTCAGTTTGATCAAGTGTTATTTCGTCAAAGCCCACGCTTCCACCATCAATATCCGAGGACAAGATTGAAACCGTACCCGTTTCATCTAACGAAACCGAAAGATCATTACATACAGCAATGGTTTGGGTACCATCATCAATAACAACATCAAATGAACAACTTGATGTATTTCCTGAAGCATCCACTGCTTCATAAGTAACTTCTGTCAGACCTAAAGGGAAAAATGTTCCACTTTCCTGTCCAGACACCATTGTTGTCATCACACCAGAACAATTATCCGTGCCTTCTGGTACTGGATATCCTACAAGAGCCAGAATTTGTCCGGGAGAGATATTCACCACTACACTTTGGGGACAAGAAATGGTAGGCTCTACATTATCTTCAATAAATACTCTCGCTAAAACAGCGGTGAAATTCCCTGAAGCATCTATAGCTGTTAAATCCACATTGTTTGACCCAATGTTGGAACAATCAAATGTGTCTTGACTAACTAAGAGCTCTATAATTCCACAATTATCATATGAAGAAATAATAAAATCTTCTGGATTGATGGTTACGCTTCCGTTTTCGTCAAGACCAACAGTAATATTTTGCGTTTCTAATTCGGGGTTTGTAGTATCCTCAATGGTAACAGTCGAAGTACATTCTGACGTATTTCCTGAAGCATCTGACACGATCAACCCGACTGTATTTGAGCCCAAATTGGAACAATCAAATTCAGCTTGGCTAGCTTCATAGCTTATTATTGTATGATTATCAAAGCTTCCCACATCCAGATCTGATCCTGTGATAGAAGCCATTCCTGCATTATCTAATGAAATGGTTAAATCCTGACAAATCGCAGTTGGGGATGTGATATCATCGAATGTGCATAAGGAGTTGCAAGTATTTGTATTTCCTGAAGCATCAACTACCGTTAAAACTACAGTATATATACCAGGGTCAGTGAAAGATGATTGATCTATACTATAAGATGTAAGTATACAATTATCACTGCTCCCGTTATCTATGATTGAAGCTGTTATAGTAGCAGTTCCCATAGCATCCAACTGAAGAGTTACGTCTTGACATATAGCTACAGGATCTTCATCATCAATAACTGTGATATTAAATGTTCGACTATCTGTATCTCCAGCTTCGTTAGTAGCTGTATACGTCACTGAAGTAATCCCATTAGGAAAAGTGTCTCCACTATTCCAATCAGATGTAAGTGTCACACCTGCATTCACTGTTGGTTCTTCCCATGTAACCATAGCTTCGCATGTCCCTGAATCATTAGACACTGCAATATCCGAAAGAATCCCAGTAATTGTCACATCCTGAGAGCCATACTCAAAAATCTGTGAATCCATCACAAAATTTCCTTCTGGATCTTCAAATATCCAATCAACAAAAATCTGTCCATCCTCTGTATCAAAAACCTCAAACGGCTCTCCAGAAATGTTTCCGTAACATACATCTGTAGCAGTAGGTGAAGAATAAACGTTTGGATCAAAACCTACAGCATCTTCACCAATATGAACCGTTGGTAAAAAACTACCTTCATGATCAAGTACGGGTTCTTCTAAATCATATATTAAAATCGCTCCAGACAATGTAGCAACTATATTTCCACCTTCATCAACTGCAGTGTAAACAATAGTGTAATCAACATTATGCTCAAAAAAGAATCCTGAAGAATACGTTGCAGAAACAGTCAAGTCACCACAAAATCCATTGTCAATTAAGGTTGGTTCTTCCCAATCAAATGTTTTACCACATATGCCTTCATCAGATGGGATTTCTATTAGATAATCTCCACCAAAATCAAACTCTGCTGGAAATTCAAAATGAGCTTCACAATCCTGCCCGTATAGATTGAATCCCAAAGAAATAGTAGTTAAAATAGCGGTAATAAAATGTGTAAGGAATTTAGAGATCATCGTCTTTAAGTTAGATGTTTCGTTTTGGTGAATAACCACCTTACGCGAACGCACTACTTTAAGTTACGCGAAATCTAGACTTCTCTTTTTATTCAGAATACCCCTCTATTAAGAGTTCCAAAATCTCCTGTGCAGCTTTAGCAATTTTAGTCCCAGGACCAAAAATCCCAACCGCACCTGCATTGTATAAATACTCATAATCTTGCTTAGGAATCACTCCTCCTACAATGACCAATGTCTCTGAGCGGTCATGCTTCTCTAACTCTGAAATTACCTCAGGAACAAGTGTCTTATGACCTGCAGCTAAAGAACTCACTCCAAGTACGTGTACGTCATTCTCCATGGCTTGCTTAGCAGCCTCCGCTGGTGTTTGAAATAACGGTCCAATATCTACATCAAAACCAATGTCGGCAAAACTTGTAGCTATGACTTTTGCTCCACGGTCATGACCATCCTGTCCCATTTTCGCAACCATTATTCTAGGTCTTCTTCCGGCCAATTCAGCAAATTGATCTGCTAGTTCTCTAGCTTTGATAAAATCCTTATCTCCCATTAGTTCTGACGAATATACACCACTTAATGATTGAATTTTTGCCTGATATCTTCCAAACACCTTTTCCATCGCATCTGATATCTCTCCCAAACTGGCTCTTTTTCTTGCACAGTCAATAGCGAGTTCTAAAAGGTTTCCTTTCCCTGATTCGGCAGAAGTTTCAAGACGTTGCAACGTTTTCATACAAGCTTCTTCATCTCTTTCCGCTTTCATCTGCTGCAGACGTTGAATTTGCTCTTTTCTCACTGCATCATTGTCCACCTCTCTAATTTCTAACTGATCCTCTTCTGTTTCCTCCTCTACTTGATAAATGTTTACACCTATGATCTGGTCCTGTCCTGAATCTATTCTCGCCTGTTTTCTGGCTGCAGCCTCTTCAATTCGCAGTTTTGGAATTCCAGATTCAATCGCTTTGGTCATTCCTCCAAGCGCTTCTACTTCTTGTATGTGTTCCCAAGCTCGATCTGCAATGTTTTTAGTCAGCGCCTCCACATAATAACTTCCGCCCCATGGATCTATAGCCTTAGTGATATCTGTCTCATGCTGAAGGTAAAGCTGTGTATTTCTTGCTATTCTCGCTGAAAAATCCGTTGGTAACGCTATGGCTTCATCTAGGGCGTTTGTATGTAAACTTTGAGTTCCGCCCATCGCAGCTGTAAGCGCTTCAATACAAGTTCTCGCTACATTATTATAAGGATCTTGCTCCGTTAAACTCCACCCTGATGTCTGGCAATGAGTTCGTAAAGCCATACTTTTCGGATTCTCTGGACTGAACTGTTTCACCAATTTTGCCCAAAGCATCCTAGCCGCTCTCATCTTGGCTATTTCCATAAAATGATTCATTCCTATTCCCCAAAAGAAAGAAAGTCGGGGAGCAAAATCATCAATGCTCATTCCTGTCTTGATTCCTGCCTTAATGTATTCTAAACCATCCGCCAATGTGTAGGCCAATTCAATATCAGCAGTCGCTCCTGCCTCTTGCATGTGGTAGCCACTAATAGATATTGAATTGAAACGGGGCATATTCTGGGAGGTAAATTTAAAAATATCCGCAATAATTTTCATTGAATGCGAGGGTGGATATATATAGGTGTTTCTCACCATAAATTCCTTGAGAATATCATTCTGAATAGTTCCAGAAAGGTCCTTCATATCTACACCCTGTTCCTCCGCTGCCACTATGTAAAATGCCATAATTGGAATTACTGCTCCATTCATAGTCATGGAAACTGACATTTTATCTAATGGGATCTGATCAAAGAGAATCTTCATATCCAGCACAGAATCAATAGCCACACCTGCTTTTCCTACATCCCCTTTTACTCTGTCGTGATCAGAATCATATCCTCTATGCGTTGCTAAATCGAATGCTACCGATAAACCTTTTTGTCCCGCTGCCAGATTCTTACGATAAAACGCATTTGACTCTTGAGCAGTGCTAAATCCTGCATACTGTCTAATTGTCCATGGACGAATGGCGTACATGCTAGAATAAGGGCCTCTCAAATAAGGTGCCGTTCCTGCATAAAATTTTATGTGCTCGGGTTGTCCTTCTTCATTTGGAAAATATGCTGATTTGGTTGCAATTTTCTCCGCAGACTGAAATTCTTTTGTTTCAAAATCAGCAGTGTTTTGCTCTTGATTCAGCGTTGCAATGTCTTTTTTATCGAAACTCTTTCTCATACTTCAAATTCTTTTGCTAATCTATCTACTTCAGTCATTGCTGGTTTGAACTCTTCAGGCTTATATTTATTCACTCCAACCATGGTCTTACTTTCATTTTTCAATGCTTCCTTTTGAGCATTATTATCCGCCATAATTAAATTCATTAGCTTCCCACTTCGTTGCATAGGAATGATTCCACCTTCACTTTCAAAATCACAGAAGAGATTCCATGTTTTCTCACGTAGCTTCTCAGTAAGGTTCTCAATATAATAGCTTCCCCCCGCTGGGTCTATAGTTTGATGAATAAAGCTCTCTGATTTTAATAGGTGCTGAATGTTTCTGGCATACCTCATTCCCGAATTGCTCGATTCTTTGGTCAAAAAATTAAATGGAAATACACAAACAGAATCTGCTCCACCTAACACTGCACTCATGCATTCAGTGGTAGTTCTGAGTAAGTTGTTTTCTTCATCTAAAACAGACTTGTTCCAACTAGATGTAAATGATTGTATATAGCATGCCCTGCTACAATTGTGCTCAGGTTGATACTTATTTACTATTAAACTCCATAGCTGGCGAAACACTCTATATTTAGCCAACTCAGTAAAATAACTTGACCCAGTAGATAAAGAAAAATTAACGGTTGCAGAGGCATTGTCAATGGACATTCCTGCATTCATCAATTCTATTAATGATTCATGACCTATACTCAACGCGCACGCCAATTCTGTAGAAGCCATTGCTCCATAGTCATTGAAAATATCTCCTCTAACCTTTACAGATTTGAAACCAGGAAAAGAGCTTGACAGTTCAAGAGCCAAATCAACTTTATCCTTTTTTAAGCGAAGTTTCTTATCATATAAATGAAGCTCTAAGGATCCTTTAATCTCATTTGCTTTCAGACCAGCATCGCTTACCAATTTCTTCAATTGGGAATAATTATTCGTAGAAAAATCTCCGGTAAAATGAAGCCCAATGTAATTAAGGTGGACACCTTTTAAAACCTTAGACAGGTCTTTTGATTCGTCAAGAGAAATAACCAATCCCTCTGCTCCACCTTCCAAAGCAGTTAGTGCTCGCTTATTCATTTTTGCTTCCTCATCTGAAGCTATGAACTGGGCTATCTCCCAATTGTTCGATTCCGTCTTTACTCCTCTTAAATAAGGAAATTCTCCGGGGAAACCTTCGTTCTTAATAGTTGGGGTATGATTTGGTTCTATATTGAATCCCTCTGGGTGGTTCCACACAAGTGATTCATATGGTTTGCCCTTTAGTTCTTTTAGGATTCTGGCTTTCCAGGATTCAGGAGTATCTGCCAAAAATTCTTTAAAATCTAAGCTCATTTCTTAGGTTGTAATTGGTCGGCTAAGATAGCAAAACACCAAGCTCTCTTTTGCTAAAGAAATTCACTATGAACCAAAAGAAATCCTCTAATCAACATATATAGTAATCTCCTCTTCATCATTGTCTTCAACACACTGAGAACGATACCATGCTCTGGAGTCATCTACGTATAACAATATAACAGCAGCCAACTGAATTAATGATTGAATACTCACAGTAATTCTTACTCCAAATGCAGGTATCATTAACGCCACTTTTAGTAGAACTCCAAGACCCATAAGTAGTGTCAAGGCCCATCTTGCAGAATTCGAACCTCGATGCACATACACAGCCAAAACCGTCATTAGAATAAGCCCTATATTAAAAGAAATGATACCATCATTCGTCCCAAATCCATTCAAGCTGGCTAAAACTATAGAGATAAGGATAGATGTATAAAGTAGGTAAGCAGAAAATTTAATAGTTCTCGGAAGATCTTCTGGGATGAATTTTGTTTTTTCCTTTTTCCGAAAAGTCATCTCTGCTTCCTTTTTCTCAAAGGTGTCTATGATTTCTTCTCTCTTTTCTACAAATTCCCCCCTTCCTTCTAACTCTGCTATAGCCGCTATGATCATTTCTTTTTGAAAATCACTGTTATTTGCTATGATTCTCTCTAGTTCTGCATTACTCTTATTTCTTACTTTATTGATAAAGCGGTTTTCCATGAAACAATAATACTACATTGGTATGATTGGCTGATATGCTACTATCAATTCAACTTACTAAGAAGTAACAGATACTAGTTAAAATATACTTTGATACAATATGAACTTGTTTAAAGACTGCATTAGTAGATCTTTATTTCCACCCATCTTCATTCGAATATGTTTCATAACTCACCCCTGTCTCATATTCAAATTCCTTTTTCATTTTTAATTCATACGCAGATTCTGAAACCGATAAAATTGGTTCAAAGTCTAAATTTTTAGGCATCTCCTTAGGATTCTTTAGAACTGTATCATAATATTCTTTACCATTTGCGACTGCAGCACATCTTGCATATAAAAAGAAATCAACAGATACATCATCAGTGTCGGGATCATATGAGGACTCACCAATATTGCTTGCATGAGCCTTCGTATCAATTTGGTAGAGTTTATAAGCCAAAGACTCTTCAAATTGCTTTATCTCTGTTACCTTTTTTTGGGACAATTCTTTTATCAAAGACTGAGTAATCTCATTATCATCAGTCTTTGTCCAATCAAGTTGTGACACTAAACTCCAAAAAAGATCATCTGAAAGCATTTTCTTAGGCTTGCCATTTCTCAGCTTTTTCATTAGCCTTTGTTGCTTTAGTCTTAACTCTGCTACCTCCGCCAAAAATGCTTCTTTGTCATTCTTAAATCGCCACTCAATCAAAACCTCCGAGCCAATATCTTCTGGAATATCTCCACGAGAAGGAAATCCCTTCTCACTCGAAAAAAAACTACGTCTCGTTCCATCACCAATCTCCATTTTTAGCCTTCTCAGTTTTCTTGGAACTGCAATATTTCCAACATTCCTTAATGACTTTGGCATTTCCCCACAGTAGATATAAATCACCCGATTATTCGATGGACAAATACGTTTCTTGATTAGGACATTCGATAATCTTGAATCAGTAATATCTGGCGGCTTTGAATCAATGTAGGTGGTAGTAGCAATAAGATTAAATTTTAAATCAGAAAAGTCAAAATCATTCCCCGTTTTTAAAATCCAAATTGCTCCAAATCGACCATCTTTTAATTTCGTTTCATAGATATCTCCTTCTTTCATTTTTGTTCAATTGCCATGCTTAATTCGCATCTGTGATTCATAAATGATATCATGGCTATCCAGCGGGATAACTATTTACTATACATTGCTATGTACTGACAATTACTCATTTTTTGTATTCCCACTTAGAATAATCGAAAACCGTTTCTTAAACTTAAGAAAGAAGGATTCAAAATATTTATAAGATAATCCCGCCATGATAATTGTCAAGATTAAACTCAGAGGATACAAAAACCAATTTGTATTAAAGTCTATTGACGTACCGATTGCTATTGCTAATATGATTGCTATCGGATGATACATATATAAGCCATAAGATATGTTCCCTAAGTAATTGAAAATCTTGTTTTCCAGCGAAATTTTCATTCTGTTATTAGCTGAAAAATTAAGAATGATTATTCCGAAAAACACAGAGTAGAACTCATAATGAATGTAAGGAACGTATATACCCTTTATCATGAATACAGTCACTAGACATATCGAAAAATAAAACAGATCGTTCCTCAATACATATTTCAGAAATTTACTTTTTTGGAAAAGCAAAATAGAATAGAAACCACCTATTGCCATGCAGTCAATGGGAAATGAATGCCAGAATTCCCTTATTACATTCTTGTAGGGAATGAAATCAGCATAGGAAGTAGCTAAAAAGAACCTAATGCCTGAATAAATAATGATAATAGCAAACATTAATAAAATTCGATGCTTCTTTACATATCCTAGAATTATCGGCCAAACCAAATAGAATTGTTCTTCTGTTCCTATTGACCAAGTATGTGAAGCATAAGGGACAACACCTAGCAAAGAAAGGACAAGGTTTGGAAAAAAAATTGCATACAAAAACAACTTCAACCATAAGTTCGAATAAACAACTTCTTTGCCATAGCCAGGTAAAGTGAAAAGATCAATGTATGGAAGAACAAAAAAGGCCAAAACGATAATTAAGAAGTATAAAGGCCAAATCCGTAAAATTCTACGGATATAAAAGTTCTTTATGCTTATTCTCTTAAATGAATGCTCCTCAGCTAATAAAAGATAAGTTATTAGAAATCCGCTAAGAACAAAGAACAAAACAACTCCGAGTTTTCCAATAACTCCTATGAATGGAATAACACCTGCGTAATTTTCAATTTTAAAAATTGCCTTTAGCTGTTCGATATGATGAATTATTACCAGAAAAGCTGCTATAAACCTTAAACCGTTTAAGTTCGGGAAATAAATTTTCTGTTTTTTCACTTATTTTCTCGCTTTTTTATGCCTCTGACTAACACAAGTGCATGAGTAGCTATCACATACACCCACACTATATCATTGGTATATCTTTTTTATTGCAAAGCAAATATAACCTTGAGCTATTGTTTATTTAATTGTAATTCCTGATTTTATTATGAATGTACCCAACTAGCCAGATGACCTTCACTTCAACTGCAATTAGGTATATTTTAGAGCACATCTTCTATTTTTCAATAGAAGCCTTTTTGTTCCTCAAATAATCAATTTCTGAGTCATTCGTGGTCAAGCTTATGGCTTCATCCAACTTTAAAGAAGCCATTTGAGTGTCACCAGTTTGAATATAAAACTCCGCCAATGTCCCATAGTATAGATAAACTCGTTGTTCTAATTTTTCCTCAGAAATGGTTTCCAGAGTAGCGTGTGCCTCTTCAAATCTCTTTAGCTGAATTAGCACAATAGCTTTATTTAATAAAACAAACTCTGACTGATGAAGTCCATATAGTTCACTGTACAAACTAAGGATTCGGTTCCAGTTGGTAGATTCAAAAGTCCGCGCTTTCAAGTGTTCCGCCGCTATGGCAGCTTCGTAATGGTATGATGAAAACTCATTATTAATAGTAGCCCTATACATCACATTGTTACCAATTTCCATTAATGGTACATACCATTTGGACCGATCTTGATTTTTGAGATCAATTACCCCACCTTCATCATTGGTTCTGCTCTCTAATCTTGCTGAATGAAAACACATCAGCGCAAACAACGCATAGACCTTGGAATCCCTTAGCATTTCCTTTCTAAGCAGTAATTGGACCAGCCGGATGGCTTCCCCACATAGATCTTTTCTAATAAGAATTTTTTGATTGTTGGAGTGAAATCCCTCATTGAAAGTTAAATAGATGACTTCTAACACTCGATTTAATCTTTCTGGGAGCTCTTTTCCTGATGGTATTTCAAAGGCAATCTCTTGTGCGGCAATGGTTTTTCTTGCCCTAGCAAGTCTTTTTTTAATTGTTTCTTCTTTTAGAAGTAAGGCAGAGGCTATTTCCTTTGTTCCAAAACCAGATATGGTTTTCAAAGCGAAAGCTATTTGATCTTTTGAATTTAACACAGGATGACACGCTGTAAAAATCATCCTCAATTGACTGTCTGCTATTTCTTCATCAAGAAAGAGTTCATTCAATAAAATAGCCGAAGGTCCTGACGTTGCCAGCTCGATTCTATTGTGTTCTGCTTTTAGTTTTCTAAACAGATCTACAGCTCTGTTCTTTGCGGCCTTAGTCAGCCATGCTTCTGGATTCTCAGGTATATTTCCACGCCAAGACTGAACCGCCTTAGCAAAAGTATCTTGGATAGCATCTTCGATCAGTTCCAAATTGGATAGACCAAAAATACTTGTAAGAATAGAGACCATCTTCCCATACTGATGTCTGAAAAGATGGTCTGCTAATTTGTTTTCCATTAACTAGTTTTGATCGAAAACCATCACCTCTCTAATCTCCACTTTTCCACCTAAGTCGTAATCAGGAAAGTCCTCTGCTATTTTCACTACTGCTTCCGGATTTTCAGCTGATACTATATAGTAACCTCCGATTAGTTCCTTACTTTCTGGAAATGGACCATCAGAAATTACTCTTTCCGGACCTGAAACAGTTTTCACAGCAGTTGTGAGAGCCTCACCTCCAACTAAAATCCTTTGTCCTTCCATTTTCCCATTCCATGCGAACCATTTCCCCATTCTCTCTTGCATTTGTTCAGGAGATAATCCCATTTCTTCGTAGTTAGCTCCTTTGAAAATCATCATAAAATTTTTCATTCTTGTTTGTTTTTGTGTTTATTAAATCAATTATCACCCTCATGACGAAGCTGAAATTTAATTAGGGGACAGAAAAATAAAAAAACTACCCTCATCTTTTAAAATGATTTTCTGGAATTATAAAAAAACTACTCTTTTACACTAAAGGTTTCAAACTCTCCTTTACCTGTTTTCCAATTGACAACTGTTAAATCTGGCCTACCAATAAAGGCCCCAATCCCTAACGCACATCTCAGGTAATATTCCTTTCCAAACTCAAAATCTATAGTTACTTCATCCCTTGACTCTGTCCTAGCCCAAATAGTTTGAGGTCCCTCCTTATACACTTTTACCGTGTCATAGAATTTATTACTCACTTTAGTAAGTAATGAATCTTCTAGATGTAACTTGTAAGAAACAGCAAACCCTTGCCCGCTAAACCTATATATGTGCAATAGTGAATAATTCCATTCCTCATGGATTAGCTGTTCCGTCAAAAGGTATTTTTCCACATCTTGTATCAAAAGAATTTGAGCCTTTATTCTATGACACATGCTTCCTAATGCCGTTGGCATTTTATGTTCCGTAATTTTTATTGCATTTCCTCCAACACCACGTGCTTCTATTTTAGCTAGTGCCAACACCATTTCATAGGTACATTTTGTAGTAAATCCAGTATCACCAATTTTAACGGTTCCTAACTCCTCGCTATACTTTGGAATACTATCATTAATATTTAGAATCAGTATTTCCTTATCAAAAGGTATTGCTGAATAGGACTTATTGATTGTCTTACTGACTTTTGGATTGCATGATGAAAGAGCAACGACAAAGACACAAACAAATAAAAATGCATTTTTCATTCTTGGAGTTTAATTTAAAGACAAAAAATTAATTGCTTAATTAATGCAATATACATTCGTTCTACATTTGTAAAGAAACAACATGGAGGAACAAGCACCAGCGGATTATTCTCAATTTACTGCTTTAGACATACGAGTTGGCACCATTCTTAAAGCTGAAATTTTTGAGAAAACAAGAAATCCTGCGTACAAGCTATGGATTGATTTTGGAGAATTGGGTACTAAAAAATCAAGTGCTCAAATCACCGATCTTTATGCTTCACAAGACCTAATAGGAAAACAAGTAATAGCTATTGTCAATTTTCCTAAAAAGCAAATTGCTGATTTTATGAGCGAATGTCTCGTTTTGGGTTCTGTAAATCAGAAAAAAGAAGTCACTCTTTTAACCATAGATCAACAAGCTACTAATGGTGAACAAATAGCCTCAACAGTATTCACTCTTAATCGACAAAGACCTGTATGGACTGATATCCATGATAAGTATACAGTACTAGAAGATAATTTCCTGAGAGAATTTTGGCTTTATCTAGTGAGACTTCATGCTTTCCCTTAGTCTTCATCTCTTTTACTATTTCTTTCACCTGACTGCCATTCATTTCATACAATGATAAATCAGCATAAGTATCCGTCACCAATTCTAATTCAACCTTTAACTCTCCACTTTCTGTGTATATAGCTGTCAATTCATGCCCTTTGGCTTTTTTACCGCTTGGCAATTCTGTAATCTCAGAAGTCACATCTGAATATCGATATACGTTGAACCCAGAAGCCATCATTACCTGATCCGAAATCTTGTGAAAGCGATTAAAATTAGAACCTAAGGTTGGAAGGTATGTCCATTCAGTGTCGTTACTTATTTGATAAAACAAGTTGGAAAACCCACCTAACCAGCCCAAACCCTCCCTCAGAAAACCAATTCCTTGAACCGCTCCTGTTGTTCCTCCTGATGTATCTTCAATTAGGTTCCAAGATTGCCCACCATTTTCCGACTTAAAATACTGAAGATTATAATCACCAAACTCAAAATCCTCAATAGACGCATACACTATGTTTTCATTTAACTGCTGCAACTTCCAGGACCTTTGATTGTTCTCTTCTCCAATAGCCACTTGACTCCAAGACTGCCCTGCATCTTCAGTTCTAAGAATGACAGCCTTTAAACCTTCATTCTGAGTTGCCTGTCCAACGGCCATTCCAATATTTGAGTTAAGAAATAAGACATCTACAAGAGCATTGCAATACATCGACATATCCATGTACGTCCAATTTTCTCCCAAGTCGGTAGATTTCATTATATAGGGAAACCCATAAAATGTTCCTGTAATAAATAAATGGTTATCAGATGTAGAGGACATTCCACAGATTCCCTGAACATCTTGAGGGAAGTTGGCTGTGATGTTGTTCCAGTTCTCTCCTCCATCGGTCGTTTTATAGAGTTGCGCAGATAAGTCTATACTACTCAAAGAGCCCGCAAATCCAATTTCTTCAGTCAGAAACTCAATACTTCTAAAATAAATTTCGGAATCATAAAATTGTTGATTCCAAGAATCCCCTTGGTCTTCGGTTTTCAATATTTGTCCTCCTCCCTCTGCAACCCACCCCTTGGATTCATCAATAAAGAACATATCCTCAAAACGCCACCCTAATGATGAAACGGGGAGTGTTTCCCACCCTCCCTGAGCAAGGCAGCATAAATTAGAGGTAACAAATAGCAAGCATAGTAGTTGTTTATTTTTCATGACATTCATTTTTCGGTCTTCCAAAGTTAGATTGCCATTGCTTCTAGAAATAGGAAAAAAACGAAATAGACTAGGTCAACCTGAGGTTATATATAGCTCCAGATGGGTAGCTATTTTTCAGGAACTGAGATGGTGTTAACCCTATTAATCCTTTAAAATCACGATTAAAATGAGATTGATCATAGTAACCTGATGCCAGAGAAATTTCAGTAATAGAACTTCTCTGATTATCATATAAATCAGTAATTACATCATTAATTCTCCTTATCCTATGTATTTTCTTTAATGACAAGCCCACATGTTTTTTGTAAAATTGTTGCCGTCTTCTTTCCGTCAATAATTCCGGATTTGGTGGGGAAATTATTTGCTCCTGCCCCAAATCAAAACACAAAAGATTGATTAGGTAATTATTCATCATATAAACACTCTCGTACGTATCACATTGTTTAATTCGATTAGAAAATTCTTCCAATTGCCATAGATTCAATTCATCCAAAGGGCGTAAGGAGTCTGTAAACTGCGACATTTCCGTCCCCCAAACTTTGTGAGCTTGTGAAGTATGAAATCTAACACCGAAAAGATTGAAATCCCTACTTGTCAGCTGCACATCTAAAAAGCTGTTCAACTGACCAAACACATGAAAAGAGGAAGAATAGCTAAAACTCTCCGAATCATGAAGCTTGTAACACCATGGTTCTCCTTTATGAAAAATCCAATCTACATATCCATCCGGTACCAATCTATACACGCAGTTAATGTGATCATTGGACGAAAATTCAAGTGTCCAATAACATGCGACTACGCCATCTAATAAAGAATCTGGTTTGTATTCGTTGAACTTCATGTCTTAATTGGTAAGATAATAAATAATCCACTTTGGATTTTTAGCTTCTTTAGAAAGAATTCATCCCTTTCCATGATTTGAGCATCTATCTTTGCTCGATAATGAATAGAGCTGTATTCTTAGATCGAGATGGAGTCATTAATCATGACCCAGGAGATTATACCAAAAGTTTAGAGGAATTCACCATTCTCCCAGGAGTATTGGAAGCGTTTAAGCTTATAAAAAATCAAGGATACCGCATTATTCTGGTCACTAACCAAGGTGGTGTGGCTAAAGGGCTTTATCCCGTGGAGAATGTCTATGAAATTCATAGTTATCTCCAAGAAGAATGTAGAAAGATCGGTGTTGAAATAGATGAAATTTATTTCGCCCCATATCATGACGACTATGGACTTTCTCTGAGCAGAAAACCTGGAAGCATGATGGTAGAACGAGGATTAGCCAAGTTCCAACTGACCCCTGAAGAGTGTGTTCTGGTTGGTGACAAAAAAAGAGATTTGGAAAGTGGAGAAAAGGTTGGTGTTCCTGGCATTCAAATCGATGTGAATGAGTCTTTGCTTGAGGCCATGAAAACGTATTTTAATCAATGAATTATATCTATCACGATGGAGAATTTTTAGATTCTTCTATGCCCACTATACATTCTTCGAACCGCGGATTCAGATATGGAGATGGCTTCTTTGAAAGCATTCGTATTATTAATGGTGCACCTGTTTTCTTAGAAAACCACTTCAATAGAATTTTAGAAGGACTGAAGGTTTATAAGATAGATCCGCCAGAGAGGTTTACAATTGATGTAATAAAAAGTGAACTTCTTCTTCTCATAGAAAAGAATAAAATTTCAAAGGGAGGTCGAGCTCGTGTGACACTCACCAGAAAAGGAGAAGGATTTTATGCACCAGATAAAAATGATCTAGATTACATCATTGAAGTCACAGAAAAATCAGACAATAAGTTTGCTTTAAATACTACAGGAAAAGTGGTTGATCTTTTTCCTGATATCAAGAAACAAATTAACAAGTTCTCTATTTTTAAAACATTGAATTGTCAATTATACATTCATGCCAGTCTATTTGCAAAGGAATCGTCTATTGATGAGGCATTGATTCAAAATGAAAAGTTCGGAATTATAGAATCTACAGTGGCCAATATATTTCTTGTGAGTAATGGAGTTCTGTACACCCCTGGATTAGTGGAAGGATGTGTGGGTGGAACAATGAGAATGAACATCATTAACTTGGCTATCGCCAACGGTATTAAAGTATACGAATGCAATCTTACTCCTCAGAACTTATTAGCTGCTGATGAAATCTTCTTGACCAATGCCATCTCAGGAATTCAATGGGTTGGTAGTTATAGAACTAAAAGATACTTCAACAACACGGCAAAGAAAATACTTGAAATGTTAAATGAATCGGTAACACAAACGATCATTAGTTAGCTAATGATCACTATCTAATTCTCACCCTCGGGTCAATCCAACCATAGAGAACGTCAACTAAAATGTTCAGTATAACGAACATAAAAGAGATAACCAAGACCGCTCCCATTACTACAGGAAAATCTTCTTTTTCCAGTGCATTGAATATTTCCAATCCTAAGCCTTTCCAACCGAACACAAATTCAACAAATACTGCTCCTGCCAGCATTGAAGCAAACCATCCTGATACAGCCGTAACTACTGGGTTTAAGGCGTTTCTAAGCGCATGTTTGTATACTACCTGATTTTCAGATAACCCCTTAGCTCTGGCGGTTCGTATGTAATCCTGCTCTAACACTTCCAATAATGAGCTTCTTGTCAATTGAACTACAACGCCTAATGGCCTAATTCCCAAAGTAATTGCTGGCAGAATTAAATTCTTTGGATTAAGATACAATCCCTCCCACTCATCAAGACTATAAAGACTTCCTGTCATATCTAAGCCAGTTCCTGGAAGATCAATAGACCATTTTAACCACTCAGCTGCCCCAAACAAAGAAAAAAGCAACATCAATAATAACCACATGCAGAAACCGAAAAGGATGCCCTTTAAGGCCAATGAGAACATTCCTTTCGAAAAGATTTTAAGAGAAGGCACTTCCTTATTTCCTGAATCTTTAACCAAGAAATAAATCAAAAAAACCAACCCTATAATCAACGGAATAATTGGTAGAGGAATACTATTGAACCATAGTAGTCCTCCTATCCAAGCTATTAGTATAGCCATGAAAAAAGATGGACCACTCATTCCGATTACAGACAGTATTAAAATAGTTTTATCCAACCACTTGTCTTTATTCAATGCGGCTATTACACCTCCAAAGACGCCCAAAATCAGGGCAAAAACAATAGAAACACAAGCAAGAATGATCGTACCAGGAAGTGCTTGTGAAATAATCCCTGAAACACTTCTTTTGGTTTGAAAAGAACGATTCAAATATGGTGCTTTAAGCACAACCACATTCTCACCCGAGACGGGGAAAAGTCTGGCATAACTATATTTTTGATCGTCTAAGTAAACCCTACTGTCCTCATTCTTTTCATTATGAATCGACACTGGACTAACATCATTTAAATAAATCAGGAAACGTTTTCCTACTGGCACATCCAAATTCAAATTACGCTCTATGGCTTGAATCAATTCGGGAGTGATTTTCTGTCCTGCTACCATTCGAGCTGGATCTCCTGGCTTTAAATTAAATATAAAAAAAACAAGGGTCACAACTCCTAGTAATACTAGTAAGCCATAACCCATTTTCTTTAAAATATATCCTATCAAAACCTAAATAAACTTTAGTTAAAGTTTATTTCTCCATATTCAGGGAAACCTTTCCAACTCCATTTACCCATAATCGTTGCATTCTTTAAATGCATCAACCCAGGATTGGAGCGAATCATTGTTTTTAATTCTACATCATCCATCAGGTAGTAAGAAAAATCCAACCCACTATCAGCCTGAAATTTTTGAATTTCTTCTTTAGTTGCTCCGTTTACCAATGCCAACATCCTATGTCCATTGCTTTTGGATTCATTATACAATTGCTTGATTGACTCAGAATCTTTAGACATTAGCTTCTTCATATCCTTCGAGATAAGTACGAGCGTATGTCCTTCATAATTTAATACTTCATCTTTCTTGTCCTCTCCAAACATGTTCATAGGAGCAAAATCTTTGATGCTTGGTTCATAGCCATCTTTCACCAGAACTTCAGCACCATCATAATTGGTCACTTCATATGTATTTTTGAAATGGTCTGTGCTATACTGCTTTAACCAATCCGTAGAAAGCATAATGGAATCCATTTCTGTCTTCTTGTTCTTCACAGTATATTCTATAGCATACACTGGTCCTTCTACTCCTAAATCCTCTGCGGTTTTCATATTCTCTAGAATATTTTCTCCTATAGCATATGGTCTGTAATCCTTCATTGGAAGGTAGTTATATGTAGAATACGAGAAAATACAGCATACTACTGTAACTGCTGCAGCTATCCACCAATCTGTAAGAATCGAATTGCTTCTTCTTCGAATAAACTCTGCCACAAATAGGCAAATAGCAGTAAATATGACTGGGAACATCCAATCCAACATTTTCAATGAAAATAGCGCTACAGATAAAAGTGATGCCGCCAGTAAGATGAGATACTCTCTTTTGTTCTTCTTAATAGATAAATCAAAGTCTTCTTTCTTCTCCATAAAGAAAGCGTATACAAACAGGATAATAATCCAAAACCCCAAAAACAAATCTTTTTTAAATGATTCATATGGTGTCAATGGGATCGCATTTCCGAAACACCCACAACTTGTCACGCAATCTCTGGTCGTTTCTACCATTTCCTCGCCAATTTCAAGCGTAACTTTCTCAAACGGGTCACAAGTATGTGTGTAATAGGTCAACCACGTAAAAAACAAGATCATTAACAGTAACAGCACAGACGTTAACTTCTGTTTAGCCCAGACCAATACTGCTACTCCCAACAGCACCTCTGCGATGCAAATGAAAATGGCCAGACCAAGGGAATAATCTATTAGTCCAGGCATATTCAACGCCTTTTCACTAAAATATTCCTCAAGCTTATAACTAAAACCATAAGCATCGTTCATCTTAATCAGTCCACTTATGATAAATAATGAACCTACGATAACTCTAGAAATTATTACTGCTATTTTCATGGATCAGTGTTTGTACTCAAAATTACGAGTGAGATTCTCCTCTGGTTTTACAATTAACAAGACTTTAACTCAATGTTCCACTTAGGTGAATCATTGAGAACACAGCATAGTTTAATATGTCATAATAATTCGCATCTATACCTTCTGAAATCAATGTATTCCCCTCATTATCCTCAATTTGCTTCACCCTTAACAACTTCATCAAAATCAAATCAGTTAATGAACTAACACGCATGTCTCTCCAAGCCTCACCATAATCATGATTCTTCTTTAACATCAGCTGCTTTGCCTTTTCAGCGTACTTATCAAACAGTATCAATGCCTTTTCCTCTCCTATTTCTAACTCCTCATCATTTACCAACTCCAATTGGATAAGCGCCATTATACTGTAATTAATGATCCCAACGAATTCAGGCTCTATTCCTTCATCCACCTTACTAGATTCCACTTCCTGAAGGGTTCGTATTCGATTTGCTTTAATAAAGATTTGGTCAGTAAGAGAAGACGTTCTGAGAATTCTCCAAGCAGTACCGTAGTCACTCGTCTTATCTTTAAAAATCGTGCGGCACTTTCGATCAATTACTTCGTCAAATAAGGCTGCTGTGTCTTTTGTCATTACTTCCATTGAGATAGTAAATTTAAGATTTAGCAGTGCAATGTTTTCACTTCTAGCTTCATCTTTTTAAAAGAGTTTTCAAATAGAATTCAAGAATTTAAATTTGATCAAAGAAACTGAGCTCGCACTCCCTGAAAAGCAATCAAAACACAACTCTTAAATTGCACATCACTTTCAATTCCATCAGTTTTATTTGAGTGTTTTCACAACCTAATCATCTATTATTCAGACTAAAATAGAATCTTCTCCAACATTAAGTTTTCTCCTTTCCCCTTCCAATTGAAATTCATAGTTGATTCATACATCTGTTTCTTTTGTAAGAAAACAAGGATAAACTCACACCGCAACCATTGGTCTGATACCTTTCATAAATTTGTAGCATGTTCAGATCACACTCTATTTGCATTCAACAAAAACTGATTTCGCTGGATTCTCCTATGATAATGGGAATACTGAATATTACACCCGATTCGTTCTTTCCAGATAGCAGAGTGTCTTCAACAGATCAGGCATTAGAAACTGCAAATAAGATGTTAAAGGAAGGTGCCGATATTCTAGATATTGGAGGTTATTCCTCTCGTCCTGGTGCTGAAGAAATTTCAGAAGAGGAAGAAAAAAATAGAGTCATTCCTATTATTGAGGCAATCAGCTCCTCATTTCCGCATGCGATTCTTTCTATTGATTCTTTCAGAAGTTCGGTAGCCAAAGAGGCCATAGCAGCTGGAGCACACATAATCAATGACATATCAGGAGGAGACGGGGATTCAAAGATGTTTTCTACCGTGAAGAACTTGAACGTGCCATATATACTCATGCACATGCAAGGAACTCCTCAGACAATGCAGAATCAACCGTCTTATGAAAACGTTACTCAAGAGGTATTCAAATCACTCAGTCTTAAAATCACTCAGCTAAGAAAAATTGGAGTCAATGACATCATTATAGATCCTGGATTTGGATTTGGAAAAACTTCCGAGCATAATTACCAATTACTCCAACAGTTAGAATACTTTCATTCTTTAAATTGTCCGTTGTTAGTAGGCATTTCCAGAAAATCCATGATTTACCGAGAACTTGAAATATCTGCTAATGATTCTTTGAATGGCACTACTGTGCTAAATACTATAGCGATTCAAAAAGGAGCTAGTTTTTTAAGAGTACACGACGTAAAAGAAGCCAAAGAGATCATTCTACTCACAAGAAAAACAACCTCATAGAGGCTTTAACCAACTAGTGTTTCACAAAACGAGAATACACACCCTCTTCTATCGAAAACAAATAATAACTCCCAGTAGCTAAATCTGAAATATTCAACTCTGTTCTTTCTTGAATCAGAGCCGACTTTATCTTTCTTCCATCAAGAGAAATAATCTCTACCTCTCCAATCATTCCTTCAATAACTAAATAATCGTTAGCAGGGTTTGGAAAAATTTTAATAGACGTATGATGCTCTTCTACACTCATAACACTAATTGAAAATGAATTCGTATCCGATTCATAAAGGATACCACAGTTATTCACCACACTCACTTTCCAATAATAAGTCCCAAGATCATCAAAGCTGTACGAATTATCCGTTAGCTCTTCATCCACTATCAATGTCGAGAAATCATCGGTATTGGAAATCATCAATCGATAGGAGCTGGCATTTGATATTTCATCCCAAATTAACTCTACCGTTTCTTCGTAAGACTGAAAACCAGATGCTGGTAAAAAGCCACTAAAAGCTGGTATATTTCCTTCAATAACTACAATCTTTAATTCTTCTGAAAGTAGTACGTCTTCTCCATTATAGACAGCTACTGGAATGATATACTCTCCTATTTCCAATTCATCAGAAAAATTGATCGTAATTGGAATCTGTCCAGGAGATTCTAATTCTCCTATGACAATAGACATATTCTCTGGAAGAGCCTCTACGTTCACTATTTCAGAAATATCTCCATCTGTAATATCAACATAAAATTCTGCTGATGAAGCATTCTGACAAACTTCAGTATACCTATAAGCATTAACCAGCTTAGGTCTTAAAACAAAGAATCCAGAACTCATATCAGACAGAATCAAATTTCCACTTGGGAAATACGCATAGTTACTCCAAGAACCTCTCAATCCCACAGTATTGTCATTTGGCTGAGAATCAAAGTATGCTAAAGACGAAATATCCTTCTCAGGAATGTTTCCTATATCTAAAATTCTTAATCCTGAAGTGAAGTTACTCTGATAACACAAGCTTCCTTTATTGTATAGATTATGATCACTCGCTGTAACATCGCTAATGAACTCATGATGTAGTATTGGATTATCTAAATTCTTAATATCCAAAAAGAATGTTTTAGTAGTACTTGATAACCCATCGTTTTCGTCCGCTTCATCATTAAAAATGAAATAATTCCAATCATCTGTTAACCATCCTTGATGTGTATAACTACTCAGCTCATAGCCTGTCACGGAAATCAAATTTGGATCATCTTTATCGGTAACATCTACAATAGTAATCTCGTCCTCGTTAGAACAGAACGCAATTTCTCTTCCTGCATAATCTGCATCTGGTCCATTATAAATGACCACCTGAGCATCGTGAGTGTAACCATCAGCACTAAACCCTCCTGCTATTTCAGGATTTAACGGATCTGAAATATCAACAAAATGTACCCCTCCCGAAAAAGTCTCAGTTCCTACGGAATAAGCAAAACCGGACTCTTCATTTATTACAATATTATGCGATTTACCAAAAGAACCGTAGTGAGCATCCGATTCAAAAGTTACTATAGAACCATTGTTGTCTGGCAGTAAGTTATTTAAATTGAAAACTTGCATTCCATGATCATCCGCTTCACTAGCAATAAATGCATAATCACTATACACCTTGACATCTCTCCATAGACTATTAGAAGTAGCTGTAGGCAACATTCCTATGACAACTGGATTAATTGGATCAGTAATTTCAACAAATGTCAATCCATTTCGCACTCCTACAAGTGCAAATTCTCTTCCAGACTCTTGGTCCGTCCAACCCCATAAATCATTCACATCCTGCACACTTCCCAGATCCTGCGGACTAATTACAGAAAGTAGATCTACGTTTTCGCATGGATATATACCCGCCATACCATCTTCACATGGTGTTTGAGCTTTAACGAGCGTTGCAACGCAAAAAAGCATGCATGTAATTACCAATATATGTTTCAGCATAAGAATTAGAGTTAAAGTAACAGGTATAGTAAAATCTGATGGGCAAATCCCCTACCAACTTTCTACCTCTGCTTCAAAATTTTCCAAGCTTAAAAATTCCCCATTATCAATCTGATGCTGTGCTTGCTGAATACATTTCAAGAAATCACTTTTGATGACAGGGGAATTGTTTGGACGATAGCCAATCACCAAAGACTTGCTCTTCTCTTCAAAATCGATATCCTCTTTCGCCTCTTTTAGACGTAATAATAAAGACCTGTCAGTATGAGAGGTGACCCAGGTAATTAATTCTATCCTTAAATCGTTAATAGACATTTACTGAATTATTTTCTTAAGCCATTTTTCAAATAGCCGTAGTTTTCGCTGTAATAAAGCATTTGCTCTTCGAAGCTCATTCCATAGTTCACTTTCACATCCGTGACATTGCCATCCTTGTCTGTAACTGCTTCTAAAACTGGATTAATGAAACCTCCATATGCTGGGCTCTTTACCTTAGCTGCTCTATCTAATACTTCTTGATGAACCGCCTGATCCACTTTTACACCGTAACCTTCTACTAGAGCTTCTGCCCCTGCATAATCTCCTTTAGACTTAATCGTCTGAACTTTCTGAAGTAATTCGCCAAATAATCCTTGAAGTTTTTCGTAGTCTTTAACGTTGTAATAAATATTTCCATCTCGTACTACTTTTTCGATGACTTCACTTCCTCCTTTTTCTACTACCCAATGAGCTATCCAAGCTCTATTTCTCATATGTGCTTCTTCAATATCTGCCCCTTTATCCAATCTTCTTAGCTGCATAAGCATCCCATTTCTGATATAAGAATCATACTCTGCTCTTCCTATGTCGGTAGATTCCATCAATCCATATTCTACCATTTTCTCGTTAAGCATAAAGTATAGAGCCACCAAGTCAGCTCTTCCTTCTTCTATCGTGCTTGCATAACTCTTTAATGTTTCTTTAGGAGTTCCTACTCCATCCTCTAACTTTCCACTGGCATGACCAACTACCTCATGAAGAGCAGTGTGCATTTTTCCTGCTACATCACCATACTTTTCAGCTAGAGCTAATTCTTCAGCATCATGAGCAAACTCCTTAAGTAACCCACTTCCTCCAGCTTTATCATGAGCATTTACAATATTACCAAGGCTCACTGACTTAGATCCATATTGAGCTCTAATCCAATTGGAATTAGGCAAGTTCACTCCGATCGGTGTACTCGGTGAAGCATCTCCTGCTTCTCCTGCTACGTTTACAACTTTATAAGAAACTCCTACTACCTTCTCCTTCTTATGTTCTGGTAAAAAAGGAGTGTTATCTTCGAACCACTGTACATTATCCATCAAAACCTTCATTCTTCCTGAAGCTTCTACATCGTTAATTTCTACAATAGTCTCGTATGATCCTCTAAAACCTAATGGATCATTATATACCTCTATAAACCCATTGATGTAGTCAACGTCTCCTTCAACTGCAGCAGCCCACTGAATATTATAATCATCCCAAACTTTCAAATCACCTGTTTGGTAATATTGAATTAACTTTCTAAGAGCTGTCGCTTTTCTAGCATTTTCCGCTACTTTTTCTGCTTTTTCAAGCCAAAAAACTACTTTTTCAAGAGCTGGTCCGTATAGTCCACCTACTTTATACACATCTTCTTTGATCGTTCCATCAGCATCTTTGTACAATCTAGAGTTCAAACCATACTCAATTGGTCTCTTGTCCTCCCTGTCTATCATCTTTTCATAAAAAGCTTCCGCTTCCTCTGTATTGATGTCTGGTGAGTAGAAATTGATCGCTGAACTCTCTAAAAGTCCTTTCTTAGGGTTTAATTCTACCTTTTTCTTATCAAAACCTGAATCAAAAACAGCTTTTGCTGCTTCTTCTGAAAGAGTCACGCCTGCAGTCTTCATAGCCGCGTCAAACCAATCTCTAGAAAACTTAGGAGTAAATTTCATCATTGAATAGTGGTGATGAATTCCATTAGAGAACCAAACTCGCTTTGTATATTCTTCAAAAGCTTCCCAGTCGCTTCCTGCTTTTTCTATTGTAGATGAATATACTTTTTCAAGCGCTTCTCTGATTTCAAGATTATGGCGGTAATTCTGATCCCACATCATGTCTCTTCCTGCTAAACCAGCCTGAGTTAAATAATAAACATAGCTTCTCTTCTTTACATCCAAATTATTCCAACTTGATGCAGGAATTTGATACCTATAAATACCTAAATCTGCTACTACCTCTGACTTCCATTCAAAGTTATCAGGGTCAGACATTTCAGCTCCTTTTACAGAAACTTCTTTTACAGGTTCTGGAGTTGTCTCTTTTTGAGATGTTTTAGTAACACTGCAACTTACAGTCGCAATAGCGATGCATGAGAAATAGAAAAATTGTTTTAACATTATTGAATTCAGTTGATTTAAGGAGTCGAAGTTAATGAAATTTTCCAGACACTGAAGACATAAAAAAAGTCGCTCAGATCAGATCTGAGCGACTCCATATTCAATTAGTTTCTTCTAAATATAGCTCTATCTTATTTTTTCTATATTCTCAATTAACAATGCAATATCTTCATTGGCAGGATCCATCCTTTTTGCTTTTTGCAAAAACTCCATTGCCTTTTTTAGATTTACGTTTGCTTGCTCTTTTTGCTCTTCCGATGGTGATATGTTCAAAATAGAAACCGCATCATTATAATAAAGTACACCTATGTTATGGAGGGCTTTAGGATGATCGGGATTTATTGTTAGACATTCCACGTATGAGCTTATTGCTTTTTGCGTATCACCAGTCCTGTCGTACAAGCTTGCTAAATACGCAAGGTTTTCTGGGTTTTCAGAATCCAAATGCGATAGCGTTTGAGCAGCTGACAAAGCCTCTTCTGGAGCATCCATTTTAATGCCCAATACCATCAATTCTCTCCAGAGGATTTTTTCCTCAGGATGATGAATCAACGCATTTTTCAATACTGCTTTCCCTTCATTAAGCTCTGACAAAGCTACATGAGCTTTTAACAATTCTCTTACTCCACCTATATGGTCTGGTTCATTGGAAACCAATAGACTCAAGTAATCCTTTGCTGCTTCTGAATCATTCAGCTTATTAGCACAATGTCCGGCATAAAAAAGAGATTCTGAATCCTTTCTTCTCAACCAATCAGAAGCTTCTACAGACATTCTGAAAAAAGTAAAGGCCATTTGCATATCCCCTTCTTGATAAGATGTCACTCCGATGTTGTATATCACGCCAGAATATGATTTCAAGTAATTTGCTCCATCAGCCTTCTGAACACAACTTTCATCCAGAAATCGTGCTTTTTCAAAAGAAACACCTGCATCAATTATCGGTTTTTTATCCTTGGATGAATTCAATCGATCATCTCCGTATGTCTTGTAAAGACAAGCCCCCAACCAATAGTGAGCTTCTCCGCTCTCAGGAACCTCCTTAAGAAGTTTTTGAACTGTCTTTGTCGCCCCATCTATATCATTCTCTATAAGCTGTTCTTTTACAAGAGAAAAATCTTGGGAATATGAAAAATGGACACTTAAGATAAGTACCATTGTCAGCAGGTTTCGAGTCATTGTTCACTGATTTATATATGTGTACTTCTAAAATGCCTCAAATGTTACTATAAGTCTGACATTATTTTAAGAAGAATAGAGGCATTGAAACCTTTACAAACAAATGGTAAGTTCCATCGTTTTTTTTTTGCTTTACTTCTGAGATAAGCGTTTCGTGAACTAGCCAACATTGGAGCTTTAAAAAAAGAAAACTCATTGATAAACCTCTCTATCGTTTCAGAAGTCAACTCGGCAGCATTAAAACTATGATCTCCAAGAAGTAATAAAGAAAGCCCCAGCATTATTCGATCTTGGTCATCAGAAGACTGAGACAACAGCTCTTTCAGTTTTAACATGAAACGATCATTTAGCTCTTTTTCCAATGTACTTCCATAACTGGCCAAAAAACGAGACAAATGAAAAGCTATGATTGGAATAGTCTGATAATTTGGACTTATTTCAAAAGGATCTGACAGCCAAATATCCGTCTTTAAAACCTGCGTTAAAACTTCTCTACATCTATGATCAGCTGGTAATAGTTCAACTTTCGAATCATCAAGCAGCACTAAATAATTGCTCAAAACACAGACATCCAATTCATCAGGCATATTTTCCCCAAACCACGTCGAGTAATAACCTTTTGGAATGGTCACTCCTCCAACGCACCTTTCTGAGTGAACTATAAAACGGTGAATTGACTCTCTAAATAGGTCTAGATCATCCCTAGTGCGGAAAAAGTAGCTCAATGCAGTGCAATCCAAATCATCTGGAATCCAAAAGTGTTTTATTCTGGATACCAACCTACTGTTTGGAAATTGTTCATCAGGGTTCGTTTTCCAAAAATTATACGTATTTCGGCCATATTTATTGGCATAAAAATGAAGATTTGAATGAATGCAATTTTCCAAATCTAGCTTTACATCAACGAAAGAGTTTTTAAGCAAAAAGTACGCTGACAGTGTAAAAAACAGATTGTTATCTAAATGGAACCCACCAAAAAAAGAACCACGTTGAGAACGTAAAATTCCTTCAGAATTATCATTTAATTCCGCCCGAATGGTTTCTTCCAAATATGTGCTAACTGTAATTGTTGACATTATAAAAAAAAGCCACCTAGACTGCTGTCTAGGTGGCTCAACAAGTTAGTTAAATATATGCTATTTCTTCACAAATGATTTTGAAGAGTCAGAAGATGTTCCTGCAAACCTTACAAGATACACTCCAGATTCTAAGCCATTCACATCAAGTTCTAATCGTTGATCCAAAGCTTGTTTAGAGACCAATTCTTGGCTCATCACCACTTGACCTATAGAATTAACCACTTCGAGAGTAAGCTTTTCCGCAGCAGCTGCATTGAAATTGATTGTCAATTGATCAACCACAGGATTAGGGAACAATTCTACCCCGTTTACATTAGAAAGCTCTTCTACACTTACAAAAGTGATAGAAACTTCTGTAGGCTCTGATACGCAGTTAAAATCCTGCTTTTTCACCTGCCAATCATAGAAATAGTAGTAATATCCATTTCCAAAGCTAGAGGTGTATATAGAACCTACATCAGCAATCGCATATGGGTAATTCAATCCTGCGTCATTTCTATACATGTTTAATTGAGGAGATCTAATACTCCAGCCATCTCCAATAGGAATTGTCCAGTTAAATTCGACCACATTTTCTCCATCTACTAAATCAACAGTTATTTCTTCAACCACTGTCTCTGGCACGGAATTATCAGTGAGTTGGAAAGTTCGACTTCCATTTCCTGCTGCATACACTTTAGTTGACACTAATGTAAATTCTTCGAAAACATTAAATAAACAATGTCCTCCTGATTGAGGCAGATCGTAATCAGAGTAATTACCCAATGATTCTTTACCTCCAGAAGCAGTTTCACCTGGATAATCTACTGAATTGGTTACCCAATAAGAAACACCCTGAAAACTCTCATCAACTACTACATTTGGAATAGTTACACTTGTTCCCGTTCCAATTTCATCAGTTAAGGCTTCATCAGAATACCAGATAAGTGTTCCAGACCCAGAGGCATTTAATACAACATCACCGCTTTCTCCGACAACTACATCTGCAGCATCAGGCGAACTATTAGCCAATACTTCTACATGAACACTTTCAGAAGCTTCATCAAAACAAATACCTTCTGTAGATACTATGTAATCTCCCGTCTCTGTAATCTCAATTGATTGAGCAGCTCCTAATTCATCTGTAGAGCCAGACTCAGACCAAGTATATCCATTTGCTTCACTGGATGTTAAAATTATTGAACCTCCTTCACAAAACATTGTTTCTCCTTGTATTTGAATTTCAGGTACCTCCTCTGTTAGCACATCAACTGCTATATTATTAGAAATGGCTGCACAGTTATTCTGATCGAACATCACCACGCTATAAACTCCTGAAGCGTCTACACTAATTGATTCAGAAGGCTCTCCGTTAGACCACGCGTATGACTCTCCTCCCGCAGGAGCCGTAAGCGTAATAGAAGAACCTTCACAAATTGTAGTAGCACCAGACGCCTGTATTTCGATATCATCAGTTAAACAATCTACCTCAATGATTGTTTGCGTTGTGTTTATGTCAGGGCCATTCAAAACGGTGATTACTCCTGAAGGCCATTTCACCGTTATTTTATCAATAGCTACTGCATCTCCTAAACCAAAGTTTGCACTGAGGTTACTCATACGCGAAAAGCTTCTTCCTGATCTAACTTCTCTTATTTGAGACATTCCGTTAGTTGTTTCCACAGTCACTCTAGCTCCTATTCCATCAGTATTTGAAATAATTCCTGATAAATTTACCTTCACATAGTTATTATCATTCCCATCATTAATGAATAGCGTATTCCCACGCATACAGTCAATAAATCCATCATTATTCAGATCACCAAATGCACCTCCATTAAATCCAAGACTTCCTGGGGTAAATGTTCCATCTCCATCGTTATAATAAACTGGATTATTGTGTTCAGTAATAATATCTACCCAACCATCGTTATTAAAGTCATGTGCGTCAAGTTCCCACGCACCCAAATCGTTTTCAATTCCTGAATTATCCAGATCATTCGCACTGAAAACACCATTTCCATCATTCCACTGTAGCCTGTTTTCAATTTCATGATTTACAGTGAATAAATCAAAGTCACCATCATTATCAAAATCCTCAAACACAGTAGTCCAGGACTGATCAGAATCATTGGTATTTGTCTCTGCCCCTCTTTCTGAGAATGTTCCATTTCCATTGTTAATGTACATACGATTAATTACTTCATTGTCACCAGGACTTCCTCCCTGACGGCATTTAGTCAAGTAAAAATCTGTATCTCCATCGTTATCCACATCACACCACATATTGGCATAATTACCAGGACCATTAAATGTCTCAAACGAAGAAATATCAAGCGTCATATTTCCTTGTCCGTCATTCCAGTATACATGACTTTGAGCTTCATCGTGACATACAAAAGCATCTAAATCTCCATCACTATCAATATCATTCATTGAGCTTCTTTGAGAAAAGATGTATTCGGGATAAGAAGTTTCTGTCCATACTGTTCCATCCTCAGAAGAATGTACAAAAGACACGGCATTTCCATTACCAAAACAAAAATCTCTGTATCCATCATCATTTAAATCACCAGAAGATATACTCCAATTTGGTGGATTCTCCCAATTAGCGGCATAGTAAAAAGCAGTAAACGATCCATCCGGTTGTTGATAATCGATATACATTCCACTGCCAGTAATCCTGACAACGTCATCATATCCATCAATGTTCACATCCACCACACAATCTCTATTTCCTGTTCCTGAAACAGGCTGAAGTAAATCACTTTGGTTAGAAAATGTAACTGATTGGCTGTAAGCATCCAGCCCAATAAAACACAATAAAAGGGTTATTAAAAACGTATTGGTTTTCATCATTTAACTATAATTTTTCGGTATGGTGTACAATTTACACATTAATCCTGTGTTAAAAGTGTCAGAACTATAAAAAGTAACGCTTTTTATTACACAATCTACCGGACTAAAACCTTTAAAGGCTCTGTAGTTTGCTTAGAAACAACAAAGTAAATACCTGGCGTGCTAATCGGAAATAAATTTTTCCCTGATCGGACAAAACCTGTGTGAACGAGCGCTCCATTTACCGAATATATTTCGGTATCAGCATTTGACCTTGCTTGAATGATTGGTTGATTACTTCTGTTATAATGAACACTCCAAAAATCCTCGACTCCTACCTCTTCTATTCCTACAAAATCTTCTACCGTCATGGATTTAGACTCTATTAGTACAGGAGTCTTGTCGGCAGATTCATACATCTGCTTGAAAAAGTCGATTTCTTCTGTTGATTCTGCAAATATCTCCTCTAACCACTTATGAGGAATGCTCTGATAAAATGCATTCACTTCTACTGTTAACTCTCCATAATAATTGTTTAAAGGAATTTGATAGCTAATTCTATCTCTGCCCAATTCAGAAAACTCCGTTTGGTAGTCTGAATCTGAGACAGCAGCACCAAAAACAGAAACCGTATCGATCACCTCATCTGTATAGGAGAACCCTATTGGAAGAAGTCTGTTATCTTTAAGTTGAGCATATCCTCTGTCTAATACCGTCGTGAAATCTCCGTTTACATCCCCCATCACCATTTCATAAATCTGTACCTGATCCTCTGAATCTATGACTTCATAATGTGGCTCAATGTCATCCTCATCCGGAAGTATGAAATTAGCCGCAGTTTCTCCAGAACTAAATAATGTATTCCCATCCTCATCAGAAACTATAAATTGAAGAAAAAGTCTACGAGAAGGATAACCACTTGGGAATTTATGTCCTGCCAAATTACTAAGCGTCACTTCGAATTCAGCTAATTGTTCTGTCCTAGAGGTTAAATCTAGTGTCATATCAGCACTTTTAGTCTGAAGAGATTCATAAGTAGCTTCGATAGTTTGATCAAAATCCTCATCTGAACCACTAAGGTCAAGTAAGGTTTTATTCTCTTTCATTAGCTCCAGCATGAATGTATTTGCACCAGCAAATTCATGAATGCTAAAATCTGTTCTAGGAGCAGTATTTAATCCCGCAATAAGAAAAATTGGAGTATTTCCTAAATTAGGCATGTGGCAATTCTGGCAACTAATTTCCTGATCATCATAGGTGCTATTTAACCATTCATGATAGGTCGCCTGTTCAATAAAACTATTGCCAGTAAAATTACCATCCAAATCGATGGTCTCTGTGATGAGCGTATGACATCCTGCGCAAATTCCTGCATCCTGAATATGTTCAGAATATGTAGGCCAATAGCCTGTTTCCATTACCATGGGACTAGTTAAAGGCCCCACATACTGACCATATGCT
Source organism: Flavobacteriales bacterium (assembly GCA_965224545.1). Classification (GTDB taxonomy): domain Bacteria; phylum Bacteroidota; class Bacteroidia; order Flavobacteriales_D; family Sanyastnellaceae; genus ASP10-05a. Next base: position 20,040 of record CBDCZM010000004.1, on the reverse strand, counting down.
ATCTTATCTGTTACAAATCGAAGATCTCCACTATGGGTATCCCCTAGACTTTCAGTGCTTTGTTGATGACAACTTAGACACGATACGCCATCCAAACCCCATGGGTCTTGCTCTAAGTCTTCCATAGAATAATGCTCTGCACCACTATGGAAAGCAGCGAAATGTCCCATAGAAGCATGACAAGAGGTACATTTATCTTCAATTGCAGCTTGATGATCAGGGTTGACCAATACTTCATGGCTCACTTTTGCTCTCCAAAACGGATCTTTAGCACTCATAGCCATCATTGTCGTTTTCCAATCATCAACGACATTCACATCCCCACTTTCAGCCCCTGAACTAGCGATTCCATTGACATCATATCCATGACATGATTCACAATCTCCACTAGCTGCAAACAATCCGTTATATCCTTCATGAAGCGTATCCGCTACCATTCTGAATTTGGCTACTTCTTCTGGAGTATGAAACTTTTCAGGCGTACTTCCACATAAATAAAGCAAGCTAAAAGACATAAATATCAAAGGGAGGACAAACTTCTTATTCACTAAATGTCGGTTTTTCGGTTGATTCTCTAAAAATAATAAACTCTTGGTTATGTATCTACAACTTCTTTAAAAGAATATCAGCAGTCCTTCTTTAGCAAGAAATCTTAACATCCACGATATGACACGATGGCTTAACAAGCCTATCAGTTAGGATACATAGATTGTATATGATTTGTCCTATGATTGATTTGCTATGCGTAACAATGCTACTGATTGAGTCCAATAAAACATGATACCAGGGAAGTTACGTTCAGATAACAATAACAACATGGCGATTAAAATTGTGCTTACGAAACATTCCTTAAAAAAACGTAGAGAATTACATACCATTTTTTGTTCCGTAACGTTATGGCTGAGTAGTTTGTAAATAACTACTTTTGACGCCCATGCAACAGCGATTTTTAGTCTTTATTTTAGTTTTCTTCTTTGGGACGTATGCCTATTCTCAAGATAGTTTCATCTCAGGAAAAGTAGTAGATGAAGATGGTTCAGGAATACCTGGTGCGACCATTTTAATTCGTGGACTAACTAACAATATCAGCACTGCTGCTGAGGTCGATGGTAGTTTCGAAATAGCTGTTCCCGCTAACATCACTTTAAACGTTGAGTTCTCATCCGTGGCGAGTCATCCTCGGTTTAAAAAGACCAATTTAAAACAAGGACAAACTGTTGAGTGGACGATTGTACTGATTGATAAAATTCAAGATATCGGGCCAGCTATTATAACTGATGTGGACAGTAGAGCTACCATGAATAAAATGGATCCTAGGATCTTCGATAGGCTACCAAGTATAAATAATGATATTTCTAGTATTATTTTGGCTCAAGGATTGGGAACTTCAATCACTACAGAATTAAGTTCTGGATACAATGTTAGAGGTGGGAACTTCGATGAAAACCTTGTTTACGTTAATGACATTGAAGTATATCGACCTTTTTTAGTTCGAGCTGGACAGCAAGAAGGGTTGAGCTTTCCTAACCCGGATATGATTAGTACGATGTCCTTTTCTCCAGGAGGTTTCGAGGCCAGATATGGGGATAAACTTTCCAGTGTCTTAGACATCAATTACGCCCGACCCGCGAGCTTCTCAGGCTCAATAGCGGCTAGTTTGCTTGGTGGAGCACTACATATACAAGATCAAAGCAAAAAGGGGAATTTCACTTACAATACTGGGATTAGATATAAAAGTAATGCCTATGTCTTGGGCAGCCTAGACACCAAAGGAGATTACAACCCAAATTACATTGATATACAAAGTTACCTGACCTATAGACCAAATGACAATGGTGTTTGGAATTTTGATATCCTCGGAAACTATAGCAGAAACAGGTACAATTTCATTCCTCAGACCAGAGAGACAAACATTGGAAGTATTAATGAAGCATTAAGACTTACTATTTTCTTTGAAGGGGAGGAACGTTCTCAATTTGAGACAGGGTTTGGAGCAATTTCTGCAAACTATGTCCCTTTTCCTAAAAGACTTCTGAAATTTCAATTTTCCGCATTCAAAACTCAGGAATCAGAAACTTACGATATTTTAGGTCAGTATAGGTTGGACGAATTAGAAAGGGATCTGGGAGCTGATGAATTTGGAGATGTTCTAAAAAACTTAGGGGTTGGATCATTCTTAGAGCATGGGAGAAATTATCTAGACGCCACTGTACTCACATTTAATCATAAAGGATTAATGGAGAGTGATGATAGTTCTCAAAAACTAAGGTGGGGATTGAGATATCAAAACGAAATGATCATCGATCAACTCAGAGAATGGGTGTTCATCGATTCCGTTGGTTTTTCCTCCCCTATAAATCCATCGGATCAAATTCTGTTAAACGATGTGGTTATTGGGAAAAACAACATCAACTCCAATAGAATTATGGGCCATCTTCAATACGAAAAGAATATTGAACGTAGGAACACATCAGTTTGGACAATGAATCTTGGGGTAAGAGCTAATTATTGGGATTTTACTGATGAAACAGTAATTAGTCCAAGAGTTATATTCAGCTATGATCCCAACAAATACAAAGTTGTAAAAGATGAAGATGGAGAAGAGGTAAGAACTAAAAAGGACATCCTCTATAAATTTGCGGCAGGCTACTACTATCAGCCACCTTTCTACCGAGAAATGAGACGTTTTGATGGTTCAATCAACACAGATATAGAGGCTCAAAAATCCATTCACCTACTTACTGGTGTCGATTACAATTTTAAAGCTTGGAACAGGCCTTTTAAATTCTTAGGAGAGGCCTACTACAAAAGTCTTGCGAAGATTATTCCTTACGAAATAGACAATGTTAGAATACGATACTATGCAGATGACAAAGCCAAAGGATATACTACTGGTACCGATTTCATGGTTAATGGTGAGTTTATTGATGGAGTTCAGTCGTGGCTGCGACTTTCTATTCTACGCTCAAGAGAAAACATTGAAAATGACAACTTCTATGAATACCTTAACTCAGATGGAGATACCATCATTTTTGGAATTACTAGAAATGATGAAATCGTAGATTCATTCAGCGTAGAACCCGGATTTATTAGAAGACCTACTGATCAGTTCTTGAGTTTCAGTATATTTTTCCAGGATGAAATGCCTAGATATCCCGCATGGAAAGTACAGGTTACTGGCTTTTATGGAACCAATTTACCATATGGCCCTCCTGGAAATAGTCGCTCAGACGATGTGCTTAGAACTCCCCCATATAGGAGAGTCGATCTAGGATTATCGAGAGAATTGTTTTACAAGAGAGACCTTATTCTTAAATCTACAGACGACTCCAAGGAGATAATGGAAGCCAGGGAAAAAGCCAGGAAAAAGCGAAGTGTCTTTAAAAGTGGTTTTGTATCGTTGGAATTCTTCAACCTTCTAGGTATAAATAATACGATCAATCATACATGGATTAGAGCCATCAACAGGAGGCAATATGCTATTCCAAACTTTTTGACAGGAAGAAGAATTAATCTGAAATTGGTACTCAAAATATAACAGCACCACATCAAGAGATAGCTACTTCTAATCGACTGGCGTTGGGGAGAAGCTTATTTTGCTCAAAAACTTTTAGATTATGATTTGTCTGCCAACAATGGAAACTGGCAATGGGCAGCAGGAACTGGATGTGATGCGGCTCCTTATTTTAGGATATTTAATCCAATTGAACAATTAAAAAAATTCGACAAAGAAAAGAGCTAACTTACACCAAAACATGGGTAAAAGACTTTAACAAATTAAGTGATGCAAAGCCAATGGTAGGGCATAAAATTGCCAAAGAAAGAGCTCTTGCAACCTATAAGGAAGGAATTGCATCATATGTAGAGTAACCATAATTAACTCTAATTTTACATGAAAAAAACATTACTACTCTTCTTATTTCTAGCGACTTACGCTTTAACAAACGCTCAATATTATACTGGCTTTGATTCTGACTCTGAGCAACAAGGTTGGAATCAATACCGTTTTGGCGAAGAATCTGATTTCTATTTTTGGAGTTTAGCTCAAATAGGAGCTGTATCCGATCCTAACCACCTCTCTCATTTTTATCCAGTAGGCGGAGTAGATCCTACAGATAATTGGTATGTTTCTCCAATGTTCGATTTCTCAAATGGCGCAACAATAGATTCTCTCTATTACAATTTTTCAGGATTCGGAACTCCAATTGAAGGAGATACCATAGCTCTATATGTAATAGAGGGATCTCAGGATCCTTCACTAGCCTCAAATCAGACAATTCTATATAACTATACTGACTCTACTTATGTAAATGATGGGCAATGGTATTACAACAGCAATATCCAAATTCCAGTAGGTTCGTCTACAAGTTATATCGCTTTTAGGTATAGGACCGTAGTCAATTGGTTAGATGTTAAATTTGATAATTTACGAGTAGATCAATCAATTGTATCTGTTTCGGAAATACCAGAGGCGAATCAATTTTCTGTATATCCAAATCCTGCAGAAGGATATATCATCTTACCCACTGAAAATTCGCGAAATCGAGTAAACATCTATAATCTATCAGGCAAGCTAGTGCGCTCAGAAACTATGACTAATTCGCAATTAGACATCTCTGGACTGCCTAGTGGTGCTTATTCTATTCAATTGCTTGCTGATAAGAAAGTAATCCAAAGTAGATTTATAAAAAATTAGGCAGTACAATAGAAGCATGAAATTATTCATCGCTTTCCTTATTACCACTATTCTTATACTAGGAGTCATTGATGTTCATAAAGAGTCAGTGGCTCCTAGTTTCTCCATCCATAGACAACCTTTAATCTTATTAAAGACTTCTAATCTAGAGTTATTCTTAACCTCATATTCTGACATTGGTATTATAAATGACGGAAGAAAACATGAAAGAGCAGATGAATAAACGTTTGGTAGTAGTTTCTCTGGAAAGAAACTAACTTCTTTTTAAAACTTCGTTGTGATTCGGAATTGGATGTATTATTAAAACTGATTCCCCCGCAAATTACCAGAGCGTAAATTGGTTATGGAGTTGGATTCTAGTTTTGAAGAAAAAACAAGATGACGATATTAAATTTCATGATCGAATTTCCAACGGAATCGGCTTGTAAGAGACACTTCAAGAACCAGCGAGAAGAGGAAGGAGTTAGATGTAAAAAATGTGGAAGTGAAGATCATTATTGGTTAAAAGCCAAGGATCAATGGCAATGTAAGCATTGTGATTTTCGTACGACACTAAAAAGTGGTAGCATAATGGAAGGTTCGAAAGTTGATTCTCACACTTGGTATATGGCTATGGCCTTTATGACTTACAGTAAAAAGACAATCTCCGCATCAGAACTTCAACGGCAACTACATCATCCTAAATACGATACCGTATGGAGACTGATGCATAAAATACGCTCGGCCATGGGAAAGCGAGATACCCTCTACCAATTGGAGGGCGCTATTGAATTTGATGAAGGATATTTTGAAAAGGCAACATCAGAAAAGGTAAAGTTGAAGAGAGGACGGGGGAGCCAGAGACAAATGAATGTCTCTGTTATGGCTGAATCTACACCAATCGAAGATGTTGAAACAGGAGAAAAAAGTAGTCAGTGCAGATACTTTAAAATGAAAGTTCTTCATGACCATAAGGCTGAAACCATAAATGATGAGATACAGGAGTCAATAGAAGAAAAGAGTATTGTTTTTTCTGATAAAAGCACCAGTTATGTTGATATAGCTGATTATGTAGAAACTCACATTACTGAAAAATCAGACAAACAAACTACTAAATCAACTCTCAAATGGGTTCATATTACAATTAGTAATGCTAAAAGAACATTGCTTGGCACTTTCCATAAAATCAAAGGAAAATATCTTCAATTATATCTTAACGAGTTTTGCTATAAACTCAATCGTAGATATTTTGGAAACAGGGTCTTTGATAGGCTCACTTTAGCTGTGGCTAAATCTTACTGGTAAGATTTGGGGGGATCAGATTATTAAATGGCATAACCATATCTCTGCATTTTTGTTATCACAATAATATATATAACATTTAATAATATAGTTCCGTTATAGTCCTAGCTCCTACCAGTATTATCTTTACAGCATGTTCGGTATATTCAGAAAGAAAACAAAGAAGGAAATACTTCAAGCGAAGTATGAGAAGTTAATGAAGGAGGCTTTTGAGCTCTCTAGAATTAACCGTACAGAAGGAGATAGAAAATATTCTGAAGCCGATGAAATAATGAAAAAGATTGAAGCTATCACAAAAGCTGAAAACGGGTGACTGATGATTCTATAAAGGTTGCTTCAAATTTTGACACTACTTTAACTTTGAGGAACTATCTGAAAAAAATTACTCCACATTCTGTTCCAAAAATTAAAAGAAAAATTCATAGAATAACCCAGAGTATTTTTAGAAGAGTGAATATTTACTCCCCTCCAATCTTCCACCTTTTATTACTAAGCTTTAGCCAAAGAGTAAAGTTAATTTTCCGTTAATTTGCTTCTTCGAAAGAAATTACAATGTCAGTACACAAAAAAGCCAAAAGAGTCACCACCCAGGTTCTTCTCGATATGAAGCAGAATGGAGAAAGAATCAGCATGCTAACTAGTTACGATTATAGCATGGCTAAAATTGTTGATGACGCTGGGATTGATATCATCTTAGTCGGTGATTCTGCATCAAATGTCATGGCTGGACATGAAACTACTCTGCCCATCACGTTAGATCAAATGATTTATCATGCGACATCAGTGATCAAAGCTGTTGAAAGATGCTTGGTAGTAGTGGACATTCCGTTTGGTTCGTATCAAGGGAATTCCAGACAGGCATTGGATTCTGCTATACGTATCATGAAGGAATCAGGAGGTCATGCTGTCAAGATGGAAGGCGGAGAAGAAATAGCAGAATCTATTAAGCGCGTTCTTTCAGCAGGAATTCCAGTAATGGGACACTTGGGACTTACACCTCAAAGTATTTATAAATTTGGAACATATGTGGTCCGTGCCAAAGAGGACGAAGAGGCTGAGCAGTTAAAGAAAGATGCTAAACTGCTTGAAGAACTAGGCTGCTTTGGTATTGTCTTGGAAAAAATACCTTCCAAACTTGCAGAAGAGGTAGCAAAATCTGTTAGCATTCCTATAATAGGCATAGGCGCCGGAGGTGATGTAGATGGTCAGGTGTTAGTCGCACATGACCTGTTTGGAATTACTCAAGAGTTTAGTCCAAGATTCTTAAGAAGATACGCAGATCTAGCAGGAATAATGAATGACGCAGTTTCGAATTACATTAAGGATGTAAAATCTGGTGACTTTCCGAATGAAGAAGAATCATACTAAATCATACCGCTTCACGGGCTCAGAAACTCCCAAAAAAGAAGGCTGGATTACCAAGCCTAAAAACATCATAATGACCAACTTGGAAAATCTCCGAGTGCTTTATGAAGACAATCATATCATAGCGGTTAATAAACGACCTAGTGATATCATACAATCAGATAAGACAGAAGATGTCATCCTTTCAGAATTTGTTGCTCAATACATCGCAAAAAAATACGATAAGCCTGGAGAAGTTTTTATATCTATAGTTCATAGAATTGATCGACCTGTAAGTGGGGTTATTCTATATGCTAGGACGAGCAAAGCGGCTAAAAGGTTGGCACAAATGTTTAAAGATCGAGAGATCCAGAAAACGTATTGGGCTGTGGTAGAAAACGCCCCTCACAAAACTGAAGATACGATCGTTAACTATCTGAAAAAGAATGCAGATAGAAACAAAAGTTACGTATACTCTAATGATACTGCAGGTACAAAACGCAGTGAATTATCGTACAAACACGTTGGCTCAGGAGACAAGTATCATTTCGTAGAAGTATATCCAAAAACTGGGCGTCATCACCAAATCCGAGCAACTCTTTCTGATATTGGATGCCCAATAAAAGGAGATGTGAAGTACATGGCCAAACGCACAAACAAGGACGCATCAGTGTGCTTACATGCGAGAGAAATATCTTTCATCCATCCAGTGAAAAAAGAGCCAGTAACAATTACCGCCTCCCCTCCTGAAGATTCTCTTTGGAATGCCTTTCTAGAATCAAAATCGATGAAATAAGAATTGGATATAGAACCAATTTCAGTAGTAACTGCTTTGTAATAAATAGTTAATATTGCAACGCGAAAAAGAAGTAAAAATGAGCGAAGAAATCGAACACATAAAATGCCTAATAATAGGCTCTGGACCTGCAGGTTACACTGCTGCTATATACGCTGCCAGAGCGGATATGAAACCTGTTTTATATCAAGGACTACAACCAGGCGGTCAATTAACGGAAACTACAGAAGTTGATAATTTCCCTGGATATCCAGAAGGAATCAATGGTCCACAAATGATGGTTGACCTTCAAAAGCAGGCAGAACGATTTGATACAGATGTAAGAAGCGGATGGGTAACTAAAGTGGATTTCTCAGGTTCAGTTCATAACGTAGAACTAGACAACGGGAAAAAAAATATAACAGCCGATACAGTAATCATTTCTACAGGAGCGTCTGCCAAATGGCTTGGATTAGAATCTGAAATTCGATTGCGAGATTTAGGTGGTGGTGTTTCTGCATGTGCAGTATGTGATGGCTTCTTTTATAGAGATCAAGAAGTATGCATTGTAGGAGCCGGTGATTCTGCTTGTGAAGAGGCGAGTTACCTTGCAAAGCTTTGTTCTAAAGTACATATGCTTGTGAGGAGAGATGAATTCAGAGCGTCTAAAGCGATGGTGCATAGAGTTCAAAACATAGAAAATATTGAGATTCATTACAACACTGAAACAGTTGAGGTTCTTGGTGACACTGGTGTTGAGGGAGCTAAAGTTAAAAATAAAGTGACAGGAGAAGAGTTGGTAATTCCATGTACTGGTTTCTTTGTAGCTATTGGTCACACTCCAAACACAAAGATATTCGCCGATTTCCTCGATTTAAATGAACAAGGATACATCAATAATATTCCAGGAAGTTCTAAAACAAACGTCCCTGGTGTATTTGTAGGAGGTGATGCAGCTGATCATGAATACAGACAGGCTGTGACAGCAGCGGGAACTGGATGTATGGCAGCACTAGATGCTGAAAGATATTTGGCAGCTAAAGGAATTCACTAAAAATTAAATAAAGATCATATACTCAAACCATTTAGCTTTTCGGTTTTTGACTGGTTCTTTTTCCCTTTACCAGCGTTAAAAAATGAAACCATAGCACAGGCTATGATTGAATTTTTTGCCTTGTTAAAGGAAAAACCAATCTCGCCAAAATTCCGAAAAGCTAACTAATTTGAGTATATTGTTAAACCCTGACTGGATAGTCAGGGTTTTTTATATCCTATAATTTGCACCTTTGCGTAGCGATGATTAAAACATTACTTACTCTCTCATTCTTATCCATCTCGGCACTATTAAGCCTTGAACAAGATCAAATTATGGAATTTTCAAAAAAAGAACTGCTTGGTCAAATTGATTATGCCTCTTCAGATCGATTTGCACAAATACCTTCCGAATTCACAACCAAAAATGAAGTATATCTTAGAACAGAAGCATTGGACGCATTTAAAAAAATGTTCTTTGCTGCAAAGGAATGTGGAGTAGACCTTCAAATCATTAGTGCAGCTAGAAACTTTGACTATCAAAAAGGAATTTGGGAACGGAAATGGAAAGATGGAAAGTACATCAAGCACTTTGGAGCAGATAGAGCCAAGGCAATTATGAGATACAGCTCAATGCCTGGCACGAGCAGACATCACTGGGGAACCGATATTGACCTCAATAACCTGAATGATAGTTACTTTCTCAAAGGAGAAGGAAAGATTGTTTATGAATGGCTCTGCTCTCATGCCAATTCACATGGGTTCTATCAAACATATACTTCAAAAGAATCTGGGCGTACTGGCTATGAAGAAGAGAAATGGCATTGGAGTTACCTTCCCATCTCTAAACTTTTATTGGAAAAATACAATTCTGAAATCTCTTATTCTGATATTGAAAATTTCAATGGTTCAGAAAGTGCTGAAAATCTTGGGGCCATAGAAAACTATGTGAATGGAATTGAGAAAAGTCTTACCGACTAATTATTTAACGTCAAACAGACTCTCACCTCCAATTGGATGACTAACGGTAAACCCCTCTCCCATTTCAAAACCAGCCTCTCTTCCCATTTGTCGGGCTCTCCCTTCTAAGAATTTTACAAAATCCTCTCCAGATATTGGCGTTTTAACTCCATCTCCCTCTGGATTAAAAAATTGGCTCGAGTAAGCACGTACAGTCTTCATTTTTTCTTCAAAAAGACCAGTGATATTTACTACAAAATCAGGCTTTGTATAATGATCTTGTATGTAATGAAATACTCTCCTGGGTCTCCACGCCTGTTGTTCCTCCCCATCCGATCTTGTGGATATTCTTATCAAACCAGAAAGAAAGGCAGCCTCATGAACCAGCTGAGCTCCTTTTCCATGATCTGGATGTCTATCTGAGACCGCATTGGCTAGTACAATTTCGGGTTGGTATTTACGAATTGCTTTAATTACTCCTTTTCTTGAATCCTCGTTAATTTCAAAAAAGCCATCTGGTAAACCCAAGTTCTCACGGGCTGAAAGTCCCATGATTTCGGATGCAGCTTCGGCTTCCTTATCTCGTATTTCAGCAGATCCTCTAGACCCCAACTCCCCTCTAGTTAGATCTACTATCCCCACTTTCTTACCTTCTCTTATGGCTTTAATAATGGTACCTGACGCAGAAAGTTCTATATCATCAGGATGTGCAGCAAAGGCCAGAATATCTAGTTTCATTAAATAATTGATTAGCTAATTCATAATTGAGCAAAAATAAATATTCAATTCTTAATCCAAGTTAATATAGATTCATCTATCGGCAGAATTTCAGGAGTCACTTCTTTGACCAAACTCCCCTGTTCGTCAATTAAAAACTTGTGAAAATTCCATTGAACTTCAAAATCAGAAATTCCATTCAGCTCCTTTTCTGTGAGCCATTGATAGACCTCACACTTAGTCTCTCCTTTTACGCTAATCTTAGACATCATTTGAAAGGTTACCCCATAATTTTTCTGACAGAAAGCACCTATTTCAGCATCAGATCTAGGCTCTTGAGCACCGAAATCATTCGAAGGAAAGCCTAAAATAACAAAACTTTCACTGCCTAAAGCCTCATGAACAGGGCAAAAGCATTTAAACCATTAGACATTATTACGACTCATTTAGTATAGGTCAAATTATTCTTTTTTGACAATGCAAAAAGTTAGTTTATATGTCTAAAACCAATGCTTTGACTTTTTGAGTCCAACGAAAAGAAAGCTATAGTAATTCAGTTATAATAATGTCTATTACCTTTATTTTGTTCTTAATTTTTTAATTTTCAATCAGTAGTATTTTTGAAAAGCGTTTTTTTCATTCGAAAAAGATGGATAGAAAAACCACGTTTTCTAATACAAATTCACTTTCCTGTTTTTTCTCTGCTCTAAAAGACCCAAGGCGAATAGATGCGGGAAATTACCACCATTCTTTGAGCGACATATTGCTATTGGTTATAACAGGGATAATGTGTGGCTGTGATAAATGGGAGACCATACACATTTTTGGTAAAAGTCAATATTACTGGCTTAAGCAGTATGGAAACTTTGATGCTGGTATTCCATCGATAGATACTATGCGAAGAGTCTTTTCAGCTCTTGATTCTGAGAATTTCAATGATTGTTTTATCTCTTGGATTAATCATTTGTGTGTGAAAACAAAAGGAGAAGTTATAGCTCTTGATGGTAAAACAGTGAGGGGCGGTAAGTTTGACGGAATAACAACCCCTCATATTGTTTCTGCCTTTGCATCAGAGAATCAACTGTGTCTGGGTCAATTGAAAGTGAATGAAAAAAGCAATGAAATTACTGCAATACCTGCATTATTAGAATTGTTAGATATAAAGGGTAATACAATTACCATTGATGCAATGGGGTGTCAAACAAAGATTGTAAGTCAAATTGTGAAAAGTGAAGCCAATTATATTATTGCAGTTAAAGGAAATCAACCTGCTTTGGCTAGTAATATTCAAGATACAGTTGTATTGACAAATCCTGATAGTGTTGATATTGAAGATGATTTCGGACACGGAAGAATAGAAAAAAGAACTTGTGAAGTTTTTACTAACTTGAAACACATAGAAAACCCTAATAAATGGGAAAATTTAATTTCGGTAGTGAAGATAACATCAGAAGTTACTCAAAAAGCAACCGGAATAATGACAACAGATGAACGGTTTTTCATTAGTGATTTGTCATCTGCAAGAGCAATTAACAATGGGGTTCGAAAACATTGGTCAGTTGAAAATAATTTACATTGGAGCCTCGATGTGACATTTCAAGAAGACTTTTCTAAAAAAAGAATAGGGTATCAAGTGGAAAACTTTAATATCCTATTAAAAATTGTATTAACAGTTTTAAAAAAAGAAAGCTCAGCTAAAATTAGCTTGAAAAACAAGAGAATGAAAGCGGCTTTTGACACAGACTATAGAAATTTATTAATGAGTACAGCTGTTTTTTAAATGCTTTTGCCCTGCCTCATGAAGTTCCTGCAAATTCTCATATTGTGGCGTTAGCCCACATTCACTAGCAGTATTCACTATCAGAATCTTTTTCCAGACTAACTGTCTAAATTTAAACTCATTACCATCAATATCTTTTGCTGTGAGATCATAAAAGTCTTTGCTTGTCATTTCGCTTGTATTAAAAAGCTCAATATTACACAAACCCAAAAGACTTATCAATAGCAGTGATAGAGATGTTATTTTCATATATAGAGTTTATTGTTTGACTTCTTGTATCTAATAAAAGTTGCAGAAGAAAAACCCTAATTGGATAGAACCTTTCTTAAGATGATTCCGTAAATGTGCCTCACCAACAAGACTATTTTTTTACTAACCATATGCGGACTAAACTACTCGTTATTTTTTCAATTTTATCATTTAACCTAATCGCACAAAATTCCTTTTATGGAGGAGGTTTTGAAGAAAATCAATCAGAGCGAAATTTTCATGAAAAATCGCTTTTTCTGAATATTGATGATGTGTTATTGGCAACGAGTAATCCTAATAAAGGTGATTCTGCCAAGCTTATTCCCTCCTTTGATATCTACGAACATTGGGACACCAAAAACATTCATGTATATTCTGATGATTTGACCAAAATGGAAGGCACAGTAAAGCTAAACTTAGTTGAATCAAATCACGACTATTGTCATCCAATTAAAGGAGTGGTTACTTCTGACTTTGGCTATAGAAGCGGTAAATATCACTATGGAATTGACTTGAGATTGAAAATCGGTTCTCCGATTTATTCAGCCTTTAACGGTGTCGTTAGAATAAGTCAATACAGTCCATCGTATGGAAATGTAATGGTCGTCCGTCATGAAAATGGTCTCGAAACACTTTATGCTCACCTCAGTAAACGACTTTACAAACCAGGGCAACGAATTAAAGCAGGACAAAAAATTGGTCTTGGAGGAAATACTGGAAGGTCCACTGGACCACATTTACATTTTGAATGCCGGTATTTAGGAGAGCCCATTGACCCAAAGCTAATCATTGATTTTGAGGAGGGTATTCTCAAGGGAAAAGAACTTGAAGTTTCAAAAGAAACATTCAGTTACTTAATGAAGTTGAGGAAAAAAAAGTATCATTCTATTAAAAGAGGCGAAACACTCTCCGCAGTATCTAGAAGGTACAAAGTAACAGTGGGTAATTTATGTAAGATGAATGGCCTTTCTAAGAACAGTACACTTCGCATAGGACAAAGGATTCGTGTTCGATAATATCACTAAAATCTAAATTCAGTTATTTTTTTCTTTTTTATTCTTATTGGCATTGGTAACTGTCTCATATTTGCTTTTTGATGAAGGAAGAACAAGTTATACTAGTGGATAAGGACGATAACCAACTTGGATTTATGGCTAAGTTAGAGGCACATGAAAAAGGGCTACTTCATCGGGCATTTTCTGTCTTTTTGTTCAATGATAAAAATGAACTCTTACTCCAAAAAAGAGCACTTTCTAAATACCACTCTCCCGGATTATGGACAAATACTTGTTGCAGTCATCCAAGAGATGGGGAATCCATCACTGAAGCTGCTAATAGAAGACTTTCTGAAGAAATGGGAATCGCTGCGCAATTGGAACAAAAATTTTCATTCATCTACGTGGCAGAATTGGACCAAGGTCTTACAGAGCATGAGTTAGATCATGTACTTATGGGCAACTATAACGGACATCCACATATCAATCCTGAGGAAGTTGCTGATTGGAAATACATTGACATAGAAGAGCTTCAGATGGATGTAGCTCAAAACACTGTCAACTATACTGAATGGTTCAAAATATGTCTGCAAAAGGTCTTAGAACTGCAAACCAAAGGCTAAATTAAATTGGTTTAACTCTCAACTTAGTATATACCGCGTGATGGTCTGAAAGCTTCTCAGGAAGAGTTTGATAATCCGCGCTTTCCATATCATCAGAGTGAAATACATAATCGATTCGGAATGAGGGAAACTCTCCAATATATGTATTTCCTACACCTGAACCACTTTCTACAAAGGAATCTGTCAAGTACTTTCTAGTTTGGGTATAGCAATAACTTATAGGCGTATCATTAAAATCTCCAGCCAACACCACTGGATAAGGAGAATCGTAAATGTGGTCTAATACCTTTTGCAATTGCAAGGCTCTTTTCTTATATGCTTTATTCAGAAGTGAGTGAATTCTACGATAACCATCTATGCTTTCATTAGAAAGTTCGACACTTTCATTCGATTCCTGCACCAAGCTGTAATCTTCATGTTGAAATCGAATAGATGATAAATGAACATTATATACCCTTACAGTGTCATTTCCTATTTGGAGATCCGTGTATATACAGGTATTGTTAAAATCACTCTTAAACTCTACAACTCCTTTATTAATTACGGGAAACGAGGTAAAAGTGGCCACACCTGTATGAATTCCTCCCCGAATATGATGCGTGAAATTTTCATGAAAATTAGGTAACTCCAAATCCTCCTGAACAGTCTTAGTAGTTTCAAAAATCTCAGGATTTTCATTATGATAAAACTCCTGAAAGCAAATGATATTCGCACTCTTCTGCTCTAACATAGAAAAGATACTATCCTTCACATTTCCACCTATGTTTTTATTTACGTCAAAAATTCTGACGTTATAACTTACAAGCTTAATTTCATCAATATTAGCCTTACTAAATTCTTCCTTGGCGAATAGTTGATAGTAGTTTTGAATGCTTGGATAAGCATACACCAGTGCTATCAGTGGTATTATTAATGAAGCTTTTTTTCGAAAAAAAAGAACTATTACTAAAACAAAGTTGGTCCAAAAAAATAGAGGAAATAGCAGCCCTAAAAAAGGCAATACTTGGTTGTCATTCGGATTTACATCTTGACAATAGATTGATAATCCCAACCCAAGTGCAGCCACTAAAAGAACAGAGAACCAAATTATCTTGAAAAGCTTTTTCATCACTTGGCACTGTATTTATTCAGAAAAGCTTTTTCAGCTTTAGTCAAGCTATCGTAGCCACCATGAGAGATTTTGTCCAAAATTTTATCAATTTTTTGTTGAGCTTGAGCTTTAGTATAATTGTAATCTTCATCAGATTGAACAGCAGCTTTAGATTTATTATAAACCACTTTCATTTTTGGTTTTTTTCGTCCAAAATTTGAAATTCGATCTATCAAGTTTTCCATCCACCTATTGATATTACGCCCTTTTTGTAATTGCCGAACCATTACAAAGCCATAAATGGCTCCTCCAAGGTGACCCAAATGCCCTCCAGCGTTTACCCCACTTTTAAGTGACACAAAATCAATTATCACCATAATCGCAGCTAGGTATTTAAATTCGATTTTAAAAGCAAATATATTGATCTTCATATTGGGGCTATATGTTGCCGCACCCACTACCGTGGCCATTACAGCTGCACTTGCTCCCCACATAGGGCCATGTCCTTTTTCTAAAAACATCGGTATGAAGTTGTAGCCCACAGCATACAATACCCAACCTGCTATACCGCCAAGAATATATGTACTCAATAATTTTCTGGCACCAAGGAACCTATCCAAATACCTACCAAAGAAGTAAAACAAAAGCATATTTCCGAGAATATGCATAAATCCTTCGTGGGTGAACATATAAGTAATAAGGCTCCATGGACGGGTCATAAAATCACTCATATCAGAGCTACTGGCCAAATAATGCCAAGTCAACTTCAGAAATTTTTCTTGTGTTCCATCACCTCTAGGAATAACGATCAGGCCATCTTTATATAGGAAAATGGCAAACAGAACGTGAAGTATCTGTATAAAGGCAAAGACAATAATATTCACCAAAATCAAATTAGTAAATACAGTCTTACTTTTAAAAAACTTTTTGATATTCTCTAGGTAGTTCTTCTGCTTCATTTTTAACGAAAATGCTGAGTATTATCTCCTTTTTTTTGCCAGTATTTAATGAGTAGGTAACCTACTAGTGCTCCAGCCAAATGTGCTAAATGCGCCACATCATCGCCCTGACTATCTCTAAACATAAGAAAAAGCTCTATGGCTGCGTATCCAATAACAAAATACTTAGCTTTTATTGGAATCGGAGGAAAAAGAAGCATTAGACGAGTATCAGGAAAAAGAATTCCAAACCCAGCCAACAAGCCAAAAACCGCTCCAGAAGCCCCAGAAAGAACATAAGCACTACCAGTCAAATAATTAACTGCTGCATAAATTAATACTGCTCCAATCCCAGTTGTCATATAAAAAATCAAAAACTTTTTTGGTCCCCAATATCTTTCCAAGGTAGAACCAAACATATACACCGCAAACATGTTAAAAAGGATGTGTGTGAACGAACTCGCATCATGCATGAACATGTGTGTAACAATTTGCCAAGGTCTGAACAATCCAGAATCAGGCCACCACATAGAAAACGTTTTAAACATAAAATGGTCAGTTAGAACAAAACTATCATTTGCTATTTCTGGCATCATAGTTTTAATTCCTATATAGAACAACACATTGATAATGATAATATTCTTGACCACGGTGGTCATTGGCTGCATCATATCTTAAAAATTAAATTTTTGTTCCAATTCTTCTCTTGTCAAATTATGAATGATCGGTTTTCCCGAAGCAGTATAGTATGGAACTTCACAAGCAAACAATTGACCAATTAATTCACTCATTTCTGCCTGTTCCAAATTTCTTCCATATCCAATGCTACTTGATCTGGCAAGTGAAAGTGCTACTTTATCGTTCTGTCCTAACTCCTTTTCGTTCATACTATGCTTGAACTGTTCAAGAAAAGTCTCCAAAAGTTTTGTTCCATCTGTTCCTGCCAAATGACTTGGTATACCATTGATCACAAATACATCTGCGCTCTTAGCCTCAATATCAAACCCAACACTTTTCAGAGCCCCTAACAGACTTTGAACTAGCGCGCCATCCGAAGCACTTAACTGTATATCTTCTGGAAACAAACTCTGCTGTGTACTCGGATTAGAATGCTCTAATTGCTGTAAATATTGTTCAAACAGAACGCGTTCATGTGCTCTTTTTTGATCAATAATAATCAGACCTGACTTGATTGTACTTACCAAATATTTCCCCCAGATTTGAAAAACAGGTTTTTCTTCTGAAGCCTCTGTTGGATCGTCTATATCCAAGATCACCTGATCAGCCTTTGCTATTTCATCTCGATCGAACCCATGAATTTCCTGAGTAATTCTATAAAACTCTTTCCATTCTTCAGAGTTACTTGTTTTTTCTCTTCTTGGAGGAGCTGAAGTCATAGATGATTTTCCAGTAGGAAAATTAGATGGCTGGGGC
Organism: Flavobacteriales bacterium; assembly: GCA_965224545.1. Classification (GTDB taxonomy): domain Bacteria; phylum Bacteroidota; class Bacteroidia; order Flavobacteriales_D; family Sanyastnellaceae; genus ASP10-05a. Next base: position 2,126 of record CBDCZM010000004.1, on the reverse strand, counting down.
TCCTTATGAAATGGATTGTAGTTAGGATTAATCGTAATCTCAGGAGTGACTACTGGTTGATTCGCAGACGGTACAGGAATATTAATGCTCATCTCCTGATCAAAATCCAAACTAGGACTTGCATTGTACTTTCCTATTCCTCTCTTCACCGCACTTCTAAGAATAGCATATATGCTTTTCTCATCTTCAAACTTGATCTCCGTTTTAGTCGGATGAATATTGATATCTATCTTGGCAGAATCAACAGTTAAAAATAGCCAGTAGGAAGGAAAAGCATCTTTTGGAAGCAATCCTTCAAATGCATTAACTACTGCATGATTCAAATAATGGTTCTTGATAAATCTGTCGTTTACAAAAAAGTACTGTTCTCCTCTGGTTTTTCTTGCATGCTCTGGTTTACCAATAAAACCTTTAATATTTACTACCGAAGTTTCTTCATCAACAGGAAGTAATCGCGTATTGAACTTATTTCCAAAAACACTCACAATTCGTTGCTTCAAACCACCAGGAACCAGATTGAACACCTCATTAGAATTATGACTCAATTTAAAGCTTACATCTTCATGGGCCAGAGACACTCTTTGAAACTCATCTATGATGTGCTTCAATTCTACTGGATCACTTTTAAGAAAATTTCTTCGAGCAGGAACATTAAAGAATAAGTTTTTTATAGAAAATTGAGTCCCCGCAGGAGTCTGAACAGTCTCATGACTCGCTAAAGTAGTTCCCTTAATCACAATCTTCTGCCCAAGTTCCTCCTCGTGTTTTCTGGTTTTAAGCTCCACATGAGCAATGGCCGCAATAGAAGCCAACGCTTCCCCTCTAAACCCCTTGGTCTTGATTGAAAAAAGCTCCTCGGCACTATTGATTTTACTAGTCGCATGACGTTCAAAACACATACGAGCATCAGTTTCACTCATTCCACAGCCATTATCAATGATTTGGATAAGTGTTTTTCCTGCATCTTTAACGACTACGCTGATTTCTGTAGCTCCCGCATCAATTGCATTTTCAAGTAATTCTTTAACCACAGAAGCGGGTCTCTGAATTACCTCTCCTGCGGCTATTTGGTTGGCCACATTATCTGGAAGAAGTTTTATAATATCAGACATTTACGGTATCTAAGTATTTAATTACCGCATAGGCAATGAAACATAAAATGATCAAAATAACGATGAATATTAAATTAGAATTAAAAGCTTGTTTTTTATAAGAGTTTTTTATCCAATCATTCTGTCCTGTCTTGCTAAAGGAAATTCTCCTATCTTCTCTTTCATCCCTCTTTATTTCCAACTCTATGCTCTTCTTTCTTTTATCTCTTTCCTCCTGCTCAGCATCATAAAATCGAGACCTATAATTGAATGAGTTAGGCTCTCTTTTCACACCTCTGAACAAAGAAAAAGATCGAGAAAATTTCATATAACAAATGTACTAGAAATAGTAAGTCTAGGCAAAGTGTACTCCCTCTTTGATTTCACAAAAAATCATGAAAAACTTACTTGTTTACATTGTCAAATTGACTTTGGACTTCCTCAATGGAATACGTATCACTAAAAAATTGTACCACACGACGAAGCACTCTCTCTAAAACAGCATCTGGACATGAGGCTCCACTTGTAATAATTACTCTGGGTTTCTTCTTTTCAGGAAGCCAGTTCTCGGTTGTCAAATGTTCCTTTTTTCTCCAATCGAAATGCTGAATTTGTTTCTCGGAAACAATCTCCATTTCATTTTTCACAAAAAACGTAGGAACCTTCTCTTCGCAAAGCTCCACCAAATGACTGGTGTTGGAGCTATTATATCCTCCAACTACTATGGCCAAATCTGCAACTTCTTCCAAAAGTCCATATGTCGCCTGTTGATTATCATTGGTGGCATAACAAAGCGTATCTCTAGTATTGGCAAAGTGATTGTTCACATCTTCCTCTCCATACTTTTCTTCCATGACTTGCTTAAAAAAATCAGCAATGGACTGTGTTTCAGAAGCAAGCATCGTAGTTTGATTGACTACTCCAACTTTTATTAGGTCGTTTTCAGGTTTAAACCCTGTGCTATACCTTCCTTCGAAGTAAGAATTAAAATCAGAGACTTTCCTTTCACCTTTTATAAAGTCAGCCAAAATTTCA
>CBDCZM010000003.1:0-672464 GCA_965224545.1 Flavobacteriales bacterium | reverse complement strand
TGGAATAAACCACTCTTTTTTAGGATCGAGTCGCACGATTTCTTCAGATTCTTCCAGTCTCTCTTGTGCCAGCTCGACATTACTTTGCGCATCAAGTGACGGTGGAATGCGCGGATCTATATTCTGATCTGGAAGCTGATACCCTAGTCTTTCATCAGAGATCCTTAGCTCATTATTGTTCTTGTCTTTTTCTTTTAGCCTGTCAAATAACCTTTTCATTTATGTTGGGATTTATAGATTTTTATTTAGAATTCGTCTCCTTCAATTTTGATGTCAGATACAAAAACGTTGGCTTCACCGGTATCTCTGCCAGAGGCACTTTCTTTTATCCAAAGCACTATTTCTTCACTGAGCCATTTTTCAAGTTCCTTCAGATTGCGCCCCCCTGATATTCACGTTCAAACCATGAGAAAGAATATCCAGTGATCCATTTCCATTCAGGATGATGATCGGCAGCAGAGCATAGGGGATGCTATAGATACTCCCCACTCGCAGTTTCAGCTTAAATCGCTTTAAATACTTACCCTGTCCGCCCAGTGCGTAATACTGCTTTGAAGTTGTCTGGTTTTGCCCATTATTCCCTGTCTGGTCCATGTCTGTAGTTTGAAAGTGTTGGTTCATGATCGTATGATCTTGTCTGTGTTCGATCATGCTCAATGGATTGTTGGGTTTGCTGCAAATGGTAATCTCTCCGTTTTCGTTGTAGGTCTGTGAAGTTTTGATCTTTGGCAATGTCGCGGGCACTCATACGATCACCACCACGGTTAATGGCATTTTTCAAATCATCTTTATTGTCCGTATAAATGGCAACGCTTTCAGATCCACGACTGGCAGACACGTAAAATTGCTTTTCATCACTGGCCTGAAAACTCTCGGCACTTTGAGCAATAAATACGTCTTGAGCGTCCTTTCCTTGTGCCGCATGGCTCGTCTCAACCAAACCATGTTTGAAGTTTCTAAAATCTCTGCTGAGGGTCTTACCGCTGGATAGCATCACATCCCCCTGTTCGGTAAATCCTTTAATCGCATATGTCTGTCCATTATGGATTTTCGTATTCTCCATCGTCTTTCCATTTTGAGTGATGCGTATTGTATCGCCTTTGGCTATGGGGATCTGGGTTGGTTGATAGAGCTGAAAATTCTCTGTTTTATCCAATGGGAGGGAAAGGGTTTCTTGCGTCTCCAGAGATTTTACTGCAATGCCCTTTCCGTTTTCATTGGAAAGGACTTCATAATGCTTTCCTGCCTTAAAGCTGCCCTTTTGATTTTGATGAAACCGTACAATCAATCCTTCTTCATAACTCGCTTTGTCCCTGCGCTGCGCATCGGTTAGAGAAAGATTACGCTGCGTATCGAATATTTTTTCATCACCAGTGATAACCTCTCTTTCTTTAAGCTCCTGCCTCACCGTTTCAGTAAGGGCTTCTCCCTCTGCATGGGTGGGGGAGACGATTAGCGCTGACCTTTTTTGTTCAATGGACACGGCATAATCCTTGGCAATAGCCTTGTGGCGCTCCTCTTGATCTGGAATTTCTTTAATGGCCTCCATCTTATCCAGAGCTTTAAACCCCTCCATCGTTTGCCCTTGTGCCAATTTCTGAATTGCTTTTCTATATGGTTCCGGCTTTTGACGCACTACTTTTTGGACTGTGGCAGGAGTGAGGCCGGCATTTTCTTCAAGTAGTCTTAACCCGTCTCCGGCTTCAACAGAATTATGCTGGCGCGTATCACCGCTCAAAATCAAACGAGCATTGTATTTTTCAGCCAGTGCAAAGAGTTGGTCGAGCGTTTTCGCCCCGATCATCCCAGCCTCGTCACACAACAAAACATTATTCTGCAAGGTTTTCTGTAATTCTTCATTCTGCAGAAGTGATGCAATTGTATCTGCATTTTCAAACCCTTTAGATCGCAATACGTTACGGCTGGCATTGGCAGATGGAGCAGTTGCCATTAATTCTTTTCCAGCTCCTTCAATTCCAGCTTTGACTTCACTAAGCAAACTGGACTTTCCAACACCAGCCCCACCTTTGAGAATACTTACCCGATCATTTGATGAGAGGATTTGAGTAATGGCATTTCGTTGCTGCTCATTCAGAATTTCATTCTGGATTTCATAGCCTGTATTTAGTGGTAGTTCTTTACCCTTTCCCTCAGCCGCATATTCAATAATGCGATCCTCGACTGAAACCATTTCCTTTGTCGTCATATAGGTAATGGTTTGCTTATCTGCTCTTAATATGTTCTGACGAGACTCCAGTTCTTCATGAACATCTTCTGATTTCAAATGTCCATATCCCAATGTCAGAGCATGTGCAGCGATCCGTTTTTCTGGAACAGCCGATTGCCTCTCGAAAAAATGATCCATCCCCTGGTCAACCGCATCTTCAACTGAAATCTGCTCCGCGCTTTTATCACCCTTTCCTTTGGCCTCTTGAATGGTTTGTAATTCTTTCGGTGTTAAACGATCCTTCCACAAATCATGTAATTTATGATCCTCAATCGCTTTTGATTTATTCACCCGCGTTTTCGCACCTAGTTGGGATTTGGCCTCAGGATCGGTGATGCTTTTCTCCGCAGCCAATTTTTCAATTTCTATGGTTCTATTGCTGAACTTGTCCCTTGTAGCTTTGGTGATGCCCGCTATCTCATAGCGATCTTTAGTGCATTCAATCTTGTATCCAATGTCTACCAATCCTTTGCTAAGGGCAGCAGTGATACCGAGCTTCATAATAGGGTGATAATCGTCTGATATTGCCCTCTTCCAAGGCTTGATATCGGTGATGTTCATGGCTCCATGTTAAATTAGGCACAAAACTATGTGTATGTATTTGTGGATCAGGAATATATATAGTATTTCCATCTTTGTTCTTTGCAACTGGGCGCGATGTCATATGATCGAAAGCAGCGTAGATAAGATTGCCTGTTGTTTCATAATATTTACCGCCATCATCAGAGGTGCCTTGTGTCTGCATGTCTTTTTCGATGCCAGTGGTCATGGCAGAATGAACAGCGTTCTTATGTGCCTCTAAAATTTCATTATCACCTGTAATGGCATGAACCAGACTGACACTCTTCGGAACCGAAAAACAATATTCATACCCGGCTTTTCTATTGGCCGCATCTCTGACGGTGATGCGCTCTCCTGTTTCTGGATGCCTGTTATTTGCCAAGGCGCTTAAGGTTTCCTTTTCAACCTCCTGATCTTCCAATCCCAACATTTCAGCGGTCTTACCTCTCCAAATAGCTGTGATTTTCCTTTCTTCGGTTAAATAATCCTCCTTCGAATACCCTTCTTCGAAATAATGCACGACACTGGAAGCGCCATGCCACGTAGTGGTTCGCATCATAATAATTTTTCTTTTTTAAATGAGTGTTTAAGAGCAGCACAAAATCCCGCCGCCATTTTTAATGACGGACGTTTTAAATAGAATCTTGCTACTTGAGATAACTTATTCTTTCATGGATTTTTATATCTGTCAATTTTTATATCAGAGCTCTGTTTTTGACCGTCCATGCCTCATCCAATGCTTCTTGCGTAAACATGCTAATCGATCCCATCCATAGAAATATTGCGAATGCTAAATCACCCAATGCCCAGGGAATAAATGCTATGGCAGCGATAATCACCGGCTCTATAAGAATTTGCACTAGCCTCTCATCAATAGTGTCTGTGAATTTTGAAATCAAAATATAAATCCATGAATTTCCGCGTTTGGTGAGGTCTGAATTTCCAAGCCCGATCCATGTAAAAACAATATCTGTTAGAGATGCTATTGCAAAGGTGCAGGCGTAGATCAATAGTCCCGTTGAATGAATGTCTTCAAACCCCCATTTGAATATCTTATCACCATCACAGAAAAGAGGTAGGAGAGGAGCAATCGGAACCATTACAGGTTTAAATACGATCCATACAGTTTCAGAATTAAACACTAGTATATAGCTGAGTGTAAACGTAAACATCAGCAATCCTCTGGACTGAGAGCCATGTCTAAATCTGAGCAAGGCCCCAACAGAGTAGGCAGACATTGCCGTACAGCACTTAAAATATTTACTAAAGAGAATTGACCATAATTTACTTTGTTCCCTTTTCGAAAAAAGCATCATCCAGTTTTTATTTGTGAAAAATTGCAGGAGAATCGGCAGATCACCATAGCGATCCACCTTTCTCAGGTTAAGATCCGGAGGAGTTTGTGAAATCATGATTACTGGTTTTAAATGAATATTGAATTAGGGCGGCCAGCACTCAAATGGTGAGTGCTGGCATGAACGGGTTATTCTTCGGATTCTACCTTGTCTTTGGGTGGCGCACCCGAGAAATAATCTTTTATATCTTCAATATGAAATAGGCGCTTGAAAGCATTAACAGCGCGATCAACAGAATTATCGATTTGCTCCATAAAAGAGGAGAATTCTAAATCTCCATACCCACCACAATCAGGGCAATTCCTATCGTAGCTCTCATCAGTCTCGGCCTCAACTTTCTGCCATACGGAATCAAAAGCAATGTTTCTAGGATTGCCTTTATAGGTGTCATAATAGAATGATCCTTTATCTACACCGTAATCAGGGTGGATTCTGAGCTCAATAAAATTCCTATCGAATTTAGAGCCGAACCATCCACTCATTTCAAGCGATTGTACATTCCTGTGAAGAATGGCTAAAGAAAGAAGGCCAACTTTACTGTTCAAATACTCTGTATGAAATATCGTACTGCCACTACTGGTTATGTCATTTTTATAGCCTTCTTCATAGGCTTTGTATCTTGAAGAAACACAGCAGCGATGGCATGCTGGCGTGACAGATGGAATAGTAAATGTCACCTCGGCTGCCCTAGCCTTCTCATACATCATCGCGAAAATGGCTGGAATGTTATATTCGATCGCTTTTTTATTCCCAAAAGCCTGACAGTGAAAATCATCTGTCATCATCAGAAGCAGGTCAGCCTCTTTCAAAATCTTCTTTAACTTACCCTTGGAAAGGGTCATGAAATCTGCCTGCATTCCCACATACTCGATTTCTGGATTTATGTTTCTTATATGCTCGCCCAGGGCATCAACTTTTGGTTTTCCAATATCAGAAATATAGAAGCCTTGAGTTGTCAGGTTAGAAGCATCCACAGTGTCAAAGTCAATGGCTGTAATCATACCAGCCCCACATCTTGCAAGTTTTTCCATGATCAAATTAGCGCCACCAACGCCAATACAAACAACGTGGCTGTGCTTCATCAAATTCACATCAATTGATCCGACAAGTCTCGAATTGTCTGGCGTAAAATGTTGTCTCGTTTCTTCCTTAACATCATCAGGAACGATTTCTAATTTAGCCTCGAAATAATTCTCAACCTCTCCTTTTTCAGCGATATAGGGAATAATTTCCATCTCACCGCTGGTAGATACTTGTACTATAGGTGTGAGGAATTTATTAACCCAAGGTCTACTTTCGAAGAGCTTTTCTAAATAGGCCAGATCACCGATCCCGCGCTTCCTATCTATGTAACCACTTAATCTTCTACACCCTGGAGGGTGAGAATGAATAAATCCCAAAAAATGAAGTTCTCTCTCATGGGCTTCCTCCAAGGCTGAATTGAGAGTCGCAAGATCAGGATCATATGCACCTCCAGACGTTCTGGCATTTCTATCGAATATGAACTCTGTAACAATATAGTCATCCAAGCTGCCAAGTAGCACCCCACCCTGTTCATGTGGGAGACAGCCTATAGTGGATTTTATCTCTTCTAAAACCGAAGCGGTCATTTGCATTTTTGGTTGGTTACTAACCTTTTTAGTCTTATTTGATTTTTTTCTCCTCTTTGATCTAGGAGAGATGTAATATTTCGCTGCGGTCATTAAATTAAAAGTCATTTTGATTGGATTTAAAGGTTAAACATTTGGAAATTCCTCGCCTGTGTTGATGTATTTACTGGTCAGCTCTGCCCATTGAGCTGCCCAGTGCCTTGCTACATTCACGTCCATTACTATAGAAGGATCACCGAAACATATGCGGTACCCACCCCTATCTGAGCTGAGTCTATGTGTGTTGTGCAGGCCATCAGAGTGCCTGCCATAAGAAGGAGAGGATAAAATATCAATTTCCACATGGGTGTCCATATTTTGAAAACCGAATTTGTATATATGCTCACCATCTTCTGTTTTATATTCATCAGTTACATATTGATCCGGGCCTTGGGCCAAACCCGTATGTTGTGGTTGTGAGTTAGTGGAGGATTGGTTATTACCTCCAATCCCGAGCAATCTTTGTATAAAAGTCCTGCCATCTCCAGAGGTTCTAAATTCTCCACTTGGGAGAATGTTTCTATATGTAGTCATATTCAATATTGTTTGTGTGAAAGGTGATTTGGTCAGAATTATTTCAGTGAGAAGCGATGGTTAATAATCTGGTGGATACATCAATTTTGAAGTGGGAACCTATAGATGCCGAAGCATCTATAGATTGATTGTCCTCACTTCTCCATCCGCCATTTGGTATTGGCTTGAAATCAGAGCCTTCACCACCTCTTATATATCTAGGTATGAACGTACTTGCTCTCCAGCCGCCATTCGGGATAGGCTTGAAGTCAGAGCCTTCACCGCCGCAAAAAGTGCCAGAAGGCAGATCATGAGACATGATGCATGACATTTCCCAGAAATCCCAAGAAAATTCTTCCTCATCTTCTGGTCCAGAAGTCCTGTTAATAATTGACGCTGCACCATCGCATCCGAATTTACTTGTGGAGCTGCTTGCATTAAATGCAGGCTGATCAGCGTGTGCCTGATCAATATCTCCGTTGTTAATAAATTGTACCATAGTTTGATTTTTTTATGACCGGAACGTCCCAATCATGGGGCTAAACTAGTCAGCTTTATTTCAAAACAGGTGCTTTAAGTGGTTGTTATTTAGTGTTTTAAATCTTAGTAATTTCATGTTTTTTCTGAAGAAATTATTTATAAATCATTCATTTTTTCTTCAGAAAAAGTTATTAACACGCATCAACTTTGAAATGTTCATTATTCGACAAGGTGCTCCTTGAGTTAGATCAAATAACTATTAAGTTCGATGTAATAGAATTTAGGTTTGCCTAACCAAAATTATAGCCATATGACCTTGAAGCTTCCTGTCAATAATAAGTATTGGGACATTATCGCCAATTGTCTGGATAATCAAAATAGATCTCCTTTAGAATTGCTCGAATTTATGGGTAAGTCAGGATCTCTTAATAGTAGAGAGAATAGTCTAATAAGTTTGTTCCCGGATTTGACCACATTGATTCCTGAACAACCGATTCCAATTTTACCAAGAGCTTTTACATCCATTCTTAACTCCGAATTTAAAGTTCCTTTAGATAAATTGGAAGATATGATTGTCCCTGAGTTTTATGAGTACTGGAATAAATCTCATCAAAAGAGATCAACAAGCCTATTGTCTATTCATATGCCTGTAAATCTGGATAAAAAAGGGTCTAGAGAAGAATATGTTAAGAGAATTGTTGAAATTATTGAGCAAGCTAAAGAGAGAATTCTTATCGCAGAATATGCGCCAGATTTTGCATTGGTTACAGATCACCATGATAGAATCGCTCGTGGTTACAACGCTGTAATGAAAGAGGTTTATGAAGCTCTAGAACTAAAACTGAAAAATAGTGATGTAGAATATATTAGAATTATATGTGTTCCTTCAGCTTCTCGAAAAAAATCTAGATACCATGGTATACTGAATTGCAAGCGAGTGACTCTTGATCATATTCAAAGAGTGCAAGAGAACCCTGAATTATCTGGTCAATGTTCATTTTATTTTGGTCCAATGAACAGACATAGTAGCCTAGCTCTGATTGATGATAGATTTTTAATTAGAGAACATTATTTTGGTATGGAAAAAATCAAGCCCGAAACTGCCAGTTTTGAAGAAGTGCAAAGTTCTGGAGAATTTTGGGATGTTTTTGAAAACTATGAAAGGGATCTTTTTAAGACTATTGACAATAAAGATTTACAATTTAACATATCCAGCCTGAAGGAAACCTTTGATGAATCACATAACTATTTTCTTAAGAAGATTAGTAAATCTACTCTACAGAGCGAAGTTGATATGTACACTGGTAAAATAGAAAGATTACAAGAAGTAGCTTTAAAACTAGGATACCGACTAGACTCGGCTGCGGTGATGACTGATGCACCTGTCAAAAGAACTACAGTGAATTATCATAAAAAGTAAGCTGTGTGTTGACATATGGACAATTGATGCTATAACACTCAAAAAATACTGCAGAGGAGTGAGGAAGTGTCCGAAGAAAGAGAATATGACAGTGATAAGTCTACAAATGAATATCTTAAGCGTTTGGCAAAGATTGAATTGGGTATATCGGTAGAAAAGAGAGAGAAAATCCGATTGGAATTTCTTAAAGTTTCGAAATTCTACGCAAAAATCGATTTAGAACCAGGTGCTAACAGAGAGGATATTGCACTTCTCTATTTGGTGACTGATGGAGATGCCGAATTGGCCGATTTAATTATGGGACAGTATATGGATCTTGAACGAAACGTTCCTGACAAATATGATTTCAACAAAATTTTTTCTAAAAGAAACGGTTGGCCAAATTTGTCATTAAAACCACATGAAACTTTAAAGAATGATGGTCTTGGCTAAGCCTGTCTCTGATCAAATTCAACCTTCGCATAATTAGATCCGTCTCTATCCCAGATCTTACCGGCTTTAAAGACAATAGCTTCGACCTTGAAGTCATTGATTGCTCGACCTGTCTTTAATGTTGTGAATTCTTCTGGTGGCATTTTGGGGTGGAGTGTTGGGCTAACGGTTTGTGAAGAAACCTCACCACGAGCGATACTATAGCCTTTTGGATAAATGAATTCTTGGCCTATCATTTTGGATGCCCATTCATTGGTTCTAAAGTTATCATTCGAGCACAAAAATTTACAATTCATGTTCCCTAGTAGCGACATGACACGCGCTTCTGGTGCATTGCTTCCCATCGTGAATAACAAATTATCCATGTTTTGTGTGATGTATATTGTCGCTACCCATGAACTCCTTGCGGTAGTTTGAAACATGCTATCGGTTAAGGGAGAAACATAGCTCTGATACTCATCGATCCAAAGTGCGACTTGAATAGGAGAAGCTTCAAGTTTTACATTTCGGCGTTCCATAGCGGCCTGAAAAGTTGTTTTCATGATGGTCGCGGCATAGATAGCCGCTATACCGAATTCTTTAAGGCTGAAATCAACAATGACGATTTTTCTCTGCTGATAAATCATCTCTGGCAGAAGTTCTGGACTTAACCCTTCAGAAAATTTTTCATGCAATACCCCACTTGTCAGAGGCTCTATTAAACCCATATAGGACTCAACAATAACGCTTTTGGTACGATCCGAAAGATTTGCGAACTCTCTCATCCAATATTCACTAATCCAGATTATTTCCTCATGATTATCAGATGTAGGATTTTCTGGATTACTAATTGTCTCATATACACGCAGGAAATAATTTTTTCCCCGTAACTCATCTAGTCTCAGTAAAGCTTGCTGTCTATGCTCATCATCTAAATTAACATTCCCTACATCGGATAGAAGATTGTTGTAATATTGAACTTCTGCCTTATCAAAACAGCTAGAGACAATCTTTCGCATGTTAAGAATGCTGATATCTTGGTCAGCTAGAGAGAGTAATTTCACGCAACGGCTGATTAACCGCCTTAAAGATTGATCCCAAAATTTTTCCGAATCTTTTCCATCTCCCCCGGCTTGGTATATTTTAGCCTGTTCATTGAGCCCCATAAGGGTATTGACGATGTTAAGCGGCTCACCAGCACCCTGCCCTCCTCTGGTCATCTCATATTCAAGAAAATTGAACTTATAGTCGCTATTCTTATTAAAAATTACAAGGTCATTTGTTCGTCCGGTAAGACGAGCATATTCCTGCCAAGTTTCTCTTTCTGAAGGTTTAGCGCAAAGAACAAAGAAGCCATAACCGGCACGAAGCATTGATAATGCAATATGTTTTGCTGGTCCAGAAGACTTTCCCGACCCAGTGCTGCCAGTTATAATCGTGCCTTCCAGGCTTTCTGCTTTTGTGAAATTTACATTTGTGCCAGGGATATTATATAGCGGCTCGTCTAATTGTTGTTCAAGCTGCCTTGAAATTTCAGCAAGATCTTCATTTGATGGCGTTCCAAACATTGGTTTTTTGATAGGTTTTAATCATCCATATCCATAGACAGGTCTTGATCCTCTTGATCTTGGGATTTGTCGAATTTTCTTCTGGTATCTTCTATACTCATGCCATTTTCAAACCCTTTCTGCATCTCTTTATTCTGCTCCATTTTAAATTGAAGACTTCCATCTTTAAGGGCGTTTAAGTAATTTGACCTTCTATCCATGTTGCTTAATAGTGATTTCAGTAAGTCTGGATCATGCTTTTGTAACATATAGCCCTGATTAAATATGCTGATGCGTTTTTCGTCTTCCATTGTTAAAAAGTGGTTTTGGCATTGCGTTCAAGATACTCTTCAATTGAGCTTCTACTATACATGATGAGGTTACGACCCTGCTGGGTGTATTTTACCAATCCGTCATTTCTGTATCTAGCAAGTGTGGTCTTTCCTATGCCAAGGAGTTCTTGAGCCTCCTCTTTACTGACCCATTCTTTTACAACAGCATTGCCGCTGTCATCTTTAAGACGGGCGACAACGGTTTCGATTAATTCATAAAATGCTTCTTCTTGCAGGCATATTACTTCCATGATATTCAATTTGGAAGGAGTAAAAATATTGAAGAACTTTATTCGATGCTCTGAGAAACAGGAAAATTATAATTGTTTTACCTATGTTTTACCTATGTTTTACCAGAATTAAAAAAGGCTTCCAGAAAATCCCTGAAAGCCTTGTTATCTCTAGTAGCGAGGGCAGGACTCGAACCTACGACCTTCGGGTTATGAGCCTTAGCCTTTTTGTCTTGAATTATCTTGAGATGGCTTGTAATAGCTATTTTAAAGGCATTTTAGAGTTGAGGCAGATTGTCTTAAATCGCGATAAGTCGCATTTTGTTGTACATATGTTGTACATAGTATTTACCTTTGCCTTGAAACTTTTAACCCTTATGGCATCACTCAAAATAGTATTACGGACCAATTACACAAAGAAAGATGGCACTTGTCCCCTAGCAATTAGAATTACAAAAGATCGAAAAACCCGCTTCATCTTCACTGGCAAATATCTTTTACCAAAGAATTGGGACAAAAATCAGAGCAGAGTTAAGAAATCTCATTCTAATTCCAGTCAGCTAAATAACTACCTCCTCAAGAGGTTGTCTGAAGCCAACGCAGTAGCGCTAGAAATAGAAACAAAGGATGAAGCTTCTTCAACAAAAGAGATTAAACAGAAAGTTCAAAGCAAAAAAAATACTGTTTCATTTTATCAAAGTGCAAACATCCGCATCCAACAAAAATTTGATGCAGAAGTGTTTTCTGTGGCTAGAGCAGAGCAATCCATCCTGAATAATATCCAGAAGTTTCACAAAAAGGAAAATTTAAGCTTTGAGGAAATCACGACGGGTTTCATCAGTAAGTTTAAAGTTTTCTGCAAATCTCAAATGGGACAGAGCACGCGCACCATCACAAATCAGCTCATTTTTATTCGCACCCTTTTTAACATTGCGATGAAAGATGGACTTGTTGATATCAAACATTATCCCTTTGCTGGGGAGAAGGAAAAAATACGCCTTACTTCAGGAAATAAAATTGGTCTTACGAGTGAAGAAATTGAAAGGGTAGAAGTACTTGAATTAGAAAAGGGCTTCAGTGCCTGGCATTCAAAAAACATCTGGCTCTTTGCCTATTATTTTGCAGGCATGAGGATTTCTGATGTCCTAGCGATAAGATGGGGCAACATCGTTGATGGTCGTCTTTTCTATGTGATGGAAAAGAACGAAAAACCACTGAGCCTTCAAATTCCAGATCAAGCAGCAGAAATTATCGATCTTTATAAGGACAGGAAGACTAAAAAAACAGATTATATTTTCCCGTTTTTGAAAAAGGCTGATCAAAAAAATCCTGAAGATGTTTTTATTAAAATCAGGAATGCCTCAAGACTTATCAATAAATACCTCAAACGTATAGCGGCTCAGTGCGAGATTGATAAAACCCTTTCAAATCACATTGCCCGTCATTCCTTTGGAAATATTGCCGGTGATGCTATAAATCCGTTAATGCTACAAAAGCTCTATCGTCATAGTGATCTAAAAACCACGATCAACTATCAAGCAAATTTCATTCATAAAGAAGCGGATGAGGCTTTAAGTGCTGTGCTTGATTTTGGTAGGAATAAAAAATCAGAAACATAGCCGAACTTATTTTAATCTTATACCAAAGGCTTTCGCAGCAGAAGCAGGAAGCTTTTGAATATGCTTTCTAACAGCTAAATGGAACGCGCAGACAGTTTGATAATATCATTGTCTTGCCATCTATGAGTAAGCGTCCGGCGAACCCCGCCTTACGGCCTTACATGTGATCGGTTATCTTTAACGAAGCAAGGAGAACTTTATGACCGATCTTGAACGCCTTATGATCACAATGCGCTATACGCAATCTGATATTCGAGAGATATTGTTACTCACTGGTATGATCTGTCGCAGCGTGTGCTGGGCGCTTATAATCTGGATGCACACTACAATCCGGGCTTTGTGTATACCTCGATTATACAGCCTGAACGCATACCCTTATATTAACCTATGATTTTCAGAATATTCCTACACGCTTATCAGAAAAACCCGTAAGAGTTTGAGCATAACTACCTACTACCTTGGCAGCTAAAATCTTACGGCAATGACACGGATATTCTTCTTCTTCTTTTGCACGATCAATACGATTGTTTGGGCAGTTGATTCAGGTGGTAATGTAGAGCCTAGTTTTCCTTTCAGTATTGCAGGGACAGAACTTGGTGACACTCTGTGTTCTCACAAAGCATATATTCCTCACCAAAACAGTGATGATGTATACGTTGTTGATTTGACCAGTGATACTGTAATTAAGATAATTGGGGTGGGTGCAACGCCAATTGGCGTTGCTACTTGTTCAGGAAGTGACAGAGTATATATTGCAAATAGAGACTCCAGAACTGTTAGTTTGATTCAGATTTCTAATGATAGTCTGGTAGGTGATTATCCTGTGCCGCTAAAACCTTGGGGAATTGCTTGTTCTTCCAATGGAGAATTTGTAGTAACTGCAGGAAATGAAAATCAACAATGTTCTGCCCAAATAGCCCATATTGATGGCGAATCTATAACCGTAGAGAATATCCCTTTGCCCGCTTCGTCTGAACCCTCAGGGGTGATCATTTCACCCGATAACACCAAAGCATATATTACACTTTCAGTAAATAACCAAGTCGTTGCTATTGACCTAGTGTCAGCTTCTATTATCGAATACTTAGATGCTGATATTGGATCTAATGGTATTGATATATTCCCAAATGGAGAGCAGTTAGTTGTAGGTAACTACACTGCTGGAACAATAAGTATTATAAATACTGCAAACAACATAAGTGATACTATTTCTGTTGGAGTATTCCCTGAAGGAGTGGCAGTTTCACCAGACGGAAACAAGATAGCCGTGGCCATTCAGGGAGAAGATAAGTTATGTTTCTATGACATTACAGACGGTTCCTTGAATTGTGTTGGTGTCGGATCAGGCCCTAATGGAGTTTCATATTCTGTTGATGGATTAGCAGTCGCAGTAACCATGCAAACTGGAAATGAACTATGGTTTATGGATGCGAATAATATGGATACGTTAGGCATCATTGGCCTTGGACAAAGTCCGAAGTCATTAGGCAAATTTTTGGCTTCGACGTGCTCTGGATGTACTGACCCACAGGCCTGTAATTTCGATCCTATTGCAACAATAGATGATGGAACTTGTCTAAGTTTTGACCCTTGTGGAGAATGTGGAGGAGTTGGAGTGTCCGGATGTACTGACCAGGCAGCTAGCAATTATAATCCTTTAGCTACTTGCGATGATTCATCATGTGCATCATCATATGATTGTAACTATTTTGGTTTTATCCCAAACGCTTTTGATGATAATGTTTCTGTTATTGATTTGACTAATGATATTGTTACAAACACAATTACTGTTGGTGATGAGCCTTTAGGAGCAGCAACCTGTTCTTCTACAGATCGGGTTTATATTGCTAATAGTAAATCGAATAATATCAGTGTCATCGAAGCATCTACAGGAACCTTACTCACCAACTACTCGTGTGGAATGGATCCTTGGAGTATCGATTGTACTTCTAATGGAGAAAAACTTATAATAAGTGGCTGCCCTTTAGATGCAACTCAACCAGTATTTGGGGTTGTTGACTTGACAGATTTAACCCAACCACCACTATTGGTTGATATAACAGGGACATCCTCAGGAGTTGTGATTTCAGATGATAACTCGAAAGCTTTTCTTGCTTTGAGTGCTGATGACCAGATTGCAGTAGTTAATTTGGTAACAAATACTGTAGAAATGTACTTAGATGCTCAAACTACTCCAAACGGTATTGATGTTTCCTCTGATGGGAATTGGTTATATGTAGCGAATTATGGGGATAGCTCATTCACCATTTATGATTTGCTTAATGAGACTTCTGAAAGAATAAGTACTGGTCCTTTCCCAGAGGGTATACAGCTATCTCCGAATCAGGAAGAATTGGCTATTGCTATTTTAGGAAATAATACTGTTGAATTTTACGAATTAACTACTGGCACTGCCACACTAGTAGATGTTGGAATAGATCCGAATGGTGTATCATACACTCAAGATGGCAGCACTCTATTAGCAACTATGCAAGGGGGAAATAATGTTTATTATCTGGATGCAATTAATCATACTGTTATAGATTCAATTGATGTAGGAAATCACCCAAAATCTCTGGGCAATTTTCTTATTTCCCAATGTTCAGGTTGCATGAACCCACAGGCCTGTAATTATAATCCATTAGCAAATGTGGATAATGGTTCTTGTATCACATGTGATCCATGTAGTCATTGCGATGGTTCGGAGGTTATGGGTTGTACTTATGGTTTTGCAATTAATTTTGATCCAGCCGCAACTCTAGATGACGGTTCGTGCGTAATAGAAGCGTGTAATCCCTGTCCTTCAGACATCAATTGGGACAACCAGATTAATATTCAAGACCTCCTTGCTATTCTTTCATTATATGGATCATATTGTGATCACTGCATCAACGGCATTCAAGATCAAGATGAAACTGGAGTTGACTGTGGAGGGGTTAATTGCTCCTCTTGCCAATAAGGATTTTTTATAAAAACGTGGGTTAATATTGGCCTACGCTCACAAGTTTTACTCTGAAAACAAAGTGAAACAAACAGAAATTCAACTTTACATAGTGATGGTGTAAAATCCATGCATAGTACCACCACATCCAGAAATGATTGATCCATTTAGAATGTTGATCGCAAGCGAATTAAGAGGGGGCAATGAAAATTGAATGTGGTGGGTCAACTCCGCCGAACTCTACAGTCTAATGAATTTCTGATTATTTCTAAAGGTAATGGATTCATTGTCATTGAGGATAAGATAACTCCTTTCTTCAGTCTCACTCATAGCCCCTTAAAGAATTCTTCCAAAGAAACATTATGCGCATTCACAACATTCAGCACCGAGCTTAATCGAAAATTGGATTTGTTTTCTTCAATGCGCCAATACTGCTTTGGGTCAATCAACTTTTCCAAGGCAAATTTCTCATAGGATGTGTAGCCAGCCTCTATTCTCATTTTTTTGAGTTTGGCTGAAATAGCCTGACGTTGCTTATCTGTTTTTGTACCCATAACATAAAATACGATTATGGGTTAAATGGAAATTACGGCTAATTAGCCGTATACCTCATTTCATTGTTTATCTTCGCAATAATGATGTGCGGCTAATTAGCCGTAAGTTAAATTTTAAATGTTCTGAAATATGAAAGGAAAATATAATTTGGCGCTGCGTTTGGTCTGTCTAATACTCACTTTGTTTAGTATTTCATCAGTCACAATTGCGCAGCAAACTGCATCATCTGGACTTGATAAAAAAGCGTTCAATTTTGGTATTGGAGCTTCAAGTTGGGGTGTACCTGTTTTTGCAGAACTTGAGCTACCACTCAATATAGATGATAATATTTCACTTGCACTTGGCGCGTCTTATCAATCCCGAAAGGAAAGCTACAACAATTATTATTTCACCTATGATGTTACGTGGAAACATACCATCACAGGATTGCATATCAGCGGACGGTATTATCTGGATGAGTGGTTTTCTGATATCATGCCCGATCAGATTGATGCCTTTGGCGGTTTGAATTTGAGCTACTATTCATGGCGCACAAAGCTGATTGATTCAGCGAATGGATTTAATGAAAATTACAACGGCACGGGCAATGGCGGCATTCGCATTACAGCTCAGGCCGGTGGGCGCTATCATTTTAAGGAGGATGGCAAATGGTCTTTATTCGTGCTGTTTAATGGCACGTCTTTATTATCCTCGGCCAATATCGGCTTAAGCTGTCAATTTTAATTTTTCAAAATCAATCATAAAATTTTAATCATCATGAAAACACAAACTAATCTAATTGTGCTTGTGTGTGCTTTGTTCTGCGCATCACAGGCTTCTGCTGGAATTTGGCGGGTAAATAATAATCCTGCTCTTGTACAAGGTAACGGTGGATTTACCTGTAATCACTGCTTTACCAATCTTGCTTTTGCGCTTTCTTCGGTTGAGGATGGTGACACACTTTATCTTGAGCCAAGCCCTGTAAACTATGGTGATATTAATATCATATCACCTATTCACATTATCGGACCGGGTTATTTTTTGACCGAGAACCCAATGTTACAGGCAAATCCTGAAACCGCAAAAACCGGAGATATAACTATCAATGTTGGTGCAGAAGGGACGACTATCGAGGGTGTTGTTATCGGGCAGCTCTATAATCAAGAACTTCGTATAGGTTCTTTAAATTCTGTTTCGGACATTACCATTGAAAACTGTTTTATCTATAGCAATATCCATCTTGGTAATGATAGTGATCCTATGCTTACAAATATTATTATTTCAAAAAACTACTTCGGCTCAAATGCGGGTATTACGTCTCTATATAATGACATAGGGGTTTGGACAAATGTGATCATCCGAAATAATATTATAAACGGCAGCATTGATTTCAATACAAATAAATCAGCAGAAGTTTTTAATAATGTTATCTATGGTGATCTCGATGTAGATTATCTCACAGAGGTTTATAACAACATTTTTCCAGAGTCATCTACATCAATAACACAAAACGATAATAGCTGTAGCAATATTCATCACAACGTATTTTCTACTTCTCAGCCTTTATGGTTGGGAGATTGTGATAATTTCTGGAATGCGCCTCTAAACATCATTTTCCCTGCCTCTGGAACAAGTGAAGAATTAAACATGCCACTTGCTTCGTGCAGTTCATGTTTTTCAGGGCTTGATATTGGCGGTGAAAATCCGAGGGAAATGGGCGCGTTTGGTGGGGTCGACCCATACGAAATATCAGGACTTACTTATGTTGCGATCTATGAATTATTTGTTACCCCAGTGACTAGCCCCGAAGGAGAAGTCACTGTGACTGTAAGTACACGTTCAAATAACTAAAGCCATGAAAAGAATTATTCTTCCTTTTAGTTTCGCATTGAGCGCACTGTTTTTGTCCCTTTGTGCATGTTGTCAAAATATTGAACAAATCGAATATTGGATTAATGAAGATCCGGGATTTGGAGAGGCAATACAAATTACAAATTTTACCCCTGATTTGAATTTGGAGGATGTGATTGAAACGGTAATGCTTAATCCTGATATTACAATTGGAACTCATATTTTAGGCATTCGATCAAAAAACGTACATGGAAAATGGAGCCATACCAATATCAAAACAATTGAAATCATTCCCCCTTCATCCACTCCTGATATTGTGGCATTGGAATATTTATGGATTACAAATAGTGGTACTCAAGGCGATGACGGCTTTGAAATGGAAACAATCATTTTTCCGGTAACATCTGCACCAACAATCGTGAATTGGATTTTTACAGTTCCAGCACCGGAAGTGTCAGGCAATCACACATTTCTTGTTCGCAGCATTGATGAAAATGGTCGATATAGTCATACCAACTGGAAATCTACGCAGGTTCAACCACTATCTGGAAATGTATTTATGAGTGATCCTGTTTATGCCTGCGAGTTTCACGAGCTTCAAAATGGGATGATCATTTACAATGATACGACGCTCACGGATTACCTATCTAACGGATCGTCCATTGATGAATATACCACAGACATTAACATCATCAATATAGATGCAGCAATTACCTCTACAGGAGGTACACTCTTTGCTATGCAGGATAATGCATCCTATCAATGGTATGATTGTGATACGCAAATTTCAATTGCAGGGGCAACGGCTCAAAGTTTTACGCCAGAAATAACGGGTAATTATCAAGTTGAAATTACAGTTACAGCCGAAGATGGAACCGGTTGTTCAACATTAAGTGAATGCACAAATGTTATTATAAATTCAATTGATGATATTGGTCGTGAAATAAGTCTTAGCATTTATCCCAATCCCGCTACAGATCAATTCACCTATAGCACCAATGCAGATTTTTCCAGATTGGAAATTTATGACAGCCTTGGACGTATGGTTCATGATCAAATTCTCATAAATCCAGAAGGTAAAATCAAGACCACAAGCTGGACAAACGGTATGTATACCCTCCGCTTTATCGGTACAAACCAAATTCATTCATTAAGAATATTGGTGGAATGATCAGGTTGCACACTCTTTCATAGCTTCAATTATACGGGTGTGTTCGCACTTGAGAAGATCCATTATAAATATTGATCTCTAAACCGTTTTATGATCTATTACCCCTCTGCATGGCAAAATCCATGCAGAGGGACTGACAGCCTTATCTTCCTATCGTAGTGGCCTAACGGATGTTGGTGCACTGGTATTTTCTTATTTTTTATCCGGTTTAGGCCGGACGAAACGGAAATGTCCAGAGCCTAGCTTAAATACCGTTTTCCCCTTTCTACGATTGGGGGCTTGTCAGCGTCCGGCTATTATTGCCGTTTCCCTTTCTATTTATGATTTGAATTTTCGCATGGTGTGCAAGTCTCGCCATGTTAAATAGGGCGTGCCTCCTTCCCGATTTCCCCTCACACATAAAAAAGGAATGGGGGTACGTCCGATCATCAATAACAAAATACCAGAGACGTTCGTATATTCATATATTGACAATATTTGAATATTGTTGTATCTTTGAAGAATAACATTGAAAGTCTATAGATATGGGTAAATCACTAAATATTCCGCTTACGGACGAGCTTAAAAAGTTCATTGCTAGTCAGGCTGGTGACGGTACATATTATTCTACACCGAGCGAATATGTGCGCGATCTCATTCGTCATGACCGTGATAGACTTGAGGCTTTAAGCCTTAGACATTCCATTCTTGAAGGTTATCAAGATGCTATCGCAGGACGAAGCCTTAAATTCTCTGGTGACTTAAAAGCCGACCTTGAGACATTCAAGAATGTGCCCAAATAATGGCAAATATCCATTTAACGCACCGCGCACTTAAAGATATTCAGAACATTCACGATTATTCCACCGAAGAATGGGGTAAGAAAAGAGCCGATCAATATATTGATGATCTTCAATCAGCTTTGACATTACTTGAACATTCGCCCAAACTTCTCAAAATCAATACGCAGATTTCAAATGTATTTGTAACCTATAACACCCAAAGACACTGGCTTATCTGTGACACTGTAAAAGACGATATTTACGTTCTTACTGTTAAGCACATCTCCATGAATTTGCTTGATCGACTGAAAGATTTACAGCCAACCTTAGAACAAGAAGCCAAAATTTTATCAAATCGATTGAAAAAGTAGCAGACTCTAGTTTTTGACGTGTAGTATGAAACTGCCATGAAATATTCAGTGTGGTTGTGGATTTAGGCAAACCATGTAGACACCGTCTAATACAAAAATGGCTTATTGAAATAGCTTTGCACAAGTACAATAGCAGTTGTGTGCTTTTTTCAAGAAGGAATAAATCTTAGACTGAGACAACTTATTATCAGCTTTTTCCATCTATAAGAAAACTCTTGTTGAATGAAACTATCTATACTTTTTTGCTTTTTAATTTCTTTCTTTTTTTCCTATTCGCAATCAAAACTCCTTTGGAGATTGTGTAGCTCTTGAGCCAATTGTTTATGTGGATGATTATTTACTCTGTGAAGGAGAATCCACATGGATACATTTACCATTTCCAGAACAATATTCTTCAATAAATTGGCTACAACTGGAGTTGTTGTAGCCTTTGATAACAGCCAAAGTGATAGATGGGAATGACACCAATCCACAAATACACGTGAAAAAAAGGGTAAAAACACCCAGCAAATCTGGGTGTTTTTCTTTAGGAAGTAATGCAGGAGCTAATATATTTTTGAAAAAACAAAAAGAGATGAAAACGTTCTTTTTCTCTTTTAAAACAAAACTTTTATAGACGAAACACTTTTCAATACCTTTGTAACGTTGGATATAGTAGATGTCTCCAATTTAAACTTATAACAAATTCAAACTTCATCACGATGAAAGCCAAATTTCCCTTATTTCTTACGACTTTGTTTTTAATTTTTTCTACTGTAGTTATGATTGCGCAAGAATCAGATCGAATAGAAAATCTAGTGGATGCCAATTCGTTGAATTCAACAACTAATGTTGACGGAAGTCATAGCCTCGGAGGAGATCTAACCACTTCTGTACCATTGACCTCAGCTAACGCCCGGTCTTTATCATTACCTATTAATCTGAGTTATAGTGCCGGAATAAGAGTGGATCAAAAAGCGAGCGATGTTGGACTTGGTTGGGATATGGTTATAGGAAGTATTAAGAGAGATTATGGAGCCTTTGAGCCAGATTATACCGCTACTTCAGGAGAGATAGGTATGCAGAATAGCGAAGGATTAACCTTCCTTTCAAATGGATCAGAAAGTATTACTCATGGAGCTCATAATTCAGAATTGATAGTTCCCTACAGCACAATTAGTGGGTCAACAGCCCAAGAGAGTCCGATGAACCCAGATGATTATATCGTTTCATTACCGAACTTCTCAGGCTCATTTTGGAATTCTGGCCCAACTGGAGATGATCATGAATTTGTGTTTTCTAACTTCAGTAATTGGAAAATTGATTTTGAGAAGAAGGTATTTGAAGTTCCACAGGAAGTTTCCAGAATCAATGAGTACAATGCCTACTATTATCTTCAAGGACTGAACTCTCCAACACAGAGTGCTGGAAATTTGTCTAATAGAAGTTTCGCCAATGCTATTTGCGTCCCCCCGTACGTTCATCATAAATCATTTAACACTATTGTTAAAGGTGCCGATGCACGTCAGAGCCCAACGGTTTATGATCTTTTCGTAGCTGATCAGGAGTACGTAACTTACGAAGACTTTGGAAAGTTCATTCTGACTGCTCCAGATGGAACGAAGTACATTTTTGGAAAAGCTCTAAGAGGGCAGAAATATCTATTTAATGAGGATCCTTTTTGGAGTACTATAGATGATTTTGGCCAATATAATCCCAGTGATGTGAAGGGAGAATTCTGGAAGATAGATTATGTTGCGGAGTGGGTACTAACTGAGATTCAAAGCTATGATTACATTGATCTAAATGGAAATGGAATAGCAGATGATGCAGATGCAGGAGATTGGATACGAATTGATTATTCATATCATGAGCAAAAAGAAAAAGTGTTGAGTGCCCAATCTTCTGTTCAGCGCAAGGCTGCTAAACATAGAGAATGGTTGAACTACACTCAAACAGACAGAGCTTCATCTACTATGCGAGAAAAAGCTTATGTCAAGACCATCACCACTCCAATACGGGAGCTTGGTTTTGAAACTTCACAAAGGTTTGAAGTTGGTCACGATTATTTTGATAAGCCTTTTAACTATAACCATGACACGGCAAAGTATCCATATGAAAATTTACCATATCTGTCATCTGGTTCTTCTTCTGATTTTGATGTGAAGTATGAATTAGAGCTTCAGAAATACGATAAAATAATTGTCAAGGAGAGGATGAGAGATAAGAGCAATTACCCAAGTAGAAATAAAGTCTTGCATACTGTTGAATTGCAATACGCAGAAAAAGGAAGTGTAGAGGAATTAGCCGTATCCAATTACCTTATCAGGAATAATAATGACGAGGAAGATCTTCATGATTACGATCAAGGATTTTCTTTCTTCGATAACCATTTCTATCCAAATGAGGATAGGTCTTCTGCTGTATTTGACATTAGAGATTACCATAAAGCAGAAGGCAGAGGAAAGACTACTCTACTTGGCGTTTCTATTTATGTAGGAGATGACTCAGGGACACAGGATAAAGTCGAATATGATTTTGATTATGCCAACAATCCCTCATTTAATGAAATTCACAAAAGAGCGATTGTTAATCAGCTTTTTAGCCCTATGGTTAGACAGTCAATTGGCTCTTCTCAGCCCTTTGATTATTGGCAAAAGATAAAATGGCACGAGTCATTAGAGGATTCATATACCATGAAGTATGTTGAAGAACTAAAGTCAATACTTCCATTTTATGGACAGCAAACTTCTTGTGCTCAAACTCCAAATGAAGTATTTGACAAATTGGGAGGAAATACCATCCCAACACTTGATGATTTTACTGCTGGAACAAGTGACTATAAGTACAATGATTTTTATTGCAATATGCTGGGTTACTACTACCCACATGATGAAGGAAATACTGGGCAGACCTTAGCCGCATGGAGCTTAACAGGGATTAATAAAAACAATGGATATTCAATCACATTTGAATATGAAGAAGACGATGCTTTAAATGCTGAAGGAGACTTTTATGACAATCTAAATTCCGAAAATGTACCAGTCATTAAAGATTATAATGATTTGGCTCGAAGAAGGTCAATTGATCAAAGTGCCTTGAATATTTATACAAATCTTAATCAACCTGATTTTCACAAGGATCTCTACGCAGAATATCACATTGCAGATGAACCTCACTTGCAAGGAATAAGACTAAAATCAAAAATAATATCAGATGGATTTAATCCCGATCAGCATTATGAATATGATTATGGAACTATTCATTACACAGGTTTGCCAGCTTCTTTTTGGCAAAATTATATTAGTGGATTCTCCTCTTTTTTATCATTAGAGAACAGAATTCACTGGGATGAGGAATGTGAATATTCTAAGGGCTATGAGATTTACGGAGAAGGATGGAAGAGTACGGATTATTCAACCTATATGACTACTACTTTTGCCAACTATAGAGTTCATAATTCGGTCAAAGGGCATAAGTATTATGATTCTGTGAGGGAAATTTATCCCAATGGTTCTTCATTGGAATCAAATTATGCCACGTATCAAGATTTAGATGGTCAATGGTTACAATTAAAAAATGCTCAATCTTTACTTCCAATCAAAGGATTTGACGGTGGTTCTACGACTTCAAAAGTATATGCTTTTTCCGAAGAAGATTTGGGACAAGCTCAGCCAGTTCTTTATAAAACTGAATACTTTGAGGCTAATTCTGCCATACCGTATCAAACTGAAGAATTCGAATATTCTGGGCAAGAGCTTTTATATGGAAACACTCTCTACTCCAATGATTTGGAGGCGTTGCGAGGCAGGCTCTACGTCTGCCATACCTATCGAACAGAGAGCTATTTCAATGATCCTGTTTTTCAAGGGCTTGATGGGTTTTTGGGGGAGTTTATTGGTGGGATAGAACCGGCTCTTTTACTTACTGATGCCTGTTTTGTGACTCGTGACAAAATTCTTCTTTTTGATTTTAGACTAAACTATCCAAGAATTGAAATGCCTGATGGCTGGGCTACAATCAATTTTAATGGTGGCGAATCAGGTGAAGTAGGAGAACCTTGGGTTGTGGATGGCGGCCAGATAAAAAAACGTGTTTACAATAGAAATTTATTGGCACAGAACAGCACACTTGACAACGTTCAAACAAGAAGAGAATTTTTGTATAGCAATAAAAATCAAGTCAGAACTGAAACCAATTCTGGAAGCTCATACTCGCTAGGAGGTAGTGTGTATCAAGATAAATTGGTCACCGAGTACACCTATGCCCATGAAATTTATGGGAATAACCTGATTGATAGAAATATTGTCTCACCAGTATCTAAAACAAATAGTTATAGTGGGAACCTGAGTAATTCTAACATTTTATCTTCCTCAGTGAATACTTGGAATGTTAGTGGCGAAATTCCTAGACGACAATCTTCTTTTTCGTTCAAGGGAGACCAATCAGATCAAACTGGGGTTTTAACTGGATTTAGCCATTTTGACTTCTTTGGAAGTAATTCAAGTAATTGGGTTGAACAAGGAGCCTACGATTTGGAGTGCAACGCCTTTGGACAGCCGCATAACCAAAGGAATAGAAGGCTGTACCAAAGTTCAGTGTATGGTTATGGAAGTGGTGTGATAAAAGCAGATTTTACATGGGACAAGGAGTGGTTTGATGCTACTTATTCTGGATTTGAGGATATAGACTTTGACTCAAGGACAATAGATATGGGAAGTCATCCTGATGCGGAGCATTGGTATGATGAGAACTTCAATTACGCACCAGATGATTATAGCTCCGTAGTTCACCAAGCATTCGTGAGGCAGTCATTAGTGCCGTCAGATGTAGTTTGTGAAGGTTCATATGAAGTAGGACCAGATTGGCTTGAAATACCTTCCTACTATGTCATGTTAATGGATTATAATGGTCACTTTGAAAGTGGAGATGAAGTAGAATTCTACCATCCTTATATAGATAGTGAGGGTAATGAGCAGGAACAACATATTTCCTTCATGACAATCAGTGATATAAATCCTTATGAGTGGGAAAAACCTTTTACTTGGGGTGATATTTTCACTTCTTCACTTCCAACGCACCCTTACCTAGAATCTGAGAATTATGAGAACTATAACCATTTCTTATGTTTTGAGGAAAACCCTGCCACTTCAGGTGAAGATTATGGGTGGTTAGATTTTTCTTTTGCACGAATAAGAAAAACACGTGCTCCTTTAAGTCGAAACTCGGCTCCTTCAGAAGTAGATTCAAGAACTGGAGAGTACAGCTATAATCTAGCTTTTAAACAGAATGAATCGGATACTGGAGAAAAAACGTTGATAAGACCTGTTCGCATAGCTGGTTCTGAAAACTCTGACTGCATAGAAAATGGAGCTACGAATCAGCATCGTTCTGCTGGAGAATGCGACACTGAATACACTGCAAGTTTTTGGTTAAAAGAACGTCCTTTATACGTTGATGTGAACTATGGGAACCTCAGAACCACCTCACGTGCAGAAGAAGGTTCTTTAGATGCATCAATAGGAAATCATGATCTTAAATTGATTTATGAAGTTTGGGATGAGAATTATACTGTTATGGTTGAATCTGGTGAGTTTTATATTCAAAGTCTTCACGAGGATTGGACGTATTATGAGACTAGCTTCCCAGTAGCCAAAGGGTTTAGTATTGAAAGAAGATTAAAAGTGTATTTAGAGAATAATATGCTTGAGGCAACAGAATCTGAAGATCAGACGCTCATTCTTATAGATGATTTACTCATCTACCCCACTGGAGCGAAATATTCTTATTCAAGTAAGGACAATTTTGGCAATAACACTGATGTTACGGATATGAATAATAATACAGTAGTCTCTCTCTATGACGGTTTTGGAAGAATCATAGAATCGAGAAATGCAGATGGTCAGCTTGTAAGTCAGGTGGATTACGCTCCTGCTGGAATTGGAACCAATAGATTAAATCATATTCAGCAAAAGACATATTTGGATTTTAACTATTCTGAAACAAGAATATATACCGATGGATTGGGAAGAGTAAAACAAACCATTGTTAATGAACCATCCAAAGATATTCGAACAGTTCTAAGTACAGCTGAATACAACAATATGGGGTGGCCAGTAAAGGAGTACAAGCCCTTTGCTAAAGTTGGAACCAATTTTCTTGTTCCTTATGAAAACGACTTTGTGGCTTTGACCAACCAGGTATACAACAGTTCAAATGCTTTTACTGAAACTCAATATAAAAATCGAGTTTCAGCACAGGCTACAGAAATCTTTTCTCCAAGATATAACAATGAATCTCCTATTTCACTAAAAACCTTTTATTATGGCAATCTTGTGCCCGTAGAAATAGACGGCAAGACCTATCCGATCAATGAGTTGAGAAAAACAACAGTACAAGATCCATTGGGAGCATATACCATTAGCTATTCAGATAAGTGGGGGCGACTGTTGTTGAAGGAAACTCCAGTAGGACATGATTATACTATCAATGATCAGGGAGAAATAACTTGGAACACTGATTCAGAGTATGAAATTGCTCAGACATCGCTTTTATACGACAATCAAGGTAATTTGATTAAAACAGTTGATCCAACTGAATTAGTCACTTCATATAAATACAACAGTTTTGGCGAACTAGTAGAAGAGACTCATTCAGATAAAGGAACTACTAAATACAAATACAACAAATGGGGTGAACTGCGATTTACACAAGATGCAGAAGAACAAGCGAAGATAGATGCTAGCGAGTTTGCTGATCTCTATACTTATTTCAAATATGATGTTTGGGGCAGACAAATAGAGTCGGGGTTGGTAAAAACTCCTATAGGTGAAGCAGCTGGGTTTACGAATGCAACATTTGTAGAAGACATCAACCATCCGTATGAAAATACTAATGGGAAGGAAGCTTTATCTATATGGGAATACGATGGGACCAGAGATAAAAACTCAGTTAATAGTCTGATTTCTGAGACTACAATAGATCATTACTCTATAAATAGAGAACCAGTGAGTGCTTCCACAATGCAATATGAGTACGATACCAATAGTAGATTAAGTAAACAGAACTATTTTATTGAAGAATTGGGTCAGACATATATCTATGAATATGATTATGATCGCATTGGGAATAATACCGAAACTAGATTTATTCATCCTTCGAATACAGAGTTCAACTATACGTGGAAAAATGAATATGACGGTTTAAGTAGATTGGTCAAATCCTTTTCAGGGAAGACGGGTGAGCAGTTACAGGTTGATTCAGAGAATAGTTATGATGTACTTGGAAACTTAGCGAAGATTTCTATTTCAGCAACAGGAGTAGAGGCTGACCCATACAGGGATTATCTGAGTAATACCTATGACATTCGAGGGCAATTACAAGGACAGTTTTCAAAGAATTTCAAGTTTGGATTACGATATGATGTTCAAGGTAGAATTACAGAGCAGTATTGGAGGAATAATTTGCTTGAAAATACTGGTGCTGGACACATGTATTGTTATGGTTATGATCCGATGAATAGACTGGTAAATGCAGATTACAAATCCTTGACTCAAAATTCATGGTACGGGAATTATGATGCTGTTGCTCATGAATCAAAGCCTACCATTACTTGTGAGCCATATCTATTGAGCGAAGCAAAAACTGCTGTTCTTCAAGTATCGAATCTTATCAAGGATGCAGAGATATCTGGTGTTGTGATCTCTCCTGAAACAAGAACTAAACTCACCGATGCGGTTGGAATAATGGAAACCGAACTCATTGAGAATGAAGCAGAATTCGTTAATATGACTCCCACGGAGCAGGATCAGTTCCTAGCTGGACTATTTAAAACTGCCCAAAAACAAGGAGTAGACTTAGGAGAGTTAGACAGAATTAATAATGAACTTGAAATAAAGTTAAACAATACAAAGACTACTTCTACGAAGGATCAAAAAGACCAAAATGACACCGACAGAGAGTTTACCAAATCAGTCTTGGGAGCTATAAAACTAATCACCAGATATAGATGTTCAATAAATACAGAAGCATTGGCTGTGGTTACTTCTATCCCTGCCCCATGGCAAACCACAGATTTTTCACAGTCAAGTGACTATGACTGTAGTTATTGGTACAGTAAAAATGGTAACTTTAGCGAACTCAGAAGAAATGATGATACAGGAAGCATGCACAAGCAAATGTATACTTATACTCCAAATACCAATCTATTAGGCTCAGTGCAGTGGCATGGAGAAGGGACTACTGTAGGGTCTTCTTACTCCTATGATAGTAATGGAAACCTGACCTCAGATTTAAAAAGTCAGGTAAATACGATCAACTATTCTTCTTTCAGAAACCTTCCGAAGACTATTTCAAAAGTAGATGGAACTACTGAAAGCTATCAATATAATAACTCTGGAAATAGAAGTGTGAAAACACTAGGTAATGGGGATAAAGAATATTTCTTAGGAGAAATCATTCTTGATACCAATGGGGATGTTGAGCGTTGCAATATCTCTAATGGATATGCCACCTTTGACGCAAGTTTTGATCTTCAAAGAAATTATTCAATCACAGATTGGTTAGGAACCACAAGAGCTGTGATTAGTGAAACAGGAACTGTGACTTCTGCCCGTGATCACTACCCTTATGGCAAGATCATGCCCAATAGAAATACAACCTCTGACCCTGAAGATAGAAGACACCAGTTTACTGGACATCAGTTCGATGAGTTTTCCGAGTATGGATATCATGGGGCTAGATACTATAATAGAGATCTAGGTAGATATATGAGTGTGGATCCGTTAGGTGCTCAGAGAATTTCTTTATCAGCATATAATTATGTGAGTGGTAATCCTATAATGCGAATCGATCCAAATGGAAAATTAGATGGAGACTATTATGATAAAGATGGAAACTGGCTTGGTAATGATGGAAAAAATGATGATAAGGTTTATACTATAGAGAAAGAAACATTTGATGAAGTGACATCGGATGACAGTATATTAGGGTCTTGTTGGGAGTGTCTTCCTGATTATGCCACTGAACTTTCAATTAACCACACTGAATTTGAGACAATAGCAGCTACGCTATACTCAGAGATGGGATATGTAAATCCAAATGCCGAAGAAGCCGCTGCTATTTTTGATGTTTTGGAAAATCGGCAAACTTCAACATCTGGAAATGGCAAATCAATTATTGAATTGATTCAGACAGGAGGAGTTTATGGGTATGGAGAAAGCTCCTATGATGCAGCTATAGCTGGAAGGTCTCTTGATCCAAATGTTGGCTATAGCTTGAATAAACATACTAAGGCTAGGAAAGGTTTGATAATGGGATTAACAGAATCGAAAGATCATAGTGGTGGAGCTTATTTTTGGGAGGGGAATCATTATTTAGAAAACCCTAAAGAATACACTAGGAATATGTATAATAAATACGGACATGGAACCACCAAAGGGTCAGAAAGTAAAAATATCACTTTTGAATACACGAAAAAAATAGGAGCCACTACATTTATGAAATATAGCTCAAAACTTTACTCTAATAAAACATGGAAATGATTCTAGATATAACTAAATCAATTTGGATATTCTTTTTCTGTCTAGTTAGTTGCAACATGGTCGATGCAAAGGACTCTATAGCTAAAACCAAACTAGAGTATGATGTGATTTCTGAAAACAGAATATCAATAGAATATAGCGATAGCAAGACTTTAGAGATTATTACTAACAGTGGGATATCACATCTGAATTACAAAGGGTCTAAAGTCAAATTACCACAAGAAATCACTAGTTTTAACCTGAGCTCAATATTTAAATCTCACCTTAATGGGATAGGGAATGTAGTTATACTTGAGTATTATATTCTTGGAGCATCGGGTTTATCTGCAAATATTACATTTACATCATTAATTAAGATTTCAGAGAACAACATCGTTCATAAAATGGATTTTAGTTCTTTCTCAATTAATGAAGAAACATTGTTTCTGGAAAATGATATTCTACATTTAGATATTTATAAACTCTTTAGAAACGATAGTTTAAAAGAAGAATATTATTGTAAGACTAAATTCAGGTACAATAACACTTTTGAGCCAGTTAATGATAGCCAATCATGTTTTCAATTTGACAATGGTGTTTTTCTTGAAAAAAGTAATTGCGATTGTGAAATACTCAAGACTCCACAAGTTATGAATAGGTAGTGTAGTAGATTATATCCAGCTACTAGGCAGTCATGTTGACTGTGCGTCATCAATCAGGGGTGATGGAAGAGGTGCCTCAACTGGTAGTTATCCTGATGTCACTTCACGAGTAAGATCTAGTTTCACCGTTGACCCCGCAATGAAAACAATAAGAGACCCTATAGCGGTTAGTGATCCAACCATTTTTTATAGGGCACCTTTCCCAGGTGCGAGTATTTCAAAACGTGGAGACCCTAATGCAGAGATCGAGAATAAACTATACGGAGATGGTTCGCTTACATTTGATTTCAGCCATTCTGGTAAAGATCCTCTTACACCTGGATTTGTAACACCAGCATTAGATGTTCATGCTTTTTTAGAAGTTTCGGAAGATTTAGAAAAAGGTACATTGTCAATATCCGGGAATTTTAGAGGTGATATTTTCCCTAGTACAGAAGCCTTCGTAGTGGATCAATCTGGAGAAAATAAAGTGTTCTTTGGGGCGAAAAAAGAGGACGGGGGAATCCATAGTTTATTAGGTGATAATAATAGCCCTCTATTTAGAGTTGATATAAAAATTAAATTTGATGAAAAAGGAAACTTCACAGGAGTCAGTAGATACGGGATTGATTATTCAGTTGACGACTGGAATAAAAAGGTACAAAACGGGTTTGATGAAGATTAATATTTTTTTTCTATTTCTGTTTGTATCAATTTCTTTGTTTGAAAGTTGTAAATCAGCTGAGACAGAGGTAATAATTGTTCCAAATGATTATATAGGTTATGTCTTAGTAATTTATGATCAAGCTGACGGTGTCAGCGAAGAATATGATAAAGAAGATCGGGTATATAGAATATCCGAATCAGGTATTCTTAAAACTAAGTTTTCATCCAATGCTGGTTGGTCATCTTTACCAAAATTTCATTATTCTGATTTAGGAAAAAACATTCCTTTTTTTGTTGATTTTAATGGTTTACCAGAATCGGAAATATCCGCTTTTGGTGGATCAGCTGGATTTATGAACAGGAATAGTGAAGGCAAGAAAGGAGTTAAGTTCTCTCAGTTTTTTATCGGTAACAAATCTCAAATAAGGAAATCAATAGACAAGTTGGAAAAACTAAATCTTTCAGAATTATTAGATTAAGTATATATTCTGTGATTGGTGACCTACTAAATCCAGAAATGACCGAACCCGTTAGCTCAGTCATGTTGACTGTGCGACATCAAATGGAGGCATATTTAAGAAATAGAATAAAAGAGCTAATCGGTTGACTAGCTCTTTTACAAATAAGCTTTTTTAGCTTTGGCATCTCTAAGGAAGGCATCCATAAGAGCGTAGAGGTGGTTTTTACCTTCTTGGTTGAGTTCAGTTATTCCTTCTAATCTTTTGAGTGCTATTTTATCCAGTTCTAACCGACATTCCCCACCCTATTTTCAAAAACGCATTAAATCGATTTTAACAAGATACTTTGCTCCAAATATTACATCTTAAGGTTAGGTTTTTCAGTAATTCCTAAATATTAAAGAAGTTCACCTCAAAATATTAGAGTTACTTGTTCAGGGCGGAATCATACTTTTATTTTTAAAATCCTATCTCGCATAAAATAAGTAAGTTACTTTTCTGTAAATTCTTAATTTTAGAAATTAGACATTTTTAATCTGCTGATTATCAATTAAATTTTAAAAGTATGATTCTGCCCTGGTTACTTGTTGAAAATTACAGAAAATACTACTTTTCAATTTAGGGTGGGGAATGGCGGTTCTAAAGAAGTCTTTCCCATTAAGAAATCAATGCTTACTTCAAGTACATCTTCTATTTTAGAAACAACCTCAATGGAAGGTTTAATGTCACCTCTTTCATAACGTCCAATAGCATCATCAGAAATTCCAATCGCTTTTCCTAGGGTTAAACAGTTGATAATGTATGTGTTGTTTTTAGTGTTCCGCCGGTCTCTCTAAGACGATTTCTTCTGCAAATCTTTTAAATTCACAGACCCATCTTCTGAAAGCGCCGTTGCTTTTAGAAGTTCTCCGGGGTCAATCTCAAGAGCATTGCAGAAAGCAGATAAAATATGATGTGCCTCCTCAGTCATTTTATACTGCACATCCATTCCGCCTTCTTCCAATATTTTAATATCGCAATCTATGTCATCCTCAGTGATTCCTAATTCATTCAAGGATATTACTATTTTATTTTTTGTTATTTTCATCTTAATTCCCATCTTTTAAATTTCAACATCACTCACTCTACCAACGGGCGAGGATAAATAAAAGATGCTATTTATAAGAATGCCGGCAGTAAATTCACAATGAGATAAGTTTTTCCTTGACTTATAGTTGGTGATCACGTAGTTATATACTTGTCAAAGGGATAATTGCGTCCTTTTAAAGCCGCTTTTTAGCCGCTTTTTGCTTGTCTATCACCAACTACCTAGGAGAAAATATATGCTCAAAGACCTTGAGGCTATTCTAAATGTGAACCCACCAAGCATCTCTCTTAAACATGGCGAAATTGCCATCAATGAGGGAGAAATTACCGAAAGTGCCGCGAATGCATCTATAGAGCCGCATCTAAATACAGATCAGAAAGGTGGTCAAAATGAATAAAGCTTTTGAAACAGTTGAGGAAGCGCTTTACTGGGCTGTTGAATGCTCTCTATACAGACATAGCCCCAGAATGGCTGGAATAAATGCTGCTGGAGGACGGAGACCATGTGAAATGGTCGATATATTCAACGTCTTCAAAAATGCCTATCGTAATAAATTGCTCTCTAAAGGGCAATACACGCTATATCTCTACGCAAAGAAATATGGCGATCTTCCGCCTGAAAATTGTCTTTATCCTGAATGGATGAAAATGATAAAAATCGTTGAGCCATTAATGATTGATAAAGGCATTATTATTAAATCTTGAAATGATTTGAAATACCCAAGTTAATGTTTAATGATGAGGTCACCCGATAACAGCTTGAAAAAAAGCATAATTTTTCTATTGACACTATATCATGAGTTGCATTATACAACGGCTTAAATCATGGCTGAAGAATATCAAGCCTTTAATCAAAATCTGGAATACAGGCGAATGTGTAAGTGATAGATTACTATCACTAAGCTAAAAATGTGAGGGACACTATGTTACTGCTTATCAAGCTCGGTAAATGCCGCGCTCTTTCTATTGAAATCAACAGAGAATTCGGTCTTAAACCGATTTTTCATTGCAAAAGGATCAATAACCAACTATTCATAGATACTATTCTATCACGAACTATATATGCACCCGAGGACTGGCAGCCAAAAAGGAGCTCATGTCATGACGAAAAGACAAACAATAAAAAAAACGATACTGCATTGTGACCAGATGGCTCAAATCTTTATGGATGTTGATCCAGAATTTTCTCTAAGTTCTGTGCGTTGTTTTTGTGAAATTGCTTTAAATGAAGGTTTGTCTTTAATCGAATTGTCCAATGCGGCTGGCTACACGGCCCCGGCGGTTTCGATTATCGTTGGCAGACTTTCAGATAAATCACGTTACAATAAAGACCCTTATGGTTTGGTGGAAAAAAAACGATCCCCTGTGAACAAGCGTGAATATCAGCTTTATCTCAGTGATAAAGGACATTTGTTAATCGATAAACTTGTTAAAGCTACTTAATCATCTTCAAGGATAATTAGGTGTTTTCGGTTAAAATCAGATCAAGCTCTATGGGCTAAGGCTTTTCAGGCAGGGTTAAATACCTCACCTGAAAATCAAGCCAACCGAACCACATTTGAAGATGAGTTTCGTTCCAAACGGATGACGATCCCTAAATGAATAGAAGAAAATTTGTATCGCTAAAGCGATGCTTGAAACAGAGTCATTTCAAATAAATTGAAATGGCTTTTCTTTTTTGTTGAAAGCCTTGCAGCCCGAATTATCAAGCAAAATAGAGCGAAGATTTTACCGCTTTCCGTCGCGCGCTAGGAAAGACAATAAAATTTCGCCGATTTGGCGTGACAATTCTCCTGACTTTGAGACGACAAGAACTTGTCGCCCGAAACAAAAAACATGTTTCAGGCACAATTCCATTTCTAAGGAGAGAAAAGAGCTTAAAGATGGTTAGCACCCGATAAAAACAACATTCACCAGCTCGCTGCGCGGGCGCTTTTTTAAACCCAACTCATAAAAGGAGATAAATTATGAGCAACACTAAACCTACGACCAACCAAACACAAGCAACTGATAAGAAAATGCCGGACTTCCGCATTGTGCAAGAGAAGGCATATTTCAAAAGGGGGCAGAATGGGCAAGCCATTAAAGATGTCAAACTTGTAGAGCTTACAGTGGCTTGGAAAGAAACTAGCAGTAATGACAAACCCTATCTGTCTTTTGCTGATTGCGTGATGAGCATTACGCCTGATGTTGATGGACGTGTCAAGCTTGTCGGCTTTGCTATTGAGCCAAAAAATAACGCACCCTCTTAACCCTAATTGGCAGTCCTGAATTCTCAGGGCTGCCATCCTAACCAAACTCAAACAACAGGATTAAAACTATGAAAGTAAAAACATATACCCATAAAGGCCATGATGGTTGGGAAGCCCATACCGAAATTGTCCTTGACGATCTGCCAGAAGGCCAGCGCATTCTTAAACTTAGAACCGCTAAACATGATACAGGCGTGCTGTCAAATTCAGTTAGAGCATTCATTCGCAGCCAAAAGGATGGATACACCACAGAAATGTCAGCCATGTTTGAAGATTATTCAAAAAGAAGTTTGGCAGCAGCAGGAGCGCAGCGCATCACTAAAAACATTGTGAAACATGTTCATGTAATTGCTCTCAAAAATATGCCTCATCACATAGAAAATGCCAAAGCTTTTTATCTCGAAAAGGACGCTCAACCCGCTTAATCGAAATTCAGTCGCCAGTCCCTATTCCCCCAAAATGGTGGCTTGGTGGCTGGATACCTTAATCCCATTACACATTTAAAGGACACTAAAACATGACATTAGAAATGATAAACCTAAACCAAATAAAACTCACCAAAAACAATCCTCGTAAATTTTACGATGAAAAATCCATCGAAGGATTAGCAGACAGCATTAAAAATGATGGCCTCTTGCAAAATCTTGTAGTGCATAAACCAAATGGCAAAAAATCCTATGATCTTGTTAGTGGAGAAAGACGCTATCGTGCCCTAACCCTTCTCGTTAAAAATGGTGACTTGCCAAAAGATGTGCAAATTCCAGCAGAGGTAAGAACAGACCTTACAAAAGATGATGCCCTACGCATTGCCACCATCGAAAATTTGCAACGTGAGGATATGCATCCGCTGGAAGAAGCAGACGCCATCATTGAAATGATGCAATCTGGCATGGACAGCAAGGAACTTTCCGCACAAACAGGCATATCTCAAGGCACAATCAAAAGGCGGCTCTGCTTTGCTAATCTCTCTCCAGAGGTTAGAGAGCAATTCCTACAAAGTGAAGTTTCAATCTCACAAGCCGAAGCCCTAAGCCTTGGCACCCATGAGGAGCAAAATAGTATGCTTCCACGCATGGATTATATGGATGCAGATGACATCAAAAGGCAGTTGACTAACGATAAAGTTTCCATGTCTAAAGCCATTTTTGATCTTAAGGATTATACAGGCACATATTTGAGCGATCTGTTTTCTGATGAAGAAACCACCTACTTCAACGATATGACACAATTTTGGGAGCTTCAAAGAGCCGCAGCACAGGAAAAAGTCGAGGCATTAGAAAAAGAAGGGTTTGAGCCTGCCCAGCTTATGGAAGGTCACTTTTTTCAAAACTGGCAGTATGATGATGCGCCAGAAGATGAAACTGGCGGTGCCGTTGTCTATATTGATCATGGCGGAGAAGTTAAAGTGTATAAAGGCATTAACGAGCGCGTTGAAATTAAACCAGAAAAGGAGAAAAAACCGCGCGCCTCATATTCTGCACCCTTGCGCGAATATATCGCCATGCATAAATCCCTCGCTGTGCAATCAGCATTGCTGGATAATCCCCGTATCGCAAAAGAACTCGCCATTGTGCAAATGCTCAAAACTTTAGGCATAGGATTAAAAAAACACAGCGCGATACAATTTTTCAATGAAGAAGAAAGACCGCAATATTTTAATAATCTTCAATCTGTTTTTCAAGAAATATCAACCGATTTGGCCTTAAAAGAGGATACAGAAATTGAAAGTTTCTTGAATTATTATGACGGTAAAGATGCGGATGAATACTACGCTATTTTAAAACATCAAACTGATGAAAATTTAGATAAGATACATCTCTTTTTATCAACGATTTGCTTTGGTCAAAAATTCACCAACTCTCTTGATACAAGTGCAAGAAGCCTTTTTAATCTTGTGGCTCAGGATCTTAATATAGATATGCGCAATCACTGGATACCAGACGAGGCATTTCTTAAGCGTAGAACTATGGATCAACTCAAAGCGATTATCAAAGAAAGTGGTTTAACCACCCGTATTAATGCCACCACAGGCACGAAAAAAGGCGAGTTGGTCAAAGCCCTAGAAAAGAATTTCAAGCGCATCAAAGCTCTTGAAAAGCCGAAAAAAGGTGAACAGAAGGCTGCGAACTGGCTACCAAGTGTATTTGAGTTTCCTGCTATAGACCCAGACATCACTTAAAAACAAATAAATTTCTAACCTAGAAAACGAAAATCAGCGCCAAGCCCGAGCCCCTGTAGGGGCTTGGCGGCTGATTTCCTATGTTTCGAATTCAAGAGAAAAAGAAAGGAATGAATAATGTCAAAGCCAGACATCTATCAAGAAGTAACAGATAAAATCATTGATCTATTAGACAAGATTGATCCTGAAAATTATGAGGCCCCCTTTGCACAGCTTGCAGCTCAAGGCATCCCAGAAAATCCAACCACAGGCAAAATCTATCAAGGCATTAATATTTTATGCTTTAACCAGCAGGATAAATCTTTCCCATCGAATAAATGGGCAACTTTTAAACAATGGAAGGACGCAGGAGCGCAGGTTAAAAAAGGCGAGAAATCCAGCCGTGTTGTCTTCTACAAAACGTTGAGTAAAACTGATGTGAATGAAGCAGGAGAGGAGCAAGAAACAAAAATTCCCATGCTGCGCCTCTATAATGTTTTTAATGCTCATCAAGTTGAAGGCTTTGAAAATGAAGAAAACGCCAAGTTAGCAGAAATCAATCTTGTTAATCCTATCGAGAATGTAGATCAATTCTGTAAGAACACCACCATTGAAATCAAACATGATAATCAGACCCCTTTTTATAATGTCACAAAAGACTTTATCAATATGCCGTCTAAAACGGATTTTGTGGATACTGCTACGGCAGAAGCAACAGAGCATTACTATGCAATCCTCCTACATGAGCTTATTCATTCAACAGGAGCGAAATCCCGCCTTGATCGCCTCAAACCATCAAATGAGAAGTCGAAAAACGACACCGCATTCGAGGAATTAATAGCCGAGCTAGGCGCGGCAATGCTCTGTGCCAAACTTGGGATTACACAAACCCCTAGAGAAGATCATGCCCATTATATAAAAGCATGGCTTTCCGTCCTTCGAGATGACAAAAAACACATTTTCAAAGCCTCCGCACAAGCCGCCCGCGCCACTGAATTCTTATATGAGATGCAAGGCGAGGTGTGCCCATGATGGATTTACAGAAAGAATTTTCAAAGACGCTTGATAAATTTGGCGGACGCTATGATCTAACAGGTGTTTTTAATGATCTTCTAACCGTGAGCATTTGCAGTTTTCACCAAACCAATATTCAAAGCCGGTGCCTTGAGAAAGATGAAGACAATGAAGCGCTCTATATGGAGACAATCAAACGCTATGATCCAGAAGAATTAGATATACTAGCCGAAGCTCTAGGGGTTTTGCAGCTCAATGTTTTAAACAACCCCTACTCCGATATTTTAGGAGAATATTTCATGCTCAACATCACCAAAGGACAAAATGGACAGTATTTCACGCCTGAGCCTGTTTGCGACATGATGGCGATGATTACGGGGGCTGAAACGTCTGGAACGGGTAACAGGGTTCTAGACCCCGCGTGCGGCTCAGCAAGGATGCAACTAAGCTATGCCAAGCTAAATCCAGACAATTACTTTTTCGGAGCTGATAACAGCCTCACATGCGCGAAAATGTCCGTATTGAATTTCTTCTTTAATGGATTAAGGGGAGAAGTGGCATGCATGAACAGCTTAAGCATGGAGTTTTATCAAGGCTGGCACATCAACACAAATGGCCTAGGCATCATCCCCATCGAAAAAGAACAATCAACGATCTGGAGCAAACCACCAGAACGAAAACTGGAACCACCAAAAAAGAGAGGAAAATCGCCACCGCACAATGCCTCGCAACTAGAACTTTTTTAACTACCCAACCGAAAGGAAATATTATGCCTAAAATCAACACCAAATTTGTAAGACTATCAGAAGAAGATTTTGATAAAAAATTCACGACCATTAAAAATCACTTTGACCAAAATGCATCTTGGAACGGTGAAGCTTTTGAAACCTACGGACAAGAATTAGACTTTGTGAGAAAGCAAAATCCAGATCAAATCTGGACAATGGTAGATGGATCTGATGACACATGTTTTCTGCTGAGTGGCTATCATCTTGTGAACAGATTATATCATCTTTTGACCAAGGAAAGTGTTCCAGAGAATATCGAGTATGAAGTTGAGTTATGTTGAATAACCCAATCTGAATAGCACACTTTATTTATAGAAAGCCTCTGATTTTTATCAGGGGTTTTTTGTTATCAGCATCACTATAGGAGCACAACTATGAAAACACAATATCAAAGCAAAATGGATGAAATCAGGGCGAAGCACTGCACCTTTAATGCACCGGATCATGAACCAGAGGGAGTAGGAAAATATGGTAAGCAAATATAACAGACGTCACGTCTAGGAGGGTCCCCTCCTAGAGACTGTCTTGGGTCATGAACTTAAAATGAAATTCAAAACAAAAAACCACATTACAAAAAAACTTTAATTAAGAAGGATGGGATCATAGATATAAGCTTAGAAGAAATCAAAAAAGCAAGAGACAGATGTGCCCTGGTGATAGCTCTTTATGGTGATCAATATTTACCCATTTTTGAAAGACTTGAAAAAGAGATAAAGCTACAGGAAGATAAAAATGAAATTTTAAAAAGAGTTCTTGAAATTGCAGAATTAAAATTTTAATGCTCTTAAAATAAATTCTAGTCAGATCCAAAAGAAAACGATACACAAAATGTTACACATTTTGATACACATTTAAGGGGATTGAAATCACAATTTTAAAAATTATTAAATAAAACCAATGGCTTAGGCAACCACTGAAAATCCACACGCTCCTGCTCGAGGAGCCAAAATCCCCCTTAAAAAGCAACTTCAAAAACAGATAAGCCTCTGTTAATAAAGAAAAATCATTGTTTTCTTGCAATCCCTCAAACTCTTTGCTATTCTGAATTGATACACATTTCGATACACATTGGGGCACAGAGTTGGCTAGAAAAAACATTTATAAACGTGGTGAATGGTACAAATACAGAAAAAGAGTACCTAAATCTGTGAGCCATCTGGACAAAAGACAAGAAATCAATATTTCTCTTAAAACCAAGGACGAAACAGAAGCTATAATCAGGGCCAAGATTTACGAAGTGCAAATAGAGAATTACTGGAAAGCTCTTATTCAATCAGGCGTGGCAACGCATTCAGATGAGAAGTACAAAGCAGCCGTTGAAATTGCTAAATCTTTAGGGTTTGCTTACAAGACAACCGAACAAGTAGCAGCTTCAACTCTGAATGAAATTGTGGAACGTCTTTCTTTTGATGTTTCGAATAAGGAACAAACTGAAGCGCTTTTAGGCGGAATAAAAGAGCCAGAAATCTTGTTAAGTGAATGCTTAGAG
The DNA here is from genome assembly GCA_965224545.1 of Flavobacteriales bacterium. GTDB lineage: Bacteria > Bacteroidota > Bacteroidia > Flavobacteriales_D > Sanyastnellaceae > ASP10-05a. The sequence goes on along the minus strand of CBDCZM010000003.1, from coordinate 632,439 downwards.
TTATTCTGGCCACTAATAACTGATAGATTAGCGGAAAAAACAAAACATCAAATAACTAAGTGGAAAAATCCACGCACCCTGGCTATAAATAATTTCATTGATGTTGTGGGTGATTGCGCAATCAACAATCTGAAACGGTCCGATGTCCTTGATTTTCGTGAATGGTGGCTATCAAGGATTAGTGATGGTTATAATGGAGATAGTGGAAACAAGCAGATAAGACATGTCAAACAAGTGTTAACTGCAATTGCACTTCACAATGAAATGGAGATTGATTTTGAGGTGATGTTTGTCAAGACGAGATTTGAATACACAATAACACCTAGAAGTCCATTTGAAGCAGATTTCGTTCAAGAGAAGTTGCTAATGGGGCTGGATGGGTTAAACGACGTATATAAGATGGCTGTATACGCTATGTCGGACACAGGAGCACGAGAGGTAGAGCTACTTAGGCTTGCACCATCGGATATATTCCTAAATTCTGAAATACCATACATATATATTCGTCCAAGAGAAAGTTACAAACTGAAAACTAAAACCTCCGAGCGCAAAATACCCCTTGTCGGAGCGGCATTACATGCATTCAGTAAATATCCTAAAGGTTTTGGATACAAGGGAAACCCGGATAGCTTCTCATCAGCAGTAAACAAATATCTAAGAGAAAATGATTTAAAGCCCACAGATAATCATAGCCTCTATTCCTTAAGGCATACATTTAAAGATCGATTGAGAGATACTGAAGTCGCTCAAGAAATCATCGATGAGTTAATGGGGCACAGAAAAGGTGGTCCAGAATATGGACGAGGTTATAAACTTGAGGCAAAGCATGAGATTCTAACTCGTATGGCTTTTTCCATTGCATGCAATTGACTAAGATTAATCAGCTAACTGAAATAATTATTTTTTCAATTATCACCAATATGAGTTTGATATTCAGCTGTTTTACTTATTTTAGTTGCAAAAATCAACTATGAAATTGAAAGGACTATTAAGGTTTGGGTGCGTTTTTTTTGCCATTATAACAATTACAAATATTTCCTATTCCCAAGGTGGTGGAACTGGAATAAAGCCAGTACAAGATGAGGATGATGGTGGTGGCCACAAACAACTATCGGTAATTTGTGATTACCATTCTTTTAATTTGGTCTTGATTGCAAATAATCATTCCAGAATTTGTGTTTATTATCAAAACGTCTTCTTCGATCTCAAAAGGTTTAATTTATCATAGTCGAATCTCATGAAAGCCCTTTCTATTATAACCTCAATATTGGGAATTATACTCTTAAGTGTAAACTTTTTCTCATCAGGTATTTTAAATGACCCCTTTACTACCATTGGTTGGACGGCTTTGGCTGTCAGCCTCATACTATTCGTATTCAGTTTTTCAGCAAGAATTAAACAAGGTATCAGGTTTACCCTTTTAAAAATCACTGCCATAATTTTAATCATCTCGAATGTAGCTTTAGTGATAGTTATTTTTGCCCAGTTCAGAAATCCAGACAATGACTATCAGAGATCTATTAATGAATACAAGCAGATTTATGGAATAGCTGGAGATATCAGTAAGGAAGGAGACTTGGTATTTGAAGATGGAAGAGATGGAGAGTTTGACTCTGAGTCTGTAAACGTTGATAAATTATTTGAAATATTAGACGGCCTAAAAAAAATTGACAATTCAAAATTAAGCGGCAGTCCTTATCGACAACTAGTTCACTTAAGTAATCTAATGTCTTTTAACTTGTACCTCTCTTTCTATTCAGAGAGACTTGATCACAAGAAGCGATATGCGGAAAAAGCTTACAAATACTCTAAGGATCTTCTGGGAGTTTATCAAGTTGGCGATAGTTTATTTAATAATCAAAATCTTCCACAAGATGATCAAGATAAGTGGCGACAGGTTAAAGAATATCAGCATTTTTCGGTAAAAACTCCTCATCCATACAGTGGTTGGATAAAATATCAGGGTATAAGAGCGAATGGAATTCAGTTAAAGTTATATCAAACTGAAGAAGATACCCTTCACTACTCAAGAATATCGGATAGAATAAAGAGTTTGTTGAATGATGACGAAATGACTTGCGCCTTTTTATTGGGTTACAAGGCATATGTAGATCCAGCAGTAAAATCGATTTGCGAAAGCGATTTTTTCATAGAATGTAGATCATTCCCAAAGTGTCAATAGAACTAGCTTAAACATGGTCTAAATAAGTCAAGGAGCAGCTCTTAATTGTCACTATGTGTCAACCCCCTCGGGAGGATTCGAATTGAAAGTTGCAATTGAAATAAGATGTTGAAAATCACAACTAATTTTGAATTGATCTTAATGATATTAAGCTAATTGTAGTACAATATGTAGTGCAGCTTTGTGCTATTGCTACACATTGAACAATGTATAGGTGACACCGACATTTTTTATTACTGACTACAAACGTTTCCATAGGCAGCAAGAAACATGGTTAAGTCAGAAATGTTTACTGCATTGTCATCATTTAAATCAGCTACACATGGCAAAGGGGGCTTACACCCAAAGTCTGCCAGAAATATTACAAGGTCAATGGTAGTTACGGCACCATCTTGGTTGAAATCAGCTTTGCACTGCGAGCTACCAAAGTAAGTGCCAGCATCTCCCTCAGCTTTTGATAGTTCTCTATTACCCACAAAATCTGTGGCAAGTGTATAAAACTCATAAGCACTGCCTATCTCACCAACAAACTCAATGATACTATCCAATTTCAGGCTGGTTCCATATTCATAAAATGGCATTCCATCCTTTGAAACATATAGAGCAAAATCTCTGATTCCAACACCATTACTATCATCGCTACCATTCCAAGAAATAAATGCTGTGCTGTCCACGGATTGAGGTAGGTCATTCACAGAGCTTGTTGGGGGGAAAGCATCAATGATATTGCTCCAAATATTTGTTTCAATTGGAGCATTATCGTCAAAAACGATGGAAGCTTGAGCTAGCAACGTGTCCATCGTATTGGTATTTGGATTAGGCTTCATGGAAAAAATAACAAAGCCTTCTCCTTTTTGAGCAATGGTATCTGTATAAGCAGTAACAGTAGAGTCATTAACTGGTAAAAATCCTTTGGCGGCATCAGTAGGAGGGAGTCCCGTTGTTGGATCGATAGATCTAAATACCCAAAAGGCTTTTTTATCGATGATATCAAGGCCTCCAGTAAAATTGACGACTACTCCCAGTGAATCTTGTGTTTCTTGAAGTTGATTGGAATAAAAAGAAGGAGTATTAGGAACATCAAAGAAATACTCACCGAATCCAAAGCTTTCCAATTTAAACGAACTAGGATTGGCATTTTCATGAAAGTTCAAATCTATCAGCACATTTTGGGCTGGTCCAGTGGCAAATTTAGGATCATTTTCAAAACGAATGGTATAGAGCAATCGGTCATTCACAGAAACCCATTGAACTGTATCATAGCCTAATGATCCTATGATATCATTAGGGTCAACAGCATGCAGCCGATCAATGCAAATACAATTGGGATCAGTAAGGCAATTACAATCTTCTTGTGAAGGACATTGCCACCTTCCATTACCATCATAATAGCCACCTGCACAATTGCCATATGGTTTGTCCTCTATACCTGCTCCACATGGCGAGTTAGATTGAGCCTTTATGTTAGAAGAAGTTACTATACAAAAAAGAATTGATAAGAGTCCAATCTTTCTACTATAAGGGCTATTCAATGACATAAACTTATATTTTATTTCTCTCTTCAATTTGCAAAGCATTAATTAATTCTAGTTTCTGATATACCCTTAAATCCGCAGGTCAAAAAAAGAAGAAACAGAAAACCCCTATAAAACTAATGCTTGAAGGACTTTCTGATTCAGAATATTTTCACCTAATTAGGTGAAAATACCATTGCAGATGAAAAGTACAATTTCAACCGAACAAATCGGTTCTTTTGGAGGGCTTAATTTTATTTCAAAGCATTTTACAGATCTTGGTCTGGAAAAGTTGATCAACGAACACCTGGGTTCAAGACCTCTTCAGTCACGATATAGTTATGCCGATGTGATTAAAAATCTTTGGTTAGTGTTTTTTGCTGGCGGTGACTGCGCTGAGGATATTGAAGAACATCTGAAAAGAGATTTAGAACAAACCCTAGATGTAAATAGTTGTTCTGCTGACACATTGGCTCGCGTTCAGAAAGGCTTATCGGGAGAGAAAGAGATTTTTGTCAGCAATTCTAATACGGTGCATGAATTTAGTAAGCATTCCAAATTAAATGAACTGAATTTAGATCTTTTACTAAAGACAAAGTCTTTGATTCCTAGTGAATATTATGACTTTGATTACGATAATCAATTTATTCCTTGTGAGAAATACGACTCAAAAAAGAGCTACAAAATGAAGCATGGCTATTTCCCAGGAGTATCTACAATTGGTAGACATATAGTCCATTTTGAAAACAGGAATGGCAATAGCAATGTCAAGTACAAACAAGCCGAAACACTCAAAAGCGCTTACGACCTACTCAAAAGTAGAAACATTAAAATCGACCGAAGTAGAATGGATTGCGGATCTTTTTCCAGCGATATTTTGTCTGTAATTGAATCCAACAGCAAACGCTTTTACGTCAGGGCACAACGATGTGGGGAATTATCAGAGCAGGTCAGACAGGTTGAAAAATGGGAAAGGGTACAAATTGGAAATATTGACGTTGAAGTTTGCAGCATTCTTTATGCTCCTTTTGGAAAAGAGAAGAAGTACCGATATGTGATTCAAAGAGAAACCAACAAGACAGGACAAGCCGATATAGAATTTCAGGATCACTTCATTTACAGAGCCATCATTACCAATGATATAAAAACCATCGATCGGGAAATTATTGATTATTACAATCAACGGGGAGCAGCAGAAAGAATCTTTGATGAGATGAATAATGATTTTGGATGGAAAAATCTCCCCTTCTCCTTTTTAGAAGAAAACACTGTTTTTATGATTATCATGGCAATGTGCAGGAACTTTTATCTCCACATTGTGAATCAAATGGCCGAGAAAGTTCCCTTCATCCAGCCCACCTTTAGGATGAAGAAATTTATTTTCAGATTCGTTGTTGTCCCCTTTAAATGGATCAAAAAAGCAAGGCAAAAAATCTTAAAACTGTACACTGACAAACCTTATCCTCAGCTGATTTAGCCAAAAAAAAGAACGGAAAATCACATCTTGGGATTGGTGGTTTCACCCCTAAAACATAACCTGCTGACTGTAAGATAGTTGTGGTTGCTGGTGTATTTGGCTTGGATTCACATTAATATCAACACGTAATTCCAGCATCACCTCAACCAAAAAGTGACATTTCCAAAGAAAAACTTAGACCCAAACCTCTTTGAGGTGGTAAAAAAACTACCCTGTTAAAGGGTTGTGAAATCAAAATTATGGACCTGCGGATTTGAGGTATACTACATTATGACATTTTTTTATTGATATATTCCTGTAGGTGGAATTCTTTTGACTTCAGGGCTTCAAAAAAAAGGTGTTTGTCTTCGAATAATTTTTCAATTTCATAAGGATCATGTACCATTCCATAAATTGCACCACCTTGATCAATAGAGAGGTAATTACCGTTTCCTAAATCTTTTATAATGTAAAACTCACCTTCAGGTATTTCAATCTTATATGTGTCATCCAAGTCCAATACTGCTGCTAAATCACTTGGAATATCTCCCCAAATTTCATGTATCTCTTTTTCTTTTTTGTCTTGATATAATTCTTCTTGAAGGTCATCGATAGTGATGTTCTCAAAATCTAAGTTCCCACTATTATTATCAAGACGATACCCAATTAGAATGCCTTCGTATAAATCAAGGTGAATTCTTTTATAGTCTTTAGATTCTAGGTCGAACACCTTAATATTGATGAGCTTGTAGTTGATACTCTTATTTTTCAAAGAGTCATAAAGTTTTTGATTCCATATTATTCGCTTCCAATTTTTCATCAACAACTCATTGGGTACACTATCTAAAATGCAATTCGAATTAATTTGATTAATCAAAAACGAATATTTAGAAGGTAGTTTTTTCACAACTACTTCTAATAGCTCATATTCCCATTCTTGAATATTCTTAGTCTTTTTTTTCTTGAATAAATTAAACATCTTAGTATCCAAAAGTATTACCATTATTTATAGTGCTCTTGATTTCTTTTGGGAAAAATCTAAATCTATAAGAATCATTTATCCCGTGTCGAATTGTATTTAGAGGTTGTAAATTTATTTTATTGTTTTTCAGCCAATTAGGGGCCCATTTTGCTCTTTGAGGGATATATCTATGGTGAAGTTCGATATGAACTTTAAAAACTTTTCCATTAGACATCCTGATAGGCTGAAAAGTAGGTTTAACCCTACTAGCCCAGTAGGAAGTTCTATATTGAGCAAATGTTTTTCCACCTTTTGTAAAGGCATTGTATACTTTTCCGCTGACTTTGCCAATAGCTATTGAGGTACCCAAAACTGCCGAACCCAATTTTGAGGTAAATGAGGCGATTCTTAATCCTTGAAATATAAATCTTGCTGCTAAAAGTCCTGGGTGGAATGAAAGTACTGTCAATCCTGCTCTACCCACTGAACTGGCCAAATATTCAGATCCTTCACGATAATTCCCCATATAGAAGTTACAGTAGCTCTTTGCAATGCTATTTTGAAGACCAAAAGTGTCAAAGAAGTCTAATACTCCATTTAAGGAACATGGTTGACTTCCACAAAGCCCTAATGGATCGGTGTAATTTGTAGGGTTAGAGAATGCATACTGATAAAGTCCTAAATCGTCAACATAACCAAGCGGATCTCTTTGGTTAAACCTTCCAAGCAGATGAGAATACTGCCTATTTCTGTAGTGATAACTGTTTGTTTCGTTGTCTAATCTTCGAGAAGTGAATAGATATGGATTAGAAATCGAACTCTCAGTAATTTCAGTTCCTATATTATCGTAGATCGAGGGCGTTCCATAGCTGAGGTATGAATAAGATTCAGCGAGTTGTCCATTTGAATCTGTGATGGCAACTGTGCTGCCTAAGGCATCCTGGAAGTAATAATAGCTTTCACTTCCCTGTTGCATTTGAAGAATTTCATCTGTCCCTTGCCCATAGATATAAGTGGCTAAAGTTTGTCCAAAAGCGCCTTGTTCCTCAATGACATGAATGCCGTCATAGAAGTACTGAACCGTTCCTTCACTGGTGGTTTTCTCAATTCGTCTACCAAGCGCATCGAATTTGTAGCTAGCTGTGACTCCACTATCCACAGAAACCAGTCTGTTCTCATAATCATAGCTATACGTATGATTAAGCCCCGTAAGTAGATTTCCATTGAGGTCGTAAGACAGGGTATTATTAAGTTCTGTGCTGACACTGCTATATTGGTTTAGCTCATTGACATCATAATTTATGATTGAGTCATCAAAATCATAACTTTCTCTATTTCCAAGATCGTCATGATTGAATAGTTCAGAGCTAAGAACATTTGGGATTTGATCACCGCTAAGTTGCCCCACTCTGTGTTCTGTTAGTCTATATAAATCATCGTATATATAAGAATTGGAATTGCTTGAGAGATGATTTTTTTGCTCATAGACCCTATTCCCCTCATGATCATATCCATATTGAAACTCAGCCAATGGATTATGGGAGATGGATGTAATTCTAGAATTGGCATCATAACTCCATTGACTGATATTTTGAGTTTGCTCAAAAATTCTACTGGTCAATCGATTTCCTTCATCATAATTTTGAGAGACGATGAGAAATTCATCAATGGTTTTGTCAGCTATTGATACAAGCCTTCCTCGCTCATCAAATAGCTCCTTTATTCGTCCAGCATTAGGATAGGTGATTTCACGAGTCCGCTCATTTGTACTGTAGCTATAACTAACTTCTCTTTGATCATCCCAGTCCTCATATAAAAGTCGTCCCAATGGATCATAGTCCATGGTGATAGCTACATGTTGATTTGTCGCTTCTGTCATTTGACTATTTGAGTTATAGCCAAACTCTTCGAATTCTGAGGCTTCTGGATAAACCCTTCTTGTCAGCCGGTTCAGAACATCATATTCATAAGAAGTTAAATTTCCATTATGGTCTCGCCGTGATGATTGATTTCCTATTTCATCATAGGCATAAGAAGCGAATGAACCGTCGGCATAGGTAACTCTTGTGACTTGATCCCTATGATTGTAATGGTAGGTAGTTTCATTATCTAACTGGTCAATAATTTTGGTCAGATTACCATTCGCGTCATATTCATAATGTTTCTCATGTAGTAGTGCATCTTTTTCGAGCGCCAGTCGATTAATCTCATCATATTCATAATCAGTTTTATTGCCGAGACGATCGATGATTTTGGTTCGATTGCTATTTGTATCGTATTCATAATATATTGAGTGTCCCAAAGGGTCTGTTTCACTCACCACACGATTTAAACCATCATATTCGTAATTGGTGGTATTTCCTTGACCATCTGTTCTTGAGGTAATGTTTGAATTCTTGTCATAGGTGATTTCTGTAATCACCCCCATAATATCTGTAGCCACAATGAGGCGGTTGAGTTTGTCATACTCATATTGAATGGTATTCCCATCAGGAGTCGCCAAAAACACAAGGTTCCCATGAGAATCATATTGTCTATCAGTAATCTCATCTAAAGCACTCCTAGAAGTCTCTAACCTGTTCAGTTTATTGTAATCAAGAAGCGTTGCAAATCCTCGTGCATCAATTTCCTTGAGCAAATTACCTTTGACGTCATATTCATATTCGAATGTATTACCTAAGCTATCCCGCTCTAGGATGACCCTGTCATGACAGTCAAATTCACTATAGCTCTTAATGCCTAGAGCGTTTTGAATGGACTTTATGTTTCCATTAGCATCCAATGTGAATTTGGTCTCATTGCCATCATCATCTATTAATTTTATAAGACGACTAAGCTCATCATATTCAAAATCCGTTTCATAACTATTGGGATCAATCAGTTTGGTTCTATTACCTACACCATTATATTCTATAATGGTTGATTGATTATCTGGATCAATAGATTCTGTGAGATATCCATTACTATTGTAAGAATACTGATACGGAGGATTACCAACTCCATCCGTCATGGTTTGAACTAATCCATTTGAATAATAAGTATAAGTTTCCGATACTCCCTCAGGCTTGCTGGTAGAGAGTAAATTACCAATTGCATTGTAGCTAAAACTGATAATATTCCCTTTTTTATCTGTAAAGCTTGTTATTTGGTTGTAGTCTAGATCAAACGCGTAGAAACTGGTATTGCCATAAGGGTCTATTTCCTGTGTCCTGTTTCCTCTTTTATCATAACTATACTGATAATCATTTCCGTTAGCGTCAGTTCGCTTGGTGATATTATTCTCCTCATCATATTCGAACGTCACATTGAAACCACAGCAGTTTCCATTCTGTTCAACTAGCCTCCCTTCCTCATCGAATTGATAGTTCGTTTTTTGAGTTTGATTGTTAACGGTCTCCAGCACCGTGGTAAACAACTGCGCAGTGTTATAAAAAAAACTGGTTGAACCTTTGCAAGTCGCCAGTTTTTTGACAACATTAGTTTCTGTGTAGGATACACTCAGAGGGTTTTTGTTTTTATCAGCATACCCTGTAAGTAAATGATCAGCACCATAAGCATATTGAATTTCTTCACCTAAAGCATCTGTAACAAGGATTAGATTTCCATTTGTATCATATTCATAGAATGTCTCTCGAATAGGTTCGGTATCTGTACTCAAATGAGTTAACATACCGTTTGTATATTCTAAATTCACCCTACGACCAGAAGCATCAGTGATTTTCATCAAAACCCCTTCTGAATAGGTGAAGGAGAAACTATTTCCATTTCTATCAATAATGGAAGTCACTTTTTTATGAGTGGGATCATCAAACTTGATAAGTGTGCCGTTTTTCTTTCTTATGAAATAAGTGCCATCTCCATTAGCTACAAGCTGGTTAAATATTCCACTCTGAGAGATAAAGCTGTTTGAAAGCAATTGATAACTGTATCTTCTGCCTGTAGTTAGTTTAGCAGTAACACTGACCAAAGCAGGAGAGCCTACAGAAGCGATAGGTAAGTCATCATTCGAATTCGTCTCTAACTGAGCAGAGTCATCTAATTCTTCATTAAGAAATAGGTTATATGAGAATGTCCAGCCATTACCGAATCCCCAGTTTTCATCTTTATCGTCACTGTTGTAAGTAAAGGATAAATCCAAATTCATTCCAATTCCAGGAATGAATATATCTTGTCTTGTTTGGTAAAGGTTTCCTGTATAGCTATTAACTTCAAAACCATATACAGATTTGACATTAGGCTTAATTGTGTTGTGATCCTGTGCCTTGACACCTGCACTAGCCAACAGAAAAAAGGACAGAATTATTCCAATTTGCAAAAAATAGACATTATGTATTTTAGTTCTCATTAATCAACGATTTTAAATCGCAATGGATCAGATGAATATGAAAAGAAATTGATTGTTCCAGAAGCTCCAGGACGCACTATGTTTGGAGGGCCATCTTCTTCTGTGAATTCTAGCAGCAGTTCCGTCTCTTTTTCTTCTAACTCTTCAACTTCAAAAGCCAAAGGAGCACCTCTTAAACTCCATACCAATTTTGTAGGGTTAATAATATCTACATTGCCATTGTACTGCCATGTCACAGCAATAGGAACAACACGATTTATTCTGGTGTTCGCAGGGTGATTATACAGTGTGGTGACTAAACCTTCCGCACCAGAATTTTGAATAGAACAACTTAATTCAGAATTCCCTCCTCCCGAAAATCCGCCGAAATCAGAAGATAATGGGGCACCTTCTATGACAGTAAAACCATCAACTAGAACTGCCTCCTCCTCATTTTGTAGTATGACTTTTACGTCGTAAACCCCGGAGATTTTCCCGTACAAATCAAACGTGGCATAAACTTCTGCAGAATTAATGAAATAGGAATTTGAAGCGATAATTTCTTCATCTTCGCTTTGTAATGTGATCAACATATTATCTTCAAACTGAGCTCCACTTATGAGTGCAGTGCAGCTTCCTGTATTTCCACCAATATTGGTGTTTACCTCTCGAATTAAAAACGGTAATATTTCTGCTAATAGTCCTATATCCTGAGTGTTTTCTTGTGAATCATTTCCAACCACCAACAGATAGTATTCACCGCCAATTAATTCTGGAACAATTAGTTCTTGATTTTGAAGGTAAGGAACAACAGATGCATAATCATGATCCGATCGAGTAGGAGAATGTCCATAACTCAAATAAAGTTCATTGGACGCATCTATACTTAGGCTTTCTAGCTTAACAATTAAGGAGGCGCCATCAACAGAATCAGGAACACAGATTTTGTAAAAACTCTCCTGACCATTAATTGTGCTTGCGGGTTTTTCAACCCCAATAACCAGCTCATCTAAGGAGATTTTGATTAATTCAGTGGATGCTGTTTCATTATTTTCTTCATTGATCTCTGAAAAATTATCCAGAGCATCCGTTTTAACGATGAGATGATAATTGCCGATTGGTATTCCAGGAGCTTCTGCTTGTGCCGATTGAAAAATAGAAGCATTTGGGGCAAGGTCGACATAACTATTGATATCAGTCAGATAGGTATCACTAACATCCCAAATAGTATCTTGTGAAATATAGATAACTTCTTTCATTGTACCTGATATCGGATTTTCTCCTTGATTTTCAAGTCTCCAGGAGACTGCAGTAATGCCACCCACATCTATGGAATCTTGAATAATAACATCTGTTATGGATAAATCACCCGGTGATGATTGTGACACACTGACTAAGGAAGTTTTCACATTATTTGATTCAGAGGATTCCTCAAAGACAGAATTATTAGCATCTGTTTTAACAATCAAAAAATAGTTTCCCTGAATATTTAGTGGAATGCTTAGAGAGTTATAAACGTTAACCATATCTCCAACGAACGGGGCATCATGATTTACCGTTCCTATTAGAAAATCACTTCCATCAATTTCATTATCAATAGATAAATACACTTTATCAGTTATGTTAGATTGATCTGAGTTACCAGCCCCAATATTTCGTACGATCCAAGAGGCTTCATAAGGTTGCCCTGCAATAAACTGAGATGTCACATTGAGGCTGTCTAGCTCAAAGTCAGGATAATCTATCTCCAATGGAATAATTGGTCCTGGATCATAAGTACCCTGTTCATCAGGATCATCAGGATTTTCTATATTCACTTCCAGATCCATGACCCAAACATTATTATCTTGATAAGAATCATTAAGGTAATTTAAATGATCTGTGACCAAAAGAAAAAAGAACTCTTCAGGCAAATCGTATGGTACTTGAAAGCTCTGCGTCTTCTGATAATTCTCTAATGTCTCCAAAGACTCAGTAACAGTGAAATCTGTGATGAAATTATCGGAATTATCCCAGATTGTATCAAGAGAAAGATAAATGGCGTCATACCATAGACTGTAATTCCAAACCTCTGTAGATGTTCCAAGATTGGTTACTCGCCATGTAATCTCAGCATCATAACCTTCTGTAACAACTTCTTCGGAGATATAGGCAGTATTAACTTCAAAATCCAATGGATCAGGAGCCGTTACCAAAATACCCTGACTTACAATTAAGTTATTTACTTCTTCATCTTCGTAGATATTGCCGGCATAATCGGAATGAACATAAAGGAAACATACCCCAAACGGAGCATCATTTCCCAACATAGGCAGCTCAAACTCTAACTCTCTTTGATATGTCTCATCTGGACCAAGCAACTCACTAATGTTGAAATTTTCTATGATGATTCTGGGATCACCTTGCTGCCATTGATCTGTGGCAGATAGAAAAATGCGATCCCTCCAATTTTCGCCAGAGAGCGTTATCTCCGAGGAATTTGAAACTTCATAGGTTATATTTATGACATCACCCGCGATCAGAGCGTCTGGAACACCTTCTAAGCTTATAGCTTCCAAATCAGGAGCAATATATGGTGATATATTCACTGAATTAATCTGAATATTATTTAGGTCAGAGCCATTTTCAAATACACTATTGTTGTAATCAGTAAATACGATCAAATATTTTGACCCTTCAATACCAATAGGGATAACAATCTCCAAGCTTTTGTTGATTGTATCACCTGTCAAATGAGATGTATTATAGTTGACTGAACCAAGATACTGTGCGCCCTGAAGTCCTTGTGAGCCTGATAGGTAAATTCTGTCCTGCCGGTTGATATTTTCGACGCTTCCTAAGCCAGAGTTTAAAACACTCCAATAGACGATGGCTGTCTCCCCAGAAGCAATTAGGGTCGGTGAATTAAATTCGGCAATATCCAGATCAGAATGCTGTATAGTTAATGATATGGAACTAGTAGAGTCATTATTGAATTCGTAATTCCATTCGAATAGGTTGTTAGTAGCATCGGTAATGATATAGAAATAATATTCCCCAGTTAAATTATTGGGAATTGTAACGGTTTTAGAAGCTGTGTAGGACTCTTCAAAACCCAAAGACCGTTGTGCTGTGACTTGACCTAGATACTGGCTGTTGTAAATAGTAGCATCTGGTACTGATGATAGATATATTCTATCCGTTATACTTCGATTACTAAAAGGCTCTTTAGAGTTGGTGACTTTGTACGTTACAAGAACTTCTTCTTTGTTATTTGCTACGATTGGATGAGAAATGATTTCAATTTCTAAATCAGAAGGAGGTAGGATTGTTACGTCAAGCTCATAAGGTGGTGATATGTTATTATTCTCATTGCTAGTATAGTGCTCATATACATAGTCGTAGCGGTCTGTTTGCACAAAAACGTAATACGAGCCATCATATCCTTGTGGAATGGTTATAGTTTTAGAAGCGGTATAGGATTCCTCAACATCCAGAATCCCATTATGTTGATGATTACTTATAGGTAAGGCGCTCGATGCGTTAAACACATTGGTGTCTGCAATAAAAATTCTGTCAACCCAGTAATCTGATAGGGTTTGACCAGTTCCATTGTTAATCACGGTCCAGTTGATTTCTACCTCTTGTTCAGAAGTGACTATACTCCCAAAGGTGGCATAAACAGATGTAACTTGCAGATCGGGTGGATCAGTGAGAATAATTTCTATCGGAAGAATCCCGATATTATTAGATTCATTGCTTTCATTCAAATAATTGTATCTATCAGAAACAATAATCAAGTAATAATTACCCTCATAACCAATAGGAATATTGATACTCAATGTTTGAGAGTAACTTTCTCCAGCATTTAAAGAAATGGGGTTAGAAGCAATCCCTAAATAAGTATCTCCTCCATAGGAAGGGTCTACCGATAAATAGACCGCATCTCGCCAATCCTCATTTCCAGTAGAAAATGTTCCAACATTAGAAATGTCCCAACCTACTTCAATTGATTGACCAGAATAAATTTGTTGAGGAACTGAGATACTATCAACAGGAACTTCCACGTCAGGTTGAGAGATCGTTGTGAATTCATACCAGTTGCTTTGTAATTCTGGAGAGCATATGTTTCGAGCAACGACTTTCCATTTATAGGTAGTCGCAAAATTTAGATTTTGGTTGATATCATAATTAATACCTGAAAATTCACTAGCGAATGGAGCAGGCGGCTCATCTTCATTTGTATTCCATAAATAAATATCGTAATAATCTGCATGATCAATTGGAGACCAGGACAGATTTACTTGTCGAGGTATATTTTGTATTCCATTCGGAGGGAAAACTCCTGAGTAGGTATCTGTTGAATCGATTTCAGCAAAATGAGTTATAAGTCTTTCACGATGATTGTTATATGGATTTTCATCTTCATTGGCTTCTACGAATACTGAAATAGTATAATCTTGTTCTATAGACAGGTTGAGTGGTGTTTGAACTTGAAGCAATACTGTTTGCGCAAACTCCAAGTTAACCCCTATGGTATCCTGCGTCGTAATAGTATCTCCATTAAAAATCAGCCCAAAGTTCAAATCTTGGTAGACTTCTTCACCATTATTAAACACTGAAAAAGTAACTGTTTCATTTGTGCCCAGTTCGCAATCCGAATAAGGTGAGAGGATAGACACTAATTGCAGGTCATTTTGTGACATTGGAATCTGATCTTGAATATATGGATCATAAATAACGTGGTCAGTAATTATGCTTCCTTGTCCCGCAGGATTAGTTAAATGGGTTGGGCCGAATTCAGAACCCCACCAGTTTCCTGTTGCATCAATGTCATTTGCAGTAGTGTTTTGGATACCATAATTGCTGTTACTGAGGTGAAAATTGCAGTTATGTACTTCTTCTATTGATGCTCCTTGATTTTTTCTAATTCCTTCCGAATTATTTTCAAACGTGCAATTATTTATTGAGACGCTTTCAGCATCTTGAAGCCTAATTCCATAAAGATGATTGTTGTTGAATGTACAATTGGAAATAATTGCTTCACCTAAGACACATATACCTGTAGTTTCTGAATTGATAAAAGAACAGTTTGTTATTTCATTGTTTTCCCCTTCAATGTATAATGCACAATCCATAGTGGTGGCATTGTCGCCCACTCTGCTGAACTTTACATGTGAGAATCTATTATTATTGGCAGCCAGTACGATTCCACCACCCATAGTATTCAGATTGCTACTAACACCGGTAAATCGGATTGTATCTTGAATTGTGCCTTCTGCTATTACCGTTCCTTCTGCCGTAATAATTCTTCGGTCATCGAACTGAATTTCAGCCCCAGCTCCAATTGTTAGAGAACCTGTTTCCAGTATGTTAAAACTCGCGGAAAATTTTCCTCCACCGATTAGAGCGTTTCCAGGAAAGTAAGCATTCCTAGCTATACTTGCCCCTGTGAACTCAATTTTATTCGCAAGATTATTCGCAAACCCTCCAGCATTTTCAGGATGAAGATAAATGTCAGGAGCATTATTTGAGAAGGTACAGTTTCTAACTTTTAAGTTTTCAACTCCTCCAATAGCGTCAACGGCATATATTGCGGCATACGAGCCATCTCCTAACTGCTCGATATGGACATAATCTAAAATATTACCTTTGCTAGTCTCTTGAAAGAATATAGCTCTGCCTCTATAATTTGAGTTGGCATTATTTCCAATAATTTTAATGCCTCTATTTTCTGTTCCATTTGCTATTAGAGTTCCGTAATTGATCAAAGAAACTTGATACCTCAATTGAAACTCTACTCCATCTTCGATCATTAATGTGTCGTTTTCTGGTATTACAAGTGTTCCTATATGTTCATATTTGGTTAATTCGGTATCCGACTGAGAAGGAAGTGTGGCTTGCCCAATTGGAGCTCCAGTGATGAAAATCTTTTCTATAGCATTATTCTGAAACCCACCAAGATTCTCAACATGAATTTCAGCGTTTCTATCATTTAAGGAGAACGTACAATTAGTTACAATCAGCGGAGTACTCCCGCTAAGAGGTTGTGCAGCATGAATCGCCCCATAATAGCTAAACTTTCCAAGTTTTTCAAAGTGAACCCAATCAAGGATATTGGAAGTACTTGTTGCACCGAATACAATACCATATCCTTCATCATTGAAATCAGGATCAATACCGATCATTCTAACCGAGCGCATTTCAGTTCCGTTGGCTATAATAGTTCCTTTATTGTCAAGCCATCCTGCATCTCTGAATTGGTATTCTACTCCTGCTTCGACAATCAAAGTATCTCCTTCTGGAATTGTTAAAGTACTTTCGTGCATGTACTGGGTGACCTCAGATTCTGATTGTGAGTAAAGAGTAGCTTGTCCAATGGGAGAACCAGCAATAAAGATTCTTCCAATATCATTATCTTGAAACCCACCGAGATTCTCGACGTGGATTTCGGCATTTCGATCATTTAATGAAAATGTGCAGTTAGTAACGGTTAAAGGATCATCTCCGTTCATAGGGTTTGTTGCATGAATGGCGCCATAATTCCCGAACTTCCCAAGTCTTTCAAAATGAACACGATCAAGAATATTGGAAGTACTAGTGGCTTCGAAAACAATACCATATCCTTCATCATTGAAATCAGAATCAACGCCAATCATCCTTACAGGACGAATTTCGGTTCCATTTGCTATAATGGTTCCATTATTGTTAAGCCTTTCTGCATCTCTGAATTGATATTCAACACCAGCTTCGATGATCAATGTGTCCCCCTCATGAATTGTTAAAGCACTTTCGTGCATGTACTGGGTGACCTCAGATTCTGATTGGGAATAAAGAGTAGCTTGCCCTACGGGAGAGCCAGCAACGAATATTCTTCCAATATCATTATCTCTAAACCCACCAAGATTTTCGACATGGATTTCAGCATTTCGTTTATTAGATGAAAACGTACAGTTTGTAACTATTAAAGGGCTGTCTCCACTCATTATACTACCTGCATGAATTGCCCCATAATAGCTAGACTTTCCGAGTCTTTCAAAATGAATGTGGTCAAGAATATTGGAAGTACTAGTGGCTCCGAAAACAATACCATATCCTTCATCATTGAAATCAGAATCAACGCCAATCATCCTTACAGGACGAATTTCGGTTCCATTTGCTATAATGGTTCCATTATTGTTAAGCCTTTCTGCATCTCTGAATTGATATTCAACACCAGCTTCGATGATCAATGTGTCCCCCTCATGAATTGTTAAAGCACTTTCGTGCATGTACTGGGTGACCTCAGATTCTGATTGTGAGTAAAGAGTAGCTTGCCCTACGGGAGAGCCAGCAACGAATATTCTTCCAATATCATTATCTCTAAACCCACCAAGATTTTCGACATGGATTTCAGCATTTCGTTTATTAGATGAAAACGTACAGTTTGTAACTATTAAAGGGCTGTCTCCACTCATTATACTACCTGCATGAATTGCCCCATAATAGCTAGACTTTCCGAGTCTTTCAAAATGAATGTGGTCAAGAATATTGGAAGTACTAGTGGCTCCGAAAACAATACCATATCCTTCATCATTGAAATCAGAATCAACGCCAATCATCCTTACAGGACGAATTTCGGTTCCATTTGCTATAATGGTTCCATTATTGTTAAGCCTTTCTGCATCTCTGAATTGATATTCAACACCAGCTTCGATGATCAATGTGTCCCCCTCATGAATTGTTAAAGCACTTTCGTGCATGTACTGGGTGACCTCAGATTCTGATTGTGAGTAAAGAGTAGCTTGCCCTATGGGAGAACCAGCAACGAATATTCTTCCAATATCATTATCTCTAAACCCACCAAGATTTTCGACATGGATTTCAGCATTTCGTTTATTAGATGAAAACGTACAGTTTGTAACTATTAAAGGGCTGTCTCCACTCATTATACTACCTGCATGAATTGCCCCATAATAGCTAGACTTTCCGAGTCTTTCAAAATGAATGTGGTCAAGAATATTGGAAGTACTAGTGGCTCCGAAAACAATACCATATCCTTCATCATTGAAATCAGAATCAACGCCAATCATCCTTACAGGACGAATTTCGGTTCCATTGGCTATAATGGTTCCATTATTGTTAAGTCTTTCAGCATCTCTGAATTGATATTCAACACCAGCTTTGATAATCAATGTGTCCCCCTCATGAATTGTTAAAGCACTTTCGTGCATGTACTGGGTGACCTCAGATTCTGATTGTGAGTAAAGAGTAGCTTGCCCTATGGGAGAACCAGCAACGAATATTCTTCCAATATCATTATCTCTAAACCCACCAAGATTTTCGACATGGATTTCAGCATTTCGTTTATTAGATGAAAACGTACAGTTTGTAACTATTAAAGGGCTGTCTCCACTCATTATACTACCTGCATGAATTGCCCCATAATAGCTAGACTTTCCGAGTCTTTCAAAATGAATGTGGTCAAGAATATTGGAAGTACTAGTGGCTCCGAAAACAATACCATATCCTTCATCATTGAAATCAGAATCAACGCCAATCATCCTTACAGGACGAATTTCGGTTCCATTGGCTATAATGGTTCCATTATTGTTAAGTCTTTCAGCATCTCTGAATTGATATTCAACACCAGCTTTGATAATCAATGTGTCCCCCTCATGAATTGTTAAAGCACTTTCGTGCATGTACTGGGTGACCTCAGATTCTGATTGTGAGTAAAGAGTAGCTTGCCCTATGGGAGAACCTGTAATATGAATTCTACCAATATCGTTATCCTGAAACCCACCAAGATTCTCAACGTGGATTTCAGCATTTTGTTCATTATGCGAGAAGTTACAATTTTCTACTAATAAAGGGGTGATAGCATCAAGAGGGTATACAGCGTGTATTGCTCCATATCCATCGCCTCCTAAGTACTTAAATTCTGCATAGCTCAAATAGTTTTTTTTACTTGAAAAACCAAAGTCTAATCCTCTACCATAATTAAAAGATGATCCCTCTGGTCCGCGGAATTTTATTGAATCAGAAATAGTTCCTTCTGCCCGAATGGTTCCATGAATTATAATTCGATCGCTATTTCCGATGTTCACTTCAACACCTGCCTCAATAATTAATGTGTCATTTTCAATAACTGTAAAAGTGTTGTTAACTATTATGGGACTCATAGATTGAGACCAAACAGTAAGTCCTGAAGTGCTTTGACCAGAAACATCAGTTTGACCATTCAAGAACTTTGTCTGGACAATTGTTAAAAGACAAAAAAGTAGGCACAATTTTGTTTTCATTGGTGGAGAAGATTATCTCTAATAAATATAGAGTTTACGCAAAATATAAGATTAAATGCTTGTTATTGAAATGAATATATGGAAATGTCAAATGCTCTAAACTTATTCAGTCGTATCAATTTTCTAAATTAACAATTACAAATTGAATTTACTGTAGGAAAATTCCTACATTAATAATGAAAATCACCCCTACAAGTAATTTTTAGTCTAGTTTGATGTTGATGAAGGGGATCAAAGTTCTAATTGGCGAACTGATAACCTATTGAAGTATTTGACGAATTATTCCGACCTGGTTTAACCACTTACCTATTTGTAGTACAGCATGTAGTACATGGAATATTCGGTGCGACCAAAATATTAGGGTTATTTTGATCTGGTGAAACCTAGAGAGTGATAAGATCCAGTAAATAGCCAAGCACTATTTCGTATTTAATTATTGATTAAGTTCCAATTCATTTCAATATTAATTATCATTACCAAATGAAAGCAGAGGAATTTCAAAGGAATTGGCAGAACTATGTTATTAAGTTGTCAGAAGAGAAAGAATTATTAAGCTTGTATAATAGTTATTCAAAGTGGACAAAAGAGGTTCAGGACAATGTGTTTAATAGATCATATCATTGGTCCTCACATTTTGATAGGACAAGAACAGAATTTAGAAAACAAGATTGGAGTTATTTACTTCCTCTAAATGGAAAAATAAAATCAATGCATGAAGATGCAAACATCATCAATGCTTCAGAGTTTCATACAAGAGTTGTAATAGAATTTGAGAATAGTATTGAGTCCTGTTGGGAAGAAATGATCAAGTTGACCCAGTTAAGGGCAAATTTGAAGATTTTGGTGACATATGATTATGATCACAAGGGAAATCCTGATAATACTTATATCGAACGTGCTAGAGAAAATTTCAAGGAGATTATTTACAATGCAGGGCAGTTGCTACCTGAATTAGATGCGGAGTATTTGTTAATCGTAGGACAACTATGTTTTACAACTGGAGTCCCCCGATTAGAATGGCACTATTCAAAATATGATGTTAATGCTATTAATCCAATGCCATTTAAATAAGTCTCAAAAAATGCATATTTTCATTCACGCTATCTATTGGAATTAATAGGTTTTCGCATTTGAGTGTAGAGTATGCCTGTTGGAAGAATTATAATAGGATAACGTCCATTCTGGAAAATACTTGTGTTGTGGGATAATACTAGTAGTTATGGATAATTATTCTTTTCTATTTATGTCTTGCATTCCCAAACAGGATCAAGTGTAAATTAACATTCTCCGAGGTTAGTTGTCAAAACATTAAGGAGTATGTTTGTTCCAAATACTTGACGATATTGAGAAAATAATCATGCATGACAATACCTAACCTTCCAACCGATAACCTTTATAAATTTATAGCTTTATCTGGAGTATTTCTACTCATTTTAGCATTGATCTATCCAGAGTATAAATACTCTCAAATAATAGAAGAGCTTGAAATCCTAGAAGGTGAATTTTCAAAAATTGAAGTTGAAAGTGATCGAATTGAAGACAAGAGAAAAGCATTAAAACGTAAAATAGAAAATCTTGATGAAAAATGTAATTGTGGCCAGAAATCCATTGTCAATGATTCAATTATTACAAGAAAAATCATAATTGAAGGACCTCCAGAATTAATTGAACTAAGTGATGAGATACAAGTCCTCGTAGATGACTATAAGGAACTTCAAATACAGCAGAAATTAAAACTTATAGAACAAAAAACGAAGCATAGAATTATATCGAATAAATCAGAAGAATTAGCTGAATTTCGTAAAGACGAAAATGAATACATAGGAATTTCATTTTTAACCGCAGTAATTGGTTTTATATTTTGGTATGATAGAACTCAAAAATATCAGGACAAACTGTTAAAGTTCCAATATAATAAATATGTAATTACTGAATTTTGTCAGAGTTGTGGGATCTATCTAAAAAACAACAATTGGTTTAATGCACTTACCAATGAAAAACAAAAGGAAATCAAGTATTGCAGGGAGTGCTTTGAAAATGGTCAATTTAAAGAGCCTGAATTAACGCTATCACAAATGAAAAATAAAGTAAGTGACCGTTGCAAAGAAATAGGATTTAGTAAATTAAAAAGGCTTATTTATTTGTCTCGACTATCTGATTTAGATAGATGGAGGAAAAAATTTAAATGGTGATAATATGCCTTACAATAAAGTCTGTTGTTTTCGTTTCTTTTCCCATGCTTCATTAGTAGCTTCTTCAAGAAAACCAATTCGCTTGAATATTTCAATCTGGTAATCACGTGCGCCTCTGCAAAGGTGAGATTCTTCTTTATCAGACAAAACAGGATGATGGCAAATTTGAGATGTTTGGCTTAATATTCTTTGTTTGATCTTATCTACAAGTTCAGGATCGTTGTGACGACCCTTATCCTCTGTATTGAATGGACATGTCGCACATTTTTGCTTCATTACTGGAAATTGAGAAATATCTCTAGACATCATCCATTTATACCACAAATTTTATGTTTAAAAAGGACGCATTCCATGCTATTTTCATAATGAGTGATAATATTTCATATAGAAAAGAGCTCCAAACCATAGCTAGACATGAGAATTTTAAACCTATTAATAAACAAATAGAATCTTTTCATAATTGTCGCAATTAAACCTTTGCCTGACAATGTTATGAGGAGTGCATTCAATTCTAAATATCATGAACTTTTTAATCTCTCAGAATAAGATTGCTAATCGTATGTTTCCAATCTGCTGCAAAATCATTCCTTAATCTTAATCTATTTCAACTAAGATTTTGATCAATGCATTTACCGTCTCAAATGCCGCAAGCATTTGCATTCTAGTAGGTTTGTGAATGTCGTGTACAGCTGAATTCCTACCTTCAAGATACGCTTTCATAACGTTATACTCGGCACCCAAATTGTAATTTTTATTGATCCAATCTAGTTTCTTTTTAGCTGGAACAAAATCTTTCTTGGGGTTCATTTTAGAATCGTAGATTTCGCTAATTGCTAACTCTACAGTTCTTAGAATCATAATATAAGCTGCTATTTCCAGTCCATGCATATAACATTTGTATGATTCTTCAACGTTTTCTTTGATAAGATTTGAGGTTCCTTGAAAATCACTTATCAGACCTTCCTTTATCAAATGATTTGTTCTAGCTTCAATTTTTCTAGTAGTAGTTTTCCATTTAGAATGGTAATTTTTAAAAGCTAAAAACTTACAGTAATATCCTATGAGCTGTAGATTAGACTTACGAGATTGATCATTTTGCTTTGCTAATTCAATTTTCTCTCTGTTTAACTGCTCATATGCATTCATAGACACTACCCTTGCTCCAAACAAAAATCCCAAAGCAGCAGCTGTCTCATTCTTTAATTCTTGATCTGATTTTTCCATAGAGTAAATTTATTGAAGAATAATTATGACTTACTCCCAGTCGCTTAGATCTGAGTCACTAATCAGAAAGATTTAAAAATTATCTATGTGAGTGAACACTTCATACAAAATTGAAAGTCCATTGAGAATAAGAAAAACCCACAAGCCAAATTTTTTAAATCTTGGGTTTAACTCAGAATTATCCAATAAAAAATAAGTCAACACATTAGCCAAAAGTCCAATAATCAAATATTTCTGAAACCAATGAAGGTGTTCTAGGGGATCATTTAAAACACTAATTGGAAATATTTGAAAAATGATCTGGAGGCATATAACTAAGAACATACCTACTGCTATAGTTCTGAAAAATGCAGTTATTTTTTCCTTATAATTATGTATTGAATCCGAGGTGTTTTCACCAATACCTGTCTCTAGAGTTCCTGTGTTTAACTCTTTAATAGATGGTACATAGGTGATATTTAGATTTATTACTTGATTATAAAGTAAAATGAACACTGATCCAGGTATGCTTGAAAAAGATTTTGATCTTTTATTTTCCTTTTTCTTAGCATCAACTAGGTAAATCTTATCTAGGATATTGGGGTTGACAGAGTCTAAATCATAATCAATAACAAAACCTTTATATAAGTATGCCTTCCCTTGTTCTTCTGTTAAGATATTCACGTAAGACATCATTGAATTCTTCGGGTTCTTTGACACTAAATCAGACTTTGAGGATACAAAATTGAATTTTTTGAATTTTTTTACCTCTCCGCTAAAAATGTAATGCCATTGATTTTGAAACCTTAGAAGCTTGAAATTAATATCAAGTTTACTTTTACGAATAAACCATTGGGAGAATACTGATATGGTAATAGCAAGTACAATAACACAAATGCTGTAGACAACATAAACTCCTATTCCATTTTTCACAAAATTCTCAGTAACAGATTTATAGCTTTCCACATCGTTCGAAAGCAAATCCCTATAAATGATTAGAACGTTATGGAAGTCGCACTCGATCCAGCCAAAACTCCTGCATAGGCTGAACGCAAATATTTGTAAGATAAGTCCAGGAATTAGCGAGTAGAAAGCTATTCGAAAAAGGGGAACCTTCGTAGTAAATTGCTTGGAAAACTGGCCAATAAAATAAAATCGCAGAAAGACCAGTCCCGGCAAAAAAATGTTAAGAAGGAGTAGAAGAAATCCTAAGGAATAACTCAAAATATTAGTCGTTTATCTTTGATAATTTATCCCAACTACCATTTGATTGATAATCCTCCAAGGCTTCACTTAGCTTGTCTCTTTTTTCCTTGCTTTCTAAAATTTCTTCACCCTCATCAGTGACAATGTCAGGATTGATTTCTTCCTCAAAGCCATGAAATAGTCTTTTTATAAAGAAAAAGAGAACTAGAGCAGCTAAAATCATTAATAGTACTTCAGCAATCTTTTCGCCTTCTATTTTTTTACCCATCGATGCAAAGTTAAACAATGTTTCTGATGACAATTAGCAGTTTAATCTAAAAACATAAATTCTTAGAAACTAAATGAGTATGATAAATCCAGTTCTAATTTTAATTCTAGAAAAATGTGAATTATACTATTCCAACAAATATTAAATTATTAGCTTTAGTTCAGCTTAACAAAATGGCTGACATCAAACATGTCAAAAAGAAAAACAACAGGAAACATAGAAGCTTTCTATGCCTTGAGAGGCTATAAGCGTAATTGGAAAAAAGGAGATGTTCTCATTGGGATAATAATTACATTTATCACGGCTCAATTTTTATCTGATTAGACATAAAAAATATTTATCCCATTTAGCTTCTACAAGGTCATAGTGTTATGCTCCCCCACTTTCATATGTTTGTCCAGTGACCTTGCGACATGTAAATCAACGTGTTTGTGTATGATTAGTTGCGTAGTTAAGAATTAATTGCACACGGTATTGGCAGTAGGTTTTACTCTATTCGTTCGTGTGAATATCCAGATATATTTTTCTCAATATCACTAAATCCAATTCCGATTGCTAAAATGTCCTTCTTTTTTGTTAAGAATTTTTCGTAATACCTTTTTTCTTTTATTTGATTTAAGGCAACTACACTTGAATCTCCAGAGTTATCAAATTTGAACTCAATAATATAAATAATACTAGTAAATCTAATCACAGCGTCAATTCTGCCAATATTTGTCTCTTCCTCAGATATAACGTCAAAACCTAACATTTTTAATATTAAATGGACATTTGAATGATGATAACCTTCTTTCGTTTTAGAAATAGAATAAGAAACAGAAGATAAAATGCTTTTTAAGTTTTTTATAAATTCGTCAATGTCTCTGTTAATTAAGTTCAGTCTTAAATCTTGGTAAGGTACTTTTGCTTCTTCATAGTCATAAACATTTCGACTGTAATCAATCATTTCAATTAGTTCTGTTTTGATATTCATTAAACGACTAATAACATCAGAGGTATTTTCTCCGTCAATATTTGGGTCTATGAGTTTTTGATTCTCGTTAAGATAATCTTTAAATTCTTGAAGTGCATTAAATAAACTTTTAGGTGTCGCGAATTTCTGTGGGATTAATTTTCTAGCATAGAATTGTTCTTCAACTATTGAGTGAATTCCAATTATGAAATCCATAATTTGAGTTCCATTTTCCAAAATATAAACATCAGTTTTTCTATCTCTATGGCTAGTTTGATAATACCATTTTATTTCTTCAAATCTTGTTGAAAAGAATTCAAATATGTAGTTCTCTAATCTTTTTATTCTTTGCACCATGGTTTAAACAAACATACACAAAATGTTTTGACAACCTGCCTTAGAGGCTGTTATATGGTACTTTATAATGTTTGAGGAATGTTAAGCACATTGTCATTTTTGTGCTGATCTGGGTGGTTAATGAACATAAGATATTACGCCAACCACCATTTTCCAGAATGGACGTTATCACCTTCCAAAATGGTTTTTAGCTTCAAATGAAACGATGATTTTCCATATCAGATATTGTGCTTAATAATATCCTATACCAATATCATTCGATCTCAAGGATACCATCTTGTAGATACTGTAGAAAGAAATTGTTATTAGAATCACTAATTGACCATTCGAGCATATCAATCTCGCTATTAATGAATGCTTGTATAAGTGCTTCATGGCACTCTTTCAAAGCATCTTCACGGGATATGCTTCCATTCATATTTACCCAAAGACTTGGGTGTTCTTCAGCCCAGTCAAAACCTTCACAATCAATCCATTTTCCTACATGCCAAAGAGATTTCCAATGTTCATGAAATTTGTTTCTGGGAATTCCTTCACTCATGCAATAGTTGTTTATTAACCATTCGTCCCAGTCTTTACCATCATCCAAATAAACATCTACTTCTGGAAAAATATCGTTAAAAATTTCTTTAGGATCTTCTGATATCCAAAAAGTACCTACAAGGTCATTGTCTTTTTTATCATACGTTAGCGCATTTCTTTCAGCAACAAATACTGTTTTTTTGAAACTTAAAATTATCTCTGTCACTCTAGAATAAGTGATTTTCTCTTTGATCATGCGGCTTTAATATCTGTAAATAAGCCGCAATTTATATGAAAAGTGATTGGATATTAGTGGGTTTTCTTACAGATTCTGCCACATCATAGATAGCACTTTGCTTTCAGGTCAAAAATAGCGAAGCACATCTACAAAGGAAGCTCATAGACTAAAGCATCAGACACCCTTTTTTTGGTTTTGAAGAATCCTAAACTATCTTCACAGGGGTTACACTATTGATAAAACACTGCTCTCTATAACTTGAATACATCGTCCAAATTTGAGAGTTGGGCTGTTCTTGGATATATTCAAGCTGTTCTCCTCTACTGTCAAACATACCCCATTCCCTCCAATGCCTTATATCGTTTGATGCGCTTTTACGAAAGTGGTTTTTTATTGGAATAAAGCCTTTAGAAAAATCATCCATACTTTCTATGATCCTATATTCTTGCTTTTTTAGATTGAGATAAACATCTCGAATTTTGTCTATAAAACTATCAACCATATTTTCTGTTTCCATCATGCGATCCATAGCCGCTTCTTGTTCGGCTTGGTCTCTAGGGGAATAATCTTCGTCGAATCTGTCATAGCCACCAAAATGTCTTATTAATTTGTCAGAAAAAACAAACGCAATTACCGAAGGGTTCACCCCTTCTTTAATCATACGGTCTATTTCCTCATCTATTGGTTTGATCTTGTCTAAGAAATCCTGTTTTCGAGGGGCTAATTGGGGATTAGTATATAAATCTTTCTGCCATTTTAAAGATCAGTAGTATGCCCTTTGACCTCTCCCAAGCCTTTAATAAATCCATGTAGACTTTGGAGCAATTCGAGATTATTATCATAACCTTCATCAAGCCAGAATTTATAGAAGGGATTTATTCTTTCAAAAACTTCGGCGCAGTCTCGAACATTAATACCGTATTTAGGAATAACCATAATTGAAATATCTTCTTTTAATGAAAAAACACAAAGATATACATAGCCCCCACCCTCAGAATAGTCAATGGTTTTCCATATCAGACCTCATCACAATTTGACTTTTATACTCAAATCCTTGATAATAGTAAGATGACACTCGTTATAGATACACTGCAAGCATCAGAAGTATTAAAGGATGCTGGATTTAAGAAGTCTCAAGCCAAAGCGCTCATTGAGGCTTTAGCTCCCTCCTCTGATTCTGTGGTTTCAAAGGAGAGATTGGAATCAGCCATAAATAAACTCAAATCTGAGTTAATTGTCTGGATGGTTGGACTGCATATCGCCAGTATTGGACTGATTGTAGCCTTACTAGGATAATGTTTTGTGAAAACAACCATCATCTTAACGGCTCTCCATCTTTCCAAGGGCCAGAATATTTTTCGAGCAATTTTTCATTTTCATCATAGAGCGTTCCAGCTCCTTGGCCATACCTTTTTCCATTTCTATATGTGCCCTTGTAAATGAATTTAACCGTTCCATTTGATCTATAGAGATAATAGGTGCCTTTCCCGTCCTCCTTGTCATTCTTCCACCCGCCTTCATAGATGCTTTCTACAGATCCATCTCGAAGGCTTGTGATATACTTGCCCCGTCCATGTTTCATACCGTCAAAATATTGCCCTTGGTATAGATCGGATACGATCTTATTTTTAGCCAAGATATAGCACCCCGTTCCTGTTGGTTTGCCCTCCACTGCGCTTCCATCATATAGATGTAGGGTTTGATCGCTTTCATTCCTCCAAACCGTACTGATTGAATCTGTAATAATATAATCATCAGATAAATATTGACCTAGCTTTGGAAACAAAGACGTGCCAAAGTTAGCAACCTTCGATTTTCCGTCAAAGTACCAGAAGGCTGTACCAAGAATGATGACCAGCAATACCAAACGCGTGATGATGACCAGATAATCAATGTTTTTGTTTTCATTTTTATTTTGCTGAAACCCTGTATTTGAAGTATTCATTTTTTAAAGTTTTATCATTGTTATTAATCCATATCCGGCTCAAAGGACTGCTTGTTCATTTCCAGTTTTTTTGCAAATTTGTTATAGAGATCATCAATCCTCGACTTGTCATGGTCGCTGGATTGTTCATGACTTTTGAGGGTGTTTGTATGTGCTGATAATTCCTGATCACCCATTTGGCCTCGTTCATGATCTATGACGTTTGCAGCTACTTTTAATTGTTCATCTCTCTGGTTATCGATAGAAGTTATGGTGTCCAACTTATTTTGGATCAGAGTGTATTTCTCCACCCTTTTCATGAGAACATCTTTTTGCTTCTCCTCAATGATTTTGTTTGATTGAGACGTTTTATCTTCTTCTTTCATTTGTCTGGTTTTTAATCCATACCCATTCCTTGATCGTCTTTGTTAAAATCTCTATTTAGCCCCAGATTGTCTTTGTAGTAATCCTTAGCTTTTTTCAAAACATCTTCCCGTTCTTTTTGATCTTCGACTTGTCGATCTTCTTGCATTTTGGTAATTGGTTCATGAGGAAGTCCGTAGCGAAGCCCCTGCCCGTAATAAATATCCTGAGCATTTCGATTGACACCATCTTTTTTAATTCTATCCAGATATGCTTGCTTGATTTTTAGCTGATCAATTCTTGGCGTATTATCATCCCACGGAGATCTATTGGCATAGTTGTCAATGCGCTTTAAAAGCTCTTCATGCGAAGGAGATTTACTGAGAAATTCATTTTTCTTCTCTTGGGGTGGATCAATCTCGGTTGGAGATAATTGCTGTTCATCTGTGCGGCTTCTCTGTATCAAGTGATCGTATTTTCCGCCATCCAACGCGTTCAATGGAATAAACCACTCTTTTTTAGGATCGAGTCGCACGATTTCTTCAGATTCTTCCAGTCTCTCTTGTGCCAGCTCGACATTACTTTGCGCATCAAGTGACGGTGGAATGCGCGGATCTATATTCTGATCTGGAAGCTGATACCCTAGTCTTTCATCAGAGATCCTTAGCTCATTATTGTTCTTGTCTTTTTCTTTTAGCCTGTCAAATAACCTTTTCATTTATGTTGGGATTTATAGATTTTTATTTAGAATTCGTCTCCTTCAATTTTGATGTCAGATACAAAAACGTTGGCTTCACCGGTATCTCTGCCAGAGGCACTTTCTTTTATCCAAAGCACTATTTCTTCACTGAGCCATTTTTCAAGTTCCTTCAGATTGCGCCCCCTGATATTCACGTTCAAACCATGAGAAAGAATATCCAGTGATCCATTTCCATTCAGGATGATGATCGGCAGCAGAGCATAGGGGATGCTATAGATACTCCCCACTCGCAGTTTCAGCTTAAATCGCTTTAAATACTTACCCTGTCCGCCCAGTGCGTAATACTGCTTTGAAGTTGTCTGGTTTTGCCCATTATTCCCTGTCTGGTCCATGTCTGTAGTTTGAAAGTGTTGGTTCATGATCGTATGATCTTGTCTGTGTTCGATCATGCTCAATGGATTGTTGGGTTTGCTGCAAATGGTAATCTCTCCGTTTTCGTTGTAGGTCTGTGAAGTTTTGATCTTTGGCAATGTCGCGGGCACTCATACGATCACCACCACGGTTAATGGCATTTTTCAAATCATCTTTATTGTCCGTATAAATGGCAACGCTTTCAGATCCACGACTGGCAGACACGTAAAATTGCTTTTCATCACTGGCCTGAAAACTCTCGGCACTTTGAGCAATAAATACGTCTTGAGCGTCCTTTCCTTGTGCCGCATGGCTCGTCTCAACCAAACCATGTTTGAAGTTTCTAAAATCTCTGCTGAGGGTCTTACCGCTGGATAGCATCACATCCCCCTGTTCGGTAAATCCTTTAATCGCATATGTCTGTCCATTATGGATTTTCGTATTCTCCATCGTCTTTCCATTTTGAGTGATGCGTATTGTATCGCCTTTGGCTATGGGGATCTGGGTTGGTTGATAGAGCTGAAAATTCTCTGTTTTATCCAATGGGAGGGAAAGGGTTTCTTGCGTCTCCAGAGATTTTACTGCAATGCCCTTTCCGTTTTCATTGGAAAGGACTTCATAATGCTTTCCTGCCTTAAAGCTGCCCTTTTGATTTTGATGAAACCGTACAATCAATCCTTCTTCATAACTCGCTTTGTCCCTGCGCTGCGCATCGGTTAGAGAAAGATTACGCTGCGTATCGAATATTTTTTCATCACCAGTGATAACCTCTCTTTCTTTAAGCTCCTGCCTCACCGTTTCAGTAAGGGCTTCTCCCTCTGCATGGGTGGGGGAGACGATTAGCGCTGACCTTTTTTGTTCAATGGACACGGCATAATCCTTGGCAATAGCCTTGTGGCGCTCCTCTTGATCTGGAATTTCTTTAATGGCCTCCATCTTATCCAGAGCTTTAAACCCCTCCATCGTTTGCCCTTGTGCCAATTTCTGAATTGCTTTTCTATATGGTTCCGGCTTTTGACGCACTACTTTTTGGACTGTGGCAGGAGTGAGGCCGGCATTTTCTTCAAGTAGTCTTAACCCGTCTCCGGCTTCAACAGAATTATGCTGGCGCGTATCACCGCTCAAAATCAAACGAGCATTGTATTTTTCAGCCAGTGCAAAGAGTTGGTCGAGCGTTTTCGCCCCGATCATCCCAGCCTCGTCACACAACAAAACATTATTCTGCAAGGTTTTCTGTAATTCTTCATTCTGCAGAAGTGATGCAATTGTATCTGCATTTTCAAACCCTTTAGATCGCAATACGTTACGGCTGGCATTGGCAGATGGAGCAGTTGCCATTAATTCTTTTCCAGCTCCTTCAATTCCAGCTTTGACTTCACTAAGCAAACTGGACTTTCCAACACCAGCCCCACCTTTGAGAATACTTACCCGATCATTTGATGAGAGGATTTGAGTAATGGCATTTCGTTGCTGCTCATTCAGAATTTCATTCTGGATTTCATAGCCTGTATTTAGTGGTAGTTCTTTACCCTTTCCCTCAGCCGCATATTCAATAATGCGATCCTCGACTGAAACCATTTCCTTTGTCGTCATATAGGTAATGGTTTGCTTATCTGCTCTTAATATGTTCTGACGAGACTCCAGTTCTTCATGAACATCTTCTGATTTCAAATGTCCATATCCCAATGTCAGAGCATGTGCAGCGATCCGTTTTTCTGGAACAGCCGATTGCCTCTCGAAAAAATGATCCATCCCCTGGTCAACCGCATCTTCAACTGAAATCTGCTCCGCGCTTTTATCACCCTTTCCTTTGGCCTCTTGAATGGTTTGTAATTCTTTCGGTGTTAAACGATCCTTCCACAAATCATGTAATTTATGATCCTCAATCGCTTTTGATTTATTCACCCGCGTTTTCGCACCTAGTTGGGATTTGGCCTCAGGATCGGTGATGCTTTTCTCCGCAGCCAATTTTTCAATTTCTATGGTTCTATTGCTGAACTTGTCCCTTGTAGCTTTGGTGATGCCCGCTATCTCATAGCGATCTTTAGTGCATTCAATCTTGTATCCAATGTCTACCAATCCTTTGCTAAGGGCAGCATGATACCGAGCTTCATAATAGGGTGATAATCGTCTGATATTGCCCTCTTCCAAGGCTTGATATCGGTGATGTTCATGGCTCCATGTTAAATTAGGCACAAAACTATGTGTATGTATTTGTGGATCAGGAATATATATAGTATTTCCATCTTTGTTCTTTGCAACTGGGCGCGATGTCATATGATCGAAAGCAGCGTAGATAAGATTGCCTGTTGTTTCATAATATTTACCGCCATCATCAGAGGTGCCTTGTGTCTGCATGTCTTTTTCGATGCCAGTGGTCATGGCAGAATGAACAGCGTTCTTATGTGCCTCTAAAATTTCATTATCACCTGTAATGGCATGAACCAGACTGACACTCTTCGGAACCGAAAAACAATATTCATACCCGGCTTTTCTATTGGCCGCATCTCTGACGGTGATGCGCTCTCCTGTTTCTGGATGCCTGTTATTTGCCAAGGCGCTTAAGGTTTCCTTTTCAACCTCCTGATCTTCCAATCCCAACATTTCAGCGGTCTTACCTCTCCAAATAGCTGTGATTTTCCTTTCTTCGGTTAAATAATCCTCCTTCGAATACCCTTCTTCGAAATAATGCACGACACTGGAAGCGCCATGCCACGTAGTGGTTCGCATCATAATAATTTTTCTTTTTTAAATGAGTGTTTAAGAGCAGCACAAAATCCCGCCGCCATTTTTAATGACGGACGTTTTAAATAGAATCTTGCTACTTGAGATAACTTATTCTTTCATGGATTTTTATATCTGTCAATTTTTATATCAGAGCTCTGTTTTTGACCGTCCATGCCTCATCCAATGCTTCTTGCGTAAACATGCTAATCGATCCCATCCATAGAAATATTGCGAATGCTAAATCACCCAATGCCCAGGGAATAAATGCTATGGCAGCGATAATCACCGGCTCTATAAGAATTTGCACTAGCCTCTCATCAATAGTGTCTGTGAATTTTGAAATCAAAATATAAATCCATGAATTTCCGCGTTTGGTGAGGTCTGAATTTCCAAGCCCGATCCATGTAAAAACAATATCTGTTAGAGATGCTATTGCAAAGGTGCAGGCGTAGATCAATAGTCCCGTTGAATGAATGTCTTCAAACCCCCATTTGAATATCTTATCACCATCACAGAAAAGAGGTAGGAGAGGAGCAATCGGAACCATTACAGGTTTAAATACGATCCATACAGTTTCAGAATTAAACACTAGTATATAGCTGAGTGTAAACGTAAACATCAGCAATCCTCTGGACTGAGAGCCATGTCTAAATCTGAGCAAGGCCCCAACAGAGTAGGCAGACATTGCCGTACAGCACTTAAAATATTTACTAAAGAGAATTGACCATAATTTACTTTGTTCCCTTTTCGAAAAAAGCATCATCCAGTTTTTATTTGTGAAAAATTGCAGGAGAATCGGCAGATCACCATAGCGATCCACCTTTCTCAGGTTAAGATCCGGAGGAGTTTGTGAAATCATGATTACTGGTTTTAAATGAATATTGAATTAGGGCGGCCAGCACTCAAATGGTGAGTGCTGGCATGAACGGGTTATTCTTCGGATTCTACCTTGTCTTTGGGTGGCGCACCCGAGAAATAATCTTTTATATCTTCAATATGAAATAGGCGCTTGAAAGCATTAACAGCGCGATCAACAGAATTATCGATTTGCTCCATAAAAGAGGAGAATTCTAAATCTCCATACCCACCACAATCAGGGCAATTCCTATCGTAGCTCTCATCAGTCTCGGCCTCAACTTTCTGCCATACGGAATCAAAAGCAATGTTTCTAGGATTGCCTTTATAGGTGTCATAATAGAATGATCCTTTATCTACACCGTAATCAGGGTGGATTCTGAGCTCAATAAAATTCCTATCGAATTTAGAGCCGAACCATCCACTCATTTCAAGCGATTGTACATTCCTGTGAAGAATGGCTAAAGAAAGAAGGCCAACTTTACTGTTCAAATACTCTGTATGAAATATCGTACTGCCACTACTGGTTATGTCATTTTTATAGCCTTCTTCATAGGCTTTGTATCTTGAAGAAACACAGCAGCGATGGCATGCTGGCGTGACAGATGGAATAGTAAATGTCACCTCGGCTGCCCTAGCCTTCTCATACATCATCGCGAAAATGGCTGGAATGTTATATTCGATCGCTTTTTTATTCCCAAAAGCCTGACAGTGAAAATCATCTGTCATCATCAGAAGCAGGTCAGCCTCTTTCAAAATCTTCTTTAACTTACCCTTGGAAAGGGTCATGAAATCTGCCTGCATTCCCACATACTCGATTTCTGGATTTATGTTTCTTATATGCTCGCCCAGGGCATCAACTTTTGGTTTTCCAATATCAGAAATATAGAAGCCTTGAGTTGTCAGGTTAGAAGCATCCACAGTGTCAAAGTCAATGGCTGTAATCATACCAGCCCCACATCTTGCAAGTTTTTCCATGATCAAATTAGCGCCACCAACGCCAATACAAACAACGTGGCTGTGCTTCATCAAATTCACATCAATTGATCCGACAAGTCTCGAATTGTCTGGCGTAAAATGTTGTCTCGTTTCTTCCTTAACATCATCAGGAACGATTTCTAATTTAGCCTCGAAATAATTCTCAACCTCTCCTTTTTCAGCGATATAGGGAATAATTTCCATCTCACCGCTGGTAGATACTTGTACTATAGGTGTGAGGAATTTATTAACCCAAGGTCTACTTTCGAAGAGCTTTTCTAAATAGGCCAGATCACCGATCCCGCGCTTCCTATCTATGTAACCACTTAATCTTCTACACCCTGGAGGGTGAGAATGAATAAATCCCAAAAAATGAAGTTCTCTCTCATGGGCTTCCTCCAAGGCTGAATTGAGAGTCGCAAGATCAGGATCATATGCACCTCCAGACGTTCTGGCATTTCTATCGAATATGAACTCTGTAACAATATAGTCATCCAAGCTGCCAAGTAGCACCCCACCCTGTTCATGTGGGAGACAGCCTATAGTGGATTTTATCTCTTCTAAAACCGAAGCGGTCATTTGCATTTTTGGTTGGTTACTAACCTTTTTAGTCTTATTTGATTTTTTTCTCCTCTTTGATCTAGGAGAGATGTAATATTTCGCTGCGGTCATTAAATTAAAAGTCATTTTGATTGGATTTAAAGGTTAAACATTTGGAAATTCCTCGCCTGTGTTGATGTATTTACTGGTCAGCTCTGCCCATTGAGCTGCCCAGTGCCTTGCTACATTCACGTCCATTACTATAGAAGGATCACCGAAACATATGCGGTACCCACCCCTATCTGAGCTGAGTCTATGTGTGTTGTGCAGGCCATCAGAGTGCCTGCCATAAGAAGGAGAGGATAAAATATCAATTTCCACATGGGTGTCCATATTTTGAAAACCGAATTTGTATATATGCTCACCATCTTCTGTTTTATATTCATCAGTTACATATTGATCCGGGCCTTGGGCCAAACCCGTATGTTGTGGTTGTGAGTTAGTGGAGGATTGGTTATTACCTCCAATCCCGAGCAATCTTTGTATAAAAGTCCTGCCATCTCCAGAGGTTCTAAATTCTCCACTTGGGAGAATGTTTCTATATGTAGTCATATTCAATATTGTTTGTGTGAAAGGTGATTTGGTCAGAATTATTTCAGTGAGAAGCGATGGTTAATAATCTGGTGGATACATCAATTTTGAAGTGGGAACCTATAGATGCCGAAGCATCTATAGATTGATTGTCCTCACTTCTCCATCCGCCATTTGGTATTGGCTTGAAATCAGAGCCTTCACCACCTCTTATATATCTAGGTATGAACGTACTTGCTCTCCAGCCGCCATTCGGGATAGGCTTGAAGTCAGAGCCTTCACCGCCGCAAAAAGTGCCAGAAGGCAGATCATGAGACATGATGCATGACATTTCCCAGAAATCCCAAGAAAATTCTTCCTCATCTTCTGGTCCAGAAGTCCTGTTAATAATTGACGCTGCACCATCGCATCCGAATTTACTTGTGGAGCTGCTTGCATTAAATGCAGGCTGATCAGCGTGTGCCTGATCAATATCTCCGTTGTTAATAAATTGTACCATAGTTTGATTTTTTTATGACCGGAACGTCCCAATCATGGGGCTAAACTAGTCAGCTTTATTTCAAAACAGGTGCTTTAAGTGGTTGTTATTTAGTGTTTTAAATCTTAGTAATTTCATGTTTTTTCTGAAGAAATTATTTATAAATCATTCATTTTTTCTTCAGAAAAAGTTATTAACACGCATCAACTTTGAAATGTTCATTATTCGACAAGGTGCTCCTTGAGTTAGATCAAATAACTATTAAGTTCGATGTAATAGAATTTAGGTTTGCCTAACCAAAATTATAGCCATATGACCTTGAAGCTTCCTGTCAATAATAAGTATTGGGACATTATCGCCAATTGTCTGGATAATCAAAATAGATCTCCTTTAGAATTGCTCGAATTTATGGGTAAGTCAGGATCTCTTAATAGTAGAGAGAATAGTCTAATAAGTTTGTTCCCGGATTTGACCACATTGATTCCTGAACAACCGATTCCAATTTTACCAAGAGCTTTTACATCCATTCTTAACTCCGAATTTAAAGTTCCTTTAGATAAATTGGAAGATATGATTGTCCCTGAGTTTTATGAGTACTGGAATAAATCTCATCAAAAGAGATCAACAAGCCTATTGTCTATTCATATGCCTGTAAATCTGGATAAAAAAGGGTCTAGAGAAGAATATGTTAAGAGAATTGTTGAAATTATTGAGCAAGCTAAAGAGAGAATTCTTATCGCAGAATATGCGCCAGATTTTGCATTGGTTACAGATCACCATGATAGAATCGCTCGTGGTTACAACGCTGTAATGAAAGAGGTTTATGAAGCTCTAGAACTAAAACTGAAAAATAGTGATGTAGAATATATTAGAATTATATGTGTTCCTTCAGCTTCTCGAAAAAAATCTAGATACCATGGTATACTGAATTGCAAGCGAGTGACTCTTGATCATATTCAAAGAGTGCAAGAGAACCCTGAATTATCTGGTCAATGTTCATTTTATTTTGGTCCAATGAACAGACATAGTAGCCTAGCTCTGATTGATGATAGATTTTTAATTAGAGAACATTATTTTGGTATGGAAAAAATCAAGCCCGAAACTGCCAGTTTTGAAGAAGTGCAAAGTTCTGGAGAATTTTGGGATGTTTTTGAAAACTATGAAAGGGATCTTTTTAAGACTATTGACAATAAAGATTTACAATTTAACATATCCAGCCTGAAGGAAACCTTTGATGAATCACATAACTATTTTCTTAAGAAGATTAGTAAATCTACTCTACAGAGCGAAGTTGATATGTACACTGGTAAAATAGAAAGATTACAAGAAGTAGCTTTAAAACTAGGATACCGACTAGACTCGGCTGCGGTGATGACTGATGCACCTGTCAAAAGAACTACAGTGAATTATCATAAAAAGTAAGCTGTGTGTTGACATATGGACAATTGATGCTATAACACTCAAAAAATACTGCAGAGGAGTGAGGAAGTGTCCGAAGAAAGAGAATATGACAGTGATAAGTCTACAAATGAATATCTTAAGCGTTTGGCAAAGATTGAATTGGGTATATCGGTAGAAAAGAGAGAGAAAATCCGATTGGAATTTCTTAAAGTTTCGAAATTCTACGCAAAAATCGATTTAGAACCAGGTGCTAACAGAGAGGATATTGCACTTCTCTATTTGGTGACTGATGGAGATGCCGAATTGGCCGATTTAATTATGGGACAGTATATGGATCTTGAACGAAACGTTCCTGACAAATATGATTTCAACAAAATTTTTTCTAAAAGAAACGGTTGGCCAAATTTGTCATTAAAACCACATGAAACTTTAAAGAATGATGGTCTTGGCTAAGCCTGTCTCTGATCAAATTCAACCTTCGCATAATTAGATCCGTCTCTATCCCAGATCTTACCGGCTTTAAAGACAATAGCTTCGACCTTGAAGTCATTGATTGCTCGACCTGTCTTTAATGTTGTGAATTCTTCTGGTGGCATTTTGGGGTGGAGTGTTGGGCTAACGGTTTGTGAAGAAACCTCACCACGAGCGATACTATAGCCTTTTGGATAAATGAATTCTTGGCCTATCATTTTGGATGCCCATTCATTGGTTCTAAAGTTATCATTCGAGCACAAAAATTTACAATTCATGTTCCCTAGTAGCGACATGACACGCGCTTCTGGTGCATTGCTTCCCATCGTGAATAACAAATTATCCATGTTTTGTGTGATGTATATTGTCGCTACCCATGAACTCCTTGCGGTAGTTTGAAACATGCTATCGGTTAAGGGAGAAACATAGCTCTGATACTCATCGATCCAAAGTGCGACTTGAATAGGAGAAGCTTCAAGTTTTACATTTCGGCGTTCCATAGCGGCCTGAAAAGTTGTTTTCATGATGGTCGCGGCATAGATAGCCGCTATACCGAATTCTTTAAGGCTGAAATCAACAATGACGATTTTTCTCTGCTGATAAATCATCTCTGGCAGAAGTTCTGGACTTAACCCTTCAGAAAATTTTTCATGCAATACCCCACTTGTCAGAGGCTCTATTAAACCCATATAGGACTCAACAATAACGCTTTTGGTACGATCCGAAAGATTTGCGAACTCTCTCATCCAATATTCACTAATCCAGATTATTTCCTCATGATTATCAGATGTAGGATTTTCTGGATTACTAATTGTCTCATATACACGCAGGAAATAATTTTTTCCCCGTAACTCATCTAGTCTCAGTAAAGCTTGCTGTCTATGCTCATCATCTAAATTAACATTCCCTACATCGGATAGAAGATTGTTGTAATATTGAACTTCTGCCTTATCAAAACAGCTAGAGACAATCTTTCGCATGTTAAGAATGCTGATATCTTGGTCAGCTAGAGAGAGTAATTTCACGCAACGGCTGATTAACCGCCTTAAAGATTGATCCCAAAATTTTTCCGAATCTTTTCCATCTCCCCCGGCTTGGTATATTTTAGCCTGTTCATTGAGCCCCATAAGGGTATTGACGATGTTAAGCGGCTCACCAGCACCCTGCCCTCCTCTGGTCATCTCATATTCAAGAAAATTGAACTTATAGTCGCTATTCTTATTAAAAATTACAAGGTCATTTGTTCGTCCGGTAAGACGAGCATATTCCTGCCAAGTTTCTCTTTCTGAAGGTTTAGCGCAAAGAACAAAGAAGCCATAACCGGCACGAAGCATTGATAATGCAATATGTTTTGCTGGTCCAGAAGACTTTCCCGACCCAGTGCTGCCAGTTATAATCGTGCCTTCCAGGCTTTCTGCTTTTGTGAAATTTACATTTGTGCCAGGGATATTATATAGCGGCTCGTCTAATTGTTGTTCAAGCTGCCTTGAAATTTCAGCAATATCTTCATTTGATGGCGTTCCAAACATGTTTTTCTGTTGTTTAGGTTTTTAATCACCCATGTCCATCGACTGGTTACGATCCTCTTGATCTTTGGATTTGTCGAATTCTCTACTGGCATCTTCCATACTCATACCATTTTCAAGCCCTTCCTGCATCTCCTTGCTCTGCTCCATCTTAAATTGGAGACTTCCATCTTTAAGGGCGTTTAAGTAATTTGACCTTCTATCCATGTTGCTTAATAGTGATTTCAGTAAGTCTGGATCATGCTTTTGTAACATATAGCCCTGATTAAATATGCTGATGCGTTTTTCGTCTTCCATTGTTAAAAAGTGGTTTTGGCATTGCGTTCAAGATACTCTTCAATTGAGCTTCTACTATACATGATGAGGTTACGACCCTGCTGGGTGTATTTTACCAATCCGTCATTTCTGTATCTAGCAAGTGTGGTCTTTCCTATGCCAAGGAGTTCTTGAGCCTCCTCTTTACTGACCCATTCTTTTACAACAGCATTGCCGCTGTCATCTTTAAGACGGGCGACAACGGTTTCGATTAATTTATAAAATGCTTCTTCTTGCAGGCATATTACTTCCATGAAATTCAGATATTTGGAAGTGATAAAAATATTGAAGAATTCAACAGAAACATATTTTGCAAGTCTATAAAATTAAATTTCTTCAAAAAGTGTTTTGAGCAGATCTTTCAAGATAATCCTCAATAGAAACACGATCATAAAGTATAATTTTTTTCATTGGTTGGGAAAAACGAATATTGCCAGTGTCTCGCATTTTTTGAAGAGTGGTCTTTGATTTTATTCCCAACAAAGTCATAGCTTCAAGTGTGTTTAACCATTCCTTTTTAGGCGGCTCTGTTTGGTTATCTTTGAGGCGAGCGACCACTTTTTCTATAAGAACATAGAACGCCTCTTCCTCAATGCAAATTACATCCATGATGAGAGAGATTAGAATTCAGACCTAAGATAATAAAATTGTTAGATGATTTAGATTAATCTACCTCAGCTTAAAAAACACCCAAATGTTGGACATATGTTGTACAGGGAATAAAAAAAGGCTCCCAGAAAATCTCTGAAAGCCTTGTTAATCTTTGTAGCGAGGGCAGGACTCGAACCTACGACCTTCGGGTTATGAGCCCGACGAGCTACCAACTGCTCCACCTCGCAATGTTTACGAACTTTCTAAAAAACGCAGTAGAAAAATTCGGAGTGCAAATATAGATAAATCTAATTCTAGACAAGCTAAAATCACTTAAAAGTTAAATTATTATTATTTCTTCTATGAATATCGTGAACATGGAGTTTTAGGTTTATGAAAATCATTGATTTGGACTTTGTGAGGATTCTAAGAAAAATGAAAATCCCTCCAGCCGGATATTCTGACTGGAGGGTGTTTTCATAGTGTTCCTTGCAGTTGTGAAGTGCGTTGAATCTATGTTGAGTGTGTTTAGTCCTATCTAGAAATGAGGAGCGACGTAAAACCGCTTAAAATCTTTTCCAAGGAGCAGTATAATTTTTAGAAGTCGTTTCATTCGATGATTGTTCTGATTGAAATGGATTAGAATAGGTATATGTTTTTTCTGAAGGGCCTTCCTTTGATTTTGCTTTGGAAGCTGATTTCTGATTGACCCTTCCCAGAATGAATAAGATTCCACCAAAAAGGAGTAAGAAGATTACTTTTTCTACTGTGGATTCACCCTGTAGGTCAAAAATGAAAACCTTTAAAGTGGAAACGGCAATGACTAACATTCCTAATACTTTAAAGAGCTTTTGACTGGTATTGTTGCTCC
This sequence comes from Flavobacteriales bacterium, assembly GCA_965224545.1. Taxonomy (GTDB): domain Bacteria; phylum Bacteroidota; class Bacteroidia; order Flavobacteriales_D; family Sanyastnellaceae; genus ASP10-05a. The sequence goes on along the minus strand of CBDCZM010000003.1, from coordinate 591,059 downwards.
ATAGAAATAAAATCAGCGCATAAACAAACCACATCAGGCTGACCATTAATCCTTGAGTTAGAAGTGTAATTTCATAAGCTTCCCAAAGATTGATGATTTGAACCGTTAATAGTCCTCCAATGACTAGATGACTGATTAAAGCAGCGCCGGCTGAAATTGATTGAATCATTTTTTCACCTACAGATTGAGCCATCTCAGAGTGCAGTGTGTCCTTTAAAAGGAACTTCGATAGTGAAAAACCAAATGTGGCGAGTAAGATCCATACTATAGCCCCCAAATTGAAGAATGGGATGTACTTCACTCCGAAAATCGGGATCCATTCTACAGACCAGGCATTGGAATACCAATAACTAGTCACCAGGACAAAACCAACCATGATTCCTAGAATCATTTTACTTTCTCCTATCAGTCGAATCACTGCATACACCAATGCGAGCAGTAACAACCACATAAATGTGATGATCAGGTAATTGATTCCTCCATTCGTATATTCTGCACCTATCTCACTTCCGCAGATAGCTAAAGAGACAATAGACATAAGAAAATAAGAAAGAGTTCCCAGCGAAATGACTTCTTTAGAGTTGGTATATATAAAGAATGATACACCGAGAAAAATGACTCCTACAATTGCCATTGGAATAACGAAAGAGAGTTCAAATCCTCCTAGAATAAAATGACACCAGAAAACAAAGTTGATACCGTTGATAATACTCAAGAAAAGATCCATGCCTTCTACTGATTTGGCTTTTTTTATGGCAGCGGTAATAAATCCAACCGTATAGACTAGAAATAGAGCAGTGGCGTACAGGAATGGTCTGCCCCAGCTTTCAGGGTTAAATAGATAATAGTATAGAACGTATAGGAATAGTGATAAAATGAAGCTCATACTTCTTAGTATGATCCAGTTGTTCCGTACAGAAATAACAATGGCTGCCACATTGATAAGCAGTAAATAGATAAATAATGGAATGTCTAGTGATTCGGTAGCCTGAATGAAAAAAGGAGTAATCAGTCCTCCAGCAGTGCTGATTAGAGCCAAAATACTCATGTTAAATCGGTCAGCGATATAAGAAGAAGTGACCACGGCAATCCCCATAGTGGCAATTAACGTCCCGTTACTCCATGACGTCACTTCGGTAAAGCTTATAAAAGCAATGGTCGCGAATATGATAGCTGTGCCGAGACCTGACATGATTTGAGCTAATAAAAAGCCACCCTTTTGAAATCGCTTGATTCCATAAATGATACATCCTGAGCCCAGGATGAGAGACACGGCAATTTTCAATTCTATAGGAACCTCGTAACGTTCAGTGGCGAGGTTCAGGAAATATATAAATGCCGTAAAAACCATTCCTAGTCCTATCACATTGATCCAGTTTTTAGCGAGAAAATCTTTCATGTTATTTTCTTTTTAAATAGCTCTGCAAACTTGCGCATGCAATTCGGTAGTGAAAAACCAAGTTCTTTTAAAAACGTATATTTGAAAGTGACTAAATATTCTCAAAATGGATGTGCTTAACGTGTTGATTAACTCTCTAGATGCTCAGGAGTCAATTGAGTTTAAAAAGTTTGTTCAGCGTCAAAAATTTAAGAAGGAGAGAAAGGACTTACGTCTATTTGTATTACATCGTATTGAAGAAAATTTGACTTCAGATCAACTGTTGAAAAGATTGGAGTTAAAGAATTTGAACGCCTATCACACCTTGAGAAAAAGACTTTATGCTGAGTTGTCTGAATTTATAATGTTGAAGACATTGGACGAGGATGACAGTAAGTCTGCTAGAGCAAATGGGTATTATAATTTGGCGAAGCATCTCTTTCAGAGAAACATCCCGAAATTGGCATGGAAAATCCTACTGAAGTCCGAAAAGCTGGCACTTCAGAATGATTTATTTGAGATCTTAAACTCTATTTATCTTCTGGAAATAGAGCAAATTCACTTAAAAAAGGACATCGATCTTCAAGAGGTTTTTCAAAAACACTCTGCTAATAAGAGAAAACTTGAATTGAGGGAAAAAGTGTTGTTTTCCAAAGCACAAATACTGGCTGAGGTAAGGAGATCTAAGTTACTGGGCAAACCATTAGATTTAATGCCAATTATTCAACAGAACCTATCAGATTTTGAGCTGGAGAATGAGTTGGCTAGGAGTCCTAAAATTCTCTTAGAGTATTTGCAATCGTTGAAAAGTGTCATTCATATTTCCAAGTCATATCATTCACTCGAAAATGTGATTGAAACGTATTTTAATAAAATGCAAAACAAGAACAATGCGCATGTAAATATTCAGATTTTGTATATGCTGGCACATACGAAGTACAGAAATAAGAAATTCAAAGAGTCACTAGGAATTATAGGTGAAATAGAACATTTACTAAGTAGTTGTTCGAAGAGCTTTCAAAAGGAAATGCAGTTGAAAGTGATCGAATTGACATCAGCCAATCTAATGCTATTGGGAGAAGTGGAGAATGCCATTGCAACGCTTCAGCCAGAGCTTTCCAGCGCTCATAACACTCCTAAGCAGAATTCAAATGTGATTGCGAGTATGGGGATTTATCATTTCTTGAAAGGGGAGAATGCAGAATCATTAAGATTACTGCATGAGATGAAACATTCAGAAAAATGGTACGCTGATCAAATGGGTCAGGAGTGGGTGATGAAGAAAAATTTGATGGAAGTATTGTTGTTTTATGAATTGGGGAAAATGGAACTTGTCGAATCGCGGATAAGGTCTATTGAGAGAAGATTCAAGGAATTGATGGAGTTTCCTGAATACCATAAGGCAAGAGCGTTCTTGTCATTATTGAAAGTATTCATGCTGTCAAACAAGGAGTTAGATTTAAGTAGTTTTTCAAGACAAATTGGAGGTTCTTGGGAATGGAAATCAGCCGAAGAGGAGGATTTGCAGGCGATGATGTTTTATGCCTGGTTAAAATCAAAACTTGTAGGAAGAACATTCTATGAGACAATGTTAGAAGTAGTGAGTATCGAAACTTAATCATTAAAGCTTGCATGGATAGAGTGAATAGTGGAAATTAGCTACAGGTTTATTAAATCATTTGGATGCCGTTAAATTCAGTTTTTTCCTGGTTCATGAAGAAAAGAGTTCATCAGATTGATCTTTTCAAGAAGTACCCGCTGGAGGTTCAGGAAGAATTGTTGCGGGATTTAACCCGAATGGCTCAACACACTGAGTTTGGCTCAGGATATGATTTTGGTTCCATAAAGAACTCTAGAGAATTTAAGGAACGTGTTCCAATAAGAACATATGATGAGTTCAAGCCATACATTGAGAGACTTAGAGAAGGGGAGCAAAACATTTTGTGGCCTACAAAACAAAAATGGTTTGCCAAATCTTCTGGAACAACAAGTGGAAAAAGCAAATACATTCCTGTCACATCAGAATCTTTAGAAGAATGTCACTACAAGGGAGGAAAAGATGCACTCTCTATCTACTATGAATTGAATCACCAAGCTGATGTATATTCTGGAAAGACTCTGGTATTGGGAGGGAGTTCTAGCATTCATTCGTACAATAAGACTTGCTTTACGGGAGATTTAAGCGCAATTATTATTAGAAATCTTCCAGTTTGGGTGGAGCTCAAGCGCATACCAAACAAGGAAATTGCACTCATGGAGGATTGGGAGCATAAGATTGATAAGATGGCATTAGCCAGTATGAATGAAGATGTGAGAATGGTTGTGGGAGTTCCTTCGTGGACACTGGTGCTAGTGAAGCGTATACTGGAAATGAAGTCCAAAGATAAAATCACTGATGTTTGGCCTCATCTAGAGTTGTTTCTTCATGGAGGGGTGAGTTTTTCACCATACAGAAGACAATTTGAAGCGATTATAGACTCTCCCAAAATGAAATATTTGGAGACTTACAATGCTTCTGAGGGGTTCTTCGGCATTCAAGACAGGCTTGGGGAAAAGGACATGCTTTTGATGCTTGACTATGGGATTTATTACGAATTTATTCCATTAGCAAACGTTCAAGATGAACAGCCCAAAACACTTAGTCTCGCAGAAGTACAAGTAGGGGAGGTGTATGCCATGGTTATTTCTACCAATGGTGGGCTATGGAGGTATATGATAGGAGATACTATTCAGTTTACTAGCTTGAATCCATTCAGAATTAAGGTGTCGGGCAGAACCAAACATTTTATTAATGCATTTGGAGAAGAGGTTATTATAGAAAATGCAGTTTCTGCATTAGAAAAAGCATGTGCAGAAACAGCAGCGACGGTTTCAGATTTTACTGCCGGTCCGGTGTATATGGAAACGAAGAAGAAAGGAAGACATGAGTGGTTTATCGAATTCCAAGAGGCTCCGAATGATTTTGAGAAATTCAAGCGGGTGTTAGATCTGGCGTTGCAAGATGAGAATACAGACTACCAAGCCAAGCGTTCATACAATTTAGCTTTGGAGGAACCGTTAGTTCGAGCAGTGCCAAAGGGAACTTTTTATAAATGGATGAAGAAGAGAGGGAAACTAGGTGGGCAAAACAAAGTACCTAGACTTTCTAATAATAGAAGCTATTTGAACGAACTCAATGAGCTGATCGAAGAAGGATATTTGGCAGAAGAATTGTACTAAGATCATAGTGATACACTTATTTCCCATACTGATTAAATTGTTGATGCTCTGGCAATCTCCTTGCGATGTCGAGGGGAAGGTGGAGTTGGATGAGTTCCAGAATGTGTATGTATATGACAATCATACGGTGCAAAAATTTGATAAATCAGGAGCGAATCACTTTACATTTAGTAATCTCAGAAGAGGAGATATAGCTTCAGTAGATGTTTCAAATCCTTTAAGAATATTAGTGCATTATTCTGATAATAATGAAGTTGTATTCTTGGACAACACTCTGTCTGAGCAAAACCAAAGCGTTAATTTCAATGATTTAGAGGTGTATGATGTCTCACTTGTTTGCTCTTCATTCCAGAATCATTTGTGGCTATATAGAATAGCTGCTCAGAAGTTGGTCAGGCTTAATAAAAATGGAGAAGTGATGAATGAATCTGCCAATATTGGTCTTTGGTTAAGCGAAGATGGTCAGAATTTCACTCACTTAAAGGAGAGTGGGAATTACCTTTATTTAATGACTGAAGATGGCTTGATTTTGGTCTTTGATCAGTACGGAGCTTTTATTAGGAAGGTACGTATCCCCTTTAGCACTCATTATCATTTTTATAATGACAAAATTCTGTACCTCTCAGATAAGAATGAAGTTAAAGTGTTTGATGTCAGATTAATGGCGGAAGATGTTCTTGTAGAATTGGGAGGCGAGGAGCAGATGAATTTTGATCAAATTGATTTTAATCTCGGTCATATCAGTCTCCTTTCTAAGGGGCAAGTGAGCCTATACTCCATTTCACAAGGCCCTAAATAAGTGAATAAGTTTTTCTGTCCACACCCTAATTTTTAGTATTTTCACTTATCGGATTAAGTACCTAAAAAATCAATAATGAGTAAGAAAACGCACGTGGCGATAGCCGGAAATATTGGCTCAGGAAAAACAACATTGACTACCCTTCTTTCGAAGCATTTCAAGTGGCAAGCGCACTATGAAAATGTCGATGACAATCCATATCTGAATGATTTTTATAAAGACATGCAGAGATGGTCCTTCAACTTGCAAATTTACTTTATGACAAAGAGATTTGATCAGCTTCAAGAAATGATGGAGAGTAAGAAGAGTTTTATTCAAGATCGTACGATTTATGAAGATGCATACATTTTTGCACCTAATCTTCATGCCATGGGATTAATGACCACCAGAGATTATGAAAATTTTCTAGGATTGTTTAAGAGTATGGATCAGTTCTGTCATGCTCCAGATCTATTGGTGTATTTAAGAGCAAGTGTACCTACACTAGTAAATCAGATTCAGAAAAGAGGTAGAGATTATGAAGAAGCGATTCGAATCGATTATTTAACGCGTTTAAATGAGCGATATGAGGCATGGATCAGCACCTATGATAAAGGAAAGCTATTAATCGTAGATGTGGATGATAACTACTTCAATGAGAATGCAGAAGATCTTAACAGCATTATTACTAAGGTAGATGCTGAGTTACACGGGTTGTTTGAGCAGCAAGAAGTTTAGAAGAATTTGAATAGGAAACTATTCACTAATAATTAACCAAATTTATTAGATAACAAAAAGCCCTATGAAGTTACTTCATAGGGCTTTTTAATGCCTTTTAGTGTTGTTGATCGATTCTAGTTGGCAACTAGCGTTATTTGAAGAGTTACTTCATCAGAAATCAACTTATCTCCTAAAGAACTGAAGAACTTTCCTGAGTTGTACTTGATATCATAATCTGTTCTGTCAAATTTCAATCCTCCTGCTATAGAAACGTTCCCTTTCACTTTTTTGGATTTAACCACCATGAGCATAGCAGAAGCTGGCTTAGTAATTCCTTTAATAGTGAGGTCACCTTCAACTTTGTAATTCGTATTGGAATTTTCCATTCGAGTGGCACTGGTAACGTTATAACTAGCTTCAGGGAACTTATCAGCACCAAAGAAATCATCGGCCTTTAAATGTCCTACAAGATCTCCGTTTGATTTCTCGTCCTTAATATCAGTTACTGAAATAGAAGTCATGTCGATTACCATCTGACCGCTTACCAGAGCACCTTGCTCATTCACCACAAATTCTCCAGACTTTACTTGAACTTCTCCAATATGAGCACTTGCAGGCTTTCTTCCTGTCCACTTCACTTTACTTTTAGCAGTGTTTACAGTATACTTCCCTGTTTCAGCAGCCATAGGTTTGTTCGACTGTATTTTTACCTGAGACGAATCAAATCCCATAGCCTCAGCGGCACATTTAGTCAGCTCATTTGAGAATTTTTCATCGCTGGCAACTTTTGCAGTACACCAAGCTTTGTTTTCCTCTGTTTTGTTTTCTCCAGACATAATCTTATTGCACTCACAAGGAGTATACTCCTTTGGTGCACTAGTACAACTAGCGATAAGTAGAGAAATGAAACCGACGTATAAAAGATTTTTCATGATTTGAATCATTATTCGTTAATACTTAATTCTGTTTTAGGAGCAGTATTTTGGTCATTGTCACCATGATCTTCATCTGCAGTATGACCTCCTAAGATAGGAGCAATCACAAGCCCGATAAGACAAGTCAATTTAATCAAGATGTTCATAGAAGGACCCGAAGTATCTTTAAAAGGATCACCTACTGTATCACCAGTAACAGCCGCTTTGTGTGCGTCAGACCCTTTGTAAGTCATTTCTCCATTGATTTCTACACCTGCTTCAAATGATTTTTTAGCGTTATCCCATGCACCACCAGCGTTGTTTTGGAAAATAGCCCAAAGAACACCACTTACTGTTACACCTGCCATATATCCACCAAGCATTTCAGCAACATCTAAACGATCCATTCCAAACAATAAAGGAACGAAAGCAATAACAAGTGGAAAACCGATAGTCAGTAATCCAGGAAGCATCATTTCCCTAAGAGATGCTTTAGTAGAAATAGCGACACATTTATCGTATTCAGGTTTCCCCGTTCCTTCCATAATTCCAGGAATTTCTTTAAACTGTCTTCTTACTTCATACACCATTTCCATTGCTGCTTTTCCTACAGCATTCATAGCTAAAGCGGAGAAAACAACAGGAACCATTCCTCCTACGAAAAGCATAGCCAGTACAGGAGCTTTAAAGATGTTGATTCCGTCAATTCCAGTGAAAGTCACGTAAGCTGCGAATAAAGCTAGCGAGGTCAACGCTGCAGAAGCAATGGCAAATCCTTTACCAGTGGCTGCTGTAGTGTTACCAACAGAATCTAAGATATCAGTTCTTTCTCTTACGATAGGCTCTTGTTCACTCATCTCAGCAATTCCACCAGCGTTATCTGCGATAGGACCAAAGGCATCGATAGCCAATTGCATAGCAGTAGTAGCCATCATTGCTGAAGCTGCTAATGCCACACCATAAAATCCTGCGAATGCATAAGAGGCCCAAATAGCGCCTGCGAAAAGTAGTACAGATGGGAAAGTAGAGATCATACCAGTAGCTAAACCGGCGATAATGTTTGTTCCAGCACCAGTACTTGATTTTTGAACAATTTTTAAGATTGGCTTTTTACCTAATCCTGTATAATATTCAGTAACAGCAGAGATAACACCTCCAACTACGAGTCCAACCAATGTAGCGTAAAACACTCTCATTGAAGAAATTTCAACTTTTCCTTCTCCGAAGAATTCCATTTGCATTGTTTCTGGAAGCATCCATGCACAGAATGCGTAGCAAGAAATAGCAACCAATATAATAGAAGCGATGTTTCCTTTGTTCAAGGCACCCATTACTTGAGATTCTTTTGCGTCATTACTTGAAATCTTAACAAGTAAAGTACCTATAATAGAGATGATGATTCCGGCTCCAGCGATAGCCATAGGAAGAAGGATAGGACCAATTCCTCCAAAAGCATCATTTATAGAACCTCCCATGTCTTTAATCACATAGTTTCCAAGAACCATTGCAGCCAATACAGTAGCTACATAAGAGCCAAATAAATCAGCACCCATTCCAGCCACATCACCGACATTATCACCAACATTATCTGCAATTGTAGCAGGGTTTCTTGGATCATCTTCTGGAATTCCAGCTTCTACTTTACCTACAAGATCAGCACCTACATCAGCAGCCTTAGTATAAATACCACCACCGACTCTAGCAAACAAAGCAATAGACTCAGCACCTAAAGAGAATCCAGCTAGTGTTTCTAGTACGATAGTCATATCTGACGTGTTTGTCCAAGAACCATCCATAAAGAAATGGAAGAAAAAGATGAAGAAAACTGTTAGACCAAGTACTGCTAAACCAGCTACTCCCAGTCCCATTACCGTTCCACCACCAAAAGAGACTTTCAATGCATTCGGTAAACTAGTTTTTGCTGCCTGCGTTGTTCTAACATTTGTTTTCGTAGCGATCTTCATTCCGATGTTTCCTGCCAATGCTGAGAAAACAGCTCCAAAGATGAAAGCAATAACGATCAACCAGTGCGTTGTAGGAACAACCATTGATAAAACAGCTAATAGAATACTTACGACTATTACGAATATCGTTAGAAGTCTGTATTCTGCTTTAAGGAAAGCAAGTGCACCTTCATAAATGTGGTCAGAAATTTCTTTCATTTTACCGTCACCTGCATCTTGTTTCATTACCCAAGACTGCTTAGTTAACATGTAAATTAGACCGAGAATTGCCATTGCTATTGGCATGTAAATCATATACGGTTCCATAATCGTTTGTTGTTTATTCTTAATTTTAAAGGAGCGCAAAAATAGGGCATCATACGCACTTAGGCAACCCTTTGTTGATTGCTGATTTTCAGCTAACTATTTGAAAAAGAAGGGAGGGATTCTTTAAGAATCCCTTTCAATTCAGAAATTCTTATACCTTTTGAAGGTACATGGCTTCCTTAGCGGCTTTCACTATTTTTCCAACGCTTGGAAGAGCCTCAGCCATTAAAGTTGTGGCGAAAGGAAAAGGTGTATCTGATTGTGTTAATCTTTGAATTGGTGCGTCTAGGTAGTCAAATGCATTTCTTTGAACTCTATAAGCTACTTCTGTGCATACAGAACCTACTGGAAAGCTTTCTTCAACGATAATCATTCTATTGGTCTTCTTCACAGACGTTACTAATGTATCGATATCCAATGGACGAATAGTTCTTAAGTCAATCACTTCAGCGCTAATCCCTTCCTTCGCCAATTCCTCTGCAGCCTTATTACAGTCTTTCATGATTTTCCCAAAGGAAACAATAGTAATGTCAGTTCCTTCTTTTACCACATCAGCTACTCCAATAGGTATAAGGTATTCTCCTTCAGGAACTTCCCCTTTATCACCGTACATTCTTTCAGATTCCATAATAAGTACAGGATCGTTATCTCTAATAGCAGACTTTAATAATCCTTTCATGTCGTAAGGATTACTTGGTGTAATTACCTTTAATCCAGGAATGTGAGCGTACATTGGTTCAAAACTCTGAGAGTGTGTAGCAGCCAATTGTCCTGCTTGTGCATTTGGTCCTCTAAATACAATAGGAATGTTAAACTGTCCACCAGACATTTGAAGCATTTTAGCAGCACAGTTGATAATCTGATCTGCGGCCAGAATGGCAAAATTCCAAGTCATGAATTCTACTATAGGTCTCAGACCATTCATAGCAGCTCCAACAGCAATCCCTGAAAAACCAAGCTCTGCGATGGGAGTGTCAATGATTCTTTTAGATCCAAATTCATCGAGCATACCTTTACTCGCTTTATAAGCTCCGTTGTACTCCGCTACTTCTTCTCCCATTAAGAAGACACTTTCATCTCTTCTCATTTCTTCACTCATTGCCTCTTGAACGGCCTCTCTGAATTGAATTTCTCTCATGACTTTTGTTTTTACGCGTGCCAAAAGTAGTAATATTTTTTGCCATTGCAACGCGGTTTTTTATCACTGAATTGCTAAGTGTACTCCATACATTTATAAGTGTTACGCATGAGGCCAAAGGAAAAGTAGACAAAGGGTGTAATAATGTTATGCACGCATACTATATTTGTGAAGAAATAATTGACCAAAACTGTCAGCGTGGCACCATATAAAGATAATTTTGCGCTGCAATAAAAAAAAGAAAATCAACCAATGAATATATTAGTTTGTATTTCAAAAGCGCCAGATACAACTTCCAAGATTGCGTTCACAGACGGCAATTCGAAGTTTGACGAAAATGGCATTCAGTTCATAGTGAATCCATATGATGAATGGTATGCTTTAGTAAGAGCCTTAGAGTTGAAAGAGGCCAATGGAGGAAAAGTGACGGTAATATGTGTCGGTGATGCTTCAAACGATCCCATCATTAGAAAATCACTAGCAATTGGTGCTGATGAAGCCGTAAGAGTGGATGCTGAAGATTCAGATGCTCTTTTCGTAGCACAACAAATAGCGAACTATGCTAAAGAAAATGGATATTCAATTGTGATGACTGGAAAAGAAACCATTAATTACAATGGAGGTCAAGTGGGTGGTATGGTTGCAGAATTAATGGGGCTTCCATATATCGCTTTAGCGACGAAGTTGGACATAAGCGGAGAGACATCAACAATTGAAAGAGATATTCAAGGTGGCTCTGAAGTTTTAGAGGTGAATGGTGGATTTGTGCTTAGTGCTGCTAAAGGGATGGCAGAGCAAAGAATTCCAAATATGAGAGGAATTATGGCTGCTAGATCGAAGCCTTTAAATGTAATTGCGGCAAATGGAGCAGAAGCACACACTAAAGTGGTAAGCTATGACCTTCCGCCAGCGAAGGCAGAATGTAAGTACATTGATGCTGAAAATGCAGGTGAATTAATCGCGTTACTTCATAACGAAGCTAAAGTTATCTAACCCAAAAAGAGAAAGAAAATGTCAATCGTAGTTTTTGCGTCAAATACAAAAGGAAAAATAAATAAATCGGGATTAGAGGCTGTCTGTTATGCTGCTGATCTAGGTAAACAATCAGGAGAAGGAATAACAGTTGTTACTGCTGGAACCATTGAAGGAGATGGCGGAGCTGGAGCTTATGGGGCAACTAAAGTGGTAGTAGCGAATGCCGTAAACGGATCAGATAGTGTACAACTTACAAATATGGTTAGTGCCGTAGCTACTGATGAAGGGGCTAGTACTGTAGTGTGTAGCCATGATAATGACGGGAAGCAAGTAGCTCCTAGATTAGCTGCTAGAATGAATTGTGGGATCGTTACGGGTGTAACAGGGCTTCCTGATACTTCTGCTGGTTATAAAGTGAAAAAGAATGTATTCTCAGGAAAGGCAATTGCTGAGGTGAGTATCACTTCTGAAAAAAGAGTATTGGCCATTCTGCCAAACTCACATGGATTACACGAACATGGTGGGAATGCAGAGGTGACTTCTTGGAGCGGAGATGCAGGATCATCATCTGTAACAATTAAAGAAACAAAACTTCAAGATACGGGTAACGTAGCTCCACTTCCGGAAGCGGAATTGGTAGTAAGTGCGGGAAGAGGACTCAAAGGGCCAGAAAATTGGGGAATGATAGAAGAGTTGGCTTCGGAATTAGGAGCGACTACTGCATGTTCAAGACCTGTAGCTGATATTGGTTGGAGACCACATCATGAGCACGTGGGACAGACAGGAGTAGCTATTCGCCCAAATTTATATATCGCTGTGGGAATTAGTGGAGCAATTCAGCATTTGGCAGGAGTTAACGGGTCTAAGAAAATTGTGGTGGTAAACACCGATCCTGAAGCGCCTTTTTTCAAGGCAGCTGATTATGGAATCGTAGGAGATGCCTTCGAAGTTGTTCCTAAGTTAGTAGAAGCAGTGAAGGTTTTCAACGCATCGAAATAGTTTGAGATTAATCTGACGACATAGCAGTCAGATAACTCAGTTGAAATATTTACTTTTGCAAAGTGAAAATTGGGAGATAATTTTGTCTCCCACTTTTTTTTGTATATGGAGAAAATCGAGTTAGAGATATCAGATATCGCGCCAAGTGGCTCCACAAGTGGAGCTTATGCGCTGGTATTAAAGGAAATAGATGGTAATAAGAAATTACCTATCGTTATAGGTGGTCATGAGGCTCAGGCAATCGCCATTGAGCTGGAGAAAATGACACCCAGTAGACCCTTGACTCATGATTTATTCAAAAGCTTTTCTCAGGCATTCACTATTGACATCGAAGAAATCATTATCTATAACCTGATCGAAGGAATATTCTTTGCAAAGATTATTGCGATTCAAGACGGAAGAAAAGCAGAAATTGATGCCAGAACAAGTGATGCAGTGGCAGTAGCCGTAAGATTTGATTGCCCGATCTATTGTTATGATTTCATCTTAGATTCTGCTGGAATAGATGCAGATGGAGATGACGGGACGCTTAGTGAAGAAGAGTTGACTGGCTCGGAAGTAGCAGTGAAAGAAGAGAATACAGAAACATTATCGCTTTCTGATTTGCAGGCGCAGTTAGACAAGGCATTGGAAGAAGAAGATTACGAAAAGGCGACGATTTTAAGAGATGAAATCAATAAGCGCAGCGAGAGCGAGAATTGATATATTGGCGTTTCAAGGTGAAAATGAGACAATGAAATTTTCATAACGTATTTTTTTAGCTGAAGATCACGGGCGCTTGCTCCCCTAAAATTCTAACACTTTTCCACTTTCTTACGGAATAGTTCACAAGAGAGATTGAATGCTTTGCTTCTTTTATATCTTGGTGCCACCTAAATCAAGGGATCATGACTATACTTCGTGGAATATTAGGTCTTGCCGTAATTATAGCGATCGCTTTTTTATTTTCTACAAATAGGAAAAAAATAGACTGGAGTCTGGTTTTTAAAGGGTTACTTATCCAATTGGTGTTTGCATTGTTAGTGCTTAAAGTTCCCTTTGTAGGGGATGCCTTTGAATTGGTGGGAAAGGCATTTACTAAGGTGATTGGTTTTACGAACGAAGGCACCAGATTTTTATTTGCAAGTTTTGGAGTAGGTGAAATCGAATCGCCTTTATTGAATTTTGCCATCATCATTCTCCCCACCGTAATTTTCTTTTCTGCATTGACCAGTCTGTTTTATTATTGGGGAATTCTTCAGAAAATAGTCTATGCCTTTGCCTGGATAATGAAACGTGTACTTAAGCTTTCTGGAGCAGAAAGTTTAGCAGCAGCAGGAAATATTTTTCTAGGACAAACAGAGGCGCCTTTATTGGTAAAGCCATATTTGAATAAAATGACCACTTCAGAAATGATGTGTCTAATGACAGGAGGAATGGCCACGATAGCTGGAGGTGTTTTAGCGGCGTACATTGGTTATTTAGGTGGTGGAAATGAGGCAGAAGCCATACGGTTTGCAAAGCATTTACTGGCAGCCTCTATTATGTCTGCACCGGCAGCTGTTGTCGCTGCGAAAATTATTGTTCCGGAAACGGAGAAGTTCAATGAAGAATTAAAAGTCTCCAAAGAAAGAATTGGCAGCAATGCCTTGGAAGCCATTTCAAATGGAACTTCTGACGGGTTAAGATTGGCAGTGAATGTAGGAGCCATGTTATTGGTGTTTACAGCGCTCATGGCATTTGGGAATTATACTCTTTTCAAAATTGGAGACTGGACGAACCTGAATGCAGTAGTAGCAGAGCATACTAGATACGATAGCTTATCCTTTAACATGATTCTCGGTTATTTAGGAGCACCTATTGTGTGGCTGATTGGAGTTTGCTCCGAAGACATGTTCTTAGTGGGGCAGTTATTAGGTGAAAAGACGATTTTAAATGAATTTATTGCTTACGGTAGCTTGGGGCAGATGAAAGAAAGTGGCTTGTTTACTGAAGATAAATCCATTGTAATGGCCACATATATTTTATGTGGATTTGCCAATTTTGCGTCTATTGGAATTCAAATTGGAGGAATTGGGGCGCTAGTCCCAAATAGGAAAGGTCTACTGAGTAAATTGGGATTTCGAGCATTAGTAGGAGGAACGCTCGCTTGCTTATTTACAGCAGCTATTGTAGGGATGATAATTGGCTAAGCGCTTTCAGATAAGTACTTTTGCCAACAATAATGAAGTAATCGGTTTAAAGAAAAAGAACAAAATAATGCCAGAAGTAGGAATTATAATGGGAAGTAAGTCAGACCTTGGAGTAATGAAGAAGGCAGCTGATATTCTAAGTGAATTAGGGGTGTCATTTGAAATGACTGTAGTCTCTGCACATAGAACCCCTATGCGCATGGTTGAGTACGCCCAGAGTGCGGTTAGTCGAGGATTAAAAACCATTATAGCTGGAGCTGGAGGAGCAGCTCATCTGCCAGGGATGGTGGCGAGCATTACACCGTTACCTGTAATTGGTGTTCCCATTAAATCTAGCAACTCTATTGATGGATGGGACAGTGTGTTATCCATATTACAAATGCCAGGAGGAGTTCCTGTAGCTACGGTAGCGTTGGATGGAGCAAAAAATGCTGGTATTCTGGCCGCGCAAATTATTGGTGCATCAGATGAAAAAGTAAGGGAAAAAATTAATGTGTATAAGAGTTCTCTTGAAGATCAAGTAATGGATATGGTTAAAGAAGTAGAAGGAACAAAACAATGAAGACATTTTACCCGAAGGAATTAGCAATACCAAAAGTGCATGGACTTTTACTGGGAGCTATAGGTCCCCGTCCCATTGCTTTTGCAAGTACTATTGACGAACAAGGAAGACCCAATCTTTCTCCATTCAGTTTTTTCAATGTCTTTAGTGCCAATCCGCCTATTTTAATATTTTCTCCTGCGAGAAGAGGTAGAGATAATACAACAAAGCACACCTACGAGAATGTAAAAAAGATACCTGAGGTGGTGATCAATGTGGTGAATTATGCTATGGTGCAGCAGATGTCACTTTCGAGTACAGAATACCCAGAAGGCACAAACGAGTTTACAAAAGCAGGTTTCACACAGTTGGAATCAGAAAAAATCAAACCTTTTAGAGTAAAGGAAGCACCAGTTCAACTGGAGTGTGTTGTAAATGAAGTGGTGGAGTTAGGAAACGAAGGAGGCGCAGGAAACTTGGTGATTTCAGAAGTGGTAGCCATTCATGTGAATGAAAATGTGTTGGACGAAAATGGAAGAATCGATCAGCACAAGATAGATTTAGTAGGGAGATGCGGAGGAAATTGGTATTCACGGGCTACCGGAGATGCGTTATTCGAAGTGGCGAAACCGTTGACAACGATGGGAGTAGGGGTGGATGCGTTACCAGAAGAAGTGAGAAATAGTAAGGTACTCACCGGTAACGACCTAGGAATCCTTGGGAATGTGGAATCCATTCCAAATGAAACTGACGTCAATGATTACAAGCTGATCGAGTTGTCAGATTTGTTCATAGATTTAGAGGACAATCAGCCAGAGTTAGAAAAAAAACTTCACGAGAAGGCACATGAGCTAATCAGTCAAAATAGAGTGGGAGAAGCTTGGAAAACCTTACTCACGTTTAATAATGGATAACCTTTTGATGTGAAAAGTATCAAGTGGATATGTATTATAGACCTATTATTTCTAATAAAGTGCTCTATCAATGAATCGAAGGATGAAAGTGTACTTTTATTCATTGAATCAGAGACAAATTTCTTGTGCTTAGATCAAAAGGAAAAGCTACCAGCTAAGACCTTAGAATACTATACAATTATAGAAGAATATTTTACATCTCGCGAATTAGATATAAGTTGCTACTATGCACAGCCAAGCGATGTTGAAAAAGATTCACTCAATTTCTTTATCCTCTTGACACATTACAATAATTTAGCTAAACTAAAGGCCAGAGGTGAGAAGTACGATTGTTCCCTGAATCCAATACCTGGAAGTAACAGAGCGCTTTTTGATCCACGTGATTTTGGGATAAATGAACAGAATTTTAGTCTGACAATTAATAAGAGAATTAAAAAGGTAGTGAGTGTGGGCTCATGAATTAAGTAATAAAAAATAGAAAATGGAATTAACAGGAAAGTTAAAATTGAAATTTGATGAGCAAAAATTCGATAGCGGATTTTTTAAAAGAGAATTTGTGGTAACGACACAAGAACAATATCCTCAAGACATCAAGTTTGAATTATTCAAGGAGAAGTGTGAGATGATCTCAAGCGTTCAGGATGGAGAAATGATTAAAGTGCTTTTTGATATTCGTGGAAATGAGTACAACGGAAAATACTATAATAATTTAGTAGCCTGGAAAGTAGAAACTGCAGGGGCAGTGGTTGCATCTGGAGAAATGCCTCCAGCTCCAATGCCAGCGGCAGCACCTATTGATCTAAATAGTGAAGAAGAAGACGATTTACCATTCTAGTAAATGAGTCTGAATAGTTTTTCCGACAGGTTTGCAAGAGCATTTAAAAAGCTTTTGCCATCGCCATTTGGAATAGCTATTTGTCTAACCATATTTGTATTTCTGGTGGCTTTGTTTTTAATGAGGCCATCAGAAATTTCTTTTTTGAGCCATTCTGAGAATTTGGCTCTTTCTTGGCACCAAGGATTATGGAAGAGCAGTTTATTGACCTTTGCTTTTCAAATGGCGTTTATGCTTGTCTTAGGACATGCGCTGGCGCTGACTAAACCTTTCAGCGCTGCCATCAATAAACTCACCTCTATTTTTTGTAAAAATACTGCCACAGCTGCATTTGGTGTAACATTACTCACGGTTTTGGTCGCATTGTTCAATTGGGGGTTGGGGCTCATTTTTGGGGCCATTTTCGCAAGAAAAGTGGGGGAATATGCATTGCAACGCAAAATTCCGCTGAACTACCCACTGATTGGTGCTGCAGGTTATTCGGGACTAATGGTCTGGCATGGAGGATTCAGTGGAAGTAGTTTGTCTAAAATAGCAGAACCAGGAGAGTTAATAAGTAAAGCATCCGAACTATCACCTGAGAAGCTAGCATTGGTCCCAGAATCCATTTCATATAGCGAAACCGTATTTTCATCGATGAACCTAACGGTAAGCCTAGTGTTGATTGTGGTGCTTCCTCTGGTGATGTATCTAATTGGTAAAAGGCGCAAGACCGACTCTATCACAAGAGAATTTAATATAAAGGGTAAAACAGAATTAGTTTCAAAAATTCTGGGTGGAGAACGCATCGATCATTTAAGTAGTGTTGGAATTGGGTTTGGCGTGTTGATTCTGGTTGTAGCCGTAATTGTTGCAAATCATTCTGAAGGGGGAATAGTGGGGTTGGAATACATCAATCCCAACTGGATCAATCTGGTCTTGTTTGGATTGGCTCTAGTTTTTCATCGAACCTTTTCTTCATTTTTGCGAGGCATAGATGAAGGAATTGGAGGAGCTGCAGGCAGGGCAAAAGCATTTAAAAAACAGCTGTACTCATTAATAAATTTCTATAGTCTGTGTCAAAAGCCGCTTTCATTCTCTTGTTTTTCAAGCTAATTTTAGCTGAGCTTTCTTTTTTTAAAACTGTTAATACAATTTTTAATAGGATATTAAAGTTTTCCACTTGATACCCTATTCTTTTTTTAGAAAAGTCTTCTTGAAATGTCACATCGAGGCTCCAATGTAAATTATTTTCAACTGACCAATGTTTTCGAACCCCATTGTTAATTGCTCTTGCAGATGACAAATCACTAATGAAAAACCGTTCATCTGTTGTCATTATTCCGGTTGCTTTTTGAGTAACTTCTGATGTTATCTTCACTACCGAAATTAAATTTTCCCATTTATTAGGGTTTTCTATGTGTTTCAAGCTAGTAAAAACTTCACAAGTTCTTTTTTCTATTCTTCCGTGTCCGAAATCATCTTCAACATCAACACTATCAGGATTTGTCAATACAACTGTATCTTGAATATTACTAGCCAAAGCAGGTTGATTTCCTTTAACTGCAATAATATAATTGGCTTCACTTTTCACAATTTGACTTACAATCTTTGTTTGACACCCCATTGCATCAATGGTAATTGTATTACCCTTTATATCTAACAATTCTAACAATTCTAACAATTCTAATAATGCAGGTATTGCAGTAATTTCATTGCTTTTTTCATTCACTTTCAATTGACCCAGACACAGTTGATTCTCTGATGCAAAGGCAGAAACAATATGAGGGGTTGTTATTCCGTCAAACTTACCGCCCCTCACTGTTTTACCATCAAGAGCTATAACTTCTCCTTTTGTTTTCACACACAAATGATTAATCCAAGAGATAAAACAATCATTGAAATTCTCAGAATCAAGAGCTGAAAAGACTCTTCGCATAGTATCTATCGATGGAATACCAGCATCAAAGTTTCCATACTGCTTAAGCCAGTAATATTGACTTTTACCAAAAATGTGTATGGTCTCCCATTTATCACAGCCACACATTATCCCTGTTATAACCAATAGCAATATGTCGCTCAAAGAATGGTGGTAATTTCCCGCATCTATTCGCCTTGGGTCTTTTAGAGCAGAGAAAAAACAGGAAAGTGAATTTGTATTAGAAAACGTGGTTTTTCTATCCATCTTTTTCGAATGAAAAAAACGCTTTTCAAAAATACTACTGATTGAAAATTAAAAAAATAAGAACAAAATAAAGTTAATAGACATTATTATAACTGAATTACTATAGCTTTCTTTTCGTTGGACTCAAAAAGTCAAAGCATTGGTTTTAGACATATAAACTAACTTTTTGCATTGTCAAAAAAGAATAATTTGACCTATACTAAATGAGTCGTAATAATGTCTAATGGTTTAAATGCTTTTGCCCTGGAGCTGCAGGTATATTAATACAGTTCCCTCTGTATTTTGGAATTTTAGCATTGATGACAGATTCGGGAATGGTCAATTCAATCAGTACCTTCTTTGTTAGCATAAGTAATCCAACTACATATCCGGTTCTCACCTTTATAAGTGCAGGAATAGTGAATGTATTTGTGCCAAGTGGGGGAGGGCAATGGGCTATTCAAGGACCCGTTATTATTCAAAGTGCTTTGGAGATAGGTGTTCCATTGAATAAAAGCATCTTGGCTATGGCATATGGTGATCAGTTAACCAATATGATGCAGCCATTCTGGGCATTACCGCTTCTCGGGATTACTGGTTTGAAAGCCAAAGAAATTCTTCCGTATACATTGGTATTGATGATTGTAGGAGCGCTGATCTTCACGATGGGCTTATTGCTTTTTTAGCTTGTAAAAGACAAATATCCTATTTATTAGGACCTTGAATTGATACATTTACTCGCTAAAAAATCGCTATACTAGCTTCATGAAATATTTTTTGTTTACAGCAATTGCATTGATCCAATTTTGTCAATTGGAAGCCCAAACGTTTACAATTAGTGAATTGGCATCCATGCCAGAACCAGTATCCAATAATGCTGTGGTATCAGCTATGTGCGGAGATACATTATGTGTCTACAGTTTTTGCGGAATTGATAGCACCAAGACACCTCAAGGGATTCACTTAAAAGCATGGAAGTACAATACTATTTCTGAGGAATGGAGCCAATTGCCAGATGTGCCAGATGACTCTGGTAGAGGGAAAATTGCTTCAGGAGCTAGCGTGGTGAATAATAAGATCTATCTCATTGGAGGATATTACGTAGCTGACAACTTAAATGAAGAATCTTCAGATGATGTGCACGTCTTTAACCCCGAAACAAATGAATGGGAAGCAGATGGCGCAGTTATTCCTGTGCCAATTGATGATCATGTGCAAGCTGTATGGCAGGAAAGGTTGATATACATAGTTACAGGGTGGAGTGACACAGGAAACGTCAATGACGTTCAAATTTATGATCCATCTATGAATGAATGGATGGTTGGAAATCCACCACCAAACACGAATGATTATACAGTGTTTGGAGGTTCAGGAGAAATTGTGGGAAACAAAATCATCTATCATGGAGGAGTAAAAGGAGGGCTGCAATTTTTGCCTACCACCGAAGTAAGAAAAGGAACGATTAATCCATTGGATCCTGAGGATATAACATGGGAAGTTGTGGGAGAATCTGAAGTGGGAACCTCCTACAGAGCTGCCGCCGTTTCCATAGGTTCATCCAATGCTGTTTATTGGATTGGTGGTTCAGCTTTAGGGTATAATTTCGATGGGATAGATTATAATAATACAGGAGGAGTGGCGCCATACAATGGAATAAAAATGCACAATGTGTTTACGCCTGAAATCATGAGTGAAGTAACAGTTACTATTGATGAAGGAGTTTCACTGCCAATGGATTTAAGAGGAATAGCCAAACTTACTTCAGCAGAAGAAGAGGAACAGACAGGTATGCATCAGTCGATTATTTGTGGTGGTATGATAGCCAATCAGGAAGTGACTAATCAAGTTATTTTGGTAACAAGCGATGATGTCACCTCCTTAAAAGAAGAATTAGAACGGAAGAAATCTACGTTACAGTGGCACATTTCAAATTCACAATTGCACCTATTTCCTTCTTCAGAGATTTTAATGGTGGAAATTTTTAATGTAGAAGGTAAAGTGTTAATGAGTAGTCAACTGAATGGGGACTTAAAGTCTATTGATATCAACCAGCTATCCGCAGGAATGTATCTTTTTACTGTGTCCTATTCAAATGGTAAAACAGCCAGTCATCAACTAGTTAAGTAGCATACAGATTCATGAAATATATAGATCAAACCAGATTATATATTAAATGAACGTATTGTTTTAATTAAGAGTTGGTTACGATTTAAAGAGAACCGAATAATAAATGATTGGGCACCGAACTCTCAAAATAAGCCGCCGAATTCTAAAAATAGATAGCCAAATGCTATTATATTGATTTTAAGATGATTAAAAGATTAAATTTAGAGGATTATTAACCCTAAATATTAAATAATTAAATCTTTTAGATCATGAAGAAATTCAAACTATTATGGAGCGCAGTCCTGACTGTCTTCTTTGTCTGTTGTATTCAGACAAACTCCCGAGCCGCGGACGGTTGTCCGCTCCCCCCATCCGTCGATATTGTTCCCACGTTGGTGAATAGTCTACCAGGAGCCTGTGAATACAGGTTGACGCTTGAGTCCGAATTTCCATTAGAACCAGGCATATATTGTGCGGACTGGTCTTATGGAGGGGTTCCTCTAGCTTCAGGAACTCTTGGCACATCTCTTATAATAGAATGTGGTACAGACCCTCAAGAGTTATGTGTCAAATTGTACTGTTGCCAAGGTGACGGAGAATCTTTATTGCATTGCGAGCCAATCGAAGCCGATTGTTGTTCTGATCCATGTGAACAGCTCAGTAATGTAACCATTGATACTTCGGTAGATCCTACCGGAAATTGTGCCTATCTATTCAAAGCAGATCTGGGGTCAGCCGATCCTACGCTTTATTGTTTTGAGTGGACACTAAACGGAGCAGCAATTGGAAACTCTCAAGTCGTGACAAGTAGTTTTCAGTGTGATGACATTAATGAGTATGAGATTTGTGTGAAGGTCATTTGTTGTGAAACCGGAGAACTTGCTGGTGGAACCTGCATTCGATTTACCCCCGATTGTGCGTGTCCATGCGAACCAGTTGGGCCAGTCTCTATATCTTGGACACAGTCAACTGATTGTACGTATACATTTACAGCTAACTTTTTAGGAGGAGCAACGACTGGTTACTGCTATTCATGGTTGGTAAATGGAGTATTGGTAAGTTCAAGCCCTACTTATACAAGGACATTTGATTGTGATGATACAAACCAGTATGAAGTTTGTGTGAGAATTACTTGTTGTGACACAGGTCAATCTGTAGGTAGTGATTGTACCGACTTTAGACCAGATTGTGTATGTCCATGTGAACCAATAGGACCAGTAGCAATCAATGCGACCCAAGTAGCAGGAGAATGTGCTTATACATTTACAGCCAACTTCTTAGGAGGAGCTGCTGCAGATTACTGTTATATATGGACTTTAAATGGGTTAGAGGTAAGTACATCAGCTGCTTATACAGCTACGTTTAATTGTGATGACACAAGTGAATATGAGATTTGTGTACGAGTAACTTGTTGTGAAACCGGAGAAGGTTTAGGAAGTGACTGTATACGATTCACCCCAGATTGTGCATGTCCATGTGATCCAATAGGACCAGTGGTGATCAATACGACTCAAACTTCAGTAGATTGTACGTATACGTTTACAGCAAGTTTCTTAGCAGGAGGGACAGATACTTACTGCTATTCATGGAGCTTAAATGGTGTAGAGGTAAGTACAGCTGCTGCCTACACTGCAACATTTGATTGCAACGACATGAGCCAGTATGAAGTTTGTGTGAAAGTGATTTGTTGTGAGACCAATGAAACATTGAATGGAACTTGTATTGACTTTAGACCAGATTGTGTATGTCCATGCGAACCAATTGGACCAGTAGCAATCAATGCTACCCAAGTAGCAGGAGAGTGTGCCTATACATTTACAGCCAACTTCTTAGGCGGAGCTGCTGCCGATTACTGTTATTTATGGACTCTAAATGGGTTAGAGGTAAGTACATCAGCTGCTTATACGGCTACGTTTAACTGTGATGACACAAGTGAATATGAGATTTGTGTACGAGTTATTTGTTGTGAAACTGGAGAAGGTTTAGGAGGTGACTGTATAAGATTCACCCCAGATTGTGCATGTCCATGTGATCCAATAGGACCAGTGGTGATCAATACCACTCAAATATCAGGAGAGTGTGCATACACGTTTACGGCAAGTTTCCTAACAGGAGGAACAGATACTTACTGCTATTCATGGAGCTTAAATGGTGTAGAGGTAAGTACAGCTGCTGCCTACACTGCAACATTTGATTGCAATGACATGAGCCAGTATGAAGTTTGTGTGAAAGTGATTTGTTGTGAGACCAATGAAACATTGAATGGAACTTGTATTGACTTTAGACCAGATTGTGTATGTCCATGCGAACCAATTGGACCAGTAGCAATCAATGCTACCCAAGTAGCAGGAGAGTGTGCCTATACATTTACAGCCAACTTCTTAGGCGGAGCTGCTGCCGATTACTGTTATTTATGGACTCTAAATGGGTTAGAGGTAAGTACATCAGCTGCTTATACGGCTACGTTTAACTGTGATGACACAAGTGAATATGAGATTTGTGTACGAGTTATTTGTTGTGAAACTGGAGAAGGTTTAGGAGGTGACTGTATAAGATTCACCCCAGATTGTGCATGTCCATGTGATCCAATAGGACCAGTGGTGATCAATACCACTCAAATATCAGGAGAGTGTGCATACACGTTTACGGCAAGTTTCTTAGCAGGAGGAACAGATACTTACTGCTATTCATGGAGCTTAAATGGATCAGAAGTAAGTACAGCGGCTTCTTATACAGCAACATTCAACTGTGATGATACAAGTCAGTATGAGGTTTGTGTTAAAGTGATTTGTTGTGAGACCAATGAAACATTGAATGGAACTTGTATCGATTTTAGACCAGATTGTGCATGTCCATGTGAACCAATTGGGCCAGTAGCGATAAATGCTACCCAAGTATCAGGAGAGTGTGCCTATACATTTACAGCCAACTTCTTAGGAGGAGCTGCTGCGGATTACTGTTATTTATGGACCTTAAATGGGTTAGAGGTAAGTACATCAGCAACATATACAGCAACGTTTGATTGCGCTGACATGAGTCAATATGAGATTTGTGTACGAGTAATTTGTTGTGAAACCGGAGAAGGTTTAGGAGGAACATGTATTGGATTTACTCCAGATTGTACTTGTCCATGTGATGAAGTACCAACAGTAGATATCGTATTTGGTTTAGAATCAGCAGATGATTGTATTTATACTTTCAAAGTAGATTTAGGAACATTGAATCCAGATGATTTCTGTTATGCCTGGACTTTAAATGGAGTAGACATCGGAAACACACCATCAGTGATGTATGATTTCGAGTGCGACGACATGACACAATATGAAGTTTGTGTGAAGGTCATTTGTTGTGAAACAGGAGAGTCTTTAAATGGAACCTGTATTGATTTCAGGACAGATTGTACTTGTCCATGTGAGCCAATCGGACCTGTAACAATCAATGCTACACAGGTAGCTGGAGAATGTGCATATACTTTCTCAGCAAGTTTCTTAGGAACAGCGGCTGATTATTGTTATTCATGGACTTTAAATGGTCTAGAAGTAAGTACATCAGCTGCTTATACGGCAACGTTTAATTGTGATGACACAAGTGAATATGAGATTTGTGTACGAGTAATTTGTTGTGAAACCGGAGAAGGTTTAGGAAGTGACTGTATAAGATTCACTCCAGATTGTACTTGTCCATGTGATGAAGTACCGACAGTAGATATCGTATTTGGTTTAGAATCAGCGGATGATTGTATTTATACTTTCAAAGTAGATTTAGGAACATTGAATCCAGATGATTTCTGTTATGCCTGGACTTTAAATGGAGTAGACATCGGAAACACATCATCAGTGATGTATGATTTCGAGTGTGACGACATGACACAATATGAAGTTTGTGTGAAGGTTATTTGTTGTGAAACAGGAGAGTCTTTAAATGGAGCCTGTATTGATTTCAGGACAGATTGTACTTGTCCATGTGAGCCAATCGGACCTGTAACAATCAATGCTACACAGGTAGCTGGAGAATGTGCATATACTTTCTCAGCAAGTTTCTTAGGAACAGCGACTAATTACTGCTATTCATGGACCTTAAATGGCTTAGAAGTAAGTACAGCAGCTACATATACAGCAACGTTTGATTGCGCTGACATGAGTCAATATGAGATTTGTGTACGAGTAATTTGTTGTGAAACCGGAGAAGGTTTAGGTGGAACATGCATTGGATTCACTCCAGATTGTATTTGTGATTGTGATGAAGTACCGACAGTAGATATCGTATTTGGTTTAGAATCAGCGGATGATTGTATTTATACTTTCAAAGTAGATTTAGGAACATTGAATCCAGATGATTTCTGTTATGCCTGGACTTTAAATGGAACAGACATCGGAAACACACCATCAGTGATGTATGATTTCGAGTGTGACGACATGACACAATATGAAGTTTGCGTGAAGGTTATTTGTTGTGAAACAGGAGAGTCTTTAAATGGAACCTGTATTGATTTCAGGACAGATTGTACTTGTCCATGTGATCCAATCGGACCTGTAACAATCAATGCTACACAAGTAGCTGGAGAATGTGCATATACTTTCTCAGCAAGTTTCTTAGGAACAGCGACTGATTATTGTTATTCATGGACTTTAAATGGTCTAGAGGTAAGTACATCAGCTACATATACAGCAACGTTTGATTGCGCTGACATGAGTCAATATGAGATTTGTGTACGAGTAATTTGTTGTGAAACCGGAGAAGGTTTAGGTGGAACATGCATTGGATTCACTCCAGATTGTATTTGTGATTGTGATGAAGTACCGACAGTAGATATCGTATTTGGTTTAGAATCAGCGGATGATTGTATTTATACTTTCAAAGTAGATTTAGGAATATTGAACCCAGATGATTTCTGCTATGCTTGGACTTTAAATGGAGTAGACATCGGAAACACACCATCAGTGATGTATGATTTCGAGTGCGACGACATGACACAATATGAAGTTTGTGTGAAGGTTATTTGTTGTGAAACAGGAGAGTCTTTAAATGGAACCTGTATTGATTTCAGGACAGATTGTACTTGTCCATGTGACCCAATCGGACCTGTAACAATTAATGCTACACAAGTAGCTGGAGAATGTGCATATACTTTCTCAGCAAGTTTCTTAGGAGCAGCGGCTGATTATTGTTATTCATGGACTTTAAATGGTCTAGAAGTAAGTACATCAGCTACGTATACAGCAACGTTTGATTGCAATGACATGAGTCAATATGAGATTTGTGTGAAAGTAATTTGTTGTGAGACTAATGAGTCATTGGGTGGAACATGCACCGGATTTACTCCAGATTGTACTTGTGATTGTGAACCTATAGAAGGATTAACGATTCTTTCTTCTGTATCTTCATTAGATTGTACGTATACTTTCACAGCATCTTTCTTAACAGGTGGTAACGCTTCTGACTATTGTTACTTATGGACTTTAGATGGAGCTCCAGCAGGAACAACAGCAACAATTACAAATTCTTTCCATTGCAATGATGATTCTCAACATCAAATTTGTGTTCGGGTAATCTGTTGTGAAACGGGAGAAGGACTAGATGGTGAGTGTATCACATTTACTCCAGATTGTACATGTCCTTGTGACGATGAAATCAATCCTGGTATAGAGGTATCCAATGACGGATGTGTATATACATTTACACCAACTAACAACGGAATACCAGTTGTTGCCGGAGGTGATTATTGTTGGGATTGGTCAAATCCTACAACACAAAATCCAGATGGTTCAATTACAATTGATTTCTCTGGAGAGTGTCTTGTTTTTGACTTATCTGTGAAAATGTTCTGTTGTGAAGGCAATATGGGATTCGGATATGTTGCTAGCATTAGCGTTCCAATTAGATGTTGTTGTGATCCAAACAACTTACCAGAAGGCGTAATTTCTGTGACTGAGTTGGCTAATTGTGCATATGAAGTATCAATTAACTTCCCTACAGGATCAATAACAGATGGATTGTGTTATGGTTGGTCTTTAGATGGTCAGTCAATAATCAATTCTAACAGCACATCGATTATAGTAGATTTCGATTGTACTCAAAATGGAATACACGAGATATGTGTGAAGTATGGATGTTGTGAGGAAGAAGGAGAACCAAAGATTGTTTGTTCAGAGTTGGTTGTAGACTGTGGATGTACGCATCCATTTACATTCGGTATCAATGTAGATCAGTGTAGAGCTTGCTTTACTCCAATCTACGAAGGGCCATGTCCAACGGATTGTATCACTTACGATTACGGAGATGGAACTTCAGGAGCGAATCCTTGTCATCAGTATGCTGCGCCAGGAGTATATACAGTATGTATGATTTCTTGTTGTTGTTCAAATATTGATGCAAGTGGAAACGTAATTGATCCTACTTTATGTGAGAGAATATGTAAGCCTGTTACTATTGAAGACGAGTGTTGCAAAGCTCCAGAAGATGTGATTATTTCCATTAGTAAAGATCAAAACTGTTTACACTTCTTTGATATAAGTACTGTATCAGGACCTTTAGGTTCGGAATATTGTGTTCTATGGAGTCTAGATGGAGGACCATACGTAGACGGGAACGACGGAATCAACCATACACATCAGTTTGACTGTTTTGATCCAATCAACCATGAGATCTGTGCTAGAGTGTTCTGTTGTGATAATCCTCAGAACTCAGTTGTGGTTTGTCAACCATTTGAAATCAATTGTTCATGTAAACTTCCATCTTCTGTTGGATTTGATTATTCAATAACGGATAGTTGTGATGTGAGGATTAGTACATACTGGACAGATGATTATTGTGGTGATCTGTGCTATGAAGTAACTGTTGATGGAACGGTGGTTGGAGATGAGAACACATCACTGATTGACTTACCAGGAAATGGTACTTATGAAGTGTGTTTCTCTGCGTTCTGCTGTAATAATTCAAATAACAAAAGAACTCATTGTGAGACTATCACCGTGAACTGCGATCCTTGTGATTATGAATGTGACATTACAGCATTCTGGCAGGAGACTGTGAGTGGAAATACAGTGACATTCACTGATTTCAGTATTGCAGGTCCAGGAACAACAATTACTGGTTGGAATTGGAACTTCGGTGATACCAATACTTCGACTCTTCAGAATCCAGTGCATACCTATGCTACTGCAGGAACATATACTGTGACTTTAGTAGTAGATGCTGTGTTCGAGGATGGAACGGAATGTAGAGATGAGTTTGTATGGGTTGTAACTACAGCATGTGATTTAGAATGTGGAGTACAGGCGAGATTTGATTTTGACCATATAGGACAATGTCATATCCAGTTCATCGATCTATCAATGTTCTCTCCAGGAACAACCATCATTGACTGGAACTGGACCTTTGGAGATGGAAACACTTCTATACTTCAGAATCCATTACATACGTATGGTGCATCGGGATCTTATCTGGTAACATTAACAGTTACAGGATGGAATGGTACAACGATTTGTACTGATACCTATGAGGCTAACGTACATGTTCATTGTCCGGTAAGTTTATGTGAAGGAACACCTTACTTCAAGTACAAAACGAAAAAATGTAAGGCTCGTTTCTATGATTATAGTACATCTCCATTTCCAATTATCAATAGAACTTGGGATTTTGGAGACGGAAGCTTACCAGTATCTGGACCTTCAATTGTGACACATATATTCCCAGGTTCTGGAAATTATGTAGTGACTCTTACCATAACAATTGATATGGGATCACATATATGCCAGCTTTCTTATCAGCATGTGGTTACCATTAATTGTCACATTATCATAGATGATTCGGCATCAGGTGCTATTGGTTCAAACCTAATCGTTTATCCTAACCCAACTGAGGGTAAGGTAAACATAGACGTTCAAGGTTGGGACACTGAAGATGAAGTGTCGTTACAGGTGATGAACGTGGCAGGAGAACTTATTAAGACTTCAAAAGTTGATTTAACAGATGGTACGGTTGAAGTTTCTTTAGAGGAACTTGAATCAGGTATGTATACTATCTTATTACAGAATCAATCAGAGGTATTGACGAGTAGAGTGGTGAAGAAATAAGTGTAGGTACTGTTTCTTTGATGAAAACGCCCCTTAGCATTTTGCTAAGGGGCGTTTTTTATTATCAGTTGCAGAACGTAAATCACAAACTGCGATTATATATTTATTGTTTTTTGTGAATTTCGCATTCATTTTGCGTATATGCGCAATTTTAAGTAAATTACACCCTTAGACTGATATGATAGTCAATAATGGATTTGAGCAAAAAAAAAGTACTTGTAGTAGATGATCACAAAATTGTGGTGGAAGGTGTCTTAACATTTGTCAACTTCACTGGGAATTACTGCTAATTATAATTATTCAGGAGAAAGTGCTTTGAATTTCCTAAGAATGAATCATATGGATTTGGTGATTCTTGATATCAACTTAGGAGGTATTGATGGATTTGAAGTTTTGAAAGAAATAGAAAAGAAATATCAGGAGACAAAAGTTATTATGTTTTCAATGCAAGATAGACCTGATTTTAGAGTGAGAGCTTTAAAACTGGGTGCATCAGGTTTTTTTGATAAATCTTCAGAGGCGAAAGAATTAACAAAAGCTGTTACTTCAGTTTTTTCCAAAGGTTATTATGCAGGGCAAAAGCATTTAAAAAACAGCTGTACTCATTAATAAATTTCTATAGTCTGTGTCAAAAGCCGCTTTCATTCTCTTGTTTTTCAAGCTAATTTTAGCTGAGCTTTCTTTTTTTAAAACTGTTAATACAATTTTTAATAGGATATTAAAGTTTTCCACTTGATACCCTATTCTTTTTTTAGAAAAGTCTTCTTGAAATGTCACATCGAGGCTCCAATGTAAATTATTTTCAACTGACCAATGTTTTCGAACCCCATTGTTAATTGCTCTTGCAGATGACAAATCACTAATGAAAAACCGTTCATCGGGTGTACGACAAATTTCCTTCAAGCGGCTTTTCTTGTTAAATCCTTGATTTTGTGCCATGTATTGCTTTTGTAAGCAACTCGAAGGTTAGCGATTTGCTGGAAGCCAGGTGTAGTCCATCGTTGACCACTTAGTTTCATCCGTTTTTGCAGTACGTTTCTATGAGCAGATTCGATTGCTCCTGAACCAATCAACAAGCCTCTTTTTAGAAAGACATTGTAGCGCATTCTTTTACAATTTCGATTATAGTACTTAATGAGCTGTTGCCTTTTTTCTTCCGTTTTTTTAGCTCTGCTTGGAGACAGTTCTTTCAAATTTAGGATAACGATCTCTATATCATCCTCTAACATAATCTGGCTTTGTTCTTCTATCCATTGACTTCGCTTGTTCTTACTTCCAAAGTACTTTTTGGCAAATTCGCACAAATGCTCTTTTGCATGATAAAAGTCAAGTATTTGGGTGGCGTCTGGATAGATGGCATCAGCCCATTTCCAAATCCATTTTGCTCCATCCGCTACAATAACTAATGACTTAAGTTGGTCAAGGTAATATTCGAATTTTGGCAAAAACTCTTCATGAGTACCTAGATGGGCTACATATTGAGAGTCTGTAATCATGTTTCTTTTATTTGATATTTCAACCTGATCGTTGGCTTTGAAAATTCGCCCAACCTTGACTTCTTTCCATTTTTGCTCACGTGTCAGAAACATCGACCCATCTAACATAGCATAATGTAACTGTCCTCGTTCCTCTTGGGCATAATTCTGGATACCTCCTTCTTCTATCCTTTTAGCATCTTGCTCTTCTATAAGCTCTCCATAATAGTGACTAACACGCTCTATTTGTTTGGCATTTATACTGACTCCTTTCAATTTCAAGAACAGCTCTTCTGCTTCTGTAAAAACCATATGCTGACCAACATAACACATTAGCTCTTGGGCATAGCTACTAATGCTAAATGAGGAGGAACTCTGGCCTAGTAGATGGTCTTTTCTCATCTCTATTTTTCCAAAACTGGTCTGGACTTTTTTTTTAAGTTTTTGTTTTCTGAAAATTCCCCTACACTACTCTGTAAAACTTCTTGTCCAACCTTTTCCATCATTGCTGCATATGTTTGTTCATAATCATGTCCGTTATTGATTCGATTGGAATTGTTTTTCCATTCTTCGTAGAGTCTATTGAAAATTTGAACTGGAGTCTCTGTTGTCATAGTATAGATGTCTGTCGTTTATTAAAAAACATAATCTTAATCGTTATTTAAACAAACTCTTAAAACCAATAGTTTAATTACAAACTGGCAATTGTGAAATTTGTCGTACACCCCCGTTCATCTGTTGTCATTATTCCGGTTGCTTTTTGAGTAACTTCTGATGTTATCTTCACTACCGAAATTAAATTTTCCCATTTATTAGGGTTTTCTATGTGTTTCAAGCTAGTAAAAACTTCACAAGTTCTTTTTTCTATTCTTCCGTGTCCGAAATCATCTTCAACATCAACACTATCAGGATTTGTCAATACAACTGTATCTTGAATATTACTAGCCAAAGCAGGTTGATTTCCTTTAACTGCAATAATATAATTGGCTTCACTTTTCACAATTTGACTTACAATCTTTGTTTGACACCCCATTGCATCAATGGTAATTGTATTACCCTTTATATCTAACAATTCTAACAATTCTAACAATTCTAATAATGCAGGTATTGCAGTAATTTCATTGCTTTTTTCATTCACTTTCAATTGACCCAGACACAGTTGATTCTCTGATGCAAAGGCAGAAACAATATGAGGGGTTGTTATTCCGTCAAACTTACCGCCCCTCACTGTTTTACCATCAAGAGCTATAACTTCTCCTTTTGTTTTCACACACAAATGATTAATCCAAGAGATAAAACAATCATTGAAATTCTCAGAATCAAGAGCTGAAAAGACTCTTCGCATAGTATCTATCGATGGAATACCAGCATCAAAGTTTCCATACTGCTTAAGCCAGTAATATTGACTTTTACCAAAAATGTGTATGGTCTCCCATTTATCACAGCCACACATTATCCCTGTTATAACCAATAGCAATATGTCGCTCAAAGAATGGTGGTAATTTCCCGCATCTATTCGCCTTGGGTCTTTTAGAGCAGAGAAAAAACAGGAAAGTGAATTTGTATTAGAAAACGTGGTTTTTCTATCCATCTTTTTCGAATGAAAAAAACGCTTTTCAAAAATACTACTGATTGAAAATTAAAAAAATAAGAACAAAATAAAGTTAATAGACATTATTATAACTGAATTACTATAGCTTTCTTTTCGTTGGACTCAAAAAGTCAAAGCATTGGTTTTAGACATATAAACTAACTTTTTGCATTGTCAAAAAAGAATAATTTGACCTATACTAAATGAGTCGTAATAATGTCTAATGGTTTAAATGCTTTTGCCCTGGGTTATTATGTTAACGATAATACTTTTTTAAGTATGCTGAATCATATTAGGGGCCCATTGGATGGACTTTCAGATAGAGAGATACAGCTCATCAAGTTAAGTTGCAGCGAACTAACCAATGCAGAGATAGCTGGGAAATTAGAGGTGTCTCCGAGAACAATAGATAATATTAGAAATAGTCTTTTTCAGCGATTTGGTATTTCTTCAAGAATTGGTCTTGTCAAGTTTGGAATCAAGAATAATCTTGTTGATTTAGATAGTTTTTAAATTTTAATAGTTAGAAATGAATGACCCCAACGATATCAAAAAACTTTTGGAAGATTATGAAATGTCTCCAGAAGCTCTGTCGACATTAAGCGTAAAAACCAATTTATTGGTCTCAATTTAGGGTTTAAAACCCTGCAATTTATTGCAGCACTTTAGTACTACGAAAAAATCTATACATTGTGCCCTGTGAGCAGAAAATCACGAAAAGGGTCACATACAGTAAGTCGATTAACGTGTCATATAGTCTGGGCAATTAAATATCGATATAAAGTATTGAGAGGTGATATTCAAATACGATGTAGAGAATTGCATACACAGGTTTGTGAAGCAGAGGATATTGAAATTCTAAAAGGAGTTATAAGTTCAGATCATGTGCACATGCATATTGAATATGCTCCAAAAGAGAATGTAAGTTCAATAGTTAAACTTTTGAAAGGTCGTAGTTCGAGAAAATTACAACTTGAATATCCAAAATTAAAAGAGCGTTATTGGGGTCGTCATTTTTGGGCAAGCGGCTATGGAGTTTGGAGTTCAGGAAATATTACAGATAAAATGGTAGATGATTATCTAGAGCATCATCGAAGGAAAGATGATTCAGATGAGAATAATTTCATACTTGAGTGATTAAGAGAAGGACTTTCAGTCCTGGAGAGATTAAACCCCTGCACTTTCAGTGCAGGGTGGTTTAGTTCTTGAAAAGACTATAGAAATAGCAAAGAACCTTGCCAAGCAAGATGGAGACTCAATGATAATTCTGCCACACGTGAAGGAAGCCATAATGATTATGGAAGATAGTAGAAGGAATAAAAGTAGAAAAGGGTCGATTTTTATTGGAGGAGCTATAATATTAGGGTCATCGTTAATTACAATTAGTTTGTCCATATATGTAGATTATACTGTAGGAGTGAGCATCATTGAAAATCATATCCCTGTATTTATTTTAGGAGCATTAGGATTCTTACTGGCAACAATAGGGTTGATTTATCGCAAATAGAATATCGAATATGCAAGTGTGACTATTCTACTTTTAGGGTCTTTTCCCTGAACAGTTATTATGCTGTCAAAGCGCATAAAAAACCATTCTTCTTGCGTCTGGAAACCAATACCTGCGTTCCATCATCCATAAGAGCATAACCACCATCTTCTTTTAGAAACTTTTTTACCAAGTTTAAATTAACCATATGACTTTGGTGTGTTCTAAAGAAGTGAGAAGTAGGAAGAAGGTCTTCGTACTCTTTTAATGTTTTTGAAATGGTAATTCTCTCACCAGTTTTTAGAAAAAAATGGGTGTAGTTAGAGTCAGATTCTAACCTTCTAATGTTGCTAATGTCAACACAGGTAATCCCTTCATGAGATTTTAAAGTAATTCGTTCGGAAGTGTGAGGCTGATGTGGTGTTTGCTCGTTTTTCAGTCGTTGATTAGAAGACAGTGTTTCCATAACATTCACCAAGTGCTCGATTCTAAGAGGCTTGGTTATGTATTTTGTATCAGAAAATTCAAAAGCCTGAACTGCGGGGTTGTTTTCTTCTAGTGTAAACACCACATCAGTATACTCACGGTTAATATGTTCTAAGATAGTTTTTCCTTGTACGCCAGTACTTTCGACATCCATAAATACAAGAGAAGGAAGATTCGTATTTAATACTTCCAAAGCTTCATTAGTGGTACTTGCCATAAAAATGAGTTCTGTTTTTCTAAAATAGCCGGACAACAGAGCTGAAAGCATATTTCTTGATTCAGCATTCCCATCAATGATTAGTATTCTTTGAAGACTGGTACTTGTATGTGGAGGGATACTCATGGCGTTAATAATTTATTTCAAATTTCAACATACTATAGGGGTATCACAATACGCTAATTGCATGAGATTGCAGAGGCGTCTAATACATTTGTATTAGATGGAGGCAATGACAGGTTTTATACGCTTCCATCCACTATCTTTGCCCGCCTAACTCACCGAGATGGAATTCCATACATTTTCTTTATCAAATGGCCTACGAGTAATATTTAAGCGTACAGATCGTCCTGTAAGCCATTGTGGAATCGTCGTGAATGCAGGCTCTAGAGATGAATCGCAGGGGCAGGAAGGACTTGCCCATTATATAGAGCATTGCATTTTTAAAGGGACCAAAAAGAGAAAAACATACCACATCCTAAGCAGATTGGATAATGTAGGTGGAGAAATCAATGCCTATACGGGAAAGGAAGACACATGGATTTATGGCAGTTTTTTAAATGAATATCTTGACCGGTGCTTGGAACTCATTTCAGACATTGCGATCAACTCTACATTTCCAGAGAAAGAAATTGAAAAAGAAAAAGATGTCATTATTGATGAGATCAGTTCGTACAAGGACAGTCCCGGTGAGCAAATTTTTGATGATTTTGAAGAGCTGATTTTTAGAAATCACTCATTGGGAAATCCCGTATTGGGTTCTGAAGAATCTGTATCTGGTCTGACACGATCACATATTTTGGATTTTATAGAAACGCATTATTGTGCTGAAAATATTGTCCTTAGCGTAGTTGGAAATTATACCATCGCTAGAGTGAAAAAACTAGCGGAAAAATACTTTGATTCAGTGAAGCGTTGCAACGCTAAATCGCTGGAAAGAAAGCAATTCAAGAATTACAAGCCATCTGACTCAATTATTGAAATGGATACGCATCAGGTGCATTACATCATGGGTGGACTTGCTTATTCCAGCGCAGATAAAAAAAGAACGGCTCTTCATCTGATGAATAATTATTTAGGAGGGCCTGCGATGAATAGTATGCTGAATCTAGAGGTAAGGGAGAAGCATGGGATTGCTTACAACATTGAAAGCAGTTACCAACCTTACAGTGATACAGGAGTTTTTCAGATTTATCTTGGAACAGATGAAAAAATGTTTGAGAAAAGTAAAAAGCTTGTCGCGCGGCAACTCAGAAAACTCAGAGAAGTCAAGTTAGGTGTGAACCAATTGCAGGTAGCTAAACAGCAAGTTCTTGGGCAAATAGCATTGGCTCAGGAAAGCGGAGTAGGTACTATGATGGGATTGGGGACTAGCTATCTTTTTTATGATCGTGTAGATACACTGGCGGAAGTATTCGAACGGATCAATGCTGTTACTTCAGAGGATGTGATGGCTGTCGCTAACGAAATATTGGATCAGTCTAAATTTAGTTCTATTACCTATCTGTAAAAGGAAAGTCTCATCCACGTGTAGCGAATGAGACTTCCTTATTGATCTTCATCAGTTTGCCTCGATGATCAATTAATTGCTCGTTTAAACTCAGAAAAGTAATTAGAACCATGGAAATCATCCTTTTGTCTGGTCTCCGAAGGTTATATCACTCCACTACTCTAAATGTAAAAGCTTAAATCGATTCCAATTGAGTCTACTAGAACATAGTTTCCCTAAATATTCGTGTAGCTATTTGTAAAAGTTAAGCCTGAAGTATAAAAGTGCTGGTAGATGGCTTAAACTTAAAACTTAAACTTCATTATTCTGATATAGATTTTCTAATGACTTTTTTGAGTTAATTTAGGAGCAGCCATCGGTGGTCTTTCGGTGACCTTCGCTTTTTTCATTTTAATTTGGAATTTCCCAAGTGTTTCGTCATCGGCAGTGATAATCACAGAACCATCTAACTCAGCACTTTTATAGCAAGCACAATCTTCCCAACCATCATAATAAAAACCATCTTCATTACAAATCAACCTCAAAAACGTGTCGGCTCCGTCAGCTCCTCGTGTACCATTAGAACCTCCTAATTCACCTCTGTTTCTATGAAGAGTATATGTCCCATACCAATATTCATATGGATTTATGAAGTATTCGAAGTCATAAGTTCCACTCTCTGTTCTGTACATTTCCCCAAAATATGGATTGAGAGGAACATTGTCATTATTGTCCCAATAGCTGTATGG
This sequence comes from Flavobacteriales bacterium, assembly GCA_965224545.1. Classification (GTDB taxonomy): domain Bacteria; phylum Bacteroidota; class Bacteroidia; order Flavobacteriales_D; family Sanyastnellaceae; genus ASP10-05a. Next base: position 554,390 of record CBDCZM010000003.1, on the reverse strand, counting down.
TGGGTTGTAGTCATAGTCGATTCCAAAGTACACTTTTCCATCTCTTCCATTTGGTCCTTGATCTAGAATAGTGATACAACTCGTTAGCATAGCACTCATGAGAGTCATCATGAGTAATAATTTCAAAATGTGTATAGACTTGTTCATGACGTTTGTTTTTATAGTTCATGAGTGTCTTTGCAAGGGGTGTGCCAATATGGTGAGTTGATGGTTAGTTGGTTGATAAATAGTAGGTTTGATTAATGTGCTCAATGTGTAAAAGAGTCAATAGTTTAAACTTCAAGCTTAAACTTTGTCCACAGTCTAAAACGACATTAAGGCTTGAAAAATCAGACAAATTCTAATCAAACCAAAGCGCTATAAATTTCCACAAGTTGAGAACTGAGTCGTTCAGGATTGAATTTTTGAACGTAGTCATGTCCAGCTTCAATCATTTCCTTTCGCAAATTATTATTTGCTATTACTTGGTCTAATGCGTGTGCTATTTCGGAAGGTTTTTTGGGATCTATATACCTGCTGAGAGGTCCTCCTGCTTCTGAAAAGCATCCATCTTTACTTGTAATCACAGGAGTGCCAGAGTATAAAGCTTCAATAATTGGAATTCCAAACCCTTCAAATAAAGAAGGGTAAATGAATGCGCTTGCTAATCGATAGATGATAGGAAGATCGTTTATGGACACATTTTCCAAGAAGATTACTTCTGCAATTCTGTCCTTAGATTCATGAATCAATTGTTTGATCTCTTGAAAATAATCTGTTTTTCGTCCAATAACCACAAGTGGAACTTTATTGGAAGCTTCCGTCATTCCTTTGACAATGTTTTCCAGATTCTTTCTGGGTTCTATTGTTCCTACATTTAGAACAAACTCGTCTGGTAGATTGAACTTTAGCTTTGTTTTTTTTAATTCTTCAGCTTGATATGTCTTTCTGAAGTTTTCATGGCAGGACTGATAAAGCACGTTGATTTTTTTTGAATCTACTCCATAGAATTCTACAATGTCTCTTTTTGTTTGCTCGCTTATGGCGATAATTAGGTCACTGTTTTCGCATGCATAACTCCATTTTTTGTCATAAATTCTTCTGTCTACAGGCTTATAATATTCAGGAAACCGCTTGAAAATAACATCATGAATAGTCACTAGAAAGGGAATTTGGAAGCCATTTCTTTTTGGAATTTCATTACTAAGCCCATGAAACAGTTGAATGCCTTGTTTCTTCATGGCATTTTCCAGATTTACTGACCGCCATAGCGAAGGAAGGCTTTTGTTTAGAAACGATTCTGGCGTGACAGTATGGATATTTGATAGCTCTTTAAGGCTAGAAACCCTAGGGTCAGAAGAATCCTTTGGACTGAAAAGGTACAATTTGTTTTGAGGGTAATGAAGACTTAAATGCCTGATTAAATCTCTGCTATAGTTGCCCAGCCCAGAGAAATTATGAAAAGCTCTTTTCGCATCAAATCCGATTTTCATGTACTTCTTGTCTTCTTCAACGAAAATAAATGATTAACGAGATACTTGATACAATTCGTCTGAAGTTGTTGAATTATTCATAGAGTATTGAATGAACTTGTTGAAGATTGAAATGAAATTTTCGAGCGTGATCTATTGGTTTTACTGGCGAAGCTTCATTTTATCTACATCGCTTTTCTTCTACGTAGATAGAATTGGCTAAAGCTCAGTGTGATCAAGAGATTATGCGTCGTTTTTTAGTTCGACTTTAAATAAGTTCAATAGAACATTGTAACTCTTTGTCTGTATCAATCGTAAAAAGAAATACCTAAACAACACGCTTAACCATGTTTGAGATTACACCATTACTCATCCAAAAGGAAGAAATACATTCATTAGTATTTCCCAATCAACCTATTGAACATACAGCTGAAAGGCTTAATTATCTAGAAAAAGCTATTCTAAAGGCTCTAAAAATAGGCAACGCTTATAGGAGAAAAATCAAGATTATCTTTTATGATGCTTCAGGATTAAAGCAAGTAGAAACTACGGTTTGGAATTCTAAGCATAGAGATATTATCCTTAAAAATGGAGTCATTATCCCATTTCACAGGCTAGTAGACATAAAGTACGTCTAAGACTTTTCGGCTAACTTTTTGATCTTGATATTGAATATCCCATAGACAATGGTCATAATGGGACTCACAAGATTAAATATACAGTAGATCCAATAGGTTCCTGTGGCCACTCCGAGAACCCCTGATTGTGCTACCCCGCACGTATTCCACGGAATTAATACCGAAGTAACCGTTCCCGAATCCTCCAGAGCTCGACTCAAGTTTTCAGGAGCCAATCCACGTTCTTTATAAGCATCTTTGAACATTTTCCCTGGAACCACAATGGCTATGTATTGATCCGAGGCTGTAACGTTAAAAAAGAAACATGCCCCTGCAGTACTAGCTATAAGCGACCCTGTAGAATTCACAGCCGAAAGTATAGCAGCAGTAATCCGTTTTAGAAAACCTCCCGCTTGCATAGCTCCACCAAACGTAAGAGCACATATAATCAGCCAAACAGTATTGAGCATTCCAGTCATTCCGCCTGCTTTTAACAGGTTGGAACGTTTTTTTTCTTCAACATTGAACAGGTCATTAATTTGACTGTTTTCTGCAGAGAAGAAGTCAGTCGTCTCAAGAGACATTGCGTACATAATGGCTGCATAACCAGCTGAAGAATAATCTACTGTTGCGTACTCAAATTCTGTTAGAATCTGGCTCTTAGAAGTAATATTTAGATTGGAAGAAAAGTCTATTACGCTTGTTAAATAATCAATCTCATAATCAGAATTTTCACCTCTTTTTAGAATTTCACCGTTCAGTGTAATGGTTTCAGAACCTTTTAATATTTCTATAGGAATCTCACCTTTTTTTGTTTTAAGTTGAATCTGATCAAAAGAACTATTTGTAGGAAATTGAAAAGTATCATGTAAGAGAATCTCAGCTTGATCGTCCTCTGATTTTAGATGATAATTTTCAGGTGCACTACCAATAGATTTGACAACGTCTGGTTGAAAAATCACAGCGAATACTCCACCAAGGACACTTCCAATAAAAAGGGCAGGAATAGTAGGAACCTTCTTGATAATAAGAGCTATAACAGCGATAGGCACGATAAAGAGCCAACCACTGATATTGAATTTTTCTGAAATAATACCTTGCAACGCCAATACCTTATCAGCGTCACCTTCTCCACCTTCAATAAATCCCACAATCAGGAAAACAATCAATGCAATAGAAATACTAGGAACAGTAGTCCATAACATGTGTTTGATATGTGTGAAAAGATCGGTTCCAGCGATGGCCGGAGCGAGGTTGGTCGTGTCTGAAAGAGGTGACATCTTATCCCCGAAATATGCTCCTGAAATAATGGCTCCAGCAGACCATCCGATAGAAACTCCTAAAATCTGACCAATAGCAATAAGTGCTATCCCCACGGTGGCTATGGTACTCCATGAACTCCCAGTGGCCAGTGAAACGATGGCACAAATCACACAAGAAGCAGCCAGAAAAATACTCGGGTTTAATATTTCCAATCCATAATAAATCATGGCTGGAACGATTCCACTAATTAACCAGGTACCAGCTAAAGCTCCAATGAGTAGCAGAATGATTACGGCTCCCATTGCACTTTGAATCCCATCAATAATTCCATCGTAGAATTGCTGATAGCTTCTCCCAAATTTCCATCCCACGAGTCCAGCCATTCCAGCTGCCGCTAAAAGAGCAATTTGATTAGGACCATAACTAGAATCAGCACCAAAGAACACCACATTCAATGACAAAAGAACCATTAATACGATGATCGGAATAAAAGAAGCGCCCAATGTTGGCATCTTGAGATTGGAATCCATGTGTTTGCTTTTCTAATGGGTTGGCAATATAGGAAGAAGCCTTTAAACAATTAGGTGTATACAATGCCATTGCAATCATTCCTTCTTCTTTATCATGGGGTAAGTTTGAATCCTATATTTTTGAGATGTGAAAACGCTTCTATTTATAACAGTGATACTGGTTTTTATTTATCTCTTTTTGGGCCGGGGAAATAGAAAAAAAAGAAACCCTAGAAATCGTTCAGATTTTAGGATTAAAAGGTAAGTTGAGTCGAAAGACGAATTTGACTCCTTATAATCAAAATCTACCACATAGATAAATATATGTAAGGTTTTGATGAATATATTAAACACGTAACAGGTCGGACTGGTATCTTCCATAGACCGACTTCCGACTCTTTGACTTTCCACTTTAGACTAAACTATTATTTTTCATCATCTAGAACATGATTTCACGAGAGGACTATTGTTACTTTTGCACAGCAATAAAATCATCTAATGAGCAAACCAGCATTACCCAAAGGAACACGAGATTTCGGACCAGCAGATATGGCTAAGAGAAACTATATTTTCTCTACAATCAAGACTGTCTTTGAAAAATATGGATTTATGCCATTAGAAACTCCTGCGATGGAGTCTCTTCAAACGCTAACTGGGAAATATGGAGAGGAAGGAGACCAGTTGATCTTTAAAATTCTGAATAACGGTGATTTTTTAGCAAAAGCAGATAAGGAAGCGTTAGCCAATTTGGAAAGTAAAAAAGCCAGTTTCTCTATCAGTAAAAAAGCACTTCGTTATGACCTGACAGTTCCTTTTGCCAGATATGTGGTGATGAACAGAAGTGAAATTTCCATGCCATTCAAGAGATATCAAATTCAACCTGTCTGGAGAGGAGACCGTCCAGGAAAAGGCAGGTATCAGGAATTTTATCAGTGTGATGCGGACGTGGTCGGGTCAGACAGTTTATTGAATGAAGCTGATTTGGTACGCATTTTCGATGAGGTACTGGGGAGTTTAAAGTTGGAGGGTGTTGTAATTAAGCTAAACAACCGAAAGATTCTTTCAGGTTTAGCACAGTGGATCGGAAAAGAATCTGAATTGACCAACCTTACTATTTCTATTGATAAGCTAGACAAGGTAGGAATAGAAGGAGTAGAAAGAGAACTAACAGAGAGAGGATTCTCTAGTGATGAGATTTCCAAAGTAAAACAGTTTCTTTCAGTTACAGGAAGCATTGAAGAGAAGTTGGACTGGATTAGTCAAAATCTAAGTTCTGATGAAGCACAGAAAGGAGTGGAGGAGATAAGAGAAATTATAGAAAAGGTGGAGCTTACTGGATTAAAATCGGCCGAGCTTGCTCTCGATTTGACATTAGCCAGGGGCTTGAATTACTACACGGGTGCCATTTTCGAAGTACTGGTAAAAGATAGCGGAATGGGAAGTATATGTGGAGGAGGACGCTACGATGATCTGACAGGAATTTTTGGTTGGAATGGAGTGAGTGGCGTTGGGATTTCGTTCGGAGCAGAGAGAATCATGGATGTTCTGAACGATAGAGACTTATTTCCTTCTGATACGGCTGTAACGACACAACTACTACTCGTCAACTTTGGAAAAGAAGAAGAAAATTACTGTGTAAAGTTGGCTTCTGAACTTCGAGAGAAAGGAATAAAAACGGAAGTGTATCCTGAAGCAGCAAAGATGAAAAAGCAAATGGGTTATGCAGATGCTAAGAATATTCCTTTTGTATTGTTAATTGGTTCGGATGAAATGGCAAGTGGCTCTCTGACATTGAAGAACCTTGATAGTGGTGATCAGAAAAAGGTTTCAAAGGAAGAATTGATAGGAGTTTTGGTTGATTTCTCTGTTCGTTCGTAAAGCTTCAACTGTGTTTCGTATTCTTGCAGTGGATACGGAAATGGCATTGCACATTTCTTCGTTATAGAAAAGTATCTATTGTGTGTGTATTTAAATTACTCATAAGGTTTGGTTTAAACTGTTGTCATTGGGGATAGAGGACAATTTTGAACTCAGCAAAAACAAGTAAGTTTTTATTGCTGCCTTATCTTACGATTATTCTGATTTTGTTTTGATTGTGCAGCTCAAAGTGCTAGGTACATTTTAAAGCACTATCAAAAATTCCTGCTTCGAATAAAGTGAAAATGTCTTCTAAAAAGTCAATTTTTTCACATACTAGATAAGTCGCACAAACGTATTCTATTTCATTTTTAGGTTTGTTAGCAACCTTAATGCATGACCCATCTTTGAAAATGATAAATAGATCATTTTTGATTCTCAGTGTTATTCCATATCTGAAATTGCAACATGTGCCAAGGTTCATATGTACTTTAACTAATAGTCCTGTTTTATCTATGTATTGGTTGTTCATCTCCCATCTCTATTAAAATCAGCAAAGTAAATAATTAACTTGAAAAAACTACTAATTAGTAGTTACTAAAAAGTATCTCAACGCATTTATTTACTGGATGGATAAATCAAAAGAAATCAGAAAACTGGCCAGAAGAATTAGAGATTTACGAATCAAAAAAGGCTATAGTAGTTATGAGAATTTTGCATTTGAAAATGGAATTCACAGGGCTCAATATGGTAGATACGAAACGGGAACTGATTTGCAATATTCAAGTATCGTCAAAATTGCCAAAGCATTTGATATGACGCTTGCTGAATTTTTTAATGAAGGATTTGATTAGCCATTTTACGATTGTTGATGTAAATCAGTGATTTATATGCTGAGTATTTCAATGTTTAATTTCTTGGTAAGAGTGGAGCAATGTTTGCTGTAGGCTGAAACTAACTTCAGTAAATGATTATGCGATTAACTAAAATCTTCATTCTAACAATAGCTACTATCCTTCTATCACTAAAGTCTTCAAGTCAGTTTCAAAGCCAACGAAATGAGATATTTGCTTATAACATTCTTTCAAATGGAATTACCTGTGGAATTAGTGGAGCAATCAACAAAGGAAAAAACGAAAAAGTACTTCCCGTTTTTTTTAAGAATTTTGGAAAGGGGTGTTTGGGAGGGCTAGTAAAGTATTCGGCAAAGAATCAAACATATTATTTAAACAATTCATCAAATACTCATTTTGCATTATTAAATCGTGCTTTTTTTTTCGCTGGCCATTCTATGTCGATGAATGCTTCGATGAATGAGAAATTACTTGAGAAGTATTACCTTAATCTGTATGGTTTGAATATGGTATATCAACCGAAGGCTAGTGATCATCCAAAGTTTCAAGTTAGGGCATCATTAGGAACGCTTACTGCATTAATATACTTTTCATTCAGAGGGCACAAGTTAGATTTTTACAAGTCGTTAGAGTATGGACAATTTTACCATGACTTTAAAAGAGATGGCCTAAGAACACTTGATGGACAGGCAAGCTATAATGTTTTTGCAATTAGAAAGTTTGATAAGGGAAGAACTGCTATGGCTGTCATTCCTCATGAAATAGTACATACTTATCAGAACTATGACTTCTTCTTGATTTCAAATATGTATAAGAAAAAGCTCGATCCTATTTTGACTAATTGCAGATTGTATAATTTTGCTTCAAAATATGTAAGTCTTGATTACGAAGGGGCATTTTTTTGGGCTGCTTATGGCTTACAGTCAGAGCCACGTTATTATCAGAACTTTTTTGAATATGAAGCAGAACACTTTAGCAGAAGAAATTATATTTCTCGATAAAAAAATCTTTTGGAAATTGCATGAATGATCTTTGTTCAGAAGAGCTATAGTCAAGAATATAAATGCAAAGACTGGTGTTTTCAAATCACTCGGGACAGCTGGTTAAATAAGTCAAGCGAATATGAAGGCACTTTTTAGGTCAAAATATGGAGGCCCCGATGTACTGAAGCTGGTCGAACTAGATCTTCCTCAGTTAGAGGATAGTGAAGTTTTAATAAGAAACAAGGCAGTTTCTATTAATTCGTGGGACTGGGATTTACTCACAGGGAAACCTAGAATTTACAGGCTTTTATTTGGTGTTTTCAAACCCAAGAATCAAGTAATTGGAGCAGATATTTCTGGGGTAGTAGTGGATGTTGGAAATAAGGTAACCAAGTTCAAGGTAGGAGATGAGGTTTTTGGAGATCTCTGTCAACGAATGGGAGGTTTTGCCGAATATGTGCCCGCTCGCGAAGACGAAATTTCATTAAAGCTCGCTAGTATGACATTTCAACAAGCCGCCGCTCTGCCACAGGCAGGAGTATTAGCATTACAAAGTTTATTTGATTTCAAGGCATTAAAAGCTGGAGACGAAGTGCTTATTAATGGTGCAGCAGGAGGAATGGGAACTTTTGCAGTACAAATTGCAAAAGCTTTTGGCGCAAAAGTGACAGGTGTTGACAGAAGAGACAAGCTAGAAATGCTAAGGAAATTAGGAGCAGATCACACGATTGATTATCAATGTGAAAAATATACGGAAAACGGAAAAAAATACGACCTCATTATTGATGCAGTTGCTCATCGGTTCCCGTTTTCATATGCAAAGTCTTTAAAGAAAGGGGGTGCTTTTGTAATGGTTGGAGGAAAAGTATCTTCTCTTTTTCTGATGTTGATTATAGGATCTTTATATTCAATACTTTCGAACAAACAGATGAAAATTTTAGTCCACAAACCCAATAAAGGACTGGAGAAATTGAAAGAGTATTTTGAAGCAGGGTGGTATGAGCCGGTGATTCAGCAGGTATTTTCCTTTTCTAGACTTCCAGAAGCATTAGACAGATATGGGAAAGGAGATTTTCAAGGAAAAATGGTGGTAAATTGTGATTTTAGAAAAGATGATACAACGAAAAATTTTACTTAATCCTGTACAAGTCTCGACATATATATAGAAGGGGCGAATGGTGAGATCGATTGGTGTATGACTGATCAAGATTATGGTATGACCGAATTCCTCGGCCGTATCGATACTATTTTTTTTTGCAGGAAAAGCTACGAACAGCTTCTGCGAGAGTTTCTTGGTGAATTTCCTGACAAGAAGACTTATTCGACTGGCCTCGTTCAACTTATTTATCGTGTGGATAAAACCAAATAATGAAGAAACTAATCAATGAAATATCTGGTTGTGAGGTCTGCAAGGCACATTTGCCATTAGGTCCAAGGCCTGTTTTTTCTGCAAGTCCAACCGGGAAAATTGTGATTATTGGCCAAGCTCCAGGGCTTGCGGTGCATCAAACTAGAATTCCTTGGAATGATAAAAGTGGTGAGAATTTAAGACGATGGATGGATATAGATAATTCTACTTTCTATGATGATTCCAAAATTGCCATTATTCCAATGGGTTTTTGTTACCCAGGAAGAGGGAAGTCAGGAGATTTACCTCCTAGAAAAGAATGTGCTCCGCTATGGCATCAGCCGTTGATGGATCGTTTGGATAATGTGGAGTTGGTTTTGTTAATAGGGAAGTATGCGCAGGATTATTATTTGAAAGGTGAGGCTAAAAGGACATTGACAGAAACGGTTAGACATTATGATGAATATCTGCCGAAGTACTTTGTGCTGCCACACCCATCACCAAGAAATAATATTTGGCAAGCGAAAAACGAGTGGTTTGCCATAGATGTCCTGCCTAGTTTGAAGGAGGTGGTTCATGAGGTTTTGGGGAGATGACTATCTTTAAAAGAATTAAAGCACTAAGCTAAAGCTCTATTCATGGAAGATTCTTTTGTCGTCATTAATATTTTTACGTACGATCATGAGGCACACTTATTTATGGCTAAACTTGAAAATGAAGAAATCAGATGCAATTTGATGGTAATCACATAGATGTTTTGCAGGATGAAGGTTGTTCTATTGTTCCAACGATTTATTCGGAAAAAGAGATTGCGGAAATCTGTAAGGTTATTCGATCTGCTGATTTGGCTGATGTGGGAGTTTCAAGAACCAGAGATTTGTTTGCGATTAGAGAATTGTTAATACAAGTGCCGGAGCTAAATGAATTGATTTGGAATGAAAAAATGCTGAATTTAATTGAGTCTTTTGGAGAAGGTTTTTTCTTAACGAAAGCCATTTATTTTGATAAACCGAAGAAATCTAATTGGTTTGTGGCTTATCATCAAGACTTAATCATAAACGTGTCTAATAGAGTGAAAGAACAAGGCTTTATTAATTGGACGAATAAAAAAGGACAAATTGGGGTTCAACCCCCAGAGGAGTTTTTATGTTCAACGATAACTTTAAGAATTCATCTTGATGATACAGATCATACCAACGGTGCTTTGCGTGTAATTCCAAAATCCCACTTGCTAGGGATAAGGAAGACAGAGTGTTTATCTGTAACTGAGGAGGAGGTTTGCTTTGTAGAAAGAGGAGGGATTATGTTGATGAAGCCTCTGCTTATGCACGCATCTAATAGATCAACAGGACAAAGGAATAGACGCGTGATCCATCTGGAAATATGCAATAAGGAGCTTCCCAAATCTTTAAAATGGAAGGAAAAGAGTGTCATTCATTACTAACAATTAAGCCAAGGTATGGTTTCTTGATTTTAAACAGAGAACTTTTTTAGTAATGAGTCAACTGCAGAAAAGGGAGAAATTTTTCCTTCTTTCACTTCAGTTTCGCAACTTTTTAATGCATTCATAAATTCGATATTTCTATGGAATTTGTCAAGAATCCTGAAGTTCAAATGGTTATTTAACCAATGTATGTCTTGAGTAGACCTATTGGCCATTTGGAATCCATTTTTTTCTGTGTGTTCAATGAACTTTTCAATAAGTTCATAAATTCTGGGCAGTCCTTTTCCATTTAAAGCAGAGCACGTGGTCACTTCTACAGGAAAGAGATGATCAGAGGGGGGAAGCAGGTGTAACGCACTTTTATATTCTGCCATTGCTTTTGTAGATGGCTGCTCATTTTCTCCATCTGCCTTAGTAATAGCCACGGCATCCGCCATTTCCATGATACCACGTTTGATTCCTTGAAGTTCGTCACCCGCACCACTAAGCATAAGTAATAAGAAAAAATCAACCATCGAAGAAACCTCAGTTTCACTCTGTCCTACGCCAACGGTTTCTATAATAATAAAATCAAAACCAGCTGCTTCGCACAGTATCATGGCTTCTCTTGTCGCTCTGGCTACACCACCAAGACTTTCAGAAGTAGGACTGGGGCGGATGAAAACATCTTCCTTCGAAATAAGTGTTTGCATGCGCGTTTTATCACCTAGAATGCTTCCTTTGGTTTTTTGACTGCTCGGGTCAATAGCCAATACAGCTACTTTTTTTCCCTTTGCTAGAAGTAGATTTCCAAAAGTTTCTATAAACGTAGATTTACCAACCCCTGGAACGCCAGTGATTCCTAAACGGAATGATTTGCCTGAGTGAGGTAGACAATTATGAATGATCTCTGCAGCCAGGGGTGCATGAGATGGATTCGTGCTCTCTAAAAGAGTAATAGCTTGAGACAAGGCTGATTTATTTCCTTTCAGAATCTCTTCTGAAAGGAAACTAGAAGAAATTTCAGAGTTTGATTTTCTCCGAATCTTATCTAAAGCCGCTTGCTTAGCGGTATGTTTAGCATCCTTTTGACTCACGGAGCTAAGATAGATTTAATCCTGAAAAGTCATTAGAAAATTTATTACAGTATAAAGCCACTGCAAAATCAGTCGTTTCACTATACTGTAGCTCATCAGGATAGCTTAGACTATTCCTCCTTACTGGAGTATTTGACTGTATTGCGTTTTCATCCCTCTACTATGTTCTAATGACTTTTCTGGGTGTATGTCCCAAATGACGTTGGACTTAGTTAGACTTGTAATTGTCAATCCAAGTAGGATTGGTAACATCATTTAAGAATAACCACAAGCTATCTCCATAAATAACGTCCGATACAGTGCTAATTCCGTATTTACTCAGAATGTTCATTTGAGCATCGGATGGGTGAATCTTAAAGGAGGCCCAACCGTTTAGAGAGTCCAAACTTGGGTCCAATACATCGGCATCTTTTTCCTCTTCATTTAAATGATTTGGATGTCTATGATATCGTACTTTCCATAGTTGTTCAGTTAAAGGACAGTTTATATCGTAGGTTCTAAAAGGAGCATTATAGCTGATGGTACATAATGGTATTTTATGTTTCTCAAATAAATTATCGAGAGTTGCATTTGCTTCAGATCTCATTTCCCCTGAAGCGATTAGTAAGAAGTTCTTTTTAGAAATGACTTGATGATTAATTAATGAGCCATTTTTTTCTTTTACAATCCCGAATGTAATTAATCCGTCAGGATAGTGCGGCATTAATGTAATCCCAAGATGTGACCGTGTGCTTTTTTGGAAGTCAGCAAGAGACAGGCTGCCTAAACAGACAAAAGTAGCGACAGAGATAACTTTAAAATTGATCAAAGGCTTTAGAGGTTAACGCATAACATAACGCAAACTCTCAGTAAATCAATATATCTGGTGATATCAAGTACTTCTGTTGATTTTGAAATATTTGATTATCAATTTGTTAGTGTTTAGAATGGCTCTAGTTTAGGTTTGCGTTGAAATTATCATTTCATACCTACTCGATATAGTAGCGAACCTTTGATAGGCATGCACATTCTGTACAGACATTTGTGCAAAGTCTTTGAGGAACTGCTTACTATCTTTCAAGGTTTCTTTGATCCTAAACCAATTGAGGTACTGCTGTAGATATTTGGTTGATACGCCCCAGAATTTATTGTCAATCCATTTCTTTAACCTATGATGTGTCGAGTTGACATGTTGGATATGGTAAACCCCATCTTTGACACGTTGTTTCAAATCAGAGCGTAATGGGTGGTGTTCCAGATGATTATCAATAGCAAACCCCTTATAACTTACATGAGAATCAGTACATAAAACTGTTTGTTCTGTGAGCCTTTCTCCAATGGCATTTTCTATATCCACCTTTTTCAGTCGACCTACTGTGGCTACAGTTAAATCGACTTGTTCTTTACGATCTTGGGTTACAATAACTGCGACATGTTCATCATTAACACCTTTTTTTGAAGACTTCCCTCCACGTTTTCTTGGCTTTGTCCCCTGCTTTTCCTTTCCTTTTTCTGAACGCAAGAAAAGGTTTCATCACTTTCAGTTATTCCGCTAAATCCACCTTTTTCAGATTGTTCTATGGATGAAAGTATCTTATGACGCCAATCAAAAGCAGTCTTTTTATTAATCCCCAACCCCTCTTTGATCTTGTCAAGGCTCTTCTCTTCAAGCATAAGCTTTAGATAGGCATCTATTTTATCCTTTCGGTGAAGCCCATCCATCCATGTGCCTGAGTATTCAGTAAAACTACGGTTACAGGACTTGCATTTGTAACGGTGGGCTCCCTTATCCTTTCCGAATTTTACATATTTAGCATGACCACAGTGAGCGCAACAACCCTGCTTGTTGTCCAGAATTTTTCTTCGAACTTCTTGACACTTGGGGACTGAAAGACCTAATTGACCAACTTGTTGTAATTCCTCTATCAGTACGTGACGCTCGCTAACTGACAAACCTGAGAAGTACGATATTATTGCCTCTTTTTTCATAAGCGAAAGATACAAATAATAGCTAATCTAAACTAGAGCCTTTAGAATAAATATTCAGGTTTTCCAATTATAAACACGGTAGGGCGTTTTTTAAGAGAAGGCCTTTGATTTTTCCATTGACCAACTGGCAGTGTCTTAATCATTTCAGAAGACAGTGTGATGTCTGCAGAAATATTAAGAAAAGTTTTTGGTGAAAGATGATAAATACAGTCCTCCAACACATGATCATTTCTGAAAGGAGTATCCATGAAAATCTGAGAAGTTCCTTTTTTTACAGCCTCCATTTCCATTTCTTTTAGAAAAGAGATTCGTTCAGAACGTTCTTTTGGAATATAACCTCGAAAACGAAAGTTCTGCCCATTAAATCCACTACTCATAAGTGCTAACATCAATGAGCTGGGACCAGTAAGTGGAGTAACCTTAATGTGTTTAGCATGTGCTATAGCTACCAGTTTCCCACCTGGATCGGCTACAGCTGGCAAACCAGCTTCTGAGATGAGTCCTATGTTTTTCCCTTGCACAGCAACATTTAAGAAGCTTGGAATTTCGCTTTCATGCGTGTGTTTTCCCAACTCGTAAAAAGTGAGGTCATCGATGACAGATGAAATCTTTATCGAACTTAAAAACCTTCTAGCCGAACGCACATTTTCGACTACATAATGATCAATTTCATTAACAATGGAGAAAACGGAATTTGGCAGTACCAATTCTGGAGAGCTTCCGATGGTACATGGAATTAGGTACAGAGTGCCATTAGTCATTCTCAACTCTATTTAAGAATAAGTCAGCAGCTTGATCCAACATTTCGAATACTTTTTCAAATCCTTCATCTCCCCCATAATAAGGATCGGGAACGCTTAAATTCTGATTTGGGAACGCCTCATTTAAGAAGAGTCTTACCTTTTGTATATCTTTTTCATTTCTAGCAAGGCGCAAAACAGTGTCGCGGTTACTACTGTCCATAACAAAAAGTTGATCGAACTCGTCAAAATCGGAAGTTCTAAATTGCCTAGATCTTAAATCTGAGATATCTATTCCTTTTGATTGTAGATTACTTATTGCTCTTGAATCAGCGTGCTCTCCGTTGTGGAAGCCATTTGTTCCACAAGAGTCAAGTATAATATCAATTCCTTTTTCTGACGCTTTGTGCCTGACAATGCCCTCAGCCATGGGAGAACGGCAGATATTACCCAAACAAATCATTAGTGCTTTCATAAATCAAATGTCCGAAAAAAACTACAAGTAACATAGGAAGCATTCCTACAGATGTGAGGTGCATAAGGGACGTAAGAATAGTATAAATCAAAATTATGTTTCAGAATATCAAAAAGCTTGGTCCACTGACTTTTATCATTGTTGTGTTGCTAGTGTCGTTATCTAGTTGTAGAGCGCAGAAAGTAAATAAAAGGAGTTATAAAGACTACGAGAGAAAGATCATTCAGTTCGATCAAAAGAAGTATAAATTTAGAGATAACTACCCGCCAGTTCAACGGTATTATAACAAGACGTCTTTATTCAGGCCTAGGAAATAAAAAAAGCCTCGCTGGATTCAACGAGGCTTTATATAATGTCTAATTAAGTATATTCTATTGAATACTTAATTTCTTTTCTAAATCGTCCAAGTACTTTCTGAAGTGTTTATCAGTTTCTTGAAGATTATTGACTGTTCTGCATGCATGTAATACTGTCGCGTGGTCTTTACCTCCGCAGTGCAATCCTATATTAGCTAAGGATGATTTAGTCATCTTCTTAGCAAAGTACATAGCTATTTGACGAGCTTGTACGATTTCTCTTTTTCTTGTTTTCGACTTTAACAGTTCAATAGGTAGATCGAAGTAGTCACACACCACTTTTTGGATGTAATCAATAGATACTTCTCTAGCAGTATTTTTCACAAACTTGTCGATCATCTTCTTAGCTAATTCTAAGGTGATAGACTTTTTATTAAGTGAAGATTGAGCTATTAAAGAGATCAAGGCTCCTTCCAATTCTCTAATGTTCGTCGTAATGCTATACGCCAGATATTCTACAACTTCTTTAGGAAGTTCAATACCATCGGTATACATTTTCTTTTCTAAGATAGCCACTCTTGTTTCCAAAGAAGGAACTTGTAAATCAGCGGAAAGTCCCCACTTGAATCTACTTAATAAGCGTTGTTCCATTCCTTGCATTTCCACAGGTGGTTTATCTGCAGTAAGCACGATTTGCTTTCCTGTTTGGTGAAGGTGGTTGAAAATGTGGAAGAAAACATCTTGAGTTTTCTCTTTTCCACTAAAGAATTGAACATCATCAATGATTAGTACATCAATCAGTTGGTAAAAGTGACTGAAATCATTTACTGTGTTATTCTTTACAGCATCAATAAACTGGTGAGTGAACTTTTCTGAAGTAACATAAAGTACAGTCTTTTCAGGGTTTTGTTCTTTGATTTCAATACCGATTGCGTGGGCTAAATGCGTTTTACCTAATCCAACAGATCCATAAATAAATAAAGGATTGAAGGCAGTTCCTCCTGGCTTTTTTGCTACAGCATAACCAGCACTTCTAGCCAATCTATTACATTCCCCTTCAATTAAATTCTCAAAAGAATAATTAGGGTTAAGGTTAGAGTCTATTTGTAATTTTCTAAGACCAGGGATAACAAAAGGATTCTTAATCTGAGTGGAACTACCAGTCATAGGCATAGCTACTGATCTGTTCTTTACAGCTTTAGAGCTAGAAGGAGGGACTTTTACAGTATAAGGACTTGAGTTTCTATGAGAGTTTTCCATAATAATAGAATACTCAAGTCTTCCTTCAGGCCCTAGCTCCTTTGTCAAAGTTTTCTTTAACAGATTTACAAAATGCTCTTCTAACCATTCGTAGAAAAACTGAGATGGAACTTGAATTGTTAAAACGTTATTTTCAAGCTTAACAGGCTTAATCGGTTCGAACCAAGTTTTGTGGGCTTGCTCACTTACATTATCCTTTATAATGGATAGACAGTTTTTCCAGACTTGGTTATAATCTTTAAGCATATAATTTGGACTTAATAGGGTTAATTAATTTCATTATAGGTGTCATGCTGAAACGCCGAACCAGTAAGGTTTTTTTGCTTCTCTGAATGATGGGACAAATATTAGCGAAAAAAAGGGAAAAAAAAACTTTTTTACCCTTGACTTCACACTTTTTTTGACAGTATAAAAGCTAGTGAGTAAAATCTAATCATGGCACGATTTTATATTATAATAAAGCCGATGTTCCCGCAGAGATTTTTTCTCCTTCTTTGAAAACCACTTTGATAACTCCCACCATTAATCCAGCCCAAGCAGCTTGACTTACTAATACTGAGTCACCTTCAGTATTAGTTTCAATTACTGGCTGGGGTAAAAAAGTATGAGTGTGTCCACCAATAATTAAATCGATATTTCTGGTCTTTTGTGCCAGTATAATATCGCTTATTTTTTCACTATCATACTTGTAGCCTAAATGACTTAAACAAACGATATAATCACAATGATGTTTCTGTCTTAAATCTTCTGCAGTTTTATTGGCTGAAGAAATTGGATCCATATAGATAGTTCCTTTGCAAAGTTTACTTTCAACAAGTCCATCCAGTTCAATACCGACACCAAATACGCCTACTCTAATGTTCCCTTTCTTGAAAATTTTAAATGGTTTAACGATTTTATTTAGTTCGTTTTCAAATGTATAATTGCAATTTACCAAAGAGAAATCACCAAATTTCATAGCTTTAATTAACCCTTCTATTCCTCCATCAAAGTCATGATTTCCTAGTGTGGCAGCGTCATATCCCATTTTTGACATGAGTTTCATTTCCAATTCGCCACCATAAAAGTTAAAAAAGGGTGTTCCCTGAAAAATGTCGCCTGCATCCAGAAGAAGAACGTGTTTGAAGTTCTTACGGTACTGATCGATCATATTTGCTCTACGAATTATTCCACCCCTTCCAGCATACCTCGGATGATCCTCTTTAAAAGGATGAATATGGCTATGCACGTCATTTGTGTGAAGAATTAGAAGCTCTTCTTGCTTCGTTTTTTTTGAACTGAGACCAATGGAATTCAAGCCCAATCCAACCCCAACTGCACCAGAGTGTTTCAAAAAAGTCCTTCTACTATTCAGAAATTCGTCCATCCAAGTTTGATTTTAAAGTCAATCCATTCTCTTTTTCCTCCTCAATATGTTCGATAATAAAATCTCTAATCTTCACTCCAGTCTTTATATACGCAATGGGAGAATTAAAAAAGTGCATTTTATCACCACCATTCGCGAGATAATCGGATGTGATGACTTTATAGGTTTTGTTTGAGTCTATGGACAGTCCATTCACCAGAATCGAAGGAGTCGTCGTTAATTTTATAGTTGCATGAGAAATTGGTTCTCCACCAGTAAATGAGAAATACTCGGGGATTTTTAATACTGCTTCAGCTGATAGTTCTAACACCACAGCTTCATTGTCAAAAGGCATGAGCTGATAAATAGCTTCCACAGTGATATCTCCGGCTGGCAGGGCAGATCTAAGACCACCATGGTTTAATAGACAGAAGTCAGCATCTATGCCATCTAGTTCATTGACCTCTTCAAATATCAGATCTGCTATAAAATTGGAAAGCAATCCTTCTGGTCTTCCCTTGATCATAGCTACATCTGATGTATTTAATACTCTCTCCATTTCATCTTCCAATCCATCATTATATGGTTTGATCAGCAATGCTAATTCTTCCGAATTCCAGGTAATAGCACTGTCCAGACTAACATATTCACCCGAAGTTTGCGAGGTGAATGATCTTGTGTTGCAACGCCATAAGGAAACCACTACTAGTAAAAACAAGAGTGTTTGAAAGATTTTTTTCATTCTATTTCAAAGGTAGTTTTTTACTTAATTTCCCTTTTAAATCTAGGGGAACATTGTATAAACATAGTACTAACATACGAGTAAGATATGCCGAAACGGATAAAATGGGTTATGTCTATTATGGAAATTATGCTACTTATTTTGAAGTAGGACGAGTGGAAATGCTCAGAAGCTTAGGAGTGTCTTATAAATCTTTAGAAGACAAAGGAGTTCTGCTTCCTGTAGTTAATTTGAATACTAATTATAGAAAACCAGCATATTATGACGATAGTTTGGTGTTAGAAACTGTATTGAATCAAGTTCCATCGGTGAAAATCAAGTTTGATTATAAGTTATTGCGAGGAGACGAGGTGTTATGTGAAGCGGAGACGATGCTTGTTTTTTTAAATGAAGCCTCAGGAAGACCACAACGTTGTCCAGACGAAATACTGTCTTCACTTACTCCATATTTTTAAACTAGGAATGATGCAGTAAACCGCATTGTGAGATTTAAAGTGAGTTGATGCTCTCTTCCAATTTCTGACAGATCTTTTTCCATCTGTATTTTTCATTGATCTTTTTTGCATATCCAGTTGAGTCTTGTTGAAGACCAAACTTCACTTCTTGCCAGTTAGAAATGAGATTCCTTAACGACTTAATGAGCTCTTTATCATTTTCATAGAGAACACCAGAATCATTCAGGTGTTCTGGAAACACTAGTCGATTGGGCATGAGAGGATATACTTCATGAGCGATAGCTTGCAGTACACTAATACCAAAATAATCTTGAATACTTGTTACAGGAATGATATGTGCTCGATGGAGCAGGTCGATATAGTTAGTGGAACTATCTACATAGCCCCAGTGTAATATTTTATCTTTAAGAGCTTCCTTGGCTTGATCGAATATTTCTGGGTATTCTTTTCCGTGATTTCCGCAAACGACTAGTTTAAACGTCAGCCCTTCATCTGAGAGTTTCATTAAAGTTTCAAAAAAGGTTTCAGGATTTTTATCGTATTCCCATCGATGATTCCAAAGAATAATAGGAACATCGTCAACCCATTTCGAGGCATGAACTGCTGCAGCTTCTATTCCAATAGAAGAGACATAGCTTTTATCTTTGATTCTATCTATGGTTTTCAGGTTTCTATGGTCAGGAAACTGATTAAGAAATTCTGGGAGAGCATCAATAAATGAACGTTTGTGAAAATGAGAATTAAAAAAAACCAAATCTGCAGCTAATGCCGAGGTATAATTAATAAACCCATAATGATTATTTCTATTCTTAGAAACGTCTTGATCTTTTTCATGCCAAGGAAAAGTGATTTGATTTTCATGAAAATAGATAGATAGCGAATAGCGCCTCCAATGTTGAGGCAAATTTGCTTTGAGTACCGACAAGTCCGACATATCAGAAACAATGATATGATCAGGTTCGGAGTAATCAAAAATGAGCTGGGCGAGTGTAATAGCCGAGGCGTGCATTCTCCACTTCCAATGTTTGGCAGGCAATGAAAAAACATGAATTTCAGCGTTGGAATTCGCTTGAATGCCATTTACCCAGTAACCATGGCTGTCATTCAAGTAAGGCTCTAAGATATAAATGACCATGGTGCTAAGTTAGTGGTCAATGCGTGTACATGCCAGCACTATTTTACACGAATTGCGTCACTACTTCTTGAAAATAAAAAAGAGGCCATTGGCCTCTTTTTTATTTATCTTATTTCATTTGTAGTCTTCTTGTTAATGGCGGCTTCGGCCTCAACAGGCTCATTCAGCTTTTCATTTACGCTAAAGATAGGAGTGTCTTTTTGCAATTCTTGTTCTGATCCTAGAAGTCGGAGGTTGATATTCAGACTCATAGTTTCCAGTGTTCTTAGCTCTTCTTCGTAATCAATTTCATCTACAATATATTCTTCTTCTATGTAGTATTCCGCAGGGGATTCTAAAATATTTATGAATTCTTTAAAGGAATTATTAGCATAATCCATGTCCCATATCAATGCGTTTTTGCGCTTGTTGTATTTGCAAATCGCAACTGGAGTTTTACTGTAGGCTGAGAAATCCTTATAGGGTTGATCCTTAAACAGTGCTATATCAGTGTATAGGTCAAATCCACGACTAGCAAATTTCTCAGGCATTCCATAAGTGTTTATTTCAAGAATTTTAGGAATGAATCCTATTTTTTTAAATTCAACCTGATAATTCATTTCAGGGGATAGTTGAATTCTGTAAAAGCTTTTTCCCTCAGTATTGAAACTATTTAAGATACCCTTGGAATCATTTATAGTAACAGTGATATCTTTTAACTCGTCAGGAACCTTCTTTCTCTTCTTTTTTTCTTTTTGGGAAATGATCTCACCAACCTGCACCTTTCCTTGCATGATGATTCTATTCGATTGAGATAAGCCAGAAATGGCAAACATCAACGTCAGTAACGTAAACGCGGTTAATTGTTTCACTATTTGAGTTTTGTGTTCACGCTTGATACGAATTCCTACAAGAAATAGTTACTAAATCCTACAAAAAAATGAAAGTTATTTCACTCGTACAGAATGACTTTCACTTTTTAATGAGTCTTTTCCATCTACTTTAGGAGAGAGTATGTTTTTGGAGATTAATAGATCTAGGTTAGGTTGCCCAGCATCTATCCAGCATGAATACCAAATGCAACCCAAAGCGTGTATGGCAGACTTAAATCGTCTTTCGACCATTCCATCTAGCAATGCATGATATTCTTGGCTGAATTCTTTTGAGTAAACCTCTGTAACAATCGCACCCCTTTCTTCGAAACTCATTTTTTTATCCTCGGGAAAGTTGTCTGAAAGCTGTAGTTCAAAACTCAACACGCTGTCTAGAGCATAATGACTTTGTTCTATTATTTCCCAAATAAAATCGCTTCGATTGTCGATATAATGGATATCAGGAGCAAATAAGTCATATTCTTCATAAAATAATTCTGGAAGTCGGCTTTCCCAAAAGGCATGAATACCGTTCTGACCCGTGAATTGACCGTTGTAGTTTTCAGTAGTGTGGAGAGGAACATGTGCATCACCTATATAATGACCAATATCAGAAGAAACTCTAAGTATCCCCTGAGTATTGTTTTCTTTGAATGCATCTACTAATTTGTAGCACAATCGATTTAACTGCCAAGGAAGAGTACCATATGCCTTTAACGTGTCTTCTGTGTATTCTTCAACAGCATCTGACCACATCCTTGGCACCAGCGAGAAGAGTTCTTTTGGTTCATAAATACTGTCTCTGCCATAATGATCAATATCCAAATAGTGCTTTGGAGCCTCATCTTTTATGCTGTGTCTTCTTTTGTCAGCGTCCACAGAATGTTCTGTGATATAATCGGCATGGGCTTTATAGAAACCAAACATTTCCTCAGGCAAAGTGAAAATAGCGAGGCGATTGATTTTTTTATGAGCGAAAAATCCCCATTCAGAACAAGTGTGATCAGGTTTGATGGTATGAGAAGAGAGTAGCAGCGTTGCAATGCTTATTGCTCCCCAAAACCGTATCATACATTTACAAGTTCAGGATTGGCAGCTACAATTTTATCCCCTTTTAGAATAGGAACAACAGTCAAAATATTTGGCGTAAGGCAGTATTTTACGTCCTCATTCAAATTAAGATTTTGGAGACGTCTTCTGTGAGAGCTTGCTTTTAAGAAGCTGAAAATATTCTCTTTGGCACTTCTGTAGATGAATTTAGCGGCGATGGTAGAATCTTCCTCAGCAAAGAAATTTTGACTTTCTATAAGGGTGTCGGCAATAGCTCCGGCACAAATCGTGTCTTCAAGATTAAATTTATCCTTCCATCCAGAACCAAGGAGTAGTATATCCTTATTCTGAGCAATCAGCCATTGGCAAAGCGCATCAAGGTTATTTAAACTACCTATAACAACAGTTTCCTTCTCCCTAGCAATGTTGATAGCTTTTGTCCCATTGGTAGTGGTGAGCACGACCGTTTTTCCTCTTAGTTCAGGGTTCATATAGGAAATAGGAGAATTTCCCATTTCGAATCCTTCTACAATTTGACCGTTTCTTTCAGCAGCAGCCAAAAAACCTTGCTTTTGAAATACTTGTGCTTGTTCAACAGAACTCACGGGTAAGATAGTCACTCCATTTTGAACAGCCGTACAAATAGCACTAGTAGCTCTAAGAACATCTATAACAACCGCAATATCGTAATTGTTCTTGTAGAGGGGCCATTGACTAGGAGAATAACAGACTTCAACTCTTTTTTTTCCTTGCGACATTTCGTGAAGTTACGATTTTGGTATAAATGGTGGACGAGTTACTGTAGCCGAAACATC
This sequence comes from Flavobacteriales bacterium, assembly GCA_965224545.1. Taxonomy (GTDB): domain Bacteria; phylum Bacteroidota; class Bacteroidia; order Flavobacteriales_D; family Sanyastnellaceae; genus ASP10-05a. Next base: position 531,856 of record CBDCZM010000003.1, on the reverse strand, counting down.
CTTATTTCGAATACGAATAAAAATTTCAGTTTCTTTTTTGTGGTGCCCAGTCTTTACATATCCCATCCCAACAGACTTCTTGGTAATAGGGCTCATGGTTCCTGAGGTGACTCTTCCTATTACTTCACTTTCGGAATTAACAATTTCATAATTATGTCTGGCAATGCCACGGTCATTCATTACAAAACCCACCAGCTTCTTATCAGTACCATTTTCCTTATGACCACTTATTATTTGCTTTCCAACGAAATCCTTGGTGAATTTTGTAATCCAGCCTAATCCTGCTTCTATCGGCGAAGTTGTATCATCGATGTCATTTCCATACAAGCAGAATCCCATTTCTAACCTGAGAGTATCTCTAGCTGCTAATCCTATGGTCTGGATTCCATGAGAAGCCCCCGAATCTAAAATTTTAGTCCAAAAAAGTTCCGCGTGCTCGTTGGGCAAATAAATTTCGTACCCACCAGCACCAGTATATCCTGTAGCAGAAATCAGAACATCAGGAATGCCGCAGAAATCAATCTTTTTTAAAGTGTAATACTCCATTTCTGCTATGTTAGCATTGGTGAGAGTTACAAGAGTTTCTGTGGCTAAAGGTCCTTGAATGGCGAATAAAGACATGCCGTCAGAATCATTAGTCACTTGACAGTCAAATTCGTTGTGACTTAAGATCCAGTTGAGATCTTTGTCTATGTTAGAAGCATTGACAACCAACATATAATCGTTTTCTGCTAGGCAGTACACCAACAAATCATCAACAATTCCTCCCTTGTCATTTGGTAGGCAAGAGTATTGCACTTTTCCTGGAATCAGAACAGAAGCATCATTTGAAGTTACTTTTTGAATTAAGTCAAGTGCTTGAGGGCCTCTTACATGAAACTCACCCATATGGGATACATCAAAGATGCCAACTTTCTCTCTAACACAAATATGCTCATCATTAACTCCTGTGTATTGAACAGGCATGTTGTAGCCAGCAAATGGTACCATTTTGGCACCGTTCTCTCCATGCCATTTTGAAAGCGCAGTATTTTTCATTTTCCGATTATTGAGCGGCAAAAGTATCAAATTAACTGCATGCAAAATGCTTTTAGAGTGGCATTGCGAGCTATTTTAGTTTAGTTAATTAAAACGTTGACTATCAGTATAGTTTATCCTTTATGTAGTTCAGGATTTTTGTCATCAAATGAACTCGGTCTTTACCAGTAACATTATGTGTGTGGCCAGGGTATGGGAAAAAATCAACTTGAACTCCTTCCTCCACACATCTTTTCAGAAACTCGGTAGAATGTTGCATAACCACCACGTCATCATTTGTACCATGAATAAGCATTAGATCGCCTGATAGGTTGGTGACGTAATTTTTCAAATCTGCCTTTTCAAATCCTTCCTTATTTGTTTCGGGAGTATCCATGTATCGCTCTGTGTACATTACTTCGTACAATCTCCAATCGATTACTGGTCCTCCTGCTACTCCCACTTTGAAGGTGCCTGGTTTTTTAAGCATAAGTGAGGTGGTCATGAATCCACCGTAGCTCCACCCGTGAACTGCAAACCTATCGTTGTCGGTATATGGGAGAGATTTCAACCAAATGGCCATGTCTGCCTGATCCTGTACTTCTAGAGTTCCCATGTTTTCATGAATGGCTTGCTCAAACTCAATTCCTCTATGAGATGACCCTCTGCCATCTACAGTGAATATAATGTATCCTTCTTCTGCCAAACTATGCATCCAAAGAGAAGCACCTCCTAACCAACTATTTGTCACCAACTGAACATGAGGCCCGTTGTATACATAGAAGAGTACGGGGTATTTTTTAGTATCATCAAAGTTACTTGGCTTAATGATTCTACACCAAAGATTTGTACCATCAGCGGCCTTTTTTGAAAAAATCTCAGTGGAACCTACTGCATAATTTTCAAGTGGATTGTTTGCTTCCAGAAGTAATTTCCCGGTTGATTTCCCGGACTTGTATAATGTGACTTTTCTCGGGACCTCTAATGAAGAATATGAGTCTATATAATATTTTCCAGAAGAACTCACGCTAATTTGATGATATCCAGCTGCATTTGTAAGTTGTTTTATTTCACCAGTCTTGATTTCTATTGAATAACCATGTTGCTCTGTGGGATAGGCTCCAGTAGCATGAACGTATGCCAGAGTACCCTTATCATTAAAGCCAATGAATTCAGTAATGTCGAATTCAAAATTGGTCAACTCCTTAATAATCCCTTCATCACTCATTAATAGCAGATTGGTAAAACCACTTACCTCAGAGACCCAAATAAAATCGGTTTTGGAGTTTGGAATGAAATAAGGAGGGTTCTCAGGTTCCACATATTGATCATCGTTTTCCTGGTAGATCGTTTTTTCAAAAACCCCCTTTCTAGAGTACTTATTTAGTTTTGTTTCTGTTTGTTCCCTATTAATGTGGGCAACATATATGGATTTTCCATCCGGAGCCCATGCCAAATTGGTTAGGTAACTGTCTTTATCGCCAATTTGCTCCAAATAGACTTTTTTTCCAGAAGTAGCATCTACAATTCCAACCCTTCCATGTTCACTTGGTTGTCCAGCCATAGGGTATTTTAATGGAGCCAATGATGCTGGTGTGGTACTATAATCGATTAATGGGTACTCAGAGACATTGGCCTCATCTTTCTCATAAAAAGCAAGAAATTCACCATTTGGGCTCCAAAATGTACCTTTTCCTATCCCAAATTCATATCTCGCTATAGCTTGGCCACTAACAGTGTTTCCATTATTTTTAGTTACTCGCAGTTCTTTTCCGTCATTCCAAATAGAGAGGTTGTCGCCTATTGTATAGGCCACATTCTCAGATTTGAAACTGAAATCAGGGTTTTCATAATTGTCCGGCAGATCAACGAAGCGTTTCAGTGTGTTTTTAAGAGGATTAATAAAATAGAGCTTGTCTCCAGAAATGAAAGAAATACAATCATCGCTTTCCCATGATAATGAAGGCATGTAAGCAAGGTCTTCATTTTTGATAGTCGTTTTTAAATCAGCTAGAGTGAGCTTCTTTTTAATTTTCCCATCCTTACTGAATACATATAAAATATCACTATTTACTGCGCTGTAGTCGTCTGAGTTGGGGACCCATGAAAGTCCAGCCATATTTTCTGGATACAATCCATTATAGTAGCCAAGAACAGATTGTTCTACTGTTAATGGTGGCTTCTGGGCAAGAGAAATTAAGAAGCAAAAGACAGACAGGCCAGTAATAAATAGTGATTTCATCATTGTGAAGTTTAGAAATTTGAAAGTACTCTGAATCTGCTGTCAATAAGGCTGCTAAACACTCTATTTTTCGAACGGAATCTGTTAATTTTATCCACGTGAAAAAAAGGAGAGTAGTTATATCAGATAGAGCAGTTAATTCTATGAAGAGAATTATCTCTAAGCATCAGAGAAATGGTTACTTAGGAGCTGATAAAGCAAAAGAAGCTATCATTAGTAAAATCAAAAGGTTAGCCATTAATCCCGAAAAAGAGAGCAGAGTGGCAAAGTTCGGCAGATTAGAAGGTGATTACCGAAGTGTGTTGGCTTGGGACTATCGGATTTACTACAAGATAGCTGATCAGGAGATTTTGGTGTTGGATATCTTTCTTGATATTGATCGAGAGGTGAAGCTTTAAGCTCATTCACTGAGTCTAAATTTGTTTGAATTCATCATTAACGATTTGTTTGTGAGCGGGTTGTGTTCTTGGTCTCGTTTTTGGTTATATACTAGAGATAACCAAAAAATGAGAAAGATGACTTATATGATAGAACTTACAGAGAAGAAAGACAGCACATTTACAGCTTTAAGATACAATCAACATCGCTTAATACTGTCAGACCTGATGTGTGAGAGAATTGTTCTCAATTATGCTGAAAGCGAAAGTCTAGATAAGTTTTGGATTATTATGGAAGCGTTGTCTGAGGAAGATGCAATTGATATTATTTCTGACTTGCCTATTCTAAAGTCGCTTCGAGTGAAAGTAATTCCGTTATTCACAAATATTTCGAATTTATCCCATGGGGCTGTATACTCGCTCAATTAATTAGTAGTTAGTAGTACCTTTGTGGGTATGAGTGAAAAGAAGTTAATACCTACAGATGTATATGCAGAGATGACCCCAAATCCTGCTACCATGAAGTTCGTTACCGACCGTCTATTAATAACGGATGGAGGACAAGTAGATTATATAAATTCAGAATCAGTGGGCGAATCTTCCACTTTAGCTAAGGAGCTATTCCATTTCCCATTTGTAAAAGGTGTATTTATTAGCAGCAATTATGTAACAGTAACAAAAGACGAAAGCATAGGTTGGGAGCTAGTTGTGCAACAGATGAGAGGGTACATCCGAGACTGGCTTATGGGAAATGAGGAGGCGGTTAGTTTTATTCCTGAAAGTTTACCTGTAGCTGAGGATTCAGCAGAAGATTCTCCTGAAAGAGAAGCTAAGCTTAAAGATTTAGAGAATGCTGTTCCAACCGAACTCGATGATCAGATAAAGATTCTTTTGGACGAATTTGTCAGACCCGCGGTGGAACAAGATGGTGGCGCGATCGATTTTAGAGCATTCAAAGATGGTAAGGTGTATGTAGAGCTTAAAGGAGCATGTAATGGGTGCCCTTCAAGTATGCAAACCCTAAAAGGAGGAATTGAAGGCCTTTTAAAAAGTAAGTTAGAGGAAGTGGAAGAAGTAGTGGCGGTGTAGTTTTATTGACTTTGATTTATTTCATCAGAATTACCTATGAATTTAGTGGTATTAACAGGAGCTGGAATTAGCGCAGAGAGTGGGGTTGCTACTTTCAGAGGAACCGATGGACTGTGGGAAGGGCACAGAGTGGAAGAGGTGGCTTCTCCAGAAGGATGGAACGCCAATCGTGATCTAGTACTTGATTTTTATAACAAAAGGAGAAGAAATGTGCATACTGTTCAGCCTAACAAGGCACATTTTCTATTGGCAGAATTAGAAGACAAATGTAAAGTTCAAATTATTACGCAGAACGTTGACAATTTGCACGAAAGGGCTGGGAGTAATTCCATTTTACATCTTCATGGAGAGATTACCAAAAGCAGAAGTACCATGGATCCAAGATTGGTTTATGAAATCGATGGAACAGAATTGAATATTGGAGATAAGTGCGAATTAGGATCGCAATTAAGACCACATATTGTTTGGTTTGGGGAAGCGGTGCCCGCGATTGAGGAGGCAGTAGAATTGGTTCAGAAAGCTGAGTTAGTGCTAATAGTTGGTACTTCCTTACAAGTATATCCGGCAGCCGGATTAGTGAACTTTGCTCCTGAAGGTACTCAAGTAGTAGTGATTGATCCTGAGGCTCCACAAGTCAACTTACCCAACGTGACTTATTATAGATGTGGGGCTTCTGAAGGGATGACTCAATTTGTAAATAAACATTTTAGTTCATAGTCATATCATCTACAGAAACTTCCCCCTGACGAATTCTTTGAACAATTTCTTCAATCATCCAATCATCTCCATGTGGATCATATTCGTGTTTTAAACTGGAGTCAAATATTCGTGCGATTCCTTGCCAGAGAAATGCGCTACCACCACCTTTAAGCTCTTTTAATACTTGATAACTTGTATGGCTCGTTTCTCGATCGATTAGTTTTACAAGGATGATTCCTTCTTTTATAGTGATGTCTCTGATTTTCCCCTCAAATTTCTCTTTCAACGCCTTCTCTTCTGATTTTAAGTACTTTTTTCGTTGTCTGTTTTTATCAAAATCGTTGATTTTCTCTGTATAATCTTTATACATTTCAGAGGCCAACATGGCATAGGGGTATACTTTTTTAATCCTTCTTAGAGCTAGTTTATATTTATAGGATTCGCGGTAATTTTTATCTGAATAGGCAATAACACTTGCTTCTGGGGTGAGCGCCATGAGAAGAGTATCTCCATTGATTATTTCGTAACCCACCCATACTCCTGTAGTATCTGTTTGGGCGTGGCTATCTAGGTTAAAACAGAAAAAAACACCGAGAATAATAAAAGCAATTAATTTCATATCAGTTGATCTGTTAACTACATAACCAAATTCATACCAAAATTAGTGTATTGTACTTGCACCAACTTTGCTAAAGGATACAACTAAAATACTACTTCATTTTTCTGTTACGAAGCCAATTGCTGGATTCACTATGGTTTACAGAAGTACTTACGTGTTCACCAGAAGTTTGTTTCTGTTTGCTTAAGTACCCCATAAAGATAGCCGCTTTTTTCTTTACTTCGGCAGAGAGTTCATTAAGCGAAGTTGGAGTAAAGTGATCTTTTACGAAATGTGTATCGAAATTTCCGGATACAAATGCTTCATGATTTATGGCAAAACGGCAAAACGGTAGTGTAGTTTTTATACCATTAATCTCATATTCATCAATAGCTCTTGACATTCTGCTAATACATGTGTCTCTGTCTTTAGCATGAGCAATTAGTTTTGAAATCATGGGATCATAGTAAATGGGAATTTCCATTCCTTCTTCGAACCCGTCGTCTACACGAATACCAGAACCTTGAGGCCTCACATAAGTGTTTAAACGTCCAATGTCTGGAAGAAAATTATTTTCAGGATCTTCAGCATAAACACGAACTTCCAGTGCATGACCAGAAATACTTAGTTCTTCTTGTGTGAAACTTAACTTTTCACCTCTAGCAATATTTATTTGTTCCTTTACTAAATCCACTCCAGTAACCATTTCTGTGACAGGATGTTCTACCTGAAGTCTGGTATTCATTTCCAGAAAATAGTAGTTCATGTTTTCATCAAGAAGAAACTCAACAGTTCCTGCGCCTAAATAATCACATGATCGAGCAACATCTTTTGCACTCTCACCCATAGAATTCCTAAGCTCGGGAGTAAGTACAGAAGAAGGAGCCTCTTCGATCACTTTTTGATGCCTTCGCTGAATACTACATTCACGTTCAAAAAGATGAACGACGTTTCCGTGGGAGTCAGCCAAGATTTGAATTTCAATGTGTCTTGGGCTTGTGACATATCTTTCAATAAAAACAGCTCCGTCTCCGAATGAAGATATAGCCTCACTAATGGCGCGTTCCATTTGCTCTTTCAATTGAGATTCCTCTTGAACCACTCGCATTCCTTTTCCCCCACCACCGGCACTGGCTTTAATCAAAAGTGGAAATCCTATTGTTTTCGCAACTTCCAAGGCTTCCTCAGGGTCTTCTACAGCTTTGTCTGTGCCGGGAACCATTGGGATATTGAATTTTTTAACTGCAGCTTTAGCGGCCAACTTACTTCCCATCAAATTCATGGCGTAAGAACGAGGTCCTATGAAAGTGATGTTGTTTTTTTCTACTAGTTCTGCGAATTCAGCATTCTCACTTAAGAACCCGTAGCCAGGGTGGATTCCATCTACTTGATGTGCTTTACAGATTTCTAAGATTTTATCCATCCTTAGATAAGATTCTGAAGAAGCGGCTGGTCCAACACAGAATGCTTGATCAGCATATTTTACAAATGGCGCATTTCTATCTGCCTCACTAAAAATGGCTACAGACTGAATTCCCATTTCTCTGCATGTTTTCATTACTCGAAGAGCAATTTCACCTCTGTTAGCAATAAGAATTTTTTTCATTAATCTTGTTTGTAGTGTCTTAAAATCAATCGTTGGAATGTACGCTGAGGTAGTAAATTTTTGATAATTGGAGTGAGCTTATGAAGAAAACTACCTACACTTTTTTTTAGCGGCATTTTCTTTTTGCGAAGCAATTTCTCTATGACAAGAGCAATTGTTTCAGGAGATGTAGCGCTGGACATTTCCTTACTAAGAATTTTCTTCATGCTTTTATAAGCATTCATGTAGTCTCCCAATTCTTCATCTGTAGGTTCCAATCTAGATTCGGCAATATCTGTTTTTACATCACCAGGAAGCAGTGTGCATACTTGAACATTGTATGCCTTAAGTTCCATAGCCAGTGTTTCTCCTAAAACCTCTAAAGAACCTTTTGCAGCGCTATACCATCCTCTAAAAGGGAGACCCATTTTCCCTCCTATTGAACCTATATTAATGATTCGAGAAGATTGTGTCTGTTTTAATAGGGGAATGAAGTGCTGAGTGATCATCATTAGACCGAACACATTTGTTTCCCAGGCTTGTTTGATGTTTTCAGCGGTAGCCGATTCTAATGGTCCCATAAAACCGATTCCTGCATTGTTTATCAATACATCTAAACCACCCCATTTTTCTTGAATAGTAGTCACCAATTCCTTAATTGAATCAGAATTAGTCACATCCAATTGGAGCAGTTCCACTTTAGATTGCGGATGTTTTTTTGGATTTCGGCTCGTACCTAATACTTGAAAGCCCTTACTCAGTAAGTGTTCACATATCGCTTTTCCTATTCCAGATGAGCCTCCTGTAACCAGAACTTTTTTCACAAATTGAGAATCTAAAATCGGAGCAATTTACTTAATCATTCTTTCGGAAAAGCTTCATGGATTTAATAATTAGAAGAACTTGCTAAAAATCAACGAAATGGATTGTCAAAAAAAAGAATTAGCAGGGCTCAATAAAATGTAGATAGAGCATTGGAAATGAACGAAGAATTGATACCCTCACTTGTATGTTATGTGTCCATTTAAAAGTAGTTCATTGGTGTTTTTGGATGGGAAGTGCTATTAAAGCTAGGTTATAGTTTTTGTCAATGTGTGGTATGGTATTTATTGTTTTTATTAATGATAATATATTCTTTACTTAGCTACTCAATCCATTCTTAAAAACACAATCAAATGAGTAAAAAACTAACAACCTCGGCAGGAGCACCGGTTTCAAATAACCAACGTTCCAAAACAGCTGGAGATAGAGGGCCAGTTCTGTTAGAAGATTATAAATTATTGGAAAAGCTTGCTCACCAAAACAGGGAAAGAATACCAGAAAGAGTTGTTCATGCAAAAGGGTGGGGAGCTCATGGAACATTTACCGTTACCAATGATATTTCTAAGTATACCTGTGCTAAAGTATTTTCTGAAGTAGGAAAACAAACTCCTCTTCTTTCCAGGTTCTCGACAGTGGCGGGAGAGATGGGAGCAGCTGACACGGAAAGAGATGTAAGGGGATTTTCCTTGAAGTTTTATACTGAAGATGGCAATTGGGATATTGTAGGAAACAATACACCAGTGTTCTTTTTGAGAGATGGATACAAGTTTCCTGACTTTATTCATACGCAAAAGAGACATCCAAAAACCAATTTGAGAAGCCCGGAAGCCATGTGGGATTATTGGAGTCAATCACCTGAAAGTTTACATCAAGTGACCATTTTGATGAGTGATCGAGGCATTCCTCAAACACCTATGCACATGAACGGTTATGGTTCGCATACATTCAGTTTTTGGAATAAAAATGGGGAACGATTTTGGGTGAAATTTCACATGAAAACTCAGCAAGGACATAAACATTATACGAACGAAGAAACTAGTCAGGTAATAGGGCAGACTCGAGAAAAATATCAGGAAGAATTATATGGAGCTATAGAAAGAGGAGATTTTCCAAAGTGGAAGATGATGATTCAAATAATGCCAGAAGCAGACGCTGAGAAAACGCCATATAATCCATTTGATTTGACCAAGGTGTGGCCGCATGCAAACTATCCATTGATAGAAGTAGGAGAGTTTGAACTCAACAAGAACCCCGATAATTATTGGATGTATGTAGAGAACGCAGCATATTCTCCTTCGAACGTAGTTCCTGGAATTGGTTTTTCACCCGATAAAGTATTGCAGGCTAGATTATTTTCATATCCTGATGCTCATAGATACAGACTGGGAACGCATTATGAGGCTCTTCCTGCAAATGCACCCATTAATGGAATCAATCATTACCACAAAGATGGTTCAATGAGATTTTTTGACAATGGAAATGAAAATCCGGATGCTTATTACGAGCCGAATACCAAAGGCGGTCCAATGGAAGACTCAACCATTGAGGAGCCACCAATGACAATTAGTGGAGACGTCAAACGCTATGAAGAGAATGATACTTATGGCGAATACAAACAGCCAGGTGATCTTTTTAGAATGTTCAACGATGACCAAAAAAACAGATTATTTAAGAATGTTTCAGAAGCAATGGGTGGTGTATCAATGCCAATAATTGAGAAGCAATTGGCATTGTTTGATCAGTGTGATCCCGAGTATGGAAATGGGGTGAGGCGCGCACTAGGGATAACCGAGTTGGCAAATTATTAATTGAATTTAAAAGAGTGATTCTGTTTAAGAATCACTCTTTTTGTTTCGTTCAGATGCAGCAAAATCGTTGATTTTTAGAGGATGTATTGTCATTGTGAATATACCATCACATACTTCAATATATGCTGCTGCTATATAATCTTTTCTATGAATGTAAACGGGTGTACGACAAATTTCCTTCAAGCGGCTTTTCTTGTTAAATCCTTGATTTTGTGCCATGTATTGCTTTTGTAAGCAACTCGAAGGTTAGCGATTTGCTGGAAGCCAGGTGTAGTCCATCGTTGACCACTTAGTTTCATCCGTTTTTGCAGTACGTTTCTATGAGCAGATTCGATTGCTCCTGAACCAATCAACAAGCCTCTTTTTAGAAAGACATTGTAGCGCATTCTTTTACAATTTCGATTATAGTACTTAATGAGCTGTTGCCTTTTTTCTTCCGTTTTTTTAGCTCTGCTTGGAGACAGTTCTTTCAAATTTAGGATAACGATCTCTATATCATCCTCTAACATAATCTGGCTTTGTTCTTCTATCCATTGACTTCGCTTGTTCTTACTTCCAAAGTACTTTTTGGCAAATTCGCACAAATGCTCTTTTGCATGATAAAAGTCAAGTATTTGGGTGGCGTCTGGATAGATGGCATCAGCCCATTTCCAAATCCATTTTGCTCCATCCGCTACAATAACTAATGACTTAAGTTGGTCAAGGTAATATTCGAATTTTGGCAAAAACTCTTCATGAGTACCTAGATGGGCTACATATTGAGAGTCTGTAATCATGTTTCTTTTATTTGATATTTCAACCTGATCGTTGGCTTTGAAAATTCGCCCAACCTTGACTTCTTTCCATTTTTGCTCACGTGTCAGAAACATCGACCCATCTAACATAGCATAATGTAACTGTCCTCGTTCCTCTTGGGCATAATTCTGGATACCTCCTTCTTCTATCCTTTTAGCATCTTGCTCTTCTATAAGCTCTCCATAATAGTGACTAACACGCTCTATTTGTTTGGCATTTATACTGACTCCTTTCAATTTCAAGAACAGCTCTTCTGCTTCTGTAAAAACCATATGCTGACCAACATAACACATTAGCTCTTGGGCATAGCTACTAATGCTAAATGAGGAGGAACTCTGGCCTAGTAGATGGTCTTTTCTCATCTCTATTTTTCCAAAACTGGTCTGGACTTTTTTTTTAAGTTTTTGTTTTCTGAAAATTCCCCTACACTACTCTGTAAAACTTCTTGTCCAACCTTTTCCATCATTGCTGCATATGTTTGTTCATAATCATGTCCGTTATTGATTCGATTGGAATTGTTTTTCCATTCTTCGTAGAGTCTATTGAAAATTTGAACTGGAGTCTCTGTTGTCATAGTATAGATGTCTGTCGTTTATTAAAAAACATAATCTTAATCGTTATTTAAACAAACTCTTAAAACCAATAGTTTAATTACAAACTGGCAATTGTGAAATTTGTCGTACACCCATGTAAACGCTATTGGACGATAAGTCTTTGCGTAATTCTTGTATCCTTGGTATAGTAGTTGGCGATGTAGCATCCCGAAAGTAACTTACCAAGTTGAACAGTTTGACTTCCTACAGAACAATTCTCTTGGAGTATCAATTGTCCGCTTAAGTTGGTAACTTTAAGTACTCCGGCATTTTGAGCAACAACGTTTAGTTTGTTTTCCACTATGGTTGGAAACATCCTAACTTGAGTTGGGCTATTCTCAAATATTCCTGTAGGTTGTTCCTCATCACGTATGAAGTTGAGAATTTGAACCAATTGTGGATTAAAAAAGGGAGAATCATGTCCTCCATTTTCTACTTCCAAGAGGGTTGCGTTTGTATTTTCCAGCAGAGCTATTTCATCAGGGAGCAAGCTACCTACAGCTTCATCGGCAGTGCCGTATACATACATTAACTTGGTCAAGTCTATGGTTTCTAGTGAATCCACATATCTATTGTATCCAATTCCAGCCTGAAGTTTCATAGCACCCCATTCTTCTTGTGGAGCTTGTTCTGTATCTACAGAAACGGAAATCCCATCCGTAAATTCAGCATAGTACCCAGTGTTGAAAGCATCCACAACCTCTTGATTCATATTTAGACGTCCCGCCATAGGAATTATTTTGTGAATATCATCAATTGCATAATCGTCGAGGTATTCTGTTAATAGAAAGGCTCCAAAAGAATGTCCCATAAGAACAACCTCTTTATCCTAATCGTTAAAATAACTTACAGTTTTTCTTAAAAGAGCCACAGTTGAGTCATTGTATGCTATAGCTTCTTCCAATGTCATACCAGAATTAGTAAGAATTTCTGGATTCAAATGTTGAAATTGTTGCATCTCCACAACAGAGAAAGTAGGAATGTTTTCAAAAAAAGAGAAGTCGCCTTGATACAACATACCTGTTGGACCACCATGCAACCCAATAATTACTGTATCAGCGGCAGGGTTTGATCTTATGACAGTATAATCTACCACATCTGGAAGAGAATTTAAATCGATGTCATTCTGAGAGAATAGAGAAGGGAAGTGAGCTATAAGTAGAACACTAAGAAGTAATAAATTTTTCAAATTAGTTTTTTTGTAATGAAAAGACAATGTGCTTACTGAAGTATGTGTTTCACACAAAGTCTTTTTTATTTATTACTTCCAATTTCTTCTTCAGCGTTGAAGCAACAATAATTTTCAGAAAGACCAAAAAAATAGTTGGATAAAATTAGTGATTTATACATACTGTTCAGGAGAATTGATTTGCTCAGTCAATTTTATGATTAAACCTTAAGAAAGGAAATGGGCTAAGAATCGATTAGAGAAGGAAAATTGAGGGCACAAAAAATGGCAAGCTACTCATATCGCACCGCTACAACTATTCACCCTTGCTATCTTCCGATCCTGGGGGAGTTCAACAGGAGCTGGTCGTATGAGACTTGCCGCTGCGAAGTTATTAAGTATATGCTATTCAAACAAAGCTTATTCGTAACTATTTTTTCTACATGATGCCCTATTTTTGCTGAAAGCTTTAAAAGCCCAGCGATTGGACGTATCTGTAGTTATACCTTTATTAAATGAAGAAGAATCTCTTTCTGAGTTGTACACTTGGCTGAAAAGAGTTTTTGAGGCTCAAAATTGGAGCTATGAGATACTTTTTATAGATGATGGAAGTACAGACAATTCCTGGGGGATAATCACTTCATTAAAGGCAAAAGATCAGTGTGTTAGAGGGGTTAAGTTTCTCAAGAATTATGGGAAATCAGCGGCACTAAATGAGGGTTTTATTTTGGCTCAGGGTGAAATCGTCTTCACAATGGATGCAGATCTTCAAGATTCGCCGGACGAATTCCCAGAGATGTATCGTATGATTTCAGAGGACGGATTTGATTTAGTAAGCGGTTGGAAACAAAAAAGACATGATCCGATTACTAAAACAATTCCTACAAAATTGTACAATTGGGCTACTAGAAAAATGAGCGGAATTTATCTTCATGATTTTAATTGTGGTTTAAAAGCATATAAAAAAAGGGTAATTAAGTCTGTGGAAGTGCATGGGGAAATGCACAGATATATTCCTGTGATGGCAAAGCAACAAGGGTTTGTGAAGATTGGAGAAAAACCAGTGGAGCATCAAGCCAGAAAGTTTGGAACAACAAAATTTGGTATGGAGCGTTTTACCAGAGGTTTTTTAGACTTATTGACCATTGGTTTTATCAGTAAGTTTAGTAAGCGACCAATGCATTTATTTGGTACTTGGGGAACACTTATGTTTATAATTGGCCTCGCTGGATTTGTTTACATAGGAGGGAGTAAGTTGTATTGTCTGTATATGAATATACCAGCGAAAAACATTGCAGACATAAGTGCCTTTTACATTAGTTTAACAGCAATGATTATGGGAACTCAGCTATTTTTAGCCGGATTTATAGCAGAGCTAGTTTCTAGAAATGAGCCAGATAGAAATAAATATCAAATCGAAGAAGAGATATAGAAAACAGCATTTGACTAGTGTCATATTGACGCTATTGTTGAGTTTTTTTTTCTTTCCGATAGTCACAGAGGCTCAAGATTCAGATCAGAAAATAGGGATCGTTTTAAGTGGTGGTGGAGCTACGGCTGCAGCACATATTGGTTTTCTTAAAGCATTGGAGGATAACCATATTCCTATTGACTATATCACTGGTTCTAGTATGGGAGCCATTATAGGGGCATTCTATGCGTCAGGATATAGCATCGATCAAATAGAAGAACTTGTTTTAAGTAAGGGATTTCAGACGATGAGTACAGGAGAACTCCCTGACTCTCTTAGCTTCTACCTTAGGGAGAGTGATCTTGATGCCAGTTTGATCAACCTCAAGCTGAATCCTTCAGCCATTATGCAAAGCACATTGCCTACGCATTTGGTAGATCCAGCATATATGGATTATAAGTTTATGGAATTCTTTGGGCCAGCAAGTGCTGCGGCCAATTATGATTTCGATCAACTTTTTGTCCCATATAGGGCGGTAGCTTCAGATATTGAAGCAAATAAATCCGTAATCTTTAGAAGTGGGGAGTTGAATCTTGCCGCCAGAGCCTCTGGAACTTACCCTTTTTATATGAAACCGCTGACAATAAATGGAAAACTCCTGTTTGACGGTGGACTTTATAACAATTATCCTGCGGATATTCTTTATGAAGAGTTTTTACCCGATGTGATTTTAGGTTGCAATGTGAGCCAGAACGTGGAAGCTCCCAAAGAAGATGATCTAATGAGCCAGTTGGTAAATATGATTCAGTACCGAACTGATTTTGATAATGTTTGTGAGGATATGATAACAATTACACCTGACATTGAGATAAGTACATTTGATTTTAGTAGAGTGGAAGAAGCTATTAATTCAGGATATGTTTCTACATTGAAACGAATGGACTCCATCAGGTTAATTGTTGACAATCGAATTTCAAAAGAGCAAATCGAACAAAAAAGAAAAACATTTGCCTCGAAGCATAAACCTATCCTAATTAAGGAGATTAAAGTGGAAGGGCTTCCTGAGTCACAGGGTCAGGCGATTATAAAAAACCTGTTGCAACGTGAGACCTATATTACCATTCCTGAGTTCCAGAAACGTTTTTTCAGACTCTACGCAGATGAAAAAGTAAGATATACCTATCCAACAATAAAGTTGGACCCGTTAGATAATAAGTATATAGCCACTGTACATGTAAAGCCTGAAAAGAAACTTGAGTTAGGATTTGGAGGGCATTTTTCTTCAAGGCCCCTAAATATGGGTTTTGTTCAGATAAAGTATCATATTAGAGGAAGAAATAACTTGTCTCTAATGGCGAATTCGTATTTCGGTAAGTTCTATAGTTCTACCAAAGCTGGTTTAAAGTTGGATTTGAATTTCAAAAACCCAATGATGCTGGAGGCGAATTATACCTACAATGCATGGGACTATTTCAACAGTTTCGCTACTTTTTTAGAAGAAGTGAAGCCTTCTTTTATCGTAAAACATGAAGAAATAATTGCTGCTAAATTAAGTCTACCTGTAGCCAATAGAGGGAGGTTTGAATTAGGAGGAAAGTATGCTCGGCTTTTTGACGACTATTATCAAACAGATGATTTTTTAAACACAGATACTGCAGATCAGACAACTTTTAAAACTCTAATTATCAGAACTTCATATGAAAGAAGTACACTCAATAGAAAGCAATTTTCTGATCGAGGAACATTTTTTAAATTTTCTGTGAATTACCTAAATGGGAAAGAAAACACTATTCCAGGAAGTACTTCTGAGATTAGAGATACTACAAGCGCTTTTCATCAATGGACGGTACTGAAAGCGAAGTACAAGAACTACTTTTTTCACAAGAAACGAATTACGTGTGGGTTTGATATTGAGACAGGCTGGTCAGCGAACCAACCAAGATTTACTAATTATAGAGCTACTTTAATCAGATCTCTCGCATTTGAACCCATTCCTGAGAGTAAGTCTTTTTTTATTGATCAATACAGAAGTAATTTCTATTCATCTGCAGGGCTAATGTTGAGCTATAACATTAGCAATAACTTTCAGGTGAGAACCGATAATTATCTCTATAGACCATGGGAAAGAATTTTTGCGACTTTGGAAGATGAATCTAACTTCGAACCTACTTCAGAGATTTTTTATGTAGGGTCAGGTAGTTTGATTTACCACAGTCCAATAGGACCACTCAGATTAAGTGTGAACTATTATGACCGAAAGGCAACTCCATGGAGTGTTCTTTTCAACTTTGGATATTTCATCTTTAACGATGGATATCTGGATTAACTCATTGAACAGTATATTAATGACTAATATTTGGATGAGCTAATTAAGGAGAAGCACTGGTTGGGCAGTATGTTTGTTTTACAGACAATTAAATACCAGCTCATCATGAAATTTCTACATTACTCTCTATTTCTTCTTTGTTCTTTGAATGGGTTTGCCCAAGATTATGCCCCCTTCAATTCTAACTCATCTAAGCGATTTGTCGATACCGTAACACAAAATGACGACTATTTTTTCCATACAGATTCGTCCTTTATTGAAGGTGATTCCATCATTTTTGAACAATATTTTAAAACTAAGATGACTGAAAATTTTGGCCAAGTAGCCGGCTGTTCTTTTTGGGGAGGAGCTGTTGGAATTGAACTTGATACAACATGGTTAGGAGAACAAATTATTTACAACACATCTTCGCAAAACTTGCTATTGAAAAATGATCTTGGAGAAAACCTAACCTTTGATTTTGGATTGGATTTGAATGATTCATCGATGTTTTATAGCAATTCAGAACAGGTATGGTATCTCAAGTATATTGGTCTTGAGGAATCAGTTGTTTTAGGCCAAATGGATAACATAAAACAGTTTGAAATTCTATCTTATGATCTATTCTTCAACCCTATAGAAACAGAGTTGGATGAAACAATCATACGGCTGTCAGAGAATTATGGGCTAGTTTCTTTTATTGATTGTTATCATTTTCCCGTGGTTGAATCTATGCAGGAATTGACGGGACAGACATCTCCTAATATTGGCCAGTATCAATTGACAATGCTCGAGGCATATCCATGGCAAACAGGAGATGTAATTCAGTACGAAGGAGTTCATCAATTGGCAGACGTACCGTATTCTAGAACAACTTATGAAACGTTTACTGTGATTGATAGACAAGAGAGTTCCGATTCTATTTGGATTTTCTTTGATAGCACTTTAAATGATTTTTTTGATTCAGGTGGTCCTCCGATCACTCAAATTAGAATAGGTCTCTCTAGCCCAATTGTATTTCATAAATCCAATTTTGTATTGAAAAGACCTCATAATTATGCTCCACACAGAGAAGATTTTTCTGGTGTGTTTTATGAAGAATATTCTCCCAGTTGCGGCTCAGATAGGGGAATTGCATTTAATGATAGTTTTACCAGCTATTGTGATGAATGTAGCTGTTATGGTTCTACAGATGGTTTTGATGCAGAGACCGTATCCTATAAATACAGTTCAAAAAGAGGAAAAGTAAATATTCTTATTCAGGAATATGGACCTGCAGAAGAGGTTGATAATCTGAGTGTGAACCAGGTTTATTCAAATATAGGTGGAGAGGAATGTGGTGATTTTTTCAATTCTGTAGATGAAGTAACAAATACGAATTTCAAGTTGTTTCCTAATCCTGCAAGCGCAAACGTAACTGTTGAAGGGAAAAATAATAATCTGTTGAGAATATTTGATCCCTTGGGAAAGTTGATCATTGAGAAAAAGTTTGATTTGCGTTTACAATTGGATATTTCTCATTTATCAGAAGGAATCTATCAAATCCAGACTATTGAAGGAACACGCATGCTGTTGGTTCAGTAGAAGAGCAAAGTAACCTCCCCAGAACTCAATCCAGAGAGGCTCTAACCAAACATACATCCAGGAGTGCCCTGGACAGCCAATTATGCTTTACCTAATTCGGTGATTTTTTTTCTGAAATCTGAAAACTTAATAGGTTGATAATTTAGTTGAATGGCTCCATTTGAGGAGACATTTGATTCATAGTACAATACCTTCCCGTTCTCTATTTTATAAGCCAATAATTTTGCTTTTGCGTCTGATGGAATTCCATTTTGGACGCCTTTTCCTTCATTCATATGGATATTTAAGCAGCTGTTTAATTCTGTAAAAAACAGAAGTACATTTTCATTTTCGCTAGGAGTAGGACTACTCACCATAATTTCGCGTTGAGGGCTGCTGTTGTCTTTATAGAACTTATCAATATTCAACCATCCTAAATTGGTTTGATTGAATACATATCTAGAAGCTTGAGCAGATGAGGGGACACCAAGTTCATCCATTTTCACTAAGAACTCCTCAGTGATGACGTCACACTCTTCTCTCCATTGATCACATTTTTTGATGTACTTAGCTCTTTGTTCTTTTACATCTTCCTCCCATTGAGCGTAATGATTAGGTAGAAATACGTCTTCGAAATCTGTCTTTCGCTGAGCCATCTCTTCTTCCCAAGATTTCATTCTATGGATATAGTCATTCAAACGTTTGGGGTAAGACTCTTTATATGCTAGATATTTATCATACTTGTCATAATATTTGTTCAGTTTTTCTTCATAAGTCGTCAGTGCTTTTTGATAGCGTTTCTCAGCTTTTCTTTCTAAAGCTCTTTTTTTATAGAATTGCCACCAAAGTACCTTGGCTTCATATTTTGAGGCATCTGGCTTCTTAGGTTGTTTGGGTTCTCTTGGTTCGTGCGGTTTTCGAGGTTTACCAGACTCATCAGGGGTGTATGTCGGTTGCATGTACTTTGGATAAGTCAGTTGTGGTCTTAAAGGTAAATCCAGCGCATATCTAGTCTCAGGTTCCTGATCGGTGATTTCCCAATTTTCACCATTGTCACTGGTAAAAACGTTCATGCCATTTTGCATGTTATCTGTGGGCATGGCTACTTGTAGAGGAGAAGAAGCGTCTAAGATCAGAGGAGAACCGTCTGAAGCTGTTGCTTCTATTTTATACATTCCACCGCTGATGAGCAATTGGCCATTTGATACGGTCGATAAACCATGTTCCAAAAAGTTAGACATATGAATAGCCTCAGTTAGCACTAGTTCAACTTCTCCTTCATAAACTTCTCCATCAGCAGTAAGAAAAGAATTAGGAGCAACTTTAACAAATGTCCCCGTTTTTCCAATCATCAAATACTCCTCATCGGCATTCATTTTGGATCTGGTAATGCTGTTTGACTGAAGCTCTTTCTCGATTTCAGAAATATCAGTGAATTCGTAGCGTTTAAATGTGAGATCCACTCGTCGGTTTTTGTGCATAGCAACGCTTTGAAGACTTTGGCTGAGTAATTCATATTCACCGGAGAATGCCATAGATGAGAGGCTTTTATCTATTCCCTGTTGATACAAATAGCTCATTATTGAGCTAGCCCTTCGTTCAGAAAGTGCCATGTTATAAGCTTCAGTTCCTTCATGATCAGTATGGCCTTTTACCAGAAATTCATAATCACCCTCTAAAGTGATATCATTTAGGAATTTCTGAATGGTGGCGACATGTTCTTGTGTGAGATAGTGTTTGTCCGATTCAAAGAGGAGTGTCAATTTTTCTTCGATCACTTTAGCAGATGAAATAATAGCGGAAAGGGCAAAGAGCAGTAATAATGAGTATTTCTTTTTCATTATAACTGAGATTTAACGTGTCCTTTTTGAACTGAGAGAAATCTGGGTTATTGTATAGAGATTACATTTTTTTTGCAAAGCCTTAATGAATTCATAATTCAGTTCATTCTGAACGCTAGCAATAATGCCTATTTTAGCATAAATCGTAATGAATAACTTAACATGCTAGCATTAATTCTTATCTATTTTATTGGAAAAGCCTTTTATACATTAGCAAGAGAATATGGACGCCATCAATGGGGAATGGCTATTGCGGGAGTCGCAGTTTATTTTTTTGGTCAACTACTACTTGGTTTTGTATTGGGAATTATTGTAGGTGTTGATGAATCAGGTTCATTTATTGGAATAAATGACTTTGCCCTGGGTATTGTTGGGGCTGGAGTTGGTGGAGTGTGTACCTGGATATTTTATGAGGTATTGAAAAGAAAATGGGCTAGTAATCCAAAGCATATTGATTACGAATTATTAGACGATGATTTGACTTAATCAAAACTTTTGCAAGTGTCCAATTCTTTGTCGAAAGCCTAGGGTTGATTTATAGTCTTTCAGGCGTTTATTTGTAACGCTGTCGACTAGAAACTTGACAGCAGCATCTTCTCAAGCTATTTTAAAACAGTATCTTTGCACGCTTTTTCACGTATCACGCAATATGATCAAGCACGCCCTCAGAAATTTCACATTTAATCCTAAAGACGATATTCTCTCTGGACTAACCGTAGCAATAGCTTTAGTACCAGAGGCTGTTGCATTTGCCTTTGTGGCAGGTTTACCTCCTATGGTGGGGCTTTATGGTGCTTTCATTATGGGATTAATTACTTCGTTATTTGGAGGAAGGCCAGGCATGATTTCTGGTGCTACAGGTGCCACAGCAGTAGTTATGATAGCATTGATAAAAGGAGGAGAGTTAATGGGAGCAGAGCAAGGGATAGAAAATGCCGGTCTGCTGTTCTTATTGGTAACACTTTTTATGGTCGGGATTATTCAAGTTTTGGCTGGGGCATTTAAACTTGGAAAATTTGTTCGGTTAATTCCACACCCAGTGATGATGGGATTTGTAAACGGCCTCGCGATAGTTATTTTTATTGCTCAAGGGGGAATGTTTAGAACCCCAGTATTGGACGATAATGGAGCTAAAATTCTGTTACCTAAGGATGAAGGGAATGGGTTTGTGACTGAGTGGATTCAAGGAGTCGAACTATGGACTATGCTTGGTTTAGTGGCATTGACAATGGCGGTTATGTACTTTCTTCCTAAAATCACAAAAAAAATTCCGTCTGCCTTGATAGCGATTGCTGTAGTGGCATTAGTCGTCATTTTAGGGAATGTAGATACTGCAACGGTGAGTTCTTTTATGACCGATGGATTGCCGGATGGAGAACAAGGAGGGGTGAGTGGAGGTTTTCCCAAGTTCAGATTCGATGTTCTGAATCCTTTATTGTACACCTTTAGTAATTTATATTTCATGCTTCCTTTTGCGTTTCTGTTAGCGGCTGTTGGATTGATTGAATCATTAATGACTTTGAATTTGGTGGATGAGTTGACTGAAACTAGAGGAAGTGGAAACAGAGAATGTATAGCTCAAGGTGGAGCAAACATATTAAACGGATTTTTTGGTGGAATGGGAGGTTGTGCCATGATAGGTCAATCCATTATCAATGTGAATTCTGGCGGACGAGGAAGGCTTTCAGGGTTTACTGCTGCTCTTGCATTGCTCATATTTATTTTAGTAGGAGCACCAGTCATAGATAAGATTCCAATTGCCGCACTTGTGGGGGTGATGTTTATGGTGGTAATCGGTACATTCGCTTGGAGTAGCTTTAGAATTTTACATAAAATCCCGCTTCCAGATGCCATTGTATTGATCACTGTTTCAGCCATTACAGTTTGGAAAGATCTGGCTGTTGCTGTAATTGCAGGGGTGATCATGTCGGCATTGGTCTTTGCCTGGAAAAGTGCGACGAGAATTAGAGCCAGAAAACGTGTGAAGGATGATGGAACCAAGGTGTATGAAATTTGGGGTCCGCTTTTCTTCGGTTCGGTTCAAGCGTTTAATTCCAAATTTGATCCTTCGGGAGATCCTCAAAAAATAGAAATAGACTTTATAGAATCGAAAGTATCAGACCATTCAGGGATGGAAGCTATTCGAAGCATTACAAAGAAGTATATTGCTCAAGGAAAAGAAGTTAAGCTAACACACTTGAGCCCTGATTGTAAGGCGCTACTCCTTAAGGGAAATGAGAAATTTGAAAGAATCATCGAATCTTCAGTTGAAGACCCGAGGTATTATGTCGTCACCAATACTCTAGATGGTGAGGTGTAGTGGTTTTTGGAATTAGTTCAATTTTCGGAATATTATAATCGATAACTCAAGTGTTTTTATAAAGTTGAGAACGGAGTTAAGATCTTTTGTAAATGTAGTTTCATCGAGGATGAACAGTAAGTTTGTTGAGTGATCTCCCAAGTGTCATTTGTAATTATTCTAAAAGCAACTTGTCTTAAAAATTAGAATAACGTCCCCTTTTTTGTGCCAGATGGAGGAGAATTATAACGAATCAAACACATTCTATAGATAGATATCACGGAAGTATCAAAGCCAATCTAGGGTGAATCAAGTCGTTAGTTGTAACTAGTGAGAAGTAGTAAAACAAAACCTTACTCATAATAATCTAACGAAATATTTATTCTATCATGCACTTTCCCAATCATTTCATAGAAAAATCTCAATTTAAAGTCGTTTCATCGGGAGACTGCACATTGGTTAGATATTTCCATGAATTTGACTGGATACGAGACATTCAACTGAGCATTGACCAGCTCTTTTTTGTTGTGGTTATTTCTGGAGAGATTATACTAAAAACAAATACGAGTAACGTTAGAATAGTGAAGGGAATGTCAGCCATAATTAATGAAGGTCCATATATTATGTCGGAAAGTCTTTCTGAACAAAATCAGGATTTCAGGGCTTATTTATTCTTTATGCCAAAGAAAAATGTTTCTAATTATTTTGAGAATTATTCTAAGAAAATCAAAGTTTCTGAAAACTGTTTTCCAACTAACGTCATTACGTTTAATCACAGTGAATTCATCGAGAGTTACGTCCAAAGTACTTCGATGTTATTCCAAAAACCAATGTGCCAGAATGTATTGAAGAATATACTCGATTTAAAAATAAATGAACTTCTCCACTATTTTTCTTTGAATGAGAACTCCAATGAAATCTATGAAATGTTATTCTCTTCTGTAAATAATAGAAGGACCAAAATCGAACAGATTGTACAAAACAATTACTTGAATGGTGCAAATATTGAAGAGATGTCTTTTCTGTGCAATATGAGTACTTCCACATTTAAGCGTGTATTTAATGAAGTCTTTGGGATGTCTCCAGGGAAATGGCTTCAGGAAAAGAGAATGACAGAGGCGATTGATCTTCTTAAAAATAGTCGAAAAAACGTATCAGAAACTGCTTCTCATTGTGGTTATAAAAGTCTATCAGCATTCAGCAAACAGTTTAAAAAGGTGCACGGTGTTTCTCCAAGCTCAATTCACTAAAACTTGATCTGTTAGATCAAACTATTGAGCTTTTAAGACAAATCACTCCTAATATTTTTGATAAATAAATCAAAAATTATTAGCAAAATGCAAAAAAATCAACAATTTAAACTTCCTGTAAAGAGGATTCTCTGGGAGCCAGGGCAAAAGCATTTAAAAAACAGCTGTACTCATTAATAAATTTCTATAGTCTGTGTCAAAAGCCGCTTTCATTCTCTTGTTTTTCAAGCTAATTTTAGCTGAGCTTTCTTTTTTTAAAACTGTTAATACAATTTTTAATAGGATATTAAAGTTTTCCACTTGATACCCTATTCTTTTTTTAGAAAAGTCTTCTTGAAATGTCACATCGAGGCTCCAATGTAAATTATTTTCAACTGACCAATGTTTTCGAACCCCATTGTTAATTGCTCTTGCAGATGACAAATCACTAATGAAAAACCGTTCATCTGTTGTCATTATTCCGGTTGCTTTTTGAGTAACTTCTGATGTTATCTTCACTACCGAAATTAAATTTTCCCATTTATTAGGGTTTTCTATGTGTTTCAAGTTAGTAAAAACTTCACAAGTTCTTTTTTCTATTCTTCCGTGTCCGAAATCATCTTCAACATCAACACTATCAGGATTTGTCAATACAACTGTATCTTGAATATTACTAGCCAAAGCAGGTTGATTTCCTTTAACTGCAATAATATAATTGGCTTCACTTTTCACAATTTGACTTACAATCTTTGTTTGACACCCCATTGCATCAATGGTAATTGTATTACCCTTTATATCTAACAATTCTAATAATGCAGGTATTGCAGTAATTTCATTGCTTTTTTCATTCACTTTCAATTGACCCAGACACAGTTGATTCTCTGATGCAAAGGCAGAAACAATATGAGGGGTTGTTATTCCGTCAAACTTACCGCCCCTCACTGTTTTACCATCAAGAGCTATAACTTCTCCTTTTGTTTTCACACACAAATGATTAATCCAAGAGATAAAACAATCATTGAAATTCTCAGAATCAAGAGCTGAAAAGACTCTTCGCATAGTATCTATCGATGGAATACCAGCATCAAAGTTTCCATACTGCTTAAGCCAGTAATATTGACTTTTACCAAAAATGTGTATGGTCTCCCATTTATCACAGCCACACATTATCCCTGTTATAACCAATAGCAATATGTCGCTCAAAGAATGGTGGTAATTTCCCGCATCTATTCGCCTTGGGTCTTTTAGAGCAGAGAAAAAACAGGAAAGTGAATTTGTATTAGAAAACGTGGTTTTTCTATCCATCTTTTTCGAATGAAAAAAACGCTTTTCAAAAATACTACTGATTGAAAATTAAAAAAATAAGAACAAAATAAAGTTAATAGACATTATTATAACTGAATTACTATAGCTTTCTTTTCGTTGGACTCAAAAAGTCAAAGCATTGGTTTTAGACATATAAACTAACTTTTTGCATTGTCAAAAAAGAATAATTTGACCTATACTAAATGAGTCGTAATAATGTCTAATGGTTTAAATGCTTTTGCCCTGCCCTAACACCTTAGCATCTACGAAAAACACAAAACTTATTTTTAACTCATAATCTTCTGTTAAAACCTCATCTGTAATTAGACTTACTTTAATTCCAAACTCATCAATAGTTAGGAAATCTTTAATATTATCTCCTGAAGTATCAGCCATCAGTTCCGTAGTGTTTTCTTCAGAATTAACAATTGTAGCTATAGCATCAGTTTCTTCACCATTAGCAGATAATTTAAATTCTGCAGATTCTAAAAAGTTGAAATTTCCTGATGATGGGGTATTAATCTGAAACTTTAGACTCTTTAAACTGATCTCTTCTATTAGTTCTCTCTTAGTATTATAAGTTTCAAAAACCTCCTGGTATTTAGTTTCAATATTGGGAGTAGTCATATCAAGAACTACATTCAAAGGAGTTCCAGCCTCGATAGTAATCGTTTCTTCGAAATCCATTTCGAACTGAGTAAGTTCTACTTTTTTGCAACTCATAAAGACCTGAATACCTATAAGGAAAATAAATCCAACAGTTAAATAATACAATTTCATATTGAATTTTACGAATTGAGAGACAAAGAGTTGCCGAAAATAAAAAAGATTCACAACCGTATGTCATCTTTGACTAAAGAGCTCTTTTACTGTAACTAAGTATAATTTATTTCATCGAATAATACGATGTTTTAGAATACGTAATTCTTTGGCTGATTCTATAAAGTGAGAATAACAAAGGACATTGACAACAAGTGATTCATTGATGAAAAAAGGAAGCTATAAAACGATAAAGGAACAATCCTAATCTTTAAAAAACGTCATGGAAATAGTTTACCAGCGGAAAATGAAATGACTATTTCATGAAGAATCGACTCCTAGTACCCTAATGTTTACTCCTGTTTTAACTCTGCTAAAGTTATCTGAATACCTTGAACTTTATCATCAAAAGCGACTTTAATATCTGTATCTAAAGGCAAGAAAATATCTACTCTAGACCCAAACTTGATAAATCCAAATTCTTTGCTCTTCTTGTCATATTTCTTCCTATTTACTTTGCAGTTAGAAAACCACTATTAGAACATCAAATCAAAGGTCTCGATCCAGATATTATAGATGATCTAGAGGCACTAGACAAACATTAAGGTTGAGTTATAAAAGTTATATCACACACCCTAACACATTAACATACATGAAGTTGTCTTTATTGTGATTTGACGGACTTGCATAGTAAATACTATCTATTTTCTAAATGAGTGACAAATGATTCAGGTTAAATGACAAATCGTTCAGTCTCACCTTGCCTAGTATAATGAGATTTGTCCCAAATAAATAAACTTTAATAAAATGAAAAATAAATTTTTAGCATTAATAGGGCTTACATTAAGTGTGTTTTCTTTGAATGCACAAGACAACACAACTATTACTAGTAACTTTAATTGGGTTAGTAGCTCAGCAACAGCAATGAGTTCAACAACAATAGACGCCTGTGGTAGTCCAATTAGAGTTGATCTGACAACAAGTACACTAGATCATGGTCTTGAAGGAACAGGAGCGCTAGTTCCATTTAATACACATGCTGTTGGGGATGTCATGATTACATTATCTTTTTCATCACCTGTAAATAATTTAAATCTGCACATCAAAGATTTGGACGAAAATTATTTGGATGCTGGGGACAACGTGATTACTAATCCTAATAATACTAATCCATTTGAGTATATCACCAATTTTTCTTCACCATTTAGTACTATTGTACCTATAGCTGGTACTAATACTTTTATTGGAACAGGTGCGAATGGGAATACTGGCTTAGACCCTAATTCTTTGAATGATACTGAAGGATGGCTAGTTTGGAATACGCCCGTTAGTAGTATATCATTCACATATAACAGAGAAGACCTGTTGACAAATAATAGTGTAGGTTGGGGTTTACTTTTAGAAGCTTTCAGCTTCACATGTTTTACACCACCACCATGCACCTGTTCAACAGAAAACACCTATTTAAGAAATCCAACTTCTATTGCAGCCTTTAACGGCACATTAATAGTACCGATTAGAATTAGTTCTAATGGAGTTCCCATAACTAAACTCACGATATCATTACCATTTTACAATTCCTTAGCACCTGTAGATTGCATGAATCCAAGTACAACACAGGTAGATAGATATGGTCAATTTTCTACGTTAACATCAATTTCAAATACTACTCCAAGTTATATAGGTAACAACAATGGTTCATCCGTTCTTGAATATGTTTTTCCTACTCCAACTGTTATCAATGCACAGAACGTTAATTTGCGCTTAAGACTACCACCCGTTCTGGATTTATCTTGCTGTGAAAATACTGTAGACTTTTGTATACAAATTGGAATGCTTGACGAAAATTGTGTGTTCTGTGATTTAAGACTTTGTCATTCTTATGTTCCCGATCCTACGAAAACTTCCTCAATAACCTCAACTAACGAAAATTCAAATGGGAATAAAGAGGTAACTATTATGAAATCATCACAATTTTCAGATAATAATACAGCTTTAATGCTAAGCCCAAATCCTGTTTCGGAACAATTAAAAATAGAATTATTGAGTAGTGGTGGTATAGTTTCTGTTTACAATCTAAATGGTAAATTGATGCATACAGCATCTGTTAATTCCAAGACTATAAGGTTAGATACCTCAAGCTTTAGCGGGGGACAATACATTGTGAAACATGTTTATAAAGGTCAAGTTGTAACTGGAAAATTTATAAAGTCTTAAAAATTTATAAGATTAATAGCTTCTATATTTATAGCCGACTGGAAAGTTATTCCAGTCGGCTTTTTTTGGTAATAGGCATCATTATGAATTGTGTACCCCTCTTAACCAGTTTTTTTTGAAATTTCTTATCTGTAAATAGAGCATTTTAAAATTTTGGCCTTTGTCTGATGATTTTTGTTCGAAGTCAAGAAATATTTTCATCAACGGTTTGTATCCAGACAGTCCATAAGGAGTGATTTCTGCATCTGTATTAATGTGAGTTTTGAAAATTTGGCTAAGGGAAAGAAAATGACAAAAAACGTAACCTATTTACGTCTTGAGATTTAAAGGGGTAATCCTATTTTTTTTAATAGATGTTAGATTTGATATTTTTGTAATAAAATGATAGCACTGATTTTTGAATTACTAGTCCAAAGAAAGTTATTTTTGACATAAGAGCTTTAGTATGTGGTAACTTAAAAAATATTCTTAATTTTTATTTCTAATACGTTTTGGACAGAATTTCTGGTCAATGAATTACTTTTTTATTAATGTTAGTACATATGACTTTAAGGTATTGCATTCTTGGTTTTCTATTCATTATATCCGCAAATTCCTATTCTCAATACTATTCAATCACTCAAATAGACAGTCTTAAAAGAAACTTAATCCATGAAAATGGTACCGCTAGGGTAAATGTACTCGTCAATTTGGCAGATGGATATATCCCTTTTGATTTGGATAGTACTAGGGCATATGTTAATATGGCGAAACGTGAAACAAAAGCCCTGAAATATGAATGGGGATACTATAAATCCCTATATGTTTTAGCCAAATTGGAAGACGTCACTAAACCGATTGGATTTAATGAATCGAAAATTGATTCAACGATTCAATGGTTTCGGAATAATTTATATGAAATTGACGCAATATACAGTGAGCTTTTATTGGTCAATATTGTAAAGAATACTAAAGGCCGTGAAGCGGCTATTCCAATATTAAATAATTTACTAAGTCGTTCTAAAAAGCATAAAGACAAACGATTAATAGGCCTGATTTGGAAAATGATAAGCAACTGTCGTCATGGTTTTTTATCCAATTCCTTCCCAGGGAGCATGGATTCTGCCATTCATTATTTTGGTTTATCCCATGATTCCATTAATTTACTAACGTTAACACTAAGAAAAAACCTAGCAATTAATGGCTCACTAAAGGCTAGGAATACAGCGAAAAAAACACTTGCTAAGGCAAAAAAATGGCAAACTAAAAAATTATTGATATCCTCAGAATTTTATCAAAGTGCAAATTATTCTGTTACTAGTCAGTTTGACTCTACAAAATTTCATTTGAATCAAATGAGGAATCATCTAGAAAACTATAATAATAGTGTATTGAAAGGTGACTATCATTTTGTTTCTGGGTATGCGAATGAACTAAAAGATAGTATGGACATAGCCCTTGGACATTATGAAAAAGCGAGAGAAATTGCTTTTCGAGACAACAATAGAATAAAGGAGTTATTTTATTTGGACAGATTGAGCGGCATATTTTCAGAGATAGGTGAATATGAAAAATCTATTTCTACAACATTAAAGAGATTAGAAATAGCAGAATTGTTAGATGATGAATTTGCTCTTCATGATACGAAAATGGGTTTAGCAGATTTATATGTTCTAACTAATAAAGATGAAAAAGCGGAAGTAATTTATCTGGAATCAATTGATTGGATAAATATTGCTTTGGAGGAAGATGTAAGAGTTAAATTCAGAGGAGGTGTAAACAAAGAGTTAGGAGAAATTTACAAAAAAAGAAAGCAGTATGATAAGGCCATTCATTATTTTGATTTATCGGCCAATGACTATATAAAAAGTAAACCGAGGTCCGCTTTTGAAGTAAATCTGTTGGCTATTGAAACTTTTTTAGATCAAAACAAAGTAGACAGTGCCTCTTTTAGATTTGAACTGATTAAAAAAGACTATAATTCTCCTCGGTTTTTTACATATGGTGAGTTTTATTTGACGCAAGGGAGATTGTTGGTCGCACAACAAAAATATAAAGCGGGTTCTGAGTCACTCGAAAAATATTTGAAACTATCCAGAAAAATAGAAGTGAATACTGAGAGACAAGAGGCTTATTTTAGATTGTATACTGCTTATGAGGAACTTGGTCAAAACAAAAAAGCACTTAACTCATATATTAAATATAACGCCATAGATGATAGTTTAAGAGCCAACAAAACCATTGAAAACATCTCTGAAATCCAATCAGAGTACGAAATATCTTTAAAGGAAGCCATCATTTCTGATATGCAGAAGAAAGAAGAGCTTCAAGCCTTAAGATTGGCACAACAAAATAGTTTGCTTAAATTAAGAAGTTTATACATTATTATCTTATTTGTATTTTCTCTTCTTATAACTGTAATAAGCTACCTACTATACAGGCGTTTTCGACAGAAAAAAGAACAAGAAGAAATTATGTCAAGAACAAGGAGTGCTGAGTTGGAATTAGAAAATATACAAACGAAACAAAAAGTAGAAATTGCTGAAATTAAAAATACTATTTTCGCCAATGTTTCTCATGAATTTAGGACACCGCTAACCTTAATTAGAGTGCCTATTCAAAACCATATTGAAAAGGCAGATCCAGCTGATATACCAATGTTTAATTCTGTGTTAAGCAATACGTGTGATTTGCTAAAAATGGTAGATGAATTATTAGATGTCAGCCAAATGCAATTGGGTGATATAGAACTGAAAATATCAGTTTTCAATATCAGCAATTTTTTCACTCTAATTAAATCAAACTTTACCACTCTTTTCAATGAAAAGAATATTCACTTTTCATGGTCAAACAATCTGGCTGACCAGCAGTTTAATGGGGACGAGAGTCGATTGAAAATAGTAGCTAATAATTTATTGAAAAACGCTTATAATCATACTCCGATTAATGGTGAAGTATCTTGTTTATTAGAGCCTCTAGAATCTAAGGATAATCAAGGATTTACATTGGAAGTAACTAATTCAGGTAGAAACATAAGTCCCAGGGATCTACCTTTTATATTTGAACGTAATTTTAGGGCTACAGAGAGTGATTATTCGGGATACGGTATTGGCTTGTCATTGACCAAACAAATTGTGGAATTACACCAAGGTGATATTACAGTCGATAATAGCATTCCCGATTTTGTGACATTTAAAGTGCAATTTTTGAAAGGTCTCATTGCTAAAGAATTTAACGCTATTGAAATAGAACCTGATAGTAATTATTTTGAGTCATCAACCTCATTACGGGAGAATTATAATCATGAAACAAAGCAACACAGAAAGTCTCATCTATTAGTGGTTGAAGATAATGCTGAAATGACACTGTTACTGAAAAACATCTTAGATACAGATTTCAAACTCACTTTTGCCGAGAATGGGGAAGTTGGTGAGAGTATGGCTTTAGAACAGCAACCTGACTTGGTTCTAAGCGACATAATGATGCCAAAAAAGGATGGTTTTGAACTTTTAAACTCCTTAAAAAATAATTTTGGAACGAGCCATATACCTGTTGTTTTGTTGACTGCTAAAGCGGACGTTCATAGCCAAATTGAAGGGCTTAATCAAAATGCAGATGATTATATAGCTAAACCATTTGATACTACAACCCTAAAAGTTAGAATAAAAAACATTTTACGCCAAAGGCAAAATTTGCAAGAGTTATTTACTAATAACCCTTTACTTTTTAATAAAGAGATGAAATGTTCTTCTCTTGATGTTGAATTTATGAGTAAGGCCCAAGAATTACTCGAAGAAAATTTTCAAAACGATGAGTTTTCAACTACTCAATTTTGCGCTGAGTTGGCTCTTAATAGAAATAGTGTGCATAATAAGATAAAAGCATTTACAAATCAAAGCACAGCTCAATATATAAAAAATTTCAAGCTTGAGAAAGCTTCAATATTACTAAGGACCACAAATGATACTGTTGGTCAAATATCTGAAAAGACAGGCTTTAAAAACACTCAAACTTTTAACAAAGCATTTAAAGATAAATTTAAGAATACACCTAGTGAGTATAGAAAAGCAATTTAACCTTCTCTATATAAGTAGATACATATTTGGATCTAAGCAAGATCCTATGTTTGATTGATCTATTGATGATGTCAATTTTTGGCCTTATTAATTTTTCATTGGTCGGGAAGGTTGTATTATTCTCTAAGACTTCTGTGTGTGTCAATGTTATTTTAGCTTTTATATTCTCTCCGATTAGTTTGATTATAAAAGATAGGTTCATTAGACATTATTACAACAGAATGTTGATATTATGCGCGCATGTGTTCTTGTTCCATTGCATTTGAGTGTTTCTTGGTAAGATGGAGAATTTGGAGTTAATAAAACAGCATCCCACTCGATTTCAATCAATGACAAGCTTAACGGTAGAAGAATTTGAACTGCTTCATAATTCATTTGAACTTCATAGCGACAGTTATTTTCATTACCACACCCTAAGGGGTAAGAGGCGAGAAAAGATCGTCTACCGAGAACAAAGTAATGGGCGTCTTTTGGGGAGCGAAATGAAATTGTTCTTTTTGCTTACCTACCTAAAGAACTATCCTTTACAACAATTTCAGGCTACTTTGTTTGGCATTACACAGGGGAAAGTCAGCCAGTTGATCAAAGTGCTGTATCCCCTTCTGGAGAAAACCTTAAAGGGGATGGGGCTTGTCCCCTCCAACTCTTCAGCCCAACTTAAATTAGAGTTGGAGAAGTATCAAGTGAAAGAAGCCAATTTGGATGCCACCGAACGTGATGTGAATAGAAGTAGTGATGATGAGGTGCAAAAGGAATTTTACAGTGGAAAAAAAAACGGCAGACCATTAAGAACAACTTGTTGACCCAACCCGATCAATACATTTTGTACCTAAGTGAAACCTATGAAGGAAGAGTACATGACAAGAAAATTTGTGATATCGAGGCATATCAATTTCCAGACCAATTCCTTTTAAGATATGACTTGGGGTATATCGGTTTTGAACCAGCCAATGTCATCATTGAGAAACCTCACAAAAACACCAAACTACACCCTTTGACCAGTCAACAGAAAAAAGAAAACAAAATAATATCTCAACAAAGAGTATCTGTTGAGCAAGCTATATCTGGGGTGAAGCGTTTGAGAATTGTAGGGGATAAAATCAGAACATGGTCCAGAGAATTTAGAAATGACATCATCATAATTGCTGCTGCACTACATAACCTCAGAGTAAGATCTCTCGCACGGGCATACACATGCACGCGCGATAAATTCATTTTTCTAACGTAATAATGTCTATTGAATCAGGGGATGTACGTATTGCACATCACTGATTTAAATCAAGCGAAAATCTTGACTAAGAGAATTATCGTGGATTAATTAACAATTGAAAGAAAGAGGCTGTCCAATCGTGGATGGCCTCTTTTTTCTTTATGAGGCATAGAGGAAATCAGCAATTACCTTAAATCCGCAGGTCAAAAAAAGAAGAAACAGAAAACCCCTATAAAACTAATGCTTGAAGGACTTTCTGATTCAGAATATTTTCACCTAATTAGGTGAAAATACCATTGCAGATGAAAAGTACAATTTCAACCGAACAAATCGGTTCTTTTGGAGGGCTTAATTTTATTTCAAAGCATTTTACAGATCTTGGTCTGGAAAAGTTGATCAACGAACACCTGGGTTCAAGACCTCTTCAGTCACGATATAGTTATGCCGATGTGATTAAAAATCTTTGGTTAGTGTTTTTTGCTGGCGGTGACTGCGCTGAGGATATTGAAGAACATCTGAAAAGAGATTTAGAACAAACCCTAGATGTAAATAGTTGTTCTGCTGACACATTGGCTCGCGTTCAGAAAGGCTTATCGGGAGAGAAAGAGATTTTTGTCAGCAATTCTAATACGGTGCATGAATTTAGTAAGCATTCCAAATTAAATGAACTGAATTTAGATCTTTTACTAAAGACAAAGTCTTTGATTCCTAGTGAATATTATGACTTTGATTACGATAATCAATTTATTCCTTGTGAGAAATACGACTCAAAAAAGAGCTACAAAATGAAGCATGGCTATTTCCCAGGAGTATCTACAATTGGTAGACATATAGTCCATTTTGAAAACAGGAATGGCAATAGCAATGTCAAGTACAAACAAGCCGAAACACTCAAAAGCGCTTACGACCTACTCAAAAGTAGAAACATTAAAATCGACCGAAGTAGAATGGATTGCGGATCTTTTTCCAGCGATATTTTGTCTGTAATTGAATCCAACAGCAAACGCTTTTACGTCAGGGCACAACGATGTGGGGAATTATCAGAGCAGGTCAGACAGGTTGAAAAATGGGAAAGGGTACAAATTGGAAATATTGACGTTGAAGTTTGCAGCATTCTTTATGCTCCTTTTGGAAAAGAGAAGAAGTACCGATATGTGATTCAAAGAGAAACCAACAAGACAGGACAAGCCGATATAGAATTTCAGGATCACTTCATTTACAGAGCCATCATTACCAATGATATAAAAACCATCGATCGGGAAATTATTGATTATTACAATCAACGGGGAGCAGCAGAAAGAATCTTTGATGAGATGAATAATGATTTTGGATGGAAAAATCTCCCCTTCTCCTTTTTAGAAGAAAACACTGTTTTTATGATTATCATGGCAATGTGCAGGAACTTTTATCTCCACATTGTGAATCAAATGGCCGAGAAAGTTCCCTTCATCCAGCCCACCTTTAGGATGAAGAAATTTATTTTCAGATTCGTTGTTGTCCCCTTTAAATGGATCAAAAAAGCAAGGCAAAAAATCTTAAAACTGTACACTGACAAACCTTATCCTCAGCTGATTTAGCCAAAAAAAAGAACGGAAAATCACATCTTGGGATTGGTGGTTTCACCCCTAAAACATAACCTGCTGACTGTAAGATAGTTGTGGTTGCTGGTGTATTTGGCTTGGATTCACATTAATATCAACACGTAATTCCAGCATCACCTCAACCAAAAAGTGACATTTCCAAAGAAAAACTTAGACCCAAACCTCTTTGAGGTGGTAAAAAAACTACCCTGTTAAAGGGTTGTGAAATCAAAATTATGGACCTGCGGATTTGAGGAATTAACAAAATCCTTGTTTGTTCATTTGTTAGACTCTTTATGTTGAAAATCTGTTAGTTAACTTTGAAGTAATGTCTTATTTTAGCCGAAATAAGACTTATCGTTGGTTGTTTAGGTTATAACTAATTGATAAAGGAGCCCCAAGGCAAATAGCCTTGGGGTTTTTTGTTTCTAACAGAGATGATGGCTACTTGTCCAGACTAAATAGAAACCTCTAAAAACAGTACTCAGTTGGAAAGAGGGAATGCCGCCTTAAGCCTTTATGAAATAGCATAAAAAACGAATTGAGCTTTCCATAGTGTTATCCATTCTATTCTTATCATTATTATAATCAATTTGAGCTTGTCGATTAGGAGTGGGTACTTCGAATTGGTTAAAGATTTCTTCAAACATATCTTCCATATCATCGGGGTCAACTCTGTATAGATCGACTATATCATCTTCTGGATAAGGGCTAAATGAATCAGAATAAATAGAGAGATGCTGCAGTAATTTATCATAAAAAACACCTACGATTATCTTTTCATCCTTAGTTAAATTCAATAGCGAAAGGAAATCCTCTTTCGAAAGAGAACTTCTTTTATGACCTAAATCGGATAAAACGTCATTCAGACTTTTTATTCCAAGTTTTCTTTTCAAAGAATTCAATAGACTCATCATCTTTCTTAAATATAAAGAAACGTTTCGCTTTGATCAAATTCCAATAAATGACTTTCATACATCCGTCAAAAATCAATTTTCTTTTTAAAAATGATGTTTGATGCTTAACGACGTTTCTCACTCAGTAAAAAAAAAGAGGTAGCACAATCACTACCTCCTTTTAAGATTTTGATTCTAACTAAGAAACCTTTAAAAACAGTACTCAGTTGGGGTTAGAATAACCATTCAGCAGTCGTGACCTCGTTTGAGACACTATCCTTATCTCTCTTTCTAATTAATGCTTTTTTTGTTCTTTTTAAGTTTGAGCAATCGAGTGTATTTAAATAGAAATGAAACTCCAAATTCTTCTGAGGTTTTATAATTCAAAAAAATGGCGGCCGTAGCCGAAGCTTTGTCTCCAATAATTCTGAGTCCTTGAAAACCTGAATATGCCCATTTTTTCTCAATTTCTCTTTCCTGGCCAACTATTCGTTCTTGATACAGCCAATTATCTGAAACAAAGGCCCAATCATCCGAAACACTTATAAATGCTGAAAAGTTCCCCAGATTTCTATATTTAGAATCATAAGATATGTTCATAGTGTGAAAGATTCCTCCTGAGAAATGAGCATGCTTAAAAACCAGAGTGGTTCTAAAAGAAGCAAGAGAAGAGTTAAAAACTGATTCTGAATCAATCAAGCGTAATTCAGCGAGATCTGCTCCAAAGAATATTCTTTTAGAAAGCCGAAAACTTCCTCTCACAATAAAATGATGAGGTATGAAAGATGATATTGTTCCCGAATTTCGATTAAAATTATAGGGCACTCCCCCTCCTTCAAACGAAATTTTTTTGGTCAGTCTATAACCTAGAGAATTATGTATAAGCCAAATATTTTGGTAATAAAGGCCTGTTTCTTTTGTGGGGATGGTTGATGACGTCACTGCATACCTTGATCTCAGATAGCTCGTATAATCAAACTCACGAGGTCCTACATTCTCTATGAACTTCACATTTTCCATCAAAAATTCTATTTCTCCGTTGGATGTTTTTAAAATGAGCTCTGTATCGCTTTTACTTATAATAGTCCCTTGATATTGTTTTCCTTTAACTGTATAAATGAGCACCTCCTCCTTCTCCGAAGATACTTTTTCAGGCTCTTGTCCTGAAGATTCAGAAAAAGAGAACATCGATAAAAGAAAAATCAGAATTGCAGACTTAACATTCAAAAAGTCTACATAAGAAGGTGGTATAGATTGGTGTTTCATTTGCAAAAATCGCATTGTTTAATTTTAAGTAAGTATTTTCTAGATTTTGTTTAGGCCATGTAAAGTTACTTATTTGGAAAATAAAACTCATTATCAATGAGTGTCTTCATTTCTAAAGCCATTTCACAAGTAACATCATCGATTTGTGGTTGAGGTAAACTTCCGAATATGCATTTTCTTCTTACTAATCAAGTAAAATACATAAAGCATAGTACAACAGTAAAGAAAAGAGGTAGCACAAAGACTACCTCCATTTAAGATTTTAATGTTTGAATCAGTAACCCTGAGAGCAAACCCAGTTAGCGTGGAGGGAATGCCTTGTATCCCGCCTAATCTAATATCACCTCCTTTGGTCCGTTGCCCCTTTCTATGTATGGTATGAACAAAACTTCATGTCAAAAGACACCGAGATGTTCAATGGTTCTATCATGTTTATTGAGCTTTTCTGGTCAAAGGTCAAATTATGATAAGATGTCTTGAAGTACTTCTTTGCTGCCAATTCTCTAACACGTTCAATTTCCTCTATTATAGATCGAATACTTCGTAATAAAATTTTAAGTTCTTCAATCTTATTATCTCTGTGATTTAGAATATCACCTCCAATTAGTGCACAAGAATGACCTATAGCAACTTCTCCTAAGTTGCCAATTATTGTTTTTGTCGCAGATTCTTCTCTTCTATTATCCATTTCAAAAGACCACCTAGAATTGTAGGATCTTTTAATTAGACTTTCCTTACCTATGGCGCCGTCAACGAAGATTGAGTCTTTATCCAATATGCATAGTTCAAAACAATGGTGATGGTAAGTAGATTCATCCTCTCTTGAATAAAATTGGGTTTGGACATTAATTAACGTTGTCTGATCGTTATCCCTATTTGAAGAGTCTGTGAATATTAATCTAAACTCCTTATTTTTTTCTACTTTGATCAATAGGTTTTGTAGCTCTTCTGTATCAATATTGCTGTTACTATTCACATATTTAGACAGCAGAGTCTCTATATTCTGATTTGCAGTTTGAACCTGTGGTTCAGAAATCTCATTTTGACATGAAAGAGTACAAATACTAACTACGAGAAGTAACATCTTAAAAGAAAATTTCATGGTACAATTCATTATTAATTAATATTCAAAAAACTTTAATGGTTCTCTTGTTAATAGACGCCAAGGAGAACCATCGGAGTAAACCTTATCTCTCATTACTCTATTGTAATTTCTCATCGTTTTTTCAGGCATATATATGGAGAAATTTGCCTTAGGATTGTGTTTTCTAGTCCTATTGGCATTATACTGATCACTTCCAGAGACTCTGAAGCTATCATAGGTAGCACTTGGATGAGAATGAAGGCGGTCTTTATGTGTGGAAAGATCGGAATATTTTGATATTCTTGAAAACATAAATCCCTGAGAGTCCTCTTTTAAAGTACCAATAGCCCACTCTCCAGAAGTTGTCCCTAAAAGACTCCATTCTGTCCCGATGGAATTTTTTTCTGAGCTCGAAGTAGCATCTGCCAGAAAAGTAAAGACATTGAGTGCTTGTGTTTTTCCTTCAATAGTAGCATAATACCCCTGCACATAGTCTTCGTCACTACCAGCAAGCAGTTGTTTTGCTTCCTCGTTAACTTCAAGAAGTTCAGGGATAAAACCTTTATCGTTTATCCTGATTCCTGTATTTTCAGTTCCTTCGTAATCATATTTCTTATTACCTGATTCATACTCTCCTTTTTCCCAAATGACATCATATCTATCTCCACCTGTATCATCTACTTCGACAATATTTCCTTTCTCATCAACGGTATAACCTGTTGGAGGTGTCAAAGAATTCTCAAACCACCCATTTTCATCATGAATTTGACGGCTTCTTGCACTTGTATCAAGATAACCCAAATCATTCAGAAGTTGTCCCATTCTTGACAGACCAACTTCACGATTCCCCATGTTATCGTAACTAAGTCCATCCGCAGGATTTGCATCTGTATCATACCCTCCATCCGGATCAACAAACGATATAGGGTTATTACTCATAGCCACATACGGACTCCAATGCTGCCTGTAGGGGTCAGGAGTAAGCCATCTACCAAGCTGACTGTTGTACTGTCTTAGTTCGAAGCTAATCAGTCCTATCTCCTTATCCTGCTCCTGACCTTGGTAGCCACCAGAGTGCTTAATAAGTCATATCGAGAAACGTTAATCGATAATTTTCAAAATCGGCTTCATTTGAAATCAGTTCTTTATTTGTATTCAAAATTTCCAAAGATTTTATATTACCTCCTTCAAATGTTGATAATTGAAATAGGTAATTGATTAAATTCACTTCATTTGGATTTTTATTAAACTCTTTTTCAAAGCTATCTACTGAATTTTGACGGTAATCAAAACTTCTTTCCTTTTCTCCAAGTAACAAATAATAATCAGCTAAGAGTTGAAAATGATATCCATTCTTATTCTTCACTTTGTCTTCAAGCTCACTTATTAAAGTGTTCATTTCATTTTCCCCCTGATATTTGGAAACTAATGACAATCTTAATGCCCAAACTTTATCATTATCTGGGTTACAAGAAATAGACCTTTCAACATATCCCAAAGTAGTTTTTAAACAATTTTGGTTTAATTCAAAATTACATGATTGCAATGTTCTCTTAGCTTCTTCCATCAATTCATCACAATCTTCTTTCTTCGTTGTCAACGACTTCTTTTCAGAAGAGCATTTTAGCAGAAATAAGACAAAAATTATCATATAAACATATTTCATATCTAGTTCAATTTAGGGTAATTCAATTTATATGGATGAGGATTACCATGTACACTAAATGATGACTTGGCATAATTTGGAACTAGTAATAATGTTCCTGGTATAGACAATGTATGCCTTCCATGATTTGTAATTACCGTTCCTGATGTGTTTATTTTTATATCAAATCTTAAATCATTACCTTCA
This sequence comes from Flavobacteriales bacterium, assembly GCA_965224545.1. Classification (GTDB taxonomy): domain Bacteria; phylum Bacteroidota; class Bacteroidia; order Flavobacteriales_D; family Sanyastnellaceae; genus ASP10-05a. Next base: position 492,191 of record CBDCZM010000003.1, on the reverse strand, counting down.
AATGGCTTCGGTAAAGGGAATTTCACTAAACCTAAAGAATTGGTTGCTCGCAAACTATTTGGAAGAATGTTTTGAGATATATCCTGTTCTAAAACTACAGCCCCGTTCTCATCAAGAATCGTAATAGAAGGCTTCAGAAGTACTTTGTCCATATGAGGGTTCGATGCTTTACCTGAAACAAAAATATTCAAAACAGGAGACTCTGTTTTATTTCCAGAAATATTTGCAGTCACTTCATGATAAAATGCAACTTGACCAGCTCCATGCTTAGAATCTAAGGGGTATTGCCCCCAATTCCTATCTCTGTCGGCACCCTCCAATGTTAAAAAGTATCCATCAGATTGTTCTACTGTTTTTTTCAATACAATAGACTCTTGACTTTTATTATTTGAAGGTGGTATAAATACAATTTGGTCTGGATCAATAGCTGATTTCAAAACTCCATCAACATCTACATATACTGGATAATCTTGGGCATCCATTATTTCCAAAGCCTCTTCATAAGTTATCCCAAGTTTTTCCGCTAATGTCCACGCTCCATCACCCTTTTCAGCTATCCATTCTCCCTCATTTTCTCCAGGTTTCCAAGGGTTGGCAAAATCATCCTCAAACCACCCATTTTCATCATGAATTTGACGGCTTCTTACACTTGTATCAAGATAACCCAAATCATTCAGAAGTTGTCCCATTCTTGACAGACCAACTTCACGATTCCCCATGTTATCGTAACTAAGTCCATCAGCAGGATTACTATCACTATCATACCCCCCATCCGGATCCACAAAAGAAATCGGATTATTACTCATAGCCACATATGGGCTCCAATGCTGCCTATAAGGATCAGGAGTAAGCCATCTACCAAGCTGACTATTGTACTGTCTCAGCTCAAAGCTTACTAAGCCAATCTCTTTATCCTGTTCTTGACCTTGATAGCCCCCGGAATGTACTTGAAGAGAAGAGGTCGAGGTAGAATGACTTCTTCCTTCCAGCGAAGAGCCAAAAGGATAGTAGTCGTGAGTGTAAACCGCATTAAATGCAGTATGGGATATATCCATTTCTCCTATACCTATCAACGAAATCACTGATCAAAAGTAGTTCTTTATGATTGGTTTACATTGGAATCACTTCAATGCTTAGTCCTTAAATGGATCAAAATTATTGAGTTGAGATTGTAGTTGGGATATGTCAGTTCTTTTGTATTTCTCTGTAGAAGAAACATATCGATGACCTGCCATATACTGAACTTCTCTTAGGTTATAATGGTTGAGCCAATTGGTAATTACTGAGTTTCTTAGGTGTCTTAGGCTTTGGAAGTGTTCGAATTGATCTCTTAAAGAATTACATAGCTGTTGAAGAGTATGGTTCAATCCTCCTCCATTGGAGTTGGAGCAGAAAATCCATTGCGATTGGTTATAACCTGTTGTCATATAAGAATGAAGGTCAATCATTTGGTTTGATTTCAAACTTAAAACTCTTTTGTTGGTCGCTACTCTTTGATTGATTGTAACTTCCCCTTTGTTGACATCAATATTCTCAATAGTTAATGCTATCAAATCTCCTCTGCTAATTCCCTGATAAATGATTAGACCTAATATGATTTTGTCCTTTTTACTTAATTGGTAATAAGGTTGATATGTATCATACATTCCTTCTAATTGACGTTCACTTAGGATGTTTTTAGAAATCGTATTTGGAGTTCCTCTTATCACTAAATCTTTCGCAGGGTTACTTTTTATGTTGAGACTTTCATAGAAGTACCTAATTGCTATGAGGTACTTATTTATTGTTTGAACTGAAATTGATTCGCTTTGAAGAAATGATACAAATCGAATAATGTGATCGTATTTTATTTCTTTCAATTCAAATTGGTTGTCGTTAATCCAATTGATAAATCTTCGAACAGAGCTGTTGTATACCCTAATTGTTGATGGATTCAGCTTTTTATTATTCAAATAGTTCCTAAATACCTTCACCTTTGTTTGAATTAGCTAAATGAGTATATATCTGAGTGCTTTCCAACGATGAATGACCTAAGAAACCACTTATTGTATCTAATGACATTCCTTTTTGAAGAAGATGGGTAGCGATACTATGCCTTAGTGTATGCAGTCCAATTGATTTTTGCATTAGGATTGGATCCTTTGTTTTTTCGATGAGTAATCTTAATCTCAAAAGCAATGATTGTGATTGAATTCTACTGCATCTTTGAGAAATGAAAAGTGCTTTTTCCTTAGTATTTCCATTTAGGAGAATAGGTCTACTGTTGTTGATATAATTGCTGATGTGTTCCTTCATACTTTGCATTATTGGAACCAATCTGTCTTTATATCCTTTTGCATTTCTCACATGAACAATCGAATTATTAATAATGTCATCTACATTTAACTTCTCTCCCTCTGATCTTCTTAGTCCACACCCATAATAAATAGCCAACATTGCCTTATCTCTCAATCCATATTCATCATTGGAACATTGATCAAAAAGACTCCGCATTTCGTCAGTAGATACAATGCATTTGTTTTTATGATTGGTTTTGTGATACATCAGATTTTCTGTAGGTAATTCAATTGATTTTGATCTATGGAGGAACTTTGAAAGGCGTCTCAGTGAACTAACATGACCGTTGATTGTAATTTTACTTATGTTTCCTTCTTTTCTTTGGTGTGGTCTTACCTTCAAATAATTGATATAATCATTCAAAATTTGAGTACTCACCCATCTGAGATGATCTATTTCGTTGGCTTCTAAGAAATAAGCAAACTCAATAAATTGGTTGGTACTTCCTTCAATTATGTTTTTGGAATATCCCATAGTGGTCAACCATTGAGAGAACTGTTTTTGTATCTGTATATAATGATGTGAAGTAAGATGAAGGTGTCTCATTTGAATACCAATTGAATATGTGACATTCGTCTGTATTTCATTGGTTAATTGTTTTCATTCCATAGGATTTATGAACTGATGTTGCTTTTTGTATCTGAGAGGATGGACATTCCACTGCTAAATACAAATTCACACAACGATGAAAAATCAAACAATTACAGAAGAGGAACTTTTAGGGATGACCTATCAACAAATGATTAAGATATGTCCTCAGCTCAATGTCAAATATGAGTTTCAGAAGAAAGATGAACTGATCTCTATTTTGAAGGATGCGATTAAAAAATCTAAAGGGGTGTTATTGGTTGAAAGTGATCAGAAGAAATATGGAAAAAAGGTTCATTCCATTTTAGATGATGAACGATTCTCAAAGAGTGCAAAAATGAGATTACTGTATGATGAAGGAATTGAACAGATTTCTGAGATTGCTAAATTGACTAACTCACATTACAGTTTTGTGTACACAGTGATTTCTAAGTATAAGGACTACAAATAAACGTTCATTTATTTACTTCAAATCTCCCTATTGATATTCTGTAGGTTGAGATAGGGTAGGACACAAAGGAGGATTATTTACGAATGGTCCTCCTTTTTATTTGGTGGTGGAATGTCTGAGATAGTATCCTCCCTTTTTTCTTTTCTTCTTATCCTTACTTCCCTTTGGTCTCCCTAATTTCTTTCCATTGACCTTAGCTCTGTTGAGCCCTTCCAATGTTCTTTCTCTAATTAGTTCCCTTTCAAATTCAGCAAATGCTGATAGAATTGAAAAGTGAAGTTTACCTACAGCACTGTTAAAATCGATGTTTTCAGAATAAGAATGAAACTCTATACCTTTTGAAATAAGTTCTTCTATTTCTAACAATAGCTCTGTCGAACTTCTGGCCCATCTGTCTAATTTGTAAACTACTACACCATCAAACACTTTCTTCCTTAATAATTGAAGAACCATATTCTTAATTGGTCTGGATTTTCGTGATGATTGAGTTTCAGTGAATATTTCATAGTCATATCCTTTTGATTGGACATACTCTTTTAATCTTATAATTTGGTTTTCGTTGGTCTGTTCCTTTGTAGAAACTCGTGCATATATGGCTAAGGTTTTCATTGACGATCTTTTTAATTGATCTAAACATCAGAGAAATATGACCTAAGGACCTATTTTGTGATGTGATTTTTTAGCCTTCTGTAGTTTCCTTTTTGTATTCTATACGGCAGACTTATTCCATCAAATAAATACCAAACCAAAAGAAATAAACCATTTGAATAACAAATAGTATGGACTGTCAAAGGAGAGTCTGATTGTTTAAACATTAATACCTTCTCCATTAAATGTGCTTCTTCTAAAATAGAAATTCCTGGATAGAATAGTAATGTCAGAGCTATCTGAATAAGTGACGAAAAGTGCTGTTGAGTATAAAATCTATTGAACATTGCAAATAATGGGACAAACCAAAATAGCAGTGTAATTATAAGTGGTCTATAAACCTTTGTCGCTGAAAGAGTGAGACTATTATCATACTGTGCTTCTTTAACTATCTCACTGAGTTTAGCTGCATCTTTTGGAGTTAAGTACTTTGATTTTTCTGCTAATACAAATTGAAGTGTTGTGTTTTCCATGTTGTGATTGTTTTTTGGCGACTTTCACAACAATTCACTTCTAAAAAATAGAGGTGGGGAACCATCTCCGACTTAAGGTACGCCACGCACCCAAATAGAAACAGCTACACCCACCTCATGGGGGCATAGTCTGATTTCGTTTCTATTTGTTCTTTTGAAAGTGGCGTTTCTAAGTCAGAACTCCTCAGCTATGAATATTCGCTATGTTATTTGGCGATAAAGATAATCATTCACTATGTGTCACTTTTTGATAGTGTGATTTCTTCAACCTTACTAAAATACCTAATGCGATGTATTTGTTTAAGTACCTTTCATATGTTGCTTTTGATATCCCTATCTTTTTTGCTACCTCTTTCGCCTTTGGGGTTTGGAATTCGATAGGAAGTTCTTCATACAACTGTTGAGCATTTCCACTTAGACTTCCAAACTGCGATTGTTGTTTAGGGTATGAAGCAAACACATTTATACTATGTTGAATAAAATACTGTGTCATTTTCATCGCTACTTCAAAATCTTCATCAGTACAAATTAATTTTGAAGGTAACTTCTCTTTGTCTAACAATCTAAATGACGATATTCCCATAGCGATTCTAAAAAAGTTAGCACCTAACCTCAGAACTATACTTTCTATATCTTCTCCAAATATCTCTGTCTTAAGTTCAAAAGTTTCTTTAAAGCATACATATACTCTATTCTGTTGCTCCTCTGTCATTTCGAAGGTGATATCTTCTATTAGATTGTTCTGCTGAACCCAAAAATTAAAGACTGAATTCTGAAAATTGAGTGATTGACTTTTAGATGGACGTCTGACACTAAATGGATTTTTAAAATTTCCTCCATATGTCCTATAGAATAGAAAACGACTTAATAATCCGTTCTCATAGGAATTAATAAGTGTTTTTATCTGATTTGGTGTTCCTGAGATGAGAACACTTAAGAATACTTTTTCTATGATAGTAGGTAGATCCACTGATGCTCTATCCCACATTAATGTCTCACCTTCATTTCCTTTTCTTAAAATATCAGATAAAAGGTTAGCCCATTCATTCGCCATCATATTACCAATAATATCTGCTTCTTCTTCATATAATAGTCCAAATCCAAAATTATTTGCTATGTTCTTTATCAATTGAGTAGCACTACTATTAGCCGAATAAATACAATATCTTCTTTGCGGTTTTTCGGTATCTTTCTTATCATCCTTATCCATACTGTTGTATTCCTCTAATTGACGAATACTCTTCTTAAACAGATAATTATTGACCTTATTTATCAGTTCCTTTCCATATTTAATCTCACTTTTTCCACTTGCAGCACTGCCGTATATGAAACCAAAGAGGTTGGCATATTGATCTTTTCCGTAATAATTCCCATTTATTCTATGACAAATAGACCCAAATGAAATAATTGAAGAGAGTAACACTAAATCCTTTGTCTGTCTATCATTAAATAAATCAGTGTATCTCTTAAGAAATGGTGGTAATGGATCATAAATCGATTCATCAAAATACTTTGGAAGATTATCTACTCCATTCTTTGAAGCCTCAATCGGCTCGGAAACCTCAATAACCTTACTATAAGGTTTATGTAAATCTTCATTTGGAGATGAATCTTCTTTCCTTTTAGAGTTCTTAGTTTGGTTAGATGAGTTATCACTGTTAAACTCTTCTATCAGATATTGAATTCTTTCCATATCTAACCCTTTCAGAAAATAATCAGAGATATCGTTAATTTTAATTTGGTGTTCATTATAGAACTTTCTTCTCTGTCCTCTATTAAAAAAGGGAATAGGAGTTACATCGAAATCTTTCTTCAATTTTTGTCCCCTTCTTAATCCTGTGGAATCTATATCATAAGTACTATAAATATCAAACCCATCATTTACTTTCCATTCCTTATATGTTTCCCAATCTAAATCTGAATTCTCACTGTTTAAACATACCGCTGCATATCCATTGGCAATAAGAACTAAGGTATCCTTCTGACCTGCGGCTATAATTAGTGGAATTCGTCTGTTCTCATCGTCATAATTCTTATACCGACTGTTCTTCCAATAAATGGAATCATTGTCTGTCACACCAAATAAATATTCTCTTAGACTTTCTCCTACAGACATCCATTTATACTTTTTATGATTTGGTCTATAAATCTTAGCTCCTTCATAGTGTTTAAATGCAAATGCCAATTCTCCTTTGGGTATAATCCAATCGTTATAATTTTGATCAACATAACCATCTATCTGTACAACACTATAATGATTAAGAATTTCAGTAGGAACACCTAAATCATCCCAATAATCAACACCTTCTTTTGTAAAATCAATTATATTGAGTTCAAAGTGTTTAGGTCTATCAGCTCTCATTTCTCTTTGTTTTTGATAAGAGTTCAAACGATTTAATTTTAACACTAAACTTTCTCCTCCTTCTGACTTATACTTTTCCAAATCTTCCATTATCCTTTGAAGAAGAAGAGGGAACTGTTTTTTTTTATCTAACTTATAATGATGATTAGCAAAGTCAATTGCATCTCCCATATAATTAGGATCTCCATGATCTTTGTGTAACCACTTTTGTTGTTCTTTTGACCAAAAAATAGAAAGAGATGGATTTTTATCGTTATAGAACGGATTATGATAATTCCTTTTTGAAGGATTACTTAAATTGAATTTTTTACCTAAAAAACAGGCATACACTAATAGACCGCTTTGGCTTTTTGCCCAAACATTTTTCGTTTGAATATCCATAATGTTGAATATTTTAAAATATGTCCAATCTGATTGAAAAACATTAATAGAGGAGAATCCTCTTTATTCTTCTTTTCTACGGTCTGTTTATTTCATCCAACGTTATGGAAGATCAACAAGGCAAAAGTAACAATTATTCGAAACTGTGCAAATTTTGTAGTACGGTGTTTAGGGGCAGGGCAAAAGCATTTAAACCATTAGACATTATTACGACTCATTTAGTATAGGTCAAATTATTCTTTTTTGACAATGCAAAAAGTTAGTTTATATGTCTAAAACCAATGCTTTGACTTTTTGAGTCCAACGAAAAGAAAGCTATAGTAATTCAGTTATAATAATGTCTATTAACTTTATTTTGTTCTTAATTTTTTAATTTTCAATCAGTAGTATTTTTGAAAAGCGTTTTTTTCATTCGAAAAAGATGGATAGAAAAACCACGTTTTCTAATACAAATTCACTTTCCTGTTTTTTCTCTGCTCTAAAAGACCCAAGGCGAATAGATGCGGGAAATTACCACCATTCTTTGAGCGACATATTGCTATTGGTTATAACAGGGATAATGTGTGGCTGTGATAAATGGGAGACCATACACATTTTTGGTAAAAGTCAATATTACTGGCTTAAGCAGTATGGAAACTTTGATGCTGGTATTCCATCGATAGATACTATGCGAAGAGTCTTTTCAGCTCTTGATTCTGAGAATTTCAATGATTGTTTTATCTCTTGGATTAATCATTTGTGTGTGAAAACAAAAGGAGAAGTTATAGCTCTTGATGGTAAAACAGTGAGGGGCGGTAAGTTTGACGGAATAACAACCCCTCATATTGTTTCTGCCTTTGCATCAGAGAATCAACTGTGTCTGGGTCAATTGAAAGTGAATGAAAAAAGCAATGAAATTACTGCAATACCTGCATTATTAGAATTGTTAGATATAAAGGGTAATACAATTACCATTGATGCAATGGGGTGTCAAACAAAGATTGTAAGTCAAATTGTGAAAAGTGAAGCCAATTATATTATTGCAGTTAAAGGAAATCAACCTGCTTTGGCTAGTAATATTCAAGATACAGTTGTATTGACAAATCCTGATAGTGTTGATGTTGAAGATGATTTCGGACACGGAAGAATAGAAAAAAGAACTTGTGAAGTTTTTACTAACTTGAAACACATAGAAAACCCTAATAAATGGGAAAATTTAATTTCGGTAGTGAAGATAACATCAGAAGTTACTCAAAAAGCAACCGGAATAATGACAACAGATGAACGGTTTTTCATTAGTGATTTGTCATCTGCAAGAGCAATTAACAATGGGGTTCGAAAACATTGGTCAGTTGAAAATAATTTACATTGGAGCCTCGATGTGACATTTCAAGAAGACTTTTCTAAAAAAAGAATAGGGTATCAAGTGGAAAACTTTAATATCCTATTAAAAATTGTATTAACAGTTTTAAAAAAAGAAAGCTCAGCTAAAATTAGCTTGAAAAACAAGAGAATGAAAGCGGCTTTTGACACAGACTATAGAAATTTATTAATGAGTACAGCTGTTTTTTAAATGCTTTTGCCCTGTGTTTAGGGGGAAGTAAAATTTAAGTACGAAGAGTGAAAAAAGATATAACAGTAGCTTTTAGAACTTTTGTAGATTTTCAATTCTTTTTTTGTTTTGGTGACAAAGGTGAATTGAACTAAGATCAAAAACCTTACTGAGAGGTTATTGAGGTTATTGAGGTTTTGGTTGAACAAACCATTTGTAGGAAATTCCCTCTATGAAAACCTCCATCGATCATAAAATCTCTCTTCTAAATTTCATTCAAAGTAAAATTGAAGATCAAATTCAATATGACTTAGCCATTATAATTGCTGACTACTTCTATCAAATTTCAAATGATGATAGTCAATCACATTCTCTTTCCACATCTAATATTGAAAGAGAAATACGACCATTGCTTCATCAAAATGATATTGGTATTGGAAAGTATCATCTAAGAGCAGTAATCAATAAAGCTATACAATGGGTGCAGCAAAATGATCCAAACTTCATTCAGATCCATCTCAATTAGTCTTCTTTGATTCTAATGAAAAGACTTTTTTAATTGTTGTGGAGAAGGAATAGAACCAATCTGACTTTCATACATCCGTCAAAAATCGATTTTCTTATTAAAAATGAAGTAAGATGTTTAAAGCATAGTACAATAGTAAAAAAGAGATAGCTCAATGACTACCTCCTTTTAAGATTTTGATGCTTTTTAGAAACCTCTAAAAACAGTACTCAGTTAGGGTGAGGGGATGACCTTTATTCCAACCGATCAACATCTTCAATAATATGGAGCTCTTTGAGCTTTGTATCACCATCTTCGATGACTTCAAATTTAGCAAGAGCATTTACTGTCCGATAATAATATGATACTTCATGCTTTAGTTTACGACTGGCTCCATTAGGAATGAAACTGAATTTTTCATCAACATATTTCTTTGGTTTACCAAAACAATCATCACCAGTCAAACTGAAAGTTGAAGGATCTGAAAGGATTATCTCACTTAAAGTACATTTCTTCTGTTTTATGTCCTTTTTTGATGAAGGATGGCTGTTATCTCTAAAAATGAGGGTAATTCCGTCGTTCTTATAACAAAGTACCTCACTTTTGTTATATAACCCCTTACCCCACTTAAAGCACACTATCTTTCTTTTTGTCGTTCCAAATTTTTTATAGATATCTTCCACCGTTGTACTATCAAAGTAAACGGAATGAGCTACTCCCTTCTTATACAACTGTACATGGTCAACACCAGAGGTATCTACTTGAGAATTAACTATACTTGATGCCAAGCATAGAAATAAAACACTGGTTAAAAAAAATTTTGTATTCATGATTCTTTGCTATTTAGTGATTGTGTCCTCCCTTCCAGTTAAAGTTGGATATTATGGTACTTCCTCCAGAAAACCTTAACTGATACATTTGGGTAGAGGGATCATGTGATATACCGGCAAAACCTATATAATTCTTCCGTAAAGGAAGCCCCATTTGTGCTCTGAACCTATTAACAACCTGAACAGTTCGACCTGGGCTATTCCGAGGATTGAAAAACATGTTTGGACCATTATCATCTTTATAACCTAAAACTCCGTGTCCAAGAAACTCATGTTCCAAAACTCGTCCTAAATTTTGAGCTCTTTTTAGTAAATCAACAGTCGTTGTCGTGCCTGGAATATATACATCAGTATTAACCGCAAACATGTCACTAGCACCATTAAAAATGGACAAATCAATTACCGTATTTGATACGCCAGTTTCTGGATCTCTGGAATTAGTGGCAATAAACTCTTCAGCATTTTTTCTATCTGCCGTAACGGTTAAACTATGTTTGCTAGTAAATGGGTTTCCATCTTCATCTGTAGCTTTTAGTTCTTCAATCCACATTTTTCTTGCTGATTGAGAAACGGGTAAATCACTTTTAACTTCTGAATCTCCAACATAAATCAACATCCCATTTTCAACCGTCACTTGCATGTTATATTCTCTAGCAAACAACTCGGAAATTTTAACTGGAGTATAACTTCTCGCTTCTCTTTTAGAGACTCCCAATTTTCTTCTCAGTTTTCTGGTCATCTTAAACGGTACAGAGTTTCCAAAATTTTGATTTGCAAACCAACTGGCATCATCCATCATAATTGCAGCTTCAAAATCTGTTTCTCCTAAACTTCCATATTTCTGACGTTGTAATTCAACCCATTTCAACTCTGCCAATCGTTCTTGCTCTCTAATCATTGCTTCCACATTATCAACGGTCACACTGGCAATATTAATATCATACCCACCATCCGGATCCACAAACGAAATAGGATTATTACTCATAGCCGCATATGGGCTCCAATGCTGCCTGTAAGGATCAGGAGTCAACCATCTACCAAGCTGACTATTGTACTGTCTTAGCTCAAAACTAATGAGGCCAATTTCCTTATCCTGTTCCTGACCTTGGAAGCCTCCTGAATGCACTTGAAGAGAAGAAGTGGACGTAGAATGACTTCTTCCTTCCAGCGAAGAGCCAAAAGGATAATAATCGTTGGCACTGATCAGATTCATTTCTTCATCTACTTCTGAAATCACCAGTCTCACATTTCCTAAGTGATCTGTAATTTGATAGGTATACATGCTATCAGTATCACTATAGGTCGCCTCAGAACTCACCCCATACACCATGTAGTTGTCTCCTAATTCTGCTATGTTCTGACTGTCGCTGATGTCCATTTCTATCTGCCTGATCACGCTTCCTGATGCATCCCGAATATACGTTGTTTTGGTCAATGGAGCATTACTTTCACCATAAGTCATCTTAGTGAGTCTTAGTCCATTTTCATCATAGGTAAATTCATTGATTTTTAGGGTATAGCTCGCATCTTTGTAGACTCCTTGAACCAAATTGAATTCATTGTATTTGAAATAGGTACCATTCGATGCATCATGAGTCATTCGCCCTAACAAATCATAGGTGTAATTTCCAGGTAGTTGTCCTTCAAAATCATCAGGATAGGTATTAGGAATGGTATCTTTTACATAGTCCAATATGTTAGTTGGTCGATTATTCGCATCCAACTTATAATTGTAGGTCATTTCGTCCATTTCAATTCCACCATTCTGATATCCAGATCTTTTTAAGGACTGAATATTTCCATTCAGATCATAGGTGATATTGTTCACTCCATAATCTGGCAAAAAGTTGGCAGTTGGAGAATTGATTCTCTCTGTACTATTTGTACTGTTTTGTGTTCCAAGTGAACCTGAATCTATGATTCCAAACTTAGCCGCAGTCAATTGTCCTATCTCATCATATTCATAGCTATACATCAACTGATTCCCTGAATGCTGCATTCCATTTATTTCAGTAGGAAACTCTGAGTTATTCATTTGCCATCGTGCGGATTTAATAGTGTGATCATATTTATTATCTACATACCCGCCTTGACTATCTAGTGCTGCATAACTCTGAATTTTTGAATTCGCTCTTCTATAGTCGTTTTCATAATAGTCCAATGTGAGTCCAAATAAGTCTTCATGAAAGTTCTGGTGTGATCCTACAAGCCCATCTTTTCCAGGGTCTCTGCTGAATTCAGGGTTATTGATGCTTTTCAATCTTCCATTGATCATATATACAAAATCAAGCCCCTGAAGATCTTCTCCAAGTTCCTTTCTGATCATGTTTCCAGTCTGATCGTATTTATAGACCGCTTGTACTGTATAGTTGCTATTCGGCTCCCTTGAGGTCCAGACTTGAGAAATTCGCTTATCTACATCGTAGTAATACTTATGGTAAAAGGACTCATTATCATCTGCTTCATATGCGGTGTTTTTAAGCCTTCCAGTTTGATCATAGGTATACTCCATTAAATGATAACTATCATCTGAAACAATATATCTCAAGGTCCATTCAGGCTGTCCAAGCCAATTGTAACTGTACCAAATTGTGGTCTCATCATTCTTTGCCATTGACACTCTTCCGATCAGGTTCTGTTGAATAAGGGTTCCATAATCTTGGAGTAATGCAAGCTCTGAAGAGGGAAGGTCATAATAGCTGGAGTTGAGTATTTTTCTTCCACCTGTTACAGAAGTAAGATTCGAGTCGACAAATAAGATGCTTGCTCCCATTCCTGGGGGAACCTGATCAGTTCCATCTCCAAAATCAAACACCAACCCACCAGCAGTTTGAGTCAATGTTCCTGTCTCTATTACTCTGCTTATTTCATCATAAGTCACATAGCTGAACTTATCCTCACTTTTTTCTTGTTCTGTTTGAGAAAATCTCAATCTTCTTTTAGAATCGTATTGAAACCTTGAAGTCCCTGAATCTTTATTGGTGTTTTTAACCAATAGATCCAGGTCATTGTACTCATACCCTTCAGCAGGCTGAGTGGCTGTGATGGCAGGTCGGTAAGCTGTAACGACTGGATCTATGATGTATTCTTGGCTTGTCGCTATTTTTAAATTCAACAAACGACCGAAAAAATGATCAAAATTAGTTGTACTGATTGGAGTATATTCTTCTTCTCCTACTCCTTGAGCCAAGATCTCTGAAACCTGTATTTTAAGGTTTTGATCAGGTGAGTATTCTTCTTCTTTTAGATGAATATTCACTCTATCCATAAACCAATTAAACTTACATTCACAATTACGCCATAGACTTGGTTCGGCAGTGATTGTCTTCACCACTACATCATCCAACAACACATCTAGCTTGATTCTAAAGTTAATATAATTTGGACTGAGGTAATCATAGCACTTCGCACATCCTTGTTCTCCGCCATGGTCAATTTCAAACTCTCCACAATTCAGTACTCCATCATGACAATGATCAAAGCAATTCACATCATCGTTTGGCAAATCTCTTGGAGCATCACGGTCAGTATAGGTAGAATGAAAATTGGTTGAATTCAAATGATGAGAAGAAGTAATTCCTTCAGCATTTAGCTCTCCAAAAACTTCCTGAAGATCAAATGCCTCATCATGAAAAGAGCTCAATGTTCCTACAGGATATTCTTGGCTCACATATCCACAGGTACCCAGTTCTGCCCAATCTGGACCAAATCTCTGAGCGAGTTCTGCCTCAGTGAATACATCCGTAATTACATATGTCAGAAGATCAAATTCCTGGAGAACATTCTCGCCGTCAGCTACAACATTTATATGCAACTCTCTTGAAATGTATTCTGCGGTTGTATCACTAACTATTTGATCAACAAGCGTTGTGTTAATGGGAAATGAGTCGTTAATCTCATCATACAAGTCATAATTTACTAGAGTTTCATCTAAGTCAAAACTGTTATGACTCATTTTCACATACTCTTCTACATCAGTCAAAGAGAAATCTTCACCTGCAATACTATTTGGATCATAGGCTTCGGTTAATCTTCCTCTTTCATCGTAAGTGTTTATAGTCCATCTGGAGTTGGATTCTCCAGTGACATATAAAAGAGGAACTGATACATTCACCGAATGAATATCATATGGAGAATATGTCGGAGCACCTCCGGGGGTATGTTCAAAATACAAATCCAGCACCACACCCTTGCTCTCATAATCACCTGTAAAGACAATTTTTCCATGAGCTGTTCCATCTATATCCATCGTGCTCAGGTAACAAGCACAGCCATTACAATTACTTAGATTATCTGCTATTGTCAGGGTATCTCTGCTTTCCTGATCGATAAGATGTGGGGTGTAATGAGTAAAGTGTTCCGTTCCATGAGAACTGGAGGGACTATAGATGATATATCCGGTTCCAGAGGTCTTGTGAATTCCTTTAGATTTTGGGATGGGATATGCTCTAAGTCTATGAGAGGAAACAGTTGGATTGATATTATCTCCAACTTCTCCTGTCAACAAGCTAGCAAACAAATCTCCTTCGCTGTTGATATAATCTACCTTAGTGATTCCAGTGGCCATATTTATCGTGACTTGCTTGTATGCTTTACCCAGATTAGTTCCAGTAAGAAACTTTAACTCTGTAGCTCCACTTGGCATTTTATAAGTTTTGATGTAGTTGTTCTTACCCAAGTGGAAGTTTTCTCCTACTCCAGTTGCAATAGCCATCTCTTCTACATTCATATCGGAATATTCTACTCTAGAAAAAGGCAAATCATCTGCTGGAGTGTATGCCTCCTCGGTATTATTATCACTGTAATACCAGCCAAGTGTTCCTTTATCAGTGTCCTTTATCTTTTTAGGATTGTATTTCCCTCCTGAAGCATAAGGGTCACCAATGGAGTGGTTATCAAAGTCCAAATAAGAATACTGTTCATCTAGTTCATTGGTAATAAAATCACCCTTGTATTCGAATTCCTCCTGGTAAGTAGGTGCTGAAAGTGTTTCTAGGACAGGCCTACCAAACTCGTCATAAATTGTTTCTTGAGCGAGTACCGAGGAATTCGCAAAATCAAAACTTTGAACTTGAATGGCATTTCCTCTGGTGTCTGAATACACTCTGGACTTGCTTGTTTTTGAACCTGTTAAATCAAAAGTCTCAGTTTCTCGCCAATTAATGGCTTCTGGTGGTTCTGGTGTATACGTCTCTTGTGTGTTAGGTGGAACATACTTGTCCCTAATGATTGTTGGCTTGAAAATCTTGGCCAGATTTGAGGTTAATTTTGCTGCAAATCCCAGTCTAACTATAGTCGTTAAATCACTTGCCAATGTATATGACTCCTTATTAAGGATCAGAACAATATCAAATGTATTCTCATCGGTCATTATCTTTTGAAAGGTAACAAGGTCATTTGTCTTGACTGTTAGATCGGTTCCTCTTTTGGTTAAAAGAAGGTCTGGATTAGGCTTGTCAAAGCTATCTGTGAAATAAACTTTTGAATCAATAATTTCAATTCCATAATGGAACCTGCCCAGAATATCTGTTGATGTAGAATTCACAAATGCAAATCCTAGCCTCTGGTCTTGGTCGGTGATTCTAACAGAAGCTTTTCCATTATACGCCGAAGGAATTGTTTCTAATGCTTGAACTACTGCCTTATCAGGGCTGGTTGTTGTCTTTAAAAATGAAATATCATCATCTTCAACTGTTCCTTGCATGATTTCGAAGTGATTCTTGTCATAAACGTCAACTGTAAACTGAAACAGTTCGTTATCACCATCTTTAATCTCGATATTATGCATTCCTTCAGCCAAATCGCTTCGAGAAACTCCTGAAGTACCATCTCCCCATAAAACGGTATATGGAGCAGTACCTCCTACAGGTAAAATTGTAGCAGTACCAGTGTTTGCTTTCAGGTCTTTATCAATGTGTTGTACTATACTCTGATCAATGGTTACTGGAGACTTAAAAGTGGTATAAGCTCCTAGAATATGATCTCCCCTCTTGTCTATAGCAGCAGCTATATACATTTTTTCAATTAGTAACAATTTCGAAGCATATAGCAGCTTACCGTTTTTATACACATAGGGTCTTTTCTTGCGAATTCGTATCTCAATCAATTCACCTCGTTTGACCGTACCATAAACACCTTTTACTTTTCCTCCTTCTGCGATGGAAATTTTTCCACCTGAAATAATGACGGAGAATTTGAGTTTTTTGTAATCCAATTCTTGTTGATCATTGTTTAAACCCAGTAGAATGTTGTTTAAAGGGTCTACAATTTTCATGGCTACCATACCAGACTTACCTACCTGAAGGTATTCCTGACCATATACAACGCCATAATTCAGTCCATTTGGCCCCATTTTTAGCAGCTTGTTACTGACGTAATTCTGTCCATATACATCATCTTCCTGCCAGTCGATGTAGGTATTTTGAGCCTGTAGAAACTGTGTGGCTCCTATTAGCAAAAAGGCTATTAAGATTTTTAAATAGTTCATGGCTTAGTTAATGTTGTAGGTGTTAGAAAAAGTGTTGTCAGTGTATTTCAGCTGGAGCGTTCCTGAATAGTTCTCCAGATAATCCACCTCCTCCAATCGAATAATAAACGTATGATCATAGCGCTGGTAGTCATTGATTCCTATCATGCTTGTAGTGTCATAAGAAATGGTTTGATCGATCACCTCTGTTCCATCGGGAGCATTAATTGAGATACTAATTTCTGAAATATTCAGAGTGTCCTGAACTGAAAAATTAACTCCTAGCATCGCTGTTTGAACTGAACTCAATCCTTGACTCAGTGTATGAAGTGTGTCCAGTTGAATGTCCTCAATGAGAACTTCCTCTGTTGGCTCCAAGAAAATACTTGGAACTGTATTTAAAGTATCAATCTGACTCCAACCGAAAGAGCAGATGAAATTGACTGTAAGTAATAATAAGGTACGTTTCATATCTTTCTAGAGTTTAATCTAAGTCCCGTTTGTAATTAATTTTTGTCTCCTGAATTTTCCGTGTTCCATCTGGAGTTTCTACACGTGTTCTATAGTTGAGAAATGTGTCATCATATAGACGTTCGGTAAACATGTTGTCATTGTCCAACTGAAACTGAAGGTTTCCAAAATCATCATAGAAATAAGCTGTTACCGATGAGAGTAGGGGTTGTACTCTGAAATCATCTACATAAATTGGAGTAGTTCCTTGATTGTCCACATAAATCCTCAATCCATCATTATTCCCTGAAGCAACATAGTCTTCGGGTATTTGAATGATCAATTCCACCTTGGTCCATTTCAGCCCTTGAAGATTGGATGCATCTGATACACTCTTTTGTACTGAAAGTGTATGCGATCCGGTAAGATCTGCTTTTAAGTAGGCTGAAGTATTTGCACGTTTATTCATCCAGATACTTGCTCGATAGATCTTTCCTGCAATTAATCCATGCTGGATATCTATGTTTCCATTGTTATCTAACGAGTATCTCATTTTAAAGCTGGGTACATCTGTCGCAGAGGGGTCTACCTGTGCAAACTTTTGTCCAGTATGAGCCCTAACTGAAAAGCCTGCATCGTCAAGAATTCCAGAAAAATTAACCCGTTGGCTTGCAATACCTGTAACATCTCCTTCAAAATAATCTTGCGAGGTATCTTCGGAATATTCATTGATGGTTTCAAAACCAGAATGAGTAAACTCAAAGTAGTTGGCATTTGAAGCCTCAGCTAACACATTGCTTGCTTTTCCATTGAGTTTGACCGATGAATAATACCCATCCACATCTACGCTCTCTAAAATTTTATCCTCTGGTCCAACCAAGGTGGTATGACCTGTTATGGTCCAATTAGATTCTGGCTGTTGTCCTGTAAACTCTTGTGTTTTCTTAGCATGGTATTCAACAGGAGATATTACCGAACCTACCGAACCATTCTGGTAGTTCAACTGTAAATTAGTATTGTCCCAAGAGGTCGTGGTTCCAGATAAAAGGGTTGAGTTTTCAGAGAAAGTTTCTGACTTGGCTACCAAATGTGCTTTATTCTCATTGTTGATATCCACACATCTTGGCCCAAGCGCTGAAATTGATTCATGAGCGTACTCTACAAGCGTGGTGTACTGTTGCCCCAATTCATAATCGACTTCGGTTTTCTTTGGCAAACCTGAAAATGGGATTTTGTTTGTCGCTTCAGTATCTATTGCTTCTTCCCCATAGTTTCTTGTTTTTACATCTAAGAGTTTTGGGTATACTTTAATATCCTTATACATCGTACGTTCATAAAAACTATAACCATCTGAGAACGTTTCATCCGTACTTTTATAGAACAGCTGACCTATTTGATACGGCCCTTCGTTCACATCAAAACCAATCGTTTTAATCGGAGCATACTTGTAATCTTTTCTAGAGACAATTTTACCCGTGGCATTTCGAATGATTTGAGAAGTAACCAGACCAGAGAATCCAATTGCCTGCAGATTTCGAACTTTTAAGTAGTCATTTGTATTAGCCTGATGCGTGGTGACTCTTTTATGACCAATAATGGATTGATAATCGAAATGATTATTGAAATTTGATTCCAGTTGTACTTTCTTTCTGCCTTCGGTTCCAATTAAATCCACCAATGTTTTTGAATACCCAACATGAGGGGGAGTTGATTGCATATCTCGCAAATCCTTATGAGAAACCACATAAGTGTTGGAAATCTCATACTTGTGCGGTTCTGAAGAAATAACTCCTTTATTGTAAGTAAAAGCAGCTTTCATTTCTGAATTTGTCTCTCCATCTTGGAGTACAATTTCTTTTACTCGGATTCCTCCTCCATAAGCGCTTCCTAAATTAATTTTTGCATAGCCATATAATCCACCAGAAGTAGAATAAACTGCACAACTATTCCAAAAAGAACCTGAAGCTGGTAGACCAATTCCAGTCTCCGAAAACCTCATTCCAACCTTATTGTCAATTTCTTGAAATTGTGAATCATGCAAAGAAGTGAGGGCAACTAAACTAGGATCATAGTCATAGCTGAAATAAACAGGAAGGTCTCTATGATTACAATTCAGAGTGTATTTCCAATCAATTGATTTAAAATCATCTCCTATAAAATGAGCAATGTCCTTATCAAAAAACTCAATATCCGCTCTGTCGGTAGATTTTATTCGAAATACCCTTCTCACACCTGTTTCTATAGTATCTCCTTTATACTCAATTGGTGGGTTAGATGCATTTTGAGAGTACTTATCTGACTCATAGTTAAACGTCAATGTAGATCCCATAGGATAGGTAACATCTTTTAATGACCACGCGTGCACATAAGGCGCTGAATTACTTGTGATATATCCTGATTTGTATACTGGATCAAAATCTGACTTATAAAATCCATGATGGTCTTTTTTCAGGTGATCAAAATCCAGTTGATCACTATCAATTTCAGAATAGTAGTCAAACAGGTATGGAGGGTGAATGGCTTTTCCTTTTCGTCCCAGTACACGCACCTTTGTTAAAGTGAGCTTTCCGCTACTTGAAAGTTCTGTGCTTGAAAAACTATCCTCATCAAAAAACTCAAACTCACCTAAATCCATAGTAGTGTTTCCTACGGTATGATCTCCGATATCATAGACAGTATTGGTAAATGATGAAAACAGATTGGAATGTTCTTTTTTACAGAGAGAGTGATTGTGATCGAAAACAATTTCGTTTCTCAGTACACTTTGAATAAAGGCTTTATTTCCTTGAAAAGTAGGTTCGTTTAATATACTTAATCCATCAAAATCATTACTTAGCAATGTGGTTGAAAATATAGAAGTGTTGAAATCAACTCCTAAATCTGGGAACAAATCCTGCTCACTATGAGAATTCGATACTTTAATGATTCTGGATAACTTGAGTGTGGGCATGTATCTTCCATCGTCTTTACTACTCTTTCCATCCAATCTCAGATCTTTAATAAAGTACAGCGTTTCTTTCACTGTGCTGATTGATTTGATGTAATAGACTTCAGCAGTGGAATAACTACAGGAGGTTAGATACTCCACTTTATCACCATTTACATGGTTCTTACTTCCATCATAAGCGTCATATCCTTCTGATAAAGAAAAACCATAGTATGGAGCTCTATTCTTAAAATCTGAGGATAGTTTTTCATAATTCAAACCGATGCAGTACCCCTTGTCTCCATCATCTACTTTATTGTCGGCATTAGTATCTGAATAATTTGATCCCGTAATCGCTGTAAGTTTCCAAGAGGTGGCATACAAGTGGTCTTGGCGCATAAAACGCTCTTGATTGTTGCTAAATAGATAGTGATAATTAGAGAAACTACTTGGATCATTATTTATCAAATCTTCATTTAGAGCATAGGTTTCGTCTTCAGCCTTAAGGGTATGATTGACCAATTCTTTTACATAAACAGGCAATGAAAAATGATAGATCATTCCATCATCAGCATGCACCTGAAAAGCACCAATACCATCGGGATCACATTTAGTAGAATCTATTCTATCCGCTGAAGCAATTTCATAACAATCTACAAAATAGGGGATCTCATCTCCTGAAGGATTGTAGTGATCGTTAATCTGGGTATTGGTAAAATAAACAGTTCGTGTAGCTGTTTGTGGCACTCCTTCAGAGTTAACAGCTCCGTTAAAGGAACATGATGCCAAATCTCCAGGAGTAGTAAAATTATCAGAACCTGGAGCACAATCAGGAATGAGAACAGATTCTGTATAATCTCCTGAATACCTGAATTGCGGCTTTTTAGTGAATTTTCCATTGTTTGTAGATACAGTGACGTTGTGCCAATCGGGTTCTAATACCTCACTGTGAAGATTAGCATACTCGAATAATTCCAATTCCAAAGAGCCACTGAGTCCTGGAACATTAATGAAATAATCATCGAAATTTGGAGATTCAAACACAAAACCATTAGTGTTTCTTGTACTCACAGCAATATCCATTTTCTTGTCAGTGAGGCCTGAATCGTGAAACTCATCAAAATAAATGGGGCCGAAGTAAGTGTTTTCCGGATATCCTCCATTACCAGTTTCTATCCGCGTGACCCCTTTAAAATCATCTGGAACACCATTGATAGACAGGGCAAAAGCATTTAAACCATTAGACATTATTACGACTCATTTAGTATAGGTCAAATTATTCTTTTTTGACAATGCAAAAAGTTAGTTTATATGTCTAAAACCAATGCTTTGACTTTTTGAGTCCAACGAAAAGAAAGCTATAGTAATTCAGTTATAATAATGTCTATTAACTTTATTTTGTTCTTAATTTTTTAATTTTCAATCAGTAGTATTTTTGAAAAGCGTTTTTTTCATTCGAAAAAGATGGATAGAAAAACCACGTTTTCTAATACAAATTCACTTTCCTGTTTTTTCTCTGCTCTAAAAGACCCAAGGCGAATAGATGCGGGAAATTACCACCATTCTTTGAGCGACATATTGCTATTGGTTATAACAGGGATAATGTGTGGCTGTGATAAATGGGAGACCATACACATTTTTGGTAAAAGTCAATATTACTGGCTTAAGCAGTATGGAAACTTTGATGCTGGTATTCCATCGATAGATACTATGCGAAGAGTCTTTTCAGCTCTTGATTCTGAGAATTTCAATGATTGTTTTATCTCTTGGATTAATCATTTGTGTGTGAAAACAAAAGGAGAAGTTATAGCTCTTGATGGTAAAACAGTGAGGGGCGGTAAGTTTGACGGAATAACAACCCCTCATATTGTTTCTGCCTTTGCATCAGAGAATCAACTGTGTCTGGGTCAATTGAAAGTGAATGAAAAAAGCAATGAAATTACTGCAATACCTGCATTATTAGAATTGTTAGATATAAAGGGTAATACAATTACCATTGATGCAATGGGGTGTCAAACAAAGATTGTAAGTCAAATTGTGAAAAGTGAAGCCAATTATATTATTGCAGTTAAAGGAAATCAACCTGCTTTGGCTAGTAATATTCAAGATACAGTTGTATTGACAAATCCTGATAGTGTTGATGTTGAAGATGATTTCGGACACGGAAGAATAGAAAAAAGAACTTGTGAAGTTTTTACTAACTTGAAACACATAGAAAACCCTAATAAATGGGAAAATTTAATTTCGGTAGTGAAGATAACATCAGAAGTTACTCAAAAAGCAACCGGAATAATGACAACAGATGAACGGTTTTTCATTAGTGATTTGTCATCTGCAAGAGCAATTAACAATGGGGTTCGAAAACATTGGTCAGTTGAAAATAATTTACATTGGAGCCTCGATGTGACATTTCAAGAAGACTTTTCTAAAAAAAGAATAGGGTATCAAGTGGAAAACTTTAATATCCTATTAAAAATTGTATTAACAGTTTTAAAAAAAGAAAGCTCAGCTAAAATTAGCTTGAAAAACAAGAGAATGAAAGCGGCTTTTGACACAGACTATAGAAATTTATTAATGAGTACAGCTGTTTTTTAAATGCTTTTGCCCTGCATTGATAGACCTTGAAATTTCTCCAATGTTTAAATTCCAACCTAGTCCCACCCATGAAGCGCGCTGGTCCATTCGAATACCCCCACTGGAATATTCCAATGAAATAGGAAAAGATTCTCCATTATGTCCTTCAAGGTTGAGTAGTGGAATGCCAAAACCAACGTCTCCAGAAAACTCATCTACATAAGAAGGGAGGTCATCTAAAGTTGGATTTTGTGCCTTCACAAGGGTACAGCTGAGAATAGCAAATAGGAAAAACAGGGTGCTATTCTTAAGGTGAAGATAAAGCGGGTATCTCATATTGAAAAAGTTTAGTGTGTACTGTAGATACAATTCGAAAAATAAAAGGTTGCATCTTCTTTGTGTAAAATAAAACGCAACTCATCGGTTAAATAGTTTGTTTGATCAAAGATATTTCACCTTTATGACAAGCCCTAAAGAAAAACACCCAGATTTGCTGGGTGAAAACACCCTAATTTTTAAAGAAAAAAATGGAAGTACTAAAAATTTACTCATAGAACTTGTTTAAAGTCTTTATTGATGTTTAGATAAAATGATTCCCTGTATTTCACCAGAAAAGTTTCTGGATACAAAATATCAGGTCATTAATAACATTTCTCTAATATGCTCATATAGTGCTTTCAAGATACTTTTCCTTGATGAAAAGTATCCAAAAATCAAGGCTTGTGCATTCATTATTAGTTCACTTAGCAAAAACATTACTCTACAGATAAAAAACTCGCAAACGCTGTGAGCGGTTTTTTTTGAAAAACCGACAGCTGAGCTCAAACAGTTTATCCGTTTAACGATACATATTTTTGAGTGAACACATAAGTAAATACAAATGCCATCAATTCATATATCATCCGGTAAAGTACAGAGGACGGATTTGATAATATGATTCCGCTGAATCATACAAGAGAACGTCTTAAATACAACTAGCTGACCTTCAGTTTTATTTCCTTAACAAGTTTGGTTACCGATTGATAAAGTACAGTTTGCCAAACACAAAAAAACCAGTGAAGAAATCCTCCACTGGTTGAATCAGTTTATATCAATTGACCTATAAGATGGCCATTTTAATAGAATTAATCTTGCATCGCTGGCTCTTCTTCTTCCATCATCTCTGCCTTTACAGGTGGAGCCATTGGTTTTTTCTTAGTCGTCACCAAATCCATTTCTTCGATAAGATTTGTAGCTCCAGCGAACTTGTCAATTACGAATAATACGTATCTGATATCTACAGAAATGGTTCTTTGTAATTCTGGTTCGAAAGCAATATCTCCACTCATCGCTTCCCAGTTTCCATCAAAAGCCAATCCTATAAGATGACCGTCTCCGTTAATTACTGGACTTCCTGAGTTTCCACCCGTGATGTCATTATCTGAAAGAAAACAAACGATCAAATCTCCGTTAGCATCTGCATAGTTTCCAAAATCTTCAGCTTCGATCAGTTCCTTTAATTTGGAAGGAACAATGAATTCTGGGTTTGAAGGATCTTCTTTTTCAAGGATTCCTTTGTGTGTAGTAATGTAATCATAGTGCTTTGCATCCGCAGGGTAATAATCCTGAACAGAACCGTAAGTGATTCTCATAGTAGAGTTGGCATCAGGAGAATAGTTTTTAGAAGAGTTCATTTTTCTTAGTCCATCTACAAATAGTCTGTAACTCTGATCAAACATAACTGGATCAGCTTCACCTAACCCCGTTCTGTAAAGAGTAATAACAGAAGAAGCGAATTGCCATGCTAAATCCTTCTCCAATTTTTTCATTTTAGGCTTTGTTAAAAATGCCTTGAAATTAGCCTCACTTGCAAAAATTGACTTAGCGAACATCTTTTCGGCATACGCGCTAATGCTCCCTTTATACTTGCTATCAACTACATTAAATATCTCAGGAAGTTGATCTTTAGAGATGTTCTTTTTGTACATCGTCATGATCTTAACAAACAGATCTTTATCAAGCATCTGATTGTACTCACTGAATTGACCTTCTGCAGTAGCTTTTAATCCTTCAACCATTTCAGCAGGAATCTCTTTATTCTCAGCATCATATCCTCTTTGAAGACCATTTCCAAGTCTCCAGGCGTTTAATACAATATCAGAGCCTGTAATTCCTGCTTCCAACATGTATTGTTCACCTTTAGCGTATGGAGTGCTGGCGTTATAGTACTCTTCCATCATTTTCAGTGCATTTCCATACTTGGCTTTTCTTGTTTGGTCTGCATTTGCCCATTGCTGAAAATCTCTTTCTATTTCTTGCTTTTGTCCATATACATTTAGTCTTTTCAATCCCTTAGTCTGACCAATAAAGTACTTCCAATAGTTGGCAACACCGGCATATTTACTAGCATACATTAATCTCACTGTAGGATCAGCATCCATGTGAGATTTCATCGTCTTTAATTTCAAATCTCTAATCTCTACTACAGCAGGATTGGATACATCAATTGCTTGTTTCACTCCAAAAGAAGAAAGATATCTATCAGTACTTCCAGGGTATCCCATAATCATAGCATAATCTCCTTCTTCCACACCAAGTGTACTTACAGGTAAGTGATGCTTGGGAGCGTATGGCTTATTGTTTTCACTATAAGCGGCAGGATTGTTATCTCCATCTGAATAAATTCTTAGCATAGAGAAATCTCCTGTATGACGTGGCCACATCCAGTTATCAGTATCTCCTCCAAATTTCCCTATAGCTTCAGGTGGATTCCCTACCAATCTTATATCGCTATACGTTTTGTATACCATCAAGTAAAACTCATTTCCATAGAAGAAAGATTTTACTTCTGTATCGTACATTCCATCGTTGGAAGCCTCAGTCATAATAGCCTCAGATCTTTCAGCGATAAGTGCTTCTCTGTCTGCTTCAGCCATTGTATGATCTATACCTTCCAGTACTCTGTCAGAAACGTCTTCAATTCTTTCTAAGAAAGAAACAACAAAGTCGTTGATTGGCATTTCTTGATTCTTTTCATATGCCCAGAATCCTTTTGTAAGGTAATCATCACCATTGGCAAGACTTAGAGTTTGAATGGCATCGTATGCACAGTGGTGATTTGTCAGCACCAATCCTTGATCAGAAATCATCTCAGCAGTACACATCCCATAGTTCAATCGAACGATGGCATCTTTAAGACTTGCATTATTAATATCGTAAATGTCCTTCGCAGAAAGATTAAGTCCAAGACCTTTCATTTCAGCCTCGTTCATCTTATTTAAAAGACTTACTAGCCACATTCCTTCATTTGCTTTAATCGCAGAGAATGAAGTCACGGCTATCAGTAGTATGAGCAGTTTTTTCATCATATTCATTTATTTATTTTGGTAAAATTATTCTGATTCATTTGCCGGCATCCAGTCCAGCTTTGCGTAAATATCATCTATCACTTGGTACAATTGTTTCAGTTCAGCAGGGGCGTTATATCTGGCCTGTACTTTATTGAATTTTTTGTCCAAATGAACACTTGTAATTACAGATGGAAGGTCTGAAATCATATGGTTATCATAGATAGTGTCCATTTGAAAGTAATTTATTTCTAACACTTTAGCCTTAATTTGCTGAGTTTGCGCTTCTGTGAGCGTTGCAATGTTCAATCCCATATTGTCCACAAAATTGATGCCTTCATAAGTCACCATTCCGTCACTGGTAACTGAAGACTTAAATACAGGACACATTCCAAAGCAATATGTCCGAGTGTAAGTAAGAAAAGACTTCTCTTCAATTATTTCTTGAACAATTGTGTCTACAAGTTGAATAGAATCTTCATTCATTTCCAACTCGTCAGCTATTTCTACGATTACTTCAGGGGGTTCAGAAGTAGAAACTGATTTACTCTGGTTGCAGGAGTAAATTGCCGCAATGCTTAAAGAGAGAATGATGTAGTACCAAAAATTCGTCATCTAATTACTTCTTTTTTTTCTGCTGAGTGATTTTCTTCTTTTGCTCTTTTTGCATATCCTCTAATCTTTGAGCAAAAGCAGATTTTTTCTTAGGAGCTCTTTGTTTATTTGCTTCAATCTTAGTTCTGATGCTATCCTCGTTGATTATGTAGTTCTTGATAATCAACATTTGACCTATAGAGAACACATTCGCTAGGAAATAGTATAAACTCAAACCAGAAGCGAATTTATTAAAGAAAAACAGCATCATAACTGGGAAAATGTTCATAATCACTTTCATGTTTGGCATGCCAGGCTGTGAAGCAGTCGGCATGTTTCCCGAACTCATACGAGTGTAGAAAAACATTGAAATAGCCATGAGCACAGTAAATCCACTGACATGAGCCCCATAAAATGGAATTTCAAAAGGCAAGTTCAAAATAGCATCATACGACCCTAAATCATCTGCCCAAAGGAAAGATTTTTGTCTCAGATCGATGTTTGCAGGAAAGAATCTGAACATCGCGTAGAGAATAGGCATCTGAAGCAGTGCTGGAACACAACCAGCCATTGGACTCACCCCGGTTTGCTTATATAAGGCCATGGTCGCTTGTTGCTTTTCCATAGCATTTTTACCCTCAAACTTTTTATTAATCTCATCGATTTCGGGCCGTAGTACTTTCATTTTAGCACTATTCAAATAGTTCTTCCATTGAACTGGGAATAGAATTGTCTTAATGATAAATGTTACGATTAGGATCAACATTCCAGCGCTGGCTATATAAATACCCAACCAGTTAAATAATGGAGCGATGAATGTTCTGTTTACCCATCCGAAAATGGTCCATCCATAATCTGGAATCTTTACTACATCATCAGTATCAAGTGCCTTTAGAATTTCTAGGTCATTTGGCCCCATAAACAACTTGAATGGAATAGCACCATTACCCGTGTGGCTTTCTGTCAGTGCCATTCGGGTCTCGTAGTAAGTTGAATGCGATTTATCAGTTTCAGTATCCGCCGGATAACTTCTGAGAAATGCATCTTTCCCAAATCCAGCTTCTGAAATGGCTAGAACAGAGAAGTAGTTTTGCTTATGACAGACCCAATTAAGCTTTTCTTCAACATCCTCCTCATCATCTCGGGCCTCTCCTAAATAGTCTCTGCCATCTTCAAATGTTTTAAAGAAGACACTACTGTGAAGTTGTTCATTGTATATTCCCTTTTCTTGATGGAGTCCGGCTGTATTCCAGTCTAGCATTACTGGAGCGCCAGCCTTACCTGCATTTACTAGATTGACAGTCATATCTGTGTCATACCTGTCAGGATAAACAATGTACTTTATTTCCACTTTAGCTCCACCTCCAAGATCTGAACTGAATACAATATCGGTTTCTTCATCTACTTTTAAACTAGACTTGGAAGCAGTAAAGTAAAGATCCTTGGTATTGATCGTTTTTCCATCGTGCTCAAAGGAGATATTCATTGAACTTTTATCTGAAGTATGATCCCAAAGCTCTACTGGGACAGAATCCTGATAGGTCAAATAACCATCCTTTAGAATAAGTCTTTCTGGTAATCCTCCTTTAGTATTGACCGTCATCTCCCATCTATTATTTGTGATGATGATATCTTTACTTCTTATACTTGGAGAATTAACCGCAGAAGAGTCTGGATCTAGAGCGATTTCGTTTTCCGAAGTGCCGAGGTGATTATCCTCAACAATAGGTGCTACTTGCTCTATAATAGCTAGGCTATCTAACCGTTGTTGCTCTTTTTTTTGAGCGGTGATTTCTTCCTCTGAAGGGGAAAATAAAAAAGTGTAGGCTCCAAACAATGCTAAGCATGAAAGTATAAAGCCGATAGTGGATTTTTTATCCATAAATTAATCTCGTTTTCGGGGGCGCTAAGATATGTATTAGACTTGTGTAGAGGGTTGAATTCTTCATAAGATTTGATAATTCAAGGATAAAAAGTGAATGGATTACATTTGCGCCTCTAATCAGTTTTTAAAATCGATTGAATAAAGAGTTCCCATCATTATCCGTAATTATCCCGTGTAGAAATGAGGAGAAGTACATTGGGTTGTGTTTGGACTCCATCATTCAATCTGATTATCCAAAAGAATCGCTTTCAGTCTTCGTATGTGATGGTTTGAGTGATGATACGACAGTAGAAATCATTAAAGACTACGCTAAGAAACACGGTTATATTCAGTTGGTGGTGAATGAAAGAAAAACGACCCCATTTGCACTAAACATAGGAATCAAGGCTTCAACTTCAGATTATGCAACCATCCTTGGAGCACACGCTGAGGTTTCTAAAAGTTATTTTTCTAAAAGTGTAAAGGATTTTCAAATCGATCCTAAAATGGGATGCACAGGAGGTTTTTTAATCAATGAGTACGAAGATGAGGTTTCTGAAGCTATTGGAAGTGCACAATCATCTTCTTTTGGTGTTGGAAATGCTCATTTTAGAACTGGAAATGCTTCTGGTTTTGTGGATACTGTGGCTTTTGGGACATACTCTAGAAAGGTATTTGAGAAAATCGGATACTTTGATGAAGAGCTCGATAGAAATCAAGATGATGAATTTAATTTTAGACTTCTGAAAAACGGATTTAAAATTTACTTGGATAAGGATATTACTGCAAATTATTATGTGCGAGGAAGTTTCAAAAAGCTTTATAGACAATATTGGCAGTATGGCTATTGGAAAGTATTTGTGAATGTAAAACATCAAATGATTACTACGGTAAGGCAACTTATACCTATGTTATTTGTCTTATTCTTAGCTGTTGGAGCCGTACTTTCATTTGTACATCCAATTTTAAGATTACTCTTTTTCGCAGGATTGGGTAGTTATTTATTAGGAGCAGTTTTCTTTGCGACCAAGAAATCAAAAACACCCTTACAGTCAGCAAAAATCATTTTTTCTTTTTTGATTTTGCACCTGAGTTATGGACTGGGATACTTGAAAGGCATCTGGGATTTTATGGTATTGCGAAAAGGCCCTTCAAAAAGCTCTGCGTCGCTGACTAGATAAATTTTAGAAAGACTTCAAATCAGTTGAATTAAAAGTCCACTCTGGAGTACGAAGAGTTTCACCAAAATCGATTTCATACCAAGGACTTATGTTCAGATTTGAAGGGTTTTGTAAGATTTGAATTTCTTGTGCAGGCATATAGCTTTGCGCTAGCATGAATAGCTGCTTACCAGTCTCTGGTTGCTCACACATATCGGTCACGATAACTGCATGACCAGGAAAACCTCCCTGAATGAAAACATCTCCAATTTTCATTTTACTCAATGAGACAGTTTGAAGTTCCTTAGAAAGTGAGGCTGTCCCCGCATATGAAAAGACCATTTCTAGATACTTCCAGAAACTTTCTGCAGTGTCGGATACTTTTTTTGTAGGTGTCCATGACACTTTGTTTCCCAACACTTTGATTCTATTTCCTGCTCTCCATGTAGTATACTCGGCGTTGAACCCATTTGTGAAATTAAAATGAATCTGATCATATTCTTCTTGATCGAAGAAGTATTCCGCCCTGAGTCGCATTATGGCATCTGCACACTGATGGAGATCGCGATCTCCAATAGCTAAATTGACTACGGCATGATAAATCCCATGATTTGCTTTCTTCGAGCCATCATATTTCAAAGCCAAGCTTTTGTTTGGCTTAAGCGGTAAATTTCTAAGGTATTCTCCAAAAGAATTGTTGGAAACATGAGTCCTCTCATAAGAAGTAGGAGTGGCAAATCTCGTGACAATAGACTCCCCATCAATTTTAATAAGTGATCCTTGCTCTTCCTCAGATTGTTGAGGTATGACAGGACTAATAGGCTGAAGGCAAGAGATAAGGATGTAAGACACTACTGCAGTAAGCAGAGAAACAGTTTTCATTTATTTGGTTATGGGTATTGAACTACTTTGGAAACGATATATCGTGGTTGATGTTGTTTGAGTTCAAACCTATTTTTTCTTATTAGGTAAATAGAAATCACTGTAACCCGAGCCTTAGGTGAAATATATGAAAGTGAGTTGCGTTTAAAGAATTGAATTAAAACACGACTAATGAAAACGATTACTATTTGCTTACTCATTTCTATGACACTAGTGTTCACTCAATGCAGAAAGGAGAGAGTAGTAGGGCCTATTTCCGAACCTATAGCTTGTTTTACAGTTAGTTCTGACTCACTAAATGTGGGTGACTCACTAGTTCTCACAAACTGTTCATCTGCAGATGAAGTAGAAATAATTTTCCCAATGGAGGGTCAAGGTAATTCACAATTGGTGGAAAATTTTGATGAAAAAGGAAAGTATATTGTAATCTATAATGAACCAGGAGAGTACCGCATTGGAGTTCAAGCTACAAATTTCGATTGTTCTGGTCGGGTAACTGATTTCAATTCCAGCCAAATAACGTTTAAAAGAGTATGGGCGGATGAAACAATTGTAGTGCAGTAATTTATCGTACGATTAATTTTTTGAGTGTTTGTTTGTCGCTTGCATCGGTGATGTTGATCAAATAAATCCCAGGAGGGAAGGATTCATTTATTTTCATTCTCGAAGAACGTGTTTGATCAGAAAAATAAACAAGCTTCCCATTTGCAGAATAAATCTCTACTGTGGAGATCGTTGCCTCAGACTCTATAGTGAAAGCACCTTTTTCAATTACAGGATTGGGATAAATGGTTAGTCTCGATTGTATTTCTAATTCATCGGTTGTTTGCACAAAAACAGTAGTTGTAGCTTCTTCCATGACAACAGGATCCGCCCCTTCTTCATTGTACATATCTCTGAAAGAATCAATTTCTGGGGTAGTGAATGCAAACATTTCTTCATTCCATTTGGGAGGAACAGATTGGTAATACACCCGGGCAGTTACATCTGCCGTTCCTTCATATCCATTCATTGGAGCTTTGTAAACAATTCTATCAGACCCACTTCCTTCAATCCCTTCCTCGTGATTGAAGTCCAAATCTAAAATAGCATTACCTGCCACAATCGTAGTGTCATAAACCTCATGAGAAGATGAAAATCCGATTGGTGTAAGACGGTTATCCTTAATGAAGTGATCTGCTCTCTCAAGCACAGTGGTTACATCGTTGTTAACATCACCCATCACCATTTCATAAATCTGCACTTGATCCTCAGAAGAGATTTCCGTGTAATGAGGCTCATATGTTGGGTTTTGACCAAATACCTCATAATTGTTTTGGATTTTACCGCTGTGAAATAACGTATCTCCATTTTCCGCTTCTACAAGGAATTCAATAAAAGCTCTTCTAGAGGGATAACCACTAGGGAATTTATGTCCAGATAAATTGGTGAGTTTAAGTTCGAAAGAAGCCGAATCGTTGTCAACTTCAAGTTCAAATAATTCGAGTTCCAATGTTTCCTGAGTCAGCTGAGCCATTGTGCGTTGAATCACTTTGTTGAAATCATCTTCAGTGGCAGCGATTCCTAACTCATCAATACGGTTCTTCATTAATTCCAACATGAACGTATTTCCACCCACCATAAAATGCTGTCCAAACGGAGATCTGGACCCTATGAAAGCACTATTTGAAGCAATGACTACTGGATCATTTATTCTAGGAAAATGACAAGACTGGCATTCCCTATTATTTGCACCCTCTTCTGCATAAATACTGTTCAACCACTCATGATATGTGGCCTGCTCCACAAATGTACCCCCGGTATAATTCCCGTCTAAATCTACCGTGTTTGTAATCAAAGTGTGACAACCAGCACAAAGCTCGCTTTGGTCTACATGAGATCCATAAAGTGGTTGAAATCCCACTGTAGTCATTGGTTGAGAAAATATTGGTGCTTCTCCTTCAGCACCAAATGGCCCATAAATCCTGTTTTGATCGAACTTCAAATTGCCTGAAAACAAATCTCCAAGACTGTCTGGACTTTGTGCATGACAGGCGTTACAACTAACACCATCCAATGCTAAAGAATCAACGACTAATTCTTCCATGCTGTAGTGGGATGCTCCATGATCAAATTGAGTTCCATAATGCCCTAAGGGAGCGTGGCAGCTAGTACATTTATCCTCAAGGTCAACTTTGTGTTGCGGATTGACGGCCGTTTCATGACTCACCTTTGCTCTCCAAAATGGATCTTTAGCACTATTAGCCATCATGGTGGCTCTCCATTGACTAGTGGGACTAATATCATTTCCTTCAGCGTTTACATTCGCAACTCCGTTAGGGTCTTGACCATGACACCCCTCACATAGCCCTGATCCTCGAAAAAAACCATCGATATCTCCACTGGGTAGTGTAGTAATATCTCCGCCGCCTGCTGCTGCCATCATCTGATTTATTTCTTCAGCCGTATGATGGTGTTTCGAAATTTCTGTGGGTTTTGGTTGTTCAATTGACATTAAACAAAGAGAGAATATTGCTATCGCAAATGGTACCAGAAAATATTTAAGAGATTTCAAAATGCAGTATAATATGATTGTACTTTACAAAGATAGCTAAGCTCATTATATTTAATGAGAGACTGAATAATGAAATCGAAAGGATATTAGTCTACAAATACAATATCTTCAATCAGAGGACGTCCAACAACTTGATTAATAGCTAGAATCACTTTTGTTTTTTCGCTCATGATTTCGCTACTAATAACCGAACTTTCTAATTTAACTTTGAGTACGGTCCCATTTAGATAAAGAGACCTTGTTTTACTCTGTATGTATCTTCCCATAGCTTTTTCCCATGCTTTGGCTATTTCTACTTGATTGTATTTCTTATCTAGTTTATAGACTTTCAGGAAACTCTCTATGGCTTCTTTGAGTGGTTTTTGATGATGATCTTTACCCATGTTCCTCTACATTTCCTGAATTAATATGAAATTTTTTCATTGTGACATCTAGATCGTTAAATAATAAAGGGACTCTTGCCGCATCCGTGTCGGTAATAAAAATTTGACCAAACTTTTTCTCACTCACTAATTTCATAAGGTTTCCCACTCTTGTTTCATCTAATTTATCAAAAATATCATCAAGTAAGAGAAAAGGTTTTAACCCCGTTGCTTGCTCAATAAAGAGCGATTGAGCTAATTTTAAGGCAATCAACAATGTCTTCTGTTGTCCTTGAGAGCCAAATTTTTTCAATGGATACCCGTCAATAGTAAATTCAAGATCGTCTTTATGTATGCCTACATTGGTTCTAGCAGAAATCTTGTCTTTTTCCAGAGCTTTTGCGAACTGAGTGATTAAATCAGTATCACATGTAGTTTTGTAATTAATGCTCACTTTTTCTTTTTTCCCAGAAATGCCTTCATGCAGGTGCTGAAACCATGGAGTGAAATCAGAAATGAATTGATTTCTGGTTTGGAAGATTTTTTCACACAAATCAATCAATTTGAAATCATAGATTTCCAATGAATCTTTATCAAACCGCCTCTCCATTTGAAAATGTTTGAGAAGACGATTTCTTTGGTTCAGAGCACGTTTATAGTGTATCATGTCCGTCAGGTATGATTTGTCATACTGAGAAATAATACCGTTCATGAATTTTCTTCGGGTTTCGCTTCCTTCTTTGATTAACTCTTCATCAGTTGGAGAAATCATTACTGATGGATACAGACCAATATGATCCGCCAACTTTTGATATTCTTTTTTATTTCGCTTGAAGACTTTTTTTGCATTGCGTCGCACTGTACAAAGCAGAGTGTCTTCTTCTTCATTCTTCAGCACGGTGCTTTTGAGCATGAATGAATCCTCGTCATGATTAATGTTTTGGTAATCTGTTGAGTTAAAATAACTTTTGCAAATGCTTAAATAACGAATAGCGTCTAGAACGTTAGTTTTACCTTCACCATTAAGACCAGAAAAGCAATTGACATCTGCATCAAGTGGGATAGAAACCTCTTTGAAGTTCTTGAAATTTATAAGGTGTATATCTAAAAGCTTCAAAATTAGACTGTAATTTGTTTTTATCCGAAGTCCATTGCATTTAAAATTCTTGAAGAAAGTGATTTCAAGAATATGCTGGAGTCGTCGTAAAAGTAAACTGAATTCTCGAGTGGATTAGCATAATTCATCCACCAAGAATATTTATGTTTGATTCTCAGTGAAGGTTGAACTCTAAAGCGTGATTCAGGTTGAATTGAATACAAAGGAATGATACGTGTAAGTCTACTGTTGAGCAATTAAGAAAAATAGCTATTTTTGCACCTCAATTTTTCAGAGGAAAATGGCTAAAAAGAATACAGAGGAAACGATACTAGATGTTCAGGAAGTATACACTAAAACTGAACTTTTCATAGAGAAGAATAAAAAGACACTACTTGGAGTAATGGTTGCGGTTATTGTAGCCATCCTAGCTTTTTTCATGTATAACAACTTTGTGAAGCAGCCTGCAATAGCAAATGCGAATGAAGAAGCACACATGGCAGAGATGTATTTCATGATGGATTCTTTAGATGCTGCTAAGAATGGAGCTGATTTATGGGATGGTCTAGAGACTATAGCAGATATGCATGCAGGAACTCCAGTAGGAATGAGAGCACATTACCAATTGGGTGTCATTAACAGAGACAATGGAGATTTTGAAGCGGCGCTTGAAAATTTCAAAGCGGCTAATTTCGCAAGCCCTCTTTTAGGAACAATGGTAAATGGAAACATTGGAGATTGTTTGGTGGAAGTGGGAGCTTCTTATGAGGAAGGTGATGATGCGAATAGTAAATACAAGGAAGCACTTCCGTATTTCAAAAAAGCGGCAACTAGCTCTCCTGATGAAGTGACTACACAACTTTATTATAAGAAAGCAGCAACTGTTTGTTTAAAACTGGATCTTTATAAAGAAGCAGTGAGCATGTATGAAGGTATCATAGAAGCTTCATCTAATGTGAACTCTGCTGAGTACAAAGAGGCTGTAAAAATGAAAGCATTTGCTTCAGCTAAAGCAGCTCAGCTATAATCAAGTAAATGGCTACGGAGGGAAAAAACCTCAGTTCTTTCGATCACGATTCGATTCCTGATCTTACTGGCAAAAAATTTGGAATTGTTGTTTCTGAATGGAACAATCATATCACTGACAACCTTTTAAAGGGGGCGTTGGAAGGGTTCACTCAAGCTGGAGTGCCTGAATCATCAATCATAATCAAAAGTGTTCCTGGAAGTTTTGAACTTCCTCTCGGAGCGCAAAAACTCTTAGAATTACACCAACTTGATGGGGTGGTGTGCCTAGGTAGTGTGATAAGAGGGGAAACGGCTCACTTTGATTTTGTATGTGAAGCTTGTGCAAAAGGGATTATGGACCTGAATCTAAAAACAGGAAAACCTGTAGCCTTTGGAGTTTTAACAGACGATACGGAACAACAAGCACTAGACCGTTCTGGTGGTCGTCATGGGAATAAGGGCACTGAAGCGGCTGTGGTCGTGATGAAGATGCAGTAACCCATTCATTAACATAATTTGAATTTTCTAGAATATCGGCGATAGCTGTTCGGCTTACATTTGTTTCTACGTGATTCAGCTGGAAAACATAATTAAGTCCTACTCTGTAGGAGGAAACTCCCTTCAAGTTCTCAAAGGAATAGATCTTACGATTAAAGAAGGTGAATTGGTCTCGATTATGGGAAGTTCTGGGAGTGGGAAGTCTACATTACTCAATATTCTAGGAATGTTAGATAACTATGATGAGGGAACTTATGAGTTAGATGGAAAGCTAATTAAGGGGCTCAACGAAAAGAAGGCGGCTATCTACAGAAGTCAATTTTTAGGGTTTGTTTTTCAATCGTTCAATCTCATTAATTTTAAAACTGCCTGGGAAAACGTTTCATTGCCGCTGTACTACCAAAAAGTAAATAGAAATCAACGAAGGGAACTTGCTTTCCAGAAATTAGAAGAAGTAGGACTTTTAGAATGGGCTGAACATCTGCCAAGTGAGATGTCAGGAGGGCAGAAACAGCGTGTTGCCATAGCCCGAGCTTTAGTAACTAATCCAAAAGTCATTTTGGCTGATGAACCAACTGGTGCGCTTGACTCAGTAACGTCTCAAGAAGTAATGGAACTGCTGAAAAAGGTAAATGCTTCTGGAAAAACAGTAATAATAGTGACCCATGAAAATGAAATAGCAGAAGAGACACAGAGAATTATTCGATTAAGAGACGGAAAAATACTTCTTTAGAATGTTTAATAGAGATACATGGATAGAAATTCTACAGACGATTCTAAAGAATCCATTAAGATATATTCTAACAGGAATTTCGATGGCGGTAGGTATTTTTATTCTAGTTTTTTTACTGGGCATGTCATCTGGTTTAAGTCATGGAGTCGCAGAATTGTTTGACAAAATTGCGATTAATAGTTTAACTATTGAATCAGGTCGAACCTCTCTTCCCTATCAGGGAAGTAAACCGAATCGAAGAATCAATTTTTCTAATTACGACTATGACAAAGTTCAGGATGATCATAAGGATGAAATCCCGGAAGGGAGCGCTATTGATCAACGGTGGGGAATGCAAATGATCTGGCAAAAGCAGTCGGATAGCTATTCTCTGGCAGGGGTGAATAGCTCTTATCTGAATCTGGCGAAATTGGAAATCTTACAAGGACGATTCATCAATATGAATGATGAATCAGGTGCTAAAAAAGTCATAGTTCTTGGAAAGGATGTATATAATGAGCTGTGCAAAGGAGAGCAGGTGATAGGAGATCAAATAACGGTGGGTGGTGTTCAGTTTAAAATAATAGGTGTTTTTAAAAGAGGTGAGAACAGATGGAATAATAGAAAGTGTTATATCCCCATTCAGACGTATCACAAGCTCTTTTCTTACAATGACAGAATAGACGAATTTTTGCTAAGCACAGGTAGCATGAAGATAGATGAAACAGTGGAATTAGAAGAGGAGATGGTGTCGTGGTTGCAAACTAGACATAAAGTAAATCCTTTGGATGAAAATGCCATTTACTCTGAAAATCAGAATGTAGAAAGCAAAGAATTTTCAGACGTGATTTTAGGAATAAAACTTTTTGTACTGGTTATAGGAGCTATGACTTTGATCTCTGGAGTGATAGGAATCTCTAATATTATGAGTATAGTGGTCAAGGAAAGAACCAGAGAGTTAGGAATTAGAAAAGCGCTTGGAGCTACCCCTAGAAAGATAGTTGGGTTAATTCTTCAGGAAAGCTTACTAATTACAGTTTTATCTGGATTTATTGGAATGACCTTGGGTATTGTTCTTTTAGAAGCTATCTCTGAATTCATTGATATAGATTTCTTTAAGAATCCTGCAGTGGATTTCAATACTGCTATTTTGGCTTTACTAATACTTATTTTAAGTGGTGTTGTGGCTGGATTAGTGCCTTCAATTAGAGCCGCTCGATTAAGACCAATTGTAGCTCTTAAAGATGAATAATGGATAGAGATACGTTGAAGGAAATAGTAACAGTATTAGTGAGAAATCCTCTCAGAACAATTCTATCAATGATTGGGGTTGGTTGGGGGATTTTTATGCTTGTAATTATGATGGCTGCTTCTTCTGGATTGGAGAATGGGGTTAAATCTGATATGGGAAACCGAGCAGCCAATAGTGGTGGAGTTTGGAGCATGGTCACATCAATTCCTTACAAAGGCTTTAAAAAGGGGCGTTGGTTTAGAATGGACATGGACGATATTAATTATTTAAAAGAGAATATCAAAGAGATCGATGTGATATCCCCTAGATGTCAAGCAGGTGGCTGGCAAGGAGGGAACAATGCCACCTATAATAACAAAACTGGATCTTTCAGTATCTATGGAGAGACTCCAGGTTTCGTACAAATTCAGCCACTAAAAATGATGCAAGGCAGGTTTGTGAATGAAGGTGACATTGAACAAGCACGAAAAATATGTGTAATAGGAAAAAAAGTTCACTCGGTACTATTTGGTAAGGAAGATCCATTGGGAAAGTACATTCAAATAAATGGTGTCAGCATGATGGTCGTAGGAGTGCATTCTTCGATAAAGGAAGGAGAGGACTCCAGCGAAGAAAATGAAAGCATCTTCATGCCAATTACCACTTTTCAAAGCGTCTATAATTATGGAAAAAGAATTGGGTGGTTCAGTGTTAAAAGTGTAGACGATTACCCCATTAGCGAGCTACAAGAGGATATCAAGACGCAATTGAAAATTAGAAAAAGTATTCATCCTGACGACCAACGCGCATTTGGAAGTTGGAATATGCAAGAAGAGCTGGATGATGTAAATACGATTTTCACGGGAATCAGTTTTATCTCTTTTACAGTTGGTTTGCTTGTGCTTTTTGCTGGAATTATCGGTATAGGAAACATTATGCTGGTGTCAGTGACAGAGAGAACCAAAGAAATAGGCATTAGAAGATCTTTGGGAGCTACTCCTTCCGTAATAGTGAAACAGATTCTTGCTGAAACGTTGTTGATTACCACCCTAGCAGGGTTTTTAGGATTGTTTTTTGGAGTTTTAGTAGTAGAACTCCTAAATGAAGCTTTGGCAAACATGGGAGATACAGGATCTTTTAGAAACCCTGTGGTCTCTTTTAAAGTTGTCTTTAGCGCACTTTTAATTTTAATTATTGCTGGTGTTCTCACTGGTTTACTTCCGGCACTCTCCGCTGTCAGAATCAAACCAATTGATGCACTTAGAAAAGAATGAACAGATGAAAAAAGGTTGTTTTACACCATTAGTAATAATTATTTCTATTGTATTTGTGCTGGGCTTGGCCACAGTTTATTACTTGTATGATAAGGAACAAGAAGCTCCAGTTAAATATGAAGTGCAATCTCCTGAAAAACGGACGATTGTTAAAAAATCAATAGCCACAGGTTCTGTGAACCCAAGAAATGAAATTCAAGCAAAGCCTCAGATTTCTGGGATTATTCAAGAATTAAAAGTAGAGGCGGGAGAAGAGGTGAAAAAAGGAGATGTATTAGCTGTAGTTAAGGTTATTCCTGATATGTCAAGTTTAAATTCAGCAGAGAATCGTATAGAACGCGCAAAAATAAATTTAGAAAATGCGCTAGTAGAATTCAATAGAAATCAAAAACTCTTAGAACAAGGAGTGATTTCACAAGCTGATTTTCAGCCTTTTTCATTGAATAAGCTAAATTCAGAACAGGAGCTAAGGGCAGCTGAAGATAATTTGCAAATCATAAGAAATGGAGTTGCTAAGCGAAATAAAGGAGGTTCAAACACAGACATACGTTCCACAATCAGTGGAATGGTACTAGACGTTCCTGTAAAAGTGGGGAATACTGTGATCGAGGCCAATACCTTCAATGAAGGTACTACTATTGCTTCCTTGGCTGATATGACCGACTTAATATTTGAGGGAAAGGTAGATGAATCTGAAGTGGAAGAATTGGAGGAAGGTATGGAACTTATATTGACGATAGGTGCCATTGAGGATGAAACTTTTACTGCCATCTTAGAATACATTTCCCCAAAAGGAGTAGAAGAGAATGGAGCAGTCCAGTTTAGTATTAAGGCATCCGTAAAGTTGAATCTGGATCAGTTTATAAGAGCAGGATACTCGGCTAATGCAGATGTAGTATTGGATAAACGGGAAGACGTATTGTCCTTAAATGAAGGAGTCATCCAGTTTGAAAAAGACGGATCGCCTTATGTGGAAGTTCAGCTGGATGAAAACAATTATGAGAAAAGAATCGTGACTTTAGGATTATCGGATGGGATATTTGTCGAGATTTTGGATGGCATAGAAGAGAATGACATTATTAAGGAGTGGAGTCGTCAGATAAAAGAATAACGGCGTGCATCAGTTTTTAAAAACTACTAACATCTAAATACCCATTCGTAGTGGTGTGTAGCCGATATCAAAAACATGTCTGTTAGTAACTACCGGTAAAGGTAGAGGCAATCATAAGATGTATAATTTAGATTAGAGGCTGTGATGAAATCATACAACCTCATATACATTTTGGACGACGACGAATTGAATAATATGCTCAATCGTCAGTTTTTAAATTTCACAATGCCTAGTGCTAAAGTGGAGACTTTTCAAGATCCAATTGATTTACTTAAAAATCTTGTAAGAAACAGATTAGATGTACCTGACTTACTGCTGCTTGATATCTCAATGCCTGAGTTGACTGGATGGGAGTTTTTAGATTATTGTACTAAGTACAATTTGAAGTTTGATGTAATGATGTTGTCCAGCTCATTACATTTTGATGATATAGAAAGATCTCAAACCTTTGAACAAGTTAAAAACTATATCACCAAGCCTCTCACAAAAGAGAATATTAAACATTACATAATCGAAAGAAAACGCAGTTCAATTGGATTGGATTAGTATTAAGGATCAACATCCAGAAGAAAATCAGCGTGTCCTAGCCTTTATTCCAAATAATAAGGTGTTTCTGCCCGGAAAGGCTTTTGCTTTCGAAATTAGAGACGTAATAGTCTTGGTCTTTTTAAAAAACTTCTATGAAGGTGATTCTGAGAAGAAAGACAAGTATGGATTGCACTTCTGGCAAGGAGAGGGGAATTCCAATCACTTCTTTAAGGATGTAACACATTGGTCACCAATCCCGAATGGGCCGAAAGGCTAAAGTCGATTTTTTGGAGGGTAGTGTATGTTAAAGAGCAGCTGAATATCGTCATGAAGAGAATATTACTAATAGCATTAATCATATTTATAACTACACAGCTCTTTTCTCAGGAGCATGCAAATTATGCAAATCACAGTGTATTCTTTGTGCCTGAAAAAAATACAACGAGGCTATTTCTGGATAAAAATGGAGATTTTTATCCAGAAGAAACAATTTCTTATCTGGGACTAGACTCAGTAGAGTGCTCGCTAATTGCTTATTTCAGACTTCATAATGATGAATTTATACGTATAGCAGAACGACATAACCTAGAATTGGCCAATTTTTCAGAGATCAATTTCCGGATATTACAGGATTCCATTGTTTCCAGAAAGCTGACAAAACTTCATTCTGTGTTAGATGATAAATCAGGACTTTTTGTGCTGATTCATGGGTTCAGAAAACATCTTGTCCCAGCTATAGGAGACATTACGGCTCATGAAGAGTACACATTTATGAAAGCCCAGATCAATAAGAATTCCAGTTATTCAACCAATCAGTTTCTTGAGATATATTGGGATGGTATGTATCTCAAACCAGAAAGAAGTTTAAAGTTTGCTTTTGCATTAGGAAAAATGTTTAAAAAGCAATCTTTTGGTAATGCTACAGAAACAGGGATAGGTCTGCGAAAGTTTATTTCAGAAATTAATCGTAAAGAAATTACATTGATCTCTCATAGTTTAGGTGCTGAGGTTATGATTAACTTATTATTCAATGCTCGAAGAGATTGTCCTTACCCAACACCTTCACAAGGAAAGATAAACGCGTGCATGATCGCAGCGGCGATATCCAAGAAGCCGTTTAAAAATTATTACAATAGAACAACTCAATTGGACCATTCCGAAAAAGACAATTATCAACTGAGCATCATATACAATAAGAAAGATTTTGTGCTATCCAAGTCTACTCGGCTGTTAGGAGTTAGGCTTGAATTCTCTAGACTTTATGGAAATACCCGATTGGGATGTAATTGCAGAGGTGAAGCGACTGAATTGGAAAAGAAGTTCGAAAGAAAATTTCCAAACTCTTCGGTTAGACTCATACATGCAGATTCTTTTGGTGCGTCCCACAGATCGAAAAGTTATTCGGCTTCGGAAGAATTTAAGATGTTCATAGAATCGATTCATTAATTACTTACCGATCACACTTAAGTCTCCTTCGACACAAATGATAAGCGTACCAAATCCAACAAACTTGTATTCTTTTCCTTTGCCAAGCGAAAAAGCATAGATGCTTCCAACTTTTACATTTTTATATTCCGCACCAAAAAAAGCGAACTGCGAAATGTTTTGAATCAAAAAATCATTGAGTCCAATAGCATCATCGTAGGCTTCTTCTTTCACTTTCTCCACGATGTAATTTTCAAAGTCTGTTTGAGTTGGTACGGTAAAGACCAAGGCCAACATAATAATAAGCATGATAATGACTATGCCGATAAATTTTTTCATAATGAATTGAATGCTTGGAATATGGAATGGGCAAACATGGCCGCTGTTTCAGTTCTTAGTCTCTCTTTTCCTAAATGAGCAGATATAAAACCATTATTCTCTGCTAGAGAAATTTCATCATTTGAAAAATCACCCTCAGGACCAATGCATAAAACTGTTGGCTGATTTTCTATGAGATCTTTAAGGGAAGTTCTTTTTGAATCAACATTACAATGCGCCAAAAACCGATGTTTGACAGAACACATTTTTATGAAATCATCAAATTTGATTGGTTCTAGAATTTCTGGAAGCCAAGATTTCTGTGATTGTTTCATGGCTGAGAGAATGATCTTATTACATCGTTCAAGATTTAATTTTCTTCTCTCAGAATGGTAGGAAATAATGGGGTGAAAACGCTTAATTCCAAGTTCGGTACACTTCTCCAAAATCATTTCAAATCGATCCATGTTCTTAGTAGGAGCGATGGCCAGCTCAAACTTATACGGACATTCTTCATTTTGAACTGAAATGTCAATTACTTCAAGAGTCACATTTTTCTTAGCTCCAGAAGTGATTGTTCCAATAGCCTTGGAGCCAAGACCATCTGTCAATTGAACTTGGTCACCCAAATGCAAACGCAACACTTTACTGACATGCAGTGATTCGTTGGTGTCTAAAACCACAGTGCCTGAAACCAAATGTTGGACGTAAGCTAAGTGCAAAAAATGTTGAATAAAGATGAAGTCCGAAAGTAGAGACTAATTTCTAATTTCGAACTTCAAATCTTAAATATTCTATGCTGTTACCACATTTGGGCTAGCGCTAAGAATCTCTTCGCTAGCGTATTCTTCAAATTGTTGGAAATTCTTTACAAACTTCTCTGCCAGAGAATTAACCTTTGTGTCGTAAGCAGATTTATCAGCCCAAGTATTTCTTGGATTCAAAATTTCAGATGGAACATCAGGACACTCAGTAGGGAAATTCAAACCAAATATTTCGTGACAATTGAATTTGACGTTGTCCAACTTACCAGTAAGAGCAGCCGTTATCATGGCTCTGGTGTATCTTAATTTAATTCTAGATCCTACACCATATTCACCACCACTCCAGCCAGTATTTACTAGCCATACATTGACATCTTCTTCATCCATCTTTTTTCCTAGCATTTCTGCATATTTAGCTGGATGAAGAGGTAGGAATGGAGCACCGAAACACGCAGAGAATGCTGTTTGTGGTTCTGTCACACCAGCTTCTGTCCCAGCTACTTTCGCTGTGTACCCTGAAATGAACTGATACATGGCTTGACTTCGAGTCAATTTACTTAACGGAGGAAGAACACCGAAAGCATCAGCAGTAAGGAAGAAAATATTTTTAGGAGCACTACCAGAACTCGGAACCATAATGTTATCAATATGGTCAATTGGGTATGATACTCTTGTGTTTTGGGTTTTCGAGCTATTTGAATAATCAGGAGTACATCCGTCATCCATGAATCCAATGTTCTCTAATATCGCTCCAAACTTGATAGCCTCATAAATCTGAGGCTCTTTCTCAGCAGAAAGATCAATTGTTTTTGCATAACAACCACCTTCAAAGTTAAATACTTTGTCAGCAGACCATCCATGCTCGTCATCTCCAATTAGTTTTCTATTTGGGTCAGATGATAAAGTCGTTTTTCCAGTTCCACTAAGGCCAAAGAAAACTGCAGTATCACCATCTTCACCTACGTTGGCGCTGCAATGCATTGAAAGCACCCCTTTTTGAGCAGGAAGAACAAAATTGAGCACAGAAAAAATTCCTTTTTTTATCTCTCCTGTATACCCAGTTCCACCTATAATAATCATTTTCTTGGTGAAATTGATGATAGCAAAATTATGCTGACGTGTGCCATCTATTTCTGGATCGGCCATAAATCCAGGAGCACAAACCACATTCCACTCTGGGTTGAAATTTAGAATTTCCTCTCTAGAAGGTCTTAAGAACATATTGGAAGCG
Source organism: Flavobacteriales bacterium (assembly GCA_965224545.1). GTDB lineage: Bacteria > Bacteroidota > Bacteroidia > Flavobacteriales_D > Sanyastnellaceae > ASP10-05a. The sequence continues at coordinate 447,731 of CBDCZM010000003.1, read as the reverse complement.
AACATGTTACTCCATGGGAATTCAGTAACTACCCGTAAGTTCATCTTATATGTGTCGTCAGCACATGCCTGTGCATCTCTCACATATACTTCCTTGCCCGACAAATATGCTTTTATTCTGTTGTATAGCTTGTCAAAAGCATCCGCTTCAAAAGGTTTATTAATGTCTCCCCACCAGACTTCATCAGATGTGATAGCATCTTTTACTATAAATCTGTCTTGAGGTGACCTTCCTGTAAACTCTCCAGTGTCTATGGCTAGAGCCCCCGTGTTAGTCAATAATCCCTGACCTTTAATAATTGTTTCTTCTGTTAATTCAGCTGGAGATAAGTTCCAGTATGCCGCATCCACGTGGTCCAATCCTAAATAAGAAAGATTGGTTCCTTCCGCTTTCAATCCGAAATTGTTCATGTAAAGAATCTATTGTTTAGGATAACAAAATTACACGATTCATAGTTTTAGAGCTATATAATGATGTTGAATTTATGGTGGTTTTTACACATTATAATCAGTTGTTTATGAGTTTTTTGCGCCACAATGCTATTTTATTTAAGAAAGCGTACTAAGTACGCACTTGAGATTGGAGTTCTTGAAAGGTCATTTATGACGAACTCCAATCTAGGATTCTTAAACTTTATTGAGACGAATAATCCTGATTAATACTACTAAACTATCAAGTAGATACTTTAGAAGATGATTTGCTGAAAAGTGAAATAAGTAAAATAAACCACCCTATAATAAGCAAGGTCCCTCCTAATGGTGTTGTAGGACCCAATAAACCTTTTCCTGAAGAGATAGCATTGTGCCCAAGATAGACTAATCCATATATAGAGAAGCAAAACATAAAAGTTCCAAGAATTATCAATGTACTCCCCGCCTTATAAGTTTTGGAGTTGAATTTTTCGCGTAAGGAACTGAGCGCTATAAGCCCAAGTCCCATATACATCTGATAATTAATTCCTGTTTTTAAAGAATCGAATCGTTTTTCCGTTAAAATTTCCGAAAAATAATGAGCACCAAATGCTCCCAGAATAATGCTCATAAGAACAAACAGGATTCCCCACTTAGTACTGTCCAAATGATCTTATTTTTTGAATTCTAGAATGGTCTTTCTTATAATGCCTACACAGTCCATTAATTGTTCCTCAGTCATTACTAGTGGCGGAGCAAAACGAATGATATTCCCGTGAGTCGGTTTTGCTAGAAGCCCATTGTCCTTCATTGCTACACAGATATTCCATGCTGTGCTGCTGTCGGAAGTATCGTTAATGATAATAGCATTTAATAAACCACGACCTCTTACCTTAGTAACTAAATCGTTTTCGGCGATGAGTGCATTCATTTCTTTTCTGAAAATCTCTCCTAATGTTTTGGCGTTTTGAGCTAAGTTTTCCTCTTTTACAACTTCAAGAGCCGCTATAGCTACTTCACAAGCTACAGGATTTCCTCCGAATGTCGAACCATGTTGACCAGGTTTGATCACCATCATTATATCATCATTAGCCAAAACTGCAGAAACTGGATAGACACCACCCGAAATTGCTTTTCCTAGAATTAAAATATCTGGCTTAACATTTTCATGATCGACAGCAAGCAAATCTCCTGTTCTAGCTATTCCAGTTTGAACCTCATCAGCTATAAAAAGAACATTTTTCTTCTTACAAAGCTCATAAGCACCCGTCAAGAAACCATCATCTGGTGTATATACACCAGCTTCTCCTTGAATGGGCTCCACCAAGAATCCAGCGATATTATTACTGGAATTTAAAGCCGTTTCCAAGGCATTTAAGTCGTTGTATGGAATACTCTTAAATCCTGGCGTATATGGTCCAAAACTTCCTTTAGCATCAGGATCAGAACTGAAAGAAATAATAGTGGTCGTTCTACCATGGAAATTCTCACCGCAAACAATAATTTCGGCTTGATTTTCTGCAACACCTTTTACATCGTAAGCCCATTTTCTACAAAGCTTAATTGCCGTCTCCACAGCTTCTGCCCCAGTGTTCATTGGCAGTACTTTATCAAAACCAAAATACTCAGTAATATATTTTTCGTATTTTCCTAAAACACTGTTGTAAAAAGCACGACTAGTGAGCGTAAGCTTTTCAGCTTGAGCTGCCATCGCTCCAACTATTTTTGGATGACAATGTCCTTGATTTACAGCTGAATATGCAGAAAGAAAGTCATAATATTTTTTACCTTCACAATCCCATACAAATACCCCTTCACCACGATCTAAGACCACTGGTAACGGGTGGTAGTTATGTGCTCCATACTTATTTTCTGCTGCCATCGACTCTGCGGATGACCAACCTTGCTTTACTTGAGTTTCCATAATTGCAAATTTATAGGGATTTGGCAAATCTATGTAATGATCTGCGAGTTAATTTTCTGGTATTCTAGGTTTGTTAACGAATAATAGGTCGCTTGGATTCCATGACAGTCTCTTTTTTCGTTCTCTTCTCGCAATCCAATCTTTTTTAGAATCTTGTGGGAGTAGTGGTTTTCTTCAGCCGTTCTTCCCGTAATTTTATGTAAGTCTAGTTTTCCAAAACCAAATTTTAGGCAGTCTTGAGCAGCTTCGTAACCAAAACCCATGTTCCAATGACTCTTGAGAAAACGGAATCCAATATCTATAATACCTTCATTAGCCATTTGATTTTTCAAACCAGCCCATCCGATGGCTTGTCCATTGGATTTTAATTCGCAAATCCATCTGCCATAGCCAAATGTGATATAGTCTTTATAAGATTTAATTAATTCCAATGCATCTTGTGCAGAATTGAACGGAGGGTCACCTGTAAACTTGATGACCTTGGGATCCGAGTTTAACTTGAATAAAAAAGCAGCGTCTTTTTCAGTCCATTCTCTTAAAATTAATCTTTCTGTCTCTATAATCATAAATTAAATGAACTGGTTATTAATGAATTAATAAAGTAATTGAATTTTTTTTCAAATATAGTGTGACGTTTCAAAAGTTATGTCGTCCAAAAGGTGTCAAATGTCAAGAGAGACAAGATTTATGACAGATTAGAGATAGTGTTTTTAGTGGAACAGAGAAGAAATGAACGTGTCGGGTATGTGGCTATTTTAAACGGCATCATTGGGAGAGAGTGATGCGGCCCGCACGTTCACTTTGATCCTTCTGAAAACAACTAACTAATTAGAAGAAAGAGTCAATACAATTTCATTTTGTGAGATTTTATAGTTTGTTTATAAAGTAAAAGGTTCACTAACGAGCGAACCTTTTTTTGTGTCTTCACTTTTTAATAAAAAGTGTTTAACTATTTTTGCGCTCGGAAAAATCAAATTATTAGAAATTATGGCTGGAAACAGAACATTCACAATGATCAAACCTGATGCGACAGGAGCAGGTCACACAGGAAAAATTATAGATAAAATTATTGAAGCAGGCTTCTCCATTAAAGCAATGAAGTGGGCTCAACTTTCAACTGAACAAGCGAAAGAGTTTTATGCTGTTCACAGTGAAAGACCATTTTATGGTGAATTAGTGGAGTATATGACTTCTGGTCCTATAGTAGCTGCTATTTTAGAAAAGGACAATGCGGTTGAAGATTTTAGAACTCTTATTGGAGCTACTAATCCAGCTGAAGCAGCAGAAGGAACAATTAGAAAAATGTTTGCTACAAGTATTGCAGCAAACGCTGTTCATGGTTCTGACAGCAATGAGAATGCTCAAATTGAGGGTGATTTTCACTTCGCGACAGCAGAAGTGACAGCTTAATTCGATCAAAGAAACAACTAAAAAGCCCCTTTAACCATGGTTAATGGGGCTTTTCTATTGAAACAAATTTGTGATTGTAAAAAGGGATCGACTCCAGTCAATTATTCCTTGGTACATATTATCTTTGTCAGCCTTAAACACGATATATAAAATGAATAAAATAAAAGTAGCCAACCCCGTTGTAGAGATGGATGGAGATGAAATGACTAGAATCATCTGGCAGTTCATTAAGGATAAATTGATTTTTCCATATCTGGATCTAGAAGTGAAATATTATGATCTTGGAATTGAAAAAAGAGATGAAACCGATGATCAAATCACCATTGATGCGGCTGAGGCTACAAAAAAATATAAGGTGGCAATTAAGTGCGCTACGATTACACCAGATGAAGATAGAGTAGAGGAGTTTGGTCTGAAAAAGATGTGGAGATCCCCGAACGGAACGATCAGAAACATTGTCGGAGGTACTGTGTTTAGAGAGCCAATTATTATGAAGAATGTACCTCGTTTGGTTCCAGGATGGACGAAACCAATTTGTATTGGAAGACATGCTTTCGGAGATCAATATAAAGCTACGGATACTAAGATTAAGGGAAGAGGAAAGTTAACCATGACGTTTACACCTGAGGGTGATGAGGAAGCTACTACTTGGGATGTATATACTTATGAAGGTGCTGGTGGTGTAGCAATGGCCATGTACAATACTGAAGAATCAATCTTTGGATTTGCACGATCATGTATGAATCAAGCATTGGGTAAAAAATGGCCGTTGTATTTAAGTACGAAGAATACTATTCTTAAAGCTTACGATGGTAGATTCAAAGATATTTTCGAAGAAGTATTCCAAACCGAATTCAAAGAGAGATTTGATGCGGCTGGAATTACTTATGAGCACAGATTGATAGATGACATGGTCGCGGCTGCGATGAAGTGGAGCGGTGGTTTCGTTTGGGCTTGTAAAAACTACGATGGAGATGTTCAGTCGGATACGGTTGCTCAAGGGTTTGGTTCATTAGGTTTAATGACTTCAACATTGGTTACTCCAGAAGGAGATGTGATGGAAGCAGAGGCTGCTCACGGTACTGTGACTCGTCATTACAGACAACATCAAGCTGGGAAGAAAACGTCTACAAACCCTATAGCTAGTATTTTTGCTTGGACTAGAGGACTGGCGTTTAGAGGGGAATTAGATGGTAATAAGGAGCTTATAGATTTCTGCGAAACACTGGAAAAGGTATGTGTTGATACCGTAGAATCAGGTAAAATGACAAAAGATTTAGCGCTTCTAATTCATGGGAAGGAAATGACAGAAGCTAATTGGTTAACTACCGAAGAGTTTTTAGAAGCTTTAGATTCTGGATTGAAAGCAAAAATGGCATAATTCAGAATTCATACAGATAGTATTAAAAACCATCTCCTTCAAGAGATGGTTTTTTTATTTGATATTTGTTAGTCCCTCATAAATATTGGAACACTCACAGATGAAAAATTTGATACTTTTTATAGCACTTGGTCTGCTGTTTTCGTGCGCAAAAAAAAACCACTATCACACCAAAAGTTCGCAAGGGAATACTCAAAGTGAAACTGTCGAGCATAAAGAAGGTCAAGTAGTTCATGTAAATCAAAAGGCTTACAACGTCGAAACAACACTCAATGCACTACTGAATAGAATCCTTCCTGACTATGAGGGGAAGCGTGTTTTGGTAGAACTAAATACAACAGAGTATCAGGTTGATGGGAGCATTATACTTCCTTCTTCAAGATTGAGTAGCGTGGTGATTAGAGGAAACCACGCCACGATAAATAATACAATTAGCGGTGAGGATTTTGTATTCTATAAGCCACCTAATTATGATTATGGAACCACTGGAATAGCGGATACCTATCAAGAAATTAGTGATTTGTGGATAAATGGAACTGGAAGTGGAATAAAATTAGTAGGAGGCTACCAATCGAAAGTAAGAAACGTGCAATTGACATATTGCCCCAAGGGAATTGTATTTGAATTTGTTTTGCAAGGATTGATCCAAGACTGTGTTGTTGGACATCCTTCCAGTGTCGGTATTAGTGTTAGCACTATAGATGGTAAAGGGGTGAATAAAACACAATGCAACGGCACGCTGATCTCAAGGAATAGAATTCTTGCTAAGAATACGGATGTAGGCATTTATATTGGAAATAGCAACTTAGTGAAACTTGAGGGGAATATCATTGAAGGGGGGCGAATTAATAAGGGCATTTACTTTCATAATGAAGCAAGTACCGTGAAGAATTTTAACCTTTCTCGTACTCACTTTGAATGCGGGGAGACAGTTGATGCTTGTGTTTATTTTGATGGTGCTATTAGCAATTTTACAATTGAAGAAATGTACTACTCCGGTATTGGAGGGTTGGCCATTAAATCAGGCTGCAGTCACGCTTATTCTCACATTTTTGTGAGAAATATAGGATGGCTTGGTAAATGGAAAATCAAAACAAGTAAGTATAACTCAAATGGACACAGCGTTAATACTTGGTGGCATTTTGATGATGTAAATAGTTCTGATTTATCTCGTTTATTTACCGATATCAAACCCTTGCACGTATATCAAAACGGTGAGAAGTATGTAGTTAAGATAGAGTAACCATGTCTTTTCCTAATTGGTTTAAATCTTTCCCGCTTAAGTTTCCGCTGGTCATAATTAACAGGTTGACGTTTTTTAAGGGAGCGAATGCTCTAATCTTTTTCTCTAGTTCATTAGGATCAGTAAATACCGTTACATTTTCTGTCCCAAATGCCGATTGAACATCTTGCTTTGTTAACTCAGGCAGCCTCTTATGCTGGATGACCTGAGGAGAATAATAAACAAAGGCTTCATCAGCCATAGACATTGATCCTGCATATTCTGGCAGAAACTCTTTATTCAAAGAACTAAATGTATGAAGCTCCATAATAGCCACTAGCTTTCTTTCAGGATACTGTTCTTTTACCGCTGAAGTAGTAGCCTTTAATTTAGAAGGGCTATGAGCAAAATCTTTGAATACAATTGAATCATGATTTTCAGCAATTTTCTCAAGACGTTTGGATGCCCCCGAAAAAGAGGCTGCGGAATTATAAAAATCTGGCTTGCTAATTCCAAGCTCTGCGCAAACCAGTTGAGCAGCTTTTAGATTTTCTACATTATGCCGACCTATAATTTTCAGAGGGTATTCACCTTCATCCTGTACGATGATGCTTCCATTTTTGATTTTATATTCTGGGGCATCATATGCCTCTGCTTTTATAGTTGAATTGGAATCAGACATTTTCTGCAAAGACTCATCGTTGGCATAGTAGAATAGAGTTCCTTCGGGTTCGATGAGTTGAATGAATTTATCAAATTGCATTAGATAGTCCTCCCAGGTAGGAAACACATTTATGTGATCCCATGCAATTCCGGTTATAATAGCTAAATGTGGTCTGTACAGATGGAATTTTGGTCTTAGATCTATAGGAGAACTGAGGTACTCATCGCCCTCAAGAACAACTATGGAAGCAGTTTCTGAAAGGCTAACCATACAATCGTACCCATCGAGTTGAGCCCCTACCATATAATCATGTTCTATGTTTAGTGAGTTTAGCACATGAAGTATCATACTAGTAACAGAGGTCTTTCCATGACTTCCTCCAATAACGATTCTTTTTTTATTCTTTGTCTGTTCAAAGATATATTCTGGATAGGAGAAAATCTTGAGACCTAACTTTTTTGCTTTGAGCAATTCAGGATTATCTTTTCGTGCATGCATTCCTAAAATAACAGAATCTAGATCAGAAGAAATACGTCTCTCATCCCAGCCAATTTCTTTTGGGAGAATGCCTTCGTGATCCAGTCTCCCTCTTGAAGGTTCAAATATTTCATCGTCACTTCCAGTAACAACAAACCCTTTTCTATTCAGTGCGATGGCTAGGTTGTGCATCGCGCTTCCTCCAATAGCTATAAAATGAACTCTCATAAATCAAATGTCTATTAATTTTAAATTAAAAAATCATCTGAAATGCCTATTTATCAAGGGGTAAATGTGAAACTTAATTTTTTTTCAAAGAAGTAGGCAACCCACCAAGAACTAACTCGTCTTTATATATAGCAACTAACTATTGCTAACTATATTATTTTTCGGTGATTTTAAGTGTCTTCCCTCTGCGAGTTTCTCGCAGAGGGTTTTTTTTTCAAGAAAATTGTGATATTGTACAGTTCATGAGGCTATTCAGTACATAAATTTGCTTTCATGAACAAATTTTTTGCTGGGCTCAAAGATTGTCTAAAGGCGCATCGTTTAGTGATGAGAAACGGAATGGGGTGGGCATATCTTATTCCAATTCTATTTTCTCTAGTCATGGTCACCGTAATATTCAAATTTACAGATGACCTAGTCAACACGATAGCCTCCCCATTAATAGATTTATTTCGGTTAGAAACACCAGAGATGGCACCGGATGCATTTTGGGATATGATTTCCTACGGACTAAAAATAGCTGCAGAGTATACGGTTTATGGAATTCTATACATTGTGAGTTATTTTATTTTCTTTAAAATTCAGAAATACATTGTATTGATTGCTATGGCTCCTCTAATGGCATATGTAAGTGAAAAAGCAGAAGAAGTGTTGTTAGGGAATACCTACGAATTCAAATGGGATGTTTTTCTAAAAGACACCTGGAGAGGGATTCGTATTGCTATAAGAAATATGATCCTTGAGATAGCACTCGTATTACTAATAGGGTTGCTCATTTCTGGATTAAGTGTCATTTTTGTTCCATTGGCTGCCATCGCTACCCCGCTATCTGCGGTGCTAATTTTTATTGTTAGTGCATACTATTATGGTTATAGTTCCTTCGATTATTTGAATGAGCGAAAAAGGCTGAGCATTAGTGCCGGAAATAGGCTTATCTGGGAGAATAAGTCACTTGTAATAGGAAATGGAGCTTTTTTCGGATTAGTGATTCTATTGCCATTTCTTGGAATTACGCTTGCTTCAATTTGGTGCCCAGTAGGAGGGGTGATTTCCGCGAAACGATTTCAATTACATCAGTGATTTATGTCATCTTAAAATTTATAGCTTACTTCCAAAAACCCTTTGCAAAAGATCCGTAACTCTAGCTGCAGGGTTCTCCCTGATTTGTTTTTCTTCCTTTTCAATTTGTAGGAATAGGCCTTTAATGGCATTTTCAGTTACATAAGCCTCCAAATCAGGATTGATCTGTTCTCCTCCGCTTAACAGAGTCAACAAGTTATATTTATTAATGGCTCTAGTTTAGATTAGCTATTATTTGTATCTTTCGCTTATGAAAAAAGAGGCAATAATATCGTACTTCTCAGGTTTGTCAGTTAGCGAGCGTCACGTACTGATAGAGGAATTACAACAAGTTGGTCAATTAGGTCTTTCAGTCCCCAAGTGTCAAGAAGTTCGAAGAAAAATTCTGGACAACAAGCAGGGTTGTTGCGCTCACTGTGGTCATGCTAAATATGTAAAATTCGGAAAGGATAAGGGAGCCCACCGTTACAAATGCAAGTCCTGTAACCGTAGTTTTACTGAATACTCAGGCACATGGATGGATGGGCTTCACCGAAAGGATAAAATAGATGCCTATCTAAAGCTTATGCTTGAAGAGAAGAGCCTTGACAAGATCAAAGAGGGGTTGGGGATTAATAAAAAGACTGCTTTTGATTGGCGTCATAAGATACTTTCATCCATAGAACAATCTGAAAAAGGTGGATTTAGCGGAATAACTGAAAGTGATGAAACCTTTTCTTGCGTTCAGAAAAAGGAAAGGAAAAGCAGGGGACAAAGCCAAGAAAACGTGGAGGGAAGTCTTCAAAAAAAGGTGTTAATGATGAACATGTCGCAGTTATTGTAACCCAAGATCGTAAAGAACAAGTCGATTTAACTGTAGCCACAGTAGGTCGACTGAAAAAGGTGGATATAGAAAATGCCATTGGAGAAAGGCTCACAGAACAAACAGTTTTATGTACTGATTCTCATGTAAGTTATAAGGGGTTTGCTATTGATAATCATCTGGAACACCACCCATTACGCTCTGATTTGAAACAACGTGTCAAAGATGGGGTTTACCATATCCAACATGTCAACTCGACACATCATAGGTTAAAGAAATGGATTGACAATAAATTCTGGGGCGTATCAACCAAATATCTACAGCAGTACCTCAATTGGTTTAGGATCAAAGAAACCTTGAAAGATAGTAAGCAGTTCCTCAAAGACTTTGCACAAATGTCTGTACAGAATGTGCATGCCTATCAAAGGTTCGCTACTATATCGAGTAGGTATGAAATGATAATTTCAACGCAAACCTAAACTAGAGCCTTATTAATCACAGGTTCCCAGTATTTGGTCAGATCTACCTTTTCTATGGCCTGCTGAACAGTAGGTCTAAACTTGGTATTCAATTGCTCAGTGGTTTTATCTCTTAAATAATTGGTTGCAGCATTATCTGAGCCCTTTAAAATGGTAAAGCCATCTTGTATGGTCATTTGAGTAATTGCATCAACAAAAATTGGAGCGGCGAACTTGGCAGCCTCTTCAGCAGATCTATTTAAAGTCATCTCGAATTTCTCTACCAAATGACCAAATCCGGCGTCATTCAAGGTGTTTTTCACTTTAATCGCTTCTTCTGGAAATTGAATAAAAAGCTCAGGACTTTTGTAAAACCCATCTGCTTTTGAAGTTAGATTAACTGCAGTCTCTGTCCCCACTTTTAAAGCTTCCTTAAGTCCTTTAACTACCTCGTCGTTGGTTAAAGGAGAAGGCCCATCTTCTCTAATGATTTCGTCGGTGGTAGTCAGCACATCATTTAAGGTTTGTAATCCTTTTTCAGAGCAACTAGTCAGTAAGGAAATGGTGAGGGTGATAATTAAAAGTTTTTTCATTATTTGATTTTTGTTTAACAACAATACAAGTTCTTTGCCATAAAATTATCAATCATTTACATGAAAGCAGAGATAATTACCATTGGTGATGAAATTTTACTTGGTCAAACTATTGATTCAAACTCTGCATGGTTGGGTGAAAACTTGAGCCTGTATGGCATTCGTGTAGGGCGTATAACAACAATTCAAGACGATGAAGAAGAGATTGTTAGAGCGCTTGATGAAGCATTTAGTAGAACCTCACTTGTACTAATGACTGGAGGATTAGGGCCAACTCAAGATGACATTACGAAGAAGACGTTAGCAACGTATTACAACTCTGATTTTTACACAAATGAAGAAGTACTTCAAGGGATTAAGGACTATTTCCATGCAATTGGAAGGGAGCCACTTGACGTAAATTTAAATCAAGCCGTATTACCAAAGAAGTGCACGACTATAATAAATAGAAGAGGTACTGCCAGTGGAATGTGGTTCGAAAATGAAGGAAAAGTGCTTATGAGTATGCCCGGGGTTCCTTATGAAATGAAGGGATTGATGAAGGATGAGGTTTTCGATAAAATTGCAAAGACGTTCAATACTCCTGCTGTATATAACCACACAATTTTGACCATTGGCATGGGAGAAAGTAGCATCGCAAAAAAGCTTGAGAACTGGGAAAATCAATTGAGGGCAGAGGGGCTTGGACTGGCATATTTGCCGTCAGTAGGTATGGTAAGGTTGAGAGTGTCGGGCGTGGGAGAGGATCAGGAGAGTTTGAAAAAGCGAGTTGATGAAAAGATAGACCATGCTGTTGAGGTAATTGATGACATTGTATACGGTTTTAATGACGATTCATTAGAAAAAATAATTGCAGCGCTCCTAACTGATAGTAAAAGAACACTTAGTTTGGCTGAAAGTTGTACAGGAGGATACATCAGCCATTTGATCACATCTGTTCCTGGGAGTTCGGAATTCTATCACGGAAGTGTGGTCACTTATTCGTATGAAGCTAAAAAGAATTGGGTCGGAGTGAAACAAGAATCTCTGGAGAAATTTGGTGCAGTAAGTCAGCAAGTAGTTGAGGAAATGGCGGAAGGAGTAAAAAATAAGTTTGGAACTGATTACGCTATTTCAGCTTCGGGTGTTGCTGGACCAGGAGGAGGAACACCTGATAAACCTGTGGGTACAGTTTGGGTAGGACTGGCAGGGCCAGGCTGGATGAAAAGCCAACAATTTCTTTTTGGAAAGAACAGGCATAGAAACATAGTAATGACTAGTAATGCAGCGTTGAATTTGTTACGGAAAGAATTACTTCAATAGGTTTGATATTAGATAATAAAAGTAGTATCTTTGCGCTCCTAAATTTTTTATAAGTAGTATTATGGCTAGAGTGTGTCAAATAACAGGAAAGAAAGTAATGGTTGGAAACAACGTTTCACATGCCAAGAATAGAACGAAGAGAAAATTCTATCCTAACTTATTTAAGAAGAAATATCATGTAGAAGGTAAGGAAGAACCAATCTCTTTGAAACTTTCTGCTAAAGGGATGAGAATTATCAATAAACTTGGTTTGGAAGAAGCTTTAAAAAGAGCAAAAGCTGAGGGACATTATAACGGATAAAAAAAATCTAAATATATATTGAAAGCCTTTTGATAAAAATCAAGAGGCTTTTTTTATGCCCTGAAGGTTGAATCTTAGTCCAAAAGTTCCATTCAATTGCAAATACCAAAAATGTTGAGTAGCACGATCGGATTCATTTAAAGTTGTCCGAATATCTGGCATATGAATAAATCCTCCTTTTAGTAAAGTGCTAATGAAAAATACCGATCCAACATTGATCTGAATGCCAGAATGAACACCAGTACCGTATCCTGAAATATGGAATTCATCGTATCTTTCATTTCCCAAAAGTTGGCTATTGGTTTTTGGCAGCATAACTCCCAAAGATCCCCCATAATTTGCCTGAAGTTTAATGAGTTGTTTGCTGATTCCAAATAATAAGTTGCTCCGAGTATAACCAAAATTCAGGTAATTCAATCCGTCAGAATGCTCAAAACGCACTAGATCTTCCGTGATTTCTGTTGGTTGGTCTGCGTAAGTACCAAAGAAGTCATGATTTCCTGTGTTTATTTCTCCGTTAATGGTAGCCACTTGATTTTGATCCAAGACATACTTCATATGATCCACATTGAATGACAAAGAAACTCTTGGATTCACTTGATAGCTGATACCCATGTTGGTTTGTGGGATTGTTAACGTGGTGATTCCAAAATACTTTTTAAACGAAAATGGCGTTTGCCTATCACTTGCGGTAGCATTTTCAATAGTGAAGTCATGACCATCACCGAAAAAGTGTAAATCACTAGTGGAATAAGCACTTCTGTTCCATCCAAAATAAATAGAAATTATTTGAGGGTTTAATGAATCGTTATTGTAACTATCGCGTGGAATATTATAAGCATTCCCAAGAGCAATATTGAAAACAAAAGAGATGCAAAAAACAACAAATAAATTTTCCATAATTTTCGCGTAAAAATAATTCATCATTGAGCAGAAATGTAATTACACCTGCACTAAAAATCAAGTATTAAATGAGATATATAATCAGTTTATTATTATTAACTGTAGTCAGTTGCGCTGTTTCTCAAGAAAAGTATACCATTTCTGGATATGTTTTGGATAAATCTACTGGAGAAGGCCTTATAGGAGCTTATATAATAGATTTAAATAGTGAGAATGCAGCTACAACCAACGTTTATGGTTTTTATAGCCTTACACTTGCTTCAGATAGTGTACACATACTCTCTTCTTATGTAGGGTATTCAGAGCAGCAACAAATGTTGGTCTTAGATAAAGATGTGACAATAGATTTTAACCTAAAGTCGCGCTTGGAGCTGTCAGAAGCTGTAGTGGAAAGTTTGGAGTCTGAACCAATTCAGAATAAGACACAGATGAGTGTAGTAGAGTTGGATATGAAAAAGGTAAAGAGTTTACCTGTTTTAATGGGAGAGACAGATATTATTAAAACACTACAACTTTTACCTGGAATACAGTCTGGAACTGAGGGAGCAAGTGGTATGTATGTAAGAGGAGGGGGCCCTGATCAAAATCTGATGTTGTTAGACGGTGTGCCAGTGTATAACGCGTCACATTTATTCGGATTCTTTTCAGTTTTTAATGCTGATGCGATACGTGATGTTAAGATGATTAAAGGGGGATTCCCAGCTAGATATGGAGGGCGACTTTCTTCTGTGATGGATATAAGAATGAATGAAGGAAATTTGTATGAAACACATGGAGAAGCAAGTATAGGAATAGTTGCTGCCAAGGCCTTAATTGAAGGCCCAATTAAAAAAGGAAAATCATCTTTTTTATTTAGCGGAAGACGGACATATATTGATGTGTTGGCAAAGCCATTTATCGCGGCATTCTCCAGAAACTCAAGCCCCGGTGGGGCTACCAAAGGAGGATATTTTTTCTATGACCTTAATGGGAAACTGAATTACATTATAAGTAATAAGGATAGAGTATTCGTAAGTGGGTATTTTGGAAATGATAAAGCATTTGCTAAATACAGTTCATCTTTTGAAGGCACAAAGAATAGCGCCGATGTCAAATTAGAATGGGGAAATGCAATTGTAGCAGCTAGATGGAATCATGTGTTTTCTCCTAAATTGTTTGCGAATACAACAGTAACTTATAGTAAATATAAATTTCTCACAGCATTTGATATATCGTCAGAAGATGAAGGATCTAAAAATGATTTTGTGATAAGGTATGATTCTGGAATTGATGATTGGGCTGGTAAGATTGATTTTGACTACATTCCGTCTCCCAATCTAAATTTAAAATTCGGTTCAAGTTATGTGTATCATACTTTTACACCTGGTGTGAGTAAAGTTGATCTTAGTTCTGAGGGGTTTAAATTAGATACGGTATACGGAAGTAACATCATCAAGGCTCATGAATACAATTTTTATGTGGAAGGGGATTGGAAAGTGTCCAATAAATTGAAAGCCAACATAGGAATACACTCATCGAATTTCTTTGTAGAAGGAAAATCTTATTACTCATTTCAACCCAGAGTATCTTTTCGCTATTTACTAAATAAAAAGAGTTCTGTGAAAGTTTCGTATGCAAATATGACGCAGTTTCTTCACTTGCTAAGCAATAGTTCTGTGGGATTACCAACTGATCTTTGGGTTCCTGTTACCAAGCAGATTAAGCCTCAAATAAGTGATCAGGTGGCTTTAGGGTATGCAATAACTCCAGTGAAAGGATATCAAGTAAGCCTTGAAGGCTATTATAAATGGATGCAAAATCTTATCGAATATAAAGATGGAGCGAGTTTTCAGGGTTCGGCAGAAGATTGGCAGGAAAAAGTAGAAGTAGGGAAAGGATGGAGCTATGGAGCCGAAGTGTTGCTAGAAAAAACAAAAGGAAAATTCACAGGTTGGATTGGTTATACATTGAGTTGGTCAAACAGAGAATTTAAGAATGTCAATTTTGGAAAGCCCTTTCCACATACGTTCGATCGGAGACATGATATAGGAATTGCATTCACGTATAAGCCGAATGACAGAGTGGATTATGGTTTTGTCTATGTGTATGGAACAGGAAGTGCGACTACACTTCCTATTGCTAGGTACAACGGAGCTTCTGTAACCCCTACAGCTGTAGTTCCTCAAAATGAGTTTGGAGATGAGACTTCTTCTGGTATTGATTATATAAATAGTAGAAATGGATTTAGAATGCCAAGTTATCATAGATTAGATGTGGGAGTCAATCTTCATAAAAAAATAAAGAAGAGAGAAAGAACCTGGAGTTTTGGAATATATAACTTATATAACCGTAAGAATCCATTTTTTGTATTCTTTGATACCAAGATTGATGCGACTACTAATAGTGAGAAGTCTGTATTGAAGCAAGTGTCACTTTTTCCAATTATTCCATCCATTTCTTATGCAGTCAAATTTTAATCACCGATGAAAAAAGCGTTTATTTATACCAGTCTTATTATATTAGGGATACTTAGTTTAGAATCCTGTCAGAAAGAAATTGATTTTGATATTCCTGCTTCTAAGCCTCAGCTAGTAGTAAATTCTTATATAAGCATTACGGATTCATTAATAGTGAATGTAGGGACTAGTCTGTCTTATTTGGATTCAGAAGGAGCTCTTCCAGTAATTTCTAATGCTGATGTGAAATTATACAAAGAAGGAAATTTTTTAAGTGATCTCCAACTTGATGATGCAGGATCTGGTACTTATAAGTACTCTGAGCTTATAACTGATCCGGGAACATATGAGTTGAAAGTAACGGCTGCTGGATATAATTCAGCTTCTGGAACTACAAAAGTTCCGACTATTTCAGGAAACAATGCGCAATTGACCACTGAAATAATATCTGAACAAAATGATACAATTAAGTATAAAAGCCGATTGGTGTTTTCAGATCCTTCAGGACAGAGAGATTTCTACCATTTGATTATTGTAGAGAAGTCTGAAGAACCTTCATTAAATTATTCTGCTTTTGAATTTAATAGTAGCTCGCCTATAATTTTGAATGAAACAGGAAACACGGCTTCTTTAGGTGTTCAAAACATTCATTTAGAACAGGTAATCTTTACTGATGATTTATTTGATGGAGAAACTACCACAGTTGAGTTTGACGGAGTAATGTTGACAGGTAAAGAGTATTTTGTTCAATGGGTTAAAATAAGTGAAGAATATTATTTGTACCACAGATCTGTTTTTCTGTCACAGAGTTCAGGAGGATTCTTTACTCAACCAGTTCAGGTATATACTAATGTGGAAAATGGATTGGGGGTAGTGGCTGGATATAATACAATGTTGTTACCCATCGAACAGTAATAGTGGGTTTTTTAATTTTACTTAGTAAAACGCTGTGTAAATAGGAAAATATACTATCTTTGCACTCCGAAATTTTATGATATGAAAGAAGGAATACACCCAGATAATTACAGATTAGTTGTTTTCAAGGACATGAGTAACGAGTATTCGTTTTTAGGAAAAAGTACTGCGAACTCGAAAGAGACAGTAACTTGGGAGGATGGAAATGAGTATCCTGTGATCAAGTTGGATATTAGTCATAAAAGTCACCCATTCTTTACTGGAAAAATGCAATTCGTTGATACAGCAGGTAGAATTGACAAATTCAAATCTAAGTACGGAAAGTGGGATAAGAAGAAAAAAGATGCTCCAGCTAGTGATGATGCCGCTGCAGATGAGAGCAAAGCAGAAGACAACAACGAAGGATAAAAAATATTCACTTATAATAAAAAACCTCTTAATGGAAATTAAGAGGTTTTTTTATGCTCTAATATTTATGAGAAATTCTTCAAGTATGAAAGACACAAGAAATGAAATTAACCAAGGGGAATTTTTACGTAATCTTCCACACTCAAGCCATACCCTTCTAATCCAGCAATTTTCTTAGACGGACTATTGGTAAGTAGATTCATTTTAGAAATATTTAGATGTCTAAGGATTTGTGCCCCTATACCATAATCTTTAGAATCTACTTTTTTGACAGTAACCTTATCGCTCGCTTCACTCTTGTTTCTGGCTTTAAAAGCTTTTAACTCATCTACTAGGCCATTCCCTCTTCTAAGTTTATTGATGTATACAATAACACCTTTTCCTTCCTTATTAATCGCTTTCATAGCCCCATGAAGCTGATGCCCTTTTCCGTAAAAATCAGACCCAAAAATATCACCAATCATACTGCCAGAATGTACACGGACTAAAACGGGCTCGTCTGCTTCCCATTCTCCCATGACCAAGGCTAAATGCTCTGTATTACTAGTCGTTTGTCTGAAGGCGTGAAGTTTGAACTCTCCATACATAGTGGGGAGATTTACCTTCATTTCTTCTTCGATAAGAGTTTCATTTTCCAGACGGTACGCAATCAAGTCTTCAATCGAAACGACCTTTAAATCAAACTTATCCGCAATCTCAAACAGCTGAGGAAGTCTGGCCATAGATCCATCTTCATTGCAGATTTCCACAATGACACCAGCGGGCTCAAATCCAGCCAATCTTGCAAAATCAATAGCGGCTTCTGTATGTCCAGCTCTTCTAAGAACACCACCCTTTCTTGCTCTAAGAGGAAATATATGTCCTGGCTTCCCAAGTGTTTCTGGTTTTGTTTCAGGATCTACCAGAGCCATTATCGTTTTATGTCTATCGGCAGCTGAGATCCCTGTGGTTGTTTCAGGAGAAACCAAATCTACAGAGACAGTAAATGGCGTCTCAAAAGCAGCGTTGGTCTCATTTACCATCAGTTTAAGTCCTAACTCATCGCACCTTGATTCAATTAGCGGTGCACAGATTAAACCTCTACCATGTGTAGCCATAAAATTGACGATTTCTGGAGTAGTCTTTCGTGCTGCTATAAGGAAATCTCCCTCATTCTCTCTATCCTCGTCATCTACGACTATGATTACCTTTCCAGCCATAACATCTTTGATGGCTTCTTCGATACTATCTAGCTTTCTTGACATGTGAAAATTTTGCGCAAATGTACTACAGATAACCGCTTTTGTATGTACAAAAAGTCACATTACGCTGAGGTTATTAATTACATTTGCCGGAGAAATTCAAAAAAATGGCTAAGTATTCTAAATTTGTACTTAGAATTAATAAATATGTGATTCATGATTCTACCGATTGTAGCTTACGGCGATCCTATTCTTAAGAAAAAGGCAGAAGAGATAGAAGAGGGGCATTCCAATCTCAAGAAGTTAATTAAAAGTATGTTTGATACTATGTACAAAGCGCGTGGAGTAGGTCTAGCAGCACCACAAATAGGAAAGAGTATCCGTCTTTTTATTGTTGATGCAAGTCCTTTTGCAGAAGGGGAAGATGGAGATCCTTCTTGTGAAGGATTTATAAGAACTTTTATTAACCCCATAATTTTTGAGGAAAGCGGAGAAGAATGGGGTATGGAAGAAGGGTGTTTGAGTATTCCAGGAATTAGGGAAGAGGTCTTTAGAAAACCAAACTTGAAAATTGAATACTTTGACGAAAATTGGGATTTGTATGAAGAAGAATTGACAGGTTTTCCTGCCAGAGTGGTTCAGCATGAGTACGATCACATAGAAGGAACACTTTTTACTGATAAGATCAAACCGCAAAGAAAAACACTACTTCAAAGCCGATTAAATGATATTACCAAGGGAGAAATAGAGTCGACTTATAGAATGAAATTTCCTAAAAACATTAAAAAGAAATAATGAAAGCTAGTTTTCAATTGATGTTTGCACTAGTAATAGTCCTAGGGGCATGTGCAGATAAGTCTGAATCAGATTCTCCCCATGGTCATAAAGAAGGCCACCAAAAGGAGCTAATTGCTCAAATTGATAGCTTAGAGGCGATACATCAGCAGAAAGGTGATTCAGATAAAAGCACGATTTCCAAGCTGATTAGCGCCTATTCAGAATATCGAAACAAGTATAGAGAAGACAAAAGGACACCCTCATACTTTCTAAAGGCTGGGGATTTGGCGATGTCCATTGAAAAATGGGAAAAAGCTGCTGAAATTCAAAGGAACTTTTTTAATGACTATGAGAGTCATCCTAATAGAGATGATGTTCTTTTTCAACTTGGGTTTATTTACGATTTTCAGCTAAACCAGAAGAATAAGGCAAAACAAACTTACGAGCACTATTTCAAGTTGTATGGAGATAGCATTCATATCGAACAGGTCAGAGCTAGACTGGAGGATTTAAACCTCACTGATAAAGAATTAATTGAAAAATTCAGGAAGAAGAATAATTTGGATTGATGTTCTTAATTAGGGAATAACAAATCGAATATTTAGTATGCTATGTAATCAATGTTTTTAGCTTTGCAACGCTTATATAAATAGGAAGAATATTATGGGAAAACTTTTTAATTCAGGAGTACTTTTTGGTCAAGAAGCAATGGATCTGCTCCAACATGCAAACGATAATAACTATGCACTTCCAGCAGTAAATGTAATCGGAACGAATAGTGTTAATGCAGTTTTAGAAACAGCGAGAGAATTAAATTCTCCAGTGATTATTCAGTATTCCAATGGAGGAGCTTCCTTTTTTGCAGGGAAAGGTCTTTCTAACGACGGTCAAAATGGAGCTATTTTAGGAGGTGTGTCAGGAGCATTTCATGTGCATCATATGGCAAAAGCGTATGATGTGCCAGTGATTCTTCATACAGATCATTGTGCGAAGAAAATTCTTCCATGGGTGGATGGTTTACTAGAGCACGGAAAGAAATTTTATGCTCAGAATAAACGTCCGCTATACTCAAGTCACATGCTTGATTTAAGTGAAGAGCCAATCGAAGAAAATATAGAAACCTGTGTGCGCTATTTAAAAACAATGGCGCCGATGGAAATGATCTTGGAAATAGAACTAGGTGTCACAGGAGGAGAAGAAGATGGAGTAGATAACACGGAGGTAGATAGCTCAAAATTGTATACTCAGCCTGATGAAGTGGCATACGCTTATGAAGAGCTGAATAAGATTAGTCCTAATTTTACTATTGCGGCGGCTTTTGGTAACGTTCATGGAGTATATAAGCCTGGAAATGTGGAGCTGCGCCCAGAAATTCTTAAGAATTCTCAAGCCCATGTCCAAGAGAAGTTTAGCACAAAAGAGAATCCTATCAATTTTGTTTTTCATGGAGGTTCTGGTTCTCCACAAAGTCAAATAAGAGAAGCGATTGAATATGGAGCGGTTAAAATGAACATTGATACAGATATGCAATGGGCGTTCCTAGCTGGCGTACGAGATTATGTTACTGATAAAAGTGCATACTTAATGACTCAGATTGGAAATCCGGAGGGGTCTGAAAAACCGAACAAAAAGCACTATGACCCTAGAGTTTGGCTCAGAAAAGGGGAAGTAAGTTTTGTAGAGAGATTGAAACAAGCGTTTGAGGATTTGAATTGTATCGATCGAAATAAATAAACTAGATGTTGAAGAACATCAACCCCACGGAGCTAGAAAGCTGGAAAGAGTTAGAGGCACATTTTCAAAGTATGAAAGAGGTGCACATGCGAGATATGTTTTTGAATGATGCTTCTAGATTCGATAGATTTTCCATTTTTAATGAAGAACTTTTATTCGACTATTCTAAAAACAGAATAGACGATAAGACTCTCACCCTATTAGTTCGTTTAGCTGAGGAGATTGGCCTTTCGCAAGGTATTTCCAGTATGTTTAGTGGGGAAAAGATCAACCAAACCGAACAGAGGCCTGTTCTTCATACAGCGCTAAGAAATTTTTCAGAAAGAGAAATCTATGTAGATGGTTTTCCTGTAATGTCAGATGTGAAAGTGGAGCTTGAGAAAGTAAAACTATTCTCGGAAAAGGTTATTAGTGGCAAATTCAAAGGGTTTACAGGAAAAAAAATTGACAGGATTGTAAATATTGGGATAGGAGGAAGTGACCTCGGACCAAAAATGGTATGTGAAGCATTGAGGCCGTATCAAGTAGGCCCAGAGGTGAATTATGTCTCAAATATCGATGGGATGCATTTATCTCAAGTATTAAAGAGTTGTAGTGCAGAAACGACGCTGTTTATTATTGTTTCCAAGACGTTTACTACTCAAGAGACAATGACCAATGCCAATAGTGCGAAGAAGTGGTTGCTGAATGCGTTGGGTAGTGAGAAAGCTGTAAGACATCATTTTGTAGCGGTAAGTACAAACAGTGAAGCTGTCGTTGATTTTGGAATTAATTCTGAGAACCAGTTTATTTTTTGGGATTGGGTTGGGGGGCGATATTCTCTATGGAGTGCTGTTGGTTTAAGCATAGCAATACATTTAGGCTATGAAAATTTTGAAAAACTATTACAAGGCGCACATTCTGCAGATGAGCATTTTCGAACTACCGAGTTGAACAAAAATATTCCTGTAATTATGGGGTTACTCGGAGTTTGGTATACAAATTTCTTTCAAAGTCATTCTCATGCTGTTATGCCATACAACCAGTGCTTGAACATGTTCCCATCATATTTACAGCAGGGAGATATGGAAAGCAATGGAAAGTCTGTCGATAGAAATGGAAATAAAGTCAATTATGAAACAGGGCCGATTATTTGGGGAAAACCAGGTACAGATGGACAGCATTCTTTTTTTCAACTGATACATCAAGGCACCAAATTAATTCCATGTGATTTTATAAGTGTCATTCATTCTCAAAGTGATTTACAGGAGCATCAAGACATTCTGTTTAGTAATTTTATTGCACAATCGGAAGCTTTGATGACTGGGAAAACATCCAGAGAAGTAAAGACTGAGGATTTCAAACAAGACGCATCATCCACTTCGCTAGAACCGTATAAGGTGTTTGAAGGTAACAAGCCTTGCAATGCCATTGTATTAGATCGTTTGTCCCCCTATAACCTAGGCAAGTTGGTTGCATTTTATGAGCATAAAATATTTGTACAGGGATGTATTTGGAATATTTTTAGTTTCGATCAGTGGGGGGTAGAATTAGGAAAGGCCTTTGCTAAGAAAATTTTGAATGAAATCACTGTAAAAGAAGGTCATTTAGAGCATGATAGCTCCACAAACTTTCTTATTCAGCATTACATCAATTCCAAAAAAGTAAATTGAAACTTTTGAGTTGGGGAGGAATTTGGCTATCTTTGGGAGATATACCTAAATAACCTTAATCAAAATTCAACTCTAATGAATTCTAAGTTTAAACTAGTTTTACTAGTATACCTATGCTTTACAGCTATCCACTCTTTCGCGAATTACACAGGTCTATCAGCAGAAATTCATACTGAAGATGCCATAACCGGATATACCACATATAGAATATATGCCGACTTTGACGACACAGGAGATCAGCTAGTTTCTATTGGTGGCTCTGTTACAAACCCGATGAGTGTGGCTACCACAGGAGATTTTTATCAAAATGCTTTGGGCGGAGGTTTAGCTTCAAACATTAATACGTTCTTCTTTGCAGCAGAACCAAACTTAGAGTTTGATTCGTGGATGACAATTGGTATTACGGATCAAAGTATGACTGGTTTGAACTCAGCAAACATGAATTTCACAGCATTTGAAGCTGGCGGAACATTGCTTGCGAATACAAGTCCTGAAGGTGCTATTTTTATTGTTCCTGGAGCAGTTCCGGAGGCATTTGCCACTTCTGGAAGAGTTTTATTAGGACAGTTGACTACAAATGGTGATTTATCATTGCAATTGAACTTAGTATGGAGAAATTCTTCTGATGTAGAAACTACTGTCAATGGGGAAACGTTGAATGTTGTTTTCTCCTTACCAGGATGTAATGATCCCAATGCTGATAACTATAACGTAAATGCCACGGAAGACGATGGTTCTTGTACGTATCCAGCACCTTCTTATAATGGTTTGTCATATGAATTGATTGCCTCAAATGGTGTAGCTGGGTATGAAACGTATAGAGTGTATGCTAATTTCACGAATCCTTTAGATCAGGTGGTGACAGTGTATGGTCAAGATGTGAGCCCTTTGTCAATTTCTTCTACTGGAACTATTTACCAAGATGCTAACGGAGGCCCAACTAGTTCAGATATAAATCCGGCCTTTTTCCCTGGTTTCCCATCATTAGAATATGATTCTTGGGTAACAATTGGAACCGAATCAGCACCAAACGGATTAAGTATTGTTGGAGTTGATTTTACAGATTTTGAGGCTGGAAATGCACTTACTATAAATGACCCCTTCGGTGGAGGATGGTTTGTAATTCCAGGAATGGAACCTACTGCTTTTCCAGATGTTTCAGGGAGAGTTTTGTTAGGTCAAATATCAACAGACGGTACAGCAACCTTTGCAGCAACGCTTCAGTATAGAGCTCAGGATGGAAATAGTTATGTAGAGACTGAAACAATAGTATTTCCAAATGCTGTTTCCGGATGTACTAATGCAAGTGCTTGTAACTATAATCCAGCTGCGACAAATGACGATGGATCTTGTTTAACGAATGACGCTTGTGGTGTTTGCGGTGGACCAGGAACGGTAGCAGGATGTACTGATTTATCAGCTTGTAACTACAATGCAGCGGCAGATTGTGACGATGGATCATGTGTACTTCCAGATGGATGTACAAATGCAACAGCCTGTAATTACAATGTGGCAGCTCTTTGTGATGATGGATCATGTGTACTTCCAGATGGATGTACTGATGTATCTGCTTGTAACTATAATGTGGCAGCTCTTTGCGACGATGGATCTTGTTTAACCAATGATGCTTGTGGTGTTTGTGGTGGATCAGGAACGGTAGCAGGATGTACTAACGCCTCAGCTTGTAACTACAATGCAGCGGCAGATTGTGATGATGGATCTTGTTCAACCAATGATGCTTGTAGTGTTTGTGGTGGATCAGGAACAGTAGCAGGGTGTACCGATGCATCAGCTTGTAACTACAATGCAGCGGCAGATTGCGATGATGGATCTTGTTCAACTAATGACGCTTGTGGTGTTTGCGGTGGATCAGGAACAGTAGCAGGGTGTACCGATGTATCAGCTTGTAACTACAATGCAGCGGCAGATTGTGATGATGGATCTTGTTCAACTAATGACGCTTGTGGTGTTTGTGGTGGATCAGGAACAGTAGCAGGATGTACCGATGTATCAGCTTGTAACTACAATGCAGCGGCAGATTGCGATGATGGATCTTGTTCAACCAATGACGCTTGTGGTGTTTGTGGTGGATCAGGAACAGTAGCAGGATGTACCGATGTATCAGCTTGTAACTACAATGCAGCGGCAGATTGTGATGATGGATCTTGTTCAACTAATGACGCTTGTGGTGTTTGTGGTGGATCAGGAACAGTAGCAGGATGTACCGATGTATCAGCTTGTAACTACAATGCAGCGGCAGATTGTGATGATGGGTCGTGTTTAACCAATGATGCCTGTGGAAATTGTGGAGGAACAGATACCTCAGGATGTACGAATCCAATGGCTGATAATTATGATGTAGACGCAGATTGTGATGACGGTTCTTGTATCAAAGGAGGATGTACATATAACTTTGCATTTAACTATGATCCAGCAGCTACTTACGATGATGGTTCATGTACTGAGAAAATAGAAGGATGTATTGATGATACAGCGCTGAATTATGATTCAAATGCAAATACTGATGACGGTTCTTGTGAATTTGAAGTAATGGGTTGTACAGATTGTGGAGCAGATAATTACAATCCGTTAGCTAACACTGATGATGGTTCATGTGTAACTACACCTTCAGGTTGTGCAGGAGACTTTACTGGAGATGGATTTATTACCGTGGCCGATTTAACAGGATTCCTCGGAGTATTTGGATCTGAATGTCCAGCTGAGTAAGACGGTTATGATGCTCTTTGAAAAAGAGTGATAAGATATTTAAAGCCAGTAAAGTTTTCTTTACTGGCTTTTTTGTTTCAAATGTGATAATTAGTGTGGTTGAGTAGAGTTTTTACTTTATTTAAGATATAACTGTTATACATTTACGGCTTGTTAGAATCAAAATCAGAACAAATAGAAAAATGAAGGGTGCTTACTTGTTGATTTTCGGAGTGTTGATGAATGGATTGGTTGTAGGACAAAACGATTCCCCAAATTTGGAATCCTTTGAACTGCCTGAATTGCCCGAGTGTTGGTCAACTATCAATGCTGATGAAGACGAATATGATTGGGAAAATTTTTATCAAGTCCAAATTAATGGGGCCACAGTTCATGGTCACACAGGAATAGGATTTATGGCATCGGCATCATTCGATAATGCAGATTTAGCATTGACCCCAGACAACTTTCTTATTTTACCACAACTTTCTATCCAAGCGGGTGAAAATCTAACCTATCATGTAGCTGGTTTAGATCCAGACTGGTCATTTGAACATTATGCTGTGGTTTTATCTACCTCTGGAAATGCTGCTGAGGACTTTACAGAAGTGTTGCTAGACGAGACGATAGAGAGTTCAGGGTTTGTTGAGAAAATAGTTTCTCTAGAAAGCTATGTAGGTCAGGAGGTGTATATCGCATTTCGGCATTTTGAAAGTACAAATCAATTCCAGATTAGAATTGATGATGTGCAATATCCAACTACCGTATCAGACTGTTCAATTATAGTTTCAGTACAAGATCCACTGAAACCTCAAGAGTTTAATTTGTTTCCAAATCCTTCTGCAGGTATAGTAACTATAGAAACGAAATCTGTAAATGATCAAGTTTTTAGTATCTATAACATGGTTGGAGAAGTGGTTTATTCAGAGAACGTTAAAGCAAATACTGGTAGGGTATCAATAGATCTTTCAAATCTATCTAAAGGAATGTATACATCTACCCTAGAGTCGAAAGGTAAAGTGATTACGAAAAAATTGATTTTGAGATGATACTTTAAGTGATCAGTTTGAAGATGAGAGAGGTTTAGTATCCGATCTTTTCTCGAACTCTTTGAATAACCTCTCTAGCAACTATTCTGGCTTTTTTGGCTCCCTGTTGAAGTATTTCTTCTAACTCAGATTTATTTTCCATGTAATAATTGAATCTTTCCCTTTCCTCAGAGAAGTTTTCTAAGATAGCATTGAATAAATCCAGTTTACAATGACCCCATCCATATCCTCCAGCCCTCAATTTAGCAGCCATTTCTTCTACTTTTTCATCTGGTGCTACAAATTTATATAGTTGATAAACACTTGCACTTTCAGGATCTTTAGGAGTTTCCAACGGAGTATCATCAGTAACGATATTCTTATTCAAGAACTTCTTGAGCTCCTTCTCAGGAAGGAAAATATCGATGAAATTATTTTTGGATTTACTCATTTTTTGGCCATCAGTACCTGGAATTAGTTGAGTATTCTCGTTTATTTTCGCCTGAGGTAGAACAAATGTGTCTCCCATTAAATGATTGAAACTTCCAGCAACCTTGCGAGTAATTTCTAGATGCTGAAGCTGGTCTTTACCAACGGGAACAAATTCTGCATCATACAATAAAATATCAGCAGCCATAAGCATTGGATACGTAAAAAGTCCTGCATTTACATCTTCAAGGTGATCTGCTTTATCTTTAAATGAATGAGCTAAAGTCAATCTTTGAAAAGGAAAATAACAGCTAAGATACCATGCTAATTCGGTGGTTTCTGGCACATCACTTTGGCGATAAAAAACTGTTTGACTTGTGTCAAGTCCACAGGCTAACCAAGTAGCGGCAGTACTGTATGTGTTCTCTCTCAGAGTGGCCCCATCTTTAATTTGAGTAAGAGAATGCATATCGGCAATAAAGAGAAAAGACTCATTGCTCTTGTCCTCCGCCATCTTAATAGCGGGTTTAATCGCCCCAAGTATGTTTCCTAAGTGCGGAACACCTGTACTTTGAACTCCGGTAAGTATTCTTGACATTTTTACTATTTCAAATCAGCCGATAAAAATAAGTAGGAAACCTAAGTTGGGGTTTAAAATCTGTAAATAAACTCTTTCATACAAAGTGGGTTTGTTTTATACAATTACGATAAGCTAAATTCATATGATCGGATTACCTTTGTATTATGATTCTTTACAACGTGACTTGCAGTGTGGATGAAGATATTCACGAAGAATGGTATGACTGGATGAGAGAAGCACATATACCGGATATGATGAAAACGGGATTGTTCTTAGAATGCAGGATCTGTAGAATTAAAGCTGAGGAGCAGGGTGGAGTATCATTTGCTGTTCAATATCTAACTAGTAGTCAAGAGAAATATGACGAATACTTAGAAAAGCATTCTGAGAGATTACAGAAAGATCATGCGGATAAGTACGGAGGAAAAGTCGTCGCTTTTAGAACTGTTTTAGAAGTGATGTATCAGGCGCGACAAACGGGTTATTCTCAAGCACAAAATCAGAATTAGTGAAAATAAGAGCAAAAAAGTCGCTGGGGCAGCACTTCTTAAAAGATGATCAAATCTCTCAAGACATCGCTGATGCCATTACTTTTCATCAGAATGTGAAAAACATTGTGGAGGTAGGGCCTGGGACAGGTGCACTCACTAAGTTCTTGCTAAAAAAGGAGGCCGAATTAAAGGTCGTTGAAATAGATAGAGATTCAGTAGACTATCTAAATGTGCACTATCATCAACTTCACGGAAAGATAATTGAAGAGAGTTTTCTTCATTTAAAGCTAGATGAACTTTTTGACGAGAAGCTCATAGTAATTGGAAATTTCCCTTACAATATTAGTTCACAAATTCTATTCCATGCCTTGGAGTATAAGGATCATGTTACAGAGGTGGTAGGAATGTTTCAAAAAGAAGTGGCAGAGCGAATAGCCATTGGTCCTGGAACTAAAGCTTATGGTATTCTTAGTGTTCTTCTACAAGCTTATTATGATATAGAATACTTGTTCACGGTAGATGAAGATGCGTTCAATCCTCCACCAAAAGTAAAAAGTGGAGTGATTAGATTGGTTAGAAACGACGTAAAATCATTGGACTGTGATGAAAAAAAATTCAAGCAACTTATTAAATTAAGCTTTAATCAGCGGAGAAAAACATTAAGAAACTCCCTTAAAAGTGTTTTGGAAGATCGAGTTCTTCCAGAAAAATTTCAAACAGAACGTCCTGAACAGCTGTCTGTCGAGGATTTTGTTGAGTTGACAAACTTTGTTTTTACATAAAAAAAGCCATTGCAACGCAATAGCTTTTTCAATTTCATTTTAGTCTCGACTAGCAAAATTCGTCAAAGGCCATTTTAAGATTCTCAGCAATCATTTCTGCCGTTCTTCCTTCAATATGATGACGTTCAATCATATGAGCTAATTTTCCATCTTTAAATAGAGCTATAGCAGGTGAGCTAGGAGGGTAAGGTAACATATATTGTCTGGCTCTATCTACGGCATCTTTATCTACACCTGCAAATGCAGTGGTTAAATGACTAGGAAGTTTACTATTTTCCAATGAAAGCTTTACACCAGGACGCATTGATCCCGCTGCACATCCACAAACTGAATTCAAGACTACCAATGTTGTTCCACTTTCTTTTATTGCAAGATCTACATCTTCTTGTGAAATCAGCTCTTTAAAGCCTTTTTCAATTAATTCGCCTTTCATTGGCGCTACCATTTCTGCTGGATACATACTTGTTGGTTTTATATTATTTAGAATTTATGGTTGCTAAACCAAAACTGGCAACAAAATTAGCTGAATATGTTCTACAAAATATCCTAAAATCTTAAATCTGTCTACTCTTAAAAAGAAGGAGTGAGATAATTTGAATGTAACTAACTGTTCATAATATATATCATAAAAATGACGAATCACTGAGGGCAAATTTTAGTTTTGTCGGACTATCAAAAAAAGTCGAAATGTCAAAACAGCTTATTGAATGTGTACCAAACATCTCCGAAGGAAGAGATGCGAAAAAGATCAAAGAAATTACTGATGTAGTGAAAACTGTTCCTGGAGTGAAACTGTTGGACATTGATCCTGGTAGTACTACTAACAGGACGGTAATCACATTCGTTGGGGAACCAGAGCCAGTAATAGAAGCTGCATTTAGATTAGTGAAAAAAGCGGCTCAATTGTTAGACATGAATGGGCATAAAGGGGAGCATCCAAGAATGGGAGCCACGGATGTATGTCCATTGGTCCCTGTAGCAAATATATCATTGGAAGAAATAATCCCGTTTGCACATCGGTTAGGGAAGAGAATTGGAGAAGAGTTAGGTATTCCAGGTTACTTCTATGAAGAAGCAGCTACTAGTGAGGCAAGAAGCAACTTGGCATATTGCAGAAAAGGAGAATACGAAGGACTTTCTAAACTTTCTGAGTCTGAGTGGAAACCAGACTTTGGCCCAGCTGAATTTAATGAATTGGCAAGGAAAACAGGAGCTACAGCAGTAGGCGTTAGAGACTTTTTGGTAGCTTATAATGTCAATTTAAATACAACTTCTACTAGGAGAGCAAATGCCATTGCATTTGATATAAGGGAAGCAGGAAGAATTAAGAGAGAGGGAGGACTTCCTGGAGGAGCTGTTTTAAAGGATGAGAATGGAGAACCATTGAGACAACCAGGTACGTTGAAATCTGTAAAAGGAATTGGTTGGTATATAGAGGAGTACGGTGTTTCACAACTTTCTTTAAACCTTACGAATATTAATATTTGTTCTGTTCATAGAGCATTTGATGAAGCCACTGAAAAAGCGGCAGCCAGAGGAATCCGAGTGACCGGAAGTGAAATCGTAGGCTTGATACCTAAGAAGGTACTAATAGATGCGGCTCATCATTATTTAAACAGACAGCACCGTTCACATGGTATTTCTGAGGAAGAGAA
This sequence comes from Flavobacteriales bacterium, assembly GCA_965224545.1. Taxonomy (GTDB): domain Bacteria; phylum Bacteroidota; class Bacteroidia; order Flavobacteriales_D; family Sanyastnellaceae; genus ASP10-05a. Next base: position 417,803 of record CBDCZM010000003.1, on the reverse strand, counting down.
GATTAAGATTGCAGTGAAGTCTATGGGACTTGACGATCTTAATCCTTTTAATGCAAAAGAAAAGGTTATTGAGTATATGATTGATAACGAGTCTAATGAGAAGCCTCTCGTCGGTATGACTCTAAATCAATTTGCCAATGAAACAGCGTCGGAATCCCCTGCTCCTGGAGGAGGTTCAATCTCTGCTTATGTGGGAGCTTTGGGTGTTTCTTTAGGAACAATGGTTGCCAATCTATCGGCACATAAGCGAGGATGGGATCATAAATGGGAAGATTTTAGTTTTTGGGCTGTCAAAGGAATGGAACTTAAAGAAGAATTGATGGATCTGGTAGATGAGGATACAAATGCATTTAATAAAATTATGGATGCTTTTGGACTACCAAAAGGGACAGAAGATGAGAAGTTGGCAAGAAAGACAGCCATTCAGTCCGCCACCAAGTATGCTATTGAAATTCCTTTTAAGGTAGCTCAGTTGTGCTTGAAGTCAATGGAAGTGATGGATGCGATGTCTCAGTTTGGTAATCCAAATTCAATTACTGACGCAGGTGTCGGAGCTATGTGTGCCAGAACAGGTGTGCTTGGTGCTATTATGAATGTAAAAATAAATGCGGCTGAATTAGACGATAAAGTGTACGCAGAAAAAGTGTTATCTGATTGTAGGGAAATGGAAGAGAGAGCTGAGGAATTAGAGGCCCAAATAAGAAAAGCTGTAGAGGAAAAAATCTAGATTATAATTTAAGTACAACTCCAGTAGAAATTCTGGTTGTTTTAAACGAGTTTCTACCGTCAAGGGTAGTTGCTCCACTGATAAAAAGCCCCAATTTATCTTTAGTTTGGTGATACACGACCCCTCCAATCTTTGAGTTTGAAACACCAAGTTCTGTGAATGAGTTTGGGGCTAAATCACCTGTGCCTCGGTAGTCTTTGCCACCATCGGCCATTATATTCTCGTACCAAACATCGGCGTACCACTTTCCTTGGTAGTATCCTAATTTAAGAGAATATACAGTACTGTTAGGTGTGGGAGACTGAACAGAGTTGTATCCAATCCTTCCATTGATGAAAGTACTATTTTTAAAGGTGATTTGACTAATGGCTCTTAAGTTGATCGCTTTTGTTTGTTGTCCTACAGAGAATTGACTTTCTGTATTGTAGTCTGTTAATGGATGGCTAATTCCGACTCCCAAAACACCATTGACAGAAATGATCTCATTTATTTTAAGTGTTCCACCTGTCTTTAAATAGATGTTTCCGTCTTGCGGAGTTAAATTTACAAGAGGAAGATTAATAGCAGCCCCCAGCCATTTGTTGAACTGGTGCTTATAAAAAATAGAAAAAGAGTTACTTGTTATTGGTAATTCTAATTCTCTATCTGCAAGAAAATAAACAGTTGCTTTTTCGAGACTTATTGATAGCGCAAGATTTTTAGATTTGGGGGCATCTATAAAACCATCCAAAACACCTTGTGAATAAGTAGAATAACAAACCAGATTAAGGAAGGTAAAAAATAGAACTTTAGACATGTGTCAAAATGATTTGAAAACACAACTTTAGAAGTTATTAATTCACACTTTGCAATACCTTTTTTCAAGAATTTACGTAGTATAACTAGTGAGTCCAGAATCACCCATATCGCTCAAACAAAGACTGAACAGAATATTCTATTTCTTTCCTTTTCAATTGTTCTTGCTACAGTTAAAAAGAAACTACTTGCTTTTGAGTTTCTGGATGCTTCTTTTTGGTTTTGTTTTGGGAGCAATCGGAAAGAAATATGGAATTGCTCATTTGTTTTTGTATCCTGAATACCAGGGAGCAAGTGGCGTTTTGTCGTTTGGCATCTTGGGTTTTTCGATCGGAGGTTTTATTGTTAGCTATAATCTGTATACATATATTATTCAAGGGCACAGATTTCCGTTTATAGCCACGCTGGATAAACCTTTGTTCAAATTTGTAATTAACAATTTTATTCTTCCTGCGGTTTTTATCCTTACATACTGTATTTGCAGCTTTAGATTTCAGATAGGAAGTGAGCTATTGAGTAAATCCGCGGCATTAGTGAACTTATTAGGATTTAGTATTGGCGTCGTATTGATGGGTGCTTTTAGCTTTGCATATTTCCATTTTACCAATCGAAATGTGAAATATTATGCTCCTAAAAAAGCAAAGACAAAAAAGAATAAAGGCCATAAAGAAGAAACTTTTGTGAGTTCGGCTTTACAAAAACCGACGAGCTGGGAAGATTTAGAGAGACGCACTGATGATTGGCGAGTAGATACCTATTTAAATAGTTTTTCGAAAATCATGCTGGCGAGGAGCAGTAAGCACTATCCAAGGGAAGTATTGGAGAAGGTTTTTTCTCAGCATCATATTAATGCTTCTCTGTTTGAGTTATTGATAATCATGTCATTTGTTGTGGTTGGTTTATTCAGAGAATATCCTGTATTTGAGATTCCTGCAGCCGCCTCTACTGTCCTTTATTTCACGGTGTTAACCATGTTGTTTAGTGCCATTTATAGTTGGGTAAAGGGGTGGACTCTTCCTCTTTTTATCGCGTTAATTTTAACTGTAAACTTTAGTTCCAATTTGACCGCGTGGTTCAATTTAGAAACGAGAATCTATGGGATAAATTATGAATCGGAAAGGCCTGAATATAGTAATGAATCAATTAAGAACTCCGTTTCAGAAATAGATTATGAGTCTAGTAAAGAGGCGCAGATAAGAACATTAGAGGCGTGGAAATCACGCATTTCGAAGTCAGACGAAGAAAAACCACTTTTAGTTATGTTTTCTACTAGTGGGGGAGGTCTGCGTTCAGCGTTATGGACAATGAAAAGCATCTTATATGCGGATAGTACAATGAATGGAGAGCTTTTAGAAAAAGTTCATCTTATTACAGGAAGCTCAGGAGGAATGGTTGGGGCAAGTTATTTAAGAGAAATTTATAGAAATAATAAAGAAAATTATAGACAGCGATACGACTCTGAATACTTAAAGGACATTTCTAAAGACATTCTAAACCCAATAATACTGGCAATGGCTACACATGATTTGGCATTGAGGTATAGGAAAGTAAAAATAGGGGAGCAAACTCATCTTATGGATAGGGCTCATGCATTTGAGAATAAACTAAATAAGAACACAAGAGGATGGTTAGATAGGTCTCTAGAGGATTATAAGATGGATGAAGAAACGGCGGAATTGCCAACGATGATTTTTTCTCCAACGATTAACCTTGATGGTAGAAGGCTGATTATGTCCAGTCAGGATGTTTCTTTTTTATGCCATGAGAAAGAAGGAGAATTAGAAGAAAATGTGTCATACCTGAATTATTTTAATGCACAGGATCCTTTGAAGACTCGTTTTACCTCAGTACTTCGAATGAACGCTACATTTCCGTATATACTACCTGCAAGTACACTGCCAACGAAATTTCAAGTAAAAGCCGCAGATGCAGGATTGAGAGATAATTTCGGCTTAAGGTTGACTTTGAGATATCTAGAGGAAATGCAAGATTGGATTGGTGAGAATACAAGCGGGGTTGTGATTGTTGAGGTTAGAGATACGAAAAAGCACTCTAATAGAAAGCCCAACGAAAAAAGACTTTTAAGAGAAATAACAGCTCCTCTGGGAGGTGTTTATTCGAATGTAATCAGGACACAAGACTATGGCAATGATCTCCAGTTTAGACTGGTGAAATCCACTTATAATGTGCCTATATACAGAGTGCCTTTTGAACTTGAGCGATCAGAAGGAAAAAGAGTCACTCTGAGTTGGCATTTAAGTCAATTTGAAAAAGAAACTGTGTTAAGTGGGGTGAACCAATCTGGTTATCTCAATTCGCTTAATCGACTTAAAGGCCTTCTTGAGAATTCTGAAAATCTCTAAAAATTTCATTTACATTCAACTCAGAAAAGTCATTCGAGATGAGTACATCGATCTAATAGTTCAATAAAACCAGAGGGTGTACGACAAATTTCCTTCAAGCGGCTTTTCTTGTTAAATCCTTGACTTTGTGCCATGTATTGCTTTTGTAAGCAACTCGAAGGTTAGCGATTTGCTGAAAGCCAGGTCTAGTCCATCGTTGACCACTTAGTTTCATCCGTTTTTGCAGTACGTTTCTATGAGCAGATTCGATTGCTCCTGAACCAATCAACAAACCTCTTTTTAGAAAGACATTGTAGCGCATTCTTTTACAATTTCGATTATAGTACTTAATGAGCTGTTGCCTTTTTTCTTCCGTTTTTTTAGCTCTGCTTGGAGACAATCCTTTCAAATTTAGGATAACTATCTCTATATCATACTCTAACATAATCTGGCTTTGTTCTTCTATCCATTGACTTCGCTTGTTCTTACTTCCAAAGTACTTTTTGGCAAATTCGCACAAATGCTCTTTTGCATGATAAAAGTCAAGTATTTGGGTGGCGTCTGGATAGATGGCATCAGCCCATTTCCAAATCCATTTTGCTCCATCCGCTACAATAACTAATGACTTAAGTTGGTCAAGGTAATATTCGAATTTTGGCAAAAACTCTTCATGAGTACCTAGATGGGCTACATATTGAGAGCCTGTAATCATGTTTCTTTTATTTGATATTTCAACCTGATCGTTGGCTTTGAAAATTCGCCCAACTTTGACTTCTTTCCATTTTTGCTCACGAGTCAGAAACATCGCCCCATCTAACATAGCATAATGTAACTGTCCTCGTTCCTCTTGGGCATAATTCTGGATACCTCCTTCTTCTATCCTTTTAGCATCTTGCTCTTCTATAAGCTCTCCATAATAGTGACTAACACGCTCTATTTGTTTGGCATTTATACTGACTCCTTTCAATTTCAAGAACAGCTCTTCTGCTTCTGTAAAAACCATATGCTGACCAACATAACACATTAGCTCTTGGGCATAGCTACTAATGCTAAAGGAGGAGGAACTCTGGCCTGGTAGATGGTCTTTTCTCATCTCTATTTTTCCAAAACTGGTCTGGACTTTTTTTTTAAGTTTTTGTTTTCTGAAAATTTCCCTACACTACTCTGTAAAACCTCTTGTCCAACCTTTTCCATCATGGCTGCATATGTGTGTTCATAATCATGCCCGTTATTGATTCGATTGGAATTGTTTTCCCATTCTTCGTAGAGTCTATTGAAAATTTGAACTGGAGTCTCTGTTGTCATAGTATAGAGGTCTGGCTTTTATTAAAAAACATAATCTTAATCGGTATTTAAACAAACTCTTAAAACCAATAGTTTAATTACAAACTGCTAATTGTGAAATTTGTCGTACACCCAAACCAGATGCTTTTGCAGGGCAAAAGCATTTAAACCATTACCTTTATTTTGTTCTTAATTTTTTAATTTTCAATCAGTAGTATTTTTGAAAAGCGTTTTTTTCATTCGAAAAAGATGGATAGAAAAACCACGTTTTCTAATACAAATTCACTTTCCTGTTTTTTCTCTGCTCTAAAAGACCCAAGGCGAATAGATGCGGGAAATTACCACCATTCTTTGAGCGACATATTGCTATTGGTTATAACAGGGATAATGTGTGGCTGTGATAAATGGGAGACCATACACATTTTTGGTAAAAGTCAATATTACTGGCTTAAGCAGTATGGAAACTTTGATGCTGGTATTCCATCGATAGATACTATGCGAAGAGTCTTTTCAGCTCTTGATTCTGAGAATTTCAATGATTGTTTTATCTCTTGGATTAATCATTTGTGTGTGAAAACAAAAGGAGAAGTTATAGCTCTTGATGGTAAAACAGTGAGGGGCGGTAAGTTTGACGGAATAACAACCCCTCATATTGTTTCTGCCTTTGCATCAGAGAATCAACTGTGTCTGGGTCAATTGAAAGTGAATGAAAAAAGCAATGAAATTACTGCAATACCTGCATTATTAGAATTGTTAGATATAAAGGGTAATACAATTACCATTGATGCAATGGGGTGTCAAACAAAGATTGTAAGTCAAATTGTGAAAAGTGAAGCCAATTATATTATTGCAGTTAAAGGAAATCAACCTGCTTTGGCTAGTAATATTCAAGATACAGTTGTATTGACAAATCCTGATAGTGTTGATGTTGAAGATGATTTCGGACACGGAAGAATAGAAAAAAGAACTTGTGAAGTTTTTACTAACTTGAAACACATAGAAAACCCTAATAAATGGGAAAATTTAATTTCGGTAGTGAAGATAACATCAGAAGTTACTCAAAAAGCAACCGGAATAATGACAACAGATGAACGGTTTTTCATTAGTGATTTGTCATCTGCAAGAGCAATTAACAATGGGGTTCGAAAACATTGGTCAGTTGAAAATAATTTACATTGGAGCCTCGATGTGACATTTCAAGAAGACTTTTCTAAAAAAAGAATAGGGTATCAAGTGGAAAACTTTAATATCCTATTAAAAATTGTATTAACAGTTTTAAAAAAAGAAAGCTCAGCTAAAATTAGCTTGAAAAACAAGAGAATGAAAGCGGCTTTTGACACAGACTATAGAAATTTATTAATGAGTACAGCTGTTTTTTAAATGCTTTTGTTGGCTTTTTGGGTTTAAGAAATTTAGTTTTATTTTCAACGCATGAATACAAACGCTAATAGCGATCAGGGAGAAAGCGAAGAAGAGCAGAAGAGACTTACAGCAGAGAAAGCTCAGAAGGAACTAGAAAAAGCGAAAGAGCAGCAGAATAAGGAAAAGGCAAAGCTAGACAACACTTTTCAGCACTTTATAAACTCCCTCAAAAAATACCTGCGATCATTAACTAGTCTTAAAGAGGGGATCGATCATAAGGGAACCGCTGCAGGTATCAAACAAGATGTAGAATTTAGAGGGCATGCGGCCTGGATTCTTGTATGTTCGATTATTATTGCTTGTTTAGGATTGAACACGAACAGTGGGGCTGTGATAATAGGTGCCATGCTTATCTCTCCATTGATGGGGCCAATACTAGGGGTAGGCTTTGCCGCTGGCACTAACGATGGGGAGTTATTGGTTAAGTCTCTTAAGAATTATGGCTCAACCATATTCATTAGCATACTTATAAGTACATTGTATTTTTACTTTACACCAATTAAAGAGATCAACGAAGAATTGGTGACACGAACCAGTGCCACTATTTATGCCATTTTAGTCGCCTTTGTAGGTGGTGCTGCGGGAATAATAGCTGGTAGTCGATCGCTAAAGAGTAATGTGGTTCCTGGTGTGGCTATAGCCACCGCGTTAATGCCTCCATTATGTACTGCTGGATATGGGTTGGCCTTGGGGAATATGAGCTATTTCTTAGGCGCCTTTTACCTATTTTTTATTAACTCTGTTTTCATTGCACTTCCAACTTATTTATATATCAGATATTTAAGGTTCCCGGTAAAGCAGTTTGTAGACCCGAAGAGAGAAAAGAAGATAAAGAATTATATACTGATCTTTGTGATTTTAGTAATGGTACCAAGCGTAATTACCTTTTATAGTGTTTTACAACGTACCATTACTGAAAGAAATATCTCAGAGTATATGAACTATGTGGAGGAAATGACTGTAGAAAAAGGAGCCTATGTAATTTCTCCTTCGCATATCAATGAGAGTGATTCTGTAAGTTGTACCATTCACTTAAAAGGTGCCACACTTTCAGATGATGAGGTGCAGCACCTGAAGAATGCTGCGGCCAAGTATGACCTTGATGCCACTGTTATCAATATTACTCAAGATAGAGATGTGGAATCCATTTTTAAGGAATTTAGCAAAAAGGAAAATTCGGTTGTGAGTCAGAAAGACAAGTTTATCAATGCTCTAGAAGTGGAAAATCAGGAGTTAAAGAATGAACTTACCCAAATGGAGGATCAAAAAGCATTGTTTAGAAATGTAGAGTTGGAATTAGAAGCATTGTTTCCTTCTATGAGTCACAGTTATCTGGTAAAAAGCTCTGAGAACGGTGTTACTTTCATTTATACTTGGAATTCAGAATTAGAAGAGGAAGAGGTTGAATCGTCCGAGCGTATTCTTAAAGGTTGGCTTCCTAAAAGGCTAGTCCAAGATTCAATCGTATTTACACGATTTGATTAAAACCGAAAATGGAGCGCATAAAAAAGCCTTTTCAATTTGAAAAGGCTTGATAATTCTATATGAATAATTCGATTAATCTTTCTTAACGAATCTTTTCTTTTCTCTAATTCTTGCTGACTTACCAGTTCTTTCTCTTTGGTAGAAGATTCTAGCTCTTCTTACTTTACCTTTCTTAGTTACTAGAATACTATCAATAAAAGGAGAATTAATTGGGAATATTCTTTCAACACCGATTCCTCCTGATATTTTTCTTACAGTAAAAGTTTCAGTTGTACCAGAACCTCTCCTTTGGATAACAATACCTTGAAATTGCTGGATTCTTTCCTTACTCCCTTCTTTAATCTTATAGCTAACAGTGATTGTATCACCAGCACCAAACTCAGGTAGGTTATTCGCTTCAACTAGCTTCTCCGAAACTTCTCTTAAGATATCCATGACTACTTATTTTATTCAAAAAATTGAGGGTGCAAAACTACAAATAATATTCAGATAACATGCGTTCCCTGCCTATTTTTTAAAGTTTTATTTGAAGACCCGCTTTTAGTTCTATACCAGAGTAACTACGCCTATCTCTGATCTCCGATTTAAACTGATCCGTTACTGTAGATGTAAAAGTAGGGTTTACAATTAAGAATAACCTCTTCGTAATTGATTTTCTCACACTTAATCCCAGATTTATACTGAAAACACTTTTACTTAGTTCTTTAGAATTGATATGAAGATCTTCAATTTTAGAGGTAGAAGTGTCATAAAAATAGCCACTTGCAGCAACAACTCTGTCATAGTTTACGCCTGCCTTTAAACCAATACTGTTTTTTGCTCTATTAAGCAGTGAGTATTCTATTCCAAAAGGAATCGAGATATGTTTAATTATTGGGTTGATTTTTTCATTAGATACAACAGTAAATTCTCGATCTATAATTTTGGTACCCACGATAGTTGTATCTAGCACAATCAGAGGAGGTACACCACTTTGCTCAATTACTGTATCTGGTACTTCAACCTGCCTGATTTCTTTATTTTCAAGTGTAATGTCAAATGAATGATTAACATTTTGCATTCCTAGACCAGTATAAATACTTATTTTTCCAAATTCTTTGATCGCCTCAAAACGAAGACTTTGAATAGAAGAACCCGTATTTTTCACCTGAAGAATTTGGTCGTTTAATTCTGGTTTATACGACTCAGGGTTACCAAACCTTCCATAGCCAGCAATTCCTTGAAAAGACCATCCGTTGTAAAATGTCTTTTTTCGAATTGGCTTTTGATTATGTAATTCCTTATTTTCTATACTAGCACTAGTTGTATAAGATCCAGATTTTAGAGTTGGAACCGCTGAATGAACTACTGGATGAATGAATTTTATAGTGTTATCTTCTAACAAACTTGGACTATCACGTAGATTATCATTAGACACCCCATTAGTGACCTCTCCAACCTCTACTAAATCTGAATTCGGGGAGCTCAGATCTGATGATCCGGTCTCACTTGAATGAGTTTCCATATCTGATAAATGATCAATTGGTTGGTCTGTAAATGATGAAGGTTGTTCTTCTTGTGCAGCATGAAGAATAGTTGAAGCAACGCCATTTTGAGAGAAATCTCCCTCAGTATTTTTTTTAGCTAAATCAACATCTCCCTTTTCAGGACTAGGTACGGTTACATTGGATTCATCATCTAAGTCCGTTGTTTTAGATGTAGAGATACTTTCACTGTTGGGTGAACTAACATCTAATGTTTGTTCAAGCTTGTTTACTAGTGCGCTTGTACCCTCTGATTTTTCAGGTTTAATTCCTGATTTTGTTGTGTTCTCCCCTTCAGATGCCAGATGATCTTGCTCTTTTTTCGAAGGATCATTTTCAACCAACTTATTCTCATTAGAATTAGGAGAAATATCACCTAAATCATTAAGAGCTGAAGCAGAGTTGCTTGTGTTTTCTTTAGTAAAATTACTCTTCTCATATGGTACATCACCCAAGTTTGGTGTATGACCTGTAACTAGTTCAGAAGAGGTCGATTTATCGTTACTGGTTAGGGAGTTGTTTTCAAATGAATTTTCAGAAAGGGTTTCAATTGGATTAGTTTGATTCGAATAACTTGTTACATCTCCCGCCCCGCTAGCCAATCCTTTTTTTGCGTCAGGATTCGTTTCTGAAAATTCAGTTACCAAAGGGTTGAGTGAAGCACCGTTGACCTGTTCCATGTTATTTACTGTAGAAACACTCTCGTAATTATTCTCTGAGTTCGTCTGAACCGAACGCGGATTGTTTGTGTTGTTTAAATCGGTTGGTGTTATCTCATTTGATATGGAAGATGGGGTATTCTCAATGTTATTGTTCGATTGCTGAGAGGGTGCAACCTCTCCCATATTCTTATTGATATGATCTGTGTATTCTGCTGTTTGGGACTTGTCTACTTCTATCGGATTAACTATGAGAGTACTATCTGCTACAAGTTCAGCTTGCTCTTTATCAACGTAATTTTCATAAACCAACATACCTGTAATCCCTACAGCAGCTGCACCAGAAGAAATGATGACTGCTGATATAATAGTCTTCTTTAGAATCATGGCGGAGACCTGCTTAGCCAATCCCATTTTTATATGGGGAGCTGGAGGAACTTCTACATTCCCCAAACTAGATTTGAATATTTCATCAATTTTACTCTCTTTCATTGGTCACGATACTTTTGCTTTGTCGTTACTCTTTTTCCTGGGAAAGGTTTCTATCTGGCTTTGTAAAATTTTTCGTGCCCTTGATAATTGACTTTTAGAGGTGTTTACGGAGATATCTAGGTATTCCGAGATTTCTAAATGTGTCAAGTTTTCAAAGACATAAAGGTTAAATATTGTCCTATATCCATCCGACAAATCTTGAACCATAGCCAATAATTTGGCCTCATTCAGAGAAACTTCGGACTTATATCCTTCTTCATATTTAAAATCCGTTTCAGGGTCCACAATGTCTACTTGATCATCTGAAAACGAAAATTTGTAATACAATTTAGAAAAGTTGATGCAATTGTTAATTACAATACGTTTGGCCCAAGTGTAAAATGAAAATCCACTATCTAGGTCAAACGTGTTTCTGGCTTTATAAATTTTTATAAAGCCTTCCTGTAACATATCTTCAGCATCGGCCTTATCCCTTGCAAACCTTAGGCAAACTCCCATAAGTACCGAACCATACTGGTCATACAGCTTCTGAAAGGCAGAATTATTGCCCTTCACGAACTTTTGAAGAGTACGGTTAGGTTGCATAGAAGGGGTTAGTACTTTAAAAAAAACTATTACTTATTAATAGATACAACCAAAATTGTATAGGGTTGCACATTTTTTGAAAATAAATGAAAAAAATAATGTTTTTATCTTTAATTATTTGGTTATCAGAATTTTTACTATTCTTCGCCATCTAATAAATCTGGCCTAAGTGTTCTAGTTCTTTCTAAAGATTGCTCTTCTTGCCACAGTTGAATCTTGTTGAAATCTCCGCTTCTCAATACCTCAGGAACCTTCCATCCATTGTATTCCGCAGGTCTAGTATATACAGGAGGAGCTAGTAAATTATCTTGAAATGAATCAGATAAAGCGCTTGTTTCATCATTTAGGACCCCAGGAATCAATCTTATAATAGCATCGGAGAGTACAGCAGCAGCCAATTCTCCTCCAGAAAGTACGTAGTCACCGATAGAAATTTCCATAGTCACCAAGTTTTCTCTTATTCGATGATCAATACCTTTATAATGACCGCATATAATAATCAGATTCTTTTTTAGAGACAGTTGATTGGCCCGAACCTGTTTTAATTGCTCACCATCTGGTGTCATATAGATGACTTCATCATATGTGCGCTCTTTTTGCAAAGCTTCCAGACAATCAGCTATAGGCTGAATTGTCATCACCATTCCTGCAGATCCTCCAAAAGCGTAATCATCCACTTTTCGGTGTTTATCCTTAGAGTAGGAGCGAATATCATGAATATGCACTTCACAAAGTTCTTTATCTTGAGCACGTTGCAATATGGAATCGCTAAAAGGTCCTTCCAATAATTTTGGCAGTATGGTTAAAATATCAATTCTCAAGGTCTTCTAAAATTGGGGGTGGTTAGGAGCATTATCTAGAATAGAGTCAATTCGGTCGAGCACATCAGAGGTAAGACGGTTTTTAAGTTCTGAAGCTTTTAGGTTTTCCTCCAATTGGTATTCTTTTGATGCCCCCAAAATTACGGTACTTACATTTTCATTTTGCAGACACCATGATACTCCGAGTTGTGGAAGACTCATATCAAGCCCCTGAGCTACTTCTTTCAAAGTATCTATCTTTTTAAAATTTTCATCAGTGAGCAAAATTTCTGCCAACCAATCTAGTTCTTCACGCTTAAGTCTGAAATCTTGGGCTTTTTTCCCATTGTACTTTCCTGTAAGCAATCCACTCGCTAAAGGACTCCAGATAGTAGTGCCAAGTCCTACTGATTTGTAGATTTGGCTAAATTCAACCTCTACTTTTCTTCTGATAAGCATATTGTATTGAGGTTGCTCCATTGTTGGCCCTATAAGATTGTATTTTTCTGCAACCATATGTGCCTCCATTATCTCTTGGGCACTCCACTCACTAGTTCCCCAATAGAGAATTTTTCCTTGTTGGATGAGATTATGCATTGACCAAACTGTTTCTGCTATGGGAGTTTCTTTATCTGGTCTGTGACAGAAATACAGATCTAGGTAGTCCAATTTCAGACGTTTAAGTGCTTGGTTGCAGGCTTCTACAAGATGCTTTCTGTGTAACCCTCTTTGGGTAGGTCGTTTTCCTCCAGCACCGAAAAATGCCTTTGAAGAAATGATATATGAATCTCTGCTCCAGTTTCTCTTGGATAAAATTTCACCCATCACTTCTTCAGACTTTCCTTCAGCATAGATTTCCGCATTGTCAAAAAAGTTCACTCCAGCGTCATAGGCGATGTCCATCAGACGCTCTGAGATTCCATTTCCAATTTGATTTCCGAACGTTACCCAACTCCCAAATGAAAGCTCACTGACCTTAAGTCCAGACTTGCCCAATCTTCTGTATTCCATGATTACACAGTGTTTAACCGCGAAGTTATACTATGATGAGCTTTTCTCATGAACTTTTTTATAAAGGTTAACAAGTTTTCATTTCGAACAGAATTGAGCAAATAAAAGCGGTTACTTTCGATTCGAATATGCAAGGAAGTTTTTTTCGTCACCGACAGTTCAATGTGTTATTCATAAGCTCCATATTTTTTATGATGAGCTTTACTACCCCTCTAGCAGAGCTGACGGATTTTTTGGAAATTTTCTCCAACAAAAGTAAGATAGGGCTGGTCATAGCTATGTTTACTGCTGGTGCTATGCTTAGTCGGTTTTTTAGTGGAAGGTTAGCGGACAGAATAGGCAGAATTCCGATTATGATTTTTGGAACAGTAGTTACAGCTGTATGTGGTGGTCTCTACATTTTTGTAGCAAGTTTAAATGTCTTACTGCTTTTGAGGTTTATTCATGGATTGAGTACTGGATGGAGGCCAGTTGGAAGTACTGCCTTTTTGAGCGATATCGTGCCGACCGAACGGAGAGGAGAGGCATTAGGTTATCTCGGAATAGCAGGAAGTTCTGGAAGTGCTCTTGGTCCTTGGCTAGGAAGTGTTTTAAGGGAGGAATTTTCATTTGAGGTGATGTTCATCGCAGCTTCTGCGTTTGGAATTATCTCGTTATTTCTAACTCTAATGTTAAAGGAATCTCTTGAAACTAGAGAACGATTTAGATTTAGCTTTTTAAAGCTATCTGAAGGAGATTTAGTTTCCAAAGCAGCATTTCCTGCATTAATAGCAGTGACGTTAGAAACGTTTGGTTTTGGAACAATGATCACTGTTTCTCCTGATTTTGTAGATCATTTGGGGTATACCTATAAAGGTAGTTTTTTATTAGTTATTGTATTGAGTTCTATAGTGTCTAGGTTCTTTGCAGGAAAGGCTGCAGATAAGAATAACAAAGTAAAAATCTTGCAATTGGGCATGATTATAGGTGCTGGTGCGTTAGTATTAATAGGATTTAGTAATTCTGCGCCAATGGTCACGATAGGTGGAGTCATCTATGGCCTTTCAATAGGAATAACCAGACCTACAATTTTTGCATGGACGGCTGACCTCGCATCTTCTGGTAAGATAGCACTGGCACTCGCAACAATGCTGATTGGTCTAGAGATTGGTATTTTTTTAGGAGCCTATTTGAGCGGAGCAATATTTAATGGAGATATAAACAACATATGTTATACTTTTTGGATAGCTGCCGTGGTAAGTGTATTAGCAGCACTCTATTTACAAAGAAATAGAAATAGTGGTGTGAAACTTGATTCGTAGAAAAATAAATGATGAAACGTGCAATATCTATATTAATTCTTCTCATGCTGATTTCTGGAGTTCAGCATTGCAATGCTCAAAAGTACAAGAGTGCTGTAGGGGTGCGAATGGACGGTGGAATGTTTGGCTTTGTTTATTCCCAGAGATTCTTTAAAAGAACAACTGGTGAAGTGAACGTTGATTTTAGAAGCAGAGAAGTTAAAACAACATTTGTAGCCAAATTCCATAGACCACTTACCGGTAAGGGACTCACTTTTTTTGGGGGTATTGGATATCATTTAGGAAACTATAAAGAATTTGGAGGTTTTTCAGGAAGTGATTTCACAGTGGGATTTGAACACAAAATCTTAGCCTTACCACTTTCCATTTCCTTTGAAATAAATCCATCTGTTCATGTAACAGGAGAACATCCTGATTGGTACACATTTCAATCGGCATTTTCCATTAAGTACATTCTTGTCAGGCACAAAAAGAAGAAAAAAGGACTCTTTAAAAAGAAGAAGTAATAGCCTTTCTAATCACTTCACAAATAGCTGTTTGTAATAACATTATTCTCGGATTCCTAATTGACTAAATAAAAATAGGTTTGTTACAGTGACTTTTTCTAAAAAGAACGTCAGAATCGTATACAGTAACCATAGTTGTTAGGCCACAAAAAAGATAAAAGAAAGCTCTCGGATGAGGACTTGATTAGAGAAATTTTAAAACATCAGCGTTCTGATGATTTTGGGATTATCTATGATAGATACTCTCAGAAAGTGTACCAAAAAAGTATCTCTTTTGTAAAAGACACGGAATTGGCAAAAGATCTAGTTCATGACATACTCATTAAGAGTTACTTGAACCTATCCAAATTTAATTTTGAGTCTAAATTTTCTACTTGGTTATATAGGATAACCTATAACTTCTGTATTGATTACCTGCGAAAACACAATAAAATCATAGTAGCGGGAGAAGACGAACTAGAAAACGTAAGTAATGACGATTCCGATTTATTAGAAAAGCAACTTCTTAGTTTGAGAGCAGACAGACTTCAAGAAGTGCTGGAAATCATTCCTACAGCTGATAAGGCCGTGCTGCTGATGAAGTTTCAAGATGGGATGTCTATTCAAGACATTATGCCAATTCTTGAATGTGGAGAAAGTGCTGTGAAAATGAGAATTAAGAGAGCTAAAGCCAAGGCTCTTGAAACGTATAAAAAAATGTTTGGTGATGAGTGATAATCCGTTTAAAATAATAGAGCCCAGAGAGGTTTTACCTGAAAGCCACAAGAAGGAGGTTTTAGGTAGCGTAAAATCGATTATGCTAATCTTAAGATTTGTACAGCTTTTTGTAGGAGATTTCGCAGGCGTAATCCTAGATAAATTCAAAACTAATTCACCCAAGAACTCTTCCGATACCCAAAAATAGATAGCCATGAAATTTTTCAACGATTTAAAAGATTCTTTAGTCAATACGTTCTCCTCAATGGGAAAATCTTTTGGAGATGCCATTCCTAAATTTATTGTCTTCGTATCAATACTATTATTAGGGCATTTTTTAGGGCGCATTCTAAAAAAGATATTTTTAAAGGCACTGCAGGCAATGAGTTTTGATGACCTGATAAAGAAGGTAAATATGGATGTATTGCTAAACAAGATCAAGCCTGGATTGAGCGCTACATCTATATTGGTGAAAATTCTGTATTGGTTGGTGATGTTAATCTTCATTACTGCAGCAGCAGATTATGTGGGTATGACAATGGTTACTGAGGCCATAGGAGCATTATTTGGATATATTCCTACTCTGATAGCAGCGTTAGTAGTACTTATAATAGGATTATACATTGCCGATTTGGTTAAAAATGTAGTTTATACTGCAGCAAATTCTATTGGAATTAGTGGGGCAAAAGCCATCGCATCAATAGTTTATTATCTGTTGGCTATTATGGTGGTAGTGACGGCCTTAAAGCAATCTGGGATAAATACAGATATGATTACGACCAATATAGCTATGATTTTAGGAGCTATCCTTTTGGCATTTGCTATTAGCTATGGTTTTTCTTCCAGAGAATTAGTGAAAAATATACTGTCTTCTTATTACGGAAGAGGAAAGTATGAAGAGGGGATGACCATAAGAATTGGTGAAATAGAAGGAGTAATCGAGAAAATAGATAGTATCTCAGTAACTATTAGTAGTTCAAATAAAAAGATAGTGCTTCCTTCAAAGATGCTTATCGAAGAAAAAATAGAAATACTAAGTTAAAATGAAGAGTTCATTTAAATAATTTGAGAATTTAATTTTGTAGAAAAAAAAGTATAAATGATGGATAATATGGGCGTTTATGGAGAAAAAATAAAGGAAATGATTATTGAATTCGCTCCACGTGTTCTTCTGGGTATAGTGATACTCGTTGTGGGGCTGAGACTAATCAAAGTGGCAATTAATGTACTTGGTAGAGTCATAGGGAAGTACGATGTGGATACATCTCTCATCCGCTTCTTAAAAAGTTTAGTTGGAGCGATTTTAAAGATAGTGCTCTTCTTAGCAGTTTTGGACATGTTCGGTGTAAAGACGACTTCATTCATTGCTATTTTAGCAGCAGCAGGATTAGCTGTGGGAATGGCACTTCAGGGAACATTAGCCAATTTTGCAGGTGGTGTTTTATTGATGCTTTTCAAGCCATATAAAGTAGGTGACTTGGTGGAGTCTCAAGGTGTTTTAGGATCCATAAAGGAGATTCAGATTTTTAATACGGTCATGATGTCACCAGAAAATAAGACCATCATCATGCCGAATGGAGCGGTAATGAATAATCACATTATAAATTACTCTGCAGATGGAAAAATCAGAGTAGACACAACTGTTGGGATTTCATATGGTGCTGATATGAAGCTTGCCAAACAAACGTTGTTAGAAATGGTTCAGAAAGATCCTAGGGTGCTGAAAGATCCAGCTCCAACAGTAGCAGTTAGTGAATTGGCTGATAGTAGTGTGAACTTGGTTGTTCGACCTTGGTGTGACCCTGTTGTTTATTGGGATGTATATTTTGATACAGTTGAAAATGCCAAAAATGCTCTTGACGCTGTTGGTATTGAGATACCATTCCCTCAGACAGACATTCATCTAATAACTGATAAAACGAAATAAATATTTATAAATCAATACTCTATTTAAAATTTAAAATGAAAAGATTATTATTCCTAATACTTGGTATGTCGTGCGCCAGTATTTTTAGTGCTCAAGAGTCGACCGCTGATAATCAAATGCTCACTGAACAGGAACGAGAGTTAATTAGCAAATCTCTAGTGGTAGAGGAGACTGATACTTCTTGGAAGCAAGGTGGGATTTGCGGGTTGAATGCTTCACAAACATTATTAAACAACTGGGCTCCAGGAGGTCAGAGTTCAATAACTGGTACGGCATACATGAATTTGTTTAAGAATTATGCGAAAGGATCATGGACTTGGGACAATACACTTGGTGTGTCTTATGGATTTTTAAATAATGGAATTGTCAAGGGAAACAACATCAAAATAGATGATAAGATTGATTTTGCATCTAAGGCTGGTAGAAAGGCTACAGGCAACTGGTATTATTCAGGACTGTTAAACTTTAGATCACAATTTGCTCCTGGATATGAAGTAGTGGATGGTGCTGAAAGCGACAACAAGATTTCTGATTTATTGGCACCAGCATTTGTCCTAGTTTCATTAGGTATGGATTACAAACCCAATGATAATTTCACAGTATTTATTTCTCCTGTTACAGCTAAAAATACAATCGTAAATAACCCCAATAGAGGATTAAGAGCTAATTATGGATTTGCTGATGACGAGCTTTCAAGTGCTGTAAGATTTGAATTTGGTGGATATGCAAAGATTGCATATAAGCGTGCTCTGGCCGAAAATGCAGAATACCAGACTAAAATAGATTTGTTTTCTAACTATTTAAATAACCCTCAAAATGTAGATGTGAATTGGGAGAACCTAATTGCGGTGAAATTTGCAAAATACTTCAACGTTAACTTCATAGTACAACTGGTGTATGATGATGACATCAAAATACTGAAGCCAGTGAATGGAGAGGATGGAAATCAGCTGTTCCAAGGTGTAGATGGAACCCCAGTAACAGCTGGAACGGAAGGAGCCGTAGGAGTAACAAGAGGAATTTCGACATTACAATTAAGACAAGTATTCGGATTAGGGTTTAGTTATAAATTCTAAAACAATATATCTTCGTTAGATAGAGAGCCCGTAGCATTTATGCTATGGGCTTTTTTATTGAATAAAATCTTCAGGAAAATTGACTAGATATACCTTCTTAACGGCTCTGGTGATGGCAGTATACAACCATCGAATAATCTCTACTGTACTTTCCATTCCCTTTACACCAGAACCATCTATGAAAACAGTATCCCATTGACCTCCCTGAGATTTATGGCATGTGATGGCGTATGCAAATTTCATCTGAAGTGCATTAAAATGAGGATCAATCATCACCTTCCGCTTAGGGTTGTTCTCATCGGCATACTCTACCAGTAAGTCATTATAGAGCTTGTTTGTTTCCGTAGAGGTGAGACTTGGAGCATTGACATGAATTGAATCTAAATTGGCCAAGACTTCTAACGGAAAGATTTTTTCGTAATCGGGAAATTTTACTCTTAATGTGGCAAAACGAAATCCATGGAGTTTTTCCTCTCTTTTAATGTCCTCAACTCTAGCCACATCTCCATTAGCAATGAAGTTTAAAGCAGATCTGTTTTTCTCAGACCAGTAATAATTATTCTTAGTAATCATCACCAGATCACCAACACTAATTTCTTCTTCCATCCACAGGCTTTGCATTCTTATCTGCTGGTTGAACTTATTGGCCATCATGTTGGATCGAGTAATTATTAAAGTGTTCTCGATCCCTGTTTCTGAAATACTAGATTCCAGGTGATCTTGAAAGTCCATGAAATCAATGATTCGAAAATCTTCATGATTTGTGAATCTAGGGATCTCGGGTTCAGGGTTTTCAAGTAGGCTTCTAAGCATTGTGGCTTCCTCTAAAATTCCAGAAAGCGCATCTTGCCGAACTACTTGTCTAAGTCTTACTTGAAACGCTGTAGTATGATATGTTTGTCTCATATAGTTCAGGTCAAGGGCCGGACTATTGATGCTGTTTACAGGTGGAAGTTGGGCTTCATCTCCTACTAGGATGAGCTTGGCACTTTCTACTGAAAAAATGTGTTCAATGAGATCATCCAAAAGATTGCTTCCCATGCTGCTTTCTGCACTGATCATCGATGCTTCGTCAACAATGAATAAGGCGTTTTTTACTCGATTCTCAGTTGGGAAAAAAGACACTTTTCCATTCACCATTGACTTTTTATATATGTGACGATGGATGGTAGAGGCGGGAGTTTTTGCATATAGACTCATCACCTTAGCAGCTCTTCCTGTAGGAGCGAGAAGGATAGGTTTAAGTTTTAATTTTTCAGCACTTTTTACGATGGAGTTAATGCAAGTGGTTTTACCAGTTCCAGCATAACCAGATAAAATCAATGAGCAATTGGGCTTGTTAGAAAGTAAGAACTTAGAGAGAACTACGAATAACCAATTCTGATCTTCTGTAGGTGTAAATTTCATATTCGACAGAAGAGCTGAATAAATATTGCTTTCTGGAGCTGATAACTTTAGATTTTTTTTGCTCAAAATTTATAGCCTGTAGATTAATTTTTACACGATTTATTCGTTTTTTAGCTACGAATTTTACAAAGGTGGTAAGAAAAAATTAGCTTTGTAGCCAATACAGATTATTTTTAGAATATGAGAGAAGTACTTAGAACTGTAGAACAATATGTGGTGCCAGCTTTACTAATAGCAACTGGGATAGGTGCTATCTTGTTTTTTACCAATGCATCTGGTTTAGAAACACAGCCTAAGGAAATGTTGATAGGGGGGCTTTGTTTAGTTGGAGCAGGGATTTTAATGACCCCTTTTTTTAATAAGTTTCTTAAAAAGGGACTTTCGTTAATTCTAGGATTAGTCTTAACTGTTGGTGCTGTTGCATTAGGGTTTTCGGTGTTCAATGTGATATCGTCTGAAAGCAATCATCGGATTTCCAAAGAAATGGCGGATCAAAATACCATTCAGCGTTTAAAGGATTTAAGATTGGCGGAAGAGCAGTATAAACTATACAATGATGTATACACAGATGATTTTGATTCGTTGCTGCTATTTTTAAATGAGCCTTTGGTACCTGTTCCTTACAGAAATGGAAATGTAATGGAGGATAAGTTCTTTCAAGAGAGACCAGATGAAATGGATAAAAGAGATGAATATGTCATTTCGAAGAAAGATTTGCAAGAATTAGGTATGACAGAAAAACAAGCTGTGAAGAGACATTATGAAGTACGAGATACTTCTTATATCTCTGTTTACCAGAAGTATTTTTCGCCTAAGGCAAGAAAAAAGAAAAAGCTACCGCCTGTTGATATAAATGAGCTTCCATTTAATCCGCATAGTGGAGAGAGATTTAAATTGGAATCCAGAAAAGAAAGGTTAAGCATTGCTTCTACTGGTGTGAAGCCAAATGTTTATATTAAAATTACAGATCCTACTCCTTATAGAATCGATCAAGGGGACCGAGTGAAAAAAGATACACTCTCTTTCGGGTCTTTAGAAGCACTCAGTTTAGATGGTAATTGGAGAGAGTAAATCAGCTTATCTCTTTTCTAAAGACGTCTCGACCATAGATTTCAGTTCATGTGTAGCGTCTATAACTGTCAGTGATGACGTTATTTCGTACGGGATTTTTGATGAACTTAGTTCAGAAGCCGTTTGGTTCGAACGAATGCCTTTGAAGAATGATCTTGAAAGAGAATTGTCTTTTCCTTTTGAGTCTGGTGAAGTTTCTAAAATTCACATCACACAATGTGGGGGACAATTCACACTTTTGCCCAATTCATTGGAGCAAGAAAAAGAGGAGGTTCTAAAGGAGTTTTTAAATTGTGGTGAATCGGATCAAATAAGCAAACGACAGATAGAGAGCATTAACGCTTCACTGTTTTTTAAAAGTGTAGAAGCACTTGAGTGGCTTACTACAAAATTCCCGAATGCCGAAGTACAACATAACGCTGTTTTTGATATTGAAAATGCGATGGTTAGAAACCGATATCAAAAAGGAATAAAAGTGTATGCAGATATTGCGGAAAACACAGTTCAACTGATGGTTTTTTCAGATAATCGACTAATATCGATTTCTGTAGAGGAGTATGTTACTGAATCTGATCTCTTTTATCATATAACGTCTAGAATTGAGTCTACACATTTTGACCAAATGGAAGACTTACTCTATGTCAGTGGGCTTATAAATCAACATGATGATACATATACGCAATTGTCCAAGTTTGTGAAGGAGATAAGACTGAATTCGGGGTTTAAATACCAAAAATTGAATAAAGATTTGAGTAGTGTTCCTAAACACATATTTTTTAATGTTATAAATGCATTCCAATGCGCATAGTAAGTGGTACTTTTAAAGGAAGAAGACTCAAAGTACCAAAGAATTTGGACCTCCGTCCGACTACGGATTTTGCCAAAGAGGGATTGTTTAATGTATTAAATAATCAAATAGATCTAGAAGGAATAACCGTTTTGGACTGTTTCTTTGGAACAGGAAGCGTTTCTTTAGAATTTGTGAGTAGGGGAGCTAAGGACGTAATCTCAGTAGATATTAATAGAGACAGTTATAGGTTCTTATTAAAGGTACAAGAAGAGTGGGATATTGACAATTTGGAAGTATATAGATCGGACGTGTTCAATCATTTACGACAAGACTATAATAAATACGATTTGATATTTGCAGATCCTCCTTTTGATTTAGAGGAGAGGTTAACCATACCTGATATTGTGTTTAACAATGAATTGCTTACAGAGAATGGTATGCTCATTGTAGAACATTCCAGAGATACCGATTTTTCGCAGTCTAAAAATTACTCACACTCGAGGAAATTCGGATCCGTTCATTTTAGTTTTTTTGAAGCATGAAAAAAATCGCTGTTTTTGCCGGATCATTTGATCCATTTACCGTTGGTCATGAGAATATCGTGAATCGAGCGTTAATGCTTTTTGATGAGATAATAGTCGCACTTGGAGAGAACTCTCAAAAAAGTAAGATGTTTGATTTGGAGAAGAGAAAGGAAATAATTAACCTCATATTTCAATCTGAAGATAGAGTAATCGTTGATAGCTATAGTGGCCTTACAGTAAACTATTGCAAAGCAAAAAAGGCTAATTTTTTACTTAGAGGGATTAGAAATTCGAGAGATTTGGATTTTGAACAGGCCATTGCTCAGATGAATAAGGAGCTAGATCCACAGATAGAGACCGTATTCTTGGTAAATGAACCAAAATATTCGGCAATAAATTCTTCCATTGTGCGTGATATATACAGAAATGGAGGAGATGTTTCCTCGTTTATTCCTAAAGGAATTGTTCTTGATTAAATCGCTTAAATACATATACTTCTTATTAATTATGCTAGGGTTTTCTCTTTTTGCAGGAGCTAAATCGTATCAAATTAATGGAACAGCGCCTGGCTGTGAAGGAAAACAGTTGACTGTGCTTTTTTATGAGGAGTATTTTACAATGAAAATGACCGTCGATCAGACAATTTTTGTTCAATCAGATGAGAGTTTTTCGTTTGAAATAGAAACGAATGAAAATGCTCTGGTGATCTTTCGAATAGAGTCGGTAAATGGACAGTTCTATTTAGGCGGAGAAACAACGTATAATATAGTATTTGATATTTCAAAAGCGAATCCACCAATTCGATTTACCAATACCAATTGGTCAAGTATTCAGTTTGTGAATCTCCCTGAGACGGATATCAATAAGCGATTGGAGAAGCTAAATGGAGTGCATGCAAATTATTACAAGGAATATTCTTCAGAAATTTATCAAGTACTTACTTCTCCAAATTCGGTCGTACGCGATCAGATGAATAAAAAAGGAGTAAAGGCTGATATGATTAAACTGGATGATTCTCAACAAATAATTCCAGAGGAACAAGATCAAGCAAACAAGCTATTGCAATTATTTATCAAACGACTTAAAGCATCAGAATTTGACCCTTCTGGAGATGATTACGAATCAGTCTCAGCCAAATATATGGTGGGAGAGTTAGAGAGTCTGCTTGGACGAAACTCAGAAGATTTATTCAAGAATTATTTAATGGATCGTAGCTACTTAGATAATTTGGAATATGTATCCTTTTATAAGATGTATTATAGAAACGTGTTGGAGGAAGTATATCAGGCTGAACTTAAAGAAGAGTTTATAGGACATCTGTATAATTTGCATTTAGACAGCATTGTGATTTCCACCGATTCTATTTTGGTCTCTCATAATGATGATCTGGAGTTTGCATTATTGTGTGGTATAGAAGCTGGTTTTGAATTGCCCAATGTTTCATCAAGAGATGTGACAGTATTGCTTGAGCTTTTATCAAGACAAGCTTCACCACCTTACAAAGAAATGGCTGAGAATTATCTTTACAGTTTGAGTAAGGGAAAAAAAGGATTTATTCCAGAGAATTGCATTTTTATGGACCTAGATGAGACGGTTCATGAACTGGAAGAATTCAGAGGACAATTTGTATACTTGAGTTTTTTTAGCACTTGGAATACTGAGTCAACAGGCCATCAAATGAAAGTCAAGCAGTTGGAGTCTAAATACGGTAATCGAATAAAGTTTATATCAGTATGCATGGATTACGATTGGGATAGTTTTAAAGAATTTTTAGCAGAGAATAGAAACTATCAGTGGCTTTTCTTATTCGGAAATACTGATAAGTTGTTGAAAGAAAAACTTCAACTATCTACTGTTCCTCATTATATCCTCCTGGATCCAAATGGTGCTGTAATGCTAAGCTTTACTCCATCCCCAGAGGACGGAGTTTCCAAGACATTTGATAGAGCGCTGCGTAATTAGTTCTGTTTTTTATAAGCCTTAAATACTTCTTTGATTGAAGGGTATGCTTCATCCAACAGTTGAACAGCCCTTTCCATTGATACCCATTTCGCTTCATCGATATCTTCTTCTTTTTGAGGCTTAAGCTTAGGACTTCCTGTGACATTCATTTTGAACCAATGAGAAGGTTTTAAACTCGGAGCACTTTTTAAAGCGTAAAGGTGATAAGTCACACAGATTTTTTTATCCAATTGAATATTTACGAGTCCGCACTCCTCTTCAACTTCTCTTACAGCACATTCTTTAATCTTTTCTCCTTTTTCTAATTTCCCTTTCGGTAAATCCCAAAAACCTCGTCTATGGATCATGAGAACTTCATTATTCTCATTAAAAACCAATCCTCCAGCCGCCGTTACTAGCTCAAATTGTGAAGAAAAAGCTTTCCATAGACTTTTGATGTCATCATTTACAATGACTAACTTTTCAATTGTTTCATTGTTCGTGAAATTGTCAAAAGCCTTAATTATAGCACTTTTATCTGAGGATTGTAACGCTAAAAAGGCCTTGGTTTTTGGCAGCTTTTTAGGCCATTTATTTGTTAATAAAACAAATCTTTCATTTAGGAAAACTTTATACTTTTGACGCATGACAGTATGGGATGAATCGGCGTTAAAAGTAGCAGAATTTTTGCTTCAAATTAAAGCAATTAAACTATCTCCTTCAGAACCTTTTGAATGGGCTTCTGGATGGAAAAGTCCTATTTATTGTGACAATAGATTAACGCTATCTTATCCTACGATTAGGACTTATATCAGACAGCAGTTTGTGAAGATTATTGAGACTGAATTCTCTAAACCAGATGTTATTGCTGGGGTGGCTACGGGAGGAATTGCATTAGGAGCGCTTGTAGCACAAGAATTGGGAGTTCCCTTTTGTTATGTTAGATCAGGTAGTAAAGAGCATGGACTGCAGAATCAGGTGGAAGGAGTACTCAATGAAGGACAAAATGTGGTGGTGGTAGAAGATTTAGTGAGCACCGGGATGAGCAGTCTTAGAGCTGTAGATGCAGTTAAGGAGGCTGGAGCGAATGTCAAAGGAATGGTAGCCATCTTTACCTATGGTTTTGAAAAAGCAGAACAGGCTTTTAAAGAAGCTAAATGTGATTTGATTACCCTTAGCAACTATGATAATCTGATAGAGCAGGCTGTTCAAAGTGGTTATTTAACCCAAGGAGAATTAGAAAAAGTAAAAGAGTGGAGAGATAATCCTAGTACTTGGAGTTAATAAAATAGAGCAATGACTAGAATAGAGAGTGTAACTGGTGATCTCAAGGCAAATTCTACTGAGGTATATGATAATTTAAGCGATTTGAATAATCTGAAAAATTATCTTCCTGAAGATAAAATTTCAAATTGGGAGTCTGATGGAAGATCATGCTCTTTTAAAGTAATGGGAACATACACCATTGGTTTGGAATTTTCTGAAGAATCCACTAGAGATCATATTCAGTTAAAGGCTACAGATAAAAGCCCATTTCCATTTGTTCTTCATCTTCATCTTAACGAAAAGTCTGAGACCTTGACTGTCGCACAGATTATCTGCGAAGCTAAATTGAATCCAATGTTAAAGATGATGGTGGTAAAACCTCTTAAGAATCTTTTTGATTACATCATAAAGAAGTCAGCAGAGCACTATTCATAGACTATTTTTAGCTCAGAAAAATCTGCCAGAATTAATTCACCTTCGTCAGTTTCAAACATTAATTTCCCATCCTCTGTCACTTTCTTGATGTAACCTGAGATGCTCCGGTTTTGATAATGGCTCTTAATGTTCTTTCCCAGTTTCCAAAGCCGAGTATTATAAGTTTGAGTAATAGATGTGAGGTCATTATTGATCAATTGTAAATATCTCTTTTCTAAATGTGTGCTTAAAGAATCAAGTAGGTTGTCAGTGTCTATCAGTAGGTTAGTTTCGTTAACGATGGAGGAAGCATGAGGGAATTCAAATTCAGTTTGGTTTGAGTTGATGCCTATACCAACGATACAATACTTGATTTCACCTTTTACAATGGAATTTTCAATGAGAATTCCACCAACCTTTTTATTATTTAGCATGAGGTCGTTAGGCCACTTGATAGCGACGTCAGAATTGTCGCTCACATTCCGTAGTGTGTCATAGACTGACAGAGCTGCGAGCATACTAATAGAAAAAGACCAGCTGGCTGATAGAGATTTTGGCTGTAATATATAGCTACACAATAGGTTTTGGCCACTTTCACTTTTCCATTTATTCTCTCGTTGGCCTTTGCCTTCCGTTTGGTTTTGTGCCATAATTACAGTACCATCTGGCACAAATGACATCTTTATCAGTTTGGCGGCATAATTGTTCGTAGAATCCACAGATTGAAGTGTGATTTTATTTTGACCTACGAAGAGTGTGCTCATTTGAAGATAATAGTTGATTTTTAGGTGATTATTATTGGGCAGTCACGGTGGTAAAAATATTACATTTGTTACAGCAAAGTATACATAAAAGAGTAGGAATAATTTGACAGAAAAAAAATCGTTATTAGACCTTGTAATCAAGGGTATTCAAGAAGTTAAGGGTGAAGACATCTCCGTAATAGACTTAAGAAATATAGAAAATTCAGTTTGTGATTATTTTGTAATCTGCACAGCCAGATCTAGTACAAATGCAAAAGCCATATCAGATTCTGTAGAAAAAGAGACCGAATTGGGCTTAGATGATCGTCCCTGGCATATCGAAGGAAAGAACAATGCCGAATGGATATTACTCGATTACTCAGAATTAGTAGTACACGTTTTTACCGAGGAAGCACGTGATTTTTATGGTTTAGAAGATCTTTGGGCTGATGCGGAAATATCAAAAATAAAAGAACTCGTAGAATAGAACATTATATGTCAGAAGATAAAAAAGTACCACCTAAAAAAGTTAAGAACCCTTTAGATCCGAAGAAAAAATCTAGTTTCAGCTTTTATTGGATCTATGCGATTATAGCCGTTGTGCTCATTGGTCTTAATCTCATGGGAGATAGCTCAGGAACTGCAGAAATAAATGAGATTCCTGAATTGCAGAATCTTGTAGATTCTGGAATGGTTAAGTCGATAGTCGTACATGATGGATATCTAGCCAAAGTAACATTAACAGATGAGGCCTATGAGGCTAGGAAGAATTCCTTTAAGAGCACCGGATTGTTTAGCAGTGTATCAGAAAAAGGACCTCATTACACATGTACACTTTCTGGGACAGAAAAATCCGTAGATAGTCTTTCTGAAACAGCTAGGAGGAGAAATTTCCATTTCGAGAGTAAAAGAACAGATAGTTCGTTACGGGATTTGTTTACATGGTTAATATTCATCGGAGTGTTTGTAGCCATTTGGATCATCATGATGAGAAGACTTGGAGGAGGAGGAGCCGGAGGGGGCCAAATCTTTAACATAGGGAAGTCGAAAGCCCAACTGTTCGAAAAAGGAAAAGGGACTGATGTTACTTTTAACGATGTGGCAGGATTAGAAGGTGCAAAAGAAGAAGTAGAAGAGATTGTAGAGTTTTTAAAGCACCCAAAAAAATACACTGAACTTGGAGCAAAGATTCCAAAAGGAGCCCTTTTGGTAGGGCCTCCAGGAACAGGGAAAACGCTTTTGGCAAAGGCTGTGGCTGGGGAAGCTCAGGTTCCATTTTACTCATTGTCAGGTTCTGACTTTGTAGAGATGTTTGTAGGAGTTGGAGCGAGTAGAGTAAGAGACCTTTTTAAACAGGCGAAGGAAAAGGCTCCTGCGATTATTTTCATAGATGAAATTGATGCTATAGGTCGTGCCAGAGGAAAGAATGCTGGATTTGGGAGCAATGATGAACGAGAAAACACACTGAACCAACTGCTGACCGAAATGGATGGTTTTGGAACAAATTCAGGAGTGATCATTTTGGCAGCTACCAATAGGGCTGATGTTCTTGATAGTGCTTTGATGAGAGCGGGAAGGTTTGATAGACAGATCTATGTGGATATGCCAGACCTCAATGAGAGGAAAGAGATTTTTGAAGTGCATCTGAAGCCAATTAAAGTGTCTCCAAATATCAATGTAGATTTCTTAGCGAGACAAACCCCTGGTTTCTCAGGAGCTGATATAGCCAATATTTGTAATGAAGCTGCGCTTATCGCTGCTAGAAAGTCAAAAGATTTGGTAACAAGACAGGACTTCTTGGATGCAGTGGATCGAATCATTGGAGGGCTTGAGAAAAAGAATAAAATAATTACACCTGAAGAGAAGGAGACCATAGCATTTCATGAAGCAGGACATGCTACCGTTAGTTGGCTGTTGAAATATGCATCACCACTTGTTAAAGTAACAATTGTACCTAGAGGTCAGAGTTTGGGAGCCGCATGGTACCTTCCAGAAGAAAGACAAATTACAACAACAGAACAGATGTTGGATGAAATGTGTGCCACTTTGGGGGGAAGAGCAGCTGAGCAAATCATCTTTGGTGAAATTTCTACAGGAGCTTTGAGCGATCTGGAAAAAGTGACAAAACAGGCATACGCGATGGTAACTGTCTATGGTTTAAATGAGAAGATCGGGAATATCAGTTATTATGATTCCAGTGGTCAAAATCAATTTACAAAGCCTTATAGCGATGTTACAGCTAGAGTGATTGATGAAGAGGTAGGTAAGATTATTGAGACGTCATACCAAAGAGCTCTTGATATATTGCGAAGCAATAAGGAAAAGCTTGCCAAACTCGCTAAAAAATTATTGGAGAAAGAGGTGATTTTTAAAGATGATTTAGAGGAAATTATTGGAGCAAGACCTGAAGGGGCTAAGACCTCCGAGTCAATAAGTGAAATGCCTGCAGATGCCGCAGAGGTTGAAAAGCCAAAGGACTCTGAAGCATCATCAGACGCGGATAGTTCAGAACCGGAATCCTAGGAATGGATAAGGATTGGGTAAAGGTGTATGCAAACAATTTTGAACCTAAAGTGGAAATGTTACGCCTTCAACTTGAAAATGAAGGAGTGGCTGTGATGATATTAAATCACAAAGATTCCGCATATGTTCATCTCGGGGAGGTGGAA
This sequence comes from Flavobacteriales bacterium, assembly GCA_965224545.1. GTDB lineage: Bacteria > Bacteroidota > Bacteroidia > Flavobacteriales_D > Sanyastnellaceae > ASP10-05a. The sequence continues at coordinate 388,347 of CBDCZM010000003.1, read as the reverse complement.
CTTTTTGTGAAACGAGAAAATGTAATTCGAGCAAAACACCTCATAGAGAACTGGGAACATGAGTGATATACTCCAAAGAGCACTTACAGGAGCTGTTTTTCTTCTGGTAATGATTTCTGCTATTGCATGGGGATCGATATCTTGTTTTTGGCTATTTCTGGCAATAACTATCATTGGGAATTGGGAATTTTATAATCTTAAAGAAAGTGTTTCTTTCTTTAAGAAACTGATTGGAGTAGTAATTACAACATTACTGATGATAGCAGGGTGTTCGGAAGCGTTTACTTTGATTGATGCGATTTATTCAGGAGTAATCGTACTCAGTTTGTCTTTAGCCGTTTCTATTTTTTCACCGAAGGAAAGGGGGCGCTTAAGTGATTGGTCTCATGTCATTTTTGGACAAGTCTATATGACTATGCCTTTTATGATGTTGTACTTATTGGCCTTTTCAAATTTTTATTATGAATATGAAATTATACTTTCATTCTTTATTATGCTTTGGTTAAGTGATACCGGTGCTTATTTGGTTGGAAAGTACTTTGGAAGGCATAAAATGATTCCAAAAGTGTCTCCTAAAAAAACTTGGGAAGGCTTAGTAGGAGGAGTAGGGTTTTCTTTGATAGGTGCATATGTCTTACAGTATTTGGGCTGGGAAATAGCAAATATTCCATGGTATTTATTAGCCATTCTGGTCTCACTCTTAGGAGCCGTAGGAGATTTGTTTGAATCTCAATTAAAGAGAAATAGAGGAGTGAAAGACTCAGGGAAAATCATGCCTGGTCATGGAGGCATATTAGATCGATTTGATGGTGCGCTGTTGAGTGTTCCTGTTATTTTTGCCTTGGTTAAAATCCTGTCGTAATGTCATTTCATAAAGAAGGCCGTCTTATTGTTCTTATTAGCATCTTAATCTTAGCTTTCCCCGCGCTGTTAAGTTATTTTCTAAATGGTCCTCAGTGGCTAACGATAATTTTAGGGATAGCAGGAATAATAATGTTAGGACTGGTTATTCAGTTTTTTAGGGTTCCAAATAGGAACATTTCAGCAAAAACGAATCAGGTGATTTGTCCAGCTGATGGGAAGGTAGTTGTAATAGAGGAGACAGAAGAAACAGAGTACTTTAAAGACAGAAGAGTACAGATTTCGATTTTTATGTCCCCGTTAAATGTGCATGTGAACTGGAACCCAATTTCTGGAATAGTTAAGTATTTCAAGTATCACGCAGGGAAGTTTTTGGTGGCGTGGCATCCTAAATCTTCTACAGATAATGAGCGCACTACATTGGTTATTCAAGATGATCAGGGGAGAGAGGTGCTAGTAAGACAAATTGCAGGTGCTGTGGCTAGAAGAATCTGCCATTACACTGATGAAGGAGATAAGGTACAGCAAGGTGAGCAATTCGGATTTATCAAATTCGGTTCTAGGGTGGATATATTTCTACCAATAGGAAGTAATGTGCTTGTGAATATTGATGATAAGGTTCAGGGCATTCAAACGTTACTAGCTGAACTCAAGTAACATTCTTGTTTATAGAACATATTTAAAGTCGAAATAAGAACTAGGTGTAATCCCTTGACCTTAGTGAACTTTGGCTAATTTCAGCTTCGTAGCAGAAAAACGGAGCTTGTCAGTAAAACAAGCAGATCTGCTCGAAACTTTATTTCTACCTTAAACAAGCTCATAATACCATACCACAAAGCGATATAATGGATTTTTTTCATTCTGAATTTCATGGACGAAGCTACTTGTGGCGAAGCAATATATTTTATTTTCAGTATTTTCTGAAAGTTTAAAAGATTATTACTATTTTTGAATCATGAAAGGAAGTCAAATTGAGTTCCATTTTTTTGAAATCAAAGTTTCATAAAATATTGAAAATTTAAAAAGATGATTCAAATCATTGTATATAGTATTTACCTTCTAACATGTTTCCTTATTACTATCTATGTGGGCAAGAATCTTCACAAGAATGGTTTATTTCTAATTCAGGATTTATTTCAGAATCATGAGTTTGCACGGACAGTCAATAATTTCCTTTTAATCGGTTACTATCTAATTAATATGGGATATGTCGCTATTACGATTAACTCTTTCGGACAAGTGGAAACACTGTTAGAAGCCTTCTCCGAGCTTAGCTATAGAACTGGAGTTATTCTGTTACTGCTAGGAATAATGCACATAAATAACATCTCATCTCTCCATTTATTAAGTACTAGAAAAGAAAAAATCATCCAATTGTTTAATCATTAAAATCAAATAAAATGAAAGATTTAGTCGTCACCACGTACATGATTTATTTACCAATAGCCATTTTACTAACATTCTTTGTAGCGAGAGTATTCTTTAAAAACTCTAAGATTTTTATGCTGGATATTTTTAACGGGAGAAAGGAGATAGCAGGAAGTACAAATACACTTTTTGAGACTGGATTCTATCTACTAAGTCTTGGTTTCGCACTTTTCTATATGAGAATTAGATATGTAAATGTAGCTAAGTTCAATTTTCAAGATCTGTTTGAAACGCTAAGTTATAAGGTGGGAATGCTGGCTGTGTTTTTAGGGTGCATGGTGTTTTTTAACCTATACATGCTATTTAGAGGGAAGAAAAAAACGGTGATTAATAAATTACGAAAAGAGAGAGCGGCAGCAATTATTCCTGAGCCAAATCAAGGTTGAGTATTCTCAATTAGTATTAAAAAAGCTGAATTGAAAAATTCGGCTTTTTCATTTAAATCAGCCTTACGACTAAGGCAGGGCAGATCAAATTGTCAGTACGACATCTGCACAAAGCAGCGCCAATGACTTAGCGTCCTTTCTTTTTGTTTTGTCCTTTATCGCCCCTTGTTTTTGGTTTCTTGTATTTCTCCGCTAGTTTTCTTCTGTATGAACCTCCTTGATTTTCTTTTTGATTTTTAATGCTTTTTTCATGAAAAGTATCTCCGACAGATGCTTTTTTCTTCTTTACCCGAGTGTTTAGCTCCTTGACCTTTGGTCTTTCTTCAGGAGTAAGGGTATGATTGATTTCAACTTCTTCTGATGGAAAGGGAAGTGCTTCAATTTGAGTTCCCATTAAAGCCTCAATGGCATTTTTATACCTTTCCTCCATTTCAGTATAGAAAAGAATGGATTTACCCGCTTTTTCAGCCCTACCTGTTCTTCCTATTCGATGCATGTAATTTTCAGGAAATAAGGGAGTGTCAAAACAGATAACATGTGATATTTGATCGATATCCAACCCTCTAGCCATGACATCCGTAGCAATTAAGATTCGGCTTCTCCCGGCATCAAAATCTTCGATAGACCTGATTCGATAATTTTGAGATTTATTAGAATGTACCACTCCAGCCTTTATAAAATGCTCTTCATCCAGTGTTGAATAGAGTCTGTCAGCCTTTGTTTTACTATCGATAAAAACAAGCGTCTTGGTAAAAGTTTCTTTGTCTTTAAGCAGAAATGCCAAAAGATTAACTTTAGTATAGAAATTCCAAACATTGTAACAAACTTGATGAATGTTCTTCAGTGGGGTGCCGCTCACGGCAACGGATATTTTCTCAGTGGCTTGAAAGAAATCATGTATCAACAGTTCGACTTCTTCAGTCATGGTAGCAGAGAACATAATGTTTTGTCGACGCTCAGGAAGCAATTCAAAAATATTTGTAAGTTGAAACCTAAACCCTAGATCCAACATTACATCCACCTCATCGATCACTAGTTTTTTTATAGCTTTTAGTGACAATGACTGATTCAGCGCTAAGTCATACAACCTCCCAGGAGTTCCGACGATTATGTCACACCCTTGCATTACCGATTGTGCCTGGGTATTGATATTTGTCCCTCCATATACTCCAACGATACGGATCGTCTGGTATTTAGCAAACTCTTCAATGTTTTCTACCACTTGAAGTACAAGTTCTCTTGTAGGAACAAGCACAAGTACTCGAGGATTTACCTGTTTTGAGAATTTTAAATCGTTCAGGATGGGAAGCATGTAAGCCATGGTTTTCCCTGTTCCTGTTTGGGAAATCCCAATAATATCTTTACCAGATTTGATGAGTGGAAATGCTTCCTTTTGGATTGGGGTAGGTTTTTCAAACCCCAAATCTTCTATAGCACTAAGTAGGTATTTGCTGATATTGAGCTCTTCGAACATTCAAATTTAATTGTAGATGTCAAAAGTACATTGAAAACAAAGTCCATAAATAGATATTTTATTGACTTATTCTTTCTCCAAATAGAAAGAGCATCCACTAGGGTGAGTGAATGTTTTGGTCTTGTATCCTGATTTTGAAAGCTCAATAGTAATGTCTTCACAGTCAGGCATACAGCTCCCCATTCCATTTTGTACAATGAAGTATCCGGTGCTATCAGAGTACATTCCATAGCTAGAGGTTATTACATTACATCCGACATTCCCCACCCCCTTTCAAAAAATGAGAATTTAACTTTTTTGGCACTCTTTTGACCTAACGGAGTACTTCATTTTCACCTTTCGAACACCAATTGCTTAACAAGATGAGATTGATTTGTTAAATTTTGAGCGAAACGGGTTGGAAATTTCGATTTTCAAAACAGGGTGGGGAATGTCGGTTACATAAAACACTATCTAGAGATTCTACTGTGCCATTTTCGTATACATTCCCTTCGACCAATCTATATCCTTCGCAAGAAGTTAGACAAAGAGCAAGGCAACCGACAAAAAGCATCAAGCTTAAATTTTTCATGGATGTAATTTTGATTCTACCAAATCACACTCATGGATTACAACGTTGGTTGCATACTTTATTTTCTCAAAAGCGCAATTTTAGATTTAATAGCTTGAATCATGTACAGCAATAGCCCTTCCACTAGGTTCATTTTGGTTTTTAAACGATTCATCCCATTCTAGGGCAACAGGCGAACTGCAAGCGATTGAAGGAACAGAAGGAACTGTTTCTGCTGCAGTGGCACTAGGAAAGTGTTCCGTGAAAATGCTTCGGTAGAAATATTCCTCTTTCGTTGCAGGAGTTTGATAAGGGAATTTGAACTTGGCATTTCCCATTTGATCATTGGAAATTTCGCTTTCTACAAGCTCTTTCAATGAATCAATCCAATCGTAGCCAACTCCATCTGAAAATTGTTCTTTTTGTCTCCAAGCGACTTCTGCTGGGAGATAATCTTCGAATGTTTCTCTTAAAATATGTTTTTCAATCTTACCGTTTCCGCACATTTTATCTTTTGGATTTAAACGCATCGCTATATCTATAAACTCCTTATCTAGAAATGGAACCCGTCCTTCGACTCCCCAAGCTGAAAGTGATTTATTGGCCCTTAGGCAGTCATATAGGTGAAGTTTTGAAAGTTTCCGAACAGTCTCTTCATGAAACGCCTTAGCATCCGGAGCTTTATGGAAGTATAAGTATCCACCGAACAACTCATCGGCTCCTTCACCGGAGAGCACCATTTTTATTCCCATTGACTTTATTACTCTTGCCAGAAGGTACATCGGAGTAGAAGCACGAATTGTGGTAATGTCATATGTCTCTAGATGATATATGACATCTTTCAAAGCATCAAGACCTTCTTGAACAGTAAATGTGACTTCATGATGCACTGTGCCTATTTGATCAGCTACTTTTCTAGAAGCAGCCAAATCCGGAGATCCAACTAAGCCGATGGCGAAGGAATGTAATTGCGGATACCATGCATCAACTGAATCATCTGACTCCACACGCTTGGCAGCGTAATTTTTAGCAATGGCGGCCGTTAAAGAAGAATCCAATCCTCCCGATAATAGCACTCCATATGGAACATCAGACATTAGTTGTCGTTTCACAGCATCTTCTAAACCTTTCCTTAGTTGAGCTTTATCTGTTTCATTGTCCTTTACATTTTCATAATCATCCCATTCTCTGGAATGCCATTGGACCAAGGTTGTATTGGAACTTACCTTATAATGCCCAGGAGGGAAGGGAGTTATTTTGTGGCAGCGCCCTTCTAGTGCTTTCAATTCGCTAGCTACGAAATAATTTCCATGCTCATCCCAACCCTGATATAAAGGAATGATTCCCATATGGTCTCTTGCAATTAAGTAAGTGTCAGATTTTACATCGTAAAGAGCAAATGCAAAGATTCCATTTAGCTGATCTAAAAACGCTGTACCAAATTTTGTGTAAAGAGCCAAAATCACTTCGCAATCTGATTTGGTCTGAAATGAGTAGTCTAAAGTGAGTTTCTTTCTTAATTCTCTGTGATTATATATCTCTCCGTTAGCTGCAAGAATAAGTGATTTGTCTTCACTGTATAATGGTTGTCCTCCAGAAGCTGGATCAACAATAGCCAAACGTTCATGCGCTAGAATGGCATTATCTGAGACAAAGATTCCTGACCAGTCTGGCCCTCTGTGTCTAAGGAGTTTTGACATTTCCAGAACAGGACCTCTTAACTCCTCTGATTTTTGCTTTAATTCAAAAGCTGCGACTATTCCACACATAATACTTAATAATTTTATTCGTTATAGCTACAAAAGTAAATAAAATAAATCATAAATTAGTGTTTGATTAATAAAATTAAGAATGGATAGTATTGATGTTAAGATTTTAAATGCGTTGCAACGTAATTCAAGAACAAGTACAACTAGCATTTCCAGTGAACTGAAAATTTCGAATGTAGCCACGCAGCAACGAATTCAAAAACTAGAGAAGTTAGGCGTGATCCAGGGATATACGGCAATCTTGGACCATGAGCTGTTGGGATATAAAACAATCGCATACATCGGTATATTTCTAGAAAAGGCGAAGGATTATTCTCTCGTGTTGCAGAAACTAAAGGAAATACCCGAGATAATTGAAGCACATTTCACGACAGGCAATTACAGTATCTTTGCCAAGATCTTAGCGATGGACAACAAGCATCTAATGAAAATACTTAGTTCTAAGCTTCAAACTATAAAGGGAATAGCCAGAACAGAAACATTCATCTCATTAGAAGAGGGAGTACAGTCAAAGAAGATTTTGATTCCATCTATTGATGACAAATAAAAATGTAGTAAGCTAATAATCCGTTTTGATGTCTTTATTAAAAGGAACCCTAAACTGATAAACGAGGCTTTCGTCTTGGGAGTCATCTAACATATCCAGACCATACACTACTTTTTTAGAGTCTAGGTAAACAAATGTTCCGAACATGCAATCCGTAAAACTCTAAGAATGGAACTTGTTCAAAGTTGAAATGAAATTTTCGAGCGTGAACTATTGGTTTTGCTGGCGAAACCTTATTTTTTTCTCCATAGTTATAGCTATGGAGAAAAAATGGGCTGAAGTTCAGCGAGACCAAGAGGTTATGCGCAGTTTTTTAGTTCGACTTTGAACAAGTTCATGATAAGTCTTTAAGTAATGTACTAGCTGGTTTAATCAACTAGGAATCAAATTTCAAATAATCGACTGTTCAATTTTTTAGGAGGTCAGCCAAAATTTGTTGATACGCGACTATAATTTCTTATATAATGATCCATCATAATTGATATTGAATTGAATAGGCAGTACAGTTTCAATTCTTTTAATCAGTTGATTCTCTATTGTCTTGAATTCACCTATTTTTTCCATTCCCACTTCTTCGATATACTCCTTGATTAGGGGATTGTGAGCACTTGAAGTGGCCACCATTAGATAGTCCATTTCAATATTCTCAATCAAATAGTTTTTTATACTGTCTTGTGAAATTTCTAAGGAGTAATTAGGTGTGATATATTTATTATTGTTCTTCAAAATTGAATACGCATATTGATAGTTCGCCACTACGGTTTTTCCCTGTTCAATATTTTTCTCGAAAAATTCATCAATTTCACCAGATGATCTCTGATCATAAGCAATAAAAATCACAGACATTTTGATGATAAATATAAATCCATAGTAGCATAACAATGTCTTTATGAGTAAATCACCTGATTGAAATTTCTTTTTAAACGCAGTGAAATGAATCTGTTTCTCTGCAAATGAGGCAATAATGAGTAGGTAAAAGGGGAGTACTAAGCAGAAATATTGTTTAGAAGTTACACTAACCAATGTATGGAATGTAATAATGGAAGCAACTGGAATAAACAGCTTGGCATCAAGAAAAAATATCTTTAGATTTTTACGTGAGAAAATCAAAATTAAAACTAGAGAGAGAAAGGATAGACCCATAGTTGGCAAAAACTCAGTTGGTAGAAGCCATTTACCTCCTACAAATTGTGTCAAATTGCTATAATAATCGAGCATCTCGTTGATGCCTCCAAATGCTACAAATACCCAAATAGAATAGACAAAAAGTATGATAATTCCCCATAACAGAGCTTTCTTCAATATTCGAATATTGAGTTTGGACCTAATTAATTCGATCAATAACATTAATGGTATTGCAAAGATAAAAACAGCCAAGCGAGGCGTGGTAAGTAAAGCAAGGGAGGCAAAGACCCCAGAAAGCAAAATCGAATATCGTATTTCTTTATTATAGTGGCTTTTTAAATAGTGATGAATGCTCATCAATACAAAGAATAACGCCACCATGTCCATTCTTCCCCCATGCGAATTAGCGTGAAATATTGGCTCCAGAAAAAGAGCAAGAGATAGACCAAAAGCACTGGTTTTACTAAGGTTAAAATTAGTTGATAGTATTTTTTTGAACGCAAAAACAGCTAATAGGCTAAACAGAAAATTGACGATTCTAAATTGAAATACTCCCAAGCCAAATACCTCTGTTGAAAGTGCTGTAAGGACAAAATATATAGGACCGTAAGTCAATATTTCTTTGTCATAATATGGTGCCATGGCTAATCTAAAAACACCTTCTTCCTTGAAACTTTCCGATATCGAAAGAAAAAAAACTTCATCAAACCATGGTACAGGAGAAATGTTGAGAGTTAAAACGTGTAATAGTAAAATGCAAAAAGACAGTACAAAAAATATTCTATTCTTATTCATAGTAGTTTGTCATTAATAAACCCAATCATCTCACTGTTTAACTCATAATACAAGGGCAGTCTCACCAAACAATTAGAGAACTTATCGCAGTTTGGTAATTCCCTACCATCGTGTTTGGAAGCGTAGTAGGGACTCTTGTGCAAGGACAAATAATGGAATACAGCATGTACTTTATTATCTCTTAACTTTTGAATAAGTGCACTCCTTTTTTCCATGTCAGGTAATACCAGATAAAACATATGTGCATTATTAGTAGCATATTCAGGAATATTAGGTAATAAGAAAGTATCTACTTTCTCCAAATCTTTTAATCCTTCATAGTACATCTGCCAGTGTTCTTTTCTTTTCTTTTGTATATCGTCTAGGTTTTCTAATTGTGCCCATAGGAAGGCTGCTATAATTTCAGAAGGTAAAAAAGAGGAGCCAACGTCGACCCACCCATATTTATCTACTTCTCCTCTAAAAAAGGCAGAACGATTAGTTCCTTTTTCCCAAATTATTTCAGCACGTTCCATAAATTGTTCATCATTGATCACCAACATTCCCCCTTCTCCACTTACAATGTTCTTGGTTTCATGGAATGAAAAAGTGGCTAAATGACCAATACTTCCTAGTGGTTTTTCCTTGTAATAACTATCAATTGCTTGTGCGGCATCTTCAATTAGAAATAGATTGTTGCGATTGGTAATATCTAAGATTATGTCCATGTCACATGCTACACCCGCATAGTGTACAACTACTATAGCTTTTGTTTTTTCTGTAATTAACTCTTCAATACCAGAAGGATCCATATTTGGATTGTCAGTGTAACTATCAGCAAATACAATTTTTGCACCGCGAAGGACAAATGCATTCGAAGTGGAAACAAAGGTATATGAAGGCATTATTACTTCATCTCCTGGCTTTATGTTCAAGAGAATGGCGCACATTTCAAGAGCGTCTGTGCAAGATGATGTTAATAAGCACTTTCCAAATCCATAACGCTCTTCGAAAAATAGTTGACATTTTTCCGTGAAATTTCCATTGCCAGAAATTTTTAAGGAATTTACCGCGTCTATAATATATTCTGTTTCTTTGCCCGTTAAGTATGGTTTATTAAATGTGATCATTTATGAAAGTTCTAATAGTCGGATGTAATAGTCTTCTTTCTCAACAAATTATTTCTCAATTATTGTCTAGAAAGATGAATGTGACGGGTGTATATAATCAGCGCAAAAATAATTTAAACATTCAGATTAAATATATTTCTATAAATGATTTACTGACGGAAAACAAAAATTACGATTTGGTGTATTATATCGCTTCTAAAATACCATACCATAATATGAACGAGATTAGCTCAGAATTGATTAATACCAATTTTAATTTATTATTCGATTTGTGTCAAAAATTTAATTCTAGTCGGATTATTTATGCTTCTTCGGTTTCTGTCTATAAACAGGCAGAATTGATTGATGAAAACTCAGAAATTCTACCATCTTCTGTTTATGCTATGAGCAAGTATTCAGGCGAACTGATAGTTAGAAGTGCATGCTCAGATCATGTCATACTACGCTTACCATCCTTGATAGGATTTAAAAGTGATGCCCCCACTTTTATACCTCAAATAATAAAACAGGCTATAACAGAAAAAAAACTCAAATTATATGGCAAAGGGCTGAGGTATCAAAACTATCTTGACATTGAAGACGCAGCGAATTATTTTCTCTCGGCTATAGATGTCGAGCCAGGTACCTATCTGGCAGTTTCTAATCAGAATTTGCAGAACAAAGAAATTATTGAGATTGTATCTCAAATATTCCAGAATTGTCCTATAGAAGAAATTGAGTATCCAGACGAAGTTGGTACGGTTTACAAAAATGAATTTTCAAGGAGTAGTATGAATATTAATTCATTTCTTTGTATTGAAGATTCTATTGGGAAAATGGTGTAAAAAATGGGACATACGATCTTAGTAACAGGAATTGGAGGGAATGTAGGACAAGGGATTTTACGAAATATACGGTCTTATGATCTAGACTTTAATATTATAGGAACGAACGTAGATTTAAAAACCGTTGGAAATTACCTTTGTGATAAAGTATATCAAACACCTTTTGCCTATGACCCTAAATTTCTCGAGGTTTTCATCGGTGTCTGTGAAAAAGAAAGTGTAGATCTAGTTATCCCATCAACTGATTTTGAGACTCTCTATTTATCTAAATTTCGAAATGAAATTAGTGCTACTATTGCTTGTTCTTCTTTTGTCTCTTCCGAAATTTTTGTAGACAAATACAAAACATTTCTTCACTTTTCTGAATGTGAGATAGCCTTTGCAAAAAGTTGTTTACCTAGCGAATATTACGGTCAGTTTAGCAAAGTAATAGCAAAACCAAAATCAGGGAGAGGTAGTAGAGGATTGTTTATTGACCCTGAAAATTGCAGTGATTTTTCTGATGCAGACTATATGATACAAGAGTTAGCAGAAGGAATAGAATACACAACGGCTTTTTACATAAATAAGAAAGGTGAACTTCATTCTACAATAACTTTTGAACGGGACTTACAAAATGGAACCACTGTTTTTACAAAAGTTACTGATGAAGTCAATCATTTGATTGTGCCAATTATTGAAAAAATAATCTCCTCAATGGAAGTAACAGGTTCGTGTAATATTCAATATATTGTTACTGCTGATAAAGAGTGTATTCCGTTTGAAATTAACGGAAGAATTAGTGGAACAAATTCAATAAGACAGAATTTTGGGTTTAAAGACGTACACTGGACTATAGAAGAGTATTTGCTAGGTAAAGAACTTACCCAGCCGATAATAACTTATGGCATTGCCACACGAATTTTGTTAGATGTAATTTATCCTAACACTAATTCTTTTGAATCCATTAATAGCCAGACAGAAAAAATTATTTATTAATTCATTATCTAAATGTTATTCTTAGATGTAGCCAATACGCTTCTGCATAAACCAAAGCTTTGGGATGCTTTTTCTCTAAGTTTGGAGGAACATGGAATAGAAGTAGAACTTGAAGAAGTTAAGGTTAAGCATAAGATTTGCTCTGAAATCATAAAATTTCCGGATAAAACATCTAAGGAGTTTTATGAATATTTTAATTCGGAATTACTTTTATCACTTGGAATAAAGCCTAAGAAAGAATTGTTAGACTCGATATTTAACAAATGCTCATATTTGCCTTGGGAACCATTTAATGATGTAGAATGTCTTAAAGAGTGTAAGAAAGAAATTAGTATAATTTCTAATTGGGATAAATCTTTAGAGAAAAAATTAAAAGAACAATTTGATTTGAATTTCAAATATATCATAGGGTCTGGTTCTCTTGGTTTTTGTAAGCCGGATATCAGAATTTTCGAATATGCTAAGAAAGTTTCTGGTTGTGCTTATAGTCAAATGTTTTTTGTTGGCGATTCAATTAAACTTGATATATTACCTGCAGAGGAATTAGGGATTAAGGCAATCCTTATTGATAGAGATAATGTGTACCCAAACTATACAGGAGAAAGAATCATATCCTTCAGTGAACTTGAAAAATACGTTTAATGAATCGCTCTAAATTGATATCGCTAATTGTACCAGTATACTTTGAAGAAGAATGTGTACAGCAGTATATCAACGAGGTTGATGCAGTAATGCAAATTAATCAATATGAATACGAAATTGTTTTTATTGATGACGGCAGCACAGATAGAACTTGTGAGTTGATCAAATCAAACATAGAAACTAATAAATCATTGAGGCTTTTAGAGCTTTCTTACAATCATGGAAAACAAAGTGCTGTAACAGCAGGAATTGATCATGCTAAAGGAGATTATTTGATTTATATGGATCCAGATCTTCAAGATCCTCCAGAAGAAATTCCTAACTTCATTCAATCCATGGAACAAGGAAATTATGACTTGATATTTGGAGTAAGAGAGGAAAAAAAGGATACCCTAATTAATCGAATATATTCTAAATTATTTTGGGCTACGCTGGAAACTTTTACAGGATTAAAGATTCCAAAAGGTTTGGCTGTAATGCGTATTTTTAATAGAACCTTTGCTGATGAATTTATGAAGTATTCTGAGCAAAATAGGTTTATAGAGGGGATTTTTTTGAAAATAAGGATGAATTATAGTACAATTCAGATTGGGCAAAGAGAGCGATTTGCTGGTAAAAGTAAATTCAATTTCAAACGTAAGATGGAGTTGGCTATTAACGCCATTTTTGATTTTTCTGAAATACCTCTTAAGATAACTCTTAGAATAGGTCTAGTGCTTTCATTGCTTGGTTTTCTATCCATTATTTTAGTTGTTTTTTTAAAGTTATTTCTGCTTGATTTTCAGGCAGGGTGGCCATCATTGTTTAGCCTGATTGTATTAGTATCTGGAGTCCAATTGTTTTTTATGGGCATTATTGCTAGGTACATTGGTAACATATATAAAGAATCGAAACGTAGACCTTTATATTCTATTAAGAGAAAAACAAATGTCATTGATTAATAGTAAGCTAGCTATTATAGGGTCAGGAGATTTAGGGCGACAAGTCAAAGATGCGGCAATTGAAGTCGGATATGAATTTGTAGGTTTTTTTGATGACTTTGCAAATCCGAAAAAACCTGATATTATAGGGAAAACTGAAGATATTAGTAAGTTGTTTGAAGCCAATTCTTTTGAATGCTTGTTCATAGCAATTGGATACAAGCATATGCTTCAAAGAAAATTGTTATTCGAAAAATTCACAAATGTAATTCCCTTTGCAAATATTATTCATCCTTCGGCCATTATTGGAAAAAAGGTAACATTAGGAGATGGTATAATTATCTATATGGGTGTGATAATTGATAATGGTGTAACGATTGGAGATAATGTACTTATAAATGCTGGGGGGTGTATCGCGCATGACACAGAAATAGGAGCTCACTGTTTTTTATCACCAAGAGTATCTTTGGCGGGGTTTATCAGAATAGAAGAATGTACAATATTAGGTGTTAATTGTATCATAATTGATAATATTAGTGTAGCTTCAAATACTCAGCTAGGAGGGGGAACAGTTGTTATAGCATCTATTGAAGAAAAAGGTTACTTGCATGTTGGCAATCCTTCTCGCAAAGTTCGATCGATTTTGGCTGAATGAATTGATAATCTTCTTTTCAGCTTTCTTTGGCTACTTGTAATAATGTAGCTGTCCCTATAATATTTGTTTTTATAAATGTTAAGGGGTCAGAAATGGATCTATCGACATGTGATTCCGCCGCTAAATGAATAACAGCATCGAATTGATATGTTTTAAAAATGTCACGGATCAAATTTATGTCTGTTACATCTCCTTTTATAAAGGTGTAATTGGGTTGGTTCTCAATATCCTTAATGTTTTCCAAGTTCCCTGCATAGGTTAGTTTATCAAAGTTAAATAGATTGATAATCTGGATATTTGTTCACAAAAAAACGGACAACATGAGATCCAATGAAGCCCGCACCACCAGTAATAAGTATCTTCATTTTCAAGTCATTTAATCTGTGATACTTCGCAATACTGTTGCAGCGCTTAAATAAACCACAACTGTTATGTGCTGAACTACTCTTAATTAGCAGCACAAATCTAATTAATATATGATTTTGGGCTCTTTTTTTTGACTAAATAATACATCGAATAGATGGGCGTTCCACAAAGTGATTCAACGCATTGAATTTCAAAATTTAAAAATGAAAAATTGGTGTTTTGTGACTGTTTATATCGTGGATTCTTCAGGACATACGCCATCTTTTGATATCCATTAATAAGATAGGATACCGATTCAGGAGTCCTTACAAGAGAGTATAAAGTTAAAATTCTCTTATGCAGGAGACTTGAATATAACACAAAGTGTTTTGTGCTTCTCTTAGCGACAATTAGTATCGGTTTAATTTAAACTTTAGATCAATTCAATGATATTCTAGTTGAATAATAGTCCAATTTTCAAATTAAACCGATGAAGAATTGTGTTAGTGTCTATTGGGAACTCATTCCATTCAAATCCATTCCACCATCTGTTGGAGTGCTTTCCTTTAAGGTCATAATACCGATATCCTGCTGAAAGAATAAGTGCGAGGTCAGAGTTGAAGTTATTTCTTAAACCGAAATTGAAACCAACCATATTCCCATTTTTAAAATTATCAGCATAAAAATTCTGAAGGTCATCTTTATATCCGAAATTGATTGTCTTACCAATTTGACCAGCTATAAATGGACTCGTTTTTCCCTTAGAGAACTGATACATAATGTCGCAATAAACAGGATTCAAGATTTGTCCACGGGTAGTTTCTATACCAGTTCCTACTCCAAAGTATATGGATTTCCATTTATAGCCATTGACCATATTGTATTGGAAATTGACTTCATTTTCATACGTTCCGTTGCCAAGTAAAAATCCGATTGAACTAGAATGAAAGAATCCGCTATCCTTTTCAAGGAATCCTCTGTTTTTCTCTTCATCTAGAGTTTTTATTTCATCTGAATCTATTTCAATGGTTCTCCCATCTACCAGAATCATAGTTAATTTTCCTTGAGGGACGTATTCTGAAATGGTTCCCTTATAAATAGTTCCATTTTTTAAGGCTACAACGTCTTCCGCTTCCTGTGCATTGCCATATACACAGATGATGGATAGTAGAATTGAACAAATATATTTCATATTGTGTTTTTTAATTAACAGGAATCAAGCTGACTTCGGTAATATTGTTGAGGTCGGAATAATCGTATTGATAGATTCCCTCTTTAGCAGACATGATCAGATTATCATTAAATGGAATCACGTCATACGTACGGATGTTTTGAAAATGACTTAGCAAATTATTTTCTAGAGATAAATCATTGCTAGCATTGAATACTTTCAGACCAGCCTCACCATCGCATAAGAATAAAGTAGTTCCATCCATTCCTAGTCCATGTGGGTTAGTCATCTGATAAGTAGCAATTTCGTGAGGCTGAGAGAGGTCCGAGACATCTACAATAACTAATTCATCAATATCTCCGCTGCATCTGTTACCAGTTCTTAAGGTAACGTAGGCTCTGTCGTCTTTAACAATCACAGGGTCGCACGAACCGACGTGTGGATAATCGCTTAGAAATGAAGGGTTCGCTGGATCTATCAAATCATAAATCAGCATGCCTGTTGTAGTACCTATAAATAGATGGTTTTTAGCAGTGAAAAGCGTTTCTCCAACTCTCCAAACACCTAACTGACTTGTCTCCACAGGACAATCATTTGAAATAGCGTATGTGGTTAAAGATCTGCTTTGGATGACATGTAAATGCTCCCCACTAATAGTAAATCTAGCCATTGAACCTCCCAGATTTATTGAACTTATTCCGTTAACATTCGCCGTTTCACCAATTGTGTTTTGAGCATCAAAAGTAATGAGATCATTGTTCTCAAATCGATGAACACCTCCAATCTCCTCTGTAACTTTTTCTTGTTTCCAACCAGTAATTACACCCTTTTCGAAAAGGACACCAACTGATGGATATTCTGGATCAAACCCTTTGAAGTTGTGCGCTGATTCAAAATTGAATACATTATTTGATCTGCAAACGAGCTCAGGTTGAAGTGGATTAGAGATATCAAAGGTCAATAGATCATTGTAATTATCAGCATACAATAAATGACCTTTCACAGCTAAATCTGTATTTGCATAAATATCTAGAAATCCTAGGTTAATTGGGTTCGAAGGATTTGTATTATCAAAGATGTGAATTCCTTTGAGAACTTCGTTAATAAACAGATATTGGTCTTTGATCCAAATTTTCCCCGGTTGTCTCAGATTTTTTGGGCTTTCGAGAGAAAAGATTTTACTCCTAAAACTATCAAAATCTTGGTAGATTGGGGTGTTGGCCATGTATGACCCAGTAATCTTGTCCTTACAAGAGTAACTAGCAAAGCAAATAAGCAATAAAGCAAGTGCGAAAGAAATATTCTGTTTCATTATTTAATTTTCGTTTGTACAAGGTTGATGCGATTATTTAAGCAATGGTTGCAAGAACAATTGAACTTATTTAATTGATTGTGAGATAATTGAAAATTAAAAATGTCTTTTGAAGAAGAAAATTCTACAATTATGATTAGAGAGATACGTGTGAGATGAAAGGCTCTAGATCCTTAAACTAATTCCAGTTTTCAGATTGGGCCATAATTCACGATTAGACCAAAAAGTATAATGAGATTGATAAAAATAGCGAGCTAGAGATACTTCAGAGAAAGCACTTAAGTGTTTACCTATTCTAACATTTACACCAACTCCAGTATTTATATTGAATTGTCCAACCCCGAGATTCAGATTGGAAGTGAAGGAATTTTCTAGTTCTCCATTCTTAAAGTCATCAGTAGTTACTTTTCCATTTAAGCTAAACTCAGATGATCCACCCAAGCTGGTATACATTGTCCATTTAGATTTACTAATAAAGTCATACTTCATATAAAGAGGGACGGCAATGTAGTTTCTTGAGATAGAGGTTTTTGTTTCAATCGTCGTTAACCCATAAGCCAAAGATGAGTTGTATTTTTGAGAACTTCTAACAAACAAAGCTCCAACTCCAACACCTACATGTAATCGATTCTTGTAACCGATTTTCAATTGTTTTTCCAATTGAAGGCTAAGATATATAGGAGTTTTAAAATCTTCTCTCGCACTTAAGCTTTTACTACTTGGTAAAATACCATTTGTCGCTTCTTCAGTAAGAGGAGTACTGGTGATATCAGTAAAAGAATTAGGGGAATTTCCTGTTATCGGAGCATCGTGGTAGGCCAAACTAGAGGAATTAGTAAATAAAGAAGATGCTAGAATTGTGGACTGGGCACTGGACTTTTTAGGTTCAGCAGGAATAGCACCATACCAGGCTAGAGCGGATGTTCCTACCAAACCACTCTGTGGTGTTACTAGGTGTTCATTGTAAAGCCTAGGGAGGAGTTTTACTAATTTTTGAAAAGGAGAAGCTTCAGATACATCTTTCTTTTCAATATGAAAAGTAGCTAGCAAATCATTATAAGCACTCTTAGCAGCAGAATTTGGTGTCTTTTTATCAGTCGATTGAGCCAGTGGATTTGTAGTTGTCGTAGGTTCCTTCCTTTGTGTGATTGTTTCAGAAGCAGCGATCTCATTAACGACAGATTGATGGATGCTTTTTGATGAGTTTTCTAATTCCGAATCCCCTGTCGTAGTAAAAGCATCAGAAGTATCTCCTGGTTTGTTTAGGCTAGCAGTATGTTTGCCGGAAATTCTTGGAGAATAGTTTGAAAATGAATTATTCAATTCAGAAGAAAACAGGGAGGAAATAAATAACAGTCCAACAAGGCTTGCAGCCACACCAGAACTCCACCAGAATACCACCAAACGTTTTCTTCGTTGAGGATGTTGAGCTTTAGAGATCGCAGTCCATACATCTTTAGAAGGAGTCACTTTGTAGTCGGAAAACATCTTAGAAAGTCCACCTGCCGCTGATTTCGAATTAAGTCCACCTGAAATGGTATTCCAGTTGGAATCATCAGGTGTATGTTCGAACTCAGAAAAGAGTTCTCCTAAATCGATATGTTTATATGGCCTTCTCACTAATATTCTCTTCGTTTTCTATCAATGTTCTTAAAATCGCTCTGGCTCTGCTGTATTGACTTTTACTTGTTCCCACCGAAATTCCAAGTTCTTTACTTATTTCGGGGTGAGTGTATCCCTCTATAGCGTATAGATTAAAAACCGTTCTGAATCCAGCAGGTAACTTTTGAATTTTTTTCATTATTTCAGCGGCTCCCATTGTAGCCAATGCATCATCCGAAACTTCCAGTATTGATTCAGACTGATCTATTTCTACATGCATTTTGTAGTTTTTATTATCTCTTATGCGCTGTAGGGCAGTATTCACTACAATTCGTCTAATCCACCCTCCCAATGGCCCCGTCGCTTTGAACGTATCCATTTTACTAAACACCTTGATAAAAGAGTCTTGGAGAATGTCCTCAGCTTCAGGTACGCAAGAAGCATATCGCATAGAAACTCCCATCATCAATCCAGAAAATTGATCATACAACTTCTTTTGAGCTCTATAATTGCCCTTAATGCATTCTTCTATGAGTTGTGTTTCTGTCAATGAATCGTTTAGAATCCTAATTTACTGGGTTTTCTTCTAAAATTTTAGTTAGCTCATAACTTCAAGACACATCATGATGCCATCTGACTACTTGATGCAAATCGCTTAAAAACGGTTGCAAAGCAGTTAAAAAAATACTTGGACGTATATCAGAAGTGCGTAAACACTAAATCCACTTAAGAAAACAATTCCTAAGACGCTAAGTACCTTTAACCATTTTGCAGGTTGCTTTTCTTTTGGGAATGACTTATCAGTCACGAGTTTGTAATTAGCAATGGCTCTAGTTTAGGTTTGCGTTGAAATTATCATTTCATACCTACTCGATATAGTAGCGAACCTTTGATAGGCATGCACATTCTGTACAGACATTTGTGCAAAGTCTTTGAGGAACTGCTTACTATCTTTCAAGGTTTCTTTGATCCTAAACCAATTGAGGTACTGCTGTAGATATTTGGTTGATACGCCCCAGAATTTATTGTCAATCCATTTCTTTAACCTATGATGTGTCGAGTTGACATGTTGGATATGGTAAACCCCATCTTTGACACGTTGTTTCAAATCAGAGCGTAATGGGTGGTGTTCCAGATGATTATCAATAGCAAACCCCTTATAACTTACATGAGAATCAGTACATAAAACTGTTTGTTCTGTGAGCCTTTCTCCAATGGCATTTTCTATATCCACCTTTTTCAGTCGACCTACTGTGGCTACAGTTAAATCGACTTGTTCTTTACGATCTTGGGTTACAATAACTGCGACATGTTCATCATTAACACCTTTTTTTGAAGACTTCCCTCCACGTTTTCTTGGCTTTGCCCCCTGCTTTTCCTTTCCTTTTTCTGAACGCAAGAAAAAGGTTTCATCACTTTCAGTTATTCCGCTAAATCCACCTTTTTCAGATTGTTCTATGGATGAAAGTATCTTATGACGCCAATCAAAAGCAGTCTTTTTATTAATCCCCAACCCCTCTTTGATCTTGTCAAGGCTCTTCTCTTCAAGCATAAGCTTTAGATAGGCATCTATTTTATCCTTTCGGTGAAGCCCATCCATCCATGTGCCTGAGTATTCAGTAAAACTACGGTTACAGGACTTGCATTTGTAACGGTGGGCTCCCTTATCCTTTCCGAATTTTACATATTTAGCATGACCACAGTGAGCGCAACAACCCTGCTTGTTGTCCAGAATTTTTCTTCGAACTTCTTGACACTTGGGGACTGAAAGACCTAATTGACCAACTTGTTGTAATTCCTCTATCAGTACGTGACGCTCGCTAACTGACAAACCTGAGAAGTACGATATTATTGCCTCTTTTTTCATAAGCGAAAGATACAAATAATAGCTAATCTAAACTAGAGCCTTAGCAATTGCTATAAATGGCGCCACTAAAAAGGACAATGTGGTAGCCACATCTACAAGCGTTTTAAATCCTTTTCCATTTTGTGTAGCCACAAGATAATAGTAGACAATACCAATAGCTCCAGCAGCGGTTAGTAGCAATGAGTAATTGTAGGAGTTTGTTGTATCTTTTTCTTTCTTAAGTAGTAATGTCGAGGTGCGGGAGAGTGCACGCGAATAGCCGTCTAGAACTGCAATAAAAGTACCCAACATAATGCTAAATGCTGCAGCGGCTATAATGATGTAGCTCCAATTTCCGATACTTGAAGTAAACATCGATACAACTTGATTCGCAAAGGAAGCACCTGAATTTGACAATGCTTCATCTGAATCAAACATAATAAAGGCTCCCAATGTCACAAAGCAGATAGAGAGAAATGCAGAGACAAGATAGCCAAAGTTAAATTCGCTGATAGTCTGTTTTAATGTTGGTTTATAGCCCGTTTGTTCTATTCGTTCTAAAGTCCAGAGACTATTCCAAGCTGATAAGTCCACAGCAGTAGGCATCCATCCCATAAGTGCGATTAAGAAAAGTGCATCTTTTCCCTGCCAATCGAATTGTCCAAAGAGCGATACATTCGTCGTTGGACCATTCCAAAGAGTAAGAATAAAGGCTAACAGAGTGCTTAGCAGTAAAACGGCTCCAATCACTTTAATAATTGAATCTAGTGTCCTGTACTTGCCAATTATAAGAATCACTAAACCAAATAATATCAAAAAGAGATTGGTATATAATGTGCTATTTGCCCCAAAGATTTCTTGAAGACCGAAGAGATTCTGCATGAATCCAGAAGTCACCGCACAAACAGCGGCGCTGACAAAAAACATAGTACCTAGAGTAATGATAAGATAGATCGAAAGCATCCATTTCCCCATTTTTCCATACCCGTCGATAATGGACTGCTCCTTTACATTGGCATAACGAGAACCGTATTCAAAGAATGGATACTTGAACAGATTGGCCAATATAATGGCCCATACAAGAGTAAAACCAAATTCTGCCCCAGCTCTTGTACTTTGTACTAAATGACTCACGCCTATGGCTGTGGAGGCGAAGAGAATTCCTGGACCTAGTGTTTTGAGGAAAGTTGATTTCATTCAAGTTCGTTCAGAGCTTCGAATATAATCAATGGAAAAACATCCTGGATTCATCTAGAATCTTGATATAGTATGCGATTTCTAGGCATTGAAGGGTGTTTTGAAGCCCAGATTGATAGACGTTATCTGCTAGATAATTAAGTATGGATTCTGCTTTTTTGCCCTGTAAACTACTTTTCAAAAACATCTAAATATAGTTTCTCTAATTTGGCTCTGGCCCATGGGGTTTTTCGCAAAAATTTAAGACTTGATTTCATAGTGGGATTACTCTTAAAACAATTGATATTGATCTCTTCGGCCAGCCCTTCCCAGCCATATTCTACGAAAAGCTCATTTAAAATATCCGCTAATTTTATTCCATGGAGCGGATTATTTGGTTGACTTTCAACGGTGGGCTTGGTGATTCTGTCACTTAGTTTTTTCATGTAAGTACAAAGGTATGAATGTGTGAATTATTATGAAACACCGTCAATTTTGCTAAAAGTATGAATCAATTTTAGAATTTCATCAAGAGGAACAATCACACCATAGCCCGAGTTTTCTATATGCGTATTTGATTTATTGGTTTTGTTGATCCATGGAATGAACTGAGAAACAATTCCAATAAGGTATTTTTTATTGGTGGATATGAGCTTTCCCTCTTTTATGGCTAGATGTTTCTCAATGATGAATACTGGTCCTCCGCTATTTCCTCCAAAAACAGGACAGTCAATAATGACGGTTTGTTTTTCATCATTTTTTCCACCAATGATACCAGATCTGACTAGTGGCTTATCAAAGTTGTATTGATCGTTGTTTTTTAAACCTAGTGCTTTGGGATAGCCAATTACATATAGATTATCTCCAATTTCTATGTCAGAATAGGGTCTTACCATTGAAGAGGAAGCGACATTGAAATTTAGATTCTGAGATTTTTTGACCACGCCATTTTCCAGATGCACTTTTCCTTCATTGATCTTTGCGATCTTAAATACACATATGTCTTGTGGTGAGTTAATCGATAATTGTTTTGCTTTGAACAACTGCTCTAAATCAACACTGATTTGTTCTTGAACGTTGAAATTACTTTTTTTCGAATAAAAGAAAAGTTCAATGTTTTTAGTTTTTACAGTAAAGGATTTTTTCTTGGTTTCCTTATTGAGTTTTTCATTGAACAAGACATGTCTGGCAGTAGAAAAGAAAATCTCATTGTTGTTGGCAATGAATATCCCCGAACCAAAGCTTTTATTATCTAATGATACCAACACAGCTAGAGTGGTGAGGTCTTTTTCAAATGATTTTTGTGTAAGCATTGTTCAGATAGTTATTGAATACAATATAAGACAGGTATTTATGTCTCCATTTATGCTTAGTAACTCACTTTATCTATGCTGTTGAGTTTTAAATAGATTCACATTATTCACGAATATATATATGTTGAGGATATTTTATTCTACAACAGCTAATAATTTAATTGAAGAGTTATGAGGTCATTCTATTTTGTTACAGACTTGACCTAAGGCCATTTGGTATTAAGTGCTGTATTACTGTTTTATATAGTAAAGTCATGAACAATGACTAGTAGGTAGTTACATACTTCCTTCGTTTTTAAGTAATGTTGTGAAACTTCCAATTAATTATGGATAAACCTGTAAAATCTAGTAGGAATATGAACAAATATTTATTACCACAAGTGAGCCCGTTTATCCCATTCTAATAGATATTATATTTGGATTTGTGGTATAGAAAATTTCTAAAGTTAATTTTAAGAGTTTGAATCATAGATAATACACGGAATCGCGTCAATAGCAACCAACTTGTAGAACATTTTTAAATAAAAAAGTGATAAAGTCATTAAATAATATAATCCATTAGAATGAAAATCGGGTTTTTAGCATCAGGTAATGGAGGTACATTGAAATTTCTCCATTTGGCTCAGAAAAAGAACAATTATAATTATTCTGTCCAATTTGTTATTGCTGATAGAGATTGTGGAGCTGTTAAATATGCAAATCGCAACAACATCGCAAGCCATATAGTTAAATATGACAAGACTAATAGACAAGACTAATAGACAAGACTTACTTAATGTCCTGAGTCAATATGAGGAGGTTGATATTGTAATTACAAATATTCATAAAATTCTAGATGATAATGTTTTGAAGAAATTTGACGGTCGATTAGTTAATTTACATTACTCTCTGCTTCCTGCATATGGTGGTCTAATTGGAATGAAAACGGTAGATGTGGCAAGAACAGATAGCACTAAGTTTATTGGTGCTACATGTCATGAGGTTTCTGAAATTCTAGATGGTGGTAAGATTATTTGTCAGAGTTGTTTCCCAGTTGATTGGGAATTACCAGATGAAGAAATTAAGGATTTAGTATTCCGATCAGCCAATTTATGTCTGCTCAATTCGATCTTACTAAGAGCTGAAGAGAGTTTAAATGTAAAACAGTACTCCTATAAAAAAGTGATTTTTAACCCTTCTTTAATTTTTGATAATCAGAATTTCACTGAGGATTTTTGGTTAGCATTAAAAAGTTGAGATTCATATCTGAAATGCAATTTGTAGAATAAAACTGCGCCGCAATTATCTCCAATGTGTAAATAAAAAATCCTACTGAAGACAAGACTCCAGCAGGATTTAGTTGAAAAAAATTGGAGGAAATTAACCCTTCAAATGCTTTGCAAAAAAGCCCATCATGGCTTCATACAATTCTATTCTATTGTGCTCCTTGCCAAATCCATGACCCTCGTCATATTTCACCATATACGGAACATCATAACCCCTGGCTCTAAGATTTTCCACCACTTGATCTGATTCATCAATATTTACTCTTGGATCGTTGGCTCCTTGAACAACAAAAAGAGGTTTTTTGATTTTATCAACGTTGAGAGCAGGGGAGACAGTAGTCATTATTTTTTGATCTTCGGGATCATTCTCGTCATACCATTGTTCGTAAACTTGTCCTAAGTATGGCTTCCAATAAGGAGGAAAGGATTTAAAGAAAGTATAAAGATTAGAAACACCAACATAGTCGATTCCACAGGTATATAAATCTGGAGTTTTGACCAAACTACCTAATGTTGCCAATCCACCATAGCTTGCACCATATATCGCAATGTTATTCTCATCAATTAATCCAAGGGACTTTACATGTTCAACACCGTCTTCGAGGTCATTTAACATTTTACGTCCTATCTGCTTATTTCCAGCCAAGTAAAACTCTTTTCCGTATCCACCAGAACCTCTATAATTGATTTGAAGAGTCGCATAACCTCTACTTGCAAACAATTGCGTCTCAGGATTAAAGCCCCAAGAGTCTCTAGGACCGTATGGACCACCATGTGGGTTCACTATAAGTGGTACTTGATTAGAAGCGGAAGTGCCTTTTGGAATAGTGAGGTAAGCGTAAATGGTCAACCCATCACGTGATTGAAACTTTAATGACCTCATTTCGGCCATATCTGCTTCCTTAAGCTGAGGCATTAAGTCCATAATTTCTTTAAAGGAATCTGTGCCCACCTCATAAAGAAAGTACTTGCCATAAAGCTTGTCGCTGTTTACATAAAGTAGGTATTTGTCCTCATTGTCAGTCTTATTTGTGATGCTGAATTGCTTGCCATTAAATTGGTTTTCAAATTTTGAGTGTAGCTTCTTATATGCCTCACTAACGGGTATTTCAACATTTTTTTCACCTTGAAAGTAGAAGTAATCAATTTCATAGTCTCTTTTACGAGAACGACTCATTCCTCCTACATCAAAAGTTTTATCTGAAAATATCTTTTTAACTTCCTTATTCTTTTCAAAGTCATACAGAATAATTTCATCTGTATTGCTATTTAAATTCGAAACAACATATGCTTGATGAGGATTTTTAGAGGGATAATCAAATCCAATAATATAGAAATTGTCTTTCCAAGAAGTTGTGATGATTTTTTTAAATGGTTGATCATCTCCTGTTCTGTAATAATAAACATATTCTGTTCCATTTTGCTGCTGAGAATACCCTTTGAGGTTTCCATCTTTATCAAAGGTGAAGCCGCTGATAGGATTTGCTACATCTTCGTTTTTGTACAACTGAGTTAACTCTCCAGTCTCAATATTCAGTTTGTATGGTTCAAAAATTTCAGCATTGTTCTTATTCAAACTGACAATGATATAGTCTTTTTGATCTTTTAGAGTATTTGAAATATTTGCCTTTACACCATCAAAAGGAGTGAGGTCTATTCTGTTAGATCCATCAACGTTTGAAGCGTAAATATGATAGTTTTCATCACCACCACTATCTTTCATATAGATAAGACGCGAGCTATTGGCCCAGCCATATCCTCTTATAAGGTCCTCCTTCTCTTCTACTGCCTGTTTTACCTCGTCAGTTTCTGTGTCTTTGACATAAATATGACTTTTACCTTCATCATCTCTTTGACGATATGAGAAGTACTTTCCGTCAGGAGAAAATTGGAAACTTGATTGTTCAGGTTTCTTAAAATAATCATCTACTGAATAGTCATACTTTCCGGTTTCTAACTTGGCAAGCTCATTTAGTTCTTCTTCTGTTGAAGGTAATTTAATATTTCCAGGAAGTTCCGTTTGTTCTTCTTGTGCTTGGGTTTTAGTAATCATAAGTGCGCATAAAATTAAGAGTAGATGTTTCATTTGCTTTGGTCTTTTGATGAGAAGCAAGAATTCATGTTCTTACATCAACAAATCTAACTTTAGACTTTTTGAACTGTAGCTGATAAAGTGTTAATTAAAGAAAAGATATGTTATAAAAGATTTAAAGAAAGAGCAAGGCCCTGAAATAATAGATGTTTCCACCTCTATTTCAGAGCCCATAATATCTACCTAAATTTAAGATTAATCAATAGCGTCTAATCTGAGTTTGTATTGGGTATCCAAATGATCTGGTCTCTCATCGTCTTCATGAACATAGGCTCTAGAACTTTGAGGAAGCCATGTATGAACCTCTAGGTAATATGTCCCTGGAGAAAGCGATAGATTAGTTGTCGCTTCAATTAAGGCTCCGGGTTCATTTGAATTTCCAGAAATAATTACTTCTTGACTTAAAATATTCAATTCATCTTCATTAAAGAATCTAAAAGAAATATCAGCATCGGATGGGGTTTCTAATAGTGTTGCTTTCATTTTAGATGCTTCAGTAAGCTCAAATTTGTACCAGTCATAGGTGTTATCGTCGAGAGAGCCCACAAAGTAATCCTGATATCCCGCAAGGCAGTATGCCTCAATTAATTCTCCTTTGGGAATTGATTTGGCATCTTCTATAATGTCATTTGGCTCATAGCAATCCATTCGACCTTGATAAGACCAACTAAGATCATAATCTATAGGAAAATCGTCAATATTTCCATTAAAGAAGGGGTGCATTCTTATGGAATATTCCATTCCAGGATGCGCAGTAAATGAAGCTGTCAAACTTTCTGAATTTTCATCAACTTGTGCTCCTCCAGTAATGGATCCGCCTACTGAAAATTCATCATCAATAAAGAAAGATGGCGTGGTAGGGAGGCTGGTAGATAAGGTCACCGTAAATATTCCTCCTCCTGGTTCATCGGGTGTTACAAGTAAATTAAACAAAGAATCCTTTTCATTGGGGACACTCCAGTTATCAACGAGATGGTCGCTAAAATTGGAGGGATCATAAGTTACACATTCATGAAGTTCTTCTGACTCATCGCAGTCGACATGTGTTTCAGTAGGTTCTATTACGGTTTCATCCTTATCACAGGATACGATTAAAAATCCAAAGAATAGAATTGAGATTGTGTGAAAGTGTGTTTTCATTGGGGTTGTTTTTTCTGGCAAAATTATTTGCAGAAAACCCGATGAACGAATATTAAGATGTAGTTAAGATGTAGTTAAAGTCCATAAAGTAGTCAAGAACAATAATGAGATTAATAATTGTATGGTCTAACTTGCTTAATGTATAACTCGCGAGAATTTTTGTCCAACTTAAACTCAAAATCCAACCCGAACTCATTGAAAGTTTTAGAGGTGAAGTCTCGATAATAGAAATACCGTTTGATTTCATCGATGACATTTGCCAGTCTAAAGATTTCCTCCTTTGACATAACCAATCTATTTTGATTTAAACTTGAGGTAGTTATTATTTCGATTGTTTCATTTTGTGAATAAAATCCAGAATTTTCTGTTGGATAGCAGATGAATTGGTCGCAGGTGATGTCGCGATCTGGTTGAACTACAGAAGCTTCACCTAGTTGTGCGTTAATGACAAAGCCTAAATTATTCTCTCTATAAATGTTTTTGGAAATGGCTACTCCATTCACTTCCTCGTCAGGAAATGAGCGATGCACTAAAATACCCATCATTGCGTCTTCATGATTAAAATGAAAATACTCACGCTCATAGTAAGCAGCATTGTTCCAGAGGCTAGCCCAAACTTTTTGTAATGCCAGTTCTACAGGTTTTTCAGTGCTACCTATAATCCCAGTTTTAGAGCCATACAAACCCGCTCCAGAAAAACCTTTCATATCCTCAGCGTTCGTACTAGATCTGAAACGCATCCTCCGAAAAGTGGACATGTCTTTTACTTGAGCAGTTATAGCATCTAACAATTTTGGGTCTACCGAAGTCTCTAGTATTTTAGCTCTGATTTCAGCTAACAAAGGTTTAGGGTTAGTACTATAATTAAGCTTATAGATTAGCTTCTCAACCCCAGCTCTGCGTTTATGCTCATCGTAGTAATGAAAAGGAATTCCAAAAGCAGCCTCAGGAACAGAAAAATTCATTGTTTCAGAAAGTTCCACCAGCACACCAAAATTCTCTGCCTTATAGCCACAATAAGTTGAAGTTTTTCGGTCAAAATCTTTTGCTCGAATAAGTCTCTTTTCTGAAAGGTCTTTTTTAAGTCTTTTTCGATTTCTTGGCTTCTCTTTTTTTGGTGGTTGTCTCGTGATTTCTATGGTATATCCCTCTTCTGTAACTGATAGAGC
The DNA here is from genome assembly GCA_965224545.1 of Flavobacteriales bacterium. Taxonomy (GTDB): domain Bacteria; phylum Bacteroidota; class Bacteroidia; order Flavobacteriales_D; family Sanyastnellaceae; genus ASP10-05a. The sequence goes on along the minus strand of CBDCZM010000003.1, from coordinate 359,853 downwards.
TACATATTCTCCAAGCATAGAATTAATCTTTTTATCATCCCATGCTTGTTTTAATGCCATCACTGGTACTTTTCTGTTTTGTCCCAATATGGAAAGGTGGCTCAGAGGAGTTTGAAGTTCAGTAGTAATGATGCCAGCAACAGCGGAAAGTTGAAGCGGGGTGCCATCTAAAAGAACTATTTCATTTGGGGATAAGTCAATACTATCAAGATCTGAAATTCGGACTTTTCTTAGTTTACCTGAACAGCTGAATTTACTTACGGCTTGATATTGTTGATTCTGATAGACTTCTTCAGATGTGATTGTCGGAATTTCGAATTTATCAGCCGCTTCAGTTAACCTGAGACTGTTTAGTAAAAAGGGGAGTTCAATATCCAAAAAACTGCTTTCCGCTACTTTTTGATGAAGAAAGTGGATGTTTTTTAAGGACATTTGATCAGAAGGAGAAAGTTCCAGTGCATACGTTTTTTGTGAAGGGAAATAATTGATGTTGGCAAGAAGAAATGCCCTCTTAGAGGGGTTGGTTCCGTAGTTATCTCTGTTAAATATACCCAGAGGGTCAGGATAATTTAAAACCTCTTGACAAAATCGATTGTGGTATTCAAAAGAATTGGAGATGTAGTAGATTTCTTCTTTTTCAATATCATAGACTAGTTTTACCGCCTGAGCTTCGGCATATTTAACAGAGAGAGGTTCGCGCTGCAATTCCTGAAAATTAGCGACACTATCCATTCGATTCAAGAACTTTTGAGCTATAGGCTCATTAGAACATAAAGAGAAAAGCACAAGCAGGAAAAAACCGATAAATGACTTCACTAGTAGAGGTTTCAATTAAACTTAAACGTTCAATATGCAGAAATTATTCCAGAAATTGAAAAAGCTGTAACTACTTTCTTTTCTTAAAAAGGTCTTTTATTGGTCTCAATTTAGGGTTTAAAACCCTGCAATTTATTGCAGCACTTTAGTACAGCGAAAAAATCAATACATTGTGCTTTGTGAGTAGAAAATTTCGGAAAGGATCGCATACAGTAAGTCGATTAACATGTCATATAGTTTGGTCAACCAAATACAGGTATAAAGTTTTAAGAGGCGACATTCAGATACGTTGTAGGGAATTGCTTACTCAAGTTTGTGATGCAGAAGAAATTGAGATTCTCAAAGGGGTTATAAGTTCGGATCATGTCCATATGCATATTGAATACGCACCAAAACAGAATATTAGTTCCATAGTTAAATTACTGAAAGGCCGAAGCTCAAGAAAATTACAGTTTGAATTTCCAAAGTTGAAAGAGCGCTATTGGGGTCGCCATTTTTGGGCCAGTGGTTATGGAGTCTGGAGCTCAGGGAATATTACAGATGAAATGGTAAATGCTTATCTAGAGCATCATAGAAGGGATGATGATGAGGATAGTAATTTCATACTTGAGTGATTAAGAGAAGGACTTTTAGTCCTGGAGAGATTAAACCCCTGCACTTTTAGTGCAGGGTGGTTTAGTTTTCTTTTGATTCTTTGCGGTCTAGTTTCAACATAAAATGCTGTGGTATGGAAATGGCCTTCTTCAAGTTCAATATTCATAATGGTGCGATTCACTTTATTTAAATTACTGCTCGAAATGCGAATGCTATGCTCAATATATCCGATAAAGTTAAATCTGATAAAAACAAATTCAGATGAATCAAGATAATTAGAAATGTCGATAGAGTAATATCCTTCAAAATCAGAATTAATCATACTATTCATGTCATTATTGATCCAAATGTTGCAGAAAGGAAGCTCAATGCCTAATGTATCGGTTACTCGACCACTAATCATGATTTTTTGACAGGATGGTTTTATAGAATCCGAGACAATTTCACTGTTGGATTCAATAGTTTGAAGATCGTCATTTTGCTCAGTCTTATGAGTGAGTTTTTCCGACTGCGCATTTATCAAGTTGAGCGATAGCAGTCCGAACAATAAGGCATGAAAAGATTTAAGATGAGCCCTTTTTCTGAAAGATGGATTGCTTGTAACTAATTGGTTTTCAAAGTGCAGTCCGCATACTTTCCTATCACTTTGTATATGACTAAGAACAATTTCATGCGGAGTTGATTTTCTAAAGTCAATAATCATGTTATTGCATTTTTGACAAATTCGCTCTTTCTCGTTGAGAGACATATTTTCCCAGAGTTGATCACATCTTTTGAGTTTAGTGAGATTGACGGCATTAAAGTTTTTCATCTAGTGTCTTTAATAAAAGATGCTCAACAACTCCCATTTCCATAAAATGACTGATTGAAAAATCGATATCGGATTTAACATTTATTCAGTTGCGAAAGAATAAATGTGTTGTATTATTGTGATATCAATTTAATATCAAAATAACATGGAAAAAGAAATCAAAGTAAATAGCGGATATGTCATGGTGGTAGTTGGCATAATACTTTTAATAGCTGTAATTATTGGAATTGGAATGACAAAGAATCCTGTATTTTTAGTTGGAATACCTATCGTGATATTCCTTGTGCCTGGTTTTTTTATTGTAAACCCAAACAGTTCTAAAGTAATCACACTTTTTGGAGAATATAGAGGCACAGTTAAGGCAAATGGATTCTTTTGGGGGAACCCTTTTTATAAGAAGGAGAAGATTTCATTAAGAGCAAGAAATTTTGACAGTGAGCGTTTGAAAGTGAATGATAAAATTGGAAACCCTGTATTGATCTCTGTGATCCTAGTATGGAAGGTGAGTAATACTTATAAAGCAGCATTTGACGTGGATAAGTATGAGGGTTTTGTAAGAGTGCAAACAGATGCTGCTGTGCGAAAACTCTCTGGCAGATACGCTTACGACAATTTTGATGAAAACAATGAAGATGAAGTGACTTTAAGGTCTGGGTTAGATGAAGTAAATGATGCATTAGAACACGAAATTTCTGAGAGAATGGCTATTGCAGGAATTGAAGTGTTGGAAGCTCGGATAGGTTACTTGGCATACGCACCTGAAATTGCAAGTTCAATGCTGAAAAGACAACAGGCTGTAGCGATTGTTGCAGCAAGAAAGAAGATAGTAGAGGGTGCCGTGGGGATGGTGCAAGATGCACTAGTAAAGATTTCCGAAGATGATATAGTTGAATTTGATGAAGATAAAAAAGCTTCAATGGTGAGTAATTTAATGATTGTACTTTGTGGAGATAAAGAGGTTACCCCTGTAATAAATACGGGCACGCTAAATGGCTAGTTAATGAGCAAGAAAAAAACATTTGTACTCAGAATTGATCCAGAAACATTTAAAATGATCGAAAAGTGGGCAGACGATGAGTTTCGTTCAGTCAACGGTCAGCTAGAATGGATGATTCACAAGAGTTTGAAAGATGCTCGCAGGTTAAAACCTAAGAGCAAAAGTGATGATGAGTAGTGGTGATAAAGGTATACCAGCAATTTTCTAGCAGAAACAGTTCGTGTGGAAAAAAACGGGAAAATATTCCATGCATTTTAAAAGAAAATTGAGGGCCATTTTCATACTTGGAAATGGTCTTTTTCTGATTTGGATCTATACTATTTAAATGCGTAGTAAATTTCATGTAATGAGTCTTTAACGCACAAGTTTGGAGAGCAAAAAAAGCCAAGTAAAAAGTAGACTAGTACTTTTTTGAATAGTGTACAACTTAATTTAAGTAGATTTGCTTTTCCTAAATTACAGAATTAGACACTGCGAATACATGGGTTGGTTTAAAAGATTAAAAGATGGAATAACGACTTCCACTAACGAGAAGAAAGAGATTCCTGAGGGGTTATGGTATTCTTGTCCTGGTTGTAAAGAGGTGATTCCTTCAAAGGAGCATGCCGTAAATCTATGGGTATGCCCATCGTGCGATCATCATGAAAGAATTAGTTCTTATGACTACTTTTCATTTCTCTTTGATGATGGCAAATACAAGGAATTAAACAAAACCTTTCATTCGTCTGATCCTTTGAAGTTTAAAGACACCAAAGCCTATACAGATAGACTTGTGGCTAGTGCTCAAAAAACAGGACTTAGAGATGCGATCAGGACTGCTCACGGGACTTTGGAGGATCAACCTATTGTTATAGCTGCGATGGACTTCAGATTTATTGGAGGTTCTATGGGAAGTGTAGTGGGAGAGAAGATCGCTAAAGCTATCGAGAAGGCAATTGCTCTTAAGGCCCCATTTGTTTGCGTATCAAAATCTGGAGGAGCGAGGATGATGGAAGCAGGGTTTAGTTTGATGCAAATGGCAAAAACCAGTGCAAGGTTGACTCAACTTGCAGATGCTGGTCTTCCATATATAAGTATTCTTACAGATCCTACGACAGGTGGTGTGACAGCGAGCTTTGCTATGCTTGGAGATTTGAACATTGCTGAGCCTAAGGCTCTTATTGGGTTTGCGGGTCCTAGAGTAGTCAAAGAAACAATAGGAAAAGATCTTCCAGAAGGGTTTCAGAGATCTGAGTTTGTTTTGGAGCATGGGTTCCTTGATTACATCGTTGAAAGGAAAAACCTGAAGGACAAATTGGCATTAAGTTTAACTCTGCTAAAGAATGATTTTGTCACAGAGGATAAAAAAATTCCTGTAGCGAAGACTGCAAGTGAACAAAAAAATAACTCTTGAAATCTCTGATTGGCAGTAAATCGCTATAGGACAAAGAACTATATGTCTAAAAAACTACTGTATTTAGACTCATAAATCAGAAGTAATATGTATCTTTGCGCTCAATTTTATTAACGCATAACAATCATTGAAATAATATTGTAAAATGTATTTAGATTCAGAAAAGAAAAAAGAGTTTTTCAAAACTCATGGTAAGTCTGAAAAGGACACAGGTGCTACTGAAGCTCAGATAGCGATGTTCTCTTATAGAATATCACATTTAACGGAGCACTTAAAGAAAAACAGAAAAGACTATAATACGCAAAGATCATTGGTATTATTAGTTGGTAAAAGAAGATCTCTTCTTGATTACTTAGTGAAGAAAGATATTACTCGTTATAGAGCGATTGTTAAAGAACTAGGACTAAGAAGATAATAGTTGATTATAGATATTCCATACGGAACAAAATAAAAATCCAGAAAAGGGCATTTCATACGAATTGCCTTTTTTGGTTTTTACTCAGGAGCAAAGGGTTCCTTGTAAAAAGTACACATACACACATATAGAAGACAGTTAAAAATGAGTAACGACTTACAGGTTTTTTCAAAAACCATTGACCTCGGTGACGGAAAAGTCATCACTATCGAAACAGGAAAATTAGCAAAACAAGCAGACGGTTCAGTTGTAGTAAGGTTGGGAGACACTATGCTTCTAGCTACTGCGGTATCAGCAACAGAAGCTAGAGATGATGTGGATTTTCTTCCACTAACAGTAGATTACAGAGAAAAATATGCAGCTGCGGGAAGATTCCCTGGAGGGTTTTTCAAGAGAGAGGCTAGACCAAGTGATACTGAAGTGTTAACTATGAGATTGGTAGATAGAGCACTTCGACCAATGTTTCCGAAAGATTATCATGCTGAAACTCAAGTAATGGTTCAGTTGATGTCGACAGACAAAGAAAATATGCCAGATGCCTTGGCTGGGCTAGCAGCTTCTGCAGCATTGGCTGTGAGTGATATTCCTTTTGATGGACCTATTTCTGAAGTAAGAGTTGCTCGAATTGATGGAAAACTTTGTATTAATCCTACGTTTGAGGAGTTGAAATCTGCGGATATTGATTTGATGGTGGCTGGTACACTAGATACAGTTGTAATGGTGGAAGGTGAAATGGATGAGGTTTCTGAGCAAGAAATGGTAGATGCCATTGCAGCTGGAGCAGCAGCAATTAAAGTTCATTGCCAAGCACAACTTGACTTAGCTGCTATGGTAGAAAAGTCTAAAGTTAAAAGAGAGTACAATCACGAAGATTCGGATGAAGAACTTTATGAAGCGATCAAAGCGACATGTTACCAACCATGTTATGATGTAACAAAGAAAGGTTCGGTTAAAGAAGAACGTTCTGCCGCTTTCAAAGAAATAAAAAACAATTTTTTCGAAACACTTTCTGAAGAACAACAAGGAAACAAATACTTATTCAACCAGTATTTTAGTAAAGTTCAAAAGAGCGCTGTAAGAAACTGTATGTTGGAGGAAAGAATAAGATTAGATGGAAGAAAGTCTACTGACATCAGAAATATTTGGTGTGAGGTGGATTATTTACCATCAACACATGGTTCAGCTATCTTCACCAGAGGAGAAACTCAATCATTGACTACGTTGACTCTAGGTTCTAAAATGGATGAGCAACTAATTGATGGAGCACTAAAACAAGGAACAGAGAAATTCTTACTTCACTATAACTTCCCTCCATTCTCGACTGGAGAAGCTAGACCCTTGAGAGGAACTAGTAGAAGAGAGGTTGGACATGGTAATCTAGCTTTAAGGGCGATCAAGAAGATTTTACCTTCCAACGAGGATTGTCCATATACAATTAGATTAGTATCGGAGATTTTGGAATCAAATGGTTCTTCTTCAATGGCTACAGTATGTGCAGGAACACTTTCATTAATGGATGGAGGTATTCCAATTATTAGACCCGTTTCAGGAATTGCAATGGGATTGGTAATGGATCCTGACACCAAAAAATATATTGTTCTTTCTGATATCTTAGGAGATGAAGATCACCTAGGAGATATGGATTTCAAGGTGACAGGAACAACGAAAGGAATTACTGCTTGTCAGATGGATATGAAAATTCAAGGATTGGATTTCGCAGTATTGACAGAGGCATTGATGCAGTCTAAAGAAGGAAGACTTCACATTTTAGATGAAATGTTGAAGACTCTAGATGCACCAAGAGCAGATTACAAAGACCATGCTCCTAGAATTATTTCATTCACTGTGCCAAACGATATGATTGGAGCAATCATTGGGCCAGGAGGAAAAATTATTCAAGAAATCCAAAAAGTGACTACTGCTACTATTTCTATTGACGAATTGGAAAATGGAGAAGGAAGAGTAGAGGTTACTTCGGACAATGGTCAAGCTATGAAAGAAGCGGTGGATTGGGTGAAGAAAATTGCTTTCCCTCCAACGGTTGAAGTAGGAGAAACATACGAAGGAAAGGTAAAGACGATTATGGCTTACGGAGCATTCGTAGAGATTCTTCCAGGAACAGATGGGTTACTTCATATTTCTGAATTAGATTGGGGAAGAGTAGATAAAGTAGAAGATGTATTGAAAGAAGGTCAAGTAGTGAAATTCAAAGTAACTGGTCGTGATCCGAAAACAGGAAAAGTGAAACTTTCTAGAAAAGTATTACTTCCAAAGCCTGAACAAGCGGAATCAAATTAAGAGTTGAAGTTGTTGTTGTGATGCCTATTGCATTGCAACAGTCACTATGAAAAATTAACAACTCTAACGTTACTTTTTGCAATAAACAGCGTTTAATTAATGGTACCCAGATTTTCTGTGTATCGAACTAGATAATAAAGTGTAATAAACATGCGTCAGCTAAAGATTACAAAACAGGTTACTAACAGGGAAACGGCTTCCTTAGATAAGTATTTGCAAGAAATCGGTCGAGTAGACTTGATCACAGCGGAAGAAGAGGTAGAATTAGCGAAGAGGATAAAAGAAGGTGATCAACTAGCACTCGAGAAACTCACAAAAGCAAACTTAAGGTTCGTAGTTTCTGTGTCAAAACAGTACCAAAATCAGGGATTGAGTCTTCCTGACCTCATTAATGAGGGGAATTTAGGACTTATCAAAGCAGCACAAAGATTTGATGAAACAAGAGGTTTCAAGTTTATATCTTATGCGGTATGGTGGATTAGACAGTCAATTCTTCAAGCTCTTGCAGAGCAATCAAGAATTGTAAGACTTCCACTCAATAAAATTGGTTCGATAAATAAGATCAATAAAGCATTTGCTCGTTTAGAACAAGAGTTCGAAAGACCTCCTACACCAACCGAGATTGCAGAAGTACTAGATATGACCTTGGAAGAAGTGAAACAGTCACTTAAAAATTCAGGACGTCATGTAAGTATGGATGCACCTCTTAAGGATGGTGATGAAAGTAGTTCTAACATGTACGATGTACTTTCTGAAGGTGAATCTCCTTCTCCAGATACGGAGTTAATGACTGAGTCATTAAGAAAAGAGATTGAACGTTCTTTAAGAACATTAACGACTAGAGAAGCAGATGTGATTAGGCTTTATTTTGGGCTAAATGGAGAGCACCCTATGACTCTAGAAGAAATAGGAGAGCGTTTCGATTTGACCAGAGAAAGAGTGAGACAAATTAAAGAAAAAGCGATTAGAAGATTGAAACATACTTCTAGAAGTAGAATCTTAAAGTCTTACCTAGGTTAATCTTAGATTTATACTTGTTTAAAAGATTAAAGCCCTTTCACTTAATAGTGAGAGGGCTTTTTATGTCATTATTATTTCTTGAGCATCCATCGCAAAACTGTCTTTTGATGGGCTAGAGTCAAAAAAATGAACGTTTGGATGTGATTTTCTTGTTGCTTTATAGACCTCAAGTTTAAATTCAGGAGAGGTGTGCATCCCAAATAGGATACTTTTTAATGTTCCTGATTCAATTTTAAAACGTCCGTATTTAGGTATCAATGCTCTTATTTCAAACTCATGCTGATAGAAACTAGATTTAGTGTAAAAAAGGTGTTTGAAATCAGTATCATTTTGGTTAGGTAAAAAAACTTTCTTTTTAAATTGATCAGTATAATCCATTGGTTTTATTTCAATACAGCTAGATGTTATATCAGAAATATCATAATGAAGACATATTCCCTTATGTCGCTCACTGTATCGTTCCCACATAACATAATTTGCAGGTGACATAGTAAAACACGCAGGGCAAAAGCATTTAAACCATTAGACATTATTACGACTCATTTAGTATAGGTCAAATTATTCTTTTTTGACAATGCAAAAAGTTAGTTTATATGTCTAAAACCAATGCTTTGACTTTTTGAGTCCAACGAAAAGAAAGCTATAGTAATTCAGTTATAATAATGTCTATTACCTTTATTTTGTTCTTAATTTTTTAATTTTCAATCAGTAGTATTTTTGAAAAGCGTTTTTTTCATTCGAAAAAGATGGATAGAAAAACCACGTTTTCTAATACAAATTCACTTTCCTGTTTTTTCTCTGCTCTAAAAGACCCAAGGCGAATAGATGCGGGAAATTACCACCATTCTTTGAGCGACATATTGCTATTGGTTATAACAGGGATAATGTGTGGCTGTGATAAATGGGAGACCATACACATTTTTGGTAAAAGTCAATATTACTGGCTTAAGCAGTATGGAAACTTTGATGCTGGTATTCCATCGATAGATACTATGCGAAGAGTCTTTTCAGCTCTTGATTCTGAGAATTTCAATGATTGTTTTATCTCTTGGATTAATCATTTGTGTGTGAAAACAAAAGGAGAAGTTATAGCTCTTGATGGTAAAACAGTGAGGGGCGGTAAGTTTGACGGAATAACAACCCCTCATATTGTTTCTGCCTTTGCATCAGAGAATCAACTGTGTCTGGGTCAATTGAAAGTGAATGAAAAAAGCAATGAAATTACTGCAATACCTGCATTATTAGAATTGTTAGATATAAAGGGTAATACAATTACCATTGATGCAATGGGGTGTCAAACAAAGATTGTAAGTCAAATTGTGAAAAGTGAAGCCAATTATATTATTGCAGTTAAAGGAAATCAACCTGCTTTGGCTAGTAATATTCAAGATACAGTTGTATTGACAAATCCTGATAGTGTTGATGTTGAAGATGATTTCGGACACGGAAGAATAGAAAAAAGAACTTGTGAAGTTTTTACTAACTTGAAACACATAGAAAACCCTAATAAATGGGAAAATTTAATTTCGGTAGTGAAGATAACATCAGAAGTTACTCAAAAAGCAACCGGAATAATAACAACAGATGAACGGTTTTTCATTAGTGATTTGTCATCTGCAAGAGCAATTAACAATGGGGTTCGAAAACATTGGTCAGTTGAAAATAATTTACATTGGAGCCTCGATGTGACATTTCAAGAAGACTTTTCTAAAAAAAGAATAGGGTATCAAGTGGAAAACTTTAATATCCTATTAAAAATTGTATTAACCTTAAATCCGCAGGTCAAAAAAAGAAGAAACAGAAAACCCCTATAAAACTAATGCTTGAAGGACTTTCTGATTCAGAATATTTTCACCTAATTAGGTGAAAATACCATTGCAGATGAAAAGTACAATTTCAACCGAACAAATCGGTTCTTTTGGAGGGCTTAATTTTATTTCAAAGCATTTTACAGATCTTGGTCTGGAAAAGTTGATCAACGAACACCTGGGTTCAAGACCTCTTCAGTCACGATATAGTTATGCCGATGTGATTAAAAATCTTTGGTTAGTGTTTTTTGCTGGCGGTGACTGCGCTGAGGATATTGAAGAACATCTGAAAAGAGATTTAGAACAAACCCTAGATGTAAATAGTTGTTCTGCTGACACATTGGCTCGCGTTCAGAAAGGCTTATCGGGAGAGAAAGAGATTTTTGTCAGCAATTCTAATACGGTGCATGAATTTAGTAAGCATTCCAAATTAAATGAACTGAATTTAGATCTTTTACTAAAGACAAAGTCTTTGATTCCTAGTGAATATTATGACTTTGATTACGATAATCAATTTATTCCTTGTGAGAAATACGACTCAAAAAAGAGCTACAAAATGAAGCATGGCTATTTCCCAGGAGTATCTACAATTGGTAGACATATAGTCCATTTTGAAAACAGGAATGGCAATAGCAATGTCAAGTACAAACAAGCCGAAACACTCAAAAGCGCTTACGACCTACTCAAAAGTAGAAACATTAAAATCGACCGAAGTAGAATGGATTGCGGATCTTTTTCCAGCGATATTTTGTCTGTAATTGAATCCAACAGCAAACGCTTTTACGTCAGGGCACAACGATGTGGGGAATTATCAGAGCAGGTCAGACAGGTTGAAAAATGGGAAAGGGTACAAATTGGAAATATTGACGTTGAAGTTTGCAGCATTCTTTATGCTCCTTTTGGAAAAGAGAAGAAGTACCGATATGTGATTCAAAGAGAAACCAACAAGACAGGACAAGCCGATATAGAATTTCAGGATCACTTCATTTACAGAGCCATCATTACCAATGATATAAAAACCATCGATCGGGAAATTATTGATTATTACAATCAACGGGGAGCAGCAGAAAGAATCTTTGATGAGATGAATAATGATTTTGGATGGAAAAATCTCCCCTTCTCCTTTTTAGAAGAAAACACTGTTTTTATGATTATCATGGCAATGTGCAGGAACTTTTATCTCCACATTGTGAATCAAATGGCCGAGAAAGTTCCCTTCATCCAGCCCACCTTTAGGATGAAGAAATTTATTTTCAGATTCGTTGTTGTCCCCTTTAAATGGATCAAAAAAGCAAGGCAAAAAATCTTAAAACTGTACACTGACAAACCTTATCCTCAGCTGATTTAGCCAAAAAAAAGAACGGAAAATCACATCTTGGGATTGGTGGTTTCACCCCTAAAACATAACCTGCTGACTGTAAGATAGTTGTGGTTGCTGGTGTATTTGGCTTGGATTCACATTAATATCAACACGTAATTCCAGCATCACCTCAACCAAAAAGTGACATTTCCAAAGAAAAACTTAGACCCAAACCTCTTTGAGGTGGTAAAAAAACTACCCTGTTAAAGGGTTGTGAAATCAAAATTATGGACCTGCGGATTTGAGGATTAACAGTTTTAAAAAAAGAAAGCTCAGCTAAAATTAGCTTGAAAAACAAGAGAATGAAAGCGGCTTTTGACACAGACTATAGAAATTTATTAATGAGTACAGCTGTTTTTTAAATGCTTTTGCCCTGGTAAAACACGCTATGCCAAATTTATCGATATATTGATTAAGACCATCTTTAATATAAGAATGAATAAAGGTGAAGTCTTTTCCTTTTATTTCTCTTTCTATCTTATCAAGAATACTACCGGGTAGTGATTGACCAATTTTATTGAGAAAGCTTCTTAGACTTTTTTTGTTTTTTGTAATCGAGAAAAGGTTTGAAGTTGAGTCAAAAGGATCGTCAAATTTTTTCCTTGAGGAGAAATATATATATGACTCTTCTAATTCACTAATCGTAGAACCGTTTGGTTTCCTGTATCTATAGGCATTGGGAGCCTCATGAGGTAATAAGTCATAGGCTTGAGGTGTGAGCGAAAATTTCATGCTAATTAATTTTCCAAGGTGGATTTTTTCGATTAACTCCAGCCGTGTACAAAATCAATTGATTTCCATCTGGATCTTTTAAACGGGCCTCTCTCCATAGCCATGGTTGATCTTTTGGTAACTCGTCGAATTGAATTCCAATGGAAACTAACTTTTCGACTGTAGGGTCCAGTTTTTCAATTTCAAAATATACAGATATACCATCTCCAGATGGAAGTTGGTCTGTCTCATGAATAGAAAATGTGGAATCACCATCTGGACATTCAAATCTAGCATAATGTACATTTGAATGAACAATTAGCTTCAAACCTAGTTTTTGATAGAAAATAATGGACTTTTCTACGTCCAAGGAAGGGACGGTAATTTGGTTCAGATTCATTTAGTGAAGACAATTTATTGATTAACTAGGAGTTGCTTTGAGGTTGTTTCGCGTTTTCAATCATTTCATACTGAGAGTAAGTCTAAGCGTTAACCGTCAAGACTTCTCCAAAGATACCAAGAGGCAATAGTCCTATAAGGCTTCCATTTTTCTGCTACAATTTCCATTTCTTCCTTTTTTGGTTTTTCGCTTACCCCATAGAATTTTATGAGAGCGTTTTTAATTCCTAGGTCATCTGTAGGAAAGATATCCAATCGAAGAAGAGTGAACATCAGAAACATTTGAGCTGTCCAAACTCCAATTCCTTTAACGCTAACTAACTTTTTAATAATATCCTCATTTGAAAATTGGTCTAATTGAGCGAAGCCATTAGGGTCATTCAAAAAATGATGACTTAAGTCAAGAATGTAAGAGCATTTTTGTTTTGAGATTCCAACAGATCTATATTCTGTTGGGGATAATTGGGAGCAGTTTTTAGGTGTGATCTTAAAATCTAGAAGTTCTTCGAATCTAGAAAAGATAGTTCCTGCAGCTTTTCCACTGAGTTGTTGGAACACAATAGCTCTGACTAAGGAGATAAAATAATCTGATTGCAGTTCAATAGTGAAATCACCAGCCTCATGGATGATTTTATCTAGAATAGGGTCTGCCTTTTTTAGGAAATCAACAGCTTCGTTTGTATTCATATTAGACGTTGAAGTTTTTTAATTGATTTGGTCTCGGAAATATAACTCTGAACAGATAATCACAAACTATTGACTCTTTTCAAAAATAATTAAGAAAAAAAGAAGTTTAAGAATTAGTTTCCTCAAATTTGCGAAGCGAAAGAATGATCAAAACAATTTATGCCATAGGTTTAGTGCTTATAGTACTACTTACTTTTTCTTGTCGGAAAGAGAAGTTCAACACATCTTCAGATTTTCAATTGAAGTTCAGTAGAGATACTATTCTATTTGATACCGTTTTCACGACCATTGGGTCTACAACCAAAGTGTTCAAGATATTCAATCCAGATAAAGATCGCTCAGTGGAGATTGATTATGTGGCACTAGAACAGGGGTCAAATTCCAGGTTTAGGTTAAATGTAGATGGAGAACCAGGGAACAGTATAGAAAATGTGACTATAGCCCCTGACGATAGCATTTTTGTATTTGTGGAAACTACTCTGGATGCCAATGATGAATCATTGCCTTTCGTTATTGAGGAAAATTTATTGGTTAACTCAAATGGATCTGAACAGAAAGTCACCTTGGTCGCCTGGGGACAAAATGCTGTGTTTCATGGAGGAATTGGAGGGTTCACTGTTATTTGTAATGAAGTCTGGAATAGTGATTTACCACATGTCATATATGGAGTAGTAGCAGTAGATTCAAATTGCTGTCTGACAATTAATCCCGGTACACAAATTCATTGTCATTCAGGCTCTGGACTGTATATCTACAAGGGCTGTATTGAATCAAATGGACAACAGGGCAATGAGGTAGTCTTTCAAGGAGATCGATTAGAGTATGTTTATGATGATGTGCCTGGTCAATGGGGCATAGAGGTAGATTTTGTTATAGATACTCAATTAGGTCCTGAACTTATTACTGTAACAAGAGGAGGAATTTGGATGCTTGAAGCGCAGCCAAGTTTTATGGATTACACGATCATAAAAAATGGAATTATAGGTCTTCAAGTGGATACCACAGGGGCCGGATCTGAAGATGCGTTGCAACTTAGAAACTGTAGAATAGAGAATCATTCAGCTATTGGCATTTTAGGTCAGGGAGCTACTATGAGTGGCTACAATAATCTTTTTGCCAATTGTGGACAGTCAGTGGCTGCATTTCAATATGGTGGAGAGTACAAATTTGATCACTGTACTTTCGCTAATTATTGGTCAGAGGGAACAAGACAAGCACCGGCCTTTATTCTTAATAATAATTATGACGCCACTATAGGAGGAGTTGAGACTACTATTGTAAGATCACTGGGGAATAGTCGATTCAGAAATTGTGCCTTTTATGGTGATAATGCAGATCTTTCGGATTATAGCGAGTTTATTGTGGACGTGGTGCTACCCGAAAACGAATTTTATTTGTTTCAGAATTGCTTATTGGATTCCGAACAGGATTTGTCAGATGGAACGAAGTTCATGGATATTACGAATCAACAGTCTGCACAATTTTTAAATCCATCAAATTGGGATTTTAGACCCTCTTCTAACAGCCCGTTGAGAGGAGCTGCGCAAGCACTAGGTGGTGCGTTAGCCACAGATTTATTAGGAGTTTCAAGGCTTGACGCAATGGCACCAGACATTGGTTGTTTCGAATATACTCCAGAGTAAAAATTATTTTCTAGAATCACTAACTTTTTACATTACCCTTCGTAACACACATACGCATGGTATACCCATGTATTTGTTGAAATTGTTTAAACTTCAGGCCATTTAGAG
This sequence comes from Flavobacteriales bacterium, assembly GCA_965224545.1. Taxonomy (GTDB): domain Bacteria; phylum Bacteroidota; class Bacteroidia; order Flavobacteriales_D; family Sanyastnellaceae; genus ASP10-05a. Next base: position 344,793 of record CBDCZM010000003.1, on the reverse strand, counting down.
TGGTTTTATTTAGTTTATTCGTTGTAGATAACACCCTAAAAGAATGAAAAAATTATTTCTATTGGTTTCTTGTGTTGCCTTGATATTATTGTCCATAGGTTGTGGAAGTGATAGTAAGAAGGAGAACAAAACAGAAAATGAATCAGATACTGAAATTTCCCCAGAATCAATATCATCAGGGGGCAATGTACTAAAGCTTCAGAATCAATTATTCAGTATTCCTTCTCCCATTCAAACGGCCATTTTAATTAAGAAGCAAAAGCTCGAATTCAATCCACAGTTAGTTTCTCCACTTGATAACATAGATACATATGTAAGTAAGAACAAAAAAGCTTTGAATTTAGGAGTCTTAGGGTCAGATTTGGCCTATCTCTCGAATTATAACGACGCAAAGCGTTCATTAGAATGTTTAGATAAAGTCGAAACGCTAGCAGAGCAGTTGGATATTAAGTCAAATATAGATCCACAGATCATCAGAAGATTTAATGACAACATTGATAATTCTGACTCGCTTAACATTATCAATGCAGAATTCTACAAAAGTGCCGAGCGTTATTTGAAAGATAATCTTCAGAATGAAATGGCGGCGCTAATACTGACAGGAGGGTGGATAGAGTCCTTACACTTTGCCACGAATAATGCTACCAATGATTTCTTAAGAGCTAGAGTTGGAGAGCAAAAAAGTACTATCTCTAATATTAAGAGCATTATGGAATCCTTCAATGATGATTTAGGAAAAAACATTGTAAAAGAACTTAGAGGACTTGAATCAGCATTTAGATCATTGGATATTGAGTATGAGTTTATAGACCCCATTACTGATAAAGAGGCAAAAACAACGTATATCAAGAGTAAGTCCAGTGTAAAAGTGAACGATCAGCAACTAGAAAGTATCAAACAGGCTGTGGACAGAATAAGAACCCTAATAATATCATAAGGCATGAAGAACACGATGAAAAAAATAATTCTGGGAATATGCTTTTTTGGTGCCACGATGGGCTCACAAGCTCAGTGTGATACAGAAGCTAAGTTATGCGATAGGTATTTTTCTAATACTTACGTTTCAGATGGACAAGAATATAGGGCATTATTACATAGTGATCAGGAAGCAGAGTTTAGAACCACCTTATTTGGAGGGAATACTTATAGAATGGTAGCCTGTAGTGGCGACGTTTCAGGTGACCTGATCTTTACTCTTAAAGATGCTGATGGAAATCTGCTGTTCAATAATTCAAACTTTTCGAACGCCCCATACTGGGACTTTGTGGTGGAAAACACAGTTGACGTCACCATTAATGCCAAATTAGATCAGAATAAAAAAGAATCTGGATGTGCAGTCATCCTTATTGGATTTAAACAATAGTAATTTTTTAATGTGAAAGTGAAATGCGAATCTTATGATTCGCATTTTTTTTTGCTTAAAATTTGCTCTAACTCAGTAAAATGAGCTATTGAAACGGCTAGATAAATGAAAATAGGATTTCAAGAAACTTAATCATTCCTTTAGCGTATAATCTTCGAGGATTTTATTTCCTCGCTACTATAAGACTAGAGAATGAGTACAGGAGTTTTACAAGCTTTAATGCAATTGTTTGCGATCATCGCTAAGAGCGGGGACGACAAAAGCATTAATAATAATGGCAGAGATGTCATAGCGATATTTCTTAGGCAGCAGTTGAATAGAGATCTGGTTCAAAAATTTCTTACAGCATATGATGAATTTGTCACTGCCCAAGAATCCAAATCGAAGTCAAAGACAGGAAGAAAGAAGAGGACTTCTTTAAACTCTGTAAAAATCTTAAAAATTTGTACTCAAATTAATGAGGAACTGGCTCAGAAAGAGAAGGTTTTCGTATTACTTAGATTACTAGAATTTACTAAAGAATCTCATGACGACCCACAGATAGCTGAGTTTATCGAGACCGTTAGTGATACATTTCATATATCAAGAGATATTTTTGACGATTTAAAAGAATTGGCAACATCTGATGGGGAGCAAATACTTGATAAAGATAATTTTATCTATGTGTGCTCTGATGAGGTGTGGGAATATCAGCATGCAAAGCAAATTCAAAAAAACGGATTAAAAGGAAAGCTTGTTTTTTATAGAATAGAGGAGCTAAATATGTTCCTTCTAAAAGAGTATGGAAAAGATGATTTATCCCTTAACGGACAGGTCATTACAACCTCTAACATTCATGTATTTAATCAGGGGGCAAGTATACGAAGCGCGAAAATTACTCCAGTTTATTACAGCGATGTCATCGGAAAGAGTATAGAAGATGAGACAAATCTTCATATAGAGTTCAAAGCTGAGAATATAAGTTACTATTTTAAAGGAGACAAGCAGGCGCTTCATCAGCTAAATCTGGTGGAGAGGTCTGGGAATTTGATAGGTATTATGGGGGGGAGTGGATCAGGTAAATCTACACTTCTGAATGTATTAAACGGAAATTATACACCAACATTTGGTTCGGTGAAAATCAATGGTATTGATATTCATAAGAATCCAAAAGATATTGAAGGGGTTATTGGGCACATTGCTCAAGATGATTTACTAATTGAAGAACTGACGGTTTTTGAGAATCTGTATTTTAATGCAGAGCTCTGTTTTAAAGATGATTCGGCAGAATTACTTAGAGAGAGAACTTTAACAACACTCAATTCACTGGGGTTGTATGAGGCCAGAGATTTAAGAGTTGGCTCACCTTTAGACAAAACTATTTCAGGGGGACAAAGAAAAAGATTAAATATAGCCTTGGAGCTTATCCGAGAGCCTTCAGTTTTATTCGTTGATGAACCAACTTCAGGTTTGTCTTCAAGAGATTCTGAAAACATTATGGATCTTCTTAAAGAGCTGACACTGAAAGGAAAGTTAGTATTTGTGGTGATTCATCAGCCCTCTTCCGCCATTTTTAAAATGTTCGATAAGTTATTCTTGTTGGATCAAGGTGGTTATCCAATCTACTATGGAAACCCTGTAGAAAGTGTTCGTTATTTCAAACGCCTTATTAACCATGCGAATTTGGATGAAAGTGAATGCAATCGTTGTGGTAATGTAAACCCCGAACAGATATTTAATATTATAGAATCAAAGGTAGTAGATGAATATGGAATGCTCACAGAGCACCGTAAAATCTCACCTCATGAATGGAACAACTTTTTCAATGTGATTATTGGAAATCATATCTCCGAAGAGTCGAAATTAACTGAAGCACCAGAAAGTTCATTTAAGATTCCTTCACTTTGGAAGCAGTTCAAAGTATTCCTAAAAAGAGATGTGCTGAGTAAACTGGTCAATACTCAATACATAATGGTGAATTTCCTAGAAGCACCTGCATTAGCATTGGTATTGTCATTTTTCATCAAATTCTTTCAACCGACACAAGCAGAGGAGGCTTCTTACATTTTTAGAGAAAGTGAAAACTTGCCACAGTTCTTATTTATATCTGTAATTGTATCGCTATTCCTTGGACTAACAGTAAGTGCAGAGGAAATTATTCGTGATCAGAAAATACTAAAAAGAGAGAAGTTTTTAAATTTAAGTAGAGGAAGTTACTTATTAAGTAAGATAGGAATTATGTTCTTCATAAGTGCAGTTCAGGCTTTGACTTATGTTTTGGCAGGAAATATTGTGCTGGAAATCAAAGGAATGTGGTTTGAGTATTGGCTGATATTGTTTAGCACTTCTTGCTTCGCAAACTTATTAGGACTGAATATTTCAGCGAGTTTCAATTCTGCAAAAGTGATTTATATCATTATTCCTATTCTTATTATACCACAGTTATTGTTTAGTGGTGTGATAGTGAAATTTGATAAGTTATATCCATTATTTTCTTCTCAAAGTGAAGTTCCTCTTATAGGAAATGTCATGGCCAGCAGATGGGCTTATGAAGCGTTAGCTGTACATCAGTTTACGGATAATAAGTTCTCAAAGGAATTTTATGACTATGAAAAAGACAAAAAGTATTATATCTGGAAGAAAGACTACTGGCTAAAAGAGTTAAACAATAAGCTCAGCAGTTGTAAGAAATCTATAGCAAAGCAAGAAGGACTACCAGATTGTAATTATGAGCTGGAAGTGATTAAAAATGAGCTTGAAAAAGAAAAACAAATTATTCCAGGGCTGGATGTTTCCACTGAAGCACTTACAGTTGAACAAATTTCATTGGATAAGATCTCAGAAGTAGAGACTACTCTGAAAGATCTTAAGGACTTTTACCTTAGGAAGTATTCTTCAGCAAATATTCAAAAAGAAAATAGACTGGCAGAGTTAATGAAGCAGCCTGGAGGAAAGGCAGCTTATTTAGACTTAAGAGATAAGTACAGTAATATCAGTTTGGAGGATTTCGTTACAAATAGCAACGATTTAAATCCTATTGTAGAATATAATAATGAGTTGATTCAGAAATCGAATCCTATTTATTTAACTCCAACGAATAAAGGATTCTTTAATGCCCATTTCTATTCTCCAACGAAGAATTTATTTGGTACTCAAATTGGAACTTTTATCGCCAATGCTCTTGTTATTTGGCTGATGATTTTTTCACTTACAGTACTTCTGTTTTTTGATGGATTGAGAAAAATTTTAGAAGGAAGTAGTGAATACACCGCACTTATTAGAGAGAAGGTAATGAATAGATTTAAAAAGTGAATTGATTAAATCTCTTCTACTTCTATCATTTTGAATGGAATGTCTATGATAGCATCATAGTCTTCACCAGCTTCCAACATATCCTCATCATCCTCTTCATAATACCAATTAATTGTTACAGGATTACTAACACGCTCTAGTTTCTTGAAAACATCTAAAAGACATTTACTGCTACTGGTATTAAAATATTCTAACTGTACATTAAGAATCGTGTTGCTTACAGCAGATGCAGAATAATTTTCTATCCAGTCAATTAATGGTTTATAGAATTCAATTGAGTTTTCAGGAATTGATCTTCCTTTTAGAAGAAGTTCTCCTGTTTCCGAATTGAACTCTACTGTTGGGGTTTTCGGTGTTCCTTCTAATTTGATACTTTCCATCATTGATTAATTTTTACATTTAGACTAAAGAAAGAGTAGTTTTCGTTAAATGGGATAAATCCATATTCAAGTGGTTTTCCAGATTTTCGACCAATATCAATCAGTCCAAGCCCTGCACCACCGTTCTCGCTAAACTTACCTTCAGTTAATACTGTTTTATATAATTGTTTTAACCCTTCTTTATCCAAAGAATTGATTTCTTCTAGTTTGGCTTTGAAGCTATCTATCTTAACATCATCGATAAGATTTCCAGTTACTATAGAATAACCTTCTACATTTCTTGCAATCATAACTACTACAGAACGATCTTCGATTGCATCATTGTTGAATTCAGCATTGTGATGATAAAGATTTTGAAGACACTCAACCATTACATTAAATACTCGTTTTTTTACTTTGGGAGACTCATTCTTAAGTTCAAGCTTTTCTTCTATTAAACCAATGATATTTGCAACTAAGTCATCGTTTATGATGCCTTTAAATGAAAGGAGAACATTGTTTTTCTCCATGTCTGAGTAAAAGTCGAATATGTTAAAAGAATCAGACAATTAAATGATCATTGATTTCCGAACAAAACTATTTGAATGGGGGACAATGTGACTTGCTCTAAAGATTAGTTATAAACATGGAATTTTGAATTACAGTTTAATGAGAAAAGAGCATACTTTTGCCTATTCTCAAAGAAACGTATGGAATCAAAGAGTGAGTGGTTTGAAAGTTGGTTTGATACTGAATGGTATCATATTCTTTATCAAAACAGAGATCATCAGGAAGCAGAAGAATTCATAGAAGAACTGATTACGTTTTTATCTTTGGATAAGCGAGCAAAGCTTTTGGATGCAGCATGTGGTGCAGGAAGACATTCCTTGCAGCTGCATAAATTGGGCTATAGTGTTCATGGTTTTGATTTAAGCGAACAGAGTATCGCCAAGGCAAAGATGCATGAAACATCAGGGTTGTCATTTGAAGTGGCGGACCTGAGAAAGTTTTCAGTTAACAGCTCGTTCAATGCTATTTTTAGTTTTTTCACAAGTTTTGGTTACTTCGATTCTAAAGAAGAGAACATTAAAGTACTTCGGAATTTCAGAAATGCTCTCCAATCAGATGGGTTTCTGCTCATTGATTTTATGAATTCAGAAGTAGCAATAAAAAACCTTGTTAATCAGGAGGTGAAGGTATTGGATGGAATAACATTTGACATCTCAAGACAAATAGAGAATGGGATGATCATAAAAAAAATCGAATTTACCATAAATCAATTGGCTTATTCATTTAATGAGCGAGTTTCAGCGTTTACATTGTCAGATTTTGAACAAATGCTAACTGCTGCTGGTTTCAAAATTGATACTACATTTGGAGACTATAAATTAGGTGCTTTTTCTTCTGAAAAGAGTCCTAGATTAATTATTCTAGCCAGACCAAATTAATGATGGAAATCATTCTTCTTATAGTATTGCCGCTATCAGCAGGGTTAATTGCCTTTTTTCTTAAGGGAATGCCCGGTTCGATATTTAAGCTGATTTTAGCACTTAGTGGAGCGTTTGTGCTCGCCATGTGTTTTCTGCACCTGCTACCTCACGTATATCAGGTTATTAGTGAAAAGCACTCTAATGGACATTTGATGGTAGGTGGAGCAATTCTAGCGGGGTTTTTAGTCCAGATAGGTCTTGAGTGGCTCACCGGAGGAATTGAACATGGACATAGTCATGCTCATACGGATCAAAAATTCCCTCTAGGATTATTGTTGGGCTTATGCATCCATGCTTTTATAGAAGGATTACCTCTTCATGATCATGGTCATGAGCATAGCCATTTGTTAGTCAGTGTTTTGGTGCATAAATTCCCTGTGGCACTAATTTTAGTCCTAGTATTTAAAAGTTATAGACTAAGTGTTGCAAAGAGTTGGTTGTACTTAGTCATATTCACCCTAATGGCGCCTTTGGGAATGCTTGTTAGTCAGATGTTTGAGAATTCTATCCAAAACGTAGAAACGGTGATGATGCTGATCACCGGAGCAGTAATCGGTGTGCTACTCCACATAAGTACTACGATTCTATTTGAAGCTGGAGAAAATCACAAGTATAACGCAGCCAAGCTTTTTATGATTATTTCTGGGTTTGTGCTTGCTTATTTCACAAGTATCTAACATTAACTCTTAGATGAAACACTTATTTTTGTAGATGAAATTAGTTTAATTGAAGTTAAATTCGTATATTGTTAACCTAACCTACATAAATACTTGATACTATGAAATCTTTCAAAAAGAAGATGAAGAATGAAAAGGTAGAATTTCTTTTCATCAAAAAGAAAATGAAGAAGAAAGTGATGATTTTTGCCCACTATCTGAACTAATTTTTTGCTGTAAGTAACCTCTAGGTTAAGTTGAACGTATTAAGGAATGCATGATTTATCATGTTTTTGCCTGAAACTAAAATTAAAACTTAACCAGTCGTGAAGAAGTGTAGCATTAGAATCAATATTCGAAAAGTCGAATCAATCAAACTTAATTATAGTACATTTTGTTTCAAGCTATATTCTTATAGTTTGAACTAGTGATACAAATTAAAAATTCCAGAAGAAATAGTTAATGATGTTTGAAGTTCTTTATCTTTTATAGATAGAGGAATTTCTTTTCCCTTAAAGTACCCGATCATATTTTCAGTAGGCATATTTCCTGTCAACTCATCTTTGGCCATTGGACATCCACCATATCCTTTTAAAGCTCCATCAAAATTTCTGCATCCAGCCAGGTAAGCCGCCGAAATCTTCTCTTCCCAAGTTTCAGGAGTAGTATGCAGATGCGCTCCAAAGGTGACTTGATCAATTTCATTTAGAACTTCACCAAATAAGTGTGAAATGTTATCAGGGTTACTCACTCCAATAGTATCACTTAGAGCAATTATTTCAATACCAATCTCTTTTTTCAATCTTTCGCTCCAAGAAATTGCGATATCAGGATGCCACAATTCTCCATATGGATTTCCGAATGCCATCGAAACATAGATTACAACTTTCTTTTTGGCTTTATCTGCTAGTTTTTTAATGGCTTCTACAGAAACTAAAGATTTGTCAATGGTCTTGTTTGTATTTCGCTTTTGAAATTGTTCAGAAATGCTAAATGGATAGCCTAGGTACGAAATTTCTTCGAAGGAGCAGGCATCTTCAGCACCCCGTGTATTTGCAACAATAGATAGAAGTTCTGTATGAGTAGATTCTAGATTTAGTTGCTTTAACACTTCAGCCGTATCCCTCATTTGAGGAATCGCCTTCGGGCTAACAAAACTCCCAAAGTCCAAAGTGTCGAACCCAACGTTTAAAAGCGAGTTTATATAATCAATTTTCTTTGAAGTAGGAATCCAGTCTTTAATTCCTTGCATGGCATCCCTTGGACACTCAGTTATTTTAACCATGTCGCATGTTTATTAGGCAATTCCCAAAAGTAGGATAGTTCTTACAGTATTCCAATCTGACATCTCACAAACTACATTAAATACTCCTCATACATTTGAGAGTGGTAAAATTGAATCGGAATGAAACAAATATTACTAATAGACCCAGAATCGGCTTCTTTACATCTTTCAAAGAGATTTTTAGAAAATCATGGTTATCATGTGAACGCTTGTAGAAGTGCAAGCGAAGCTATAGATGTACTTCTAGATCCTAAATTTGATCTAATTGTATCTGAAATAGACATAAAAGGGCTGGATGGCTTTGATTTATGTCTTATTCTAAACAAATATCAGATAGATATACCTCTTGTTTTTCTAACTTCTAGAGATGATCAAACTACTAGGAATGAGGCTGAATATGCAGGAGTGAATGAGTTTGTAAGCAAACAAACAGAGTATACACTGCTTCCCAAAAAAGTGGGAGAAGTATTACAAAAAAGAGCAGCAATGGCATCATAACCTTTGTGACCAATATTCGTAAACCTATCCTAGAGTTAAATACTCCTTGCCAAATGGACTTAACTACAGGATATGGATATTGTAAGATTTACTCAGTTACCAAAAGACGAAAAAACGAATTACTTATGGGATTTCGGAATTTGCCTCGGCCAACGATTGGTTGGTGAATACGAAATTGTGTGCTTATTTGAAGTGGGCCAGTTTTATGTTGAAGCTGTTTATTCTCGTGAGAATAATAGTGTGGATCAAATTCTTCCTCTTCTAGAAATGCCTCATTGGGACGCCTATGTCGACCTAGTGATTTTAGAATTATTGAATGTGTAACGCAGACTCTAATTGAAGTAGGTCTTCATTTTTCATCTTTTTCAAGAGGTACTTAGACTTTGTTTTCCCATCAGCGATTAACAATATGTCATCGCTATATTTCTTGTTTTTTTCAATTTCATCTAAGAGAAGAAGTGAGTTTTTGGAGAAGCTGAAATTTTCACCGTTTGTTTGGAATAAGATGATTGTTTTCTCTTTGTAACACAGAATATTCTCGTTTTTAATAAATGCATTACAATGGTAATCTGTATTTTCAATATCTACATGTATCATCTTTAAAATCCCTTTTTGATCCCAGTAATTTTGTAAATGAAATTTGATTTTATTTCTATCTGACCATAGGGCTTTTGAGCAGAGGAAATAACAAGTTCTTCCATCAAAAATAGAAATAGCACGTTCATTCCGAATTACATGAATCGTTAGTCCAGATTGCTCATACTGATTCTTAGACTCAATACATTGCAGCACACACAGGAGTATTAGAATTCCTAAATTCCATTTAATCCAACCAAACTTTCGATGAATTAATGTCCCCAAGCTGATCGCAATGAAAAGATAAATAAGGCTACATTCTAAAATAGAAATGTCAATGCCTTTGGTTTGTGCGTGTGGTAACAACCTCACTTGTTCAACAAAAAAATTAAGAAGTTGGACGGTCTTAGAAAGAAGTAGAGTCAAAAATTTAGCAAGAGGAATGACCCATTGACACGCAATAACAGCGAAGCTGCAATAAAGAATAACAGTAGCAAGCGGTATGACAAGCAAATTTGAAATGATGAAGTAGTTTGGAAATTGATGAAAGTATAAAAGCGCAAGAGGAAATGTTCCTAACTGGGCAGCTATAGATACTGTGGTTAGTTGCCAAATTCTATCAATTAAAGTGGTTGAAAAATTAAACAAACCATATAGGAAAGGCTGAGCTATTAGGATTCCCAGTACAGCTGCATACGAGAGCTGAAAACCCACCTCCATGATCAGATATGGAGAGATGATTAAAAGTACAATAGCACTAGTAGCTAGTGTGTTGTATACATTTGACCCGTTTTTAAAGATTTTAGCGAATGCTATAAAAGAAAACATAGTACTCGCCCTGAGTACTGAAGGCGAAAGTCCTGTTATGATTGCATAACACCAAATTCCAAAAAGTAAAAAAAAGAAAGAAAACCAATTACCGAATAACCCTTTGGACCTTATCTTTTTTGTGCATTTAAGCAGAATCAAAAAGATCAATCCCACATGGAGGCCACTCACAGCTAAAATATGAGTTACGCCTGCAGCACTATAATCGTTGTGAAGTTTTGAGTCTAAGAGATCTTTTTGACCAAATACCAATGCTGAGACAACTGCCAGTTCATTCCCTTTAAGTCCTAGTTTTTCTAGACGTATTAAGTTGTATTCTCTGAAATCATGGATGTGATTGTAAAATTTTTCTTGTTTTTTAGAACTCGCAATCTTGAAGTCATTTTTCTGCAGGTAGAATTGATATGAAATTCCACGTCTTAAAAGGTATTCCTTATAATCAAACTCTCTGGGGTTTTTGGGAGGAGCAATTGAAGCTGGGCTTTTAAATGTGAATATAGAATTAGCCTGGAGGAGCGATTCATTGATGACTTCTTTTGAAACATAAACAATTGACTTTTCGCAATGTGGGATGAGTTGATTATTAATTAGTTTTCCTATAATCACTACATCCAACTTGAAGGATTTTTCCTTTTCAATTGGACTTCCCTTGATTTCTAAGAGGTAGCCACTGCTTATAGCTAGCTCGCTCTTTGTAAGTGTGTTTTTTGCATTGTGCTTTATTTGCAATTCTCCTCGTATCGCACCAGCAAGAAACAAAAGAGAGGTAAGCCCTAATGAGATGATGCGATTTCGTCGAATACTCACAGGAAGTCTAAGCAGAACAAGAAAAATTGCAAAAAGAAAAAGAAGGATTGCTATGTAATAATTCCTTGAGCTGGCTCCTAGAATTACAGTAGAGATTATTCCCAATATAAAAGGAATAGCCGCTCTGGCAAGAGGCATTTTTTTCCAAAAGTTCATACAGTTGCGCTACTAATGTTAAGTTGCTAGCTGCACGAAGGTATGCCTAATTGCTTATTATTATGTGGTTTAAGATGTTGATTTTTATTTGATGAGGAAAGACACACTTATCTGAGCAGTAATTTCAAGTTGACCTAGAGCAAAACTATCACCACCAGAATTTCCTGTCATTGCTTCCGCTGAATCAGCATAAGCGATTCTGAAATTGTTGCCATTTTGATTTACTTCTGAAATTGAATGAACCCGCCCAATAGATTGTCCTAACTCTTTTGTCATAAGTTGAGCCTTATGTTTGGCATTTTTCAGAGCTTTTTTTCGGGCTTCATCTTTATATGTTTCGAGTTGTGAGGATCTGAACACAGGAGAACCTAAATTGGCTATTTCGAGCCCTAATAATCCAGTCATGATTTGCTCTAAATTCTCTAGGTCAGTCACGCATACCGAAAGACTTTGAGAAGCCTGATATTTCTGCTCCCCGTGAGGATTTCTTTCGTATCTATAGTTCAGTCCTACATTTAAATATTGAGTCTGAATGTGTTTTTTGTCTACACCTTCTTTCTCTAAGAAAGCAATTGTTTTTTTTGAAATTTCAGCATTTTTCTGCTTTGCCTTTAGAATATCATTATCTGAGGTAATGACAGAAAAGCTAATCAATGCTTCATTGGGTTCGACATAAACAGTGGCTGTTCCCATTGTGGAAACGAGAGGTAAAGAATTCATTTGTCCAAAAATGTGAAATGAAGCTAGAATTGCAAGGATGAGTATGGAGTATTTACGCATGTTTTTTTCATAAAGTAAAGTAAAAAGCATGCCAAATTTAATCAATAGAATTCCTCGAGGCTCTCGGGGTTGTTCATTTTTCCCTTAATCCATTATATCTGAAAACTTGTTTTTCTTCTGGACGAAGAACGACCATATCAGACTTTTATTTGTGATTCCTTTGAGCGCTACTGGTTCTTTTGGAAGACAATTTTTCCTTTTGAGGAGAAGAGAGGACAAGTTCAAATAAAACATCATGTGTGCTTTAGCCACTGCCCAGAAATTTTGAAACTCACGTCGAAATAGAAACCTTATAGCAGCTAGGCCATCCAGAGCCATTCTGTAAACTATTTTTAGGAATAAATTACCCGCGTAATTCTTTGTAATTATGAATAGGTTATTTCTAAAATTCAAGTAAGTTTTATGAGAGCTCTGTTGGGAGAGTGTACCTCCTCCTAAGTGGTAGACCTTACTTTGTGGAATACAATAATGAGTATATCCCTTGTTCTGAAGCCTCCAGCACAAATCTATTTCTTCCATATGTGCAAAAAAGTCTTCATCAAACCCCTCAACGTCGTTAAATAGTTGAGCGGAAATAAAGAGCGCTGCTCCTGAAGCCCAGAAAACTTCGGTGGTGGAATCGTATTGTCCTAAATCCTCTTCAAGGTCGCTTAAAATTCTTCCTCGACAGAAAGCGAATAGATCCTTATCAATGAAGCCGCCTGCTGCACCAGCATATTCAAATTTATGTCGGTTGTTCAAATCTAACATCTTGGGTTGGATACAACCCACATTTTCGTGAGAAGAGTAAAAATCTAGAATAGGAGAGAGCCAATTTTCGGTTACCTCCACATCACTATTTAGCAGAACATAATACGTATGATTTAAGAACTTTAGACCATGATTATACCCTCCGGCATATCCATAATTTTTATCTAATTGAACCAGTTGAATAGTTGGATAATTTGACTTCAGAAATTCAACGCTTTCATCATTTGATGCGTTGTCAATCACAACGATATCAGCTTGTTGGCTAAATTCAGTGACTGAAGGAAGAAATTGCTCAAGCAATTTTCTACCATTATAATTAAGGATTACTACAGCTGTCTGTTTCAAATTCCCGGCTAAATAATTAACGCGGGTTCAAATATAAGTCTTGTAACACAGCTCTCACACCTTCTTCAGGTTTTCCTATATAGTCTTCTCTTTTAAAAGGGTCATTGCCATCTGTAACTGACGGTGCAGCGAAAACGGGAACTACAATAGCATCTATCCAATTAACATTGGTTATTTCTCCAATCTTATCACTAGTGATAAGATCATAATCATTAAGCGATAATTCGCTATCCACAAATACAAATCTTTTATTTATTTGATTTTCGATTTTATAATAGTGCCAGATTTCATATGGTCTGCATCCAGGATCACTCTCTCGAACTACTCTGGTATTAGGCGGACCATATTCAATATAAACCCGACCTCTATCTGTTTCATATCCTTCTTTAACTCGGTTTCCGCCAAATTCTTCATCTACCGCTGCAATTAATAATTTATAATCTTTCCAGGCTTTCTTGGGGTTAGCAGGATTTCTATTTAACCAAAAGTCAACAAAGAAACTCTTTAATGTTTCAAGATCTGAGTTGGAATTGGCGAAATGGAGTATGGTTCTTCGTTCCGTCTTGTCTGCTTTTGGGTATAGAGATTCTATATGATAAAGAAGTGTATCTGGATCATCAAGATCTGGAGAGAATAAACTTTCCAAGTTTTCATCTGCATATGCGTATTCATACGAAGAAGTCCTAAGAAAACCAATCCTACGAGATGCTTGAGGTTCATTTGTCTTATTCCGAATCTCAATAACCAAATTATAACTGCCCTCTAATAGACCTGAAATGTCCAATGTGTTGAATAATGGTGTAATGCTTCCCGTTTTCAATGGTTTAATACTCATGGTGCTTTTGATCGGCTGACCACCTGAGTTTTCTACAAAAATTGCCAAAGCAAATAGTTCATTTTCTCCAAAGAATTTATCTGTATGGTAGAGTTCTGAATAGAATCCTATTTTAGAAGAAGAACTATCAAAAAAATCAGAAACTCGTGGTAGCATATCATAGCCGCTTCTACTTAGATCATTTTGTTCTGATGTTTTATTCCATGCACTTAAATATATAATATCGCTGACAGACATTTCATCATATCCCCTGATTGTAATTTTCTCACTATGTCGAATTAATTCTTTCTCTACATCGGTGCTTTCATTTAAATCAATAATCTCTATTTCTAGATCATAGTCTCCAGGCTCTAGTGTAAACCTCCGAAGATCCAAGAAATCGACAAAGATAGAATCCGATGACTCAGGGCTTTTCAATAGAATCTTTTCAAAATCAATTATCTCGGAATTTTTTTTGATCATTATTAAAGCCTCGATTTCAGCTTGAAATTCTCCATTTTCGTTGGTTACGTAGGTCATTGTACCACCAATGAAATTAAGGTGTGTTTCCAGGTAGACCCCATTTTCTGGAGTGAGGAAAGTCTTATAGTCAAAGTTGACTTGTACTCGACCGAATGCTTGAGCACAAAGAAGAAGAAGACTTAACGTTGCAATAACAGAATTCAGATTTTTCATTACTAACAAAGTTAGCAAAACCACGCTAGTAGTGGTTTCAAAAAAAAACTAAAATAATCACTTCAAAAAGCTTGGACTGTATCTGAAAAAGAAAGTATCTTTGCCGTGGAGAGTTGGCAGAGTGGTCGAATGCGGTGGTCTTGAAAACCATTGTGCGGCAACGTACCGGGGGTTCGAATCCCTCACTCTCCGCATCAAAACCCGATTCAATTGCGAATCGGGTTTTTTTTTGGATCAAGATTAATTCGAGAGTCGGCAAAAAAGGGATCATCTTTCATATTCAATGATCCTTTCTAAATTTCTTTTGTCTTCTTCGTTAAAATTTGTTGTGCTGTAAATTATTTCGCCCTGCTTCCCGATTAAGAATATGGTCGGGTATGCGTGAACATTATAGGCTTTGGAAAGCGTTCTTTCACATAGGGCATGTGGATATGTTAATCCATGTTCTTGAACAAAAGTATTGGCAGTATCAGCATCTTTATCAACGGGGTCAAGGCCAATAACCTTTAAACCCTGCCCTTCATATTCCTCATGAATATTTTGAATTTTTGGAAAAGCCTTGACACAGGGCTTACACTTTTGAAAATAAAAATCCAACAAGATAAGCTGACCTTTCATGTCATTTAATTTCAACGGCTGTCCATCAAGCGAAATAAGATTAAAATTAGGAGCTGGCTTTCCTGCACTTAACGGCTTCCTCAGTTCTGGTGGTACGTAGCTTTCAATTTCCAAATCGCTTGGAATGGTCAAAAAATCAGAATATTCACTATCTCCATTATTAAGATCATAACTCATCAATGTATGAGCCTCATACATCGGGACAGTGTCACCCAGAAATACATTATTGCTTTGCATCATGTATTTGATCGGAACATAATCTTCTTTATTGATCCAATAATGCGTTTCTTGGCTTAATGTCTCAAATAGGTCGCTATTCTCCTCTAAAGCGGGTTGATTTGAATAAAGATGATAGCATTCTTGACCGTTAATTTTTTCATCCTTTAGCTTTATGAATGCTTGCGGATTTTGCCAATGCGCTTTTTTGAATTTGTTGATATTGGTTAGCGGACTATAAATACTTTCGTTTGTAACCTCATGTTTTGTGACCTTTGGGAAATCTTTAACACTGAATATCTGTCCTATTTTCTCTGTTGGTGAATAGCGTACCAGATTCTGGTTATTGAATACGGAAATTGTGCCGTCTGATCTATTGTAATTGCGAAATACAGTGCTTGTTTGATCCGAAGTGATGAGCTTGCCAAATTCGCAATCAACCGTAATACTTGGGATACTATCATTGGCGATATTATCCATCTGAAAGTTGTGCTCTATTGAGTAACTACCGTGATTTACGGATTGGCATTTTAGAACGCTATGCGCGATAATTTCCTGCGACTCTGGGTCGTTGTCACAGGATACCAAAACAGACAGACCAAACAATAAACTCAAGTAACGCATCAAGGACATTTAACAATTTTGGTTATAAAAATAAAGGAGAGATTGCTCTCTCCTCTTACTTTTTAGGTTTTTCAATTATATGTCAACACTTATTAGCAATCAAGATAGGCCCAAGTCAATGTAGCCCCAAACATTCCACGCTCATATGTTATCTCTACATCTCTTGATCCATCACCCATAATTTCCTCCATTTGGTCAACTATACATTGTCTTGATCGACATGTAATTGATTCCTCTGGACATCTTTTCGATCTAGGAAGGGCTTTTTGCGTGTTTGCAATACGCTTACCAACAGCCCATGAGTTTTTACGTTTCGAGATATAAATAGTCTCTTCTTTTATCTCATCAACGTAAATAAAATCGGCCATTTCTTCTGCAAGCTCTTTGAAATCTGCTTTATTAGTAATCTCTGCATTGTCAAAGTCTGTATCTTCTAAAATACCAGAAAAATCAAAAGTACCTTTTGAAAAAAGGTCATCTTGTGTTTGCTGTTTCGCGCACGAAATCCATAGGATGCTCAATGCTGCCACAGCTAGTGCTGTAAATCTTAATGTTTTCATTTTCAAGTTTTTAAATAGTTTGATTAATTAACGCCTTGCTGTTTCAAATATTTGAGGCCGCAAGAACAAACTCGCCACATGCCACATTCATTTCAAGTGAACAAATGGTTTCTAGTTTTTATAAATCCTGTGTGATGGATGATCGGAAGCCCTTTTCAAACTGGTAATTCCTGTGACTTTATTGCTTTCATTTTTAATATTTCTGGTTTTTGCGAAACACAAAAATACTGAAACTCAATTAAATAGAACGTAGGAAAATTCCTACATGCATCAAAAAAAACATTCTCCTTAAAGTGTTTTTTCATGCACTGTATTTTTTATGACGGACGGATATGTTTAAGCAATGTGTATCTTTGAAGCTGAAAATATAATATTGGCTTACGCCTTATTCTTTGTCCAAGAAATCGCAAATTTTATAAAACGAAAGAATGAGGAGGTTCAAGCCGTGCGCATGGTGCACGGGCTGTTCTTCTTTCGTTACTGGTTTTTGCGAGCCCTTGGACTGAGTTGTGCAGTTTCCGTGCACCGCTTGTTTTTAGTGTAGTCGTTGAATTTTTAAAACCCATTTCAGAAAAAGAAATTTTACTATCCAAAAACTTCTTTTTAAACGGCCTGAAATGTGAGGTGGCTCAAATGAACACGTTGAGCATGGAACATTACCAAAGCTGGAATATCAATATGAATGGTCTAGGTATTCAACCAATTGAAAAAGAACAATCAAGGATATGGACAGCGCCGCCCCCTACTCCAACAAAAGCACCTGTAAAAGACTATCCAAACAATGCGGGAAAACCAGCCAACCAATTGTCTTTGTTCTAATTCCCCTTAACATCTTTCTTTTCTGAAAAACCTCCGTTAGAATAATCTAGTTGTTTAGTCCTCAGGAAATATTTTGGCTCCGCCGTTATAATTAATAACAACCTTCCCAAGAAAGGGCAGTCTCATTAGTTACAAAATTGAAGCAGATTAAAAAAATAAGACACTGAAAATCATGTGCTTATTTTGATTTTGTGTTTTTTTTGCACTTTTTCGAAACCTAAAATGATTTATCTGCGTTATACATAGACAAGAGTTTCTTGCTCCGCATTCTTGACGGAGAAGATATAGAAATTAATTTTGGTTAAGGTTAAAAAAGTGTTCCAGCGGGAACACTTTTTTTTTGCTCCTATATTTTTATTTTCTTTATATAATGAACTAATCGATCATCTTCAATAAATCCAAGACTATTGTGAAAATCTTGAGCATTTAGATTATCGATCCAAGTATCTGATCCCATTTCAGAACATCCTTTGGACAAAGCCCATTGCTCACATTTTTTGTATAATTCTCTGGCTACATTCATCTTTCTGAATTCAACTTCCACATAAACAGCTTCGAGGTAACCCACAGGAGATGTAGATGCTCCTTCCACATAATCGATTCGAGTGCTAACAGTGGCAAATCCAACATGTTTTCCCCCATCTTTAGCAAAGAAAGTCTGATGTTTCCCTTTTTTTTCTACCATCTCCAGATCCCTTTTTAGCGATTTTTGATCGTAATCTGGGAACAATTTATGTGCTAGCCGAAACCAATGATTAAATTCTGAATGATGATAAGGGAAATACTCCATGTCCGTTTTGAATTAATTTGAATCGCATTTATACTATCTGAGGTTTTGTTGTGTAGGGATTTTCTTACATGATTATTAATCACTTATACTACATTTTAGGCGAAACCTTCTCGTTAAATTTGTAACTATATTACTTCGGTGTCTAGTCGATATTGGATTTTATAAAAGTAGTTAAGTATTTTGGTTAAGGTAATGAGGTTCTACGGAAGTGGAACCTC
Organism: Flavobacteriales bacterium; assembly: GCA_965224545.1. Lineage (GTDB taxonomy): Bacteria > Bacteroidota > Bacteroidia > Flavobacteriales_D > Sanyastnellaceae > ASP10-05a. Next base: position 326,254 of record CBDCZM010000003.1, on the reverse strand, counting down.
ATTTTTATTAGCGATAAACCACATTATATTTCGATAAAGGCGTCATTTTTTATCCAGCCCATCTGACCAGTGGCTAAAATTATTTGAGACCATTCCTCGATTGTTTTCTTGATTTCCACTTTATAACCTGGATTCAGTGTAGATACGGTTTCGGAAATTCCACTTGTGGATTCAAAAACGGATTGATTATTTGCAATAATTATAGCATAATCTCCATCATTGTAAAACGAGACAAGCACATTAAGAGTGAATAAAGTGCCAAGTACAAGTGAAATTATCCAGATTTTTGGTGGTTCTATTTTGAAAAAAATCTTTCTAAATAGGAATATACCAATGGTAATAAGTAATAAATAACTCAGAAGTACCCACAGATCTCTGTATGATGGATTAATAATGTGATGTTTGACTCCATTAATATCCTCGATCATAAGAATTTTTGCCCGATTGTTAGTTTGCTCATAAGCCGCACTGAGATTCCTTAATAGCTGCTTATCGGTTGAGTTAATTTGTCGTGCTTTTTCGTAGTGAACAATCGCCAGTGGTGAATTTGAGTTTCGGAAGTAACTATCACCGAGTTTAACTTGTTTAAGAAACTCTAGCTCTTCGTCAGAGCAAATTTTTAATACCGCGATTGCATCTATAGGAGACAGAGAATCGACAGACTGCAAGTCACATCCGGAGGTCTGTCCTTGGACATTCAATTGGGATAATATGAAGAAAATGATTATTGAGTATCTCATTTTTGACTTAGATCTATACGTAGAATAATGGATTCAACTTCATCTAACAAATCAGTATTTTTGGATTCTGTGCCATTGCCCATCTGGAAACCTCCGAATGTGGCTATTTCTAACCGCACTAGAATAGACTTTAATTGGGTGGCACCATCCTTGTCCATTAATTCAAATAAACGCTCTTTAGTAAAATCTGCTTTCTCAATATGAAATTTGGCGACAACATAATCTTCAATCGCTTCAATAAGATCTACTTTGAAGGCTGTTGAAGATAAGTCCGATTTTAGAGTTTTGACAGCTCCTTGAAATAATCCGAGAGGAGACAATTGCGGTTGCTTAAGCTCTTGTATTTCTTTTTTCTTTTTTAAGATCATCCAAATAACACCAGCTAAGAAACAGACTAATATTCCTAGTAGTCCAACGAAATAGGTGCTAAATGTTGAGAATAATAGTGGCTTAGAGTGTCCATGGTCAATTTGATAAAGCTGAAAAGAAGTCTGTGTATCGTCAAGCTGCCGCTCATTTGGTGAGTTCAAGGTACTCTCTACTTGAATTTGAAAAGAGGGAACAGTTAAGGATTGAAAATCTTCAATTGTAGAATTGAAGTAGCTAATCGAGAAACTTGGTGAAATAATATTTCCAGATTTTTTTGGAACCAAAGTGAATTTATAAGTTTTAGATCCTTGATCAGCAGTTTTGAAATTATCGATTATTTCTGGATCAAAAACCTGAAAGTCAACCTTTAGCTCTTTTAGATCAGGTTGTTGTATGTTCGTGAAATTTCCTTTTCCAGAAAATTCCAGTTCAAGTTCGAGTGCCTGATCAGAATCAACTCTGGATGCAGGAGCTATAGCTTTTAGCTGAAGTTGAGAAAATACTCCCAAATAGTTTTGGGGTCTTTGACCAACTAAAGGAATCACTCTTAGCTCAACAGCTTGAGTTTTCAAAGAAGTCTTTTCTTCACGATATGTTCTGAAATAACCGCCACCTGGTTCAAGAACCTTGGTGATGGCATTGATAGCTATTTCTGGAATTGTATAGTTCCCAGAAGAATTGGTGATTATTTCAAACCTGCCAATGAGTGCATGATTATACAATTTATTCTGAAAAAGACTTTGTCCTTGTTCGTAACCATTTTGTTCCAGTTTTTTAGAAGTAACTCCTGAGATCGAAGGAAACTCTTCAGTCTCTATTTTATTCAGCTCTTTTGAATAGTACACTTTAAGTTCTGCAATGACGGTTTCCCCTTCGAATATGACATTTGAACTTAACTCAAGTGAGGCTAAAAAATCTTCTCTGCCGTTAATTGCTTGCTTAGAAACGACAGTAATGTGTCCAGCTTTTGAAGAAGTAACTTTACCATCAACCGTGGCAGTTAGGATAGGGAGCTTTATCTGACCGCTGGGAAATTTGGGAAGTGCAGAAAAAGTCAGTGTCGTTATTGTAAATACAGTTTGTTTTCCATTTATGATTTGGAGGCCATTCGAACTGGATTTGGAAGGACTTCTTTTGTTTAAGAGGTTCAATTCTGAATCATCATTGGAAATTGTTAGTTCTTTGATGTTTTTGGAAGTGATCTCATAGGAAATAGTGAACTGTTGTCCTTCTACTACCACGCTGGGATAATTGGAAGTAATCTCTTGTCCTAAAGAGATTAGCGATAAAATGATCAACAGTATTGTTACAAGGCTTCTTACCAATCCTTAGTTATTTTCTTTTGTTCGTTACTATTTTTTTCATTCAATTTTTCGTTCACTCTTCCCCGTGTTTGCTTCTCTACTTTATCTAGAAAATCCATGAATTTCTTTGCATCTTCCAAACTGATTCGTTCTGATTGACTCTCCTTTGGTTGTTGCTCAGAATCATCTTCAGAGGAAGGTTGGGACGTGTCGGACTCAGACCCTGTCTCTTGTGACATCTCATTGTTTTCGGGGTTTTCAGGCTGCCTTTGATTCTGTTGTTGTTGTTGTTGTTGTTGTTGTTGTTGTTGTTGTTGTTGTTGTTGTTGTTGTTGTTGTTGTTGTTGTTGTTGGAGTTTCGCCTTTGCTATTTGCAAATTTTCGCTGGCATCTTGATCATTTGGATTGAAACTCAATGCATTCTTATAATCTTGAATGGATTCTTGAAATTCCTGTTCGTGGAAATTGATATTCCCTAGATTATAAGAGGCCTTTGACTTAAGTTCATCTGAAGAGTTACCAGAGTTAACCACCTGTTCATAGGCTCTTTTAGCCTTATCCAACTCGCCTGTTTTTAGATAAGAGTTCCCTAGGTTATATAAGTATTCCTGATTAGGAGCTTGCTTTAGGCTATTTTCATACATCTCTGCGGATTCTTCAAACAGGCTGTCTGAGTATAATTCCGAAGCTTCGGCAGCTTTCTTTAGAGCGCTTTGTGCTTGCGTATCTATAGTATAATAGACCACACAAAAAATAATGAATAAGAATCTTAAAACCATGATGAATCTTTTTCCTTGATTAAAAATGAAGCGATCAGCAGTAGCAGTGCAATTGATAGAGGAATCCTGAACCTAGGAGTTAGATCCACAAAAACAAAATTCCCAGTTTCTGCAGTTTGCTCTCCTTTTACATAATTAACCACCTGATTTATTTCACGAGGTTGACTTGAACCAATGCGCGTATAAAAACCATTTCCTTGCTTGGCAATTTGTTTCATTAACGGCGCATTTGCCTTAGTGATAATAGTGCTTCCTTGAGCGTCTTTTTTGTATTTCCCATCTGAAGAATAATCAGGAATAGGAGCACCTGTTTCTGACCCCATTGCAACGCAAGAAACTTTTATACCTTTTTCTTTAGCACTGTCAATAGCGGATTGTATTTCTTCTTCATGATCTTCTCCATCAGTGAAAATCAGAATGATTTTACTCGCATTTGATTCCATGTTAAACCCCTCAGAGCATTCTAATATTGCCGCTGAAATGCTTGTGCCCTGCGTAGGAACAGTGGACGTATTAATATTCTCTAAATAGGCCTGGGCTGCGGCATAGTCATTACTCAAGGGCATTTGAGTATATGCGTTCCCGGCAAATACTACCAACCCAAGAAGATCACCTTGAAGTTCTTTGATTGTATTCTTAATGGCACTCTTGGCTACATATAATCTATTGGGAGGAATATCCTCTGCCAACATGGATTTAGAAACATCAAGAGCTACCATCAATTCAACGCCTTCAGATGTTGTTTCTTTCATTTCTCCTCCAGATTTAGGACCAATCAACGAGATGATAAAGAATATGACGGCTAATTTCAATAAAACAAATTTAGCCACTGAGTTTTGAAATAAAATCTTACCGAAAGAAGCATCTTCAGAATGGCCATAAATTTCTGAGTCAATTTGATGCCATCTGAAAATGGCCTTTGTTTTCCACTTGGAGTTCCAAATATATATGGCTGTTAATACAGGCGAAATAATGTAGAGCCATTTTAACTGAGGAATGTTCCAAACGATGAAATTCAAGAAATCTGGAGGGAAAAAGAAAAGGACCAGAAAAAGAAAAAGTACTACGAATTCCAATCCAATTAGCCAAGAGCCAACTGTGTTTAAACGTGATATGCCAGACTTGTTACTCAAGAATAAACTGATTTAAAAATGACTTTTTTCAGGACAAAAGAAGCACACAGGATAACCAGAGCCACTACTAAAAATTTCCAATAGATGTCTGCTTTTTGCTTGATAATAGTGGCTTCAAAACGTGTTTTTTCGAGCTTATCGATTTCAATATAAATATCTTTAAGTTTTTGTTCGCTCGTGGCTCTGAAGTACTTTCCTCCTGTGTTCTCAGCGATTTCAAATAGAGTTTTCTCATCGATTTCGACGGGAATCTCTTGATATTGTACATTTCCATAAAAGTCATGCGTGGGAGAGAGTGCAGTTCCTTCGGACCCAACGCCAATTGTATATACAGTAACACCATATGCCTTTGCCAATTCACTAGCTACATGGGGTTTAATTCGACCTCTATTGCTTACTCCATCAGAAAGTAAAATGACCGCCTTACTTTTAGAATCAGACTCTTTTAGTCGATTCACCGAAGAAGCCAATCCCATACCTATGGCAGTGCCGTCTACGAGTTCGCCGTACTTGATTTTATCGATGGCATTAATGACCATAGCATTATCGCTTGTCAGTGGCACTCTTGGAAAACTCTCCGCAGCATAAGTGACAATCCCTATTCTATCATTGACTCTATTCATAACAAACTCCTTAGCAACTCTTTTAGATGCCTCAAGTCGATTTGGCTCAAAGTCCATAGCCAACATGCTCATGCTAACGTCTAACGCAATGATGATGTCAATTCCCTCTTTTGAAATATCTTTTGGCATCATTTCTTGTAACGGCCTAGCAAAGGCGACAATGCTAAAGAATAGAGCAATAAGGGAAGATAACTTAATCCATTTTGGAAGTAACTGAAGGAATTTAGATGTTTTGAGCTCAGATGTGTCGGCCAATCTTAACCCCCCAAAATAATCTTCTCTCTTCCAAATAAAGTATACAGATAGGGGAGGGACTATAACCAAGAGAATGATCCATCCGCTATTTTCAAATTCAAAAAAGAGCAACAAATAAATGAGTATGACAAGTAGTGCGCCATTAAAACCAAGAATCCATGCTATCCTTTCTTTATTATTCATGAATTGATTATAGAATTTCTTGATTCGAAAATGGTATCAATAACTTGTTTGGCTTCTGCCAAGACTTTTCGATTTTCAGCTTCTAATGGTTTTTGCTTGGCAAATTTCACAAGATCGGTCAACGAGAGTGACACCCTTATTTTTTCTAAGAGCTCATTTGAATATGCATATTTTTGAAGAGATTGTATGATCTCTCTTGTGGTATTTTCAAGAGCAGAAATTCCCAGTTCTCCTTCTAAGTATTCTCTTAATATGTAACTAATTTCTGAATGATATTCTTTGAGTTGTCCCTTTTGCCATAATTTACTTTCATCTAGCAATAGCAATTTTTTGGATGCTACTTTGTATGGAGGAATAACGATTATTTCAGGCTCTATTATGACCTCCATTTTTTCTTTGTTTCTTCTGTTATAGTAAATCCAACTAACCGCAATGGCGGCTAAAGCCGCTAACGTCAATAAAATCCAATACCAGTTGTCTACAAGCCAGTCCAAAAAATTGTACTGGATGTCAATACTTTCTTTAGAAGCCCTCATTTCTTCAATCTGCGGGTTCTGAATGGTAGAATATACTGTAGCTAGGAGCGCTTTAGAAGTCAAGCTTTCATCTGCAATGTACACTGTGATTGGCTCAATTGGGAAAAAACCTATTTCTTCCGCCGAGAATCGAATGGAGCATTCTAGAATAAGAAAATCACTTTCAATTCTGGAGGTTTTCGAAGTTGAGAGTATTTCTAACCCTGGACTTATTGAATCTATAGGGATTTCCCACTTTATCAAGTTCGTGTCAAGTGTCCGAGGGACTGATAGTTGTACTATGTAATTAGAAGGTTGACCAACAAATAACGTGTCCTCACTTAAATCAGTCGAAATCGTGAATTGACTATACAGGTGTAGACTACATAAAATGAATGTTATGGAGGTGTAAAAAAACTTCATTATCCTCTACCAAATAGTTGAGTTAGTGGTTTGAGATACGGTGCATTTGTCAGAAGCTGAACAAAATTAAGACCCGATTTTTTCATTTCCTTTATGAGCTTTTTTTGTTTCTCTTGCTTGTGATGATTATAACGGTCTCTAACCAATTTGCTAGAGGAGTTGATCCATTTAAGGTCGCCTGTTTCAGGATCCATTAGTTTCACCAATCCGATGTCAGTCAGTTGAGTTTCTCTCTTATCGGAAATTTGAATTGCTGTAAGATCGTGCTTCTGTTTCGTCCTCCTAAGTGCATCACCAAATGCAGAGTCTTGAAAATCAGAAATTAAAAACATAATACTTCTTTTCTTTACCATCCTATTAGCAAAAGAAAGAGCGGCGGAAATATCCGTGAGTTGAGAAGAAGTCTCTAAATGAATAAGTTCTCGAATGATGTGAAGCACATGAGATTTACCGTTGAATGGAGGAATGTATTTCTCAATCTTATCAGAAAAAAAAAGTACCCCTACCTTATCTTTGTTTTGAATTGCGCTCATAGCTAGTACTGCTGCTATTTCGGTAATTAGTTCTTTCTTTCGTTGGGTTCCAGATCCAGTCGAATTACTCCCACTTACATCAACAAGAATTAGCGCATTGAGTTCTCTTTCCTCTTCAAAAACCTTAGTGTGAGGTGAGTTCATCTTAGCTGTAACATTCCAATTAATAGAGCGCACATCATCACCGGCATAATACTCTCGGTTTTCGGTGAAAGTCATTCCTCTTCCTTTGAATTTGGAATGATAATTACCGCTAAACATCTGCAGTGAAATCTGTCTTGTTTTGATTTCAATAGCACGAACTTTTTTTAGTAGTTCCTTGGCGTCCATTTGATAGAAGATTTAAGGAATTTCTACTTTGTTCAATATCTCAGTAATGATTTGTTCTTGATTGATTTCTTCAGCTTCCGCCTCATAGGTGAGTCCAATTCTATGTCTAAGAACATCGAAGCATATTTCACGAACGTCTTCAGGAATGACATAACCTCTTTGTTGCAAAAAAGCATATGCTTTGGAAGCTTTAGCTAGGGCAATACTTGCTCTAGGTGAACCACCGAATCGTATAAGTGCTTGTAAGTGTGGCATGTCATAGTGTTGAGGATTACGCGTTGCAAATATGATATCAACTATATATTGCTCAATTTTTGAATCCATATACACAGACTTCACCAATTCTCGTGCTTTTAAAATATCTTGAGTTTTTACCACCCTATTAGGAGTAGGAAAGGCCTCCTTTCCCAAATTGAGCTGAATGATTTTCTTTTCCTCTTCAATTGTGGGATAGTCTAAAACAAGTTTTAACATAAAACGATCACTTTGAGCTTCCGGCAGTGTATAGGTGCCTTCTTGTTCAACAGGGTTTTGTGTAGCCAAAACAAGAAATGGACTAGGAAGCTGATGAGTATCATTTCCCAAAGTCACTTGCTTTTCTTGCATCGCTTCTAAGAGGGCAGATTGCACCTTAGCTGGAGCTCTGTTGATTTCATCTGCCAGCACAAAGTTGGCGAAGATTGGCCCCTTTTTTACAGAAAAATCTCCAGTTTTTTGACTGTAAATAAGCGTTCCTACAACATCTGCAGGAAGGAGGTCAGGAGTAAATTGTATTCTACTGAATTCTCCATCCATTGTTTTTGATAGGGACTTAATAGCTAATGTCTTAGCCAGTCCAGGGACTCCTTCTAAGAGGATGTGTCCATCACTTAATAAACCGATCAACAAACGGTCTACCATTTTCTTTTGTCCAACAATTGCACGACTTATTTCAGAACGCATTAGATGAATAAATGCGCTCTCTCGTTCAATAGTTTCGTTTAACTTCTGTATGTCAAAATCCTGATTATCGGAATGTTGTGTTTCTGAATGTAGCTCCATCTGCTTTTTCTATGCTTTCGTTTAAATCAAATGTTAAAATTAACATGGCTTACCTTGTTAACGCCTTTGATTCATGGTTTTAGGTGTTAAATGATGTTAAGTAGGCAAAGGCTAAAGTGGAAAAAACTCAGCTCCAAGTTTATAACTTCCGATTTAATTATACCTATTTAAAGGTTTAATATTTCATATATTGCAGGAGCAAGAAAATTTAAAAGGAAAATGGAATTTAAAGAGATAGTAGGCTGTGTAGAGAAGTTTCATGATGCCTTTAAGATTGGAAATAACTACGAGCCAACAGTGGATTTATCGGAAGCCGAGAAGGAACTCAGATTCAACTTGATGAAAGAGGAAAATGAAGAGTATTTAGAGGCTGCTAAGAATAATGATTTGGTGGAAATAGCTGATGCACTTGGAGACCAATTGTATATTCTATGTGGAACAATTCTAAGACATGGAATGCAACATAAAATCGAAGAGGTTTTTCGAGAAATTCAGTGTAGTAATATGTCAAAATTAGATACAGAAGGAAATCCTATTTACAGAGAAGATGGAAAAGTGATGAAGAGTGAATTGTATTTCAAACCAGATATAAAATCGATACTGGAATTACAAGAGGTTGAGCAATAATCGCAAGTCGGGAAGACGTTTTCTTCAAAACTTACCAATGAGATTCATTGGTAAGTTTTTTTGTTTTAAATAGGACCTGATGAAAGACTTAAGAGGCATACTTGTAAAAGCAGAAAACAATAGTTCATTGCTTAGAATGCTGAATTCTGTGTTATGGAGAATGATTCCTTTCAACAAACCCCATCGCTTTCGTGTAGAGGAAATTACTTCGGAAAAAGTGGTTGTTAAAATCCCTTATAAAAGAGCAAATCTGAATCATTTGAAGGGTATACATGCTTGTGCCTTAAGTACGGCTTGTGAATATAGCTCTGGGCTCTTACTTCTTAGACATCTAGGAGCCAAAGATTATAGGTTGATAATGAAAACGTTAAAGTCTGAGTACCATTATCAGGGAAAGGAGGAAGTAAAGACGGTATTTGAACTAAGCGAAAAAGAAATCGAAAGTCAAATCAAACCAGAATTAGAAAGGGAAGGAGTATTGGATTTAATATGTGTGATTAAGGCATATGACCTTTCTGGCAATCATATTTGCACAACAGAATGCCTATGGCAGATCAAGCAATGGGATAAAGTGCAAACTAAGTCGTAAATTCTTAGTGTATAACTGGAACTTAAACCTCCTGTTTCTCGTATCTTTGCGGACTTTAAAATTTAATAAATCATGGTGAAAGTTACCCTACCTGATGGTTCAGTTAAAAGTTACGATGGTGCTATAACTGCACTTGATGTAGCAAAAGAAATTAGTGAAGGATTGGCTCGGAATGTTCTGGCGGCTGAGGTCAATGGAGAAGTTTGGGATGCCACCAGAAAGATAGAGACGGATGCTTCATTAAATCTTTTAACCTGGGATTCTGAAAGTGGAAAGTCAACTATGTGGCATAGTTCTGCTCATTTAATGGCAGAAGCTTTGGAAGCACTGTATCCTGGAATTAAGCTGGCGATCGGCCCTCCAATTGAGAATGGGTTTTACTACGATGTGGATTTTGAGGGTCAGGAGTTTACTGATAAAGACTTCAAAAAGGTAGAAGAGAAAATGCTTGAGTTGGCACGTCAGAAAAATGATTTCGAACGAATTGACATTTCAAAGGCGGATGCTGTAAAGTATTTTCAAGAGAAGAACGATCCTTACAAACTCGAATTATTAGAAGGTCTGGAAGACGGAGAAATTACATTTTATAAGCAGGGAAATTTTACCGATTTATGCCGTGGGCCCCATATTCCAAATACTGGTTTCATCAAGGCTGCAAAAGTGATGAGTATTGCCGGTGCTTATTGGAGAGGAGACGAGAAAAACAAACAGTTGACCAGAGTTTATGGAATAACTTTTCCTAAAAACAAGCAGCTTACGGAGCATTTAGAATTGTTAGAAGAAGCTAAGAAGAGGGATCATAGGAAACTGGGAAAGGAGCTTGGTCTGTTTCATTTTTCTCAAACAGTTGGAATGGGACTTCCTCTTTGGTTACCTAAAGGAGCGGAACTTCGTTCTAGGTTAGAGAACTTTTTAAAAGAGGCTCAACGAAAAAGCGGTTATCTGCCAGTTATTACTCCACACATTGGGAGTAAAAAATTATATGAGACAAGTGGTCATTGGGCCAAGTATGGCAATGATGCATTTAAGCCAATAGAGACTCCTCAGGAAGGGGAGGTGTACTTGCTAAAACCAATGAATTGTCCTCATCACTGTGAGATTTATAAGGCGAGCCCAAGATCATATAGAGATTTACCTTTAAGGTTGGCGGAGTTTGGTACGGTATATAGATATGAGCAGAGTGGAGAATTGCATGGACTGACAAGGGTAAGAGGGTTTACGCAGGATGACGCTCACATTTTCTGTAGACCTGAACAAGTTAAAGAAGAGGTTGGGAAAGTGATAGAGCTAGTTCTATATATCTTTAAAATATTGAAGTTTAAAGATTTTGTAGCACAGGTTAGCTTGAGAGATCCTGAGAATCCTGACAAGTACATTGGTTCAGATGAGAATTGGGATACTGCAGAAAAGGCTATTCAAGAAATCGCAGATGAAAAAGGGTTGAAGACTGTAGTAGAATTAGGAGAGGCAGCATTTTATGGCCCCAAGCTAGATTTTATGGTGAGAGATGCTATAGGCAGAAAATGGCAATTGGGAACAGTTCAGATCGATTACAACTTACCAGAAAGGTTTGAACTTGAATATAAAGGTTCAGACAATGAGATGCACAGACCAGTTATGATTCATAGAGCTCCATTTGGATCTATGGAAAGATTCTGTGCAATTTTGATTGAACATTGCGCTGGAAAGTTTCCACTTTGGTTAACTCCAGAACAGGTCAAGATTTTACCGATCAGTGATAGATTTAATTCTTATGCTCAGGAAGTCCTAGAATTGCTAAATAATTACGATATTCGCGCCTCGATTGACGAGCGGTCAGAAAAAATCGGTAGGAAAATTCGCGATGCAGAGCTGGAGCGGGTTCCATACATGATTATAGTGGGAGAGAAAGAGGCAGAAAACAATGAAGTTTCTCCAAGAAAACAAGGAGAAGGTGATTTGGGAGCTATGAAAATCGAATCTTTTGCTGAGTTATTGCAGTCTGAGATTAAGAAACTGTTAGAAAATTAAAAACTTAAAGTTATAAGACGTAGAGGCAGAAAAAAGTATTTAGGACGGGTTAAAACAGAAAACCCGCACAAAATCAACGAGGAGATTCGAGCTCAAGAGTTAAGACTTGTAGGCGAAAATGTGGATGTAGGAGTTTACTCTTTGAAGCAAGCGCTTGACCTAGCTGAAGAACAAGATCTAGATCTTGTAGAGATATCTCCAAAAGCAGTTCCACCAGTTGCTAAAATAGTTGACTACAAGAAGTTCTTGTATGATCAAAAGAAAAAGCAAAAGGAACTAAAGTCTAAGCAGATCAAGGTAACTGTGAAGGAAATTAGATTCGGTCCAAATACCGATGATCATGACTTTGAGTTTAAATTGAATCATGCAAAGAAATTCCTCGAAGAGGGGAGTAAAGTGAAAGCATATGTGTTCTTCAAAGGAAGAACTATTGTGTTTAAAGATAGGGGTGAGTTGCTTCTTTTAAAGTTTATTTCAGAATTAGAGGATTTTGGAATTGTTGAGGAGCTACCGAAGCTGATGGGGAAGAAGATGACTGTGATGATCAACCCGAAAAAAATAAAATAGAATTAATAACTAAATAAATAAAAGGCGATGCCAAAAATGAAGACCAAATCTAGCGCTAAGAAGAGATTTAAGTTCACTGGCTCTGGAAAAATCAAAAGAAAGCACGCTTTTAAAAGTCACATTCTTACGAAGAAGTCCACTAAGAGAAAGAGAAATCTTACTCAAGCAGGATTAGTTGATAAGAGTGATGTGCGGAACATAAAAAAGCAACTCTGCGCGTAAAAATTTTAAAAGTGTTTTTTGTTAAACTCGGGATGCAGTCTTAAGTCTCAATAATTGAGCGCTGTCTACCAAAAAGCAAATTAATAATGCCAAGATCAGTAAATGCCGTGGCTTCAAGAGCCAGAAGAAAGAAAGTCCTTAAAATGGCTAAGGGCTATTTCGGTGCCAGAAAGAATGTATGGACCGTAGCTAAAAATGCAGTTGAAAAAGGACTTGTTTACTCGTATAGAGACAGAAAAAACAAGAAAAGAAATTTCAGAAAACTGTGGATTCAAAGAATTAACGCTGGAGCTAGACAACAGGGAATGTCTTATTCAGTATTCATGGGGAAGGTTCACGCAAATGGAATTGAGCTAAATAGAAAAGTTTTAGCAGATTTAGCAATGAATCACCCGGAAGCTTTTAAAGCGGTGTGTGATTCTGTGAAATAACCATTAATAAAAAAATAAAATTGAAAGGCTGGATTTATCCGGCCTTTCTTTTGTCATAACTTTAGCATAGTATTTGTGTTAATGCATGCTAAAGAAAGAATTTAACCTATGAGATTACTAGTGACTGTACTGTTCGTTCTTATTTCCTTAACAGTTTTTTCTCAAGAAAAAAAGAAAAAGGAAAAACCTCCAGTGAAAAGATCCAAGATAGAGCGGATGGAAGAGGCTAAAAAAAGAGAAAAAATTCTAAGACGAGCCTCAGAGGAGGATTTGGATCGAACAAAAAGTTGTTACATCCCTAGTAGTGCCGTTTGGATGGGAGAAATGAATCCTCAAAATTTTAGATTCGTAAAGGAGAGAATGTTAATCTATAATTTTTGGTCTCCTCTCAATCCTAAACATATTGAGGTTTTATCAAACCTAGAAGAGATTAAAAATGAGTTCCCTGATATTTTTGTGATTGATTTTCTTCACCCTAAAGATCTTGAATTATTTTCAGCAGAGGAAGCTTATGATTTATGGAGAAAAATAGAAAATAAAAGACCCCTTGTTATAGGAGTTAATGACTACATCATGAATATGGGATTAAAAAGAGAGGAATCCAATGTGATGGTGACCACCAATAGAAGTGGAGAACTTATAATAGACATGTCTGTCAAGAATAATGTATTTGAATCTATTTTAGAGACATACTTTGCTGGTGAGGAGTACAAGAATCCACCAAAGCTTAATCCTCAGAGTCCAAACCAGTTTCATAAGACCTCATTTCTATCGTTTCCTCAAGGAATTACTGCAGATGAATTAGAGCCAACCTTGTATATAGCAGATACCGGAAATAATAGGATCGTCACATTAAGTGAAACTGGAATGGTTCTTAATGTTATAGGGAGTGGTGCAGGTAAGTTAGCTGATGGTGTTTTTGGCAGCTGTTCATTTAACCATCCTTCAGATATTGTAATAGATAGTGAAAATCGTAAACTCTATGTTGCAGATGAATACAATCATGCGATTCGGGAAATAGACTTAATCCTAGGGACAGTAAAAACTATTCTGGGTACAGGTACAAAAGCGACAATTTTAGAACCAGAACTTCATAAACGAGATAAGCCGATCGCTTATCCAAATTCATTAATGCTGAAAGAAGGGCAACTTATTATAGGTATGGGGCAGAATAATAGCGTCTATTCCTACGATTTGATTAGTGGAAAAGCAGTTCTTTTGGTTGGTTCAGGTAGTGAGGAAAGCATAGACGGGCTTATTAAAAGTTCATCATTAGCTAAGCCAAATGCATTGGTTAATTACAATGGAGAGCTTTGTGTTTTGGAGGAGAATACATCTAGTATCCGAAAAGTAGGGAAGAAAAAAGTAGAAACTATTTATTCAAATAATCCCCTAGATAGTTTTCAGTTAAATCTCCCTCAATCCCTTGGAGTGCTTGGAAGTAATATTTATGTGATGGATACATATAATCATAGCATCAGAGCTCTTTCAGAAGATGGAAAATTGACACATATAACTGGAAGTGAAAAAGGTTTTCGAGATGGTACTTAGAAACGGCATTATTTAATGGACCATCTGATATGTGTGTGCTTGAAGAAAATATTTACGTGTTGGATGGGCTAAATAACGCTATAAGGAAAGTGTCACCTGCAGAACAAAAAGTAACGACATTAGAAATATTAGATTCGGGAGGTTTCTTTCCTTTTATCAGATCCTCGGAGATGACCAAGAGAATAGAAAAGGTGAAACTTTTGAACGGAAAAAACATGATTGTGTTAGAGTTGATGCCTCCAGAGCAGGAAGAATTTTCAGGTCAAGAGATAATTATCGAGAAAAAAGGAGAATCTTTAGGAGAAGTCGTTAATGTTGATTCTAAGAATGGACTAGTAATGATTAAAGTAGATATAGAAGAGTTTGAATTAAATATGTCATATCTGAGCATGGAATTTTTTACTCGTAAAAAGGAAGCTCCTTCTCATAAATATAAGTATGGAATTAGAGTATTACTTGAGTACATAGAAACGGAAAACCCTCAAGAGGTAGGACCTGTTAAAATTCAGCTTTAAAACTTATCTAGCTCACTAAGTTCAATTGCAGATTTATCCAGATCAGGTTGGAGCAAAAGAGCTTGTTTGAAATCGGCTCTAGCTAGCTCATATTTCCCTTGATTTTTGTAGCACAAACCTCTGTTGTGATATGCCTCTGTGTAGATAGGGTTAAATTCTATAGCCGAAGAAAATTTTCCAGCTGCTTCTTCGTACTCATCGGCATGAACCAGTAAAAGGTATCCTTGATTGAAATAGGCAGGAAATGAGTTTGGATCTATTCCAATGATTTTATCATAAGTTTCCATTGCCTGATCAAATCGCTCAGAATCTTGCAAGTAAACTCCAAGATTGTAATATGCTTCAATTCTGTTGGGCTGAAGAGTGGTAGCAGAATTATAATATTCGATAGCTAGAGAATCTTTTGATGCAGCATGAAGGTCACCAAGTCTCATATACGCGTCGTAAAATTTGGGGTCTAATTCCACTGCTGTTTGATAACTACTAATAGCTAATGAGGAATCCCCTTTCGCTTTTCTTAATTCGAACGTAAGTCCTTTTAGGAAATAAGCATCAGGAAGCTGACGATCAATAAAGAGAGCCGAATCAACCAGTTTTAATGATTCATTGTAATTGTCCAAAAGCTGCTGTATCTGTGCCAGCTTTACATAACATTCTGCATTTTGAGGATTTTTCTGAACGCAAAGACGGTAGGCTTTGTTCGCATTATCTGCGTTGTTTTTTATTTGAAGACTAGAATATAGAATATTCCCTTTTATATAAAAGTCATCATCTGTCTGCGAAATAGTCATTTTTTGATTTAGGTCTAATAACGCAGACTCGTAATCACCAGTGTCGTAAAAGTATCTTGCTCTTTCCGATAACGCCTGTTCATTTAGTGGATCAGTGCTTAATATATGATTAAGACTATCCAACTCAGACTTAAAATTAGGAGCATTTATTTTTTCTGGTTGTTTAGTATCCCCGCAACTACAGAAAATCAATGAGCATAGAAAAAAAAGAAATTTATTCATAGTTCTAAATTAAAAAGTCTCCGGATTACCTCCAGAGACTTCCTATTTAATATTTCAAAAATAATATCAGTTATTAAGAGATTCTTTGATCTTGTTCTCAATCTCTTCTGCTAATTCGGGATTGTCGCCAATAAGAGTTTTAACAGAATCTCTTCCTTGTCCTAATTTGGTTTCTTCGTAGCTAAACCATGAACCACTTTTATTTACAATATTCAAATCAACAGCTAAATCAAGGATTTCTCCAGATTTGGATATTCCTTCACCATACATAATGTCGAATTCAGCTTTTCTGAATGGTGGAGCTACTTTATTCTTTACAACTTTCACCCTGGTTCTATTACCGATCACGGTATCACCATCCTTAATTTGTGTAGCTCTTCTGATATCTATTCGTACAGAAGCGTAGAATTTTAGCGCATTTCCACCAGTAGTAGTCTCTGGATTTCCAAACATTACACCGATTTTTTCTCTTAATTGATTGATGAAAATGCAACAGCAGTTGGTCTTGCTAATAGATCCCGTAAGCTTTCTCAATGCCTTTGACATTAGTCTTGCTTGAAGCCCCATTTGAGAGTCACCCATTTCACCTTCTATTTCCGCTCTTGGAGTTAACGCGGCTACAGAATCAATGACTAGGATATCAATAGCTCCACTTCGAATCAAATTATCAGCAATTTCCAATGCCTGTTCACCATTATCTGGTTGTGAAATCAAAAGGTTCTCAGTATCCACACCCAGCTTGTCTGCATAGAATTTATCAAATGCGTGCTCAGCATCAATGAAAGCGGCAATTCCACCTGCCTTTTGGGCCTCAGCAATGGCGTGTATAGCTAATGTTGTCTTTCCAGAAGATTCAGGTCCATAAATTTCAATAATCCTTCCTTTTGGGAAACCACCTATTCCCAAAGCCAAATCTAAAGTCAGGGATCCAGTAGAAATACATTCGATTTCCTCTACCGCCTCATCTCCAAGTTTCATTACGGTTCCTTTACCGTAAGTTTTATCTATTTTATCAAGCGTAAGTTGCAACGCCTTCAATTTTTCTTTTTGAATTTCTACTGCCATTTCTTTAATTTTTGGCTAAGGTAAATATTATAGAACGTAATCTATTTCCGTTGTGAAAAAAACGGTTAACTGTGGATAATCTGATCAAAGTGAATCTTAGTTTTTACTTTTTCTATAATCTCTTCTATGATTCCTTCCTCATTAATAACAAAGGTGACCCTATGAATTCCATCAAATGTTCGCCCCATAAATTTCTTTTGTCCCCAAACGCCAAATGCTCGGATAGTTTCTTTCTCTGTATCGGCTAAGAGTGTGAATGGAAGTTCATACTTAGTAACGAACTTCTTATGTTTTTTTTCGGTATCTGCACTTATACCCAACACCTCATATCCTTGAGAGATCAGTTGCTTGTAATTATCCCTTAGGTTACAAGCCTGAGCAGTGCAACCTGGGGTGTCGTCTTTTGGATAAAAATAGATGATCAATTTTTTCCCCAAATAATCCACATGTGATATTGTGTTTCCATCTTGGTCTTTTCCTCTGAATTTAGGGGATTTATCCCCAATTTTTAAGTGTGTCATTCATTTGATTTTTCTGCAAACTAAATCAACTTTCTAGAACTAAATGTGACCTACATTATGAAAAAGCGTCACAAGAGAGAAAAATTTAGATGAAATCGAATATTTATTCGATTAAACTTGTAAATTTGTGGGTTACTAAATGTATAATAAATAACTGTTATGATAAACTTTACTTTAAAAATGAGGGCCTTACTTATGGCTCTGCTGTGTTTTGGAGCTATTTCTGCTTCAGCCCAGATAGACTGTCCGGATAGTCCGACAGTCGACTCACCAGATAATCTCTATTACATATTGGAATGGGGTATTGAGGGTGAAAATTTAATTGACGCCTACCTTGCAGGAGAAGTTTCTGATGAACTCATTGCTCTTCTTGCTTTAGAGTACGAAGATGACTTAACTGATCAAGGGTTTTTTCAACCAACTGTTGAGCAGGATGAATGTTTTCCTAATGCAGAAGTTGTATTTGATTTTGAATTCACAGGAAGTGCTCAAAATGAATGTCCTGTTGTAGCAAATATCAAGTTCTTTTATACCATCACTGATGGTGAAGGAACAGAGTTTGAAACAATCATAATTGATTGTGATATTTTTGATACAACACCTCCAACAATTTCTGGAGTAGAAGATTATACAGTTCAATGCTTGGAAGAGGTACTTCCTCCAAATGCAACAATTGAAGATTCATGTGACGATAATCCTGTATTGATTGATTTCATATCAAACACAGGAGATCCTATCGAAGCTTGTGAGCTAAGTGTCGCTTATGGACCAGGTCATGATTGGGCTTTTTGGTTACCAACACTAGAACAAGCAGGCTCTGATGATTTCATTTGGGATGAAAATGGCGGTAAGCTTGATTTCTTTGCTGATAACACGGCTCATTTATATGGTACTGTTTTCAATGATACTAATCTTAACGGAGTTCAGGATGATGATGAGAATGAGGCCTGGATCGTTGATGTTTGGTTTGAAAATGGTCAAGACTGGACGGATTGGTCTTCTCAAGGAAGATGGTATAAAGATGACTTAGG
Source organism: Flavobacteriales bacterium (assembly GCA_965224545.1). Classification (GTDB taxonomy): domain Bacteria; phylum Bacteroidota; class Bacteroidia; order Flavobacteriales_D; family Sanyastnellaceae; genus ASP10-05a. The sequence continues at coordinate 307,884 of CBDCZM010000003.1, read as the reverse complement.
TTTTGGTGCAGTGAATCATGTGGATTGGATGTACTATGAATTAGTAGGAGGTATTTCTACTATGACGGGAGCTGGAGATTTCGCAGGTGATATGCTTTCTCTTTACCATAAGCCAGCTAGTTATTTCTTTGGATTCCAGTGTGGACTTGGAGCAAACAACAAGAATGGAAATGAAGGATTTTCTGGATGGTATTCTTACACTGGTTTTGTAGGTGGAGAAGCTGTAGAAGGTCATGGAGATATCAACGTTGACAAAACGTGTGAGCCTATCAACTTAGAAAAGTGTCCTAACGATACTGAAGTAACTTACATGTTTAGAGCAGAAGATTCTTGCGGTAATGTTGCTATAGCAACACAAGTTGTTACTGTAGAAGATACCACTCCTCCTACATTTGATAACCCTCCTAGTGATATGGAATTATCATGTGAGAATTGGCCAATTCCTTTAGATGATTGCGTTGCAACAGATAACTGCGAAGGTGTAATTACATATGTTGGACCAGAAGAGTCTATCGAAAATGGAAATTGTCCAAACGAATTCACTGTAACTAGAACATGGGGAGCGATTGACGAATGTGGAAACGCTGCTACTCACACGCAAACAATTTATGTTTACGATGATCAACCTGTTGTATTAGTAGGAGTTCCAGAAGCAGAAATCACAGTAGAATGCGATGAAGTTCCTGAAGCTGCTAATGTTACAGGGGAAGATAATTGTTCAGAGTTTGAAATCGTGTATAGCGAAATTCGTGAGAATGGAGACTGCGATTATGATTATACATTAACAAGAACTTGGATTGCAGAAGATGCATGTGGAAACATATCTTCATTTGTTCAAACAATCAATGTTCAGGATACAGAAGGTCCTGTTTTCGAAGATTATGAGCAAATATTTGCTGTAAGTTGTGAAGATATTGATACTACTCCAACACCTGAAGCCACTGACAATTGTGGGGACGTAACAATTACTTACGAAGATGAATTGAATTCAGGAGGTTGTATGGGAGTTATTACTAGAACAATCACTGCTGTTGATGAGTGTGGAAACGAAACTGTAATTGTTCAGTACATTACATTAACTGATGATGTAGCTCCAGTAATAGAGTGCATTGCTGATGAAACTTATGAATGTGATGAGGAAATCCCAACTGCAGTTGATCCTGAGGCATATGACAATTGTGGTTTAGATGTTACTATTACTATGGAGGAATCTATGGAAGGTGACTCTTGCTTAAAAACAATTACTAGAACATGGACAGCTACTGATTACTGTGGAAACGAAAGTTCTTGTTCACAAGTGATCACAGTTCAAGATACAACTGCTCCTTCAATTACTGCTGCAGATGATGCTACAGTAGAATGTGGAGATGAGTTACCTGTACCAGCTGCAGAGACAGCTGATAACTGTAACGAAGTAAGTTGGATAGTTGAAGCTACAATGGAGCCAACATGTGGAGATGCATTTATTATGACTAGAACATATACTGCTACTGATGCATGTGGAAACTCTAGTACTGATACACAAATCATCACAGTAGTAGATACGACTCCTCCTACAATCGAAGCTGCAGCTGATGCTACAGTTGAGTGTGGAGATGAGTTACCAGTTCCAGCAGCAGATGTTGCTGATACTTGTGGAAATGCAACTTGGACTGTTGAAAGTTCAAGAGAAGAGACTTGTGGTGATACATATATTATGACAAGAACTTATACAGCTACCGATGATTGTGGAAACACAGCTACAGATGTTCAAATTATTACTGTAGTGGATACAACAGATCCAGTGATTACTTGTCCTGCTGATTTAACTCACGAATGTGATGAAGCTCCAGATTATGGGGTAGCTACTGCTACTGATACATGTGGAGATGTAACTGTTGATTTTGTTGATTCAGAAACAGGAGATTCATGCGAAAGAGTGATTACAAGAACATGGACAGCAACAGATGCATGTGAAAACACAGCTTCTTGTGTTCAAACAATTACAATTGTGGATACAACAGCTCCTACAGTTACTGCTGCACCAGATGCGACAGTAGAATGTGGAGAAGAGTTACCAACGCCAGATGCTGCTGTTACAGATAACTGTAATGAAGCAGGTTGGACAGTAGAAGCTACAATGGAGCCAACATGTGGAGATGCATTTATTATGACTAGAACATATACTGCTACTGATGCATGTGGAAACTCTAGTACTGATACACAAATCATCACAGTAGTAGATACAACACCTCCTACAATCGAAGCTGCAGATGATGCTACAGTAGAATGTGGAGATGAATTACCAGTTCCAGCAGCAGATGTTGCTGATACTTGTGGAAATGCCACTTGGACTGTTGAAAGTTCAAGAGAAGAGACTTGTGGTGATACATATATTATGACAAGAACCTATACAGCTACCGATGATTGTGGAAACACAGCTACAGATGTTCAAATTATCACTGTAGTGGATACAACAGATCCAGTGATTGCTTGTCCTGCTGATTTAACTCATGAATGTGATGAAACTCCAGATTATGGTGTAGCCACTGCTACTGATACATGTGGAGATGCAACTGTTGATTTTGTTGATTTAGAAACAGGAGATTCATGTGAGCTAGTAATCACAAGAACATGGACAGCAACAGATGCATGTGAGAACACAGCTTCTTGCGTTCAAACAATCACAATCGTAGATACAACAGCTCCTGTAATTTCAGGACCAGTTGAGATTGATGTTCCTTGTGACGATGTTGCAGAAGGTGGAGTTTTTGTAGAAGTTACTGATAACTGTAATGAATTTACTGTAGAGCACACAGACGTTCGTGTTTCAGGAGGATGTGCGGGTCAAATTATTAGAACTTGTGTAGCAACTGATGCTTGTGGAAACTCTTCTGAATTTGTACAGATCTTAGATTTATATGACGATGTAGCGCCAGAGATTCTATGTTCAGATGATTATACAGTAGAATGTGATGAAGAGTACGGATTCACAGATCCTCAATATGCAGACAACTGTTCAGAAGATATCATACTTACTTCAGAAGATTCAGAAGCAGGAGATTCATGTGAAAGAACAGTAACAAGAACATGGACAGCAACGGATGAGTGTGGAAACAACTCAAGCTGCTCACAAACAATTACGATTGTAGATACAACAGCCCCAGTGATTACTTGTCCAGAGGATGTATCTCATGAGTGTGATGAATTAGTAGACTATGGAGAGGCAACAGTAACAGATAACTGTAATGATGTAACGATCACTTCAGAAGATCTAGTAGAAGGCGATTCATGTGAGACGACAATCAGAAGAACATGGACAGCAACAGATGCTTGTGGAAACGCATCAACATGTGTTCAGTCAATTTATATCTATGACGCAACAGCACCAGTAATCACTTGCCCAGCAGATGTAGAGCATGAGTGTGATGTAGTAGTAGATTATGGAGAGGCAACAGCAACAGATAACTGTAATGATGTAACAATTACTTCATCAGATGTTGAGACAGGCGATTCATGTGAGAAAACAATCACAAGAACATGGACAGCAACAGATGCATGTGAAAATGCTTCAACATGTGTTCAAACAATATATATCTATGACACAACTGCTCCAGTAATTACAGGAGAGAATGAATTAGATGCACCATGTGATGATATTGACCAAAATATCTTAGTAGATGTAACAGACAACTGTAACGAAGTAGGAATCGAGATTACTTTCGAAGATCTATTTGTATCAGGAGGATGTGTAGGTCAGGTGATCAGAACATATACAGCAACAGATATTTGTGGAAATGCATCAGAGTTTGTACAGATCTTAGATCTATATGACGATATAGCCCCAGAGATTTTATGTTCAGCTGATTATACAGTAGAATGTGATGAAGAATATGACTTCACAGCACCAGAATATTCAGATAACTGTTCAGAAGTAACACTTACTTCCGAAGATACAGAGTCAGGCGATTCATGTGAGAAGACAAAGACAAGAACCTGGACAGCAACAGATGAGTGTGGAAACACTTCAAGTTGTTCACAGACTGTTAGAGTTGTAGATACTACCGCACCAGTAATTACTTGTCCAGAAGATGTAACCTTAGAATGTGATGCAACAGCAACAGACTTTGGAACAGCAACAGCGACAGATAACTGTAATGAAGTAACAATTACATCAGAAGATGCAGAAGCAGGGGATGCTTGTAGAAGAACAATTACAAGAACATGGACAGCAACAGATACATGTGGAAACGCATCATCATGTGTTCAGACAATTGTATATGTAGATACAACAGCCCCAGTGATCACTTGTCCAGCAGATGTATCACACGAATGTGATGAGGCACCAGCTTATGGAGAAGCGACAGCGACAGATAACTGTAATGAAGTAACGATTACTTCAGAAGATATAGAGTCAGGAGATTCATGTGAGAGAGTAATCACAAGAACGTGGACAGCAACTGATGCATGTGAAAACGCATCCTCATGTGTTCAAACAATTGTTATCTATGACACAACAGCACCAACTATTACTTGTGAGTCTGATGTGGAATTGGAATGTGGAACTCTATTTGAGTTTAATGAGCCAGTTTATTCTGATAACTGTAATGATGTAACTCTAACATTTGTTGATTTTATAATCGATGGAATATGTGTGAATGGATTTGGAAGAACATGGATTGCAACAGATGCGTGTGGAAACGAAAGTTCTTGTTCACAAGCTGTAACATTTGTTGACACAACAGCACCAGTAATTACTTGCCCAGCAGATGTAGCTCATGAATGTGATGATTCAACTGTGGCATACGGAGAAGCGACAGCGACAGATAACTGCCACGCAGTAGAAATTGATTTCTCTGATGTAGTAACAGGAGATTCATGTGAAACAGTAATCACAAGAACATGGACAGCGGATGATGGATGTGGAAACACATCATCATGTGTTCAGACAATTACTATCTCTGATACAACAGCACCAGTAATTACTTGCCCAGCAGATGTATCACATGAGTGTGATGAATTAGTTGAGTATGGATCAGCAACAGCGACAGATAACTGTAATGAAGTAACAATTACTTCAAGTGATGATGTAACAGGTGATGATTGTGATAGAACAATCACAAGAACATGGACAGCAACGGATGTATGTGGCAACGCATCCTCATGTGTTCAGACAATCACTATTTATGATACAACAGCACCAGAGATCACATGTCCAGCAGATGTATCACATGAGTGTTCAGATGTAGTAGACTATGGAGAAGCGACAGCAACAGATAACTGTAATGCAGTAACGATTACTTCAAGTGATGTAGAATCAGGAGATTCATGTGAGACAGTAATCACAAGAACATGGACAGCAACAGATGCCTGTGACAATGCATCCTCATGTGTTCAGACAATCGTTATCTATGATGCAACAGCACCAGTATTCACATCTGTACCAACAGATATGAGCTATGAGTGTTATGATGATGTTCCAGTACAAGTAGATCCAACAGCAACCGATAACTGTCAAGTAGCAACAGTTGTTTGTGAGAGAGATGAGGATATCGATGAGTGTGGAAATGGAGAGATCTATATTTCATGTGTAGCGACAGACGGATGTGGAAACGAAACGAGAGTGGATTACACAATCACAATTGAAGATACGACTGCACCAGAGTTGACTTTAGAACCAGCAGATCTAGAATTAGATTGTGAGGATGAAGTGCCAGCTCCACCAGTAGTAGAAGCAGTTGATAACTGTGATGACGATCCAGAGGTAGTTTACACAGAAACATTAATCGGTGAGTTACCAGAAGAAGGATCAATAGCAGATTGTACATTAAGTACACCGGCATCGAACTGTGATCCAAGTGATCCAGCATGGTCATTGAAGTTATTCGAATTCCCAGGATACGAGTTCTTCACGACAGTAGATGCTCAGTTTGTAGAGTATGATGATCACACAGCACATTTATCAGGAAGAGTACAAGCGGTAAACAATCCAGCAGCATTCTTCGATATTGATGTACACTTCGAGAATGGCTTGGATTGGAATGATTGGTCAAACCAAGCGTTCCCAACATCATTCAAAGATGATTGTGATATCGTAGGAAATGAGTACTTAGATTGGACATATTACATAATGACAGCAGGAAGTGCAACGTTAACAGGAGCCGGAGACTTAGCAGGATCATTCTTCACATTAACACATGCACCAATCAACTTCTATTATGGATACCAAGTAGGAGTAGGAGCAAACAATGTAGACAACGAGTACGGAAACGGAGGATGGTTCTATGGAACAGGATTGTTAATAGATTCATCAACTCAGACACAAGTAGAATTGGAAGGATTCCAAGGAGACTTCGCGTTTGATGCAGATTGTTGTCCACAGTACATCATCGAGAGATCATGGTATGCAGTAGATTGTACAGGAAATGTATCAGATACATGGACACAAACAATCAGCTTCGAAGATCAAGGAGACGATGCAGGTATTATTATTGTGGCTGAAGAGACTATCAACGAAAGCAATGATGAGGTTGTAATCTCAGATGTATTCCCTAACCCAGTAAGAGACAGAGCTCAGATTAACTATTCAGTAGTAAACACATCAATGGTAACATTGGATGTATTAGACATGAATGGAAACTTAGTATCTGTACTTTACAAGGGAACTGCAGAAGGTGGTGTAACTTACCAAGCAATGTTTAATGCTGCTGGAATTGAAAGCGGTGTATACATGGTGAGATTGGCTACTGATAAGTCAGCTAAATTTGAGAGAATTGTACTAGCTAAGTAATTAGTTAATACTTCTAACATACTTAAAACGCCCCAGTTTACTGGGGCGTTTTTTTGTGTCTTGTTATTTGATAGAAGTAATAGCCGTTTGACTTTTCAAGGAAGTTTTAGTGTGTCAAATTATTTAGCGTCCTTTGCGAAGAATGGAAAGAGAAACGAAGTTTGTTCAGGTCATTGTCCCACTTTCATTAAAAGGAGAATTGACCTATAGAGTGCCATTCGAATGGAATGATTTGGTACTTGTTGGACAACGTGTAATTGTACAAATAGGAAGAACAAAACTTTATACGGGAGTAATAAGTGAAATACACTCCACAGTCCCGCTTGACTATCAGGCAAAGTATATTGAATACTTATTGGATGAAACACCGATAGTCACACTTCATCAGATAAAAATGTGGAATTGGATTGCTGAATATTACATGTGCTATTTGGGTGAAGTAATGAATGCAGCATTGCCCGGTAGTTTAAAATTAGCAAGCGAAACTCAAATAGTTTTAGCTTCGGAAGATAGACCTGATTTTACAGAATTAACCAATAAAGAGGTTTCGGTGATAGAGGCTTTGGAATTACGTGGGGCGCTAAGTTTGTCTGATGTCAGTTCAATACTGGAAGTAAAAACAGTAATGCCCATAATCAATAAACTGATCAAAAGAGGGTTAGTGATTACTTCTGAAGAATTAAAGGAAAAAGTAAAACCCAAAGTCAAATCTTACATTGAGTTCACGGATTACTCCATTTTGGAAGGCAATAGAATGGAAATTCTTGATGAGTTACAACGAAGGGCTTTTAAGCAGTTAGAGCTTTTTATGAGCTTTCTTCGATTACATTCGGATCGTCCAAATGGATTGGTGTCAAAATCTGAATTACTAGAATATTCTGGAATATCAGAAGGAGTACTTAACTCATTACGCGAGAAGAATATACTTCGGGTAGTCAAAAAGGAAATTTCTCGAATAGCGAAGGTGGATTCAAATGAAACAAAGGCTACCCTGAGTGAGGCACAAATGACTGCGTATGCTCAAATAAAAGAGGTGTTTCTTACTAAGGACACTTGCTTATTTCATGGTGTTACATCAGCAGGAAAAACAGAAGTTTATTGTGAGCTTATAGAAGAACAAATAAGCAACGGAAAAATCACCCTTTTCTTAGTACCAGAGATTGCACTGACGACACAATTGATCGCTCGATTAAGAAAGCGGTTTGGAGACATTGTGGGCGTATTTCACTCAAAGTTTAATCAAGGTGAACGCACAGAAGTTTGGACTGAAGCGTTGATGGGAGGAAAAGGAAGGTTTAAAATATTTATTGGAGCACGTTCTGCACTGTTCTTACCATTAAGTCAATTGGGGTTGATCATTGTGGATGAAGAGCATGATTCATCTTTTAAACAGTTTGATCCAGCTCCGAGATACAATGCAAGGGATGTATCCTTGGTGTTGGCTGGCTTACATAAGGCGAAAACTCTTTTGGGAAGTGCGACTCCTTCTATTGAAAGTTACTACAATACAGAACAGAATAAATTTGGTTTAGTGGAATTAAAGGAGCGATTTGGAAACGTATCTCTACCACTAATAGAAACTGTGGACTTGCGGAATGAGATCAAAAACAAAACCATAAAAGAGGAGTTTTCCTCTGTACTTATTGACGATATACGAGCTACTTTGGAAAAAGGAGAACAGGTTATTTTATTTCAAAATAGGAGAGGATACTCACCAGTTTGGCAATGCGTAACTTGTGGAAATGTGCCAGAATGTGTGAAGTGCGACGTAAGTCTTAACTACCACAAACCGATCAATGCACTAAAATGTCACTACTGTGGATATACTATTTCTCCAGCTCCTATTGAATGTGAAGTGTGTGGTAGTCAAACCTATAAAATGGTTGGGTTTGGAACTCAAAAAATAGAAGAGACACTGATAAATGAGTTTCCTGAATCCCAAGTTCAGCGAATGGATTTTGATACGACTAGAAATAAGAATAGCTACGAAAGCATTATCGAGAATATAGATAATGGTTATACAGATATTTTGGTTGGTACCCAAATGGTTAGTAAAGGGTTAGATTTTAAGAACGTTGGATTAGTAGGAGTGATGCAAGCAGATCACATGCTGCGTTTTCCTGATTTTAGAGCATTCGAAAGATCCTTTCAGCTTATGACTCAGGTAGCGGGTAGAGCTGGACGAAGGGAAAAAAAGGGAAAAGTGCTTATTCAGAGTTATTTTCCTCAACATAGAATCATTCAGAATGTAATTGAACACGACTACTCTGAGTTTTATAGTACTGAACTTCTAGAAAGACAGAAGTACAATTATCCACCATTCACAAGGTTGATACGAATTACTCTCAAACACAAGAAAATTGAGGAAGTCAATTCACTGGCCAGAGAACTCGCTTATAATCTGAAAACTGTATTCGGTGAAATGATTTTGGGGCCAGAATTCCCTTCAGTTATCAGAATACAAAATATGTATCTAAAGAATATTTTGGTAAAGTTTGATAGAAAACATTCTCCTGCCACAGTTAAAAAGGAAATCAGTAGAATTCTAAATGAGTTTAAAAAAGAAAAAGGGAGTCATACTTTCAGATTGAAAATAGATGTAGACCCATCTTAATCTTTTTCGTCATATTGATCTTCGATTCCTTTAAATTCTTTAGCTACGAGTGCATAAAAAACAATGAAGATTAGAGTGCAAATTGTGGCATAAACCCAGTGCTTATACCCTATGTCGACTTCCAAATTATTCTCGCCAAACTGCTGAACTCTTAAATTGACTCGTTTCATAATAAAGAGACTGATACCAAATACAATCATGGATAGGTATAGTTCCAATATGAAATATTTTACTGAATTGCATTTGAAATGAGCGTTACAACTGTAAAAGTAACTACGTCAATATAAGCTTTGTGGTTGTTAGTACTTATTTCAACTAGAAACAATCGAAGTATAATACAATTCACTTTGTATCAGTCTTATCACTAAGAATGAATTTCAAATCTTATGATTTCAAGGTCATGGAAAGAATACAACAATAAAAAGTTATTCTTATTTCCTCCCTACTTGACGATCAATCGCTCTGTTTTTAAAGCTTGTCCTTTACTAATCAATGAAATTGAATAAATTCCTGCAGAGAAATTTTCAGTATCTATTATCGTAGTCCCTCTGCTATTAGAAAGATCATTTAAGCCAACTTGCTGACCTAATGAGTTAATTACTCGAACAGAGGTTTGATCACTTCCATTAACAAAATAATCCAATCTTACAGAATTCCCTTCTACTGGATTTGGGTATGGAGTAGACATATAGAACGACTCTTCTGACGTTTCTTCAATAGAGTTGAAGCTTTCACAAGCGGCTACATCATCATTTCCAAAGCAGTATGATATGTTTTTGTGAGCAACATAAGTGTTATTAGAATCATAAAAAGTATGCCTGATAATAGTCGCTCCTACTTCTTCAGATTGATAGTATCCTGCAAAACCTTGAATTAAAAGAGTGTCTCCAGAAGAATTTGTAATTGGTTCACCATTTCCATCATAAAGGAATCCAAAACTTCCAAAAATGGTCTGATTGGGTTCAAGAGTGTTAAATAGAGGACTTATAATAGTACTCGTTCCAAAAGACGAGTTCCAATTAAATCTGTATGTATAACTCGAGACATCTGTTTGCACTTCTGAGTAACGGCAATACACTTCTAGCGTTTCATCAGTAAAATTCTTTACATCTATGTATCCATTGAGCTGAGTTGATCCCTCTCCGCTGAGCATTCCTGAGACATTGTGTGAATTTAGAGTGACAAGGTTTCCTTGAGCAAATGTTACAATTGGAAATAGCGCTAAAATGAATAAGTGAAATTTCATGATTTTATCTTTACCCTAAAATTATGAGATTCTTCAAGTGTTAAACAACTATAACAATGAAATGGTTGAATTCCTAATGTTAGTAATTTCGAGAGCCAAATATGCTATTTCCGATTCTTACCATTGTACTTCCCATAGAAATTGCAAGCTCATAATCTCCCGCTCATTCCCATTGATAATTCTCGAAATGAATCCTCATCTTTAAAATGATCAGCCTTTATTTCATCAAATATTGTTTTCAATAATTGGAATTCAGAGGAAACTTTTTGGCTATTGCTTGTAAATGTAGCCATTCCCATAAGTCCAACAATGCGTACATTTTTATGCTGTGAATCAGATATCGTTATCAGTTCTTCTAATTCTTGATAGAGAACTTCATACCTTGTATATAAATCCAGTTCAACGTTGGATAGGTTGACAACACCTATTTCTGACGAAATCATACCAGTAGACAACTCACTGTAGAAATAATCTACATTTTCTGTAGCTACTTCACCACTAAGAATGGACTCCAAGTTTTGTGATTGCAAAGTGAAAGGCAGAATATGAAATAACAAGAATAACTATTCTCGCATCAATCTTATTTAATAATAAGTCTCTCTGTTTTTAGAGCTTGCCCCTTGCTAACTAATGAAATAGAATAAATTCCTGCTGAGAAGTCTTCCGTATTTATTATAGCAGTACCTCTATTACTAGAAAGTTGGTTTATCTCAACTTGCTGACCTAATGAGTTAACCACTCGAACAGAGGTTTGATCACTCCCATTAACAAAATAATCCAATCTTACAGAATTTCCTTCTACTGGATTTGGGTATGGAGTAGACATATAGAATGATTCTTCTGAAGTTTCTTCAATAGAGTTGAAGCTTTCACAAGCTGCTACATCATCATTTCCAAAACAGTATGATATGTTTTTGTGAGCAACATAAGTGTTATTAGAATCATAAAAAGTATGCCTAATAATAGTCGCTCCTACTTCTTCAGATTGATAGTATCCTGCAAAACCTTGAATTAAAAGAGTGTCTCCAGAAGAATTTGTAACTGGTTCTCCATTCCCATCATAAAGATGTCCAAAACTTCCGAAAATGGTTTGATTGGGCTCAAGAGTGTTAAAAACAGGGCTTATAATAGTACTAGTGCCAAAACACTGGTTCCAGCAAAATTTGTATGTATAACTTGAGACTTCTGTTTGAACTTCCGAGTAGCGGCAATATACTTCTAGCGTTTCATCAGTAAAATTCTTTACGTCTATGTATCCATTGAGTTGAGTTGGTCCCTCTCCGCTGAGCATTCCTGAGACATTGTGTGCATTTAATGTTGCAATGTTTTCTTGAGCAAAAGCCAGCATTGGAAATAATGCTAAAATGAGTAAGTGAAATTTCATGATTTTATCTTTACTCTAAAATTATGAGATTTTTTCAAGTGTTAAACGACTATAACGATGAAATGGTTGAATTCCTAATGTTAGTAATTTCGAGAGCCGAATATGCTACTTCCGATTCTTACCATCGTACTTCCCATAGAAATTGCAAGCTCATAATCTCCACTCATTCCCATTGATAATTCCCGAAATGAATCCTCATCTTTAAAATGATCAGCCTTTATTTCATCAAATATTGTTTTCAATAATTGGAATTCAGAGGAGATTTTTTGGCTATTGCTTGTAAATGTAGCCATTCCCATAAGTCCAACAATGCATACATTTTTATGCTGCACAGCGGATATCTTTATCAGTTCTTCTAGTTCATTTCGATTCAAACCGAATTTATTCTCCTCTTCAGCAATATGAACCTGAAGAAGCACTTGTTGAATCTTTTCAATACTTCCCGCTCGTTTGTTGACTTCTTCTAATAGTTTCAAACTATCAATAGAGTGAATTAGGTACGTGTGAGGGATGATCTGTTTGACTTTCTTGCTTTGTAGGTGTCCAATGAAGTGCCATTTAATGTCCTTTGGGAGCACTGGCCCTTTTTCAATCACTTCTTGGGCTTTGTTTTCTCCAAAGTGTCTTTGTCCAGCATTATAGGCCAATTCTATGTCGCTTATAGGTTTCGTTTTTGAAACAGCAATAAGTTCGACAGTACTAGGAAGTGTTTCCTTAATAGTATGAATAGCATTTGCAATGGAGTTACTCATCTGAGATCTCAAAAATGGTTAATCCACTTCTTAACTTAGGTTCTATATAAGTACTCTTTGGTGGCATAAATTCATTGGCATCTGCGACCGACTTCAATTGAGAAAAAGAAACAGGTGCCAGTAAAAACAGAATATCGTTCCCATCATCAAGCTGGGAAACTAATGAATTCAAATCTTCCTTTGCAGGAATAAACTTCACTCTTTTGTCTTTTTTCAGATCTTTAATTCCAGCTATCGAAGATAGAATTTGCTGAGATAATTTTTCCGCGTCAATCTCGTCTTTTGGCGAAGAACTATCAGGAGTTTTAAGAGAAAATTTAGTCCAACCTGTTCCGAAGTAATACATGTGTACCTCTCCTTGTTTAGGAGAGAGGGGATCACCAGTGACATGTTCAAGGTCAAATTTGGAGTTGATCTCGTTAATGATTCGATCTGTTTCGGTTTTTTCAAATCCAGTTAATAACCTATGAAAACCGAAAATTTCCATTTCATCTTCCTGAGTAAGCATGGCCATAAACCAGTTGCTATTAGCATCGGGGTTTGAGTTATTTCTGTGTTTAGAAAGGTTAACTGAACTAGCCGATCTATGATGCCCATCCGCAATATAAAAAGCTGAAACTTCCTCAAATCCTTTTTGAAATTCCTCAATCGTATGTGGGTCGTCAACTTTCCAGAGAGTATGTCTAACGGTATCAGCTGTGGTGAAGTCATATATGGGAGAAGCTTCTCTTACTTTAGAAATTAGTTCTGCCGTTTTTTTATTCTTAGCATAGGATAAGAGAACGGGTTCTGCGTTAAAATCTATCGAATCGAGGTAATTAGTAAAAAGTTGTTCTCTGCGCTGAATCGTAGATTCGTGAATTTTGATTTTTTTATCTAGATATTCTTCTACGGCTACGCTAGTTATTATTCCTGAGTATGAGTGTGTTGGAGTGATTTGATTATATATGTATATACTATCCTTTTCGTCCTTTACAAAAATTTTAAAGTCTATAAACTCTTCGTACTTAGAACGAACTTTACCAAACATTTCTGGTGTTCCCCCAATAGATGGAGAGTCACTCTCATAATCAGGATTTATAATATGAATAAAGGTAAAGGGATTGGTATCCAACTTTTCCTTTAGTTTTTCCTTAGAATATGAGACATACGACCTTGAGGCTACTAAATGTACTTTATCAGGTACAGGTCTAACAGCCCTAAACGGTTTTATTCGTGCCATATAGTGTGATTAAGCTGGCTGTAAGATACTTAAAATTTGGTCTGCAAGTTCTACTCCAATTCTATCTTGAGCTTCTGAAGTAGCCGCGCCGACATGAGGAGTAAATGCCAATTTTTCATGCTTCAATAAATCCTCTCTAGGTGTAGGTTCATTTTCAAAAACATCCAGAGCTGCAAACTTTACTTTTCCAGAATCCAATGCTTTCATGAGATCGTCCTCATCAATTACACCTCCTCTAGCAGCGTTTACTAGACATACTCCAGTTTTCATTTTTTCAAATTCAGTGCTTGTAAACACAGCAGAACCATCATCCTGCTTAGGCACGTGAAGTGAAATAAAGTCAGACTTTTCAAGAATTTCTTCGAATGACACCATGGAAACATTCACTTTGATAGTGCCGGCTCCTTCGATATGCCATTGCACAGCTCCATCAGAAGAAAATTTATCGTGCCCAAGAACTTTCATTCCAGCTCCTAATGCATAGGTAGCGGTTGATTTACCGATTCTTCCAAAACCGATGATCCCAAGGGTTTTACCTCTTAGTTCTGCACCTTTCCCGTATTTCTTTTTTAAGACTTTGAATTCTGAAGAGCCGTTAGAAGGCATTTGTCTATTGCTATCGAACGTATTTCTAGCCAAAGAAAAAAGATGTGCCATTACTAATTCAGCTACACTTTGACTGGAAGCAGCTGGAGTATTGAACACATGAAGTCCTTTGTCTCTTCCATACTCCACATCGATATTGTCCATACCTACGCCACCTCTTCCAATGAACTTTAAGTCAGGACAAGAATCGATGATATCTTTTCTCACTTTGGTGGCACTCCTAACCAAAATCCCAACGAATCCTTGTTCATTGATCGCGTTAATAAGCTCATCTTGCGGAATATGTTCAGTTTGAACCTGTATTCCTGCGGCTTCTAATTTTTCTATTCCTGCGGCGCTGATGCCATCGTTAGCTAGTACTTTCATAGGTTTTATGCTGTTACGTGTGAGAATTCTTTCATTACGTTAACCAGCGACTGAACGCTGGAAATGGGAAGCGCATTGTAAATTGAAGCTCTGTAACCTCCTACAGATCTATGCCCTTTTATTCCATTAATATTCGCTTCTATCCAAAGTTGATTGAACTTTTCCGCTAATGAGTCATCAGTCAAATTAAAGGTAACATTCATTTTAGAACGACTGTCTTTCGTAGCGTACCCTTCAAAAAGAGGGTTGCTATCAATTTCATCATAAAGAAGTGCCGCTTTTTGGTTATTGATTTTTTCTATTGCAGAAACACCTCCTAAATCTTTAAGCCATTCAAGCATCAACATTGATGTATATATGGCAAATACGGGTGGGGTGTTAAACATACTGTCTTTGCTAATATGGACATTAAGGTCTAAGTATGAAGGAATCTGTCTACCTGTTTTTCCCAATAAACCTTTTTCGACGATATATAAAACAGTACCTGCTGGTCCCATATTTTTCTGAGCTCCTGCATAAATCAAAGCGTAATCTGAGACATTAATTTCTCTACTGAATATATCGCTACTCATATCGCAGATCAATGGCATATCTGTAGTAGGAAGCGTGTTCCATTGTGTTCCATAAATCGTATTGTTGGAAGTAAAATGGAAGAAATCGGCATTTGAAGGAATAGCATAATCCTTAGCAATTTGCTTGTATCCATCTTCTTTTCCTGATGCTACCACTTCAACATTTCCAAGCAACTTAGCTTCCTTTATTGCTTTTGAACTCCAAGTTCCACTGTCATGATAAGCTCCTAGCCCTCCTTCTTTAAGAAAGTTGTATGCTGCTGTATAGAAACCTAAACTAGCGCCTCCTTGAAGAAACAGTACTTCATGAGAGTCAGGAACATTAAGAAGTTCTTTTACTAGATTCCTAGCATTGTCCATTACCTCTACAAAAGGCTGACTTCTATGACTGATCTCGATGAGAGATAGACCTATTCCGTTAAATTCTTGAACAGATGCTGATGCTTTTTGAAGCACCTCTTGAGGCAGAATACACGGACCTGCGCTGAAATTATGTACCATGGGCTATATGCTTTAAATTCAGTGCAAACTTCTAAATAATTATTGAGTACTGTGCTAAGGATAGGTTAATATTTTTATTAACCCTATTTGTTATAAACCCAAGGATTTAAGCGCTTCGGATTCATATTTTTCCAGCTTAAAGAGTTGATCAATATCTATAGCACTTAGTTTGTTCGACAAAATATCCGAAAATAAGATGATGATTTCGGCCCGTTTATCTTCAAAAGAGATTTTACTTAACGCTACTACTGTCTCCTTGCTGGTAAGTTTCTCTTCGGAGATAAGTTGTGTAACTGCTCTGATACGGTCTCTTTCAAAAATCAGTTCATCTATCGCTTCGAGATCTTTCTTGTTAGGAGCGCTGAAAGACTGATAATTTGAAGTGATAGGAATGACAGAATTTTCTATTTCGGTTATTTCAGAATTGCTTTCTGATGAATTCATTTCTCGAGCAGGGTTGATTACAAGATCAAATACAGAAGTAAGTTCAAGACTCCAATGATCAGCACCACTTTTTAGATCATAATTACTCACTTGTAAATCAGCGACGGAAATATCAGTGTCCAATAGAACCATCCCCGCAGAATCTGAAAATACCAGATTGGCTTGTTGACTTTGAAAAAAGTAAAGTTCTGTATCTAACACGAGTGAGTCGGTTACCAGAATTGTGTTCACTTTTAGTTGAAATAGTACAGAATCTGGAGAGTGAACATGCACCGTAGATTGCCCCTTAGCTATATTAGCGAAGAGGAGTGATATACCAATAGTGAAAATGGATAAATATGCTTTTTTTAACTGCAAAATCTGGTTTTTGATTATACCAATGAAATAATCGCACCAAAACTACTTCATATGAGCCAACTAATTAGTGGTTTTTTGTTCAACTCTGCGTTGCAACGCTCTAACTGGGCCTTTCGAAGGAAGTTTACGCAGTAACACACGGAGCATATTATGTTCTCCTACTCCAAACGCGCGCGGAAAAAACCAGATGATCAATAGATAGGAGCTAGCGAGGGCAACGGTACCTGCCAAAAAGTTGAATAGTACGGGAAGCTGCAGCGAAGAAAGCGCTGAATTCATGGCGTAGCAACATACAATCGATGTGATGGCAATACTCAGCGGGCCAACTAAAAGTTTTAAGAGTTCGGAAATGTGTAGTGTTAGGATTCGAAGGCACAGGGAAATCATTATAATGAACTGAATCGAAATAGCAACTAAAAGTGCAATTGCAACCCCTTGTAAGCCTAATCCAAAACCCTTAGAGATATCTGTAGCCATGATATAAACTAGGGAGGCTAGTACAATGAAGTATATAAACTTTACCAGTGCACCCGTATATACTCGATCTAGAGCTCTTACCACAGCATCACACAATTTAATGATGGTTCGTAGAAACAAACCGATAAAAAGAATTTGAACGATGGGAATAGCCTCATGGTATTTCTCCCCTAGGATAATAAGTACCACTTCTTTCGAATAAATTACTAAGAATACCGAACAGGGCAGTGAAATAGTAGCGAGCACGGAAAAGGCAGATCTGAATGCAAATTTGAGTTTTTGCATTTGGTCTTGAATCATGCTTAAACCACTAAACATTACGCTATCTGAAAGCTTACCGATAATTGTAATGGGATAACTCATTACTCTGAGAGACTGATCATAGACACCTGTAGTACCCCATTGACTGGTGGTGACTGCTGCATTTTTATTCAGATCACTGTAAGTTCCAACAATGAAGACATCCACTTTGGAAGAGAGGTAATTGAACAAATTAAACAGCGTACTTCCTCCGCCATATTTAACCAGAGGTGTTGCGTGCTTTATAGTTGGTTTTTTATTCAATTTTATTGGATGATACCACCAGTAGCATAGGGTCATAACAGCGTTTTGAACCAGCAGAGCTGCCACATATGCCCATATTTGAAAGTCTAAAAATGCGAGCAAAAGACCTATAATGATATTTCCAATTAGCATCCCAAAGAATCCAGAAATAAAAAGCTCTTTAAATTGTAGTTTTTTATAGAGAAGAGACTTGGGGACAATGCTTACTGCAGAAATGAGAAAGCTTAGACCAATGACTCTCAATAAAGGAATAAATTCAGGATAATTGTAAGAATCTGCGATAATAGGAGCTAAGAACCAGAGTAGAATAAAGAAGCAACAACCAAGGAGTGATGAAAGGTAAAAACTAGCGGAGATTTGATCTGAAGTCACATTCTTTCTTTGAATGAGGGCAGGGCCAATTCCAATTTGAGCGAAAATATCAATAAATCCGGTAATCATAAGTACAATGGCCATTACGCCAAAAGACTCCAGTGAAATGAGCCTTGCCAGAATACTCATGAAAATGAGTTGAAGGATGGATTGAGAGAGTACGTTAATACCCTGCCAACCAAAGGCGTTCATTATTTTTTTTTCCTGACTCAAAGAAGTTTTCTCGTAGTACGAATGTAGAGCCTAGTATACCTGAGAAATAGTGCTATTCAAGTCTTTATTCATCAGTGCTTGTTGAATTCTGAGTAAAGGACTTTTTCTCGTTATCCAATTTATATGGAAGTTCTTTATGGAAGTTTTATGGAAGTCCTCATATTTAGTGTAAATTTACTTACCCTTGATATACAGCCTAATAGCTAACAACTAAAATTTATCAAAAATGAAAACAACCTTTTTATGTGCCTTATCCATTCTCTATTTTGGAGTTCTTTTTTCTCAGAATTCCAATGTTAAAGAATTTATTGATGTTCAAATCGAATTTTATGAATCCCTTTCGGAAGAAGAGTTGGATCAATACAATCAATCAAAGGAAATTAAAACATTCACTAGATTTTTAGAACACGTCGAAGCAAAAATCACAAACTCCGAAACAGGATCAAGTCTGAATGAATATTATCAATCCTACCGAAATATTCTCTCAAATCTGAGTACTTATAAATCTGGTGATGGTGTCATTAATCCAGAATGGGAGGATATAAGTCCAAGATCTCTTGAAACACAAAATATGGGACGAATAGAATGCGTAACCACTCCACAAGGGTCTAACATGCTTCAAACCATGTATGCAGGTGCGCCTAGTAGTGGAATATGGAAGACCATTGATGGGGGAGAGCACTGGGTAAATATTACAGATAGCCACGAGTTTGCTTCTGGATTTGGTTGTAGTCACATAGTCATAGATCCATCTGACGAAAATCATCTATACGCCGCTATTAATATGTCTTCAACAGATCAATTTAACGAAGTTGGGCTTTATGGTTTTGGTATTGGAATTTATGAATCATTGGATGCTGGAGAGAACTGGTCTCCAACCAGCGTAACATTTGATCCAACATCAGGAGATTTTGCACATAGAATCGAAATAAACCCTGAAAATTCACTGCAGATGTATGCTTTTGGAAATGATAAAGTATATAGAACAAATGATGGTTGGCAGTCCTATCAGATCATTTTTGAGGATTTGATTACTCAAAGCGGAGGAGGAGATAAACGAAAAGTCATTAGCGATTTATCCGTAAGACCAGAGAACTTTGATGCTGTTTTTGTTTCTACAACCGGACAAGGTATAGATGGTTTATTCTATCCTGCCGAACTATGGAGAACATATGGAGGAATGACACTATTCCCTAACTGGGATCCTATTTATGCGTTCTCAGACAGCTTTGAGCCCAGTTCTGATAATACCACTCCTTTAAACCTGGAGCTCGATTTCAGCGGATCAAATTTCTTTGTGGCCGAAAGAGATAATAATGATCAAGTACACATTCACAGATCTGGTATAGTGGGGGAAGAGTACATTACTATAGCATCTGGTATATCGGGAGTTGAAATCATATCTAGTCCAAACCCAGATTTTGGTGGGATGGCTCAAAATTTGGCTGTTTTTGAAGTCAGCCCTACAGATAAAAATATTTTCTACATAGGAGGGATCAAATTTAGTTACTCGTCTTATGGAACGTTGGTATCAGTGCCTTATATGAATAGCGGTAACCATGACCTTCATGCAGATATGAGGTATCTGGAGTTCGTTCAAAGTTCGTCAACAGATGAACAGGGGTTGAACGATATAATTCTATGTGGAAACGATGGAGGAGTAAGCCTATTTATGAGAAATGAATCAAATGAACTTGTTACCATCAATAAAAACGGAGAAGGATTAGGAAACCTTCAATATTATGGATTGGATATTTCAAATGAAAAGAAAGTTAAAATTGCTGGGGGAGCTCAAGACAATGGAGCTTACGCTAAAATCGATGACAACTGGAAATTTACTCGAATTGGAGATGCATATGATGCCCTTCTTGCCTTTGATAATTCAGGTATGGGAGTGATTTTTAATAATGGAGGAATGATGGGAACAAGCGATTTTGGAGAAATTTGGGGAAGCATGACAGAACCTGATATTGTAGGAGGTGGATGCGGTTTCAGAAATTGCGATGGCCCGATGATTAAAGATCCTAAAAATTCGGATGTATATTATGTAGGTCATAGACAAGTATATCAAGGATCTTTCGAAAATAATGATTGGGTTCGGCTTACTGAGCTTGAACATGACTCTGGAAAAGTCAGGTCGATAGCCGTCAATCCATCCAATACGAATTACAAATATGTAGCGTATAATGGCCCTCAGAGATATCCTCCAAGCACTGAACCCAGGTTGATTTATACAAATGATAACGCTCAAAATTGGATAGATTTATCAGCTCTTATCGAAACTCAACTGAATTGGAAAGGAATCGCCGAGGTTATTAGCCATCCCAGAGATCCAAATATCTTGTATGTGTCTTTCAACGGAATTTCAAATGGTGATGGGGAAGATCGTATTTTTAGGATTATCATAGATGAGTCAAATATACTTAGCTCGACTGTTGAGGATATTTCTTTGGGGCTTCCAGATGTTCCTCTGAATTGTGTTCAGTTCATGCAAGGCTCTTCTAATAACCTGTTAGCGGGAAATGATGTGGGGGTATATATGTATAACGGAAGTAGTTGGAATTGCATCAGTCAATCGCTACCCGTGTGTCCCATATCAGACATCGAAGTTGATTATGAGAATAACAAGTTATATATTTCTACTTACGGAAGAGGAATTTGGAGAGCAAATTTAGACTGTATTCAAAATGACGCTATTGTAATTTCTGAAGATGAAACTTGGGATTATGACGGTATATTGATCGATAGAAATGTACATGTTCTAGACGGTGCTACTCTCACCATTACATCTAAAGTCAACCTCACTGAGCATACTGCGATTAAAGTAGAGCAAGGAGGTAAGCTAATAGTAGATGGAGGGTATCTAACAAATGCATGTCCTAGCGAACTCTGGCAAGGAATAGAAGTCTGGGGAGATCCTAGTAAGATACAAAATGACTACAATCAAGGCGTTTGTGAGCTGCGAAATGCAAAAATAGAAAATGCACATACAGGAGTTTGGCTGCGGAAAAATACAGATGATGATTGTCAATTAGTACCAGGCTTTGGTGGAGGAATTCTTAAAGCGACTGATTCTGAATTCTACAATTGCTACATTGGCTCTGAATTTGATGAATACAGGTGGTACGGTACAAGTTCACCTGCTCCAAATAGAAGCTACTTTAAAAATTGTACATTCTCCATTGATAGAGAGCTTTTCGGAGGTTTTGAAATGAAATATGGAATTCATCTTAAAAATGTAAATCTAGTGTCTATAACAGGATGTGATTTCAGAAATGATATCAATGGATTTGCTGAAAATGGGGAAGAAAACACAGCTGATTTTAGTCCTCAAGGTATTGGGATTAAATCTTCAAATGCCACATTTATCGCACATTCAAGATGTTCTGAAATAGTTGGGCCAGGTCAGAGTTGTCCTGAAAGTTCAATGGATCGAAATAATTTTATCAATCTGGATTTTGGGATTTACGCGACTAGTGTGGATGAGATGCAGACTTTTTCGGTTAAAAATTCAGCGTTCAGAAAATGTGCTTACGGCATAAAGGCCAAAAATGTAAAGCTAGCTACAATAGAGAACAATACATTTAATGTGAATACGAAGTACTTTATGAATTTGGATATTCCATCTTATGGAACTCATTTAATTGGCTGCTCACAATACACAATAGAAAATAATGAATTCCACTCTAGTTCTAGTAATCCAGAAAACAGGTTGGGGATTGTGATTACCGATACCAATGTGGAGTCTGACGGACAGGATGATGATGGGGATTACAATTACATTTACAGAAATAATTTTCACGATTTATTCTGTGCTACGTTAGCCCAAGGGCAAAATGCTGACGGTGCAGGAGTTGATATTGGATTGGAGCTCCTCTGTGGCCAGTATACAAATAACAAGCACCATATTGCTCTAACAAATGAAGGCCGAATAGAATTGTTTCAAGGCAGTGCAGAAGAAGGAGCGGGAAACCACTTCTATACTCAAACCCCTGATGAGAGCACTCTATATGTTCAAACTGATGATGGAAGTGAAGCGTTCAGGTATTTTCACTTTAATGAATTTGAACAAACACCCATCCCTGATTCATATACACCAGCGATTGAGGTAAATGAATTGGACATTCTCTCTGGACCCTACGAAGAGACTTGTCCCGTAATCCCGTCTTCTTCTCATCCAGACCATGAAATAGAAGAATACCACCGTCAAAAAGTCAAATTATTGGAAGCTTCAGCATCTTTGGAATCTAGAGTAGATGGAGGAGATACACAGCGATTATTGGACTATATCAATAATCCTCGTTATTCATCCTATCAGGTGAGAAACTACATCTACCGTTTCAGTCCATACATCTCTAAAGAAGTCTTGATAGCTGTGTTAAACAGACCTTATGCCATGGAGAACTGGCATAAGGCGGATATACTCATCGCAAATTCTCCGCTTGAATTTGAGGTGCTGGACGCCTATTATGCTCAAGGGACATTAGGCGATTTTTTCCATGAGCTAATTATGTTTTATCAGGCAGGAGAGAATAGAATAGATGTGTATAGAGAAGCTAAAAAAGAAGCCGCTTCCAGAAAAAGAGTGGCTCAGTCGAGGTACCTTAAAAGGATACTAACAGATTTGAATGGAGCCTATTCGGAGTCCAATCAGCTAGAAGCAGTAATAGACCAGAACTCAGAAACAGAAGATGTACGAATTAGATTTGACCGCGCCTTACAAACTAAGGATTATACGACTGCCCAGACATTAATTGACACGTATACAGGAGATCCTACCAAAGATGGGTTTGTCTCCATAGCTGAGATTATGTTGGAGAGATCACAAAACGCGACATTAGACATGCTTACCACGAACCAAGTCTCTTCTTTAGAGAATGTAGCCACCTCTGATAAGAGAGGAAAATACCTGGCTCAGAGCATGCTAGAGGTATACAATGAAATGAAATTTGAGGAGGAGATTGTTCTCCCATCCGTTGTAAAAAGCTATTCGCCCCCTCGAGAAAGAAAAGAAATCACCAAGCTGAACTTATTTGATGTGTATCCAAATCCTGCTTCTGACTATGCCTACTTCACTTTTAAGCTTCCTGAAGGAGTGGAAAATGCCTTTTTAACCATTTACGATAATTCAGGAAAACGCATTGAAGTCATCGATTTAACCTCGCATATCCATGTGTATAGATATAGCGTATCAGGGCTGCCATTAGGAAATTATTCTGCTGTTTTTGAGGTGGATGGCCGATTAATTAGCACTAAAAAGCTATTTGTGACCAGATAAACAGTAAATTGGAGAGGCTAGAGCCTCTCCATAATCCACTCATAGATGAAAAAGAATTTCTTATCATTAAGTATCTTTGTAATGTGCTGGCTAAGCACCCAAGGCCAATCATGGAGCGTGGGTCATGGAAATTTTGTATCAGGCGCTGGAGATGCAGAAATTGGGAGAAACATCGATTTTGTAAATGATAGCTTGTACATCACATTTTCGGACTTATATAATAATTTTATCCCTGGCTCTGGGTTTGGTGTTTCTAATATTGACTTGGTAGATGGAAGTCTTATTTGGACAAAGACCTACTCCAGAGATACCACCTTATTTGTTTCTGGAGGAAACAACCACCTGGACTATAGCCCAGTATTAAATCAATTTGTAGCAGCTTCAAATTTTGAAACCAGAGACCCTGAATCAGGTAACCATCTTTACCTTCTAAAACAGATGTTTTTTGATGAACATTTAGATACACTTTATACCACTCAGGTGGGTGATAGCATCAATTTCTATAGAGCCTCTCAGGCCAGGTATACTCTAGATGGAGGATCCATAATGGTGGGTTGGCGGAGTGATCTAATTTTACAAACACCACAAGATATTTTACTGGTGAAGTTTAATGAAAATGGAGCTATTGAATGGGAAAGTATTTATGGCTCTTCAGTAATGGCTGACTTAGGGTATAGCGTCATTCCACTATCAAATGGAAACTACGCAGTAGGGAGTACCTCTTCCTATCTTTCTGTATTTGAACCTAGTAGACCCGTCATTACTCTGCTGGATTCGGAGGGTTCTTTTATCGCTCAAAGAGATTTTGAACTGGGGGAATATGATGAGCTTTGGGCCAATCTTAATCCTGTCTCTGATGGAAGTATAATCAGCTGTTTTATGGAACGAGAAGAATGGGCAGAAACGGACTTTGTATTTATGAAGCTAGACACGGCTTTGAATACTATTTGGGAGACCACATTAGAAATGCACACACCTATAGCCAGAATAGATCAAATCAAAGAAACGTCTGATGGAGGTTTTGTTTCTGTAGGTACCTATGTAGATCCTGATACAGCTTATGGATATGGGACTATGATTAAGCTAGACGCTGAGGGTGAACTGGAATGGGAAAGACGGTACCAGCAGTCAGATACTACGGGTTGGCTGCAAGTAAATAATTTATATGACGTAACGGAGATTACTTCAGGTACTGGAGGGTATGCGGCCTGTGGACAAGTACAAGCCAATGGAACAGGACAGGATTACTGGGTATTACGGGTAGACGATAAAGGCTGTTTAGTAGCAGGATGTGACACCATCACCTCAATCAATGAGATTTCAGACATAGATGAATTGTCATTATCCATAGGCCCTAATCCTGCCTCTGATTATTTGAATGTTTTTATACCTGAAATCACTTCAAAGGTCTCTATAGGGTTATCTCTTCAGATAAGAAACACTGAAGGCAAGCTCGTAGAGCAATTAGAAATCCCAGCATTCAACTCTACTTATATACTAGATGTTAGTGCTCATGCCAGAGGAGTTTATACCATTTCATTAGCGCAATCCTCTGGCAAACAATTGGCCACGAAAAAACTAATACTGAATTAACTATGAAATTAAAGACACATATTATCACTCGTGGTAGATGGTCGGTTAATTAGTACAACACACCTACATGAAAAAGAATTTTTTATCATTAAGTATCTTTGTAATGTGCTGGCTAAGTAGCCAAGGTCAATCGTGGAGCGTAGATCATGGAAATTTTGTATCGGGAGTAGGTGACGCAGAAATTGGGAGAAACATCGATTTTGTAAATGACAGCTTGTACATCACATTTTCAGATTCCTATAATAATTTTATTCCTGGTGCTGGGTTTGGTGTTTCCAATATTGACTTGGTAGATGGAAGTCTTATTTGGACAAAAACCTACTCCAGAGATACCACCTTATTTGCATCAGGAGGAAACAACCACCTGGACTATAGTCCAGTATTAAACCAATTTGTGGCCGCTTCAAACTTTGAAACTAAAAGTTCTGAAACAGGTGAAGATCTTTACCTCTTGAAGCAGATGTTTTTTGATGAGAATTTGGATACACTCTACACTACCCAAGTGGGCGATAGTATAAACTTTTATAGAGCCTCTCAGGCCAGGTATACTCCTGATGGAGGATCTATAATGGTAGGTTGGTGGCATGACATACCTCTACAAACACCACAAGATATTTTACTGGTGAAGTTTGATGAAAATGGAATGATCGAGTGGGAAAAAATTTATGGTTCTTCAGTAATGGCTGACTTAGGGTATAGTGTCGTCCCGCTGCCAAATGGAAACTATGTAGTAGGAAGTACTTCTTCCTATACTTCTACATTTGAGCCTAATAGACCCATCATTACTCTGCTGGATTCGGAGGGTTCTTTTATCACTCAAAGAGACTTTGAGCTGGATAGTTACGAGGAGCTTTGGGCCAATCTTAATCCTGTCTCTGATGGAAACATTATTAGCTGTTTTATGGAACGAGAAGAATGGGCTGAAACAGACTTTGTATTTATGAAGTTAGACACGGCTTTGAATACTATTTGGGAAACCACATTAGAAATGCACACACCTATAGCCAGAATAGATCAAATCAAAGAAACGTCTGATGGAGGTTTTGTTTCTGTAGGTACTTATATAGATCCTGATACAGCTTATGGATATGGGGTTATGATTAAGTTAGACGCTGAGGGAGAACTGGAATGGGAAAGACGGTACCAGCAGTCAGATACCACGGGTTGGTTTCAAATAAATAATTTGTATGACGTAACGGAGATTACTTCAGGTACTGGAGGGTATGCTGCCTGCGGACAAGTACAAGCCAATGGAACAGGACAAGATTACTGGGTATTACGGGTAGATGATAAAGGCTGTTTAGTAGCAGGATGTGATACCATCACCTCAATCAATGAAATTTCAGACATAGATAAGTTGTCATTATCCATAGGCCCTAATCCTGCCTCTGATTATTTGAATGTTTTTATACCTGAAATCACATCAAAGGTCTCTGGGTTATCTCTTCAAATAAGAAACGCAGAGGGCAAGCTCGTAGAGCAATTAGAAATTCCAGTATTTAACTCTACTTATATACTAGATGTGAGTGCTCATGCCAGAGGAGTTTATACTATTTCATTAATGCAATCATCTGGAAAACAATTGGCCACGCAAAAACTAATACTGAATTAATTATGAAATTAAAGACACGTGTTATCACTCGTGGTAGATGGTCGATTAATTAGTACAACACACCTACATGAAAAAAAGTTTCTTATCATTAAGTATCCTTGTAATGTGCTGGCTAAGTACCCAAGGCCAATCATGGAGCGTGGATCATGGAAATTTTGTATCAGGCGCTGGAGATGCAGAAATTGGGAGAAGCATCGAATTTGTAAATGACAGTTTGTACATCACATTTTCAGATTCCTATAATAATTTTATTCCAGGTGCTGGGTTTGGTGTTTCTAATATTGACTTGGTAGATGGAAGTCTTATTTGGACAAAGACCTACTCCAGAGATACCACCTTATTTGTCTCTGGAGGAAACAATCACCTGGACTATAGCCCAGTATTAAATCAATTTGTAGCGGCTTCAAATTTTGAAATTAAAGATTCTGAGACAGGTGAAGATCTTTACCTTCTAAAGCAGATGTTTTTTGATGAGAATTTGGATACACTTTATACCACTCAGGTGGGTGATAGCATTAATTTCTACCGGGCCTCTCAGGCCAGGTATACTCTAGATGGAGGATCTGTAATGGTGGGTTGGTGGCATGATATACCTCTACAAACACCACAAGATATTTTACTGGTGAAGTTTGATGGAAATGGAATGATCGAGTGGGAAAAAATTTATGGTTCTTCGGTAATGGCTGACTTAGGGTATAGTGTCGTTCCACTATCAAATGGCAATTATGTAGTAGGAAGTACCTCTTCCTATCTTTCTACATTTGAGCCCAGTAGACCCATCATTAGCCTTCTGGATTCAGAGGGTTCTTTTATCGCTCAAAGAGATTTTGAACTGGGGGAATATGATGAGCTTTGGGCCAATCTTAATCTTACATCGGATGGAAACATGATTAGCTGTTTTAAAGAACGAGAAGAATGGGCAGAAACGGACTTTGTATTTATGAAGCTAGACACGGCTTTGAATACTATTTGGGAGACGAAATTAGAAATGCATACATCCATGGCTAGAATAGATCAAATTAAAGAAACGTCTGATGGAGGTTTTGTTTCTGTAGGTACCTACGTAGATCCTGATACAGCTTATGGATATGGGACTATGATTAAGCTAGACGCTGAGGGTGAGCTGGAATGGGAAAGACGGTACCAACAGTCAGATACTACGGGTTGGTTTCAATTAAATAATTTGTATGACGTAACGGAGATTACTTCAGGTACTGGTGGGTATGCTGCCTGCGGACAAGTACAAGCCAATGGAACAGGACAAGATTACTGGGTATTACGGGTAGACGATAAAGGCTGTTTAGTAGCAGGATGTGATACCATCACCTCAATCAATGAAATTTCAGACATAGATAAGTTGTCATTATCCATAGGCCCTAATCCTGCCTCTGATTATTTGAATGTTTTTATACCTGAAATCACATCAAAGGTCTCTGGGTTATCTCTTCAGATAAGAAACACTGAAGGCAAGCTCGTAGAGCAATTAGAAATCCCAGCATTCAACTCTACTTATATACTAGATGTTAGTGCTCATGCCAGAGGAGTTTATACCATTTCATTAGCGCAATCCTCTGGCAAACAATTGGCCACGAAAAAACTAATACTGAATTAACTATGAAATTAAAGACACATATTATCACTCGTGGTAGATGGTCGGTTAATTAGTACAACACACCTACATGAAAAAAAGTTTCTTATCATTAAGTATCCTTGTGATGTGCTGGCTAAGTACCCAAGGCCAATCATGGAGCGTGGGTCATGGAAATTTTGTATCGGGGGTAGGTGACGCAGAAATTGGGAGAAACATCGATTTTGTAAATGACAGCTTGTACATCACATTTACAGATTCCTATAATAATTTCATTCCCGGTTCTGGGTTTGGTGTTTCTAATATTGACTTGGTAGATGGAAGTCTTATTTGGACAAAGACCTACTCCAGAGATACCACCTTATTTGCTTCTGCGGGAAACAACCACTTGGACTATAGCCCAGTATTAAATCAATTTGTAGCGGCTTCAAATTTTGAAACCAGAGACCCTGAATCAGGTAACCATCTTTACCTCCTAAAACAGATGTTTTTTGATGAGAATTTAGATACACTTTATACCACTCAGGTGGGTGATAGCATTAATTTCTATAGAGCCTCTCAGGCTAGGTATACTCTAGATGGAGGATCTATAATGGTGGGTTGGTGGCATGATATACCTCTACAAACACCACAAGATATTTTACTGGTGAAGTTTGATGGAAATGGAATGATCGAGTGGGAAAAGATTTATGGTTCTTCAGTAATGGCTGACTTAGGATATAGCGTCGTTCCATTATCAAATGGAAACTATGCAGTAGGGAGCACCTCTTCCTATCTTTCTACATTTGAGCCCAGTAGACCCATCATTAGCCTTCTGGATTCGGAGGGTTCTTTTATCGCTCAAAGAGATTTTGAATTGGGGGAATATGATGAGCTTTGGGCCAACCTTAATCTTACATCGGATGGAAACATGATTAGCTGTTTTAAAGAACGAGAAGAATGGGCAGAAACGGACTTTGTATTTATGAAGCTAGACACGGCTTTGAATACTATTTGGGAGACGAAATTAGAAATGCATACACGTATGGCTAGAATAGATCAAATCAAAGAAACGTCTGATGGAGGTTTTGTTTCTGTAGGTACTTATATAGATCCTGATACAGCTTACGAGTATGGGGTTATGGTTAAGCTAGACGCTGAGGGAGAACTGGAATGGGAAAGACGGTACCAGCAGTCAGATACTACGGGTTGGCTGCAAGTAAATAATTTATATGACGTAACGGAGATTACTTCAGGTACTGGTGGATATGCGGCCTGCGGACAAGTACAAGCCAATGGAACAGGACAGGATTACTGGGTATTACGGGTGGATGATAAAGGCTGTTTAGTAGCAGGGTGTGACACCATCACCTCAATCAATGAGATTTCAGACATAGATGAATTGTCATTATCCATAGGCCCTAACCCTGCTTCTGATTATTTGAATGTTTTTATACCTGAAATCACATCAAAGGTCTCTGGGTTATCTCTTCAAATAAGAAACGCAGAGGGCAAGCTCGTAGAGCAATTAGAAATTCCAGCATTTAACTCTACTTATATACTAGATGTGAGTGCTCATGCCAGAGGAGTTTATACCATTTCATTAGCGCAATCCTCTGGCAAACAATTGGCTACTAAAAAACTAATACTGAATTAACTATGAAGACAAACACGCATTGCATTATTCTTAGCATTATCTTGTTATTTTCGTTGATCACTTTTGTTTCCGATGCTCAAACCGCCTTTGACTACGAAGGAATTTATACAAGATTTGATTGTAATGGAGAAGTCGAGCAATTGCTTCCACTGTGTGAACTTGTTGCGGTTGGTCCTAATAACTTAATTATTAGAAATTTTATGGGTATACCAAATGATTTTCTACTTTCTTCTCAAGAAGATACAGTTATAATTCAAATGGACTTCAATAATTTACTATTGATCCCACAAGAAATTACAGACGCTGTTGATTATTATATTGGCACCACAGATCCTGTAAGTTTTTATGTGACCTCTGGGGAAATATTCACTGATTCGATAAAGGTGGAATATTTTTTTGGAACTCCTGAAGGTGCAGTATCACGCTGTGCAGTATACAAAAAAGGGGGCTATTTGAATATTAGCGAGGAAAAGGTCAATGATGAATTTCAAGTCTATCCGAACCCAGCAAAAGACCAAATCACATTCAAAATTCCTGCCAGTGTGAATAGTCAAGAATTTAGATTTGTAGTACATTCGATAGATGGAAGGTCGGTACAATCAATAGAATTTGAAAATGATCACGAGTTGACCATTGATACCTCATCTTACCCTTCAGGAACCTATATGGTCTCATTTATAAGTGCAAATTCTGTTATCAGAAAGCAGGTTGTTATTGAGTGATTCACAGATAGAGTGAGTGAGATACTTCGCTTACCTGTGCAACAGTTTCTTTTTGTTAGGTAGATCTTACCAATTTCATATCAAATATCCGACATTCCCCACCCTGATTTCAAAACTGACAGACAAGCTGTTTTAACCGAATTCAGGTGGATAAATAAGATATATCCCCCGAGAGTAACACTCTAAATTTCTTTTTTTCGGTAAAAAAGATATGGAGAGTAAAATTTTGGATCATTTGGGATTAATATGTGGTGTTTGGGACGAATTAGAAATTAGTGCAACAATAGACAAAGCAGTACCGCAAGACGAGACATATCGGAATGTAAGTATCGGGGATATTTGTAAATCACTAGTTTTAAATGGTCTTGGCTTTACAGAACGTACCCTCTATCTAGTGAGTGATTTTTTCGAAAAAAAACCAACCTCATTATTGTTAGGAAAAGGAATTGAAGCATCTCACCTTAATGATACTGTTTTAGGCAGAGCACTTGATGCAGTACAAGCATACGGGACAACAAAATTATTTTCACAAATATCACTCAAAGTTGTTAGTGGCTTAAATTTATCACCGACGAGAATACACATGGATAGCACTGATTTTCATGTCGATGGAGTCTATAACTCTAATGATAAACCTGACCGAGATTCGTCAACAGTTTTTATCACCAAAGGATACAGTCGTGATCATCGCCCAGACTTAAATCAAGTAGTTCTAAATTTGATAACAGAGAATCAAGCAGGAATCCCCTTGCATATGGAGGTGTTAAATGGAAATAGTAGTGATAAAACGGTATTTCGGGACACGATAAAGCAGCATATAGGTGAACTACAAAATATAGCCCCTTCAAGCTTTATAGTAATGGATAGTGCAGGTTATACTCAAGAAGGAATAGCTGAATTTAGCAATTTAACACATTGGATAAGTCGAGTTCCTGAAAGCATCAAAACAGCAAAAGAATTTATCTCATCCAACAAGCAGTGGGTTGAATACCAGAAAGGCGTAAAATATTCAGAACTAAACACTTCCTACGCAGGAGTGGACCAAAGATGGCTACTAGTATATTCAGAAGAAGCATTTGCTAGAGAAATTAAAACCCTAACCAAGAATTACGCTAAATCAAGTGAACAAGAATCAAAGGACTTTAAAAAGCTGTGCAAAGAAATTTTTAAGTGTGAACAAGATGCAAAAAAGGCACTTAATAAGTTTGAGAACAAACTAAAACACACCCTTTTAGTGGACACAAGTATAGTTTCATCAAAAAAAACAAAGACTCAGAAAACGGATAAATTCATTATAACGGGAACCGTTTTATGCTCGGTTGAACGTTTTGAAAAGCAATCAGATACAAAAGGGAAATACATTATTGCAACCAATCAAATCAATCATAAACTACTTTCAAACCAAGAAGTAATAAAGGGTTACAAAGAGCAATCCCGTGTAGAAAGAGGGTTTAGATTTATAAAAGACCCACAATTTGTAGCTTCAAATTTCTTTGTTAAAAAACCAGAAAGGTTGGAAGCTTTAGTTTTTGTAATGACATTGTGCTTAACAATTTACGCTTCGTTAGAATACAAAATTAGAGCCGCTCTAAAAAAGGAAAATCAAACCATAAAGAATCAAATAGGGAAACCTAAGCAAAACCCCACGACAAGATGGATTTTTTAATTATTTAAAGGGATACATGTACTCTACGGCTTGGATGAAGAGGTAGTCTTAAATATCAAAGATGTTCATCGTAAAATACTAGATTTGTTAGGCGAAAATTATAAGAAATACTACTTTTTAATTTAGGGTGGGGAATGTCGGAAATATGTAGTATGAGCGTATTCATTATTTTATGCCTTAATGATTCTATCTCAGTTCTGTATGTCAATGAAAACCAAGGATCTAAAATCAAAAAGAAAGCCCATGCTATAGAATAGAATGGGCTTTTAATTTATGATGTTTAGATGTTTACTTCGCTATATTGACTGCTCTAGTTTCTCTAATTACAGTCACTTTTACTTGACCAGGGTAGGTCATTTCTTCCTGTATTTTCTGAGAAATGTCAAAGGATAATTGATCTGCCTGAGCGTCAGATATCTTTTCACTTTCCACGAGTACTCTAAGTTCTCTACCAGCTTGAATAGCGTATGATTTACTCACGCCATCATAGCCAAGAGCTAAACTTTCAAGATCCTTGAGTCTCTTGATATATGACTCTACCACTTCTCTTCTGGCTCCAGGACGAGCACCAGAAATGGCATCGCATACTTGGACAATCGGAGAGATCATGAACTTCATTTCGATTTCATCATGGTGAGCTCCAATAGCATTACATACATCTGGTTTTTCGCCATACTTTTCAGCCAATTTCATTCCGAGAATTGCGTGAGGAAGTTCAGATTCTTCATCAGATACTTTACCAATATCATGTAAGAGCCCTGCTCTTTTCGCCACTTTCGTGTTCAACCCTAATTCAGCTGCCATAGTCGCGCATAAGTTGGCTACTTCTCTAGAGTGTTGAAGCAAGTTTTGTCCGTACGATGATCGGTATTTCATTCTACCAACCATTCGTACTAATTCTGTTTTCAATCCATGAATACCAAGGTCGATACAAGTTCTTTTACCGATTTCGGCTATTTCCTCTTCGATGTTCTTTGATGTCTTTTTTACCACCTCTTCGATCCTGGCAGGGTGAATTCTACCATCCGAAACAAGTTGATGAATAGAAAGACGAGCTATTTCTCTTCTTACAGGATCAAAGCAGCTTAGAATAATCGCTTCTGGTGTATCGTCTACAATAAATTCAACGCCAGTAGCTGCCTCTAGTGCTCTAATATTTCTACCTTCCCTACCAATGATCCGTCCCTTAATATCGTCGCTTTCAATATTAAATACAGAAACAGAATTTTCAACAGCATGCTCAGTAGCTACTCTTTGGATAGACTGAATCACAATTTTCTTAGCTTCAGTATTTGCCTTCAATTTTGCTTCATCCAAAATTTCTTGAATTTGCTCGGAAGCTTGTGCTCTTGCTTGATCTTTTAATTGCTCTCCTAATTGAGTTTTCGCTTCGTCTGCAGATAATCCGCTAATTTCTTCTAACAGTTTTACTGCCTTTTGACGTGTCTTATCTAGTTCGCCCTGTTTCAGCTTTATAGCGTCAAGCTGGTCTTGAAGATCCTTCTGTAGTCTATCTGACTGCTTTTGATTTCTTTTTTGATTTTCTAAATCCTTGTTAAGCTTAGTTTCTTTGCTTTTCAGACGGTCCTCTGTAGATTGAATTTTTCTGTTTCTATCTTTAATAGTGTTGTCGTGCTTTTCCTTAAGCTCGAGAAATCTTTCTTTGGCTTTGAGTTCTTTCTCTTTTCTAATTGTTTCAGCTTTAGCCTTGGCTTCAGCTATCACCGAATTTTTCTTTTTAGTAAGTGCGCTTGTGAAAATCACGTAGCCTATTACGGCTCCAATGACTAATCCAGCGACACCAACAATAATTGTTGTGATCATATTTTTTCCTTTTATGGAAAACTAATGGGCAATAGAAAAGATTACTTTACTAAGTCTTCAGAACGAGCTAACAATTTTTTGATACCACTCAAGATATCGATATCACCATCACTGCTTGTATTATTAACGGCACTTTTCGAAGCCGCTTGTCTTACGGCTACTTGCAGTGCTGCCATGGCTAGTAGATCCTGTCTGTCCTGTACTGCATAATTCTCCTTTAGAGACGTTACAGTAGAATTCAGGTCTTCAGCAATGGCTTTCACCATTTCTTGATCTTTTTTGGCCACAGTAAGCGGGTATTTCCTGCCACCAATGGACACATTTATGGAAACATCGTCGCTCATTAACTGTTTTTTTTAGTTATTTAAAAGTGCTAAACACTCATCAATCTCTTCAATTAATCCATCAATTTTCAGTTTCACTTCGTCATTATTTTCAGAAGTGTAAGTTGAATTTGACTGATTTTTAGGTTGTTCTTCTAGCTGGTGAGCCAAACGTTCTTCAAGATCAGAAATAGTAACTTTAAGTTTTTCGATTTCTATATTTTTCTCCTCACAAGTCTCACGGTAAGAATCTCTCTGTTTCGCGATAGATTCTAGGTTTTCTCCGACTTTTGTAAGTAATTCTTTTGGATTCATGAATATTTCTAATTCACCATACTATAAGATGGTTACAAATGTAATGAGACTGAAAAGATCCCCCAAGCTTTCAAACTCATATTTATAGTAAGTTCTTCTATCGGAATTGTGGAAAGATTCAGCACTGATTCATTTTTGTAAGCTTAAAAGTTTGGATTTTAGATTATGGTTTGTAGTAAGTGGAGGCTAATCTTTAGCGTTGCAATACTGATTTTCACAACCGTGAATGTCAATCATGCACAGCGAATTTCGGATAAGTTGGATTTTAGGAATCCGGTGGATATTCCAATGAATTTGAGTGGAAATTTCGGTGAATTTCGAACAAATCATTTTCATACAGGAATAGATATTAAGACGAATGGGAAGACCGGGTTTCCTGTTTATGCCATAGCTGATGGTTGGGTAAAGAGGATAAGAATAGGTCCTTTTAGCTATGGAAAAGTCTTATATCTTGATCATCCAACCGGTTATACCAGTGTTTATGCTCACTTGAGCAACTATAATGATACAATCTCCAGTTTTCTTAAAGAAGCGCAAAAAACGATCAAGAGAAATGAAGTAGATATTTTTCCAAATGTAAATAGGCTTCCCGTTAAAAAAGGTGATGTTATCGGGTACACAGGAAACACAGGTAGTAGTGGAGGACCTCATTTGCATTTTGAAGTGCGTACTGCTGATACCGAAAGGCCATTGAATCCTCTTTTACTAGGGTTCAATGTAAAAGACGATGTTCCCCCAAGCGTTAACGGGATCTTGGTTGAAAACTTTGCTGATTCATTGAGGGGAAAAGGCGTTAGCCATAAGCGCTATTATACCAAAAATGTAGGTGGAGATAAAAGCATAGATGGCGTTGTCAAACTCACCGACAATTGCGGCATATCTGTGCATACGTTGGATTATTTATCAAATTCTAGAAATAGCTGTGGAGTGTATAGTATAGAGATGTACGTGGATGATGAGCTTTGGTATAAAATGAAGCTGGATTCTCTGGATTTTAGTACGAGTAGATATATCAATGCGCACAAGAATTATGAAGTATTTAAAAAAGAGAAAAGCAGTTTTCACAGGTGCTTTATACAACCAAATAACAAGTTGAACATATATTCAACCGACTTGCCAGGTGTTTTGAAGATTCAGGATAATGAAATACACGATATAAGAATCGTAGTTAGAGATGCCGCTTTAAATAGCACAACTTTAATCTTTAAAGCAAAAAAAGAAGAAAAAACAGCTGCTCCGATGTCTTCTATTCATCGTTTTCTAAAGTTTGATGAGGCGAACTCTATTGAGCATTTAGAGTGTACATTGCGTATACCGCCACATAGATTGATAAACGATGAACTCATTTCAATAGAAAAACTGTCCAAAAAATCAGGAAAGTACAGCGGTTATTTCCAAGTTGGAACCAGAGAGGTGCCTCTTCAGAATTTATGTATGCTAAGTATCAAATTATCTGATTCCTTAGGAATGGATTCTACCAAATTCTTTATTTCTAGATACGACCCATTAAAAGGAAGGTATTATGCTCAAGGAGGAGAGTATAAAAATGGTTGGATTCGTACTCGAGTTAAAGAATTTGGAGTTTATACGGTGAGTTACGACGATAAAAAACCAAGCGTTAAGTGGGAAGTCAACTCTACTAAATTGAGAGAAAATGGTACAATTCGTATCAAAATAGTAGATGATAATAGTGGAATTACGGATTATGGTCTTCAGATAAATGGAGACTGGATTCCTCTTTATTATAACTATAAATCTGCTAGGCTAGAAGGGAAACTAGAGGAGGAACTTCGTATCCAGCAAGAACTGGATTATAGGCTGGTGGTGTCTGATGAACGCAGAAACCGGACAATTAAAGAAGGGGATTTTTAATTGTGCGGATTAAGAATTTTAATCTCATACTCCTTTTTGCTTTTGTTTGCTAGTCTAGAATCTTTCAGCCAAGGATTAAGCGTTTTAAGATCTTTATAGGAAATGCCATGTCCTTCTGAGAATTGTACTAAATCATTGATGGTTGAATCCACCATTACTGTAGTGAAATTATATGGTTTATATAGGTCTTTAGGTCTCACTCTGAACCCATACTTACCTGCATTGTTTAGAATTTCTTTTACAGCGAGAATTCTGTACACGTATCTACTTGTCTCTGAATTAAGGTTCAGATCCCAATAATTGTCTTGATTTTGACTTTTCAAATTTTTGTTTACCCCACCAGCTCCCATGTTATAAGAAGCCGCTACCAGTGCCCAATCATCGTATCTTTTATGTGAATCTCGAAGGTAATCACAAGCGGCTCTGGTTGCTTTTTCCACGTGGTTTCTTTCGTCCACATTGTCATTTATTTCTAAACCATATGATTTACCAGTAGACCTCATAAACTGCCAAAACCCTCGTGCTCCTGCAGGTGAAGTAGCAGTGGTAAGCCCACTTTCGATAAGTGCTAAATACTTGAGATCTTCAGGCATATTTTCTTCGGTAAGAATTTTTTCTATAACGGGAAACCACCGATTCGCCCGTTTCATCATTAGAAATGTATTGCTATGCCAATATGTGTTTACTAATAGCTCTCGATCGAGTTTCTCCGCAACAGAAGTCTTTTCTAATGGGATCTTCTGGCCACAAAAAGTGAGTCCTTCGGGTACAGCTAAAGAAAACACTTTATAATTCTCAGAAACATGCTTTTCGTAGTTTCTGTCTTGTGCTTTCTCAGTAGTTGTTTGTACTAGAAGATAAGTGATGACGGCTCCAGCCAAAAGAGCTAGTATGTACTTTAGAGTATCTTTCACTGCTTTTTAATTGATCTTTGACGCAAAGATAGATGAGAAACATATCAGATAACTCATCAATATATGAAGTTGTTAAAAGGGGGATGAGAACTTAGAAAATAGCTCTCCGGAAAGGTCCTTTTCGTTTAAAACTGGAGAGATCCCCTGAAAACCCAGCTGCGGAACAGATTTATAATCAATTGTCCCTTCGCTACTAGGTTCATAATAATTTGAACACTTGTAATGGAAGTGTGTGTTTTCTTCAAGTGC
The DNA here is from genome assembly GCA_965224545.1 of Flavobacteriales bacterium. Classification (GTDB taxonomy): domain Bacteria; phylum Bacteroidota; class Bacteroidia; order Flavobacteriales_D; family Sanyastnellaceae; genus ASP10-05a. Next base: position 269,833 of record CBDCZM010000003.1, on the reverse strand, counting down.
TAAAAATCCATGTGCTATGCCTTTAGGAAGAAATAGCATTTGATTCGAAAACTCGTCAAGCTTTTGAGTCATTACCATTCCGTAAGTACTAGAGTTTTTTCTGATATCTAGAAAAACGTCCAAGGCGGCTCCTCTGGTGACTCTTACTAATTTTGCTTGAGCAAAAGGAGGTCGCTGAAAATGCAAGCCTCTAAAAACATTCTTCTTTGATATAGAATGATTGTCTTGAATAAATGCTTCAGTAAATCCTGTGGACTCATTGAATTTCTGTAAATTAAAGCTTTCTCTAAAACTGCCTCTAGAATCTTCAAAAACAGTAAGCTCAATTAAGTAGACGCCGTGTATCTTTAGCTCAGTTGAAACCAATGATTACCTGTTTATTTGTGTCAATGAATAAATTGTAAACAAACCACTGATTAGTGAGACAATCGGACTGACGTCCCTCAGTATTTCCCGTGCTAGCTCTGCGGATGGTTCAACATATAAGATATCATTCGCCTGCACCACGGTATTCGCATATTTTATCCCATCTATCGTACTTAGATCAAGTAAGAATACTTTGAGTTCTCCGTCCACTTTCCTTATCAGTTTTACTTTCTTTGCCTTTCCTCTATCAGAAATTCCTCCTGCCATAGCCAAAGCTTCGATCACGCTAGTGTTATTGTTTAGGAGTGAAATAGTTCTGGCAGTACCTCCAGAACCGGGAAATACAATAACTCTATTATTGACAACTTCAAGTTGTACGAATGGCTCATTGTAGAACTGCTGATAAAGAACTGAAAGCGAGTCTCGAGCTTGTGTCACCGTAAGTCCAGTAATATTTACCAACCCTATAGTTGGAAGATTAACTAAACTGTCAGCTCTAATCAAATAATCCAATGTAAAAGATAAGTTTCTGCTGGTATTTTCCTTTTTGTAATTTAGTTCGATTAGCTGAATACCATTGTTCGTGAACAATCTGAAATTAAGGATGTCATTCACTGTAATGGTATATTGATCCGTAGCATCAGCAATAAACTCATCGTATTCGTATTCAGTAGGAGTTCGAAACATCAAATCACTATTCACATTGCATGATGACATGAACAAGATGATGATCGATAAGCCCAGGAGATTTTTCATTTACTTCAATTAAAAATCCAAATTTAGTAATACTATGCTCAGCATTTGACATAGCTTTGTAGTTATGAGTTCTCTTCGCAGCAATGTTTTAATTCTAAGACCAATAGAAGCTGGAGATCTGTCTTATTTAATGCAGGTTGAGAATGATTCTTCCGAATGGATACAATCAGAAAATTATTTGCCATTTAGTAAAACTGTGATGGAGAAATATGTGAATGGAGACCATGATTTGCTGAAATATGGACAGTATCGATTTGTTTTGGAAGTTCCCAATACTTCCGAAGTCATCGGGTGTATTGATTTATTTAATTATAGCCCTATTCATTCTAGGGCAGGTGTGGGCATATATGTGTCAACAGAATACAGAGGTAGGGGGTATGCTAAGGAAGCATTGAATCTTCTCTCTGAATATTGCAGAGGTGTACTAAATATAGAATTGTTATACTGTTCAATTTTGGAAACAAATTTAACAAGTTTGGCAGCGTTTGAATCTGTAGGATTCAAGCAAACTGGAAAGCGCATTTCATGGTCTAAAATAGGAAAGGATAGGATAAATGTGAATCTGTTGCAACAAGAACTATAGTGCCATAAGGATTAGCTAAACCAGCTGTTTAATTTTTTTGATAATTTTTCAAGATCAAGAGGCTTGGGTAAAAAATCATCCATGCCTTTGTTTACAAACTCGTCTTTGGAAGTATCTTGAGCTCCAGCAGTCATGGCAATGATCACTGGTTGATCATTTTGACTCAGTATCTTTCGTATGAGTGAGGTGGTTTCAAAACCATCTAGATGAGGCATTTGAATATCCATAAGGATCACATCAAAAAGCTCCGATTTAATCAAGGTGATAGCTTCTCTTCCGTCTACAGCAGTGGTAACGGGTAATCCTAAAAGTTCAAGAGATTTGATGGCAACAGCCCTGTTTATTGCATTGTCCTCAACGACCAAAACATTTAGCTTAGTAGAGTTGACTTGTTGATTTTTAGAGGAGTTGAGACTCGTTGGTTGGTGAGGGAGTGAATTTCTTTGAGGTTTAGGAAATACTTCTAGTACTGCTTGAAGAAGGTTTGTTTGTTTAATGGGCTTACTTATAAAGTGATTGATTTGTTTTTTATCGATTTGAGCAGTATCAAAGTCATCCAGAGCTGAAGACATGAATATTGACGGTAAATATTTACTATTTAGTGTTTTACGAACTTTTTTTGCAACTTCAATTCCTTCTTGTATTGAAGTCTGGATATCAAAGAAGCATAGATCGAACTTTTGAGAGTTTTTTAAGAACTCAAAATCCAATTCTGATTTCTTACAGGGGGTCACTTCCATACCCCATCGGGTGAGTATTTTTAGCACGACCATATAGTCGGAGCTATTTTCATGCATAAACAATGCTTTTTTTCCATGAAGATGCTCCACATCTGTACTCATATCAGGGTACTCGCTATCGTGCACAACGACTGCCGTAAAATAAAAAGTGGAACCTTTATTTACCTCACTCTCAACCCATATTTCTCCATTAAGGAGTTCAACCAAATCCTTACAAATGGAAAGTCCTAAGCCTGTTCCTCCATATTTTCTCGTAGTAGAGTTGTCAGCTTGAGTAAATGATTCAAATATTTTATCGATCTTTTCCTCTTTGATCCCAATACCATTGTCTTTCACTGAGAACAGAAGCTCAGAAAAACCTGCCTCGGAAGTGCTTTTTTCGACCTGAACAATAACGTCGCCAGTGTCTGTGAATTTAATGGCATTTCCAATCAAATTTGTTAGTACTTGCCTGATTTTTAGAGCGTCAGATTCAATTTCTTCAGGGATCTCATGATCAATATGACTAAGTAAATTGAGCCCTTTTGATTGTGCAGTGGGAGAGAGAAGGTCTAAGACTTCATCCATTAGTGTTCTAACAGAAAATTTCACTTCTTCCAGCTCTACCTTACCGGATTCTAACTTGCTGAAATCAAGTATTTCATTTATGATATCCAATAGATTAAGTGCACTGGACTTAATGGTTTTAACAGAGTCTAACTGATCATTGTCAAGAGCAGAATGAGTCAACACATGAGCCATTCCAATAACTCCGTTTAAAGGGGTCCGGATTTCATGGCTCATATTCGCTAAAAACTCAGATTTCGTCTTGTTTAGTTGGATTAGCTTTTGGTTAGATATTCTAAGCTCCTCATTGCTTTTTCTTAGTTTGTTCAATGCTGGTTTAATCACGAGAAAGATCTCCAAAACGAGAACAGTTATCATAAATCCAGAGAGGATTAACTCAAGCATTTTTAATCTAGAAATCTTTAGAGAGTTCTCTTTTTTGAACTCATAAACTACCTCGTTTAACTTTTGCGAGTAGTTACCGCTCTGAATAACAATTTCATCGATAATTCGGGAGTTGTCATCTAACGGTCTTGAGAGCAGAGTGGTGACATTGTTTTCAAGACTAGAAATAGCATTGGAAGCTTCTTGCAAAAGCTTTGAAATGGTTAGCGAATTATCACCATCCAAATGATATTTATCATTTCCAAGCTTAAGAGCTTTGTGCCTGTCAGAGAGTTTTCTTAGTGCTTTTTTAAGTTCTATTTCTGCATTCTTCGATGGACTTTGGGAAGATCTGTTGAGTTCTAACTGAAGGGAATATTTGGCTATTTCGTTGGCAACGGCAGTTTGATACCCAGAAATAGAAATTTTATTACCGTCGTTAGTTTGATTTTCTAAATGAGATCGAATGATAATTTGAGAAATAACTGTTACAGAAATAATCGTTATAACTATCAGAAAATAATACCTACTGTAATTGATTCTGTCCATGCTTTCTCAGGGTAAATATACTGTACCATTGAGAATATTCTGGACAAGATTCTGCAATACTTAAGAGTGAACTTTCTGTCTAAATGTAGAAATAGCAGCTTTTAGTTTATCAATCATAATAGGTTTACTTATAAAGTCTTCCATTCCAGCCTCTAAGCACATCCTCTTATCTTCGTCAAAAGCATTCGCAGTCATAGCTATAATGTATGGAGTCCCGCAGCTAGATGGTTGTGAAATAATTTGCCTCGTGGCTTCTAATCCATCCATTTCTGGCATTTGAACATCCATAAAGATTAAATCATAATCCACTTTTTTACATTGTTCGAGTGCCTCAAGGCCATTGTTAGCAATTGTAATTTGTCCTCCCAGTCCTCGAAGTATTAATGATGCTACTTCTTGGTTGATCGGATTATCTTCTGCAAGCAATATCTGCATTCCTAAGAGCAGTTCAGAATCTTGAATTCCACTTTCTGATACTTCCTGTTTAAAACCGACAGCATTATGTATTATCGACTTAATGGTGAATGTAAATGTAGATCCTTCTCCAAGTTTACTTTTAACCCAAATGTTTCCTTCTAGAAGTTTTACCAGTTTCTGACATATAGCCAATCCTAAACCAGTTCCACCGTACTTTCTGGTAGTTGAAGAATCAGATTGAGTAAATGAGTCAAAGACATAAGCAAGCTTTTCTTCCGGAATCCCTATTCCAGTGTCTGACACTCTAAATTCTAAGAAAATATCATCTTTCTCTCTTGCCCTTGCTCTAACGTTTATATGAACTTTTCCTGATTCAGTAAATTTCAGTGCATTTGAAACAAGATTGACCAGTATTTGCTTTATTCTAGTTGGGTCAGAAATAATGTTGGGCGGTGTTTCAGATTCAATCAGTCCAGTCAATGTTACATGCTTTTCTTCAGCTATAGGGCCCATTAAATCAGGCACTTCTGTTATAAGGTCGTTCAGGTTTAGTGGAATAAGCTCTGCTATCATTTTACCAGATTCAGCTTTACTGAAATCTAAAACTTCGTTGATTATTGTGAGTAGATTTTGACTACTCTTTTTGATCGTATTGATATAGTGAAGTTGGTCATCATTTAGATCAGTATCTCCTAAAATATTAGTCATACCAATCACACCATTCATAGGAGTTCTAATCTCGTGACTCATTGTAGCTAAGAACGAAGACTTCGCTACTGCGGCAGCCTCTGCCTGCTCTTTAGCCTTGACCAACTCTCTCTCTGCAGCTTTTCTCATGGTAATATCAGAGACCTTGTAAACAAGGAATTCTTGCCCTTGTTTTTTGATGAAGCTAATAGAGACGAATGCGTCAAATTCTGATTTATCTTTCTTTACGAGAGAAATTTCATCATTCCAAAATTTATTTTCCAATAATTGATTTACCCCAGTTTCGTCTTCTTCTATGGTTAATCTGAATTTTCTTAATAAGCTGAAGTTTCTACCTTCGAGTTCGTCTGGTTTATATCCGAACATATACAGAGCAACTGTGTTTGTTTCAAAAATATCACCTTCGAAATCCGTGATAACAATAGCTTCTTCTGTTTTAGTAACAAGTGTTCTAAGAAATTCTTCCTTGAATTTTAGTTTCTGTTCAAAGTTATCCTTGATCTTAATGACCACATGAAGTATGATACTAAGGATTCCTATTGAACCTGTAAGTACAATTTTATCAATATACCCCAAGTTTGCTGAAAATAGGATTGTTCCTGAAAACGCTAGAAATGTAATAACTAGATATTTAGTTGCCGTTTGACTACGTCCAAATCCTACACTTATAGCTTGAACAGCTATAAGGAGACTCGTAAAATGATAAATGTCAAAATCATTGAGAAAATTAGCTAAGATAATTTGAAAGGTAAATGCATAAAAACTAATAAAGCTCAACAGCTTTATTGCTTTTTTCTCAATTTCTAAAAATGTACCAGAAAACGCAAGTAACCCAATGAATAGGGTCAACACTCTGTCGATAACTAGTTCTTCTGAATCTTCAAATAGAAATAGAAATACAAACCCATAGACTAAGATTGATGCAACCTCAATGAAGGTCATCAATCGAAAATACTTGTCCCTAGATTTGGAATTTGTATTCTTGGCAATCATACCTAAAGCCGTCATATCCGAAATATTAAAATTGTTTCACACATGAATACGCAATCGTATGTAATAAGGTTTGGGTTTATCCGAAAATAGTGTGGATTTGTGATATTATAAGTGGTGTCTAGTAGAAGGCTAACGGGGTGCTGTAAGGTGTAAAGTCATACTGACATAATTTTAAGAGAGTATCTTATTATATAGATAATTAGATTCAAAATGAGGGGAGATATGCTTATCTAGTTGAAACGATAAAGGAAGGAGGCTAGAAAAATTGTTTTTTTTAGTGATAATCACACTATGTCAAATACAAAATGCCTAAAATTGTTGAAGTAATTAAGTGAAACGCAATGTCGAATATAGAAGAATTCCAAAGTCACATTCAAAAGGGGTATACATTTAAGAAAGGATTTATTACTCTTGGAGGGGCGATGCTTGATGGAGAATGTCAGTCAGAATCTCATGTTAAAATAGCATTAAAAACGCTAAACCGTCATGGATTAATAGCGGGAGCTACTGGAACTGGTAAAACGAAGACCTTGCAGGTGTTAGCGGAGCAAATGAGTTTAAATGGTATTCCCACATTTTTGATGGATTTGAAAGGGGATTTGAGTGGGCTGGCTGAGTCTGGTTCTATGAACGATCATATAAAGTGGAGACATGGCGTAATAGGAGATTTGCCATATGAACCGCAGGGATTACCTGTAGAAATAATGAGTATTTCTGAGCAAGATGGAGTGAGGTTAAGAGCAACAATTTCTGAATTTGGTCCTGTGTTGGTATCAAAGATTTTGGAATTGAATGATACGCAATCTGGAATTATGGCGGTCATCTTTAAGTATTGTGATGACAAGAAAATGCCATTAATAGATCTTAAAGACCTGAAGAAGATTCTCCAATTTATAAGAGAAGAAGGAAGGGCTGAAATAGAGAATGCATATGGAAGAGTCGCGCCAGCTTCAGTATCTACTATTATGAGGAAGATAGTAGAAATTGAGGGGCAGGGGGCGGATAAATTTTTTGGAGAAAAATCGTTTGATGTTGATGACTTGACACGAACGACTAGAGATGGAAAAGGAATAATAAATATTATCAGACTAGATGATATTCAGGACAGACCTAAGATGTTTAGTACATTCATGTTGAGTCTACTGGCAGAAATCTATTCTACTTTCCCTGAGCAGGGTGATGCAGACAAGCCGAAGTTGTGCATTTTTATAGATGAAGCTCATTTGATATTTAAGAATGCTTCTTCAGCTCTATTGGATCAAATAGAAAGTATTGTCAAGTTAATAAGATCGAAAGGGGTTGGCATTTATTTCTGTACGCAGAATCCAACTGATGTGCCTGACGCAGTATTGAGTCAGCTAGGGTTGAAGGTGCAGCATGCTTTAAGGGCATTTACTGCGAAGGACAGAAAGGCTATAAAGAAAACAGCCGAGAACTACCCTACTTCTGAATTCTATAAAACGGATGAGGTACTGACTAATTTGGGAATAGGAGAGGCTCTGATCACTGGTTTAAATGAGAAAGGTATTCCTACTCCGTTGGCGGCAACATTGCTTCGAGCTCCGATTACCAGAATGGATGTATTAACAAAGAGTGAGATTAAGAATGTAATTTCTTCATCAGACCTTATACGCGTGTATAATGAGGAAATTGATCGAGAAAGTGCTTATGAAATATTAACCAAGAAAATAGAAAAAGCACAGTCAAAGGAGAATCAGGAAAGGCTGAAAGGAGAGGAGAGTAAGGCGAAAAAGACAAGAACTAAAAAAGAACCTAGTGTAATTGAGAAATTATCGAAGAATACTATGGTTAGGCAGTTAGGAAGAACAGCATTAAGGGAGTTAACCCGTGGATTGTTGGGAATCTTAGGAGTAAAAAGATAGACAAATGAAAGTGTTATATATTGCCATAGCGTTATTCCTAATCACATCTTGTGGAGAGGAAGGGAATAAAAAAACAGAAGGTGTAGTCAGTGATCCAACCTCTGATGCCATCGATAATTCTAATCAAGATTTAATTATGAGTGATTTGTTGACAGCATTTTGGAATGTAGAAAATCTTTTTGATTTTGAAGATGATTCAAAAACTAGAGACAATGATTTTCTTCCTGATGGAAAGTATAAGTGGACTGAGGATAAGTATTTTCAAAAACTTGATCGAATAGCTCAAGTGATGAATGACCTCGGAGATGAACTTCCACATTTAATGGGGCTCGTAGAAGTAGAAAACTTGAGAGTATTAGAAGATCTTGTAAAGCATGATGACCTAATAAGGGCAGGATACAAGATAATTCATAAGGATAGCAAGGATCAAAGAGGAATTGATGTAGCCCTTATTTATAACCCAAACTACCTGAATCTGATCGATTTTGAGTTTTTGGATATAGACTCACATTCTAACAAAGCCTTGTTTAGTAGGGATATTTTATATGCTTCTTTTAAGCAGTCTGATGGCAGCATTTTGCATTCGTTTACGAATCACTGGCCAAGCAGAAGAGATGGAGCAAAAAAGACAGAGTATAAACGTCTTTCAGCAGCTAAAACATTAAAAAGTAAATTGGATGATGTCAAAAGGAAAAATCCTGATGCCCAGATTCTCATAGGAGGAGATTTTAATGATTACCCAAATGATAAGTCTTTGGCTCAAATTTTAGAGGCGAAGAGTATAAAAGATAAAAAGGCAGAATTGATCAACTTGGCTTATGAGTTGGATAAAGATGATAAAGGGACAATTACTTATGAAGGTGATTGGGGAATGTTTGATCAATTTATCGTATCCAGAAGCCTGTTAGATAATACTAATTGGGATGTGAAGAAAAATCGAATGAAGATTTTTAAAGAAAATTATGTGCTTTATTATGATAAAACTCATAAGCAAAAACAGCCAAGTAAATTCCAAGGGAGCAGGTTTTATGGTGGATATTCTGACCACTTGGCTATTTATCTAAACCTTAGAAAAAAATAATTTTTGTAACCTAACTGATTCGTTGTCGTAAGTTCATTTGAAAACAATTTATTATCTAGTCTTACACACAGTTAGGTTTGTGAAGAAAGACTTACAAAAATCCCTCGGACATCGGTCTAGAGGGATTTTTTATGCATGTATCTTTTTACAATGGTGCGTTGCAGTGAAAGGGATTAATAAAAAAAGCTCCGAGGTTTCCCCCGGAGCTATTCTATTTATCAATTACGATAAACCGTATTAACTATCTTGACTACTTAGTTACGACGAACTTTTGAGTAGTATTTGCTTTTTTTCCAGCTACCTTGAAAAGGTATACTCCAGAAGGTAATTCTGATGCATCAAGGTCTAGTCTGTATAATAACTTCGCTTGAACATCTCCTTCGAACAATTCAGCTACTACTGATCCATTGATATCATATACTGCGATGTATACTTTATCATCAGTTGAGCTTTTGAATTCAAAGTTTGCTCTTCCATTCGCTACTGGATTTGGATATACTTTAGAGTAATTCGCTTCTACTGTTTGGAAGCTGTTATGAACTGCTGGTGCAAGCTCTTGTGTTAACTCTACTGCTACTCCTCCTAGATCAGCAAAACTGATGATCTGTGTATGAGTGGTTGTATTTCCTGTACAATCTTCTGCTGTCCATGTTCTTTCTACTTCATATCTTGGACAACAGTCTGCATCGAATGCAAAGTCTCCTTGGAGTCCTTCCAATTCTACTACTGAATCTGTAGATGAATCTACCAGTACTCCTGAAGCGGTGAACCATCCACCATTTCCATAGTTTCCATTCACATTGTTTGCTCCTTCTCCTACTTGGTATCCATAGTAGCTATTGATTGGTGCATGAACTAACTCAAAGTGTGTTCCTGCTAAATCTCCATCTCCTGTTAAAGTAGCTGATCCTGCTTGCATCAAGTAGTATGTCCAATCTTGGTATACTCCTGAATCTTCTGCGGTCTCACAATCATCTTTAAATGATGTTGGGAAAACTTGAGTTGACCAATCATTCCAGTTCAATCCATTCTCGAATACTACATCGATCTTTATGATTGCATCTGTATTGTTGTTTGCATATACTGATCCTTTCAATGTAGCTGTTCCATCTGGATATTCTACAAAGTTTGCATCAATAGTAGAGAAGAACTCATATCCTGGTACGTTGAATAGTCTCAATGACCATGGCTCGTTGTTATCACAAGTTGGTCCTTCTGGAGTAGACAATGCACAATCAGCGATTGATCCTTCTGCTGGAAGATCTCCTATGATCTCATCTCCATAAGTCACAATGATTCCTGCATCACAGTTATCTGTAGCTGTCAATACTTCTGCTGCTGGTACCTCTGCCTCACAATCAATTATTAGGTCTGCAGGTAGATCAGAAAGGATAGGTGCTTCTGTATCTTGGATAGTGATCGTATAACTGATTGGACTTGATTGGTTTCCACAAGCATCCTCAGCATAATAAGTCACATAGATGATTCCGTTTCCACACTCATCTAATTCTTCTCCTACTTCTCTAGTTACTGTTGCTAATGAACAGTTATCTGTAGCTGTTACTTCTTCAAACGCTGGTGCTGTACACTCTACAATTACATCTGATACTTCTTGATCAAATACTGGAGCTTCCTCATCGTAAATATAGATGTGTTGCTCTGCAGTGTTTGTGTTTCCACAAGCATCTACCGCTGTAAATGTTCTCAAAATCTCTGTCTCACATGCATCCTCACTTAACGTCTGTTCTGATACAGTTACTGTAACTGTATTACACTCATCTTCTGCTGTAGCCATTCCATATACTGGTGACTCCTCACATGAATGATCGATGTCTGATGGTACAAATGTGAACTCTGGTGCTGTGGTATCTACTCTAGTAATTACTTGAGTCGCTGTAGCTGAATTTCCACAAGCATCTGTTGCTGTGAACGTCACCAAATATGTTTCTACACATACAATAGTAGTTGTATGGTCACATAGTAAATTACCATTGTCTACGGTGCCATCTACAAAATTCTCATTGATCATTGATAAGGCATCTGTAACCTGAGAAGGTGTATAGTCAAGATTACAAGCTCCTAATACTTGATTTGCCAGAATTACCAGTTGTTCAACTGTCCATCCGTTAAATGTACCGTTATTGATGATTTGGTCTTTTAATAATTGAGTTGATTCAGAGAAATCTTCATCATATTCATCAAAGCCAATAGATAACGTAATGGCTACTAAGTGCCCAGCTAATGTATTTCCATAATTGGCTGGGTTTGTCAGATTCTGAGACAAAGCTGAAGGCGTTCCTCCTGATGGTAAAAAAGCTTCTACTGCAGCAGCAGAGTTAAGAGTCAGGGTGTTAGTACATCCTAAAACGATACCGGTTGGGAATGCAGAAGAAAAGTTTGCATCTCTATATACTCCAGGGTTATTTCCATTACCTGGAGCTCCCCAACCACCTGGAGTCTGAGTTCTAAACTGACCACATTCTCCTTCTACTTCATGCTCTTCTGTAGAAGTGATAAGAACTATTTCTGAAGTCACTTCCCACTCATTACAAGCATCAGATGCTTCAGCCATCTCAACCTCCATCTCATCTCCACACTCGAAAGTGTATCCTTCTGGTATATACTCAAACTCTGGTGCTTGTGTATCTCTGATGGTGATGATTTGATCTACAATTGTTTCGTTTCCACACTGATCTGAAGCGATCCATGTTCTTGTAATTATCTGCTCACATGAATCTCCTGTTTCAGTCTGGTCATATATTACACTTACTTCATCATCACAATTGTCTGTGAATGATACCTCAGTTGCAGGTACTTCATCTGTACATTCTAACTCAAGGTCAGTTGGCTCAATAGAAGCTTCTGGTGCAGTCTCATCGATAAGATCAATGATCTGTACAAACTCTGAAGAGTTATCACAAGCATCTATAGCTGTATAGGTTCTAATGATTTGACCTGCACATCCTCCTGATACTCTTAAGTCTTCGAAAGTGATTCTTACTTCATTACAGTTGTCTGTTGCACTTACCGCTATGTTGCTATCAATCGCATCACATGGCATATCTACTTCTACCATTCCTGTAATCTCAGGTGCTGTTGTATCTACGATAGTGATGTGTTGTGTTGCTGAAGTTGCGTTTCCACAAGCATCTGTTGCTGTGAATGTTCTTGTGATGAATAACTCACATGAATCTCCTGACTCCTGATCATCGAAAGTCACTGTTACATCGTTACAGTTATCTGTAGCTGTTGCAGTTCCATAATCTGGTGTCGCATCACACTCATGTGTAAGGTCACCCGGTACGAAGCTAAATTCTGGTGCTGTTGTATCTATAATCGCAATTACTTGAACTGCTGTCGCTGAGTTTTCACACTCATCTGTTGCTGTCCATGTTCTTGTAATTACTAACTCACATAGATTTCCTACGATTTCATCATCATAAGTAACAGTCACTGATCCACAGTTATCTTCTGCTTCTGCTGTCCCATAATCTGGTGTTTCATCACATTCATGTGAGAAAGACGCTGGTACAAAGGTGAACTCTGGTGCTGTAGTATCACTGATAATGATCACTTGACTTCTTAGTGTTTCATTTCCACACTCATCTGTCGCTGACCATGTTCTTGTCAATGTATAATTGCTTGGGCAATCTCCATCTGCTCTTACATGTCCTAAGTATTCGATCTCTACATCTGAACAATTGTCTTCTGCATCTATTAGATCTGATACTGCTGGTACATCATCGCACTCTGCTGAGGTATCTATAGGGAAAGCAGTGAACTCTGGTGCTACGTTATCAAATAAATCAATGATCTGTACAAATGTAGAAGCATTTTCACAAGCATCTATAGCTGTATAGGTTCTGATGATCTGACCTGCACATCCTCCTGACACTCGTTGATCTTCATAAGTTACTTCAAACTCATTACAGTTATCTGTTGTTTCCACTAGGAAGTTCTCATCAATCGCATCACATGGCATCTCTAAACTTGCCTCTCCTACCATCACTGGTGCTGTGGTATCTACGATAGTGAACTCCTGGTATGCATAAGAAGTGTTTCCACACTCATCTGTCGCTACGAATGTTCTAATCACATACTTCTCACATGAATTTTCTGATGATGATTCTGAATCTGATTGAGTAATGGTTACTTCACTACAGAAATCAATAGCTGCTGCTTCAGTAGCTGGAATCTCTTGATCACACTCCAATGTCTGTCCTTCTGGTACTTCAGTGAACTCTGGTGCTGTTGTATCTACTACTGTGATGATTTGTGTTCTCATCAATGAGTTTCCACATTCATCTGCTGCTCTGAAAATTCTTCTGATCTCACTTGATCCTACACAGTCTCCTGGTGTAGACTCTTCTATTACTGAGATACTCACCTCTCCACAGTTATCTTCTGCTGTTGGCATCTCTACTGCTGGAATGTCATCTGAACACTCAATAGTGAAATCCTCTGGGAAAGAAGTGAATTCTGGAATAGTCGTATCTTCTACTGTAACCACTTGTGATGAATCACTCATGTTACCACAGTAATCTGTCGCTGTCCATGTTCTTGTAATTGTGAATGCACTTGGACAATCTCCTTCTACTACTTCTTCTGAATAATCCACAGTCACTTCTAATCCACAGTTGTCTGTTCCATACACATCTCCTGGGAAGAAGTAATCTCCGTTTTCTAATACAGATACCTCATCACACTCATATGTAGCATCTGCTGGTACTCCTACTAATTCTGGTGCTGTTGTATCTGTTAAGGTGATATACTGAATAGCTACTGTTGTGTTTCCACACTCATCTGTAGCAGTGTATGTTCTTTCTAATACTCCCATACATCCTCCTGAATTCAATACATCTGAGTAGTCAAATTCTACTTCTGATGAACAGTTGTCTGATACTGTTGCGAAGAATTGATCTACTTCATTACACTCTGCTGAAATGATTACTTCCAGGTCAATTACTGGTGCTGTTGTATCTTCTACATGAATTGTTTGTACAAACGTTGATACATTTCCACAAGCATCTTCTGCAGTCCATATTCTGTAGATTGTATACTCATTGGCACAATCTCCTGAATCTTCACTCTCATCTAAATCCAATGTAAACTCTGAACAGTTGTCTGTAGCTTCTACAATCGCTACTGCTGGAACTGCATCACACTCTACTGTGATTTCTGCTGCTGGTAAACCAGTCATCACTGGAGCTACATTATCATATACATGAATCAGCTGTGTGTGTACATTCATGTTTCCACACTCATCCAGTGCCCCCCATTTTCTTGTCACCAATAATTCTGATGGACAATCTCCTTCTTCAATTTCTTCTGTTGGCTCTAGGTAAGTAATTTCTCCTTCACAGTTATCTATAGCTACACACTCTTCCAATGGCAATGGCCAGTTCTCACATGATACTTCCGCATCTTCTGGGGCATCGATGAACTCTGGTGCTGTTTGATCTAATACTGTAATGATTTGTGAAACGATAGTCGCGTTTCCACACTCATCTGTTGCTCTATATAAGTAGGTAAACTCTGTGTCATTTACACAATCTTCTAAATTGATTGGCTCACATGTCTTATCTACGTTTACATCTCCGTTTCCTGATACTGCTTCTCCATCTATGAATCCTTCATAGTTGAACCATCCTGAGAATCCTTGGTTTGCATTCTTATTGTTGGCTCCGATTCCACATTGGAATCCAAAGAAATAATTTGCTGGGTTATGTGAAAGAGAAAGCACATCTCCTGCGAAATCTCCTGTTCCAGTTAAAGTAGAGAATCCTCCTACTAACTCATAGTAAGTCCAATCTACATGGCTAGCTGCTCCAAATCCTAAATCATCCTTATACCATCTCCCTTGAGCTAACCAATCTGTCCAATCTACTCCGTTTTCAAACCAAAGGTCAACGATAAATCCTTCTGATGGATTTACTGTGTTTTCTACTGTTCCATATAAATGTGCTGTTCCGTCTGCGAAAATGTCAAACGTACCTCCGTCGATTCCCCATACAAAATCATCTGAAGAACTGGCATCAAACTCATTCAACCAAACTGCCCAGTCATCTCCTGGTCCATATGCTACACTTAATTCACATGTTGAAATCAACTCTCCTGTGTTGGATTCAAAGCTAGCTGCTAAGTAATCTTCTCCTGAACATGCATCGTATGCATATAAATCTGTTAATGGCGCTGGTACTTCTGATAAACACTCTACCTGTACATCTTCCAACTCCTCAAATACTGGTCCTGTTGTGTCCTCGATGTGGATGGTTAATGTTTTAGAAGTTGTATTTCCGCATGGATCGAATATAATTGACTCAATTAAAAAATCATCTTTATGCACACCACTGTTTACTTCTACAGTGTCATATTCAATTCTAAAGTCCCAAATACCACAATCATCTGAAGCTTGAGTACCATTAATTGCAAATAATTCGAATGCAAACTCTTCTAAATTTTCGATCGTTCCACATTCAACGTTAAGATCTTCAGGGAAGTTGTTTAGCTCAGGAGCAGTTTCATCCTTTATAAAAACAGTAGTGTTTTGAGAACTCGTATTACCACACTTATCAGTAATAGTAATTGTTCTAGTACACGAATAAATAATAGGACAATCCAATTCAGTGTTTTCGACAAATGAAACTTCCACTTGAATATCTTCTTGAACTAAACAGTTGTCAGTATAAGAAGGGAAATCAACTTCATTGGCAAAGAAGTCCGCACAAGTACTATGGCCACCAGTTTCAGCACATTCGATAGTGAAATCTCCAATTTCAGAAGTGAAAGTTGGAGATTCGTCATCTGTTAACGTAATGATCTGCTCGCAAGTCTCTACTAAATCTCCAGCTGTAGCTGTCCATGTTCTTACGATAAAAGCACACCCGCCTTCTATGTCGTTCAATTCATCTGAACTTGTAATCACTATAACTGCTCCGCCAAGACATCCTGTATCTTCAGCCTCTGCTGTTCCTGTAAATTCAGGATGTGTAGATTCCCCACAAGCAACTTCTACATCTGATGGACAGGAAATCTGGAATGATGGACACATAACCTCTATTGGAGGACTAGTGTTAACCTCGTCACTTGCTTTCATAACGAGAGCAAAAGCAAGCATTGAAAACAAGAGAAACATACTCTTGAAAATTGCATTAGTGTTAGAAATGCTGCTGCTAAGTACACAGCAGCTTGAGGGTTTTTGAAACGTAAAATTAGTCATACAATAATAATTAGTTAATACAAATTGGTTATTGTAAGCTCCCGAGAAATGAGATAGATTAAGACGTTTTCAAAATATTAGAGTACAAATTTACAAATAAATCTAATGTAATCGCAGTTTAATCGAAGAAAAACACGGTTTAATCGAGGAAAAAGTAATTTTTGGGTAAGATGTAATTACATATGGGCACAATATTTTGAGTAATATTGCAACGCAAGCTCACCTTAATTAAATTTAGTGACGACCGGAATCATATTAGAAACAGCAGTACCAGTGAGATTGGAATCTTCAGATAAATCTGAAATGTTAAATCAACTGTTGTTTGGAGAAACGTACATTGTTGTTAAGGAACTTGAAAAATGGGTACATATTCAATCCAAGCATGACAATTATGAAGGTTGGATTGATAGAAAACAGCATACTGCTTTTGAAATATCAAAAATTCAGCAGTCGAGATTTAGCTCAGACTTCAATGAATTAATACACGAAAATAGAGGAAAGGTTAGAGTATTGCCAGCAAGTGCCATTCCAGATGAGAATGTACTCAAAGGTTTTGGATTTTCGACAGTTGAAATTCAAATTGATCCAGTTCCGCTAAAAGGAGCTTGTGATCTATTTATGAATGCACCCTACCTATGGGGGGGGCGCAGTCCATACGGCATAGATTGTTCTGGATTTACCCAATTAGTTTTTAGGTTACAAGGCATAAAATTGCCAAGAGATGCTTCTCAGCAAGTCAATTTGGGTGAACAGGTCACCTTTATTGATGAAGCGATAGAGGGGGATTTGGCCTTTTTTGATAATGAAGACGGGGCTATTGTTCACGTCGGAATTATTATGGGTAGCGATCTTAAAACAGTTATTCATGCTTCCGGAAGAGTACGAGAAGATACTATTGATCACAACGGCATATTTGATAAAGGATTAACTAATTATTCTCATCGATTGAGGACTATTAAACGAATAATATGAAGGCAAAAAATAACTACAACAGCGCATTAGCGACATTAGTCACTGTTTTTTTCTTTTGGGGATTCATTGCTGCAAGTAATGGGGTCTTTATTCCTTTTTGTAAGGAATATTTTGGTTTGGATCAGTTTCAAAGTCAGCTAATTGATTTTGCTTTTTATGGAGCTTATTATATAGGAGCTTTATCGCTTTTCATTTTTTCCACAGCTAAAAAAACAGATATTATGGATAAGTGGGGATACAGTAATGGTATCCTGTATGGACTAATTTTATCTGCATTAGGAGCAGCCTTTATGATATTTGCAGTAAGTGGGGATACCGGTGGTTCTTCTGCATTTGCTTTTATCTTGGGAGCTTTATTTGTTGTAGGACTGGGCTTTTCTTTACAACAAGCAGCTGCGAATCCCTTTGTAATCTCGTTAGGTTCGCCCGAAAAGGGATCTCATCGGCTCAATCTAGCGGGAGGTATAAATTCTCTTGGAACAGCAATAGGGCCTATTGCAGTGGGTTTGATCATTTATGGCACTGCTTCAACGGCAGACATTGATATTTCTGCAAGCATAGAAGACGGTACAATTACTTTGTCAACTGTTCGCTACTTATATATGGGGGTAGGAGCTATGTTTTTGGTAGCTGCTGCATTGTTCTTTTTCTCTAAGAGTCTTCCCGAAACTGCTAAAAAGTCAGAATTTTTAGCAGCCAACAAAGCTTTGGTTGTACTATTATTTATCACTTTTTTCCTAATTGTGGTTTTTTCTGTTGTGTTTTATCAATATATCGGATTAGAAAAAGGAGAAAGTCTTGGAGAGTCATCTGACCGCTTGATATTGTATTTATCCCTCATCGGTCTTTCTGCTGTTTTTGTTGGTTTATTGGTGGCCAATTCATTGGCAAAGAAAACACCTGAAGGTTGGGGGGCAATGAAGTATCCTCAACTTGTCCTAGGAATGTTGGCGATCTTCACCTATGTAGGAGTAGAAGTATCGATACAAAGTAATCTTGGAGAATTATTGAAAACAGACGCTTTTGGTGCACTGAATGACACTCAGATAGGACCGTATATTTCTTTGTACTGGGGAGGCTTAATGATAGGAAGGTGGGCTGGAGCCATTACTGTGTTTAATCCTTCTGTAGGGGTTAAGAAGTGGCTATACATTATTGTTCCTTACATAGCGTTTGGTGTTGTGTTATTCCTAAATTATATCTCTGGTTATGAGGTGTCTCATTTATTCGCTTTTGCTATCTGTGTAGCGTTGCAAATTGGAGGATTCTTCTTAGGAAGAGATAACCCAGCACTTACATTAAAGATTTTTGGTGTTTTAGGCGTAGCAGCTATGTTGGTAGGTCTATTTACTTCTGGTGCTATAGCTACATTTGCTTTCTTGAGTGGAGGATTGTTTTGTTCTATTATGTGGCCTTCTATATTTGCATTAAGTGTTGATGGCTTAGGTAAATACACTTCTCAAGGGGCTACTTTTTTAGTAATGATGATATTAGGGGGGGCAATTATACCACCGATACAAGGGAAACTAGCAGATATCGTTGGAATTCATAATTCTTATTGGGTATGCGTATTATGTTTTGCGTATTTGGCATTCTTTGCTACCAGAGTTCAAGGGATTTTGAAAAAGGCTTAGAAGATTAAAACAGGTTAGGTCTATCAGACAATGTTGCTAACTTTGCAATGCTTTAAATAATTTGATAATGATAAAATTCGCAGTAGTAGGATCAGGGCATATAGGAAAAAGACATGCGGAAATGGTGATTAGAAACCCAGAGGCCGAGTTAGTGGCTATGTGTGATGTTCGGACGAAGGAAGAGTGTGAAAATAATTACGACGTTCCCTTTTATTCTAGTGTAGATGCGATGTTGGAGAATATTCCAGAGGCTGATGTTGTCTGTGTTTGTTCTCCGAATGGTCTGCATTCTGAACATGCTAAAAAATCGATTGATGCGGGCAAGCACGTTGTTGTAGAGAAACCAATGGGTTTAACCAAGATCGAATGTGAAGAAGTGATGTTCAAAGCTCTTAATCGTTCAAAACAGGTTTTTTGTGTAATGCAAAACAGGTATTCACCACCTAGTGTGTGGTTGAAACAGGTAATTGATGAGAGAGTTCTTGGTGAGATATACATGGTTCAAACAAACTGTTATTGGAACAGAGACGACAGGTACTATAAGAGAAATCACTGGAAAGGAACAATGAATCTGGATGGTGGAACTTTATTCACTCAATTTAGCCATTTCTTGGATTTAATGTATTGGTTATTTGGTGATATCGAAAATATCAAAGGGAATTTCAAAGATTACAAGCACTCTCATAACACAGCTTTTGAAGATTCTGGTTTTCTAAGCTTTGACTTCGTGAAAGGAGGAATAGGGTCCTTTAATTTTTCTACGGCTATCAATGATAAGAATTTTGAGAGTAGTATGACTATTATTGGAGAGAAGGGGACTATCAAAGTAGGCGGACAGTACATGAATGAGGTAGAGTATTGTGAGATTCAGGATTATACATTGCCCGAACTAAAGGAAGCGAATCCTGCAAATGACTACGGATACTATAAAGGAAGCGCTGCGAATCACATTCACGTCATCGAAAATGTGGTGAATACACTCTCAGGAAGAACGAATATCACAACTAATGCCTTAGAAGGATTGAAGGTGGTAGATATCATTGAAAGAATGTATCAGGCAGCAGAAAGACCTACAAAGGTTTTCGCGGAAAAGGCAGTGGGATAGACCTTTGAGGTCCATTTTGTACTGTGTTTTTGTAATTGGCTAACTGATTTGAGTGTTATATGTGAGTCAAGCTAACTTTGACTTTAAAGCGTAATTATCTTATCTAATGTTGAATCATTGATTGAAAGAATCAAAAAATCCGAATTTTTTTCTAACTCGTTGATACTGATTTCAGGGACAGTTTTAGCACAATTGATACCGATTGCTCTTCAGCCTGTGTTAAGACGGTTATTTCTTCCAAGTGATTTCGGATATTTTGCTGTATACTCAGCTATCACGGGAGTGCTTATTGCATTGGCCAATCTGAAGTATGAAAGCACGATAGTCATGACGGAATCAGAAGAAGGGGCAGACTATCTTCTCAAAGGGGGAATCTTAATATCACTTCTCTTCAGTACGTTAGTATGCGTACTGATGTTTTGCTTTGAATCTCAATGGAAAGAGTTCTTTGAACTTCCTGATTCCATTGCCGTTTGGTTTTGGTTTATACCTGTAAGTGTATTTGCACTAAGTTCTTACCAATGCATGAATTTTTGGTTCATTCGCCAAAAAAAGTACCGTCTATCATCATTAAACAAAAGTATTCGTAGAGGGACAGAGGGTATAGGTCAAGTCACTTTTGGTGCATCGGGGGCAAATGGAGGGCTGATATTTGGAGGGATTATAGGCGAGATAAGTAATCTTTTGACCGGAATATTTCAGACAAAACGCCATGGGGTAAATTGGCTTCAATTCAACATTGGTGGCATACAAAAGGAATTAGCTAGATATAAAAGATTCATTGTTTTTAATGCCTTTCCTTCGTTCTTGAACACTTTTAGCCTAATGTTTCCGGTTATAATCGTTAGCTCTTTTTATGGTGATGATGTGACGGGCCAGTTCGATTTAAGCAGGGTTGTCTTAGCATTACCATTGGCTTTGATATCGGTTTCACTATCACAAGTATACTTCCAGAAAATTGCCGAACAAATACGACTTAAAGTATCTATTTTTAAGGAATACAGGAGATTATTAACTGTTCTGATGATTTTGAGCATTCCTGGAGCCTTGATTGGGTATTTTTTTAGTGATCAAATTTTTAGTCTTTGTTTTGGTGAGAATTGGGGGCAAGCTGCTAAAATCACTCAACTGCTCATTTTCGCTTATGCTGTTAAGTTCATAGTGTCACCGTTGAGTATTTCAATTATCGCATTAGAAAAATTGCGTTGGAGTGCGGCTTGGCAGCTGACCTATTTTTTATGTATTTTATACTTATTCTCAAGAGATGATCTTTCTTTTGAGGAGTTCTTTCAGTTATATGCCATGATGGAGATTGCCATTTATTTAGTTTACTTTGCGGTAACTTATCATCTCGTTCGGTCTTATGAGAAAAGCCTTGTAATATGAAGATTTTCAGCCGCTTATTTAATACACAAACTTTTTTAGTCATTTACATTGGAGTTTTTTTACTCTTGTGTCTTGGCGTTTTTGCTACCTCAGGGTTGACCTACTTTCCCTTGCTATTCTGTTTTATTTTATCCTTTATGCTCTTTTATGTTTTAGGGGCTAAATTTATTCTGAAGCAGATTAGGTTTAATGCAAATTATATGGGTAAGATAGCCGTACCTGAAGTGCTTTTTTTTCTGATCATAGGGTTATTCGTAGGACACATAGTCTCAATAGGTGGGTTTCCCGCCTTTGAGTGTTTTTCTATCAGTAAATTGTCTGAAGCAATTGAGCTGAGAAAAGGCATTACTACTCGAGCACATCCTTTGTGGAATTATATTTCAAGCATTAGCATAAAGGCTCTGATTCCATTTTCCATTGTTTTATTTTGGGAAACAAAACGAAAAGCGTTCTATTGGATTATTCTAATTATTGGGTGTGTATATGCCTTTAGCTTGATGCAAAAAAGTCATATTCTAGCTGTAATGTTCCCGATATTAATAGTAAATATCTATGAGAGAAGATGGGTTCAGCTCATTAAGAATAGTATTCTTCCTGTGATAGTAATCATTACATTGGTATATATAACTAACCCTCAGATGGGAGGAGGGATTGATGATCTTCATCCGAAAGTTGAAAATAGCATTGAAAATAGTATAAAGACGGAAAAAAAATCTGAATGCGACCTAGCCATTACTATTTTGAGATCACTGACAAGGAGAGTATTTATTGTACCAGGAGAAATGGTATCTGAGTGGTTTAGATTTATACCTGAAGAAAAGCCATATTTAAAGGGGAATGGATACAATTTATATAGTTCATTAAATGGCAGCGATTACCATGACTACTCATTTGAATTGTATTCTTTAATACGTCCCGAGTTGGCCAAAAAAGGGATACAGGGGAGTGTGAATGTAGCTAGCTTTATGAGAGAATATTCCAATTTTGGGATTCTAGGATTGATTATTTCTGGATTCGTCACCGCTTTGTTCTTCTTATTACTTGAATTGCTGTTTAGTAGTTCAAAAATGAAAATTAAGCTCTCATTGAATCTATTTTTGATTCTTTTATTGAGTTCTGGGTCATTATCTACACTTATGTTATCAGGTGGATGGTTTTTTATGTTGATTTTGTTCTTCGTTTTTAAAAATCACTTGGATGGAAAAAAATCGTAGGTTGAAGGTCTGTCATTTAACGAGTGCTCATCCAGATGGGGATATTCGGATTTTTCATAAGGAATGTGTCAGTTTGAGCAAAGCTGGTTTTGAAGTGTATTGCGTGGTGACAGATACCAAGGAAAGGACAGAGTCAGGAGTACATATCAGAACGGTGATTAGAGAAAAAAAAGGAAGGTTTAATAGAATCATTTCAACTGTTAATGCGGTTTATAGAAAGGCGATTGAAATAGACGCAGATATCTATCACCTTCATGATCCCGAACTACTTAGGATTGCTTTAAAGCTAGAAAGAAGAGGAAAAAAAGTGATCTATGATGCGCATGAAGATGTCCCTAAACAACTAATGGATAAGCATTGGATTCCAAGTTTGATCAGGTCTACTATTTCAAGACTTTTTTCTAAGTATGAATCTTATGTTTCTAGAAGAATCAGTGGTGTAATATCAGTGACCGAACGAATTTGTTCTCGATTTAAGACTTACAATCCAAACGTAGAGCTTGTGGCGAATTACCCTTTGATTAATGAGGCCAATCAATTGGCTGCCCTAGATTTAGAAAAGGTACCCAATCAATTGTGCTATGTGGGGGGAATATTTCCAACTAGAGGAGCATTGGAACTCGTAAAGGCTGTAGAGAGATTGGATGTAAAACTGGAGTTAGCGGGTACTTTTTCTCCAGAATCTTTTGAGCAGATTTTAAAGGATGAGAAAGGGTGGAAAAATGTGAATTACCTAGGACAGGTGGGGAGAGAAACTATTTTAAGGGTGTTAAAGACATCAATGCTCGGAGTAGTTACACTTCATCCTACTCAGAGTTATATAGAGTCACTGCCAATCAAAATGTTTGAATATATGTCTGCAGGCTTACCTGTGATAGCCTCCAACTTTCCTGAATGGGAAAAAATCATTTATGATTCTGAATGTGGTGTATGTGTAGATCCTTTGAGTAGTGATCAGACTGCAAATGCTATCAAAGAAATGTTGGATAATCCAGAAAAAGCAATGAAAATGGGAGAGAATGGAAAGAAAGCCTTTTACGAAAAGTACAATTGGTCTATTGAAGAAAGAAAACTAATTGGTTTTTATCAGAAATTAGCCGTGTGAGTCACCAAATTAATGAAATATCGTATGATCAGCTATTGACTGAATCTCCATCGCTCAGTGATTATAACATTTGCTTTCTCCATAACTGGAGTGAGGTTTTTTCAGGTTTAAAATATTTCTGTATTCGAAATACAAAAAACCAAAAGATTCAGGCTGCATTTTGTCTTTATTATTCAAAGAGAAAAGGATTCGTTCATATCAGTAATCCACCCTATTTTCAAAATTGTGGGCTTTGGCTAGACTCTAGATCTGGTAACGTCTATGAATCCCATTCGCTTCATAAAAAACTACTTTCAACTATATCCGATTTTGTCCAGAAATGCAAGTGGGTCAACATATCATTTCCAGCACAAATTAAAGATATCCAACATTTTATATGGGGAGGGATGGAATGTGTTCCAAGGTATACCTATTTGCTGAATATTGAAAAAAGTAAGGATTTGCTTCCTAATATGAGCAAAGGACTAAGAAGAGATATTTCTAGAATTGAGGAGACAGGAATTATTTTTCAATCCTCGTTAAGTAGGGAGGCTCTTTCAATATTGTATCAGTCTACTGCCGCTCACCGCGGGGCAGAGGAAGAAGCTTTTTGGAATCCCTTAATTTCTCTTATGAAAGATAAACCTTGGTTCACTTCAAGTACGGCTAGCTTAGGAGACAGGAACGGAGTAGCCTGTTTTGTAAGAGTAGGAGAGGAAGTAATTTATTTGTTTGGAGGGGCGGATAAAGTAGAAGGAGTCCCATTAGGAACAGCAGCTCTTTGGAATTCTGTTTCGAATAGCAGAGATGCTGGAGCAGAAATATTAGATTTTGAAGGAAGTATGATTCATGGGGTAGAACGTTACTTTAGATCATTTGGTGGCGAACTGACATTGTACTTTAATATTCAAAAGGAACCTAAGATAATTAGTACTGCCAGACTGATTAAATCGTGAATTGCGTTTTACACTTCGAGTCCCATAACTACAATATCATCTACTTGCTCTTCCTTTCGCTTCCATTTGTAATAAGCCTTTTTTACTTCTAGCAGTTCCCCATTCATGTCCTTTGAGCTGAAGTTTTCCAAAAGTTGAACGAATCTTTTTTTCATAAGCTTTTTCCCAAACTCTCCTCCAAATTGATCTGGCATGCCATCGGATGTGAAATATAGTTTATCTCCTTTTTTCAGCTGTACAGTATGATTACAAAACTTCTCGTCTTTGTATTCATGTGTTCCACCTACGCCTCTTCTAACTCCTTTGATAATTCTCATCTTGTTGTCAATTTTCAGAAAAAGGTCTTGGTAAGCTCCTGAAAATTCCAATTGGTTTGTAGCCTTACAAAACTTACAAAGGGTGATGTCCATTCCTGTGCTTACGATGTTTCCAATTTCTCGTTGCTTTAATCGATCGATGATATGTTGATCCAGAAGACATAGAATATCATTTGGTTTTTTTTCTGCATTGCCATTTACAATTTCACTGAGTAAGTGAGCTCCAGTCATAGCCATTAGTGCCCCAGGAACACCATGACCAGTGCAATCAGCCAAGGCTACCCAAGTAGTGTCTTCCACTTCTTGACACCAGTAAAAATCACCACTAACGATATCTTTTGCCTTGTAGAAAACAAATGCATCAGTAAAGGTATCCCTAATTTGCTCCATTTTAGGAAGCATCAATTTTTGTATTTTCTTGGCTGCCTGTATACTGGCGGTGGTTTGGTTGAAATTATATTCTAGAACTTTATTGATTCTTTTTGTGTGCTCAGCTTGTTCATTTAGTTTTTGATTCACTGATCTTAGCTCCTTAGTACTTTCAAAAATGGTTTTTTCCATTCGTTGAAGAAGTTTTTCTGTTCGCATTTCAGATTCCAATCTTGACGTTTCGTCCAAAAAATTTAAAATAACAGTTACAAAGTTTTTCGATTTTTGACTAACTAGATTGAGGTCAATATGTCTTCGATGACCTTTAAACGATTGTAATTGCACTTTTTTATTTTTTACAGCATTTTGATTTTGAGCTTCTTGGATGATTTTCATTACATTATTTGAAGATCTCTCATCAAAAATTTTAGCAAAGTCGTTTTCAAAATGTTCAAAGTCTTTGTATTCAAATAAATCAATTACTTTTTTATTTACACGACATATATTTGCTTCAAGCAGGAACTTTTGAAGATTTTCATGCGAGAATCCGTGCTTAAAGAATCTGAAAGCTTTAAAGGGGATTTTAACTTCACAAATTGCCATTCCAGAATGTTCTAAAATAGTATTGACAAATCTAAGGTTCGATTCAATTACCTGATCATTGTCTTTTAAGAGAGATAAGGAGTTTCGACGTTGCAACGCTTGACCTACTGCCATTCCTATCCGAGTCAATGACGATTTCATTAGGTAATCATCAATTCCCGTGTGTATCATATTCACGATCTGGGACTCTGAAATCTCTCCTGTGATAAGGATAAATGGAATTTCTCCAAATCTTTTTTTGGCTTCGGTATATGCTTCTTCTGCGGAATAGTTAGGGAGGTTGAAGTCCGAAAGTATGATGTCTGGAGTGTATCTTTCTATAGACCTTCTGAATTCTTTCCCGCTGGATACATGTTGAATATTACACTTGGGAAAACTCCCTTTTAAGTAATGCTCGATAAGTTCAGCATCTGATTTATAGTCCTCCAATAGGAGGGCATTTATCTCTTGATTTACAAATACTTCAGGAATCATTTATCAATCTTTAAACATTACTACTGCAAATGACGGATAAAAAAATGCTGCCCTGGTAAGCATATAGCTTATGTCAGGGCAGCATTTAAGTCATTATTAAGAAGGAGAATTCTTACACTGCAGGCACGAGGTCATGGAGTAAGATATACTTGATCATGTCAGAATTGTTGTCCATATCCATTTTAGTAAGAATTCTAGACCTGTAGGTACTTATGGTTTTAGCGCTTAAAGACAATTGATGTGCAATAGCATTATTAGGCTTCCCTTCTCCAATAGCAAGAAACACCTCATATTCTCTATCTGATAAACTTGTATGAGGCATCTCCTGATTTTTATTATTCATTTCTCTGTATAGGAGCTTTGTGATTTCAGGACTTAAGTATTCACCACCTTTTGAAATCGTTCGAATGGCCTCTATGAGTACATCTGGACTAGAGTCCTTGTGCAAATAGCCGGAAGCCCCTGCTTTTAACATTCGAATAGCAAATTGATCTTCCGGATACATACTTAAAACAAGTACATAAGTCTCAGGATAGAATATTTTCACTTGTTTTAGTACTTCCAGCCCACTTCTACCAGGAAGAGATACGTCTAAAACAATAACATCCACCTGTGTCTTTCTTAGTTTTTGTAGAAGCTCCTCCCCACTGGAAATATCATCCTCTACTAAATCAATATCAGGAAATCCTTGAATGATTTGTCTAATTCCTTCTCTAACTATTTTGTGATCATCACATATCGCCAGTCTTATCATCAGTTTAAAAGTTTATGGTTTTTAATACAATTTTCCACAAACATAGATGAGACTTAAGGCATAAGCTTAGGAAAAGCAGCTTGACTATTTGTCAGAATTTTCCTACAGTAACTCCTTGACATTGTTAGTGATATTCAAATTGTGTTTGATTATGTACCGTACAATTTCACTGGTTTTTTCCATATTCATCTTATCGTATATTCTCGTTTTATAAGTACTGATGGTCTTAACAGAAAGGTTTAGTTTATGTCCAATTTCACTTAGACTATGTCCATCCCCAAGTGCAAGAAATACTTCAAACTCTCTATCAGACAATTCCTCATGTAAGGGTTTAGTAGAGTTCTTGCCGTGAACTGCACCAATTAGTATTTTGGTAACGGCTGGACTCATATATTCTTCCCCTTTTGAAATTTTATACAACGCTTCCTTAAGTATTTCAGGTTTAGAATCTTTGTGAAGGTATCCTGAGGCACCTGCTTTGATCATTCTTAGAGCAAATTGATCTTCTGGATACATGCTAAGTATGAGCACTTTGACTTCTGGATACATCGCTTTTAACGATTTTAATACTTCAAGTCCGCTTCTTCCGGGAAGGGAGACATCAAGGACTACAATTTCTGGTTGTTCATTTTTAATGCTTCTCATAAGTGCTTCTCCACTTTCCACATCATCTATAACCTCGTAGTTTCCTAAACCAAGTATTAAAAGTTTTAATCCTTCTCTTACAATAGGATGGTCATCGCATAAAATTACTTTAATCATTAGGTGAAAGTTCTATTTTAATTAATATTTCGGTTCCGTTATTTTGATCACTAATAAGGTCAAATTGACCTTTCCAGTGTTTGACTCGTTCTTGTATCCCAAATAATCCCATGCTCTTAGAAGCAAGAGCCTCATCTGGATTCAGTCCTTTACCATTGTCACTAATGCTAAGGGTTACTTTACCATTTGTCCGTGACAACTTCACCTCTGCCTTTGTGGCTTCAGCATGTCTATCTATATTGGTTAGTGATTCTTGAATTACTCGATAGATCGTCGTAGAAATTTCTTTCTCAAATACTGTTTCATCACAATCCAGAATCAACTCACATGCTATTTCGCGAAACTTATTGTAATTATTGATGTGCCATTCTAAGGCGGCTAACAAGCCTATATCGTCTAAGACCACAGGTCTGAGCTCATGAGCGATCCTTCTGGTCGTCTGTATAACTTGGGTTGACAAATTGATGAGATCATCCAGTTTTTCTGAAAAAAGTTGCTTTTTCGAGTTTAAATCACCGTCAAGATTTTGTTTGAGCCAATAGAGCCCTAGCTTATTTCCTGTTAACTCCTGACCGAGTTGATCATGAATTTCCATGGCTATTTTTTTCTTCTCCTGATCTCTGACATTCTCCAAATGGTTGTTTAATTGATTCAACCTCACGTTCAGATTATTTAATTCAAGGTGAGCCTTTCTAAGATCAGTAATTTTGAGCGGTATAAAAACCAATTTATCTACTTCACCATTTTTTAGTACAGGCCCCATTTTGCATAGATACCAATCATGAGTAGGATCATTTGGAGATCCTTCAATTTCAAATTCGACATCCTGTTTATGGCGAAATGAAAGACTCATGTTTTGTCTTATCTGTTCATGGTTTTTAGGATGTGAGTGGTTAAATATATTTTCTCCAGGTTGAATGGACTCTGCTCTTGAATTAGTACTAAAGAGAATATTTCCGTCTCTGTCAAGCGTATAGATATTGCTAGGACTATTTTGAGTAATTGCCCGTAAATTCTCTTCGCTTTTGATTAGATCCGAATTAAGCTTATCCTTCTGAATTTTTGTTTTCTTAGCCTCAATAGCTTGGTGAATTGCCGAAGGCAGTCGATTTAAATCATCTTTTAGCACATAATCGTCAGAGCCCAATTTGATACAGTCAACTGCTGTTTCTTCATTTATTCTTCCCGTACACATAATAAAAGGCATGTATTGACAGTGCTTTCTAACGTGAATAAGTGCGTCTCTACCAGTATATTGAGGAAGTTGAAAGTCACTAACCACTAAATGTGGTGCATACGAATCAAATTTATCCAGAAAGCCTGTTTTATTTGAAACATGAAGGATTTGGTATGGGATAGAAATTTCCCCAATATAGTAAGCGACTAATTCCGCGTCACTTTCTGAATCTTCAAGAAGTAATATCCTGATTGGATTTTCTTTCGAGAAATTTTCATGATAGAAGTCTCCTGTTGGAAATTTCAGTGAGTCAAGCTCACTAGCGTTGTTCATTGTCATTAACCCCAATAATTAGTAAGACATTCTTTAATTCACCAGCAACTGGTACATTAATGTCCGATTAAAATTCCATGAGATTTATAGACCATGCTGAATAGGGACTTATAAATCTCAAATCACTTTTACCAAGATGATCACTACAAATAGATCGATACCACCCGATCTACCAATTACCATCTCTACAGAAAGGAGATAACTACTTCCTGTTTTATTAGTGCGGTTAAAAAGCTTTCGCCAGAACAATGAATATACTAACTATTGTTCTAAAACTAAATAAGATTATAGATATTTACTACAAAGTACCAAACTCAAATCTTGAATCGAAAGGTAAAAAAAAACGAGGACCATGTCCTCGTTTTAGAATTTTTATGTGAAGATTTTTTTACATAAAAGAATCATAAGCCCTTTGAAAGTCTTTTTCACCTTCAAAGCATCTTTAGTTTTTTCTAATAATGACGTAATTTGATTTCTGTAAGGTCCGTTCTCCTCCCACTCAGTCATTGTAATCACAGAGTTCTTTAGAAGTGATTTTTGCTCTTTTGTCAAACTCGAAATATTGACTTCATCCAAAAGAACAAGAGACTCCTCTAGAAAAGTTTGAGCTTCTCTTACTGATTTCATCATAAAGCAGGAATACGACATAAATACTTTAGCTCCTGGATCTTTAGTATCAAGATTGCACAAGTACTTATAGGTGCCTTTGGCTTTAGTATATTTTAGATTGATGATTTGGTTTTCGGCTTCTTCCATAGCTAAGGCTCTCAGTTCAGCGAAATAGTCCTCAGCTTCATCAATATAAGCGGCCTGTTTATCTTTTTTGACAAATTTTCCAGCATACTTCATTGATTCCTTGAAGGCTTTCGGATACTTTTCTAAAAGTGATTCATCCTTTATAAAAGCAAAGTGGGCCATGCTATAGTACAAATACGGAAGAGGATCTTTTTTGTACTTGTCATTTAAAAAATAATCTTCAGCTTTATAAGCTAATTTTTCATATTTCTCGTCTACATACAATTCTAATAAATCATCGTAAGTGTTGTCAGTTTGAGCCATAGAAGGAATCAAATACAAAAACGAGATTAAAAAGAGCATAAAATAATTCTTCATGATTCTGATATTTTACTGAATATAACCAAATTTGGTGCCTAAAATAATATTTTTAGAACTTTAACGGCAGATTTAGCCACTTTATGCTAGAAAGAAAAGACATCGATCAGTGGTTTACCACAAGAAAGTGGAAGCCATTCATGTTTCAAAAAAAAACATGGGATGCATTTTCTTTGGGGAAAGGAGGCTTGGTAAATGCTCCTACAGGAAGTGGTAAGACATATTCTTTGCTTATTCCTATAATTTTGGAACACCAAAAGAGAACTCCTGCGAAACGGAATGGGTTATGCGCTATTTGGATCACTCCCATAAGAGCACTAGCTAAAGAGATTCTTAATTCAACGAATAGAGTCATTGATGATTTAGCGCTGGATTTTACGGTAGAAATTAGATCTGGAGATAGCAGTGCCAAAGTAAAGGCATCTCAAAAAACAAAACTGCCTAACTTGTTGATTACAACTCCGGAAAGCCTTCATGTTTTAATGTCTCAAAAGAATTTTTCGCATCTTTTTAAGAATGTTTATTGTCTTGTAGCAGATGAGTGGCATGAGTTGGTAGGGTCCAAGCGGGCAGGGCAAAAGCATTTAAACCATTAGACATTATTACGACTCATTTAGTATAGGTCAAATTATTCTTTTTTGACAATGCAAAAAGTTAGTTTATATGTCTAAAACCAATGCTTTGACTTTTTGAGTCCAACGAAAAGAAAGCTATAGTAATTCAGTTATAATAATGTCTATTAACTTTATTTTGTTCTTAATTTTTTAATTTTCAATCAGTAGTATTTTTGAAAAGCGTTTTTTTCATTCGAAAAAGATGGATAGAAAAACCACGTTTTCTAATACAAATTCACTTTCCTGTTTTTTCTATGCTCTAAAAGACCCAAGGCGAATAGATGCGGGAAATTACCACCATTCTTTGAGCGACATATTGCTATTGGTTATAACAGGGATAATGTGTGGCTGTGATAAATGGGAGACCATACACATTTTTGGTAAAAGTCAATATTACTGGCTTAAGCAGTATGGAAACTTTGATGCTGGTATTCCATCGATAGATACTATGCGAAGAGTCTTTTCAGCTCTTGATTCTGAGAATTTCAATGATTGTTTTATCTCTTGGATTAATCATTTGTGTGTGAAAACAAAAGGAGAAGTTATAGCTCTTGATGGTAAAACAGTGAGGGGCGGTAAGTTTGACGGAATAACAACCCCTCATATTGTTTCTGCCTTTGCATCAGAGAATCAACTGTGTCTGGGTCAATTGAAAGTGAATGAAAAAAGCAATGAAATTACTGCAATACCTGCATTATTAGAATTGTTAGATATAAAGGGTAATACAATTACCATTGATGCAATGGGGTGTCAAACAAAGATTGTAAGTCAAATTGTGAAAAGTGAAGCCAATTATATTATTGCAGTTAAAGGAAATCAACCTGCTTTGGCTAGTAATATTCAAGATACAGTTGTATTGACAAATCCTGATAGTGTTGATATTGAAGATGATTTCGGACACGGAAGAATAGAAAAAAGAACTTGTGAAGTTTTTACTAACTTGAAACACATAGAAAACCCTAATAAATGGGAAAATTTAATTTCGGTAGTGAAGATAACATCAGAAGTTACTCAAAAAGCAACCGGAATAATGACAACAGATGAACGGTTTTTCATTAGTGATTTGTCATCTGCAAGAGCAATTAACAATGGGGTTCGAAAACATTGGTCAGTTGAAAATAATTTACATTGGAGCCTCGATGTGACATTTCAAGAAGACTTTTCTAAAAAAAGAATAGGGTATCAAGTGGAAAACTTTAATATCCTATTAAAAATTGTATTAACAGTTTTAAAAAAAGAAAGCTCAGCTAAAATTAGCTTGAAAAACAAGAGAATGAAAGCGGCTTTTGACACAGACTATAGAAATTTATTAATGAGTACAGCTGTTTTTTAAATGCTTTTGCCCTGTCCAAGCGGGGTGTTCAAGTTGAGCTATCTCTTTCAAAACTTAGATCGATAAACAACGATTTTAGAACTTGGGGAATCAGCGCTACGGTTGGTAATTTGACTCAAGCCTCGGAAGTACTGCTAGGAGCTGATTATCTCCGAAATTCGGAACTAATCAACTCTGGTATTAAAAAGAAAATAAAGGTAAAATCAATTATACCTAAGGAGATAGAAAAATTTCCGTGGGGAGGACATTTAGGTATCAATTTGATAAAGAGTATTCTTCCAATTATTAAGAAGAGCAGGAGCACACTCATTTTTACCAATACTCGAGCTCAGTCAGAAATTTGGTACAATAGACTTATTAATGAGCTTCCTGAACTAGCGGGTATAGCGGCTCTACATCATGGGTCTTTGAGTAAAAAGGTACGTCATTGGGTAGAAGATGCACTTCAGAGTGGTGATATGAAGGTTGTAGTATGCACCAGTAGTTTGGATCTTGGAGTGGATTTTACTCCTGTAGAAACCATTATTCAAATCGGAGGCCCTAAAGGTGTGTCTCGGTTCATGCAACGAGCTGGGAGAAGTGGTCATAGACCTGGAGCTACCAGCGTGATCTATTTTCTTCCAACACATTCTCTGGAGTTGATAGAGGCTGCTGCTTTAAGAGAAGCGATAGAAAAAAATTATATCGAGAAAAGGGAGCCATATATAAGGAGTTTTGATGTGCTTATTCAATACTTAATGACCTTGGCCGTGGGAGAGGGGTTTGATTCTGAGAAGACATACAATCAGATTAAAACGTGTCATTGTTTCTATAGTTTAACCATGACAGAATGGAATCGAATATTAAATTTCCTTCGAACAGGAGGAGATTCTCTAGGTCAATATGAGGAGTTCAAAAAAACCGTAATTGAAGATGGCCTTATTAAAGTGACTGATAAGAACTTAATACGAAGACATAAAATGAGTATTGGCACTATAGTCAGTGATGGTGTCGTCAAGATTAAGTATAAGAGCGGAGGGTTTATTGGAAATGTTGAGGAGTGGTTCCTCTCAAGACTGAACCCTGGTGATGTATTTTGGTTTTCAGGAAAGAGTCTGGAATTGATAGCTCTTAAACAAATGACGGCTACTGTGGTGCGGAGCAAAAAAAAATCTGGATTAATACCTACATGGCAGGGAGGTAAGCTTCCCCTTTCAAGCAACATGAGCGATGTGATCAGGGATAAACTTGATCAGTTTATGTCAGGAGATTTTGAAGACCCGGAGCTGGAAGCAATTCGCCCATTATTGGAGTTTCAAAGGGATCGATCTCATTTACCGACAAGAAATGAATGTCTCATGGAGTATTTTGTTACAGATCAAGGACATCATTTGTTGGTATATCCGTTTGAAGGCATTGCAGTAAATGAAGGCATAGCTTCTCTAGTAGCATTCAGGTTTAGTCAAAATAAGTCAATCACCTTCTCCATTGCATTTAATGATTATGGTTTCGAGTTACTTTCAGATCAACCTTTTGATGCGAGCATGATTATAGAAAAGAATCTCTTAACACCAGAAGGGCTTTATGAAGATGTCCAGAGCAGCATCAACGCAACAGAAATGGCTCGAAGAAGATTTCGTGGCGTAGCCTCAATTTCTGGATTAGTGTTTAAAGGATTTCCAGGAAACAATGTCAAGGATAAGCATCTTCAAAGTTCTTCGGATTTGTTCTTTGATGTATTCACTGATTATGATGCGGGAAATTTGTTATTGCAACAGAGTTTTGAAGAAGCAATGACACATCAATTGGAGTATGAACGGTTAAGGAGCGCATTGCAACGAATAGAGGAACAGAAATTGATATTAAAGCTACCGGAAAAGCCTACTCCATTTGGATTTCCTATTATGGTCAATCGATTGAGAGAAAAGTTGAGTAGTGAATCTTTAGCGAGTAGAATTAAAAGAATGAACCTTCAGTTCGAATAGACTTGATATTATTGTTCCTTTTTATTCTGCATTACAACAGTGATCCCATTTTAAGGTCTTAAGTTTATATGTTTTTAATTCTTGGCACCCCTCTGTTTCTTTACATTTGTGCCACCGAAAAATTTAAATTAATGCCAAAGCTATTTAAGCTTTTTTTCATCACTCTTTTAGTTTCGTTAAGTATTGGTGCCATAGCTCAGAATGCAGCTGTAAAAGGCTTTATATATGACAAAGAAACTGGTGAACCGCTGGTGGGAGCAAATATCTATACAAAGAATGCAGAATACACGACGACTTCCAATATAAATGGATTCTATTCATTGACTAAAATGAAGGAAGGGGCTTATACTGTTGTTTTCTCAATGGTGGGATACACTGAGGTCATTGAACAGGTGGTTCTGGAGCCAGGAAGAGTAATTACAAAGAACTACAGACTGGAAGAAGATGCTATAGGATTAGGAGATGCAGAAATAGTGGGAGACCTTAATGATCAAAAGAATGAAGTGAGAATTGGTATAGAGACCATAACTCCAAAGGAAATTTCAAGGTTACCAAGTATCGGTGGAAATGATATTGCGCAGTACATGCAGGTAATTCCAGGGGTTACTTTTACTGGAGACCAAGGAGGACAGCTTTATATTAGGGGGGGGAGTCCTGTTCAGAATAAGGTGTTATTGGATGGGATGGTAGTATACAATCCTTTCCATTCGATTGGTTTATTTTCAGTATTTGAAACGGACATTATTAGAACTGCAGATATCTATACTGGAGGCTTCAATGCCAATTTTGGAGGAAGAGTAAGTTCCGTAATGGATGTAAAAACCATAGATGGGAACAAGAATAAACAAAAAGGGAGAATAGCTATTAATCCTTTTGGAGTTAAGGCGGTACTTCAGGGCCCGATTAAGAAGATAGATGAAAGTGGAAGTGCCATTACTTATTTATTAACTGCCAAGAAATCATACCTAAAAGAGACTAGTAAGGTGCTCTATGATTACATAGATGAAGAAGGATTGCCATTTAATTTTTTAGATGTCTACGGTAAGATGACTTTTAGTGGAGCTTCAGGGAGTAAATTCAGTCTTTATGGTTTCAGTTTCAACGATGATGTTCGTTTTCAGGCAATCAGTGACTTTAACTGGAAAAATAATGGGGGAGGAGCGAATTTCGTGTTGTCTCCGTCAGAGTCTACCGTTTTAATAAATGGTTTCTTTTCGTTTTCGGATTACTTTATTGAGCTAAAAGAAGATGAGATTGAAGCTCCTCGAAGTAGTGCTATTTCTGGATCTAATTTTGGATTGGACTTTAAATATATCTTAGGAAAAGACAATGTCAATTACGGAGTACAGTTTCAAACATTAAACACCAACTTTAGTACGTTCAATGCACGTGGTCTGAGTGTAAATCAAGATGAAAATACCACAGAAGTTGGTCTTTATGTGAAGTATAAAAAACAATTAAAAAAGCTAATCATAGAGCCTGGCCTGAGGTTTCAATACTATTCAGCACTTAGTAATGGGAGGTTTGAACCTAGAATAGGTGTGAAGTACAAGCCAACTGAAGTTTTTAGAATTAAAGCGGCTGCGGGAATGTATTCTCAAAACATCATGAGTGCAAATTCGGATAGAGATGTCGTGAATTTGTTTTATGGATTCCTTACTGCACCAGAAGAGATTCAAGATTCTTTTATTACTAAAGATGGTGAAGAAGTGGATATTGATAACTCACTTCAAACAGCGAATCACTTGATGTTTGGTGTGGAATATGATCTTACTGAAAAAATGAATATCAACATAGAGGGATATTTAAAGGATTTCACTCAGCTTACTAGCATTAATAGGAATAAGATTTTTGAGGATAATCCAGATAACCAAGATCAACCTGAGAGTCTAAGGAAAGACTTTATCGTTGAGACTGGCTTAGCAAGAGGAGTTGATTTTGTGTTGAAATACAATGAGAGACATAGCACTATTTATTTTGTGTATTCTCTAGGAAAAGTTGATAGATGGGATGGGGAGCAGGAGTATGTTACCATTTTCGATAGGAGACACAATATGAATTTTGTAGCCACTTATAATTTTGGAAAGAAGAGGAATTGGGAAGCTAGCGTTAGGTGGAATTTTGGAAGCGCATTCCCTTTCACTCAGACAAGAGGTTATATTGAAGAACCTGCCACGAACGGGAACATATCCGGAGACTATTGGACTCTAAATGGAGATTATGGAATTTTATACTCTGATCTTAACGGAGGAAGGTTAGCTGATTATCACAGACTTGATTTGGGATTAAAGAAAACAATCGACTTGGAGCGAATGAATCTTGAGATAACAGGTGGTGTGACTAATGTTTATAGTAGGGAGAATGTGTTTTACATCAATAGATTGACAAATGAAAGAGTTAATCAACTACCATTCTTGCCGTCAGTAGGCTTTGATTTAGTTTTCTGATAGAAGACTTGCTGCGTTCTTAAGAGCTGCTTCAGTCACTTTCTCACCACTTAAAAGCTGTGCCAACTCATTCAGCACTTGGGCCTTGTTCTCAAGTTTTTTGAGCTCTGTGACAGTTGTGTTTTCTGTTTCTGTTTTTGAAACTTTATAATGAGCGTTAGCTCTGCTGGCCATTTGAGCTAAGTGACTAACGACTAAAATTTGAGAGCTTTTACTCATTCTCCTGATTTGTGTTGCGAGCTTGCTAGCAACTTCTCCACTAATTCCAGTATCTATTTCGTCTAAAACCAGTGTTTTAATGCTTTTCTTTGAAGCTACAGCAGCTTTTATTAGGAACATTACTCTGCTGATTTCTCCTCCAGAAGCCACTTTAGAAATAGCTGTCATTTCACTTCCTTTATTGGTTCTTACCAGAAAGTTGAGTTCATCTTTTCCATAGTCGTTGAATTCAGTTGATGCTGTTAGAGCAACGTTGAATTCAGCTTGAGGCATGGACAGATCAGTTAGCCCTGAATTAATGAATTTCTCTAGCTCCATTTTGCAACTATTCCTCTTCTTGGTGATTTTTGAGGCTAGAGTTTCTAAATGCGTTTCTTGATTTTGGATTTTGTCAGATAGCCTTTGGATTTCAGCATCAAAATTATCCGCTTTACTTAATAAAAGAGAGAAATGCTCCTTTTTCTCAATAAGTTCTTCTACCGTTAAGGCTCGGTGTTTAAGAAGAAGAGTGTTCACTTGATTGACTAAATCAGTGACTATGTTTAAGCGTTCTTCATCAGGAGAAATAGTCTCATATTTATGGCGTACGCTAAAAGCGACATCTTCCAATTCCAGCCGTATGGAAGTCACTTTGGACGCAAGATCCTGAATACCTTGATCGGCATCTTTTATTTTAGATAAAACATCTTGAGCTCTTTTAAGCAATTCCAATGCTCCCCCTGAATCATTACTTAAAACCTCTGCGCTTTCATAGACCAATTGGCGAATTTCTTCAGCATTCCCTAACATACATAGCTCTCCCTCAAGAGAAGAGATGTTTAGATTGTCCAACTCAACTTCGGAAAGTTCATTAAATTGAAATTCATAATAGTCTCGATCAGACTTCAATTGAGTTTCTTTT
Source organism: Flavobacteriales bacterium (assembly GCA_965224545.1). Lineage (GTDB taxonomy): Bacteria > Bacteroidota > Bacteroidia > Flavobacteriales_D > Sanyastnellaceae > ASP10-05a. The sequence continues at coordinate 231,877 of CBDCZM010000003.1, read as the reverse complement.
TCTCTAAGCTCAAACAGTTCTTGGCGGATTTTCTTTAAGCTTTTTAAGCCAGATCTGAAATCTTTTAGGAATGCACCCGTATCTGAAAAAGTATCAAGTACATCATACATGAAGTCCCTAGAATGAAGTTTAGAGTTTTCATGTTGAGAATGGATATCTATAAGTTGAGAAGCTAATTCTTTAAGTATGCTCAACTTAACTGGAGTATCGTTGATAAAAGCTCTGGATTTTCCTGTTTTATTTAATTCTCTTCGAATAATTGTTACTGGATCGTAGTCAATCTCGTTTTCTTCGAAGAATGGTTGTAGGTTATATCCTTTGATGCTAAATGTTCCCTCAGAAATGCATTTCTGATGCTCGTTTCCAATTTTCGAAAAATCAGCATTTTGCCCCAATAATAATCCTAATGCTCCAAGCAAAAGAGATTTTCCTGATCCTGTCTCTCCGGTAACTACGTTGAAACCTTGTTCGAAATCAACATCGAGATCACTGATTAACGCGTAATTTTTAACCGTAAGTTTTACAAGCATTTATTGAAGTTGGTCGTATTTGGGGATGTTACCTGGATCAATCACAGAGAGTAAGTCTTTAACTGCCTTTTTTTCTTCTTGAGTACCATCCCTATATATATTCACTATTTCATCCGCTTTACTTAAAAAGAAAAGCTGCATGTTATAGCTAGAAGGCTTGATTTGATGAATGGATCTTAATGTTTTGAGATCATCCACTAGTTTAGCCCTAATTTGATCAGGAGAAGAGTACATGAGGTCAAAACCTTGTCTATGGTAATTGTAATTGACATCCCTTAATGGTGAGAATGTTTGAGTCAGAATATTTTCTACCAACCAATATCTATTTCTATTCCCTTCAGAAGGTCTCCACCCTTTGTCCGCATTGTTTTGACAGTTAGAGACAACTTGCTGCGCTTTAAGGAAATAATCTGTTCCTCCAAGTGGAGAAAAGGAATCATAATCCATTCCCAAAATATAATATGCATAATAGCCAAGTACTGATGATAGATTATCCCTGTGTTGATCTAAACTAAACTGAATCAGCGTATTCCTTTGGAAATTGAATGTGAAATCATTATCATTTACTAAGAAAACAGGTGTTTTATAATCTGAATTGTAAACTGGTCTACTACTTTGAATCTGGATACTGGCATCAAATTGAGTTTGAGAGACAGCACTGTTAATTGTTATTTGAATATTGCATTCAATTCGTTCATAGAATTCATAATCATCATCAGTCCATTTTCTGCCATTCAAAAACTCTTCGATACTGCTTTGAAGGAAATCATAAATTTCCACGTTCTCCTCTTTGGCTTTGGGAGATAACACTGTAACCTTACATAAAAGCTCTTGACTCAATAAAGTAGAGCTCGAAAAAGCCACTGCTAGCAATGTGATTATTAGTTTATTCATTCGGACGTTCTGGTTATTATAAAATCTACGATATCTGCCGCAACAGCAGCCTTAGATTTCAACTCAAATCTAGTTATTTTATTGTCAGAATCAATAATAGAAATTTTATTAGTATCTACACCAAATCCTGCACCATCATCTTCCAAACTATTTAATACGATGGCATCTAAATTTTTTGAAATGATTTTCTTTTGAGCATTTTGCACTGCATTATTAGTTTCCAATGCAAAACCGAGTAAAAATTGATGATTTTTTTTCTCAGCTCCAAGTCCTTTTATAATATCAGGATTCGGAATGAGGTTGATTTGAAATTCCCCCTTTTTTTCACGCTTAATCTTATGAGTGGCAGAGTTTTCGGGTCGATAGTCAGCGACTGCCGCAGCCATAATGGTAATATCAGTTAATAGAAATACCTCATCACACTCTCTCTTCATCTCTAGCGCTGAGGTAATTCTAATCAGTCGAACGTTTGAATGATGAGCGGTTAAAGAAGATGGTCCTGAAACTAAAATAACAGTAGCTCCTTTCTCAGCAAGCTCATTTGCAATAGCAAAGCCCATTTTCCCAGAGGAATAGTTCCCAATAAACCGAACAGGATCAATGTTCTCGAATGTTGGACCCGCTGTCACTAAAGCTGTTTTCCCCTTTAAGGGGGCTCTTTTAAGAAAAAAATCCTCCATTCCTCTCAAAATTTCTTCAGGCTCCTCCATTCTGCCTTTTCCTGAAAGTCCACTTGCTAACTCTCCAGAAGGACTGTCTAAAACGATTGTTTTCCGTTCTCTTAAAGTTTTTAAATTTTCTTGAGTAGAAGCATGAGCATACATGTCAAGATCCATGGCTGGAGCTACCATTACGGGGCATTTAGCCGATAAAAATGTAGCCAACAGGAAGTTGTCACATGCTCCGGAAACTAATTTGCTTAAAGTGTTTGCTGAAATAGGAGCTATCACCATGAGATCTGCCCATAGACCGAGCTCTACATGATTTGTCCATTCTCCCGTATCCTTACTTTCTGTGAAATCAGAATAGACAGGATTTTTAGAAAGTGTAGCAAGTGTAAGAGGAGTAACAAATTCTAAAGCAGATGGTGTAAGTACTACTTTAACATTGGCACCGTGTCTTACAAGTTCACGCACAAGAAATGCACTCTTATACGCTGCAATGCTACCAGTGATACCAAGTATTATTTTTTTTCCTGAAATCATTTCAAAAAAAAAGATGGAACAAGCCATCTTTTAAATTTTATCTAATGTAGAAAATTCTACTTACCTTCTTTAGAATCACCTTCTTCAGGTGTTCTCATATAAATTTTTCCTTCTAAAAGTTCTTGCGTAGCAATAGAGTGTGGCTTAGGCAATCTTTCGTAAAACTTACTAATTTCTATTTGCTCTCTATTCTCAAAAATCTCTTCTAAATTATCCTGAGTAGTAGCAAATTCTTCAAGCTTAGAAATAAGCTCATCTTTCATACCACTAGCTATCTGATTAGATCTTCTAGACATCACTACGATAGCTTCGTAAATATTCCCTTCAGTCTTACCGTCTAGTGTACTAAGATCTCTTGTGATAGTAGTACGGGATGCGTTTGTGTTTTTATAATTCATATTGCTTACTTGCTTCTTAATTCATTCTCTAAAAGCTCTAATTCGTGAGAAGCTTTTTTGTGAAGTTTCCCAGCCTCATCGATATACGTACTTTCAGGGAAATCGGATACAAAAGTACTATAACTTTTGATACACTCTTTATATCTCTCTTGTTTCTTGTCGTTGGGACTGGAAGCCGCATAATCATACCAACTTTTGAAAAGTAAATAGGTTGTTTTCAACGGATAATTGGGGTACTCAAAGTCTTTCTCAATTTTTTCTAATTGGCGAATGGCATATTCGTAATTACCATGAGACACATGCACCTCTGCTATATCAAGAGCTTCTTTTTCAAATGAGCGATAAAAGTCCTGAAGCTTGTAAATACTTTCCTCTTTATCCAGAAGAGTACCTTCAGCTCTTAATTCAGAATTTAATTTCTCTAAATAACTCTGATCTTTAGTCTCTGCTAATATTTTTAGTTTGTCATAAGCCCTAAGGTAGTAGCTTTCAGCATAAGGTGATTTATCTGATTTAGGGTATGTGCTAATGAAAGTATTGTAATTAGTCACACATTCTCGATATCTCGCTTCTTTTTTACTATCAACACTTGCTTCTGCATATTCGTACCACGCCTCAATCTTTAGATAGAATAGTTGTTCTCTAAATTGAGAATCAGGATACCTCTGTAGCATATCATCCAATGCAATAGTAGCAGATTTATACTTTTCTGTTTTTACATAGAGTTCAACGATATCAAAGTTTTTCTTTTCTAGTTTGTAACTGAGTCTCAACATCATGTTCTCACAACTATCCTTTAAGTTAGAATTTGGATAATTATCTAGAAAATATTGAAATTCGTCCAATGCAGCTTTTGTATCTCTTTGATCCAGACTTGATTTAGGACTGTTATTGTAGCTACTCATCGCTGAAAGAAACATTAATTCTTCTGCCCTGGGACTAGTTGTAAATGTTTTTGCGAAATTTTTACTGTAATAATTAGCCAAATAGTAGTCTTCGATGCAAAAGTTTGTTTTCGCATAATAGTAATACACATCTTCATATAGTGCAGTACCCCTTACAAGACCTACAAGCTCGTCAAAAATAGGTAGTGCCTTATAGCACTCTCCTTTCTCAAAATACATGACAGCATAGTCATATTTCTCTTGTATGTTCTTACTTTTTAAGACTTTGCCATAACGCATAAGTCCATCATTCTTACAGGCGCTTAAAACTAAAACAGACCCGATTAAGAAAAGAATAAAACGTATCTTCATTGTTGGTGTAATTCAGGAATAACTGAAACGCCAGCAAAGATAGTATTTCACTTGGCTGATTTTTACAAAAGTTGTGAAATGTATTTGAACGATTTAGTAGCTACTGCCACTTTTCTTCAAAACTTTCATGTAATGCACCTGAAGATCATTAATCTTCAAGCTAATGAAATAGTGACCATCTGGAAGGCCTGGTTCAGGCTTCCATGTAGCTTCGTATTTTTCAGGATTCATTACGCTCTCATCTAAGGTAGCCACCATTCTTCCTTGAAGGTCAAACACCAGTAGAGAAGCCTTGGCAGTCTTAAAGACCCCATATTTAATGGTCACTTCATCTATAAAAGGATTTGGATAAGTACTATAAATCACGCCTTTGTCCATATGAATGTCATGAAGCGAATTGGTAGAATCACCATCGACAACAATATCCCATACTCCGTTAAGGGTTCCATCGCCTTCCTCAATTAAAGAGATGATTCGTCCAGAAGCATTATAGACTCCGCTAGTAACAGAGGCAGCAGCATCCGCTGGTATATCAGTATCTCCTTCAAAATAAAGCTGAGTAGTTAAAGTCGATTCTTCTGGTGGGGTAATTTTAAAATGTATATGTGATGGACGGAATGAGCCTCCATTTAAATATTTCCCAGGTTTTATTGTTTCAAAGAGATAAAATCCTTCGCTGTTTGTCGTTACCTGACCTCTCAGATTGTATCCTTCATTGTCATAATCTCCAGCATCGTTTGCATGCCATACGTCAATGACAACATTCGCTAAATAGGCTGTGCATGCGAGATTCATCACTCGACCGCTAATAATCAGCTTAGTACCTATCTCAGATTCATTGGCTAGTTGGCTGTTCTCTATGAGTGGAGGATTTTCAGAATAAAATGGACCTTCCCCATATAAGTCTAACGTGGTAGGTTCACAGCCACCAATGAAAATATCTTCTGATGAAGCATTTTTAGTTTGACCCAGTTGTGGGATGATGCCAACACCTAATGCTGCTAATGAAGTGTTCTTGAGAAAACTTCTACGATTTTTTTTTGACTTCATGGATTGTGGTTTTAACTCAAAGTTATAATTCTATTTGAGTTTTTAGTTAGGAATAATGGTATTTAACATAGAAATATAGAGTTAAGTCATGTCAAACTCGTGCATCTCAATCCGCAAAAAGACATTTTTTACGAGTTTCATCTAAAAAGCACATGAAATCGGCTAAAAATAGTAAAAGTGCGATTGTGAATCCTTTTGGCACACTATCTTTGCACCCATTTTAAAAATCTATATGATATGCTATCTGTTAATGACATTTCTCTTCAGTACGGAAAAAGAGTTCTTTTTGATGAAGTAAACATCAAATTCAATGGCGATAACTGTTACGGTGTAATTGGTGCGAATGGCGCTGGGAAATCTACACTGCTAAAAATAATTGCTGGAGATATTGATGCAAACAAAGGGCATATCAGTTTAGAAGCAGGAATGAGAATGTCTGTATTGAAGCAGGATCATTTTGAGTTTGATGAGAAAAGAGTACTAGACACCGTAATGATTGGGAATAAGGAACTCTGGGATATCATGGACGAGAAGAATAAACTTTACGCAAAGGAGGATTTTACTGATGAAGATGGGATGAAGGCTTCTGAGTTGGAAGAGAAATTTGCGGAAATGGATGGTTGGAATGCAGAGCCGGATGCTGCAATGCTTCTTTCTGGATTGGGAATTTCAGAAGTAGATCATGAAAGACCGTTGAAAGAGCTTAATGGAAATCAAAAAGTAAGAGTGCTTCTGGCACAGGCTCTTTTTGGAAATCCTGATTATTTAATTCTGGATGAGCCTACGAATGATTTGGATCTTCAAACGGTTACCTGGTTAGAAGATTTCCTTCTTGAGTTTAAAAATACAGTGATTGTCGTATCTCATGATAGACACTTTTTGGACACTGTATGTACACATATTGTGGACATAGATTTCAAGAAAGTGAAAATGTATACGGGTAACTATACATTTTGGTATGAAAGCAGCCAGTTAGCCTTGAGGCAAAGAAACTCAGCGAACAAGAAAGCAGAAGAAAAGAAGAAAGAGCTTCAGGAATTTGTGGCGAGATTTTCTGCAAATGCCTCTAAATCAAAACAGGCAACCAGTAGAAAGAAATTACTTGAAAAAATCAATCTGGATGATATTGAACCTTCAAGTAGAAGGTACCCAGCCATTATCATTAACTCTGATCGAGAAGCAGGAGATCAAATCCTTCACATTACAGATATGAGTAAATCGTTGGATGGAGAAGTGCTATTCAGTGGACTAAACCTCAATGTGAGCAAAGGAGATAAAATTACAATTCTAGCGAAGAATGGACTGGCTACTACTGCGTTATATGAAATTTTAAACGGACATGATACACCTGACTCTGGTGAGTTTAAGTTTGGTCAAACGATTACTACAGGGTATTTGCCAAATGAGAATGCTCATTTCTTTGAAGATAATTTGAATTTAATTGACTGGTTAAGAGAGTATTCTGAAAACAAAGATGAGGTGTACATTAGAGGCTTCCTTGGGAAAATGCTATTCTCAGGAGAAGAAACGTTCAAATTTGCGAATGTACTTTCAGGAGGAGAAAAAGTGAGATGTATGATTTCTCGAATGATGCTTACAGGAGGGAATGTGCTAATGTTGGATGAACCTACAAATCACCTTGATTTAGAGTCAATTCAGGCATTTAATAATGCCCTTAAGGATTTCCCAGGAACTGTTTTGTTTACCTGTCATGATCATCAGTTTACTCAAACTGTGGCTACAAGGATTGTCGAGTTAACTCCAAATGGTTGTTTGGATAAGTTAATGTCATTTGATGAGTATATTTCAAGCGACAAAGTGAAAGCTCAGAAAGAGGAGATGACGCAGATGGTATAGAGAAAGTCCTAAGTGCTGGACTTTTGAGATATTTGTCAGCACATGCTGTTAACTTGAGCTTTTATTTCATTTTGACATCAAAACGAAACTATAACCGACATTCCCCACCCTGTTTTGAAAATCGAAATTTCCAACCCGTTTCGCTCAAAATTTAACAAATCAATCTCATCTTGTTAAGCAATTGGTGTTCGAAAGGTGAAAATGAAGTACTCCGTTAGGTCAAAAGAGTGCCAAAAAAGTTAAATTCTCATTTTTTGAAAGGGGGTGGGGAATGTCGGCTATAACATTATGAAAACTAAACTGGTAATTTTATTCATCGCTATGGTGAACCTTTTTCACCATGGTATATCTCAAGTTTCAGAATTTGACGCTATTGGTGAATTAGAAATAGAAGAAATAGATGGGTATGAAAGAATTCTTCTGGAGCCAGTTAATGAAAGTTTCGTTCTTATGATTCATGAGGAGATCAAAGAGGTCAGTAAAAAGAATGAAGAAATAGATACCCTTAGGAACTGGAATTTTAAATGTTATGATGATTCTCTAAATCTTATTTGGGAAAAACAGATCGTATATAATAGAGAAGTTAACAGCGAGATTGCTAGTAGGTTTCATTATTATTCTTACCATGAGGATTATTATAAAGATAATTTTGACGATTCTCATTGGGGAGTTAATCCAAACACAAAGAGCGCACACATGATACCCGAAATGAGTTGGTTAGTATCGGGTAATGAGTTGACAGTTGCGACCTATAGGCCAGCAGATGGGAATATCAATTTTGAAATTATTTCATTGACTGATGGGAAGACCACTAAGGATGTAAGTTCAAACATTGAGAGGAACTTTGAAACTCTTAAACTTATAAAAAACTTTGAGTATGGTGTTTGTTTTTATTTGCTACACCCTAAGAATCAAGGAAGGTATTATAATACAAACAAAAACAATGATAAAACGCATAAGGTAGATATAGATTTAGTAAACAGGGGTGTACACAGGTTTGTCTCTGAGGACAATACACTTTTTTTTCTAAATAAAAAAGGTATCCCTAAGGAAAACCTGTTCGAGTTTGTTGAGTTCAATGGTGTTGGGAAAAAAATAAACAGTTTTGAGTTTTCGTCTGGAGAAAATTCTTTGAGGGAGATTAGTTTAATAAAATCTAAAGATGGAGAGGTAATTTTAGGTGGTAGATATTCAACTGGTTACGCCGGGTTTTTAACCGGAATTTATTTCCTGAAATTAAAAAACAATAAAATTGATTTTTTAAAATTTTACAATTATGCTGATCTTGATTCATTTACAAGACATTTTGAAGGAAAAGCAGCTAAAAAGATTCAGGAGAAAAGAATTTCTCCTATGCCACGAGGTGGAGAGATAGTTTTAACTCAGGTAGGTTTTAGGAAATTCAAACCTTTCTATCATGAAAATGGGTTTGTTTTTCACGGCCACATATATCATAATAAATTGATTAATGCTAAGTATGTCAATTATTTCCACTTGAATATAAATGAGAATGGTCAAATTGTTTCTCAAAATACGCTTCCATACACTTCTAAGTTGGTTCATGCCGATGTAAAAGGGTATGACTTTAAGGTAGCAAAAGATTCAAAAATGAAAGATGGATTCTTTTCTTATAATATTGGAACTGCCAAAGAGAGTATTAATATCAATTTTAATGAGGATGTCGATATTATGAATGATGATAATCTCAAAAAGAGCGCGCATAATTTTCAATTACCGGAAGAAAATTCAGAATCAGAATACGCGTATGCAGTATCCTACTTGAACCATGATAATGTACTGGTCTATGCATATAAAAAACGTATGAAGGGTCGTAAGGTAAAGACATACTTTAAAGAACCAAACATCATCAAAAATCATGATGGTCTCAAAAAAATATATTCAATTAAGCTTTAAAATAGGCGTTCTATTTGTAATAGCTAATTTGGATCAGTTATTGTTTTAATACATCTGATGAAATTAATATCTATGAAATACTTCTGTACAATCTTATTAGGTCTGTCAATATCCCCGGTTTTCTCTCAAATATCCTTTGAAGAAAGAATAGAATTTGAAATTAAAGATGGATATGTAGACGAGGAGTTCTATGAAATGGGAAAGGATGGAGTCATTATCCGAACTAAAGCAGTTGAAACAGATGGGAACGATGTTCAATGGAAGTTTGAGAAGTACAATACGAACTTAGAGTCGGTATGGACAGAATTTGTCAGTCTTCCGAGGAAAATGTTTGTGGACGAAACCTACATTACGGAAAATGCCTTGCACACACTCTTTAAGGATAAGAAAGGAAACTTTCAGTTGGTTAGTGTAGAGGCTAAGGAGGAAGAAATAACTGAAGTAGGAGGGGAAGTGTTAAAGAAGACAGCGATCACAGATATGACTGTGTTGGGTGATTTTGCCTTTTGTGAAGCCTATATCAAAAGAGAACCTTATTTATTTTCAGTCAACTGGGTGACAGGAAAGCAAAGGTTAATTCCGATTTCGTTGAATGGGTTTAAAAGTAAAGACCTATACGTGAAAAGCTTTCAGGTATTGGAAGAGTCGGGAGAAGTATTTGTTTATGTGAGCGCTAGAGTATCTAAAAAAGTGACTGAATTATTTGTTATCCGCTTGGATGATGAGGGGCAGAAAAAGACAGAGTATCAGTTAACAAAGAGTATCGATAAAAATCTCATAGGAGTTTCAGCCAGGGCAAAAGCATTTAAAAAACAGCTGTACTCATTAATAAATTTCTATAGTCTGTGTCAAAAGCCGCTTTCATTCTCTTGTTTTTCAAGCTAATTTTAGCTGAGCTTTCTTTTTTTAAAACTGTTAATACAATTTTTAATAGGATATTAAAGTTTTCCACTTGATACCCTATTCTTTTTTTAGAAAAGTCTTCTTGAAATGTCACATCGAGGCTCCAATGTAAATTATTTTCAACTGACCAATGTTTTCGAACCCCATTGTTAATTGCTCTTGCAGATGACAAATCACTAATGAAAAACCGTTCATCTGTTGTCATTATTCCGGTTGCTTTTTGAGTAACTTCTGATGTTATCTTCACTACCGAAATTAAATTTTCCCATTTATTAGGGTTTTCTATGTGTTTCAAGCTAGTAAAAACTTCACAAGTTCTTTTTTCTATTCTTCCGTGTCCGAAATCATCTTCAACATCAACACTATCAGGATTTGTCAATACAACTGTATCTTGAATATTACTAGCCAAAGCAGGTTGATTTCCTTTAACTGCAATAATATAATTGGCTTCACTTTTCACAATTTGACTTACAATCTTTGTTTGACACCCCATTGCATCAATGGTAATTGTATTACCCTTTATATCTAACAATTCTAATAATGCAGGTATTGCAGTAATTTCATTGCTTTTTTCATTCACTTTCAATTGACCCAGACACAGTTGATTCTCTGATGCAAAGGCAGAAACAATATGAGGGGTTGTTATTCCGTCAAACTTACCGCCCCTCACTGTTTTACCATCAAGAGCTATAACTTCTCCTTTTGTTTTCACACACAAATGATTAATCCAAGAGATAAAACAATCATTGAAATTCTCAGAATCAAGAGCTGAAAAGACTCTTCGCATAGTATCTATCGATGGAATACCAGCATCAAAGTTTCCATACTGCTTAAGCCAGTAATATTGACTTTTACCAAAAATGTGTATGGTCTCCCATTTATCACAGCCACACATTATCCCTGTTATAACCAATAGCAATATGTCGCTCAAAGAATGGTGGTAATTTCCCGCATCTATTCGCCTTGGGTCTTTTAGAGCAGAGAAAAAACAGGAAAGTGAATTTGTATTAGAAAACGTGGTTTTTCTATCCATCTTTTTCGAATGAAAAAAACGCTTTTCAAAAATACTACTGATTGAAAATTAAAAAATTAAGAACAAAATAAAGGTAATAGACATTATTATAACTGAATTACTATAGCTTTCTTTTCGTTGGACTCAAAAAGTCAAAGCATTGGTTTTAGACATATAAACTAACTTTTTGCATTGTCAAAAAAGAATAATTTGACCTATACTAAATGAGTCGTAATAATGTCTAATGGTTTAAATGCTTTTGCCCTGGAGTTTCAGCAAGATCAATAGGGGGAGGGGATTATATTTTCACAGGAACTTATAGTAATGATAGAAGTGGATCCTCTCAAGGTTTGTTTTTTTGCAAGGCACATGGCGAAGAAATCGAATTTATTGAATTTTATGATTACTTGAAATTAGACAATTTTCTTTCTTACCTGCCTGAGCGAAAACAAAAGAGAATTGAGAAAAAGAAAAAAAAGAAAGAAAAAAGAGGGAAAGAACTGTTCTTTAATTATTTAATTGCTGATCATGAGATCAAGGTGCTTGAAGATGGCTATTTATTTCTGGGAGAGGCTTATTATCCAACTTATAGAACAGAATCTTACACGACCTATGTCAATGGAAGTCCTGTGACTAGAACAAGAACAGTTTTCGATGGATACCAGTATACGCATGCCGTTTTAGCGCGATTTGACAAAATGGGGAAGATGGAGTGGGGTCAGACTTTTGAGATGAATCCTCAAACGAAACCATATTATGCAAAAAGGTTTATTTCCACTCCTGAGGTAGTTGATGATGGAATTAGTATGGTTTTCGCCAGTGGGAGTAAGATTTATACTAAGGTGGTGAATGAGGAAGGGATTACTATTGACGATGAGGAAAGTGAGCAAATAGAACTACAAAAAGAAGGAGATGAGATTAAGTATTCGTCTTCCAATCTGGATTATTGGTATAAAGATTTCTTCTTAGCGTATGGATATCAAAAAATCAAGAACAAAGAAGAAAGAGGGAAAGACAGGAAAAGAAAAATCTTTTTCATGACAAAGATCAGGTACTAAATACGCTCGTATATCCTGATAATAGTATTATCCGAATAATTTCTTGTAGTAATTGAACCATTCTTAAATTGATGTGTACAGACGGTTGTAAAAATTAAATAAACAATCAGTCTCATGAAAAATTTAAGAATACTCATTTCTATGCTAGCAATTCTGTTTAGCACAACACTAATAGCCCAATACAATTCTAACGCAGGTGAAAATAGAGTCACCAAAAAAGAAGTAAGACACGTTCAGGTTTTAGATGATGAAGGCAAGGTAATGAAGGATGACCTTGGTAAAGACCTTATTGAAGAAGTTGAAATAGAAGTTGAAGTGACTGCCGATAAGTATGGAAATGCAGAAGGTACTCAATATGATTTAGCCACTGATGGGGCTTTTGAAGGAAACACGGTGGCCGTCCTCCATTTGTATACAGGCGAAGGGTTTGATTTCTCCAAGCCTAAGGCCGCATTAGAACAAAAAGGATTTTCGGTATACCGGTGGATAGATCACCCTCCTAGTGCCGAAGAACTACGGGAACAACTTAAAAAAGCATGTCAGTTATGGGTGATTAGTAGTAACATGAGAGAATTAAACGATGATCATGCTGAGGTGATCAAAGATTTTTTCGAAAGTGGCAAGGGACTTTATATATGGGGAGATAATGAACCGTATTACGCTGACGCCAATTTCTTAGCTGAAAAGATATTTGGAACCACAATGATTGGGAATGTGATGGGAGATAAAACTGTTGGAATTAGTGGAGAAGGAAATAAAAGAACAGGAATTGTAGACGGTCATTTGATCAGTACAGGAGTTGCAAATATGTATGAAGGAATTACGATTGCTACTGTAAATGCTACTCAGGACCTAAGCCCATTGGTCTACGGAAGTGAGGATAACCTCGTTACGGCTGTATATGAAAAGGATGGTAAGAGAGCCATTATTGACGGAGGTTTTACACGGTTGTTTTTAAAATGGGAGACAGCAGGTACAGATAGATATGTAAAAAACGCTGCAGCTTGGCTAGTGAACTACGAACGTTTTGGCGAGCTGGTATATGATGAAGACAAGCAAGAAAAACCAAAAAAGAAAGAGAAGAATGGAAAGAAGGATATGGGAATGATTGAAAATGAAGAGTTCCTCGATCCAAAAATGAATATCAAAATATTAAATCAGAACTAGAAGAACGTTGGAATCGCTGTTGTTTTAAATGCCGAATCCAAGAAGAATTTGCTAGATATGATACTAACTCCTAAAACTATGTTGTAGAAGTAATAGATTGAACATGACACTTCACGTTGAATCATTTAGGAACGAGTAGTTCTTAAGTATTTCTAAACGGAAAACCCAGCTGTCTCAGTTGGGTTTTTTTATGCTGAGTTTTTTTTCCAGAAGCCAAATAGTGTTCCACAGATACCTCCAAAAATGTGCCCAAATTGAGAAATATTATCCTCTTTAAAGCTATTAAGAATTTCTCCACCTAGATAAATCAGTACAACAAAGATGAAGGTGAGTGGGATTTCTTTGCTACGCAAATTGACAATAGAGGATAATATGATCAACATAAACACTATTCCGCTTGCTCCAATGATCCCATTATCGAAGAAAATCAAATTTACCAAGCCTGTAAACACAGCAGTGATAACAGACATGATAAACAGTATTTTGGAGCCGTATTTCTCCTCTAATATTGGGCCAAGTATGATTAGAAAAAGTAAGTTTCCAAGAAGGTGCTCATAACTCCCATGACATAAAACATAGGTGAAAAGTCTATAAAATTCAAGGAATTTAAAATAAGGAGTGAGTCCAAATGCAGAGTTTATGGCACCTGCAGAGAATTGATCAATGTTTAGCAGCACTACGCAAATGAGACAAAACGTTAAGGTGAATTTTGCATTATACGTGATTCGCCACCCTTTGGAAATCTTAGCTATTGCTTTTTGTCCCATGTCTACGATCGTGGTTTATACGCCTATCTATCATTTGCATTATCACCATGAAAATTCCTCCTTTGATAAGGAAACTTGGAATTAAAGATTTTAAAACAGGAACCAGCTCAAATTCATTTTGGGGGATTTGAGCCATATGGTACAGTCCAATGCTCAGAATAATCAGATGGCCAATAAGGTATAATCCAAAAACTTTGAGAATTTGAGAACTTTCAATTTTCTCTGCAAGAAATCCTACAACAAAGGAGGCCATTATAAATCCATACAAATAGCCTGTGCTCAATGAGTATCCATGAGCACTGTCAGGAATTAGGTAATGTATTCCTCCTTGATGTCCTGCAAATACTGGAAACCCTAATATACCAGTCAAGACATACATAAATACGGCGATTCCTCCTGCCCGCCATCCAAATATGGCTGGGACCAAGCATACAATTAAAGATCCAAATTTAACATCTATGATCTCGCTAACTTCCCAAACGAGTGGAGATATAGCAAAGGATAGTACTAATCCTAAAATTATTTTTAAGACTAGGTCAACGGTCACATTCTGAGAGAAAATAATTGTTTTATTAAACATATAAGTTTAGCTAGATGCCTATGAATAGACTTGATTATTCTTGAATTCGTTGATAACGGTACATGAATTCCGTATTGTCTTCCAATTCCAAAGAATTATTTTCTGGATTCACATCTGCTAATCTGGAAGTAGTGTCTATTGAAATAGTGGAAATATCAGCCACAGGGATATCAATGGATAATTCATATATAGGATTAACCCATGCCCAGTCCTTATGTGTTGTCCAGGAATCGTATCCCTTTTCTTCGGATTTTTCACCTCTCATAATAACCATTGGAATATTGTGCATATGCACAGAGCCATCTTTTTTGGTGATCACTAAGTCTATTGGCATTGGCATTAATTCATAACGCTCTAAGGTTAAGGTAGTGGTGTTTCCTACACTTTTTACGGCACTAATTCCATAATCAATTTTTCTTGTAGAATTTGCAAAATATTGAAGGTACCAGTCCAATTCTAGTTGAGATCGTTTCTCAAAAATTCGGATAAAGTCATTAGGAGTTGGGTGATGAAATGCCCATGTGTCAAAGTACTCTAGCATTCCAGCTCTGAAATCCTCTTCTCCAACAATGTATCTCAGTTGATTTAGAAAAACAGAACCTTTGCTGTATGCAGCAGAGCCGTATGCATAATTCGTTGAGTAATGATCGGCATGAGTGCTCATAGGCTCCTCAGCTCCAGAGTTTGCCAAACGAATATATCCTTGAAGTGACCTGTAGTTTGTAGGAGTATCATCTCCACCAAAAAGTTGGTCCATACATTCTCCGGATGCATAGGTTGTAAATCCTTCATCCATCCATTCATACAGACTCTCATTTGTCGCCAATAATCCTTGAAACCAACTGTGTGCCATTTCATGTGCCATCACACCTGCAAGGCTTCCCAAGTTTCTTTTTCCAGTAATGAGCGTAATCATTGGATATTCCATACCTCCATCGCCACCTTGTATAACTGTATACTGAGGATATGGGTACTTACCATAGTTCTCTGAGAAGAATTCCATGGCCTTAACACTATACTCTTTGAGTTCTGTCCAGCTTTCATTGATTTCCTCGTCATCTTGATGAAAGAAATGCAATAACGGACCGTTTGGAACTTGAGCTGTTTCGTGCAAATAATCAGCATCTGCAGCCCATGCAAAATCAATTACATTCTCGGCTTTGAATTCCCATGTGTTCTTTACGCCAGATTTTGCTTTTACTTCTTTAGAAGTATACCCATGACCTATTTCATCAGGGTTTTGAAGAGTTCCTGTGGCGCCAATTAGATATGAGGAGTCTATAGAGATGTTTACTTCATAATCTCCCCAAACTCCATGAAATTCCCTCCCAACGTAGGGGTTAGCATGCCATCCTTGACAATCGTATTCACACATTTTAGGGAACCATTGCGTCATACTGTATCTGATTCCTTCAGTATTTTGTCTACCTGACCTTCTAACTTGGAGGGGAACTTGGGCTTCGAATTCCATTTCGAAAACGGCTTTGGCTCCTGATTTCAATGTTTTAGGTAGGTTGACTTCCAAAACTGTGCCCACCACTTTAAAGTCAACAGCTTTACCATCCATTTTCAAAGATTTAATTTTCTGGTATCCTTGTTGACTTTCATCTAATTGTGAGATTCGATCGCCAACTCTAGAATCGGGATCTACTATTGTTCTGGAACGAACATCCATCATACTCCCTGGCTGGAATGCATTGAAAAATAAATAATAAAACACCTGATTTAGTTCATCTGGAGAGTTGTTCTCATAGATCAACTTTTGTGAACCAGTGAGTTGATGCGTTTCTATATTCATATCTATATCCATTTGACAGGTCATAGCCTGTTGCCATCTATTGGTTTGTGAAATTGATAGAAGTGAGAGAGAAAGACAGAATAGTAATGAAGCGATTTTTGTTTTCATAATATAAAATTGAAGTCCAAAAATATCCATTTGAGTAGTAATGCACCTAACTATTTATCATTTGTTGGCGGTTCAGTAATCTAGAGAAAAATCTTTTAATCACTTTTTTCACTAAAACACCATTTTATATTTATGAAACTGATTTTGTTATGATAAGTGGAGATGAAGCTCAGTACAACCAGCATTTTGACACTAAGTAGATATTAAGATGCGACCAATAAAGAAAATAGTGTTTGAGGTCGATTCGAACTTATGATTCTGGTGTAGAATGCTTTAAATTTAATCAAGCTGCTTTGAGTTGCGTTTTTCTGTGGGATAAAGCCCTACAAATGAAGTCAGAATTGAATCTTAAAGTGCTGTTTCACCGTATAACCTAGGTGCTTTGGGTTGTTAACAACTCTAAGCAAAAACAACTAGCTTAATGAAAAGAAAGTTTTTTTTCGGATTAATCATTTTGTCAGCAACAATGGCAGTTGTATTTGATTTACTTGAGCATGATAGCCTAAAAAGGATTCTGCATCCTATAACAACATTATCAATAGTCTTATATGCGTGTGCCTGTGGAGATAGGGGCAATAGAAAATATTTCTATCTTATGGTTACTGGTTTATTTTGTTGTTTTATTGGCGACTTAACGCCATTAAAAGAAGATATGTTTGTATGGGAGTTGACTGCTTTTTTAGTTGCTAGGGTATTATTCATCGAAGCATTCAGGAGTTTTAAGGGGGTTCCATTAAGTAGATTAAACATTGCAATAATAACCTTAGCCGGAATTATTGTCTTTTCCTTCTTGTATTCTGGTTTAAAGGATTTTATTGTTCCCATTCTGGTCTTTATCATAGCGGTAATTATCATGACAGCTTCAGGTATAGCTCTACATAGAAGTGGCCTTCATAAAAACTCAAAAAACCTGCCATCTGGAGTACTGTTACTTTTGCTTTGCGATGTACTTACTGGATTTGATAAGTTTTCAGATTCTCCTTCTTGGCTCAGTGCTTTGATAATGGTAACATATTATTCTGGTTCAGTACTTTTAAGCACATCTATATTAAGCAGTTCTATAAAAGAGGAGTCTATTATTTCTGAACCATTCAATACATCTCTAGAAGGAGCTCGATAAATCGCTTCAACGAATTTTATTCCTTTTAGAGAGTCTATACTATGCTGTAGAAAGTGAAGAGCTTAAAAGCTAATATTTTGAATCTTTATTTGACGTGATGCGTAAACAGCTATTAGAATGATAGTTACGAATCTCCAAGGAAAGTCAAATTTAAGATTCAATGTCGAAAAAAGTGCTATACATAACTATTATCATTTCTGCTTTATCAGCCGTTATTTCTGATCAAATCGGCAATGGTTTGTATTTTATTTTTAAGCCAATAACTACCGCTCTGGTAATTCTATTGACTTTTATACATGGAGACAGGACTAACCAAAAATATTTTAATCGAATTTTTTGGGGGTTGGTTTTTTGTTTAATAGGAGATGTGATTCTGCTTGATCCTGATTTATTCGTTTGGGGGCTGGCAGCTTTTCTAACAGCTTTAATATTATTTTCAGAAGCATTTAGAAGTTTTGAAGGTGTCCCAAAAAACGTATCTGTTTTGGCGATCCTCGGCGTAATTGGAGTGGCTATTTTTATGTATCTCTTTGATAGTTTGGATGAGTTTATTGTTCCAGCGGCTGTGTTTATTTTAGCGCTGGTCTTCATGGCATGGACTGGGATAAACTTACACTTAAGCGGAGTGTATCCGCATTCACAGCTTTTACCACTTGCAGTTACCCTTCTTATAATTTCTGAGGCTTTGATAGCAATGGAAAGGTTTAAGTTCAATTCACAAGAATTTGTGCTTCTAGGAGTACCTATTCTTTTGACCTATTGGGCTTCCGTCACTTTGATTAGTAATTCTTTGACTAAAAGCTCTTAGCCTTAAGCACCTATTTTTTATAGATTAAACTCCATTTTATAAGAACTCATTTGCCAAATTTGCCAGTTCAGAACGTTCTCCCTTTTCAAGTGTGACATGACAGTATAGATCATTTCCTTTTAGTCTATCAATAACGTATGAAAGTCCATTCGACTGCTCATCCAAATAGGGGGTGTCTATCTGACGAATATCACCAGTAAGGATGATTTTAGAGTT
This sequence comes from Flavobacteriales bacterium, assembly GCA_965224545.1. Taxonomy (GTDB): domain Bacteria; phylum Bacteroidota; class Bacteroidia; order Flavobacteriales_D; family Sanyastnellaceae; genus ASP10-05a. The sequence continues at coordinate 213,236 of CBDCZM010000003.1, read as the reverse complement.
TTCCCCTGCTCTAGTAATTATAGTTTTTACTTCATGAGGAGTTAAGTTTTGAGCTTCATCTACTATGAAGATTACATTACTTAAGCTTCGGCCTCTTATAAATGCCAATGGAGTAATTTGAATTTTCCCAGACTCTTCCATTTCCTCGATAGCCTTCCGTTTCTTTTCGTTTTCACCAAACTGACTTTTAATGAACTTAAGATTGTCCCAAAGTGGCTGCATATATGGGTTGACCTTATCTTCAGCGCTTCCAGGAAGAAAACCAATATCTCGGTTTGAGAGAGGTATAATTGGACGTGCTAAAATAATTTGATGAAAGTTGTTTTTCTGTTCTAAAGAACCTGCCAGAGCAATAAGTGTTTTTCCTGTCCCTGCCATTCCCGAGATGGTAACGAGCTTTACATCAGGATTCATAATAGCGTGTAACGCAAAGGCCTGTTCTGCATTCTTGGGTTTAATCCCGTAGAAATAGCCTTTATCCACTCTCGAAATATGGCCTTTACTTTCTGAGTAATAAGCTAAGGCAGAAGAAGCATGGTTTTTTAGAATATAAAAATGATTGTTGCTCTTTTTTTCACCTAAAGCTGAAACTTTTCTGCTTTTGCCGTCGGTGTATATTTTTCGAATTATTTCAGCATCTACATTCTCGACTATACTCGCTCCTGTATAGAACATTTTTTGCTGATTTACTTTCCCTGTTTTGTAATCTTCAGCAGTAACATCTAAAGCTTTGGCTTTAATTCTAAGATTAATGTCCTTTGTTACCATTATCACTTTAAGAGAAGGGTGTTCTCTTTGTAATAAGAGGGCAACATCTAATATTAGATGATCATTCTTATACTCATTAAAAAGCTTGTTGGCACTCTCGTCAGTTGCATTTTGATTGAGTACGATTTTTAGACGCCCATTGTGACCGTTATCTAATGGTATCCAATCCTGAAGCGTATGACCGTTGCTGAGCTTGTCAATAGTTCTGATACATTCCCGAGCTTCATAATTCTTTGTGTCGTTTCCAATTTTAAAATTGTCAAGCTCCTCCAAAACCGTGATTGGAATTGCCACACAATTATCTTGAAAATTCAAAAGAGAGTGATGATCGTGCAGCAATACAGAGGTATCTAACACATATATTTTATTCTCACACGTTGCCTTCAGCTTCTTGGACATGAAATTATTTGTTTAAGTTGAACCATTTCTAATTTGAATCATACATCAATGATTCTCTTTAGTCTTATTACAGGGTGGTTGGCCCTAAAATAATGCCAATGACCGACTGTAATAGGTTAGTTGAGAATTGGTTTTAAAGAAAGGGTCGTGGATATATAGCTCAACGGATAAATAAGGGAATAAAGTGCACTGTTATTATCTAGAATTTATAATTGTTGCTAACTCATTTGATAAATCGAATAACTTTAATCCTCGGATATTTGGTGAATTTGTGGTACTTCGTAATTTCGCGACTTATTAAAAAGCGATAGATTTTGGATATATTCGAAAAAATCAAAAACAATAGGGGTCCGTTAGGACAGCACTCTAAAGAATCACATGGTTATTTTACATTTCCCAAATTAGAAGGTGATATTGCTAATAGGATGACCTTCAGGGGAAAAGACGTTCTTGTTTGGTCTATAAATGATTATTGTGGTTTAGCCAATCATCCAGAAGTTAGGCAAGTGGATGCAGATGCTGCTAAAGAATGGGGTATGGGATATCCAATGGGGGCTAGAATGATGTCTGGACAGACCAAGTACCATGAGCAATTAGAAAATGAACTTTCTGACTTCATGCAAAAAGAAGATACTTACCTGTTGAACTTCGGATACCAGGGATGTATGTCATGTATTGAAGCCTTGGTGGATAGAAATGATGTAATCGTTTATGATTCTGATTCTCATGCATGTATGGTAGATGGAGTGAGATTGCATCAAGGGAAGCGTTTCGTATATCAGCATAATGATATGGAAAGCTTTGTAAAACAGCTTGATAGAGCCAAGAGACTCACCGAGACTACTGGCGGTGGTATTTTGGTGGTAACTGAGGGAGTTTTTGGAATGGCTGGAGATCAAGGGAAATTGAAAGAAATTGTTTCCTTCAAAAAGGAATATGGCTTCAGACTTTTTGTAGATGATGCTCATGGATTTGGAACTATAGGTGAAAATGGAAGAGGAGCAGGTGATTTCCAAGGAGTACAGAATGAAATAGATGTTTATTTTGGAACATTCGCAAAGTCCATGGCTACCATTGGTGCGTTTATCTCTTCTGATGAGCACATCATTGATTACATGAGATACAACATGCGCTCTCAAACATTCGCGAAGTCACTTCCAATGCCTATTGTTATAGGTGCAATAAAGAGGTTAGAGATGTTGAGAACTCGTCCCGAGTTTAAAGATAATCTTTGGAAAATAGCGACAGCTCTTCAAACAGGTCTTAAAGCTGCAGGATTTGATATTGGAGCGACCAATTCGGCTGTGACTCCTGTATTTTTATCTGGAAGTCTGGGAGAAGCAACGAATCTTACTTTAGATTTAAGGGAAAATCATGGAATTTTCTGTTCTATTGTAGTGTACCCTGTAGTTCCTAAAGACGTGATTATGCTTAGGTTAATTCCTACGGCTACACACACAATGGAGGATGTAAGTTATACAATTGAGACGTTCTCCAAGGTAAAAGAGAAATTAGCTGCAGGAGACTATCAAGCTGAAAAAATTGCTAGTTGGTCGTAAGTTAAATGATCATACAGTAAACGTTTTTTGAATCGTTTACTTAATAGATACTAAAAACCCCTTATTGGAAGTCCAATAAGGGGTTTTGCTTTTAAAATCAATTCTCGATCATCACTCGAAATAAATCAACTATTACTGTTTCAACTTTTATTTTCAATTCGACCGTCGGCATGAGCTGCAAAACGCCCTTTATTTCGGTCATGAACAGGACCTGATTCTTTCCAGGGCCATCCACCAAATTGCGTGTTTTGATAATCGACAAAGGCTTGTCTTATTTCCTCCTTAGTATTCATTACAAAGGGCCCATGCTGGACAACTGGTTCACTAATAGGCTTTCCTTGTAAAACCAATATGTGGCTTTTTTCGTTTCCACCTTGCAGTGTGATATCAATATCTGAACGAACATCTGCTGAATGATAATGTGACAGCGACTCTCCTTGTATTTTTAATATATCTCCCTTGTAGAAATAGATGGTTCTATTTACCCCTTCTTTTGCTTTAGGCAATGTCCAAGATGCTCCTTCATCCATTTGAATATTCCAAATAGCAACATCGTTTTCCTCTGGAAACGCCCATGAGTCTGGTGGAGGAGCTGGAGCTCTATGCTCCCCAATATTCCCGGCAATTACCTCAGCGGTTACTTTTCCTGAAGCGTCATTGTATTTGTATTTAGGTATAGTATCTCCCCAAAGCATTTTAAAATGGGGTTCTACAAATTTGTTCGTTTTTGGCAGATTCAGCCAGATTTGAAAAAGTTCCAATGGGTTTTCTCGTTCTTCATGAACTAAAGGAAACATTTCAGCATGTTGCACTCCTTTTCCAGCAGTCATCCATTGAACATCACCATTTCCATACCTTCCAGATGCTCCCATAGAATCTGTATGATCTACCATTCCTTCTCTCACTACGGTAATGGTTTCAAAACCGCGATGAGGATGTCCAGGAAATCCGGGTACCTTTTCTCCATGATACATTCTCCATCCATCCTTGATTAAAAAATCCTGGCCGATGTTTCTGCCGGCTAAGCTAGATACAGGACCTTGGTGCTCATTTCCTTTAGGGTAAGCATCTTCATGATGCACGCAAAATAAGAATGGATCTTGTGTTTCCCATTGAAAACCCAATGGCTGAATTCGATTGATAATAGGTTTGTCCTTTTTAATTACTTCATTTTCATTGTTATCCTTCAAAGTAAAAGCAGCAGTGGCAGCCAAGATGGAACCAGAAGTGACCACAGTCGCTTTCTTTAAAAATCCTCTTCTGCCATTTTTCTTTTCCATGGAAATAAAAGTAGCCGTTGGATGCGCAATAAAAGTTGAACTAGATTAATTAACTCTGAATTTTTTAAGAAATTGAGATATGAAATCCTTAATTCAACACATTGTAATAACCTCAAGAGGGCTGCTTTTCTGCTTACAGTTTTCTAATAAATTTTAAAGGAAAACATGTTTGAGCAAATAGGTTTAGTATCGAATTATACTGTTAAAATCCCTAGTTGCTTTGATACACTGGTGATTTTATCTATAGATTCATCTATTTGATCCATAGAGTGGGTAGCCATAAGAGAGTAACGGACGAGTGAAGAATTTCCAGGTACAGCTGGAGTAACAATTGGATTCACAAAGACACCTAACTCTAGCAGCATTTTGGTGAGTTGAAAAGTCTTAATATTGTTTCGAATATATATTGGTATAATGGGTGTTTCTGTTTGACCAATATCGAACCCAGCTTCCAAAAAACGCTTCGTTGCATACTTTGTGTTTTTCCAAAGTAACTCTAATCTTTCAGGTTCATTTTTTAAAATTTCCAGTGAGGCTATAGCGCTTGCTGCATTTGAAGGAGATATACTAGCAGAAAACATAAGTGACCTGGCATTGTGTTTTAGGTAATCAATAGTATCTAAATCGGATGCAATAAAACCTCCAATTGAGGCCAACGATTTACTAAATGTTCCCATAATTAAATCGACTTTATCGGTTAACTGAAAATGCGAAGCCGTGCCTTTGCCGTGGGTGCCAAGTACACCGAGTCCATGAGCGTCGTCAATCATAACATTTGCATTATATTTTTCTGCTAGTGCTATTATTTCGGGAAGTTTAACAATATCACCCTCCATACTAAATACCCCATCTACGCATATAAGTTTAATCTTATCGTGCTCAGTGCGACGAAGTACTTTTTCTAATGAATTGATATCATTATGTGCATATTTGAGGGTTTTGGCAAACGACAGTCTTGCACCGTCAATAATGCATGCATGATTTAATTCATCCAGTATTATGTAATCATTTCTTCTAGGTATAGCTGAGATAACTCCGAGGTTTACCTGATACCCAGTACTAAAAACTAAAGCACCTTCTTTTCCTACAAAATTCGCTAGATTATTTTCTAATTCAAGGTGAAGATCTAATGAACCGTTAAGAAATCGCGAGCCCGCGCATCCTGAACCATATTTGTCGATGGCATTTTTAGAAGCTTCCTTTACCTTAGGATGATTGGTAAGGCCTAGATAACTGTTACTCCCAAACATCAAGACCTCTTTTTCGTTAATCTTTACTACAGTATCTTGATCAGAAGTGATCGTCCTGAAGTAGGGATAGTAGCCAGTGTTTCTCAAAACTTCAGCAACATCATAGTTGCTAATTTTTTGTGCTAAAGGGCTATTTTTGAGACGAATGAAATCTTTTCCACTCCTCTCATGAGTTGCTTTTTTCATCAAAATTTCTGTCTCTTAATTAAATTAGTGAGTACAGATTTTTAGAACAGCAAGCAGATAGGGACTGCTTTAACCAAATACGGTTACCAATAAATAAATGCTCTTAGAATCTTCCACAAAGATCGTAGAATAACCATAGGGAGAGTGACTATAACGTAACTATTAGCTTATTGAAATGTAAAATTCGTTGCAGTTCATTGTTAGAGAATATCTTGACTTCTCAATAAAAACCAATTTCTCTGTTAAAACGACTAAACTAGGATTTTTGGCCTTTTCACCTGAACATAGAAAGAGATTACGTATGCGATTTATGAGAGTGAATTGTTAAGATATGATAATTTGTTTATGGCCGTCCAATAATGAATTCTAGGGTCATCAAAGTGCTTTCTTTCTTCTGATTTTCAAGAGATAACAAAATCTATCTATTGTTGAAACAATGAGAATTATCTGTCTCTATAGCTTGTAAGGTCATGCAGCGTAATAGTGTACCTAGTATATTTGTTTCAAACCGAAAAACAGTATGAACCGTCTAACCTTAATTCTCGTATCTACGCTATTTATATTTTCAAATCATCTTTCTGCTCAGAAAAAAAACAAGTCAAAAACTGAAGACAAGGAACCAACTTATAGTTCGAGCTTGGTTTCTGGAATTGGTGTAAGAGGAATTGGACCAGCATTGACTTCTGGAAGAATTGCAGATTTAGCTGTCAATCCAAATAATTCGTTTGAGTATTATGTAGCTGTGGCTTCTGGTGGTGTGTGGAAGACTAGCAACGCTGGTACCACCTATGAGCCAATTTTTGATTCTCAAGGATCATATTCTATTGGTTGTATAAGCATAGCACCTTCTAATGAGCATGTTGTTTGGGTGGGTACAGGAGAAAATAACAATCAACGAAGCGTAGCTTATGGGGATGGAGTTTATAAATCAGAAGATGGAGGAGCTTCTTTTAAGCATATGGGACTTAAGGAAAGTGAGCATATTGGCAAAATCTTAATCCATCCAACTGATCAAAACACGTTATACATAGCAGCCTATGGACCTTTGTGGTCTGATGGAGGAGAAAGAGGGGTCTACAAGACTGTAGACGGTGGTGAGAATTGGGAACTGATTCTTGAAATTTCAAAAGATACTGGAGTTTCGGATGTCGTGTTTGATCCAAGAAATCCGGAGGTGATCTACGCCGCTTCTCATCAACGAAGAAGACATGTCTGGACGTATATTGATGGTGGTCCGGAAACGGCAATTTATAAAACTGAAAATGGAGGAAAGGATTGGAAGAAATTAGAGAATGGAATTCCTGCTGGAGACAAAGGAAGAATTGGGTTAGCCGTATCACCAGCAAATTCTGATATTGTATATGCTATAGTGAAAGCGACTGAAAATGGTGGGTTTTATCGTTCTATTAATAGAGGAGCAAGTTTTACTAAAATGAGTGGACATCAGACGAGTGGAAACTATTATCAGGAGATTATCTGTGACCCATACGATGAAGACAAAGTGTTTTCTATGGATACATGGCTTCATCATACTGAAGATGGAGGAAAGACATTTAAAAAAACGGGAGAGAAATCAAAGCATGTAGACAATCATTGTATATGGATTGATCCTCAAAACACAGATCACTGGCTAGTGGGGTGCGATGGAGGAATCTATGAGACTTGGAATCACGCTGGAGATTGGCAGTTCAAACCTAATTTACCTGTGACACAATTCTACAGAGTAGCCATAGATCAGGCAGAACCATTTTACAATGTATATGGTGGAACTCAAGATAACAACACTCAAGGCGGCCCATCTAGAACCATAAATAATGCCGGAATTCTTAATCAGGATTGGATCATTACAAATGGAGGAGATGGCTTTGAGCCACAAGTTGATCCAACAGATGAAAATATTGTTTATGGTCAGTCTCAGTATGGTTGGTTGGTTAGGTTCGATAAAAAGAGTGGACAAAGAATCGGAATTCAGCCACAACCAAGAGAAGGAGAGGCTGCTTACAGATGGAACTGGGATGCACCATTATTGATTAGTCCACATAATCCTCAACGACTGTATTTCTGTGCGAATAAAGTGTTCAAATCTGATAATAGAGGCGATACATGGGAAGTGATTAGTGAAGACCTCTCTAGAAATGAAGATAGAAACAAGCTCAAAGTAATGGGAAGAGTTTGGGGAATAGACGCGGTTATGAAGAACAAATCAACGAGTATCTATGGAAATATAGTTGCTTTTGATGAGTCTCCTATTAGTTCAGAACTGATGTACGCTGGCACAGATGATGGACTTGTTCAAGTGGCGGAAGGTATAACGGATGGTGCTGCTTCTTGGACAAAAATGAGTTCTTTTACTGGAGTTCCAGATAGAACCTACGTGAATCAAGTTCTGGCCTCAATGCATGAAAAAAACAGAGTTTATGCCGTGTTTAATAATCACAAGAATGGTGATTTTAAACCGTATGTTTTGCGCAGCAATGATAAAGGAAAAACATGGAATTCTATTGTTGGAAACCTGCCAGAGAGAGGTTCTGTATACACGATCGCAGAAGATCATGTAAATCCAAATTTATTGTTTGCAGGAACCGAATTTGGGTTATTCTTTACAGTTAATGGAGGAGAGGAGTGGACTCAATTTACCAATGGAATACCTACTGTAGCTATTAGAGATATAGCAATACAACGTCGAGAAAACGACGTGGTTTGTGCTTCTTTTGGAAGAGGATTTTTTATCGTGGATGATTACGCTCCATTAAGAGAGTTAACCCCAGAGTTATTAGAAAAAGAAGCGCATATTTTTGAGGTTAAGAAAGCATTGATGTATATAGAGTCAAACCCCATTGGTTTATCTGGTAAAGGATCACAAGGGGAATCATTTTATAATGCTCCAAACCCTGAATATGGGGCAGTTTTCACCTACTACATTAAAGAAAAACCAGAGACTTTAAAAGAGAAAAGAAATAAGTCAGAAAAAGAGATAAAGAAAGAAAATGGGGATGTGTATTATCCTTCTTTTGATGAAATTAGAGCTGAGGCAGAAGAGGAAAAACCATATTTACTTTTTATCATAAAGGATGTTGATGGAAACGAGGTAAAGAAAATAAAAACAGATGCAAAGAAAGGGATCAATAGAATCACTTGGAATTACAGGTATTCCTCCACAAGTCCAGTTTCGCTTCAAGCTGAGGAGATTGGTCGTTATAGTTCTTCAGATGATGGACAATTAGCACTTCCAGGAGCATTTACAGTGGAGCTATATCAATCAATCAATGGAGGACTCACTCAATTGCATGAACCCAAACGATTTGAAGTTGAACTACTGAACAACACAACGCTACCGGCAGAGAATAAGCGTGAACTGTTGGCATTTCAGAAAGAGGTACAGGAGCTTAGAAGATCTGTATCAGGGGCGTCTACGATAATTGGAGAAACAGAGGAAAGATTGAGTCACATTAAAGCTGCTATTGAACAAGTACCAGGCGTTTCTCTAGACTTAATGAAGAACGTAAAGGCAATTGAATCTGAAATAACTCTATTAAAGTATGAGATGTATGGAGATTATGAAATCTCTAAACACGATTTCGAAACCAATAAAGGAATTCAATCGATGGTTGGGTATGTTATCTATCAATTATGGTATACAACATCTGCACCGACCGATACGCAAAGAAGTCAGATTGAATCAGCTCAAAGGTTATACGAACCATGGTTAACGAGGCTAAAAGGTCAGATAGTTGAAGTAGAATCATTGGAGGGTATATTATCCTCATTTTCAGCACCGTACACTCCAAATCAAGGAAGGGATTGGAAGAAGAATTAGAATCCTAAAATAAATACAATCTATTTTTATTAATGAAATGTGATGTGCTTGGTGGTTTTTTGATTTCAGTTTGTACTAATAATTGAGAGTCTATGATAAATTTAGCTGTTCAAGAATAATGTTTGAGCGTTTGTTGTTGTAGATGGATTGGGAATCCCATTTATGAAATAAATGAATTTTTAATCCTCCCTATTATGGTCTAATTATGCAGTCTCACACACTTAAATCAAAGAAAATCGAATGAAAAATTTTTTAATACTATCACTTTTTGCAGTGGTATCCCAGATTGGGTTCTCCCAATGTGAAGAAGGAGAAATAGAAGTTATTATAGAGGTAGAAAGTACTGATCAGTATGCATATGAATTTTACTGGGAACTTGTTCCTCATGGAAACAGTTGTGGTGATGGTACTATATTCTCAGGGGGAAATGCAGCCGTAGGCTGCAATGGAAATACATCTAATACTGGTGGTTATGCAAACTTCTCTACGAATACAGAAGGGCCTTTTTGTTTACTTCCAGGCGAGTATGATATCATTTTTGTTGATTCTTATGGAGATGGTGGTGCTAAGTTTAATGTTTCCATTGCTGGAATATCAGCTTACGATTTTACTGGAGCAGGAGCTTTGGATGTACATGTTTTTGATGTGCAAGAACCAAATGATAACGATGCTTTTTTAAATCCAATTGCTATTGATACTTATGTGATTGCTGGAATAACTCCGATAAAAGCAAGAGTTAAAAACAAAGGACTTCAAACGATTACATCGCTAGACTTTGCATACAACGCTGATGGAGCAGGAAATGTGGTTTCTCAAATCACGGGTATTTCCATAACGCCAGGAGAAACATTGGAGGTAATACATGATACTCCACTGGATCTAACATCTAATTCAGGTGAGATCACTGTGGATTTTGAAATTTCAAATCCCAATGGAGTAGAAGATGAGTACATGGACGATAATACTGCTTCTGCCACTTTTAATATAATAGAGCCAATTGAAAACCGTACAGATGAATATATTAATGGTCCGTATTATATGGAAGAAATCGCAGGTTCAGATGAACAAGTAGATTATCCAACTGATCTTGATTTTCATCCAGACTTGTCTAGAAATGAATTATGGGTAATTAATAAGCACAATGAAGCATTTGGTAGTCAAGGAGATCAGGGTGGAAGTACTGTTACTATTTTTAATGCAGGAGAAGGGAACCAAACTGAGGAATGGAAAAGAGACGGTAATGCATGGCATTTTATGTCCTATCCTACAGGAATAGCCTTCAGTGGCAATGGAAACTTTGGCACATCACCAGGTTCTTTTGATGCCAACCATCAGGCTGTTGAACCAAATGGATCTGCTTTTACTGGCCCAAGTCTGTGGAGCAGCAATATGGAGATATATGCAGAACCATCGGGAGGAAACGGAAGTCACATCGACATGCTTCATGAATCACCAAGATGTCAGGGAATTGCAGCTGAAAGAGAAAATGTTTTTTGGGTTTTGGATGGGCACAGCAATGACATAGTGAGGTATGATTTTGTTGAAGATCATGGACCTGGAAATGACGATCATTCAGATGGTATTATTAGGAGATACCCCTCAGATATTATGCAGAAGGATTCAAGCAATGATATAGTAAGTCATTTAATATTGGATGCAGATAAGAGATGGCTATATGTAGTGGATCACGGAAATCAACGCGTGATCAGACTAGATATTAATACTGGTGCTGCCACAGGTGGCCAACCGTCTTTTCAACCTACTGAGGCATTAGCAGAGTATTCCGTATGTGGCGGGTATACTAGCGAAGAGATTATTACTGGATTGTCTAAGCCTTCAGGTATAGAGATTATTGAGGATAACTTGTATGTGTGTGATTACGAGACAGGAATAATAACTATTTATGATGTCTCATCTACTCCTATACAAGAGCAAGGTCAAATAGAAACAGGCTTTTCAAGTCTTCAAGGAATAAAAGTAGGTCCAGATGGAATGCTCTGGGGAGTAGACATGGAGAGCTCTACTGTTTTTAGAATGACTTTAGGTGTTGTATCTGTAGAAGAGCAATCTGAGAGAAACAAACCTTTGTTCTATCCAAATCCAGCGAAGGATCGAGTGTTTTTCTATGGAAATTCAAATGGAATGGCTTCTGTTTATAACACTCAAGGTAAATTGGTGCTGAATCATCAGGTTTCTTCTTCAAGAAGAGAATTGAATTTAAGTAGTCTTTCTAAAGGAGTATATACTGTAACGCTTAAGGCAAATAATTTTGTGACCAATCAGGTATTAGTTATAGAATAATCCATATGAGATTCATAGCTCTCTTTTTAATCCTGATAGTACCACTTAGTGGTTACAATCAGGATTTTATTAGAGCCTTTGACATTCCTGTAATAGAGGAGGCTCAGGCCTTAAGAAATGCTTGGGCTGGAGGATTAAACTTTGTACAATATTCCACTATTGATCTGAATTTTGATGATGTAGATGATCTCTTTTTATTTGATAGAGCAGGAGAGAAAGTACTTACGTTTATAAGCACGTTGGATGATCAGAATGAATATTACTATTCTTATGATCCAAGTTATGAATCGATTTTTCCTGAAGGATTGAGGCATTGGGTGGTTCTTCGAGACTATAATTGTGATGGCCTAAAGGACATTTTTACTCATAGATTTGCTGGAATAGCGGTTTACGAACAGGTAGTTTCGGGAGACCAAATTGACTTCGAATTAACTTATTCTCCTATATCTTGCCATTATGGTTATGAGGATCCATACGATGCTCCCATATATAATGTGTTTAATGATTTGCCTGCAATTACAGATATGGATAATGATGGGGATATAGATATCTTGTCGTTTTCACCTACTGCTAGAACAATACATTATTATATCAATAATGCATCAGACATAGGGCGATGTGATACACTAATTATGGAGTTGGCAAACGCATGCTATGGGTTTGTATCTGAATCTCAAACTAATGATGCGATTTCTATAGGAGTAAACTGTCAAGAAAATGTTGTTAATGTGCGTAGCCAAGGTTCGTCAGTGCATTTGGGAGGAACACTATCAAGTTTTGACACAAATGGAGATGGTCTGAATGAACTTTTCATTGGAGATAGTACTAGTGAAAGGATGATGATGTTAACTAATGGAGAAAGTAGTCAGGGGCTTGACAGCATGATTGTGAATGAGGGGAATTTTCCAGCAAATATATCGGCTACACCGGGTATTGCTTTTTATCAGTTCCCCGGCATTTATAATGAGGATTTTAATAATGATGAAGTACTAGACCTAGCCAGTAGCTCTTTTCATGCTTTTGGAGCTCAAGATGATGAAAGTTCATGGCTGTATTACAATGAAGGAACTAACGATGCTCCAGAATATGTATTACAAACCAATTCATGGTTGCAGGAGGAAATGATTGAACATGGGACGAACAGCTATCCAATTTTGGCAGATTATGATGGTGATGGGCTACAAGATTTAATCGTTGGGAATAAATACACCGTGTTAAATAATGATTTAACACATTCAAATCTTCGATTATATAGGAATACTGGTTCTGTATCCGCTCCTCAGTTTGAACTTGAAGATGAGGACTGGTTGGAACTTTCTTTAAGAGATTATAGAGATATGTATCCTGCGTTTGGAGATATGGATGGTGATTTAGATTTGGATTTTGTATTTGGCGAAGCCAGCGGTAAACTGAACTATTTGGAGAATCAGTCAGGAGCAGTAGGGGTGTTTGACTATCCTGAGGATCCAGTGTTTTTGCAGTATAACGGCGATGATCTCGATATTGGTCAGAATGCAAAACTCCAATTGATTGATTTAGATGAAGATGGATTGTTGGATTTGGTAATCGGGGAATTGGCTGGGAATTTAAACTACTATCGGAATATTGGAAGTGAAACAGATCCTGAGTTTTCATTAGAGTCCGAGAATTTGGGAGGTGTAGTAATTGATGATGATGAATTCGAAGCTAATTCGATTCCTTTTTTTTACAAAGATGCCGCTGATAGCTGGAATCTCGTGGTGGGAAGTAAAAATGGTCATCTACAACGTTACAGCGGTATTTCAAACAATCTGTTAGGAACTTATACTCGAATTGATCAATCCTTGTTTTCTGACATAGCAGGGGAATTCTCCGCTCCATGTGCTTATGACATAAATAATGATGGCTATCATGATTTGTTCATAGGGAACATCAGAGGTGGAATATCCTTCTACACCGGACAGTTTTTTGATGGAATAACAGAGCAAGAAGCAAGAAGTAGTTTGAATATTTATCCGAACCCTACTTCAGGAATAATTCAATTGGATTTATCAAGTGTCAAAGGAGTCCCTTCTCCGGGAAACTTGTTTGTTTTTAATTCTATAGGACAAAAGATAGAAGTGGAAATGACATGGGTAACGAATAAAAGTGTTCAAATAGACTTTCGTTCCTTCTCGAAGGGAATCTACATGTTAAGCTATCAATCGGGTTTAGAAAACTATGTTTCTAGGGTAGTAATTAAAGATTGAGCACCCGTTTTTTAATTAATCATTTCATTTTCAAATAATTAAACACTCTTGTTGAGTTTTTATGAAACATTTAAACTAAATAGATAGTTTTATAACTATAAATATAGTTATGTTTGTTTCATGGTTCGATTGACAAAAGCAGAGGAGCAGGTAATGCTCATTCTCTGGAAAAAAGAAAAATCCGACATTCCCCACCCTGATTTCAAAACTGACAGACAAGCTGTTTTAACCGAATTCAGGTGGATAAATAAGATATATCCCCCGAGAGTAACACTCTAAATTTCTTTTTTTCGGTAAAAAAGATATGGAGAGTAAAATTTTGGATCATTTGGGATTAATATGTGGTGTTTGGGACGAATTAGAAATTAGTGCAACAATAGACAAAGCAGTACCGCAAGACGAGACATATCGGAATGTAAGTATCGGGGATATTTGTAAATCACTAGTTTTAAATGGTCTTGGCTTTACAGAACGTACCCTCTATCTAGTGAGTGATTTTTTCGAAAAAAAACCAACCTCATTATTGTTAGGAAAAGGAATTGAAGCATCTCACCTTAATGATACTGTTTTAGGCAGAGCACTTGATGCAGTACAAGCATACGGGACAACAAAATTATTTTCACAAATATCACTCAAAGTTGTTAGTGGCTTAAATTTATCACCGACGAGAATACACATGGATAGCACTGATTTTCATGTCGATGGAGTCTATAACTCTAATGATAAACCTGACCGAGATTCGTCAACAGTTTTTATCACCAAAGGATACAGTCGTGATCATCGCCCAGACTTAAATCAAGTAGTTCTAAATTTGATAACAGAGAATCAAGCAGGAATCCCCTTGCATATGGAGGTGTTAAATGGAAATAGTAGTGATAAAACGGTATTTCGGGACACGATAAAGCAGCATATAGGTGAACTACAAAATAGAGCACCTTCAAGCTTTATAGTAATGGATAGTGCAGGTTATACTCAAGAAGGAATAGCTGAATTTAGCAATTTAACACATTGGATAAGTCGAGTTCCTGAAAGCATCAAAACAGCAAAAGAATTTATCTCATCCAACAAGCAGTGGGTTGAATACCAGAAAGGCGTAAAATATTCAGAACTAAACACTTCCTACGCAGGAGTGGACCAAAGATGGCTACTAGTATATTCAGAAGAAGCATTTGCTAGAGAAATTAAAACCCTAACCAAGAATTACGCTAAATCAAGTGAACAAGAATCAAAGGACTTTAAAAAGCTGTGCAAAGAAATTTTTAAGTGTGAACAAGATGCAAAAAAGGCACTTAATAAGCTTGAGAACAAACTAAAACACACCCTTTTAGTGGACACAAGTATAGTTTCATCAAAAAAAACAAAGACTCAGAAAACGGATAAATTCATTATAACGGGAACCGTTTTATGCTCGGTTGAACGTTTTGAAAAGCAATCAGATACAAAAGGGAAATACATTATTGCAACCAATCAAATCAATCATAAACTACTTTCAAACCAAGAAGTAATAAAGGGTTACAAAGAGCAATCCCGTGTAGAAAGAGGGTTTAGATTTATAAAAGACCCACAATTTGTAGCTTCAAATTTCTTTGTTAAAAAACCAGAAAGGTTGGAAGCTTTAGTTTTTGTAATGACATTGTGCTTAACAATTTACGATTCGTTAGAATACAAAATTAGAGCCGCTCTAAAAAAGGAAAATCAAACCATAAAGAATCAAATAGGGAAACCTAAGCAAAACCCCACGACAAGATGGATTTTTCAATTATTTAAAGGGATACATGTACTCTACGACTTGGATGAAGAGGTAGTCTTAAATATCAAAGATGTTCATCGTAAAATACTAGATTTGTTAGGCGAAAATTATAAGAAATACTACTTTTTAATTTAGGGTGGGGAATGTCGGAAAAAGCATTTGTAAAGGAGATACTAAAGGAGCTTCCAGATCCCAAACCAGCATACAACACTGTTTCTACCGTTGTTAGAGTATTGGAACAAAAGGGATTCATTGACCATGAGACTTTTGGGAGAACCCATCAGTACTTCCCTAAAATTAGACAGGAGGATTATTCTTCTGCAGAACTGAATAAAATGTTGAAGCACCATTTTGAGGGGTCAGCTAAGAGGTTGATAAGTGCTTTTGTAGAAAAGCAATCTATTGATTTGAGTGAATTGGATGAGATCATGAAGCTTCTCAAAGAAAAAAAGAAATGAATTTGGAATTAACTATATATCTGATAAAAGCCAATGTGTTAATCGTGTTTATGTTTCTACTGTATAAGGTATTTATGAGCAGAAGTATTTATCATCAATGGAGCCGGTTTTATCTGCTTATAGCTCCTGTATTGGCATTTATTGCACCACTTATTTCTTTTAGGGGTGGGAGCTCTGGAGTTTTTGAAGTCGAACTTCCTTTGGTAGATTTAATACATACATCCGCTACAATCAAGACGGGGTCTTGTAGTCTTTTCGAGTTACTTATAGGAGTTTGGATAGTAGGAATGTTGGTGAAAGCATTTTTAAGTTTGTATCATTTAAGGCAAATAGTCCGTCAAATGACTTCCACCGATACCAATCGGACATTTACATTTTTAAAACGAGTAAGCATTGCCGGAAGTCTAAGCGATGAGGTGAAAAGTAAAGTGAGAATTCACGAGCAAGTTCATGCCGATCAATTGCATTCTCTGGATCTTATTTGGTATGAACTTCTTAGGATCATCTTTTGGTTCAATCCAGTTTTATCAATGGCTCAATTCTCCTTAAAACAGATTCATGAATACATAGCTGATAGTGAAACCAACAGACAAACCACTAACTATTCAGAAACACTAGTGGCCCATGCATTTGGACTAAACAAATTACCTCTGGCCAGTGAATTTCAAAGTGTAAACATTAAAAACAGAATAAAAATGATGAACAAGAAAAAAAGCAAAATCCAAGGTGCTGGTGTTGTCATGTCATTGACTTTGGCGCTGATAGCTATTATGACTATTAGTTGGACATCTGTCAATACAAGCTTAGACGTTAATGATGTAAAAGCACATAAGAAGGTAGAGCAAATGCAGGGCAAAAGCATTTAAAAAACAGCTGTACTCATTAATAAATTTCTATAGTCTGTGTCAAAAGCCGCTTTCATTCTCTTGTTTTTCAAGCTAATTTTAGCTGAGCTTTCTTTTTTTAAAACTGTTAATACAATTTTTAATAGGATATTAAAGTTTTCCACTTGATACCCTATTCTTTTTTTAGAAAAGTCTTCTTGAAATGTCACATCGAGGCTCCAATGTAAATTATTTTCAACTGACCAATGTTTTCGAACCCCATTGTTAATTGCTCTTGCAGATGACAAATCACTAATGAAAAACCGTTCATCTGTTGTCATTATTCCGGTTGCTTTTTGAGTAACTTCTGATGTTATCTTCACTACCGAAATTAAATTTTCCCATTTATTAGGGTTTTCTATGTGTTTCAAGTTAGTAAAAACTTCACAAGTTCTTTTTTCTATTCTTCCGTGTCCGAAATCATCTTCAACATCAACACTATCAGGATTTGTCAATACAACTGTATCTTGAATATTACTAGCCAAAGCAGGTTGATTTCCTTTAACTGCAATAATATAATTGGCTTCACTTTTCACAATTTGACTTACAATCTTTGTTTGACACCCCATTGCATCAATGGTAATTGTATTACCCTTTATATCTAACAATTCTAATAATGCAGGTATTGCAGTAATTTCATTGCTTTTTTCATTCACTTTCAATTGACCCAGACACAGTTGATTCTCTGATGCAAAGGCAGAAACAATATGAGGGGTTGTTATTCCGTCAAACTTACCGCCCCTCACTGTTTTACCATCAAGAGCTATAACTTCTCCTTTTGTTTTCACACACAAATGATTAATCCAAGAGATAAAACAATCATTGAAATTCTCAGAATCAAGAGCTGAAAAGACTCTTCGCATAGTATCTATCGATGGAATACCAGCATCAAAGTTTCCATACTGCTTAAGCCAGTAATATTGACTTTTACCAAAAATGTGTATGGTCTCCCATTTATCACAGCCACACATTATCCCTGTTATAACCAATAGCAATATGTCGCTCAAAGAATGGTGGTAATTTCCCGCATCTATTCGCCTTGGGTCTTTTAGAGCAGAGAAAAAACAGGAAAGTGAATTTGTATTAGAAAACGTGGTTTTTCTATCCATCTTTTTCGAATGAAAAAAACGCTTTTCAAAAATACTACTGATTGAAAATTAAAAAATTAAGAACAAAATAAAGTTAATGGTTTAAATGCTTTTGCCCTGAGAGCAAATGCCGATTTTTAAAGGGTGTGATGAGGGAGGAACAGAAGAGATTAGACAAAAATGTTCTAATTCCAAACTGATAGATTATATGATTAAAGAGGTGAAATATCCTAAAATCGCTAAATCTAAAGGAGTTGAAGGAAAAGTGATGGTGGAATTTACAGTGACAGAAAAAGGCGGAGTGAAGGATGCTAAAGTATTGAAAGGGGTGAGTAGTGAATTGGATGCTGAGGCATTGAGAGTTGTGAAAGAAATGCCTCAATGGACTCCTGGACAAAGTGAAGGTAAAAAAGTAAGTGTTTCAATGGTGCTGCCAATTAGCTTTACACTTCCCAAGTAAATAGTCATAAGTAATTAATGTATGAAAGAGAAGCCGATGGCTTCTCTTTTTTATTTTAAAATGGGTTCTTTACTGATTTCCTTTTCGAGATTTGGCTTTTTTTCGTTTGAAAATTTTC
This sequence comes from Flavobacteriales bacterium, assembly GCA_965224545.1. Classification (GTDB taxonomy): domain Bacteria; phylum Bacteroidota; class Bacteroidia; order Flavobacteriales_D; family Sanyastnellaceae; genus ASP10-05a. The sequence continues at coordinate 194,690 of CBDCZM010000003.1, read as the reverse complement.
GAATAATTAATCTAGTTCCTCTGTCATAATTAATGTAGCTCCAGACCCAATTTGTAAATACGACCAGTCTATTTCTGAAGTCTACCAGAAGCATAAGGTGGACAAACATCCATGTAAACCATCCAAGCATTCCTCCAAAACTAAACTTAGGTAAGTCTACCACGGCTTTGTTCCTTCCTATGGTAGCCATCGTTCCTTTGTCCTTGTATGAGAATGGGACCATCTTTTTACCGTACGTGAGTCTGTTGAAATTTTTCCCAAGTTGTTTTCCTTGTTGTTCGGCCACTGATGCCAACATACCGTGTCCTCGTGGATATTTCTCAGATTCTATTTGGGCTATATCTCCTAAAGCATAAACATTTTCTAAATCCTTTATTTTGTTGAATTCATCTACGATAATACGTTCTGCTTTTGTTCGCTTGATTTGAGGAGATAGGGGAGAATCCCCTTTAATTCCAGCAGCCCAAATGACTGTTTTTGCAGGAATAGGTTTTTTATTTGTTTCTACAAGTTGTCCATCGAAATCTTTCACCATGGTATCTGTCCATACGTGAATGCCCTTTTTCTTTAAATATTTCTCGCTTTTCTCAGAAGCAAATTCACTCATACTAGACAGTACTCGGTTGGCTGCTTCAACGATGTGAATCTGCATCTTACGGATGTCTAGGTCGGGATAGTCCTTTGGAAGGATATGAGATTTTAATTCAGCTAGCGCTCCTGCCAGTTCTATACCAGTGGGGCCAGCTCCAACAATTACAAAGTTCATTAGCCGCTCTCTCTCCTCCAAGTCTTGTGTGTTGAGTGCTTCTTCAAAATTTTGAATAATGAGACTCCTCAGATTTAAGGCTTCTACAATACTTTTCATCGGCATGGCAAGCCTTTCAATATTCTTCAATCCGAAGAAATTTGAAGTGGCGCCTGTAGCGATGACCAAGTGGTCATATTGCAGTTCACCTAGAGAAGTATGCACCCTCTTTTTGTCTGTATCGATGCTTTCTGTTTCGGTCATTCTGAAATAGAAATTGGGCTTTCCTTTAAAAATCTTACGGATAGGATAGACGATGGAATCGGCTTCTAAGCCACTAGTGGCAACTTGATATAACAGAGGCTGAAATGTGTGAAAATTATTTCTATCTAGAAGGACAATTTGATACTTAGAGCTGTCTATTTTTTTGCAGAATTTCAATCCTGCAAAACCACAACCTATAACTAATACCCGCGGTAGGTCGATGTCTGGGATGTTCATCAGAGTTTAAATTTACTTGATTACGAACTGCCATAAAGGTACCGAAATATGGTGAATTCAATGGGACGCTTTTGTGCTAGTTATAATGAAGATACTATATGTTACTTATAAATAACATCGAGTACCATAGGGCTTAAGTTACGTTGGCCATCTGGCATGGTAGCATTAATTTCGGAGATTATCACTTGCTTGAGATCGTCACGTTTTAGCTGGTTTTTCATGGCACCAGTAAATCTATTGTCGTCACTTCCACCTAAATCAATGTATTCATTTTTGATAGTTATTATAGCGAGTTTGAATGAGGAAACCTGAAGACTTAGATCGAAATCGAAACCAGTCATTATAGATCTGATACCTTGAGAGTTTTTTAGCTCTGAAGCATCTATTTTTGAATCCCAGCTCGTTTTCCCTCCTATAGAAGCAGTAGGGTTAGGAATACGTTTGATTCGCAGCATTTTCTTGCTCAGAATCTTTGTTTTCGAATCTGAAACTCTTAAACTAACGGTAATGGTTGCCGTAGGCACACTATCTGGGATATGCCTATAATTAAACCCACCAATAGATACAATTTCCCCATTATTAGTTTCAACCAAAAGTTGTGATGAAGAATACTTATTTGAATGAATAGTGAGATTATTGGAAACACCTAGATAAGACACTGTATTCATATGAGTCATTTCTATGAATACCTCGTTGGGTTTTTCGACTTTTAACGTGGTTGGGTGTTCTTGTGCCCGTATCAAAAGAGAGATGAAACTGAAAAAGAACAAGAGATTTACTTTTAAACTAGTCATAATGGAGCAAATTAGTATTCTTAAAACGGATTAAGTTTATTATAATTTCAATTCCAGTTATATAATTTACATTTCACGTTTAGAATAGTTTTCTACAAAACACATTGCCAATTCTACTGGTTTTTTCACGTCCATATTTTTCTGTAATATCTTTAAGCAATTTGAAATAAAAGTCAAGATCACTGACATTGTGATTGAATTGATCAGTTGCAACTACTAAGACAAGAAGACGAGTTCGTTTTTACTTTAATTTGCAGGCTTCAAATAATTAGAAAATCAGAAGTTATGCTCAACAGTAAGACAATTGCAGTGGTTGTTCCAGCCTACAATGAAGAGACTCAAATTGGTATGGTTATAGAATCTATGCCAGATTTTGTGGACCGTATCATCATTGTCAATGACAAATCTAAAGACAAGACTTCTGAAATTGTTCGTGATTACATAAATAAAGATGGAAAATCTGGTGTCCAACTTAAAAAGTATCCAAATAAACCAATTCGAAACATTTACAATGAAGCGGATATGGTGGTACAGGAGATGAACGAAAAGGAAATAGAATACTATGTTAAGTCAGAAGTATATAATCAGGATGAGGAGAACGAACGTATCATCCTAATAGATCATATCGAGAACGGAGGTGTGGGTGCTGCTATTGCACGAGGGTATAAGTGGTGCAAAGATTACGAAATAGACTGCACGGCTGTAATGGCTGGTGATGGTCAAATGGATCCATCTGAATTAGAGGGGATCTGTCTTCCAGGGATTATTAATGATGTTGATTATGTAAAAGGGAACCGATTGATTCATCCTAGTGCTAAATTCGTCATTCCTAAAGTGCGTTTCTTTGGTAATTCAATATTATCCATTCTAACCAAGCTGGCATCTGGTTACTGGCGTGTGTCAGATACTCAAACTGGTTATACTGCTATTTCGCTGCGCGCATTAAAGCTTATAAAGATTCATGAGATTTACCGAAGTTATGGTATGCCAAATGATACTTTGGTTAAACTCAATATTGCCAAATGTTCGTTGAAGGAGGTGATGATCAAACCTGTTTACAAGGTTGGTGAGCAATCAAAAATGAAGATTTTTAAAGTAATTCCTAAGGTATCATGGCTACTGATAAAAAACTTCTTTAAGCGGATTTTTGTGAAGTACTTTGTGAAGGATTTTCACCCATTGTTTTTGTTCTATATGGCATCATTCGTTTTGGGTTTAATTAGTTTACCCTATATGTGGAAGATAGTTGAAGCCTTTATAGATGGAACCACAGTGAACTATGAACCGCTTTTGGCATTTATATTTTTAGCCACATCTAGTTTTCAGTCTTTCATATTTGCCATGTGGATGGATATTCAGGATAACGAAAGGTTATATCGCTAGATCTAAATTCGATTGATGTAGGCATAATAGTTATTTTCGTGCATCAATCTAATTGGATTTATATGTGCGGAATATTTGGTGTGGTTACAAAAGCTGGATCTGGAATTTCATTCAAACAGTTTGATGGTATAGTCAAAGAGCTATTTCAATTATCTGAAATAAGAGGGAAAGAATCCTCAGGCGTGGTGGTTAATTCTGTAAATTCTGACCAAATAGGCCTGTTAAAAAAATCGGTACCTGCCTCCAGATTGATAAAGGATCCTGCATATGATTCATTGATCAGAGCGCATTCAAGTGATGCATTTAATGATCAGGGCTGTGTGCATCCGGTTAGTCTCATCGCACATACTCGATTAGTGACCAATGGATCTCAAGACGATAACTCAAACAATCAGCCCATTAATAAGGGGGTATCGGTAGGTGTGCATAATGGTATCGTGTGCAATATTGAACAACTTTGGACCGAACATGCCGATTTAGATCGGCAATTTGAGGTAGACACAGAGTTATTAATTGGTATGTTGGATCAGTCCATCAGTGAGAATAAATCACTAGGAACTGCCCTTTCTGACATGTATGATAAAATGGAAGGAACTGCATCAATGGCAGTGTTGCGATTGGATAGTGATGACTTGATATTATCTACCAATTGTGGCTCACTCTATTATACCTTCAACAAAGAAAGTGGGTTATTTATATTCTCTTCTGAAAAGCTCATAATGATGGACTTGCTCAACAAGTCTGAGATGGGCAATTTATTTCAGGTAGCCGACATAAAATGGCTTCGCGCAGGAAGTGCACTGAAATTTGATTCCAATGCGTTTGACTTCAACGTATTTTCTTATAAAGAAGATCAATCAGTAACGATTAATCTTAAACAAGAAAAAAAGTCATTGGATAATCGATCTGCAAATCGCATAGTGCCCTTTAATGTGATTAACAGTAAGAGTGATTCACATTACCAATCCATACTACAGCATGATCAGGAACGAATAGATCATCTAAAACGGTGCACAAAATGTTTGCTACCAAAAACCTTTCCGTTTATTAGCTACGATCATGATGGCGTGTGCTCATACTGCCACAGTTATGAAAGTCTGAAATTTTCAGGTGGAGATGAATTTGAAAAGGTTCTATCTCAACATAGAAAGCCTAATGGTGAGCCTGATTGTATCGTAACACTAAGTGGAGGGCGAGATAGTTGCTATGTATTACACACTTGTGTGGAGGAGTATGGTATGAATCCAATCGCCTACACATACGATTGGGGCATGGTAACAGATTTAGCACGACGAAATCAGGCTAGAATGTGTGGTGCTTTAGGAGTTGAACATATTGTCATTTCTGCTGATATTACCAAGAAAAGGCGCAATATCCAGAAAAACGTAAATGCTTGGCTAAAACGCCCACGTTTAGGCACTATTCCATTATTTATGGCTGGCGATAAACAGTACTTTTATTATGCAAATATGTTGCAGAAACGGTATAATACGCCTTTAGTATTGATGGGGGAGAATATGTTAGAAACAACTAACTTCAAATCAGGATTCTGCGGTATCAAACCCAATTTTGGTACAGATCATACCTTCTCATTGTCTTCAAAGGATAAAGCCAAAATGTTGTGGTATTATGGGAAAGAATATGGATTAAATCCATCATATTTGAACGTATCAATGGCGGATACAATGCATGCCTTTTTTACGTATTATTTTCTGAAAAAGAGCAATGTAAATGTGTTTGATTATCTGCTATGGAATGAGCAGGATGTAGAGAATGTACTATTCAATACATACAATTGGGAGTTATCTCCAGATACGACTACTTCATGGCGGATTGGCGATGGAACTGCTGCATTTTATAATTACATCTATTTTAACGTAGCGGGATTCTCTGAGTTTGATACGTTTAGAAGTAACCAAATTCGAGAAGGGTACATCACACGTGAAGAAGGATTGAAGCTGGTAAAACAGGAGAATCGCCCAAGATATGAATCACTTAAGTGGTACTTGGATACGATAGGTATTGATTTTGAAAAAGCAATAGCAATAATTAATAGGATTCCTAAACTTTACCCGTAAGGTATGGTCTTGTTCTTACTTAAGTTTATACTGACCAACCTTGTCTTTGGATTTGCATTGAGTGCATGTCTTAGGAAATGGTTCCCAACTATTGGTAAGTCTGAAAGAATAGTATATAGTTTAGGCCTTGGGCCAGCTGTAACCAGCCTATTATTGTATTACTTACTAATTGTGATACCGGCACAGTCTGACGTTGTGTATTTCACCTTAATTATTATTCTGTTTCTGGGTATTCTTATTAGAAACAGGTCAATTCTGAAATCGGAGTTTAAGGATTGGACTCAACAGTGTCTAAAGCTGTTGAGTAGCTGGAACATGCGGTTTTCGAAGAATACCATTAAAGACACTGTATTACTTAAAAATGATGTGCTTGCGAAGAGAAGTTTGTCAGCATTGGTGTTTCTATACTTAGCAATTACATTATACACAACCGCACTCAAACCAGTATTCGGGCACGATATACTCGAGTATTTAGTGCAGTCGGATATTTTTTATCTGACTAAAGAAATCCACTTTGATGCCCATAGGTTTGATTCCGGTTCTGGATATTACTATGTAGGGCTGCACGGTTTTTCGTATCCTTTATTAGGTCTATGGGAATCGATCACAGATGGCGTATTCGGTTCGAATTATTATGATCATTATTTTAAGTTTCAAACGGGATATTATGCCATATTGCTCATTTTGTTAATGTATACTTGGCTCCGAAAAATGGATGCTAGAATGGCGGCTGGAGCAGTTATTGCTTTGACTATGTCATATGGCTTCTTTTTGCTAAGTTATAACTTTCATCTGGATACGTATCGAATCTTCTTCTTTAGTCTGGCGTTTATATTCACCGTACGCTATATATCAGAAAAGGAGCCGACATATTTAATCCTATTAGGCATTTTTTCTGGTTTATCGGCATTTACACATTCCTTGGGCGTATTTATGTTTGTGTTTAGCTGCATAGTGCTTGTTCTTATGACGGATTGGTTAGAGTGGATCAAACGATTTAAAGCAGTAGCCATAGTTGTAGTGATTATGTTACTGTTTGGAGGCATACATTACCTTTTTGACATTGGGTTTGGAACGGGTTGGATTTTTAAGAATATAAAATTCTACTAATGACACATTCGAATAGAAGTATATTGGTATTTGTGACTTGGGCCTGCTTCACCCTAATAGGTTACGTTCTGTTACAATCGATTGTAGACGAAACGTTGGTTGGGACAGATATAAATCTGAGCAATCGGGGAATAGATAGCCCATTGAAGAAGTTATTTGGAGGACACTTGGGTGTGTTTTTCAGGTTTGAATTTTTAGGAGCCATTAATTTTCTGGCATTACCGTTTCTATTTCATCACCTGATTCACTGGAAGAAGCTTGAAAAATGGTTGCAAGTGTCACTATTATTGTACGGCCTATGTTTAGGTTTGATAGTTGTTAAAGGCTATTTTAATTTTCGTTATATGCAAACTCTATTACCGATTACGGTAGCTTATGTGTGTTTCAGTACCTGGCAGTTGAGCGGTAAAACGGAAGTTAAATGGATACGCCCAGCTGCTTTTACGATTATTGGAGTTTTGGTGGTTTTTAACTTCTATAATTATATGATTTTGCCAAAGCTAGAGGCTCTACGTGAAAGGGTAGAGTCTACTAATGTCCATGCTGAAAAAAAGGACGAACCAATTCGGGATAATATAACGGCATCCAGTCCAACTACTTTAGAACAAATTGGTGCATTTCTCGATGGAAGTTACGTATCACATGTCCCACATAAACGTTTAAATAAAGATGTAAGTCTATCTGAACCTTCTGCTGATATTTATGGTTATGTAGCTAACGTGGATTTCGGCACATCAAATGTTTTATGCAACAATCTTCCAGGACTGTATTATTATTCTGATGCAAAAGCGATGTATTATTGGTGTGAAGACGACCATTATTATGGGGCTAATGGTATTGAAACGGTTTTTTTGGATAGAACAATTGAAGAAACATATGAATTTATTGTACAGGACCTGGCGTGTGCATATGTAATGACATATAAGAAATACAATATGATGAGTTCTGATTTTGAGAAATTCCTATCAGAATATTGCGTTTTGCAGTACGAGGATACAAAAGGTTATCAGTTATATGGAATAAATGATACAGAAGCTACAGTCAAATAAGTTTAGTTCTGATTTAATTTGGAATCTGATAAGTTTTGGATTTGCAGGAGGGGTGTTTATCATTATTAATATCCTGTTATTGGCATTTTATGGACATGATGTAGTGGGTGTCTTCAATGAGGTATATGCTGTCTATATCATCTTGTCTCAACTTGCAGTATTTGGCATTCATCTGGCTGTTCAAGTATATGTGCCCAGATTTCTTGATAAATCATCAATCGTAAATAAAATTATGACAAGCGCCTTGATACTGGCTGGAGTTTCATCCATTATAGTGTGCTTATTCGCAATGAAATTTGATGAGGTTCCAGGTGAATTAATGGATAGCAAGGGAGTTAAAAATTCATTTAAATATGTGATATGGGGTTTGCTTTTTTTCTCCTTAAACAAAATCTTGCTTTCCTACTTAAATGGTTGTAGACGAATGAAGTCCTTGGCGATTTATCAATTCATGCGTGTGGTGTTTATGCTGTTAACTATAACTGTTTTTATACTATTTGATGTTGACACCAAATACATTCCATCTTTATTAGCTATTGCTGAAGTTTTATTGTTCATCAGTCTGTTGCCGTACGCATTACGGTTCTTTAGCCTTTCTTTCAAGGGCATTCGCTTGTGGCTGTTCAGTATGACTAGATATGGCATTAAGGCGATGCCTGGGAATGTGTTGTTGGATATAAATACAAGAGTAGATGTATTGATGCTTGGTTATTTTATGACTGACTTTTGGGTAGGTATATACGCCTTTGCTTTGTCTATCGCAGAAGGGGTTATGCAAGTGCCCGTGCTGTTCAGGAATAACATCAATCCTATAATAACACGAGCAAAACATACCAAAAGTTATGATCTGCTTAATCGTGTGATTCGACAGAATGTTAAGGTTTTTTACAAGGTTATTGGGGGCATAGGGTTAATTACTATGCTCATTTTTCCCGTTGCGTTATATGTTGTAGGTTATAGAGATCATCTTGAGCCGTACATCATAGTATATAGTATTCTAATTGGCGGAATGGTTCTGGCTGCTGGTTATTTGCCTTTTCAGATGATTTTCAATCAGCTTGGTAAACCGTTGAATCAATCATTATTCTTATTTATTATTTTTATAATTAACCTCACTGCTAATTACATTCTAATTCCGGAATTAGGTATTTATGGAGCCGCTCTAGGAACCTCAATATCAATTCTGGGTCAGGCAGTAGTACTTAAAGTGATGATCAAACGTTTAACCCATTGATTTAAGGTTGAGCATTGAAATTACCCTGAGGCCTTTAAACAAGTTCAGAGTGTTCCACAAAAAACATTTCAATCTCCCCTCTGTTTTTTATGGGAATTTTCCCTCTAGAGGTACAACTAAATTGGTTTTGGATTAACTCATGCGTTACTCCTGAAATATTCACTTTACCAGGCTCTCCACCAGACTCTAATCTAGAGGCAATATTTACTGTATCTCCCCAAATGTCAAATGCAAACTTTTTAGACCCGACAACTCCAGCTACTAAAGGGCCTGTATGAATACCAATTCGAGCTTCGAAGTAGGGCTGACCTTTTTTTTCATGTTCTAGTTTTTGCTGATCAAGTATCGTTTGTATCTCCAATGCGGCACTTATAACATCTTGGGCATGACTATTCGTTTTTTCAGGTAAACCTCCCACACACATATAGGCATCACCAATGGTCTTAATTTTCTCTAACCCATGCTTTTCTATCACATCGTCAAATAATTTGAAATAAAAATCAAGCAGAGAAACCAGTTGTTCCGGAGTAAGCGATTTGGAGATAGAGCTAAAATTGACAAAGTCGGAGAACAATACAGTAGCCGTTTGATATTTCCTAGCCTTTGCTGTACCATTTAATTTGAGCTCATTAGCTACTACACTTGGAAGAATATTCAGCAACAACTTGTCCGATTTTTCTTTTTCCTCTTCAATGATTCTATTTTTAAACTCTAGCATCTCGGTGTGCCTTTTAGAATCTCTGTACCTAAGGAAAAGTCCGACAACTACTATAGCCAGAATACTCATTAATGCAATGAAGAAATTTTGCTGACTCTTTTGTAGTTTTAGTTTTGCAGCTTGTTCCAACACAAGTAGTTCATGTTGTTCCAAGGCCAATGAGTCTAATTCAGACTCAAATTGAAGAGAATCCACGCTGTTTTTTTGCAGAGCAATCACCAGTTCTGACTTAAGCTGTTCTTCATTTAATGTTTGCACTTTCAGACGTAAAGCGGCTCTTTGATTATTCAATTTTTCCACGGTATTTGACAGATTTTCAGTTTCTTCTGCTTGTTTCAGATCCGTGGTCTGTGCGTGTAATAATTGATTTATTTTTCTCTTATAAAGGCCTATTTGTGCAATATCGTTTCTCTGTTCGGAGAGATCTAGAAGAGTATTTAACACCTTTAATTGCAGAGAACGGTCTTCAGATGTGCCTAGCAAATAAAGGCTTATTTCAAGTTTTTCAGTTGCTTTTTTTCTGTTCAGTTTTACTTTTTTAGGCTTTTTCAGCAGCGCATTCGCTTCCATTTCTAATGCCGAAGCCATTTCAATGTCATTTCCTGAATTTTGAGCTGATTCATATGCTTGTTGCGCAAATTCGATGGCTTTGTCATAATCTTCTGCTTCCAACTGTTCCAAACTTCGATCTAAAAATAGTTTTGCTTGAGTATCTATGTTCACTTGAGCTGAAGCATTCATAGACAAAAAGAACAGCGTAGACACAAGAGATAACCGACATAATTGACTTACGGAAAGTAAAAGTGTAGCGTACGATCTGATAAATACGGAATTAAAATAATGACATGTGGCAATCATAAAGAGATTTTTGTGGCTAACGAATAGATGAACAGAATTGTCAATTTGACCTTTTTCTGTCGACTAAGATAGGAAATGGAATGGATGAGAATATGGTCAGAACAGCTCCATTTGAGCTTGTACTCGAGCTCCCTCAAGTTCTAACAGTTTTTTCTTTGCAGGCAGACCACCAGCGTATCCGGTTAAGCTTCCATCAGTCCCTATGATTCTGTGACAAGGAACAAGGATAGATATCGCATTGGCCCCGTTGGCAGAAGCCACTGCTCGTATGGCTTTTACATTTCCAAGTTCTTTTGACAGGTCCATATAGGATGCTGTATTACCATATTCAATCTTCAAAAGTGATTTCCAAACAGACTGTTGAAATTCTGTGCCAGCAAAGAGTAGAGGAATATCAAATTTTTGGCGATTGTTGGAGAAATAGTCTTCTAATTCCGAAATAGTTTTGGATATGATCTTGCTTTCCGTTTCTGAATAAGAAGCGTTGAAAAAGCTTTGGACACGATTATCTATAGTACCTCTCATTTTTCTGAAACGCCAGTCACAAAGACAAATTTTCTCTTCGAAAGAGCCTATAATTAGCTCACCTACAGGAGATTTCCAATTAATGATTTGTATGGTCCTATTTTTTGACATTTCTAAATACGTATTGCCATGGGTAACGCACTAAATCCAAAACCGGTCGAAAGTTGTAGTGTCAAATCAATAGTTCATTTAACTGATCAGATGATCTTGAGCGACTAGTTCATGTCGCTAGGTAGATGATTATTAATCTTATACTATTTGTGTGATACCATGAATGACTTATGCCATCACCTTTTTAGCCATTACTCCTTTTACTTTGGATATAATATTGTCGGCATCCAGCCCGTATTTTGTCATTAATTGAGCTGGAGTACCTGATTCTCCGAAAGAATCGTCTACCGCTACATAATCCATTGGTACAGGATGGTTTTTAGCCAAGCACTGAGCTACAGAAGCACCGAGTCCACCTATAGTCTGGTGTTCTTCAGCAGTAATTACTGCTCCCGTTTTTCTAGCAGAAGCTAAAATCAATTCTTCATCCAAAGGTTTGATTGTGTGTATATTGATAATTTCAGCGCTTATTCCTTGACCTTCTAACTTTTCTGCTGCTTGAATAGCTTCCCACACTAAATGTCCAGTAGCTATTATGGTCACATCTGTCCCTTCATTCAAAAGAATTCCTTTTCCGATTTCGAATTTTTGATCAGCAGGAGTGAAGATAGGCATCTTCGGTCTGCCAAAACGAAGGTATACCGGTCCGTGGTGCTCTGCAATGGCCATTGTAGCAGCCTTTGTTTGATTGTAATCACATGGATTGATTACTGTCATATTGGGAAGCATCTGCATCATTCCAATATCTTCCAAAATTTGATGAGTCGCTCCATCTTCGCCAAGTGTAAGTCCAGCATGAGAAGCGCAAATTTTTACGTTCTTCTCACTATAGGCAATTGATTGTCTAATCTGATCATAAACTCTACCAGTAGAGAAGTTAGCGAATGTTCCTGTAAACGGGATTTTTCCGCCAATAGTCATTCCTGCGGCCATCCCCATCATGTTGGCTTCAGCGATACCTACCTGAAAAAATCTGTCAGGAAATTGATCTCTAAAATCTCCCATCTTTAGTGATCCAGTAAGATCAGCACACAAAGCCACCACATTTGGATTTGTTTTCCCTAATTCAGTAAGTCCATCCCCAAATCCAGAGCGAGTATCCTTGTTTCCAGTTATTTCAAATTTTTTCATGGCTAAAATTCTATGTTCACTGTGCCCTTAGAGGCTATAGTGAATTCTTTTTCAAATGTATAAATTGTTTGTTTCGCTTGGCGACTCTTAAAAACAACCTTGTATTTCCCTGGCTGCAAGATATATCTACCTGTCGGATTTCCCTCGGTGAACTTTTTAACAAGCTTTCCACCACCCGGCTCGTTGGTAAAGATGCCTCCATAACCACCCCCACTCACTCGTAAGTTCATGTTTCCTGGAGCTGGAAGAGTCACATTGTTGGTTTCTCCTTCTTTAATTTCCACTCCAGTTAAATAAGTTACAGGATTGGTTAGAATCTCTAAGTCGTAAGTTCCACTAACAAGTATTTCGGTTGTTCCAAATAATTGATTGTGTACTAGTTCACAGTCGTCTCTACGCGTTATTCTGCACTGAAGGCCGTCATATTCGTTTCTGTCACTGCTAAATGAGAGATGAAGTTTTCCCTGTGGTACAGAAACTTTCCAGTGATTGTGCTCGCCAGGTTGAACCCTTAGATCTTCTGTAACTACTTCAGGAATTGTGTGTACCCGAAGCTTATAGGTTCCTAATGGGTCCAGTGTGAGGGTATCTGGATTCCCTGCTTTATTCATTGTGTGCACAAATCGATGAAGAACTTCGTTCTTATCTTGATCTATAATGGTCATAGGTACATCGCTATAGTAACTCTCACCCGCCTCGTTCATCAAGTCCACCTGAACAGTTGTGTTATTCAATGCTTGCGAAATAACAATGTCTAAAACCTGCTCGAAGATTTCTTCCTTACTGGCATCAAAGTAGTTTCCTACGCATTCAAATGTGCTTGTGTAGCTAGGGTCTACACCAATTCCTATAATAAAAGGCTTTAGAATAATTCCTTTGCTTTGCAATGCTCGCGAAACGGCACAAGGATCCTCATCACAAGCCTCAATTCCATCAGTAATGAGAATAATGATGTTTCGCGCATTTTCACTTTTAGGAAAGTCTTCAGCGGCTCGTTCTAATGATCTGGCTATAGGAGTGGTGCCTTTGGGACGAATTTTTTTAAGCTCGTTTTTTATGGCAATGTTTTTTCCTTTTCCAATACGAACGAGTAGTTGAGTGTCATCACAATCTTGCTCCCCAGGAACGTGTTGTGTTTTATTTCCATACACACGAAGTCCCATTTCTAAATTTTCCATGAATTTGATCTCATCCACGGTTTTAGCTAGTAGTCTAACTGCAGCATCAATTTTGGGTTCACTTTGCCAACGTGCGTTCATGCTGTTGGAGGCGTCAAATACAAAAAGAATTCTGGTAGTGTCTTGCTGGGCATAGCAGTGTTCAACCAATCCTACCATGGAAATGAGGCTAAACAGAGCAAAAACGAATATTTTCTTCATACAATCCATTAACGCAATAGATATACCAAAGTGGTTTTTTAATATGAGTTCATTCATCAAAAGTCAAAACAAATCAAAGCAGACCTTTGATATTAAAGCTAAAACTAGTAATCTCCAAGCGTTTCCTCTAACTGGCCTAGCGCATCTGCTAATTGGTCATCATTCGGAGCTACTCCATGCCATTTGTGTGTACCCTCCATAAAATCCACTCCTTTTCCCATAGAAGTTTTCATGATTATCATGATTGGTTTTCCATTTCCACAATCTGCTTTCGCTTTCTCAAGAGTTGCCGAAATCTCATCCATATTGTGACCGTCCATTTCTCGAACATCCCATCCAAAAGCTTCCCATTTTGCTCTTAGATCTCCCATCCCTAGGACTTGTTCCAAAGAACCATCTATTTGTTGACCGTTATAATCGACTGTAGAGATAACGTTATCAACTTTATTATGAGCTGCATACATAGCAGCTTCCCAAATTTGGCCTTCTTGCAATTCACCATCACCATGAAGGGTATAAACAATTGAATTATCTCCGTTTAATTTCTTCGTTTCAGCTGCTCCTAAAGCGACAGATAACCCCTGACCTAAAGAACCTGAAGCTACTCGGATTCCTTCAAGTCCTTCTTCTGTGGCAGGATGTCCCTGCAGTCTTGTGTTGATTTTTCTGAATGTGGCTAATTCACTCACATTGAAATATCCCCTTCTAGATAATACCGAATACCAAACAGGAGAAATATGTCCGTTAGAGAGGAAAAATAAATCCTCACCTTTCCCGTCCATGTCCCAGTTGTTGGGGTTGTTATTCATTTGCTTAAAGTATAGATTTACCAAGAAATCTGTACAACCTAGTGATCCTCCAGGGTGTCCTGAGTTCACGGCATGTACCATTCTTACAATGTCTCGTCTTACTTGTGAAGCTACGTTTGATAATTCTGAACTAGTCATTTTGTGGTGTAATTGCGTTGCAATGGCAAAGGTAGATTCATGCTTCGAATTACCATCATAAATGTGGAAAACTTCGCTGTCTTGTGGACTTTTTAGTTGAACGGCGAAATAGTTGAAAGTTCGGAGAGAATTACCCTGCTTTTGTCAATAGTATGACTAATACAAGATTGACGCAAGGGTACCTTTGATAAGATTAAAGTCATTTTATTATTTGGTTCTGATTTTATAGAAATCCGTTCACATAAAACCGATCTTAGTAAAGTGTTGGTTTGTTGTTGTTTAGTCTTGGTGATGTCTTCGGTTAGAAAATTAATATTGATGAGAAACGATATTTCATTTGGTTTTAACTGTTTGTTTTTTTGTGTTTTAGCGATTTTTTTGTTGTTTTTTGAAAAAAAAATGAGAGTTGAAACCCTTTGTAGTTCTAAGAAAGAGTGTAACTGTCTCAAAACCTGTCGTTAATAAGTTTCGATGAATTGAATATTACGTACATTTACTATTCATCTCTCATCTTATATTATGAAAAATCTTACAATCAAATTCACTCCATAAAGCTTGGAGGGAATTTAGTGGTCTATAATTTTCAATTCGTTTAAGAATCATCAGCCTTTTTTAGGATCAGTAGATTTCAGAAGGGTATTTGTTGACTAATGTTTTCAAATTTCATTTAGATGTAATCCTAAACTATGGAGCAAGAAAAGAGGAACTATGTCTTCAGGTATATGGGAATTGATTGAAGGAATTATCTTTTTTAATCTGATTGAGTAGAGTGTATTAACCAAAATAAATTTCCAATGAACTATCTATTCTTAAAATTTAAACTATGCTGTGTCTTAATAACGTTGTTAAGCATCACTAGTATTAATGCTCAAATCCCAAAATGTTGCCCAAATGAAATTGGCTTTGGAGGTCAAATCCCAAATTGTCGTCCCAATGATCCTCCAGGACCTATAGTTATAAGAGGAATGGGAAACAACGGTAGTATAAAAATGCAATGTGTGAATGGAGCTTATAGGTTATGGTGGGATCCAATTGTTGGAAATGATGTGTTTATAGGAAGGTGTGCTTATGATTGGGGTGAAAATGAAGGGAAGTACTGTAAAAATGCTGCAGGCGCAATAACTAAAGTTTGCTATTATAATGAAGAGGGGCATCATGGTCATGGTAGAAACCCTAATAATTCATTAAATGGACATGTTCATGATGATGAAAATCATGGAAAGCACGATGGAAAGCTAGAAAATGATTGTTACTCGTTTGACGTAACTACTGGAAAGCTCAAAGCAATAAAGTATACAAAAGTAATTAATCAAACTACTTGGCTTGAGCAGGGGTGTTGGAGCAAGGATACTACCTTTTATGATGGAGACGCTCCTGAAAATTATAATGATCTGATCCAATTTACAGCATCAGGTAATTCCCTTGAAGAAGGCGTTGATAATGACCAAAGTTATGTTGGGTTGGCATTTTATGGAACATCAGAAATTGGTAGTATGTCTATTTCAATTTTGGAAACTGAATTTAATTTAGACTTACTAGGTGGAGAGAGTGCTGATGATATTATAAGTCAGATAGTTGGTATGATCAATTCAAATACTGAATTAGCAGGGTATAGTATTGAAGCTTTTGCTTTTCCCTCTTCACTGGAAATGCCATCTCAGTTGAATATCACTAGCATTATGGATTATGATGTGACCTTTTCTGTATCTGGACAATCTTCTGGAGGAATTATAATCGAAGAAACTTGCTCTTTGTCCGCAAATGTGCCTGCCCTATCTCAGTGGGGAGTAATTATTCTGTCTTTATTGCTTTTAACACTAGGAAGTGCTTCAATAATAAGAAGACAACAAGTGGTGTTCGCTACAAGTGATAGTGAAGCGGTGAAGCCCTCTTTATTTGATTTGGAATTATTCAAAAAAATAGCGTTGAGGAGCGTTCCATTTATTCTTGGAGTGATTGCTATCATTTCAATTGTTGAAGGACGATTTTTTGTTGGCAATGTAGCAGGAACTCTAATCAGTGGGATAATTGTGGTCTATCTAATACAGCTGATTATTCTTAGTCGAGAATCTCAGGTGGGAAATGAGTAACACGAAAAAGCAAAAAACAGATAAACGAAGTTTTTCTTTAGCCGATACTTTTATTAGGTGGCGGAAGGACAAGCATCCTGCGATTTTATTTATTGCCAAATTTATTGGTGTTTATGGTGTGTTTTATCTAATAATATCTCTAGATTATTTTAGATCAAATATTCATCCAGTTATAAGTAATATAAATGCTGTGATAGCCAGTTTTGGTCTAAATATATTAGGAGAGAATACAATAGTTAGTACGAATGATATTATACAATCGTCCTATTTCTCTGTCAATATTCAACAAGGGTGTGATGCTATTGAACCAATGGGGCTTTTTATTGCATCTATTGTTGCTTTTCCCGCTATCGTTAGAAATAAACTGTTGGGTGTTGTGCTTGGTGTTGGAGTGTTGTTTGTGGCAAACATTATTAGAATAGAATCACTATTCTTAATCGGAAGTAAGAGTCCTCATTTATTTGAAATAATGCATAAGGATATTTGGCCATTCATTTTTATAGTACTTACCATTAGTTTGACATTCTTATGGATACGAAAGGCCAATGAAAAAGCTCAAATTGAATAACACAATTTTAAAATTCACCCTAAGAAGTACAGTACTTTATATTGGAATAATTGTACTAACAAGCTTTTTTGAGCTGGATCAACAGTATTCAGACTATGCTATAAAAACTAGTAATAGTTTGAGCGGCAGCTTTATGAGTTCAAATCAGGTGAAATTTATTTTTGATAGCTCAGAAAAGCTGAATACAAAGATTATGGTCAAAGAAAACGGTCGCTGGCTCTCAAGCAGGATTGATTTTGCATTGATGGGTTATAAATCGACAGTGGTCTTGTTTGTTCTTATTCTTTCATCGGTAATTCCCATGAAAAGAAAATTGTGGAGTTTGCTATGGGGTTTTTTAATGATTTCGTTGGTGATATATTTCTTAATATACATTGGCGTGAAATGGACACATGTAGAAGGGTGCGAGGCGCTTAATTTGACCGTCAATGATACTAGTGCTAAAATCATTGATTTTCTCTACAAAAAAGTCGTTAGTAATGGTTTGTCTGCATATACCATCCCATCCATTTTATGGTTGGGATTAATTTTCATTAGTGGAGATTGGAAGGCCTTTTTATATAATGGAGTCAAGGAGGTGGAAAAGTGAGAGTTGTGATTGACTCTGTATCAATGTTTTAGTTTTGCGCACTTCATGTTTTCAAGCAAGAGTCATAATGAAATAAACCACTTGAGCTACTGAAATTAAAAAACGGAATTTCATAACACATTATATAGCATATAGCACATTTTGTAGTTTATTTGGGAGTATACTACAGAAGTGGAATTGACACATAATATTATATCTCTATTTGACGTCCTTGGCCTTATTCAGGGGGTGACTTTGGGCCTTTTATTGATTTTTTTGAATAGGAGGAATGATAGACCTACTGTGTTTCTTGGTCTATTTATAATCGCATATGCATTAGAACTAGTCCCTTCTATATTATCAGATTTAAATATTCTCTTTTATCATCCAGAGTTTTTCCTGCCCCCATGCCGATTTAACTGGCTGATTTTTCCTTTATTCTATTTATATATTCAAAAAGTATCTATTCTTTCGGAAAGAAAGCTAAGTTATTTTTTACTTTATCCTGGACTGTTGGTTTTTATTTTGGAAGTGATCATCTTCTTTCAAAGTCCAGAGGTCAAACAGTCAATTTCAGCAGCGACTTGGTATGTTTTTTTACAAGTTAGCGGAATCATATACTCTGTTGAACTAATCCTCGGATACCCTCGTAAGCCGAAGTAACTATCCCCAGTTAGGATATGTAATATAGGTACAACTATTAAATCCAAAAGGAATGTACCAAAAGAAAAGTAAAACACTATTACAAAAAGCACAAGAGGAAGTTCCCGATTTTGTACCATTAGTAAACAAACTTACCAAAAGTTTTATGGTGAACGGAAAGTCAGAAAGCACCTTAAACAACTACTTGAGATGCCTCTCTCACCTGGCATTACACTATAATAAAAGCCCAGAAACTCTAGAGAAGGAGCAGATAAATGACTACCTCTATCACTGCCAGAACCTACATAAAACCCCTTCGGAAAGCTTTTTTAAGCACACCATCTTTGGGCTAAGAGCAGTTTATAAAGTGCTAGGGATGGAGCAGAAAAGAGTAGCACTCCCTCAGATTAAACGTCAAAACGAGCTGCCTGTAGTTCTAAATAGAACAGAAGTTAAAGAACTCCTCAAGTCTCCTAAATACCTTAAGCACAGACTCATGTTATCTCTTCTTTACGGCTGCGGACTGCGTAGCTATGAGCTCTGTAATCTACTCCAGTCAGATGTGGACTTCGAACGAAAAACACTATTGGTAAAAAAAAGAAGGGGAACACAGATAGGTATCTGCCATTAAACGACATGCTTATCAGAGGGTTAAAATCATACCTCACCACAGAAAACCCTGTAAACTATCTATTTAACAGTCAAGTAACCGATAACGGAAAACCTCTCCCCATCACCACCAGAGCCATACAATGGGTCATCAAAGAAAGCCGCTCTAAGGTAAACACTAAGAAAAAGTACACTGCCCATACACTCCGGCACAGCTACGCCACACATTTGCTAGAATCGGGTCTGAATATCATGAGCCTAAAAGAACTGCTAGGCCACGCCCATATCCAAACCACCATCATATACTTACATGTAGCTAATACTGGTAGCTCTGTGAAGTTTAGTCCGCTAGACACACTTTACTCCCAGTAACCCCTGTACGCCAAACACACCGTGGCAGATGTCTTAAATTTAGAAGCAGATCAGCTAGACTCCATAGCCAGTAACTCATGGAGAAGCAGAACCCTTCATGCCATCAGAAAATGCCGCACTAAACACTTAGGAGGCCACCTAGACTGGTGCCTACAGTGCCATAAACTACACCTACAGTTCAACTCATGCAGAAACCGACACTGCCCTACCTGTCAAGGACATAAGCAAGAGGAATGGCTTCAGGCACGTAAGAAAGAGCTGCTGAATGTGCCTTACTTCCATGTTGTTTTTACGCTTCCATCAGAGTTAAATGAGGTAGCGTTGCAACGCCCAGACATACTCTACCCCATACTCTTCAAAACCTCATGGAACACACTATCCGCCTTTGGAGACAACCCCAAACACTTGGGAGCCAAAATGGGCATGATAGCCATCCTGCACACGTGGGGTCAGAACCTGAGCCTCCACCCACAGCTGCACTGCATAGTGCCTAAGGGCGGAGTCACACCATCAGGAAACTGGAAAAAAGGAACAGGCAAAGGAGACTTTTTGTTCTCCGTAAAAGCTATGAGTATAAAGTTCAGAGGGCTATTGGTGGCAGAACTGCGAAAAGAACTTCCAGAACTTCCTCAAGCTTTATACGACTCTCTATTCCGCCAAAAGTGGGTAATTTACGCCAAGCCACCCTTGGGGAATGCAGAAAACATAGTAGAATACCTAGGGCGTTACACCCATAAAATAGCCATCAGTAACCACCGCATACTAAAAGTAAATAAAGAAAAAAGAGAAGTTACCTACAGTTTAAAAAATTACAAGCAAGGCGGAAAACGCACCACCCAAACTCTGAGTACTAAAGAATTCATCAGAAGATTCCAGCAGCATATCCTACCCAAAGGATTTACCCGCATACGGCACTATGGATTTTTAAGCAGTGCATGGAAAAAGGAGAAGCTGGCTCACTTACAGCAGAAGTTAGCAGATAGAAACGCAGAGGTCATATCACACTGCATAAAGGAAGAAGGCACACTGCACAGAAAATGCCCGAGCTGTAAAACAGGAAAATTAGTAACCCTAATCACCTTTGATAAACGTGGGCCTCCTAAGAATTACCTGAACATAGCTAAATCCAAACTACTGAAAATGAACTCATAAAATAAGAACGGCATAGCTGTATGGCGGAGCCATGTCTAAAAATCAGAAAAACGCTCTAAAACCTACAGAAACGAGTTCCATTAAAATGAAAAACCAAACCAAGTACTAACTCTATACCACTAGAATAGCTCAGATATTACTGCCTCAAAGTACTCTGCTACCCAGAGCGTCCATCTTTCTTCTCGAATTACCCCTTATGTTCTAACGGATCAGTCAACAAGATATATAGCGTTGGCCTATCGGCACCCCATATACTTAGTTATTGTGATAGGATTTTAT
This sequence comes from Flavobacteriales bacterium, assembly GCA_965224545.1. Taxonomy (GTDB): domain Bacteria; phylum Bacteroidota; class Bacteroidia; order Flavobacteriales_D; family Sanyastnellaceae; genus ASP10-05a. Next base: position 173,847 of record CBDCZM010000003.1, on the reverse strand, counting down.
ACACTAAATAGGTTAAAAAAGCATTTATCAGAATTGAAGAATCAATATTCAATAGTTGAATACAAGACGCTCCGATGGGCCAGAATGTTTACTATTTTCTGGCTAATCCACACAGTGGCGATTTTAATTATTGGTCTTATGCTAGTTGATGTGGGGTACTATTTAGAACTCACGATGTCGATTCTTAATGTTGTTCTATTGTATTGGATATCTATTCTAGGAGTGCTTCAAAAGAATGTTACTTCATTGATATCAAATGATGAATTAGGAACAGAAGAGGAGGTGAACTATATAAATGAATCGGAAAGAAAGAAGAGTCCTGCGAACAGCAAAAGAACTCAACAACTGATAACAACGTTAAAGAGTCATTTGCATCAAGAAGAAGTCTTCACTAAATCGGATTTGACAATAGCAGATGTGGCTCAAGTCATGAATGTCCATCCAAGAGTGGTCTCTGATATTATTAATAATGAGCTCAACGAAAATTTCAACGGATATGTCAATCACCTCAGAATCCAAAAAGCAAAAGAATTGTTTTTAGATAAATCGAATGACTACTTAAGTATAGAAGGGGTTGGACAGGAAGTTGGATTTCGAAGCAAGAGTTCATTTTATGCCTCATTCAAAAAAACTACAGGAAAAACACCAACTGAATACAAAACAAATGAGCGTTAGGTGAAACAAGAGCTCTTAATTGTTCGGAATTCAGAAATTCAAACAACTCCCTGAAGGTCTTGCTGTAGGCTCTTCTGATCCAATATTACATTCGCGCCACATATTAATTTATAAAAAGAATAGCTAGTGAAAAAATCTTGGAATTTACTCCTTGTAGTAGGGCTTTTATTTACCGTAACAATTTATGGTTGTAAAAAGGATAACAATACAGCAGTATGCGAAACAAACAGTGAAACAAACGAAAGCGATTTGTTTCACCCCAATGGAATTAAAAAACTATCAGCAACTCCAATTGAAGTAATTCAAAGCACATACACCTTAGGAACAGACCCTGAGCAGGTAGTGAATTCAATGGATATTGATGAGATTGATGATGCTAATTTTGTAGTACTTAGTTCTGAAGGAGAGTTGTATGTTTCTGCAGGTGAGGATTTTGAGGAGTTTGGAGAGATAGTTATACTCGCGGTAGATGAAAGTAATATTTATCAGGGTGAAAACTTTGACGTTGTCGATAATGATAGTCATTTGGTGCTAACAGGACAAGTGACCAATGCAGATAATGTAACAAGTGATTTAACAATTACCATGCAGCAGAGTCAGTTTGGAGCGGGAAGTACTTCATATACTGTTGATAATGATGAGGTACTGCTCAACGGTACATTGGGTACTCATGCTTATAATCAAATTATTGAGATTAACAGTGATTACCCTGCAGTTAGAACCATTGTATTGATGGAGATTCCTGGATCTCTTAATGACGAAATAAATGTAGAAACAGGGAGACTGATAAGAGAAGCTGGTTATACTACAGATTTAAGATCAACCAGTGAGATATATTCTGGAGGAGTAGATTTGTTTTGTTCAGGATTAAATAGAACCGCAGAAACTGGAGCCACAATTGGAGTTCATTCTTGGTGCTGTTATGATGGCGTCACAGCTGATCAACTTCCAATGGATTCACCTGGACATGACTCTCAACTTAGTTATTTCAGTGAAATGTTAGGGGATGACATTGGACCCGATTTCTATTTCTTTACACTTCAAGCAGCTCCTTTTGATGGGATACATGAGATGACGGACGAAGAAATAGAGCAATACCAGTTAATTACTGATTAGTGAGATAGCTGCTTGGATATGCGGGAAAGGGTCAGAAATATTATTGTTTGGTATAAAACTTGTGAAAGAATAATACATTCACTTAAATATTAGTTGCTGCAAATTATGCACTAAAAAAGTTGCAGTAATTTTAAAAAAAAGATGAGACATGAAATCAAATTTAATATGGATATTGGCGATAGCCATTGTAGGAACTTTAGGGTTAGTTGCGTTTAAACAATCAAATATAGGACCAACAGGAATTGAGTATAAGACCGTAACTGTGGTCGAATCTATTGTTCCAATGGGACTGGGAAGAAGCAGAATCATTGAAGAAAAGGCAGATATAGACGTAGCTGATTTTACGACTGATCGTTTCAATGGTAAAAAAAGTGAACAAAGAGGTGTCAAGCGGAAAGATGCTAAAGTGGATAATTTTTCTGAAGCAAAAATTTTAAATTTTTATAGTGGTTTAGGTATCAACTTCCAAAATATTGCTTCGAATGACGCCTTGGTAACATCTAAAATTAACACATTATCTACTGAAGGCTGGGAACTAGCTTTTGTAGCTTCTGGGGTTGAAAGTGATGCAGGTGAAAGTGATGGAAACGGAATTTATATCACCCGTTTGATTTTTAAACGTCAGCAATAAGTTAGAACATCAGAAGTATTAACGATAAGGGAAGTGAATGGCATGATTTTTAATTGCGATTTGTTTCCCTTTTCTGCATAAAAAAGGGTGCTACTATCCCTAGTTTTCCAACAACTTCAGGAAGAATTAAGGTAAAGTCGGTGGGAAATAGTATTGTTTCTGATTTAACCTTGTTTCTGGTGGCCTTTGGAACCATTTGTTACTAATTTCTCTATCAAATAAGAGACCGCCCACTAGTGGACGGCCCCCTTTTCGCATCAGGCATGTGGCTATTTAGTAAGATATTTATTTGTTTTTCAGGTAATTAACTTAATAGATTATGTTTTCTTTAAGGCAAAACCAGCCAAAGAACTTGCATCATAACCTAACTCATTCGTTGATCCATTTGTAGCCAATGCATCTACATAAAGATGTTCACCAAAAGCAGCATCAGTACAGTTTCCCAGTAGCAGATTGACATTGATTGCTTTTGAGAATACACTGGTAACTGGGTTTTTTATATACCCATCTGGTAAATTCCCAATATCTCCAATGACCATTCCTGAGGCTTGCGCTCTGTATCTTGGAGCTCCAAACCATGGAGCTACATTTGGATACTTTTCAGTAGCTTTTCTAACCTTATACCTGAGGTTGGCGAAATTATTTGGATGATATGCTTTAAATGATAGCTGTGCTATATCAGCAGCTTTATCACTGTACTCTACAAAACCACAATCATTAGCTGGAGTATTATTCACTTTTACAGGAAGGATATCCGCTTGACATTTATTGTTATCAATTCTGATTTTCATCGTAAAAGCAGAAGCCTTATTTCCTGGGGCTAGGATCAAGTTGATATCTGGGGCATCTACACTTACATTTGAATCCGTGAATTTAGGTATTTGGAAAGTTTTTTTATTCACTGTTGCCACCTGCATAGTTGCTCCCACTTTTTTCATAAGCTCAAATTTGAATTCATATAATCCAGCATCCGATTTTCGTTGCAATGCACTAATACCACTAAATAAGGTGTTCAAAATGGCACTATTCCATTCTTCCAGAGCCCAGTTTCTCGTATAACCGTTTGGATTTGGCACGTCGATATTGCTGGCGCGATGTGGAGGAATTTTATAAACAGTTTGAGCATATGATGGGTCCGGTCCTAATGGATACGGTTTTTTATGGGAATTGAATCCTACTTCTTCATAATAGTTGATATGCACCGGATGATTCATAGCAGTCCAATCTCCCAGATTACCATTAAGGTTAGCATCATTGGTTTTACGATAAGACCACTTGAAATGGGTAATACCTCCTGTCTGCGGAAAGCCAGAGCCGAATCGTATGCGTAGACCTAAAGAAGCACCAAATGGACGTTTGTAGTTTCCACTTCCAAATCCAATGTCTGTCAAACCAACAGTTCTTAGATTTTCTCCTTGAATTGGCGTCGACTGGTTAAAGCCCTGTTGGATATGCGATACAAATGCGCCATTTCCAACTTTTATGATTTCGACACTATCAGAACCTTCCGCAGTAGGTAATTCTCCACAAACATCAACTCGAGGATCAGTGACTCTAATTGTTACATCAGACCCGCATAGATAATTCCAGTAGGTATGGCATGGGATAGAAGGACGATATACTGTGGTCCAGGTATCTCCTATAAAGTATTCTACCCAGAAATAGATGTCTGGCTTGTCGCTACCACATTGATAAAAGATGGTCGTATCGAAACGTCCTTGGCTGTCCGTTAATACAGTTCTGAGTTCGTCACAACGGTAGAAATATGGCCAGAATCTTGGGAATAGACATAAATAAGGGTGAAGAATAGTAAAATTATTGATTAGAGCTTCTCGGATTAACTGAGGAGATTCTACGCTGAATGATTTGATGACATGATTATCAAGTTTTTCAACTCGAGGTGTCTTTAATTCCGAAAGTAAAGAGGGCTCGCGAACAATGAAAGGAGGTGTTGGGTTTGGAATAGGTGGTTCGGGAAAGTCAATGATAAAGTCTCTCAGATCTACAAGAATATCGTCAGGGATAATTGGAAGAATGAGTCTTATGGCATCAACTTCACAGATATGAACTCTCGCCCTACAAACTGGCATATCCTCGTTACCTTGATTGTTTATTTGTATAGGTTTTACTACTCTACCTCTGATTCTACAAGCTATCCAGCACCAATATTCCCAATGAAATTCAGGAATTGGTAATAGTTCTGTTATTCCACTTGCAATGGTATTAATTTGAGGCTCATAAGCATTTCTAGCCAACATATCTCTAATTTCCAGCGAAGCTTCTCTAGGCTCAGAAATTTCATTGATAGAAACAGGGGCTATGAACATTCTACTGTATCTCAAGTCTTCTACAGAAGATAGTTTGAGATCGATTCGATCATTTTTAACAGCGGCGGTTTCAATTAATTCGCCTTTGCTATCAAATACATAGGCCGCTATGCCAATTTTTTCTTTAGGAGAGCCGTCGAACTTGACTTTAAGACTCAATCCTTTTTTTCCTTTAGGTGTCATGTGATTAATTTTTAATTACTCATTTATGCCGACAGATAAAAAAGGTCACCCGTTATTTTTTGATTTTTTTTTGATTTGTGAATTCACAGGCTTTTTGAATTCACTGATGGTGTTTTTTTGAGTTAATTTTACGTCCTTAAAAATCAAATAATTGTTGATGTTAATGTTCAACGAAATCTTATGATGAAGCATTCTCTCTGCTTATTGGTTCTTTTTTTAACTGGTATTCATGCGTTCTCACATACGGTAGATTCACTAATTGCTCATGCAGATGAGAATTACAAAGAAGGTGACTACAATCAGGTGATTCATTTGTTAAAAAACTCTGATGAAGAATTTTCATTATCTGAGAACCATCAAATCCAACGATTGAAACTATTAGGTCTTGCGAACCTAGGTTTGAATCAGGTTAATACTAGTATTGAGAGGTTCAAAGAAGCTGAGCAACTTTGTTTGCTGTCGGGTGACCTGCAGGATGAACAGTTGATTATTTGTTATGAGAGATTGGGATGGATTTACAGATATAAAAGAAAGAATCCATACGAAGCAGTCACATACTTTCTAAAGGAAAAGGAATTACTTCAAATTGATAGTAGCGCTCATGAGCAAAACCAGTTGTATAATTATTATAACCTCTCGGGAACTTATCGACTTTTGGGAGATCTGGAAAATGCATTTGTCTATGGATTCCAAACGATGGAGTTGATGCAGAAGTCAGGGGATTCCTATGGCTATTTTTGGGAATGGTGTTATAATTTGTTTGGGAACCTTTATAATGAAACTAATAATTATGAGAAGGCAATTGAGTTCTATAACAAGACACTTGAGGTGACAAAAAATGAGACCAACGAATTCAATGCGCTATGCAATCTCGGCGCATCATACATTGCATTGGAGAATTTTCCGCAATCCATTGTTACTTTAAAACAGGCTGAAGAGCTTCTTCAAAAACATCCAGGATTAAATAGTTCCAAATTGTATCGACTTTTTGGTCGAGCTAACACACAGCACTTATCTACGGCATCGTCTTATTATCAGAAGTCTCTGGATTTTTCAGATGATAAATCGTCCAGCAGAGATGTCAGACGAACACTCACTTGTTTGGGAGATCTTCATTCTTCAAATGGGAGTTTGGATTCAGCACTTTATTACTATAACTATGCTATTAGTTCCAGTGCTGGTGGTTTAATAAGGACCGACTTTTTATCTTTTCCAGAAGATCAATTAATCAATAATCCTTTACTCTTCGATGTGATCCATGAGCGTAGCAATGTGTTGTATCAGAAATTTAAAGAAGAGCATCAAATAGAATTTTTATATGCTTCTTTTGAAGGATACAAAAAGTGTTCGATGCTGATTGATCAGTTCATATCAGTATACGAAATGGAAGGATCTCTCTTAGCTTTATTAAGCAAAGACTATCCATTTTATCAAAATGTGTTGAAGTGTGTTTATGCGCTCTATGAGCATACAAGCGATAATAAATACGTAGAATATGCATTGGAATTTATGGAGAGTAGTAAGGCCGTGATTTTGAAAAAGGCCATCTCAGAATCTATAACAGCCAATATCAGTAATGATCAGGGAAAACTATTTTTTGAACTGGGAAAGCTAAAATGCGATCTAGATTATTTCAGAAAGGAAATTAAGAATGCTAAAAACGAGGAAGAAATAATTCATACGAACTCTCTGTTGAGTGATGTATTATCCAAGAAATCAAGGATAGAAAATGAAATCGAGCGTACCTATCCCAATTATTCGAATTTAGAAACTTCCAATGGACTCCAGTTAAAAGAAGCCATTTACTATAATAAAAAGAACAATTGCAACATCATAGAGTATTTTGTTGGAAAGGAGTATGTCTATGCTGTGGTGCTTGATAAAGCAGATGTCTTTTTTTTAAGAACTGAAGTGGATACCACACTGGAAAGTAGTTTGCATCGCTATCTTGAGTTGGTAACCACAAGTAAGTTTGATCAGGAATCTTTCATTAATTACTGTAAAACGGCGTATTACTTGTATGATAGATTGCTAAAAGAACCCTTATCTCTAGTGGCTCAGGAAGATCAATTGATTATTATTCCTGATATGTATCTGGCATCTATTCCTTTTGAGGCACTATTGGTAACTCTTCCAGATCCTGCGACATCTGCTGTAGATTATAAAAACTTAAACTATGTGGTCAAGTCTAAGTCAGTTCATTATTGTCCATCTATAGAGCTTCTATTATTATTAAGTGAACAAAGACAAATATTGAGGGATCCTGTAATTCATTCTTTTGCCTTTTCGGGAGATAATCAGGAGTTAGGTCAGGTAGCGACAGAGAATAATTATATAAAGACATTGTTTGGAGATAACGCATCAATATATGTGGAGTGTACAGAGGAAACGTTTAAAACAAACACTTGGAATGCGGATATAATACATTGTGCTACTCATGGTACAACTTCATTAGAAAATGAATTTGAAATGGCGTTGGAGTTTGCTCCTGATCCCAATAATGACGGAAGGTTGTTTGGGTACGAGACATATATGATTCCCTTTAATTGTCAATTGGCGACATTAAGTTCTTGCGAAACATTTAAAGGCAAACTAAACGAGGGAGAAGGCATATACAGTTTAAGTCGCGCTTTTTTGTCCAGCGGGTGTCTTTCTTCTGTAGGTTCACTTTGGAAGTCAGACGATTATTCCTCAGCCGCGGTCATGTTGAATTTTTACGAAAGTATTTTGGCAGGGGAGGGCATTAGTTCCTCTCTACAAAAGTCAAAATTAAATTATATAGCAAATTCTGATGAGCTAAGCGCTCATCCCTCTAAATGGGCAATGTTTATATCCTCAGGGGCTTCTCTTCCTATTACGAACCCAAAAGACCTCCCTTTTTTATGGATAATTGGCCTTTTGGGATTGAGTGCTTTTATTGTGATAAGAATGACCCTAAAAATAATAAGATCAAGAGATTAGACTCAAGTTTCAAATGCAAGTGAAACCGCACATGATCAGTTCGAGAATTGTCTTTACAATATAAACTGTGCAAGCGCCTGTCACAGCATATGCAGCGTATTTAATTGCTGGAGGAGGGGTTTCTTCCAGGTCTTCTTTTCCTCCATGGTGAGATAGTCCAGGTCTTTCTTTTTTTTTGTCTTTTTCGCTCATTATTTAAGGTTTGTGCCAATTTAATATCACATTTCTTCTTGGTTTTAGATACAAGCAAAAAAAACTGAGGCAACGACGAAGTCTGTTAGCTCGATTTTGCGAGTATGTATTGTTGTCATATATAAATCTGGGTGTCATTATGTGGCTGGTTGGTATTAATTAATTTCTTGAAGTATTTTTTTAGCCTTGTTAGCATATGTAGAGTTCCCTGAATCAAGACTTTCGAATATATGTTTCGCTGTTTCAACCTCTTCCATGCGTAAGTATGTCAGTCCTTTATACCATAAAGATTGGTTATAATAGGTAGAACCAGTAGCAGAAACTTTGTCATAGTATAGAAGTGCCTTGGTGTTGTTTTTGATGGCTAGGTAGCTGTTTCCTAAGTAGAAGCTGATGAGATCTGAATCATAGTGTTGTAACTGTTCAAACAGGTCAATTGCTTCTTGATAATTTTCTTTTTCATAGGCACGAAATGCTTGAATCTCTATTGAGATGGTGTCTGGTTTACCTCTTTGAATGGGATGAATTAAGTTGGGATAAACCTCATAATTACTGTCAAACAATGCCAAGTAATCCGTTTGTTCTGGAGCGAAAAACAGCAGTTTCACAGAAAATAGAACTAAAATGGAAGCGGCAGCATACCATATGAATTTTCGTTTAGAAAGAAGTTGGATTGTAGGCGTTTTATCATCAGAGACAGCATGATTGGGTCGATCTAGAAGGTGAAGTACTTCTTTCTTTTTCTCCATCATGAGTGTTTGTGAGAGCAGCCTTAATTCTTCAAAAAGCTTGTTGAATTCCTGATCATTTTCAAGGCGCGCATGAAACTGTTCTAGTTCTCTTTCGGCCAATTGGTTATTCAAGTAGCGGTCAATTAGTGATATGTCGTCTATCTCACCCATTTACTTTATAAATCTTTCTAAGCCTGACAATGCATTTGTATTTTAGGTTCTTTGTAGTCCCTGGGTTTTTATACCCCATATTTTTCGTAATTTCTTCTAAACCTTGTTTATGAAAGTAAAATAAATTCAAAAGCTTTTTACAAGGATCTCCTAAGGATTTTAGTGCAGAAGAGAGCATGTTTATTTTTTTTTCCTGTTCTTCCCATTCCTCTTCTTCTGTTGTCTCCTCGCTAAAGCTATAGAGCTCTATATGCTTAATCTCCTTGCTACTTCGGCGCTGTAATTCACGCGCTTTATTTTTCCCAACAGCAAATAGGTAGGTTTTTGGCGAACTAGAAAATGAGGTTAGTCTGCCAGTCATAATATTCTCATACATACTTAGCATTGAAGCTTGAAAAATATCTTGAGCAGCATGCTCATCACATGGATATGTTTTTTTTATCCATACTATGAATTCTGCTTTGTGTTCAGAATAGATTTCAGCCAATAGTGCCATATCTCCGTTTTTTATTTTGTTTATGATCGAATTTTCGGTCATCTAGCGTGGAGTATGGTTTTATGAATAAATATTAAAAAGGTAACCTACGTATAGATAATTCTCTCTATATATGCTTTGATTTTTTACCAATGCTAACCTGTTTATTTATAAGAGGCTAAAATAATTAATCTGCTTGTTTTATACATGTAAAGTGTAAATAATGGATGCACAAAAAACACAAGTCTACACTTAATGATGCAAAATTGTCAAAATCTATGCGGGTATAAATGTTGCTCCGCGCTATTCTATTCAGCAAATATCACTGGGCTTTATCTATTGAAGTTATGTATTCGTTGAGTGTTTCAGTTTGCGATTTCATCGAAAATTGATATTAATTACGACGTAGTTTTCTCGCTTTTTTCCTAAGCGATCTCCTAAGCTTAATGTATTCAGACACAAAAGGCTTTCTGGATACTAAATCGATGTCATTATATGTTGGTTTTTTTTTGATATTCCTCCAGTAGTTTTGATAGTGCTCAATTTGTGCTTCAAGTTTCCAGTCTTCTCTACGAAGTTCTCTGTAGTAGCAAGTTAGGATTATTCCAATCATGTCATTCGAATGATAAATTCCCAGTGATTGGAAATATTCTGTAAGTACGTTTTTCCTCTTGAGTTTCCATTTTTTTCGCAGAGTTTTTTCCATCTCCCACCTCGCTTGATTTATGTATTGATCTTCACTTAAGGATAGAAATTCCTTTTTTCTTTTATTTGGGTAGATTTTTTTCAGTTGACTGACAGCTTCTTTTAAGTTAACAGGTTGATAGAACAACTGACTTTTGTAAAATTGCTGGCTATTGGCAGTGACCAAAAGAATAAGGCCTAAGATGAGGCATATTCCAAATTTCAATTTCATATTCTAGTTTATAGCCTCCTTTTAATAACAATCAAGGCGAATTTGAAGCAAAAATAATATAAATCTGATGTTCACTCCAAGCGGAGGGCTATCAAAATCAAGAATTTCGAATCTCAAACCTTAAATCCAGAGAATTCAGGCCTATTTTTGCAGCGCAAAAAAATAAATCAATCGATGGCTTTAAAGTGTGGAATAGTAGGTTTACCTAACGTAGGAAAATCAACTCTTTTTAATTGTTTGTCTAACGCGAAAGCACAAAGTGCCAATTTCCCGTTCTGTACAATAGAACCGAATGTGGGCATAATTACCGTTCCGGATGAGCGAATTACCAAGCTTTCGGAGATTGTAGATCCTGAAAAGGTTCAACCGACTACTATTGAAATTGTGGATATAGCCGGGCTGGTAAAAGGAGCTCATAAGGGAGAAGGATTGGGGAATCAGTTTCTAGGGAATATTCGTGAGACAGATGCGATTATTCATGTGTTGAGATGTTTTGAGGATGGAAATGTCATTCATGTTGATGGTTCTGTTGATCCAGTGCGAGACAAGGAAGTGATTGATTTTGAGTTGCAACTAAAAGATTTAGAAACTTTAGAATCTAGAATTCAAAAAGTAGCCAAAGCTGCTAAGACGGGAGATAAGGATGCAGGGAAGATGCACGAATTTTACTTGCAAGTAAAAGAAACATTGGAAGCAGGGAAGTCAGCTAGAACGGTACCATTGGAAGACAGTCAGGTTCCATTAATGAAGGAGCTTCAATTGTTGACTTCTAAGCCAGTACTTTATGCTTGTAACGTAGAAGAGTCAAACGTGCAGACTGGAAATGCCAACGTAGACAAAGTAAGAGAATTGGTGAAAGATGAAAATGCTGAGGTGATCGTTATAGGGGCCGCTATTGAGTCTGACATAGCAGAATTAGAGTCTTACGAAGAGCGTCAGTTGTTTCTGGAAGATTTGGGATTGGAGGAACCAGGAGTTGCTAAGCTGATTAAATCAGCATACACTCTTCTTAATCTACAAACCTATTTTACTGCCGGAAAGAAAGAAGTGAGGGCTTGGACAGTAAAAGTTGGGGCTACAGCACCGCAAGCAGCAGGTGTGATCCATACTGATTTTGAGAAAGGATTTATCAGAGCTGAAGTGATGAAATACAATGATTTTGTAACACTTGGGTCAGAAGCTGCCGTTAAGGAAGCGGGTAAAATGGGTATAGAGGGGAAGGAGTATGTAGTACAGGATGGTGACATCATGCATTTCAGATTTAATGTTTAAATAAATGCTTCACGCATACTTCCCGATGACGATTTCCTGTTAGATAGATACCGGGGATTATTTTAATCAATCAGAATGAAGTATTTAAAAACCAATAAAAAATTTCTTTTTTTCATGCTTTTCGCGCTACTATGCGTGGCATGCAATAGTTCTCAGAGTGATAAGAAAAACACAGAAGAACAGGATCTTCAAAAAGATGGTGATGGAACTGATGCAAGCTCTAGTCTAGAAGAAACAGAGGTTGTATTTGTATCAGTTATAGATGAACTTAGAGTCAGGTCAGCTCCAGATACTAAGAGTGAGGTACTAGGGGAGCTAAAGTTCAACCAACGAACCTTGTATTTGAATGAGAAAAGTGATTTTAAGCAGAAGATTGTACTGAGAGGGAAAGCAAAGACGGATACCTGGAAAAAAATCAAGTTTATCAAGTCAGGAGAATCCATTCATGGTTGGGTGTTTGGAGGTGGATTGGTAGAAGAATCTAAGCTATATAGAGAAGATGGAGAGGGCACTTGGGTGAGAGATATTTCGAGAGCAAAGGTGAAAGAGATAAGTGAGCTACTGGAGATAGAATTACATCCAGATTTCTACTATAGTGGTTTTATTCATTACAAAGCAATAGAGGACTCCGGAAATAACAGATATCTAAAGCATGCATCATTCAAATTAGTTGGAAAATCAAAGGGCGACGATGGAGAGTTGACAGATTCTGATATAGGAGCTGAATTTACGGGACAGTTCGTGAATAATAGGCCCAATGGTAAGTTTAAGAAAAGATTGAATAGGTATGAAAATCAGTTTACTTCTGTTTTGAATTTTGAAAATGGAATATGTACATTTTCTGAAGTAACAGGAAGTGCTGAGGGAGACGATTACTATCATAAAGAGGATAATCCAAAGGGGGCTACATTCTATTATATAGAAGAGCAAATGTGGAGCAACTTGGAATGAATTTTTTTAGCTTGTGGAGATCTTAGGGAGACACCTAATTGAAAAATTACACGAGTTCGCTATAAAGCACATCTGATGTGCTTTATGATGTAATTCATCGGCGAGTTGGATGTTTACTGTATTTTCTATTATTACCTGTGGGTAAAGGGTAACCGATTCAAATTTCCCACTTCCGTCTTTCTGTTCGATCATTTCTCCTTTAGCAGAATCAGTATATTTTTTGACTAAAATTCCGTTTGTTGAACAAAGGTGAAGGTACCAGAGCATGTGGCATGAGGCTATGGAAGAGAGAAATAGCTCTTCAGGATTGAATTTGCTTTGGTCTCCTAAGAAACTAGGGTCAGATGATCCTTGAATAGTCTGAGATTTGCGAGGACCTGTAATATCATAAACTCTCTCATAAGATGAATAATGGGGTGTTCCTACAGGGCAAAAGCATTTAAAAAACAACTGTACTCATTAATAAATTTCTATAGTCTGTGTCAAAAGCCGCTTTCATTCTCTTGTTTTTCAAGCTAATTTTAGCTGAGCTTTCTTTTTTTAAAACTGTTAATACAATTTTTAATAGGATATTAAAGTTTTCCACTTGATACCCTATTCTTTTTTTAGAAAAGTCTTCTTGAAATGTCACATCGAGGCTCCAATGTAAATTATTTTCAACTGACCAATGTTTTCGAACCCCATTGTTAATTGCTCTTGCAGATGACAAATCACTAATGAAAAACCGTTCATCTGTTGTCATTATTCCGGTTGCTTTTTGAGTAACTTCTGATGTTATCTTCACTACCGAAATTAAATTTTCCCATTTATTAGGGTTTTCTATGTGTTTCAAGTTAGTAAAAACTTCACAAGTTCTTTTTTCTATTCTTCCGTGTCCGAAATCATCTTCAACATCAACACTATCAGGATTTGTCAATACAACTGTATCTTGAATATTACTAGCCAAAGCAGGTTGATTTCCTTTAACTGCAATAATATAATTGGCTTCACTTTTCACAATTTGACTTACAATCTTTGTTTGACACCCCATTGCATCAATGGTAATTGTATTACCCTTTATATCTAACAATTCTAATAATGCAGGTATTGCAGTAATTTCATTGCTTTTTTCATTCACTTTCAATTGACCCAGACACAGTTGATTCTCTGATGCAAAGGCAGAAACAATATGAGGGGTTGTTATTCCGTCAAACTTACCGCCCCTCACTGTTTTACCATCAAGAGCTATAACTTCTCCTTTTGTTTTCACACACAAATGATTAATCCAAGAGATAAAACAATCATTGAAATTCTCAGAATCAAGAGCTGAAAAGACTCTTCGCATAGTATCTATCGATGGAATACCAGCATCAAAGTTTCCATACTGCTTAAGCCAGTAATATTGACTTTTACCAAAAATGTGTATGGTCTCCCATTTATCACAGCCACACATTATCCCTGTTATAACCAATAGCAATATGTCGCTCAAAGAATGGTGGTAATTTCCCGCATCTATTCGCCTTGGGTCTTTTAGAGCAGAGAAAAAACAGGAAAGTGAATTTGTATTAGAAAACGTGGTTTTTCTATCCATCTTTTTCGAATGAAAAAAACGCTTTTCAAAAATACTACTGATTGAAAATTAAAAAAATAAGAACAAAATAAAGTTAATAGACATTATTATAACTGAATTACTATAGCTTTCTTTTCGTTGGACTCAAAAAGTCAAAGCATTGGTTTTAGACATATAAACTAACTTTTTGCATTGTCAAAAAAGAATAATTTGACCTATACTAAATGAGTCGTAATAATGTCTAATGGTTTAAATGCTTTTGCCCTGGGTGTTCCTACTCCCTGATTTCCTGTCCAATCTATTGTGGCTGAATAAAAGTGCTTTTTCATTTGATGCGAAATTTACCAAAGCAAAGATATTCCAACGTATAAAGCTGATTTAATATGGTTGTTATTGGGGTGGGCATTGAAGTTTGGTTTTTTGGGTTTGAGGCTAGTAAGGAGCCTATCGCCACATTTAAAACTTTGGACTAAACTGGTATTTGTCTTTGCATATATCCAACACATTTAAGACTTTCGACTTTTGGCAACTAAAACTTCATTTTAAATGGCTGATCAGTAGTACAACTATCTGCGTTGTTGTGTATTAATGACTTGGATTAAATTAATTATAAATCAGTTGAACTTGTTTATAAATGTCACGTACATATAAGTGTAAATGGACGTTAATAGATAAATTAGCAGTTAAACACCTTATCTAATATGTTGAGAATTATTATTCTTATACTTATTTGTATACCCCAATTTTCATGGAGTCAATCCATTAAAAATGAGGCAGATCTGATCAAGCAGGCGAATGAACACTTTGAGGAAGGAAGGTTCATTCAGGCACTTCCTATGTTCTCTCAATTAGTGAGTTTGAATCCTAAGGATGCCGACTACAATTTCAAATTTGGTACTTGTGTTATTTATTCTGGGGTGGATAGAGAAACAGCCATTAAGCATTTAACTTTTGCTACAAAAAAATCTGTTCAAGATGCTAGAGCCCATTACTATTTAGGGCTAGCAAAACACCTCAACTATGATTTTAGAGAGGCCAAAAAGTCCTATGCCAACTTTTTACAGAAAGCAGATGATAAGACGAAGCAAAAATTTAATGCGCAGCGTCAAATAGAAATGTGTACCAATGGGGAAGGCCTGCTTTCGAGCATTACAGATTTGGTGGTACTGGATAAAAAGGAAGTCTCTGAGAGTGATTTCTTCAGGTATTATGATTTAGAAGAGATAGGAGGGAAGATCATTGCAAAGCCAGAAGAACTTTTGACAAAGAATGACAAAAAGAAAGGACTTACGGGTGTAGTGCATTTTGACAGAAGTTCGAATTATATTTTTTATTCTTCTTATGGTAAGGGTGGAGATCAACTTGATTTGTACCGCGTGCAGCCACTTGCCGACGGTAAATTTTCTAATCCACAAAAACTAAAGGGAAAAGTCAACACGAAATTTGACGAGGATTTTGCCTTCTTGCATGCTGATGGAGAGACATTGTACTTTGCATCTAAAGGACATTCTAGTATGGGAGGATATGATGTGTTCAGCGCTTCATATGATGTAAGTATTGATGAGTACAATCAGGTGGAAAATTTGGATTTTGCAGTGAACACGCCTGATGATGACCTGTTTTACATGGTGGATTCTACTAAGACAATGGCATACTTTGCCAGTGGAAGAAGTAGCGGACTTGATAATTTGAACGTGTATAAAGTTCGAGTAGAATCAGTTCCTTTAAATCTTGTAATTATCAAAGGGGACTTTATCTCTCAGATAGATGAGAGTCAAAAAAACACGAAGATTTCAATTGTTGATGATTTCACAGGAAAGTCTGTGGGAGAGTTTTATACTGATAAGAGCACAGGAAACTACGTAGTACCGTTTGAAAGAGCAGGAACTTATAAGTTTGAAATCGAAGTGGAGAATAGTCCATTGATTCATGAAGGAATCGTGGAAATACCAATATTTGATCAGGCCGTAGCGCTTCGACAGGAGCTTATTCTAAGTAAGGAAGGAGGTATTGAAAAACTTCAGATCAAAAACTACTTTGATGAGATACTGGACGAAGATATAGCAGCATTGACTCAGGATTTACTACGTAAAAAAGCTGGTTTGGATGTAAATGCAGATCAAATGGCGGCTGTTTTGGAAGAACAACGGAGAAAAGAAGCTGAGAACAAAGTATTGGAAACGGCTAGGCCTATCTCAGAAGCAGGGGTTGTAGCTGGTTTTAGAGAAGAAATGACTATTCAGGATATTGCTACGCAGATGAAAGAGCGCGCAGCTAGCTATTCTGATGAGTCTGAGAATCTAAGGGAAAGAGCGAAAGAGGCGTATGCTGAGGCAGACATAAAGAAAACCGAAGCGGCTGAAAAGCTAACTCAAGGGAAAGCACTGATCCAATCCGCTGACGAATCAAATCCCCAAGAATACATTCGTCAGACAAATGAAGGAAATAAGCTTCTGTCAGAATCAAAACAAGCCAATTTAGAAGCTCAGAGTTTATTGGAAGTGGTAAAGTCTGTCAATTCATATAGCAATGAGCTAGAACAAATCTCTGAAGAGGTCTATGCAAGTGCGCAAATAGTGGAAACGAGTACTGATTTTGATGAGGTAGCCGCACTTCTTAAAACGGAAAAGGAGCGGCAGAGAAGTTTGAGTAAAGAAGACTCGTCTAATCCGGAAGTGACGATTTCTGAAGCAGCTAACTTTACAGATAATGAGTTAGATAATCTAGTGGCTCGAATTGAGGAACTTAGAGTCTCTGAAAACAGCTTAGAGCTAAAGGTGGCAGGGAAGAAGAGAGAATTGGAAGCTGTTTCTAAAAAATCAGAAAAGGAAAGGGTCGAACTTGAATTGCAAGCCTCTGAGAATGAATTGGTACTTACAAAAGAGGAATTATCGGTTGAATCAGAAAAAGTACAATCGTTGAGCTATGATGCTGAAAACTATGCATTGCAAAAAGAGTATTTGGATAAAATAAATGATACTTCATTTGACTTTGAAGGTGAATCAAAGACGTATGATGTGGAGGGAATAGATCAGGAAATAGCCCAAGCTCAGTCTGGAGTATTGGAAGCTCAATCACTAATTCCTGAGGACGCAGAGCGGGTAGCCTCTGCTAGTGAGGAACTCAAAGAAAGAGTCGAACTCAAATCAATTCAATCAAAGGTGGGGGCATTGGCCTCTGGAATGGAACTGAAGAGTTTTGAGAATTTAAAGTCGGAATATGAAGTAAGGTCTAGTTCGATAGCCCCAATAGAGAATGAAGCGGCTAGCCAAGCAAGAGAGATCGCATTAAATGAAGTCTTTAGGAATGAGTTGAAAGAACAGCGATTGGCAATTGAGGAAACACTGGATTCGAATTCAGAACTGACTTCTGAAGAACGGGTTTTCCTAAATGATGAAGAGAAAAAAATAACGAAGGAGCTGAATATTCCAGTCAAAAGGGAAGTGCTGGGAAGTGCTGTAACAGATGAGCGTATAGATCAGATCATTCAACAATTTGCATCTGAAGAAGTCTCTGAATTAGAGAGCTGGAAGGAAGGCAACGTTTCTTTCGATAATTTGGAAGAAGCAGATGTGTTAGCTTCAAAAGCAGTTTTAGAAATAGAAAAGGTAATGACGGAAAAGAACCTTTCAATTTCTGAGAGCACTGATTCTGATGAAATACTAAGTCTTAGTCGAGAGGTGAATGAGCTAAAACTTGCCGCTGAAAAGCTGAAGAATACCACTTACAGAAAAGAGTTCTTATCAGATATTTATGACAAGCAAGTAGCTTCAAATCCAGAGAATGAACTAGGAATTTCAATTGAATACCGAAAAATACTTCAAGACAAAATCATTGAGTTAGATGAAGAGAGTAAGTCTGCTAGCCCATTGATAGTAGCGGAAAATTTAAAATTGAAAAGTGCATTGAGCAATCAACTGACGCTACAGGGAGGGAATATATCTAGGCTTGAAGCAGCTCAATCTTTGGCAGGTGCTGATGAACTCACAGAACAAGGCACAGATGGTAACTCCGATAATAACTCGAATGATCAGAGTGCTACTAAAACAGCAGAACAAAACAATATAGAACAAGGTGCTGACGCTAACTCAGTTGTAACGGATACAACGACAAATGGCTCAGGGAAGGAAACGGGTGAAACCACTCAATCTAAAGTCGAAAAGATACTTGCCAAGAGTGATTTTGAAACTCCAGAATCGGTTATTAGTCAGGTGACGCCAGATTATAACCTAAAATTAGAGGAAATAGCTTCTGATGATTCTTCTACGGAGGTGACCAAAATAGAGGATACTAGAGCAATAAATCAAGAGCTGATTTCCAATTTGGATATTGAAATTGATACCAGAGTAGAATTACTAGATGCTACTGAAAATGAAGATCAAAAAGATGCATTGCAATTGCAAATCAATCAACTTCAGGAAGTCAAGGAAAAGAAACAATCGGAAAATCAGAGTTTATTGAATAATCTTGAAGAGATTAGAACAAGCGAATCATTGGCTATTGATGAGACTGCTGTAAATGATACGACTTCTGACCAAATTGTCACAGATGGGCAGACTGCAGAAACCGAGGTTGGTTCGGAAACACGTTCGGGTACTGATTCTATGGCAGAGAATGGAGTTGAGACTACTGTAAACGATACGACTTCTGATCAAACTGTCACAAATGGACAGACTGCGGAAACCGAGATTAGTTCAGAAACACTTTCGGATGCTAATTCTATAGCGGAGAATGGAGTTGAGACTACTCAGGATATTCCTAGCGACAATCAATCAACCGATAATCAAAGTGAGACAGGGGATAGTACTGCTAATAATGACGAAAACCTGGAAGCCAAGCCCAACACAGATACAAACATCGATGAAACTCCTGAGGTTAATTCCATAAATGGTGCTACAGAAACCACTAACCAAGAGTTAAGTATAGAGGAAATTAAAGAAGAAGTTGGTGCACTTTCTAAACCTATTAAAAAGTCTTTTTCAGCAAATGTGCAAGATGTTGAGGTGTACGAAGCAGATGAATTGAAGTTGTCAGAGACTTATAAGGAATTTATAGAGGATACACCTGGGTTGGAGGAGAAGATGAAAAAGGATTTTCAAATTGACCTTCTAACAGAGAAAATAAATGAATATCAATCTGAAGAGACTGAATCTGAAAAAGAAGAGAAGAAGATCGCGAAAAAAGTTCAGAAGCTAGAAAAGAAGCGAGCTAAACTTGAGGTGAAAAACTTTCCACACATAATTGAAGCGGCAGGAACTGAGTATGAAGCAGAATTAGATGAACTGGATCAGAAGATTATTGATAAAGAGTCTACATTAAAAGAATCGACTCCTTTGTTTGATCAAGTTGAAAAAATGAGAGCTACAGCAGAAGTTTATAGTGAAGATGCTTATATATACAATGATTTAGCAGAAAGTTCTTCTAAGGATATAGTGAAGCAAGACGAGCTATATAAAGAGGCTACTGCAAAACAGTTAGCAGCAATTGAGAGTTTGAGAAAAGCAGAATGGTTAGTGAATAACTCAGAAGAACTGGCTGAACTTTCTCCTCAGGCGTTTAACATGATATTAGAAGAGAGCCTGGCACCAGAATCATTTGCTGATGCTGGAAGCCTTACGGATACCAGCGCCTCTGAGAATGAAGTGAGTTCTCTCTCTGACGATGTAGCATCTTCTGAGGAGTTGAAGAAAGAATGGGGAGTGACGGAGGAAGAAATGATACGAATCAGAAAGTCGAGTGCGTATGTTGAGTATGAATCGAAGTCTGTGCTGTTAGAGACCAATGTAGAAGAAATATTGGACTTGGAATCAGAAATAAGAACGTCAAAAGAAAATGCAGATTTATTTGAAGACCAAGCGTTAGAATTGGAGAAGAAGATTGAAAAAACGTCGAAGAAAAAGGAGAAAAAAGAGTTGACGTCACAAATGCAGAAGCTTAGAGCATCTGCGCAAGTAGCGTATGAAAAAGCCGAGGTGCTAGAAGAGAAAAAAGAAACCCTTTTAGCTGAAACAACGATGTTAAAAGAGGAACTAGTAACTATGCATTCTGAGTTAGAACCAGAGAAGATGTTGGTTGAGGTGGGCGAGCCGGCAGTTGATTTTTCTAAAGCAGATGCAGAGACACTATACAACAGGTCACTTGATTTGAGTTCCGCTGTAAACGAAACAATTTTTACGAGAACTAAAGATGTGTACAGCGAGGCGCGTCCTATCCCAGTAGATGTTAAGCTTCCAGAAGGGTTGGTGTATAAAGTTCAGATAGGAGCTTTCAGAAATCCTATACCGCAGACATTGTACAATGATTTTGCTCCAGTAAATGGAGAGAAACTATCCAATGGAATCACAAGGTATACGGCAGGTATATTTACTTCAGAAGGAAGTGCTAAGACAGCTAAGGATGACATTCGAGGAATTGGATTCTCAGATGCGTTTGTTGTGGCATATTTAAATGGAGAACGAATCTCGTTAGCTGAAGCAAGAAACTTAGGCGGGAATGAAAGTATCGCAGATAGTGGAAGTTCAACTTCAAACAACACCACTTCGACTTCAGGTGATAGTTCTTCACCTTCGAACGTGGGATCTGACAACTTTAGTCCAACCGAATCGGCAGATGATTATTATGAGCAGTTCCCAAATGCAGCTGAAGCCAACCAAATAGAAGTATTAAGTGGATTGTTCTACACAGTGCAGATAGGAGTTTATTCTAAACCTGTTCCTTCTAGTCAGATTTTCAACATTTCTCCTCTGAACTCAGAAAGATTGAGTAATAGCAATATACGTTACACAAGTGGAATCTATAATAACCTGAATGAGGCGGCGAAGAGAAAAGATCAGATTAGAGAAATAGGTGTTACCGATGCCTTTGTGACAGCTTATTACAATGGAAAGAGAATTAGTATTTCTGCAGCAAAGAGGAAGTTTGGAGAAGTAGGAATAAATGTATTGGAAGTGTCAAATCAAGTAGCAGATAATCGTCCGAATACGACCAACTCTAGTAAGCCAGTTGAATCAACTTCTTATGTGATCTATATAGGTACATTCGCAGACGAAGTTCCCGCAAATATTGCTAAAGCAATGCTATTTCTAGAGGAGTCCAGAGGGATTATTCAAGAGAAAAACGGTAGCGAAGTTTCGTATTATACCAAGCCTGTAAAGTCAGAAGAAACGGCTAAGATTATCAAGCAGGAGTTTGAGTCGTACGAAGTATATTCAGCAACTATTCAGGAGGTAAAGAAATAATAACATTTTTTTAGTACATGACAAAAATATAATTCATTGATAACCGGTAAATTAAACGCTAAAATGTTAGGATAAGGCATTGATTTTCAGTATATTAGAAGGATAATTCAAAACATTTTTCTAATGATGAAAACCAATGCCAGTGCTAAAGCTAGTGAATTAAGTTCAATCCTCAATACTCATTTTAGAGGAAAAATTAATTTAGCTAGAGTAAAACTAATCTCACACTTTATAATCGCTTTATGCAAGGTGCAAACCGTTACTTTTGAAAAACTGGCTAATGCTTTTGAGAGTTCAACCAGTTCCGAGTCATCTTTAAGGCGTATTCAGCGTTTTATCGCAAATTATAGTTTGGATTCTGATCTAATAGCCCGTCTAGTTTTTAACCTTCTACCCAAACAGGATAATCTTATATTAAGTATTGATCGTACCAATTGGAAATTTGGTCAAACTAATATTAATATATTTATGCTTGGTATAGTTTACCGTGGGGTCGCATTTCCTTTATTGTTCACTATGCTCGACAAAAGAGGTAATTCTAATAGTCAAGAACGTGTTGATTTAATAAATAGGTTTATCCGTCTTTTTGGAAAAGAAGTGATTGAATCTGTTGTTGCAGATAGAGAGTTTATAGGGGAGCAATGGTTAGCTTTTCTCAACCAAGAAAGAATTAGATATTACATTCGTATTCGAAATAATTTTAAAGTATTCATTCCCCATAAAAATAAAGAGGTTAAAGCGTCTCATCTATTTAACAGATTTAAGCCCAATGAGTTTGTCTATTATCCAAAGATTGTGAAAATCAACGGAGTGCTCTGCTATCTGTCAGGATGTAAGCTTAACAGACGCAATGCAAAACAAGACTTCCTGATAATTGTATCATTTAACAAACCTGAAAATGCACAACATGATTATAAAAAAAGGTGGCAAATAGAGATGTGTTTTAAGGCGATGAAATCAAGCGGATTTGATATTGAGAAAACCCACCTACAAGAAATTCAAAGATTAGAAAAACTGATCTTATTAGTGATGATCGCCTTTGTCTGGTCCTATAAAGTAGGAATATATTTGCACCAATTGAACCCTATACAAATAAAAAAACATGGCAGAAAAGCCAAAAGCATTTTCAAATGTGGACTATATTTCTTGGCTAATACCCTTCTAAACCCCCAATGTCAAAACAATATTGACGTATTTCGGTTTTTGTCATGTACTTAGTAACATTTTTTTAAATCTAAATCCTCCGATCAACGCTGGCCTATATCAGAACCAACAATTAATCGGAAGGTTTAATTTTCTAATCCAAAAGAGGTATTCAGTTTATTCTTTAGCAACAGTAGTGTTGAACCAATTTGTTCCATCGAACAAACGAATGGAATAGGTTCCAGGTACAACCGAACTGAGCATTAATTTGTCATCATTAATGACAACATCTTGAGCTTGTCCCAAAAGGTTGTACAATTGAATTCTTTGGTATGAGGAGGCGTTAGGAATGACGATGTGGTCAACTGCAGGGTTCGGATACGCTTTTTGAGTTAGAGCGAAGTTGTCTGTAATGTGAGTAATCATAAAGGAACTACAATCAGAAATACCCTGACAATCATTTTCGGTTACTTCTAACGCATAATTTCCATTTTGTACAGGAGTAAAAGATACGTTTGTTGCCCCATCGATGCTAGCATTGTTATCATTACAGTCAAGCCACTGATATGATGCGCCATCCAGATCAGCTATTAATGTATTTCCATTTTGAGAAAATGTATAACTAGGAGAGTTGGCATAACGACATGATCGAATCTTGTATTGATCGATTTCGCTGTCAGTCATCCAATAAATGTTTGATGCAGAAGCAGCGTTGATAGTGAAATAGTAGAAATCTTCCGATTGCTGCTGAGTTAAACCTATATTCACATAGTAGTCAATATATTGCTGGTGGTAATAATGACCCACAGGAAAATCGGTGGCCTTATTACTGCCGTCACTCCAGGAGTGAACTCCCACAGCTTCAGGAGTAACTTCTACTACTCTTACAGTACCTGCTAGAAACATATCTGTAGCACCTGATGCCACCCAACCGTTGTCAGGGAGATACATTTTATACCCGTTATGAATGAGCAATGATGCCTCTAGATTAGCATCATCATTCTCTGATCCAGGACATGCGTACATAACAATAGTAGTCACTTCGGGTGAATTATCGATCAAATTTTGTACAACGGAAGGAGTCGAATCACCGATAACACCATAGGCCACAGCAAAAGTTCCCGATACATGGAATTGAAATGCTGCATCCTCATCGGGGTTAAGGGTTTGTATAAAATCGGAGTACCCCAGTGTATCCACAATGCATTCGCAGCTTTCTGGAGCCTGAGCTATTGTGGTATAACTTAGAATGGAGAAAGCACAAAAAAGACAAAAACTGATGACTGATTGATTGATAAGCTGAACTGGAAGTGATGAGTTTTTCATATTTATATTTTTTTTTAGTATTAAAATCTTATAAATATGGTAATAGGACAGACCTATAAACTAAAATGATGACAGAATCCTCTCGGTGTCTTCCATATGTTAGAAGCTCCTTACGACAAAAGTACAATTCTGATTGGTAACCAGAAAATGAATTAACGAATTATGGCAGAATGGAGTTACAAAACGTCTACAACAAACGGTAAGAAAGGCAGCTGTCACTAGATTCATTGTTGGTAAGAAAATATCAATTGTAGTTTCTATCCTGATTGTGTTTACGCTGGTTTAACTAGTTCTGATAAAGCATCTTCATACAGTTTTTCATACCTGAAGAGGACGTTGGAAATGTCAAATTCTTTTGCCCGTTCAAGAGCCTGCTTTTTGAATTTGTTCAGGCGTTTGTCAGACTCTAAGAGATAGATAGCATTCTTTGCCATGTCATCAATATCACCAACGTCACTCATCATTCCTGAGACCCCGTGTCTGTTGACTTCAGGAATTCCACCAGTGTTACTAGATACTACTGGTACACCTGCGGCCATAGCTTCCAGCGCAGCTAAACCAAAACTTTCCTGTTCTGAGGGAAGCATAAACAAGTCTGCTATGCTAAGAACTTCAGTGGGGTTTTTGAGTTTACCAACAAGTAAAACATCATCACAAATACCATATTCTCTGCAGATCTGATTCACTTTACTTCGTTCAGGACCATCACCGACAAGCACCAACTTTACATTTAGCTTTTCTCTCACTCGTTTAAACACTTCTATAATATCAGGAATCCTCTTTACAGGACGGAAGTTCGAGATGTGTGTGATGATTTTCTCTCCATTAGGGGCATAGCTCTTTCTAAGCTCTTCGTTAGGAACATAGCTAACTTGAGACATTCTAATGAAATTCGGAATGACTTCAATGTCTTTGTTCACTCCAAATAGCTTGTAAGTGTCATTTTTTAAACTACTCGATACGGCAGTAACACGATCGCTTTTGTTGATGGCGAAACTGATCACAGGCTCAAAAGAAGCATCTTTTCCTAATAAGGTAATATCTGTTCCGTGGAGAGTTGTAATTATAGGGATATGAATATCGTCTTCCGCCAAAATCTTCTTGGCCATATAGGCTGCGGAAGCATGAGGGATGGCATAATGTACATGTAATAAGTCCAGATGCTCATGTTTTACTACATCTACCATCTTACTGGCTAAAACGAGTTCATATGGTGGGTAATCAAAAAGGGGATACTCAGAAACGTTTACTTCATGGTAGAATACATTCTTTCTAAAAGAACCCAGTCTTACAGGTTGATTGTAGGTGATGAAATGGACCAGGTGTCCTTTATCCGCTAATTCTTTCCCTAACTCTGTAGCTACAACACCACTTCCTCCAAATGTAGGATAACATACAATACCGATCTTCATCTTAATCTCTCTTATGAATTACGCCGTTCTGCCTTGTCTAAAGCATCATAGATGACCTGTTGAATATCTGTTCTAATATTCAATTTTATTAGCTTTCTATTGCCAGCATCGGGATAAACCCTGTTCGACAAAAATACATAAACTAGATCCTTTTTTGGATCAGCCCACACAAGAGTTCCTGTGAATCCACTATGGCCAAAACTACTTCTGGAAGCGCTATCACAGGCAGGACCAGAATCGGCCTCCATTACTGGTTTATCAAACCCGATTCCTCGTCTGTTTTTAGAAAAGTGAGTTTCATTGAAAAAATCGAAAGTGGTACTATTAAAAAACTGCTCTCCACCATAAGAACCGCCATTCAAAAATAATTGCATCACCGTAGCAATATCGTACCCATTTGAGAATAGCCCTGCATGTCCGCATGCTCCTCCAAGCATAGCAGCACCTGGGTCATGGACGTATCCTCGTATTACTTGGCCACGAAATGTTTGATCGTTCTCAGTAGGAGCAATAAGATTCTTATTTATTCGAGCAAGAGGATGATATCCTATAGTTTTTAGTCCAAGTGGAACGTAGAAGCTTTCTTGAACATATTTTTCCAAAGGTGAACCTGCCATTTTTGGAAACATCTTATAAATAAGATAATACCCCAAATCAGAGTATCTGTAATTCTTTTTATTCCGCAGTGGGTTTGCCAGAATTTTAGAATAAATACTGTCGGTATAGTTGCAACTGATGTATAGCTTTTCAGCTACCTTATTGTATCCTTCATCCGGAAAAGTGCGATAAAATTTATTTGAGGGTTTTTTATTGACCAGCGTATAATCATAAAATGGAATCCAAGGTTTTAGCCCAGCGGTATGACTAAGCACTTCCATTAAATTCATATTGAAATAGGAGGAAGTATCCGCTATTTCAGGTAAATAATCACAGAAGTTATAGTTTGGATCGAATTTACTCTCATCAGTAAGTTTGATTAATGAAAGAGTAGTTGCTGCTATTTTAGTAATACTGGCCAGATCATAAACTGTTTCGGTAGTTACTTTTTTACGTTTTTCATAAGTCTGATGCCCATAGCTTCTATCTAAGAATAACTGACCATCTTTAATGGCCAGTACCCTACAGCCAGGGTATGCTTTTTCTTTAATCCCTTTTTTAGCGATGCGATCGATCTCTTTTAAGTCATCCTCATTTATTCCAAGTTGCATAGGTGACACATCATATCTGAGTCGAATTTTCTCATCCAAAATGATCCCTTCACCTTCTGGAAATTGTCCTGCAGAAACAGGGAGCTTTCCATTTATTTGAATGCTTCCCATGATTGCATCTGCAGCTGCTTTTTGCGCCTCCTTAGAGTCTTGATATGCAATCAAAATTCCAGAAAATCTATCTAGATTCTCGAGCCTGTATAAACTGTAGACGTTGGTGAATATGTTTAGAAAGTAATTGCTTTTCTCATCCAGATTTGAAATGAGCATATTGATGTTGTCCGTAATACCAAAATCATTTTTTGGCCGGTTTGATGTCTCTAAAATATTTACAAATACATAGTTGTATTTTTTGAGTTTTTGTGTAAGCTTTTGAATTTCAGAGAATCCAACAGTTTTGGCGATGTTGAAGACTTGAGCATTGGTGTATTTTTGTAATGCTACATTAAAGTGAGTAGATTTTCTAGAAGAACCAACATTCACCACGGCAATTTCATTTTCTCCAAAATTCTTTAGTGGAAGAATGTCATTTTCATTGCGCAGCAGTGTCAACGAAGCATCAGCTAGTTTCTGATTCAACCATTGAAACTCATTTGTGTTCAAGTCATCTACCAAATGATTTTTTTCCAGAGACTCTTTCTTGCTTAACCCAAGCCATTCTTTGGTTTTCAATATTTTCAAGCAACGCGTATCTATTGTTTTTTGAGAAATCTCACCATTGTCAAGTGCTTTCTGAATCATCTCAATAGCTTGAGGTACATTTTCTGGAAATAGAAGCACATCATTCCCTGCTTTTAAAGCTTCTAAATCAACTTCTCCAGGCTCAAAGTACTTTGATACCCCTTTCATATTCAGTGCATCTGTAAAAGAAAGCCCTTTAAATTGCATTTGTTGCTTCAAAAGAGTGTTTACTGTAGCTGAAGAAAGAGTTGTGGCTCTGTTTTCGCGATTGTCTAATACAGGGATATGCAAGTGCGCGACCATGATGCTTCCGACTCCTTGATTAATGGCGTTTTTAAACGGGAATAATTCGATGCTGTCTAATCTGGCACGATCATGATTCACCGTCGGGAGTGCCAAATGTGAATCCATGTCAGTATCTCCATGACCAGGGAAATGCTTTGCGCAAGCAAGAACTCCATTCTCCTGAAGTCCTTTGATGTACATCAATCCTTTATTAGATACATTCTCTCTGTTTTCTCCAAAAGAACGATAATTAATTACAGGATTATTTGGGTTGTTGTTGACATCTAGAACAGGGGAGAAGCTTACATGTACTCCCATTCGTTTCATTTGCTTTGCAATTTGCGCTCCCATATGATAAACAAGAGAGTCATTTTCCATGGCTCCTAAAGTCATTTGGTAAGGGTAATGAATTGAATTGGATAGCCTCATGCTTAATCCCCATTCAATATCCATTCCAAGCCAGAGAGGTGTTTGACTTAGATCTTGATAATACTTGGTCAATTCTAGCTGAGATTCAGGATCTCCTTGAAAGAAAATTAAGCCACCAATTTTTTCTTTCTGTATCAATTTTTTGATGGAAGCTTTATGGTCAGCGTCTCTGTTAGAGTAGGCCGCTACCATGAATAATTGAGCTATTTTTTCTCTTGTGGTTAGTGAGCTAAAAACGGAATCGGCCCATGGTGTAGCTACCTCAGGAGCAATAAAAGGGAGGGAGGCATCTTCATCAAAGCTAGGTGTTGCTACAGAAGAAAAAGAAGTCGGATTTAAATCACTTTTCTCTTTTTCATCTGTTAAAGCAAGTATAATCTCATTTGAATCTTTTCTTAGCTGGATCAATCGATCTTCACCATTGACAGTTTCTTGATTATCGAACTTATCGAGGGGAATTGCAAGCAGATTCAGTGAATTAATCGCGGATAACACTGACACCAGAGTAAGTAGTCCCAGAATATAAAAATAGCTTCTTTTCATGAATATAAACAAAACGTAAAAAGTAGCCATGGTATTGGCATGTATGATTACGCTAGTGTGTAATTATCAACAAATATGCTAGAATTAAATGACCAGATTTGTAGGTCTGAGGATGAACTAGTTAAGTTATCTCATTTCCGAAACTTCAGCTCCATTTTCAGTGAGTTCTTTTACTTTCTTCACGATAAACTCAAATTGCTCATCTAAGGAAAGTTCCGAATTATCCAGTACAATGGCATCCACTGCCTGTCTTAGTGGATCAGTTATTCGATTAGAGTCGATATGATCCCTCTCATTTATATTTTGTTTCACTTCATCTAAAGAGACAGCCACTCCTTTAGCGATGAGCTCATCATAACGTCTTTTGATTCGGACTTCTGGGGTAGCGACCATAAATATTTTTAGATTCGCATCAGGCATTACTACTGTCCCTATATCTCTCCCGTCCATTACCACTCCTTTGGTTTCAGCTAATCTTCTTTGTAATTTAACCAGCTTTTCTCTTACCTGAGAAATGGCACTTACAGGACTGACATGTTTAGAAACTTGCATCTGACGGATTTCCTTTTCTACAATAGTTCCGTTCAGACAGGTTTCGGATTTAAAATTGATCGGATTATACTGGAATGAAATGTAAACATTATCCAAATCTTGAACCAATGCCTCTGAATCAAAGTTTTCAGGAGTAATGTATCCTCTTTTAAGTGCGTGAAGTGTCATAGCTCGATACATAGCGCCAGTGTCAATATATATGTAATTGAACTCTTTAGCTATAGCTTTTGCAATAGTACTCTTCCCGCAGGACGAATATCCGTCAATGGCAATCTGTATCTTCTTTTTCACGATTAAATAGGCTTTACCACAAAGATAGGGCGAAAGCGAGGGAATTACAAGCGAAAGAGGAACTCAACTTTTTGATGGTACCCATCACATTGATGAGCTCTACATACTTTTGGCCGTGTTTTAGTCTGTTGATATTGATTGTGTTGTGCTGGATTGAAGTAGTGCGAAAAAAAAATATGGTGCTTGATTTTTTTCAAGCCCACACTTTTTAACTTTTTCAAATCACTCTTTAATGAATAGTTGTGATTGATGGTTCGTCTTGGAAGTTAGCTTTAAAGTATATGTTCCAAAAGGGATATTTCCCACTTCAAGTGTTATAGATTCCTGTTTGAAGAGAAGTTCAGAAATGACAATCTTTCCTGTAATGTCAATAATTTCAAGTCTTTCTACTTCTAGATCAATTCCAGAGACAGTGATGACATTAGATACTGGATTTGGGTACATTTCAAATAGAGTCTCTTCAATTTCGTATATGCTATTGCTGATCAAGTCAGGATTTACATTTACATGTATAGTCCCTTGGTCTCCAACTAGAAAAGTAATAGAATCAGTATGAGAATCGATGTCGTTGATAGGATGACTAACTATGTTTGTCTGCCAGAACCCCACTTCTGAATTGTCGAAGACGAGGCCTTCTTCGTTCAAAGGCCAATCACCACCAAAAAATATTGTCCCATTTCCATCTTTATGAGTGGCATTAAACCCTGGGTAAAAGAAAGTAGCAGTCTCGTCATCAGGTTCCCATGAAAGTCCATTGTCTGTACTTTTTATAACACCGTATTGAGAGGAGCTCTGCGAAACATTGGAGTGAGAAGCATAAATAACCTGTTCTCCAAAAGTAAAATCGGTAATGGCATTTCCCGAAGCAGGGTTAGGTATAGTGTCCCAATTCAAACCGCCATCAGTTGTTCTCAATAGTTTTCCTTCCCTGGTTCCTGCAAGGCCAAAGAGTTCATCTTTAAAATTAATGGTAGTCACATAATTGTTGGCCCAATCCATAGGAGTCTGTGCTCTAATCCATTCGCCATCATTAAGTCGAGTTATGATATGTCCTTCAAAACATCCGCCACCTCCTGCAAACCCAAACTCTTCATTAAAAAAGTACATCGATGTGGTTACACAGAATCCATTGACCACGTCAGACGAAGTCCATGTTGTCCCTCCATCAAAAGTTTCAAGCAGTGCGCCATATAACCCAGACATAATGTATCCATGATTTTCATCAAAAAAATGCAAATCATAAATATCTAACCCATTAGTGTTGTTTAGAGGTAGACTTTCTATTTCAACGGGAGTCCAAGTAATTCCTGAGTCAATTGTTTTTAACAGAATACTATCTCCACCAATAAACCCTAATTGATTAGAAACAAATTGAATAGATCTTAATTTTTGATTGGTTGGTGAAGCTATTTCGTACCATACGGTTTGAGAAAGAGCAGATAAATGAAGCAAAAGAATAGCAAGGAATCCAGTGATTTTTTTAGTCATGAGATTCTTTTTGTGAGAGTGGAACAAAGTTCCAAAATATTGAAATAAATCCACTTATGTATTTGAGAAGATTAATTATGAATTCCGTCCAACTCTTTTTGCAGAGATGAGGGAGTAAGGCCTGTTTTCCCTTTAACAAACGCAGAAAAACTCGGAGGACTATCGAATCCAAGTTCGTAGGCGATTTCCTTTTGAGACTTATTCTTAAATAGAAGTAACCTCTTAGCTTCCAGTAAAATCCTTCGGTGAATCACTTTTAATGGGGACAATCCCAAGTGCTTGTTCGAGA
This sequence comes from Flavobacteriales bacterium, assembly GCA_965224545.1. Taxonomy (GTDB): domain Bacteria; phylum Bacteroidota; class Bacteroidia; order Flavobacteriales_D; family Sanyastnellaceae; genus ASP10-05a. The sequence continues at coordinate 142,812 of CBDCZM010000003.1, read as the reverse complement.
TTTCAGTGAGTTTTTTAGTGCCTATCTGTAACGCCGCAGAATAGTATTTGACCAGATGTTCCTTCTTATAATGCTCTTCTACGAGGTTTAAGAACGAATTAATTAAGCTGTCACTAGAACTTTTCATCTGATCCTTGAAATCATCAGAAAGCAAATCAAACAATGCAGCATGAAGCATGTGACGGTCTCTTTCTACCAAGAATGGATTAGATTCTTTGATTGGGTTCACTAATTCGAAAAGATTTTTGAAATAGCCGAATTTTTGAATGTCGTTTTCAAATATTCTTCCACTCATATCGTTCCATCCTCTTGTTTGTATGAATCTGGACATTGTTTCTGAGGAAAGCATTTCAGAATAGAATTGAACAAGAAAACCATGAGCTCCTGGTGCACGCCTCAATAGATGAATCTGATTGGGGAGAACAATGTAGCAGGAGTGGTCCAAGACTGGATATTCTTTAAAATCAATAAGTTGAGTTCCTCCTCCGTTTTCAAAGAATAAGAGTTCAAAATAGTGATGTCGGTGTTTTTGAGTGAAGTCGTAAGCGTTTTTATGAGCGATCGGACGCACTAAAAACGGATTCAATCGCTCGACCAAATCATATATAGGAAATGAAAATTGTTTTTCCTCTCTTTTCGACATAAATCCGAAGGTAATTGAAACGTTCTTATGGGTAACTACAAATTGAAAACCAAATCTATGCTAAAAAGCACTCCTAAATTTACCAATCCGCAATAGAAGTGTTTATTGTAAAATGATTGGATGGTCCAGCAAGATGATACGTACTTCTTCCATAACTAATATAGAATTTCGACACTTTCAAGGATGCTCCAACACTTAAACCGATAGTTCCTGGTTTACTATCTAAAGCAAGCTCTTTCCTCTTTTTATAGTTGTACCCTAACCTTAGTGATAGGTTTTTACTTATGAGCACTTCTGTATTAAAGATAAGATGGCGCATAAAAATATCTCCTTGCTTGAATTTTTTATCTTCTTTAATCTCCCCAGTGATTGCATCTCTAATGATCACATTTTTCTCAGATTCTCTTCGGATATCCCATTTTTGAAGATTTTCAAGCATAAATCCAAATCTAAACGGAGCATGTCTCAACTTTTTCGTAAATCCTGCTTGTATTTCAAAAGGTAGTTTTTCAGAGGTATTGCCGAAAGAGCTTAGTTGTGTGCCAATATTCTTAAATAGCAAAGCGGCACTGAATAGACTTTTCTTTTTATAGTAGTGAAGTCCGAGATCGACAGCTACACCAGAGCTTTTATAGTTTACAAAAGTAGAGTTGATGTATTTTACATTGGCCCCAGCAGTAAAGTTTGAATCCAGTTGTCTTCCGAATCCAAGATTCACAATCAGGTCGTTGACACTAAATTTTCCAAGATCATTGGCAAACTCGTCTCTTTCAGTGAACTCTCCATAATCAGCATATTGCAACGCTAGAGAAGCTGTGCCTAAAGAACTATAGTGCTTGGCAAAATGAGCTGAACCAAAGTTGATGTCTGAAAAATAGTTGACATAGCTCATTTCTAGTCTCTTATCCATTGTGGAATCTAAAAGGGCAGGATTGAAAAAGGCCAATCCTAAATCTCCATCGGCTACTGCGATTTGATTTCCTCCTAGGGCTGCTATTCTAGCAGAAGTCGGAGTGTTTAAAAACTTAAACACAGCATTACCTGTAGTTTGACCTATAGTGCTGATGCCAGCACAAATGAGTAGCGAGAAAAGAAATAATTGCTTCAACAGTTGTTCGGTTTGGACGCTAAAATAACGCACTTATTCAAGTGTTATTATTTTGAAGTGCTCGCTTTTAAATAAAAACTAGGCGACCTTTAATGGATTTACCACAAATTCTTCGAGTAACGCATGCTTAACTACTTCAATCATCTCCGTTACATAAACAAATTTTAACCCCTTTGTATATCTAGGGTTAATGTCCTCAATATCTTTCCGGTTTTTATCGCACATCACTATTTCCTTGATTCCAGCACGTTTTGCTGCCAAAATCTTTTCTTTGATTCCACCTACTGGTAAAACTTTACCCCTTAGAGTAATCTCTCCGGTCATAGCTAAGTTTTTCTTCACTTTTTTCTGAGTGAAAGCACTAGCTAATGCTGTGAGCATAGTGATTCCCGCTGAAGGACCGTCTTTAGGAATAGCACCTTGTGGTACGTGGATGTGGACATTCCATTTTTCAAATACATCTTGCTCTAATCCGATAACCTCTGAGTGCGCTTTTAAGTATTCTAGTGCCAGTGTGGCAGATTCTTTCATTACGTCGCCTAGATTTCCAGTAAGTGTGAGTTTCCCTTTCCCTTTGGTCAAGCTAGTCTCGATGAATAGGATATCTCCACCTACAGGAGTCCAGGCTAACCCTGTAACAACACCAGCTACATCGTTCCCTTGATATTTGTCTTTTTCATGAGATGGTCCCAAGATTTTCCCTACTTCCTCCGTTTTAATTTCTGGAGTAAATCCTTTCTCCATAGCTATTTGCATAGCTCTATGTCGAATCAGTTTACCTAGCTTCTTTTCTAGCCCTCTTACACCAGATTCATTGGTGTATTCCACCACCACTTTTTCTATGATTTCATCAGAAATGGTGATTTGTTCTCCTTTTACACCTGTTTCTCTTAATTGCTTTGGAATTAAATGTTTGATTGCAATTTGAACTTTTTCTTCAACCGTATATCCATTTACTTCAATGATTTCCATTCGATCTCGCAATGCAGGTTGAATAGTTTGAAGGGAGTTTGCTGTGGCTATGAACATCACTTTAGAGAGGTCGTAATCCATTTCCACATAATTGTCATAGAACGCAGAATTTTGTTCAGGGTCGAGTACTTCTAATAACGCAGAAGAAGGGTCTCCATGATTGTCACGAGCCAATTTATCAATCTCATCTAAAATAAACAGCGGATTTGATTTCCCCGCTTTTTTCAAGCTTTGGATAACACGGCCTGGCATCGCTCCGATATAGGTCTTTCTATGTCCTCTAATCTCAGCTTCGTCTCTAAGTCCACCAAGAGCCATACGCATGTACTCTCTGCCTAATGATTCAGCTATGCTTTTTCCTAGAGAAGTTTTTCCAACTCCAGGAGGGCCATACAAACATAGAATAGGAGCCTTCAAATCTCCTTTTAGCTTTAATACTGCCAGATGTTCGATGATTCTTTTCTTCACCTTTTCAAGACCATAATGATCTCTATCTAGAATTTCTTGAGCTCTGTTTAGGTCGAAATTATCTTCTGAAGTTTCATCCCAAGGGAGGTCCAGAAGCAAATCGCAATAATTATGTTGTACAGAATATTCTGCTCCAGAAGGGTTCATTCGTTCGAGCTTCCCCAGTTCTTTTATAAATTTCTTTTCCACCTCGTCATTCCACTGCTTGTCTAATGCACGTGTTTTCATCTCCTTAACATCTTCTTGATGAGGAGACCCACCTAGCTCTTCTTGAATTTTCTTGATCTGTTGATTTAGAAAATATTCACGCTGCTGTTTGTCAAGGTCTGTTTTTACTTTGGATTGAATCTCATTTTTCATCTCCAAGTGCTGAAGTTCATTGGCCAGATACTCGAGCACTTTTTCGCATCTATCATCCAAGTTGACCATTTCCAGTAGCTTTTGTTTCTCCGCTACTGTTGAATTCATGTTAGATGAGATGAAATTCACCAAAAAAGAAAGACTTTCAATATTTTTGATAGCGAATGCCGCTTCTGAAGGGATATGAGGAGAAAGTTTTACGATTTGCTCCGCAGAATCTTTTAAAGACCCCTTCAATGCTTTGATTTTCTTCTTATCCGTCGTTAGTTTAATGTCAGGGAATTCTTCAATTTCGGCTCTTAGATAAGGTTCTTCTTGGATGAGAGATTTAAGTTGAAGCCTCTTTTTCCCTTGTAAAATTACAGTGGTATTTCCATCAGGCATTTTGAGCATTTTCATGATCTGGGCTACGGTACCTGTTGTATTTAAATCCTCAAAAGTTGGATTTTCTATTGTCTCATCTTTTTGAGAAACAACCCCTATTATCTTATCTCCTTTGTTGGCATCTCTCACTAATTGTACACTAGAATCTCTCCCAACTGTGATTGGAATCACAACTCCAGGAAATAATACTGTATTTCTAAGTGGAAGAATTGGTAGACTTTTAGGAGTGGCCTCCTTATCCATTTTTTCTTCATCTTCTAAAGAAAATATTGGAATAAATTCTGGATCATTTCCCTCTGAAAGTCTAATTTCTATCTCTTCATCAAATATTCCCATTGCTATCAGTCATTTTGACAGGATTTCTCCTGAATTTGTATGTTTTACTTGCGCGTTGCAATAGTTCAAGACATGTGCCATTAAAGCTGTATGTGAAATATTGACAGGAGTTTTGGATTTAACTCTTGGTTTGAAGTGTTCACTTTCTATATTTAGAAGTAGACGTAAAAATGAATCGAAACATTTCTTTCTGTGAAGCTGTTAGTTCTTTTCCCCTTCTAGACATTACCCTCTCAGCAGTTGTACAAAATTTTTGGAAGTCATGTTCCGTAAATTCAGAACCTGAACCCCAACTGAAAGATGGAATAAATTTAGGAGGGAAGTTGGCTCCAAAAATATTTGCACCTACACCGACTAATGTGCCAGTATTGAGCATTGTATTAATTCCAGTTTTGCCATGGTCTCCCATTATTAAACCACAAAAGGTAAGTCCAGTGTCTTCTGCCATTTTTGTAGAATAATCCCAGGCCTTCACATTTGAGTAGTTGTTTTTCAGATTGGATGTGTTTGTGTCAGCTCCTAAATTACACCATGCTCCTAGAACAGAGTTTCCTAAGTAGCCATCATGACCTTTGTTAGAATATCCTTGTATTACGCTGTTTCCAATTTCACCACCAACTTTTGAATGCGGTCCTATCGTAGTTCCTCCATAGATTTTCGCTCCCATTTTAAGAGTAGAATGATCACATAATGCGAATGGCCCCCTTACAACAGAACCTTCCATTATTTCAGCGTGTTCACCAATATAAATTGGGCCGTCATTGGTGTTGAGTGCTGTGGCATAAACCTTAGCTGTTGGATCAATGTATAGTTTGGAAGCATCCCCTATAATCTGGGTGCCATTGTTTGTTTTCACTTGATTGGTAACACCTATAAGTTCAATGTCGTTTTGTATTTCGTTACCATTGAAAGTGAAGATATCCCAAGGTCTTTGAACTATTTGAACCTTTTGGCTAAAGTCAGTTGTTTTCGTCGCAGCCTTAATTGCTTGAAGTGAGTTGCCTTTTGCAGCTAAAATTCTTCCATTATGAACTAATGCTTCATTGTTTTGTAGTGCTTGAATGGCAGTTTCTAGTTCTTTTGAAGGAAGCAAGCCACCAAGAATGAATACGTTATCATCCGAAAGAACTATGGGGAATTCCGTTTCTAAATACGGTTGAGTATGATTCGAATAAGTGAGCCCTAACAATTTCGCCCATTTTTCTGCTATCGTAAGAATACCTACTCGTAATGCTGAAACAGGTCTTGTATAGGTTAGAGGAAGAAGAGTATGATGTTCCTCAGAATCGAAAAAAACGATGTTATTCATAAACATCAAAATTAAACGCATGAATAGAAGTTCTATATGGCCAAGCGTCTTTTTCTACAACTAAATCTGTGGGGAAGTGCTTGGGTCAGCTGATGACTAGTAGAAAGGTTTCATCTTCTCGGTAAACTACTTGATATTGAAGACCGAGGTTCTCACAGTGAAGGGAAACCTGTTCTAAATCAGGATATATCCATTTGAATTCTTCGCTAAAAGCACTGTTATATAAGAGTCTAAAATTAACTTCTGGGTTTTTCATCGTTTTAGAGTTATATTCTGGAGAACATTTATAGTCAGTTATTTCCACGATTATTTTCCCGTTTTCCGACATAAGAGATTTTAGTTTTTCGAACATTGTATATAGACGTTCTTTAGTAGAAGCAATGCCTAGTCCATTCATCAATAAAAGAATGGTGTCGTACTTCTCTGAAGGTTTCCAATGAAAAAAATCATCTTGAATGACTTGAAGCCCCGAAATACGTTTGAGAAGGTCACAGAATCCGCTATCAGCTTCTAAGGAAGTGACATTTAGACCTTTTTTATTGAGATGCTCAGAATGAGGCCCGGCTCCAGCCCCTATATCTAGAATTTTTCCTGAAGCCAAAGACATCGCTACCTGCTCGTATTCTGGCATTTCCTTATAATTTCTCATAAAAAAAGAGGCTTTGTATGAAGGTTCTTTGGTGTTATTCATCCATACTTTTATAGTTTGCTCTTGGTTAGAGGAGATGTATTCTTTAACAGCAGCAGAAAGGATTTGGCTAGGGGAATGAAATTCAGGAAGATTGGTATCCCTCATGCGCTATTTTTTTGAGAAGGTGCTAAAGGATGAAATTAAGACTAATCCTTATAATTTCTACCAAGTTATTCTTAATGAATAGTTGTGATCCCATCAAATCGGAAGAAAAGTTCGTCTCCCTAGAGGAAAAACTTAGGATTTTTCGGGTTTTTCAGAAGCATGCAAGCTAATGAGAGAAGGGGATAAGATCAGAGTAATGGTTGCTTCCTAATATTGGGTCTGTTGAAGGTCGTCTAAATCCAGCAGATATAGCTGCTATGAGCGAAGTGATCTTAATTAAAATTGAGCTTCTGAAAGTTAAAAAACGAACTTTATAAACTTAGTGTCACTCATACATTATTTTTGTGAAAAAGTGCTAAAGAATGAAGTTAAGACTTATCCTTATAATTTCTGTCATGTTATTCTTGATGAATGGTTGTGATCTCTTCAAAACTGAAGATCCTTCTTTAAAAGTGCCCAAGAAAAAGCAATTGAGTACAATGGAAGACTCCATGAATTACATCTTGGGTATGGCTGTCAGCGAAAAATTTTCTCAATTTAATGAAGATGATTATCAACTAGAATTGATACGTCAAGGGGTTGAGGATGGAATTGAAGGGAAAAAAAAACTTGTCCCTCCTGAGGAAAAGCTTAGGATTTTTCAGAGATACTTTGCTGCTGTAACTGAATTTAAAAATGATTCTATTCTCAGACAGTCAGTGGCCTGGTTGAAAGAGAATGAAAAAAAAGAAGGTGTATATACTACTATTCGAGGTCTTCAGTATACTTTTTTGCACCAAGGGAGTGAAACAGGATTGATGCCAGATGGTAATGACCTTGTACAAATACGGTATGTTCAAGGCACTCCTCAACATGGAATCCTTTGGGATCAATCGATGGCGACAAACAAGAGAGATACCATAGAAATGGCTATAAACAGGGAGGTTTCAGGTTTTTCAGAAGCATGCCAATTAATGAGAGAAGGAGACAAAATAAGAGCATGGTTGCCGCCCAATATTGGGTCTGCTGAAGGTGCTCCAGATCCTGCAGGTATAACTGCTAGGAATGAAGTTATCTTGATGGAGATTGAACTTCTAAAAGTTAGAAAGAGAACTTTTGAAACAATGCTACAAGGAGAAGCCATACACTATCCTGGATTCTTCTCGGATGAATCTCAACGGTATTAATCTATAGTTAAACACGCGAGAATTTATGTAAGAATACTCTCGCAGAAATACTTACTTACAGACAATGAAATTTATACATATTCTGGTTGTTCTAGCGCTAGTCACTATTATGGGGAGCTGCGATTCTTCAGGAAAAGAGTCAAAAACTTCTCATTCTTCAGATCTTTCTTTAAAAACGTTGGAGGACTCTGTTAACTATCTAATAGGACAGGATATTAGTATGCAATTTTCTTATTTCAACGAAGAAGACTACCATCCAGATATGATGGAGTTGGCATATGAAGATTATATAAAGGGGAAGGGGTTTAGAGTCAACGATGCTCAAAAAAAAGATATTCTCACACATTATTTCAGATGGGCTAGAGCGAATAAAGATGATTCTTTAATGAGGCAATCTATTCGCTGGTTAAAAGCCAATGGGAAAACGGAGGGAATAAATATGACAAAGAGAGGAGCTCAATATTCATATATGAAAAAGGGCAATGGTCTTCTAACACCTGATGGAAATGATTTGGTTGAAATAAGATATGTTCAAGGCACCCCGTTTAAAGGAATAATTTGGGATCAATCGATTGATCCAGCAAAAAGAGAAATAGTAAAAGTAGCTTTGAACCAGCATTCTTCAGGTTTCTCAGAAATATGCCAACTGATGAAAGAAGGAGATAAGGTAAAAGCCTGGCTACCTCCTAAAATTGGCTCTGCTGAAGACCGAGATTTAGCTGGTTTAGCTGTTAAGAATGAAGTAGTATATATGGAAATCGAATTACTTAAGATACATCCTAGAAAATCCTCAGAGTTAACGGTAGAGGAATTTAGAAAGTTTCCTGGATACTTTATAGATGAGTCGAGAAGGGATAATTAATATTCACTGAGTACATCCTCCAGTTTTTCCAATTTCCCTTCGGTAAATTTCCCTTCCATTGAGTGAATAATGGCCCCCTCTTTATCTATGAGAAATAAATAGGGAATTTCCTTTTCCTTTAATCCAAGTTCAGATTTATAAGGTTCGAGCTCTCCTTTATAAAAAACAATATTATCGAACAGGTCTTTTCTATTTGATTCTTTTAGTTTTCTAAGAGTGCTTTCATAGGCAGATTTTTTGAGCCCAGTAAACATTGGGACAAAATATAGGTTGATGTCATATTGGCTATCAAAAATTCCTCTTTTTAGAATAAATTTATCGTAGAGAGGGGTGAACCAGCTTTTAAGAGCTCCTTCAGATTTTTTACTGTAAGCCATTCCTACAAGAGTGAGTTTGTTGGAAGTGTCATTTGGTAAAGTCAGTTCCTTACCGCTGAGCGTTTCACCAGTAAGTTCTGGAAATTTATTTCCAAGGAATAGCATAGAAAATGCTAAAATGATCCCGATACTTTTCATGTGATTAAAACGAATAAAAAAGACCAGAAGTATCTGGTCTTTTTAGAAATAATTTTTTTTGGTCTAAAAATGCTCTTTAGCTGACTTCTAATCCAAGAAGTTCTTCTCTACCTCTCTTAGTAAGCATATATCCATCTTTGTTTTGGATAAGTCCATCAACGTATAAATTAGCGATCCTTTCACCAATTCTAGCTTGACCTACATTCAAGTCTGAATCATTTTCAATTTTCAACCAGAAATCTCTCTCCAATATACCAAGTTTAATATACTGTTGATTGGTCTGTTTATATGAGTGAATTAAATCAAGAATCAGGTAATCATACTTATCATACATGGGCTAAATATTTTAAAAGGTTACGAAGAAAATTAACAAAAGCGAGATTCGGAAAATAGCTGTTCGAGTTAGGGCTTTACCGTTCTCTTGATAAATCAAAAGTAATGGTGCAAAACTTTGTTTCTTCTTTTTTTACCAACTAATTATTGACAATTTCTTAACGTTGTGTTAATAGTGCTGTAAATCAGTATGCGATCAGAGGAAAGCGTCACTTTTTAATCCAATTTTCAGGTGATTGTCCACTAGAAGACGAGTCTTTTAGAATAGAAAGAAATTCATTTCTCGGAATTTCTCGAGCTCCTAAACTTTTTAAATGAGGATTCATGATTTGACAGTCTATGATTTGAAAATCATTTTGTTGGAGTTTTTGAACTAAATGGAAAAGGGCGATTTTAGAGGCGTTACTTCGAAAAGAAAACATGCTTTCACCACAGAAGACTTTTCCCATAGTCAATCCATATAGTCCACCCACCAATTGATTTTCAAAATAGGTCTCTACGCTATGAGCTATTCCAAGTTGATGCAACTGTGTATATGACTCAATAATATTTTTTGTGATCCATGTGCCTTCTTCATCAAGTCTTACTTTTTGACAGTTTTTTATAATGGACTTGAAGTCAGAATTGAATTTAATTTCATATCCCCCTTTTCTCATTTCTTGTTTTAGGCTTTTGGAAACTTTTAGTTCATCCGGGAATAGGACAGCTCTTTCTGGGGGTGACCACCAAAGAGGTGGGTCTTCTTGGTTGAACCATGGGAAAATGCCATTTTCATACGCGAGTAATAATCTATCTACAGATAAATCGCCACCTACAGCCAATAAGCCATCTTCACGAGCCAATTCTGGATGTGGAAATACTAAATCGCTATTTAATGAGAAAACTGGCACGAAGGCACTTATTTTTATGGTCGAAAGATGGAATTTATAGACGATTTAAAAAAGCGATTGACCGAAAAGTTGCCAGCTGAGAAAGCGCATGCAGCATTAATGAATTATAAACGGAAAAAAGCAGAAGAAATATTAAAGGAGAAAAAGGACGTGAAAATGAGTGCTGTTTTGTGCCTTTTGTTTGAGGAAGAAAACAACTGGAAGTTCTATCTTATGGAAAGGAATACTTATAATGGGGTTCATAGTGCTCAAGTAAGTTTCCCAGGAGGAAGAAGAGAAAATTCCGACGCAAACTTTAAAGAAACAGCGTTAAGAGAAGCCAATGAAGAGCTCAATATCAACCCTGATGAGGTCGAAATACTTGGTGAACTTTCCACGATGTATATCCCGCCAAGTAATTTTTTGGTATATCCTTTTGTAGGAATTGCTACGCAAAAACAGTCCATCATTCCTGATCCGATCGAGGTGAATAAGGTAATTACAGCCAATTTAGACGATCTAATGGGAGAGAACGCAGTGAGAAAGTCACCAGTGAAAATGAGTGGATTTGACCAGATGATTCAAGTACAGCATTATACTCTTGATGGTCATATAGTATGGGGAGCAACAGGAATGATCCTGGCAGAATTGGCCTACTTGCTTGAAGAAATTGGGTATGAACCGAAATAGAGGATATATATTTGCACTCCCAAACTCCTAAAATGAGCGAAGAACAAAAAGTAATTGATGAGCGATTGAGAACTGATCTATTTAGTTCCAATGAAAAAACGGTGTTAAGTGCATTGGCCGAAATAGGAGAAGATGGCAGTAGAGCCATGGTCGAGCCAGTTCTGGAATTATTGGCAAGAACTGATTCTGAAGACGTGAAGCAAATAATTCTTGATCAGCTTTCACAACTTAAAATCAGTGAGATGGAAGAGTTGTTTATTGGTAAAATTCAAAGTGACGATTTTTCCGAATACCATAAGGAACTGGTGTTTTGTATGTGGCATAGTGGGATGAACCCTGTAAATCATGTTCATGTGTTTGCAAAATTGGCAGTGGAGGGAGATTACATGATGGCTATTGAAGTGATGACTTTACTTGAAAATTTAGAAGGACCGTTTGACCACGAATCCGTGATAGAAGCTTTCAGCGATGTGAGCGTTTATATCACTGAAAGTTCAGTGGAGGATCCCAAGTTGGATTTGATGAAGAGCATTTATGAAATTTTGCATTTATTTCAGGAAGAAGGGTAAGTCATCTAACTCCTCAAAAGACCTCCAGTATAGACACGAACTTTCATTGACGCTATGATCAAGAAAATGAAACAATCTATGCAGTTTTTATAGCTCAATTCTTTTATAACTTGGTGCGCTCAATTTAAAGACCTAGGTATGAACAAAGTCAAAGTTGCTATTATCGGTTCCGGAAATATAGGTACAGATTTAATGATTAAAATTCTTCGCTTGTCCGAGAAATTGGAAATGAGTGTTATGGTGGGAATAGATCCAGAATCTGATGGTTTAGCTAGAGCCGCTAGAATGGGAGTGAGTACTACTCATGAAGGAGTCGATGGCCTGCTAAAAATGACAGAATGGGAGGATATTAAGATTGTATTTGACGCCACTTCGGCAAAAGCGCATCATTACAATTGGGGTAAAATCGAGCCTTTTATGGACAAAAAAATAGTTGACTTAACACCTGCTGCTATTGGGCCTTATCTAGTTCCTGCGGTGAATTTCAGCATGGAAGAAAGTCTTAGAAATGTAAACATGGTCACCTGTGGAGGTCAGGCAACTATACCTATGGTGGCTGCAGTGAATCGAGTAGCAAAGGTACATTATGGAGAAATTGTAGCTTCTATAGCCAGTAAGTCTGCCGGACCTGGAACTAGAGCGAATATTGATGAATTTACTGAGACTACTTCAGAGGCAATAGAAAAAGTTGGGGGGGCTGAAAAAGGAAAAGCAATTATTGTTTTAAATCCTGCTGAACCACCTCTGGTAATGAGGGATACTGTTTTCACTTTAAGTGAAGTAGGAGACAAGGAAGCCATAAGGAAAAGCATTCATGAAATGGTAGCTGAAGTTCAGAGCTATGTGCCAGGTTATGAATTGCACCAAGAGGTGCAGTTTGATGAGGTTCCAGAATCCGATCCTGTATTTATAGAAGGATTGGGGTACAGGCATGGATTAAAAACATCCATTTTCTTAAAAGTAGTTGGAGCAGGACATTACCTGCCAGAGTACGCTGGAAATTTGGATATAATGACAAGTGCTGCACAAGCTGCAGGAGAAGCCTTTATTGGACGATGAATAAGTGTTAAGGTTTAAGTCTAATGCTTAAAAAAAGCAGAAAAATTCACTGATTTAATTAGATTTCACTCTAGACTTGTATTTAACATTAAATTCATAAGCCGTGGAAAAGAAATTTGACTTCATTGATAGACTTGTCGCGTTTGCCGGAGATGTTATTCTGTTCATTGAAGCAATGCCGAAGGATACAACTGGGTATTACTTGTTTAATCAGATTATGCGTTCTTCAGGAAGCGTTGCTCTTAATTTCGCTGAATCTCAGGGAGCAGAATCTGACAAGGATTATATTCATAAAGCAAGAATTGCACTCAAGGAATTGAGAGAAACTCAAGTAAATTTTAAGATTATGAAACATGTAAATTATGGAGATTCAGATAGAAGAACTTATCTTGAGCGAGAGAGCATAGAGTTAATCAAAATACTTACTACTATTATTAAGAATAAAAAATCAAAATTGCATAAACATTAGGTTTATCCCTTAAAAATTTAATTAATGAGTCAATCAACCAATCATAAATTATATATTCAAGACGTCACACTTCGAGATGGAATGCATGCCATTCGTCATCAATATGGAAAAGAGAAGCTAAGAGAAATTGCTATAGCACTTGATAAGGCTGGGGTAGATGCCATAGAAGTAGCCCACGGTGATGGATTGGCCGGAGGTAGTTTTAACTATGGGTTTGGTGCGCACACAGATTGGGATTGGTTAGAGGGGTTAGATGAAGTGTTAGAAAAAGCCATTTTGACCACTTTAATTCTTCCAGGAATTGCGACAATAGATGATCTCAAAAAAGCTTCTGAGTTAGGTGTGAAATCAGTTCGGATAGCGACTCATTGTACAGAAGCTGATATTGCAACGCAGCATATTGAAGCTGCTAAAAAATTGGGAATGGATGTAGGTGGATTTTTGATGATGGCACATATGAACGAACCTAAGAACCTAGCAGAACAAGCATTGATTATGGAGGCTTCAGGAGCCGATTGTGTATACGTTACAGATTCAGCCGGGGCCTTAATGCTCGAGGGAGTTAAAGATAGGGTGCAGGCTTTTAGAGAAGTCTTGAGACCAGAAACTGAAATAGGAATTCACTGCCATCATAATTTATCATTGGGCGTCGCTAATACGATAGTAGCAATGGAAAATGGAGCGAATAGACTGGATGCATCCTTAGCAGGAATGGGAGCTGGAGCAGGAAATGCACCATTGGAAGTGCTAATAGCTGTGCTTGATAAAATGGGCGCAGTTCATGGATCAGACCTGTATCAATTAATGGATGCCGCAGATGACTTAATAAGGCCTTTACAAACTCGTCCTGTAAGAGTTGACAGAGAAACATTGTCATTAGGTTTTGCAGGAGTATACTCTTCATTTTTATTGCATTCAGAACGAGCTGCTAAAAAGTATGGACTTGATACCAGAGAAATACTGGTTGAATTGGGGAAAAGAAAAATGGTCGGAGGACAGGAGGACATGATTGTAGATGTCGCTCTGGATCTTTTAGGGCAAAAAGGATAGCAAAACGAATATTCGAGATCATTTTTTTGGACTTTAAAATTGAATTCCAAAAGGCATTTATGAATCTCATAATTATTTGTTCTATAGTCTGATCAATAACAACTTCCACCTAAATTTGACGAATAAATTTTAGAGAATGTCAGTAACATTAAGTTCAGAAGAGGTAAAAGAATTAGCTAGTGCTCTGGATAGAGCCGAAAAGACGTTAGAGCAGGCGGAATTAATTTCTGGAAGGTTTCCTGAGCTGACATTTGAAGATGCTTATGAAATTCAAGATGCATGGGTGAATTTGAAGGTATCAGAAGGAAGAAAGAAGGTGGGACACAAGATAGGCTTGACTTCTACGGTGATGCAAAGAGCCTTTGGTATTGATGAACCTGATTTCGGAGTGCTGCTGGATGATATGGTTCATTATCATGGAGCTGAGATTCCTTCGGGAAGGTTAATAGAACCTCGGATAGAAGCCGAATTGGCATTCAAATTTAAAAGTGATCTTCCTCATAATGTCAAGTCCATAAAAGAGGTTCTTGATTGTGTTGAGTACATAGTTCCCACGTTAGAATTGATTGATTTTAGGGTGAAGATGAAAGATGAAAGTGGAAAGGGTAGGACGGTAAAAGACACTATTTCAGACAATGCGGCTAACTCTGCGATCATTATCGGTGAAAAGCAGATTCCTTTAAACACAGATTTACCTTGGGTGGCGGCCACACTCAGAAAAAATGGAATAATGGAAGCTTCTGGAGTGGCAGGAGCTGTATTAGACCATCCGGTAAATAGTATTTTATGGTTGAATGAAAAGTATGCCCAGTTTGGAAGACAAATCAAGGCAGGAGAGCTTGTTTTGGCAGGTTCGTTTGTGGCTCCTGTGCCTGTTTATCCTGGTGACCGAATCGAAGTTGATTACAATGCCTTTGGAAAAGTGTGTTGTTCCTTCATACACTAGTTTGCTCAATAGATTCCAAAATTAGATTGAAAAAAAGGAGCTCTTCAGTTGAAAAGCTCCTTAAAAATAGAAACTACTTGCAGGTTTATTCTATTTCAATTCTGGCAACGGTAGTGCTGCCATTTTCAAAAAATAAACTTAAAAGGTATGTACCTTTTTTAAGTTCTGCTAGTGAAATTTGACGGTTAATCAGATTTCCTGACAGCAATTTTTTTCCATGAAAATCTAAGATAGCAAAAGTTTTTGGCTTTCCCTCAGAAGACGCAATCATAATATAATCTGAAGTTGGATTTGGATAGATGATAGTCTGAATGCTGGAAAATTCTCTTATTCCAACACTACTTCCGAATTCATCCGCCCCCATGTCTATGGTTTGTCCAAAAAACCTCACCTCACCATCTATATCGACTTGAGAAGGGTCTATCCCAATAGAAGTCCCCGCATCTATCGCAGGAGAACCAGAATTTATATGTAGATCAATAGAGCCTGATGTACTTTGATAATCTGGCATGTCAAAAATAGAGTTCACTCCAAATCCAGTTCCAGAAGTGAATTCAGCCAGTGTATTGTAATAGTTTCCTTCAAAATTGAATTCAATATTATCTCCTTCATCGAAAGGGTGGTACCAGAGATTATTCTGCATCAATATCTGTGTGCTAGGTGTAGCTAAATTTTCATCCGACATTAATACTCCTGTAGAATTTCTTGAATAGAAAATATTATTTACACAAGCAAGGTCTTCCACATAGCTCAAGAAGAGTTCACCACTAAAATCATCTTCAGTATCATTCCCAAACAAACTGTTATTGGAAATAAGAGCATTGACTACCTTCCCGCTGTTCGGATAATCATATCCTCCACAAGCTATTCCAGCAGTGCTATTTCCATAAATGAAATTGTTTCGTACAATGATATCTTCAGTGGACTTCCCTTGATTTTCGCAACCAATTTCTATTCCCCATTGATTATTATAGACGAGATTTCTTTCAATGAATAGACGCTTTCCTCCATCTACATAGATTCCTGCAGAAGTGGCATATGGAGATAAGCAATTGTATGTTTCATTGTCAGCGATTGTACCATTTCTGGCTTGATCAAGATCTGGATCAGAACAAGTCCCTTCATGACCAATGATGTCTATACCGATATTCGTCACGTCGTGGATCTTGTTTTCAGAAACGATAAATCCATCAACATTTCCATTTATAGCTAATGCTTCACTGTAACCCAATCTGCAATTGAATATTTCATTGTCTATAATTTCTAGATCAGTAATGACATGATCAGCCTCTGACCCATAGACAATTAACGCTTGAGCGTTAGTTTCACTAGTGATCTCAGCATCTGGATTGGTCGAGAAATTAATATTTGAAATGTCACAGGATTTAATTCTTATATGATCACATGCTCCATCGATAATGATTCCAATAGCATCTGCCTGTTCATTATTTCTGATTTTTAATCCTTCAATAGTGATGTGGTGAACATTGTAAATCTCAATTAGTGCATTGTCCGTAAGTCCAGCACCATCTAATATCACTTGATCTAGCTCGAATGCTTTAAATGTAATGTAGGCGCTATTCTCACCTGAAACATTCACATATACCCGTTCATTGTATGCTCCTTCATGTATAAAAACAGTGCTACCTGGTGTTGCATTATCCATGGCATGTTGAATGCTCTCCCATGGCTGATCTATAGTCCCTAGAGCACCATCATCTCCATTTGTAAAGACATGAAACTCTTGAGCAATAATGCTAAAGGGTATGAGGAGGAGAGCGAGAGTGTAATTTTTTTTCATGAGTAAATTATTTGTAATACAAGCGTATTTGTTTAGTCGTTATATGCTCAAGATAGTTTCTTCGAGCGAGTCAGATGTTTCTAGATTCATTTTTTTCCGAAGTCTGAATCTGGCTTTTTTTATACCATCAGCTGAAATGTTTAGAAGTGAAGCGATTTCATTGTTCCTAAGATTCATTTTTATAAGCGCTATTAATCGAAGTTCATTCGGTGTGATACCATCAAATCTAGATTTGAGTCTATGAACGAATTCTTCATTTAGCTGTGCAAACTCCTTATTGAATTGTTTCCAATTTTTTTCCTCTTTTATGTTGACATTGATTTTATTAATTAAGGAATTCTTAACAGTATCACTATTAGATTTTTCCAATTCAGTTTTTAACTCTTCGAGCACGCTGTTTTTATGTGCTAATTGCATCATAAAGTTGCTGAGTTCACGATTTTTAAATCCAATCTCTTTATTTAAATTTTCTTTAAGGAGTAAATTCTTTTTAATTCTAAGATGGAACAGGTAATAAAGAAGTACTGCAATAAGTGAAACAATTATTAATCCCCCAATTAGAAGAAAATTTTTCGACTTCTGTATCAAGTTGGTTTTTTCCAAATTGTCTATTTCGACGGCTTGAAGTGCCAAATTCTGTTCATACTTTTCTGTCTCGTAGATTATTTTGAGTTCCTCAAGTTGTTGATTTTGTGTGCGAGTACTTAATGAATCACTTAATTCCATCACTTTTTTAAGTGATTGATTGGCTGTAGAATAATCTCCTTTTTTTTGAAGAATTTGTGCTTTTGTTTTTTCTATTACTATTTCCGTCTCTATGGAGTTGGAGATTTTCACTTTCTCTAGAGCCAAAACAACAGTTTTGTAAGCTTTATCAGTTTGACCTTGTTCGAGTTGAATTCTTGCTAGTAATTCAAGGCATAATGAGAGGTGTTCCGGATTATCAATTTCTGTATATATTTCTATAGCTCGCGATACTTTTGTAGTGGCTTCGTTTAATTCATTTTTTTGCAAGTGAATGGTACTAAGATATCTGTTGGAACGAGCTATATTTCCTTTATAACCAAGTTCTTTTGAAATATTTAATGCTTTAGTAGACATTATTACGACTTATTTAGTATAGGTCAATTACTTTTTTTTTACAATTCGAACAGTTGGTTTATTATGTCTAAAATCAGTGCTTTGAATTTTTGAGTCAAGCAAAAAGGATACTATAGTAAATAAGTCGTAATAATGTCTAGTAAATAAATCCTTTGCTACCTCAACTTGTGACATGTTGAGGTGACAAACACCTTGGTAATTAATTGCCTGTGATACATGTTGTGTGTATTCAGCCTTTCTAAAACATACTTCTGCCTCTTTAAAAGACGACAATGCCCTTTCGAATTCGTCCATGGAACTATCTAGAGCTCCCATACTTAGCAAAGCCATACCTATTTCTGAGTCTAGCCCTATGTTTCTTAGTTTTTCTAGCGCTTGGTATAATAGATCTAAGGCTTGCTTTTTATATCCTCTTGTTTCGGCAATACTGGATAACAATAAATAAGTTCTGGCGATATGTTCATCATCATTCTGCCGAATGAAAATTTTCAAATTTCCATCAAGAAGAAGTTGAGCTGAATCCAATTGTCCATCGTTTTTATAAAGAATCGCAGAATTAGAACTAATAATGGCGGCCCTCAACGAATCCCCATTTTCAAGAAGCAGTTGAACACTTTCGTTAAGACTAGACTTGGCTTTGTCAAAATCACCCTGGTTGTAATAGAGATTCGCTTTGTAAGCAATGACCCTGGAAATCCCTTTATATATATTGAGCTCTTCATATGCGCTGTAAGCACTATCCAAATAAACAATAGCTTCTTCTGGTGTATTGTGAAGAAGAGATTTTCCAATTTCCACATAGTGCCTAGCTCTGCTGGTATCATTCATTTCAGAAATCAATTCTTTTTTTAAGCTATCAATGAACACAGAGTCTTGTGCACTCGCTTGTGAATTAACAAGACATGCACTACATAGAGCCATGAAAAGATAAAGGTGGAAGTAGCTGTTCATCAAGGTTTTTTGTCGAAATTAGTTATAAATGCGAAGAACATATCAAAAGAAGAGCGATTGCTAGGTCACTCTTCTTTTTGAAGAAAAGTGAACCTTAGTACAAATCATATACTTCCGAAAAAATTCCTTCTGAGACATTATAATAAGTGAATTGAGTTCCATCTAGGCTAAAGAAAATTTCTTGAATTGTATTTGGCTTTACGTACCTACAGGCAGCTCCAATAGATTCAAATGGTAAAATTCCATCTTGCCCATTACAGTTGTTTTCGGCAGTCCAGTGCGCAATAGGCTGTTCATTATTGAAATTGAATGATGGTTCATAATAACGCCCGACCATGTCACCAGAACCATCCACAATCCACGTATTATTAGTTTCTTCAGAAGCATCAAAACACGATTCATTTGGGAAACTAAAATTCCACATGCATTCCACAGAGTTAAAAGGCAGAGCACCATATCCCCAGTCCTCTATTTGCCATGTTCCATCAAACTGTAAGAAATCATCATCGTCCCAAGATTCTGGAGTTTCTTCTGGTTGAAATGATGCCTCTACATATTCATCTCCGTCCTCATTAAATATGTAAAATCGATTCTCTCTTATTACTGCACCCGCACTTACAGCATCAAAAGGACAACCTTCTAGCACATGATTGTTCGATGAGAGATCATATACAGCTTGAACTTGTTGATCTTCAAACCAAGCAAACTTGTCTCCTGTAAGGTTAAATAAAATGATTATATCTTCATAGATATTGATAGCTGCACCCACACCATCTCCGTCAAATATTCCAACTAATTCTTGAAATTCTGCGGGTATTGAGTCAGGTACAATAGAATCTTGATGAGTACTATCGCATTCAACTATTGTATAATACTCATTTTTAATGGTAGTTCTTGGTGTCTCTTTTTTACAAGAGAATAGTACTATGGAAACGAGTAAAATAAGACTTAATTTTTTCATGATTATGAATTTAATTTAGGGAAATAATTCCCTGTTAACTATGCATCTAAGCATAGAGAAATGATTGGTTTTGATATTAATTAGTTGATTTTATTCTATATGTTTTGCAGGGATTCTTCTAGTGAATCCGAAGCATCTAGATTCATTTTCTTCCGAAGCCTGAATCGAGCTTTCTTAATGCCATCAGATGAGACATGCAGTAAAGAGGCGATCTCATTACTCGTTAAGTCCATTTTTATAAGAGCGATCAGTCTCATTTCATTGGATGTGATCTGACAATTTTCTTTAATTCTTGCCACAAAATCGTTATTCAAGAGTTCGAAATCTCGAGTAAATTTTTTCCAACTGGAATCATCTTTTAAGCTAGTATCGATCTTTTTCAATATTCGTTGTTTGGTATATTCATCTGAAGACAACTTAAGATCTTGTCGTAAATCTTTCAGCATCTCGTTTCTCCTTACAAGTTGGAGAATCACATTTTGAAGCTCGATTTTTTTCGAATTAATTTCCATGTTCAACTCTTTTTGAGTGATTCTGGCCAATTCAAGCTTTCTGTTCCAATTTTTAATGACCAATATGATAAGTAAGGCCAAAAGAAGGACAAGAGTGACTATGGTAATGATGCTGGCCATGATGACTTACTTGAGTCCAGCTGATTTTGTAGAATAAGAGTAATTCAATAGCGTTTCTTGAATGACTTGTTCTTTAAAGTCAGGATCATTGAACAGTTTATTTAGAACGAAGTCATCTTTTATAGAAACTCCTTGATCTAAAAATAGTTCTTCGAGCATTGTAAGTGATTCTTCTACTTGATCTCTAGAAAGTTCCTCTGGTTGCTCATAGGTATCATACACTCCAGCTTGAATATCTTGTTCTTGATGGATAACATCTTTAATTATTTGAGTTTCATCTGCTGTAAATTCAGAATTGACAAGAGTTCCTGATTCCAAAGCGTTGATTCGCTGTTCCAATAGGGTGAATGCATTTTGGAGTGAATGAATCTCCTTTTGTTGCAACGCTACCAGCTTAGCCACATCATTAGAATTCAGCCCAATTGAGAGATTAATCCTATTGATTTGATTGTCTTTAAGAGCATGACTCCAAGCGATTCCAATGATTTGAGCATATTGTTCAGGTGTAATGTTAGCTGGAGAAACACCTATCCCAACTCCATCATTATTGCCAGAAGGAATAACATAATCTCCAATATTTACCAGACCAAATACTTTTACAGGAACTTGCCCCATGAAAGCTACTTTTTCACAGTTCGGTATCTCCACTTTTTCAGGGAGATTTCCAAGAACAGCTGGGCTTGTTGAAATAACTAAGATCTGACTAGCATTTGTAAGATCCTTACTAATCAATCCACCTCTTATACCCACGACATCTCCAGCTGATATTCGCTCTGAATGATTTTGCCGTTCTAAATATTCTGCGTAGTCCGCTGACCCTGATTGATAGGATACACCCAGATTTGATGCAGCGAAGATTTGATAAGCAATTGCATTTGCAGCTGCCAGTGCTAAATCAGCAACTCCTACAGCGATTTCAGCCCAAGATGGAGGGCAGGTAACTACACCGAAACCTCCACAAACCGTAACCCCACCGCTAGAAATCAACAAGTTGGCTCCTGCTGCTACCTCTGCAGCCAATAGAGTAGCGGACACATAGATGTAATCGGCCGAATTAACTAGGTTACTCTCCGTTTGCCCTTCTATTCTTCCAATAACGCTTCCAGACGAATTGAAAAAAGAGATGTAATTGTTTGTTTTATCAGGTAAAGAGGAATTCACTTTGATAGCAATACCTTGGTCACTTCCTTCGACTCTTAAAGGATAAGCGTTATACGAAGTATCATCTCCACTTTCATTAGATTTTATAGTTACTTGATCATTAAAACAAGTGGTACCATTTGCAGTCAAGGTATTATTAATCGTAGTTGGACCATTTAGTGCTGCGGAGCCATTTAATGAGGTGTTTCCTTGTGTTGTCAGACTTCCGGAAAGTAATGTAGGATAGCTATTGTTGACATTCAACCCTTGGTTTAGATTAGTTTCCCCATCTACAATGAGTTCTTGGTTCAGTTGAGTTGTACCATCTACGGTGAGATTATTCTCTAGAATGGTTTCACCTGTTACATTTAACGTGTTATTCAGTACAGTAGCTCCGGATACATCTAAAGTGTTGTTCAACGTGGTCGCACCATCTACGTCTAATGTTTGCGTAGCAATGATGTTTCTATGCAACGCATAAGGAACAAACAAAAGGTTTTGTCGACTTAACTCTTCTAAGTCTGAACCATCGTAAGACAAATCGATGATTAAAAACTTAGGAGTTCCATCCCAGTTAATTTCATTAAACGCTCCTGCGCTCTCTGGACTGAGCATTCCTTGTCCAATGATGAGGTTGACCATTCCAAATGGATCAGTGGTAGTGATCTGGGTTTCTTGGAATTCAATAAATTGGTTTTGATCCTGAATAGTGAACCGAAGTGTCACTTCCGTTTCTGCCAAGTAATTCCCGCCAATATCCTGACCTGGAATTTCTAATGGATTTTTGTCTAAGAGTACCGCTTGATAGCTCATTCCGTCAGATTGAGCGTAAGCGATAGGGACACTTAATAATAAGATGAGTATCGTGATGAGTTGTTTCATAACAGAGATATAATAAGTTGGTTAATGTCTTTTGATTTTGCAATATTCACAGCCTTTGATTCCCCAAAGCAAGCCAATAGTGAAAGTTCCAGAATTGATTTTTAAAGTTTCATCGCCTTCGGTCTCTCCTAAAGGAGTTCCCCTGCCAAGAAGGTATTTGATGGTAAGTGCCACCTTCTCGTCCAAGCAATAGTTGGCCCCAAGACCACCTTTTAGAAAGAGAAATGGCTTTTCAAACTGTTCAATTTTCTTTAGATCTATAATTTGTCGGTTGGTGGTCTGTGAGCCTCTTGTCATGAATTGTGGCTCAAAACTTCCGATGGCCAAAAATCGCATGTTTTTTATGTTAAGAAACTGGTATTCAGGTGTGATGTTTATGCCTATATAGTTCGTTTTCCATACATATTTGTTGTCATACACCGGATCACTTCCTTCATTATTATACTTATTAAATACAACACCTGCACGGACATAAACGTTCTCTGCAAGAGTCATACGGTAACCCAATGCATAGGAAAAGTCGTTGATAGAATAGAGGTTTCCCAGTTCTTCGTTATCCGAATTGGTGTATTTGAATTTGGTAGATACACGACCAACTTCAGAAACCAGCTGTTGTGCATTGGAAAGTATTCCAAAGGCCAATGCGATGGTCAATAGAGAGTATTTCATTTTTATGATTTAATAAGTTGAGTACTAAGTGATTTATAGTCTGTCTTAAGACAGATGATATAGCTTCCATTAATAAGCTCTAAGTCATTGATTTCAATAAGTTGAGATTTAGAAAGGGAAAATTGTTGAGTATAGACTGTTCGGCCAGTAATATCTAGAATGGTCACATCAACAGGAGAAGAGTGATGTTCTTTAAATTCAATGTACACCAGATGATCAAATGGATTAGGAAAAATAGTGGCTTCAATGGTTGTCGAAGTCATTTGTCCTAAAATTGAATATGGTTGGATAAACCCCTGATGTGCGGAAGCGAAGGAGGTTTTCCCATTTCCTATAGAAGAAAGTTGGCCAATACTTTGTTGAACCAATAATTCTCCTGAAGGTTGAATTAAGGAAGAAGAAGTTCCAATAGAACTAAGTGTCTGTCGCTTTAAACTGACCTCTTGTCCAGTAGCTAAAGTGCTAAGAATAAAAGTTGATATTAGAAGAAGTGTACATCGAGCGATAAGCATATCGTAGTGTTTTTAAATACACTACAAAAGTAGGTTGACTTACCTCTGAGACTTTAAAATTCTGGTAGACAAAGGGTGGACATTCGTGTAGACAAAGAGTAGACAGTACATTCTCATCTAATTTAAGATGCTGATAATCAGGCTAAAATTAAAGGGTGTGTTTTAAATCAATCAAATGTCTTGTGTGAGTCGGCGGACAAGCGATTTATTTCATCCAATTCTTCAATGGTCAAATGCCTCCATTTTCCAACTGGAACATCTAGCTTCACATTCATAATTCGAACCCGTTTTAAGGTCTGGACTCTAAGACCCATGAAGTCAACCATTCTTCTAATTTGACGATTTAATCCTTGGGTAAGAATGATTTTGAATTTTTTCTCTCCTAGCTGTTCTACTTTGCATTTTCTGGTGACTTGATCTAGAATAGGAATTCCATTAGACAGTCTGCTGATAAAATCATTGTCAATGGCACGGTTTACAGTAACGATGTATTCCTTTTCGTGGTTATTTCTGGCCCGAAGAATTTTATTGACAATATCTCCATCGTTGGTAAGGAAAATCAACCCTTCACTGGGTTTGTCTAATCGACCTATAGGGAAGATTCGTTCAGGATAACCAATGTAATCGATAATATTATCCTTTTCTACTCCGGTATCTGTAGTACACACAATTCCCACAGGCTTATTAAATGCGATGTATACATTTGTCTTCTTCTTGGGTTGCGAAACAATTTCTCCATCCACCTCCACAATGTCCGCCTCAGAAATCTTCGTTCCCAATTCTGGGATGGCACCATTAATCGATACTCTTCCAGCATCTATAAGCTTATCAGCAGCTCTTCTGGAGCAATAACCAATTTGAGTTAAGAATTTATTGATACGTACTTTTTCTGGTTCTTCCATGTGATTTGAAGCGTTGCAATGATATGCGGGCGCAAAGATAATGGTTTGATTGAGTAAGATTATTTGAAGTCACTAAATGCTTATTCGATCTTTGCACGAACTAAAACTAAGCAATGATAAATTCACTAAAGCATCAAGGTAGAATAGCACGATAAACAATAGTATTTTCAGATTTTTTAGACGGTCCACATGGGTTTAATATGGTGGTTTTTCTTGATAGTGTCCAACAAAAAGCATACCTGCCAGATGGTTTTGAACCAAAGAGAGGTTACCGTGTATATATATGTAAAGGATTAGGTGATTGAGTAAAATTTGCCCAAATCCTAGTTTTATTGGTCTCAATTTAGGGTTTAAAACCCTGCAATTTATTGCAGCACTTTAGTACAGCGAAAAAATCAATACATTGTGCTTTGTGAGTAGAAAATTTCGGAAAGGATCGCATACCAGGGCAAAAGCATTTAAACCATTACCTTTATTTTGTTCTTAATTTTTTAATTTTCAATCAGTAGTATTTTTGAAAAGCGTTTTTTTCATTCGAAAAAGATGGATAGAAAAACCACGTTTTCTAATACAAATTCACTTTCCTGTTTTTTCTCTGCTCTAAAAGACCCAAGGCGAATAGATGCGGGAAATTACCACCATTCTTTGAGCGACATATTGCTATTGGTTATAACAGGGATAATGTGTGGCTGTGATAAATGGGAGACCATACACATTTTTGGTAAAAGTCAATATTACTGGCTTAAGCAGTATGGAAACTTTGATACTGGTATTCCATCGATAGATACTATGCGAAGAGTCTTTTCAGCTCTTGATTCTGAGAATTTCAATGATTGTTTTATCTCTTGGATTAATCATTTGTGTGTGAAAACAAAAGGAGAAGTTATAGCTCTTGATGGTAAAACAGTGAGGGGCGGTAAGTTTGACGGAATAACAACCCCTCATATTGTTTCTGCCTTTGCATCAGAGAATCAACTGTGTCTGGGTCAATTGAAAGTGAATGAAAAAAGCAATGAAATTACTGCAATACCTGCATTATTAGAATTGTTAGATATAAAGGGTAATACAATTACCATTGATGCAATGGGGTGTCAAACAAAGATTGTAAGTCAAATTGTGAAAAGTGAAGCCAATTATATTATTGCAGTTAAAGGAAATCAACCTGCTTTGGCTAGTAATATTCAAGATACAGTTGTATTGACAAATCCTGATAGTGTTGATGTTGAAGATGATTTCGGACACGGAAGAATAGAAAAAAGAACTTGTGAAGTTTTTACTAACTTGAAACACATAGAAAACCCTAATAAATGGGAAAATTTAATTTCGGTAGTGAAGATAACATCAGAAGTTACTCAAAAAGCAACCGGAATAATGACAACAGATGAACGGTTTTTCATTAGTGATTTGTCATCTGCAAGAGCAATTAACAATGGGGTTCGAAAACATTGGTCAGTTGAAAATAATTTACATTGGAGCCTCGATGTGACATTTCAAGAAGACTTTTCTAAAAAAAGAATAGGGTATCAAGTGGAAAACTTTAATATCCTATTAAAAATTGTATTAACAGTTTTAAAAAAAGAAAGCTCAGCTAAAATTAGCTTGAAAAACAAGAGAATGAAAGCGGCTTTTGACACAGACTATAGAAATTTATTAATGAGTACAGTTGTTTTTTAAATGCTTTTGCCCTGGTGTGTTGCGGCTTCAATAAAATAATATGATTACTTTCACGCAAACAATTATCTATACTATGATTACAAGAAATTATTTACTCGCTGCTTTTTGCTTTTTTATTTCGCTTACCGCTTTTTCTCAGAATCCTAAAAAACAAATGATTACGTTTAAGTATAACCAACTTCCAAAAATGGTTATCGCTGAGGATGGGAAGTATAGTCGAGAAGTAATAGTGACTTATGCAGAGGAAGTGCGGGCTGAAAAAGCCGCCCTTGAAGAAATAAATAAGGAACTAAGAGACGAAGCAAAGAAGGACAAAGAGGATTGGAAAGAGTCCGATATGGGAGATAAAATCACTAAGAAGCTTTTATTAGGAGAGAAAAAACCCTCGGGGAGAGCGAATTTGGAAGAAGTTCCATACTACCCGACATTGTTTGACGCAATTGGTCTGGAAGGACAATATGCGAAGATCCCGGGGCTAGAGGTTGATCAAGACGTTACAGCCAAGGTGATGGTATTTGTAGAGCGTTTTACCTACGAGTATAGTCAAGTTAAAGCGACAGAGACAAAAGGACCTGGTTATTATGTGAACGGTACAGTGCCTATTCGTGTGGAGATATATGACTCAGCAGGAAATCAGGTGGCTGCAGAGTCTTTTGAAGCTGGAAAAGCCAAAGGAAAGAACAATCATACGTCCAAGAGCTTTGAATCCGTGAGACAAAGAGACACAAACTGGAGAACGAATAGAAATGGTGTTTTATCTAAAATTGAAAGAAACCAGCTAAATGCTGGGATGAAATTAATGGAGACGTATCTAAAAAACATGTGTGGATACAACGTGATTTCTAGAAAAGCACCTTTGTTTTCAATTGCTGAAAAGAAGCATTCTTATACAGAAATCAACATGTTGCTGCCAGATTTAATAGAGGCATTTAATTTACTTCAAGTTGAGTATGAAACTGCGAAACCAATATTGGAAAAAGCTGTTTCGATTTGGGAGAAAGAGCTCGAAGGATTGGAAGTGGGAAACAAGAAAGCAAGGATTACTGAAAAAGTAGGAGAGGCTTTATATGTGAATGTTGTAGAGGCGAAAATTTGGCTTAATGATTATATGGGAGCTATGAAGAGTATAGCCAAGTATAAAGTGATGGATCCTAAGGGCAAAAGCAAGGAGATTAAAAACTTGGAAAAGCTACTTGAGGATGAGCAAATGAGATATGAAGCGAATCATCCATAATCATATCTATTTAGTTTGTGCTAATGTGATCTGATATATTCTTTGAGAGAAAGTTTCCGATTTTTTAGAATACAGTTGGATTTTGATCTTATCGAATATTCATCTGCATACGATTTCGTATTGAACTTGATTAAATAACTAGTCACAGTTTTTTAAATAGTCATATTTATCTGTAACCATTTAAAAGATAAAAATGAAATTAGGTGCATTTTCAGTGAGCTTGGCGGTAAAGGACATTCAAGCTTCAAAGTCGTTTTATGAAAAAATAGGATTTTCCGTTTTTGCAGGTGATCTGTAAATTCCAGTTATGTTGACCCACCGATTCCGGTTTAAGCTGACCCGTCAGATTGAAGAGTGAAAACGTATGATTAATTGAGTCATTTTGGGTTAAAAATAGGGATTAGTTTTCGATTAAATTTTTGGATCTTTTTCTTCTCATAGATTCTCCAGTTAGCTCGATTCGTTGAGCGCTGTGAACAAGCCTGTCCATAATGGCGTCAGCGACTGTTTTTTCCCCAATAATTTCATACCATTCGTTGACAGGAAGGGGTGTACGACAAATTTCCTTCAAGCGGCTTTTCTTGTTAAATCCTTGATTTTGTGCCATGTATTGCTTTTGTAAGCAACTCGAAGGTTAGCGATTTGCTGGAAGCCAGGTGTAGTCCATCGTTGACCACTTAGTTTCATCCGTTTTTGCAGTACGTTTCTATGAGCAGATTCGATTGCTCCTGAACCAATCAACAAGCCTCTTTTTAGAAAGACATTGTAGCGCATTCTTTTACAATTTCGATTATAGTACTTAATGAGCTGTTGCCTTTTTTCTTCCGTTTTTTTAGCTCTGCTTGGAGACAGTTCTTTCAAATTTAGGATAACGATCTCTATATCATCCTCTAACATAATCTGGCTTTGTTCTTCTATCCATTGACTTCGCTTGTTCTTACTTCCAAAGTACTTTTTGGCAAATTCGCACAAATGCTCTTTTGCATGATAAAAGTCAAGTATTTGGGTGGCGTCTGGATAGATGGCATCAGCCCATTTCCAAATCCATTTTGCTCCATCCGCTACAATAACTAATGACTTAAGTTGGTCAAGGTAATATTCGAATTTTGGCAAAAACTCTTCATGAGTACCTAGATGGGCTACATATTGAGAGTCTGTAATCATGTTTCTTTTATTTGATATTTCAACCTGATCGTTGGCTTTGAAAATTCGCCCAACCTTGACTTCTTTCCATTTTTGCTCACGTGTCAGAAACATCGACCCATCTAACATAGCATAATGTAACTGTCCTCGTTCCTCTTGGGCATAATTCTGGATACCTCCTTCTTCTATCCTTTTAGCATCTTGCTCTTCTATAAGCTCTCCATAATAGTGACTAACACGCTCTATTTGTTTGGCATTTATACTGACTCCTTTCAATTTCAAGAACAGCTCTTCTGCTTCTGTAAAAACCATATGCTGACCAACATAACACATTAGCTCTTGGGCATAGCTACTAATGCTAAATGAGGAGGAACTCTGGCCTAGTAGATGGTCTTTTCTCATCTCTATTTTTCCAAAACTGGTCTGGACTTTTTTTTTAAGTTTTTGTTTTCTGAAAATTCCCCTACACTACTCTGTAAAACTTCTTGTCCAACCTTTTCCATCATTGCTGCATATGTTTGTTCATAATCATGTCCGTTATTGATTCGATTGGAATTGTTTTTCCATTCTTCGTAGAGTCTATTGAAAATTTGAACTGGAGTCTCTGTTGTCATAGTATAGATGTCTGTCGTTTATTAAAAAACATAATCTTAATCGTTATTTAAACAAACTCTTAAAACCAATAGTTTAATTACAAACTGGCAATTGTGAAATTTGTCGTACACCCACAGGAAGTTGTGAAGTGAAAATGACTACTCCTTTTTCGTGCCTGTCCTCAATGATTTCGAGCAGAGTTATTCTATTCTGTTTATCAAGAAGTTGTAAGCCGAAGTCATCAAAGATAATAAGTTGATGTCTCTCGATTTTAGCGAGTTCTCTCAAGTAAGAACCATCAGCTTTAGCCATTTTGAGTTTAGCCAGTATTTTATTAGTATTGAAGTATAGTACTCTGTATCCCTCAATACAAGCTTGGTGTCCTATGGCAGAAGCTAGGTAACTTTTCCCTACCCCTGTACTTCCTGTGATAAGGATGTTTTCTGATTTCTTAATAAACTCGAACTCTGTAAGTCTATGAATACGATCCCTGTCTAAGTTTCGTTGATCTGAAAAGACTAGACTTTCCATTTGTGCTTTGTATCTAAAACGTGCATTTTTGATTGTTCTTTCAATTTTTCTGTTGTGCCGATCATCCCATTCAGCTTCTATGAGGTGACTTGTAAATTGATCAATGGTGTATCCATCTAACTTTCCTGTTTCTATAGCTGATTTAAATGCATCATACATTCCATAGAACTTCATATGCTTTAGTTTCTGTAACGTTGTGTTATTCATGTTCATTATTTTTTATAGGTTTATTGGTAATAGTCTTTCCCTCGGATATTGTCATGTGGAGGAAGTCCTTCATCTTCATTATTATCATCGATTTTATCTAGTCCCTTCTCGAGGATATTTTGGATTGGTTTGTATCCGTAGAGTTCATAATCTAATGCTCTTTGACAAGCTTTGATGAGTCGTTCTGTCCCTACCTTTTTCTGTAGAGATAAAATACCCATGCAACTTTTATAAGCTTGTTCAGGGTGCTTTTTCTTTTCTATAACTCTTACAATGTACAGCTCTACGTGCTGGTGTATGGAGGATCCCCAGTTGATAAACCGTTGAGGAGTCCAGTCAGTCATGAACTGATGATTTGAAGCCATATGTTCAGTGATGGTCGAGTAGTTAAATCTACTTTTCACTCGGGGATGAACAGCAATACGATCGTATTTACAGAATATCTCTACAGTAGAGGCACTATAAATGAGCTTGACTTTCTTTCCAATGTATTGGTAGGGAACACTATAATAATGCTTATTCTCTCCCAAACAAGCA
Source organism: Flavobacteriales bacterium (assembly GCA_965224545.1). Lineage (GTDB taxonomy): Bacteria > Bacteroidota > Bacteroidia > Flavobacteriales_D > Sanyastnellaceae > ASP10-05a. The sequence goes on along the minus strand of CBDCZM010000003.1, from coordinate 112,437 downwards.
TGACCATTCATAATCACTTTTACAACAGATTGCTTCTTAATTTCAAAACACTCTTGGGCTAACAAGCCTAATGTATGAGCTTCTATTTCTTCGAATAAAGCTTGTCGAGAATATGCTCTTCCACTAAAGCAAACTTTGTTGTGATAGGCTAGTTGCTCCAATATAGCTTCATTGAGTTCTTCCAATGAATGAAACGTCTCATTACGAAGTGGACTATATACACGGGTATAAAGGATTTTCACCATTATCTCTACCAAAGATTTATCCTTTGGCTTCCTTGATCGTGCAGGTAAAACTGTGGTATCATAATGCTCTGAAAAGTCTAAAAATGTATCATTAATTTTAGGTTCGTAACGATCACTTTTGGTGACTGCTGAGCGAAGATTATCAGGCACGATTGCTTTGGGTACTCCTCCAAAATAGTGAAGAGAATTTTCTACGGATTTGATGAAGTCATGCTTCTTCTGGCTCATAGTAGCTTCTGCATAGGTTAGTTGACTACCTCCTAACACTGCTACGAAAAACTGAACTTGTTGAACTTCTCCTGTGTCTGGATCTACCAGCTGCAGGGTCTTGCCTGCATAATCAACAAACATCTTATCTCCAGCTTTATGATCCATATGCATCGTTGGACTAATAGCCGATTTGAGTTGCCAATTCTTAAAGTGCTCGTAAAATGTAGAACGTCCTAAACCATCTGGATGGTCTGAACGATATTCTTGCCATAGCTGTAAACGAGTTACCCCCGTTCTCTTTAACTCCTTTTCAGCGTATTTAAAAAAGGAATGTATCTGCTCTGTTCGAGGGGACAACTCTTTTTCTTCTGTAGTAAGTATTAATGAGGCTAGCTCACTATCTTCAAGGTTATCTAGCTCTTCTACAATCAGTTTTAACTGGGAAAAACGGCTGATATATTTCTTTACCGTATTTCTGGACAACTGTAATTAGTGTCTGGTCGGAAATCACAGAGTCTTTATTTGGCGGGTGATATAGCCAAATTTATCCCATGAATATCTTCATAAATAGTGACCTATTCAGCACAATTACTGGTGTTGACTCTGTATTTTAGTTAAACATTCGAAGCTTATGCGCACACTATTTGAACGAGATCCAGACTTATTCACGCTGCCAATTACATCAGCTGAATTTCCTAATAATTGCAGAGACGAGGCTCCCAAGTTATTGAAAGGACTTCAAGCAATTTTCATGAACAAGGAGATAAATTCTGCTGTATTTTCTTTGCTATCCAATCGTATAAATCCCAAGCAAGAGACATTGATTAGATCAGGTCGCAAAGGGATGGGACTGTGGGAGATACTAGTACTTGGAGTAATGCGTCAAGGATTAAATGCAAATTATGATCGTATCCATTATCTGGCCAATGTTGATACCTCAATGCGAACGGTAATGGGTATTGAAACAGAATCACGATTAGACAAGAAGAAGTACGGGCTTACTACGATCAAGGATAATCTAGCATTGTTGGATGAGCAAACAATCCAAGAGGTCAATGATTTGGTGATTAACTACGGTCATAGGTTATTAAAAAAAAGAGGAAGAGCTACTTCAGGTAAAAGCCGATTCGTTTCCCGTTGGTGCTAATGTACATTTCCCCACAGATATGAATCTACTTTGGGATTCAGCACGTAAGTGCATTGACCTCTCTGAATGGTTCAGGGACAATGAAAACATCACAGGTTGGAGAAAATCCAGATCATTGAAACGGGAGATCAAAAGCATTTTCAGGGCTAGTTCCAAGGTCAGCAGTTCAGGCGGGAAAAACAAAGAATCGAGGCTTGAGGATGTTGTTAGCCAGTACCTAGAATTAGGCAAGAAACTTGAATTGAAAATCAATGACCTGCTAAGTCTAACAGCCTGTCACACGAGTGTTCTGTCAATATCCAAGCATCTCCAATTGGTTTATTTTCATGCAATGCTGACCAAGCACATCGACCTAGTCAGTAGAAGAATAATAGATGGAGAAGTTATTACTTCAAGTGAAAAGCTATACTCCATATTTGAAACGCATTCAGAGTGGCTTTCTAAAGGGAAAAAGTTCAACCCGATCGAAATAGGTCACAATGTATTAATCGCCACCGATCAATTTAACTTCATCATTCATCATCAAATACTTGAGAATCAATTTGATGTTCAGCTAACCCAGGATATTGCAACAAAGCTGGTGGAAAGATTTCCAGACCTGATCGATTCCTTAAGTTTTGACAAAGGGTTCTATAGCGGACAGAACAAGGCTTTTGTGGAAAAGCGAATACCCAATACGATTATGCCCAAAAAAGGCAAGCGCAATAAAGAGGAAACCCAGCAGGAACATCAGGACCAGTTCATAAAACTCCGCAATGCTCACAGCGCAGTAGAATCAAACATCAACCAGTTAAGGCACAATGGCTTGGGTCGTTGTCCAGACAGGGGGATTAAAAACTTCAAACGCTACGTTTCCCTAAGCGTTTTGGCCTATAATCTGCACAAGATAGGTGAATATATAAGCAGAGAACAGGTTCATAAAAAGGCAGCCTAAATTTGAGTGCAGATACAATTGACATAGGGAAGGTGCGTCTTGTCGGGAAGAAATTGACCGCAAAACTCATTTTTAAAGCCCAAAAACGGAATACATGCCTGCCCGAAAAATATTGAGCTCTAAAATTTGAAAACCGATGCTTTTTTAGTTGAATTTAGGGTGTGTAATCTTTCAAAAGAGCTGATTTCCGACCAGACACTAAGTAAGAACTGATAAACCGTTTACTCTTGCCTTCGGTATGAAGCAAGATAACTTTTCTTAATTTATTCATTGCTATTGGTGTTCCTGACATAAATGCTACTTTTTGTAGCTTATACGACAATCAACAACTCAATAAATCATCTGTTTTAAGGGTGGGTCAACTTGATCTGGAATCGGTGGGTCAAGATCAACCGGAATCAGTGGGTCACTATCACTGGATTCTACATTTAAGAAAAGGTATCTAATACTATTCTCTATCTTTTGTGGTCTTACACTACAATCTTGCCTTAAGGTTGAAGAAACAATTGCTTCGGTAACTGTTCGCAATGAGGTAGGAACTCCAGTGCCCGGAGCCTCTGTTAATCTGCACTTTGAAGGAGATAGAAATCCTCGCTTCGATATTACCCAAATTACAAATGGAAGTGGAATAGCATCATTCAACTTCTCCGATTCTGTTCAAATTGGACAAAGTGGATTTGTCGTATTGGATATTGACGTGGATAAAGGAACTCTTTCAGGAACCAGTATCATTAAAATTGAAGAAGAGAAAACCACTTCTGAAACTGTGGTTATTGAGTAGTTTTGTTATTTTCTTACTAATCTATTTGCAAGACAGCAGTTTCTTTACATTCACAGCTCTCAAATGGCACTCCATCTTCAAGATAGTACGGCGTTGTTATCAATTAAATAATACAAATGAATAGTATCGTTCTGAAAGTAATTCTCTCGAATATCCGTTTCTGAATCATCAGCATTGAACCAAAAATACCACCGATCTTCACTATAGTCTGCCAAAGGGTTAATAGAACTTATGCCTAATTTATTACTATCCGTTGTGTGTTGATATTGAAATTTAAAATCAAATTTTCCTCCTAAGTTTTCAATTAATAGACTATCTGCCTGATTTCCTAAAGCATTATCACCAGAAAAAACATGACTTATTTTCATCTCATGAGAAAACTCACCGTTCTCATCAAGCACCTTGTAGTCTCCGATAAACTTTTCCCAATCTTCGGGTACGTCTATAGAGGTGCAGGGCATTTCTTCAGTATCCTTGGTACATCCCGATAAAAACGCGATGTAACCAAGTAAGAGGATATAGTTAAAATATTTCTTCATGAGAGACCTTCATCAATCAATCTGCAAGACAGCTGTTTCTTTGCATCCACAGCCAGAAAATTCTTGTCCATCCTCTAAATAGTAAGGTGTGTTATCTTGCGTGAAATTGAAATGAATTGTATCATCCACAAGAATGTTTTCTATGACTTCTGTTTCAGGATCATCCCAAGCCAATGAAAAGTACCACCGATTACCACTTTTATCTACAAGCGGATCTATAATCCCAATCTGAAAATTATTCAGGTCAACAGTAGTTCTATATTCAAATCTGATATCAAATAACCCATTGAAATTTTCAATTAACAAGCTATCCGCAGGATTTCCAAAGGCATTATCACCAGAAAAAACATGACTGATCTTCATTTCATGGGAAAATTCACCATGCTCATCAAGCACTTGGTAGTCTCCTATAAACTTTTCCCAATCCTCGGGCACGTCTATAGAGGTACAAGGCATGTCTTCAGAGTCTTTGGTACATCCCGATAAAAAGGCAATGTATCCAAGCAAGAGAATATAGTTGAAATACTTCTTCATGAGGTCACTCTTTTATAATTAACTCTTCATGCTTTCCGCGCGAAGATACTATTTTTGTTACGTATACGCCGGCGCTTAGTTCATTAAGGCTCAGTCTGACACTATTATCGGACGAATTCTTCACCTTAACAAGTTTACCATCCATAGTCAAAATCTGAATAGTTGATTGGCCTTTTAAGCCTTCAATCTGCACATAATCACTGGTTGGGTTCGGAAATACTGATATTTGAGAAACACCATTTTTTTGATCCTCTAAAATGCTATTAAGAATATTCCTTTGCTCTGCATTTAGGCTTTGAGTGCTCGCAGCTTCAATGATTTCATCGGATAATGCCAATCCTGAAGGCGGAGTAAAATTGTCAAATACGCTTATAGTAAAATGAAGAGATTCCTCATGTCCACACCCTCTGAGGGTAAGAATTGCCCCATAACCATGTCCGCTTGGCACATCTTCACCATCATACTGTCCGACATTCCCCCTTCCATTCCATGCAATATTTGAAATTGGAATGGGAAGCTCTGGCGCGGGAGCATTAAATGGGCAGCATGTTGGAGAATCATAATCAACTTCATACACTAAATGATTTGACACACCCCAAATTTTTAATGTGTAACCGGTTGCACCGAAAGCACAATATGGATGAAGTGCATCTTCAAGATACCAATAAGGCACGTCTGCATTTCTTACGACAAAGGGAACAAATGGGGTGTCATAATGAAATCCATCCCAATTCTCGCAACAATCTTCACAATCATCAATACAGGTATCAGGATCAATAATCGCTTCAAAGCCTTCGCCACCAACAAATCCCGGCTCGATGGTTATAACTTGTGGCGCTCTGAATATGACCACATCATCACCAGTCTCTACCGTTCCATTTGTTTGTGTTGGGTCTACATCAATACCCGCTGTTATTCTTTGGCCTGCAACGGTGAGGGGAGGAAGCGGAAAACCATCAGGCGCAGGCTGTCTATTCTCAAAGAAAACTTCTATAGGACAATGATCGCAAATAACTTTGATTGTAAAAGTAAAATCAGATTGCTCTGAATAACAAATGTTTTCATCTCGTATTGTTACTTCAAAGTCATGATATCCACTATCTGTTGCACCGGGTGTCCAACAAAAAGTACCCACTTGCTGTAAATCAGCGTTAGGGTTGAATGTTGCGCCATTTGGAATACTCGAATTAATACTTATAAAAACATTTTCATCGGGATTATCAAATGTTGGAATATCAAAGCAAATTTCTTCACTTATTTGAGCATAAGCGACAAATTCTCCATTACCATTTATTCCAGTAGTGGAAGGTGGCTCGTTATTGTTTGGGTGAACAACAATTTCATTACTCTCTACAAATGCCAAGCACCCAGTCGGTGTTTCAATAAGCACCGTGTATTTATTGATATTTAGATCCGCAGGCACTTGAACAGAGCTTAAACCAACGCCGCTGCCATATGCTTCAGGGTCTAAAGGATGTCCCCATGTATAAAGCCAGTCGCTTTCACCTTCATTTGCAATAAGCGAAATATCTGCCCCTTCACAAATTGGAAAAATTAATGGCTCAATTGCAAAATCTGGGTCTTCAATGCAAAACGTTGTTGTTGTCTGAGAAATTCGGCATTCTCCAATTGTTTCCAATATTAAGGTGTAACAGTTGCCTCCTTCCATCAGAGGATACAAGGCGCGTACATCCACCGTGGTTGGGCTACCAGATTCCCACTGCGTAAACTCTCTTAACACTGTCCCATTTTGGTGCTGAACAGACCATCTATATGACTGTACATTAGCGGATGCTGATGCATTGGCAATTATAGCGCTGTTGCCGCAAAACTCACTCCCCAGATTAATAATAGGTGTGGAATTTGCTGTGCTATTACAAGGCATTAATTCAGCATCATCTAAATAAAAGTAGTGCTCTTCCAAACCTTGAACCGCTGAATCGCGATAATTCCCAATGACGATATTATAACTAGCAGATGTTGGCGCAGTCCAATTTCCAACGACCATAACGTATTCATACTCTCCAGAAGCTGTCGTTCCCTCTACTTGGGGTGATACGGTTAAAAGCGGACATAGTGTCGTTGATCCAGTATTTGCAAAACATGATAAATCTTCTGTCGTGAAATATGCACCTATATGCATTGTTGCAATGTTTGGGACATCATTTGGGCGTGGACGGCGACGCTTTACGAAGTACTTCAGCATATATTCTTGTCCTGCCGTAAGTACGTCAGTTTTGGCAATCGGGCATTCTCTATATGGAAGTGGGTGTTGAGAAGTGGTTGCTGCAAACCCAATACAACCATATCCAGATAGAGGTGCGTTTGTTGCTGTTATAAATTGAATTATATCTGGATTATCTACATATGTATCGCAGGATAATCTCTGCTTCCACGGTTCAGGAATATCGGCAGTGCTTAAACCATCAAATTGAGGTGGATATAATAAGTCTGGGAATACATCGCTATATTCTTCAAACCCCGGATTTATGATCATGTTTTGGCCAAAAATCTGACCGTATAAACCTAGACACATGAAAAGTGTCAAAATCGACCCATATTGAAATAAATTCTTCATCTTATAAGTTGTTTGAAAATGAAAAATTACTTCTGTGACTTACGCGGCGTTTGCGGCGCACGCTCTTTGTTTAAAAGCTCTGCTATAAGCATTTCTAGCTCTGCTATCCGCTTTTCATGCTGGATCAAATAAAGCGTTTGTTCCTCTACCTTTTCCACTAAAACACGATTGATTTCTCCAAGATCAGCGCCGTTCTTTTGAACCTCTGATGATGAAGGTACATTAGGTAAATGCTTGTTTCTTTTGATATACTCCTCAAGCTCCATCAGGGTCATGAGCTTGTAATCTTTTTCAAACACATAGTCTGGGAAATTCGATGTAAGCACATGTATTCTAGTACATGCCAGATTCCCGTATTTATTCACTCTGAATATATTCTCTCCTTGAGCATCTTTTATTTCTAGAGCGTTCCATGCGTCACTTCCGAGCTGTGAGCTGATCACGCCATTTGAGAACACCTTAAATCTCTCTTCCCCATTATTTTTAACCGTAATTGAGTTCTTTACGCCAGACGTAGTTTGATCGACAAGAATAGCGCTCGAACTACCATTGATGGACAGTTTATATCCATTATCCGCTGAAGAATTACCAACAACAATGTTACTTGAGAAATGTGCATCTCCATCAACATCTAACCTGTGTTGAGGCGCAGTTGTTCCAATTCCGACATTCGTGCCATTTTCACACATTGAATAGATTTTACCCGGCGTATATTTCCAATACGAGTCCAATGCTGGATCACAAGCAGTATGTGTGGGCTGTATCAGATTGTGAAATAATTTTGGGTTGATTATTCTTATTCTTCCATCTGCGCCTCGTACAATAATATCTCCTGAAGCAACAGAGGATAAATTCGGCAAATAGAGATTTTGGCCAACAACTGCACTCCCTTGAATACTGTTATCTCCAAGAATATATACATCACCTCTTAGCTTTGAATCTCCATCAACATCTAGTCGTTTTTCAGGGACAGTGCCAAGTCCTAATTTTCCATCAAGTGTGTATACTGTTTGAGAATGCAGAGAAAATGCCATAGCGAACGCTATAAGCAGCATAGATGAAGTTTTCATTCGTATTTCGATTAGTTAGTTGGTTTTCTTGTTATCAAGGATGGAAACAAGGCCGAAAACTTCAGTTCAGTTTTCAAAGACTTGATTTCAATCTATTTATGTGCGGCTAAATAGTGAAATCGAGGTAAATCTAATGAAAAATCTTGAAAACAACGTGTTATTTCCTTGATTTTCAATGAGCAGCTTAACTTTCAAGACTGCTTTTACCCTTTTTTCCGCGTGAAAACATGGAAGCTCCATTTTTAGTTCGACTTTGAACAAGTTCAATATCTATAGTGGCGATAGGCAAACAAAAAAGAGAGACTGCGATCAGCCTCTCTTTTTAACCTTAACCTAATTTACCAGAACCTATGACTTTCATCATCGGGAGAGATGCTTCGTCATTAGATCGGGCATTCTGACTTCGAAAGTAGTTAAATTACTGTAGATCAATAAGGAAGATTATTTTTTCCTTCGCTCATTTTTTCTCTTGACAGATCATACTCATTTGAGTACTATTCAAAAGCCATTGGAATCATTGGGTATACTTGGCCTGGTGGTTTTGATGCCCCTGAAATGTTAGGTGCACGTCAACTTTCTGAAGAAACATTGGCTGAATACAAAAGAATAGGAAAGGAAATCACAGGGAAATAATTATCAATTAAAAATTAGTCAATTATTGATAAAGACTACCTTTGCAACGCATAAAAGAAAGGACATAGGTATAACATCGGATTGTCGTTTCACAATCATACTATATGAACTTTAAAGATTTGGGCTTATCTGATGCCCTGTTAAAAGCGATTAACAAAAAAGGATATACAGAGGCTTCTCCTATTCAGGAAAAAGCCATACCCGAAGTACTTAAAGGAAGAGATGTTTTGGCTTCTGCTCAAACAGGAACTGGAAAAACAGCTGGATTTACACTTCCTATGCTTCAGTTAATAGGAAAGGGAGAGCGCGGAAGAAAGAAAGTTATAAAAGGATTAGTCCTGACTCCAACTAGAGAGCTGGCTGCTCAAGTCTATGAGAATGTGAGAGAGTATGGTGAATTCATGCACCTTCGATCTACTGTAATTTTTGGTGGAGTCAATCAAAACCCTCAAGTAAGGACCATTCAGCAGGGAGTTGATATTCTTGTGGCCACACCAGGAAGACTTTTGGATTTAATAAATCAGGGTCACATTAATTTGAGGTATGTTGAGATCTTCGTATTGGATGAGGCAGACCGAATGTTAGATATGGGCTTTTTAAGAGACATAGAAAAAGTCATTAAGCTACTTCCTGCTAAGCGACAGAATCTAATGTTTTCAGCCACTTTTTCTAAGGAAATCAAACGACTGGCTCATGGTATTTTGAATGATCCTATACAGGTAGAAGCTACTCCTGAGAATTCGACAGCAGAGCTGGTAGTGCAAAAGGCATATAGAATAGATCAAAAGCGGAAAATAGATTTTACTATTAAATTGATTTCAGAAGGTGATTGGGATCAAGTGTTGATTTTCACCAGAACGAAGCACAGAGCCAACAGGCTTAGCGAAAAACTAGCCAAACATGGGATTACCTCAGCTGCTATTCACGGCAATAAGACTCAAGGAGCTAGAACGAAAGCGCTAAAAGGCTTTAAACAACGAACTATACGAGTACTAGTAGCTACAGATATTGCAGCCAGAGGACTTGACATTCCTTTACTTCCACACGTAATCAATTTTGAACTACCAAATGTGCCAGAGGATTACGTGCATAGAATTGGTAGAACAGGAAGAGCAGGCGCCAGTGGTGAGGCTATTTCTTTAGTTGATATTACGGAGCTTCCTTATTTAAAAAGTATAGAAAAGCTTCTTCAGCAGAGGATTAAAGGGCACATTGTAGAGGGATGGGAACCTAAGGATGACACTCCCCCAGACACAAGTAAACCCGGAGGTAGGGGAGGAAATAATCGACGAAACTCTAGACCTCAAGGGAACAGAGGTGGTGGTGGAAACTCTCAAGGTGGAAATAGAAACGCCAAATCAACTTCAAGAAATAAGAAAAAGAACAATTCTGGAGCAGGTGGAGGAGGTTCTAATAGTGGTCAGAATCGGAATAGTGGGAATTCTAAAAGGAAAATCTTTTAAGTAACATACATGTCTATAAGGTAGGTGATCTACCTCATTAGAAAAAGGGTTTGATCTTTGCTAAGAGTTTGTCATGCATCAGTTATTTCAAATAGCATTAGTACTAGGCTTACTTCTGGCGTTGGGAGTAAAGCTATATAAATACATTCGTAAAATTTTTTTTACGAAGAACCGACATTCCCCACCCCCTTTCAAAAAATGAGAATTTAACTTTTTTGGCACTCTTTTGACCTAACGGAGTACTTCATTTTCACCTTTCGAACACCAATTGCTTAACAAGATGAGATTGATTTGTTAAATTTTGAGCGAAACGGGTTGGAAATTTCGATTTTCAAAACAGGGTGGGGAATGTCGGGAAGAAGCTGAAAATACCAGTTCCTACAGCATCTGCATACACTCCTCAAGCTTTGGGTTATAGTTACTATGTGGAGAAGAGTGGTCTTACTCATTTTGAATATTTCTATCAGCAAGTTTTTGAAAACAAGGAGTTTGTAAATAAAGATGTAACAAGCTTAAAAGATTTCATTATTAATGAGGAAATCAATGAATATGATCTGCATAAGTTGGCTCAATTGAATGAAATTAAGCTTCAAATGGGAGCAGGGTGGTATGGAATCACAATAGAGCTGGTGCAAAAGTTAGATCAGCTTGGGTGGGGTAGAAAAGTAGGGTCTATTAAGGAGAAATTCGGAGAACTGCGTTTTTATGCCGGAGATGAAAAATGGGGTACAGACCATAAGCTGAGAAAGCAATGCCATGAGATAATTGACCATTATACTGAATATTCTAAAACAGTTTGTGAGAAATGTGGTGAACCAGGAGAGTTGATGAGAGATGTGTCTTGGCATCAAACCTTATGTGAAACTCATGCGTTCACACCGAAAGAAGAAATCGAGTAGACTCTTCATTGAACACCTGCGGCTGCTCTACATTCACTACGTGTCCACAATTGGGAATAACAAATAAGGCTGAGGATTGGTGATTGCCGACTAACTTCGTTATAGATGGAAGAAACATATAGTCTTCGCTACCCATAATGTATAGGGTAGGAATACCACTGTCTTTAAATCGAAACAAACTAAGTAAAGGATTCACCTCTGCGATTAAAGTAAACCATCGTTTGAATTCTTTTTGATAGAGCTTCTTAGCTTCACCGATAAATAGGTTTCTGGATTCCCGATGTTTCTTTTTAGGCATAATTATGAAGGCGAAAAACCGGTACAAAAGCAAATAGGGAAGTACCGACTTCAGCGCATCTCCAATTCTCATGAGTACTTGTCCTCTTAAGTTCAATTTCATAACAGCACCTCCCATGATCATACTACTAATTCTATTGGGATACCTCTCTGATAGCTCTCGGACGATAATGGTTCCAAGAGAAATACTCACGAAATGACTTTTTTTGATTTTAAGGTGATCTAGTACATCGATTACTTCATCTCCAATAACACTAAAGGAATATTGCTTCAGTTTTTCATACATGGGTTTTTTTGACTTTCCATGCCCCCTAAGATCTACGAGTAATACGTTGAAGTTTTTTTGAAATTCTCTCACCTGTTTGTACCATATGGAGCTGCTTCCGCCTGCGCCATGAACGAAAGTGACCCATTCTGCATTTTCAGAGTTGATATGAGTTGTGAAATGTAACAAGTCACAAAGGAACGAAAGAAGGGGGTCTATTATGTAGGATTAAATCATCTTTCTTAGTTTCTGTTTCTCTATTCCGACTCTTATATTATAGAAGAGGGGTAGAGTAAAATGGTCTACATGAGAGCAGAAGTATAGTACCCAGTTGAATCTGATTACGGATTTGAGTGGTTGTAACAAATGAGATGTCTATGCGTCTGACTGATGAGGCTTTGAAATTGATCAATTCCCATCTACACTATCTAAATAAAAAGAATGAAAAAAATTATTTTTTCTCTATGTTGCTTCGCAATACTTAGTCTGTCTTCCCTAGCTCAGCAAAAAACGGTTAAAGGGGTTGTTTATGATGCGGCCGATAAAACTCCATTATTGTTTGCCAATGTATGGATTGAAGGAACCAATGAAGGAACAATTACCAATGAAAATGGGGCCTTTGAATTGAATATTAATTCGGATACTAAAACGTTGAAAATAAACTTTGTAGGATACAAAGAAAAAATACATGTGCTAGAGAGTGCTGAGCATGAGATTCTTATATATCTAGAACATTGGGCGCAAGAGTTGTCTGAGGCTGTGGTAATGCCCAAAGCAGCCATTTATTATGTGAAAGAGGCCATCAAAAAACACTCAAGCAATGTCGCCAATAAGCCTTTTCATACGCAAGCCTATTTTTCTGCCAGCAATATTCTGGAGCAAGGAGATAAGTCAAACATTAAGAAGGACGAAGCAGTATTTCAGACCTACTATCCAAATTATTCTGATACTTCTCAAGTCAATCAAAGCCAATTGATTTTACATAATTTTTCTGACAATGGTGTGGAAGTTGACCTGAGTATGATTTTAAACAAAAAGGTAGAAAGGAAGTTGACCAAGCTGAACAAAAAGAATGAAAAAAGAAATGAAAAGAATCAAGAAGAATCTGAAGAGCAGGAGGATGCTGGTGAGGTGGCTACAGGAAATGGGCCTGATTTTGTTTTATCAACCTTTCAAAATCTGATAGCATTGCCTTTTTTCAAGGAAGAGAATTTGGAGCAGATCGACTTCACCATTGGAAGTCCGTCATATTACGATCAAAGAGAATTGATTACGATTCATTTTAAGAATGAAAAGCCCATCAATTTATTGTCCACATATACTGGAACGATGTATTTAGACAGAGTTAATCTGGCAATTGTTTCTATTGATTATGAAGAGTTCAATAAGATCCCGGCATTAATTAGGCCATTGATCAAGGCAAAGACTGGAATGAATATCTTAAGCTTTGAGAATAATGTAAGTATTCAAAATCAATCAAATAAGGAATTTTGGTACCCTAAGAAACTGATCTATCATTCGAAGGTTAATTTAAAGAAGGGAAAGGCATTTAAAGAAGATCAATACCTAGAAGTTTCAAATAAGCATCTATTTAACATAGAGAAGATCGAATTCAAAGATGTTAGTCCGATTGAACCAGATTATCACTACGACAAAAGCAAATCCTACAAAGAACAAATTCATACTGTAGAGGGGGTAGATTGGGAAGATGTGAATGTAATTCTTAATTAGAAAGAAAAAACTCCCGCTCAATCCTGAATTTCAGAATCGGGCGGGAGCCAATCAAAAAACCACTATATACTCTATCTACTTCACTGTTATTATATACTCTGGAGTAGGATTCATCGGGCAGAAGTATACGTACTCTCCTGCTTTCAACTTTACTTCACCCGAACTCGCTTTTTTTCCTGACTTTATGGTTTCAGAAAGGTATCCCGTCTTAATATGATCTTTCATTTCACTCTTTCCTTTAGGAGCGATTACAAATCCTACCTCGTGATCAACTCCATTATTCATCACTTCAAATTGGTATGTTCCCTCAGAGAGCGTTAGACCTTTAATATTGAACTCACCTTCTGTTTGTTCCAATTTAATTGTTTGAACATCTTGAGCATTCATCACATTTACGAATGAACTCATCGCTATTACTAAAATGAATAGTGTAACTATCTTTTTCATATTGTTTTTAATTTCGAGCCTTAAGCTCATTAGGTTATATTAATTAATTCTTTGTGTGGGTGATTATTTAAGCGTGCGCCGTTTCCAATTGTGGTGCTAACGGGAAATCAATTGCAAACCCAGTGAGGTTATGAATGAAGTTGCTAATAACTTTGTCACCGACTACGATGATTACATCTATCATATTGGCTTCATTGTATCCAGCATTAAAGAAAGCTTCCTTCGTTTGATCAGAAACCTGTCCTCTGTTTTTTACTGCTTCTGCAGTGAACTTAGCAAGTGCATCAAATTTTTCATCAAAAGAGGCTGCTCCACCTCTGATTTCAAGAATTTGATGATCAGAAAAGCCGTTCATTTTACCCAATGCTGTGTGAGCAGATTGACAGTATTTACATCCGTTAATTTGACTAGTTACTAGATTGATAATTTCTCTCTCTTTCCCCTTTAATGTCGACTTTCTGTTTTGCAATGCTAAGTAATCACTAAGTGCTGTTTCATTCTTAGCGTAGTAAGCATATAAATTAGGAACGAATCCTAAATTGCTTTTTAAATTGTCGAAAATTGCCTGATTGTTTTCAGAAACTTCTTCTCTAGTTGGTACTGTGAACTCTTTCATTGTCGTATTGTTTTTAAACTGTTATTTCTAAATGACAATGCAAATTTGCGCACATACTTCTGCCTAGAGTTAGGCATCATTTCCCGAAGGGTTATCAATTTTTCCCTAGGCTCTTTTTTCCTTGAATTCGGTGGGAGAGAGGCCTTCATTTTTCTTGAAAAAACGACTAAACGAAGGGATGTCGTCGTAACCCAAGGTGATTGCTATTTCCTTTATGGATTGGTCTGTATAGGTGAGGAGTCGCCGTGCTTCAAGCATAACACGCTCTTGTATGTACTGAAGAGGAGTCTTTGCTCCGAGTTTGGAAAACAAGTTAGAAAGAGTCTTTGGAGACTTGAACATAAGCTCAGCATATTCAGCTACAGAATGTTTGGTGCGGAAGTACTGTTCGACTAGAAAATTGAATTCACGAACTGATTCCATCTGATGATGGTCAGCTTTGGCAAATTGAGCCTGACTTTTATAAAGTCTGGTACTGAGAATAAGTAGACGCTTCAATAGCATCTGTAGCATTTCCAATTGCAAATGATCTGCCGAGGTCATTTCCATTTCAAACACACTCCAAAGCATTTGAAATTTTTCCAGTTCAGAAGGAGGGAGGTCAAATATAGGAAGTTGAGAAGCGCCAAAGAATAATAGACCACGGCAGCTGACTTCACTATCATGGTCCAATATGCAAAAGAATGAGCGATTAAAACGCACCATCTTGATGTCACCAACATAGTTCACTTTGACGTTATGAAATTCGGTAAGACTAACCAGCTGATTGGCCTTGAAACACTCTTCTTTTCCATCAATGACTAACTTAGTCTTATCGTCTAAAAACCAAAGAAGTGTAAGGCCGCTTTCAATATGCTCATTAAGCGTATCACAATTGAGGTGATTGACTTCCTCAATTCTCAAATACTCTCCAGATTTTCCTTTAAAAATCAAATTTCCTCTTTTCTTTATGTGTTTGCGAAATTACAGGATTTTGTCTCAGGTAACATTGAAATCCTATTTTGCATCGCATGGAGGTTGAGCTTGGGAGGAAGAGGATATAAATGACCTAATTTTGTTACAAAGGCTGAACAAATGAATTTAGGAAAACGAATAACTATATGTGCATTTATTTTTACGATATTCAATCTATTGCCTCATTCAATTTTGCATACGCAATTAGCTATTTCCGATGCAGTGTCTGTGACAGCTGGAAACGATGAATATGGTTACTGGGGGCCTAAATTAGCGGTGAATGGGGATGATGATTTGTTTGTGTTTTGGAGTAAACCTGGCGTAGCACCTTCTTTTTATTTGAGTAAACTGACTGATGGCAGTTTTGAAGATCCGATTACCATTCCCCTAAATGGATTGTTTGTCAATTTGTGGTATGGAAATTTAGGACCAGGAATAGCCACTTTTGATAATTATATTTATGCAGTCTTTGAGGTATATGGGGATGCAATTTATTGTGTTAGATCTGCCGATGGAGGGGAGTCTTGGGATAACCCTGTAGTGGCATATACTCCAGCGACAAACAGAAGAGCTACTATACCTAATATATCAGTAAACAGTGAGGGACACCCTTATATTTCGTATGTAAATACAGATTCTCAAGAGGAGAATGCACATTATGGTTTTGTGAAATCATCAGATTTCGGATTGACATTCGGAGAGGAATCCATTGTCAACGAACTTGTTGCAGGAGAGGAGGCATGTGAATGTTGTAATGGACATATGGAGATCGATGAGAGCGACAATGTTTATGTTGGATTTAGAAATAATAACAATGGCCTTCGCGACTGCTGGATAGCGCGTTCGGTTGATGGTGGAGATTCATTTTCAGAAGTTTATGATGTCGATCCTACTGACTGGATTTTAAACGGATGTCCTAATAATGGGCCAGATTTTGACTTGTTTGAAAACAAAGTCATCACAACATTTTTTTCAAGTGGAGATGGGTTTGATCCTGGGATATATCATACTAGTTTGAACCTTGAAACTGGGAATACGTCTGTAGCCAGAGACATAGCCTCAGCTTCAGAGGGGGCGACAAATCAAACTGCGGCAAGAATAGCAGTTGGAGACAATGCACAAGCCATAGTTTTTCAGGAGCTTTTTCAGCTGGAAACCGATATTTCGATGACTCTTAGTCTTAATGGACCTTCTAATTTAGGAGCTACGTCTTTTCATTTAAACAATTCGGCTGGGAGCCAAAGACAGCCTGATGTTCTATATTTTAATAATGCCTTTCATGTAGTATATGAAGACATTTCATCTGCTACGGTAATGTATCAGAGTGTTGAATTTGATGATGTGAGTATAGAAGAGAACGACACATTGGATATGTTGACTTTTTATCCCAATCCAACAAAGGATGTTCTTATACCTGTATCAAACTATGAACATGTTACGTCTCTAAGAATAACCGACTCCATGGGTAGAAGCGCTTTGAATGTCAAAATAAATTCTGATGAGCTGGAGCCAATTGATGTTTCTTCCCTATCATCTGGAATTTATTACGTGATTATGGACACATCTCGAGGGTTAGTCCAGAAGCGTTTTGTGAAAGAGTAACATAAAATGAAGGTGAGGTATACTACGATCTTGGCGTAAACGAATTTATTATGTAACTTATTGTAAACGAGTTGTTAGAGCTTTGTGTTTGTTACAACTTGATTAATTCTTTTCTGGTGGTTTCCTTACTAGAAAATACAGATACTATGTATCTGCCGCTTTCAATACCAGACAAGTTGATTGTTCTTTCAGAACTTGTTCTTTCTAGAATAAGTCTCCCTGAAATATCATGTATTTGCACCAAGTCAATAGTCGCATCGATTTCCATCTGAAGCTGATCGTTAGCAGGATTTGGGTAAATAGAAAGTGAGCTGGAGAGTTTTTCATCCACACTTAGAACACATAGTGCCTCATCACACCAGTTTCTTGCTACTAATTCACACGCCAGTGTATTGAAAGCTAATTTGTCATTTCCAGTCCCGTCCCAGGTTCTAAGACCAAGGGTTCTTAAGTATTCTAGAAAAGCCTGATCGTCGATTCCGTAATAATCGCCAAACTCATCTACTTGATCTTGCGACCAATCCGTTAATTTGAAAATACTGATCAGTTTGAGATTATCATAATATGTGTCCCACG
The DNA here is from genome assembly GCA_965224545.1 of Flavobacteriales bacterium. Classification (GTDB taxonomy): domain Bacteria; phylum Bacteroidota; class Bacteroidia; order Flavobacteriales_D; family Sanyastnellaceae; genus ASP10-05a. Next base: position 94,916 of record CBDCZM010000003.1, on the reverse strand, counting down.
CTGCAAATACTTCCTGAAAAAATTGAGCTTGCAGTGAAGGAGAGCTTCCACAAAATGGACTAGAAGCATAACCACACTCCACCATGTATATAGGTTGAGTGACATCATCGTAAATATCTATTACCGATTGAAAGTCAGATGCCACCACAGTTGGTGGAGCCATTTGAAATCCTTCTACCAATGGATAGTATGTGGTAGAAATTATATCCATTTCTGAGTTTAAATTTTCGCAGAGAACCGAAGTATCTGGATGCACAAGTGCTCCTAAGGTCAGTGTGGTACCTACATTTAATTCTTCACCATGTATCTCCATGTACTTTTGCTTGGCATAGGGAGCTACAGCGTCTAGAAATACTTTAAAGTCAGCATATAATTGTGCGTCACCGTCCATATATATATCACTTTCATTGCTGATATTCAACGCTTGCAGTTTTACATCAGGAATGCGATTAAAGACTGTATCTAGAAACGCTTTAAATCGATCAGCCATTTCTGTACTCGCATAACTTACATCTTGAAGGTCAGCGGGGATGTCATTGACCGTGGTATTCATCGCACCAATATTTAATTCAAGTTTCATATTATTTGCAGGGTAATAAAAATTTGTAATATCCATCAATACCATTTTATCAGGATCAAATTCATCTGCATTGGTCTCGTATTGTCCCCAGGGATATTGTAAGTGAACTACTTCCATGCAATTATCAGTGCAGAGTTGAAAAGCATCATCATAGGACTGGTTTTCGGCTTCTTCCACCTGAAAAGCGAGTATTCTATCCCCTTTAGCAAGCTGAGAGAACGAGATAGGAGCTGTGCTGGATAGAATAGATAAAACAATGAATAGTTTTTTCATAGGATTTGTTTGATTTATTCTGAGACGTAAAGACAAAGCGTTTTGTTACAGTTGTCTACAAAACAAATTGCTAATTTCAATTGTGAATTAGACTAGATTCTAACCATCTTTTCGCGAATCACATCTCCTCCAGAAAGAATCGTAACGATGTACCTTCCTTTTTGTAAATGAGAAAGATCAATCGCATATTCTATATTTCTGTTTTCAAGTAACAATTCTCCAGAGCAACTATGAATCTGAACTAGGTCGATGGCTTTAGCAGAAACGATATTCAACTGATCAATGACAGGGTTGGGGTAGAATCGAAGCGTTTGCAACTGTGCTTTTTCACTTTGAGATTCAGTTGTTTCAATTTCTTTTTGATCTAGATCAGCTGGTTTTTTAGAGATTTGAGAATGAGCTTGTGTAGCTAAGCAAGCTAAAATAACTAGAGTTAATAGTGAGTTTTTCATGGTTCATTTGATTTAAACCTATGACGGAACTACTTGAATATTTGTTACTGTTAAAAAAGGTTATTGGGTTGGTAGTAGATCATGATGGGGATTACTGATTGGTTTTGTCTTGAGAATGTTCATTGAGTCCTCATTGTGTAATGAGACCTACTTCAGTGTTATTCATTATTTTTGATGAATACTTAATAACATGAAAAACTTACTGCTGATCACTTGCTGCTTTTTATCTTTTTATGGGTTTGGTCAGCTGTTTGGACCAGAAACTGTGCTTACAGAGTCCACTTCATCGGCTTACGATGTTCATACCGCAGATATAGATGGTGATGGAGATATGGATGTTCTGTCTGCCACTAACTTTGATGCTAAAATCGCTTGGTATGAAAATGATGGTACGGGAAACTTTGGTAGCCAGCAGGTAATTAGCATAAATGCACAAGGAGCCAATTCGGTACATGCTGCCGATTTAGATGATGACGGAGATATTGATGTGTTGTCGGCCTCCAATGTTGACAATAAAATCGCTTGGTACGAAAATGACGGCACAGGGAACTTTGGCATCCAGCAAATAATTAGCACAGATGCAAATGGAGTTAGATCCATTTATACTGCGGATTTGGATGACGATGGCGACATAGATGTGTTGTCAGCTTCCGAATTTGACAATAAAATTGCCTGGTATGAAAATGATGGTATAGGAAGTTTTGGCATCCAGCAGGTGATTAGCACAGATGCGAATGAAGCTAGGTCTGTATACGCTACTGATTTAGATGGCGATGGGGACATGGATGTATTGTCTGCTTCCTTAGAAGATGATAAAATCGCTTGGTATGAGAATGATGGCTTAGGAAACTTTGGTAATCAACAGGTGATTAGCTCAAATACAAATTACGCAAGGTCTGTGTATGCCAGCGATTTAGATGGTGATGGGGACATGGATGTGTTGTCCGCATCGTCATTATTAAATAATAATGACGGTAAAATTTCCTGGTATGAAAATGATGGAACAGGAAGCTTTGGAGACGAGCAGGTAATTAGCACAAACACTGATACAGCCAGATCTGTATATGCCACTGATTTAGATGGTGACGGAGATATGGATGTGTTGTCTGCTTCTTCTTTTTCTAATATTGAGAGTAAAATCGCCTGGTATGAAAATGATGGCACAGGAGGCTTTGGAAACCAGCAGGTAATTAGTACAGATGCAATTGGGGCCAGATCTGTATCTGCCAATGATTTAGATGGTGATGGAGATGTGGACGTGTTGTCTGCTTCTGCATTTGACGATAAAATCGCTTGGTATGAAAATGATGGTGCTGGAAATTTTGATAGTCAGCAGGTAATCAGTACAAGTTCAGCATCTGGAGCCAGGCATGTGTATGCCAATGATTTAGATGGAGATGGAGATATGGATGTGTTGTTTACTTCTCAAAATGATGATAAGGTAGCATGGTATAAAAATGATGGTTCTGGAGGTTTTGGAGAGCAGCAGGTTATTAGTACAAGTGTTGATAATCCATTTTCAATGTATGTAGTGGATTTAGATGGGGATGGGGACATAGACATACTGTCAACTTCTAAATTTAATGGTGAAATAGTCTGGTATGAAAATGATGGTACAGGGAGTTTTGGAGGACTGCAGCTGATTGGCGCAAGTGCAGGGTCACCTGCTGTTTATGCTGCTGATTTAGATGGTGACGGGGATGTAGATGTGTTGTCAGGGTCTTCTGAAGATGATAAAATTGCTTGGTATGAAAATGACGGAATAGGCAACTTTGGCAGCCAACAGATAATTAGCACAAGCGCTGATTGGCCAAGGTCAGTATATGCCACGGATTTAGATGGAGATGGAGACATTGATGTGTTATCTTCTTCATATATAGATAATAAAATTGCTTGGTATGAGAATGATGGAACTGGTAGTTTTGGTAATCAACAAGTGATTAGCACAAGTGCCGATGATCCATTTTCGATATATGCTGCAGATTTAGATAATGATGATGATATGGATGTGTTGTCCGCATCTTATGATGATGATAAAGTAGCTTGGTATGAAAATGATAGTGCTGGAAATTTTGGCAGCCAGCAAGAGATTAGTGTCAATGCAGATGCCGCAAATTCAGTGTATGCTGTGGATTTGGATGGTGATGGAGATATGGATGTATTGTCTGCTTCCATAGAAGATGATAAAATTGCTTGGTATGAAAATGATGGGACAGGAGGCTTTGGCGATCAGCAGGTGATTAGTGCAAGTGCTTATTGGGCAGTATCTGTTCATGCCGCAGATATAGATGGCGATGGAGATATGGATGTATTGTCTGCATCTTATGGAGATGATAAAATCGCTTGGTATGAGAATCTGACAGGTGAAGGCTGTATTGAAACAACCGCCTGTAATTTTGATCCTAATGCTTGGATAGAGAATGGCTCATGCTGCTATGGAATATGCGGTTGTGCTGCCCCATTAGCTAATAATTATATGGAGGCATTTGATTGCGAAGTAGAATGTCATTATGAAATAACAGGAACTATTTTTCATGATGAAAACCAGAACGGTATCTTAGATGAAAGCGAATATGGTTTGACAGGTCAAGAAATATCCATCCAACCACAAGATTTATTTATTTTTACGGACGATCAAGGAAATTATTCTTTCACTACAGGAGAAGAGGAGTTTATTATGGAATTGGAAATACCAAGTGCATTTCCTTTTCCTACATCAGATAATCCTGTATCAATAAATCCCATTAGCTTAGATTCCACTACGGTTAACTTCGGTTTTACTAATGAAGTGCAGAGTTATGAAGTAGGAGTTAATTTTTACCCGGATGGTAATAATTTTCTATGTAATGCTGAATTAGAACATAACATCTCATTCCGTAATCTCGGAAATGCCTCCATAAGTGGTGTTTTAGAGATAGAATATGATGAACTGTTTCAGGGATATGAAGAAATCACACCTATCGATTCAATAAATGAGAACATCGTTTATATGAGTTTTGAAGATTTACTCCCTGGCCAATCTCTAGTTTATAACATTGAACTCATATCTCCTACTGTCGATTTCATAGGAGAATACGTCACTAGTCATACTAGGGTTTATGGTTATTATGAAGATGAGTTGGTAGCGTACGGACAAGATTCCATACATATGGAAATTACCTGTGCTTATGATCCGAATGATAAACAAGTTTTTCCTTTGGGGTACACGGATGAACATTGGCTGCTGCCGGAAACAAAACAAGAGTTCTTGGTACGTTTTCAAAACACAGGAAATGCTCCAGCCCAAGATGTACGAATCCAAGACACAATAGATGTGAATTTTGATTTAAGTACTTTTAAGTTGGTGGCCAATTCTCATTCTGTAATGGCCACTATTAATCAAGAAACTAGAGTTGCGGATTTCTTTTTCGAGAATATTCAGTTGCCAGACTCAACAAATAACGAGTCAGAGTCTCATGGATTGATTTCTTATGCCATTACACCACTAGCAGAGCTGCCTGTAGGCACTGAATTAAATAATACCGCATACATTTACTTTGATAATAATGAGGCCATAGTCACTAACACGACTTGGGTTACCATTCATGAGTGTGGAGGAGAGGCGGAGTTCGAAGTTTCGTATCCAGGATTTTGTTTAGGTGAAGAAGTCACTCTTACCAGTTTATATCCAAGCCTTGAAAGTTATTCATGGCAATTGGATGGACAGGAATTAAGTGATGAATTTGAATTTTCCTTTTCATTTGAAGAAGTTGGAGAACATGAAATCATCTATATGGCCAGTAATCCTATATGCTCAGCGATATCCACAGAAATGATAACAATAACTGACCTTCCAGCAGCTGAAATCACAGAAAATGGAGCCGTTTTTACTGCCAGCGAAGGAGCCAGTTACCAGTGGTTGTTGAATGGAAATCCAATAGATGGAGCTACTTCTCAAACTTACGAAGCATTAGAAGATGGAGCTTACTCTGTAATAGTGACGAATGAGGCTAATTGTAGTAGCTCGTCTGAAGTGATAATTGTCAACGTCAATGAATTGGAATCACAAATTGTATTGATTTATCCTAACCCTATGACAAACGTCGCATACATATCATTTAAGGATGCGTCTACAAAAACTATCAAACTCCTTGATCTCACAGGAAAAGAAGTGCGGGTTTGGACTAACATTGTCACGGATCAACTAGAAATCCAGAAGGGAGATTTGGCTGTGGGGAATTACATCATTCATGTCATTGATGCTGAAGAGGAGTTTAGTGTGAAATTATCTATAGTGAAGTAAGGTTTTATATGAGATATCAGTTATTAGGACAAGGCTTTTCTGAAAACGATGTGAAATAGATGATTTTTAGATCAGAGGCTATTAGGGTTACAAATTTTCCGTTTAAATGGAACAGGATGAGTGGAATTTTGTCGTCGGTTGTGCTGAAGACAATTAGGTCTGCTTCAGGATCTTTATGTGGTTTTGAAATTTGAAAAATCTGATCTTGTTCAAATTGAATAGACGAATCATAGAATCTAATTTTATGTTTAAACTCAATTGCTTCGTCTAATACATATTCTTGGTTTTGCTTATTAAAACTATAAACCTCTTTTCTATTGATGATTAGATGGCTAGAGTCTTGTTTGAAGAAGCTTGGTGTGAGGAAGTGGGTTGTTTGGGATACAAAAAAATCTAAAATGCTTCTGATTCTTACAAGTTTTTGCATTTCTGCTATATCGAACTCTCCTAAATAAATGAAATGAGTTATAATTTCCTCATCCATCCAATCATGTGCGATGTTAGAAGAGGATTTGAATTTTGGTCGATGATAATCACCTGTAATAGTTAACCCACACGAGAGCGAATTTCCATTTATTTGGAACATATCGGAATCCAAATCGTTTAACGAGCCATGAAATTCCTGCTTTGTAGCCCTTGAATCACAATAGATTGTGAATTTTCTGAAACATGAATCGACCTGAAAGGAATATCTTTTTTCTTCGACACCGTTATCGGAGTATGAATGAAGTTCTTCCAGAAGTTGGTTCAATACGCTTACCGAGTCATGCTGTGCAGCAAATTGACAGTTTGAAGTTACTGCTAACACTAACAACAAGGCCAAAAGAAAATATTTCAATCGTTAATTTTTTCACCAAAGTAAGTGGTAATTCTCTTCAATGAGGCCTAATCTATTGGCTAGAGTGAATTTTTCAGGGTTCATTTGATTTAAACCTCTTAAGGAACGGCGAGAGAGTTTTACATAACTCCTCGAAAATTCTTTCTCCATTGACCACCTTTGAAGGTGTATATGTGGCTAGACCAGATGGTACTCAAATGTGATGTTTCTTATAGACGATAGTTGGTCACGGATTATCTGTAGCTCGTCCCATGTAATATTTCTTGTAGATAGCAGCTGGTCATTGATTATATGCAGCTCGTCCCAAAACCCAATATTCCCCGTAGTCATAGGTGTACACCAGATATGTTTGCATCGAAATCTGTAACGATAAAGTGCACAAAATCGACAATCAGTTTTTCTATTTAAACCGCAAAATAGGAGTGTGCTGAAAATCCTCAACTAAAGAGTAGGCAGAAATAATTAATATAACTAATGAAAAGAATTAGAATAGTTTTAGTGATTGGTCTTTGCACAATAATGAGCATAACCTCTAATGCAAATACATTTTTAACATCTTGTGAACTTCCCTTAGTTACGGATAAAATAGAATGTGAAGGAGAAAAGGACATAGAAATAATATTGGAAAATAATGTTTGGGTTCAAGCGGCGACAAAGAAAAAGGCATTAGAGAAATTAACCAGTGCGATTCTAGCTAAACCAAGTGCCTATGGAGTGAAAGTATCATGCGAAGGTTGTCAAGCAGGACAGGAAGGATGCCAGTTAGGAGTAAAGTCAGGCAGCTTTAGCCCAAAGGTTATTTCCACATCCAAAAAAAACGGAGTTATTAAATACAAATTTGAAGCAGGGACATACCCATCAAAAGCTGAATGTTCGGATTGTACATTAAATGCGGAAGCAGAGTCATCCGAATATACGAGCTTGTCAGAGAGTACCATCGAATGTGAAGATGGAAAAGAAGTAAAAGTAGTTTTGAAAAATGATGTTTGGGTGGAAGGAACCAATAAGGCTGATGCTATTTCAAAATTAACAGTAGCAATCATGGCTAAACCAGATGCTTACGTAAATGCTACTTGTAAAGGTTGTCAAGCAGAACAAGAAGGATGTACTCTAAGTATGGATGAATTCACTCCTGAATCTGGCGGGTTTAGCAAAGCAAATGATGTGATCAAGTACAGATTCGTTGCTGGCAGCTATACAGCCAACGCTAAGTGTTCAGGGTGCAGTCTATCAGAAGGAGAACAGTTGATAGATAAAGGAATTGAATATCATAGCATTGACCAACTTAAAAATGAGTCATATGTAAATGATGATTTAACCAGCGAAGACGATGAATCCTTTTCGGTTTATCCTAATCCAGCAGCTGAGGATGTATTCATTGACGTTATGATTGATAAAGAAGTTCATTATTATCTAACGGTAAGAAACTCTTCAGGGCAACAGGTTTCAAAGAAAGGCTTAGGAGTAATGGAAAAAGGGAAGCACCTTCTTACATTTTCTGTTGGTGAGTTTGAGCCAGGAATTTATTTAATTAGTTGTGAGTCTAAGGAAGGTCAGGTTGGTAGTGTAAAACTGATTGTTCAATAAGCATTCATTTGACTATGTAGAGTTTTAGTAGGCGAGAATTTCTTTTTGGAGTTCTCGCTTTCTTTAGAATGGTTTCTGTACCAATGCATGTGTAATGAAAACAACATTTTCGACTGATAAACAGTAGTTTATGTCTGGTGTTGGTTGTGGAGTACACAGTAAATTAGAGTCGAAAGCCTAATTACATTTGTTCGTCCAGCTCGGTAGCTCTAAGTTCTGGTTTTCTGCTTTTGAGAATTAAAACAATCAATCCCATGGCCGAACTACCAAATAGAAGTAGAAAACCCCAGTAGCCATAAAATGGAGTGATAGAGATGTAACTGGGCATCAACTCTCTGTCTAGCCTGCAAAAATATCTCACAAATGAAAAACCCAGAAAGAAAACTATTGAAAATGAAATGAAATTCAGACCGTTAATTGAAACGAGTTCATACCATTTGAACCTTTTGGTTTTGACATAAATAATATACGACCAAATAAAAATCGAACTAAGAGAAATGCAAAAAACACTCTTGTTAATTTGGAAACCAATGATGCATATTGATTGAGTGAGTTCTGAAATTTTCATATAGCACTGGTCAAATAATAACCAACAAATAAAAAATGAAGCTAGACTAAGAATAATGGATGCTGTCAGTAACTGGTTTTTCATTTAGGTTCTTGTTTATGCCCACAAATAACACAATGCTCAACCTCATTGAAATGATTTCCACAATTAGAACAACCAATTGGGTTTCTTATTCCACTAATCATGATGTATCCAAAGAAAGAAGTAGGGATGATACATATGAGCAAAGCTATTATAAAGTGAATTTTCCTGCGCTGGTTTTCTTGCCAGCACATCGCCATTGTCAGCAACAGAAAAAGAAAAATGGGTATGTAAAGGAGAAAGTTCAATGTTACATAAAAGGTTTATCTCAAAAATAATGGAATCAGTTTAATGAGTTTTGGACTTTATAAACTTCTCATTGAAAACGACCGTCCATAAGAAAAATCTGACCACTTATAAGAAAAATTAAACATCGCTTTTGCATTGCGTTTCAGATACATAATTTTGATAACGGGGTAAGTTCCCATTTGATTTCAAAACATGAAATTTAATTTAAAATTGTTCGAGTAGCATACGGTCATAATTTGATCCCTACTAAAATGATCTAGATACAATTTGTAAATAAAAACCTAAAAATGAAAACAGCTAAATACGCCTTTTTATCATGTCTGCTTCTGCTAATCTGTAAAGGTCTTGGTGCACAGATAAACAATGGGAACAATCCAGGAATAACAGGAACTACTTCAAGTTCTTCAGGTAATAACAATACTGGAGGGGGTGCTTATTCTTTCTCTTATGGAGTAGGCAATGCTGCATCCGGAGCATACTCTTTTTCAGGAGGACAGGGTTCTCGATCAACTGGACTAAGCAGTTTTTCAGCAGGCTATCAGGCTTCTGCCTTAGGAAATTGGAGCACATCAATCGGACATGTTGCAAGGGCGACTTCAAATTTTTCCACTGCAATCGGTAAACACATAACTGCTGACAATACAAATTCTTTTGTATTTGGTCATGGAGTTAGTAACAATAACATACTAACCAACACTATTGCCAATTCTATGATGATCGGTTTCAATAGTGATATCCCTACTTTATTTATAGGTGCATCTTCTGGGGTTGGAACAACTGGTAATGTGGGAATAGGAACTATCTCTCCCTTAGAGAAGTTACACGTAGATGGAAATATAAGAATTGGAAATCCATGGAGCACTAGTATTACAATGGGACATTCAAATGCTGGAGTAACTCCGTGGATAAAAAGTTATTTAGGTTTTAATTTAAATCATGATGCTGTCAATAATACTTGGCGAGTATCAAATAATGCCGAGCATGGATCTAACAGTATGATGGTAACAGAAAGTAGATTGAAATTTGCATCTATACCTGTAAATGCCCTTGGGGGTAACAACACTATATCAAATCAGGATATGGAAAAATACATTATTACGACAATGTACAACGGTTCAGATCCAGCTCTACCCTCAAAGGTGGTAATGGGTAGTGGGATGAGAGATGCCAACTTATATGTAAACGGGATTATCAAAGCTCATGAAATAGAAGTGTCTACAACGATTTGGGCTGATTATGTTTTTGCGAGAGGTTATGAACTAAAATCACTAGAAGAAGTGGAAGAGTACATTTCAAAAAACAACCATTTACCAAATATACCATCAGCTAAAGAGGTCATTGAGGAAGGATTAAACGTTGGAGAAATGCAGGTGAAAATGATGGAGAAAATAGAGGAATTGACACTTTATATGATTAGACAGCAAAAAGAATTAGAATCACAAGATAGAGAAATCATTGAGTTGAGGTTATTGGTTAATGAATTATGTTCAAATAAAAAGTAAAACATTCGCTATGTAATTTAATGTCTTGATCTCTGATTTAAGAGAATCAATAGAGATGATGTTAATTATTAAGTTGTCAATACACCTTACAATAATTAAAGCAACAATGAAACTAATTATCAAAATATCACTAGTGATGCTTGTCATTACTTTTTATTTGGGAACAAGTCCCGTACACACACAAGTTATTTTAGGAGGATTTGAAGTTGGTCCAAGTCCAGATATATTTTGCAGAGTAAGCCTAAATTCTCTTCCAGCTCCTTGGCAAAAAAGAAATTCAAGTGATCATTATAGAGAACCGTTGAATTCATCTGGCTGTGGCGCGAGAACAGGAGATGGCTTTGCTCGTTTCGTAGGCACAGGGTCGATTAGTTCCAGCGCCCCTTATCGAGAATATGCTGTTCAACCTGTAGGTTTGACAGGAGGAGTGAAATACAAAGTTGAGTTTTGGGTAAAACGGGATGATGGGAATACTCCTATTAGAATCGGAGGAGAAATTGGAACTGTCAACTACGGTGCGTGTGGAAATTCAAGTGGTGTCTGCCCTCTAGTCAATATTCCTGTTCCTACGATATTTACAACTGTTCCTGGTAATGTTAACGGTTATAATAAGGCATTGGGATTTTACACACCTTCTGTATCGGGATTGTACTATTTAACTATAGGCAATTTTTCACAAACGCCAGTGGATGGGCAACAACTTAATCTCTTTTTTTTGGATGATGTCAGTATAACTCCTTGCACCACAAACTTAGGGAATCCGATACCCTTATTGACCTTAAATAGTAGTACTTTCTGCGAAAACCAATCAGTAATTGCAGACGGTTCTTTGTCAACTGATTTAACCTCGTATCGTTGGGAACTATGGTCGCAGGGTGGTGCTTCTTTGTTAAGTTCTAGCCAGTGGTTTGAAGAAGCCACAACACCCCCTAGCAGCTCATTTGTTGTGAATGATTTATTCCCTCTAGAAAAAGGGATATGCTACCGTTTGGCCTTAACTGGAATTGATCAATCAAATGAAAGTACAGTATATGAAGATTTCTGTATTGAAGATCCAAACGTAAATCTTACGCATGGAGGAGCAGATTCATATTGTGAAGGAGATAACGTTAGCATAACTGCTTCAGGGAATAGTAATTGGATGTATACGTGGAGCACGGGTCAAAGTGGCATAGGTCTGAATGACATTATGATTGTTGCAAACACCGTTCAAACGCAATATAGTGTAACGGTTACGACTACTGCAGGTTGTACGGCCACATCTTCCCCTGTAACTTTGATTGTACATGACAATGACAATTCAGCTCCAACCACCAATGGGTTTAATAACACGGATAGTTATACCTATTATGCTCAGGCTGGTAGTGGTCCTTTTGGCTTTGTCATCCCATCTTTTGATGCTGCCAATGAAAATGTTACGATGACTGTGAATTCTTTACCTCCAGGTTTGAACTTCTCTGCTGGTAACCAGCCTCATAATATTGGAATGTTCTCAACTCAGTCAGGAGGTCTCACGGACGCACACATAGGAGCACATACTTTTACGGTTACAGTTAGCGATAACAATTCTTGTGTTTCACTAAGCAAATCTTATGAATATCGAATTGTAGTCGTTTGTGATTTTTGTCCAATAGGAACTTATTATGAAGACAGAGACCCTAGAGATAGACCATTACCACCTGAAACTAGGGCAGGTCAATTCATTATAGCTGGGACAAGTGTTGATCCTAACCAAACCGATGGGATTGTGAATACAGGAAATACCCCAGTGTTGTTTCAAGCAGGTGAATTCATAAGTCTAAAGCCTGGGTTTACGGGAGGACCAAATTTCAGAGCTAGGGTTGAGTCAAATACATGTATTGATGAATGCCATTCCTGCTGCGAAACATGGAGTGGTTTTACATTTAATGAAGTTCCAAATGTATTTACACCCAATGGAGATGGATATAATGATGTGTGGTATATATCAGATTTTCAACATCCGAATTGTGCATTTAATGCTCAAGAGTTTACATTGATTATTAAGAGTAGCTGGGGAAATGATGTTTATAAACTTGAGCATAATGGGGGAGGTCAATGTTGTCCTTTTACTTCACCATCGGCGCCATGTAGTGGCTCATGTGTCCCTTATCCTCACTCTAGTATCTTCTGGGATGGTGTTGCCAATAGGGGGACTGGAGCTGGATCACTTGTAAACGCAGACACATACTTTTGGACATTAGAAATAAAGGGATGTGGTCATACGGAAACGCACAGTGGCTTTATTAGGCTTTTTGATCCACAAGGCAGACGAAGTGGTATGGAAACTGCTAATGATATCAACTTATTTTCAAACCCAATAATGCATGAAAAGGAAGATTTTGATGCATTTATCAAAGAAAAGGAAGTGTCTAATTTTACTGAAAAACAACTAATTGTATACCCAAGCCCTACAAAGAGCGATATAAGCATTGGTCTAAACGACAATGAAGAAGTAAAAGATGGATTGATTGAAATCTTCTCATTGCAAGGGAAATTATTGTTTACTACAAACATGAATGGAACAAAAGTAATTGTCGATACGAGCCGACTTTCAGATGGAATGTTTGTGGTTAAACTCACTATTGAAGGTTCAATCTATCAAAACACCTTTATCAAGGAATAGGAAGGAGATTAAACATTTTCTGATAAGGAAGGGAATCAAATTTGATTCCCTTCTTTTTTTGCATAAATCAGTTTCGTTAAAAACTTAGAAGCTATACAGGTAGATCCCGTTTCGGGTTCAACGGTCAAGAAAAGGATGATGAGATAAAGGGCTTATACTATTTCAGTAATAGATGACCAAAATAAGCGGTTGCTCACAGGAAGCAACCGCTTTTACAGCATAGTCAAGGGTATGCTTTAGATCAAGGGTATATAGGCAAATACTCCATAGAAGAGTCTCGTTTTTGATTTGTATATTTTGTGTGTTGACGTAAGTTTTGGTCGTATGGAGAGTATGATGATGTTATCTAATATGAGGTGCATTAACTATGCAAGTCAGTTATTGGAGTTTCCATTGACTATGACAATCCCATTCGAGAAAGCTGTAATACTGAAAAGAAAAAAATAGATAAGCGAGAAAATAAGCGATAGTGATTTCATTTGGCAAGAGTTTATTTGTTTGTAATACACTGAATACACACGTCTTACTAATAACCCTAATTTTTGTTAATAAGTTAGTTGAGGGAAGAGAGAGGTTTATTTACTGAACAACCACTGAATGGGGAAAAGGGAGGGATAGAGCTAATCAATGAGTAAGCCTGTAAGAAAAAGAATCCAGCATAGAATCAGTTCAACTTCGAACTTAAGCTTCTATAATCTTAACTTCAGTTTCGCTCAGTGAGTAGAGTTTATGAGGAAAAGAATTCAGGAAATAGTATCTGTTAAACTTAAAACTTAAACTTCCCTAATCAAGTCTGAATCACCCCAACTTTATACTCAGGAGTCACCACATTACTTGCCGCTTCAATTCCCATTGAAATCCACTTTCTAGTGTCTTTAGGTTCTATAATGGCATCTAACCATAATCTAGAAGCAGCGTAGTATGGCGAGGTTTGTTCGTCGTATCTTCCTTTGATTTTTTCGTAAAGAGCCTTACTATCTTCTTCTGAGAGTTCTTTTCCTTGCTTTTTAAGCGACGCAGATTCTATCTGCATTAGCACTTTGGCCGCTTGTGCTCCACCCATTACTGCGAGTTGGCAGGTAGGCCATCCAACAATAAGTCTTGGATCGTAAGCTTTTCCACACATGGCATAATTCCCTGCTCCATAGGAGTTTCCTACAATGATGGTGAATTTAGGAACAACACTGTTACTCATGGCATTCACTAGCTTTGCTCCATCTTTAATGATTCCCCCATGTTCTGACTTGGAACCAACCATAAACCCAGTCACATCCTGAAGGAAGACCAGTGGAATGTTTTTCTGGTTACAGGTCATAATGAATCTAGAAGTTTTATCGGCAGAGTCAGAGTAGATCACTCCACCAAACTGCACTCCATCCTTTTTAGACTTGACAATACTTCGCTGATTGGCTACTATTCCCACACTCCATCCATCTATTCTGGCATAAGCGCATACAATGCTCTTGCCGTAGTCTTTCTTGTATTCAGTAAACTCTGAGTTATCTACCAGACTTTTAAGAAGTAATCTAGTCTCGTACGGTTTATTTCTTTCTGGAGGAAGAACTCCGGTAATCTCACGTTCTTTTGTAGATGGGGGAGAAGCCTTGATTCTATTGAATCCAGCAGATTGATTGTCATCACCAATTCTGGAAATAAGATCTTTGATGAGGTCTAGTGCTTCTTCATCAGTTTCTGTTTTGAAATCACAAACCCCGCTTATCTCGGTATGCGTGCTAGCGCCTCCAAGTGTTTCATTATCGATGTTTTCACCAATGGCTGCTTTTACCAGGTAGGAACCAGCTAAGAAGATGGAGCCTGTTCCATTGACGATAATGCTCTCGTCGCTCATAATAGGAAGGTATGCTCCACCAGCTACACAAGAGCCCATTACAGCCGCTATTTGCGTGATTCCTTGAGCGCTCATTACTGCATTGTTTCTGAAAATTCGTCCAAAATTTTCTTTGTCTGGGAAAATTTCATCTTGCATCGGCAGGTATACTCCAGCGGAATCAACCAAATAGATAATGGGAAGTCGGTTTTCCATCGCTATTTCTTGAGCACGTAGGTTTTTCTTTCCCGTGATAGGGAACCACGCTCCAGCTTTTACGGTGGCATCATTTGCTACTACAATACACTGTCTTTTTTTGACGTAACCAATTTGTACTACTACACCACCTGCAGGACATCCACCGTGTTCTTCATACATTCCATAACCAGCAAATTCACCGACCTCAAGTATATCAGAACCAGTGTCAAATAAGTAAGCCAATCTTTCTCGAGCTGAAAGTTTCCCTTTAGCATGAAGCTTTTCTAAACGTTTGGCACCTCCTCCCAAGTAGATCTTATCAAGCTTTCGGTGCAAATCAGCCACCAACTGCTTCATTTTATCCTCATTCTTATTATGCTCCAGATTTTGCTCCTTATATTTTGCCATGTGCGTGTCTTTAGACGAATTTTACACTCGCAAATATAAAGTTTAGATGTCAGGAAAAAGTAGTGTGTTTGTTCTCTTAGGCTTAGGGTTTTTAATCTCTTCTTTAGCGTTGCAATGCAGTTCAAATACTCCATCCAAGAATTCTCCAAATAATGGTGAAGAGTCAATAAGAAGTGGTTCTCTAATTGACTTAGAGTTTGCCGAAAACTTTAAAGTGAAAGTGGATGGAAACGACACAATTATTGAAGTGACAGATGGGAAAAAGAGTTGGACAACCAATGTGACTCTTGGAGAGAAGAGCGATGCGTTGAATTTGCCTTTGAAAAGTGTTAGTTGCCTATCTACAAGTCATTTGTATTACTTTATTGAAACAAACAGTTTAGATAATGTTTTGGCGGTTTCTTTTGTAGATAACCTACAAGACCCAAAAGTGAAAAATCGATTTCAGAGTGGTTCGTTGAAGAGTCTCACAACAGGCGGGAGCAGCGACTATGATGTAGAGATATTATTAGAACTTCAGCCTGAATTATTCACTACTTATCCGTTCGGAGATGAAGAATTTGACCGGTTACAACGCGCAGGTATACCTACGTTACATTTTACAGAATATTTGGAAAAACATCCGCTAGGTAGGGTCGAGTGGATTAAACTGGTTGGGTTTTTAATGGGGAAGGAAAAAGAGGCCAATACTTATTTTAATCAAGTAAAGCAAAGCTATCTAAAGACAAAGCAAAAAGCATCAGCGATCGAAGGAATGCGTCCAAGTGTGATTAATGCAAATGGGCATGCCAATAAATGGTCTGCTCCAAATGGGAATAGCTTAGTTGCACATTTTATTAAAGATGCTGGAGGAAAGTATGTATTTGATAATGATACGACCTCTGGCAATCTAACATTAGATTTTGAAAGGGTGTATGAGATAGCAAATTCAGCGGACTATTGGGCAAGCATTGTATTTGATAAAGAAGTGACATTGGCCACATTTACCGGTGATGAAACGCGATTGAATGAGACTAAAGTAATCAAAGAGCAGCGGATTTTTTATTGCAATGCGCAATCCAAAGACTACTTTGGGAAAGGGATTTTAGAACCACACCTAATTTTAGAAGATGTTTTTCAGATACTTCACCCTGATTCTTCAGAGTATGTTCCTCATTATTTCGAGTCATTTAAAGAGTGAATAAAACACTGATTCATATCATTTTGGTGGTCTTGGCACTGGTCTTGTTTTATTTTGAGATAAGGTTTGGAAGTATTAAAATGAGTGCTCCAGATTTTTGGGAGCGACTGGGTTCGAATGATCCGATTTTATTTGATTTTCGACTTCCAGCGGCGCTAACAGCGGCTTTGGCGGGAGCCTGTTTGAGTCTTTCTGGTTGGTTATTACAGACGCTTTTTAGAAACCCATTGGCTGGTCCTTCAATACTAGGAATCACCTCAGGTTCAAGCTTGATGGTGGCGTTTGTTTTACTCACTGGAGTAACATTTTCAGGCATGTTCAGTTTTGTGGGAGTAGTTGTTTCGGCTTTGATTGGGGCATTCTCCGTGCTTCTTTTGATCTTGGTTGTTTCTTCTCGTGTCAAACAACTAGCTACTGTGTTAATTTTTGGCCTAATGATCAGCTACTTGCTCGGAGCATTTCAGTCAATTCTGATAGATGCCGCTGGGAAGAGTGAGCTGAAAAGTTTTGTTAGTTGGGGATTAGCGAGTTTCGGAAACTATAAGGATGGACAGATTTATGTGTTGTTTATTTCATTGATCATAGGAGTTATAGCGGTGCTAAAACTAGGAGCCAAGCTTGATTTTTGGCTTTTAGGGGAAGAGTATGCTGTTAGCTTAGGAGTGAACGTAAAGTTATTTAGGTTGACTCTTTTGGGCGTCTGTGGGTTGTTAGCTGGTGTGGTGACGGCTTATTGCGGCCCAGTTGCTTTTTTGGGATTGGCCATGCCTCATGCCGTTCGGTTATTTTATAAGGAACCGAATCATCTAAAATTTGTCTCTGTACTTATACTTGCGGGAGCATGTGCTGGGATGTTTTGTGAGTTGATTAGTCGAATGCCATGGAGTTCCAGAGCATTGCCATTAAATGCGGTGACTTCCTTTTTAGGAGCTCCTGTAGTGATTTGGTTGTTATTTAAATCAAGAAAGACCAGATGGAACAGGTGATTTTTGATATCAATAACGTATCAGTGGGCTACGGATCGCCGATTTTAGCAGGCGTTTCAGCGGCCATTTCTACAGGTGAGCTTATTCTGATGGTAGGAAAAAATGGCGCAGGAAAGAGCACGTTTTTAAAAGTGCTCAAAGGCAATTTGGAGGCAATGGAAGGGGAGGTGTTACTTCGTGATAAGCCCTTGTCTTCCTATTCTGTTTCTGAATTAAGTAGGGAAATAGCGGTGGTAAATACGTCCAGGCCGTCTTTAACAGGCTGGACTGTTGAAGATGTCTTACAAAGTACTTTGCAAATTGTTGGTAGGAAGGACAAGAATGAGTTTGCAAAAGAAGCATTAGAGCTGTGTATGATAGCAGAGCTAAGAGATAGGCAAGTAGATAGGCTAAGCGATGGAGAGTTCCAAAAAGTAATGATAGCCAGAGCTGTTTGTCAGCTGACTCCTGTAATTATCCTAGATGAACCAACGTCATTTTTAGATGTCATCTACCGAGAGCATGTTTTAGCGATTTTTAGCGAATTAAAAACACGATTTAACACTACGCTCATCTTATCTAGTCATAACTTTGAACCGCTATTGAAAATAGCTTCTCAGGTATGGATCCTGAGCCAGGAAAAAGTATTGGTCGAGCGGCAAAAATTCAGTTATACAGGCATCATTGAAAAGTTAAAGTAGGAATTTAATTAATGGGATTTATATTATTTATAATCATTTTGTTGGGGTTTCTGTTTGTGCTAGATTGGTACACCATAAAAGCGCTAAAGGTTGTCCTGAAATCCAAGTGGAGAAAGTGGATGGTTTGGGCATGGATTTCACCAACCGTTTTTATGCTTCTGTTCATGGTTTTTTTCATTCTCATGAGAATGAAGTATCCAGATGGCGTAAGTAATGAATTGGCTTATACAGTTTCAGGGATTTCTTTTACAGCATTGGCTACAAAGGCCACTTTGTTTGTTTTCCACCTATTCGATGATATTAAAAACCTGCTGCTTCGCGCATACCATCAGATTTTTAAACCTGAAGAGCCAAACACTGAGGGCGGTAGAATTTCTAGAGGTAACTTTTTAACCCAACTAGGGGTGGGGCTGAGTTCCATTACATTAGGGTCTTTTTCGTATGGAGTGACCCGAGGAAAATACAACTACAAAGTGGTGGAACAGCCGTTGACATTTAACCACTTGCCAGCTGCATTTGATGGGTTAAAGGTGATTCAAATTTCTGATCTTCATTTAGGTTCATTTCTTGAGGATGATGGACCTGTTATTCCTGGGCTAGAGTTGATCAACGAATTAGAGGCTGATTATATCTTCTTTACTGGAGATTTGGTAAACAGTGTGGCAGATGAAGCGAAATTCTGGATTCCTCATTTTAAGAAATTGAAAGCCAAGTACGGCAAGTTTTCCATTCTAGGGAATCATGACTATGGAGAATATGCGTTTGAAGAAGGTTCTCAAGAACTTGTGGACAACATGAATCTCTTGAAGTCCATACATCAAGAGATGGGATTTGACCTGCTTCTGAACGAAAGCAGAACGCTAGAAAAGAATGGCGAAACCATAGATTTGATCGGAGTAGAGAATTGGGGGAAAGTACTCCGTTTCCCAAGGGTAGGCGATTTTGATAAAGCTTCTGGAGGTCTTAATGCTAGCGACTTCAATATCCTACTTTCTCATGATCCAACGCATTGGGAGGAGAAAATCATGAACAAGCATGACGTGGACTTGACCTTGAGTGGTCATACTCATGGATTTCAATTGGGTGTGGGGCTTGGGAATTATAAATGGAGCCCAGCCAGCTTAAGTTATGATCGATGGAAAGGGTTGTATGAAGAAGGGGGAAAGTACCTCTACGTAAATACAGGCTTTGGTTTTCTAGGGTTTCCAGGTCGGGTGAATATGGCTCCTGAGATTACTGTTTTTACACTAACCAGAGGTTAGTGAGTCGAGAGTGCTAGGACGAATACTATTTTAGTATGAGAGTCTTAGAGTCGAAAGTCGGAAAGGACTAATACGAATATTTATTATCTGGTCGAAAGAATGCATAATTTTTAAAAATATTTCGCATATGTTTTGATATATGTACTGAAATAATTTTTTTTAGACTTTAGACTTTAGACTTTAGACTTTAGACTTTAGACTTTAGACTTTAGACTTTAGACTTTAGACTTTAGACTTTAGACTTTAGACTTTAGACTTTAGACTTTAGACTTTAGACTTTAGACTTTAGACTTTAGACTTTAGACTTTAGACTTTAGACTTTAGACTTTAGACTTTAGACTTTAGACTTTAGACTTTAGACTTTAGACTTTAGACTTTAGACTTTAGACTTTAGACTTGAAACCATCAACTCGTCACTAATAGAAACCACTTGTTTGATTACGGACTGACTGCCATCATTGACAATTACCCAATCTGAATATGATTCTCTTTCCTTATCTGAAAGTTGTTTGTCCATTCGAGCTCTGACCTGCTCCTCAGCGACACCATCTCGAGCCATTACGCGCCCCATTCTGACACTTTCTGGTGCTGACACAGTAATTATAGCATCACACTGCTTATAGGCTCCAGATTCGATTAAAATAGCCGCTTCTTTGAAAACGATGTTTGATGTTTGGTGATCCACCCAGTTTTTGAAATGCACTTTTAAGGCTGGATGGATGATATGATTGAGTTGCTCTAATAGAGACGCATTAGAGAATACCATTTGACCTAGCACTTCTCTGTTTAGTGTGTTACCTGAATACACTTCTTCTCCAAAAATGGTGATTACCTTTTGGCGTAATTCAGCATCCAGGTAGAGTTTTTTCGCTTCTGTATCAGAATCGTATGTTGGATATCCTAAACTTCCAAACAGCTTAGATACAAGGCTTTTTCCCGAGCCTATTCCTCCAGTAATTCCTATGATTTGTTTTGTCTCCAGTAGGATGTGTATTGCAACGCGAAAACTACAAAATCAAACGCTCCCTTTAAAAACTAAAGAGAGCGTCTGTATAATTGGTGAATTGTTTAGGATTCTATTTTATTGTCTAATCACATTGAAATGTTCCATTAGGTCTTCATTCAAGCGGTCTATCTTCAAGATATATCCGCCAGAATTCAGTGGACTTTCAAATCTGATAATACCTGATTCCTGAAGGATTCCCATATCTATTAGTTTTCCTGAACCATCTACAACAGTATAAACAAAGCCTGCATAGTATGGGTCTACTTGAATAAGATCACCATTTGTAGGGTTAGGGTATACTACCAATGGCATTGCAGCCTGTGGTATTTGCTCTGGTTCTACTTCAAACGCGATTTCTCTCTCCTCTCCAAATAACGTCTCGATCTCAAATTGAGGTTCGCCTGTTACGTCATCCGTTCCTGTCTGATCTGAGAATTCAGCTTTTACCATTACATAGTATGCTTGATCTGTTAAGCCAACGTTTGCAATAGGAAGAGAAGCTTGAGAATTCCAGTAAGTTACCTGGGAGTCTTCTTTGCTAATGAACTGCCATGTATAGCTTTGTGCTAAGAATGGTTCTTTGTTTGGATGAACTACTTCATCGTCTGCCATTACAGCCATTTGACTTATATCGTATTCATCTGCTAAATGAACTTCAGGATAACTTCCTGTGCTAAACATTTTTTCTGCACCGAAATGTCCTTGTACTCCATCTGCATTCATGGATACGATTCTAACCATATAATCTCTGTTATAGTCGATTCCAGGAATAGTCACTAGCTCTAGTTGATTCGTAAGTGTTTGTACCGGAGGTAAATTAGCACTTGAAGCTGCATCTTTTAGCATGAATATGTATCCATCAGCGTTGCAATGCTGCGATACCGTGCTTTCAATGAATACTCCTGTAGCCAACTCAAACACTTGATTTTCGTGAGCAGGGATTAATTCAGGAAGGAAGCATGTTCCATCGTCACAAGTAGCTAGTTCATTATAGTTACAAGCGGCTACATTTGTACAACCTGAAATTCCAGTACCTCCGCATTCTCCGCACTCACCAGTGTATTGACAAGATCCGTCATCGATCATCGCATCGGCATCGAAGTTACAAGCAGTGTTATCAGTACATCCGAAGCAATCACTGAAGTCACACGTTCCATCATCACAAGTAGCTAATTCGTCATAGTTACAAGCGTTTGGTGATGTACATCCGAGTACTCCTGCTCCTCCACATTCTCCGCATGCGTCTAAATCAAGACACGTGTCAGTAGAGATAATCGCATTTTCATCGAAGTTACATGCTAGCGGGTCTGTACAACCAGCACAAGAGTCAAATTCACAAGAACCATCATCTGTTATAGCGTTTGGTAAGTAATTGCACGCTGTATCGTCCGTACATCCCGAACAACTTCCAGTGTAATCACATAATCCATTGTCGCAATCTGCTGTTGGTTCGTAGTTACATGCAATAGGATCTGTACAACCTGTTGTATCAGTACCTCCACAGTTTCCACATTCATCAACTTGTAGACAAGAGCCATCATCACAAGTGGCTGTGGCATCAAAGTTACAAGCTGTAGTATCCATACATCCGCTTACACCGCTTCCTCCACACTCACCGCAATCATCGGTGTATTGGCATGAGTTATCATTGAAAGTTGCAGTAATATCATAGTTACATGCCATTGGGTCTAAACAACCTGCGCATGTTATAAACTCACAAGAACCGTCATCGCAAGTCGCTAATGGGTTATAGTTACAAGCATTTAGGATGATACATCCCGTAATACCTGCACCACCACAGTCTCCGCAAATGTCAAGTTCTAAACAAGAACCGTTGTCTATTGAAGCGTTTTCGTCATAGTTACATGCTAAAGGATCTGTACATCCAGCACATGAATCAAATTCACAAGAACCGTCATCTGTAGATACATTTGGCTGGTAGTTACACGCAGTCAAATCTGTACATCCTGCGCATCCTCCAGAGAAGTCGCAGTCTCCACTATCGCAGTTAGCTGTAGGTTCATAGTTACAGGCAGTATCATCCATACATCCTGCAGTGGCTGTTCCACCACAGTTTCCACACTCATCAAGTTGTAAACAAGAACCATCATCGCAAGTAGCTAAGGCATCGAAATTACATGCCGTAACATCAGTACATCCTGCTGCACCAGTTCCTCCACAATCTCCACAAGCATCAGTATACTGACAAGAAGAATCATCAACAGTGGCAGTTATATCATAGTTACAAGCAGTATCATCCATACAACCTAAGCATGAAGTGAATTCACATGAACTATCATCACAGGTAGCTAGATCGTTGTAGTTACAAGCTGTAGCATCAGTACATCCTATGATGCCATTACCTCCGCATTCTCCACATTCATCAAGTTGTGCACATGAGCTGTCGTCGATGGTAGCATTTATATCGTAGTTACAAGCTAAAGGATCGGTACAACCAGCACAAGAGTCAAATTCACAAGAACCGTCATCATTTGAGGCATTTGGTTGATAATTGCAAGCTGTGTCATCTGTACATCCAGCACAACTTCCAGTGAAATCACATAATCCGTTATCGCAATCTGCTGTAGGTTCGTAATTACACGCCGTTGGGTCTGTACAACCAGTAGTATCTGTTCCACCACAATTTCCACATTCGTCTAACTGTAGACAAGAAGCATCATCACATGTAGCAAACTCATTGTAGTTACAAGCTGTTGAATCCATACATCCACTAATTCCTGCACCTCCACATACTCCACATTCACCGATATACTGGCATGAACCGTCATCGATAGTTGCGTTGTTGTCAAAATTACAAGCTGTAGCATCTGTACAACCTTGGCATGAGTCAGATTCACATGAAGCATCATCACAGGTAGCTAAATCATTATAGTTGCAAGCAGTCGCATCCATACATCCAGAAACTCCAGTTCCACCGCAATCTCCGCATACATCAGTATATTGACAAGAACTATTATCGATCGTAGCATTTAAATCATAATTACACGCGGTGTTATCTGTACATCCAGCGCAAGTATCGTATTCACATGAACCATCGTCTGTAGTTGAGTTTGGCTGATAATTACAAGCCACACTATCCATACATCCTGAGCAGTTCAAGTATTCGCAAGCGCCACTATCACAGTTGGCTGTAGGTTCGTAGTTACATGCTAATGGGTCCATACATCCAGCAGTGGCTGTTCCACCACAGTTTCCGCATTCATCCAATTGTTGACAAGAACCATCATCACATGTCGCTAAAGCACTGAAGTTACAAGCCGTGGCATCCATACATCCACTTATTCCAGATCCACCACAATCTCCACAACTGTCGGTATACAAGCAAGAACCATCATCAATTGTCGCTAGTGAATCAAAGTTACATGCTGTAGCATCTATACATCCAATACATGATGTAGATTCGCAAGAACCATCATCACATGTAGCTAAATCATTATAGTTACAAGCGGTGTTATCTGTACATCCTGAGACACCAGCACCACCACAATCTCCACATTCATCTATGTATTGACATGAGCTATCATCATGAGTAGCAGTGATGTCATAGTTACATGCTAATGCATCAGTACAACCTGTACAAGAATCAAATTCACATGAACCATCATCTGTAAGTGCGTTTGGCTGGTAGTTACATGCTGCACTATCAGTACATCCCATGCAAGCTCCGAAATATTCACAAGCCCCATTATCGCAGTCAGCGCTTGGAGCATAGTTACATGCTAAAGGATCCGTACATCCCGCTGTATCGTTTCCACCACAATTTCCACATTCGTCAAGTGTCAGGCAAGAGCCATCTTCTATTGTCGCTGTGGCGTCATAGTTACAAGCAGTGTTATCGGTACATCCTGCACATGAAGTGAATTCACAAGAACCATTATCACAATCAGCAGTTACATCGAAATTACATGCTGTGTTATCAGTACATCCTGTTGTATCTGAACCACCACAGTTTCCACACTCATCAAAAGTCAGACAAGAACCGTCATCACAAGAGGCTGTTGGATCAAAATTACAAGCTGTAGCATCGATACATCCTGCTGTGTCTGTTCCTCCGCAGTTTCCGCAGGCATCAAGTGCCAAACAGGAACCATCTTCTATTGTCGCTGTAGCATTAAAGTTACATGCTAGCGGATCAGTACATCCTGCACATGAGGTGAATTCACAAGATCCATCGTCACAGTCAGCTGTTGCGTCAAAGTTGCATGCTGTGTTGTCTGTACAACCAGCAGTATCTGTTCCACCACAGTTTCCACATTCGTCAAGAACTAGACAAGATCCATCATCACAAGATGCAGAGCTATCAAAGTTACAAGCTGTAGCGTCTGTACAACCAGCTGTGCTAGTTCCACCACAGTTACCACAAGCATCATTGAATAAACAAGAGCCATCGTCGCATCCCGCAGTAGCATCAAAGTTACATGCAGAAGCATCTGTACATCCAGCAGTATCCGTTCCACCACAATTTCCGCAAGCATCTAAAGTGGTACATGAACCATCATCAGCAATTGCTAAAGGGTTGAAGTTACAAGCGGTAGGATCGGTACATCCTGCACATGCTAAATAATCACAAGAACCGTCGTCACATCCAGCTGTAGCATCAAAGTTACAGGCAGTAGCATCGGTACAACCAGCAGTAGCTGTTCCACCACAATTTCCACAAGCATCATTGAATAGACAAGAACCATCATCACATGCTGCTGTTACATCAAAGTTACACGCCGTAGCATCTGTACAACCAGCAGTATCCGTTCCACCACAGTTACCACAAGCATCATTAAATAGGCAAGAACCATCATCACATCCTGCAGTAGCATCGAAGTTACAGGCAGTAGCATCGGTACAACCAGCAGTATCCGTTCCACCACAATTTCCACAAGCATCATTGAATAGACAAGAACCATCATCACATCCTGCAGTAGCATCGAAGTTACACGCTGAAGCATCGGTACAACCGGCAGTAGAAGTTCCACCACAGTTTCCACAAGCATCTAAAGAGGTACAAGAGCCATCATCGGCAGTTGCTAAGGGGTTGTAGTTACAAGCTGTAGGATCAGTACAACCAGCGCAAGCTGAATAATCACAAGATCCGTCATCACAATCTGCAAGAGCATCAAAGTTACAAGCAGTATTGTCTGTACATCCTGAAGTATCTGTATTGTTACAATTACCACATATACTAAGCGTCAAACACGATCCATCATCGCATGCTGCGGTAGGATCAAAGTTACATGCTGTGTTATCGGTACAACCAGCAGTATCCGTTCCACCACAGTTACCACAAGCATCATTGAATAAGCAAGATCCATCGTCGCATCCTGCTGTTGCATCATAATTACACGCTGTGTTATCTGTACAACCAGCAGTGCTAGTTCCTCCACAGTTTCCACAAATATCATTGGTCAAGCATGAACCATCGTCACACCCTGCTGTGGCGTCATAGTTACAAGCTGTAGCATCAGTACACCCTGCTGTCGCTGTTCCACCACAGTTACCGCATACATCATTGAATAGACATGAACCATCATCGCAATCTGCGGTTATATCATAGTTACAAGCTGTATTATCAATACATCCTGTTGTATCAGTTCCACCGCAATTTCCACAGGCATCATTGAACAGACAAGATCCGTCGTCACATCCAGCAGTAGCATCATAGTTACAGGCTGTAGCATCTGTACAACCAGCAGTGGATGTCCCACCACAATTTCCGCACACATCATTGAATAGACATGAACCATCATCACAATCTGCAGTTATATCATAATTACAGGCCGTGTTATCAGTACATCCTGTTGTATCCGTTCCACCACAATTTCCACAAGCATCGTTGAATAGGCAAGAACCATCATCACATCCCGCAGTAGCATTAAAGTTACACGCTGTATTGTCCGTGCAACCAGCAGTACTGGTTCCGCCACAATTTCCACAGGCATCATTGAATAGACAAGAACCATCATCACATCCTGCAGTAGCATCAAAGTTACATGCTGAAGCATCTGTACATCCAGCAGTGCTAGTACCACCACAAATTCCACAAATGTCTAGAGTCGCACATGAACCGTCATCGGTAGTCGCTAATGGGTTAAAGTTACATGCTGTAATGTCCATACATCCTGCACATGCAGCAAAATCACAAGATCCATCGTCACAGTCCGCATCCGCATCATAGTTACAGGCGGTGTTATCGGTACATCCAGCTGTGTCAGTGATTAGACAGTTACCGCATGCATCGATTGTCACACAAGAACCATCGTCACATGAAGCAGTAGCATCATAGTTACAAGCAGTATTGTCTGTACAACCAGCTGTAGCCGTCCCACCACAGTTACCACAAGCATCGTTGAATAGGCAAGAACCGTCATCACATCCCGCAGTCGCGTCGAAGTTACAAGCTGTGTTATCGGTGCAACCAGCAGTACTGGTTCCACCACAATTTCCACAAGCATCATTGAATAGACAAGATCCGTCATCACATCCAGCGGTAGCATCGAAGTTACACGCCGTATTGTCTGTACATCCCGCGGTAGTCGTACCACCACAGTTTCCACAAACATCATTGAATAGACATGAACCATCGTCACAATCTGCAGTTATATCAAAGTTACAAGCTGTATTATCAGTACAACCAGTGGTGTCTGTTCCACCACAATTTCCGCAAGCATCATTGAATAGACATGAACCATCATCACAACCAGCGGTAGCATCATAATTACAAGCTGTGTTATCAGTACAACCAGCTGTAGCCGTCCCACCACAATTTCCACAGACGTCATTGAATAGACATGAACCATCATCACAATCTGCAGTTACATCGTAGTTACAAGCTGTGTTATCAGTACATCCTGTTGTACCTGTTCCGCCACAAACTCCGCAAGCATCATTGAATAGACACGATCCATCATCGCATGCTGCGGTAGCATCAAAATTACAAGCAGTATTGTCGGTACAACCAGAAGTACTGGTTCCACCACAATTTCCACAAGCATCATTGAATAGACAAGATCCGTCATCACATCCAGCGGTAGCATCGAAGTTACACGCCGTATTATCGGTACATCCTGCGGTAGCTATTCCACCGCAATTTCCACACACATCATTGAATAGACAAGAACCGTCATCACAACCAGCGGTAGCATCGAAGTTACACGCCGTATTATCAGTACAACCTGTTGTAGCTGTTCCACCACAGTTACCGCATGCGTCATTGAATAAGCAAGATCCATCGTCACAGTCTGCAGTTAGATCAAAGTTACAGGCAGTATTATCAGTACAACCCGCAGTATCAGTTCCACCACAGTTTCCGCAAGCATCGTTGAATAAACAAGATCCATCATCACATCCAGCGGTAGCGTCATAATTACACGCCGTATTATCAGTACATCCAGCTGTCGCCGTTCCACCGCAGTTTCCACATACATCATTGAATAAGCAAGATCCGTCATCGCAGTCCGCAGTAATATCATAGTTACACGCCGTGTTATCAGTACAACCCGCAGTATCAGTACCACCACAGTTTCCACAAGCGTCATTGGTTAAACAAGATCCATCATCGCATCCAGCAGTAGCGTCATAATTACAAGCCGTAATGTCGGTACATCCAGCAGTAGCTGTTCCACCACAGTTTCCACAGGCATCGTTGAATAAACAAGATCCATCATCGCATCCAGCGGTAGCGTCATAGTTACAAGCCGTAATGTCGGTACATCCAGCTGTAGCCGTTCCACCACAGTTTCCACAGGCGTCTAAAGTTGCACATGAACCATCGTCAATGGTAGCAATAGCGTTATAGTTACATGCCGTAATGTCCATACATCCTGCACATGCAGCAAAATCACAAGAACCATCATCACAATCTGCGTCAGCATCATAGTTACAGGCAGTGTTATCAGTACATCCTGCGGTGTCAGTGATTAGACAGTTTCCGCATGCATCAATTAACACACAAGAACCATCATCACAACCAGCGGTCGCATCATAATTACAAGCAGTATTGTCTGTACATCCAGCGGTAGAAATTCCACCACAGTTACCACATGCATCGTTGAATAGGCAAGAGCCGTCATCACAACTAGCCGTCGCATCATAATTACAAGCAGTATTGTCTGTACAACCGGTAGTACTAGTTCCCCCACAATTACCACAAGCATCATTGAATAGACAAGATCCATCATCACAACCAGCAGTGGCATCATAGTTACAAGCTGTATTGTCTGTACATCCTGCAGTACTGGTTCCACCACAGTTACCACACGCATCATTGAATGAACAAGATCCGTCATCACAATCAGCGGTTATGTCAAAGTTACAAGCTGTATTATCCGTACATCCTGCTGTGTCCGTTCCACCACAGTTACCACATGCATCATTGAATAGGCACGAACCGTCATCGCATCCAGCCGTGGCATCGAAGTTACACGCCGTATTGTCTGTACAACCAGCTGTAGCAGTTCCGCCACAGTTACCACAAGGATCATTGAATAGGCAAGAGCCATCGTCACATCCTGCAGTGGCATCATAATTACAAGCGGTGTTATCAGTACAACCAGCGGTGCTAGTTCCACCGCAATTTCCACAAGCATCGTTGAACAAACAAGATCCGTCATCACAACCAGCCGTCACATCATAATTACAAGCAGTGTTATCAGTACATCCAGCTGTAGCAGTTCCACCGCAGTTCCCACAAGGATCATTGAATAGACATGAACCATCGTCACAACCAGCGGTCGCATCATAATTACAAGCAGTGATATCAGTACATCCAGCGGTAGCAGAACCACCGCAATTACCGCATGCATCATTGAATAGACATGATCCATCATCACAACCAGCTGTAGCGTCGAAGTTACAAGCTGTATTGTCAGTACAACCAGCAGTACTGGTTCCACCACAATTTCCACAAGCATCATTGAACAGACATGAACCATCGTCACAATCTGCAGTTAAATCATAGTTACAAGCTGTGTTGTCTGTACAACCTGCAGTATCCGTTCCACCACAATTTCCACACGCATCATTGAATAAACAAGATCCGTCATCACAACCCGCGGTAGCGTCATAGTTACAAGCTGTATTGTCTGTACAACCTGCAGTAGCAGAACCACCGCAATTTCCACAAGGATCATTGAACAGGCAAGATCCATCATCACAATCTGCTGTTACATCATAGTTACAAGCAGTATTATCCGTACAACCAGCGGTATCGGTACCACCACAGTTTCCACAAGCATCATTGAACAGGCAAGAACCGTCATCACAACCCGCAGTAGCATCATAGTTACAAGCTGTATTGTCAGTACATCCAGCTGTGCTAGTTCCACCACAATTTCCACACGCATCATTGAATAAACAAGATCCATCATCGCAAAGAGCAGCTGCATTAAAGTTACAAGCGGTGTTATCAGTACAACCATCAGGAAGCTGACAAGAACCGTCGTCACATAGAGCAGCGGCATTATAGTTACAAGCTAAAGCGTTAGTACAACCATCCGGAAGGATACACGATCCATCATCACAAAGGGCAGCTGCATTGAAGTTACAAGCTATTGCATTAGTACAACCATCAGGAAGGATACACGATCCATCATCACAAAGGGCTGCTACGTTATAGTTACAAGCTGTTGCATTGGTACATCCATCAGGTAACTGACAAGATCCATCATCGCAATCCGCTGCTGCGTTATAGTTACAAGCTGTCACGTTGGTACAACCAGCTACTGTTCCTGAACCACCACAAACACCACAAGCGTCATTAGTTAAACATGATCCATCGTCACAATCCGCCGCCGCATTATAGTTACAAGCAGTAGCATTGGTACATCCTGCTAAAGTTCCAGGTCCTCCGCATACACCACAGGCGTCTAAATATTGACAAGATCCATCGTCACATGAAGCAGTAGCATCAAAGTTACAAGCAGTGTTGTCAATACAACCAGCAGTATCAGTACCGCCACAGTTTCCACACGCATCATTAAATAGACAAGAGCCATCGTCGCAATCTGCTGTTACATCAAAGTTACAAGCAGTATTATCGATACATCCTGCAGTATCTGTTCCACCACAATTTCCACAAGCGTCATTAAATAGACAAGATCCATCGTCGCAATCTGCAGTCGCGTCAAAGTTACAAGCTGTATTATCAGTACAACCAGCAGTATCTGTTCCACCACAATTTCCACAAGCATCATTGAATAGACAAGATCCGTCATCGCAAAGCGCTGCCACATTGTAGTTACATGCTGTATTATCAGTACATCCATCAGGGAGTGTACAAGATCCATCATCACAATCCGCCGCTGCGTTATAGTTACAAGCTATCGCATTGGTACAACCCGCTACCGTTCCCGAGCCACCACAAACGCCACAAGCGTCATTAGTTAAACACGATCCATCGTCGCAAAGCGCTGCAGCATTGAAGTTACAAGCTGCTGCATTGGTACAACCATCCGGAAGGATACACGATCCATCATCACAAAGGGCTGCTGCATTATAGTTACAAGCAGTATTATCAGTACAACCATCCGGAAGTACACAAGAACCATTATCACAATCTGCCGCTGCGTTATAGTTACAAGCTATCGCATTGGTACAACCTGCTACTGTTCCCGAGCCACCGCAAATGCCACAAGCATCATTGGTTAAACACGATCCATCGTCGCAAAGCGCTGCCGCATTGAAGTTACAAGCTGCTGCATTAGTACAACCATCTGGAAGGATACAAGATCCATCATCACAAAGGGCTGCTGCATTATAGTTACAAGCAGTATTATCAGTACAACCATCCGGAAGTACACAAGACCCATCATCACAATCGGCTGCTGCGTTATAGTTACAAGCCGTCGCATTGGTACAACCTGCTACTGTTCCTGAGCCACCACAAACGCCACAGGCGTCATTGGTTAAACAAGACCCATCGTCGCAAAGAGCTGCAGCATTGAAGTTACAAGCCGCTGCATTGGTACACCCATCCGGAAGGATACAAGATCCATCATCACAAAGGGCTGCTGCATTATAGTTACAAGCAGTATTATCAGTACAACCATCTGGAAGTACACAAGAACCATTATCACAATCTGCCGCAGCGTTATAGTTACAAGCCGTCGCATTGGTACAACCTGCTACTGTTCCCGAGCCACCGCAAATGCCACAAGCATCATTGGTTAAACACGATCCATCGTCGCAAAGCGCTGCCGCATTGAAGTTACAAGCTGCTGCATTGGTACAACCATCCGGAAGGATACAAGATCCATCATCACAAAGGGCTGCTGCATTATAGTTACAAGCAGTATTATCAGTACACCCATCCGGAAGTACACAAGACCCATCATCACAATCTGCCGCAGCGTTATAGTTACAAGCCGTCACATTGGTACAACCTGCTACTGTTCCCGAGCCACCACAAACGCCACAAGCGTCATTAGTTAAACACGATCCATCGTCGCAAAGCGCTGCTGCATTGAAGTTACAAGCTGCTGCATTGGTACAACCATCTGGAAGGATACAAGATCCATCATCACAAAGAGCTACTGCATTAAAGTTACAAGCAGTATTATCAGTACACCCATCCGGAAGTACACAAGAACCATTATCACAATCCGCTAAAGCATTAAAGTTACAAGCTGTTGCATTGGTACAACCCGCTACTGTTCCAGAGCCACCACACACGCCACAAGCGTCATTGGTTAAACAAGATCCATCGTCGCAAAGCGCCGCTGCGTTGAAGTTACAAGCTGCTGCATTAGTACACCCATCAGGAAGGATACACGATCCATCATCACAAAGGGCTGCTGCATTGTAGTTACATGCTGTATTATCAGTACACCCATCCGGAAGTACACAAGAACCATTATCACAATCTGCCGCTGCGTTGAAGTTACAAGCCGTTGCATTGGTACAACCCGCTACTGTTCCCGAGCCACCACAAACACCACAAGCGTCATTGGTTAAACAAGACCCATCGTCGCAAAGCGCCGCTACGTTGAAGTTACAAGCTGCTGCATTAGTACACCCATCCGGAAGGATACAAGATCCATCATCACAAAGAGCTGCTGCATTATAGTTACAAGCAGTATTATCAGTACACCCATCCGGAAGTACACAAGAACCATTATCACAATCTGCTGCTGCATTGAAGTTACAAGCCGTTGCATTGGTACAACCCGCTACTGTTCCCGAGCCACCACAAACACCACAAGCGTCATTAGTTAAACAAGACCCATCGTCGCAAAGCGCCGCTACGTTGAAGTTACAAGCCGCTGCATTAGTACAACCATCCGGAAGAATACATGATCCATCATCACAAAGAGCTGCTGCATTATAGTTACAAGCAGTATTATCAGTACACCCATCCGGAAGTACACAAGAACCATTATCACAATCCGCCGCAGCGTTATAGTTACAAGCCGTCGCATTGGTACAACCCGCTACTGTTCCCGAGCCACCACACACGCCACAAGCGTCATTGGTTAAACAAGACCCATCATCACAAAGCGCCGCCGCATTGAAGTTACAAGCTGCTGCATTGGTACAGCCATCTGGTAGGATACACGATCCATCATCACAAAGAGCTGCTGCATTATAGTTACAAGCTGTCGCATTGGTACATCCATCCGGAAGTACACAAGAACCATTATCACAATCCGCCGCAGCGTTATAGTTACAAGCCGTCGCATTGGTACAACCAGCAACTGTTCCCGAACCACCGCAAACACCACAAGCGTCATTGGTTAAACACGATCCATCGTCGCAAAGAGCTGCTGCATTAAAGTTACAAGCTGCTGCATTGGTACAGCCATCTGGAAGGATACAAGATCCATCATCACAAAGAGCTGCTGCATTATAGTTACAAGCAGTATTATCAGTACACCCATCCGGAAGTACACAAGAACCATTATCACAATCCGCTAAAGCATTAAAGTTACAAGCTGTTGCATTGGTACAGCCTGCTACTGTTCCCGAGCCACCACAAACGCCACAAGCGTCATTGGTTAAACAAGATCCATCGTCGCAAAGCGCCGCTGCGTTGAAGTTACAAGCTGCTACATTAGTACACCCATCAGGAAGGATACACGATCCATCATCACAAAGAGCTGCTGCATTATAGTTACAAGCTGTTGCATTGGTACAACCATCTGGAAGGATACAAGATCCATCATCACAAAGAGCTGCTGCATTATAGTTACAAGCTGTTGCATTTGTACAACCATCCGGAAGGATACAAGATCCATCATCACAAAGCGCCGCTGCGTTGAAGTTACAAGCTGTCGCATTGGTACATCCATCAGGAAGTGTACAAGACCCATCATCACAATCTGCTGTTGCGTTATAGTTGCAAGCTGTCGCATTGGTACAACCGGCTACTGTTCCTGAGCCACCACACACGCCACAAGCGTCATTGGTTAAACAAGATCCATCGTCGCAAAGAGCTGCTGCATTATAGTTACAAGATGCGGCATTGGTACAACCATCCGGAAGGATACAAGATCCATCATCACAGAGAGCTGCTGCATTATAGTTACAAGCCGTCGCATTGGTACATCCGTCAGGGAGTGTACAAGATCCATCATCACAATCCGCTGCAGCGTTATAGTTACAAGCTGTCGCATTGGTACAACCGGCTACTGTTCCTGAGCCACCGCAAACGCCACAAGCGTCATTAGTTAAACAAGACCCATCATCGCAATCTGCTGCTGCGTTATAGTTACAAGCTGCCACATTAGTACAACCCGCTACCGTTCCTGAGCCACCACAAACACCACAGGCGTCATTGGTTAAACAAGATCCATCGTCGCAAAGCGCTGCTGCATTGAAGTTACAAGCTGCTGCATTAGTACAACCATCAGGAAGGATACAAGATCCATCATCACAGAGAGCTGCTGCATTATAGTTACAAGCCGTGGCATTGGTACATCCATCAGGGAGTGTACAAGATCCATCATCACAATCTGCTGCTGCATTGTAGTTACAAGCTGTCACATTGGTACAACCCGCTACAGTTCCTGAGCCACCGCAAACACCACAAGCGTCATTGGTTAAACAAGACCCATCATCACAATCTGCTGCTGCGTTATAGTTACAAGCTGCCACATTAGTACAACCCGCTACCGTTCCCGAGCCACCACAAACACCACAAGCGTCATTGGTTAAACATGATCCATCGTCGCAAAGTGCTGCTGCATTATAGTTACAAGCCGCTGCATTAGTACATCCATCAGGAAGGGTACAAGATCCATCATCACAAAGAGCTGCTGCATTATAGTTACAAGCCGTCGCATTAGTACAACCATCTGGAAGTACACAAGATCCATCATCACAATCTGCCGCTGCGTTATAGTTACAAGCTGTCGCATTGGTACAACCTGCTACCGTTCCTGAACCACCGCAAACGCCACAAGCGTCATTGGTTAAGCACGATCCATCGTCGCAAAGAGCTGCTGCATTATAGTTACAAGATGCGGCATTGGTACAACCATCCGGAAGGATACAAGATCCATCATCACAGAGAGCTGCTGCATTATAGTTACAAGCCGTTGCATTCGTACATCCGTCAGGGAGTGTACAAGATCCATCATCACAATCCGCTGCAGCGTTATAGTTACAAGCTGTCGCATTGGTACAACCCGCAACAGTTCCTGAGCCACCGCAAACACCACAAGCGTCATTGGTTAAACAAGATCCATCATCACAATCGGCTAAAGCATTAAAGTTACAAGCTGCCACATTAGTACAACCCGCTACTGTTCCCGAGCCACCACAAACGCCACAAGCGTCATTGGTTAAACACGATCCATCGTCGCAAAGAGCTGCTGCATTATAGTTACAAGATGCGGCATTGGTACAACCATCTGGAAGGATACACGATCCATCATCACAGAGAGCTGCTGCATTATAGTTACAAGCTGTCGCATTGGTACATCCATCAGGGAGTGTACAAGATCCATCATCACAATCTGCTGCTGCATTGTAGTTACAAGCTGTCGCATTGGTACAACCCGCTACTGTTCCCGAACCACCACAAACGCCACAAGCGTCATTAGTTAAACAAGACCCATCATCACAATCCGCCGCTGCGTTATAGTTACAGGCTGCCACATTAGTACAACCCGCTACCGTTCCTGAGCCACCACAAACACCACAAGCGTCATTGGTTAAACATGATCCATCGTCACAAAGCGCTGCTGCATTATAGTTACAGGCTGCTACATTTGTACATCCATCAGGAAGTACACAAGATCCATCATCACAAAGCGCCGCAGCATTATAGTTACAAGCCGTAGCATTTGTACATCCATCAGGGAGTGTACAAGATCCATCATCACAATCTGCTGCTGCATTGTAGTTACAAGCTGTCGCATTAGTACAACCCGCTACTGTTCCTGAGCCACCACAAACGCCACAAGCGTCATTGGTTAAACAAGACCCATCATCACAATCGGCTAAAGCGTTAAAGTTACAAGCTGCTACATTGGTACAACCTGCTACTGTTCCCGAACCACCACAAACACCACAAGCGTCATTGGTTAAACAAGATCCATCATCACAATCTGCTGCTGCATTGTAGTTACAAGCTGTCGCATTAGTACAACCCGCTACTGTTCCTGAGCCACCACAAACGCCACAAGCGTCATTGGTTAAACAAGACCCATCATCACAATCGGCTAAAGCGTTAAAGTTACAAGCTGCTACATTGGTACAACCTGCTACTGTTCCCGAACCACCACAAACACCACAAGCGTCATTGGTTAAACAAGACCCATCATCACAATCGGCTGAAGCATTAAAGTTACAAGCTGCTACATTAGTACAACCTGCTACTGTTCCAGAACCACCACAGACACCACAAGCATCATTGGTTAAACAAGACCCATCGTCGCAAAGTGCTGCTGCATTATAGTTACAGGCTGCTACATTGGTACATCCATCTGGAAGGATACAAGACCCATCATCGCAAAGCGCCGCAGCATTATAGTTACAAGCCGTCGCATTTGTACATCCATCAGGGAGTGTACACGATCCATCATCACAATCCGCTAAAGCATTAAAGTTACAAGCAGCCACATTAGTACAACCCGCTACTGTTCCCGAGCCACCACAAACGCCACAGGCATCATTGGTCAAACAAGATCCATCGTCACAAAGCGCTGCTGCATTATAGTTACAAGATGCGGCATTAGTACATCCATCCGGAAGAATACAAGATCCATCGTCACAAAGTGCTGCTGCGTTATAGTTACAAGCCGTCGCATTGGTACATCCATCAGGGAGTGTACAAGATCCATTATCACAATCCGCTGCAGCGTTATAGTTACAAGCTGTCGCATTGGTACAACCCGCAACAGTTCCTGAGCCACCGCAAACACCACAAGCATCAAATCTTACACAAGAACCGTCATCACAATCTGCGGCTGCATTATAGTTACATTTTGTTATATCCGTACAACCCGCTACCGTTCCCGAGCCACCACAAACGCCACAAGCGTCATTGGTTAAACAAGACCCATCATCACAATCTGCTGCTGCATTGTAGTTACAAGATGCGGCATTAGTACAACCCGCTACCGTTCCCGAACCACCACAAACACCACAAGCGTCATTAGTAGCACAAGATCCATCATCACAATCTGCTGCTGCGTTATAGTTACAAGATGCAGCATTGGTACAACCCGCTATAGTTCCTGAGCCACCGCAAACACCGCAAGCATCATTATAAAGACATGATCCATCATCATTTGTAGCTGCTGCATTATAATTACATGCAGTATTATCCATACATCCGTCAATTCCAGTTGGGATAGGGTGTATTAAACCCATCGTTGAACCATCAATTCCAGTTGTTTGTGAAGCTTGATAATCAAAAGTGCTAGCTCCATTTTTTACGACTAAGTTTATTTCAAATGTGAAGGTTCCAGCAGTTGTAAATTGCCCTAGAAGTACCGCATCATTAGCCCCTTGTCCTAAAGTATTAGCAGCACCGCCAGTTGAGGCCCAAGAACCCTCGGAAGCTGTATTAATGCTGACGTTCGTTCCTGCCGTTATAGCAGCAGTCCAATCAGGAGCTCCAACAACGGTGTTTACTGTAGCAGTACCACTTGAAGCGGTAAACCCATCATTCGGATTTAAGAATGCTGGGTATGAAGTGCCTGAGTCATCGGTAAGAGGGATTCCAAAATGAGATGAAGAAGCCCAACCAACGGTGAAATATGTATCAAATACAAGAGAAGGCACTATCCCAAAGAAAGCTGAATTTATAGTCTTTCCATCATTTCCCCCAAGTGGAGATCTATTCCAAAATGAGTTGGTAGAACTTTCTATCTTTAGCTCATTGGCTGCGCTTCCATAAACTTTCTCTACATATGAGGTAGGATTGGAGAGAAGCGCATAAATTCTATAGGTTTTATTTCCAGCAGGAATTTCTGTGGGAGTTGGGCTTGTGCCATCATGAACAAAGTATTCTTCAACTATGACTTGATCCAATTGAGAGTGTAACTCCAAAGAGCTCAATAGAATAAAACAGAAAAGTAGAGATAAATATTTCATATTATGTATAATATATATATCTTCTACGGGAAAAACCCGTATTTGTTATGGGGTCTTAGCTAAGTAAATCAGGTGAAATTTTGATCAGGAATTCAAAACAAATAAGATCAGTCAGATTGAGATCAAAAATGTCCATAACTATTGCAAATAAGTTGTGAGATTTTTCTTGCAACAGTAGTTTGAAGTTGAATAATAAAAAATGAACATTTTCTGTATGTAGGAAGTGTTTTAAGTGCTTTATTTTTAATTTTTTATGTGCTGAAAGGATGTAGGAAAAGGTGTAACTAAACGGCCTAAATGCCGTACAAATTCTCTTAAGATTAATGTGAAACGCTAAAACAAAAATGTTTTTACTTATTTGTAAAAAAAGTATTGGTGCTATTCTATTATGTTTGATAAACAGCAGATTGATATCAACAATGCTGCTGCTTATCCCATTTATCTGTGCTTCTCAAAACTCATCAGAAATAGCTTATAACGTTTCCTTCGATACAGATGAGCTCATCACAATGAACGAATTGAATGGGGAACATTCTACATATAATATCTGGACTCTCCATGATGCGGTAAGAACGATTGATAGATTTAATGATGATGATCAGAGAAAGTCTTTAATGAACTCGGATTTAGCTGATGTGATTAGCAATTCCCTGTATCTAACAGCTCCTGTGGCCGTGTGTCAAGATATTACAATTCAAGTGGATGCTTCAGGGAATGCAAGCATAGTAGGAACTGACATAGATGGGGGAAGTACTGATGACGGAACCATTGTTAGTTATATAGCTAGTCAGACCAATTTTGATTGTTCTCATTTGGGACCAAATTCTGTTACACTTACCGTGACTGATAACCTTGGAAATATGAGTTCATGCTTGAGCACTGTCACTGTTGAAGATGTAATTCTTCCAATTTCTAAATGCAAGAGTGCTACGTTGCAATTGGATGCAACTGGTAATGTGACTTTAACTCCTACAGATATTAATAACGCAAGTTTTGATAATTGTACACTGTCACAAACTGTGAGTCGGACTAGCTTTAATTGTAGTGATATTGGAAGTCATTCAGTCAATCTATTATCTGAAGATCAGAGTGGGAATACAAGTCTTTGTCCTGCGCCTGTAACAATTGTTGATATTTCTCCACCCGCTATAAGTGGATGCCCGACAGATGATACGATTTCAGGAGACTCAAATTGTGAAGTAACGGTTCCAGATTATACAGGCATTATCACTTACACAGACAACTGTTCAGCAGTTTCTAATATTACTATATCTCAGAACATAGCATCTGGAACTACAGTAAGCAGTGATCAAAACATAGTGTTGACCGTGACGGATGAATATGGGAATTCTTCTACCTGTAATTTTACACTTATTATAGGAGATTCGTCTCCACCACAGTTCAATTGTCTTAGTTTGACTTCCTCACTACCAGCAAATGGAACTTGCTCTGCAATTGTACCAAACTATCAGCCAGAAGTTTTAGCGACATTATCAGATAATTGTTCGAGCAACGGGAATATTAGTTTTTCCCAAACTCCATTGGCGGGAACAGTGATTACAGTGAATACCCCAATATCTGTTCTAGTAATTGATGAAAGCGGGAATTCATATTCATGTAATAAGACGTTAAAGGTTATAGATATAACTCCCCCCTCAATATCAGGGTGTCCTTCAGACTTAAATGTAAATGCGGACATCAATTGCGAAGCCATACTTCAGGGTTATACATCTGTACCATTGATTTCAGATAATTGTGCCGCTACGATTTCTCAATTTCCATTACCTGGTTCTGTGACCACCGGAACTATTACGATAACATT
This sequence comes from Flavobacteriales bacterium, assembly GCA_965224545.1. GTDB lineage: Bacteria > Bacteroidota > Bacteroidia > Flavobacteriales_D > Sanyastnellaceae > ASP10-05a. The sequence continues at coordinate 54,937 of CBDCZM010000003.1, read as the reverse complement.
GACTGCGTCAGATGTTGCAGGAAATACCAGTGACTGTAGTTTTGATATTACGGTAGTTGACATTACAGATCCTGACATACCTATTCTAAGTGATATCACAGATGAATGTTCAGTTTCTGTTTTGCCTCCTTCTACCACAGATAATTGTGCAGGAGTGATTATAGCAACCACACTGGATGCTTTGACCTATACCTCACAGGGTACCTACATAATTACATGGACTTTTGATGATGGTAGCGGAAATTCCATTGATGTAAATCAGAATGTAATTATTGACGATGTTACTTCTCCCAATTTAACTCCTCAGGATATCACGGTTCAATTAAATGGCAGCGGCAGTATTACTGTCACAGGAACTGACGTATCAACATCATCGGATAATTGTAGTGGTCTGATAATATCGTTAGACAACGACACATTTGGATGTGTCGACATTGGCCCAAATGTGGTGACCATCACAGCAACAGATGGTGGAGGGAATCAAGTAATTGAAACAGCTACGGTCACTGTAGAAGATAATGAGAATCCAGTGGCTGTTTGTTTGGACATTACAGTAGGGTTAGATGTGTTAGGAAATGCTGTCATCAGCGCGTCAGATGTTGATGGAGGTAGTTCTGATAATTGTTCCATCGTTAGTTATATTATAGATAGGAATAGTTTTACAGGTGCTGATTTAGGTCCCAATAATGTAGTGCTCACTGTCACTGACCAATCAGGAAATACTGATAACTGCATAGCGGTAGTCACGGTAAGTGATAATGATCCTCCAATTGCAATTTGTCAAGACATTTCGATCTTTCTAGACTCATTTGGAAATGCAAGTATTACAGCATCTGATATAGATGGAGGAAGTACAGATAATGATATTATAGTCAGTTTACTGGCAAGTCAAACAAATTTTGATTGTAGCCATTTGGGAACAAACGTTGTAACGTTAACGGTGACCGACAATTCAGGAAACGTAGATAACTGCATTTCCAATGTTATGGTGATCGATTTGGAAAACCCAACTATAACATCATGTGCTGTATCCAGAACGGAAAGCACTGATGGTAACTGTGAATTTACGCTGCCTGATTACACCTCAGAAGTGCTTTATACTGATAACTGTGGTGCCGGGGGAATTATAATAACTCAAAACCCACCAGTTGGAACTGTATTTTCTGGTGAACAGATAATAAATGTGGAGATTACCATTGAAGATTCTTCTGGGAATTCAGACTTATGTTTGTTTACTATAACTACCACGGACACTACTCCTCCACAGGTAATCTGTCAAAACATCACGATCGAATTACAATCAGATGGTACAGTCTCAATTATGGCTTCAGACATTGATGGAGGAACCACAGACAACTGTTTACTACTATCCCTTAACGCGAGCCCACTGAATTTCACAAATGCAAACATGGGAGCAAACACGGTTACTTTAATTGCAGAGGATGCTGCTGGAAATATATCCAGTTGCGATGCAATAGTGACATTAGTAGATACTATTTCTCCAACTGCCATTTGTCAAGACATAACTGTAGAACTAGATTTTTTAGGGGAGGTGAGTATAGTACCAGCGGATGTAGATGGAGGAAGTTTTGACAATGGTTCTATAGCTTCTCTTCAAATAAGTCAATCCGATTTTTCGTGTGTTCATATAGGTGCAAATAATGTTACTCTTATGGTAATAGACGATTCAGGGAACTCTGGAACTTGTAATGCTACGGTAACGGTAGTTGACAATGGAGCACCAATTATTACTGAATGCCCTACGGACATCTATCAATATCTTGGTGATGATTGCCAATATATAATAGAAGACTTTATAAGCGAATTGGAATATTACGATAATTGTACAGGCCTAAATGATATCGCAGTTGTACAAACTCCAGTTCCAGGAACCATTATCTCTAGTTCATCGATGATTAATTGCACTTTGACCCTTACCGATTTGGCAGGGAACTCAGACCAGTGTGATTTTGTTTTAAATGTACAAGACATTACAGATCCATTTATCGATTGCGTGGACACGGTTGTCGTGGATACAAATGCGGATTGTAATTATGAGGTGATGGCCTTTGATCAGCTGATTACTTTTTATGACAATTGTTCGACTTCGTTAAACGTTATTCAAAATCCGCCTGTCGGAACCATGATAAATGAAAATACTCTTTCGATATTAGAAGTTACGGATGAAAGCGGGAATACCACCATTTGTGAATTTGAGTTGGTATTACGAAATGATAGTCCTCCTTCAATCGACTGTCTCTCTAATCAGGTAATACCAATTTCCCAAAGTTGTGTTGGAATAGTCCCTGACTACATTAGTCAGGTGTCGATCCAACCAAATTGTGGTAGCACTTTGTCATCTGTTATTCAGACACCCGCTCCCAATACACAAATAGTGACTAGTCAAATGGTAACAATTACTGCTATTGATGATGCAGGAAATGTAGCTTCGTGTTCATTTATGGTGGAATTATCTAATCCAAATTCACCTATAGTAGAATGTATTAATGATCAGCAATTAGAAGTGCTTCAGAATTGTGAAGTGACCTTACCTGATTATTCTGGAGACATATCAATTGCCCTTCAATGCGACGCAACAATTGTTTCAATTGAACAAAATCCGATTTCCGGCACCTTGATAAATACAACTCAGTTAGTAACCTTAACAGTGACGGATTCGGCTGGGAATGTCTCCATGTGCGAATTCGAAGTTACTTTAATAGATCTCACTACTCCAATAATAGAATGCACGGATGATATTGAGCAGACAGATTCTACAGTTGTATATAATGTACCTGAGTTTTCTGATAATTGCGAGGTAGAATTGAATCTGATAGAGGGAGGAGCGTCGGGAAGTGTTTTTGCACATGGGTACACTGCGGTTACTTACCAGGCACTCGACCTATCTGGAAATGCAGATACCTGTTCTTTCTCTGTTTTGATAAATACTCCACCAATTGCCATTAATGATACAATTCAGTTTGAAATCGGAGATCTTTTTGGTGAGGATTCTATTATGATGAATGACTATGATTTAGATGGAGATACTATTCAGGTAGTTGATTTTTACAGCGAAAACGATAGCTTAAATGTGTCGATTAGTGCAGGTGGAAATATTCAAATTGAGATATTGCATAATTGGTGTGGAATGGATTCGATCCAATACACCATTTGCGACGAGTATGGCTACTGTGATGAGGCTTCTGTAATTATTCAGGTGGGTTGTTTCAATCAGTTAATAATTCCAAAGGGTTTTTCACCAAATAATGATGGTGTCAACGACATGTATGAAATAATTGGTATTGAGTATTTCCCAAAGAACTCTATACAGGTATTTAATAGATGGGGTAGACTCATTTTTTCTGAGGAAAATTACAGGAATAATTGGGATGGAAGAGCCAGTAAAAAGAGCTTTAAACAAGACGGTCTTGTACCTATGGGTACCTATTATTCACTAATAGATCTAGGCGATGGTTCAAAAATCATCAAGTCATACATTCATATAAAATACTAAAGAGATTCGTCGTCAGTTTTTTCCGATAAATAGGTGGGAAAATGCCTTTTGTAACTCTTTTGCCGCAGCTATCGTAACCTACAAGATAGGAACATCAGAAGTGATTCTATTCCAAATTGTAGGAAAATGGAAAAAAGAACATTTATTGACTGTCTATTCCGTATTAAAAACAGTCTAGTCAGTAGACGAGAAGGCAAAAAGAGACTACCGTTGGTAGTTATTTTTTTGATGATCTTGTCAGCATACTCTACCCAAGTTGCAGCTCAGCTTATCGTTGATAACACAGCAACAAACACTCAAATTTCAGATCTAATTTCAGGAACAGGTTTAACCATTACTAACTTTACTGTTACAAGTGGTTTAGGAACTCAAACTGGGATTTTCGGATATACGCCCGATGGAGTGTTAGGATTGGACACAGGTATGGTAATTTCAACCGGGGACCTTCCTCAACTTATAGGTCCAAATAATAGTGGTGGTTCAACAGTAGGTAATGGGGTGACTTATAGTGACCCCGATCTAGTAGCGATAAGTCCATTGTGTACACAAGATGTGGTTGTGATAGAATTTGATGTAGTACCTAAATGTGATACGTTAGTCATAGACTTTGTTTTTGCTTCGGAAGAGTATAATGAATATGTATGTTCAGGCTTTAATGATGCTTTTGCCTTCTTGGTAAGTGGTCCAGGTATTGCTGGCCCATATAGTAACGGAGCAGCTAACTTTGCCATCTTACCAGACGGAACTCCAGTAGCCATTAATTCCGTAAACAACGGTACTGCAGGAGGTGGATTTGATCCTCTTAACTGTGCTAGTTTAACGAATAATGCCTTCTTCGTGGATAACACGGGAGGTGTAGATTTACAGTTCGATGGGTTCACAGTTCCTTTGGAAGCAAAAGGGGTGGTAGTTCCTTGTCAGACGTACCATGTAAAAATTGTTTTAGGAGATGCCTTTGATGGTCAGTTTGATTCTGCCGTTTTTCTTAAAAGCTTTAGTTGCCCAGGTCAGTTAGTAGATTTAGTACCTGACCCACTATTTGCTGATGCAGTAGAGGGTTGTCAGTTTGGTCTATTTTCATTGGACAGGTCTGGAGACACAACAATACCTTTAGATGTAACCTATACGTTGACTGGTACGGCTACTGAAAATGTAGATTATATTTTTACAGATCTTTTTGGATTGCCTGTAACAAATCCGATTTCCTTCGCTGCGAATGAAACATCAAAGTACTATATAGTAACTCCAATTGATGACGTCATAACAGAGGGTCCGGAAACAATTGATTTTAATATTTCTTGGAATATATGTGCAGAAGTACTTTCGGTCACCGAGACTATTAACATAAATGAAAATTCCATCACTATCACTTGTCAAAATGATACAACTATTTTCACAAACCCTGGCACCTGTGTCAAGGATTTTGCATTTGGAACGCCTACCATTGTTTCAGGTTGTTCGGCTTCATTGTCACGAATTGACGGGAGTGGTTTAAACAGTGGAGACGATTTTCCAATAGGGACTACAACAATTACTTGGAGAGCTTCTTCTCCCGGCGGTGTAATTACAGAGCAATGTTCATTTGATGTAATAGTTGTAGACAATGAGGATCCAGCATATGTATGTATAGGAGATCAAGTTGTTGCAGAAACATCTGCAGGCAGTTGTCAAGGACTTTTACCCGATTACACAGGAATGATTTCACCTACGGATAATTGTACTACGATTGGAAATCTTATAACATCTCAGAGCCCAACGACAGGAACCCTAATTACTAATGGAGCCACGGTTACTTTAACCGTGACAGATGAAGGAGGAAATAATGCAATTTGCACTTTCGTAGCTAGAGTAGATGATACAGACCCGACAGTAGGTTGCTTGGGTACTCAAACTATAAGTACGGGGATAAGTTGCCAAACAACATTAATAGATTATACAGCTTTAATCACTTATTCGGATAATTGTACAGCTACAGGAAACCTAATTGTATCTCAAACACCGATTGCAGGTACAGTTATATCTGCAGACCAAATGATACTGATCACCGTAACTGATGAAGCAGGAAATGTAGGAACATGCAGTTTCTTAGTTGATTTGGATGGTACTGATGCAGATTTAGATGGAATATGCGATATTTCAGATGATGATGATGATAATGATGGTATAACGGATATTCTTGAAATTTGTCCAGATATTCTTACCCCTGTGGAATTTCAGGTGACGCCTGATAGCTATGGGTCTGAAATAAGTTGGAGAATTGAAGATGCTTCAGGAAATATAGTGATTAGTGTCGCTGCGGGAACATATCCTGATTTTAACAATACTACTAGGTCAGGAAGTTTTTCTGCTGCACCAGGTACTTATACAATGTTCATCAATGATACGTTCGGAGATGGATTGACATTTGGGACGGCAGGTTACTATGAGGTTTTTGTAAACGGAGCTTCTGTTTCAGGAGGTTTTGGTTCAGGAAACGGAGCCTACGGAGGTGGTACTAATGAACCATTTACTGTGACGTCTTCATCGACGTGTGATACCACTGAACCTTTGGATGATGCAGATTCGGATGGAATACCAAATTATCAGGATGCTGACTTTTGTACTTTGAACTCAAATGGAGTGTGTGCTTACATGGATTTTGATGGAGATGGTGTGCCAAATCATTTAGATCTTGATTCTGATAATGATGGGATCTATGATGTGGTAGAGGCAGGACACACTGCCGCAGATGGAGATGGAGATGGAATTATAGATGGTGCTCCTGCATTATTTGGAACCAATGGAGTTTTTGATGCCTTGGAAACAGCTGCTGATAGTGGATCATTGAATTACGCGATTTCTGACTCGGATGCAGATGGGAACTTCGATTCTCAAGAACTAGATTCAGACAATGATGTGTGTACAGATGTTTTAGAGGCTGGATATACCGATGCGGATTTTGATGGAGAATTAGGTTCTGCAACTGTAACTGTAGACGTAAATGGTCTAGTGACTTCAGGTGTGGATGGATATACCTCTCCGATTTCTTCTAATTCGGTAGACTTTGATTTCCAAGTTGCCGAGGCTTTTGTTCTCACTATTACTTGTCCAGCAAATCAGAATGTATCAGCGAATGCTTCTTGTCAAGCATCATTACCAGATTATACAACTTCAGGGACAATAACTCAAAGTTGTCCTTTGACATATACTGTAACCCAGTCCCCAGTTGCGGGAACGACAATTGCAACGAGCCAAACAGTAACTTTAACTGTTACGGATAATTTGGGAAATACGGACGCTTGCACTTTTGATGTTACTGTAGTGGATGATACTGCTCCAGTATTTACTTGTAGTGATCAAAATGTCTCTTATGATGCCAGTTGTCGAGCATATTTACCAGACTTCAGTAGTGTGTTTTCTGTATCAGATAACTGCTCTACCGTAGGCAACTTAACATATAGCCAATTTCCAACAGCTGGAACCGAAATCACTGGTTCTGAATTGGTTTCTGTAACTTTTACAGATGAGGCAGGAAACCCTGCAGGATGTTCATTTTTTGCTATTCCAGTAGACACAACAGACCCTGTATTATCAGGATGTCCTGGGAATCAAACCGTAAATATGAATAGTTCTTGCGCTGCAACACTCGCAGATTATACTTCAGGTGTAACAGCAACAGATAATTGTACTGTCACAGTATCTCAATCGCCTGTTTCAGGGACTGCACTTTCGTTAGGAGTAACAGCAGTGACAATAACGGCTACTGACGGTGCAGGAAATACTGATGTTTGTTCTTTAAATGTAACTGTCAATGACATAACGGATCCATTGACTCCAACATTATCGGATGTAACAGGACAATGTACAGCTACTGCAACAGCACCAACGACCACAGATGCGTGTTCAGGAACCATCACTGGCACAACGAGTGATGCGTTGACTTATAGCACCCAAGGAACTCATACAATTACTTGGACGTTTGCAGATGGGAATGGAAATTCTATCAATGTGAACCAAGATGTAGTAATTGACGATACTGTAGATCCATTGACTCCAACATTATCGGATGTCACAGGGCAATGTACAGCTACAGCAACAGCACCGACGACAACAGATGCGTGTTCAGGAACCATCACTGGAACAACGAGTGATGCACTGACATACAGCACTCAAGGAACTCATACAATTACTTGGACATTCGATGATGGGAATGGAAATTCCATCAATGTAAACCAAGATGTAGTAATTGACGATACAGTGGATCCATTGACTCCAACATTATCGGATGTAACAGGGCAATGTACAGCTACAGCAACAGCACCGACGACAACAGATGCGTGCTCAGGAACCATCACTGGAACGACGAGTGATGCATTGACTTATAGTACTCAAGGAACTCATACAATTACTTGGACGTTTGCAGATGGGAATGGAAACTCTATCAATGTAAACCAAGATGTAGTAATTGACGATACTGTAGATCCATTGACTCCAACATTATCGGATGTCACAGGGCAATGTACAGCCACAGCGACAGCACCAACGACCACAGATGCGTGTTCAGGAACCATCACTGGCACAACGAGTGATGCGTTGACTTATAGCACCCAAGGAACTCATACAATTACTTGGACGTTTGCAGATGGGAATGGAAATTCTATCAATGTGAACCAAGATGTAGTAATTGACGATACAGTGGATCCATTGACTCCAACATTAGCAGATGTCACAGGACAATGTACAGCTACTGCAACAGCACCGACGACAACAGATGCATGTTCAGGAACCATCACTGGAACAACGAGTGATGCGTTGACATATAGCACCCAAGGAACTCATACAATTACTTGGACGTTTGCAGATGGGAATGGGAACTCCATCAATGTAAACCAAGATGTAGTAATTGACGATACTGTAGATCCATTGACTCCAACATTATCGGATGTAACAGGACAATGTACGGCCACAGCGACAGCACCAGCGACAACAGATGCATGTTCAGGAACGATCACCGGAACAACGAGTGATGCGTTGACATATAGCACCCAAGGAACTCATACAATTACTTGGACGTTTGCAGATGGGAATGGGAACTCCATCAATGTAAACCAAGATGTAGTAATTGACGATACAGTAGATCCATTGACTCCAACATTATCAGATGTCACAGGACAATGTACGGCCACAGCGACAGCACCAACGACCACAGATGCATGTTCAGGAACCATCACTGGAACAACGAGTGATGCATTGACATACAGTACTCAAGGCACACATACAATTACTTGGACCTTTGATGATGGGAATGGAAACACGATCAACGTGAACCAAGATGTAGTGATTACAGATACTACGGATCCAGTAGCGACTTGTCCATCAGATATTACTGTAAACTTTGATGCAAGTTGTCAGTTTACTTTACCAGATTATACCTCAGGAGCGAGTGCAACAGATAACTGTTCAGCACCTGGAGCGATTACATTTACGCAGAGTCCAATAGCCGGAACAGTGGTAACAGGAAGTACTGTGATTACGATTACCGCAGAGGATGAAGTAGGAAATACAGACAATTGTACTTTCAACATCACAGTGAATGACACAACTGATCCAATCACCCCAACATTATCAGATGTAACCGGAGAGTGTACCGCAACGGCAACAGCTCCAACGACCACAGATAATTGTTCAGGAACGATTACTGGAACTACGAGTGATGCATTGACATATACAGCTCAAGGCACACATGTGATTACATGGACATTTGATGATGGAAATGGAAACACGATCAACGTGAACCAGAATGTGGTGATCGATGATGTAACCGATCCAGTGACTCCAACATTAGCAGATATTACAGGAGAGTGTACCGCAACGGCGACAGCTCCAACGACTACCGATAATTGTTCAGGAACAATCACCGGCACGACAAGTGATGCATTGACTTATACAGCTCAAGGCACACATGTGATTACATGGACATTTGATGATGGAAATGGAAATACAATCAACGTGAACCAGAATGTGGTGATCGATGATGTAACTGATCCAGTAACACCAACATTAGCAGATATTACAGGAGAATGCACAGGGACGGCAATGGCTCCTACAACCACTGACGTCTGTGCAGGAACCTTAACAGGAACGACAAGTGATGCACTGACTTATAGCACCCAAGGCACGCATACGATTACATGGACCTTTGATGATGGGAATGGAAACACGATCAACGTGAACCAAGATGTGGTGATTACCGATACCACGGATCCAGTAGCAACTTGTCCATCAGATATTACTGTAAACTTTGATGCAAGTTGTCAGTTTACTTTACCAGATTATACCTCAGGAGCGAGTGCAACAGATAACTGTTCAGCACCTGGAGCGATTACATTTACGCAGAGTCCAATAGCCGGAACAGTGGTAACAGGAAGTACCGTGATAACGATTACCGCAGAGGATGAAGTAGGAAATACAGACAACTGTACTTTCAACATCACAGTGAATGATACAACTGATCCAGTAACGCCAACATTAGCAGATGTAACAGGACAATGTACAGCTACTGCAACAGCACCGACGACAACAGATAATTGTTCAGGAACGATCACTGGAACCACGAGTGATGCATTGACTTATACAGCTCAAGGCACACATGTGATTACATGGACGTTCGATGATGGAAATGGAAACACAATCAATGTGAACCAGAACGTGGTGATTGATGATGTAACTGATCCAGTGACCCCAACATTAGCAGATGTCACAGGAGAGTGTACCGCAACGGCAACAGCTCCAACGACCACCGATAATTGTTCAGGAACGATCACTGGAACCACGAGTGATGCATTGACATACAGTACTCAAGGCACACATGTGATTACATGGACATTTGACGATGGAAATGGAAACACAATCAACGTGAACCAGAATGTGGTGATCGATGATGTAACCGATCCAGTGACTCCAACATTAGCAGATATTACAGGAGAGTGTACCGCAACGGCGACAGCTCCAACGACTACCGATAATTGTTCAGGAACGATCACCGGTACGACCAGTGATGCATTGACTTATACAGCTCAAGGCACACATGTAATTACATGGACGTTCGATGATGGAAATGGAAACACGATCAACGTGAACCAAGCTGTAGTGATTACAGATACCACGGATCCAGTAGCAACTTGTCCATCAGATATTACCGTAAACTTTGATTCAAGTTGTCAGTTTACTTTACCAGATTATACATCAGGAGCGAGTGCAACAGATAACTGTTCAGCACCAGGAGCGATTACATTTACGCAGAGTCCAGTAGCGGGAACAGTGGTAACAGGAAGTACAGTGATTACGATTACCGCAGAGGATGAAGTAGGAAATACAGACAACTGTACTTTCAACATCACAGTGAATGATACAACTGATCCAGTGACCCCAACATTAGCAGATGTCACAGGAGAGTGTACCGCAACGGCAACAGCTCCAACGACCACCGATAATTGTTCAGGAACGATCACTGGAACCACGAGTGATGCATTGACATACAGTACTCAAGGCACCCATGTGATTACATGGACATTTGACGATGGAAATGGAAACACGATCAACGTGAACCAGAATGTGGTGATCGATGATGTAACCGATCCAGTGACTCCAACATTAGCAGATATTACAGGAGAGTGTACCGCAACGGCGACAGCTCCAACGACTACCGATAATTGTTCAGGAACGATCACCGGTACGACCAGTGATGCATTGACTTATACAGCTCAAGGCACACATGTAATTACATGGACGTTCGATGATGGAAATGGAAACACAATCAACGTGAACCAGAATGTGGTGATTGATGATGTAACTGATCCAGTAACGCCAACATTAGCAGATATTACAGGAGAATGCACAGGGACGGCAGTGGCTCCTACAACCACTGACGTCTGTGCAGGAACCTTAACCGGAACGACAAGTGATGCACTGACTTATAGCACACAAGGCACCCATGTAATTACTTGGACGTTCGATGATGGAAATGGAAACACAATCAACGTGAACCAGAATGTGGTGATCGATGATGTAACCGATCCAGTGACTCCAACATTAGCAGATATTACAGGAGAGTGTACCGCAACGGCGACAGCTCCAACGACTACCGATAATTGTTCAGGAACGATCACCGGAACGACAAGTGATGCATTGACTTATACAGCTCAAGGCACACATGTAATTACATGGACGTTCGATGATGGGAATGGAAACACGATCAACGTGAACCAGAATGTGGTGATCGATGATGTAACTGATCCAGTAACGCCAACATTAGCAGATATTACAGGAGAATGCACAGGGACGGCAGTGGCTCCTACAACCACTGACGTCTGTGCAGGAACCTTAACCGGAACGACAAGTGATGCACTGACTTATAGCACACAAGGCACCCATGTAATTACTTGGACGTTCGATGATGGAAATGGAAACACAATCAACGTGAACCAGAATGTGGTGATCGATGATGTAACCGATCCAGTGACTCCAACATTAGCAGATATTACAGGAGAGTGTACCGCAACGGCGACAGCTCCAACGACTACCGATAATTGTTCAGGAACGATCACCGGTACGACCAGTGATGCATTGACTTATACAGCTCAAGGCACACATGTAATTACATGGACGTTCGATGATGGGAATGGAAACACGATCAACGTGAACCAGAATGTGGTGATCGATGATGTAACTGATCCAGTAACGCCAACATTAGCAGATATTACAGGAGAATGCACAGGGACGGCAGTGGCTCCTACAACCACTGACGTCTGTGCAGGAACCTTAACAGGAACGACGAGTGATGCACTGACTTATAGCACACAAGGCACACATACAATTACATGGACCTTCGATGATGGGAATGGAAACACGATCAACGTGAACCAAGATGTAGTGATTACAGATACCACGGATCCTGTAGCCACTTGTCCATCAGATATAACCGTAAACTTTGATTCAAGTTGTCAGTTTACATTACCAGATTATACCTCAGGAGCGAGTGCAACAGATAACTGTTCAGCACCGGGAGCGATTACATTTACACAGAGTCCAGTAGCTGGAATAGTGGTCACAGGAAGTACGGTGATTACGATTACCGCAGAGGATGAAGTAGGAAATACAGACAATTGTACTTTCAACATCACAGTGAATGACACAACTGATCCAGTAACGCCAACATTAGCAGATGTAACTGGAGAGTGTACCGCAACGGCGACAGCTCCAACGACCACCGATAATTGTTCAGGAACGATTACCGGCACGACCAGTGATGCATTGACTTATACAGCTCAAGGCACACATGTAATTACATGGACGTTCGATGATGGAAATGGAAACACAATCAACGTGAACCAGAATGTGGTGATCGATGATGTAACCGATCCAGTAACGCCAACATTAGCAGATATTACAGGAGAATGCACAGGGACGGCAGTGGCTCCTACAACCACTGACGTCTGTGCAGGAACCTTAACAGGAACGACAAGTGATGCACTGACTTATAGCACACAAGGCACGCATACGATTACATGGATCTTTGATGATGGGAATGGAAACACGATCAACGTGAACCAAGATGTAGTGATTACAGATACCACTGATCCAGTAGCAACTTGTCCATCAGATATTACTGTAAACTTTGATTCAAGTTGTCAGTTTACATTACCAGATTATACCTCAGGAGCGAGTGCAACAGATAACTGTTCAGCACCTGGAGCGATTACATTTACGCAGAGTCCAGTAGCCGGAACAGTGGTAACAGGAAGTACCGTGATTACGATTACCGCAGAGGATGAAGTAGGAAATACAGACAATTGTACTTTCAACATCACAGTGAATGATACAACTGATCCAATCACCCCAACATTAGCAGATGTAACTGGAGAGTGTACCGCAACGGCAACAGCTCCGACGACCACAGATAATTGTTCAGGAACGATTACCGGAACGACAAGTGATGCATTGACTTATACAGTTCAAGGCACACATGTGATTACATGGACCTTCGATGATGGAAATGGAAACACAATCAACGTGAACCAGAATGTGGTGATCGATGATGTGACCGATCCAGTGACTCCAACATTAGCAGATATTACAGGAGAGTGTGCCGCAACGGCGACAGCTCCAACGACTACCGATAATTGTTCAGGAACAATCACCGGCACGACAAGTGATGCATTGACTTATACAGCTCAAGGCACACATGTGATTACATGGACTTTTGATGATGGAAATGGAAATACGATCAACGTGAACCAGAATGTGGTGATCGATGATGTAACTGATCCAGTAACGCCAACATTAGCAGATGTAACCGGAGAGTGTACCGCCACGGCGACAGCTCCAACAACCACGGATAATTGTTCAGGAACGATTACCGGAACGACAAGTGATGCATTGACTTATACAGCTCAAGGCACACATATGATTACATGGACCTTCGATGATGGAAATGGAAACACAATCAACGTGAACCAGAATGTGGTGATCGATGATGTAACTGATCCAGTGACCCCAACATTAGCAGATGTCACAGGGGAATGTACCGCAACGGCGACAGCTCCAACGACTACCGATAATTGTTCAGGAACGATTACCGGAACGACCAGTGATGCACTGACTTATAGCACACAAGGCACACATACAATTACATGGACCTTTGATGATGGAAATGGAAACACGATCAACGTGAACCAAGCTGTAGTGATTACAGATACCACGGATCCAGTAGCAACTTGTCCATCAGATATTACCGTAAACTTTGATTCAAGTTGTCAGTTTACTTTACCAGATTATACCTCAGGAGCGAGTGCAACAGATAACTGTTCAGCACCTGGAGCGATTACATTTACGCAGAGTCCAGTAGCGGGAACAGTGGTAACAGGAAGTACCGTGATTACGATTACCGCAGAGGATGAAGTAGGAAATACAGACAACTGTACTTTCAACATCACAGTGAATGATACAACTGATCCAGTCACCCCAACATTAGCAGATGTCACAGGGGAATGTACCGCTACGGCGACAGCTCCAACGACCACCGATAATTGTTCAGGAACGATTACCGGAACGACAAGTGATGCATTGACTTATACAGCTCAAGGCACACGTGTAATTACTTGGACGTTCGATGATGGAAATGGAAACACAATCAACGTGAACCAGAATGTGGTGATCGATGATGTAACCGATCCAGTGACTCCAACATTAGCAGATATTACAGGAGAGTGTACCGCAACGGCGACAGCTCCAACGACTACCGATAATTGTTCAGGAACGATCACCGGTACGACAAGTGATGCATTGACTTATACAGCTCAAGGCACACATGTAATTACATGGACCTTCGATGATGGAAATGGGAATGTGATTACTGTTCCACAAAATGTAGTGATCAATGATGTAACAAATCCAATAGCGGTATGTCAAGCAGTAACGATTAGTTTGGATGGGGCAGGAAATGCCAACCTTACAGCTGGTTTAGTAGATGGAGGAAGTACAGATAACTGTGGAATAGCCAGTATTTCAGTTTTACCTAATAGTTTTTCTGCAATTGGAACTTATACCGTGACATTAACGGTAACAGATGTAGCAGGGAATACTGATGATTGTACAGTAGACATTGACGTTGTTGATAACAATGCGCCAACTCCTGTATGCCAAGATATTACGATTCAATTGGATGGGACAGGAAATGTGACCATTTTGGATACAGATATTGATGGAGGAAGTACTGACAATGGAACAATTGTGAGTTACAGTGCTTCACAGACACTATTTGATTGCACTGATTTAGGAGCTAATACAGTAACATTAACAGTGACAGATGATGGAGGGAATATTAGTACGTGTGACGCCACAGTAACCGTAGAAGATAACATAGCACCAACAGCTACTTGTCAGAATATTACAATACAATTGGATGGGACAGGAAATGTGTCGATCACAACAGGAGATATAGATAATGGTAGTACAGATAATTGTACAGTAGCGAGCTTAAGCTTGGATCAAACCGCGTTTGACTGTAGCCATTTAGGAGCCAATACGGTGACCTTGACAGTAGAAGATCAGTCAGGAAATACAGCAACTTGTACATCCACAGTAACAGTAGAAGACAATGAGCTGCCACAGATCATATGTCCAGGTGACATTACAGTAAGTAATGATGGGGGAGTCTGTGATGCAGTAGTGACATATACCACTCCAGTAGGAACTGATAATTGTTCAGGAGTAAGTACAGCGATGACAGCAGGCTTGGCATCAGGCTCTACTTTCCCATTAGGAACAACAGTAGTGACTTATGAGGTAACGGATTCCAGTGGAAACACTGCTAACTGTTCATTCAATGTGACGGTAAACGATACAGAGCAACCAACAGCAAGTTGTCCATCAGACATCACTGTAAGCTTTGATTCAAGTTGTGAGTTTACTTTACTAGACTATACAGCAGGAGTAACCGTAGGAGATAACTGTTCCGCAGTAGGAAATATCACCATTGCACAAAGTCCAATAGCAGGAACAACAATTACCACTGACCAAGTGGTAACAATGACTGCTACAGATGAGGCAGGAAACACCAATACGTGTACCTTCACTATTACCACACAAGACACAACCGATCCAGTGATTAGTTGTCCATCAGACATTACAGTGAATAATGATGCTGGAGTATGTGGAGCAACAATAACTTATACCACCCCAGTAGGGACAGATAACTGTTCGGGAAGTGTAACGACAATGACCGCAGGTCAGGCAAGTGGGACAGTATTCCCAGTAGGAGCAACGGTAGTGACTTACCAAGTAGTAGATGCAAGTGGAAATACAGTTAATTGTAGCTTCAATGTGACAGTAACTGATACAGAAAACCCGGTAGCGACTTGTCAAGACATTACAGTCAACCTTGGAGGAGGATCAGTAACGATTATACCAACAGATGTCGATAATGGAAGTACAGATAACTGCGCGATCACTACAAGTTCTATCGATGTGTCAACATTTACAGCTGTAGGAACTTATACAGTGACCTTAACAGTAGAAGATGCCGCAGGAAACACAGACGATTGTACTTCTACAGTAACTGTAACAGATAATCAACCTCCGGTAGCAATTTGTCAAGATATTACGATTCAACTAGACGGGACAGGGAATGTAACCATAGTAGGAACGGACTTGGATAATGGAAGCACCGATAATGGCACGATAGTAAGTTATGTGGCTAGTCAAACAGCGTTTGATTGCACACATATAGGAGCTAACACAGTGACCTTAACAGTGACAGATGATGGAGGGAATATTAGTACGTGTGATGCTACAGTAACAGTAGAAGACAATATAGCACCAACAGCCACTTGTCAGAACATTACAATACAATTGGATGGGACAGGAAATGTATCTATCACAACAGGAGATATAGATAACGGAAGTACAGATAATTGTACAGTAACGAGCTTAAGTCTAGATCAGACCGCATTTGATTGTAGCCATTTAGGAGCCAATACAGTGACCTTGACAGTGGAAGATCAGTCAGGAAATACGACCACTTGTACGTCCACAGTAACAGTAGAAGACAATGAGCTGCCACAGATCACATGTCCAGGTGATATTACAGTAAGTAATGATGGGGGAGTCTGTGATGCAGTAGTGACATATATCACTCCAGTAGGAACAGATAATTGTTCAGGAGTAAGTACAGCGATGACGGCAGGCTTGGCATCAGGATCTACTTTCCCATTAGGAACGACATTAGTGACTTATGAGGTAACAGATTCCAGTGGAAGCACTGCTAACTGTTCATTCAATGTGACAGTAAACGATACAGAACAACCAACAGCAAGTTGTCCATCAGATATCACTGTAAGCTTTGATTCAAGTTGTGAGTTTACTTTACTAGACTATACAGCAGGAGTAACAGTAGGAGATAATTGTTCAGCAGTAGGAAATATCACCATTGCACAAAGTCCAATAGCAGGAACAACAATTACTGCAGATCAAGTAGTGACGATGACAGCCACTGATGAGGCAGGAAACACCAATACGTGTACCTTCACTATTACCACACAAGACACAACCGATCCAGTGATTAGTTGTCCATCAGACATTACAGTGAATAATGATGCTGGAGTATGTGGAGCGACAATAACTTATACCACTCCAGTAGGGACAGATAACTGTTCAGGAAGTGTAACGACAATGACCGCAGGTCAGGCTAGTGGAACAGTGTTCCCAGTAGGAGCAACCGTAGTGACTTACCAAGTAGTAGATGCTAGTGGAAACACGGTTAATTGTAGCTTCAATGTGACAATAACCGATACAGAAAACCCGGTAGCCACTTGTCAAGATATTACAGTCAACCTTGGAGGAGGAGGATCAGTAACGATTACAGCAACAGATGTCGATAATGGCAGTGCAGATAACTGTGCTATCACTACAAGCTCTATCGATGTGTCAACATTTACAGCGGTAGGAACTTATACAGTGACCTTAACAGTAGAAGATGCAGCAGGAAATACAGACGATTGTACTTCTACAGTAACAGTAACAGATAATCAACCTCCGGTAGCAATTTGTCAGGATATTACGATCCAACTAGATGGAACAGGGAATGTAACCATAGTAGGAACAGACTTAGATAATGGAAGTACCGATAATGGAACAATAGTAAGTTATGTAGCCAGCCAAACAGCGTTTGATTGCACACATATAGGAGCTAACACGGTGACTTTAACAGTAACAGATGATGGAGGAAATAGTACAGATTGTACCTCTACAGTAACAGTAGAAGATAACATAGCACCGATAGCTACTTGTCAGAACATTACAATACAATTGGATGGGACAGGAAATGTATCTATCACGACAGGAGATATAGATAATGGCAGTACAGATAATTGTACAGTAACGAGCTTAAGTCTAGATCAGACCGCATTTGATTGTAGCCATATAGGAGCTAACACAGTGACCTTGACAGTGGAAGATCAGTCAGGAAATACAACTACTTGTACATCCACAGTAACAGTAGAAGACAATGAGCTGCCACAGATCACATGTCCAGGTGATATTACAGTAAGTAATGATGGGGGAGTCTGCGATGCAGTAGTGGCATATACCACTCCAGTAGGAACGGATAATTGTTCAGGAGTAAGTACAGCGATGACGGCAGGCCTGGCGTCAGGATCTACTTTCCCATTAGGAACGACAATAGTGACTTATGAGGTAACAGATTCCAGTGGAAACACTGCTAACTGTTCATTTAATGTAATAGTGAATGATACAGAACAACCAACAGTAAGTTGTCCATCAGATATCACTGTAAACTTTGATTCAAGTTGTGAGTTTACTTTACTAGACTATATAGCAGGAGTAACAGTAGGAGATAACTGCTCAGCAGTAGGAAATATCACTATTGCACAAAGTCCAATAGCAGGAACAACAATTACCGCTGACCAAGTGGTAACGATGACTGCTACAGATGAGGCAGGAAATACGAATACGTGTACCTTCACTATTACCACACAAGACACAATCGATCCAGTGATTAGTTGTCCAAGTGATATATCGGTAGCAAATGATGCCGGAGTCTGTGGAGCGACAATAACTTATACCACTCCAGTAGGGACAGATAACTGTTCAGGAAGTGTAACGACCATGACTGCAGGTCAGGCAAGTGGAACGGTATTCCCAGTAGGAACAACAGTAGTGACTTACCAAGTAGTAGATGCAAGTGGAAATACAGTTAGTTGTAGCTTCAATGTGACAGTAACCGACACAGAGAATCCAGTAGCGACTTGTCAAGATATTACAGTCAACCTCGGAGGAGGAGGATCAGTAACGATTACAGCAACAGATGTAGACAATGGAAGTACAGATAACTGTGCTATCACTACAAGTTCTATCGATGTATCAACATTTACAGCGGTAGGAACTTATACAGTGACCTTAACAGTAGAAGATGCAGCAGGAAACACAGATAATTGTACATCAACAGTTACAGTAACAGATAATCAACCTCCGGTAGCAATTTGTCAAGATATTACGATCCAACTAGATGGGACAGGGAATGTAACCATAGTAGGAACGGACTTGGATAATGGAAGCACCGACAATGGTACGATAATAAGTTATGTGGCTAGTCAAACAGCGTTTGATTGCACACATATAGGAGCGAACACGGTGACTTTAACAGTAACAGACGATGGAGGAAATAGTACCGATTGTACATCAACAGTAACAGTAGAAGATAACATAGCACCAACAGCGACTTGTCAGAATATTACAATACAACTTGATGGAACAGGCAATGTATTTATCACAACAGGAGATATAGATAACGGAAGTACAGATAATTGTACAGTAGCAAACTTAAGTCTAGATCAGACCGCATTTGATTGTAGCCATATAGGAGCTAACACAGTGACCTTGACAGTAGAAGATCAGTCAGGAAATACAACAACTTGTACCTCTACAGTAACAGTAAACGATACAGAAACTCCAGTGGCTATATGTCAACCAGCAACAATTAGTTTAGGAGGAGGAAGTAGTGTGAGTCTATCTGCATCACAAGTAGATGGAGGCAGCACCGATAATTGTGGAGTTAATTCGATAAGTGTCTCACCAAATACATTTACTTCAATAGGAACTTATACAGTTACTTTAACGGTGACAGACTCCTCGGGAAATAGCAGCACTTGTGATGTGGATATCGATGTAAATAACGATATTCCTCCAACAGCTACTTGTCAAGATATTACGATTCAATTGGATGGGACAGGAAATGTAACCATAATTGGAACGGACTTGGATAATGGAAGTACAGATGATGGTACGATAGTAAGTTATGTGGCTAGTCAAACAGCGTTTGATTGTAGTCATATAGGAATCAACTCGGTAACTATGATAGTGACTGATGATGATGGGAACAGCAGTACTTGTACATCAACAGTAACAGTAGAAGACAACATAGCACCAACAGCTACTTGTCAGAATATTACAGTACAACTTGATGGGACAGGAAATGTATCTATCACAGCAGGAGATATTGATAATGGTAGTACCGATAATTGTACAGTAGCAAACTTAAGCTTGGATCAGACCGCATTTGATTGTACACACATAGGAACTAATACAGTTACCTTGACAGTAGAAGATCAGTCAGGAAATACAGCAACTTGTGCATCCACAGTAACAGTAGAAGACAATGAGCTGCCACAGATCATATGTCCAGGTGACATTACAGTAAGTAATGATGCCGGAGTTTGTGATGCAGCAGTAACTTATACAGCTCCAGTAGGCACAGACAATTGTTCAGGAGTAAGTACAGCGATGACGGCAGGATTAGCCTCAGGATCGACTTTCCCATTAGGAACAACAATAGTGACTTATGAGGTAACAGATTCCAGTGGAAACACTGCTAGCTGTTCATTCAATGTAACAGTAAACGATACAGAAGCTCCAGTAGCTATATGTCAGCCAGTAACAATTAGTTTAGGAGGAGGAAGTAGTGTGAGTCTATCTGCATCACAGGTAGATGGAGGAAGCACCGATAATTGTGGAGTTAATTCAATAAGTGTCTCACCAAATACATTTACTTTAATAGGGACTTATACAGTTACTTTAACAGTGACAGACTCCTCAGGTAATAGCAGCACTTGTGATGTGGATATAGATGTAAATAACGATATTCCTCCAACAGCAATTTGTCAAGATATTACGATTCAATTGGATGGGACAGGAAATGTAACCATAGTTGGAACGGACTTGGATAATGGAAGTACAGATGATGGTACGATAGTAAGTTATGTGGCTTCACAAACAGCGTTTGATTGTAGTCATATAGGAACCAACTCAGTAACTATGATAGTGACTGATGATGATGGGAACAGCAGTACTTGTACATCCACAGTAACAGTAGAAGATAACATAGCACCGACAGCTACTTGTCAGAATATTACAATACAATTGGATGGAACAGGCAATGTATCTATCACAACAGGAGATATAGATAACGGAAGTACAGATAATTGTACAGTAGCGAGCTTAAGCTTGGATCAGACAGCGTTTGACTGTAGCCATTTAGGAGCCAATACAGTTACCTTAACAGTGGAAGATCAGTCAGGAAATACGACAACTTGTACATCCACAGTAACAGTAGAAGACAATGAGTTACCACAGATCACATGTCCAGGTGACATTACAGTAAGTAATGATGCTGGAGTCTGTGATGCAGTAGTGACCTATACCACTCCAGTAGGAACAGACAATTGTTCAGGAGTAAGTACAGCGATGACGGCTGGTTTAGCATCAGGATCTACTTTCCCATTAGGAACGACAATAGTGACTTATGAGGTAACAGATTCCAGTGGAAACACTGCTAACTGTTCATTTAATGTAATAGTGAATGATACAGAACAACCAACAGTAAGTTGTCCATCAGATATCACTGTAAACTTTGATTCAAGTTGTGAGTTTACTTTACTAGACTATATAGCAGGAGTAACAGTAGGAGATAACTGCTCAGCAGTAGGAAATATCACTATTGCACAAAGTCCAATAGCAGGAACAACAATTACCGCTGACCAAGTGGTAACAATGACTGCTACAGATGAGGCAGGAAATACGAATACGTGTACCTTCACTATTACCACACAAGACACAATCGATCCAGTGATTAGTTGTCCAAGTGATATATCGGTAGC
The DNA here is from genome assembly GCA_965224545.1 of Flavobacteriales bacterium. Classification (GTDB taxonomy): domain Bacteria; phylum Bacteroidota; class Bacteroidia; order Flavobacteriales_D; family Sanyastnellaceae; genus ASP10-05a. The sequence continues at coordinate 32,713 of CBDCZM010000003.1, read as the reverse complement.
AAATGATGCCGGAGTCTGTGGAGCGACAATAACTTATACCACTCCAGTAGGGACAGATAACTGTTCAGGAAGTGTAACGACCATGACTGCAGGTCAGGCAAGTGGAACGGTATTCCCAGTAGGAACAACAGTAGTGACTTACCAAGTAGTAGATGCAAGTGGAAATACAGTTAGTTGTAGCTTCAATGTGACAGTAACCGACACAGAGAATCCAGTAGCGACTTGTCAAGATATTACAGTCAACCTCGGAGGAGGAGGATCAGTAACGATTACAGCAACAGATGTAGACAATGGAAGTACAGATAACTGTGCTATCACTACAAGTTCTATCGATGTATCAACATTTACAGCGGTAGGAACTTATACAGTGACCTTAACAGTAGAAGATGCAGCAGGAAACACAGATAATTGTACATCAACAGTTACAGTAACAGATAATCAACCTCCGGTAGCAATTTGTCAAGATATTACGATCCAACTAGATGGGACAGGGAATGTAACCATAGTAGGAACGGACTTGGATAATGGAAGCACCGACAATGGAACAATAATAAGTTATGTGGCTAGTCAAACAGCGTTTGATTGCACACATATAGGAGCTAACACGGTGACTTTAACAGTGACAGATGATGGAGGAAATAGCACAGATTGTACCTCTACAGTAACAGTAGAAGATAACATAGCACCAACAGCCACTTGTCAGAACATTACAATACAATTGGATGGGACAGGAAATGTATCTATCACAACAGGAGATATAGATAATGGTAGTACAGATAATTGTACAGTAACGAGCTTAAGTCTAGATCAGACCGCATTTGATTGTAGCCATATAGGAGCTAACACAGTGACCTTGACAGTAGAAGATCAGTCAGGAAATACAACAACTTGTACCTCTACAGTAACAGTAAACGATACAGAAACTCCAGTGGCTATATGTCAACCAGCAACAATTAGTTTAGGAGGAGGAAGTAGTGTGAGTCTATCTGCATCACAAGTAGATGGAGGCAGCACCGATAATTGTGGAGTTAATTCGATAAGTGTCTCACCAAATACATTTACTTCAATAGGAACTTATACAGTTACTTTAACGGTGACAGACTCCTCGGGAAATAGCAGCACTTGTGATGTGGATATCGATGTAAATAACGATATTCCTCCAACAGCTACTTGTCAAGATATTACGATTCAATTGGATGGGACAGGAAATGTAACCATAATTGGAACGGACTTGGATAATGGAAGTACAGATGATGGTACGATAGTAAGTTATGTGGCTAGTCAAACAGCGTTTGATTGTAGTCATATAGGAATCAACTCGGTAACTATGATAGTGACTGATGATGATGGGAACAGCAGTACTTGTACATCAACAGTAACAGTAGAAGACAACATAGCACCAACAGCTACTTGTCAGAATATTACAGTACAACTTGATGGGACAGGAAATGTATCTATCACAGCAGGAGATATTGATAATGGTAGTACCGATAATTGTACAGTAGCAAACTTAAGCTTGGATCAGACCGCATTTGATTGTACACACATAGGAACTAATACAGTTACCTTGACAGTAGAAGATCAGTCAGGAAATACAGCAACTTGTGCATCCACAGTAACAGTAGAAGACAATGAGCTGCCACAGATCATATGTCCAGGTGACATTACAGTAAGTAATGATGCCGGAGTTTGTGATGCAGCAGTAACTTATACAGCTCCAGTAGGCACAGACAATTGTTCAGGAGTAAGTACAGCGATGACGGCAGGATTAGCCTCAGGATCGACTTTCCCATTAGGAACAACAATAGTGACTTATGAGGTAACAGATTCCAGTGGAAACACTGCTAGCTGTTCATTCAATGTAACAGTAAACGATACAGAAGCTCCAGTAGCTATATGTCAGCCAGTAACAATTAGTTTAGGAGGAGGAAGTAGTGTGAGTCTATCTGCATCACAGGTAGATGGAGGAAGCACCGATAATTGTGGAGTTAATTCAATAAGTGTCTCACCAAATACATTTACTTTAATAGGGACTTATACAGTTACTTTAACAGTGACAGACTCCTCAGGTAATAGCAGCACTTGTGATGTGGATATAGATGTAAATAACGATATTCCTCCAACAGCAATTTGTCAAGATATTACGATTCAATTGGATGGGACAGGAAATGTAACCATAGTTGGAACGGACTTGGATAATGGAAGTACAGATGATGGTACGATAGTAAGTTATGTGGCTTCACAAACAGCGTTTGATTGTAGTCATATAGGAACCAACTCAGTAACTATGATAGTGACTGATGATGATGGGAACAGCAGTACTTGTACATCCACAGTAACAGTAGAAGATAACATAGCACCGACAGCTACTTGTCAGAATATTACAATACAATTGGATGGAGCAGGCAATGTATCTATCACAACAGGAGATATAGATAACGGAAGTACAGATAATTGTGCAGTAGCGAGCTTAAGCTTGGATCAGACAGCGTTTGACTGTAGCCATTTAGGAGCCAATACAGTTACCTTAACAGTGGAAGATCAGTCAGGAAATACGACAACTTGTACATCCACAGTAACAGTAGAAGACAATGAGTTACCACAGATCACATGTCCAGGTGACATTACAGTAAGTAATGATGCTGGAGTCTGTGATGCAGTAGTGACCTATACCACTCCAGTAGGAACAGACAATTGTTCAGGAGTAAGTACAGCGATGACGGCTGGTTTAGCATCAGGATCTACTTTCCCATTAGGAACGACAATAGTGACTTATGAGGTAACAGATTCCAGTGGAAACACTGCTAACTGTTCATTTAATGTAATAGTGAATGATACAGAACAACCAACAGTAAGTTGTCCATCAGATATCACTGTAAACTTTGATTCAAGTTGTGAGTTTACTTTACTAGACTATATAGCAGGAGTAACAGTAGGAGATAACTGCTCAGCAGTAGGAAATATCACTATTGCACAAAGTCCAATAGCAGGAACAACAATTACCGCTGACCAAGTGGTAACAATGACTGCTACAGATGAGGCAGGAAATACGAATACGTGTACCTTCACTATTACCACACAAGACACAATCGATCCAGTGATTAGTTGTCCAAGTGATATATCGGTAGCAAATGATGCCGGAGTCTGTGGAGCGACAATAACTTATACCACTCCAGTAGGGACAGATAACTGTTCAGGAAGTGTAACGACCATGACTGCAGGTCAGGCAAGTGGAACGGTATTCCCAGTAGGAACAACAGTAGTGACTTACCAAGTAGTAGATGCAAGTGGAAATACAGTTAGTTGTAGCTTCAATGTGACAGTAACCGACACAGAGAATCCAGTAGCGACTTGTCAAGATATTACAGTCAACCTCGGAGGAGGAGGATCAGTAACGATTACAGCAACAGATGTAGACAATGGAAGTACAGATAACTGTGCTATCACTACAAGTTCTATCGATGTATCAACATTTACAGCGGTAGGAACTTATACAGTTACCTTAACAGTAGAAGATGCAGCAGGAAACACAGATAATTGTACATCAACAGTTACGGTAACAGATACGAATGCACCAGTAGCAATTTGTCAAGACATTACGATCCAACTAGATGGAACAGGGAATGTAACCATAGTAGGAACGGACTTGGATAATGGAAGTACCGATAATGGAACAATAATAAGTTATGTGGCTAGTCAAACAGCGTTTGATTGCACACATATAGGAGCTAACACGGTGACTTTAACAGTGACAGATGATGGAGGAAATAGCACAGATTGTACCTCTACAGTAACAGTAGAAGATAACATAGCACCAACAGCCACTTGTCAGAACATTACAATACAATTGGATGGGACAGGAAATGTATCTATCACAACAGGAGATATAGATAACGGAAGTACAGATAATTGTACAGTAACGAGCTTAAGTCTAGATCAGACCGCATTTGATTGTAGCCATTTAGGAGCCAATACAGTGACCTTGACAGTGGAAGATCAGTCAGGAAATACGACCACTTGTACGTCCACAGTAACAGTAGAAGACAATGAGCTGCCACAGATCACATGTCCAGGTGATATTACAGTAAGTAATGATGGGGGAGTCTGTGATGCAGTAGTGACATATATCACTCCAGTAGGAACAGATAATTGTTCAGGAGTAAGTACAGCGATGACGGCAGGCTTGGCATCAGGATCTACTTTCCCATTAGGAACGACATTAGTGACTTATGAGGTAACAGATTCCAGTGGAAGCACTGCTAACTGTTCATTCAATGTGACAGTAAACGATACAGAACAACCAACAGCAAGTTGTCCATCAGATATCACTGTAAGCTTTGATTCAAGTTGTGAGTTTACTTTACTAGACTATACAGCAGGAGTAACAGTAGGAGATAATTGTTCAGCAGTAGGAAATATCACCATTGCACAAAGTCCAATAGCAGGAACAACAATTACTGCAGATCAAGTAGTGACGATGACAGCCACTGATGAGGCAGGAAACACCAATACGTGTACCTTCACTATTACCACACAAGACACAACCGATCCAGTGATTAGTTGTCCATCAGACATTACAGTGAATAATGATGCTGGAGTATGTGGAGCGACAATAACTTATACCACTCCAGTAGGGACAGATAACTGTTCAGGAAGTGTAACGACAATGACCGCAGGTCAGGCTAGTGGAACAGTGTTCCCAGTAGGAGCAACCGTAGTGACTTACCAAGTAGTAGATGCTAGTGGAAACACGGTTAATTGTAGCTTCAATGTGACAATAACCGATACAGAAAACCCGGTAGCCACTTGTCAAGATATTACAGTCAACCTTGGAGGAGGAGGATCAGTAACGATTACAGCAACAGATGTCGATAATGGCAGTGCAGATAACTGTGCTATCACTACAAGCTCTATCGATGTGTCAACATTTACAGCGGTAGGAACTTATACAGTGACCTTAACAGTAGAAGATGCAGCAGGAAATACAGACGATTGTACTTCTACAGTAACAGTAACAGATAATCAACCTCCGGTAGCAATTTGTCAGGATATTACGATCCAACTAGATGGAACAGGGAATGTAACCATAGTAGGAACAGACTTAGATAATGGAAGTACCGATAATGGAACAATAGTAAGTTATGTAGCCAGCCAAACAGCGTTTGATTGCACACATATAGGAGCTAACACGGTGACTTTAACAGTAACAGATGATGGAGGAAATAGTACAGATTGTACCTCTACAGTAACAGTAGAAGATAACATAGCACCGATAGCTACTTGTCAGAACATTACAATACAATTGGATGGGACAGGAAATGTATCTATCACGACAGGAGATATAGATAATGGCAGTACAGATAATTGTACAGTAACGAGCTTAAGTCTAGATCAGACCGCATTTGATTGTAGCCATATAGGAGCTAACACAGTGACCTTGACAGTGGAAGATCAGTCAGGAAATACAACTACTTGTACATCCACAGTAACAGTAGAAGACAATGAGCTGCCACAGATCACATGTCCAGGTGATATTACAGTAAGTAATGATGGGGGAGTCTGCGATGCAGTAGTGGCATATACCACTCCAGTAGGAACGGATAATTGTTCAGGAGTAAGTACAGCGATGACGGCAGGCCTGGCGTCAGGATCTACTTTCCCATTAGGAACGACAATAGTGACTTATGAGGTAACAGATTCCAGTGGAAGCACCGTGAGTTGTTCATTCAATGTGACAGTAAATGATACAGAACAACCAACAGCAAGTTGTCCATCAGACATCACTGTAAGCTTTGATTCAAGTTGTGAGTTTACTTTACTAGACTATACAGCAGGAGTAACAGTAGGAGATAACTGTTCAGTAGTAGGAAATATCACTATTGCACAAAGTCCAATAGCAGGAACGACAATTACCGCTGACCAAGTGGTAACGATGACTGCTACAGATGAGGCAGGAAACACCAATACGTGTACCTTCACTATTACCACACAAGACACAACCGATCCAGTGATTAGTTGTCCATCAGACATTACAGTGAATAATGATGCTGGAGTATGTGGAGCAACAATAACTTATACCACCCCAGTAGGGACAGATAACTGTTCGGGAAGTGTAACGACAATGACCGCAGGTCAGGCAAGTGGAACAGTGTTCCCAGTAGGAGCAACGGTAGTGACTTACCAAGTAGTAGATGCAAGTGGAAATACAGTTAGTTGTAGCTTCAATGTGACAATAACCGATACAGAAAACCCAGTAGCCACTTGCCAAGACATTACAGTCAACCTCGGAGGAGGAGGATCAGTAACGATTACAGCAACAGATGTAGACAATGGAAGTACAGATAACTGTGCTATTACTACAAGTTCTATCGATGTGTCAACATTTACAGCGGTAGGAACTTATACAGTGGCCTTAACAGTAGAAGATGCAGCAGGAAACACAGATAATTGTACATCAACAGTTACGGTAACAGATACGAATGCACCAGTAGCAATTTGTCAAGATATTACGATTCAACTAGATGGGACAGGGAATGTAACCATAGTAGGAACGGACTTGGATAATGGAAGTACCGATAATGGAACAATAGTAAGTTATGTGGCTAGTCAAACAGCGTTTGATTGTACACATTTGGGAGCTAACACGGTGACTTTAACAGTAACAGACGATGGAGGAAATAGCACAGATTGTACTTCAACAGTAACAGTAGAAGACAGCATAGCACCGACAGCAATTTGTCAGAACATCACAATACAATTGGATGGAACAGGCAATGTATTTATCACAACAGGAGATATAGATAACGGAAGTACAGATAATTGTACAGTAGCAAACTTAAGTTTAGATCAAACCGCATTTGATTGTACACATATAGGAGCTAATACGGTGACCTTGACAGTAGAAGATCAGTCAGGAAATACAACAACTTGTACCTCTACAGTAACAGTAAACGATACAGAAACTCCAGTGGCTATATGTCAACCAGCAACAATTAGTTTAGGAGGAGGAAGTAGTGTGAGTCTATCTGCATCACAAGTAGATGGAGGCAGCACCGATAATTGTGGAGTTAATTCGATAAGTGTCTCACCAAATACATTTACTTCAATAGGAACTTATACAGTTACTTTAACGGTGACAGACTCCTCGGGAAATAGCAGCACTTGTGATGTGGATATCGATGTAAATAACGATATTCCTCCAACAGCTACTTGTCAAGATATTACGATTCAATTGGATGGGACAGGAAATGTAACCATAATTGGAACGGACTTGGATAATGGAAGTACAGATGATGGTACGATAGTAAGTTATGTGGCTAGTCAAACAGCGTTTGATTGTAGTCATATAGGAATCAACTCGGTAACTATGATAGTGACTGATGATGATGGGAACAGCAGTACTTGTACATCAACAGTAACAGTAGAAGACAACATAGCACCAACAGCTACTTGTCAGAATATTACAGTACAACTTGATGGGACAGGAAATGTATCTATCACAGCAGGAGATATTGATAATGGTAGTACCGATAATTGTACAGTAGCAAACTTAAGCTTGGATCAGACCGCATTTGATTGTACACACATAGGAACTAATACAGTTACCTTGACAGTAGAAGATCAGTCAGGAAATACAGCAACTTGTGCATCCACAGTAACAGTAGAAGACAATGAGCTGCCACAGATCATATGTCCAGGTGACATTACAGTAAGTAATGATGCCGGAGTTTGTGATGCAGCAGTAACTTATACAGCTCCAGTAGGCACAGACAATTGTTCAGGAGTAAGTACAGCGATGACGGCAGGATTAGCCTCAGGATCGACTTTCCCATTAGGAACAACAATAGTGACTTATGAGGTAACAGATTCCAGTGGAAACACTGCTAGCTGTTCATTCAATGTAACAGTAAACGATACAGAAGCTCCAGTAGCTATATGTCAGCCAGTAACAATTAGTTTAGGAGGAGGAAGTAGTGTGAGTCTATCTGCATCACAGGTAGATGGAGGAAGCACCGATAATTGTGGAGTTAATTCAATAAGTGTCTCACCAAATACATTTACTTTAATAGGGACTTATACAGTTACTTTAACAGTGACAGACTCCTCAGGTAATAGCAGCACTTGTGATGTGGATATAGATGTAAATAACGATATTCCTCCAACAGCAATTTGTCAAGATATTACGATTCAATTGGATGGGACAGGAAATGTAACCATAGTTGGAACGGACTTGGATAATGGAAGTACAGATGATGGTACGATAGTAAGTTATGTGGCTTCACAAACAGCGTTTGATTGTAGTCATATAGGAACCAACTCAGTAACTATGATAGTGACTGATGATGATGGGAACAGCAGTACTTGTACATCCACAGTAACAGTAGAAGATAACATAGCACCGACAGCTACTTGTCAGAATATTACAATACAATTGGATGGAACAGGCAATGTATCTATCACAACAGGAGATATAGATAACGGAAGTACAGATAATTGTACAGTAGCGAGCTTAAGCTTGGATCAGACAGCGTTTGACTGTAGCCATTTAGGAGCCAATACAGTTACCTTAACAGTGGAAGATCAGTCAGGAAATACGACAACTTGTACATCCACAGTAACAGTAGAAGACAATGAGTTACCACAGATCACATGTCCAGGTGACATTACAGTAAGTAATGATGCTGGAGTCTGTGATGCAGTAGTGACCTATACCACTCCAGTAGGAACAGACAATTGTTCAGGAGTAAGTACAGCGATGACGGCTGGTTTAGCATCAGGATCTACTTTCCCATTAGGAACGACAATAGTGACTTATGAGGTAACAGATTCCAGTGGAAACACTGCTAACTGTTCATTTAATGTAATAGTGAATGATACAGAACAACCGGTATTGACATGTCCATCAGATATTACAGTAGATTTTGATGTGAACTGTGAATTTGTTCTACCAGACTATACTTCTGGAGCAACAGCAAGTGACAACTGTTCAATCGCAGCGAACATTGGCTTAGGACAATCACCAGCAGCAGGAACAGCCATAACTACAGATCAGATAGTAACTATCACAGCTACAGATGAAGCTGGAAACATTACCGCTTGCACATTTAACATTACGACACAAGACACAACAGATCCAGTGATTAGTTGTCCAGGAGACATTACAGTAAGCAATGATGCCGGAGTATGTGGAGCGACAATAACTTATATAACACCAGTAGGAACAGACAATTGTTCAGGAAGCGTAACCACAATGACTGCAGGTCAATCTAGTGGGACAGTTTTTCCAATAGGGATCACTGCTGTTACATATGAGGTAGTAGATACAAGTGGAAACACCGTTAATTGTAGTTTCAATGTGACAGTAAACGATACGGAAAACCCAGTAGCAAACTGCCAGACAGTAACTATCAATTTAGATGGGTCTGGTACAGCTTCTCTGACAGCTGATATGGTAAATGGAGGAAATGCTACTGCAGGATTAAGCACTGATAACTGTGCCGTAACAGGTATATCCATTGATCAAACTACGTTCACAGCAGTAGGTACTTATCCAGTAGTATTAACAGTAATTGATGCAGCTGGAAATACAGACGATTGTTCTACTACGATCACCGTAGCAGACGTAACACCTCCTGTGGCTGTGTGTCAGGACATTACAGTTCAATTAGATGCAACAGGAAATGTTACAATAATAGGATTAGATTTAGATAACGGAAGTACTGATAATGGAATTATTGTGAGCTATGTAGCTTCGCAAACGGCGTTTGATTGTACTCATTTAGGAACTAATACTGTGACCTTAACAGTCACTGATGATGGTGGAAACACCACAGACTGTACATCAACAGTAACAGTAGAAGACAACATTGCGCCAGCTGCGCTATGTCAATCGGTAACAGTACAGCTTGATGGAACAGGAAATATATCAATTATTCCAGCTGATATAGACAATGGAAGTACAGACAATTGTACGATAGCAAGTTTAAGCCTGGATCAGACAGCATTTGACTGTAGCCATTTAGGAGCCAATACAGTGACCTTAACGGTAGAGGATCAGTCAGGAAACACAACAGATTGTACAGCCACAGTGACTGTAGAAGACAATGAGCTACCACAAATCACTTGTCCAGCTGATATTACAGTAGGTAATGATGTAGGAGTATGTGATGCAGTAGTGACATACATTGTTCCAGTAGGAACTGATAATTGCGCTAGTCCAGTAACAACAATGACAACAGGATTGGTTTCAGGAGCGACATTCCCATTAGGAACAACGATAGTCACTTATGAAGTAGTAGATACTTCAGGAAATACAGTGTCTTGTAGCTTTAACGTGATAGTGGAAGATACAGAACAACCACTGTTGACATGTCCTTCTGATCAAACGGAAATAGCAGATGCCAGTTGTCAATTTGCATTATCAGATTACACAGGATTAATAGCTACTTCAGACAATTGCACGGCTACTGGAAGTTTGATTGTTGTTCAAAGTCCAGCACCAGGTACAATGGTGGCAGGAACTCAAGTAGTAACTATGAGTGTAACTGATGCTGTAGGAAATGTATCAGTATGCAACTTCAATGTTATTGTAGATGACACAACAGATCCGATCATTTCAAGTTGTGAGGTAGATCAGACAATTTCTTTAGATACAAATTGTGAGATGACAATGGCTGATTATACAGGAGGAATTACGGTAACAGATAACTGTACAAGCGTTCCAATGTTGATCATCACTCAAGTACCAGCACCAGGAACAGTATTTAACGGACATAATACGGTGATTCCAGTCACAATTACAGTGGAAGATGAGGCTGGAAATACTACAGATTGTACATTTAACGTAAGCTTGATTGATGATTCAATCCCTGTTATTAGTTGTCCTTCAGATCAAATATTGAGTTCAGATGCGACTTGTCAAGCGATTCTTCCAGATTATATTGGTCTTGGGACATATAGCGATAACTGTACCAGTCTAGCTAATCTTACAATTAGTCAATCTCCAGCCCCAGGAACAGTAATAGCTGGATTAAATGTGGTTACCATCACAGTAACAGATGAAGCTGGAAATACTACAAGTTGTTCTTTCAATGCAGAAGTCATAGATGATGTAAATCCAAGTATCAGTTGTATTACTGATCAAACTTTAAATTCGACTACTTCTTGTGACGCTACACTTCCGGATTATACTAGTATGATTGTAGTTGCAGATAATTGTTCTGCAGTAGCCGATATTACCATTACTCAGAATCCTGTGCCAGGAACAATTGTGACAGGTATAACAACTGTGACTTTCACAGCAGAGGATGAAGTTGGAAATACAGAAACATGTAGTATTCAGGTAGAAGTGATAGATGTATTAAACCCACAGATTGTGGTATGTGCACCTGACGAAACAATTTCATTGGATGCTTCTTGTAATCATATGTTAGCAGATTATACAGGAATGATTACTCCAGTGGATAACTGTACTGCACCAACGAATATTATTTTAACTCAAACTCCTGCTCCAGGCTCTATGTTCTCAGGACATGGAACTGTTGTAACTGTTACTGTTGAGGCAGAAGATGAAGCAGGAAACACAAGTACATGTTCATTCGACATATCATTAGTGGATACAACAGCACCGATTTTAACATGTCCACTAGATCAGACGGTATCGGCCAATGCGACATGTGAGTTTGTAGTACAAGATTACTTAGGTTTAGCTGTAGTAACAGATAACTGTAGTGCAGTAGGCGATATTACTTTAGTTCAAACCCCAGCCCCAGGAACAGTGGTAGCTGGAACCAACACGATCACCGTAGAAGCAACGGATCAGCAGGGGAATGTAACCACTTGTGATTTCCAGCTGATAGTAGTAGATACTTCAGATCCAATCATCACATCATGTGCACCAGATGTAACAGAGCAATTGAATGGAAGTTGTGAGTTCACTTTACCAGATTATACAGGCTTGGCTGCAGTAACAGATAACTGTACAGCAATTTTAATAGCGACACAAACCCCAGCAGCAGGAACAGTGTTTAGTGGTCATTTGACAACAATAAGTATCAACTTGAACTATGAAGATGCAAGTGGAAACAATACCGATTGTCAATTCACAGTAACCCTTGAAGATAGCATAGACCCAGTAGTTACTTGTCCAGGAGATATGGTATTATTTACAGATACGAACTGTGAATATTCGATAGAAGACTTTACAGGGTTAGGAGTTGCAACGGATAATTGTACAGTAACTACAGATATCGTAATTACTCAGGACCCAGTAGCAGGAACAATCATATTTGGAGAGAACACAGTTCAGACGATCACGTTGACGGCAACAGATTTAGCAGGCAATAGTTCTACTTGCTCCTTTGATGTTACCTTGTCAGATAACATAGCACCACAGATAGTTTGTGGATCAGATATAACAGTTCAAGGAGATGCCGTATGTCAATATGCAATAGAAGATTTCACTGGCAACTCGACAGTTTCAGATAACTGTGATACAGATGTAGAGATCACTCAAGTTCCATTGGCAGGTACTGTTTTAACAGGACATGGCACTACTCAAGTGATCATCTTAACGGCCACAGATAACTTTGGGAATCAGACTTCCTGTGATTTCTTATTGACCTTGGTGGATGCGACAGATCCAGAGATCACATGTATTGGAGATCAGACCTTAGATGCAGTAGGAGATTGTACAGCAGTACTACCAGACTACATGGCTCAGATCATTACTTCAGATAATTGTATAGTAACGACATTAGCTCAATCACCAGTACCAGGAACGGTGTTACCTCAAGGATTCACTACGGTGACTATGACTGTGACAGATATCAATGGGAATACACAAAGTTGTTTATTTGAAGTAGAGGTAATGGATGTAACCCCACCAACGGTGACTTGTCCATCGAACATAACCGTAGAGAATGATTTAGGAGAATGTGGAGCAGTAGTAGTTTATGCTTTACCACCAGCGGCAGATAATTGTTCAGTTCAGTCGATCGAGTTGACAGGAGGAATAGTCTCAGGAGAGATGTTCCCCTTAGGAGAGACGACTTTAGAGGTAACAGTAACCGATACCAGTGGAAATATTACTACCTGTACCTTCACCGTTACGGTTCTAGATACAGAATCTCCAATAGTAATTTGTCCAGAGAATCAGGAAGTAGAAGCGGATAACAACTGTATGGGTATCCTAGGAGATTATTCAGACTTAGTTCAGATCACCGATAATTGTTCAGATGTGTTCTCAGTAACTCAATTCCCCGAGCCAGGAACAATGATAGAAGGGGAGCAGTTAGTAAACTTTACAATAGTAGATGAAGCAGGCAACAGTGTTTTATGTGGAATGAGTGTAGAAGTGATCGATACACAAGCCCCACAGATTCAGTGTGCGGAGGATATCGTTCAGGAATCACCAATAGTATTGTATGATTTACCAACAGTGACCGACAATTGTGAGGCAGAGTTGATCTTAATAGATGGCTACCCATCAGGAAGTGAATTCCCACATGGAAATACACCAGTAGCTTATGCAGCAGTAGATGCGTTTGGAAATGCAGATACATGCTACTTCAATGTATTGATCAACTCAGCGCCTGATGGAGTAGAAGACTTCTTATTATTAGAGTCACATGAAGATGATGGCGAGATAGATGTATTAGACAATGATTCAGATCCAGATGGAGATACAGTATTCTTAACAGACGCTTGGACAAGCTCAGGAGATACAGAAGTATTTATCGATGAAGGTGGAACCATAGAATATATAGTATATGATGAGTGGTGTGGAACAGATACGATCACATATACACTGTGTGATGGATTTGGAGCATGTGATGAATCAATTTTAGTAATAGAAGTAGAATGTTTCAGTGGAGTAACAGTTCCAGAAGGATTCTCACCGAATGGAGATGGTGCTAATGATGCACTGACTATTCCAGGAATATTACACTTCCCAAATAATAGACTTCAAATATTTAATAGATGGGGAAGAGAGGTGTTCGATATATCGGGTTATCAAAATGATTGGGATGGTATATCAACAGATGGACTTGATTTTGGAAATGGAAGATTACCAGAAGGTACCTATTTCGTACTTCTAGATTTAGGAGATGGGTCGATTCCAGTCAAGACATATGTATACTTGAAATATTAGATCTTGAAAAAAATAATAAGAGCATAATCAAACAGTACAAATAAATCATGCAAGAAAAAGTCCAATCGTTTTTGAAACACTAAAATACACACACATAACAGCACATATAATTAGATATTAAGCATCCAAAGCTTCGAATGTAAGGTTGAGGTATGTAACTCTTTAGTTTGAAGATTCGTAATCTAAAGTAGATAGGGGCATTTATTGACCAAAGCCCTATCTAAAACGATTAATGAATAGGATACGATTTTATTCTGGCTTTCCGAGTTTTGAGATTCTGATAACCAATTGCTTGTGGCGTCTTAAGACGGTGTTCTTAGCTGTGTTCATATTTACAGGTTTCAGCGTTTTCTCTCAACTTGATACATTACATTATATCCCACCGTTTGGTACAGACAATACGACCAATGAATTGCCTGGCGATGTTCATTTGTACATAACAACTCCTTCTATAGTACCAGTTAATTATACGATTACTGATGCCTCAGGAGGTACGACACATCAAACGGGAACCGTAGTGAGCGGAACTCCCGTTCGATTTGATAGTTTTGGTATAGCCTCAGGTATAGCCATAGATGATGCAAACCTAAATACGGTTCTCACAGCAAACACAGGATTTAAAGTTGTGTCAGATGAGTTCGTATATGTCAATGTTAGGGTTCGCTCCGACGATGGAGCACAAGCAGGTTCCTTAACTTCAAAAGGGACAAATGCATTTGGAACAGAATTTAGACTGGGAAGTATTCCTAATCTGACAGCAAGTCAATATAAGGCTTCTACTTTTGGTATTACTGCTACACAAGACAACACTAATGTATCAATTGATTTAACTGGTTCCGGAGTTGTACTGGAAGGTGTAGGAGCTCCGTTGACCACTTCAGTTATTAACGTGACCTTAGATGAAGGAGATTGTTATGTAATGAGGTGTGAGTCAAATGTAGCCGCTGCCAATCTAGATGGAATGATAGGAGGGTTGGTGACATCTGATCTGCCCATTGTAATAAATACCGGTTCTTGGAATGGAGAACCAAGTACTTCAGGAGGTAGAGATTATGGTATTGATCAAATAGTAGGAGAGGACAAAATCGGTGTAGATTATATTTTCGTTCGTGCTGGAGGAGGAAACGGTAGGGAGATGCCAATGATAGTGGCGCACCACGACAATACTCAAATATTTGTAAATGGGGCTGTAGTTCCAATAGCAACGATTAATGCAGGACAATACTATACAATCAACGGATCAAACTATGTTTCTAACGTGATGTATGTAAATACCTCACAAGAATGTTTTGCATACCAATTGCTGGCAGGTAACGATGCAGGTAACACAGCAGGGATGAACTTTGTTCCTGATTTGTCATGTCAGGTGGATTCAATTATAGATGGTATCGATGATGTCAATCTCATTGGTGCCAATACATTTACTGGAGGGGTGACGATTACCACTTTTGCAGGATCGAACATTTTTATAAATGGTGTTTTAGAAACTAGTACTCCAGTAACAGTTACTTTATCCAACGGAGATAGCTATGACGTCTATAGATTGACGGGATTGACAGGAGATATTGCAGTTACTTCAAGTACAATAGCCGTAGTATCATTTTTTGGTGTTTCTGGTGTAGCAGGGTATGGTGGATACTTTTCAGGTTTTCAACGACCTAGTAGTATTACTATACAACCTGATGCAGCTCTAAGTACTCCTGTTGAAGGTTGTGCACTTGGTCTGTTTGCTATTGAGAGATCAGGTGATGTTAATGTGGCACTGGATGTAGATATAACACTTTCCGGTGCAGCGACTCAAGGAGTAGACTACGATATTTTTGATTTAACTTTTACCCCTATAGGCTCTACGCTTTCATATGCGATTGGTGAAACGACCAAATATATTTTGGTTCAAGCTTATAATGACGGAATACCTGAGGGAAACGAAGACATAGATTTAAATTTTCAATGGGCAATTTGTAATGAAGTTTTAACAGCAACTCAATCTGTAACCATCGAGGAGAATTCGTTAAGTATAGTTTGTCAGAGTGATGTGACTATAAATGTTGGGGCAGGTACTTGTACTTCTGACCCTTTTGCATTTGGATTTCCCACAATCAATTCATTTTGTGCTACAAGTACTTCAAGAACAGATGTCACTGGTTTAAACAGTGGTGATAACTTCCCTATAGGAACGACTACCATAGAATGGACAGTAACTTCATTTGATGGAGCTCTTAGTGATGTATGCTCATTCGATGTGACAGTAGTAGACAATGAATTGCCTACTCTAACATGTTTGGGAATACAAACAGTAGTAGAATCACCGCCTGGAAGTTGCCAAGGGAACTTGCCTGATTATACAGGATCAATTACTGTTGCAGATAACTGTTCAACCGTTGGAAACATTACAATTACTCAGAGTCCACTACCAGGAACAGTGTTTAGTAATGGTGTTACAGTAACTCTTACTGTAACAGATGAAGCAGGAAATAGTGATACATGTGTTTTTGACGCTAGAGTAGACATAACTCCACCTACCGTAGTTTGTTTACCAGACCAATTTATTAATACAGGGACCAGTTGTCAAACAACAATGCCAGATTATATCGCATTGATAACTTATTCAGATAACTGTACAGCTACGGGAAGCTTAATTGTAACTCAATCACCATTAGCTGGTACAGTAATAGCTGCAGACCAGACTGTCGTAATCACCGTAACGGATGAAGCAGGAAATGCTACTACATGTAGTTTTTTAGTAGACCTTAGTGGAACCGATGCTGATTTAGATGGAGTATGCGATGATCTTGATATTGATGATGACAATGACGGTATTATTGATTTATATGAAATTTGTCCAGATATTTTAACACTTGTAGAATTTCAAGTAACTCCAGACAACTATGGTTCAGAAATAAGCTGGAGAATAGAGGATTCTTCAGGAAATATTATGATTAGCGTTGCATTAGGAACTTATCCTGATTTTGATAATACAATGAGATCAGGAAGCTTTAATGCACCACCAGATACATATACACTTTATATAGATGATAGCTTCGGTGATGGATTAACAACTGGACCCGCGGGTTATTATGAAATATTTGTAGATGGAGTTTCTGTTTCGGGTGGCAGCGGATCAGGGAATGGTGCTTATGGATTTGGAACCAACGAGGCATTCGTAGTTACATCATCATCAACATGTGTAATTACCGAACCTTTAGATGATGATGATTTTGATGGAACACCAAATTATCAAGATCCGGATTTCTGTACGTTAAATGCGAATGGTGTTTGTGATTATATGGATTTTGATGGAGATGGGGTGCCAAACCATTTGGATTTAGATTCGGATAACGATGGAATCTATGATTCTGTAGAAGTAAATGCAGATGCACTGACAGGGGTTGATACAGATGGAGATGGATATGATGATTCTTATGATTTAGATTGCTTGGCAGTTCCAATTGTTACCTCAGGAAATGCAACTGCTGTTTTTGGAGAAAATAGCATTTCTAATTCAACTCGAGCTTTAAATGCACAGAATGGAAATTATGCAACGATTAACAGTACTGGAGATTATTTAATTCTCACATTAGGTGATGTAGTTCCTGTTGGTGAAACTATTCAGATTAGAGCAAGAAGAACCAATAACAATCACGTGTTAAGAGTGGAACAGTCCACTGATGGAGCAAGTTTTATAAATGCTCAAGATTATACATTAAATAACTCGTTTACATATTATAATTATACGGTAACTTCTGCAGATGCGACATATATTCGATTAAGGATGAATGTGGATGCAGGATCTGGTGCTATACGGGTGGATAACATAAATTATTCGTTTAGCGTTGGAGATTGTAGTGGTGTAGTTGGTAATCCTCCATTGTTAATAAATACAGATGGAACGGCACTTGCAGATCCTTATGATTTAGATGCAGATGATGATGGATGTAATGATGTTGTAGAGGGAGTATTTACCGATGGAGAGTTTGACGGTATTCTAGGAAGTTCACCAGTGACGGTTGATGCTGCTGGAGTCGTAACTTCTGGAGTGGATGGATATACTGCTCCTGCTAGTACAGGACCTGACTATAATTTTCAGCTGGCAACAGCAACAAGTATAGCAATTACTTGCCCTGCTGATGTAAATGTGTCTGCCAATGCTATTTGTCAGGCTGTCCTAGCGGATTATACTAGCGCTGCAACGGTGACACCATCTTGTCCAAACCCATACACTGTGACTCAATCACCAGTAGCTGGAACGACAATTTCTGGTACTCAGACTGTAACTTTAAATGTCTTAGATGCTCTGGGAAATTCGAATTCATGCACATTTGATGTAACGGTTATCGATGACACAGATCCAGTGGTCTCTTGCTCGGATCAAAATGTAAATTATGATGTGAACTGTGAAGCCTTTCTTCCAGATTTTGGTGCGACATTAACTATTAGTGATAATTGTAGTGTTTTAGCAAATCTAACAATCACTCAATTCCCTCCAATTGGAACGCAAATTACAGGAGTGCAGATTGTTTCTATGACCATAAGAGATCAAGCAGGAAATCAAACAATATGTTCTTTTAATGCAACACCTGTTGATGTAATTGACCCCACTATAAGCTGCGTTGCAAATCAAGCTGCAAATGTGGATGCAGGAAATTGTTCTGCCGTTGTAAATGGCATTGCGCCAACAGCATCAGGAGACAATTGTCCAGGTTCGGTGATTACTTACGCAATTAGTGGAGCAACAACAGCAACTGGAAATACAGATGCATCAGGAACGGCGTTTAATGTAGGAACTTCAACAGTGACTTATACCATTACAGATGCATCATCGAATACAGCTCAATGTAGTTTTGATGTTGTGGTAACAGATAATGAAGATCCAACGATTAGTTGTGCAGCCGCTCAAACCCAAAGTGTAGATGCAGGAAATTGTACAGCCGCAGTGACAGTAACAGCGCCAACGTTTGGAGATAACTGTGCAGGAAGCGCCATTACCAATGACTTTAATGGCACAGCAGATGCAAGCGATACTTATCCAGTAGGAACTACAACGGTCACATGGACAGTAACTGACGTTGTTGGAAACACAGCGACCTGTACTCAAGATATTACAGTAAGCGATGATGAAGATCCAACAATCAGTTGTGCCGCAGCTCAAACCCAAAGTGTAGATGCAGGAAATTGTACAGCCGCAGTGACAGTAACAGCGCCAACCTTCGGCGATAACTGTGCAGGCTCAGCGATCACTAATGACTTTAATGGTACTGCTAATGCCAACGATACCTACCCAGTAGGAACGACCACAGTAACTTGGACGGTAACAGACGGGATAGGAAATACCGCGACATGTACACAAGATATTACAGTAACCGATGATGAAGATCCAACGATTAGTTGTGCCGCAGCTCAAACACAGAGTGTAGATGCCGGAAACTGTACAGCAGCAGTCACAGTAACCGCACCAACGTTCGGCGATAACTGTGCAGGAAGTGCAATAACAAATGACTTTAATGGCACAGCGAATGCCAACGATACGTATCCAGTAGGAACGACCACAGTGACTTGGACAGTAACCGATGGGGTAGGAAATACAGCGACCTGTACACAAAACATTACAGTGAGCGACGATGAAGATCCAACGATCAGTTGTGCCGCAGCTCAAACACAGAGTGTAGATGCCGGGAACTGTACAGCAGCAGTCACAGTAACCGCACCAACCTTCGGCGATAACTGTGCAGGAAGTGCGATCACTAATGACTTTAATGGAACAGCCAGTGCAAACGATACTTATCCAGTAGGAACAACGACCGTAACTTGGACTGTAACCGATGCAGCTGGAAATACAGCGACGTGTACTCAAGACATTACAGTAAGCGATGATGAAGATCCAACAATCAGTTGTGCCGCTGCTCAAACTCAGAGTGTAGATGCCGGGAACTGTACAGCCGCAGTAACAGTAGCAGCACCAACGTTCGGCGATAACTGTGCAGGCTCAGCGATCACTAATGACTTTAATGGTACAGCCAGTGCAAACGATACGTATCCAGTAGGAACGACCACAGTGACTTGGACGGTAACTGATGGTGTAGGAAATACAGCGACGTGTACACAAAACATTACAGTAACCGATGATGAAGATCCAACGATCAGTTGTGCCGCCGCTCAAACACAGAGTGTAGATGCCGGAAACTGTACAGCAGCAGTAACAGTAACTGCTCCAACATTTGGCGATAACTGCGCAGGTTCATCGATCACCAATGATTTTAATGGTACCGCGAATGCCAACGATACGTATCCAGTAGGAACAACGACAGTAACTTGGACAGTAACCGATGCAGCAGGAAATACAGCGACGTGTACACAAAACATTACAGTAAGCGATGATGAGGATCCAACGATCAGTTGTGCAGCCGCTCAAACACAGAGTGTAGATGCAGGAAATTGTACAGCAGCAGTAACAGTAACCGCTCCAACCTTTGGAGATAATTGCGTAGGAAGTGCGATCACCAATGACTTTAATGGAACGGCAAATGCCGATGATACTTATCCAGTAGGAACAACAACAGTAACTTGGACAGTAACCGATGCAGCAGGAAACACCACGATTTGTACTCAAGATATAACAGTAACTGATGATGAAGATCCAACGATTAGTTGTGCAGCCGCTCAGACTCAAAGTGTAGATGCAGGAAATTGTACAGCAGCGGTAACAGTCACAGCCCCAACATTTGGCGATAACTGTGCAGGAAGTGCGATCACTAATGACTTTAATGGCACAGCGAATGCCAATGATACCTACCCAGTAGGAACAACCACAGTGACTTGGACGGTAACCGATGGTGTAGGAAATACAGCGACTTGTACACAAAACATTACAGTAACCGATGATGAGGATCCAACGATTAGTTGTGCCGCCGCTCAAACGCAGAGTGTAGATGCAGGAAATTGTACAGCAGCAGTCACAGTAACTGCACCAACCTTCGGCGATAACTGCGCGGGAAGTGCGATCACCAATGACTTTAATGGAACGGCCAGTGCAAACGATACTTATCCAGTAGGAACAACGACCGTAACTTGGACTGTAACCGATGGGGTAGGAAATACAGCGACCTGTACACAAAATATTACAGTAAGCGATGATGAAGATCCAACGATTAGTTGTGCCGCCGCTCAAACACAGAGTGTAGATGCCGGAAACTGTACAGCAGCAGTAACAGTAACTGCACCAACCTTCGGCGATAACTGTGCAGGAAGTGCGATCACCAATGACTTTAATGGCACAACCAATGCCAACGATACCTATCCAGTAGGAACAACGACAGTAACCTGGACGGTAACCGATGGTGTAGGAAATACAGCGACCTGTACACAAAACATTACAGTAAGCGATGATGAAGATCCAACGATTAGTTGTGCCGCAGCTCAAACACAGAGTGTAGATGCCGGAAACTGTACAGCAGCAGTCACAGTCACAGCCCCAACATTTGGCGATAACTGTGCAGGAAGTGCGATCACTAATGACTTTAATGGAACAGCCAGTGCAAACGATACTTATCCAGTAGGAACAACGACCGTAACTTGGACTGTAACCGATGCAGCTGGAAATACAGCGACGTGTACTCAAGACATTACAGTAAGCGATGATGAAGATCCAACAATCAGTTGTGCCGCTGCTCAAACTCAGAGTGTAGATGCTGGGAACTGTACAGCGGCGGTAACAGTAACTGCTCCAACCTTCGGCGATAACTGTGCAGGCTCAGCGATCACTAATGACTTTAATGGAACAGCCAATGCAAATGATACTTATCCAGTAGGAACAACCACAGTCACTTGGACAGTAACAGACGCAGTAGGAAATACAGCGACGTGTACACAAAACATCACAGTAACCGATGATGAAGATCCAACGATTAGTTGTGCAGCCGCTCAGACTCAAAGTGTAGATGCGGGAAATTGTACAGCAGCGGTAACAGTAACTGCTCCAACGTTTGGCGATAATTGTGCAGGATCATCGATCACCAATGACTTTAATGGCACAGCCAATGCAAATGATACGTATCCAGTAGGAACAACGACAGTAACCTGGACGGTAACCGATGGGGTAGGAAATACAGCGACATGTACACAAAACATTACAGTAACCGATGATGAGGATCCAACGATCAGTTGTGCCTCCGCTCAAACACAGAGTGTAGATGCTGGGAACTGTACAGCAGCAGTGACAGTAACTGCTCCAACCTTCGGAGATAACTGTGCGGGAAGTGCGATTACCAATGACTTTAATGGTACAGCGAATGCAAATGATACCTATCCAGTAGGAACAACGACAGTAACCTGGACTGTAACCGATGGTGTAGGAAATACCGCAACGTGTACACAAAACATTACAGTAACCGATGATGAAGATCCAACGATCAGTTGTGCCGCAGCTCAAACACAAAGTGTAGATGCAGGAAATTGTACAGCCGCAGTGACAGTAACTGCTCCAACGTTCGGAGATAACTGTGCAGGCTTAGCGATTACTAATGACTTTAATGGCACAGCGAATGCCAACGATACCTACCCGGTAGGAACCACGACAGTAACTTGGACAGTAACCGATGGTGTAGGAAATACAGCGACATGTACACAAAACATTACAGTAACCGATGATGAAGATCCAACGATCAGTTGTGCCGCAGCTCAAACACAAAGTGTAGATGCAGGAAATTGTACAGCCGCAGTGACAGTAACTGCTCCAACGTTCGGAGATAACTGTGCGGGAAGTGCGATCACTAATGAT
The DNA here is from genome assembly GCA_965224545.1 of Flavobacteriales bacterium. Lineage (GTDB taxonomy): Bacteria > Bacteroidota > Bacteroidia > Flavobacteriales_D > Sanyastnellaceae > ASP10-05a. The sequence goes on along the minus strand of CBDCZM010000003.1, from coordinate 9,788 downwards.
TTTAATGGTACAGCCAGTGCAGATGATACTTATCCAGTAGGAACCACAACAGTAACCTGGACGGTAACAGACGCAGTAGGAAATACCGCAACGTGTACACAAAACATCACAGTAACCGATGATGAAGATCCAACGATCAGTTGTGCCGCTGCTCAAACTCAAAGTGTAGATGCAGGAAACTGTACAGCAGCAGTCACGGTAACTGCTCCAACATTTGGCGATAACTGTGCAGGTTCATCCATCACTAATGACTTTAATGGCACAGCCAGTGCAGATGATACGTACCCAGTAGGAACCACAACAGTGACTTGGACAGTAACAGATGCAGCAGGAAATACCGCGATATGTACTCAAGATATAACAGTAACCGATGATGAAGATCCAACGATCAGTTGTGCCGCTGCTCAAACACAGAGTGTAGATGCCGAGAACTGTACAGCAGCAGTGACAGTAACAACACCAACCTTCGGCGATAACTGTGCAGGAAGTGTGATCACTAATGATTTTAATGGTACAGCCAGTGCAGATGATACCTACCCAGTAGGAACCACGACAGTAACTTGGACAGTAACAGATGGTGTAGGAAATACCGCGACATGTACACAAAACATCACAGTAATCGATGATGAAGATCCAACGATTAGTTGTGCCGCTGCTCAAACACAAAGTGTAGATGCCGGAAACTGTACAGCGGCGGTAACAGTAACCGCTCCAACGTTCGGCGATAACTGTGCAGGTTCATCGATCACTAATGATTTTAATGGTACAGCCAGTGCCAATGATACCTACCCAGTAGGAACAACGACAGTAACTTGGACAGTAACAGACGCAGTAGGAAATACCGCGACATGTACACAAAACATTACAGTAACCGATGATGAAGATCCAACGATCAGTTGTGCCGCCGCTCAAACACAGAGTGTAGATGCAGGAAACTGTACAGCCGCAGTCACGGTAACTGCTCCAACGTTCGGCGATAACTGTGCAGGTTCATCGATCACTAATGATTTTAATGGTACAGCCAGTGCCAATGATACCTACCCAGTAGGAACAACGACAGTAACTTGGACAGTAACAGACGCAGTAGGAAATACCGCGACATGTACACAAAACATTACAGTAACCGATGATGAAGATCCAACGATCAGTTGTGCAGCTGCCCAGACTCAAAGTGTAGATGCAGGAAATTGTACAGCAGCAGTCACAGTAACCGCTCCAACGTTCGGCGATAACTGTGCAGGTTCATCGATCACTAATGATTTTAATGGCACAGCCAGTGCAAATGATACCTACCCAGTAGGAACAACGACAGTGACTTGGACGGTAACTGATGGGGTAGGAAATACAGCAACGTGTACTCAGGATATAACAGTAAGCGACGATGAAGATCCAACGATCAGTTGTGCCGCCGCTCAAACACAGAGTGTAGATGCAGGAAACTGTACAGCCGCAGTCACGGTAACTGCTCCAACATTTGGTGATAACTGTGCAGGAAGTACGATCACCAATGATTTTAATGGTACCGCCAATGCCAACGATACCTACCCAGTAGGAACAACGACAGTAACTTGGACAGTAACCGATGGGGTAGGAAATACAGCAACGTGTACACAAAACATCACAGTAACCGATGATGAGGATCCAACGATCAGTTGTGCCGCCGCTCAAACACAGAGTGTAGATGCAGGAAACTGTACAGCCGCAGTCACGGTAACTGCTCCAACATTTGGCGATAACTGTGCGGGAAGTGCGATCACTAATGACTTTAATGGCACAGCCAATGCAAATGATACCTACCCAGTAGGAACCACCACAGTAACTTGGACGGTAACTGATGGGGTAGGAAATACAGCGACGTGTACACAAAACATTACAGTAAGCGATGATGAGGATCCAACGATCAGTTGTGCAGCTGCTCAAACACAGAGTGTAGATGCCGGAAACTGTACAGCCGCAGTCACGGTAACTGCTCCAACGTTTGGCGATAACTGTGCAGGCTCATCAATCACCAATGACTTTAATGGTACAGCGAATGCCAACGATACCTACCCAGTAGGAACGACCACAGTGACTTGGACAGTAACCGACGCAGTAGGAAACACAGCGACGTGTACTCAAGATATAACAGTGACTGATGATGAAGATCCAACAATCAGTTGTGCCGCAGCTCAAACCCAAACTGTAGATGCCGGAAACTGTACAGCCGCAGTAACAGTAACAACACCAACGTTCGGCGATAACTGTGCAGGCTCATCAATCACCAATGACTTTAATGGTACAGCGAATGCCAACGATACCTACCCAGTAGGAACGACCACAGTGACTTGGACAGTAACCGACGCAGTAGGAAACACAGCGACGTGTACTCAAGATATAACAGTGACTGATGATGAAGATCCAACAATCAGTTGTGCCGCAGCTCAAACCCAAACTGTAGATGCCGGAAACTGTACAGCCGCAGTAACAGTAACAACACCAACGTTCGGCGATAACTGTGCAGGCTCATCAATCACCAATGACTTTAATGGTACAGCGAATGCCAACGATACCTACCCAGTAGGAACGACCACAGTGACTTGGACAGTAACCGACGCAGTAGGAAATACCGCGACATGTACACAAAACATTACAGTAACCGATGATGAAGATCCAACGATCAGTTGTGCAGCTGCTCAAACCCAAAGTGTAGATGCCGGAAATTGTACAGCCGCAGTAACAGTAACAGCACCAACCTTCGGCGATAACTGTGCCGGTTCATCGATCACCAATGACTTTAATGGCACAGTCAATGCAAATGATACCTACCCAGTAGGAACCACAACAGTAACTTGGACAGTAACCGATGGGGTAGGAAATACAGCGACGTGTACTCAAGATATAACAGTAACCGATGATGAAGATCCAACAATCAGTTGTGCAGCCGCTCAAATTCAGAGTGTAGATGCAGGGAACTGTACAGCAGCAGTAACAGTAACAGCCCCAACCTTCGGAGATAACTGTGCAGGTTCATCCATCACTAATGACTTTAATGGCACAGCCAATGCAAATGATACCTACCCAGTAGGAACGACCACAGTGACTTGGACGGTAACTGATGGGGTAGGAAATACCGCAACGTGTACACAAAACATTACAGTAACCGATGATGAGGATCCAACGATCAGTTGTGCCGCAGCTCAAACTCAAAGTGTAGATGCAGGAAACTGTACAGCAGCAGTGACAGTAACTGCACCAACGTTCGGCGATAACTGTGCGGGAAGTGCGATCACTAATGACTTTAATGGTACAGCCAGTGCAAATGATACCTACCCAGTAGGAACGACCACAGTGACTTGGACGGTAACTGATGGGGTAGGAAATACAGCAACGTGTACACAAAACATTACAGTAAGCGATGATGAAGATCCAACGATTAGTTGTGCCGCCGCTCAAACACAGAGTGTAGACGCTGGAAACTGTACAGCGGCAGTAACAGTAACCGCTCCAACCTTCGGCGATAATTGTGCAGGTTCAGCGATCACTAATGACTTTAATGGCACAGCGAATGCCAATGATACCTACCCAGTAGGAACAACGACAGTAACTTGGACTGTAACAGACGCAGTAGGAAATACATCGACCTGTACACAAGAGATTACAGTAACCGACGATGAAGATCCAACGATCAGTTGTGCCGCAGCTCAAACACAGAGTGTAGATGCCGGGAACTGTACAGCAGCAGTAACAGTAACAGCACCAACCTTTGGAGATAACTGTGCCGGTTCAGCGATCACAAATGACTTTAATGGTACGGCCAATGCAAACGACACCTACCCAGTAGGGACAACCACAGTCACTTGGACAGTAACCGATGCCGCAGGAAATACCGCAACGTGTACACAAAACATTACGGTAACCGATGATGAAGATCCAACGATCAGTTGTGCTGCCGCTCAAACACAGAGTGTAGATGCCGGAAACTGTACAGCCGCAGTCACGGTAACTGCTCCAACATTTGGCGATAACTGTGCGGGAAGTGCGATCACTAATGACTTTAATGGCACAGCCAATGCAAATGATACCTACCCAGTAGGAACCACCACAGTAACTTGGACGGTAACTGATGGGGTAGGAAATACAGCGACGTGTACACAAAACATTACAGTAAGCGATGATGAGGATCCAACGATCAGTTGTGCAGCTGCTCAAACACAGAGTGTAGATGCCGGAAACTGTACAGCCGCAGTCACGGTAACTGCTCCAACGTTTGGCGATAACTGTGCAGGCTCATCAATCACCAATGACTTTAATGGTACAGCGAATGCCAACGATACCTACCCAGTAGGAACAACAACAGTAACTTGGACGGTAACCGATGCGGCTGGAAATACAGCCACTTGTACTCAGGATATAACAGTAACAGACGATGAGGATCCAATAATTAGTTGTGCTGCTGCTCAAACTCAAAGTGTAGATGCAGGAAACTGTACAGCAGCAGTAACAGTAACAGCACCAACATTTGGCGATAACTGCGCGGGAAGTGCCATGACCAATGACTTTAATGGCACAACGAATGCCAACGATACCTACCCAGTAGGAACGACCACAGTAACTTGGACAGTAACAGACGCAGTAGGAAATACAGCGACTTGTACACAAAACATTACAGTAACCGATGATGAAGATCCAACGATCAGTTGTGCAGCCGCTCAAACTCAAAGTGTAGACGCTGGAAACTGCACAGCGGCAGTAACAGTAACTGCTCCAACGTTCGGTGATAACTGTGCAGGTTCATCAATTACCAATGACTTTAATGGCACAGCCAATGCCAATGATACCTACCCAGTAGGAACAACGACAGTAACTTGGACAGTAACAGACGCAGTAGGAAATACCGCGACATGTACACAAAACATTACAGTAAGCGATGATGAGGATCCAACAATTAGTTGTGCCGCTGCTCAAACTCAGAGTGTAGATGCAGGAAATTGTACAGCAGCAGTAACAGTAACAGCTCCAACCTTCGGCGATAACTGCGCGGGAAGTGCAATCACCAATGACTTTAATGGTACCGCGAATGCAAATGATACGTACCCAGTAGGAACCACAACGGTAACTTGGACAGTAACCGATGCAGCAGGAAATACCGCAACCTGTACTCAAGATATTACAGTAACAGACGACGAAGATCCAACGATCGCTTGTCCAGCAGATATTACTGTGAATGTTCCAGGAGGATCATCAACAGCGGCAGTAACAGTTCCAGCTCCAGTATTTGGAGATAATTGTGTAGGTTCTTCAGTAACAAATGATTTCAATGGAACTTCAGATGCAAGTGATACTTATCCTATTGGAATAACAACAGTGGTATGGACAGTAACCGATGCAGTTGGAAATACTGCTACTTGTTCAATGACTATAGAAGTGAATGATGCAGAGCCACCAGTAATCACATGTCCACCAGCAATGACAGTATCAGTAGATGCAGGAAGTTGTGATGCAGTTATAGATGTAGCTACTCCCGTTTATTCAGATAATAGTGCAGTAGTTTCAGTAGTAAATGATTACACAGGAGTATTGGAAGCAGATGGTACTTATCCAGTAGGAACCACAACAGTCACTTGGACAGTAACTGATGATAGTGGATTAACCGCTCAATGTTCTACAGATATTACAGTCGTGGATGACGAAGATCCAACAATCAGTTGTGCAGCCGCTCAAACACAGAGTGTAGATGCAGGAAATTGTACAGCAGCAGTGACAGTAACAGCTCCAACCTTCGGAGATAATTGTGCAGGTTCAGTAATCACGAACGACTTTAACGGTACAGTCAATGCAAATGATACTTATCCATTAGGAACAACGACAGTAACTTGGACAGTAACAGACGCAGTAGGAAATACAGCGACATGTACACAAAACATTACAGTAACAGACGATGAAGATCCAACGATCAGTTGTGCCGCTGCCCAAACACAGAGTGTAGATGCAGGAAACTGTACAGCGGCAGTAACAGTGACTGCTCCAACGTTCGGCGATAACTGTGCAGGTTCATCCATCACTAATGACTTTAATGGTACAGCCAGTGCAAACGATACTTATCCAGTAGGAACCACAACAGTAACTTGGACTGTAACTGATGCCGCTGGAAATACAGCGACGTGTACTCAAGACATTACAGTAACAGACGATGAAGATCCAACAATCAGTTGTGTAGCTGCCCAGACTCAAAGTGTAGATGCAGGAAATTGTACAGCAGCAGTAACAGTCACAGCACCAACCTTCGGCGATAACTGTGCAGGAAGTGCGATCATAAATGACTTTAATGGAACAGCGAATGCGAATGATACTTATCCAGTAGGAACAACGACAGTGACTTGGACGGTAACCGATGGGGTAGGAAATACAGCAACGTGTACACAAAACATTACAGTAACCGACGATGAAGATCCAACGATCAGCTGTGCAGCCGCTCAAACACAAAGTGTAGATGCCGGAAACTGTACAGCAGCAGTAACAGTCACTGCACCAACGTTCGGCGATAACTGCGCGGGAAGTGCAATAACAAATGACTTTAATGGTACAGCCAGTGCAGATGATACGTATCCAGTAGGAACAACGACCGTAACTTGGACAGTAACCGATGCAGCTGGAAATACAGCGACGTGTACACAAGACATTACAGTAAGTGATGATGAAGATCCAACGATCAGTTGTGCAGCCGCTCAAACACAAAGTGTAGATGCAGGAAATTGTACAGCAGCAGTAACAGTAACCGCACCAACCTTCGGCGATAACTGTGCAGGTTCAGTAATCACCAATGATTTTAATGGTACTGCTAATGCAAATGATACTTATCCAGTAGGAACAACGACCGTAACTTGGACAGTAACCGATGCCGCTGGAAATACAGCGACGTGTACACAAGACATTACAGTAACCGATGATGAAGGTCCAACGATCAGTTGTGCCGCTGCTCAAACACAGAGTGTAGATGCCGGAAACTGTACAGCAGTAGTGACAGTAATCGTACCAACATTTGGCGATAACTGTACTGGAAGTGCGATTACCAATGACTTTAATGGTACGGCCAATGCAAACGATACCTACCCAGTAGGAACAACGACAGTGACTTGGACAGTAACCGATGCAGCAGGAAATACAGCAACCTGTACACAAAACATTACAGTAAGCGATGATGAAAATCCAACGATCAGTTGTGCAGCCGCTCAAACACAAAGTGTAGATGCAGGAAATTGTACCGCAGCAGTAACAGTCACTGCTCCAACGTTCGGCGATAACTGTGTAGGTTCAGCGATCACCAATGATTTTAATGGCACAGCCAATGCAAATGATACTTATCCAGTAGGAACCACGACAGTAACTTGGACGGTAACTGATGGGGTAGGAAATACAGCGACATGTACTCAGGATATAACTGTGACAGACGATGAAGATCCAACAATCAGTTGTGCCGCAGTTCAAACACAAAGTGTAGATGCAGGAAATTGTACAGCAGCAGTAGTAGTAACTGCCCCAACGTTTGGCGATAACTGTGCAGGCTCAGCGATCACTAATGACTTTAATGGCACAGCCAGTGCAGATGATACCTACCCAGTAGGAACAACGACAGTGACTTGGACGGTAACCGATGGGGTAGGAAATACCGCGACGTGTACACAAAACATTACAGTAAGCGATGATGAAGATCCAACGATCAGTTGTGCCGCTGCCCAAATACAGAGTGTAGATGCAGGAAATTGTACAGCAGCAGTAACAGTAACTGCTCCAACCTTCGGCGATAACTGCGCGGGAAGTGCCATCACCAATGACTTTAATGGCACATCCAATGCAAATGATACCTACCCAGTAGGAACAACAACAGTGACTTGGACGGTAACTGATGGGGTAGGAAATACAGCAACCTGTACTCAAGACATTACAGTAACGGACGATGAAGATCCAACGATCAGTTGTGCAGCCGCTCAAACACAAAGTGTAGATGCCGGAAATTGTACAGCAGCAGTAACAGTAACAGCACCAACCTTCGGCGATAACTGCGCAGGAAGTGCCATGACCAATGATTTTAATGGTACTGCTAATGCAAATGATACTTATCCAGTAGGAACAACGACCGTAACTTGGACAGTAACCGATGCTGCTGGAAATACCGCGACCTGTACACAAGACATTACAGTAACAGATGATGAAGATCCAACGATTAGTTGTGCAGCTGCTCAGACTCAGAGTGTAGATGCTGGGAACTGTACAGCAGCAGTAACAGTAACCGCTCCAACCTTTGGCGATAACTGTGCAGGATCATCAATCACCAATGATTTTAATGGAACAGCGAATGCCGACGATACTTATCCAGTAGGAACAACAACTGTAACGTGGACTGTAACCGATGCAGCCGGAAATACCGCGACCTGTACTCAGGACATTACAGTAACCGATGATGAGGATCCAACGATCAGTTGTGCTGCCGCTCAGACACAGAGTGTAGATGCAGGAAACTGTACAGCGGCGGTAACAGTAACCGCTCCAACGTTCGGCGATAACTGTGCAGGCTCAGCGATCACCAATGACTTTAATGGAACAGCCAGTGCAAATGATACTTATCCAGTAGGAACCACAACAGTAACATGGACAGTAACCGATGCGGCAGGAAATACCGCGACCTGTACACAAAACATTACAGTAACCGATGATGAAGATCCAACGATCAGTTGTGCTGCTGCTCAAACACAAAGTGTAGATGCAGGAAATTGTACAGCAGCAGTCACAGTAACCGCACCAACCTTTGGTGATAATTGTGCAGGTTCATCAATTACCAACGATTTTAATGGAACAGCTAATGCCAACGATACTTATCCAGTAGGAACCACAACAGTAACTTGGACAGTAACCGATGCGGCCGGAAACACCACGACATGTACTCAAGACATTACAGTAACCGACGATGAAGATCCAACGATCAGTTGTGCCGCAGCTCAAACTCAAAGTGTAGATGCAGGAAACTGTACAGCGGCAGTCACAGTAACAGCGCCAACCTTCGGAGATAACTGTGCAGGAAGTGCGATCACCAATGACTTTAATGGAACAGCTAATGCCAATGATACTTATCCAGTAGGAACAACAACAGTAACTTGGACAGTAACCGATGCAGCAGGAAATACAGCAACCTGTACCCAAGATATAACAGTAACTGATGATGAAGATCCAACGATCAGTTGTCCAGCAGATATTACTGTGAATGTTCCAGGAGGATCATCAACAGCAGCTGTAACAGTTCCAGCACCAACATTTGGAGATAATTGTGTAGGTTCTTCAGTAACTAATGATTTCAATGGAACTTCAGATGCAAGTGATACTTATCCTATCGGAATAACAACAGTGGTATGGACAGTAACCGATGCAGCAGGAAATACTGCAATTTGTTCAATGACTATAGAGGTGAATGATGCAGAGCCACCAGTAATCACATGTCCACCAGCAATGACAGTATCAGTAGATGCCGGAAGTTGTGATGCAGTTATAGATGTAGCTACTCCCGTTTATTCAGATAATAGTGCAGTAGTTTCAGTAGTAAATGATTACACTGGAGTATTAGAAGCAGATGATACCTACCCAGTAGGAACAACGACAGTCACTTGGACAGTAACTGATGATAGTGGATTAACCGCTCAATGTTCTACAGATATTACGGTCGTGGATGACGAAGATCCAACGATTAGTTGTGCAGCCGCTCAAACACAGAGTGTAGATGCTGGAAACTGTACAGCAGCAGTGACAGTAACAGCACCAAC
>CBDCZM010000002.1:1842500-1947001 GCA_965224545.1 Flavobacteriales bacterium | reverse complement strand
TTTACTATTTCGGACAACGAGAATTAAAACATAAAATCATACTGATTGAAGATTTAGACGGTGCATTGCATGTGCTCTATCCATTAAGAGAATTACAGTCTAAAAAGAAGATCATTAAGACCATCGCCATCAAAAACACCAAAGGAGAAACCAGAACAGTATCCCTTGTGGTGGAAGGACCAGTTTGCGTTGCTGGGTGTACTACTCAAGAGGCTATCTACGAAGACAACGCCAACAGGTCATTCCTGATTTATCTGGACGAATCCCCAGAACAAGACAAAAAGATCATGGATTATCAACGAGCGTTAAGTGCCAATAAGGTAGATACAGCCTTAGAAGCACAGGCACAGCAGCAACTTCAGAACGCGCAGCGGTTACTGGTGCCTATAAAAGTGGTTAATCCTTACGCACAAGATTTACAGATCCCTGAAGAAGTGTTCAAGCCCAGAAGAAACAACACGCATTACCTACAGTTCATTGAAGCGGTTACCTTTTATAAGCAGTTCCAAAGAGAACATAAGGTAGATGAAGAAACAGGAGAGCTTTATATAGAAACCACATTGGAGGATATCGAGGAAGCTAATGTGATGATGAAAGATATATTGCTACGCAAATCCGACCAGCTCACAGGAGCTTGCAGAAATCATTTTGAAAAGCTGAAAATGTACCTCATAGGAGAGACAGACAAGCAATTTACCAATACCCATATCAGCAGCATATTCAGAAAACCAATCACCACTATTAAAAGGTATCATCAGGATTTACTAATGTCTGGCTATTTGAAATCCCAAAAGAAGAAAGGCAGCAAAGCCCATCTCTATGAAATCATTAGCTATCAGGAGTATGAACAGCTTAAAAACCGTGTTCACACTGTGCTTGATGAAGCATTGGAGAAGCTGAAAAAAATTTAGCACTGGTACAATCGCCCAAAAGCCCAGTAACAGCCCAGTAGGTTTTTGGGCTTTTCCTGATTAAGATAATCAGTCAGTTAAATCAAAAGCCCAGTAAATCCCAAAAAAGACATACCGAAGCAAAAGTCGAGTGGCTCGACACCCATTTTTTTACAATCTAAATACCCCCTTCCTCCAATGAAACATTTACCCCTTACCAGTAGCAGCTATGAATATTTGGAGCTTGCTTTTAAGGAGTGGCTACAGATATTGGGTCATTCTGAAATGAGTGCCTATAACATGCCCTCTATTATCCGAGAGTTTTTTCACTATCTGGAAAGACAGGGCTGCCACCATATACAGCAGCTAAAACAGCAGCACTACAGAGACTATTTCAATTATATCAGTTCACGGCCAAACAAACGTAGAGGCGGAGGACTGAGTAATAATTACCTGAATAAACACATTCAGGCATTGGAAAAGTTCCATGAATTTTTGGTTTACAAGGGCAATCAGAATGTACCGCCAGTAGCTTTAAAACAGCTTAAACTCAATAAGGGCAATGTTACTGTCCTTACAGAATCCGAAGTGAAACAACTCTATACAGCCACTCTGCCCGTTTCTGACACACCCAAATCACAAGCCATATCCTCCAGAGATAAAGCAATGTTGACAGTCTTTTATGGCTGCGGATTACGGAGAAACGAGGGTGTGCATTTAGATATAGGTGATGTGAATTTTGATAGGCGCACCCTTCATGTAAGGAAAGGGAAGAATAACAAGGAACGACTTGTGCCATTCAGTGAGGCAGGAGCCAAATATCTTCAGGAGTGGATTTATGATTACAGGTCTTTACTGGTCAAATCTCCAATAGAAGGCAGATTATTTATCAGCTATGCAGGTAAACCGATGCTAGGGGACAGTCTGTATACACGACTAAAATTAGTGCAGTTCCAGACAGAAGATCTTCAGTTACAACAGAAGAATATAGGGCTGCATACCCTCAGACATTCCATTGCTACACATCTGTTACAAAGAGGAATGCCTCTTCAGAATATACAGCGTTTTCTAGGTCACAGCAGCTTAGAAAGCACGCAGATATACACCCATTTAATACCAGAGAATGAAAGATCAGAGTTTTAAGAGCTACTTACAAAGTGATGGAAAGACCAAATCTACCATCACTCACTATACGAGCTACATACTGGATTTTATCAGTTGGCTGGATCAGGACAATACAGAGGTGGAAAATGCCACTGCTAAAGAAGTGCTGGGTTATATGAGCCACTTGCAGAAGAAAGGGCTAGAGAATAAGACCAGGAATATTCGGTTGAATGTGATTAAGCAGTTTTTCTCGTGGCAGATTACACAAGGCCATCGAGCAGACAACCCTATTACACATCTTAAAATCAGAGGCACAAAACGGCACAAGCTGCATCACATTTTATCACTTCAAGAGCTGGACAATATTTATACAAATTACGCTGTGCCGGCACAAGATGATCCGCGTAGCAATCGCAACTGGTTCAGCAATTACAAGCTCAGTAAATCTAGAAACAAAGCCATATTGAGCCTGATGGTCAATCAAGGGCTAACCACTGCGGAGGTGGGGAAGTTATCTCTTGATGATCTCAGGTTAAAAGAAGGAAAACTCTATATCTGCGGCAGCAGAAGAAGTAACGAACGCACTTTAGAACTAAAATCCAGTCAGATCATAGAGCTGATGGAATACCAGTACACCACCCGATCAGAATTATTAAGCTATCAACAGCAGTCCACACATCAGTTGTTCCTCCCTACTCCGATTGCAGGGAGGAAAATAGCCAATCCAAACACACTGAGTGTGTGGAAAGGATTAACCAGTGATCTTAGAGGACAGCATGAAGGATTTATCAATTTCAAGCAGATCAGAGCCAGTGTGATTACTCATTGGTTAAAGAAATACAATCTCCGTCAGACGCAATATATGGCTGGACATCGGTATGTATCTTCTACAGAATCCTATTTGGTGAATCAGACAGAAGATTTACAGGCAGATATAGATCAGTTCCATCCGTTTTGAATTCTCCACGCACTGCGTGGAGAATCTTTTAACCCATAGAATAGTACTTTTGACACATGGCAAAAAACTTACCGAAACACAATACAGATAACCTATATAAAGAGATAAAAACAGTCTTAGAAGAGGCACGAAATAATGTTTATCGTGCCGCTAACTTCGCTATGGTTCAGGCTTATTGGGATATTGGACGTTTAATTGTTGAAGATGAGCAGAAAGGAGAACAAAGAGCTGAATATGGAAGCGCTTTAATAAAAGAGTTGTCTAAACGATTAACCAATGAATTAGGTAAAGGGTTTACAGTGACAAATCTCAAATATATGCGTTCATTTTATGGTGCATTTAAGAAAGGTCACGCACTGCGTGACCAATTGAGTTGGACACATTACAGGCTACTTCTGAAGGTTGAGAGAGAAGGTGCAAGAAAGTATTACATGGATGAAGCCGCAGAAAATAACTGGAGTACAAGAACTTTGGAACGGCAGATCAATAGTATGTATTATGAGCGTGTTCTAGCCAGTAATGTCAAAAGCCGACCAGATGTTATAGCTGAAGCTGAGGAACATAAAATAGAATTACGACCAGAAGATGTTATTAAAGATCCGTATTTACTGGATTTCTTAGAACTAGGAGAAAAAGGCTCTTTTCATGAAAAAGATCTGGAACAAGGGCTTATAAATAAGCTGCAAGACTTCTTACTGGAACTAGGGAAAGGCTTCTCTTTTGTCGATCGTCAGCACAGGATTAGTATGGAAGACGATCATTACTATGTTGATTTGGTGTTCTATAATTATATTCTGAAATGCTTTGTGCTTATTGATCTTAAAATAGGTAAACTCAACCATCAAGATCTAGGGCAGATGGATATGTATGTTCGGTATTTTGAGGATGTGAAGAAATTAGAAGGAGATAATCCTACCATTGGTTTGATCCTATGTGCCGACAAGAATAATACGATGGCCAAGTACAGTTTATTGAGTGATAACAAACAGCTCTTTGCCTCCAAATACAAAACATACCTACCAACAGAAGAAGAATTACAACAAGAAATTGAACGCGGCCGTCACCAGATAGAGATTGAGAAGAAATTAGAAGATTAGCCTTCCGATTAACTCCATTCATTAATTGTACAGAAGTTCTAGCCATAAAGAGATTAAGGTAGCACCGTAGCACACCCCTTAGCTGAAGCCGAACAACACAAAAATATCCACTCTTTCCAGCCAAGAAAGATCAAGCCCTAAAGGGTTCTGACAGATCTTTTTTCTGCACCATTGTTTTTCATAGGTATAAAAAACATCTGCCAGAAATCTTGCACATCCAGCCCGCAGTGGATGGTGTGGTGTTGTCGGTTCACCAAAGAGGTGAGCCACTAAACAACATAAATTTTTAATCATGGCTGGAGCAGCAGTACAATCAACAAACGGAGTAGAAAAATCTCCGATTAAACCAACAAAAAACGGTTCTAAAACCAAGATCAATCCAGAAGCAAAAACCTTGCAGGATAAGATCGAACATTTTGAAAAACTAAAGGGATTAACCAATCAGAGAGAACGTCTGGTTGGAGCTTTAGGGAACTTGAATAAGTTTGTTTACAATCAAGGGCATTCAGTATCATTTACATTGGTAGATGGAAATGACCAAGAATTTAAGACAAGCAACACAGAACTCATAAAAATTGTTGTAGATGGTTTAAAATCCACTCTGGATAAGAAAAAAGAAGAAATAGAAAAAGACATCTTGGCCTTTATCTTCTAACAAAACATCCGCTTTAACTTGAAACCCTCGGTACTCACTGAGGGTTTTTTTTGATCCCTGCCCTTAACGTGAATTTTGGTATAAGTTGAAACAGAGCGTACAGCCAGTGAGCCAATCACACTTCACCAAACAAGGTGAAGTAAGATCTACTCACCGCACATAGCACATAGAATAAACACCATCCGCAGAGCTGGATGGCTTGTTATCCCAAGAGCTACCCTTCCTTCCCACAACAAACATTTATTTTTCTTTTGACCAGCAAAACTTTTTGATTAGCAATACCGTTAGAGTTTTATATCTGTATCTTTAGCCCCAGTGGGATGCCTTAAATTATCATATTACGATCAGGATAGTGCCTTAGAAAAAAATCATCTTTTTTTGGAAAAGGGTCTAGGAAAAAGTGGTACTTCAGAAAAAAAACGCTGTAGTTCCTCTACCTTTGGATTTAACGGCATGGAGAAAGATGATGAGATTAAGGGAAGCGGAAATTCTTATGATTATGGAGCTAGGATTTATGACTCTAGGGTAGGTAGGTGGCTTTCAAGAGATCCGTTAGAGAAAAAATATCCATCTCTAACCCCATATAATTTTGTCGCAAATTCTCCAATTTTTTTAATTGATCCTGATGGTAAGGAAATATTCATTTATTATACTGGTAAAGACGGGAGGACTAACTCAATGCGCTATACTCCTATGATGGAGGTTCCTTCAGATGATGAGTTTACTGCAAGAGTTATTAATAACCTTAATCAGATATATCAAACAGAACAAGGTGAGAAAATTATTAATGATCTAGTAGCAGATTATGATCATAATGTTGACATTAAGTCCGTTTATTATGAAGAAGGAAGAAATGAAGTGAAATACGGAAAAAATGTTTTTACAGATAAAAGATCACGCGCAGTAGGTGAATCAAGTTGGTCATTATCAGGTGATGGTGACGATAAATTCAGGAAATTAATCAATGAAGGGAAGTATGAAGAAGCGGCTAGAATGATTGACAACGCGACATTAACTCAGATAAAACTGCCTTTAGTTTCATTTGAAGATGAGGAATTTTATTATGATGGTGTTTACTTCGGTGATGCTTCTTCTTTGGGGCATGAACTTTTTCATTTCTGGCAAGCATCTATTTTAGGGGGAGAAACATTTGTGGGGTTATTTGTTGGGAAAATGGAAGGAGGGGTTGCAGCGGCGGAAGGTCAAGCTGTCGGATTTGAAAATTATCTACGATTTCACCTATATTCCCCAGAAAGTAAATATTACTCTACAAGGTATAAATATGGTAAAAACATATCTTCCTATGTTAGTGAAGGTGGTTTCTTCACGGATACTCCATATTCGCTGGAAGAGTTTGATTCAGGAGGTTCAATGTATAGTCTATGGAAAAAGAAAATTTCTGAAGGAGCAAATAAGATTTATCATAAAAAAAATAATACTAAATCAAAATGATGAAGAAGTCTCTATTTATTTTATTGGCATTGGCAGTATTACTTCAAGTTATTTATAGCCTGTTGCCAAACACTTTTATTTATAACATTTCTCTGGGTGAATACGGAGAATCGGTATCAAAAAAACTTATGGATAATGGGTTTTATGCAACTGATTATAATGAATATAGGTATGAAGATTCAAATGGAATTTTCATTCAGATGGAGCTAAGTAATAGCAATAAATTAGAATATGTTTTTATTGGAAATTCTACGCAGAAAGGTTTCTGCAAAGTAGAAACCTTCGTAAATGATTTGGAAATTGGATTTTTGAATAAATGTTATAAAGTGAATGCAAATCTAGGAGTATTAAATAGAGATACTTTAATTGTGATTTTTGATCAGAGAAAATTCAAGCCAAAACCATTGTACCTAATGACATTAATTCCTGAATTGTGCAATTATTCTGAGGATAGCAGAATCAATCAAGAAAGCAGAGAATAGGCTCAAAAGAAAGAACTAGAATATTACAGAAAACTAAATGCAGCATAACACATAAATCTGTGTCCGAATATTGGAACCGAATGACATTAGGGCAGTTTGAATGATTTTTAAATCATTTGACTGCCTTTTTTAATTTCAGCTACATAGGATCTGGCCGAAAAGATCATACGACATGTAAGCCTTATGATCAGATAGGACATGTTTAACCACATAAACAGATTGACATTATGAGCTTGCATATGACAAAACGAATATATTATTGCAGCCCTTTTTGTTCCGTTATGTGATCCTGTAAACAAATGGAAACTTCGTTTTCTGAAATGGAAAATGTCTAATTTCGCAATAGTAAAACAATCAAACTATGAGATTTTTTTTCTTAATACCCATTATAATAATGACCTTACACAGCCATGGACAAAGTGAGTCTTCGCATGTGCTAAAAAAAGGGACAAAAAATCATCTTGGGTTCAAGTTTTTTGATGATGTCATTTGTGAAAGACAAGGAAACTTTCTGTTAGTTCAACGAAAGGGAGAAATTAACTCGGGGAAAACAGTGGCTCTATCCAAATTGGATTCAGATCTAAAAATCATTCAGGAGGTTCACCTGAATTCAAAGTACAAGGATCAGAAATTGACAGTCGAATTTGTCATTGAGTTTTCTGGAAAAATCATGATCCTATATAGATGTTTCGGTAATTCATCATATGTCAATAAATTTTTCACACAAACTCTCGATTTCAACTCCATGATGCTCAATGACGACCTAAGAGTGCTTCATTCGTTTAATTTCATAATTACTACTCCGTTTGGGATAGAAATCTCCAATAACGGTGAATTTATGGCTATATATGCCAAAGAAAATAAATCGAGGAAAGCACTATCAAACATACATTATGTGGTATTTAACAATGAGGTCGAAGTTTCTTTAAAAGGAGCATTCTGGACACATAGAGAAAGTGAACTGTCTAAGATAAAGGATGTCTTATTGACAGACTCTGGAGAACTTCACTTTGCTATAAAACTATTTAATTTAGAAAAAGTAAAAAAGGATGAAAGGGATCTCAACTATAAAACATCCATTTTTTCTGCAGATGGAGCACAAACCTATAAACACAATATTGATATAGAGGGATTTTATAATAAAAGTATCAAGTTATCTAATTGTGAGAAGGGTAATGTATGGATTGATGCTTTAAGCCACACCATAGAAAGCGAACGAGGTTTAAGTATCAATTCTTATAAATTGGATGTTCGCAATAATAAAAGAACATTTGAAACATCAAGGTTTCTTAAAGATGATGGTCTTCATGGAGTTTTTTCTGGTAAAAACAAAACTTCTAGAAAAACAAGGAATATGATTGCTTACGGCCTAGGAGCATATATCATAAAAGAAATTTTTACTCTAAAAAATAATACGCGATTTGTTGTTATTGAAGAAGGTCGTGATGGTAGCGCTGTAAGCAAGGACTTATTTGTAATCTGCTTAAATAATGAAAATCAAATAATTTGGTGTTCTCTCATTCAAAAATGTCAATCCAGTCTATCCCGTTATTCTGATGGTTCATCTATTGCTCACATACCTGTTACGCTTTCTTACCTTTCATGTATCTCTGGAAATAAACTCCATTTTTTCTTTACTGAATCTAAAAAGAATTCCAAAGATTCTCCTACCGAAAGAGTATCCTGTTTTAATCAGACCCATTTTGGAGTGAGAGGCAGAATAGCACAAGTTTCAGTCGACGATCAAGGAAATATTGAAAAAAATGTATACGAAGGGTTGTCCAAATATGGTTGTGGTATGGTGCCAAACTCGTCTTTTCAAGTTGACGAAAATACAGCACTTGTTTGCATGTATTCACGACTGAGCTCGTATCAATTTTTATTGGTGAAAATTGATAATTAGCACACAAACTCAAAAGGTATCATTCTCCATCATAACGTACCAGTGGACTTAGTACATAAACTCTGACACAGATTTAAATGTTATGCTGCATTTAGTTTTCTGATAAGCCTTCGGTAAAGTACGTGTTAAAATTCCCGTTTATATTTTGTAAAGGCAGAGCCTCGAGGAACCCTATTGATTGAATAAGCAGACGTACCCCCATTCCCTTTTTATGTGTGAGGGAAAATCGGGAAGGAGGCACGCCCTATTTCTCATGGCGATATTTACACACCATGCGAAAATTCAAATTATAAATAAAGGGAAACGGCAATAATAGCCGGACGCTGACAAGCCCCCAATCGTAGAAAGGGGAAAACGGTATTTAAGCTAGGCTCTGGACATTTCCGTTTCGTCCGGCCTAAACCGGATAGAAAATAAGAAAACACCAGTGCACCAACATCCGTTAGGCCACTACGATAGGAAGATAGGGCTGTCAGTCCCTCTGCATGGATTTTGCCATGCAGAGGAGTAATAGATCATAAAACGGTTTAGAGATCAATATTTATAACGGATCTTCCCAAGTAAGAACACGCCCGTATAATTGAGATTACCAAGGAGTACACAACTTGATCATTCCACCAATATTCTTAATGAATGAATTTGGTTTGTACCGATAAAGCGAAGTGTGTACATCCCGCTTGTCCAGTTAGCGGTCTTGATTTGGTCTTCTCGGTTTGTGAGAATTTGATCATGAACTATACGTCCGAGGCTGTCATAAATTTTCAATCTGGAAAAGCCTGCATTAGTGTTATAGGTGAAATGATCTGTAGCGGGATTGGGATAAATGCTAAGACTTATTTCACGACCAATATCATCAATTGAGTTAATGATAACATTTGAGCATTCACTCAATGTTGAACAACTGGTTCCATCATCGGCTGTAACTGTAATTTCAACTTGATAATCACCTGTTGTTTCTGGCGTAAAGCTTTGATTTGTAGCGCCAGTGATTAGATTTAGCGTATCACAATTAATCCATTGATATGCTGCATTATCTTGTAGAGCAAAGAGCATATCGCCTGTTTCGGTTGTTGCTGCATCAATATTGATGATGTTGATTTCAGTTAAATATTCATCAATTGTTGAGCCGTTTGATTGGTAATCTGTGAGCGTTGTATCATTATAAATGATCATGCCATTTTGAAGCTCGTAAGAGTTACAAGCATAGACAGGATCATTCATAAATACATTTCCAGATAGTGGTTGTACCTCCGTAGATTTCCAGTTGGTATGAGAGAAACGTCCATTCTCATCAATGCTGCGAACAAGAAAAGTGTGATTGCCTGATATTTCGGGTGCTGAAACTGTGAAACTCCAACTCACGATCTCTGGCGCAGATGTTACCGGAAAAATGATTGTTTCCATTTCAAAGCCGTCATCGCCTTGAGTACCACTATTTGTAATCCAGAAATATTCCAAT
Organism: Flavobacteriales bacterium; assembly: GCA_965224545.1. GTDB lineage: Bacteria > Bacteroidota > Bacteroidia > Flavobacteriales_D > Sanyastnellaceae > ASP10-05a. Next base: position 1,937,001 of record CBDCZM010000002.1, on the reverse strand, counting down.
GCCACAATATCAGGAGTGGATGGAGGGGGCACAACTTCAATTGTTTTGATATTGGTATGGCTCCATTTTCCACATGTATTTTTTGACCGGATGCCTAATATGTGAGTTCCAATTGTAATCTCAGGATTAAGCATTATCGTTTCAATCGCATCCACTAAATTCAAATCAGGGGTGAAATTGGTAATCTGTATGGCCTCTCCAAATCCCGGATCTTCATTGATCCAATATTCGATTTGTTCAATATTTTGTGCATGCGTCACAATACTCATGACGCATGTAAAAAAGAATAATATTGCTTTCATGATGCTAGTTATTTGATCGTGTGCTTAATGTAATTGTAACCTCACCCTCTGGATTGATGATTGGTGTCACCAATATTTCATAGATCGCAGGAACGCCTGGAATGCCTGATATTTGGTATGGATCGACCCCACCAAACACGCCCATCTCTCCCGGATTTTCACCGCCAATATCAAGCCCTGAAAAACATGAGTTGCACGAAGTAAGCGGCACATTTAACGCTTCACTTGTTCCAGAGGCAGGGAAAATGATGTTTAGAGGGGAGTTCCAGAAATTGTCACAATCATCCAGCCATGACGGTTGAGAAGTCGAAAATACATTGTGATGAATATTGCTACAGCTATTTTCATTTTGAGTTATTGATGTAGATGAATCTGGAAAAATATTGTTATAAACTTCTGTCAAGTATTCAACCGTCAATGAACCGCGAATGACATTATTAAAAATTTGTGCTGAGTTATTATAAATGATTATTCTACCAATGATGTTATTTCTAATCACAACATTATTCCATACACCTTGATTATTTGACGAAGTTGAAATACCACCATAGAGGAAAAAGTTTTTAGAAATAACGATATCGGAGAGTGTAGGATCGTTATTATTTCCAAGATTAATGTCGTTATAGATATAACAGTTTTCAATGATTATATCTGAAACAGAACTTGATGATCCAATGTAAAGTTCCTGATTACTTGTTTGTCCTATTTCAACACCTTCTATTTTCGTGCCTTCCGCCCCTGCATTGATATAGACATTCCCCGTTTTTGCAGTTTCAGGGTTTGCCTGTAACATTGGGTTCTCGGTCAAGAAATATCCCGGTCCGATAATGTGAACAGGTGATGTAATATTAATATCACCATAGCTTACAGGGCTTGGCTCAAGATAAAGAGTGTCACCATCCTCAACCGAAGAAAGCGCAAAAGCAAGATCAGTAAAACAGTGATCGCAGATGTTGCCACCGCTGCCTTGTACAAGAGCAGGATTATTATTTACTCGCCAAATTCCAGCAGAAGCCTGTGATGCGCAGAACAAAGCACACACAAGCACAATTAAATTAGTTTGTGTTTTCATGGTATTTAAAATTTTATGATTGATTTTGAAAAATTATAATTGACAGCTTAACCCGATATTGGCCGAGGATAATAAAGACGTGCCGTTAAACAGCACGAACAAAGACCATTTCCCATCCTCTTTAAAGTGATAACGTCCTCCGGCCTGAGCTGTTATGCGAATGCCGCCATTGCCCGTGCCGTTGTAATTTTCATTAAATCCAGTCGCAGTATCAATCAGCTTTGTACGCCATGAATAGTAACTCAAATTCAGCCCTCCAAAGGCATCAAATTGATCGGGCATGATATCAGAAAACCACTCATCCAGATAATACCGCCCGCTAATATGAAATCCGGTGATGGTATGCTTCCACGTAACATCATAGGTGAAATAATAATTGTTGTAGCTCTCTTTGCGTGATTTATAAGACGCACCAAGTGCAAGTGAAATATTATCATCCATGTTGAGTGGCAGTTCAAATTCTGCAAAAACAGGTACACCCCAACTTGAAGCTCCAACACCAAAATTGAACGCTTTTTGGTTGATATTGGACATTGAGTTCTGCACGGAAACAGCAGATGGGATTATTACCATGCCTGATACCAGGCATAGTAGATTCAGTGATGAAATATTCTTGTTTTCCATGTTATAAACAGTTTCACTCAGGGTTTGGGTCTTTGAAAACCCAAACATAAAACATTATTTTCAAAATGGGTCTTCAAAGACCCATGTTTTTTTACTGATTTTGATTTGATTGCTTCGTTATGTTGGAGAGCCAAATAGATATTCAAATAAAAATCGGGAAACGTCTTAAAGAGTTAAGGATAACTGCTGGTTACAAGAGCTATGTTGCATGGGCTGATGAACACAGCATTGAAAGAAAACAGCTTTGGAAATTAGAAAACGGTAAAAATGATTTCAAACTCAGTAGCCTCGTAAGAATAATCCAAATACACAATCTCACATTAGAAGAATTCTTTAAGGGGCTATGAGTGAGACTGAAAATGGTGTCTATGAAATACTAAGCCAGATTACTGGTCTTAAATTCAAAGTGCAGTTTGAAAATAGTGGCTTAAATTTTCAAAATATCTACTTCATGGAAGATTTGGAGACTGAAGAAAGGAGTTACCGTATCCTCATTGACAATAAAGCCATTACCTTTAGAAATAATCAGGAATTTCTTCAGAAATTCATTAAGCTGTTAAACATCAATATGAAACAGTTTGACTATGACTACAAAGAGGTTCAGAAAGTTGAATCTCAGCTTGTTTATGATGAAAATTGGGCTTTTGAAGAACATGAGAGAATAGGCTACTATGGCCTGAGACAACGTAAATTGCTTGAAAAAATGAAGATCTTTCTTAGTGGAGACTAACTTCCTTTCTGCTTACCTGAATTGAGAACGGCGGCGAGTGCGTCATCAGCTTCTTTGTGAATGAAATTTGCTTGATAGTTGATCGTGGTTTTTAGATCGCTATGACGGTAGAGTTTTTGCAGCATAAGTGGATTTATAGCATCACCAGCAATATTTCCAAAGGAGTGCCGGGCAATGTGATTTGAAAGGGTTTTATCAATCTCGCACTGAGTCGCTATACGTTTGAGATATTTATTGATTAGTCTGGAGGCATTTCTGATTTTTATAAATACATCTTCATGATTTTTTTGATCGGCCTTTTTCAAAAACGGAAAAATGTAATCTGTTTTTTTAGTCTTCCTATCCTTATAAAGATTAATAATTTCTGCTGCTTGTTCTGGAATTTGAAGGCTCAGCGGTTTTTCGTTCTTTTCCATCACATAGAAAAGACGACCATCAACGATGTTGCCCCATCTTATTGCTAGGACATCGGAAATCCTCATGCCTGCAAAATAATAGGCAAAAAGCCAGATGTTTTTTGAATGCCAGGCACTGGAGCCCTTTTCTAATCTAAGGACTTCTACCCTTTCAATTTCTTCACTCGTAAGACCAATTTTATTTCCTGAAGTAAGGCGTATTTTTTCCTTCTCTCCAGCAAATGGATAATGCTTGATGTCAACAAGCCCGTTCTTCATTGCAATATTAAAAAGGGTACGAATAAAAATGAGCTGGTTTGTAATGGTTCGTGTACTCTGCCCTAGTTGGGATTTACAATAGACTTTAAATTTATTCAGGAAACCTATTGTGATTTCTTGAAAGCTCAGTGTCTCTTTTTTGTGAAATTTCTTGATATTGTTTAGAATGGATTGTTCAGCTCTGGAGACAGAAAACACACCACTGTCATATTTTTGTTGAATGCGTTCTTGCGCTAAATCATAGAATGATGTGCCCTTATTTTTTCTCTGAACTTTCTTTTTTATTTGGGCAGAAGACAATGCCTTTGCCTCTATTTCATCTTGAAGAACAAAATCATTGGCTTCAGTTTTCTTCTTGAGCAGGAAACTATTCAAGCGCGTAGAATTGGGATGAGATTTTTTGGACACCTCTTTAACGGCGTCCCAATCTTTTTCAAGAATATATTGGCCAAGATATTGATACTTTGCTTTGCGATCAATTGTTATGCGCAGCGCAAGTGGAGCCGTCCCGTCTTTTTTTTGGTTTTTAGAAACTCGTACTATCTTTAATCCTGCCATAATCAGATGAAAATATTTCCATCCAAAAATACAAAATCAATAAAACAATAGGTAAAACATAGGTAAAACATTTTACGATTTGAGGCGGTTTAAGACGAGCCATCGCAAACACCAAACAACACTATCAAGCTGATTATATGATTGTTTAAACCCTACACACCTCACACAAAACAAGGCTCATAACCCGAAGGTCGTAGGTTCGAGTCCTGCCCTCGCTACTAGAGATAACAAGGCTTTCAGAGATTTTCTGGGAGCCTTTTTCTTTTACGGGCACAGAATCAGTGTTTTTAACAAAGTTTTATGATTTTTACGTGTACTCCCTACTCCAAAGGATTTCGCAGCCGCAGGAAACTTTTTTGAATGTACTTTCTAAGGAGTGAATAGAACGTTTAGACAAAGTGATAATATCCCCTTTTTACATTCTTCATGTTTTATTATTCCAAAATCACGCATTCTTCGAGGGTACAAAGATCAATTTCTACGATGCTGGATTGTTCTACTATTTGAGAGTAATTTGTACTTCCATCATCCCTAGAGCCATAACAGCTATTGACTTGTTGAGCGAGCAACTTTGTGCCATCCGCAGAACAAGTGACCGCTTCGTAGCGTCTACCAGAACAGCTTTCTTTCAAAATCTCAAATGCGGCCGTCTGAATATTATATTTGGCTAATCCCGCATGACGAAGTGTAAAATAAATGTGCCACCCGTCAGGATTCCAAACCAAACCGCCAAGATTGCTAGTCTGCAACGCAAATTCTTCATTAAACTCTATATCTGATAATGGGGCAGAAGATATATAAGGACTAGAATTAGAAAATACTTGGCTAATCATAACATTCTCAGGTGAGATATCTGTGTATCTCGTATAACCCTCAGCAATCGTATCTACAGTGTTATCATACAAACCACGTTTGAGCAGGAAATAAGGGACCCCCGCATTTTCTGACGATTGCCAATAAATGGAATCCCCTTGTGCATTCCATGCCTGATAAAAATTAAAGCCCTCATCGCTAATTTCTGTTAGGCTATCACCATCGCTTTTGAACATGATAAACCCTTGACTTGAACTGTTAGAAATTCAGTCTTGTCTGCTCCATTTAATTTGTCCTACGGCGCTTACATTTTCAAGGATCACTCTCGTTTCTCCCGTGCGCTTATTATGAACTCTAAAATTATATTCATCTGCTATATTGTTTCTATAAGCATAGACAAATTCATCATCATTGTTTGGATTGTAGGCTGGCATTGTAAATTGCTCACCAATCTCTGCATAGGTTGTGATGAATATATTACCCGGTGCGGTTGGTAATTCTGGGCAAGGACAACAATCCTCCTCATTATCTTTTGAGCAGGACACACCTATGACCAGGGCAAAAGCATTTAAACCATTAGACATTATTACGACTCATTTAGTATAGGTCAAATTATTCTTTTTTGACAATGCAAAAAGTTAGTTTATATGTCTAAAACCAATGCTTTGACTTTTTGAGTCCAACGAAAAGAAAGCTATAGTAATTCAGTTATAATAATGTCTATTAACTTTATTTTGTTCTTATTTTTTTAATTTTCAATCAGTAGTATTTTTGAAAAGCGTTTTTTTCATTCGAAAAAGATGGATAGAAAAACCACGTTTTCTAATACAAATTCACTTTCCTGTTTTTTCTCTGCTCTAAAAGACCCAAGGCGAATAGATGCGGGAAATTACCACCATTCTTTGAGCGACATATTGCTATTGGTTATAACAGGGATAATGTGTGGCTGTGATAAATGGGAGACCATACACATTTTTGGTAAAAGTCAATATTACTGGCTTAAGCAGTATGGAAACTTTGATGCTGGTATTCCATCGATAGATACTATGCGAAGAGTCTTTTCAGCTCTTGATTCTGAGAATTTCAATGATTGTTTTATCTCTTGGATTAATCATTTGTGTGTGAAAACAAAAGGAGAAGTTATAGCTCTTGATGGTAAAACAGTGAGGGGCGGTAAGTTTGACGGAATAACAACCCCTCATATTGTTTCTGCCTTTGCATCAGAGAATCAACTGTGTCTGGGTCAATTGAAAGTGAATGAAAAAAGCAATGAAATTACTGCAATACCTGCATTATTAGAATTGTTAGATATAAAGGGTAATACAATTACCATTGATGCAATGGGGTGTCAAACAAAGATTGTAAGTCAAATTGTGAAAAGTGAAGCCAATTATATTATTGCAGTTAAAGGAAATCAACCTGCTTTGGCTAGTAATATTCAAGATACAGTTGTATTGACAAATCCTGATAGTGTTGATGTTGAAGATGATTTCGGACACGGAAGAATAGAAAAAAGAACTTGTGAAGTTTTTACTAACTTGAAACACATAGAAAACCCTAATAAATGGGAAAATTTAATTTCGGTAGTGAAGATAACATCAGAAGTTACTCAAAAAGCAACCGGAATAATGACAACAGATGAACGGTTTTTCATTAGTGATTTGTCATCTGCAAGAGCAATTAACAATGGGGTTCGAAAACATTGGTCAGTTGAAAATAATTTACATTGGAGCCTCGATGTGACATTTCAAGAAGACTTTTCTAAAAAAAGAATAGGGTATCAAGTGGAAAACTTTAATATCCTATTAAAAATTGTATTAACAGTTTTAAAAAAAGAAAGCTCAGCTAAAATTAGCTTGAAAAACAAGAGAATGAAAGCGGCTTTTGACACAGACTATAGAAATTTATTAATGAGTACAGCTGTTTTTTAAATGCTTTTGCCCTGCACCTATGACAGCTATATAAAATGCAAGAGCTATTTTTCGTGCGATCATTTTAATGCTTTACAAGTTTTTTGGACACGCTTTGCTCACCATTATTAAGCGTAATCAAATATGTACCTTTTGCTAAATCTGCTATATTGATACGTATCGAATTTACACCTATTTTCTTGAACAAGCCTGCCAGATATATCGGTGATTGAACAATTCATATTATTATCAGACATTGCAGAATAATATAGCTCTACAGTTTCATTAGCCGGGTTTGGGAAAAGTGTAAAGGTCGGCTCATTATCTTTTTCCTCTTCTATGCCTATCGTCACATTATTCTGTACATATAATGAAAACGGACATCGCACATTCTCTGGCAAAACAGGCAACCAAGCATCTATAAGAACCCCCGCCTCAGCATAAACATACCAAGCATGAGAATGCGTTGTAACTGTCACTAAATTATTGGCATCAACTTGTACATCCGTAATTTCAAACCAATTATCACGTTTAACAAAGTCTGTAGGGTTTAAGCCATTACATCCGCTTAATCTTTCCCAATAATCCAGTAAAACTTGTCCCTCTTCAAGCTGTACGGTATATTGTTGTTCAATGTTAGCTAATTGTCCAAAGTAAACTCCCAAGTCCAAATAGTCATCAACTCCCTCTACAGGAAGGTAATCAGACAAATAGATGACTTGTAAAAGAGAGGTATCAGTCACTGTTGTAATAGGCTCTCCTGAATGGATTACTTCATAATCAGGCAGGGAAAGAGCCGCCATCGCCTCTCCTGCATCTACTCTGCCCCAGCCAGTTTCATTATCATAACCAATTCCCCCTATATCTGTAGAAAAATTCTGATAGAAATAATTGATATCCTCCGGTGCAAGGCCGTTCTGATAACCATTTTCTTCTCTATGCTGACTCATCATTAAGGCCGTGACACCAGCTACATGCGGCGTAGCAAAAGAAGTACCATCTCCGCTAAAACCGTAATCAACAGGGGAATTAATTCCTGTTGTTGCATATATCTGTCTTAAGCCCAGAGCGATTACATCTAAGCCAAAACCAATAACAGAGAAATTGGCTTGTACCCCAATAGTATCGGAAGCACCAACCTTAATCACATAGTCCTCATAAACCCCATGATAAGTGGCTGGATAGCCAAAGCAGACAATATTTGGACAAGATGGTGATGGTGAATTACCACTAGCCGCCACAATATTACATTCATTTTTAAAGGCATGCCGTACACTATTTTTAAGAAATATTGAATAATAATTCGTTGTCCAACTATGATTTTGAATATGCAATCCATAACCAACATCTGGGTTCCATATAGCACCCTCGATAACAGCAAACCCAACCGTTGCCATATCAAGAAAGTTACTATTTTGAGAAACTTTCATTGAAAAAAGCTGTGATCCTGTATTGCCCTCTTCCATATCACCACCTGCAATTCCAGCTACACCCTCGTCATTATTTCTTAATGCGCCTATGATGCCCGCACAAGCCGTACCGTGACCATCACCATCATGATGAAACTCCTCAAAAATATTATTGTCTTGGACAAAATTCCACCCCCCTATAACTTTGCTTCCCTCCGGCGAACTGTAGCCAAAGTCTCTATGATCCCAATTAATACCACTGTCATACACACCAACCTTAATAGCAGGGCTTCCTGTTTCAATATCCCAAGCAGATTCCATATTAATGCCGAATTCGGGATCAAATAGACCCGTTTGCTCGTCTGTATAAAGACCATCATTCGGGACACTGGCTAACTCTCCAACAAAATTCTTTTCTGCATATTGGATAATATCCGGTAGGTTATTAAGTGTTGTAATCTGTGTATCCGATATATTGTCAATATTCACTAAAAGCGTTGTCCAAAAATCAGGGATTGGGATTGTCTCACCCAATCGCGTAATGGAATAGGTGATATCAGGCGTTAGACGCTTACAAACTTTAGAGGCATTCAGGGTTTTACAATCAAAGCCTAAAGCTGCCGATAAGTCATCAACGGCGCTTTGTGTCATAAATTTTGAGAGGTTTCCCGCTACAAAGTCTTTGTTTTGAAATGCAGGTGTGAGAAGCGCTGATTGTCTAAACTTTACGATTACCTCGTCTGCAACATGTCTTTGACCTTGCGCATCAATGACCACATCAAACGGTCTTTTCACCGTAGAATATTTCACAACAGAGGCTTGTTTTACTCCGTTGACAAGTGATGTTCCCGAAACAATGATGTCGTCATTTGAAGTTATAACCGAAGACGCTTGATCCTCACCATTTGGTGAGCCATATGTTTTTATAAAAAGACGTTCTCCATCAGGTGTATATTGAATTGTTACAAAATCCTTTTCGCCATTCAGTGTGGTTGTTCCCGTAACTACAATATCACCTGCATTTGTAATGGCTAAACTTGTGGCCTCTGATGCTCTCAGTCCCACAGGGCTGCCATATTCTTGCGTCCATAGCTCATTTCCGTTTACGTCATATTTGATTGTGATATAGGCAGAACCACCTTGCTGCTTGTTGGTTCTTTCTGCTACATATACATTTCCAAAATCATCAATGCCGATTGAACTTGCCACATTATCTAATGTGCCTGAAAAGGTTTTTACCCAAACCAGTTCAAAATCACTATCAATCTTTACTGTTTGAATACTCTTTAAGCCGCTAGATTCCGCATAGCCCGTGATGTAAATGTTTTCTTCCGCATCGCTTGTAACGGCAACGGCATTATCGAGACCAACGCCAGGCACTTCAGTTCGTTTTAAACCATTAATGTTACCATTAGCCTTATTCATATAAAGCGTAGCGTAATCCCAATTCCCATTTGATGAAGCAGAAGCACCAGTTACTATTAATGATGTTCCTCTTGATATTAAACTGGTCGCAGCATCATGCAGGTTGACGTGATCGTATGTTGTATCCCAGAGCAAACCGCCTGCACTATTCAACGTAATTATTGCATAATCAGAATATCCATTTACCGCTTGGCTTCCTCCAACAACATAAATATTTCCAGATGGATCAGTATCTATATCTGCCGGAACATCTATACTATTTGCAGCGCCGTTCCAATTTTTCCACCACAGTAATTGTCCATTAGCGTTGTATCTCAAAATTCCAAAGTCTGTGCTTGATGTTCCCTGAATAGCCGCAGCCACTAAAATGTCATTATTCGATGTTATTTTGAGCTGAATGCCATAATCATCTCCGTTGCTTGGGGAGTTAAATTGTCGCTGCCATAACATAACACCCCCACTGTTATATTTTGTGAGCTGAACATCGGAATTACCCCATGTATTTATCGTACTGCTCAAGACGATAACATTTTTAGGAACGTCCAATGCTGAAACAGTCCTATTATATTCACCGACAACACCAGCTGTACTTTCCCACTCTGTATTAACGTATGTCCTTTGGGAAAGAAGGTTGGACACAGTAAAAAGCGCCATTACAAAAACGGCAAGTATGTTTAAGGTTTTCATTTTGAATTGAATATAGTTGATAAACACTTGGTTATTTGATCTTTAACGCTTCTAAAATTATCCTTTTTATTTGACTTATTCCTGTAGGGAATTTCCTACATCGATCCCGTAAAACACCCCTTTCTAATAGATATTCAATGGATTACATCAGCTACAAGCAAATATAATCCCTAAATTCAAAAAAGCGTATTTGATTACGCTAAATTTACTGTGAGATTTGCTTTGCTTGCCGTTATGCCCGATAAGCAAATACAACTTCAAATAAAGATCGGAAAACGATTGAAACAATTGAGACAAGAAGCTGGTTATAAAAGCTATCGTGCATGGGCTGACGAAAACAGCATTGAACCAAAACATCTTTGGAATTTGGAGGCTGGGAAAACCGATTTTAAACTAAGCAGTCTTGTCAAAATCCTTGATATTCATGGAATAACTATTCAAGAGTTCTTCCAGAAGCTCTTCTTTCTCCCCCCATTTGAGGATTGACATACCAAACCGAATGTTAAATATTCAAGGCTTTTTAAACAAGGGGAAATAAGAGTGCTAGACCATCTCAACGAGTTTTTAAACACAATAGAACCTCTAGGTGTAAATTCCGGTCAAGCTGACCCACCGAATCCGGTTTATGTTGACCCGTCAAATTGAGGTTAGAAAACTGATATTTATTAGAGTCATTTTTGGTTAAAAATATGGATTAGTTTTCGATTAATTTTTTGGCTCTTTTTCTTCTCATGGATTCCCCTGTAAGTTCTATTCTTTGAGCATTGTGAACAAGCCGGTCCATAATTGCATCAGCCACTGTTTTTTCTCCAATGATTTCATACCATTCGTTGACTGGGAGTTGAGAGGTAAATATTATCGCCCCTTTTTCATGTCTGTCTTCAATGATTTCAAGTAATGCCATTCTATTTTGTTTATCAAGCATCTGCAACCCAAAGTCATCAAGGATAATGAGTTGATGTCTTTCTATTTTAGAGAGTTCCCTTAAGTAAGAGCCATCGGCTTTTGCCATTTTGAGTTTAGCAAGTATCTTATTTGTATTGAAGTATAGTACCCTGTACCCTTCAATACATGCTTGATGGCCTATAGCTGAAGCCAAGTAACTTTTACCAACTCCAGTACTGCCTGTGATAAAGATATTTTCTGATTTCTTTATAAACTCGAACTCTGTGAGTCGATGGATGCGATCTCTGTCTAGGTGTTGAACATTTCTATCTGGGTGTTTGGTTGCATACGAGTTTTACTTGAAATATTGACAATATTAGATGATGGGTAGCACATTTTATTTAATCATTTGAATCAAAAAACATCATGTACATTAGATCAGTTATGACACTAGTTGACTGAGCTGTACCCATATAATTATTCTCATTTTCATTAGACATTAATTGGGAGATAATTCCCATTTAATTGAAACAAATCCTACCCAACTGCTAACTCAAAAAGGGCAATTATTTACCCCTTTTAATGATCTCTATACAAGATCGATCACTAGCAATACAACTAATCAACAACAAATATTGTTTTCGAAGTTCCATCAGTATAGCGAATGACAAATGTCTTTTGCCCCAAGACATCAGTAAGTTCTCTCCCTTGTAAGTCATAAATATTTAATATTTCAACCTCCTTATCAGCCACTAGATCAAGAATACCAGTAGAAGTTTCAGCCTGCACATTCCATGTAACTACCTCAGACGTACCTTGATCATCTGTTATCTCCATTTGAATAGTTCCTTCTCCAGCAATATTATGTGGATAAACATGACAGTTTAAATACTGACTTGAGCCAGCCGCAAAAGTGCCTGTTCCAGAAGTCACTCCAATGGGATAACAATTAGGGAAACAGTTAGAAAACTCCCATTCATCAGGTAGAGAAACTGAAATAATCTCCCAATTCACCTCAATATCCATTGTTGCATCCAAATAAGTATTTCCGGAAAAATCAGCTACAGTTTCAGAGCCATTCAGATCTATATTATCTTCTTGGACTGTAAATGATTGAGCGAACAGGGTCATAGGTGCTGTAAGCAGTAAAAAAAAGTATAGTCTTTTCATATCATTAATTTTTTTTGTTATAAATGTGTGCCTATTAATTAAAAAGGATTTGAAAATTTAGGGTTACTGATAAAAAATTCATCAGTAAGCGTTTTTAAGAAATTCACTAAATCCATCTTGTCTTGTTCTGTGAGCATTAAGCCAGTGCTTGTTGTAGCTAGTAGTGCCGGATCCAATGTGGAAGACACCTTTATGTCTTCATTATAATGATCTACGACTTCTTCAAGCGTTTGAAAACGCCCATCATGCATATAAGGTGACGTCAACTCTACGTTCCTCAAAGTAGTTACTTTAAACTTTGCTTTATCTTCATTTAATTCTGTTACATTATACCTGCCTAAATCCGTGAAACTAGCCTCCTCATCCAATCCATTATTCATATACTGATCATTCTCAAAATTAAAACCACCATGACAGTGCTCACAGTCAGCTCCAGAATCCTCAGGAAAGAATTCATTGTAATCAGAGAAAAACAATTCTCGTCCTCTTTCTTCACTATCGGTTAGTTCTGTCTGACCCGCCAAATATTTATCGTACTTGGAGTTATTGGAAACCAACGTCATCATGAATTGCTCCATAGCCTCACCCATTCTTTCCGCTGTAATGTTCTCATCTCCAAAAGCCCTTTTAAATTGATCCTTGTATGCTTGTAACAGATTCAACTTAGAAATAACATTAGCATGCGTCTCCGCCATTTCAACGGGATTCTCAATTGGCTGTAATGATTGATGGGCCAGAGATGGTGATCTACCATCCCAGAAAAACCCATTATTATTCCATGCCAAATTTACCACGGCCATAGCTTGTCGATCTCCGAAATCTCCTTCAGATCCTTCGCTAAACTGGTTTATATCAGAAAATGCATCTACCTGATTATGACAAGAAGCACAAGACTGATTGTTTAGGGATGATAATTGTTTTTCATAAAATAACATCCTACCTAACTGAACCTTTGAATTAGTTAATTGAAATCCTTCTGGCGTCATAGGAGGAGGAAAACTTCCTAAAACCAGCTCATAAGGAGTCGTATCCAAGGTTACTGTCACAGGCAGACATTCTTCCGGTTCGTCTTTTTTACAAGAGTGCAAAGCGACTAACAAGACCACACCAACTAGTATCAATTTTCTCATAGATTCTGAAATTTCTTGTTAGTTATAAATTCTCTATCACTTAGGCTTTTTAAAAAGGCACCCAAATGTTTTTTTTCATTTTCAGTGAAATGCATTGGCTGAAGGTTTTCAGATAAGTTTTTATGAGAGATAATACCACTGTTGTAATGCTCAATTACATCTTCAATTGTTTCAAAACTCCCATCGTGCATATAGGGAGAGGTATATTCTATATTTCTAAGCGTTGGCACCTTAAATTTTGCTCTATCAATTTCAAACCCTGTGAGTCTGATTCTTCCCGAATCTGGATACTGGTTATATAACCCATTATTCTCAAACTCATAATTGGTAAAGGCAAACCCACTATGACATGTGCTACATTGAGCTCTATCGCTAAAAAAAAGCTTCATTCCTTCAATTTCTTCGTGGTTTAGCTCGTTTTTACTCCCTTGATAGAAGTACTTGTCAAATCGACTTTCACCACTTATCAAGGTTCTTTCAAAACTGGCCAAGGCTCTAGTAATCACATATGGATCTGGTAATCTATTGTAAGCGTCATTACTCATTTCTATGTAACTAGAATCTTGATTCATTCTTTCAGCTATTACTAAAATATTCATATCAAACTCCAAATGCTCTTGGATAGGGACTAATACCTGCATCTCCAATGTGGGAACTCCACCATCTCTATTTAAATAGGGACTATAAGCCACATTTGCCAAGGTTGGCGCGTTACTTTTCCCTAAAGCCAGATTAGAACCTATGCTGAACTGTGAATTATCTGAAAATCCCAGATGTGGCTTATGACAGCTAGCACAACTAATGCTATAGTCCTTGCTTAAAAGAGTATCAAAAAAAAGCCTTTTACCTAGTGCTATTCTCTCTGTGGTTAACTTATTGTCTTCGGGAAATATGATTTCAGGAAACCCCTCAGGAATCTCAACCAAATCTGTTGAAATAGGTTGCGAATCCACCAGAAAACTGGCTAACACAAAAACGAACAGTATCCCTATAACATACTTTATCAATTTGTCACTTATTCAACCACCCATCTTTCAGTAATAACTACTGAATCTTTTAACTTCACATTAACTAGATAAACTCCAGATTCTGCGCTCGGTAGATTTACAGTAGAACTAGATCCTGAAACTAACTCTTCATAAATCAATTTTCCTGTAATATCAACAACCTCCAATTGATAACTATTGGAATTTTCCAAAGCCAATAACAACTTAGAACTTTCACCATTAGCTGCTGGATTTGGTACAATCTGGATTGAAATATCATTTGAAATAATTTCCTCAACACCCACTGATTCTTCTACTGAAAAAACAGCATCTCTAAAATTTCTAAGCATAATTTCAGAATCACCAGATTCACTATGAGTAATGCCTCCAGATGAAGTCGAAACATCTGGAAATGCTTGTAAATAATCTGCATCTAATGTTATGTTAATTATTCCATTTTCTGCCGAAGCTGATAATTCCATTGCTTGCCTATGATAATTAGTATTACCCAGGGCATGTAACTGAAATGTGAAGTCCGAACTGGCAGTTCCGGATTTCCCTTCCATTGCTAAAAATCGATATCCTGCAGCCCACCCCCAATGCATCGAAGGATTTTGTGGTGCTAGTGGATGAGCATTTGGCCAAGCTGTCGGATCATCATTATTTTCTGGAGTTTCCACTCCCACTGAAAAACTGATAAACTCCATTTGGTCAATATCGTACTGACCAAGGTCATACGTTTCTTGATCAAATGCATCTACTAAGATCCAAACATCTTCCAACTCTGTCACCACCCCTCCATCATGAGTAAAGGCGATTTGAGAAATGTAATATTCACATCTGTCTAATTCCACTTTGTCTCCATTTGCAATTGTAAAATCTGTAGCATATTCGAGGTTTTCATTACCGACCTTATGATTTACATTCAAGTTAATGGAACTCTGGGCATAAGTCCCTAATACCAAAAATATTGTAGCTATAAGCGTTAAATTTTTCATATAATTTAATTTTGAAGGATCAAAGATAGTCAAGTTAATACACCATCGTTTGCATGATTTGGTAATAGGTTTACATTTTTTTGTTAGAACTTACTCATAAAGAAGAAAATTGCCTAACTATGACAGTTATAAGGAAGATTGAAATCGAGTGTTTAAAATTCACATAAAAAATATGGTTTGTCCACGCTGTGTGGATGCTGTCTGCGATGTCTTACGTGAGGAAGGTCTAATCTACTATTCAGTAAAACTTGGTGAAGCAGATGTTAAAGAAATTCCTTCTGGAAGAGGCTTGCGAAAACTTAAAAAGAACCTCAAAAAGAGAGGGTTTGAATACCTAGTAGATAAAGATACTGAGCTAGTGAATGCTGTTAAATCCTATTTAATAGGAAAGATACACTACTCAACTAACAATGAGGGCAAATACAACATCTCAGAAGAACTATCTAAACTACTTAAAAAAGATTACTCAACGATTAGTAGGACGTTTAGTAAATTCGAGAAAAACACTATAGAGCAGTTTATTAAATCCCAAAAGATAGAGCGAGTTAAAGAACTGATTAGTTATGATCAGCTCAATCTTTCTGAAATTGCTTGCGAAGTTGGCTACAGTAGTATTTCTCATTTAAGTAACCAGTTCAAAGATCTAGTAGGGATGAGCCCCTCTGAATTTAAAAGGCTTAATGAGAAGCCAAGAAACTTCTTAGACGAGCTATAGATCTATCAATATTTTGCAATCATTCTTCTGAATGATGTAAATTCTTCTCCAACAACAATTAGTAACTTGCATTAACCATGCAACATACTCATCGAATATCTGAAATAACATGTGCAAGTTGTGAGGTACAAGATAAATCTGTTCTTATGATGGTGGATTTATTATATGGGTGTATTCATAATCCATTTATTGGAATGATATCATTATCTTTATAAACCGTGGAATCAGCTACTGAAAATAAAAAAGGGTTTATCTCAGGATTACTAGGAATCGCACTAGCTACATCATGCTGCTGGGGTCCTTGGGTACTTATTGGATTAGGGAGTTCTACTGGACTACTAGCTGCCAATAGTTCTTTAGTAAAGTATACTCCTTATCTAATGGTATTTGGAGTGTTTTTTATTGGTAGAGGAATTTGGAAAATACTTAAAGCTAGAAAACTAAAAAAAGAAGGTCATCTCCCACCATGTTGTAGAGGGAAAAATTCAGAAGGAAAGTAAATATCACTTGTTCTTTGGATGCATTCCTGTCTCTATTATGGTTTTACCATCCTCATTTTCCCATATCTGAAAATAAAAAGCCGTAGATGATTTGTAATCAGCAAAGTACCTTGTGCCTTGCATGTCACATTGCATATTATAAAACCGAAGAGTATCAGCTGATTTTGCGGCTACGTAAAAATCTTTTGAAAACCATTTCATTGTTTCTATTGTAGCATCATCAACAGAGGATAGGAGATATTCATTTATTGAGAATTTCTCAAACGAAATGTGATTTCCACTAAACTCATTGTACTTTCCTATGTAAATATTTTCATCATATTTCGCGACACCATACCATTCATAATTCCCTATTCCTACCGGCACTGTGAGTAGATTAAGTGAGTTTATATTTTAGTTCTTAAGCTTTCTTTGAATATTTGTTCAACATAGTCTTTGTTAGCCAAGGTGAATAATAAATAAACCGAACTGATAATGATTCCAAAAGAATTGAGCCAAGATGCTCTTGCTGTAGATCTGTTTCGAAGTAAGACAGTAAATCTCACACCGATCAATAATGGTACAGTATAAAAAGGGTCAACAATGTTAATGCTATCAAAACTAACCCTCCAATTAGTAAATGGTAGAAATAACTGTGTTCCATAAGTAGCGAATGCGTCTAAAATCACTTGTGTAAATAGGCCAAAAAATGAGAATATCCATAAAGACACGTATTCCAATTCTCTTGTCCATCGGATTTTTTTAAAAAGCACAGCCAGAATAATTGCAGCTATCAAACAAAAAAATATTGCTTGGCTATATCCCCTATGAATAGACAATCTTTCTAACTGAGAGAACAATAGAGTTAAGAGGACATCTAAATCAGGAATGGTACCTACTGCCGCTCCAATGATTAGCGCTTTATTTCCTGTTTTCTCCCAGACATGCTTCTCCAACAGCAGCTCCCAGAAGGGCTTGAGTTACAGAATCCATTTAATGATTGTGTTTATTAGAATTATGCTTTTCGTTTTTCTCATAATCCATTCCACAGACTGAACATGTACCTGTCGTTTCGCTTCCACTTCCTTCACAATGCATAGGACAAATGTAGGAAGACGTGTACTCCTTCCCTTTTTCTGATGATGTTTCAATCTGCTTTGTAACTCCTTCGCAAGAAACCATAATTGAACCTGCAAAAATTAAAGTCGCTGTCAGCATTATTATTTTTAGTTTTTTCATCTGTCTATTTTAAAATTGATATTGTTTCTTGGACAGTTCCACATTTCATCATTTTATCTCCGAAATAAGGATTTTTGACATAATCCTCTTGACTTAACCATTCTGCTCCCTCGTTATCAAAAGCCATAGGGCAATACTGAACATAATACTTCGCATTATCCACTCCATAAACTCTTAAACTCTGAATTAGTTGGTTAGATATAAATGAGAATTGCCTTCTCTGCTCTTCTATGTCCTTTCTCTCTTTCAATAAATCTACATGAGTTTGAAGAGCCTGATTTATTTTCATCCAGTACTCATGCGATTCTTCTTTAACAAGAGTCATATCTACCTCAGAAAGTGACTTATCAAGTTGGTGAATGCTTTCAGTAGCAGCATTGGTATCACTATTCACCAGATCATTTTTGAGTTTCAGATAAGAATTTGTCAGATCTTTCAATTGATTTTTGAACTCTTTAGGTGTGCTCTCAATATAGTTTGGCAACACTGCTGGTAGATTGTTAGAAGGAGATTTCACATTTCTATTCATCATACTAGCTCTGTTATTAAGCTGTGAGGCCGCATCTATAACAAAAGCACCATTAGTCACTACTTCATCTCCATCGTGTAACCCTTCTTTTACCACATAAGAATCTCCTAACGATTCACCCAAGACTACTTCTTTGTACTCAAAGGATGGTAATTCGATATCTGGCACTTTCACATAAACTACTGATCGTTCACCTGTCCATAACACTGCCGTTTTAGGTACTATTAATATACTTTCAGAATTCACCTTTGAACTGATATTTCCAGAAATAAACATCTCTGGTTTTAGCTTGTTAGATGTGTTCTTTACCGAGACTCTAATCTTGGCTATTCTGGTTTTAGGGTTGATTATAGGGTCAATGAATTCGATGATTCCAGAAAAATTATGCCCGGTCATAGAACTGACCTTGAAATCAATTTTATTACCGATATCCAAAAAGCCTAAGTCTCTTTCATATGCATCAAACTCAGCCCACACCGAGTTTAGGTTTTGCAATGCAAACAATACTTCTCCCTTTCTAAGATAATCTCCTACACTTACTTTTCTCTCTGTAACTACTCCCGTATAGTCGGCATAAACCGAAAATGTTTCTTTTATAATACCTGTAGAAATAACAGCATCTATGTCCTTTTCGCCCAATTTCCAAAATTTTAATTTTTGCTTCGCTGATGCGTATAGATCAGGAGAAATTTCTTCTAGCTTTTTAGCTTCTAAAAGTTCACGTTGAGCAGTAATTAATTCTGGAGAATAGACTTCTGCAATTTTTTGTCCTCGATTCACTTTTTCTCCTGTATATGAGATATGAAGTTTTTCAATTCTGCCTGGCACATGAGCTACTAGATTAGATGCCTGCGTTTCGTCTAAAGCTATTTTACCACTTAGTGAAATTTCTTTTGTTCCTGAAGATGAGGCGTTTCCTATGATTGAGGTTTGAATATTTGCCAATTTTACTGCATTCTCAGTCATTTGAAAACCAATCTCTGTGTCACTATTAGACATGGATGCCATAGGAATTAAATCCATTCCGCAAATAGGACAATCACCCGGTTCAGGCAGATTTACCTGAGGATGCATAGAGCAAGTCCAGACCTGTTCTCCCAGTTCAATTATACTCTCTTTATGTTCATGATTGGACTTATCAGTCTCTTCATGAGAACCATATTTAGTAGCTACTAAGATTCCAACTGTTATTCCCAAGATCAATGAAACTAATATGGCTATGTACATTAATTTGTTTTTCATTCTTCTCTAAATTTAAAATCCCAACACTCTATTTATTTCGATCCTTGCTATATTCTGATCAAAAATGGATTGAATAAAATCGTCCTTATAATCGTCCAAATCATTAATTAAATTCAATAATTCATCAAATCCAATTCCAGAACTAGAGTATTGTGCTAACAGAATATCTAAAACCACTGACGCTTTTTCTGTTTGACCTAAAGCCAATTTATAATTCAGTTTAGCCATCTCTATATCGAGAAGACTCTTCTGAATTCTAAGAACCATTTTGTCTTCAAGAGCTTCTTTCTTCAGCTCCAGAGATTCCTGAACTATCTGCTCTTCCTGTATTTTTTTATTGTGGGTCTTTCTATAAAGAGGAACAGATACCATAACCTTAGGAATAAAAATATCTCTTCCATTATCCAGAGGATTGGCATCTGTTCGTTCATTTACCAATCCATAATACAGACCTATTGCAAATTGAGGGCGTCCGTTTAACTTAGACAATTGTTGTTCCTCTCTAGATTTCTCAACTAGGGCATCCAGTTGTTTAAGTAAAGGATGAAACTGCTCTATTTTAGATCTATACTGAACGATTGAAATAGAATCAACTGGTTCTAAATACAAGGAGTCTGTCAATAAAATACTAGAAATAATTTCAACGTGAATTTCCTTATTGATTTTAGCCTCTGCATTCTTTGTATGCTGATTCAGAAGTAGAATTGCTGTTCTTATACTTTCTAATTGAATTTCTAATCTAAGCACATCTGCCACTGTAGCTTTTCCGCTTTCTACTTTAGCCAGAACTATAGATCGCAATGAAGAAATAATAGATTCTTTTTGGATCAAAATTTTCTTCTTTTCAGCTATCAACTGAAGGCTTAAATATGCGGATTTAATGGTGTATTCTACTTCTAATTTCTGAACAACATAATTTTCATACACTGCTTTACTCATTGCCATTACCACATCCTCTTTTGCTCTCAAGGTTCCAAACCATGGAAGCATTTGGCTAGCTGAAACCATTAATACCTGAGGCCCTAATCTTGTCTCAGTGGGCTGAATTGGTGTTGCAATACCTAATGTTGGCGAATTCAGCTGATTTACTTGCTCCGCTCTCAAAACTGCAGCATTAAAATCTAAGACTAGCGATTTAAGCTCGAGATTTTCAAGGAATGCTTTCTTGAGCAAACTATCTATATTCTGGGCGTTTATATCTACGGAACATATCATAGTTATTATCATGAAAAACAGAACCTTAAGATTAATCATCACTCTCATCTTTTTCTTGTTTTTAGCTTGAACTTGGTTTCTTTCCAAAGAGAAAAAAGCACGGGCACGGTGAACATCGTAACTATTTGTAATGTCATTCCACCAAAAGAAGGAATGGCCATTGGGAGCATAATATCAGCACCTCTGCCAGTAGAGGAGAGCACAGGAAGTAAAGCTAGAATAGTAGTAGCCGTGGTCATCATAGCTGGTTTTACTCTTCTTAAACCACCATCTACCACTGCTTCTCTTATTTCCTTTATTGACTGAGGATCATTTCTCTTAAAGCTGTCTTTTAAAAAAGTAGCCACCAATACACCATCATCTGTAGCTATACCAAATAACGCTAGAAAGCCCACCCAGACTGCAACACTTAAGTTAATAGTTTGCATCTGGAACATTTCCCTAAGGTTAGTTCCAAAAAGCTCAAAATTCATAAACCAAGGTTCGCCATATAGCCAAAGCATTATAAATCCTCCTGAAAATGCTACGAAAACGCCTGAAAACACCATCAGTGAAGTGACTACAGAATTGAACTGAAAGTACAGAATAAGGAAAATTAATATCAACGCTATAGGAACCACTATAGATAATCTCTTATTCGCTCTTACCTGCTGTTCGTAATTACCTGCAAACTTGTAGTTAATTCCAGCTGGCACCACCAATTCTCCGTTCGCTATTTTTTCATTGAGGTAATTCTGAGCATTGTCCACCACATCTACTTCTGCATAGCCTACCATTTTATCAAATAAGACATACCCCAATAAAAAACCATCTTCACTTTTAATGGCTTGTGGTCCCTGTTCATACTTTATCTCTACGATATCTCCTAAAAGGATATCTGCGCCCGAGGGAGTCGAGATCAGCACTTGCTGAAGTTTCTCTGGATCATCTCTTAATTCTCGTGGATATCGAAGTCTTATACCATAGCGTTCTCTCCCTTCTACTGTATAGGTCATAACCATGCCACCTACGGATGCTTGAAGCTGTTTTTGAACTGCTTCTATACTTAATCCATATCTTGCTATGATATCTCTTTTTATATCGAAAAGCATGTAAGGTTTTCCCACTATTCTTTCTGCAAACACAGCAGATTCTTTAACTCCTTCTATGAGCTTAAGGTGTTTTTCTAACTCCAGACCAAATGCTTCAATCTCTTTTAAATCTCCACCTTTTACTTTAATCCCCATGGGTGCTCTCATACCAGTTTGGAGCATGACTAATCTTGTTTCTATAGGTTGTAGTTTGGGAACTGAAGTCACTCCTGGGATTTTGGTTACCTTCAGAATTTCAGTCCAGATATCATCAGGAGATTTGATTTCATCTCTCCATTGTCTAAAGTAAGATCCATTTTCATCATCTTGCAAATATTCTACTCCTATTCGGTTTTTAAGAATTTCAGTCCTAGACATTGCCACTCCACTTTGAAGAATGAATTCATTCATTTTTCTGGTTTTAAATCTTCTTTTCTTTCCAGAACTATCGGTGACATATTCAGACTTATAAAGAATTAAGTTTTCATACATTGACATAGGGGCAGGATCCAATGCACTTTCTACTCTACCTGCTTTTCCTACTACAGTTTCTACTTCTGGAATAGCTGTTACAGCCATATCTAATGTTCTTAGATTTGCTACATTAATTTCCATTCCAGAATGAGGCATGGAGGTGGGCATAAGTAAAAATGAGCCTTCATCTAGTGCTGGCATAAATTCCTGTCCGATATTCTTGGCTATCTGAATTCCACCAATTATCAAGAGTACTATAGTACCAAGAAATAGAATTTTCATTCTCAATAAGAACATTAGGATTCTTCTATAATAATGAATAACCAGATAAAACACTCCTATGAGGAATCCTATGATAACGGCTACAAAAATGAAATTGACAAATACACTTTTATTCACACCCAAAGGCATCCATATACTTGAAAGAACAAATGAAATTAGGGTGGCGTAAAGAATGTTTTTAGCCCAAGTAAACGCATTGCTGAATCGTCCTCCTTTATATTTTTTAAAGACTTCAGTTAAAATACCAAGCACTCCTGCGCAAATCCCTAACAATCCTATCATAGGATAGGAGAAAAAAGTGAGCGCTGTACTCAGTAAAATCAATGCACCATTAGAAAGTAAGTTGAGTTTGCCAGTTTTAGCTTTAAGTCCAAATAGCTGCGTTGCAATCGGAGGAATAATAGTAATAGCCACAATTATAGAAGCCAAAAGTGCAAATGTCTTAGTAAAGGCTAATGGTCTGAAGAGCTTACCTTCTGAAGCTATCATAGTGAACACTGGTAAGAAGCTAACTATTGTTGTAGCCACAGCAGTAATAACCGCACTCGCTACTTCAGAAGTAGCTTCATAAATTGTTTGAGATAATGGCTTTTCAGGTGGAGCTTCTTTCATATGAATAACCATACTTTCAGTAAGCACGATCCCCATATCTACCATAGTTCCCACAGCTATAGCTATGCCAGATAGAGCTACAATATTGGCATCTATCCCAAAATACTTCATGGCTACAAAACACATAAGCACTGCTACAGGAAGAGAACTGGCCACGAGTAAAGATGATTTTAAATTTAGTAGCATTAAAATCACAACGATAGATGTAATAAGAATTTCCAAAGAAAGAGCTTCTTCTAAGGTACCTATAGTTTCATTAATGAGGTCTGTTCTATCATAAAATGGAATTATCATTACCTGAGATTCTGTTCCATCTGCTAATGTTTTAGTGGGAAGTCCTGATTGTAATTCTGCTATTTTTTCTTTGATATTATTAATTACATCCAGAGGATTTGCTCCATATCTTGCTATTACAACTCCCCCAACTGCCTCAGCACCTGATTTATCTAATACACCTCTTCTAGAAGCTGGTCCTAAATTCACTTTAGCTATATCAGAAACAGTAATGGGAACATTATTCGTAGTCTTAACTACAGTTTTTTCTATATCCTCAATGGATTTAACGTATCCGAGACCTCTGACGAAATACTCTACCTGATTGATTTCTATGGTTTGTGCGCCTATATCTAAGTTGCTTTCCTTTAAGGATTTCATTACCTGTCCCAGAGAAATATCATGTACACGCATTTTTTCAGGATCCACATCTACTTGATATTCTTGAACAAATCCTCCAATGGACGCGATCTCAGCCACGCCTGAAGCTGCCGACAGGCCAAATCTCACATAGTAATCTTGAACAGAACGTAATTCGTGTAAATCCCAACCTCCTGTGGGTTCACCATTAGGGTCTCGCCCTTCTAAAGTGTACCAATAAACCTGACCTAGTGCAGTAGCATCTGGCCCTAATGTAGGCTGAACCTCTTCCGGTAATAGATTTGCGGGTAGGGAATTTAACTTTTCCAAAATTCTACTTCTACTCCAGTAGAATTCTACATCTTCCTCAAAAATGAGGTATATATTTGAAAACCCTAGCATAGAATTACTGCGCACACTTTTAACTCCGGGAATTCCTAATAAAGCTGTGGTTAATGGATAGCTGATTTGATCTTCCACATCTTGTGGGGATCTACCCATCCATTTGGTGTAAACGATTTGTTG
Organism: Flavobacteriales bacterium; assembly: GCA_965224545.1. Classification (GTDB taxonomy): domain Bacteria; phylum Bacteroidota; class Bacteroidia; order Flavobacteriales_D; family Sanyastnellaceae; genus ASP10-05a. Next base: position 1,912,613 of record CBDCZM010000002.1, on the reverse strand, counting down.
GTTTTCCCCTATATCTGGAATTGCATCTACAGAAACAGGATCTCTTGGCAAAGCACCTATGCCGAAGTCAAAAGGCGCAGTAACTATTCCCCAGCCTATAAATAGTACTAAAAGAAGCCAAGCAACAAGCTTGTTATTTATAAAAAAATTTATGATGTTGTTTAACATATCAATTTGATAAAAAAATGGACTGTCTGGCCAATTTGAAACTTGTTTATAGTTCCCTCAAATCATATGTTTATTAGATTCGGTAAACCTGAAGGTCTTCCCTATTTAATTGTAGGTTATCTAACGGAGGCTCCTTTAATCTTTTTATTCTAAAACAAAACTCCCAATTTTCTGGAATTATAGCTTGAGTAGAATTTTGGATATAAACTGGGAATTTAAATCTTATAAGACTCCTTACTTGACTGTCCTGAATATAATCCAAATCTAAAACAGAAATCACTTGGTATTCGTCATCGGACTGATTTGAACAACAAGAGCCAGTTGATTCAAGCTCACATTTACAGAGCAGATCAAAAGTGGTTTGAACAGAAGTCACAATGGAGCCTGACATTAGGATCATACCTAATATTACACATAGTATAATTTTGAATTTTAGCATTTAACTGAAAGCCAAAAATATAAAGAGAAACTCAGATGTTGTTGCAATATTCAGGGAATGACTTGCAAAACTTTGATACCAGCCAAATAACATTGAAATGAACAATACTTATATAGTAACCAACACTCATAACCCGAAGGTCGTAGGTTCGAGTCCTGCCCTCGCTACAAAGATTAACAAGGCTTTCAGAGATTTTCTGGGAGCCTTTTTTTATTCCCTGTACAACATATGTCCAACATTTGGGTGTTTTTTAAGCTGAGGTAGATTAATCTAAATCATCTAACAATTTTATTATCTTAGGTCTGAATTCTAATCTCTCTCATCATGGATGTAATTTGCATTGAGGAAGAGGCGTTCTATGTTCTTATAGAAAAAGTGGTCGCTCGCCTCAAAGATAACCAAACAGAGCCGCCTAAAAAGGAATGGTTAAACACACTTGAAGCTATGACTTTGTTGGGAATAAAATCAAAGACCACTCTTCAAAAAATGCGAGACACTGGCAATATTCGTTTTTCCCAACCAATGAAAAAAATTATACTTTATGATCGTGTTTCTATTGAGGATTATCTTGAAAGATCTGCTCAAAACACTTTTTGAAGAAATTTAATTTTATAGACTTGCAAAATATATTTCTGTTGAATTCTTCAATATTTTTATCACTTCCAAATATCTGAATTTCATGGAAGTAATATGCCTGCAAGAAGAAGCATTTTATAAATTAATCGAAACCGTTGTCGCCCGTCTTAAAGATGACAGCGGCAATGCTGTTGTAAAAGAATGGGTCAGTAAAGAGGAGGCTCAAGAACTCCTTGGCATAGGAAAGACCACACTTGCTAGATACAGAAATGACGGATTGGTAAAATACACCCAGCAGGGTCGTAACCTCATCATGTATAGTAGAAGCTCAATTGAAGAGTATCTTGAACGCAATGCCAAAACCACTTTTTAACAATGGAAGACGAAAAACGCATCAGCATATTTAATCAGGGCTATATGTTACAAAAGCATGATCCAGACTTACTGAAATCACTATTAAGCAACATGGATAGAAGGTCAAATTACTTAAACGCCCTTAAAGATGGAAGTCTCCAATTTAAGATGGAGCAGAGCAAGGAGATGCAGAAAGGGCTTGAAAATGGTATGAGTATGGAAGATGCCAGTAGAGAATTTGACAAATCCAAAGATCAAGAGGATCGTAACCAGTCGATGGACATGGGTGATTAAAAACCTAAACAACAGAAAAACATGTTTGGAACGCCATCAAATGAAGATATTGCTGAAATTTCAAGGCAGCTTGAACAACAATTAGACGAGCCGCTATATAATATCCCTGGCACAAATGTAAATTTCACAAAAGCAGAAAGTCTGGAAGGCACGATTATAACTGGCAGCACTGGGTCGGGAAAGTCTTCTGGACCAGCAAAACATATTTGCATTATCAATGCTTCGTGCCGGTTATGGCTTCTTTGTTCTTTGTGCTAAACCTTCAGAAAGAGAAACCTGGCAGGAATATGCTCGTCTTACCGGACGAACAAACGACCTTGTAATTTTTAATAAGAATAGCGACTATAAGTTCAATTTTCTTGAATATGAGATGACCAGAAGAGGGCAGGGTGCTGGTGAGCCGCTTAACATCGTCAATACCCTGATGGGACTCAATGAGCAGGCTAAAATATATCAAGCCGGGGGAGATGGAAAAGACTCGCCTAGACACTGTAAGTCATCATGAATTTACGGTAACCATAAACACATCCTAATTCCAACCACGCTTGCTTTATCAAGCCTGTAAGACGCTTGTTGTCTTTGGCACGATTGTTCAACGGCGCTTTAAGCCATGCATAAAACCGCTACGCTGAACATTCAGGACGCGGTAGATTGCTCGTTATCTCTTTGAAGGATTTTTTCTGGTTTGTGATAAAGCCTCACCCAATCACATAAGGACTTGGTGCTGATGCCAAGACGCTCTGACACCTCTTTGACTGAATAGCCTCGATCCTTTACCTGAGATACCGCATCGCGTTTAAATTCTTCGGTGTAACGTATTCTTGACATCGTAGTCTCCTTCTTCTGTTTTATACACTGCAAGCGGTCTACTTTTATAGGGGCTATTCAATCATTATGGGTAAATTATTTACTCTACAACACGGACAAATATATCGTAATTTTTTGCTTGTTAGTGGGTGAAATAATGTTTTTCGTCTTAAATCTATTTCAAAGAAAAACTATGAGTCTGTTTAAATTTTTCTAGTTTAATACAACCAATACTTGGAGTGCTTTAAAATAAGGTGTTATTCTATTGTCTCCTTGTTATTTAAGTTTCGAGGGTAATAATCTACTACAGACTAACCAGTATATTTGTTTAGCAAAAGGGTAATTACGTATATCCAATAATATTGGAGGGTATGTGTAATTGTTATACATATACGTACGTTGTGCTTCATGAAAAGAACAAAAACTATAAATGTCAGACCCAATAAAAGATATATTTTATAAAAATTACTCTTCCTTGTGCAACTACGCATCTGCTTTTGTCAAAGACCCGATGGAGGCAGAAGACATTGTGCAAAATCTCTTTATCCAATTGTGGCAAAGCGGTAAACTTCAGCAAATAGAACATACAGAACGATTTTTATTGAAAGCTACAAAATTCAAGTGTATTGATTACCATAGAACTGTGAAAACGACTCAGCCTATTCCAACAGATGAAGTCTTAAAGGGTGTTCACTCACCCAAGTCTGATATCAATGAAGAAGATATCGAACCATTGTTTCATTACTTTGCCTCTAAACTACCTCCCAAAACAAGGGTTGTTTTTCTAAAAAGCAGGGAGGGTGGAATGACCTACAAAGAAATTGCGGAGGAAATGGACATCTCCGTCAAAACGGTAGAAGCCCAAATGAGTAGAGCATTGAAACAAATGCGACAACTCTTAATCCAATATGACTTTCTCTCCCTGTTATTTTTTTTATAATTTTTTTTCACGAGTAAGGGTATCCACTAAATTCTTCGACATATCAGTAAACAAGCATTAAAAAATCTGATATGACTAAAGATATTTACCTATTGCTTATTAATCATTTCAACCAAACTGCTTCGGTTGAAGGTGAAAAATTGATTGCTCAATACAAGAAGGAAAACCTGATGGAATACGAGCAATTAAAAAAATTGTGGACTTCAAAAGGAAAAATTAGCATCCATGATTTTGATACGGATGCAGCATGGACAAAAGTAGTCCGGCAAGTCCGTCCGTCGGGGGCTAATATCATTCCCTTTTACAGCAAAAAGATAATGCGGTACGCCGCAGCCGTTGCGGTACTAATCATGAGTTCAATATTTGGATACTATTATTTGAATGATACGAGTCCAGTACCCATAGCGCAAATCGTCAGTACCAAAAGCGGGGAGTTAGTGGTACTAAATGACGGCTCAAAAGTATGGCTGAATAATAATACTTCTTTGACATACCCTGAGCGGTTTGGAAGAAGTAACCGGACGGTAACACTTAATGGTGAAGCGTTTTTTGAAGTCGAAAAAAATCCCGAAAAGCCCTTCATTATCAAAACCCAGAATGCCGAAACGAAAGTTTTGGGAACATCCTTCAATGTAAATTCGAATGAACAAACTACGGAAGTAATGGTGACTACAGGCAGGGTCGAAGTAAGTTCCTCAAATAATGAAAAGGTAGTCGTTACACCCGGCTATACCGCTAAAGTACAGAGCGAAACCTTAAGCTCTTTTGCCACCACTAACCTTAATTATCTTTCTTGGAAAACAGGTGAGTTTACTTTCAACGAAACTGAATTGACTAAGGTAGTGGCGGATTTGAATGCTTATCATAACGGGCAAATTAGGTTGGAAAATGACTTGATAACAAACTGTAAAATTACCGCTGATTTTGATGCAGTCCCATTGTCAGAAATAATGGAAATGATAGAGCTGACTTGCGATGTGACAATCAATAAACTTAATGACAAATATTTAATTCAATAACCATTTATAAAAATTTAATTATGAGTAATTTAAAATTAATAATTGTTTGCTGCTTGTTTGGCTGTTTGCTATTCACTTCTTGTAACAAAGATGAAATTGAAGCCAGAAAAACGGCTTATTTTTTCATCAAAAACACTTCATCTACATCTGGTTTGACCATTTATATTGAGGATAAACTTATCGGTGAATTGCCGATCGTGTCCGAAGGTATTAATAACTGTTCGGAGACAACCAAAGGGCTTAAAAAATTACTTGACAGAGGTGTCAATACTATCGTTGCAAAAAATAGTGCTGGCGAGGTAGTCATTGATGTTGACTTTGAGCTCAAAAAAAATGGACGTGAAGTCAATATCAAAAAAGCAAGAAAAGGAACGGTAACCCTAAATAGTTTTCAGTCGGGCGGTTCTAAGACTTGCCTGATTGTTGAACTACTTGAGTAATAAAATACTGTAGCTGGCAGCAGTACTTGCCGCTGCCAGCTACAAAATAAATAGAAAAGAATGAATAAATTAATAATGATTTTGGTTTTTCTATGCATTGGCTCTGAGGGTTATAGTCAGAGCAATTTACATAACACTAAAGTCACAATTTCTTTCAAAAAAGAGAGCTTGAAAAGTGTCCTAAAAAAGATCGAATCCAAAACAGGTGTCGGGTTTGTTTACAGTAATCTTCCTGTGTTGGAAAATAAGATAAGCGGGAATTATACAGACGAGACCCTCCACTCCATATTGGCGAATTGTTTCGAAGGTACCAATCTGGCGTTCAAGGAAATTAGGGGCAAAATAACGGTCTATATTTCAAAGGATACCAGACAGGGAAGCCGTGAACCTAACCTTGGGAATAGCACCATATCGGGCTATGTATACGAAAAATCAACAGGAGAAGCTTTAATTGGATGTACGGTATATATTAAAAATACATCAACAGGAACCGTAACCAATAATTTTGGTTTTTTCAGCCTTAGCCTTTCGAAAAGCAAACTACCTTCAACAATAATTATTTCCTATATAGGTTTTCAGGAGGAAGAAATTTATTTTCGGGAAACGACCAAAATGAATTTTTATCTTCAGGATATGGCTAACAGCCTTGGGGAAGTAGTAGTGGGGGCTAAAAAAGCCGATGAGGTGGTAACCAATACAAAAATTGGAACAATGGAGTTGACTGCTGCCGAAATAAAAGCCATCCCTGCCATAGGAGGAGAAACCGATGTTTTGAAGGCCATCACCTTATTGCCAGGAGTAAAGCAAGGGGTGGATGGTTCGGCCGGTTTCTATGTAAGAGGTGGTGGACCCGACCAAAATTTAATCCTGTTAGACGGTGTACCGATTTATAATCCATATCACCTTTGGGGATTTTTATCCACTTTCAATGCAGATGCCATTAATAATATCGAAATTACAAAAGGGGCATTTCCTGCCCGTTATGGTGGTAGGCTTTCCTCTGTTTTAGACATTACAACCAAAGAGGGTAACAACCAGGAATGGAAAACCAGTCTGAATGTCGGTTTGCTTTCTGCAAAAGCCTCGGTGAGCGCTCCAATAGTGAAAGACAAGAGTTCTTTCATCCTTTCCGCGAGGAGAACTTATGCAGACCTGTTGATTGTTCCCATTCTAAAAAAACAAAACTCCGGTGATGACACCAAAGTGACAGAAGGTTATAATTTTATGGATTTCAATGGAAAATTCAATTATATCCTATCGGATAAAGACCGATTGTTCGTTAGCGGGTTTTATAGTCGAGATAAATATTATTTTAATCAAAAAACGGATGAAAAGGGAGAAAACTTCCATCGTTTAGAAACATTGGGCAATGAGCAAGGCTGGAATAATATCGTCAGTTCTGTGAGGTGGAACCACTTGTTTGGAAATAAACTTTTTGTCAATTCGACCGCATATTTTTCAAGATATAATTTCCTTAATCAAAATCAATTTGAACAAGATTTCAAGGAAGGGAATGAAATCGAAAAACAAAACAACTCGATAGAATATTTCTCGGCCATTCAGGATTTGGCGATTAAACAGGATTATCATTTCTTTCCCAATAATCGAAATAACATAAGATTTGGGACAAGTGGCATCTTTCACGAATTTACCCCGGGAGTAAATTCCTTTTTCTCGAAAACCGATAAGCAGACCATTGACAATACGATTAAAAATAATAATATCACAGCGAACGAATTTGCTTTATATGCCGAAGATGATATTGAATTGAATCGTTTTATCAGGTTGAATGCCGGGCTGCATGTTTCCCTGTTCAATGTACAGGGTAAAAATTATCATTCTATCCAGCCTCGCCTAAGCGCCCGTTTTCTGCTGAATAAAAACCTATCCTTGAAAACGGGGTTTTCCAAAATGACCCAGTACCTCCACCTGCTCACTTCATTGGGCATTTCCCAGTCTTCTGATTTGTGGGTGCCAAGTACCTCAAAAGTGCCACCGCAACAAGCTTATCAATTCTCATTGGGCATGGCATGGAAGATTGCCCCTGAATGGCAATTGGAAGTAGAAGGCTACTATAAAGAGATGAAAGACATTATAAGCTATAAAGATGGTGTTAGTTTTTTGAACACTGCTACTAGTTGGGAGGACAAAGTCGCAATCGGTGAGGGTGAAGCATATGGTATGGAGGTTTTTTTAAAAAAAAATCAAGGGAAATGGACAGGTTGGCTGGGTTATACATTGTCGTGGACCAACCGAAAGTTCGAAGAAATCAACTTTGGCGAGACCTACCCTTACCGCTATGACAGGCGGCACGACATTTCTGTAGTGGGCAGTTATCAAATTTCCGATAAGTGGACACTCAACGGAGCCTGGGTGTTCTATACCGGAAATGCAACAACTTTAGCTACTTCCGGTTATGTTGGTAATGGGTATGATGGAAATTTTCATGCTTGGAGTAGTTTTCCAACTTCCAGTTCTACAACGAGTTCAGATATTTCAGATACTGGGATTATTGAGAACCCAATCAAAAGGAATAATTTCCGACTGCCATCCTATCATCGACTGGATTTGACAGCAACTAAAAAGATTGTACATAAAAAATCAACTGCCAACTTAACTTTTGGAATTACCAATATTTACAACAGGTTCAATCCTTCTTTTTATATAACAAACCATGAACGAGACCTTTCGACTGGGGAAATCAAAGTAAAGATAGTAACGAGAACTCTTTTTCCAATAATGCCCACAATCAGCTACGGCATCACCTTTTAAAGTAAAAAAAATTATGTTTAAAAAAATTGTAATATTATTCATGCCCATATTCTGCTTGTTTTCTTGTGAAAAGGAACTCAAAATTGAGCTGGATGATGCAGACAGACTGATAGTTGCCAATTCTGTATTCACGCCTGAGGAGGTGTTTAGGGTAGAGGTAACCAAATCTTTTTCTCCATTTGAAAGTATTCAAATTGAAGAATTAAGCAATGCTAAAGTATCCCTTTATGAAAATGGAATCTTCGTTGAAGAGTTGATTTATTCAAAAGACGCCGATGATGTCATCGGAAATTTTTCTTCTACAATCATTCCTACAGTAGAAAAAACATATCTGATTGAAGTGGAAGATCCCGTGTTGGGAAAAGCGAAAGGAAGTTCTCACATTCCTAAAAAAATTGCAACTAATAACGACGAAGTAAAATGGATTTTATGGGGTGATGATAATATTACTTCGGCTCGCTATGAGTTTTCTTTTGAAATAGAGGACTTGCCCGAAGAAAATTTCTACTTTTTGACTATGAGTTTTCCAATTCTTAAATTGAACGCAAGCACCAATCAATATGATTTTCACACATACCAATATGCAGAAATAAATACTGGAAACTTACCTGATAATCAATTATATGTCAAAAACGGACTCCTCTTCAAGGATGAATATTTTAATGGAAATAATCATGCTGTTACCGGTACCGCCACAACCTACCAAAATCCATTTGGAGATTTTGATGGCAGCGGTGATTTGATGAGAGACACTTCCATTCTTCGGATTGAACTGCACAGTCTTTCACAGGAGTTGTATAATTTTTATACCTCACATGCTGTTTTATTGAAAAATCAAAACGACATTTACTCCGAGCCGACACAGGTTTTCACTAATATTGAGAATGGACTGGGCTCTTTTGCAGGTGAGAATATTACCCTTATTGAAACCGAAATTGAGTATTGAAGAAACACGAAAGCACAACAAATGTAACTGATACAGAACCGCAAACGACAGCAAATTATAGAATACCAGTTTGGCACACTGATAAAGACACCGACACTTTGACTACACAATCATGACCAGAAAAGAAAATGTGATGTCTGAAGTTTACATCCAATTCATCCTGTATAATCTCAGGAGAAGTATGTCTGTTTTGAGTACAAAAGGCCTAATTCAAAGATCAAAAGCAATCAAAACAGCATTTTGGAGCAATTTGGCCACTATATTCTTCATGAGGCGGCATATTACCAGAACATTAGGCTTGATAATGTTTTCTTTTCATCTCACTTGCTTAACTTTAACTCCCAGATTAATCCAGGGTTAATACACGAACTCCCGTTGTGCGCAATAAAAAAAACTAAAATGACTAAAAAAGTATTTTTAAACTTATTATTTATATTAATTACACTTAGTTCTTATTGTCAAAGTGACACCTTAAGAGTATTGTTTTTGGGTAATAGTTACACGAGTGTAAATAATCTACCACTAATCACTGAAAATATTGCATCAGGAGCAAACAAAACTCTAATAGTTGATAGTAATATGCCAGGCGGGCATACACTAGAGGGGCATTCCACGAATTCAACATCGTTAAGTAAAATTATGCAAGGAAATTGGGATTTTGTTGTTCTACAAGAACAAAGTCAAATTCCTACAATCGATTATTATAGATACAATTCTATGTATCCAGCAGCTGAACGGCTAAATGATACAATTAAAAAATATAATTCTTGTGCTAAAGTAATTGTGTATATGACTTGGGGAAGAAGATATGGAGGGCAACAATGCGACCCAAGCGAAACTAATTGTAGCCCAGTATTTGTAGATTTTTCTCATATGCAGGATTCATTAGAGAGTGCATATGTTGAAATAGCCGAGGATATTGATGCATATATTTCGCCTGTAGGTATTGCTTGGAAAAGTGTAATAGAAGATACTACTATTGTCTTGCACTCTGAAGATGATAGCCATCCAAATTATAGCGGAAGCTACCTAACTGCATGTGTTTTTCATTCAATATTATGGAATGAAAGTTCAATTGGATTAACATTCATAGGATCTTTATCGAGTTCACTTGCTACTTATCTTCAGAATGCAGCAGATAGTACGGTTTTTCACTCCTACTCTAATTGGAGTCTGGATAATGTAACAGCAAATTTCTCATTCAATACCTTTGCTGATTCTGTTCAATTTACTAATCTTTCACAAAATTTATCTCCTGCTACTTATTTCTGGGATTTTGGGGATGGTAATACATCAAATGCAGAAAATCCTTCTCACATTTATGCTTCCAGTCAAATATATACAGTTTCTCTTATTGTTGAACATTGTTCAAAAAATGATACTATTATTAAAACAGTAACCATTAACCCAACCGGGATCGAACAAATGGATTTTGAATCTTTTATTAATGTCTTTCCTAACCCTGTGGTTTCCGATTTAGAAATATCAATCAACAAAAAAAACCTTGATTTAAATGTTCAAATAGTTAATTCTACAGGGAAAGTTATGGAATCATATAATGTAAGCAATAAACAGAACATGAAGTTTGATTTGGAGTTCTTACCAAGTGGTTTGTACTTACTAATACTGCTCAATAAGAAAAACAATGAACAAGTTATATTTAAGATTGTAAAAAAATAAAAGCACACAACAATAGTAACCGATGCACAACCCTATTTTCATTTAAAATGACACTCTAAACAAGCCTTGTTAGAGACTCAGTTTGATTAGTATATTATCCAAAGCTCTTCCTTTTCCATCCATAGAGATTTTATCTCATGCTTTTTTAGAGTGTTAATGTATAATTCGCTGGTGTATTGAGATCCTTGATCTGAATTATGTATCTCTGGTTCTCCATGTTTGGCTATAGTATCCAAAAGAAGCTCATTACACCATTCCTTGATTGTGTTAGAAACACTCCATCCAATGATTTTTCTGCTGTAAACATCAATAATAACGGCCATACATAAACCCTCTAAACATGGGAATGTATGTGATGTCTGTTTGCCATACCTGATTTGATCTATCTATCCGACATTCCCCACCCTGATTTCAAAACTGACAGACAAGCTGTTTTAACCGAATTCAGGTGGATAAATAAGATATATCCCCCGAGAGTAACACTCTAAATTTCTTTTTTTCGGTAAAAAAGATATGGAGAGTAAAATTTTGGATCATTTGGGATTAATATGTGGTGTTTGGGACGAATTAGAAATTAGTGCAACAATAGACAAAGCAGTACCGCAAGACGAGACATATCGGAATGTAAGTATCGGGGATATTTGTAAATCACTAGTTTTAAATGGTCTTGGCTTTACAGAACGTACCCTCTATCTAGTGAGTGATTTTTTCGAAAAAAAACCAACCTCATTATTGTTAGGAAAAGGAATTGAAGCATCTCACCTTAATGATACTGTTTTAGGCAGAGCACTTGATGCAGTACAAGCATACGGGACAACAAAATTATTTTCACAAATATCACTCAAAGTTGTTAGTGGCTTAAATTTATCACCGACGAGAATACACATGGATAGCACTGATTTTCATGTCGATGGAGTCTATAACTCTAATGATAAACCTGACCGAGATTCGTCAACAGTTTTTATCACCAAAGGATACAGTCGTGATCATCGCCCAGACTTAAATCAAGTAGTTCTAAATTTGATAACAGAGAATCAAGCAGGAATCCCCTTGCATATGGAGGTGTTAAATGGAAATAGTAGTGATAAAACGGTATTTCGGGACACGATAAAGCAGCATATAGGTGAACTACAAAATAGAGCACCTTCAAGCTTTATAGTAATGGATAGTGCAGGTTATACTCAAGAAGGAATAGCTGAATTTAGCAATTTAACACATTGGATAAGTCGAGTTCCTGAAAGCATCAAAACAGCAAAAGAATTTATCTCATCCAACAAGCAGTGGGTTGAATACCAGAAAGGCGTAAAATATTCAGAACTAAACACTTCCTACGCAGGAGTGGACCAAAGATGGCTACTAGTATATTCAGAAGAAGCATTTGCTAGAGAAATTAAAACCCTAACCAAGAATTACGCTAAATCAAGTGAACAAGAATCAAAGGACTTTAAAAAGCTGTGCAAAGAAATTTTTAAGTGTGAACAAGATGCAAAAAAGGCACTTAATAAGTTTGAGAACAAACTAAAACACACCCTTTTAGTGGACACAAGTATAGTTTCATCAAAAAAAACAAAGACTCAGAAAACGGATAAATTCATTATAACGGGAACCGTTTTATGCTCGGTTGAACGTTTTGAAAAGCAATCAGATACAAAAGGGAAATACATTATTGCAACCAATCAAATCAATCATAAACTACTTTCAAACCAAGAAGTAATAAAGGGTTACAAAGAGCAATCCCGTGTAGAAAGAGGGTTTAGATTTATAAAAGACCCACAATTTGTAGCTTCAAATTTCTTTGTTAAAAAACCAGAAAGGTTGGAAGCTTTAGTTTTTGTAATGACATTGTGCTTAACAATTTACGATTCGTTAGAATACAAAATTAGAGCCGCTCTAAAAAAGGAAAATCAAACCATAAAGAATCAAATAGGGAAACCTAAGCAAAACCCCACGACAAGATGGATTTTTCAATTATTTAAAGGGATACATGTACTCTACGACTTGGATGAAGAGGTAGTCTTAAATATCAAAGATGTTCATCGTAAAATACTAGATTTGTTAGGCGAAAATTATAAGAAATACTACTTTTTAATTTAGGGTGGGGAATGTCGGTTCTATTTCCAAGTTCCTAAGTAAATAAGGATAAATGTAGCTAGATTTTGACCTTACAGTTGTCTTAGGTCTGCAGTAAATGGTTTTTAACCCCATGATTATATACAACCGTCTGACTCGTTTCACATTCACTCTATAACCTAAATCTAAATTCAGATAAACTGCCATACGCTCTCCTCCATAATAGGGATGTTCCATAAAACATTCATCTATAGTTCGCATTAATTGAAGGTTCAGTTGGCTTTCTCCTCTAGGTAAATAGTAGACACTTGATCTTGAGATTTGAAGTAAATCACACTGTTTATTCAGGCTTAATCTTGGGTGAGATTTGATTACGCATTACCTTTTTTCTGTAGCACTCATTTGCTCAAGACTTGTTTTAAAAGATCATTTTCAACTTGAAGCTGGCCAATTTTACTATACAATTTGACCTTTTTCTTGTCTAAATCTTGATCTTGCCCTTTGCCTTCAAATGCATTTGTCGCATTATTCAAAAACTCCTTTTTCCAAAGGTTTACCTGATTAGGGTGTAATGCAAATGCTTCTGAAACACTACTGTTCGACCTCCACAATTTTCAGATCGGGAAAATGTGCCGTAAAGAAGCCATATCCTCCCAATACATTTGTGGGATAATTAATAGGTTCTTTTACTAAATCAGTGAACAAATTCCCGCTACGTTGTCGTATTGTCAGATAATCATAGTAGTCCTCGTTAATATTCGAAATAGAAACGAGAACAGTATCTTGATTCCAATCAAATAGGTCGTGGTTGCCTATATAAGTAGAGTTTTCAAAGGTCCTGTCGCTTAGAAGCACAGTTTCCGTAGGTATGCTGCTATTTGTTGAAAACGGAGAACCGTTTTCAACTGAACTGTTTGATTGGGTATAAAAATTAACCATGTACCAATTTTCTTCATTTTCAGGATCAGTGAAGTCATAATTAACTGTAACAACGTCAAAGCTCTGAGAAGAACTGGCTATAGCTGAAACCGAGTTAAACGTGACCTGTTCTAACATGTTGGTTAGAGAGGTTACGGTCTCTCCAGTTTGAGAATCGTGAACGAAAAGATTATAATTAGCATTTAAGTATTGTGGCGTTTCAATACTTATATAAATGCCAGGCAAGTCCTCTATCGAATGAAGTGTATCTGTCACATCATTGTATGAAATTATGACCAGAGCATCCTGTACCAATAGTTCATTGATGATGTCAGTAGAAGCAATATCTCCATTTTCCTCAGAGTAGGCTAGTGATCCAAAGCTTTTGGAAACGGTAACAATCATGATGTCATTTGGAATGACCTGTGATGATATGACCAATTTTTGAGGTTCCTCATCAATTTTAATATCAATTGGTTTTGGTCTGCAACTGTATAAAACAATAATTAGTGATGCTAGCAAGTATATGGAGATTTTCATTTTCTTAAAAATTAAAGTTGTAAGCAATTGATGGAATAAAACCGAAGAGCCCTGGTTGTTGGTATTTATATCCAACACCGTTTTCAGCGGCTACAATATTAACTCTGTATGGCTGTGCTCGGTTGTATAAATTGTAACACCCAAAGCTCCATTCATTTTTAAACTTCTTTTTCTCTTTTCCATGAAGAGTGAAATTCAAATCCAAGCGATGAGAAGGTGATAGCTGGACTTCATTTCGATCCGTGTACACTGGAATTATATCCACTCCTGTGAGTGTGGCATTTGGCATGAAATACTGTCCAGTCTGTGCTGTAAATCTGGAGCCTGTTTGATATACCCAAACGGAGGAAACAGTCCACCGTTTATTGAGTTTATAATTAAGTACGACAGAACCCATGTGTCTTCGATCGTATTTTGCAAAGAATGTTTCGCCTCGATTCAACTCATCATAATCTCTCGTGGCCCAGGATAGAGTGTAGCTAATCCATCCTGATAACTTGCCTTCGTCCTTTTTAACCAGAAATTCTGCACCATAAGCGGTTCCTTTTCCCTGAATCATTTCATCCTCGAAATTGTCATTTAAGATGAGGTTCGCTCCTTCACGGTATTCAATGAGGTTGTTCATCCATTTATAATACCCTTCCAGTATTAAAGCTATTTTTTTATCCTCGAACAAGTAATTATAGCCAATTGCAATTTGATCCGAAATCTGAGGCTTAATGTTTTTGGTCACCGGATACCATAAATCAGTTGGCAGAGCGACCGTAGAACTTGATACTCTATGCATGTACTGTTTCATGCGGGAATAACTTGCTTTGATAGCATCATTTTTGTTCATGAAATATCTGAGAGCTATGCGTGGCTCTATTCCAGAGTAGAACTTTCCCTTAACTGTAGCACCGCTAAGTCTCATTCCATATTTTAACCTGACTTTCTCATTTAGATCTCTATCTGAATGAGCATATACAGCCATCTCATTTGTATAAAGTTGGTTACTGGTTTGACTAGTTAAAAATTCAGAGATTTCACCAGTTGTACTTACCAAATTTGGCTTGAAGACATGATTAATGGTGGAAATTCCAAATTTGATATGGTTCTCAGAGGACATATAGTAATCGTAGTCGGCTTTTACACCTAAATCAAATACATCGGAACTTATGAGAAGGTTGTCTCCAGTTATTTTTCCGAGAATGTTGTACTTGAATCTGGTACTTATAAGAGAAATATTCGAGAATAATTTAGAATTATGAATATGGTTCCATCTCAGAGTGTTGGTCAGATTACCCAGATTGAAACCAAAGTTAAGTCCCAAATCGGCATCCTCAGTTCCAGATTCTTGGCTTTCCAGATTAGTGCTATCAAAGGCTAATACATCATCACCATAGTATAAGCTGTAAAACAGACGGTCATTGTCGGTGAATTTATAGTTGAGCTTGGCATTGATGTCATAAAAATAATAGGGAACGGTGAGACCAGCTGCCTTAAATACTTTGTCAATATATGTCCTTCTTCCAGAAATAAGGAAACTCATCTTTTCCCTTTTGATAGGACCCTCTAATGTTAATCTGGATGAAAGAAGACCAATTCCGCCTGTGCCATGTATTTTATTATCATGCCCATCCTTCATTCGAACATCCAGAATTGATGAAAGCCGTCCTCCATAGTTTGAGGGAAACGCACCTTTAATCATGGTCATTTCGCTGATAGCATCTGGATTAAATACAGAGAAAAATCCAAACAAGTGACCAATATTGTATACTGTGGCCTCATCTAGCAGGACTAGGTTTTGATCTGCATCGCCTCCTCGCACAAACATTCCAGTGCCTCCTTCCGTTCCTCCCTGAACTCCGGGAAGTAACTGTATGACCTTTATTATATCGGTTTCTCCGCCAAGAGAAGGAAGTGTTCTTATTTCTTTCATTTGCATCCGAGTCGCACTCATATCTGTACTTTTCAACTCTTCCTTCTGTCTTGTTAATTCTGTTGTTACTATAGCCTCAGTCAGAGTAGAGGATGAGACTTTAAGCTCTATATTTAGTTTCACATCATTCATTACATTCACCTTCATTTTCTGTGAGTTGTAACCCACGAAACTATAGCTGATAGTGATAAGACTATCACTAACAAGACTTTCGGGGATGGTTAAGGAGTAAAACCCATATATGTTAGAAGATGTACTAACATTTGTCCCTTCTATATAAATAGTAGTATAGGACATACTCTCCCCGTTCTCTTTGTCAGAGATGTTGCCACTTATAGTGGTTTGACTTAAACAGGATTGAACAGTAAGGAACAGTAGAGGTAATAACAGATATTTCATTATCAGTGTGGTTTAACCCGCAAATATAGAGAGACAGGCCTTAGTCAATCATTAATTCAGAAAGGGATTCTTCATAAAGCTTTTCATATAAAGAGAGTACGTTTGAAATGTCAAATTCCTTGGGTCTTTACAATGTTTGTTGTTTAAACTTATTATAAGCAACCAATCTGATTACCAAAATAAGTGTTTTCTATTAAGATAAAGCTGTAAATATTTTCCTTTTATTTTGTGAAAGACACCCAGAAGTGTTCTTTTAGCATTAACTGATGGCTATGTGAACCCATTTGAGTGTAGATTTAGTTATCTGTTTGTCAGTATTTCAAGTCATGTGTATTTCTACACAATCTGATACATTCACATAACTAATCGATGCTTTTATCATCAAACGCTTCAATTTATTAAATCAATGATGGTTTCAGTTTTATGATCATCAAGTACTTTCATTTTGAAGTACCTGCATTGACTGGTTTTGGCTCTTGTAGCTAAATCTTCTAGGGGAGTTGATTCTGCCATCACTGCGACATTCATTTGTCATTGACTACCCCCTCCTCATTTTAATTTCACCTTTTTTGAAGTCGCTTTCTCAAAATATCCTTCATCAAATTCGATACTTCCTTCTAATTGATAGAGAGCATCTCTTTTTCCCATGGCTGAACGTATTTTATGAATGAGGTACCCAAATAGTATCATATTTAGGGTGACTTAATTGCCTTTGGAGTTCGGCTGCCGAGATAGTCTTTTTACTGAAAGTCATAAAGACCATGGTTTTATACTAAGTATGAAAGTTAACTATAGAACCTTCTATGATACTACCGCTCCTTAAGGTGGTTCGGAAATCACATTTACTACATTGCCACTGAGCCTTTGATTCAAAAAGGTATGCACAAGGTACTTCCTCTTCGCATGTTCTGTTAAGTCGTTCAACATATCCATTTTGCTGTGGACTCCCTTTTTGTAAAATCCATGCATAGTGACCCACCACATCCAGAAATGATTGATCCACTTAGAATGTTGATTACAAGCGATTAAGAGGGGCGACGAAAATTAGAGGTGGTGGGTCAACATGACCGGGATTTACAATGAAACAATGATTTGCTGGTAATTACGTGACAGTTTAAGCACTTCGTCTTCTAGGAGACAGTTGGCAATGGTATTTACAACATATTGTGCCCTAAATTCCAAAGATCAGTCCATGAAGCGGAATATCACTTTTGTATTCAATCAATCAGGGCAAAAGCATTTAAAAAACAGCTGTACTCATTAATAAATTTCTATAGTCTGTGTCAAAAGCCGCTTTCATTCTCTTGTTTTTCAAGCTAATTTTAGCTGAGCTTTCTTTTTTTAAAACTGTTAATACAATTTTTAATAGGATATTAAAGTTTTCCACTTGATACCCTATTCTTTTTTTAGAAAAGTCTTCTTGAAATGTCACATCGAGGCTCCAATGTAAATTATTTTCAACTGACCAATGTTTTCGAACCCCATTGTTAATTGCTCTTGCAGATGACAAATCACTAATGAAAAACCGTTCATCTGTTGTCATTATTCCGGTTGCTTTTTGAGTAACTTCTGATGTTATCTTCACTACCGAAATTAAATTTTCCCATTTATTAGGGTTTTCTATGTGTTTCAAGTTAGTAAAAACTTCACAAGTTCTTTTTTCTATTCTTCCGTGTCCGAAATCATCTTCAACATCAACACTATCAGGATTTGTCAATACAACTGTATCTTGAATATTACTAGCCAAAGCAGGTTGATTTCCTTTAACTGCAATAATATAATTGGCTTCACTTTTCACAATTTGACTTACAATCTTTGTTTGACACCCCATTGCATCAATGGTAATTGTATTACCCTTTATATCTAACAATTCTAATAATGCAGGTATTGCAGTAATTTCATTGCTTTTTTCATTCACTTTCAATTGACCCAGACACAGTTGATTCTCTGATGCAAAGGCAGAAACAATATGAGGGGTTGTTATTCCGTCAAACTTACCGCCCCTCACTGTTTTACCATCAAGAGCTATAACTTCTCCTTTTGTTTTCACACACAAATGATTAATCCAAGAGATAAAACAATCATTGAAATTCTCAGAATCAAGAGCTGAAAAGACTCTTCGCATAGTATCTATCGATGGAATACCAGCATCAAAGTTTCCATACTGCTTAAGCCAGTAATATTGACTTTTACCAAAAATGTGTATGGTCTCCCATTTATCACAGCCACACATTATCCCTGTTATAACCAATAGCAATATGTCGCTCAAAGAATGGTGGTAATTTCCCGCATCTATTCGCCTTGGGTCTTTTAGAGCAGAGAAAAAACAGGAAAGTGAATTTGTATTAGAAAACGTGGTTTTTCTATCCATCTTTTTCGAATGAAAAAAACGCTTTTCAAAAATACTACTGATTGAAAATTAAAAAATTAAGAACAAAATAAAGGTAATAGACATTATTATAACTGAATTACTATAGCTTTCTTTTCGTTGGACTCAAAAAGTCAAAGCATTGGTTTTAGACATATAAACTAACTTTTTGCATTGTCAAAAAAGAATAATTTGACCTATACTAAATGAGTCGTAATAATGTCTAATGGTTTAAATGCTTTTGCCCTGGTCAATCAATCTACAAGAACAAATTAATTTCTATCTTTAGCCCTTCATATGTAAGCAACGTAGCTTTTAGTCGAGATATAGCACAAGTGCCACAATGTTAGTAACGTATTAAAAAATAAAATGATGAAAAAAGCAGTTATCTTGTCCTCATTAAGTAACCTACTCTTAATCAGCGCATTTGGTCAGTTCTGGGTGAGCTTCCCAACAATTCAATCCACACCGAACATCAATGGATTTAGTGTTTTTTCAGTTGATGGCAAAGGCTATCTTATGGGAGGCTCTAATGGGGCTTTTTCTAATACATCTCAATATAATGACAGTGTTTATGTATATGACCCATTGACTGATTTGTGGGCAACTTTAGGAGAATTCCCTGGCACTAATACAGTATACGGGAACTCTACCTCTTATGGGAATAAGGCGTATTACGGCTTTGGTTACAATGGAAATCAAACAAGTACAGCTTCAAACAATCTGTGGGAATTTGATCCTTTTATTAATGCTTGGACACAATTGACAAGTTGTCCTTGTGAAGGGAGAGCAGAAATAGCCATGGTTGCGCTGAATGATACTATTTATATAGGTTTTGGTGATAATTTCACCGCAACTCAATATAGCGATTGGTGGGCTTATGATATTGTAAATGACAATTGGATTCAAAAGGCTAATTTCCCAGGTCAGTCAAGGCATCACCCTCAATATTTTGCATTGAATGATGAAATCTATGTAGGGTTAGGGCATGATGACAATTTGGGCGACCTAGAGAGTTTTTATAAGTATATCCCATCCACAGATAATTGGGTACAACTTAATGATTTTCCTGTTTCAATAGAAGGTCCAGGTGGACAATTTACATATCAAGGAGAAGGCTATATAGCTTTCGGGTTAAATAATATGAGCAATAATAATACCAATAACGGACAGTTCTGGAAATATGATGTTTCTTCGGACACTTGGGCTCAAATGCCTTCATACGAAGGAAATGGATATCTCAGTCCTTTAACTTTTATTATAGACAGTATCGTATATATGGTAACGGAATCCAATTATTGGAACGGTGCTGGATCAACTGACTACAATAAATTTGATCTCGAAACTATTTCATCCATCACAGAAGCATATTTAAAAAAGGACATTGTTATTTATCCGAACCCAAACAATGGAAATTTCACTATTGAGATACCAGATTTGGATTATGTCGAAATATTAGACATGGAAGGAAGAAAAGTCAAAACAGTAAATTCAAAAAATGTTGGTATTGAAGGACTAGGTAAAGGGATATACTTGCTTCGGATAATAGTGGGAAATGAGAGTTACAATGATAAAATTATTATTCGGTAAATATGATATTACTAACAAAAAATAAATGCTATTAACGAGCTTTACTCAGACTGTTAGCTATCCTTCTCAATGACCTACACTTAATATCCAGTATCAATTTTCAAGTTGTTTCTATCAGGGATATAGAATTAATATTTTTTAGAGAAGACTAAGATTGGTGCTATAAACCAGAAGATCCCTAAAAGGGAGTACCTCCTAATAAGTAAGTCGTGAATAAATGGTACTTGACCTAATGTAAATATTTTGACTGGAATTTACAGTCCACAGCAAAATAGATATGTTGAACGATTTAACAGAACATACAAAGAGGAAGTACTTTGTGTATACCTTTTTGAATCAATGGATCAGCTTAGAAACTTTACTTATAGTTGGTGGGTGTACAATAACGAGCGCCCACATCAATCAATACAAAACTTTGCTACCACTGGTACTCGCATTGAAATATTAATAACTATATTTTTAAGCATTGCTATTTGTCGAAGGTCATGTAAACCGCGTAAAGAGTATAAAATGTATGGCAGGGCTAGATTTGATCTATTACGCAAGAAGTTGATATTATCTCAAACTAGTTGATGTTCCTCCTAATTTGAATAAGAACCTACTCTGCCAGATTCTACAGCTATACTATTCAATAACGATTTTTTTATAGTCAATTCTATTATCACCTTCAAATAACACAATTAAGTATATTCCTTCATTTAGTTCAGAAATATTAATTGTTTGACTATTTGCATTTGATACAGAAAATTCGCTTGTTCTTTTTCCCAATAAATCTACGATTTCAATTTTAGAAATATTTAATTGTGAGTTATTATCTATTATGATAATATCTTTTGCTGGATTAGGATAAATCGTAAAATTTGTATTATTCTCAAGATCACTAATTCCAGTTGTAGCACCACTATCTCCTGAATTAATTGCTGTATTTGCAGCAGATTGATATGCAAATTCTTTATATATAAAATTGGTTCCATCCCACATTACTTTAATCCAACCAAAATGAGTTTGTCCATCTATTGATAATCTACAACCCATATAACTATCTTGATTTAAAGAGAAAGGCGTCCCTTGCCCCCAACCATCCATTGAGACATCCCCTGCTCCAATAAAATTCCCATTCCCATCTATCACTGTCCCTTGTATTAATGGATTTGGAACATCCCAACCAACATCGTCTGTCCCATTTGCCCAAATATTTGTTCCGCCTGAACTCCATGCATATGTAATGTAATCAGAACTTGTTAAAGAAAACTCATTGGTACCATCTCCATTAAAATCAATCCCGCCACCAGAAGGCATACCATCAGGATTAATGTCTGTATAGACGATTTGTGCGTTTGCATTAACTAAGAATAAGGTTATTATTAAAAGTAAATTCAATTTTCTCATTGTCATTAAAGATTTAAATAGGTTTTTATTGGTATAGGAGACGTTATTTTTAACATAAAGGTTGCATACGGTTGCAAGTCCAGATTTGAATCGTAAAATTTAGCTAGAAAAGTACTTTTGTTGTTTGGGGATTTTCAGCGTGTTTATGGATTAAATATTAGCCAAGGTACACTTTGTAATTTCATGAATTCTTTTGCTCAAAAAGCTTCAAGTACCTAAAGACAACCATTGTCAGCCGTTGATAAAATAGTATTGAAGTTGTTCAAAGTCGATTATAGAAAAAAGAAAAGACACCAACCAGTTGATGTTCAACTAATCAGTATCATTTTCTTTTTTTTCAATCTGTTGCTTAAAAGTATTATAAAAACGAGATTTGTCCTTTCTTATCTTTCGGAAATGGACAAAACAATTGCCAAGTAACCTGCTATCAGATTGTTTCAGCGATTATTTTTAAATTGAAAACTGGTTGTCAATGGCGGGAACTTCCTGTTAAACAGTTCTTCTATAAGCGTTATAAATGGAACAGTCTGTACTATCATTTTCAAAAATGGAGTAAGGATGGTAGTTGGGAAAGGTGTTGGTATACTCTATTGTTCAAGTATAAGAGACATCTGGATATGTCAAGTGTTCAGTTGGATGGCTCGCATACACCAGCAAAAAGAGGAGGTCAAGCCGTAGGTTATCAGGGAGGAAAAAATGTAAGACATCTAATATACTTATATTGACTGATAGCCAAGGCATTTCTCTTACTTGTGGAAACCCTGTAGCAGGCAATCACCATGATAGCTATCAATTGGTTCAACAGGTGGAGAAAATGTGGAAAGCCATTGAATCGATCAACATTCCCACTGATGGCTTATTTATCAATGCTGATGCTGGGTTTGACTCAAATGATTTTAGAAATCATTGTTTTTCAATTGATAAAACTCCAGAAACGGATCGACTGATGAGCATTTATTTGATCCTGAACTCTATAAAGAAGGATTTGTTGTTGAAAGAACCAATGCTTGATTAGATGCTTTCAAGCCTATTTTAGTACGTTTTGAAACTAATAAAAGTCATTGGAAAACCATACACTACATAGCTTTCATTATCATATTCTTAAGGCGACTTTGAACAACTTCATTGCATAAATTCAAGGTAACTATTCAGGCTTATTTAGCAGCATGTTCATTATATTTTAGGAGTCCAATAATACAGTTTTTATGAAGATTTAGCGCGCAACTGATCAGAAAATAAATTTGTTTTTTCTAAAATTAGAATTATGAAAAAATCAATCTTCATCTACCTATTGCTAATCACATTTTCTTCATTTTCTCAAATAGAAGATAACAATTGGTTTTTTGGGGGTGCTGAGAATCCACAAACCCCTAATAATGCTCTTGTGGGATTGAATTTCAATACTATAAATGACGGATTACCATCAACAAATAATAGCTCTCCTTACCTTTATTCTGAAAACCATACTGCTATTTCAGATCAAAACGGTAACTTATTATTTTATACTGATGGAACTTCTATCTGGGATAAAAATCACGATCAAATGCCTAATGGGAATAATATAGGCGGAAATATAAGTTCTGTGCACTCAAGTTTAATTGTACCCTTTCCAGGAGATATTAACAGGTATTATGTTTTTACTATGGATGGGCATCCTACGGGAACAGGGGAGGGATTATTTTATTCTATTATTGATATGAGTCTAAACAATTGTTTAGGAGATGTTGAAACTATTAGAAAAAATATATTACTGTTACCAAATACAAATGAATATCTGATAGGCACTTATCATGGTAACGGAACAGATTATTGGATACTGACAGGAACAGATGGTAATAACTCAGATGAATTTACTCCAGCAATTCCTAAATTATATTTGTACCACATTTCTGCTGCAGGAATTTCTGTACCAATAATTGTGGATTTTGGATTAGCACCCTATAATTTAACTAATTTAAATTATACTCATAAAATGGCATTTAATAATCAAGGAAATAAATTAGCACTATTTTTCCCAGGTTTAGGACCAAGTCCTTCTGTTAAGTTTATACTTGATTTTAATAATAACACAGGCGTTTTGACATTCAATCAAACCTATGACGGTACTAATGGCACATGGTTTTTAGTCTTTTCTCCAAATGATCAGTTTATGTATGAAGGTTTAAGAGAAAACGTAGGTGGTATATGGGTAAATGAAATACTGCAATACGACATGAATGTTGCAAATATTACTGCCTCAAGAACCGTAGTTAAAGAAATGCCAGATGGAGGAGGAAAAGCCAGGTTAGAGCCTGATGGGAAAATTTACACCTCAAATAGATATGTTAACACTGAATTTTTAAATGTAATTCATAATCCTAATAGTGCAGGTGTAGCTTGTAATGTACAAGCTAATGATTTAAACCTTGGAGGAAGACAGGCGGCTTGGGTACCAAATATTTTTTTAAAACCGATTCAATCACCACAACAAATTAACTTTACTTATCAAGATACTTGTCTCGGTTCAAATACTACATTTAACTATATATCAGCCATCAATTATGATTCGTTAAGATGGGAGTTTGGAGATGGGCAAGTATTAGTAACCACTAATCAAGAAATACAACATACTTATGCCGCTATAAATAATTATGATGTAATATTGACTCTGTTTAATGGTTGTACTACAGAAATTGATACGCTTAAAAATATTAATATCGTAAACGGATCAACCGTAGATTTGGGTGCTGACATTTCGGTTTGCGGGGGACAAACAGTAGTACTAGATGCAGGAAATCCTGGAGCAACTTATCAATGGAATGATAATTCTACCGATCAAACTTTAAATGTAACAACTGAAGGAACTTACTGGGTTACCTCAACTAGTGATGATTGCACATCTACAGACACAGTAATAGTAACGCTAACAACTATTGATTTAGGTAATGATACTACTTTTTGTTTAGGAGAATCTGTCATTTTAGATGCAGGAGGAATAGCAGGCGCAACCTACCTATGGCAAGACGGGTCAACCTTGTCATCTTTTTCAGTAAATGAAGGGGGCGAATATTGGGTGGAAGTCCAATTTGTGGGGTGTCCGAAAATTAGAGAGATACTAAACGTTTCCACTGAAGATTGTAACTGTCATATTTATCTACCTAATTCATTTACTCCTAACAATGATAAACTAAATGATTTTTTTGGAGCAAAATTTGAACGTGAAATTAAAAAGTATGAACTTTTAGTTTTCGATCGTTGGGGAACAGTTGTTTTTAGCACTCAAAATACTGCAAGTTATTGGGATGGGACATATTTAGGAGAAAAATTACAGCAAGGAGTTTATACTTATAAATTAACATCTCAATCAAAAAATGAAGTGATAAGTCATGAATCTATTGGGCATGTTAACTTACTAAAATAGAGGATATAAAATTTAAAAAGCGCATGAGGAAATTTGTTCTAAAAGAATAAAGTATAGTAGTTCTGATCCCCCAAAATCTTACCAGTAAGATTTAGTCACAGCTAGTGTAAGTCTATCAAAGACCCTATTACCGAAGTATCTACGATTAAGTTTGTAGCAAAACTCATCAAGATATAATTGAAGATATTTTCCTTTAATCTTATGAAAAACGCCAAGGAGTGTTCTTTTAGCAATACTAATGATAATATGAACTCATTTGAGAGTTGATTTAGTGGTTTGTTTGTCTGATTTTTCGGTAACATGAGTTTTTGCATAATCAGCTATATCGACGTAGCTGGTGCTTTTGTCTGAAAAGACAATACTTGACCCAAAAGAATCATCAAGTATAGGGAATACCTATTCACTTTTTTGTCCAATCAAAACGTTCCCCCTGACAATAATGCTTCAGAACGGGCGATCAGAAATGTGAAAGTGAAAATGAAAGTGTCTGGAGAATTCAGAACCGAAAATGGTGCTCAGAATTACGCGGTCTCTAGAAGCGTGGTTGATACTATTCTTATAAAATAGTCAAAATGTATTGAGAGCTATTACGCAAATCCTTAAATACGGAGACTTAGCTTGGTCTAAATAGTTACGAATATCTTCAAAATTATTTAGATGAATTTTGTTATAAACTCAACAGAAGGTACTTTGAATACGGTATTTTCGATAGAATTCTGGTCGCTGGTACTTTACTAATATAAGTGGATGATCATTAAAAGTAAAAGGGAAACTACTCTTTCGACATAGTTCCCCTAACATTTATTCTATTTATTTCCTTAAAACTGTGACTGTTCCATTCTTTTCTTCTCCATTTGATAATTTCAAAATGTAAAAATATACTCCGTCTGATAGTTCATCTTTATCAGGTGCCCAATCCCCTTTATAGTTTGTATCTTCAAAAACAATTGTACCCCACCTATTGAACACTAAAAGGTGTGCGTTACTTTGATACTCGATGCCAATCATTCTAAATGCATTATTTAATCCCTCGCTATCCCCATCTGGAGTAAACACATTGGGTATAAAGATATCACAAGATCTTGATTCTACAAATACAGTATTTGTAGAAGTTTGCCCACAGCCAAAAACTGTTAGTAAGTAAGTCCCTCCTTCTGGAACTACTGTTTGTTCGGAAGTCCCATAATACAATCCCGTATCAAGGTTTTGCCAATTCAAAGAATCTACAGTTCCATCTGTAAAAGCTGATAATATTGAATTTTGCGAAGGGCACCACTCAGTGCTCCCCACCTCACTGGAAGGTGCTGGTAAAAGAGTAAACGTCACATCTGCAGTGCTCTCACAATCTCCGTATTGAGAAACGGATAGTGTTAACGTAATCTCTTCATCAATACCTGTAATGGTAGGATTCAAGATACTAGCATCCGACAATAAGTTTGGTGGAGACCATTCATAACCCAAATATCCCAGTTCTGCACCAGAGAAAGAGACGTTCCCTTGTAACTGTTCTGTTAAATTTGGGCACGTGGAACCTCCTCCGTCAATCGAAACCAAAATAGTAGAAACTTCTATGGTTACTTCATCTGTAGTAGCACATTCTGGTAATCCTACGGGGAATACAGTAACCGTATAAGTTGTAGTTTCATCAATACCAGGGGGGGCTATATCCACCCAAGCGTTAAAGGCACCTTCACTTAGTACACCCGCAGGAGACTCCCATATATACCATAAATCTAATAATTCAACATCACCATGTGATGATTGAACTTCACTGCTAATGAAAACGCCCTGACCAGGGCAAACTGGTGAAATAGCTGGTGTTCCGATTATTGAAATATCAGAGACATAAACTGTTACGTCTTCTGTGTATTCGCATCCATGATTATCTACAGCAGTGTATGTAAATAAGTAATCTCCCGTGTCTGAAAAGGTAGCAGTAATTGTATCGCAATTTGTGTCCGACTGGATTGGTATAACTTCCGTTGTAGTCCAATAGGTACTATCACAAATCACTCCAATGCTTGGTGTAAAGGAGAGATCCTCCTCGTATAACGACGGGTCAAATGCTACAGTCCAATCAAATATGAACCCATTATCAGAGGATAGGTTATCACAAATTTCTATTGTCCAAACTCCATTTAAAGGACACCCTATAAGATTCTCCCACGGACTTTCACTGGCATACGTTCCAGGGGGAAGCGTTTGGTTACCTCCTGCTTCTTCAGTCCAGGTTCCATTAGTAGCATCAGGAGCCCAATAATAATCGTAGCCTACGCCTTCTGCATCTGGCTGGTAATCATCCTGAATGGGTTCTCCTAAATAAGTTCCCTCTCCTCCATTAGCATGTACTAATAGCGACTGACCATTTGGACAAATGAATGTCAGTGTTAAATCTCCCATGTAGGAATGCTCAAAATTGATAAGAAAATGTTCCAAATCAGATGTCTGTGTAACTTCCTGATCTGCCGTAAAGTCTGAAACTAAAATCTCAGAACTAAAACACTGACTTTGATCATCTGGAATAAACAAAGCTCCTCCAAAATCGGAACTAATAGCTCCCGTCCATTCGGTAGGCGTAACAACACCTCCAATTTCGACTTCAACTCCTGGGCAAATAATTATGTCTTGCGTGGTTCCAAAAAAGGATGGGGCTGTACTCACTTCTACCAAAACATCAATTGTATTTCCACTATTACAGTTGTTATCATCTACCACAAAAAGCTGTATTACATAGGCTCCTGAAGTATCATAAGAATGCGTTACTGTAGGCCAACTAGTGTTATCTATGGTCTCATCATCAAAATCCCAGGTATGTGATCCAAGACTCGCTCCTCCTGCAAACACAGTAGGCGTGGCATCCAATGTGATTTCCTCTCCAACACAAATTCTCCAAGGCAAATCAGATGGTATATCTACCGCAGCTATTGGTCTTTGGCAAGGTGGGCCACAGGCAATTTCAGCACTAAAATTTCCTGTATCAGCATCATCGGAGGTCCAAACCAGTGTTAGACATCCGTCCACAGAACTAGTGATATCGGTAGTTTGTAAATCTATCTCGGTAAATGTACCTATCAGGGGAGCTGTAATATCTGATCCGTCATATATGGTCATTTCGTCTCCTGTCCCCAAATTGAACGAATTCCAATATAGATTTAAAATGGTCTCAGGTGCTTCAGCACAAAGTGTCATTGTGAAACTTTCATTACTTGCATAATCATTTGGGGCAAGTCCTGTATCCAACAAAAATCCTCCACAACCTATATAAGTTGTAGTGGATATAGGTGTTGCCTCCTGCCCAAAAGACATTAGGCTAACACAAAAAAGGGAAATAGTTACAAGTACATATCTCATGATTTTCTTTTCAGTTTTGCTTTCTTATTAATTAGGTATCTATTAAAGAACTCTTCTTGTCGACTTCTGGAATAAATGAAGATTCCTCTATTATCATTGATTCTGATAACAATATGGCTCTCAGGTGCTATGGTTTGATCGAAATTGTATTTCGTTATATCAAAACTCTCTTCACTCACACTCAAAGGAATGGGCACTCCTTCTGAGTCCATTATTTTTTCGGCCATCACTGTGACCTGGCTCTTTTTAATATTTGAAATAAATCGAAATCCGTGGTCAGCAACCCACTCTAAATATTCAGCATTACTAATTGAAACAAGGGAAACTTCGACATTCTGGCATTGCAACGCAGAAAGAGCACCGAAGCAGTAAATAAATGTCATAATTATCTTCATACAATTTATATTTATTACTCTTAAAGGATTAGGTGGGCTAAATTAACAAATGTAAATCTCATCCCTTCTTCCAATGTCGTCGCAATGTTGGAGGTTCACGAAAAAAATGGGCAAGGTAAGAAAGGCTCTTTGGTAGTGTATATCAATCACAAATCTTGTCTTACTATACAGGAAAAACTTAGGGTCTTTAACCCCTCTGAACTGAGCTCTAAAAGCTTTTATTTTAGCGTTAAAAGATTCTGCTGATGCATTAGTACTTCGATTATCAAAGTAGTTGAGGGCAGTTAGATAGTTGATTCTACTTGTTTTAGCTACGGTATTGAAAGCTTTAAATCCAGCTTCTTCTACGTCTTTTTACATGAAGATAAACTGTATTGCCTCGTAGTGGGAAATCCTGAGTTGTTATTTCTTTATGAAAACCATGAGCAGTCAAAACCCTTTGATTATCCAATTCGGGAGGTAGTTTACGCTCTTCAAAATAGAGGTGCATGATCTATATATCCTCGCATTAAAAAGTGTTTGAACAACACTAAAAACTAAGGCAATGCATATTTGAATATCTCTTTTTTGTTCTTAAAAATGTAGAGTTAATTCCTTGCCATGCGATAAAACCACAATGCTTTGAACTACTGAATAACAATTGGTTATACCGTTGTTCTTCTGTGGATTGTTATATTTGTCCAGTATAAACCGACATATATACATGTTTGAACTAATCCTCGGATACCCTCGTAAGCCGAAGTAACTATCCCCAGTTAGGATATGTAATATAGGTACAACTATTAAATCCAAAAGGAATGTACCAAAAGAAAAGTAAAACACTATTACAAAAAGCACAAGAGGAAGTTCCCGATTTTGTACCATTAGTAAACAAACTTACCAAAAGTTTTATGGTGAACGGAAAGTCAGAAAGCACCTTAAACAACTACTTGAGATGCCTCTCTCACCTGGCATTACACTATAATAAAAGCCCAGAAACTCTAGAGAAGGAGCAGATAAATGACTACCTCTATCACTGCCAGAACCTACATAAAACCCCTTCGGAAAGCTTTTTTAAGCACACCATCTTTGGGCTAAGAGCAGTTTATAAAGTGCTAGGGATGGAGCAGAAAAGAGTAGCACTCCCTCAGATTAAACGTCAAAACGAGCTGCCTGTAGTTCTAAATAGAACAGAAGTTAAAGAACTCCTCAAGTCTCCTAAATACCTTAAGCACAGACTCATGTTATCTCTTCTTTACGGCTGCGGACTGCGTAGCTATGAGCTCTGTAATCTACTCCAGTCAGATGTGGACTTCGAACGAAAAACACTATTGGTAAAAAAAAGAAGGGGAACACAGATAGGTATCTGCCATTAAACGACATGCTTATCAGAGGGTTAAAATCATACCTCACCACAGAAAACCCTGTAAACTATCTATTTAACAGTCAAGTAACCGATAACGGAAAACCTCTCCCCATCACCACCAGAGCCATACAATGGGTCATCAAAGAAAGCCGCTCTAAGGTAAACACTAAGAAAAAGTACACTGCCCATACACTCCGGCACAGCTACGCCACACATTTGCTAGAATCGGGTCTGAATATCATGAGCCTAAAAGAACTGCTAGGCCACGCCCATATCCAAACCACCATCATATACTTACATGTAGCTAATACTGGTAGCTCTGTGAAGTTTAGTCCGCTAGACACACTTTACTCCCAGTAACCCCTGTACGCCAAACACACCGTGGCAGATGTCTTAAATTTAGAAGCAGATCAGCTAGACTCCATAGCCAGTAACTCATGGAGAAGCAGAACCCTTCATGCCATCAGAAAATGCCGCACTAAACACTTAGGAGGCCACCTAGACTGGTGCCTACAGTGCCATAAACTACACCTACAGTTCAACTCATGCAGAAACCGACACTGCCCTACCTGTCAAGGACATAAGCAAGAGGAATGGCTTCAGGCACGTAAGAAAGAGCTGCTGAATGTGCCTTACTTCCATGTTGTTTTTACGCTTCCATCAGAGTTAAATGAGGTAGCGTTGCAACGCCCAGACATACTCTACCCCATACTCTTCAAAACCTCATGGAACACACTATCCGCCTTTGGAGACAACCCCAAACACTTGGGAGCCAAAATGGGCATGATAGCCATCCTGCACACGTGGGGTCAGAACCTGAGCCTCCACCCACACCTGCACTGCATAGTGCCTAAGGGCGGAGTCACACCATCAGGAAACTGGAAAAAAGGAACAGGCAAAGGAGACTTTTTGTTCTCCGTAAAAGCTATGAGTATAAAGTTCAGAGGGCTATTGGTGGCAGAACTGCGAAAAGAACTTCCAGAACTTCCTCAAGCTTTATACGACTCTCTATTCCGCCAAAAGTGGGTAATTTACGCCAAGCCACCCTTGGGGAATGCAGAAAACATAGTAGAATACCTAGGGCGTTACACCCATAAAATAGCCATCAGTAACCACCGCATACTAAAAGTAAATAAAGAAAAAAGAGAAGTTACCTACAGTTTAAAAAATTACAAGCAAGGCGGAAAACGCACCACCCAAACTCTGAGTACTAAAGAATTCATCAGAAGATTCCAGCAGCATATCCTACCCAAAGGATTTACCCGCATACGGCACTATGGATTTTTAAGCAGTGCATGGAAAAAGGAGAAGCTGGCTCACTTACAGCAGAAGTTAGCAGATAGAAACGCAGAGGTCATATCACACTGCATAAAGGAAGAAGGCACACTGCACAGAAAATGCCCGAGCTGTAAAACAGGAAAATTAGTAACCCTAATCACCTTTGATAAACGTGGGCCTCCTAAGAATTACCTGAACATAGCTAAATCCAAACTACTGAAAATGAACTCATAAAATAAGAACGGCATAGCTGTATGGCGGAGCCATGTCTAAAAATCAGAAAAACGCTCTAAAACCTACAGAAACGAGTTCCATTAAAATGAAAAACCAAACCAAGTACTAACTCTATACCACTAGATTAGCTCAGATATTACTGCCTCAAAGTACTCTGCTACCCAGAGCGTCCATCTTTCTTCTCGAATTACCCCTTATGTTCTAACGGATCAGTCAACAAGATATATAGCGTTGGCCTATCGGCACCCAGGGCAAAAGCATTTAAACCATTACCTTTATTTTGTTTTTAATTTTCAATCAGTAGTATTTTTGAAAAGCGTTTTTTTCATTCGAAAAAGATGGATAGAAAAACCACGTTTTCTAATACAAATTCACTTTCCTGTTTTTTCTCTGCTCTAAAAGACCCAAGGCGAATAGATGCGGGAAATTACCACCATTCTTTGAGCGACATATTGCTATTGGTTATAACAGGGATAATGTGTGGCTGTGATAAATGGGAGACCATACACATTTTTGGTAAAAGTCAATATTACTGGCTTAAGCAGTATGGAAACTTTGATGCTGGTATTCCATCGATAGATACTATGCGAAGAGTCTTTTCAGCTCTTGATTCTGAGAATTTCAATGATTGTTTTATCTCTTGGATTAATCATTTGTGTGTGAAAACAAAAGGAGAAGTTATAGCTCTTGATGGTAAAACAGTGAGGGGCGGTAAGTTTGACGGAATAACAACCCCTCATATTGTTTCTGCCTTTGCATCAGAGAATCAACTGTGTCTGGGTCAATTGAAAGTGAATGAAAAAAGCAATGAAATTACTGCAATACCTGCATTATTAGAATTGTTAGATATAAAGGGTAATACAATTACCATTGATGCAATGGGGTGTCAAACAAAGATTGTAAGTCAAATTGTGAAAAGTGAAGCCAATTATATTATTGCAGTTAAAGGAAATCAACCTGCTTTGGCTAGTAATATTCAAGATACAGTTGTATTGACAAATCCTGATAGTGTTGATGTTGAAGATGATTTCGGACACGGAAGAATAGAAAAAAGAACTTGTGAAGTTTTTACTAACTTGAAACACATAGAAAACCCTAATAAATGGGAAAATTTAATTTCGGTAGTGAAGATAACATCAGAAGTTACTCAAAAAGCAACCGGAATAATGACAACAGATGAACGGTTTTTCATTAGTGATTTGTCATCTGCAAGAGCAATTAACAATGGGGTTCGAAAACATTGGTCAGTTGAAAATAATTTACATTGGAGCCTCGATGTGACATTTCAAGAAGACTTTTCTAAAAAAAGAATAGGGTATCAAGTGGAAAACTTTAATATCCTATTAAAAATTGTATTAACAGTTTTAAAAAAAGAAAGCTCAGCTAAAATTAGCTTGAAAAACAAGAGAATGAAAGCGGCTTTTGACACAGACTATAGAAATTTATTAATGAGTACAGCTGTTTTTTAAATGCTTTTGCCCTGCTATAGCAATGGACCAGTTAATTTAAATTCATTAACTTGCACGTGAAGCAGAAAGCTGCTTTAACTATTTACTCACATTAAACTTACACTTATGAAAACCTCTATGCGCCTTATCCTGGGCTCCTTTACTTCTGTGGTATTTACTGGCCTATTTTTAATTTCATCTTTTACGGTTAAAGCACAATGTAATGTCTCGTTTGACAATGTGAATCTTGCCCGAAGCGGTGATTTCGATCAGATTCCGAGTTTATCTAATGCACCTTCTAGTTGGGCGAATGAACCTGATTGTTTCATTAGAATTTCAACTCCTGATCTTGAGACTGATATCAACGGAACATATAACCATAAATCTATTAAGAATTTAAGTATGAAATATGGCAGTGGGCTGCTAGCAGATGGGCTCTGGGGTGAACTTCATTCTCCTGTGGTTAGCGGACAAGATTATGTCATTTCTTGTATGATTCAATCTCCAGCTGTAGGTGGATTTCTAAACAATCCTAATCAAGGAGTTTCGTTTCATTTTGACAATAATGATCTTCCAAATACCGTTTTACCATTTCCTCCAATTCCTGCACAGTCCAATTGTTTGCCATTCGTTCTGCCAGCAAATGGACTGCACACATCGGTGATTCTTCCTTCCACAGAAATCATAGCAAGCGGGGTTATAATTGGATATCTTTATCAACCTATGCCATATTGGACTCAAGAAAATGTCGAATTTACTGCTGACGCCAGTTACCTAAATTACAAGTTCTATCCAAACTGTAATTCAGTTCCATTTAATTGATGATATTTGTATTGTAGAAAAAGATGAAAACCCCGTCTCAGTGATGTTTAATAATAACAACAATGGAGAAACCTCCTATAAAAAAGAAGTTGGTTTCTCTAGTTGCTCAAATAACCCTCATAATTTCAGTTTACACCTCAACACCTCTTTCGTAGGAAGTTCAACAGGCAGCATCATACTTCGTTTGAATGTGACTGGTGATGCCAATATTCAATTTGGAAACGGTAATGGTACTACTGCGTTTGATTCAAATGGTATTCTAACAATTCAAAGTGGTGACCTGGATCAGGATGGATTTGATGTTACTGCTCAATATACAGTGGTAAATGGTGTCGTGGATCAAAGTTCTATTATTTGTGTAGAAATAGATGCCACCAGTAACACTGGATATATTTGTAATTCTCCTACTTTAAAGGTAGATGTAGTTGGGGCAACGTGCAAAGGTGACTTTGATGGGAATGGATTGATTTCAGCCTCAGACTTAAGCGCTTTCCTTACTTTATTTGGAACAACTGTAACCAATTGCTACGAAAGCATTGCAGATTTTGATGACAATATCCAGATCGCTGCTTATGATCTGAGTGCCATGCTCGCTGTATTTGGCACAACTTGCAATTAAGATATTATAAGAATCAAACATATAAACACCAAATGAGTCGCCTTTCTGCGGCTCATTTTTTATTTTTTGACTTTTGTATTATTTCTCCAACCCATCCACAAACCCAACCACCTTGAATTCTGTTCTTCGGTTCTCTTCATGAGCTTCATCTTCACACTTCTTTCCATTCTTGCAGTCATTGACTAAAACTGTTTCTCCATATCCCTTCCAGCTCATCCTGCCTTCTGCTATGCCTTGAGATATGATGTATTCCATCGCTGACTTCGCTCTTCGTTGACTTAACTTCATGTTGTAAGAATCACTCCCTCTAGAATCTGTATGGGAGCCCATCTCTACTTTGATCGTGGGATTGTCCACTAACAACTGTACAATCTTACTTAACTCCTTGGCTGCATCATCTCTGATGTACGATTTATCATAATCGTAATAGATGTTCTCAATCTTAATCGCTTTGCCTAACTCTATCTTCTCAAAGGTTAAATCAATGTATCTCTCTACTTCTAACACCCCTGGCTCCATCCCTTTGGTAGAAAAATAGCCTGTCTTTCCAAAATATCCTTCCTTCTCAAACTTCATTGTGTAATCTGTATCCTCTTTTAGGGAGTACTGCACTAGTCCATCGGCAGATGTTGTCTTTACCTCTTCTTCTCCTGTGGCTTTATTGATCAAGGTAACGTTGATTCCATCAATAGGAGTGTTGGTGTCTTTTTCTTTCACCATCCCTTTGGCTGACCATTTCATTTCCTCCAGTGGAATCTCTCCCAATCCAATGTCTCCTTCTTCCATATCACAAGGAGCCTTATCATAGGCATATTCGCTCCATCCATCTCCATTGTCCACTTGAATCTTGTAACCACAGTGTTCTGGATCTAAATCAAACTTGAAAGCCCCATCTGGACCCATGTTTTCTGTCGCCAATACACTGTTATAGCCATCAAGTAAT
The DNA here is from genome assembly GCA_965224545.1 of Flavobacteriales bacterium. Classification (GTDB taxonomy): domain Bacteria; phylum Bacteroidota; class Bacteroidia; order Flavobacteriales_D; family Sanyastnellaceae; genus ASP10-05a. The sequence continues at coordinate 1,877,148 of CBDCZM010000002.1, read as the reverse complement.
CTCACTCTGGCTCCTTCCAGTGGATTCATCTCTTCATCTGCATTTACGATTGTTCCACTGATAGTCAATGGAACCATTTCTTTCATGTAGAAATGATAAATATCATCATCTCCTTTGCCTTTTTCTCTGTTAGAAGAAACATAGCCTTCTGTCTTTTCTGTATTGGCTATAAAACCAAAATCATCGGCTCTCGAATTCAATGGAGTTCCTAAGTTCTCTGGTGCTCCAAAACCTCCATCTAAACCTACTGAGGATTCAAATACATCCAATCCTCCAAGTCCCAATAATCCATCTGAAGAATAGTACAGCGTCCCATCTGTATGAATAAACGGAAACATCTCATTGCCTTCGCTGTTGATCCGTTTTCCTAAGTTCAATGGCTTGGACCAACTCTCATTTTCTTTAGTGCATTTCCATAAATCTGTTCCTCCATATCCGCCTGGCATGTCTGAGGAGAAGTAAAGTGTCATTCCATCTATTGTAAGTGTAGGATGGCCTACTGAATATTCATCACTGTTGTATGCAAATTCCTCTGGGTCAGCCCAACCTGTGCTCGTCCGTTCTGAGATATACATCTTCAGTTTCACTATGTCATCACTCGACTTTTGCCTCTTTCCATTCAAAAAGTTGTTTCTAGTGAAATAGATCGTCGTCAATTCTTTATTGAAAGCCACTGGACCTTCATGAAACTTCGTGTTCACTGTCTCTGAAAATGGAAGTATGTTTTCTAACTTCCCTTCTCCTCCCACACTGGCTGTAAAGAGATTTAAAAAGGGTTCATTGTTCCATTTGTGCTGGCGCTTTACACTGATTCCTAATAAATTTCTGTTGGACACAAACACTACTTTCTCTCCAAAGTACATCGGTGAGAAATCTGAATTTGAAGAATTGTTCTCCTCATTTCTCAGCTGAAAACGGTCACTCACTTCTCTAAGTTCTTTGTAATAATCTGAATGCTTTACATGAGCTGCTGCCCTGCTGTCTGTAGCATCCATATTGTTGTACTTAGACATATAGGTCGTCGCCTCTTCATACTTTCCATTTCCCTTTAGCATTTCTGCATACCGCAGATAATCTTCTGGTCTAGGGTCATTTTTGATCACTACTGTATACCACTTTTCTGCATTGGCTGGATCTCGCATCTCGTAATAGCTATTCGCCATCTGAGGAGCTACTCTAGCCGAATCTACTCCTTGATCCAAAATGCTGTGGTAGTAATCAACAGCTTCTGCATAAGCCATGCGGTCATGCAGCTTATCTGCTCGCTTGATTCTTCCCTCTTGACCCAATACAGAAAGAATACTGAAGTAGAGCGTGGCAACTAATATTAAGGGCTTTTTCATCATTATCTAAAGTATGGGGTGGGGTAAACCCGTGTTATGCATTAAAAATTCTATTGCGTTTTGAAATACTTTCAAAATATATCGTTTCACTAAATTTTCTGATCTCACCATGGTCGCACCATGCTTTAATCAGGAAAATTTCATATTTTATTAGTCTTTCAACCCTCATTATGAAGTTGTAATTCATAACACGGGTTAAAAGAATCGCGGAGATAAAAGATTGTCACTCTTATAGAAGAAATCATAACTCAACATGAATTCATGAGAACCTCCATTATAGCTCTGTAGTTTGGACAATGTAAAATCATAAGAATATCCTGCTCGCAGCTGATCGGTGACCTGATAAGAGGCCAATAAACCAACAGCATCTCCAAACCGGTACATTCCTCCTACCCATAACTTTTCGTCTAGCAAAAAGTTGGCCGTTAGATCAAAAGATACTGGCGCATCTCGTACAATCTTGGTCATAAAAGTTGGTTTGAACTTTAAAGCTGGGCTTAAATCAAATACATAACCTCCCATAAAAAATAAGTGAGTCCGTTCTTCTCCTCTCAGGTTTTCAATGTCATTGGCGAGATTGTTCTCCAATAACTTAGGAGCTGATAAGCCTAAAAAATACTGGTCTGCCCAAAAATACACGCTTGCTCCAAAGTTAGGAAGGAGGTTGGTGCTGATATTCTGTTTTAAAGACAGATCATTGGCATCCGTGTTGGCCAAACTTGCTAAATCTGCAGAAAGAAAATTCAATCCTGCTTTTAGTCCAAAAGCCAATTTACTTTGTTCGGACACTTTTAATCGATAGGCAAAATCCCCAAATAATGAAGTAGAATTGGTTGGTCCAATTTCATCTCGGATAATGGTTCCTCCTACTGCAATTTCATCATTACGTAATGGAGAATGAACAGATAATGTTTGAGTCCGAGGTCTCCCTTCGATTCCCACCCACTGCTCTCTAATCAGTAAGGTCGCATTCAGTGCTTCTCTTGTCCCAGCATATCCTGAATTCACAGTCAATGGATTAAAGAAATACTGTGTATACATGGGGTCTTGCTGCGCCGAACCCTCAGTAGACACAGCCAAAAAGCCCATTATTACTATAAATATGTAAACTATGTTTTTCATGATAGTAGGTATCAATATTATTTTCAAATTAGTTTCTGGTGATGTATACAAATCCTTGGATTTTTTCATCTTCATCACTTTCTGCATCTAGGTCTAAGATGTAGAAATAGGTCCCAGTGGGTAATAAATCTGCCCCGTTTCTATTCCCTACTCCGTTCCATCCATTCTCATAGGGGACAGATGTATAAAGCTCTCTTCCCCATCTATTAAATACCAACAGAGAAGCATTTGGATAATCTTCTAATCCACCTATTTCCCATGCATCGCCAAATCCATCCCCATTTGGAGAGAATCCTTCTGGAATGACTACTTCCTGTTTAATACATAGTATAGGATCACATGCATCTAGTGGATCACTTCCATTGGTCACCTCTTCACCATCTGTAATTCCATCATTATCCGTATCGGGATTTAAAGGATCTGTTTCTACTCCCTCGTCATAATCACCATTTTCATTTGTGTCTTCCTCTCCATTCGACAATCCATCTTCGTCACAATCTCCATCCGAAACTGCATAAACTGAGGGATCACATGGGTTTAATGGATTGGACTCATCGCCAGAATCAACCACACCATCTTCACCCACTGTTTCTTCCAAATCATTTAGTCCATCACCATCCGTATCCGCATTTGTAGGGTCTGTTTCCTCTCCTTCATCGTATACCCCATTCCCATTTGTATCCTCTTCTTCATTCGTCAAGCCGTCATTGTCGCAATCTGTACCAGCAATGGCATATGGGTTGGGGTCACAAGGATCAAGTGGATCGGAATCCCCATTCACCTCGTCTCCATCATTTATTCCATCATTATCTGTATCAGGATTCGTAGCATCTGTTTCTCCGTCATCAGTCATTTCATTTCCGTTTGCATCTTCCTCTCCATTGGTCAACCCATCGTTATCACAATCGGCCAATGGATTTCCATATACGTTTGGATCACATGAATCCAGAGGATTACTTCCTCCTAAGATTTCATCTCCATCATTGATGCTATCTCCATCTGTATCTTCATTCGTAGGATCGGTTTCTTCTCCAATGTCATACACTCCATTTCCGTTGGTGTCTTCCTCTCCATTCGTTAATCCATCATCATCACAATCTCCATCCAATATAGAATAAGGACTAGGATCACATGGATCAAGCGGATTAGATTCATCACCTGAAGTTGCAACGCCATCTAATCCTATTACTTCATCCCAATCAGATAAACCATCTAAATCGGAATCAGCATTTGCAGGATCAGTTTCCCCTTCGTCAGTCATCCCATTTCCATTGATATCTTCTTCGCCATTTAACAAACCATCTTCGTCACAATCTCCACTGGCAACTGCATATACACTTGGGTCACATGGATCCAAAGGATTAGCATCTGCTAAATACTCTTCACTGTCTGATAACCCATCGCCATCTGTATCTGCATTTGCAGGATCGGTCTCACCATCATCTACCACTCCATTTCCGTTGGCGTCTTCCAATGAGTTAGTTAATCCATCTCCATCACAATCGTAATTAGATAATGCATTTATGTCAGGATCACATGGATTAAGAGGATCTGACTCATCACCTGAGTTCACCACCCCATCTTCGCCAAGTATTTCCACGCCATCATTCAATCCATCGTCATCTGAATCAGCATCCAATGGATCGGTTTCATTTCCATCTACAATCCCATTTCCATTAGTATCTTCTTCACTATTTGTCAATCCATCATTATCACAATCCGCGGTTGGATCTACTAAAACTACTGGATCGCATGGGTCCAATGGATCGGTTTCATCCCCTGTATTTTCAATACCATCGGGACCTACCAATTCATCTCCATCAGAGATTCCATCGTCATCCGTATCTTGGTCGTTGGGATCCGTTTCATCTCCATCCACAATTCCATTTCCGTTGGCATCCTCCTCTCCATTTGTTGTTCCGTCGTTATCACAATCTCCATCTGGCACTGCAAAAACATTTGGATCACATGGATCTAGTGGGTCAGTTTCATCTCCTGTATCGGCAATCCCATCTAGACCTAAGATTTCATCACCATCATTGATTCCATCGCCATCTGTATCTTCATTTTCGGCATCCGATTCTCCATCATCTACATCTCCGTTTCCATTAGAATCCTCATCTCCGTTTAAAATTCCATCATTATCGCAATCTCCAAGTGGATCATCTTCTCCTCCGAGTGGATCGCAACCATTCAATGGATCTGTCTCATCTCCTGTATCTGCAATTCCATCATCTCCTAAAATCTCATCTTCGTCGTCAATACCATCACCATCCGTATCGGAGCTATCGGCATCGGTTCCTTCAGCCTCTTCTTCTTCGGCCGTGAGCCCATCATTATCACAATCTGAATCTGCCACCGCAGTTGCGCTTGGATCACACGGATCCAATGGATCCGACTCGTCTCCTGTATTTGCAATTCCATCATCTCCCAATGTTTCTTCCCCATCAGTTAATCCATCGCCATCCGTGTCCGAATTGATCGGATCAGACTCTCCTTCATCAAATTGTCCATTCCCATTGGTGTCCTCCTCTCCATTAGTCACACCATCTTCATCACAATCCCCATCTGGAAAACCGTAAACATTTGGATCACAAGGATCCAATGGATCACCTTCATCTCCAGTATCTGCAATACCATCATCTCCTAAAACCTCATCTTCATCACTCAAACCATCTCCATCCGTATCTGGATTTCTAGGATCAGTTTCACCTTCATCTAGTTGCCCATTTCCATTGGTATCTTCTTCACTATTTGTCAATCCATCATCATCGCAATCTCCATCTGGAAATGCATATGGGTTTCCATCGCACTCATCCAATGGATCGCTTCCAACAACAGAAACCTCGTCTCCATCATTAATTCCATCATCATCAGAATCTGGATCCAAAGGATCAGTTCCTAATACATCTTCAAATTCATTTGTTAATCCATCCTCATCACAATCTCCTAGCGGAATTGCCAATACATTAGGATCACATGCATTTAAGGGGTCTGTTTCATCTCCTGACATTGGTACGCCGTCAAGTCCGAGTACTTCTTCTCCATCATTTAAACCATCTCCATCGGTATCACTATTCAAAGGATTGGTTCCTGCTGCAATTTCTTCGCTACTCGTTAGTCCATCCTCATCACAATCTAAATCATCAGATGAAAAGGGATTTGGATCACATGGATTTAGAGGATCACTGTTGAACACAGAGAACTCTGTTCCATCTTGAATCCCGTCATTATCAGTATCATTGTTTAGTGGGTCAGTACCTAGACCTGTTTCAAATTCATTGGTCAATCCATCATCATCACAATCAGCTAATGGATCATTTATATCACACTCTAGCACAGTGATGGAGACTTCCGCTTCACCGCACTCAATAATATCACCCAAGTCACATATTTGATAAATAAAAGAGTCATCTCCAAAGAAATCTTCTAAGGGGTTATATGTGACCGTTCCATTCGCATTTATTGTTAACGTTCCATTTGTTGGACTTGTGAGTATGACAAGACTTGATAGATCTAAATCATTGTCTGCATCTAAATCATTGTCTAAGATTCCCATGTTTACTTCAACATGTTGAACTGTTGTATACGTATCATCGGTTACTTCTGGCGTGTCATCTACAGCATTGACTGTAAGTATAACCTGTGCTTGACTACAAAGTGAAGGCAAGGGAGAACCGCTATCGCAAACTCTGTAAGTAAAAGTATCCTGTCCATAAAAATTCTCTATCGGGGTGTACAGTATAGTTCCATCTGGATTTATTATTACATCTCCATTTGATGGATCAGATATGATGACTATTGTGGATTGATCCACATTGCTATCCAAATCAAATGGATCAGAATCATTCTCTAATACATTAATTGTTAACTGCGTATCCTCATCCAGATCAGCAGAGTCTTCCACTACTATTGGCGGGTCATTAACAGGATTTACAATCACAGTTACGACACCTATACCACAATAACCATCGTCATCACATACCTGATATTCATATAAATCGCTTCCATTAAAATTGTCATTTGGAGTATAAGTAATCACCCCGTTCAACACTGTTACAGATCCATTCGCTGGCTGTACATCAATTGAGAGTGTAGAAGGATCTATGTTATCATTAGGGTCACTATCATTTGATAATACCAATGCATCTATGCTTCCATCTTCCTCAACTTCGATGAAATCATCTTCAACTTTCAACGATTCATCTGAAATAGTAATAGTTACTTCTGCCTCATCACATAAAGATGGTAGAGGATTCCCTAAATCACACACTTGATAAGTGTATGCATCTTCACCAGAAAAACCAATTTCGGGTTCGTAAGTGACCGTCCCATCTCCATTTACAGTCACAGACCCATGAAGTGGTGCTCCAGAAATGGTTATAGTTGTTGGATCTATTCCTCCATTGGGATCAATATTATCATTGTCATTTACCAGTACATTGGTGGTTACTGGCTGTTCTAGTCCAGTAGCGTCACTATCTGGATTAGCTGTTGGGAAATCATTCACAGGATTTACTGTCACAGTAACTTGTGCTTCATCGCACAATCCTGATAATAAATTACCATCATCACAAATTCTGTATGAAAACACGTCGGTTCCATTAAAATTTTCATTGGGAATATACTTGATTGTTGCCCCCTGATTGATGGACACTGTTCCATTTTGTGGTTGTTGCGTAATAGATAACGTTGTAGGGTTAACTGTTCCTCCTGGATCTAAATCGTCGTTGTCATTATTGACTACAGCTATATCGACTTCTTCGTCTTCCAAAACAGTGCCAACATCATCTCCCGCAGAAGGTGGATCATTGGAGGGAAATACAATGATGCTAACCAATCCTATATCACAAGCACCAAGATCATCACAAATTTCATATTCAAAAGAATCATTGCCCGTAAAGTTGGAAAAAGGGGTATAATTGATTGTACCATCCGTATTGATCGAAGCCGTTCCATTTGACGGTACTGACTCTATTCTTAGAGATGAGATATCAATATCATCATCCGCATCAATATCACCAGTGAGTACATCTACGTCCAATTCAGTATCCTCGTTGAGATACACATTTTCATCGTCTGCTATTGGTGCCGACTGACCATAGCCTACAGTAATGAGCACCGAAAATAGAATGGAACATAGAAATTTTCGACAAATCGCATATTTCCTGACAGGAAATACCAGTCGACTATTTGCAACGTTTATAGTGTTCATCATGCGTCTACTTCTTCGAGTATTAGTACTATTCAGGTTGTTCAAGCCTAAACTTTCGGCTAGGCTTGCTGATATAATTTATTTATATGTAAGCGGTTACCGAACTTTAATCGTTTAATTTATCTTACACCAGAACTAAAAGAAAGTTTCAGAAATTCGGAGATATTTTAGAGGATTGTTTCTGGTTCAGTGAAGGTTAGGAAAAATTGCTCTTGAAACATTTATATGACTCAGCTCAATTCTTTCTCTCCGCATCCTAGATTAAAACTATCTTCGCAGATTAATAGATATTCTATGGCACATAAAGCAGGATTTATAAATATCATTGGGAAGCCTAACGTTGGTAAATCCACTTTGATGAATCAACTTGTAGGAGAAAAGCTTAGTATTATTACTTCCAAGGCTCAAACTACTCGGCATCGTATCATGGGAATTGTCAACAATGATGATTATCAGTTAGTATTCTCTGATACTCCTGGAGTAGTGGAAGCGAGATACAAACTTCATGAAGGAATGAATAACTTCGTGAAGAGTGCTTTCCAAGATGCTGATATTTTTCTGTTTGTGGTGGAAATCAACGAAAAACCAGGAAATCAGCATGTGCTAGTGGACAAGCTTTCTAAGATTGATATTCCTACAATTTTAGTATTGAATAAGGTGGATACTTCTGAGCAGGAAGAAACTCAAAATAAAATTGATGCTTGGAAGGAAAAGCTTCCTAAAGCTATTATCATTCCCGTATCTGCGCTGCACAAGTTCAACGTGGATGCTGTTATGGAAAAGATCATAGAACTTACTCCTGAATCTCCTCCTTTCTTCCCTAAAGATGAGCTAACGGATAAACCCATGCGCTTCTTTGTTAGTGAAATTATCCGTGAGAAAATTTTACAACATTACAAACAAGAAATCCCTTATTCCTCAGAAGTAGAAGTGGAATCCTATACTGTAGAAGAAAAATTGATTCGAATTAGTGCGGTGATTTATGTGATGCGAGATAGTCAAAAAGGAATACTTATAGGTAAAGGTGGCAGCGCCCTTAAGCGAGTGGGTACTGAAGCTAGAAAAGACATTCAAAATTTCGTTAAGAAAAAGGTGTTTCTTGAACTATTTGTGAAAGTGGACAAAGATTGGCGAGATGATGCGCGTAAACTAAAGCGATACGGGTACTTGGATTAATTTGTCGTTTGAAAAATGATTTTTAAAGCCCCTGCTAAAATCAATCTTGGCCTTCATGTGAAAGGAAAACGTGATGACGGTTTTCATGAATTAGAAAGTGTTTTTTGTCAAATTCCTTTGTTCGACTTTATCGAGCTGATTCCATCTGAAAAGGATTCATTCCATTCCTACCACATTGAAATCCCTGGAAACAGTGAAAATAACCTTTGCATAAAAGCCATGAATCTTCTGCGGAGCAATGGTTTTACAATTCCTCCTTATGAAATTCATTTATTGAAGAATATTCCTATCGGTGCTGGGCTTGGAGGAGGCAGCTCTGATGCTGTAGCGGTTCTTCAAGGGATTAATCGATTAGAAAACCTTGGTATTTCTGATCTACGACTGCAAGAATTCTCTGCAGAAATAGGCAGTGATTGCCCTTTCTTTTGTGGCAACTCTTCTGCTAGAGTAACGGGAAGAGGTGAATTCATAGCTCCTGTTGATTTTGATATACAAGGTAAGTTTATTCATTTAGTGCATCCTAACGTTCATATAAGTACTGGAGAAGCCTATGCTAGTCTTGATTTGGAAAAAACTTCAAAAGAAACTATTGTCCTTCCTCGGCAAAACTCTGAATGGGAAAACTGTTTTACAAATGACTTCGAAGCACCTTTGTATAGAGAGTATCCAGCATTGCAACATATCAAAGACGAATTGATTAAATCTGGTGCGTTTTACGCCTCCTTAAGTGGCAGCGGAAGTTCCATATTTGGGATTTTTGACACGCTTCCTACAAAAAAGCTATTTCTTGAAGAAGAATATTCCGAATGGATCCTCGAACTCTAAAGTTAGGACACTGATTACTTGACTATTTAGGAGCACGGAAATACAGCCAAATTCCCAGAAGTAAAAAGACAATATTTGGTATCCAAACTGCTAGCATTGCATCCACTCCGGCATTGGTAGCAGAAACGCTAGCTATTCTCTGAAACATGACATAGATAAACCCTATGACTACAGCTAGCATAAGGTGAATTCCAGTTCCTCCCCTAAGTTTTCTAGAAGCAATGGAAACCGCGATCAATACGAATACATAGATACTTAATGGGATACTTGTTCTTTGATGCTTTTCAATTAAGTGTTCCGAAACATCAGAAAAACCCTTGCGCTCAAGTTCAGCTATGAATTCATTCAGTTCACCCCAAGTCATAGCACTGCTAATACTTGATCGGTGACCAAAATCATTAATCGTCAAATTCAAGCTGGTATCCCGAACAGAGAAAGATTCGAAGCTTTGTGTCCCATCTTCATGAAACTTCCAAATCTGGCCTTTCTTCAACTTCCAAGTTTTTGCTTCGGGATCATAAGTTGCTGTCTCTGCTATCAATTTTTTCCTGAGTACTCCATCATCCCAATTCTCAATTGAAAATTTTTGGCCTCTGAGTCTCTCTGCTGATAGAGATTTGAAATACGCAATTTCACCAGGAGAAATTTCTCGATGAACATTTTTATCTGAGATATTTAAACTGCGATTGAAATATGTCTTTTCAAATTCCAATCTGCTCCTATTGGCTCTAGGTAGGATTACATGAGAAATGGCTAGCGCCAGGATCACAAGTATAGTCGAGGCAATAAAAAATGGTCGCAAAAACCGATTGAATGAAACCCCTCCACTCAAAACAGCCACTACTTCTGTTTTTTGAGCCATATTACTGCTGACCAAAACTACTGTTAAAAAAATGAGCAGCCCACTTAGAAGATTACCAAAGTGAATGCAAAAGTTTAGATAAAACCCAAATATTATATCCTTTAGCGGAGCTTTGTGTTTAATGAAGTCATCCACTCTATCAGACAGGTCTATTACTACCGAAATGACAATAAATGCCATAATGATAAAAAAGAACGTGCTCAAGAATTTCTTGATGATATAGATATCCAGAATTTTCATAAACGTTCTGCCAGCTTTCCTACTACTTTATTTTTCCATTCAGAGAAATCCCCATCTATAATGTGCTGGCGTGCCTGTTTTACCAAATCCAAATAAAATGCCAAGTTGTGCGATGTGGCAATCATTTTCCCAAGCATCTCGTTGGCATGAAATAAATGACGAACATACGCCTTGGAGTAAAATGAATCTACATAGCTTGTTCCGTTTGGATCAAGTAGCGAATAATCATCTGCCCATTTTCTATTCTTCATATTCATAGTACCTTCCCAGGTGAACAACATTCCATTTCGAGCATTTCTTGTTGGCATTACGCAGTCAAACATGTCTACCCCTAACGCTATATTTTCTAATATATTCGCTGGCGTGCCCACCCCCATTAAGTACCTAGGCTTATCCTCCGGAAGGATATCACATACCACTTCAGACATGGCATACATTTCATCGTGTGGTTCTCCTACTGACAATCCTCCGATTGCATTTCCAGGCATATCCTGCTTCGCAATGAACTCTGCACTTTTCTCTCTGAGATCCTTATATGTGCTCCCCTGAACAATAGGAAATAATACTTGCGAATGACCATATAATGGTTCGTTCTCATTGTGATTCTTTATACACCTTTCTAGCCATCTATGCGTCATATCCAAACTATCTTTGGCATACGAATATTTGCATGGATAAGGGGTACATTCATCAAATGCCATAATGATATCAGCTCCAATAATTCGCTGAGTTTCCATTACATTTTCTGGTGTAAACAAGTGCTTTGAACCATCAATATGCGAGCGAAAAACCACTCCCTCTTCATTAATTTTTCTAGTATCACTTAAAGAATAAACCTGATATCCTCCGCTATCCGTTAGAATTGGAAATTGCCAATTACTGAACTTGTGTAATCCTCCCGCTTCGTTTATAATTTGAAGTCCTGGACGGAGATACAGGTGATAGGTGTTTCCAAGAATAATCTGGGCCTGAATATCTTCCTTTAAGTCTTGCTGCGTCATTCCTTTTACTGTCGCAGCAGTACCTACAGGCATAAAAATTGGAGTTTCTATTTGTCCATGATCTGTCTGTATCACACCTGCTCTAGCCTTAGAACCTGCGTCTCTGTTTTGAAGGGTAAATTTCATTGAAGGGCAAAGGTATCTAAAGTCTTTTAGTTGGATAAAAGAAAGTAAAAAAATGGAGTCAGACGTTGGTGTCACTTAAAGATGTGATCTGAAATCTAACAGAAATTCCCAAATTCGTAATGACTTTCGGTCGTACAAATAGCTCCATTCTAAACTTTCAAGCTAAATTTGACTAAATGATCGGGACACTTATAAATGTGGGCACAGTTGTCGCTGGTAGTTGTCTAGGAATGCTTATAAAAAAGAGCCTTCCTGAAAGGATGGTAAAAACAGTTTTCCATGCATTGGGGATTTTCACATTGTTTCTAGGTGTTAAAATGGCCATTGACATTAAAAGTGAGCTCATTTTATTGGTCGTATTGTCACTGGTTATTGGCGCCATTTTCGGAGAGTTGTTTTTAATAGAGCAGCGACTCAATCTCTGGTTGAACCGATTCAATTCAGGCAAAGACGCGGACAAATCATTTAGCGAAGGGTTAATTACTGCCTTCCTACTATTCTGCGTTGGCAGTATGACTTTGTTAGGCACTTTTGAGGAAGGAATTTCTGGAAACAGAGATCTCATAACTACCAAAGCTACTATGGACTTTTTTTCAGCTACGGCTCTAGCTTCTGCATTCGGAAAAAGTATATTGCTATCAGCCATTCCACTTCTTATCTTTCAGGGATCTTTGACTCTAGGTGCAGTTTATCTCGAACCATATTTGAATGAGGAATTGCAAAGTCTCATTTTTAGCACAGGAGGTATATTACTTCTAGGCCTAGGACTCAACATTTTGGAAGTGACCAAAATTAGAATTCTCAATCTTATGCCTGCAATTCTAATCGCTCCGATTCTATATAAAGTTTGGGAACTAGTGGGTCAGCTGACTCTCTGAAAACTCTACTTCATAAAAATTCAGTTCCTTAAGGTTTCTGTACTTGTGATACGTCCAAGCTTTGTTTTTAGACATGTGAAATCTGCGATAGTAATTCGCCTTTTTTCTATTCCATGCTTCATAGGCATCATTTGACAAACGGTATTCAGGATAGTAAAGTTCTCCTCCGGTGGCAGCAATGGCTTTGTCTAGATATATGAGATCGTAATCAATTTCTCTAAATAAAGCCTCAACATCTATGTTCTTCACCTCAGGATTGGAGAAATTAAAACGAATAATCATTCGTTCCCAATTCACCAACTGTACCACAGAAATAACCAATATAAGAGAAGCAAAATTTATTTTTAAGAGCCACGGAATACTTCGTTTCAAATGCACTTTTTGATACAAGAAAAATAAACCGATAAGCACCAGGATTAAGAAAATGAAAACTCCTAAGCGCTTATCGGTTAAGGCATGTGTATAATAGATGTAGTGGTAGTTTCTTATGGCTACTGAAAATGCCAGAATTGCATTCTGAGCTATCCAGATAATTGCCAATTTGTTTAATAAGCTATTGTTTTTAAGAAAATTAATATTTCCTCTGTAGTAGAATATGATTACCAATCCAGCAAGTATGATTGAAAATATTAAGATGTACGTTCCCTCATGCACGAATTTTGAAATTTCTGAAAATCTCAATGAAGATGGGTCATAGAAAAACCACAAATTAACCATGTCAAGAACGTTGGTTAGTAGCAGAAGTACATTTAGAGAAATAAGTACAATGCATCCTAGTTTGTATTCTATCTTAAGGGAGATCATATTGGAATGAAATACTTTTTTCGCATTTCTAATTTTAGAGCTCTGGCGTATTCTGGAGGGCCTCAATAAACTGTTAGGCAACTGAGTTAATCCTGTGATTAATTTTCCCTTATCGCTATGGTTTATCGCAGCACTTAGCAGCAATATCCCTGTCCCAAAAAGAACAAACCATTGTATGTCCACATGCCCAAAAATCGATTCAAACATTTCTCCTAAGTCACTGAAAAAATCATCAAGAAAAGAGGATAAAAAACTGCTTCCGCTTAAATAAAAAGCGGTAAAGACAAATACTATGAACGTAGGAATTGCAATGTAGTATAGCTTGGTTGTTACGGAATTTGAGTATTTCTCTTTATCGCTATCAGCGGTTAAGAGCTGTGGCAATCCTTTCACAGACTTGGTGAGTCCAAATAGTAAATCTGAAAAGTAGGATGTGAGGTACGGCTTTGTTTCGGCTACTAGAGCCAAATAGGTGATGAGCAATAGAAATGCCGACCACCCCTTCCCATAAATAATCACTCCTATAAGCGCAAATACAACACATAGTAATTTAATCGCTTTTATTCCCTTAAATGCACTTCCCGAATATGCACCGTGTGTAACTATAAGTGCTGCAAATAAAACTGTCCAATTTGATCCTATTAATTGATCTCTCAATAAATATGCGGCAAAAATTCCGGTTGCCAGGGCTAACGGAAGTTTAAATCGGTTCACTGCTATTTTCATCATTTATGTGTAGAGTTTAAGTTATTTTTTAAAGGACATCCACGCCGAATACGTTCAAGACAAGAAAAATGATTAGGAATACACAAGGAATATTGACCAGAATAATTCCCAAGCAATACAGCATTTCTCGATGCAATTGCTGTCTATTTTGAAGCGTATAAATAAGCAGTAGAATCAGCCCTATTATTGCCACCCAAAAACAGATGAGAATCCAAAAAACACCCGTGGTTTGAAGAAATTCAACACTCTTCTGAAACGCAACTTTTATAAAAGCCCATACTAAAAAAATTATCCAGCCACCTACTAGAGGAATTAATCCGCAAAACCAGCAGGTTCTTAATAAAATCCTATTTCTTTTTATTACATTATTCATTTCACTTTGTTTTTCAAAGTAGATATTCAAAAAAATTAATCATTGTTTAGCAATCTGTTCAATGCCATTATATGTGCTTTGAACTCTACTTTTCCAAAAGATGTGATTCGATAAGACGTATTTGGTTTCTTTCCTATGAACGCTTTTTTTTCTTCTATATAATCTTCTTTTTTCAATGCTTTCAAATGACTTGCTAAATTCCCATCAGTCACTTCTAACATTGCTTTTAGTGTGTTGTATTCTACCCATTCATTTACCATAAGAATGCTCATTACTCCAAGTTTTATTCTATTTTCAAATGCTTTCTTTAGGTTAGAAATCATTTTTATTTTTTTTCATATTTAAAATACATAGATATCCCATAAGCTATATGAAGTACTCCAAATCCAAGTGACCAAAAATAATAGGCATATTCTGGTAGAAATGCGCAAACGGCCCCTAAAATAATTTCTGATATTCCCAAGTAGAAAATTTCGTCCAAGGTAAACTTACTGGCATTCACCAAGGCCAATCCGTAAAACAACAGAGTGGTTGGAACGATCACTACATACATTTCATAAAATAGAAGAATACCACAAAATACCCCTCCAATAATCATAGCAGGAAAGAAAGCTCCCAATAAATGAAGTCCACTCTGATCAAACATAGAGGCTCCTATTTTCTTAGCCCGCTTATGGGAAAAATAGAATGCCACCACAGCACATAATAGCAACACTGCTACAGCTATTATCCCCAATTTTAAGATTAATTCAGAGGTAATTAAATGAGTCGTGCTGTCTGGACTTGCATAATGACTGTGTTCTCTTTCTGTTGAGCTCACCAATTGGTTTGCTACAAACGCTCCTACTAAAGCTATAATTCCTGCTCCTACTCCGCTTAGCCCGCTGAGCGAAATAAATCGTGTAGAACGTTGCATTAGTTTTTCAATGTGTGCTAGTTGATCCGAATGGTCCATATTCAAAGTACTTTGTTTTTCAAAGTTATTAATAGTCGAGACATGAACTCCAAATGGCATAGAAAAATTGCTAACACAGACACATTGTCATAACTTCACACTAAAACAAGACATATTGTCACTAAAATTCAATTGGAACGCTGATTGAAGAGAGCATTCTGTAATTAATTCAAAAAAAAAACAGTAAAAAATGAAATACGTAAAGAATAATCACCCGTTCGGAAACACCTCTTTAATTAATTGGATATTCGATGACGTCCTTACAAAGGATGCATTTAATTCAGGAAACAACGCCCATTCTGTACTAAGCGCACTCAATAAGCCAAGCACTAATATCACCGAAGATGAAAACAGCTTCACTCTTGAAATAGCAGCTCCAGGGCTTGAGAAAAAAGACTTCAGTATTGATTTAAAGGAAAATGCCATTCACATTTCCGCTAAAAAAGAAGAAGAGGAAAAAGAAAACAATAAAAAGAATTATAAAAGTCGAGAATTCAATTTCAGCTCATTCAAGCGCTCATTCAGGTTACCTGAGAACACTGACATTGACCATATATCGGCTGAGTACATCCACGGTATCCTTCACGTCACTCTTCCTAAAAAGGAAAATGCGAAGAAAACTGTTGAGATTCAAATAAAATAAGCATCTCATTTTTTCATCATAGTAATAGGTTAATTTTTGGTTTTAGTGAAGTAGATAAAGAGAGGTTGAGGTTTTCAAGAGCGCTGCTGTTAAAAGTAGCGCTCTTGTTTTTTTAGGACTCTTTCTTACTTTTTATCTTAGTCACAAATAGATTTTATGCCTGCTAATAAGTACGCTCTTCTCAGATACCGCATAATAGACCGCCTTATAAGCAGTAAGTCCAAACCTTACCCTACAAAAGAGGAGCTCAAAGAAGCATGCGAAGAATCTTTATATGGTAGTTTCGGAGATCGAATTTCTGACAGTACCATAGAAAAGGATCTATATGCTATGCGAAATGAGGGAGAACTGGGTTATTACGCACCTATAAAGTATAGCAAACAAAATAATGGATACTTTTATGAGGACCCGGATTATTCCATCAACGAGATCCCTCTACAAGATGAGGATCTCGGTGCCATAAAATTTGCAGCGCAAACACTCTATCAATTCAAAGACGTTGAGATTTTTCAGCAATTCAGTAGTGCCATTGAACGAATCTTCGACAAATTAAAGACAAGTCCTGAAGGAACCGAGATTAAAGAAGAAAAATTCATTCAATTTGAACAGAGTACAAGTGAGTCTGGTTCAGAGTTTTTGGGGCAAATGATAGAAGCCATCAAAGGAAAGCGGAAGATCAAAATCGAATATTCCAGCTTTAAGAAGAACAAAACCAAGGCTTATACTCTTGACCCATATCTTCTAAAAGAGTATAAAGGGCGCTGGTACGTCATTTCATGGTCGGATGACAGAACCGATTATCTCACGTTTGGGCTGGATAGAATCAAAAAGACCACTATTCTAAAAGAAAAATTTGAAGAGGTTCGAGGCTTTGATCCTGATCGATTTTTTAAACACTCGATTGGAATCACTGAATTGGATGGCATTCCAGTTCGAATTCGTTTGAAGTTTTCTGCATTACAAGGGAAGTATATTAAGAGCAGACCCATTCACCATTCACAAATCATTGTAGAGGAGGATGAGGATAGTGTTTTAATCGAATTGTTCGCCTTGCAAACTATCGAACTCGTTCAATTAATTCTATCTCATGGAGAGGATGTAGAGGTCATCGAGCCAAAAAAACTACGTAAAAGAGTCAAGAAAACAATACTCAACTCTCTCCTTAAGTACTGAACTTGTTCAAAGTCGAACTAAAAAACTGCGCATAACCTCTTGGTCTCACTGAACTTTAGCCAATTTTTTCTCCATAGCTATACTTCGACAAGCTCAGCAGAACTAAAGCTATCCAGAAAAAATGAGGCCTCGCCAGTAAAACCACTAGTTCACGCTCGAAAATTTCATCTCAACTTTGAACAAGTTCACTAACAATCAATCCTTTTTAAAGTAATTTATCGATTAAAAAGTAGGGCGTAAATTCATTACGGTCTGCGATCTGACTTTTGATGTGTTCAATCAATAAAACGAATACATCATGCTTACTTTATCAGATGCACAAAGACATATCAATTCAATCTCCAGACCTTCTGGATATAATTCCTACGCTTGGAATGTAACTAAGAAAATCGCACTAGAGGCTTGGGATTGCTATTTGGAAGGCAGAAAATTCAGAAGACCGATTAATTATCTCTGCAAAGAGTTTTATTATATGATTACTACACCAGATGGACAAAGCATAGTACCAATTCAGGGCATAAAACGGTACTAATCCTTCATCTTTTTCTCAGTTCACCTCATTGAAACACCTGTTTCAATGAGGTTTGAGTTATAGTAACTTTTTAAGTAGGTACTGTGAATAATTGAAATTCTTGAAACAAATAATACTACTTACTGTGCTATCTTTGAGTGACCTATAATTTATAATTGATTGAAAAGTTAGAAAATCGTCATTTCGTCGACGTTTTCAACAGTTTCATCGAAATTAATTAGTAATTTTGACCACTCTAGCACTTCAAGTAAATGACCGGTATTAAAGACATACCATTAGAAGCTATTAAAAACCGCTATTTCGAATTTTCGTCTCTCAAAAATGAAAAAAATTCGCTACTTCTAGGACATTTCGGAAATTTCACAGATTCCAAAATCAATGCCTTTCTAAAGATTACCGAGGAAACTATTTTGGAGCATGGCTGCAAGAGGCAGACCATGAGAAGGATTTGCAGTCTTCTTGTAGAGGCTCTGCAGAACACCCTTAATCACAGCGCTAAAGACAAAGATGGTTCTTCTCATTCTTTCTTGACGCTCGAAATGGCAGAAGATGTTTTCATTTTAAGAACAGGTAACCTTATTTCTGCCGATGACATTATCACCCTAGAGCAAAAACTCAACAGTATCAATAGACTTAATGAAAATGAGTTAAGGAAATTGTACATTGAGACACTTTGTAATGATAATTTCAATCAGAAAGGGGGAGCGGGGCTTGGCTTTCTTACAATGGCTAAAAAAGTAAAAGGTAAGCTTGACTACGAATTATTGAATGTCAATAAATCTCTTGCTTATTTTTCTTTAAGTCTATCTATAGAAAAGGCCTAGTTCATTCTTTACTGAACCCATGAACATCATTATTGGATTCATCTATTTTATTCTTGATGAACTGAATTTTCTGGGTCAATAGTTGAAATTCCTCAGTAGAATACAACATCATCCACTTCATTGCATCTTCATCATTATCTGCGGCCAAAGCCATATACTTCAGCAATTCAAAGCCATTTTTCTCTAACCACATAATCGCCTGACCATTTCCTTCAGCCCCGTTTATAAGAGCCATTAAATGTGGAAACCCATTCTCTAGCAACCATTTTCGCGCATCATCCTTATTGTAAATAGCAAAACAAAAAAGTCCAAGCTCTGGATATCCATTTTTCATTAGCCAGTTTCTTAGCTTGACATTTCCTGAGATGGCCTCACCCCAAGCCAAAACTACTTTTAAAGGATATGAAAATTTGCTGGGCATGGTTATGTTTTTTGCTTCTTCTTTTTAGCAGCAGGAAAAAGGATATTATTTAAAATCAACCTGTATCCAGGAGAATTTGGGAATAGATTTAGATCAGTGGGAGGATCACCTACCAAATGTCTATAATCTTCGGGATCGTGTCCCCCATAAAAAGTCCACTGCCCCTGTCCTAGGTTACCATGAATGTACTTAGAGGTCTTAATGTTTCCAGATTCTCCTAATATGGTCACAGAAGGCTTTAAATATTTTGTCCTAAATGAAGTCGTTTGTCCCATAAATCCTTTAATCACTTTCTCGTGATTCTGGTTAAGAATTGTAGGAACGATATCCCATTTTGCGCTAAAATCAAAAAGCGTGAAGAAATCATTCTTTTGTCCAGCCTTCGTATGATCTTGAGTACCATCAACACTTGAAAACTCATACTCCAATGGATTGGATTCAAGGACAAAATTCTTAAAGGCCAGCGTTCTATTGAAATCCAACTTAGCTTGTGCCTGAGGATCAGCTGGGTCCCCATCATACATTTCTGCGCAAATATCAATATTAGCCGCCGCCAGCGCTATATCAAACGAATCAGTTCCAGAACACATCGTAAACAAAAATCCCCCACCCAACACAAAATTATTGATCTCTTCCACCACAGCGCTTTTCATATTGCTCACTTTAGAAAAACCCAGTCTGGCTGCCATATCTTCCTGATCTTGAACTTGCTGCTGATACCATGCTGCTGATTTAAAACTCCTATAGAATTTACCGTACTGCCCAGTAAAATCTTCATGGTGCAAGTGCAGCCAGTCGTACTTGGGAAGTTCAAAATTGACAATTTCCTCATCGTAAATTACTGTATATGGAATCTCAGCGTATGTAAGTACAAGGGTTACCGCATCATCCCATGGAAGTTTTCCTTTGGGAGAATACACTGCAAGTTTTGGAGGAACTTCTAACTTCACTCGTTCCATGTTGACCTCAGGGTCGGATATTTCTGAATATATGCTCTGAGCTTGAACATCCGCCACAATCTGATAACTTACTCCTCTAATGTTACATTCCTTAAGAATATCAGGGTAATTAGCAACCATAAAACTTCCTCCTCGGTAGTTCAACAGCCACTCTATCTCTATATCGTTCTGAAGAACCCAGTAAGCGATGCCATAGGCTTTCATATGATTAGCCTGTGTTTCATCCATCTGAATGAGGATTTTACTTGCCGATAATTGCAACGCTAAAAGACAACTGGCAACAAAGACTAATGCTGATTTCAATTTCATATCCAAATTTAACGTCTTAGGAACAATTTTCGTTCCCAATTTTATTTAAAGAATTCTGATAAGCAGGATTAAACCATAGTAATGAATTAGAAGGACCACTGTACCTTGAAATCACTTCAAAACAAACACTTTTTTGACCTCATCGCAGCGATTATACTAAAATGGAGGATCATCACTGGAAACCTCGCCAATTCTAGGTTCATCATTCGCAGGCATATCATTCATCTTCGAACCTACAATCATGGTATTCTGAGCAAAGCCAACATTCGGTCCTAAACTACTGAACGTATCATCAGTGTCGAATGCATCCATGTTTACGAATTTCGCATATTGCCCTTTAAATCTCAACTGAACTGTATCAAGAGAACCGTTTCTATGCTTAGCGATGATTATCTCCCCTACTCCCTTCAAAGAATTGCCTTCCTCATCTACATCTATTCCATAGTATTCTGGTCTATAAATGAATGAAACGATATCGGCATCTTGTTCTATGGCTCCTGATTCTCTAAGGTCAGAAAGCATTGGCTTCTTATCACCACCTCTACTTTCCACAGCTCTTGATAGCTGTGATAATGCAATGATAGGCACATCCAATTCCTTCGCTAGCCCTTTGATGGATCTAGATATTGTACTGATTTCTTGTTCTCTATTCCCTTTATTGTTATTACCTCCTGCTGTCATTAACTGAAGGTAATCAATCACGATCATGTCTATGCCATGCTGTGCCTTCAACCTTCTACATTTGGCTCTTAGGTCAAAAACAGAAAGGCCAGGTGTATCATCTATGAATAGAGGAGCTTCTGCCAAACGTGTGATCCGGTCATGCATTTTATGGTATTCATGATCATCTAATGAACCTCTTCTAAGCTTATCTCCCTCTATTTCAGCCTCTCCAGAAATCAAACGATTGACCAATTGAACTGCTGACATCTCGAGAGAAAAGACTGCCACCGGCACTTGATAGTCTACAGCCATGTTTCTAGCCATACTTAATACAAACGCTGTCTTTCCCATACCTGGACGGGCAGCTAGTACAATCATATCTGAACGCTGCCATCCACCAGTTATTCTGTCCAATTTGGTAAACCCAGTTGGCACACCTGAAACACCATCTTTATTTTTCATAGCTGCTTCGATTCCATCGAGCGCTTCTTTCATTACCCCACTCATCTTGGAGTAACTCTTTTTGATGTTTCCTTCTGCTACTTTAAACAGACTATCTTCGGCCTTATCTAGTAATTCAAATACATCTGTAGATTCTTCAAATGCGTCTTTAATAATCTCATTGCTAATCCTAATTAGCTCTCTCTGAATAAACTTTTGAGCAATAATCCTCGCATGAGTTTCTACATTGGCAGTAGAAGCCACTCGGTCAGTTAATTGTGATATATAATATGCTCCTCCAACGAACTCTAGATCTCCTTGTTTTTTTAACGTTTGAGTCACTGTCAAAATATCAATTGGCTCACTTCGAGCAAACAAATCTTGAATAGCAAAGTATATTTTTTGATGAACGTCTTTGTAGAAACTGTCAGGTTTAAGAATCTCGATTACAGAATTGACTGCTTCTTTTTCAAGCATCATAGCCCCTATAACCGCTGACTCCAGTTCAGTAGCTTGTGGTGGTATTTTTCCTATGTCAAGAGGATTCATCCCCATTCCAGGATTGCCCCTCTTTCTTGATTGATTTCCTGTTTTCTGTTCCTGCTCATTCATCGAGTCAAAGGTAATTTGATGTTTTCCGTTTTGAGGCTAATCGTTCCAAAAAGACTTAAAAAGTTATGAGTTAGAGTTTTGAACAATTGTTAATTCGCTAACAAACAGCCAATTGAACAAATAGCCAATATTAGATGCGGTAGTGGTGATATCACTCTCTAATTTAAGAGTTTTCCCTTCCAAATCCCTCTACCAAATGTACCAATGTACACCTCTCCTCTTATGTAATTGATTTGCATGCTTCTGATTCTTGTTCCTGGTAAACCAGTTAACAGAGTCCATGCATTTTCAGCGTCCAACTTTGTAAATATTCCTTGCTTTGTCCCCAAATAAACTCTCCCTGTGCGTTTATCTCGCACTCCTGCTCTGACCGCCGAATAGCCTAAGTTAAACGAGATGTCCTTATAATCCGTACCATCAAAGAAATAGACTTTTTTATCTTTAGTGAAACTATTGTATGAAATCGTGTGACAGGTCGCACAGGAATCGCTCTTTAAAATTGAACCTACCCATCCATTCTTAGGGCATTTAGGAAGTCGAGTCCATTTTACATTTCCTCCTGTGGAGTCATTGGGGTTGGTGGATAAATAAATCCTGTCTAATTCTCTTTTTTCTCCTAAAATCACAGCAAACAAATGGTCAGGAAACCCATCAGTCTGGTAAAATCTCCACGCTTTTCCTTTTTCCTCTAAATGAACTGCTGGATCGAAAATGACTTCCCAGGTTTCACCAAAATCCATGGAACGAATAATCTTTGATCCACTTTGATAAATGACTTCAGGTTTATCTGGATTAGATCGTATCCATGTGTGCCATGAAGATTTCATTCCTCTCATTCTCACACTCTTCTTGAAAGTCTCATCTGTGGACTTTTGTCCTTGCGGGTTGATATCATTAGAACTAAATATGGTTCCATTCTGCATGGTTACCAACATTTTTGATGCATCCTTCGAGTGTGTAACCGTTTCAAATCCATCACCAAAAGAAACATGCTTCCATGCCCCTTCTTTATACAAATAACACCCTGTATCATATGCTCCATAAAGGACTTGTGGCTCTGCTGTTTGTCCCACTGACAATCCATGCACATTCGCCGCACCAATACCATTATCCCATGATTCCCAGGTATACCCCCCATCTGTACTTCTAGAAACACCTCCATCATGACTTGCCAGTACTGTTTTTCCATCAGAAAAAAATTCAAAATCATGAATATCATCATGCATTTGATTGGCTTTAACAGATGTAAATGTTTCTCCAAAATCTCTGCTTATTCTTACAGGTTTTACATTTCCTATAAGAATAACGCTGTCATTCACTGGGCTTTTCTCAAATGCTCTGGCTCTAGTAGGAATTACATTACCCGCCTTTTTCAATGAAGATTCTTCATGCCACACCCCCTTTTCTAAATCATATGAGTACAAATAAGCCCCTCCAATATTACCCTGCCCTAGTCCCTTTTTTCTAGTAATAACCACATAAACCAACCAAGGATTTTCGATACTACATTCGACGGACATCCTAACCAAACCAAAGTCATCATCATCTTTCAACACCGGTTTCTCTATCTTTTCCCATGACTTACCGCAATTTTTACTCACCCATAAATTCTCTCCTCCTGCAAAAACAACTGAAGGATTAAGTGAGCTCACTTCAATGTCAAAAAACTGTTCATCAGAGACCCGTTCCCATCTAATCTTAGCCGCTTCTTCAGATATATTACCACATTTATAAAGTCCCTTATTACAGGCTAAATAGTGTTTGTCAAAATCACAAGGATGACTAGTGACCTCAGAAATGTACAAGCTAAACACACCCTCTTTTACCGGTAATCGAAAATCTAAATGTCCATTAATCGCTTCCCAATTTTCACCTTCATCAAAAGTTCTATATACCCCTGCTGAAAACATAAACCTATCGTCTCCATCCCCTGTTGTAATTACCCAATTTTTTCTATTCCTGGGATTTATTGTGACACTGGAGACTCCTGATATGGACAACTTATCAGTCCCTGCTGACTTCCAGCTCTTTCCACCATTTTTAGAATAGAATAACCCTCCTGTAGGAGAACAAGCGAACACCTGATTTTCGTGCTTCGGGTTGATATAAAGATTATTTATACGTCCTGTACCTGTTCCTCTTCCTAAAGCATACTTTGGCAATGCCCTGCTGACATCTGATTCTGGAGGGGTAATGAGTGGACCTAATTCTTCCCATTCCCACTCTCTAATTGAAATATTTCCGGGAGATCGATTCGCACTAAGAAACCAGTTTATCATAGCAGAATCATTCGGAATTTCCTCAAAGAGACTTTCATAATCCATATAGTTCTCTGGATGATCCATACAAAAAATGGAATCAGTAGAAACCTGGGCGAATAGGGAAACGCTGCATAAAAAAAATATACTATTTAAAAGAATCTTCATATCAAAAAAAAGGCTGTCAATCCTAAAACAGAGAGACAGCCTTAAGTTACTTAAAGTTATGCTTATAGTCCGAATACGGATTTTATTTTATCTACATAGTCCAACTTTTCCCATGTAAAAGTTTCTACTGACTGAGTCACGGATCTTCCATCAGGACTAAAAAATGTCACTTCCTTCACTTCAGAAGGACGTCCCATATGCCCATAAGCTGCAGTTTCAGAATAGATAGGAGTTCTTAATTTCAATCTCTCCTCAATCGCATAAGGCCTCAGATCAAACAACTCTTGTACTTTCTTGGCCATATCGGCATCTGATACATCTACATTAGATGTACCGTAAGTGTCAATAAAAACACCCATTGGCTCTGCTACACCAATCGCATAAGACACTTGTACCAATGCTTCATCGCATACTCCTGCCGCAACTAGGTTCTTAGCTATGTGACGTGTGGCATATGCTGCACTTCTATCAACTTTACTTGGATCCTTCCCTGAGAAAGCACCACCACCATGGGCTCCTTTACCTCCGTATGTATCTACGATGATTTTTCTCCCTGTCAATCCTGTATCTCCGTGAGGGCCTCCAATCACAAACTTCCCTGTTGGATTAATATGATATTTGATATCTTCATTAAATAGCTCCTGAACACGGTCTGCACATAATGCCTTTACCCTTGGAATAAGGATAGTTTTCACATCATCCGCTATTTTTTTAAGCATAGTGTCATCATCGGCATCGAAATCATCATGCTGGGTACTTACAACAATAGCCTCTATTCTAGAAGGTTTTCCATCATCATTATACTCTACAGTTACCTGACTTTTACTGTCTGGTCTGAGGTAAGTCATTTCTCTTCCTTCCTTTCTTATTCCTGCCAGTTCCTGAACAAGCTTATGAGATAAGTCCAATGCCAACGGCATGTAATTTTTAGTCTCTTTACAAGCATATCCAAACATCATTCCTTGATCACCTGCACCTTGTTCCATTTTATCAGCACGGTCGACCCCTCTATTAATGTCGTCACTTTGTTCATGAATAGCAGAAAGAACTCCACAACTATTCGCATCGAACATGTACTCACTCTTGTTATACCCAATTCTATCAATCACTTCTCTAGTGATTTTCTGAACGTCTAGATATACTTTGGACTTTACTTCGCCCGCTAAAACTACCTGTCCAGTAGTTACTAGAGTTTCACAAGCGACTTTTGAGTCTGGATCGAAAGCTAAAAAATTATCAATTAGCGCATCTGAAATTTGATCTGCTACTTTATCTGGATGACCTTCAGACACAGATTCTGATGTAAAATAATATGGCATACAACCTTATTTAATTAAAAGAAATGCCTGAGCTAAGCCTCTACTCAAGCGCATTTTAGCATTTTTTAAAGTGGTTGCAATTTGGCTAAATCTATCCACCTTTGAGCGTGCAAATGTATAACATAAGAACCCAATAACTGACTCAGGCATTTCTAAAAAAATAAAATTATCTAGGATAATGTCCCTAATTAGTTTTAGCTTTGCATTGTACTTATCAAGAAAGATGGAGGGAATAGGCCCTATGAAATCTTAGCAACCCAGAATGGCTGGGTGCTAATTCCTAGTTTATCAAATAGATAAACACAGATGAAGTAAAATTCAGAATTGAATTCCCCTTTTTCAAATTTCTTGGTCAGTATTTAAAATACTTGTTTAAATGCTCGAAAAAATAGCACAAAAGAAAATTCTAATCTTGGATGGTGCCATGGGGACAATGATCCAACGCCATAAGCTGACCGAAGAAGATTTTAGAAATGAAGAACTGAAAGATCATTCATTTGACTTAAAAGGAAATAATGATTTACTCTCAATCACTCGTCCTGAAGTGATTCGAGAAATACACTTAGAGTACCTGAATGCTGGAGCGGATATAATAGAGACCAATACATTCTCAGGGACAACTATAGCTCAAGCTGATTATGGCTTGGAGCATTTGGTTTATCAAATTAATCATGAAGGTGCCAAAAGAGCAAAAGAAGCTGTGCTGGAATACCAAAAAAGCCATCCTGGAGAGCATAAATTTGTCGCAGGAGCCATGGGGCCAACAAATAAAACAGCCAGCCTTTCTCCAGATGTGAATGATCCCGGGTTTAGGGCCATTACCTTCGATGAACTCAGAGACGCATACTATTTGCAGGTAGAAGGCTTGGTAGATGGAGGTGCAGATATACTTATTGTGGAGACAATCTTTGATACGCTAAATGCAAAGGCAGCTCTCATAGCCATAGATGACTATTGTGAAACTCATGGTAAAAAAATTCCAGTGATGATTTCTGGAACGATCACAGATGCTTCTGGAAGGACACTTTCTGGTCAAACACCACTGGCTTTTCTGACTTCTTTAAGACATTTTGAACCTTTCAGTATAGGATTTAATTGTGCCTTAGGTGCAGAACAACTGACTCCTTATTTGGAGGTTTTATCTAGCAATGCAGAGTGCAAAGTAAGCGCATACCCTAATGCTGGGCTTCCAAATGAAATGGGTGCTTACGACGAATCTCCTGAAGACATGTCTTCACAGATTAAAGAATATTTAGATAGAGGATTGATTAATATCGTTGGTGGTTGCTGTGGAACCACTCCTGACCATATAAGAGCTATGGCAGATTTGGCAGCTAAATATGAGCCAAGAAAAGAATTGACAATAAATGACTAAGCTACCATTTTATTTAGATAAAGAAACTACGGGAGAAGTGACTCTTCTCTTAAGTGGTTTAGAACCACTTGTGGTTACAGACGAATCCAATTTCGTTAATATAGGAGAGCGTACAAACGTTACAGGAAGTAGAAAATTCCTACGTCTCATAAAGGAAGAAAACTTTGATGAAGCTCTCTCTATAGCTAGAGATCAGGTGGAAGGCGGGGCTCAGATCTTAGATGTGAACATGGATGAGGGGCTATTGGATGGTAAAGAAGCAATGGTCAAGTTCCTAAATTTAATTGCTGCAGAACCGGATATTGCTAGAATTCCTGTTATGATCGACAGTTCCAAGTGGGAAATTATAGAAGCTGGGCTTAAGGTAATTCAGGGCAAAGGTGTTGTCAATTCTATCAGTTTGAAAGAAGGAGAAAAGCAATTTCTCGAACAGGCAAGGATTATCAAGAAATTTGGAGCTGCCACAGTGATTATGGCCTTCGATGAAGAGGGGCAAGCAGATACTTTTGAAAGAAGGATTGAAATCTGTGAGCGCGCATACAATCTACTAATTGATAAAATCGGTTTCCCTCCTGAAGATATCATTTTCGATCCAAATATTTTCCCTGTTGCTACAGGGTTAGTCGAACACAATGACAATGCGCTTAACTTCTATAGAGCGACTCATTGGATTCGAACCAACTTAAAAGGAGCTCATGTAAGTGGAGGAGTGAGTAATGTATCCTTCTCTTTCAGAGGAAACAACGTCATCAGAGAGGCCATGCATTCGGCTTTTCTATATCATGGAATTAAATCAGGAATGGACATGGGGATAGTTAACCCATCCATGCTTGAAATTTATGATAACATTACTGAGGAACTGAAGAATTTAGTAGAAGATGTACTTCTCAACAGAAACGATGGAGCTACAGAAGCTTTGTTGGATTATGCCGAGAAGGTTAAAAATGATACTGTAAACAAAAAGGATACAAAGAAAAATGAGTGGAGAAATGGATCTCTTCAAGAGCGAATCACACATGCCCTGGTAAACGGAATTTTGGACTTCATTGTGGAAGATACAGATGAAGCCAGATTAGCCGCAAGCAGTCCGATTCTGGTCATTGAAAATGATCTAATGCGAGGTATGAATGTGGTTGGAGACCTTTTTGGAAGTGGTAAAATGTTCTTACCTCAGGTAGTAAAGAGTGCTCGAGTAATGAAAAGAGCTGTAGCCTACCTCCAACCATTTATTGAAGAAAGTAAGGGAGAAG
The DNA here is from genome assembly GCA_965224545.1 of Flavobacteriales bacterium. Taxonomy (GTDB): domain Bacteria; phylum Bacteroidota; class Bacteroidia; order Flavobacteriales_D; family Sanyastnellaceae; genus ASP10-05a. The sequence goes on along the minus strand of CBDCZM010000002.1, from coordinate 1,848,555 downwards.
CTAGTTCGAGTGCTGGAAAAATAGTTTTGGCAACGGTCAAAGGAGATGTTCATGATATTGGTAAAAATATTGTTGGTGTTATACTGGCATGTAATAACTATGAAATCATTGATTTAGGAGTAATGGTAAATAGCTATGATATCATTCAGGCAGCCATTAAACAAGATGCTGATATTGTAGGATTATCTGGCCTCATCACTCCGTCATTGGATGAAATGGTCACTGTAGCTTCTGAAATGGAAAGAGCTGGATTAAAGGTTCCTTTACTCATCGGAGGGGCTACTACTTCAAGAGTGCACACAGCAGTAAAGATTTGTGAAAACTATTCAGGTCCGACGATTCATGTGAAAGACGCCTCTAAAGCCGTAGACGTAGTAAGCAAAAGCTTGAGTGACACTTATTCTAAAGACTATGCAGTTACAACAAATGCCGAATATCAAAAGGTACGTGAAAACTATTTGAAGTCAAAAACAAAAAAGACCTATCTACCAATAGAGCAAGCGAGAAACAACAAATTCAAAATCGATTGGGAACAGGAGAACATCTTAAAACCAAATCAACTTGGTGTCCAAATCATTAAAAGTCAAGCTTTGGATGACTTAATCCCATATATTGATTGGTCTCCTTTCTTTCGTACTTGGCAATTGTTTGGCAAATATCCTGACATCTTACAAGATGACATAGTAGGAGTTGAAGCCAAAAAACTTTGGGATGATGCTCAAGCTCTTCTTAAAAAGATCGTAGACAATAACTTGTTTAAAGCTCGTGGGGTTTTTGGATTATTTAAAGCAAATTCACATCAAGATGATATACGTATTGAGTATAACAGAGCTGAATACAACTTGCTTACTTTAAGACAACAGCTTAAAAAAGTGCAAGGACAGCCGAACTATGCTTTGGCTGATTTTGTGGCGCCGGCAGATTCAGGCAAACAGGATTATGTAGGATTATTTGCAGTCTCCACTGGTTTTGGATGCGACAAGTTTATTCAATCGATTTCTGACGAGGATGATTACCAAAAAATAATGGCTCAAGCATTGGCAGACCGATTAGCGGAAGCATTTGCAGAAAAACTGCATGCTGATGTTAGAAAAAATCACTGGGGATATGCAGAAAGTGAAAGTTTATCGAACTTGGATTTGATTAAAGAAGAGTACAAGGGAATCAGACCTGCTCCTGGATATCCAGCTTGTCCTGACCACCTAGAGAAGAAAACAATTTGGGAAGTATTAAGCGTAGAAAAAAATACAGGCATAAAGCTAACTGAAAACTTAGCTATGTATCCTGCTGCTGCAGTTTCTGGTTATTATTTTGCAAATCCAGAAGCCAAATATTTTGGTCTCGGCAAGATTGAGAGAGATCAATTGGAGGACTATGCGGAAAGAAGAAATATTACAAAAGAATTGGCCGAAAAATGGCTTCAACCTAACCTCGCATGAAAGTTACCGAAAAAATAAAAAACTCAAACAAACCTCTTTTCTCAATTGAAATACTCCCTCCAAAAAAGGGTGAAAATATTGATAATCTATTTAATACAATAGAAGGATTGTTACCGTTTGATCCTGCATTTATTAATGTAACTTATCATAGAGAAGAGTTTGTATACAGGGAAGTAGGAAATGGGCTATTAGAAAAACATACTGTTAGAAAAAGACCTGGAACTGTCGGTATTTGTGCTGCCATTAAAAACAAGTTCGATATAGAGCCTGTGCCTCATATTATATGTGGTGGGTTTTCTAAAGAAGAGACAGAAAATGCGCTTATTGATTTGAATTTCTTAGGTGTGAAAAATTTAATCGCATTGAGAGGTGATCCAATAAAGTCTGAGGGGAAATTTAAATCCGAATCCAACGGTCATGCTCATGCATCAGATTTGATCGAGCAAATAGTCGATTTAAACAATGGTAAATATCTGGATCCTGATTTGACAAATTCTGCGCCATCCGATTTTTGTATTGGAGTCGCTGGGTATCCTGAAAAACACTTCGAGAGTCCAAATTCTACTACTGACCTGAAATACTTAAAGAAAAAAATCGATCTGGGGGCTGAATACATCATTACCCAATTGTTTTACGACAATCAATGTTATTATGACTTTGTAGATAGATGTAGAGCTGCTGGAATAACTGTTCCTATTATACCAGGATTAAAACCAATTAGTACGCTTTCTCAATTGAACATCATCCCGCACTTCTTCCATGTGAACCTTCCTGAAGAACTGAGCTCAAATATAGAAAATGCAGTATCCAAAGAAGATATTAAAAGGATTGGAATGGAATGGTGTCTTAAACAGTCGCAAGACTTACTTGACAACAATGTTCCTGGACTTCATTTCTATACCATGGGAAAAGCAGAAAGTGTAAAGAAAATAGTATCAGAAGTATTCTCTGTTACTTCTTTCTAAAGAACAATGAAATAGGAACACCTGTAAATTGAAAAGATTCTCGAATCTTGTTTTCAAGATATCGTTTATATGGATCTCTTATGTACTGTGGCAGGTTGCAATAAAAAGCAAATGCAGGTGAGTGTGTTGGAAGTTGTCGAACAAACTTAATTCGAACATATTTACCCTTGAGAGCCGGAGGAGGATAATTTTCAATCTGCTCTAAAAGAACGTCATTCACTTTTGACGTAGGTATTTTTCTCTTTCTATTTTCTCCAGCCTCTAGAGCCAAATCAAGAAGTTTATGAATTCTTTGTTTTGAAGTAGCAGATATAAACTCAATTTCTACATCAGTAAATGGCTTAATCTGTTCTAAGATCGTCCTTCTGAATTCCGTATATGAACTATTTGATTTTTCAAGCATATCCCACTTGTTCACACCGATTACTACGGCTTTCTTCGCTTCAATAATCTCGAAAAATATCGCTAAATCCTGTTTTGTCACTCCCTCTTCAGCATCTATTAGTAAGATACATACATCACTATTCTCTATGGCTCTTCTCGTTCTTAGTGTACTATAGAATTCAAGATCGTCATTGACATTCTTAGCCTTTCTTAAACCTGCAGTGTCCACCAATCGGATGTTATACCCAAATTGATTGTAAAGCAAGTCAGCTGAATCTCTGGTCGTACCAGACACATCACTTACTATAAATCGATCCTCGCCCGTCAATGAATTGATTAAAGACGACTTTCCAACGTTAGGTTTACCCACTACACTTATTCTAGGAATATCTCCTTCCTCTTCCTGTGATTCTTCAGGGACCAATTCAATTAGCCTATCTAATAAATCACCAGTACCATATCCGTTATTCGCACTGATCGAATGAATTTCTCCGTTGAAACCAAGAGAATACAACTCGGCAGTTAAATATTCTTTATCTGAGGTATCAATTTTATTTGAGACAATGATTATTTCTTTAGTTTGTCTTCTGAGAATATTTGCAAACTGCTCATCAAGATCTGTTAATCCTACAACGGCATCCAACATAAATATAATCGCGTCGCATTCTTCAAGAGCAAGTTCAACTTGTTCCACTATTCTTTCCTCGAAAATATCTTTACCATCTTTTATAAAACCACCAGTATCAATGATGGAAAAATCTCTCCCACTCCAACTAACATCACCGTATTTTCGATCACGAGTGACACCACTTACTTCATCTACAATAGCGTCTCTACTTTCTGTGAGTCTATTGAAGAGCGTGGATTTTCCCACATTCGGTCTGCCAACTATAGCGAATATTTTTTTCATTATTTCAACGTAAAAATAAGGTAAAAAAAAAACCCCGATAAATCGGGGTTTTTTAAAACTGGCGACGACATACTCTCCCAGGAAGACCTAGTACCATCTGCGCTGGTGAGCTTAACTTCTCTGTTCGGAATGGGAAGAGGTGTACTTCACCGCAATAGTCACCATAAAATCATAGATATATCGATAGAGTTTGTTTTTGAAAAGTTTTTGAGAAATTAGTACTGCTCGGCTTTGACATTACTGTCTTTACACCTACAGCCTATCAACGTCATAGTCTATAACGTCTCTTAATGAAATCTCATCTTGAGGAGGGTTTCGTGCTTAGATGCTTTCAGCGCTTATCCCTTCCAGACGTAGCTACTCTGCAATGCAGCTGGCGCCACAACAGATACACCAGAGGTCTGTCCATCCCGGTCCTCTCGTACTAGAGATAGACCCTCTCAAATTTCAACGCCCACAACAGATAGAGACCGAACTGTCTCACGACGTTCTGAACCCAGCTCGCGTGCCACTTTAATGGGCGAACAGCCCAACCCTTGGGACCTTCTCCAGCCCCAGGATGTGACGAGCCGACATCGAGGTGCCAAACCACTCCGTCGATGTGAGCTCTTGGGAGTGATCAGCCTGTTATCCCCGGCGTACCTTTTATCCTTTGAGCGATGGCCCTTCCATTCGGAACCACCGGATCACTATGCTCTACTTTCGTAACTGATCGACTTGTAGGTCTCACAGTTAAGCACCCTTATGCCATTACACTCTACGCACGGTTACCATCCGTACTGAGGGTACCTTTAGAAGCCTCCGTTACTCTTTTGGAGGCGACCACCCCAGTCAAACTACCCACCAAACACTGTCCTAAAAAAGTTAGAAATCAACTAATTAAAGGGTGGTATTTCAAGGTTGACTCCACAACGCCTAGCGACGCCGCTTCAAAGTCTCCCACCTATCCTACACATCAATTAACCAATTTCAATGTTAAGCTATAGTAAAGGTGCACGGGGTCTTTTCGTCCCGTTGCGGGTAATCGGCATCTTCACCGATACTACAATTTCACCGAGCTCGTGGTTGAGACAGTGCCCAAATCATTACACCATTCGTGCAGGTCGGAACTTACCCGACAAGGAATTTCGCTACCTTAGGACCGTTATAGTTACGGCCGCCGTTTACTGGGGCTTCAATTCAATGCTTCGCAAAGCTAACATCTCCTCTTAACCTTCCAGCACCGGGCAGGCGTCAGGCCTTATACATCATCTTTCGATTTAGCAAAGCCATGTGTTTTTGATAAACAGTTGCTTGGGCCTAATCACTGCGGCCAACCGAAGTTGGCGTCTCTTCTCCCGAAGTTACGAGACGATTTTGCCTAGTTCCTTAACCACGAATCACTCGAGCGCCTTAGTATACTCTACTTGACTACCTGTGTCGGTTTGCGGTACGGATAGCAGATAACTGGAGCTTAGTGGCTTTTCTTGGAAGATGATTCACTACTACAACTTCGCCCGAAGGCTAGGTCTCAGCATTTCCGTCAGCTTTTAGCAGCTACACATCTCCGTCCCCACATCGCATTATCGCTAGTACAGGAATATTAACCTGTTTTCCATCGGTTACTCCATTCGGATTCACCTTAGGGTCCGACTAACCCTGAACCGATTAGCGTTGTTCAGGAAACCTTAGTCTATTGGCGAATAGGTTTCTCACCTATTTTATCGTTACTTATGCCTACATTTTCTTTTGTAACCGCTCCACTATGCCTTACGGCACAGCTTCAAAGCTGTTACAATGCTCTCCTACCATAAATCCATAGCTTCGGTAATCAACTTATGCCCGTGTATTATCCACGCATGATCGCTCGACTAGTGAGCTGTTACGCACTCGTTAAATGAATGGCTGCTTCCAAGCCAACATCCTAGCTGTCAGTGCAATCACACCACGTTTAAACAACTTAGTTGATATTTGGGGACCTTAGCTGATGGTCTGGGTTGTTCCCCTCTCGGACATGGACCTTAGCACCCATGCCCTCACTCCCGGGTATATGTCATAGTATTCGGAGTTTGTCAGGGTTTGGTAGGCGGTGAAGCCCCCTAGCCCAATCAGTAGCTCTACCTCTATGACACTAAATCCGAGGCTGCACCTAAATGCATTTCGGAGAGTACGAGCTATCTCCCGGTTTGATTAGCCTTTCACCCCTACCCACAGGTCATCCGAAGACTTTTCAACGTCTGGCGGTTCGGTCCTCCACTTCGTATTACCGAAGCTTCAACCTGCCCATGGGTAGATCACCGGGTTTCGCGTCTACCCCCACTAACTAAACGCGCTGTTAACACTCGCTTTCGCTTCGACTCCGAGACTTAATCTCTTAA
>CBDCZM010000002.1:0-1840000 GCA_965224545.1 Flavobacteriales bacterium | reverse complement strand
GTGTTCCCTTTTCGTTTTTCAAAAAGGAGTGCAAATGTACAACCTTTTTTAACTTGAAAAACTTTTTTTTAGATTTTTTTTTGAGCTTTAAAATTAACTTGAAACTCTTTTTCTAAAAGGAGTGCAAATATACAACTTCTTTTAATTTGAAAAACTTTTTTCGAAGTTTTTTTCTAGACCCATTTTCTAAAAATTTTAAGGAAACAATAGTAGCTTTTTAGTGCTAAGCAATCCTCGTTTGAATTGCGGGTGCAAATATACATAGAGTATTAATATCACAACATACTTTTATTAAAAAAAATTCAATTATTTTTTTAATATATGATTATCAATTGATTAAACTGAAATACCTGCCATCTGAATGACCTTACCACTAATAATATGGTCGTTACTAAGGATAAAAGACATGATTAGTTTCGCCATTTTTTGAGGCTTTATGTCTGGAATGTACCCTGGAAAGGCTTTTTTAAGCATGTCTGTTTCGACTGCTCCAAGGGCCAAGCAATTGATCGTGCAATCTTTAGCCTCAATCTCCTTAGCTAAGCACTCCGTTAAGGTCGAAATTGCCCCTTTAGAACTGCTGTAAATTGACAACCCAGGAAACTTATCTGTGTTATCTACACCTCCTACACTTCCTATATTAATAATGGCCCGTTTTCCTGAATTGGAGATAAGAGGTAGTAACTGCTGCGTCAGAAAGTATGGTGCTTTATAATTGACATCTATTATAGAGTCAAAATCCTCTACAGTCATTTCTTCATATGGTTTGTTGATCAGCAAACCAGCATTATTAATCAATACATCTACACTTTCTGTTATTCCTCTGACTTTAGAAACTAACTCTTCATAGGCATCAAAATGACTTAAGTCAAATGGTATAGCATGAATTCTATCGGGACAAGCCCTTCTTAACTCCTCCAACTTTTCTTTGCTACGCGCTATAGCGATCACTTGATGGTTGGCTTGTGCCCATTGCAACGCCAGTTCATATCCAATTCCATTACTCGCTCCTGTAATTACTACCCAATGACTCATTCTTCTAGTTTCTGATTAAGGTGTTTTTATACACCTGCTCTCCTAATATATAGGTATATGCCACATTTGTCTCAGGTATATATTTTTCTCCAACTTTTAATATGTCTCGATCCAACACGATCAAGTCAGCCTGACTACCTATATGTAGGGTGCCTTTTGTTGTTTCTTGAAAACTGGCCAGAGCTGCCCACGAAGTCATCCCTTTTAATGCCTCAAGTCTGCTTAGCGAATTTTCAGGTTGAACTCCAGAAACTGGTTTGCCTTGAATGTTCTTCCTAAATACTGCAGCATAAAAAGTATTTAAAGGTAAATAAGTCTCTATTGGGAAATCTGTTCCCAATGCTACAATTCCACATTCGGCCAAGAGTTCTTTATTACTATAAGCAGTGCTTGCTCTAATCTTACCCAACCTTTCTAGAAACCATGGATAATCTGAAGTGGCATGAAGAGGCTGTACAGATGGTATAATGTTATATTCTCTAAATAACCTCAAGTCTGATTTATCTACCACTTGACAATGTTCTATCCTCCATCGACGATCGTTTGAAGCTTTAAGTGTAGCCGCATATATATTAAGCATTACTCGGTTTGCCGAGTCTCCTATACAATGTGTATTCATTTGAAGTCCCATATCATACATCCACTCTGCCTTCTCTTTAAAGTAAGACGCATCTTTCAGTAGAAAACCATTGCTCTCCTTTTTATCAGAATAGGGTTCTATTAAACATGCTCCATATGAACCCAAAGCTCCATCGGCATAAAACTTAAAAGAGGTGGCTTGTAACCTTTCTTCCTTTATAGGTGGATTGGATTCAAGGTATGTATAGTTTTCTTCTGAATCTGAAAACATCGCATAGACTCCTATTTTCAAATCTTCAGTTTTATGAAGAGAGTCTATAAACAAAATCTCTTTATATGAAAGACCGGCGTCATGTACTGTAGTCAGCCCTGACTCAATGCACTTTTTTTCTGCTAGTTTTAGGGCAAACCGTTTATCTTGATCTGATAACTCTGGAATCAAATCAGCCACTAAATCCATGGCACTATCCACCAATACTCCAGTACAAGCTTGGTTTTCTTTCTGTATTTCTCCTCCTATAATCTCTGTATAACAGGTAATGCCAGCTAACTCTAGAGCCACATCATTTACAAGTGCAGCATGTCCATCTATCCTAGAGAGGTATACTGGTTGATCGGGAAACAGCTCATTTAATCGTTTATTGGAAGGGAACTCTTGGTTTTCCCAATCGTTTTGATCCCAACCAATTCCTAATATCCAATCATGAGAAAATCTAGAGTTATACTGCTCCAACCTCTGAACAACCTCATCAAATGAGGTTGTTCCTACTAAGTCTGCCCAAAGTAAACTCTCACCAAGACGTAAAAAGTGACAATGTGCATCAATGAACCCAGGATATACAGGTTTCCCTTGTAGGTCGATTTTTTTATCTGACGCGTACTTATTTAATATGTAATGCTCGGCTCCAACATCAACAACCTTTCCATCCTTTATAACAATGGCTTTATGAACGTCATTATTTTCATTCAGTGTATATATGTATCCATTGTGAAGAATGGTATCTACTCTTTCAGACTTGAAGTTACAAGCAGAAGTGAATAGCGTGAATACAAAAAGTGTTGTAATAATTCTAACCATGGTCAATTATCCCAAATTTAATCATTCGTTTCTTGAGCGTTCCATTTGGTCTTTTCTACTATTTAACAATGGCAACGATGATAAGTCTGGTTACTCTATAGATTTACTCTTAAAATCAAAACCCCTACAAATGAATTTGTAAGGGTTTCTTGCTTTTAGATTACTATAAACTATATAGGTCAGCTTATATAGTGCTTTTCTATTCTCGTCACTCCACAAAAATTAATTACTTCTTTCTCTTCCAAGTCAAGGTCAAAGAACTCTCTATGTCCTACTAAGAAAACTATAATGTCACATTCGTTAATGGCTTCAGTGTATGGATATAGATCAATTCCTTTAAAATGATGAATGTTAGGTTCGACAGGGTATACTTCTATATCTTTTTCTTCCAGTAAATCAAGAGTTACTTTTAGTGCAGGAGATTCTCTTAGATCATCGATATCTGGCTTAAAAGCCAATCCCATACATGCTACTTTGGCGTTTCTTCCGTTTTCTGATTTGAATTTGAAGGCGCTAGACTTGATTTTCTCCAGTGCCCATTCAGTTTTATAATTATTGATTTCTCTAGACTGCTTGATAATCTTCGCCTGATCAGGGAAATCTGACACAATGAACCAAGGATCTACTGCGATGCAATGTCCACCTACTCCAGTCCCAGGACGAAGAATATTGACTCTGGGGTGTTTATTGGCTAGATCGATTAATTCCCATACATTAATTTCTGCCTGATCACATATAATACTCAGCTCATTGGCAAATGCGATGGAGTTATCTCTGGAAGAGTTCTCCACTAGCTTACACATTTCGGCGGTTCTCGCATTCGTTTTATGTAATTTACCTTTTACAAATTGGCGGTAAAATGCTATAGCATGCTGTGTAGAGACATTGTCCAGTCCTCCTATCACTCGATCGTTGTGTTCCAATTCATAAATGACATTTCCTGGAAGTACTCTTTCGGGACAATACGCTACATATATAGCTCCTTTAAGTTCTGGTCTTTGAGAAAAAATCTCTTTTGCCATTTTTTCAGTGGTTCCGACTGGACTTGTACTTTCCAGTATCACTAAATCTCCTTCTTTCAATGTTGGAATAAGCATATTCGTAGCGCTTAAGACATACGATATATCAGGCTCGTGATTTCCTTTAAACGGAGTTGGAACTGCTATTAGATAAACATCAGCTTCATTTGGTTTAATATCCGCTTTTAGGTAGCCACGTTCCACACAGTTTTTCACCAAACCATCCAAGTCTGGTTCTACAATGTGGATTTCTCCCTTATTAATGGTGTCGACGACAGATGGGTTTACATCCACTCCTAGCACTTGAATTTTTTTACTTGAAATAAGTGCGGCTGTGGGTAAACCAATATATCCCAGCCCCATCATTACTACTTTTTGTTTATTCATCTTCTTTGTTTTTATTTATTGAACTAAACCAGTTCTTTGGTCTTTTCTACTTCTAATTCGGTGATAAAATCTAAGATTCTGCTTGCTGCTAACCCATCTCCATATGGATTTATAAGCCTACTCATATCCTCATAGCGTGATTTGTCGTAAAGAAGGCTTTTTGTTTCAGAAACTATTTTCTCCTTATCTGTCCCGACTAGAATTACTGTTCCAGCCTTTACTGCTTCTGGTCTCTCTGTAGTATCTCGCATTACGAGTACCGGTTTTCCTAATGATGGAGCCTCTTCTTGAACCCCACCAGAGTCTGTTATTATAATATGAGATTTATTCATTAACCATATAAAACTGCTATAAGAAAGAGGTTGCAGTAAGTGCACGTTGGCACATTTCCCTAGGATCTCATAAACTGGCTTTTGAACATTCGGATTTAGATGTACTGGGTAAACAATCTCCACATCCTTCTCTGTTTCTGATATTTCTTTTAAAGCATGACAGATATTCCAAAAACCATCTCCATGGTTTTCTCTTCTGTGTCCAGTGACCAGAATAATTTTCTTATCCATATCTACCCTGAATTTCACCTCGGCGATTTCTCCATTTATAGGTGAATTCTCCACTATTTTGATCCCATCCATTAACGCGTCTATCACGGTATTTCCTGTAACTACTACCTTAGCAGGGTCAATATTTTCCTTTAGTAGATTATCCCTCGAAGTATTTGTAGGTGGGAAGTGCCAATCAGCAATTGATCCGGTAATTCTCCTATTTGATTCCTCAGGAAATGGTGCCCACTTGTTTCCAGTTCTTAAACCAGCTTCTACATGACATACCTGAGCTCCTGCATACATTCCAGCTATGCTTCCTGCCATAGTAGAGGTAGTGTCTCCTTGCACAAAAACATAGTTAGGTTTAAATTTTTCAAAAACAGGCTTCAACCCTTCTAGTATCGCTCCCGTGAGATTGATCAGATTCTGATTAGGTTTCATCACCTTCAAATCATAGTCCTTTTCGATATCAAAAAACGTCAGCGTATCGTCCAACATTTCTCTATGCTGTCCGGTGACACAGACCTTCGTATCGAAGAGTTCTGAATTTTGAAATTGCTTCACCAATGGAGCCATTTTTATTCCTTCGGGTCTTGTCCCAAAAATGAATAACACTTTAGATTTTCTCATATTGATAATTTTAACTTTCTCTTGATTATTTCTCTTAAAGATTTTCTATTTGTAAACTCGTAATACTCTTGTATAATAGACCGGCTATGGGTCAATGCGTTTTTATAATAGTTAAAGACTAACATGCAGTTGACTATTCTTTTGGACGTGTGCAGTTCGTTTAACTTTTCTAGATCTGTGGTTGTGGTAAAATCATCTCTGGTTACAAAAAGATGTACATCGATTTGATCGGTTAGAATAAAGTAGTCGGATACAATTCCTAGTGGAGGTCCATCAATCACAATCAAATCGTATTTGGATTTGCTCTCCGCTATGAGATTATGCAGCGTTTGAGAGCCCAATAACTCAGCTGGATATTGTGTTCTGGAGCCTGAAGGGATGAAATTCAAATTTTCATTAAGAGTGCGTTTTACAATTAACTCTTCCGATACTGCTCCATTTATATATGTGGACAACCCAATGTTATTGGAGATTCCAAACATTTCATGACTATCTGGTTTTCTTAAATCGGCCGATATGAGCAATACTTTTTTGCCACTAAGCGCATAGGTTAAAGCCAGATTGGCTGCGATAAAAGATTTTCCTTCTCTTGAAGTCATGGATGTAACTCCCATGACTTTGGATTCTAAGCTCGATAATTGATGCTCCAAATTAGACTTTACAACACGAAAACTTTCAGATATTGGAGAATTCGGATACTTTAAAAGCGGCAAATCAGTGGCTGTTTTATTCACTCCAATAGCTCCGACATATGGCATCATAGCCAATTTTCTTGTTTGTAGCTCTCCAGAAATCCTCCCTTGAATCATTCCTTTGACAATTACAACAGCGATTGGGAGAATAAGGCCTAGAATAACAAACAAAATATAAGTCAAAGTTCCAGCTGTTGCCTTTGGTCCTGTTCCTAACATTTGTGCTTCATCCAGAATTTTATGATCTGAAATATTTGAAGCTAGTGCGATGGAAGCTTCTGCTCGCTTTTGAAGAAGGTATTTGTATAATTGATCATTCAGGTTAAACTTTCGTTCAATGTTGATCAGGTTTCTCTCTGTTTCTGGCAATTCGTTTACCCTGGCCATGGTCCGATTCACACTTTTTTCCAATTCTTCCAATCGAATTTCTGATGCAGAGATAAGTCCATTTACATTTTCGATGAGGGTACTTTTAGTCTTATTGACCTTTGCATTTAAGCGTTGCAACGCCGGGTTCTTCGATTCAGAATTGTAGCCTAAAGCTGCCCTTTCTTTATATAAGGCACTCAATTCTTGAAGTAGGTTATTCAAGAGTTGATCATTAATCCCCATTAACGAAGGAGCAACTAAAGTGTCCATTAGGGCTGTGGTAGTGACATAATCTAGAAGATACTTATAGTACTTGTCCTTCGTCAATAGCTCTACTTTTTCTTTTTGATACCTTTCTAAATTCTCAAATGCCTTAATCGATGTGAAATCTAAATCCATCACTTTGGATTTAGACCTGAAGTTTTGAAGTTGGTACTCTGCGATACTTAGTGAATCTGCAATGTCATCTATCTGTTCATTAATAAACTTGAGAGTGTTTGAGGCGACTTTATTTTTGTCCTCCAACCCTAACTTTAAGTATTCCTGACATAAGGCATTCATGAAGTTAATTCCCTTCATTTTATCTTGAACCGTCATGTTCATGACTATGATGGAAGCTTCTTTATTTAATGTCCTTAGCTTAATAGCAGACTTGTACCTATTTGCCAATTTCACATAATCATTCAGTACAAACGAAAATTTCTCATCGTCATAGCGATCAGTCTGTTCAGGTAAGTAATCAATGGTAAACGCGAAATAATCTTCGTGGATTTCCTGACCAAACTTGTACTCTTTTTCGAAAACAATACTAGAGTCCTTCAATTGAAGAAATTCATCTGTTTCATAATTAAACAGCTTAAGACCGTTTTCTGATGTTATCTTCAGCTGATAAGTCCATTCGTCAATTTGCTTGATTTGAAACCTTCTATTGATCAGTTGTGGATGGGACTTATTTAGTGTTACCTTATAAGGTGAAGAACTGTATCTCTCCTTTTCTTTGAACTTTCCATTGGAATAAAAACTCGCCTCAAAATCCAATGTTTTCACTGTTCTTAAGTGAAGCTGATAGGACTTTAATACACCAAGTTCATTTTGGATGTTTGAATACGCTGAGAAAATCTGCATTCCCTCTAGTAAGTTTTCGGATCCAATTGTTTTATTGTCGCTATCCCTAATCAAAATCTGGGCTTCAAGATCATATTCATTATCTGCAAAGTGCACCTTCCACATGGCAAGCGCAATAAAGCAAGGCAAGACAATAGCGAACAGTCTCCAATGACGTTTGATTCTCCTGAGTATGATGGAGAAGTCAAAACTGTCAGATTTTTCTATGTTTTCAGTCTCAGTTGCCACTAGAAGTTACATTTACTATAAGTACACCAAGAGTTAAAATGGATGCTATTAACTCCACATTTGATTTATTTAAAGAGAAACTTCTTGCCTTACTAGGCTCGATGTAAATGACATCATTGGGCCTTAAGAAGTAATAATCACTTTCCATGATGTTAGGCTTGGTCAAGTCCAATGGTGTTACAATAGTTCCGTTAGGGGTTTCTCGAATCAACTTTACTTTTCTTCTATCAGCAAAAGGAGTTAAATCTTGCGCCAGCCCAATTGCTTGAAATATGGTAAGTTTACTGTCATAGTAGTATTTAAGCCCTGGAGATTTGACCTCTCCAAGTATTGTAACCTGGTAATTGCTAAGTTTTACGTTTACTGATGGAAACTTGACATACTCCTTTAATTCTTCTTCGATCTTGTCTTTAATCTCATGAATAGTTAAGTCTTTCACAAAGAAATCTCCTAGAAGAGGTAGATTGATTTCTCCAATTCCACTTACCGTATAACTATTAAAGTATAGAAATCCTTTTGGGTCAGTGAGAGCAATTCCTGTAGAACTTTGATTGATTACTCCTGATAATTCATCATCAAAACTGGTCATTTTAACGATCAAATTGTCCGAAGGCTGTATCTTATATTCTGAGGTTCTATAGCTGAGATACGGATCCTGGTATTTAGCACCCTGCAAATAGGCTAGGTCTTTGTGACGAATGCATCCTGAAAGGACTACTATTATATATATGTACACAATTGTTCTCTTCACTAGGTTTAATTTGTTTTCATTTTCAAATGTATCTGAGTCATGATGTTCGCACAGTAGGCTAATTGCTTACTATGCTGTAAGGATTTGATAGAAGGATTGTGGGTTTTATTCGCTTAGGATGTACACGAAACCAGTAATTGGTGCGATGTCTTTATCAATTTCTAAGATGTAGTAATAGGTACTATTTGGCAATGGAATGCCAGAAGACTCATTTGTTCCATCCCAATCGTTCAAGTATGGAAGTGCTGAATAGACAATATTTCCATACCGATTGAATACGGTAAGTCGTGTTTCATCATATGATTTTAATCCATCAATATGAAACAGGTCATTTTCTCCATCAAAATTTGGTGAAAATCCTTCTGGGATATATAAGGAAAGCTCATCAAAATCACACCCCTCATCCGGGTCTATGTAATTGAGAATGCCATCACCATCGCAGTCTGAATATCCCTCAATTAAATCTGAAATGCCATCACCATCAGAATCGGAATCTTGATAATCCGATATTCCATCTGAATCTGTATCTATTGGAATGGCACTGCAAAAATCACTAATCATACTTAGTGCATATGCCTCAATGGAGTCAGGTATCAGATCATTGTCAGAATCCGTATCTAGATAATCTTGGATGCCATCATCGTCTGTATCTATAGTTCCTTCTATGAAATCTGCAATTCCATCCTCATCAGAATCCAAAGGAACTACATCAATAATTACTAAAGCTTGGCTGCAATTAGAAAATGCATCGCATATCGAATAATAAAATTCATCCTTACCACAAAAATCATCTGGTGGGAAATAAGACAAAACTCCAATATCAATGGATGCTTGCCCTAACGGTTCTGTCTCCTTTTGATGAAAAAAGAATGGATCACTTTCTTCGTCAAAATCATTTTCTAATAGATCAAGTTCTACCGAAGTGTTCATATTTGTAACGGTGAAATCATCTATTGCCACAGGAGGATCATTTATATCTTCTATAGATATAATGACTTGAACATCTGAACAAATTGGATTTTCATCATCATCGCAAAATTGAACAGTCAACGTGTCTTCTCCTATATAGTTCAAAGGTGGAGTATATTCAATACACCATGTATCGAGAAGAGTGGTATACATCGAACTTAAACCTCCATTTGTAATGGTATTAATGTGTACCAAGTCTCCATCATCGGGATCCTCCAAATCGAGGCAAATAATTCCTGGTTGATCCTCAAAAGTAGATTCATATACTGTCAGAATGGGAAACCCATTGGTGTCGACTGCATACGGAGCACTGTTTTCGACACAGTCTATACAGATTTCTGTCTGATCAGAACATCCAGTTCTCTGATCAATCAAATTTATGTTATGACAAAGCGCTGCCTCTAGCTCAAAGCTTATCCCCGCAAAAACTTGGCCTTGTTCAGGTAAAAAATTTCTTGATTCAAACTGACTTCCATTGCAAGAAATCAGTATGCTTAAAACTTGGTAGTTGTTCTGATTAGTCGCGCTATATAAGATGTTACTTTCCTCTTCATAGAACCAATACCCTACATTGTCTTCTTCATTAAGGATATCACTAATACTCTCCAATTCTGAAATTTCTCCAGACAAATTATTGACGGAGCCATTATACATCCAGCTCTGTATTTCTATTTCCATGTCGCCATTAATGAAACACAGGTGTTCGGCGATTTCGGTTAAATCGTAGCTTACAACCTCTGTCACCCCAAATGATTCAGTCTCGCTGAGCTCTTCATTATTGACGACAAAAATGAAATCACTAAAATCAAAATGTTGAATCGGCATGGAAACTTCAATCATTCCAGTACAAAATGAAGATTCCTTATGATATGTCTCTTCTTCAAAGAAATCAAGACATTCTACTCCAGGGGTCACTTCTATGAATATTGTACCCTCATTACAAAGTCCTTCTGGAGCGCCTTGGTCGCAGAAAATTATCGACACCTCTTCAGTTCCAAAAAATCCTGAGTTCGCTACATAGCTGAAACAATTTGTTCCAGGATCAAATGAAACATACGCTCCAGAACCAGCATTTACACTTGCCAATCCCACATCATGGTTCTCTTCATCATAGAACTCAAGACAAAGAGTCAAGGCTCCTCCCGAATCAGCACTTACTGATATGGCTTCTACTACTTCTCCATTATCCAAAAGATTCGGAGGGGTATTTATTGGTAACTCGGGCATAATCTCAATCACAATCCACGTGGCACCACATAACTGTGGAAACCCATCATCACAATAGTTGACCATTAAAATGTCTGCTCCTACCTCACCTGGAGGAGGAGAGTACACCAAACACTCTGCATTTTCATCCCAATTAACTGATGAGCCTTCATATAGATCAATGATATCATCTATTACTACATTGTCTCCTTCGGGATCTGAAAAATCCAAACAAATTTCTGTGATTTCATTTAACTGGACATACCTATATATAGTGTCAGTGGGTACATTATATATATCTGTTGTAAAAGGAGGAGTATTCGACCCATCATTTTCGATCACATCTATATATATAGTCGCTTGATTACATAATATTGGATCACCTATATCACAAAAGTCAACAGTGATAGTATCAGCTCCAAGGAAATTTTCTGGAGATCTGTAGCAAAAGCAAAAATCATCGGGTTCATAAAAAACATCTGGATTGACTATAGACTCTTCTATACTTACTATTCCTGCGAAATGATTTTCATCATCTTCAAAAGTCAAGCAGTAATTCATCATGCTTCCAGAGAACGCCGTTCTTTGAAAAATATCTTGTGGCTCTGCTTCTTCATTTACTGTATATGGAGGAGTATTTAAAATTCCCAAACAAGGAACACAAACCTCAATGGTGTCTGAACAGCCTGAATAGAAGGTGTTTTTTACTACTACTTCATAGCAGTTTTGAGCTGGCAATAGCACTTTTAAATTTTGAGGAATAGTAAATTGTTCCCAGCTTAATAAGTCGTTTGCTCCACAATTTGAGCTAATTACAAGTTCTTCATAGTTAAGAATGATCATACCTCCTCTTAACTTACCATCTCCATCGTAATTCCAAAATCCACATGGGTCGATCGAGTTTAGAAAATATTCAACCTCATCCCAATCATTTAATAAGTCAGATGTAAATTCCTCTCCATCGATCACCCATCGATCGATAGTTAATGGGAACCTAGAAATTTCATCACATGCAGAAAGATCGGCACTTAAAAAATCATAGGCTCGGTATGATGTTTCTCTACAAATGGGTAGATCACTTTGTAACTCCCCGTCTATATAAACTTCATAATTGTCTGCCTCTTCATAATCATATGGTAAACAGAAGTGAGCAGATGATTGACAGTTTTCTATTTCTATTTCTTGCTCCTCCTCTATGAAAATCAATTCACAATCTGTAGTATAATCATACACCAAAATGGTCCAAATTCCTCTTGAACATAATCCTGTGTTATCACAGATTTCATACTCCAGATAATCAAACCCTTGAAATGCACTAAGTGAAGTATACTCTATTAAACCTGGTTGCATTAATACTACATTTCCATTTTCAGGATAGGAGATCACCGAAAATGAAGATGGTAATATCTCCCCATCCGTATCATAATCATTTTCTAAAACATCAAAAACAAAAGGTTCATTGAATTGAATTTCAGAAAAATCATTTTCGACTATTGGTGGAGCAGGCACGTGCTCCACCTCTATATAGATTTTTGCCACAGCCGATTGGTCTCCGATATCAAAAATTCTATAGGTTAGACTATCTAAGCCAATAAAACCATTATTTGAAGAATATTCAAAATAGCTATCATCCATAAGTTGTACGATTCCGTTAGCCGGCTGTACAGTCACTTGCGTAAGGCTTGGTACAATATCATCATTCGGATCAAAATCATTTCCTAAAAAGTAAATGTTTACTGGTCCATCATCCGTGGCAGATATATAATCATCTACAGCGATGGGACCGTTCTCCTGTGAAAAGGAGTTTACCGTTACGTCATGACTTGCTCTACAATACTCCCCTGTTGAATGTCTTATGGTGTATATTTCGTCCGAAATGGCATTAAATATGGTTCCATTTTCAGGAGAAATGAACACGACTTCCTCTTCGTCCTCTACTTCTAAAAGGAATACATCCAAATTGCTTTCATCTACTAATGAGAACACCCCTCTATTATCTGCGATATTCTCCGCAGGATGAGGATCAAGTACATTAAAGTCCTCATATTCAAAGTAGGGATCAATAAACTCTTCTATAGTCAGATTAAAAGGATAGAGGGTATCCCCCATCACATTACTCACCAATAACCCTCCTGTAAACAGGCCAGTTTCAGTATACTCTATAAATACTGTGTCTTGAGTGGATGTTTCCCCATTTCCCAAATTCCATATAAAGAAATCAACAGGCATCCCAGTTACTTCATCAGCGAAGAAACGGATGGAGTCTCCAAGACATCCTCCACTTTCTGGATTTATGGAGAGATCCATTATTGGCAGTGTACATTTTACTTTTTCTAAATCCTGGAAATCGGTTCCTTGAACTACACCTATTGAACAGGCTTCGTCTTCACAAAAAATTTCGTCTGAGTTGATCGTTTGAACTCTTACTTGAAACGCACCTTCCATAAGAGAATCTGTAATAAACAGTACATCACAGGAAAAAGAATCCCCATCCTCCAAACCAGTCGGCATTCCCCAATTGTATCGTACCCCGCTCAATACAGTATCTATCACAGGAACATTTTCAGTAAAAAAAACAGCATTGTCGGAGGTGTTCATTGATGCTAAGTCCAGATAGGCTCCCTCTGGGATGAGAATCTGAAATTGATCTTCTGTTGTTGTGTATACATCACCATCTATTTCGGGAATATCCACTGTAACTCTTAATTGAGTTGTATCATTACAAACGGCAAATTCTGAGGCGTCTAAATCAACAATCGTTGAAAAATTAGGTTGTATGTTTTGAATGTTTAATTCAATATATGATGTAGAAACCTCATCTAGATCTTCTCCACAAGCCTTCGAAGCATTCACTAACATTCTGGTCTGTGCTCCTGAGACGAAAGGACAAGTTGGACTTAATGCCAACGAAAGGTGGATACTATTGCTATCTGGAAGCTGTGCTCCAGGCAGACCGTCCTCTGCTACATGATCTGGTAATAAATCATCTAATCTCCAGATTAAATAATTAGCTATTATTTCTGGCTCTGGAAGTGAGCCTAGTACAATTTCTCCTGGAGTACTTGAGCTTTCACTTGGTCCAGGGTATTGAATGTATGAATTGGCTGAATTAAAATATATAGCCTCCGGTACTTCCATACTTACTGTGATATCATTCACATATCCTAAAAGTGCATTATTAATAGTTAATTCGACTTGATTGTTCTCGCACATCACTAATCCATCTTCGGCACCCTCAAAATTTAACTGAAATTCAGATTCTTCTGGTATAAATTTCATTTGAACAGTTTTCGTGTCGCAGGGGAAATTTTCTGGATCAAATGAGTCAAAATCTATAGTACAATCCATCCCTGTTTCTACTTTCAGTATTCCAGTGCTGCATGAAAAAACGCTTGAAGTGATTAAAAAATCTTCGGATGTCCCTTGAGCTAGTGGCGGTAGTTGACACCATACCCCCTCTGTAGCGGACTTAATTTCTATTGGAACCCCATCTAAATCAGTAACACTTAACACTTCAAACTCTCCTTCTGTCGGTTTTAAATAAAACCACATGTTTTCTAAAACTTCGGACACATTATTGTTAGAAACCCTTAAACTCCATGTGACTTCTGATGTGGCTATATTCACTTGACTGTTAAGTGCCGTAATGGTGAAATTCTCCAAGCCCAGCAAACTTTCAGGAAGAACAAGAGAAGTTGAAAATGTTTCTTCTTCATGGAATTCTTGCTCTGCATAATAATAATTGACTGCGTCCATTTCGAAAATGAGATTATCTAAAACTTGATCGGCATGTCTACAGGATGCACGAATGTCAAACCATAACGCAAATTGGTTCTGATAGTACGCGCATCCGTCATCTTTAACAGGCCATTCGTTGTTTGAATTATTCCAAATTAAAAATGTAGAACCATTCCCATTTGTAACGATAGAAGGTTCTTCCAGGTCATAGATTTCATAGCTATTTTCCGAACAATTATCCATCGGAAGTACTTCCATGAAACAACTTTCTGTCTCGTATACCCATTCGTTGGGAACTTTGACAGTCATTCTGTTGGGATAATAAATAGGTCTAAACTCTCCTGGAAACCAATCCACATTGTCTACCCCTTGATTTTTAATACTGAACCCAACTCTATAGGGTGAGCAACCGGAAGGATCTTCTATACCACCAGGGGCAACAGCACTTACAAATGGATGCCCCACATATAATTCTGCCCCCTTGGAATTGCATACCGCACCAGGAATATTAAACTTGTACCTCAGTCCAGAAAGAAGCACCATCTCTGTTCTAGTATCAGATAGCGTACTCTCAGTTATTCTAAATTCTCCATTAAAAGTAATTCGATCACCAACATCCAAGGTAAACCCTGAGGGAACAGAAGAAGATTCACTCAAATTAATGACATAAGATATCACTGCATTTTCTCCCGAAGCATTATTGATTGGACTTCCTGCTGCTACTTGGTACATATTCCCAGAGCTCACGTCTTCTATTTCTACCACTGCATCTATAATCGGTTCGAAGATGATTTCATCAAAGGAGTTGAATTTATTATACCTTATTTCCATTTCGAAAAACTCGATATCGTCAATAGACTGGACTATGGCAGGGACTTCCATTCTTACCAAATCATTTGTAAATACTTTATTCAAATTTCCTAACGCATCTACATCTGATTTACTCAAACGATTGGTCATTGTCTCGTCTTCAAAACCATAGGTAGTTCTATAAACTTCAGGTGACTCTGTTATCTGAATTCCCTCACATACTCCACAAAAAGCGTTGAGTTTAAACGATCTATCACATCCCACTTTCATGGTGCTTGTATTGTCAGGACAATCATCGCATTTCAGATAAACTTCATAAAGGATTCCCTGGCTCAGGTCTACTGGACATGCCAATGAAACATCCATTCCTAATTCTAGGAGACCGTATGCAGCCGAATAATTATTCTCAGATAATTCCATCTCCAAAAACACTTCATTTTCGACCTGAGAAACAGTCACTTCTCTTTCGACATCATAAAATCTTCCATATGCCGTCCCTGATTCTGAACTCACTCCTTCTGGTAGAGTTATTTTTAATACATATGAAGGATTCTGGCATGTAGGACCAAGAATATTCATCTCTTTTTCAATTCCTAGTGTGAAAGTCTCACCGTCTTCGGCATCGGTAGGTGAAACGAACTCTTCACTTACATGTTTAAATTGCATGATATCAGACGATCCAGGACAAAAAGTTCGAGGCTTTAATAATCCACATTTATTCAAAAAATTTGCTTGCAGGTTCATCTGACCAAAAAATCGAATTTGATCATTAAAGACATCACAACTTGGGTCATCTAGATGCGGAGGCAAATAGTACCAATTCACTCTTATTACACGTTCTTGTTCAGCAGCAACTTCCGGTAATATAATTTGATATATTTCATTATTTCCTATTGCGGGATCAACAATTGGTTCGTCCAAAGGATATCGTATTCCATCTACATCGACAGATTCTACAAAAAATAAAGTCCCCATATATTTACTCTGAGAGAGCGAACCACTTTCTGCAGAACCGAAACCCACTGAAAGCTTTACTTCCTTTGCTGATGCCGCTCCAGCCGTGAGCTCTGATGATTCATTTCTTAGTACAAACTCACTGTAGCCACTATCTTGACATGCACCTGGGTTCTCAAAATTTGTCGCTTCCAGTGTAAGGTTTGGTTCACCTGTTGGAAAAGTTGTAGAAGTGGAAGTATTGATTTGTTGACAAACATCTGATTCAGAACATCCCCATGTCATAGTATAACTTGTGGTTACGTTAGAACAAACACTGTAAAAATAATCCACAGTTAATATGAAATCTTCTTCTGGGTCGAACCTCCCATCACTAAAATCCGATGCGTTTAACACAATTCTATTCGCATCTAAAAAACCATGTGATGTACCTATTATTTGCATTCCATCTGCAGAGAAGGTTGCATCTATAACCGCTTCTGAAATAGATTCATTCCCTGCATTTCTTATCGTAATTTGTCTTTGAAAAGCACTTCCTGGAAGAAGCTCTGTGATTGGATCAGTAACAGTTATGAAGTTGAGTGATGCCGCCAAATAATTATATATAACAGAGCTTTGGTCGTTTTCTTCTGGATTTTGCGTGGCATCACATACGATATGATAAGATGTACCCACTGGTAGTGCATCCTGACAAAATGTAGAAACAGTATAGCTTAGTAATAAGCTCTCTCCTAATCCTAATACTTGAGAATAAACAAAAATCATTTCTTCTGAGTTCTCTCCATCCATCAGGGTAAAATCACCTCCAGTAATGCTTTCGAAGTTTAATCCATCAGGAAGCGACACTGTTACAATGATATCATCAACCTCCTGACCAAAATTATTCTCAAAAGAAACTATATGCTCTACGGAACTCGCACATGAGGATACGTCAGGATGAGAAATATTCTGAATAGAAAAAAACTGAGCTGAACCATTTTCAACTGCAGCCAGCATTAGAGAGCACATTAAGATTTTAATAATTTTCATGAATTTAGGTCTCGATAATTGAATCACAAACCTATTGGAGCTCTGCTCCGAATTCTGTGGGACTCTCTCTTTGGCTGTTTGTCAGACAATTCTACATCTAATGTAGGCTCTTGAACGCTAAACCAAACTCCGTCATTTAACGTATTAAACCTTCACGAATTGGTAGATGGTACAAATTTGTTATGCATGCATAACAAATTTATTTTATATTCGTAACTGTATTATTTAAATACAAAATATATAGGAATTTGAAACCAGAAGAAACAGTAGACTTTCACATCAGATGGGCTTGGGCAAAGATTTCAAGATACTATAATGTAACTGCTTCAGGTTTTGGGGGCACTATGAGTATAGGCTATGTATTACTTAACGTAGATAAGGAAGGAACTCCCAGCACTAAACTTGGGCCCAAAATGGGCATGGAAAGTAGAAGCCTCACCAGAATTTTGAATCATTTAGAGAAGGAAAAACTCATTGAGCGCATTCAAGATTCAGAGGACAAGAGAAAAATGAATGTTTTTCTTACAGAAAAGGGCAAACAGATGCGAGAAGAGTCAAAAAAAGTTGTTCTTGGTTTCAATGACATGCTAATGGATGAGTTAGGAGCAGAAGAAATGACTAAATTCCTGCAAACAATGGAAAAAATAAACAAGCGTATCGATAATCAACTCATAGAGTTACAATCTGAAAAGAATTAAATGAACAGGCATATTAATAAAGTAGCAGTGTTAGGTTCAGGAGTCATGGGCTCTAGAATAGCTTGTCACTTCGCCAACATTGGGCTAGACGTTGTCCTTTTGGACATTCCTCCTAGAGAACTTACGGATAAAGAGAAAGCTGCAGGTTTGTCTCTTGATCACCCTAAGGTGAGAGATCGAATTGTAAAAGACAACTTTGCATTTACGCTGAAATCAAATCCAGCTCCGTTGTATAGCAAATCATTTGCTTCAAGAATTACTACAGGAAATTTTGAGGATAATATGAACCTTATTTCTAATTGTGATTGGATAATAGAGGTAGTAGTAGAACGACTTGATATTAAAAAAATCGTTTTTGAGCAAGTCGAAAAACACAGAAAATCTGGTTCATTAATTACTTCAAACACCTCTGGAATACCTATCAATTCCATGCTTGAAGGTAGAAGTGAGGATTTCAAGAAACACTTCTGCGGTTCACACTTCTTTAATCCTCCTCGATACTTAAAGCTTCTGGAAATTATTCCAACTTCAGAAACTGATCCTACCGTTACCAAATTCTTAATGGATTATGGTTCCAAGTACCTAGGCAAAACCACGGTTCTTGCAAAAGATACTCCCGCTTTTATTGCCAACAGAATTGGCGTATTTGGCATTCAGGTTGTATTCCATTTGGTGAAAGAATTGGATTTGACAATTGAAGAAATTGATAAACTAACAGGCCCTGTTCTTGGAAGACCAAAGTCAGCAACTTTCAGAACATGCGACGTAGTTGGACTAGACACACTGGTTCATGTAGCCAATGGAGTTAAAGAGAATTGTCCGAATGATGAACAAAAAGAATTGTTCTCTATTCCTGACTATGTTGCTAAAATGGTCGGAAATGGCTGGTTAGGAAGCAAGACAAAACAAGGATTCTACAAGAAAGTAAAAGGCGAAGGTGGTAAAAGTCAAATTTTAAGCCTTGACCTAAACACATTAGAATACAGACCTAGTAAAAAGGCAAAATTTGCGACGCTAGAAATGACTAAGCCGGTAGATAATCTGGTGAAGCGTGTGGCAATGCTATACAATGGGAAAGATAAAGCTGGGGATTTTTATAAAAAATCTTCACATATGTTGTTCAGCTATGTCAGTCATAGAATACCAGAAATAGCTGATGAACTATATAAAATAGATGATGGAATGCGGGCAGGTTTCGGATGGGAAATGGGACCTTTTGAAATGTGGGATGCCATTGGTGTTCAAACTATTCTCGAAAAATCAGATAGTAAAATAGCCGATTGGGTTGCAGATGCTAACGCATCTGGAATGGACACCTTTTATAAGGTAGAGAGTGGTGTAAAACTATTTTGGGATATTCCTTCGAAATCTTACAAAGAAATTCCTGGACAGCAGGATAAAATTTCTCTTGCCAACATATCAGACGACAAAATTCTTTGGAAAAATTCAGGAGCCTCCATTAAGGACTTGGGAGATGGAATTATTAATGTAGAATTCCATACTAAGATGAACACTATTGGAGGAGACGTGCTCACAGGAATCAACACCGCCATAGATATGGCTGAAAAGGATTACCGAGGAGTAGTTATCTCCAACGAGGGACAAAATTTCTCTGCTGGAGCTAATGTTGGAATGATCTTTATGATGGCTGTGGAACAAGAGTTTGACGAATTGGACTTTGCTATTAGAGCATTCCAAAACACAACGATGAGACTCAGACATTCCTCCATACCTGTGGTTATTGCTCCTCATGGACTTACATTAGGTGGGGGCTGTGAGTTATGCTTACATGCTGATAAAGTTATTGCTAACGCAGAGACCTATATAGGACTAGTAGAATTTGGAGTAGGGCTAATTCCTGGGGGAGGTGGAACCAAAGAATTCACCAAGCGATTGGCTGAAGAATTAAAAGATGGAGATATTCGAATTAATCAGATGCGAAATAGATTCCTAACTGTAGGACAAGCTAAAGTGTCTACTTCAGGAGAAGAAGCGTTTGAGTTAGGATATTTAAGAAGAGGGATTGATGAAATAGCTGTTAGCAGAGAACATCAAATTTCTCAAGCAAAGGCTGCATGTGTGCAAATGGCTGATAAAGGATACTCTCAACCAGCTAAAGATAAATTCAAAGTCCTAGGTCAAGAAGCTCTAGGTATAGTTTACGTAGGAGCAAACAGCATGAAGAGCGGAAATTACATCAGTGAACATGACCAATTGATTTCGGAAAAATTAGGTTTTGTAATGTGTGGAGGAGACCTGAGCCAAATGACTGAAGTCAGTGAACAATATGTTCTGGATCTGGAAAGAAGAGCTTTTCTAGAATTGTGCATGGAGCGAAAAACGCTCGAAAGAATGCAATCATTAATTCAAACGGGTAAAATTCTCCGTAATTAAGAGGATTTGAGATATAAGACGTAAGACTTAAAGTATAAATATGGCTCGGCATAATTTTAGAGAGATACAAGTTTGGCAAAAGGCGAGAATCCTAGTCAAAGATGTATACCTTATCACAGAGGATTTTCCTAATGAGGAAAAGTACGGTCTTTGTTCTCAATTGAAAAGAGCAGTGGTGTCGATTGCTGCTAATATTTCAGAAGGTTCCGGAAGAGGAACAGATAAAGACTTTGCTCATTTTCTTAATTTGTCAGAAGGATCTAGTAACGAAACGATTACATTACTAATCCCTTCTGCAGATTTAGGGTTTCTAAAAAACGAAGACTCTAAAATATTGATTGGAAAACTTGAAGAGATTAATCGAATGATAAATGGATTTCGTAAAAAAATATATAGTGTTTAGAACAAAAATCAAACATAATGATATGGGTCTAGAGTCCTATATCTATAATCTAAAGTCTCAATAATATGGATGCATATATAATTAAAGGATATAGAACAGCAGTTGGAAAAGCTCCTAGGGGTCTTTTCAAAAATATGCGTGCAGATGATTTGGGAGCACGTGTTGTAGAAAAACTTATGTCGGAAGTTCCCAATCTGGACCCAAACCGTGTAGATGATATTATTGTGGGAAACGCCACTCCTGAGGCAGAGCAAGGACTTAATATTGGAAGAATGATCTCTCTGATGGGGCTTGATACAGAAAAAGTTCCAGGAATGACAGTGAATCGATACTGCTCTTCCGGTTTAGAAACCATAGCCATTGCCAGTGCCAAGATACATTCTGGAATGGCTGATTGTATTATTGCTGGTGGAGTAGAAACGATGTCTCCTATTCCTTTTGGAGGATGGAGAATCGTACCAAATGCCAAAGTTTCTATGGAAAACCCATCCTGGTATTGGGGAATGGGGTTGACGGCTGAAGCCGTAGCAAATGATTATGCTATTTCAAGAGAGGATCAAGACGAATTTGCCTTTCATTCTCACAGAAAAGCGGCAGCGGCAATTGAGTCGGGAAGGTTCAGTGATGATATTCTCCCTATAGAAGTGGAGGATATTTTTTTGGATGAAAATGAGAAAAGACAAGTAAAAAAATATAGTGTAGATACAGATCAAGGAGTAAGAACGACCACGACCACTGAAGCTTTGGCTCGGTTGCGACCTGTTTTTGCTCAAGGTGGTTCTGTAACCGCTGGAAACAGCTCGCAAACCTCTGATGGAGCTGCATTTGTAATGATCGTCTCGGAGAGAATGTTAAAAGAACTGGGTGTAGAACCTATTGCTAGGCTTAAGAGTTATCAAGTAGCTGCATTGGAGCCAAGAATAATGGGCGTAGGTCCCATTTATGCAATTCCTAAAGTGCTTGATCATTCTGGAATGTCACTCAATGACATAGATCTGATAGAATTAAATGAAGCATTTGCTAGTCAGTCACTGGCTGTGGTTAGAAAACTAGACCTGAATCCAGACATTGTGAATGTAAATGGAGGGGCAATTGCACTAGGTCATCCCCTGGGATGTACAGGTGCTAAACTAACTGTTCAAGTGCTCAATGAGCTAAGAAAAAGAAAGCAAAAACATGGTATGGTAACAATGTGCGTAGGTACTGGACAAGGTGCCGCAGGTATATTCGAATTACTAAACTAACATGAATTACTCAGCTTCTATCTCTGAGTAAAATCAAGAAATAATGACTAAAAACCCTAATAAAATGAGTGACCAAAAAGCAATCACAGGAGGAGAATTTCTCATTCGAGATGTACAACCTGAAGAGGTATTCATTCCTGAAGAGTGGAATGAGGAGCAGAGGATGATGGAACAAATGTGTATGGATTTTGTCAACCAGGAAATTGTTCCTATTCTAGACAGAATAGATTCATTGGAAGAAGGATTAATGGAATCTATTGTCACTAAAGCTGGTGCTCAAGGGTTATTGGGGATTTCGGTCCCAGAAGAATTAGGTGGAATGGGTATGGACTTTAAGACGTCAATGCTTGTGACAGAAGCACTCGGACAAGGACATTCTTTTTCTGTAGCCTATGGCGCCCATACTGGAATAGGAACTCTACCAATTCTATATTATGGAAATGACGAACAAAAAGCAAAATATATCCCCAAACTGGCTACAGGTGAGTGGAAAGCATGTTATTGTCTAACGGAACCAGGGTCTGGTTCAGATGCCAATAGCGGTAAAACAAAGGCTGTTCTTTCGGACGATGGAAAACATTATGTCATCAATGGTCAGAAAATGTGGATTACAAACGGCGGATTCGCTCATGTGTTTACCGTTTTTGCAAAAATTGATGATGATGAAAATTTGACTGCTTTTATTTTAGATAAAAGCATGGAAGGAATTTCATTGAACCCAGAAGAAAAGAAAATGGGGATTAAAGGATCCTCTACGCGTCAGGTATTTTTCAATAACGTAAAAGTTCCTGTAGAAAACCTGCTTTATGAGCGTGGTAAAGGGTTCAAGATTGCGGTGAACATTCTTAATATTGGTAGAATTAAACTTGCAGGCGGTGTTTTAGGCGGAAGTAAGGGAGTAATAGATGATTCTGTTAGATATGCAAATGAACGACATCAATTTGGAAGACCTATTTCCAAATATGGAATGATCAAAGAGAAGTTAGCTAAGATGTCCATTTACTCATACGCACTAGAATCTGGTGTTTACAGAGCCACACAAAACATCGATGATGCTATTCAAGGTTTGGTTGAAGGAGGAATGGAAAAAGGGGCAGCGACTCTTAAGGGAATTGCAAGTTTCGCCCCTGAGTGCGCTATTTTAAAAGTCTTTGGTTCAGAAGTTTTGGATTATACAGCTGATGAAGGTGTTCAAATTCATGGTGGTATGGGGTATAGCGCTGAAACCAGAATAGAAACGTCATATAGAGACTCGCGTATTAACCGAATTTTTGAAGGGACAAATGAAATCAACCGTATGCTTACGGTAGACATGATTCTAAAAAAAGCAATGAAAGGGGAACTTGATTTAATGGGTGCAGCTATGTCTGTAGCAGCAGAATTGACCTCTATTCCAGACTTTGGCTCAGGGCCAGAATCCGTATTTGCTGAACACCGAGGATATGTAAAGAACTTCAAAAAAACGGTACTGATGATTGCTGGCTCCGCAGCTCAGAAATTCACAATGGGGCTAGCTAAGGAACAAGAAATTCTTGGAAACATTGCAGATATGATCATCCAGACATATATAGCCGAGAGTTTATTATTAAGAGTTGAAAAATTGGCTGGAATTAAAGGTGGAGAAGAAGCAGTAGTACTTGAACTAAGTATGATGAAGGCATTCTTTTTCGAAGCTGCTGAAGTTATAAGTACTTCAGGAAAATCAACATTATGGTCATTTGCCGAGGGGGATGAAATGAGAATGATGCAAATGGGATTAAAACGCTTCACCAAAATAACTCCGTTCAACGTAAAGGAAGAAAGAAGAAAAGTAGCCGACAAGATGATCTCAGAAAATAAATACTGCTTTTAAAGCATATTCACACTGATAACAAAAAAGGCTCCGTGAAGGAGCCTTTTTTGTTATCAAACTATTTTATTATTCTGTCTTAAAAAGTCAAATTTAAGGACATGTCGTACCAAAAAGCCCTAAGAAAGTAGTCATGTCTGTCACAGTCACTTTGCTGTCTCCAGTTAAATCTGCAAAGCAGCCATCAAGACAACCAAACTCGGACAACATAAATGTTAAATCAGTAATTGTAATTCTCATGTCGTTGTCAAAATCTCCAGGACAATCTATGCACGAAATGTATTCACAATTTCCATCATCACATGTTGCCAATGGATTGTAATTGCACGAATTCGAATCCTGACAACCTGTGATACCCGAACCTCCACATTCTCCACACTCATCAAACTGAAGACAAGATCCATCATCTAGTGTAGCAATAAAATCAAAATTACATGCGGTTGGATCTGTACAGCCTGCACATGAAGCATAATCACAACTTCCATCATCACATGCTGCCTCTAAAATATAATTACAAGCACCAGAATCCGTACAACCTGCTATACTCGTTCCTCCACAGTTTCCACAGTCATCTAAAACGGCACATGATCCATCATCTATTGTTGCTGTCATATTGTAATTGCAGGCAGTTACATCAGTACATCCAGCACAAGTAGTATACTCACAACTTCCATCATCGCATGAAGCCGTCGCATCATAATTGCATGCTCCGACATCAGCACATCCAGAAGTTTCACTTCCCCCACAGTTTCCGCACTCATCATCAACCAAACAGGAACCATCATCCACAGTGGCTGTGTTATCATAATTACATGCAGTGGCGTCAATACACCCTGGTATTGGACATGTTGAACTGTCTACTGTGTATTCAAGATTGGCTGTACCATTTACTCCATTATATCCATCAATCAAGAGCAAATATGTTTTATTTAGCTCCAATTCTCCACAAGCGAATTCTAGTCGCGACATAAATTGGTCATTCCCTCCATCGTCATTAGCAGCTACGAGTGTTCCGCCACAGTCATCAAAAACTGCTATTTGAGTATCTGTCTGTGTACCCGTGCCATCAAATGAAGTTAGAATAGTAATAACTGCTGGAATAGATGGAGTCGTGAATGAATAAAATACATCCGCTTCTACCCCATTTGCATTACACCATCCTGTAGTTATATTACAACCTGTGCCAGGCACAGTATATCCTTCATCGAAACATGCTCCTGTATTATCAATTACATTGTTTCCTTCTACTAAGGCAATAGCATTTGCACAAGCATCATTTGATGGACCATAAACACAAGAGCCATCATTACACAATGCTGCCACATCATAATTACAAGCAACAGGATCATTACATGCACCTAATACACAGCTTCCATCATCGATAGTAGAATCTGCGTTGTAATTGCAGGCCACAGGATTCGTACATCCAGGGCAACTTGCAAATTCACAAGTGCCGTCGTCGCAAGTTGCTGCTGCATCATAATTACAAGCTGTATCGTCAGTACATCCATCAGGAAGTGCACAAGAGCCATCATCACAATCTGCGTTGGCATCATAGTTACAGGCTGCCACATTCATACACCCTGAGGTATCTGTTCCTCCACAATTTCCACAATCGTCTAATTGAAGACATGAGCCATCGTCACAACCAGCGGTCGCATTGTAATTACAAGCGGTACCATCTGTACATCCTGGTTGAACACAAGAACCATCGTCAATAGTCGCTGTGGCGTCATAGTTACAAGAGGTTGCATTCGTACAGCCAGCACAAGAAATGTATTCGCAACTTCCATCATCTGATGGTGAATTGGGATTGTAATTACATGCTCCAGTATCTGTGCAACCGGGACAGTTTAAAAAGTCACACGAACCATCATCGCAAGAAGCTGCGGAATCATAATTGCAAGCCGAAACATCCGTACAACCGTCTGGTAAAACACACGAACCATCATCGCATAATGCAGCCGCATCATAATTGCATGCAGAGGCATCTGTACAGCCATCAGGCAATTGGCATGTACCATTATCACATAAAGCGGAAGCATCGTAATTACATGCTAACTCGTTTGTACAACCACCATCATCTGTAAAGTATTGTTCTGCCAATGTAAATGCATCTATACCAATCTGTTCTCCCATAAATCTTCCAGGGATATCATCTGCAGGAGGGTGAATTCCACCCCAAATTCTAGATAAACCAGATTCGTCTGCTGCATCATAATAAGTAGCCCATTGAAGAGTAATTGTTTGACTAGGACCATCCTCAAAAACCAAAAATTCATCTTGTTCTGCTATAAACTCTCCTACTCCTCCTGGGAAATAAGAATCTCCAGTAAACATCGTTAGAACCTCAGC
The DNA here is from genome assembly GCA_965224545.1 of Flavobacteriales bacterium. Lineage (GTDB taxonomy): Bacteria > Bacteroidota > Bacteroidia > Flavobacteriales_D > Sanyastnellaceae > ASP10-05a. The sequence continues at coordinate 1,813,913 of CBDCZM010000002.1, read as the reverse complement.
CGCTGCTCGTGAGAAAGTAGAGTGCCCAGATACATATCCCGCAAATGGAGGAGTCACGAAAGATGGTCGCTGATAGGGTTCCCAGTTTTCAGCCAAAATCCAATCCACTCCAGCTTCATCTGTATCTATATTATTGATTACTGAGTTTCCTCTCCATGCGTATATCTTTATTTTTCCGACATTCACATCTACAATTCCTGCCAATGGATCTCCTGTTTCTACAGTTTCTATATACCCTGGCATCAGCTTGATTCCTGCAGGATGATAATTTGTGGCTGTATTGTCAGTTCTCTGCCCCAGGGCCGCCATTCCCCGAATCGCTGATACCGGACGTATGTAATCATACCATCCTTTAGCTCCCCAGGCCGTAACAGCTGCATCATGCATAGCTCCTCCTAATGTGAAATAGGCTTTTATTTCCCACTCCATTTGATCCAAATCTGTACCCTCTCCCTTATACTTTCTAACCAAACTAGGGTGGTCATCTACATAATTTAATATGGTAAACCAATGTCCTGGAGGTGTTTCAGAAGAGGGTCCGTCTGCCCAAAATTCTGCCAATACTCTGGCATAATCTGCTCTAGGAACAACATTAGATGCATACGCGGCACCTGTGGCAGGGTTCATAGTATGTCCTGCACTTTGAGTTCCACCATTTAGTTGATCATAAAAGTTCGGGTAATCTGCCACTGCTGTGGGCAACGTTCTGTTTCCTAATGCCGCAGGAGAAATATCTATGGTGGCTCCATCGGTAGCATCTAAATGAGATGACCATAGAATGACAGTTTCATATCCCCATGCATAGTCTTCAGTATCACCCAATCCATCCATTTGATGTAGTGGGGGTGTTCCTGGATCATGATAGACTTTGTAGTCGAATCCATCTCTATTGTAGGTGGTTAAATCTGTGTCTGAAAGTGCAAAATTGCTCACCTGTCCCCACTCTGGACCTAAAAAGTCAGGTGTGCTACCTGGAATTTCATTTCCACTTTGATCAATGAATACATCCAATGTAAGCGGCTGCCATCTGTTGAAATCGGTAAGGGTTGGGTTACCAGGTTGATCAACCACTAATGGAACATTCACGGGAGAATAAGAAGTGTTTTCAAATGCATTTTGCTCATTTGAGCCATCCTGTAGTCCAAAATCAATCAAACATTGTGCTAAGTAGTTTCCTAGCGCAGCCGCTGATCCTGTGGAATAATCCTGACTTGTAATTGAAGTGTCGTATCCCAATACTCCCATATGATAATCATACGCCTGCTCCAGTTCCATAACTCCTGGTGAATTCTGGAATCTATGAGAAAGAAGTCGATAGCTCATATAAGATATAGCCTCCTCTCTGGCAGCTTGAATATCTGCAGGTACTGCTATACCAGAAAAATTGCATGAGAAACCATCCAAGGTTTTTCCTAATAAATAGGTACATCCATTTGGTTCAAAGACCGCCCAAGCATCATACATTCCAATAGATGTATGATACAAGTTTCTTGCATGAACTGTTGGTCGAGCAAAATCCAACCTGATAGATTCCAACAGCAGTTCATTCCATTGCCTGGCAACAGTATTATCTGTACTCACTGTCGGAAAAGTGAGTTCCTCGGTACAAGTCACATCTGGATTATTTGGACATGGATCACAAGCATCCGGAAGACCATCCATATCTAAATCTGCTCCTGTAGTTACTAAATCACAATTTGCATTCATAAATACAGCGTAACCAGCACAGCCGCCAGTTAAAAAATCTTCTAAACCGTCCTTATTGATATCTAGGATCGCCACATCATAACTATTTGTAGCCCAATCAAATGTTCCCACTGTATATGGATCTGAAAAAATTCCAGAATTATTTTGAAGAATAGATAGTTCCCGTCCCGACTCACATGGAGGAATATCAACATCTACATCGGAAACAATAACATCTAAGTCACCATCTAAATCCAAATCTGATTTATGAACGTTTCCTCCAAAACCTCCAGCGCCATCTACCACATCAGTTCTAGTTACATCCACGCTTGTATCCGCTATTACAGAATTGGTTATCAAAATATAATCGTTCGCATCATCCACTACAAAAACGTCCTGAAGTCCATCATCATTATAATCGAATACTTCAAACATATATGGTGCAAATGGTGCAATGTTTTGCCAGGTGGAAAAATTACCTGTCCCGTCATTAAAAAGAAGCATAATTCCTAGATCATTCCATGGAGCTACAGAATAAAGTGTAGAAACTTTTAAAATGTCATTATCTCCATCATTGTCAAAGTCTATTATTTGGGCTGCGGTTCCGAACGCAGAATTTCTGAGATCTCCCAGCCTAGCTTCACTTTCATTTGTAAAGACTCCGGTACCATCATTCACAAGTAAAAAATCCTTTGCTATGCCACCTGCAGCATTCACTTTGTAGTTGACAAAATATAGATCTACTACACCATCACCCGTGATATCTCCACTCCATACAGCACAAATAAGTGGTGTATCATCAGTAAGTTCAGGAAACCTTGTGGATGTTTCGTCCACAAGTCCTAGCCAATTTCCAGAACCATCTTCTCCTTGATTGGCATAATAAATTGGTTGCTGTCCAAAAGTATTGGCGATGACCACGTCCTGCCATCCGTCACCATCAAAATCATCAATTACCACATCTCTGGCAAAACTTACATTGCTTATAAATTCAGGAGCAAACAGCGCCGTTTGATCTGTTAATACACCATTTATATTCATTAATAAAAGATCGGATTTAGCCGCTGCTGTTTGAACTGAAAACGGTTCTTTTCGCACTACGACAACATCGTCCCAGCCATCATTATTAAGATCTCCGACCGACATATCTTTCTCTTCTCCGTCAGAATTGGCTACAGAAGAGAGAACAAGTCGTGTATCCGTTTCATCCTGCCAATCCAACCATTGTCCATGACTAATGGTAGCCATACTTATTAAACAAATACTGAGAAAAAAAGTTTTAAATAGGGGAAAAGGGGGTAGGTACTCTTGCGAGCGAGAATCAAGATGAGTCATTGTTTTAAAGGTAAATTAAGGTTATGTTCGTTAGAACCCTACTAAGATAATAAATAATTCACGGTTTCTAATCTCAGATGAGGCTTCTATTATAAATCTCGGTTATAGAATTTGTCTTCACACCTAAAAAAACAAAAGCTCAATCCATATGAATTGAGCTTTCATTATTACTAAAAGTATAACTGATTATTAGTCAACCACTAATATTCCAGTGGTATAACCTCCTAATGAATTAACTCTTATCTGGTATACCCCAGAAGTAAGTATGCTGATGTCCAGCGTATTTTGTTTGATTGTTTTAACTTGAGTGAGTTCTGAATAAACTAATCCTCCTGTCATTCCATAAATCTCAATTGTAGCCATCGCTTCTTTATCTAATGACTCTGGTAATTCCATTTGTATAGCTTGAGTTGCCGGATTTGGATAGATGAGTAGTCGTGAAGAGACATTTCCTTCGACCTCATTAAAACTCGAGCCATTTTGAGTGGACTCTAGCCCTGATTCTGAGGTGATCATTGAAGAACCTTCAATTGTTATTTCCTCTGCACCTCCAAAGTTTGAAATATCACCATCAACTATTGCTCTTATTTGTACATCATATGTTCCATTTGGAAAAATTACAGAATTACCGTTTGCATCTGAAAAACTTGATAACCAGATTCTAGAATTTCCTCCTATTACAGTAGGATGACTTGTTCCAATATATTCCTCACTTGAGAGATGATTTGTTATCTTCCATTCATACTCCGTAGCCAAAGGAATTCTAGGGTGTCCCAAAATAATTGAATATGGTGTTAACACCGTAGCAGTTGAACTAAACCTCCTTTGCATTTTTAATTGTCTTACAACTCCTGTTCTAAAATTGAATGGCTGCCCAAACTGGTATTGTATCTCATTATCATGAATAATGGCTATTTCTACCTGATATTCCGTGTTGTATTTTACACCTTCCATATGATCAACTCTAAAAAAGTTAGTTGGCTTTGTAAACTCACGTACTTCAGAAGTGGACATATCTGTAATTCTCCACACATAAGATGATGCACCACACCCCGAACCAACGTCACAAGAAATAACTGTAGCCTCTTTTAATTGTATAGTAGCATCTCTATACACTATTCTTAACACAGAAAATGGCTCATTTGTCGTGATTGTGGTGCTATCAAAACTTCTTACCTCATATCCTTCCACAACTGCACTTACATCAACCGTATAAGATACTCCATGTCTATACCCCTCTATATGGGTTAAATCTATTTCTTGAGATAGTGAGCTATATATCAAAGTATTGATACCATCATTTAAATACCAAATGGCTCCTTCAGGATAGATTTCAGAGCTTCTAATTACAGTATTATTGCAGTGAAAAACATGATCTTGAAACTGAGGCGTTACTGAGTTTCCAGGAAGCCCGAGCACTCCTAGAGTAAAGTCTCCAGAGCCGCTATTCGCGTCACTAACACTTAGAAAGTGTGGTACATTCATCTCTAAATTGGCATAATATGATTCTCCTGCTCCTGCTCCCAGGTCGTTGATTACTGCCAGCAGTTGACCACTCTCACTGTACACCTCTACAACTGCATCTATTTCTGTCGAAACCACTGCTATTTTCGTAGCCGTTTGGTTAGGAATAAAACTGAACCATACATCATTTGTAATAGCCGCAGATTCAGGAGAATCTGTTGCTCCTGTAACACTACTACTTACTTCTTCTAAAGTTGAATTATCTGGTGTCCACAAAGGAACATTCAGAACCGTTGAATTACCATACTCATCGTTCACTGGAATATGGATACATGACCCATCATCTGTTGAAGCGTTTGGATCATAGTTGATAGCCGAGGGATCTGTGCAACCTTCACCACAATTCTCTTGACAACTTCCATCATCGCAAGTGGCCAGATTATCAAAGTTACATGCCATTGCATCTGTACAACCAACGGCCCTTGTATTTAGATAAATATCTCCTTCTAAAACATTTAATCCTACAGCTCCCATTTCAAGATAATCAACTCGTCCATCGTTGTCAACGTCAGCAGAGGCACACACCGCCCCCGATCTATATTGTACTCCTGTTTGTGCTACCTGAAACAGTCCAGCCCCATCATTACAATATACTCCAGCTAAGGCATCATCACCTACTATTAGTAAATCTAAGTCCGAATCTCCATCAAAATCGGCAAGACTTAAATCCCCTTGTTTGTACCCATTTGTCTGAACTTCTTGTGAAAATGTAACCCCTGATTGATTGAGGTAAATGAATGTTTTTGACTGATCATCAGCCCCCTCTCCTATCATTACCACATCGGTAAATCCATCTCCATTTAGATCACCAGTACTAATAGTAGAATAACCCAAAGGTTCAAAATCGTATGTCGAAGTGACAAAAGTGCCTGTATTTGATTGTATGTATAGAGCAGCCACAAGATCATTTGAACTAATACCTCCCGTAACAAGGATATCGGCTCTATTGTCATTATTAAAATCTGTCATCACCACATCGCCATTTACATTTCCTAGAAGATCAATATTGCTATCTACAAAAGTTCCCAATTCATTGTAGTAAAGTTTTGTTTTGAACTCTATACCAGAAGTGACTCCTGTGATTACTAAATCCAAATCTCCATCATTATCTACATCCTCCAAATCAGAATCTGGTATCAAAGAAATCGAAAATTCATGCGCCGACGAATCCAGTGTAAACTGTCCCAAACCATCGTTTAGGAATACTTGTACAGACACATCAGATAGTATAATATCTAAAAAACTATCTCCATTTACATCCCCAATAGACACTGCTCCATTGGAAATGGGCGTCAAATTAGAAGTAGCAAGAGTGAACTGACCACTTCCATCTCCAAAATATAGATTGGTTTTCTCAGCATTACTACTATTCTTCCCTGTGGTTAATAAATCCAAATTTCCATCATTATTAAAATCAGCAAAGTCTGATGTCCCACTCTTTAACATCTCAATTGTCGAATTGCCTGAAGTAAAATTCAAACAACACTGCTGGGACAAACCAAATTGAGAGATTGCTAAAATAAAAATTGCGACTAGAATAAGCCTAATAGTAGTAGTTGGCGGTACCCTATCAATAGATGATGGGTATAGAGAGAGAGTCTCCATAAAGTAAAGATTTTGGTTAAAATTTGTTTTCGGTAAGTATTACAGAAATAACACAAATAACACCCTAAAATTAAGAGTGAGAGAAATTCATATTAGTGCTACAATACCTATTGTAAAAATAGCACTTACTTCTCCTTTTTCGAAGTCTCCATCCCTACTCGTCATCAAAAAATAGCCAAACCTTATGAGATTGAGCTAGATAAATTTCAAAAAAAAAATTAAAACCCATCAATACCCAACCCAAACAGAGCAAAATCGTACTTTGAAGGGTCTTCGTCGTCAAAATTCCTGAGTTCGTCCGTAATTTCTTCTACAGATTTCCAATCATTTTGTGTTCGTTGAAGTAATCCTAATTTTCTTCCAACATTTCCTGTATGAACATCCAAAGGAAGCATCAGTTTACTGGCAGGGATATTTTTCCATAATCCAAAATCAACCTCTTTTTGAGATGATCTGACCATCCATCTTAAATACATATTCAATCGCTTTGCCGAGGAGCCTTTTAATGGATCAGAAACATGTTTTTGTGTACGCTTTAGGTGTTCGAACTGGAAAAACACCTTCTTAAAATTTGAAATGGCTTGAGCGGAAGAGCCCAACTCCTTAAAACCATCAGTAAACACCTTTTCTAATCCTCCCTTTGTCCTATAAATACGCTGCAATGCATAAAAGAAGTATTGCAAATCACTTGAGTTAAAAGTTCGATGCACAAACCCTTCTAATTTCAGATAATCGGCCTCGTTATGATTTAAAACAAAATCATGAGGAGCATTATCCATGAGTTCACACATTCTTACCGAACTATTAATAATCGACTTTCGATTTCCCCAAGCAATCGTTGCTGCTAAAAATCCGCTAATTTCTATGTCCTCCTTCTTAGTGAATTTATGAGGTATTCCTAAAGGATCCAATTCAAAAAAAATGGGTTTTTCAAAACGATCTACTTGATCATCTAAAAATGCTTTAAGTTCTTTTTGCGTCTTAAATTTCACTCGACAAATGTAAATATTACGTCCAGAGAGAATCACGGATTATGTTCATTACTTCCAACAATGAAATAGACCTCTTGAAAAATTAGATGATTAAAAAATCACAATACCTTTTCATTACTCGGTAATCAATTTATCTTTGTGCTTTGATGCAATTTTTATATCCAGGATTACTATATGCACTCGGTGCCATTTCTATTCCAATTCTGGTGCATCTATTCAATTTCAGACGTTTTAAGAAAATTCAATTCTCCAATGTCGAGTATCTAAAAGAAATCAAGCAAGAAACCAAGTCTAAAAGCAAGATCAAACATTTTCTGATATTGTGTGCGCGTATTTTGGCCATCACATCAATAGTATTTGCTTTTGCCCAACCGTTTATTCCTACTGGGGATACAGGTGTTGTGGTAGGAAAAAAAACAGTCGGAGTCTATATTGACAATAGTTTCAGTATGGAGAGTGAAAGTGAAGCAGGAAACATTCTCGAGATAGCTAAAAACAAAGCGCTAGAAGTAGTAAAATATCACTCTCCTACAGATATATTTCAGCTAGTAACAAATGACTTTGAGGGCAGACATCAGAGATGGCTAACCCAAGAGGAAATATCTGAGTTAATCACGGAGGTGGATTTTTCTCCTCAGAGTAAAACATTATCTGAGGTATATGCCAGACATAAAGATTTATCATTAAAAGAAGAAGCTGATCAACGATTGATCTATGTGCTTTCTGATCTACAGAAAAGTGTTACGGATATAGATAAAATTCAACCAGATAGTGCATTTGCCTTGCAATTTATCCCTACTCCATCTGCATTTTCTGAAAATTTGTTTATCGATAGTATTTGGTTCAACTCACCAAGTAGAAATATCAATACGCTTGAAAACCTGCATATCCAGGTAAGTAATACGTTGCAACGCAGAAGAGAAAACATCCCCCTCAAATTATATGTAAACGGAACTCAAAAATCCGTGATCAGTATAAATGCTGATCCAGGAGTGGTCACAGACACAGTTTTGACTTTCACGAATTCTTCTCCAGGATATAAACAAGCACGAGTGGTAGTAGAAGATTATCCTGTGACTTTTGACGATGAGTTTTTCTTTGGTTATGAAGTAGCTGATAAAACCAATATTCTTGAAATAAAAAGTGGCTCTGAAAGAGTCTTTGAAAACCTTTTCAAAAATGATAAAGAATACAACTTTACTAAATTTAATTCATCTCAGGTAGACTACAATAGGTTTCCTGAATTTGATTTAATTATTGTGAATCAACTCTCATTCATTTCTGGCGGGCTGAAACAAGAACTGGACAAGTTCGCCAAAGCTGGTGGAACCGTAGCGCTAATTCCTTCATCAGAAGCTGATTTGAATAGCTACAATTCGTTCCTATCTCTACGCGACGCTGATTTACTCACCGCTCTAAAAAAGGCTGACAGCAAAGTTTCCAGGCTTAATCTAGAACATTTCATTTATGAAAATGTGTTTGATGAGACTACTAGAAACATGCCCTTACCAAGGGTAAATTCTTATTTCGGCTCGACTAATTCTAGTAAGAGGAATCGAGATTGGTTAGCTACTCTTCAAAATGGAGATGCTTTTATAAGTCACTATGAAAATAATAACTCCTCTCTGTACTTATTCAATGTGAGTTTATCTGAATCTCAATCAGATATCGCATCACATTCGTTATTCGTATATACACTTCATAGCATAGCAAGTCATGCAAGGTCGTCTTCAAAAACTTATTTTGAACTAGGGCAAGAGAATGCTTTTACATTGAAATCAGAAAATTCTGCAAATGCAGAATCAGTTATCAAAATGAAAAGTGAAGCTGGAGATGAATTTATTCCTGAATTCAGGCGAAAAGATGGGGTATTCGAAATTTTCCCAGGAAGTGATGCTAGGATTTCTGGAAATTATACCATTAATGTTGATCAAAATCAAATTGGGGCTATAGGCATCAATTATAATAGAAAAGAGAGCGAAATCACCTATTTCGATGCCGGTGATCTGAAACAGGAACTTAAGAAGCAAGGACTTTCTACGAGTAACGTCATTACTTCGAACATGAATACTATTGGAGCATCAATCCAAGAAGTAAATGAGGGAAAGACATTATGGAAGTCATTTATTATCATTGCTCTTATGTTTCTCGGCATAGAGATTATTTTGATTAAATTTTGGAAGTAGTATGAACATCCTGATTAAAAAAGCGAAGATTTTTCAGCATGGCAATAAGCATCATCTGAAAACAAAAGACATTCTAATTAAGAATGGAAAGATTCAAAAAGTAGCCGCTTCAATTTCCAGTGATGGAGCTAAGGTCATTTCATCCAAAAACCTATGTATTAGTGCGGGTTGGTTAGACATGCGGGCAAATTTCAGAGAACCTGGTCACGAGTATAAGGAAGGGCTAGCTAACGGATTGAAAACAGCAGCCAAAGGTGGATTTACTGGCGTTGTTTCTATGCCAACTACCTATCCGGTGGTAGACAATAATGCCTCTGTACAATTTCTAAAAACCAATTCTTCAGCTTCTACAACAGAAATTTTCCCAGCTGGAGCAATTAGTAAAGGGCTGCATGGAAAACAGCTGAGTGAATTCCATGACATGACACAAAGTGGAGCTGTAGCCTTCACTGAAGACACCGCTCTTTTGCCCAACACAAACCTCATATCCAAAGCGTTAGAGTATGCAAAGACTTTAGGCGCAATTATCTATTCTTTCCCCTACGATCCTCATTTGGTCAGCAATGGACAAATGCATGAAGGAAAGACATCAACACTTCTAGGGATGAGAGGCATCCCAAATGTTTCCGAAGAAATTCAGTTATCAAGAGACATTCAATTACTAAGGCACTACGGAGGAAAACTACACGTTTCAGCAATTTCCACGACCGATTCGGTGGATATGATCCGTTCTGCCAAAAAGGATGGACTAGATATTACGTCTAGTGTGCACGCACACCAATTAAGTTTTATCGACGAATCTGTTTCAGGGTTTGATTCTAGATTCAAAGTGTTACCTCCTTTCAGATCAGATCAGGACAAAAAAGCACTCGTCAAAGGATTAAAGGACGGTACTATTGATGCTATTTGTTCTGGCCATGAGCCAGAAGATGTGGAGGAAAAAAAGAAAGAATTCACTGAAGCTGCGTTTGGGATCAGTTCATTAGAGACCACTTTTAGTGCTTCTCATACAGAACTCAATAAAAGCATTTCTCTGGAAGGTATCATAGAAAAATTCGCAAGTAATCCTAGAAAGATCCTAGGTCTTGATATTCCAGAAATATCAGAAGGGAACGTCGCCAATCTTACTTTATTTGATCCTACTCTAAAATGGACATTCAAAAGAGATGAAATGATTTCAAAATCTAAAAATACTCCCTACAATGATGCTGAATTTACTGGAAAAGTAATCGGAGTAATTAATAGAGGAAAAAGTACTCTATTTTGAGATTTGAGATTTGAGATTTGAGATTTGAGATTTGAGATTTGAGATTTGAGATTTGAGATTTGAGATTTGAGATTTGAGATTTGAGATTTGAGATTTGAGATTTGAGATTTGAGATTTGAGATTTGAGATTTGAGATTTGAGATTTGAGATTTGAGATTTGAGATTTGAGATTTGAGATTTGAGATTTGAGATTTGAGATTTGAGATTTGAGATTTTTAAAGCTAGAACAAATAAATCAATACGATGGCTGTTAACATCTAATGTTTTACCAATCAAATCACTATAAATTTCTAGGCTTCCCCTTGTGGTCCGCCAAAGTTCATTGGCATCATTTGTTCCATGCCCTTGATATCTTTAATAGCACCATGCTGCGCTTCAAACTTTCTTACATTATCGGAAAGTGCTTTCATTAATCGCTTTGCATGCTGAGGAGTGAGAATTATTCTCGACTTTACCTTCGCCTTAGGAACACCTGGCATCACTCTTATGAAATCGAGCACAAATTCAGAATTAGAATGTGTAATTACTGCCAAATTTGAATAAATACCTTCTGAAAGTTCTTCTGAAAGTTCAATATTTAGTTTCCCCTTTTGCTGTTGGTTTTCGTCTGCCATGGTCTTTTTCTTTCGGAACAAATAACGTAATTAAATTTTCAACTTCTTTTAAAGAAATTATAAATGTTTGTGGGAGGATACGTAATCCAGCCAAAGTGGTGCAAGTGACTCGCATAAAGCTTATAAAAAATGCTTCAACTGCAGTAATTCATTAATTAAATGAGTTCCTATCGTTTCAGAAGTACCATCAGGAAGGAAATGAATTGAATCCATTCCTACATTCACTGCTCCTTGTATATCACTAGACTCCGAATCACCAATCATAATACACTTGTCCACTTTCGTATTTAAAGCGTTCATTACTGAATGATAAGCTCTAGGATCAGGCTTTTTAGCTTTTAAGTTTTCCGAAATGAATACATGATCAAAATAACGGTTGAGACCTGAAACATGCATTTTTATATGTTGTGCCTCAAGAAACCCATTTGTAAGGATACACATTTTATAATGCTTGGACTCTAAGTACTGTAAAATCTCATGGGATCCTGGAATTAATGCCGATTTCTGCGGGCAGCGAATCACATAATCTGCGCAAAATTTATCCGACAAGTCTCTACTACTTTCCTCTGGCACTCCGTGAAGCTCAAATGCTTGCTGAAATCGGGTATACCTTAAGGTGGCCCTATCCATCTTTCCTACCTGATAGAGATCCCAACATTCTCTATTAATTCTTACATAATCATCCAAAAAATCAGAAACATTTGGAATGGGATTTCCAATGAGTTGATATTCGGTAAGAAGCTCTGTTATGCATTCCTTTGAGTTGGTATCAAAATCCCACAGTGTATGGTCTAGATCCCAAATAATATGTTCATACTTGTTAGTCATTTGTATTTGGAAAAAGTGAGTCAAATAAATCCGGAAACTGACTGGCTAAAAGACCTATTAGTAGTGCCCAAAACACCACAGAAAACAGCAATAAAGGATAAGCCCATTTGCTATGTTTGAAGAACTTCGCCATGATTACAGAACCCAAAGGGATGGAAATACCAGTTGGTGTTATCAATGCTATGCCTATAATCCCCAACCTTAGTTTGATCTTCACCAAAAATTTATTCACTCTGGTGAATTTTCTTTTTGGTTTTGCCGTGCCATTTTCAATTCTTCTCATACGTTTTTTGTGAGCTCTCTCCATAAAATAATCACTCAGAAAGTAAAAGAAAGAAACTCCCGTAAACCCAGCAGATATGTTCATTAACAAGCCTGTTAAGAAATTGAACTTCACTGCTATTATCGGAGCAAACACTAAGAACTTGAGCCCCGCCCAAATAAACAACCCTACATTTGCTAATATACTTAACCAATCCACCTTACTTCGATTTTGCTGCTGAAATCACCTGTTCAAAAACTGGCCTCCACCCTTTCCATTCGCGAATATCGCTAAGAGTTTCATTGTGCCAGATAGTATTTAACTCTCCATTTACGGCTTTAACCTCTTTTATGACTTTTAAGGCTTCTATTGATGCTTCTTCACTGTTCAATCCCATATATCTGTTTAAAGTGGCATCCATAATAGCTGCGCTATGAAATAGTAGTGCTGTTGGCATTTCCTCTTCCAAATCGTAAAATTTAAATGGTGTACACGTGCCTCCTCGAAAGCCTAATTTTTCCGCATAGCACAGGCTATAATCATTTTTAATTCCTGCTGTGATTAGATTTCTCGGAGTTTCAGGGAACCTAAATCTCAAAAAATGCTGTCTACTTGACTTCATCTTAGCATCAAGGATGTCTTCCAACCTTAGTTTCTCTTTTAAAATCACATCTGAAGATAAATAACTAGTATATCCAGGATGGATTCCAACTGCATTCCCAACACTAATTTTCCGAACCAACGCTCTTAAATACTTGTTAGTATAGCTTAAATTTTTATCCCATTCATTTCTATCCGAAAGCAGGAAGAAAAACATGCTCGAAACATTATTCTCTTGATGTGTTTTTTCTATGAATTCGTAGGTGTCATATGGGTCTGGTTTCCTTCTAAAATAACAACCAACTCTTCTTATTAAATCTTGACTATCTCCTCTTAACATTGCCTTGATGGCACTACCTACTTTCATGTAAGAAGTTTTATACTTATAAGCATACGCATTGTCAATGTCAATGGTAGAGACATACTTGTATTCTCGACTAAGTATTTGAGTTCCAAAGAGTAATGAATTCAGTTTCTGACACCACAAATCAACAATTGGACGTTGTAGAACATCTAGTTTGTTTAGGATACTGTCCGTACTCAAGAATCTGTCATGCACATCTCTCTTACTTGCAGAATACTCTTCATATCTGGTAATTAGAAAAAATACTGCTGAAAACAAGTCAAAGGGAATCAAACTGTTTTCCGAAACAAAGAAGACAGGAAGCTCATCCCAGTGTCCTGTTTTAAATTCTTTTTTATGGACTCCACTTTCTTCCAATAATCCTTGGGGAAGGATCTGAATTCCATCCACTCCTTCAGAAGAATAATTGATTTTTATCGCGTCCGAGTTTTCAAAGAATGACCTGTCAGAAGTAATTTGAAATTCCTTTTGCAACACTGAACCGAAAATAAAGTCACATATGTACTCTAATCTAGGTGTCTCTATTTTGGTGAAAACTATGATCAATTTATAAGTGTTCTACTAGTTGCTCACAAATGAAATTAGCTGCCTTTCCATTTCCGAAAATTTCTGGGAAATCAAGGTCATCTTTATCCCAAAAATGGGAGAATCCATTTTTTATTCTTTCTGAATTAGCATCTACTAACAAAGCACAACCTGCGTCAATAATTTCTACCCATTCCGTTTGAGCTCTGAAAATGAGAGATGGTTTGTTAAAGAAAAAAGCTTCTTTTTGAACTCCTCCAGAATCTGTCATTACCATACAACAGTTCTTCTCAAGTGCGATCATATCTAAAAACCCACAAGGAGAGATCATATGTACATTTTGACTCTCCTCCAATCGATTCATTAATACATCTCCATTGAAAAACTCATCCAATTTACCCTGTGTACGCGGGTGCACAGGAAATACAACATCCAATTGATACTGCTCTGATATATCCAAAAGCGTGCGCATCAAAACATTAAGACGTTCACTATCATCAGTATTAGAAGGCCTGTGAATAGTGCAAAGGATGAACTTTTTATTTTCCAATTTTAGTTCATCTATAACGGTAGATTCTCGATCAGCTATTTCTGAAAAATAGATGCTATTGTCAAACATTACATCTCCACTATTGAACACCGCTGGATGATCAATAGTGAATGGAGGAGTCATTTCTAATTTAAAATTTTCATTTCTTAAATTATCTATTCCCGTTGAGGTCGGGCAGAAAAGCAATGTGCTCACATGATCCGTACCTATTCGATTAATTTCCTCAGGCATTTGCTTGTTAAATGAGCGCAGCCCCGCCTCAATGTGAATTACAGGAACCTGAATTTTGGCTGCTGCCAGAGCTGCCGCCAGCGTACTGTTAGTATCACCATAAACGATCACCCCATCGGGTTGATGAATAAGAAGCTGCTCCTCTATACCTGCTAACATCGAAGCTGTTTGTTGGCCATGATTATCGCTACCCACCTTTAAATTAATATCTGGAACTGGAAGACCCAATTGATCAATAAAGATTTGGCTCATGGCAGCATCATAGTGCTGCCCCGTATGCAGAAGAATTTCCTTTATGTATGAACTGAAATTTTCTTTTATAGCTCTACTTATAGCAGTAGCTTTAATAATTTGTGGGCGAGCTCCGATTACCGTTAGAATGGTCTTCATAAAATTCCGTCATCAGCAAAACTGAAATAACCAGCTTCTACTATAATTACATGATCTATAACAGGCAAATCTAGAACTTGTCCCGCAGACTTCAGCTTAGAAGTAAGCAAAATATCCTGTCTAGAAGGTTTTAAATTACCGCTAGGATGGTTATGCACCAGAATTATGGAGGAAGCCTTTGCGTTTAAAGCCACTTCAAAAATCACTTTCGGATCAGCAATAGAAGAACTAATCCCTCCTTTAGAAATCAGTTGTCTTTTTAAAATACAATTTGCTTGATTCAGCAATAGTATATGAAACTCTTCATAGTTTAAGGGACCCAACTCCTCCTGAAATAGCTCATTTACGTCAGAACTACCAGTAACCCTTTTTCTTTCCAATGCCTTACTGCTTCTTTTTCTAGCCCCCAACTCAAGTGCAGCCTGAATCGAAATTGCTTTGGCTTCTCCTACTCCATAAAACCCTTGTAGATCTGTGAGACTTAAACGAGCTAGACCTTGTAGATTATCATCTACTGAATTAAGAATTCGCTTTGCTAGATCAACTGCTGTTTCATTTCTATTTCCAGAACCAATCAGAATTGCTATTAGTTCGGAGTTAGACAGTGCCGATTTCCCTTTGTGCAATAGCTTTTCTCTAGGACGGTCTTCTTCCGCCCATTCCGTGATGACAAATTTATTCAGTTCTGTAAGTTTCAGAAAACGAACTTATAAAAAAAGCCCTCAAGTTTACACTTGAAGGCTTCATATATTTATTCAATTTCTTCTAGTTAAGAGAATTCACATGTGTTGCCAAACCAGACTTTAGATTAGCTGCTTTGTTTTTGTGAATAATATTTTTCTTAGCCAACTTATCAAGCATACCATTTACTTTAGGTAACATCTCAGTAGCTTCTTTTTTATCAGTAGAAATTCTTAGATTCTTCATCGCTGTTCTGGTAGACTTATGGTCATACCTGTTTCTAAGCTTTTTCTTCTCGTCTGATCTAATTCTTCTTAATGTTGACTTATGATTTGCCATCTTTTCTCAAAATTTCGGTCTGCAAATATACTAAGAATAATAAAAACAAGTGCAATTTAATCCACTTTTATTTGACTCTAATAGAACTAAGTTATTTGGAGATTCTGTGGCCAGCATATTTAGACAAATGCCTTAAGTGTAAAGAATAATTTTCCATCAACACCCTTGGTAAAGTTATAGCTAAGTGGCTTTGTGCTTGACTTCACTATTTCTAACAGCCCAAGCCCAGATTTCAACTTATCTCCTACTGAATGCAATTTAAGCAGTTTATTTTTTATTTGGCATTCAACTTTGTCATTTGAGTTGGAAAGAGCTACTTCAAGAAGTCGTTCAAATTCTTCCTTTTGATCTACTTCTACAGGACTTCCTGCCTCAATGAAAAAATTGTCCTCGTTCATGCCAATTAGGAATACTCCTTCCTTAATTCTAGCAGTTTCGGTTCCATATTTTGAAATATTTTGAAGTATTTCAATTAACATATTCCCAACTTCTTTCATTCTCCTGATCTCATCTTCGTTTGTTCCCATATTGTCTTCTACTATTTTGAGCAGAGGCAATATCGATTTTTGACTGAAATCTCCTTTATACTGAAGCAGTAGATTATCACGATGCATATTAGTCAAAATATCACCAGTAAAATCTATGTGGTCTATACCATCCTTATCTGGGCTCTTTAGAAAAAGTACTTGCTGATGAAAGAAACACATATCTATTGAAGCTTCTTCTACCTTGTACTTAATCTTTTGACCAGATTTACGTGCTAATTCTATTAATCCTAACCCTGCCCCTCCTTTTCCACTCATTTCATTGTTCTTAAGTGCTGACCTGTATAGATCCTTAAGTTCCACTGAGTTAAGACTGTTTATGTGCTCTACTTGCTGTTCCAACTCTTTGATCTGGCTTTTTTCCACCAGATTAATTGAATTAATTACATAAGCCTCTCCTATATTCTTGAAGCTAAACAAACCATCATTTAAAGTTGAAATCAGCTCCAATGGGGTTTCTTCTCCGTGTCTTACAATGTTTTGGAAACATTCGACGAGTAAGAAAGAAACCCTTCGGCTTATCTTAGGAAGCCCTTGATTATCAGCAATATTATTCTCAGAAAGATCAATAATTCGAGTAGTAAGATCATCTATAAATGGACCTCTATACGCGAATGATATTCCGCAATCCTTTGATTTCTCAAAGAACTCATATGCTGTTAAAAGTGGACTAGAGTATGTCATTTTTGTTGCCTACCAGAAACTATCTGACCGACCTTTTTAAATTTTCACTCAATCCTATACGGGATTAGTTCCTAGAAGGTTTTACAAATTGGGAATAAAACGCTGATAAATTTAAACTTAAAGCAACTATGCAGAGCATATAAATAGCACTCAGATGCAAGTTATTCTATTCCAGAGACAGATTGTAATGATGATCCTGATTTCCTTGGCTGGTGTCCTGAAGACACAGAAGTACAGGTTGGAGTATTCTTCACCTATACAACTCCGAACTTAGGCTTCGGAAGAGTTTCATTCCAACTTGTCAACGCAAGTGATATTGGAGGGACGGATTTAATATACAATACGCAGTTGGCCATCTTCGATGCTTGTAATGGAACTTTACTTGGAGCTAACGATGACTCTGGTCTTCAACTACATGGCAAAGTTAAGTTAGACTGCAGTGAATTACAACTAAATACAGAATACTTGATCTTAGTGGATTCCAAAGAAGTTGGAGGAATTGTGCCAACAGGGTATGCGACCATACAAGTCAATGTTAACTCTGGTGAAGAAGATTGTATCTGGGGTTGTACTAATCCTATATCGTACAATTACGATGTGAATGCAACCTCGGATGACGGAACTTGTACTTACATTAACTCCTGCCCTGGAGATATGAACGATGATGGATATATCAATGTTTCGGATCTCACTCCATTCCTAGGAAACTTTGGGAACAGTTGTAATGCAGTAAACTCATGTGATTGTAAGGGGGATTTTGATGCGGATGGCTTTATTACCATTTCCGATTTCAGTGGATTTCTTGCCGTTTTTGGAACAGTTTGTAACTAACAATCAAAGTAGCATAACCAAGTTTTCCTCTTGTTGAGGGAAAAGGAGAGTTTACCTAAAAGTAGGTGACTCTCTTTTTTTATACTCCTAATTCCTATTAATGAAAGCGATCAAAAACAAACAATTGACTTAAAATACTTTAACCCAGAATTACGCATCAAAGACTACTTCGACTTAAAACCAAATACCACATTTAATTTTAAGTCTCACTGCTAATGGCTAATGCATAACCTGGGTTAAAGCTGCTTTAGAACTTGCCTTGTATATACCCCCTTATTTGTGCTAATTAAGAATATGTACATTCCCTCTCGCACAGGGTTTCCTATCTTATCTTTTCCATCCCATTTTGGTTGATATAATGTGGTTACTAATTTTCCCTGAACATCAATTACTCGAATGTGAAGCAGTTTTTCCGCAACTTCAACGTTTATTTCATTCTGAAAAGGATTTGGAGAAAGTGTAATCACCCCCGATTTAGCCGGGAAATCTTCTACTGACACAAAACTGCATAGGTTGATCGATTCTCCATTTTCAGGGATGAGCACACGACCAGAAATACCATTGGCATCAGTATAATTTCTTAACTCATTTCTGGACACTTGAGCACTTGGATGCACTTCCATATGCACCGCAATAATTTGAGTCGTAGGAAGGCTTTCAGCTACAGATCCAACATCTTCTGCTGTCATCGTCCAAGGGTTATTCAAAGGGCCTACAGCTCCACTATTTACTATGGTGAAATCTGGTGAATATGTTAGTAACGCTTCTTCTACTTCCGGAGCATAGGTAGTATCACCTGCTATGTATACGGTTCTATTCTCTTCTGCTGTAAAAACAAATCCAGATACATCCCAGCCCGTACCTATTCCATGCTGCCCTCCTGTTTTATAAATCGTGATTCCCTCAAAGGCTATTTGTTCTCCAATAACTCGTACATCACTCATTCCAATAAAAGACAAATAGTCCCCATCCTCTGCAGATTGACAGAAAAAGGGCTTGTCTTGAATCAAAGAAATATGCCAATCACTTAAATTTATATCCGACATTCCCCACCCCCTTTCAAAAAATGAGAATTTAACTTTTTTGGCACTCTTTTGACCTAACGGAGTACTTCATTTTCACCTTTCGAACACCAATTGCTTAACAAGATGAGATTGATTTGTTAAATTTTGAGCGAAACGGGTTGGAAATTTCGATTTTCAAAACAGGGTGGGGAATGTCGGTTATATGATCCGTATGTGCATGTGTTAACAACACCGCGTCCACGGAGTTTAAAATCTCTGTTAACTCATTACTATCTACTGGCAGAGGCACATTTGAAACGGCTTGATTGAGATATGGATCGATCAGAAACGTCTTGTCATTGTAGGTAAACACGGCAGCAGCATGTCTCAATAAACGATAATCACATGAAGGTGGTGGGGGTTGAGGAGCTGCAAACGAAAGTTTAGATGCCAATTCTGGGCTATCAAAAGCAATTGATTTACCTGCAAATGGAAGTAAAGCAGCTGCTGTTCCCGCCTTGATCAAAAAATCACGTCTATTTCTATTTTTCATTTTAACCAGTTTTTTCTTGTAATTCCCACAAGAAAACACTCTATTTATCATAAGTAAAAATCATAATTTTCATTAATAACATGAAATAATCTAATACATGAATGACAACTTATCCTTTAGAGACATTCTGGTGGTAAAAACCATTCATGAAGAAGGCAACCTCACTCTAGCTGCAGAAAAAATGTTTGTTTCTCAATCAGCTCTTAGTCATCAGTTAAAAAAAATAGAGCATGCACTTCAAACCAGTGTATTCACTAGGGTTGGAAAGAAAATGGTAATCACCTCATCCGGAAATCGTCTGGTGCAATCCTCTGAAGTCATTTCTTCTGAATTGAGAAAGCTATATCAAGACCTAGCTTCCATAAATAATGGTGAACAAGGAACTTTAAGTATCAGCACAGAGTGCTATACATGTTACCACTGGTTACCACCAGTTCTCAAAGCATTCCAGCAAAAATATCCTGCCATTGAGGTGAAAGTTATTAGCGAAGCAACTAGAAAGCCCATGGAATATTTAGAAATGGCTCGTTTAGATGTTGCCATTGTCAGTGATTTCTCCAACAGTAATTTGTATGATTTTCGAAAGCTCTTTACTGATGAAATGTTGGCTGTACTTTCTAGGGATCACCCGCTTGCTAAAAAGACATTATTGAAACCAAGTGATTTTACTGATCAAACTATGATATTATATGATGTTCCTGACGATCAACTCTTTTTCTTAAGAGAATTCATTAAGCCAAATGGAATTGAATTAAGAAACGTAATGAAGTTTGAGCTTACTGAGGCTATTGTAGAAATGGTGGCGGCAAGTATGGGCATAGCTATTATGGCCAATTGGGCTGTCTCAGGATATATGGACACCAAAAGACTGATTACCATTCCGATCTCTAAAAAGCCTATTGAACGCAGCTGGTATGCAGCTACATTAGCTAGCAGAAATCATCTTCTGGTCAATAATTTTGTTTCGTTTTTAGAAGAATGGTCCTTTTCGGGAACATTGGAACAGGTATAAATATGATCCTGCTTCCGGAACATACTTTATACAACTCATGACAAATTCAGATAAAAAAGTAATGAAGTTCTTAAAACAGTGAATTTCAGCCCTTGAATCGCAAAAAGCGTCAATACACGAAATTTTAATGGTCTCCAATTCCAGATATTTTCATCTATTAAAACAACACCTAGATTCTCAATACCATAGCCTACAAAGTATATCTCAATGGAGAAGCAAATGGTTCGAATAGATTAAACCTGAGATTTGCGTGTAAAGCTAAATTGGCTTAATACTGGATTGGCATACATTTGAAGAAAATAAGGCCTTAACTCTACGGCAATATTTTGATACCTCTGCTCAAACTCATCGCGTTTATCATTTAATAAACCAGTATCTATATTCAAGGCTTCAATACTGAGGCCTATCGAAGCATCCTCCTGTTGAATTTTTTCATACGCCAAATAATTGGAGGGGTGAAGCTTATAATTGCCAATTACTTGCTCATCAATCTGATTGGCTATTGATAATGTATCTGAGTCCAGAGCACTTATTTCTGTTCCAAAACAGATGTGAACATCTCCCTTAAAACCTTCTATTCCAGTAGAAATACTATCAATGTCAGCACGCTCATCTTTTTCAAAATGACCATTGTGATCGATTTCATAGAGTTCTCTTGCTTTCAACTCATCACATGGATCAAATTCATATGAAATGGAAACTGGAAGAATATGCAAATCGTTCATACAGTCTTGTAAAGAAAGTTCTTTTCGATTCCCTCTTTTAGCTATATGCAACATTTTTAGAATCGTAGGATCTGTTTTATCTAAGCCGTTTTTCGCTCGACCTTCACTTTGTGCGATCCAAACATGGTTACCCGATTCAAGCGTATGATGAATGTATTGAGATAATAATTTTGAAGCTTCTAGTTTTTCTCTTCCTTGAACAGAGCGCTTCACAAGAAAGCTCTTATTCAATTTCATTAAGTCTGAAATAAAATCTTTCTTAACCAGATTATCTCCAATGGCAATTTCGACCGTATTGCGAAGCGATTGATGTAATAAATAACTAATTAAAGCAGGATCAAGTACAATATCTCTATGATTACTTACAAATAAGTACTGTCTATCTTTCCGTAATTCACTTAAACCAGATTCGCTGAGATTACTTGTGGTTTTCTCTATGATCCGTTTCAAATAAATGGCAATTACATCTTGAAATTTCACGATGCTATCCACCCCCTTAAGTTGCTTTCTTAGGGTTTGTTTTACTGCTTTCTTAGTGAAAGATGGGAAAAGTTTTGTTAATCGAGGAAAGCGAAAAGTTGTAATTGCTTCAAAAAAATCAGCATTATTCAGCAAGTTTTGAATGACGTCTGAAACTTCATGATCTCTATATGATCGTATATCATCAAAAACTTCCATTAGCGGGGTTATTTTTTCAAGCGTATGATTCTTAATCCATGTAATATTAAGATAACTACATAAACAGGATCAAATTCGAACCACTTTTGGGCAAAATTTGGTCTCGTAGAGATTTTATGATGATTGTTATGCAATCCTTCACCTAACATTAAAATTTCCATAGGAAAGATGTTTGTAGAAGTATCAGAACTCTCGTGATTTCGATAGCCAATTTTATGTGCAAACCAATTGATAATGGCACCATGTATAGGACTCAATAGAAAATGAATCGGAAGAAGAAGATACATCCACCACGCTGTTGCAAACTCAATGTAGAAGGCAATATATAGTACCGCCCAAAAAAGTCTTGAAGGCCATGAATGTGCACGTTTATCGAAGGCAGTCCATATTGGTAAGTTACCAAGGAATTTTTCTTCGACTTTAGTTCTACCATAATAAATGTCTGAATAAATGTTCTTCGTTTTGTTCATCATTTTCCAAATCGATTTATCATACTTCGGAGAATGAACATCTTTTTCCGTATCAGCAAAGGCATGGTGCATGCGATGCAATTTCCCGTATGCTACAGGACTTAGATACGAAGCACCTTGAAATATCCAGGAACATATATAAAATACCTTTTCCCAAAATTTTGACATGGTAAACATCTCGTGAGCCGAATACCTGTGATGAAAGAACGTTTGGGTAAATAGAGAAAGAAAATGATGAATTGCTAGAAATAATATGATGTAAAACATTGCCGCAAATGTACTCCGTTTCTATTGAACCAAATCATAAAACGACATCCAAAAAAGCAGGTATTAGGAAAAGGAGATCTGCTCATATATTTACCTCCCGACCAAAGAACTTAGCAGGTCAACATCCTCTACATATGTCGGACGGAGCAGAAGTACCAGATATCCAAAAGAAAAAAAGACATTTTTAAACATTGGCTTGAAACTAGGTGCAATTTTAAGAATTGCATTTCTAACTGATCAGAGATTCACATATTCAAAAAATTGTAATTGTTTACCAGTAGCCCTTCAAGAAAAGAACACGTTTTCATATAAAGTATTGAAGTGGCTGTTCATCTATAATCATCACGCTTGAGATACTACCATTTCATTTATGTTTTGGAAAAAATAAAACCTCCCAGGGGGGCAATGTCATTAAGTTAAGGTGTAATCAGGTAAATATCAGTAGATTACAATGTATTTTCGATTAATATTTCGTATATTTGGAGTGTAAAACACTTAAAATCAAGACATCATGAACGTTAAGAAGTCAGCGGAAAAATCGTGCCAAACAGCCCACTGAACATCTTTGTTTGTAATTGTAGCAAAGGAAGATCCTTTGGGGAATTTTTTAGCAGTTTTACGAACTATGGTTCTCTTTGAAAACTAGTTCTTTATGTTTTCTACTGAAATTCAACTTGTTTAGTGCGTTGCACAGTTTGTTGCTCATTTGAATTGGGTTTAAAAGGCTCTCACAGCACTAATTAACGAAACTAGTGTTACCCGACCCACACAGCTTCAAAGAGGCTGTGTGGGTCTGTTTTGGCTGTGACACCTTGTACTAGAAGCACTTTCGCACCTCTAGCCAAATGTAGAATAACGCTTCCATAACTTCCCGGTTTTTCTTGCACCTTATAATATTTCAGTTCATCATATTCATAATCATAATCATAATCAATAGTATTATATATCGAAAAGAATACGATTTTGTGAATGGATGTCAGAGCTTTTTTTTATCAATATGGTTTTACTTGTTACATTAGAAACAAAATACGGTGATGAATAATTTTCAGGAAAGTGACATAGTAACCCTAGACTGTAAAATCTGATGGTACTGATCCACTAAATCCGATTTTCATTGACCCATTTAATATATTTGAAATCAGATCTCTAAATGGGTCATCAATTTCTGGAATAGGTGGGTCAAAGGCTCTGGAATTTACAAGTCTTAGCGTTGAAACTCACAGAAAAAATATAATCAAAAAGCTTAATATAAAATCACCTATTGAACTCGCTTGGAAAGCTGTTGAACTAAACTTAATATTAGGCTAAAGACCCTAAGTTTTTCCTGTATAGACTCACCAAAATATTTGCTTAAACACAACAATTAGGCTTAATCCGAATATTCAGGAACCAAAACATCAGACAGTAAGTCTTACCAAGTCAAAAAGGACATAATTCAATCTGGTAAATCAGGAGCCCTAGTCGGGATCGAACCTGATTTTTCTAGAAAATAAGATGCTTGATTATCAGTTAATTAACATAAATGAATTAAGAATTTCTCGGAATTGATGAGCAGTCTGACGCGCACTTCTAAAAACAAAACCCTGTCAATCAGAAGATTAACAGGGTTATCGTAGCCCGTAGGGGATTATGATGTTCCTCTAGTATTTTCCAATCCTCAGGACTGACGTGTAGTTCCTCATGTGAACAGCTCGTTTATAACTTCTCCTGAGACATAAGAACTTAGCTTAGGAACACACATTTTCATCCTCGTGTGTTTCTAGTCCTCCTCCCATGTTCTTTTTATCACTTCTATCATGACATCAAGTTCAGTCGATGTATACGAACACAATGATACTGGAAGGGATGATTTTTTGATTTCAGCTCCTCTCCTATTTAGAAAACGAGAAACCAGATGAACATGACCATATTTTAGTGGATCATAAATTCCAAGGTAAGGGAAAAATTTGAGAAAAACATACGCAAGCCCTCCTTGAGAGCTATGCCATACCGCACGTTCAGTGATTTTTCCAGATAACAATTTCTGGAGAGCATCAGGTAATGTAATAACACAGAATTCTTCCATAATCTCACCTATTTTCTGGATTTTTTCCGTTTTACTCCTGTTATATCTAATTGGTGTAATTATCATTTTATTAAATTTAAATAATTGATTAATAGCTATTCAACTGGCAACTCCTCAGCCAGCCATTTGAACCTTTCACAATTTGGAAACCTCTTCTGAGAAACTTCCAATAGATATGCAGCTTTATTTCTTAATCTATTTCTAAAATCAGAAAACCCGAGTTTCTGAACTAACTGAATCATTGATCGTATCCTCCCAAAGTGAAGCTTCTTGGAAAACTTAGTAAAACCAAATTCTTTTCCAACTAGAAATGCTTCTTCATAGGAGTCATAAGATCTCCACATAAGGTCTCTACTGTCGTCTCCACCAGAAGATTTCCATGACATACGTGATAAGCATTTACCCATAACGTACCAAAAGTATATTCGTTCTTCCGCTATAAGATTATCTGTATCTAAACACTTCAATACTGAATATCCCTGCGGTCTCGTTAGGTCCTGTTCAATAAGTTCATTTACCTTTTCTAAAAAAGGCATGAATGGATTTTCTATTGTTAAAATTTTTGTCATTTTCTTTAATATTTAAACTGCACCTTTCGGATCAAACCATTTTTGGAATGAAGTTTGATTCACTATTTGAAGTGCTGCCTTTGTAATGAGATTTTCTGAAGTACCTGCGTATTACCAGAAATAGGGTTATGGAATACCATATATTTCTTACCCGACAAACTCAAATAACAAGTTTGAGTAAGTGCCTGCTTAGAGAATCTAGAGTGTCGCATGACATAAATAAGGAAACTAAAAGTGTGCTGTAGTACTTTAAAATGGAACATCATAAATCTCGATTTAGAATTAAAACCGAGCAAAGCATCTATCTAGTAATGAACTAAATAAGAAGTGCTTGACAAAAAAATGGCCTTGTAATAGTATGGGCTCACTAAAGGAAATTTACCTTTAGCAAAAATTGTGGTGGTCCCCAAGACCTATACCACAATGTACATTATGGGCCGGGTGCTGTTTATCAGTGCTCGGTTTTTTTGTCCTTGATAAACAGTTTCATTAGTCGGTGCTCAGGAGGTTTTAAAATTCTTTTATGGGGGTATTGCATTTATGTTCAATTATTTATTGAAATGCAAATTTTGATTATTTACGGCAACTATTTCACACAGGTTAACTGACTTAAATTCAGTAGAAAGTCACTTTACAAATAGCAATTAAAATTTTTCCTCAAAAAAATTGACGAAAAATCCAAAGGAAAATCTTAAACAAATTTCCACATGCTAAAATCTGATTTTAAATCAATTACATTCACAATCTTTGTCAAAAAAGAAAAAATGAATGAACAAAAAATAAATACGAATCGCTTTCAAACTTTAGCCTTTATCCCGATAGCAATAGCACTTAATGTGGGAATAGGAGCAATCGTCAAAGTTCTAGGGCTACCACTTTATTTAGATAGTATGGGGACAATTATTGCAACCATTCTTCTTGGTTGGAGAGTTGGTGCTTTAGTTGGAGTTTTAGGATTTGTTATTACTGCACTAACAGTGAATCCATTTGCCATTTACTTCGTCTTTACTCAATTTATGATTGCGATAACAGTTGATTTTATGGCTAGAAGAAAGTTCTATTCAACAGTTCCTAAAGTAATTGTAACTGGAATAATTCTGGGAATTGTTGCTGCTATAGCTTCAGCTCCTGTAATAGTGGCAGTTTTCCAAGGAGCAACAGGAAACGGAGCTGCGTTAGTGACTTCCTTTTTTGCTAAAATGGGGAATCAGATTATGCAGTCGGTAATGTTATCAGGAATTTCAATTGAACCTATTGATAAAACACTTCAAACTCTTTTAGTGTTCTTTCTATTAAAATCAATGCCTAAGTCACTATTAAAAGGCTTTTCAGGTGGAACACTTGAAAGAAATAATCTAGTTTAACAAGTGGATACTGACTCCACTATACATCCTTTTGTGCGAATAGCGTTCTTTACTTTTGCTATTTTGAGTTGTTTTCTGCTTGATAGTTTGGAGATCCTAGTTGCATTTTATGTCTTAGTAATGATCCCATTATTTTTGATTGTCAAAAGGTTATCGCAACATGGATATTTCGTTCTCATTGGAATAGTACCGATAATTTTATCGTATATTCTGATTTATATCCTTGTTCTCGATGAACCCAATCGATCTTGGGATTTTATTATAGTTAAAGGGACAAAACTTCTGGTGTTCGTTGCTATTTTCCAATTTGCATTCGTGTTACCCTCATTAGTTTTAATGGATATGCTCATCAAGCTTGGCTTACGAGGAGAACGCCTTCTTATCCTCTTGTCGTCAATTACTGTTCCACAGGATATGATTAAGAAATCTAAACTCATTGTAGATGCTAGATTTAGCAGAGGTTTTGTTGGCAAAAGGTCATTAATAAATCAAGTTAAACAATTACCATTTGTCCTTGTTCCGTTGCTGGTAGGTGTCTTAAGGACTTCTCAAGAAAGAGCTAGATCATGGGAACAAAAGAATATAACTAATCTTTTAGATATCTACACATTGAAGCGAAAGAAAACAAGATATACTTTACCAATCAATCTCATTATGCTTTTATCTTCTATACTATTTTTTCTTATCACTTTGTTCACGTATGGTTAGTAAGATAAACTTCATAGAAGGGAATAATTTTTCTGGAAGATCAAATTTTGCTCAAGAGAAGTGTGATGAATCATTGTTAAGTAGCAAACGTGCAATTTACATTAGTGAAATTCCTTCAAATAATATCACCGGGATAATGCCCACAGTATTTGAAGAACTGAAGCTTCACGAAGCTAGTGCATCAAAGGAATCTAAGTTTATAGTCAATTTACTGATTGACAACACAAAATTTAAAAAACATTTCGATAAAAATCCCTTTAGTTTAAGTGGTGGAGAACAAGTTATGCTTGTTCTTATGACGTCCATTCTATTAGATCCAGATGAGATTTATGTTGATTTACTGACAGAACAGCTCAACCGTGTCTGGCTTACTTTACTTTTTAATGTAATCCAGAAAAATCATAGCAAATCAATTTTTTACTTTATTGATAATAGGTTTGAGGAATATGACCTAACCTCAATGATAATTAAACCGAATCACCTCATTAAAGACTTTGATTTTATCTTTAAAGATGCTTCCTTCATAAGTAGTTTAGACTATAGAAAAAAGGGAGGGAATCTCAGAATTGATAATCTTTCATTTGCCTATAACAGAAAAAACCAGGTGTATTTGAACTTCTCATTTGAATTTAGAAGAGGAAACGTTTATCATCTTCGAGGAGAAAATGGCTCTGGGAAATCAACTTTAGGGAAATTACTCACAGGTATTTTAAAACTACAATCAGGTAAGATACTACTTGATAATAAAGAAGTTGATACTTATAAATATCCCGGAAAACACGTCAGTTATCACTTTCAAAATCCTGACGAACAGCTTTTTGCTCAAACTGTCAAGGAGGAAATTTTTGGAGCTGACTCAAATAAAGTGAGTGAGATCAAAAGAATGAATATGACTATAGAGCAGTTTGGTATATCAGATATTTTAGATGTTAATCCAGCAGAATTACCATTTGTTATGCGTAAAAGAGTAGCTCTTGCAAGTTCGGTTTTTAGAGATTGTGATTGGTACATACTTGATGAACCAACTTTAGGTCAAGATCAAAAATTTGTTGAATTTCTTAGGTGCTTGATTGGACATCTGGTGATAAAAGGTAAAGGTATAATTTTAATTAGTCACTCAAATAATTTCACTAAAACATTAAATGTTAATAATTTATATTTAAGCGAAATTTAAACCCAATTCTAAATGAGCGATTTAAGACCAGGTCAAGTAGCACCTATATCTTGGTTTGATGTTTATAAACATCTTCTGGTGAATCAGTCTAATAATAGAATTTTAGATAGACTTAATAAAGTTTACTCAAATATTAAATCGGACTTTCCAACCAAAGATTATGTTTATTTGGTAACCTATGAGTTTGGGTCTACAATTGTGAATCGTGGTACGACAAAAGTAGCTGAATCAAATCTTGTTTACCCCGACTCAAAGTATCAGTTCATCAGAAAAAATGATGTGTTAAATGACCTGTCCTATTCTAGCGATCCTTTAGGAGTTATTCTAAATAATGAAGCCGTCATTGTCCAAGATGAAACTATCATTGAAAAGAAAGTAGAGAAAGTTAAGAGACAAGTGCCAATTGGTAGGTTATCCGAAAGCGACTTTTTAGGTGTTTTTGGGACAGTCAATTATCTTACAAACTCCAGTAAGAGCAGGTTGAGTAACCAAAATTGGAGCGTAATTGCAGGTAATCCCTTCTTCCAACTTAACTTTCAATTCAACGATAGCAGTGGAATTCATCATGACATGCAGCTAGAGTACGGAAATTATTTCTATGAAGAAGAGGACCTTATTGATAGAAATATTCCATTCTTGGAAAAACTGAATTGTGCAAATCACACGAATGTAATTTACATTCCTCAGTTTGTGTTCACAGGTGGAGCAGATTTTGGCTTTTCATTTTCTTCTGAAATCTTTAAAAAAGATCTATTTAGTGTTGGCTGGATGCAATCAGAACATTTAAGAAATAAGTATTTTGACGATTCTTCCTCAAAGAAACTTTTGGAGTACAGCTTGTCTAAAGTGGGTATGAAAGAGGATAAGTATATAGCTCTTTATTTTCATTTACTTAGAATCTCTCTTGGAGAAGACGATGGATTTTTACCTATCTCAAATGATGACGCCGAATTTTCTTATCTAAGGTCATTTATTAAAAAAAATGAAACCTATTTTAGTAAAACTTCTTCATATGCCCCTGTCATTTTTAAACTCAAGAGAATAAAGAGTAAAAATGACTTTGCCGTTATTAGTCTTATTGATTCTCCTATACCATATTATCATTTTGAAAAATCAACAACAGATACAAACAAACAACTCATAACAATTCAATCTAAACTATCAGAAATGCAGTTTGATGATGCTTTGGGAAATATATCTAAATTGAGATTTACTGTTTTTGGTAATTATTCTGGAACAGATACCAAATATAAACCCAAACGTGGGTCTGAGTTACCAACTGAAATTAAGCAAAGGTTAGGTTTAAATTTAAGTAAAAAATTTGAGCTGTCAACCGATTTCAAGAGGGCTATTCTTATTGAAAGTTCATTAGATAACATATTCCCTAAATTGAAAGTTCTAAAATTGTTAGAGAATAAGTTTGACTTGGTTTCAAATGATTACCAAAATTGGTATTTAATAGGTGTTCAGCATTTACTATCCTCGACAGGATCAATGATCGAAAAATTAATTAAGTGTGGCTTTATGGCAAAAAACATTTTTTTGACAGGAAAAATCTATTCTACCAATAACGAGGTTGAATCATCGCTAAAACATGATCTGGGTGTTAAAATTTATCCTTCTAAGCTTGATCAAAAATTAGGATTCTATTCCAATTCTTTAAAGGAAGTAATTGCAGAAATGTGGCATGACCTAGTCTCTGCTGCGGAATTAAATAAAAGAGCAAACATCATTGTACTTGATGACGGGGGATATTGTTTGAGCAGTGTAGACAAGAAACTTCTAGACAAGTTTAAAATTTATGGGATAGAACAGACTACTTCTGGTATTAATAAAAAGAAACAATTTAATGAGTTTCCAGTATTGAATGTGGCTGAATCAGCTGTTAAGATTAATATTGAACCTATGATAGTAGCTGAATCTGTAAAAATCAGATTACATAATGTGTTTCAAAAACTAAATCCAGAGAAAATAGGTATTGTAGGATATGGATACATTGGGAAAACTGTTGCTCATGATCTAGCTATAAAAGGCTATTCAATAAATGTTTACGATAAAAAGAAAAATTATATTGAAAACTCATCAGTCAACTATTTTCATGCACTTGATGAACTATACGAAAATTCGGACGTCATTTTAGGTGCTACAGGTGAGGATATATCAAAGGACTTCGATTGGCTGGAAAAAGCCAAAGGTAATAAGACATTGTTAAGCATTTCTTCAGGAGATATTGAATTTCAACATTTTTTAAGAACCTATGATAATCAACTTAAAATATCAGATGGTTCTGATGTGTCAGATATTTTGAAGGATAGACACGTCTTTAATGACAAAGAATTTAAAATAGAGATTCTTAGAGGAGGCATGGTTGCTAATTTCACTGGAGCGAAAAACTCTGGTCCAGCCAATCTAATCCAAATTACCAGAGGCCTATTACTTGGTTCTATATATCAAATTCTCAATAATAAGGAAAATCTTCGGAACACTATTCTAAAGCTTGATCCAGAATTGCAAAAAGAATTGCTTCATGAATGGTTCAGAGATCAAAATGAAGTGCTAGAATATTATCCTCAAGATCTAGTAGAGAAATTTGGAGACATTGAATGGATTGCAGAAAACTCTGGCGGTGAACTCTTGAAAATTGAAAAGAAGGGATAATGTAGCTGCTTCTCTCTACAAAAATTAGAAGAAAGCTATCTTGGTAGAGAGAGTTTCCTGTACCCTTTTAATTAATTGAATTGGATAATTCTTTAGTGATAATAATAACTTCTAAATTGATCATCCTTAACATCTTCTAGACCATTTTTAGTCATGACTTGCAGAAGTTCTATAAGCTTCTTTTGTATAGAAAAATTACCAGAATTAGAATAAACTTTGATGATTATTTCTTCTTCAAGTAGCTTTTGAGCATTGTCATCCCGTATTATCAGATTTGTCATTTTTATTGCCTTAGATTGGTTGGGGTACAATTTTGGTTCATGACTGTAGTTATCGTCTAAGACTAACCTATGATTAAGAATCGGTTAAAAAGATTTCCTCCAAACCTCCTATCCTTTGCACCATGAGTTTTGAATTCCGGTGCCAGTAGGATATACTAACCATACAAACACTCGGAAAAACGAATTCACGGAAAATTAAAAATCCTAAAATTTATTTGTCATGAGTAAAAAAATCAATGTATCTGATTTCAGAAATGAAACTCAGGAATTCGCAACAAAGCGTAGCGAAGACGCAATCACAAAGGCTATTGAGCATGGGAGGCAAACCTTTGCTTCTGGATCTCCAAAATTAGTTGGAGATGCTCTAAACCTCTACACGAACCCTATTAAATCATGGTTCACTACCATTTCAGCAGAAGTAAATAGCAAAATTAATTCTGCCGAGCACATGATGGTCGGATCATATAACAAAGGTGCATATGAAGATCAAGAAGCAACCTTTCAGGAAAACATGCGAAAGTCCACGGAAAAGATCAACAACCTCGATCGAGACCATAAACAGGTATCGAATCCGAACTCATGGAAAGCAAACGCATATTTGGTAGTAGGTTTCAGCATAGCATTCACTGAAGCCATATACTCCACTTCGGCTATTGAAGGAGCAACAACATCAATGATAACAAAAATCATGATGTTCTGTGGTCTTTTTGCTGCCTACGTCATCATCTCGAAGAGTATTCCCTGGTGGATAGGCTACTTAGCACAGTTTTCAAAGCTTAAAAGAAGGCTTGCCTATACCGGAACTGTAGCACTTTTGTGTTCAGGCTTTTGGTTCTTAGGAAGCTGGAGAATTTCGTCACTTGCTGCAACTGCAATAGGTAGTGAAGAAGTAGTTACATCACCTCTAAAATTTATGGTGGTGAATATTTTACTGCTATTATCCAGCGTTGCCTGCCATTTCTTCCGATCATTCTACACAACACCAGGAGAAGACAAGAAGAAAGCCCGCGAATACTCTAAGGAAAAAAAGAATCTGCAAAAGCAGTTAAAGACAGAAGAAGCAGAATTCAAGACCTTCCAAAAGGAGTATCCAGAAGATCAAGCAGCAAGGGTACAGCTCCTCTCTTCTATTAACCCAATCCATGATTTAATCGAGGCCAAGTATCTAGAAGCTGTTGAAGCCTTCAAGTCTGAGATTATCTCTCGCTCACAAGGATCAGTGCCAGATTGCCTTAATCAGAAAACAGAACCGCTTGAAATAGCAGATCACTTTTCACAGGAACAATTTAATAATCAGAACTCATGAGAAATTTAACAATACTAGTAGTCACAGCACTGTTGAGCGGTATCGGCTATCTCATTTACCAAGAGTACCAAATGCACATGATGGATACTCCAACAACAGCCGTGGTAGTCATTGACATTACAGACGATGACATACTCTTGCCAACTGCGGATCACATTATCGAGCAAGCCGGCTTAAAGGACAATCTCTATGGAGAGATATTCGTTGAATTTGTCTTCGCTACCGATGAAGAAATAGCTCCAGTGCGAGAACTTCATCTAAAAAGGGTCTTTCCTCTCCTTGCAGATGAGCGACTTCGTAAGAAGGAAATCTATGAATTCACACAAGAAATTGTACGGATTCTAGAAGAAATCGAATCAATGGATCGCGAACTATCCTACTCAGCTATTTACGCTCAGATCAACAAGGCAATGCAACGCCTTATTGACCGCAAAGGAGTAAGAATAGTTATCATTGCAAGTAACGGCTACGAGCACACAGAAAAGTACTCAGTATACCAGTCAAAAAGACTTCAGAAGCACAAGTTTGCTCCTGAAGTCTATGCCAAAGGATTAGAAAAGATTGAGCCACCAGTAGCAATAGCTGATGTAGAAATAGTCTTCTTCATGAATCCCCATAACAGACAAGAATCAGTGTTTCAGACAAACGTAGTAGATGGGTACAGACTTCTGTACCCTGATGCTTCTATCACCATTGAAACGCTCTAAATGGAAATCTTGAAAGCCTTTTGGACGTTTGCTTGGAAACTTTGTGTCTTCGCCATTTGGGTAGTATCAACTCTCATAGCATCTGTTATGAAAGGGCTGTCAGAGTTCTTAAAATCAATTTTAGATAAATAATATATAAAATACTTATTATGAAAATAGTAACTGAATTAGTAGAGGAGCTGTTTAAGCTCCTTTTTTCATCCTGTAAAGTGCTGTACAGCGTGTTTTTTCCGACAAAAACACCTGGCTACAATGCTGAATTAATGCCAGCTTCTCAAATGCTTAAACGTCGTAATTCTGGTTGGTGCTTAACCGGGACTCGATCACTTAATGAAAAGTTAAGCTACCAAAACGCCCTCATTGTAGGCCCAACGGGCTCTGGGAAAAGTACCATTGTGATTATAAATTCCATCTTGAAAATGAATGGCTCAATGGTTATTAACGACCCATCGGGAGAAATTAAGAATGCCGTCAGTGGATATGTTCTCAGCGTTTTGAAAGCAAAGATCATCGTCATAGATTTCAAGAATCCAAAGAGCTCAATGACATACAACCCCTTAATCTATGCAAACACTATCGGAGAAATTAACCAATTAGCCCAGACACTTGTCAGAGCAAGTCTCAAAAAAAGCAATGATCCATTTTGGGAGTTGTCCTCAATCAGCCTTATTTCTGTAGTCATTCGCTTCCTCAAAATTAGCGAAAAGAAATATCAGACGTTAACAAATGTACTCCACCTCATAAATACCATTGGAACAGACCCAACTTCTTTGGATGAAAAGTTTGCAACGCTAGATGACGAATCACTCTTCTCTGAATACTGTGCTTTTACTGCTTACGACAACAAAGTAAAGCAGTCGATCATTGCATCCTCTAAGGCCTCACTTTCCTTTATGACTGACACTACCATCCAGTCCGTAACCAACCAGAATGACCTGAACTTCGAGGAGCTTCGTCAAGAACGTGTCTTTGTTTTCATTAACAACAAGGTATCAGATTCTGAACTTTATGCCCCTTTAGTATCAGTCCTGTATTCTCAGCTCTTTTCCTATATTTTGGAAGAGATTCCTCCAAAAACAGCACAAAGTGTCTGGCTTTTAATAGATGAATGCTCATCTCTCACATTAGATACACTGCAAATTGCTTTAGCCAATATTCGTAAGCACAGAGGAGGAATACTGCTTGGTATTCAGGATTTTAAGCAGTTGGAGATGAAGTATGGTAAGGATGCTGTGGCTATAAAATCCAACTGTTTCAGTCAAGTCTACTTTCCTGGTATGAGTCACCAACAAAGTGTTGAATTATCGGCAATGTTAGGAAAGAAAGATCACCAGCAGGAAAATGGCACAACTCGAACTTTGCCCTTAAAAACACCAGATGAATTGCGGACGATGAGGACGGATGAAGCCCTTATTTTATTGGGAAATAACAAGCCTGTTATTGCTCGAACAAAGCCGTTCTACAAGCAGCGTAGAATGCTGAAGAAGACTCAACATAAGTCTGTGAAAATAGAGTTGACGGAAAGAGGAGCACAGAAGCGAGAGACAAAACTATTCCCTCTAACCGAGCCGGATCATGTCGAAGAGTAAATGGGAATATATAGGGGTGCAGGATTACTTGCAGCGGTTGGGTCTTCTTAAACAAGGAGACCCGACTGCTATTGCAGAGGCTAAGCGGATCTATAGATCAAAATACAGAATCTTTCATAGAAAGGAACGTCAAAAGACTCATCCTGAGTTTGTAATCCGTTTCCCGAAAGTCTTAGCTGAACAAATTAGACGCAAGGCACAATCTGAAGACATTTCAGCTCAGAAGTATATGGAGAATATCATATCTCAGGAGATGGGTGTAGAAGTTTTTGAAGTCTCCCCCATTACCGCACAAGCACAACTTACCCTCTCATTAATCTACACCGAAATACAAGACTACCTCAGAAACTACCATACAAGCAAGAACTCTCAGGAACTCTTTGAAAAACTCCTAGACCGTGTTGAAGCATTAGAAGAGTTGTTAAATATGAAAGTACTTCTATGATTGTTAAATGTATAAGCTGGAAAGGAAGATGTTATGGTCAACTCCTTCGGTACATGGTGACAGAGGAACACAGAGACCGTGAATTTGACTTCATCATTACCCATAATGTGAAGAGCAAGAACAATACTATTGAAGAATGGGAATCTGCATTTCAGCAAAATGAGCAGCTGAGAAAACATCGAAGAAAAGACAATGCCTATTTCTACCATTTCATCCTGTCTTATGCCCCCGAAGACACAAAGCACCTCACAAGCGAAAAGCTCAAAGACCTAACCCATGCCTTTATCAGTGAACATGGTATTGAGGGCATGTATATAGCAGTCCCCCACATGGAAAAAGATCATCTCCATGTACATATCTTAGCCAGCAGTATTGCTTACAAGTCTGGAACATCACTTCGCAAAAGCCATGCACAATTCCACGCCCTAAAAGAAAATCTTCAAGAATACCAAAAGGAAAAGTATCCAGAACTGAGCCATTCACTCGTGGAACACGGCAAAGCTAAGAATGAGCGAGTAATGAAACGTGAGGAGATTCTTAAGCTTCTCAGGAGCTATCTGAGCGATACTGGTGGGGTTAAAGATGAGGAGTCATTCGAAGCACTCGGAGCTAAAATTTACGAGCGAAATGGTAAACCCTACGGAGTAATGTACAAAGGACAACCTTACCGATTTAAAGCATTAGGGATAGAGAGAAAGAAGACTAAGGAACAAAGTAGACTCGAAAAACTTAAGCAGATTCGAAATGGAGAAGGTAAAAACTTGGAACGTTAAAGTCAGGTATGAAAAGATTGCTCAATTCGTAATTGAATTGAGTTTTTCTTTTTTATTTTGAGTCTATATGCTTCATAAGACTCGAAATAAGCTTATTATTTCAAAGTTTTTTCAATATCCGTTTGATATTTCATTTTTTTCTAATTATAATTTCTCATAACATAAAATAATTGAAATACTATGATTAGAATATGCAAATCAGAAGACCAAGATATGATTATCTTGAAATGTAATATCGAAGAAGACCGCCAAGACTGGATAGGAGAAAAATTAAAAGATGATGATTCTTTTACTTTTAAAAAAACATTTGAATTAAGTTCCAAATCAATGATTTCAGTTATTCACCTTGATTTTGGGGGAATGGAATATCATTTCAAGCTAGCTGAATTAAGAGCTGATAGAGAATACTACCAGATTGACAAAGGTATCTTTGGATTGAATAACGAATTCTATATTTCAAAGGAGATGAACATTGATAAATCCTGCTTTCTGGCACCAGATAAAATTTCCATTCTTCGTCAAATAGATAAATTAGTTGAAGAAGATATACACATAGGCGGAGAAGCTTCAAACAGCATTCCTAGTGACGTCTATTTCAACATGCTACAACATTACCCTAACACCTATGAAATAACGTTATATAGACAAGCCAGGGTAACTTCAATAATTCGTGATTTTGTTGAAAGCACCCTTGATAAAGAAAAGGTCTACAAAAAATACAGAAATAAAAAGGAGCTTAATTATAGTGACAATGTCAGAAAGCAATTTAAAGATTCTGAAATTCTTAAATATGAAACCTTAATCGGAAAATTAAAATCTATGTTGAACGATGAAGAGCAGTATAGTGAGAAGAGATGGCAAGAAGAAATTCTTCAAATTCTAATACTTCTTTTTCCTCGATACATTAGTGCATTTCCTGAACTTAACTTTAGAGATACCCTAGGTAAGAAAAGGAGTGTTGATTTTGGGTTAGTGGACTTTAATGGAAATTTGGACCTACTAGAAATTAAAACTCCCTTTGAAAAACCCATCATGTCAATATCACAGTATAGAGATAATCATGTGCCGCTGCGAGATCTTTCAGGGGCCATAATGCAAATTGAGAAATACATCTATAATTTAAATAAAGCCGGGGTAAGCGAAGAAAAACGGCTAACAAAGAAATACAAAGAATTTCTTCCTGAAAATCTAGAAATTAAAATAACGAACCCAAGAGGCATGATAATAATGGGAAGATCCGACTCACTTTCCTCCAGTCAAAAAACTGATTTTGAAATTATCAAAAGAAAATATCGAAATATAGCGGATATATTCACATACGATGAACTAATTTTAAGAATGGAAGTGCTGGTAAAACAAATTAGAAACCTTTAAAAGTTTCGATTATTGGGGTTGCAAGGGATCTCCTTTGCCAAGATAGCTTTTCAGAAATGCAGGACGAAGTACTGTC
Source organism: Flavobacteriales bacterium (assembly GCA_965224545.1). GTDB lineage: Bacteria > Bacteroidota > Bacteroidia > Flavobacteriales_D > Sanyastnellaceae > ASP10-05a. The sequence goes on along the minus strand of CBDCZM010000002.1, from coordinate 1,776,076 downwards.
ATTACATGAAAAGCAATCTTGCTTATACAATCTCTATGATTGTATAATTCATTTCTTTATTCTGTATTTCAATAAAAAAAACATACCATGCATTGTGTGTTTTTAAACAGGAAGACTAGTAATAAGAAGGAAAATCGATTCTATTTACGTTGTTTTATGTCATATAAAATTCAAACATAATCACTAATTTTGCTTAAGCAAATACTACGGCCAAATCATGAAAAAGATTTTCTTATTATTTACAATTTGCCTCCTCACAACAACAATTCAAGCTCAATGGATACAAAAAGGAACTGATATAAATGGAGATACAGCTGGAGACCGCAGTGGTTCAACAACATCACTGAGTTCAGATGGCAATACAATTGTCATTGGGGCAATATGGAATGATGGAGAGGCATCAAATGCAGGTCACGTACGTATTTATGAATGGAACGGTTCTTCTTGGGGTCAGAAAGGAGTTGATATCGATGGAGAAGCAGCTAGCGATAATAATGGGTGGTCAGTATCACTTAGCTCAGATGGTAATACCATTGCAATGGGGGCTCCAGAAAATGATGAAACAGGAGTAGGAGCAGGTCACGTACGTATTTATGAATGGAATGGCTCTTCTTGGGACCAGAAAGGGGTAGATATTGATGGAGAAGCTATGGAGGATGTCAGCGGTCGTTCAGTCTCACTTAGTTCAGATGGCAATATCGTTGCGATTGGAGCTCCGGGTAATAATGGGTCGGGACATGAGGCAGGTCACGTACGTATTTATGAATGGAATGGTTCTTCCTGGATTCAAAAAGGAGCTGATATCGATGGAGAAGCAGAAGGAGACCTCAGTGGTTGGTCTTTATCCATGAGTTTGGACGGTAATACACTCGCCATTGGAGCTCTTGGTAATGATGAAATGGGAGAACGTGCAGGCCATGTTCGTATATATGAATGGAGCGGTTCTTCTTGGGATCAGAAAGGAGCTGATATCGATGGAGAAGCAGCTGGTGATCGAAGTGGGGTTTCTGTATCATTGAGTTCAGATGGTGATACTATAGCAATTGGAGCTGATCGTAATGATGGGGTTGGAATGAGTGCAGGTCACGTACGTATTTATGAGTGGGGTGGCTCTGGATGGACTCAAAAAGGATTAGATATTAATGGTGAAGAAGTAAGTGATCAGAGCGGTTTTTCAGTGTCAATGAGTTCAGATGGTAATACTATAGCAATTGGGGCATATTGGAGTAATGGCGGGGGGATACATGCAGGTCACGCACGTATTTATAGTTGGAATGGAATAGGATGGATTCAAAAAGGTATAGACATCGACGGAGAAGAGGGAGATAATAGTGGTAAATCAGTATCATTAAGTTCAGATGGAAATATTGTTGTAATTGGAGCCCCTAAAAATAGCGGAATAATTGGGGTTGAGGCAGGTCGCGTACGGATTTATAACTTTATAGAAGAAGTCGGTGTATCCGAAAACAATTTCAGTAGTGAACTGAAACTCTATCCCAACCCAACAAATGGAAATTTCGTCGTCGATTTAGGAGACAACTACAATAACCCAAAGATTATCATTACTGATTTATCTGGAAGAATAATTCAATCAAATACGTATAATAAAACACATTTGGTGAATTTAAGGTTGGAGGCTCCAGCAGGAGTGTATTTATTAATAGTTGAATCAGAAGACGAAAAGGTCACTATGAAACTGATAAAAGAATGAAAAGCACTTTTTAAAAGTGCTTTTAAAAGAATCAAATTGTAAGGAAAGCTATATCTCAAGCTCCAATTCTTGAGCTAACCTATACGCTTCATACTCATAAGCAAACCATGCAAAGAAGTTCTTGATATCACCTTTGATTTGAATTGGAGAACCTGTTGATTCTTCATATTCTTCACGTATCACTTCTATTTCATCATAGTGAGTATCATAGAATTTATGTGTATCTGAGTAATAGATAAGCCCAGGAATCATACCTGAGATACAGCCATGATTGAGAAGATCTTTGAAAAATGAGATTGGATCATCATCGTCAAGTGCTTCATGTGCAACATAGCCTTTTATAGTTCCCTTCTCAGCCTCAACTATTTCTTGTAATGCATTTGTAATTTCTTTTTTGGTCATAGAATATATATGTAAATGAATAATGCCCGAGGAAAACATGAACCGAAAGACTTTTTGACAAGGAGGAATCCGAAGGAGCATTCCTTGCGAAAAGACGTGGCTCATGTACCGTTGGGAAGTATTCATGCATATATATTATTGGCGTTAAAAGAACAAATACCAAGAAATAAGGAGGAAAGGAGCGAATTTGGAGAAGTGTAGATGAATGTGCTACAATGAGGTTACGAAATTCTCGGAACTCCTAAAACTAAATAATGGAAATAGACAATTCAATACCAACGATTACACTCTCTTACATCAACAAGGTCAAAAAAAGAAGAGCGATTAGTTCATCACATGAAGCCTATGAGGTTTTCATTCAAAGCATCGATGATAACATGCTTGATTTACGTGAAGAATTTAAAATTATCTTTTTAGATAGAAGGAATACATTTTTAGCATTGCTAGAACATTCTATTGGCACTATTGCCGGAACAACAGTTGAAATCAAGCATATTTTAGCAAGTGCTATTCTTTTAAATGCAAGCTCCATCATACTTGGACATAACCATCCGGCGAAGAACACAAAGCCAAGTAGAAGTGATATTGCTCTGACGGAGAAGATATGTGCCGCTGCCAGCTATCATGATATTCAAGTACTCGACCATGTCATTTTCTCTCGTGAAGGCTTTTTCTCCTTTTCCGATGAAGGGATGTTGTACAAAGCAGATCCATTGTGATCTGCTTTTGTTATTCTCTCTCCGAGTTTCAATTCTCAAAGAATCAGTACATTTGTATTTCAAACATATAGAAAAACACGTAGCGTAACTGTGTTCAGCTAAAGAATCCCCGCCAGGAAATCCTTTTTACAACACGAATTTTAAGATGTGATACGCACGTTATGCCACGCCAGGAATGGCGTGGGATGACCCTTTATCATATCTTAGGCAACTCTGGCGGGGAGCCTTTTAGCTGATGGAGTTGATTTCCACGCTTCTTTTTTGTAATAAGGTTGATCGGAAATCCCAACCCCTTTTTTAATAGAAATAATGTTATACAAATCCCCGCCATGCAAGAGTATATTCACTCTTGCACTTCTTTTTTTCGCTCTTACAGTTTCAAGTCAAACCCGCTACAAATTCGTCAACACCACCCTCGATGGAGACCTGACGAACAAGAATAACTACCAACCCGTTATTCCATTTTTTAATCCTTTGCCCGGTGGCTTCCCTGGGACTATTGACACCCTTGAAATGGATTGCAACTGTACTATTACATCGTCCTATGTCAGTGGCTCACCATTGGTGATTGATGTAACTGATAATGACACACTGATCTCAAGTGTAGACCTCTCAACACGAGTTGTTTTCGTAGCTTCAACAGGTCAATTAACTATGGAAACAGGAAAAACCCTGTATTTTAATAATGACCTCGTCATAGACGGAATACTCTCAGGAAATGTCGTATCTGAAAATCCTAATCTCCTCACTGCAACACAGCAAACTATCACAGGAACAGGACTCTTCAATCCTCACATTCTCTCAACAGGAACTCAAAATACTGATACCCTCACTATTTCTGTCACAACCCACGTAGACAGTCTGTTTAAAATAGAACCAACTGACCAAGTTGTACTCACAGACACCCTCACTTTAAAAGCTGACAACGGAGACAATGCACAACTGGTAAATGATGGAGTTGGAAGTCTTGTCTTAAACGGTGGGTTCATTCATATTGAACGCTCATTTAATAATCTCTCTCAGTTTTGGGTCATAACCACTGTATCTGACACGATAACAGCTGGTGAATACATGACCTCAAATTATTCAATCATTTGGACGAATCATAATCATGACACATGGGACTTCGGAAGTGATGAATTCGATTGGACAAATGCCTATCTCTGGGATGAATTTGATGGCTGGATTGAACTTATTGATACTGCTCAAGTACTCTACCCAAGGCAGGCACTCTATTCATACCACCCCACAGGTGTTACAACCTTTGAACAAACCTGTAATGAGACATATACAGATGATGTAGTCATTGCTCTTGACTATTCAGCAACCCTTCCAAGTCATGGCTATGGACAAGGTCTCAACAGAATTGGAAACCCGACATACACAACCATTTCCACAGATGGTATTAACTTGCTCGGCTGTGATAACCTCATTTACAAATACTCTGAAAATACAGGAGGTGTTGGGTATACATCAATCGATCAAAATTTTGACGATCCAATCGCACTTGCTTCTGGTGAAGGCTTTCTTGTTCGTGCTGATGGAAGTGACCCAACTCCAACAGCTACCGTTCTCCATAGTGCTCAGATAGATTCTACACTGACAATTACACGTTCAAGGAGCACAAACTATCACGATGTCTTAAGTGTAAACATTACAGCCATGAATGGATATATGACGAATGCACGAGCGATCTATGATCCTCTGGCTTCAAGTGATCTTAATACAATCGGTATTCTCAATGACTCCGACTTTGAGAATGAGCTGGGCGCTCCAAACATTCGTATTGAATATGGGGATGATCTTCTGGCTCGATGTGCTTTTGAGGTTGACCATGCACAGGACACCTTACCCATCCAACTGAGAACTCCCTTTGCCACAGGAGAAAGCTTTATCCTAACGCTCACGAGTCTTGGAACAAATGATTTTCACGGACAGTGCATAAACCTTATCGATCACTTTCAAGAATCAAAGACAGAGCTTGCTTTGAACGAAGAGTACGCCTTTCTTGGAAGTAGTGACACCTTTGAAAGACGTTTTAGTATTGTCTTTTCAGATTTTCCATCTGCACGAATATCTGAAATCCCTGAAACGCTCTGCCTTGGTGAAACGACCACAATTGTCACAGAGTCTGAAAGTGAGATAGCATTTTATCTTAATGGCGTATTCCAAACGAATGAAGCGAGTTTCCAAACACCGAATGATTTAGATGCTGGACTCTATACAATTACTGTAGAAGCAAATCAAGGTTGTGGAGTAGTGACCGTGGCCGAGCTTCCACTCACAGTTGAAAGCTGTTTAGCCATTTCAGAAAACAGTGGTGCCAAGCTTTATTGGTACGCCTCTGAGAACACACTTACGATACAATGGGAGAAGTATGCTAGTGAGCCTTGGAGCTACACTTTATTTACCTCTACAGGCCAGCGTGTGAAGACTCAAGATCATATCAACGAAGACTATATGACTGTACCTCTACAATCTGGTCTGTATATATTGAATGTGAGATCGGGTATAAATGTGTATTCCCAACTAGTCATTATTCGGTGATTAAATGGTTAAATCCACAAATACACGTCAAAAAAAGGGTAAAAACACCCAGCAAATCTGGGTGTATTTGTGGATAGGTCTTTTTTGAAATGGACTACTTTTGTTTTAGTATAAAACAGACTATTTAGCCGATGAATTGCGTTTTATTTGATACAAACAATGCAACCCTTTGTTTTGAGGGTTGTATTTAATATACACACACTAAATTTTTCAATATGAGATACCCGCTTTATCTTCACCTTAAGAATAGTATCCTATTTTTTCTATTTGCTATTCTCAGCTGTACCCTTGCTCAGGCACAGAATCCAACTTTAGATGACTTACCTTCCTATGTGGATGAGTTTTCTGGAAACATGAGTTTTGATATTCCTTTATTAATGCTTGAAGGACATCATGGAGAATCTTTTCCTGTTTCACTTGATTATTATAATGGTGGAATTGGAGTTGATCAAACTGCTTCATGGGCTGGACTTGGGTGGAATCTAAATGTAGGTGAAATTTCAAGATCAGTAAATGGAGTTCCAGATGACTTTGATAATATTCAAAGGAAAGAGAAGCAGAGTGACGAAGCTTTCAAAACCTCGTATTATACTGGACCAATTCATTTCAATAGATTTCATGAAAGTCCCCCAGCTCCTTTCACGGATAGAAGAATGGATATTATGGTAAGCGGAAGAAATAGTGATGGTGCTATTTTTGAAGCACCGAACTATGACAATTATTCTATCAATGCTCCAGGATTTCAAGGTGCAATGGAGTTAGAATTCTTTGAATATGCCAACATCAATAGCCATGTTAGAAGTGGCTGGACGAATTCTACTCCTAACTCATCTGTTGTTCATAACAAGGCTTTTACTCAAAGACCTACCTTCAGATACTCAGGAGATTACTTTGAGTCTATCTATGCTCCTCAATACAATAGACTTCTCGATTGGCCAGAGTATGATGAAAATCATTGTGAAGTGGCTTCCTATGCTTCTTCACTAAACTATCATAATGGAAATAGTCAGGTACATTTAGCATCACCTCAGGATTTAGACGGTTGCAAACACTACGGAGGTGTCTCTGATGAAGGAGTTCCACTTACTACAACTAGAGTTGTGTATTTCACTAATCAGGAAATTCATGATCATTATTTTGGTTCTATTCCAATAACCAACTTCATTGATTGTTCTGAAATAAATCCTTCGGATAGAAATATCAACACTGTTTGTGATCCGGAAGGAATTGGTGCTTTTCAAGTGTACGCTGATGGTGGTCTGATTTACCACTTTTCTTTACCCGTTTATGTAAAGGATATGGTGAGTTATTCGATTAAGTCAGATGACCTGTACAATATGCCCGTTGTGCAATTAGATCCCGTTCCGGTACTAGATAATTATCAAATGGATCATTATTTGGAACAACAGCAGATGTATGCTTCTTCGTGGAAGCTAACAGCAATTACTGGACAGAACTATAGTGATTCAAATGGGAATAACCTTATTGATACCAGTGACAAAGGGTATTCTATTGGATTTAGATATGACAAGCTTACTTCTGATTTTCAGCAACGTTTTCCATATTATGGACATTCCCAATCAGAAGGTTTTAACAAAATTAAAGGTCATCTTTTACCACACTGGTTGGGAGGAGATAAAGTAAAGCACCTCAATTCAGCGATGTACTCTACAGCTGAAGCCTATTACATACGATCAATAGCCACGAGCAAGGAAACCCTATATTTTATAAAAGACCTGAGACTAGATAATAGAAGTAGAATAGATGGAACAACTTATACTCCATCTTTAAAAATTGATAAAATTCTAAAAGTATCAAATGCGTATACTGAGTCAGAACTTTTCCCAAATCAAAATGTTGGATTTGATGTTTCTGACTTTCCATCGGGTACTGTTGATACAAGTATCAACTCGAGTTCCATTCTCCATACAGGAGCATATAATGATAACCTCGATTTTATTCAAGGGGTGACAAAAACAGAAATTGCGCTGGTACATGACTATTCATTATCAAAGAAGAACTACTCCAATTTTAATAGTGCTTATACTATTACCAATGAAGACTTTGAACCAATTGGATCATTTGAGTTAGATAATATTGAGAAGTTGATAGGTTATTCACCCTCTTCTTCGACAGATTATAATAACAGCGGTAAGTTGACCTTAAAAGAAATCAAAGTAATTGGAAGAAATAACAGTGCAATTCACCCCTCATTTCTTTTTGATTATTATGATGAGATTGCTGGTGATCCATTAGATTTCGATCATCAGAAGAAAGACATGTTCGGCTTATACAAATCGGACTTTAACTCGACTTCAAAAGGAAACTTTCCAACATCTAATTCAGCAGAAAAAGTTCATGCGTGGTCATTGAAGAAAGTAACTTATCCTCTTGGGTCTGAAGTAGATTTTGTATATGAATCAGATCAATATTCGAAAAATGCAACTGATCCTGAGGCAGCATATCCAGATGATGGTTTACAAAGAGTATATAGAATCAAATCTGTTGATGACTGGAGGGATATAGAATTATATGACCCAGATGCTTTATTGCATTTTCAGGAAGATGATTTAATCAGGGCAGATTGGAAATATACAGTAGAATGTGATTTTGATTCTTCTGTTCCAGTTTGGATCCAAAAAAAGCTTGATGGTGATTTTAATTTCACTGAATCGATAAACACTTCCAGTCACAATGTTGGATTAAGCTTTTTAAATACCAGCGTTGATCTTCCATCAGGACCAGACAGAGTTTTTTGTGATCCGTATTCGACAACTGTCAATGCCACAGATAATTTATATGGATATTTCAGAGTTTTCTTGAAAAAAGCGTATGGTGGAGGAATTAGAACGAAAGAAATCCAACTAGCAGATGGAGAAACGGGAGAAAATCACGAGGCTATATTTACATATACTGATGGAATAGTTGCTTCTGAGCCCCAGCGTTACGCTATTACAAATACATACATCAAGGCTTATGAGGATTTACGTGATTCTCAAGCACTACCTTCTAGCGTAGGGTATTCTAAAACTGAGGTTTCATTAGTTGGAGATGCTGGTAATGAGAAAGTTCAATTAGAATTTAATTTTCACAATCATACAGATATTCAATTTATAAATTCATTTGTAAATACCTCGAATACAGGAGGGTCAACTCCGGATCGCACAAGTTATAGCTACTGTATCAACCAAAAGTTATTTGGTTTTTCTGGGCTGCCGATTAATCACATAGTAAAAAGTTCTTCAGGAAGCTTACTCTCCAAGAAAACTTTTGAATATGAAGAACCCTCAGGACTGCATAATTCAACAAGAAGCGTTAATGAAATTTTTTACAAAAATGTATCTCGATCAATAGCAGAAGGTGGAACTCATTATGAAAGAACAGCATACCACAACAAAAAGAGATACCCTAAATTATTAAAAACGTCCTCCTGGAATTATGGTAGAGAAAATGTGGAGGTTGATATTCATAGTCACAATAATATCAACGGTCAAGCTGAGGTATCCAAGTTCGAATTTTCGTTAGGAGATAATTTTAATACCAAAATAGAATATGCTTTTGAAGAAAATCCGGACTTAGGTCCTAAGTCACTAGACATGGATAACAAGAACATGACTCACCTGACGAGTAAAAAGATTAAGTATCTCCCTCATGGAGAATTGGTTTCTGGCTCTACAACTTCTTGGGACGATTCAAATCTAGTTTTAAATTATAGTGATTCAGGAGCAGAGTGTGCACTAGCTACAGTTGAATATCATGCCAAAACAGGAGAACTTCTTTATGACGGAACAGTTACTGATCATAACTCCATGACTTCCCATCACATTACTTTACTTGATGAACAAGGAAAAGTACTGGAACAAACCGATGTAGATGGCTATTATTCATCCTCAAAGCTCAATGGAGCTGAAACAACTCCATTAGCTTCAGCAAGCAATGCCAACTATTTTGAATTTACCCACTGTGGTTTTGAGGCAATCAACAGTCGCTCTCAAGGAACTTCGAACCCACTTTTTGAAGGAGATGTAAAAGGAGTTGCTTATCAAGTTCATAATTTAGATCAGGAGACTGATCAAACAGGTACTGTAATTTCTGCTCATACAGGTAAAAGTTTTGCGAAAGTAACTACCAGCTCAGGCTTGGAAATAAACGGTCCATCATTTTATATGTCCTCATTTATCTCTAACAATGGAAACATTGATGTAGCTCATGGAGTTGTCCCTGGGAAGACTTACAGAGCCAGCGTCTGGGTGAATAAAAATGCTCAGTTAGTATCTCTGAAAGCGATGCTTTCAGGTTCCGAATCAGTGACTGTTTCAAAAGACATTTTAGACGATTCAAACATTACCTGTGGTAATTGGACCAAAATTGAGCTGTTAATTGAAATTCCTGAAGGATATCAGAAACTAGCCAGTGAAGATGGTTTGGTTGTCTATTGTGAAAACACCGCACAAACACCTGCCTATATAGATGATTTACGAGTACAACCTCTTCTTTCTACAGTTCAAGCAGTTCTTTATGATCTCAACGGAAATGTTGAATACCAGCTTGGTAATGACAACATGTTTACCAAATTCTATTACGACGACACATTTTTAAATTACAGAACTGCCGTTGAAACTCCCTATGGTTTGCGAAAAATCAAAGATGTTGAAGTGGGATACAAAAGAAACCTTGAAGAATAAAAACTTATGATTATGCTAAAAAATACACTTGCCCTTTTATTTATATGTATCTCATTGGGTTGTTTTTCTCAGGTAGATACCCTTCAATCAGCACCAGCAATTTTTGTTGAGCCAATGCAAGAACTATCTATTGATAGCCTTGACCTGGATGACATTGATGCTATTGATTCGGCTTTTGATGATGTTACTTCCGCTATGATTGGAGTGAATTTCTCTATCGCTGACACTCTCAATTTTTCTGAGGTTTTAATAAAAATTCATACTGAAGATGGAAGTCTTCTTATTGATAAAACAGTTCACTTCAGTGAAATCAATCAAGAAAATACTTTGTATCAAAGAGAAGCATTTTCGTTATTCCTTCCTTTAGAAGAGATTGATTATTTGCCACACTATACAGGCACACTTCAATTAAAGTACACCGACAACACGTTTTCCAACATTCACACATTAAACTACTAGAAATGCACTATTCGAAATTTATAGCGATACTCACATTTATCACCTTTGCTTCAATTTCATTTGGACAAACAGTTCAGTATGTTCAATGGAATGATGATGATGTTTATACTCATGATTATACAACAAACACCTTAACCAAGATTGGTGCAAACGGATTGAGCGCTGGTGTTGTTTATAGTAATGAGTACCTCCTTGCAGGAAAGTCTGGAAAAATAAGTCTAAAGGTACAAGACCCTTCAAGTGGAACTTTGATAGGATTGGACCCTAACAATCAAAACAGAGATTATAAGCGATTGGCTTTTTCTGTATATATCAATCAGGGAAAAATCTATGTATTAAAGCTCGGTAAAATCGTAGGCTCCTATGGAACGTTGACAAACAAAGACCTGTTAGAGGTAGTTGTCAGTAAAGGATACCCTATGATCTATAAAAATGGAAGTAGAGTTTATGCTTCTACCACTAAATTTACTACAAAACTCTATTTAGCTGCTGGAATTAACCTCACTGGAAGTACAATCTCTCAAGCATATTCTAGCTTCAAGCGCCCCGTAAGCATTCAAGATAATCTCATTGTAACTAATGCAAGTGAATTTGAAGACAATGGATCAATTACAATTAATCCTAAAGGAGGAACAAAGCCATATATAGTTCTTTGGGACGATGGAAGTTCAAGTGCGACTCAAAGTGACCTTGCTTCTGGTTCATATGGGCTAACCATCACAGATCAAGATCAAGAAGTATTTTCGTTTACTATTGATCTATACAGACCAACAGATTTTGGTGTTGTTCAAGGATTTATTACTTCCGATGGTGGAACGTATACCAAACAAGGTGCTGAGGAAGACCCAGCGTTTATCCAGTCTTTAGAGTCTATCGAAACAAACAGCTCAGGTAAATTTTCAATGGAAATGACTGGTGGAGTTGGTGAGTTTGGTTTTGCTCTAGTCAATATTGATGAGGGTGATATTTCCAACAGATTCCACAGAGGAGTAGAAATACGAAATCGTCAGATTTATATAAGTGAAAGTTTTAATGATACGACACTCGAACCTTTGTTTGCGGTAATGTCAAAATCAACAGAGGTTAAGTCAACTGACAAATTGGTACTAAGCAAAGTTGATCGAGGGAGTCATATTTTTGACATTGTTCTTGAGTTTAAAGGCAAATCATATGTCATTGCGGGACCATTGGGTGGAAACTTTAATATTGGGGCAGCAGTTGACATTCTTTCTCCTCTTATCAGATTCAATCGACCAGATATTGTAAAAGCAACAACTGGCCAAGGCCCTCAAAATTCAGTGGTTTGCCCAGAGAAAATGAATTACAGCAGCGTGAAATCGTATGATTTTGGAGGATCTATTCTTGAAAATTCCAAATCATATATGAATTCAAAAGGACAGGTAATTCAAGGTCAAAGTAGGTGGGTTGCTGGACCTGAGGTGTTGGTTCAAGAGACACTATATGATGAGTTTGGAAGACCAGCGCTTTCAACTTTAGCAGCTCCCAGCTATAATGATGCACTTTGTTATGATGAATACTTTATCTCCAACCAGCAAGGTGATCCATACTCTTATGAAGATTTTGACAACAATTCAGTAAATGATGTTGCTTCAGGAGGAAAATTTAATCCTAAATCGGTTTTGGATACACAAAAAGGAAGCCTCGGTTGGTACTACAGTGATAATAACAATGAAAACGGCTATGTTCCAGCAGATGAACTTCCTTTTTCACGTGTTATCTATTCAGAAGATCATGCCGATGAAGTAGTTGGGTATACTGGTGTTGGAGAGAATTTTCGTTTAGGCAAGCAACGAAGCGTAAGAACATTCAAAGTTCCTTCAAAAGGAGAATTAAGCTATGTAATGGGAATGAGTGGCCCTAAGACGTACAAAGAAGTAACCTTAGATCAGGTATCAGGAGTAAGTAGTGTGACTTATATTTCTTCTGAAGGGAGAGTTATAGCGAGTTGCCTTTCTGGTGAAGAGAATGTAGATAATACACCAACGGTATTTCATGCAAAATTAAGTGGCAAACAAGGTGATTTTGTTAATCTACATAAACCATCTCAGGCGACTTCGATTCGGTTAAATGTTTATCGATATGAAGATGAATTCGATAATTTCAATGTTATACTTAAAGACCTTCAAAATGAGAAAATCTTACTTAAGGGGGATGAAGGCTGTGCTAGTTGTGATTTTGTTGTAAGTACAACATCAAATGGAGACAAAGAGATTGTTTTTGCGAATGACTACGCTTCAACAGAAACTGTTTTCAAACTCAGTCTTCAGGAGATTCCTGATGCTTCTATTGACAATTATCCTCGTATTCGAGTGGCGATGGTACTTCAATATTCAAGATGGACTATCAATCGCTATGATGATCAAGGAAGGCTAACTGAAGTTTACGATCCGAATGCAGTTAACAACGACGAATTTGTCATTGCAGAAGAAAGACTTTTATTGGATGATATGACTGAAGATGAAGTGCTTGATCTGGTACAAAGAGACTTTATTCTTCAAGATAATAATGCTACCTATAGTATTTATGATGCAGCATCGAATACCTTCCCCACAGGAATTACTTTGCAGGAGGTGACGATTGGAGCACCAGATCAAGAATTTATCGATCAAAGTTTGACAGTGAACTTTACTGCGTTAGGAGAGTATTTTGACATCTCTGATTTAACTGATCAAACAGTTATTGATGACAATACTGAAATATATGGAGAGACCTGGGTAGAAAATGACTGTGGATATGTTGAGATAACACCAACAGGAGAGTTTGAAATTAATCCAATTACAGCACATTCAATCATTCCTGAGCAGCAAACATTTGGACACAACCAAACACCGACCGGAAATCACAATGTTGATGGTTTTGAAATCCAACAATTCATTCCTGGAGGAAACGGTAGTCCATGTGATGACGGACACTGCTTTAATGGGATTCAGGATTGTGATGAAACTGGAGTGGATATTGGAGGCAGTTGTCATAGTCCTTATGTGTGCAATACTCCTGCGAACTCATTGGAGTTCAGATTGACAGTGGACATATTAGTCGACAATCAATTGATAGATACAAAGGTATTAGAGCCCCGTTTATTGAGAACCTGCGATTGTCGTTTTACATGGAAACGTGATTGGGCAGAATTTCATTTGGAAGATGAGACTCTAGTGAGTGGATCTACTTTAACTCTTAAGTTAAGAGATATTAGAGCCAAGGGAGCAAATGAAGATGATTTCAGGATCATTGATTTAGCTCATTATGATCATTCGTTTGGGAATTTAATTGATATCAGTACTCGTATTTATCATGAGTATGAAATCATTCCTCAGGAGTTAGTCACTCCATTTCCAATCACAGAACCTGTGCCAGAGCCGCTTGAAGAAACTCCTCTTCCTCGTTTCGTTTCAAAGAAAATCGAATACAATGGATTGAATCAAATTGTGAAGATTCATGAACGAGATATGGGGTATACCCGTTTTCAATACGATTCAAAAAGAAGAGCTCGTTTCTCTCAAACAGAGCAACAAAAAACTGGAAACAGGTTCTCATATGTCGTTTATGATGAGATAGGAAGAATTGCTGAGACAGGGATTATGGAACATATCCAAAACGGAGGTGTGATGTTTGAGTTTGGTAATGGTACAGAAATCGTCCCTCCAACAATGACTTCAAGTCAGGATTATTTGGATACTGATTTACCTGCACTAGGAAAAATAGAAGTAGTACTATATCAATACGATCGATCTGATGCTCTTTTAAATGTATCAGAATATGGAGAGTTGGTACAGAAAAATTTGATTGGGAAAGTGTCAAAAGTTCACAATGACAACACAACCATGTGGTATAGCTATACGTGGTCAGGTCAAATTGATTGGACATTAAGACATATCGCTGAAGATGATTCCTACCATTATATGGAATACTATTATGATCAAGCAGGAAAACTAGTTTCAACTGCGTATGAACCACAGGCTGCTAGTGAATCATTCTTCCATTATTACGAGTATGATACTTCCAAGCGTTTAGAAAAAGTCTTAACAGGTCGAGAACCTGGTAAAGAAAATGCGACTCAGAATGCTACGTATAGCTATGACCAAACAGGTCAATTGACTAGAAATGAACTGGGAGATAATCTTCAAGGAATAGATTATGTCTACATGATCAATGGTAACTTGAAAAGCATCAATAACCCAATAACTTCACGTGACCCAGGGAAAGATGGACAAGTAGGAAGCAGTAACCACCTTTTCACCGAAGATGCTTTTGGATTAACACTTGATTACTATGAGAATGATTACCGAAGAAAAAATACTGGTATTCAGAGTCACGTGACTTTAGCTTCCAATTCAACCGAGGCCATCAATAATGATTACGACAATACCATTAAGTCAGTTCGATGGAAAACCAATAATACAGTCCTTCCAAATGACATTGCTGATCTTCCGTTTGGTGCTGACCAATTGATGTATAAATACAAATACGACAAAATTGGACAATTGACAACTGCGACATTTGGAACAATTACTACTGATGGTACTCAGAACACTAATGGAAATGCTGATCGGTTTAAATCGCCAGAATGGAACCGATTGCCGGATTACAAGGTAGAGAATCTGACTTATGATTTAAATGGAAATATCGAAACATTAACAAGGCTTGGGATTGAGTCTCAATCCTTAGAAATGGATGTCTTATCCTATACATATAAAGACGATGATTATGGAGATAAATCTAATCAACTTGACTATGTAAGTGATGGTGAAAGTGATACCAATGCTTATCTGGATGATTTTTCGACTCAATCTTCAGGGAATTACATTTACGATAAGGCTGGAAAACTGACCCATGATAAGATCAAGGATATCTATTTTAAATACAACGGAAATGATTTAGTCTCTGCGATATATAGAGATATAGCATTGACTTCTAAAGTAATCGAGTTTACCTATGATGAGAATGGATTGAAGGTAAATAAATTCAGTTATGATACGAATGGTGATGCTATCAGAAAGATAACCTATATCAGAGATGCAAAAGGAACAGTCATACGACAAGTGGAAGTTGACTTAACTCAAACAACCCCTTCTGAAGATGGAGATAACTATATGATTTATGGTTCAAACTCTATTGGTTCATATGACGATGTGGTGGAAGGTAACAGGTATCACATCACCGATCACCTTGGGAATGTTCGGATGATTATTGCAGATGAGTTAGACGCATCAGGACTAATACAACCTATTAGCTATGAAGATTATTATCCTTTTGGTTCTTCTTTAAAAGGCAGAAGCTTTTCTTCAGAGGCAGCTTCACTCCAAGAGTATTCAACAGGATTTCAAGGACAGGAGATGGACAAAGAAGTTGGCTTGGTCAACTTTGACCTAAGGCAGTACGACAGTCAGATTGGACGTTGGATGAGTGCAGACCCATACAGACAACATGCAAGCCCATATTTGGCGATGAGGAATAACCCTATTTCGTTTATCGACCCAGATGGGGGAAATGATGTTGATGCCAATTGTACCGAAGGCTGTTATGATAAAAATGTGAACAACCCAGACAATGAAACTGGGTGGAATTCCAATCACTGGCTGTTACTTACTGCGCATGGTTATGGTAATCTGGCAGATCAACTTCTTCATCAAGGTTTTTCAAGCATAACAGCCTGGTTTAGAGACAAGACTAATGACGGTAATACAACAGATGATCGCTTGGATGGGATTCAATTTATTAATAAAGATGGCTCATCTTCATGGATTAATACTGCGGATTCCAAGGCAACTTTTGGACACTATTTGGAGATGGGAACAATTGGGTTTACAAATTACATCACTAGTGATGGGTTCATCAATGAGACAAAAACACTAAATGCAAGTTTCCTTGAAAATGAGGCCAAAGCACTTGCTAGATATGAATTAGGCCAAGTTGGTTTTGATTTTTCAGAATTTGACTTTGAAAATTCTTCAATCCAAGATATTATTCAATATAGTATGGTTGGAGTAAACACTGCTGTGGGTGCTGTTTCAACTTATATGGTTGCAAAAGGAAACTATCACAAGTGGAATGAGCTTTGGCATAAAACAAAAACAAGAGGAACATCATGGGTATGGCAAACTTCAAAATGGAATAATCCAGGTGCAAGACATCATAGGGTTAATCAAATTAAATCTGTGGCCGGAGCTAGAAAAATTGCTGATAAGTTAACCAAAGCTGGAGGAGCATTACTTATTTTAGATATAGCTGCTTCTGGAGAGCTTAAACCATCTCATGCTATTAACGCAGCCATGCTTGGTGCCTCAACAACTGGAGTTGGAGCTATTGTTGCTGGAATATGGTTTATCGCAGATTTTGGTACAATGGGAGTTAATTACTTAATTAGCGGTCAGGCCAAAGGTATTGGAGATATGATTGATGAAAGTGTTGGTACTTATGAGATGTATGACGGTCTTTACTAAGCAATTATGATTAAATATCCGATACTCAATATAAGCCTATCTAAATGGGACAACAATGTAATTCAAGAAATGTTTAGATACGATGATATTTATTATTCACAAGATGAACTCTTTTTCCAATCATATTTATTAAACCATGATTTTGTTGATTGCGACGGCTTCATTTATAAATTGATCAAAAAAAATCAGCTAAAAAGAAATGGATTGATTCGTTTTTTCACTTCAAAACATGGCAAACTAATATTTGAGAAAACTACTAAACAAATGTCTTTTTATGAGTTAAAAGAGCTTTTAATAAATCGCGTGAATCAGCTTTCTGGGAGGGAGGCTGTTGAAAATTGGATTGAAGAAATACACAAATCTTCAAATATAAAAGAGCTCATTAATGGTAGAGCAACAAAAGTGTAAAATGAAAGATTTATTTTTTTAACCAGACAAATGAAGCAATTATTTCTTTTCCTTGGGGCAATGTGGGCTGTTCACGCTTTCTCTCAAACTTTTAGCAACGACTACGGCGTTTTTGATCTAGGATGGGATGAAGACGCAACCAACGTAGAATTCATCAATGACAGCATCTATATTCTTTATGATCAATTTAACTCTGATGCTGGCTATAGTTCTTGTATTTCTAATATTAGCTTGGACGGATCTATTATATGGTCTAAATGTATTGGAGATGAAGATGAACTGTTTCAATATTCTTTTACAAATCCAAATTGCATGGATGTTTCTCCTAATAGTTCAAAATATGCTTTTGGACGACATTTAGAGAAGTCAAGTGATGATGGATTACATCCTATAAATTTAGGTCAACTGGTTTTATTAGATCAACACTTTGATACGTTATATACCAGAATTATCGGAGACTCTATTAATCACTATAGTCTAAGTCAGACAAGATTTACTCCAGATGGTGGAGTTGTGCTTGTTGGCTTTTATCACGATGATGAATTTGGTCAAGGTGATTTTAAGATACTCCTTGTGAAATTTGATTTGGATGGAAATGAAGAATGGCAAACAATACACAATAATTCTGTGTATCCAGATGAGACAGCTTGGACCGTTTCTCTTACAAGCAATGGAGGATACATAGTTGGTGGTGTAGCTCAAGACTATGATTCTTTTGAGTCGATAAGCGTCCCAGTAATCACACTTTTTAATAGTAATGGAGAATACGTATCTCATAAAACATTTTGTTCGGAGGCTTGCAACGCAGGAAGAATTTCTATAAATAATCTCTCAGATGGTAATTTCGTTTTAAGCGGATCCGCTCCAGTATCTGAATTAGGATCCAAATATTTTGTATCAAAGATTGATGAAAACTTAAATACGATCTGGGAAATGGAATATGATTATGGCTTTGATTATAATCTTTTGTTTCAGGCTAAGGAAAATCTAGACGGAACGATAATTGCCTGCGGTAGTGGTTATATTGACGAAGAGTTTGTCATCGGAGATCGATACGGTGTGATATTAAAAGTTACAAATGATGGTGAAGCAATTTGGCAACGTACCTACTCATATGTTGGCCAAGACTTACAAGAAAATTATCTTGGTGACATTGTAGAAATACCCAATGGAGGAGGCTATATAGCATCTGGAACACGATCTGGCGAGATAATTGGTAAAAATGCTTGGGTGTTAAAAGTTGATGATATGGGCTGTTTAGTTGAAGGGTGTGACACTATTGTAAATGTTGAAGAGGAAGATATAGAATCGAAATTTGACTTTCTTGTTGGACCTAATCCAGCTTCTAGTTTTTTGAATGTTTTTATCCCTCAGTTACCTAGCAACATTGTATCTACGACTTTAACTTTAAGGGATGTTCAAGGAAGGTTGGTCGAATCTGTTCCTATTTATAGAGATAATACTACGTATATTTTTGATCTTCAAGATCAGACTTCTGGAACATATTTCTTGAGTCTTTATAATGGAAATGAGTTGTTATCGAGTAAACAGATTGTGAAAGAATAATTAGATTCAACCAAATTCTAACTCCTAGTAATACCCTTTAATGAATATCCATGAACTTCAAATGGAATTGAATAAGCTCGGAATTGATCCTATGAGTTACTATCTACATGGTATTGGAGAACAAACCAACGATTCAGATAAACTTGCTATGGCAATTAGGAGAGGAAAATACAGCGTTGAATATGAGATTTATTTCACTGAAAGAGGTGAGAAGAACTTGATCCAACTTTATGACAACGAAGCTGATGCTTGTAATTATTTCTTAAGGTCTATGAAAGAAAAGTATTTTCATAAAATAATAAAGGCAAAATGGCCTCAGCTTAAAGATAAAAGTATAGAAGATAAGCTAAGAATTAGCGGATTGCGAGAAGAATTTGAAGAGAGACTTGCAACTGGTGAGAGAAGTGCTATGCATATACTTAGATATCTTATAGCTGACGAAGATGAAATCAAAAGGCTTATGAAAAAATAGAAGTCAAGATCAATATCACCTCTGTCATTGTTCCCTTTCTCTTAAACACTTCTATTAGCCTTTAGCTAATAAACCCTATATTTGAATAGCGTTCTTCAGGATCAAGTATTTCTATTTAATCGCACTGATAGAAATTTCTAACGTCATGGAAGCCACAAAATTATTGTTTTTTGTAATTCTGAATGCCATAATGCTTAATGCATTCAGTCAATCTCCAGACTATGCAGCCCAAGATTTAATTGTGATTGATTCATTGAATTTTGACTCGTCAGGAACTTGTATAAACATAGTAAATAGACTTATAAGTCGTACCTTAGAATACCCTAAGGATACGATTTCCCAAATAGGAGAATATGACTTCATTACAACAGATTCTCTTAGGGGAGTTGTAACAAACAACTTGACAGAATCATTGGTAAACACCACGGTAATTTTTGGTGTATTACACGGTGAAATAAAAAATCGATTTTGCTATCTCACTTCATCAGATCTGAGCATTGAACAAGAAACAATTGGGAGAAGCGATTTAATGCATTTTGACTTTAGTTCCTTTCTTCCTGAAGTTTCGCAACTTGGAGATACCGGAACAATAACCTATGCCTTCTATCAGACGATAAAACTTCCGGATGAATCCAACATTCAAAGTGAACTAGAGGCTTTTCAAACAAGACATGCACAAGGCTCTACGCAAGCATTTTCCCAAGATGGTATCCATGAGACATTGACATCTCAAGCATTCATCTTATCTCGTCCCAATATTGATATTATACCCGCGTTAAAATTGGCAATTACCTATTTTCAAAAAAATGTACCGATAACCTTTGCCCAAGCTCTAGTTCTGAGATCTCAGGGAGTAGAAGAAACTAGCCGTACTGGAATCTTTGATGGGGTACAATACCTGGCAATTACATTTCGTAATAATGTAGGAGACGCCTCCATAGATCCACCACCACCAAACAGCCTCGTTCCTCCCATTTATGGCTGCACATACTTAAGCGCTATCAATTATGACCCGCATGCTATGCTGGATAATAACCTTTGCGAGTTCGACAATTTAGATAATTGTTTGGGTGATTTCACTGGGGATGGAGTAGTTACCACTTCAGACTTAACCCAATTCTTGGCAGTGTTTGGAGGAACTTGCTATTAGTCATAAAAGTCAATGGATAGTGGAAGCCGTTTTCTTAGAGAAACTGTTAACACAGATATTTAGAATATGTCAGTCACTTTTCGCTACCTTCTTGATAATCTAGAAGTCCGACCAATTCCTCGAATCAGAATTTCAAGAAAACATGGCGTAAAGTTAGGAGGTATAAAGGGCAGAAAAACCATCTATACTGCGTTGGATGTATATCCAGAAAAATAATACGAAGAAAATCAAGATTATTGAGTGTGTCTTATTCTTGGCTTGAGATTTTTAGTTGCAAATCTATAATAAGGTTCGAACTCTTCTCGGTCGGCAACAGTTTACATAGATTCTTGTGATTCATATCAATAACTCGCGGTTGTCATTATAAAGATCAGAATTTAAAGAGAAAAACAGAGTCGCCTATATAGATGCTTAGCGAGCATACATGAATGAATTTTAGAAGGTGAATATCAAATAATATTATTTCTTATTGCAAATTGAGCAAGGCCAATACCTCCTTTGACATTAATTTTCTCGCATAATTTTTGTCTCCATGTTTCTACTGTTCGAGCGCTAACAAACATGGAATTCGCAATTTGTTTATTAGTCATTTCATTACATAAATACCTTAGAAAGGTAATTTCCTTGCTAGTCAACTGCAAAGCTATCTGAGTCTCGTATTCCAGATCATTATCATTAAGCGTTTTTATGAGTGTTCCAGAAACCAAATCTGAATAATAATATCCATGTTTAAAAACACTATGAATAGAATCAATAAGTTCTCTATCACTTGAGCTTTTTGGGATATAAGCTCGAGCTCCAGACTTAAGCATCTTTATCACATTAAACTCGTCTGTAAGAGCAGATACTGCAATTACTTTAACCGACACATGATTTTCTCTGATCCAATTAGATAACTCTATTCCGTTGGTTCCTGGCATATTGATATCTACCAAAACTACATCCAGGCTTTTAACTTCCTTATGTTTCATGAATTCTTGACTACTGCCCATCTCCAAGACAACCTGAAAGCCTCGAGCATCGAGCATCGTTTTAAAAGCTGATCGAATCAAAGAATGGTCGTCTACAAGTCCTAATTTAATCATGTTGAACATTATTAAGCGGTATGAAGATCTTTGTCTTAGAGCCTGATGTATTTCCCTCATTTATCTCTAGCTCTCCACTTAGAAGTTTAACCCTATTCCTCAAATTTAATAAACCTAGCCCTAATTGACTTTGGCTTTTCTCAACGAATCCAACCCCATTATCCTTTACTTTGAGCACAATTCCGGATTGTTCCTTTAATAAACTTACATTGATCATCGAGCCTTTGCTATGCTTGATAGAGTTATTCATGAGTTCCTGAAAGCATCTATATAATATTATTTCCTGATTGTCATTTAATCCTAAATATTCATCTGTAGACTTATATTCACATTGAAACTCTGTTGCCAATTTCAACCTTTTGCAATCTTGTTCAATTGCAAGATCCAATCCCATTCGATTGATAAAATCTCCATTCATTGTCCTACTTAAATTTCGAAGTTCATTTAAAATTGAATGTACATCTCTAATTAAGAAATGATCTTCGCCAAGTAAACGACTACCATTCTTAATAACAAAGGATATTTTTTGACCAAGATTATCATGTATTTCTTGAGATAAGTGAATTAAATTTTGCTCAGTTATTTCCAGTTTTGTTTGGAGTATTTGAGATTCAAAACCTTTCTTGATAAGGCTTTTTTCAAGCTTATGACTCTTTTGCTTTTTTTTATAAAAAAAGACAAATACAACAATGGAACTTGCCAGTATTGCGAATACAAGAGTAGCAGCAAAGAGTGCCAATTCCAAGGTTAAAAAGTCAAGATTCATTACTGTACGATGTTCTGTTTTCCATCACCAATATAACAGTTAAAACCATGTAAAAAAGCAATGTAGCCCAATTAAAAATCTTTGGAATTATTGAATCCATATCTTTTAAATTTCTCGCAAAACCATTTAAGAACGCTAAGTAGGGAAACCTCAAACTAAAGTAGAAAAGGACGATAGCAATGATCAAAAAAGAGTTTACTCTGTATAGTTTTTTTGTTTCATTACTTTTTAACAAGTCAAATAGATATAGTATTGACGCTCCAATAATAAGAGGGTCTCCAATCATAATAAACCCAATTGGAATAGCAGACTCTAATTCAAAATAGAAGAGATAAAACAACCCAAAAGCAAGAATAAAGATCAATGAATACTTAAGTACTAAGCGGAATTTTTCACTCGGTAAAGAGTATTTAATAAATCTCAGAATGAAAACCGTGTAGAGTACCGAGTAAACAGCATAAATTGTAGTATTAAGATTAAAAAAAGGCTTTCGGGTTATTAATTCTGTAATAAATGTGATTAAAATAATCGCAGATATTATTCTATACGACTTGCCTGATCTATATGAGACGAACAGAGAGATCAGCGAACATAGAAACAGTATTACAATATATATATCTTTAAAGCCCATATCTCATTATTTGATATTGCAGGGATCTGTACTACAACTATCCGTAAGGGATCTATAATAAGAATCACCTTCTTCAGAGCAGAAACTTGGACATGGATCTACAAAGTCATAAAACTCTTTGTCATTTACTAATTTATACTTTTTTTCATTATTACCAATATACTCAAATGGACCAAATACTAATGTGTGATACGAATATTTAACTCCTTGATAAACTGTATCTTTTAGAGCTGGATACACGACAATACCAGGATATCTGCTAAACCATCCTTTTTTACTATGCAGGACTTTATTTAATCCATCTCTATCGATTGTCCAATATTTAAGTGGTACCACATTACCATCTTTAAACCCCTTAATACTACCTCGGTCGTACGCTCTAGTTATACTTGGGCAAGCCACTTCACATTCAATTTTTTGCGTTGGACGTCGTTTAAATGATTGTTCATCTTTATTAAAAATCGTAAGAATACCTAGGGTATCAGATACAACTTGTTCACTGCTATTAAAGATTGTATATGCACCAAGAGTACTCGACTTATCCATATGATCCATAAATCGAGATACTTGGTTACTGTCAAGATCATCTATGTTCAGTTTAAGAAAAGCCTCAAACACTTCATTCTCATTCATCTCTTTTTGACTAGATCTTGATTCATCAGCATGTGTATTACATGAGAAAAACATAGTTGAACATAAAACAACTATACAACTGAGACTAAAATACTTCATTGAGACACTATTTTTAAATTGAATTTTCATTTTTTTTGTTATTAAATTGGTTTAACTAAATGCGAATAAATCTTTTTTAATCTTTGGGGAAATATCTAATAAAGGCTTTACCTTTTGATTGTATTCTTTTTTTACAAATTCAGCCTTTTTATTAATATTTGAAAAGATATCCTTCATAGGAAGCTCCTTGTATAATTTTTTATTATTGATATATCCATTGCCTACCGATATGATGTCATCTAAGAAAATTGGAATTTGTTTCAGAACGTAGTTATATTCATCAAGGTATCCCATTAACACAGCAAGCTTCTCATTATTAGTCATTTTCGAAGAGGTATTTGAATATTCAAGTTTAAACGAACTTAGACGAGTTACAAAATCTGCATTCTTTTCAAGGAAAGCTATTAGGCTACTATTCCTTATTGTTAAATCATCAAAAGCTCTTTTTGATAGGTCGATTAACTCAAGTTTTTTCCTAATCTTCTTTTCATTCATACCAAAGAGATTTCCAATGGCTTGAGACACAGCTATCACTCCTACTCCAACTACACTACCTTCAATTCCTTTTACTTCATCATTCTGGCTAAGTATAGATATCCCTGCTATAGCCGCACCTACGACTTCCCCCCAATCTTCTATTTTGTTATAAACGTTTGACAAAGAAGTGTCAGACCATAAATTAGTTGATAACCCTATCGTCTGTTCTAAATCCAGTAAATTTTGAGTGAAATTAATTATAGCTACTCCGTTCTCCATTGCCGAAATAGCTTGTCCTCCAGCCTCAAATCGTTTTTTTTCACGCTTTATTTCCAACTCTTTTTTTGTTTCATTCTGTTCAGTAATTAGAGCTACCTGTTCCGTCAGATATTTGATTCTTTGATTATTACTCGAGGCTTTTTTGATATTGTCGTTACTTTTCTGCAAATCAGTTTCAAATTCAACCAAAGAATCTGAAAGCTCTTTTTCAATTTCTTGAATCTGATCATTGTATGACTCAAATATTTGTATAAGCCCAACTCCATCAGAGTCGGTTTTTTGCCCTTTACAACTGAATATGTATAGTATAGCAATAATTGTGATAGTGACTGTTTTTTTCATTTTTTGATTTTCGACCGAAATTAGAGTTGGAGCTACCTTGAAAAAATAGTAGTACTACCCAATATGGAATGTGGAAAACACTATCTGTGATTATAGTGATGCCTAATACTTAAGTTTAACCAGTAGATTATCATTACTCATTATTCTATTGATAGATAAGAAGTATGCTAACGAAGTAATTAGATTAAAAATATATTAGTTTCTTGGTAACCATATTTTTAATGGTCTTAAAATGGACTTGCAACAAAAAGTCGGACAAATTATTAAAGACTATGCTACATGTTTTAATTTGTCAAATTCATCTTCCACTTCTTTAGGAGTTCTGTAACCTAGTGTTGAGTGTAATCTTTTTCAGATGACTTCGACGACACAACTGATTTACTAAAGAACTGAAAATGAGTTTTAAGATAAAATTAGTATCTTATGGGAAAATATACTGAAAATGAAATATTTAAAACTAATCTTAATTCTATTAACTCTGACAGTTTGTTCTTTTGATACATATGCTAAACAATATCCAATACATGGTGGGGATAACGGAGGCTGTGGCGGAGGAGAAAGCTCTAATATTAAACCTTGTGGCACTGGTATGGGCTAGTTCCCAATGCTCTCTTTTATTTTTTTCTGGGTGTCAATGGATAAAGTATTAATCCACTCAATCACTCCTAATTGGCAGTCACCATTTACAGTTAGCTCTTTTGTTTTGTGCCCAATTGATTCAGCACCAGCATCTAATAGGTCATTAAGCGAATGACAGTCTTGTAAGTTAATATTCTTGTCTGCCGTAAAAAATGCAAAAGTAGCTACATCTCCGTACACAAGCGTTGGGTAGTTGGTACTCCATTCCATTGTGATCGTCATTTCATCTGTATCTGGGTTTTCAATGGGATATTTACTTCCTATTGCTATTTGATGACTATCATATTTATGAATTCCCTTGGTAGTTATAGTTTTAGGGCAATGAATCGCAAGAAAAATGCATTTATCTTGCTCATGAAATTTCTTTAAAAATCTGGGACGCAGTTTTACCTCAACCTTTTTTTCTTTGCCGCATTTTTCTATTTCCCATTCTTTAAAGGCTAGCAAATAGTCATCATTAGACGCTTCATTTTCAAGACTTTTTACTGTGAAAAGAATTATTGTTGCTAAAAACAGTACACCCAATATATACCCAACTACTTTAGAAGATTTTAGCCTATCCTTTACAAGAATGTATAAGCCTGAGAATACAAGTATCATGCTAACAATATGCACAGATATTCTAAATGCACTGTTTGCATATTCTGTTACGATTATGGATTGTCCCAAAAACCGTAGTTTTAAAGCACCATTCACAATAAAAGTAAGTAGCAACCCTAATATCATCCAACTTAAAGGGTGCTTCTCTATGAATTTAACAATCTTAGTACTTATGTAACTTTCGTTTAATTCCTCAGACATCTTTCACGTTTGTTGAAAGTTAAACAAATATTTCGAATTCTTGATTCCAAATTTTAAGGACAAGGAACCCAAACGGATCAACACCGCTTGAGTTTTAGTGTCAAAAAATGCCATTGCATTCAAATTACTGAATATGGTTTTCTATCATTAAGGTTCGAACTCTTCTCAGTCGGCACCAGTTTACGGAGATGTTTTTTAAATAATGCTTTAAAAGAGATACGAAATTTGACTGCTTCTCTAGCATGAAATACAATGTACTTATGCTTAAAGAAAATCAAGTTTGGATTTCAAATAAAAATCCTGACATACATAAAATTATTATAGCTGTTATTAATAGTGATCTCCCATCGGGAAAGCAAGTCATATATATAGAATACTGGAAGGATCAAGACAAGATGGTAAAAGAAGGGTTTTGCGGGGATAGTCACTTTAAACGATTGTCAACCCTGCATTCCAAGGAGGCTGACAAGACTCTCTTTGATCGTGCCGTACGATTCTTAAAACACTCAAGAGCTCAAAAAGCAGTGTGGGCTATGAAAGATCTTGCTGGTGTTCTAGCCCTTTCCCATCGAAGCATGTTTGAAAAGCTTTGCAAAATAGTTCCAGAGATCGAATTAATGGAAGAGAACCTAAAAGTTGAGGATTTATAATCTGCCTAAGAATTTAATTCTCATTCTTGGTGATGCAAAGATATTTACATTTTTGAATTATTGGCTCGAACTTTTGTCACCTCTGCTAGCAAGTAGGAGATTTCCTCTGGAATCTCAGATCCAGCTTTATTCTTAGGCTCGAAAAGTGGTTCGAACCACTTAAATTTACGTATGCACTTTTGCTCCATTTTCTTGATGGCTATAAAGTGATTGGGTATTGTAATACAAGGCCCATTCTCATTTATGATGAGGTTCGAACTGAATTTTCTAACAATGAGTCTTTTAACTTTTTCTTTCTCGTCTTTGAAGTTATCTACACACAATCTTAAGAGATCACAGCCGTCAATAATTTTTGCACTCCACTGCTTTTCTTTAGTTTGATGCTTAGCTAGTTCTAGCTCTAAATCTTTTAAATTATTATTAATTTCATCAACTTTAATTCTATACATCTCCTTATCCATATCTCCATCTGCTCTCATATCAACATATGCAGATTTTCTACTCTCTAATTCTGACATTCGCTTCATGTAAATAGTCCTTTTGGTATTTTTCATCTCTCCTTTACCACTATTTGCAAGCGAGACAACCTTAATCATTAAATTATAAAATCTTTCACTAATTCCATATGGCTTAAGCTTTTCCTCAACCAATAAGTCAAAGGCATCTTGCTCAAAATATTTACTCTTACATCCATGCTTTCTACCTCCACATCTATAGTAAACTTTGTTTAACATATTTGGTGATTTCATCTTTGAGATCAATAGATTACAGCGTGGGCATTCTTTTTTTATGATAGAAGAAAACCTGTGCTTGCACTTAGTACATCGAACTCTAATTTTGCGTTCACCAACAATCTGAAAATCGCACAGACCACATCGAAATAAGTTACGATATGCATGACTCAGTGTCGAGGGTTTTGTGGTAATGTTCGCCTTATGAAATAGGTTCTTTTGAACTGTATCCCACTCTACTATAGTTACTATCGGCTCATGCTTTCCCTTTAACCTTATGCGAGCACATTCTTCATCTTGCCAATAGAAGTAGCCATAGTAAAATTCATTCAAAAACATATTCCGCATACCATTATAGGAAATAGTACCTCTTCCCGGATACCCAAACCCAAGACGTACTGCTTCTTTATGAAGCATGGATAAAGTATAGTTTCCACTTAATGCTAAGCTCCATAGGTAACACAGCGTATCCTTTGATTCTGGAATAATTTCAATCCCTTCTTGAGAACCAGTAATCTTGTCTGGCTTAATATGATAGTACCCTAATATTTGTGGACGTGGACACCACCCCCTTAACGCCTTGTATCGTAACCCATCAGAGACCCATCCTGCTTTACTTCTTGAATCTTGATGAGATGAACCCAAAGTTCGATACAGTGGCTCAATATCACCATCGCATGTGTAGCTTGTATATTTAGTTTGTACGTGCTTTATCTTCTCATCTGCAAGGAGTTGAATGAACGCCCCTGTATCTTGGGCATTACGTGAGATTCTACTTTCAGAATACACAATAACTCCATCAGCTTCACCTCTTCGAATCATGTCCAACATCTCATTAAAAATAGGTCGTCCAGGCTTAAAGGCAGACTTCTTTTCACGAAGAACAGCAACAATATTAAACCCTAACTCTTTGAACATCTCAAGCTCCGATTCCTGTGTCCCACAGGAATTTGCTTGTTTTAAAAAGTCATCAGAAGATTGCCTTAAATAAACAATATACCTTAGAGCTAAAGCATTAAAAAAGTGTCTGAATTTTCGCATAAAATAAAACCCAAAAAGGGACTGTGCCTATTCATTTAACATGAGATAGTCGTATTGCACAGCCCCTTTTTGGGGTTAAATGAATAAATAGCATACGACTACAGCTATAGATTACCATAGTCTATTGCTAATCGCCATACTTGAGTCTATAGATTTCACGAAAGAGTTCCATTGACTCTTCAAACTCTTTTCGAGCTTGCTCAAAGGTCAATCTCTGTCCTGTATCATTGAAATATATCTCTTGAAATTCTTTAATATCAGAATCATTGAACATACTATAATTCACTTTGATTTGTTTAATAAATCGACCAACAGAAAACACGCAAGCTTGTGACTCGGTGATTTCGTTTTGTTCCGTGAATTTGTTTTATCATCATAGCACAACTCAACTTTTCTCCAAAATCTAGAGGTTGTCCCCAACTTGCACGAAAGAGAAACTCGCGTACTATTGAGTTAGTAATTCTATACTAGTCCTTCAAGGAACAAAAACAATTAAATTATAGAACACTCGAAACAACCACTTTACACATGTCGTGAATTATGAAGGAAAAGACATTGATATTCTCGGTGGTTTTTTTCATGCACGAGTTCGGTCTTTTATCCTTGTCCTTTATAGGATTACCACTATAAACAAAAGGTACAAGTGATATGAAATTAGAATTTTGTGCATGGAAGGATATACATAAAGCAAATCGTAAGTTTTTTCCCTGTGGTCACATCTATTCCGAAGATGGTCTATTAAGACTTGAGTTTTACTCAAAACCTCACAATGAATATATTCTTGTTGAAGAGGAAAAGCCTAAAAACTCCATACAGCTCTTTTCAATTCAGTGTGTTCACCCATATATACATCAAGGTGAAAACAAAAATAGATTTGAAAAGATTGGAATAGTACGGACGACTAATCAAAAAGGTACATTCATTAACCTCAACGATAGTCCACATGTGTCATACAAACTGATGGATCCAGAATACAAATTCTTGGAACCATTGAGTTAAGACTCGGTTAATATACGGTTATATAGTTTCCAAAAGGTACTATCTAACTTGCCGCCACGTTGAGAGCCTCTTTTGAGACTCGCAGAGGCTCCCCGCCAGAAAAGAGGTTCGCAACGTTGCGAACCTCTTTTTAAATACCAAGAACAATGACAATAGATGTAAATACAGAAATACTAACGAAGACCGATGTCTTTGGAGTACTCATATACTCTCTATTAGCCCACCTAGAGCAAGGAGCATTCGGATGTAGGATAACACAAGTTGAGATAGCAGAAACGCTACATATGGCAAAATCAACCGTCTCACAGCGTATTAAGGAGCTTAATACTCTTAACCTCATAGAATACAACAAACGCTACAAGCGATATATCATAACTGGAAAATCATAAAACAACATATAATGAGAGCAATAATTACCCAAAAAAACGTCAAGAATTTTTTAGCCATGCACGGCATTAAAGAACAGGAACTGTTCGGAGAGGAGATTAAAACCTCCACCAAGGAAATGATAATGAATGAAACTTTTAATGCCTTTACGAAATGCTA
Organism: Flavobacteriales bacterium; assembly: GCA_965224545.1. Lineage (GTDB taxonomy): Bacteria > Bacteroidota > Bacteroidia > Flavobacteriales_D > Sanyastnellaceae > ASP10-05a. The sequence continues at coordinate 1,745,777 of CBDCZM010000002.1, read as the reverse complement.
CAGACAAGGCAAGGATAATCAGTTTAAGACGAAGTATAGAGCTGGAGGTTGGAAAGAATATGAATTTGCAGAGATTCCTGTTTACGAGAACATTGGTTCTGTAAAAGAGCTCACTGATACTATGAAGAAGTACCAGATTGCCAGAGATAGGATGAAAGATGCTGATAAAAAGCAGTACAAGGAGAAAAGAGAGAAGCTCCAGAAAAGTCGTGAAGGACAGGAACAAGATCAAGAAATACAGAGGTAATGAATTTTGTGAATAAACAAGAAATAGAAAGGTTTTGGAAAATTGAGTTTGGCCTTAGTCCCAGCGAAGTGCTAACTAAATCCAACCAGGTGTGGCGTCATGAAATACTGAACTTCACCTTTAAAAAGTTTACTGATTCATGGATTCATGTGGACGGTAAATTCAGAACATCGTACTCCAACTACATATCCAGACGTAAAGGGTGGATTGATAAAAGTGTTGTTCATACAGGCATCACTGACTACAAATCAATTACCTCAGTAAAACAACTTGTTACTCTACTAAAACAGGTACAACATATTGAAAAAAAATTGAAGGAAAGAGAGATTAGCATTCAGGATATAAAAGAGGAACGATATATAAAGCTCAAGAAAATTCGTAATCAAAATGCTGAAAAAAGCAAAAACATCAAGAGATAATGGAATATGTATCAGACTTCACTATAGAGCAGTTTTGGAAGGAGAGATATGGTCTCTCTCCTAAAGACATACTGAAGAAAGCGGGAGCGAGGTGGCGACATGAAATATTAAATGAGACCTATAGACACTTCACTGACTCTTGCTTTCGATCAAATGGGAAGTTTAGGACTGACTTTACCGTACCTGGGTCTAATGAGATTAAATCAAAAACTCATAATGGCGTAACTGGATACACCTCAATTAAGTCAATGAAAAAGCTTGAAGCGAGCCTCAAACAGGTTCAGTATGTGAGGGAAAAGCTGATTGATGATGAGGTAGAAAAGAACAAAGTCAAGGAGCAACGATTGGATAAACTACAAAAGATACGTGGTCGGGAGAGGACGCAAGAACGAAGTATTGAGAGATAGGCTAGCTATATTTTCTCATGAATAAGTCAATAGCTTCTATTGTAATCTTGATTCTTTTTCGATCGTCAATTTCAGAGAAGTTACCATGTGTAGCGTCATTTCTAATGCCTGACCATGACGTTATATCTTTCATATCCTGCTTATTCAAAATCTCTAGTTTCCTAAGTTTTTCTGACACAGTACTGATAGTGTCTTTAGTGTAATCGATCTCAATTTTATGTTTTTCTGCAAGTTTTTTAAGAAATTCCTCTAGTGCTGCCCCCATTAAAATAGCCGCAGCTGCTGGGTGGTATTTCTTATCCTTTAAAAGTCCATGAGCTTGAATCATAAAATCACTAATAAGGTCAATACCGATTCGGAATTTTTCTGTCTGCCTGAAGTCAAGGTTGAGACTTATATAACTCCTTATGCTCAATAGAATTTCCCAAGCAGTCAGTGCTTCTTGATATTGACTTCTATTCTTATCACCTGTTCTATGATGATCTTGATTAAGTGCCTTATAAAACTCCGTGTCTTGTCCGAAATAGTTGTATATAAACTGTTTTACTAATGTATAGTATTGAGCTTTTGTAACTGATTTATTTTCAGCAGAATCAGAAGGATAAAGTTTGATTAATTCATCAATCTTAGTTATTAGTTCGCTGGTCTCCATAAGTGTAAATTTATAACAATGCATTAAACAAAATTTATGTTACCAAATTCACCTCTGTCTTGGTGATCTTGAAGCATTCCGATGAAACGCTCAGCATTTCGTTTCAAATTCTGATCTTTAATATATCCATCAAATGCATCACGACTTCCACCAACATGGGCTGTAACCTTAACCAAAATCGGCTTGGGGATGAATTCAGCGAATTGGGTAATGAAAGATGCTCGACCAATTTTGTGAGTGGAGGCAAAGCTTCCTTTCACAGCAGTCTCCGTTCGGGTTTTTCCACCAGCTACTTTAGTCCTTTTTGTATACTCTTCGTCTATTCCTGCATGAAGAGTTACTTCTTTTATCATTTTATTCATAAGCTGATTTACAAGAGGCTTTGGTAATCCATACTTAGAAATAATAGTTTCAACAGGTTTTAGCACAGGAATTCCACACCAAATCCCTTTTCCATTAAGATGCCTTCTTGTTTTAATAGGGCACATGTGGAGGAAACGAAAAACCTTCTCCCCTACCCTTATTTCTGAAATAGTTTCTCCAAATTCTGTTCGTCCTTCCGTCAGAAGCTTATAACAACTGATCCAATCTGAATGCCGAAGACCAGTACAGTAACCAATAACAGACCATACCAGAGCGTTCTTTTCCAATTCATTTCTTGGTGTTGAATTCATGAGCTTTTGCAGGTCCGAGATATCAAAATGAATGTCGTCAGTATCAGCACTTGAGACTCGCCCTTCGCTTTGACGTGGATTCCATTCTGGACACTTAAATCTATTTGCAACAGCTTTATTCACCAAAGCAATCAACCATTTCTCATGATCTTGAATCGTATTCTGAGCATAGTACTTTCCGCTAGGCTGTCTCTGACGTTCAAACCACGACACACATGCGTCAATATCATCCATCGTAACCCTTTCTAATACTATTTTAGTTTTAGTTGCTGTATAATACTGTTCAAGCCGATTAAGTATTTTCACATACTGCTTTAGAGTTCCCTCAGACTTTCGCTTATCAAATGGAGTTTTTTCTTGCTTATCTATATACCAACGAATGAAGAGGTCTAGTGTTGAGACATTTTTCAGTTGATCTTGGAGTGACTTTTGCTCCTGTCGCGATTCTTCTAGTGAGTCTTTCACATTCTTAACTGATACATCATCACCAAACTTTGAGTAAGCATCGCTAAATGCCTCTCTCAGCTCTTTTTTCATATCTTCCAAGTCTTCATACCATTCTGGGTATTTAAAAGCAAATGAAGCAATGGGGGAGCGATCCTCCAGGCTCCAATTATTCGTCTCAATTTTTAATCCACTGGAAATACGAGCATATTGCTTTCCTTGGGAATTTATAAAGTAGCAGGTGACTTGAACAAGTGATTTCCCATCCTTACCTACCTTTCTGAGTGTTGTATAAATATTTGACTTCATGATTTATAGAGAATTAAAAGTACATGTAGCACAAATAATTTTCTATAACCAGTTATTAACCCAGTGTTAGTTTCACTTGGCTTATTAACTATTTCCAATTTTTCTTTTGGATGATGATATGAGAAAAAGATGTGTACCACACCCAAACTGGGTACACATCTTTTTCGGTTCAGAAACCGAAAACAAAACTCTTAAAAACACCAAAAGCCGCTCTAATAGCGACTTTCGATCAATCATGTGAGGTACACATTTGTAGCCCGTAGGGGATTCGAACCCCTGCTACCAGGATGAAAACCTGGCGTCCTAACCCCTAGACGAACGGGCCAATTTTAAAATTGGAGTGCAAATATATGAAGCTTTTTCGGATCTGAAATAAAAAAGTTTCAATTATTCTATAGAATCCGTATCAGAACTAAATTTAAATCCTAGTCGCTTTCCAGTCTTTATATTTAAATGTTGGCTTACTGCTTCAATGGCTTGTACTGAAACCTCCTGAACATCTTGGTATGGAGGAGTAAAAAGATCAAAATCCAGCGTGTATAAAATTGCTGATTGTACAATCCCCTCTAACCCCTCTTGGGTTAGGGCAGCATTTGTAAAATCATTATACAAGAAACCCAACTGACGTTTTCCTTGTACCAGAAAGTGATCATCCTTGTTGATGAAAATTCGAGCAATCAGATACCCAGAATCATGCATTCTGTTGTACTTAATAGAATCTGCCAAGAAGTTGTAAATATTAATTACCCCCACATACCCCCTACTCAAATCCTCTTCTAAATAGCTCGTTCTCCAGAGGCTATTTGTACTTTCAAACTTGAATACGTTTGTATGCATATAGAAATGGAGCACATCTCCTCCTATTGTAATCTGAGCTTCATAGTCACCTTTATCTTTATACTCTAACCTTACACGACTATCTTTTTCAGCAAACGTATCTCTTACCTCATCTATAACATCCGAGAGTACTATTTTCAACTCCTTAAATGTTTGTACTGTATTCTGAAAGATATCTTGTTTAAGACATGCTTTGTCCTTCAGCATTTTTAAGATAAGCTCTTTGGGGTCTTTTTCTTCTGACATTCTAATATGCTTTTGCAAATAATACTCGCTGATTACTTTCCTTTCCTGAATACACACACTTCCCTGAAGATGGGGCTTCATCAAAAGGAATGCATCTTATAGTAGCATTCGTCTCCTTCTTTATAGCCTCTTCTGTTTCCTCTGTTCCATCCCAATGAGTCAATATAAATCCTCCTGTTGATTCAAGAACTGTTTTGAATTCTTCGAAGTTAGTCACTTCACTAATATTATCCTTTCTAAATTCTGCCGCTCTATTGTAAAGCGAACTTTGTATTTCTTCTAGTCGAGTCTCTATGATTGAAGCGGCCTCTTCAAATTGAACACTCTCTTTTGTATTTGTATCTCTCCGAGCTAATTCCAGAGTTCCATTTTCCAAGTCTCTGTTTCCTATAGCTACTCTAAGCGGTACTCCTTTTAGTTCGTATTCCGCAAATTTCCATCCTGGTTTCTTAGTATCATCGTCATCAAACTTTACCGAAATTCCCTTACTGGCAAGTTTCTCTGTGAGCGGTGCAATGTGGGTACGAATATTCTCTAATTGCTCCTCACCCTTATAAATAGGTACTATTACTACCTGAATTGGAGCTAATTTTGGAGGAAGCACCAACCCTAGGTCATCAGAATGAGTCATAATCAATGCACCCATTAGCCTGGTACTCACCCCCCACGATGTGGCCCATACATATTCTTTCTTTCCTTCCCTACTTGTATAGAGAACTTCAAAAGCTTTGGCAAAGTTTTGCCCTAAAAAGTGTGAAGTTCCTGCTTGCAGCGCTTTTCCATCTTGCATCAATGCTTCAATGGTTAATGTTTCGTCTGCACCGGCGAATCGCTCTGATTCTGATTTTCTTCCCATGATCACTGGCATTGCCATCCAATTCTGCGCAAATTCAGAATATACCCGAATCATTTGCTCTGATTCTGCGATTGCCTCAGATTTAGTCGCATGCGCCGTATGCCCTTCTTGCCATAAAAACTCAGCAGTTCTCAAAAACAAACGCGTTCTCATTTCCCATCTCACCACATTCGCCCATTGATTAATTAAAATAGGTAGGTCACGATAGGACTGTATCCATCCACGATAGGTATTCCAAATAATGGCCTCAGAAGTTGGTCTTACGATTAACTCCTCCTCCAACTTGGCGCTAGGATCAACAATTAATTTACTACTATTATTAGGATCTGTCTTTAATCTGTAGTGAGTGACCACAGCACACTCCTTGGCAAAACCTTCTGCATTCTTTTCTTCTGCTTCAAATAAACTCTTTGGGACAAATAATGGGAAGTATGCATTCTGATGACCTGTTTCCTTGAACATTTTGTCCAACTGATCACGCATTTTCTCCCAAATAGCAAAACCATATGGCTTGATGACCATACACCCTCTCACAGCAGAGTGTTCTGCTAAGTCCGCCCCTGCTACTATTTCGTTATACCAAGCCGAGTAATCCTCAGATCTTGAAGTTAATTTTTTTGCCATTTTTTTGGTACAATTCTTGTTTATAGTATGAAGCGCAAATGTAGCAAATTCGAAACATTCGAGATTCAATTTGTATTACTGCTGCCACAAATGTAACTTTAGAAACATGAAAAATCCATTTCTCTTTTTTGTCCTAGGATTAATCGCTATCCTCTCCTCTTGCAAAACGCAATTATCATCTACTGCTTACGAAGATGATGAAATCTACTGGGTAAGTTCTGATGAAGATTATCAGGAACCTCAAGAAACAGCAGACCTATACCAAGAGGAACCAGAAGTCGAAGACGAATATTATTACGAAGACGAGGATCCGGAGTATTATGAAGAAGATTATTATGAAGACGAGGACTATTATGATGATGGAACTACCATCAATAATTATTATGGGTCGGATTGGGGATATGATAGAGGGTACGATTTCCAATATATAGACCAATTTGGATTTAGATCCTACTATGATAATTTTCTTTTCTCCTCTTATTATAGTCCGTATGGTGGTGGAAGTAGTTTCTACATAGGGTTTAATCGTCCTTCGTATTCATGGAATAGACCCTACGGGTGGAACTCTTGGAACAGGCCCTATGGATGGAACTCTTATGGGTGGAATTCATGGGGATGGAACAATCCATATTGTGGGTCTTCTCCTTACTACGGTTATAACTCATGGAACAACTGGAACAATCCATATTATCCAAACTATTACGGAAACTACTATAATGATGGCTTTGTTACTAATAACGGATCCAATATCAACATTGGCAGAAGAGGCTCATTGAGTTCTACTACTGGTTTCAACAGTTCGTTTGGAAATGATGGGATTTTAAACGTTGGCGGAAATTCCGTAACACTTACTGATGCTCCAGGAGGATCTGGAAGAGGTAATACGTCGCCTGTGGTCAGAAATAAACCAATCTCTCACTCCCCTATTGTTCTTGGTGGTGATAAATCGGAAAAAACGAGTATCACTCCATCTGGGTACAGCGACACTGTTCAACTAGATAGAGAAGGCAGAACGACGACTAGTTCAAAAACTTCTCTTGGTGGCACTCCTAGTGAAGTTTCAACTTCTTCAGATGGCAGAAGTACTGTTCCCAGAAGTTCCAGAAATGGAAATACGACCAACTCTTCTAAGGGTTCTTCTTTTCAGAGACTATCTAGGGACAACACCTCTCCTTCATCCAAAGAAAGCCAAACGACGCAGGGTACTAACAGATACTCTAGCAAAAACAGAGGGTATTCCTCAGGGAGTTCATCTACGAACAGAAATAATGGATCTTCTACCACCAGAAAATCTGGGTCAACCAATAGAACTAATGGTAACTCCTCCACTGGACGTTCAAACTCCTCAAGTAGAGGTAATGGATATACTCCTTCATCGAGAAGTAGAAGTAATGGCGGTTCCTCTACAAGAAGTTCTGGCTCCTCAAATCGAGGATACTCTAGCTCTCCTAACAAAAGCAGTGGCAATTCATCAACAAGACGCTCGAGTTCTTCTTCCAGCCGTGGAAGTGGATACTCACCATCGCCAAGCAGAAGTAGCGGTTCTTCCACAAAGAGTTCCAGTTCTTCAAGTAAAAGTAGTGGTTCGTCTGCAAGAAGTTCAAGCTCTTCAAGCAGAAGCAGTGGGAGTTCTTCAAGAGGCTCAAGCTCTTCAAGTCGTTCTAACGGAAGAAGATAAACCAGTTGGGTTTAATGTATTGATTGTTGCAGCAATGCAACGCTTAAAAATAATCTCATGAAAAAAATACTTGTTGTATTGTCTTTATTCGTGTGTCTTTTTTCATACGCACAAAATGAAGCCGATGTGCTCAGATATAGTCAGCAAAACTCGTTTACAACAGCACGAAGTGCAGGCATGGCAGGTGCCTTTGGTGGACTTGGAGCAGACTTATCCTCATTAAGCTCTAATCCTGCTGGACTCGGGCTGTATAGACGTGGTGATTTTTCCTTTTCTCCAAATTTTGGAGGGAGTGGCTCAAGCACTGCATTTAATGGTCAGAACTCAAAAGATTCGGATTTTCATTTCAAATTAAATTCTATAGGCTTTGTTACAGCTCAAGAATCTGAAAAGCCAATTATAAACAAAGCGGCCTTTGGACTTGGCTACAACCAATTGGCAAACTTTAATCACAGTTTTACGATTAAAGGGACTAGTGACAATTCCATCTTAGATGTTTTTGCTGATCAGATAGCCGGTGTCAATTCCACTGATATTTATGACAAGGCTCCTTCCTTTTCTGTACTGGCTTGGGATGCCTTTTTAATTGATACCATAGCTGGTACTGCTGATCAATATAAAACAGCTATTCCCTTTGGCAATTCTAAACACAATGTAACGATTGACAGAAATGGGGGCATGGGAGAAGTAGTATTTGGAGGAGGGGCCAATGTTGGCGATCGATTCTATTGGGGACTGAGTGCTGCCATTCAAACAGTGAACTACGAGGAGGAAATGACTCATGTGGAAACTCCTGAGGATGAACTGGTGGAACTAAATTCATTCACATACTCTGAAACTCTAGAAGTAAGAGGAAGTGGTTGGAATGTAAAAGCAGGGGTAATTTTAAAGCCTAGCCAGAAACTCAGAATTGGTGCCGCGGTTCACAGTCCTACGGTCTTCTCTATGACCGATGGGTATTCAAGGGGAATAAACGCTCAATTCCCAGATGGCAATGAAAATCCTGATGATTTTGTCGGTGCATTTAATTATAAAGTAAGAACACCAGGCAGACTTATGGCCAACATTGCTTTTATAGCTGGTAAAAGCGGCGTAATCAGTGCTGACTATGAATACATTGATTACTCCAACGGAGAATTAAGAAGAAGTCGTTTGTCAGGTGATAATTATAACTTCAGCGCTGAAAATGCTAGAGTGAGCGAAGCTTTTAGAAGCACGCATAATGTGAAAGCAGGTTTCGAACTACGAATAGTAAAAAATTATAGAATAAGAGCTGGTGCTAGATATGCTCAATCGCCATATGTAGAGGGTGAATTAAGTGAAGATGTAGCTTCACCCACTATCACCTACACTGGAGGTTTTGGCTATAGAATGGGTGATTTTTATGTAGATGTAGCAGGAATTTATACTCAGCGATCAGAGAGTCATTATATGTACAACTCCAGATACGTTAACGAAGCTGTAATTACTACTAACTTCATCAATGTAATTACCACCCTCGGATGGAGATTTTAAGCATAAAAAAAGCCTGAACAAATGTTCAGGCTTTCACACTTTATATAAAGTCCTTTATTTCTTTAATTCCTTAGCTAATTGCTTCTCCATCTTTTCTACCTGCTCTTCTGCTAGCAACTTATCTACTAAGATTCGCCCACTGTGCTCATCTACAATCACCTTCTTTCTAGCAGCTACATCTAGCTGTTTCTGAGGTGGAATCTTAATGAATGATCCTGCAGAAGCTTCTCTATCGATAGAAACCACGGCCAAACCATTTTTAGATGAGTTTCTAATTCTTTTGTACGCCTTTAGTAATCTATCTTCAATGTAATCCTCTAATTCTACGGATTTCTTTACAAGGTAATCTTCCTCTTTCTTTGTTTCTTCTATAATCTCATCTAGCTCACCTTTCTTAATATCTAGGTCATTTTTAAGCTCTGTGAAACCATCATCAGAATTACTAATCACCTCCTGCTTCTGTTCCTTCGAAAGAATGTACTCTTTAATTCTTTTTTCAGAGAGTTGAATTTCTAACTGCTGGAATTCAATCTCCTTATTTAAAGAGTCGAATTCTCTATTATTTCTTACTTTACTCTGCTGCCCCTCATATTTCTTAATCGCTGTTTTTGCACCTTCAATAGCATTCCTCTTTTCAGCAATTTGATTATCAAGTTCAGCAATTTCCACTCTGTACTTTTCTAATCTGGCATCCATTCCAGCTATTTCGTCCTCTAAATCCTGAACCTCCAAGGGTAATTCTCCTCTAACGATTCTAATTTGGTCTATTCTTGAGTCTATAATCTGCAGATCATATAGTGCTCTTAACTTTTCTTCTACTGAACCAGAATTCTTTTTTGACATACTTTAAAAATATTTTACGGGATTTGTATTTACTTCCGTTAAATCGGCTGCAAATTTAGGAAATTTATCAATCACATAATCCTTTATCAGCTCCATTGTAAACTGCTCACTTTCAAAGTGTCCGATGTCCATAATGCATATTTTTCCCTCAGCATCAAAAAATTCATGGTATTTATAGTCGCTTGTAATGAAAACATCTGCCTTAATTCTCTTTGCAGAATTGAGCAAAAATCCTCCTGAACCACCACATACAGCCACCCTTTTTATCTTTTTGTTGTAGGCGGTGTATTTGACACATCCGGTCGAAAACTGCTCCTTTACAAACGATAGAAACTGCTCCAATTCCATCTCTTCCGCCAATTCTCCATACATACCACTTCCTATCTGCTGATTTTCATTCAATAAATCATACACTTCGTAAGCCACTTCTTCATACGGATGAGACGAATGAAGCGCCAGAAGTACTTTTCTCATATGTGGAGATTCTACAAGTATTTCTACCCTGTGTTCTAGCACTTCGTTGTCTTTGTTTTTTTCTCCTACCGACGGATTTGCCTGATTTATTGGTTTAAATGTACCCACCCCTTCTGAACTAAAACTACAATTCTCATAATTACCAATTCGTCCTCCTCCAACAGCATATATAGAAGCCTTCACTTCTGCTATGGAATCACTTGGGCAATAAAAAACCAACTTCTTGAGAATGCCTTTTTTTTCGCTTAGAATTGTACGATTAACAAGCCCTAGCCTTTCAGAGATCTTTTCATTGACCCCCCTCCTCACATTGTCCAAGTTGGTGTGAATTGCATAAATAGCGATGTCATTCTTTATGGCTTTGATTATCGTTTTTTCGACATAATTGGACCCGTTAAAACGCTTCAGTCCTTTAAATACAATTGGATGATGAGCCACCACAAGATTCACCCCTTTTTTAATGGCTTCTTCGATCACCTCCTCTGTAGAGTCCAAGCACACAACGGCTCCATTGATTTGCATTTCCAGATCTCCAACGATCAATCCTGAATTGTCATATGACTCTTGATAAGCTGGTGGAGCTAAATCTTCGAGGTGTTGTACAAGTTCTCTAAGCTTCATTTCTTGAATTATGTATTACAAAGTAACTAAGAATACTCAGTCAAAGGTTCAATTATTTACTTTTGATCCAGTGTTCAAATTTTTAAAAATCATACTTTTCCCTTTTTCCCTGCTCTACTCTGTCATTCTCAGAATTAGGCACCTTTTGTATGACTCAGGTTTACTTAAAAGTCACTCTTATGAAACTCCTGTCATAGGAATAGGAAATCTTTCTTTAGGAGGTACGGGGAAATCTCCATTCACTGCATTTCTAGCAGAGGTATTAATCAAGGATGGGCATAGCGTAGCAATAGTTTCAAGAGGCTACAAACGGAAAACATCAGGCGTTATTTTCGGCAACAACAATCACACTGCGCAAGACATAGGAGATGAGCCAAGAATGTATATTCAGAATTTAAAAGAAGTGACCGTTGTCGTAAGTGAAAATAGGACTGAAGCTATAGAAGCGCTGATCAATTCTAGTCAACCACCAGATGTTATTCTTCTAGATGATTGCTTTCAACATAGAAAAGTCAATCCGTCGTTGCTTTTTTTACTTACTGAGGAAAAAAGACCTTACTGGAGAGATTTCCTCGTTCCAACGGGATATCTTCGAGATATCAAGTGGGCTTCCCGTCGAGCAGATGCGCTAGTTGTGACTAAAATGAGCTCCCCAAACGGAACAATTCAACTACCAGATTTTTGGAGCAACCGACCTGTATTTCATTCAGAAATTCATTACTACTCGCCTATTGGCATCAATACCAATGAGCAAATAGATTCTCAAATCATAAGTTTTAGCGCACTGGCGGACGATCAACTTTTCAAGGAGCAACTTAGTCAATCGCACACGCTAGCAAAAGCCTACTCCTTTTCTGATCATCATCTTTTTACGGATGCTGAGCTTATGGAGATTATCTCGTATTGCAACGCACAGAAAACCAGTACTAGTATCATTACCACTCAGAAAGATCTGGCTAGGCTTTCTAGTCATCAAACAGACCTATTTAAAGAAGTGAAATTATTTGTTCTTCCAATCAAAACTCCCGTGAGGGAATCAAAGAAATTCGATGAATACATAAAAACATTCCTTGGTCTTAAGGAATAAATTAATTTTGCTCAATAAAGTTGTACCATGAAAAACACTTTCTTTTTGATTTTAGCTTCCACCACATTATTCTTTTGTGGCTGTAGTAATCCTGACATTCAAAATTCTACTTCTTCCTTTACCACCATATCTGGCACAATTGAAGGAGGAGCTGGTCAAAAACTATTCTTGAATAAAATTAGCAATAAGCAAAAAGGGGTTGTATTTGATACCATAGTCATAGCTGATGACAACACTTTCGATCATCAAATCAACACTCCTCTAAAACTAGATTATTATGTATTGACCAATAATCGAAGAAAGCAGGTTTATTTGATCACAGATAGCACCGAAAATGTCATTTTTAATGCAAACTTTAATTCCATTAATTCCCCAACAGAAATTAAAGGAAGTAAGCACACTGAAGTCTATTTCGAAATGTTCGACATGGCAAAAGAACACAACAGGAGTTTAGAAGAACTTGATGACAAGATTATCGCTGCTAAGACCATCGATGAAAAAAAACTTATTGGAAAAGAAAAGAAAGAAAAAAGAGAAACATTCAGAGCTACTCTTAAAGAATACATCGACAAGAATGCTGACTCGCCTGGAATCGCTGGTCTATTTGAAGCAATCGACTATACGAAGGAACTCGAACTTGCTTCACAGACCATCAATCATTTGGCTAAAACAATCCCCTATTCAAATTATTATAAGATCAGAGAAACTCACGTAAAAGCATACACCAACCCCAATCAGAAAAAGGCCGTGAGATCTGATACGGGAAAACTGGCTCCAAACATTGAGCTTGAAGATCCTGATGGAGTTGAAAAAACATTATACGAGCTAAGAGGTAAAGTAGTCCTAATTGATTTTTGGGCATCTTGGTGTGGCCCATGTAGAAGGGAAAATCCCAACGTAGTAAAGGCTTATAACAAATACAATGACCTTGGTTTCGAAGTCTTTTCTGTATCATTGGATAGTAGCAGAGATAAGTGGGTGAAGGCTATAGAAGATGATGGCCTGATCTGGGACTATCACGTAAGTGATCTTAAAAAATGGAATACTCCCTATAAAGAACCAGACTCATACAATTTTAATGGTATTCCTCATACTGTTTTGGTAGGAAGAGATGGAAACATCATTCAATCTAAGATTAGAGGATCACAGTTAGAAGAAAAACTAGAGTCAATTTTTGGCTTCTAAACACATTTCATCATTGAGCCAAAGCATCTATTTCGCATCTGACTTTCATTTAGGAGCCCCAACTCCAGAAAAAAGCTTAGAAAGAGAAAAACTGATTGTCAAATGGTTGACAGAGATTCAAAATGATGCATCAGAAATATTTTTAGTAGGAGATATTTTCGATTTTTGGTTTGAGTACAAAAGAGCCATCCCTAAAGGGTTTACACGACTATTGGGTAAACTTGCCGAACTTTCTGATAGTGGTATTAAACTTCACATTTTCACTGGCAACCACGATATGTGGATTTTTGATTATGTTCCTTCAGAATTAGGTGCTGAGCTGTATAGAAACCCAATCCAAATAGAACGTCAGGGGAAAAAATTATTCATTGGTCATGGGGATGGACTTGGACCAGGAGACCAAGGATATAAGTTTCTCAAAAAGGTGTTTTCTAACAAATTATGTCAATGGGCTTTTGCCAGGCTACATCCTAACTTTGGAATATGGCTTGCCGACTATTTCAGTAAGAGCAGTAGAGCCAAAACAGGGAATTCAGATGCCGTATTTTTGGGAGAAGAAAATGAATGGTTGTCCATTTACTCTAAGGAAATTCTTCAATCAAAGCATTATGATTATTTCATCTTTGGCCACCGGCATTTACCATTGCGAATAGAACTAAATAACAATTCCATTTACTTTAATCTTGGAGATTGGATCACTCATTTTACCTACGGAAAACTGAACGATGGTAATTTTGAGCTACTCAACTATAAAGCATCGGTATAGCGTATTAAGTCCACCAGTCTGCTAGTGTACCCCATTTCATTATCGTACCATCCAACTAACTTGACCATATCTCCTACTACTGAGGTAAGGTCTGAATCAAACACACAAGAATGGGTGTTTCCAATGATATCTTTTGACACCAAGGGCGCATTGGTGAACTGTAATATTCCTTTTAACTTTGTTTCTGCAGCCTCCTTTATCAATTTATTTATTTCCTTTACAGACGGGGCATTCTTAATACAGAAAGTGAGGTCGGTCAATGAACCATTTGGTACAGGCACTCTGATACCGCACCCTCCGATCACATGAGATAGCTCAGGGAAAATCTTTGTAAGTGCTTTTGCGGCTCCTGTTGATGTTGGAATGATTGACTGCGCAGCTGCTCTTGCTCTTCTTAAGTCTCTATGGGGTGCATCTTGTAAATTCTGATCCGTGGTGTACGAATGAATAGTAGTGATAAAGCAGCTTTCCACTTTAAAATGCTTTTTCATAATATTTACCAGATGAGCAGCGCTATTTGTTGTACAGGATGCATTAGATATAACAGAATCTGATGATACAAGTAAATGTTCGTTTACTCCTACAACGACCATCTTTATATCATCCTCCTCAGGAGGAACAGATAAAACGACCTTTTTAACGTTTCCTCCAAGATGCTTCTCCAGGTGCTCTCGTTTCTTAAACCGTCCTGTACTCTCTATTACAATATCCGCATCTGCCCAGTCAATTTTGTCCAAATTAGATTCTGCAGTATAGAGAAATTTTGAATCGCCCATAACGCAGGTGATTCCATCCACGCTCTTTATTTCTTTAGAAAAAATTCCGTGAACACTATCGTATTTTAAAAGATGAAGCATGGTATCTATCGGGTGAACATCATTCACTCGAACTACCTCCATATCCTCACAATCCGAAATCAGTTTGAAAAGAGCCCTGCCAATTCTTCCAAAGCCGTTGATGCCTACCTTAATCATTTGCAGTAGATATTTTAGAGTATAAAAAAGCCGTTCAATGAGATTCATTGAACGGCTTCAAAAGTATCATTCAAAAATTACTTTACTAGTAACTTCCCTGTCTTATTAAATCCTTCTCCAGTGATATTCACTAAATAATTTCCAGAAGGTAATTCTCCTACATACAAAGGCAATACTTGAACTCCTGCGGATACATTTCCTAAGTTCTGATTTAAAGCCTCTTTTCCTGTAATACTAAACACTTTAACAACCAAATCAGTTGGTCTGTTCAAATTCACTTCGAAACTTACAGTTTCAGAAGCTGGGTTCGGGAATAAGAATAATCCATCAACACCATTTCTATCTACATCAGCAGTCAATTCTTCAACACTCACCTCTCTTCCACTTGCGCTAAAGATTCCTCTACCATGAGTTCCAATATAAATTTCTCCTTCATTTGTAGGATTGATGTATTTCTCTTCTCCTCTATACTGCTGTCTTATAGCAAACACAGGCACATTACCAATATTTCGAGAGCACTGCTCCCATGCATTATTATCAGCAATATTCTTAGTGCCCCATACCCCAAATTCAGTTCCAACGAAAATAACGTCGTTACCATCTGCTTGGTTAGATGAGATGATCACATCATAACAAGGCATTCCTGTTAGTGGATCTCCATTTGTAAACCAAATATTACTAAAATTAGACGTATTTGACGATTCTTCTGCAGTAGTAGCTACCTCAGTAAGAAGAACTTTACTAGAACCTCCGTAACCACCTATAGAAACTGCCAGTCTATCAATATTTTTAGAATCTGGACCTATTCCTGTTATTGGTCCGTTGGCTCTAAGAATTCTAGTGGTGGCAAGATTACCTACATCTCCCGCATTCCAGAAATAATTAAATCCCGATACTCTGTATAAATCTCCACTGCCTGAACCTAAGAATAAATGATTTCCATCTTCTGAAAACTCCATGGCATTTATTCCAAAATTCCCATTCAGTATTTTAATCCAAATTGGAGCAGCGTTGGCATCAAGAGCATCTCTAGTAACAAAGATCCCTTCGAAAGAATAAACCACAAATAACGAGGTATAAGGATCGTTTACTTCAACTGTAAATTCTACAGGTAAAGCTGGTCTCTCAAGCGTATCAGTTACGTTACCCTCACCATCTATTACTAAATATGGTTCAAGGTCAAGTGTAAAGCCTGCATTTACAGGAATACTAATCTCGAAAGTAACTTCGGCACCAACAATGGTAGTATCAATCTCTATACTGTTGTCATTTGTTGGAAGTACAACATCAAACTGATCTAATCCAACTACAATAAATGTATCTAAATATGTAGAGCTATTTTCAAACTCATCCAACGTTATTGTAAACGAATCTTCCGCAGTAGTGTCCGTTCTTAGCACCAAGCCATCTAAATCAACATCGATGTTTTGGTCTAAGTTATTTGATCTTACCGTAACATCATCCCCTACAAAGATTGGATCACTACCTGTTGGTCTAGCATATATAACCGTTCTCTGAGAAAACTCATCATCCGTGTTTTCGAAAAGTCTAATATTACTATGGAATGGAAAATTTTGTTCTGGAGTCTGTCGTAGAGCTTCTAGGTCTCCACTATAGAAATCCTCAAAAGATTGTCCTCCGTCGAAAGATCTTCCTAAGGAAGCATATTGACTTGTCACGAACATGCAGTTATCATCTACAGCAGAGAAATCTGAATCAAACCCATCACCACCAAATACATTGACAGCATTTGTGTTTCCTTCTGTAACTATAAATGAACTTTGATCCTGCGTTCCTCCATTCACTTTTCCTGTCGTACTAATTCCTATACCATAAAATTGGGTTGTTGTATAACCAAAATTTGACTCAACAAATGAGGCATTTTCAGTTGTTGCTATATCAGTAGACTTAAATATTCCTCCATCACATGCTACATATAACACATTTCCGTCCCATTCAAAATGATGAAGGTCAGAATGAACATAATTTGTTCCAAAACCAGAGTTAGATGCTATTCTCTCTGGTTGGTTATTTAAACCTCCCTGCCAAAGAGTAACACCTCCCACAAGTATTTTTTCTTTATCGTTAGGAAATACGGTGATGCACAAATCATATCCCCCTTGTCTATTGTCTCCAAATGGGTCAATGTCGATGTTTCCATTTTGAACATTCTCAGGCCAGATACTGAACCATGCATTTCCCCCATCAGTAGATGCGTATACTCCTCCCATTCTTCCTCCATAACTTAGAAGAGCATATACATAGTTAGGATCTTCTGGACTGATCGCTAATCCAACTCTATTCGCTGGTGGAGTTGGTAGCATATCATCATCATTCCCTGAAACCTCTATCCACGAATCTCCACCATTGCTGCTTAGAAAAACAGTGGTACCTAGAACAACTAACATTCTATTTCCGTCTTCAGAAACCACCATATCCCCACAAGCATTATTGTCACCATTTGAGATTCCATCAAAGGGAGAACTCGCCTCACCATTAATTATCTCTCCTGCAACATCATCGTACAGCCTTAAACCACCTGCACCACCAATCCACATTCTATTCGGGTCATTTTTGTCTGCTATAAGAATATCCGTTGCACTGTTAATACCTCCAGACAATGGATCACCAGCTAAACCTTCTACCCTTGACCAAGTAACTCCCTCGTCATTGCTTTTATATACACCTGAACCAAGAAATCCTGAATCAATTACACCTCCAGCACCATCAAACAAACTTCCTGTTCCAACGAATAAAGTTCCATTTCCTGCTTCTTCTACAGCAGCTACATTGAGATTTTCTTTCAAGCCTCCATTTCTAAACCATGTATTTCCACTATCCCAAGAAACAAATAACCCACCAGATACTCCTCCTGCATATACAACGCCTCCTTCAGTAATACAAACATCTCTGGTCCTACCACCATAATTGGTCGGCCCCATAGTTTGCCACGTCATATCTAAACCCAACTCTTTTCTTACAGACGATTTATTATGTCTGCGCACCGCTTTCATCATTTTTGAATGATCGGCTGGATCCATTTCTCCAGTTTCCAAATTCTGTCTTAGCATCGCATAATGCTCAGCAGCTCCTCTGAACCCTTGTTCCGCTAACTGCGAATCTCTAGAAGAATAATCAGAAGTTTCAGATTTCTCTATGGAAAAAAGTGCTAAAAAAAGCAGAGACATAACAGCAATGGCTGACAGAAAGAATTTCGTCTTCATCTTTAAATTTATTTTGGTTTTAGGGAGGCAATTTACAATAAATTCCCTGTTGAATTATTACATTTTTGATCCAGAATTGTCAATTTGTATACATCTCAAGAGAGGTTTTTCACTAAAACAAATGCTTTTCTGCATGATAGCTACTTCTTACCAAAGGACCACTTTCTACAAACCTAAATCCTTTTTCAAGTCCAATAGTCTTAAACTCTTCAAACAACTCTGGAGTAATGAATTCTTTTACAGGCAAATGCTTAGGTGTGGGCTGCAAATACTGACCAAGTGTCAAAACATCTACATTCACACTCCTAAGGTCATCCATCGTCTCTATAACCTCATCATACGATTCGCCAAGACCAAGCATCACGCCAGATTTTGTCTTCATTCCTCCCTCCTTGAGTCTTCTTAGCACTTCAAGACTTCGGTTATATTTGGCCTGAATTCTTACAGACTTTGTCAACCTTCTCACCGTTTCCAGATTGTGTGAAACAATTTCTGGTGCTACATCAATAATTCGTTGAAGGTTCTCCCAATTCCCAGCAAAATCGGGGATAAGTGTTTCTAAAGTAGTCGTTGGAGATTGGTTTCGAATCGCTGTTACTGTTTGAACCCAAATAGCTGATCCTCCATCAGCTAAATCATCCCTATCTACACTGGTTACAACAGCATGTTTTACCTCCATCAACTTCACACTCCTCGCTACTTTTCCTGGTTCAAACTCATCAACAGACTCAGGTTTCCCCGTGATTACAGAACAAAAACCACAACTTCTTGTACAGATGTTTCCTAATATCATAAATGTAGCCGTTCCTTCTCCCCAGCACTCACCCATATTCGGACAATTGCCACTTTCGCATATCGTGTGCAATCCATGCTCTGAAACTAAGCTCCTTACTTTTTTATAACTCTCCCCTGTGGGTAGTTTTACTCTTAACCATTTTGGTTTTGGCTGTCTTTTAGGGACATCTAAAGCCGTTTTCGTCATCTTCTATTGTACTTTTTTCCTATGGCATACGACACAAAGAGTGCGGGATAGAATTGCTGGTTGTTTGCTTGTTCTATCATAATTGGTACTTCCCTAGAGAAAACATCTAAACTTGCCCCTACCTCTAATTGCTGGATTCCAGCATTTTCGCCACTATACTCAAATAGTATCGATGCTTTCACCACGCCTCCAATGGCTAATTTCATTTTATCTAGCCCGTGCAAAAAATTGGCTCTCCCACTAATAATACTGAAATCATGAATTTCGGGATCATACCTCTCAACACTTGCAGTACCGCCAGCAGTACGACTCACTTCCACAAAAACAGGTTTTAATACACCGATACTTGGTCCTATTAAAAAAGTATACCCTATGGCCACCGCCCCATGTCTCAATTTATCTGAAATAATTGATTTCTTACCTAGCATCAATCGCATGGTTTGAAATGAATTCAACTTTCCATAGGCGAAACGTCTCGAATTATCGTTTCCATTGTTAGGCAATTTAAACTCTCTAGGATGCTTTAGCTTGACGAATTCTGCTCCTCTCAACTTCACATTATAATACCCATCATAAACTCCTGAATACCCCAGAATACCCCAGCCAGATGTGTTTAGCTGGCCTCCTCCATAAATTTGTTTTCCATAAATCAATGTTGGACCATCATATGCTCCCCCTTGACTAAAGGTCCAAAGTGGCATAATTAATATGAGTATGAGTATTGCAACGCGCATCTGATGTCAAATTTAGCAATATTTTAGCTGCAAAAAGTAATACGTTCATGACTAAAATGTCTCTTGAGTATAACGGTGGATTGCGTTGCAATCTTACACACAATGACTCACAAAACTCTATAAAAACGGATGCTCCTAAAGACAATCATGGTCTTGGAGAATCTTTTAGCCCAACGGACTTGGTAGCAAGTGCCTTAGCAGCATGTATGGTTACTGTATTGGGAATCCATAACGAGCCCAAAGATTTAGGAATTCTAAAAATGGATGCAAAAATCCAGAAGAATATGAGCAGTAGCCCAAGAAAAATATCAAGAATAAGTGTTGACTTAAATGTTCAATTAGCCTCTAGAAGTGTGACTATTGAGAAAAAAATAGAAGAAATAGCGAAATCATGTCCGGTAGCATTGAGTATTCACCCAGGTACTGAACAAAAAATAGAACTTACATTCTATTGATTTTCACACTGCTCTAACTGATCGTAAGCAGCGCAAGAAGGCTTCGCAGATCGACAAGACGAAAAGGACCCTACCAACAGGACTAATGTTACTATTACTATCGTGACTTTTTTCATGGTTGGTTTATTTAATTACCAGCTATGCCAACAAAACTATTTGATTATACTGTCCAGCATAAAATTGGTTGCAATTTTTATAAACAAGTTTCATTCCTAAAATCATAACTTAGGACATGCGTACGTTATTGTTTCAATTAATCAAATGACTTGAAATTATTTAGTAGTCTTTTCTTTTCCTTAATTCTATCCATAGCCATTTTCGCTCAACAGGATACGATTTTTAACATACAGGTAATTCACTATCAAGACATTGACACCTTTACGACTGCGAATCAAAATGAAGTTAAGACTTTTTTAAACACTTACCTGAACAATAATCGTCTAGAGGGGTATTTGGGAATCACTGTGGACAGCTTAAAGGAAAACGGGAATCAGCTACTTTTTTATGTAGAGAAAGGTAAAAAATATTCATTTCTTGAAATAGACACGCTTCAATACGTTCAGTCTGACTTGGAATTTCAATCGATAAGTAACTTTCTTCAACTAAAGCAAAATGTATCAGTTATAATGAGAAAACTTCAAGACGAAGGATTTCCATTTTCCGCTGTAACTATTTCGAGCAACATTAATAACGGCATAGTGCAGGTAGCTTGTGAAATAGACAAAGGACCATATATAAGGCTCGACAGCTTGGTATTTCTAACCAAAAATCTAATTCATCCATCCTATATCTACAATTATCTCAATTATCAACCAGGTGAACCTTACAGCGAAACCTCTTTCAGTGAGATAGGAAAAGCCATTGACAAGACAGGGATTGTGAAAATGTCCTCTCCTCCAAGTGTAATTTTCAAAGAAGAGAAGGCTCAGATATACCTGAACTTCTCTAAGGTAAACGCAAGCAGGTTTGACGGTATCGTTGGATTTCAACCCGCTGATGACGGTAGCACGTCAATTACTGGTCTTATTAATATTTCTCTACATAATGGATTGAAGAGAGGTGAACTGATCCAGCTCAACTGGGAAAGGCTAAAAGCTCAAAACCAACGCTTAAAAGCTGTAATCAACACGCCATATCTCCTAAAGACCAAAGCAGGACTCCAATTCTCGGCAGAACTGATTAGACAAGACAGCAGCTTGAACAGGGCACAGTTGAAATATGATTTATTCTATGATTTCTCGAGAAAATCACGGATTTCCTTTGGGATATCTACCACAAAAAATAATTCTAACATAAATTCAGATCTGAACTTTATGAATACAAATAACACTAGCTATACTGCCGCTTTTAGTCACAAAGATTTAGATTATTTGTTGAATCCGAGAAAAGGCTTAATCATTCACATAGGTGGTTCTGTTGGAAACAGAGTTTTAGCCGAACAGAAATCTAAACTAGCTGGTCTTCATGGATCAACAGAATTTTACATTCCAATAAGAAAGAAAAGCGTGATTAAACTGTTTGGTATGGGAGAAAGTATTTCTTCTCCTGGACTTTTTGAAAATGAATTATTTCAAATCGGTGGTTTAAACTCAATTAGAGGAGTGGATCAACGGTCAATACTCTCATCCAGCTGGATAACAACCGGCGCGGAATATAGGTTTCTCTTTGAGCAAAACTCAAGTGTTTTCCTATTCATTGAAACACATTTTAACGAGAAGAATACAGTAGAAATCTATCAAAATAAGCAAATCAATGCCACAGGAATTGGGTTCAACATTGGCACAAAGAACGGGTTATTCTCCTTCAGCTATGGATTATCAGATGTCATCGAGAATAGACTTTTATTCAGAAATGCCAAAATCAACTTTGGTTACACCAGTACCTTTTAGAATTTTATACTTTAGCCGAGGATGAGCAGAAGATTAAGTAGCATATTTTTTTTGATAGTTGTACTGATTATTTTTAATCAATGTTCCATTAAAAAGAGCGCCCCATCTGCAACTAAGAATACAGCTCAAAGTAGTTATTCTGCGTCATCTATCGCTGAGATGAAAATATATCATTTATCAAATGACAGCAGCCAACTACACTTAAAATCAAACAGTAAGAATCTTTTATTCAGTCGGGGAGCTATCGATGGACCTTTGACAGCACACCTTTCTGTTCAAATAATCATTAAAACATATCCGGAAATAGAACGCATAGATACTGTTTCGTATGACATCACAGGTTCTTCAATTACTGGTGACTTTAATATTTACCACTTCAAAAATTTTGAGCTGGCAGAAAAGAAAAACTACGTTTTGGAGGTCTTTTTAAAAGATAGAAACAGAAATACTCTTTACAGACAGCTAATCAATGTGAACAAAACAGATGCATTCATCTCTGAAAATTTCCTTGTGAATCCCTCTGATTCTGAGATCCCTTTATTTCATAACTTCCTGCGTCCAAGCATTGACTATGAAATCAAAAGTCAACGAGTAGATTTAACCACTTTAGCGTGTAGAAAAAAAATCGCAGACTTGTCGCTCCCTCCTCCTCCTTATAGCTCTTCTAAAGGAGAACTTCCAGATTTGAAAGAGTATGATTTGTTTTCTCCATTGACTACAGAAAACACCATACTTCTTTCCGACCCAGAAATTGGAGACATTTTGCTATCTAATGTGAATTCAGAGGGTTTAACATATTTAGTTCGTCCAAAAAACTACCCTACTATAAGTACGGTATATGAGATGGTACAGCCCTTAAGGTATATCTCGGCGAGGAAGGAATTCGAACGACTAAATAATGAATCCAGTTTAAAAACTGGGTTGGATAAGTTTTGGTTAAACTGTGGAGATTCTAAAGATCGAGCCAAAGAACTAATTTCCATCTATTACTCTAGAGTGGAAGAAGCCAACGTCCATTTTACTTCCTACAAAAGTGGGTGGAGAACAGATCGCGGATTGATTCACGTGGTGTTCGGAGCGCCTAGTGAGGTTAATCGCGAGGGCGAAACTGAAGTCTGGCTTTATGGAAATAAGAGTGACATTGGAAGTGTAGAGTTCACTTTTAATTTCGTGGCAAATAATATTTCTGAAAACCATTTCGAACTTCAGAGAGATGCAATTTATAAATCTGAATGGGCCAAACGTGTAAGCGCCTGGAGAAACGGAAGAATATTTAATTAATGGACAAAAAGAACATTGTAGTGGGAATCCACCCCGTAAGGGAACTTATTTCTTCTGATGAGGAAATAGAAAAAATACTCATTTCCAGAGACTTTAGTAGCTCAGAATTATCGGAAATATCCAAACTAGCTAAGGATAAAGACATCTCTGTACAAAAAGTGCCCAAAATTAAACTCGATAAATTATCGGATATTAATCACCAAGGGGTACTTGCGTTCATTTCGCCAATATCTTATGTAGATATTGATGATATTATTGAGTACAGTGCCAGCAGGAAAGAATCACCATTGATTTTGATTTTGGACTCAGTGACTGATACTCGAAATTTTGGGGCAATTTGCAGAACAGCTGAATGCATGGGAGTACATGGAATAATCGTTCCTAGAAACCATACTGCAGCCCTTACTGAAGGTGCCATAAAATCAAGCGCCGGAGCTATTCTCAAGCTAAAAATATCTAGAATAAACCACTTATTAGATGCCGTTTACCATCTTCAAGCATCTAACATTCCTGTGGTATGTTGTTCTGAAAAAGCAGATACTGATTTGAGAAAATTTCGACCTAACTCAAGTGGCTTAGCACTCATCATGGGAGCCGAAGACAGAGGTATTCACCCCAAAATTATTCAAGCCTCAGATGATCATATAAAGATCACTATGTTTGGAACTATTGAATCATTGAATGTGGGCGTAGCCGCAGGTATGATACTTTACGAAGTAAAGAGTAAACTCAATGAAGCCAACTGAACCATCACTAGGAATAGTGTTGAAAAATTAGTTAAATTTAGCATCTCTCCCTTAAATTTAAAGGGATTAAAGAATGCAACTTTGTTAGAATAAAGTGAGTTCTAATCCTTGACTAGAATTAAAGATAATAATATGATAAAAGCATTTCTATCTACACTAACACTGGTAGTGTCCTTACTTTTCTTAAACTTCACCTCCATAGATAATGACACCCCATTATTCGTTCAGGTTGAAAATTTATCTCCAGAACTTTTTAAAGGGTATTTATTGGGAAGTCTGGAGAATGAAGAAATCGAGATTGTAGAAACTTGTGTGCCAGCACGTGTTCTCTGTGTGAAACACACAGGAAACTCTGAAATTGAGGGTGCTCAAATAGTAAAGGAGTTCTTTATGCAAAATAACCAGTCAGGGAAAGTTGAAATTCTAACTGACTGCGATATGGAAGAATTTCAAAATAAATGTGCCAACGCCAGATTGGGCAGATAAATACGTGTATAAAAATGAAGATTATCTATATGAAGCAATTCCTATTTATCCTAGCTATACTCTGTATTACAGTTACTTCAAGTGCTCAGCTTACTTTAGATCAGGACATCACACCGCAAGCTGCTGCGCAACAGTTAGTCGGTGCAGGGGTGGCAATTGATAACGTCGTGGTCACTGCAGCTGATAGCTCTTGGGCCTATTACTACAACAGCTCCACCGAATTACCTGCAACCGAAGGACTGATGCTTACAACGGGAAAAGCACGAAATGCTGTAATTACAGACGGAGTTAATGGAACTGGGCTTCCTGAGTTGCAAAATCAGACTATTTGCCTCAATTGTGATGAGTTTGACAATGACTTTCCTGGAAGTGCTTTACTAAATACTGTAAACGATAGAAACACCTTCGATGCTACAACGTTTGAATTTGACGTGAAAGTTCAAGGAGATAGTTTAAGCTTTGATTTTACGTTCGCTTCTGAGGAATATGAAGAATGGGTTGGATCTTCTTTCAATGATGTTTTTGGATTCTTTATTACAGGTCCAGGTGGATTTAATGATGTGAATATTGCGCTGATTCCAGGGACAAACGAACCCGTGGCTATTAATAGCGTTAATAATGTTTTTAATTCTCAGTACTATTATGACAATCGAAATCCGCTCGGACAAAATGTTCAGTATGACGGGTTTACTTTAGGACTTAAGGCTGAGGTAGGAAACCTTATACCCTGTGAGACTTATACGTTGAAGTTAATAATTGCAGATGGAACTGACAGACTTTACGATTCTGCTGTTTTCATAGAAAAATTAAGCTCCAATTTCAGTGATATTGAGACCGCAACCGATGGTGGTACGCCATACATGATTGAAGGGTGTAATGACGGTATCGTGACATTCATAGCCGATGAAGTAATGAACGTGGATCAAAACGTTTTGTACAGTTTTGGAGGAACAGCTGATATTTTAACCGATTATACTACTTCTCCTTCATTTGGTGACAATACTCCTGGAGTACAGCAGTCAATTACGATTCCTGCCAATCAAGAATCGGTTTCTATTGATGTGCAGCCAATAGATGATGGAATAATAGAAGGAGATGAATTCATCACTCTGTATATTATTAATACTGTCTGTGATGTCGATATCCAAGATTCAATTCAATTCGTGATAAAAGACTCGCTTGAGCTCAGCGTGATTCCACAAGATATAGAAGTCTGTTCTGGTGAGCAAGTCACTTTAGAAGGGATCTCTGATACTAACGGTGATTTTACCTTTTCTTGGGATCCTCCAGGTGAAGTGGATTCTCCTAATAGTATTATCACCACGACAAATCCTACCACGACCACTGTATATACTTTGACTTCAAATTTATCTTCTTGTATAGCTCAAGCTAGTACAACGATAAGTGTGAAAGAAATTGACATTGATGTTGACATTACCTCCGTTAATTGTTCTGGAGCCGCTATTGGCGAAATAGATGTTACTATATCTAACGCTGCTATCCCATACACCGTTACTTGGACAGATAGTGACGATGACTTTCTATCTAATGATGAAGACCTTACTGGTCTAGGAGCAGGAGCATACACAATAACCGTAATAGACGCTGATGGATGTGAAGAATCAATCACAGTAATAGTGAATGAGGAAAATACACTTGTCTCAAACCTCATTTTAAGCGATTTTAATGGGAGCACCATATCTTGTAATGGAACTTGTGATGGGACTGCCCTTGTAGCACCTTCTGGAGGTCAAGGCCCCTATACGATAACTTGGTCTGAACCAGTTCCTCAAAACACTGTTAGTTTATCTAACCTCTGTCCAGGAAACTACTCGGTTACTATCGAAGATTCCAACGGATGTATTATCACTGATAATTTTACGATTTCAGAACCCGCACCATTAGAAGGCTCTGTTGTTAGTGTTTCTGAAATCCTCTGTAACGGAACCTCCTCAGGTGAAGCCTCTGTAACTGCTTCTGGTGGAATTGCTCCATATTTTTACTCCTGGAGCGATGATCCAAGTGGAACTCCTGTTTTAGGTCAAGGACCTACACTGAGCAACTTGGGTGATGGAACCTATTACGTTACTGTGACTGATGCAAATGGCTGTGAAGCCGACAACTCTGTGGAAGTAACTGTACTGCCTCCTCCTCCACCGATCAGTATCTCTCTTTCCGCACTTTTATATGGAAATGGCTTTAACACCACTTGCTTTGACTTGCAGAATGGTCAAATTACAGCAATTGTTTCTGGAGGAAGCCCAGGATACACGTATGTTTGGACTGATGAGAACGAAACGAATGTTGGATCTGGAATTGTTCTTATAGGCGTAGGTTGTGGAGAATATACGGTAACAATTACTGATCAAAACGGTTGTGTAGAATCTGAAACTATTGAAATTATTTGTCCGCCTCAAATTAGTGCCACTTTTGCCGTTACTCCTAATCCATGTAATGACCCACTAGCTACTGACGGGGCTATAGACCTTACTCCATCTGGAGGAACGGGAATGGGATACTCTTATAGTTGGGTAGATCAAAATAGCGTTGATTTCGGGAACTCTGAAGATCTCTCTAATTTGCCTTCTGGCATCTACTCTGTAACCATTACTGATTCGGATGGTTGTGACAGAACCATAGATATTCCTGTGACAAATGAACTTAACATATTGGTTACAGTCAATCAATTATCAGATAATTCATGCTTTGAATCTTGTGATGGGGTCATTGACATAGATATTGCAAATACAATAGGTGGTTACACTGTCGAATGGAGTACGCTTGATGGTGTGTTTTCCAACAGTGAAGATCTCACAGGGCTATGCGCAGACACTTACTTTCTTGTGGTTACAGCCAATGATGGTTGCCAAGCTACAGAGGAATACACAATTACTCAACCTTCTGAAATTGTCATTGACATAATTGAGGTAATTGACCCAACATGTGCTGGTCAAAACTCAGGATCAATTGATATCTCTGTATCTGGAGGAGATGGTCCACTTTCTACAGAATGGGAACCTCTGGGAATATTTACTGGATCTACTGATGAAGATATCCAACAGCTCTTAGAAGGTACATATACGGTAAATGTTACTGACGCTAGTAATATGTGCGTTGCTACGCAACAAGTTACTCTGACTTCTCCACAGGCAATTGACCTCGACATACAACTAAGTTCCTATGACGGAGGATTCTTCACATCTTGTGCGGATGAATCTGATGGGCAACTCACTGCTGCTGCAAGTGGAGGAAACCCTGATTTTGATAATCTTCCATTTGGATATTTTTACGATTGGTCTAATTTACCTGCTGGAAATGATCCAAGCTTACCTAACCAGATCAATCTACCTGGAGGAACTACGTATGGACTGGTAGTGACTGATACTGCAGGATGCCAGGTAGAAATTCTTATACCGACATTGGAGCCTGATGTATTGGAGTCAGCAGAAACCATCACTCCAATCACATGTAATGGTTTGGATGATGGCACTATTACTCCAAACATTACTGGAGGAAGCGGAAACTATATCAGTTATAACTGGACAGGAGATATTGGAAGTAATGATGTGGACGCCGTCACTCTTACGGATCTGAGCCCAGGTATGTATTCATTAGAAGTATTCGATAGTAATGGGTGTACGTTCGTCAAAAATTATGAGGTGACGGAGCCTGATATCTTGGAAGCTGTGCTTGTAAGTATCACACAGGAAGACTGCTTTGGCAGCTCTACTGCCTCAGTAACAGTAGATGGTGATGGTGGGACACCAACGTATACATTTGACTGGTTAGATGAGGATATGAATGTGTATTCTGGCGCTACTTTAACCAACATCGATTCAGGAGAGTATTACCTAACCGTGACAGATGATAATGGCTGTGTCGCACTGGACACTATCGACATCAATTCAGATGAAGTTTTCACACTCAACTTAAATCTGTTTCAGGTGGGGACAGGAATCTATACGTTGGCTTGTTTGGGAGATGAAAACGGAAGCGCAGAAGCCCTCGTTAATGGTGGAATTCCCGATTATACTTATGTATGGACTGATGAAGTGAGTACGGTTATTGGTAACAATTCTACAATATCTGATTTAGGTGTGGGAAAATATTATATCGATGTATCAGATTTATCAGGATGTATGATCACAGACTCGATCACCATCACAGAACCCTTAACCGAATTTACAGCCCAAGCAGATATTACCTCTCCTATTGGTTGTTTTGATGACTGTACTGGGGAAATTGAAATCACAGCCAACGGTGGTGATTTAGATTACACCTATTTATGGGAGGTAAATGAAGAAGAACTGGATTTTGGAGCTGTGGCAGACGAACTTTGTGCTGGAGATTATGAAGTACTCGTTGTAGATGCTAATGGATGTGACACCCTTATCGACATTTCGCTTAACCAGCCACCAGAAATCGTTCTTGACATTACTCTTTCCAATTATATTGGAGGATTCAACGTATCCTGTTTTGGAGCAGAAGATGGGCAAATAAGCACTGTTATTTCAGGTGGAATAGCTGAATATACTATAGAATGGACAGGAGACATTGGATCCAATGATTTAGATAGCGATACGCTATTTAATATTGGAGCAGGAACATATACATTGTCCGTCACTGACTTAGTCGATTGTATGGTGGATAGTATCATCTCCGTTATCGAACCTGACACACTTCAAATAGAAGAAATTATCACTCCTATTTCGTGTTTTGATGATGATAATGCGATTATCGATGCCAACCCTACTGGAGGAAGTGGCAATTATAATTTTGTTTGGGGACATATTCCGGATGATGTTCAAACAACTGGAGGTCTCAATCCAGGAAGTTATTCGGTCACCGTCACAGACGAAAATGGATGTGAGGCATTTGAAGAATTCGATATCACAGAACCCGATCTTTTAACGGCCAGTGCAACATCTACTGCAAGTACTTGCGGACAACCAGACGGTTCGATCGACTTAACCCCACTTGGTGGCGTTGATCCTTACACATTCAATTGGGACAATGGAGCTGATGACGTGGAGGATCCTCAAAATTTAGCAGGTGGACTCTACACCGTCATAGTCGAAGATGAAAATGGCTGTACACTTCAACTTCCTGTGAATGTGAATATTTCCGAAGGAATAGTAATTGGAGATGTAACTATCACCGATGTCCTTTGTTTCGGTGATGAAAATGGGTGTATCGAAGTAGCCATTGATTCATCTAATGGAGATGTCCAATTCACTTGGACTGATCCAAGTGGTGAAGCAGTTTCTCCTTGTGATGCACCTGCCGGAACATACGCAGCGGCTATGGTGGATGAAGCAGGATGTGAAAACTCAGGAGTATATATTATAGCCTCGCCTGATTCGATAGATATTACATTATTAAGTCCAGAAGTAATCATTGGATATAACATTTCCGTTTTTGGTGGTAGTGATGGGAGCATTGCTACAGAAGTAGTTGGAGGGACTCCCGACTATAATTATTCTTGGTCAGGTCCAGATAATTTCTCCGAGGATATAGAGGACCTTAGCGATTTAAGTGCTGGTGTTTATACTTTGATTGTCACAGATGAGAACGGGTGTGAGCAGGCTGCGGAGATCGAAGTGATTGAACCAAGTGATCTCACATTGCCAACCGGGTTAACTCCTAATCAAGATGGGTTCAACGATGGTTACGTCATTTTAGGACTTGATCAATATGACAGAGTTGCCATCACAGTTTATAACAGATGGGGAAACTCAGTGTATTCGAACGATAGTTATACCAATAATTGGGTTGGACGAAATGACAACGGAGATGACCTAGCAAACGGTACTTACTATGTTGTGGTTGTAGCCACAAGAGGCAGTGAAACTAAAGAGCTCAATTCATTTGTAGATTTAAGAAGGTAACATCATGTTCAAAATGATTAGAAATATATCAATTGCTGTTTGTGTAGTCCTGATCACTACAATTCAGTCGCAAGCTCAGCAAGAGCTTCAGGTGAGTCAATATATGTTTAACCAATTGCTCATTAATCCAGCATATGCTGGTACACATAGCTATGGCAGTGCAAGTGTGCTGCATAGGAGTCAATGGGTGTCTTTTGACAACTCACCTACTTCGCAGGTGGCTTCGGTAGAATCTCCTATTGGGAAAAAACTTGGAGCTGGACTGATTGTAACAAACGATTCTCATGGTATTATTGATGAGTTGAGTTTTAGCGGTAACATCGGTTACAAATTCAATCTAACTGCTTCCACCAAACTTTCTTTGGCGGCAAGATTGGGATTAAGTTCCTATAGCGCCAACTTCGGTAATGTGGATGTATGGGATGCCAATGACCCTATTTACTCAAGTACGAATCTAAAGAATAAATTTGTGCCCAAATTCGGTTTTGGAGCATATGTGTATGATGAAAAGTGGTACGCTGGGCTTTCTGTACCTACTATTATTTCGCCCTCGGATGATAAATTATTACTCACTCCAACAAGTGATACTTATTTTGAACAGCACTATTATCTCAGCGGCGGCTATGTCTTTAATTTGAATCCTATTCTGGATTTTAGACCTTCAATACTTGTTAAATACCAAAATGCGGCTCCTGTTGAATTAGACATTAATGCCAGTTTTCTTCTCAATCAGAAATTATGGTTGGGGGTAGGATATAGAACTGGTGATGCGCTTATCGGAATGGTGGAATATAATTTCACTAAAAGACTACGTGCAGGATACGCTTACGACTTCACCACCACTGATATTCGAAATTACAGCAAAGGATCGCATGAAATCATGATCGCTCTCGATTTTGGAGAAAATTTACTAATAAAGAAAACATCACCCCGATACTTCTAATACTAGGCTTATGAGAAGAACAATAACTATTTTATGTGTTGCAACGCTGATTTTTTCTGCATCTAGTTGCTCCAAAATGTATTTGAGTAAGGGCAAGCAAGATATGCTTGACTTAAAGTACACAGATGCAATTGAAAGCCTAGAGCGTAGCGTAGAGAAAAAACCCAATACTGAAGCCAGTACACTTCTCGCTACAGCATACGCAAAGACTCACCAACCTGTGGCTGCCGTTTATGAATTTGATAAAATAAAAACGGATCCTAATTTTAACGATGAACTGAAACTAGAATATGCAGCTGCTTTACTCGGCGCTGAAAAATATGATGAGGCTCTTGAAGTTGCCAATGGAATACTATCCAGAGATGCAGGAAATGAAGTGGCTCAAAGTGTGAGAATATCTGTAAATCGGCTAGATAAAATGAAAAAGGACTCTAGTTTATATGAAGTGAAACCCTTCGCCATTTCAGAACTTGAAACTGCCATGTCTCCCGTTCTATATAACGGTGGACTTCTCGTTTCTGGAGAAAAAAGAAACAGAAAGGTAAAAGATAGCTACACTGGCTTATCCTTTCTTGATCTTTATCAGGTCTCAGATAGTGGAAAGGTTGACAAATTATCTCTTTCGAATACAAAATTCCATGACGGAATGGCTTCACTTGACAAAAATGGACAGACCATTTATTTCACTAGAACCAATCAATCCGATGTCAATGATCTGGAGTTTAATGCCGATAATGTGAGCCATCCTCAGCTATACACAAGTACTAAATCAGGCGATTCATGGTCTACTCCCAGTAAATTGTCCTTCAATGATGCGAACTACATCTTTGCACATCCAGTTATCTCCTCTGATGGAAACACCCTGTATTTTGCATCAAATAAACCTGGAGGTGTAGGTGCAATGGACTTATACAAAGTTCAAAAGAATGGAGCCAATTGGGGTCAACCAGAAAATCTGGGTCCAACCATAAATACACAAGGAAACGATGCTTTCCCAACGTTAAAAGACGATCAGACTCTTTACTTTTCATCTGATGCACATCAAACACTTGGAGGACTGGATATATTATATAGCTCAAATTCTAATGGAACTTGGAGCCCCCCTGTTCAACTAAGTTATCCTTTGAACTCTCCTCTGGATGATTTCGGGGCAATTTACACTTCTAAAGATGAGGGATATCTCAGTTCAGATAGAAGTGGAAAGGATCAAATATATTCGTTCAAACAATTTTATCCGGAGCTTGCTATTGATGGATCGATTACAGATTCAGAAACTGGTGAACCTATTTCCTCAATGCAGGTGATTCTTAAAAATTTAACCGATAATACGAGCGAAATCCTGACTTCTGACGAGTATGGGAAATTTAATTTTGAGCTTCTACCAAACAAAGAATATGAATTAGTTACAGAAGACCTAAGTGAAGATCAAGTCTATTTTAATTCGACTAAGAAGATCTCAACCATGGGGCTCCGTGAGACAGAAACTTTTGATGTAGATTTTAATCTCGAGCAGATTAAAACTCCTGAAGACCCGACTAATATTCAACCTGGAGAAGATGGTACATATCCCATTCCAAACATTTATTGGGATTATAACAAGTGGGTAGTAAGAACAGACGCTGAACCCTATCTGAATATGCTCACAGACCTACTAAAAACGAACCCTGGTCTGAAAGTAGAAATTCGGTCACATTGTGATTCTAGAGGTAGCGACAAGTTTAACAAAGACCTCTCCAAGAAGAGAGCCAAAGCTGTACTCAAATATCTGGTCGCTAACGGAATCGACCGTCACAGACTCTCCTCCAACGGTGTTGGAGAAAAGGAACTTCTTAATGACTGTTCAGATGGTGTAGCTTGTACAGAGAAGCAACATCAAGAAAACAGACGTTCAGAATTCATTGTAACCGATAAATCAGGGAATAAGAAGAAGATTGATTAAGCTCTTTCTTTTGTAACTGCTACTGCCTGAGAAAAGTTAATCGCGTTGATTTTACTGTTGATCCATGAACTGAAATCGAAGTATTTCAATACAATTCTATCTTCAGGTTCTTGTATTAACTTCTCCAGCTCATGATTAAACTCAATGTACTTACTAATCTTGTCTTTAGATTCTCGAATGAGCTTTCTCAGATGATCAATAACCAGTTTCTCCAAATCAAAGTCTCTTTGTCTTCTCACTAGGTAACGCTGAGTACTCTTAGTAATATATTCTAGTAAATCATAGTTTCCAAGCTCAAAGTGTATCACCAAATTGAATAACCTTGCATAACTAAAGAGATCTTTTCTAAGTGTATTTTCATTGTCGTTCAATACTTTATTAATCCAAAATAGTGATTTATTGTACTCTCCGTTTCCGAAATAGGTATAAGCAACATGGTAGTATAACTCTAATAATTGTTCCTTTCTTAATCTACTTTCTAGAGTTTCTAATGATTCTAGAGCCTCTTCTACTAAGCCCATTGCTTCAACAAATCTTCCTGAGCGTGTGAGCAATTGAAGCTCTGAAATTGTTGCCGTCTTGAATACATTAATTTTTATATCAATGCTCTTAAAGCCCTTCTGATTGGTCAATACTTTAAGATCTTCTATGCTTCTCCATGCTTGTTCGTATTCACCTAAATCAATATGTCCCCCTATAATATTAGATACTGTCTTTACATATCTCTTGGCCAAATCAGTTTTCAACTTGGGTTTTGCATCCAGTATTTCCTTTACTCTAAGAAACTTAGTTTGAGCTATTTCCGTCTGAGAATTTGCCATTGCACAAAAACCTTGTGTGTAATAACAAATTGTAGCTGCTCTTTTAGATAAAGCCGTGTTTTTTCCTTTGATCAAGGGGTTTTCTTCAATATCACTAACAATTTTAATTTCTTCAGCACTTCTAGAAAAGCCCTCACTTCTGAACACATAGTTGATCTTAGAATAAAGTACGTGGTACTCAGCTAAGTTTCTCAGTTTTGCAATCACGTCTTGTTCCTCGGCTATTAGTTTGTCCAAATCCGTGCTGAACTCACCATCTTCAAAGGCTTCTTCCAAAAGAAGCTTTTCCCAACTAATCAGTTCAAATAAGAAATAAAACTTTTCATTCTCAATGGCCTGTTTTTTCGCTCTTATCAAAAATTTATTGCATTCCTTGAATAATGCCTTTTTGTATAGGATTTCTACGTTTTTGATTTCTTGCTTTAGAACTGAGTTAATAGAATTATCACTATGATAATTTCTCAAGCTCTTCAGTATCAGCTTATACAAATGATTCTTTTCAGAAGGAAAGTGATTGACAAATGTTTCATTCTTAAACACCTCCTTCAGTGTCAATTCATTATACTCATTCTGCCTTTCAATAGCATCAAAAATCTTCAAGTAGTTTTTATCTCCTGTTTGAAGAGAACTTGAAAGCTTAAAAAATCTCTTTTCACTTTTCGAAAGTGATTTGATTAGTTCAAATAATTCTGTTGACGGTTTCATTGCGTGCTTTTTACTATTGGGTTCCTACACTACTTGTACAAGTTGGGTTCCTAAAACCCTACTTAAATAATAATCAAATGATAAACAGGTAGATACAGGATTAATTATTATAATTTCACTATCCTATTTGTCTTGTGTTTACCTTAGATATATGAAAACACAATTATTATTTCTTTTTTTTATTATCTGCAGTAGCTATGGCCAAGCTCAACACATCTGTTCTAGATTTAACACTTCCAATAACTTAAGAAGTGCAGCGGCCTCGCGAAGTGATACGCTTGACATTCTTCATACACACGTAAATCTTGATTTTACAGATTTTGGCTCACAAATCCTAGATGCCGAAGCAGACCTATTAATAAAGGTCAAAGTTGATGGACTATTAAATGTGGATCTTGACTTACTCGGACTTACGGTGAACTCAGTCTCAAAAGATGGACAAGAGTTGACCTACACCCACAACAATGAACTTCTCAGTATAGACTTGGAAAGTGAAGCGAACACAAATGACGAGTTCGAGCTTCACATCGACTATTCCGGATTTGCGCAAATGGACAACTCAAACTGGGGAGGATTTTACTGGACTAATAATTACGCATATAATTTAGGAGTTGGATTTGATGCTAACCCTCACTCTTTTGGAAGATCGTGGTTCCCTTGTATAGACAATTTTGTGGAGAGGTGCACATTTTCGTTTAATGTTACAACAAGGGCTCCTAAAATAGCCGTAGCTAACGGAATTCCCGAGTACTATGGTCAAACCGATGAGGAAGGTATCAGTTCTAATTATTGGGAAATTGAAAATGAAATACCTTCATATTTGGCTTCAATAGCCGTGGGCGATTATGAAATTCAAATTTCGCAATACACTTCAATTACAGATCAAGAGGTGCCAGTTTATCTTATTGCTCCGCAAAATAATCTAGGGCAAGTAAATGCATCTTTTATCAATCTTCAATCTGCATTTGATTCCTATGAAGAGTTCTATGGAAAATACGAATGGTCTAAAGTAGGGTACGTATTTGTCCCCTTCAACTCAGGTGCAATGGAGCACGCTACGAACATCACTTATCCACTTTCCTTTGCAGATGGAGGATTGTCTTCAGAAACCACAATGGCGCATGAGCTAGCGCATCACTGGTGGGGAGACTTAGTGACATGTTCAACTGCCGAAGATATGTGGATCAATGAGGGTATGGCCAGTTACTCTGAAGCGTTATTTACAGAACAACTTTATGGAGATGATGCCTATTATGATTGGATTACTGACAATCATAGAAATATTGTAACCAATGCTCACCGAAGAGATAGTGGCTACCTACCTGTTTCTGGAATTGGGCATGAAGACACGTACGGTATGCATGTGTACAATAAAGGTGCAAGTGTGGGACATAATTTAAGAACATACATGGGCAATGAGGCTTTCAAAAATGCTTGTATTGGGTTCATGGCTGATTATTCCTTCCAAGATGTCTCTAGTGAAGATATGAAATCGAATTTTCAAACGTATACCTCTGAAAATCTTACTGCATTCTTTGATGATTGGGTATATAATCCTGGGTTTACCGATTTTTCTATTGAGAATGTCGCAGTAACTGAAATCCCAGATAGTCAATTCGAAATAGATCTTACTATCAGCCAAAGACTACATGAAGCACCCTCCTATTTCTCTAATATGCCAGTGCTACTTACATTGATCTCCGAGAGTAATCAAGAACAAGAGTCTATTATTTACATCTCAGGATCTGAGACGAACACTACTGTCACCTCCGATTTCAATCCGAAACACGTCATCCTGAATAGAGATTATGGTATTACCGCAGGAATACTTGCTGAAGAAAAAATAATTAGCGAGGTAGGCGCTGACAATTTTTCATACTCAGAATTCAGGTCAGATATTGACGAAATGAATGATGGAGATTCTGTATGGATGCGTGTTGAATGCCACTTAACTGGCCCTCATGAAGTTCAACCATTACCTGAATACACCATCTCCACCGACAGATTCTGGAGAATTCGTGGGGATTTTCCAGAACAACTTGTAGCTAGTGGTAGAATCATGCTTCAAGGAGGTCAAACAAGCTCTTATGATTTTGACAAAGATTTTTTCGAGTCTATTGATACAGATTTGTTCGATGAAGAGGATATAAAACTTCTCTACAGAGAAAATGCACAATCACAATGGACAGAACACGAATCATATGAAATAAGCTCTCAGGGCAATACAACCGATTTCTCAGGTAGAGTTGATTTTCAAAATCTCAGAGCTGGAGATTACGTTTGGGCATTCAGGACTGGAGAAACTAACATTGATGAAATAGCTGATTTAAGCATCCAAGTCTTTCCAAACCCTGTGGAAGATTTAATCCATTTAAAGCAAGCTAGCCATAAAATGACTCAATATGCCATATTTGACATGAGTGGGAAATTGCTACAACAAGGGAACTTGGCTTCTAACAATGCTATTAAATGCCAAAGCATAGCTCCAGGAAACTATGCTTTGCAAATTTATAATGACAAAAATGAAATTTTGAGTCTTACAAGTTTTATAAAGAACTAAGGAATGAACTTCATGTCTTTTCCTGGGAAGTAAGCCATTTTTCCAAGTCCCTCTTCTATTCTAAGTAGCTGATTGTACTTGGCAACTCTATCAGACCTGCTGGCAGATCCCGTTTTTATTTGCCCAGTATTTAACGCTACGGCTAGATCAGCGATTGTACTATCTTCAGTTTCTCCAGATCTGTGGCTCATTACAGATGTATAACGATTTCTATGGGCCAAATTAACGGCGTCTACTGTTTCGGTCAATGTTCCTATTTGATTCACCTTTACAAGAATACTATTTCCTATTCCTTCAGAAATCCCTCTTGATAGTCTTTCAGTATTTGTAACAAACAAGTCATCTCCAACTAGCTGAATTTTATCTCCAAGAGTCTCTGTAAGTTCTTTCCATCCACTCCAATCATCCTCTGCCAATCCATCTTCTATGGATACAATAGGGTATTTTTCACACCACTCTTTCCAAAAACCGGTCATTTCAGAAGACGTCAATTCATCTCCTGTAGACTTAAGAATATATTTTTTCTTTTTCTCATCATAGAATTCCGAACTAGCGGCATCCAGAGCTAAGTAGACATCCTCTCCTGGTCTATAACCAGCTTTCTCTATCGCTGATAAGATACAGGTGACAGCATCTTCATTTGAACCCAGATTCGGTGCAAATCCTCCTTCATCCCCCACATTTGTGCTCATACCTTGAGATTGAAGAACACTTTTCAAATGATGAAAGATTTCTGTTCCCATTCTTAAAGATTCTGAAAAGGAACTGGCTCCAGCAGGCATCACCATAAACTCCTGAATATCAATTTTATTATCTGCATGGGAACCCCCATTAATAATATTCATCATAGGAATAGGAAGTGTATTTGCACTAATACCTCCAATGTATCTGTATAATGGTTGTCCCAAGCTTTCAGCTGCTGCTTTAGCTACTGCCAAAGACACACCTAGAATAGCATTCGCTCCTAGCTTTGCTTTATTCTTAGAACCATCTATCCCAATCATCGCTCTATCGATCAAATTTTGATCATAGATATATGCTCCGTTTAACTCATCATTGAGAGTCGTGTTTATATTCTCAACAGCCTTGAGTACGCCTTTTCCAAGATACTTGCCCTTGTCTCCATCTCTAAGCTCTACCGCTTCATGAATACCAGTACTTGCACCAGAAGGTACAGCTGCTCTACCCAATACTCCTGACTCAGTAATTACCTCTACTTCTACTGTTGGATTCCCTCTTGAATCCAAAATTTGACGTGCTTGAATTCTCCCTATATAGCTCATTATGCGGTCACTGTTTTATGTTCTCTTATTAATTCTATGAAATTATCGAAAAGGTATCTCGAATCATGAGGTCCAGCACTCGCTTCTGGATGGTATTGCACGCTAAAAACTGGTTTATTAACCAGTCCTACTCCAGCAACAGTACCATCATTCAGATGTCTATGAGTCAATGTAACATCAGGATTATTTTGCACACTTTCCTCGGTTACCACAAATCCGTGGTTCTGAGAAGTAATCTCACTTTTACCTGTGATAAGGTTTTTTACTGGATGATTTATTCCTCTATGACCGTTGAACATTTTTTTAGTTCTCAACCCTTGACTTAAAGACAAGATTTGGTGGCCGAGGCATATTCCAAAACTAGGAATACCCGTGTCTACTAGCTTCTTTGTTTTCTCTATGATATCAGTCATCACAGATGGATCTCCTGGGCCATTTGAATACATAATTCCATCTGGATTCCATCCAAGAATTTCATCCATTGTAGCACTCAGGGGGAAAACCCTTACCAAACACCCTCTATCAACCAGACACGAAACAATGCTTCTCTTGACTCCTAAATCTAAAAGAGCTACTCTCATTTCAGAAGACGCATCTCCTAATTCATATGCTTCTTTTGTTGTTACTTTAGAAGATAACTCTAATCCTTGCATTGATGGAACTTGCTTCACCATTTCTTTGAGCTCACCCTCATCAAGTATTTCAGATGAAATAATAGCGTTCATGGCTCCACACGATCGAATATGTCTTACAAGGCTTCTTGTATCCACATCACAAATTCCAACGAGCTCATCAGACTCCAGATAGTTTTGAGCGTTGTCTATCCCAGACGATCTGCTGAAATTCTCTGAAAATTTCTTTGTAACCAATCCAGCTAACTTTATACCATCTGATTCAACCTCACTTTCGTGAACCCCATAATTTCCAATATGCGACGTGGCCATAACTAGAATCTGCCCGAAATATGAAGGGTCAGTAAAAATCTCCTGATATCCAGTCATTCCTGTATTAAAGGCAATTTCACCGGTAGTCGTACCTATCTTGCCTATTGCTTTTCCTTGAAACACTGTCCCATCCTCTAGGACTAATAGTGCGTTCTTATCCTGAATTGTTCCCATTAAATTGCAAAGAAATTAAATCTATTGTTTCTACAAAAAAAAAGAGGAATGAAACTGTTAACGTTCATTCCTCTTTTATTAAAAACTTTATTCTTTTTTAAGCTTCATCAGACTTTTTTCCTTCTTCTGATTCAGCGTCGTCCTTGTTGTCTGCTATATCTTTAGCGTCATCTGCCTTTCCTTTAGCAGCATCAACAACATCTTCAACTTTATCTTTTGCAGCTTCAACAACATCTTCTGCTTTCTCTTTCACTGCTTCTGCTACATCCTCAACTTTGTCTGCCACATCCTTTACATCCTCTACCACATCTGCCGCCTTTTCAGCAACTGCTTCCGCAGCATCTGAAACAGCTTCTTTAGCAGAATCAGCCGCTGAAGCAATTGAAGCCGCAACTCCAGTCTTCTTCTTAGCTCCACCTCTTCTACTTCTTTTCTTCTTAGCTCCCTCTGAACTTGATCCATAAATCTCATTGAAATCAACAAGTTCTATTAGACACATCTCAGCAGCATCTCCCTGTCTAAAACCAGTTTTTATGATTCTAGTATATCCACCAGGTCTGTCAGCAATCTTTGGAGCTACTTCTCTGAACAACTCACTAACCGCATATTTATTCTTTAAGTAACTGAAAACAGTTCTTCTCGAATGTGTGCTGTCAGTTTTTGACTTTGTTATAAGAGGTTCTACATACACTTTCAAAGCTTTTGCTTTAGCCACTGTAGTATTTATTCTCTTGTGCTCAATTAAAGAGCAAGCCATATTAGATAGTAAAGCAACTCTGTGTGCCTTCTTTCTTCCTAAGTGGTTGAATTTCTTCCCGTGTCTCATGGTATATTGTTATTATGAGGGACTTCTAAATCTGTTCTTATTCTTTGTCTAACTTATATTTTGAAACATTCATTCCAAAAGATAGACCTTTATTATCTACTAAGTCTTCCAACTCAGTTAATGATTTCTTTCCGAAGTTTCTAAACTTTAAAAGATCATTTTTATTGTAGGATACAAGCTCACCTAGAGTATCTATATCAGCTGCTTTCAAACAGTTCAATGCTCTCACTGAAAGATCCATATCCACAAGACGAGTCTTTAACAACTGTCTCATATGCAATGAAGACTCATCAAACTCTTCTGTTGCAGCTTTCTCTTCACTTTCTAGTGTAATTCTTTCATCTGAGAATAACATGAAGTGGTGAATTAAAATCTTCGCTGCTTCTTGAAGTGCATCCTTAGGTGAGATAGAACCATCACCGTCAATTGTGATAACCAATTTTTCATAATCAGTTTTCTGCTCCACACGATAGTTCTCTATTTTATATTGAACGTTTCTTATAGGTGTGAAGATTGAATCAATGAAAATAGTTCCTAAAGGAGCGTTTCCATACTTGTTCTCATCCGCAGGTCTATATCCTCTACCCTTACCAATCGTCATCTCGATATTCAACTTTACGTTCTTCTCAAGAGTACATATTTTATGATCAGCATTCAGCACTTGAAAAGCTGATGTAAAGTTTCCAATATCTCCGGCACTGAAGTTATCTTGACCGCTAATTGAAATGTTTACTGTTTCCTCATTTGTACCCT
Organism: Flavobacteriales bacterium; assembly: GCA_965224545.1. GTDB lineage: Bacteria > Bacteroidota > Bacteroidia > Flavobacteriales_D > Sanyastnellaceae > ASP10-05a. Next base: position 1,704,286 of record CBDCZM010000002.1, on the reverse strand, counting down.
CTATCTGCTGCTTAAATCTTACTTGCTTTAGATTAAGTACTATTTCAGTAACGTCTTCAACGATTCCCTTTACAGTTGTGAATTCATGGTCAGCACCATCGATTTTAATCGAAGTGATCGCAAACCCTTCTAATGAAGAAAGTAAAATTCTTCTTAAGGCATTACCTACAGTTATACCAAAACCAGGCTCTAATGGTCTAAATTCAAACTGACCGTGAAAGTCGTCTGAGTCGATCATTATTACTTTATCCGGCTTTTGGAAATCTAAAATTGCCATATTTAATTATTATAGGGTTAAAATTATTTAGAGTAAAGCTCTACAATAAGCTGTACGTTAATATTTTCTGGAATTTGTTCCATGTGAGGAATTGTAATAAATGTCCCTCTCATATCTGTTCCGTTCCAATCCAACCACTCATGATTTTTACTTGAATTAGCTGCAAGAGACGAAGTAATTGCGAGTAAAGATTTTGACTTCTCTCTCACTCCTATTACATCCCCTGCTCTCAAGTGATATGATGGAATATTTACTAGTTCACCATTTACTGTGATATGTCTATGCCCTACTAATTGTCTCGCCCCACTTCTAGTGTTTGAAAGACCAAGTCTGTAAACAGTATTATCAAGTCTAGCTTCACATAACTGAAGAAGAATCTCACCAGTAATACCCACTTTAGAAGATGCCTTCTTAAACAAGTTTGAGAATTGTTTCTCTAGAATACCATATGTATACTTTGCCTTTTGCTTTTCCAATAGCTGAACAGCATATTCTGACTGCTTTCCTCTCCTTTTGTTCGGTCCATGAACTCCTGGAGGATAATTTCTCTTATCTAAAGCCTTGTCCGGTCCGAAAATTGGTTCTCTAAACCTTCTCGCAATTTTTGATTTGGGTCCTGTATATCTTGCCATTTCAAATGATTTCTTCTGTTAAACTCTTCTTCTTTTAGGTGGTCTACATCCATTATGCGGCATAGGCGTCACGTCAATTATCTCAATAACTTCTATACCGTTATTATGCAGTGTTCTGATAGCAGACTCTCTACCTTGACCAGGTCCCTTCACATAAACTTTCACTTTTCTCAAACCGAATTCATGTGCTTCCTTAGCACAATTCTCAGCAGCTAGTTGTGCCGCGTAAGGAGTATTCTTCTTAGAACCTCTGAATCCCATTTTCCCTGCCGAAGACCAAGCGATAACTTGTCCTTGAACATTAGTCAAAGAGATGATGATGTTATTGAAACTAGCTCTTAAATGAGCTTGTCCGACAGCCTCAACTTTGACTTTCTTTTTCTTTTTTGCGTTTGCTTTAGCCATGATCCAACGATTTAATCGTTATCTATTATTTAGTAGCTTTTTTCTTATTCGCTACAGTCTTTCTTTTACCTTTTCTCGTTCTAGAGTTATTCTTCGTTCTCTGACCTCTCAAAGGAAGACCAGATCTATGACGAATCCCTCTATTACATCCAATGTCCATTAAACGCTTAATGTTCATTTGAACATCTGATCTAAGAGCACCTTCTACTTTGAATTCTTCAGTAACAATGGTTCTGATTTTACCAAGCTCATCGTCATTCCAATCGTCCACTTTTTTCTCGTGACTCACTTCCGCTTTGTCTAAAATCTGAGAAGCTCTGCTTCTACCAATTCCATAGATATATGTAAGACTGATAACGCCTCTCTTATTCTTTGGTATGTCTATTCCTGCTATTCTAGCCATAATTCTTTTGTTTTAATAAGTTTACCCTTGACGTTGCTTAAACCTTGGGTTCTTTTTATTAATTACATATAATCTACCTTTTCTCTTAACGATCTTACAATCGGCAGATCTCTTCTTAAGTGATGCTCTTACCTTCATCTTTCTTATTTATATCTAAACGTAATTCTTCCTTTTGTTAGGTCATATGGCGACATAGCCACCTTTACCTTATCTCCAGGTAATATCTTTATGTAGTACATTCTCATTTTCCCAGAAATATGTGCAAGTATAATGTGACCATTCTCTAACTCCACTCTAAATCTGGCATTAGATAACGCTTCCACAATTGTACCATCCTGTTCTATCGAGGCTTGTTTCGCCATGTACTCAATTTATTTCTTTTAATACTTCTTCTATGTAATCAAAAGTTGATAAAACTTCAGCTTTTCCTTTTCTTATTACAATGTCATGTTCAAAATGCGCTGATGGCTTCCCATCTGCTGTAACAATTGTCCACCCATCGTTCTTCTGTCTTACCGATTTAGATCCTAAATTAATCATAGGCTCTACCGCCAGCACCATTCCTTCTTTCAACTTCACTCCAATACCCTTCTTGCCATAGTTTGGTACTTCAGGAGCCTCATGAAGATCGCTTCCCACTCCGTGCCCAACTAACTCTCTCACCACACCATATCCAAATGATTCAGTATAACTCTGAACCGCATATCCCATATCACCAATCCTATTCCCAGCTATGGCAACTTCAATGGCCAAATAGAGCGACTCTTTTGTACGTTGTAACAGTTCCTTCACTTCATCCTCAATCTCTCCTATTGCAAACGTATAAGCACTGTCCCCCCAATATCCGTTCTTCAAAACTCCACAATCCACCGACACTATATCTCCTTCCTTTAAAGGTGTCTTCGTAGGCAATCCATGAACAACTTCGGAATTAACCGATGTACATAAAGACCCTGGAAAACCATTATATCCTTTAAACCCCGGTACAGCTTTATGGCTGCGTATAAACTCTTCTGCTATTGCATCTAACTCCAAAGTGGTTACACCTGGCTTTATATGCTTAGCAACTTCTGCTAAAGTTTTTCCAACAAGTAAAGAACTCTCTCTTATAAGCTCAATTTCTTCTTCTGTTCTATAATTGACTTTGCTCATTTCAAAAAGGAGTGCAAAAATACACTATCCTGTAATACCACTGACAGGCATTCCAGTTCTTCCTTTTAATGTTCCACTCTGCATCAATCCATCATAATGCCTTGACAATAAGTGACTCTCGATTTGCTGCAATGTATCTAAGATCACACCTACCATAATTAGTAAAGATGTTCCTCCGAAAAATATTGCAAATCCTTGATTGGAAGTCAATCCAACGTTCATCACGATCGCTGGCATTACAGCTATCATAGCTAAGAATACAGAACCTGGTAATGTAATCTTAGAAAGAATATCATCCAAAAATTCCGCAGTAGGTCTTCCTGGTTTAATACCAGGAACGAAACTACCATTTCTCTTCATGTCATCAGAAATCTGATTTACATTCACGGTAATTGCCGTATAGAAATAAGTAAATATGATGATCATCAATGCGAATATCATGTTATACCAGAATCCATTAAAGTCGCTCAATGAACTTACCCAATCAGAACCTTGGAAAGCTTCCGCTTGTCCAAGATATAATGGAACAAACATGATCGCCTGAGCGAAGATGATAGGCATTACTCCTGATGAGTTCACCTTTAGCGGAATAAAACTTCTTGCCTGTTCCCCTTTTGGCAATTCACCAGAGGCAAAATTACTCTTGGCAAAATGAACAGGAACTCTTCTTACTGCTTGAACCAATGCTACACTTGCTACTATTATAAAGAATAACACTGCTATTTCAACTAGGAAAAAGAAAGGTGTAAACCCTGGACCTACAATCTCTTGTAGAATTGATTGAGGGAATCCAGCAATAATACCAATCATAATGATAATTGAAATACCATTTCCAATTCCTTTATCTGTAATCTTCTCACCCAACCACATAATAAATAAAGTAGAACACGTTAAAATTGTCACTACCGCTATCCACCAAAATGTCATTGGAATAGTTGTTGTAATCGCTTCAGCAGGAACTGAAGATGCTATGTAACCAGGCGCTTGAACCAATGTAATAGCGATGGTTAAGAACCTTGTATATTGATTTAACTTTTTCCTTCCGCTTTCTCCTTCCTTCTGCATCTTTTGAACAGCAGGAACTGCTATTCCTAATAACTGCATAATGATTGATGCTGAGATATATGGCATAATACCCAATGCAAAAATTGAAGCTCTAGTAAAAGCTCCACCAGAAAAAAGATTTAATAATCCTGCCAAACCACCCCCATCACCAGAAGCATTTGCTTTAGCGATAACTTCAGGATCAATCCCGGGCAATACAATAAACGACCCTATTCTATATATTAGAACTAGACCAAGAGTAAAAAGGATCTTCTTCCTTAATTCCTCTATTGCCCAGATATCTTTTATTTTTTGTATAAAACCCTTCATAGGATTTGAATTTTAAAGTGTGTTAATAGATCCTCCTGCCGCTTCTATAGCTTTAGAGGCTGTTTCAGAAAATTTATGAGCAGTCACTTCAACCTTCGCATTCAGTTCTCCTCTACCTAAAATTTTGATTAGGTCTTTCTTATTAGCCAAACCATTTGCCACAAGAATTTCTGGAGTTATCACATCTACCTTCTGCTCAGCTGCTAGTACTTGTATAGTATCTAGATTCACAGCTTTATACTCCACTCTATTCCTGTTCTTAAAGCCAAACTTTGGAACTCTTCTCTGAAGTGGCATTTGCCCACCTTCAAATCCTATCTTAGACTTGTATCCAGATCTTGACTTGGCCCCTTTGTGACCTCTTGTAGATGTTCCGCCTTTTCCAGATCCTTGACCTCTACCAATTCTTTTGCCCTTTTTAATAGAACCCTCGGCCGGTGTTAAACTACTTAAATTCATTTCTAAATCAGTTTCTAATATTATTACTTCTCTTCAACTTTTAAGAGATGCTGAACTTTTTTAATCATTCCCATTACCTGAGGAGTTGCATCCTTTTCGATTGGGCGATTCAATTTCTTTAAACCAAGAGCCTGAATTGTATCCTTCTGTCTCTTAGGTCTTCCTATAGTACTACGTACTTGTGTAATTATCACTTTAGACATGACTCTATGTTTTTACCCGTGAAATACTTTGTTTACTGAAATACCTCTTAAATCAGCTACATCCTTAGGATCTCTCAACTGCATTAGTGCATCTATCGTCGCCTTCACCACATTGTGTGGGTTAGATGAACCTTTAGATTTCGCCAATACATCTTTTACACCAACTGACTCAAGAACTGCACGCATCGCACCACCAGCAATTACACCTGTACCACCTGAAGCTGGCTTTACAAATACTCTTGCCCCACCATACTTTCCTAATTGCTCATGAGGAATCGTCCCATTATAAATTGGCACTTCCACTAAATTTTTCTTAGCATCATCGATAGCCTTAGCAATGGCCTCAGCCACTTCCTTTGCTTTTCCTAAGCCGTGACCAACGATCCCCTTCTCGTTTCCAACTACTACGATCGCAGAAAAACTAAATGTTCTACCACCCTTAGTCACTTTTGTTACTCTATTAACTGTAACTAGCTTATCTTTTAGCTCAATTTCGCTAGATCTTAACATCTTGTTTGTGCTCATTTTTTCCTAGAATTTAAGTCCACCTTCTCTGGCAGCATCTGCTAAACTTTTCACTCTTCCATGATATAAGTAACCACTTCTATCGAATACTACTCCGCCAATATCTTTAGCTTTAGCAGCTTCTGCGATCGCTTTTCCAACCAATGTTGCCTGCTCCGTTTTATTAACAGACTGAGCTTCTTTCATTTTTGTTGAACCTGCTGACGCTAACGTTACTCCGTTCACATCGTCTATAATCTGAGCATAAATCTGCTTGTTACTTCTAAACACAGATAGTCTTGGCATTTCAGGAGTTCCAGACAGTTTGCCTCTAACCCTTCTTTTGATCTTTACTCTTCTAAGTACTTTACTATTAGTAGCCATTTCCTTAATTATTTAGCCGCTGCTTTACCAGCTTTTCTTCTAATGTATTCTCCTACGTATTTAACTCCTTTTCCTTTGTAAGGCTCAGGCTTTCTCATCGACCTGATCTTAGAAGCCACTTGTCCAATTAACTGCTTATCGTGAGATTCAAAAGTCACAATAGGATTTTTTCCTTTTTCGGTTTCTGCAGTTACTTTGATTTCCGTTGGAAGGTGGATTACTATAGGGTGAGAATAACCTAACGCCAATTCCAATTGTTGACCACTTACTTTTGCTCTAAAACCTACTCCTACTAATTCCAACTGTTTCTTATAACCTACACTCACACCTTCGATCATATTCGCAACCAACGCTCTATACAAACCATGTTTAGCTCTATGATCAGGATGATCGCTCTCTCTTCCGAAAATAAGCTCACTTCCCTCCTGCTTCACTGTAACACAGCTATCGATTTCCTGTACTAATTCACCTTTTGGTCCCTTTACAGTCACCACCGAATCATTGATAGTTACCTCAACTCCTTGAGTTATACTAACTGGTGCTTTTCCTATTCTTGACATATCTCAGCTATTAATATTGTTTAGTAAACATAACAAAGGACTTCTCCCCCAATGTTTGCCTTTTTCGCTTCTTTATTTGTAATCACTCCTCTACTTGTAGAGACGATTGCAATACCCAAACCATTCAATACTCTTGGCAAACTATCAGCGCCTGTGTATTTTCTTAAACCTGGCTTACTAATTCTTTGGATTTTAGTAATTGCTGGCTTTTTAGATTGAGGATGATACTTTAAAGCAATTTTAATTACACCTTGCTTATCATCTTCCTCAAACTTATAGTTCAGAATGTATCCTTTATCGAATAAAATCTCAGTCATAGATTTCTTGATATTAGAACCTGGAATTTCCACCATTCTATGACCTGCGCTTTGCGCATTTCTTATTCTTGTTAAATAATCTGCTATTGGATCAGTATTCATCCTACTTATTTTTTTTAAATTATTACCAGCTGGCTTTTTTTACTCCTGGGATCAATCCCTGATTTGCCATCTCTCTGAAAGTAACTCTAGAGATTCCAAATTGTCTCATATATCCTCTAGGTCTTCCAGTAAGACTACATCTATTATGTAATCTAACTTTCGCAGAATTCCTTGGTAACTTTTGCAAAGCATCCCAATCACCAGCAGCTTTAAGAGCCGCTCTCTTTTCTGCATAAACTTCGACTAATCTTTCACGCTTTCTCTCGCGTGCCTTCATTGATTCTTTAGCCATTGGTATTAATTTTTATTAAATGGAAATCCAAATGCTCCTAAAAGCGCTTTTGCTTCTTCATCTGTTTTAGCTGAAGTCACAATGGTAATATCCATTCCGTTTAAATCTTTAATCTTATCTATATCAATCTCCGGAAAGATGATCTGTTCTTTAACTCCAAAAGTGAAATTTCCTCTCCCATCAAACCCACTACTCTTCACTCCTCTAAAATCTCTTGTTCTTGGAAGGGACACTGAAATCAATCTGTCAAGAAATTCATACATTCTTTCTCTTCTCAAAGTCACCTTTGTTCCGATTGGCATTCCTTTTCTAAGTTTGAAGTTAGAAACATCCTTCTTAGAAAGACATGGTATAGCTTTCTGACCTGTAATAGCAGTTAATTCCTCTACTCCTGTATCTACCACTTTCTTATCACTAGTCGCTTTCCCCAATCGTTGATTCAAACAAATCTTCTCGATTCTAGGAACTTCCATAATACTCGAATACTCGAATTGCTTCATTAAAGCTGGAGCAACTTCGTCTTTGTATGTGCCTGTTAATCTAGGTGTATAACTCATGACTTAATCTCTTCATTTGATTTTTTAGAATACCTAACAAGTTTTCCGTCCTTGTCTCTTCTTCTTCCTATTCTTGTCACATTTCCTTTAGCATCCATTACCATAAGGTTAGAAACATGAATAGCAGCTTCAGTTTTTACAATCCCTCCCTGAGGATTTGTCGGGCTCGGTTTAATATGTTTTGATACCATATTAACCCCCTCTACTATAGCTCGATCTTTTTTGGTCAATACCTTAATCACTTTCCCTTCTTTCCCTTTATCAACTCCGGTAGTTACCTTTACAAGATCACCCTTGTGTATGTGAAATTTCTTATTCATTTTCTAAAATATTATAGTACCTCAGGTGCTAATGAGACAATCTTCATATAATCTTTTTCTCTTAACTCTCTAGCTACAGGTCCAAAAATCCTCGTTCCTCTTAATTCCCCACCGGCATTCAATAGAACAGCTGCATTATCATCAAATCTGATATAGCTACCATCTGCTCTTCTGATCTCCTTCTTCGTTCTTACTACTACCGCTTTAGAAACCTGACCTTTCTTTATTCCTCCAGAAGGCATCGCTGACTTTACTGAAACTACTATCTTATCACCAACAGAAGCATACCTTCTCTTAGATCCTCCTAGTACTTTTATACATAGAACTTCTTTAGCTCCACTATTATCGGCTATCTTTAATCTTGACTCTGTCTGTACCATAGCTTATTAAATTCTAACTATTATTACTTAGCTCTTTCAATTACTTCCACTAGTCTCCAGCACTTTCTTTTGCTCAATGGACGTGTTTCCATAATTTTCACTGTATCACCAATGTTGCATGTATTCTCCTCATCATGAGCGACAAGCTTAGTCGTCTTCTTTAGGAATTTACCATACATAGGATGCTTCACTTTTCTCTCTACCGCTACAGTAATTGACTTAGTCATTTTATTACTGGTTACAATACCTACTCTTTCCTTTCTAAGGTTTCTCTTTTCCATGTTCTTATAACCTTATTATTAATTAGCTTTTCTACTATTCAGTTCTGTAAGAATTCTAGCTACTTGTTTTCTAGAATCTTTTATCTGAATTGGGTTTTCAAGTCCCGAAACAGAGTGCTGAAATTTCATTTGACTCAGTGACTCTTTAAGTTCACCTAGTCTTTCTTGCAAGTCTTTCTCAGACATGTCTTTGAATTCTGATCCTTTCATTTCGCTATTCAGTATAATCTGGTCTAACAACAAACTTGGTTTTAACAGGTAGCTTTTGAGCTGCCAATCTTAAAGCCTCTTGTGCTACTGCTACAGGAACACCTTCCGCTTCAAACATTATTCTTCCTGGCTTAACCACAGCCACCCAGTGACTTGGAGCTCCCTTTCCTTTACCCATCCTTACCTCTGCTGGCTTAGAAGTCATCGGTTTATCTGGAAAAATTCTAATCCAAACTTTCCCCTCTCTCTTCATGTATCTCGTCAATGCGATACGTGCCGCCTCAATCTGACGTGAAGTAATAAACCCTTCATCTATCGTCTTCAGACCGAAAGAACCGTAAGAAATAGTACTCCCTCTATAGGCTAATCCTTTAATCCTTCCCTTCTGGGTTTTTCTGAATTTCGTTCGTTTTGGCTGTAACATATTTACCTGTTTTTACCCTTTATTTCTTACTTTTTTCTTCTTGGTGATCTTGAACCACCACCTCCTCGAGATTGTTTCTTCTCTAGACCTGCGGTAGCCGAAAGATCTCTCTTTCCATAAATCTCACCTTTACAAATCCAAACTTTAATCCCAATTCTTCCATAGGTTGTGTGCGCTTCACTCAAAGCATAATCAATATCTGCTCTGAATGTATGCAAAGGAACTCTTCCATCCTTGTATGACTCACTTCTAGCCATCTCCGCACCATTCAATCTTCCAGAGACTTGAACTTTTATACCTTCAGCACCTACTCTCATAGTTCCAGACACAGACATCTTAGCAGCTCTTCTAAATGAAATTCTACCTTCAATTTGTCTAGCGATACTATCTGCTACTAATTTAGCATCAAGCTCTGGTCTCTTAATTTCGTAGATGTTGATTTGAATTTCTTTCTTAGTCAACTTCTTTAGCTCTTCTTTAAGCTTATCAACCTCAGAGCCTCCTCTACCGATTATTACTCCCGGTCTCGAAGTCATCACCGTTACAGTTACAACTTTTAGAGTTCTCTCGATGATAATTTTTGATACACTTGCTCTTTGTAAACGAGCATGAAGATATCTTCTTATCTGAGCGTCTTCAGTAATCTTATCAGCGTAGTCATTACCACCGTACCAGTTAGAATCCCATCCTTTGATGAAACCAAGTCTATTACCTATTGGATTTGTTTTCTGTCCCATTCTAACGATTATTTAGCAGTATCTACTATTAAAGTTACGTGATTCGATCTTTTTCTAACTCTGTGTGCTCTCCCTTGAGGAGCTGGCTGAATTCTCTTAAGCATTCTAGCACTATCCACACTTATCTGGCTAACTACTAATCCAGCTTCATCCGCTCTTCCTCCTTCATTCTTCGTTTCCCAATTCGCGATAGCAGATCTAAGCAACTTTTCTAGCCTAATTGAAGCCTCTTGCTTTGAAAATTTGAGGACATTCAATGCATGAAATACATCTTTTCCTCGAACCAAGTCTGCCATTTTTCTCATCTTACGAGGAGAAGTCGGACAGTTATTCAGCTTTGCAATAGCAACTTTCTGCTTTTCTGCCTTCTGTTGCTCGGCAGTATTTCTTTTTCTGGCACCCATCTTTATTCGGTTTACCTAATTAATTATCTTTTACCTTTATCTTTCTTACCACCATGACCTCTGAAGGTTCTAGTAGGAGAGAATTCACCTAGTTTATGTCCAACCATGTTCTCAGTTACAAATACTGGAACAAATTGTCTTCCATTATGAACTCCGAAAGTAAGATTCACGAAGTCTGGAGTAACGGTAGAAGACCTCGACCAAGTCTTAATAACAGTCTTCTTTCCTGAAGCGTGAGCTTCGTCAACTCTCTGTGCAAGCTTATAATGCACAAACGGTGGTTTCTTAAGCGATCTAGCCATTATCTCTTATTTTTTTCTTTTCTCTATAATAAACTGGCTACTCGCCTTTGTTTTACTTCTTGTCTTGTATCCTTTAGCTGGAAGACCTTTTCTAGATCTTGGGTGTCCACCTGAAGATCTACCTTCACCACCACCCATTGGGTGATCGACTGGATTCATTGCCACACCTCTTACTCTAGGTCTTCTTCCTAACCATCTACTCTTACCTGCTTTACCAGACCTTTGAAGATTGTGTTCGAAGTTTGAAACTGAACCAACTGTAGCAATACATTTAGTCAAAATCATTCTTGTTTCTCCAGAAGGAAGTTTGATTACTGCATACTTTCCTTCTCTTGCCACAAGTTGAGCAGATGAACCTGCACTTCTCGCAAGGATTCCTCCCTTACCTGGGTGAAGCTCCACATTGTGAACCACAGTACCCAAAGGAATATCAGAAAGATACATTGCATTTCCAACTTCTGGTGTAGCTTTCGCTCCAGCCTTAATCTTCTGTCCAACTTCAATACCTGCAGGAGCAATTATGTATCTCTTTTCACCATCTCCGTATTCAACCAGAGAGATTCTACTCGTTCTATTTGGATCATACTCCACAGTAAGAACTACAGCATCTTGATGCTTGTCTCTCTTGAAGTCTATGATTCTATATCTTCTTTTGTGACCACCACCTCTATATCGCATGGTCATCTTACCAGTATTATTTCTACCTCCCGATTTTTTAAGCGGTGCCAATAATGGCTTGTGAGGCTTATCAGTAGTTATCTCCTCAAATGTTGAGATAATCTTATGACGCTGTCCTGGTGTTATTGGTTTTAACTTTCTTAGTCCCATTTTTCTATTCGCTTATAGGTTTGCGTAGAAATCAATTGTTTCTCCAGCCATAAGACTGATTACTGCTTTCTTAACAGAAGGTGTTCTTCCTGAAACAACTCCAGTCTTTGTGAATTTAGACTTAAGTTTCCCATCTACATTGATGGTTCTAACATCCTTCACTTTCACTTTATATTCTTCCTCTACTGCCTTTTTAATCTCAATCTTATTCGCTCCTTCATCAACAATAAAACTGAATTGATTATGTCTATCAGTAGCTGCTGATGTCTTTTCAGTGATTAATGGCTTTATTAATATCGTCTTCATCACTTCTTACTTTAGAGTTTCAACAATTTTATCAGCACTTCCTTCTACAAGAACTAGTTTCGAACAGTTAAGAATATCATATGTGCTTAAATCGTTCGCACACAATACTCTTTGCTTCTGTAGATTTCTAGAAGATAAATACAAATTCTTATTAGTGTCTGGAGTAACAAAAAGCATCTTACTGTCTGCCATTTTCATGTTATTCAAGATTGAAGTGAAAGCACTTGTTTTAGGAGCATCCATAGCAATATTCTCAATTACTATAATGTTGTTCTCTTTTGCTTTGTAACTCAATGCTGATTTACGTGCAAGGTTTTTCACTTTTTTGTTCAAAGAAACTTTATACGTTCTTGGCTTTGGTCCGAAAATCGTACCACCACCTTTGAACAATGGATTCTTAATACTACCAGCTCTGGCAGTACCAGTTCCTTTTTGTTTCTTGATCTTTCTTGTACTTCCCGTAACCTCACCTCTCTCTTTAGACTTGTTCGTCCCTTGTCTTTGAGAAGCCAAATATCTTTTCACATCCAAGTAGATCGAATGATCGTTTGGTTCGATACCAAATACAGACTCGTCAAGCTTTGCTTTCTTAGATGTCTTTTTTCCGTCTTTAGCGTATAACTCTACTTGCATCTTAATTCTGGATTAATACTGTTGAACCTTTAGCTCCAGGAATAGCCCCTTTAACAATTACTATGTTTTCCTCTGCCATAACCTTCAAAATCTTAAGATTCTGAACGGTCACTCTTTCATTTCCCATTTGACCACCCATTTTCATTCCTTTGAATACTCTAGCTGGATCTGACGCCGCACCGATAGAACCAGGAGCTCTTAGTCTGTTATGCTGACCATGTGTAGCTTGACCTACCCCAGCGAAACCATGTCTTTTCACAACACCTTGGAATCCCTTTCCTTTTGACGTACCTACAACATCCACAAACATTCCCTCTTCGAATACATCAGCAGCAGTCAAACTGTCTCCTGCTTTCAACTCTTGACCAAATCCTTTGAATTCAACAAGTGTTCTTAAGAAGTTACCTCCACTTTTCTTAAAGTGTCCTTTAAGAGACTTGGTTGTTCTCTTTTCCTTCTTTTCGCCATAACCAAGTTGGATCGCTTCGTATCCATCCTTTTCTATGGTCTTTACTTGTGTTACTACACAAGGACCAGTAGATATCACCGTGCATGGTAAGTTTTTACCCTCAGCACTGTACATACTAGTCATACCTATTTTCTTTCCTATTAATCCAGGCATCTCTTTTTTTTAATAGATACTAATTATACTTTTATTTCTACTTCAACTCCACTTGGAAGCTCAAGTCTCATAAGCGCATCTACAGTTTTAGCACTGCTACTATAGATGTCTATAAGTCTTTTGTAAGAACTTAACTCAAATTGTTCTCTAGCCTTTTTATTCACGTGAGGAGATCTCAATACAGTATAAATTCTCTTGTGCGTTGGCAATGGAATTGGTCCACTGATAACTGCACCTGTAGTCTTTACTGTTTTTACGATTTTCTCAGCACTCTTGTCAACCAAGTTGTGATCGTAAGACTTTAATTTTATTCTAATTTTTTGAGCCATTATTCTCTGTGGTTATACTCTTAATTATTCTCCTTTAGCTTTTTTGATCACTTCCTCAGCTACATTCTTAGGAGCTGGCGCGAAATGCGAGAACTCCATTGTAGAAGTCGCTCTACCAGAAGTAATCGTTCTCAAGTCAGTTACATATCCAAACATCTCTGACAAAGGAACCTTGGCATTTACCACTGTAGCTCCGTTTCTTTCAGAAGATCCTTCGATTAGACCTCTTCTCTTATTTAAATCTCCGATCACATTACCCATGTTCTCTTCAGGAGTAACTACTTCTAACTTCATCATAGGCTCCAGTAAAACCGGGCTACATTGAGGAAGTGCCGTTCTATATGCCATCTTAGCACATAACTCAAAAGAAAGCGCATCCGAATCCACTGCGTGGAAACCACCATCTTTCAACACCACTTTCAATGAATCTACAGGATAACCTGCAAGAACACCATTCTCCATAGCCATTCTAAATCCTTTCTCAACAGAAGGGACAAATTCTCTAGGAACATTACCACCCTTTACGCTGTTAACGAATACTAGTCCTGGGTTTTCCTCATCATCGTTTGGAGAAATTTCAACAACGATGTCTGCGAATTTACCACTACCACCAGATTGTTTTTTATAAATTTCTCTATGCTGAATGCTTCCACTTATCGCCTCTTTATAAGAAACCTGAGGAGCACCTTGATTACATTCTACCTTAAATTCTCTCTTCAATCTATCAACGATAATTTCTAGGTGAAGCTCACCCATACCACTAATGATTGTTTGACCTGAATCCTCATCAGTTCGCACTTGGAACGTTGGATCTTCTTCAGCCAATTTATTCAATGCCATACCCAACTTATCCGCATCTGTCTGAGTTTTTGGCTCAATAGCAATACCGATTACTGGGTCTGGGAAATCCATAGATTCCAGAATGATTGGAGATTTTTCGTCACAAAGAGTATCTCCAGTTTTAATATCTTTAAAACCAACTAAAGCCGCAATATCCCCAGCCTCAAGAGAATCAATTTGATTCTGCTTGTTAGCGTGCATTTGGAATATACGGCTAATTCTTTCCTTGTTCCCAGATCTACTATTGTGAACGTAAGATCCAGATTCTAATCTACCAGAGTATGCTCTAGTAAAACACAATCTACCTACGAAAGGATCCGTAGCAATTTTGAATGCAAGCGCAGCAAAAGGTTCATCAACACTTGGCTTTCTACTTGTAAGCTCATCATTCTTAGGGTTTATACCCTCCACTGCTTGAGTGTCCATTGGTGAAGGAAGAATCTCCATCACATAGTCAAGCATTGTTTGTACACCTTTATTTTTGAATGCAGACCCACAAGTCATCGGTACGATTGTACCTGTAATAGTTGCTTGTCTTAATGCGTCTAAAATTTCTCTTTCAGTTAATGAATTAGGATCTTCAAAATACTTCTCCATTAAGTTATCGTCGAATTCAGCTACAGCTTCTAACAACTCCACTCTATACTGCTCAGCTTCTTCTATTAAATCTTCAGGAATCGGAACTTCCTCGAAAGTCATTCCTTTATCTTCTTCATTCCAGACAATCCCTCTCCAATTGATCAAATCAATCACTCCTGTAAAGTCATCTTCCGCTCCGATTGGAATTTGTAAAGCAACAGCCTTACTCCCTAGCATTTCCTTAACCTGCTTACACACTTTTAAGAAATCTGCTCCCTGTCTATCCATTTTGTTTACAAAACCGATTCTAGGAACATTATAGTTATCAGCCAATCTCCAGTTAGTCTCAGATTGAGGCTCTACACCATCCACTGCACTAAAAAGGAACACCAATCCATCCAACACTCTCAAAGACCTATTCACCTCAACAGTAAAATCAACGTGTCCTGGAGTATCAATAATATTCACATGGTATTCGTTCCCTCTATAATTCCAGAATACTGTCGTCGCTGCAGAAGTAATAGTAATACCTCTTTCCTGCTCCTGATCCATCCAGTCCATAGTAGCTGCTCCATCATGAACCTCTCCAATCTTGTGACTCACTCCAGCGTAATACAGAACTCTCTCTGTAGTGGTAGTCTTTCCTGCATCAATGTGAGCAGCGATACCAATATTTCTTGTGTAATTTAAATCTCTTTTTGACATCTTCTTATTGTAATATAAACTGGTAGTGTCCTATGTTAATATTAAAATCTAAAATGAGAGAAAGCTTTATTCGCTTCCGCCATTCTGTGAGTATCCTCTTTTTTCTTAAAAGCCGCTCCTTCTTCTTTAGCTCCTGCTATAATCTCAGCTGCTAACTTCTCGCTCATTGACTTCTCGTTTCTCTTTCTTGAGTAGCTTATCAACCACTTCATCCCCATACTTAGCTTTCTGCTATCTCTAATCGGCATAGGAATCTGGAATGTAGCCCCACCAACTCTCTTACTTCTAACCTCTACAGCTGGAGTAATGTTTTCCAACGCTTTCTTCCACTGAGCTAACCCATCTTCACCAGTCTTCTCAGACACCTTATCTATCGCATCGTAGAATATTTTGAAAGATGTATTCTTCTTTCCGTCCAGCATTAAGTTGTTTACAAACTTTGTTACCAAAGTTTCATTAAACCTTGGATCTGGTAACGTTCTGTGTTTTTTGGCCGTTCTTCTTCTCATTGGTCGGTCTTATTTCTTAGGACGTTTAGCCCCGTATTTACTTCTTCTTTGTGTTCTCCCTTCAACTCCGGCAGTATCTAAAGCCCCTCGCACGATGTGATACCTCACACCAGGAAGATCCTTTACTCTACCCCCCCTTACTAAAACAATAGAGTGCTCCTGAAGATTATGACCTTCACCACCTATATATGCATTCACTTCATTTCCATTCGTCAATCTTACTCTCGCTACTTTTCTCATAGCAGAGTTAGGTTTCTTTGGAGTGGTAGTGTAAACCCTTACACACACACCTCTTCTTTGAGGACATGAGTCTAATGCTGCAGACTTACTTGTCTTTGCTTTAGATGTTCTACCTTTTCTTACTAGCTGTTGTATTGTCGGCATTCTGTGTTAATTCTTAAACATTAAAAAATGCAATATTCTTCCCTTCCCACTTTTTTTGGGGGTGCAAATGTACGAATCTTTTTAGAGATACCAATACCAAGCTTTTAATAATTTTAAAAAAAAAGAAGTTAATTTAAAAAGAGGTGATTGTAACGCTATATAACATGCAGATAAATAGCCAATTCAAGACACTTTGAATGCCGTGTAAAAGAAGCATCATTTTAAGATAAAGCCTAAATTTCTTTGGTTAATTTTGACCTATGGAATTTCTCCAAGAATTAAACAAAGCCCAAAGAGCGGCAGCAAGTCACACGAATGGTCCAATGATGGTCATTGCGGGTGCGGGATCAGGAAAAACTAGGGTGCTTACCTACAGAATCGCACACCTAATCAGCCTAGGGATCGATCCTTTCAACATCATTTCGCTCACATTTACGAATAAGGCTGCTCGAGAAATGAAAACAAGAATCGGGCAAATTGTTGGAGAAAATGAGGGGAAGAATATATGGATGGGGACATTTCACTCCATATTTTCAAGAATATTGAGAATAGAGGCAGACAAACTAAATTACCCATCAAATTTCACCATATACGACACCCAAGATACTAAGAGCCTTTTAAAGACTATAATTAAAGAACTCGGACTGGATGACAAAGTCTATAAAGTTGGAATTGTGTACGGTAGAATTAGTGGTTCTAAAAATAATCTGATTTCTGCTGTAGAGTATTCTGAGCATCCAGAAATCCAAGAAGAAGATCGACGCGCAGGAAGACCCTCTCTTGGCAAAATCTATCGCTCTTATGTTCAAAGATGTTATAGAGCTGGTGCAATGGATTTTGATGATCTATTGTTTAATACAAATGTACTTCTTCGTGACTTCCCTGATGTTCTTATCAAATACCAACACAAATTCAAGTATATCTTAGTAGATGAGTACCAAGACACCAACTTCAGTCAATACCTCATCATTAAACAATTAGCAGCAGCACATGAAAATATATGTGTCGTAGGTGACGATGCACAGAGTATCTATAGTTTTAGAGGGGCCAATATCCAGAACATCCTCAACTTCAAAAAAGACTACCCTGACTATGGTTTATACAAACTAGAGCAAAATTACAGAAGCTCTAAAGTAATCGTAGAGGCTGCGAATAGTATCATAGCCAACAATAAAGATCAGATTGAAAAAGAAGTTTGGACTTCTAATGATGAAGGAAGTAAGATAAAGGTGAATAAATCATTGTCAGATAATGATGAGGGGGTATTTGTCGCAAATGAGATTTTCAACATAAAGAACAATGAACAGCTTTCGAACGACAACTTCGCTATACTTTATAGAACGAACGCGCAGTCACGTTCCTTTGAGGAAGCCCTTCGAAAACTAAATCTTAATTACAAGATTTACGGAGGACAGTCATTTTACCAAAGAAAAGAAATCAAAGACCTTCTATCCTACTTTAGGTTGACGGCAAATCACAGAGATGAGGAAGCTCTAAAAAGAGTCATTAACTATCCTGCCAGAGGGATCGGTAAGACCACTCTAGATAAGCTGACTATTGCAGCGAGTGAAAATGATACCTCTATATGGGAAGTACTCAAATCGCCTCAAAATTTCGGAGTGAAGGTAAACAGTGGCACCTTCAACAAACTAGAGTCTTTTCAGACAATGATTAGGAGTTTTGCCTCTAGGTTAGACACTGCAGATGCCTACGATTTAGCCAAAGAAATAGCCAAGTCAACAGGGATTCTTAAAGATCTCGGGGGTGACAAAACTCCTGAGGGGGTTAGTCGATTCGAAAATATCCAAGAGTTATTGAATGGGATTAAAGAATTTGCAGACACTGCTACTGGAGAAAGCTCTCATAAACTCAGTGACTTTCTGATAGATGTCGCTCTTTTAACAGATGCAGATGAAACCGATGATGGAGAACCTAAGATCTCTCTTATGACTATACACGCCGCTAAGGGGTTAGAATTTCCTGTGGTTTTTGTTGTTGGACTTGAAGAGAATCTATTCCCATCACAATTGTCTCTCAATTCGAGGGCTGATTTAGAAGAAGAACGGAGGTTATTTTATGTGGCTGTTACTAGAGCAGAAAGTAAAGTCATTCTCAGTTACGCTCAAACTAGATTTAGATGGGGTAACCTGATTCACTGTGAGCCTAGCAGGTTCATAAATGAGATTGATTCCAAGTATGTGGAATTTCCAAGAGTGGCTCCAGTGCAACAAAGAAAGGCATTCTCATTTGAGCAAGAAAGAATGAGGTTTGGCGGAGGAGACAGTAGAGAAGAATTGCAACGCAAAAACCTTAAACCCGTGAGAAAACTCAACGCCACCTCAACGGTCACAAGCGACTTTCAGGCGGATGACCCATCATCTGTGGCAACAGGCATGGAAGTAATGCATGAAAAATTTGGAAAGGGAAAAGTGATTTCGACGGAAGGTGAAATTCCTAATAAAAAAGCAACTGTTTTCTTCCCCAAAGTGGGGCATAAGCAATTGCTATTGAGATTTGCCAAGATCAAGATTCTCGACTAGAATTGGCGTAGCTCATTGTTTACACTTACATTTGCTTTTGCAATTCACAAAAATTTAATGGAATATAATTCAAGTAGACCAGATTTAGTCATTCCTGAATACGGTAGAAACGTACACAATATGGTGGCTCATGCCATGGAAGAGGCTGATAGAGATGAGAGAAATAAAATAGCAAATGCTATCATTAGTGTGATGGGACAACTATCTCCTCACTTGAGAGATGTAGACGATTACAAGCACAAGTTGTGGGATCATTTGTTCATCATTAGCGGGTTCCAACTAGATGTGGATTCTCCATATCCTATGCCTGAACCTGAAAAATTGGCTGAACGTCCGAAAAAAGTACCATACCCTCAATCAGAATTAAAGTATGGACACTATGGGAAAAACATCTTAAACATAATTGATGTTTGTAAAGATTATGAAGAAGGAGAGGACAAAGAACAACTGAAGGTAATCATCGCTAATTTGATGAAAAGACATTATATGGCTTGGAATCAGAGTTCAGTAGTGGATCATACCATCAAAAAACAATTGAAGGAAATGAGCGATGGAAAGCTCGAGTTGGGTGAAGATGTACAGCTTGCACATGTGGCTGATACAACCAATACCAACACTAAGAGCAGTCACCACCATAAGAAGAAAAAGCCATATGGCAAAAAGCCATACAAAAAGAGATAGACATTTCCATTTTATGATGTCAATAAAAAACTCAGAGCTTTTTCTCTGAGTTTTTTTTTGTGCCAACTTTACTGTAAACATAAAAAGAAGAAATGTCGTCATTTATAGTAGAGGGAGGTCATCAACTGAAAGGTGATGTAACACCACAGGGAGCCAAAAACGAAGCACTTCAGATATTGTGCGCTATTCTGCTAACCCCAGAAGAAGTAATCATTAGAAACATCCCAAATATTGTGGATGTCAACAAACTCATTGATCTGCTTCAAGACTTAGGCGTCGAAGTACAAAAATTGAATGAATCGGATTACTCTTTCAAAGCTGAGAATGTAAACCTTGAATATCTAGAATCAGAAGAATTCAAAAGAAAAGGGGCTTCATTAAGAGGTTCTATTATGATTGTAGGTCCACTGTTGGCTCGTTTTGGCAAAGGATTCATTCCAAAGCCAGGGGGAGATAAAATTGGACGCCGGAGATTAGATACTCACTTTATAGGGTTCCAAAATCTAGGTGCCAAGTTTGAATATGATTCTGTGAATCATTTCTATAGAGTTACAGGAAACCCTCTTAAAGGCGCCTATATGCTATTAGATGAAGCTTCTGTCACAGGTACAGCAAATATTGTGATGGCCGCATCCATGGCTGAGGGAGAAACTACTATATATAATGCTGCTTGTGAGCCATACCTTCAGCAATTGTGCGAAATGATTAATCGCATGGGTGGAAACATCACTGGAGTCGGATCAAATCTTCTAAAAATCAATGGTGTTAAAGAACTGAGAGGGACCGAACATAGAATCCTTCCAGACATGATTGAAATTGGAAGTTTCATTGGTATGGCAGCCATGACGGGATCTGAAATCACTATTAAAGATGTATCATATGATAAACTAGGAGTAATTCCAACCATCTTCGGTAGAATGGGAATTCAACTAGAAAGAAGAGGTGATGATATTTATGTTCCAGCGCAAAAACATTATGAAATAGAGTCATTCATTGATGGTTCCATCATGACCATTTCTGATGCCCCATGGCCAGGGTTCACACCTGATTTATTAAGTATCATTCTGGTGACAGCTACGCAAGCAAGAGGTTCTGTTCTAATTCATCAAAAAATGTTTGAAAGCCGCCTATTCTTTGTAGACAAACTGATAGACATGGGGGCAAAAATTATTCTATGTGACCCACATAGGGCAACAGTTATCGGATTAGACAAGCGCGCGCCATTGAGAGGTGTAACAATGACAAGTCCCGACATTCGTGCAGGTGTATCCTTATTGATTGCTGCCCTTTCCGCAGAAGGGACTAGTACAATTCATAATATCACCCAAATTGATCGTGGATATCAGAACATTGATACTAGGCTTCAAGCATTAGGAGCAAAAATTCAAAGAGTGGATTCTCCAAAGTAGCTTTAGTTGAGATTAGATGAATACTGATCTAGTCGAAAGTGGCTCATGCCAATGCTAATCTAGTCGAAAGCAAGGTAGCACGAATACTTGGTCGGCTATAAAACCACAGGCATAATTGAGTATACTTTTACTACTTGCATCAGATCGGTTAAATGTAGCACGTGCTTACAATAACCTAGAATGCTGCCATATATGTTACCCTTTGGACTGTGTATATTTCAAATTTCTGACTTTCGACTTCCAACTAAACCCACAGAATCTAGGGAATTTTGGACTAAAAAAATCAAAAGGTTAATTTTTTGGAACAGTCTTTGACTAACCGTAATTAAGAAGTAACTTTAGTAAAAATTTAAATAAATTAAAATGAAGGCGAGAAGCATTGCAATAGTTTTGGCTTTGGCACTAATCGGGTTTGGGTTCACTATGATATCTACTCCTAAGATTGGTACTAGTGTGGGAGATCAAGCACCAGAAATATCACTTAAGGGTGTAGATGGAGAAACGATCAATTTATCTGATCTTAAAGGAAAAATTGTATTGATTGATTTTTGGGCTAGTTGGTGTGGACCTTGTAGAAGAGAGAACCCAAATGTAATTAGAGCATATAAGAAGTATCAAAAAGCTCAATTTCATACGGCTAAGGGATTCGAAATCCTAAGTGTTTCTTTAGATAAGAATCAGAAGGCTTGGGAAGCAGCTATTAAAAAGGATGGATTGTTTTGGGATTACCACGTGAGTGATCTAAAAGGATGGTCTAGTGAAGCTGCAGGGTTGTACAATGTGTCATCTATTCCTACAAGTTTTTTAATCGACGAAAATGGAACCATCCTTGCCAAGAATTTAAGAGGTTTTGGCATTGACAAAGCGATAGACACACACGTTAAGAAATTCAAATAAATCTTAATATAAGATTAAAAGGCCATTCTGTCGAATGGCCTTTTTTTATGCCCTAAAGTCAGGCTTTCAGACAGTCATAACACATTATTTGACACTTTGTCATTTTTATTAAAGGTGGCAGTATCTTTGCCGCGCCTAAAAACAGATTAAATAAGTAAACATCGATGGCTACAGATAATAAAGCGAAAGAAGCAGAAAGCATGAAGGATGAAGAAAACATCCAAAATTCAGAAGAACAGCAAACTGAAGTAGATATGGAAACTACTGAAACCACAGAAGAGAAAGCAAAAGAACCAGAAGTTTCTCCTCTTGAAAAAGCGGAAGCGGAAGCCGCTGAGTGGAAAGATAAGTATATGAGAATCTATGCTGAGTTCGATAATTTCAGAAAAAGAAATGCGAAAGAAAGAATCGAACTCATCAAATCTGCCAGCTCAGACGTGCTAAGAGATATCATACCTGTATTGGATGATTTTGACAGAGCTATACAGGCCAATGAGACTAATGAAGATATCGCAGTAGTTAAAGAAGGCTTTGAGCTAATACAATCAAAAACTTTTAAAATATTAGAATCCAAAGGACTGAAAGCAATGGATTCTATAGGAAAACCTTTTGATGTAGAACATCATGAAGCGATTACAAATATCCCTGCTCCTTCTGAAGATATGAAGAACAAGGTAGTTGATGCCATTGAAAAAGGGTATTTCTTAAATGATAAAGTATTAAGATTCGCCAAAGTTGTTGTTGGTCAATAATTAAGAGAAAAAAAGTATGTCTAAAAGAGATTACTACGAAACATTGGGTCTTAGCAAAGGGGCTTCAGAATCAGAGATTAAGAAGGCCTATAGAAAAATGGCTATTAAATACCATCCTGATAAAAATCCTGATAATGCAGACGCCGAAGCTAAATTCAAGGAAGCAGCGGAAGCATATGATGTGCTAAGTGATGGCAATAAGAAAGCACGTTATGACCAATATGGACACGCCGGTATGGGTCAAGGTGGTGGCTTTAGTGGAGGTGGAATGAATATGGATGATATATTCAGTCAATTTGGAGACATCTTTGGAGGTGGAGGTTTCGGAGGTGGATTTGGAGGCTTCGGAGGCGGAGGCAGAAGAACCAGAAAAGTAAAAGGTTCTAACCTAAGAATAAAAGTGAAACTGTCATTGGCTGAAATTGCTAATGGAGTTCAGAAAAAAATCAAGGTATTCAAGCTAGTAAATGTGGATGGAGTGGAATATGGCACTTGCTCCACATGTAGAGGAACTGGACAAATCACACGTGTCTCCAACACTATATTGGGACAAATGCAAACCAGTTCTACATGTAATGTATGTCATGGTAGCGGTCAAAAAGTCACTGGCAGACCTAAGGGAACCGATGAAAATGGACTAGATAGAAAGGAAGAAGTAGTAACCATTGACATTCCTGCTGGGGTTGAAGAAGGTATGCAGCTCAACGTAAGTGGAAAAGGGAACGCAGCACCATTTGGGGGAATCCCTGGCGACTTACTTGTTCTAATTGAAGAAGAAGATCACACAGAACTACACAGAGAAGGACAAAATCTCCATTATGACCTGTATGTAAATTTCATTGATGCAGCGCTCGGTAGTCAAGTAGAAGTGCCCTTGATTGAAGGAAAAGCTAAAATTAAGATTGAAGCAGGAACTCAAAGTGGGAAAACACTTCGACTAAAAGGCAAAGGTCTGCCTTCAGTTCAATCATATGGAAATGGAGATTTACTTGTGCATTTTAATGTGTGGACTCCTCAAAAATTAAGTACAGAAGAAAAATCAGCATTGCAAGGCTTAAGAGATTCTGAGAATTTCGATCCTCAACCAGGTTCTAAAGACAAAGGATTCTTCAGTAAGGTAAAGGAAATGTTTAGCTAATCAGTATGCAGATGTACTGACGTCACAATAAATCGATGTAGCAATTAGCAGTATTAATACATCGACGCATTGTTCAATCGTAGCATTCACACATTGCTACATTGAAAAATTGGTACATTACAATAGTTAACATCTTTTTATGGGCTCAGTCTGTATTTTACTTTCATAACGTGTTAGAAATTTTAGCTTTGTGGCAAACATAATTTCTAATGTCAAAACTCATATTGGAAGCCAGAAACATTACGAAGAACTATGCAGATCATAGGGCTTTAGATAATGTAAGCATCTCTGTTCCTGAGAAAACTATATTCGGTCTGTTAGGACCAAATGGAGCAGGAAAGACCTCCCTGATAAGAATCATCAATCAAATAACTGGTCCAGATAGTGGTGAAGTATTTCTTGATGGAGAGCCTTTAAGAAGAGAGCACGTAGAAAATATCGGCTATCTTCCTGAAGAACGTGGGTTGTATAAAAAGATGAAAGTAGGGGAACAAACGATGTATTTGGCCCAGCTGAAAGGAATGGGGAAAGCAGAAGCCAGAGCCAAGTTAAAAGATTGGTTCGAGAGATTTGATATCGGTGACTGGTGGAATAAAAAGGTAGATGAGCTATCCAAAGGGATGGCTCAAAAAATTCAATTTATCACAACCGTTCTTCATGAACCCAAGCTACTAATCTTAGATGAACCCTTTAGTGGATTCGACCCTATCAACACCAATTTAGTGAAAGCCGAAATCATGAGGCTAAAAGAAAAAGGAACGAGTATCATTCTCTCTACTCATAATATGGGATCTGTGGAAGAAATTTGTGATAGCATCGCCTTGATTAATCAGAGCAAAAAGTTGTTAGATGGGAAAGTCGAAGATGTGAAAAACCAATTCAAATCAAGTACTTATGATATCAGTTTTACTGGAAATATGATTGGATTCACTAATGCACTTTGGACCAATTTTGAGTTATTAGAAAAGGAGAGTAATGGTGACAGTCACACCTGTAAAGTGAAAATTTTAAATGAAAAAATGGGCCTTAACGATTTGCTTTTAGCAACCCTTCCCGAGGTTCAGTTCAATGGAATCACGGAAGTTGTTCCTAGTATGAATGACATATTTATTGAGGTTATTGAATCTAAAAATGCTGAATCATGAATAAGACATCATTAATCATTAAGAGAGAATACCTCACACGTGTAAAAAAGAAGTCGTTTCTCATTGTTACATTTCTAGTCCCTATTTTATTCATTGCAGTAATAGCGGGAGTGGCCTATCTTGGTTTAGCAGAAAGTACAAATCACAATGTGTTGATTGTAGATTCTGACGGAATTTTGTCTAATAATGAAAATGGTAAAGTTCTCCCTATTAATAAGGACAGATGGAAAGACGCTGACGACAGTAGCCTTGTTTTTCATTTCACTCATGAAGAGATCAGTGTCAAAGAATTCTTAGATAGCGATTATTCTTTGAAAATAAGTGTGGATGCTGAGACGGTGAATGATGAGAATGTACCTATGCTGTTTAAAGACCTTCCTTCTTCAATCATATCTGGAAAATTAGAGAATAAGCTTCAAGACGATTTCCAAGAATACACATGGGAAGCCAAGTTAAAGGTGACTCCAGAGCAGTATAAAGATGCCAAAATCAGTATCAACCTTCAAGAACAGGATGCTGAAAATATGGAAATGGAAGACCCTTACATGCGGACCAGAGGAGGTTTTGGTTATGCCCTCTCCATCATTACATATATCACTATCCTTCTGTTTGGATCTCTGGTGATGAGAGGTGTCCTAGAAGAAAAAATGAATAGAATCGTAGAAGTTCTGATTTCTTCAGTGAAACCGTTCCAATTGTTAATGGGGAAAATTATAGGTGTAGGACTAGTGGGCCTAACACAATTTGTTATGTGGATTGTGCTTTCCGCCATTTTTATTGCCGTAGCCATTGGAATTGCATCCAGTCAAATTGATACATCTGAATTAGCTGATCAATTACAAAACGGCGAAATCATAACTCAAGAAATGGAAATGAATGAGATTACAGCACAATTTGGTGAAGCTGGTGATATCATTGGAGCCTTATTTTCTGTTGAGTGGCCAATACTAATTGGATGTTTCCTATTCTATTTTATCGGAGGATATTTACTTTATGGTTCACTTATGGCTGCAATTGGTTCTGCAGTGGATGCCGAAGCTGACTCTCAACAATTCATGTTGCCAATCACTCTGCCGCTTATTGCGGCACTTATGCTTTCACAATTAGTTATTGTTAACCCTGAAAGCACAATAGCCACCGTGTTCAGTATTTTCCCGCTAACCTCACCAGTGATTATGTTGGTTAGAGTCGCTATGAACAGCTATGAATGGTGGGAGCTGGCTTTGTCCATTGTTGTTCTTATAGCCACCTTCATAGGAACTGTTTGGTTATCAGGAAAGATCTACAGAACTGGAATTTTAATGTATGGTAAAAAAGCGTCTTATAAAGAGCTTTGGAAATGGTTAAGGTACTAGTATTTATATGCGTTTAGCAATAGTCGATCTAGGGACAAATACATTCAACCTTTTAATAGCTGAAGTATCTGATACTGGATTCAAAACTGTACATAAGGAAAAGAAAGCTGTCAAGTTGGGGAAGTCTGGAATTAATTCTGGTATGATTGCCCCTGATGCTTATCGTCGTGGTTTAACCGCTATGAACTATTATAGCGAAACTATAGAGCAATTCAAAGTAGATAAAATCATAGCTGCCGCCACCTCTGCTATGCGCGATTCCAAAAATGCTTCTGAGTTTATTTCCGAAGTAAAACAAACTACAGGAATAGAAATTGAAGTGATCTCCGGAGAAAAAGAGGCTCAGCTAATTCAACAAGGTGTCGCCATAACGCTGCCTTCTAACATCCAAGATTATGTAATCATGGATATCGGAGGTGGGAGTACTGAATTTATTATTATCAAGAATAATAAGACCGTTTGGTCAAAGAGCTATGATTTAGGAGTTAGCCGTTTATTAGATTGGCTGAAACCCGAAAATCCTATTTCGCCTGAAAACATTCAAACACTTCAAACCAGACTAAACAAAGAATTAGTAGAACTGTATAAAAATATTGCTACGCATCAAGTCAAGACGCTAATAGGTAGCAGTGGTTCCTTTGATTCAATTCATGACATGCTTGCTTCCAAAAATGAAAGTCGTGCGACTTCTGACGAACTAGACTTTAGCGAAATTTCATTAGATGAAATCAATCAACAGCATAGTACACTTTTAGCTTCTACACTAGCAGAAAGACTGGAAATGGATGGATTAGTGCAAATGCGGGCTGATATGATGGTGATTTCTAGCATAGAAATACACACCGTTTTAGAAAAATGTACTATCGAAAAAGTATACCGATCAGCGTATGCTCTTAAAGAAGGATTACTTGTTGGGCTTATGCCTTCTTAGATTGAGCTCGTATCTGGATATACGCCTTAAAAACTAATAAAATAAATATGTAGTACTACTCACTCTTCTACTCATATGTGCAAGCTCTTTATGCGGACAAACAAAGTCCTTTATGTTTAAGCCAACAAGGGAAACACCTTCCATTGCTCCATAAGTAGATCTTTGCCTTGGGATATATGAAGCCCAAGAAGGCATACTGCCAGCATTGTTGATTATTGGTGGTGTTGCACTTTTTTGTGCAGGTGCTTTTACTCAACCACAAGGCAGTGGAACTTTTCAAATTCTTATGATGGCTGGAGGTCTTGGATTAGCGACAACTGGGGTGGTTGTGGCTTTTGAGAATGGTCAGAATGATAAGTGGGAATGACCAATTCACAATTACACACCAAAAAAAGGGTAAAAACACCCAGCAAATTCGGGTGTTTTTCTTTAGGATATGCTCTCAGCATACATGATCTTTGATTTAGATAAATTAAGCTAATGAACCGATTAACTTCATTTTTTTACTACAAAACATGCAACCCTTTGTTTTTAGGACTGTATTTAAAGGGCAATGTCATTAAGTTAAGGTGTAATCAGGTAAATATCAGTAGATTACAATGTATTTTCGATTAATATTTCGTATATTTGGAGTGTAAAACACTTAAAATCAAGACATCATGAACGTTAAGAAGTCAGCGGAAAAATCGTGCCAAACTATTTGAATTTGTAATAAATCTAGTCGAAAACCCTTCTTTTATCAGGGTACACAAAAATAACAAGAGGTCTTTTACTAGGAATCGAGTTTGGAGCTTTAAAAGTACCTTCCTTTTTCTTTGTAATCATTTAAATAAACGAGCTCAAAGTGAGATCGATTTATTCTTCTCAAAACTATTGGAAATTCCGGAAGAAGTTAGAGTTGTTACTTCATCTTCCTTCACACAAGTACGGGACAAAATTAAGTTTGATGCTTTTAAAGAGGTGGCAACTAAACTTTGTGATTTTTATTATACTAGTTTTAGCTACAAGACTTTTCACGGGCTACGATTAGTAGCTATTGATGGTTCTGTTTTTACTTTACCAAGAAACAAACAAACCATTGAGGAATTTGGTGAAAATGTACTCTCAGACAATAGGAAATGGATAAAATCGCAAGTCTGCTTTGCCTCTGATGTGATTAATAACATCTGTCTTGAGGCAAGTATCTCTGCCTATAAAACAGATGAAAGATCATTGGCTATCCAACACTTTAGCAAGCTTGGTAAAAACAATTTGTATTTGTTTGACAGAGGTTACTTTGGGAGAGATTTCTTAGCAGATGTTTTCAGTACAAATTGCCAATTTTGTTTTCGTGTATCGGTAAATGCTTGTAAAGAAGTAATGGATTTAATGATTCCCCCGCACTTTACCAGAACGTAAATAAGTTACGTACAGCCTAGCGACATTTGCTTAAAATCAAGCAAAGAGATGCATATTTTAGAATTTATGTCAGAATTCCCAACAGAAGAAAGCTGTAAGGATCATTTCAAGAATCAACGGGAAGCAGAAGGAATTAACTGTAAAGGTTGTGGGTCCAAAGACCATTACTGGCTAAAAGCCAAATATCAGTGGCAGTGTACGCATTGTAGTTTTAGAACCACACTAAAAAGTGGAACAATCATGGAAAACTCAAAGGTGCACTTTCAGACTTGGTATATCGCGATGGCTTTTATGACCTACAGTAAGAAAACTATTTCCGCCTCAGAGCTTCAGCGCCAATTGAACCACCCCAAATACGATACAGTTTGGAAATTAATGCACAAAATCAGAGATGCCATGGGTAAACGCGATGATCAGTATCAGTTAGAAGATATGGTTGAATTTGATGAAGGGTATTTTGAAAAGGCTACTTCCTCTAAGGTTAAATTAAAAAGGGGTCGCGGTAGTCAAAAACAGCAAAACGTGGCAGTCATGGCTGAATCAGTACCATTAGAGGATTTACAGACAGGGGGGCAGAAACAGTGTAGGTTCTATAAAATGAAGGTAATGGAATCTCATGACAAGAGCGAAGTCAATGAATTAGTTCAACAAAACTTTGATGAGGCCTGCATAGTGTTCTCAGATAAGAGTTCTAGTTATGTGGATATAGCCAACTATGTGGAAACTCACCTTTCAGAGAAGTCAGACAAAACCACAACCAATACCACCCTGAAATGGGTGCACATTGCTATAGCCAACGCCAAGAGGGCGTTGCTGGGGACTTTTCATAAGATCAAAGGAAAGTATTTGCAGTCATATTTAAACGAGTTTTGCTATAAGCTCAACAGAAGATACTTTGGAAATCAAGTCTTTAATAGGCTTACCATAGCTGTCGCTAAAAGCTACTGGTAAAGTGCGGGGGGATCATAATGGATTTTATCAAAAGTGGAAGTGAAGATGAAATTACTAACATCAAAACTAAGAGCGGTGAAATTAGAGTTAGAATAACGAAAATTCAACTTGGTAAGAATGAACACGAGTATTTGGTTAGCTCACTGCTGAACACTAGTCTATTCTCTGTCCAGAAATTAAAACAATTATACCATAAAAGATGGGGCGTTGAAGAGCAATTTAAAGACATGAAACAAGCTTTGCTAATAGAGAATTTTATCGGCAAGAAACCAAATTCAATTAGACAAGAATTTTACGGTAATATCATCAGTTACAATTTATCCATGATGGCATGCAAGCCTTTAATAGATAAGTTGTCTAACAGAACCAACGGCAAAAAGAAACATAAATATAAAGCCAATAAAAGAGCTTTAATTTCAAAGCTAAAGCAATGTTTTGTTCGCTTATTTTTTGGAAAAGATTCTATCGAAAATCTAATCCGAAAGATTGTATTAATCCTTAGTAAGGAGTCTGTCCCAATAAGGGATGGCAGGAAATTTGAACGAAGCAAAACTTTCAAAGCTAAAAGAAAACCCACTAGCAACTGTGTTCCAGTTGTTTAATGCTTAACTTAATGACATTGATTTAAAGGGAACACCAAACAGTACCAAAATGAAGATCATCCCCCTACATCCCGACTCTCAGATTGAAGAAATTAAAGAGTCTAAACAAATTGAAAGAAATCAAAAAAATAGAATTATTAAAATTTACCCAATGAAAAACCTACTTATTACAATCGCGGCTCTAGCCATGACTTTCGCCCTCCATTCACAATCTGTATATACTCTTAATGGTAAATTGGGAATCGGTAAACTTCCTACAGAGAAATTAGATGTAGATGGAAATGCTATTATTAGAGGAGATCTATTTGTTCTAGGAAATACTACTCTTCAATTGAGTACCGTAGTTGGTCAAAACCTCTATTTACCTAATCTATCTCCTATTACTAGTGGAGATATAATTGTAAGAGGTGGAGATGGCAAAATTAGAACTATGAATCCTAAATCATTCCATAGCCTTATTCAACCAACTCATACAGCTTGTAATACAAGTCTGGATTCATATTGGAAACAAAAACCTGGAGTATTATATACCCTCTGTGAGGAAACCAACGTAGGAATAGGAACAACAACCCCACAACACAGACTTGATGTTGATGGTGATGCGTATGTTACAGATAATGTTGTGATTGGATCATCTTCTGATAATAACGGATACAAATTTGCCATTAATACAAGCTCAAGCGGAATTTATCTCAATCAAAATACTTCAAGCTTAAAGAATTCGATAACATTAAAAAACAATTCAGAGGATAGATTCAAAGTATTCTCAAATGGTGTAATAAGCTCTCAATTAGGGAGTGACGCTTGGAATGCCTTAGAGATAAAGAATTCTCAAGGTGTGAAAACATCTTTAGGGTAAATAACGGTGGAAATTTAGCGTGTACTAGAATTACAGTGTTAACATCAAATTTCCCCGATTATGTGTTTGAGAAGGATTACAAGCTCATGACCTTGATGGAGCTTGAAGACTACATCAAAAGAAACAAGCATTTACCAAATGTGCCATCTTCATCAGATGTTGAAAAGAATGGTGCTGACCTTGGAGAAATCAACCGTGTTTTAGTTGAAAAAGTGGAAGAGCAAACGCTTTATCTAATACAGCACGAGAAAACCATAACTGACCAAGAGCAACGAATAGAAGCACTTGAAAAAGCACTTGAAACGCTTATGAATAAAGAGCAAGCAACAAAATCACCTTCTAAAGTGCAGAAGTAATTTTTCATTATTAAAACGATTTAGCGATGAAAAATTTATTTCAACTTGGCTTGACAATGACACTTTTAGTGTGTATTGGTTTAAACAGTCGTATTACTGGACAAAACTTGGTGTTGAATCCAGGCTTTGAAGAATATGACCCCACAGAACAAACTGGCTTGCCCAGTTTTGACTATATACATGGCAATTACTTGCCCTATGATTGGACAGATTATGCTTCCTGTGATTTTCATATTGAAAGTCCGAATGAACCCCCAAATAGAGCAAGAACAGGAGATTGTTTTGCAAGATTTGCAGCTATATCTGATAATGGAACATCGACATACCGAGAATATCCTATAGGTAAAACAGAAGTTGATTTAGATGCTGGAAGTCTCTATGAAGTAGAGTTTTGGATTAAAAATTCAGCTGGGAATGCCACAGCCGCATCGAATGCAGGGTTAGTTAAAATAGATATTGGTGCGTATATAAGTACGAATCTAATTCCATGTGATTTTCCAAGTGATTGTATTTTTGGAATAACTCCAGAATTTGAAAGTGTATTTCCTGCTTCATCAACTGATTGGCAGAGAATAAACGGTTATTATATTCCTGAAACAACAGGGATACACTATATCTCGATAGGACATTTTTTCAATCAAGGAAACTCAATAGGGTTTGACGGCTCTTTATCTATGCTCGTATTCCTAGATGATGTGAGTATCATAGAATGTACTGATACCTCACTGGCACCGATTCCAAGTCTACAAATGCAAGATGAGTACTGTATCTCTAATCAATTTATAGGAGACTTAACAGCATCTCAAAATGTACAAGATTACCGCTACACCATTTGTGATGAAAATGGAGTTGCATATACAGAATATTCTCCATGGACAAGTTCTCTACCAGATCAAATAGATTTCAGTGAAGAGTTTGCACCATATCTTGAAAAAGGAAATTGTTATCAAGGGCTAAGTTCTAATTAGCACAGCATTTTGTTTAAACAGTTCGAAGAGTTGGTATCCCTGATCGGCTAAGAGTACTGCGATTAGCCATTGCTTTATGGTTTGCTTGCTCCCCTGTATTTTATCAGCGTATGCATACCAGTTGAGGTAGTTTTGCAGATACTTAGAGCTTACACCATTAAAGGGGAGTAAGAATTTTCGTAGCTGTGCATGGGTATTGTTCACTTTTTGAAGATGTATGGTCTTATCTTTTTTATCTACATGGTCTTTAGCTAATAGTGCTTTATGTCTTAAAGAGGGTTTTCCCTTTGCATAAGCCTTGTAAGAAGGGTGCTTGTCGGTTATTAAGGTGGCATCATCTGCCAGTCTATGGTCTAGTACTTCTGAAATGTCTTGTTTGCTCAACCGTTTTGTTGCCACAGCTCTCAAGTATTTGCCTCCCTTACGTTCTACTGCTGTAACTACCTGAACTACGGTAATACTGTCTTTCCCTTGATTTCTTTTAAAATCACTCCCTCTCTTTCTCGGTGCTCTATCTAAATCCCTGTTCCCTTTGTTATTTAGGGCTAACTCTAACTCATCACACTCTACTTCATTAGAAAGCTCTACAGGTGCAAACTGTTCCAACGAGCTTAAAATCTTATGACGCCAATCAAAACTTGTCTGAATACAAATTCCCAGTTCCTTGGCAATCTTCTTTATCGGCATTCCCTGTTCCATGCATTTGAGATAAGCTTGCCACTTATTTTTTAGCTTTATCTCATACAAGGGAGTGCCTGGGGTTTCACTGTACCATTTTAAACAATCCTTGCAACTGTACATCGCCACTCCTTTTTGTTGACCTCTGCGATATACACTTGTACTACTACAATGAGGGCAGGGTTTTTTCTCGCGCTTTGATGAAACTTCTTTCGTTGCATCGACTAGAACTTTTCCTTGTAGTTCCTGATCCTGCAATAATTCCTCTAGCAATGCTTCTTGAGTCCCTAACGACAATCGTGAAAACAACTCCTTTATTTCTTTACTACTTACCATAAAACACAATATAACACCTTTATGTTGTGTTAACTAGAACTTAGCCTTATCAAGTTAAACTTGAGACAAAAGGAGGTTGCTCAATAGTAGAAACAATCGCGACATTTTGTATTGACGACCCTGATTTTGCGATTGAACCGCTTGTCTTCCCTATTTGTGAAGGTGCAGATATTTCACTCATTGCAAACCAAGGTGAGAGTGACTGGTTATATACATGGGGACATCCGCAAGACCCAGAAGCATATGGAAGTGGTGTTGGTTTAAGTTCTGTGAATGTACCAGCGGATTTAAATGTAGATTCATACACTGTTCTCATTGAAACACCTGCAGGTTGCATATCTCTTGCTGAGAGTAATGAAATTGTCGTTCATCCAAATGACAACCAAGCGCCAACAACCACAGGAGTGAATGGAACTAATGAGTACATCGTCTATATCCCTGCTGAAGCTACAGAATGTTTTGATTTATTCACTTTTGATAATCCCGATGAGCCTGTTCGATTTTCACAGACTCCCGTGTTATCTAATTCAAACTTTATTACAGATGGTGAATTTCAGCAGTCAGGAACTTTTTGTTGGACTCCAAGTTTCGATGATATTGGATTTCACGAGCTAGTTTTCACTATAGAAGATGATAATGTTTGCTATTCAGAACAAACAACCTTTACCATCGAGGTGAAAGTGAGTTGTCCATATTGTCCGAACGAAATATTTTATGAGAATCGACAACCTGTGCCAGATGGTATTCCACTTCCTTCTGAAACTGAAGCCTCATACAGAATAGTTGCTGGAGAAGATGTAGATGATTCTCAAACGAATGGGCTCGTTATTGT
Source organism: Flavobacteriales bacterium (assembly GCA_965224545.1). Taxonomy (GTDB): domain Bacteria; phylum Bacteroidota; class Bacteroidia; order Flavobacteriales_D; family Sanyastnellaceae; genus ASP10-05a. The sequence continues at coordinate 1,670,044 of CBDCZM010000002.1, read as the reverse complement.
TGGTGACGCTGATGTAACATTCAGGGCGACAGAGGTCATCACCATTGAACCAGGCTTTCAAGGTGGCCCAGGGTTTAGTGCTATCATTGATCCTAATTCATGTGTGTATGAATGTGAAGAATGTTGCGAAAACTGGGATGGATTTTCCATTTCATTACCAAATTTCTTTACACCTAATGGAAGTCCAGGTGTCAATGATTTCTTAGACTTTTTTGATTTCGAACATCCCTTTTGTGCATACAATGCTCAAAATTTTGAGCTTAAAGTCTTCAATCGTTGGGGTACTCAAGTTCATCAACTCAATGGAGTGAGTGGTGAGTGTTGCCCATTCGAATCACGTTCATCCGAAAATCAAATTCTCCATAGTAGTATTTTTTGGGATGGAAGAGATGAAAATGGGAATATGCACTCTGATGGGGAGTACTTTTACATAGTGACATTAAAAGGGTGTGGAAACCAAGAAAGCTTTTCAGGCAGTGCAACGCTCATAGGTGGAAGTGAGATCAGTACCTCCTCGAATGACATGCTTATTCAAGAGAGTTTTTCTTTGACCAAGGATAATAATGGTGATGTTTCTGAAGAAGATAAAATCCTCTTGGCAGAAGAGTTTAACAATTTCAACAAGCCAAAAGTGTATCCTAACCCAACAAGCGATCAATTATTTGTCAGTTTAGTCTCCAAAGATTCATATATTGAAGTCTATAGTCTTGACGGACGATTGGTTTTATCGTACGATTGTGATGGGTATACCAGCAGTCTTGATGTAAGCAACCTTCAAAGTGGAAGCTACGTTATTCAAGTAAGTTGGCAAGATCAAGTACATACAGAAACAATTGTAAAACAATAGAGAATGAGAAAATTTTTAATGTGTATCGTTATTCTTTCCTGTGTCTTTTCTTGCAAAAAAGATGACCCGATTGATTGCGAGGAGCAACCCGAAGAGGAGCAATGGGAACGCTTTGTTGGAGACTATGTTGTCTACGATACACTAGACAATTACCTCTATGATATGAGTATTAGTCACTTTTACTCTGATGCTGAAGGAAATGGATTTGGAACGGATAGTGTATTGATTGAAAATTATGCTGGCATGTTTGATATACGCTACAAGTTTAGCTATACGTTTGATGAAGACTTGTTTGGCATTGGCATTATTGACCCATTACTCGATTATGCAGGAAATAGATGGTATTTTTCAAGTTGGTATGATGATGAAGACACTCCTGTGCGAGAGAATAAATTAATCAATGACACAATTAATTTATTCTATCTGCAAGACAACACACCATACTATCTTGAAGATGGAGTTCCCTTTGAAAACTGTGAGTGTCGAGAAATTGCTGTAAAGCAAAACTAGATACTGAGAATAAAATGTATTTAGAAGAGGTTGATTAATAGTCAACCTCTTTTTATTTTACCCCGATTGAACTTGTCTATGTCAGTATTTAGCACTATCCTAAAGTCAGTGACACATTTGAGTTAAAAACAATAGAATGAGAAAATTTTTAATGTGTATCGTTATTCTTTCCTGTGTCTTTTCTTGCAAAAAAGATGACCCGATTGATTGCGAGGAGCAACCCGAAGAGGAGCAATGGGAACGCTTTGTTGGAGACTATGTTGTCTACGATACGCTAGACAATTATCTCTATGATATGAGTATTAGTCACTTTTATTCTGATGGAAGTAATACAGACAGTATTTTGATAGAAAATTATGGTAATAGATTTAACATTCGATCTAAATTTAATACAACTATAGATAAGAATTATTTAAGTATTGACCCTATTAATCCAATAGAAGATTTCCAAGAGCGTAGATGGTATTTTTGGTCAAACAATGAACTACCAGATACAGACTTTCGAGATAATTATCTTCAAAATGATACAATCCACTTGTCTTATTTGCTAGACAATACACCTTATTATCTTGAAGATGGAGTTCCTTTTGAAAACTGTGAATGTCGAGAAGTTGCTGTGAAGCAAAACTGGAACTGATATTGGATATGCAACTGGAGTTGAGATGTCAATATATTATTATACGGGATCATTATCGAGCCTTTCTCCTGAGATTTTTAGTGGGAAGAGAACTGAGATTAATCTTAATATTACAGCTCTGCCTTTTATAAGTGGAGGGTACACCGCATCTTATGCTGATGCACCAAGAGGAGAATCAGTATACAGTATTGGTGTTACAGGGACTGTTGGAATTTCAGCTTTTGAACTTCTACTTCCCGTAACAATTGGAATTAATACGGGAAAAACACAACTATATTAAAATGACACATAACTGGTTAATCATAATAGTAGCTTTTCCGTTTTTATGTATCTCATGTACGAAATTTCAAAAAAAAGATGACTCGAACTGCGTCAATTTCGAAACGGCTTTAAAGCCGTTTAAGATTACAAAAGAACAAGATCGAGGGTGCTTTATGGTTAACCAATTATGCCTTGTTTCATATTCTGAATGTGCATTACCAAAGAAATGTCGTCATATTGATAGAAAAATCAAGCCAATTGTGGCATTTGGTGAAGAAAAAGAGTACGTTCCAAGGCTTTCTGACATTCCAATTCCCTTTGTCGTGTATAAAACTTCATATTCTGACACGGTCTATTGTATCTATAAACAAGACACTATTCCGTTCATAATTAAATAACTATTGAAACAAAAAATAAAATGAAATATTTTCTAATCATACTTTCTATATTGTCTTTCTCAATTATTAGTTTATCTCAAACTATCGTATATAGCTATGATAATGCCGGTAATAGAGAGATGAGATACCCAATAGAAGGACTTGTTCAAAATAACGATGAGGTCGGGCAAGCTATAAACAATCACTCTCCAATCACTACATCTGAACTTAACGAAATTTTGACTTTAGGAAAGGAAGAGCTAAGTTTAGCTTTCTTCCCAAACCCAGCAGTGGATCATATTCGCGTAGATGTTCAATCTGGTGAATCGGAGTTAATCAATATTCAAATATTCAATTCTTCAGGTAAATTGATGATCTTTGAAAACATTTCTGGTGCAAGCACAGAAGTTAAGGTCTCACAACTAGCTTCAGGATCGTATCTTCTTAAAGCTCGCGCTAGTGATGAAACATTTGAATGGAGATTCATTAAACAATGATAAGAATAACAGTACTAGCCATAATTCTGCTCGGCAGTTTGCCAGGCATTAGCCAAAAGACAGATCGACCAATTGAATTTACAGGAGATAGGCCCTATTTAACACAAGATGGGAGCCTTCTCAGGCCCAAAGCAATTGAGAAGATAATTCAAAATGATGAAGAAGCTTCAGCTGAATTTAAAAGACTACTAAGGTCTCATCGAGTTAGCACTGCTATGGCCTTTGCAGGTGGGTTTGGTTTAGGGTTTGCACTTGCAAATATCCAAGAAGAATATAGTGTTCCAATGCTTGGAGCATCTGGATTTTTAATTGTCGGAGCTGGTATTTTTTATTCCAAATACAAGAAAGGAGCCGTTGAAGTAGCAAAGATGTATAATAACAATCTGAAAATGTTATCTTCACTTCAATTTGACGTTGGAGTGAATGGAGTCTCATTCTCCTTGAATTTCTAGGAAAAATGAAAAGTGTCTTCTATATAACAATCGTTTCTTTATGCTTCTTTAGTTGTGAGGTGAATTCAAAACTCACTCAGTTAGAAACACGTTCTAATGAGCATTTAAGCCTTGACTTTTCAGTAGATACCCGACATTCCCCACCCTATTTTCAAAAACGCATTAAATCGATTTTAACAAGATACTTTGCTCCAAATATTACATCTTAAGGTTGAGTTTTTCAGTAATTCCTAAATATTAAAGAAGTTCACCTCAAAATATTAGAGTTACTTGTTGAAAATTATAGAAAATACTACTTTTCAATTTAGGGTGGGGAATGGCAGCTAAAAGAGGCCTTAGAAAATATGACTGATAATTATGGACAGATCAAGCCTCAATTCCTAAAAATACTTGATGAGAATTATTTAGAAAAAGTTCAAGAAACAGCAAAGTATTATGAACGAGCCATAAGGACAGGAGTACTTACTGAGAAACAGGTAAATCTAGTTCAACTCAAACCAGGACTTAAAAGTGGGAAGAGTGTAGAAGAACTTAGAAAAGCTGCCATGAAAATTAAGGAAGCAAAGAATATAGCTACCACAAAAAAAGTGATGAGAGAGTATTTCGATATTCCTGCCAAAAAAACGCTCACAGATGCAGAATATACTAAACTAAGTAACGACTTCTTAAATGACTTGAATACTGGATTTGAAGCAGTAAAGAAAAAGGTCGCAGAAGGAAAGGAATAGCGACTGTAAGTCAACAGGATAGACACACCTCCAGACTTATTCTGGCACAGTTAATAATTTACTTGCCTAAGTCATCTGATTATTTGGAATAATATTTGACATTTGACACATAAACAAGAAATGATGTCAAAGATTTTAGTCATAGATGATGAAGCTCCTATTAGAAATTCACTAAAGGAAATTCTAGAGTACGAGAAGTATAAGGTAGACACGGCTGAAGATGGTCCTTCTGGATTACACATTTTGGGAAAGGAAAAATTTGATGTCATATTCTGCGACATCAAAATGCCTAAAATGGATGGAATAGAAGTCTTGGGCAAAATTCAGGAACTTGGACTTGACGTTCCAGTAATTATGATTTCGGGGCATGGCACAGTAGATACTGCTGTTGAAGCTCTAAAAAACGGTGCTTATGACTTTATTCAAAAACCGTTAGATTTAAATAGAATACTGGTTACTCTAAGAAATGCTACTGACCAATCCACTTTAGTCAAAGAAACTCAAGTGCTGAAAAGAAAGATTCACGCGGGTAAAACATCAGACATCGTGGGAGAATCTAAGGCTATTATGGATATCAAAGAGATGATTGATACAGTAGCCCCTACCGATGCCAGAGTTTTAATTACTGGTGGAAATGGTTCAGGGAAAGAACTTGTAGCGCGACAGCTTCATGAAAAAAGTGCCCGGAATAAAGCTCCATTTATTGAAGTCAACTGTGCTGCCATCCCGTCAGAGCTTATAGAAAGTGAACTCTTCGGACATGAAAAAGGTGCCTTTACCTCTGCAATCAAGCAGCGCAAAGGAAAATTCGAACAAGCAGATGGGGGAACTCTATTCTTAGATGAAATAGGAGACATGAGTGCTAGCGCTCAGGCTAAAGTACTTAGAGCTTTGCAAGAAAACAGAATTACCCGAGTAGGTGGAGACAAAGATATTAAAGTGAATGTGCGCATATTGGCTGCGACGAATAAGAACCTAAGAGAAGAAATTGATACTGGAAGATTTAGAGAAGATCTATTTCATCGACTTAGTGTCATTCTCATCCATGTTCCAAGCTTGAACGAACGAAAGGAGGATATACCACTGCTTGCAGATTTCTTTATTTCAAAGATCTGTGATGAATACGGTATGGCTAAAAAACAAATCGAGGATAAAGCTATTCAGGAATTACAGAGTGTTAATTGGACTGGAAATATTCGAGAACTTAGAAATATCATTGAACGTCTGATTATTCTTTGCCCAGATAAAATAGAGGCTAAATCAGTGAAATTGTACGCAAATCCTAGCCCTACGTAAAGTTATATACAATAAATGTATAGTTTTTAGGCAACCCAGTGCTTTGTTCAACGTCTTATTTACGGAACCTCATTTAAAAGGTTACGCTAAACACTAAAAATTATACATTATGGAATTATTCACAAACACTTTCGCAAGCATTCAGACATTTATTTCTGAAATGAGCACTGGAATGCTTATCGTTGTTCCATTGTTATTCGTAATTGGTCTTGTTGCTAAATGGAGGCTGTTCGATAAATGTGGGTTATCTAACAGAGAAATACTATTGGGAACATTACTTCCTATTTATGATTTCCATTTGACACTTAAGATAGTAGGAAGACCAGGACAGCATTTAGGTCTATTGTTCATTCCACTGTTTAATGTGTTCTTTATGGTAAAAGTTCTTTTCGAATTGTTAAATAGCTTTGGTAAGTTTCATATTATAGACTACGTTTTGGCTATGTTATTCAACATATTTTACTTCCTAAACTTAGGTTTAGCGTACAACGAAGTATATTATGGAACAGTATATGACAAATCAGAAGAGGAACTAGCTCAAATGAAAGCTAAAGCAGAAAGAGCATTGGCTTAATCATCTATAGTAGATTACTAGTTCAGATACGATTTTACTTTTTTAAGAACCTTTTCTATTCCAGAAACATCGGAACCTCCAGCAGTAGCGAAGAATGGTTGGCCACCGCCACCACCTTTAATCTCTTGAGAAAGTTCCTTAATAATATTGCCAGCGTGTAACCCACGCTGGTTTATTGTTTCATCACCTACCAAACAAGATATAACTGGCTTTCCACCTGCATCAGTTGCAAGTAACAGTAGGATGTCCTTATATTCCTTTCTTAGCTCAAATGCCAAATCTTTAATCGCATTGGCATCCAGATCTACCTTTTCGGCAAGAAATGCCGTTCCATTTACGTCAGTAATCTTCTCTTTAATTTTTACCGATAGACTTTTTGCCTCAGCCTTTTTAAGTATGGTTATTTGCTTCTCCAGATCATTATTCTTTTTCTGAAGATCTGCGACAGCCTCTGAAATATCTTTTGATGTCTTTAATTGACCCTTCAATTGATTAATTGTAGTAGCTTGATCAGTAATAAATGAAGCACTTTTCTCTCCTGAAATAGCCTCGATTCTTCTGATTCCACTTGCTACCGCACTTTCAGAAATAATCTTAAAGTAGCCTATATTGCCTGTTTGCTGAACATGAGTTCCTCCACAAAGTTCAGCACTATCACCAAACTTGATCAATCTCACCTTATCACCATATTTTTCTCCAAAAAACATCATCGCTCCTTGAGTCTTAGCTTCTTCTAACGTGCACTCTCTATTTTCGTCCAGTTCAATGTTTTCTCTGATGAAGTCATTTACCATTGACTCCACCTTCGCTAATTCTTCGTCGGTGACTTTACTGAAATGTGAGAAATCAAACCTTAGGTAATCAGCATTTACCAAACTTCCTTTTTGCTCTACATGAGTTCCAAGTACAGTTCTTAATGCCAAATGCACCAAATGTGTAGCCGTGTGATTGGCCATGGTTGAGGTCCTTTTTTGCGCATTCACCGTAGATTTCCAATTTCCTGATAGGTTTTCTGGTAACCCTTCCGTAAAATGAAGTATCTGATTATTTTCTTTCTTAGTTGTAAATACTTGGATAGTATCCGTTCCATTCGTTAAAATACCCGAATCTCCAATCTGTCCTCCTCCCTCTGGATAAAAAGGAGTTTTATCCAATGTGAATTGGTAAAATACTTTTTTCTTTTGATTGATCTCTCTCCACTCACCTACTTGGCTGTCAGATATTAATTGATCATATCCGATGAATTCTGTTTCCGAAATCTCATTGACTTTATTCCAGTCCTTTGTTTCCAGCTTGGTAGCAGCTCTGGATCGGTCTTTCTGTTTCTGCAACTCCACCTCGAAACCAGCCTCATCCACTTCCATATTGTTTTCCTGAACCATTAGTCTCGTGAGATCAAAAGGGAAACCAAATGTATCATAGAGCTCAAAAGCCACTTCACCGCTAATTACCTCATCTTTATTCTTAGACATATACCCCTCCAAACGGAGAATCCCTTTTTCCAACGTTCTGTGGAAATTCTCTTCTTCTTCCTTAATCACTCTTATAATAAGTCCCTCTTGAGATTTCAGTTCCGTGAAGTATCCTCCCATTTCTCGAACTAAATCCTGAACAAGGTCATATATAAAGGCTTCTTTTATTTCCAATATGGAAAATGCATACCTAATCGCTCTCCGTAAAATTCTTCGAATAACATATCCAGCACCTGTATTAGAAGGTAACTCTCCGTCCGCTATAGCAAATGACACCGCTCTTAAGTGATCAGCTATTACTCGAATTGCTATATCTGTCCTTTCTGAGTCGCCATAAGGAATTCCCGACCTCTTCGCTATCTTCTGGATATAAGGTTGGAACACATCGGTGTCATAGTTACTGGTTTTGCGTTGCAATGCCATCACTAATCTCTCCATTCCCATTCCCGTATCTATGTGTTTATCTGGTAGCGGTGATAACTCTCCTTTAGCATTTCTAAAATGCTCCATAAACACCAAATTCCAAATTTCCACTACTTGAGGATGATCCATATTCACTAAATCCTTCCCTGGCACCTTGGACTTTTCTTCTTGAGAACGCATGTCCACATGGATTTCACTACATGGTCCACATGGACCAGTCTCTCCCATTTCCCAAAAATTATCCTCCTTATCAAATTCTAATATTCTTTCTCTAGGCACGAATTCTTCCCAAATAGCTAACGCATCATTGTCTCTATCTAACCCATCCTTTTTATCCCCACTGAATATCGAAATGTACAGGTCCTCCTTTGGGATTTCATACACTTCCGTGAGCAATTCCCAAGCCCAGGAAATGGCATCTGCCTTAAAGTAATCTCCAAAAGACCAATTACCTAGCATCTCGAACATTGTATGATGGTATGTATCCACCCCTACTTCCTCTAAATCATTATGCTTTCCAGAAACGCGGAGGCATTTCTGAGTATCCGTAATCCTAGGGTGTTTCACCTCTGAATTTCCAAGAAATAAATCCTTGAATTGATTCATTCCTGCATTCGTGAACATAAGAGTTGGGTCGTTCTTTATCACCATTGGCGCACTTGCTACAATTTGATGATTTTTCGACTTAAAAAACTCTAAAAACTTTGCTCTGATTTCGTTCGCAGTCATGGACTTTAGGTTTATGATTCACACCTTTGATAGGCGCAATTTTAGCTGCGCAAAGTTAAAATAATTTTTGTCTAACTTTGCATTTTTAAAATTCAGACTATTTTGGCTAAATCGAAGTATAGATACAACCCTAAAACCCTTGAGTATGAGAAGATTTCATTGGGTATTAAGGGGTATATCCTAAAAGGTCTACTCTACGTTATTCCATTGATCATTCTTTCCGGTGTTTTTGGGTGGTTAATAAGCAGCAGCATGGACTCTCCAGGAGAACTTGAGGCTAAAAATGAAAATCGCTTTCTAAAAGCTCAATTGAAGGAAATCAACAGTGAATTGACGGATTTACAAGTTTTCAAACAAGATCTCCAGCAAAAAGATGATGATTTATATCGTAACATCTTTGAATCCGAACCTTATCCTGAGCATAAAAGAAATCTGGCTATAGGGGGAATCAACAGGTATGAAGACATTGAAGGATACGATATTAGCACTGAATTAATAGAAACGAAAAAACTTCTAAGTCAAGTAACCAGAGGATTGGTAGCTCAATCAAAATCATTTGAAGAAGTTTTTGATTTGGTCAAAAATCAAGAAGATTTTCTGGCACATATTCCTGCAATACAGCCAATTGCAAATAAAGACTTGACTAGAATGGCTTCCGGATTTGGAATGCGAATTCACCCTATTTATCGTGTGCCGAAAATGCACTGGGGAATGGATTTTACGGCTAGTACTGGTACAGAGATTTATGCCACAGGAGATGGAGTCGTAAAAGCTGCCGATAACAAATCAGGAGGTTATGGTAATCGGGTTGAAATCAATCATGGTTATGGTTATGTTTCGTTATACGCCCATATGAGCAGAGTAAAAGTAAGAGCAGGGCAAAAAGTGAAAAGAGGACAAGTTATTGGTCTTGTAGGAAATACAGGTGCTTCTACTGCTCCGCACTGTCATTACGAAGTGATGAAGGATGGTGAAAAAGTAAATCCAGCGCATTATTACTTTAATGACCTTTCACCGGAAGAGTATGACCTTCTTTTGAAAAAAGCTGCTCAAAAAGGAAAGTCTTTGGACTGATTCTATTCCTCAATGCTATCCTTTTATGGACGAGACTCTGTTGGGAGTATTCGCTAAAGTATCTATATTTGCTTTCGTAACATCTCTAGCTGTAATTGACTGAATATCTGCCGCATGACAGATTCAATAAATTTTATGAGGTAAGCACTAACTCCAAGATAAACGGCATCGCTTTTCCGTATAACTTAAAGCCCACAGAATCAACAATGAGCACTGAAGAAAAGATCATTAAAAGATACTATTCTATTAGCGAAGTAGCTAAAGAGCTCAACGTGAATGCTTCTTTGATTCGTTTTTGGGAGAAAGAATTTGATCAAATAAAACCCAAGAAAAACAAGAAGGGGAATCGCTTATTTACTATTGAGGATTTAGATAACCTAAGAATTGTGTATCATTTAGTAAAGGAAAAAGGATTCACTCTTGAAGGAGCTAGGAAAAGACTGAAAGAAGACAAAAAGGAGCTAAAAGCAACCAGCGCAATTTCGAAAAAACTCGCTCGAATTAAGGCAGAACTTCTTCAGATTAAAAATACTCTCTAATATATCTTAGACTCCAGTAGGTAATTCTTCACATAGTCTTCCACCCCATTCTCAAGCGTCCTAAAACCTCTGTCAAATCCTATGGATTCCAACTTGGTCATATTTGCTTCTGTATAGTACTGGTATTTGTCTCTGATATCTTCAGGAGTATCTATGTAAGATATATTCTCCTCCACTCCCATGGCATGAAACGTTGCTCTGGTAAGGTCGTTGAAAGTTCTAGAATTGCCGCTTCCTAAATTATAAATTCCAGAATTTTTTCTATGATGCATTAAGAAGTAACACACTTCTGCCACGTCTTTCACATATACAAAGTCCCTAGTTTGGTAACCATCCCTGTACTCTGGATTATGGGATCTAAATAATTTCATGCCTCCAGTAGCTTTAATTTGGTTATAGGCATGGAAAACAACACTAGCCATTCTGCCCTTATGATATTCATTTGGGCCAAACACATTAAAGAATTTGAGACCTGCCCAAAAGTACGGTTGTCTTTCTTGAGCCAATGCCCACTGGTCAAAGTCATTTTTGGATTCTCCATATGGATTCAGAGGTTTTAACTTCGATACTACTTCATGATTGTCCTCAAAACCATATTCTCCCATTCCATAGGTCGCTGCTGAAGAAGCGTAGACAAGAGGTAAACCATGCTCTACACATTGATTCCAAATCTCTTTCGAATATTCAAGATTCAATTCATTGAAAATAGAAGTATCAAATTCGGTAGTATCTGTTCTTGCTCCTAAATGAAATACGAATTGGACTTCATTTTCATTCGCTCTAAGCCAATCTGGAAAGTCCTTTCTTTCTACAAGACAACGAAACTTCTTCTGCTCATAGTTTACTTTTCTGTCTATCCTTGAAAAATCATCCACCAGCACCAAATCAAAAAATCGCTCTTCATTCAACTTTGTTACCAGCACACTAGAAATGAATCCTGCTGCTCCTGTAATAACTATCATAGATTTGAAAATTTATGGTCAAACGCTATTATGAAGCGTTATCTGTCGCAAAAATAGATTCAAAATAAATAAGTATCCTGTTTCTGATGATTTAAGATGATAAGAAATGCTAAGACGATATTTTGTTGTTCATAACGTGTTTTTATTCGATTATCTTTGGCGTCGATATGGAGAAAAGAAAAGTTTATGTTACCAGAAGAGAGCGATTTAATGCTGCTCACAAACTTTGGAATGAAGACTGGTCTAAGGAAAAAAACTTAGAAATCTTCGGAAAATGTGCTAACCCAAATTGGCATGGTCATAATTACGATCTCTATGTAACTGTAAAAGGATTTATCAGTCTTGAGACAGGATACCTTATTGATCTAAAAGACTTAAGTAAATTGATCCAAAGAAAAGTAACTGATAAACTGGATCACAAAAATCTAAATCTAGATGTTGATTTTCTGAAGGGCTCTATGACTTCAACGGAGATTTTGGCATTTAAAATTTGGGACGAATTGGAGGAAGATATTCAAAACTTAGGGGCTGAAATACATAAAGTTCTTCTTTCTGAAACTGAGAATAACAGTGCCGAATATTACGGAGAATAGACATGAACAAATACAACAAGATAGATGCCTATGATGAGCAACTCACAAAAAAGTTAGCTGATCAATATAAAAACGTGCTAGAAGGGCTAGGTGAGAACGTAGAAAGAGAAGGGTTGATTAAAACCCCTGAACGTGCCTCTAAAGCCATGCAATACCTAACTCACGGCTATGATTTAGATCCTGCTGAAATTCTTCGTTCCGCCATGTTTGCTGAAGATTATAGCCAGATGGTTATAGTGAAGGATATCGAAATATACTCTTTGTGTGAGCATCATATTCTGCCATTTTTTGGAAAAGCACATGTCGCTTATATTCCCGATGGTCATATTGTAGGTCTCAGTAAAATTCCTAGAGTATGTGATGCATTTGCTAGAAGACTTCAAGTTCAGGAGAGGCTTACTGTGGAAATCAGAGACTGCATTCAACGTACTTTAAATCCTTGTGGAGTGGCTGTCGTAATAGAGGCCAGGCATATGTGTATGCAAATGAGAGGAGTGCAGAAACAAAGTTCTGTAACAACTACTAGTGCTTTTACTGGAGAATTTTTAAAAGATAAAACTAGAGCAGAATTTTTGAATCTAATTAAATCAAACTTACACTAAATTTTAAAATATAAAATGGAAGAAAACAAACCCGTATTGGATATGGATATCATTTATGACGGTACTAATGTCAAGGCGTTTATGTCCAATGTCTTTAGTTATATGACATTGGCCTTAGTAGTATCAGGGATTTTTGCCTATTGGTTCGGAACTACGGATTTAATTAATTATTTACGAGATCCCCTTGGAGGACCCACCATACTTGGATGGGTTGTTATGTTCGCGCCGATCGGATTTGTTTTATTGATGTCTTTTGCGTGGCAAAAATTTTCTCCTATGGCACTACTTGGACTATTTGGGGTTTTCGCCGTAATCATGGGAATAAGTTTCAGTTACATATTCATCGTTTACGATATCGGATCTATTTACAAAGTTTTTGGTATCACTGCTCTCACATTTGGTGTGATGGCTTTGCTAGGATATACCACAAATACTGATCTAACCAAATTCGGAAGTATCCTAAAAATGGCTCTAATAGGAATTATCATTGCTATGATAGTCAATTTCTTTATGAGAAGTGATGCTATGAGTTATGTCATCAGCGTTTTAGGTGTTCTTATTTTTACTGGACTTACAGCATACGATACTCAAAAGCTAAAAAGAATTGGTATGGGGGTTGAATATGGAACTGAAAATGCCTCAAAATTAGCAATCATGGGAGCATTAAGTCTTTACTTAGACTTTGTCAATTTATTCTTGTTCCTTCTTAGATTGTTAGGAAACAGAGATTAAAGGATACTTAATAAATAAATCTAAAGCTGGCTAAAGCCGGCTTTTTTTATGCTGAAAATTACCTGAGATTAATAATCAAGTTCTATTATCTGAGTGTCAAAGGAATTGACAAAGACTGTACCTATAGCTGCAGGAGAAGTGGTTCCCCCTTTGGTTACTGTGTATAAATAATCCAACTGCGTGTTCCCAACTAATGGACAAGTAATTACAGTATCTATGGCTGAACCCACTATAGTCTTTACACTGTTGTTACAACATGCGCATTGAGGAAAATAAGCAGAGGTATACCTGAACTCTATCTTATCATTTTCGTTCATAGGCGATGCGTTTCTCAAATGTAATTCTGCATAAGCCAATGGATCCAAAACCCTAGACACATCTATGCCAGATGATGGATCAATATCATCAGGATTAATTTCCTCTTCCTGAAAAATGTACAAATCCTTTTCGAAAGCGAGCTTTAATGCGTTAAATGATTCTTTTTCTATATTGAATTCAAAATAGCCAGAAGCATTCGTTGAACTAGAAGATAATGCCTGGAAATTGTTATTGAACGTCCCAGAACTAAGCTTTTTAGCTGAGAGCTCCAGTGAAACATTATTTACAGGATTGCCAGTTGTCGAATCGGTTATCGTTCCTTTAATTATGTAAACCACCTTTTCAGGTTTTTTACAATTACTACCAAGAAGCACTATGATTAAAAAAAAGCAATATTTGAATAGATTGCTCATATATGATTACTTTCTATAGAATTTTTCCGTTGTATTGTCGAAACTAATGTAGTAATCATTCTTTGGAAGAGCGGATAGATCGGCTCTTGAACCAAATCCCCTTTTAACTATCTGCCCATATACATTATACAATTCATAGTTTGTCTCACGAGTAAACTCAAGATTTCTATCCTTCTTATTGTAAACTACCGCTACAGACTGAAGTGAGCTTGAATATTCCACTGGCTCAGAATCTCGAGTCTCTCCGTCACCAGTCTTTTGCACAATTCTAAATCTATTTAGTCCCGAAACCTCAGTGGTTTGAAAAGAATATTGATTCTTTCCAGAAATACCTTTACCCATTACTTCTCCTACATTCACCCACTTGTTCCATTTGAATTGTTGAATAATAAAAGGAAGTTCTCCTGTTTCCCCCTTTGTCTCCCAAGTAAGCATTCCCGACTCCGAGATCGACATATCAGAAACTTCAAAAGTTGGTTTAGGTTCTAAAACACCTGGATTTATGACTTTAGGTAAGCACCCCTCTTTATACTTGATGGTAACGACAACCTCATCTCCAACTTTGAATCCATAAATACCAAGATCAATTTCGAATGCGGGTGAATTCCACTCATCTGGAGAAATCTCTCCATTGACCAAAACTTCGAACACGCAGTATCCGACACCACTGGCTGACACGCTATTTACAACATACAGGTCTTTTCCCTGATACTGTCCTTCTAGAACCATCGTTCCGCTGATAGCGAAAAGGCTGTTAAATAAGCACAGAATTAAAACGATTATTACTCTCATCTCTTTAAAATTCTCCAAATAGAGAGTCCAAATATAACAGATATCATTTGGCTTTGAAGTCAGTTATTTAATTTTTCAATAAGCCGCAAAGCTAATAATTTCTCCCTTGTATCATTCCATAAATCAGGGAAATATTCATTATAGCTATCTTCGAGATCATCATAGTGTTTTTCCAGAGCAGAAAAAGCCTCATTCATGCCAGAGTTTTCTGGGAGCATTTTGGACATCCCATCAAAAGTCTTTCTCATCCCTTCCATGGTCCCATAACCCACTAACCAGTTGTGTTTTGACATGTTTTGGAACAATCTATGAGACTGCTCTGAAAAGTGCACCAGATATGGTTCTAAGTTGACATATACATCAGAAGAAAACTGTTCTAATTTATCCTCCATATATATACTCCAATTTTTAGCCAAAAAATGATCATAGTAAATGTCTAATGCGACTCCAGCATATTTGTGAAAAACGGGGTAGAGCATCTTCTTTGTAGTTAGATTCCTTTCATCCGAATCGGCATGAGAATCTATAAATCTATGAAGTGTAACCCCCATAGCGACTTTTGAAGGAAGATGACTGTAATCTCGTCCCTTCACTTCGTCCCCAAAGAGATTTCCTGCCTGAACGACCGCTTCGTTATCCGAAAGTGCTAGGTGTGCTAAAAAGTTCATTCTACGACAAAGGTAGTCTTTGAAAATTTTAGGTGTTAAACAGATGTTAAGTCTAACTTCGTTTTTTAGCTATTGGATTAAATTTGAATGCTGTGAGTAGAAAGTCCATTTATCTTGTTGTCTTCTTGGCCGTCATTTCTTTGATTGGAATCATTGCAACGCAAATCTTTTGGGTCAATAAGGCATTTAATATCCAAGAAAGGGAATTTAATGACCGTACTGTCATTGCACTGACTTCAGTAGTCGATCAGATTCAAATTCTTAACAAAGACTCTGCTTTCATAGACGAACCCGTCACTCAAGAATCATCTAATTATTTTGTGGCAAATGTCAACGACACTCTTCATCCTTACTTGCTAGAATCCTTGCTCAAAAAAGAATTCTCCTCGAGTCTACTTAAGCAGGACTTTGAATATGTGATTTATGACTGTTTTAATGATTCTATCGTGTTTGGTAGTAAAGTAAATTATGATGCCCTAGACAATGTAGTAGAAGCTGAAAACGTCACTCCTCAAAAAAAGCTCAACAGGGACGGGCACTACTTTGGAGTTTACTTTCCTGAAAAAAGAGGATACATACTGGATCAAATGGGTATATGGATATTCAGTAGCTTGATCATTTTACTAGTAATTATATTCTTCTCTTATTCCATACTAGCTATTCTGAAACAGAAGAAATTGTCTGAAATCAAAACAGATTTCATTAACAATATGACCCATGAATTAAAAACCCCGATAAGTACTATTTCCATTAGCAGTGATGCTCTGTTAAGAACAACAGAAAATGAGCAAATCCTAAAGTATGCTCAAATCATCAAAAATGAAAATGATCGCCTGAAATCTCAAGTTGAACGAGTGCTCGATATAGCTTCGCTTACTCCTAAGAAATTGAAGATAAATAGCGTTGAAATTAATCTGCACTCACTTATCGAAGAGATTTCGGAATCTTTCAATCTGAAAGTTGAAGATAAAAAAGGACAAATCACTCTGGATATGCTTGCCACTAACTGTCAAATCTTTGGAGATCGTTTCCATTTATCTGGGGTGTTTAACAATGTATTGGATAACGCAATTAAATATTGTGAATCTGCTCCAATTATTCATGTTTCGACGTTAAATGTTAAGGGTAAATTGCTAATCAACATTAATGACAACGGTATTGGAATAGAGAACAAACATCAGCGTATGATTTTCGAAAAATTCTTTAGAGTCCCTAAAGGAGATCGGCATGATGTGAAAGGATTTGGACTAGGCTTATTCTATGTAAAATCTGTTCTTCAAGCACATAAGGGAGACATCAAATTATTGCACTCAGATCAAACTGGAAGTAAATTTCAAATCGAACTAAAAACACATGGATAAAGCAAAAATACTTTTAGTGGAAGATGATGATAGTCTCGGATATGTAATCCAAGATTTACTTTCTATGAATGGCTATAAAGTTCACCTAGCTAGAGATGGAAAAGAAGGGCTACTCTTTTTTAATAAGTCTTTGTACGACCTTTGTCTTCTGGACATAATGATGCCGAAAAAGGATGGTTTTTCACTGGCAGAAGACATTCGTAAAATCAATAAAAACGTTCCTCTGGTATTTCTTACAGCTCGAAATTTAAAAGAGGATAAAATAAAGGGATTGATAATTGGAGCTGATGACTATATCACTAAGCCATTTGATACAGACGAGTTCCTTCTTAGAATCCAGGCAATATTGCGAAGGACAAGCTCAAAGGAAAGTAATTCCAGCGCCACTTATTCCATCGGCAAATTCACTTTTAACCCCGCCACGCTTATTCTAGCAGAGCCTGAAGAAGAACGCAGATTGACAAAAAAAGAGGCGGCATTATTAAAGCTGTTATGCGAACACAAAGGGAAAATTTTAGAACGAGAAGTTGTTTCTAACCTCATATGGGGTGATGACAGCTATTTTGTAGGAAGAAGTATGGACGTGTTTATCACAAGACTCCGAAAGTATCTGAAATCAGATGAGTTGGTTTCTATTACCAACATTCATGGAGTAGGATTTAGACTAGAAGAAACGTGATCTTTTTTATAAGAGAACCTCGATATAGTTGCTAATTTCGCGGCATGCAAATTACTGTGGAGAACGTTCTGAAGGCATTAACAAATGTGCTTGAGCCAGAAATCAAAAAAGACATTGTTACGCTTGGTTTAGTTACTGATACTGTGGCTAATGAATCCAAAATTTCTTTTACCCTTTTTGTAAATAACCCTGCTCTTCACAACAAAAACAGAATGAAGGACGCCTGTCTTTTTGCTCTTGAAAGAAATTTCGGAGAGAACTTAGATGTGGAAATGAATATTCTTCCCAACCCGAAGAATCCTGAGAACATTAATTCAAGAAAAATTCTTCCAGGTGTGAAGCATATTATAGCAGTTACTTCTGGAAAAGGAGGAGTTGGTAAATCTACGGTATCAGCAAATTTGGCTACAGGACTTGCTCAAAAAGGATATAAAGTTGGTTTGTTAGATGCTGATATTTACGGACCATCTGCTCCGTTGATGATGGATTTGCTTCATGACAAACCTCAGCCAATTCAGGTTGGAGAAAAGCAATTCATAGAACCAATTACTTCCTATGGAGTTAAGGTTCTATCTATAGGATTTTTTGCGGAGGTGAATCAAGCCATCGTTTGGCGTGGCCCAATGGCTTCAAAGGCCCTAAATCAAATGTTTACGGATGCATATTGGGGAGAGTTAGATTATATGATTTTAGATCTACCCCCTGGAACCGGTGATATTCACTTGTCATTGGTTCAAACAGCCCCTATCTCAGGTGCTGTTATCGTTACGACTCCTCAAGATGTATCGTTAGCTGATGCCAGAAAAGGAATCAACATGTTTCAAATGGAGAGCATTAACGTTCCAATTCTTGGCTTGGTAGAAAACATGAGTTGGTTCACACCCGAAGAACTCCCTGACAATAAGTACTATATTTTCGGTAAAGAAGGTGGAAAGCAACTAGCACAGGAAATGGACGTCCCGCTTCTAGCTCAGCTCCCTCTAATACAAAGCATTAGAGAGGCTGGAGATGCTGGAAGACCTGCTATCTTACAAGAGAAATCCATCGCAAGAAAAGAGCTCGATCATCTCATTGATAATCTAGAAAAAGCAGTAGCTGCATTGTAATTGTTACACTAGTTCGATCAAGTGCTGTGCGTTAATGCGTAAATTTGCGACTCAAATCAGACCAATGAGTTCATTAGAACATAGAGTTCAGGAAGCTTTAAATAAAATCAGACCGTATCTGGAAGCAGATGGTGGAGACATTTCTTTGGTGGAAATCACCCCAGAAAATCTGGTAAAGGTAGAACTTCATGGCACTTGCGTAGGATGTTCAATGAGTATGATGACTATGAAAGCTGGAGTAGAACAATCCGTAAAATCAGTTGCTCCTGAAATAACCGGAGTTGTGGCCATCAATTCAGAACTGACTATCTAATTAGCAATCTAGAGGTTCGCGTTAATTCTCCATCTGACCATCTAATAAGGTAATATCCTGCCTCTAAACTTGACGCATTAAACTCTGTGCGATCTGAAAACGGATCCACTGATTGAACAAAAATCTCTCTTCCATAAGAATCAATAGCTGTTATTTCTGAACTCCTCCTCGATTCTGGCACTATCAAAAACATATTTTCGCTGGCAGGATTGGGAAACACTAAAAAAGTTCTATTAAGTCCAACTTCATTTATTCCAACATCAACCTGCTCTCTATAATTACAATTCAACTCTATGTCTGGACAAACCAGATGTGACAAAAAATTACTCATGATAGCTCGTGTAGTATCATAGTATTGCTCATTGTTTGTGTGCGGGACATGTCCCTGTCCCTCATGAATTTCAAAGCAGTGAGTCAAATTCAATTCTTGAGCTTTTAGGTGAATAGATTCTGATCCATCTACATTCGATACTGGTAGCGAAAGCAAGGTCAGTACCTCTGACCCGAAGGGTACAATTCCATCCTCTGTTCCATGAAAACTTAAAACAGGTTCATCTGCAGGCTTCATCCATGTCGTATTTCCCAATGCCCCACAAATATTTACTATTCCTGATACTTCTGAACTATACCCTTCATTTCCTGATTCCCCTTCAATACCACCAGTTAACCCTGGAACTGTTTGATCCACAATTTCAGGGATCTCTTCCAACTCATCCATATATGCCAGGTGGAGAGCTATAAACCCACCTGCTGAAACTCCTGCTATATAAACCTTATCTGGATCAATGTTATAAGGATTTCCATCTTCCTGAACTGACTTTCTAAAAAAGCGAATAGCCGCTCTCATATCATGTACTCCACGTAAAACAGCCTCGGTGGCTGGCAACTCCAATTGGGTAGTAAGAGGTAGTCCCAACCTATATTGGATAGATGCCACAGTATAACCCATTCTAGCAAAGTCATTACACAACGGAACAACATCAGTACCTTCCTTACTTCCTGATACGAATACTCCCCCATGGGCGAAAACAACCAAGGGTCGCATTGTTTCAGTATCATTGGCAGGAGTATATATGTCTAAAAATAAATCTTGACTCACCTCATTTAGGTCCAGGTTATTACCGTATAAAATATCCGATTGAAGTTCTGCCTCCTCAAATATTAGATCTCTGTACCTCCCTTCTTCACATTGAGAATTTAGAATTTGACACCACACACAAATTGAGAAGATCAATGTTATTATTTTTTTCATCAAGACTTTTTTATAAAAATAGCTTTTAGTTCAAGTTTAGTGAGATTCCACTTAAGAATACTCATAAATTTGTCAAAATTTTGAAGCAGAATGATAGAAACTGACATCATTATTATAGGAGCTGGTCCTTGTGGTCTTTTTACAGTATTTGAAGCTGGTTTGTTGAAATTAAAATGTCATCTTATTGATGCATTACCGCAACCCGGTGGTCAATGTTCAGAGATTTATCCTAAAAAACCGATCTATGACATCCCTGCTTTTCCTGAAATTTTAGCGGGTGATCTGGTCGATAACCTGATGAAGCAAATCGCTCCATTTAAACCGCAATTTACTTTAGGAGAACGTGCCGAGACTATAGAAAAAACTGAGGATGAAAAATTTATTGTAATCACGAATAAAGGAACAAAGCATATGGCTCCAGTCGTGGCCATTGCAGGTGGACTTGGCTCATTTGAACCTCGTAAACCGCCGATTTCAAATCTAGTAGATTTTGAAGATAAGGGAGTCGAGTACATTATTAAAGATCCTGAATTCTATCGAGGAAAAGACGTCGTAATTTCTGGCGGTGGTGATTCTGCTCTGGACTGGGCTATTTTTCTTGCAGAAGGTGTTGCTAAATCGGTTGCTTTGGTTCATCGGAGACAAAGTTTCAGAGGTCATTTAGATAGTGTTCAAAAAGTAATGGACCTATCTGAAATAGGAAAAATTAGACTAATCACCGACGCCGAAGTTATAGGTATTAACGGCTCGGAAGAATTAGAAAGTATAGCAGTAAAACATAAAACTGAAGGGGAATTTAGCATCACTGCAGATCATTGGATTCCATTATTTGGACTTTCACCAAAACTAGGCCCTATTGCTGATTGGGGATTAGAAATTGAGAAAAATGCAATCAAGGTAAACACTGTCGATTATTCTACAAATATTCCAGGTATATATGCCATTGGTGATGTGAATACCTATGAAGGTAAATTGAAACTAATTTTATGTGGATTTCACGAAGGAACTATCATGGTTCAGTCCGCATTTAGGAGAATAAACCCAGACAAAAATCTTGTATTAAAATATACTACAGTAAATGGGATTCAAGGGTTCTAGTCACAATTTGAACTTATCTTTGCGCCGCAACTTATAAAAAATGATCAAAGTAACAGTAATAGACCGAGAAGGAAAGTCTCATGAATTAGACGCTCCTACTGACATGGGCATGAATATGATGGAATTGTGCAAAGCTGTCGAGCTTCCTGTTGAAGGAACATGTGGAGGAATGGCTATGTGTGCCTCATGTCATATGTACGTGGTGAGTGATCATGATCTTCCCAAAGCTTCAGACGATGAAGAGGATATGCTGGATCAAGCCTTTTTTGTAGAAGAGAATTCTCGATTAGGATGCCAGCTTCATCTATCTGACACTATGGATGGCTTGGTAGTAAAACTTGCCGAAGCAGGAGAGTAAACGACTCTCCACCTTACAAAACACCGAATAATACTCTGAATATCAACACATCATCATCAGGTTACTTTCTCTGTCTAGAGATTTGATTGATGGTATCATAGGCCACTCCACTAATCATGCGTTCAGATTGCTTGACTCCCAGATCTCTGTAGCTGCGATGAATGAGAGTCCCACTTTCTAAGTCAAACACTTTTAAGGAGTGGATGTTGTGTTTCTTCTTTATAAGAGCTGCTGTCACTGTCACGGGGAAAGTGGGGTAAAGCACAGCAGAATAGAACCACACATATGGAGAAATACTTCTCTTTTCTGGAAAATAAATCAAACCTGTTAGCACCAGATAACGACTCCCCATATCCTCTATAGCACTGGAGATGTACTCACTTTCCATTGGAATCATTTCTATTTCCAATTTCTCAAGTCTTGTTGCCTCAAAACTCCAAGCTGAGAGATTCGCCATGGTATTGTACAGTTCAGTATCAATGTTACTGGATCCATCAAAACTCAGTACATTATAGTCATAGCCCCTTTCTAAGGAATATTTCGAAAGCTTTTCAGAGAAGTAAACCTCGTTCGACTCGGAGGAAATGTATTGCAAATCCGCTTTCTTGTCATAGTTGAAAATTTGAGGATCATATATTATAGCATTGTCCAGACCAAGGCTGGTTCCCTCCCTTAATATCTTCGCATCTCTAGTAGCTTTCTCTTTGCTTTCCTTTTTCTTCCTATTCCATTTTTCTCTGGAGGACTGCTTTTCTTCTTCCTCTTTTAAACTGTTGTATTCGTCAGATGTGCTCTCAAAATAACTCCGAAATTCTTCATCCTTAAGCATATGAATAAACCCATAACTAATTTGAAAACTCTCGGTGAAAGCGAGGTTATCATCAGAAGTCCCATCCCCCACATCAATCTTCGCCTCCTCAATTTTACTATACTTTCCTGATCGCTGTCGCTGCTCTTTTTTCTCCTCGATGATATCATCCGAAATGGAAATATCCAATGAATCAGAATTTTCCTTTGTGACTTCTATGGAAGGTTTCTCCAATACAAAGTCTTCAAATAGTATCTCTTGTTCGTGGACCATGTCGTAAATAATATCTTCCAATAATTCTTTGAAATAAACATTATCAGGATACTTACGAGAAACCTCAAATACCTTCTGAGCAGCCAACACCGCTAACTCTTCATCTTCTAATTCATTGATGAAATGAAATAAAGTAGTACTGTGTCCTTCTACATATTTTGTCTTTCTCACCGCCTCTCTTAACTCGCCGAATGCGTCAAACTGATGCAATCCATATAGTGCCTTTGCAATAGATATTTCTGCAAACGGATCATTAAAATTTTCTTGTAGCAACAAATAACTTGAGTAAATCGCCTCAGGAAATTGTCCTTGTAAGAGATTAATTCTAATTCCCTCTCTTCTACATAGATCTCGACTATATGTAAACTTGTCTTCACCTACTTCAAACCAGTTTCCGTCTTTTTTGTTCTTATCACCCTTAATCAAAGAGCTCATTTTTTGCTTTCTCTTCCAAATATTTGGGTGAGAACTTTCACTATCATCGTAATCCTCATTAAACACGTCAATAGGATTGATGCTATCCGCCGCTAAACCTGATCTAACATCAAAGTTCTCACTCTTAAAAAAATCGACATCAAAAGGCACTTCATTAAAAGGCAGGTAACTGTAATGAAGTACATCAAAAGCCGTATACGCCTCATAGGTATCGTAAGGAGTTTTCTCAAAATAGTTTAGTCCTTCAGAGTCAGCTTCAAATTCCTGATTTTTAGAATATTTACTCATTAAGGCCACATATTCGTCATAGGTTCTTACAGCTCCTTTATTCCTAACTGTCTGTTTGCTTTCCAGAAAACTCTGAATAGTGTGTTTTTTAATGTAGTGGCTGATCTCATGACAAATGATAAAAGCTAATTGAGCTTCGTTTTCTAATTGAGAAATCAAACCAGTCGTCACAAACAATATACCTTGATTTGTGCTAAAAGCATTTGTAGACGAGGATCTCATTACATAGAATCTAAGTTCTTCAGGCAAATCAGGGTTGGCCTTGTAAATGATGTCCACAACCTCATCGACAAATTTTGAAATGGTATCGTTGTACAGTATTTGTCCTCCTCTGAGCATTGCATCAATTGAAAAATTACTCTGTAGCAAAAACTCTTTTCTATCACTTGTTTCGCTGCTGGAATAATATTCCAAATCATCTATGGCCTCCACATACTTTTCTGAAGAAAGCGTTATGAAGTCTTCAGGAAGCTCTCCTTCCGATTGAAGTGGTTTATAAATCTCTTGGGAAATCGCAAAGAACGAAAACACAATACCAATTAATGTAACAAATGCTCTCATGGTTATAAATTGAATCCAAGACCAATCTGGCCTTCAATGAATCTTGATGAGTATAAAAATTCATACGGGTAAAACGTCACTTCTCGTGTATATCTTATTGATTCACCTGATACGAAAATGCTAAACGATAAATTAAAATCAACACCATAATTGATATACAATCTGTCTGTCAAAAAGCTGTTTCCTCCTATTCCAACTGTAAAAAAAGGAATTTTCTTCTCAAAAAATTTAATTCTGCTTATACCTTCTAGTTTCCTATCCAAAAAATCCTCATCCACTTTTATAGCGTCTATTCCAATGCCATACCTGATATATCGCTTTAACGGAGCAATTCCTGAATAACGATCATACTTTACCTGGAATGAGTTGACTCTCAAACCAACCATTATCAAATTATCGATGTAATTATTCTCAAACGACCCATTAATATAGCTACGTGAAAAAAAGTACCCGTTTCGATAATTGAGCCCAAGAGTACCCTTTCTAGAAACGTTATAGTTTATAGCTCCTCCTTTTGAATTAAGGACAGTCAACCCATAAATTCCATTGCTACCGCTTATTAACGTCTTATCTGAAATATCATTGGAAATGGTATATGTTGAAAATGAAGTCCCATTGACAAGCTCATGAACAAGTGCTAATCCAATATGTGGAGAATAATTAAGCTGAACCTGGAAATTACTTCCCAAATACCCCTTGTTCTGAGAATGTGCAGAAAAAGAGAAAAAACATGCCAAGAATACTAATGAAGCTAGGTATTTCATTGTGCTAAGTATTCCACGAAAGTATGAAACTAGTTTGAAAGTTGATGATTTAATAAGATATTCTCTTGAACCAATCGTTGGAAATAAGGATTTGAAAGTACTATCTCTGATAGCTCTACATGACCCATATGGTGACAATCTGTGCCTACAAATGATATAAGCTTATGGTCAATAAGTTTTTCTGCTATTTTCAATACTTGAGGAGAATAGTGACCAGTTAAAGAATTTAAATTTAACTGGAGATGAACTCCCTGAGCCTCTAGCTCTTCGTACTTCTCAAACTTAGAATGGAGATAAACATACCTCTCAGGATGCGCCAATATGGGTTTAATTCCCATTGACTGAAGTTCAAAAATGGACTCTTGCAAAAGAGGTGATTCCTCCATAAACGACATTTCGAACAATAAAAAACCATCACCAAAAGTGAGCAATTCTTTCTTCCTGATGAGTGACATAAAATGCTCATCTAAAAAATATTCGGCTGCGACTTCAAGCGTCACATCCAGTCCTTCCTTCTCTATTTCTAGTCTAAGAACATCACCTCTTTTTAATAGATCATCCTTGGAGTTAGGATAGATGTCACTCATAATGTGCGGTGTGGTAATAAAATGAGAAAAACCTAATCTAGAAAGATGTCTTATAAGTTTGATAGAATCCTCTGTAGATCTAGCCCCATCATCTACTCCAGGAATAAGATGTGAGTGCATATCCACTTTAAGAGATGCAAGAGAAATGGGTTTTAATTCCTTTTTCTTACCAAATATGGAATCTAAAAAACCCATTGTAATTATCTATTTGAGTATTGGTCTTTGTAATAATTGAGATAATCACCAGAGACTATATCCTCTAACCATTCCATATTATCTAAATACCATTGAACGGTTTTTCTGATTCCTTCCTCTGTTGAAAGGCTAGGCTTCCAATTCAACTCATTCATCAGTTTAGAACTGTCGATGGCGTACCTGAAGTCATGCCCTGCCCTGTCCTTTACAAACTCTATGAGTTCAAGTGACGTTCCTTCTTTCCTTCCCAGCAAGTCATCTGCCTGCTGTATCAGCAACTTCACAAGATCCAGATTAGACCATTCATTTTCTCCTCCAACACAGTACGTATCTCCCCTTTTTCCTTTATGGAAAATCACATCTATGGCCGAAGCATGATCCCCTACCCACAGCCAGTCCCTAACGTTTTCTCCAGTACCGTAGATTGGTAAGGGTTTGCTATGCTTAATATTATTAATAACCAAAGGAATCAACTTCTCAGGAAATTGATTCGGTCCATAGTTGTTACTACAATTTGAAATCACAAATGGTAACTTATACGTGTGACCATAGGCTCGTACGATGTGATCCGATGCCGCCTTGCTGGCAGAATATGGACTCTTCGGATCGTATCCTGTAAATTCATTAAAATGCCCCTCTTGACCAAGTGAACCAAAGACTTCGTCTGTACTTACATGATAAAAAAGATGATTTTGATCTTTCCAATTAGCTCTAGCTGCATTCAGAAGATTGGTCGTTCCTAGGACATTAGTTCTAATAAATGCCGATGGATCAGAAATACTTCTGTCTACATGTGATTCTGCTGCTAAATGAATCACATCTGAAATTTCATACTTGGAAAAAACTTCATTAATTGCCTGAACATCGCATATATCCTGTTTTACAAATTCGTAATTGGGAGCATCTTCAACACCAACTAGATTTGCCAAATTTCCAGCATAGGTCAGATTGTCCAGACAAATGATTTTGTAATTTTCGTACTTATTGACAAGTAATTCTACTACGTGACAGCCTATGAATCCTGCTCCACCTGTAACTAATATATGTTTATCAAACTTCAACTGCTAAAATTGTAATTAAAGACTCCAATACTCAAATTCCTTTTTCATATCTCTGTAGATCCCTTTTAAATCAACAAGAACTCCTTTGTCATCGTTAAAATATTTCCTAAAATCATCTGCAGATAGTGAGTTATATTCATCATGATTTACTGCCACAATCACAGCGTCGTAAGCGTTTGTATCTGCGCTTTCCGTCAATGGAATGCCATATTCATGCTCAAATTCATCAGAATCAGCCCATGGATCAATAACATCGACATTGACACTAAAAGATTCTAATTCCCTGATGACATTAATCACTTTTGTATTTCTTATGTCGCTTACATTCTCCTTAAACGTCGCACCCATAACCAACACTCTAGAATCTTGAATATTCTTTCCTTGTGCCAATATTTTCTTCACCGTTTGTTTTCCAACATAGAATCCCATTGAGTCATTTACATACCTACCTGAGTTAATGACCTTTGCATGATACCCGTGCTTTTTTGCTTTGTGCACCAAATAATATGGGTCCACTCCAATACAATGTCCTCCGACAAGTCCTGGTGAAAATTTCAGAAAGTTCCATTTGGTACCAGCTGCTTCTAATACTTCATACGTGTTGACACCTCCTACCTTATCAAAGATAATTGAGAGTTCATTGATCAACGCTATGTTGACATCTCTCTGAGTATTTTCGATGATCTTACTCGCTTCAGCTACTTTAATACTACTTGCTCTGTGGACTCCTGCATCTACTACCAACTCATAGACTTTTGCAATATTCTCCAGGCTGGTATCACAACATCCTGCCGCCACTTTTACAATCGTTCTGATGGTATTCTTCTTATCACCTGGATTAATTCTTTCGGGAGAATATCCTACCATGAAATCCTGTGTCATTTTAAGACCGCTTAATTGCTCCAATACTGGAACGCAATCTTCCTCTGTACAACCAGGATACACCGTAGATTCGTAAACCACATAATCTCCTTTTTTTAATGCATTTCCAACCGTTTTACTTGCTGAAAGTACTGGCCGAAGATCAGGAAGGTTGTTCTCATTAATTGGCGTAGGCACTGCTACTACAAAGAAATTCGCCCTTTTAAGATCGTCTGGATTTGAAGTGAATTCGATGTCACATCCATCAAAAGCCGTTGATTTAAGCTCTTTACTTGGATCTTCATGTCGTTTCATCATTTCTACGCGTTCGGCATTGATATCAAATCCAATCACTTTAATCTTTCTGGCGAACTCTAATGCAATAGGCAATCCAACATATCCTAAACCTACTACAGCTAATGTAGCTTCCTTATTAACTAGCTTATCGTACATCATTTCTGATTATCGTTTTCTAACTCTTTCGTTTTCTAATATATATTCTTCTTTACTCTCTGGACAAATGGCTTTGCTATTCTCAAAGTTTAATCTGTGTCCAAACTCACTCATCCATCCAATGTGACGAGCTGGGTTTCCAACTACCAAACTATATGGAAGTACTTCTTTTGTTACTACTGTTCCCGCTCCAATAAAGGAAAATTCTCCAATGTCATTTCCACAAACAATTGTGGCGTTAGCTCCAATACTGGCTCCTTTGCGCACTGTTGTTTTAAGATATGAATCTCTTCTGTTTACAGCACTTCTAGGATTCATTACATTAGTAAACACACATGATGGACCAAGAAACACATCATCTTCACATATCACACCTGTATAAATTGAAACATTATTTTGGACCTTCACATTACTCCCTAAAATCACGTCTGGGGAAATAACTACATTCTGACCCAAATTACACTTTTCACCCAAAACAGCCCCAGGCATAATATGACTAAAATGCCAAATCTTTGTCCCTGCCCCAATAATCGAGCCCTCATCAACTAGTGCTGTTTCGTGCTTGAAATAATCCATTAGTTACTATACTTTTCGAAAGTCTTATGATCCTTTTTATACAATTCTTCTTCTGGCAACGACCTAAAGTAATCGTAAGTGATTTTTAGTCCTTCCGCACGATTCACTTTTGGCTCCCAGCCTAAGATGGATATCGCCTTAGATATGTCTGGTCTTCTTTGCTTTGGATCATCTACGGGTAAATCTTTGTAGATGATTTTTTGATCAGTACCTGTCAGTTTCACAATCTCTTCGGCGAATTCCTTAATCGTAATTTCATCCGGATTTCCGATATTCACTGGATCGTGATGATCGCTTTGAGATAATCTAAAGATGCCTTCCACTAAATCATCTACATAACAAAAAGATCTTGTTTGACTTCCATCTCCAAATACTGTTAAATCTTCTCCTCTAAGCGCCTGACCAATGAATGCAGGAAGGACTCTTCCATCATTTAATCTCATTCGCGGTCCATACGTATTGAATATTCTAACAATTCTTGTGTCTACACCATGATAAGTATGGTAAGCCATAGTTATTGCTTCCTGAAAACGTTTTGCTTCATCGTATACGCCTCTTGGACCGACAGGATTTACATTTCCCCAATAACTTTCTGGTTGAGGATGCACTGTTGGATCTCCATATACTTCTGAAGTGGAAGCGATCATCAGACCAGCACCTTTCTCTTTAGCTAGTCCCAGACAATTATGAATTCCTAATGATCCTACTTTCAACGTTTGGATCGGTATCTTCAGATAATCAATAGGGCTTGCAGGAGATGCAAAGTGGAAGATAAAATCCAACTCTCCAGGTACATGCACAAAGTTGGAAACATCATTTTTCTGAAAGGTAAATTGATCATTCTTGAATAGATGCTCAATATTTTTCAAGTCTCCCGTAATAAGGTTATCAATACCTACTACGTGATATCCCTCAGCTATTAACTTGTCGCACAAGTGGGAACCTAAAAATCCTGCTGCACCTGTAACTACTGCTCTTTTCATACTTATTGGTTCTGTTTAGTGCCTATTCGGAAATACAGCACTTTCAAATTCGCCTCTTTTCGCGAAATTTTCAATTATTTTTAATCGTCTGACGCTATCTCTACTTCAAAAAACAAACTAAAATTTTATCAAAAATAGTCCGAATTATGAATAGCATCTATTCCCAACTATACACTATTTAACTTCTTGTCTACCTATAGACTTGTATCTGAAACCAAGCTCCTTCATTCGATCTAAATCGTAGAGATTTCGACCGTCGAAAATCACTTTGTTATTTAATTTTTCTTCCACAACTGCAAAATCAGGATTTCTAAATGCCGACCATTCTGTACAAATTAGAAGTGCATCCGCATTTTCGAGCGCAGAGTACATGTCTCCAGCAAAGTCAATCCTATGCCCTAAAAGGTTCTTTACATTATCCATCGCTTCAGGATCATATGCCGTAATTGTGGCTCCTTCGCTTGTCAGTTTTTCTATCATGTAAAGCGCCGGCGCTTCTCTTATATCATCAGTATTTGGCTTAAATGCCAAGCCCCAAAGCGCAATCTTTATTCCATTTAAATTCCCTTTGAAGTAATCTTTAATCGGTTTTGCTAGAACTGTCTTTTGTTCATTATTTACCGCAATAACACTATCAAGTATCTGGAAATCATAATCAATATCGTTTCCAGAGCGTTGCAATGCCTGAACATCTTTTGGAAAACAACTCCCACCATAGCCAATTCCAGGGAACAAGAACCGCTTACCTATTCTAGTATCAGTACCCATTCCAAGCCTTACTTTGTCAACATCAGCTCCAACCTGCTCACAAAAATTCGCGATTTCATTCATAAACGTGATTTTCGTCGCTAAAAATGCATTTGCAGCGTATTTGGTCAGCTCAGCACTTTTCTCATCCATAAAAATGAGCGGATTTCCTTGTCTAATAAAAGGCCCATAAAGCTCTTTCATTACTTTTTGTGCTCGCTCTGATTCCGTTCCTACTACAACTCTATCTGGCTTCATAAAATCGTCTACGGCAAATCCTTCTCTCAAGAATTCAGGATTTGAAACTATATCAAACTCAACCGTAGCATGCTTAGCCACTGCCGCCGCAACCTTATCTGCTGTCCCCACCGGAACAGTACTCTTATCTACAATTACTTTATAGTCCTTAATGATTTTCCCTAAGTGATCTGCAACTCCCAAAACATAGGACAAATCTGCTGAACCATCTTCACCAGGAGGTGTTGGAAGTGCTAGGAAGATAATTTCGGCATCTTCAATTGCATCTTCTAAATCAGTGGTGAATTTGAGTCTATCTTGTTTTATGTTTCGTGCAAAAATGACATCCAAATAAGGTTCGTAAATGGGAACAATTCCATTTCTCATTTTGTCCACTTTGTCCTTATCTATATCGACACAGATTACTTGATTTCCTGTTTCCGCGAAACATGTCCCGGTCACTAATCCGACATAGCCTGTTCCTACTACTGCGATCTTCATGATTTACTTATTCAAAAATGTTTTTACTGAACTTACTATATGCTCTAATTGATCTGTTCCAAGTTCTGTTTGCATTGGCAAACTAATCACTTGAGAACATAATTTATCTGTTCTAGAAAAATCCATAGCGTCTGTTTTAGGGCTTGCGTATGCTTTTTGCTTGTGAACAGGAACTGGGTAATAAATCATTGAAGGAACATTTTTTTCCGACAAAAATGATTGCAGTTCGTTTCTATCTATATCATTCGTTTTCAACGTATACTGATGGAATACATGTGTGCTTTTTGGGTCTCGCACCGGAATAACTAATCTAGACTCATTCTTGAAAGCTTCGTCATAATAATCAGCTACAGCCTGTCTTACCTTTGTATATTCATTAAGGTAAGGTAATTTGATCCTTAGAATAGCGGCTTGAATGCTATCCAATCTCGAATTCATTCCAATGTTATCATGGTAGTACCGAACCGTTTGACCATGATTTGCCATTTGAGAAAGATTCAGAGCTAAATCATCATCATTAGTAAAAATAGCACCTCCATCTCCATAACATCCTAAGTTTTTACTTGGGAAGAATGAAGTCGTTCCAATATCTCCCATGCAACCAGCTTTTTCTACAGTACCATTATCAAAAGTATAATTGGCGTTTATAGCTTGTGCTGTGTCCTCTATCACCTTCAAATCGTGTTCTTTGGCGATAGCAAGTATTTCCTCCATATTGGTACATTGTCCATATAAATGGACTGGAACTACAGCTTTTGTCTTATCAGTAATGGCCGCTCTAAATGAGTCAGGATCTAAATTAAATGTATCAGGATCTACTTCCACCAATACTGGAACGAGTCCTAAAAGCCCAATAACTTCTACAGTGGCGACATAGGTGAAGCTTGCTGTAATTACTTCATCTCCTGGTTTTAAACCAAGAGCCATCATCGCTAATTGTAGCGCATCTGTTCCATTGGCACAGGGAATCACATGTTTAATTCCTAAAAAATTTGATAATTCTGACGCAAAAGATTTGACCTCTGGACCGTTGATGTATTGGCTAGAACGAATTACGTCTATAACCTTCTGATCCACTTCTGATTGGATTTTCTCATATTGACCTATGAGATTCACCATTTGAATAGTTTTCATTTATTCCACAAATAGGCTGCGAATATACCAATTTTGAAGAGTCAAAACAGCTTAGAGTCGTAAGTTAGATTGTTTTTTAGAGAGAATCTTTTTGAACCCACAAAAGTCATTAGAAAGACTATTCCGTCTTGAAATCACTTCAAAATCAGTCGCTACGCTGTACTTCAGCTCGTCGGCATAGCTCAGGCTATGTCTCCTCTCTGAAGCATCAAATTTTATTGTGTCTTCAAGCCTCACTACGTAGTTCTAACGAACTTTCTGGGTTTAAGAATTTGATTACTTTAGCCTATTCATGAAGAATCTCCTTATCATCCTTATGTTTCTGTGTTTTAGCTCCATTGGAAATGCTCAACTGGAAAATAAAACGCAAACCTTTTTTAGTCCACGGTATACCTTTCATGTTCCCGGTGGTGATATGGCTGATCGATTTGGTCTCTGTAGCAGCCTGGGGATGACATTCGGTACTAAAAAGGAAAACGGACTCTTCATTTCGGGAAATGCGAACTTCACATTTGGCAACAAAGTGAATGAACCGGGACTTCTCCAAAATCTACTTTCCTCAGAAGGAGAAATTATCAGCATTGAGGGTGAGCCTGCTTCTGTTTTAATCCAACAAAGAGGTTTCAATGTGAGCGGAGAGATTGGCAAATTCTTCAGGTTTAAGGACAGTCAAAATGAAACTGGTTTGCTATTAACTCTTGGAGTCGGATTTATTCAACACAATATTAGATTTGAACATCAACTGGATGATGTTCCTCAGTTGGACAATGAATATGAGAAAGGATATGACAGGTTATCAAATGGTCCTATGTTCAGTCAGAATATCGGTTGGCTAAATTTTAGTAGAAAAAGAATTGGAGATTTTTATTTCGGCGTAGAGTTGATCGAAGGGCTTACTTCATCCAGAAGGGAATATAATTTTGATACTAACAGCTCAGACAAAGGAGATTTGAGACTTGATTTACTATTTGGGATTAAAGCAGCATGGATCGTTCCCTTTTACAAAAGAAATCTATACAACTAGATGCTATTTATTTATGATTTAATCATGCACTTGGTATGGTGTAGTCTTAAATGTATTTCTCCATTTAATCCAAAAATCAAAGAGTTTACTTCTGGTAGAAAGCTTCAACGAGACGCATCGAAGATTTTAACTGGTGCCATTTGGTTTCATTGCGCCAGCGTAGGTGAGTTTGAGCAAGGAAGGCCGATCATAGAAAAAATCAAAAAGAGCAATTCATCTCAAAAAATACTTCTTTCATTTTTCAGTCCCAGCGGATTTAATCATTTGAAAGATTTCCAACTTGCAGATAGTATTGTTTACGCTCCATTTGACACTTCTCATGCCGTCAATAGATTTCTCAATTTATATCAACCAACGGCCTTAATTCTCATTAAATATGAATTCTGGAAAAATCTGATTCACTATTCACACCAGCGAAGTATTCCCATTTTTTCCGTTTCCTCTATTTTCAGAAAAGACCAGCACTATTTTAAATGGTACGGAAACATCTTTGTACCAGATTTGCAGCGCATTTCCCATTTCTTTGTTCAAAATGAATCCTCAAAAGAACTTCTCCTCTCCATTGGCATCAAACAGATTACAATCTCTGGAGATACACGTTTCGACCGAGTAATTGATATTGCAGAAAACAGTGTGGATGTCGAGAATGTGAAAGAGTATTGTACAAATAAAAAATGTCTTATTGCAGGCTCCACTTGGCCAGAGGACGAAGCAGTGTTGCATGATGCTTTTGCTGAGTTTTCAAATGACTGGGTATTAATCATCGCTCCACATGAAGTAAAGAAATCCAGAATCGAAGCTATCTCCAAACAATTTCAGGCTTTTAAGAGCATTGCCCTTTCAGGTGCTTCATCTGCTGATCTAAGTGACAATCGCGTACTGATTGTGGATAGTATTGGTTTACTCAACAGAATCTATAGGTATGCAGACGTATGCTACGTTGGTGGAGCTTTTGGAACAGGTTTGCACAATATATTGGAAGCTGCTGTTTGGGGAAAGCCCATCGTTCATGGTCCTGAGCATGCCAAGTTCAAGGAAGCTACGGATCTCTCCACTATTGGAGGAAGCATTGTGTGTCAAACGAAAGAAGAAGGGGTGAAAGCACTTGTCCAACTTCAATCCGACCATGAAGTAAGAACTACAAAAGGAGGTCTTTCCAAGCAATACGTTTATCAAAATATGGGTGCTAGTTTAAAAGTGATTTCTTATTTAAAGTCCAAAGGAATTTTCTAAATAAATTGTTCTTATGAAATAAGAAATATTGTTACATTTGCGCCCCGCTTTGCGGAATCGTTCTTTTTTAATAAAATGCGAAAGTAGCTCAGCTGGTAGAGCACGACCTTGCCAAGGTCGGGGTCGCGGGTTCGAATCCCGTCTTTCGCTCTAAGAAAATATTCTATTTCCAAGTCTATCTGGTTGTAGATTAAAATTTCTGCTCGTCCTGATAATTATCGGGAGGTAGAAATGAAGACACTCTGCTCGCTCCGATAGCTATCGGAGGGTGGAATTGCTCGAGTGGTGGAATTGGTAGACACGCAAGACTTAAAATCTTGTGTCCTTATGGACGTACGGGTTCAAGTCCCGTCTCGAGTACATTTGAAGCCTCGGTAGTAAAAAACTATCGGGGCTTTTTATTTAATACTTAACATTATATAATGGCTTATGTCTATGTTCTGTACTCCGAAAGTATTGACAAATATTATACTGGAAGCTGCTTAGACATTGCTATTAGGCTGATACAACACAATTCAGCCTTCTTTAAAAATAGTTATACCTCTCAGGCGTCAGATTGGAAAATCTTCTTTCAAATTAATGATCTTTCTAAAAATCAAGCTAGATCCATTGGATCATGACAACTTATTGTGGTTACGCGAAAATTTTCTGTAATCTGTAGAGAAAAAAAGTGAACAATATATTAAACGAATGAAGTCCAAAACCTATCTTAAGAACTTAACAACATATCCTGAGATTGCACAAAAATTGATTGAAAAATATACTTAGCGGGGTCATCCCGATAGTTATCGGGACCCGCCTCGAGTACATAGAAGCCCTGACAGTTAACTGTTAGGGCTTTTTTATGGAACTAAATCTGAGGGCCTTGAAAATGTGCTCTATTCTAAAGCCATTAGATTTTATAGGTTCGAGAACATCTTCTGGGGACAATTCGAAATGCAGACACTTTCCATTTCTGTTATCAAATAATGTATCTAACCCTCTAAACTCCAACGAAGGTTGTTGAATCAGAGAGTAGTTCTTCTCAATTAGTAAGATTTAATCAATATAATTCATAGCTAGTAGTCAATTGTTAATTACTGACTCTGGTTGTGTAGCACATTGGGCAGAGCCCGATGCTATCCGAATATATATCTTGTCCTGAATACCTTCAGCTGAACTTACTCTCTTTCTATCACACTCAGGGGCGCAATGAAAGTGTCACCATTTATTGAAGAGTATTATTCAAGTCTTAAATCAAAATAAAGTTTAAGAATTTCAATAAAACTATTGTAGTAATCTTCTCCTATTTTTCGCTGCATCTCCTGAGAATTACAAATTATGAATTTTGACTTTTCATCTCTATCAGTAGATAGTTGCAAGCATTCTTCAAAGGCATCAAGATTACTTCCAAAATAGCCTCTTTTATGTTGGAATATTTCACCCATAGAAATGAAGAGATCATATCTATTATTCACATTTAAGGTGTCAAAAAAATAGATCTTCTTTTTAACCATAGAACTAGGAACTCCATTCCACAATAATGATACATCAAGATACAAACGACTATCATCTTCATTCATTTCATCTTTACAAATTCTCTTTTCTTCATTGCCCCAAAATTTCCTCATATGATCTAATACATTCTGATTGTATGAATAATAATCATCACTGATAAAAACTTTACATCTTAATTTTATAAAGCTTTCATTAGACATAATAATAGAACAATTTGAAATTTGTCCAAGATTATAAATTATGGATTCTCCTGATTTGTTGAGATACATGACAAATAGATCAAAAGAATCTTTACTATTAAATTCTAAAAATTCCTTTTTTAAAATTTTTGATAAAAAAACCTCTTGTTCATCGTAATGACCAGAACTTTTAATAACAATATGATCCGACACAAGTTCTCTTTGGGCACGATTTTTAATTATGACTCTTAACATATTCATTAATCAAATTCAAATATAGTCTTTGACTCATAATGAAATTTTGTCCAACCCCAACGCACCGTACCATCCGGGAGTTCCTGCTTCAAAATTCTCCACCCACTACCAGCATCACCAGCAGGACTGCTTGGTGTACGGTATTTCTCAGCACCAGCCCAACCTTCATTTCCTTTTTCTCTCCCCTCATAAGTCCCGTCAACCTCTAAATCACCTCTTTTAGCTGCTCTTAAATCTTTTTTGAGCAATTTACCAGGTCCACAACCATTTGTATTGTGAACTAAAATCCCGTAATCAGTAACATAATAATTATGGTTTTGCTCAACTTTAAAGTTATAAACCGATACAATCGTATCAATTTTTTGAACTTTCAAAATAGGTGCAAAAACTTCTTCTGCAAAGAACGAAAGGCTGTCTCCTGCAACTATTTTTCCAGCTTCAGTCCATATTCTATTGACAAAGAATGGGTGATCTGGCGTTGTCCAAACCGTATCATTGAATAAAATAATTTCAACCAGTTGGGTAGCATTTTCAACAACATATGTTTCTTCTACTCGCTTTAGCTCTCTTATATCATTATCTTCATTATACGTCCATACTAAATCTTCCTCTTTTATTTCCTCAATATTCACCAATCCTGATTCAGTCATAACTTTTGTTCCTGCAACAAAACAAAATCCATTCTTGATAGCATTTCTTAATCCTCCTTTAATCAAAAGAGAAGATCCTTTACCGGTAGGTGCGCCTAGGCCAACCCACATTCCTAAAAGTGCATCAGTTCTTCTGTTTCCCCCTGCTGCTACTTCATATCCAAAATCTTTTATAGATTGCACAGCAGAGTCATAGAAAAACTCTATTGCAGTACCTTCATAATCACTGATTGCTGTTTTCACTTCTTCTAGAGGGTCTCTTCCGTCAACAAGATCAACAGCTGCATTCACAGCAGGAGTTATCATAGAACCGACCGCTCTATAAGTATCCAGATACCATGGCATGTCGTATTCATTTCCATCAGCATCTATATACCACTTACTAGTTTCATCCCAAGTGAATTCTGTATCATTAGATATAAATGAATATAATGCCCACTGATTATTATCTCGTTCATCTTTTCCAAGATTTACATATAAAGCTTTAGATCGTTCAGATAGTATAATGGTTTTACCATTCATATCCATTCCACCAATATCCTCCGTGAAATACATATCTCCTGCTTTCCCATGAATATAATTAGGACAAGTATCACAATCTCCATATGGATCCGTATTTGTAACCGGTCTATTTGAAAGTACTGAATAAGGAGATTTATCAGAAAAAGTAACAGGATCTGTGTTCCATCTTCTGGCAATTCTAGGATCATATTGCCAAAATAAAGCTGTATAACTATTACCTGAACCAACCATTTCATCATCCTTCTCTTGACCGTTGAATCCATATCTATACCCACCTGAATTATAAGACCGTGCCAAACACGCATCAACAACTATCTGTTGATGCTTTAGAATTCGTGTCTCTTTTATAATCACACTGTACTCAGCAGACCCAGGGAAAGGCAACATGACAGATAAATCACTTACCGTCAACACTCCATCGCTCCCAGCATCAACTGGACAGCGAACAATCAATCGAATTTCTTCAACATCATTGGTCAAATTATTTGTAAAAGCAATTAAATTTTCTCCTTCAGTCAATTGTATTGGAATCAACTGACTTTCATTGCTGTTCAGAAATTGTAGGTTGACTTCTGTACCCGTAGGAAAATTGACCTCCTCAATAAATACATCCAGTAAGCCTTCTTCATTTGAAAGTAGCGCACTTTCATCATTACTTAATAATTTTCCAACACAAGACATCTCAAGGTAAAGTGGGTTTTCTAGAGCATAGGCACCTAAGAAAGCTGCTCGCTCAGCTCCACCAATTTGACCAGAAATAACCAAATCACCATTAAAACCATTAACAATAGCAGGAGGACTCCATTCTAAAGAAGATGCACATCCTGTCCACCCATTAATATCGAAACTAGTTTCAATTACTGGCTGGTTAATTGAATTATTGATCACCTGTAGATCATCTAATTTTATAACATAAGAAGTACTTGTTTGATTGTATGGAATCAAATACGGTATATCATCATATGTTTTAACACCATCTCCATCACCTATTTCAAAGCCAATTA
This sequence comes from Flavobacteriales bacterium, assembly GCA_965224545.1. Taxonomy (GTDB): domain Bacteria; phylum Bacteroidota; class Bacteroidia; order Flavobacteriales_D; family Sanyastnellaceae; genus ASP10-05a. Next base: position 1,631,553 of record CBDCZM010000002.1, on the reverse strand, counting down.
CTAACTGAATTTCAATCACATTAAAAGATAGGTTGCTCAACTGAATTGTGTTAAGTCCTAGAGAAATCGCTGGCACATTAATAGTTTGCTCATCATTTTCCCCAATGAGTTTCACTTTCGCTTTAAATGACTCATCAATTCCTATTTCACTGAGTAAAAAACTAATTGAATAGTCTTCCCCAACTGATATCGACTCTGAGCTTGACAACACTCTTGAAATACAGACATTATCAAAATACTCTCCTTGTGGATCTGTAGCAATCTGAGTCAAAAAATCTGTCAAATCTTGGGAATTCAATAAACCAATCACCTCCATTTCTCCTTCCCCAAATGAGGTGGTCGTTCCTGAACATGCCCTCCAGCTTCCAGAATTCTCATAAGAATCAGTAAAAATCACCTCTTCTAATTCCACAGTTTGTTCGTCTGAATCCTCACAGACACCATCAGGAATAGGCATTCCATACGGGTAGTAATCTGATGCCGAAACAATATCTGAAGTATAAAAAGCTACGAGCCCCAAATTACCTTCTACAGTTTCTCCCACCCTCTTAACATCAGAAATGGTATTGTACACATTTCCTCTATGATCACCCAATTCATAGCGCTTCTTTCCAAGGATTCTTGAAAATCGATTTGGTTGTATAATGTCCATCTCGTCAACCTCTTGGTAATGATAACTCTCGTTACCTAATAAAAACATTGACATGTCCTGACCAAATCCGCAATCACTGGTCATATATTTATCAGTAGTCATCGTTCCCAACCTGTTAATCGCATATAAGTTGATCTCACGTTGATCTAACCTTAAAGTATAAAAGGGTCCTGATCCTTCTAACTTACCATTATATATGGAAAGAGGATTACCTTGAGCATCTCGCACATAATAAGTGAACTCCCATTTATCCGGATTTAACTCTCCATTTTGATTTCTCGGTTTCACAACTTTTTGGATCCGGTTTCCAAATTGATCGTATCTAAAGATCAGATTTGGAGGGTAAACCATTTCTCCATCTACTTCCACTGAATAGTCGGGCGCTCGAATAATTTCTTCCACCTTTCCTGAAACAGTCCAAGTGATTAAGTCTATTCCCTCAACTCTATCTTTAATCAATTGCCCAATTCCGTCGTAGTTATAGTTGAATATGTTATCGTTCAAGTTTGGATCATTGCTATCATATAGAATTGTTTCCCAATCATAGGTTTCTCCTTCTATATTCTGATCATCAACATCAACATCATAATTCAATTCGCTGATAATGTCACTAACATGATTCAAGCGATTGTTGATTTTTTTCCCTTGTCCATATTCGACGGTATTGCCATTATATCGGTAGATAAAATCATCCATTGCCAAGCTGTTTACATTTCCTCCATTCCTCTTAAGAGATTCCAAGTTACCATTGAAGTCAAAGGAATATTCTGTGGAATAAACTCCATTATTCATTAGAGTAGAAAGATTATTATAAGCATGCATTGTTTCCACCGAACCAGAATAATTAGTTGAAGATTTTATTCGGTTAAACTGGTCATATCTGAACAATGCCGCACTTGAAAAACCATCCATAGGATCTCCTAAACTGACGGCATACACCATTCTAGATATATTTCCATTGAACAGATTTTTTCTATTTTCTTCTGCCCCACCTAATGCTTGAGGTAAGTAATTATCTGTCTGACCAATTCCGCTGTAATCTCCACTATAATAGTCTAAACTAAACCCAAAAGCATCTTTTCCGAAATGACTATTTAAATTATCTTCCAGTGTGTTATCGCCATCCCTTCCAACATCTGTTTGTGCTTTGATGATTGGAGAATTGATTCCTTTAAGCCATCCTTGAATAGCATATGTATAATCACAAGCTTGTACTTGTTTGTCCCCTATTTCATTTCTTGCCTGTGGCCCATGCTCGTAATAGTGTTGTCTAGATTCCTTTTCCCAAATTTTACAATCATCACTGGTATAGGTATAGGTCAATCGATTATCAGCATCATATTCATACTTGTGATAGAATTGATCCCATTCTCCTTGTTGAAAAGCTACTTGAACAGTATTTCCACTTAACAAATCATATTCGTATGCAATTTTCTTAATGTGCTCCAAAGGTTTTAAATCATTATTCACTTGCACAAGACACTCGACATTTCCATGTGGATCATAGCTGTAAAAAGTTCCAGCATTATACAAGTTAAGAGGAGGCGTTCCCGTAAATTCTCGATAGTAAACTACTCCCACCACTCTACTTCTTAAATTATTTTGTCCATTGGTGAAAACATCTTGTATATCAGCAATGCCTGGGTCATAATCATAATAAGTTAAGGTTACATGACGTCCTATGCCAGAATGTGCCCATGCATTCAGATCAAACGCAAGATCAAGATCAGTAATGAGTGCCTGCGTAATATTTAGCTCATTTGGTTCTTTTACTTCTCCTGTCTCATAAGATCTTCCTAGCAAATCATATAGCGTATAACTGAATGATAAGTTAGCCTCTTGTTTGGCATTTTGGCTAATCACCATCCTCCCCAATTTATCGTAATAAAATTTTGAAGTGCCATTGTCAGGAGTATTATTCTTAACCAACTGATTCAAAGAATTATATTTATATGTGGTTAGCATTCTATGATGAGGTTCCACAAATAATGAGTTTTGAGCTGCATCTCTATATTCCTGAACATCCTCAATAGTGAGGTTTTCATCCCCAACAACATTGTTAACGTCATTTATCATGATCTCCACTCCTGCGGGAGGTACAGTATGCACTAAATTTCCTGCCTGATCATAATAATAGAGTGTGTAGGCAAACTCGTCTAGCTTATAACTCATGGTGAACTCTTCAACAGCTGATAGTCCTACATTGATCATTTCATAAATGAAACCTGACATGATTCCGTTTATCTGATAGTGGTAATGGTCCATCGCATTTTCCAACTCCATCTCCCAAAGTGATCTGCATTCTAACATTTCTTCTTCAGCAACAGTTGGGTTATTCAATGTACAAATGAATAACTCCCTTATAGGATATATGTAATCATTGTCTCCAGGACTTAAAGAAGTCGTTCCCGTTACCAACGCATCAAAACAAAATGGAGAGTCGTTTTCACCTTCACAATATTCTTTATTCTCTTCATCATAACATAAAATGATCAGCGCTTCCAGATCTGGGTCTGTAGGATAAGCAATGAAATTTTCTTCTCCTAAAAATTCAGGATTACTGTTTAAATGATTTCTTAAGGAGGATACGTCGATGTAAGGTGATACCAAATAACTATTTATATCAAATAGAGCAAAATTCTCGGCAGTCACAGCTGGATCCTCTGATTCAAGTGTGTATCCAAAAATTTCATAGTAATTATAATACGTGTATTCTGTCATTAGTGAACATGAACAATTTCCTGTTGAGCCAGTACCCTCATCTGAACCAGCATCTGATAACTCTGGTTCCTGATATACAAAACCAGACAATGAGTTATCAAATGATGAAACAATTGAATTAAATGTTTCATTCGAAAGCACACACTCGTCTGTGTTCACTGAAGTACATTCGTAGTAGCTAATATCAGCATCATTATACGAATTCAAGGCATCCAAATCCATTTGAGTCATAGACTCCCAACTCTCATCACAGCCACAATTACAAACGCAGGTCAATTCCCCTTCCAAATACGAATAATCTGTCTCAGAAAGTGGTGTCAAATTATTGACATCCATCCAATTCATTAAGTCCTCTAAATATAGAGACACTCTGCTTTCACATTCATAAGGACATGCAGCCGAAAATGCTTCTGTAATATCTTCAATCGTTGAAAAATCCGAGTCGTAAATTGGATTGTGTGGGAAATGCAATGTATATCCTGTACTAGTTCCGTACGAAATAAATTCAGAACCTAAAGAAACATTGGAACTCTCTCCGTTGTGAATAAAGCTCTCAGTAGTACTGTGGTCATTGTAAATTGTTAAATCTGTAGTAGATATCGTAGTGATATGATCATTTTCATACACCCTTCCAGATAGATTAAAAGCTGTTTTTCGATTGACTTTTTCTCTAAAATACATATAGGTGCTCTTAAAAAATTCCCATTTGCTTCTGCCATGGACGTTGAATTGATCATGAATCGTTCTGATTGCATCAACCTGCTGCTGTCCAACGTAGTCATCATGACCTAGTGCTACTGGATCATATGGCAAATATGCTCCATTGTCCCAAATAGCAATTCCCAATGGGTCATCTATGGCTGCGTAAACACTCATAGAATGAATTCCATCGCTTAGAGGTAAAAAGTGCATCAACTCATAAACTAAAAGCTCTCTTTCCTCACAAGGAAACGGATCTTTTTTCTCATTGGTCCAAACCACATCATTGTAATGATCATACTCACTGAAACTCATAGTGATGTACTTATTCAATCTGGTCAGATCAACATTTTGAGCAGTGATTTGAGGAACATCGCTAATAAAATTCTGGATGTAGTAATCTTGTCCCAGAGAAGTCAAATCTTCATCTTCAGGAATACATCTATACCCATTTATATTGTTGTCAAAATCCAATGCTGCGTAGTACAAACCTAAGTCTATTGGCCTTTCTATTAACTCATTACCCACCAAAACCAATTCATTGGTCACATCTAAAAGAAGACTGTCAAATACCACATGATCATAATCTGGAAGTGATTTATTGCTATTTATCTTATCATCATAATCAATGTACCTTTTATGAGCCAATACATCACATACATTCTCATAACTCATTGATTCTGGATGCAAGTGGAATAAATCGTCTAATGCATTGAAAGTAATTCCATTTATAATTTGACTCCCTTCCAGCGGCAAGTATGATAAATACTCAGGATATGACAACTCCGATAACATTGGCCATTGTTGCCCCCACTCATTATTCCAATTGTATCTAATCTCTTCCCAAGACAGAATTACTGCTGAATTGGGATCTATCAAGTACTTGAATACTCTATTGTACAAGTCATCTGGATTTTCATATAAACACCCTAATTTTCCTGTAGGAAAAACATCTTGAGGATATCCTTCCACAGGATCATTCTCAGCAGTAAGCCATAAATTATGACAAATTTGCTGGTCAACCTGACCTCCAGGAATACCCCCTGGAAAGTATCTTCTTTCATGATTATGAAGCGTATTTAGCCAACCATTTATATCAGTCAAATAGTAATTTTCATTATCCTCTAATGCTCCAAATTGAGTGAGCTGTCTCGCAGGAAGATTATCAAAATATTGACCCCCGGGAGAAACTTCCGCAATCAAGTCCCAATAAACCTCATAACAATCTTTTGTAATATCCGACGGAGTAGGTATGACTGGACAATCATTCTCAGGATTGTCATCTGAGTCATTACACGAGCAATCAGGAATGTCAAACTGAAAAGACACGCATACATCATCATAAATAGAGCTATAAGACTGGTTTTTGATAATAATAGCATGATCGTCCAACATCGTCTGCATTGCTGTAGTGGTGATTGGAGCGAATGCGCTTCCTTCATACGAATAATCCAATTGAAAAAACTCGTTGGTATATACAGAACCATTATTTTCCAATTCTACTACCTCAGCTTCGAAAGCATCCAGCTCGTTTAACAATACATCATGAGCAACCTGTATACTAGCTTCTACCAATGTTAGCTTCTTGACAATTTGGTAAGATCCAGGAGAAAAAACCTTTGTCCATGTCACCGGAAACTCATCGAAATTATCAGTAGTAATATTCCCTAGAAGAGGGTTCACCCCCCCTCCTTCAACAGAGCAATCCTGAAAATCTACCACCTCTTCACCAAACTCATTATACACTTTAATTGAAAGCTGGTATTCGCAATACAATTGGTCACCAGAGCAACTAGTGAAATATCCAGGGTCAATATCATAAGTAAACATTCTAGGATCGTCAAAAGGAACAAAAAAGGTAGTACTCGATTTAGTGTACTTGTTGCTACTTTCAATCACAGTTTCATTATTTGTCAAGAGATCCGTAACAATATTCGCAGGATTAGGTCTGTGGTCTAAATCCATCAAATTTGTCACTAATTCATTCCCCCCTAAAAGTCCAGTAGCTACTACTCTTCCTTCCTGATCTATATAAGATACTGTAAACTGTCCGTTCTCATCTTTAGTTGCTACTTTTTGATAGTGCTTTGCCAAACCTGCGTTGTTTCCAAACAAACGGTCGAGCTCCGCTTGAGTTGGCGCTGTGTAATAAATCTTGCCCGTGTGATCGTCATTTTGAAGTGGATCTACAATTCGGTGCGTTTTCCCAACCCTAGATTGAACTGTCAACCTATTGGTTCCATCGTTAGCATAGATTGATCTAGTATAAGGATATGACTCAGCATCTGGTATATACGCCTCATGCATTCCATCCAAATCTGTATTGTCAGTACTAAAGTACTGGTGAGCTCCTTGTTCACCTGGCAATGCGGTTAATGGAGATGTACCAAAGTAATCTACGTCAAAATCATCTTTATCATAATCTCCATTGATGTTTGAATAAAACCTAAGCTCCTGACTATCAATTGGAGATGGAATTATCTGTAAAGATGGACGGCCTTGGAAATCATAATGGGCTTCACGAACAAGAGCCTTATTCTCTGTGTTCAAAAGCGTGAGACTCTGACGACTTCTTAATGATCCATCAAAGAAGTACAACATTTCTTTTCGCTTTCCATCTTCGGCGAAATTTGCTGAGTACTGCCAGTTTAATCCGGATTCAATTCCGTCAAAGACAAATACATGTGGAGTAGTCAAATTGTTCGATGCCAGTGCATCTGATAAATGAGATACCTCAGCTGGTACGTAGCTCCAGTTTCCATAATCCAATCGATCAAAATTATCCATTTTTGGACCCACAGGACGCATTCTAACAATTAGATAGCCCTCTGGATAGCCCATTGGAATATGGTACCAATTGGTCGTCACATTTACTCTAGTAGCCTCTCTAAAATCAATCAAAGGATCTGTAGGTAACATTTCAGCTAGAGGGTCATGATGTTGCCCATGCAAGCAATCAATAAATAACCACTCTAAGTCATACGATGTTGCCTCTGGAATATGTTCCCACATTAATGGTAACTCTCCGACTACCGTATTCACGTTCACATACCCTGGCTCAGATATCAAATCTACAGGGTCAAAATCAATATATCCATCTGAGTTTAATTGATCCATCACTAAAAAACTGGAATTATTGACTTCTGGAATACGGTACTTTCGATCTATTTTTAGTATCATATCTAACCTCACGTCGTCTGGAATTTCAAAATCAGTGTTGCTTGTTTCTACTGATACTCCGGTGACCGTGACATCTGCTTTAAGATATCCTTCGTATTCCCGAAGTTGAATGTCTGAATATCCTGAACCCAATGAATAATCAATTGTCAATGTCTCAAATCTAAGTTCAACCTCTCCTCCATCTGTGGGATATAACTCTACATAATATTTCACATCAATCCTCCAGTCATGTGTATGATTTTGCATACGCACATCTTCGTACCACAATTTCACAGATAAACTACTCTTGTCTTCATTTAAACGCACATAGCTATTGGCATCACCAGGCATGGCATCCAATAATGGGTCCTCCAAATGAATCGTAGAGTACATTTCAGGATCATTCCATATGGCTGATAACTCTTCACCAGCAATTCCAATGACATAATTTTCAGAGGAGGCTCTTAGCACAAAGCTCCATAATGAAAGGATTGTTACAATTAATAATTTATAGTTCATGGTGCAAAGTTTTATTCAATTTCATTAAGGAGGGTGTTGACAAATGAAAACCCTTGATTTATGTAAGTGCTATTTAATTGAGCCTTCTTCCCCTTACCATTCAGGTATTGGGACATATCAAATTTTGACATGTCCACTGAATTGTGAAGCCCTGAAGTAGTGTAGTTAATCTCTGATATATAGAGTTGTTCTTCGAGTGTTTTGTAATGCACTACTTTATTTAAAATTCCTTTTCCCGGGTCAACATAGTAGTCAGTACTATCTACTATTTCATTCGGCGCATTGGATCTAAATACTAACTCTGACGCTCCTTTTGTAATAATATTGATGCCACTCATGTCAAAATCGGGAACTATCTCTGATGATTTTTCATCTGTTGATTCTGGTAAATGATAATAGACTGTCATTAGTCGTTCGTCTATGGTCAATGCATAATCTCCATTAGAAACATGAGACACCTGATCCATTTGCTTGAAATAACTCTTTCCATTCTTCATTAACACCCCCTGAGAGCTCTGAACAACTTTATTGTTGTGTCTCACTTCCAACTCATAGCTCATATGAAGTTGATCCGCTGAATAGCTTATGGTTAATTTCTCCAAAATGGATTTGAGTTCATCCTCCTGAAGTCCAATGAACCCCAATAAAAGACTAATCATCATTAATAGTTTCATTACTGTATTTTTCTAGTGTTACTTCTTGAAGTTTGAACTGTAACTACCCCTCTTACTGTCTCTTGCTTCACCTGAGTGAGCATTCCTAATTCGTCATAATTATAGAAAGTGGTATAATTTCTATTATCCAATGAAGCTAAATGTCTAGCGTCATTGTAATCGTAAACAAACGAATTGAAAGAGGCTTCATAGGGATGAATTCGAATATCATCAATATATATAGGCGAAGAGGTAGAATTGGAGATTCTAATTTGAAACTCATCTGACTCCTCAAAGTCGACTATCACATCTATTTTCTTCCAGCCTTCTATATAAATGTCATCCGAAGATGATTGTATATATGATGTCGCTATTGATCCTACCATACTGACCAGACTTGATGCATCTTGGTCAGACTTTGTCCAAAATGAAAGTAGGTATTTCTTTCTTTCCTCACTTGGATTGAGGAGAGGCTTGAAAACATCTTCTAAAATATTTTCGTTAAAATCAATAGAAAGTGTTTCTCCAAGATTCAACTGCATTGAGTTTTTCCCACTGTGTGATACAACTGCTGATATCGATCCAACGCCTTGGAAATTGAGATGATTTCCAGGTAAATATGTCACTGACTCTTCAAAATCTTCAAACGCTATTTCCTGATGCTTCGCATTTGCTGCTTGAGCTACTAAATAGTCTTTATCTCTACTAAAAAGTACAGAGGAACTAATATCTAATGCATCCGTTTCTTCCAATGCATTATTGAACGGATCGTACTTCGTCATCGTAGATGCTTTAGTCCAATCTGGATTTAAGCCATCTATGTCGCATCCATTGTCAAAATCCTGACACCATTTAAATGGATAATACAAGAATACTCCATCTTCAGAAATTCGGCTCTGATCTTCATGCTGTGTTCTTGGAGCCTGATACACATATGAACTTTTTGCTCTATAGTTCCCCCTTTTACCAAGTCGGTAAGGATTGTCATCAAAATCTGACGCTGACGCGTGTTGCGTGATTCTTGGATCATTGTAATCATAATTCCACTGATCAGATAATGTCATCGCTCTTGCCTGTAACACTTCAACAGGACAATCCCTCACAAAATAATCCTTCACACTTTGAGCACCAACAGCTGCTGGATTAATATCCAGACCTCCATAAAGCTCATCATTTTCCTGATTTTGAGTATCCATCAGCTCAAACAAATTGGCATTTTCATCTATTTGCAAATACGTATTTGAGAAATCGTGCCATGCATTAGATGTTGGTGCATCTGAAATATCATCGAAATACAAACTCATTTGGTAAAATGGAACTAAGCAACCTGCATCACCATCTTCTGCACATTGGAACCTTACTACAATTTCTAGGTACCCATCTCTTTTTATCATTCTTAATTTGCCAGTGTATTCGCTTCCGCATGTGTCGCTGGTTTCAAAATCAGCACAATAAACATTTGCTTCAATATCTCCGAAAGGCGGGGCATCCTGCTCGCAGCGAAGAGCTCCATCTAAATCTAAATCACCAGAGAAATGAGGTGTCGCAGATTGAATTGCTCCATTGATATCGCTGATCCAATTAGACCCAAACACATTAAAATCCAGTGGATTCACCAAACTCACCACACTTCCCACTTGAGTTCCTAACATGTTGTTCTTATTGGTCTCAATGATCTCTAACCTTAAATAATCCACGATATCATCCCCATCATCAAATAAGGCCATTTCGCTAACTGTTTGACCTGAAGCGTTGACCATATTCAATGTATTGTTAACCAAATCCACACTACTTACATATAAAACATCTGTTCCTCCATCTGAGTTCACTTTCAATTTGTCTCCTACTTTAATCGCAGATGAATCGAAAAATTCTGATGGTAATTCCAGACCATCATCTATGACAGTAGCCGCAGATGTAGCTTTCAAATAAATGAATCCATTGGATTCCTTGGTAGGGTTGAAATCCTCATAATGCCAGTGTGCTGGAATGGACGATATGTAGATCGGATCGTCAAAATTGTTGATCTGTTTTACAACCACTGGAGAGCCCGTTTTTTTGTCGTAAGCCAAGTTAACAGCCTCTGTTCTTGAATCTCCAACTGTAGTAATCACCCTATCAATAATCCCTTGTTTTCGAATAATTTTATTCGTTGTGATCAGACGTGTGTGAGCCTCGGTATAATCAGCTTTTAACCAAATTGAAAATAACGGTAATCCCACCATAGTAACATCTCCATCCACATTTGAACCTGTGGTTCCAATCATTCTGTTTTCATTGATATAGGTGGCCACTTCCACAGACCTCCCCATCACCCCATTATAACTGATTCCTTGTTCTGGATGGAAAAATGGAAGATTGCTGTTATCTAACTCATTCCCCTGTTTTCTGTATTCATACTCTGTTTTCGCATATGGGGTAATTGAGTCGTCCGTTAAGTCTACTGTAGAATGATATGTTTTCACGGCCTTCATCTTTCCGTGCATATCATTCAACTCAATAGAATATCCTTGGGAAACTATCGAATTGCTGAAGCTCATAGAACCAAAACAAGGAATCGGAATAACAGGTGGGAACTGTTTTTTCCTTTTGTAGCTTGTTTGTTTAGACTTTATAGGAAAGTCCTTAAAAGTGTAAAATTCATGAACAATCTTTGCACTTTTCAAACGCTGATCAATTCCTAGATCATCCTCTGAATAAAACTGGTCTTGGCTTTCTACAGATCCTGTAGATTCCACCTGCACTCGGCCATAACCAACATTGGCTTGAGGGTATAGGTTTTCATTGATAGGATACTCTAGCCACAAGTTTTTATCCAATGAGGCCACACCTGCCTTATATCTTTTTACTTCCTTTAATGCATTCTCTTCTCCTCCTACTCTTGGCTCGTAGGTAGCTACCCCAGAAGAAGTCTTTCCATCTGCTAGCGTGTAATGATAATTCAGATGATATTTACTTGAATTCTCAACATTGTTGGATAAATTAGACCATTCATCACTTATCTCAATCTGTTTTACTCTATGTCCACCACCATATTTCTTTCCATCACCTGTCTGCAAACGAAGAAAAGAAGGGAAGTTGGGGTTATCCAAATCAGCTTTATTACTCCACCCTCGTATCTTTGCCACATTATTGTAGCCGATTAACAATGCCATACTCTCAGGAATAGCACCAATTAATTGTAGAACCAATGCCGGAATAGCCAATGCAGCATTCGTATTGTCTCTAAATAGGTCTGGTCTTTCATACCTCAACTGATTAAACCCTGCTAACTGGAAAGGATGAATGTAATCCACTACATCATGAGTTTTAATTGGAACAATCCCATACCATTTCCCGCTATTCTGATAGACATAGTCCAGATTTGAACCATCGAATTTAGATGCATCCAAATGAGCATACCCCTTTACATAATCATAAGCTGGTGTACCACTAGCCACTGGCTTTTTCAGTTTTATATATGTCTTGAAATAAATATCATCACATTCCTCCACACAGTTATTCCAGTATTCTAGCGCATCGTCTTCTTCATCGTTTTCAAAATGATTGTCCAGCTCTACATGAACAAAATACCCCTCAGTGGCCTGATAAATTTTTTCTATTTCATCAGTAGTAGATCCCGTTACCGTTTTCGAAAACCCAGTAATCTTGAATAGCTGCTTCGCCTTTTTATTTTGAACATAAGCATAATCATCTGACTCATAATCAACATTAATTTTCCCTCCACTTGGAAGCGAAATACTCCTTATTAACCAAGCACTTGCATGTTCAGATCTTCTTTTTACATCCGCCTCCTCAAATCCATTGCTTCCACTGTAATCATCTTTTTGATTCGTGTATGGATTTAAGGTATTTGCACCATAGTATTGATTTCCATAACCAGAGGGAGTCCTTCCAGAGTAATTTCCCCAATGATCCATTTTAGATTTATTGTACTCATCATAATCAGGGTTTTGTAACCCATTTATTGGACCGTAGTCAAACTCATATGGAGATAACATCCCTTTTTGACTTTCATAGTTTGTTGTATAAATCTTTTTTAAAGTTAGTTTACCTGATCCCGGTTCCTCGTCAAGTACTTGATTATTGTCATTGAAGTTTAGTACCCCTGGGCACAACTCATAGGAATATTCAAAATGAATTGTTTGAATGGCCACATCAGGATTGTTTCTCGAGTATAATTTGATCTTATCCAGTTTATACATGCAATCTGATCCAATCTCTGCCGATGTTTGGTTTTCGTTATTAGCCTCCATTCCATCTGCCCGAGGACTAATAATAAACTCTGCCAGGTGGGTTCTAGTTTCAATCGACTTTAAATAATATATCTCCTTACTTCCATATGTATAGTTTGCCTTATTATCTTCCTTATTGCTCAAATGACCAGGCATATTGTTGGCTCCGAAAAAAGGCACTCTCCATTTAAAATCATCTGTTGTTTCTGCGTAATTGAACTTTACATAGTATCCCAAATCATCTGTAGTCGGACCATCTGAAGTAAGATCCACATAATCGGGAGAGTACATTGCGGTAAGTAAGTGAGTATGAGCATAAGGTGGGAGCTCAGTCGATTGGAAAAAATGATCTTCCCCTGATGAATTACTTACTGAATTTTCTCTTTGTTGTCCCTGATTATATGGAACTGTCTTATCTAGTTGAGAGGACTCTTCGTCCAATAGATAATCTGTTGAGAAAACCGCTTCTTTTTGATAGTTATTGTATACTGGGATTCCATACTCATAGAGCATACCATTAGAACCAATACTGACGAAAGCGCCCACCTGATCATCAGCATTATAATTATCAGTAAATTCATCCAGATTCTCATCAGAATAATTGTTGGACCAACCTTTTGAGTTGGGTAACGGGTTTTGAGTTGGGTTAAATGGGTCTGTATCATTCCAATTCCATAGATGAATTGGATCCATGATATCTGAATAATTATTTAGTTCGGATTGGGTATATGATTTCAGTAAATCGTTAGAATTTTCTCTCTGCTTATCTGTAAAATCCGAATAAGTTTGACTCCCTTCATAGTCATAACCTTCATACAGCGTTTCATAAACTCTTGCTGCCCCACCCTGAGAAATTTTAAACCTATTCGGCTCATCACTATTCTTTTTATAAGCTGCTGGATCCTGTACTGAATTATGACCATCTTGATCCTTTAGAAAGTGTCCCTCCGCGAAACCTGATTTTCCATTAAAATCTATGTTATCTCCAGGCTGAAAAATATCTCCTCCAATAGGTCCAGAATATGAATCACTATACGATAATCCTATCTCTGCTCCTATATCTACTCCTGCTCCAGCACTAAAGTCACCAGTAATCGTACCACCATAATTATTACTCCTTACCTCAGGAGAATAATAGTAACCGTGATCATTTCTATAAGAATTAAAGGTTCCAGAAAACCCTTGTGAAGAGGCTGAGTATACGTCTCCTGTGGGTATGACAGCTGCTGCATTTGGAGAATGTTTGGAAATAATCCCCTCCTTTTCTAAGTTAAAATCCATCAACTCGTCTTTCAACTTATCTTCATCACCACCAGAATGTAATACTGTATTCTGAGAATATTGATAGCCAAAAGCATTGTACTTTTTTCTTCTATATTCATCCTTTAACCAAGTTCTGGAAACATCTCCTGCCAAAACTCCCTTTGTAGCAAAAATCGCCCCTGTCCCAAGCTTGGCTCCAATACTTGCATTAACAGTTCTAAAACCCAATTGAGCAGTAGGCAAATATGAAATGGTAGAAGCCCCAAAACCTCCTCCTGAGGCAAAATCCTTCGTTGAATTCGTCTTACTGCATATAAGCTGTTTGGAGACACTTATTGAATAGTTTGCTTTTTGGATTCCACTTCTAGAATTAATTCCCACTCCAGTATTAAATCCAAGACTTCCTTTGAAAAAAGCGAGACTCATTGATGGAGAAAAATTAACTCCTTCATTGGTACCAAAACTCAAGTCAAGTCCAATTGGGGAATTTGCACTGAAAGAAGTGCTATACCCAAATGTCGAGCCTAACCCCACGAAATTGTCGTAATAAAACCTCATGGATTTTTGAATTGAATTTGGAGGGACACAATCTTTGATTTCTGTACTCAAAATCTCAGCTTCAGGTTTTATCTCAAGTCCAATATTGAAGTTTGTCTTGACATTATTTCTTTTGATAACAGGTGTCCCATTAAAATCATCAGGTAACCCCTTTGTCACTCTATTCACGCTTCCCACATTCACATTCCAACCGAGTCCCACCCAACTTGCCTCTTGTTCCATGCCAATTGTAGAATTGTAATGTAAGTTGATCGGGTATCCTCCATCAGGACCCGGTACATTAAGTAAGGGAAGGTTATAATTAAAATCACCTGAGAACAAGTTTACCATGTTGTCCATTCCAATTGGTTGGAAAGAAATCATTTCAGGCTGCCCAGGACCTTCAGTAAGTGCGAACATCATCGTCGGCGACCAGATCTGCACAAGAAACAAGAAAATAAAAGAAAGTGATAGGCATTTTTTCTTTGAGTTTGACATAGGATTAAATTTTCAATTGTGGGTAATTAGTAAGTTTGTTTGAAGGCAATTCAAAAATAAGTTCTGCTTTGGTTCCCATAAAATGCCAACTTAAATCACAAGACTCAGCAGGTATTTCGTAACTGTAAACTACAAGATGACTTCTGGAACCATGCTTTCGTCCTTCTTCAATCTTAGATAGAGGTTTAATCACTTCTTGGTTAGCAGTCAATAAGATATTTTGATAAAGTTCTCGTAAAAACATTTCTTGAGCCAATGCCTGAGGCCTTTCTTGCCCTTGATCAACGTCTGTTTTTAGCTGTATTTGCAGGTTTACTTGAAAACAATCTTTCAACTGCTCAGCTCTTGAATTCATCCAATCAGAATTGCCATTATTTTTTAGGTAGTCTTTTGCAAGAACAACCTCTCCTGGAATTATTTGAATCTTTCCTTTAAAAAATTCCATATCAAAATCTTTTTCAAATTCAGATCTACTACTCTGATAGTGGGTCATTATTCCCGAAGGAGATGAGACATCGGAGCATCCCATCAACATAAATCCTCCTAGTGCCAATATTAAAATTGGTAAATGTTTTATTTCGTGAAAATTCATAATTATGATGCCTCAGCAAGTTTGATTCTTAAATAATAGGTCTCATTACTTTTACTTGTCAGTCTTAGGATAACTACCTCATCCACCTCTAATGGAGTATCCAAATTCATTTGAGCAGTTTC
Organism: Flavobacteriales bacterium; assembly: GCA_965224545.1. Classification (GTDB taxonomy): domain Bacteria; phylum Bacteroidota; class Bacteroidia; order Flavobacteriales_D; family Sanyastnellaceae; genus ASP10-05a. The sequence continues at coordinate 1,615,903 of CBDCZM010000002.1, read as the reverse complement.
CAATACTAATCGATTGTCCCCTCGTTGAATTTGAGGACTTGGCATTACTGAAGTAATATCTACTATTTCATTGTTTCGAACAAGTTCCAGTTTTTCTATCTCATTTGTCTCATAAGACTCGTTATAGACAATGCGCAATTTATCCTTTGGCATTATATGTAACTCTCCATCCATATCTCTGGACATTTGGGAGTATAAATTCAAAACCGTATTAGCGCAAGGATATGAGCTATAAGTTCTGGTGATTTTCAGCCCACTTAAGTCAACAAAAGCTCTCAATGCCGGCAGACCAGAAATATTCTTTTCAAGAATTAGCTCGCTTCCTCCACAATAACTATAATTCAGAAATGCACGAAATTTATCGTTCGATCTTATAATTTTAATCGACTTTAGATTGTTTATTTCAATTAAACCATTCTCGGACTCGTCTAATAAGGACACGCCATAGTACAACACGTTGGCACCTGTATACTTCTGCGCAGAAAATCCAGACAGATTATTGTTATTAGATGAATTGGACCAGTTAAGTTCTACACCTCCTATACTTTCTGGGGCCTGAACATCAAATTCTATCCACCCCTCTCTTCCAATGGTTAATTTCGAATGTCCCTGCCCGACTCCCCAAGTATAAAAAATTGGTGCATCAGATTCATAACTAATAGAATTATAACCAGTATTATCAAAAATAGGACTGTCCAAATAATCACTTTCTTCTATCCAATCATGTTTGTATCCTACATCAACATATCCTTGCCATAGTATTTCGTTAAAAGAATTGGGATCAGTAATTATCAATTTATATGATCCTGCGTGATCAACGTTTACCCAGGAGTAACCTGTATTAATATCATTTCCTACCAAAATGGAACTATTGTCAGTTTCCTCAATCCATCTGAAATTCAAATTGGCTAATGATACTGCCCCATGGAATATTAAATATGCAGACATTGTCGCTAGACCCGTACCATCACATTCTAAATGATTTACAGAAATACAAGGAGTCACTCCTCTTACAGAAAATGGTTTGCTTGAATGCTTGACCTTCTTGATATATGATCCTTCATTAGCAAAAGTGGTTTTCATTTGAAGTGCAACTATCGAAGATGATAAAGCCAGACTCTCTTCTACATTTCCATTGACATAATAGTTGATTCGTCCATCGACTAGTTCAATTACAAACTCATCATCTACCTTGTAGTCTCTTGTTCCACCTAATAATACTCCTTTATCTAAAAAACTGATCTTTCCGTTATCCAATTGGAACCCGTACTGCATCCCATCTGCTGGACGGTCAAAATCAAAAAGACCAACCGTGGTTTCATCGCTTTTTGCTCCACTATTAAAAGTTACCCATCCATCATTATCGCCGTAAAAGAACACATCGTGTGTTATCCAAGCTCCAACTTTAGTAGATGTAAGTGAACTTCCATCTTGAGTTACATATTTACTTTTAATTATATCTAGAGGATAGCCCAGCCAAATATCTTTTGATACAGCAGCAGCATCTTGGTAATATTGAAGAGTGTATTTTCTAGGTAAGTTTGAAGAAACAGTTGTTTCTCCAACTTGAAAAACTTCCTCATAGGGATCAGCTCCCAATCCGACCAAGAATTCTGGCTCTAAATCAGCAATTTCAGTATTAAATTCTGCTCTTGAAACAAACTCATCACCCCAAAAGAAAACTTCTTTAGTAGGAGGAGCGCCAACACCAACCACAGAAACGGAACCAGATGTCTGGGTCACCTCTGCAACGGTTTCTCTAATGAGGTATTCATGATTGATATTTGATATCAACCCCTGAATGGTTCCTCCTTCATCAAAAATATGCGCAGCTGCCAATAGGCCATCTGCCGACGCATTCTTTTGATACACCACAACCCCATTATTTTTGAAAATAACATATCTCGAATTGAAGTTTATTTCTAATCGTGTCCCTTCCGCTAGTGTTCCAAAACTTCCAGAAAGAAGGGTTCCATTGTAAACAATTTTCAATCTTCTACGATCGAAGAAAAAGGCATATTTGATGGACTTAGCACCTAATCCGGGTAGATAGTCCTTAGTTGTCCAACCAAATGCCTTAGTTTCTCCGATATCTTTAGCTGAGTATTCGAGCGTAATGTCTCTTTCGTCAGAAATAACATTTGATGCGTATGCTATTCCATTTACATTTCCATCTGCCTGGTGCTTGTATAAACTGTTCAAATCATAATCGTAGTCCACTCCAGTCATATCATTAAAATGAACTTGATATGTTAGTCCAGGAGCAGCAAATACAGCGTCAAGAATCTCATTATCAGCAAACTCTGTTGCTTTAGCGCAGAATGCAGCAGGAATTATCAGGCACAAAAGTGCCCAGTAGTTAAAATTATTCATCAAGAAAAGGTGTTAAGTTTTTATGGCAAAAATTGAGTCAACCTAAAAGAGGGTTAATTCAAATAAAAAATTGAATCCATAAAATAATTGTGACGTTTGGGGTAATATAACAGACGGCAATCTGTGACGATAGAAATTTTCATAATGATAAGAGTTTAGATAGTATTTAATGCCGGTCGTAACCGATTCCAAATTTAGAATATTTTTTTCCTGTTTTCCAAATTTTAGTTCATTTTTTTTCTTTTTCAGGTCCGAAATTCATCTGTTTTTTATCACAAACACTACGTAATATGTTTATTTACAGGGTGTTATTTACACCTTAAAAAGGTTGCATATTTTCACGTCTTTTTTATGGTTGCATGCGTTAACGAGCCTTTTTTCCATCAAATGTTCAAAATAGAAGTAAGAATTACTTATGATTTATTAAAAAATAACTCTAACTTTCATCGTTAGAGAGAGAGTTGATAGCACGTGTCGATTGAGAGAAGTGGGTACACCATTTTATTCATTTAATAACTCAAGTCATGAAAAGAATCTTCAAAGACTATCGAAACATTACTGATAAGCACATGATGTTAATCAGAAAAAAACACCCTAAAGGTTTCTCTGATGCTGACCTTGTTTCTATCAAAACATCTGATGGAGACTATATGGATGTATTGGAAATTGAAGGAAACGATTCACTTTATCTTATTCGAGTGAACCACGATCTACTCAATATGATTGAAGATTTTAACGAAAATCTCGATTTTAGCGATGAGTTAGAACAAATTTCGGAAGAGCAGGAGGAAGATTAGGAGTCAAAGCCAAAAGTTGTGTTGACATCTCAAAATTTGAGTAGGGAGATTTGATGGAGCAATTTTTCAATAAATTAATGTAGCAATTAAGTCTATATTGAATTAGTGGATATGGAACCATAAATGTAGAGACGGATACAATTTTTGGAGGCTAGACAAAAAATAAATTTATCAAAGTAAAAGAAGTCCTAACCTCTCTAATTTACTCTGTCTTTCAATGCTAAGGTCAACGATTTTGGAGCCCTTACGACAACTACTCCAACTTTCTTTCCAGACTAAGAGCTTAGTTTGAGGTCGAAATTTTCACTTCAACTCAACTTTTATGATAACCCAAGACTAGTCTTTTAAAGCTCTAATTCTTTCATTGGTTCCCAAAAAACTTCAGAGAAGTTTTGAACCTTATTATTGGAGACTCTTACTCCTTCCATTTCAAGAAGCCTTTTCATCATCTCGGGCTCGGGAAAATGAGCGGCTCCTGTGAGAAGCCCTTGACTATTCACTACTCTATGAGCAGGCACAGGATTTTCTGAATTAAAACTTGCATTCATTGCCCAGCCTACCATTCTGGCTGATCTGGCAGCTCCTAGATATCTTGCTATTGCTCCATAACTTGTTACTCTTCCTTCTGGAATTAGTCTCGCCACTTCATGCACCATCTGGAAAAAAGATTCTTTCTCAGCCATTACACCAATTGAAATTGTACGTATTTGATTTTATCTCCCTGAGCTAACCACATTTGTTCATAGAATGTTTTTGTATCCAAAATCTCTCTTAACTCTTCATCCATTCCCTTCTGAAAAGTTCCATAAATATCTCCACTTTCAATGAGCAATTTTTGGTTCTTTTCTGCTATTTCTTCCAATGCCAATTCATAGATCAGATCACTATCCGTTTTGATATTAATTATTCCTTCTGGTTTTAAGAACTTTCTATAACGCTCCCAAAAATAATGGCTAGTGATTCTTTTAGTGCCTTTCGAATCTCCTTTTTGGGGATCTGAAAATGTAAGCCATATTTCACTCACCTCGTCTTTACCAAAGAAATGATGAATGAATTCTATCCTAGTTCTTAGAAATGCCACATTTGGAATGTTCTCCTGAATAGATGTTTTAGCTCCTCGCCAGAATCGGTGACCTTTTACATCTACTCCAATAAAATTTCTGTTCGGATATTTCTTGGCAAGCGCCACGGTATACTCCCCTTTTCCACATCCTAATTCCAATGTGAGTGGGTTGTCATTTCCAAATACCGTCTGATTCCATTCATTCTGTTTAAAGGTAGCTCCTTCAATGATTTCTTTCAATGAGGGTTCAAAAACAATATCAAACGACTCGTTTTCTGCCCACTTTCTAAGTTTATCTTTGCCCATTTGTAGTCAATAACTGCGCAGCAAAAGTAAATCCTAATCAGTCAGAAAAAAACCATATTAGTTTCTCCTTTAAATTGGGGCCTTGGGCATGCCACTCGATTGATTCCTGTCATTGAAGAATTACAGAATCAGAGTTGCAACATTATTCTTGCTGGTTCTGGTCACAGTCTAGAACTCTTAAACAGTGAATTCCCCCATCTCGTTTCGCTTCGATTACCCGATTACGATTTAAAATTTAATCGCATTCTACCCTTAGGGTTCAATGTAGCTCTGCAAGGTTTAAAACTGTCTCGGAAGATTCGTGAAGAGAATTATGCCCTAGATAAGATTGTGTCTACTCATAAAATTGATGCTCTTATTTCCGACAATCGGTATGGTATTTATTCCAAAAAAATTCCTAGTGTAATTATCACTCATCAGCTAAAGCTTGCTCCAAAAACTCCTTTTAAGTTCATTGCAAACAAAAGAATAGCACGGTATCTCCAGAACTTTGATGAAATCTGGGTTCCTGATGCTCCAACCTCAAAACTATCCAAATCGCTATCTAATACAGCCGAGTTCTCTTCCAAAAAGTATATTGGCTTTCTTTCGAGATTCAAACCAACAGAAACAAAACGGAAAAACTTCATTCTAGTCACATTGTCTGGCCCTGAACCATACAGAACTCAATTGGAAAATAGAATCATCCGAAAATTTGGAGACACGTCTACAGAAATAATTCTTCTAAGAGGGAAACCCAAATCAAAAGAGAAAAAAGTCTTCCCTAAAAATTTCACCACCTACAATCATTTACCAAAACCTGAATTTGAGGAACTTCTAAATACCTGTCGACTCGTTATTTCCAGAGGTGGATACAGCACAATAATGGATTTAATAGTAACACAAACACCGGCACTTTTAATTCCAACTCCCAATCAAACGGAGCAAGAGTATCTGGCTGAAGTACTAAAATCAAAATTCTCTATGCATATTCCCACGGAAAAAAAAATATCTCTTAGTGATTTAGATAAAGCTTCGGTCATTAATATTCCATTCCAGGACTCTTTGAATATTCATTTAGGAAATTGGATTCGGGAGTTGTAGTTTTGTCATATCCATGGAAATATACTCAGACGAATACTTCATGAAAATGGCCTTTAAAGAGGCTGAATATGCGCTGCAACGAGGAGAAATCCCTGTTGGTGCAGTCATTGTAGCAAAAAATCAAATTATTGCCAGAGGGCATAACTTGACTGAGCAGCTTAATGATTTCACGGCTCATGCAGAAATGCAGGCATTCACTGCTGCTTCCGATTTTCTTGGCGGAAAGTACTTGAACAAGTGTACATTATACGTCACTTTAGAACCCTGTTTAATGTGTGCAGGGGCAGCTTACAATACCAGAATTGGACGAATCGTTTTTGGTGCTTATGATGAACGTCGCGGATTCACACAATTTGATCATGAACATCTCACAAACAAGCGTATTTTACATCCAAAGACAGAGTATGAAGGAGGAATTATGAGCGAAGATTGTACGATGCTCCTTCAAGAGTTTTTTCAAGCAAAAAGAGATTAAAACCTCTAATCTCCCTCATTTTAAAGGAACTCTTTTTGGTTAACTTTGCGCGGCATCTAGAATTATTGCAACGCGGAATATGCAGTTCGAGTTAACCAAAGAGTTCATATCGCTTCTTCAGGTGTTCATTGCAAATGGACATGATAAGTCTATTCAGGAGGCTTTACATGGGCTTCACCCTGCGGATATTTCTGATGTAATGGAAGAGCTCAAATCTGACGAAGCTACCTACATCTACAAATTGTTGGAGAATGAGGAAGCAGCAGATGTATTAATTGAGTTAGAAAATGACGAGTTAGCCAAACTTCTAACCTCACTTACTTCTAAGGAAATTGCTGAAATCATAGACGAGAATGTAGACTCAGATGATGCAGCTGATGTCATTCAACTTCTTCCTGAACAAAAACAGGAGGAGGTTATCTCACATATCTCCGATGAAATTCAGGCTAGTGATATCATCGACTTACTTCAATTCGAAGAAGGAACAGCCGGTGCCATTATGGCCAAGGAGCTCGTGGCGGTAAATGTCAATTGGAACATTGGACAAGCCATTCGCGAAATGCGAAAGCAAGCTGATGATCTGGAAAATGTATATACCATTTATGTTATTGATGACAAGGGAATTTTGATCGGTAGGCTTAGTCTAAAAGACCTGCTGTTCGTCGCTGCCAGTACCAGAACTACGATCAAAGAAATCTACATCGACCAAGATCTTAGAAGTGTAGAAGCTGATGAAGATGTGGAAGACGTAGCTGGAATGATGGAAAAATATGATTTAATTGTAATTCCCGTCGTCACCTCTTCCAATCAACTGATAGGTAGAATTACTATTGATGATGTCGTGGACGTCATCAAAGATGAGGCAGACAAAGATTACCAAATGGCCAGTGGTATTACTGAAAAAGTTGATTCTGAAGATAGAATTCAACGAATTTTGAGAGCACGTTTCCCTTGGCTTCTTATTGGACTTATTGGTGGAATCTTTGGTGCACTTGTGATCAATATTTATGAGCACGATTTAAAGATCTACCCTGAGATGGCATTTTTCATCCCTCTCATTGCAGCTATGGGAGGCAATGTCGGAGTGCAATCTTCGGCAATCATTGTTCAAGGTTTGGCAAACAAAACCATAGGTCTTTCCAGTACTGGTAAAAAATTACTTAAAGAACTGGGCGTGGCTTCTCTAAATGGGATCCTTCTGGCAGCCGTACTTCTGGCATTTACATTGAGATTTGGAGATTCATTAGCATTGAGTTATACCGTAAGTATAGCACTGTTCTGTGTGATTATTTTTGCCAGCCTATTCGGTACGTTGACACCATTGGTTCTCGATAAATTGAATGTCGATCCGGCATTGGCCACTGGGCCTTTTATTACTACAGCTAACGACATTGTAGGGCTGTTTATCTACTTTATCATCGGTAGACTATTTTACGGCCATTTCGAAAATCCAGAGATAGCCATGAGTCTTTACCAGAACTTCATGGGATGACCGTTTACTTCATTGACACAGTGCATGAATCACTTTGGAATACTTTAGATGAGAAAGGGTTTTCATGTGTCGACTATTCCAAAAAAAATATAGAAGAGCTAATAGAATCTGCACCACAATGCCAAGGAATAGTGATTCGCAGTAGGTTTAAACTTTCCCCTGACATACTAACCCATTTCCCTAATTTAAAGTTTATTGCACGCTCTGGAGCTGGTTTAGAAAACATTGATTTGGAGTATTGCGAACGAAATGGAATCAAAGTGTACAATTCACCAGAAGGAAACAAAACAGCTGTCGCTGAACATACCATTGGTATGATCCTCTCACTGTTCAATCATCTCAAAAGAGGGGACACTGAAGTAAAGCAAGCATTATGGAATAGAGAGAAAAACAGAGGCTTAGAGTTAGAAGGAAAGACAGTGGGGATTATTGGATATGGAAATATGGGGAGTGCATTTGCCAAGCGGCTTCAAGGATTTGATTGCAACGTATTGGCCTACGACAAATACAAGTCCAACTTTGGAAATGATCTTGTAAAAGAGGTGAGTTTGGAAGAATTGAAAGAAAGGGCAAAGATTGTAAGCCTGCATATCCCTATCTCAGAGGAAACCAATTATTACGTGGACGTTGATTTTATTTCAGGATGTAGAAACCCTTTTTATCTCATTAATACAGCTCGAGGAAATCATGTAAGCATTAGTGATCTTCTCGAAGCTCTAGATTCTGGAAAAATCCTCGGAGCTTGCTTGGATGTATTGGAATATGAAAAATTCAATTTTGAAACGATCCACTCCTCTAATCTTCCAAAAGAATGGAAAGACCTGATCAATAGAGACAATGTTCTATTTAGCCCGCACGTCGCTGGCTGGACTAACGAATCCTACGTTAAGCTCTCCACATTTCTAGCAGATAAAATCATTAATGATTGGGCATAAAAAAAGCGCCTCCTTCGATGCGCTTTTTAATATTGTTTTAGTACTGTAAAACTAGTTTCCGCTCACTTTTACGTCTTCTGTACTTTGATACATAATTTTCAAAGCTGAAGCTTGTCTCAGTTCCTGCTTAATGGCCGAAATTCTTCCCATCTTCGTTTCCTTATCCACATTCAGCACCCATGTCATTCTCTTTTTATCCTCCTCATCTTTAGAGTCCTTGGTATCCTCTACCCATTGCCTGATGTCTCCTACTTCCGCAATATCATCATTCAGCTGAAGCACTGGGTCAGAGCCTCTCTTTTCATCTACTGGAGGACCTACACTTAAAAAGGCAGCCCTAGTCTTATTCTTGATTTTTTCTACCTCCGTAGCCTTTGGCAACTTAATCTCTACCAGCGGCTCTTTATCTCTCATCACTGTAGCTACCATAAAGAAGAATAGAATCATGAAAACTATATCCGGCAATGATGCTGTTGACATTGCACCAACCGTTTTTTTCTTTTTCTTAGTAAACTTTGCCATTTGTTGCCTATTTTTTTATTCCAAAGCCTTGAACATCCAATGGTTCTGCTTCTGAAATACGCTGAGGATATATCTGCCTCACAGCTAATATTTTCTTTTTGTCTTCGTTATCATCGTTGTTCAGCATTTTAAATGTGACTCCGAACTTCGCCAAACACAATTCATCTCTCAATTCTCTAATCGCTGCCTCTAACTCATTATTCACAGTCACATAAGTATTGTAGTCAGTACTGTTATCATTCTGAACTGAAATTAATGCTGAGGTAGGCAATTGAGCATAACTTCCGAAAAACTCAAATGCATACTGCTTTGCCAATGCCTTATCCCTTTTTTTCTCAAAGTCACCAATTGAATCCTCAAAAGCTTTAAGCCTATTCAAATCTCCTAATGCGTTTTTCTCTTCAGTTAAATCTTCAATCACTTGCTCAAAACTCCGAATCACCTGTTTTACACTATCTTTAGATAAGGTTTTTCTTATGGGAAAATCATCCATAGCAGGCCCTAGAGGCTTCAAAACATTGTCTCCATTGGACAATAAAAAATCCTTAGCACCTTGTTTTAAGCTTCGAACATCCATAGGTTTCCCTTCGACGAGTAACTGATTATTAAAATTCACTAGAACCTCATAAACGTTTCTAGCTTTAACGTCAGGAGCTACAAAATCTGGTGGAAGAGGTGGCGGAAGAAGCCTGGTCATACCACTATCAGTATTCATTGTAGTTACCACTAAAAAGAATACTAGTAACAGGAAGGCGATGTCTGCCATAGATCCTGCATTTATTTCAGCTAACTCTCTTCTTGCCATTTGAAATTACTTTATAATTTTCGTTACTTCAGCTACTATAATAGCCAAAACAGTAGCCGCTACTAAAATGTATACGGCATACATTCCTCCTTCAGATACTTTTAACCAAAAATCAGTCAATCCATTGTAATTCACTTCAGGGTCAATGAACTTCCCTCCTCTGTATGTTTGATAATCGGCTAATTGAGTTTTTGCTAAAGCTCCCCAAGAAACTAATAGTATTCCCGCAAACGCCACCAGTCCAATTAACCCTCCTTTATTCTTACCGATATTCGATACAAACTGGTAAATTCCAAAAAGAAGAGCGACAGCTGCGCATAAAATTAGTGCTGCCCATACCATTCCCATACTACCATCTATATATGGCATTACATCAGAGGTGTTCTCCAATTTGACATCCCACTTTAACATTATTATCGCTGCAAAAATCACCCCAATAATTGCAAAGGCAAACTTGATGACGTTGGCGCCAATATTTATTCCTTTGAACAATCCCATTAGGCTTTATTTTGAAGTTTATACTTGTAGATCATATCTACCATTTCTATAGAACTATCCTCCATATCTAAAACGATACCGTCGATCTTAGAAAGAATATAATTATAAAAGATTTGAAGAATGATTGCTACGATAAGACCAGATACTGTTGTAATCAAGGCCACCTTAATACCGTCTGCTACAATCGCTGGTGCAATGTTATTTGCCTTAGCAATCGCATCGAAGGCTCCAATCATACCAATTACTGTTCCCATGAATCCAAGCATCGGTGCTAATGCGATAAATAAAGAAATCCATGACAATCCTTTTTCTAAAAGTCCCATTTGAACTCCACCGTATTGCTCAATTGCTTTTTCTACCTGATCAATATCACCATGAGATCTATCTAGTGCTTGATAAAAGATAGATGCCACTGGACCACTTGTGTTTCTTGCAACTTCTTTTGCTGCATCCAAACCACCCTTATCTAAAGCAGCTCCAATTTTATCTAATAATTTTCGTGTGTTTGTTGTAGCCATGTTTAGATAGATAATTCTTTCTATACATAAAGCCAATCCTAAAATCAAACAGATAAGAACAAAAGCCATAAAAAATGGACCACCATCTATAAATGTATCCAAGATACTCTGGTGTAAACTCGTAATCTCCTGAGCAGGTTCTTCTGCTCCTGGCGTGCCCTGTGCAATAAGATTATTAAAGCCTAGGGTTGCTGATCCCAGAATGGCTATGAATGCTAACAGCTTTTTCATTGTTAAAATTTTTGTTTGACTACTTATTTTTATGTTTGATTTTCAATATATATCCAAATACTGGCGGAGAGAGAGGGATTCGAACCCTCGTTACCCTTTCGAGTAAACACGCTTTCCAAGCGTGCGCCTTAAGCCACTCGGCCACCTCTCCTATTCTCTCTCAAATTGGACGGCAAAATACAAAAAATTAGTCTAGAGAAACAAAACACAATTGGGTAAAAAAGCACAAGTGAAAACGTCAAAATTTAGATCGATATCTCTCCTGAGTAATCAATTGCAAACTCACTTGCAAATACTTCAGAAGACATTCCTTTTCCGAGTAAATGCATTGATTTAACGACTACTGACTCCAGTGTCATGTCCTCCGCCGAAATCACTCCCAACTTTGAAAGTTGCAATCCAGATGCATATGTCTTTTGATCTACGTTTCCTTTTCTACACTGACTGACATTGATGATCCTCTTTTTCTCGTCCACCTTCTGTTCAATTAGACTCAAAATATCACTTCTCATAGGAATATTTCCACTTCCAAAAGTTTCTAAAATGAATACTTCAATCCCTGGTTGAGCCAATTGGTATGCTAACTGACTATAGCTGATTCCAGGGAAAAACTTAATGATTGAAATTTTATCACTCCATTGGTAATTGATTTTGAACTGAACTCCGGACGTTTTGCGTTGCAATGCTGATTTATTCCAATTAATATGCACTCCCGCTTCTGCCAAAGGCGGATAATTGGGGCTGATGATCGCATCAAAATGTTCAGTGCTGAACTTATGACATCTGTTTCCCCTGTACAAACTGTACTCAAAATAGATCGCTACCTCTCTTAAGATCGGGTTTCCTTCTTTGTCTTTTATGCTGGCTATCTCTATTGATGAAATCAAATTCTCACGACCATCTGTTCGAAGACTACCCATTGGCAATTGACTTCCTGTTACAACAATAGGCTTTGATAGGTTTTCCATCATAATGCTCAATGCTGAGGCTGTATATGCCATTGTATCCGTGCCATGCAACACCACAAATCCATCATATACCTCATAGTTTTTCTCTACAACCACCGCGATGTCATTCCAAAATTGCGGGTTTGTCTCAGAACTATCCACTGGATCTATAAATGAATGACTGTCTAATTCACAATCAAGCTTTTTGAGCTCAGGAATGTAAGACAGCAATCTGTCAAACGGCAATGGAACAAGGCTTCCATCATTCTGATTGATCTCCATACCGATGGTTCCACCAGTGTATATGAGCAATATTCTCGACTTCTTCATAGGCGTTATTGAAGGTTAAATAGTTCTGCGGCATTCTTCGAGGTCATCTCTGCTACTCGCTCAAAAGATATTTCCTTTACTTCTGATAATTTGGTAGCTACATAATGTAAAAAAGAGCTTTCATTTCTCTTTCCACGATGAGGGTGAGGGGCTAAATAAGGAGAATCAGTTTCAAGCACAAAATGTTTCATGTCGATTTCAGAAATCGTCTTATCCAATCCAGAGTTCTTAAATGTAAGTACGCCTCCCAATCCAAGTTTAAAACCTCCATAATCTATGATTTTTTGCGCCTGACCAATATCACCAGTAAAACAATGAAATACTCCTGTCAATCGATCGTCATTTTCTTGGTCAAACACCTCAAAAAGCTCATCGTAACTTTCTCTGGCATGAATGATTATAGGTAGTTCCAATTCTTTCGCCCATGAAATTTGAATTCGAAGTGCTTGTTTTTGTATTTCCAAAGTAGTCTTATCCCAGTGTAAATCCAACCCAGTTTCTCCAATTCCGTAGAACTTGTGTTTTTTAAACAAAGGCTTCATTTCTGATAGCACACTTTCGAAATTCGATTTGACATCACAAGGATGTAACCCCAGTAGTGGGAAACAATTTTCAGGAAACACTTTCGTCAATTCCATCATCGGCTGAACTGTCGATGAGTTTATATTAGGTAGGAACAATTTCTTCACTCCAGAATCTATTGCTCTTTGAACCACTTCTCCTCCATCCTCTTTGAACTTATCTGAAAATAGATGTGTATGCGTGTCGATCAATTCCATTTAGCAAAAGTAAATTGATAATTTAATTGACGCCTATTGAATCGAGTTATTTTGATTTTGAAAGCTGACTGAGTCAGATTAAAATTGTTCTTAAATTGATAGTAATTTAGTGGCATCAAAAAAGTACTAGTCATACGATTGAGTTCTATGGGAGATATTATCCTAACCTCTCCCATTATACGGTGTTTAAAGGAGCAAACTGGTGCGGAGATACATTTCTTAGTAAAGGAATCTTTCACTGAGCTTGTCAATTACAATCCTCATATTTCCAAAGTAATTTCGTTTAGCGGTTCGATGAACGAAATAAAGGATCAACTCACCAATGAAAATTATGATCAAGTAATCGACTTGCAAAAAAACAGAAAGAGCACTTCTATAGCTGCTTCCTTAAAAATACCCTTGGTATCCTTCAATAAGGTGAACATATGGAAATGGCTTCTTGTTCAAAGTGGTTTTAATTTTCTTCCTAATAAGCATCTTATAGACAGATATTTTGATGCGCTCACCTCATTGAACATTTCCAATGATTACAAGGGCAGCGAAATTCACATTCCTGAAGCCGTAATAATTGCCATCGAAAAGTTAAAATTACCTCCACAGTATATAGTAATCGGTGTAGGAGCTCAACATAAAGGAAAATGTCTAAGTGAAGATCAGCTAACACATGTCATTATAAAGAGTTCTATTCCGATTATTCTGCTCGGAGGACCGAGAGAACGCGATCTATCCCAAACCCTTGCCTCTTTAGAGACCACAACAGTCATTCACAACTTGGTGGGGAGCACCTCTATTTTAGAAAGTGCAGAAATTATTCGAACAGGTACATTAGTGCTTTCAGGAGATACAGGTACCATGCATATGGCTTCCGCCTTTTCTATTCCTCAAGTATCCGTTTGGGGATGTACAAAGCCCATTTTAGGAATGTTTCCATATATGGCCGCTAATACATCCGTTATTCTGGAACCTGAAGAACATGATAAAAGACCATGCGCTAAGCTTGGAGATAAGTGTAAGTATGCACCAAATTGGTGTATACAATCCATTCTACCGGAAAGAATTTCTGAGGCAATAGAAGAATTACTGCTTCAAGAATAAAGCCTTTAACTCCCCAGCTTCAGACGGATCCATTTTGCCCGCCAAGATTAGAGCCAACTGCTTTCTTCTCATAGCACCCTCATAACGTTGTTTTTCTTCTTCTGTCTCAGGGATTAGTTTTGGCACTTGGATTGGTGCTCCTACCTGATCAACAGCCACGAACGTGTAAATAGCTTCATTACATTTGATCTTCTCTCCTGTAGTATGGTGTTCTACCCATACATTCATGAACACTTCCATTGAGCTGGTAAATGCTCGACTTACCTGAGCCTCAATAGTCACTATATCTCCCAATCGAATTGGCTGACTGAAAGAAACATTGTTTACAGAAGCTGTCACAACCACTCTTCTACAGTGTCTATGCGCAGAAATAGCTGATGTAATATCCATCCAGTGAAGTAGTTTACCTCCCATTAAATTACCAAGCGTGTTGGTATCATTTGGCAATACCAAATGAGTTCCCATTGCAAACGTTTCAGAAGCCTTCCTAGATGAGTCCATTACTTTTTTTTACAAACTTACTACTACTAAAAGAACAATCAGAAAAAAGAAAGCACAAAAAAACGCCCCAGTAAACTGAGGCGTTTTAAATATGTTAGTTGTATTAGCGGATTATTTCGCTACTACTATTCTTTCGAATTTAGCTGTCTTAGCTCCTGTTAATCTCACCATGTATACACCGCTTTCGATTCCTGCGGCTTCAAACATTGCTTGGTAAGTTACACCACCTTCAGCTGTTCCCTTGTAAAGTACAGATACTAAGTTTCCATTCATGTCTAATACATCCAATGTCACCACTGATGTGTTTACTACTGAATAGTTGATCTGAGCTCTGTCTCTTACTGGGTTAGGGAATACATCTGAGATTACTACATCTCCTTTCGCCTCATTAGATAATGACTCTTCTGCTACTACAATCACATCTCCTTGATCTTCGAAGCTGATTGTTTGTGTCCATGTATCTGATACATTTCCTGTACAATCTACTGCATACCATGATCTCTCGATGATGTACTGTGGACAACAATCTGCATCGAATGCAAAGTCTCCTTGGAATCCTTCCAATTCTACTTGTGTATCTGTTGATGAATCTATTAATAATCCTGTTCCGTAGAACCATCCACCATTTCCATACTCATTGTCTACATTGTTTGCTCCTACTCCTACTTGGTATCCGTAGAAGAAGTTGATTGGTGCATGTGTTAATGTGAAGAATGATCCTGTTAAGTCTCCTGCTCCTGTTAACGTGGCACTTCCTGCTGTCATTATGTAGTAAGTCCAATCCAAGTACTCGATTCCTACGATATCACAGTCATCTTTGAATGATGTTGGGAACGCTTGGTTTGACCAATCATCCCAGTTCAATCCATTCTCGAAGTGTACATCAATATCGAAGAATGCATTCGGATTGTTTACCGCTTGTACTCTTCCTGATAAATGTGCTGTGTTGTCATCGTACTCTACAAAACTTGCCTCTACTGTCGTGAAGAACTCGTATCCTGGGAATTCGAATAACTTCAATGACCATGCTGGATCACTTGGATCACAGTTGGATGCTGGGGTACTTAATGCACAATCTGCGATTGACCCTTCTTCTGGTAACTCACCGATTAATGTTTCTGTGTAAACTACCTCTGGATCATCATCACAGTTATCAACTGCTTCTACTACTGGTGGAGCTGGTACTTCATCCTCACAGTCTAATTCTAGATCTGCTGGTTCTAAAGTCAACTCTGGTGCAGTCGTATCTTCAATTGTTATTGTGTAATCGATTGTTGTTTCGTTTCCACATCCGTCTGTCGCTGTGCATGAAATAAAGATTATTCCATTTCCACACTCATCCACATCCTCATCTCTCTGACAAACAACAGTTGCTACTTGACAATTATCTGTTGCTGTTGGATCTACTTGTACTGGTACATCATCATAACACTCATAGCTCATATCTGTTGGTACAGATGTAAAGACTGGTGCTGTTGCGTCATAGATATAGATGGTCTGAACACATGAGGATGCGTTTCCACATGCATCTGTTGCTGTCCATGTTCTTGTGATTACTCTCTCACATGAATCGCCTGACTCTTCATCATTTGAAGTAATCGTTACAGCATTACAGTTATCTGTTGCTGTTGCCGTTCCATAATCTGGCGCTTCATCACACTCATGTGATACATCTGCTGGACATGTGATCTCTGGTGCTGTTGTATCATAAATAGTGATTGTCTGAACACACGATGATGCGTTTCCACATGCATCTGTTGCTGTCCATGTTCTTGTGATTGTTCTATCACAATCATCACCTGTTACATCATCACTTGAAGTAATCGTTACTTCATTACAGTTATCTGTCGCTGTTGCTGATCCATACTCAACTAATTCATCACACTCATGTGATACATCTGCTGGGCAAGTAATTACTGGTGCTGTTGTATCAGAGATCGTGATTATTTGAACACATGATGATTCGTTTCCACATCCATCGTATGCTGTCCATGTTCTTGTGATTACCGTTTCACATGAATCTCCTGTTACTACATCAGAGAAATCAACATCTACTTCCTGACAGTTGTCAGTCGCTGTTGCTGTTCCATAATCTACAGTTGAATCATCACATTCGTGAGCTACATCTGCAGGACATGTAATTACTGGTGCTGTTGTATCCACTATAGTAATTGTCTGAACACATGATGACTCATTATCACATCCATCGTAAGCATACCATGTTCTTGTGATGATTGTCTCACATGAATCGCCTGTTACCTCATCTTCGAATTCAATCTCTACATCATCTTGACAGTTATCTACTGCTGTTGCCATTCCGTAAGCTGGTGACTCATCACACTCATGCATTACGTCTGCTGGGCAAGTGATTACTGGCGCTGTTGTATCAGAGATACTGATTATTTGAACACATGATGATGCGTTGCCACATGCATCAGTTGCTGTCCATGTTCTGATGATTCCTCTTTCACATGATCCTCCTGTTTCTTCATCACTTGAAGTAATTGTTACATCATTACAGTTATCAGTTGCTGTCGCTTCTCCATAAGCTGGTGCTTCATCACATTCGTGAGATACATCTGCTGGACAAGTGATCACTGGTGCTGTTGTATCTACATATACAATTGTTTGAACACATGAGGATGCGTTGCCACATGCATCGGTTGCTGTCCATGTTCTTGTAATTGTTCGCTCACATGCATCTCCTGACTCAACATCTTCTGAAGTAATCGTTACTTCATTACAGTTATCTGTCGCTGTTGCTGACCCAAAGTCTGTTGCTGTTGCATCACACTCTACTGTTGCATCTTCTGGACAAGTAATTACTGGCGCTGTCGTATCTACAACTCTAACAGTCTGTGAACAGCTTGAAGTGTTTCCACACTCATCTGTTGCTGTCCATGTTCTTGTCTTTGTCTTCTCACATGAATCTCCTGACTCTGTATCTTCTGAAGTAAGTGTTACCTCTGAACAGTTATCTGAATATTCTGGTGCTGTGAATGCATACTCCTCATCACACTCTACTGTATAATCATCTCCACAGAAAATCTCTGGTGCTACATCATCAAATAGATCTAAAATCTGTACAAACTCTGATGCATTTCCACAAATATCTGTTGCTGTATATGTTCTGATCACCTGACCTACACATCCTCCTGATACAAATAGATCTTCGAAAGTAATCTCGATTCCTACTTCGTTACAGTTATCCGTTACATCTACTAAGATGTTCTCATCAATATCATCACATGGTACATCTAATTCATTCTCTCCTGTAATTACTGGAGCAGTTGTGTCATAGATATAAATTGTTTGAACACATGTTGAAGCATTTCCACAAGCATCTGTTGCTGTCCATGTTCTTGTGATTGTTTTCTCACATGAATCACCTGTCTCAACATCTGATGAAGTGATCGTTACTTCATTACAGTTATCTGTTGCTGTTGCCTCTCCGTAATCTACTACTACATCACACTCATGCTCTACATCTGCTGGGCAAGTGATCTCTGGTGCTGTTGCGTCATAGATATAAATTGACTGAACACATGTTGAAGCATTTCCACAAGCATCCGTTGCTGTCCATGTTCTTCTGATTGTCATTTCACATGAATCGCCTTCTTCTACATCTTCTGAAGTAATCGTTACAGCATTACAGTTATCTGTTGCTGTTGCTTCTCCATACTCTACATCTTCATCACACTCATGTGATACATCTTCTGGACAAGTAATTACTGGTGCTGTCGTATCTACAATTGTAATTGTTTGTGAGCAGCTTGAACTGTTTCCACACTCATCCGTTGCTGTCCATGTTCTTGTTACTGTTCTTTCACATGAATCTCCTGCTTCTGAATCTTCAGATGTAAGGATGATCTCTTCTGAACAGTTATCAGAATATTGAGGATCTGTGAATCCATATTCTTCATCACACTCTACTGTATAATCATCTCCACAGAAAATCTCTGGTGCTACATCATCAAATAGATCCAAGATCTGTACAAACGTTGAACTGTTTCCACAAATATCAGTTGCTACATATGTTCTGATAACTTGACCAGCACATCCACCTGATACTCTCTCATCACTGAAAGTGAACTCATACTCATTACAGTTATCTGATGCTGTTGCCAAGAAGTTGTCATTGATGTTATCACATGGCATATCCAATTCTGGCTCACCTACAATCACTGGTGCTGTTGTATCAACAATTGTGATCGTTTGAACACATGTTGAAGCGTTTTCACAAGCATCAGTTGCTGTCCATGTTCTTGTGATTACTAGCTCACATGAATCTCCTGTTTCAACATCTGATGAAGTAATTGTTACATCATTACAGTTATCTGTTGCTGTCGCTTCTCCATAATCAACTACCTCATCACACTCATGTAATACATCCGCTGGGCAAGTGATCACTGGTGCTGTTGTATCATAAATAGTGATTGTTTGAACACAAGATGATGTGTTTCCACAAGCATCTACTGCTGTCCATGTTCTTGTGATTGTTTTCTCACATGAATCTCCTGACTCTGTATCAGCTGATGAAACGGTGTATGTTGAACAGTTATCTGTTGCTGTTGCCTCTCCATAATCTACTACTTCATCACACTCATGTGACACATCCTCTGGACAAGTAATAACTGGCGCTGTTGTATCTACGATTGTAATCGTTTGTACCGCGATTGTCTCGTTTCCACAATCATCATGAGCTCTGAAGATTCTTGTGATTACTAGCTCTTGTTCACAAACTCCTGGTGTTACTTCTTCTGTCTCTTCGATTCTTACTTCTTCTGCACAGTTATCTGTAGCTGTTGCTTCTCCATAATCTGGTGTCTCATCACACTCATGTGTAATGTCTGCAGGTACTTCTAGTATAGGAGCAGTTGTGTCTTCTACAGTGATTACTTGAGTACAAGTACTCTCGTTATCACAGTAATCAGTTGCTATCCATGTTCTAGTAATTGTTGTTAAACAATCATCTCCTGCGATTTCTTCTGAGAAAGTGATCGTTACATCCAATCCACAGTTATCATATGCTGCTGGATCTACTGCTTCTGGAATCACTTCATCACATTCGTAAGTCGCATCTGCCTCACACTCGATTACTGGTGGTGTTGTATCCTGTAATGAAATGTATTGAGTAATACTGCTTGAATTTCCACAACCATCTACCGCTGTATAAACTCTTGCCAATACTCCTAAACATCCTCCTGAGTTTAGATCCTCTTCGTAAGTGATCTCTACTCCGTTACAGTTATCTGTTGCTGTAATAGCATCTTCTACTGCATCTAACTCATCACACTCTACATGTACATATGGATCAAACTCTCCAAATACTGGTGCTTCTGTATCTAAAATAATGATCGTTTGTGAACACTCACTTGAATTTCCACACTCATCTGTTGCAGTATAAACTCTTCTGATTACTGTTTCACACTCATCTCCAGTTTCTAACTCTACCATTGTTACCGCTGGTAAATCTGTACAGTTGTCTGTCGCTGTAGCCATTCCATAATCTGGAGTCTCATCACACTCATGCGTGATATCTGCTGGACATACAATTACTGGAGCTTCTTCATCAATTACTGAGATGTTCTGTGTATGCTCTACTTCATTTCCACACTCATCAGTAGCTACCCATGTTCTTCTTACTAAGAAGCTATTTGGACATTCACCCTGTGCGATGATCTCTCTGTTGATCTCATCCTCTGTAATTGTTCCATCTTCATTGTAATCTCTTCCATAAACAATTTCTCCGTCACAGTTATCTGTTGCTTCACACGCTGGAAATGGAATTGGCCACTCATCACAACTTAATGTCATATCTGCTGGCTCATTATCAAACACTGGTGGTGTTGTATCTTCTACTGTGATTACTTGTGAAATTACTGTTGTATTTCCACAATCATCTGTTGCTCTATATAAGTATGTAACTTCAGTTTTGTTTGGACACTCTTCCAACAATACTGGCTCACATTCTTTATCTACGTTTACGTCTCCGTTTCCTTGAACGAACTCGCCTCCTACATTTCCTTCGTAGTTGAACCATCCTGATAATCCAAACTCCCCATTCTTATTGTTTGCTCCTAATCCACATTGGAATCCAAATAAGAAACTCTCTGGGTTGTGAGTTAACAATAAATCATCTCCTGCGAAATCTCCTAACCCTGTTAAAGTCGAGAATGGAGCCATTTCATAATAATACCAATCCTCATGGTTATCTTCTCCATAACCTAAGTCATCTTTATATGTTCTTCCTAAAGCTGACCAATCTGTCCAATCTCTTCGGTTCTCAAACCATAAATCTACGATCCATCCTTCTGATGGGTTAATATCGTTTTCTACAGTTCCATAAAGGTGAGCTGTTCCATCATTGAATACATCGAATGTTCCTCCGTTTGCATCCCACATAAAGTTATCTGATGATCCTTGAGCAAATCCTTGTAACCATACTGCCCAAGCTCCTCCTGCTGGATCTACAGGCACTGTTAATTCACATGTCTCGATTAACTGTCCTGATCCCGACTCGAATACATCCGCTTGAATCTGTTCTCCTGTACATTCATCAACAGCAACTAGATCTAGTGGTGCTGGTACTTCTGATAAACACTCTACTTCTACATCTTCTACTTCTGGGAATACTGGCCCTTCTGTATCTATTAATGTAATCGTTTGTGTACATGTTAAATCATTGAATCCGAAGAATGTTCTTTCTATTACTGTAATACATGCATCTCCTGATACTACGTCTTCATAATCAAACAATCCGAATTCTCCGTCTCCTAACTGACCTGTTAAAATTAACTGGCATCCTAATGAATAACTTGGGTATCCAGTTACTTCTGGTGAAGTATTAGATCCGCACTCTAAAGTTACATCTTCCGGACATCTTAAGAAACAATCTGTATCATATGTACAGTAATCATCATTGTCTGCAAAGCATGCAGTTGGGTCATAGTTGTTAGCAACTGGATCTGTACATCCTACTTCTGATCTTACTATAGATACGAAGTTTGATAATTCATAACATCCTTCTAAATCTTCTAAATTAGTAATGTTTAGATCTACACCATCTTCGTAAGATAAATGCCAGATTAAACAAGTTCCTGCTGGAGCTCCTTCTAAATTGAAAGATCCTGCTTCACCTGTTCCTAAAACATCTAGATTATCAGCAGTAATTATAAATAAACTGTTACTTCCTTCCTCTCCTGAAACCGTTACTGTTATTATATCTTCAATACCATCTCCTGAACATGTCGCTAATGCATCTGCAGTCGAAATTTCTCCTCCGTCTACTACAACACAAGATCCGTCATCTACTGTTGCGTTTACATCAAAGTTACATGCCAATGGATCAGTACATCCCGGGATTGGTGAGAACTCACATGAGTTATCATCACAGTCTGCTTCTGGGTCAAAATTGTTTGCCGCAGGATTTGTACATCCTTCTGTAGCGTCTCCACCACAAACTCCTAAACAATCATTCACATCACATGATCCATCATCAATAGTAGCTGAATCATCATAGTTACATGCTGTATCATCCGTACATCCTCTACATGAAGATCCGTCTCCAGCACATACACCACAATCATCTACAATTGCATCTCCACCACAATTTCCATTACAATCATTCTCTAAACAAGAACCATCGTCTACTGTTGCGTCTACGTTGAAGTTACAAGCTGTATCATCTGTACATCCTGGCACTGCATTTCCACCACAAACTCCACAAGCAGTATAAACATCACCTGTAGTAGTAGCATCTCCATCATCACAAACATCTCCTATCTCAGGATTATCTGTTACACCTCCAGCTCCATCGCACTCATCACATCCTGTAGCAAGTACACAAGAATTATCGTCTATTGTAGCCGTATCATCATAGTTACATGCTGTATCATCTGTACATCCTGCACAAGAATCAAACTCACAAGAAGCGTCATCAATTGTAGAAGCAGGATCATAGTTACAAGCGGTATCATCTGTACATCCTCTACATGAAGATCCATCTCCGTTACAAACTCCACAATCATCTGCTACTGAAGTTCCACCACAATCACCATTACAATCAAGCTCTAAACAAGATCCATCGTCGATAGTAGCAGTATCATTATAGTTACAAGCTGTATCGTCTGTACACCCTCTACATGAAGATCCATCTCCGTTACAAACTCCGCAATCATCTGCTACCGCAGCTCCACCACAGTCACCATTACAATCAAGCTCCGCACAAGAACCATCATCAATAGTTGCTGTTGGATCATAGTTACATGCTGTATCATCTGTACATCCATCTACATCAACACCTGCTGGATAAGTTAACCCTAGACCAACACCTGAATCATCATTCCAGTTGTAAGAGAATGGGACATTACTACCATCAGGAAGGTTTTGAAGAACATCTACGTTTATGTTGAATGATAACTCTCCGTCTGTAGTAAACTGACCTATACAAACAGAATTATTAGCTCCAACTCCGTATCCATTTGGATTAGCAGCCATATCAAAACCACCATTTGTAGAGAACCATGCAGCCCCTACAAAAGAATTAATAACAATATCTCCTCCACCTATAAATGTAGGTGCCCATGGAGCTCCAACATCAGCAATAGAAGAAACACTACCACTACCTGGCTGACTTGTTCCATCAGTAAGACCAATGTTCAAATCATTGACCAAACCAATAGTCACACCAGAACTAAATTCCAGAGATGGTACAAATCCAAAAAATCCTGAACCCAAACCAGAAGCAAGTTCATTAGTATGAGCTGGGGATCTAAAAAATGATGTAGTTGTTGAAACATTCAACGGGTGAGTATCATTACCTCTAATAGAAGTAACAAAATCCGTTGGATTTACATTGTTTACAAACACACGGTAAGTTGTTTGTCCAGCTAATTCTGGAATACTCACTCCATCATGAACAATGCTCGTGACGGTAATGTTGTTCGTCTGTGCATGGGTCGAACAGACCCAACAGAGACAGGCTAAGATAATTGGTAAAATTTTTTTCATAACAGTTATATTAATTTTTGTCGACTTTTCAGTTAAAGCCAATCGCAAAGATAAAAAAAATACGAAGCGAAAAAGATATCTGAAACTTTTTTATCTAAACTAAACCACCCTGCACTGAAAGTGCAGGGGTTTAATCTCTCCAGGACTGAAAGTCCTTCTCTTAATCACTCAAGTATGAAATTATTCTCATCTGAATCATCTTTCCTTCGATGATGCTCTAGATAATCATCTACCATTTTATCTGTAATATTTCCTGAACTCCAAACTCCATAGCCGCTTGCCCAAAAATGACGACCCCAATAACGCTCTTTTAATTTTGGATATTCAAGTTGTAATTTTCTCGAACTACGACCTTTCAAAAGTTTAACTATTGAACTTACATTCTCTTTTGGAGCATATTCAATATGCATGTGCACATGATCTGAACTTATAACTCCTTTTAGAATTTCAATATCCTCTGCTTCACAAACCTGTGTATGCAATTCTCTACATCGTATTTGAATATCACCTCTCAATACTTTATATCGATATTTAATTGCCCAGACTATATGACACGTTAATCGACTTACTGTATGTGACCCTTTTCGTGATTTTCTGCTCACAGGGCACAATGTATAGATTTTTTCGTAGTACTAAAGTGCTGCAATAAATTGCAGGGTTTTAAACCCTAAATTGAGACCAATAAAATGCCCTTAATCGACACCACTAGTAATTTTATCGAAAAACAAGGCTTTTGAATGTCAACGTTCCCCCACTCAATTACACAAAATCACAAAGAGTTGAAAAAGGTTTTGGTAGTGTAAAAACATTTACTTTATATTTGCGCCCCCAATTCGGTGCTATAGCTCAGTTGGTAGAGCAACGGACTGAAAATCCGTGTGTCCCTGGTTCAAATCCAGGTAGCACCACTTTAAAGGCCGTCTTATCAATAAGACGGCCTTTTTATTAGTAAATAATTTCAATCCTGCATTTGGTAAATAGTACCTATAATTAATTATAATGTATAACTTTGGCGCCCGATGGAATTTAAAGCAAGCGACATAGCTCATCTGGTAAAGGGTGAATTAATAGGTGATCCACATATCCAGATCTCAGGATTCAATGGTATTGGAGAAGCTTCAAATGGAGATTTGACTTTTATAGATGACTTAAAATATCTAGAACAGCTAAAAAACACAAAGGCTTCCTTAGTGCTTATCTCTGAATCGATAAGTGCATCAGGTGAAATTCCAAATACGGTATGCTATATTCAGGTATCCAATCCTAGAATGGCATTAACCACACTTCTTTGGCACTATAAAAATTTAAGTGAACAAAAATCCGGTATATCTAAGGGTGCGATTATTCATGAATCAGCAACCATTGGATCAGATGTATATATAGGTCATGTTTCCGTAGGAACAGATACAAGTATTGGGAATCATAGTAAAATTTATGATGGAGCCTCTATCGATAATTCGGTAACAATTGGAGATCGATGTGTGATTCATCAAGGCGCACGCATTCTTCAAGGATCGATTATTGGAAATGATTGCACCATTCAGGCCAATGCCATAATAGGTAGTGATGGGTTTGGTTTTGTACCAAATTCAGAGAACAATTATATCAAGATTCCCCACATTGGTAATGTGGTTCTAGAAGATCATGTAGAGATTGGGGCGAATACCACAATTGATAAAGGTACAATGGGCTCCACCATAATTAGAAAAGGAGTCAAACTTGATAATCTAATTCAAGTCGCACACAATGTTGAAATAGGAGAAAATACTGTTATTGCAGCGCAAACTGGTATCGCAGGATCGACTAAAATTGGTAAAAACTGTATGATTGGGGGCCAAGTCGGTATTGTAGGGCATTTAGAAATTGCGAATGAGGTAAAAATAGCTGCACAATCGGGCATCGGTCATAGTATTAAAGAAGAGGGAGCAATCTATCAAGGTTCTCCCGCGTTCAAAATCAGAGATTACAAAATGGCCTATGTTGGATTTAGAAAACTCCCTCAACTAATGAAACAACTAGACTTCTTACAAAAGGAGATTAACGAATTGAAATCAAAATAACTTGTCGTGTCAAAACAAAGAACCCTTAAAGAATCAGTTAAGCTCTCAGGAATAGGTCTTCACACGGGAGCCATCTGCGAAATAGAAATTACAGCAGCACCAGAAAATCACTGGTACAAATTTCAGCGAGTAGACCTAGAGGGACAACCCATCGTAGAGGCACGAGCTGCTAACGTAACTTCAACTCAAAGAGGCACAACGCTTAGCAAAAATGGAGCTGAAGTTCATACTGTGGAGCATTTGTTGGCTGCGCTGTATTCGTTAAAAATAGATAATGCTCTTATTAAGATTAATGGTCCGGAAATTCCAATATTAGATGGAAGTTCGCATCATTTCGTAGAAGCGTTGGAGAAAGCTGGTACAGTGAGACTAGAAGCAGAAAGAAACTACCTATTAATAGAAGAGACTATTCCTTTTGAAATTCAAGATATTGAAGCTGAGTTTCTTGCTGTTCCAACTCAAGGAAAAGAGTACAGAATTACTGTTATGGTAGATTATAAATCTCCTGTTTTAGGTACTCAACATGCCAGCATGTATTCATTAGAAGATTTTAAAGAAGAAATCTCAGGATGCAGAACATTTGTTTTTCTGAAAGAAGTAGAACAGCTAGCGACAGCGGGCTTAATAAAGGGGGGAGATTTAGACAATGCCTTAGTTCTAGTAGAGCGTGAATATGATCAGGGAGAAATTCAAAACATATTAAATCTTGTAGGTAAACCAGATTTAGAGGTCAAAGTAGAAGTAGGCTATTTAAATTCTTCCAAACCTAAATTTCAAAACGAACCTGCTAGGCATAAGTTATTAGACATTGTTGGTGATTTAGCACTCACAGGTAAATTCATTAAGGGACATGTGCTAGCAGCTCGACCTGGACACTATGCAAATGTTGAATTCGCTAAAAAATTAATTGAATACGATAAATCAAAAATTGGAACACTTTCCATAGATCTTACTAAAAAACCGATCTTCGACGTTAATGCTATTTCTAAAATGCTACCACATAGATATCCCTTTTTATTGGTAGATAAAATTCTGGAAATGGACGGTGAGAGCATAATTGGAGTTAAAAACGTTACTCTTAACGAACCTTTTTTCGAAGGGCATTTCCCTGGTAATCCAGTTATGCCTGGCGTACTACAACTTGAAGCTATGGCTCAGGTCGGAGGCATATTCGCTTTAAGCTCAGTTGAAGAGCCTGAAAAGTACAGTACGTACTTTATGAAAATAAACAATGTTAAATTCAAGCAAAAGGTAATCCCAGGAGACACTATTGTTTTCAGATTGCACTTATCTTCACCGATCAGAAGAGGTTTGGTAGATATGACTGGAACAGCTTATGTGAACGGTAAACCTGTAAGTGAAGCTTCAATGCTAGCCCAAATTGTTAAGGATAAAGAATGAGCGATCAATTACACAGCATTGACCCAAACGCCCAAATAGGTGAAGGGACTACAATAGGTCCATTTACCTTTATAGAAGGGGACGTGATAATTGGTAAAAACTGTTGGATAGGTCCAAATGTTACCATTATGAACGGTGCCAGAATTGGAGATAACTGTAGAATATTTCCAGGAGCAGTTATTAGTGCTATTCCTCAGGATTTAAAATTTGAGGGGGAAGTCACCACTGCAGAAATCGGGAATAATACGACAATTCGTGAATGCGTGACCATTAACCGTGGAACAAAAGACAGAAACGCCACCAAAATAGGGGACAACTCTCTTCTTATGGCATATGTTCATGTAGCGCATGATTCTATAGTAGGAAATAACTGCATCATCGCTAATAGTGCTAATATCGCTGGTCATGTGACCATTCAAGATTGGGTGATTATTGAAGGAGTAGTGGCGGTGCAACAATTCGTAACTATAGGAGAACATGCTTTTGTTGGTGGAGGTAGTTTGGTTAGAAAGAACATCCCACCATATATTAAAGCCGCTCGAGAGCCATTATCTTATGTGGGAGTAAATTCTATAGGCCTAAGAAGACGGGGATTCGAAAATGAGGTAATAACTAGCATTGAAGATGTATATAGAGCAATCTATGTACATAATAACAATATGAGTCAAGCTGTAAAAGTGGCTGACATGGAATTACCCAATTCCGCAGTAAAGGAACTTATCCTTAGTTTCATTCGATCTAGTGATAAGGGAATAATTAGAGGACCTTTTTAATCTTCCAACCATTTGAAGATAAATTTAGAAAACATTAGTCACACTTTTAAGGGTGAGCAGGTGTTCTCCCCTATTAATTTCTTATTTGACTCTGGTAGTAAAACTGTCATAAAAGGTCAAAATGGTTCTGGTAAATCAACATTATTACGAGTTATTAGTACCTTTCTAACCCCTTCCTCGGGGTCAATATCCTATTATTCTAATGGTTCCTTATCTGACATCCCTTCTGTACGTGAGTGTACTACTCTATGTTCTCCTTCTCTAACGCTCGAACATCAGTTCACTTTAGATGAGGCTTTCGATTTTCATTTTGCATTACGAATGTTACATCAGGGTCTCAATAAAGATGACTTCTTTAACAGCTGTTTTTTGATCGAAGCTAGAAGTAAGAAAATCAGTGAACTTTCCTCTGGAATGGCGCAGCGATTAAAGTTGGCCTTCGCATTTTTAACCGTTTCTGATTTACTCCTTTTAGATGAGCCATGTATGAATCTTGATGCAAAGGGAATTGAAATGTATACGTTTTTTATCAAAAACTTCGGAAGCAAACGAACACATATAGTGGCTAGTAACTCTGTGGATGTTGAATTCTCGCATTGCGAAGCAGTTATAGAACTGACTTCATAGAGAGTAGCTTACATCTTACACTATTTTCCATAGGTCTCTTACAGTACTCACCTCTTGTATACTCGTATATTTCATAAAATGAAGACTTATGAGAACATTTATACTATTCTTGGTTACATCTGTATCTATGTGTTTATGTGCGTCAGCCACAAATAGCTCTGGCTGCGTTTCTGCCAACAAGATAAAATCAGGGACATTAAAACTGAACTCCGGTGAAGCGATTGGACAATCTTTCATTTCCTGCACTGATGGTTTCTTGAGTCATTTCAGCTTTCAAACCTCTGATCTACATCCAAGTTCAGAGGGTGCATTTATTAATATATATGAAGTCATCAATAATCGGTTTTCATTAATCCATCAAGAAAATGAAGAGCTCCCTGATAAATTGACTGCTGGCAAGATAACTTTTTGGATCAGTGATAGAGTCCCTGTTTATAATGGAAGGGAATATGCCGTGGAATTTTTAAACCTTTCTGAAGATCCTTTCTATATTTCTTATTCAGCTGATGACTCCTATTTACTAGGAAGCATGATTGTCAATGGTAAATTTACTTTCAGTGATCTCACCTTTTCTGTAGGAATCAAAAATGAGTTTCTTCCGTTCAAACATGAAGCCGGGAGAATCGATTTGTCTTCTATCAAAAAACTAAAGGAAAGCGAACTTTTTCAATCTTGGTCAAACAAAAATATTGAGATTGAATATGGTGATATCGGTCAATCATTTATCGTTACTAATAATCAAGAAATCCATCAGTTAGCTGTAAAAATTAAAAACACCAAAGTGAAGTCTAATGGTGTGCTTGAGATTCACAAAGGTGGGACCGAACTCAAACACCTTATCCACAATCAGGAATTCGAATTCCAGATAGAACGGGGAGAAAGATGGGAAGAAATACAACTTGACAACCAATTGACTTTGGAAGCAACTGTCCCCTACTTCATCAGTTTTAAATTTGAAAATCCAGATGCTAGCGTAAAGTTCTATTATAGCACGGCAAATCCATATGAAAATGGAGACATGCACATGGGCGATCTCCATATCAAAGATTGTGATTTAAGCTTCTTTTTACAGTCAAATGAACAAAACTTCATGAAAGAAATCAAATGGTTGGAAGAACATGATTACGATAACACTGACTCATCTCCTCTAACTATAGAAACTGAAGAAAAGAATAAGTTTATGGCCCAAGCATTTCCAAATCCATTTGATCGTCAGTTTATGCTATCATACGAAAATATGAATCCTGAAATCCCGGTGATTCTGGCAATTACAAATCTTAGTGGGACAATTCTATGGAGAGACTCATTCAGGTTGGATGACACTAATGGAGTGCTGAATATTCAACCCGAAATAAACTTCGCTCCGGGGAAGTACAACTTGAGAGTTTCTCAGGAGGAACAAGTGGTTGTTTCAACGTTGATTAGTAAGTAGTTCCTATTTTATGTGGCTCTAGTTTAGATTAGCTATTATTTGTATCTTTCGCTTATGAAAAAAGAGGCAATAATATCGTACTTCTCAGGTTTGTCAGTTAGCGAGCGTCACGTACTGATAGAGGAATTACAACAAGTTGGTCAATTAGGTCTTTCAGTCCCCAAGTGTCAAGAAGTTCGAAGAAAAATTCTGGACAACAAGCAGGGTTGTTGCGCTCACTGTGGTCATGCTAAATATGTAAAATTCGGAAAGGATAAGGGAGCCCACCGTTACAAATGCAAGTCCTGTAACCGTAGTTTTACTGAATACTCAGGCACATGGATGGATGGGCTTCACCGAAAGGATAAAATAGATGCCTATCTAAAGCTTATGCTTGAAGAGAAGAGCCTTGACAAGATCAAAGAGGGGTTGGGGATTAATAAAAAGACTGCTTTTGATTGGCGTCATAAGATACTTTCATCCATAGAACAATCTGAAAAAGGTGGATTTAGCGGAATAACTGAAAGTGATGAAACCTTTTTCTTGCGTTCAGAAAAAGGAAAGGAAAAGCAGGGGACAAAGCCAAGAAAACGTGGAGGGAAGTCTTCAAAAAAGGGTGTTAATGATGAACATGTAGCAGTTATTGTAACCCAAGATCGTAAAGAACAAGTCGATTTAACTGTAGCCACAGTAGGTCGACTGAAAAAGGTGGATATAGAAAATGCCATTGGAGAAAGGCTCACAGAACAAACAGTTTTATGTACTGATTCTCATGTAAGTTATAAGGGGTTTGCTATTGATAATCATCTGGAACACCACCCATTACGCTCTGATTTGAAACAACGTGTCAAAGATGGGGTTTACCATATCCAACATGTCAACTCGACACATCATAGGTTAAAGAAATGGATTGACAATAAATTCTGGGGCGTATCAACCAAATATCTACAGCAGTACCTCAATTGGTTTAGGATCAAAGAAACCTTGAAAGATAGTAAGCAGTTCCTCAAAGACTTTGCACAAATGTCTGTACAGGATGTGCATGCCTATCAAAGGTTCGCTACTATATCGAGTAGGTATGAAATGATAATTTCAACGCAAACCTAAACTAGAGCCTTTTATGTTTCTGCTGAGCCAGCCCAATACTCTGCCATTACCTATACCGAAGCCATCCTTAGAATACGTTAATGAGAGCTCTTCCCTTGTGTTAAATCCAACATTCTGCTGAACCATTTCTATATAATCTGTGGAGATACTACTCACAATAGCTACATGTCCATAGCTTCCTGAAAAAACAATGATATCCCCCAATTCTGGAGAAGTTAAACTAGGATTTCGGTACTGGACCAAATCCCGTTCTACATTTAAAGCTCCATCTGTAAGATCTTTATTAAAAAAGTCTACTGCATTCCCATACGAATTAGGCATTTTATGCTGATAAAACTCAAGATAATAGCGTTTTACAAACTCAACACATTGCCACTT
Organism: Flavobacteriales bacterium; assembly: GCA_965224545.1. GTDB lineage: Bacteria > Bacteroidota > Bacteroidia > Flavobacteriales_D > Sanyastnellaceae > ASP10-05a. Next base: position 1,584,384 of record CBDCZM010000002.1, on the reverse strand, counting down.
CAAACCTATATTGTATCCATCTGGAGCGACATTTCGTTCTTCTATGTGACTCGTACTTCCATTGTAGTAAACCTCAACACCATTTAGCTCATCTAAGAACGTTCCTTCTTCATACCACTTAAAAGGTATTCCAAAAAAATAACTAGAAATGCTAAATATTCCAGCGACAAACAGTACACCAAATACAACAAACCATTTTTTCATTATACCCTGTGAGAGTTCTTTAAAAGATCGTTAACGGTTTTTACTGGATTGAACGTTGTGACCGGTACTTCCACAAAGGCTGTATTCCACTTGGCCATAGCTCCATTCCATAGTCCTGGAAGTTCTAAAATCTTTATTTCCTGGCCGTTATAATCTTTATGCGATGTAAAACAAGCATCAGGATTTACAAATTGAGTGAGATCATACTTTTCTCCTCTGAAATTGTTTACCGAACAGACTATATCTACAGGGTTAAAATGGGTAGAGTTTCTTAAAGTTCTAAGATGGTCTTCATTGTGCTTATCTATTTCGGCTGACTCAACAATTTGGAGAGATGTTAACTCCCCTATTTTTACATAATAAGGACCTCCTCCAGGCTGACCTTCATTTAGAACCATTCCACAAACCCTCAATGGTCTGTCTATTAAATCTATTAACTGATCTTGAGTTGGATTTGTTAAGTCGTAACCAAATGTTTCTTTTAAGAAACCCATGATCTCTTCTCGATTAGCGTTCTCCTGAACTAGCTGACTATGGTACTTAAAAACTTCTGTTCTAATTTCCAGTAATCTTCCAGCAATTGCTTTCTTCCAACTACTTTGTTCTACTAATGCTTTTTCCGTAACCACATTATCAATATTCTTAATGAAGATTAAGTCACTATCAACCTCATTCAGGTTATACAGAAGGGCCCCATGCCCACCTGGCCTCAATAGTACCTCTCCAGATTCCATCAATACTTCCTCCCCTGATTTACTAAGCGCTATTGTATTTGTTTCTTCTCTTTGAATAGAAAAAGATAATTCGACATTTAACGATGTAACTTCACTTGTGTACGTCTCCAATTGGCTTTTAATCATGGCTTCATGACTAGGAGAAACAGTAAAATGAATTGATAACTTTCCATTCTTTGTTGCATACTTGATCCCTTCAATAATTTGTTCTTGAAATGGGTTTCTCACCTCGTCTTCATATAAGTGAAATGGGATTAGTCCTTTCGGGAACTGGCCAAAATTCAACCCTATCTCTTCTAAAATTAACGCGGACAACTCATTTAACTGTTCGTTATCAATTAAATCCAGCACCTCACAATTATACTTTTCTTTACAACAATTATTGAGTTCTTTATAAAATGGTAGCAGTTGAATGTTTGCCAAAAATTCACCCGTAAGAGAACCATTTTTGTCATTCAAATGATGGATGTGCTTGAACATTCTGCTGGCGGCTCCTGATGCAGGTACAAATTTCGTTACACTTCCCGAAAACTCGTCGTATTGGGAAATCAGCAACTGCCTTTCTGACTCATCTATAATTTGGATACCATTATTCTTTACCGCTGCACTGATGATGTTGGCATAACGCCTATCACCTTTAAGAATTTCCAGTTGCTTTGAGTGGGGAAAAATTAATTCTTCTTTCTTCATTGATTTGATAAGGACACTTAAAAATTGGAAAGTTAGCGCATTACCAAATACAAAAAAACCCATTGAAGAATTCATCAATGGGTTTAAGATTAATTTGTTATTATGTTTAGGTTTATGATTATTCTTTCAATACATTCTCTAATTGTTTAGAGACTCCTCTGCAATCTGCTAATGCCTTATCCACTAATCCAGGAAGACGTTCTTGATGAACACGGTTCCTAGAAAGGGATTCGATTTCCAATACAGTTTCCTCAATGTTTTTTAATCCTAGCATGGCTATGCTGGATTTAGCTTTATGAGCTAGTGAATGAAGTGCATCGAAATCACATCTCACCACACACTCCTTCATTTCTTCTATATATTCTGGGACTTGTCTTATGAACATGCTAATGATCTGATTGATCATCTGTTTGTTTCCTTGAAAGACCTGATTTAAGTATGATAAATCAAAAGAAGCATTAGAGTCGAATTCTTCCATGTTAAGTAGGTTGGTTAATGTTACTCGTCCTTATACAGCTATTTCCAATAATTGGTTACACTTTCACCTAACAAATAACTCTATCGGTTAGTGGTTGTATTTGTACTTTCGTAGCAGACTTTTTAAAGGTATGAAAAACATTTTAGTAACAGGTGGAGCAGGATTCATTGGGTCACATACGGTAGTGGAACTAATATCTAATGGGTTCAATCCCATTATTGTAGACAACTTTTCAAATTCTGAACGATTTGTGCTAAAGAACATTAAGCAATTAACTAATTACACAAATCTTCGCTTATATGAAACAGACTGTACGGTGTTCAGTGATATGGATAAAATCTTCGAGGAAGAGGAGATTCATGGTGTGATCCATTTTGCGGCATTCAAAGCCGTTGGAGAATCCGTATTACATGCCCTCAAGTATCATAAAAACAATGTAAATTCTATGAATGTTATACTTGAATGCATGAAAAAGCATCAGGTAGACGATCTTGTTTTTTCTTCTAGTTGTACCGTTTATGGTGATCCTGAAGGCTCCCAAGTGTCTGAAGAATCGCCAAAAAACCCTCCGACTTCTCCCTATGGACGAACAAAAGTCTATTGCGAAGCTGCTATCACTGATGTTCATGCTGAAAAAGATTCATCCCTTAACACTGTAATGTTGCGCTATTTTAACCCAATAGGTGCACATGAATCTGGACTTTTAGGTGAGCTCCCTTTGGGTCCACCAAACAATTTGGTTCCGTATATCACTCAAACAGCAGCAGGGATTAGAGAAAAACTGATCATTTTCGGTAGCGATTATGACACACCAGACGGCACCTGTGTACGAGATTATATTCATGTGGTGGATGTAGCTAAGGCGCATGTTTCTGCTCTTCAATGGCTTCAAAATGAAAAATATAGCCTGGAGGCAGTCAACCTAGGTTCGGGTAAAGGTGACTCCGTACTTTCTGTAGTCAATACCTTTGAAAAGGTATCTGGACTAGAACTGAATTATGAAATAGGAGAACGAAGAGTTGGAGATGTATCCGCTTTGTGTGCTGATCCTTCTAAAGCAAAAAGATTATTCGATTGGGAAACAACGCATAGTTTAGAAGATGCGTTAAGGGATGCGTGGAGATGGCAAGAAGGGCTAAAAACGCTCAAATAACCACTTCCTTAAACACAACAAGGTAATTCACCAAAAAACCTAAAATACTCCCCCAGAAGATCTCTTTTAGCGTGTGGTTTCCAGTAAAAATTCTAGAGGCTCCTACTAGTCCCAGAACAACAGACAAAAGGCTTATCCAAAAGAATTCATTGTAAGGCTGATAAAACTGATACTTATGAGCCATCGCAGAAATAGAACCTAAAACCCCGGCAACCCCGAGCGCGTGAACGCTTATTTTAAATCTAAGACTTATCACTAGTAATGCGATTAGTGAACCTATTACTCCCAAAAACATACTGTAAATCTCATTCGGGAGATATCCTAAGCCTAACTTCATTCTTAAAAGAAGATACGAAGCACCGTAATAAAAAAGCATCAGTAGAAATGGAATGTATCGCTGTTTAGTATCGCTCACTTGAACATCAGACACGATTCTTCTTGAAATCATTGTTCCGAGACTGATTGCGGGAGCGACAACATTTACCGCCAGTAGAATGAGCAAAAAAGTCTTTATTCTCGGGTCAATAGCAAAATAGATATAAGCCACAGAATACATTGCTATCAACGCTCCATAAACGGGCATAAACAAAGGGTGAAACACTACAGCTACCCCCCTAAAAAAGTCCCGCATTTAAAGTTCTTTTCTTAGTCTGGCTACAGAAATATTCAGTTGTTCTCTGTATTTAGCCACGGTTCTTCTAGCGATATTGTACCCTTTGTCTTTAAGCACTTGACAGAGCTTTTCATCTGTTAAAGGTTTCTTTTTGTCTTCTTCATCCACTGCCTCCTGAAGTATCTTTTTCACCTCTCTAGTTGAAACCTCCTCCCCGGAATCCGTACTTAGCGATTCTGAGAAAAATGATTTCAGTAAAAAAGTTCCATAAGGCGTCTGAACATACTTACTATTAGCCACACGACTCACAGTACTTATATCCATCCCTACAATTTCTGCTATATCCTTTAAAATCATAGGACGAAGTTTCGTCTCGTCTCCGGTCAAAAAATACTCTTTCTGAAAATTTGCTATGGCCGTCATAGTGAAAAGAAGGGTCTGCTGTCTCTGCTTTATAGCATCAATAAACCACTTGGCTGAGTCAATTTTCTGTTTTACAAATTGAATCGCCTCCTTTTGTTTTTTATCAGATTTATCTCTACTTTCTGAATAGCCCTTGAGCATTTCAGAATACTGTCTGCTTACTTTTAAGTCAGGCGCATTTCTTTGGTTCAAATGAATTTTTAATTCATCATCATCTGTGCTAAGCATAAAATCAGGAACAACCGCAGCAATTGATTTAGCAGTTTCTTTAGACGTATTTCCGGGTTTAGGATTCAACTTAACGATTTCTTCAATAGCATCTTTAAGAAGCTCGTCAGAAATCTCCATTCGTTTTAAGATTTTATCGTAATGCTTCTTCGTGAATTCATCGAAATAATTTTCAAGGACTTCTTCAGCCACTTTTAGCTCAAGGCTATTTCGTTGCAATCTTTCTAGTTGAATCAATAAGCATTCTCTTAAATCTCTGGCTCCAATTCCTGGGGGGTCAAATGTTTGAATCACTTCTAAGACTTCTTCTAACTCTGCTTGTGAAGTCATTATATTTTGAGAAAAAGCCAGATCGTTTACAATCGCTGACAATTCTCTTCTCAGGTATCCTGAGTCATCAAAATTCCCTATTAATTGCTCAGCCAACTCTTTCTGCTTGTCGGAGATCTTTTTTAATCCTAACTGAGTAATCAGTAAGTCTCTAAACGTAACACCACTTCCTATTGGTATATCTGTATCCTCAGTATCTGCTCCTTGATTACTTATACTTAATTTATAATCTGGAGTATCATCGTCTTGCAGGTAATCGGAAATATCAAAATCGTCATCAGCTGTAGAATCATCTACTTCTTCATTTTCCTGAAATTCATCTTCCAGATCGTCTTTACCTTCATCTAAAGCAGGGTTTTCCTCCAGTTCCTCTTTAATTCTTTGTTCCAAGGCTATAGTCGGTACCTGAAGCAGCTTCATTAACTGAATCTGCTGTGGAGATAACTTCTGAAGTAATTTATGTTGTAGACTCTGTCTTAGCATGATCGAAATATACTATTAAAACTCTGCATTTTGCGGTGTTCTAGGGAAAGGAATCACATCTCTAATATTTGTCATTCCAGTCACAAACATGACTAGTCTCTCAAATCCCAGACCAAAACCGCAATGTTTCGCTGAACCAAATTCTCTTGTTTCCAAATACCACCATACATGCTCCTCAGGAATATCAAAATCAGCACATTTCTTTTTGAGCACCTCCAATCGTTCCTCCCGCTGACTTCCGCCAATGATCTCGCCAATTCCAGGAGCCAGTACATCCATCGCTGCTACTGTTTTTCCATCATCATTTTGTCGCATATAAAATGCCTTGATCTCTGCAGGATAATCTTTGATAATTACTGGTTTTTTATAATGCTTTTCCACCAAATACCTTTCATGTTCACTAGACAAATCAACTCCCCACTCCACAGGGAATTTGAACTTCTTCTTCTTATATGGCTTGGAATTCATTAAAACATCAATCGCTTCAGTATAGGTAATTCTTTCAAAAGCATTTGAAGTTATGAACTGAAGTCGCTCCAGCAGATTCATTTCATTTCTTTCAGCCTGAGGCTTTGACTTCTCATCGTTTAATTCCTTTTGTTTTAAAAACTCAAGGTCCGTTGCACAATTTTCCAGAGTATAATTAATACAGTATTTTAAAAAGTCTTCTGCCAAATTCATGTTGTCATCAATGTCAGCAAAAGCCATTTCTGGTTCTATCATCCAAAACTCTGCTAAATGCCTTGATGTGTTTGAATTCTCTGCTCTAAACGTTGGGCCAAAAGTGTATACGTTCCCTAATGCCATTGCCCCCAACTCTGCCTCAAGTTGTCCGCTGACAGTTAGATTTGTTTCCTTTCCAAAGAAATCTTTTGAGACATCCACATTTCCATCTTCCGTCTTAGGAATATCATTCACATCTAGATTTGTAACTCTGAACATTTCACCCGCTCCCTCTGCATCAGAACCTGTGATGATAGGGGTATGTAAGTAGAAAAAACCTCTATCATTGAAGTATTTATGTATGGCATAAGCCAATGTGTGTCTTATTCTAAATACTGCAGCAAACGTATTTGTCCTAAACCTCAAATGCGCCTTTTCTCTTAGAAACTCCATCGTGTGACGTTTCATTTGAATAGGAAACTTCTCTGGATTGGCCTCACCAAGCACCTCTAATTCTTCAGCCAAAAGTTCTGTCACCTGCCCCTTTCCTTGAGATTCTTTTAATACTCCTTTTGCTCGTACAGAGGCTCCTGTGTTTAGTTTTTTCAAAATATCATCAGAATAGTCATCTGACATGACCACTATCTGAAGATTTTGCAGAGTAGAGCCATCATTGATACTTAGAAACTGATTGTTTCTAAATGTCCTTATCCATCCATAAACTTCTACTTGCTTTCCAATATGTTCGGTAGTAACGAACTCCTTAATTCTGTGCTTATATCCTATCATGATATTGTGCTAAAAAATTTGCGCTGCAAAGAAATAAAATAGAAGCGTGTGCGAGGAAAGTATTTCACTATTTATTCTCGACATCACTTTCCAGCTTCCCATCTCGCAGCCTAACAATTCGATGTGCGTATGATGCGATATCTTCTTCATGCGTCACCAAAATAATCGTATTTCCAGCGTTATGAATTTCTTCGAATAACTTCATGATTTCATAAGATGTTTTCGAATCCAAATTTCCAGTCGGCTCATCAGCAAGAATAATTGATGGCTTGTTAACCAATGCTCTAGCCACTGCCACTCGTTGTCGTTGGCCTCCACTTAGCTCGTTTGGCCTATGATTCATTCGGTCTCCAAGGCCGACTTGTTTTAATACTTCTTGCCCTCGAATTATTCGCTCCGCCTTACTAGTTCCGTTATAGATTAAGGGCAGCGTTACATTTTCAAGTGCCGTGTACCTAGGCAATAGATTGAATGTCTGGAAGATAAATCCAATTTCCTTATTTCTAATTTCGGCCAACTCATCATCTATCATCGTACTTACGTCAGGTCCATTTAAGTAAAATTTACCAGAAGTAGGACTATCCAAACACCCCAAAATATTCATTAAGGTCGATTTCCCTGAACCGGAAGGTCCCATAAGAGCGACATATTCATTTGAACTAACATTCATTGAAAAACCATTTAGCGCTCGAACTTCTTGACTACCTACTCTATAAATCTTATAAAGGTCAACAACATTAATCAATTCACTCATATTTCAAAAGTATATTGAAACGACTTGACAAATATAATTTTATAGGCTTAAGAATGTTAAATGGTGGAAACCAACAGAGAGCAGCATATAACTAGCAATTTTCATCATTTTGTCAGGCAACTTTTCATTTACTTTAGGCGTCATAAGCATGACACTATAAAACATCAAAATCAAATGATTAGAATTTCATCTTTATTTCTTACGCTATTGCTATTCCAGAGCATATCTGCTCAAATTGTGGTAGACCCTACTGTTTCTGCCCAAAACGCCGTAAACAACATCCTTTTGGGATCGGGTGTAGAGGCTTTGAACATCACTTTTAGTGGTGACACCAATCAAATTGGTTCGTTTCTCTCAAATGGAAGTAACATGCCGATTAATTCCGGAGTTATCATGGGGACAGGAAACGTAAATTTCGCGTCTTCTCCTGATCCCGCTGGGCTAGACCCCAACGCTCCTGGCTCAGGAGGAAATAGTGGTGGAGGCGGAAGTCTGGGTGGCGGAAATCATACGGCTGGAGATTCTGATTTAGAACTAATTTCAGGTTTGGATATGAATGATGCTGCTATATTGGAGTTCGATTTTGTAGCAACAGGAGATACTGTCTCATTTAATTTTGTTTTTGCCTCTGAAGAGTATCCTGATTTTGTCTGTAGTGATGTAAACGATGCTTTTGGATTTTTCTTAAGTGGTCCTGGGATTGTAGGAGGTCAAGGATTCGTTAATGATGCAGTGAATTTGGCATTAATACCTGGCACAGATACTCCTGTAACTATTAACTCACTTAACAATGGTGTCTCAGCCACAGGAGACAACGGTCCTTGTGACCTAATCGACCCTAACTGGCAGGACTATAGCGTCTATTACATTGCCAATCATGATATATCTACTGATCCAAATGTCATTGAATACGATGGCTTTACCGTTGTTTTAACTGCTACATCTGAAGTTGATTGTGGAGAAACTTACCACATCAAAATGGCCATTGCGGATGGTGGAGATGGCGATACTGTTTACGATTCTGCCGTTTTTCTACAGGCAGGATCTTTTGACTCCAATGCCATTTCTGTAATCGGTACTGCTGCCATTTCTGGTGGTTTAGTGTTTGCAGGAGATTCGGTAGTTGTTGAGGGTTGTAATAATGCTGCATTTCAGTTTATTCGCCCTGATTCTACCATGGCCGACACTATTAGATTTGAGATCAACGGTATAGCTGAAAATGGAGTTGATTATACACTAATTCCTGATAGTGTCATCTTCACTGTTGGTCAGACAGAAGCATCCATTCCTTTTGACGCTATTGATGATGGAATAGCAGAGCCTTTTGAAAGTATTATTATCCGTTATGAATACATTAATTCTTGTATGAACCTCGATACAGTCGAAACCGTGCTTTATGTCGCCGACCCTGTGGTTCCAACAGTTTCCATGGAAAATGACACCATCATCTGTCCGGGGAGCTTTGTTACGCTCTTCCCTCAAACTACTGGATTTGGTGGGTTCACTTATTTATGGGATGACCCTGACGCATCCACCTCCACAACCCTAACCGTCTCTCCAACTGAAGCCACCACATATAACGTTACAGCCACTGATATCTGTGGTGTTCCTGTGCAGACGTCAGCTGATGTTGTCGTTCAGGAATGGCCTGATCTAGTCATTACTCCTATTACAGGGACTAGTGACTGCCCAGGAGGTGATATTGAAATTGGTGTTACTGTGGAAGGTGGTAGCCCAGGATATACTTTTTTCTGGTTTGATCCTTTTTCACAAAATAGTACTGTAACTGTAAACCCCTTAGAGACTCAAACTTTTACTGTTTCAGTAAATGATCAATGTGAATTTCAAAACATAGATATCGAGGTTGTGGTAGATTGGCCTGGATTGGACATTGTACCTACTGGTGGTGTAAGTGGATGCCCTGGAGACCCTATCGATGTGAGTGTAGCCGTTACAGGTGGCTTTCCTGACCCTGATTATACTTATGAATGGCAGGGTAGCAGCAGTACAAGCTCGAATGCCACTGTCAATCCTACGTCTACTGGATTCGTAACCGTAACTGTAGCGGATGGTTGTTCAAGTCAAGATGCCCAAGTTCCTGTTGATGTTGCTGTATTAGACGATATCGACCTGATTTATGATTCTCTTCTTTGTGTACAAGACCCTTTCACAATTACAAATATTATCGGAGGTACAGGTGTCTATTTCTTCAATACCTCAGAAACACCGGATACACTAAGCATCACTTCGCTAGGAACTTATACTGGTCTTATTCCTGGTTTTTACCAAATAGTTATTTCTGACGAATGCACTGCTGTTTCTCCAACGATTTTGGGTATAGAGATAGAGGTTTGCGACACCTTTATACCTAACGTATTTTCTCCAGATTCTGATGGAGCGACAGGAAGCTCTATAGGAGGAAGTGGATTGAATGAGCGTTTTTATATCGACGGGATATCTAGTTTTCCTGAATCAAAGTTGACTGTTTTTAATCGATGGGGAACTATTGTTTATGAGGATAATGACTATAGAAATACATGGACTGGAAAATCGGGTACTTCGGGAAACGATCTAAAAGACGGCACCTATTTCTATATATTGAATAGATCTGACGGTAAAAATATCAATGGTTCGATTACACTTCTTAGAAAGTAAGAACCAAACGACATATTGAACCTGTTTAAAGTCGAACTAAAAATCAGTGTGCAACCTCCTTGTCTCACTGAACTTCAGCTAATTTTTTCTCCGTAACAATAAAGCTATGCAGAAAAAATGGAGCTTTGTCAGTAAAACCAATAGATTACACTCTAAAATTTCATTTCAACCTTAAACAAGTTCATTAGAATTAAAATAGGTTCCCATTGGGAGCCTATTTTTTTATCAATGAATTTCCCGTCATCTCTCTTGGCTGGTCAACTTTCAGTAGTTCAAGAATAGTAGGAGCTACATCTGCCAATTTCCCGTTTGATATCTCGCTATGCTTAGATCCTAAAAGAAAAACGGGTACAGGATTCGTGGTGTGTGCAGTATGCACTGAACCATCTTCATTTTTTGTTTTTTCTGCATTTCCATGGTCGGCGATTATTAATAATTGATAGCCGTTTTTTAGGGCTTCCTCACACACTCTTTTGGCATTTTCATCCGTGACTTCGCATGCTTTCTTAATTGCTTCGAACACTCCAGTATGACCAACCATATCGGGATTGGCAAAGTTTAAACAAAAATAACTGGGGGCATTATCAGCTATTTCTTGGATAATCTTATCTGCTACTTCTACGGCACTCATTTCTGGTAACAAATCATACGTTGAAACCTTCGGTGATGGCGCCATCAAGCGCTTTTCTCCTTTGAATTCTTTCTCTCTTCCTCCAGAAAAGAAGAATGTCACATGCGGATACTTCTCCGTTTCAGCAATTCGTACTTGGGTTAAATCTGACTTGGATAATACCTCACCCAATGTGTTTTCTAAATTATCCTTTTCAAAAACCACTTCTACTCCTTGATACGTTCGATCATATTTTGTCATCGTTATATAATGAAGCTTGAGTGGCTTCATATTGTATTCAGAAAATTCCTGTTGAGTTAGAGCTTGAGTGATTTCTCTGCATCTATCTGTTCTAAAATTGAAACAAATAACCACATCTCCATCTTGAATCCTACTTTCTCTCTGACCAATCACTGCGGGTTCTACAAATTCATCAGTAATTCCATTCTCATAGTTCTTCTTCAAGCACTCACCTGTATCTGAAAACTTCTCGCCTGTCCCATGAATCAACAAATCATAGGCTTTCTTCACCCGCTCCCAGCGTTTATCTCTGTCCATTGCGTAATACCTTCCTATGACACTCACAATCTTTCCTTTAGTGGTAGCACAATGATCTTCTAAATCTGCTAAAAATTTAATTCCTGAATCTGGATCAGTGTCTCTTCCATCTGTAAAAGCATGTATATATAGATTTTCAAATTCCTCTTTTGCTGACATGGTGCAGAGCGCCTTTATATGCTCTAAAGAGCTGTGCACTCCTCCATTTGACACCAGCCCAAGAAGGTGAATCGGTTTCTTATTTAGGGAGGCGTAGTTAAATGCCTTCTTTAAGCATTCCTGCTCGTAAAATTCTCCTGAAGAAATACTCTTATTAATCTTAGCCAAATCTTGATAAACCACTCTTCCCGCTCCTATATTCATATGGCCAACTTCACTATTCCCCATTTGTCCGACAGGAAGTCCTACATATTCTCCGTCGGTTCTCAATTCTGCATTCGGAACTGTTGTATAAAGGCTATCAACAAATGGAGTGTATGCTTGATATATAGCGTTTGAATCGGATTTTTCTCCGTGCCCCCAGCCATCTAAAATGATTAAACCTACCTTTCTTTCCATAAATAAAATTGAGGTCCAAAGTTACATATTTCAATTTCAGTAAATAGGACACTGTCCTACAAACTCTTTTCAGAATGTCACGTTCAATTTAGTTCACTAACTAGAGTTTATGGATACTATTTACATTTTAGGATACAATGATTTGGGAGCGGACTTTTGGTCCAGTCATATTGAAATTTCAGAGGACACACGCATGCTTTTCTTTAAAAGCGGTAAGTCATTACTTGGGCATTTAAAACACACTCCCAGTATGATCATAGTCGATGAATACTTTTGTGAAAATTGTCCTGAAAATCATGATTTTAATGACATCAAAGTAGGACTAGGTTTGCTGGCCTCACATATCACCACTTTTTTCTTCTCTCCAAGCTATACAGGTAGGATACACAAATCCGTTCGAATGAACCACTTCTATTCCTCATTTGATCCAGATATGATTGATCATATTAATCATCAGCTTAAAAAAGTATTAAAAACTGTAGCTGCTTAAAACCTAAAATAAAAGTCCTGTTTCTTAACTCCTTCTCTAAAGAAGACCATACCAAATTTATAGCAGTTAACGCTTAAAGAAACTTCAGGCTTCAGAATCACTTCTGTCCAAGCTTTTTTCATCTCAGGAGACCAATTGATGTCATCGAAGATAATTACAGAGTTTTCATTGCATTTTGAAGCAATACTCTGATAATTATTAAGGGTTCCTAGGTAACTATGATTTCCATCAATGTATGCTAAATCTATGATAGATAGCTCGCTCAATTTAGACGTTAGCGTCTTTTGAAACTCTCCAATAGTTATCTCCACATTTTCTAAATTGAGCTCTCCGTGATTTTTAACAGCTAGAGTGGCAGTTTGCGGACAACCCTCAAGGGTTTGAACGTTCACACTGTCATTCCATGCTAAATATGCACTAGATAACCCTAAGTGGGTCCCCAATTCAAAAATGGTCTCTGATTTAAAATAAGCGGCAACTCTATGCAGTAGTTCTCCCTGCTTTTTAGAAATAGAAGCAGAACGATACATTTCACTTACCTCTCTTTTTTTCTCTGAGTTTACCAATGAACCTGCGCCAAAATCAGTAACGGAAACAACTCCATCATTTTTACTTAACCTGTTTCGAAGCTCTTGGATGTCATTAAACGGATGCTTAAAGCTTGGTTTAAAGCACGCATTATAAAAGTCAAATAAAAAAGGGCTATGAAGACCGTGCTGATTTACGGCCCTCATTCTATAATTGAGAAATGTCTTTATTCTAAATCCAACGTGTTTCAAAACACTTGGTTATCGCTAACTGGATACTCAGGAGCTTTGATCTGAATAAAACCATGCTCTGTGGCCAAATGACACGAATTACACGTATTCATCAAGTTACTGTACGCCGACTCAAACTCACTTTTCATTTCTATCTCAAACTGCTCAATTCCCTGTACTCCATAAGTTTTCATGTGCTTACTCACGGGAATTCCATCATCCATTATTCCAGCATGAGCTACTCCCTCTACTACCTCTTCTATCTCACGCACATAAAAATCGATCAGTTTTTGATTAGTGGCAGTCCCAGCAAAATACAGTTTGTTCATATTCCATTGCAACGCTCTCATATATTCTGCCAGTTCTGGTTCTTCCTCTATGGCTTGTTGCGTTACCATTCTATTCCTCTTGGATAACATCTCGCTGAAAGCATCTTGCTGAGAAGAAAGTTTGAAGTTCATATACATCATAGAGCCTAGCGCTATGATAATGGCTAAAATTGGGAGTACATATTTCATATTAGTTCCTCAATACGTTTCTAGAAATAACAATTTTTTGTACTTCAGATGTTCCTTCATAAATCTGAGTAATCTTAGCATCCCTCATCAGTCTTTCCACATGATATTCTTTCACAAAACCATATCCTCCATGTATTTGAACTGCTTCTATTGTATGTTTCATGGCCGCTGTAGAAGCAAATAATTTAGCCATTGCAGAAGCTTGATCAAAATTCTCTCCAGCATCTTTTTGACAAGCTGCTTTCAAACACAGCAATCGAGCTGCTTCAATATCAGTAGCCATATCTGCGAGTTTAAAAGCAATTGCCTGATGCTTGCTAATTTCTTTTCCAAAGGCTTTTCTTTCTTGAGAATAAGCCAACGCCAATTCATATGCACCACTTGCTATTCCCAGCGCCTGTGAAGCAATTCCAATTCTTCCCCCTGAAAGAACTTTCATCGCAAACTTAAAACCAAATCCATCTTCTCCAATCCTATTCTCCTTGGGAACCTTTACATCTTGGAACATCAATGTATGTGTATCACTTCCTCTAATTCCAAGTTTATTCTCTTTCGCTCCCACCATAAAGCCTTCCCACTCTTTTTCTACTATAAAGGCATTTATTCCCTTATGTCCCTTTTCAACATCAGTTTGCGCTATTACAATGTAGTATGAAGCAGAATTACCGTTTGTAATCCAGTTTTTTGTTCCATTCAATAGGTAATGATCCCCTTTATCGATAGCTGTGGTTCTTTGCGAAGTAGCATCACTTCCAGCTTCTGGTTCAGAAAGACAGAAAGCTCCAATTTTTTGACCTGATGCTAATTCTACAAGATATTTTTGCTTTTGTTCTTCTGATCCGAACTTTTCTAATCCCCAGCAAACGAGCGAATTATTTACTGAGACACATACACTTGTAGAAGCATCCACTTTAGATAATTCCTCCATCGCTAGCACATAAGACACAGTATCCATTCCACTTCCACCATATTTAGGATCAACCATCATTCCCATAAAACCAAGCTCTCCTAGCTTCTTGATCTGCTCTACAGGAAACGTCTGAGTTTCATCTCTGTCTATTACTCCTGGGAGTAACTCGCTCTTCGCAAAATCTCTAGCGGCATCTCTAACAGCTAATTGTTCTTCGGTTAAATCTAAATTCATTTGATACTGATTTATTTTGGTTCTGGGATATTAACTTTTGACTAAAAACAAGTCCTTGCTTGCGCTAAAAGGCGTGCAAATTTAAGTGTTAAATTGTCACATTTCAAACGTATGGAGGAGCTCAAAATAATTGGTTTGATGTCAGGAACATCTTTAGATGGGCTGGACATTGCTGCTTGCGCCTTTCAAAAGGATTCACATTGGCATTATAAAATTGAATTTGCTCAAACGATCTCCTACTCAGAAAAACTAATTAAAGCATTGCAACACCTTGATGCCGCAAGCGCATTCGAGTACGCAAGAACAGATCACGAATTAGGAAGATTTTTTGGAATCCAGGTGAGCAAGTTTATCAATGAAAGTGGCTTTCAAGCAAATTATATTTCTTCTCATGGACATACCGTTTTTCATCAACCAGAAAAACATTTCACCACACAAATAGGGCACCCTTCTGCAATTGCTGCTTTGACAAAAACTCCAGTGATTGGTGATTTCAGAACGGTTGACGTTCATCTCGACGGCCAAGGAGCTCCCCTAGTTCCTGTTGGAGACTTACATCTCTTCCCAAAATACAAATACTGTTTGAATCTTGGCGGAATAGCTAATATTTCAGCGAAGGGTGGAGAAGAAATTGTGGCTTTTGATATCTGCATTGCCAACATGGCTCTGAATTTTCTTGCTCAAAAAAACGGTAAACTATTTGATCTTGATGGTGAAATTGCTGGATCGGGGAAAGTAATTCCCTCTCTCTTGGAACAACTAAATCGAATTGAATTTCATGATCAATTACCCCCTAAAAGTATTGGGAAAGAATGGTTTGACTCAGAACTCAAACCTTTACTGGAAAATTCTCTACGAGCAGAAAAAACGGCTAACGTCATGGCCACCACATGTGAGCACATTGCGATACAAATAGCACGTCAAACATCAGAACCAGGAACTATCCTCATGACTGGTGGTGGAGCCAAAAACCATTTCTTAGTTCAGCGAATTTCTGAGCTTTCGGTTTCTAAAATTTACATTCCAAATACAGAATTAATCGAGTTTAAAGAAGCCTTAATTTTTGCATTCTTGGGAGCTTTACATGTAAGAAAAGAAGTAAATGTTCTGAAATCGGTTACTGGCTCAAGTCAAAGTCATATTGGTGGCTGTATCTACACCCCTTTTAGAGCATGAAATAATTAACCTGAATGCAATGAAGAAATCGAGCGAGCGACCTCTCTTTATTTCTATTTTTGCCACCCGAATAAAAAGATTGATGAAAGAACTTTTAAAAAAATACGAAGACAAACAACCAGAAGTGGTCTTCAATTGGAAAGACCCTCACACATCCGCAGAAGGATGGGTAGTAATCAACAGTTTACGTGGTGGTGCTGCTGGCGGTGGAACTAGAATGAGAGCTGGTCTGGATATGCATGAAGTGACTTCTTTGGCTAAAACCATGGAAGTAAAGTTCACTGTTTCAGGACCTCAAATAGGTGGTGCAAAGTCTGGTATAAACTTCGACCCAAGAGATCCGAAGAAAAAAGAAGTTCTTGAAAGATGGTATGCCGTGGTTACTCCGCTTCTTAAGCACTACTATGGAACTGGTGGGGATTTAAATGTAGATGAGATACATGAAGTAATTCCTATGACAGAAAATAATGGAGTGTGGCATCCTCAAGAAGGAGTTTTCAATGGCCACTTTCAACCAAACGAAGCTCAAAAGGTAAAAAGAGTTGGTAATCTGCGAATGGGAGTTGTGAAGGTCATTGAAGATGCCAAATATTCTCCAGCTATAGACAGAAAGTACAAAGTAGCTGATATGATTACTGGGTATGGTGTAGCTGAATCTGTGAAGCATTACTATGACATCTATGGAGGAAATATCGAAGGAAAGAGAGTCATCGTTCAAGGGTGGGGAAATGTAGGTTCTGCAGCAGCTTATTACTGTGCTCAAATGGGTGCTAAAATCGTAGGTATAATTGACCGTGTCGGTGGATTAATCAATGCTGATGGAATGACTTTTGAGGAAGTCAGAACTCTATTCTTAAACAAAGATGGCAATGCGTTAAAAGCAGATAATTTGCTTTCTTTTGACGAAGTATATAGTCAAATTTGGGATTTAGATGCAGAAATTTTCCTCCCATGTGCTGCATCACGTCTAGTAAAAAGAGAAGAGATTGATCGTATGATTAAAACAGGAATTGAAGTAGTTTCTTGTGGGGCGAATGTTCCTTTTGCTGATCAAGAAATATTCTTTGGACCTATCATGGAGTTTGTTGATGAAAATATTAGTGTGATTCCCGATTTTGTAGCCAACTGTGGAATGGCCAGAGTTTTCGGATACCTGATGAGCAAAGGAGATGTAGACATGTCTGATGAAGGTATTTTCTCTGATACTTCAAGTATCATTAGAGAGGCCATCCAAAACATTCACAACTTAAATCCTAGTAAGAAAAACATCTGTGCTACTGGGTTTGAAATCGCACTAAAAAAGCTTTTATAAGACACTTAAAGACTTCGTAAAATGTTCAAATACTTCTTAGGCAACAGTCCAAAATGGTACAAGCAATTGATGATATTCTTTCTTGTATTCAATGTGGTCTCCTATTACACGCTAGGTGAAACTGTCACGTCATGGCTTTTCATTGCAGAGTTTATCTTCACATTGGCAATGGCTCTTAAATGCTACCCTCTTCAAAGTGGAGGTTTACTTGCCATTGAAATATTAGCTCTTTCATTGACGACTCCACACAATGCCTATCACGAGGTTTCTGCTAATTTGGAAGTAGTCTTACTTCTAGTATTTATGGTAGCCGGTATATACTTTATGAAGCCCTTATTGATGTTTATCTTCAGTAAGGTGTTTACCAAGATTAAATCTAAAGTTGTGCTTTCCTTGCTGTTCGTTTTTTTATCAGCTGTCCTTTCAGCATTTCTAGATGCATTGACGGTTACAGCAGTTTTGATTAGTGTAGCTGTTGGGTTTTATGGAGTCTATCATAAAATTCATTCTAGTGATTCTGACCTCGACGAATCAGGAGAACTTGACCGAAACCAGCTCAGTGGTGAAACTTTAGAAGAATTTAAAAGTTTTTTAAGAAGTCTGATTATGCATGGTGTCGTCGGGACTGCCTTGGGTGGTGTTTGTACGTTAGTTGGTGAACCTCAAAACCTCTTAATTGGGGAAAAAATGGGATGGGATTTTATTGAATTTTTCCAAAAAATGGCTCCTGTAACTATACCCGTATTAATTGGTGGATTGATCACAACTGTAATTCTTGAGTTAACTGGTTGGTTTGGATTTGGAGCCAAACTTCCTCAGGTAGCTAGAAGAATCATTGAGAATTATACTGAAGAGGAAGACAAAAAAAGAACTGCAGGACAAAAATATGGCCTTTGGGTTCAAGGAATTTCAGCTATCCTTCTAATTGTCGGACTGGCACTTCATGTCGCTCCAGTCGGATTCATTGGGCTAGGACTCATAGTTATCCAAACTGCATTTATGGGGATAACTAATGAGCATCAGTTAGGACATGCTTTTGAAGAAGCTCTACCATTTACTGGACTCTTGATTGTATTCTTTGTAATCGTAGCAATGATTCATGATCAACATCTATTTTCTCCAATCATTGCATGGGCACTAGATTTACCTATGGACCAACAACCCTCAATGTTCTACATTGCAAATGGAGTGCTCTCCATGATATCTGATAACGTCTTCGTGGCTACGGTCTATATTAATGAAGTGAAAACAGCATACGATGCTGGAACAATTGATCCTCTGCAATATGAAAAGCTAGCTATAGCTATTAACACAGGCACCAACTTACCAAGTGTAGCCACCCCAAATGGTCAAGCTGCATTCCTGTTTTTACTCACATCCTCTTTGGCTCCATTGATTAATTTGAGCTATGGCAAAATGGTGGTAATGGCTATTCCATATACTATCGTATTGGGAAGTTTAGGTCTTATGGGGGTTATACTTTTTCTCTAAAGCTTTAATGCATTAGCTTACCTCAATGATATCAACGGTTCGAAATGGAAAATTCGAACCGTTCTAAATTGAGTGGAATAATTTTCAGCCTACTTTCACCGTTAAGCATACTATCTGATGTCAAATCAGATGTAAACCTGCTTATTCGGAAAATGTTTCCGTTTATTTTATACGAACGAATTGAACGCACTTAAAAATTAACTGCATGAATCCCCTATTCTATCTACAATCGGGCGGTATTACCGTAGGAGACGAAACCACAAATGCTGCTACAGAGATGGCAGAAGAAACTGTTAAGACTGAAGGTATCATAGATGTCATGATCGACAGCTGGTACATTATGGGACCACTTCTTATTTTAAGTGTGCTGGCGGTATATATCTTCTTCGAAAGAACAATGGCTATTTCCAGAGCCCTTAAGGAAGAAAAAAACTTTATGGCTAAAATCAAGGATTATATTCATGATGGAAAATTTGAATCCGCTAGAAACTTATGTTCTACAACAGATTCTCCTGTAGCTCGAATGCTCGATAAAGGAATTTCAAGAATTGGAAAACCACTAAATGATATTACTGCAGCCATTGAAAATGTAGGAAAACTTGAAATATACAATCTCGAGAAAAACCTGACAGCACAGGCCACCATCGCAGGAGCAGCTCCTATGATTGGTTTCTTGGGAACTGTAATTGGTATGGTTCAAGTGTTTTATAACATGCAAACTAAGGGAGTGGTGGAAATTGATGATTTAGCTGGTGGGATGAAGTTTGCCATGGTTACAACCATTGCAGGTTTGATTGTTGGTATTATTGCCTATGTAGCATACAACTCACTAGTGGCTAGAGTAAGTAAAGTGATTCATAAAATGGAAGCAGGAAGCATCGAATTCCTAGATATCCTTGAAGAACCAGGAAAATAATTTTAGATGGATTTTAAATCAAGAAATACTGTAGACGCTAACGGTGGAATGTCTTCCATGACAGACCTCGTGTTTCTAATGTTGATCTTCTTCATTCTATTAGCTACACAGGTAAGCACTGGCTTAAATGTAAATCTACCAAAAGCTCAAGGTAGTACAGGAAAGTCAAGTTCCGTAACCGTAGGCATAGATCCTGAAAGTAATTTTTACATAGGAAATGAACCTATAGCACGAGAAGAATTAGAAGTGAAGCTACAGGCACTATTGTCTGATAAAGAGCCTGATAAACGAGTAATCGTGCTAAAAGCGGATGAAATGGCACCAACTGGCGCGACTATTGGTGTAGTAGGGATGGCTAAGATCAATGAATGGAAGATCGTAGTACAGACGAAAAACGCAAAATAGAACCATGATTTACGCAGGAAAAAAAGAAGATAGTAGAAGATCAGCCATTTTGGCTCTGGTTCTTCATGCAGTTATATTATTACTCATCTTTCTCTTTTTAAGTTTTGACCTCCCTGACCCTCCTCCTGCAGAGACCGAAGTTGAATTATCATTAGCGGATTTTGGATATTCCAATACAGGTAGTGGAAATACTGAAGGTGCACCCACAAAAAGCACTACTTCTGAAGCAGTTGAAACTCCAGAAGAAGCGGTCGTTGATCAAACCTCAGAAGTATCAAATAACGTAACTGAAGAGCCGTCAACAAGCACACAACCAGCCCAAACAACACAAACTGAAAGTCAACCACAAGAGTCTAAACCGGTGGAGCAAAAACCTTCTGATGCCCTGTCAGACGCATTAAGCGCAATGAATAGCGGGGGTGATGGAAACGACAATCAAACTGGTAATGTAGGCGTTCAATCAGGACAGATTGATGGAAAAGGCGTTTTTGGAGACGGAACTGGCACCTATAATTTGTCAGGCAGAGGAATGACTGGCGAACCAAAGTTTCAAGGGAAACCTAAAAAAAACGGAAGGGTTGTGATTAAAATAGATGTGAACCGAAGAGGGAAGGTGATCAATGCCACAGTCGATCAAATCAAATCAAATACTACGGAAAGAGACCTTTGGGATCTGGCAGTCAAAATGGCTAAATCTGCCACGTTCAATAACGATCAAAATTCCAAAATTCAGCAACGAGGAAGCATTACTTTCGTTTTCACAGTACAATAATTGGAATACTCTGAAGTCTTAAACAAAATGTTCACGAGCCTTCCAATGTATCAACGAGAAGGTAAAGCTGCTTATAAGGCTGATTTATCTAATACCTGGGCTCTAGCCGAACTTACGGATCATCCTGAGAAGTCTTTTAAAAGCACTCATATTGCAGGAACAAACGGAAAAGGTTCAACTGCACATATGCTCACCTCCATCTTTATGGAAGCTGGCTATAAAGTGGGACTCTATACCTCACCTCATTTAATTGACTTCAGAGAACGAATTAAAATAAACGGCGTAGAAATCTCAGAGCAAAAAGTTGTCGAGTTCTATGAAACATTCCATAGAAAATGGGCTGAAATTCATCCTTCTTTCTTTGAAATGACCGTTCTAATGGCCTTTGATTTCTTTAGGTCAGAAAAGGTAGATATAGCAATTATAGAAACTGGACTTGGAGGAAGATTGGACAGTACAAATATCATCCAGCCAGAAGTTTCGGTTATTACAAATATTGGATTGGATCATACACAATTTTTAGGAAACACTATAGAACTTATAGCTGCTGAAAAGGCCGGAATTATTAAAGAAAATATTCCAACAGTTACTGGAGCAATGAAAAAAGAGGCTTTAAAAGTCATAAAGGAAATAGCACTAAAAAAAAATGCAGAATTAACGGAAAGCAAGAAGCTGCAAACGGAGTTTAATTCAGATTTAAAGGGTGAATTTCAAAAAGAGAATATAAATACTGTATTGGCCACTGTTTCCATTATTCAAAACCAAAAAAAGTTTCACATTCAACTTCCTCACATCACTGCCGGGCTAGCCAATGTAAAGAAGAATACTGGATTAAGAGGTCGATACGATCTGCTCGGGAAAGCACCAAAAATCATCGCAGACGGAGCACATAATGTCAGTGGAATTATCACACTTCTAAATGAAGTCAAAAAAGAATCTTATCGGCAACTTCATATTGTTTGGAGTATGGTTTCTGACAAAGATGCCACTGAAGTTTTCAAACTTTTGCCTCCCACTGCACACTATTATTTCTGCGAGTCTTCAGTACCAAGATCTATGAAAATCAACAATTTGATCAATCTTTCTAAGCCTTTCAACTTTTCTTACTCTCAGTTTGAATCTGTTCAAAATGCTCTTTCAGCCGCAAAGGAGGAAGCTGATAAAAATGACCTCATTCTAATCACTGGAAGTTTTTTCACAGTCGCTGACGCGCTTTCTACAACCACTAATTAAGTTTTTGTACATAATTTAGAACACAACAAAATGAAGCCCTGAATGATTCTATTTTCTTTTGAAGACTTACATTAGCATTCATTAATTAACTTCTTTGTCCAAAAATCCAATTATATGAGTAAATCAAACGATAAGACTGTTCAGATTTTAGTAAAGCTCAAAGAAGAACTAAATGCTAAATTATCTGATCTGTTAGCTACAGAAATGAAGGGTGCCCTATCCAAAGCAAAAGCCATCGATTTAATAGTTAAGGATTTTCTAGAACAGGATAGCATTTATCAGTCTTCAGTCTTAAGAGAATTGGGTTCATCTAATTTTTACTCACTCTTCGTTGATTACACTTTTGGTTTAGCACAGGGAGATCATTACTTTAATTCGAATAAGTTTTTAGACTGTGTCGATATTTACGAAAACCTTTATCAACTTACTAATTCAGAATCTGATATTTTAAGTGATAAAATCAAACTTTGGTGTGAATATAGACTTAGCTATGTATTCTCTTCTCTTGGAATAGAGTTCAGAAAAACGGCTATTCAAAATGAGTCTCCTGACTACATGAATTACAGTTTGAATTGTATTAATGAGTCGGTCAAGTATAGCGTTCAACTGATGAATGGAATCAAAACTTTCCATGATAGATTCAATGCTATTAACCTCTTTAATATGGCATGTATCCTTTCACTTAGAGCTCAATTTTCTGCTGAAAATGTTTTTCTCAAAAAGGAACTCCCATACCCCAATAATTTTACCATCTCCTCATTAAACCCTGAAAGTGCATTTGATGGCGATGTATCTACTTCAATCGAATTATTCAAGGAAATAGAAAAATCAAAGCATTCTTCTTTGAATCACATTTTATCTGATTGTGAACAATCATTATACTCGTTAAGAAAACTTATAACTGTTCCTCAAGAAATGGCAGGATCTGGTGCAATGGATAAATTAAACCACGGGGGTTCTTCCTCCATAATGTATAGTGTGCTTGGTTTTGTGGAAAATGATCCTGAACTTGCTTTTCTTAAATCAATGGATAGGTTCAAACAATCATTTAGTGAAATCTGTCAATCCACTCAAAATAATTGGGGAAGTATCGACGACTGGTTGAAAAAACGTTATGGCTAAAAGAAGATTACCCTAAACACTTATATTCATACACTTAGAACAACCAACTCTACCTTAGCACGTTAATGTGCCCACTCTTCTGGAATACTTCTCCTCTATATCCTTTGGCGGTTACCCTATGATTATACACTCCATCTTGGACAAAGTAATTCCCTCCTAACACGGAACCATTCCATACATCATTGATATCTTTGGATTTGAAGACCAAATGTCCATCCCTATCAAATACCAACATCTCATAATCTAAACTAGCTGTTCCTATAACTCTGAAAACATCATTTCTACCATCGTAATCAGATGTAAATGAATTTGGGATGTAGAAAATTAATGGTGGATAAATATCTACAGAAACAGAATCCCTACACCCAAGACTTGTTTCTCCAACCAGCGAAATTGTATGACTCTCAAAAGGATCATCAAATTGATATGTTGGGGCTTCTTCATTGGAAAACCAACTGGAATTAACATCCCAAAACAGTTCAGCAGGCAAGTTGGCTTGATTATACAATGCTATGGTTTGTTCATCTTCATATGAATGGCCTATTCCAACTTGAAAATCCTGGACACTGAGAAGCATGCTCACACTTTCCAAATTTCCACATTGATCTAATACCGTAATTTGATAAGAGGTTGTAGTTAAAAGACTCACATTATAAATCAGCTCATCATGGTCTCCAGGAATCCAGTTATAACTTAAAATTCCGTCTCCTCCTGAAACTTCTGGTTTTAAAATGGCTGTACCTGGTAGACATAAGAATTGGTT
The DNA here is from genome assembly GCA_965224545.1 of Flavobacteriales bacterium. Classification (GTDB taxonomy): domain Bacteria; phylum Bacteroidota; class Bacteroidia; order Flavobacteriales_D; family Sanyastnellaceae; genus ASP10-05a. The sequence goes on along the minus strand of CBDCZM010000002.1, from coordinate 1,560,361 downwards.
TTCAATATCTATTTCAATCGGTTTTGAAGTTAGAATAATTTGAATGCTGACAACTTCGCTATTTCCGCAGCCATCTGTCACCTCCAATGTGAGCTCTCCGGATTCATTAAAGGACTGAAATAACTCATTACTTGTAGCAATAGTCTCTGAATTAAATGTCCAATTATAGAAGTAGTTCTGATTGCCACCTAACACTTGCGGGCTGATAAGTCGTTCTTCTACACAGCTGATCCATAGGTCATCTCCTATATTCAAGGTTATTTCCTCATACTCTGGTACAATTACAATGATACTTTCTGTAACGGATTCTACACTGCAAGTGTCAGATACTATTAGCGTATAAGTGGTTGTCGAATTTGGTAGCACTTCAATGCTTGAATCTATAGTGCCATTGTCCCAAAGAAACTTATACTCTCCTATCCCACCAGAAATTACAGGATCCAACACCGTCGGTGTTCCACATTCAATTTCTTTATCGTTTATCTGAACGTTTAATGGGTCGACATCTGAAATGTAAAACACGAATTCATTGGTTGAATTCTGGGAATTGCAAGAGGTTTCACCTGAAATAGTCAATACTACACTCTCAATGTCTTCTGAGAGAAAATCTTCGGGAATTTGAAAAACAATTTCCACTTCACTCTGATCTTCTTCGAAAGTAACTTCATTAGGTAAATTATGATAATCCAGCCCATTTTGAGCGGAACCGGATACATCAATAGTTATGGTAGTCGAAGCATCTGTGCCTTCAGGTCGAGTAAACCTTAATACGGAATCACCACAACCCTCATAAATAGTTGAATCATTAACTGCATACCCCAAACTTGGCAACAAATTTGTTTCAATAGAGCTGCTGGCAAAGGATCCTGCTTCCAAAAAAACTGCCGAATCTAAACTAGTATCATTCCCATCAGCTATGGCCATTTTTATGTGATACACCTCTCCGCACTGAACTTCTGTCTTAGCCGTAAGAACCACTGTAAACCCATCATACTCAATAACACTTGAACTATTTGATTGAGTATCGTTGGCTATATAGTATGCGCTATAATCTTCCCAGTTAGGGTCGATTTCATAACAATTTTGATTTGTTCCATTTATTCCAACCACACCTGGGTTCACCGTGTTGATAGTAACTGGGACAGGAGGAGTTGTGTTTGGAACGGTAGCCAGATTAATGGCATTGTTCTGAAAGACACTTCCCCCATCAATGCCTGGACCACTTAAGAAAAACCCGAAAGCATCGTTGACATCACCGCAAACGTATTCAGGGTATTCTTCAGAGGCAAAAACAAAACTGAATTCAACAACATCTCCAGTGGCTTCAAAATCAAACTCAAGGACAGCCGCGTCATGCACCGCTACATTAGCGATAATAGCCAAATCAACATCTCCAACTCCTAAATTTCCTCCACCTAAACCACCACTTTGATTATTATTTCCCCCAGGACCAGGTGAATCAGGAGTGGTGTTACTTGCACTTGAAGCAAAATTAACATTCCCCGTCCCTATAACCCAATGTCATTAAGTTAAGGTGTAATCAGGTAAATATCAGTAGATTACAATGTATTTTCGATTAATATTTCGTATATTTGGAGTGTAAAACACTTAAAATCAAGACATCATGAACGTTAAGAAGTCAGCGGAAAAATCGTGCCAAACTATTTGAATTTGTAATAAATCTAGTCGAAAACCCTTCTTTTATCAGGGTACACAAAAATAACAAGAGGTCTTTTACTAGGAATCGAGTTTGGAGCTTTAAAAGTACCTTCCTTTTTCTTTGTAATCATTTAAATAAACGAGCTCAAAGTGAGATCGATTTATTCTTCTCAAAACTATTGGAAATTCCGGAAGAAGTTAGAGTTGTTACTTCATCTTCCTTCACACAAGTACGGGACAAAATTAAGTTTGATGCTTTTAAAGAGGTGGCAACTAAACTTTGTGATTTTTATTATAGTAGTTTTAGCTACAAGACTTTTCACGGGCTACGATTAGTAGCTATTGATGGTTCTGTTTTTACTTTACCAAGAAACAAACAAACCATTGAGGAATTTGGTGAAAATGTACTCTCAGACAATAGGAAATGGATAAAATCGCAAGTCTGCTTTGCCTCTGATGTGATTAATAACATCTGTCTTGAGGCAAGTATCTCTGCCTATAAAACAGATGAAAGATCATTGGCTATCCAACGCTTTAGCAAGCTTGGTAAAAACAATTTGTATTTGTTTGACAGAGGTTACTTTGGGAGAGATTTCTTAGCAGATGTTTTCAGTACAAATTGCCAATTTTGTTTTCGTGTATCGGTAAATGCTTGTAAAGAAGTAATGGATTTTATCAAAAGTGGAAGTGAAGATGAAATTACTAACATCAAAACTAAGAGCGGTGAAATTAGAGTTAGAATAACGAAAATTCAACTTGGTAAGAATGAACACGAGTATTTGGTTAGCTCACTGCTGAACACTAGTCTATTCTCTGTCCAGAAATTAAAACAATTATACCATAAAAGATGGGGCGTTGAAGAGCAATTTAAAGACATGAAACAAGCTTTGCTAATAGAGAATTTTATCGGCAAGAAACCAATCCGATAGCTATCGGATTCAATTAGACAAGAATTTTACGGTAATATCATCAGTTACAATTTATCCATGATGGCATGCAAGCCTTTAATAGATAAGTTGTCTAACAGAACCAACGGCAAAAAGAAACATAAATATAAAGCCAATAAAAGAGCTTTAATTTCAAAGCTAAAGCAATGTTTTGTTCGCTTATTTTTTGGAAAAGATTCTATCGAAAATCTAATCCGAAAGATTGTATTAATCCTTAGTAAGGAGTCTGTCCCAATAAGGGATGGCAGGAAATTTGAACGAAGCAAAACTTTCAAAGCTAAAAGAAAACCCACTAGCAGCTGTGTTCCAGTTGTTTAATGCTTAACTTAATGACATTGCCCTATAACCACCCCTGCACTTATTGGCATATTACTTCCATTCGATGAAAAAGAACCAATTTGGTTTTGATCTCCACTAAATGTAATATTCTCTGCTGTTACACCTGAACCTAGAAGTATATTATTAACTGCATTTTGCGCCGTAATGGTATGATTGACTTGAACTTGGGAGATCAGAAAAATAGGAAAAAGCACAATGGGTACTAAAAGTAAATTACGAAGACTCATGCAATATGTGTTTTATCTATTATTCAAAGGTATAACAAACAATGTTACATTATATGTTACACTTAAATTCACTCTTTTGAAAGCGGCTTCATTTAGCCAAAACTCAGATGGCCTTAACTATCCATTCTATATAGATTACTTAGAGAATCTAAGCAACTTTTTTTTAATGGTTAACACACGGTATATTGAGAATAGTTATCTTAGTATGGTCAACAATTAAGTCATGAAATCATCTTTCGCATTATCTGTTTTTTCTTTTCTTTTCACTTTTTCATCTATAAGTCAAGAATCCATTTCCATATGGGAACAACTACGTGAGCAAGAGATTCCTGAAAAAATCTCGTTGACAATTGATGGAGACATCAAACAGTTTCGACTTGAAATTAACACTGTGCTTTCAAAAGAAATTCGAGCAACGCATCCTGAAATAATGAGTTTTAACCTTGTTGAAACTTCAGGAGAGAGTAAGGGAAAGTTAACGTTGGATGATAAAAATGTGTTTATCTATTTAAAAGATGGAGCAGAACTTATTTCCATGCAATTGGAAGAAGGAAAAGACCTGTTTAAAATTTCCCGAACGATCAAAAAACCGCAATGTGGCACGGAAGACTCTCCTCAATTTTTCGGATTGCGCCATGAAAAAACATCAGTCCAGCAGCGAAATGCTGACAACCTTAGTTACGGAGATGTGCTTAGAACTTATAGACTCGCAATCATAGGAACAGGAGAGTTTACAGAAAATAATGGTGGGACTACATTATCTGCACTTACCATAGCTACAAATACAGTCAATGGTATCAATCTCATCTTTGAAAATGAAGCCAGTATTACCATGACCATCGTGGAAAGCCAGTTTTATACCAACGCATCTACTGACCCTTTTACACCTGATCAAGCGGGAGGAGATAGTAGAACAAATCAAGCGGCAGAAGTCATGGCTATGAATTTTTCAAATGGCGATTATGATATTGGCCATGTATTTCATTTCTACCAATCTGGAGCTGGCTGGGGAGCTGGAGGAATTGCAGGCTTAGGTGTTGTTTGCGATAACGGAACTTTTTTCTCTACCTTCAACGATGCTGATGGGATTTCAGGTCCAAATAAAAGTGCTGCCTGGAGTGGCTCTTTCAGTAACATAGGAAATAGCTGGATTCAGCTCGCAGCTCATGAGTTCGGACATCAATTTGATGCACTTCATACCTTTAATGGTGGAGGGAATAACAATTGTAATTTTGGGATTTCCAGTACAACAGCCTATGAAATAGGCAGCGGCACCACCATTATGTCTTATAATGGACTGTGTCCTGCTGATCAAAACGTACCTGGAAATGGAGAAGCAGATAATTACTTTCATTCTACTTCTCTTGATAGGATAGCCAATTTCGTAACTAGTGTATCAGGAGATTGTTCCACAAATTCAGCCAATGGAAATACCCCTCCTGAAGCAAATGCAAATCTCGTCAATGCTCCAGTCATACCTATTGGAACTCCGTTTGAACTTATGGGAACAGCGACCGATTCAGATGGGGATGCGCTTAACTATCACTGGGAGCAAATTGACGAAGATGGTGCTGGCACAACGACTCAAGGATTTATAGGCTCTACCGCTGCCAACAGTGCAATTGCACCTCTATTTAAATCCGTACCACCTTCTGATAAACCAAATAGGACTTTTCCTGAACTTTCGGCAATTCTAAATGGAACCAACGAAAACTTATCATTTGAAGCCTTGCCTCAAATTAACAGAGATATAAATTTCAGTTTCGTAGTTCGAGATAATCAAGGAGGTGTGAGCTCCGACAATTACACAGTGACCTCCTCGGATTCTGCTGGACCGTTTAGAATCAGCAGTCAAAACAGCTCCACTTCTTGGACCGCAGATGGAGCAGCTACGGCATCAGTCACTTGGGATGTATCCAATACAGACAATGCAACTATCAATTGTCAGGAAGTTGAAATTCTTCTTTCTACAGACAACGGAATGAATTTTAATTATTCCATTTCTAACAACACAACCAATGATGGGGAGCATACCTTCACTATACCAAACTTACCTACTAGTGTGGGTAGAATAAAAATTAAATCGGTTGGCAATATCTTCTTTGACATCAATGATGCTCCAATTGAAATCAACTCATCTTGTGAAGCAAATGGAGCCACTTTTGGTCCAGACACTTCTATTTCTGCGGAGGCAGGAGATCCTATTTTAGATTTAACCTTGGCTCCAGAATATGGCTCTACAATTAGCTCGTTCCCGGGAATATTGGAAACATCTGACTTTGCTTCAAGTCTAGCTGCAAATAGCGGGGGAAGCTGTGTGAATTTTAATGGAAATACTACCTATGCAGATGCGTATCCATTTCAAGTAGACGCTTCGGGCAGCTATACTTTCTCTAAGCAAGTGGGAGCATTTGGGTTTGTAATCCATGTATATGAAGGAGAATTTGTTCCATCAAGTCCATGTACCAATTGGCTTATAGGATCTTACAATAGCAGTACTGCCAACATAGGAAACTCAGTAACAACTACTCTCTCTCCTGGAATTGATTACACCCTAGTGATGTCAAGCTTTTCCCCTGCTATTCCCTCTAGCCTTCCAGCGGCTTACACTATCATACCTACTGGAGCAGGAAATGTGGTTGATGGAGCGTTAGCCCCAACTGGATTTGACTATCTATATGTGGCAGTTGATGATAATGATAGTTTGATTCTAGAAATTTCGTCTGATCTTGATTTAACAGGCTATTCAGGAGGTGATTATACTGTTTACGGACTTTCTTCTTTGTCTTCTCAAGACTTATCAAGTTATATCAATGCCTCACTGGCAAGTTTCGAAGCTAATTTACTGGACTTAACTATCTGCGGAAATTTGAGTACCAATAGTTTACCCATTCAAATAATAGGATTGAATAGTTGCCCTGGAGACTTCGATGGAGACGGTTTCATAACAGTTAATGACCTTACTCCTTTCTTGGCTTCATTCGGCTGTGGTGCACCAGATGTCTGCGTGGGTGACTTTACTGGAGATGGAAATGTTACCGTAGCAGATCTCACACCTTTTTTAGCCTCCTTTGGATCAAGTTGCAACTGATCTTCGATAAAACCCTCTTAACTCCCAATAAATAGACATTTATCTGACAAAAATTAGGTTTCATCTACAATTTATGTTGCACCTTTGCATATTATTTTATTGTTAATTAATGAAACATCTCACATACAATAGCAGTAATTATGTGTAACAATGATTAAAAAAAGCATCTATCTTAGTTTCCTATCCTTAGCAATATGTATATGCTTTGTGCGCTGCTATTCTACTAAATGGAACTCTATCAATACGGATGGGAACTTTGAAAATGCTCCTGAAAGTGTACTGTCGATTTTTCAGAAATATTCGGATAATATCATGTCTCTAGAAGCTCTCTGTCCTGCTTACGACTATATGTATGATATTGGAGAGAAAGATGAACTGTACGGTACAGATAGTTTGACTTTCAGGTTTAATCGAGTAGACCTCGTACTACGAGACCAAATGCCCACATCTAAGGTTCTGGCTGATTTATTCTTCAAAGACGGCAGAAACAATGTAGTCAAAGTTGAAAGTGTAGATCTACTAAAACTGATTCCAAAATTAGAAGGACCTGCAGAATTGGCTGAGGTTGAACTATTAGAAAAGGAGTTCAATCGATTCGGTTATGTCTTTAGAAAAGAACACAAAGAATTTGAAATAGAAATAGACCCACAAGAATCGAAAGAACTACAATCAACAGCTGATAGAGTGTACAGAAGTAAGATTTCGAACAACTGTCTATCGCCTGGTAAATGGGAGTTTGAATTGACGTCAGAGGATTACTCTGATTTTAGGAATCGTCTAAAAGCATCGCATAATTTAAATCAGAATAAGATAATAGCGCACAGTTGGTTTTACTTAGATAGTGAGTTGTATCAAGCATTATTCGACATAAAGAATCCTGGGAAGCAGATTGATTTGCTTAAGCCATATGATGATCTATCAAACGCAGCCGAGGAAGTGATTGTCAATTTCGATGAATTAAGGAACCCACTCAAGAAGAAGCTTCATACCAGATTAATAGAAGTTGGGCATAAAACAGCTAAGAAAATAGAACCATTAGACGTAGAGCAGTTTTATAAAAAAGAGTTCGGATTGGTATTGAATGATTCGATGTATAACTATTCAAGCATTCTTGACACTAAAATAAAAACAGCTCAATTCAGAGATGAAGGATTCTATAAAGAAAATACACCCAAGGAGTTTGACTTTAGTTGGATGCGTCATATGGATAGTATTAGTGTAGAAGTAATAGATGTGGCTGATTCAGACACTTATATCCAGCTATCGCTCTCTGGAAAATGGTCACCATACAAGCTAGTTTTGGGGAATGTAGATCTAGCTCAAGTAAGTGAACAAAAATTGCTAGGATACCTATTCGGTGTGAACACATATCCAAAAGGAAGAAGGTATAACCCAGTTCAAAATACTACTGTTTATGATCCAGATTTAATACCTCCTCATATAAAACCCTATTTGCTTCTGACTGATACTAAGACTGGGAAATGGATAAACAACCAGTATAAAGGGATTGAGAAAGTCTACATCTCCTATGAATCGATAGAAAGAGATATCATAGAAATTTATGTATTGTCTTATGAAAGGATCTTACCAGTCTGGATGGCTAGAGTGAAGCTTCCCAGAGATTTTAGAGAAAAAGTTAGAATTAAAAAAAACTTGTATTCCAATAACTAGAATATGAAAATTAAAAGCATTCAATTAATCATTCTTTTTATTCTTGCGCATTCATTAATAAATGCTCAACACGCCTTAAAGCTTGATAAACAACAAACTACCTTTTTTTACACACAGCTAAACCTCCATGGAGGATATATTAGCGATGTAAACGGAAGCAGGTGGGACGTTACTAACAGAGGTCCCAATAATCAAATCTCATTTCAACTACTAAAAAAAAATAAACGAGTATTACAAAAGGGCTACATAAAATCCATAACGCCTACCACATATTCACTAAAATTTTCAATTCCATTTAATAAGACTGTCAACTTCTCTGGAGGACGTGAGGCAAATTTCAAATTGATACTTTTAGATACATGGGTGAAATTTGGGACTAAGTGGGATAGAACAGCTCTCTGGATAGGTAATAAATCAATTCCATATGGTCATAACCCGAAGTTGGATCCAGTATCCAGTTTCATGACCAATCTCATTAAAATGGATATTGGATTTGTTCAGGACTTGGGAGTGTTCTTAAAAACACCTTTGAATAAAAAATTAGACCTGGAATTTTCTCTAACATCAGGAGGTCTTTTAAATAAGCCTATTTTGATCTGTGACAACATTGTTCTTAATTCTTCTGAGAACATAGACCCCGCTTTCACTCTTGTTAATTATTCGTATAGCAATACGTGGCTAGCTACTAGTAGAATTGGAAATCAAAGTTTCAATAAAAACGAATTTGGTCTAATAGCTGTGTCAGGAAGAATAGCAAACATTTTAGTTCCAGATGATTATGTTAATTTAAACCGTGTTGGCTTCGACTGGATTCATAAGCATCAAGAAAAAATGAAATTTGGAAATCAAATCACTCTTGGGTATAGTGATTCTGATGTAGAAAAATCCTTTGCCACTATAAACTATCAAGGAAGTGCTGATTTTTATCTGATAGATAAAATGGTATTGAGCGCCTCTTTAGCGGGAAATTACCATAGCTCTCTAGAAGGATATGAGGACCATTTTAACTTAACCAATACCACAAGTATTACTTACGTGGTATCTCCACATACAAGACTCAGAATTAATCAATACCAAACGAGGATTTTTGAGGCTGATGAGTACCAATGGGGAGTTCTGCTTCAATTTGTAACCGGATTCGGCAAAAGGAACTAGCAGTAATTTCTCTAATGCATTAGGGGCTTTTTTCAAACGTGGCAAATTCAAAAGTTGCGTTTAATCTGATAGCTATGTGATTTGATGCAGCAATGAGTCATTCTAGCGATTAGGTCTTCAAACCTTCGTGCTGATCTTCCAAAATAAAATTCTAATAATAAAAAAAGCCTCGCAAATGCGAGGCTTTTTTGTTTAGTGGGCGATGAGAGATTCGAACTCCCGACCCCCTCGGTGTAAACGAGGTGCTCTGAACCAGCTGAGCTAATCGCCCTTTTTCAAATCACTTTTTGAAAGGGAGTGCGAATATAATACTCTTATTTCATTCAGAACAAATATTGCCAAGCATTATTGCACTATTTTTTTTCTAAAGGTTTTTCCTTTTTCATCTGTAACCTCCAGCACAAATGCAGAAGGTGCATATTTATTGAGTTCAAAAGAAATTGATGAATTTGAATTTTTATTTATTTCTTCTAAAAGCCTGCCTTGAATGTCATACAATCTATAGCTACAATTCAAAAAAGCAGTATTGGAAACTATCAGTGTTCCATCAATCAAACGAATGTTAAATAGACTTTCAAATGTTTCTTCTACTGAACTACAAATTTCAACTGTGAGTGTTATACTCTCTTCGTAACCACATGCATCTGTCACATTGATCTCATATTCTCCAGTTTCTGTTGATGTAAAAGCATTTTCTACCTGAAGTAGGTTTATGTCATTGAGATTAAATCCGTAAGGTGCATTTCCATCTACTATTATTGATGGAGAAGTCTCTCCCGTACATATAGTCACATCATCTATTAACAACATTTCATCGGCTGCCGAAAGCACAATCTCATGAGTTAATGAAAGGCCACATTCATCAGTAATAACTATAGAAACCACCCCTGCATCTTCTGGAATAAACATATGTTCTGGGACACTTACATCATCTGACCAAGTATAAGAGAAAGGGCTTATGCCATTAATTGGCGTAGCATCGACCGTAATTACTTCCTCACCACAAAAATTAATATCGGCTGGTAATTCCGCTTGCAAAGGTTCAAAATCAGCAATAAGAAGTTCGCTTGTGATTGTCTCCGTTTCTTCCCACTCGTTCAGATAAGTTAGTTCCAAAACAATGTTTTCTATACCCTCAACGGCAAAGTCTTCTATGAGATCAATTGGAATTTCAAACAGACCAAAAAAATCATCTGGAATCTCAAGCGATACTTCTTCATAATCGACACCATTCTCTGCCGTACCAGATAAAGATAAAGACACAAAATCAAGATCGACACCTGCCGCCATATACACATTAAATGCTCCATTGAAACACCCTTCCACCACAGTTGAATCTCCTAATTGAGGGGAATATCCTTGAATTTCAGGCCAAATAAAAACCGATGTATTACTCTTGATAAAGATAGCCGAGTCATACGCAGTATCACCACCATCTCCTATTGCTAACTTCATGTGGTATGTCTCTCCTTCAACTAATTGAATTGTAGAATTTAATGGAACTGTAAATCCATCATATTCTATAATATCAGGGTCAGCTGATGGAGCATCATTGGCAGTATAATAAACATTATTATACATCCAATCAGTATCAAGAGCAATACAATCTTCGATTTGTCCATTAGCTCCCACAATTCCAGGGTTAACCGTGTTAATTGTAACAGGTACAGGTGGATCAGTATTAGGGATAAGGGCTATATTCTCTGCATTATTTGTAAACTGACCTCCGCCATTTATATCTGGACCACTTATAAAAAATCCAAACGCATCATTTACGGTACTGCAGACATATTCAGGATATTCTTCAGAAGCAAATACGTAGTTGAAAGACATGGTTGAATTGTTAGCAATAAAATCGAATTCTAACGTTCTGTATATGAATTGTAGCAACCCGATAGGGTGCTATAATTTCATATACCCTGTTGAACTAATCCTCGGATACCCTCGTAAGCCGAAGTAACTATCCCCAGTTAGGATATGTAATATAGGTACAACTATTAAATCCAAAAGGAATGTACCAAAAGAAAAGTAAAACACTATTACAAAAAGCACAAGAGGAAGTTCCCGATTTTGTACCATTAGTAAACAAACTTACCAAAAGTTTTATGGTGAACGGAAAGTCAGAAAGCACCTTAAACAACTACTTGAGATGCCTCTCTCACCTAGCATTACACTATAATAAAAGCCCAGAAACTCTAGAGAAGGAGCAGATAAATGACTACCTCTATCACTGCCAGAACCTACATAAAACCCCTTCGGAAAGCTTTTTTAAGCACACCATCTTTGGGCTAAGAGCAGTTTATAAAGTGCTAGGGATGGAGCAGAAAAGAGTAGCACTCCCTCAGATTAAACGTCAAAACGAGCTGCCTGTAGTTCTAAATAGAACAGAAGTTAAAGAACTCCTCAAGTCTCCTAAATACCTTAAGCACAGACTCATGTTATCTCTTCTTTACGGCTGCGGACTGCGTAGCTATGAGCTCTGTAATCTACTCCAGTCAGATGTGGACTTCGAACGAAAAACACTATTGGTAAAAAAAAGAAGGGGAACACAGATAGGTATCTGCCATTAAACGACATGCTTATCAGAGGGTTAAAATCATACCTCACCACAGAAAACCCTGTAAACTATCTATTTAACAGTCAAGTAACCGATAACGGAAAACCTCTCCCCATCACCACCAGAGCCATACAATGGGTCATCAAAGAAAGCCGCTCTAAGGTAAACACTAAGAAAAAGTACACTGCCCATACACTCCGGCACAGCTACGCCACACATTTGCTAGAATCGGGTCTGAATATCATGAGCCTAAAAGAACTGCTAGGCCACGCCCATATCCAAACCACCATCATATACTTACATGTAGCTAATACTGGTAGCTCTGTGAAGTTTAGTCCGCTAGACACACTTTACTCCCAGTAACCCCTGTACGCCAAACACACCGTGGCAGATGTCTTAAATTTAGAAGCAGATCAGCTAGACTCCATAGCCAGTAACTCATGGAGAAGCAGAACCCTTCATGCCATCAGAAAATGCCGCACTAAACACTTAGGAGGCCACCTAGACTGGTGCCTACAGTGCCATAAACTACACCTACAGTTCAACTCATGCAGAAACCGACACTGCCCTACCTGTCAAGGACATAAGCAAGAGGAATGGCTTCAGGCACGTAAGAAAGAGCTGCTGAATGTGCCTTACTTCCATGTTGTTTTTACGCTTCCATCAGAGTTAAATGAGGTAGCGTTGCAACGCCCAGACATACTCTACCCCATACTCTTCAAAACCTCATGGAACACACTATCCGCCTTTGGAGACAACCCCAAACACTTGGGAGCCAAAATGGGCATGATAGCCATCCTGCACACGTGGGGTCAGAACCTGAGCCTCCACCCACACCTGCACTGCATAGTGCCTAAGGGCGGAGTCACACCATCAGGAAACTGGAAAAAAGGAACAGGCAAAGGAGACTTTTTGTTCTCCGTAAAAGCTATGAGTATAAAGTTCAGAGGGCTATTGGTGGCAGAACTGCGAAAAGAACTTCCAGAACTTCCTCAAGCTTTATACGACTCTCTATTCCGCCAAAAGTGGGTAATTTACGCCAAGCCACCCTTGGGGAATGCAGAAAACATAGTAGAATACCTAGGGCGTTACACCCATAAAATAGCCATCAGTAACCACCGCATACTAAAAGTAAATAAAGAAAAAAGAGAAGTTACCTACAGTTTAAAAAATTACAAGCAAGGCGGAAAACGCACCACCCAAACTCTGAGTACTAAAGAATTCATCAGAAGATTCCAGCAGCATATCCTACCCAAAGGATTTACCCGCATACGGCACTATGGATTTTTAAGCAGTGCATGGAAAAAGGAGAAGCTGGCTCACTTACAGCAGAAGTTAGCAGATAGAAACGCAGAGGTCATATCACACTGCATAAAGGAAGAAGGCACACTGCACAGAAAATGCCCGAGCTGTAAAACAGGAAAATTAGTAACCCTAATCACCTTTGATAAACGTGGGCCTCCTAAGAATTACCTGAACATAGCTAAATCCAAACTACTGAAAATGAACTCATAAAATAAGAACGGCATAGCTGTATGGCGGAGCCATGTCTAAAAATCAGAAAAACGCTCTAAAACCTACAGAAACGAGTTCCATTAAAATGAAAAACCAAACCAAGTACTAACTCTATACCACTAGAATAGCTCAGATATTACTGCCTCAAAGTACTCTGCTACCCAGAGCGTCCATCTTTCTTCTCGAATTACCCCTTATGTTCTAACGGATCAGTCAACAAGATATATAGCGTTGGCCTATCGGCACCCCATATACTTAGTTATTAGGCACTGTTTTATTTTTTCTTTACTCGAAGTTTCTCGATTTCTTCTTCTGATAAACTTGTTATCTCGGCAATATCTTGAGTTGATGTTCCTCTGCGTTTGAGTTCTTTGGCTATTTCTAGTTTTTCTTTCTTTTTTGCTATTTCAGCGGCTTCTTTTTTAGCCTCTTTGATCAGTTCAAAAGTCGGCACCCACTTTTTACTTTCTTTAAGTTGCTCCATTAAGCCAACGTCCAGAAAGCTCAAATAGCTTTTATCAGAAATGATTAGATGGTCGAGAACTTCGGTGTCTACTATTTTTCCAACTTGAATTAATCTATCTGTCAAGTCTTTGTCTTTATCAGAAGGCCGTAATTCCCCACTTGGATGATTGTGACAAAGCATAATCTTTACTGCTCTTTTCTGAAGTGCAAGGCTAAAGACTTCCATAGGTTCAGCTAAAGTCTTATTGATAGTTCCTAAACTAATAAGTTCAATGAAGAGAAGGCGATTATTGTTTTCGAGTCCAATTACCCAAAAATGCTCCCGATTCTGATCTATTTTATTCTCTCTTAGCAGAATTTTATGCATAATCCCATAGATATCATCGGAATTTAGAATCTTAATTTTTTCTGCATCGGATAGTTGAATGTCCATAAATCAAAAGTAAGGTTTTCTCTATTGAAAATTATCTGTTTCTTAAGAACATCATTCTGGTTTTAATCTACTAATTCAGTTAAGTTTAGCCCTAAATCTTTCATGACTTTATCAATATCAAATTTGAAATCTTTAGGTATATTAACTGTTGCTATTCCTCCAAAATCCACTTGCCAGAATCCTCCTCTCTTCATCAATTCATCTCCTAAAACTCTGTAATCCGATTCTTTATACTTAGGTGAAAGGAAGAATCTTCTAGTTATAAAATCGGATTCTTTTGTAATTCGAACTATCTCATGAGCTTCATTTTCGTTAATTCGTGTCTCAAATTCAGCCCCTTTAGTTAATCTGCAATTAAATAGTTCATTTTCTGTCATTCTGAATTTATTCTCAGCTAATTGCTCAACGTATAATGTGGTGGTTATTCCTCCTCTTTTATCATAGAGTTTTATTTTGACTTCTTTAATCTCCATTTATCTTATTTCTTTCATTTTCTCGTTCATTTGGTTTCGGAAATAGAAGTACATGAAAATGTAAAATGGCATACCAAGAAACAAATAGAGTAGCGAGCCCTCTGTTCCATAGTCTTGATTAATTGTTTTATAAAACTGACTTTGATTTATAAAAGACTTAATTAAAAAAATGAAATAAGAAATTAGAGAGATCCAATTTATAGCTAACGTAAATAAACCTAAAGATTCAGAGTTTGAAGTAATAATTGGGACTAAAACATTCGTCAAAAGAATTATTCCATAGAGAATGAAGGTGATTTTTGAATTTCTGTTAAAAGAGTTATATAATTCTTGAGCATAATCGTAAGTCTTATTTTCGAACCCTCCTGTCAACTGAAGTTGCTCCTTAGTTATTCCTCTTTCATTCAATATTGAAATAGCCGTAGCCCTCAATTCATTATTATAATCATAGGCTCTAGTTTAGATTAGCTATTATTTGTATCTTTCGCTTATGAAAAAAGAGGCAATAATATCGTACTTCTCAGGTTTGTCAGTTAGCGAGCGTCACGTACTGATAGAGGAATTACAACAAGTTGGTCAATTAGGTCTTTCAGTCCCCAAGTGTCAAGAAGTTCGAAGAAAAATTCTGGACAACAAGCAGGGTTGTTGCGCTCACTGTGGTCATGCTAAATATGTAAAATTCGGAAAGGATAAGGGAGCCCACCGTTACAAATGCAAGTCCTGTAACCGTAGTTTTACTGAATACTCAGGCACATGGATGGATGGGCTTCACCGAAAGGATAAAATAGATGCCTATCTAAAGCTTATGCTTGAAGAGAAGAGCCTTGACAAGATCAAAGAGGGGTTGGGGATTAATAAAAAGACTGCTTTTGATTGGCGTCATAAGATACTTTCATCCATAGAACAATCTGAAAAAGGTGGATTTAGCGGAATAACTGAAAGTGATGAAACCTTTTTCTTGCGTTCAGAAAAAGGAAAGGAAAAGCAGGGGACAAAGCCAAGAAAACGTGGAGGGAAGTCTTCAAAAAAGGGTGTTAATGATGAACATGTAGCAGTTATTGTAACCCAAGATCGTAAAGAACAAGTCGATTTAACTGTAGCCACAGTAGGTCGACTGAAAAAGGTGGATATAGAAAATGCCATTGGAGAAAGGCTCACAGAACAAACAGTTTTATGTACTGATTCTCATGTAAGTTATAAGGGGTTTGCTATTGATAATCATCTGGAACACCACCCATTACGCTCTGATTTGAAACAACGTGTCAAAGATGGGGTTTACCATATCCAACATGTCAACTCGACACATCATAGGTTAAAGAAATGGATTGACAATAAATTCTGGGGCGTATCAACCAAATATCTACAGCAGTACCTCAATTGGTTTAGGATCAAAGAAACCTTGAAAGATAGTAAGCAGTTCCTCAAAGACTTTGCACAAATGTCTGTACAGGATGTGCATGCCTATCAAAGGTTCGCTACTATATCGAGTAGGTATGAAATGATAATTTCAACGCAAACCTAAACTAGAGCCTAATCATATTGACGATAATTCTTTACAACATCAATCAATTTACTATCATCAAGATTTTTTAATCTTTCAGAATAATCAGTCATATTTAGTTTTAATTGTGTCTAACACAGCTACATCGTTAATAATTGCTCCAGAAATAGTTTCTAAGTCATCATCACTAGCACCAAAATTTCCTCCTCCGAGTGAACCACTGTTATTAGAGTTTCCACCAGGACCAGGACTATCTGGATCTGCATTAGTTGCCCCAGATGCATAATTCACATTTCCTGTTCCAATGACCGTTCCTATGTCAATCCCCAAGTTAGAGTTGTTTTCAAAAAAAAGTCCTATTTGGTTTTCGTCACCTGAAAAGGTAACATTAGAAATCTCAAAACCTTCTCCTAAAAACATCTCAGGAATTAGACCTAATTGAACATTATGATCTATTAAAATTTGTGATTCAGCAAAAAAAGAAATCAAAGCAAAGAGGACAAACAGTAGTTTAGTTTTCATGACTACAAAATTAGCCATAAAATACTCTCCAGATCAGGACATACCTTATTTTGTGTATTTTTTAGAAAGCACCTCACCGTTCTTCGTTCTGATATCTAGAATGTAGATTCCAAGACTGAGGTCAGATTTATTGATTGTGATCTTATTTTTTCCAGTGCCTATCTCTTCAAAGACTTTTCTACCGGAAGCATCGTACAGAATTACATCTATCTTACCAGCCAAATCATTCAAACGAATTATTTCAAACTGATTTTCTCTGTTTACAGTGAGAAAATCCTTCTCTAAATTGTCTTGAATTACGCTAGCAGCAGAAACCATAATTTCTTGTTCAAACTCACCATCACAAAACTCATTTGAACTATTAAGTTTCAACGTGTAAGAGCCAATTTCATCAAATGTCAACGAGATAATGTCACCATCACCTTGAAAATACTCATCTAAGAACCACTGATGTTCGTCGGCATTCTCACTAAGAGCTTCTACGTCTACCCCCACACCTATGTTTTCTATCAACACTTCATTTGGGGATTCAAACTTAGCCGTAACAGCATCCGGATCGGATAGATCAAGAACGTACTCACGTCTTTCACACTCTGTCTCCACCACAACATCATAAATACCACCAAGTAGATTATCTATCTCCACAATTTCACTTGAACTCTCGCTTGCCACCAAACTGTAATCTTTGAAGACACTTACAAACCATTCATTAGCGCCTATTACTCTTACCTTCATATTCGCAAATCCACCTGAACAATAATCAGGAGTTGAATTGATTTCTACAATCTCTCCTTCGGCATCAGTGATTTCAACCTGCATGGTCATTGTACCGCAATGAAATTCTTCACCTTCTATTTGAACCTTGTAAATGCCTGATGCTACACCTGTCAATTCACTACCTGACCCTTCACTAGAATAAATTAAATTTTCTTGATTATCATACCACTCGAATATACCCGTTCTATCTGAGGATAGCTCTACTTCAGCCCATCCAGAATTCACGTCTGAACAAAGTGGTGGATTGGTAACAAGGTGTGCTGTCTTTAAAGCATGTAGAATGAATCGTTCTTCATAATAACCATCTTCAGACGTAGTAAATGTGATGGATTCTCCAACATCTATGGATATTATTTCATTGGTTTCTAAATCTTCTATATACAAGCAAGCATGTGAAAGCAGTGCTATGGTTTCGGTAACCTCCAAAGTATATTCTCCAGCCTCAGGTATTGAAACCAAAATTGGAATGCTTAAATCTTCTTCCATACTTGGAAGAGTATTAATGCTCATTGCGTCATCGTTTATCATAGTGGCCACAGAGAACATTTCTGCGTTCCATCGTATTGCATCAAATTGAGGATCAAATTCTGCTGTAGCCTCGGAATTAAATGCTACTACTGTCTCAAAATAATCCTCATCGCGTTGCAACGCTAAGCGAATTAAACTTGTTTCTTCCTCGATTTCTGCACTTCTATAGAACATTCCTTCAGTATCTATTTTAGCACATTCATCGAAACTCAACGTAGCACTTCCATTGATAGCCTGTACCATAAACGCCTGGAAAGAAGCTATTTCATTCGTTCCTCCGTTTACTGAAATCCCATTGTTGTACACAGCATATTCTCCCTGCCAAGTTCCTCCAATGGTATGATCTAATATATAAACAGCTGTAGACACATTATTAAACTGCATGCATGCTGATTCAACATCAATGGCAGATGGGTATGGGTTAATCATACAATTCCATCCATCATCTATAGCTGAGCCTGTGTTCGTATAGCTAAGATTACAGTCAATTGGACCTTTATTAAACTCTCCTGTTGCTTGCATTAAATTCACAGTGGCGCTGGGAGGAAAATATGCCCAATAACCTTGATATAGTCTTAATGGGTCAGTTACATTGAGAACATCTTTGAACCCAGAATTAGCTGTGCCATCCGTTCTATTATCTTCCTCATAGTACTTGAGATTTGTGAAATAATGAGCTGGATAATCACTACCAACAAACCCTGTGCTTATAAAGTCATCAGAAACTTCTCCCACAGTTATATTCTTAATCGGAGGGCCTAATAATCTATAGCCATCTTCTAGTGATTCTATATGCCGCTGTATTGTAATATCACCTGTCACATCAGCTCCAGATTTAATCTCACCAATGCTTCCAGTTTTCACCACACCACTCATCAATCCAGATGTGAGCACCACATTTTGTCCATTTAAATCAAATGTCCCCAATTCAGGATGAACGGTTCCTGATACATTCATAGGAATGTTTAGGATTACACCATTGGTGTTATTAATAGTTAGCTCATAAATATCTTTAGTGCCTGTACCTGATATACTTCTTACTTCACAATCGTCTTCCATATTTATATGTCCCAGATTGTGAGTTAAACTTCCATCTGCAGTTAAATTTCCTCTTACACTTACTGTAAATCCATTTAAATCCAATGATGCTCCAGTTTCTATAGTCAGATTTCTCACACTTATACTGGAATTCATAACTAAGGAATGACCACTTTTTATTGTCAAATGAACGTGACCTCCTTGAGCCAAAAACTCTATTTTGTTCACTCCTACAAGTTCAAAAATGGCATCATCAGTTGTTCCTGAAGCGTTCGTTATTTGATCCTGAAATGGTGAGTTGTAATCAAATGGATCTCCCACATAACCACAAATTCCAGCAGCTTCTTCTCCATTTGTAAACCCATCTAAATCACAATCTAAACTTGCGTTTAATGCAGAACAACAATTTGCATGCTGGAGTGCCGAGTTATAAACTTCAGGAGTCACACTCGTTCCCCCTGATGCCAAAACTGGAATTCCCTGAGAAGTTACGCTCCCAATTAATGAACCATCAATATTTAGATCACTATAATCAAAACCTACTTCTATCGCATCAAAGCAATTGTCTCCGTCACTGTCTAAATCCAATCCATTATCTGTTCCATCTGTATCCTGATCACAAGAGTACATGTAGTTTCCACCCCACAAAATTGCTCTTACTAGCAAATCTTCTCCAGCACTATTAAATCCTCCGGTGTTGTTTCTACTATGAGGTACAATCACTCTTCTTCCTGGTGCGGTACCTACTTCCATGGCATCTCCTACTTCCCATACCGCCAAGGATACAGTTCCATTTGGATGGTTTCCAAGTACAGTTCCAGAATTCAGTGTTTGTGCATGATAAGCGGCGTCTTGAATGTTATAGTTTCCTATACTTAAGCCACTAGTGATCTCATGCGTATTATCAACAAGATTGATCGTTCCTGTATTCGTCCGTCTTCCTCTCTGACCGCCCAGTATATTATCATAAAGCCATGCTTCACTAGTGACAATTCCCGATGAAGTGGCTGTTAGATTTGTTACATTGGCCAAAGCAGTTCCACTATTTACATCGGCATAAATAAACACCACATCATAATTATTAGCATCACCTCCTACTCCATCATCTACAACCGTTACAGTTTGCCCTAATGCTTGTAATTTTGAAATCGTGTTCGTCTCTTCATTCCCTGCAGGAGTATTTGTCACCCATAAGATCTGAAGACCATTAATGCATTCATCCACATCCAGAATTCCATCATTGTCATCGTCCAAATCTGTAAAATCTGGAACGCCATCATTATCAGTATCTAAGCATAAATTGATTAGATTACTTATGGCATCTGTTGAGTACGAATTAGAGAAATCTGGAATTCCATTTAAGTCAGCATCCAATTCATCCACTAACCCGTCGAGATTAGAGTCTGTTGAGCTAAAACTAAAGTTAGGGGTCGTATCTGTTGTAGCTCCAGCTTCAAATGCATCACTACATCCATCTCCATCAGAGTCTAAATCAAAATGATTGGGAATGCCGTCTAAATCTGTATCGATATTGGCACAAGCAACTACTGCATCCAAAACAATGTTAGAAATTGTTTCTGCACCATTCGTTCCTGACGTAATTGCCAACCTATAATCTGTACTTCCTGTGTTAAATGTTGAATAAACGATACCATTGACTGTTGCTGTCAAATTTCCACTACCATCAATATCAATTTCTATTAATTCTGTATTCGCAAATCCTAATCCTGATGGAGTCCAGAGCGTCTGGAACTTTCCGTATAAATTTCCAAAAAAGTTGTACCACTTGTATGCACCATCATTCCAGCCAGTTGGAGTTTCCGTCCCTCCCACTGGAAGTAGTCCAAACATTTGCTCTCCTCCAGCTGATAAATTGAACTCTAAATGGATAGGTGCACTAAAGCTTTGATCTGAATAGGTACTTATATAGCCATTATTATTGGTTACAATTTGAGTAGAGGTGATAGAAGATATCACATTGCCTCCAGTGAATGTCAAAGCAGCCAAGTCTATTGAACCACACAAGTTTTCATCAATATCAAGAGTTCCATCATTGTCATCATCAATATCTACTGAATCTGGTATCCCATCCATATCATTGTCTGGGCAACCGGTAGGAGCCGGTCCCATTTCTGTTGGGCAAACATCTACGCTATTGATAACACCATCATTATCACAATCGCCATTGGGATTTCCATTTACGTCTGGATCACATGGGTCTAGTGCTGCCGCGGCATCAGTCTCCATTTGATTGGTAACACCATCATTATCACAATCGCCAATCGATAATCCTAACGGATCAGGATCACATGGATCTAGCGCTGCTGTTATATCAGTTTCATCTTGATTTAATACTCCATCTCCATCACAATCTCCCAAAGGAACTGCCATTGGATTTGGAAGACATGGATCTAATGCTGCCGCTGCATTGGCCTCAGAGCTATTAATCGTTCCATCACTATCACAATCTCCAGAAGGGACTGCAAACGGGTCTGGAAGACATGAACAATCTATAGCTACACCTCCTGATGTGGCTTCCATAGCACCAAAAAACACTCCACTATCCCATGATGCATCGCTTACATCTGCTATCGCCAATTTTAACTGATAAGAACCTGCAGCCAATCCAGGTTGTTCAGCATAAATAGTTCTTGTAAAACCATCATACTCACAATCAAGAGTATAAGGAGCCGTTGAATTGTCTATAAACAGTGCAGATTGGGTCAAATCTGAAGGTTCACCAGAACCACTTGACCCACATGAACCATTGTTAATGTAATTAATGGTTACTGGATTTGAAGTGCCTGGGACAAGAGAAATGGATTGAAAACCACTAATTCCCGGCCCAGCGATAAATACAGAAAAAACATCATTGTATTGACTACATACACTCTCATTATACTCATCGGAAGCGAACTGAAACGGAATTCTGAAACCATCTACCGCAGATACTACATCAAAATCAATAATAATGATTGCCTCATCATGGGTGGAATTTCCGTTAATAGCCAATGCATCTAGATCTGGGTCTGCGATTAAATTTGCTCCGTTGGTACCTTGAGAGATATTGCCACTTGAATTAGTGGTAAATGCCTCTGAAACGGTTCCCGTGGTAAGAATAATTCCATCATCGATCTCTAATCCAGATCCGCCAATTCCATTGGTAAAAGTACCCATTTGTACTGTTTGATCCACGGAATTTACGGTGATGCCATTTACCTGAAAACAGCTATTGCCCTCTAAAAGTCCAATGAAATTTGCCTGATTATAGCCCTCCACGTAATTTGCAGGCATAAATCTATGCCTGAATACATTTTCAGAACCATCTTGTGGGACAATTCTAGCAGGAGCTTGATTTTCCATCAATAGATCTCCTTGTGTATACTCATAAGCATTCTCATACAGAGATTGACCCCTAACACTTTGTAAACTAGCGCTAAGAACCAACATAAATGCAATAGGAGTTATCAATAGAAATGATCTATTCATTAGAAAAACGTGGTTGTCGTTACTTTTAATACGCTTATTTGGAGTGGAATGTTCCACTTTTCAAGACTTATTTTTACCGAGCACCTCTATCGTTTTTCATTTTAAACTGGGAACAAATATTCCCTTATTGTTTCCTTAAAATTCGAAGTACGAAAAAACTATGGGACTTCATTTATAGAAATGTCTCCTTGGTTGATTGCAGGCTTATGCATCATTTCTATGCCAAGTCACGAATACACTGCTTGAAGAAGTTCTTTTGTGTATGGGTGAGAGGGTTTTTCATAGATATCATCCGAAACTCCAGACTCTACTATTTTACCCGACTTCATAACCAATAGATTATCACTCATATAATTGACTACAGAAAGATCATGAGAAATAAACAAATAAGTGAGTTTATACTTGGCCTTTAATTCGTTTAATAAATTAAGTACTTGAGCTTGAACCGAAACATCCAATGCTGAAACAGATTCATCGGCTATAATAAACTCGGGCTGAGCAGCCAAAGCTCGGGCTATTACAATTCGTTGTCTTTGTCCTCCACTAAACTGGTGCGGGAACTTATATAGACTCTCTTCTGTCAGACCAACATCAACAATCAATTTTTGACATTCTTCCTCTCTTTGTGATTTTGTTAATTCTTGCTGGTGTTTAGTCAATACCTCTAGTAATACTTGTTGGACTGAATGCCTAGGGTTAAGTGCACTATAGGGGTCCTGAAATATAAATTGAATTTTTCCTCTTAGCGCTCTCCAATCTTTCTGCGAATAAGCCGAAATGTCTATTCCATTAAAAATCAGACTTCCTGAATCTGCCTTAAGTAAACCACTGATTATTTTACTAAGCGTTGATTTTCCACATCCAGATTCACCCACAAGCCCCATAGTCTCTCCTCTTCTTATTTCAAAAGACACTTGATCAACCGCTTTTACTTCAATAAGTTGCTTACTCCACCATGATTTCTTTTTTACATAGGACTTTTTTAGATCTTTCACTTTCAAAATGATCTCCTCAGATAAAACCTTCTGGTCGCTTCTTGGAACACTTTCTGAACTCCCTTTCAAGACTTCCTCTACGGTAAGTAATCGGTCAGATTTATTAGTGTTTTCTGGTTTACAACGAATTAGACCTTTAGTATATGTAGATTTTGGAGACTCGAATACTTGATTGGTTTCACCGAATTCTTGCAATTCGCCTCCTTTCATTACCAACACCCGATCTGCAATATTTTTAACTACTCCTAAATCATGAGAAATGAAGATGACTGCCGTTTTGTTCTCTTCTTGAAGTTTTTTGATCAGATCCAGCACCTTCTTTTGAACCGTCACATCTAACGCGGTGGTCGGTTCATCAGCGATGAGAAGTTTAGGCTTACAACACATTGCCATTGCTATCATTACACGTTGCCTCTGCCCTCCGCTTAACTCATGAGGAAAAGAATCATAGATCCTCTTCGGATTTGGTAACTCCACCTTACTAAACCATTCTTCAGCTAACTCTCTAGCCTTTGAACTATTCAAGTTCAGGTGTTTTTGAATCGTTTCGCATATCTGATTTCCACAAGTATAAACAGGGTTTAGACTCGTCATTGGCTCCTGAAAGATCATTCCAATCTCCTTTCCACGTAGCATTTCAGATTTCGAAGACGTTTCAAACAAATTCACTTGACTTCCAGAATCATCGAACACAGCAATACCAGTATCAATTCTGCTAATTCCTTTGGGTAACAGGCCTAGCAAGGCCAAACTTGAAACAGATTTTCCAGAACCAGATTCTCCAACAATACCCAATGTCTCTCCCGATCTTAAATCAAAGGAAATATCTTTGACAGTTGGAGTCCACTTTTTCTCCTTTAAAAAAGAGATTTGAAGGTTACTGACAGATAAAATTGGTTTGGACATCTATTAATCGGCTATTCCGTCTTCTTGGTAAAATGTAATGGCTAAGTACGGTTGATTGCGAACTGAACTCTCATCGATCATGCTTATTTCTAAGTCATCACCTGACCTCGTTTTTGTATACCAAACAATATATCCCCTATCCTGACTTCCCTTTCCATAATACTCGTCATAGTAGTTCTTGAATTCGGAAAACAGAAGAACACAGTCCCTCATATCATTCGGATATATGTCTAAATCTATGCTATAAAGCGTACCATCTCTAAAATCATAATCAATATCATAAAACGTAGAATCTTTGATATTTAAAGGGATTCTAGCGGTAATTTCATCGGGCATTTGAGATACAATATGCGGACGCATCTGCCTCATTACGTATTCAATATTATCTCCAATGGCTGTACCATGAATTTCACCCGCTTCACTCTCCCCTAAAACTTCTTCCAATCCTGTTTTATTCTCCTCTGTCGAGGATGGTTCTTCATTACATGAAATGAAGAAAATAAATGCTATAATCCAAAGTCTATTCAAAAGGAAATAAGAGTGGGTTAAATATAAAATTATTCTAGAATTAACAGCTATCCAATCCCAAAGCTAAACTCAAATTATTGTAAAATATATCTCTTTCATTCATATCTTTAAACTCTGTTTTTTAGGCGTAGTACTACTTCCTTACTTCATTGCAGCGCATTCATCTAAATGATTAATAAAGAGACAATAGACCGAATTTTTGATGCCATCATTATCGAAGATGTGATTGGTGAATTCGTTCATCTAAAAAAAGCGGGCGCCAACTATAAGGCTAGAAGTCCCTTTACCGATGAAAAAACTCCGTCATTTTATGTTTCTCCTTCAAAGGGAATATTTAAATGCTTCTCTACAGGAAAAGGTGGAAATGCCATTACATTTCTCATGGAACATGAGAAAATGACTTACCCTGAAGCGCTCAGATGGGCAGCTGGAAAGTATGGCATTGAAATCATAGAAGAGAAACTTACAGAGGAGCAAGAGGAGCAAAAGAATGACCGGGAAAGTCTGGGTATTATTGTAGCGTTTGCTGAAAAATACTTCATTAACTATCTCCATGAATCAGAAGAAGGAAAAGCCATCGGTCTTAGCTATTTCTATGAGCGAGGTTTTAGGGAAGATATCATCCGAAAATTCAACCTAGGTTATTGTCCAGACAAAGGACATGAGTTCACAAGAACAGCTTTAGACAGGGGATACGAAATGAAGTATCTATTGGCCAGTGGGATGACAAAAGAAATGGGGGGGCAACCTGTTGATTTTTACCGTGGACGCGTCATATTTCCTATTCATAATGTAAGTGGAAAACCCATTGGATTTGGAGGTAGAACTCTTCGAAAGGACAAAAAAGTAGCGAAGTATTTCAATTCTCCTGAAAATGATCTGTACAACAAAAGTCGTGTTCTGTACGGATTGTATCAAGCCAAAAATACCATTCTTAAGCAAGACGAATGTTTTCTTGTAGAAGGATATACAGATGTCATAGCTCTGCACCAAAATGGGGTAGAGAATGTGGTATCCAGTTCGGGAACTTCACTTACGGAAGGACAGATCAAATTGATCAAGCGATACACTCAAAACATCACTATTTTATTTGATGGAGATGCCGCGGGAATCAAAGCTGCTTTTAGAGGAATTGATTTACTTCTAAAAAATGGTATGAACGTGAAAGTGGTTCTTTTCCCTGAAGGTGAAGATCCTGATTCATACTCAAGGCAGCTTTCCACAGAAGAGTTTCATAAGTTTTTAAAAGAGAATGCCAAAGATTTTATGGTATTCAAAACAGACTTATTACTTGAGGAAGCTCAGGGAGACCCTATAAAAAAAGCAGGTTTAATAAGAGATGTCGTCGATTCTATAGCGTTAATTCCTGATGCTATTAAGCGCTCCATTTACCTTAAGGAGTGTAGCCGTTTGATGGATATCCAAGAGAGTATATTGATCTCAGAGATCAATAAGTTCCTAAGGACAAAGATTAAAAAGGAGAGTCACCAATCTCTTCCCATCAATGAACCAAGAGACAAATCTGGTATTCCTCGAGATGATAAACAAGATTCGCTTTCTTGTCTAGATCAAGAAAAGGATCTAATTCGTCTCCTTCTTACGTATGGAAATCACATTCTATATTTCGATCCTGGAAACAAAGAAGAGGAGACCGATGATTCAGAAGTGCTCAAAGTGACGGTGGCAGAGTATTTGATCTCTGAACTTCAAGTAGATAATGTTGTGCTCATAGATAAGCGTTGCAATGCGATTATTCGAGAATATTCAGACTATTTAGAGAATAACGATTTTCTGGAACCAAAGCATCTCGCTCGTCATGAAAATATGGAAGTCAGTAAACTTTGTGCGGACATCTTAGCAGATGCTTTTGAATTAAGTAACAACTGGACGGATAAACATAAAGTATATCCAGAAACAGAGGACATGCACCTTAAAAAAGCAGTAAAGGATGTCATCTTTAGACTCAAGCTCAAACACATTCGAATCATGAGTAAGAAACTCCAAGAGTCATTAAAAAATCCAGATTTGGAGAACGAAAAATTAGAGGAGATTCTGCTTAAGAAGCGCCACTTAGATTCAGTTAAATCTAAGCTTACTCATGAATTTGGTACTACCATCATTTAGCCCAAAAAGCTATTTATCAACTGATTTCAAGTACCAGATAAACGATAGTACTAATGACCTGTTAAATTCATCCGTCCCTTTTTCTACCTTGTTAAATCCATGTAGATACCCTAACGTTATACCGTACCTATAAATATCATTCTTAATATTCCGAACACCTACCTCAACTAGAGCGCACAAATCTAATCTGGGAGTTGATTTAGAAATGTTTAATATGGTTCTACCTTTTTCTTGAAGAAATCGATCCTCGGAAAGAAACTGCGTTACATTTAACAAATAAGAAGGCACCCCTCCAAAATTTACAAATGGCCTATTCTTTCCTATTCTGTCGCTAGATACTCCTATTTTAATCGGAACACCAATATAATTGTATCCCTTATTTCCGATTCTTTTTTTATTAAACAATGAGGCATTAGTACCGCTAAAATCCAAGAAATACCCCTCTATTCCTTCACCTTTTTGGTGATAGTTAAGAGCGACACTGAAACTCATTCTTTTAGGTCTAATCCAATCGAAACTCACTCCTGCTATGCACCCTGTTTTTATCTGTTTGTTATCATTAGATTTGTGCAGACTACCCAATGTACTGACGCCAACTCCTAAATTAAGTCCAACTATGGGGTTTGTTTGACTAAGAGCGAAAGCAGAAAATGAGCATAGCAAGATGATAAATAAACCTCTCATCTTATAAAATTGAATCGGAAATATAAAGATTAATAAATTTCCAGAAGAATTGAAACTACCTTATTCATTAATTGAGGACATCCCCACGTAGTCGACGGAATCGTTTCCTTGCCTCTACAGCAAATAAGGAATTAGAATAATCTGTAATCAATTGCTCGTACAATTCCATAGCACGTGTTGGATCATTAAAAATCTCCTCATTCATTTCCGCCAAGTGAAAAACAGCATCATCCGCTACTATATCTTCTCCATAGAACAATAGAATTTGATCCAACTCCTCAGCAGCCTTCTCATATTCCCCTCTCTTCTTAAAGATTTGATATTTTGAAAAGTGAATTTCATCGGTCAAACTATGAGCCGGATATTCATTTAAAATAGAATCAATCTTCTCTACAGCCAAATCCAATTGATTTTGATAAATAAACAGCTCTGCTTGGGCAAACAATTCCATCGGTGTAAAAATCGTATCTAGAGCTAGATTGTCTGTAATAAGTAATGACAAATCAAGCGCATCATTCGCTATAAGCTTCGAAGTAGAAGCTTTCAATACATCCAATTGAGATTGAGCCCACTCAAAATCACCTGTGAAATAAGACACTCTGGCATTTCTAAATTTCCCTTCGTGCCCCAAGGCATCCTCCTTAAAATCAAGCTCTACCTGAGAAAACAGCAATGATGCTTCCCATACGTTTCCTTCATACACTAATATATCGCCAAGCTCAAGTTTGATAAAAGCCACCACATTCTCGTAAACTCCGGGTACTTCCAGCGCTCTATTTAACACCTCAATGGCTTCTTCAGACTTATTCGCGTAAAAGGCCTTTACATGTGCCAATTCTTTCATCATGATCACAGTCGAGCTACTCTCACCCAACTCCATCAATGCATCTTCGTATGCTTTCTCCAGATTTGATATGTCTTCTGGAGTATAATTGTAATTTGAAACCACTTGAAGCTTTAAGGTCTTAAGTAATTCAAGTCTTGCAGAAATATAATATGGATTTGACGCTCCTTTGGAAACCACATATTCATAGGCGCTAATAGCGGTCTCATAATCTTCATTCTTTTTTGCTAATTGTCCAAGATTAAAAACACGTTGTCCATTTTCTTTTAGCCGTAAGTCAAGTGCTTTCGCCTGAACCAACGCTCCAGAAAAATTCTTCTGCTGCTCATACAGCCAGATCAGTAGATCACTAAAAATAGGTTCTTCTGGAGCCTTTTGAATCTTTCGAAGCAGCTTCCCTTTCAGCATTTCCGCTTTTTCTTCATTTTCGACTACATTCAGAGTTCGATTAAAGCTATTCTGAACACTTTGGATATAGTTCGGAGAAGTTTCCAGAAGATTCAAAAATTCATCCACCATCTGCTCGTGATTCCCCATCTGCCCTTTAAGGTTAGCCATTTCATAGAAATAGGGGTATCCATCTACAGAGATCTTCTTGGCCTTATTGTAAGTTTGCTCAGCATACTCAAATTCCGAGAGATTAATAAAAGCACGTGCTAACTTGGTCGCATTACTTCTTCCAGGGTGTAACTCCTTAATCGCCAATTCAAACTGCTCATCCGCTTCATCATGTCTACTGAGAGTCTTATAAAGATCCCCTAATTCTTGATGTCCACTAGCCTTATCTATCCTACGCTTGAGCTTTTTCTTAGCAATCTTTTCTGCATGGTCATACTCCTCCAGAGCAATCAGTGTATGAAGGTACTTTTCGTAAACTCTATTGGTCGTGTTTTTTTTATAAATCTCTTGATAATATAGCTTGGCCGAAGCGTATTCTCCAGCTTTGAAATAGTACTCGGCTAAATCCAAATCCGTCTCCTGAGCATAACTAAAGCCAGAAGCCAATCCTATAACAAATATGATTATCAGTTTTTTCAATACACTGCTTATTTTAGACTGTTCAAATAAGGTAGAAGCTCTTGGAGTTTTTCTTCATTCTTCGTAATAAAACGTTCTGAACGCTCTTTAAGTTCGTTTACACCAGAAATTAATGTGCCAGCAGCCTCTTTCTCTAGACTCATATTCTTTTCAATGTATTTGGAATCAATTTTCTCATTGTTCTTGTCATGAGTAGCGCCAGAGGACAGAGCTTCCTTGAAGTTTGATAATTGACTTTTTGTTCTTGCCACCTCCTTTTGAATCTGACTTGTCCGCTCTCCAAAACGCTTCACAATGGATTTCGTGCTTCTATAATTATCTAATAAAAACCCATTCTCTTTGCTGATTTCTCCTCCATAATTGGCCTCAACAAACTTGATAGTGCTTTGAATAGAATCCAATCTAGTATTGACCCCTTCATGTGGAAGCTTATTAAAAACAACTTCAACTGCGTCTACTTCAGCCAAAAGCGAATCCAATGTTTTCACCTCTAAAGTGTGACTTGGCTTGTTGGTGCAATTTGCCATAAACAAAGCCATTGTGATACAAACAAATATTAGTCTCATGCGATACATCTAGTAAGTATTAAAGGTACAAGTTTACCTATGATCAGATTTCACAAATTGTGCCAAATTTAGGCTAGTCTATATACTCAAAACCTGTATATGGAACCAAAGCCGCAGGAATTTTGATTCCTTTATCACTCTGATTATTCTCCAATAATGCAGCCAAAATCCTAGGCAATGCTAGTGCACTTCCATTCAATGTATGTGCCAACTCAGTTTTTCCCTCAGCATTCTTAAATCTTAGTTTTAAACGATTGGCTTGATACGTTTCAAAGTTTGAAATTGAACTCACCTCTAACCATCGTTTCTGAGCAGCGCTATATACCTCCATATCATATGTCAATGCTGCTGTAAATCCTAAATCTCCACCACAAAGCCTTAATGTCCTGAACGGCAATTCTAATTTTCTTAATAGGCTTTTTACGTGCTCAAGCATCTCCTCCAAAACCGCATATGAATTATCTGGATGTTCAATTCTTACTATCTCCACTTTATCAAACTGATGCAGTCTGTTCAACCCTCTTACATCCTTTCCATAAGAACCGGCTTCCCTTCTGAAACAGGGTGTATACCCACATAATTTATGTGAGAACTCTGCATCCTTAATAATTACATCTCTAAAAATGTTTGTAATAGGAACTTCAGCAGTCGGTATTAAATAAAGATTATCTACTTCGGTATGATACATCTGTCCCTCCTTATCAGGAAGTTGTCCTGTGGCAATACCACTCGCTTCATTTACCAGATGAGGCGGAATTACCTCTTCATAACCAGCGCTAGATGCTTCGTCTATAAAAAAGTTTATTAGAGCTCGTTGAAGTTTAGCTCCACGCCCTCGATAAACAGGAAATCCTGCTCCAGAAATTTTAACTCCTAACTCAAAATCAATCAATCCATATTTTTCAGCTATTTCCCAATGAGGCAACGCTTTCTCAGCAAGGTTCGGCATAGCTCCTTCTTCTTCTAGCCTATCATTATCTGTGTCGTCAGTGCCAGCAGGGACTAATGGGTTAGGAACATTTGGAATTAAATACAGTAGCGATCTGATTTGATCTTCAGCAGTGGTCATTTGCTCTTTCAGAGTATGACTTTTCTCTTTTAACTCGCCTGTCTTTTCCCTTAAGATGTTGGCTTCTTGCGCTTTTCCTTGCTTGAACAGGTCTCCTATTTCTTTCGACAAGGAATTGCTCTCAGACAAGACCTGATCCAGTTCTGCTTGGATACTCTTTCTTTGATCATCTAATTGAAGAGCTCTTGTAATTTCTTCTGAGAAATCTTTGTTTCTCTTTTTAAGCAGCTCTATTGCTAGCTCTTTGTTTTCTCTTAGTTTACCTATTTGAAGCATAATCTTTTTTGTAAGACTTAAAAAATGTCGAAAATAAAAATCCCCGAACCGCGATAAAAGCAGTTCAGGGATTCAATAATATTATTAAGTAACAGAACTACCTTAAGATGGATCTATCGATACAAAGGATCTGTTATCTTTTCTTTTTCTGAATACTACGGTTCCGTCAACAAGTGCAAATAATGTATGGTCTTTACCTATACCTACATTTTCACCTGGATGGTGAGGAGTACCTCTTTGTCTTACAATAATGTTTCCTGCGATCGCTGATTGACCACCGAATATTTTAACACCGAGTCTCTTACTTTGTGATTCTCTACCGTTTTTAGAACTACCGACACCTTTCTTGTGAGCCATGGTTTTAAGTTTTTAGAGATTTAACTAATTAGTTTTTTTTCCCCCGTCCAATTCGTCCTGGAGAGTTTTTAATTCGTCCCACTTACCAGCTGAAGCTAAAGTAGCTTGCTCAGCCCAAGTAGTAGGATCAATAGTATTATATCTAGGGCCTGCTTTTTCTAGAATGTCTTTTAACGTTTCTAATTTAGCCTTAGCTAAATCGTCAAACGTATTAATTCCTCCAGCGTTTAAGTGTTCAGCACACTTAGGACCTACTCCTTCAATTTTTTTTAGATCATCTCCTTCTGTGCTTGCTTTTGCCTTTGGGGCAGCAGCAGCCTTTACCGGAGTATCTTCTTTCTTAGACTCAGGCTTTGCTGCTTTCTTAGGAGCTGCTTTACCACCTGCAAGTGCTATCTTCTCGATAGTTAACTCAGTAAGGTACTGTCTATGACCATTTTTCTTTTTATATCCTTTTCTTCTTTTCTTCTTGAAAACGATAACCTTGTCTCCCTTTAGGTGTCTCTCAACCTTGGCTGAAACAAATGCGCCACTGATAGCTGGGGCGCCAACTGTTGTTTTTCCACCATCTTCTACTAGAAGGACATTGTTGAAATCAACTTTTTTTCCTTCTTCAGTATCTAGACGATGAACAAAAACTCGCTGGTCTTTCTCTACCTTGAACTGTTGCCCTGCTATTTCTACTATTGCGAACATATTGTTAATAATTTTTGAGCGTGCAAAAATAGAACTTATTTCTGGTTATTCCAACATTCTTTTTTCAAAATTCAAACGGTGCAATGCGTAAATTCAGGTCGTCTTTACCCGCTTACTCAGCTTCACTACATATACCCCTAAAAGTATGACCACTCCGAAACCTAACTGTACCCATGTATACTTCTCTCCGAAATACACTCCCCAGATGACAGCAACGATTGGTATCAAATAGGTGACCATACTGGCAAATAGTGCTGAACTATTTTGAACCAGCTTATTGAACAGCACTAGCGCAAAAGCAGTCCCTAATGCAGACAAGACAAAGCAATAAGCCAAACCATTAACCCCTTCAGGATTGGAGGTGAGCACTTCAAAAAAATTAGTCGTTCCAAGAACAATAGCCCCTGGAATAGCCGCTAAGAATAGACCCAACGAAGCGATAACAATGGCATTTACATCTTGAAGTTTATGCTGTAATGTATTTACACTAAATGCATAGCACATTGTAGCCAATATGACTAATCCTGCGTATCTCAAATAAGCTCCTGAAGAATCGACACCCCCACTTTTCATTAGAACAAGTCCCACGGCTCCCAACAATCCAATTAACACTCCAGTCAAAGCCAATTTATTCAATTTTAGTTTGAATAATATCATTCCTAATATGACTGTAAATAAAGGAGTAAGTGAGTTCAAGATTCCAGCTAAGCCACTATCTAATTCTGTAAGAGAAATAGCAAAAAGAAACGCTGGAATTCCATTACCAAATAACCCAACTATCGCTATAGGCACTAAAGATTTCCCTCTTAGTTTGGAAAAGTTCTTAATGGCTACTGGAAGAAGCACTAATCCAGCCAAAACTAACCTAACACTACCCAATGCCATTGGAGAATACAACGTGTTTCCATTGGAGTCTTTTAAAACTTTAGCCATAAGAATAAATGAGCTTCCCCAAATCAACGCTAACAGTAAAAGAATCAATATGTTTCTTAATTCCTTGCTCAAAGGATTATTGAATTAAAAGATTAGCGCAAGAAACAACTCTTTCAAATGCCATTTCATTAATTTTACTGTTCATTTAAATTTATCTTATGAAATTATTGTTTTCCCTTCTTTTCTGTACAGTCTTCCTTTTTGCTTGTAACGACGCTCCAACAACAAAAACACCTGAAGGTTTGGCTTCTGTTGAGTTTTCGATAGAAGGTATGAGCTGCGAAAAAATGTGTGGGGGAGCTATTTGCAAGGGATTGGAAAAACTAGAAGGAGTAGCAACTACCGATTTGGAGTTTAGCTCCGACAACCCAGTAGATAAGGTGACAATTGAATACGATACTGATTTAGTTTCCGTTGAAGATATGAAGAAAAAAGTGGAAGGACTTGCAGGAGGTGCATATGCAGTGAAATCTGTAAATTAATCTCCAAAACAGCGCCTGTACTGGATCAAGCATCCTAATTAACACTAACTACTTAAATGATTAGACGCCTATATTCCCTAGTATTGGTTGCTATTGTTCTTGCCTCCTGTTCAACTACTTCGAAAGTTATGTCAGACGGTAAAATTCAAAAGCGGAAATATCTTAAAGGGTACCATTTGAATTTCACCAAACCAAATAAAAATCATGTGGAAGAATTTGAAGAGGGGGTGCAGCATTTAAATCCAATAACGGCTGATTTACAACTACCTTCTATCATTACACCTCAGCAAAATGAAAAATTAGTTCTATGTTCAAAAACCTATTTCATCGAGATTTCCAAAGAAAGAGTTTCTAAAAGTGGGCCTATTGCTAAAGAAGAACAGATTGCTCATAAACAAAGTAAAACCTATCAAGACTCTTCCTTAACACCCCAAACAGTATATGAAACAACTGATAACAGTAATAAGACTAAAAACATATACGAATTTCTTGGAATAGTCTTCTTTACATTGGAAATTACTGCTATTGTCTTTTCATTTCTTTTGCCACTCGCTTTCTTCTTTGCTGCTTTTGGCTTAATATTTAGTATCATAGGCCTACGCAAGGCTGAGCGTGACGGATCGTCCAAAGCACTTTCCATAGTCGGAATCGTTGTAAATAGTTTAATTATTCTACTCTCCTTACTAGTACTACTAGTTATTATCGGATTCCTTATCACACAGTAGATTTACCATTCTTAGAAACGCATGCATCTGCTTTATCTGAAAATTTGTTTTTGGTAAAAAAGCAAAAAACAAAACATTAATTATCCTTCACATCCTTGAGTTTAGAAAACCTGCATTAATATTCTCTTAGCACTAGGATCACTTAATCATAACCACAGTTTTCTTTTTAGCTCGTATACAAGGGCGAATTTTGCAAAAAAATCAAAAGTAATGCGTAGATTATTTTTAGTTTCCATGGCCACATTGATGAGCTATTGCATGGCAGCACAAACTGGAACAATAACTGGTCTAGTTACAGACAAAGCCTCTGGAGAAGAGATTCCTATGGCAAACATCTGGGTGAAAAACTCTGAAGCAAGAACATAGGCAGGCTCTACAGGAGCATACACAATGGAGCTACCAGAAGGTGACTACATTCTTATCTGTTCTGTAATTTCTTACAGTGATTTAGAGCAATCTATTTCTGTAAAAGCAGGAGATACCTTGACAATTAATTTTGATATTTCTGAAGACGGAGTGATGATTGATACTGGAGTTCAAGTTGAAGCTCGGTTTTCAAATAAAAGTGCAAACGCCATTGATAGAATGAAGTTGAATGATGGAGGTGACATTGATGTGGTGTATCGAGTGAAACCGCTAAAGCACTGAGAGTTACCAAAGCAGCTTCTATGGCTTTAGAAAGAAAGGAGTCACCTCTGAATTGCTCTTTTTTAAATCTCTGTCATAAATACAGATTTCATAACGACACGTATCGAAATCAGATTCGGGATTGAAATATCCCAGAATCGCATAGGAAACCTCACCATCTTGAGTCTTATTCTGTCCAGTTGGCCTTATCCAGTCTACGCGTTGATTGAAAGTTCCAGGAATATAAAAGGGACTTGTAATAGGCAGATCGTTCCCAAATCGCTGCCACACTCCATCCTGAAGTTCAAAGTAATTCACAATCAGATTCTGTTTATACGGATCTACATTAAATGGAGCTATCGTATCCCCATCTTCTAGTCCGAAATTTCCATCTCCATCAGTGAAGGAAAAATTAATTATCATACTATCGGGAGACTGATCTAAACTTTGGAAGTTAATTATTGGCTCATCAGGAAAGTCATCAACTTTCAAGCATGAGCTTAACAGCATCGCTATAGCAATCAGGACAAGAAAATATAATACATTAGCGCGCATATCGCAAATCTAATAAACTCTGTAATTAACTGAAGTGTTCAATAGAGAAGAATTCATAAAATCTATCTTCTGCGGTCTCACTCCACAACAATTTAACGACTTAGCGCTTGAATTATTTCAACACCAAGCGGAGAGTCTAACCATTTATAGAGACTTCATTCAACATTTAGGAATTGATGTAAAAGAAATTGATTCTTTGGAAAAAATTCCTTTCCTACCAATCCAATTTTTTAAGAATCAGAAAATTTCTACTCATTCAGACAACCATCAATCCGTTTTCAGAAGTAGCGGGACCACCTCTTCTTCAACTTCGGAGCATTATATAAAAGATCTTCAATTATACGAAAGTGCATTTTTAACTCACTTTGAATCAACATATGGATCATGTGAAGATCTAATCATATTAGCCCTTCTCCCTTCTTATTTAGAAAGAAATGACTCCTCACTAGTATATATGGTGGATCATTTGATCAATAAAACTGCTTCTTCTCAGAGTGGCTTTTATCTCAACAACTACGAAGAACTGAACACAACAATTGAAGCGCTAAAAACGAGCAAGAAACAGGTGATTTTATTTGGGGTCACATTTGCACTTCTTGAATGCTCTTCTATGTTTTCAAATGCTAATTGGAGTCACCTTAAAATCATAGAAACTGGCGGAATGAAAGGTCGAGGTAAAGAACTTACTCGAACCGAGCTTCATTCTAAGCTAAAGCGCGATTTAAATGTGAAAGAGATTAGTTCTGAATATGGGATGACAGAGCTCCTTTCTCAAGCTTACTCAAAGGAAAATATTTTCACTTGTCCTTCGTGGATGAAAGTACAAATCAGAGAAATTGATGATCCTTTAAGCTCTCTTATTTATAACAAGACTGGTGGAATTAATGTAATTGATCTGGCAAATGTGGACTCCTGTGCTTTCATTGCGACCGATGACTTAGGACAAATCAATGACAAAGGAGAATTTACA
The DNA here is from genome assembly GCA_965224545.1 of Flavobacteriales bacterium. GTDB lineage: Bacteria > Bacteroidota > Bacteroidia > Flavobacteriales_D > Sanyastnellaceae > ASP10-05a. The sequence goes on along the minus strand of CBDCZM010000002.1, from coordinate 1,523,599 downwards.
GTACTCGGGAGGTATGATCACTCTGATGTAAGAGGATGCAATCTTCTTATTTCTGAGAACTAGTCCTTTACCTTAATAATAAAATAGTTTTTCTTTCCACGCTGCAGCAATGCATACTTTCCATTCAATAAATCTTTATCAGATAGCTCATAATCCTCTTGCACTTTGGACTTATTAACGCTAATAGAGTTCTCTTTTAAAGCTCTTCTTGCCTCTCCATTTGATTTTAAAAAACCTGTTTTCTCTGAGAGAGCATTAATGATCCCCAAACCATTCAAATCGTCTCTAGAAACTTCTGCCTGAGTACAACCATCGAATAAGTCATTAAATGTTTGCTCATCAAGTTCTTCTAAATCTTCTGCTGTTGACTTCCCAAAAAGAATACCTGAAGCCTTTACTGCCTTATTGTATTCCTTGTCCCCATGAACATAGCACGTAATATCCTTTGCTAGCGCTTTTTGAAGGATTCTAGCCCCTGGATCTTCTTGATGATTTGCCTCAAGCGCTTCAATATCTGATTTTTCTTTAAATGTGAAAACACGAATATAATTCTGCGCATCCTCGTCAGAAGTGTTCATCCAAAACTGGTAGAATTTGTACGGAGATGTTTTCTTCGGATCAAGCCATACATTTCCCCCTTCTGATTTACCAAACTTAGAACCATCTGCTTTCCTAACCAATGGAGCTGTAAGTGCAAATGCCTCTCCCTTATTAATTCTTCTCACCATTTCAGTCCCAGTAGTAATGTTCCCCCATTGATCGGAACCTCCCACTTGAAGCTTCACATTTCTGTTTGCATTTAACCAACAAAAATCATATCCTTGAATGAGCTGGTAACTGAACTCTGTAAACGAAATTCCTTTTTCAATCCTCACCTTCACAGACTCCTTGGCCATCATGTAATTCACTGAAATGTGTTTCCCTACATCTCTGATAAACTCTAAGAAACTTATTCCTTTGAACCAATCATAATTATTTACCATTTCAGCGCTATTGTCTCCGCAGTCAAAATCAAGAAATTTTTCCAGTTGCGCTTTCTGACAATTCAAATTGTGATCAATTATGGAGGTGTCCAACAGCTGTCTTTCGGCTGACTTTCCTGATGGGTCTCCCACCAGCCCAGTTGCTCCACCTACTAAGGCGTAAGGCTTATGCCCAGCTCTTTGTAAATGAACTAATAATATGATTGGTACGAGATTTCCAATATGCAACGAATCTGCCGTAGGGTCAAATCCCGCATATCCTGAGGTCATTTCCTTTGCAAGTTGTTCTTCCACTCCTGGAGTAAAATCATGAAGTAATCCTCTCCACTTTAATTCTTGTACTAAGCTCATTTCAAAAAAATTGAAGTGCAAAGATAACTAGAGATCTTCTTCTAATACTTCTAATTTTATTCCTCGGGAACCTTTGATTAAAATCAGCTTGTTTGATAAACTCAGCTTTTCAATATTCTCTTTTAATTCCGATGTTGTGGAGTAGCATTTATACTTCGCTTGTTCATCTGCTTTGCTATACTCCTCTCCAACAAAAACTCCATTTAGTCCTAACTCAGATGTCAGTTTCATCAACTCTTCATGAGCATACTTGGAATCATCTCCAAGCTCTAACATATCACCAAGTATAAAGAATTTACCTCTTGAAGAGTCTTTAATTTCGGCTAAATTCGTTACCGCAGCTTTCGTACTAGTAATATTCGCATTATATGCATCTAGTATGAGCATGTTTCTGGCTGTCTCTTTAATTTGGCTTCTATTGTTCTTGGGGCGGTATGACTCTAGACTGGATTTAATTTTATCATTTGGCACTTCAAAATGCTTTGCCACTGCAATGGCGCTAATAGCATTCTCAAGATTATATTTACCTGTAAGCTGCGTAATCACTTCCTCTGAAGTGAAATCCGGAGTTTTCCATTTAAAACGAAGTCTCACATCCGACGTGGTAATTCCTCCCATTAATGGCGTGCGTTTTTCCAGCGAGTAGTAGCTCAAATTGCTTAACTCATTTGCCATTTTCATGAGGTATTCGTTGTCTTTATTGACAAACGTCAACCCATTCGAATTCCCCAAGCTATCATATAACTCCTTCTTTGTTTTTATCACATTCTCAAAGCTTCCAAATCCTTCAAGGTGTGCGGAACCAACATTCGTTATTAAACCAGATGTAGGTTGACTTAACTCACACAATTCTTCTATATCTCCCGGCTTGTTAGCTCCCATTTCTATAATGGCCAGCTCATGTTCTGAAGTGATCTTTAAAAGTGACAATGGCACACCTATGTGGTTATTAAGATTGCCTTCTGTTGCATAACATTTAAAATGGGAACTAAGTATGGCATAAAGCAACTCTTTAGTGGTCGTCTTGCCATTGGTACCAGTAATTCCTATAATCGGAATATCGAGTGTTTTTCGATAGTCTTGTGAAAGATGTTGCAATGCTAATAGCACATCATCTACTAAGAAATAACTTTCTCCGTTAGCGACATTCTTATCGTCTACTACGGCTAATGAAGCTCCTTTTGAAAGCGCATCCTCTGCATACCTGTTCCCATCAAAGTTTCCTCCTTTCAAAGCAAAAAAAATGGCTCCCATGGCGATGTTTCTGGTATCTGTACTGACTTTTTTCTTGTCAAGAAAATGCTGAAGTAGTTGCTCTCTTCTATTCATGCTTAAAATTTCCTTAAAATAAGGACATAAAAAAACCGCCTTGGCTAACCCAAGGCGGTTTTTTTAAATATGTTATTGTGTTTTATTCTGCAACGATTCCTACTGGACTTCCTACTCTGTGCATTGCACATCTGAAACCAATAGTAGCTGTTCTCTGTCTTTCATCTAAGAACCTTCTACTTCCTGGAATAGTCCAGAACGCTCTATCTCTCCATGAACCACCTTTATATACTCTTGCCTTATCATTTACGAGAGTGGTTACTCCCCAATCGTACATTCTAGCATCATTTTCCTCAAAAGAAGGATCAGTATATCTAATACTTGATTCGAAGTCACCATCTAAATAGTTGATGTTATCCGCTTTTCTATAATTTCTTCTATCAATGTTTTCTGCAACAGTCACATCTCTTTTTCTCAACTCTCCAGGCTGAGCTACAACATATTCAGAAATTCCATCCAATAAATCTGGAGCAAATGTTGATTCAGAATCCTTAATGGCATCCACACCCTCTTGGACTTTATACATTGCTTCTTCTTGATTATTGTTGTTCATCTCTTCCTGAGCACCTTCCAAAAAGCTATTCACATTGTCCATCATGTTTAAATCATTATCCCTTAAACGAGATGCTGCCAACTTTCTATACGTCTCAAGGTAGGATTGAATTCCATCAATATCATAAACTACATAATCATACTTTGGAGCCAAATAGCCCTCACTGTCCAATACTTTTGTTTGGAAATTGTTTCCTCTAAATGCTCTGAATTCACTCTTATCATCTGGAGAAAGTGGTCTGTAAACATCCATCACCCACTCACTCACATTTCCAGCCATGTTATAAAGACCATAATCGTTTGGAGGATATGAATAAACTGGTGCTGTAATATCAGCATTATCATTTAATGCTCCAGCTACCCCCATCATATCACCTCGCCCTCTCACGAAGTTGGCATTGATGGTCCCATAGAAATTATCACCATTATTATCATTTCTTACATAATGACCATTCCAGGGATATGTCTTTCTATTAGTAATTAACTCTTGATACGAATTACCAATTAAACCTAAGGCTGCATATTCCCACTCTGCTTCAGTCGGTAAACGGTATCTTGGAAGCAAAACACCATCTTCCATTCTTACATTTCTATATCCACTACCTAACGGATTTAAATCAGTCAATCCATCTCCATTCTTTTCTCCGTCATACTGTCCTCCAAAATATGAATCAGTAGTAAAATGCTCTTCATCAACCTGAGCCGTAGGATTATGAACTAACAAGCCTTCTCTAATAAGAATAATCTCATTTACTCTATCAGTTCTCCACTCGCAGAAGTCATTAGCCTGAAGCCAGTTTACTCCAACAACAGGATAATCTGCATAAGCAGGATGACGAAGATAAAGTTCTATATACGGTTCATTATACTCCATCTTATCTCTCCATACAAGCGTATCAGGCAGGGCATTTTGATAGATTTCTGGATATGAATCACCATATACTCTTTTTAACCAGTATAAATATTCTCTCCAATAATCATTCGTCACTTCCGTTTCGTCAATATAGAAAGATGACACTGTAACTCTTCTTGGTTGGGCATCCCAACTGAAGTTTACATCGTCTTCTACTCGTCCCATAGTAAAGGTTCCTCCTTCTATAAGAACTAATCCTGGGCCAGTTTCTTGTTCTACATAAGGAGGCTTTTCGAATCCTCCATTGTCAGGATCGTTATAAGCCCAACCAGTAGCCCCAGATCTTCCTCCACCACCACATGAGTAGAGAAATAGCACTAACCCAAGCATGACTAGAGTATTTATGATTTGCAGATTTTTCATGATTTCGTTTCCTTATGTTTACTAAATATCTTAAACTAGAATGATGGACAGTTTATTGTTCTGAACTTCGTTCTCACAGGTTTGCAGTCAAATTGGATAGTCATGGTCAACTCATGTGAACCACCACTACTAGGCGTTAATTGAGAGATAGTTACATCATAACTATACCCAAACTTAATTACGTCAGTTTGAATACCGATTAAAGCAATGAAAGAGTCATCAAATCTATACCAAGCTCCTCCTACCAAAGGTCCTTTACTTACATAAAGCCCGACATTTATTTGTTGGAACTCTCCCTGACGTTGATACAATATGTTAGGTGACAATTTAGAGTCACTGTTTCTTCTTCTTTTATCGATAGGAATAACTGCACCACCATGAACAGTAAATCTCATTGGTAAAGCAGAGGTACCTACTACCAGTGATTCATTTGGTTCAGTTAAGTGATGTACACTTCCCCCAAAATAAAATCTATCACTAAACCCTAACAAACCAGCTGAAAAGTCCATGCTATTTGCTTGTCCTCCTCTTTGTAATTCGGCAGTTTGGTAAACAAATCCATTTCTGGCATCGATCATATCGTTAAATGTCAACTTACTCCAATCCAAACTCTTTTGAAAGTATCTCACTTCCATCCCAGCTTTTAGCGAGAATGTCCGTGACAAAGCTTTTTGATAAGAGTAAATTCCAGCGACAGAGGTAGTTTTCAACGTGCCTCTACCAGCTTGATCATTCGTTACAATCAACCCTAAACCTCCACTAATAGTAGGTACGTGTTGGTCATAACTAGCGCTTGTAGTAACATATGAACCACTAATTGCTGGCCATTGATTTCTATAAGCCATCACCAATCTAGGACATCTAGCAGTACCCGCAAAGGCTGGATTTAGGTACAAAGGATTCGCATAAAACTGTGTAAATTGAGGATCTTGTGCAGAAACCTCAGTAGTTATAGACAGACTCATAACGAAAGCAAGTCCAAGGGTAAATAGTACTTGTGTTATTCTCATCTTAGGTTAGTATACATTATTTTCAAACAGCAATTATACAAAATTTAACGGCTGGACTTATTTTTTAGTATTTGTGACAATATGAAGACGCATTCACCGTTTTCTTTGTTGCTTTGCAGCGAGTAACGTAAAAACAACATTTATCACATGCTTAAAAGTTCCTCCACACTTATACTTTGTATTGTAGGATTTTGTTCCATTGTAATTGGTCAAAAAAACTACGACCGGTCTTTCCAAATCAATTGGATAACGGAAAATGCAGAAATGGTTACACCTTATCCAGTAAGTTTTTTTGAAAATGAAGAAATAACAGAGAGCGGAACACCTCAATTCATTGTTTCTCATGAAATTAAAGGGAAACCTGACAATATCAATGTTCTTCTCAAGAATGTAGTGACTTCTTCTTTTGGCAAATCCTTACTCACCGATATCAACACTTCAGACTTCGAAGTAAAAAGCAGGGTGTCATATGGGGGACAGCAGGCTTACGCCATCATTGAAATAATTCCTTTGAGGAAAAATGCCGTTGGCCAAATAGAAAAATTAGAAGCATTTGATGTGGAAATCATTCGTTCAGGCACAAGATTGAAGTCTGTTAAGAAATCTGCAGGAAACTCTGTCCTTTCAGACGGTACATGGTATAAAATCAGTATTCCGGCAGATGGAATTTACCGAATTGATCGACCTTTCTTAGAAGCCAATGGGATTAATGCTAATGAAATCAATCCCAATCAGGTGAATGTATATGGGAATACTGGAGACCTTCTTCCATTTGACAATAGCCTATTCAGAAATGATGACTTGGTAATTAACCCTACTTATTTCGAGGGAAATTCTGATACTAGTTGGGATAATGGAGAATACCTTCTTTTCTATGGTGATGGTCCCAATTCTTGGGAATATATAACCGGAGATGATATATTAAACTTCCAGCAAGACAGGCACCCTTATTCAGACTTGGCATATTACTTCATTAGAATTGATGATGCTATTCCTATGAGAATAGCTGATGCACAGCTACCTATCGGAGCTTCTGATTATACAAGTGCCTCATTTGATGATTTTTCTTTTCATGAAACTGACGCAACGAATTTGGTTAAAAGTGGAAGAGAATGGCTTGGTGAGAATTTCAACTTAAGTACTCAATTACTCCTCAACTTTGGTTTTCCAAATATCTTGAATCAAACTGGTTATATCGATATAGCTGCTGCAGGAAGATCTCTTGGAGGAACCAGTAGATTCGATTTCGAATTGAATTCCAATGAGAGTCTTTCATTTGATATGGCCGAGGTTGGAACAGATCCTACTTCAGATGTAGTAAGAATGACCACTGAAACACTGGCTTTTAATCCTTCCAGCGATAATATTCAATTGACAATTGACTTTAACAAATTCTCTGATGAATCGGAAGGTTGGCTGGACTATGTAGCGTTACAATGCAGACGAAGTCTTATAATGTCAGGAAGTTTCATGGATTTTAGAGATAAAGAGGCTATTGGAACAGGGACAGTTAAATATCAAATAGACGGTGTTTTTAGCCCAAATAGTTTTAAGGTTTGGAACGTCTCGACTCCTACTTCTCCAACGAACATAGAATTCGAAACAGCTGGGGAACAAGTTTCTTTCAACTATTCTGGCCAAAATCTAGAGACATTTGTTGCTTTTACCAACAGCTCATTTCAATCACCCGATTTCTTAGGTAGCGTTGAAAATCAAAATCTTCACGCATTATCAGACATAGATTATGTGATAGTGAGCAATAAAAATTTATTAACCGCTTCCGAACAGCTGGCGGAACTTCACAGAGAGGATGGTCTTATAGTGGCTGTAGTGACTCCAGATCAAGTATTTAATGAGTTTTCAAGTGGAAATCCAGATGTAACTGCGATCAAAATGTTTATGAAAATGCTTTACGATGATGCCGCTGGTGACTCAGAACTTGCACCTAAGTTTTTATGCATTATGGGAGACGGAACTTATCAGAATAAAAACATCTCTTCCTCATCGCCATTTGTCATTTCATACCATTCTAAAAACAGTGTTTCTCCAGTGGCTAGTTACGTGTCAGATGATTATTTTGGATTACTGGATGATGATGAATCAGAATTGACTTCAGATAAAATGGATATAGGTATTGGGAGAATTATAGCTAGATCAGAAGAAGAAGCATTACAAATGGTGGATAAGATCAGAAGATACAAATCCACAAACTCGAGTCCTGATGGAGGAGCGGCTTGTATAGGAGATGGTTCCAACTCGTCTTTTGGCTCTTGGAGAAATAAAGTTGTTTTTATTTCAGATGATCAGGACGGAAACAATATTGATGGCGATGTTCATATGGATTATTCTAATGAGTTGGGAGATTCTATTACGTTAAACCATAATGAATTCAATATAGAAAAGATCTATGCTGATGCGTATGAACAGACATCGACTCCCGGTGGAGAGCGCTATGACGACGCAAAAGATGCCATCCAAAGGGCAGTTCAAGACGGTGCACTGGTAGTTAATTATATAGGGCATGGTGGCGAAAAAGGATGGGCCCACGAACGAATTTTAGATATACCCACCATAAGAAACTGGACCAATAGCAATAGATTACCTGTTTTTGTTACAGCTACGTGTGAGTTGACAAGATTTGATGATCCAGATTTCCTATCGGCTGGTGAGCTTATTTTCCTCAATCCAGATGGTGGTGCTATCGCCATGATGACTACTACACGAATCGTATTTAGTGGTAGTAATCAAAGTTTGGCCCGTGCCTATTACAACGCTGCTTTTGGAGAAGATACACAGGTATCAATTACACTAGGAGAAGTCTATCAGGCAACTAAAAATGCAGTAAACGGCACCAATCAAAAAAACTTTTCACTCATTGGCGACCCTGCTTTGGTAATGGTACATCCTAAAAATAATGTCTATACCACTGCTATTAATGATACCGATGTATCTCAATTTCAAGATACTCTTAAAGCATTGGAAACTGTAACTGTTTCAGGATTTGTTGGTGATGTCAATGGAGCTATTCTTACGGACTTCAATGGTTTCGTATACCCTACGGTATATGATAAAGCACAAACGCTGTTTTCTCGAGGAAATGACGCTACAGAGGATAATAACATCGTTCCATTCCCATTCAAACTCATTAAAAATGTTTTATACAATGGTAAAGCCACTGTTACCAATGGGACGTTTGAATTTACTTTCGTGATTCCAAGGGACATCAATTACCAAGTAGGTAATGGAAGAATTTCATATTATGCTGTTGACGGTTCCAAAGACGGACATGGATCTTACAGTGACTTTAAAATTGGTGGATCATCAGATGATGTTATCCTAAATGATCAAGGTCCACTTATTGAATTATTCCTTAACGATGAGTCCTTTGTAAATGGAGGGCTAACAGACCAAAAACCTATTCTACTTTCTAAACTACAAGATGAGAATGGAATAAACACAGTAGGGAATGGTATTGGGCACGATCTGAAGGCTGTAATTGATGAAAACACCTCTCAAGCCATTGTTTTGAATGATTACTACGAAGCGGATGAAGACTCTTTCCAAAGTGGACAAATCAGATTTCAATTGGCCGAATTATCTGAAGGAACTCATACCTTATCTTTAAAAGTATGGGATACGCATAACAATTCTTCAGAGGAAGTTCTTGAATTCACTGTAGTTAGCAGTGAAGAGCTAGCGCTGGAACACGTGTTGAACTATCCAAACCCCTTCACCACAAATACTGAATTTATGTTTGAGCATAATGCAGCATGTAATACCTTAGATACTCAAATTCAAATTTTCACTGTTGGTGGTAACCTCGTAAAGACAATAAACCAGAGAATTGAGAGTTCAGGTTACAAAGCTGATGGGATTTTTTGGAATGGAAATGATGAATATGGAGATGAGCTCGCAAGAGGAGTTTATGTTTACAAAGTAAAAATCACAACTCCTGAAGGGCTTAATACAGAGGAGTTTCAGAAGCTTGTGCTATTGAAATAGAAACCAAACACATAAACAATACGTATATTCGCACACCTTTTAAAAGGAATAAATATGTTCAAACAATTAATATTAATCATCTTTTCAATCGCAATGATTGTTAACGTTAAGGCGCAGGACTTAACGGATGAAGAAGCGGCTCAAAGAGTTCAGTTAAATACGATCACTACAGCTGTCCCTTTTCTTCTAATTGCTCCAGATACACGAGGTGGTGCTTTAGGAGATGCAGGTGTAGCTACTTCTCCTGATGGTAATTCTTTACATTGGAACCCGGCTAAACTCGCGTTCTTACAAGAAATGAGCGGAGCTAAGATCAAATCTGAAAGACCTGATTTTGGGATTTCACTTTCATATTCTCCTTGGTTAAGGAACCTAGTAGATGATATGAGCTTATCTTATTTAACTGGGTACAAGATCCTGAATGACAAGCAAGCCGTGACTGCTGGACTTCGGTTTTTCTCATTAGGAACGATTACATTTACTGACGTTAACGGAAGCGTTATCAAAGACTTTGAACCAAAAGAATTTAGTTTGGATGTCGCATTTGCACAGAAGCTATCAGATAAATTAAGCGGTGGGTTCGCGGCCAGATACATTCATTCCAACCTGACCGGAGGAATAGGTGTCAATGGTGCAGGATCTCAAGCAGGAAGAAGTGCAGCTGCTGATATTTCTATCTATTATACCAATCCTAAATTATCTATTGGTGGGAAAGATGCTAGACTTAGTGCTGGTATGAATGTTTCTAACATCGGTGCAAAAATTTCTTATACCGAAACAGCTGATCGAGACTTTCTTCCAGCTAATCTTAGACTAGGAACTGCTCTTTCTATGTATTTAGATCAGTTTAACGAATTGACTTTTACTACAGATTTTAATAAACTTCTTGTGCCTACTCCTCCTAAATATGTATTAGGAAGCGATACTGAGATTGCGTCTGGGCGGGACCCTGATGTAGGTGTAGCAGCCGGGATTTTTGGTTCATTCACCGATGCACCAGGGAGTGTTACACAAGAAGATGATGGCACAATTCTCGTGGCAGATGGGTCAAAATTAAGAGAAGAATTAAGAGAAATAAATATCAGTATTGGGTTAGAGTATGTTTATGCGAATCAATTTGCATTTAGAACCGGATTCTTTCATGAAGATCCAACTAAAGGAAATAGGCAGTTTATCACTTTAGGTGCTGGTGTGAAATTTCAGGTATTCTCTATCGACATGTCTTATTTAGTTTCTACTAGAAATCAAAACCCTTTAGCGAATACACTTCGATTTGGATTAAATATGAACTTAACCGGAGGTGGTGGTTCATCAATTTCTGAATAATACACTCAATGAATTTCAGAATAGGTTTCGGTTTTGATGTACATCAACTGGCCGAAGGCAAAGACTTTTGGTTGGGAGGCATTCAAGTTCCACATGATAAAGGAGCTGTAGGTCACTCAGATGCCGACGTGCTCATTCATGTAATTTGTGACGCTGTTCTAGGGGCAGCTGATTTGAGAGATATTGGCTTTCATTTTCCAGATACAGATCCACAATACAAGGGAATAGATAGCAAAAAACTCCTGAAAGAGGTGTTTTCATTGCTTCGCAAAAAAGGATATGAGCTTGGAAATTTAGACACGACCATATGTCTTGAGAAACCTAAAGTAAACCCCCACATTCCAAAAATGAAATCCTGTTTGGCAGAAGTCATGGGAATAGAAGAACATCAAATTTCTATCAAAGCCACTACCACAGAAAAACTAAGTTTCGTTGGAAGAGAAGAAGGTGTTAGTGCTTATGCCACAGCCCTTATCTACAAATCATAACTGGACCTCTGTATGCCCCGGTTGATCGTCTTCATAGAAATAAATGATAATCACCGCTGTGTCTCTTAAGAAATCAATCTTACCGACCTCAAATCTATTGACCTTAATACCTGTTCGCTGCTGAATATCTTCAAGTAATGCTTCTCTATTGTCAGACCGAACAAGCTCAATTTTCTCATAAACAATCACTTTGCTCGCTTCATGTCTCAACAGCCATACCTTCTCCAATCCATACGTAGCTGCGATAACTACTAAATTAGCAAATGCCAATTCAGCATAACTCACTTGTTTCCCTGAAAGCGCATTCAACACCGAAAGACCTATTGCTATAAAAAGATAAGTCATTTCCTTGATTGGGATGGCGTCTGTCCTATATCTAATGATTCCAAAAATGGCAAAAAGCCCTAAAGCAAACCCAGTGTCCATATCTACATCCACTAGCACATAGCACAATAGAAAGATAATTATACTTAGGCTGATATAACTAAATAAAAAATCTTTCCTTTTTTGAGCTGGATAGTATACTCCTCTTACTAAAACGACAACGAATACCAGATTAAATAAAAACCGAATTAACAGCTTTGAAAAATCTTTCATATCCATCAACTTCACCCCGAAAAACTTGAATGCACCATCTCCCTGAAGAAGGTACAGGTCTTTCATAAAAACACTCGCATATTCATTAAGCAGCTCTATTGTCATCGTTGAATTTTTCTATGATTAAAAGGTTCTCTTTAAAATTGTTACGTTTTATACCATCACGTAACATGGCTATTCCCATACAGTACTTACTAATCCTCATAAGCTTATGACGGTGGTTTTTAACGGCTTCCAAAAATGGTGAATTTCTCTTAGCTTTTTCCTGCTTTAATTCTCCTATGATTACATTACCCATTTCTGCACTTTTTCCAAAAGCATCAAACCTAAGATCCATATCCAACGTCAGCCTTTCCTGAAGTTCTACATTCACCAACGTAATTCTCGTAAACTCATTCTTAAGTGTATTCGCTACTTCATAGTCTATTCCTGAAATCTCTTTAATGAAATGGACAGAATCTTCACTGAGTTCACTCTCTATTTCGGGAACAATCATGCGATTCTTAATCGTCCTCTTTTTGTTGTTTTTGAATTTGATTTCCAAAAATGTAAGCGCTGATTCAACATACTTTCTAAATCGAATCTTATATCTATTGCTTTTTCCGTTATGATGTCTGATATAGAAATCCAAGTTGTCCGTATCCAAATAAACCGTTTCATATCGGCTGGCTCTCATCCCTTCAACCTCCAAACATTTGTAGTGTTTTTTTAATTCTCTTAGCAGACTGCCAAAATTATTTGAGCTCAAAAGGAACTTGGTATCAGTTCGATCCATTAATTTTACCGCATCCATTTCATCCAAAGAAATGGGAATAAACTCCTCTAATATTTGCGTAATTTCACTCAATAAATTTTCAAAAATAGACCTTTGGTTTCTAAGAATTAATATACAATTAACATGATTTTAACCCTCAATCAGTGAAAGAAACACAAATCATAGTAGAAATCAAAGAATATGACTCTGTAAAAGAACTGTCTATATGGGAAAGCAAACTTTTATCTCAAGCTTCTGCAGCCCTGAATTATTCTTATAGCCCGTATTCTAATTTCAGCGTCGGAGCAGCAGCACTTCTCTCTAATGGTGAACTAGTTTTAGGTTCTAATCAGGAGAATGCCTCTTTTCCTGCAGGGATATGTGCTGAGCGATCTGCCATTTATAACGCAGTCCACCAATTTAAAGACGAGGCTATTCAAGCGATGGCGATAACTGTTAGCTCCGAGGAGTTTGAGGTAACTTCTCCCATAGCTCCATGTGGTATTTGCAGGCAGGTACTTCTTGAAACAGAACTCCAACAGGGGTCTGACATTCACATCATATTGAGGGGGAGTAAAGGAAGAATTTATACGCTACCCAATGCCAACAGTTTGCTACCCATTTACTTTTTCGAAAAAGGTCTAAAAAAGGATAACTAAAAACACAGTTTTCCAGTAAGCAATTCTATATTTGTATCTCAATTCTAATAAATATGGCTACAGGAACGGCTACTACAAAGAAAACAACTAAAAAAGCACCTGCAAAGAAAGCTTCAGCTAAAAAAGCTGCAAGCAAGAGTAGTGCTGCCAAGAAAGGATATTCTAAATCTACTTACATCAAATGGTATGAGGACATGCTACTGATGAGGAAGTTTGAGGAAAAGTGTGGTCAATTATACATCCAACAGAAGTTTGGTGGTTTTTGTCACCTTTATATCGGTCAAGAAGCTGTTTTAGCAGGTATGTCTACCGCTTTGAAGTCTTCTGACAACGTTATTACCGCATATAGAGATCATGCTCACCCACTAGTTCTGGGATCAGATCCTAAGAGAGTGATGGCTGAACTATATGGGAAAACGACTGGCCTTTCAAAAGGGAAAGGAGGATCAATGCATATGTTTGATAAAGAGAAAAATCTCTTTGGAGGACATGGAATCGTTGGAGGTCAAATTCCTCTTGGAGCTGGGATTGCTTTCGCTGACAAGTATAGAGATGAAGATCATGTAACCATCTGTTTTATGGGTGATGGGGCTGCTAGACAAGGAGCTCTCCATGAATCTTTTAACATGGCTATGACTTGGGAATTACCAGTGATTTATGTGATTGAGAACAATAAATATGCGATGGGAACCTCTGTGGAACGTACTTCCAATGTTACTGACATGTCAAGACTTGGTGCGAGTTATGATATGCCTTCATTCACAGTAGATGGAATGAGCCCAGAGGCAGTAGCAGATGCTATAGCAGAAGCTGCAGCTAGAGGAAGAAAAGGTGATGGACCTACCCTTCTGAACATAGAGACCTACAGATATAAAGGTCACTCAATGTCTGATCCGCAGAAATATAGAACCAAAGATGAAGTTAAAGATTACCAAGCACAAGATCCTATCGAGCACGTGTTAGATGTAATCAAAAAGAATAAGTGGCTGACTGCCGCTAAGATCAAAGGAATTCAGGATAATGTAAAAAGTGTTGTAGAAGAGTCTGTTAAATTCGCAGAAGAATCTCCTCTTCCAGAACCGCACGAACTGTATGAGGATGTATATACTCAAACAGATTATCCTTACGTAAAAGACTAAATCACTCTTAAGATATAACTCTTAAACATGGCAGAAATAGTAAAAATGCCGAAGCTCAGTGACACCATGACAGAAGGTGTGGTAGCTGAATGGCATAAAAAAGTAGGCGATTCTGTAGAATCAGGAGAATTATTAGCGGAAATAGAAACCGACAAAGCCACAATGGAGTTTGACTCATTTCAAGATGGAGTATTACTTCATATTGGAGTTCAAGCTGGAGAAACAGCTCCTGTTGATTCTATCCTTGCTGTACTTGGAAAAAAAGGTGAAGACATCGCTGAATTGCTTAAAAGTGAAGCGGCTGTAGTAGAAGAAAAAGTTGCTGAAGAAGTAGCTCCTGCACTGGAAAAAGCAGAAGTTTCTGCTCCTAGTACTGCTCCTGTTCCTGCGGCCTCAGTCCCTGTTTCAGAAAACTCCTTTAGTGAAAATGGCAGAGTAAAAGCCTCTCCTTTGGCTAAAAAAATGGCCTCTGATCGTGGGATTAACCTTTCTTCTGTCTCTGGAAGCGGAGATGCTGGCAGAGTGGTAAAAAGAGATATAGAAAATTATAATGCCTCCGCACCTGCAACGAGTCAGGCCCCCGTGGGTACAGAATCTTTCAGAGAAGAGAACGTTTCTCAAATGAGAAAAGTAATTGCTCAGCGATTGGCTGAAAGCAAATTCTCAGCACCTCACTTCTACCTTACCATGGATATTGACATGGATAATGCAATAGCGGCGAGGACAAGTTTAAAAGCCAGCGGTATTAAAGTGTCGTATAACGATATGGTGATCAAAGCCACCGCCGTTTCTTTGAAAAAACATCCTGAAGTTAACTCTAGTTGGTTAGGAGATAAAATTAGATACAACGAACATGTACATATTGGGGTGGCTGTGGCTGTAGATGAAGGACTTCTTGTCCCTGTAGTGAAACATGCTGATACGAAAGTGATGTCCGCTATCAATTCTGAAGTCCTCGACTTTGCTACTAGAGCTAGAGATAAAAAACTCCAACCGCACGAATGGGAAGGAAACACATTTACTATCTCTAATTTAGGCATGTTTGGAATCGAAGAATTCACTGCCATTGTGAACCCACCTGACTCCTGTATTTTGGCTATTGGAGCCATTCGTCAAGAACCAGTGGTGAAAGATGGTCAGATCGTTATTGGAAACCGAATGAAAGTAACACTATCCTGCGATCACAGAGTTGTAGATGGAGCTACAGGATCTGAATTCTTACAGACTTTAAGGAAAATGCTAGAGCAGCCAGTGATGATGCTCGCATAAAAAACTATAAATAGTACTAGGAAAGCCGCTTCTATATAGGGAGCGGCTTTTTTTATGCGTATCTTTTTAAGAATGGGACTTGTTCAATCATTCAAATCTTCTTACGACTCCAACATGAGTAAAAAAAGAAAACCTAAGAGAAAGCCATTTTCTTCTTTTAATGGTTCTCAGGGTGCTTTAGGTTTTGATTCTGATCAACTTGTAGTCTCATCTGAAACTCTTCAGGAGATTGCTAGAGAGGCACTGGCAGATGAAAAGGAATCAAGAACCCGTCAGATACTAGTCATTCTTCTTACGTTAACCTCAATTTCTGCACTTGTATTTACTCTGATTGATTAAAATCACTCTACAAGAATCTTTCCTGAGAAATTTTCGCCATTTAACATCAATGAATAATAGTAAACTCCATTGGGAAGTTCAGAAGTATCCCAAGTCACCGTTTCTGTTCCTGAATTTACCATTTGTCTTTCAAGCAATTTCTCTACTAGCTCGCCCGTGCTGCTATATACAAATAGGCTGGATTTCATTCTCTCTGTCAACGAAAACCCGAAGTTCACCTGACCAACAGATGGATTTGGGTAAACCGAAATATGATCGTTATCTTTCACTCGTATTTCTGTCAAACCTGTGGGTAACGATGTTAATTCCGTAAGATTAATTTCCTCATCTCCGTCCTCATATTCTAGAAAATGAAAATAAACCAGAAACATTTCATCTGTTGTATTTAATCCTGCTGTTACTGTGATGGGTGGCTCGTTAGGGTTATGTGGATTACTGGAAGTATTATTATACACTCCATTAGCATAAAGAACAGATCCGGAAGGTATATGCTGAATTTCCTCGAAAAAATAAAACTCTTGCCACTCGAAATCCCAATGATTAATTTTTACTAGCGGAATGGTTTCATCATCTGGAGTCACGGCATAACTTCTAATATACTCTCCTAAAAGATGCATGTGAGGAAATACACTTAAGATAGAAATATCTTCTGGAATCTGATTCCATGACGCACTGACATCTTGTTGTGAGTTTGCCGGTATAGTAAAGTTCCAATTTTGTAAAATTGGATACGTAGACACTTCTCTAATCTCTACATCATCTTCGTAGAAAAATAATTTAATCTTGGTTTGATCTATTTCTCCAGCACTTCCGTGAGGATAGTGCATTGCTAAAACGATATTCGATCCCGCAGGAACCGTAATTCCCATATTAATATCTTCTCCATTACTTGGAAAAACCGTTGGAACCGCTCCTGGAGTATATCCACCGATAAGACCTTCGTCGTTATTAGGTCCCACGCACACTCCGCCGAGGTCTGTGGGATAAGTTCCTGAATCATCGATATATACTAGACAATGGTGCAAGATTGAAGGATTTCCCGGTATAACTTCAAAAGCCTTTAGCTTTCTGCTCTCCGTCAATCCAGTGGGTAATGATATGCACACATAATCGTCTAATGTGGCACTGGCGTTACTGGTATAAGGCTCCATTTCCAATTCAATATCCGGAGTTGCTTGTATAAATCCTGCATTGTTATATACCGGAGGCGGAGGGGCATCTGCAAGATTTCCCTGTGTCATTCCATCATTCAACCAGCTGAGCAATATATTCTTCTCTATGTTGGAGAGTCTCCTACTATGTGCATAGCTTTGGTACTCATCATCTGCAGTCCAAGGTGGCATATAGTCAGACTCTACAGCTCCTATCATAGTCTCTCCATATTCCAAAACACTTTCATAATCCATTAATGAAAAAGGGGCAATACCATTGTCATTATGACAAACAGTACAATTTGCATAAATTATTTCTGCCGCATCCTGTGCCCAGGTGAGTTGAGAAAAGACATTGAATGGAGTAATAGCTATTAACAGTATAATTATGATTCTCATCGTATGAGTTTGGTGAAATTTTCAGAATAAAGGTACACTAACAAATCCTTAGAATCAATTTGTTCAAATAATTTAATCTTACCACGAATTTCGCTTTTGTACTTATTCCATAGGGCAGTAACTTGTGCGTTGCAATAAATGAGTACGATTAATCAAACTAGTATATTATCAACGCCTATAGAATTTCTAAAAGGTGTAGGTCCAAGAAAAGCAGATTTGCTAAAAACGGAGCTTTATATCTTTACATATAGGGACTTACTCGAACATTACCCATTTAGGTATATAGATAAATCTCAATTTCATAGAATTTCTGAGATTCAATCGGATCAAATTGCTGTCCAAATAAAAGGCAAGTTTCGCTCAATTAAAGAAACGGGGTTTGCAAAAAAAAAGCGTCTAAATGCTGTTTTCGAAGATGATTCAGGTGAAATTGAATTGGCTTGGTTCAAAGGCGTTCAATGGGTAAGAAGCGGACTGAATTATGACGATGATTTTATTATTTATGGAAAGCCAAAACGATTCAAGGGAGGATGGTCAATTTCTCACCCTGACCTTACTAAATTAAAAGACGCTCAACTTAAGCTCACTCCATTTAAACCTGTCTATAGCAGTACAGATAAGTGTACAAATGCTGGTTTGCACTCGCAGGGGATCGAAAATTTGGTTATTCAAATGATTCAGCAGGTACGCCATCAACTCCCTGAGACACTTCCCACTACTATTTTGGAAAAATACCAACTTCCATCTAAGGAGGAGGCTACATTCAATGTTCATCGTCCTAAGGCTTTAGCCCCATTGCAACGCTCTCTTACCAGACTAAAATTGGAAGAATTATTGTTCCTCCAACTGATCCTAGTTAACAATAAGTGTAAGCATACCACTAAAATGCAGGGAGTTACTTTTGAGAAAGTAGGCAGTCTGTTTAATGAATTTTATACTAATGGGATTCCTTTTAACCTTACTGGAGCACAAAAACGTGTACTCAAAGAGGTAAGAAAAGATGTACGACATGGCACGCACATGAATCGTCTTATTCAAGGAGATGTGGGAAGTGGAAAGACAATAGTAGCATTACTAACTGCACTCTTGGGAATAGATAATGAATATCAGGTATGCCTCATGGCCCCTACAGAAATATTGGCAATTCAGCATTATGAAGGCATTTCAGAATTACTTGAGAAACTTCCAGTGACTGTAAAACTTCTTACTGGAAGCACTCCTAAATCAAAACGTAAAGTGATACATGAAGATTTAGAAAACGGCACTTTGCAATTCTTAATTGGGACTCATGCTCTTCTAGAACCTGTGGTTCATTTTAAAAACCTAGGATTAGCCATTATTGACGAACAGCACAGATTTGGTGTAAAACAACGTGCTAGACTCTGGAAAAAAGCAGCGATCACTCCGCATGTTTTGGTAATGACAGCTACTCCAATTCCCAGGACTTTAGCCATGACCTTATACGGTGACCTAGACGTGAGTACAATTGATGAACTGCCACCCGGAAGAAAGCCTGTAAATACAGTTAATAAAACTGATCGAGATAGACTTCATGTATTTGGTTTTATGGCTGAGGAGATTAAGAAAGGACGACAAGTATATGTGGTGTATCCTCTGATAGAAGAATCAGAAAGTGAACAATTTTCTGAGCTAAAAGATCTTTATGACGGTCACGAGGCACTTGAACGACGCTTTCCACGACCTGATTATCAAATCAGCATCGTGCACGGCCGACAACGACCAGCGGATAAGGAATATGAAATGAATCGATTCATTCGCAAAGAGACACAAATTTTGGTAGCTACCACTGTGATTGAAGTAGGGGTAAATGTGCCTAATGCCTCCGTAATGGTTATAGAAAATGCCGAACGGTTTGGATTATCTCAATTGCATCAATTAAGAGGACGGGTAGGCAGAGGCGCTGAACAAAGCCACTGTATCCTAATGACTGGAACGTTGAAATCTCCGGAATCTAAACGCAGAATACAAACTATGTGTTCTACCAACGATGGTTTTGAAATTGCTCAGGTTGATTTAGAAATCAGGGGGCCTGGAGACATTCTGGGAACTCAACAAAGCGGAACATTAGATTTAAAAATTGCTGATTTAGCGGCTGATCAAAAAATACTTGCTAAAGCTCGAGATTTGGCTGTAGCTATACTTGAGGAAGACGATGAACTAAATATGCCTAAGCATTCAGGACTAAAAGCTGAGTTGAAGAGAATTCGAGCACACAAACCTAACTGGGGAAATATTTCTTAAGCAATTAGCTCTCCCCTTTTCAAAAATATGATACAAAAAAAGCTCCGAGGTTTCCCCCGGAGCTATTCTATTTATCAATTACGATAAACCGTATTAACTATCTTGACTACTTAGTTACGACGAACTTTTGAGTAGTATTTGCTTTTTTTCCAGCTACCTTGAAAAGGTATACTCCAGAAGGTAATTCTGATGCATCAAGGTCTAGTCTGTATAATAACTTCGCTTGAACATCTCCTTCGAACAATTCAGCTACTACTGATCCATTGATGTCATACACTGCGATGTATACTTTATCATCAGTTGAGCTTTTGAATTCAAAGTTTGCTCTTCCATTCGCTACTGGGTTTGGATATACTTTAGAGTAATTCACTTCTACTGTTTGGAAGCTGTTATGAGCTGCTGGTGCAGGCTCTTGTGTTAACTCTACTGCTACTCCTCCTAGATCAGCAAAACTGATGATCTGTGTATGAGTGGTTGTATTTCCTGTACAATCTTCTGCTGTCCATGTTCTTTCTACTTCATATCTTGGACAACAGTCTGCATCGAATGCAAAGTCTCCTTGGAGTCCTTCCAATTCTACTACTGAATCTGTAGATGAATCTACCAGTACTCCTGAAGCAGTGAACCATCCACCATTTCCATAGTTTCCATTCACATTGTTTGCTCCTTCTCCTACTTGGTATCCATAGTAGCTATTGATTGGTGCATGAACTAACTCAAAGTGTGTTCCTGCTAAATCTCCATCTCCTGTTAAAGTAGCTGATCCTGCTTGCATCAAGTAGTATGTCCAATCTTGGTATACTCCTGAATCTTCTGCGGTCTCACAATCATCTTTAAATGATGTTGGGAAAACTTGAGTTGACCAATCATTCCAGTTCAATCCATTCTCGAATACTACATCGATCTTTATGATTGCATCTGTATTGTTGTTTGCATATACTGATCCTTTCAATGTAGCTGTTCCATCTGGATATTCTACAAAGTTTGCATCAATAGTAGAGAAGAACTCATATCCTGGTACGTTGAATAATCTCAATGACCATGGCTCGTTGTTATCACAAGTTGGTCCTTCTGGAGTAGACAATGCACAATCAGCGATTGATCCTTCTGCTGGAAGATCTCCTATGATCTCATCTTCATAAGTCACGATGATTCCTGCATCACAGTTATCTGTAGCTGTCAATACTTCTGCTGCTGGTACCTCTGCCTCACAATCAATTATTAGGTCTGCAGGTAGATCAGAAAGGATAGGTGCTTCTGTATCTTGGATAGTGATCGTATAACTGATTGGACTTGCTTGGTTTCCGCAAGCATCCTCAGCATAGTAAGTCACATAGATGATTCCGTTTCCACACTCATCTAATTCTTCTCCTACTTCTCTAGTTACTGTTGCTAATGAACAGTTATCTGTAGCTGTTACTTCTTCAAACGCTGGTGCTGTACACTCTACAATTACATCTGATACTTCTTGATCAAATACTGGAGCTTCTTCATCATAAATATAGATGTGTTGCTCTGCAGTGTTTGTGTTTCCACAAGCATCTACCGCTGTAAATGTTCTCAAGATCTCTGTCTCACATGCATCCTCACTTAACGTCTGTTCTGATACAGTTACTGTAACTGTATTACACTCATCTTCTGCTGTAGCCATTCCATATACTGGTGACTCCTCACATGAATGATCGATGTCTGATGGTACAAATGTGAACTCTGGTGCTGTGGTATCTACTCTAGTAATTACTTGAGTCGCTGTCGCTGAATTACCACACTCATCTGTCGCTGTGAACGTTCTTGTATATACTTTCACGCACTCATCTCCTGACTCTTGAGTCGCTACTGTTACATTCCACTCATTACAAGCATCAGATGCTTCAGCCATCTCAACCTCCATCTCATCTCCACACTCGAAAGTATATCCTTCTGGTACATACTCAAACTCTGGTGCTTGTGTATCTCTGATGGTGATGATTTGATCTACAATTGTTTCGTTTCCACACTGATCTGAAGCGATCCATGTTCTTGTAATTATCTGCTCACATGAATCTCCTGTTTCAGTCTGGTCATATATTACACTTACTTCATCATCACAATTGTCTGTGAATGATACCTCAGTTGCAGGTACTTCATCTGTACATTCTAACTCAAGGTCAGTTGGCTCAATAGAAGCTTCTGGTGCAGTCTCATCGATAAGATCAATGATCTGTACAAACTCTGAAGAGTTATCACAAGCATCTATAGCTGTATAGGTTCTAATGATTTGACCTGCACATCCTCCTGATACTCTTAAGTCTTCGAAAGTGATTCTTACTTCATTACAGTTGTCTGTTGCACTTACCGCTATGTTGCTATCAATCGCATCACATGGCATATCTACTTCTACCATTCCTGTAATCTCAGGTGCTGTTGTATCTACGATAGTGATGTGTTGTGTTGCTGAAGTTGCGTTTCCACAAGCATCTGTTGCTGTGAATGTTCTTGTGATGAATAACTCACATGAATCTCCTGACTCCTGATCATCGAAAGTCACTGTTACATCGTTACAGTTATCTGTAGCTGTTGCAGTTCCATAATCTGGTGTCGCATCACACTCATGTGTAAGGTCACCCGGTACGAAGCTAAATTCTGGTGCTGTTGTATCTATAATCGCAATTACTTGAACTGCTGTCGCTGAGTTTTCACACTCATCTGTTGCTGTCCATGTTCTTGTAATTACTAACTCACATAGATTTCCTACGATTTCATCATCATAAGTAACAGTCACTGATCCACAGTTATCTTCTGCTTCTGCTGTCCCATAATCTGGTGTTTCATCACATTCATGTGAGAAAGACGCTGGTACAAAGGTGAACTCTGGTGCTGTAGTATCACTGATAATGATCACTTGACTTCTTAGTGTTTCATTTCCACACTCATCTGTCGCTGACCATGTTCTTGTCAATGTATAATTGCTTGGGCAATCTCCATCTGCTCTTACATGTCCTAAGTATTCGATCTCTACATCTGAACAATTGTCTTCTGCATCTATTAGATCTGATACTGCTGGTACATCATCGCACTCTGCTGAGGTATCTATAGGGAAAGCAGTGAACTCTGGTGCTACGTTATCAAATAAATCAATGATCTGTACAAATGTAGAAGCATTTTCACAAGCATCTATAGCTGTATAGGTTCTGATGATCTGACCTGCACATCCTCCTGACACTCGTTGATCTTCATAAGTTACTTCAAACTCATTACAGTTATCTGTTGTTTCCACTAGGAAGTTCTCATCAATCGCATCACATGGCATCTCTAAACTTGCCTCTCCTACCATCACTGGTGCTGTGGTATCTACGATAGTGAACTCCTGGTATGCATAAGAAGTGTTTCCACACTCATCTGTCGCTACGAATGTTCTAATCACATACTTCTCACATGAATTTTCTGATGATGATTCTGAATCTGATTGAGTAATGGTTACTTCACTACAGAAATCAATAGCTGCTGCTTCAGTAGCTGGAATCTCTTGATCACACTCCAATGTCTGTCCTTCTGGTACTTCAGTGAACTCTGGTGCTGTTGTATCTACTACTGTGATGATTTGTGTTCTCATCAATGAGTTTCCACATTCATCTGCTGCTCTGAAAATTCTTCTGATCTCACTTGATCCTACACAGTCTCCTGGTGTAGACTCTTCTATTACTGAGATACTCACCTCTCCACAGTTATCTTCTGCTGTTGGCATCTCTACTGCTGGAATGTCATCTGAACACTCAATAGTGAAATCCTCTGGGAAAGAAGTGAATTCTGGAATAGTCGTATCTTCTACTGTAACCACTTGTGATGAATCACTCATGTTACCACAGTAATCTGTCGCTGTCCATGTTCTTGTAATTGTGAATGCACTTGGACAATCTCCTTCTACTACTTCTTCTGAATAATCCACAGTCACTTCTAATCCACAGTTGTCTGTTCCATACACATCTCCTGGGAAGAAGTAATCTCCGTTTTCTAATACAGATACCTCATCACACTCATATGTAGCATCTGCTGGTACTCCTACTAATTCTGGTGCTGTTGTATCTGTTAAGGTGATATACTGAATAGCTACTGTTGTGTTTCCACACTCATCTGTAGCAGTGTATGTTCTTTCTAATACTCCCATACATCCTCCTGAATTCAATACATCTGAGTAGTCAAATTCTACTTCTGATGAACAGTTGTCTGATACTGTTGCGAAGAATTGATCTACTTCATTACACTCTGCTGAAATGATTACTTCCAGGTCAATTACCGGTGCTGTTGTATCTTCTACATGAATTGTTTGTACAAACGTTGATACATTTCCACAAGCATCTTCTGCAGTCCATATTCTGTAGATTGTATACTCATTGGCACAATCTCCTGAATCTTCACTCTCATCTAAATCCAATGTAAACTCTGAACAGTTGTCTGTAGCTTCTACAATCGCTACTGCTGGAACTGCATCACACTCTACTGTGATTTCTGCTGCTGGTAAACCAGTCATCACTGGAGCTACATTATCATATACATGAATCAGCTGTGTGTGTACATTCATGTTTCCACACTCATCCAGTGCCCCCCATTTTCTTGTCACCAATAATTCTGATGGACAATCTCCTTCTTCAATTTCTTCTGTTGGCTCTAGGTAAGTAATTTCTCCTTCACAGTTATCTATAGCTACACACTCTTCCAATGGCAATGGCCAGTTCTCACATGATACTTCCGCATCTTCTGGGGCATCGATGAACTCTGGTGCTGTTTGATCTAATACTGTAATGATTTGTGAAACGATAGTCGCGTTTCCACACTCATCTGTTGCTCTATATAAGTAGGTAAACTCTGTGTCATTTACACAATCTTCTAAATTGATTGGCTCACATGTCTTATCTACGTTTACATCTCCGTTTCCTGATACTGCTTCTCCATCTATGAATCCTTCATAGTTGAACCATCCTGAGAATCCTTGGTTTGCATTCTTATTGTTGGCTCCGATTCCACATTGGAATCCAAAGAAATAATTTGCTGGGTTATGTGAAAGAGAAAGCACATCTCCTGCGAAATCTCCTGTTCCAGTTAAAGTAGAGAATCCTCCTACTAACTCATAGTAAGTCCAATCTACATGGCTAGCTGCTCCAAATCCTAAATCATCTTTGTACCATCTCCCTTGAGCTAACCAATCTGTCCAATCTACTCCGTTTTCAAACCAAAGGTCAACGATAAATCCTTCTGATGGATTTACTGTGTTTTCTACTGTTCCATATAAATGTGCTGTTCCGTCTGAGAAGATATCAAATGTACCTCCATCAATTCCCCATACAAAATCATCTGAAGAACTGGCATCAAATTCATTCAACCAAATAGCCCAGTCATCTCCTGGTCCATATGCTACACTCAACTCACATGTAGAAATCAACTCTCCTGTGTTGGATTCAAAGCTAGCTGCTAAATAATCTTCTCCTGAACATGCATCGTATGCATATAAATCTGTTAATGGTGCTGGTACTTCTGATAAACATTCTACCTGTACATCTTCCAACTCCTCAAATACGGGTCCTGTTGTATCCTCAATGTGGATGGTTAAGGTCTCTGTAGTTCTGTTACATTCATCTGATACTGTTATATCAATAATGAAATCTGCCACATGTTGACATTCTCCTGTCTCAACCAACTCATATTGAAAATCAATGTTCAATCCTTCTATCTGTACACAGTTATCTTCAACTGAGATTTGGTCATATAAACCATATAATAAGTAATGG
This sequence comes from Flavobacteriales bacterium, assembly GCA_965224545.1. GTDB lineage: Bacteria > Bacteroidota > Bacteroidia > Flavobacteriales_D > Sanyastnellaceae > ASP10-05a. The sequence continues at coordinate 1,497,951 of CBDCZM010000002.1, read as the reverse complement.
ATATTATGAGAAAAATCGATATCTCCTCCTCCTTGAAGGATTTGTCCTGGTAGAAGGAATTCTTCTTGCTCTCCAATAAAATCATCTTCATCATCGATATAATCTAGGAAATACTCAAAATCAAAATCTCCACATTCTACCGTAATATCTTCTGGGAAGTTTGTGAATGTTGGCGCTACTTCATCCAGTACTGTCACTGTAGTAGTTTGAGAACTTGTATTACCGCACTCATCCATAATAATCACTGTTCTTGTACAAGAAAGAACTGCTGGACATGAAACGTCTTCTCCTAACTCATAATACACATCTACTATGATTCCTTCATCAACAACTATATCACAATTATCTTCATAAGTAGGCAGCTCTACATTTTCTTCAAAATACAACTGACATGAATCATATTCATTTGCTTCTTCACAAGTAATATCGAAACCTTCGATTACAGAAGTAAATACCGGAGCCTCTTCATCCAATACATTTATTGTTGAAGTATGAACTGCTGTGTTTCCACACTGATCAGTAATCGTAGTTACCTTACTTCCTGAGAAAATAACTGGACATTCATACTCATTTTCTACAAGTTCTAATTCAACATGAATATCATCAACATCTGTACAGTTATCTGAATAGTCTAATTCTGCTGCATTTAACTCAAAATATTCTGCTAGACTCTCATATAAACCAGCTTCCGCACAATCAATGTTAAATACCTCATTTTCTGTTTCAAATACTGGAGCCTCTTCATCAATTATTATAATGATTTGCTCACAAGTATCTTCTAAATCTCCTGCTGTGGCTGTCCATGTTCTAACAATAAAAGGACATCCGTCCTCCATATCATTCAATTCATCTGAACTTGTAATCAACACTTCTTCTGTACAATCTGATGTTTGAACACCTGCTCCTCCTGTAAATTCAGGATGTGTAGATTCTCCACATGCAACTTCTACATCTGATGGACAACTAATTTCTAACGATGGTTCACAATCTCCTGAACAAAATGCAAGACAGCCAAAAAATACATTTCCTTGTTCAAATGATCCAACTAACACATTTCCAATTTCGATCTCCAAAGTCTCACCCGCATAACTTGATACATCAATACACGTTTGAACAAATCCTACCGTACCATTGTCAGTAGTATGCTGCACATTAAACACTTCATCACCATCCAAATTCAAATATGAATACGACTCAGAAGCATTATTATTTGCTAACGCATAATACTCAAAGCATAATTCAACACCAGAAAGATTCGGAATCGTAATGGTTTGAGTTGAAGAATGAACATTAGGGCTTCCAAAATCAAAACCTCCGGTCCAAATAGTATTCGCACACTCTGCTGGACTCACTCCATTAATAAACGAGCCATGATCAGACATATTGAAAGTATTGTTTTCCGTGTTGTTGGTAACACTCCAATCTTCCTCGCTAATGATCTCTTGGTTTTCACAAGCATCATCCTGTGTAGGCATTGGGAACACCTGAGGGAAATCATAAATAGCATCCGCATCTGTTGTAAGCGAAGCCTGGCCAAAAGCCATTGATGCAGTTACTAGTAATAAAAATAAAAGCGAAAAGCTTCTAAAAATCCCGCTGGTTTTTGAAACGTTGTTGTTTTTAGTAAAATGAGTCATACAATAATAATTAGTTAATACAAATTGGTTATTGTAAGCTCCCGAGAAATGGGATAGATTTAAGACGTTTTCAAACAGTTTATAGTGCAAATATACGAATGAATCTATATAAAAAGCAATTTAATCTATTAAAATCAATGTTTCGTCGAAATTTAAATGCATAATAAGCTCAAAATCTAATGGATAGTAATTACATGAAAAATCAACTAACTGATTATAAATCGCATGTAACACGGAAAATCTGCACAAAAAAAGGCTCCAATCATAACAGATTAGAGCCTTATAATTTCTTTATTTATATTCCTATTTCTTCAAAGGCTTAGTCTCTGATGAATTATCATTTATCGAATTTGTTGGTTTATTAGTGTCAACAGACATTCTTTTTGCCTTTATTATATCAGGGTGTTTTCTAAGTTCTTCTATTAGTCTCTCCAGCTTATCTTTAGACACACTTACCTTACAGGATACTTGATTTTGAGATTTGCTTATTGGTTTGATTGACTCTGCTCGAATCTCTTTAAAACCACTCAAAACCTTTTTGGCATCAGCCTCTATAGTTAGAGTGACTATTAAGGTTGACTGTAAATCCACTTCTCCGAATTCATCATTTACTCCACTCGTTACTGAATGAGTTGAACTAACAACCACTTCATTCACCTCTAGAATAGTTTCATTCTCCTTCATCTTCAACATAAGCACTTCTAGGTCTTTTTCATATAGGACCAAATCAACGCTCACTTGATTCTGAGATTTGCTGATCAATTGTACTGATTCTGTATTTAATTGATCATAAAAACCAAGAATCTTCTTAGGAGAAAGATCTGGTTTAAGAAGCACAATAAGCGATTGAGGTACCATCTCCTTTTGCATTTCTGTTGTTTCTTTTTTCGAACTGCAGGCTATAAGAATAAGTCCTATGAATAATAAAAATCTCATCTAATCATTTAAACGAAAATGACACAAATCCATTTCTAGAATTATGCCATTTTCAAATTTCATTTCTCCGAAACATCAACTAAAGCTTCACCACTCTCTGTGAGATGGTTTTTCTCTGGTCAGAAAATTTCACAATGTAAGTTCCAGAGGCATATTCTACAAGGGATACTGAAGTGGTATACACTCCATCATATTTTCCAATGCTTCTTTTCTGAATCAATTTCCCATTGGATTCATAGATTTTCATTTCTATTTGCTCCGCAGCTAAATACTCCGTAGCCAGAGTCACATGAAAATATCCTTCATTTGGATTTGGGCTTATCACCAAATTAAATTGTTCTTCAGTTAATTCAGACACACTATTCACATCTGGAATAGTACCATCACCACAAAAAGCATGTGTTACTTCTGATGAGAAGCTCAAACCAGCACCACCAAAAACTTCTGTTCCATTCAATGACATACTGTAGGAACCTCCGCTGATACCATCACCGTACTGATCAGTAAGCGTGAATACATAACAAACGTCTTCTTCTAAACATATTTCCTGCGTCACCAATTCAAAGTCCTGTGAAAATGGTCCTCCCGAAGCAACTTCTTCATTTGTATCACTGTTTGTAATGGTCCATCTACTTTCTTCTGGATATTGATCCGTTTGAATCTGAAGTGTAAATGATATCAAATCAGGTGAAAAAGTAGCATTCCCTTCAGCTAAATTGTTGTCTGGGTTTTGGTCTGCGCTACCATTAACACTCACAACTTCTATTTGAATTTCATTTTCTCCAGAAGACAGCGTCACATTGCTTGAAAAAACGGCACTATCATCTGTGAGAATATTTCCTGTCCAATCCAGTGTTGTTTGAACAGTTCCATTTACGGAAAATTGTATCTCCGCATTCTCAATTACCTCAAACCCTCTGTTAAATAGAACAGCTGAAACAGGAATCTCTGAAGTACAATTATCAACCGTATTGCTCACATTTACTAACTCGGCATCTACGGCTAGTAGTTGTCTTACAGTCTCAGAAATTGTATTATTTCCCACTACTAGGTCATCAGGATGAGTAACATATGCCTCTATAGTATATTCACCTATTGCAGAAAAATCTAATGGTGTGGTAAACTCGTGTACATAAGAAGCCCCAGATGCTAACTCATCGGAAATTACTGTTTCTTCTATGAACTCTCCATTCACACTATATCCTATTGAATAATTGGCCATGGCATTTAATCCTATGTTAGATATCTCAAATGTCACCGTCTCTGAATCTGTCAGTGAAGCTGAAGTTGTTGGGCTTTGAATGGAAGATGCCGCTAAATCAAAATCGCTTGGAACAATTTCGAACGCAACAATTCTAGTCTCTGAACCACTTGTTCCTGCATATTCTGTAGTGAACCAAAAAGTAGTTCCATTAATTGGATCCATACCCATTTGAGCATAATCTCCATACCTGCTCCCTGAATTAATTGTTCCTTGACCTTCCACAACCACAAATTCGTTTACAGTCATCTCACCTAGAGGGTCATCACTTAATCTCCCTGTATATCTTACCCCCACATATGTATCCGTACTGGAAGTACTGTAGGCCAAACCTATATTTCCATTGGCATCCATCGCTATAGAGCTCATCCATCTATTTAGTCCATCATCTGGAGCATAAGTCCCTTCTTGATATAGCGTCCAATCTCCTTCTCCGATGTCTTTCCTCAATTCGACCCATCTTATACCTGATAGGTTTTCACCATCTGTCACATCCGTTATAAATGACATTACCATTGACTCATGATCTGCAAATCTTCTTAATTTTGGCACATTCATAATCACTTCAGGTACCCCATCCAATCCACTTCCACCCTGCTGTGGAATACAACTAAATCCACCTCCCGTATCTGAACAGGGGAAACTGTCATAGGCAGTCACAGGTACATTTGATTCTTCCACAACTGTGTTGCTTGGATTCTCCCAGTCGATGTCGAACTTGTAAATATTAATCCGATCCTCAGGAGCATTTCCCCATGAAGAATCATCCAAAGTGACTACAATAGGTCTAGGGTCTGACGGTGCTCCTGTTCCATCAATATCAATTGGCGTAGAAACGAAAAAACCTGCTTCAGTATTCGTATTTCCATTGATTGATATTCTCTGCATCACTGCCGTTTCTTCTCCATTAATCATTGAACTTTTTTCAATGAAATATTGATGAAGTGTTCCTGCCCCCTCTTCATTAGTGGTTACTACTAAAGCTTCAGGCCACACTCCATATTTAGGATAATCTGGAAAATTTGGAGTCGTAAAACTATACGCATAGTAGCTTCCCAATGGATCTGATGTTTGAGACACTGCGATGAGCAGATTTGCTGGATCTGCAAATTCAGTCACAAACCATCTTTTTTCTACATCATCGAAGATAATGATTGGATCTCCTGCGGACTCCTTATCAAACTCTTCCCAAAGATTTTGCATAGGAAACTGTTGAACTAATTCACCTGTGTTTTTATCATAGATTCCAACCTGAGTAGCATTAATCGCCTGAATATAATAATCAAGCCCTACATCACCTGAAGGATCATTGGGAGAACCATTTGTCAACCCTTGTATATTCACCAAAGGCTCCACATCAATACCTCTCGAACCAGATCCTGAAGAGGTTTGTCTGATAGGGTCGGGACCTTGATGTTCTAAATCCAGAAGAATTGCTTTGCTGTGTCCCCTTCTATTTTGAAAATTCTGGGGAAGTTTTTTATTCTTTTTAAAGAGCGACTTTGTAGATCGATGTTTGTTCTCCTGACTTATATTCCGTACTTCTTTAGTCTTGCCTAAAAGTACAACGCTAGAAGCGGATACATCGACTTCAATTTTCTTAGAGTTCTGCCCAATAGCGCTGAAACTTACAAAGCTCGCAACTAAAATTAGTGTTCCAATTATTCTCTTCATGAATTGTGATTTTCCTGATTGATTTATTATTCTTGGTTTACAGTAGTAACCTCGGTATGATATACTCAAACCATTTAGCTTTTCGGTTTTTGACTGGTTCTTTTCCCCTTTACCAGTGTTAAAAAATGAAACCATAACACAGACTATGATTGAATTTTTTGCCTTGTTAAAGGAAAAACCAATCTCGCCAAAATTCCGAACCGCTAAACAATTTGAGTATATATCATGGTTATTGTACGTAGCACACCTTATTGTATTTCTCCCTCCTTTATTTTCCTCTATCAATAAATATGATAATTGGATTACTAGAGAACGAATTTCATTACTGCAAAAATCACATCTCATTGGTAATAAGACGAAAGAAATCCTCTCATCATGCTGTAGGATTATATTTCATTCCTTATAAACTGAGGAGGTCAAACTAATGGATCAGCCATTTTTCGATGTAGAAATAGTTGAATCAGAGAAGAAAAATAATCATAAAAAAAGCCTTTATCAACTATGATAAAGGCCCTTCGTATAATGCGTTTTAGCGATGTAATTATTTATTGGTTTATGATCCATTTAGAAATGATTTCCAATACTTCTGGAGAAAATGTTTCTTCTATTTCAGCATATTCAGATGGTGCCCCAGTTTCGCAGTGCTGAAATAAGTGATTCAATCTAGGAAATTCTATTGTTTCAACTTTTGTATTTCCACCCTTTCTAGCAGATTCTTTAATGGCTTCTAAATTCATCTTGGATGGGACTTGTAAATCCAGTTCACCGTTCAGCGCAAGTATCGGACATTTAACCCTTTCTAATGAACTCGAAGGCTCATAGAAAAGAAAAAACATAAACCATGGATCGGTGATTTGATCCACTTGCATCTGAATAAACTCCTCTTTGGTCATCCCTTCTGGAACTTCCATAGAGTTCTCCATAGCCATTTCTTTCTCCATAAGAGAATATAATTTTTCCTTTAAATCCTTGTCTTCAGAATGATTTCTCGCAAAATCGAAGATTTTAGTTGTCATCTCCTTGTTCTTCTGCAACTGTTCTTCATCCACCCCATCAGCTCTACTTATTAGTTCGGCTTGAATAATAATAATTTCAGAACCATTTACACCTGGGCCTGCTAACATTACCACAAAGGCTACATCTGGATTGTCAGCAGAAATCATAGGGGCAATCAGTCCCCCTTCACTATGTCCAATCAAACCTATTTTTGAAGATTGAATTTTCTTTTTAGTCTTTAAATATTGAAATGCAGATTCCACGTCTTGGGCAAAATCAAGAGATGTAGCTCCGGCAAATTCTCCCTCTGAATCTCCGACACCCCGCTCGTCATATCTTAACACTGCGATGCCATTTCTGGTCAAATGATCGGCCAATACTAAGAAAGGTTTGTGTCCCAAAATTTCCTCATTCCTATTTTGAGGACCACTTCCACTTATCAATATAGCAGCAGGAAACGGGCCTTCCCCTTCAGGCAAAGTCAAGGTACCTTTTAATTGAATATTTGCTTCTTTGTTGTGAAAAACAACTTCTTCAGAATTATAAGAATAGGGCTCAACAGGCTCTTGTGGTTTTCTCTTTTTTTCTCTTGTTAGATCTAGTGGAAACTCTGATGCTCCTTGTGAAAATATTCCTGAGATTCCTTCACTACTGAGCTCTCCCTTGTATTCCATCATTTGGGCTTTCATCCCTATGGCTATAGCCTGTTCTTTCAACTCGACATAATCCATTGGAATTGCATACGCTCCTTGATCTGGGCTATCCATTGTAGCTGAATAAACTCCATCCGACTCGCTAATATTGAAGACCACATTTAGCTGTGCTCCTGGCACTTTTAACACGCCATACCACTCTCCAGTAATGTCTTGAGAAATTACACTGAGCGTTGCAATAAGAATTGCAAGAATTAAAATTATTTTTTTCATTATCAGTTATATAAGGTGATGAATAATTAAAATAGAGGTGATCTCTGCTAGTAAGATTGAAACTGCAAAAAAGACAACATGTTTGGCTCCTTTAGCGTTCGATGCTGTTTTAAACCCGTTAAACAATAAGACCACATACCACACCGCAAAAAGAATAACCACTACTGAAAACACTGTCAGAAGTACTAAGCTCAAATTGGGGATACCATCTAAAGTTTGGTTCTCCGCAGCTTGAAGTACTTGATCAGTAGCTTTACTGATCATACTCTTCACATTTAAAAGAGGAATGAGATAATAAGGGATTCGAGCGACCAAAGAAGTAACCACTATATCTATTAATCTAGTTTTCTCGTTAATGACTTTACCTCCAATAAAGAGAAATATACTAAGCATTAGTACATTTATTATATTCTCCAAAAAAGGACTTTGGAGAAGAACACTTTCGCCAAAATGGATGTCCAAAACACCATCGAATCTAGCTCCTCCTAAATACCCTACGTAGGAACCGATTAAAGTTACTACAATACCCACTAGCAATAGTGAGTTCGCCGAAAACCGTGTGAAAGGCTTAAACAAAATTGATGTCATGGTCTCTAGTTTTTAAGTTGATTGATTCTTTCGATGATATCATCAAGCTTGTTTCTTACTGTAGGATAGCTTTTTCCCATTTGTGCGGCCATTTTTTTTAAGCTTCCGCTTGAAAGAAAAAACTCGAAAATGAACTCTTGATCTTCTGTTGGAAGCTGAAGTAGCACTGGGAGAGTATAATTTCCAGATATTGTAGTATCACAGTTTGGACATTTAAGCTCGCTTACAGCAAGTCCTTCTGAACAACTCGGACAGTTAACAGGAAGTTTTTGCATTTGATTATTGAATTATAATGACACAAAAATAATCAAATACTTAACATTGTTAAAATAAAAATGAATAATGTTTAATAATTAATGAACTATTAAACAAAACAGTGAACAGATTTCAATCTCCTCCTATAGCCTATTTGTAAGAATGCTGCCCTCAGAATAAGTGACGATGAAATCTTCAAATACTTCCTTCAAGGTTCTATGGTTTACATCTGTCCTATCCCATAACATATGACCAACCCCTGATTATCTGAAGTAATCAATTCATACGTCCCATCTCTATTTAAATCTGCAATAGAAAATGACTTTTCACCATAAACAGGAAAACCGCTCACAGTCTCTCCTCTGGTGTTTAGGAGGTGTAGATCCGACCCTGAAACAACGCCTAGATATTTTCTTTTACCCTTGATGAAATAATGCAACTCAGAACTAACAGCAGATGTGAATTCTGTGGTAAACTTAAGCTCCGCATTTTCATTGTATAATGTCAATCGTTGATCCTTCGACACTAAATAATCTGGTGGCACACCATCTACCAACTGCTCAACGAGTGAGTGATTTCCTATCGCTATTTCTAACAGCTGGGCTTTGTTGTTGTCAAGAGATAGTTTTGATTTAACAATGCTCCCAGAGGAATCTGAATAAATGACCACTACTTCTTCTATTTTCGAGGCCGGAATTACTTTAAGCTCACCACCAACATAATTTTCCAACCTTAACTCCTGCGAATGCCTTAGTTTCCCATCTCGCTTATAAATTGCAATCTTCCCATCTTTCTTTATACTTATTAAATAATCTCGCTTGCCTGCCTCTAAATGGTGTACTTGTGATAGTATGGGAGTACTTTCCTTCTTGTGTTTCCACCCATTTACTTGTTTACCATCTTTATTATAATTCAATAAGGAACCATCAACTAATGGCACAAGCATGCGGTATTTACGTTTCCCATCGTAGTCCATCACACTTACCGCTGCACTTGATTCAGCCGGTAATCGAACAGGGAAATTTTCGACATTCTTTCCGTTTCTATCGATAGCATACAACTGATTTTTTGTGCTAAATACCAATTGAAATTTGTTGTTCCTAAATAGATCCACTTGATGAAGAACTCCTGAAATAGGTTCGTCCAATTGTCGTTCCCAAACCACCTGCCCTTGCACATCCAAAAGTGTTATTTTATTGTCTCCAGTACAAATGACTACTTCCTTTTCTCTCGTATAGTGGTTTGTGAAAACAAATGGCTTCTTTATCACCTCCGCTGACATTTGTTTCTCCCATTTGGTCTTATGATTTCCAGATGGGTTTTGCAATTGGTCGGAGTTGACTCCACTATCAGAACTCGTCAAATCTATATCACCTTCTGCTTTCCATAACGCGTGATAATACCTCCCTTTATCTTGCTTTTCGAATTGATAAACTACTGGTATATCTCCACTTCCATTGGAATTAAATGCTGTGTAATTTGGACTTAAGAGAAGTAGCTCTTGCAAACCTTCATCTACTAACAGTTCAAATCTATTGGTTTGAATACCATTAACGAACGACTTGGCCTCACTAATTGAAGAAAAGAAAAACACTTGTTTTTCTAAATCTAGAAAATGGCTCACTTCTCTCCCGAACATATCGGCATACAATCCTCCTACCTCTGCGCCAGAAATGAGTGATTTAATCTCATACCCTTTATACATTTCGGCCTTGTCAGCAATGAACGGATACATCCCTGTTTTTGCAGGAATATCATCCAAACACTGCAACCCATAAAACTCTATTCCCCTGAGATTAAAAAGATATACTTGATGTGTATTCCATGACTTCCAAGCTGTCCTCACATCACATTGACAAACCCCTTCGATCTCAGTTAAAATTTCAGCGTCCAGTTTTCTGATGGGAAACTCTTCCACTGTAAACTTTGTAACATTACCTGGTACTTGAAAATCCCAAATGCTGTAATTTAAATCTATTGATTTGCTCGTCATGGTGGAATCTTGCACAAAGGCATATGCATATACAAAGCCCTTTCTTTTCTTGAATCTCACTGTGGCACTTCCTTCGGCAGAAATCTCATCATAGGCAAACCACTTTTTCACATTGTGTTGAGAATACCAACTCAACGTTGATTCATCATCAAAATGAAGCATTTGTGCGGACTCCTTTGAATTCTCCAAAATTGTATCAAAAACACTTTGAGAAGAGCAAATCAACATTCTATTTCTATCAAATTTACCTATACAATCAGCAGATTTTAATGACTCTTGTGCCACATCTTTGGTGTCAAAAAAGGCCATTGCCAATTGCTCCAGCTCTGGAGCATCTCCTAAAAAGAGAAAACTACACGCCTTTTCTTTAATAAAAATTCGAATGGTCAACTCTCCAGTTAATCCTAAACCAGATAGTTTAGAATTCAAACGATTCAGGATTCCCTTGGCCCCTGTTACATCACTCAGCTCAGACCAATAAGGTATCTCAGTTAAATTCAATGATGATTCGAGTGGCTTCCAGGTAATCACCTCTTCCGCTGAGGAAAGGTATTCCTGATTCAGGAATAAAGAAGCTCCTGTAGTGGCATTCTGTGATGACCATATGCCATAGCTCAAAAAACCACATAACCCTATCAATATGATTACTCCTAGTGCTTTCATTGTACCGTCGAAAGTTAACTAGAGACCTTAAACACTTTGGAGGCGAATGGCTAGAGAATAAACATTCATGTGTGGTTTATTTTAGACTAAAAAAGTGAAATTGGATTTAGCAGCTGGTCTTCGCTCCCACCATACCTAAGGTATTACTTAATTTAGAAAATACTCACATTTTGGCCCTGCAATTTCTATTACATTTGCGTAGCAATAAAAACAATTACACTATTGGAGAATATCTTATTCGAGGATATGGATGGGATCAGAATGATCACTATCAATCGTCCGAACCAACTAAACGCACTTAATAAAGCGACAATTCAGGAGTTAAGTGACTTGTTGTCTGCATCTGAACAAGATTCAAATGTGAAAGTGCTAATTCTAACTGGCTCAGGTTCAAAAGCATTTGTGGCTGGCGCAGACATTAAGGAATTTGCTGATTTCAATGTAGCTCAAGGGGCAGAGTTAAGTCGAGATGGTCATGAAAAACTGTTTAATAAAGTAGAAAACCTTTCTAAGCCAATCATAGCTGCAGTGAATGGGTTTGCTTTAGGTGGAGGCTTAGAATTAGCTATGAGTGCTCACATTAGAGTGGCAAGTGATAATGCCAAGATGGGACTTCCTGAAGTAAGCTTAGGCGTTATTCCTGGATATGGAGGGACTCAGAGGTTGGCTCAATTGATTGGAAAAGGCCGCGCCAATGAGCTTGTCTTCACTGCTGGTATGCTAACAGCTGAAGATGCTTTTAGAGTTGGCCTGGTAAATCAAGTAGTTCCACAAGCAGACCTCATTGAAGCTTGTAAGAAAATGGCTTCTAAAATTGCCAGAAATTCTCCAAAAGCGATAAGTCACGCAATTCATGCCATCAACGATGGTTTTAAGGAGGGTATTAATGGCTTTGAATCAGAAATCGCTGAATTTGGAAAGTGCTTTGGCACAGATGATTTTAAAGAAGGAACTACAGCGTTTATAGAGAAAAGAAAACCTGTATTTACAGGGAACTAGCTCATTATGAAAGTACAGGTAATTAATAAAGGGAAGCATGCTCTTCCTGAACACGAAACAGAACACAGCGCGGGGATTGACCTCAGAGCTAATTTAGACGAAAGCGTTGTATTAAAACCGTTGCAACGCGTTTTGGTACCTACAGGATTATATGCTGCATTTCCATCAGGAACTGAAGCACAAATAAGACCTCGAAGTGGTTTGGCCTATAAATATGGAGTGACAGTTCTCAATTCGCCAGGAACCATTGACGCAGATTATCGAGGTGAAATAAAAGTACTTCTTGTGAATCTCTCAGAAGAGGAATTTACTATTAATGATGGAGAACGTGTGGCTCAGCTAGTGTTAGCTAAATATGAACGAGTAGAATGGGTATCTACTCCTGAACTTTCTGATACCGACAGAGGAGCTGGAGGATTTGGAAGCACAGGAAAAAAATAGCATTTGATATGAAGATTATAGTACCAATGGCAGGAATGGGGAAACGAATGAGACCTCATACACTAACAACACCTAAACCTCTTTTGCCAATTGCAGGAAAACCAATCGTTCAACGATTAGTAGAAGATATCGCCCAAATTAGCCATGAACCCATTACCGAAATAGGTTTCATAATTGGTGATTTTGGTTCGGATATAGAAAATGATCTAAAAGAAATTGCAGAGAATTTAGGTGCGAAAGGAAAAATCTTCCATCAAGAGGAAGCCCTAGGTACTGCTCACGCAATTCTATGTGCTAAAGAGTGTTTGGAAGGACCTGTGATTGTGGCTTTCGCAGACACACTGTTTAGAGCTGACTTCAAGCTTGACGAAACCAAAGACGGAATTCTATGGGTTCAAAAAATCGAAAATCCAGAACAGTTTGGAGTAGTGAAAGTGAACGATGATTTCATTATTACTGATTTCATTGAAAAACCGAAGGAGTTTGTTTCCGACCTAGCTATGATCGGGATTTATTATTTCAAAGAAGGCAGTATCCTCAAAGAGGAACTTCAATATTTGATTGATAATAATGTCATAAAAGGAGGAGAGTATCAACTTCCTGATGCATTAAAAAACATGACTGAGAAAGGCATGAGGTTTTCTCCAGGAGCAGTACTCGATTGGCTAGATTGTGGGAATAAGAATGCTACTGTTAGAACCAATAAGCGAATTTTACATTATAACAAAGACAAAGATTGGGTCGATCCGACTGTTGAAATCGAAAACTCTGTGATTATCTCCCCTTGTTACATTGGTAGAAATACAGTGATCGTTAATTCTGTAATTGGACCTCATGTGAGCATAGGTGACAATTCCAACATTGAAAAATCCGTTATCAGTAACACAATCATTCAAACGAATACTAGTATTATAAATGCAAATTTTTCAAACTCTATGATCGGAAATTACGTAGATTATAAATCTGAGACTGAAGAAGTGAGTCTTGGAGATTACTCTACACAAGGTAAATAATTTGAAAAAACATGGATTACATATTATCCTGTTCCTAGGAATAGGTCTGGCGCTTTCTTCTTGTAAGACTAAAAAGAATATTGAAGGTTCTTTAGATAAGACTTCTGACATTTCTGTTGCAGACGAAAAGTTTCAACTCTCATTTTTTGAAGGGCAGAAACAAAAAGCGATTGAAAACTATGATAAGGCTTATCAAAAATTTCAAGAAAGTGCGGAGTTTAATCCAAAGGAGGATGCCGTATTCTACGAACTCTCTAAACTAGACACGTTAAATTCCAATTTCAGTAATGGTCTGGCAAACATCAAGACTGCAGTTTCATTGGACCCGAGCAATCTATGGTATTCACGTTTACAAGCAGATATAGAGGTTGAGCTTGGAGATCTTAATTCTGCGATGAGTACTTTAAAAAGTATCACCGATCGAGATCCTGAGGACATTCTTTACCGAGATAAACTGGCTAGTCTAGCCTCATATCAAAAAGATTACAAAACAGCTCTTAAGGCTTACAATGAAATAGAATCAGAAATTGGTGTTAACGAAGACCTCACTCGCCAGAAGTATTATGTACTGATGGAACAAGACAACAGTGAAGCAGCACTAAAAGAATTGGAAAAATTGGTCGAGACCTTTCCATACAACATTAGCTATTATAGAAATATAGCCGCCCATTATCAAGACATTGGTCAATTAGATGCCGCCCTTGGTGTTTATGAGAAAATTGTAGCTCTAGACCCTTCCGATGGAAATACACAACTTGCGTTAGCTGAATTTTATTCTGCGCAAGGAGAATCAGAAAAAAGCAATCAGGCTCTCAAATTGGGTTTCGCAGATAAAAACGCTCCATTAGAAAAAAAGATTAGCATCTTATTTGCCATTATTCGATCAAAGGATCCTAAAGTAGATACAAAGAATTTAGTGGAAATACTACAGCAAACTCATCCAGAGCGAGGTGAAACTTGGAGTATCTCTGGTGATTTTGCAGAAATGAGTGATCATCCTAACGATGCTCTTACCTATTATAAAAAAGCGTTAGCACTTGATCCTAATTACAAAAATCTTTGGTTACGTGTAAGTGCTATGGCTGTAGATACTGAAGACTATAACCAACTAGGGACTTTAAGCGAAAAGGCACTTACCTTCTTTCCATTGGAAGCTGAGTTTTACTTATATCAAGGTATTTCCTTTCATGAGCTTGGAGAATATTCCAAGGCCACTGGTACTCTGAAAACCGGTTTGGACTTTGTTTTAGATAATTCACTTCTAACCTCTAGATTTCAGGTAGCACTTGGAAAAGCATATTTTAAAAGCAAAGAATATCAATTGGCACAAAATTGGTTAGAGAAAGCTATATCAAATGGGGTCAATACCTCTGGTGATGTCCTCGAATTTATGGGAGACACTTATTATCAGCTAGGTAAAACCTCGGAGGCAATGAATTATTGGAAGCAAGCCAGAGATTTACAAGGCGCTTCTGATTTGATAGAAAGAAAAATAGCTGATGAAAAATACATTGCAGAATAAAATATTGATTCTTAAATATGGGATTCTGCTGTGTCTGTTATCTATTACTCTTTTTAGTTGCAGTAATTCCAAGCGTTTGGAAAACGGAAAACCCTTAAAAAACAAAGCTCCTGGGACCCTTATCAATAAGCTAGAGAAAAATAGTTTGAAGTATGATTGGCTTTCACTCAAAACTAGAGTAGAGGCCAAAATCGATGATGAAAAACAGTCATTCAAGGCGACCATTCGCATTAAGAAAGATAGTGTTATTGCTATTAGCATAAGCCCAGCTCTGGGAGTTGAAATAGTGAAACTCGTCATTACCAAAGATTCGGTGAAATACATTAGTAAAATACCTGGTGATAAACATTATTACAAAGGTGATTTTAAAGGCATCAACAATCATCTTAACGCTGATTTTAATTACGATATGATTCAATCAATTCTTACGGGAGAGCCGATAGACTTGAATAAAAAGGATGACAAACTAAAATCCAAAATAGACGGTAGAGAATACTTGTTAATTCAGAAGTACAACCGTAAGCTTCAGAGAATTACAGGCGGCGATGAAAAAGAGATGGACTTTAATATAGACACCATTTTTGCCGACACTACAGATAAACGATACAATAGAATCATGAATCGGGTAGATGAATCTGAACTCCTTATTAAGAGGTATTGGCTGGATGGAATAAGTCATAAACTAACGAAAACTATATTCAACGATTTATATTCTAACAGGACACTTGAAATAACTCATAACGACTACCGTCTAAAGGAGTCACAATTATTTCCATTTTTGAGTCGTTTAGTAATCACTGATCCGTTTCATAGACAAGAGATAGAAGCAGAGACTACTAAAATCAAATTTGACAAGCCCCATGAAGTTACGTTCAATGTTCCAGAGAAGTTTGAAAGGCGCTATTACTATTAGCATTTTCTTAGGTGCTGTGGCCATACTGGCGCAAACACAATCCGTTACTCAAGACAAATCTAAACTAGAACAACAACGCCAAAGACTTGAGGAAAAAATTGCCTACACAAAGGGTCTTATCAAAAAAACTGCTAGTTCCAAGAAGAAAACTCAAAGTGAATTGGCTGTTATCAATAAGCAGATCTCTCTAAGAAAACAGTTGATTTCAAACTTTAATCAGGACATTCAATCTACCAATGTCTCTATTAATAAAATCAATAATCAGATTTCCGTTATGGAAAATGACATTTCTTCTCTTAAAGAAGAGTATGCAGACATGTTATATCATGCCTATACGAATAAGAATAGCTATAGCAAACTGATGTACATCTTTGCATCTGACGACTTTAATTTGGCCTACAAACGTTTAAAGTATATGCAGCAGTATACCGAAGTTAGAAAACAACAAGCGGGGTCAATTCGAATGGCTCAGCAAGAACTGACTGAGAAAATCGAAGAACTTGAGTTGGTTAGACAGAAAAGTCAAGACCTTATTACTACACAAGAAGAAGAAAAAAACGGCTTAGCTGAGGATAAGAACGAACAACAACGCACTCTTAATGGTCTGAAGAAAGAAGAAAATACTCTCCGAGCAGAGGTGAAAAAACACGAGAAAGAAAGAAGAAAACTGAATCAGGCCATTCAACAAATTATCGAGGCTGAATTAGCTGCTGAAAGAGCTCGCTCTAATGGAGCATTCAAACTTACTCCCGAAGGTCAAGTGATGTCGGATAACTTTGTTAAGAACAAGGGCTTCCTCGCTTGGCCAGTAAATAGAGGAGTGATCACGAATACATTTGGAAAACACCCTCACCCTACACTTAAAGGGATAGAAATCATTAATAACGGAGTAGATATCTCCACAGATCCAGGGTCTGCTATCAAAACTATATTCGCCGGAAAAGTGACTTCGGTATTCTCCATTCCCGGCGCAGGATACAACATCATAGTGACTCATGGGAACTATAAAACGGTATATGCCAACCTAGGAACTGTTTCTGTGGAAGAAGGCCAGCAAGTGGCTCTGAATGAATCTGTAGGAATTGTTCTAGATCAAGGAGCCAATACCATTATTCATTTGGAAGTTTGGTTAGTGGATGCTAATGGAGGAACTCCATTGAATCCTTCAGTGTGGTTGAAGAAGTAATAGAGGCTGAACCTTGTAGAATGTATTCTTATAGAAAAGAACCGTAGTTAATAGGCCGTTAACTACTCCGCTCTCAGCCATTCCTGAGTTCTATAAAAAATGCCTACGTATCCTCTCACCATCAGTTTATTTGAACCATCCAACCAAATCTTACAGTCATAGACCTTTCCATTATTTGGATCTATAATAGTGCCATCTTCATACTCATCATCGTCCTTCTCCAAATTCTCCATGACTACCATTCCACGAATCTTTTGCCCTTTTTTTGATCCTTTGCAAGCTGTACATAGGGGATCTTGATCTTGCTCTGGTTTTCTAAATAGCTCTATAATTCTACCATACACTTTACCGTCATGTTCATATACCTCTACTATGGACTTGGCATCTCCCGTCTCATCATCTATTGTTTTCCATTTTCCGAAAACTGTTTGTGCATTTGACAGCATCGCACTTATGCATAGGAAACTTAAAAAAACCAATTTTTTCATCTATTCTTCTTTATGTTCTAATTTCACTTCGGAGAGCATTGTAGCCTTGGAGATGCTGGCATTCAACTCAAAGCCTAAAAGTAAAATCAAGCAATTAAAATTTAACCAAATCAACAGAACAACAAGCGTACCAAGTGTTCCATAGAGTTCGTTATAGTTACCAAAGTTATTTAAATATATGGCAAATCCTATGGTCGTTAATAAGAAAAAGACAGTCGTTAAAGTGGCTCCTGCTGAGAAGTATTTAAACTTCCTCTCATCAAGATTTCCCACATTGTAGAGAAGAGTCACTACACTGTAAATCAACACAGTAATAATCAAGTATCTCGCAGCTGAAACTAGAAACTGAGCCAGCCCTTCATTCATCTCAACCTTGGAGAATCCGTAATCAAAGATGACTTCACTGAGCGTGATCATACCCATGCATAGAACTACAACTATTCCCATGATGAACAACACCCCAAAAGAGAATAACCTAGTCTTAAGAATCCCTCCTTTTTTATTTAAATTAACAGATCCATTAAAACCAATTAGGATCGCATTGATGCTATTGCTAGCGAAGAAAAGCCCTACTACGAATGATAAGGATAGCACCTCGTTATGCTTATTAAGAATTAAATCCTCTATTGTCTTCTCGAATAAAGCAAATGTATCTCCCGGTAAAAAACCCTCAATAGCGCTGAATAAATTCTCTTGAAAATCAACTATTGGGACTAACGGAATGAGGGAAAGCATGACAAGAATCGCTGGAAAAAATGCCAAGAAAAGTCTAAAAGCAATAGCAGCAGCTCTTGTAGAAAGCGCACCACCCTTTAATCCATCCAAAAAGAAATTGCCTACGGCATAAAGAGTAAGTCCCTCAAAACCTATTGGCTTTATACGCTCAGAAAGAATTCTCCATTTCTTATAGACCGCTGTGGATTGTATGCGTTGTACAATATTAAACACTTATATCTCTACTGCTTTAAGACTTATATCCATACTCATTACGCTGTGAGTTAGCGCGCCCATGCTAATGTAGTCGACACCAGTTTCTGCGTATGCTCTAACTGTTTTCTCAGTAATGCCACCGGAAGCTTCTGTCTCACAGGCTCCATTAATTATTTTTAGTGCTTCCCTAATTTGATCAGGAGAAAAATTATCAAGCATTATTCTATCCACAGGACCATACTTGAGCACTTCATTCACTTCATCAAAATTTCTCGTTTCCACCTCTATAGGAATGTTCTTTCCTTTTTCAACCAGATACGTCTTTGCTTTGGATATAGCCTGCTCTATGCCTCCAGCATAGTCAATATGATTGTCCTTGAGCATGATCATGTCATACAAACCAAAGCGATGATTTGTACCTCCACCGATTTCTACTGCCTTTTTCTCGTACCATCTGAGTCCTGGAGTAGTTTTTCTGGTATCCAAAATCTTTACACTAGTTCCCTCCACTAATTTCATAATTCGTGCGGTATTGGTAGCAATTCCGCTCATGCGCTGCATAAGGTTAAGCACCACTCTTTCTGCCGAAAGTATAGACTGCTTCCTTCCAGAAACATAAAGTCCCACATCGCCATATTTTACTCGATCTCCATCTTTCAGTAGTACCTCTACCTCTAATTCTTCATCATAACGCTTAAAAACGCGCGTTGCAATATCCAACCCTGCCAACACACCAGCTTCCTTAATTAGCAGTCGTGCTTTCCCCATAGCATTCGCTGGAATACATGATAAACTAGAATGATCTCCATCTCCAATATCTTCTCTGATAGCCAGTTCTAATAATTCTTCTTCTAATCTCATTGGGCGAAGATAAGAAACGTCGTTTCTATCCCTAAAATTCATTTGAACATATTCTAACCCAAAAAAGTCATTAGCCATTCAATTACAATCCAAATTTCTCCAAAATCAATCATTTCATTGAACTTCTCTTAGTTCCGTTTATCCTATAGTAAAAACAAAAAGCCCTGTCCAAATAAATGAACAGGGCTTCTATTTCTTTTAAAGAAGATTATTTTGCTGCGCTATATCTAGAAGCTACTTCTTCCCAGTTAACCACATTCCAGAATGCCGAAACATAATCAGGTCTTCTGTTCTGATAATTTAGGTAGTAAGCATGCTCCCACACGTCTAAACCTAAAATAGGCGTTCCTCCACAACCTATCCCTGTCATTAAGGGATTGTCTTGATTTGCTGATGAGCATACTTTTAATGCTCCATCTTTTACACACAACCAAGCCCAACCAGAACCAAATCTAGTTTTAGCTGCATTGTTAAACTGTTCCTTTAGTCCATCCAAAGAACCAAAGTCCTTGTCAATAGCTGAAGCTAACTCTCCAGAAGGGTTTCCTCCTCCATTTGGAGACATCACAGACCAAAAAAGTGAGTGGTTATAGTATCCTCCTCCATTATTTCTAACAGCACCATTATTCATGTCCATGCCCTTAAGAATAGAAATGATATCCTTCCCTGCCAAATCAGTTCCTTCCACTGCTGCATTCAATTTCGTGGTATACCCGTTATGGTGTTTCCCATGGTGAATTTCCATGGTTTTAGCGTCTATATGCGGTTCTAGCGCATCGTATGCATATGGTAATGCTGGTAATTCGAAAGCCATTGTATTCTTTTTTAACTGTTTATATTCTATTATATCCTTAGTAGATGTAAAACATCAAATAAGGCACACAAAGGTATCCATATTTATGAACTAGCTATTGCCTCAAACTAACGATTTAGAATTTGGCAACTACTGGATACTACTTAAATCTTTGGCCACGTTTTCAATTGCGGTCCGAACAACCTCATCTTCCTGATTGTGAGTCCGGTATAACGCCTCATCACCAAAGACATATTTCCCTATTTGAGCCTTTAAACGCAATTTCAACTGCTCTTCTGAACCTGCTAATTCGTCTTCCATAAATGGAATTTCTTCTGCAATCACTTCATTAACGAATTGATTCCATAACGATGAAGGAATCGACCAGTTTTGTGCAAACAATTTGGCCGAATTATGTTGATTCTTCAATTCGTTTCTCTGATCATCTGCAGTGTCAAAACTAAATCGTCTGATCAATCCATTGTAAGAAATCTTGTTCAATAATGAAATCGCATAAGTCGTGTCTAGTGGAACAAATAGATCTGGAGTGACTCCTCCTCCCCCATATACAATTCGTTCGTTCGCTGTAAAGTATTTCACAGTATCTGCATATTGAATGCTATCCTTGCTAAAGAGTTCTCCTGAATCAAATCTATTCTCATAATCGTCTCCATAAGCCACATCTTCTCCGTATGGTTTTTGGATACATCTACCAGAAGGAGTATAGTATCTGGCTATGGTAAGCCTTATGGAACTCTCATCAGGAAGAGGAAGTTCGTTTTGTACGAGTCCTTTTCCAAAAGATCTTCTTCCTACAATTACTGCTCTGTCATGATCCTGTAATGCTCCCGAAACGATTTCACTGGCAGATGCCGAACTTTCATTTACCAATACTGCTAAGGGAAAATCTTTAAACCTACCTGTTCTTCTAGCAAATGTTTCATCCTTTTCTTGATGTGCACCATCTGTAAATACTATCAAATCATTTTTCTCAAGAAACTCCTCACTCATAGCTATCGCCTGACTTAGCAATCCTCCGCCATTACTCCTAAGATCAACGACAAACTGTTTAGCACCCTGTTCTTCCAGTCTTCTCAAAGCCGCATTGAATTCAGATCCGGTCGTTTGGGCAAACCTAATTACCTTAACATACCCCGTTTTTCCGTCAATCAAATAATCTGTAACTACAGATTCTATTGGAATTCTGCCTCTAATAATGGAAAACGGAAGTAACTCCGATTCTTTCTTACGCTTTACTTTGACCATGACCTCAGTACCACCAATTCCTTTTAGTTTCCCCAAAACCAACTCATTATTCAATGAATCTCCTGTGATATTCACTCCATCTACTTCCACAATCCTATCTCCAGGACGCAGTCCGGCTTTGATAGAAGGCCCATTGGCAATTGGGTCCAATACAACTAATGAGTCTCGTAGGATCATAAATTCAATACCAATTCCCTGAAAAGATCCTTGAAGCTGTTCTCTACTCGCACGCGTTTCTTCTGGAGAGGAATAAGATGAATGAGGGTCTAAATCCTGGAGTATTGACTCCAGTGCGTTGTCTATCAGTTCAGTCTTGCTGACAGAGTCTACATAGTTTTTTTCGATATAATTTATGATGTTCACCAGTTTGGCAGGACTGGAATCATCCTGAGTGAACACTCCTGAATCAATTGTTCCTTTTTCTGCAATTCTATTTCCTATAAAGACTCCACCAATCAATGCAACTGCCACAAACAATGGAACAAAAGCCATAGTCTTATTGGATTTCTTTTCAGTCTCGAATTCTTCCATTCAATTATTTTAAAGTGTTAAGCACATGAACGTCATCAGATAGATGATCTAGTGCATCTGGAATATGAACTACCTCTATATCCGTTTGATTTAAAAAGTCTATCCCAGAGGTGTCTTTGTATTGATTGATATAAACCACTCTTTTTACTCCAGCCTGAAGTATCAATTTACTGCAGTCTCGGCATGGTGAAAGTGTTATATACAATGTCGCTGATTTAGCGTTGTTATTGCTTTTGGCAAGCTTAGTAAGTGCATTGGCCTCTGCATGAAGGACGTACCAATGTGTATTCCCTTCTGCGTCCTCACAAGAATTTGAAAAACCACTGGGGCTGCCATTGTATCCATCAGATATAATCATTCCCTCCTTCACAATAAGTGCTCCCACTTTTTTCCTGTTGCAATGAGAAAGATTAGACCAAATGAAAGCCATTTTCAAGTAGGCCAAGTCATACCTCAACTGCTTTTGGGTATCAGAATATTTAATATTACCATTCATCATAAGTGAGCAAAGATAAAAGGCCAAAGACAAGATCGTGTTCCATAAAGGACATAAGTTCAAGTTTTGGCTTTTTTTCGAAATTAAAGAGCCTTTAATCTAATATTTGAGCTATTTATTATCTTCGAGATCTATGAAATTAATAACTGACAGAGAACAAAAACTGGAATCGCAATTCAGAAAGCATAAGTGGTTCATTTTTAGCATGACTATTCTCACCGGCATTCTTTTGTATTCATGTCTTATTCTGTCACATCAATTATTTATCAAGGGGCATTATTGGTCCATTGTCCCTGCCGGTGCCATTGCTCATGCGTTTTTCATCATCCTTATTCATGACGGAGCCCACAAATCCATCACCAGAACAAAAGTGGATCGGTTTCTTATGAATTTAGGCTCTGCAGTAATGTTTCTTCCATTTTATGGTGAACCATTTAGAAAGTACCACTTGATTCACCATGGAACTACGAATAGTATAAATGATCCTCTGTGGCCACCATTTAAAAAAGATCTTTATACAACAAAGCGATGGCTGTATGTATTATGTGAATGCATCCCTCTACTCTTTACATTTTACCTCGTTTTAAAATCTGATGCTTCGAAGAAGGTAACCACTAAGAAAACTGGTCCACCTGTTAATTATTTATATATGGCGCTCGCAACTCTTTTATCAGTCATCTTAGCAGTTCTTTTGAGTCCTTCCATTTGGTTTATTCTGGGAACCATCTTTGTTTTAAACCTTTTCAGCACCCTACGTCATTGGTGTGAACATATGGGAGAAAATTCTTCACTTGAGAGCAATACCTTTTGGTTTCCTTTAGGCATGGGCATTGGAAATCATGATGTCCATCATGATTCTCCACACCTCTCATGGCTGACACTTATGGTAGGGCTTTTTTACAGGATAAAAAGTACGAGCCCAATAAAGGCTCTCAATGGAGTCTTATTCAAGAAGTCCTTTTCTCATTTTGAGAAATAGTCTTTTTATTCATCCAGTACAACCCTTTTACATCCGATTTCATTTCTTTTAGTCTAAGCAAAATAATGATCTCTTCTATCCATGCATAGAACCCCACTGCCATAGCCAAATAAAAGAGCCAATGCACATAATCATATGCGAAAAGTGTAAAGAAAAAAATGCCCTGTAAATAGCCAGAAGTCTTCATGCTGTATAAATGCAAGCTCGGAAAACTTTTGAATTTTATAAATGAGACGACATGACCCAAAAGAAAAACACCTAGGAAAGCCAAAAAAAGCCACTGATCATCAACAATCTCCTCATATTTAAATCTAAACACACCTATAAATGCCAAGATGTAAGTTCCAGAGCCTTTGACCCACCGATTTCAGAAATTGATGACCCATTTAGTGGGTCAGTGTCATAGGGTTTTACATTCTAGTTCCACAGACAGATCTTTCTCTAGGGTTGTACAAAGCTCAAGATGGTATTCCCCCTGTACTCCTCATAATTGGTGGAGCGGCACTGTTTTTGGCTGGAGCATTGACAGAACCACAAGGCAGTGGATATTTTCAGGTCCTTATGATGGCTGGAGGACTTGGACTGGCTACAACAGGTGTCGTTGTGGCATATAGTAATGCTCAAAATGATGATTGGGAATAACGTCAATCCATAATTACACGTCAAAAAAAGGGTGAAATATTTTTACACCCGCCGAAATAAACTATTTAGTCGACAAGTTGCGTTTTATTTTATATAAGCAATGCAACCCTTTGTTTTTTGAGCTGTATTTAAAATAAAGAACTAAACATCCTAAAATGAAGGTTATCCCCCTGTACCCCAATGTCATTAAGTTAAGCATTAAACAACTGGAACACAGTTGCTAGTGGGTTTTCTTTTAGCTTTGAAAGTTTTGCTTCGTTCAAATTTCCTGCCATCCCTTATTGGGACAGACTCCTTACTAAGGATTAATACAATCTTTCGGATTAGATTTTCGATAGAATCTTTTCCAAAAAATAAGCGAACAAAACATTGCTTTAGCTTTGAAATTAAAGCTCTTTTATTGGCTTTATATTTATGTTTCTTTTTGCCGTTGGTTCTGTTAGACAACTTATCTATTAAAGGCTTGCATGCCATCATGGATAAATTGTAACTGATGATATTACCGTAAAATTCTTGTCTAATTGAATTTGGTTTCTTGCCGATAAAATTCTCTATTAGCAAAGCTTGTTTCATGTCTTTAAATTGCTCTTCAACGCCCCATCTTTTATGGTATAATTGTTTTAATTTCTGGACAGAGAATAGACTAGTGTTCAGCAGTGAGCTAACCAAATACTCGTGTTCATTCTTACCAAGTTGAATTTTCGTTATTCTAACTCTAATTTCACCGCTCTTAGTTTTGATGTTAGTAATTTCATCTTCACTTCCACTTTTGATAAAATCCATTACTTCTTTACAAGCATTTACCGATACACGAAAACAAAATTGGCAATTTGTACTGAAAACATCTGCTAAGAAATCTCTCCCAAAGTAACCTCTGTCAAACAAATACAAATTGTTTTTACCAAGCTTGCTAAAGTGTTGGATAGCCAATGATCTTTCATCTGTTTTATAGGCAGAGATACTTGCCTCAAGACAGATGTTATTAATCACATCAGAGGCAAAGCAGACTTGCGATTTTATCCATTTCCTATTGTCTGAGAGTACATTTTCACCAAATTCCTCAATGGTTTGTTTGTTTCTTGGTAAAGTAAAAACAGAACCATCAATAGCTACTAATCGTAGCCCGTGAAAAGTCTTGTAGCTAAAACTACTATAATAAAAATCACAAAGTTTAGTTGCCACCTCTTTAAAAGCATCAAACTTAATTTTGTCCCGTACTTGTGTGAAGGAAGATGAAGTAACAACTCTAACTTCTTCCGGAATTTCCAATAGTTTTGAGAAGAATAAATCGATCTCACTTTGAGCTCGTTTATTTAAATGATTACAAAGAAAAAGGAAGGTACTTTTAAAGCTCCAAACTCGATTCCTAGTAAAAGACCTCTTGTTATTTTTGTGTACCCTGATAAAAGAAGGGTTTTCGACTAGATTTATTACAAATTCAAATAGTTTGGCACGATTTTTCCGCTGACTTCTTAACGTTCATGATGTCTTGATTTTAAGTGTTTTACACTCCAAATATACGAAATATTAATCGAAAATACATTGTAATCTACTGATATTTACCTGATTACACCTTAACTTAATGACATTGCCCTGTACCCGGACTCTCAAATTGATGAAATAAGAGAGCTGAAACAAACTTTTAAAAATCAAAAGAATATAAATCATAAAACTTACTCCATGAAAAACCTACTTATCACTCTTGTGGCCTTTGCCATGTCTTGTACTCTCTATTCGCAAACGGTGTACACTTTAAATGGAAAATTAGGAGTGGGACGCGTTCCAGAAGCGAAATTAGATGTAGATGGAGACGCAATAATCAGAGGTGACCTCTTTGCTCTCGGAAATACTACTCTTCAATTGAGTACTGTTGTTGGTCAAGACCTCTACTTACCCAATTTATCTCCAATTACCAGTGGTGATATAATTGTGAGAGGTGGAGATGGCAAAATTAGAACTATGAACCCTAAATCATTCCATAGCCTTATTCAACCGACTCATGCGGATTGTGCTTCTAACCTTGATTCATATTGGAAATATGAGTCAGGAAAAATATATTCAAGGTGTATTAGTGGAACTGATGTAGGTATTGGTACGTCAAATCCTCAGTATAGATTAGACGTTGTTGGAGATATGGGAATATCAACTGATTTAACTATCGGTGAAGGAATAACTGCTGCGAATAATAATTTCAAAGTGAACGATCAAGGTGAGGTGTTCTGTAGAGAGTTAACCATTACTTTGGGAAGTTTCCCTGATTATGTTTTCGAAAAAGATTACAAGCTCATGTCTCTGTATGACTTAGAGCAATACATCGAAAGAAATAAGCATCTCCCAAATATGCCATCTTCAACAGACGTAGCTCAGAATGGTGGAGATATTGGTGAGATTAATAGAGTTCTAGTTGAAAAGGTTGAAGAGTTGACACTTCATACAATCAATCAGCAAAAATTAGTTGATGCTCAACAAAAACTAATCGATGCTTTAACCAAGCGTCTAGATGCTCTTGATGGAATAAAGGAATCAAAAGTGGTAACTCCTCAGAGTGTGAAGAAATAATCATTGTTCAACAAACTAAAATTTTTAATGATGATTAGAATAAAATATATCATTCTGTCCTTCTTTAGTCTTACGTTATTTTCTTCATTGTTTTCACAAGACGATGTAGATGTAATCATATTAGATCAAGTGGAAACAGGAACGACGCACACTCACGTAGCGAGAGAGAAAATAGTATTTAAACCAGGGTATGAATATGCAGCACAACAAGACGCACATGTGCAAGCATATATAGATGCATGGTTATCTGAAACAGTCCCTTACACACCTCTCATGAGTGATACGGATTTTAGTAACCAACAAATTGATGAATCACTGCCAGTGGGATATACAGTAGGTTCTCATGCGGTAACACCCTCTGGAGGTGCTTCGTACTCTATTCCAATTTTTGTTTCTCCTGGAACAAACGGAATGCAGCCAGATTTAGGATTGGTATATAATAGTCAATCAGGCGAAGGAATTGCGGGAATGGGCTGGAATATATCTGGTTTGTCTATGATTACAAGAGTGGGTAAAACAATCTATCATGATGGTAAGACAGGACCAATCACCCTGTCAAAAGCAGATGATAGATTTTCTTTAGATGGTCAGAGACTTATTAAGGAGTCGGGGGCGTATGGTGAGAATGGTGTTTATAAAACAGAAATGGAAGACTTCTCCAGAATTACTGCTTACGACAGTGATTACTGGGGTCCACAAAGGTTCAAAGTTGAAACTAAAGATGGTCTTACCATGTGGTATGGACAAGATGAAACCTCCAACGCGAACAATAATTACAAGGGACAATTTTCTGATGAAAATAATGAAGCCATTATATTCTGGAGGCTGGTTAAAGTTATAGATCTCAATGGGAACTATATGGAATATCATTATGAAAATAGTGGCGGAGAATCGAGAATAAAGCAAATAAAGTATACTGGAAACGTTGATGCTCTTCTAACACCATATAATGAGGTTAATTTCTATTACAACCACAAAGACGACGATTACACCACAAGTGTCTATGTTGCTGGTTCTGAATTGGAAAATAAACATTTACTCAGGAAAATAAGCATTGTTTCAGAGGATGAACTTGTCAAGGAATATGAAATTGATTATGGAAAAGAAGATTTTTACTTTTTACAAGAGATCAAAGAAACAAGTGGTTTAGGAAGAAAACTTAATTCTACTATTTTCAAGTATAACAAATTGGATTCTTTTACCAGTAATTCTGTAGATTCAGAACTTGATGAAGGGAATTTCCCTGGTAGTGGAAACGTAGATTATATCTCAGGTGACTTTAATGGGGACGGAAGAACTGACCTTTTGGTTGCCAATAAACAATTTCCATCTCCAGATAATCCCAACTTATATTTCCACACCACATTTACCGTGCATTTCAATGAACTAGATGGTTGGAGAGAGGAAGAACCTGGTAGCTTCCCTCCCGGTTGTTTTGTTGTCAAGAAAAAATCGCTA
This sequence comes from Flavobacteriales bacterium, assembly GCA_965224545.1. Lineage (GTDB taxonomy): Bacteria > Bacteroidota > Bacteroidia > Flavobacteriales_D > Sanyastnellaceae > ASP10-05a. The sequence continues at coordinate 1,469,945 of CBDCZM010000002.1, read as the reverse complement.
GAAGCGTTTGTTCAAAACAATACCCAAGTAGCAGATTTTAACGGAGACGGAAGAGATGACTTAGTCGTTGTCCAAGTTCAGGCAAACGAAAATTTCAGCTCTTTCACGCTATTAAACACTTGGATGTATTACTCCCAAGGAGATCCAACGACTACTGAGGGAGAATCATTTTCAATAACAAGTATCCCAGCGGACGATGATAATATTATATCAAATATTATTCCTTCTAAATTCTTTCATATTGGCGACTTTAATGGCGATGGTGCATCAGATTTCTTATCTGTTTTGAGTGATGGTGGCTCCAACAAACCCTTTATCACATACCCGAAAATTGATCTAGTCAAAAAACAAGCTACTTCATATATTAACGTAGCTGAAATACATGATTTAATGGTTGTAGATTTTAATGGAGATGGAAAATCAGACCTTATGTGGACAGAAAATGAAGAATTGAAATCACATATTTATGAATTTAATACCCCAACAGCTACTTCAGTTGGTTCGACACTGCTTTATTATGACTCATACCCAAGTTTTTATGACAAACTCTATCCTGGGGATTTTAACGGAGATGGAAAGACGGATTTTCTAGCCACATGGGATGATGGTGTCTCTTGGAAAATCACTTATTCAACAGGAAAGGATTTTGTTGCAAAACCATTTCAATTTAATGCTTATTTCGACATTAACAGTACTGATAATAGAATTTTGATTGCAGATGTTAATGGAGATGGAAAGTCTGACATCATTAAAGGACAAGTAATAGAGTATCCCGACTTATCTACAAATTCAATTTTCTTTAGGTACTTGTCTACAGGTAATTCCTTTAATTCTGAAATAACTACTGAAGGAATTTTTGGAGATACACCTTTTATAGTTGGAAACTTCACTGGACAAAACGGAACAGAGTTTATGACAAGAGCATGTGTAAGAATCGTTGGAGGGTCTAATGTTGTCACGAATACACCAAGACTCTACACGTCAAATAACGGAACGGTTCCACATGTACTCAATAAAACGAAAAATGGATTTAATCTTGAAACTGAGTTTATCCATACATATTATAAAGGGAGAAATTATGTCTCTTCTTCTTCTGGAGTAGAATATCCTCTAAGTGATTTTAGTGGCACTTTACCTATAGTGGCAGAAGTTCGCCAACAGAATGGTTCTGGAGGTGTTTTCAGCACCAGTTATTCTTTTCAAAAAGCAACAATCCACAAAGAAGGAAAAGGCTTTTTAGGGTTTAGGTCAACAAAAATGACAGATTTACAAACAGGAAATTACTCCACTTCATCTTATTCATTTAACAATGATCATTTTGCAGCTAAACCCTCTTCTGTGAGGAGTTACTCTGGGGACGGCGAACCTTTGAACGAAACTATCTATTCAAACTATGAAATTGTAAACCTATCAAATGGAAGATATTGGCCAAGAATGAGAGAATCAAGCTCTACAAATTTCATTACAGGGGTGACTAGTACAACGAATACCTCATATAATAACGATGGAAATGTTGAGTCAGTTATCACTTCAAAAGGAGAAGGATTAGAAACGGAAATTACTAATAACACCTATGTCTCTTGTGGATCTTGGATACCATCTTGTTTAGCAACTACAAGTACAACATTAACCCGAGGATCTGAGCTTCCACATACGAGAGAAATTGATTATACTTATCATCCGGATGGTAATATCTGGACGACAACAACTGATCCAAATACAGATAGGCCGATTACACAAACTGATACCTATAATTTACTTGGATTGTTAAAGACCTCTTCCATTTCAAGTCTTGGACTTCCAACTACTAATGAAATAATAGGATATGATGCTAAAGGGTTTCCTGTGAAAAAAACGTCTACCAACGGAGATTTCACTCTTTATGAATACGACCACAAATGGGGTGTCAAAAAATGGGAGACAGGAATTACGGGACTTACAACATATTTTGAATACGATGATTTCGGTAAGTTAGAAAGTTTGGTCGACCCATTAGGTCTTGAAACGACATTTACCAATACATTCGATGTTAGGATTGGTGTCGACACGGAGACCTATGCAGGAAATTGTATATTCTACACATCCATAAAAAAGGAAGGGATTCCAGAAGTACGAGAATGGATTGATGAACTTGGTCGTTCTAAAGAAAAACAGGTAGACGGTTTTAATGGACTAGCTATTTGTGCAATTACCACCTATGATTATCTTGGAAATGTAAAAAGCCAGACAGCTCCGTTTTATGAAGGAGAAGGTGCATTCGCAGTCATCACAACAAATGAATATTATGATTACACGAATTTTCTCGAACGTTCTTACAATGATGATTTATCAACCGATTACATTTATACATTGGATGGCGGATTATTCTCAAGCAAAGCTACCAAAGGAAATTCATATACGACCACTTACAGGGATGCTTCTGGAAAGCTAGTGAAGACAGAAGATGTGGGAGGAACCGTTGAAAGTTTTTATCACAGCAATGGACAGTTAAAAGAAACAAAAGTGGGAGGTGTTGTGACAAGTGACATGGAATATGATCTCTGGGGAAATCGGACTATATTACAAGGAGTAAACGCAGGTTCGATAACCTATTTGTACAATGCTTATGGCCAATTGGTAGAGCAAACTAACGGTAATGGAAAGCTAAGGCGTTTTTTCTATGATGATATTGGACGTGTTGATTATGAGGAAATTCCTGATATTTCTGGAATGATTGACTATGAATATGAGACATCTGACAATGGAAGAAATCAACTGAAGAAAGTTACTGGATATAATAATATAACTAAGGAGTATGTATACGATGAATATGGGAGAATACTGAGCGAAGTTGAGAGATTGCCAAACGATAACAACCTAGAACTTATCACATCATATACTTATGATGAGTATGGGAGAATTTTAACCACAACTTATCCATCTGGAATTGTGACAGTAAATTCATATCTTGAGCCAAATGGTGATAACAAGGGTATTCTTACAAGTGTTAGTATTCAAGGGGAATCTACCCCCTTCTATACAGTGAATGCCGTTGATGCCTTTGGAAAAGTAACAGATTATACGTTGGATAATAACTTGAATACACAAAAGACATATAACAAATATGGAATGCTGGAGGATATTGTTACCCCAGGAGTCCAAAATTTGCACTATGACTATGAACTACTAACAGGAAACATGAATTATCGTCAAGACAATTTGTTGAATTTGAGAGAGACATTTGATTTTGATGACCTTGACAGGTTAACTGAAAGTAAGGTTGGAGCAGCAGATTCACCTAATGGACCATTTTTTATTCCTCAAGTTCAAACATATGCTACCAATGGAAACATTGATACAAAATCAGATGTTGGAGAGTATTCATACGATGCAGTTAAGATAAATGCCAGGGCAAAAGCATTTAAAAAACAGCTGTACTCATTAATAAATTTCTATAGTCTGTGTCAAAAGCCGCTTTCATTCTCTTGTTTTTCAAGCTAATTTTAGCTGAGCTTTCTTTTTTTAAAACTGTTAATACAATTTTTAATAGGATATTAAAGTTTTCCACTTGATACCCTATTCTTTTTTTAGAAAAGTCTTCTTGAAATGTCACATCGAGGCTCCAATGTAAATTATTTTCAACTGACCAATGTTTTCGAACCCCATTGTTAATTGCTCTTGCAGATGACAAATCACTAATGAAAAACCGTTCATCTGTTGTCATTATTCCGGTTGCTTTTTGAGTAACTTCTGATGTTATCTTCACTACCGAAATTAAATTTTCCCATTTATTAGGGTTTTCTATGTGTTTCAAGTTAGTAAAAACTTCACAAGTTCTTTTTTCTATTCTTCCGTGTCCGAAATCATCTTCAATATCAACACTATCAGGATTTGTCAATACAACTGTATCTTGAATATTACTAGCCAAAGCAGGTTGATTTCCTTTAACTGCAATAATATAATTGGCTTCACTTTTCACAATTTGACTTACAATCTTTGTTTGACACCCCATTGCATCAATGGTAATTGTATTACCCTTTATATCTAACAATTCTAATAATGCAGGTATTGCAGTAATTTCATTGCTTTTTTCATTCACTTTCAATTGACCCAGACACAGTTGATTCTCTGATGCAAAGGCAGAAACAATATGAGGGGTTGTTATTCCGTCAAACTTACCGCCCCTCACTGTTTTACCATCAAGAGCTATAACTTCTCCTTTTGTTTTCACACACAAATGATTAATCCAAGAGATAAAACAATCATTGAAATTCTCAGAATCAAGAGCTGAAAAGACTCTTCGCATAGTATCTATCGATGGAATACCAGCATCAAAGTTTCCATACTGCTTAAGCCAGTAATATTGACTTTTACCAAAAATGTGTATGGTCTCCCATTTATCACAGCCACACATTATCCCTGTTATAACCAATAGCAATATGTCGCTCAAAGAATGGTGGTAATTTCCCGCATCTATTCGCCTTGGGTCTTTTAGAGCAGAGAAAAAACAGGAAAGTGAATTTGTATTAGAAAACGTGGTTTTTCTATCCATCTTTTTCGAATGAAAAAAACGCTTTTCAAAAATACTACTGATTGAAAATTAAAAAATTAAGAACAAAATAAAGGTAATGGTTTAAATGCTTTTGCCCTGAGATAAATGCAATGTCAGGAACAGACAACGCAACTGGAAATGTGAGTTTAGAGCCTCAGACAATCACTTATACCCATTTTGATAAAACAGAAGAGATAAATGAGGGAATTCATGGTTTAAATATCACTTATGGACCAGGTGAATTCAGAAAAAAAGCACAGTTTATGGAAAACGGTGTAGAAGTTTCTAAACGCTATTATGGCTTTCATTACGAAAGGACTGAGGTAGATGGATTAATCACTGAAATCACCTATTTACCTGGAGGAGTAGTTCATTATAAAAAGTCTGATGAACCATCAGCGAAAAAGTATTATCTGCATTTTGATCATCAAGGGTCAGTGTTGGCACTGACAGATGAGAATGCCATCATACAAGGAAAACAAAGCTATGACGCTTGGGGAAGAATGAGAAACCCAGACACATGGACACAAACAGCAAATGCAACTCCACTTCCGTCATGGTTGACTCGCGGGTACACTGGTCACGAGCATTATACAACTTTCGGATTAATCAACATGAATGGAAGGACTTATGACCCTCTTCTAGCTCGTATGATGCAAGTGGATAACTATGTACAAGCCCCTCATTTTACTCAAAGTCACAACAGGTACAGTTATGTCTTTAATAATCCATTGAAATATACTGATCCAACAGGAGAAATAACATGGGCAGATGTTGGAGCAGCAGCTTTGATTGTTGGAGGAGCAATACTTGCCACTACTCCTGCGGCACCAATTGGATTTGCCATGATTACTGCAGGACTTGTTCATTTTGCATGGACTTTAGATGGCGTCATAAATAATGGGATGAATTGGAACCAAGCTTCCAATTATGCAGGTATTAATATGACAGTATCTTCTAATGTTAATTCGGGAAATAGTTCAGCATCTCAGAGAAAGGCTAACAGAAATTACAGAAGAGCAACCCGTGTTGCAAGGCGAAGAGGGCCTCTTGATTTATATCAACCTACGATTAATGGGAATGATTATGTAGATCCTAGTTTGACGGCTAGCACTAAGAATAATTTCGTTTTTGCAGCTATGCAGCAGAGAGGTGACGGAGAATTGTCTCCTAACTCAGCTTACTCAGTAAGGGGCAATAATGTTGATGCCTGGGATTTGTTTGCTGAATTTAATTATGGTATAGGCCCAGAGTCTAGCCTTTTTACAGGTAATCATCCAATGGTTGAAGACCTTAAAAATTCATGGGTTGTAAATTTGGCAAATGCCAAGTATTTTGAAGGAAATCAGGAATCATTGTTAAGATATGATGCGCCTTTCGGTATATTTGGTTTGATGGAATCTTGGACATGGACAGAACAAATATTAGGAGGTGTAAGAATTTCAATTACTCCTATGGCTGGAGGACGATTATACACTGTAGATAATACTATGGGGAGATATTCATATCATTTACATTTTGACACAGACATACCTAGAGATTTTTATAAGAGAACCCCAAAAGGAAATACTTACCATAGATTTATATGGTTTGAGAGATAAACCCAGAAGAAATGAAAAATACATTAATTTATTTTCTTGGAGCCTGTTTGCTATCATTCTGTATTAATAAGAATGACAAGGCATTTAATTTACATGGTGTATATGTCTTTAGTTCATCACCCCAAGATTCAATTATTATAGAGAATGGTAGCACTTATAGACATGTCTATTGGACTTCTAGAAATGAGAAGTATGAAACTGTAGGAAAGTGGATTTATGGTCAAAAGAATGAAGAGATTTTGTTTAAGAACTATAGTTTTTTTAATGACAAAGGCTCTTCTACTGCTTCAGGAAATTGGTATTCAAGAGTTAGAATATCATCAAATGGTCAAATAGATTTGATGTATTCGAGAGAGAATAATATTTTCTATCGAAAAATGTTATATGAAGAGTGATATTTATAATTTACTTCAATGCCAGCATTGGAAAAACTCATAATACTAAATATAGATGACAGTAGTCCATACTGCAGAAAATATTACGCTTTCGAATCAGTTAATTTGATAAACATATAATTTGACTGTATTATTTAGAGTTTACAGAAAATAAAAAACTAACAATAGACATTATTACGACTTATTTACTATAGTATCCTTTTTGCTTGACTCAAAAATTCAAAGCACTGATTTTAGACATAATAAACCAACTGTTCGAATTGTAAAAAAAAAGTAATTGACCTATACTAAATAAGTCGTAATAATGTCTAATGAAAAAAATATTCTTTATCACAATTATGGCTTTTTCTAGTGCCATAATTATTGAAGCCCAAGAAATTATAATATCCCACGATCCTGCTGGAAATCGTGAAGTTCGAGTATGCCCAGATGGTATGACTGAAAAAGATGATGACTTAGTCACTGGTTCTGTCAGAACTGGTGAACTTTCAGATTTAAGTACTAACGAGACTTCATTAGGACTAGAATTTCTTGAAGGTGAATTATCACTGGAATTATACCCCAACCCAGTCAATGATTACATTATTTTCGATGTAAATTCTGAATCTGTGGATTATGGGAATATTCAAATAGAAGTATTTAATTCAATTGGTAAACTTATGCTGTCAAAGCAGGTTTCTAAGAATAATTCGCAGCTAGATGTTTCAAAATTAGCATCGGGGAATTACATTCTAAAAGCAAGATTAAATGACGAATTACAGAAATGGCAGTTTATAAAGCAATAGTGAGGTTAGTTCTATTAATTATTCTTAGCTCGTTCTCTTTGGGGATTTCAGCTCAGTTGGTAGACAAACCAATAGAGTTTAAAGGGAAAAAGGAGAATCGAATAGCACAAAAGGGTAAGTTTATTACGATTCAACGGATGAAGAAAGTGATGGTAAATGATCCAGAAGCTCTTGCACTTCATAAAGAAGCGGCAAAAATGACAGCACCGATTATGTTCACTGCTGTTTTTTCTGGGATCTGTCTAGGGTGGGGGCTAGGAAGTGAAGATCCTATTACAAAGGTTTCACTCCTTAGTTTAAGTGCTCTATCATATGTTGCAAGTATTAAGATAACATCAAGACGAACAAAGAAATTTATATCCGCAGCAAAGCTTTATAACGAGAACTTGAAGAAAAGAGGACTTTTATCAAGACTAGATTTAAGTATCAGTAACACAGGTTTAGGCATAATGCTTTCATTGTAGATGTCTTAAATATATTGCCTAGCTATTCTCAATACAGGTCTCACCATATACATCATACTCTAAGATTTCCTCCCCCTCATAATCTCAACCACTCTCTTCGCTAACTCTTCTTCCTTGGCCTCACTATCGAATTTCACCTTAAATCCTCCAATTATCTGCTCCTTCCCCTCTGGATTTGAGATACTTCTGAGCCATGCTTGGAATTCTTGCTCCGAAAACACTTTAATGAGTCCCACCTGCTTTTCAGAAAACCGCTCAGATATTTTCTCCCTCATGCTCTCTCTTTTCTTCTTGTCAGGAGATAGTAAAGACAACAAAATCACTATTGTCATCTTTTGGACTGTCCTTCATTTGTACCTTCATTTGAATAAGTAGATGGTCCCATAGCTTCCAATTCCTCTGGAGTTCTAGGTGTAACTTGAGTTGTGAAATCTTCGAACTTTTTTTGCGTTTCAATGGCATCTATAATCTTTCCTACTCTTTTATGATCTTGAGACATGCGGTTTATATTTAATGCTTTTTCCTCTAACAAACTTTCTGAGATAAGAGAATATTTTGCTAAAACATTCTTCATTTCAAAGAAATTTACCGACCAAATCTACTAAATAATCCGAATCGGAGTCTGCACACAGCTCTCAATAGAACGGTAAGATTTAAAAATGCCACCTAATTTGTATCCTATTGCAACGCCTTTCATTATATATGCATCAATATGACTAAATTCTATTAACACAATTTTGAGAAACAAAGGTTAAAACCTACAAATAAGGGATAAAATATTGGTTAATTTCGGTACTTAATTTATAGATGACAGGAAATGACAAATAGAAATGAATTTGAAAAATATGCTATAAAGCATCACGGTATCAGTTCCGGTATAGTCCACGATGTAATGAGCCATATGTATGGCCCAGAAGGTATGACTAGAACTGTTATTGAAGAAAGAAATATGCCCTTTAGAGAGGTAGATGTTTTTTCCAGATTAATGGCTGATAGAATTATTTTCTTAGGAACTCCAATCGATGATATCATTGCTAATATTATTCAGGCCCAGCTATTATTCTTGGAATCTACTGACGCTAATAAGGATATTCAAATATACTTGAACTCTCCTGGTGGCAGTGTATATGCAGGTCTGGGGATTTATGACACGATGCAATACATTAACCCCGATGTAGCTACTATTTGTACGGGTATGGCGGCATCGATGGGAGCTGTTCTATTAACAGCTGGAACTGCAGGAAAACGTACTGCATTAAAGCACGCTAGAGTAATGATTCACCAACCGTTAGGAGGTGCAAGTGGGCAAGCATCTGACATCGAAATCACCGCTAGAGAAATTCAGAAATTAAAGAAAGAGTTGTACGATATTATCGCGGAACACTCAGGACAAAAATATGATAAGGTTTGGGGAGATAGCGACAGAGATTATTGGATGACCTCTACGGAGGCCAAAGAATATGGTATGATAGATGAAGTTCTGGAAAAGAAAAAGTAACCTTTATACAAGGTTCAAAATAATATTTTGTGATAAGGCTATTCTCTGAATAGCCTTATCTTTGTGGTCTCAGAGCAGGTTTATAGTTGTGTTTTGAGCAGATTTAAATTTAATTCTAATGAGCGAAAGAGAGATTAGTTGTTCGTTTTGTGGCAGAAAGAAAAGTGAGGTAAACATCTTAATTGCTGGGATAACTGGGCATATTTGCGATAGCTGTATCGGTCAGGCAAATAGCATTGTAGTGGAGGAATTGGCCGAGAAGAGCAATTCTCAGGTTAAAGCGAATTTAACTATTCAAAAGCCAAAAGAAATCAAGGCTTTCCTAGATGAATATGTCATTGGACAAGACGATGCCAAACGCGTTCTTTCAGTGGCCGTTTACAATCATTATAAAAGATTGCTTCAGCCTCCAGATGAAGATGAGGTGGAAATTGAAAAATCAAACATTGTTTTAGTCGGTGAAACAGGAACGGGTAAAACACTTTTAGCTAAAACCATTGCTAAAATGCTCAATGTTCCTTTCTGCATCGCAGATGCCACTATTCTTACAGAGGCTGGTTATGTAGGTGAGGATGTCGAAAGTGTTCTTTCTAGACTTTTACAAGCTGCTGATTTCGATGTTCAAGCTGCTCAGCGTGGAATTGTATTTATAGATGAAATCGATAAAATAGCTCGTAAAAGTGACAATGCTTCGATTACACGAGATGTAAGTGGAGAAGGTGTTCAGCAGGCATTATTAAAGCTGTTAGAAGGTTCTACAGTCAATGTTCCACCTCAAGGAGGAAGGAAACATCCTGAGCAAAAACTGATTTCTGTGGAAACGAAAAATATCCTTTTCGTTTGTGGAGGTGCCTTCGATGGAATTCAGCAACATATCAAAAGAAGAGTCAAAACAAACCCAATAGGTTTCTCCAGTGATGGGACAGAAAACATTACTGATGAAACCAATTTGTTAAGCTATGTAAGCCCACTTGATTTGAAGACGTTTGGATTAATTCCTGAACTTATTGGACGTTTTCCTGTTCTTTCTCATCTAGACCCGCTTACTTCTGATGTACTTAGACGAATATTGACTGAGCCTAAAAACAGTTTGGTAAAACAATACATCAAGTTGTTCGAAATGGACAAGGTGAAATTAAGCTTCACCAAAGATGTGCTTGATTTTATTGTGGAAAAAGCACATGAATACAAACTAGGTGCCAGAGGTTTGAGATCCATTTGTGAAGCCATTATGACTGATGCAATGTTCGACATTCCTTCAAATGAAGAAGTGAAGGAATTGAAGATTACTCTGGAATATGCTGAAGAAAAGTTCTCTAAATCTAAGTTGAACAAGTTAAGAGTGGCCTAATAAGCTTTAAAACTTCCTACTTTTTGAAGTAATTGATGTTTTCCAAATCCCAATCAATCACCATTCCATTGGCAAGTTGATCGGCAACCGTTTTACCATAGAGCAGTTCACAGAAGTACAATGATGCCTCAAACGACTTAGCTCCGCCTGATGATGTAATGAATTTTCCGTCATGCACAAATAGTACACTGTCCTTCACGTCCAACTGAGGGAACATTTTCTTGTATTCTTCTATATCTCCAGGAAATGTAGTAGAGCTGCGATCATCAATAAGACCTGTTTTCGCTAAGGGGAATGCCCCATCACAGTGAGACATTACCCACTCAGCAGACTCACCTGTCGTTTTTAAAAAATGAATCAGTTCTGTATCTTCTAAATCACTGTCTAGATTATGTTCAGCGGCTGGAATCACAAGAATATCAATTTTTGGAATGGAATCTAAGTAGTTAAAATCTGGTTTTATTCTTAATCCTTCAAATGTGGTTACTAAATCATATGTATTAGAGACGGTAAACACATTCATCGCTTTAATATTTTCTCTGAAAATAGTGTGATGAAAGATGTCCATTGGAGCAGTCAGTTCTGAGTTATAAGTTCCATCAATTACCAACAAAGCCACATTGTAATTGTTAGGGTTAAGTTTTGGGAACATCTGTATTTCGCATAAAACCTCTTGAGCAGGCTCAGGAAGTTGATTACATGACATCATACAAATAAGAACAAAAAGGCCGATATACTTCATGGATCAAATGTAGCTAAAGCGCAGAATGAATATTTGTTGTAAATAAAAAAGCCTCTCTCAAATGAGAAAGGCTTTTGAAAATCGTTTTCTTTTAGCTTAAGACTGAGCCCACTCTAGAAAGTCTTCATATGACAATTCTTTTTCTACCAACTTCACTTCAGTCTTTACAGCATCTGCTATTCTTTCTTCTACTAGAGAATCATAAATATATTTAGAGTCTTCCTCCTTAGCCAAAGCTTGTGCAGCAAAAGCATCCAATTGCTCATCGTCCAACGGAAGTCCATATTGTGCATATTGCGCAACCATTAGCTCCTTAGCCTTTGCTTTTGCATCATCAGCAGTCACTTGAATCTTATATTTAGCTGCAATTGTATTTTCTATCAGTTGCCAAGAAAGTGAACGCTTGTAATTTGGATATTCTACCTCTAGCTCATCTGGAGATAAGTCTTTATCAGACGTCTCTGCAATCCACCTTTTAAGGAAAGTATCAGGCAAAGGAATTTTTGTATTCTCCAATAGTTGCTCTATCATCTTTCTTCTGAAAATCTTCTCAGTATCCTGAGCGAACATTTTCTCTAAATCTTCTTTAGTTCTGGATTTAAACTCTTCTTCTGTTTTGATCACTTCTGGACCGAAAAGCTTATCAAACAATTCTACATTGTACTCAGCCGCCACAATGTTCTTCACTTCCTTCACCCTAAACATAAAGTCAGATTTCACTTTTTTAGCATCTGCAATTGATAAACCAAGTAATTTGGCCAGATCAGCATCACTAGTTGCAAGTTTAGAAGGTTTTACAGTTATTTCATCTTCCACTTTCAACCCTATAAGTGTAGCCCTTGTCTTCTTATCTTCTAAATGTTCTAAGCTGATGGTTGTTTCACTCATAATACCTCCAGCTTTAATCTCCTTTTTATCCAACTCTATAAGCGTTCCAATCAGAAGATCATTCTCCCCACTTGTTTCTGGTTCAGACATCTTACCATAACGCTTCGCCAAATCACTCATCTGACGCCCAATAAGCTTATCATCCACCTTTACCTTGAAGTACTCAAACTTTTGCTTTGCATCTAATTTCACATCTACTTCTGGAGCTAAACCTATCTCATAGATAAAATTAAAATCTGATGGATTGTCCCAATCACCGCCTTGGTCATCTGTTTCCTTAGGAAGTGGATTTCCTAAAACTCTCAGTTGATTTGTAGTGATGTGATTACTCAATGAAGACTGAATGATTCTATTGATTTCGTCAGCTAGAATGGCTTTTCCATGCTGCTTTTTCACTAGACTCATTGGAACCTGCCCAGCTCTAAACCCTGGCATGGTCACTTGCTTTCTATACTTCTTAATAGCGGTGTCGTATTGATCTTTGTAATCTTCCGATTTAAGTTCGATTTTAACTAGTGCGTTTAAATTGTCGATCTTCTCTTGAGTGATATTCATTTGTGTTAGATAAAAAACGTTCTTAAAGTAAAAAGAGGAGCAGGTATCTGCTCCTCTTCATTTCTTTGTGCGGATGGAGGGACTCGAACCCACACACCTCACGGCACTAGATCCTAAGTCTAGCGTGTCTACCAATTTCACCACATCCGCAATAAACAAGCCCTCTTCTTTAAAAGGGAGCGCAAATTTACTATTTCTTTTTAATATACAAATACTCTTATTCGACTTATTTTAAGATGTTCCCAGCTGCAATTTCATCACTTAAAAGACTCTATATTTGAAGAACTGAAAATGCGCTTAACACAACTATTTCTTCCTTGGATCCTCCTGATGCTTTCAGGCACAACTGTCTGCCAATCAACCTATGAAATAGCTGGAGCAGCGCATGGCGCACTTTCAAATACCGGAATAGCTAGAAGCTCCGTATGGCAGAACTTTATTAATCCTGCAGGAATACTGAATGATACTTCTTCTTTCCAATTAGGAGTTGCTTACACCAATAAATTCAATCTGGCCGAATTATCATCGAGAGACTTTGTTGCCTCCAAGAACTTTCGCAACAGTGCATTTGGATTAACTATACACAGTTTTGGGTATGTCGCTTATACTCAAAACCAATTCTCCGGAGCCTATGCGACCAAACTAAGTAACCAATTAAGAGTGGCAGCTCAGCTCAACTTTTTTAGTCTTCGTATAGCAGAGGGATATGGTAACTTTTGGGCGCTGACTGCTAACATTGGTTTTCAATATGATTTTAATCACAAAATCTCAATCGGAGTCGTAATCAAAAATCCCAATAGATCTCAATTATCTTCTGAAATTCAAGCATATGTGAGGTCTTCAATAGGAGCTGGGATTAGTTACCATATCGCTGATAATCTCACACTATTTTCGGATTTGTCAAAGGATCTAGACTTTGATCCAGATTTTAGATTTGGGCTAGAATACCAACCCATAGAAAGCTGGTCTATCCGAGGCGGACTTTCTACTCTAAATCACGGGCTTTCTTTCGGTTTTGGATATGGTTCCTCAAAGTGGTCTGTAGATTTAGCCAGTATATATCATCAATTCCTTGGTTTTTCTCCTATGATTTCATTCACCTATAGAAATGATTAACCGACTGGTTTTAATAACAATAAGTGTAACTCTAGGAGTGACTTCCTTTGGACAAACTAAAAAGGAAAAATTAGCTCAGAATCGTTCATTGATAGAAGAGCGAATTGAATTATTGAATGAAAATCAAGATGAAAGCGCAGATATTGATTTCACAACTCTATTTGACTCATTTAACTCTCTCCTTGAGAACCCTTTGAATCTCAACACCGCCTCCATTGAAGACCTACACTCTTTATTTTTTCTAACAGAAATTCAATTGCAAGCGATTGTTGATCATAGAGAAAAATATGGGGAACTAATAAGTATATATGAGCTAAAACAACTCCGTGTTTTAGATATGGAAGAGATCTATTTTATGCTTCCCTTTGTTACCATTAACGAATTTACCCGGTCTGAAAAAAGTATCAAAGGCCTATTTACAGATGGAAAAAATGAAATTTGGCTTCGGTACCAGCGACAAATTCAAAATCAAAACGGTTTTCTTCAAAATGAAATTGGTGAAACACCATACTTAGGTTCATCTGATAGACTGTACCTCAGATATAGATATACTCAACGTACAAAACTTAGTCTTGGTATTACGGGCGAGAAGGATGCTGGAGAAGAGTTTTTTAAGGGCTCTAACATAAATGGATTTGATTTCTATTCTGGACATCTCTTTTATAAAAGCAGCGGCGTTATTAAACGAATTGCTCTTGGAGATTTTCATGCGAAATTTAGTCAAGGGTTGGTATTATGGAGTGGTTATGCCTTTGGAAAATCGGCCGACGTGAATACTGTCAAAAAACCTCTAACAGGATTAAAAGCAAATACTTCAGTGGACGAAAATCTATTCTTAAGAGGAGTTGGGATAACCCTTGGGTCCAAAAAAACGAATATTACCATTTTATACTCCCGAAAACAAATTGATGGAAATCTGTTTATTCCTTCCAATGGCAATAGCACAGAAGCAAATCGATTTACCAGTGTGCAAAACACAGGACTTCACAGAACTCCAAGTGAACTAGAGGGTAAAGATAGAATCTTAGAAACACATTTAGGAACAAACATCACTACTACTTTTAGCGGATGGAGATTAGGGCTTAATGCCATTTATACTCAATATGATTTAGACTTAGATCGAAATTTGGATTTCTATAATCAATTCGAATTTTCATCCCGAAAAAATGCCGCGTATAGTTTGGGATATGGAAAGGTTTGGAAAAATGTAAACCTCTATGGAGAATTTGCCAGAAGTGAGAATCAAGGAACAGCACTTATTAATGGCTTCCTCATTTCATTAAACAAACGATTATCTCTCAGCACCGTTTACAGAAACTATAGCAGAAATTTCCATTCTATCTTAGCCAATGGATTTGGCGAAACTGGAGGCACTAAAAACGAAAGAGGGCTCTTTACGGGGATTACTTACAAGCCCAATGGTAAGATCACAGTCACAGCTTACGCAGATCGATTTAAATTTCCTTGGCTGAGGTTTAGAGTTGATGCTCCATCAACTGGAATAGAGTACTTAGCACAATTCACATACAAACCACATAAAAAGCAGAAATACTACTTACGCTATAGAAGCGAAACTAAAATGAGAAACGCTTCAAATCTTGATGCTTCAATTCATACTCCAGTAGAAATCAATAAAAAATTGCTTCGATTGAATGCCTCATTCGGAGTAGCAGAAGCTATCCAACTTAAATTTCGAGTAGAGTTCTCTCAGTTTTCGGAGATCTATCAGCGTAAAAAAAATGGCATTCTATTCTACCAAGATCTCATATATAAATCTTCAAATTATCCTATTCAGTTCACTCTTCGATATGCTCATTTTGATGTTGAATCATATGATGCTCGAATTTACTCCTATGAAAGTGATTTACTCTATGTGTTTTCTGTACCTCCTTATTTTGGACGAGGTTCCAGAATGTATGCCATGGCTAAATTCAAAATCGGACGAAAAGTTAATCTATGGGTGAGGTGGAGTCAATGGTTTTACAATGACAGAAAAACGATTTCCACTGGTAATAGTGAAACCCAAGGTAATATTCGTGATGAAATTAAGGTACAGATGAGATGGAAGTTTTAGCTTGAAATCCAAAATTAAACCCCTCACTAAAACGCATAAAAAAACACTAACTAAATACTGTTAGCGGACAACTTCTGTATACACTACTCTTTACCGAATGATTTGGCTAAGTTTGTAAGAATAAAATTTAATCAATGGCAACTACAGCAGATATAAAAAATGGACTGTGCATCAAGTGGAAAGGTGGTCTGTGGCAAGTAATCGAATTTCTTCATGTAAAACCAGGAAAGGGTCCTGCTTTTGTGAGAACTAAATTGAAGAATCTAGATAGCGGGAAAGTCGTAGATAACACATTTAACTCAGGGGTGAAAATCGAACCAGTGAGAATCGAAACGAGAGATCACCAATATCTATACAACGATGATATGGGATATCACTTTATGAATAATGATACCTATGAGCAAATTGCAGTTTCGAAACATTTAATCAGTGCTCCACAATTTTTAAAAGATGGAGTGATTTGTTCTGTTGTTTTCCATGCGGAAGAAGAAGAGGTATTAAGCTGTGATCTTCCAAATCATATGGAATGTGAGATTACATACACTGAGCCTGGAATTAAGGGAGACACTGCCACGAACAGTTTGAAACCTGCTACTTTAGATACGGGTGCTGAGATTAGAGTTCCGCTGTTCATAAACACAGGAGATTTGGTGAAGGTAGATACAAGAACTTCTGCATATTCTGAAAGAATTAAAAAATAATCCTTTGTGTTACAATAGATGAAATTTCCAAAGCCATATTCCCTTCGTGAAATAACGGAACTCGTTAGCGGCTCTTGGTTTGGAAACGAGAATGTTTCCATTACTGGGATCAACGAAATACACGTGGTCACAGAAGGAGATATTGTTTTCGTGGATCATCCAAAGTATTACTCCAAGGCATTGGAATCGGAAGCCTCTGTGGTTTTAATAAACAACATGGCAGAAATTCCTTCTGGAAAAGCCATTATTGTTTGTGAAGATCCTTTTGACGCATTTAATTCCATCACAAAGCACTTTAAACAAAGTACTAACTGGGAGCCATCAGCTCCTAAAATCGGTCAGGGATGTATTATTGCTCCGGGCATTCATTTTGGACACAACATTTCTATAGGAGATAATTGTACTATTCACCCAGGAGTGGTTTTGTATGATAATATAACCATAGGGAACAATGTGATCATCCATGCCAATACTGTAATAGGTGCTGATGCATTCTATTATAAAACCCGAGAGACTTCATTTGATAAAATGCATACCTGTGGAGGCGTACTTATAGAAAATGATGTAGAATTAGGTGCCTTATGTACTATTGATAGGGGTGTAACAGGTATTACCACCATAGGAGCAGGATCCAAATTGGATGCTCAAGTTCATGTAGGACATGATACTCAAATTGGTAAAAAATGCCTCATGGCAGCGCAGGTTGGGATTGCAGGCTGCTGCACTATTGAAGACAACGTCACTCTTTGGGGACAAGTGGGCTTGGCCTCAGAGGTCATTATTCGCGCTGGCGCTGTTGTGCTCGGAAAAGGGGGGATCATGGGAGAACTTGAAGGGAATAAAACTTATATGGGAGCTCCGGCTATAGAAGCCAGAGCTAAATGGAGAGAACTCGCTCTGGTAAGAAAGTTACCAGAAATAATAGAAGAATTGCAACGCTAAATCAAGTGATGATAACGAAAATAGATAGACTTATAGAAAAGATGAAAGTCAAGGACTTCAAACTGAAATCCATGCTTGAAATCACTAAGGCTATTAACGCAGATGCCGATACTGAAAAGCTGCTTTCCTTATTTCAATTGGCTGCTGAAGAAGAATTGGGGATCGATAAACTGCTTCTGTTTTCTTTTGATCAATCATGGAAATGTATTCTAAAAGTAGGAGTGAAAGATGAGGTCTATGACATAGAAGATCAATCATTTTTTGCGGCTACCGATTCTACTTCGCTTACAACTGGTACGGGCACTCAAGAGTCCTTTGACATAGTAATTCCTGTGCATCATAATAACACTCCAATTGCTTATCTTCTAGTAGGTGATTTAGCTGAGAATGAACTGAAAATTTCTCCAGCTATAAAGCACATGAATTATATTCAAACGCTTACAAATATCATTGTTGTTGCGATCAGAAATAAGGCTTTAGCGCTAGAGAGTTTGAAGCAAGAGCGTGTGAAAAAGGAGCTGGAATTGGCTGCTGAACTTCAGCAATTATTAGTTCCTGATATCATTCCTAGCACAGAAGAATTAGACGTATCCAGCTTCTATAAACCTCATGCGCAACTTGGAGGAGATTATTATGATTTCTTGACTCTTTCAGATGGTCGGAAAATGTTTTGCATCGCTGATGTGAGTGGAAAAGGAGTGAGTGCAGCCTTTCTTATGAGTAATTTTCAGGCACATCTTAGAGCAATTTTCACATACACCAATCAGCAATTAAAAGATGTTGTCCGGGATCTAAATAAAAAGGTTAATAGCAGTGCCATGGGTGAAAAATACATCACTATGTTCATAGGCATATGGAATGGAGAAACCAGAGAGCTGATTTATATTAATTGTGGCCATAACCCTCCCCTATTGGAAAATGGCACTGATGATGTAATAGAACTTACAGATGGTTCACTCGGTCTAGGAATGTTAGACGAAATTCCAAGCATAAGTGAAGGAAGTGTTGTGATCAAACCCCATTCTCGACTGGTCTGTTTTACTGATGGTTTAGTAGAAATTGAAAACGACTTAAAACAGGAATTTGGAGTTCAAAAAGTGATTGAAATTTTGGAAGCAAATCCCAAGGCAAGCTCAGAACAGATTAATAACAGGCTAATATCAGCTGTCCATGATCATAGAGGAGAAATGCCATTTATGGATGATACCGCCATTATTACGTTGAGATTCGCCTAAAATTTCTATCCTTCTTCTATAAGGATATTCTTCTCACTTTCATCACCCGTATGAAATAAGTCCAGCGCCACAATCACAGCGCTAAAGCCCCAGAACAAACAAGAAATTTTATCTGTATCTAGGAAGTTGTTCAATATTCCATGAACATAATAAGTGAAAAGGCCCAAGTAACAGGTGATCCCTAACATTTTCAAATGTCCATTTGGTAAGCGATAAACCACTCTGAATGCGGTAATAGTCACTGATAAAATAATAGCCAGGTATAGCAATGGACCCAAGAATCCCATTTCTGCCAATGGTCCTAAATATTCACTATGGGCGTTTCCTCCATCTCCACTATTTGTAGTGATAATTGTCTCATCAGCAGCATTTTGAAATGGCGCATATTCAAAAGCATAACTCCCTGGTCCCCATCCGACTATTGGACGTTCTTCGAACATTTTAAGAGCAGCATTCCATCTGTTCAGCCTTTCGAGATTGGAAGCATCTGAACTAATATTGGAAATACTTTCTACGTGCTCACTCAAACTATCAGAACTATCCTGCTTATTTCTTTCCAAGTCCATTAATAATTGCTCAAGACTAAAGAATAAGAAAATCGCACCTATGGCAGTCACAGCCAAAATTGTGGACAGCTTTATTCGTAAGTACATTAAAATACCAACGACTCCTGCGGCCAATACGCTTACCCAAGCTGCCCTAGTATATGACAGAATGAATGCCATGACTAACACTCCTAAAGCAGGAATTAAGAGAAGCTTGGTAGTCGCTTTAATTTTATCTGTAAAAAACATCCCTACAAATACGGGTATTACAAAAGCCATCGCTGCTCCATAGGAAGTGTGATCTTTAAAGAAAGGGGTCATCACCCAATGTGCAGGATCATGTTCAAAGCCTTCCATCGCATGTCTAACCATGGTGTAAATCATCACAAAGAAGAGTGGAAACATATATAGCCAGAAGTATCGATCTATGTTCTTCGCATTTTTAAAAATATGCGTTGCGATGAAGAAAAAATTAATTACAAACCAAGCTCTACTTATCAAAAATTTAAAAGAAACAAGTGGTTGGGCACTTGTGATAGTAGTCAAAAATCCCCAAATGAAATAGGCATAAATGCACCAGCTAACTGGATGTACAAAAATGCGCTTATCAATACTTTGGTTTTGAATTAACTTGAATATGAACAACAACATAACCCCTACTAACAGTGGCTCTGTTGGAAGATGTAAACCTACCCCTCCCATTTCTATATCATCAAGATTCACAGAAAGAGGGGCCATGAAGACAATAGCTAATACAAGATAATCAAGTCTATAGATTGCAGCTAATAGAACCAAAAGCACGATTGGAATCAGACTGAAATAGTAGAATTCAAACCCAATGGCCACTGCTTGCAGCATTGCAAAAACACCTCCTATGAGATACGTGTATTTAAGGGGCAGTGCCTTCAATCGATTAAAATTCGATTTTGCCCTGCGCTCTAAGCGACGAGATATTCTCCCATAGCAGAAGAAAAATCACCATAAATACAAAAGCAGATGCAACCGACATTGCCAGAATTAACCATCTGACAGGATAAGCTTTCTTATCAGCAGGGTATGCGCTATTCACTATCTGGGAGGCCGAAATCTGAGAATTCATGTCAATCATAAATCGCTCTATATTCTTCTTTATCGGAAGTTCTCTTTCCACCATGTTCTCTAGCAAAGCCTCATACCTTAAAAACTCAACACCATATTCTGAAAGCTCCTCCATTCTTGTTCTCAATATCTCCGCTTGCTTAGTTCTACCCTCACTAAGGGCTGTGGCGTACTGTTCATTTAAACCTTCAATTTGTTTTGAATAGTCAAATAAACCTTTGCTTCTCAAAGCATTCATCGAATCTTCTATACCGGTTTTTTCCTTCATTAATTGCTCGTACCCTGCTACCGCATAGTTAAATGCTTTTTCTGCCATCACATTCCTAAGCCTTGCAGAAACTGTATCCAAATAAGCTACTACATCATTTGCTATCAGTGCTGCAGTATCAGGACTGTGGTCCAATACTTCTACCGAAATGGAGGTATACTTAGTCAATCTGGCTGTGATATGCTCATCATACATTTCGCCCATAATCGTTTGAGATCCCGGCTCATCTCTTGGAATATCATAGTGATTGTATAAATCATACTTTTTAATTATTCCTGTCTTAATTTGTTCTGAGCTTAAAAGCTGCAACATCTGTTCGGCAGCATCCTTATCACCAAATTCAAGAATATCATCCTTGATCACATCTTCGGTAATTTGAGAACCAAGAGAAACCTGAGGTACAGCAAAAAACTCCACTGAACTCTTATACTTTTCTTGAATAGTGAATGCTGCTATTACCGCAGCAACCCCAGCTAAAGCACAGACAACAATTATAGGCCAGCGCCATTTGTAAAAGAATATGAGTAAATTGAATGATTGAAAGTACCCTGAATCTTCAGAGTTTAGAACTTGAGTTTTCTTCTCAGCCATAAGGTCTAAAATTTGCGCAAAAGTAACACACTGAGTGGAACGATGCTATAGGTTGAATTGGTCTCGAACTATAACTGTCTCATTTTTCTATTATTGTTTTTGAGCATAGGTTTTTATCAAAGTAGCCAAAGTAAATACCAGCCTGATCCAAAGGTCTATAGTTGAAAAAAACATAAACTCAAAAAAGACTTTCGACTTTATGCTTTCGACTGGCTTATATTATAATATTGCAATGCGCATGAGGATTATCATAAATAGCAGACTTGTTCGACCAGATGGTATGGATGGTATAGGATGGTTTTCTTATGAGATAGTGAGGAGATGGGTGGACCGTTTTCCTGAACATGAATTTGTGCTTTTGACAGACCGCAAGGCGTTGCGACAAATGATTTCTGGTCCAAATGTTTCTTACAAGGTGTTATTCCCTCCTGCCAGAAGAATCTTTCTGATCAATTGGTGGCACAAAGCTGCTCGTAAATATGTAAACAAGTTCAAGCCAGACATATATGTTAGCTTAGATGGACAATATGAACATCCTACCAATGTTCCTGTACTCACTGTGATCCATGACCTCAACTTCTATCATCACCCTGAGTGGATGCCAAAACACATTGCAGAATTCTACAATTCGAGCATGCCTGATTGTGCGAATAAAGCCACTAGAATTGCAACAGTCTCTGAATATAGCAGGCGAGATATTTCCAAGAGTTATGCCATCGCAATGGAAAAAATTGATGTGGTTTATAATGGGTTTAACGAAGGACTTCTCCAACTCGAAAATGATCCTCAAAAAGACGATCCTTACTTTCTTTTTGTGGGAATTCAAGTACCTAGAAAAAACATTGTAGGAATGATCAGGTCATTCACATTGTTTAAAGAAACGTACGGTACAACTCATCAGTTAAAGCTGGCAGGACATGACTATTTGTGGAATGAAGAGATGAAATCTGTCTTAGAAAACAGCTCTGCGAAAGCAGATATTCAACTGCTCGGGCGTAAGACTTTCGACGATTTGAAGGTGCTTTATTCTGGAGCAGAAGCCCTACTATACATTCCTCATTTTGAAGGTTTTGGCATTCCAATTCTTGAAGGTTTCGCAGCTGGTGTACCAGTTATTTGTTCCAATTCCACTTCGCTACCAGAAGTAGCTGGAGATGCAGCCCTGCAATTTGAACCGACAGATTACAAGTCAATTTCTGGGGCTATGAATAAAATTGTTACTGATAAGGAATTCAGAAGTAACATGATAGAAAATGGGGAAAAACGCTTACAAACGTTTAACTGGGAAAAAACAACAACTGCTCTCTGGAACTCTATATTAAAAACTCTGACAAATGGCGCTTAAGTTTTCTTACAATAAAAAAGGCATTGAAGCAGGATGTGATGAGGCCGGTCGAGGCTGTTTAGCAGGACCTGTTTTCGCGGCGGCTGTCATTCTGAAAAAGGGATTCAAAAATTCTACTCTAAACGATTCGAAAAAACTCAATGAGAAGAAAAGAGATGAGTTAAGAATCATCATCGAAAACGAAGCACTCTCCTGGGGAGTAGGAATTGTCTCAGAAAAAGAAATTGATGAAATCAACATCTTGAATGCCTCTTTTCTTGCCATGCACAGAGCCATAGATCAATTGTCAAAAAGGCCAGAGCTTCTTCTAATAGATGGCAATCGATTCACGCCTTACCCAGATGTGAAA
Source organism: Flavobacteriales bacterium (assembly GCA_965224545.1). Classification (GTDB taxonomy): domain Bacteria; phylum Bacteroidota; class Bacteroidia; order Flavobacteriales_D; family Sanyastnellaceae; genus ASP10-05a. The sequence continues at coordinate 1,446,871 of CBDCZM010000002.1, read as the reverse complement.
CATGAATGCATTATTAAAGGAGATGGAAAGTATATGAGTATAGCCGCAGCTTCTATCCTTGCCAAGACCCATCGAGATGAGCACATGCTCAAGCTTTATGAACAGCACCCTGAATATGCATGGAATAAGAACAAAGGATATCCTACCAAAATGCATAGGGCAGCCATAAAGCAACACGGTGTCACTGATTTTCACAGGCATTCTTTTACATTGTTACCTCCTCAATTAGAAATCGAGTTTGAAGAATAAATCCCAAGACCTAGAATAGATAACAATACCCACTTAAGAACTTATTCCACATTCAACTTGGTATCATATGATTTGAGTAACTTGTAGCTGCAATTAACTATACCAGTCGACTTATGAAATCAGTTTTATCTACCACCTTTCTATGCTTAGTTTCTTCTCTATTATTTTCTCAATTGTTTGGTGAGCTTGAAGCGCTTTCTCCCCAATTTGATCAAGTCTATCATATCGAAAATGCTGATATCGACGGTGATGGAGATATAGATATTATAGGATCAACCGATGAAAATGAAGGCTCTAGTTTAGGTTTGCGTTGAAATTATCATTTCATACCTACTCGATATAGTAGCGAACCTTTGATAGGCATGCACATCCTGTACAGACATTTGTGCAAAGTCTTTGAGGAACTGCTTACTATCTTTCAAGGTTTCTTTGATCCTAAACCAATTGAGGTACTGCTGTAGATATTTGGTTGATACGCCCCAGAATTTATTGTCAATCCATTTCTTTAACCTATGATGTGTCGAGTTGACATGTTGGATATGGTAAACCCCATCTTTGACACGTTGTTTCAAATCAGAGCGTAATGGGTGGTGTTCCAGATGATTATCAATAGCAAATCCCTTATAACTTACATGAGAATCAGTACATAAAACTGTTTGTTCTGTGAGCCTTTCTCCAATGGCATTTTCTATATCCACCTTTTTCAGTCGACCTACTGTGGCTACAGTTAAATCGACTTGTTCTTTACGATCTTGGGTTACAATAACTGCTACATGTTCATCATTAACACCCTTTTTTGAAGACTTCCCTCCACGTTTTCTTGGCTTTGTCCCCTGCTTTTCCTTTCCTTTTTCTGAACGCAAGAAAAAGGTTTCATCACTTTCAGTTATTCCGCTAAATCCACCTTTTTCAGATTGTTCTATGGATGAAAGTATCTTATGACGCCAATCAAAAGCAGTCTTTTTATTAATCCCCAACCCCTCTTTGATCTTGTCAAGGCTCTTCTCTTCAAGCATAAGCTTTAGATAGGCATCTATTTTATCCTTTCGGTGAAGCCCATCCATCCATGTGCCTGAGTATTCAGTAAAACTACGGTTACAGGACTTGCATTTGTAACGGTGGGCTCCCTTATCCTTTCCGAATTTTACATATTTAGCATGACCACAGTGAGCGCAACAACCCTGCTTGTTGTCCAGAATTTTTCTTCGAACTTCTTGACACTTGGGGACTGAAAGACCTAATTGACCAACTTGTTGTAATTCCTCTATCAGTACGTGACGCTCGCTAACTGACAAACCTGAGAAGTACGATATTATTGCCTCTTTTTTCATAAGCGAAAGATACAAATAATAGCTAATCTAAACTAGAGCCAAAATGAATTGTACCTAATTACTAATCAAGGAAATGGAGAATTCCTGCCGCTTCAAATGATGGGGATTTCTGGGTCAATATCTTCCATTGCTGATTTTAACAATGATTCTTTCTTGGACTTAGTAATCATTCACAGAGTATCCAACATTACTACCATGAAACTATTACTAAACGACGGAATTGGGAATTTCACTGAATCGGAAACAAAAGTTGCAGTAGCAAAACCTACAGATACTGTTGATTATAACCATGATGAATGGTTGGATTTCATTTATACTGTTGAAAATGATTTGGTAGTATCCTTGAATCAAAATGGTGAACTCCTAAATTCACATATAACACTGATTGAAGATTATTCAAATGATATGCTGTTCATTGGGGCTGAAGATCTCAATCAGGATGATAAATTAGATATTATTTTTTATCTTGAAGAGCCTTCTGAAATTATAGTTTATAAAGGCTTGGGTGATGATGAATTTCTAGCTGAAAGTTTTCCCATAAATACTGCAATCAACAGCTATCCCTACGATTTTGAAATAGATGATCTCGATGAAGACGGTTACCCTGATGTATTCTTCCTTTTGAACAATACAAATGGAGGCATTTATCGCATGCGAAATATAGCAGGACAGCTCCAACCTGCTGACGCCATCTATGCTGACCCATTTATTTATAGTTATGAGCTTAAGGATATCAATGGCGATGAATTAGTAGATGTTGTCTTAACAACTGATGATAAAATATTCTGGATGAAAATGATCACTCCAGAAATTTTTACTCCACAGACAATTCAAGATGTTTCTGAACCTCCGTACTCCTTTCCTCCCATATATTATTCGTATTTATTGTCGGCAGCAGATCTGGACAACGATAATGATATTGATATTATTTTTTCAGGAGGTTTTAATGATCGAATCTCTTGGTACGAAAATGAAGAGAGCGGAAACTTTGGGCCCTATTCTAAGTTAACCCGTGATTTTGAATGCTGGGGTGAACAGGGCGAACATCCTGTTGTATTTGGTCAAGATATCGATTTGGACGGAAACATTGACCTTTTTATTCAAACTCATTCGTCTGATCAAGGCAATGTTGTTTTACATAATAATGGGAACATTAACTCTGATTTTAGTTATTCCAGATTACCCACATATCTAAATGAATTAGATAGGTCAATGGAACTTCACGACTTTAATGGAGACGACCATGTTGACATCATTACGCAACCTGATGACTTGAGCATTTTCACCAACTTAGGTGATTTTGAATTTGAGAATTACCCTTCTCGCACATCGCTTACTGCCATCAATGCCCAAACCATATTATTTGACGTTTCAGATTTTGATTCTGATAACGACCTAGATGTGGTTTCATTCTCACCGAGTGATCAGAATACTCTAACACTTCATTTAAATGATGGCAATGGCGTGTTCTCAAATTCATTGATTCAATCACTTCCTTTTCTGCCAGATTTTATTGACGTATTCGATATTAACAATGATGGTAAAAAGGATATTTTGCTATCTGAAATCGGGTCTGAAAGTATTTTCTGGGTAAAAAATATTGATAATCAGTCTTATGAAGGGATTTCATTAGTTGCTGAATCTTTAATTCCTGCCGAGGGGATAACTCATGTAGACATTAACTTAGATGGATTATTAGATATTGTTGCTTATTCTAAAAGTGTTGGAGTAATTTTCTATTTCTTAAACCTCTCAGAAGGACAATTCTCTGAAATGACAATCTTAGAAAGCTCATTTTCAGATATTAGACAAGTTGAAATTTCGGATGTAAATTATGACGGAAACCTCGACATCGTTGTAGCTTCTAACTCTGCTTCTTCTTCAGATATTATGGCATACCTCATTCAAAACTCTAACAACCTATATCCTGAAACAATTTACAATTCTGAGCAAAGCATAGCTAGCTTCACCCTAGCCGATTTTGATTCAGATGGAAAAGATGATATTGTATTTAGTAATACTTGTGTCAGTACTCGTTTTGTTGACATCTCATTGCTAAGAAACATCAGCACTGCTGGCTGCTTTGATGAAGCTGCCTGTAATTATGACTCGGGAGCTCAATTTGACAACGGTCAATGTTGTTATAATGGATGCGGCTGCTTAGACATAAATGCTACTAATTATGATGAAACCGCAACCTGCGAAAATGACAATTGCGAATACAATACTGGATGTACGGATATAAATGCCACTAATCATGACGACACAGCTTTTCTAGATGATGGGAGCTGTTCTTATGATATAGAAGTCTTTGTTTTTTTTGATGAAAATGAAAACGGAACATTTGATGGTGAGGATTACTATTTAACCTCACAACGTGTCCATGTTACTCAACCCAACATTACTCTTATCACCGGAGATTTAGGAAATTCGGCTGTTTCTGCCGGAAATACATCTCTTACACTTCAACTAATTCAAGATCCACTTTTTCCTTTCTCTTCCACACCTTCAACGCAATATTTTAATCCAATTTCCTATGCTGGAGAACCATTCTATTTCGGGATATCCAATGAAGTTGCTGAATTTGAATTTGATGTCTCAATATATGCGCAAGACCAACAATATAGATGCGACGAATTTGTACCTCACAATATCATTTATAGAAATACTGGAAACGAAATCGTGGATGGGATTATAGCCTTTGATTATGATGAATTGTTTCAGGAGTATGCAGAAGTAGATGTTATTGATTCAATTGTGGATGGAACCTTATATCTGAGTTTTGAAAACCTGTTACCAGGTGAAATTGGCTTTAAAACTGTAGAACTCAGAACTCCTACTGTAGACCAAATAGGCGAATTTCTTAGTACTTCTGTGGAAGTAACGGGATTCTATGAAAATGAGGAAGTATCATTTGGAGAAAAATCCAGAAATCTTGAATTAGCCTGCGCTTATGATCCGAATGACAAACAAGTGTTTCCTATTGGCTGGAGAGATGAGCATTTTATTCAAAACGACACTATATTAGAATACCTGATCCGATTTCAAAACATTGGAAACGCAGCAGCTTTAAATATTACAGTCAAAGATACTCTGGACCAAAACTTGGATTTGGACTCATTCAATCTTTTGACCAATTCTCATGAAATTATGACCTCCATTAATGAAGAAACCAGAGAGATAGAGTTCTTTTTTGAAAATATTAATCTTATAGATTCTATGACTAACGAACCTGAGAGTCATGGATTTGTTTCCTTCGAAGTTCGACCTTTGGATGAGTTGGCTGCACTCACTCAAATTCAAAACAAAGCTTATATCTATTTTGATAATAACCCTCCTATCATTACTAACACCACTTTGAATACCATCTTTGGTTGTGAACAAATGACTCTAGACGTAACTGAAGGAGGATCTATATGTCAAAATGAAGTGTTGGAGTTGACAACAGATTACGAATACGTAGAACACTTCTCTTGGATTTTGGATGAAAATATTCTAGGAGAATCCTCGGAATTTTCTCCATCTACTGAAGAAATCGGTACATTCAACTATCTATTAGAGTATGGGAATCCTTTCTGTAGTAATAATCAAGAATTAGAAATTCAAGTAGTTGAAAATCCTTCTGTATCAGACATTACATTTGAAAACGGAACATTAAATGTCTCGGCTACAAATGGAGATTCTTTCCAATGGTTCCTGAATGGAGAAGAAATCACAAATACCACCAACCAGATACATATTCCTATTGAAACAGGGAATTACTCTGTAGAAGTCTCCAATGATTTTGGATGTACTACCTCAAGTGAAGTATTGTTGATTGATTTGAGCCTTACTGAACATACAAAAGGTGCTATTTCACTTTATCCTAATCCTATGGTGGATAAAGTAATTCTGGACTTAGGAAACGAGCAAACACAATTGGTACAAATTTTCGATTCGAATGGAAAACTAGTAAGAGAATATGCAAAAATCAACTCTAATCAGTTAACCCTCAAATCCGCAGGTCCATAATTTTGATTTCACAACCCTTTAACAGGGTAGTTTTTTTACCACCTCAAAGAGGTTTGGGTCTAAGTTTTTCTTTGGAAATGTCACTTTTTGGTTGAGGTGATGCTGGAATTACGTGTTGATATTAATGTGAATCCAAGCCAAATACACCAGCAACCACAACTATCTTACAGTCAGCAGGTTATGTTTTAGGGGTGAAACCACCAATCCCAAGATGTGATTTTCCGTTCTTTTTTTTGGCTAAATCAGCTGAGGATAAGGTTTGTCAGTGTACAGTTTTAAGATTTTTTGCCTTGCTTTTTTGATCCATTTAAAGGGGACAACAACGAATCTGAAAATAAATTTCTTCATCCTAAAGGTGGGCTGGATGAAGGGAACTTTCTCGGCCATTTGATTCACAATGTGGAGATAAAAGTTCCTGCACATTGCCATGATAATCATAAAAACAGTGTTTTCTTCTAAAAAGGAGAAGGGGAGATTTTTCCATCCAAAATCATTATTCATCTCATCAAAGATTCTTTCTGCTGCTCCCCGTTGATTGTAATAATCAATAATTTCCCGATCGATGGTTTTTATATCATTGGTAATGATGGCTCTGTAAATGAAGTGATCCTGAAATTCTATATCGGCTTGTCCTGTCTTGTTGGTTTCTCTTTGAATCACATATCGGTACTTCTTCTCTTTTCCAAAAGGAGCATAAAGAATGCTGCAAACTTCAACGTCAATATTTCCAATTTGTACCCTTTCCCATTTTTCAACCTGTCTGACCTGCTCTGATAATTCCCCACATCGTTGTGCCCTGACGTAAAAGCGTTTGCTGTTGGATTCAATTACAGACAAAATATCGCTGGAAAAAGATCCGCAATCCATTCTACTTCGGTCGATTTTAATGTTTCTACTTTTGAGTAGGTCGTAAGCGCTTTTGAGTGTTTCGGCTTGTTTGTACTTGACATTGCTATTGCCATTCCTGTTTTCAAAATGGACTATATGTCTACCAATTGTAGATACTCCTGGGAAATAGCCATGCTTCATTTTGTAGCTCTTTTTTGAGTCGTATTTCTCACAAGGAATAAATTGATTATCGTAATCAAAGTCATAATATTCACTAGGAATCAAAGACTTTGTCTTTAGTAAAAGATCTAAATTCAGTTCATTTAATTTGGAATGCTTACTAAATTCATGCACCGTATTAGAATTGCTGACAAAAATCTCTTTCTCTCCCGATAAGCCTTTCTGAACGCGAGCCAATGTGTCAGCAGAACAACTATTTACATCTAGGGTTTGTTCTAAATCTCTTTTCAGATGTTCTTCAATATCCTCAGCGCAGTCACCGCCAGCAAAAAACACTAACCAAAGATTTTTAATCACATCGGCATAACTATATCGTGACTGAAGAGGTCTTGAACCCAGGTGTTCGTTGATCAACTTTTCCAGACCAAGATCTGTAAAATGCTTTGAAATAAAATTAAGCCCTCCAAAAGAACCGATTTGTTCGGTTGAAATTGTACTTTTCATCTGCAATGGTATTTTCACCTAATTAGGTGAAAATATTCTGAATCAGAAAGTCCTTCAAGCATTAGTTTTATAGGGGTTTTCTGTTTCTTCTTTTTTTGACCTGCGGATTTAAGGTTAACTATCAAAAAACAAAAATTGCATTCTGGAAATTACTTAATAAAGGTGACTTCTTCAGTAGGAAATGTAAGGGGAATAAAACTTCAAATAAAATAGAATCGACGTTTTAAGAGAACAATTGATAGCCTAGCTCCTTATCATTTGTTCCATACCTTTTAACTTGATTAACCTATCATATAATGTTAAAACTTACCTATACACTTATCCTCATTTTCATATCTGGTGCTTGTTTCTCTCAGGTAGAGCCACCAAATGGCACCTGTAGTACTGCAGAAGCCCTGGCACTTGGAACCTCATCAAATATTGAGGCTATCGAAAATGAGTCTTATGTTACTACTATTTACTACTACTTCCATGGGACAGGTGATTATGTTGAAGCAGATATTCAACCGATATCGAATGATCAAGGTTCATTATTTGCTGTTACCGACTGGTCGATACATTCTACAAATGATAACCAAAATTGCTCCTTAAGTAATACTCTAGTTTCAAATGAATTCCCTACACCCACGCGTATTTACTTCAATGATTCAGAATTATTTATCCTTAAGATTGAATACAGATATGCAGAAATTGGGGATGTTATTTCTATTGATTTACCAATTGTCGACCCAATTGACAACTCTAATTCAGAAGTTTTTAATGGGACATCCAATTCCACAAGTGCCTACTGGAGAGGATTTATGGATTTTGGGGTCGATCGTGTTTTCACAAGTCAAGGATTTGAATTAATCTCAATACAGAACTACTTGGGAGGTTTTTGTGATGATAATCATTACGAGATCGGCCTTTATTCCAGTTATCCACAGAATAACACTGCTTTGTCATATGGTATTTACGCAAATGATTTTCCAGGGAGTTTATATGTTGAAGATTTAAATGAAGATGGTCAAAAAGACTTTTTTGTTGTGTCAAAATTTTACAGTGGCAATGGATATTTTCAATACTTCAATACCGCACGCGAGTTAATTTTAGCGCAATCGTTTGAAGACCCAATTCTCGAAATCATCATAGCTGATATTGATCATGATGAACTTAACGATATTATCGTGTCGGATGAAGCTCAAAATGTTCAGTGGATGCGAAATTTAGGAGATAATGATTTTGCAGCTCCAGTAACCATATCAACAGGAGCTATTGGAAATATCGATATCGAAATTTCTGATTTAAATCTAGATGGTGCTAATGACATCATTTTTTCTACCGCTTCAACATTGGCATGGATACAAAATTCAGGGGATGGAACGTTTGGAGAAATACATGAGATAGCTACTGGTAGCTTTCCGGCTTCTGGAGTAGGATACGTAGACTCTAATAGCTCTCCAGATATTATCGCTGGTAATTTTTGGTTCCAAAATAATGGAGACGGAACATTTGACGAACCATCAACAATAAATTCAATGGGAAATCAAAATGTTGTAATCGATCTAGAAGGAGATGGAGACATCGACATCTTAGCAAGGTCAGGAAATACCATCACAAGCATTTTGAACGATGGAAACGGAAACTTCAGCGCAGCTCTGCCATTTACAACCTCACAAAGCATATCGACTTTTGACTTGTTCGATGCGGATCAAGACGGTGATCTCGATTTTTTTTACAGCTTTACTCAAAATATTGATGCAGGATGGGGAAGTGTGTGCGGAAATTTCAACTATGACGTCGAGAGGGTAAATTGGCATGAAAACATGTTAGACCCTATCCGCGGCTGTATAGATGACTTAGCTTGCAATTACAATGAAGAGGCTCTACATGATGATGGTTCTTGTTCATTTATTGATGACTCTTGTGATGATAACAATGTGAACACCGTCAATGACCTTTACAATGATGCTTGCGAATGTATAGGAGATGATGCCATTCCGGATTGTACAAATTCCGTCGCCTGCAACTATGACTCCACAGCTAATCTTGATGATGGCACTTGTAAATTGGTTGGCGACATATGTGACGATCTGAATGTGCTAACAATGAATGATGTTATAGTGGAGGACTGCTCATGCCAAGGAGAGTTGATCATCGAAGGGTGTATGAATGTCACAGCATGTAATTATGATTCTATAGCGAACGTAGATAACGGAAATTGCCAATTTATAAATGATCCTTGCGATGACAGCAACTCTGAAACTATCAACGATATTTTTCAATCTGACTGTAGTTGTATTGGAGAATCCCAAGTTTTTGGATGTATGAACGAATCCGCTGTCAACTTTAATGAAGAGGCTAATTCAGACGATGGGTCTTGCGTTTTTGCTGGGGATTTTGATAATAACGGAGGTGTTGGAGTAAGTGACCTGTCCATATTCCTCGCCGTATTTGGCGCTAGTTGTGATAATCTCGAACCATATTGTATTGGAGATTTAAACGGTGATGGTCATGTGAATGTATACTCAAACCATTTAGCTTTTCGGTTTTTGGCTGGTTCTTTTTCCCTTTACCAGCGTTAAAAAATGAAACCATAGCACAGGCTATGATTGAATTTTTTGCCTTGTTAAAGGAAAAACCAATCTCGCCAAAATTCCGAAAAGCTAACTAATTTGAGTATATTAGACCTCACTGCTTTCTTAGGTCTTAGGTGTTTTTGGAAATGGGATTAACTAGTCAATCAGAGTGACGTGACCTACAGCTATTTTCCTGCCATATCTGTAGTCTTTGTATTCGATTCTCCATGTATACGTATCCATTATAGGGTCATGTCCTTTAAAAGTACCATCCCAGCCGCGCTTAGGATCCAGAGTTTCAAAGATCACTTCTCCCCAACGGTTAAAAATTTGCATTTTAAACCCTTCAACTAACAGACCGTCTGCAATAAATAGATCGTTCACTCCATCACCATTCGGTGTAAACGAGTTTGGAACATACAGCGGGCCCGTTACTTGGACAAGCACACCATCGTAATTTCTACATCCATTTTCATCAATGACATTTAGAAAATACCAGCTATTCTCCGATGGATAAACGGTTGGCTCTAGGCATGTAAAACAGCTTAAATCATGAGAAGCGCTCCACCAAAAATTATCCTCATCTACGCTTCCTACAAGTGTGGCAGTATCCGTAAATGCTACTTCTATGTTCGGGCCAGCATCTACATAGGGAAGTTGTAATACATATATGGTAGTTGTGCTGCTGTCTTGACAATTATTTATATCCGTGACCTTCACCTGATATTCAGTCGTTGTAGTAGGAGAAACGTATGGATTCGTCAGTATTTCGTCAGTGTTTAAATTCTTCCATTCATACACGAGACCTCCTCCTGCCTGCAGCAGAATACTTTCTTCGATACAAATAGAATCTGGATCCATAATTGTCGCTTCAGCCGCACCTACATTAATCAATACTTCATCTATTCCTTCTCCACATACATTGGTAATCAACACTTCGTAATTCTCACTTTCAACAGGAGATATAGTAATACTCTGTGTAACAAAATCTCCTGGAGTCCATTCCCAGGTATCACCTTCATTGGCATTCACTGTAATACTTTCTCCTTCACAGACGAACAATGGTCCATAGTTATCACCACCAGGTGCATCGTGAACTACTTCAAGAGTGAATGTTTCTTGTCCTTCACAACCTAAATCGGTAGTAGAATGTACTGTATAGTTTGAAGTGTTTTCTGCAGTTACAGTCAATGAATTTTCCACCCCTAAAACTGTGTTGTTATCATCTGTCCATTCAAAAGAAGAACCTCCATCAGCAATAAAAGTGACTGTCTCACCCACGCACACTTCTTCTGGTGCATCCACTTCCAAATTCAATACATCTACTTCAATTGTGGCCGACACAGTCTCTTCACTGCACAAATTAGAGTCCGTAAATTCTACTGTCACGGTTTCAGTCAGAGGCAAGGTTGTCTCATGATGATCCAAGTCGGGAAGTAATTCATTAGGAACCCAAAATGCATTTTCTGATCCAATTCCCTGTAGTGTTACTTCTTCCCCCGCACAGGCAAAATCAGGAGCAATAATTTGAGGATCCACATCACCTACAACCTCCACAGTAATTTGGTCAGTATTTCCGTCTAAACATCCTGTATTATCACTTCCTGTTAGCGAAATTGTATAGATCCCTGCTTCGTCATAACTTATTACTGGACTATCTAACGAGCTAGTCTCACCAGTGTCAAAATCCCACTCTATTTCCAACTCTTGATCCGAAAGGTTAGTCAATTGAATTTCTTCCAGTAAACACACCTGATCAGGCGCATCTACACCTATCTCCACTTGAGCTCTCCCTAAATTAAACTTAAAAACCCCTAGATCACAATTATCAGTATTGTTCTCACTACTCCAGGCATTGGATGTCGTTGGAAAGTCATCATTTGATCCACAACCCGAACACACTGCCTGATACACTACTCCATCTTTACTAAACTTACTCGTTCCTCCATCAACGTGCTCTCTGCTCGTTCCTCCTCCAAAAAAAGTAGCGTAAAGTAAATCTGTGGCTTCTTCCTCTAACACCAATAGATAAAAGTCATTGCCATCAGTGGTCGACTGAAATGCATCTGAAGTAACTGGAAGTCCTAAAGTTGTGCTCGCATTTGCTTGACCAATCGCATTGGTTGTACCCCCCCAGCCAGTGAGAAAAATCTTGTTACAATCACTTACTAAAAATGCAGTTGGCGAAATGTCCACTTGCCCACTTCCCGTGCCCACAGTGGTACTCCATTCAGATGTACTAAAGTCATTAGTGAATTTATGAATGTACTGACCACTATTGGAATTAGAATATACATTTCCCTGTATAGGATATCCTCCAGTGGTTTGTCCCACTACATACACATCATCATCTGGATCTAATTGCACAAAATAAGTCTGATCATATCCAGATGTCCCAACATAAGTACATGCTGCAATTGATGATCCAATATTATCAAGCTTCACTATGTATCCACTCACTCCTCCCGGATTTGTGTCTTGATGTGCTGTGTTACTTGTAGGTAAGTTATTACTTACTGTTCCTCCTACCATATATAGGTTTCCTTCTGAATCTGGTTGTAAACTATATCCACTATCAGCCGCATTTCCACCAAAATAAGTCGACCATTGCATTACATTTAAATTGGCGTTCATTTTGAATAGAACTGCATCTGTATCACCTCCACCATAGTCGGATTGAGCAGAGAGAGCTGAAGTGGGGAAATCAGTACTTGATGTCGAAGTAGTAATAAATATGTCCTCATCATCCTCAACAATAATCTCTCCCCTGAATACATCTGCGTAGTTATATTCTAACGACGAGGAAGAATTGAGTCCGTCATTTCCCGTCCCACCCACAAAAGTGCAAGCAATCAAACTTCCATTTACTCCATCTATCTTGGCGATGAAAATATCGCATCCATTAGGATGGTCACCTAATGTGGAGGAAATGTCCGTAGGTTCTCCCCCATTAAAAGTAGTATCATATGCTCCTGGTGTCACAGGAAAATTACCTGACCCCGTAGTGCCCATAACATATATATCGTTATCCAAAGTAGTGATAAGACTATGGGGTCTTTCATTGTTGGCTCCTCCAATATATGTGGAGTAAAGAAGCTCTGATCCATCATCGTTGAACTTGACCAAATAGGCATCGCTATAATCCCCACCAAAAGTAGTTTGAAACGCTCCCAAGGTTGTGGGAAAGCCACTGGAGAATACATTACCCCCAGCTATCATATTCTCATCCTGATCATAAGTAGCCGTAAAACCGAAGTTACTCTCAAATGAACCTGTGTTCGTAGCCAGTAGTAACTCTGGGTCAATAATAAGCTTGTGACTCTTATCGTAACTACCAACCTTGAAAGAAACGACTCCATCCTTAAGCTGATAACTACAATCTACCTGAACAATTTTCCCATCAATAAACTGATAAGTATAAGGCTCAGATTCTATCACTTCATTCACTTTTGTTTTTATATGCAGCTCATTGTTTTCTAGCGCCACGTCATCTGCGCCTTCTATTTCCAATTGAATTTGAGAAGGATCCGCACCAGGCTGAACTATGAAATCGTACTTGAGAGAGTTTCCACCCTGATACATAATCATATCGATATCATCGTAGAGATTTTCGTAAGAAATTTTTTGAAATAGTTGAGCTTCAGTCACCCAATTTTCTGGATTATTGCCTAAGTAATAGTTGTGATGGTAACTAAATGGCTTTGCTCCAGAAGGTTGAACCACGTTGCAATGCAAAAACTCCACCTCATAAGCGTGAAACCAGAAATCAGTTCGATCTTCTAATTCTTTTCCTGCAGGGTGCATATAATCTATAAGTGCTGACTCGTAAAGATTGTAGGTAATTCTATCCCTTTCTAGATACACAAAGGCACCATTGATACCCGCCTTGTACTCTACTCGATCGTGCCATTGCCCTAAATTTTCGACAAAGGAAATTTGCGAAGAAAGTCTGCTGCTGAGCAAAAAAATGCAAGCACACAGAAGTGAGATATGTAAGGTTTTAAAAATCAAGTTAACTCTAGTGCAAATAAAGACGCCGTTAGCCTATGTTTCGTTGCAACAATAAAGATACCAAATTATCACGAAGATCTGAATGCTAAAACTGAATCGTTAGCTGAGCTTTTCTGCCAATATTCTCATTTCTACCACAGGAGTGATTCCATCATATAGAATTCTATAGACAGACCTTCTATTTATCCTCAATCATTCACTTAAATTCATAACTTTACTGAGCCAAAAGTTTAACCCTCACTTAGCTCACCAATTCAAACAGGTGTAAGGGATGATAAGTTAGATCAATGAAAATGCTTTATCGAATTATATTATTAATATGCGTCCTAATATTAGTCCCCCAGTTTTATAGTGCTCAAGAAAATAATGCAGTGAGTTGCTCTGACGGGATTGATAATGACGGAGATGGCTTAATCGATTGTGAAGAAATTGAATGTCAAGAATATTCCAATGGTGGCTGTGCGTTATGCTCTTCTGGAATTAGTTTTGCAGATGTCTTGATAGACTATTCATCTGGATGTCCATTGTCTGACTTAGACCCTGAAGGTGCTATTGGACTAAATGATTGGTTTTCGGCAACTGTAGATGAACCTGAATTTGTATTTCTAGGGCAAGGAGGTTACTTACAACTTGGATTTACCAATAATGTCCTTACAAATTCAGGTAATAACGATAATGATCTTTTGATCTTTGAAATTGGCCCCGTAGTTGAAGCCTGCAATATTTCCCTTAGACCATTAGACTCTTTTACGCAGCAACAACTAGTTTTATTTGGAATTCCTGATTCTGATTCTAACGGTTTTTTTGAGATTGGTACAATAGCAGGGTCTACGTCAGGCCTAGATATCGATCAAATATTACCAGGGTTTACTGAGCATCAGTTATTATTTGATGCAATTGAAATTATTGATATTATTGATAATCCATGCGGTGAAACTTTGGCCCCAGGAGCAGATATTGATGCTGTCTGTGCATTATCATATTTAGAAGTTGATTGTTCTGGCTCTATAGAAGGTAATGCTGTAGTTGACGATTGTGAGCAATGTCTAAATCCTGATGATCCAAATTTCAACAATTGTAGTGATTGTATGGGTACTCCTAATGGAACAGCACTTATAGATCTATGCGGTCAATGTCTAAATCCCGATGATTCAAACTTCAATCAATGTGCTGGATGCACTCATTTTGACGCAGTCAATTATAACGCCTTGGCAATAGCGGATGACGGATCATGTGAATTCGATTATACTATTTGTGACTGCGCAGGAGATGAACATTCTCCATATGTTCTCTCAGACTTGGGAGACGGAAGCTCCAATATCTCTGAAAGTCTGAATTTTAATTGTCAGACGTGGGGATACGACTGTGGAGATATTGCAGGTGCACCCACTGACGATCCATTTAACGTTTGTCTAGGCAATTTACCCAGCGACAATGGATGTATTTGCATAGCAGAAAACTTAGAGTTTTTTAGTGGTATAAACTTTTGGGTTTATGACACACTAGAACATGCCGGAGCTCCACTCATTCAAGAGGTCTGTATGAGTTCGGTTGATGTGATTACATTTAGCTCTGGTGGGTGCCCTGTCAATGAATTATGTTTTTCATTTGACAATGAAGAATTCACGTGTCTAAGTCTTATTGATGGATACTATTATTCTGGCGACATTATCGAATTTCAAACAACTGCGGACTCTCAGTTAATATTTTTCTATTTCACTTTAGAAGAAGATACAAGCAATGTTTTTTCTTTTTATGTTCCTGAATGTATAGTTGGAATAGATGAAAGGCCTACTAGTTTGATATCTGTCTATCCTAATCCAGCAAAAGATCACATACTCCTAAACGATAGCAAAAATCTCTTACATTTTGATATAAAATTATTTGATAGTCTCGGTTCTGAAGTATTACGCGAGAAAGAACTGAATTCTACAATTGACGTATCTAATTTAGCCAACGGTATTTACTATCTATCAATAGTAAAAGAGGGGAAAACCATACAAACAGAAAAAATAATCATCAGTAAATAACACTCAAATTCAACTGAGCTTTTCTGCCAATATTCTCATTTCTACCACAGGAGTGATTCCATCGTATAGGATTCGATAGATCAACTTTACTATTATCTGTCTTCAGTCATACAGACAAAAGCATTAAACTTTAATAAGATTTAATACCTTAATGAGGTAGTGATTATCCTATCCGGCTTGAGTCTTCTGCTTTTGACACCTACTTTACTTGATTTTTCGTTTTTCAATAGACTGAGAGCTACTTTATTAAGGATAGAGGAATTTTGTACAGCATTCTGTTGATTCTTTTTCTGGAAGCATCTTCTGAAAAAGCGACATCCAAAGTCCAATGAGAACTATTGCTTTTTGAAACTCTTCTGATTGACCTTTTAAGCTGTTTACGTAGTAGCATGTGGCAGTTTGGTTTTGTCTTTAAATTCTCTCGTACTCCCTACTTTATTATTGATGTTAAGTTATCCCAGTGAGTATCCTAATCAATAAACTGAAAATCTGTAATGACACTGCACCTTCTGGTTTCAATTCGCCCATGGTTACCATCTTCTTAGTAGTGAGTGGCTGGTTTCCTACCAAATCTAAATTCGTTATGGATATACTGATACAACTTGTTGATTCGTTTTTACCGCCAGAATGTAATCCGCTTTTTTTTAATGATTTTTGAAGCGATATTTTATTGGTTTTCTCATTGACTTTAACCTGACCTAAGATTACATTGTTTTCTGCAGCCCATGCACTTACCATGTGGATGGGAGATTTTTTACCACTGCTCTTTGCTCCTTTTATTGTTTTCCTATCAATAGCAATAACTTCTTTAGGTTGAAACGATGCCAAATCACTCACCCAATCTATAAAACATGATTCAAATAGATCACTATCGATATTAGAAAAAACTCGATTACATATGTCGTGAGATGGAATTCCATGAGGTAGTTCTAGGAAAGTGCGCAAAATCCCTCTTTAGAATAGGCGTAATCTTCCATCTCATCCCATGTTACAGCCCCACAAATCACTGATATGATCCCTAAAATCATAAAGTTTTCATGGGATCGTCTGAAATCTGGAATTTGCCCAAAGACGGCTCGAAGCTTCTTAGTGTCTCTCAAATAAGTAAAGTTCTGGTGAGAGATGCAAGCTAAACAACGCTCAAACATATAAATTACCAACTATTATGAAAATGATGACTCTGGATCAAATCAAAAACTTTTTAATACGTTTGCCCTGGGGCTCAATTCTAAAGAGGCATTCAAAGCGTTTCTTAATGAAATTGATGTAATTTTGTCTAAGCGTCTAGAAATTATGTGATTTGATCATGGACATTAAGCCGATCTATATATACATTCTTGTTTGCGCACTTTATATTTCTCTAAATTCTGTTAGTCAGGATTTAAATGAAGATTTAGTGGCATATTATCCGTTTGATGGAGATATATTAGACTATAGCGGTAATAACAACTCTGGTATTTTATTTAACGGAACTTTTGTAAGCGGAGAAAATGGAAGCCTAAATTCCGCATTGAATTTCAATGGTGTTTCTACATTTATTGATCTTTCCGTACTATCTGATCTAATCAACTCTAATAGTAGCAATCAACTTTCTGTTTCATTTCAAGTCAACTTTAATACCTTAGAACCATTTCAAGTAATTACTTCTCTTGGTGAAGATGGAGAATCTTTAGCAACAAATGTTTTTGAAATTGAAGTAGAGAATTCTGTTTTTCAATTAGAAACAGAGGTAGGTTCTAATGCGATCAACTCTGAGTTTGTTTTAGCTCCACTTCCAATTACTAATGAATGGATTTGTGTGAATACTATTTTTGACGATGGAACTGTCAGATTCTATCTTAATGGGCTTTTAGTATCAGAGCAGGTGTTTACTCCACAAGAATCTACATGCAACGGCTTTTATGTCGGAGCCTTTAGTCCCTATACAAACCAAGCATGCTGTTTTTTAGATGGTAAACTAGATAACCTTATGATTCACAGCAGAGCACTTGACGACTCTGAAATAGATTTTTTTTGTGATTTTCCTGACTTAATAGTCGATTGCGCAGGAACACTCAATGGAGCTTTTGTCATTGATGATTGTGGACAATGTCTGACTCCATCAGATCCCGATTTTAATAATTGTAATGATTGTCTGGGTATACCAAACGGAACGGCTCTTATCGACCTATGTGATCAATGTCTATATCCTGAAGATCCAAGTTTCAATGAATGTGCAGGATGTACCTACCCCAATGCTATAAATTATAGCGACTTAGCGATAGTAGATGATGGATCATGTGAATTCGATTATACGATTTGTGACTGTGATGGTAATGAGCATTCCCCATATAGCCTTACAGAACTTGGAGATGGGAACCCTAATACTACTGAAATCTTGAGTTTTAATTGTCAGACTTGGGGATATGACTGTGGAGATATTGCAGGCGGACCAAATGATGATCCCTTTGGGGTTTGTTCTGGTAATTTCCCAACAAATAACGGATGTATTTGTGTAGCAGAGAGATTAGATTTTTTTAATGGAATGAACTTTTGGGCGTACGATACATTAGAGCATGCGGGAAATAAGATAATTGACGAGTTCTGTATGAGTTCAATAAACATTATTCCGCTCAGCTCTGGAGGATGTCAGGTACAAGAATTATGTTTTTCCTTAGACAATCAAGAATTCACCTGCTTAAACATCATTAGCGGAGAATACTATTCAGGAGACATCATTGATTTTCAAACAACTGCCGATGCTCAACTCGTTTATTTTTATTTCACTGTAGAGAGTGACGAAAGCGATATTTATTCTTTCTATGTTCCCGAATGTACTGTTGGAGTGGATGAAAACCACACCAATTTGATAAGAGTCTATCCTAACCCCGCAGAGGATCACATATTCTTAGAGAATAGTAAAAACTTCATGGATTTTAATATAAAGCTATTTAATAGTATTGGTTCTGAGATAAAAAATCTGAGAGAAATGGATAGGGGGAAAAATCTGTATTTAGATTTATCCTATTTGGCTGATGGTATTTATTATCTTTCAATAATTGAAAAAGGAAAGAATATCCAAACTGAGAAAATTATTATTAGCAAGTAGCTTTTCTAACTTAACTTTTCTGCCAATATTCTCATTTCTATCACAGGTGTAATTCCATCGTATAGAATTCTATAGACAGCCTCTGCGATAGGCATGTCCACTTTGAATTTTTTATTCATTTCATACACACTCTTGGCAGCGTAATATCCTTCAGCAATCATGTTCATTTCTAATTGCGCCCCCTTTACGGAATATCCTTTTCCGACCATTGTTCCGAAATAACGATTTCTGGAGTGAGGAGAATATGCTGTTACTAATAAATCTCCTAAATAAGCCGAGGAATTTACATCTCTATGAATTTCATGAACTGCATCCACAAAATTGGATGTTTCTCGAATTGCTGAACTGATTAGCACCGCAAGAAAATTATCACCATAACCCAATCCATGACAGATACCAGCTGCTATAGCGTAAACATTTTTTAACACCGCTGAAATCTCTGTCCCAAAAACATCGTCACTGGTGAATGTCTTAATGTATCTGCAAGCCAATAAATCAGCACCCAACTGTGCTATTTCTTGATCAGGACAAGCAAGTGTTAAATAGCTTAGTTGCTCTTTCGCTACTTCTTCTGCGTGACATGGCCCACAGACGATCCCGATACGCTCATAGGGTGTTCTAAACTCTTTATGAAAATACCTGGCAGGAATACTATCGTACTCACTAACCATCCCTTTAATAGCTGAAAAAATAATTTTGTTTTCCATCCCCTTGAGGTCATATTGCTGAAAAGTAGCATCCAAAAAAGCAGATGGAATGGCAATAAAAAGGACCTCAGATTCATCTACCACTTGTTGCATATCTCTGGTAATATGTAACTTTTGAGTATCAAACTGGATAGCTCCGATGTACTTTGGGTTGTGTCCATATTTGGAAATATGATCAATAGAATCTTGGCTTCTCATCCACCAATTCACTTTACCCACATTATTTGAGAGAAGCTTCACAAGGGCTGTAGCCCAGCTTCCACCTCCCAGTACTCCTACTTTTGTGTTTTCCTTTTTCATTGTCTTCGGCAAAGGTAGGGAATGGGAAACTCTTTTATGATGTCAGCTTTCGAAGCTTGAACATAGAACTTAAACTTGGTATAACTTTAAAAACACGTAAAAGCATATAATACAATAAAATAAACATGACACTATTTATCACAATTTCTAAAGCAGGGTGTATTTTAAAATCAACAGACTTCAAAACACTTATTACTATAACCTGAATCGCAATTAAGTAAAATAATGACCTAGAAAAGGGATGAATACCAAATTTGACATAAACAAACCACAATC
This sequence comes from Flavobacteriales bacterium, assembly GCA_965224545.1. Lineage (GTDB taxonomy): Bacteria > Bacteroidota > Bacteroidia > Flavobacteriales_D > Sanyastnellaceae > ASP10-05a. The sequence goes on along the minus strand of CBDCZM010000002.1, from coordinate 1,426,798 downwards.
TAAATATGACAAATCCTAAAAAGGCAATAAAAGTGGCCAATGAAGCACCGGCTATACCGTAGACAGGTATAAAAACAAGATTCGTTATAAATGTGACTACAAGTAAGAAGACATTTAGAATGAGGTTAAATCTAAAATACTTCGAGAATAAAATGATTCCTCCAGATATCCCTCCCAGCATATATACCATTCTAGACATGCCAATAAAAAACACAACCCAATATCCATTCGAAAAATTATCTGGAAGAAGCTTAAAAATTTCAGCACCACTTATCCAGACTAAGGAAAAAATAATACCGCCGACTAAAACAGCGGATAGCGAACTGTCCTTAAGTAGTTTATTAACTTCTGACATATTATTATTCGCAATTTCTTTGCTAACGATGGGGTTCGCAATAGAACTTATTGACTTTTGAGGGATTAAAACTATCGAACCGATAAAAAAAGCGATAGTATATTCCCCAGTCGATGATAATGTTAGAATGAAACTAATCATCAGAACATCCAATTGATGTACGAACGTTCCCGCCCCTTTGTCTAATAATGAATATAGTCCATACTCTATTATTTCTTTTTTGTTAATTAACCTCTCCTTACTAGAAATAGAGAACCCTTCTCGTATTGAAAAAAAAAATGCCAATGTAGTCGCCAAACAATATGAGCCTACTAATAAGGCCAACAAGAAATGAAATGAGATTATATCATGCCAGTAGATGATTACAAGAAATAAGTATGTTCCTTTTAAAAATGGATCATTTAGAATATTTACTATTACAGTTTTATACTTTGATTGTAAAAAGCCTGTGAAAACCTGATAGAATGTTATTGCTAAAGTGAGTATAAATAGAAACACAAAATTCCCATCCATTAATTCAGAATCTTCAGGAGTTAAAAGCTGGAGAAACTCGTGTCTTCCTAATAATAATCCTATACCAAAGAGCAAAGAGCTAACTATACATAGGGTTATAATTCTCTTTAGTAACTCGTGCTCTTTTGAACTGTTATTAAATTTGGGGAGGTAATTGATGAAAATACTATTCGCGCCAAGGGAAAGGAACTGAGATAGTACTAATGCTACTGAAAGAAGAAGGGCAATAAGCCCAATGCCTTCAGTGAAATCCTCAAAAGCTATTGGAAGAATCAAGACCCTATTCAAAGCTCCAAATATCGCTCCAACAAGCATATAAACAGCATTTCTGGAAGCTTGTTTTGCTACAATCCCCATTGATTAAATGACTTTTAATTTTTTCGCATGTAGTTATACATAATAATCGATTTGGTTTAGAACCAAATCATTTTAAGGAATAATTAGCCAATCAATAAATCTACAAATTTCTTGAACCCCTTTTCCGATTCTATTTTTTGAGATAACATTAATTGAGGTAGTAATTCTTTGATCTTTTCTTTATGGAGGAGAAACTCTTTAATCTTCGAGAGGCTTGTTTTTATGTCATCATTAAAATCCACACTATAATTTTCGAAACCAAGATAATCGTATGCCTCTTTACCTTTAAACTCATAGCTAATATTAAAAGCAGGTGTTCCACTTTTTAATGAAAGTAAACACATATGCAACCTAGTTCCAATTACGACATCATATTCTACTAGCTTGCTCCTGAGAGATTCTAAATTATAATAATTTCTATCAACAACTATCTGGTTTTTCACTTCAGTCCCCAAATTTTCTGCAATTCGTGTGGCCAAAATTGAATCATCTATATAGCCTTCCTTGCCTTGACAAGTAGATAGAAATTCAATGGAATATCCTTGATCTAAAAGCTCAAATACAAATGCAGTCATCATCACTATAAACTGCTTCATATTCCTATCATCTTTCTTCCATTCTCTTACTGAGATAGCTACTTTTTTTCCCTTAGAAGTATTCGTTTTTTGATCCAATAAAAAAACTGCGTCATTCGACTCAAAGTAAATTCCACTATCAACACCCATACCTGCCAATTCAGCTATTGATCTAGAGTCTCTTGCCATTAGAACATGAAAAACATTAGCGTTTTTTGAAAATAACTCTTTATCTAATGATGAAAAAGGGCCGAAAGAATTCGCATATACGCCTAACCGTTTTCCTCGTCCCACACAGAACTTGAAGAACTCCATCAAATTATTAAAATCATAATAACTATTCATAAACCCTCCTGGAACGGCTATTATAGCATCGGCATCATTAAACTCTTTTTTTAGGTCGTAATGAAATGGCTTAAACACCCTCTTTAATTGGGGCAGCTTTCTATACAAGAAACTAGAACCAACATCAGCTATCAACGGCAAACCCCAATATTCTTTTCTAATTTTTTTATAGTGGTGGCTTGCAATAGTAACATTAAATCCTGCCTTTATAAGTCGAAAATATAAAGCAAGTGTAATCGCAACATCTCCATTATTTGTGAGTACAGCATTTACTAAAAGAATATTTCTGATCTTCTCTTTTTTTGCCATCATTAAAATTACTTTTACAAGCAGTAAATCTAATCTTTTGAATTCATAAATGCCCCATTCAAAACAAACTAAGAAACCCAGACTTTTGATGGTATACGTCAAGAGATCAACGTTTGTCAAAAGAGATATTGAAATCCTATCCACAGATTATCTAGTGCGATCATTTCATTTCATTTCAGAACCCAAATGGAGAACTGTCTTCGCATTTATTTCACAGTTTTTTTGGATTGGTTGGTATGGTTGGAAAACCAAAAAAATTGTTTGTCAATCGTCCGGATATCTTTCCTTCCTTCCCTCTATTCTATCTAAAGTTATGCCCTTTAAATGTTATATAATAGCCATTGGGACTGACTCCAGCAAACTTCCTGAAATCAAATATGGACATTTTACTAAACCTTTATTATCCTTCTTTACTACTGTCAGTTACAAAATGTCAGATAAAATTCTACCCGTACACAAAAGCCTCCACAAGAGTGACTATGAGTATGATACAATCTTATATCCCAAGCAAGGTTTCGGAAATTTCATCCCGTCTCTTAAAACTGAAGTGGTTGAAGTAATAAATGGATATAAACACGAACTATTTAAATCCTCAAATTCACATTTGAATCGTCGGTTGGACTTTCTCACAGTAGCCATAAAACTGAACCGTACTGCATACTATAGAAAAGGTCTAGATTTGATACTTAGAACCGCCAAAGAAATGCCAAATAGATCTTTTACTATTGTGAGTGAATTCGATCCTATTGATGAAATTCCTCCTAATGTAAAACTGGTGAAGAATGTTGCTCAAGAAGAGCTAGTTCAAATATACAATGACCACAAATTTTATCTTCAAATAAGTATGTTTGAGGGCTTTCCTAATGCACTTTGTGAAGCAATGCTATGTGGGTGTATACCGATTGGAAGCTCAGTAGCAGCAATACCAGAAATAATTGGAAATGAAGGGTTTTTAGTCAAGACACGAAGTTCCAAATTATTAACACAAACATTGAATGTCGCTTTAAACTCTGATTCACTTTTAACACTGAAGCCAAGAGAACATATCCTATCCAACTTCCCAATAGAAAAAAGATTTTCTGAGCTCTCTAAAGCGATTTCTCAATAATCAGGTTTAGTCTATTTGGCTAAGTTCTAGTTAACACAACATAAAGGTGTTATATTGTGTTTATGGTAAGTAGTAAAGAAATAAAGGAGTTGTTTTCACGATTGTCGTTAGGGACTCAAGAAGCATTGCTAGAGGAATTATTGCAGGATCAGGAACTACAAGGAAAAGTTCTAGTCGATGCAACGAAAGAAGTTTCATCAAAGCGCGAGAAAAAACCCTGCCCTCATTGTAGTAGTACAAGTGTATATCGCAGAGGTCAACAAAAAGGAGTGGCGATGTACAGTTGCAAGGATTGTTTAAAATGGTACAGTGAAACCACAGGCACTCCCTTGTATGAGATAAAGCTAAAAAATAAGTGGCAAGCTTATCTCAAATGCATGGAACAGGGAATGCCGATAAAGAAGATTGCCAAGGAACTGGGAATTTGTATTCAGACAAGTTTTGATTGGCGTCATAAGATTTTAAGCTCGTTGGAACAGTTTGCTCCTGTAGAGCTTTCTAATGAAGTAGAGTGTGATGAGTTAGAGTTAGCCCTAAATAACAAAGGGAACAGGGATTTAGATAGAGCACCGAGAAAGAGAGGGAGTGATTTTAAAAGAAATCAAGGGAAAGACAGTATTACCGTAGTTCAGTTACAGCAGTAGAACGTAAGGGAGGCAAATACTTGAGAGCTGTGGCAACAAAACGGTTGAGCAAACAAGACATTTCAGAAGTACTAGACCATAGACTGGCAGATGATGCCACCTTAATAACCGACAAGCACCCTTCTTACAAGGCTTATGCAAAGGGAAAACCCTCTTTAAGACATAAAGCACTATTAGCTAAAGACCATGTAGATAAAAAAGATAAGACCATACATCTTCAAAAAGTGAACAATACCCATGCACAGCTACGAAAATTCTTACTCCCCTTTAATGGTGTAAGCTCTAAGTAGTGTCTGGTCGGAAATCAGCTCTTTCGAAAGATTACACACCCTAAATTCAACTAAAAAAGCATTGGTTTTCAAATTTTAGAGCTCAACTATTTTTCGGGCAGGCATGTATTCCGTTTTTGGGCTTTAAAAATGAGTTTTGCGGTTAATTTCTTCCCGACAAGACGCACGTTCCCTATGTCAATTGTATCTGCACTCAAATTTAGGCTGCCTTTTTATGAACCTGTTCTCTGCTTATATATTCACCTATCTTGTGCAGATTATAGGCCAAAACGCTTAGGGAAACGTAGCGTTTGAAGTTTTTAATCCCCCTGTCCAGACAACGACCCAATCCATTGTGTCTTAACTGGTTGATGTTTGATTCTACTGCGCTGTGAGCATTGCGGAGTTTTATAAACTGAGCCTGATGTTCCTGCTCAGTTTCCTCTTTGTTGCGCTTGCCCTTTTTTGGCATAATCGTCTTGGGAATTAGCTTTTCCACAAACGCCTTGTTTTGTCCGCTATAGAACCCTTTGTCAAGACTTAAGGATTCAATCAGACCTGAGAATTTTTCCACCAGCTTTGTCGCAATTTCTTGGGTTAGCTGGACATCAACCTGATTCTCAAGTACCTGATGATGAATGATGAAGTTGAATTGGTCGGTGGCGATTAATACATTGTGACCTATTTCAACTGGGTTGAACTTTTTCCCTTTGGAAAGCCACTCTGAATGCGTTTCAAATATGGAGTATAGTTTTTCACTTGAAGCAATAACTTCTCCATCTATTATTCTTCTACTGACTAGGTCGATATGCTTAGTCAGCATTTCATGAAAATAAACCAATTGGAGATGCTTGGATAGTGCCGAAACACTCCTGTGACAGGCTGTTTGATTTAGCAAATCCTTGACCTTTACTTCAAGTTTATTGCCTAGTTCTAGGTATTGACTTACTACATTACGAACTCTCGATTCTTTGTTTTTTCCGCCTGAACTGCTGGCCTTGGAACTAGCCCTGAAAATGCTTTTGATCTCCCGTTTCAATGATCTGGATTTTCTCCAACCTGTGATGTTTTCATTGTCCCTGAACCATTCAGAGAGGTCAATGCACTTACGTGCTGAATCCCACAGTAGATTCATATCTGTGGGGAAATGTACATGAGTACCAACGGGAAACGAATCGGTTTTTACCTGGAGTAGCTCTTCCTCTTTTTTTTTAATAACCTATGACCGTAGTTAATCACCAAATCATTGACCTCTTGGATTGTTTGCTCATCCAACAATGCTAGATTATCCTTGATCGTAGTAAGCCCGTACTTCTTCTTGTCCAATCGTGATTCTGTTTCAATACCCATTACCGTTCGCATTGAGGTATCAACATTGGCCAGATAATGGATGCGATCATAATTTGCATTTAATCCTTGACGCATTACTCCAAGTACTAGTATCTCCCACAGTCCCATCCCTTTGCGACCTGATCTAATCAATGTCTCTTGCTTGGGATTTATACGATTGGATAGCAAAGAAAATACAGCAGCATTTATCTCCTTGTTCATGAAAATTGCTTGAAGTCCTTTCAATAACTTGGGAGCCTCGTCTCTGCAATTATTAGGAAATTCAGCTGATGTAATTGGCAGCGTGAATAAGTCTGGATCTCGTTCAAATAGTGTGCGCATAAGCTTCGAATGTTTAACTAAAATACAGCGTCAACACCAGTAATTATGCTGAATAGGTCACTATTTATGAAGATATTCATGGGATAAATTTGGCTATATCACCCGCCAAATAAAGACTCTGTGATTTCCGACCAGACACTAAGTATCTGCAAAACTACCTCAACTGGTATGCATACGCTGATAAAATACAGGGGAGCAAGCAAACCATAAAGCAATGGCTAATCGCAGTACTCTTAGCCGATCAGGGATACCAACTCTTCGAACTGTTTAAACAAAATGCTGTGCTAATTAGAGCTTAGCCGTCTATTTTAGTTTAGTAAGTTTCAAAGATTCTAAAGAATCATCTAATTCGTACTTATTTGGGATGGTAAGTAAAAATTCATCAGTGGCTTTTCTGCAGCCTCCCCAGGCATGGTAATCATCAAGAATAATACTTCCTCCTACAACTAACTTTGGATAAATTCTCTCTAGACAAGTTTTTACAGGATCATACCAATCAACATCTATGTGAGCTAAAGCTACAGAGTCTCTTACATCTAAAGTATCTTGTACCAATCCTTTAACAAAAAAGACATTTTCTTTCTTACAATCGATATTAAAATCTGTAAAATTCATTTGGATAATATTAAAAAGATTAGTCTCATACCCATAATATTTGTCACCTCCTATGCCAGTTGATTTACCCTCTAATATTGAGGAGTATCGTTGGTGAACATCCCTAGTGTCTTCTTTAGTTGGTGGTGGTATCATTTCAAAAACGTCATAAATAAACAAAGATCTTTCGGAAGATTTTACTTTCGACAACAAAATTGAAGAACCACCAAGAGCGCAACCTGCTTCAATAAAGATCCCCTTCACTTGAGTTTTGTTTAACTCATTAGATGTCCTTGCAAGACTCAATAACTTATGGTTAGATAAATATGTGAGCTTTCTTTTTTTAATATCAAGAATCAATTTCTTTTGATCGGTGCCTAAAACAGACAGGTTGTTTTTTGACCTATAGTCATCTCTGTACTTATAGATGGTTTTTTTTATCTTTTGGATTAAAGCTATCATATTTTAACTTTTCTTTTTTTTCCAAAAATAGCACTTAGAATCGAACGTAAAATCTACTCCAATAGATCTAGAAAACTCGGCTTTAGTTGATTTTTCTAATGGCAAAACTTGGCTTTACAGTCATCTCCATTGTTATATAGAGAATCTCCCAATCATTTTTCAAACAAAATTCATGAACAGCCTCAATTACTCCGTATCTCACAACACCATCCCAATTGCAAATAGTATAGTCATGACCAGCTATGATACCTCCCCTCTTCATTTTTGAGTGATAAAGTTCTAATTCTCTCTTGGTCGTTTTGTAAGAATGATCTGTATCTATATATATCCAATCAAAGTATTCTTCATCAAATTGATCAACCACTATAGTTGAAAAACCTAAATTGACTTCAACTAACCCATCTTCAATCTGTTTATAAAACTTAGTCTCTACTTCTTTTCTAATTTCTTGATTGTATCTCTTACTACCCCATACATCAACTAGATGAAGTTTTTTAGGATTATTTAGATTTAAAATCTCTTGCGAAAACTCACCACGATTAACCCCTAGCTCAGCCCCAACACCATTCTTTGGGAGTAATTTCAAAAGTTCAAATCTATTAGACAACACTTTGGTGTTTTCAATTAAATCAGTAGAAACATCAACCTTAGGAATGGAAGAATCAGTTGAAGTCTTTACATATTTCACAACTAATAATTTCGCAATTGAAGTAAGCCATAAGCGAATGGGTCTTGGTAAAAAAGAGATCATAAAAACATGCTTTTTTTTTACGAAAGTAACCAACAATAAAGTTGTTACCCCAATTTTGGGCTCAACAATATTAATTCCTAAGTAAGAATAACCTCTAACCGAAATCACTTGACATCAAACTTATGATGAGAGTGGATCATTTTTTCAAAAAAATTGAATCCATCAGCAATGAGTATTTCTTGGCTAAAAACTTCCGATCATAATTTTCTACGCCTCTATAATTTACAGAATAAATTCCTTGCTTATAGTGATTAAAGTACTTTAAAACCCTATCCCTCATTATTGTCTCTTCATCAAATCCAATTAATGGATCGGCATTTACTCTAGATAATATTTTAGCTACAGTACTATCTTTAGGACCTACTGCTAAAATAGGACGATTACTCATCAGATACTCGAACAGCTTCCCTGGCACCATTCCCTTAGCTGTGCTGCTATCACTTGCAGCAAGTAACAAAATATGAGAGGACGTCATGAAATCCGTAACCCTTTCATGAGGTATATATCCAATATTGTCAAGATTTGATTCTAGATCATTCTTTTTTATATCTGCGAGAACATACGGATCAATCTGTCCTGCAACTTTTAAACGAAAACTCTTTTGGAATTCAGCGTTGCCCTTTGTCAAATCGCCCAAAACCTTCCATAATATAGGTAGGTTTCTGGCAGACGAAAACGAACCTAAATGTGATATAGAAAATTTCTGATCTAAGTCCTTGATTCCTGTCTTAAAATCTGATCTATCATACCCATTGTATACAACATGAACTTTATCAAATGGAATTTTTTTGCTAAACTCTTCTTGCATTAAATCCCAAGCTACAGTTACCATACTTGCTTTTTTAAGAATAACAGACTCTAACCGATCTAACCTTTTCATAGAGTACTTCGTAAGCATTAAAGCCCCAATAAAATCAATTGTCGTCATGGGATCTCTGAAATCTGCGACCCAAGGAATATTGGTCCTTTTAACCAAACCTAATCCTATAGCATGCATACTATGAGGAGGCCCAGTACTAACTATTGCGTCCACTGGATTTTCTTTCAAATAGGCTGTTAGATACTTAATACTTGGCTTAATCCAAAACCTCCTAGCATCCGGCATAAAACAATTACCTCTTATCCAACGAGATATTTTCTCCGATAAGCTTATTTTTCCTTTCTCAGAGATAAGTCCTGTAGATGAATTTGATGTGAAAAACTTATATAACCTATAAGGCTCCCAAATGGGAGTTTTAATCATTTTCAGTTCTGGGCTAATTTCTTTTAGTAAACTCTCATCAATCGAAGGGTAGTCTGGGTTCTCGGGAACATAGACTATTGGTTCCCATCCATTTTCTGGTAAATACTTACTAAACTTTAACCACCTTTGGACACCACCACCACCAGATGGTGGCCAATAATACGTGATGATTAAAACCTTTTTCATTCGCGGCTAAATTAAAATAACTGGGGGATTTATACCATCATACCAAAATAAGTAACTGTTTAAAAAAAAGGATCAATAAATAATTAGTAACGAGAGGCTTTAATGATCAACAATGATTTTTAGATTGTTCTTAATCGTTTCATTTTCACAAATCAGAAACTAAACCACCCTGCACTGAAAGTGCAGGGGTTTAATCTCTCCAGGACTGAAAGTCCTTCTCTTAATCACTCAAGTATGAAATTATTCTCATCTGAATCATCTTTCCTTCGATGATGCTCTAGATAATCATCTACCATTTTATCTGTAATATTTCCTGAACTCCAAACTCCATAGCCGCTTGCCCAAAAATGACGACCCCAATAACGCTCTTTTAATTTTGGATATTCAAGTTGTAATTTTCTCGAACTACGACCTTTCAAAAGTTTAACTATTGAACTTACATTCTCTTTTGGAGCATATTCAATATGCATGTGCACATGATCTGAACTTATAACTCCTTTTAGAATTTCAATATCCTCTGCTTCACAAACCTGTGTATGCAATTCTCTACATCGTATTTGAATATCACCTCTCAATACTTTATATCGATATTTAATTGCCCAGACTATATGACACGTTAATCGACTTACTGTATGTGACCCTTTTCGTGATTTTCTGCTCACAGGGCACAATGTATAGATTTTTTCGTAGTACTAAAGTGCTGCAATAAATTGCAGGGTTTTAAACCCTAAATTGAGACCAATAAATGCCATTTGCCAAGTCAGAAATATCAATTGATAGACTTTCACCATTTCTACTCCGATCAATGTATCTTACCATTTCACCAGTACTATCAAATAACTTCACTTTAAGGTTTTGTGCTAATTCTTTATCTATGAAGATGTTTAAAGTATTATCCACGGGATTAGGAAAAGCCAAAATTTTTGATGACGTTTTTTCTTCAACTCCTACTATACACTCTGGAACATATATTGAATATGTATCGCTTGTATCGTCAGTTGTGGTATAATAAAAAAGAACGAGTTGGGCTTCGACAGTTGTTTGAAACTCAATAAGATCTCCCGAGTAATAATAGCTTTCCTGTTCTAAAAGATTGAGACATTCAAAATCAGTCCCATTAAGCGAAAAGCATAGTTCCACAATCGGACAACCTCCCGAAATGTATGGCACGACATTAATTACATTTACACAAGTTGTTTCAATGATCTTATTTCCAGCATGTTCTAAAGTGTCATAGAGCAAAAAACTATTTCCTAAGGATAGATCCAATCCTTCGGTTAGACAAATACATCCGTAACTAGGGGGCATATTACCTAAGCATACATCAAATGGATCTTCTGATGAAGATCCAATAATATCCTCACAGTCATATCCCCATGTTTCACAGTTAAAATTCAGATCATCTGTATCATTAGGGTTACCATCTCCTAACTCTAACATCGCATAAGGTGAATGTGCGTTTCCATTACAATCACAGATTGTATAATCAAATTGACACGATCCATCATCACAATCAGCTTCGGAATCGTAGTTAATTGCACTGTTTTCAGTACATCCTTCTACTGCATCTCCATCACAAATGCCTAGGCAGTCGTTCTCGGTACATGATCCATCATCAATATTTGCTGAAACATTATAATTACAAGCCCCTGGATCCGTGCAGCCCTCAACATTAGAAGTCCAAGTAATTCCTCTTACTAATTCTCCATTAAACTCCGTATTGTCAAAAATTGTACCCAGCTGATTTTGCTGATAGTTCTCCAAGTCTAAAGCATACAGTGCTCTTTCTGAGGAATAGTACAATCGATTATCCTTTATAGTAAAACCAGAAGTTACCAGATAGTTTGACGAATAAATTAGAGTAGAAGAATCAATAAATTCATTATCTTGTTGATAAATTCGAAAGAAACCAGAGCCTGATGATGGTCGCCCATCTGCATAATATAGGTTCCCTTCATCATCAAAAATTATTATGTCAGCTTCTGCTTCATCGGGAGAATCATGTGAAAACGTTCCCAATATGGTGCCTATAAATGATGTCGTATCCACTCGAACAAAACTCTCACTGTGAAAATCATTCATTGAAATAGAGCCATTTAAACTAGCTGACACATATAATTGACCATCAAACCGATTGAAAGCAATGCCTTCCATAAAATAAACAGTCTCGTCAGGAACAGTTATCGAGCTCAATACGGTATAAATTCCTGATGCAGATATTCGTATAATATGACTGATCTCCTCTATCTTTACTAAGCCATAAAAACACTGATTTGGCTCGCACCATGTAATCCGTATGGGGCTGTCAGTGTCTGGAATATTTAGTATTGGCAATGTTTGACCAATTCCAGCATCATTTCTATTGATTTGTATTAAATTTTTATCCACCAACCCTATCAATGTATCCTGATACGTTTGACTTTTCATACTAAGAGTCAAGCTAGATAGAAATAAGGCGATTAGTAATTTATTCTGTAGCATAATATCACATACAAAGGTAGTCAATAATGAACTTGTTCAAAGTTGAAATGAAATTTTCGAGCATGAACTATTGGTTTTACTGGCGAAGCCTCATTTTTTCTGGATAGCTTTATAGCTATGGAGAAAAAATTGGCTAAAGTTCAGTGAGACCAAGAGGTTATGCGCAGTTTTTTAGTTCGACTTTGAACAAGTTCAATAAGATTAAACGCTCGGCTAGGAACTTTTCGAGAAAAAAAGTCGGACGTGTCAAATGAATTAATCTTTGAAGATTACTTAAATTCGAGGTGTGTTAAATTTACTTTTAAAATCTCAAACTTACTCCTTCAAACAAAAATCACAAAAATCCGCATCTTGGTTATGGTAGAAGTGATTTGTATCTTCCATCATTTCCCTGAAAATTTCATTTAGCGCCGCTTTCGCATCAGACAAAAACGGTGTGTTTATCTTCACCTCTTCGTAACTTCTACCTGCACCAATTCTAAGATTGATCAACCCATTTGAGATATTTCTTAACGAAACATTTCCAGCGGAAAAACCACTCTCCAACAAGTCTGAATTGGACTCCGCCACCAATAAAGAGTAGATGATTAATTGAAGCGCTTTGCCTTTCTTACCACTTGAGAAATCAAACTCTTCTTTTAAATTCAAATCTCCCTGGGTCACCGACCCAGACTTATAATCGATAATTCTTAATCGACTTCCTACTCGATCAATTCGATCAACAAACCCTGATAAAACCACTGACGTTCCATCCTTCAATTCCAATCCTGAAATGGAATTTTTATAATTCTCTTCTAAAGATTCAAGCGTGATCAACTGATTTGTCTTCTCTAATTTTATCACCTCGTCCAATTCCCAGTCCAAGAAACTCAGTAATTTTTTTCTCATTACTAAATATTCTAGCCTGTTTTCACCCGAGCTCATTAAATCCGTTAATCTCGCCTCTTCTACCTGATTATCCAGCGTTTTAACGGCAATCTTTCGTATGTTTTTAATTATCTTCTGCGAAAGAACATGCTTAATATATGGCTGATAAAGCTTTTCTAATGTATCATGTAAAATGCTTCCTGTAATGCTTGGATGTACGACCTCCCCCTGTTTTTCAGGTTCTCTTAATCCAATAACATATTTGTAATAAAAATCCGCAGGACACGATAAAAATGTATTGATTGCGGATGCAGAAATGCCATTTGATAGCAACGATTTTATACGTTCTTTATGCTCTGCTGTTTTGGGGATTTCTAAAATATTGAGGCTTGGAGAAGTCGTTTCAGATTCAGCATTCACATAGTTAATTTTGCTCCCAGAGTATCTTGGCAATTCAACTTCCAGTTGATTGAGAAAACGACTTTTTTCATTCGCAGTAAGCCCCTCTTCGGTTTCCACATAGATAAAATCAATCTTTTTAGCACGTTGACATAATCTATAAAAGCTATAGGCAAATACAGCTTCCTTTTCTCTATTTGTAGGCAAACCATATAGCACTTTCAGCTCAAATGGCATGAATGATGATTCTGAGGAAATTGCTGGCATCAGCGCATCAGTAGCACCGCAAAAAATAACATGTTCAAAGTCCAATGCTCTCGCCTCCAGCAATCCCATGATCTGAATTCCACCATAGGGTTCCCCTAAGAAAGGAACTTTCTCCACATTTACCATCTGATCAATAAAATAACTTAGATTCAGAATACTATTAAGCTCTTTCACCTCAATGAGCTTCAATTTTAGACGCTGCAAAAACTTATGTGCAATCGCAATTTGTTCTTGGATAAATTGTGACTTGTTTTCACTTTTCTCATTTGCTAATTCCAATAACTCACCAAGTTGAGTTAACAGAACTTCGGCTGAAGACGCACTAAATATGGACCTGAAAATGAGCTCTTCCTCGCACAATAGGTTGGCTTCACTTTCAGATATTCGCACCTTATTTTTTAATCTAAGTTGCTGTACCCTCAATAAAAAATTAGAGGAGGAATTAAACAAAGAGGTTAAAAATGGGTCCTCAAGCAGCCTTACAATAGCATCAGTATAAGCTCTATCTATTTTAACAAATGAGACTTTGATTTGAAGCAATTTATGAATTCCCCTCCAAACCATTCCATCTGACAAGGGATATCCCATGGTAATATTAGCTTCTTTCACATCTTCTGGTAAAGAAGAAAGAAGTGGGACAAGCAATTTCTCATCTCCTAAAATAAGTGCTGTATTTCTTGAATCGGAACTTACCAGAGATGCTGCCAAAGATGACATTCCCAATGTTGTATTGGCGCGAATAAAGTTCACCTCTTTAGAGTCTTTGAAACCTTCAGATAGCTTGTGTTCGATGTCGAAAAATTTTTCCTGTTTTCTCATAAAGTGACCAGCTTCATGAATAGAGTTCAAATGATAATAGGCATCCGCGTCAGATATTACTTCTGCCAAATTATCCTTCATAAGAATTGAAATGAGCTTCCTTTCAGAATTCGAAATTGCATTCAAACCAACGAAATATATCTTGCTCCAATAAGGTGAGGTATCCCCCTGTTCCAGTCGGTTAATAGCGTCTCTAATGATCAATCCAGAATATCCTAACTTTTCACTTCTGAGTTCTTCATCAAATGCCAATTTCAAATCCCCTAGATAATTCCAGAACTCTAAAAACTGAGTTTGGTTTTTACTGAGATCCTCTTCGTTGAAACTCCAGTCTTCAATTTCTTTTATATCGCGTAGATCAGAAAATACTCGCGCTCCATCTAATAAATAATTTTCTATCTCATTAAAGTCTGTAAGTGCTGTTCCACCCCATTTAAGAAACCCTTCAAGCGTATCTTCGGGATTGAACTTCTGATGAAGTTTGAACAATCTTAGAGACAATTCAAGTCTATCTATGGATTTATTGTTGGCTAATTTTTCTACTAACGAGTTAATCCCTAAACATTCTGGCAACCAGGATGATTCACCATTTAAAAACGTTTTTAAGTAATTAAATATGAATCTACCTGCTCTTGTACTGGGTACAACAATTAATACTTTTTCTAACTCGTCTTGGTGACGGTCATAAATTGTTTTTGCTACCTCGTATAAAAACGGCTTGGGAGTATTCACTGCTTCGTTTTAAATCCACTTTTGACAAATAATATGAACTCTTTAAGCGTGTCTTTTCTTCGAAACACTCCCCCTATCTCTTTCACTATACTTGACTTATTCGTTTCTTCCTTTTTCTTATCAAGCTCTTTCTGAATATTACGAGGTGCTTCCTCTGAACTTTGTAGTAGCTCATCTTCAGTAACAACTCCAGTTCCCTCTAGTAGCTTGGCCAATTCATCCGCTTTTTTAAAGCTTTTTTTACTTGATTCCATATATCCAAGCTTTTCTTCTAACAATCCCAAATTATTAAATGATACAGCATCTTCAGGATCCAACTCTGTGGCCTTTTTATAATCTTCAATTGCCCCTACAACATTTCCCATAGCATCTTTAATGTAAGCTCTAGAAGCATACCTATAGCTATAAGTCGGGTCCAACTCCACTGACTTATTCATGTCTCTGAGTGCGGCTTCTAAATTTTTCAAATGATAAAAACAAACTCCTCTCTGACTATAATAAATTGGATTACTCGATTCTTCTTTGATGGCTAAATCAAATAATTCCATGGCCTGTTCATAATTGGATGAGGCCATTAATTCTTCAGCTTTTACAAATGATGGATGTAAGGATTCCATGTGAGAAATTTAAGATTCGAAGTTCCATAATTTTAAAAATCTATCCACATCATTTCGTTAAATCTTTCCCACAAATTCAGATATCTTTGAACCTTGATTAATGCACAACAGCTTTGGAAACGCACCCTATATACATAAAACTCAGGTCTACCAACTCTTGGTTCAGGATCACTGATGACCACTCATTTACGGAAGTGAAGACATTGGGAAACTACTATTCGATTACTGAGTTTTCAGATGATATTCTTCCAATGAGAAACCACATTTTGGATCTTATAGAAGGAGAAGGAACAGAAAAAATCTCTGAGAGTGAATTTAGTGAACATCTTGACCAACTGAAAACTCAATTCATCTTAAAAGAATTTTGAAGAATTACTGAGCTTTATAAATGGAATGAAGTACCATCTCTTCGTTTTCCCAAGTAAGTTCCTTTGCAGCCTGCTCCAAATTGAATTTTAATGTTTCTGAATCTAAAGATTTAAAATAAGCCTGAATCTCTCTAGCCATTACTTCTGGAGTATGACTAGAAAGAATAATCCCGACTTTATAACCGTCTACTACTCTCCTCACTTCAGGGAGATCCGATACAATGCACGGAATTCCAGCATGAATAAAATCAAAGAGTTTGTTTGGTAAACTAAACCGATAGTTGATATTGGTGTCCTTGTCCACGCTTATTCCACCATCAGATGCTCTGGTATATTGAATGAGTTCGTTATAGGGCATTTTATCCTTAAACATTACTTTATCCTCAAGACCATTTAATTTCACTTGTTCCTTTAGTTCTGGGAGTACATCTCCTGAACCAATTACAAGTAGCAAAAATTCATCGAGAAATTTCATGGCTTCGACCAGTTCCTCATTTCCTCTATCTACATTGATACCAGTCCCTTGCACAATGAGTATCTTCTTGTCATTTGGCAAACCCAACTCCTCTCGACTTCGATTAGAGCCTGATATACCTGACTTAGAATCAGGTATATTTCTCATTACCTTCACTTCATTTCCATACTTTTCCTTGTAAAGCATTGCAATGCTCTTATTCACTGTAATGACATCTTTAAGTTTTGGAAAAGCCCATCCCTCAATCCATTCCCAAATTCGTTTTGCAAATCTGTTCTCTTGAAGTTCCGGTACTTCGGTAAAATACTCATGACTGTCGTATACCAATCGTTTTCTCCTTGCTCTACTAACTAAATACGCTGCAAGGAGTGTGTCTAAGTCATTTGCGTGTATCGATGTGTACTTTCTAAAAAGAAGAAAAAGAAATAGTCTAAGATTGTACTCTGCATAAAACAAGGCTCCTTTCGTGAATATCAATTTAAACCTAGTCGTAGGATAATTTCTTTGTATGTCTACACTTGACTTTAGTTTTCTGCCTACCAGATGCGGAGTGTAGCCCAACCTAATCAAACTTTCACATACCTTCCTCACTCGCTGATCATGGGTAAGATCATTGGTTACGGTTACTATAACTTTGTTTTTTTGCACGAGGTAAATTAAATTCTTTTCTCACTGATTCTTGTAGATCAGCAACTCATAGCTTATTTACTTTTCTAAATATTCCTCCATCTATTTCACTAACGTTAAAATTTACTAGAATTGCCAATTTCAACTTTGTAAGTTTCAGGTAAGTCAGGACCTGTTTATGATGCACTTCTGCTAGATTCTCCACGGATTTCACTTCAATAATAACCATATTCTCTATCAATAAATCTAATCGAAAGCCAACGTTGAGTTTCTCATTATTGTAAACTACTGGGATCGGCACTTCCAATTTAACGTCTAGACCTTCTTTTTGTAAATCAAAGGCCAATGCGGAAACATAGACAGATTCCAATAGTCCAGGGCCAAACGCATTAAAAATATTGTAAATCGCTCCTCTAATCTTATATGATATCTCATTTTCCGTCACTAGTACAAATATCCCCTTAAAACACTCTAAAAAAATAAAAAAATCTTTTTCTCCCGCAGATCTTCGCAAATAGAGACCTGATTAATTAGAATTTGATTTAATGACTCCCCCGCACTTTACCAGACGGTTAAATCACAGATGAGTTTTCTGCGCATCAAACTCATTACAATAAATAACAAGAAGTTATAAGATTGAATTTCGTACTGCCCTTTTTTGCGCTCCCAAAAAAGAACGAAAAAAGGGAGTCACAAAAATCAAATTCAGTTTTTCTGGTCTCCAGGCTTCGACTTTTCTATGCTCCTCCTATTAGCTCATCTATTTTTAGCATTATCTCTGATGTGTGAAAAACTGAATTTCACACTTTTCGTGGACAACCTTCCCTCCTATTTCGATTTACAACTAGCTTATCAATAATTAAATCAGCAAATATCAATCATAGAGGGGGTAGAGTATAGTTCAGGGGAATCATGTTTGATTTTTACTCTAAATACATTTCAGCGAGTATAATTTTAAATTCAGGTTAAAAAAATCTGCGCTTATCAGCGAAATTTGCGGGAAACCGATATCAGACCCAGTATTAGTAAACAAAAATTTGTTTGGTTTATTTCTTTTGGACAACATGCCAAAAGAGTTGTCGTTTTAGATTTGTCTCAGATGGAAATTCTAAAAAATACTTCATTAAAAGAGTTCAATACTTTTGGCATAGATGTTCAAGCGGAAAAGCTCATTTCCTTTACATCTACAAACGAACTCGCACAAGCTCTAGAAGAGACCAACCAAAACCAACTGATGATTCTCGGTGGCGGAAGCAATGTTCTTTTTATGAACGATATTTCTGGGACGGTACTCCACAATCAAAAAAAAGGAATTTCTATTATAGAACAGAATGAACATCACGTTTGGGTTGAAGCGGGTGCAGGAATTGGATGGCACGAATTTGTGCTCCATTGCATAGAAAATAATTGGGCAGGTGTGGAGAATTTATCTCTAATACCAGGCAATGTAGGCGCCGCTCCTATGCAAAACATTGGGGCTTATGGTGTGGAAATTAAAAACGCCTTTCATGAATTGAAAGCTATGGAAATCAAGACAGGAACGAGTCGAACATTTTCTAACAAAGAGTGTGAATTTGGATATAGAGAAAGTGTATTTAAGCGATCGTTGAAAGGACAATTCATCATCACTTCTGTTACATTCAGGCTAAATAAAACACCCGAATTTCATACATCTTACGGAGCTATCACTTCAGAATTGGAACGATTAAATATACAAGAACTCTCTATTCAAGCGATCTCCAAAGCAGTCATTAGCATAAGAAAAAGTAAGTTGCCGGATCCAACTGTCACTGGCAATGCTGGAAGTTTCTTCAAAAACCCTGTTGTTCCTATTTCAAAAGTGGAAGAACTCAAAAAAGAATATCCAGAATTGGCTTCATATCCAATCGATGAAAAGTCGGCTAAAATAGCAGCAGGTTGGTTGATAGATCAGGCAGGATGGAAAGGTAAAACTTTTGGGAATTATGGAGTTCACCCTAAGCAAGCGCTGGTCTTAGTAAATTATGGCGGGGCAAGCGGTCAGAATATCTATGATCTCTCAACAGAAATTCTACAGGATATTCACACTAAGTTTGGGGTAAAGTTGGAGAGAGAAGTAAACGTGATTTACTAGATTTCAACCCTGTAAATCCGCTGGCAACTGTGGAATTCTTATTACCAATAGACAAGCCGAATAAACCTGTAACAAGTAATGTCGCATCTACAGGTAGAAGCACTCTCGAATTCAAGCCTAACACCCCAAGAGTAATAAATAAGTAGGCTGAAGCCGTAACTAAACTCCCCCAACCTATGATCGCAGTGGATGGAGAGGACTCTTTGGCAAGCTGTAATTTAAATACTTCTATGTCTATTAGGTGAACATCATCAAGTGAAAACTCTTTAACGCTGGGATATGCCTGACCTTTTTGAAAGTCGGCCCAATAAGTTCTTACTGTAAATGGCTTAAATACAACACCAATAATGAAAATCAAAACACTTGGGACAGTGACATTCCCATTACCAATCATAAATGCTTGTAGTCGTGTTTCTCCCATGGGAGTCATGTCATAACCTAAAAGTACATGCTTTAGATCATGACTCTCAAACCCAGGGACAAAAGTGTATCCATGCTGATCCAGACAATCAGCAACCGCACGGCCAACCGTTCCCTTCTCCAATAGCCTATAGGTCTCATGTTTTCGCTCAAGGTGCTCTGTTGAGGAGAAGTTTACTATAGTTTTAACCGCTGTTTCGAAAATTAACTTTATTATTTTATCTGATAAAGAGTTGAACATAAACACTAAACGCGCTAGAATCAAATTTATTAATTCAAGAGGGATGGCTTATTAACACCATTGGGGTAAACATATTATTCAATTCATCCGTACTCTTAATTAAATGTGAAATATTGAAGTGGCTTTTTTCAAATTGAGCTGCTCTAAGAAATTACCATTATAGATGTACATAAAAACCAGATTCATCTTATCCTTTCTTCTAATTTCTCTGGTTTTTTCCAGTTGTGACCAGAACAAAGATTTCAAAATTTCTAAACTTATTGAAAATGAATCAGATTATGACTTTTGGCTAGTTCCACAGAACGGCAATGCCAATTCTAATATAGGAGATAGTATTCTGGTGACATCAAATTCAAGTTTTGTGTTTGAAATGAATAGTGATAGCGGGGAAGCTGATCATGAGTTGGCCTGCTCACTCTTTCCAGGAGAAACTGATCTACTTCAAGTAAAACCTGCACAGTCACTTTCTTTTATAGGTATTCCTATTGAGAATCCCACTTATTGGTTATCAATACAAATTCAAAACAGTGGTTACAAAGGAGGTGAATATGAATGTACACGAACAATTACGAACAGCGATTTCGAGTAGATTTTTATTCAATCACGGATTTTAATCGTTGCATTATCTCTCCAACCGCTGGGCAAACTTTTGTGTTTTTCAATGTCAGATTTAAAATTTGACTCATGTTTTTTCTGTCAGTATGAGGATATTCTCGACACGCTTTAGGTCTCGATTCATATACAGAACAATATAAGTCATCACCTAAGAAAGGACATGGAGAAGAATTCAAAACGTAGTCGTTTTCGTCATCCAAGTGCAAGTATTTTTGCACAAAATCACTCGCCTTGATTCTAAAGTGAGCTGCCAAACGCTCGATATCTTTGTCTCTAAAAATAGGGCTAGTCGTTTTACAACAATTTGCGCATTCCAAACAATCCACTTCTTCAAAAACCTCTTCGTGTAATTCATGAAAAGCATTATCCAGTTCTTTAGGTTTTACCCTCGTTAACTTTTGCTTTTGCTTTTTAAGCGCTTTCTGATTGCTTCTCGACTTGTCTAATTTTTGCTGAAGTTCTTCTGATATGGGTTTGTGCTTATCGATAAGCCAAAGGTAAGGTTTGAGATTTGAGATTTGAGATTTGAGATTTGAGATTTGAGATTTGAGATTTGAGATTTGAGATTTGAGATTTGAGATTTGAGATTTGAGATTTGAGATTTGAGATTTGAGATTACACTCTGACTATGCACACATTACATATTGTTGTCACTTTTTATCAAGAATTGTCACATTATCGAGTAAAAATTTGCAGCACAAACTAACAATCGTTAGCTTTACACTACAGAACGTTTGTTTTCGTTCAAAATGACCATTAATGAGCTCTAGATTTCATAAAATTAAAGTCGCAGACATCCAAAAAACAACGGATGATTGCTCTATTGTCACCTTCGACATTCCCGAAAGTCTAAAAGGTGATTTCGAATTTAAACATGGACAATACCTCACTCTTAGAACTGAGATAGATGGAGAAAATGTTCAACGATCATATTCGCTGTGCTCCTGTCCGAACGATGGAAAGTGGCAGGTAGGAATCAAAAAAATTTCTGGAGGACTTTTTTCGTCTTTTGCCAATGATGAACTGAAAACTGGAGATGAAATTGAGGCAATGGCCCCCAATGGAAATTTTTATGTAGATGTCGATAGTTCTGTTGCTAGAAATTACATTGCTATAGCCGCGGGAAGTGGAATTACCCCAATTTATTCCATTATCAAAACACACTTGGAATGCGAACCCGATTCAACATTCAAATTGTTATACACGAATCAAACCGCTGCTTCTGTAATTCTTAAAGAAGAAATAGAAGGTCTTAAGAATAGATTTATGGATCGTTTTGAAGTATTTCACTTTCTGACCAAGCAAAGTAGAGGTGTTGATTTGTTCAACGGTAGATTATCTGAAGAAAAGTTGGACACGCTTTGCAAAGCAGTCATTAACATTGATGAAATTGATCACATCTTCTCCTGCGGCCCAGAGGAGATGGTATTTATGGCTCGTGATTATTTCACAGCGAAAGGCGTGGACGAAAAGAAAATTCACTTTGAGCTTTTTACATCATCAAGTGCCAAGAAAGGACCAAAAAGAGAAGTTTCTGAAGAATTGAAAGGATTAGTTTCCGATGTAACCATACTAGATGGCGGAAAATCCTTTAACTTTAAAATCCATCAGGGGTCAAATAATATTTTAGATGCAGCTCTTGCTGCCAACGCTGATTTGCCGTTTGCCTGTAAAGGAGGAGTTTGTTCCACCTGCAAAGCAAAAGTTTTAGAAGGTAAAGTAGACATGGAGGTGAATTATGCCCTTGAAAAAGAAGAAGTCGAAGCTGGATACATACTAACATGTCAAGCGGTTCCTTGTTCTGAAAAAGTAATAATAGATTTTGATAATTAATATCCTGAACCTATGGAATTAGATATAAACAAATTAGAAACTGATTTTCAAGCCAGAATAGACGCTGGAGAAAATATAGAGCCTAAAAATTGGATGCCTGAGAAATACCGGAAAACTCATATTCGCCAGATTTCTCAGCATGCCCATTCCGAAATTGTAGGAATGTTGCCTGAAGGAAATTGGATTACAAGAGCCCCTAACTTAAGAAGAAAAGTAGGGCTTTTGGCGAAAGTTCAGGATGAAGCTGGCCATGGTCTTTATCTATACTCTGCTGCTGAAACATTGGGTATTTCTAGAGATGAACTTTTTGATCAATTGCATACAGGGAAGGCAAAATACTCAAGTATCTTTAATTACCCGACACTTTCTTGGGCTGACATTGGAGCCATCGGTTGGTTAGTAGATGGAGCGGCCATTATTAATCAAGTAATGTTGACACGTACCTCTTACGGCCCTTATGCAAGAGCCATGGTAAGAATCTGTAAAGAAGAAAGTTTCCATCAGCGTCAGGGATATGAAATGATGTTAACGCTTTGTAAGGGAACACCAGAACAAAAAGCGATGGCTCAAGATGCTCTCAATCGTTTTTGGTGGCCTTCACTAATGATGTTCGGTCCTAGAGATGAAGAATCTCCGCATACTGAGCAAGCTATGAAGTGGAAAATCAAACGTAAGACCAATGATGAACTTCGTCAGCAATTTGTAGATATTTCTGTTCCTCAAACTGAAATCTTAGGACTAACACTTCCAGATCCTGACCTAAAATGGAATGAGGAAAGGGGACACTATGATTTTGGTAAAATTGATTGGGATGAGTTTTGGCAAGTGGTCAAAGGAAATGGGCGTTGTAATAAAGAGAGATTAGGTGCTAGGGTGAAGGCATGGGAAGAAGGGGAATGGGTAAGAGACGCGGCACTAGCATATGCTGACAAAAAAGAGAGAAGTAAACAGGGGAAGAAAGCCTCTTAACGATTTACGATTTACGATTTACGATTTTTAAAGATGTTATTTGATTAATAAACTTTAAAGTCACATCTAACAACAAATTATCGCGTTATGGATAAAAAAGAATGGCCTATTTGGGAAGTATTTATAAGAAGTAAAAACGGATTAGAACACCGTCATGCTGGTTCACTTCATGCGGCTGATGCAAAAATGGCATTGGAAAATGCTCGGGATGTATACACTCGTAGACAGGAAGGAGTGAGCTTATGGGTAGTAGAGTCTAAACACATCCATGCTACGAATCCAGAAAACAATGGTGAAATGTTCGAACCTGCTGCTGATAAGGCATACAGACACCCAACATTCTACAATTTGCCTGATGAGATAAAACATATGTAATGGAAAACAAATTATACGATTACATACTTACCCTGGGTGACAATTCCCTCATTTTAGGCCATAGATTGTCTGAACTTTGCGGTCATGGTCCAAGTTTGGAAACTGACATTGCGCTTACTAATATTTCGCTCGACCTCTATGGACAGGTAAGAAATTACTTCCAATATGCAGCCATCATTGCTGGAGAAGAAGTATCTGAAGATTCCATTGCTTTCTTGAGAATAGACAGACAATACAAAAACACTTGGCTTACTGAGCAGCCTAATGAAGATTTTGCACATGTAATCTGTCGTCAGTTTTTATTTGATTCATTTCATCTTCCGCTGATGCAACAACTGTCGAATAGTAAAGATGATCAAATCTCGGCCATTGCAAAAAAATCTGTGAAAGAAGTGAGTTATCACTTGCGGTTTTCTTCGGAATGGATGAAACGTTTAGGAGCAGGAACCGAGGTAGCTAACCAAAAGCTTCAGTCAGCTTTAAATCACTTGTACCCATTTGTTAATGAATTCTTTCAGGAGACAGAATTGGAAAAGGAGATGAAGCAAAACGGTATAGGTGCTGACCTATTATTAATAAAAGAATCTTACTTCGAAAATGTTCATGTCATTCTAAAAGAAGCTCAAGTTGAGCTTCCTGAGCCTGAGTGGAGACAAACAGACGGAAAACTTGGATACCATTCGGAGCATCTTGGATTCATTCTTGCCGAGCTTCAGTATATGCAACGTGCATATCCAAATATGGATTGGTAGTTTTATAATTGATGGAGGTCTCACGGGCAAATAGCGAGGTTCTAGATTTGATCAGACAAGTGAATGATCCTGAAATTCCAGTGCTTTCTGTTATTGACCTTGGAGTAATCAAATCCGTGATTGTCGAAGGTAAAAAAGTACACATTCTGCTCACACCCACCTATTCAGGATGTCCAGCCATGGATGCTATTTCAGATGACATTAAAGCGATCTTGAAAAGTGCTGAATACGATGCTGAAATAAAACTTATCCTCTCCCCAGCCTGGAGTACTGATATGATTACTTCAACTGGAAGAAAGGCACTGGAAGAATATGGAATAGCCGTTCCTCTAGATCCTGAAAATGATAAACTCGCTCTTACCGGTGAAGCTAAATTAGTGAATTGCACTAGATGCGGTTCTAAAGACACAAAGCTCATTAGCCAATTTGGAAGCACAGCCTGCAAAGCTCTGTTTCAATGCAACTCTTGTTTGGAGCCATTTGATTACTTTAAATGTTTAAAGTAACCAGTTCAATCCTGCTTTCTACTAAAACGTGTACTTTTCAGTTATGATTCAAAAGAAGATCTTCTTTCTAGTAACATTATGTCTACTATTATTCTCATGTGACAATGAACTGACTCCTCTTGGAGATAATTCCATATCACTATTCAAGAATACCAATCTGTATTTTGATATGGAGTTCAAATCCAACCCTTCAAAGTTGAATGATTCCATTTTGAGGTTGGATGCTGGTCGAGTAATTGTCAAGAAAATTAAGCTTCCCTCCTACGATATCCAACCAAAGGTGATGGTCAATATCGATTTAACATCCAATGGCGATCCCTGGGATAAATCAGGCTCCCTTTTTGTTATTCCTAAGAGTTCAGGAGTTTCATTACTGGATTTTGAAGATGGTTCATTTGATCTAACAAAACTTAGCACAAAATATCCAGCAACTCATTTAACTGAATATGACACCGTATATCATCCTAATGTAGAGTTGATGCGTTTCATGACTCCGTTTGGTGTTGGATATTTCAACGAAAATGAACATACAAAGAATAGAAAACCTGTATATATTCCAGAATGGGAATCGAAAGCTAGTTGGTCTCAAGACATCACACACCTTTTACCACTGTTAGAAGAAGAGGTCTACATTGGGGTTTATATAGATACTTGGACAAAAGAGGGATACAACATCTCCGTATCTCTTGACTTCGAAGAAAGCAAAATTCCACATCATGAAAAACAAGCGCTTTGTGTTCTTCCATTAGTGAATACTGTTAAGTACGGCTCGCAACAACGGCATTACGACCAATTCTCCACAAATAGTTTAAAAGTTGAATTTGACATAGACCATCATTGTAAAAATGCTCAGCTTTTTTATGTAACTACAGGACACGGGGGTCATGCAGAAGGCGACGAGTTTACTAAAGAAGAGAATATCATTAGTTTAGATGGGAAAGTGATCAAACAATTTACTCCATGGAGAAATGATTGCGCCAGTTTTAGACGCTTTAACCCCTCCTCTGGAGTTTGGATGGAACATCTAATGTGGGAAGATGAGGAAACTGAAGAACGAATCTCCTCCTCCGATTTATCTCGATCTAATTGGTGCCCTGGGAGCACGGTTGAACCAGAAATTGTTGATTTAGGTGATCTTATAGTAGGGAATCATATTCTGGAAATAGCAATTCCAGATGCTCAACCTGCGATTGACGATGAACATAATTATTGGATGGTCTCTGCCTATTTGAGTTATGAACTGGAGTAAGATGTTTTTATTGAGCTTAGCCTCATTAACAAATGAAAGAATGGGGAATATTCAATATCACTCCTAAAGATAAAGATGCCTTCATTGTAGAAATTGAGAAAAGAAAGCCCAATCTTTAGTCAAGTTAGAATCTACTCAAATCTTCTTCATAAAATCTCCCATTCAACCATTCTTTATCTAATTCAGCATTGTACTTCTTGTAAAACTGAATAGCTGGCTCATTCCAATCAAGCACCTGCCATTCCATACGTTTTACTTTTTCTTTTTTGGCAACTTGAATTGTAGCCTCAAACAACTGACTTCCTACTCCGATTTTTCGAAATTCTTCTTTGATGATGATATCCTCCAAATACAGACAACATCCTTTCCAAGTGGAGTATTTGTAATAATAGAATGACATTCCGATAACTTGGCCATTTAATTCAGCCATGATCACATGAAACTGAGGGCTTTCTCCAAACCCATCTCTTTCCAGCTCTCCTACCGTAACCTCTACCTGCTCTCCTGCCTTTTCATAAATAGCCAATTCGGTAATTAAAGAAACCATTGCTGCGCAATCTTCTTTTTTAGCCTTTCTAATATCCACCTTATTCATAACCGACATCGCTTGTTAATTTAATTGTGCTTTTCATAAAATTACCTGTACCAAAAGCCACCTCTCTTCCTTTAGAATCATACAGCGTTGATTCTGCTACAAAAAGGCTCTTTGTTTGCGAACGAATAGTTCCCACAGCCTGTATTTCTCCTGAAACAACTGGTCTCAGCAGATTTATGTTAAATGAAGAAGTGAGTAAAAAATACTCTTTCTCTAAGGAAATGGCTGAAAAATAAGCTGCATCATCCAACAATTTGAAATAAACAGTACCATGCATTGCTCCTCCTCTATGGTGGTACTTATCACTGACAATCAAACCTATCTCCGATTTTCCTTTAGAGATTTCGATCGTAGTTGTTTCAAAAACCAGTCTATTTACATTCGCCTGTAGATACATTCGCTCTAGCTTTCTAAAGTGAGCTTCGTTCATCGTTATTATTACTTATTAATTGAACCGGTAAATTTAATCAGATGTCCATATTAGATATTATAATTATTATTCCTCTTGCTTGGGCGGGTTATCAAGGATTTAGAAAAGGATTTATTTATGAAGTCACTAAATTAGTGGCACTAGCTATTGGCATTTTTGGGGCAATAAAGTTCTCAGAACCAATGAAAGATTGGCTTATGCAAAATACCGAATGGAATGAGCAATGGCTTCCTGCTATCGCCTTTGGTCTCGTTTTTATAATTATAGTTGTAGCGGTTTACTTTTTCGGTAAAATATTGGATGGAATCATCAAAGCTGTCCAATTAGGCATCATTAATAGAATTGCTGGGCTCGCTTTGGGAATACTAAAAATGGGACTTATTCTTAGCGGATTTCTTATGCTCATCCAAAGCGTGGATAAGGGAGAAATGTTGTTAACCACAGAAAGAAAAGAGAAAAGCATGATGTATGAACCTGCACTAAAATTTGGTTCAACTGTTATTCCCGCAGTGCAGGACAGTGAATTGTACAAACAAGTGACTGAAAACTTCAAAACACTAAAAGAAGATGTGATTACAGATTAAGCTCTTTTACCACTTTATCGATCATCTCATTCATCTTTATTTCTTGAATTTCAATATCTTCTAAATCATTGACTTTCATATTCACACTAAAATAGAATTTAATCTTAGGTTCTGTACCAGAAGGTCTCGCTGTGAATTTCAATCCATTCTCAAGTGTGAATTGCATCACATTGGAAGAAGGTAAGTTCAGTTTCGTGGTGGCTCCGGAAATCATATCTGAAGTTGTTCCATTTAAAATATCTGTCATTTTCACAACTCGGCTCCCGATTAGCTCAGTGGGAGGATTAATCCTAAAGCCTTCCATCATATTTTTTATTTCTTCCTTTCCCCTCATCCCTTCGCGCACAACTGAAATTAATCGCTCTCTAAAATGTCCAAACTTTAAGTAAATCTCATCCAAAATGTCTACCAAAGTCTTCCCTTTTGACGCTGCCCAAGCTGCGCATTCGCTTAAAACCAAGGAACTAATTACAGCATCTTTGTCTCTTACAAAATCCCCTACTAGATAACCATAGCTCTCTTCTCCACCTCCAAGAAAAACCTTCTTCCCTTCCTGTTCTCTTATTACACCAGCAATGAACTTAAATCCAGTTAAAGTCTCGTACAGCTCCACTCCATAATGCTCCGCCATATTTCTTAGTAAATCACTCGTCACTACTGTTTTGGCTATAAATCCGTTAGACGGAATACCTCCAGATGCTTGCAATTGTTCTAGTCTGTAGTAAACTATCAACGCACACGCCTGATTTCCATTAATCAATGTCAACTCTCCTTTTGAATCCCTCGCAACCATTCCTACTCTATCAGCATCAGGATCCGTCCCTAACACCAGGTCTGAGTTAGTCATTTCAGCCAATTCCATCGCTTTCCTTAATGCAGACCTCTCTTCAGGATTGGGGCTTTCTACCGTCGGAAAGTCTCCAGATGGAACTGCTTGAGATTCCTCCAAAATTACATTTTCAAACCCTGCATTTTTAAGTACCTGAGGGACCATGGTAATTCCAGCACCATGTAGAGCGGTGAATACGATTTTCAGGTTCCTCTTCTCCTCCATAAATGCATCAACAGCTAGCGATTGTACCCGCTCTAAATACTTCTGATCAATTTCTTGATCAATTGATTCAATAAGAGATTCATTGGTCTTAAAATTAATTTCATCTACTGAATTAATAGAGCGTACTTCTTCTATTATCCCTATATCATGAGGAGCCACTACTTGTGCCCCATCTTCCCAATACACCTTATAACCGTTGTATTCTTTAGGATTATGACTAGCCGTAACTACTATTCCCGCATTCGCTTTTAATTCACGAACCGCAAATGAAAGTTCAGGAGTTGGTCGCAATTCTGAAAACAAGTATGCTTTGATTCCATTCGCAGAAAGCACATCTGCCGTGACCTTTGCAAAAAAGGAGGAGTTATTTCTAGAATCATGAGCAATGGCTACACTTAAATCGTCAGAATCCGGGAATTGCTTTTTTAAATAATTTGAAAGCCCCTGAGTGGCTTGGCCAATTGTATATCGATTAATTCTATTGGTTCCAACCCCCATTTTCCCTCTCATTCCACCAGTGCCGAATTCCAGATCTGTATAAAAACACTCTGTCAGCATCTCTGGATCATTGCTGATTAATCGCTGTATTTCCTGCCTAGTATCTAAGTCGATTGACTCGGTCAACCATTTATTTGCTTTGCTAATAATTTCTGTATCCATATTTATTGAATAATCTTTAAAAACTGTTCCAAATAATCATGCCAGTTCAGAACGCTTAAATCCAGTTTTTCCTTCGCCAAATTCGAATTTAGTTTCGAATAAGATGGTCGTTTGGCCGCTGATAAGAAAGCAGCACTTCCTACGGCATTTATATGCTTGTGATGTTTCTCATTGATACGCGTAGCAATGTCATACCAACTCGCCTCACCATTCTCAGAATAGTGATAAAGCTCGCCGGTAAAAAGTTCCTTGTGAGGTAATAATTTCTCTCCTATAAATTC
The DNA here is from genome assembly GCA_965224545.1 of Flavobacteriales bacterium. Classification (GTDB taxonomy): domain Bacteria; phylum Bacteroidota; class Bacteroidia; order Flavobacteriales_D; family Sanyastnellaceae; genus ASP10-05a. The sequence continues at coordinate 1,397,087 of CBDCZM010000002.1, read as the reverse complement.
TACTAAAGGCTTCGTCCAAGTGGGAGAAGAAATCTGATCATCTACGATGTTTAATTCATCCTTTTCAGATAATAATCTATCGATCGTTCTAGGAAAATTGGTTCCAAACTCGGAATACAACCAACTAACGCGTAGAGTTAAACTATTACATTCTGATTCTATCAATGCCCTCTCTCCATCTCTTTTAGTCAGTCCATATATATTAATCGGTGCAGTTTGATCTCTCTCCTCATATGACTTTTCGCTTGCTCCATCAAACACATAATCGGTAGAAAAATGCAGTACGCTAACTTCATTATCATGGCAAGTATTTCCTATAAATTTGAGCGCATGACTATTAATTGCATTGCAACGTTCTATCTCTTCCTCGGCTTTATCCACTGCAGTGTATGCCGCACAATTAATTAAATAGTCGGGGCGAACAGATGTAATCACCTGTTCCAACTCTTCTATGTCTGTGATATCTAGCTCCGCACTTGAATAAGCCGAAACATCCACATTTTTTTCTTCAAAATATCTCTGAAACTCACTTCCAAGCTGTCCAGAAGCTCCTGTGATCACTATTTTCATCCTCGTTGACATCGATTACTGACAAAACTATCATTTTAATGACCTCATTACCCATTCGGAAAGTTGATTTTCAACAATTTGGTTATTAGTGGAATATTCTTACTTCTTAGTAGGGTTCACCCCCACAAACAAATGACAATGACTCGAGTACACTTGTACCAGTAAAGATTTATTCAAAATAGGTGAAGACCTATTAACGAATGAAAATAAAGTGAGGTGTTAAGGTGGGGTGGAGACCCCACCTTTTAATTCAAAAATTACAATGAAAAATAAATCTCTATACGATCTCAAAGAATTAAAAAAACACATTTCTGGAGAGGATGAAATTCCACATCATATCGCAAGTTTCATAGTGAATATCGCCGAGGAAAGCTGTAATGATCTTTTAGGCAGTTATCTTAAGAAGCAAAATGAGTTGAGCAGACAAAAGGCTGAGAAACTCAAAATGTCATTGTCTATGTATGGCGTTCACGCAATAGAAAAGGATATAGATAAACTACATGAAATGCTTAAAGATTCTGATAATTTTCAAACTATACTTCCAGTAATCAATCGTATCAAGTCGCATTTAAGGCTGGTTAAAAAACAAATGCTCAAAGATTTCAAAATGGTTATTACTTTAGTGAACTAATAACCCTAGTTCGATTTTGAATTTTTCTCTAGCTAATCTTGATAAAATAACTCTTGACGATAAGCCTGCAAAAAAATCTTTTGTGGATTTATTCGTGTCAGAAATGGAATTAAAAGAACTTCCCAGCCTTTTGAGCTCATGGAAAAAAAAAGATCTAGTATCTCTTAAATCCAGCGCACATAGCATAAAGTCCAACGCTAAATTCTTTGGGATGACCCATCTGGCGGAGCGTTTACAAAAAATTGAAGACATTTCTGCTCAAGAAGCCTTCTCATCAGAAATGAGTAAGGAAATAGCCAGTGTTCAAGCTGAAATTAAAAAAGTATGCTCCGAAATGAGCGAATGGTCAACTAATTTTCGTTAATACATCATGAGATTCTTGTTTTGTTCCGTGCTCCTTTTTCTTATTTCAAGTTGTTCTGACAGTAATTTGGGAAATAAGTATAAATCTGAAAATGGCCTATTCATCTGTACTATTACAGCAATCTCTGGGGAAGTCAGCTCTTGTGACCAACACCTCATTTTTGACTCCAAACTTCCATTCTATTGGGCCGCTTACGGGAAAGAAAAAAGTGATCCTGAACTTACCAATTCTGTGATTTTACTCGGTTCGAACATTCATTGTCAAACTAAAGAAGAATTCTTTCCGGTGGCGCTGCTCAATTTAAAAAGCGAAACACAAACTATAAAAATACCCGTAGGAATCCAATCAAATGCCTCATCCACTCCGAAAGAGGTAACCAATTTTTTTCAATTTCAGATCAATTACCCAACGGAAATGAAAAACATAACAGAATGGATTGAAAAACACTATGAAATGAAGTGGATCGCAGAAAGTTGGGAAGATGAAAAGTCTGCTAAATCTTACTTAGAAAGAATTAACAAAGGCTTTTAAATCACTTTTGGCACGTGACTTGTCTCTACGACCCTAAACAAACTGTATCATGCGTCACTTAATCATCATACCCCTGCTGATAGCTACGTGTCATTTGGCAAATGCTCAACGAGATTCAACGAATACTCGTGAGAAAACCTCTATTTCCTTTGGAGGACAAATGGAGATTCCATCTGAAGAATATAGCTTGTACCAAACTGAATCGACGTTTGGATATGGTGGCTCGTTCTTGACCAGAAACAGAATACCTTGGTTTCAATCTGGAATCAACTTCACTTATGGTCAGACTGGAAAATTCACTGATGAAGTTTCCATTCAAGAGGGAGAGACCTATAATGGTACTCCGGTATTTGGAATCACTGACCTTACGGTAAAACACAAAATATATCGTACGCATGGAGTTCTCAGATTTAAGCCCTTTAAAGGAATGGTTCAACCGTATATAGATGGAATGGCAGGTATGAAAGTATTTGCCTCATCGGCGAAAATGGAGCAAGGAGAAGGAAGAAGTAAAACAGTATTAGATAGATACAATATAGAAAAGTCATTGACTTCTTCCTTTGGATGGGCGGCTGGACTAAAAGTAGAAATCACCAACGACTTTTTTGTTGAAGGCAGGTATGAACACATGACAGGAGGAACAGCTTCTTACATCGACGAAGAATCACTCTACCTGAACGCATCAGACAAGCTCGAATATGATCTTCATGAGTCCCGAACAAACTCTTCGCTTGTTCATTTAGGAATTTCTATTGATTTCTAAATGATTTCTTCTTATCAGTGTCAATCCAAGACCAAAACCTAGTTAGAGAATTTGTGTTGCAATAATTGATTAAAAAAATACATCTGATGGGATTATTTTAATTTAATTTAGCCACTCAAAATGCATTTATATTAAATAATGTCTAACCAATACAAAGCTCAGATTGACGCATTCATGAATGACGTTAAATCTACAAACGGTCACGAAACAGAATTTCTTCAAGCCGTTCACGAAGTAGCAGAGGCGGTTATTCCTTTTATGGAAGATCACCCAAAGTATAAATCAACTAAAATCCTTAAACGAATGGTCGAACCGGAAAGGGTACTCATGTTTAGAGTTCCTTGGTTAGATGATTCTGGTGAAGTCCAGGTGAATAGGGGGTTTAGAGTTGAATTTAACTCCGCTATTGGACCATACAAGGGAGGTTTAAGATTCCATCCATCAGTGAACTTGAGTATTCTTAAATTTCTTGGTTTTGAACAAGTCTTTAAGAATTCATTGACTACTCTTCCTATGGGAGGTGGTAAAGGTGGTTCCGATTTCAATCCAAAAGGAAAATCGGATAACGAGGTAATGAAATTCTGTCAAAGTTTCATGACCGAACTTCAAAGACATATAGGTCCTGACACGGATGTTCCTGCTGGAGACATTGGTGTTGGAGGAAGAGAGATTGGCTACATGTTCGGTCAATATAAAAGACTGAGAAATGAATTTACTGGAGTACTTACTGGTAAAGGAGCAAACTGGGGAGGTTCTCTAATAAGACCTGAGGCTACAGGTTACGGAACCGTTTACTTCGCTCAGGAAATGCTAAAGACAAAAGGAGATTCTTTCAAAGGAAAAACCGTTGCTATTTCTGGATCTGGAAATGTAGCTCAATATGCTGCAGAGAAATGTCTACAGTTAGGCGCTAAGGTGGTTTCTATGAGTGATTCTAAAGGATATATCTATGATGAAAACGGAATTGATGAGCATCAGTTAGCGTATATCATGGAATTAAAGAATGTGAAAAGAGGAAGAATTAGTGAATATGCTAAAGAATTCCCTACTGCATCTTTCCACGAGGGTCAAAGACCTTGGGGTCTAAAGTGTGATGTTGCTTTGCCATGTGCTACTCAAAATGAGTTAAATGGGGAAGAAGCTAAAGCACTTGTTAATAATGGATGTATGTGTATTGCTGAAGGAGCCAACATGCCTTCAACTCCAGAAGCTATTGACGTATTCTCAGAAAATAAAATTTTATTTTCTCCAGGTAAAGCTTCAAATGCTGGTGGTGTTGCTACTTCAGGTTTAGAAATGAGCCAAAATTCTCTTCGTCTAAGTTGGTCGAGAGAGGAAGTAGATCAGAAACTTCACGGAATTATGGTTTCTATTCATGAACAATGCGTGAGATATGGAACTGAAGGAGACTACGTTGACTACGTAAAAGGTGCTAATATCGCAGGTTTTGTGAAAGTAGCAGACTCTATGATTGATCAGGGGGTAGTCTAAGCCTTTTTAGAATTATGATTTTGAAAGAGCTTCTCAATAGAGAGGCTCTTTTTATGGAATCAATAATGAGCTATCACCGTAGCTTAAGAAGCTATATTCACTACTTAATGCATGTTTATATACGCGTTCCCAATCATCTCCGATAAATGCGGAAACCAATAGTAGGAGTGTGCTTTTGGGCATATGAAAGTTAGTGATCAGGCCCTTTATAACGTTGAATGTAAACCCTGGGAGAATCATCAAACTTGTATAACCATAGACTTTATCTAGGTTCGATTGTTTCAAAGCATCCACCAAAAAAAGGAATGCTTCTTTATGGCTTGAAAAGTGATTTTTCTGATCTCTCCATTCCCACTGTTGCACTTTTTGTGCCTGTGACAAGTCGAATGTTTCTTTATTTCGCAATGTGTTTGCCAAAATAAACAGACTTTCTACGGTTCGAACTGCCGTGGTACCGACTGCTATCAGATCATCCAAAGAGGCTAACTTTTTAAGCTCGTCTATTTCTACTTCAAACAGCTCATGATGCATTTCATGCGCTTCCACAGAGGAAGAAATAGGTTTAAACGTTCCAGCCCCTACATGTAAATTCACTTTAGCCAACTGTACTCCTGACTCAGTCAATTCTGTTAAAATTTTATCTGTGAAATGAAGACTAGCCGTGGGTGCTGCCACTGAGCCTTCATTTTGAGCAAAAACCGTTTGATATCGTCTTAAATCATGTTCATCTGCAGCACGCTTTATGTATGGCGGTAATGGTACTCTGCCAAATATTTCAAGCACCTCGCTGAAACTCAAAGTAGGCTGAGACCAGGAAAATTCCAATTCAAATACCCCTTCTCTTACCTCTATCTTTTCTGCATATAAGGAAATGGCCTTTTCACCAATTGTGGCTTCAGCTATTATTCTTCCACCTTTCCACTTTTTTGCTCCTCCAACCATACAATTCCAACGCACTTTTTCTGTCAAAGTCAATTGCTCGGTCACCTCTCCATTTGTCGGTTCTAAACAAAATACCTCTATGATAGCTCCAGTCTCTTTCTTAAAATAAATTCTAGCATTAACCACCTTGGTTTCATTCAAGATGAGATGGTAATCAGTGTTTATGAGACTCGTTATACTGGCAAAAACCAAGTCTTTGATTCTTCCCTGATTATAGAATAGCAATTTGGAATCACTCCTTTCGTCATGGGGCTGAAAAGCTATTCTTTCTGGGGGAAGATGATAATCTAGAATGTCCACTGGTAATTTATTGAAACGTGTCAAAAATAGCCTATAAAAACGAAGCTCCGGGACGTTTCCCAGAGCTTCATTAACCTTAACTAAAACTAACTATACTATTTATTCTGACTCAGAAAGAGCCATAAATGAAATGCAAAACTAAATACTTCTTTTATTATAACTCAAGTTTAAATCAATTATTTAAAAAACATAATTGATTAACATTTGTTTCTACTAATACAACTCATACTCAAAATCCCCTACTTTTTTAATTTTTAATCCAGAGATCTTTGCTAAAACTTCTACAATTGTTTGATTGTCTTCGTCTAAAAAGTCCACACTAACAGAAGGATTATTTCCAGACAAGTTCTTTATTGAAAGATTCTTATAAATCTTCAAATCTTCTACAACCAAGTCCAATGATAGATTGTCGAAATTCAACGATCCATTTTGACCCAGCTTGTTCTGAAGACTATGCTGGTATACTTTACCTGAAGAAACACTAGTCGTTCCTAGACCTTTAGTAAGCATAACAGTTTTTCCAGAATTTTCAACCTTCACTTTTCCAGTAAAACATTTTACATCCAATTGATCCACTCTACTATTTACAGAAAAACTTGTACCAACAACCTCAACTTCACCGTTGTCTGTAATTACAGTAAACCTGTTTCCTTTCACTACCTCAAAAAAGGCCTCCCCTTTAAGTTTCACTTCACGCCCGTCAGAACTAGAAGAATAGGTCACTTCCGATTGAGGGCTAACGGTAATACTAGAACCATCAGGGAGTGTTTCAACTACCAGTTGGTTAGAGTCATTGTTAAATGCAAACTCATCAGAAGAAGATGGGAAAAGAAAAAATGCTACCAGAGCTATACTCGCTGCTGCAACAAAAGGGATAAATCTCTTTGTTCTATTTGTCTTCAGCTTCACTACTGGAGTTTCGTCCAAAGCACCAATGCTCTTTTCGATATTCTGCCAGATCTCCGACTTAGCTTTGCCTTTAGGTGTTTCAAAACCTTCAAGGAGCGTATTTATTAAACGTTCTTTATTCACTTTTATGATATTCTGATACTAATACAATCGAACGATTGTATACCCTCCCGGGAAAATGATTTTTATTCTACTAATGTAAATTCGAAAGAAGTACTCGCCAAACCAGCAAACACGCCATATCCATTTATAATGTTATTGGGTGCGTTATACAAGTTTCTATCAAAACTAGTAGGTAAGTAGTTTACATAATCTGAGTACTCAGGTGATATGGTGTGTATAGTAAGCTTGTGCTTTCCTCTGTATTTGAAATGACTTTCTTTTAAATCTGCAAATGCATCTAAACTAGGCTTTGAAAAGAATTTTTCAAAATCTCCCTTTGAGGCACTAGAAACCAATGGAATCAAATTCTCTTCTTCTACCTTCAAGTCCAACAAATATTCAAAACCAATTTGTTCTTCCCAACTCAAAGATAAGACCCCATCCTCGGAATTAGTTCCAACTTGAATCACATCTTGAACACTAGATCCACTGGCTAACTTTAAAGTATCTGGCACACTACATGTAGCTGAAATACTCTGACCGTCATACTTAACAATTAACGTATAATCTGTTGCCGGTTGTACTTTATAACCAGCATCACCAATATAATAACCCTCTCTAATAGGGTCAGGAAAAAGAGGAATAACAAGTTCACCAGATCTTAACTCCACCTCTGCCGTTTCAATTGGCACATTCTTAACACTCTCAAACTCTCTGGAAGTCAATACGTTTTCCAAATAAATACTATCCACTGGATCACCGACGGACAAATAACCTCTAACCACAACCGGAGCTTTCGGGGTTTCAGTTAACTGAGACCTACATGCACCAAGAAGCGACGACGATACTATGATAAAGAATAATATTCTGATCATTAGAACTTTAAGGTTACAAACAAGCTAGCAAGTCTTTGCAAATGACTTACTTCGCGGTTAAATATAAGAAATTTTTCTGAATTATCGACATTTCTAACCGAATAACTGAAGTACCTTGTATTGCGGATATCGAAAATATTCTGAATAGACCCGCTGATTTCCAACCCAATAGAATTTAGTATCTCTTTTCTGTAACCTAAAGTTATATCAGTTCTAAAATAATGTTCGAGATCAGCACTATTGTATTGACCAAAGATCAAAAAAGGGCGAGATTCACCATTTGGAAGCTCCAGAATATAGTTACCTACTATAGGAGTATAAGGTTTACCACTAGTAAATGAAGACCCCAGAGAAAACCTCAATCTGTTACTTTCCCATAGCCAAAGGCCACTCAAGTTGTGATCGGAAACCCTGCTATTCGCAATTCTTTGTTTTCTCCCATCTATCATGTAATCACCAGCTGAATCATAGAGTGCATAACTCAGCGAAAAATTGTTTCTTTTAACATTAAGTTGTCCAGTAAGCTCAACTCCAAAAGTGAGTAGATCACCAAATACTACATTGGGCTTATTTTGATTTGCCTGAGAAAGTAACTCTGTCAAATTCTCAAAAGCTCCTTTTTGTTCGAGCCTAAAAAACTCAGTATCAAATTGTGCTTTGCCCTTTTTAATATTGATACCAAGAATACTATGATTTACCTTACTAACAGGAATTGTAGCATCTCCAGCTAACCTCCACTGATCCACCGAACCCCTGAAGAAGTTTAAACTTTGTGTTTTCCTTAAAAATTGGTGGTGCCTTCCAAATCCCCCTTTTAAAGCAATATTCGAATTAAGATTATAACTAAAGTGTACTCTCGGCTCTACAAAAAAGTCTTCATCAGTTAAATCATTAATCGCTCTTAGGCCCAATTGCAGGCGCCATCTAACCCTATTTACATTAACTTGACCGAAATAATTTAGGAAAGATTTTTGTTGGTATTCTTCAAAAGTTGAAATAGAAAAAGAACTTTCCTTAGAATCCACTTGATTTGTGCTCAACTCTGCACCAGCAGCTAGCCTCAAGCTATCTGAATAAATATAGTCCCATTTCGATTTTATAGTCAACTCAGTCACCAAACCTGAAAAACTGCTTTGAAGCTCTTGATTCGGAGTTAATGAAAGGTCATCCACCACAGTCTGTAAAGTGTTATTGGCAGAAGAAAAATTAGAATAGGAGACTTGCTGTTTGCTGCTTAGACGACCTGAAACTATACTTTTAAAAATCACCGAACCGCCATAATTAAACCATTCATAAGCATTATTATAATTTGAAATGAATGCTCCATTTACCAGTGTATCTGAGATGAACTGTTTGGAGAAATCTTGGCTATAAAACCCACTAAATGCCAATGAGTTTCTATCGTTTAAGCTGTAAGATAATTTTCCTTGGACATCAGTAAAATCAACAACAGGGTCGATGTCAGTTGAAAAAGCATCTAATTGTCCTTCACTTCCAGCGAAGGACACATTTGAATTGTAAATCGAATTAAACAGAGATCGGTACAATTTTGTATTCAACACACTTACATGCGACTTTCTACCAGTAATAGAAAACTTCAGCTTATTTCTGACTAAAGGGCCATCAAGTCTAAAAGATGAACTGAGGAGTCCTGTTTTTATTTTTCCTCCGAGTCTCAATTCACTTCCATCATAAGATGTAATGTCAAAAACGGAAGAACCCCTACCTCCATAAGAAGCATCATAAGCCCCTTTAAGCACCCTTATATTCTTAACGCTTAACGAATTTAACGAACTGAATAAACCAAAAAAATGATCTGGATTAAATACCGTGAAACCATCTAAGTAGTAGAGGTTTTCATCTGCTCGAAGCCCCCTTGTACCAAGGCCTAAGTTATTCTCCGTGCTCGAATCAAAACCGGGGAGTTCTTTTACCAAAGCTAAAGCGTCAGTTTCTCCCAAATTTGTCACTTGAGGAATTTGAAGGACGTTTACTGAAAATGAAGAAATCTCTTTTTTACTTAGTATGGGAGTCGATTCATAGGATTCAATAACTGCGCCGTCAATAATGGTTGTTTCTGGTTTCAAACCCACGTGGATAGACGGAAATCCATTTAATTGACTTGGGCGAATTATCTTGTCCCTGTATCCGACATAACTAATTCTTAATGAGGAGGTATCTGATGGGAATTTTTCAATTTGGAATTCACCCTCTTGGTTACTCTGACTTATAAATCCACTGCTAACCACCTCCAACGTGGCGTATGGAAGCGCTTCATTGCTAAAAAAATCTTTCACTTTTCCTGTTAGCCGAAAATTAAAATCTCTAGGATTTTTATTTGCAGGATTAATTTTTTGAGTTTTATAAATGATGATGAGATCATCAATTATACTAAAATTGAGACTCTCGGGTAGAATTATCCCTAAAATGACTTGAATACTTTTGTTTTCGAATCTGCCACTAACCCTATATGGTTTTAAATCTGACGAGGTGTAGGCTAATCTAAAACCACTCTTATTCCTGGTCTTCTTAATAGCTCGTATGAGAGACTCATCATTAAATTCAATAGAAATAATCTTTTGGCGACCAGTTTGAGACCAGACACTTGAAACCGACAACAAGGAAATAACCAAAAGCAAAATTCGCCACATATCCTGCAAGATAAGGCTTCTCAGAGTTTTACCCCCAATTTTTCGTTGATTATATGTATCGCTTTACTCATTCTCTTTTCAATAGCTTTTACGCTCAAATTCAATCGTTCTGCTATCTCTCTGTACTTTAACCCTTCAATCCTGTTCATTAAAAAGACTTCTCTGCTTCCTTCTGGAATCTCCGCTATCACCTTGTTCAACTTATCCTCATATTCCTTTTCCATCAATTTGAATTCTGGATTTTCCTTTTCAGAAAAAACAACAATCTGATTTTCAAATTTATACCGTAACTGATTCCTTTTTAGCTGATTGATCGTGATATTATTTGCGATAGTATAGAGGTAACTCTTAACAGTTTCCTTCTTCACCCCAGCTCTATTCTCCCACAATTTTATGAATGCATCCTGAGTTAAATCTTCCGCTAGTCCCATATTGCCGACTTTATAGTACACAAAACTCCTGATCGATTGGAAATACTCATCGAAAAGGGCTTTAAATTCTGCTCTGGTTAACATATTATTAGTGTCTCTACTCATAATGAACTGCGCCTAAATTATACAGAAATTGCACTCACTCAAATTCTATTTTGATAGAAGTATTTAACATCCTTTGACAATATGTAAATCTTACTTCCTGCCTCAACCAATTATACAAGCATTTATATATTTTTGTCCCTCCCAAATTTCGTAGACTTGAGAAGAGCATTAATTATAGGATCTGCAGGACAGATAGGCACAGAATTAAGTATTAGGCTGGCAAAAGAACTGAGTAATGAGAACGTGATCGCTGCTGATATTCGTCCTATTTCGAACCCTTTACTCATTCATATTCAAACGATTGAACTTGACGTCCTCAATAAGGAACAGCTAAGAGATGTCATAATTGATAACCAGATAACTGAGGTTTATCATTTGGCAGCAACGCTATCCGCTGTGGCTGAGAAAAATCCAGAATTTTCTTGGCACTTGAATATGCAAAGCCTTCTAAACATACTGGATTTAGCGAAAGATGGATTAATCCAAAAGATATTCTGGCCAAGTAGTATCGCTGTATTCGGCCCAGACTCACCTAAAAATAATACTCCACAGAATACATTGATGAACCCAAACACAGTGTACGGGATATCCAAATTAGCTGGAGAAAAATGGTGTAACTACTATTTCGAAAAACACAATGTAGATGTGAGAAGCCTGAGATTTCCTGGGCTTCTTGGCTATAAAGCTGATCCAGGAGGAGGCACTACAGATTATGCCTTGTGGGCTCTAAAAAATGCTTCAGAGCGAAAAAACTACAACTCATTTCTCAGTTCAGATTGCGAGCTTCCAATGATGCATATGGAGGACGCCGTGGAGGCGATTATGTCATTAATGAGTGCTGACTCAGAACGACTTACAGTCAGAACCTCTTATAATGTAGCAAGTCTGTCTTTTACACCCATACAATTGGAATCCCAAATCAAATTTTCGCATCCAGAATTTAAACTTGGATACGAAGTTGATTTTCGTCAAAAAATTGCAGAATCGTGGCCTAACTCCTTGGACGACTCACAAGCCAAACTGGATTGGGGTTGGAATTCTAAATTTACTTTCGCTGATTTGGTGAAGGATATCTTGATGGGATTTAAAAAATTAGCTATCGAAACTAATTAAGCTTTTCCACGTAGAAGAAGTAACAGCCTTCCGAAATGAAAAGCATATTCGTTAATAAACATATTCACATTGCTTTTGTAGCTATTACAGTAATAGCTAGTTCTCTATACGTTTACTCAGAATTAAGCAAAAACTTCATTGACGAAGCAGGACTTCGCCAAGGATATTGGGTAATCACAGGGGCAATGGTAAATGAACCTGCCTTTGATTCCACAGATATTGTGGAAGAGGGGAAATACGTTGACGATCTTAAAAATGGAGTTTGGAAGAAATACTATCCTTCAGGAATTCTTAGAAGTGAAATCTCATTTGAGCAAAACAAACCAATCGGATCTTATACATTGTACTACGAAAACGGTATTGTTGAAGAGCAAGGAAATTGGCAGCGAAATAAAAATACTGGTTCTTTTATTAGAAATTACGTCAATGGAAATCCTCATCAACGTTTTGAGTTTGTAGATTCTGGAAAAAGAGACGGACAACAGCTATATTATCATGAAAATGGCGAACTTGCTCTTGACGTGACGCTATCCAATGGTAAAGAAGTTGGAGTTATGAAACGATACAATGAGTCTGGTGATCTTTCCGAAGAAAAGATATTCGAAAAAGGTGAGTTGGTACAGGGGTCTACTAAAAACCATGACTCCCTGAAGGAAGAGTTCGTGCCACAGCCTGCTGAAGTTGAAAAAGACTCAGACGTCATCTCTACGCCTACCAAACCCAATGAGGGGGACACTAATTCTGCATTCCACTTTCAACCAAACGGTCATAATATTCTATATGATCAAAATAAAAACATATCTCAATCTGGAACTTTCAAAGACGGAAGGCTCTGGAATGGAAAATGGTATAAATACAACAAAAACGGGATTCTGTTGAGGGTAGACATCTACAGAAATGGTAAGTTCATTGGACATGGACTCTTAGACAAAGAGTGACCATTTTCACAGTTGAGAAATAAGAAATTCTAGCCATCTTTTACAAGATGGTTTTTTTATGAACTTGTTCAAAGTTGAAATGAAATTTTCGAGCATGAACTATTGGTTTTACTGGCGAAGCCTCATTTTTTCTGGATAGCTTTAGTTCTGCTGAGCTTGTCGAAGTATAACTATGGAGAAAAAATTGGCTAAAGTTCAGTGAGACCAAGAGGTTATGCGCAGTTTTTTAGTTCGACTTTGAACAAGTTCTATGTTTTACCCACTCATAAACCTCCTTGTTAAGAACAAAAAAACCGTCTTCTTAGCGTAACAATTTTCACTTTCTTTGCAATATGGAAAATCAGCTTTACATCCAAAATAGTTTAACAAGAAAAAAAGAACTTTTCAAGCCTATTGCAGCTCCACATGTGGGCATGTACGTCTGTGGACCAACAGTTTATAGTGATGTGCATTTAGGAAATGTTAGAACATTTCTTTCATTCGACATTGTTTACAGACATCTTCAATTTTTGGGATATAAGGTGAGATATGTCAGAAACATTACTGATGTGGGACATCTAGTTGGTGATGGTGATGAAGGAGAGGATAAAATAGCCAAAAAAGCGAAATTGGATAATATTGAACCCATGGAAGTAGTTCAAAAGTATACCAATGGTTTCCATGACGTAATGAAGCTTTTTAACATTCAAGATCCTTCCATTGAACCTACAGCTACTGGTCATATCATGGAACAGATAGAAATGATTCAAGATATTATTGACAATGGATTTGCGTACGAAGCAAACGGATCGGTCTATTTCAACGTGAAGAAGTACAATGATACTAATGACTATGGTGCTCTTTCAGGGAGAAAAATCGAAGATTTAATTTCAAACACTAGAGAGCTAGATGGGCAATCCGAAAAGAGAGACGCCTTGGACTTTGCACTTTGGAAAAAGGCAGACCCACATCATCTGATGAGGTGGAAGTCACCTTGGAGCGAAGGTTTTCCCGGCTGGCACTTAGAATGCTCAGTGATGAGCACTAAGTATTTGGGAGAAACTTTTGATATACATGGGGGTGGAATGGACTTAAAATTTCCTCATCATGAATGCGAGATCGCCCAAAATGTAGGTGCCAATGGAAAATCTCCAGTGAATTACTGGATTCATGGGAATATGCTGACTGTGAATGGGAGAAAAATGGCCAAATCCGAAGGAAATGGTTTTACACCTGAAGAATTAGTATCTGGAAGTCACAAGTTATTAGAGAAAGGGTACAGCCCGATGACTGTGAGATTTTTCATGCTCCAGTGTCATTATGCCAGCACATTGGACTTCTCAAATGAAGCCTTACAAGCTGCTGAAAAAGGATTTAAAAAATTAAGCACTGCGTTAAAAACAATGGCAAGTCTTTCCGTCTCTAACGATGGTACTGCCGATGCAGGCGATATCAGAGCGAAGTGCTTCGCTGCGATGAATGACGATTTCAACACCCCTATTCTTATCTCGCATTTATTTGAAGGAGTTAAGCTGATCAACTCCATACATGATGGTTCAGTAAAAATCTCTTTGGATCAATTAGAGATGTTGCAACGCACCATGACTGAATTTACTTATGATGTACTGGGATTCTCAAACGAAACATCCTCAAACGATCACGCTGTTTTAGATGGTGTTATGGAACTCGTGATAGACATTAGAAAACAATCAAGAGAAGATAAAAATTGGGCTGTCTCTGATAAAATCAGGGATCAGTTAGCCGCTCTTAATATTAAAATTAACGATTCAAAAGAAGGTAGTACTTGGAGCCATGAGGAATAAACCAATTTTTAAGATAGTCGCCGTTTTAGCAGTAGTTCTGCTTGTGTTTTTTCTTGTCTTTTCTGTATTTCAAGATAAACCACAACCTAGAAAGAAAAAGGATACTTCCAAAACAAAAAAAGAACATATAAAAGCACCAGACTTCAATGCTGATTCTGCATATGCTTATGTTCAAAAGCAAGTAGATTTTGGACCTAGAAATCCAAACTCAGAATCTGCAGAAAAATGCGGTGATTGGCTAGTTTCTAAACTCGAGTCTTTTGGTGCAAATGTAATCCCACAAACAGCGGTGGTGACTGCTTTTGACGGAACTAAGCTGAACATGAGAAATATCATTGCGGAGTTTCAGCCAGAAAAAAAGAAGCGCATTATGCTGTATGCTCACTGGGACACACGCCCATTTGCAGATAAAGACACAGTTCGTCTGAATGAACCTATTCTCGGAGCAAATGATGGAGGTAGTGGTGTCGGGGTTCTTTTGGAAATAGCTAGAATTTTACACGATTATCCTACAAATTATGGAATCGACATCATGTTATTCGATTCTGAAGATTATGGAGCTCCGGCAAACAGAATTAGTAAGAAGAAAAACGATTGGTGTCTTGGGAGTCAGTATTGGAGTAGGAATCCACATCATCCAAATTATAAAGCATCTTATGGAATATTACTGGATATGGTTGGAGGAAAAAATGCTTCCTTTCCCTATGAAGGAACCTCGGCTGTTTATGCCCCCCACATCTTAGACAAACTGTTTAAATCAGCGGGACGTCTAGGATATTCTGATTTATTTGTTGAAAGGCGAACACAAGAGACGATTGATGATCACAAATACGTCAATGAAATCAGAAAAATTCCATCTGCTTGTTTAGTAGAATTTCACATTCATCAAATGGGTTTTGCTTATGGAAAATTCCACCACACTCATCAAGACAATATGGACGTCATATCCGCCGAAACACTTCAGGCGGTAGGTGATGTTGTCATGGATGTAATATATAATGAATAAAACATGAAAAAGCTAGACATTAAGCTCCTCAATGATATTTGTAAAACTCCTGGTGCACCTGGGTTTGAAAAACCAATTCGAGACTTTATTCTTTCTAAGGTGAAGCCTTTGGCAGATGAAATTTCTATAGATAATATGGGAAACGTCACTGTCATAAAAAGAGGGAATTCTCGTGAAAAAGTAATGGTGGCAGCGCATATGGATGAAATTGGTTTTATAGTCACTCACATCACGGATGAAGGTTTCTTAAAGTTCCATACGCTTGGAGGTTTTGACCCTAAAACGTTGACAGCTCAGAGGGTGATTGTGCATGGCAAAAAAGACATTATAGGCGTAATGGGAGCAAAACCCATACATATTATGTCTCCAGAGGATAGAAATAAACCGGCCAAAATTTCTGATTTTTATGTAGATCTCGGTCTTCCTGCTAAAGAAGTAAAAAAGCATATTTCTGTTGGAGATTCTATTACCAGAGAGCGAGAGCTCATTGAAATGGGAGAATGCATCAACTGCAAATCGCTTGATAATAGAATTTCAGTCTATATACTTATTGAAACACTGAAAAAGGTAAAAAAACTTCCATATGACTTGTATGCCGTATTTACTGTACAGGAAGAAATTGGGGTAAGAGGTGCCAACGTGGCTACACAAGCAATTCAACCTGACTTTGGTATTTGCTTAGATACTACCATAGCCTTTGACACACCCGGGTCTGCTGCTCATAATAAAATCACTGAATTAGGTAAAGGAACAGCCATAAAAATCATGGATTCAAGGACGGTTTGTGACTATAGAATGGTCGCATTCATGAAGCAAATTGCTGATGAAAAAAAGATTACTTGGCAACATGAGATTTTGACTGCAGGAGGGACTGATACTTCAGCATTGCAACAAATGACTGCAGGAGGATCTATCGCTGGAGCGATCTCCATTCCTACAAGAAATATTCATCAAGTGATAGAAATGGTTCATAAAGATGATGTTATAGGATCGATCTTACTTTTAGTTTCTTGTTTAGAGAATCTCAACCAATTTGATTGGTCTCATTGAAATAACTAAATTCTTAATGTTAGAAACCTCAAGAGAGGAGGATCAGGGGTAAGATAGTATTGACTTTCTTTATGAATCCGTAGCATATCACGGACCAATGCTATTCAAGCCTAACTGTACATACAAAATTTTGATAGTTTTAGCGATGTCGCTATTACTAAATCCGGCTCTATTTGGATTGGATAAGGATATTCGTAACCAATTAGATGGCAGAGATAATCTTCGCGACCAATTTTATTTCCTTGACTCTCTGATTAAGCACTCAACAGAGATGGATGATGTCTACTTTAAGGCCATTCTGCTTAAATCTGAACTTTTAAGAAAGGAAGAAAAAGACGTGGAAGCTCTCTTAGAGCTAAAAAAGATTTCAGAGAATGAATCCGCAAGTTCATTTCCTTCTATCCTTGGAGAAGCCTATCTAAGCACAAGCGAAATTTATAGTAAAGAAAGAAGTTATGACTTAGCTAGAAACTACCTCACCGAGGCTTACATCCTATTTGATGGTCTTAACAGCCTAGATCTAAAGGCAATTACACTGATCAAAAGTGCAGACATTGAGAGAAGGGAAGAAAATTATTCAGCAGCCATAAGGCATCTGAAACAAGCACATGAAATTTACCTCGAACTAGGAAAAACATATGCCGCTATTGAGATTGCACAGAAAATCGGAACAATCGCATATGAAGGTGGTGAATTTACAGAAGCGGAGCATTATCTTAAACTAGCGCTCAATGGGTTCGAGCAATCAAATGATGTTAAGGAACAACTCAAAATTTTAGAGTCTTTGGCTGGCATCTATGAATTTGAAAAACGCTACAATGAGAAAATTGACCTGCAACAAAGGTTGATTGAGATTAGCTTTTCTTCCAACTCCAATCACAAAGCAACGCAGTATCTTCAACAGCTATCCAATACCTACACATTGCTAAATCGCAATAGGGATGCTCTTCTAACTCAAGAACAAGCTGTTAACAACCTCAGCAATGAGCATAGTCGTGATAAGTATTATGCACTTATCAGATTAAGTGAATTATATAAATTGGGCAACAGAGAAACAGATGCTATCTTAACATTACATCAAGCCAACAATCTGGCGATCACAATGGAAGATGGTGATGTAATAATCTCTTCGTCTAAGATCATTGCGGATTTCTACAAAGAACGTGGTGAGTGGGAAAAGGCACATCACTATTTGGCACTCTCAGATAGCATTGGAAAAAGTCTTCTTTATGCAAAAATCAGAAGGTTAGAAAATTCACCTAACCAGCAATCTGTCATACCATTAACTAAGGATTCAAAGGCTTCTATGGATAGAATTATTACTACTAAAGGCCCACTGATCCAATATACCTCTCTACCCTACCTTATTGGATTCGCAGTTGCGTTTATCATTTTACTTGTCGCATTCATTTTTCAAAGAAAAAAAAACAAGAATATTAGAAGGATTCTAGAGTGGAAGGTTTACAAAAGAACTAAAGAGTTGAGGTTACTAAATTCAGAGCTCAACACATACATTTATAAATCATCTCATGATTTAAGAAATCCATTGACCAGTATCAAAAGTTTGATCACATTACTTAAAAGTGAAGAAAACTTTGATCAAAGTACCAAGTACATCACCCTAATAGAGAATTGTGCCAATCAGATGGATGAAATTCTTCTTAATCTTTCACGAGCTGTCGATTACAAAAAAGTGGAGGTGAAGATAGAACAAGTTGATTTTTCTCATCTTAAAAGCGAATTAAATTCCGTAGTTCAAGATGGAGAGCTCTCTGGAATCAATCTATCCTGGAACATTAGAGAGAAGGCTCCATTCTTTAGTGACCCGAATCTGATCAAGGTAATCTTAAATAAAACGATTCTTAATTCAGCTCAGTATCGATTAGGCTCATCTTCAGATTTTTGCAAAATATCCATCACTACAGATAGCACTGGTGCCTCTGTTTGTGTCGAGGATAATGGTCAAGGAATTGCCGAAAAAGTAAAAGATTCCGTCTTTGAGATGTTTGTAAAAGGCACGCACAAATCCAAGGGTGCTGGATTGGGACTTTATTTAGTGAAAATAGCCTCAGATAAGATAAGAGGAAAGATCACATTAGAGAGTGAAGAAAACAAAGGCTCAAAACTTCTGTTTAAGCTACCTAACCTTTCTTAAACACCTCTGAACTGTTTGAGTACCTTTACATCGTTTTCAAAAAGGACTCTGATATCATCGATTTGGTATCGTAGCATGGCAATTCTTTCAATTCCCATTCCAAAAGCAAAACCCGTATACTCATTAGGATCAATACCACAATTTGTAAGTACGTTAGGATCTACCATTCCACAACCTAAAATCTCAAGCCATCCTGTTCCCTTTGTTATTCTGTAATCGGTTTCTGTCTCCAATCCCCAGTATACATCCATTTCAGCGCTAGGTTCCGTGAAAGGAAAGTATGACGGTCTTAGACGTATTTCTGTCTTACCAAAAAACTCTTTAGTAAAGTAGAGAAGCGTCTGCTTCAAATCAGCAAATGATACATCCTTATCAATATACAATCCTTCTATCTGATGAAAAATGCAATGGGATCTTGCACTAATGGCCTCATTTCTAAATACTCTACCAGGAGAAACGGTTCGAATGGGTGGTGTTGTTGATTTCATTACCCTCGACTGAACACTACTGGTATGTGTTCTTAGCATCATGTCCGGATCCTTTTCTATAAAAAAAGTGTCCTGCATATCTCTGGCTGGATGCTCAGGTGGGAAATTGAGCGCTTCGAACACATGCCAATCGTCTTCCACTTCTGGTCCTTCTGAAATAGTGAAACCTATTCGGCTGAAAATATCTAGAATCTCTTTTCTTATAATTGAAACTGGATGCCTGCTTCCAAGCTCAAAACCTCCAGCAGAGCGCGTGAAATCTTCAGCATCATCATTTGTTTTTTCTCCAACAGTGGAATCGGTAAAGTCATCCAGTGTCTTCTTTACTTGATTTCTTAGCTCATTAAGACGAATTCCTACTTCTTTTTTTTGCTCATTTGCAACTTCTCTGAACTTGCTAGATAATTCCTTGAAGACACCTTTTCTCCCTAAGTATTTGATTCTAAACTGTTCTAGTTCTTCTGCAGATTTTGCTGAAAATTCTGCTACTTCTTGTTTTAATCGTTCTAACTCTTCGATCATATCTATTTCTTTAACAGTTTCATAGACATCTTTATGTCCTTTACTGGCCTATCTCCAGGAGCTGTTCTAGCCAAAGCTATTCTATCTACAACATCCAATCCTTCAATCACTTCTCCATAAACCGTATAATCCATATCAAGGAACGGAGTCCCTCCTATTGTTCTATAAATCTCTCTCTGAGCTGGTGTATAAGTAAAACCAGGCCTATTTTGTTGAACTCTTTGTTCCATACTATTCAATTGATCATCTGAGTATGCTTTCCCTTGAACAATATAATACTGAGATCCAGAAGATTCTTTCTTCGGATTACTTGGTCCGCCTGTACGAGCAGCTGCCAAAGCTCCCCTTTTATGTATTAACTCAGGATAAAATTCTGCAGGAATAGTGTATCCCGGACCTCCAGACCCTAACCTTGCAAATGAGTCTGCTCCCCTTGACTTTGGATCCCCTCCTTGAACCATAAACCCCTTAATTATCCTATGGAAAAGTAATTCCTCATAAAAATCCTCTTTTACAAGCTTTAAAAAATTCTCTTGATGAAGTGGTGTTTTGTCATAGAGAAGTAGAGTAATCTCTCCTGAGTCAGTAGTTAGAAGCACTTTTTTTCCAGTAAGAACTTGGTCAACATCTTCTGTCTCCTCAATTCCGACCACTTCTTCCTGTGTGGACATTGTTTCTCTTTTATTCCCACACCCAACAACAAAGGCTGCAAATACAACTAAAATTCCTATATATCTCATTTCTTGATTACGCTTACATTCATTTTCACATCAGTAACAGGTCTATCTCCTGGAGCAGTCTTTACTGCTGCTATTTTGTCAATTACATCCAACCCTTTTGTTACTTCTCCATATACTGTATAACTCATATCTAAAAATGGAGTTCCACCTATAGTCTTGTATATTTCTCTTTGCTCTGCACTATATGTAAATCCAGGCATGTTTCTATTTACACCTGTTTCATGACTGTTTATTTCTTCGTCTGTAAATTTTTTCCCCTGAACGAGATAAAACTGAGAACCCGAGGATTCTTTTTGAGGATTATTGTTCCTTGCCGCAGAAAGTGCTCCTTTTTTATGGATTAAACTCGGGTTAAATTCAGCAGGTATAGTATATCCTGGGTCTCCACTTCCAAGAGGTGTACTTGAAGATGCCTCTTTTGATTTAGGATCTCCTCCTTGAATCATAAAACCTGGAATCACTCTGTGAAACAGCAAATCATTATAGAATCCTTCGTTAGCCAATTTTAAAAAATTGTCTCTGTGACCTGGTGTATTATCATAAAGACCTATTTCTATCTCCCCAAAATCTGTAGTAATTTGTACGTAAGAAGACATTTTAATCTCTTCTCTTTCGACGGGTTTCACTTCAGGTGCCTTAGGACGTTCCTTCTTAGCAGGGAGTTTATGTTCTTTTGTAGCGGCTTTTGATTCCTCGTTGCAATTGGTTAAAACCAATGTGCAAAAACAAAATATCAGAAATAAGAAGGATCTCATGGTTAAAATATTTGATTAACTTGCGTTTTTTGTTACAGCGCGAATTTAATGATTCATTGTCTTTTTTAATCTTAGAAGCAACAAATTGTGCGTTTAATGAGTACATAATAAAAAGCGAAACAATGTTTAAGAAAAGATATCTTGTACTATTCTCTATCTTTTGTGGTATTGCATTACAATCTTGTTTTAAGGTTGAAGAAACAATTGCTTCGGTAACCGTTCGCAATGAGGCAGGAACTCCAGTGCCTGGAGCAGCTGTTAGGTTGCACTTTGAAGGAAATAACAACCCTCGATTCGATACTACTAAAGTGACAAATGGAAGTGGAATTGCATCTTTTAATTTCTCAGACTTTTATGAGGCAGGACAAAGTGGGTTTGCCGTTTTAGATATTGATGTAGAGAAAGGAACTCTCTTAGGAAGCGGTATCATTAAAATTGAAGAGCAGAAAACTACGTCTGAAACTGTTGTTGTGGAATAGTTTCGTTATGATTCATTCCATACTTCTGTTGCGAAGTATTCAAGAACCGCCGTTTTAATTAGTTTTTCCTGATCGATAGGTAATAATTCTGGTATGTCAGAATTTTTATCATAATGAGGCCATCCATCATTGTCTTTTCCGCTATAAACATAGTATCCATATGGTTCTAGTAATCGACATATGGCTATATGCATCAGATCCATTTTTTCGTGCTTCTTAAACTTTTTATAGCCTTGTCCAAGTTCTTGTACACCTACTAAAAAGAGTACAGCCTGTAAATCCAAGTCCATTTCAAAATCTGATTCTAATTTCTGGATAAGATTTCTCCACTCTGATTCAAACTGATAGTCCATTAATTAGTTTATTCTGTGTGACATTTCTCTTTATTAATCGTCTCAAATAGAAAGTTTAAGGAATTCCTTACTTTTGTAACACCCCTAGTCTAACCTATAGAACGCTAATATACGATGAAACGGGTACTAACCTTGCTACTTATACTCCTCTCCCTACATACTTTCTCGCGAGAAGAAGACAAAACTTTCTTGGACGAGCACTTTAAACCTGTGCCTAATATGTCAGGGGCAAAGTACTACAGGACCGTGTCTGTCAATCAAGAAAATTTATTCTACGCAGAAGTGTTTTATTTGACTGATCAGCCTCAAATGAAAGGTCATTACTTAGATATAGAATTAACTACTCTCCATGGTGATTGTGCTTACTTTCATAGAAACGGTAAAATAGAATCTGAAGGACAATACGAGAAAGGGAAGCGAGTGGGAGTCTGGAAAAGGTTTACATTGTTTGGAGAAAAAAGATTGGACAGGTATTATGCATCAAAACATGAATTGATTGAAAAATCTGATCTGCCTACTTGTCTCGCTAGCTTTAAGAAGATAGAGACAGATTTATCAGATTTTCTTCAAGATCACTTGATGTTCCCATACCAAGCAACACTATTGGATCTTACTCAAGGGCGTGTACACATGAGCCTACTCATCGATGAGACTGGGACAGTAACTGGTCATGAAGTATTATCGAGTACTTCCTATGCGTTTACACAAGAGGCAGAGAAAATGCTACAACATATGCCTCAGTGGAATCCCGCTTTAAATACTGGTGAGGCTGTAGAATCGAATTTCATCATCAAAATTATTTTTGACGAGACGACTCTACGAGAACGTCCAAGTGCATCTTTGAAATAGACACTCTTTTAGTGCTCAAATTTTGAAACTCTTGGTTCTACCAAGAAAAAAATAAGTCGGGATGATTGGATTCGAACCAACGATCTCGCGCCCCCCAGACGTATTAAATTTGGTCTCTAAAAAGCTCTAAAAGTTTCTAAGAATACTGATATACATAGGAATATGGTTTATTAAAAAATCATTAGAGACTTTCAAAAACCATTAAAAACTGTCATTTGCTAGCAAATTGCTAGCAAATTTTTTGATGTTAAGTCAATAAAGTATGAGCTTTGTAATACAATATAATTATGGCAACAGCTAGACTAAAATTAGATACAAGAAGGGCAAAATCTGATGGAACTTATCCTATCAAATTAAGAATTGTTCATCAAAGAATTTCTGCCGATATTCCTATGGATATCTCAATTAAAAAAGAAGACTGGAATACAGAAACAAACCCTTTAAAACCGCTGCTAGAAAATTCAACTAGACATAATACGTCTATGCTTGAAAAACTGGCTAAGGCAAAAAGAATTATCATTGAACATGAACATGAATTACATAGATTAGATGCAAATGACTTAAAGGTATTGGTTATCCGTGCCATTAATGGTAAGTCTAACAAATCATTAAGAAGCAGAAGTCCTAAGCTCTTGGAGTATTGGAATAAGATAATCACTGATCTGAAAGAAAATGATAAACATGGAACCGCAGAACAGTACAGTGGAGATCAATATTCCATCAGAAGGTATTTGAAAGAAATTAATAAGAGTGACATCTACATGAATAAGATTGACACCGCTTTTCTGGAAGATTTTAGAGAATCTTGCTTTAAAAGAGGTGTCAAAAATGGTGTTGTTCGTTATCTCAAAACTCTTAGAGCTGTATTTAATAAGGCTATTAAAGATACAACCAATTCACTAACAGAAGGGGACTATCCATTTAAAGGATTTCAACTAAACCACCCTGCACTGAAAGTGCAGGGGTTTAATCTCTCCAGGACTGAAAGTCCTTCTCTTAATCACTCAAGTATGAAATTATTCTCATCTGAATCATCTTTCCTTCGATGATGCTCTAGATAATCATCTACCATTTTATCTGTAATATTTCCTGAACTCCAAACTCCATAGCCGCTTGCCCAAAAATGACGACCCCAATAACGCTCTTTTAATTTTGGATATTCAAGTTGTAATTTTCTCGAACTACGACCTTTCAAAAGTTTAACTATTGAACTTACATTCTCTTTTGGAGCATATTCAATATGCATGTGCACATGATCTGAACTTATAACTCCTTTTAGAATTTCAATATCCTCTGCTTCACAAACCTGTGTATGCAATTCTCTACATCGTATTTGAATATCACCTCTCAATACTTTATATCGATATTTAGTAGCCCAGACTATATGACACGTTAATCGACTTACTGTATGTGACCCTTTTCGTGATTTTCTGCTCACAGGGCACAATGTATAGATTTTTTCGTAGTACTAAAGTGCTGCAATAAATTGCAGG
Source organism: Flavobacteriales bacterium (assembly GCA_965224545.1). Lineage (GTDB taxonomy): Bacteria > Bacteroidota > Bacteroidia > Flavobacteriales_D > Sanyastnellaceae > ASP10-05a. The sequence goes on along the minus strand of CBDCZM010000002.1, from coordinate 1,372,679 downwards.
GTTTTAAACCCTAAATTGAGACCAATAAAACAAGTTGTAAAGACAAAGAAAAGAGCTGTATCAAAAGATGTCATCACTACCTTTAGGAGTTTGGAATTAGAGCAAAATAGTTTTGAATGGCACGTAAGAAACTACTTCCTTTTCTTATATAATTCCAGAGGGATGCAAATTGTGGATATGGCACATCTAAGACCTATAGACTTTAGTGGTGATCGGTTTAAGTATGAAAGGAGAAAAACGAAAAAAGAGTATTGGGTTAAACTCACCACAGAATCTAAAAAGATTCTGTGTTATTATTGGAGTGAAGACCTTGCTCCTACAGATAAGATTTTTCCATTTATTCCAAAATCCTGTATAAATTTAAAGGAAGAGTATCGAGAATATTCAAACTACAGAAAAAGAGTAAATACAACCGCCATAGAACTTGGTAAGCTCTGTGGAGTAGATAAGAACTTCACCACCTATGTCATGCGTCATGCATGGGCAACTCAAGCACTCAATTTAGGAGTGGATATAATGAAAATTAAAGACGGACTAGGGCACGAAAATTTAGAAACAACTCAACGTTATTTAGAGGAATTTGACAGTTCGGTAATTGATGATTTGAATGAGATGATTACAACCTAAAACCTCTTTAAGTAGCATTTTAGGATGGAGAGACATCATTGAAAGACAATCTTTTGGCTCTGAAGTGATTTCTTTCTTTCTCTCAAGCTGAGCACATAATTCCCAGAACTTAGATCGGTAATATCTACCATCAAAGTAGTTCCTGAATCGACTACAGGAATTATTTTTATTAACCCGCCATTCCCCACCCTAAATTGAAAAGTAGTATTTTCTGTAATTTTCAACAAGTAACTCTAATATTTTGAGGTGAACTTCTTTAATATTTAGGAATTACTGAAAAACCTAACCTTAAGATGTAGAACTTCTTCAAAGTCGAACTAAAAAACTGCGCATAACCTCTTGGTCTCACTGAACTTTAGCCAATTTTTTCTCCATAGCTATAAAGCTATCCAGAAAAAATGAGGCTTCGCCAGTAAAACCAATAGTTCATGCTCGAAAATTTCATTTCAACTTTGAACAAGTTCGTAACATTTGGAGCAAAGTATCTTGTTAAAATCGATTTAATGCGTTTTTGAAAATAGGGTGGGGAATGTCGGATTAACCTTCCCTGAAGGTCATATAACTCATAAATGGCTAATGGTGATAATTGATGAATTTGATAAATATTCAGGAAATCACTGGCTGCAATCAGTGAGGCTTTGACGTATGCTTTTTTTGATGAGTGAAGCTTATTTGTAAAGTTTGAACGTTGAAGTTAAAGCCTTAGATCGAAATATACAATAGTACATTCCATGGGTCAAATGAGATAAGTCAATTCTGTTTTCCAGTGAACAAATCAAACTAGAATGTACAATTTGCCCTATTGAATTATAAATATTTAAAAGTCCATCAGAAGATGGATTTTGTATTATCAACGTATGAAGACTTGTCTTCCAATTCAAACTTTGAGTTTGTTGATACAACTCCACAGTAGAATTGAAATTCTCTACATATACTATTACCTGATTTTCACTTAGATGATAGCATTCATCAGAAGATACTGAAGAAATATGTTCTCCTGGAAGTGCTTCCAATATTCCAGTATAAGCAACTCCCCATATATAATACACACCAATTGTATTATTTGAGAAATCATATGCAGTAGCAGTAATAGAGATAATTGTATTATCACTATTGGTTATTATATAAGCATATGATTCCAGCGAGGTTGAATTTGTACTGAAGTTGGCCGAATAGGTAACAGGGTCATCTAAATAGACAAAATGCGAGTCTTCATTAAAATTTATAAAAACTTCTCCTGCATTTGTATCTGACATTGTAACATTTGACTCTGCCTGAGATGATCCACATACATTATGAAATTCAAGTAGATATATTCCTTCTTGAATTGCTAAACAATCTTGGATACCACCACAAAAAGTGTCTGGAATTTCATTTGAATTTATGTAACAAATTTCGGGATCAAAATAAGGCTCCAATATAACCTCTCCTCCATAGCAAATAGAATAATCTGGTACTACAAGATTAGGAGTAGTTGAAAATTTCACAGTCTCAGTAAATTTAAAATTACATGAAATTGATTCAAAGCGAACCTCACATTCTCCAATACAATTTGGTTCTAAGAAAAGACAATTTTCGTGGTTCAGAAAATCAACTTCGCCAGAATCCTGAAACTCAAACTGAGGATAAGAACACGTCCAATGCCCCATTATTGGTTCATGTTCACAGTTTACAACCTCGTTTAAGATATTTTCATCAGATAAACCACTCAATGTACTATCAAAGGCAAGATTTCCCACATTATCTAGTATGGTAATTGAAATATTAGTATCGTCACTCCCTGAATGAAATCTAAATTGCAATTCAGTTTGGTTGCCTACAACAATTTTATGAATTTCATAAGATTCACTATCACTCAATGAAAAAAACGTAGAGCCTTCTTCGTCAACTACTTCTAATTCAGCACCTTCCCACCCATCAAATTCACTGTCTTCTAATAAAAGAAAATAGTGACATATATTTGATGATGACGCTATCCAACATATTTCCGTGGCATTGCATAAAATTCCGTTAGAGAAAATTGATGAAAGGCTGGGAGGTTTAACAAATACAACTTCTGAGCTAATACAACCATTAAAATCTGTTGTGATGATTTCAAATATTCCTTGTGATACTAAAATTGAATCAGCATTTAACGATTGAGAAACTATTTCACCAGCTTCTGCATTCCATTCTATGGATTGGTACAACTCTGGAAACAACACATAAATCCAGGTTGGTTCCGAAGGGTCACAATGAGTAGGTTCTTCAACAATTAGCAGAGGCTGTGGAATACCACAATCATCACCTTGTGTTATTTGTGACAAGCACTCGATTGATAAGATGCAGAACCAAAAGATAAAATAAAATCGTTTCAAAACAGTAAAAGTTAATTTACTTTAAGATGTAAACAACTCATTAATAGTTGCCTGACCTGTTAGTGAAAAAACACAACCTAGTGTTTGAATTATCTAGAAATAATTTTTGCGATAGCGACCTTTTTCCGGCTAATTCTTTGCATAATTTACTGAACAATCATTTTTTGTTGCTGTAACAGTTGATTTCCTTCTCTCAGGCTCAATACATAATTCCCTGAATTTAGATCAGAAATATCCACCATCAATGTAGTTCCTGAATCTGCTACAGGAATTGCTTTTATTAACCTTCCCTGAAGGTCATATAACTCATAAATGGCTAATGGAGATACTTGCTGCGTTTGATAAATATTCAGGAAATCACTTGCTGGAATGGGCGAAGCCTTAAAGTACTCCTTGTTCTCCATTTCAATTTCAGAAACATTGTCAGATAGATGACAACCCTCCACCAAACAACCATACTCATCCACTTTCACCAGCCACCCTTGCTGATACGGCCCTATGACATCTGGATTATCTTCATCCACACCTTTAGCTTCTCCACAGAAAATAAAACCACCATCACTAGTAGCTCTTAAATCATAAAGTTCATGCTGGTCATTTCCTAAATCAAAATACTTGTATTTACGCTGCCACATCAGCTCTCCTTCTGTGCTGACCTTGGCAAGAAAAGCACTGCTACTAAAAGGTTCTCCAACGACTGTTGTACCATGATTACCGCCTATCACATACCCCTCTCCATCATGGCTTTTAATCAATTGCCTAGTCCTATGACCTAAATCGTAATCGTCGTTCCAAATTTTGGTCTTCCATGCAATATTTCCTAAAGTATCTATTTTTAAAACTCTTGGAGTATGGTCGTCAACAGGTTCCCATCTTCTATGAGATGTTGAACAAATAATAAATTCCTCATCCAAAATTGCATCGGAAACACTACCAAAATCATCTTCTGGATTAGTAAAGAATTCCCACACTGAATCACCATTAGAATTATATCTAAAGAAATGATTCCTTGCTGAAACTCCAAATTCAACAAAATTGTAAGCTATAGAAACCCCTCCTCCATCTTCAGTTGGAATAATGGTATAAATAAAGTCTGGGTCTTGTTCAGTAGCATATTCATAGGTCCAAAGCAATTCTCCTTCTGGAGTGTATTTTTGAATAGACATATCATTATTGGTCTCATCTCCAACCACGTTGCTTAGAACAAGAAAGTTGTTATCAAATGCCAGTTCAGCCCTTCTTGTGGCAATAAATTCAAAACCTTCTGAGATATTTGGAGAATAAAATCGTATGGTTTCTAATGTATCTCCTTCTATATTGAACTTTGCTAAATACCCTTGCCGAACCCAATTTTCGTCATAAGTTATACCGCTATGCATTAAAACACTATCATTTAGAAATTGTAAATCAGGGTTTTGTGAGCTAAAAAGCCTGTTTTGAAGAGATTCTTCTCCTCCATAGGTGTTTTGAAAAAGTTGATTTCCCGCAAAATCGAATTTGGAAAAAATCATTGGGGTGGCATTTGGGTAAGCTGAATCTCCTAAAAATCCAGTACTAACATACCCATCTTCTACTTCAATCACACTGGTAAGAATAGTGTTAGGAAATTCACTATTAAAACGCACATTGAAACGCTCCTGAGAAGTTCCAATTAAACAAAATAAAAGCAGGAGCATAAATGCTCCCACCTTTAGAAATATGTTAGTGTGTAATTTCAACTTTTTCAGATTTAAGTACTTCTGACCCTTTCATGATTTGAATCATATAAAGCCCTTCAGCCCATTTTCTAGAATCTAAAGATACGTGTTGCAGTGCATAATTAATGGCATAACTATCAATTGTTTGTCCTACAGCATTTGTTATGACTAGCTTATTTGGTTGTTTGATCTGGTTTCTATAGTCTAATTCTACATTTACAATGCTGGATGCAGGATTGGGATAGACATGCACTTTAGCTTCACCAAATAGTGATTCTGAATTTAACTGAGCTGAACGAAGCTCTATTCCTTTTTTACCATATACTGGTGGAATATAATGGTCTGAATCAAAGAAGATGTTCAATACCATACTTGCTTTCATTCCAGCGATGGTTTGGAATTTATTTATTGCTAAATCTTCCAGAACCAATTGGTCGGCTGGAGAAATACCATTCCAATCACCATTTAAGTTAGTCACCAGATTCTTCTTGATGTCATACCAAATGCCAAAGGCATCTACTTCATTAATGGTAGTTTCATCCTTAAATTTCTTTCTGGCTTCTAAATGATCCATTAATTCCTGAGCCTTGGTATAATTCTTATCGTCAAGAGCTTTGTCTATCACCACTAAATCACAATCCAAACAATCAATACTTTCCAGTAAATCTGCGGCCTGCTCGTAATCTCCGTTTTTTTGTACCAAGTAGTGCATCATCTTATTCTTGGCTGCCATTTCCTTTGTATGGGCTAGACTAATGTCATCTACTAAATGGTCTCTATACCTCCCTCCGCGAGCTACTGCATGGAGCATTGTTACCATATATTCTGGCATAGGGTTGGACTTCCTCTCTAAATGCAGCATAAACTTTTTATCTTTTAATATCCAAGGATTAGCTACAAAAACTTCAAAGGCAATAGCATGAGGAATTTTATACGGCTTGTCAGATATACTCCATAGCACTTCTTTACTCACTCGTGGAGAAATAGCTAGTAGCCGATTTCTATAGTTCCAAATGCCATCACTCCACGTAAAATCAATGTCTTCTATGAGTCCGTCTGTATCACCGTTATCTTCTAACACCGAATGCAGATAAATCTTATTGTTCTTATCTTCATGGGCTTCTTCTCCATCTTCGATAGCTCGGAATACATCAAGTACCGCTTCGGTATATTCCCCATTTATCTGTAATTCTGGGACTTCTGTGTCACAATTATTAATAATAATCCCTTGAACATTTTTAGCAATATTCTCTGTAAAATAAAAATCAGCAGCATTATCAGAAGAATTTCCATAATACCTAACTAAAGTGGAAGTTTCTCCTCCAGTATAATTAAAATGTTTAGGATCATTTGGATCAGCTGGTGGATTGGAAAATGTATTTCCTGCATCAGAATAGGGAGCATCAGGGTTTCCTGTAGGCACACCTTGCTCTGCTCCAATGACAGGAGTTCCTGTTTCTAAAAAGTCAGAAATTAGAATATCTGTCTGATTGTCTCCTTCGTGTTTATTGCACAGGAAACGCAGCCCGGCATTGGATTCTCCTGAAGAAGTGTTGCTGTTGTCTCCGTTACTTAAATTGCCATAATCTACGTCAGAGTAAGTATTTTTTCTAATAATGGCTTCGTCACCAATTACATCTCTTATTCGTATCCCTATTGTAGTAGCAGGATTCTGATTAATATCCTTAATAGTATTTTCCTGAACCTCGTATGCTCCACAATGGTCTAGAAAAATTCCTTCTCTTTCTATTCCAGAGTTATCTAATGCACTTATTCCTGTGTTGTCACCAATTACAATACTATTCCAGATAACGTGCTGAACACATTCTCCATGATTATGTATTCCTACTCTGCATTGAGCTATGGAGTTTTCACTTATGAAGTTTCCGTTATACTGAAAACTTTCAACGGCTATATATAGTGCTTTGTTGAACCTCTTAAAATCACACTGCGTAATCTTATTTCTACCATTAAATGAAGTGATCGCATTTCCCATTTGAAGCCAATTGGAAGCAGTGGTTCTTTGATTATCAAAACTGCAATTTTTAAATTCAAACCTTCTTGTTTGGTTCAAAGTGACGTGGCTTTTGAACTTCATTCCAGGAACTCCTTGTGGAAAATGAGTGTCGTAAAAATCATTCACACTGAAATAGCAGCCATCAAAAGCGGTGTAACTAGGATTCATAAAAGTGCCATCTCCATCATCTAGCACTGTAGTGTTGAATAGAAGAACACTTCTTCTATTATTAATGAAGTCTACATCTGATATTCTAATTTCGCTCTTTGTGAAATCTTCTGGATTTTGAGGAAGGAACTCATCAACTGGAGAAGCTGTTATTGCTGATATAGCGTGACGAATGACTCCTCCATTTATCTCTAATTCACCAACACCAGAAATGGATATATTAGGGTGGTCTTCTATTTTAATTCCCTGCCAATTAGTGCAAGATGTAAGTTCACAGTTATTGAGCGTAAGCGATCCTTGTTCAATAATAACCAAGGAATGGCTTTCATCGAAAACTAGTACCGCATTTGTAAGTGTATGTGAAGCCCCCAGAGGAATAATTAAGTCTCCTGTAAAGTGTGTTACAGCATTTGAAAATATGTCTGGTTCACTGTTTTCAAAGTTATAATCTCCTTCAAACTCATTGTCAAAATCAATTGAGCAATACACCCCACTTTCAATGGCCAAGGTGGAGGAAAAATCACCAGAACTGCATTCATCACAATTGGTCATTACTCTAAATTCGTAATCATTGTTACTGAAATCCAAATTCCCTATTTCAGCAAAAGTGCCTAGCACAAGAAACTCAGTCCAGTCTGTTTGACCTACAACTCGAAATTGCACGATATAGAAATTTTGTGTAAGTATTTCTGGCGCACTCCAATTCATTATCCCCATGTTCACACCAGTTTGCGTGAAATAAAGGTTGTTGGGGAACGGGCATTGGTTGGTTATAATAAATGCGACTTCATTACTTACAGATACTTCGCCTTCACACTGAGTGACTAGTCTTACATTTTGATCTGTCCCTGATAAATTATGTATATCAATTACTCCGTTCAGAACATCCATGGTTACATCATTCCAATCCTGCCAAATGTCATTTATTTCTATTTGAACTTGATATTGGTCTGCAAATACATACTGAAAATTTATCGATACATCAGGAGAAGAACAAGTTTCACCCACTTCTATTATAGTAGTCTCACATGGTCTGCAAAATTCATCGGAAACTGCAAAAGGGCTTGGAGTAGAATTTTCAAAGCAGGAAGAAGCTGAGTTTTTTTCTGCAAAAACTCTAAATCTCACGCATTCGCTTAAACTATTAGTTGAAATGGTGTGGGAAGTCGTGTTTGATTGAACATTCGGAAACACCCAACTATTAGTTTCATAATTAAACACTTGTAGTCTGAAAATAGTATATAAGTCTGGGGCATCCCAACTTAACGTATATGCTGTAAGAAACCCCTCTTCAGGTGTTATTCCGAACTCAACTGAAAGATTTGTTGGGGGTTCGGGTATTACATCTTCCCCTAATTCAGGGACAGTAAAGGTAATTGTACCGAGAACAATAATATTTGTTGCTGATTGATCAACTCCCGTGCAGTTTGTTGAAAGTTCTATTGTTACTTCATCTCCTATTTGATAATCCGTTCCTATTAAATTATCATAGCTATGATACCACGTAAATCTTGAAGGTAAATTAGGATAATTTTCATGGTCAACAAGGTCAATTCCTGTTAAAGCACTTAATTCTTCTCCATTTTCAGATTTTCTCAACCAAAATAGCGGATACGTATCAGCAGTATCCCATGAAAATTCCACACCACAATCAGTTGGATTGACTTCAAAAGCAACATCAATGAATGGGCATAGAGGTGGAGTGAAATACGCTACAGCAGTTGAATTTGTGGAGCAGCCACAAGACCTTGAAATGGTTACTTCATGTTCTTCTCCTTCTATCATATCTGTGAAAAAGAATGAAGTTCCAATAACGGTTCCACCAGTAACTATAGTTTGATTTCCCAATTCTCTAATGGTTACAGTATATGTCTCATTTGGGTCTCCTAACCAAGTAATCAAACCGTTACTAAATTCAATTATATCTACATTGATATTACTAACTGACTCACAGCTAGTCTGTGTACTAAAATATTCTTCTTGGCTGGTTAAAATAATTTCACCGCCACATGATGCTTTAATGTACCATTCATAGGTTACACCCGGAGTGAGTCCCGTAATCTCAACACTGTTTTGAGAAGTAGAAAAACTTTCCCATACTATGCCAGAACCAGATTCTTTATAATACAAAACGTACTCTTGATAACCAGTATTAGGCCAATTTACAGTGGCTTTACAAGTTCCTATATTTGTTTCAAACAGGGCATTTTAATCCCATTTCATCACCGTAAGCACTTCCTAATCCCACGGCCTGAAATGCGTTGACTACAGATTGGAATTGCGAGCTACAATTAGGCCAAAGTTCTGCTGCGGTAGCTATTGCAGCATCTCTAAAATCAAAAAAGTCAGAATCGCCATTCAGTCCACCTCCCAGCATAGTTTGAATCATTAGAAGCTCGGCATTGTTAATCCCAAGACCATTCACTGAAAAGAAGTCTCCATTATCATTTATATCTTCAGTAGTTCCTGTTTGAGATAATAAATAAAACCAGTAATTGATAAATCCATCATTTACATGAACCCCTCCATTGTCTGCATTGCCATAAAGCCAATAAAGACCTTGGTAGCAATCGGGCTGATTAAATATATTTGGGTTTGACATATCCCGTCTTCTACTTATAAAATTATCAGCAAGAATCCAGTCAATATTTCCTGTTGTCTCATATTCTATCAACACTCCAAATATATCACTGTAGGCTTCAGACAATGTTCCTTGTACATCAGGCAGACCGGGGGGTAATGACATCAATATAGTCCATCATTCCATGTGTAATTTCATGTCCTACTACGTCCAATGTGGTAACCGCTGCATTTGGATATGTGCCAAAAACAAAAGTGTAATCTTCTTCTTCCGAAGCATAATAGGCATTGGTATCATTCATTTGATAGTTGATGAGGCTCTTTATTTGTTCCCCACCAAAAGGAGTGCTGCCAAACTTATCGTAAAAGTAATCTAGCGATTTACCAGAACCCCAATGAACATCTAACGCCTGTTGGCTGGTCAAAGGATCAAATTCACTAGGCTGCCAATTGGTATCGTTATTGTAAAATTCATTAAAGACATAATCTGTATCTGAGAAATCCGAATCATAAGTATGTACCCCTGATCCATTCCCACTATCACAATCATTTAGAATGTACCCCTCAGTAGTGAATTGAGTTTTGAAAGATTGATTCCCACTATTAACCGTTTCACCAGTGGCAGTAATTACACAATCCACTCTTGTATTAACCTTCTTTATTACATTACCCCAATTGGCGCTTATATAGTACCTGTCAACACTCTGCGTAGTTGGATTTTGAGCTTTAATCAGGTAGATCAATTCAAGATTATATGCTCCAAGAGAATAGAGCAATTCGCTGGTATAATAACTGTCATTTTCAGGTATCCACTCTTCACCTTGAAACATGAACAAATCTTTCAAGGTTGCGTTTGCTTCTTCCTGAGAAATAGTTGGCTGGCTAATATCAGTCTGGTTATCCAAAAAACTGTTTGCAATCCGTGTAATATATCCATCCTTAACAGAAACAGACAGTTTCCCATGTTCTACCCGATAGCCATTTAACTGTTGGTAGTAAGAGTAGAAGTCAGTACCATTACTTAATCCTATATGTCTGACATTATCAAATATGACATCACTTTCTAGGTTAGCTAATTGTTTGACATTTGTTTGATTATACGCGTACGTATTCAAATCTGCTTTGATATGTTTTGCTGATTCAGCATTTTGGGCAGTTTGAGCATAAGTGCTATAGGTTATGGAAAATAGCCATACCAGCACTAGTAAAAATTTGGTTTTCATGTTGAATTTGTTTTTATGATAAAAAAGAAACTTTACATTTCTTGAGGTTAGTGTTTGTTGTTGTTTTTTAGTAGTTGATCTACAATAAATTGGATTTTGACGAAGTTAGTAATTGGCTGAAAATTAGCTTGTAGGAAAATTCCTACATTTTTTCTTTTATGGGAGTATGGTCTTAACAGCTTTTAAAAAAGTAGTAGAGCAGGTGTGGTACTTATCAAGAAATAAAGGGACTCCAAAATCATCTGGTCGCTTTAGTATTTCTTTATCCAAATAGGTGCTGTACAAGACAGTTTTAATGTTTGGGTATTTGAGACACACTCTATTAACAATCTCTAAACCATTGGTCTGTAAATGGTCAATGATTAATATTTCGGTCGTTCTTTTTTTTAGAAAATCAAGAACCTGAGAACCATGCTGACAAATTTTGACCACTTCAAACAGTTGGTCATATTCAAGTAGCTCAGATAAATGTGCAGCGAATATTGGGTTTCTCTCTAGTAGTAGAATTTTTTTCATTGGCTTTGGATTTTGTTTTTCCAACCCCAACAAAAAAGAGGGGTGGAACTTTATCTTGTCCGCCAAAGAGGTATTGGGATACCCACGCAACAAAACAAGCAAAGCCCACCCCTGTAGGGTAGGCGTTTCTACTTGTAACCTCGTTGCGTACAAAAGTTCCCAATTTTCTTTAGCACGAATTACAGCATTACGCCATATTTTAATATGTTCTATACATCTGTATAGTAAGTGATTTTCTCTACCGCATTTATGTTCATTTTTATTAGCCATTACAAATCTACGTAATGCCCTAGAATAACTAGGGCGTGAACTTTAACTAAAGTCGATAGACAGGTTCCGCGAAGACCCCAACCAAAAACAAAAGCAAAGACACGCCCATTCGAGCGTATTCTTTACTGTGTCAATGGTTGTTAGAAATTTCGCGGATTTGTCTAACCAACTACAGTATGAATACAATTCAGTCACACCCTTATAAGAGTGCGAACCATGTTCAATATTTTTCTGGTGCTAAAATTATGGAAAACAGAGAGAAAACAGACAGGTGAATAGTTTTTTTTAGAAAATGGTTGTTATAGTAGTATTAGAGAGGTGTGATAAACAAGTAATGGTTTTACAAGCAAAATATGCTATCTTTCTAAAATCTTAAAAAGGGTAATCGCCCTTTAGAGATAAGGCAAATTTTCATAGTTACAATGCATTCATTGTAATGGTAGTTTTAGTTTAATGTTAAGTGGATTAGGGTCTGAGCGCAGACCCTAATTTGATTTTAAGGAAAACAGAAGTACTATTTGGACAGCTTTTTGCCAACCCAAACCCCACTAACGAAAATTCCAGTTTTACCAATCGTTTTAAGTACCTTTTTAAATTTCAGATGTCTTTTGCGTTTAACTGCGATATCGCCCTTATGATCTATTGAAAGAGTTTTGAATTCTGGTAATGGATATTCTTTTAATGAACTGCCTCGATGCAAGCATACGAGGTATCTCGGGATTCTTTAGTTAAGCTCGACCCAAGGGTCGGGGAATTATACCCAAAGAGATTAAAGGCACTCCTTTAGGTGTGATCGAATGAATCTGGGCAGTTCTGGGAGTGATTTTAAGACCAATTATTTCTTTTTCAATCTTTTGTCTGAAAACAGAATCAACCCTATGAACATAAACCAGTTTTAGTTTTTCAATCTCCTTGATAACGATCTCTTTACAAAAACGGTATCTGGTATAGTCGGAGTTTTGTCCTGGTACTTCAGACACCCTCTGAGAGACCCTAAATGAAAATGGCTGCCATAGCCACCATTCCAAAAGCAAAATATTTGATTGAGTTTTTCATATCAAGCCAGATTTACATATTCACCATCACGGTTTCCGCTTGTATAAAGCTCCTTTAACTCACTTGTGGATTTGCCGAACTTCATTTCAAAATGCGGTTTAGGGTGTTTACAATACTTCTTAAAAGGTTCTAAGTGGTAGGTGGTAGTAGTTTCAGGGCAAAAATAACTTTTGAAAAGTCCTTATACAACCCCTTATGGTTAGAAAAAGGTAGTCCAGTCCTTAAAATTCCCTAAAAGGTTATTTTGTACTATAAAACTTTTCTCTTGTTGATAAATTTCATTTTTAATGACGTAAATCATCAAAACGAGAAAGAAATGATTTAAACCAGAAAACCCATGGAATTTCATGAAAGAAATTGATATATCCATATATGAAAGCCGCTTTTAGCGGCTTTCATATGAACAGTTATATTGTCGGGATGACTGGATTCGAACCAGCGACCCCCGCTCCCCCAGAGCGGTACTCTAACCGAACTGAGCCACATCCCGAAATTTCTCATTAATGCTAGCAAATTGCTAGCAAATCAAAAATTCAAATTTATAACTTATTGAGAGGTCATTAGTTGCAAAAGGCTTGGTCATGCCCCCCAGACGCGCACTTTAACCGGACTAAGCTACATCCCGAATTCTAGGGTAAAATTACTGAGTTTATTCTTCTATAAAAAACATTCTGGCCTACTAAGTTTCATAAATTTGTTTTTACTCTAAAAAGTATTTTATGAAAGTATCACTCAATTGGCTCAAAGACTATGTTAAAACTGATTTAGAAGCAAATCAGATAGCAGAGATTCTAACAGACACAGGATTAGAAGTAGAAAAAGTGGAAGAAATAGACGAAGTTCCGGGAGGTCTTCGTGGAGTGGTCGTGGGTGAGATCATAGAAAAATGGGCACATCCAAATGCGGATAGACTTAATCTTACTAAGGTAAATATTGGAGCTGGAAACCATTTGCAGATTGTATGTGGAGCGCCCAATGTCGCAGTTGGGCAGAAAGTATTGGTTTCCACTATAGGAGCTATGCTTTACCCTATAAGCGGTGAACCATTTAAAATTAAGAAAGGAAAAATAAGAGGCGAACTTTCTGAAGGAATGATCTGTGCAGAAGAAGAATTAGGTCTTGGAAAAAGTCATGATGGCATTATGGTTTTAGACCCTGCTGCAATTCCTGGAACACCAGCAGCACAATTTTTAAACATGTCAGGCGACACTTCTATAGAAATTGGGCTGACCCCAAATAGAACAGACGCTATGGGCCATTTTGGGGTCGCAAGAGATTTAGTAGTTGGTGTGAAGCATATGGAAAACCTAATAGGTCAAAATCTTTCTGCTGAGTTACACCCTCCTTCATTAAAACCTCTCTCGGTATCTAAAACATGCCCAGTCAAGGTGACGATTACTGCTCCTGAACTTTGTGATAGATATACTGGTGTAGTAATCTCAGGACTAAGAATTGGAGCTTCTCCGGATTGGTTAAAGAACAGATTAAGAACAATTGGTTTGGAACCAATCAATAATGTGGTGGATATCACTAATTATGTATTACATGAATTTGGGCATCCTTTACATGCGTTTGACCTCAGTGCTATCGAAAATAACGAGATACACGTTCGTACTTTACCTGAGGGAACCAAGTTCCGCACTTTGGATGGAAAAGACCGTCAATTGTCTGAAACCGACCTCATGATTACCAATGGAGCCAACAGCAATGAAAAATCAGCAATGTGTTTGGCGGGTGTATTTGGCGGAGAGCAGTCAGGCGTAAGTGACAAGACTAACTCCATTTTCCTGGAGTGTGCTTCGTTTAACTCTGTGAGCGTGCGTAAAACAGCAAAGAGACATTTGTTGAATACAGACGCCTCTTTCCGTTTTGAACGAGGTGTCGACCCTGACGCATGTCTAAACGTACTTTCCAGAGCTGCAAACCTAATATTAGAGCTTGCTGGAGGTCAGATAGATGATGATGCTGTAGATCTCTATCCTGGTGAAACATCAAAAATTTCTATTCCTTTCTCTCCTCTCAAGTGTAATAAGGTCATTGGAATAGACATTCCTTTTGAACGAATGGAACAAATTCTGATTGATTTAGATTTCGAGATTGAGAAGAAAGAAAATATATGGCATTGCAATGCTCCAAAATATCGTGTAGATGTGACCAGAGAGGCAGATGTTATTGAGGAAGTACTCAGAATTTATGGCTACAATAGTATTCCATTGCCAAAGAAGTTGAATGCGTCACTCTCCTATTTTGGTGGAGATAATGAAGAGGCAAAACGGAATAGAGTGGCAGATATGCTAAGTAGTCAAGGCTATTTAGAAATGATGAGTAACAGTTTAACTAAGGCCGGACATTCAGAGGTTTCTCTTTTGGAGAAGTATGGCGAGCCAGTGGCACTACTAAACCCTTTAAGTCAAGATCTAGGAGAATTAAGAACTGGACTTGCCTATAATATGTTGTCTGCTGTAATCTTCAACATTAACAGAAAATCAAGTGATCTCAAGCTATATGAATTTGGAAATGTTTACGCAAAATCTGAAAGTGGATACAAGGAAAAATTAGTGCTAGGATTACTCTCCACGGGTAACAGGCTTCCAGAATCTTGGAACAATGAGAGTGTAAACACAGGTATGCAGGAAGTACTTTACTCTATTGAATCTGTTCTTAAAAGACTAAATATCAAATACAAACTGAAGCAAGAAGGAAACACTCTAACAGTTTTAAAGAAAAAAATAGTATTGGCTTCTGCCAGAAAAGCTACTCCACAGGAGTTGGCCCATTTTGGTATCCAACAAGAAGTTTACCTTGGATTTATAGAATGGGATGAGCTTCGAAAGCTCAGAAAAGAGCCAATGGCATATGCTCAAGTTTCTAAGTTCCCTGAAGTGACCAGAGACCTCAGTCTTTTATTAGATGATCGGATAAAGTTCACTGCTCTTGAAGCTAGCGCCCTTCAGTCTGGAGGGAGTCTTCTTAAATCGGTAATTCTGTTTGATGTTTACGAGGGAAATAAGCTGCCTAAGGGTAAAAAGAGTTACGCTATAAGATATACTCTCAGCGATTCTTCGAAAACTTTAGATGATAAGATCATAGAAAAAACAATGGCCAAAATACTTAACTCATACGAGAAAAATTACGGGGCCGAACTTAGATAGTCTCCCATAAAATATTAGCAATAAAAAAGCCCGATTTCAAATGAAATCGGGCTTTTTTATTAGCAGTGTCCCGTCCTAAAATAGGTTGACAAAAAATCGACTTATTTATGGTTATATCAGAATCATTACGATCAAAGCGTACCCAACGC
Source organism: Flavobacteriales bacterium (assembly GCA_965224545.1). Taxonomy (GTDB): domain Bacteria; phylum Bacteroidota; class Bacteroidia; order Flavobacteriales_D; family Sanyastnellaceae; genus ASP10-05a. Next base: position 1,356,867 of record CBDCZM010000002.1, on the reverse strand, counting down.
GATTACAATTTGGGCTTTAAATTATCAGTAGTTTCACAAGTAGAAAAGGGCGAGATGACCTACAAACAAGCTCAAAAGGCTTATGGTATTCAAGGTAGGAGTACTGTCTTGGTTTGGTTGCGAAAACATGGTACATTAGATTGGAGTAAACCCCATCGACTTCAAATGCCAAAAAGTAAAGAAACCCCAGCCCAAAAGATCAAGCGATTAGAGCGCGAGTTGTCAGAGGAGAAGTTGAAGAATCAGATGCTAAACACAATGATTGATATCTCAGATCAACAATACGGGACTTCAATTAGAAAAAAGCATTAACCCAATCAATCCATCACATCCAGCAAAAACAGCGATTGAGTTTATCGCGTTGTTGTCGATTGTTTGGGATATCCAAACAAGCAGTTTACCAATCAGGAAAACGTTTGTTAGCAAGGGAAGTAGAGTTAGAAAAAGTGAAGCTATTAGTTCAAGATCTAAGGATGAAAATGCCCAGATTGGGTACACGGAAATTGCATTATTTACTCAAAGAAGAGTTAGCTACTCTTGGAATTAAAATAGGAAGAGATGCACTATTTGACTATCTCAGATCAGAATCGATGCTTATCAAGCCCAAGAAGAATTACACCAAAACCACCGATTCCAAACATTGGTTAAAGAAACACCCCAATCTAATGAATCTAGCTATAGCTCACCGATCAGAACAATACTTTGTCAGTGATATCACTTATATCAAAAGTAGAGAACGCACACATTATCTATCTCTAGTTACAGATGCTTATAGTCGAAAAATTATGGGGTATGAGTTAAGTGATGATATGAGTGCAGAAAATGTGGTTAAAGCCATGAAAATGGCTATTAAGAACAGGTTGACCAATCAACCACTTATTCATCATTCTGATAGAGGCCTCCAGTACTGTTCAGCCATCTATCAAAATACATTAGCTGCAAATGGAGTGACTCCATCGATGACTGATGGATACGATTGTTATCAAAATGCACTGGCAGAAAGAATCAATGGAATACTTAAAAATGAATTCTTGATCGGCAAATGTAATACTGGAAAGGAGCTGAAAAAACTAATCAAAGAATCAATCAAAACATACCACACCTTAGTCTTAATTATCAAACACCTAATTTTATACATGAAAAAAACCAGTAAGGCTAGCCTTACTGGTTTAAATTAATCCTTTATAAAACCGTCAACCTATTTTAGGACGACACACAGAGATATGCTTATCTATTTCTTTCGTCTTTCACTAGCTTATTTACTAAGTGAAGATCTAATTCTACCGTATTTCCCTTCATAACTTCCTTGAAGCGTTGCTTGATCATCAGAATAACTTGCCTTCTCTGCACCTAATGTTATTTCTGAAACTTGCATCACTACCACTCCTGCATTCCCCTTCACCGGTCTAGTAATCGTTCCTTCTGGTGCTCCAAATGCTAACCCAACCGCTTCTGGTTCGTTACTACCAAGACCATTTAAGTTATTCGAGTTAAACGTGCATGTAGCACTCTTTTGATCAGTTCCTTCTACTGCCTCAGCAATCTCAGTCATATCTGCAGGAGCTGCCTTAATTATTTGAGCTATGTACTCATACTTAGCTTGATTTAAAGCATCCTTTCTAACGGCATCTTCCACTGATGTGAAAGACGGAACCTTATCATCTTGAATATTTGACAAAGTAGCTACGATAAATTTATCCCCAATAGTGAATATTGAAGAAACATCGTCTAAATCTGTATCTACCGAACGAGCCCACCTTACAATCTCTCCAGAATTAGGGATACTAGGAATGGTCTTACTAGCAGATCTTACTTTCTGAGATGTCACAGTTAAACCTTCTTCCTCAGCAGCAACTAATAAATCTTCTCCAGACGAAAAACTAAGAGCAAATGAACTTACTCCTTCATAAATTTCATCTTTTGTAGCTTCAGAAGGCTCTATCGTTTTTGAAATAACAGCCAGTACAGATTTTTTACCGTCATACTCAAAATTCGTAGCTTCATAAATACTCACTCCTCCTGGTACTTCAGCTATTGACACCTTGTTCTTTTCGGCATCAATAAGCCTAGTTCTAAGTGTGTTTTTAACTTTTTGATCCTGAATAATTTCATCATCGATGCTCAACCATCCTAATGAACCTCCTTTGGTAGAAGTTGTATCATCAGTCGACCATTTAGCAGCTAAACCAGAAAAAACCTGCCCCTCCTTCTAATAATCCCTTAATGCTGTCTGCCAATGCTAATACAGAATCCTTTTCTGCTCTTTGGAAACCTGAAGCAAGGAAGATGTGTCTTCCTTCTACTCTATCAACTATCGGTTTCTTGTCAATTATTTTGCTGATTTTGAAAGCTCCTCCGTCTTGGTAAGGACCTACAACTGCACCTACTGGTGCGGTCATCAGTAATGAATCGGTATCTCCTGCAGTACTCCCTGGCTCATAATCCTCTGTTAGGTAGATTCTATCTTTAGACTCATCAATTACAAAAAGACTATCATCCTTAGTCGTTTTAAAGTCGCTTACTAGCTCTGAGAGCTTGTCTTTGATTTCTACAGTATCCTGAGAAGAAGCAAGGACATCATAAGATATTAGTTGTACCTCTCTAAAAGGATTTTGCTTGTATTTTGGATTTAGCTTGTTCTTATTGAAATAGCTCATTGCTTGACTATCTGAAATAGTCACTGTAGAATCTGAAATAGCCTCATATTTAATGGCTACCATGTCCACTTTAGACTTGTCGCCCTTCAATAGATGGTCTCTTTCAGCATCCAGAGTATTGGCATAGATTCCTTTTTTCAATAAAGCTTCTAACTTCTCAAGCTTGTATCTTTTAACGATCATCGCCTTCTGGGCTCTTTCAGCTATTGGCTGTTGAGTTTCGAAAAGGTTTCTTGCACTCTCTCGAGACTCCTCAGTTACTATTCCTCCGTAATAAGCCGTCTTTACCATACTGGAAGGACTCACTCCAAACCTTAAATCATCGTACTCTTCTTCTCCTACTCTGTATCCTGCAGCTTCAATATCTGCCCCATAAATACCGTCATTTGTAAGATCAATCCAGACTGCATTTTCGACATTATCATCTCCTCTATACAGGTTTGACTGTTGAACAGACACAAGCTGTTCTTGCATGACAGCTCTCGTAATCACTTTACCATTTATTTCTCCAACAGTCTCACTACCTGGTGTTCTTCCGAACATTGACATTACTGCGTCATAAGGAACCAAGAATCCTAACATTCCAAGTCCGATGAAGAAGATTAATAAACCTCTTCTCTTTCGGATATTTTCGATCATTGCCATCGTTAATGCTTTTTAATTTTAAAGGTCGGCAAAGATAAGGATGTTTGAGCAGTTATAAAAGTCATACTCAATACAATCAACCATTGTACTCAAAGTCAATTCAGTTTGAGACATACTCTGTCTCTGATTAGTCAACAGATTACTATATAAAAACATCTAAGGAGAGAAGGGATAAGAAAAATAAATTCACCCTAACATCATTAATACTAATAGATTAAGATATAATCTTAAGTTTTACTTCTTCTATTCTTGTATCAGTTACAGAAAGTACCTCTAGTGAAAAGTTCTCTATTTCTACTTTGGAATTTTCTTCAGGAATATCTTCAAGAAAATGTACAATCATTCCACCTAAAGTCTCATATTCCACATTTTCAGGAAGAGATAAAGCGTACTTATGATTGAGATAGTCTAACTCTAGTCTAGCACTTAGGAGATATTCTGTATCGCTAAGCTTCACTTCAGTAGACTTGTCAGAATCGTGCTCGTCTTCAATTTCGCCAAATAGTTCTTCTATTATATCTTCGATGGTCACAATTCCGGAAGTTCCACCAAATTCATCTACTACAATGGCTAAGTTTCTTTTTTGCTTGATGAGTTGTTCCAGCACTTCATTTGCTGGCATTGGTTCAGGAACAATACTTACAGGGCGAAGCACATTTTTAATGCTTTCTGGTTTCAGAAATAGCTCAGATGAATGGACATAACCAATGATATTATCAACGCTCTCTCTGAATATCAGCACCTTAGATAGCCCGGTATCAATGAAGGTTTGGCGTAATTTCTCAGTGGTTTCTTCAATGTTTAATGCGACTAGTTCATTTCTTGGAATCTGACAATCCCGTGCCTTGAGGTCTTTGAAGTCCAAAGCATTCTGTAAAATTTGGATCTCATGATCCAACTCTTGTTGCTCCTCTACACTGAATTCACTGAGGTAATAGTTCAGATCGATATTCCCAAATGCAAGTTCTTCATTGGTCATTTCACCTTTCACGGTTAATTGTATAAGCGTCTTTGATAACCAACTAATAAAAATAGCTATAGGGTATAGAAGCCAATAGAAAAAAGTAAGGGGTAGTGAAAAGAAATTCAACCATTTGTTAGGGTTCAAACTAAAAAAGGATTTAGGCAGGAATTCTGCGGTCACCAAAACCACTATGGTGGATATAAAAGTTTGGATCAATAACGAGCCAATACCAGCTTCTTCTATTAAGTCGGTTGAATTAATGATAGTATCTACAATCAATTCGCCCATATAAATACCATAAATAACAATGGCAATGTTATTACCAATAAGCATCGCACTTATAAAGGTCTTTTTATTGCGAAGCAACTTCGAAACTAACTTAGCGGCAAATGAACCTTGCTCACGATCAAGTTCCACTTTTAATCTGCTGACTGAAATAAAAGCGATCTCCATCCCTGAGAAAAAAGCAGAGAATAATAGAGTGATTATAATAACCGTAATGCTAAAACTCATTTCGAATTAATTCTTGCCTCTAGATGAGAATTTGGAAATTTGAAAACGTTTCCATCCATACATCATAAAACTAATCAACGTGAGCAGCAACACAGTTGAAATACCCTCTGTCCCTGACTTAGTATACGCGATAACCGTTGCTATTAAACCAACTACTCCCATAGCTAGCCATACATACATTATTATTCTGTTGATACTGGTAAGTTGCTCTTGATCCATTATTTCTGTTCTAGTGAATCCTGATCCGGAATCATAATTCTAGATCCGCCAGGATTCTTTATTTGGTATTTGCTAAAATTAGCATCAGCTTCTAGGCCTTCACCAAAAATAACATTATCTCCTTTATGTATTTCTATAGGAACTTCCGTCTTGATCAAATTACTGTCTTGATATAGAATTAATTCTTCTGTCATCAATACGTCTCCTATGGCATTCCTTAGTCGAACTGAATCTCTAGCTATAAGAATGTTTTCAGCCTGATTATAGGTCCCAGATTTAGAAGTAAGAATTGCTTCTATTTCTTCATTTTCATCAAACATTTCAACCTTTACTCCATGACTAGCCTCTAAATTCTCGTTCTCGTATTGGTTCATCTCTCCAGCCGATATACGCTGATGTATCTTTCCCTTTTCAGTATAGTCAAAGGATCCCATATAAATAGTTCGTGATGGGAGTTCTGAATCTCCTGTGGCTGAATCAATTTCTTCTATTGAATTTTGACAGGAAAAAAATATTCCGGCCACCATAATAGCAACCGGAATAGAAATTCTTTTATGAAATTTGGCTTGGGCCAACTAGTCTCTGGTTCTAACTGTGGTAGTTACTCCACAACATGTGTAAGATGATCCTTTAGTCACACCCTGAATGAACAATTCTTTCTCTAAGGGCCATCCTTGTCTCACCTTATTCATACTACTCTGTGCTTTCTCTGCCACTTCAGGATCCAAGCTCTTAGCCCTTGCATAGTAATCATACGATACCCAATAAGCGCATGCTTTACCAAACTTATCGTCACTACAGTTACCATTCGACCATGCATCTGCCAGAATCAAATAAGCATCTCCACTCTTTGGATCTATTTCCAAAATCTGTCTCGCATACCCTTTTGCTTTAGAAGTGGCTTTGTTTAAGTTAGCCGTTTGCCCTGCTCTTTTTAGGTAATTTACTCTTTCTTCGCAATCCGGACATCTCTCTACAGCCTTATCCATCCATTCTAAAGCCTCTGCGTATTTTTCATTCTTCAGCAAAATAATACCTATTGAAAAGGCTGATTTGGCTGTGCCGTTATCTGAATTTTGTAAAATGTTCAGATAATCATCACCATCCGTGCATTCCTTAAGGGTCAGAATAGTAAGTGCCGTTTTATAAGACTCCGCCTCTCCTTCCACAATAAGATTGTTCTTCAACAATTCTACTAAAGACTCACAATCAGACTCCACCTGTAAGAATATCTTTAATAAGTTCTTTCTCACTTTCTCATAGCTCGCTACCTGTTTCTCATTTTTAGCCAACTCCTTTCCTCCATCTACATAGTTACTCATTCTTACAAACTCCTTTAACAACTCCAGCTTTTTTTCTACCTTCATGGTAGAATCTTTCTGTGTTACAGCTTCAGCGTATTGCTTGTAAATCGTATAATAGTAACTCTGAATAGCGGTCGCAGCAGATTTTTCTTTCTGATCATCAATTGAAGGCTTTAAATACTTCTGTGCTTCATTGTACTGATCTGATCTGTATTTGAATAACTGAGATCCATATTTCCCTTGAATATAAGCTGTCTTTTTAGGGAAAAACTCCATTCTTTTACTATACATGCTCAGCAAAGAGTCTACATGAGGTGCCTGTACTACAGAATCTCCTTTGTTCGCTTTGATAAACGATGAATAATATTTAGCTCCTTCAGTATACAATTTCTCACTTACGCAAGGAGGACAAATCCCTCTTACTTTTAGCCATGACTCATAAGCAATGTCGATGCTTCCTTGATCTCTATCACCTTGCCATATCCCATACGCTTCTCTACAAAGAGTTTTTTGATCTTCTGTTTCACCCCAACATGCGTCATCTTGCGCTATCGTTAAGGTCGATACAAAGGCGCTTAAAACAAGAATCAAAATCTTTTCCATTTTTTAAATTTTTATCGGTATTTACTTTGTTTGAACCATCCGTTTCTTTTCATATCAGGCATCAAACTGATACCGATGTATGAATTCAATGATGTTTCTTTTATTAATCCATTATCTGTAGAACCAGTAGTCCCAAAATCCATGCCTAAATTAATTCTGCTTAGTGTTCTGCTCCCCAAAATTGGGATAGAAACACCAAGTGAAACACGTTTTTCTGTGAGTGTTTCATCATTGAAACTTAAGTAACCATCACCCATTTTGAACCCCAATTGAAAGAGGGTTGTTTTATACCATGGAATGTCTCTAAACAACAACGGTTGCGGGGTATATTGGAATCCAAAAGAAAATGTAGAAGCGTTCCCAAAGTTGGCCTCTGATGTATCATTGTCATCTATTGAATTGGAGTAATTCTCCCAATTTCTATTCTTCCATTGAAGGGAGAATTCAAACTCTCGTTGCTTTTTATTGATAATGCTCAATGTAGCTCCTAGGGCAAGTTCGGCAGGCAGAACTATTTTCCCTTTTGTATTTCCTGAATAGAAAACTGTATCTAGAGCAATTATCTCATCTAAAGAGCTCCTATAAGTGGCGTTTTGTATAAGTCTGGTGCTTGTAATTGACAGTGTACTTTCCGGAGTATAACTTGCTCCAAACAGCACATTCCAATCCGATACTTTATTACTTTCTCCTTTATATGATTCGTGCTTAATTTTAATATTCTTCTTATAAAGCAAACCAAAAGTGGTGTTCACATCACCTATAGTCATCGAATTGGATTCTAGTCTATGGTACGAACCTAACAGATCATCAAAACTCACATCTCTATTGTAGTTGGACTCACCAAAAATTAAATTTCCATTTACACCTAAAGACAAATAAGAATCTAAGTAGTTTAATGTATCCGTCGCTATTCCTTTTGCATTAAAAACAACCGCATCCTTTATGAACTTCTTTCTATAAGAAAGACCTAAAAACCCTTTGGTAAACCCTCCTTCTCCAGAATATAAAAAGGAAGCCGCAGTGTTATCCACCAAGGTGTCACTCCGATCCTTAAGCTCATACCCCACTGAACTATATGGCATGAGGCCAAAAGCTACGCCAAAACCCTTGTTCAAGGGGAGGCCAATTGAAATTTCGTTCAATTTAGAGAGGTAATTCCTTTCTTTTGTATTTCCATCGTCAAGCTGAAAATTCTTAGTAGTAATTCCTGTCTGAAATACAGGATGAATTAGGCTACTATAGCTGGCTGGATTCGTATGATTCACAGAATAATAAGGTGACAATGCCACAGTCGCACCCGAAACACCATATCCAAAAATTGAATTCTGAGTTTCCAATTCTCCTATACCAAATCTTGAATAAGGGGAAATCGTATTGATCTGTCCAATGCATTGTAATGCGGATAAACCTAGTGCAATGGAGATAAAAGTCGTTCTAAATATTAGCTGCGAGTATTTCATAAAGCCCATACAGGGTCAGTTTTGGGTTTGCAAAAGTCGGGTATTTTATGTCTTCTTCAAAAAGAAAAACATCTCCACCCGTTAAGAGAACTTTATGTCCCCCGAAAGATTGTTCCGTTTCCTCAACAAACTGATGAATTTCTCCCAAAATTCCATAAAAAACTCCTGCTTTAAGACTACCTTCTGTACTTGCTCCGGGGTATACATGATCTGTAGTTTGTAATAAGCGAGGGAGGCGAGCAGAATAGTCATTCATCGCTTTAAATCTCATCTGAAGCCCTGGCGAAATGGCTCCTCCTCTATATACTTTCCCTTTTTCAAGTATATCATAAGTAATGCACGTTCCCACATCAATCACCAATGATGTTTCATCAGTAAACAAGTATCTAGCTGCAGAAACATTCGCCATTCTATCCAGCCCCAATGTGTCTATGGTTTCATACCCCATCTCAAACGGCAATTGAGATCGATGGCTGAGCATGTGCACTTCCGTTTTCTTATTGAGTAATTGTTCTAATTCCTCGGTGAACTCTTGGGATGCAGTAGACGAAATAATGGCATTGGAAATGCTCTCTTTTTTTAATGTCTCTGCCAACGCACTTCTGGATTCTTCATGTGAACCAATTTTCACATCGTGCAATTTACCACGCTCTGCAAGGCAGTACTTCACGCGACTATTTCCTATGTCTATGAGCAAAAACACTTCTATTTCCAGTGTAAGGTTTCATACAAGTGCACCACGTCTTGCTTGATGTAATTTAATACAGGTAAGATAGAGTCTGCATTCGGCTTATGTGAGAAGTAAAGAGCTCCTCTCAAAAAGTGATTGGTACTATCAGTGGCAAAAAACTGAATGGGAGAAGCCACATTTCCTTTTAGATCATACAGTAATCCATGAACTCTCGCAGAATCTATGGAGTATGACTGAGTATTGATCGCTGAGGCCTTTCCGTTATGCTTGTATGCATATCCATAGGCATCTTCTAAAAAAAGGTTCAATTCTTTATCCGATAAATCGAAATAAGTGAAATGGATTTTTGCTTTGTGAAGTGGATAAACCAAATTGAATTTGTTCGGGTCATTCTTTAATTGTTCTACAATTGAAAAAATGGGTTTTTCAAACTCAAAAGGCAGCATAAGTTGTGAATCTTCATATTCCTTTTCGGGAAGATCAATTCTAAAATAACTTACTGGCTTAGGCTTATAGAAGTCATCCTCGCAAGAAGAGAAGCACAAGATGACCGCTAAAAAAAACAGTTTAACTCTCATTCACTTCAGAATTTTCATTGATAATGACTTTTACTCGTTTCACTTTTCTTTTGTCCGCAGCCTCGATGATAAACGAAAGTTCCTGAAAGGAGATTTTCTCATTTTTAAGTGGGATTTTGCCACATTGCTCTATGATAAACCCTCCCAAAGAATCAGAATCGCCTTTAGCTCCCTCCATTTCAGAGCCATCCATATCCATCACTCTGTACATATCTATGAGTGCCATTTTACCTTCAAAAACGTAGGTGTTGTCATCCAGTTTTGAATACTGAAGATCATCATCATCAAACTCATCTGTAATATCTCCAACTATTTCTTCTATAATATCCTCTAGTGTCGCTAGACCAGAGGTTCCACCATATTCATCCACGACTACCGCCATATGAATCTTCTTTTCCTGAAACTCTCTCAACAGATCATCAATTTTTTTGTTCTCTGGAACAAAGAATGGAGTTCTGAGTAACTTGGTCCATTCAAAATGTTTTCTATGAATGTAAGGAAGAAGATCCTTAAGGTATAGTACTCCTTTTATAGAATCTAATGATTCAGTGTACACTGGAATTCTGCTAAAACCAATTTTCGTTACATATTCCAGAACTTCTTGAAAAGAAGTGTCTATTTCGATAGCTTCAACTTCTACTCGGGAAGTCATTACTTGTTTGGCATCCTTAGTCCCAAAATAAATAATCCCTTGCAATATTCTTTGTTCCCCTTCAGTTCGGGCTTCATCGTTTGTAAGATCGAGCGCTTGACTTAATTCATCAATGCTCAGGCTGTTTACCGCAGTGGGGCGCCTTTTATCTATAAATCTGGTCAACCCAATCAATGGCTTACTGATAGGGACACAAAGCTTTTCCAAAAAAGATATAGGCTTGGCCATGAATGAGGCCAGAGCCAAATTATTAGAAGTAGCGTATACTTTAGGGATTACTTCTCCAAAAAGAACGATCAAGAATGTAACCAGCACCACTTGAAGAAGAATTTGTACTACTGGATTCGTGCTCCCTACAAAAAATGGGTCTATTACCCAAGAAGACACTAAAATCAGGGCCACATTGATAAAGTTGTTTGCCACTAAAATAGTGGCTAGTAACTTCCTCGATGCTGACTCTTTGTCTGGTGAAACTAATAGGTTCAATACCGTCTTATGTTCTGGCTTAGTGGACAATTTCAATTCTTCTAATTGTACTGGTGAGATAGAAAAGAATGCCACCTCAGAACCAGAAATGAGCCCACTACTGACAAGCAGAACTAGCATAAAGCAAAGCGATATCCAAAAACTAGCTTGGTTAACGACCTGAAGAAGAATAAACGAAAAACAACAATCACCTAGGACGGGATCCAAAATATTCAAGTTTAATTAAACAAAAGCAATTAGAACGGAAGATCGTCATCTAATGCTGATTCATTTGTTTTAGCAGGCGAAGGTACATCCTGATCCAATATTGAAGGCGTTTCAGAAGGAGCTTTTCCCAACATGGTGAAGTTATCTACAACTACTTCTGTTGTATATCTTTTTGTTCCATCATTCCCATCCCAAGATCTGGTGCGCAATTTACCCTCCAGATATATCTGGGATCCTTTTTTGAGGTACTTTTCAACTATATCAGCCTGTGCACCCCAAACGGCAATATTATGCCATTCCGTATATGTGGTTTTCTCACCGGTAGTTTTATTCCTTCTAACCTCTCCGGTAGCAAGAGAAAAATTAGCTACCTTATTGTTCTCGAATGATCTTACCTCAGGGTCCTTTCCGAGGTTACCAATCAAAATCACCTTGTTTACTCCTGCCATTCTATGAATTTTCAGCAAAGTTAGAGTTATAGAAAACACCAACTTTACTCTTTACCATTAAAATTAAATTATTCTCTCAGAAAATCAGGATTTTCTTCCAAAAATCTATCCATTAAACGATGGATCGGATATGTGTCAAGCTTTGATTTTCTAACAAGATCACCCAAACCATCTGAAATCCCAGAAGATAGTTTCACCTGATGAAAACGTGCATAAATCTTTCGATGAGACAGCAAATGTTTTTGTACACCGCTGCTCTTTAGTAATGAAGGTCTTTTTGAATTAGTCATTTCACTGACATCAGAAAGCAACTGTTCCATATCCACTTCAGCATCGTAAGTCAGATTCGGGAATTCCCAAAGATGCTGCCAAATCCCTTTTTTTTCTCTTTTCGTGAGGTAAATTGAATCTTCATTTTGAACTAATAGAAAGTGGATATACATCTCTTTTACTTTCGTTTTCTTTAATTTAACTGGTAGTTCAGAAACCACATCGTTTTTAGTAGCGTAGCAATGACTTTTTAACACACAATCTGAGCAATTGGGACTTACAGGAATGCATTGCAAAGCACCAAACTCCATGATTCCCTGATTGTAGTTGGCTACGTTTTTCTTCGGAAGCAGTTTTTGTGTCAACTCCTTGAACTTCTTTTCTCCCACCAGCGTATTAATCGGGTCACTTACACCAAAAACACGGGAAAGCACACGAAAAACATTTCCATCCAGTACAGCTATCTTTTCATCGAAACAAAAACTGGCAATAGCCGCGGCAGTATAATGCCCCACTCCTTTTAATTTTAATAGCTCTTTATAAGTCGTAGGAAACCTTCCATTTAGCTCATTTACGATATATTTTGCAGAAAAATGAAGGTTCCTGGCTCTGGAATAATACCCGAGACCTTGCCAAAATTTCATAATTTTCTCTTCAGGGGCCTCTGAAAGAGATTTTACAGTATCAAACTCTGAGGTGAATTTCATATAATAGCTAAGCCCTTGATCTACTCTTGTTTGCTGAAGAATGATCTCGGAAAGCCAGATTTTAAAAGGGTCTTTGGTAGATCGCCAAGGTAAATCTCTCTGGTTTTCTAAATACCAACCAGATATAATTTCCGCAAAAAACTCACTCATTTATAAAAATCTGGTTGTTAGGATCATAATTTACCCAAAAGCTGGTTTTAAAAAGAAATGTGTCTTAATTTTGCGAAACTAATAATTCAAAAGCACAATTAATGACAAAAGCGGATATCGTTAACTCTATCGCCGACAAATCGGGGATAGAGAAAGTTGATGTTCTAACTGTAGTAGAAGCTTTCATGAGCACAGTTAGAGGGTCACTTGAAAAAGGTGAAAATGTTTATTTAAGAGGTTTCGGAAGCTTCATCGTGAAAACGAGAGCGGAAAAAACTGGAAGAAATATCCTTAAGAATAAGGCTATTATTATTCCAGCTCACAACATTCCGGCGTTTAAACCTGCAAAATCTTTCGTAGAGAAGGTTAAAACAAAAGTTCCTGTTAAATAGTGAATTCTAGAAACAAGCAAATTATTTTGATAGCACTATCAGTTCTTCTGGTAGTGCTATTTTTATTTATGCCTGAGCAACCACTGGAGGTTAGAAAACAGCTTGATGGTAAAAGTCCAAGTCCGGAAGCTTCAACCATCACCGAAATAAATATCTCTACTAGAGTGGAAACAGCCATTCGGGCAGTGCAGAGCGAGAACCCTATGGCTGGTATTCAGGATCTGCTTTCAATCGTAAAAGAAGACTCAACCCAAGTAGATGCACATTACTATTTGGGTTTATTTTCAATTCAGACGTCACAATTTGAAAAAGCTGCGGATCGTTTTGAAAAAGTTATTACCTTTGCAGGCCTGAAAAAATATCCAGACACACGATTTAAACTCGCTGTCTGTTTAGAAGAATTAGGAAATAAGGCAGGAGCGATATCTCAATTAGAACAATATCATGATGAGATAAGCACTGATGAAGTAGAAAAAAGAGATGCAGTCCTTAAAGAGTTAGATAGGTTAAGAAATTAAAAGTTTAAGATATGCCAAGCGGTAAAAAAAGAAAAAGACATAAGATGTCAACTCACAAACGTAAAAAGCGTTTGAGAAAAAACAGACACAAGCATAAGAAATAAGCCCTAAGATTTTAGGGTCTACACTCTTCTACTTCTAGTAATCACGTACTTGCCTTTTACCAAAATGAGCTAACGATGCTCAGGTTAGATAATTGTATCTAATCGTATATAAATAAGGCTTTCACACAATGAGTGTAGAATTAATCATTAATGCTTCTGAAAAAGGAGCAGATATAGCAGTTCTAAAAGACAAGAAACTTATAGAACTGCACAAAGAAAATACCTCAACAGAGTATAAAGTAGGGGATATTTATTTAGGGAAAGTGCGTAAAGTCCTTCCAAGTCTAAATGCGGCTTTTGTTAACGTAGGTTATGAAAAAGACGCATTTCTTCATTACCATGACTTAGGACCCCAACATGCTTCTCTCAAAGATTACCTAAAAAGAACACAGGGTAAAAAGCAGAATACTTCTGACTTGGCTAATTTCAGGTGCTCTCCTGATATAGACAAGCATGGGAAAATAAAAGATCAGCTTTCAGGCGGCATGCACGCACTTGTGCAAGTAGTCAAAGAGCCCATTTCATCCAAAGGACCTAGATTAACTTCCGAAATCACACTGGCGGGACGTTACGTAGTCCTTGTTCCTTTCTCAAACAAAATTTCTATCTCTACCAGAATTACTGATGAAGAAGATAGAAAACGTTTGAAAAACTTGATGAGAAGCATTAAGCCCGCAAATTGCGGAATTATTCTCAGAACTGTTGCTCAAGGGAAAAAAGTAGCTGAACTTCATACAGATTTGGCAGAGCTTATTGAACGTTGGGAGATGCTATTTCAAAACTTGAAAAATGCACATCCTCCTAAAAAAGTACTCGGTGAGCTGGATAGAAAGTCAACTGTATTGAGAGACTTACTTACTCCTGAGCATGAGGCTATTCACATGAACGATAAAGAAATGGCTCTTGAGGTAAAGGCATACGTCAAATCAATTTCTCCAGACAAAGAAGGAATCGTTAAGCTAACCAAAAGCAATGATCTTTTCGAAAAGTTTGGTATCCATAGACAAATAAAGTCAAGCTTTGGAAAACAAGTGATGCTTAAGTCAGGAGCATACCTAATTGTGGAGCACACTGAGGCCATGCATGTTATTGATGTGAACAGCGGAAACAGAAAAGGCGGTGTAAAAAATCAAGAGGAAAATGCTCTAAATACGAACTTAGAATGTGCTGAGGAAATCGCAAGAGTTCTCAAACTAAGAGATATGGGAGGAATTATCTGTGTGGACTTTATAGACATGCAGAAAAGAGAGAATCAGCGCAGATTAGTCGATTCCTTTAAGGACTTTATGAAGGATGATAAAGCCAAACATAATATTCTCCCTCCGAGTAAGTTTGGTGTTGTAGAAATCACACGTCAGCGTGTAAGACCCGAGACTGACATTACGACTTCAGAGGCCTGTCCATCATGTAATGGGACAGGAAAAGTAGAAGCTTCTCTATTAATTACAGACGAAATAGAACGTGCGTTTGCAACCATTCAAGGTGAAGGAAAAGTAACTTCAGTCTCTCTTTTGGTACATCCTATGTTAGAAGCATATATAAAAAGAGGCTTTTTCAGCAGTATGCTAAAGACATGGAAAAAGAAATACGGCTTTAAAATTTCTGTTGAGTCCAGTACTACATTGGATCTTCTGGAAATTCATTATTACGACCAGAATCAGGAAGAAATTAACTTAGATAGCCCCAATTAGTAGATTAAGGTTTTTCCAAGGAAGGTCAAATAACTCACCAATAATTTCATTGGTGATGCATCCTTTGAACATATAAACTCCTTCTCTCAGACCTGCATCTGCTTTTATTATCGTATCCACTCCGCCTTCTGTTCCCATTTTTATAAGCACTGGGGCGAATATGTTACTAAGCGCATAACTTGCTGTCTTACTCACCCGAGATGCAATATTTGGCACACAATAGTGGATAACATCATGCTCAATAAATGTTGGGTGTTCGTGATTTGTAATTCGACTAGTTTCAAATACTCCACCCTGATCTATACTCACATCTACTAGAACAGATCCAGAAGGCATATTTTCAATCATTGATTCGCTTACAACACATGGTGTTCTTCCAAATGGCGCCCTTAAAGCACCTATGGCCACATCAGCTGTTTTAAGAGCTTCAGAAAGAATTTTAGGTTGGATCGTTGATGTCCATAATTTGTGCCCCACATCATTTTGAAGTCGTCTTAGTTTAAAGAGGCTATCGTCAAATATCTTTACACTACACCCGAGTCCTAGCGCCGCTCTGGTGGCATAGGCACCGACCGTTCCTGCTCCTATGATTACCACTTCAGTAGGATGTACTCCGGAAATCCCCCCAAACATGAGTCCTTGTCCATCATTGGCGTTACTCAGGTATTCACTTGCGATCAATACGCTAGTGTTCCCTGCGATCTCTCCCATCGCTCTCACAACTGGATAGATGTTTTCTTTGTCCTTGATATAATCCCAAGCAATAGCTGTGATTTTTTTCTTCATCATCACTTCCAACGACTCCTTAGGCTGAAGCGTCATTTGTAACGCGGAAAATAAAAACTGCTTCCCACTCATCATTTTCACCTCATCTAATGAGGGTGGAGCCACTTTAAAAATAATTTCTGACTGAAATATTTTTTCTCGCTCGTAGATAATTTGCGCTCCTACTTCACTGTAATCATTGTCTGTAAAGTGAGACAATATACCCGCTGTAGACTCTACCAGAACCGTATGGCCATTGTTCACTAGCAAACTCACCGCTTCGGGAGTCAGGGCTACCCTTCTTTCTTGGAAAGAGGTCTCTTTCGGGATCGCTACGGTCAGATTATTCTTCCTTTTCTTAACCGCCAATAGCTCCTCCTGTGGCATTAATTGAGCCTGCTCGGCCAGTGCCTTAATTCGCTTATTATCTCCCATAAAAGTTTGTTCTGGTTATTTGGTTTACACGTCTGATAAGATACAAAAATCACGAAAATTCAAACATCCGCGCTCCATTTTCTAATCCAATTTTGACCTTCTTTTCCTGGCCGTCAAAAAATGGCTTTGCAATTTCAGGCCATTCAATAAATACATAGCTCCCCTGATCTAGGTATTCTTCAAATCCCATATCATAAAGTTCATCTTCAGATTTCAATCGATATAGATCAAAGTGATAAATGATCTTCTCGTTTTTAGCCATATATTCATTTACCAGTGAGAACGTAGGACTGCTAACTGCCTCGGTTACCCCTAATCCCTCACAAATGGTTTTAATAAAAGTCGTTTTCCCGGCTCCCATTTCACCATTCAACAGACACACCGTTGGCTTTGGATGCAATGCAATCCATTCCTTAGCTACCTGTCTCAGTTCTGATAGATCACCTACTTGAAAGTGCATTACCTAGGAATTAGAGTCACATATGGGATTAAGACCTCCTCCATAGAAATCCCACCATGCTGGAAAGTTTGATCGTAGTACTTTACAAAATGATTCAGATTATTCGGATACACAAAGAAATCATTGTCTAACGCAAATATATAGCTCGAACTGATGTTTTCTTTTGGTAAAAATGCTTCCTCTGGTTTTGTGATCTCAAACACCTCTCTACTATCGTAATTTAGGTTTCTTCCAGTTTTGTATCTCAAATTTGAATTAGTCGCCTTATCCCCAACCACTTTAATCGGATGGTCTACCTGAATCGTTCCATGATCTGTAGTGATGATCAACTTGGATCCATTATTAGCTATTTTCTTTATAAGCTCTAATAGCGGTGAATGCTCAAACCAAGACAATGTTAATGATCTGTATGCCGCGGCATCTCCTGCTAATTCTTTGATCATATCCATCTCTGTTCTGGCGTGAGAAAGCATATCTACGAAATTGTATATAACCACATTCAACTTATTGTTTTTCATCTCATGAAAACGCTCATTGAGTTTCTTACCGAAATTAAGATTCAACACTTTGCTATATGACCAATCGATGTTCAAGCCCAATCGTTGTAAGTTTTTCTCCAAAAGCTCTTTCTCAAACATGTTCTTTCCTCCCTCATCATTCTCACTCCTCCAATATTGAGGATACATTTTTTGAATTTCCGAAGGCAAAAGTCCTGAGAAAAGTGCATTTCTAGCATATTGTGTAGCCGTAGGTAGGATGCTAAAATAGATGTCTTCATTCTCTACTCTGAAGTATTCGTTAATCACAGGTTGAATAGCTTTCCATTGATCAAACCTTAAGTTATCTATGACCACCAAAAAAACGCTTTCCGAAGAATCCTTTATTTCGTCAGAAATCTTATCCTTAAAAAGTGTATGACTCATCGTGGGACGATCTCCATCAGGCTGTACCCAGTCAACATAGTTCTCTTTTATAAATCTGGAAAATTGGGTGTTGGCTTCAGATTTTTGCGTTCTGAATATTTCTTCTAGCGCTTCATCTGGAGTTCCATCCAATTCAATGTTCCAATAGACTAATTTTTTGTACAAATCTTTCCAGTCATCTTCATCCATTCGATTCATCAGCTGCATGCTAATTTCTCGGAATTGTCTTTGATATCCTGAAGAAGCTTGTTCTCCAACAAGTCTCTTTTCATCCAAGTTTTTCTTAATGGCTAGCAATATCTGATTTGGATTCACTGGTTTAATAAGGTAATCTGAAATTTTAGACCCAATAGCCTCTTCCATAATATGTTCTTCTTCACTTTTTGTGATCATAATTATGGGGAGAGTTGAATCTAACTCTTTAATAGATTGCAACGCTTCCAAACCAGAAACTCCAGGCATGTTCTCGTCTAAAAAAACAATGTCGAAAAATTCCTCTTCCACAAGCTCTACGGCTTCGTTTCCCGAGTTAACAGTAGTCACATCATAGCCCTTTTTTTCAAGGAATATAATGTGTGGTTTTAGCAGGTCTATCTCATCATCTGCCCATAATATTTTTTTTTCCGCCATGAAAGTGAATTATTTTCGTTTTGTGTTTGAAGATGTTTCGAAAGTTAAACGACTTTCGTAGAACAAACGTACACCTAAGCACTGTTTTTTTTGAGCACTCATAAACCCAATAAGAAGAAGATACTTAACGATCCAGTGTATGGATTCGTTACATTAAAGGACGAGTTTATTCTAGACATTATAGACCACCCGTGGTTCCAGCGTTTACGAAGAATATCACAACTTGGTCTATCACACTTGGTCTATCCAGGGGCAGTGCATAATCGATTTCATCACGCCATTGGAGCGATGAATCTCATGCAGGAAACTTTAGAAGTTCTGAAGCAAAAGGGAGTAGATATTTCTCCTGAGGAAGAATTGGGTGCTACGTTGGCGATTCTTTTGCATGACGTGGGACATGGTCCTTATAGTCATGCTTTAGAGCATAGCATCGTAAGCCATATTTCGCATGAAGAGCTTTCTCTTCTAATTATGAAGAAGCTCAATACTGAGTTTGATGGAAAATTAAATATTGCTATCGATATTTTTTCGGACAATTATCCTAAGAAATTCTTACACCAATTAGTTAGTAGTCAATTGGATATGGACCGATTGGATTATTTATCTAGAGATACCTTTTACAGTGGTGTTTCTGAAGGCGTAGTGGGTACCAAACGAATCATTAAGATGCTAGATGTCTTTGAGGATCAGATGGTGGTGGAAGAAAAAGGAATTTACTCGATCGAAAAATATATTGTAGCCAGAAGACTAATGTACTGGCAGGTATATCTGCATAAAACAGTGCTAAGTGCAGAGTTCATGTTGGTAAATATCCTCAAACGTGCCAAAGAACTAGCTCACCTAGGAATTGACTTATTTGCCACACCAGTTCTGAAGGATTTTCTGTATTCAGAATATTCAATGGACCAGCTTCGAGATGAGCAGGAAGTGCTGGCTAAATTCTGCGATTTAGATGATTATGACGTGATGGCCTCCATCAAAGAATGGCAAAACCACTCTGATAAAGTACTAGCCACTCTTTCTCGATCTTTGCTGAACAGGAGACTATTCAAAATCAAACTGAGTAGTGAACCCTGGCCCGCTGAGCTAACAACTAAAATCAAGGAACGTGTTTCTGAGAAATATAACTTATCTATGGAGGGAGCCGATTACTTTGTGATCCATGATATGGTAGATAATAAAGCATATAGCCCATCTTCTGAGAACATCTTGATTAAGATGAAAGACGGTTCTATTACCGATTTGGCAGAAGCCTCTGACCATTTTAATATTTCTGCGTTATCCGCCCCAGTTAAGAAATGGTTTTTGGCAGAATACGTTTAACAATATGAACTCGATCATCACTAACCGATGAATTTATTTTTATCAATATGAAAGTCTTTAAGTTTGGTGGAGCATCCGTGAAAAATGCAGATGCCGTGCGAAATGTAGCTGATATTTTAGAAGCTCACACTCAAGAACAACTAATTGTAGTCATTAGCGCGATGGGAAAAATGACCAATCATTTAGAGGCTATTCTAACCTGTAAAAACACAGATGAAAGAACACAATTGATTTCTGAGTTTGAACACTTCCATAAAAGCATTGCGAATGAGTTGAACATTTTATCAGATTTCGAAGGATTGCTAAAACAACGCATTGATCACTTAAGTCAGGTATTCGGTGAGATTTCAGATCCATATGCTCGTTATGATGAAGTAGTCTCTCAAGGGGAGCTTGTCAGTACACTTTTAGTGGAATGTTACCTCCAGCACAGAGGCACCAACTCTACATGGCTCGATGCTCGCCTTGTAATTAAAACTGAGGATGCACATCAAGTGACAAATGTGGATTGGGATGAATCCCAATCGCAAGCAGGCATCATCAACTCACTAATGAATAACTTTCGGGTAATTGTTACCCAAGGATTCATTGCCTCTAACTCTAAAGGAGCTACTACAACTTTAGGACGTGAAGGTTCTGACTTTTCAGCGGCCATCATGGCTTATCTGGTAGAGGCTGAAAGTGCCACGATCTGGAAAGATGTTCCTGGAATGTTAAATGCCGACCCCAGATGGTTTGAAGACACGGTGAAACTTGAGGAAGTTTCTTATAGAGAAGCAATAGAATTGGCATATTACGGGGCCAGTGTCATACACCCCAAGACAGTAAAACCTCTTCAGAATAAAAACATCCCGCTCTATGTCAAATCGTTTCTAGACTATTCTGCTGATGGAACAGTCATCAGACATGGAGTTAAAACGAAGCCATTGGTTCCTTCCTACATTTTTAAGAAGGATCAACTCCTCATTAGTTTTATACCTAAGGATTTTTCATTTGTTGGAGAAAAACACCTGAGTGATATCTTTGCAGCGCTCGCGGCTCAAAAAACGGTGGTCAATCTTATGCAGAATAGTGCCGTAAGTTTTTCTATTGTAGTGGATCAAAAGCAAATAAATCTAAAAAGTCTAATGGAACATCTAGGGAACTTTTTCTCCATTAAATTCAATGAGTCTCTTGAGTTGGTCACAATTCGGCACTATGACGAAAAAACAATATCTCAGTTAACAGCTGAAAAAGAAGTCTTATTAGAACAGCGAAGTAGGAGTACAATGCGACTCATTCTAAAGCAATGATAATCAGCATGCTGAAGTATAGGTCTGGTTTTGAATTTATCACATTTAAATCAATATAGTTAGTTAAATGTTGATTTCTCACCCCTAAAACTTGTTTAGTACTTCAATTTATCGTTATATTTGCTTCATCTTTACGGGCAATCGCCCATTGAGATAAGGCAAATTTTCATAGTTACAATGCACTAATTGTAATGGTAGTTTTAGTTTAATGTTAAGTGGATTAGGGTCTGAGCGCAGATCCTAATTTTTTTTGCAGTAATTTTTTTCATATAATGCACTTCAACAAACTATAAAATACTTGCCTTATTTCTGGTATATTCATCTTGACCACATCCATAAGTTGATTTAACCTTTTATGATCGATCTGACAATTGATAATGTCCAGATTATAAAACACACAAGGTACAACAAGTCAGAGGTGAACTCGAGATAGAAGCAAAATCAAAATGATCATT
Organism: Flavobacteriales bacterium; assembly: GCA_965224545.1. Classification (GTDB taxonomy): domain Bacteria; phylum Bacteroidota; class Bacteroidia; order Flavobacteriales_D; family Sanyastnellaceae; genus ASP10-05a. The sequence goes on along the minus strand of CBDCZM010000002.1, from coordinate 1,335,324 downwards.
AGGAAGCCAAACGCTACCTACAAAACGCTTTTATACCAAATCTTATTTACATTTAAAAAATGGAAAGAAAAAAATTTATTCAATCTCTCATTGGTGGTTCTGCGGTTTTAACAATGCCTTATGCTTCTTATTCGAAGAATGATGATTCAATTATACACTTAATCGAAGATTCAGCAAGACCAACTAATGGTAGTTTATTTGGTTATAAGGCTGATCCTATAAAAAAAGTAAGAGTTGGAATTATTGGTCTTGGAAACAGAGGTGCAGTGTTACTTGAAATGTTTCAATGGCTAATCACAAATAATAATTGTGAAATCGCTGCTCTGTCTGATCTTAAAGAAAAGAAAGTAAATGAAGCAAAACAAAAGGTAGAACAATGGCAAAAATCAATTCCTAAGGCCTACTCAGGTGGAAAAGATGAATGGAAGAAATTGGCTGAACAAGACAACATTGACCTAATTCTTATCTGTACTCCATGGGAAATGCATACTCCAATGTGTATTTATGGAATGAATAAAGGAAAACATGTTGCTTCAGAAGTGCCTATTGCCTACAGCTTATCAGATTGCTGGGATTTGATTGAAACTGCTGAAAAAAACCAAAGGCATTGTATAATGATAGAAAATTGTTGTTACAATGAAGAAGAACTGTTTGTTCTTAACATGATTGAAAATGGTGTTTTTGGTGATTTAACTCACGCTGAAGGGGCATATCTCCATGATTTAAGGGCACACATGCTTGATTCTAACTATTATGAAGATCAGTGGAGGATTAAACATCATGCAAATAGAGATGGTAATTTTTATACTACACATGGACTAGGACCTATAAGTTTCTATATGAATATTGGAAGAGGGGATACATACTCCCATTTAACCTCAATGAGTTCGAGAGAGTTAAACTTAAGTAGAACAGCCAAGAACATGAATTCGGAATACACAACGTTTAAATGTGGGGATATGAATTCAACACTTATAAAAACAGAACAAGGAAAAACAATTCTTCTTCAATTTGATGTCCATACTGGCAGGCCATATTCTAGAATCAACAAGGTAGTCGGTACAAAAGCCGTTCATGATGGTTACCCAAGTCGACTATTTATAGACACAGAAGAACCTGTTTTCTGGGGACATGACTGGCTTCCAAATGATGAATACGACAGGTACAAAAGCAAGTACCAACACCCCATGATTCAAAAACTGAAATCCTTAAGTAGCGAATTCAAGCAAGGACATGGAGGAATGGATTTCGTAATGATATATCGATTAATCAAGTGCTTAAACCTTGGACTTCCTCTTGATATAAATGTTTATGACAGTGTTATGTGGAGTGCTGTAACACCATTATCCGAATTATCAGTAGCTAGTAAGAGTAGCTCTGTTCCTTTTCCAGATTTTACTGGAGGAAAATGGAAAGAAAAAAATAGTCTTGAAATCATGAGAAGTATAGATAAATTAGACCTCAAGAAATAAGTAACTCTTCTACATACTATAGAGTGTAAAGATGAATCAAAAGACAAAGTGTGGATGTCCGAATTTGAATATTCCTATGGAAAAGAATTGAGAAAAGGAGAAAAAAAAGAAAATTCTGTCGATTAGTAACATAAATAATAACCATAATGCATCTACATCCTGCTGAGAAGCCCCAAGACATTTTAGTCCAAACCAAATTGTCAATTTAAAGATGAAAATGCTTCAACCTATTCCTTTCAAAATTCTAAAATCGGAAAATCATGCACTCATGGTTCAGGTGGATGAGGCTGCTTATTTTTACAATCAGTTACATTATCACACAGAATTTCAAATAACCGCCATCGAGAAAGGGAAAGGTATTTTCTATGCGGGAAATAACATGTCTGCCTTTGAGGAAAAAGATGTTTTCATTATCGGACAAAATGTGCCACATTTACTTAAAAGTGCAAGTGTTTATCATACCAATCAATCTCCTGGAATAAAAGGAGTTTCCTTATTCTTTGATAAGTTTTCTTTCGGAAAACAGTTCTTTGAAATAAATGAAATGCGAAATTTACAGTCTCTTTTTAATGATTGTAATAGAGTGATTAAAGTATTTGGAGAATTAAAAGAAATCATCTTTGATAAGATTGTAGCTACCCCTTCCATTAGTGGTGAACAATTAATTATTTCTTTTTTAGAAATTTCATCACTACTTCATCAAGCCGATAAAACATATGTCAACAGCGATCAGTACAATCTCACTTTAGATAATAACGAAGGGGGTCGATTAAATCTAGTCTTGGATTATACATTTAAAAATTTCAACCAAGAGATCTCGATCAAACAAATTTCCGAAGTCGCTTTTTTAAGCCGTTCTCAGTTTAGCTATTTTTTCAAACTGCATACGGGCAAATCATACATTTCATTTCTGAATGAATTACGTATTGAGAACGCTTGTGTATTAATGAACAACCCCGAGGCAGAGCCGTCGAGGTATCAAAACAAAGTAAGTTGTTCCTGATGCAATTGATGATAATCATTTTCCATACCTTGGTTTCTAACGTATGCTCGAATAACCTCCTCATTTGAATATTGACCAACTGTATTGACATAGAACCCACTTGTCCAAAATTTTCCTCCCCAGAGCATAGCTTTCAATTCTGGATGACGACTAAATAGTTCTTTAGCTGTTATACTTTTTAGCATTCTCACGATTTTCGAAACCGAATAATTTGGAACACTCTGAACTAAAAAATGAACGTGATCCGATTCATAACCTATCTCAATGAACTGAACTTCATAACGCTCGGAAATCTCAACACAGACTATCTTCAAACTCTCTCCTACTGAGTTACTTATCCCCTTCCGTCTATATTTTAACGGAAAAACAAAATGATATAGGAGCAACGTCTTGTTATGACGCTTATGGATATGATCGCTCATAAACCGAAAATACACTTTTACAAAGTGTGATGAAAACCTTTAGGTTTTCAAACTTTCCTCTTAACCCCGAGGCAGAGCCTCGAGGAATTCTATTCATTAAAAAATAGCACCCAGACAATTGAACAGGTGTGTTATGAAGTGGGCTTTCAGAATGTATCTAACTTTTTAAGACAGTTTAAAAAAGTAAAAGGTACTCCTCCTTCAGAATATCGAAAGTCATGGCTCATAGGATGACCGCCCTACTAGCTTCATATCAAAAGACCAACACACTCTCAAATTCACTGGTTAGAATCGATTAAGACGAAAGGAATCGATATTTACTATTGGTTTTTGATTCGTCATTAATTGACTGACTAATTTCCCCGTAGCCGCTCCTAAACTCAAACCCATCATACCATGCCCTGTAGCTACAACTAAATTGGTCAAGTCTATTGATTTTCCTATGTACGGTACACCATCTGGAGTACAAGGACGAAAGCCCTTCCAAATTGGTGTTTTTTCTGCGTCAGAGATATCCATATTATTATAATAGGCAGGAATACTTTCAATAATTCCTTGCACTCGCTTTGGATTGATATTTTGAGATAGACCACTCAATTCCAGAGTCCCACCTACTCTTAAATCACTTCCCATGGGAGTAACGGCTACTTTGGCTTCTGACAAAATCGTAGGGATACGTGGACGGATTTCTGGTTTCCTAAATGTCATACTATACCCTTTCCCATCTTGTAAATGCACCTTTATCCCTGCCTTTTTGAGTAAAATTCCAGTCCAACTACCAGTCGACAATAAGACGTTTTCAACTGGAATGTTTTTACCATCATTCGTCATCAGCATTTCAATTTTTGAATTTTTGACCTTAAAATCAATAATTGACGTATCTGGTATAAAACGTACACCAAGCCGTTTTAAACGTGCTGTCATTTGAACCATTAGTTGATTTGGATAAAGATGTGCGTCGTCTGGAAAGTAGATGCCGCCTAATACATCTAAACTCATTTCGGGTTCCAATTTCTTAAGGCTAGCACTATCAAGTATTTCAGCTTTAACTCCTAATCGATATGCAGTTTGAGCCAAAATCTCCTCTTTTTCCTCTTGTCTCCGAGTTTTATATAACATTAATAAACCGCGTTCTTCAAAACTAAAATCCAAATCAACTTCGGAAGCCATAGCTTTGTACAAATCTTTACTTTGTTCATTTAACTCATAAAGAATAGGCATAACCTCCTCCACCTGTTTCACATTTGCCGAGCGATAAAAATGCCAAAGCCACTGCATCAAATCTACATTTAACCGAGGCTTGATATAAAAGGGACTTTTGCTATTCAACAGCCATTTCAAGCTTTGTGAGATTACTCCAGGTGATGCCATTGGAACGAAATGACTTGGGACGATCATTCCTGAATTTCCAAAGGAAGCACCATCAGAAAAATGATTTTTGTCGATAATGGTTACCTCATAACCTTCCTTCTTCAAGTACCAAGCCTAACAAAGCCCAATAATTCCTCCGCCTACAATATGAACATGATTTGCTTTCATATTACTTGAAACCCATAAGCATACGGGTCGTCGTCGTCAATGATAATAGTGTTATGCCCAGTTATTTTCGCCCAGCCTTCAATGGAAGGTACAATCGCTGAAAAATTAGCCACCTTTGTTTCAGCCTCAACTTTACCGGTGAATACAGAACCTATATAACTTTCATGAACAAAACTATCTCCCACCTTCAATTTTCCTTTGCTGAACAGCTGTGCCATTCGTGCTGATGTTCCTGTGCCACAAGGCGAACGGTCTATCGCTTTATCTCCATAAAAAACAGCATTTCTTCCATCAGAATTTGGTGATAGCACTTCTCCGGTCCATAAAAGGTGTGACAATCCCTGAATATTTGGTGCAGATGGATGCTGAAATTCATATTGATCATTTAACTTTTTACGCATTGATCTGCTCCAATGAATCAATTGATCTGCAGTATGGTCTTGAATACCCTTAAAATTATCTTGTGGATCTACGATAGCATAAAAATTACCTCCATAAGCTACATCCACCTTTAACTCTCCAAGTTCAGGGCATTCTACAGTTAATCCTTCCCTATATAAAAAAGAAGGTATATTGGTTAACTGTACCGACTTTACATTTTTACCTTCCATCTGGTATTTCACATCTACTAGACCAGCGGGTGTTTCTAATCGTATTTCCCCAGGCACTTTAAGCTGAACTAGACCTTCTTCTAACATGATTGTAACCGTACCTATTGTCCCATGTCCGCACATCGGCAAACAACCACTTGTTTCAATAAATAGAACGCCAATATCATTCTCTGGATTTGAAGGGGGGTACAGTATGGAGCCTGACATCATATCATGCCCGCGTGGTTCAAACATCAGCCCTTTTCTAATCCAGTCATATTCTTCTAAAAAATGAAGACGTTTTTCCATCATATTATCGCCTCTAAGTATTGGACCTCCGCTGGCCACCAAACGAACTGGGTTTCCGCAAGTGTGCGCGTCTATGCAAAAAAATGTTTTTCTCATCCTTTTCTTTTCTCTCCATTTACTGTACGCCATATGTTTAAGGGATTTGCTGCTTTGAGCTCCATTGGCAACACCATATCTGGCATGCTTTGAAATGCGACCGGACGAGCAAATCGTTTAATAGCATCCATTCCTACAGAGGTAAATAAGGCGTTTGATGTTGATGGAAAAGGACCACCATGATGCATGGCCGAACAAACTTCCACTCCAGTAGGTACATCAATGAACAACCCCGAGGCAGAGCCGTCGAGGTATCAAAACAAAGTAAGTTGTTCCTGATGCAATTGATGATAATCATTTTCCATACCTTGGTTTCTAACGTATGCTCGAATAACCTCCTCATTTGAATATTGACCAACTGTATTGACATAGAACCCACTTGTCCAAAATTTTCCTCCCCAGAGCATAGCTTTCAATTCTGGATGACGACTAAATAGTTCTTTAGCTGTTATACTTTTTAGCATTCTCACGATTTTCGAAACCGAATAATTTGGAACACTCTGAACTAAAAAATGAACGTGATCCGATTCATAACCTATCTCAATGAACTGAACTTCATAACGCTCGGAAATCTCAACACAGACTATCTTCAAACTCTCTCCTACTGAGTTACTTATCCCCTTCCGTCTATATTTTAACGGAAAAACAAAATGATATAGGAGCAACGTCTTGTTATGACGCTTATGGATATGATCGCTCATAAACCGAAAATACACTTTTACAAAGTGTGATGAAAACCTTTAGGTTTTCAAACTTTCCTCTTAACCCCGAGGCAGAGCCTCGAGGAATTCTATTCATTAAAAATCACTCTTCCTGCTTTTTGACTAAGTGTTTCTACCAAACTTGCGGAATCAGCCAATTCGTCAACTGTTCCCATTATAGTTGCAGTTAATTGCCCTTGTAGATGATTGGCTACCTCTGCCATTTCCTTGTTACTGTCACAAATAACCATCAGAGTAAAAGGGCCAAAGACTTCTTCCTGCAAACTTTTATTTTGTATGAAATGTTTTGCTTCAACAGTTGCAAAAGATGGAGAGCCTTTCCAATCATCTTTTGCAGTCTCACCTTCAAATTGTAGAGAAACAACGTTCGTATTAACACAGGTGGCTTTTCCTTTTTCATACGCTTCAAAAATGCCTTCATTAAGCATATTGGCAGATTCAAGTTGAGCAAATGCAGTCTTCAGTGCTTGTATAAAAGAAGTGGTCGACTCTATTTTTTCCACCACCAAGATGCCTGGATTGGTACAGAATTGTCCAGCTCCCAAATTGACTGAATTTGCAATTGTAGTAGCCAATTTTTCGTAATCCGTCTTTAATTTTTCCGATAGAATAAAAATTGGATTGTTACTTCCCATTTCTGCATACACAGGAATAGGTTCTGGACGACTGTTGGCTATATCGCACAATGCATGGCCACCACGAAAAGAACCTGTAAAGCCTACAGCCTTTATTAAAGGGTGCTTGACCAATTGCTGCCCCGTTTCTATACCGCCATTTATAGAAGAAAAAACACCTTTTGGCAAGTTACACTTTTGAACCGCCTTAGAAATTGCCTCAGCTACCAATGCATTGGTCCCCAAATGAGAGGGATGAGACTTTACAATAACTGGACAACCTGATGCTAAAGCTGAAGCTGTATCTCCACCAGCTGTAGAAAAAGCCAATGGAAAATTACTCGCTGTAAAAACCGCAACTGGACCAAGAGCTAAGGACATTTTTCTAATATCAGCTCTCGCCATAGGCTGTCTATTAGGTAATTCTTCATCAATAATAGCGTCAACCCAACTTCCCTCCTCAACAAGATCTCCAAAAAGACGAAGCTGATTGCAAGTCCGGCCTCGCTCACCTTTTATTCTACCTTCCGGCAATCCAGATTCGACCATTGCTCTGTGCACCAAAACATCGCCTAAATTTTCAATTTCCGTTGCTATGGTTCTTAAAAAAGTTGCTTTTTTTGCTCCTGTCACCCGTCGGTAAGCTTTCCATGCCTCATAACCCGCTGCTGCAGCCGCACCTATCTCCTCTTCTGTAGCAATTACAAATTTTCCCGGCAATGACTCCTTTGAAACTGGATCTATAGATTGCATCGTTTCAAAACCCAATGCACTTGGTACTCCTCCTATTGTATTATCTGTAATCATGATTTTCTTTTCTAGGCAAGCTCTGTTAAATCAATATTTAAATAGTCTGGTAATTCAGGTCGGGTAGAAATACCTTTTTCTAAGATGGAAATGACTCTTTCCCTCTCCGCTCCTACTAAAACATGTCGTGGCGCTCTAACATGTTCAGTTCCAAGACCAGTCATAACTTCTGCCAATTTTATATTTTGTACCAACTGTGCATTGATATCCAATTCTAGAATAGGTAAGAACCAGCGATATATTTTCAGAGCTTCTTCAATCTTTCCTGCCTTCACTAATCTATAAATAGCCACTGTTTCACGAGGGAAAGCATCTACTAAACCAGCCACCCATCCGTCAGCCCCCATCACTAATTCTTCCATTGCCAATGTATCCACTCCACAAAGAATTTTGAAACGATCTCCGAAGTGATTTTTCATTCGAGTAACATTTGAGATATCTCGAGTACTTTCTTTGACCGCCTGAATATTCTTCAATTGAACAAGTTGTTCAAACATCTCGATTGTTACCTCAATTTTATAATCTACAGGATTGTTGTAAAGCATTATCGGAAGATTAGTACTTGTGGCTACCTCCTTAAAGTAATCAACTACTTCTTGATCGGTTGGCTTATAAAGTAATGGAGGTAAGAGCATTATACCATGGATACCAATCCCTTCTGCATCCCGTATTAACTGAATAGCATTGCGAGTAGAACCTTCTGCTACGTTAAGAATTACATCTATTTGGTCTCCCACACAGTCTAACGTCGCTTTCGCCAGTTCTAATCGTTCGTCATGAGTAATTGTGCTACTCTCGCCTAACGAGCCGCTTATAACAACACCATCCACACCAGCTTCTACCTGATATTTAATGTTTTGCAAAAAAACAGGAATGTCTAAATCTCCATTCGCCGTGAATTTTGTCGTTACTGCAGGATACACCCCTTTCCATTTGACACGTTTCATAATTTACTTTTCTAACAAAAGTAGATTTACTATATCATGTAAACTTGTAGCATTGTACGGAGAAAGAATACTTTTGAATTGAAATCGATAAGTTGAAAACTTATAATCCTAATAGATATAACTACGGATTGGTTACTCAGTTGCTATATGTCAAATATATTCAACAAAATGCAAGACCGTTCTAAAATAGACAAACATCAACTACCGCCTCCAGCTCTCATAGCATAATCGATTAATTCATCTTTTGAACTGGCCAAGGGACATCTTCCAATTTACAGCGCCCTATTATCTCAAACTAATCTTAGATTAGTACTTCTATCGTGTCTATTCAATAGTAATTATCAAATCATCCTGTTTTACTAAACTACCTTCTTTTAACGTAATAGACTTTACTTTACTAGCAGCAAATGCAGTTACAGCTGTTTCCATTTTCATTGCTTCTATGATGAAGAGAGTATCATTTTCTTTTACTTCTTGCCCTTTTTTCACAAGAATCTTATATAACGAACCTTGCAGTGGAGCTCCGATTTGATTTGCATCTGATGGATCGATTTTTATATTTTCTTCTTTAACTATATTCAATGATTTATCTAAAACGTCTACAAATCTGTTTTCACCATTTACCTTGAAGAAAACGGTTCTTATGCCTTCATCATTAGGAATTCCAACAGATAACAACCTTATGACAATTGTTTTTCCTGGCTCTAACTGAATCAACGTTTCTTCACCCAGCTTCATACCATAAAAGAAATTTTCTGTAGGGACAACCGACAGATTTCCATAGTTTTTAAAATTCTCTTGTGCCTGTTCAAACACCTTTGGATAAAGAGTATAAGACAAAAAATCTTCAATTTCAATATCTCTGGTAATTCCTTTTTGAAACTTCTTCTTGAATGCACCATATTCAACACTAAAATCTATAGGGGTCAAATGTGCATTTGGTCTATTGGTAAATGGTTTTTTATTTTTTAGAATAATTTTCTGTAGTTTCTCTGGAAAACCACCAACAGGCTGTCCTAAATTCCCTTGAAAGAAACTAATTACTGACTCCGGAAATGAAATTTCGTCTCCACGTTCCATCACATCTTCTGGGGATAAATTATTGGTTACCATGAATATTGCCATATCTCCAACTACTTTAGAACTAGGTGTTACTTTGATGAGATTTCCAAACATCAGATTGACTTGGGCATACATTTTAGTGACTTCTTCAAATCTATCTCCAAGACCTAATGCTATCGCTTGTGGACGCAAATTAGAATATTGACCTCCTGGGATTTCGTGCTGAAATACTTCTGCAGTTCCCGCTTTTAATCCAGATTCAAACGGATAATATAATTCTCTCGTGTCTTCCCAAAAATTCGAAAATTCATTTAACATATTTATTTCAAATGTATGTTCTCTTTCATGATACCTCATCATTTCTACAATTGAGTTGAAATTAGGTTGGGATGTTAAGCCCGATAGTCCGCTTAATGCTACATCAACAACATCAACACCGGCCTCAATAGCTTTTAAGTAAGTCGCTGATTGCAAGGAGGACGTATCATGCGTATGCAAATGAATAGGTAAGTTTACGCTATCTTTTAATGCAGAAACTAACACTGCAGCAGAGTACGGTTTTAATAATCCAGCCATGTCTTTAATGGCAATCATATGTGCGCCCGCGTTTTCTAAATCTTTGGCTAATTGTATGTAGTAGTTAAGGTTGTATTTTTTCTGGCTAACATCTAAGATATCGCCCGTATAACTCAGCGCGGCCTGAGCAATGCCTTCAGTATTTTTCCGCACGTAGGTTATACTAGGTTCAATTGCCTTTACCCAATTTAAAGAATCAAAAATTCTAAAAATATCAACTCCATTTTCCCAGGATTTTTCTATAAACTTTTCAATTAAATTATCGGGATATGCTTTATAACCTACTCCATTGGACCCCCTCAATAGCATTTGAAATAAAATGTTGGGTACGACTTTACGCAAGTCCCTTAAACGAGCCCATGGATTTTCATGTAAGAAACGTAGACATACATCAAAAGTGGCACCTCCCCATACTTCCAGACTAAAAGTGTTTGAGTGATTTTTTGCAAAGCTTTCTGCAACCTTCAGCATATCAAATGATCTCATTCTAGTAGCCAATAAAGACTGATGAGCATCTCGCATAGTGGTGTCGGTAAAATGGATCTTTTTCTCATTCTTAAGCCACTCACAAAATTTCTCAGGACCTAACTCTACCAATAAGTCCTTAGTTCCTTTAGGATACACATCCTGTGAATTAAACTTAGGTATTTTTGGTGTTCTAAATACTTTGGAAGCATCTTTAAACTTCACATCAGGATTTCCATTTACAATGACTTCAGCTAAGTATTTGGTCATTTTCGATGTCCTATCCTGTGACAGCTTAATTTTAAATAATGAAGGTGTGTTTTGGATGAAATTGACAGATACTTTACCTTCCTTAAAGATATCGTGTTGAATTACATTTTGTAAAAAATGAATATTGGTTTTTACTCCTCTAATTCTAAATTCTTTTAGTGCTCTAACCATTTTTCTGGTAGCACCATCAAGAGTTCTACCATGAGAAGAGATTTTTACAAGCATAGAGTCAAAAAATGGACTGACTTTGTACCCTTGATAGATGCTTCCTGCATCTAAGCGAATTCCCATGCCTGAAGCACTTCTGTAGGTAGTTATTTTGCCATAATCCGGGGTGAAATTGTTTTCTGGATCTTCTGTAGTTAGCCGGCATTGGATCGCAAAACCATGAACTGAAATAGATTCTTGTTCAAAGATTTTAATTTGCCTATCTGATAACTTATAACCTCCAGCGATAAATATTTGAGTTTTTACTAAGTCTATTCCAGTAACCATTTCTGTAACCGTATGTTCCACCTGAATTCTAGGATTAACCTCAATAAAGTAGATGTTATTTTCTGGATCAACTAAAAATTCAACGGTACCTATATTGTTATAGTTGACTTCACTAACTATAGAAACTGCATAGTTGTATAGATCATTTTTAACACTTTCCGAAATGTTGAAAGAAGGGGCTATTTCTACTACTTTTTGATGACGTCTTTGTACAGAACAGTCGCGCTCAAATAAATGACGAATATTCCCATGGTTATCTGCCACAATCTGTACTTCAATATGCTTAGGATTTTCTACATACTTTTCTAAAAACATAGTATCGTTTCCAAAAGCATTTAGAGCTTCGTTTTTCGCCAAGTCAAAGTTAATCTCTAAGTCTTCAGCCTTTGTGAGAATCCGCATACCTCGTCCGCCGCCACCTGCAGCTGCTTTTAGCATTATGGGATATCCAATATCTTCTGCTTCAGATAGGGCTACTTTTAAAGACGTTAGCTTTTTCTTGTTGCTTTCTATGATAGGAACGTTGCATTTTATTGCGATTTTCTTTGCCGTAATTTTATCTCCCAAAGCATCCATTACTTGTGGATCAGGCCCTATGAAAATCAGATCATTTTCGGCACATCTTCTGGCAAACTCAGAATTTTCGGATAAAAACCCATAACCAGGATGAATGGCATCTACACGCTTAGATTTTGCCAATTCAATGATTCCTTCAATATCCAAATAAGGTTTTATCGGTTGATCATTTTCTCCTATCTGGTAGGATTCATCTGCTTTATATCGATGTTGTGAATACCTGTCTTCATATGTATACACAGCAACAGTAGAAATATTTAATTCTGCACATGCACGTAAAACACGAATGGCTATTTCACTTCGGTTAGCTATAAGAACTTTTTCAATTTTCATGTCCTATTGAAAATAACGTATTAATTGTTTAAATGAGCCTAATTATCAGCATACTACCAACATGGTAATTGACTCTAAATTTGTTATTTACAAAAGTAAATTAATCGGTAAGCTATAGATTTTAAGTTTATGAAGAATGAAACCAGCTTTATTAACTTTTAGGTCTTAGAGAACAACAAACTGGACTTGTAAAAAAATGGATCTCTTACACTATAATTCCGATAGCAATCGGAAGGGCTCTGAATGCTTTGATTTTAGCAGTGAAAGATTCAGCAGAAGCATTGGCACTTCTGTTATCAAAATAATTGAGAATAGTCCTATAGTTGAATGCAATTGTCTTGGTCGCAGTATTAAAAACCTTAAATTCAGCATCTTACGCGTATTTACACCAATGTACTAGCTTGGTATAAGCTGTTTGCTTGGAATGTTTTTGATTGAATATTGATCTGAGTCCATTTGAAAGCTGATATGCTACTTGAATGTTTACTCGATGAGTCAAGGTTTAAGCCTTCCCAAACTTCGGTTCTGGAGAGGCTTCTTTCAAAGGAGTTCATAAGGATAGATATGTACATACATCTGAAGGAATGAAACAGTGGTTATCTTGTTTAGTTTATTCTTTTACAAATCTAGCTGATCCTATTATTGTCTTATGTCTAAATTGAAAAGAATACAAACCAGAAGGTAAATTTACCAGCGGGATTTCAAGTTCATTCTCAGAATATAAAAATTCAGATACTCTCTGTAATTCTTTTCCCAGATTGTCGTAAAAGGATAAAGTAATATCTCCAGATATGGGAAGCGGGAGTGAGACCTTTAAATATTCTCTTGCTGGGTTAGGATAAAGGTCTATCTGAATAGTGTGATTGATTTCTTCAATGCTCATAGGACAACTTAAATCCTCAGCATCACCACAGGCATCTATTTTCAACAACCACGATTGTAAGGGATATTCAGAAATATCATTTCCTGAAGCTTCTCCAGCGCAAATGAAGCCACCATCGTTTGCAATTTCGAAATCAAATAGAACATTTGTAGAGTCAGTATATTCACTGTGAACGTAATAATTCATCCATTCTTCTTCATGTTCTGAAGAATATTTTTTTATAAAACTTCTTACAGGTGCAAAATTCCAATCTTGACCTAATACAGCGTATCCGCCATCTGGTGTTTTTAAATAGTCAGCGATTAAATGCCTCGGATATAATTCAGGAAACTCTATAGTTTCCGTCGGTACCATAGTTTCTGAATCAAATCGTAAAATGTTGAAAGTATAGTTTATCGAATTTTCATCTTCTTCGTCAATTAAGGATTGTCCTATCTCATACATAACGCTTATTTCGTTATTTGAATCTTTTACCATAAATGGTTGGTGGTTATAATACTCGCCACCAGACCAGCGGTAAATATCTTCTTCCGTATTTTGAATAATTCCAAATGAGTTTGTACGGACTAAAATATTTTCTCCCTCTTCCACACCTAATAGAATGATATTACCATTTTCTTGTTCGATGGTTCTGGTAAATACCAAATCAGAATTTTCCGTTAAAGTTTCCTCAACTTCCCAATACACACTTCCGTCTATGCCAATTTTTATTAGGTATAATTTATTCAAAGTTGTTTCTTCTGAAATAGATACGTTTTTATTTCCTACAAAAAGATATTCACCCCCCATAAGTTCTCTTACAAATAGTATATCTACTCCCATGCTATCTGGGTAAGGATTTTGAAGTTGCCACAATAATTCGCCACCAAGGTTAAACTTAATGAATTGAGTATAATTTGAGCCATTTATACAAGTAATATAGCCGTCTTCCACAGCTTTAAAAGAATCGGAATGAGCGTCTTCTATAATTCCCTCTACATCTTCAAAGTGTAAGTATTCTTCGGCTTCACCATATTCGTTTTTTGAACTAAACTGAAATCCTATTACATCGTCCGATACAGATTGACCACATACTATAAACTGATCGTCTCTTAACTCTACTTCAGAAGAAAACGATACAGACCAATCGAGATTATCTTCTTGGACATTAAAATATGTATATTGGCTAAAGCCAACTATTGGACATATTGTCATCAACAAAAACAGACATTTCATTACGATTGGTTTTTATTCTTTGATAAATTTAGTAAAACCTATTACTTCTTCATGTCTTAATTGCAGAGAATACAGACCAGATGGTAAATTTGTTAATGCAATTTCTATTTGATTCTCAGCGTTTAGAAATTCTGTGAGTTTAGAAACTTTCTTTCCCAAGCTATCATAAATTATCAAAGTGGAAGTTCCGGATAAAGTTTTGGGGAGATGGACAGTTAATTGCTCATTAGACGGGTTAGGGTAAATCGATAGGTTATTAAATGCATCAACCTCACTCACAGAATTAAACTCAGTACTACAGGTGCTAATTTCTCCATTCCACTTATACAAACTTACATTACCTATTTCCTCCCTTGAAGAGATGTATAATTCATCGTGATAAACGGCTAATTTCTGAGAAATAAAGCTTGTATAGAAATTTGAACCTACATCACACCATTGGTTTCCATTCCATTTGGCTACTCCTTGGGTTAATATGCCTTCTACTTCATCGAAATCCCCACAGATAAATAATTCATCCTGAAACACTACAGCGTCTGTGACAGTGCCATCTATAATCCCAGAACCTAAATCAGACCATTCTTCACCATTCCATTTCATGATACCTTCACCAGCATTACCTGCATCTCTCTGAAATGAGCCAAATGCATATAAATCATCTTGATATATCTCCATTCCAGAAATACTTGTTGAGCCAGCTCCCGCAATCCCTTCTCCCAGAAAAACCCATTCTTCATTGACTAACTTAGCTATATCACTTGGCAATGGGTCTCCAAATACTGGAGCAAAGTTCCCGCTGATATATAGCTCTCCATTGTATTTGAGCAAATCCGTATAAGAATCTTCACCACAGCAATGAGGCAGAGCAAATGGATACCACTGATCTCCATCATATTTAGCTCCGCCATATCCTTCAAAACCAGCTACGTTCCCAAAATGATTTGCTAACACATAAAGCGTATCATCTACCACAAAATCAATCACAATATTGCTTCCAAACTCGCCACTTTCGAAAGGTACATCCAGACCAGAAAACTCATTATTTTCATATTTAATCATCCCATTAGTATTGGGTAGTTTGTTGAATAAAGAATCCCAACTATTATCTGCCCAGCTTACTCCTTTTAGGTATAAGACATCATTGAAAGATGCCATTCCACTTGCACCAGCCACTAACTCAGTATATGGTTCTTCGCAATCATATGCACATCCATAATCATAAAAGTCCGAACCATCAAAACTGACTATTCCACCTACATGATCACTTCCCAAATAACCAAACTGTCCACCAATAAAAAGATGATCACTGACTGGATCATGGTACATAATAACAATTTGTTGACTGAATTCTTCTGAAACAGGAATCCAGTTCTGAGCGAAGGTTTGTTCTGAACCGAGGATTAATAAAAAAGCTATTCCGTATAAAGCTCTCATATTTATTTTTTGATAAATTTTGCCGATGCTGAGAATGATCGGTTGTGAATTTTTAAAGAATATACTCCGTCTGATAAACTGCTAATTGGTAATGAGAGCAATTTGAGTCCTTGAGAATTGGCTATTTCATTTAAAACTAATTTCCCTTGTATATCATAAACTGCCAGTTCGATATTTTCTGTAATAGTTTCATCAAAAGAGATAAATAACAAGTTCGTTGAAGGATTAGGGAATATACCTATACCCTCCAAAGTAGATGGTGTGAAGTTTTCTACAGACAACGCCAAGTCTTCAATATTAATACGTGCTATCCAAGCATCTGAATAATCTCCAACTTCTAAGTAATCATCATAGTAGGAAATGTCTATATCTTCTCCATCAAAATCCCACCACGGGAAGTTCAAATCGGAATGTCCAGATCCTCCTACGTATAGACTTGATCCTCCTACTAAAGTGACTGCAATTCCAGTTTCGGAATCTACACTCCCTACATTATCTCCAAGATTTCCACCCATATAAGTACTCCATACCAGTTCTTTACTATTGAAATATGATATAAAAGGATCGTACTTCACAATTCCTTCTTCTCCATTATGTTCTGATTGATTATATGCTCCTTCGTATGATTGTGAATCAAAATCAGCGCTAGATGTTCCTCCAGTAATATAAATTTCTGAGAGTGATTTTGCTACAATTCCTTCCAGAAAATCACCACCCGAACCACCGTAAAGAGTACTCCATACTAATTGTTGATTATCAAATTGTGCTATAAAACCATCTGTACCTTGATGGTTATCATTAAAATAGTGGTTTGCTGATTGTTGTAGAGGAAAATCTATAGTACTAGAAGTATTTCCACAGAAGAATAATGACTTCCCTCTGGCACTTACTGATCTGATATTATCTGTATTCGCCTCTCCACCAAACCATGTTGACCATTTGAGAGCATTGCTTGGACTAAAAACCGCAAAAAAACCATCTCTAAACCCTCCTGCTGGAGGAGTCGTCCATTGACCATCATTGGCAAATTCGTCGAAATCGGGTTGCCCTTCAACCTTCATATTTCCACAAATCACTAATTCTTTCTGAGGTGTCGTAGTTATATCATAAATCTCGCATTGTCTTCCAAATTCTGTAGACCAAATCATTTCAAGGTCTTCATTAAACCTGTAAATAAATCCCGTCTTATCAAAGGTGGTTTCATCCGTGTCTTGAAACTGGTATCCATTCCCAATCAATTCAATCCCGTCCAAATTATTATTACTTCCTGCCATAAATAATTCTCCATCACTATTTACTGCAATTGGGTAATAAGGATGGTGCGACCAGAACCCTCCTTTATTCAAAAAAGTACTCCACTGAATCTCACCAGTTGAGGCAATAAATCGCGTAATAAATGTTCGTGAACAAACCGAAGAACATAATGGTGGTTCTTCTAAATAATGAGCATTACCAAAAGGTTGAGTATAAAATGTAGTACCACTAAAAGCACCAGTAGAACTTCCAGAAACATATATGTGACCATTCTGGTCGGTTGCTATGCTTCCCGAGGCATCTTGTCCATTACTACCAAACATTATCGAATATCTTAATGCACAATCATCTGTATTATAACACTGTACAAAGGAGTTTTGACTGTTGCAGTCTTCGCAAATATATGCACCGCCATTTGTCTCCAAAGGATATTCATAGTTCACAGTATTTCCAGTGGAATACACTCTGGCTTCATCATCAGTTAGATCCCAATTATTCTCCCATCCATTACCTCCGTGATAGGTACTCCATTCAATGTTACCTGGATCATCTATTGCTGAACCTCCTCCTTGTCTTTGCTGTTTTTCAATTTCTATAACCAATGTGCCTGTCCATGAACCAGTATAATTGAAAGTCACTTTGTTACCTATAATCACGTAATCAGGTTGCCAGTTTAATAATGTCAATTCTCCTGTAACATGATCCATTGTATACACTTTGGCTTTAGCCTGAACATGATCTCCGAAAATAGTACCAAAAACCAAATTTCCATTTGAATCAAGACTCAATGAATTCTGCCCGCTATACTCCATTTCAAAGCTGCTCATTGGCGCACCTTGTTGAGCTATGATGTAATGTTTATATCCTTGTGAGTGACTTGTATAAATGATGTCCGTATTAGCATAGGCATCGGGTTTGGTAATACTACTGTAGTGACCTATTCGCTCCATTTTTTGAGGTAAGTATCCCAAATAAATATTAGTGTAATGTTCTAACTTTTCTGTTGGATATATTTTTGTAGTGGCATTACTTCCCTTATTAAATTTCATGTCTATTCGATGCACAGAATCTGGAGCAATAGTATCTTTTTTATGGAATACATAGGATATTTTTCTGTCATCTAGATAAGTACTCGGCCATGTACCTTGCTGATAATATTTAACGTCTGTATTCAACATGCCGTCATTATTTTGAAGTTGTCCTCTATTGGTGATAAATCCATTTGGGTTTTGTCTATCTGTAGATTTAGGCATTGAAATTTCCTTTTCACTCCATCTAGTAACGGCATAGTTATACGCTCCTTCACCTGTAGCTGTTTGCCCAACTACGTATATTTCATTTTCATCTCCAAGTGTTATGTCTATGGGGGTATCGTCTGCATTTTGGTCGCCATTCCATGTTGTTTTCCAAACAATGTCACCTGTTGAGGCATCTAGTTTTTGTAATGCGAAATCCAGATTACCATTCGTTTCGGATGAACCACAAATAATTGGGTTTCCATAAGAGTCTAGTTTTAAAGCTATCGCTCTGTCAGCACCAGATTGGCTATCATAAGTTTGTGACCAAATTTCATCTCCATTTGTTCCTGAATATTTCTGCACCAAAAAATTCTTGCCTTGCCCATTCACCGTGGTATAACCGCAGATTACAACATTATTATCAGTAGTCAATTCTAAGTTGAACCCCTCATCATTCAAATGATCTGTTCCATCATAAGTTCTTTGCCAAACGATATTTAATTGTGGATCGAGCTTAACAAGTTTCATGTCGTAACCTCGTCCTACATTTTTAACAGAACCAAGAATATACGTGTTCTCGTAGAGATCAACTGCTAAATCTGCTACCTTATCTATTCCCTCGTCATTTCCAGTTGTTAATTTGTAGCCATTGATGTCTCCAGTAATTGCATTTAGTCTCAGATTTGCCATTCTCCATCCATTGGCCGTTTGTTGAGCAGCACCAATGACAGAAACTGTAGAGCCTCTCACTTCTATTCTAGCAGCAATATCCTGTAAATTCTGACTATCCCATGTCGTCAACCATTGCTGATTTCCGTTGGTGTCATATTTAATAATTAAAAAATCTATTTGTGTCGTTGGTGTTGAAGTTCCCCCACAGATATATGAATTTCCCAAAGCATCCACCTTTATAGATGCTCCACCATCAATCAAATTAGCTGTACCGTTGTGTTTTTTAACCCATATTGGTGTCCCTAAAGGGTTGAACTTTATGGTCACCGCATCATAATTGACAACACCAATTTGTTCTGCTCCAGTTATGATAATATTTCCATTTGCGTCTTGCGCTAGATCAGAGGCAAAATCATTTCCGTTAAATGTTCCACCAAATGTTCTTGTCCAGACTTCTTCATTCTGCCTAGTAAATTTGGTTAGTATCATATCATAGTTGCCATATACATTAATTGTGGCTCCACATATATAGACGTGTCCGTCATTGCCCTTAATCATTGAGCTTTTATAAGCAATGTTCTGTTCCCCTTTCCTTACAAAATTTTCTAAGTAGGCTCTTTTCACAGTCTGCGAATAGGAGGTGTTAGTTACAAAGATCACTAAACCCCATAGCATTATCATTAGTCGTAAGACTTTGCTCATTGATAGTTGATTACTTGTGTTTTAACGAATGTACTGATTTGTTGTAAAACAGAGTGTAGGAAAATTCCTATAATTAATCAGTAAAAACACCCTGCTCCTCATTTTTTCTAAAAAGGTGTGATGACTTATTATCAACTAAACCACTATGGACTGAAAGTACCATAGGTTTTATCATGACTAAAAGTCGTATTTATATGATTGACTATCAATATTTACGGTTTTAGATTTTTGATTTACGTGAAATCTATGCAAAAATGGTAAGTGGTCATTTTTAGAGGCTAAAGCGAAATGCACTAAAGTGCATAGTTTGAACTCCTGCTGAGACCAATCAAGTTTGCTATAGTCGCGTTGCAATCATCTACGACCTCCTTTTCTGTAGCTTCTGTTTCAGATTGAAGTGCCTCATTGACACCTCCCGTGCTTTCAAAGGGAGTGAAATCCCATAGAATGACATTTCCTATGTTAGTTTCCGTTAGAAACACCCCATATTCCCCCTGAGGAAGATTAATTGAAATTGAACCAGTAATCTCTTGTCCTGTGTATTCATAGTTACAAAAGTCAATAGATCTAAAATATTTTATATAAAAAAACCGCTTGAACAATGTCCAGGGCAAAAGCATTTAAACCATTAGACATTATTACGACTCATTTAGTATAGGTCAAATTATTCTTTTTTGACAATGCAAAAAGTTAGTTTATATGTCTAAAACCAATGCTTTGACTTTTTGAGTCCAACGAAAAGAAAGCTATAGTAATTCAGTTATAATAATGTCTATTAACTTTATTTTGTTCTTAATTTTTTAATTTTCAATCAGTAGTATTTTTGAAAAGCGTTTTTTTCATTCGAAAAAGATGGATAGAAAAACCACGTTTTCTAATACAAATTCACTTTCCTGTTTTTTCTCTGCTCTAAAAGACCCAAGGCGAATAGATGCGGGAAATTACCACCATTCTTTGAGCGACATATTGCTATTGGTTATAACAGGGATAATGTGTGGCTGTGATAAATGGGAGACCATACACATTTTTGGTAAAAGTCAATATTACTGGCTTAAGCAGTATGGAAACTTTGATGCTGGTATTCCATCGATAGATACTATGCGAAGAGTCTTTTCAGCTCTTGATTCTGAGAATTTCAATGATTGTTTTATCTCTTGGATTAATCATTTGTGTGTGAAAACAAAAGGAGAAGTTATAGCTCTTGATGGTAAAACAGTGAGGGGCGGTAAGTTTGACGGAATAACAACCCCTCATATTGTTTCTGCCTTTGCATCAGAGAATCAACTGTGTCTGGGTCAATTGAAAGTGAATGAAAAAAGCAATGAAATTACTGCAATACCTGCATTATTAGAATTGTTAGATATAAAGGGTAATACAATTACCATTGATGCAATGGGGTGTCAAACAAAGATTGTAAGTCAAATTGTGAAAAGTGAAGCCAATTATATTATTGCAGTTAAAGGAAATCAACCTGCTTTGGCTAGTAATATTCAAGATACAGTTGTATTGACAAATCCTGATAGTGTTGATGTTGAAGATGATTTCGGACACGGAAGAATAGAAAAAAGAACTTGTGAAGTTTTTACTAACTTGAAACACATAGAAAACCCTAATAAATGGGAAAATTTAATTTCGGTAGTGAAGATAACATCAGAAGTTACTCAAAAAGCAACCGGAATAATGACAACAGATGAACGGTTTTTCATTAGTGATTTGTCATCTGCAAGAGCAATTAACAATGGGGTTCGAAAACATTGGTCAGTTGAAAATAATTTACATTGGAGCCTCGATGTGACATTTCAAGAAGACTTTTCTAAAAAAAGAATAGGGTATCAAGTGGAAAACTTTAATATCCTATTAAAAATTGTATTAACAGTTTTAAAAAAAGAAAGCTCAGCTAAAATTAGCTTGAAAAACAAGAGAATGAAAGCGGCTTTTGACACAGACTATAGAAATTTATTAATGAGTACAGTTGTTTTTTAAATGCTTTTGCCCTGGAACAATGTCCAAGCGGTTTCAATGATTTCTTATTTTAGATTAATATTCATCCTCATTAAAGAAGAAGTCTTCTTTGGAGGGGTAATCTGGCCAGATTTCCTCAATATTTTCATACGCCTCTCCTTCATCCTCTATCTGTTGCAAGTTCTCCACTACTTCTAATGGTGCTCCAGCTCTCATGGCGTAATCGATTAATTCATCCTTTGTAGCTGGCCAAGGTGCATCTTCTAAATACGATGCTAATTCTAATGTCCAATACATGTCTTTTCTGTTTATTTGATACTCAAACGATAATTTGTTCTCGTAACACGCAAGTTGCGTTCAAATTTTACGCGAATATAATTTTTTTGTTTACAGATCCGACATCAAATTTGATTCCAAAATTTGAAACCCTAAAACACTTATTAACAAATAGATAATCAGTTACTTTGCCGACTTCCAAGGGATTTCTTTTGCATTCTCTTCTTGTGAAAATGCCCGAGAAATCACAAAAAAGTAATCAGATAATCGATTGATGTACTGTAAAAGATGTTCTGGAACGTCTTCCGACTCCATTAAATCCACTATTCTCCGCTCCGCTCTTCGGCACACACATCTAGCAATGTGCGTGTAAGAGACCAATGGATGCCCTCCCGGAAGAATAAAATTTCTCATCTCAGGCAACTGCTCATTCAGCTCGTCCATTCGCTTTTCTAGACGTGTGATACTTGTCAATGGAATATCAGGAATTTTAAACGTACTTTTCTCAGGATCATTGGCCAACTGACTTCCGATAGTAAACAACTCATTTTGAATTTGAATCAACTCTTCCTCATAGTTAGCATTAGCGTGGTCACGAATCACACCGACCCAACTATTCAGCTCATCTATTGTTCCATATGCTTCAATCCTCAAATTGTTCTTATTGACCCTTCTTCCGCTCAATAATGAGGTGGTTCCCTTATCACCAGTTTTCGTATAAATCTTCATGACTTCAAATTTAATCCGTTACACATCAAACTTATCGACAAATAATCCAGTCAGTAGGTTTTTTACTATTTGCTGCTCTAGCTCGATTTGATTAACCTTCTGATTCTTCAAATACCACGAATACAACCATCTCAATGTAGACAACATAGAGAATAATGCTATATCCACATCAGCTGTGTTGTTTCCCTCATTCTTTAGCGCCTCCATCAAAACCTCACGAAACCTCACCTCATAATCGTCCTTCATTCTTACAAATTCTGAAAAAGCTGGCTCTTCTAAATGCACCCAATCCGAAGTTAGCAATGCCATCCCATCAGGATGGGAAATCGTAAGATCTACATGCAACTTGATTAGTCTTTCCAATTGTTCCTTAGCGCTAAGCGGAGATTCTGAAATCATATTTATTCCAGAGGTAAACTCTTGTGCCAATTCCAATAAAAGGATTTGGAGAATTTCTTGTTTTCCTTTGATATGGTTATACAAGCTTGGGGCTTCGATATTTAAATCTGCAGCAATATCTCTTACCGAAGTAGCTCTGAACCCTCGTTTTCTAAATAAGCGAGCAGCGCTGACTTTTATTTGATCCTTTCTATTGATGTTTTTTGCCATTGCTACGCGGAGATCTAGCTTTTTCCTGAAATAATTTTCTTGATCTCATTTAGTTTCAAAAGAGCTTCCACCGGTGTAAGCGTGTTAATATCGGTTTGAAGGATTTCTTCCTTTATTTGTTCTAGTACCGGATCATCCAATTGGAAAAAGCTCAATTGAAGACCATCATCAGAAGTAGACGTTTTATCAGTCGATTTTAAAGTTGATTCCGTCCTATGATTTCGAGACTTGCTTTCTAAATTCGCTAATAGTTCGTTTGCTTTGAGCACCACTTCAGCAGGCATACCGGCCATTTGGGCTACATGAATTCCGAAACTATGATTGGACCCTCCGTCCTTTAACTTCCTTAGAAATATGACTTTATCCTCAATTTCTTTTACAGCAACATTGTAATTTTTAATTCTGGAGAATATGGAAGTCATATCATTCAACTCATGATAATGCGTCGCAAAAAGTGTTTTAGCTCTGAATTGAGGATGCTCATGTAAAAACTCTGCGATGGCCCAAGCAATGCTAATACCATCATAAGTGCTGGTACCTCTACCTATTTCATCTAGGAGAATAAGACTGCGGTTAGACAGGTTATTCAAAATACTCGCTGTCTCGTTCATTTCTACCATAAAGGTAGATTCGCCACTTGAAATATTATCAGAGGCCCCTACTCTAGTAAATACTTTATCCACTAAGCCCAAAGTGGCAGATTTAGCTGGCACGAATGAACCCATCTGAGCCATTAATGAAATCAAAGCAGTCTGCCTAAGAATAGCCGATTTACCAGACATGTTAGGACCAGTAATCATCATAATTTGCTGTGAATCATTGTCCAAATAAATGTCATTCGAAATATACTCTTCGTCTAATGGGAGCTGCTGTTCTATCACAGGATGCCTTCCTTCTTTGATGGTTATTCCGAACTCTTCATTAAGGGTGGGCTTTACATACTGATTCTTTATAGAAATCTTAGCGAAGCTGAGTAGACAATCCAATTTAGAAACTACACTGGCATTGATCTGAATGGGAGCTACAAACTGCCCTGCTTCAGCCACTAATTCATTAAACAATCTGGTTTCCAGCACTGATATTTTCTCTTCGGCTCCTAGAATCTTCGATTCATACTCTTTCAGCTCTTCGGTAATATATCGTTCTGCATTCACCAAAGTCTGCTTCCTAATCCACGTTTCCGGAACCTTATCTTTATGTGTGTTTCTAACTTCTAAATAATATCCGAAGACATTATTGTATGCAATCTTTAAAGATGGGATACCTGTAATTTCAGATTCCCTTTCCTGAATTTGTCTTAAGAAGTCTTTTCCAGAAAATGCAATTTTTCTTAATTCATCCAGCTCTGAATTAACTCCATCAGCAATGACATTTCCTTTGTTTAGAAGTGCAGGAGGATCTTCTTTCAGTCTAGATTTAATACTTTCCCCAAGTGTTTCGCACAGATTAATTTGGTCAGCCAGCTGAATCAAACTCTTGTTTTCTTGCGAATTACAGTGGTCTTTAATCTTCACCAGACAAGTCAGCGCCCTGCTCAATTGCAATAGTTCCTTTGGGTTCACTCGATTCACTGCAACTTTAGAAATCAATCGTTCGAGATCACCAATTTTCTTAATTTCAGATTGGAGCGATTCAATATTCTCAGTACTCTTTGCAAGGTGCTCTACTATATTTAACCTCTCCTGAATTGGCGCTAAATCCTTTAAGGGGAGAACCATCCATCGTTTTAGCAACCTGCTTCCCATCGGAGAAACTGTGTGATCAATAACATCAATAAGTGTTACTGCATTCGGGTGTGGAGAGTGTAATAATTCAAGGTTTCGAATAGTAAATCGATCCAACCACACATATTTTTCCTCTTCTATTCTGGAAATGGAAGAAATATGTTTCAACTTATTATGTTTCGTCTCTCCCAAATAGTGAAGTGCAGCTCCGGCAGCCACTGTTCCTTCAGCCAAACGTTCAATACCGAATCCTTTCAACGATTTGGTTCCAAAATGACCGTTCAACATGTCATTGGAGAAATCCGAAGTGAATACCCAATCTTCTAGCAAATAGGTATAAAAATCTGCTCCAAACCGATTCTGGAATTCAGACAATTTTTGTTTTTGCACTAGTACTTCAGAGGGTTTGAAACTCTGGAGTAATTTATCTATGTAATCGTCTTTTCCTTGAGCACATAAATACTCCCCAGTAGAAACATCTAAGAAAGATACTCCAGAATGATCTGGCCCTAAATGTACTGCTGCTAAGAAGTTGTTGGTTTTATTATCGAGTACCTGATCATGATAAGAAACTCCTGGAGTCACCAATTCAGTTACTCCCCTCTTCACGATTTTCTTTGTGAGTTTCGGGTCTTCTAGTTGATCACAAATAGCTACTCTATTTCCAGCTCTAACCAGCTTCGGCAAATAGGTATCTACACTATGATGTGGGAATCCTGCTAGTTCAACAAACGCCGCTGCTCCATTCTTTCTTTTAGTCAAAACAATGCCCAAAATCTCAGATGCTTTAATCGCATCTGCTCCAAACATCTCATAAAAATCCCCTACCCTAAAAAGAAGCAGTGCATCAGGATATTTAGCTTTGATGCGATTGTATTGCCCCATTAAAGGAGTTTCCTTTACTGTATTAGGCTTTTTCTCTTTTGTTTCTGACATTGGGCTATGAGGCTAGGCTTCAACTAAATCCGAAGCACATAAAAATCCATGAATCTTAGGACGTAAATACAATCTAATGCATGATCCTAGTAAAAACAACAAATGCTGCCTAATTTTAGTAGAGCAGCACCTGTATTTAAGAAATCATGTATCTTCGTTAGATTCTCGAAAGTTAGGAATTCACTCCATTTTCCTCAGTTTTTTGCTCCATTAGGTTTTTAACATTCTATCAACACTTAACGTTCTTTCACTTTCATTTATGTTTCCTTAACTATCCGTTAACTCTGAGCGAACTATCTCCTTCTACCTTTACATCAGGAAATGATCAACTCTGTTGATTTATTTTGGTTATAAGGTTAGAATTTCTATCAAGAAATTAATGAACTAAAGGAGACAGATAACGATCTATCTCCTTTTCTTTTAATACGACTACGTCGTAATTACCTATAGATTCAACACTGAAAAAGATGAAAAATCCTTAGTATCTATTAGCAGTATGAAATCATTCAAAATCAACCTATCAGAAAAGCCAATGCTTTATCAAGTTCTAATAAATAATCCAGGTTAATAGTATAAATTTGCCCAGATTAAAACTCATATAAGGTACTATGCTGAAAAATTCTAAGAAGGAAAAAATTTTAAGAAAGATTTACAATTCTGTATATAGGCCAGGACATTATTACAGCAGTGTTCCAAGTCCTAAGGAAATACAAGATCGGTCAAAAACAATTTTTAGGGATCAAACAAACGTACAAGGAGTTGACCTCAATCCTGAGGGGGCATTAGAATTTTTAATGCAGGCTAAAAAGTATATTCCTGAATATAAATTCACAGATTCTAAAGTCGATAATCATCGGTATTATCATGAGAATGGGTTTTTCGGGGCTATAGATGGAATGGTACTTTTTTATATACTTCGTGTATTTACTCCTAAAAAAGTCATTGAAATAGGGTCTGGATTTTCTTCCGCGCTTTTTTTGGATGTTAATGATGCTTTAGAGGCTTCTCAAAAATTCAAATTAACTTGTGTAGAACCTTATCCTGAAAGATTAAATAGCCTTTTACTGGGCTCTGATAAAGAAGAGGTACGTATTATTCAAAATACTGTACAAGATGTGCCAATCGAAAATTTCACTGAGCTTCAAAAAAATGACATTCTATTTATAGATTCTAGCCATGTTTCAAAAATAGGCAGTGATGTCAATTTTCTGTTCTTTGAAATACTTCCCAAATTAAACAGTGGAGTAATCATACATATACATGATATCCATTTCCCATTTGAATATCCCAAAGAGTTCATTGATTATGGAATTTATTGGAATGAAGCATATCTAGTTAGAGCATTTTTAATGTTTAACCCTGACTTTGAAATCATTTATTTTTCTAATTACATGGGAAAAGCCAAAATGAAGGAAATGTGCGAAATAGACTCAAATTATTCAAACTTGGGCGAAGGGGCAAGTCTTTGGATACGAAAAAAATAGTCCTTTGACTGCTCAATAAAGTTCCAACGATTCCAAACAGGGTGATTTTTCTTTTTTGCAACCAATTCATTTGGAAATGCATCTTTCTAGAAAAGAAGTTATAGCCATGAAAAATCTTGCACTCTATTTACTTTTACTCTTAGTAACCAGTACTCAGCACCAAATACTTTCTCAAACCATTCCCAATGGAGACCTTGAAAGCTGGGATTGGATTGGTGGTTGGTTTGAAGATCCAACTGGTTGGATTACTATGAATCATCAGCTTATACTTTCATCTCATAAAGAAACGAGCGCATGTGAAGAAGAGTTTGCATTAAGAGTGGAGCCCATTGCTGGAATAGAAACTATCATGGGAAGCTCAGTGTTAACATTCCCAATTAGCTCTATCCCCGTACAACTTAATTTCTGTGCGAAAACCTTCATTGCCTCAGACGCTAACTTCGTAGATACGTGCAGCGTGATCATTTCTTTCTGGAATGCGGGAAACCAATTTTATACAGAAGAGTGGGTCAACACCCAATCTGTCAATGATTGGACAGAAATAACACTTCAGCTATCCCAAATAGAACCTTTGATGGATAGTTGTAAAATAGAAATTCAAGCTTCTTTCCCAGGGGTTGGTTTGGGGAGTGGAAGTCCTGACACTTGGATATCTGTAGATAACCTAAGGTTCGATTCACCAAATAATCTTACAGAATTTGAGGAATCAGAAGAACTTATTGTCTATCCCAATCCAATCTCAAATGGAAAGCTTAATGTCAAATCAATACATAATTTTGATTCTATTGAAATCTATGATTTAATGGGAAACCTAGTGTTTTATAAAGACAAAGTTGTAGGAAATCAAATCAAGCTTCAAACGAATTTAAGCAATGGTATTTACTTTCTCAAACATGGAGATTCCAGTAAAAAAATAATTATTCAACAATAGCCTTTCCATCATTTTTCACAATTTCTGCAGAATTTATAACTGGGCCATGGCACAAACCCATTGTAAAGCTCTTCGAGAGTGGGCATATCTAAACCAACGTTACATGATTCTACTCCTTTTTCTGAATCATAAACAACAGTAGAAACCACTGTTCTTTCATAAACAAATCCATTATGGGCAATGGTGTAGGTGATAGCGGATGTACCGCTGCATAATCCTCTCTTTTTTGCTTCTATTAAATTCAAATCCCTATCAGTACTTAACACAGTATCGCCCAAGCGCCATGAATAAGCTACTGTGTTTTGAACATCGTCAAAATCTACATTGCTATTTTGAATCATTGGATAACCTATTAGAAATGAATTTTCAGTTTCTACATGAAACTCATTATTAAACAAGGGAACAATGTCTAAAGGAGCGGGCTCACAAGCACCAAATTCACTCAATACGACATTGAGATCACTAGTGGTTACACACCCATCTTTATCAAAATCTGATCTAAGTGTTTGAGATTTGAGATTGCTAGTGTTCACTAGCACTACTAACATTCCAGAGAATGTGTAAAAATTAAATCTATTCATAATTCCAAGCATTTGTTTACATACAATAATGTGTCTAATTGGAATCATTTATTTAAGACTCAGCTACGCTTTTCCTACTGCGCTGAGATTCTGAACTTAACCTGTGGCTTACTATTTGGAGTTAGAAACTCCAAACCCAATGAGTCTGATAATGATGTTGTTAAGTTTTATGCTGTATATAAAACGTAAAAAAGCAGGATAAATTATTTAAGAGAGTAAATTTATCTCTCTGAAAAAACACTCGATTCAATCTCACTTACAATCAACAACATAAACTCCTTGATACCCAGTAAGATTTAACAAATCTCCATGGAACTGTTCTTTGCCTCGAAACTCAATTAAAACAGCCTCATCTTTTTTTGGATGCACTTTGATGTCATCAGCAAAATGGACATTTCTCTCTTTCACCTTAAACATTGCTTCTTTCGCGCTCCAGATAAGTGTATAATCTTCCACTGTTGCAGCCCATTCTAACTCGTACTCGTTGCAGTACTTATGCTTAATACGTTCTACCTTAGGAATGATTTCCTGCACATCTATTCCCACCTCTTTGTATAGGTGAGTAATAATGGCCACGTAATCTTTGGAATGTGTAATCGAGATTTTCGGTCCATTTGGATAATATGGTTTCCCATGTTCAGAGTAGTTGAGATGATGGCTTAAATTCATAGTCTTCATCAAAGCTCTAGCCGCCAACCATTCTAATCTTCTCAAATCGTGGTTGAACGATTTATAAGATTCTGTATCAGTTAATTCCGGATGCATCTCTTCCAATTCGGAAACTGTCTCCTCTACTTTCCAAATGGCTAAGACTGCCTCTTCTTGTAAATTTCTTATTTCTAAAACCGGCATCTGACGACAAATCTATTTCTTTTATGATATCAAAACCAATAAAGTCTCTTACTATGATCCTAAGTAGACCATATCACAGGATTGTATCAAAATAGCCAAGGTTTTTTTTAGATGACTGAATTCAGTACCTTTGCGTCGCAAAAATTAGCATTTAATGAGTATTCAAGCACAAAAAGAAACCATTCCTTACAAAGTGGCTGACATAGCGTTAGCTGAATTCGGAAGAAGAGAAATTGAACTAGCTGAGGCAGAAATGCCTGGGTTAATGTCATTAAGAGAAGAATTTGGTGAATCTAAACCTCTTAAAGGGTCTAGAATTGCAGGATGCCTTCACATGACCATTCAAACTGCCGTTTTAATAGAAACATTAATAGAACTTGGTGCTGATGTTACATGGAGTTCATGTAATATCTTTAGTACTCAAGATCATGCGGCCGCTGCCATAGCTGCAGCAGGAATTCCTGTTTATGCTTGGAAAGGTATGACTGAGGAAGAATTTGACTGGTGTATTGAGCAAACGCTTTTTGCGTTCAAAGATGGGCAGCCTCTAAATATGATCTTAGATGATGGTGGTGATTTAACGAACATGGTTTTCGATAGATTTCCTGAACTAACTGATAATATCAAAGGGCTTTCTGAAGAAACTACAACTGGTGTTCATAGACTTGTGGAAAGAGAGGAAAAAGGAACATTGGTAATGCCAGCTATTAACGTAAATGACTCTGTTACAAAATCTAAATTTGATAATAAATATGGATGTAAAGAGTCTTTAGTAGATGCCATTAGAAGAGCTACGGATGTAATGATTGCTGGTAAAGTGGCAGTAGTAGCTGGATATGGAGATGTAGGTAAAGGTTCTGCGGCTTCATTGCAAGGGGCAGGGGCAAGAGTGATTGTTACTGAAATTGATCCTATCTGTGCGCTTCAAGCGGCTATGGATGGTTTCGAGGTGAAGAAGATGGCTGATGCAGTTTCTAGAGCTAACATCGTAGTAACTGCGACAGGTAATAAAGATATTATTACTGGAGAGCACTTTTCTAAAATGAACGATAAAACTATCGTTTGTAACATTGGACACTTTGATAACGAGATCGATGTATCTTGGTTAAATGACAATTATGGTGCTTCTAAAGTTGAGATAAAGCCACAAGTGGATAAGTATACAGTGAAAGGAAATGATATCCTTCTTCTAGCTGAAGGAAGATTGGTGAACTTAGGATGTGGTACTGGTCATCCATCGTTTGTAATGAGTAATTCATTTACGAATCAAACGTTAGCTCAAATCGAGTTATGGAATAATACAGATAAGTATGAAAACAAGGTATACATGCTTCCTAAGCATTTAGATGAGAAAGTGGCTAAGCTTCATTTAGCGAAAATCGGAGTAGAATTGGAAGAATTATCTCAAGATCAAGCTGATTATATCAGTGTTCCTAAGAATGGTCCATTCAAACCTGATCACTACAGATACTAGAATTTAATAACAATTATAGATGAAACCATCTTTGAGAAATCAAAGGTGGTTTTTTTATGCCCGATTGCATGAACTTGACCTTAGGCTAATTGTAAACTCTTAGTATGGACCCTGAAAATTGAGTGCTGTATTGTTTTAGAGGTTGAATTGTTGGGCCAGAAATTATGCTACCATCCAACAATAACCATGAGGATTCACTGCACTCATCCTTTACAGTGATGCCATCGTCCAATACAGAAACCCTGCACCTTTCATTTACATTGTATGGTGCATGTCTGTCATAGGCTGTAAACTGATCCACATTATTTCTATAAATGAGTATTCCATTACTTCCACCACTCACATACACCCAGCCCGTTATTCCAGTAAGGTCAAAAAAAGATGGTTCATTAATATTAACCGTGAAATTAACCTGAACCAATGGCACAACACTGCTATCCTCTTTGCAGCCTTTACAGCTACTCAGAGCTATTATCAATATGACATAAATGAAGTTTCTCAATGCTCAAAATAGCTTTTTTGGTGTTCCTGCTATAAACTCCTTAAGGTAGAATGGCTCGAAATAAGCTAAATCCTCAAATTGTTCTTTTCTCAGTTTCTCTAACGCCAATTTACCCATATTTCTTGCGCTGCAGGTGGTATCTAATAAATAAACATCTAGATGTCCCAATGTATCAAGGCATTTAGCAGCTCCATCTCCAAAAATAGCCACGCGCCTTTCGTTCAATTTGCTAAAACTCGATTGATCGATCTCAATGGCTGTTGTTTCTTTAGTCACTTGTCCTACTTTATCTATAACAGAAGCATATACTTCCATTCTTCGGGCATCCAACATAGGAATGTAGTAATCATAATCTGGAAATGATGCTCTGGCTTGTTCAGCCAATTGGGTTAGATTTGGAATAGCAATCAGTGGAGTTTCTGAACCGAAACAAATCCCTTTAGCAGTAGAGACTCCTATTCTTAACCCCGTATAAGATCCTGGACCAGAACTTACAGCAACTGCTGATAGCGATATCGAGTCGACATTTGCCTCTTTTAAGACTTCATCAATAAATAAGGTCAGTTTTTCAGAATGAATGTAATTCTCTCCAGACTCTTCCTTAAAAACCAATTCCTTCTCTCCATTAAATAATGAAACAGAACAATTCTTTGTAGCTGTTTCTATGCACAAAATGTACTCATTCATCTCCGTCGGAGTTCTTAATTTTAATCAGTGATCCATTCTTTAATCGCTTTGAAACAGCATCATAAGGACCAACAATTACTTGATCGCTCTTATTCAAACCAGATGTGATTTGATAGTATTCATCATCTTGAATACCCAACTCCACCATCTTCATAACTGATTTACTTCCATTTTGTACAAATACTAGTGTATACTCTTCTTCATCTCTTTCATCAGCATCCTTCTTTTTCCTTCTTTCATTATCTATAGATGTCGTATCTGTCCTTGTGGTTACGGCAGTTATAGGAACAGCCATCGCATTGTTTATATATGCAGTTTGGATATCAACATTCGCACTCATGCCTGACCTAAAAGGGGAGAAAGAGTCACTCTTCCCTTCAAGAAGATCTGAATAACTGCCTTCTAAAATCCTGATTTTCACGGAAAAATTAGTCACTAAGTCTGTGCTCATCATGGAAGAATTATTGGCTGTATTTGCTATTTCTGTTACCAGCCCTTTAAATTTTCGATCTGGATAAGCATCTACTTCTACTAGTGTCGTATCATTGAGGCCCACACGAACAATATCGCTTTCATTTACGTCTACATCTACCTCCATGATATTCAAATCACTAATTCTCATTAGCTCATCTCCTTTTGTCATTCCAGTTCCTAGAATAATGTCTCCTTTCTCTATAGTTAATGCTGTCACAATTCCATCTTGGGGAGCGTAAATAAATGTTCTGCTTAAATTTTCTGTAGCTTCATCTTTACCCGCTTTGGCGCTACTTATAGAATATCTGGCGCTATTTACACTCTCTTCTGCAGCCTCTCTTTCCGCTTTGGCCACTTCAAATTGTGACTTCGTACTTTGGTACTCACTCTGACTAACTGCTCCACTTTTATACAAATTCTCGCTTCTTTCAAAGCTTGAAGTCGCTAATGAAAACTGAGCCTCTGCCTGAGCCGCTCTAGCTTTTGAATTTGCCAAACCTGCTCTTGAAGTACTAAGCGCAGCATCTGCCCTCTGTAAAGCTGTTCTGTATATCTCAGGATTAACTTTTAAAAGTAAATCACCTGTTTTCACCTTATCCCCTTCTCTAATAGCCAATTCAGTAACTTGACCATTTACCTCGGAAAAAATCTTCACTTCAGTTTCTGGTTTGATTTTACCGCTTGCACTCACAGTGGCTATGATATTTCTTTCTGCTGGTTCCTCCACTTCTACAAAAATCAAATCTTTGCCTTTTTGAGTCAAAATAAGTACAGAGGCTGTAATGACAATTAATCCTATGATTAACCATACTCTTTTATTCGATTTTCTATTTGTGGACATGTTTAGTTGAGAGTAATTGGTTTTCCTTGGTAGAATTCTAAAATTTTGAGTCTAAAAATATAGTCGTACTGACTTCTTATTTTTTCTGCTGCTGCTGTATCTCTTAAGCTCCGAGCTTGCCCAAAATCTACTCCATTAATCACCTGTTGCTCGTATCTAATCTTAGCATATTTAAATGCTTCTTCCTGTGCTTTTAGCGACAAATCAGCCGCCTGATATGTTTTATATGCAGCGTTTACATCGGCATAAGCGCTTTCTACAGATTGTTGTAACTGATTTTTGGCATTTTTGGCCACTAACTCAGCGTTTCGTTGGTTGATTTTTGCCTGTTGGACATTGGTGCTATTTACCAATCCATTAAAGATAGGAATACTCAAACTAAAAAATAAGCTACGGTTAGTATTACTTTCCAACTGATCGAAAAAAGGTACAGTACTAAATTCAGAGAAAGTAGGTGTAAATGTATACACTAACTCATTAGTCTGATCAACTGCTCCAATCAATTGTCTTTCCAAAGTCGGATCCCCCTTTGGAGTTTGACGAGCTCCAGAAAACCCACTTCCAAAGCTATAACTAGCCCCTAACCTAGGTAATCTGCCTCCATTTGCAATTTTGTAAGTAATATCTGCATTAGCTATACCTAATTCAGCACTCTTAATTTCAGGAAAATTACTCAAAGCATGTGAGGTAACAGCGGTTTTATCTGGAAGCGAGAAGCTAGGAATATCAACTGAAGGTTTAGCTATTTCGAAATTTTCTCGCTGGTCTTCGGGAAGCTGAATCAACTGCATCAAATTCAGCTTTGAAATTTGAATGGCATTCTCCGTATTGATTACTTTCGATTCATCTAAAGCTACCTGTGCCTGAATCTGATATAAATTGGCAGCAGGCACCTGACCCGCATCCACAAGTAATGTTATTCTTGCAAGTTGTTCCTTAGAAGATAGCAAATTCGCCCTATTAGCTCCATCCAGTTCTTGATTAAATAGAACAGAAAGGTAGGCATTAGCTACTGCAAGTGCAATCGCATTTCTATTCGTTTCCAACCCTAACTCACTAATTTTTAAATTTAATTGTGCTTGTTTCACCTGATTTTGAAGAACAAACCCATTAAAAAGTGTTATTCCAGAACTAAGACCAAAGCTGTTGGACTGAATTCTGTTCGTAGCGAATTGATTCGTAAAAGGATCAATGGTCTGTCCCCAATTGTATCCATGACTGGCACTGGCATTTAGATTTGGAAGTAGATTAGCTCTACTTTGCTTCACGGATAATCCACTTCGCTCAATATCTAGCGCATTTTGATTTAATGAGATATTATTCTCAAGACCAATTTTTAAACATTTGTCCAAGGAATATGGTTCTTGTGCAGATGATACAACACTCAGAATAATCAAACCAACCAAAAGTATGTATCTATTCATAATCGCAAGTTTAGAGGTAATGCAGCAAACTTAGGCAATTAAGAAAGTGACCACAGGAGGCTTAACTCAAACAATTGTTAAATCGTCTGGAAGGTCGTCTTACCATAGCTTATTGAAAGAGCTTCATATCACTCTGGCAATTTCTACGTATCGAACTGGTTGAGTACTTTTATTGTCTTTTCTAGACAGTCAGAAAATTAGTCGAGTATCTATTGCTTTTAAGAAGTCAACTGCGAATGTATATTTTAAGATAAAAAATAAACTCCAGAACTAAACTTCTATAACGACAACTCTAGAATTGATTTTGAAATCAAGAAACTTACAAATAAAGAATTCTAGTTCAAGGATGAAGACATTATTCTTAGGAAACTAGAAAAGAAAAAATTATATAGATATCATTTCTCTATGATCAATTAAAATCTAAGAAAGGATTCTCAACTTTAGAGTCCCTTTTTTAGAACTAATTAAATGCCGGTGATTAGGATTTGAATTCTTCTATTTGCTTCATTTTGCCAATCAGTTTTCGGATCTGGATAAAGCATTTCGTTATTTCCTCTTCCCTGTGCCGAAAGACGCTCCTCATCTACACCCAATTCAATTAGATAATCAACAACAGCTTGAGCTCTCTCTTCAGATGCTTTGGTATAAAATTTCTTAGATTTCTTACCATCAGGACCATTTACATGACCAATTATCGCGATTTTAATATTTGGATTGAGATCTAAGAACTCCTTAATCTCCTCTAGTGTAGGCTTTGATTTATGGTAGATACCTGTTTGATCTCCAAGGAATGTAATATCTCTTACATCTGTAACTAATCCAGTTCTCAGCGGTTGAAGGGTTACCTCTTGAATGTGCGTTTCAACTTCTTCAGGCCAAAACTTATCGGAGTAATACATATACCCCTTCTTAAGACAAGACACTGTATAAAGTCTATAATTACTTATTTCGAAAGTCGTATCTAGTACATTCTCAAATATCAGTTTTTTCCTTGCATTTAAGCCACTGATACGAATATCAGCCGGAATCATTTCTCCAGACTTCTCATGATTCACTTGAATATTCATGAATTGTTTTCCACTGATTTTTTCATCCTTTGATATTTTCTTCTCTTGAACGAATTGCCCATCTGAGAGAAAAGGCACCATCATGAAAATCATGAGTACTATGTAGGATATATTTTTCATTACACACGTGTTTTACTTAAGTAGGCCACAAAAGGTTCTAGTTTTCAGCTACTTTTCAACCTTTTGTATCCATTCTCCCATGTAGAAGTAGGATTTTCCCATTAAATATTATCGTTTTCTGCGAAAGAAAATGGTAATAAATATACCAAATAACACGTAAGGTATTACTAATAAGTACTTTATTCCATTATTAAGTCCTAACCCTACAGCCTGTCCAGACTGATCCGACGCGTCCTCCGCAACTTGCTTACACATCGCGCATTGAGCTTCAACATCAAGCGATATTAAACTTAACACTGCAATCATGAACAATAATGAGACCAACTTTTTCATAATACTCAAAATTACTGATTAAATGCGTAATACGGAGAGATCATCAGATAAACAATGACTCCTGTTAGAGTAACATAAAGCCAGATAGGGTATGCGAATTTGACGATTTTTCTGTGTTTTTCTATTTCTCCGTTTAAACCACGCAAGTAACTAACTAATACTAAGGGAACTACTATCGCACTCAACACAATGTGTGAACGTAGAATAATCAAATAAAATGTTCTATAAGGTGCATCTTTCGGATAACGTGTATCTGAAAAACTAAAATGATAAGCAATGTAACTTAACAGAAACAGTACGCCTAAAAGAATACTTGTTGTCATAAGTCTATTATGCAACTGTATCTTTTTGTTTTTTACTGCAATAAGGGCGGCTATTAATAGCACGAACGTTGTTCCATTGATCAACGCATTGAACGTTGGAGAATTTTGAAGGAAACTCTTTAAACTAGGACTCATATGCTCAGGGGGTGGAACCAAATACAACAAAGCCACCACAGCAGGAATAACAATTCCTACCATTATAATGACTTTTTTTGTCCCCAGTTTTGCTATTTTATTCATTTCTCAAAGAATTGATATCTATATATAAGCGTGTCATTTCTTCTTCGTCAATGCCATCATATGAACCTCTAACATGTCTATTCTTGTCTACAAGTATTAGTTGTGAACTGTGAATAATCCCATCTTGGTAAGCTACATTTCTGTCCACAGCTAAGAAGAATCCCTCTTTGCTCAATTCATCTATGTACTCCAATTCTCCAGTAGCGAACTTCCAATTCTCCAAATCGGCTCCTTTACTATCTGCATAAGATTTTAATTGTTCAGGAGTATCAGTTTCAGGATCTATAGTTACAGAGAGAAATTTAACTACTCCCATTAGATCATCTTCCTTGAGTTTTTCCTGGAGCTTAACCATTTCATCGGTCATGATTGGACAAATAGTACTACACGTGGTGAAGAAAAAATCAACCACCATAATGCTCTCGTTAAAAGTTGAATACCCAAAACCTTCTCCGGTTTGATCTGTGAGATAAAACTTCGGAATTTGATAAAATGAAGTGTCTAATTCATTTTTTGTAATAGGACCATAAAACGGGAGAGACATCCCTTCTCTCTTGTGAGAGCCATCTTGAACTATAGGTCTTTCTGTTGATGCAGAACTATCATTTGAATGCTTGGTGTCACCACAGCTACATCCGACAAGAATGCTAATACTAGTTACCAGAATCAGACTTTTCAGCTTCATATTTGGCTATATCAATTTCTTTTCTAAGAAGCGCTATGTCATCCATAGCGTCATTTATTTGTCTTTCAGCATTGAGATTATACCTTCCTCTAATCTTTGACTCTGTGTCAATAAGTACAATTACTGCCGAGTTATCCAGATTTCGGATTCCCAGTCCTTTTTGAATAAAATCCTGCATTTCCAATTTAGAGTTCGAACTGAGGTAAAAGTAATTTTCAGATTCATCAGTATTTATAAATAGATTGGACATGTACTCTTCCAACTGACCCTTGGACTGCACAATTCCATCAGAATTAAGACCAATAATCTTAATGTTATCTTCCTCTCTATACTTGAAGTTGGCAGTCAGAAGCCTTTTCGTAATAACAGAAACATATTCTGAATTAAGGGAATACGGTGCTAAGAGATAGACATCATCTGATAGCATTTCTCGTGAAATCGTTTCTCCATTGTAATTCTGAAAACTAAAATCCGGAATCATATACGACTTTCCCAGCTCGTTACTAGTACTATCCAATAATATCTCAGATGGATGATAATAGGATAAGGTATTGAACTTATGGTCCAACGCTAGTCCAAAAAACAGAAGAAAACCTAAAGGAAAAAGGACGAGCATAAAAAATAAAAGTGCCTTTTTCATATTCTTAAGGGGGTTTAACTACCGAGATACTTACTAAGGATATCTGCCATATCGACTCCTTCCTTAACAGCTATGAATATCAAATAAGCAATGAATAGCACGTAAGGTCCAAGAATGGTCCATTTAAGGTTTTTACGTTCTTCACCTAGGTGCATAAATACAAGAACAATATAGCCAGCTTTTATAAGTGTCATAATAATAAATGCCCACTTAACAGCATTCCACATAGAATGGTCTTGCTTAATTCCTGCACCGATTACTACTTCGACAAAAGTGATAAGTGAAAGTATAATAGTTACTTGAATGATTTTCTTTCGAATCTTCTTTCCTTTTGCTTCATCGTGATGAGCATTTAGGGCATAACTGTCGTTTACAATTAAATCGTCTCTTTCCATTATCTTAAATTATACGAGGTAAAAGAATGTGAATACAAATACCCAAACTAAATCAACAAAGTGCCAATAAAGACCAGCTTTCTCAACCATTTCATAATGTCCCCTTCGGTGTATTACTCCCTTAACCACCATTAGAAGTATGATCAAATTGATAAGAACTCCAGAAAACACATGAAATCCATGAAATCCAGTAACGAAGAAGAAGAAGTTCGCATACTGCTGCGGACCATACTCATTCGAGCTTAGATTCGCTCCGCTCGTTTCAGGAAATTTCTCATTCTTTGCTTTTAAAAGCTTTTGAATAGTCGAAGGATCCTCAACGGTAACTTTCGATGTTTGAAATTTGTTCAGGTAAAGGATTTCTGGAGTGTGATCAGCATGTGCATGATCTTCTTCCTTATGCTCTTCATGATCAGCTCCACCCATACCACTTACTTTAGAAGTAGATGTATGATGATCGTGTCCATCGTGATCGTGTCCATCATGTTCATGCGTTTCATGTGCATGCGCATGATCAGCTCCATAATAGACTTTTTCACCAGCGGCTACAGTATATTCTATAGTAGCTCCAGTTTGATCTGTACCAGAAACGGCTACATCACTTGCCGAAATGTAATACCCACCTGATCCATGAATAAAGTGGTACCATTCCCAAGCCTGAGATCCTAGGAAAAAGAATCCTCCGATTACTGTCCAAGCTAACCACCTAGTCACATTCTTTCTGTCGTTTCTATGCCCAGCTTCAACAGCCATTACCATTGTTACAGAACTTACAATAAGAAGGAAAGTCATCAAAGCCACATATACCAACGGATAGCCAATACCTAAGAAAGGTAGTGCCTCGAATACTTTTTCTCCTACAGGCCAAAAACCATCTAGTTCTCCAAAAACTCCAGTTCTAAAGAAGCCTAGAGAAATCAACAATCCACTAAAAGTAAGTGCATCTGATACTAAGAAGAACCACATCATCATCTTACCATAAGTCACGCTGAATGGGGATCTTCCTCCGCCCCAAAGAACGTCTTTATCTATTTGCTGTGTAGCTTCACCTGCCATGGGTCTTTAATTTGGTGCAATTTTAATAAATAATGAACAAAAAAGCATACAAATACAGCCACAATATTCCCATAAAGTGCCAGTAAATACCTTGTGTTCTCAAGCTTAATACGTTTCCTCCTAAAAAAGTTCCTTTAATACTTCTTATTATATTAACTATTAAGTAGATAAGTCCTAAAATTAAATGGAACGCATGAGCAATGATAAAAACAAAAAGCAAACTTGTTGAATTGTCCTTTTGCTTTTTCATTACTTGGGTAACCGGCTCTAATCTGTCTTTATCAGTAGCCTTGTAAAATTGCTCATTCTCAAATACAACTGGGGTGGAGTTGAATGTAACCATGTAATCTTCTCCATATACCCCTTTAATATCCCCAATCTCATTGTGAGATATGAAAAGTCCCATTTCATTTAACTCATGCCACCCCGCGTATTGGCTTAGCGTAAAGCCAATTCCAGATAGAAAAGTGGCGCACAACAATGAAGTCGTTAGCGCTTGATTTCCCTTTTTTGCAAAATAACCTGCACCAACTAGAAAAAGACTAGAGATAATAACTATAATGTTACTCGTTATCAAACTAGAAACTGGTTCAGGATGAACCCAAAAAGCTTGGGGAGCCATTACAATATAGGCAGATGTAAATGCCCCGAACAACATCACAATGGCAAAAACAATAAGATACATGAGCATCTTTTTGGTTCTTTCTTTTACCTCAGGATCATGTCCATCGAATACGTTCACCTTCTTTCTCAATTTTGAATTCTCTGCTGAAAGTGTTACTTCTGACATGTTATAGAATTTAGAATTTGTCTATTACAAATAGTATTTGAACTATTGGTAGATATATAAATGAGCCAAACATTACCTGTTTCGCATGTTCGTCCTTCTTCGTAATTGAAAACCTTAAGGCTGCAATAAAAAACAACAGGCCTATGATTAAGGTAGATATCCCAGCAATATTCCCAATCATAGGACCCTCTTCTCCTAAGAACCATGGAAGTAGGCTTACTGGAATTAAAGCTAGCGCTGATAAAGCTATATACCTTGCTGTAAAGGTCGTCTTCCCCCCATTAAAAGGAAGCATCTTGAACCCTCCATTCTTATAATCCTCTTTAGCTACCCATGCAATTGCCCAAAAATGAGGAAATTGCCACATAAACTGTAGTGCGAACAATAGACCAGGTTCTAATCCAAAAGAACCACTAGCAGCTACAAAACCAAGCATCGGTGGAATAGCTCCTGGAAATGCACCAACGGTAACTGCGATACTATTGACTCTTTTGAGAGGAGTGTACAAAAACACGTAACTATACAGCGCTAAAACACCGAGAATACCACATAGCGGATTAAGTACAAGCCACAATATGGATATACCTACAATTGAAATAACTGAACTCCAGATTATCGCGACTGAAACAGATAGAGAACCAGTAGGTAATGGCCTTCCCATTGTTCGCTTCATCAGTGCATCCTGATTTCTTTCCCACACCTGATTGAATCCATTCGATCCTCCAGTAAGAAGCGTTCCTCCAATAATTAGGGCTAAAACTTCTGAAAAAATGGGAGTTGACGTCCCCATGAAATATCCAAGAATAGCGGAAAAGACAACTAAAGCTGAAAGCTTTAATTTCATCAAAGCAACTAAGTCTTTTACTTTAACTGCTCGAAGCGTTTTGCTTAAGATGATTTGAACCTCTGACAACTGCTTAAATTATGGTGCAAAAATACTGCTTTACGTACGAACAGAACTCTAGATTCCGTCAAAAATCTTGAGAAAATTGAGGCATTCCTCCCTGACTTCTTCTTCTGTCTAATCTGTAGAGCTTTGAACCGATTCCAATTGTCAATAAATGCTCGTTTTCAGTTTGGAAATTACTTTTGACATGCCTCCATGTATAGCTTCCAATCGCAAATAGATTTCTCTTCTTAGACATTTTCTTGGAAGCCGTCAGCTGCAGTATGTATGAATGATGGGTGTTTCCCTGTCCTATATAATTCCCTCTCGTTCTAAACGGTGCGGTTGTTTCGCTGAAAATCGTGCCTCCATAATTCGTTGTATCAATATCTCTGCCATAAAGAGCCCAATTAAATCTTCCAGTAAAAGCCCAATCTCCCTTTTCAAATTGCGCTCCAGAAGACCATTCGTAGAAATTGGTTGTCAATGGATGTGCTAGAGACTGATTTAAATGTCCATAATTCTGAAGTACAGAACCATGAGTATAAGTGAATGGCCTGGCTGCATTGAGCTCTGAATAGGCCCAGACTTCTGGAATAACATCAGCCATTTGAACTCCTAACTGAACCCCTACTTTATTTGCCCACCATCCCGTTCTTCCAGTTACTTCTGAAAGTAAAAATTCATCAAGAAATAACTGTCCGTACCATTGTACGTGCTTATCAAGTTTTAACTTAAAAGCTACGCCTAATAGAACATTGTCTGCTGAACCTTGCGCAAATTCCACTGGACGATAGAAAATCACAGGATTGAGGTAGTTCAACTCAAAATTTCTATTTGAGAGTGTATCAGAAGCCTGCCAAACCACAGATTCATAAATTGTAAACGAAAAGGTTTCGCTTACGTCAAAGTCTATGGCATGCATCGCTACATATTTCGTTCTCGTATTGGAGAAGTCTGTTTCTGGTCTAAATGCTTTTAGCTGCATAAACAGATTGACATATTTTATCTTCCATACTTCTGTGGTTAATTTTAAATATGGGTATGGTGCCATATGTTCTCCTAGTACCATTGACCTATATCCCCTGCCCCAAAAATTTGTGTGATTCCCTATTTCTGCATTGAAATGTCGTGAAAATTGAAAATTGAGTCTACCGGTTATCCGATGCACATGATGGCCTATGTCATTGCGCTTTGCAACGCCGAAACCCGGATATATGCCAACACTATCTACGAAGTTAGAAATATAAGTTCCCATGTTGGCACCAAGAAGCTCGTAGTTAAGTTGAGCCCGCAGATTCCTTGCTTCTAATTGAGCTCCCGCATTTAAATATCCATAATAAGTCAGATTAGTTCTTCCCGTTTGACTGGGGCCTCCAGCCACTGAATAGTCCACCTTTGGACGAAGTTTGATTCCAAAATTATTCGTATGAGCTGAATCCGTCTTTTTAGGAATAAACTCATGAAAAGATGTTGGTGAAAAAAATGAATCATTTAGCCTCAAACTCTTCTTCTCGAGAGAATCTTTTTTTTCAAGATTTTGACTATAAGCAGCAGATGCAAGAAGCACTGCTAGAAAAATCGAGAAACATCTTTTCATTTGACTTTCCTAATGGACTTGAATATAAATATGCATTGAGTCAATAAAAAGGCCGTCAACCCCACAATGAAAAAACTCATGTTTGGTGAATGTATAGGAGTAATTAACGTTAAAAGTATTATGGAAATACTAAAGATATAAATGATGATTACGGTCCTCCTATGACCCAATCCCAAGTCCAATAAATGATGGTGTAAATGATTCCTATCTGCGCTAAATGGAGAGGTTCCTTTTATAGCTCGAAGTGTAAACACCCTAATTGTATCTAATAAAGGATATGCTAGAATGGCCATAGCTAAAACAGGCCTCGAAATAGAAGTGAATATTAAATCTTCTGTAACACCTCGTTGTTCGATCATGCCAATGGCCAATACATACATAATTAATCCAATAGTCAATGATCCAGAATCCCCCATGAAGATCTTAGCTGGATTGAAATTAAACACAAGGAATGCGAGTAAAGCTCCAGCTAGAGAGACCGCTAGAATAGCAAATGGGAAATGACCTATGTAAAAATTCCAAAATGCGAATGCCACACTGGCAATGAATCCTACGCCAGCAGCCAGCCCATCTACTCCATCTATTAGGTTAACGGCGTTGACAACGACAATGTACACAAAAATGGAAAATACAGCACTAACTGCGAAAGGAAGCTCCATTTCAAGACCAAACATTCCTTGTAAATTCGTGATACGAAAGTCTCCCATGAATACAAGAATACCACCTACCAAAAGATGTGCTATTAGTTTTTTAGTCGGGCTAAATCCAATGATATCATCCTTTGTACCAACGAAAAAGAGTATAAAAAGACTGGCAATAATATATTGATAACTGTGCACTGAATCTTCTATTCCAAAATATTGATAACTGTGCACTGAATCTTCTATTCCAAATGCAAATCCGACACGCTCCGTCGGGAAAAAGAGCGAAAACGCTATAATCGTCCCAGCAAAAATCATTATTCCCCCAATAGTTGGAATACTTTTTCTATGCACCTTTCGATCCTCACTTGGTTCATCCACCAAATGCTTCATTTTGGCCACTTTTATCAAAGATGGTGTGGCTACCAGTACCACCACAAAGGAGGTTATAAAGGATAAAATAAGTTCGGTCAAAGTAGGTTAATTTCTTCTAAGGTATTAAAAATCAAATAAAGTGTCAATTACACCGGATCTTAACCCAATATATAACACTCCTGAATTATTCTGAAAATCAGAATTTTGCGATCTGCTCAAGTAGCCAATATTTATATTGGAATTAGTCTTAGGATTAAGCATAAATCCAGCCACTATTTCCAATGTGACTCTATCAAAAGAAGAATCAATCTGCGTCATAGTAGCCATTCCGTTCCATCTTTTCTTTCTGTACATTATTCTGCCAATGTATTCCTTAAACTCACCTGTCACTGGGTGACCCAAGTTTTCATTGAAATGTTGAAAATCCAACAATCTATCTGAAACTATATCCCCATCTGCTTGATTGTATTCTATCAACATTCTTAATCCTTTCATCCCAAAAACATCATTCCATCTAACACCTGCTTGAATTCCATGAGTCTCCAGTTGATACTGTCCATACACATTGATTCCATTTGTTACTTTCACTAAAAGA
Organism: Flavobacteriales bacterium; assembly: GCA_965224545.1. GTDB lineage: Bacteria > Bacteroidota > Bacteroidia > Flavobacteriales_D > Sanyastnellaceae > ASP10-05a. The sequence goes on along the minus strand of CBDCZM010000002.1, from coordinate 1,290,396 downwards.
TTGGCTCCTAAGCGAGAGCGCTGCATAGTAGAGTCGCTTCCAGAAAAAACACCAAATAAAGGTACTGGCACGTACGCCTTTTCACTTAATCTTACAGACCCCGTCAGCTCGTCATAGCGTCTCCAAATATTTGACTCAAAGATAGATACTTCAACTCTCTTACCCAACAAATAACTTAAAGATGAAAAAGTAGCAGCCTTCCTTTTAAACAACGCTTCTGGAACTTCCCCTCTTGGTTGACGCTGTAGAGTTTGCAACGTAGCTATAGCCCACATCACCTGTAAACGGCCTTTTAAAAGTACAATATTGGTTTTTAAATGTGGATAGTTAAAACTCTGATGACTTAAATGATGAGAGCGATAACCGTGACCAGAGAACATCTTCCCATGCCCAAAGAATAGATTGACATTTTTTGTAGGATAATAACTAAGCCAACCGTTAGAAGCTGCAAAATCAAATCCTTCTTCTTCAAATTCCTTATGCCTACCCATCCCAGGAATTACACCCAAACTATCGGCGTAGTACTTCTGCCATTCAGGAAGAAAAGCCTGATTTTCCCAAAATGAGGTCTGAAAATATAGCCTGGATCCTATTTTCCCATCGACCTTGAAACCTCTAGTGTTTTGGATGAAATTTGTGGTGTCAGCATACTCTGTCGTATCCATCATTTCTCTTCCAAATCTCAGATCAAACAAAGGATTAATTCTCAAAAGAAAATCCTTTTCATTCACATTGATCAAATCATCTTTCAGCAACTTCGCTTTGAAGTTACTATAGTAGAGCTGATCATCCTTATAGAAATAATTCTGTTCTAAATCGCTACCACTAATATCAAAGGGGAGTATTGAAGTATGCTTTGTGGTATCTAGGTGAAAATAAACTTCTCGGGCCTTCTCAATATAATCTTGCTGTAGTGGAAATAAATCCGTTTGCGCCACAAGTTCTGCTGTACTTAGAAGTAGCAAGCATAAACCTAGAAACACAGTATGTTTACAATGCGAACTCAAGATTCTTAAATTCCTCATATACCAGTGCTATCCCTTCTTTCAATTCAATTTCATGCTTCCAGCCCGAATTATGAATTCTAGAAACATTCATTAGTTTCCTTGGTGTTCCGTCCGGTTTATCGGTGTTCCAGACAAGCTCGCCTTCATAATCTACTATCTCTGCAATGGTTTCTGCTAATTCTTTAATGGTGACATCACTTCCTGTACCTACATTGACAAATCCCTTCTCGTCGTAATTTTTCATCAAATGAAGGCATGCGTTTGCTAAATCATCCACATGAAGAAATTCTCTCATGGGAGAACCGGTCCCCCAACATTCTACCAAAGGTTCTTTATTCACTTTGGCCTCATGAAACTTACGAAGAAGTGCCGGAAGAACATGACTATTGTTTAAGTCATAATTATCATTTGGACCATACAAATTAGTGGGCATAGCAGAAATAAAATTTGCCCCATATTGATCTCTATATGCCTCACAAAGTTTGATTCCTGCAATCTTCGCAATGGCATATGGCTCATTCGTTGGCTCCAAAAAGCCAGTTAATAGTGCCTCTTCGGTTAACGGCTGGTCTGCCAACTTAGGATAAATGCATGACGACCCAAGAAAAAGAAGTTTGGAAACTCCATATTCATAGCTGGAGTGAATCACATTGGATTCAATCATCAGGTTATCGTACAAGAATTCTGCTCTATATGTGTTGTTTGCATGAATTCCTCCCACTTTAGCAGCAGCTAGGAAGACAAAATCTGGTCTCTCAGTTTTAAAAAAATCTTGTACTTGACCTTGATTTCTCAGGTCCAATTCTGAAGAGGTTCTTACAACAATATTGTTATAACCATCATTTCGAAGGGCGCGCTCGAGCGCTGAACCCACCATACCTCTATGACCGGCTATATATATCTTCGCTTGTTTATCGGAAAAATCTACCATTCTCTATTACCGGTGCAAACTTAACGAATTACCACCTTCTCTGTATAAGAATTCGCTCCGTCAGTCACACTAATTACATACAAACCTCCACTTAGCTCACTTACTGGCACACTGTGCTTTTTGCCCACCATTTGTGAATTATACACTGTTTTTCCTGTTAAGTCGCTTAACGTCACGGTTAAACTCGAATTTATATTTTCAATAAATAGATGAAGCTCATCTGACACAGGGTTTGGGAAATATCTCACTGCCCACTTCTGGTCTTTCTCTTCAATACCTACTGTCAGCTCCGTCCATCTCTTGTACCATTCCTGATAATACTGATTAGCTATGCTGGCATTATGAACAATCACTGTATTCTCATCATTCACCATTTCTGCTGAAGAACTCCAATTATGCGACCCCGTAACTACTGTTGGATTTGAATCAGGTGCAGAATGATCAATGATGCAGTATTTATGGTGCAACTGGTTTTGAATTCCCTCATGACTTTCTATATCAACACCTCCATCAATCAACATTTGAATATCAGATCCAGTACCGCTTACTTGTTCTATCATCCCTCTAGCTACGACTAAAAAAAGATTATCCTCTTCAATGACTGCCTCTGCCAATTGGTCTCTTGTAAACACTAATAGTGCAAAATCCAAATCTGAATCCGTTGTACCAATAGCTTGTTCTATAGCATCAGATGTTCCATCTGTAGGAGAGAAATACACTTCAACTGGAGATCCTCCAACAGTATATTTTTCAGGCGTATTGTTTAGTTTAAAGGCGCCGAATTTACTGTTTCCTGAGACAGGCTGTGCTCCGTTTCCACCCCACATTTCTTCAAATTCCACCTGATATCCTCTGCAAATGGATTGATCTTGGAAGATGATTACATTGTTGTAATCTTCTACCAAGCCGTTAGTCGTGAAATTTGTAGAGCCAGTAATCAGCACACAATTGTCTTTATCATCAGCATCTATGATCACAAATTTATTATGCATTCCTGAACCTTCGCTATCTTGTCTTCCTAAGACCGGAATGTTGGAATTGAGCTGCCCCAATCCAATGTTCGCGTTGTCACCTTGAGTAATATATCTGATCTGAACACCTCGATCGTAAGCGTCGTCCACCGCATTCATTATTGTTTGATCATTGTTATTGTAGACCGCTAGGTCAATGGTATTCTCAGCTCTTCCTATATATTCTGCAATGGTATCGTTGGTAGCTGTACCTAAACCAACGGCATTTTCAACCGTTGTAACGCTTGTATCAACAGAACCAGTAAAATATACTTTAATATCACCTGATGATTCGCTAACTGTAGCAAATGAGGATATACTTGACTGAACAGATGAGTCGTCATTCGCAGACTCTGAATACATAAAATAGATGAATCCGGGCTCCAATTCAGTAATCACTATTTCATGAACAGTTACGTTATCGGTTCCCATAATCACCTGATCTAAATTCAAGGGATCTATCCCGTAATACACCACACTCGACCCTAATGCGTCGGTGAGCCAATTAACAGTTATAGATGTTTGAGTATGGTCCACCTGAGTTAACCTAGAAGCCAAATTAATGCTGGAATCTGAGATTAAATCATCTAGATCTCTTGGTAATATCTGATATCCACCGAATCCAGTGAAGGAGAACTGTGACAATATCCCTCTAAGAGTGATTGCTCCCGCAGGTATAATCTCACCTTCTAATACACTTCCCTCTCTTACATAAATAATTCCTTGTTCTCCCTCATGAAGGAAAGTATACGAGTTATCTCCCACAAAAGTGCTCCCTCCATCTTGGAATTGAGCTCCTTCCAAATTAACAAGCATTCCTTCCAGTTCTTCTCCAATGTCAGATAAATCAATGTATTGATAGTCTGGGATTTCATTCCCTGAACTATTGGCAACGCTTGAAGTAATGTTAGGGCCTATTTCCAACAACCCGTTGAATTCTGTGATTTCACCCGTGACTGTTAACTCATCCCCTCTTTCAGGATCAAAGAAAGCACTCCAATCGTCTCCCGGATAAAGTGCAATTCCAGCATTACCATCTTGGATGTACCTTACAGATCCTAGTTCTGCTCCATTCGTGATCACTCCTGTAACAGTTACAACGTCTCCTACATTGTAGTTTTCTCTCACATCTAAAATGTCATCCTGGGCGCTTATAAATGAAGCTAGCAAAAGAGAAGTAACTATTGAAATTATTGATTTCATTTTAAAAATGTATTAAAAATTAAGTGTGGCGGAAACGTTAAACCTGGTTCCCTGTCCAAAGAAAACAGCTGATGATCCTGCATCAAAGCCCGTCGCGTTTCCTGTTAAATAATCATTATATCTGGCCAACTCAAAACTATCACTCGCGTCTGAAACATATACATTATCTAAAAGATTGAGAATGCTTCCTCTAATGCTCAGGCTACTTTTCTTTGCTAATTTGAATCTGTAGCCCGCGTGAAGGTCTACCAAATAGTAACTTGGCAATTTCCAAGATTCTCTACCAGCATCGTCACCGTTCAATTCTGTTGGATTAAAATCTGCATAGTATCTGTCAAAATGGGTCAACCTAAGTTTTACATAGGCACCTTTTTTAATCTCATATCTAACTAATGCTCCTAATTGAGTTTGAGCAGCATCTCCCACATGCACGCCCCTGGCATCAAAAGCCTGAGAAACTTGACGACCCGTATTCAGATCTATTACTGGTTGTTGGTCAGAGTTAAATACAAATACAGTGTCCTCCGAATTCCAAATCCAATCACCAAATGAAATGACTCCTTCTAGAGTCAGCTTCCTGCTAACTGCCCATGAGGCTTCTACTTCAACTCCCATATGCCTTGCATCCATCCCATTTATATTGGCTCTGAATTCATTCAATGGATCGTTAGGATCTTTTATCGTCACCCCACCTGGAAAAGGTCTGTTCTGCCAAATCGTTAAATACGAATTGAAATTCACGCTTAAGTTATGTTTTCTATAACCATATCCTAGCTCGATGGCTTCTATATTCTCGTTTTCAATACTAGCCAATAAATCATTATTTCTATAGAATATATTGTTGAACTTAGGGGCTAGACTTAAGAAACCCAGATTAACGAAAACATTATGCTTCTCAGTGATCTTTCTATTAAATCCAGTCTTAAGTGTAAATCCACCTTTATAGAACCAATCAGTAGTTTGATATTCCAAACCTGCAGATTCCGGTGTATAAATCACTCCATCAGGACCCGTCACAGCCTCAAGTTCTGGAGTAACGGCATTATCTTCCCATTTATAATATGGAGTAATTTCAACTCCATCTATAGTAAGAGATCTGGCATCCATATACTCTATCCTTTGATATCTTGTCATCGCGTAAGAGGTACTAAAGAATCCTGACCACAAATTCTTTTTGTACTCTACTTGACCAAATAGCCCACCCCATTCCACAATATTGTCATTGTGAAAATCAATAATGTCTCCCTCTCTCGATATTCCAGACGATGCATTTGGATTTCCCTTATAAAGGATGTAGTCGGCTCCAAATAAATCGTACACTTCTCTATAGTGCTCTCCCTTATAATGGCGAGCGTCTAACCCACCTGAAAAAGTCATATTCGCATTTGGCTTGTATCTGAAGCTAGAAAGCAACCCATACCAAAAGTGATTATTCACATTAGAATAAAGATAATTCTTAGATGCTATACGCTCCGTTTCTGAAACTGCAGTTTCAATACTTGGGTCTCCTATTCCAAAAGGGTCGTCTGCAGGATCATAAGAAAAACCAGTATGCTCATCATAAATTTCCTGAAAATTCGGAGTACCATCCTCATTTAAATTTGCTCCTCGGTCCAAGCGTGTACCACCTCCATTTCCAACAGATAAGTATGCGACATTGTTCAAGGTTAATTTGTCATTGGCAGACCATGAATGCTTGAACGTAAATTGAGGCTTATGGTAATAATTTTTTCGCTCATTCAGGTCTTCTGTTTTCTCATTTACCTTCTGGCCGTTCGCATCCAAATCATATCTAGTGAGTTGTCCAGCATGGATATTGTACCTTAGTCCAAATTCCGGGAATTCACTTGTGTTTATTCCAAGACCGTTAGCATATGACTGATCGTAAATGTGAATTCCTTCTTTATAGGATCTCTGTCCATGGCTTTGAGGAGCACCAAACCCGCTTAATGTGAAAATGTGATTTCCAACTGCCTTCTGTACCTTTGCATAATAGAAGAATCCTTTGGTCCAATTTCCGGTCACCCAACCGTCACCTTGTTTGTAGGAACCTGCCAGTGTGAACCCCCAATTTCCTTTGAGTCTACCTGATGTATGACCAACGGTGGTTCTCAAAAAGCCATTCCCCGCAACTTCTTGCTTGATCCGTGTATTTTTCTTCTGTTCTATTCCCTTCGTTAGAATATTGATCGTGCCACCAACCGAGGGTACTGCAATCTTGCTAACGCCCAAGCCTCTTTGTACCTGAGTGGTTTGCATAATCGCATCCAATCCGAACCAATTTGACCAGTAGACCCAGCCGTTTTCCATATCATTTACAGGAACCCCGTCCAGCATGACCGCCACATTTCGCTGGCTAAATCCTCGAATAGTGATTCTAGCATCCCCATCACCCCCACCACTTTGAGTAGCATATACTCCAGGAGTTGAATTCAAGATCATGGGAATATCCTGAGAAGCCAATTCTTCCTCGATTGTCTTCGCATCAATATTAGAAAAGGCAACGGGAGTCTCCCTGTCAATGGCCATATCAGCTAATACCAACGCCTCCTCTAACTCAATGGTTAACAAACCAACATCCAGTATTTTGGATGGTTTATTCAGATCTATAGTGACGAATTTACTAGTATAACCAACGAAAGTGAACTCAAACTTATACGTTCCATAGGGTATTGAGATCGTATATTCTCCCTCTACATTTGCATTCACACCTTGTCCTTCACCATAGAAAACATTTGCAAGCGCCAATCTCTCTTCTGTGGAAGAGTCGAAAATTTTTCCTGACAACTCACAATTCTGCGCAAACGAGTCCACACTGAAAACCAAAATTGTTATACCAGTGAAAACCCTGTATAAGACTTTCATAACGGGTATTTTAAAGGTTCAACTTACTTAATCAATATCTCAGCAATTTCCAACCCGTTCTCGAGTCTAGCTCTGAAGTAGTAGGTTCCTTTTGGAAGTGCAGATAAGTCTAAATAGGTATTCTGAACCGTGTTCAATTCTTCTGTCGTCACTAGATTCCCGTACATCCCATGGATGGTATAAGAAACCATTTTGTTTTTTGAAGCAACAGTAACAAATCCATCTTGGATAGGATTTGGAAATATCTTCAATTGAAAGTCATTAGACTCAATTATTGCGTTCACATTACATTCGCAATCATGGAATCCCAATTGATCAAATGTGTTTGCTGGCAGTGAATCATACTCATTTAATATTTCAAATGTGCTAGGGTTGCTGATATAACCGGACGTAATAGATGCTTTTCTCACTAGAGTATGATCTGCTGATATATATACGCTTTCGCCAGCTGAGTCAGTATATGGACCCCAACCGTCTGGGTTGATACCATCTGCTATTTTTCCAAACACATCCACAAGTGTTTCTCCATCAGTTCCAGTTAAAAGCGCTACAGCATCATTACCATTGAAATACAATGCTTCCTGGCCACCATTATAATCAGGATTGACAAATGCATCAGCCTTCGCTTGGAGTTCATCCCAAACAGGCGCCTCCAATTCAACTCCATCAGGGTTTCTCTTATCTATAACTACAACATACACATCATAAGGTTCTATTGTTACACCTGTCAAATAAGTAATATTCCCTGGTTCCGTACTACCATTTTGGAATCTCACTAAACCATAATCGGAAGCGTCAATGGCTGCGGTGGTAGGGTTATAGATTTCAACAGCTTTATTGTTTGACCAACCTTCAATTACTTCTGAAATGATCAAATCTGAACATTCCTGAGCAGATACATGAAAAACTGAAAATGTTAGGAATAAAATAAATAGGGTAAAGTTTGTTTTCATTATTCGAGAATTTATTAGATAGTATGCGAAATTAACGATTCTTTTTGGAGAAAACCGTGAGAATTGAATCATACCCTTTTCATAATACACTCTCATTCTAGCTCAAAGAACATCATAAAAGCGTTACCAATTTCATTGGGTTTATTTGAATCTAATTAGTATCTTTACGACTGAACCTAACCGTAAATTATTAGCAGATCTAGCCCCATGCAACCAATGATTGCTGCTCTTGCGTTTATGTATTAGGAACAACTAACCTAATAGAATCCAGAATACTAAATGAAGTGGTATAAATATGTCGCTCTCTCCGCTCTCTTATGTTTTTTTTCTAACGTCTCTGCGAATGAGGTGTTGGGAGGTCACATTTCATATGAATGTATAGGAGGAAATGACTATATGGTAACGCTTAGTGTCTATGTAGACTGCTTCGCTGCATTAGATGTGGGAATGATTCCGCCTGCACCGATCAACTTCCTACCTGACGCTTCTTGCGTTGGTTTTAGCGTTCAGTCACGCTTGGCTACGGTTCAAAGTGATGTGGAGATATCTGATCTCTGTGCATTGGAACTTCCCTACAGTTCTTGTGCTGGAAATGGAGGCTTTCTTCCTGGAACTAGGTTGGTTACTTATGCTATAACAACACCTATTACTCTAGATCCCTCCTGCACCTGGACTATCTACTGGTCGCAAAGAGATTATTTTGAAAACTTCCAAAACACAAACGTATTTGATAATCAGGATGATGCGTATTTTTATTCTATCGTTGATCCTGCATTGGGTTGCCAGAATAGCATCTCTATAGATGGAGCACAGGAGGTACCTTACGGTTTGATAGGAGATCTGGTGTCGCATCAACTGCCAGTAACTAGCCCCTCTGGAAATGCTCTTAATTATACATTAATGCCACCACAGGTGATCAACTTGGGAACCGTTTCTGATTTTCCAGGGTTCGACATAATAGACATGACCATTTCCACTGCAGGTTTATTGGAATTCACAATGACCGCTGAAGGAAAATATGTGGTAAGTGTTTTGATAGAAGAGGTTGATGGATTAGGAAATGTCATTTCTACTACACTCGAAACAATGACTTTCATTAGTAGAGCTCCCATCACTACTAGCCCTGTAATAACTTCTGATGGAGCCCTGTCTACTGACGGTTCAGGGCCATCGCTAAACGTTTTATCAAATACTGAATTTGAGATTTGTACAGGAGATACACTTTGTCTTCAATTCGAAGTATCACATGAAAGTAATACTCCGCTATTCTTTTCTTCTGACATAACTGGTTTTGAAGCAGATGCTACAATAGTTGACCTTGATTGCGGATTAATACCCCTAAGTGGAAGCCTTGCCTGCACTGAGGTTTGTTTCCCAGTAACATCTGCTGGTGATTTTACTTTCAATCTAGAGGTCCAAGATGGAAATTGCACTGGAATTCCCGGTTCGGACGATGTAGATATTACTGTTCACATTGGTCAAGGAGCATCTATCGACTTGATTTCAACCAATTCCACCATCTGTGCAGGAGACGAAATCGATTTTGAGACAAATCCTCTGGGTTTTGGTCTATTAGAATTTTCTTATAGCGAACAACCCGCTAGTGCTGCCGAACCCGATACGTTAATTGTGACCAACTTTGACCCGGCCGTCACTCCGCTAACCCTGCAACCAAGCGAAAACACTGAATATTGCGTCGTTAGTCTAATCGATGGAAATGGATGTGCTGCAGAAGTAGATCCAACCAACACTTGCTTCCAAGTGGCAGTGAACCCATTACTGACTACAGTTGGATTTGGAGATAATGATACTGTCTGCTCCGGAGGAATTTTTTCTGCAGATTTATCCTTAACTGGAACTGCTCCTTACACCATTTCTTATACCGAAACACCAGTATCTTCTGGAATAACCTCAGCTCCCATGAATGTTGTATTGAATACTGGGGATTTCTGGGACATCACTCCGTTAGCTTCTACAAAATATAACATTCTTTCTATCACAGACAGTGCGCCAGTTGCGCCCTGCACTGTTAATTCAACGGACTCTATTATCCTAACGGTTTTAGAATATACTGAGCTAACTGTTACTGCGCCAGCTAGTTTATGCGAAGGAGAGATCATTCGACTTCAATTGGAGTTCCTAAATCTAGTCGGGCCCAACTTCGACATTGACTATACCATCACTGAGACAGGAGAAATACCATTACCCACCTCAATTACAAATATTGGTATATCAGAGGTTGATGGCAGTGGGATTTACATATTGACACCCCCTATTCCGGGAATACAATCCGATTATAATTTTACGATTGACAATTTGATTGATGATGGGAACGAATGCACTCGAATTAATAATCCAAGCTCATTGAATGTAGCCTTGGCTTCTCCTCCAACTCTCAACTCTACATCAGATGTAATAGGAACTGGCGCCTGTGCTAATTCCACAGTATTACTGAGCACAACCGTTGATCCCAACTACACCTATAGCTGGACATCTAATGAGTCCACCATATTGAATGTCTCTAATGACAACCCAGTCTCCATAAATGTAGTTAACCAATCTGCTGTGGATCTCCTGTTTGAAGCTTACTTGCAAGTAGATGATGGTGCATGCATTGCCTATGATACACTAAGAATTACCGTATTTCCGGAACCTACCTCTAATGCCAGTATTAATGGTACAACAACTGTTTGTTTTGGAGATATTGTGACACTTCAAGGCGCTGGAGATGGTAACCTCAGCTGGTTTGACAATGGTAATTTATCCGATTACACAATTGCTAATCCAACAGTACTGAATACACAGCAAACCGACACATTTGTTCTTCAAATTGAAAGTCTTGTCAACCCAGGTTGTTTTGGTTATGACAGTGTATTTATGGAAGTGAATCCTGAAATTATCCCAACCATTGATTTCGATCAAAACTTATGTTTTGGGCTATGCAATGGAACTATTTCTTTCACAGTTGCTGGCGGAACAGGAGCTCTTACGACAAACTGGACAGATCAATCGGGAGCAGCTGTTAACAACCTGACTAACCTATGCGCAGATCAGTATACCCTTTCAATAACGGATGGAGTTGGATGTACCAGAGATTCTACTATCATAATGAATGAACTTCCTGAGTATTTTCTTACAGATGTAGTGTTTACTGATACTATTTGCTTCGCAGCTGCGACAGGGACTATAGACATTGATGCGATCGACGCGGTTGAGTATGTCCTTCAAACCACAGATACACAAACAATATCGCTCTTTGACAACCTAGCACCTATGACATATACGGTCAGTGCTATTAACAGTTTTGGATGTGAAGCTGATTCAATGGTGACTATAGAAGCATATGATCAAATAGTTCTGTCTACTAATTTTTCCGCTGAAATAATATGCTCTGGAGACCCAGTTACATTTGAAGCTTCGGCTATAGGAGGCTCAAATGATTTCACTTACTTCTGGCTACCTGCAAATAACGAATTCAACACGAACTCAAATACTGTTACATTGACCCCAACTTCCAATGTGAGCGTTGAAGTCTACACTATGGACTCACAAGGATGTTTTTCTGATACCCTTCAAATGCAAGTTAGCTTCCCCCCACCTATTACTATCGATTTTCTTTTGGATACAATCACTATTTGTCAGGGAGATATAGCTAACTTAGAAGCTATCGCTTCTGGAGGAACTGGCATACTAAGCTGTACTTGGACCATTCCTGGAGGGACAGATGTCAATAATTGCACGACACCTGTAGAACCTCTAAGTGATACAAACTATACTGTTACCGTTACAGATCAATGTTCTGAGCCTGCTAGTGCTGTACTTACTGTAATAGTCAACGAAACACCAACCCCAGAATTCAGTGTTAATTCTCAATCTGGATGCCTTCCTCTGGAAGTTCAATTCACTAATTCTACTGCTCCAAACACCTCAAACAACTGTACTTGGAACCTTGGAGATGATAGTCTTCCTATCACGTTTTGCGATAACTTTGTTTATACATATACCTCACCTGGCACATATGTCCCAACCCTTACCGTGACTTCGAGTGAAAATTGCTCCGCAACCTCAAGTGCCTCAGGTAATATTACTGTCCATGATTATCCCTCGGCTGATTTTGATTGGATCCCTAATCCTGTTACAATTGTTGAACCCGAGGTTCAATTTCTCAATCTAACATCAGGAGGCTCTAATTATGTTTGGAGTGCTGAGGGAGCATTTACTGCCACAAGCCCAAATCCCTATTTTGAATTTGAACCAACCAGTCTAGCTTCTTATAACATATGTCTCGAAGCAGAAAGTCCATTCGGATGTAAGGATACTCTATGCCAACTTTTAGTGATAGAGGGAGTTGTTATTATCAATATTCCGAATGCCTTTTCTCCAGATGGCAATGGACTCAATGAAGTATTCCAACCTGTAGCCGTTGGTATTTCTGATGAAAACTATAAGTTCCAAGTATGGTCAAGAGGTGGTCAACTTGTTTTCGAAACAAATGAAAGAGGAGTACCTTGGGATGGTTCTCATAGTACTGGTGACTACTATTCTGGAAACGACGTTTATACTTGGACCTTAGAAGTTCAGGACTCCATGAGTACTGACATACAAAAATTTAGCGGACACGTCACTATACTGCGCTAGTTAAGGTACAAATACTGTTTTTTGATCTACCAATTGATTGTCTAACTGCAATCTTAGATAATATGCTCCTGTACTTAGTTGGGGGATTTCCAATAAGTAATTTAAGTCGAGACCTGATTTCACAAGATTTCTTTCGATAACCCTTTTACCTCTCGCATCAAACATTTGAAGCTTCCCTGAACTAAAATCTGAGTCTTGTATGTGCACATAAATTTCTCCGTCAACAGCGGGGTTAGGGTAAACACTAAATACAGACGTAGTATCCTCAGGCTCTGAAAGTTCAAACATGTAAAACCCTGTTTGTCGATCAGACACCAAAATTCTTCCAGATGGCATAACATGCACCCCCCACGCCCCTCTCCATGGTTTATCTTCTTTCGTATACGTATCATAGTACGCCACTTTCACAGGATTTTCGGGGTCGGACACATCAAAAACTTGTAGTCCGTCATAGTAATGGCTAACATAGATTTTATCTCCGACCCATTCCAAATTATGAGGAGCAGTTTCTTCGTTCCACCCACTATTGAATAATGAAACTACCTTTAGGTCGCTAAAATCCGTAATATCTATCACTTTCATTCGCATGGAAAGTGTTTCATCTGCGAATGCATAATACTGTCCATTTGCTGAAGCCCAACCAGAATGATTGTATCCTTGATCAGGATAGCTAGTTAACGCTGCCATAATTTGTGAAGTATCCCCATCACTAAAATCATATATAAATAAACCCTGATTTCCTGCACTTAAGTATGCCGTGTCTCTTCTGACATATACGTCATGGATGTATTCTAATGCATCAAAATCCATTAAAAATTCAGGGGCTTCGGGAGTATTTGAGATATCAAATACTTTCATAGCAGCGCCTGTTGGACCAGATATATATAGCTTCTCTCCAAAATCATCTACAGTGACATTGTGAGCAGTCTTCACATATGTGCTATCGTCTAAAACCACATCAAACCTTTCCGGCAACTGGCTAACATCTATCACCTGAAGTGAACTCGTTCCCTGATCACAAACGGCATAGAGGTATCCTTTGTGAAAAGCAAAATCTCTGTGTGTAACAAATCTCTGAAATGCACCAGGAACAAAACCGACTTCGGTTATCTCATTATCTTCCGGTAGATGAAAAATGTGCGTACCCATAGTAGAACCGATACACCCAAATTCTTCTCCATTAACCACAAATCCCCAAACATCGTTGTATTTAGCAGTTCCATTATAAGGGACACTATTGTCATCCCAATTCGCCAAAAATTCGATATTATCACTCCTCTGACCTAGTATAGAGCTAGTTATCACAAAGAAAAAAAGAAAATATATTAATGATAATTTCATTTGAGGGTTAGATGGTATTCAAATGTAATATATAGGAAATACGAACATATTACTTTTGTTAAAAATCAACGAATGAAGCTCAGCATAAATATTTTTATTCTCACACTTCTATTCAGCATTTCTTTTTCAGTATTTGCGCAGGACGTACCTAAATGCAGAACCTACGATGCTATTGACATTTTACTCTTGAAATACCCTCATCTAAGAGATCAAATGCATGAGGCAGAAGAGGATCTTGAAATACATACCAGAGAATTTATCGAGAATAAAGCTCTAAGAGGAGGAGATGATGAGGAAGTTTATATCATCCCTGTGGTTTTTCATATCATCCATGATGGTGGAGAGGAGAATATTAGCAATGACCAAGTCTATGATGCAATGAAAATTCTTAACAGAGACTTTAGGCTTCAAAATGAAGATGTAGCAGATGTAGTAGATGAATTCCAAGATCTTCCTGCTGATATTAAAATAGAGTTTAGGCTAGCCCAGCTAGATCCAAATGGAAATTGCACAAGTGGAATAGTGAGAGTTCAAAGCCCACTTACAGATGAAGGTGGAGAAAGTATGAAGAATCTTAGTAGATGGTCTAGAGATTCATATATGAATGTATGGATTTGTCGAGAAGCTGGAGGCGCTGCAGGATATACCTTTACTCCTGCAACTGTAGCTGGAAATTTTGGACTACAGAATGATGGGATAGTTCTTCTTCACAATTACACAGGAAGTATTGGAACTTCAACCGTGACTAATTCAAGAGCACTAACTCATGAGGTGGGTCACTGGATTAACCTGAGACATCCTTGGGGGCCTACTAATGATCCTGGTTTGGTTTCTAACTGTTCTGTGGACGATGGAGTAACAGACACTCCTAGAACTGTCGGTTGGACCTCTTGTAATCTCAATGGAGAATCTTGTGGGAGTCTAGATAATGTACAGAACTATATGGATTATTCTTATTGTTCAAGAATGTTCACTCATGGACAAAAAGATAGAATGAGAGCTGCTATCACAGCGTTGACTGCTCAAAGGTTTGCTTTGTGGCAACCTGGTAATCTAGAAGAAACAGGAGTATTAGATGCTCCTAGCATTTGTTTTGCCGACTTTACAAGTGATAGAATAAGCACTTGCTCATTTACTGAAATTACATTTGACGATCAGTCCTACAACTCTCCATCACATTGGAGGTGGGATTTCGGAGATGGAACAATACTCGAAGGTGAGAATTTATCCGAACCAGTACACATGTATTCCGAACCAGGAGAATATACAGTTCAACTCACTGTTTCTACCTCAGAGAATGAGGCCACAGTGACCAAAGAAAATTATATTTCTGTGGCATCCTCAGATTTTATTGATGTTCCATTTGCTGAGGGTTTTGAGACTTTAGAAAACAACTTGAATGAAGAATTAAAATGGACTGCTATTGGAGAACCTGCCACTCAGGAATGGACCCTTAGCGACCAAGCTGCCTTCGCCGGAAACCAAAGTGTAAAGCTCAGAAATGGTATTAATCCCGTAGATGACATAGACAATCTTGTAAGTGCCGCTATTGACTTTTCTGGAGATACTGAAATAATGATTTCATACCGATGGGCTTTTGCCAAGAAGGAAGTAGAAACAGATGATCGACTAAGAATACAAATCTCAAATGACTGTGGAGCTACTTGGCAACAGAGAAAATTGCACCGGGGATTTGGAGATTTAGCTACAGCTCCTAACACTAATGATGAATTTGTTCCTAGCGATGAAAGTGAATGGAGTGAAAGAGATACTATTATAATTACTGAAAGTGAATATTTTAATCCTTCATTTAAACTTCGATTCAGTTTTCAGAATTTTGGAGGAAATGATATTTATTTAGACGACATCAACATTACCTCCTCTGATATAGTATCTACTGAAGATATCGAGCAACAGTTTGCAGGATTAAGTCTTTACCCAAACCCTACAAGTTCTGAATCTATCTTGGATTTAAGTGTTCTTTCATCGAAAGAGAATACAGATATCTTCGTGGTCAATGCTACTGGAAAGAGAGTTCTGGATATTTATAATGGTCAACTGAACGAAGGAAGTCATCAATTTACTATTTCCAGTCGTTCTTTAGCTCCTGGTATGTACTTCATCGCTTTGGAAGACAAACACTCGAGTAGAAGAGAAAAATGGATTTTATTTGAATAAAAAAAGGGGCTGCGAGAAAGATCACAACCCCTTTAAATTATTAATGTTTTTTACTAGTAGTTACTATCTTCTACATCTGCTTTGAATGCTGTCATTATAGTGCAACATGCTTCGTGCACTAGTGAATTTGCCAACTTGTTTTCAGGAACCCGCACTCTCACTATCAGTTGTTGTGTAGTGGCTACCTTAAAGTCAAAGATAGATTTATCTTCGCCATCCGTATTAGAATAGATAAGCTCCTCATCAGTATCTAGAACTTCAAATTCCAATTGTCCTAAAACTGGATGACCACAAATTAGCAGTCGATATTCCTTACCAGAATAAAACGTAAGTAGTAATTCCGCTTCATCACCAGGGATTAACTGAGCACTGTTAAAGTTGTCACTTTGTACATAACCATCAAGCATTGGTAAACACTTCTTTTTTGTAAAGCTTCTACACTGAGCATTAGATAACAGCGGAGCTAAAAGTAGAATAGGTAATATATACTTTATAAATTTCATTTTCTTTCTCTTTGAAGGGTAGTACTCTAGTTAATGTATTTATTTCTGATATCTTTTATTTTACTCAAAACCTTCTGTAAGGTTACATCATCCATGGAAACTTCTTTCTTTCCACCGATTACTACCATCCCGGAAGCGTCTTTATTCTTGGTTGTCTTTCCTTTAATGATCTTTACATCTTTGTACATTTCTTGAATTTCTTTGAGGTCAGATTTCACTTCAACTAAAGCCTCACTCTTATAAGTCTCCATAAGATCAATTAGATTTGTTAAAACGTATTTCTGTTCTGCTATTCTTTCATGTATCTCTTTGTTTCCTGGCTCATAATGAGCTCCCGCCAAATGAAGTCCTTCCAACCAACCTCCAGCAATAACTAAAGCCGAAGTTTCTTCTCTACTTTCATTTTCCTTCAAGTATGCATTGATGGTCCAGAAAGTTTGAGTAATAATGCTCATTAAAGAATCTTGATTGTTCTGATTTTCTTTTAGTCTATCAAATACTTCTTTGTCAATTGCTGCTCCTACGTCTAAAGCGTTGGCTATTTCCTGAACGGCATCTAGATAATTCAAAGACTGTCTATCTTGCTCGAAGATGCTAGTATAACTTAAGTCAGCTCCATAAATTCCAAGATTCATAGCTTGCTGAGAAGCCGTTATATACTTGCTAACGTTAGCAGGATCATTAAGAACGGTCTTGTCAAAAGAGGACCCCGACTTCTTAATCAATTCAGCCATTTCTACTGGAGAAGGAAGGGCACGGAATATCTTCTTGATGTTCTCTTTTCTATCTGACTCGTATACTCCTTCCTTAGTTGCGAACTTAATCTCTTTCTGTTCTGCTTTTCCATCAGTCTCACTAGTTGTAGTAGGTTCTGAACAAGCGGAAAACAAAATAGCCATAGAGAAAATTGCAATAGGGTGAAAAATAAGTTTTCTCATAAGTTCTTTATTAGTATTTTTTACTTCTTTGATTATTAGATAATTTAGACTTCTAAATTATTTGATTACTCATCATAGTACGTAGGTTACATATAAAAGTTTTAACTAGATATCTGTTAAGATATATAAGCGTTACATGGCCAAAAATAAGCGGTTGCTTATTTGATGAACGTAAGACAATAACGAACTGCTAGTAGGTGATTTCCGACACCATCGAATCAAACAAAAAATAATCATTTATTCTCATTTTTTAAATTCAAGAACTTGCAATTAAACTATTGAAATTCAGTCGAACTAAAAAACAGGTCTCTATAATCTTGCACTATTGACACATCGATCAGGAACTTCTTTACGGCTTTTAATTAATGTGCTTCTAACCAATTTTCTCCCATATCTACTTCTACCAAAAGAGGAACTTTCATTTCATAAGCATTCTGCATCTCCGAAACAATGATTGGTTTGATAATATCAATTTCTTCTATATGAGCATCAAAAACCAATTCATCATGCACTTGCATAATCATTTTCGATCTAAAATTTTCCTTTTTAAATTTAGCATGGATATTAATCATTGCCAACTTGATCACATCTGCAGCGGACCCCTGAATAGGAGCATTTATGGCATTCCTTTCTGCATACCCCCTTACAATAGCATTCGAAGAATTAATGTCTTTTAGATATCTTCTTCTTCCTAGGATAGTTTCAACGTATCCATTGTTCCGGGCAAACTCTATGTTATCTGCCATGTATGATTGAATCTTTGCATACCTTTTGAAATAATTCTCGATTATCTCCTTCGCTTCACCTCTTCTGATTCCAAGGTTCTGCGCTAATCCAAACGCCCCTTGTCCATATATGATCCCAAAATTGACCGCTTTTGCCTTACTTCTCATCTCTCTATCAACATCTGCCATATCCACCCCAAAGACTTTACTTGCAGTGGCCGAGTGAATATCTTCACCAGAAACAAAATCGCTAATCATATTCTCATCGTTACTGAGAGCTGCTATTATTCTAAGCTCTACCTGGGAGTAATCTGCAGCCAAAAGCCTATGTTCTTTATCCCTCGGAATGAAGGCTTTTCTAATTTCTCTACCTTTTTCAGATCGAATGGGAATATTTTGAAGATTGGGGTTATTTGAGCTCAATCTTCCTGTGGCCGCTACCGTTTGCATATAGTTTGTATGCAATCTATTGGTCGTTTTATTTACCATTAAAGGAAGAGGATCTACGTAGGTACTCTTTAATTTTCTTAGCTGTCTGTATTCTAAAATTTCCGAAATAATGGGATGATCAGCTTTATAAAGCGCCAGTATATCTTCAGAAGTTTTGTACTGACCACTCGGTGTTTTCTTTGGTTTATCTGAAATTTTTAGCACTTCGAAGAGAATCTGTCCAAGCTGTTTGGGTGAATCTAGATTAAATTCTGTACCCGCACTTTCTTTTATAACCTTCTCTAAGTCAATGAGATAAGACTCCAATTCTTTGGAATAAGATTCCAAATGTTCTTTATCAATATTGACACCTTCCAATTCTATCTCTGCCAACACCTGAAGTAACGGGCCTTCCACATTGTGATACAGATCCGAGATATATGGCTTCTCTAATTCAGGTTGGAATTTTTCCTTTAACTGTAATGTAATGTCAGCATCCTCTCCAGCATACTCAACTATTTCTTTGGGATCCAATTCTTTCATACTCCGCTGATTTTTCCCTTTTTTCCCTATTAGTTCTGTAATAGATACTGGACGATAGTTCAGATACGTTTCTGACAGGATATCCATATTGTGTTTCATATCAGGATTCATTAAATAATGAACCAACATTGTGTCGAATACCTTGTTTTGAATCTCTACTCCATATCTTTTCATGATTTTCAAATCATATTTGAAGTTCTGAGCGATGATTTCCTTTCCCGTATTTCCAAAGACTTCTTTGAATTTGTCTATGCGTTGCAACGCATTTTTTTCTGTAGTCGGGACATAAAATGCTTCTCCCTTTTTTACTGAGAATGCCATGCCTACAATTTCAGCAGAAATGGGATCAATTGAAGATGTTTCTGTATCAAAGCAATATGAACTAGAATCAGAAAGTATCTTAACTAATTCTTCTATTTCTTTATCCGTATCCACCAGTTTATATGTGTGAGCAGTAGACTCAATTGTTTGCATTTCTGCACTCTCTGGTTCTAAAACTTCATTAACTGCTTCGGAAGGCTTTTCTGCTGGAGCAGCATCAAACATCGAAATTTGAGAAGTCGTTTGCTCATTCGAAACTGTCTGAATTTCCTCATTTAAAATTCGCTTACTCAAAGTTCTAAACTCCAAGTCTGCAAATACTTCCCTCAATAAGTCTTTATTGATTTCTTTCAATGAACAACTTTCGAAATCCACATTCTGTGGCGTATCCAGAATAATCGTGGCCAGTTTTTTAGACATGAGGCCTTGCTCTGCAAAGTTTTCTACATTCTCTCTTTGCTTTCCTTTCAATTCATGACTGTTCTGAATTATTCCCTCCACACTTCCATATGTAGTCAGTAGCTTAGAAGCTGTCTTAGGACCTATTCCCGGAATACCAGGAATGTTGTCCACTTTATCTCCCATCAAGCCCAGTATGTCGATTACTTTTAACGGATCATCAATACCGAACTTTTCCTTTACCTCTTCTATGCCCCATACCTGTGCGGGATTTCCGAACCTTCCTGGACGGTACATGAAAATATTCTCAGAAACAAGTTGCGCAAAGTCTTTATCTGGAGTCATCATGTATGTGGTAAATCCCTTTTTTTCGGCCTCCTTAGCTAACGTTCCTATAAGATCATCAGCCTCGTACCCGTTCTCCATAAAGAAGGGAATGTTAAATCCTTCAATAATTCTTTTGATAAATGGAACTGACAATATAATATCAGTTGGAGTTTCTTCTCTGTTGGCCTTATACTCGGAAAAATCCTCCCGTCTTATTGTAGAGCCTCCTGGAGGATCAAATACTACAGCTATGTGGGTTGGCTTCTCATTGTTTATTATTTCCAACAGCGTATTCGTAAATCCAAACATTGCCGAGGTATTCAACCCTTTTGAATTGATTCTTGGGTTCTTAATAAAAGCGTAGTACGCTCTGAAAATCAATGCATAAGCATCTAAAAGGAATAATTTTTTATCAGTATCTTGAGATAACATCTGTCTGGTAAATTGAGCTTTTGAAATTACTCAAGACGGAATGATTCTCTAAGAAAATGCTCTAAAATTATTAACGCCTCTTATAAATGGGCACTGAACTACATGCTTCCCCAAACATTAACGACTTGACTAATGGTTTTAACCGAGTTGTCAATTCTAAAAAAGCTATTTCTGGCTCTGCTATTTCTGAGCATCCTTTGATAATGACTCTCTGATCGGTATAATCAGAAAAATCCAATGAGGAGAGGTAAGTAACGACCAGTTGTTTCTCTAAACTATCCTGATCACCAAAATGAATTGATGCCGCTATTCCTTCCAAGTGATTTGCTACTAACATATAGGCCCAAGTAGGTACAATGGCATCTGAGGAGCAATGAACTCCAACATGAGTATTTTTATATTGAGACCAATCGTTCGATTTACACCATTGTCTAAAATCCTTTTCTCGCAAAACAAGTTCTTGAAATAGCTGATGTTTTAGATCAATAACAATTCTCTCACCCGTAGGATAAAAATCTTTGACGTCTAATGAGATCAGACCTGACTCAGCTACTTTGTTTACGATCTCTTCCATGTTCCTAAATTGCGACTTTCTTCTTGTCTTTCTCGACGAGTTGTAGTGCTGCCTTTCTAATGTCAGCTACATTATAACCACACTCCGAATAAAGCTCACTCTGTGTGCCATGCTCGATGTATTTGTCAGGAACGCCTAGTCTCTTCACTTTTGCCTGATAATTATTATCAGCCATAAACTCAACCACAGCCGATCCCATTCCTCCCTGAATACACCCATCCTCCACAGTGATGACATTCTCAAACTTAGAGAAGATTTCATGCAGTAAAATTTCGTCTAGTGGTTTCACAAACCTCATGTCGTAGAGTGCAGCACTCACCCCATCTTCCCCTAATAACTCACACGCATTCAATCCTAGATTACCTATCGGCCCAATGGTAAGTATAGCTACATCCTCTCCTGACCTCACCTTTCGGCCAGTACCTACTTTAATTCTTTTAAAAGGTGTCTTCCATTCTGGCATTACACCTTTTCCTCGTGGGTACCTAATAGAAAAAGGTCCATGCCCACCCTCCTGAGCGGTGAACATTAAATTTCTTAACTCCTCCTCGTTCATTGGAGCAGAGACAATCATATTTGGAATACATCTCATAAAAGCCAAATCATACGCTCCATGGTGTGTAGGCCCATCAGCTCCCACTAATCCTCCTCTATCTAGACAAAGAACCACGTCAAGGTTTTGGATAGCGACATCATGAATTACCTGATCGTAAGCGCGCTGCATGAATGAGGAATAGATATTACAAAATGGAATCAATCCCTGAGTAGCCATTCCCGCAGAAAACGTAACGGCGTGCTGTTCTGCTATACCCACGTCGTATGCTCTGTCTGGCATCGCCTCCATCATGTATTTCAAAGAGCATCCTGTAGGCATGGCAGGGGTAACCCCCACAATTTTTTCATTTTTCTCTGCCAATTCAATGATCGAATGGCCAAATACATCTTGATACTTAGGTGGTTCAGGGTTTTTAGGCAATACTTTTACTATCTCACCCGTATCCTTGTTGAACAGACCAGGTGCGTGCCATTTAGTTGGAGATCCTTCTTCTGCAGGTTGATACCCCTTCCCTTTTTTAGTGACACAATGAAGTAGTTTAGGTCCAGGTATATCCTTCAAATCCTTCAACACTTTTGCCATATATTCTACATCATGGCCATCAATCGGTCCAAAATACCTAAAATTAAGAGACTCGAATAAATTGCTTTGTTTGAGTAAGGCAGACTTTATACCATTTTCTATTTTCTGAGCAATGCTCTGCGCATTTGGACCAAACTTGCTGATCTTTCCTAAAAGATTCCAAACTTCATCTTTTACCTTGTTATAGGTATGAGAAGTAGTAATATCTGTGAGGTATTCCTTGAGCGCTCCCACATTTGGGTCAATGCTCATACAGTTATCATTAAGAATAACTAAAAGATCAGTGTTTTCTGCTCCAGCATGATTTAATCCTTCAAAAGCTAAACCTGCTGTCATGGCTCCGTCTCCAATCACTGCTACATGCTTTCTTTCTTCATCATTCTTTACTCTGCTAGCTACAGACATTCCTAAGGCTGCAGAAATACTGGTAGATGAATGCCCCACACCAAACGTATCATACTCACTCTCAGACCTTTTAGGGAATCCACTTATCCCATTATATACTCTGTTAGTGTGAAAAATATCCTTTCTTCCAGTAAGAATTTTATGTCCATATGCCTGATGCCCTACGTCCCACACTATTTGATCGTATGGTGTATTGTAAACATAATGAAGTGCCACGGTCATTTCCACCACTCCCAAACTGGCACCAAAATGCCCTCCTTTTTCGGAAACGATATCAACAATATACTGACGGAGTTCGTTAGAAACTTGAATTAGCTCATTATCGGAAATCTTCTCTCTTAAATCACTAGGTAGCTGAATTTTAGAAAGAAGTGGGCCTGCTTTGTATTCACTCATCATTAGTAGCTGTGTTCACAAATGTACTCCTTATTAACTCTGAATTCATCGCAGAATTGTAGGAAAAAACCTCAATTATGCTAAAACAGAACTTAAGAGACCATCGAAAATCTCTCTTCCATCTGTATTAGTCAATTCAAAGTCGGAAGCACGCTCAGGATGAGGCATCATACCAAATACATTCTTAGACTTATTGCAAACTCCAGCAATGTTCTCTGCTGAACCATTTGGATTCGATCCCTTTGTTACCTCAGCATCTTCATTACAATATCTAAACAACACTTGCTCGTTGTCATGAATTTCTCTCATCTGATCTGGTGTAGCAAAATAGTTTCCTTCAGCATGAGCAACAGGAACTTTATATGCCTTATACTCATCCAAATTAGAAGTCAAGATGTTTGAATCAGAGGCTGGCTTTAAATGAACATTTTTACAAATGAATTTCTGATTTTCATTGTGACGAAGAACTCCTGGAAGCAAACCTGACTCACATAGAATTTGGAATCCATTACAGATCCCCATCACATATCCACCATTATTAGCATGCTTCACTACCTCATTCATAATTGGGGAAAATCTAGCAATCGCACCACTTCGTAAATAATCTCCATATGAAAACCCTCCTGGGAGGACAATGAAATCACATCCCTTTATATCAGTATCCTTATGCCATAACTCCTCAACTGGCTGCATAAGAATGTCTCTTAAAACATAGATAATATCTTGATCACAATTTGATCCTGGGAACGTGATTACTCCAAATTTCATTTCTCTAGATTTTATGCAAAAGTACTGCTATATCTTCGAAAAACGTTCTTATTGGAATCGAGGAATTTCAACAATTTAGTCAATGATTAAATCCCGCATAATTTAAGTTTCATGCCAATGCTACTTATTGGGAAACGAAATCACATGTAATTAAATAGACAATGCCTCCATCTCATGATCTTTTCATTGCAATGCGAGCATCTGAAAACAAAAAAGCCCCAGCTAACTCAGCTGGGGCTTAGACACCACTTTCATGGCTTATTTGGATTGGTTAAGTTAAAATCTTGAAATCTTCTTTGTTGTCTTTTCTCCGGTTCCTTTGTTAATCACAGAAACTAAGTACATCGCACTGGCTGAATTTATACCTAATCTTAACGTTGCGCCAGCACCGATTAAGCCTTTATCGGAACTAATTACTTTTCCAAGTAAATCATAGACTTCTACGCTTACTTGCTGCTTTCCTGATGCTTTTGAAGATATTGTTACTTCGTTTGTCATGTACTGAATGTTTATGGCATCAGCAAATTCCATTTCTTCTATTCCTGTATCCATATTCTCTTCTACCACTACAACGGCTTGGTAATAGTCATCACACTCTCCATTCGTAGCATACATGGAAACTGTATAGAATCCAGGTTCTGTATATGTATGTGTTGGTGATTCTTCAGTACTCACATCTGAGCTGTCACCAAAATCCCATTCATAATCGGTAGTTCCTTCGGAATTATTCATAAATACTACTTCCGCTTCACTATTTTCATCTAAAGTGATAACAGGCTGATCTACACTAAAATTGACCTCTACATTTGGAGCTTGAACAATCATTAATGTTTGTTCTTTTATGCATCCAGCATCGTCAGTAAGCACATAAGTGTAATCTCCCGCTGATAACCCTTCCAATGAACTTCCCGTCATCTCATTATCCCAGTCTATCTGGTATGGAGCTACTCCTCCGGCAATCGCCAAAGTTACTTCTCCAGTGTCTTCTTCATCACAATCTATGTTGAACACCCACTCAGTTACGGTAATAGGTTCACTTGGCTGCTCTATGGAAACATCCACTGTCAATGCTGCACAATAATCATTATTACCAACCTGGACATGGTAGTCTCCTGCTGCTAAGTCCATAATTGTAAATGCTTCACTTTCTCCCAAAGTTTCACCCAAAAGAGTCATTTCGCTATCGTACCATTTATAATCCCATGGGCCAGCTCCTGTACCCTCAGTAAGAATAGATCCTGACAGATCTCCATGACATACAGCTGAAGTCGATTCCGCTGTCACAGAACCTCCTATATGAAGTACAAATCTTTTTTCATCTTCAACTATTTCACTAGAAAAGGTGATCTCTGTCGTTACTCCTAAGTCATAAATTTCTGATGTCGTCAAATCCTCTATTGCCACACATTGATTTTGCAAGTATTCTGAAACTCCATCAAATGTCAATGTATAGTCTCCTGCTTCACGAATATTTAAAAGCATCTCTAATTGCTGTGCTTCGGTAACCTCTGGAATACTATTAATCCCTAGTTCAATATCATCAGTAGATAACATACTAATATTTGGTACTACACCTGCTCCATCAAACTTCAATGCATCATACTGTGCATCGAATGCCAAAGTTGAACCTTCGCTAGTCGTAATAATCAACTGATCCGTTCCACTTGTACCAGCAATTTGTATAGTCATATTCTTTGATTCCGTCTTAGTTTGTGCATCGTGCAAAGACTTCGCAGCTTCATTGATTGTAAGAGTTGGGTTTTCTGCATTTGCCATTACCCAAAAAGCTCTCATTGGCTCTAAGAAGGCAGATCCACCATTAATCCCTAATCCATTTATGTAAGACCTGTATTGATTCTGAGAAACATCCCAAACATAAACAGCTCCAACCATATTCTCTTTTTCCCAACCAGACTGGCTATCCCAGTTAATCGTAGCAGCATATGGATTTGCCACTAGGTTAAGCCCATCAACTGATGGAGTATCGTTGTTCGTATAATTCACTGGGATGTTTACTTCCCCTGTGATCGGCTCACCCGTCACATCATATGCATAATCGTTTGGAATTGTAAATACATAATATCCCCTTCCTACTAATAGTTCATCGTTAGAGTCAATAGCACCCGAATAATCTGTAGAAGCATCATTGGATTCTTCAACGTAATAGTTCACACTATTGAATCTGTTACTAGCAGACGGATAGTCTGGCGCAGCAGATCCAGGAAAACCAGTAGTGATAAAATCATCTACAAATGTGGCTACGGTTTCATCGTATACCGGAGAACATAATGGCATCCAACCAGCTTTAGTTGTAGAGAAATTCACAGACATATGCGCATTTCCTATAATTTCTCCTGTAAATATTGGAGCAATTTGTCCCATTTGGTCCTCTTTCGAAGTGAGGAACAATCTGTCATTCGTTATTAAAGTTGTATTCCCTATCCAAATCTCATCAGCAATCAGCAGGTTTCCTTCAACAGTCACGTCATTGTTACCTGCAAGATATAGTTTCTCTGCGTTGACAGTTCCTAATATTTGCTGACTATCAATACCAGCCAATCTAAGGTCGGAATTAGCAAGGTCCAATGTACCATATGCTGCTACATCACGAAACAAAGTAAGTCTTACTGGTGTTTCTGACACTGCTTCTAAAATTCCATCAATCATCACATGTAATGTATAGATCTCCTTGTCTTCTGTAAAAGTCACAGCATCATCAGTTGATATCGTTACAGAATTTGAAGAATTAGGAACACACTCGCAATCCCAAATCATAGGATCATTCCAGTCACCTGAAGCAACAGATGTCACTTCCTCATAAAGAGGGTTTTGTGTTGGTAACACCGATGGATCTACTTCAAGTAGATTAAAGCTGCCACCACCTGGAACTCCAAACTGCGATGGATCAACATCAGAAAAATCTGGAACAACCAGAGTCTGAGCGATCACCTGAATGGTGAGTGCCATTAGAAAGAGTGATAAGGATAAAAGTCTTTTCATTATAATTAGTTTTATTCAGACATAAAATTCTTCTAACTAATACGTAACAAAAGAGATTTGGTTATTTATCTTTTAAAAAAAGTACTTACCCAAGTGACTATCAAAATAAAGTGAATTAGATTAATAAGGTAAAAGATGATTCTTTTATTCCTAGTAAGCAGGCTCATAGATGCCAATAAACCTAGCAGTGGAATCAGGTAATAATAGACGGATAGCCCTTCAAACAAATATTTATGGATCAATGAATAAATCACCAAGATGCTAAAAAACAAAACGAATAGTCGGAATCTATCCTTTGTCTTATTATTCATTGAAACAACATAATTTATCATTCTGACTAAGCCATAGAAATAAAGGAATGAGACTCCTCCAATCAGAAAATAAGACCACATGCTTATATCTTGTGGAAATTGCTGTTGCCAGTAGTTCATCAGTGAATTCATATCCACTATTCGATCCTGCAAGAGATATAATCCTGCAGCGTAGATCGCAAAAACGTTCAGTAAACCTAACGCAAAAACAACAAAATCTCTTGGCTTTATGGTTCGCAGTAGAACTAAACAGAGCAATAGAAGAATTCCACCAAACCAAATTCTGAAGTCGATTAACAAACCTAGTCCTAATAAAAAACCTGAGTTAAAAATTTGAGGTAAGGACCTAAGCTCTCTGCTACATCGGAACATGCTGTCCAAACTTAGGACCAAGAAAAAAATTGCCAGATACACACAACTAAACCCAGAAAACAAGGTCATTAGTGAGCTATAAAAAACTACCAATAATGTAGGTAGATAGCTTCTTTTCTTGATTAAAGTATGATTATTAATTAATCTATTGACTGCCCATGCCATTAGCGAAATACTGACAGAGGCTACGGCATACAATGAGAGGTTCGAATGAAGAAGATAAAACAAAGGGAAATCTGGATTGTTCGTGTATAAAGACGCTACGGAATCACCAGACATCATAAAAATAAGGGGAGCTAGTCCAATCCAACTTAAGAGTGGCAAGACAAATTCCCAATAAGGTTGTGAAAAATAAGCTCTTCTCCTATACATTTTCGAATGCTGAAATTATAACAATCTTTTGTACTTTCGCATTGAAATTTTTTGACATGA
Source organism: Flavobacteriales bacterium (assembly GCA_965224545.1). Lineage (GTDB taxonomy): Bacteria > Bacteroidota > Bacteroidia > Flavobacteriales_D > Sanyastnellaceae > ASP10-05a. Next base: position 1,262,257 of record CBDCZM010000002.1, on the reverse strand, counting down.
ATATGAACAGCATATTAAGACCAATTGGAGAGATAATTACATGGACTTTTGACTCCGTTCTTATACCACTAGGTCAACTTCCTAACTACGTGTTTATTCTTGTTGGGCTTGTAGGACTGTTTGTTTGGTTAAACATGCAGGGTAAATTCAACAAAAAAGCTCAAAAAGACGGAACGATTAAATAAGTCGTTTTTTCTCCAATGTCTTTAAGAAACTGCTTCCTTCACTAGATCAAAGCCTATATCCTTTCTGTAAGATTTTCCATTATAGCCTATTGAATCAATTGATTCATAACTCTTTTTCAATGCATTTGGAATATCTATTCCATATGAGCTAACGGCCATCACTCTACCACCATTTGTTTTTACAGTATCCCCATCAAGTTGAGTTCCTGAGTGGAATACTATTGACTTTTTGACATCTTCCAAACCTGTTACTTCAAATCCATTCTTATACTTAGCCGGATACCCTTTTGATGTTAGCATTACAGTGGCTACCGTACGTTCATCTATTTCCACATCACACTCTGAAAGTGTTTTTGTAGCCACACCATCCATGATGTGAAGTAAATCCGACTTTATTCGAGGGATGATCACCTCAGTTTCAGGGTCACCTAATCTCACATTGTATTCAATTACATATGGATCTCCACCAACCTTCATTAGGCCAAAGAAAATAAACCCTTCGAAGTCTATTTCATCCTCTTTCAACCCTTTTAAAGTAGGGATGATCACCTGATTTTTAGCCTTTTCCATAAACTCTCTTGTCACAATAGGCACAGGAGAAATTGCTCCCATCCCACCTGTATTCGGTCCTGAATCTCCTTCGCCCACTCTTTTGTAATCCTTTGCAGATGGTAATATTTTATATCCACTCCCATCTGTAACTACAAACATTGACACCTCAATTCCTTTAAGAAACTCTTCGATCACAATTCGTTTTCCTGCTTCTCCATAAGCTCCAGCAATCAACATGTCTTTAACTACAGTTTTAGCTTCTTTTAAAGTTTCACAGATGACCACTCCTTTCCCTCCAGCTAATCCATCTGCTTTAATTACATATGGCGGATTCAACGTAGCCAAAAAAGCAGATGCCTTTGATTTTGTTGATTTTGTGAAACTCTCTGATTTTGCACAAGGGATATTGTGCTTCACCATGAACTTTTTAGCGAAACTCTTACTTCCTTCCAACTTTGCAGCTTCTGCACTGGGTCCTATGATAGAGGTATTGATTTCTGGGCGTTTCGTGAAGTAATCTTTAATTCCTTCTACCAATGGCTGTTCAGGACCAACTACTACTATTCTTATGTCCTTCTCTTGAACAAATGCCGCTATAGCATCAAAATCAAGAGGATTCAAGTCTACATTTTCCCCCAATCCCGCTGTACCAGCGTTCCCTGGGGCAATATAAAGCCTCTCCATCAAAGATGATTGTGCTAATTTCCAACTAAGCGCATGCTCTCTTCCTCCAGAGCCTAATACCAATACGTTCATAAAAGCCGATTTTACCAACAAAATTAACCATGAAACCGCCCTATCCAAACTATTCTTATTAACAAGAAAGCCCATTCTTCAACCGTTTCACACTTCTGAAGTAGTGCTAAGAGTCACTCAAGACTAAAGCTTTAAAATTTATCGAACAGGTTTCATAATATTGTGGTCTAATGAACCAGCAAATTACAGCAGTGATTATCACTAAGAATGAGGAAAAAAACATTGAAAGATGTTTAACTTCATTGCAGGATGTGGTCGACGAAATCATCGTGATGGATTCAAACAGTTCTGACAATACCGTTGAACTTGCCAGACGATTAAATGCCAACGTATTTTCTATAGAGTGGAAGGGCTATGCTGAGACCAAGAATCTGGGACATTCTAAATCTAGAAACAATTACATTCTAAGTCTGGATGCAGATGAGGTATTAAGTGAAAGTCTAGCCTCTCAAATAACAGCTCTAAAAAAGATAGGATTTAGCGGAACCTACTCCATGAACAGAAAAACCAATTACTGTGGTTCTTGGATTAATCATTCGGGGTGGTATCCTGATTCCAAAATCAGAATTTTTGACAAGACAAAGGTGAAATGGGAGGGCGAGTTTGTCCATGAATCGCTATCGATTCCATCTGACACTTCAAATACACATTTGAAGAGTGATATTTTGCATTATTCCTATACTGACAAAAAAGATCATCGAGCTAGAGCGGATAAGTACTCTTCACTCACTGCTCAAAAGCTTTTCTCTGAAGGAAAACCATCCAACTTGCTCCGTCCTTTTTTAAGTGCAATTGGCCGATTTGTGAAAATGTACGTTTTCAAATTAGGGTTTCTAGATGGGCTAGCGGGGTTCACTATTGCTAGGATTTCTGCTCAGAGTAATTCTTTTAAGTATCAAGAGCTAAACCGACTCCACAGAAAAGCTAAGATCCAAGCAGGTTTAAAACACCTATGTATTTCAAGGATTGATAGTATTGGTGATGTGATGCTTACTCTTCCTCTCGCGGGCTTACTAAAACAAGAATTCCCCTCACTAAAAATCACTTTTCTAGGAAGGAATTACACCAAGGCTCTTATAGATTCTTGTTCATTTATCGATGAGTTTATTTCCTATGATGATTTTTCTGAAACCTCATTGCAAGAGCAAACTCAAAAAATTATGTCTCATCATTTTGATGCTGTCATACACGTGCTTCCAAGCAAGAAACTTGCTGCTTTATTTAAAAGATCAAGAGTCAAACTGAGAATTGGTACGGCTAGAAGATTATACAATTTAACACGGTGTAATCGCTTTGTAAATTATTCCAGAAGAAAAAGCGATTTGCACGAAAGCCAACTGAATCTCAAGCTTATTGAAGCTCTGCATTGCAACGCTCAAATCTCTCTTTCAGAGATCTTCTCTTATTATGGCTTTAGTGCTCGAACCATAAGCGGTTTAGAAACTTATAACTCTCAACACAAGAAAACCAGGATAATTCTTCATCCTAAATCACAAGGTAGTGCTCCAGAATGGTCACTTTCTAACTTTAAAGAACTAGCCAATTCTTTGGCTGAATCTGGGGTACACGTTTTTATCACGGGCACAGAAAAGGAGGGCCAACTGGTTCGTCCTCACTTTCATTTTTCTGAGGATATTATAGATGTTACTGGAAAATTTAGTCTTACAGAATTTATCAGCTTCATCCTTACTTGCGATGGCCTAGTCGCCGCGAGTACAGGTCCCTTGCATGTTGCGGCTGCATTAGATATTCATACACTAGGTTTATACACTACAGAACGTCCCATGTACGCTGGTAGATGGCAGCCCGTAGGAAGGCATGTACACGTGATTTCAGCAGAAACAGAAAACAACTTGTTGGATATATCACCAGAGGCGGTTAAGTGCCAATTGTTGGACTTATTCGTCTGATACTTTGAGTAAGAATAATATGCCGATAAAAAAGCTTACGAATGTAATTCCAGCCTGAGATGCTACTGTATCCTCTCCTAAAAATGAAAGTAAAACAATAATCACAAAGGCTCTACCTACATTTTGATAATTTCCTGCTACTGATTTCCAAGCAAAATAGAATATAGCCAAGAATAGCAACAGACCCACTGGGCCAAACATTATCAAATAAGTCAAATATTGATTATGTGGCTTTCTTCGAAGATTTTCAGGTAAATCTGGAAAATGCTCTGCATAGTATTTACCTAACTCCCCTTTCAGATCCCCCGTCCCAGCTCCAATTATGGGATTGGCCATGTAAGCATTGGCACCCGCCGTTTGAAATACCACCTTCTCAGCTAGAGAATTCCCTCTGAAATCAGGACTATATCTGCTTTTTTCGATGTGAAATAACAATCCCCGAATTCTAATTGAAAACCCTCGATACTTCCAATGGTCGGGGTAAGGATTCGCTTCCATGATTCTTTCAAAATCCTTGGGAGCAAGCTTGCCTATCCCTGCGGCATCCTTGGTATATCCATAATTATTTAAGTAGCGAATCGTCACTCCATAATACGAATAACCATCTGCGCCAATATCCCAAATTGATTTTCCAGTTTTTTCCTTGAACGAAACCTCCAACTCTTTATGGCTCACATAGCTCCATAGATATCCTCCATTCTCGATAAATCCATTCTCCAATTCAGGATTATACTTGTTCCCATTTTCTGTCAATTCTGGAGTCTCATTAGGGTTTTCGACGTGATAAAAATCATATATGGTAAAAATGAGAAACGACATACCAAATATGACTGCTGATATAGTAATTAATCTAAGCCATTTCAGAGAAGACACTTTTTTCAAATGGAGTATTCCTACAACTGTAGCAATTACAATACAAAACAATACCGTAACACCTGTGAGAGACTGGACAACAACAATGAAGCTGATTAAAGGAACAATGAGCAGTAGTTTAATCCACCATCTGATCGGATAAAAAATCACCCAAGAAATGCCAAGACTGATAAATAACGAAAGTCTAATATGGGATGTGAAAATTGAAATATCGCGAGGATCGGGTGAGCTCATTGTACCTCGCGTATAGCTAATAATATATATCACCAAAATAGAACTTAAAGTAGCCGTTACAAAAAGCCACATTAAACCTTCCTTTTGTTTTTTAGTAACACTACTTATTCCTGAAAAAACAACAGGGATGGACAAAAATGGCAGGACCTTTTTAATCTCTTTGAGTCCTTGATTGACATCCGTCGACCAAATCAATCCCACTAAAAATAAAAGGAAAAAAAGTAAAATCGATACTACCAGTGGATGTTTTAACGCTTGTAATTTCTGCCGATATCCCCCTTCTAAGATATAAACCGAACTGATCCAGATATTACCAATGCTCATCAGGAGAAGAGAATAGGGCATACCTATAACGACCAGTGATGCTCCAATTAAAAAGAGCACATTTAAATGTTTTTCAGTTAAGAATGGTAGAATACCTGCCATTATTTACTCAAGTATCGAGTTGTAATTTGTATTGAAGGCATTGATACTAGAAATGATATAAGGATCTTCGATTAAGCCGTATTGAATCTGGCCTTCCTCGTAAAACATTCTTTTAACGATCTCTGACTTCAAGATTGGAAGAATTTCATCTTTATAACGTTCAATGTCTTCAAACTTATTTGGCTCAAGCTTTTTCATCAGCATCGAAAATTCCTGTTCTGAACCTTCGAAATACCGTTCTTTCTTTGCTAGCTCGGATAATTCCTTTAACATTTGATCTGACTCAGTGGAGTACTCAAAGTTTGCCGTTTCAACATAGGACTTGAATGAAGAATAATCATCATATGTAAACGCTATCACGGTATCTGGTTTTTGTGTATTTGCCGTATAATCGGTGATATAATCAAAGAGTACATAATTCGTTTTTAAGTTCTTCATTAACTCACTTTCTTGAGGCTTTTCGATCTCAACATCGGGATCTACTCCCCTACCATCATATACTTTTCTTCCATTTCGAGTTAGAAACGGCTTCACCAAAGAATCAGCAATGGCATTTGCCTTTCCTTCTATCTTATTTGAGTAATCCAACCGTTGAATACATCTACCACTAGGAATGTAGTATTTGGCAATGGTTAGTTTCATTTTTGAATTGTATACTAAATCTTTAGTTTGTTGCACTAGGCCTTTTCCAAAACTTTGTCTTCCCACAATTACCGCACGGTCCAAATCTTGAAGAGTCCCACTTACTATCTCTGAGGCACTGGCTGACCTTTCATCAATAAGAACAACCAAAGGCATCTCTCGAGCTACTGGAGCAGCCTTAGTCTCATATATTTTATTCCAACTTTCTATTTTTCCTTTCGTGCTTACCACTAACTCACCCTTATCAACAAAAAGACCTACAATGCTCACTGCCTCTCTCAATAGACCTCCTCCATTCCCTCTCAAATCCAGAATAATTCTCTCTGCCCCTTGCTTATTCTTAAGCTCCATAAGCGCTGCTCTCACATTCATTGAGGATGATTTTGTAAAGCTTGTCAACTTGATATAACCATCTGTCGCATTCACCATACCGAAATAGGGTACTTCCTTTATCTTGATTTCTGCTCTTGTTAAGTTGGCTGATTTACTTTCTCCCCGCCTTTTGTATTCAAGAGTTAACTCTGACCCAACGCTTCCTTTTAGCAATCCATCCAATTGATCTTGAGCAAGACCATCAACCTTTTGGCCATCTACATTTAAAATCTCATCCCCTGCCATCAACCCTTCTTTTTCAGCTGGAAACCCAAGAAGCACTTCGTTGATGATAATTTTCTCGTCGATCACTTCTACATCGATCCCGATCCCTCCGAATTGACCTGTATTCATGAACCTTGCATCCTCTATTCGTGACTCTGGATAATAGACCGTGTACGGATCCAGTGACTTCAACATGGCATCAATTCCAGTCTTCATCAAATCTCCTGGATTTGTCTCGTCAACATAGTACAGGTTTAACTCTTTATAAAGCGTAGTGAATACTTCCAGGTTTTTAGATACGTCAAAATACTTAATGGCTGCCGCTGAGGATAATGAAAGTACTAGCAGCACTCCGATAAGGTTAATGTAGAATCTTTTTGTCAACTTTTTCATTTTGCTTCAAGCTTTTTAGCTTCGTTCACTATTAATTTAGATAAGGCGGATATCATCTTCTTCTCAATTCTAGAAAAAGGAACTTCATCACCAGTCACTTGAATAATCATCAAGTTTATGCTTAAATTATTCTGTTTAGAGAACTCATACAAAGATAACTTATTGAGCCGATAAGCTTCTTTTAGCTTTCTTTTTATTCTATTTCTGCGAACAGCTAGCTTCTGCTTTTTTTTACTTACTGAAAATAGAGCTTTGACTTCTGGTAATTCTGCCTCAAAAATTTCGTATGAAATAAATATAGGAAAAGCCTTTGCTAGTTGACCATTGTCGACAATGGATTGTATCGAAAGCTTGCTATTTAGCCGTTCTTTTTTACCGAGTGTGGGTTTTCCGTTCACCTTTTTTGATTTAGACCCTATTATGAGTCTATCAGAAAACTACTTCCCTGTGATAAACTGCTGAATGGCCATAGACATAGAAGGCGCTTTTGGATGGGGTGCCAATATATCTATCCTCAGTTTAGCAGCCTCGGCCGCTTTAGCTGTTGTAGGTCCAAAAATTGCTAGTACAGTGTCGTTTTGCTCAAAATCTGGGAAGTTTTTAAGCAAAGACTCTATTCCAGAAGGACTGAAAAACACAAGCATATCATATTTTACATCCGCCAAATCGCTCAAATCACTACAAACAGTTCTGTACATTGGAGCGATGCTGTGATGGAATTTATTCTCTTCCAATAATTGGGGAATACTTGGCTTCAACAGATTAGAACACGGAACCAAGAATTTTTCTTGTCTGTGCTTTTTCATGATTTCCACTAACTCAGCAAACTTAATCTTGCCATGGAAAATCTTTCTCTTTCTGTAAACGACATACTTCTGCAAGTAAAATGCTGTAGATTCGCTCAAACAGAAATACTTCATTGAATCAGGAACCGTAGCACGGGTTTCTTCACACATTCTGAAAAAATGATCCACTGCTACTCTTGATGTGAAAATAACCGCTGTATGCTCTAAAATAGAAATTCTATTCTGTCTGAATTCCTGCGCATGAATTGGCTCAACATGAATAAATGGTCTAAAATCTATCTTTAATTTATGCTTCTTAACCAGAGCAGTATACGGGGATTTCGTATCACCTTGAGGTTTAGGTTGAGAAATTAAGATCGTTTTAACTGTTTCTTTTACTTTAGCCTCCATACAAGTGTCGTTTTTGGTGGTTCACTAGAAGTTCAAATTAGAACCTTTAACAATACTGCCGCAGGTAAAAATTCGAGCGTGCAAAGGTATAAAATAATATAGACAATGGAAATTCTGTTGGCCATAGCATTACTTGCTCCTCTAATCCATCTCCATAATAGGCTGAGTGTCAAAAGAACCCAACCAGAATAAATGAAAAACTCCTGCGACTCAACCGAAAAACAAGACAGAATCAGTGATATAGGAAGCAACCATACTCCTACAAGCTTTAGCAGTAGACCATAATTAAACTCGTATTCTGTCAATGAAAAATCTCCATCAAAAACCAATTTCATAGATTGAAACATCAGAATTTTAACAAAATATATGCCTACCAGACAAGAGAGAATAAGTAGGTAGTATAGAAAACCAGATAAATCAACGTTTAACAACTGGTAGTTCCAATGAGAAAAGCACAAGTAAAAAAACAAGGACACGCTTAAAAAAGCCAATACTATCAGCAGCTGGGATGCCCTACTGGTCAATACAATTTCCTCTCTTAAAATTTCCCTGAGCAACCTTAAATTGATCACGGCAGTGAAAAGTTCTTTTAAGTTACTTGCGTAATTCCACCTCACTATGGCTAACAACGCTGCTATGACAAGAAACACGAAGAACATCCACCCTTCTCCAAGCAGTGCACTGTCACGTAAATTTGGCGATATGTGTTGAAGTAAGTACATTAAAAATGAGCGATAACCGCAGGCGTTTTGTAGCTTCTTACAGTTCCATCTAATCTGAAAATTTCCGCATAAATCACATAAACCCCCACTGAAAGTCGCTCTCCCAAATCATTTAAACCGTCCCAAAAGTAAACCCCTGATGGACCAATTAGTTCATTGGAAACAAGTTTTCTTACTTGCACCCCGTCTTTGTTAAAAATGGAAAGGTTGATCACGTTATTATTTTCTTTGGAATCATAATAAATAGCCAAATTGTCGTGATACCCGTCATTATCAGGCGAAAATACTTCTGGTTTAGTCGTCAATGTGCCTGTTGTCTCTGTGATATCCAATGCTTGCGAATTTTTATATCCAGGAGTAGCAAAATTTTGATCTTGAGCAGCACTTGACCAATTCCCCTCATTTTGTGTGGCTACGCTAAAACTAAGGCGTTCTAGAGCTACGCCATCGGTATCATCTATAAGACCAAAATGATGTGATTCATCATAGTAAAACTCATCACTTATAAGATCATCTGGCTTGATTAAAACAACTCCTCCGTCATCATTCGAATAGGCCGGAAGATCCATTATCAAACACCGATCAATTTCTGTAAATGGGTAATTCTGTAGTGTGTTCTCTATTGACTCAGTAAATAATAAATACTCCCCAGGAAATAGAGAGAATGGGTACTCAGTAATTGTATTTTCCGATAACAATTCTCCTTGGTCACTCTTCGCTAATTTCCAGTTTTTCAAGTTGATTATCTTATCTGAGCGATTATAAATTTCCACATGATCGGAACCCACTCCTCTCGGATTTGATAGCACCTCATTGATAATTAAATCTCCTGATTCTGCTTCCTCGGTTAAACCAACAATTGCAGTTTGTACGGAAATACTATTTCCCCAACAGTCCTCAACACCTCCGATTGTCAACTCGTAAATCACAGATGGTTCCATTGAGAGCCCAAATTCAAGACGAATTGTTCTCATACCTATAGCTTCAATTAATTCCGCTTCTTGTCCATTCAAACTTGCGTTAACCCCTACTAAAGAGCCTTCGCTTATGGGTTCATCAAATTCTATGATAATGGCTTGCGATGACTCAGCGTATATCAATGTCAAAACTGGATGCACTTCATCCGACTGCTCAGACGACACCGAATTTTGTTCACCAGGAGTTCCTCCAAGAGTACTCTCAGACACTCTCCAATTTCCATGATCGCTGCAGGGATGATTCAGGTTTATTCTCTCCAATGACCATCCTCCTTCTGATTTGTCAGAATCCATATACCAGCTACTGTTGTAAACCACCTGATCTATGACCGATCCATTATAAATCAGGGTCAAACTATCTGAAGAATTCGTCAATGCTGAAAATGGGACAGAAGACACTGAGTTTCCAAAGGTCATAAGTTCTGACGTACCACTTTCAGATGAGATAATCACATACTCTCCAGCGGTAAGAATGTAGCTATCGATTTCGTTTAGAACATCGGAATTATAGAATTCAATTTGACCAAGGTCAACTGTATTTTCAGAAACATTATAAATCTCAATCCACTCTATGTTCGGTAATCCGACCTGAGGTGTGGGATCTGCAAAAATCTCTGTAAAAATCAGATCTCCAGGCTCTGGTTCACTGATTTGAAAAAAGGTAAACGGGAGCCCAACTTCAGCTACCATGTTTGAATTTAAATCCTCAATTCCGAAAACTGTTAAAATGAGTTCAACTCCTGATGGAAAATTAGAATCGAAGCTGAGCAACACATTATTAGATGTCAACAATGCCACCGAACTAGGCGTTCCGATACCCTCTGAAACAAGATAGTTTGAAAGTAATTCTGTCGAGACTTCTTCCAATGGTTCATTGAACTCCAACATCAATTCGCTAGAGGAAAGAACCGAGAGACTGATGATTTCTGGGGCTTGAGTATCTATAATTAGTTCTCCAAAATAAACCTCATCCAAGTAAAACTTGGTGCTATTACTTGTAGTGTATTTACAAACCCAAGCTAAATGCGACATCTCCGAATAGGTATCATCTATTCCTGAAGCTTGAAACACAAATCCGTCTTCGGCATTCTCTTCTGACCAAATCTCCCAATTTCCCGTGGCTGATCGTTTAATTTTTAGGGTAATTTCAAAGGAGCTGGAGAGAGAACCTTCAAGACCTCTCGCTATTGATATTTGCGTTCCGTCTTCGTCATTTCTGAATAGTTCAATGGCATCGTCTGAACCACTTTCACCGAACTGAAGAAAATACCCTTCTAGATTGGGAACCTCAACTCCGGTGTATGTAACGTCGGCTTGATTGGACATCAGATACATTCTGGAGTTATTATTTCCAGACCCTGAAAAACTCTGTCGAATATGAAATCGCCATTCTACATCATCAGTCAGTATTTGGTTAACCGACGTAGCCAGATGAGAGAGTCCTGCCTCTGTAGCATCGAGCTGTAATTGATTGTCCGAATTCACCTGGAAATCTGTGACTTGTCCCGTCCATTCAGGATTATCAGTGAAATTCCCATCAGAAAAGTCATCCAAAAAAACTTGAGCTTTGATCTGATACGTTGCAATGCATAAAAGGAATGCAATAACCAGCTTCAAAATGTTGTTTAATTTTTTCAAATTCAGCTCCTTTCTCGAGGGGTAAATATACTAGTTTTACAGGCTTTAATAGATGAGCTTGTCTAAAGTCCTCATGGAAATTTCAGACCAGTTCAGCAATTCTTTAAGTAATGAAAGTAGCAGTAGTAGGTGCCACAGGTTTAGTAGGAACAATGATGTTAAAAGTCCTAGCTGAACGCGAATTTCCATTGGATGAATTAATTCCAGTCGCTTCAGCCAGAAGCGTAGGAAAAAAAGTGAATTATCGAGGTAAAGATTTTGAAGTGGTTTCTATGGAAACCGCAATGGAGATGAAACCTGAGATTGCTATTTTTTCTGCTGGGGGAGATACAAGTCTGGAGTGGGCTCCAAAATTTGCTGAAGTAGGTACGACGGTGATAGACAATTCCTCTGCATGGAGAATGAGCCCTGATCATAAATTAGTAGTTCCTGAAATCAATGCGAATGAATTGACTGCTGCGGATAAGATCATTGCTAATCCTAATTGCTCTACAATCCAGTTGGTGATGGCTTTGAAGCCACTTCATGATAAGTATGGCGTAAAAAGAGCTGTAGTTTCAACCTATCAGTCTATCACTGGAACTGGTGTAAAAGCAGTAAACCAGTTAGAAAATGAACGTGCTGGGAATACAGGAGAGATGGCTTATCCATATAAGATTGATATGAACTGTCTTCCTCATTGTGATGTATTTATGGATAATGGATACACCAAAGAGGAAATGAAATTGACCAACGAAACGAAGAAAATTCTTTCGGATGATTCTATCAATGTTACTGCCACTGCAGTAAGGGTTCCTGTTACTGGTGGACACAGTGAGGCAATCAACGTAGAATTCAAAAATGATTTTGAGCTGGGAGATATTAGAAAGCTCTTCAACGCTACTCAAGGGATTACTGTTCAAGATAATACGGATACAAATACTTACCCAATGCCATTAATGGCAAATGATAAGGACGATGTATTTGTTGGTCGGATCAGAAGAGATGAAAGTCAAGACAACACTTTAAATATGTGGGTCGTTTCTGACAACTTAAGAAAGGGAGCTGCGACCAATGCTGTTCAAATTGCTGAATATTTGGTTAGAGAGAAACTCGTTTAATCAACCCGAAAATTGTGATTTCCAAGAGCAGATTTTTCGAATTAAGACTGCCTTAAACAATCGTTTATTCTACAACAAATAGCTTGCTATACACGTCAGGAGTCAATTCATTAGTGGATATGGTTATGAGATTTTGGTTGATTTTTAGTTTTTCTAACCTTATTACCGACATTTCCCACCCTGTTTCGAAAATCAATATTATTTTCAAATTTGATTGAAAATCGAAATTCCCACCCCGTTTCGTTCAAAATTTAACAAATCAATATCATCTTGTTAGGCAATTGGTGCTCAAAAGGTGAAAATGAAATACTCCGTTAGGTCAAAAGAGTGCCAAAAAGATTAAAAGTGAAAAGTGAGGGCTGTGAACCCTCATTAAATTGAAGAGGTATTATGGAGATAGATAATATCACCTCCAACAGAAAATGGATCTTTTCTCCATGCTTCACGGATAGTAGAAAGAACAGTACGAGAAGCCATATCAAGATCGAGCTTCATACCGATACCGAAAATAACATCACGTTCAGAACGAATGGGCTTGAGAACAACAATAAAATGTCGCATAGAAAAGAAGGAAAAAGAAATAGAAAAAAAGCGAAGTCATTACGACTTCGCTTGTAATTACTTTGTCACCACAAAAGTGACGACCTCTCTTCTACGCATAATACGAATAAGGGTCAAATTATGTGCAAAAGTTAAAGAGGTATTTCCCTCTCAGTCATCAGTGAAGGACTTGGACATGACACAGAGACCACAACAAGAGTATATTTAGATAGTTTTGAAAAAGAAGTTGTTGATGATTGTAATGAGGCTATGGCAAATTTGATTTGATACTAAGTCATCTCCACCTTTTTAGAAAATAATGAGGAGCAGGGTGTTTTTACTGATTAATTTGTAGGAATTTTCCTACGCTCTGTTTTACAACAAATTAGTACATTCACTAAAACACAAATAATCAACTATCAATGAGTAAAGTTTTACGACTAATTATAATGCTACTGGGTTTAGTAATCTTTGTAACTAACACCTCCTATTCGCAGACTGTGAAAAGAGCTTACTTAGAAAATTTCACAAAAAAAGGACGGCAGAACATAGCCTATAAAAGTTCTATGATTAAAGGCAATGATGGACACGTTTATATCTGTGGGGCTACTATTAATAGTGCTGGCAACTATGATATGATATTGACCAAATTTACTAGACAGAATGAAGAAGTCTGGACAAGAACATTCGGTGGAATATTTAACGGAAATGATTTTGCTGCTGACCTGGTACAAGATGTTAATGGAGATATTATTATCACAGGAGCAGAGCAGATTAGTTCTGCCAACTATGATGCTATTACTATTAAATATAACCAACAGGGAGTACCAATATGGATTAGAAAGTATAATGGTAATTCTAACCTGATTGATGGTGGCGTATCTATCAAAACAGATAATTATGGAAATCTATATATGTGTGGAGGAACATCCACACTGACAACACAAATTGATTTTCTAGTAATTAAATATAGCACCAATGGAAATCAGCAATGGTTGACAACTTGGAACAGCCAGAACTTGCAAGATGTTGCCGCTAGAATAGAAGTAAGAGGATCAATGGTTTCCGTAATTGGAGCATCCCAACAGTCGGCTAACGAATGGAGAATGGCAAATCTGAGATTGAATGCAGGAAACGGAAACATAATTGGATATAAACTAACAACGGGAGATGATGAAGGAATAGACAAGGTTGCAGATTTAGCAGTTGATCTCTACGAGAACACATACATTCTCGGTTCAGTAAAAAATATAGGACGTGGTTATGATTTAAAATTGGTAAAGCTCGCCCAATGTTAAACATTGTGTGGCAAAAAACCTATGATGGAGCAGACCATCTCAATGATGAAGGGCTAAATCTCGAACTCACCACAGATAATAATATTGTCGTATGTGGTTATACTACTGTAAGTGGGCAAGATAAGAATTTTCTTGTTCAGAAATACTCAGGAATAACAGGTGCAGAAATCTGGTCAAAAACGTATGACAGCCAATCTGGAGCTGACAGAGCGATAGCTTTAAAGCTAGACTCTTATGGAAACCCAATTATTTGTGGTTCATCCGAAACGAATGGTAATCTGGATTTCGCATTACAAAAACTAGATGCCTCAACAGGTGACATTGTTTGGAAAACAACATGGAATGGAGACCAAAATGCAGATGACACCCCAGTAGACATAACACTTGGAGATGAAAATGAAATATACATAGTTGGGCAAACCGCAACAAGCGAAGGTGAATACAACTATGCAGTCACTAGGTGGAGTGAAAAGGAAATTTCGATACCAAAACCTTCTGATAGACAAAATCCAAATGGATTTATCACCAATAGAGGACAACTTCAAAATAATGACGGTACGCTGAATACAGACGTTAAATATTATCAGCAAGGCACATGGCCTAGTGCCTATATTGACGACAACAAAGTGTCTTATGTGTGGTTAAAATCAGACACGATAGCTCCAGATACAGTTCACCGTATTGATATGAAATTCAATAAAGGGAACAACTCTACAACTAAAGTATACCCTACTGAAAAGCTGGAACATTACACCAATATCTATTTGGGGTATTTACCTCAAAAAATGGAACGAATAGCCCATTACAGTAGTATCAGTAAATTAGATGCTTATTACAATACAGATATTGTTTATACGAGCCATTCCCAAGGCTACAAACATCATATAGTAGCACAGCAGGGTGCGCCAGCAGGTAGTTTTGAAATGGAATACAGTGGACAGAATTCACTCACTCTAGACGCGAATGGAAACTTGGTATTTGGAACTGTATTTGGCGATCACGTACAATCTAAAGCGAAGGTGTATACAATGGATCATACCACAGGAGAACTAACTTTACTCAACTGGCAGCCTGATTATGTGATTAATGGAAACAAAGTAACTTTCAATTATACAGGTTCATGGACTGGTACGTTTGTGATAGAAATGGAGAAACAGAGAGAACAAGGTGGAAGTGGAGCTACTGCTACAGATGATCCTAGAAACCTTGAATGGAGTACATACTATGGAGAAGGAGCTAAAGAATATAATTGGGATTTAGTTAATGACACAAAAAATGTATATACGTGCGGAGTAACAACTAACGAGCAATTTCCTATAACCGCTGGTAATGGCGAGTATAACTGTTTTATTTGTGATAGTCAAAATGGATTCATTCAAGCCTATAGTATAAGCAATTGTGAATTAGAACCGACATTCCCCACCCCCTTTCAAAAAATGAGAATTTAACCTTTTTGGCACTCTTTTGACCTATACGGAGTACTTCATTTTCACCTTTCGAACACCAATTGCTTAACAAGATGAGATTGATTTGTTAAATTTTGAGCGAAACGGGTTGGAAATTTCGATTTTCAAAACAGGGTGGGGAATGTCGGTTAGAATATGCCATTATTTATGGAGGATCGGCAAGCGATGCTATGGGTAATATTACAGCAAATGCTGTAGGGCATATATTCGTTTCGGGAAACACTTTTTCTCCACCAAATACGTCTTCATTCTACTCACAATCCATGGAGAATGCTTATTTTGAAAATCAATCTACAGACCCGAATGACGACTCATTTACGTTCCTTACCCGATTTATAGGTGGTACTGGAACAATCCAATGGAGTACTGTAATAGCTACTCATTCAGATTGGACGGACCACCCCACCTTCCCATTAATTATAAACGATGATGGAGAATTATATATGGCAGGTGAGGGACAAAGTCTTTCGGGAATAGAAGTTCAGGGAGGTGGTTATCAACTGGATGTTGGCTCAACTGATTTTGATAAGGGATATATCCTTCGATTCAATACAGATTTACAGATAGATTGGGCTACAGAATTTGGTAATGGATGTAATATTTACGATATGGACATTACCCCACAACAAGATCTGGTAATTTGCGGAAGCATGAACGTTGTAGGTCATTCAAATTTTGAACCTTATGCGTCAGAAGGTCAATGGACATCTAGTTTCGGTGGTGGTATTGTTGATGGTTTCTTTGCCGTATTCAAACCTGATAACACACTTAAATGGTCTTCTTGGTTTGGTGGAAATGGTACTAACGAAAGTATTCATGGGGTGAGTTCTGTAGAAAATTCGATATTCTTCTGTGGTGATACTAATAGTGATGAAGATTTTCCGCTTCAATATCCACCCAATTTTTTTCAATATTATGACGATATCAATGCTTCATCTGATGGATTTGTTACTCAATTTAAAAACGGACAATTGGTTTGGAGTACTTATTTTGGAGGAAGTAGCTCGGATTATTTAAGAGATGTTCACGCCAGTACTGAATCCGAAGTTTACCTTACGGGAACAAGTAAAAGTCAAGATTTAGACTTAACAGAATTTGAAGGATTCTTTTTTGAAGAAGAACTAAACGGAGGTGTTGAAAATAAATACGATTCATTTGTTACTTGTTTTCAAGATAAGTATTTAATCTGGAATACCTTTTTAGGTGGAAATCATGGTGGGGGAACTGCTGATGAAAGTGGTTTTGAACTCGCCTTAGTGCAGGGGTCAAAGCTTTATGTTGCAGGAACTGCTGAGTCTAACATGGATTTTCCGTGGTGGGATTTTGACGGTGAAGAATCAGACGTGGCTTATTTCGATGACTTTTTGCAACCTATTGGCAGTGAAGATGCCTGGATTGCTCGTTTAGATGTGGACGATATTTCTCTTTCAGTAGATGATTATTCACCATCTACTGTATTAGGTATAGGTGTTTTCCCTAACCCAAGTTCAGACGTCATGCACATTAATTTTGATTTTAGGTTAACAGATGAAGTGGAAATTCAAATTTTTGATGTTCAAGGAAAATTGATAACTACTGAATCATTTAACGCTGTAGGAAATAACTTGGTCAGTATGTCGGTAGAAGACTTACCAGTGGGAATATATGCTGTGGAGTTTGTTACAAAAAATATAAAAGGATCAGCTAAATTTATCAAAGAATAAGAATTACGATGAATAAATTACTTATGGGGTTAGGTTTGGTGTTATTTTCTAATACTTTGATAAGTCAGAGTTGGACCTCTGTGTCAGAGCAGTTCAGTCAAGCTATAGAAGAAATGTACCATGATCCTGTAAGTGATTTACTGTTTATAGGAGGGCAATTCGGGTATTTGGGAGATGAACATGTTGGGGGTATAGTCAGTTTTGACGGTACAGAGTTTTATAATTATGGGTGTGCCTATGATTGCGATGTACCTTTTAGCCAAGGCGTTCGTGGTATGTTTGCGGCATCTTCTATGAATGATACTTTATATATAAGTGGCGCAGCATCTGAAGAATTCGATACACTTCTAAACCAAACAGCTGAATCCAAAGGGTTGGCGATGCTTATAAATGGAGAGTTTAAAGCTTTAGATATACCTTTTTATAGTGATGAATTTGTAAGTGATATTGTACAAATAAAAACCATTGAAGATACACTGTATGTGCTGAGTAATAGTTTTGGCATGGTAGCAGGGTTTGAAGGGTACGGAGGAGCTAAATATGACGGGAGCACATGGCATCCATTTACATTACCGCATTGTTGTGATATAGAAGCGTATACAGATTTAATAAAGTATAATGATGAACTATATATCTGTGGGAACTTTGCTCCGACTTTTGGAAACCCTGCTCCAAGAGATATAGCCCGTTTAGTAAATGGAGAGTGGACACTTTTAGGAAATGGAATTCCTGATGCTGGTGGGATCGAAATAAATGGCATGGAAATCTTTAATGGTGAGTTATATGTTCATGGTGGTTTCCAGCGGAATGCTGGAAATGCTGGAGAAGGTATTATGAAATGGAATGGTGAAGAATGGTCGGATTTGGGTTCTGGTATTACAGACGGAGTGGTTACTGATGCGGTTGTGTTTCAAGATGAGCTATTTATCTGTGGAAGGTTTGAAGAAGTAGGAGGTATCCTTGCTCAGGGTGTGGCTAAGTGGGATGGAAATCAATGGTGTGCTGTAGGT
Organism: Flavobacteriales bacterium; assembly: GCA_965224545.1. Lineage (GTDB taxonomy): Bacteria > Bacteroidota > Bacteroidia > Flavobacteriales_D > Sanyastnellaceae > ASP10-05a. The sequence continues at coordinate 1,244,039 of CBDCZM010000002.1, read as the reverse complement.
TCGCAATTTTATTATAATAATATTTCTCAAAAAATGACGGTCTATCATGATGAACTATATATAGCTTCCAGAGAAGAACTGGGATATCCGAGCCTTTATAAATGGAACGGAGAGGTAGATACGTGTAGCATAAATTTTAATTTGGTGAGTGAGCTTGAAGTACTAAAAAATATTGAAATTTACCCAAACCCTGTTATAGATCAGTTGACAATATCTCTCCCTAAATCTATTTCAGGGAACGTATCTTTAGTGGTTTATGACTACTTAGGTAAAGAACTACGACAGTTTTCAGAGGCTATAAATTCTAAAAATCAAATTGATATTTCTGTGTTGAACTTGCCTTCTGGCTTGTACTCCTTTCAATTTAGACATGAAGAAGTAGTTGGCTTTGCCAAATTCATCAAAGAATAGAAACAGGATAACTGTTGTTTCATTCCTTCAAAGGTGTCAAGTGGTTTAGTATACAGTAAATAATTGCCTGATCGAGCAGATTCTAATACCACAAAAATGTTTGGTAGAATTGTTCCTACTATAGCAAGAAGAGCATCTGTTTTTTTCATGATCGTTTCTTTTTGAGAAACGAATTAACAGCGAATCCAGCCAAAAGGACATTGACGATCGTCAAGAAATATGGTGAAGTCGAAGAGTCCAAAGTCGAGAGTCAAAGAGTCGAGGGTTGAATATGCTTGGCTATTTAGATACGATTCGTTTTCTTATTCTGCTCAGGGTTTCTGGGGTTACGCCTAAAAAAGTAGCCAGCTGATGCTGTGGAATTCTGTGAAGCAATGGACTATTTGATTCAATTAATTTCAAGTACCGTTGTTCTGCATTTAATTGAACAAAAGTGGAAATAATCTCCTGATAAACGATCAACTCTTCTTCCATCATTACTCTAGCGAGGAATTCGAATTTTGGATATTTTTCTACGAGTTTATAAGCGGCATCCACAGAAACTACTGCGATAGTGGATTCTTCAATGGACTGTAAATTATGTGCCGCAGGGAGTTGTTTTATGAAACTTGAGTAGGAACTCACAAAACTATTTTCTAAATAAAAAAAAGCGGTTTTTTCTTCGATATCGTTCGTATAGAACAACCGTATACACCCTTCTAGAACGAAATAAAATTCTGTTGACACATCACCTTCTGACAATAAAAACTCATTTTTCTCCACTTTTCTAACAGGAACACTTTCCACTAGAAAATCTATCTCGTTTTGATCGAGGACAACGTGTTTTTCGAAATATTCAATCAGAAGATCAATCATACATCATAAACTTAGCAAAAACTAATAAGAAAAGATGTGCTCGTTAACTCACTCCATCCCCAGAATCAGCATCGTGCTTTCCATCTGGTTGTAAGAAAGATAATTTTCCTTCAGCATTTTCTGCCATCAAAATCATTCCTTGACTCTCGATTCCTTTTATTTTTCTTGGGGCTAGGTTAAGCAGTACAGTGACCTTCTTTCCAATAATTTCTTCTGGATCAAAGCTCTGAGCTATTCCGCTAACAACAGTTCGTTGATCTACTCCGGTATCAATCAGGAGCTTTAAGAGTTTATCTGTTTTCTTCACCTTTTCAGCTTCAAGGATGGTTCCTATGCGCATGTCCACCTTCATGAACTCGTCAAATGTGATTTCAGATTTTACTTCAGCAATTTCCATTGGTTCATTTTGAGAAATGACAACGTTACTCTCTTTTAACTTTTCTACTTGTTTTTCAATGGTTTCTTCATCCACTTTTTCAAACAGAATTTCTAGTTTTTGAATGGTACTTCCTTTCGGTAGTTTTTCCGCAGACACTTCCCAATTCGAATTGTCTATACCCAACGCCTCAGCTATTTTGGCTGCTTTCTTTGGCAGAAATGGAGCCAATACGACAGTTAAATTGGCTGCGATTTGCAAGTTCGTGAGCATGATCGATTTCACCCTTTCAGGGTCCGTCTTTTGAAGTTTCCATGGTTCTAAAGCCGTCAAGTGTCTGTTTCCTATTCTCGCCAAATTCATTGCAGCGCTTAACCCTTCTCTGAACCTGTATTTTTCTATTGCCTCTGCTGCTTTTTTTGCAGATGTCAATGCTTCATCTATTGCTACTTGATCTTCAGAAGCTAGAGACACATCTGGAACAATTCCATCATAATACTTAAGCGTAAGTACAATCACTCTATTGATATAGTTCCCCAGTATGTCTGCTAGTTCATTATTGACTCTATCTTTATAATCCGTCCATGTGAATTCACTGTCTTTGGCTTCTGGCATGATGGAAGTCAGCACGTATTTAAGCTCGTCTTCTTTTCCTTTGAAATCTTCCAGATATTCATGCAGCCATACCGCCCAATTTCTAGAAGTAGAAATTTTATCTCCTTCGAGATTCATGAACTCATTCGCAGGAACGTTGATTGGAAGGTTAAACCCACCATGTTCCTTCAGCAGTATTGGAAAAATAATGCAGTGGAAAACAATGTTGTCTTTTCCTATAAAGTGAACTATTTCTGAGTCTTCTCCTTTCCAGTAATCTTCCCAATTCTTTCCATTCTTCTCTGCCCATACTTTTGTGGCAGTGATGTACCCTATCGGTGCATCCAACCACACGTAAAGTACTTTTCCATCCGCTCCTTCTACAGGTACTTTTACTCCCCAATCCAAGTCTCTGGTCATCGCTCTTGGCATCAGCCCACCATCAATCCAGCTCTTGCACTGACCGATCACATGGTTTTTCCAGGCTTTGACATCATGGTGCTTCTTTCCTTCATACTCTCCTTTCTCTATATATTCCTTTAGCCAACCTTCGTGCTTGTCCATTGGCAGGTACCAATGAGAAGTTTCTTTCTTTATAGGAGTCTCTCCTGTAATAGTTGACTTCGGGTTAATCAATTCATTTGGAGAAAGCGTGCTTCCACATCGTTCACATTGATCTCCATAGGCATTTGGATTTTGACAATTCGGGCATTCTCCAGAAATGTATCTGTCTGCCAAGAATTGATCGTTTTTCTCATCGTAGAACTGCTCTGAAGTCTGCACATCAAAAGATCCTTTTTCATTTAACACTTTAAAAAAGTCTTGCGCTGTTTGATGATGTTCTGGAGCAGAGGTTCTGTGGAAAATATCAAACGAAATTCCGAAATCCTCAAACGATTGAGCAATCATCTGATTGTATCGATCTACTATTTCTTTAGGAGTCACCCCGTCTTTCTTTGCTCTAAGGGTAATAGCTGCTCCATGCTCATCCGCTCCACAGATAAATGCCACATCTTCTCCTTTCATACGCATATATCGCGCATAGATATCTGCCGGTAAATATGCTCCCGCAATATGGCCAATATGAAGTGGACCATTCGCATAAGGAAGGGCCGCTGTGATTAGATGTTTTTTCTTAGAATTTTCCACTCTTTATCATTTTAGAGAGGGCAAAGATACTTGGAAAGGTGTTATGGTAATTGCAATAGCAAATACAAAAAAATAGATCCTGGACAACGGAATCTTGCTTGTAATATATCATCAATTGGTGATATATTACTAATAATAGAATGTGCTTTCAATTCATGAGACCTTCTACTGTTCTGGCACAAATACTTACTCACGCGATTGCTGAGTGTTTTAGTTGAAGTACAGGCAGCTACACTTTTTAATATGCTACTCGTTACCTGAGCTGTTTTGTTGGAACGCAGTGGAAATAAAATTTGGTTGAAGACTGTTGCAAATGAGTGTGAATTGTACATTGTAAAAAGTGATTTGAACAACCAAGTAACCAGTGTGGAGGATATCAATGTGTTCTTCTGTGTGAGTTGTTCGACAAAAGCCTGGGACCACGTGTACAATCTAAAATCTGGGGAAATCTTTACAATTCGTTTAACTTAGTCACCAAGAAATGGCCCGCGGGTATTATCCCTTACCACTATAAAAAGTGGAGTAAGTAAAAAGATAGGTATAAGATCAGACGACACACATCAGGGTTAAATGATTAGTTATGAGCTGGATAAGAACAATTAATTATGAAGAGGCGGATTCTACCTTGAAAAGGGTCTATGATAAAGTCAAGGGGCCTAATAATAACGTAGACAATGTATTACTGATCCATAGTCTGAGGCCACATACGCTAGTGGGCCATATGGCTTTGTATAAAAACGTACTTCATAATTCCAATAATCAACTACCCAAATGGTATCTGGAAGCACTTGGTGTGTATGTGAGTCATCTGAACAAATGTGATTACTGTGTTGAGCATCATTTTTCAGGCTTCAGCAGACTCATTGCGAACGATGAGCAAGCTGAGAAATTTCGTTTAGCTGTACTAAAAGGTTCTTTAGAAGATTACTTTGATGGAAGAGAGTTAGCGGGAAGCCAGTATGCTAAAAAACTCACGCTGAACCACTCTCAAATAACCCAATCTGATATAGAAGGATTGAGAAAAAGTGGTTTTACTGATGGAGAAATCCTAGAGATCAATCAAGTCACTAGCTACTTTAATTAGTGTCTGGTCGGAAATCACAGAGTCTTTATTTGGCGGGTGATATAGCCAAATTTATCCCATGAATATCTTCATAAATAGTGACCTATTCAGCATAATTACTGGTGTTGACGCTGTATTTTAGTTAAACATTCGAAGCTTATGCGCACACTATTTGAACGAGATCCAGACTTATTCACGCTGCCAATTACATCAGCTGAATTTCCTAATAATTGCAGAGACGAGGCTCCCAAGTTATTGAAAGGACTTCAAGCAATTTTCATGAACAAGGAGATAAATGCTGCTGTATTTTCTTTGCTATCCAATCGTATAAATCCCAAGCAAGAGACATTGATTAGATCAGGTCGCAAAGGGATGGGACTGTGGGAGATACTAGTACTTGGAGTAATGCGTCAAGGATTAAATGCAAATTATGATCGCATCCATTATCTGGCCAATGTTGATACCTCAATGCGAAGGGTAATGGGTATTGAAACAGAATCACGATTGGACAAGAAGAAGTACGGGCTTACTACGATCAAGGATAATCTAGCATTGTTGGATGAGCAAACAATCCAAGAGGTCAATGATTTGGTGATTAACTACGGTCATAGGTTATTAAAAAAAAAGAGGAAGAGCTACTCCAGGTAAAAGCCGATTCGTTTCCCGTTGGTGCTAATGTACATTTCCCCACAGATATGAATCTACTGTGGGATTCAGCACGTAAGTGCATTGACCTCTCTGAATGGTTCAGGGACAATGAAAACATCACAGGTTGGAGAAAATCCAGATCATGGAAACGGGAGATCAAAAGCATTTTCAGGGCTAGTTCCAAGGTCAGCAGTTCAGGCGGGAAAAACAAAGAATCGAGGCTTGAGGATGTTGTTAGCCAGTACCTGGAATTAGGCAAGAAACTTGAATTGAAAATCAATGACCTGCTAAGTCTAACAGCCTGTCACACGAGTGTTCTGTCAATATCCAAGCATCTCCAATTGGTTTATTTTCATGCAATGCTGACCAAGCACATCGACCTAGTCAGTAGAAGAATAATAGATGGAGAAGTTATTACTTCAAGTGAAAAGCTATACTCCATATTTGAAACGCATTCAGAGTGGCTTTCTAAAGGGAAAAAGTTCAACCCGATCGAAATAGGTCACAATGTATTAATCGCCACCGATCAATTTAACTTCATCATTCATCATCAAGTACTTGAGAATCAAGTTGATGTTCAGCTAACCCAGGATATTGCAACAAAGCTGGTGGAAAGATTTCCAGACCTGATCGATTCCTTAAGTTTTGACAAAGGGTTCTATAGCGGACAGAACAAGGCTTTTGTGGAAAAGCGAATACCCAATACGATTATGCCCAAAAAAGGCAAGCGCAATAACGAGGAAACCCAGCAGGAACATCAGGACCAGTTCATAAAACTCCGCAATGCTCACAGCGCAGTAGAATCAAACATCAACCAGTTAAGGCACAATGGCTTGGGTCGTTGTTCAGACAGGGGGATTAAAAACTTCAAACGCTACGTTTCCCTAAGCGTTTTGGCCTATAATCTGCACAAGATAGGTGAATATATAAGCAGAGAACAGGTTCATAAAAAGGCAGCCTAAATTTGAGTGCAGATACAATTGACATAGGGAACGTGCGTCTTGTCGGGAAGAAATTGACCGCAAAACTCATTTTCAAAGCCCAAAAACGGAATACATGCCTGCCCGAAAAATAGTGAGCTCTAAAATTTGAAAACCGATGCTTTTTTAGTTGAATTTAGGGTGTGTAATCTTTCAAAAGAGCTGATTTCCGACCAGACACTAATTATGTAAATAGGTCTGTGGTTGGACTAGGAGTGAATACTTCTGGTGATATCATTGGTCTTTCTCCAAATGACAGCGATGATCCTGATAATTGGAGTCATGACTAGTGTTTTGTGGGACTAAATTGGTCTGGTGTTGATTTAACCAAAGACGACTAGTCTTCGTTATTTGCGCGACTATACTCATGGATTGGAATTTGTTTTCCATACGGTCTTCGATCGAGATACTGAGCCCAAGTTGAAGTACAGACAGCTACATTGTGGATCAATCTCAAAAGTTGTGTGTAGGAGCTTGAAACCGACATTCCCCACCCCCTTTCAAAAAATGAGAATTTAACCTTTTTGGCACTCTTTTGACCTAACGGAGCAGGGCAAAAGCATTTAAAAAACAGCTGTACTCATTAATAAATTTCTATAGTCTGTGTCAAAAGCCGCTTTCATTCTCTTGTTTTTCAAGCTAATTTTAGCTGAGCTTTCTTTTTTTAAAACTGTTAATACAATTTTTAATAGGATATTAAAGTTTTCCACTTGATACCCTATTCTTTTTTTAGAAAAGTCTTCTTGAAATGTCACATCGAGGCTCCAATGTAAATTATTTTCAACTGACCAATGTTTTCGAACCCCATTGTTAATTGCTCTTGCAGATGACAAATCACTAATGAAAAACCGTTCATCTGTTGTCATTATTCCGGTTGCTTTTTGAGTAACTTCTGATGTTATCTTCACTACCGAAATTAAATTTTCCCATTTATTAGGGTTTTCTATGTGTTTCAAGTTAGTAAAAACTTCACAAGTTCTTTTTTCTATTCTTCCGTGTCCGAAATCATCTTCAACATCAACACTATCAGGATTTGTCAATACAACTGTATCTTGAATATTACTAGCCAAAGCAGGTTGATTTCCTTTAACTGCAATAATATAATTGGCTTCACTTTTCACAATTTGACTTACAATCTTTGTTTGACACCCCATTGCATCAATGGTAATTGTATTACCCTTTATATCTAACAATTCTAATAATGCAGGTATTGCAGTAATTTCATTGCTTTTTTCATTCACTTTCAATTGACCCAGACACAGTTGATTCTCTGATGCAAAGGCAGAAACAATATGAGGGGTTGTTATTCCGTCAAACTTACCGCCCCTCACTGTTTTACCATCAAGAGCTATAACTTCTCCTTTTGTTTTCACACACAAATGATTAATCCAAGAGATAAAACAATCATTGAAATTCTCAGAATCAAGAGCTGAAAAGACTCTTCGCATAGTATCTATCGATGGAATACCAGCATCAAAGTTTCCATACTGCTTAAGCCAGTAATATTGACTTTTACCAAAAATGTGTATGGTCTCCCATTTATCACAGCCACACATTATCCCTGTTATAACCAATAGCAATATGTCGCTCAAAGAATGGTGGTAATTTCCCGCATCTATTCGCCTTGGGTCTTTTAGAGCAGAGAAAAAACAGGAAAGTGAATTTGTATTAGAAAACGTGGTTTTTCTATCCATCTTTTTCGAATGAAAAAAACGCTTTTCAAAAATACTACTGATTGAAAATTAAAAAATTAAGAACAAAATAAAGGTAATAGACATTATTATAACTGAATTACTATAGCTTTCTTTTCGTTGGACTCAAAAAGTCAAAGCATTGGTTTTAGACATATAAACTAACTTTTTGCATTGTCAAAAAAGAATAATTTGACCTATACTAAATGAGTCGTAATAATGTCTAATGGTTTAAATGCTTTTGCCCTGCCTAACGGAGTACTTCATTTTCACCTTTCGAACACCAATTGCTTAACAAGATGAGATTGATTTGTTAAATTTTGAGCGAAACGGGTTGGAAATTTCGATTTTCAAAACAGGGTGGGGAATGTCGGTTGAAATAAAATGATCTTTGCGAGAAAAAAGGCTTGGAAAATTATTTAGATTTAGGGCTAAGTTCTAATTAGCACAGCATTTTGTTTAAACAGTTCGAAGAGTTGGTATCCCTGATCGGCTAAGAGTACTGCGATTAGCCATTGCTTTATGGTTTGCTTGCTCCCCTGTATTTTATCAGCGTATGCATACCAGTTGAGGTAGTTTTGCAGATACTTAGAGCTTACACCATTAAAGGGGAGTAAGAATTTTCGTAGCTGTGCATGGGTATTGTTCACTTTTTGAAGATGTATGGTCTTATCTTTTTTATCTACATGGTCTTTAGCTAATAGTGCTTTATGTCTTAAAGAGGGTTTTCCCTTTGCATAAGCCTTGTAAGAAGGGTGCTTGTCGGTTATTAAGGTGGCATCATCTGCCAGTCTATGGTCTAGTACTTCTGAAATGTCTTGTTTGCTCAACCGTTTTGTTGCCACAGCTCTCAAGTATTTGCCTCCCTTACGTTCTACTGCTGTAACTACCTGAACTACGGTAATACTGTCTTTCCCTTGATTTCTTTTAAAATCACTCCCTCTCTTTCTCGGTGCTCTATCTAAATCCCTGTTCCCTTTGTTATTTAGGGCTAACTCTAACTCATCACACTCTACTTCATTAGAAAGCTCTACAGGTGCAAACTGTTCCAACGAGCTTAAAATCTTATGACGCCAATCAAAACTTGTCTGAATACAAATTCCCAGTTCCTTGGCAATCTTCTTTATCGGCATTCCCTGTTCCATGCATTTGAGATAAGCTTGCCACTTATTTTTTAGCTTTATCTCATACAAGGGAGTGCCTGGGGTTTCACTGTACCATTTTAAACAATCCTTGCAACTGTACATCGCCACTCCTTTTTGTTGACCTCTGCGATATACACTTGTACTACTACAATGAGGGCAGGGTTTTTTCTCGCGCTTTGATGAAACTTCTTTCGTTGCATCGACTAGAACTTTTCCTTGTAGTTCCTGATCCTGCAATAATTCCTCTAGCAATGCTTCTTGAGTCCCTAACGACAATCGTGAAAACAACTCCTTTATTTCTTTACTACTTACCATAAAACACAATATAACACCTTTATGTTGTGTTAACTAGAACTTAGCCAGATTTAGTAAAGACCGAGAAGGATTCATTATAGCACAAGATAAGGACCATAAATGATGTAACTTTTAAATCTAAAGACTAAAATCACTCCAAATTTCACTGAAAATATGTGCTGGTTAAAATAGATGGTATTCAAATTTATTATGTTTGTAGTATCTTTTTATTATTCATTATGCGAATATTACCATTTTTAACAGCGCTGCTAATTACTTCATGTTTATCAGCACAAGATCCTATATTTTCATTAGTAGATCAAAATCAGGTATATAACAATCCTGCTTTTACAGGAACAGGGAATAATTTTCGGGCTGGAATTTCTTTTAGGAATCAATGGCCTGCTATTTCGGGTTCGTATGTAACGACTAATTTATACGCTGATCAGTATCTTGGAAAAGCAGGGGGACTAGGAATCTCTTTTATCAACGATAGCGGCGGCAGAGGAACGCTGATCAATAATTTATTGCAATTAAGTTATTCGTACGGTGTTAAAATTGGGAACTTAAATAAGTTATATATTGGAATGGCTCTAGTTTAGATTAGCTATTATTTGTATCTTTCGCTTATGAAAAAAGAGGCAATAATATCGTACTTCTCAGGTTTGTCAGTTAGCGAGCGTCACGTACTGATAGAGGAATTACAACAAGTTGGTCAATTAGGTCTTTCAGTCCCCAAGTGTCAAGAAGTTCGAAGAAAAATTCTGGACAACAAGCAGGGTTGTTGCGCTCACTGTGGTCATGCTAAATATGTAAAATTCGGAAAGGATAAGGGAGCCCACCGTTACAAATGCAAGTCCTGTAACCGTAGTTTTACTGAATACTCAGGCACATGGATGGATGGGCTTCACCGAAAGGATAAAATAGATGCCTATCTAAAGCTTATGCTTGAAGAGAAGAGCCTTGACAAGATCAAAGAGGGGTTGGGGATTAATAAAAAGACTGCTTTTGATTGGCGTCATAAGATACTTTCATCCATAGAACAATCTGAAAAAGGTGGATTTAGCGGAATAACTGAAAGTGATGAAACCTTTTTCTTGCGTTCAGAAAAAGGAAAGGAAAAGCAGGGGACAAAGCCAAGAAAACGTGGAGGGAAGTCTTCAAAAAAAGGTGTTAATGATGAACATGTCGCAGTTATTGTAACCCAAGATCGTAAAGAACAAGTCGATTTAACTGTAGCCACAGTAGGTCGACTGAAAAAGGTGGATATAGAAAATGCCATTGGAGAAAGGCTCACAGAACAAACAGTTTTATGTACTGATTCTCATGTAAGTTATAAGGGATTTGCTATTGATAATCATCTGGAACACCACCCATTACGCTCTGATTTGAAACAACGTGTCAAAGATGGGGTTTACCATATCCAACATGTCAACTCGACACATCATAGGTTAAAGAAATGGATTGACAATAAATTCTGGGGCGTATCAACCAAATATCTACAGCAGTACCTCAATTGGTTTAGGATCAAAGAAACCTTGAAAGATAGTAAGCAGTTCCTCAAAGACTTTGCACAAATGTCTGTACAGGATGTGCATGCCTATCAAAGGTTCGCTACTATATCGAGTAGGTATGAAATGATAATTTCAACGCAAACCTAAACTAGAGCCATTGGAATTTCTGGAGGACTAATAAGGAGACAGTTAGATGTGAGTAAATTGACATTTAGTTCTGTCATTGACACTCGAAATGGCTTTGTTTACCAAGTCTCTGAAATTCCAGGAGGGGGTATTGCATCTAAAGCAAACTTGGATATTGGAATGTTATTTTCTAATAAGAATTTCTTCGTTGGTTATGCTATTAACCACCTCAACGAAGCCAATGTATCATTTACTAATAAAGATTATCATCTACCAAAAAGATTTAACTTCCAGTTTGGGGCAAACAAACATTTTGGAAAAAATGGCTTGGTTCGATTAGCGATTCAATCAAATAGGCAGGGAGAATTTCAGCATATTGCAATGACAGCTCAAATTCAATTGCATCATATTCTAGCTGGCATTGGCTATAGAGATAACTTCAATAGCCCTCTGATTCGTTTAGGTGTAGTCACTGATAAAGTTAGGTTTATATATAATTATGACTTTTCTTCTCGGAATACGCCTTCTTCAGGAGGTTCTCATGAATTTATTATTCAATTCCTTCTTAATTTGTCGAAAGTGTCAAATTCTTCACCAATAGAGTATTAAATTTACTTAAAATGGCAGCAGGAGGACCAGGAGATCATCCATTAACAGATACTGAATTTTAAAATTAGACGTTTATAACGGATCAATCTCTCTCACACAACTTTTGAGATTGATCCTACATTGTCTCGTATTGTACTTCGCACTGACTACAAGTCAGCGCTAACTATGCTCACCACCAAAGCCTGAGATTCCATGTACAATTAAAAACGGGAGAAGATCTTTACAACTCATTCAATCTAGTGACCAAGAAATGGCCAGCGGGTATTTGATTGGAACAAGTTGAAGGTTTGAACTATTTTCGATTACCTAAATCATAATGACATAGTTATATACTGTTAACATGAATTTTCAACCAAATTAAAAAGGAGCCCCGAGAGCTCCTATTTTAATTACTTCACCTCGTTCTGAGAACCAGGCTTGTTTACTATTTAACCGCGACACAAATAACACATAATCAATCAATTTCATTTGTAGTCATTCTTCTATAAGTGCTGTAGGAAATTTCCTACGGAAAGTGGTTTTTATACCCAAACTAAGAAAAATCACTCTACTTTTTTGAATGAAATCAGTTCCGATTGTAGTGGTTTCTGTACTTTTGTCGCAAGTTAAAAGACACACCTCCATATCATGGCACAAAAGAAAATTATCGTCCCTACAGATTTTACTCATGTAAGTGAAATAGCAATTGAACATGCACAAGCAGTAGCCAAGGCTACCGAATCTGATGTATACTTACTTCATATCGTTGAGCACAAAAAACACTTAGCTGAAGCCAAGTTAAAATTGGCTGCACTTCAAGAACGTGTGAAATCAACATTAGGCATAGAGGTTCAGACTATTGGAAGAATAGGAAATATCTATGAAGATATCGATAGTGTAGCTGTGGAAATGGATGCAGCATTGATTATCATGGGTACACATGGTATGAAAGGAATGCAATTTATTACTGGTAGCAGAGCGCTTAGAATTGTAACTAGCTCTAGCGTCCCTTTTATCATTACTCAAGAAAAAGGGGTGGGGCCAAATGCATATGACGATATTGTCGTTCCTCTAGATCTTCATAAGCAAACCAAGCAGAAATTGAAGTTAGCCGCTAAAATGGCTCATTACTTCGACTCTAGAGTACACATCATTTCTCCAGGAGAAAAAGATGAGTTCCTAAAAAATCAATTGGAAAGAAACATTGCTTTTGCACAAAACTTCTTTGAAGAAGAGAAAATAGAGTGCACGACTAAAGTAACTGAGTCTTCCGCAGGTTTTGTAAAAGATGTGGTAAAGCACGCTGCTGCAGTTACTGGAGATATGATCGCTATCATGAACATTCCTGATAATAGTTTGTTTGGAATCTTTGGATCTAACTATGCTCAAAAAATGATCGAAAACGATGCTCAGATTCCAGTAATGATTCTGAACCCTGTAGAGACTCACATTTTGAATTATAGCTCTTTTGGAGGGTACGACCCATCTTAATTAGTCGAAAGTCTTAGACACCAGATTAGTCTAAGGTTACCAGAGATTCTGTTCCAATCTATTTAAACAATTTATTCCTATTTCATTGGAAGCAGACTTGCTATGACCGCTAACGAATTTTAGCTAGGGACTATTATTTTCCTAAAAAAGCTCTGAACGGAGTGAGTCTGATGTGATTTTTACTCCAAAAATACAGATATCATCAACCTGAGATTCTCTTCCCTGCCAGTCAATAAATCGATTGTACAATTCTTTTCTTTGAACATGCAGCGGAAGTGAATTGATCTCCAACAGAAGTTCTTTGAACTTTTTTCTCATAAATTTCTTTCCATCAGGTCCTCCAAATTGATCTGGATATCCATCTGAAAACATATAGATAGTATCGTTCGCTTTCAACTTAAAGCTCACTTCAGAGAATTTTCTTTGATCTTCTCTGTAGCTGCCTATCGCAATCTTATCTGGTTTTAATTCGATCAATTCTTTATCTCTTACGATATAGGCCGGATTGTATGCTCCACTATATTTAAGCTCCAACGCCTTAGGGTCAATTGTACAAAAGGCCATGTCCATCCCATCCTGTACTTTTACTTCTCCTGCATCTCTGCTTTGCAATGTTTCTGAAGCCATTCTATTCACTCCATTTAAAATATCTGATGGGGTATCGGCAATTTTTACTGTTTGGTTAATGGCATTGTACCCCACCAAACTCATAAAAGCCCCAGGAACTCCATGTCCGGTACAATCTACTACAGAGAACATGATCTTTCCTCTCACCTTTCTGAACCAATAAAAATCTCCACTGACAATGGCTTTGGGCTTGTACAACACGAATGATTCTGGAAAATAAGACCCTATCAGCTCGTCACCAGGAAGTATAGTCTGCTGCAGTCTTTTGGCATAGTTGATACTATCAGTAAGGTCTTTATAAAGCTCAGTTACTTTCTCTTTCTGGTTTTCGATTTCTTCTTTTTGTCTGACGACCTCATCTGTTCGTTCTTGTACCTTTTGCTCCAAATAGCGCTCATTCTCTGCTAGGTCATCGCGCATCTTCAGCAATTCTCTTCCTAGCTCGTCCTCCTCACTTAGCGGCTTATATTTAGCATCAAAGTTTCCAGCCCCCACTTCACTAGCAAATTCTGTGGTACGCTTCAATCCATCTACCAGTCGATTTACGGCAAAAACCATGTCCCCTATTTCATCATTGGAAAATCTGAGTTTAGTCTTAGGGAAAATTCCCTTTCCAAGATAGAGTAATACACGCTTTAGAAATTTAACTGGCTTTACTATAGACTGAACAGTAAAATGTGCAATAACAACTCCCAAGATCAGCACCAAAACAAATATGATCATTAATCGGACCATTAATGTATTGAAAGACTCCGCCATAAGCCGGCTCTTTTCACCTATTACAGCTTGCTGTTTGTCGATGAGAATATTTATTTTTTCATCCAACTGATTGGATATCTCATCCACCTTGTTCCCTTTCCCCACTAGGAATTCAGCGTTCATTATGTTAATAGGATCGTTATAACTCTCAAATGTAGGAAGGTATCTTTTGACCTCTTCGTAAATCACAAATAGGTCTTTAATTTCCTGATTTACAACCTCCAATAGTATCTTATCTTCTTCAATCCAATTGGTTGTGTATTTTTTAAGATTGCCGACTTCAGCTGGGACATCTTTTTGAATAAGTTGGTCCAATTGAAGCTTAGACGGTTTGTCTCTTCTAGATTGTGACAGCACCCAGTTTTCGGCAAGACCTATTGATTCTGATAAGTCATTTTTAATCGCGTTCAGGTGATTTAGAGCAGGGGCATGTTCTTCATTAATATCATTTGTAAGATCAATGCTCTCTCTTAACGTCCTGGAAGTGATGAATAATACAATAGCTACCACCAGGATAAATAATCCAAACCCCAGGAAAATTTTCCTGGATATGGTGAATTTTAAACTCATACATTGACTTTAGGGTGGAACTTCAAAGAAAGAGTTTTTTTTACTCACTTGAAACCTTAATCTTCTATTTCTTTAGGATTTTCTCCAACTGCACCTTGTAGCTTAGATACGCATCGAAATTATTTAGTGCTCTGTTAATGAACATTAAGCCTTTGAGTGTTTCTATTCTATTTGGTCGAATAGATTCTGCTTTTTCCATATGTGGTAGTGCTTTTTTGAAAAATTCCACACATCTCTTTTGAATATCCATGAGTTCACTGAAACCAGTCTTGTAACTAATCTGACTAATTAATGCAGCGCCTTCATTGTAATAAACAATAGCCAAATTAAAATTCGATTCATAATCTGATTGATCTAACAATAGTGCTTGCTCATAATATTCCACAGCCTTATCCATATATATGCGATTACCAGAATCGTCTTTTACATGAATTTTTTCATACCCTTGAGCCATCATTTTTAGGAACTCTAACTCCTCTCTGCCTATATCTGCTTCAGGGTTCATCCACATTCGAATCTCCTTGAATTTCTGAAAATGAACTACAGGATCTTCGTTCGAGTTATATCTTACACTGATGGCTCCTTTTACTGCATCATTAAAATAAGTAGCTGACAAATACTCCAAAGCCTTCACATTGTCTGTATGAAACTTACTCGAAGGCGCCAATTCTGACGACTTTTTAAACGCCTCAACTGCCACATCTCTTTCTGAAGAATTCAATTCAACGGCCTCCTTATAAAGTTGCTTGTAAATATGCCCTTTAAAATTCCACACTTTAGGATTTGTGTTATTCTCTCCATCCAAAAGGGCTTCATCAATATATGTCTGAGCCTCTTGTATGTCTCCCTTCTTATAGGCTTCAAGCGCCTGATCCACGAGCTTCGTATTCTGAGCCAATAGCCCTGAAACTACCATTATCTGTATGAATACTAGTAGATATCTCATTTTTCCACAATTTTGTTTGCCCAATTGATCATTCTAGTACCCAATTGGACAGAGTTATTTTGTGCCTGGGGTATATTAATATCAAAAGAAACGGTATTGTTCAAGATAATAAAATTGATAATCGAACCACCTCTAAGTGCTCCGTCAAAATCGGTTACTAAAAGAGAACTATTCTCTTCAGCAATGGCACTCAATTTTGTTAGTTCGGACTTTTTGGATTCCGAAATAAATATAATTTGTTCATCAAAAAGCAGCTCTAAATCAGTGACCCATACCACCTCAATAATTTGATTATTTAGCGGTTTGGTACTGTACTTATCTAGAAGCTCATCGTGTAGGTTTTTATCTCCGAAAACGGCAATTTTGAAGGTCTTTTCCTCATAAAAAGATTCGTCCCACTTACAATTCTTAGCGAAATTGTAGATGTAACTTCCCTTAATTACGGCCACAGTTTTGGTATTATTCATCTCTACCTGAGCGGAACTCACGTACGATGTAATCATGCAGATAGCTATGGCCAGAATAAATCTCATTAGTCGGTCTAAACGAGCTCAGCAATTTGCGTTCCAGAAGCCCGTACCTACACTTGGTACGAGAAAAATCCTACAAGGTTCCGCGCAATTCCTGCTCTCTTTCAATCGCCTCGAAAAGAGCCTTAAAATTGCCCTTCCCAAACGACTGTGCACCTTTTCTTTGAATAATCTCAAAGAACATAGTTGGTCGGTCTAATATAGGCTTTGTGAAGATTTGAAGCAAATATCCTTCATCATCTCTGTCAATTAAAATTCCTAATTTTTTAAGAGGCTCCAATTCTTCATCTATTTCTCCTACCCTATCTAGCACTGTTTCATAGTAAGAAACAGGAACATTTAGGAACTCTACTCCTCTGGACTTTAACTCACTAACGGTTTCAATAATGTTATCTGTGGCTAAAGCCATGTGCTGAACTCCTGCACCATTATAGAAGTCAATATATTCTTCAATCTGAGATTTTTTTCTTCCTTCGGCAGGCTCATTAATCGGAAATTTGATCCTTCCATTGCCATTACTCATCACTTTACTCATAAGTGCAGTGTATTCTGTAGATATATCTTTGTCATCAAAAGACACCAATTGAGCAAATCCCATCACTTTAGCATAAAACTCACACCACTTGTTCATTTCATTCCAACCCACATTTCCCACCATATGGTCCACGAATTTTAATCCCACTGGACTTGGCTTATATAATGGGTTCCATGCTTTAAATCCCGGCAAGAAAATTCCATTGTAGTTTTTTCTTTCTATAAAGTAATGCAGCGTTTCTCCATAGGTTTCGATACCTGACTTTACAACTTCCCCATGCTCATCAGTCAATTTCTCTGGTTTTAAGCATGATTCACCTCCTCTCTTAGTCGTCTCTTCCCAAGACTTTGAAGCATCATCTACCCAAAGGGCTATCACCTTAACTCCATCTCCGTGTTTATTAATATGTTCATTAATGGGGCCATCTTTAGTCAACGGGCTAGTGAGTATAATAGTAATCCTATCTTGTCTTAGAACGTAGCTTACCCTATCAGTCATTCCTGTTTCAAGGCCAGCATATGCCAAGGGTTGAAAGCCATAAGCTGTTTGGTAAAAGTGTGCAGCCTGTTTCGCATTTCCTACGTATAACTCAACATAGTCTGTACCTAACAATGGTAAAAAATCTTCCGCAGCAGGAACTATTTTTTCCAATTCCAATGATTTATTATTTGTGCTCATTTTTTCTCTTTTTTCAATTAATTAATCCAACCATGAAGTCACGTAAGATGCATCATCTATGTTCATGGCGTGCTTCGTTAATTTTAGTGGTTTAAAAGTGTCCACCATCACTGCCAATTCTTTTGTTTCTTTTTGTCCAATACTCTTCTCCATAGTGCCTGGATGTGGACCATGAGGAATACCTCCTGGATGGAGGGAAATAAACCCTTTCTCTACATGCTTTCTGCTCATGAAATCTCCATCCACATAGTACAACACTTCATCTGAATCTATGTTACTGTGATTGTATGGTGCAGGTACCGCCTGAGGATGATAATCGTACAAGCGGGGGCAGAATGAACAAATTACGAAGTTATGTGCTTCAAAGGTCTGATGCACTGGTGGTGGCTGATGCACTCTACCGGTAATTGGTTCAAATTCATGTATAGAAAATGCATAAGGATAATTATAACCATCCCATCCGATTACATCGAATGGATGAGTGGCATATACCACCTCATGAATCATCCCTTCCTTTTTAATCTTTATAATGAATTCCCCTTTCTCATCGTGAGTTTCCAATTCTTCTGGACCTCGAATGTCTCTCTCACAAAACGGCGAGTGCTCTAACAATTGTCCGAACTCGTTTCTGTAGCGCTTGGGTGTATACATCGGGCTAAAAGAATCAACAATAAACAGTCGATTGGCTTCATTATCAAAATGAATTTGATAGATCATTCCTCGAGGAATGATTAAATAATCTCCTTCTTTAAAGGAGATATTTCCTAATAAGGTCTTAAGCTTTCCAGTTCCCTCATGCACAAAGATCATCTCATCGGCATCTGCATTTTTATAGAAATAGTCTTTATTTCCATGCCTAGGTGCTGCCACAGAAATATGCAGATCATTATTAAACATCATTACCTTCCTACTGTCAAGGTAATCATTTTCAGGAGCTACATGAAATCCTTTAAGCATACGTGGCGAAATGTTCTTGTCCACAACAGCTACAGGTGACACATCCACAGGGGATGAAATTGACTTGATCTGAGTCGGTCTATGAACGTGATACAATAAGGAAGCCATTCCATGGAATCCTTCCGTCCCAAAGAGTTGTTCATAGTAAAACTCTCCAGATTTATTTTTATATATGGTGTGTCTTTTAGACGGAAATTCGCCTAATTTTTGATAAAAGGGCATATTAAAACAAGTATTAAATTAAAAAAAATAACCAATTAGAACGAATGTTCAATCATTCTGGCTGTCTTTTCAAACTTGCTTTTACATCTCTCATGGAATCAAAGGTAAGAATTAATTTGTCAATTCTTACATTCTTTGAGCCTTGCCTTTCAATAGCAGTTTCATTCCTACAATAGGCTCTTCACCAAACTTCAGGTTATTCTTCTTATACAAGACTTTCATTTTAACTCCATAGGACTGAGAAATTGATCTCATCGTTTCTCCTTCTTGTACTAAATGGTGAGCGATTTTGCGTGCTTTGGATCTCTTAGGCTGGATATACACTAATTCCCCCGTAGCTAATATGCTTTCTTTCCCAAGGTCATTGTATTTTCTTATCAACCATACTGGAAGATCCAAATCTTCTGCAATAGTCTCTGGGCTATCTCCTTCCTGTGCCTTGATGTATTTAATCTTGTTATCACTGAGCTGAACTAACCTTCCAGAGTTTAGTGTAATCACTTCAGGAATTTTAGGTTTTTTACTCTTTTTAGATGCCTTTTTATCTTTATCTACTACCTCCGTCGATTTTGTCTCCGTTTTTGCCAGAAACTCCTCACGATTTACAGAAGACATTTCATCGTACTTATCTAAATCATGCTTCTCTACAAGGTCGATTAGTAATCTAGCGTACGCAGGATTCGTGGCATATCCGCATTTTTTTAATCCTTTGGCCCACCCTTTATAATCCTTAGTGTCAAGCTCGAATAAAGAGGCATATCGTTTTCTCAGTAAGAATCGAGAATGATCTGCAAACGATGCTCCAGCATCTTCATACTTTCTAAAGCACTCCCCTCTTTTATCGTCATCATAATAGACACGCTCTCCTTCCCAATCATGGCATTTAATCCCAAAATGATTGTTGGACATTTTGGCCAATTCTGAATTTCCGTCTCCACTTTCCAGAATGGCTTGTGCCAATGTAATACTCGCAGGAATTTTAAATTCTTGCATGTTCTGAATAGCCACATTTTTCCAGATAGCTATATAATCCGATCGGGTAATTCGTTTATCTCCGTATTCATTACCAAATGCCGTAATTACAAGGAAAATTGATAAATTCAGGAGTAAGAACCTATGTGAAAAAAAAGTAGTCATACATCACCTCTTTTAATGATAAAAAAACACAGTAAAATTAGAGACTCTATTAGCTATAAACTCCTACCAAAACGGTAGTTTTAAACACCTTATTGTAGATTGAAGAATTACTTGGCTCCGTGATTCACAGATTGGATAACATCGCCATCTCGATTAAAGAACTTCCATGTCCCCCTTTTTTCTCCATTGTTAAAGAAACCCGAAATGAATAAATAGTAGTAACTCCCCTCTTGCTTATACACCTGATAGAGTCCTTCTTCCTTCCCGTCTTCATTGTAGTTTCTGAGACTTTGCAATTTTCCTGCTTTAAAGAATGCCCTCCATATTCCTACCCTATGTCCCTTTTTATACGCCCCTTCTTGCTTAATATCTCCATTTTCATAGAGATGAACCTCCGATTTCTTTAAAATACCATCTTCTTCATAAAGAATTTCTCTGGCGGTTTTCCCTGATGGATGTACCTCTAAATATTTAATCATATGAGACGTATCACCTTTACAAACGAGCACTATTCTCTCTTTTCCATCAGTGTACCTTTCAGTCACAATTCTCTTCTCCCCCTGAGCACAAGAAAAAAAAAGGATTAATAAAAAAAGTGGGGTAAATAAAATATATTTCTGCATACTACTTCTCTCTGGAGATGGTGTAATTTACTAGAGATCTCAATGACTCTTTTGCATCGCAATCGCTAAATTTTTCTAATAATTGCAATGCCTCACTAGCATATTCATTCATTTTATCAGTGGAGTACTCTATACCCCCGCTGTTTCTTACAAACTCCATCACTTCTCTAACACGTTTCTTATTCTCATTGTGTTTTCTTACGGAATTGATAAGCCATTTTCTATTCTTCGGATCCGAATTATTGAGAGCATATATTAGAGGAAGAGTCATTTTTCTCTCCTTTATATCTATTCCGGTAGGTTTGCCAGTCTTATTCATTAACTGATAATCAAAAAGATCATCCTTGATCTGAAATGCCATACCCACGTTCTCTCCAAAATCTTTCATATTTTCCAATTCCTCTTCACCAACATCCACTGAAGCCGCTCCTGCAGCACAGCATGCAGCAATAAGACTCGCTGTTTTCTGCTGAATAATTTTATAGTACTGAGTTTCATCTATATCCAGCTTTCTGGCCTTTTCCATTTGCAGAAGCTCTCCTTCACTCATTTCCTGAACGGCTTTTGATACTATTCCTAATAGATTGAATTGACCCTTTTCTACCGATAGCAGAAGCCCTCTGCTTAAGAGGTAATCTCCTACCAAAACCGCAATCTTATTTTTCCAAAGAGCGTTTAAACTAAAAAAGCCTCTTCTGTGACTTGAATCATCTACAACATCATCATGTACTAATGTCGCAGTATGAAGTAATTCTATCAAACTGGCCGCAGTGTATGTATTGTCGTTGATCGTGCCGTTTAATTTGGCACATAGAAAAACAAACATTGGACGCATCTGTTTTCCTTTTCTTCGAATAATATAATGCGTGATTTTGTCTAAAAGAGAAACTTCGCTTTTAAGAGAATTCTTAAAGTGGGCCTCAAATATCTTGAGCTCACCTGCTATTGGTGATTTTATGTCAGCTACTGACTGCATTCAGAATGACAAATGTAACAACTAGTGTTACAATTTATACTTCTGGAATTGTCAATTTTTTGACTCTAGTCAATTACATAGCGAATGGCAACGCTAACATGGTTAAACCAAAAGCCAGTATATCCCAAGAAATCAAAGGAAGGCTTATAATCCATCGCAATATTTACAGGTAATTCTGAAAAAGTATACTCAAGACCAACGACCCCATCTACACCCAAAAAACCTGTACTTTCAAATGTTTCATCAAATACACTGCTTCTATAACGACGACCGCTTGAAAAACCAACATGTGCTCCTCCTCCATAGTACCATTCTAAATGTTCTCCTTCTATATCCAAGGGATTCTGTATCATGTATAGTCCTGTAAGCATTAGTCCTCTAAACTGAGAAGATAAGATTCCTTCTGCTGCTGAAATATCACTCAACGACTTTTTATAAGTGATCGAATTTAGAAGTCCTCCTCTCACCCCTATTGCGGAGTTATACTGCTGTGCTGTTGCACTTAAACTGAAAAGAAATAATGCAACGATTACAAGATTTTTCATTTTTAAATTGTTTTTCGATAAGACGAATTTACATCAAGTAGAATGCCAAAAATGATGAAGCTTATCTTTTATTCAACAAATAAAGGTTCTCATTAAAACGTGCATCGCATACTAAAATTCTCTAGATTCTATTAGCTTTTATACATTCGCACTTTTATAAATCACTGATATGACTCCTTGGAAAGGGACCAATTTAGATTTTCTAGAAGGTCAAATTATTCTTATCGACAAGCCGTATTCATGGACATCTTTTGATGTAGTGAAAAAGATTCGTTGGAATCTCCGACATCAACTTGGAGTGAAAAAAATCAAAGTGGGACATGCTGGAACGCTAGACCCACTGGCCACTGGATTGCTAATCATAGCCACTGGAAAATTCACCAAGAATATTGATCAGCTAATGGGAATGGATAAAGTCTATACCGGAACTATAAAGGTAGGAGAGACCACTCCAAGTTTCGACTTAGAAACTAAAGTAGATGAGTCTTTTTCTAATGACGGGATAGGTGAAAGCGAACTGAAAGTTGCAACGCAAAAACTGACGGGCACAATTCAGCAGGTTCCTCCAATTTTTAGTGCAAAAAAGGTAAATGGCATAAGGGCATATCATCTCGCTAGAGCTGGAAAGGAGGTAGAGCTCAAAGCAAGAGAAGTTCATATCAAAAATTTTGAAATAGATGATTCAACATTTCCTTTAGTGAATTTTGATATTACTTGTAGTAAAGGAACTTATATTCGCTCCATAGCTAGGGATTTTGGACTAGAATTAAACAGTGGCGGACATCTAACAGCATTACGACGTGAATCGATTGGGGAATTTTCTGTAGAGGATAGTTACTCTCCTGAATCATTCATTGAAGTTTTAAATAGGCTGTAGTAGTTTATTAGGCGTTTCACCTTATTTTATCTACTTTTGCGACCCTCAAAAAATTCACATTAAAAGTTCTTTATCAAGTATGAAGTTATCTCAGTTTAAATTAGATGTTCCAGATAAATTAATTGCTCAACACCCAATGGAAAACCGTGACGAGTCTAGACTCATGGTCGTTCACAAAGACAGCGGGAAAATAGAGCACAAACATTTTCATGAGCTCATCAACTACTTCGATGACGGTGATATTATGGTTCTTAACGATACTAAGGTTTTCCCAGCTAGAATGTATGGTAACAAGGAAAAGACTGGAGCTGTTATTGAAGTGTTCTTACTTAGAGAATTAAACAGAGAGAGTCTGCTTTGGGATGTACTTGTAGATCCTGCTAGAAAAATCAGAATAGGAAATAAATTATACTTTGGTGAAAATGATGAATTGGTAGCCGAGGTAATCGATAATACCACTTCAAGAGGAAGAACTTTGAGATTTCTGTTTGATGGAACTCATGATGAATTCAAAGCGGCTATAGCCCATCTTGGAGAAACTCCTCTTCCAAAATACATTTCCAGGCCTGTAGAACCAGAAGATGAAGAAAGATTCCAAACTATCTATGGTACAAAAGAAGGTGCTGTAGTAGCGCCGACTTCAGGAATGCATTTCAGCAAACAATTAATGAAGCGTTTGGAAATAAAAGGAATCAACTTTGCAGAACTTACAATGCACATTGGTCTTGGTACGTTTAGAGCGGTTGAAGTGGAGGACTTAACGAAGCATAAAATGGACAGTGAGCAACTTGAGATTCCTCAGATCACTGCTGATAGAGTAAATGCAGCTACTCAAGCGAAGAAAAAAGTTTGTGCTATTGGCGCGACGACTATCAGATCGTTGGAAACTTCAGTAAGTACATATGATCAGTTAAAGCCATTTTCAGGTTGGTCGAATAAGTTTATCTTCCCTCCTTACGATTTCAAAATTGCAGATAGTTTAGTTACGAATTTGCACACTCCTCAGAGTCCGTTGCTTATGTTGGTTTCAGCCTTTGCTGGTTATGACTTAGTTATGGATGCTTATCAGGAGGCTATCAAAGAAGAGTATAGATTCTTCGCTTATGGAGATGCCATGCTTGTGATCTAATTAAGCTCATTCAATAAAAAATAAATAAAGGGCTGGTTTGGAACCAGCCCTTTTTTGATTCATCATTTATTGAATAAATTGTGTCAACCAGTCTTAGAGTGGATCAAACATTACAAGATTGAATGCAAAAAGTTCAAAATTCTCTCTTGAAACTAATAAAAATATACTTTATAGAAAGTCATCCACTTGTCCATATTCTATCGAGAACATTATGGATGTGATTCAGGTAGAACATCATATCATCGATCTCTACCTGCATTTTTCTTAACATATGTTATACGCTATGCATCACAACACTATAGCATATTTGATTATATTTAAAATGTGTAAGTCGTCTTGCCATGGTTTGCATTTAGTATTAGGAGTCTAAAGATTCTTACGAAGAGACACGATCAATAGGCTTAACAACACTTGAACTAAAAAATGAACTTGTATATCACTCTCAATCAACCAAGAATCCATAAAAGTTTGTTTGCTTAGTCAGCGAAACATATAGTGCGAATAAAATGCATAGTGCACTTTATCCCCTTGTTAACTACAAAAAAATTATGAAAGCATTAAACCTGTTTTTCCTTGTGTTTATTATTTGTTCTTGCAGCATGGAAAAATCTTCGGAAAATACTAGTTCACTAGAATTGGAAAGTGGCCAAATAATTGATCCTCTGAAATTGTGGACTTATGAAATATTGAATGAAGGAAATGGAGCTGACACATGGACAATAAAGTTTGAAAGAACTCAGGAAGTTGTTGATAGCTCTACAGGAAGGCTCTTTAAACCAGGAATGACTTTTCAAGTGTTCCCGTTATCAAACTCAAATGACCCTTCAGAAACAGCGCAAGAATTAGCGTTATTATCAAGTTGTTCTTACCCAAACTCTGGACCAGTACTTTATTATGCTGGTGGTTTGGTACTCTGGAATTCATCAACTTGTAATTTGTGTGGTACTAATGGGCCTAATCCAATTGACTATTGTTCGAATATTGATAGAATCATTGGATTATTCCCATCATCTAATTACAAGACTGTTCAAGACTGGGTCGAATCATTGCCTATAAAAGAAAAAAGTAGTTAACAATGAATATGAAATCATGGAATCTTTCAGCCGTCCACGCTTCATATTCGGAACGTTGTAACCAATGAAAACATATTTGCTTAACATATCCATTTTATTTATAGTTACCTTGACTCTCATCGGTTGTAATGATGAATGTGCTGGTTGTGTAGGATGTTCCTATGAAAAATTCACTTCATCAGCAATAGTTGAGAAAACGACCATAGAAAACGATTCAATAATACTTGTAGAGTTTAAAATGGAAAATGGTGGATATTATACTGTTATGGCGTGGGAAATAAACAAGCTCATTAAATTTAACAAGCAATATCTACAATTAAAAGACACTAAGTATTTAATTGAAGGTGAAAAAATTAATAAGGGGACTTGCAAACCTTACAGAATTGACAATATTCAATTGAAACAATAAAACTGGTTCAACAAGGAATATAAATCATGGTGGCTTTCAGCACACCTCGCTTCATATTCGGAACGTTAGCATTAATTAGAACTGAAAAAATTGATAAGAACAATATTTTATATATCACTCCCTCTATTTTTAATTTCTTGCTCAACAAATGATAGAGGATTAGAAAAAGGTTGGTGGAAATATGGCGAAGGTTACCACATTGGTGATGTCTTAGATTTTAAAAGCCATAAATTGAGTAACGATACTATTTTCATAAACGATAAGCCCAGAGCTTTATTAATTAGATAAGAAAATAGTTATTAAACCTTTAGAATCTGATGAAACTGGAACTTATCATAATAAATAAAATCTAAGTATGTGTAGATATGGAATGACAACATATAAACCTCATTATGCTTGTTTTGAGTGTAGAAAAACATTTAAAAGGAGATTAGAAAAAGATATTTATGACGGATTTAATAAATCTAAAGAACAGAATCCTGCTAAATGTCCTGAATGCAGTGAACTAATGGCTAATATGGGACTAGATTTTGAGTCCCCTAAGAAAAAAGACATTAAATCTTGGGAACATATTGCAACTCTATATGAAGTAGGAATTACATTTCATTCTTGTGGTTGCAGTGGTCCTGGATATATACCCGACATTCCCCACCCTGTTTTGAAAATCGAAATTTCCAACCCGTTTCGCTCAAAATTTAACAAATCAATCTCATCTTGTTAAGCAATTGGTGTTCGAAAGGTGAAAATGAAGTACTCCGTTAGGTCAAAAGAGTGCCAAAAAAGTTAAATTCTCATTTTTTGAAAGGGGGTGGGGAATGTCGGATATACCTTTAAATTCTAGCGAATTGATTACTCACTTTTCTGTACCCGCTCGATGATTATATGTCGGTAGTGATTGTGTTTTTCTGTATGAAATTTTGGTTCGGTTGGGTAGCTTGTGGAGGAGGACCTCTTTCTGGTAATAGTGTTTCTATAATTTCTAGTGTCAGTTTCTTGCACTTAGAACACTGATCAGGATTGAGGTTCAACTTAGATGCCGCTATTTGTTTCCAGGTAAACTCTTGTTTTTCCCATGGCTTAGAGTTGAAATAGGCTTTAGCTTGGTTCAATTCCTTAGCTTTGTTTTTAGAAGCCAATATTCCATAGTGACGCATACGCACAAACCCTTTTGGTAAAATATGCTGGACATAACGCCTTAAAAACTCATTGGGCTTGAGTGTACAAATTAACTTCTTAGCTCCTTGTCCATAGTCTTTATAGCTAAACTGGATCTCATCATTATCAATGCGTTTAATTCTCCGCGACTATAAACTAGATTAACAGTTGGTTAGCTATAAAATTAGTAAAACACCTCTCACAATGCGAAAATTAACTAGTCGCGAAGCTAATCTCTTAAGTGAGTTCAGAGGCTTTACACTTTTTTATCATAAAACCTGCAATCAAATCTCTAGACGATCTGGTTTTGAGATTCTGAGTCAGATACAAGCATTTGATCATCGATTATTCCTGTTAAAGAATTCATATCACTTCGTTTTATATTCTCTTTAAAATCATGTTACTTTGACCTCTCATGATAGGTGCTTCGAATTCATTTAAAACGGCTCTAAGTTTATTAAGGGTGCGGCATTGGGTGAAGAATTTGTTTGTGTTTTTACCTGCTTTCTTTGCTGGACAAATCCTCCAATTGGAAGTTTTGATAGAGACATGTATAGCCGTTGTGAGTTTTTGTTTGGTTTCCAGTGCTGTATATATCGTCAATGATATTAGAGATATAGATGAAGATAAGGCACACCCTCAGAAATCGAAAAGGGCAATAGCCTCTGGATTGATCAAAACGGAACAGGCAGTGTTAATCTCTGTTGTACTTGTATTGGTTAGCTTTTCCCTACTGGCCATGGCATCCACCTCTGCACTGATCGTTTTGGTGGGGTATTTTGTTATAAACATGCTTTATAGTTTCGGATTGAAGAACATAGTGGTTTTGGATTTGATCTTGATAGCCGTGGGATTTTTGTTAAGGGTTTACGCTGGAGGAATAATCTCAGATATCCCTGTCTCGGGATGGCTCTTGATAATGGTCTTTTTGATTTCTATATTCATGGGACTGGCTAAGAGAAGAGATGATGCTATGCTGTTCAAAAACACACAATTACCAATTCGAAGAAATATCGAGCGTTACAATATTCGGTTTATAGACATTGGTATGGTACTGGTTTCTGGCATATTGATAGTGGCGTATGTCATGTATTCAATTTCTCCAGAGCTAGAGAATAGAATTGATTCAGAATATGCGTTTATGACTTCTTTTTTTGTGATCATAGCAGTGTTGAAGTATTTGTATAGAGTGATTGTCATGAAGAAGAAAGGTTCTCCGGTGACTGTTTTTTTTAGTGATAGACTTATTCAATTGGCTTTGCTTGGTTGGGCATTTTCATTTTTCATGTTGATTTATTTAAAATGACTCATAAAACGATTTCTAATTGGGGAAACTACCCACGGGTAAAGAAGAATATGTTGGACTTCGCAAGTGAAAGTGATTTGAGAGAGAAAATAGCTGCTGTTGATGGCGTTATTCCAAGGGGAATGGGAAGAAGCTATGGTGATGCATCATTAGGGACAACAATGTTGTCGACACTGGAATACAATCAGGTTTTAGATTTTGATAAGGAAAAAGGAGTTCTTAATTGTGAATCTGGGGTTACCCTGGATCGTATTTTGGAGCTGGTCATACCGTTAGGTTGGTTCTTGTCAGTAACTCCTGGAACCAAGTTTGTGAGTGTTGGAGGAGCTGTGGCATCTGATGTTCATGGAAAAAATCATCACAAAGAGGGAGCTCTTTCTGCGTTCGTTTTGTCATTTACGATGATGTTGGAAACCGGAGAGGTTGTAACATGTTCCGAAAATGAGCATACTGATTTATTTGAAGCAACGCTGGGAGGGATGGGATTAACAGGAGTTATTCTCACTGTGAGATTGAAGCTAAAACCTATAGAAACGTCATTTATATATCAGGAAATCACTCCTTGTAATAATCTGGAGGAGTTGATCTTGGAAATTGATAAAAGAAGAACTAGTACTTACTCAGTAGCATGGTTCGATTGCTTGTCAAAATCTGACATTGGCAAAGGGATTTTGATAACCGGAGAGCATGCTACCTCAGACCAACTAGAATCAAAATTAAGAGAATCACCTCTAGTCGTTAGTGAAAAGCGATCAAGAAGAATTCCATTCTATTTCCCATCGTTTCTACTGAACAAGATGTCCATACGGCTATTTAATAGGTTCTATTTCTATATGAAATCTAAAGGGAAAGGATTCAGTATTACTGGATACGATGATTTTTTCTATCCTTTAGATGGCATCAAAGACTGGAATAAAATATATGGACGTAAGGGGTTTGTCCAATACCAAATGGTGATTCCAATGAAGCATGGTAAAAAAGGCCTTCAGGAATTACTTTCTGTAATACGAGACGGTGGATATGGTTCGTTTCTGGCAGTGTTGAAACTAATGGGACCAAGATATGGAACTATAGCATTTCCAGAAGCGGGATATACCTTAGCTCTTGATTTTCCAGTGAACGAAAATGTGTTTAGTCTTATCAAAAGGCTTGACAAAATTGTTCAGCGTTATGAAGGAAGAATCTACTTGGCTAAAGATTCTAGGGTAGAAGCGCATACATTTGCCAAGATGTATGGGAATCTAAGTAAATTTCAGGAAGTATGCAGAAAGTATAATCCGAAAGCCAAATTCAGATCAATGATGTCGAACCGCTTAAACCTGTTAAGATGAAAACCGTACTTATTTTAGGAGCTACTTCCGATATAGCAAAAGCAATTGGAAAATCTTTTTTCAATGGTGGTTTCAATCTTGTTCTTGGGGCAAGAAATCCAGAAGATCTCAAGGCATATGAAAATTCATTTTCATCGGAATCTCTGTCCATTACTAGTTTGGGCTTTGATGCGTTAGATTTTGCGAGCCATCAGCTGTTTTTTGAGAATTTGGATGTGAAGCCTGATGTAGTAATCATGTGCTTTGGTTATTTAGGCCAGCAAGAAAAATCAGAATTAGACTTCAGTGAAGCAAAACGGATAATTGATACCAATTATACCGGTGCTGTATCTTTCCTGGAAATAGTAGCGGCTCATATGCAAGCATCTGGGCAGGGCTCAATTATAGCCATTAGTTCTGTGGCAGGAGATAGAGGCAAAAGTTCAAACTATATGTATGGCTCCGCCAAGGCAGGACTTACCGCTTTTTTATCTGGTTTAAGACAAAGACTTCATAAGCATGGCGTTCATGTGCTGACAGTAAAGCCAGGATTTGTATACACAAAAATGACTGAGAATATGTCTCTTCCAGCGCGTCTAACGGCTCAACCAGAAAAAGTGGCCAAAGACGTTTATAAAGCCTATCATTCTAAAAGAAGTGTCATCTATACAAAACCAATTTGGCGAGTTATTTTATTAATTTTCAGGAGCATTCCAGAATTTGTATACAAAAAAATGAGTCTGTAAAATGAGTTTGGTTTTATTTGATTTCGATGGAACTATAACTAAAAAGGACAGTTTACTTGACTTTATAATCGCTGTTTATGGGAGGTCGAAATTTGTTCAGGGAATTTTAATGTCTTTGCCGATCTTATTAGCTTGGAAATTTGGATTTAACACAGCAAAGAAAGCCAAGGAAAAGTTAATAACGCGCTTTTTTGGTGGTGTAGGTTTGGACGAAGTTGAAGCCAAAGGAAGAGACTATTTAATTCGACTTGATAAGATTGTGTCAGGCGTTGCAATGCGAAAAATAGCCTGGCACCAATCACAGAATCATAAGATTGTAGTAGTAAGTGCTTCCTCTGAATTGTGGTTGAAACCTTGGTGTGAGCAACATAAACTTCAGCTGATTTGTACAAGATGGGAGGTGATTGATGGAAAAATCACTGGGAGAATTGATGGGGAAAATTGTTCAGGTGAAGAGAAAGTAAGAAGAATAAAAGAGCACTATGACTTAGGTGAATATAGCAGCATATATGCTTATGGGAATAGCAAGGGGGATTTGCCAATGTTAAAACTGGCGAATGAAAAATTTTATAAATGCTTTTAAAGAACGGATCACAAATAAGACTTTCTGAAAGATCGCTGCTCATACTGTTTTGTGTTTTGTGGTTGCTTCTGAACTTGATTCAAAGTCATTTTACCCAGTTAGCACACGATGAAGCCTATTACTGGACGTGGTCAAAGCATTTGGATTGGGGTTTCTATGAGCACCCTCCCATGGTAGCGCTATTTATAAAAATTGGAGGGATGATCAATTCCCAGGAGTTGGGAGTGCGATTAATCACTTCTATTTGTAATTCTGTTATTCTATATCTGGTATATGTCAAGCTCATAAAGAGAGATTTGCCTCTGTATATTATGATCGTCACCTCTATGTTCTTGGCCCATGTGGGAGGTTTTATGACCGCCCCTGATAGTCCGTTATTCTTCTTTACAGGACTATTTTTTCTAAAGTTTAAGGATTACCTGGCTCATGACACAACCAGAAACCTTATTTGGATGACACTGATTATTGCGGCCATGATGTATAGTAAATACCATGCGGTACCCATTATAGTGTTTGGCTTTTTAATCAATTTTAGTTTACTCAAAAGAAGAAGTTTTTGGTTGATCACATTCGGTTCCATTATCTTATACATCCCACATCTTATTTGGCTTTTTAATAGTGGTGAGGCAGGGTTGACGTATGCACTTTCAGATAGGTTTCAGGAATCAATGAGCATCAAGGTGATCCTAAATTACGTAGTAGGCCAGCTGGCAATCTTTGGCCCATTTTCCGGAATTGTCTTCATATATGCAGCTATTAAACACAAAGCGGTAGATCAATATCAAAAGACGCTAAAAGGGTTAGTGATTTTGGTATTTCTATATTTTTTCATTTGGTCATTTAAGGGATCTATTCAGGCTAACTGGACTGCTACCCTGTTCATTCCTCTACTGGTATTATCTCATGCATACATCGGTGGCCAAAAAGCCATTAGAAAATGGGTGACCATATTGTGGATTCCCAGCTTGGCAGTCTTACTTCTCTTGAGATGCCACTTAATGTTTAATATCTTGCCTCTTTCCAGAGAGCAGAATCGAGGTAATGAGTTTTTCGGATGGAAAGAATATGCGCAAGCTGTAGACTCCATAGCTAATGGTACTGCTGTGCTCGCTGGTGGATATCAGAATGCTTCCAAGCTGTGGTTTTATAGAAACAAGCGAACCATTACTGTGAACAATGACAGAAGAGTGAATCAGTTTCATTTGTGGAAGCAGTATCAGCAGGAACTAGTAGATAGTTCTGTGGTGGTAATAAATAGCGGTCTTTATGGTGAAACAGGAAGGATTGATGATCGAGGTCGGGACATACCATATGTACGAATGAATGGCTACCGCAGCTATAGAGAAGTGGAATTGGAGCTTATACATGGGATTCCAGATAAAGCAGATCCTAATACACCTTACCAGATTCAACTTAAAGTGAAACCCCCACTGGATTGGTGTATTGCCTCAAGGAGTAATAGTGATTTTCCCCCAGCGCTGTGCTATAATATATATGACAGAGAAACAGGAGAAATTTTGAATTGGAAGTATGGAACCACTTATTTTGATCATGACGTGTGTGGAGATACATTGATGGATATGGAGGTGTTGATTCCAAGGATAACTGGGGAATTCGAAATAAGTTATAGAATCATATCAGATGGAGCCATGTTCTGGAGTGGAGAATGTAGAGACCGTTATAGAGTGGAGTAAGATACTCTGATGATTACGTTTTTCTCTAACACCAATAGATAAAGAATGGAAATATTGGCAGTAACCCTAACAAACCAGCAATGAACTAAAGCCACTATAGTTCTATAATATTGAGGGTTAGCGCTAACTACTTGGAGGCTTACCTTTCGAAGAATGTACTCAAGTCGAATAGTTTTAGTAGATTTCTATTCGTTCTTAAGATTTCCTGCACCTCTATGCCCCTAAGTTTCTCGAGTTTATTCTTAACCTATTGATAAGCGAATCTACAATGAGCGTTGCAATAGTTTTTCACTCCCCCCTTCTAATTTTTCTTTGCAGAACAGGCAATTATTCATTACTCGTTTAAAATATTAAGCGCATAATATACGTATATTATATGCTTAAAAGCGAGTATTTCTATAGATGTAACTTATTTAGATCTCTAATAAGTAAATAGATGACTAAAACTCTCAAACAAGTAACGCTGAGACACATATTAGATCAAAATAAAAAATTCATAGGCCTACAATTCTACCTAAATAAGGTAATAAATGCACTAACAAAAGAGCTGTCTAACGTCACTTGGTCTAATGAACATGACATGTTTATTCTTCTGAACAATTCTATGAACTTGAATGCGATATTCACTACTTTCAAAGGCGTGGCATAGGTTAATTGTAAGTATTTCTTCCCTGACAAACCGGTGTCTAAAGGGGTAAATGAACCTATAAAAATCAAAAGATTGGCAGCCATGTCCAGAGAGTTTTATCCAAAAATTAGAACTGAAGTGGTATGCACTAAATACTGCTCAAACCTACATCTCCCATTTTGAAAACTACGTAAATCATTTTCATCCTAAACCTATAGACTCTCTAAACGAGAATGACATACGCTCATATTTAAAGCTTCAGATAAAACAAGGTTATTCAGACTCTAGCCTGAACCAAGCGGTAAATTCTATAAAGTTCTATTATGAAATAGTGCAAGGAATGCCGAATAGGTTCTATTACATAGAGCGTCCTAGAAAACAACAGACCTTGCCTAAGATCATCAGTAAAGAAGAGGCTAAAGCATTAATAAACTCTACGAATAACATTAAACATAAGTGCATAGCCAGTCTGCTTTACTCCGCAGGATTACGCAGAAGCGAAGTCATCGATTTAAAAATTTCAGACATAGATAGTAAGCGCATGCTTATCCATATAAAAAATGCAAAAGGAGGAAAGGACCGCTTTACGTTATTAGGTGAAAGTCTATTAAAGGATTTGAGAGTTTATTTTAGAGAATATAGGCCAAAGGAATATTTATTTGAGGGACGAACTGGTGGCCAATATTCAGGAGAAAGTGTAGGAAAGTTAATCAAAAGTGCTGGAAGAAAAGCTAGGATAAGAATAACTATTACTCGGCACATTCTTAGGCATAGTTTTGCCACTCACTTATTAGAGTCTGGTGTAGACCTGCGTTATATACAAACTCTACTGGGACACAATTCTTCTAGAACCACAGAAATTTACACACATGTAGCAGTAAATCAGCTCTCAGCGATTAAAAATTTATTAGATTAGTCTCACTAAACATATAGTGCGAATAAAGTGCACTATGCACTTTATTCCCAGGGCAAAAGCATTTAAACCATTAGACATTATTACGACTCATTTAGTATAGGTCAAATTATTCTTTTTTGACAATGCAAAAAGTTAGTTTATATGTCTAAAACCAATGCTTTGACTTTTTGAGTCCAACGAAAAGAAAGCTATAGTAATTCAGTTATAATAATGTCTATTAACTTTATTTTGTTCTTAATTTTTTAATTTTCAATCAGTAGTATTTTTGAAAAGCGTTTTTTTCATTCGAAAAAGATGGATAGAAAAACCACGTTTTCTAATACAAATTCACTTTCCTGTTTTTTCTCTGCTCTAAAAGACCCAAGGCGAATAGATGCGGGAAATTACCACCATTCTTTGAGCGACATATTGCTATTGGTTATAACAGGGATAATGTGTGGCTGTGATAAATGGGAGACCATACACATTTTTGGTAAAAGTCAATATTACTGGCTTAAGCAGTATGGAAACTTTGATACTGGTATTCCATCGATAGATACTATGCGAAGAGTCTTTTCAGCTCTTGATTCTGAGAATTTCAATGATTGTTTTATCTCTTGGATTAATCATTTGTGTGTGAAAACAAAAGGAGAAGTTATAGCTCTTGATGGTAAAACAGTGAGGGGCGGTAAGTTTGACGGAATAACAACCCCTCATATTGTTTCTGCCTTTGCATCAGAGAATCAACTGTGTCTGGGTCAATTGAAAGTGAATGAAAAAAGCAATGAAATTACTGCAATACCTGCATTATTAGAATTGTTAGATATAAAGGGTAATACAATTACCATTGATGCAATGGGGTGTCAAACAAAGATTGTAAGTCAAATTGTGAAAAGTGAAGCCAATTATATTATTGCAGTTAAAGGAAATCAACCTGCTTTGGCTAGTAATATTCAAGATACAGTTGTATTGACAAATCCTGATAGTGTTGATGTTGAAGATGATTTCGGACACGGAAGAATAGAAAAAAGAACTTGTGAAGTTTTTACTAACTTGAAACACATAGAAAACCCTAATAAATGGGAAAATTTAATTTCGGTAGTGAAGATAACATCAGAAGTTACTCAAAAAGCAACCGGAATAATGACAACAGATGAACGGTTTTTCATTAGTGATTTGTCATCTGCAAGAGCAATTAACAATGGGGTTCGAAAACATTGGTCAGTTGAAAATAATTTACATTGGAGCCTCGATGTGACATTTCAAGAAGACTTTTCTAAAAAAAGAATAGGGTATCAAGTGGAAAACTTTAATATCCTATTAAAAATTGTATTAACAGTTTTAAAAAAAGAAAGCTCAGCTAAAATTAGCTTGAAAAACAAGAGAATGAAAGCGGCTTTTGACACAGACTATAGAAATTTATTAATGAGTACAGCTGTTTTTTAAATGCTTTTGCCCTGACTTTATTCCCTTGTTAGCAAGAATAAATCAAATCGATAAATGAATAAACTATATTTCACGCTCATTATCATCTTAATTGTATCATGTCAGGAAAAATCCGCTCAAAAAAACAATTCCGATAATCAACAAATACAAGAAGACTATTCTCATGACACTATTCAAACAGCTAGTGGTCTTAAGTACATTTACCTTAAAAAAGGCCAAGGTAGAAAAATTGAAGATGACTGTGCTGTAGAAGTCTATTCCAAATTATATGTGAATGAAATTGACACTGTTTTTTGGTCGACTGATAATGAACCTGATTCATCAATTACTCATATTCGAGGTAAAGCTCGCTTAATTAAGGGATCGTTAGAGTTATATTCACTACTTAGAGAAGGAGATGAAGTTATTGCAATCATGCCAGATTCTCTAGGCTATGGTAAGAAAGGTAGAGGAGATTTGCCTGGTGGAGCTACGTTAACATTCAATCCAATAATCGTAAAATCAGTTTCTGCACCTAAAAAAGTATTCAGTGATACTCTTTCGGTAGCGCTTGAAAATGGTGGACTTAAGCAAATGATAAGCGTCTATGATGGTATCGTAAATTCCGAATTAAAAGATAACTATCACTTTATGTTAGATTCTTTCGTCCCTCTGCTAAGCAAATTATGGGATGATAAAAAATTCAAATTAATGGAGGATGTCTGTTTCAAATTAAAAGAACATACGAATTCAGCTGTTAGTGAAGAACTTGATTTTTGGAGAGTTGGTGCAATGAAAGATCAAGGCAAATATGCAGAAGCCATCAGTTTAATTGAGTTCCGACTTGTAAAGGGTTATAAACATACTGAATGGGCAGAAAACTATATTAAGGAACTTAAAGAACTTCAAAAAAGCAAGTAAATCATGCTAACACTATGTAAAAAGCATTAAAACGCATTTTACATTAACCGTTGTAGCACATTGAAATTAACGATGAAAAACATTTTAAAATTAACAGCAATAGGGATTTGTATAACCCTATCATCTTGCGGTCAAATTGACCCAAATAAGCAAATTGACGAAGGAATAGTTCAAGGCGAAACATATACAAGTCAAGAAATTGGTTGGACTATGGAAATTCCTGAGGATTGGTCTATTATGACAAAAGATAAGATGGATAAAAGTACTGAGCGCGGGATGGAAGCAATCAAAGAAGTTGGTGGAGAGTTTGACTACGATGGACTTAAGCATTTAATAAACTTCCAAAAAAATCAATTCAATATTTTCCAATCGACATCAGAACCCTTTAAACTTGAATATGAAGGAGAGTGGCAAGACAATAACGCTGGACTTAAAGAATTGCTTTATGCAACCTATATAAATCAAGGAATTAGAATTGATACTTCTTCATCTAAGGCAATAATAGGAGGGCTTGATTTTGCAGTTTTTCATATAACAGTGTATGGGCCAAAAGGCGATATCATACTCTATCAAGACATGTATGGTCGGTACGTAAACGGATTTGACTTTGGTGTAAATATCAATTATAATAATGACGAGGATAAAGAAGCAATGATGAATGTGTGGACGAATTCAAAATTTGAAAAAGAATAATCAATACTTGCAATAGCAATGTGCATAGTTACCCTGCAGGATGCAACGCATCAAACAAGAAACGTTAGCGATCAGCTAAAAAAACAAGAATGTAGTTCATGCGGCTAAGTTCTAGTTAACACAACATAAAGGTGTTATATTGTGTTTTATGGTAAGTAGTAAAGAAATAAAGGAGTTGTTTTCACGATTGTCGTTAGGGACTCAAGAAGCATTGCTAGAGGAATTATTGCAGGATCAGGAACTACAAGGAAAAGTTCTAGTCGATGCAACGAAAGAAGTTTCATCAAAGCGCGAGAAAAAACCCTGCCCTCATTGTAGTAGTACAAGTGTATATCGCAGAGGTCAACAAAAAGGAGTGGCGATGTACAGTTGCAAGGATTGTTTAAAATGGTACAGTGAAACCACAGGCACTCCCTTGTATGAGATAAAGCTAAAAAATAAGTGGCAAGCTTATCTCAAATGCATGGAACAGGGAATGCCGATAAAGAAGATTGCCAAGGAACTGGGAATTTGTATTCAGACAAGTTTTGATTGGCGTCATAAGATTTTAAGCTCGTTGGAACAGTTTGCTCCTGTAGAGCTTTCTAATGAAGTAGAGTGTGATGAGTTAGAGTTAGCCCTAAATAACAAAGGGAACAGGGATTTAGATAGAGCACCGAGAAAGAGAGGGAGTGATTTTAAAAGAAATCAAGGGAAAGACAGTATTACCGTAGTTCAGGTAGTTACAGCAGTAGAACGTAAGGGAGGCAAATACTTGAGAGCTGTGGCAACAAAACGGTTGAGCAAACAAGACATTTCAGAAGTACTAGACCATAGACTGGCAGATGATGCCACCTTAATAACCGACAAGCACCCTTCTTACAAGGCTTATGCAAAGGGAAAACCCTCTTTAAGACATAAAGCACTATTAGCTAAAGACCATGTAGATAAAAAAGATAAGACCATACATCTTCAAAAAGTGAACAATACCCATGCACAGCTACGAAAATTCTTACTCCCCTTTAATGGTGTAAGCTCTAAGTATCTGCAAAACTACCTCAACTGGTATGCATACGCTGATAAAATACAGGGGAGCAAGCAAACCATAAAGCAATGGCTAATCGCAGTACTCTTAGCCGATCAGGGATACCAACTCTTCGAACTGTTTAAACAAAATGCTGTGCTAATTAGAACTTAGCCGTTCATGCTAAAGAAAATTTTAATCGGAATATCAATATTAATTGGAATTAGTCTTATAACATTTATGGAATGGTTGAATTTGAAAGTGATAATTATTACCAAAGTGGACCAATGATTAATAACAAAGAAATTGAACCACGAAAAAAAGTAAGAATGAATATGAAGGTATATTTTAAATCAATGTATCTGGACATGGAAAAAATGAAATAAAAAACGCCCTACAATGGCTAAAAATGAGAATTATTAAACAAATAGGACTAATTTTTGCTTTCAGTATTCTAACAAAATTTGGATTTGGACAATCCCCAAAACCCTTGGATAATCTTGTTTCTGAAACCAATGAATATCTAGAGAAATACTCTAAACTAACTCCTCCTTTTGGTGCAGATGAATTTGTCACATTAAAGGAGTCTGGTTTACCAAAAGATGAAATAAAATATATTAAAGCACATTATGGCGAATATGATGGTTATTCCAAAGATTCTATTTCTGAATTTAATTTAAAAGATGAATTTCAGGAATTAATAGTCAAAAATATAACACATATAATTTCACATAATAAATTTAAAGATAGTAAGATTGATGAGCTAATAAATCACAACTTTGATTTATCTATTGTTGTCTCAGACGATAGAAAATTATACAACTTTTCATTGGATGAAAAGACTGGAGGTACATATAGAAGTAGAATTTCGATAACGCATTATATCGAAGATAGTACATCGCCAAGTTTGAAAAGTAAAGATGAACCAGAAATAATAAATCAACACGGAGTTTTTGAAAGTGACGGCTTTAATGCAATTTACTCAATAGAGACAGAAGAAGGAACAAAATATGCGTTAACTGGATATGTAAGAGGTTGCTCATATTGTTTTGAATCTAATATAATGTTAGTTAGCATTAGGAGCGGGATTTTTGAACAAGATTTTTCTTATTCTGTGAATTCCAGAAGTTGGGAAGAAGGAGTTAGTTATAATCTAAAATAATTACTGTAGATTATGTCACTGATGATTTAACACCTTATTGTGATTGTTCAAACTATGCTAAAATAGACGAAGAATCTGACGACTATTATTCTGATAATGACAAAGAGACAATAACAAAAAAATGTCATTGTACATTTAAATTTAACGGATTGAATTTTGATTTAATCAAAGAAAGCTGGGAAAGAGTAAAAGAATAAAACGGTACACAACAGAAAATGAAAAGACTGATACTCATATTAATCATAGCCATATCAAGCAGTGTTTGTTTCGGCCAAATCGAAGAGCTTTTTGAAGGCGAATCTTCACTGAAGGATTGCAGGATTGACTTATAAGAAAAAGGACAAGGCTTCATACGAAAAAACCACTTCTGAGATGAAAGGAATTCTTTTGTCCAGAGTTCACTTCAACAACAAAACCGGAAGTATTACTTACTCCAATTATTATGTAGAATCAGACGGTGAGTTTGTCTACTTATTGGAACCCGATAGTTACGAAAGTGATTCAGGATTGAAGAAAGCGATTTTCGCTCCTCACAAGTCCAAGGAAAACAGATATTATGTGGCGGAGTGTTTCGAGCAAACCCTGCAGAGCAATTCAGAGTTGAGTAATGAACAACCCCGAGGCAGAGCCTCGAGGAATTCTATTGATTAAAGTGAAGAAAAACTGACTATAGCAAATGGCTCACACAAAACAGCGCGCGGCATGCAAAAAGCTATGCCTTGCCGTTGCAACATGCCATAGTCTGGTTACGTTGTTACCAATTCGAAAATTGAAAAGGAATGCCACACTTTGTAATTGAATGCTCAAAAAATTTGTTCGAAAAAGTATCTCCAGAAGAAGTTCTTCGAGAAGTATACGAATGTGCAGAATCTTCAAATCTGTTTGCCAAAAAAGGCGTGGGTGGGATAAAAGTTCGAATTAAAACTTATGATGATTTTTTAACTGTTGGAACTAAGGATGATTTCATTCATGTCTTTGGAAATATAATGGAGGGGCGAACCATTGAACAGAAAAGTAAGCTATCAAAATTAATAGTATCGAAACTTAAATCAATGTTTCCAGTTGTATCCATTATCTCAATGAACATTCAAGAATTTGAAAAGACAACATATGCTAACAGGTCAACTGTATGATGATAGGGGGGAGTATTGCGAGCAACATGTGTGGATTGTCTTATTTTAACAAAGAATAAAAATGAAGGAAAACATGACAAATTACATAGACGGATTCACCCTTCCCGTTCCACGAAATCGCCTAAACGAATACAGGCACGTGGCTGAGGCGGTTGCAGAGATTTGGAAGGAACATGGTGCACTCGCTTACTTTGAGTATGTTGGTGATGACTTAAAATTGGAAGGTACACGTTCTTTCCCAGAACTCGTAGGTGCAAAAGATGATGAGGCTATAGTATTTGGATGGGTTGTGTTCGATTCACGCGAGGCTCGTGACCTTGCAAATAAGCGGGTCGCGGCTGACTCGAGAATGATGGATTTAATTGATCCATTGACAAATCCGTCAAGGATGGTTTTTGATGCCAAACGGATGGTTTATGGTGGATTCCAACCACTCGTCCAATCAAATAGCAGTACGACTAAATAAAAATGAAGCCGTTGCCCAAAATTGTAGCCGCCTATCGGCAGGTCAGCGAAACATAAAATGCATAGTGCACTTTATTTCCTTGTTTAGCGGTAATTATGGAAACCATCTTTTCTTAGCATCTTTATATCAATGAAATATCTTTTACCACTTATTTTATTTCTGCCTCTTGGATTATTTGCTCAAAATGACTCTCTTAATATTCAACATATCGATATCTGTCCTAATTTGTTTAAAGACTCAATGATTGATTCTTCATATATAAATTTCTACATAGAAAATAACATTGATACAATCTATTTTAATAATGTTCACTGCGTGCAGCTTCATCAAATAACAGATCCATTTGGAACTACCCTTTGGAAGACAAATAATGGAGTTGCGAATGGTCAATTAGAATATCATTATGAGATAGAAGATGAATGGATTATAAAAAAAGGTCAATTTAGCAATGGCTATTTTGTAAATGGTTTTGAAGAAGTATATTACTCAAATGGTAAACTAAAAACTCATGGAGCTTATGAAAATGGAAGGACGTCAGGTGTTTGGAAATGGTATACCGAAGATGGGAAATTAGACTATAAATCAAAAATTATTGACGGAATTGGAATTATTGAATAAACTACCGCTAGCAAAGTATCTAAAATCATAGCACCTTTTGGGATGCTGCGATATCATATACTAGACGTTATCTACAATACGATTAAACAAAATGAAAATATTCTCATACCTGTTTTTCCTTTCCATATTGACGTCTTGTAACGCTCAAAGTAATTTAACCTTTGATTACCCTCAAATTGAAAAGATTGAAGTTTATCAAGGATATCCTGGAACAAAAATCAATATGAAGGAAGGTTTTGAACAGGAGTTCATAAGAGGCTTAAATGAGTCCAAGGATGTCGGACCAACAAAGTATATGAAAACTCATAGACTTCTCATTCACCATATAAATGGTGAAATTGACACGATTCTAACGAATGGAACTATACACCAATATAAAGGATGGTATAAATCAAAGACAAATTTGATTGAAAAGTATTCAATTGGACAGGGCATTTCTTTCTCAGATACAATTCAAGGTCAACTAAAAACTGCTGAACGACTTAAGCTATACATGCATGATAAGAAATATGATGATGCTATTCTATTGTTCTCTTTAGAACAACAAGAAAACATTATAGAAGTTAAAAAGAATAAGGAAATGTTTGAATATTGGTGTATGACTTGGACATTTGATAAAGCAAAGTATGAGCGTTACGTGTCTAAAATAAAAGAAGGAAAAGCTCACTTTATTTTTGAAAATAAGGAATGGAAAATAAATGAAAAGTAGATCACACTGCGTAAAGTGCAT
Organism: Flavobacteriales bacterium; assembly: GCA_965224545.1. Classification (GTDB taxonomy): domain Bacteria; phylum Bacteroidota; class Bacteroidia; order Flavobacteriales_D; family Sanyastnellaceae; genus ASP10-05a. Next base: position 1,202,053 of record CBDCZM010000002.1, on the reverse strand, counting down.
AGCCACCCTGTGAGATAGCTCACACTAAACGTTGTGTGCAATTCCAAAGACCATGAAGCAAATAATTGTCATCATATTAACAATTGGGCTACTTTCCTGTAATCAGAAAAAGGCGGAGTATACTACACTATGCGAGAACCTAAATGATTGCGATCTTTTAGAAACTTTGTACCATCGATGCGACAGTGTTATATGGCTTACGGATACATTAAAAATTTTAAATTCCAAACTAGATACTACAATCGTCGAGACAGGAATTTTCACTTTTCTACAGTATGATTATCCATTGACAACTCCTCATAAATTAATTTGTCTTTCTAAAAAAGCTGTTCAGTGTGAAAACCAAAGGCAAATTAAAAACGCAGAAGATCTTTTTATAGATATAATTGACTTCTATCTTAATGAACGCCCCGAACAACTAGAAAACTTCTCTGATCTAAATGAATACCTTCAATATGAAGTTAATTCGGCAATCCTTTGCTCTTATGCATATGAGAAACTTGAAGAAAAAGAGAAGTCTTTACGTGTATTACAGCCATACTTAGCAAATGTAGAAGCTCGGAATAGCAAAATTCACAAACGTTACATTCTACTATGTATTGACAAATACGGCATAGAAAAAGTTAAAGCGGAACTAAATAATTGTGGCAAGACTATTAAATTAAAACAAACAAATGCGCCAGAAAAAGATGATTGGGTTGTAAATTTATTCGGAGCTGAGGTAGGAATTGGAAAATCATGGGAGACGGATCAAATTTCTTCTACAAGTGCTGACAGTATAGTTAGACAATTGGACTTTTATAAATTGGTAGAATAAAAATACACAGCACTTTGTATAATGCATATGCACCTTTCTGGATACGTTGTGGGACATTGAAAACCAATAGAGTGAATCGAATGAGAGCTTAACCGACAAATACAGAATAGATAAAAAGAAATGGAGCATATTGAAAGAACACTTGAAGAGCAAAGACAAGAATTTGCCGATAGAAAATTCCTAGCAACTCCATTAGCGGGGTTAATAGTTTGGTTAATAATTGGCATTGCAGGACTTGTATTACCAATTCAAGCTGCTGTCTGGGTTTTATTTATTGGGACAGGAAGTATCGTTTATTTGGGATTGTTTATTTCAAAATTTACGAAGGAAAATTTCCTAGATAAAACGAAACCGAAGAATGAATTTGATAAACTTTTCTTTTTTACAGTGGGACAAGCCGTTCTGGTTTATTCCATCGCTATTCCTTTTTTTATTATAGACTATTCATCGCTACCGCTGACAGTTGGAATTTTGACAGGATTAATGTGGCTCCCATTTTCGTGGATTATTAAGCATTGGGTAGGAGTTTTTCATGCAATAGTAAGAACTGTGACAATACTTGTTCTTTGGTATGGACTACCTGGGTACAGGTTTGTAACCATACCATTCGCTATTGTAGTGATTTATATAGTGACTATAATAATCCTAAATAACAGGCAAAGAAAGAATGAAAACGACACCACCACAATGTATGCGAAATCATAGCACCCTAAGGGACGCCACGCTTCACATACTAACCCTTAGCAGAAATAACTTTTGATTTGATTATTCGATTTCTCAAGAAAAGTTTGATACTAACATAGCCGCATTAAATAAAAAAAGGCGACCAATGGTCGCCTTTTTTGTTTCGCTTCTAATTCTTAAAAACTACTTCACTCTTTTAATACTACAACCCAACTGTCTTGTAGAATTAGGGTCTATTTTTTTACCGTCAGCCAAATTTGAGATCGCATTTGATAGCCATTGTTCTTTTACTTCATCCGAAGAATCTACATTGTCATCAATAGCTCCTTTATATGCTAATTCCATTTTCCCATTAAACATATAAACATGGGGTGTAGTCTTCGCTCCAAATGCATTTGCTAATGCTGATTTTTCATCTACTACATAATGGCTTTTATATCCTTCTTCCTTAGCATGCTCTTTCATTTCTCCCAAACTATCATCCCCATCTCTCTTAGCCTCATTTGAATTGACCAAAACCATTCCTATTTTCTTCTCCTGGCACATCTCATATAATCCATTGTATCTTCCTTCCCAACCGTCTCCTCTTCCTCCTACCACAAATGGGCAAGTATTACATGAGAATACAACTAGCAATCCATTTTCTTGTTTCACATCATTCAGTGAAATCGATTTCCCCGAAACATCTTTCATTTTTTGATCTGCCATAGGAGCGGATTGACCTATTTCTAAAATTTCATTTACTGATGTAAATGAAAAAGACATGAGCAGTGAGCAAGCTAAAATTATTGTTTTCATTATTATTTATTTAGTATGATTTTTCTAAACGAATGCAGGAAACCTGCATTGCAACACAAAGAACGGAAGTCTCATTGAGAAGTGTGTTACAAAAAAATATAAATCGGGTAGGTACAAAGTATCAAAGGCCACCCCGTTGGGTGGCCTTTGATGGTAAATAAATGAAAACAATTAAACTATCTAATATCTCTACATGAGAACTTACGGTTGATGATACGTGTTTGACCCAACGTTTGTTTCGGATAATTCGAAAAAAAATCACTTTTTTTTATAGTGATCCAACGATTGACATTTTGAACGAAAATGTCAATAAATAGAAAATAATGTGACTAATATGAAATACTATGCGTCACAAGACTGTCAAACCAATAATTATTAACCAATTAAAAAAAAATATGCAAACAGATATTTCAACATATTGGGATCAACTTTTAGCCATTGTCACAGAATATGCACCTAAAGTATTAGGAGCACTTGCCGTTTTAATCATTGGTCTTTGGATCATAGGATTTGTGATAAAGGGCTTCCGAAAACTTATTGAGAAAAAACATATTGATGAGTCATTACGCCCTTTTCTAACAACTATGGTGGCCTTCCTTCTCAAAGCGCTTCTCTTTATTTCAGTTGCTGGAATGCTAGGTATCGCTACCACCTCTTTCGTAGCCATATTAGGTGCCATGGGGCTAGCAGTTGGGCTTGCTCTTCAGGGGAGTTTGGGGAATTTTGCAGGAGGAGTTTTAATTCTTTTGTTTAAACCTTTTAAAGTTGGAGATTTGATAGAAGCGCAAGGAGCATTTGGTTTCGTAAAGGAGATTTCGGTCTTTGTTACCAAATTAGAGACCTTTCAGAATAAGACAGAGATCATTCCTAATGGTCCATTAGCTGGCGGAAACGTCACTAACTTTTCAACCAAAGGAAATGTAAGGTGCGATATTCCCTTCGCTATACGATATGATGGAGATGTAAATAAAGCACAGGAAATTGTAATGGCTATTTTAGAAAATTCTCCATTGGTACTTCAAGACCCTGCTCCTAGTGTCTACGTTACCGAACTCACAGAAAATAATGTTCAATTTTTAGCATTGCCATTTTCAACCGTAGAAAATTATTGGGATGTTTTTTGGGGTCTTCGTGGAGAAATTAAAAATAAGCTTGGAGATGCAGGCTTCGAGGCTCCTTATCCTCAAAGAGTTGTTACCATGAAAAACGTGTCATAATATTCTTCCTAACCAATCAGTAATATATAACCAAGCCCCTCATTTATCAATTTAAGTGAGGGGTTTTCTTTAGCTTCGCAACGAAATGAAATTCGGTAAGCTAGAAGATATTTCAGGAGTAGATTTCAGTCTTCCTCCAGACCATAAGAATACGTCTTCCAATCTCAAATCTTCTCCGAAGAAAGAGAAGAAAATTTATATGGGTGGTACCATGTGGAATATCCCCAAATGGAAGGGAAAAATATTTCCGCTTAAGACCAAGGCTGATTTAATGGGTGTAGAATATTGTAAGCAATTTAATACGATAGAATTAAACGCCACTCATTATAAAATCTATGGCCCAGAAATCATTTCAAAGTGGAAAAACTTCAGCAATGAAGAATTCAAATTCTGTCCGAAATTTCCAAATCTGATTACACATTATAGAAGATTTCTAAACTCTGATGGACTCACTGACGAGTTCTTATTGGCCATTTCTCATTTTGGAGAAAAACTAGGACCAAGCTTTATTCAATTGAGACCCGATTATTCTCCCAAATATGCAGATAGACTGGTGGATTATCTTAATACCATTCCAGAAGATTTTGAACTTGCCATAGAATTTAGACATCCTGAATGGTTCATTGAAAACGACACAACAGAAAAAGTCTGGAATCTCCTAGAACATCGGAAAATATCCTCTGTCATTTCTGCCACTGCTGGCAGAAGAGATGCCATACATATGCGGATGACTTCTGACACTTTGATTCTCAGATTTGGTGGATATAATTTAGATCCTTCTGACACCTTTAGACTTTCACTATGGTCTGAACGTATAAATCAATGGATGAAATTGGGGTTGAATCATGTATATATATGGATGCATCAGTATAACAGCATCCTGACTCCTGAAACATGTATTTTATTCGGAGAATTATTAGAGAAAGAAACTGGAATTTCCGTGAAAGTCCCCCAACTTAACGAAGCTCAAGGAAGTCTTTTTTGAAAAACACCTGCTCTCTCCATTTTGATTGAAGAAGTCAGACAAATTTCTATTCACACCAATAGCTAACGCTTTTAGTCTGTATTCAGCAGCACCAGTGAGTTTATGTCAAGAAAAAGTGAATTTATGCTATTCTTTATCGGCCAATGATGACACATTTGAATTGAATAACTAAAAACAAATCAAATGAAGAAAAATTTACTTTTTACGACATGCGTTATGTTGTGTACCATAATGGGTCACGCTCAAAATCCCGGAGATCTAGATACAGATTTTGGAATATCTGGATATGTAATAACAGATCACATCGCAAATACTGGAGAGCGGTATAATGATATGATTACGTTGGCAAATGACCAAATAATTTTGGCGGGTTACACCACCGCAGCGAATGAAAACATTTTAATCTCAAAGCATCAACCTGACGGCACTCTAGATGACACTTTCGGCGATAACGGATATGTGGAACTAGATGCCTCTCAGGGAGATGATGAACAAGCGTGGGCGATAGCTGAACTCAATGATGGAAAACTATTGATTACTGGACGAATGTCCACAAGTTTTAAAACCAGTGATGGGTTCGTTATGAGGTTAAACTCAGATGGCTCTGTAGATCAAAGTTTTGGGACAACTGAACCGGGAAGAACCAATTTCAACGCTGGAGATAATACTTTTGCCAGTGGGCGAGAAATTCATTTAGTGGGTAGTAATATTCTTATTGGTGGATCGGCTGTCTTTTCAGCCCAAACAGATATGTGTGTATTTAAGTTTACTCAAGGAGGAGGACTTGATAATTCATTCGCATCCAGCGGAGTCGCTAGCTTAGACATAGACGGTGAAAATGACAATGTTAATGCAATGGCAATTATGTCTAACGGACAGATATTATTAGGAGGAACATCTGAGATGGGAGAACCGACATTCCCCACCCCCTTTCAAAAAATGAGAATTTAACTTTTTTGGCACTCTTTTGACCTAACGGAGTACTTCATTTTCACCTTTCGAACACCAATTGCTTAACAAGATGAGATTGATTTGTTAAATTTTGAGCGAAACGGGTTGGAAATTTCGATTTTCAAAACAGGGTGGGGAATGTCGGGGAGAATCAACCAGAGGAGCAATAGTTATGTTGACTTCCTTCGGTACACCCACTTCATTTGCAGGAACAGGTGCATATACCTTTGATATGGGAAGTGGCAGAAACGAAATTAATGACCTTTATGTCGATGACAACGACCGTATTGTGGCGGTAGGAAGTGAGGCAATGTCATTAAGTTAAGGCGTAATCAGGTAAATATCAGTAGATTACAATGTATTTTCGATTAATATTTCGTATATTTGGAGTGTAAAACACTTAAAATCAAGACATCATGAACGTTAAGAAGTCAGCGGAAAAATCGTGCCAAACTATTTGAATTTGTAATAAATCTAGTCGAAAACCCTTCTTTTATCAGGGTACACAAAAATAACAAGAGGTCTTTTACTAGGAATCGAGTTTGGAGCTTTAAAAGTACCTTCCTTTTTCTTTGTAATCATTTAAATAAACGAGCTCAAAGTGAGATCGATTTATTCTTCTCAAAACTATTGGAAATTCCGGAAGAAGTTAGAGTTGTTACTTCATCTTCCTTCACACAAGTACGGGACAAAATTAAGTTTGATGCTTTTAAAGAGGTGGCAACTAAACTTTGTGATTTTTATTATACTAGTTTTAGCTACAAGACTTTTCACGGGCTACGATTAGTAGCTATTGATGGTTCTGTTTTTACTTTACCAAGAAACAAACAAACCATTGAGGAATTTGGTGAAAATGTACTCTCAGACAATAGGAAATGGATAAAATCGCAAGTCTGCTTTGCCTCTGATGTGATTAATAACATCTGTCTTGAGGCAAGTATCTCTGCCTATAAAACAGATGAAAGATCATTGGCTATCCAACACTTTAGCAAGCTTGGTAAAAACAATTTGTATTTGTTTGACAGAGGTTACTTTGGGAGAGATTTCTTAGCAGATGTTTTCAGTACAAATTGCCAATTTTGTTTTCGTGTATCGGTAAATGCTTGTAAAGAAGTAATGGATTTTATCAAAAGTGGAAGTGAAGATGAAATTACTAACATCAAAACTAAGAGCGGTGAAATTAGAGTTAGAATAACGAAAATTCAACTTGGTAAGAATGAACACGAGTATTTGGTTAGCTCACTGCTGAACACAGGGCAAAAGCATTTAAACCATTAACTTTATTTTGTTCTTAATTTTTTAATTTTCAATCAGTAGTATTTTTGAAAAGCGTTTTTTTCATTCGAAAAAGATGGATAGAAAAACCACGTTTTCTAATACAAATTCACTTTCCTGTTTTTTCTCTGCTCTAAAAGACCCAAGGCGAATAGATGCGGGAAATTACCACCATTCTTTGAGCGACATATTGCTATTGGTTATAACAGGGATAATGTGTGGCTGTGATAAATGGGAGACCATACACATTTTTGGTAAAAGTCAATATTACTGGCTTAAGCAGTATGGAAACTTTGATGCTGGTATTCCATCGATAGATACTATGCGAAGAGTCTTTTCAGCTCTTGATTCTGAGAATTTCAATGATTGTTTTATCTCTTGGATTAATCATTTGTGTGTGAAAACAAAAGGAGAAGTTATAGCTCTTGATGGTAAAACAGTGAGGGGCGGTAAGTTTGACGGAATAACAACCCCTCATATTGTTTCTGCCTTTGCATCAGAGAATCAACTGTGTCTGGGTCAATTGAAAGTGAATGAAAAAAGCAATGAAATTACTGCAATACCTGCATTATTAGAATTGTTAGATATAAAGGGTAATACAATTACCATTGATGCAATGGGGTGTCAAACAAAGATTGTAAGTCAAATTGTGAAAAGTGAAGCCAATTATATTATTGCAGTTAAAGGAAATCAACCTGCTTTGGCTAGTAATATTCAAGATACAGTTGTATTGACAAATCCTGATAGTGTTGATGTTGAAGATGATTTCGGACACGGAAGAATAGAAAAAAGAACTTGTGAAGTTTTTACTAACTTGAAACACATAGAAAACCCTAATAAATGGGAAAATTTAATTTCGGTAGTGAAGATAACATCAGAAGTTACTCAAAAAGCAACCGGAATAATGACAACAGATGAACGGTTTTTCATTAGTGATTTGTCATCTGCAAGAGCAATTAACAATGGGGTTCGAAAACATTGGTCAGTTGAAAATAATTTACATTGGAGCCTCGATGTGACATTTCAAGAAGACTTTTCTAAAAAAAGAATAGGGTATCAAGTGGAAAACTTTAATATCCTACCTTAAATCCGCAGGTCAAAAAAAGAAGAAACAGAAAACCCCTATAAAACTAATGCTTGAAGGACTTTCTGATTCAGAATATTTTCACCTAATTAGGTGAAAATACCATTGCAGATGAAAAGTACAATTTCAACCGAACAAATCGGTTCTTTTGGAGGGCTTAATTTTATTTCAAAGCATTTTACAGATCTTGGTCTGGAAAAGTTGATCAACGAACACCTGGGTTCAAGACCTCTTCAGTCACGATATAGTTATGCCGATGTGATTAAAAATCTTTGGTTAGTGTTTTTTGCTGGCGGTGACTGCGCTGAGGATATTGAAGAACATCTGAAAAGAGATTTAGAACAAACCCTAGATGTAAATAGTTGTTCTGCTGACACATTGGCTCGCGTTCAGAAAGGCTTATCGGGAGAGAAAGAGATTTTTGTCAGCAATTCTAATACGGTGCATGAATTTAGTAAGCATTCCAAATTAAATGAACTGAATTTAGATCTTTTACTAAAGACAAAGTCTTTGATTCCTAGTGAATATTATGACTTTGATTACGATAATCAATTTATTCCTTGTGAGAAATACGACTCAAAAAAGAGCTACAAAATGAAGCATGGCTATTTCCCAGGAGTATCTACAATTGGTAGACATATAGTCCATTTTGAAAACAGGAATGGCAATAGCAATGTCAAGTACAAACAAGCCGAAACACTCAAAAGCGCTTACGACCTACTCAAAAGTAGAAACATTAAAATCGACCGAAGTAGAATGGATTGCGGATCTTTTTCCAGCGATATTTTGTCTGTAATTGAATCCAACAGCAAACGCTTTTACGTCAGGGCACAACGATGTGGGGAATTATCAGAGCAGGTCAGACAGGTTGAAAAATGGGAAAGGGTACAAATTGGAAATATTGACGTTGAAGTTTGCAGCATTCTTTATGCTCCTTTTGGAAAAGAGAAGAAGTACCGATATGTGATTCAAAGAGAAACCAACAAGACAGGACAAGCCGATATAGAATTTCAGGATCACTTCATTTACAGAGCCATCATTACCAATGATATAAAAACCATCGATCGGGAAATTATTGATTATTACAATCAACGGGGAGCAGCAGAAAGAATCTTTGATGAGATGAATAATGATTTTGGATGGAAAAATCTCCCCTTCTCCTTTTTAGAAGAAAACACTGTTTTTATGATTATCATGGCAATGTGCAGGAACTTTTATCTCCACATTGTGAATCAAATGGCCGAGAAAGTTCCCTTCATCCAGCCCACCTTTAGGATGAAGAAATTTATTTTCAGATTCGTTGTTGTCCCCTTTAAATGGATCAAAAAAGCAAGGCAAAAAATCTTAAAACTGTACACTGACAAACCTTATCCTCAGCTGATTTAGCCAAAAAAAAGAACGGAAAATCACATCTTGGGATTGGTGGTTTCACCCCTAAAACATAACCTGCTGACTGTAAGATAGTTGTGGTTGCTGGTGTATTTGGCTTGGATTCACATTAATATCAACACGTAATTCCAGCATCACCTCAACCAAAAAGTGACATTTCCAAAGAAAAACTTAGACCCAAACCTCTTTGAGGTGGTAAAAAAACTACCCTGTTAAAGGGTTGTGAAATCAAAATTATGGACCTGCGGATTTGAGGTCCTATTAAAAATTGTATTAACAGTTTTAAAAAAAGAAAGCTCAGCTAAAATTAGCTTGAAAAACAAGAGAATGAAAGCGGCTTTTGACACAGACTATAGAAATTTATTAATGAGTACAGCTGTTTTTTAAATGCTTTTGCCCTGCTGCTGAACACTAGTCTATTCTCTGTCCAGAAATTAAAACAATTATACCATAAAAGATGGGGCGTTGAAGAGCAATTTAAAGACATGAAACAAGCTTTGCTAATAGAGAATTTTATCGGCAAGAAACCAAATTCAATTAGACAAGAATTTTACGGTAATATCATCAGTTACAATTTATCCATGATGGCATGCAAGCCTTTAATAGATAAGTTGTCTAACAGAACCAACGGCAAAAAGAAACATAAATATAAAGCCAATAAAAGAGCTTTAATTTCAAAGCTAAAGCAATGTTTTGTTCGCTTATTTTTTGGAAAAGATTCTATCGAAAATCTAATCCGAAAGATTGTATTAATCCTTAGTAAGGAGTCTGTCCCAATAAGGGATGGCAGGAAATTTGAACGAAGCAAAACTTTCAAAGCTAAAAGAAAACCCACTAGCAACTGTGTTCCAGTTGTTTAATGCTTAACTTAATGACATTGGGAAGTGAGGGGGAAGGACTACATGTAGAAGGAATAGGACAGAATGTAGATGGAATCATACTACGTCTGAATAGCGATGGTACATTAGATACTTCATTTTCTTCGGACGGGATCCAGGTCAAACAACAGAATTGCGTTTAACCAAAGTTTTCCCAACAGATGATGGAGGTGTATTAACTACTGGTTTTCAACTAGGAATCACTTCACAAAGTGTTTATGCATTTATGACTACCTCTACAGGGTCACCTAACACTGATTTTGGAGGAAACGGAGATACTGCTCAAGAATTTGCTATTTCCACGGTATCAATAGATAGCAGATGTGCCGCTTTGCAATCAGATGGTTCTATTTTAATTGCAGGACACCTGACAAGTCAAGACTTTGTCGGAGATAATTTATTCATGGTGAGGTTATTTCCCATAGATTCTAGTTCATCTATTTCCTCTCAAGACTTGAAAGGCTTAAGTATATATCCTAATCCTTCTAACGGTACTATTAATATTGAATTTGAACAAAAAATCAACACTATAGAATTAATCTCGGCACAAGGGCAACTAGTGAACTCATGGAGTAATCCACCTAAATCACTATCTGTAGAAGTTATTCCTGGAACTTACGCAGTGAGAGTTATCACAGGTGATTCTATCATGACAAGACAATTAATCATTTCAGAATAGGAGAATCCATCCAATCATTCGACATGGCGTATCATGTCGAATGATTTAAGTTAATAAAGTACCTTGTCGAGTTATAATTCTTGAATAGCTCAAATAAATTCTTGCCGATGAACTTTGTCACCTACATTAAGGAAGCCATTAGCCCTGGAGGAACACCTTCTCGGTACTTAGCATGGGTAACTGTTGTGCTGTTGGCACAGACGTCTGCTTCTGTTTTTCCATCAGCCTATTTCCAAGAATCAATAAATGTCTCTCACTATCTACTGATTACAATTGTCTCTATTTCTATAGTAGTTAATCTAATTAAGGGAGACAAGTACAAAATATATGCCGCCTACGCGCTCTACATTGTTGGGCTTATTATTAGCACAATCACCATCTCCATGGGGATTACCCCTCTTTCTGGAATCGTTTTCATGGTCACCTGGGCCATGACACTTTTTGTGGCAGAAAGAAGAGAATATATCTCGTTCGATGCTGTAACTGTGTTTATGGTTCTCATGCTTGCAAGCACAGTCATATTGCTCTCATTTAACATTTCAACTTCTATCAGAGACTATAACATTACACTTTCCACAGGTGCTGTGTTAACCGCGCTAAACATTTATCTGGTATACATCGATTCCAGTCATGGTAAAAATTTCTATCAGGAATCTCGAATGACACACGCTAATCTGGAAATCTTAAGTTCAAAATTATCAGAGATTCTTTCTGCTGAGCACAAACGGGAGCACCTACTATCGCAAGTAACTCAGGAATGTGTTCCCTTTTTAGAACTGGAAGACTGCGTTATTTATCTTTATAATGAGGACAAAGATCGACTGGTTCAGATGGCCACCTACCAAAAAAAATATGATGGAACCAACTCAAAGGAACTTGTAAATCCGTTTGAAATTAAACCTGGAGATGGTGTGGTAGGCCAATGCTATCAAACGGCTAAATCCATTTATATAGAAGAGACTAAACGTTACCCTGAATACGTTCAAAATGGAGATTTCTGTAACTCAGAACTGGCGGCCCCTATATTTAGTAATGGAAAGGTCTGCGGAGTCATCGACTCTGAACACAGCATGAAGGGATTTTTCAAAGAACGACATCTACAGGCATTTCATATTATGGCTTCTTTTTGCGGAATCAAAATCACTGAATATTATGCTAAAGAATCGATTAAACTTGCGCAAATTGCTAAGCAAGAAGCGGATCGTTACAAAGAACTAGAAGAGTTAAAAAGTCGATTTATTACGAATATTTCTCACGACCTAAAGACTCCACTATCTTTAATAAAGGCTCCAGCATCCCAAATTGCTGAAATTACCACAGAAAAGCAAGTCAAAAAATTATCCAACTATATACTTAAGAATACAGAACATTTGCTTAAGGTGGTGAACCAGCTCCTTCAATTAAATCGTGTTGATAAAGGATTGAACGAATTATACCTTGAAGAAGTCAATGTAAAATACTTATTAAACAAGCTTTCCAAGCAATATATGGGCCTTGCAGAAAAAAATAATGTTTCTTTTTCTATTCATCTGGAGCAAGTCATCTTGTGTACAGATGCCTTTCGGCTGGAACAAATAATTCATAATCTGGTTCATAATGCTTTTCGCTACACAAACAAGAATGGTAGTATCAAATTAACAGCCGTTCAGGAAATGTCTTTCCTTAAAATTTCTGTTGAAGATAACGGTCCAGGTATTTCACAGGAAATTCAGGCAAGGGTATTTGATCGTTTTTTTAAGGCTGACGAAAACAATCATGAAGGAACAGGAATTGGCTTGTCACTGGTAAAAGAGTATGCTCAGAGTTTAAACGGAAAGGTAGAAATTAAAAGTGAACCTGGTCAAGGAACCACATTTCTTGTTGAAATTCCTATACAATCCGCCGCTAAGAAAATTGAAGAAATTGGAGATCTGGAGCAACACGTTGAAAATGGAATGCCAGTTATGCTCGTGGTGGAAGATCATGCAGACTTGAATAATTTTATATGCACTTGTTTTGAACAAGATTTTCACTGTATCTCTGCGTTTGACGGACAGGAAGCGTTGCTAAAGATCGAAGAACAAAAGCCTGATATTATTATAACGGATTTAATGATGCCTCATATGGATGGTGGAACATTTGTTCGTGAAGTTAAATCACATGAAAAGTTTGGTTTTATACCCATAATAGTTCTTTCTGCAAAGGAACACACAGAAAGCAAAATTGATCTCTATAAAATAGGTGCAAGCAATTACCTTGTTAAGCCATTTGAAATCAATGAGCTAAAAAGCATTGTTGAAAATGTAATTTCACAACGGAAGAAATTAAAAGAACTTTTTCACACTCAATTCCTAAATGGTCAGACAGTCAACCCTGAACAAAATTCATCAGAAGACACTGAGGAAAGTGAATCGAAAAAATTGCTTCGCAACATGACAGACCATGTCAAAGAAAATCTTGACAATCCTCAACTCAGTGTAAAGTCAATCTCAGAAGAACTTGGGATTGGACGAAACCGATTTCAAAAAGAGGTTAAAGAACTAACGGGGTTAACTCCTGTAGAATTAGTCAGGTCCATTCGACTAAATGAGGCTAAGAAAATGCTAGAAAACCGTCAATTAAGTATTTCTGAAATCGCTTTTTCAGCAGGATTCAACAATCTGTCCTACTTCACAAGAAGTTTCAAGAATGAATTTAACGTTTTGCCATCTGAGTGGCGTTTGACTCTGGTATAGACATTAACAAAAAAGCACCACCATTGAGGCAGTGCTTTTTCATAATTTGCTTAAAATTCGTTACAGCTTTCCATGACACTGTTTAAATTTTTTCCCTGATCCACATGGACATGGTTCATTCCTTCCTACCTTATTTTCAACTCGAATAGGTTCTGCTTTCGGTCGTTCTTGAGGTTGGCCAGTTGCGTTTGCTCTTGCTGTCGATGCTCTCTGTGCTGTATTCTGTACCTCCGACTTTTGCGCCACTCCTTGTGGTTGAGACGGTCTACCTACCGAATCTGCTCGTTGAACTTGATTTTCACTAATTGGAAGCGTGCATTTCATCAAGAATGATGAAACTTCTTCATTCACTTCACTAATCATTTTCTTGAATAACTCGTACGATTCGAACTTATAAATCAACAAAGGATCTTTTTGCTCATGTGATGCGAATTGAACATTCTGACGTAAATCATCCATATTCCTCAAGTGCTCTTTCCACTTATTGTCAATCACAGATAGCGTCACTCCTTTTTCTAAATCTTCTACTAGAGTTTTGGCTTTAGATTCATATGATTTTTCCAAATTAGCTACAATATTCAACTGCCTTCTACCATCAGAAAACGGCACTGCCATATTCTCATAGTTGTTCCCTTCATCCTGGTATACTCGAGCTATAACTGGGTAAGCCTGATCAGCCATAGATTGAGCCCTTTTTTCGTAGTTCTCGTTAGCGCTAAAATATAGCTTTCCCGTAAGCTCATCTGGCTTTCCTGAGTCAAACTCGTCTTGGTCAAAAGGAGTATCAATTGATAATCTAGCAAGAGTAGCCAGTTTAAAATTGTCAAAATCCTTCGACTGATGATATCCCATTACTACTTCAGCTGCCATGTCATAAAACATGTTTGCTAAATCTAGCTTCAATCTTTCTCCATCCAAACCATTTCTTCTTCGCTTGTAGATAACCTCTCTTTGAGCGTTCATTACATCATCATACTCAAGAAGTCTCTTTCTTACCCCGAAGTTATTCTCTTCTACTTTTTTCTGAGCTCTCTCTATACTTTTAGTGATCATTCCATGTTGAATCACCTCTCCTTCTTTGAATCCCATTCGATCCATCACCTTGGCCGTCCTGTCAGAACCAAAGAGTCTCATTAGTTCATCTTCAAGTGACACAAAAAACTGAGAAGAACCTGGATCTCCCTGTCTACCAGCTCTACCTCGAAGCTGTCTATCCACTCGTCTTGAATCATGTCTTTCGGTACCAATAATCGCTAAACCACCTGATGTTTTCACCTGTGAACTAAGCTTAATATCTGTACCCCTACCTGCCATGTTCGTAGCAATAGTGATTTGTCCATCATTACCCGCTTCTGCTACTATTTCAGCTTCTCGCTGGTGCATCTTCGCATTCAGTACATTGTGCTTGATACTTCTCATATCCAGCATTTTCCCTAGTAATTCTGATACCTCTACGGAAGTAGTACCTACTAACACCGGCCTTCCTTGCTCCTTCAGCTTAATAATTTCATCTATAACTGCGTTATACTTTTCTCTTTTTGTTCTGAAAAGCAAATCGTCTCTATCATCTCTAGTAATAGGTCTATTGGTAGGAATAATTACCACATCAAGTTTATAGATATCCCAGAACTCACCAGCCTCTGTTTCAGCTGTTCCTGTCATACCTGCTAACTTGTGATACATCCTAAAGAAGTTCTGAAGTGTTACCGTAGCATATGTCTGAGTAACCGCTTCTACTTTTACATTCTCTTTGGATTCAATAGCTTGGTGCAAACCGTCGGAGTATCTTCTCCCATCCATGATACGCCCTGTCTGCTCATCTACAATCTTCACCTTATTATCCATCACCACATATTCGATATCTTTCTCAAATAAAGTGTAAGCTTTTAACAGCTGATTGATGGTGTGTACCCGTTGAGACTTTATAGAAAAGTCTTGCATCAACGACTGTTTCTTAACTAACTTTTCTTCATCAGTGCCCTCACTATTCTCAATATCCGCCATCGCAGATCCTACATCTGGCATCACAAAAAAGTTCTCGTCCTCAAGATCGTTTCCTATAATTTCAATCCCCTTAGGCTGAAGCTCAATTGCATTCGTCTTTTCGTCGATAGTGAATAATAACTCATCATCCACTTTATGCATCTCACGACTATTATCCTGCATGTAGAACCCTTCAGTCTTTAAGAGTTGAGCCTTCACCCCTTCTTCACTTAGATATTTTATAATTGCCTTATTTTTTGGCAATCCTCTGTGAGCCCGAAGTAATGATAATCCACCATCTTTTATATCTTCTTTAGAAACTCCACCTTCTGTTATTCCCTTTAACTTGGATTTAGCTTCCGTTAAAAATTGTAGCGCCAATTGTTTTTGGGAATTTACTAAAGTTTGAATCTTTGGTTTTAACGCGTCGAACTCATGCTCGTCACCCTTAGGGGTTGGTCCTGAAATAATTAACGGTGTTCTTGCCTCATCAATCAACACTGAATCCACCTCATCTACAATAGCGAAATGAGGTTTTCTCTGAACCAAACTTTCTACTTCAGAGGCCATGTTATCCCTTAGGTAGTCAAAACCAAACTCATTATTTGTACCATAAGTAATGTCTGCTTTATAAGCATTTCTTCTGTCCTCAGAGTTTGGTCTATGCTTATCGATACAATCTACAGTAAGTCCATGAAACTCGAAAATTGGTCCCATCCATTCGCTATCCCTTCGTGCCAAATAGTCATTCACAGTAACTAAGTGTACCCCTCTACCCGCCAATGCATTAAGGAACATTGGCAATGTCGCTACTAACGTCTTACCCTCTCCCGTTTGCATCTCAGCTATTTTTCCTTGATGCATGGCAATACCACCAATAAGCTGAACATCATAGTGAACCATCTCCCACTT
The DNA here is from genome assembly GCA_965224545.1 of Flavobacteriales bacterium. Classification (GTDB taxonomy): domain Bacteria; phylum Bacteroidota; class Bacteroidia; order Flavobacteriales_D; family Sanyastnellaceae; genus ASP10-05a. The sequence continues at coordinate 1,185,687 of CBDCZM010000002.1, read as the reverse complement.
GATCTCCGCTCCTGCTGCATTCCAGCTGCTATTCCAAAGAGCTTTGTCACCTGAAATCTCTATAGAATCTCTGTTCGCAGCTAAATCTCTATCCATCTGGGAAGCTGTCACCTCTATTGAATCAGTATCTTTAAATCTTCGAGCGGTTTCTTTAATGGTAGCAAAGGCTTCTGGGAGAATCTCATTTAAAACTTCCTCCAACTTTTCATCTGCTATCTCCATCAGCTTGTCTATTTGCTCGAAGTATTCTTCTTTATCCGTAATAGAAGTACCTTCAGCATCAGCCTTTTTCTTTAGTTCCTCTATTTGAGTTTCTTCTTCAGCTATATAGTCAGAAATTCTTTTCTTTAATTCTGTGGCTTTGTTTCTTAACTCGTCATTAGAAATTGAAGCGTATGAATTAAAAAACTCATTAGTTTTATCCACCAATGGGTTCATTAATTGAATATCCTTTTCCGCTTTATCTCCTACGAATTTCTTTATTAGTTTATTTATAGACCCAATCATCTCTTCTTATTCTCGTTTTTTACTTACAGGATGGTGTTTGTTTATTGCTGTGCAAAAATAATCCAATTCGACCTGCAGTGTTTCAAATTGTAGTGGCTCCATGTCACAAATCATTCCAAGCATCTGTTCTATGACATATTGACTGTGTTACGAAACTATTTTTTGTTTTGAAATTAAAAACAAATAAGTCCGTCATTTGTTTTTTAACATGTTATCCATATGAAATTTCAACCTCTTACGAATCAGTTTTTTAGAGCTCAAATTCAGCATCGAAAAAGATTTGAACATGTTTTCAGACGGTTGTTAAAAGTCCCTATATCCCTTAATTATTGGGACACCTAACGAACTAATCATTGATACAGCAGATTCTTTTTTCAGTGTGTAAAACTATGTGGAATTGTGAATTGTTTATGATTGCTTCGAGCGCATAAAATGTAAATCTTTGTGATGTCTAAAAGTCGCTAGAAAATGTTTGTTTAGGTTTGAACTTTTCTAAATGCATAGACTTCTCTCCATTTAGAGGAAACAAGACCAAGATTAATTAGTTTTATTAATAGAAAGTCGTAAAAAGTTGACCGCTTCCCGACTCTCAAATATTCAACCGCATGTCAGAAAACAAAGTAGTAGAACCAATCCTCGAGGATAACCCAAATAGATTTGTATTGTTCCCTATTGAACATGATGATATTTGGTCATTCTATAAAAAGTCCGAGGCTAGTTTCTGGACTGCTGAAGAAATTGATTTAGAGGCTGACTTAGTTGATTGGGAGAAAAAACTAAATGATGATGAACGTCATTTCGTAAAACACGTCTTGGCTTTCTTTGCTGCCAGTGATGGAATTGTAAATGAAAACCTAGCTGAGAATTTTGTAGCTGAAGTTCAATATACTGAGGCTAAGTTTTTCTATGGTTTTCAAATCATGATGGAAAATATCCATTCTGAAACATATTCATTGCTTATAGATACATATATAAAGGATAAAGCTGAGAAGAATATACTCTTTCAGGCGATAGAAACATTAGATTGTGTAAAAAAGAAAGCGGAGTGGGCTCTAAGGTGGATTGATAACGGTAGCTTCGTAGAGAGGATAGTAGCCTTTGCTGCTGTGGAGGGAATATTTTTCTCTGGATCATTTTGTTCTATCTTCTGGTTAAAGAAGAGAGGCTTAATGCCCGGGTTAAGTTTTTCTAACGAACTTATCTCACGTGATGAAGGAATGCACTGTGACTTTGCTTGTTTAATCTACAACAATCATATTAAGAATAAATTGTCTCCTACTCAGGTGAAAGAGATTATCATAGACGCAGTAGAAATAGAGAAGGAATTCGTTACTGATGCACTTCCTGTAAGACTTATAGGAATGAACGCGGAACTAATGACTCAGTATATAGAGTTTGTAGCAGACAGATTATTAGTGGAATTGGGATGTGAGAAGATTTATGATGCTACTAATCCTTTTGATTTCATGGAAATGATTTCACTTCAAGGAAAGACAAACTTCTTTGAGAAACGTGTAGGGGAATACGCTAAAGCTGGCGTTATGACAGGAAAAGAATCACAAACTTTTAGCTTGGACGAGGACTTTTAATCTTCATCCGCTAAAAGACTCAGATACACCGAACAAATTATTATAACCAAAGTTACTAGGAGCTAGTTTACTAACACCTATGAGGGATTACTCCCTCTAAATTAACCATTTTATTAACCTTATAACCAGACAGGAGAGACACCATGTATGTATTAAAACGAGATGGCAGAAAAGAGACGGTACAGTTCGATAAGATCACCGCTCGAGTAAAAAAATTATGTTACGGATTAAACGTAGCAGTAGACCCACTAAAAGTAGCTATGAAGGTTATCGAAGGTGTTTATGATAGTGTAACCACTACTGAACTCGATAACTTAGCTGCAGAAATAGCAGCTACAAATACCACGACGCATCCAGATTATGCTCAACTAGCTTCTAGAATTGCAGTAAGTAATCTTCATAAAAACACCAAGAAGTCTTTCAGTCAAACAATGACAGACCTTCATCATTATAAAGACCCTAAAACAGGTGAAGATGCTTCCCTAATCGCAGACGACGTGTTCAAGGTGATGATGGATAATGCCGAAAGGTTAGACTCGACAATTATTTACGATAGAGATTTCAATTATGATTACTTTGGTTTTAAAACATTAGAAAGATCTTATCTATTAAGAACTCATGGTAAAGTGACTGAGAGACCTCAGCACATGCTTATGAGAGTGTCGATCGGTATCCATATTGATGATATAGAAGCAGCTATTGAGACGTATAATATGATGAGTCAGGGATGGTTTACTCATGCTACTCCTACCCTATTCAATTCAGGAACACCTAAACCTCAAATGTCTTCTTGTTTTCTTTTAACGATGAAAGAAGACAGCATCTCTGGAATTTATGACACACTTCAACAATGTGCTAAAATTTCTCAAAGTGCTGGAGGAATAGGACTTTCTATTCATGACGTTAGAGCTAAAGGTTCATACATAAAAGGAACAAATGGAACCTCAAATGGGATCGTTCCTATGCTCAAAGTATTTAATGATACTGCTAGATATGTAGATCAAGGTGGCGGGAAGAGAAAAGGATCTTTTGCCATTTATATGGAACCATGGCATGCAGACGTCATGGACTTCTTAGACTTGAAGAAAAATCATGGAAAAGAAGAACAAAGAGCCAGAGATTTATTCTACGCACTTTGGGTATGTGACTTATTCATGCAGCGTGTGGAAGACGGCGGTGATTGGACACTGATGTGTCCTAATGAATGTCCTGGACTTTCTGATGTGTACGGGAAGGAATTTGAAGCGCTTTACACAAAGTATGAAAAAGAAGGAAAAGGAAGAGAAACTATAAAAGCGCAAGAGCTTTGGTTTAAAATTCTAGAATCTCAGATTGAAACAGGAACTCCTTATATGCTTTATAAGGATGCTGCTAACGAAAAGTCCAATCAAAAGAATTTAGGAACTATCAAAAGCTCTAATCTATGTACTGAAATTATGGAGTACACAGCTCCAGATGAAGTAGCTGTATGTAATCTAGCTAGTATCGCGGTACCTAAGTTTGTTAAAGACGGAGAGTTTGATCACCAAGAACTATACAAAGTAACTTATAGGGTCACTAGAAATTTAAACAAGGTAATAGACAGAAACTATTACCCTGTGAAAGAAGCTAGAAACTCTAACATGAGACACAGGCCTGTAGGAATAGGTATTCAAGGATTGGCAGATGCATTCATTAAAATGCGTTTCCCTTTTGATTCTCCAGAAGCGAGAGACTTGAATAAAGAAATCTTTGAGACAATTTATTTTGCCGCTTGTACTGCATCTAAAGATTTAGCTATTGAAGAAGGAGCTTATGAAAGTTTCAAAGGATCTCCTGCTTCAAAAGGACAACTTCAACCAGATCTTTGGGGGGTAACACCTACAGAAAGATGGGATTGGAAGGCTTTAAAAACTGAAATTAAGGCGAAAGGAATGAGAAACTCATTACTTGTAGCTCCAATGCCAACTGCATCTACAGCCCAAATTTTAGGAAACAATGAATGTTTTGAGCCATATACTTCTAACATTTACACTAGAAGAGTGCTATCAGGTGAATACATCATTGTGAATAAGCATTTATTAAGAGACTTGAACGCTCTAGGACTTTGGGATGATGAAATGAAAAACAAACTCATCGCTGCAAATGGTTCTGTTCAAGGAATAAAAGAAGTTCCAGATAATCTAAAAGCACTTTATAAAACGGCTTGGGAGATTTCTCAAAAAGTAATTATAGATATGGCTGCAGATAGAGGAGCTTTTATTGACCAGTCACAGTCACTGAATATTTTCATGGAGAATGCAAACTTCAAGAAAATGAGTTCGATGCACTTCTATGGCTGGAAAGCAGGTTTAAAGACAGGAATGTATTACTTAAGAACAAAAGCAGCTACGGATGCGATCAAGTTCACAGTAGAAAAGAAATACAAAGAAGCTCCTATCGCTAAAACCGCCCAAGAACGACAAGAGGAAGAGGCTGCCATGGCCTGCTCTATTGAAAATGGAGCAGATTGCGAAATGTGTGGTAGCTAAAATTTACAATTAGGCTATTCTTTAGGGAATAGTCTAATTTGATTTAAATCATATTTATCTACTGAAGCGCCTTGTGATTTATCACGAGGCGCTTCTTTTATGCTGCCATGCGAACTTTTACCAAATATTACTACAATATTTCATCTAACAATTAGTTATAGACTCACAACAACTAATAGTGTTTACTTTTGCGCTCATGAGAGTCCTTCTTATTTTCACATTTGGCATCTTTTTCACCTCATATTCTTGGTCACAAACCACTAGTACAGAAAACGAAGATGACTCAACACCCAAGTACAGTAACGAATTCCTTAATATTGGTGTAGGAGCGCGTGCATTAAGTATGTCTAATTCTTATGCCGCTACAGCAGATGATGTATATGCTGGTTATTGGAACCCCGCTGGCTTACTAGGAATCAAAGGGAAGGCTCAGGGAGCAATTATGCATTCCGAGTATTTCGCTGGAATTGCTAAGTATGATTACCTGGGTTTAGCTGCACCTATTGATAGTTTGTCAGCAGCAGGGTTTGCAATTGTTAGATTTGGTGTAGATGACATTCCCAATACGACTCAGTTAATAGATGCTCAAGGAAATATAGATTATGACCGAATCACTTCTTTTTCAGCAGCAGATTATGGTTTCATTTTCAGTTATGCTCGAAGACTTAAAAGAACTGGACTTTCGTTTGGAGGAAATGCTAAAATCATTTACCGTAGAATCGGAGATTTTGCCGATGCATTTGGATTTGGTATAGACGCTGCTATCAATTACAATTTCAAAAAGTATCGATTCTCTGCTGTTGGACGAGATATTACAACTACAGTAAACTCGTGGAATACTAAAATAGACGATGAGACTAAAGAGATATTCATAGCTACTGGAAACGAAATTCCTGGCAAATCGTTAGAGATTACATTACCACGAATAATTATTGCGGCTCAACGACTTACTACCATTTCTAAAAAACTCAATCTTATTACGGAAGTTGATCTCAATATCACTTCTGATGGAAAAAGAAATACAATCATTAAATCAAACGCCGTGAGCATTGATCCCACTTTTGGTTTGGATTTAGGGTATAAGAATCGCCTATTCGTTCGTGGTGGTATCGGAAATATTCAGGAAACTACCAGTTTACGACCTATTAATCCGAATGATGATATTCCTGAAACAGAGCAAATCATCTCGAAATGGACGTTTCAACCTAATTTTGGACTTGGGTTAAAACTAAAAAATATCCAATTGGATTATGCGCTAACAGACATAGGTAACGCCTCTGATGCCCTCTATTCTAATGTGTTCTCTTTGAAAATAACGCTTTAAAGTCAAGAAAACAATAACATAAAATTCTCTCCTTCGTATATTTGAAGATATAACCAAAGCTTTCTTTAAATGCGATTACTATACGCCTCTGTAATTTTCCTATGTGCCATTTTATTTTCTCAATTTTCGACCGCCACTGCAGGCAACTGTGTACTCAACAGTGTGGACATTCAAGTAGGATCGTGTGATGATGGAAATCCAGATGTAATTATATTCTTTGATATCACGGGAAGTTGTACGGTTTCAGAAGTATGCTTTCTAAGCAATGGTGAAGATATAGGCTGCACTGACGTAAGCGATATTGCTCCTGGAAATGGTCAAGGAATTAATTTCACCGGGTTACTGTCCGATACGTTTTACGAATTCACTTTCAATTTAAGTGACGGTTCTTCATACAGCGGATATTCCGTACTCAATGGAAACTGCTCTGGATACATCTGTGACTGTGCTGGCACTCAGCATACTGTCGCTCTTTTGGGTCAAAACTGGCTGGGAGATGGATCTGCCGATAATGGTGCTTTTATGTGGGAAGGACAAGCAGTAGATTTTAATTGCGCCACTTGGGGATATGACTGTGGAGATATTGTGGGGGCACCGACTGTAGATCCATACAGCGTGTGTACTGGAAGTCTTCCTCCATATCAAGGATGCATAGAGAATTGTTCTCCAATAAGTATGACTTTAGCTCAAGGGGTTTGTGCTGACGACAATGGGGATGGAACATCGACTCCAGTAATTAATATGACTTTTAACATTGATGGACTTTGTATGGTGGATCAATTGTGTTTTTCAATAAATGGTGGATTGAATTATGAGTGCATTGACCTTCCTGCCATCGATCAACTGGTTTTTGACGGAGACGGACTGAACCTCATTAATACAACTCCAAATACAAACTACCTTATTTATTATAGCATTGCAGGAAACTCCTCTCCTATTTATTCATTTGCGAATGGAAATTGTGGCGAATTCATTTGTGATTGTGCTGGTACCCAGCATACCGTAGCCCTTCTAGACCAAAATTGGTTAGGTGACGGATCTGCTGACGACGGCACATTTGCTTGGGAAGGACAAGCTGTTGATTTTAATTGTGCAACATGGGGATATGACTGTGGTGACATCGATGGAGCGCCAAGTGTTGACCCATACGGTGTGTGTAATGGTAACATTCCTCCCAATAACGGCTGCAGCGACAATTGTATTCCTTCAAGTATGACATTAGGTCAAGGAACATGTGCAGACGATAATCAAGACGGAACGATCACTCCTGTCATCAATATGACTTTTAATATCGATGGGCAATGTTTTGTGGATCAATTATGCTTTTCGACAGATGGTGGATCGAACTATCAATGCATCGACCTGCCCGAATTAGATCAAATAGTCTTTGATGGAAATGGACTAAACCTAATCAATACAACTCCAAATACAGAGTATCTTGTTTACTTCACAATTGGAGGAAATTCTTCTCCTATCTACTCCTTTATGAATGGTAATTGTGATGCCACTATTCTAGGTTGTACGAATGAATTTGCAGTAAATTATAACCCAGACGCTACCGTTGAAGACAACTCTTGTGTTTATGATGATACTATTTGTGATTGTCTAGGTAATGAACATACTTCAGGAGTATTAACCTGGTTGGGAGACGGTGCTGCAGATGACGGCACATTTCTTTGGGATGGGATGACCGTAGACTTTAACTGCTCAAACTGGGGGTATGATTGTGGAGACATTGCAGGTTCGCCTTCATCAGATCCATATAATGTTTGCGCTGGAGGACTTCCTCCAAACAATGGTTGTGCGGCAGATGACTGCTCTGTTACTATCAGTAATATTAGCGAAAATTGCTACAATGGATTGTTGAGTTTAGTTATTGATTTTAATGTAGTAGGAAATTGTAATTATGCGGATTTATGCTATTCAATAAATGGTGGGCCTCTTGTATGTCAGGATATTTCGTGGAATCCTATAGGATTTGGAATAGGGCTCAATTCTCCTGCTACCAATTCACAAATTGTTTTCTACGCGACTCTCGCAGATGGAACGCAATCACCAAATTACGTTTATAACACTGGAAACTGCGACGGTGAACAATGTCAACCAATATCTATGAACTTTGCTCAAGAAGAATGCTCAGACGATAATGAAGATGGCATAATTACACCTACGATTGGTATTACATTTAATATCGATGGAGATTGTCCTGTAGAAGACATTTGCTTTGCTGTCAATACCAACAACTACACTTGTCTTACATTGGCAGAATATGGTATTACAGTTTCTGACGGGCAGTCTATCAATCTTGTAAATACAACCCCAAACTCTATATACACTTTTTATTTTACAACCACAGATGGTGTTTCCTCAGTTCAAACATTTAGCAATGGTTCTTGCGAAGGTGTGATCACTGGATGTATGAATGAATATGCAGATAACTATAATCCTGACGCTGAAAGTGATGATGGAAGTTGTTCATATTCCCAAAACATTTGTGATTGTGCCGGAACTACCCACACTATAGGAGCGTTGGCCTGGTTAGATGACAATTATGGAGATATAGGAGGCACTGAATTCTTCTGGGATGGACTTCCGGTTGACTTTAATTGTGCTACCTGGGGGTTTGATTGTGGAGATATTCCAGATTCTCCAACGGTTGACCCATATGGTGTTTGCGCCGGAAATCTTCCTCCTGAAAACGGATGCTTTGATGATGATCCATGCGTGTTTACAGATCTTGTGCTTGAGCAGGCATGCCAATTTGATGAAGACAATGGTGTTTGGATTACTCGAATCTTAATCAACACTTTTTATGAGGGTGAATGTGTTATAGAAGAAATTTGTGAGCAGGGCGTAGGAGCGACTGAAAATTGCTATTCGCTTGTTGATGCAGAAATACTCCTAGGATCTGGAGAAGGCCTATTTTTAACTGTTGTACCTAATAATACCTACACCGTGACAATGTCTACTCCAAATGGCAGTATTTCGGGAGATATATTCATTGGTAATTGTCTTAGCGCTACATTCGGATGTACAAACCCATATGCCACTAACTATGACCCTAACGCAGACGATGACAATGGCACATGTATTTACAATGAAAATATCTGCGATTGTCAAGGCACAGAACACTCTATAGGTGTTCTTGCATGGATTGGAGATGGATCCGCAGATGATGGTCAGTTCTTATGGAATGGACAAGAAGTTAATTTCAATTGTGCAGTTTGGGCTTATGATTGTGGAGATATTGATACTATAGAAGAAGGAGATCCTTACAATGTTTGTTCAGGTGGACTTCCTCCAACTAATGGATGCGGTATCAATGAAGTGTTTGGATGCACAGATTCATCAGCTCTGAATTATGATATAAGTGCTACTGTTGATGATGGAACTTGTGAGTACGAAGAAATTATATATGGCTGCACAGACCCTGAAGCTTCAAACTACAATCCAGATGCTACGTTTGATAACAATACATGCGAATATCTAGTTTTTGGATGTACCGATCCAACTGCTACAAATTATAACCTATTAGCTACAACTGATAATGGTTCATGTATTTATACAGATATTACTGGATGTACTGATCCTAATGCCAACAATTACAATCCATTTGCTTCTATTGATGATGGTTCATGTATTTATGGATGTGAGTTACCAATTATCATCGCAGAGCCAACATGTGTAGATTTGAATACTGACAGTTATTATATCAGTCTATCAGTTACTTCAATTGGAAGCGGTGCTCCGTATAGTGTGAGTAATAACATTAATGAACAAAGTTTGCTTTTAAGTCAAACTGGGGATTATACGTTTGGCCCATTTGAGAATAACTCTACGGTTGTTCTTACTGTGGTATCTATGAATACACCGAATTGCACGTATATAAGTGAGGTAATTACATACTCTTGTTCATTAGACGCTGTTGAAGGTTGTACTAATCCAAATGCTCTGAACTATGACACAAATGCTAACCTTGACGATGGTTCGTGCATTTTTGACTGCGCATATCCTATGATTGATTATTCCACTTTCTGTGAGGATGGTGAAGAGGATGTTTTCTACATTGAAATGGATGTGACGTCGCTCGGGAATGGTGCTCCATATGATGTGAGTAACAATATCAATAATGAAACGCTTTCCTTAAATTTCCTAGGAACCGTAACTCTTGGACCATATTCAAACAATGAGCAAGTGCTTTACACGATTCAATCGGAACTTCTGATGGAATGCTTACTGACCAGTTCTTTATTGACAGATGACTGTACCGTTGTACTTATTGAAGGTTGTACTGATCAACTGGCTACTAACTATAATGCAGATGCCATGATAGATGATGGTTCTTGTGACTATGACTTTACTATTTGTGACTGTGTGGGCAATGTATATTCTCCATCCGTATTATCTCAATTAGGAGACGGGATTCCTAACAGTGACATAGTGAACTTTAACTGTGAAATCTGGGGATACGATTGTGGAGATATCGCTGGTGCACCAAATGAGGATCCAAATGATGTGTGTAATGGCAACATTCCTCCATTATCTGGTTGTACTGACAATGTGAATGAGTTGAGTATGGCTACACTGAATATTTACCCAAATCCAAGTCAGGGTTTCATTCATATTTCAACAACTGGTTTGAGCAGCAGATTGAAAGTTGAGCTTTATAATTCTATAGGATCACTTATTATTAGTGAAGACTATACCATCAATTCACAAACTATAAAAATGGATCTTTCAGAAAGATCAGTTAGTGAAGGCGTATATATGATTCGTGTGACGGATGGAACGACTTCTTTAGAGAAGCGAATTGTTCTAAAAAATTAAGAAGAGAGAGAGTCAACTTTAACGGTTGGCTCTCTTATTTTATTTCCATTATTCTGGTTAAACAATGCAACTCTTGTGTTTTTATGCGTATTTCGTAATTGGATTAAATCGTTATACATGAACCAGAGACTTTCCTACTGGATTTTGGGGTCTATATTGTTAATGTTCAACTCCTATTACGGGATTGGCCAAGTTGACAACGAGATTTGCGGAGTTATACCAAGTTTCCATCCAACTTCTGGGTCAGCTCGGCTCAATTTTTATTACAATCCATGGGAAACGGCTAATGCTACTTCGTTTCATTTGAGAAAATTATCCGCACAAATAATAAGTGCGGAGTTTATTCAATTTGATTCAACAAATCCATATGGAGCTGTAATTACAGCCAACCTAGTTTCCCCAGAATATGAAGATACAGGATGGCTTTTAGAGATTTTCTTACAACACCCTTTGGACTGGGAGGAGTGGTCTACTATAAATCCTAGCAATACATATCATGGATCTCCAGATAGTGATGAACACTTAAATTCAACATATTATCCTTTGGTAAGTGGTTCATTAACTGGCTATGGAACATTTGAAGGAAGCAGTTTAAACCTTGCTGATAATAATAATAATACTGCACATAGAACATTACAAATTGGTCATGGAGTATTTTTAGGATTCTCAGATGGCTTTGGCGCATATCATCACTACTATGCATCAGGCACTAGATATGATCCTCTCTCAAATTCCATTGTGGATGTAGAAGAAGAAATATATGTTCTTCGATTCGATTTATTAGAGTGTGCTAATGTTGAAACCCAATCCTGCGAAATCCTGCCAACAATAGAAAATGAAGTAGGTACAGGAGAAGCTTATAATTTAAAAACACCATTGTGCGACCTAGAAGGAAATCCTTCTCAGGAGGATTTATCCGCGATGATTTCAAGTGGAGCGGAATTCGTGATTCAAGACAGCTCTTCCAATGGGAACATTGCTACATTGAATGCAAGACTAACTTCTATCAATGATCCTAATGCAGGATGGGATATGGAATTGTGTCTTACTGATGGTATGAATTGGGAAGAATGGTCTAATCAAGATTTTCCAACTTCCTATAGAGATGATGCTGAATTGGCCGGAGATAATTACCTCAATTGGAAATACTATCTGCTTGATAAAGGATCATTGAAAGGATGGGGAAATTGGGAAGGTTCGGAAGTAAATCTAGCCCATTCTCCTGTCAATAATTTCTACAGATTCCAAGTAGGAATAGGCGCAAATGGATGGAATTCTCAATACGGTGCTTCTGGATGGACTATCGCGAATGGCACTATCTTCAATCAGGTAACGGAAACTCTAGAACTTATAGAAGAAGGATGTTCTCAAATATTAGTCTTTGACTTTGGGGACTGCTTTGAAGGAGAATCTGAATGTCAAGTAAGTTCTGCTGGCGAAGATCAAACTGTAGCTTTATGCATCGGTCCTACCCAATTAGAAGCCTCTTTGGCTTGCAATCAATTAGGACAATGGTCAATTATTTCAGGAGCAGGGAGCTTCTCAGATGCTCAAGATCCAAATTCAACATTCACTGGGGAAGTGGGAAACAATGAACTGGAATGGAGAACTATTTGTAACAATCAAATATCAATGGACACTGTCATTATTAGTGTCTTTGATACTTTCCCCGTTCCAATTGCAGGTGCAGATCAAGAACTGCTTTTATGTGATGAACTAATGGTTCAATTAGAGGGTGAAATTATCGAGGGACAGGCACTATACTGGACTCAGCAAGCAGGTCCAAGTTTGAGTATCTCCGATCCAACTGATTTATCCCCTATCATTCCCATTACAGTACCTGGGAATTACGTGTTCAGGTGGCAGTATCAAGATCAATGTGGGGAAACTCACTTTAGCGAACAAACCATAGTTATCTTGGACGATTTACTAGAAGATTATCAAGACTGTAACAGTTACATTGAACTCACTGAAATTCCTTTGACTTTTGAGCTTACAGGAACTGAACTTGGAAGTGTATATACAGGAAGTTGGCTTATAGAGTCTAGCTTGAGCGGTGATATTGATGATGTAGACGCTTCTCAAACATTTGCCAGCAACCTTACTTACGGGCAGTACATCTTTAATTGGACACTGGTTAACACCACATGTGGGACTTCTCATACCTGCTCCGATACGTTATTCATTGTTACTCCTTCAGGATGTACGCTTGATTTTGCCACTAATTATGATCCTGAGGCAATCAATGAGGATGGGTCATGTGAGTTTGACTTTACAATTTGCGACTGCAATGAAAACAGTCATTCTCCAAATACAATTTTGCAGCTAGGAGATGAAAACCCAAACGATACGGATGAACTGAATTTTAATTGTGAAACTTGGGGATACGATTGCGGAGATATCCTAGGAGCCCCAAATGAGGATCCTTTTGATGTATGCAACAGAAACATCCCTCCCAGTAGCGGATGCAGATGTTTTCCTCAAGGACTTGAACTTTCAATAGGAGCCAATCAATTGAATCCTGATACTACGATAGTGGATGGAGAACTCTTCATTGACCACATCTGCATTAATGTAGTAAATGTGGTTCCTACGATCTCTGGAGATTGCTCCATTTTAGAATTGTGTTTTGCCTTTGGAGAGGAGGTATTCTCATGTATTGACCTGTCAACTATTGACCCCTTATACTACAGCGGAGATTTAATTGAATTTCAAACCACCGTGGAAACACAAACTGCTAAATTTTATTACGTCACAGAAGATGACACGAGTGACATTTATACCATTTTCGTTCCTCTATGCACCACCAGCATTCAGGAGGAGCTATCTCCTCCAGTTTCGGTTTTCCCAAACCCTGCTGATGAACTCATTTATGTCCAAAGTCAAGCGAAATTTTACACAGAAATAATTCTACTGAATGGACTGGGACAAGAGGTGAAATCTATGCAAATACAGCATTCTGAAACAAATCAAATAGACGTCTCCAACCTCAACAACGGCGTCTATATTCTTCAATTAATTGATGACGGAAAACCATTGCAACAGCACAGAATAGTGATTCAGAAAAATCATTAATTCACCTAAAAAATAGCTGGTCTTTGAGTGATTTCATGATAGCAAATCGCATCTTTAGCATAATAGTGAAATACCATACTTTTTCTTGAAAGATCTTTATTCATATGGGTTTCTCCTCCATGAAGCAAATTGGCGTGCCATATAAGCACATCCCCTTTCTTTGCCCTGAAAACCTTTTTGGACAATTCGCGATGCTCAATAAGCTCTGCAATCTTACTTTCGTAAAAGTCATACGGTCTTTTACCCAATAACATCTTTGTTCCTCCGTGATCATAATCCTTATTCACTACGTAGGGCAACGCATGACTCCCAGGGTAATAATGCAGTGGGCCTTGCTCTGAATCAATATCTTCTAATGCCACCCATGCAGCAATTAAATTGCCATTAGGATATGTGCTCATATGAACAGAATCCGAATGGGTCTTTTGCTCACTTCCTTCTAAAAAATTAATTGACTGAAAAAGTGAAATTTCCTTACCCAAAAGCATTTGTAAAATTTGCTTTAGAGGCCCATTCTCAGCTAAATCCTTAATAGATTCTGCTTGTTTGTGAGCAAACATTATTTTTTTCCCATAACGCCAATCTGCTTTTTTTTCATTTATCAGTTGCTTAATATCATGATTAACTCTGTCTATCTGACTATCGGAGAAAAACGTTCGTAGAACCACGTATCCACTGTCAGACCACTTTAACAATTCTGCTTTGTGTTCTTCGGAGAATAATTCAAATATTCCATCGCCAGGAAGAAGATCTATGGAGTTTCTTTCGTCTAGCCAGTTTTTCTTCTCCGGAAGATTCTCAAAGTCCTTAGAAGATACCGAATGGTAATATTTTTTGCTTAAACCAGCGTCTTTGTACTTTTCATTCAAATGTCCAATGCCATTCTTTTGAAAATAGTTGTAAAAAGCATAAGCAGGTTTAAATCTTCTTATCCAAGACTTTATCATAATCCAAAGTTAATGTGGCTACGCCAATGTAAATGTACGATTCCTCAAACTTTTTAACGTCAGAAAATGGACTACATTGGTTCAGTATATTTGCCTAAAATCTGCACGACATGGATAAGTTCAATGTATTGAATGAAAAGCTTGCTCAATCAAAACTTGGAGGAGGAGAGAAAAGAATAGCTGCTCAACACGCTAAAGGAAAACTAACAGCGAGAGAAAGAGTTGATTTCTTGTTGGATGACGGTTCGTTTGAAGAGACAGGAGCCCTAGTAACCCATAGAAGTACCAACTTTGGATTGGACAAAAAAGTCTTCTTGGGAGACGGTGTAGTCACGGGATATGGAACCGTTCATGGAAGGTTAATCTATGTCTTTTCACAAGATTTTACAGTTTTAGGAGGTTCATTGGCAGAAGCTCATGCTGAGAAAATCTGCAAAATCATGGATTTAGCAATGGAAAATGGAGCTCCTCTTATTGGGATTAATGACAGTGGTGGGGCTAGAATTCAAGAAGGAGTGGTATCACTCGGAGGATATGCAGACATCTTTTATAAGAATGTACAAGCGAGCGGTGTAATTCCACAAATCAGTGCTATTATGGGGCCATGTGCAGGAGGAGCGGTATACTCTCCAGCGTTAACGGATTTTATCTTTATGGTCGAAGGGACTTCATACATGTTTGTCACAGGTCCAAATGTGGTAAAAACAGTGACTCATGAAGAAGTAAGTGCGGAAGATTTAGGAGGAGCATCTGCACACAGTACTAAAAGCGGAGTAACCCATTTTACAAATGAAAACGAAATAGAAACACTCAATGCTATTAAAAAAGTACTGAGTTACCTTCCTCAAAACTGTGAGGATAAAGCACCAGCAACTGATTTCGAATTCGGAAATGAGACACGCGAAAAATTAAACTCTGTGATCCCAGATAATCCGAATCAACCCTATGACATCAAAGAGGTTATCGGTGAGGTCATTGATACAGATTCCTTTATGGAAGTACATAAAGATTATGCCGAAAACATTGTAGTGGGATTAGCTCGACTTGGAGGAAGATCAGTAGGTATAGTTGCGAATCAACCTGCATATCTCGCAGGAGTTTTAGACATCAAGTGTTCTAACAAAGCAGCTCGTTTTGTTAGATTTTGTGACGCCTTTAATATTCCGCTTTTAGTGTTTGAGGATGTCCCTGGATTTCTGCCTGGAACGGATCAAGAATGGAATGGAATTATTTCTAACGGAGCCAAGCTTCTTTACGCATTCTCAGAAGCAACAGTACCTAGAGTGACTGTTATTACTAGAAAAGCATATGGTGGTGCTTATGATGTAATGAACTCAAAACATATTGGCGCAGATATGAATTATGCCTGGCCATCAGCGGAAATAGCTGTTATGGGAGCTAAAGGAGCCGCAGAAATCATCTTTAAAGGTGAAATTAAGGAAGCAGCCGATCCAGAAGCCAAATGGAAAGAAAAAGAGCAAGAGTATGCCGATTTGTTTGCTCACCCATACAATGCAGCGGCCAGAGGATATGTGGATGCAGTGATAATGCCTAGTGAAACACGAGAGAAACTGATCAAAGCATTTAAAATGCTTGAAAACAAAGTGGTTAATCTGCCCAAAAAGAAGCACGGAAACATTCCCCTATAAATGGAATTAAAATACCACCATTTAACTGACGCAACTATTTGGACAGGGAGAGTTGATCATCCAACTGACCCAGATGCGGCTCGTTTTCATCAAGCGGTTCAGTTGCATTCTTTAGAAGATGTTTCCTCTGTTGTCAAGTCCACAGATAAAAAAGTGTTTTCAATCGTAGGTTTCTGTTGTGATGAGGGCGTAAGAAGGAATAAGGGACGTGTGGGAGCCTCAGAGGGTCCACTCAAAATCAGAGAAGAGTTAGCAAAACTTCCAGCTAACTTTAATACGTCCTCCATTCTAATTGACACTGGAAATATCATTTGTGAAAATGGAGATATGGAGGGAGCTCAAGCCGAGCTTTCAAAAATAATCACCTTCTTATTGGACCATGATATCACTCCCCTAGTGTTGGGTGGAGGGCATGAAATTGTTTATGGGCACTATTTAGGCGTTGCAACGCACACTTTAAAATCCACTAATCAACCTCCCCTAATTATCAATTTAGATGCACATTTAGATTTGAGACCAACGAACGATGGTGGTACTTCTGGGACTTCATTCAACCAAATTGCAGAAAAGCACTTGGCAGAGGGAAAGCCATTCGATTATATCTGTATCGGTACTCAAACGTATGGAAATACCCGTAGTTTATATAAAAGAGCCGACGAATTGGGAGTGAAATATTACGATGCTAAAGACATCACTGAAAGTTCTAAGGGGCATGTACTATCTCAAGTGTTGGGTCAGCTTAAAGACCATGATTCCGCATATTTAACCTTGGATTTTGATGTGCTTAACGCTGCAAATGCCCCAGGTGTATCTTCTCCTCAACCCTTTGGAATATCTCCTGATTTACTACTTTATTTCGTAAAGGCACTGCTAAGAACAGGGAAAATTAAGAGCTTGGATATTGCAGAAGTCTCTCCAAGATATGACGATGATAACCAAACTGCAAAACTTGCCGCGGTTGTTCTCTATTCCATTCTAAACGTGTTAGGGAACTATACTTAAGTCAAATAGGTTTTCGGATTTTACTCTTGTTCTTTTTCCCTTTCTCTACGTTAAAACTTTAAACCATAGCGGGGCTATGCTTGAAAATTTTGCCTTGATAAAATAAAAAATAATGGTATCTAAATTCCCGAAAACCTATTCGGCTTAAGTATAATTTAGACTTTTCTTTTCAACTCAAAGTTCTGACCTAAGTAAACTTTCCGTACCTGCTCGTCTGCGGCTAACTCTTCAGCTGTTCCAGTTTTCAAGATACTTCCTTCAAACATAAGATACGCTCGGTCTGTAATGCTTAGCGTCTCTTGTACATTATGATCAGTGATCAAAATACCAATATTCTTGTCTTTCAGCTTTCCTACTATGCGCTGAATGTCCTCTACTGCTATAGGATCTACTCCAGCAAAGGGTTCATCCAATAGAATGAATTTTGGATCTGTAGCTAACGCTCTGGCTATTTCTGTCCTTCTACGTTCTCCTCCTGAAAGCACATTTCCTTTATTGGTTCTCACATGTTTCAGCTTGAGCTCTTCCAGAAGTTCTTCTAATCTGTCTTTTTGTTCTGCTCTACTTCGCTTACTCAATTCCAATACGGCCATAATGTTGTCTTCCACACTCAGTTTTCTGAACACACTAGCCTCTTGAGGCAGATACCCTACTCCCAGTTTTGACCGCTTATACATTGGTTCATAAGTGATGTCCCTATCATCTAAATAAACACTTCCCGAAAAAGGCTTTACCAGACCTACCGTCATATAAAAGGAAGTTGTTTTCCCAGCTCCATTGGGACCTAATAATCCAACTATCTCTCCCTGATTCACTTCTAGAGAAACTCCT
Source organism: Flavobacteriales bacterium (assembly GCA_965224545.1). GTDB lineage: Bacteria > Bacteroidota > Bacteroidia > Flavobacteriales_D > Sanyastnellaceae > ASP10-05a. The sequence goes on along the minus strand of CBDCZM010000002.1, from coordinate 1,167,426 downwards.
TTTACAACCGTTCTGGACTTGTATTTCTTGACTAAATTTTCTGCTCTAAGCTTCATTCTAAGTGACCAAAGTTATGTGAAATATTCTTGTTTATAGAGGTATACTCAAACCATTTAGCTTTTCGGTTTTTGGCTGGTTCTTTTTCCCTTTACCAGCGTTAAAAAATGAAACCATAGCACAGGCTATGATTGAATTTTTTGCCTTGTTAAAGGAAAAACCAATCTCGCCAAAATTCCGAAAAGCTAACTAATTTAAGTATATGTTAGAATTTCTACATCACAATGCATATTCTATATTTAAAACAAATTAACTTCACTCTCGTTTAATTTAGTACGTATGAGGATTCAACTACTTATTATATCACTGTTATTGTCTGGAGCTGTAGTGGCGCAAAAACAAATGCGCCCTCTTTACAATCTGGATGACCGAGGGATGAAGCCCTCCGGGTGGCATTTTGCCCCAGGAATTACCTATATGATTCCTTCCAAGGGGAAAAGACAAATCCAAGATGAGCAGACAAATGAGACTTTAGAGCTTCAGGCTTCAGGAAAAATTGGACTTTACGCTGAAGTGGGAAGACACCATCTGTTTGACAAATTTTATTTTCTGAATCACCTAGATTATGGCATTGCCTATAAAAAGCTTGCTGGAAAACAAAAATCGTCAATTGTATGTGATGATTGCGATGCTACAGTTACAGAATCTATTTTCAAAGACAATTTCGCCAGTGTCTACGTTAACTTCAGTAATATCTGGCAAATTTCAGATTATAATTTTATCCAAAATGGGCTTGGAATTAATGGAGATTATAGATTTCCCTTAAATCAACAGCCTGAAACTCCTCGTATTCCAGTTAGACAGACTGCCCCTCAACCACTGGAAGTTCAACTTCACTACAAATTTTCATTTGGCATAAAAGCGGAGAAAGGGGTATTCATACTTCCTAGTATAGAGATTCCTATACTGAATGTAGTTCCTTTTGATGGCTGGAGATCCACTTATAAGTACTTTGATAGTGGTTATAGGCCTATTATTTTTAGCATAAAGTTTATGTTTTTATCAAAGAGAAAGCCCGAAGATTGTAAAGGCAGTACAGATGGAAAGACCGGTCATAAACTTTGGGATTCTAAAATGAGGAGGTAAACTCACTATCTTCGCGGATCAGTTTAAAAACCTTATGCGAAGAAAATCTGTATTATACTATATCTTCAAACCCCTCGTAAATTGGGCTTGTAGACTGTTCTACAGAAACCTTCATATTAGAAACTCCAATCAGCTATCTTCTACTGATGCTCCTGTACTGCTCGTTTCAAATCATCAAAATGCGTTAATAGACCCTTTGTTATGTTGTATTTCTTCTCCAGAACAACTTAACTTCCTTACCAGAGCAGATGTGTTTAAGAAACCTTGGGCCAAAAAGTTACTATTTAATCTGAACATGCTTCCTGTTTATCGTCCGCATGATCGAGTAAATATTATTGAATCCAATGCTCCCACTTTCAGAGAAAGTTTGAATAGGCTGGAGAACAATCAAATCATCTCTTTGTTTCCGGAAGGGACTCATCAGAAAGATCAAAACTTAAAACCATTTAAGAAAGGAGCCGCTAGATTGATCGCTGATCTTTTTGAAGCAGGAAAGAGTGAGAAAATAATCATTCAACCAGTGGGGCTTCATTTCACCAATATCATGCACTCTGGGTATCCTGGATTTGTGCACTTTGGTGTACAAGAAGAAATTAAGGCAACAGACCTAGATTTAGGCGCTAAAAATAGAGCTCGCACCCTCAATAATATGACCATTCGGTTAAACCAGCTGCTGGAGAAGAATATGATTCACATTGATGACGATGAGCATTATACCAAAAAACTATTCATCTTTAGAGCGCAGCAATGGCATATTCTTTTCTCTAAAAGACAAAGTTCTATTCTAGAGTTCAAGACACTTGAAAACACACTGATCAATCATTTAGAAACATTGAGTGAGTTTTCTGACAGCCAAATTCAGCAGATTGAAGAGAGCTCCTTCGATATGCCTGCTTTAGTTCTCGCTGCCAATGATCAACTGAGGAAAAAATTCAGTCGGAAGCTACTAGCTCTTATTCCTATTTATTTAATTGGTACCATTGGCACAATCATTCCGTATTTATTAGGAAAGTCCTTGAGCCAAAAGATGGTTAAAGATGTGTGTTTTACGTCAACGGCCAAGATCGTAATAGGAGCTATTCTCATGCCCATTTTTTGGAGTTTAGTACTTGTTGTTCTACTGATTTATTTGAACGTTTGGCAGGCACTGGTCCTTTTCATTCCTATTGTTTTTTGCGGAGCGATCTTTTTAAAATACAATACTTCCTATAGAATATTGGCTAGATCGAATACACTTAGAAGACAGTCTGGATTTAGAGCACTTATTAGTGCCGTGAAGCAAGTAATTTAAAGGATTGAGTTTCTTCTCTTGTAACGCACCTCAAGTCAACACTTGCGCCAATTTATCTGTTTATCAATGACTTAACTGTTAATCGCTAACACCCAAGTGAGCTCAACACTTCTCTTTTTATTCAGACATAGTAGCCGCTCCTTTGAACCCAAATCCATTCAAATTACTAAAGAAAATAAATCTCTGGCACGACCTTTGGCTACCTACCATCATGTAAAACAACTTTGATTCTTAATAGAAGAGAAAAACTCTTACATAAAGGAATTGAAAACTAAATGAAGGATATTATGGAAAATATATTCAAAATGGCCGGCCTTCATCTTCAGAAGATAAGTTCGGGAAAAAGATTCGCTGCTATTGCAGTGTTATTTATGTTGCTCACTACTCCAGTATTTGCATATTCCAACTATGGAAGTACAATTACAATTAGCTCATGGGACCATCAGCCATTTGTAATCGAAATTAATCATGAGCGATATCAATCAAACGGTTCTTTTACTTTGGAAAACGTAAGACCTGGGAAAGTACGTGTGAGAATCTTAAGAGACAAAAGACTCTCTCGTCACATGAACTATGGAAAATCAGGCAAAGGAGCTATTCTGTATAATGGTTTCATCGACGTACCATCAAATTCTAGAGTCCGAGCAAAAGTGGACAGAAACAGAAGGCTAAGGATTACAAATATTCAAAACTTGAGGTATAAAAACAACACTTGTGCGCCAGATAATCCATATGACAGTGGAGAATGTGGAGAAAACGACAGCGGTTACGGTCAAATTGAACACGACATCTACGAAGACCCATATGCCGTAATCCCATATTCGTATGAACAAACCTCAGGCTATGGTGGTTCTTGCGCGATGACGAGATATGAGTTTGATGCGCTTATAAATGAAGTAAATAATGCGTGCTTTTCAAGTGATCAGCTTCGAATAGCTAAACAAGCTTTAAGACATCAGTTTGTAACATCTGTTCAACTAGAAGATCTAATCAGACTTGTTGATTTTGACAGCATACGACTGGAGTTAGCCAAGTCTGCTTACTGCAATGTCATAGACAAAGAAAACATTTGGAAAGTTTACGATGCTTTTTCCTTCAGTAGTACCGCCAGAGAATTCGAAGAATTTATTTATCAACGGTAATTATCGTAGTTAGTTCAAACGTAAAAGGGTGAGTCATTATATGACTCACCCTTTTCAATTTATTAATATCCAGCATGTTAGTCGTGATACTTTCTTAACACCTAGGAGGAATTTTAACATCACCCTTATGTGCCCCAAATTCCAAAATGGTCTAAGGTTACTTTAAAGGCCGAACTGCCAAGGAGTACAGAGTATCCAACAGAGCTAAAGGTAATTGGTGATCATCTTAAAAAGAAACGGCAGGGGCTATACAAGACGCAAGTTGCTTGAATTTTGGGTGTCGATGAGATTACTATCCACAATTGGGAGCACAGGAAGTCTGAAATTATGATTATTGGCATGAACCCGATAATTATCAGGTGCTTTGTCTTCAGCAAAACGGCTTTCTTGTACTTCTCTTGTTTTCATCACTTGCTCTCTGATTTTGGAACTCTTTTCTCCTTCAGTTTTGTTGGTGAGTTCATCAGAGGACTGTCTCAAAAACAGACAGCCTCTTTCATATATTTAATCCCATGTAAAACACTTGAAGAGTTTAATAACCTCAATCATAAGTCCTTTTTGGCTTGAATATCCTCCTTGAAAAATTAGCACGAATTTGATAAGAGGTAAGATTTGAGTGAAATCCATTGCAATATTCAAAGGGTGTCTTGTATATGGTGTACGACAGACCGTATGTCCAATTGGGTAAACTATATCTTAAACCAAGTCCGCGTCCAACTTTGGAGTTCCAGAAGTTTTTGTAAAAATTGGATGCTACGGTAAAGTTAATTTCGGCATAAAGATTTCTCTTTTCTTCCTCTTTGTGTAGTCGATACGATAGACCGAATTGAGGAACCGCAGTTGCTTGTTCAAACTTTAATCCAAATCGCTTGTAGTTCCCGTAAATGTTTAAAAATGGTAGTGGAGAGATGAAGTGACTCTCTTTACAATATGGATTTGCTACAAAGCTCTGATATTTATGAGCGCTAAACCATACAAGCATAAGCCCCGCATTAACTTGCAACTGAATATTTCGTTCTTTTGTTTGAGTAGAATCCAATAAAAATGGCACAACACTAGTTTGTGTTGTGCCATTTGAAATACTTAAAAGAGTTAGAATAAGTACAATATACCATCTAACCATCATTTCTTTCTCGTTCTTGGAAAGTTTAGAATATCATAGCTGAGGCGTACTCCAAGTTTGTCTACTGCAAAATCATACATACCATCTGGTTCTACTCCTTTGTGTGGGTATTTGACGTACTCTAAAGTTATCCTAGCATTTTTATAACTAATTCCTGCATTAAGTCCAATACCATTTTGATAGATATATTCAATGTTTTGTGGGGGAAGATTGTCAAAACCATAGAATAACTCGTGGGAAATACCAAAATGAAGAGTTACTTCATCAGTGACATTTTTTACAGCAGACAAACGAGAGTAACCAAAAAAACGAGTTGGTAAAGTAGAGCTAATACCAGAAACACTTGTGCCAATATCAAGCCTTACTATCTTCTTAAAAGTAAGTCCCACCCCTCCCGACAGTCTTCGATAAAACGAATCATAATCATAGGGAAAGGTTCCGTTATCATTTTCACCTTCTATAATCGTTTTAAACCGATATCTACCAATATCAATTCCAACATTCGTATGAAAAGTAATTGGTTTCTCAGTATCCTGTGTAAAACCCTGTAAGTGAACTAACACTATCCCAAATAAAAGTAATCGTTTCATCTTGTCTAGTTTTAATTGTACTTGACCACCTTTTTTGACTTGAATATCCTCCTAGAAAAATTAGCACGAATTTGATAGGAGGCTAGATTTTGGTGAGGCCCATTACAATATTCAAAGGGTGTCTTGTATATGGTATATGATATGCCGTATGTCCAATTGGGTAAGCTATATCTTAAACCAAGCCCACGACCAACCTTTGATTTAAAGAAGTCTTGATAAAAGAAGGAGGCGACTGTAAGTTGAAATTCAAGATGAAGGTTTCTCTCTTCGGCTTCTTTGTGTAAGCGATATGATAAACCAAAAACAGGAACTGCCGTCATCTGTTCAAACTTTAATCCGAATCTTTTATAGTCTGCATAGATATTTAAAAACGGTAGTGGAGAAATGAAATTCTCCTCTTCACAAGTTCGATTTGACGAATATCTATCGACATCATGAATGGTAAAGCGTCCGAGTAAGAATCCAGCATTTGCTTGAATATGTATAGCTCTTTGTTTTGTAAAAGTCGAATCTAAAAACGGCCTAGCACTGGTTTGTGCTACGCCGTTTGAAATACTTAAAAGAGTTAGAATAAGTACAATATACCATCTAACCATCATTTCTTTCTAGTGCTTGGAAAGTTTAGAATATCGTAACTTAAAGCAATTGCAAAGCGACTTTTTGCAAAAGCAAAAGAGCCGATAGCATCAATACCATTGCGCAAATACCTGCTGTTATAGATTAGCTTTAGTTTTGCATTTCTATACTTAAAACCACCCATTAAACCAAAGCCATGCTGAAAAATGACAACGGTGCTTAATTGTGCTGTACGTGCGTCTAATTCCGCATACCTTTCGTATGAAAAACCTAGACTCAATGAAATTTTATCATCAAGGTTTTTAATACCGTATAAATGGGCATAATGAAAGAATCGTCGCCAATATTCATTTTTAATATCCGATACACTAGTTCCAATGTCGAGACGAATCATTTTTTTGTATTCTAAACCAACATCTCCTCCCAATCTATTATAAACAGAATTGTATTCATGAAAAGGTCTATCATAAAAATCCTTGTTTTCAACTACACTCCTGATGCTGTATATACTCTTTTCGATACCCAGACTAGTATGAAAAGAAAATGGTTTTTCTGAATCCTGAGCCCAAGAATTAAGGTTAACCAGCATTATCCCAAATAAAAGTAATTGTTTCATTCTGTCTAGTTTTAATTGTACTTGACCACCTTGTGTGTGATGGTTCCTTCCTGTGTTTCGATTATAACCATAAGTACTCCTGCGGTAAAGGTAGAAATATCTATCTCTATAACCTTAGTTCGAAGGTTTGATAGTGTTGTGAGTTCTTTTCCTAAGTCGTTTAGGATAGTTACTTTCTGTATATCAAACGTACTTGAGACCGTGACATTATCTGTAGCGGGGTTTGGTTGTATACTCACGCTCTTGGTTAACACATTTTCAGACTTCTCTACTCCCATATAGAAATTACGTTTTTCACTTCCTTCTTCTCCAAAGCGGTCGTCTATTTCTTCTGGACTGAGGGAGAATATAACATTCTCAGTTCCAAGAAATTCAATCTTGTATGAATAGTCAGGATTTTCCAAATTCATTTCAGGAAATTCTAATTCTAGCTGTCCAAGAACATTTGAAAAGTCTTCATGTATCAAGACGTCACCTCCAGTTCTTGTATTAAAGAACTTAATTTTATATTTCTTCATACTAATAGGAAAAACACTTGTTTTAAATCCTCCTATTTTTATTGGCTGACCGTACCAATCAGCTCCGTTGTTTGTGTGCTTATCCATTAGCTCTAATTTGCTAAAATCAAACTCTAATGGATAAGTGACTACATCTGCATAATCGGCTCGTTCACAGACTTCACTAAGAACAGCTCCTGGGGCAATTATCTCTTGCATACAGGGCAAATGTGTGTAGTTTCTCCAATAGTGTGAAGCATTGTGTACCCAGCCCAAGGCTCTTTCTTTGTTATCACTTACGAGGTAGTAGCTTTCAACATCAGTATCCCATAAGACATTATTAAATTTTCCGTCACCACTATTATCTCTCCATCTTTTGGGTGTATAATCCATGCTTGAAAGCTCTTCTCCCTCAAAAAAGGAAGCCAGTGCGGAATAATTGTCCACCTGTCCAAAACCTTGAATTTGAGGCCAAAAGTAGTCCATAGCGGTACCAGCCCCTCCCATCATGCTCGTTGCCCAAATGGTATTATGAAAATCTACGTCAGTACAACACATGACTCTCTCATATTGATTGAAGTTTATTACATCACAGTCTCCATCAGCTTGTTGAGAAGGTTGACAGCCTGCAATTGGTAGTCCTGTTTCTTCCATTATAACTGGCTTGTTATGACCACTTACATTTGCCCAATTCTTATTCAAGGCGGCATCATAACCCTCAAATCTCGATTTGTACTGCGCGTCCTTTCTATCCATTCCGCTATAGTTATGAAAGGAAATCATATCATCAGTGGTAAAAAACATAACGTTCCTTTTTTCAAACTCTATTTGTTCTGGTGAATCTGCATAAGAATTGGTAAACATCATTCGATGTTTACCAAGTACATTTTCAATGAAGTGTTTTTTACATTGAAACCAATAAAACACTGCTTTTGTGTTAATCTCTTCTGCGTTATCACAATCATGTTCCAATGGGTCTATGCTGTATAAAATATCTTGATAAAATTGTAGTTCAGGATATCCAGTAGATTCGATTCCACCTTCTATGACTTCATTTAACTCTTCGCAATGGGTGGTGGTATTCTCTGCCCAGCCATTGATCTCTGAATGACCATAGAAAGCAAAGCTTGGAGTATATCCCCAACGAGCGAAAATGTATCGCAAACAATTGTTCTGCCATCGTAAAACATCAGGGTTTTTAAAGAACTTGATTCGATCTTGAAGGTTGTAAGCTGTATTGTAAGGATTATCCCCCCAAGAAATATAATTGTAGTTATCGTCAAGTTGTATCTCTACATGGTGTCTGAACATAGTAAAATAGATTTCTCTTACATGGCAAATATCAATGACTTCATCATAAGCCCACATTTCATCCATTTTTATAAAATAGTTATCGTGTTGGGGCAGTACATCATTTAAATCTTTCTGTCTTCTGTAATATGGCAGAGCATTTTGAACACCAAGCTCAATTCGAGCAAAGGTTCCTCCCACATCGGCCAATTCATGAAAGGCGTCTTTGTAATATCCATACTTTTTAGGTGTAGAAGTTCCTAAAGAAGCTGAATACATATTATGTCCAATAGCAAAGAAGTCTTCGCCACTATCAGCATATTGTAAATACCTGCCGTTAGTTTGGATATATCCTTTTTTATCAGAACCCTGACAATTAAAATGTATGCTTTTGGTTTCTATTTGAATCCCATTTCGTTTGACATAAAACTTAGATGACCAGACACCTACTTGGTCAGGTGCAAACCTTACTCTCCAAGGGAAATCGGTTGGATCTTCAATCCAATTGGCATCATCAGCGGGCTTGTATTGGTCATAGTAAAAAGCATTGACTCTTTTTGTTGTTCCATCTGGACGCGTGAAAATCATGTAGCAATCTATTTCCTCTGGGTCAAAGGGATTAATTGTATTACCCATTCCTGCTTTAAAATTGTCTATTTCATCTTCATACTGCTCAACATTAAAACCTAATTCCAGCTTTTCGTATTTACCAACAACGCCTACGTTCTCAACAGGAGCAAACCACGCCGCATCGATGTTGTTTTCTTCAATAATTAATTCTACCGTTCCGTCTCCGAAAGCTTCTAGCTTTGAATGAGGATACATTATTATCTGTTCACCAGCCTTAAAGCCAAGATAATCACTTGCTGTCATTTCTGTTGGTTCTCCCCAAGGGTCAAGAGAACGAATTTTCATCTCATTATATGCCGTAACAGTCCTATATCCATCAGAAAAATGACTGTCGTGGATATCAACTATTGGGATTGGTTGAGGCTGTAAATTCTGTCCGTACAGGACGCTTCCACATAGGGTAAGCAGTCCGAGCACTAGCATTCTTGTATATACTTTCATACTATTAGTTTTTAAGAATGACTATTTGTTTACAGAGACCTTCTCTAAGGTATTCATTCGCTTTTCAAGGTCAAGAATATACAGTGTTAATTCCTCAACTTTCTCTACAAGCACCCTATTGATTTCACCTAAATCTGCGCCATTTTTAGCAACTTCTGTAGAAGATGGCATATTCGGTAAATGCTTGTTTCTTTGAATGTATTGTTCAAGCTCTTTCAAGGGCATTAACTTATAATCTTTCTCAAAGACATAGTCTGGAAATGGAACCATGTGTACGGTTACCTTAGAACAGGTAACTCCCCCTCGCTCATTTACTCTAAAAATATCGTCACCTAAATAGTTTTTAATGTACAAAGCACCCCACGCATCTTCAGACAATTTCGTTTCAATAGTTCCAGTAGAGTATAGCTGATATCGTAAAGTACCATTGTCTGAGTAAGCAAGTGCATTTCGGGTTACACCTGTGTTTGTATTTCCTTCGATTCTAATACCACCAGAGTTACCACTTGATACATGAAGTTTATAGCTATTATCCACAGTACCACTACCTATGTGTAGATTGTCTGTAATATTCGCGTCTCCATCTACATCCAGTCTATGCTGAGGAGAGTCGGTTCCAATTCCCACGTTTGTTTCTAAACATTGAGTATTTAAAATTCCAGGACGTTCTTGCCAATATGAATTAAGTGAACCACTGCAATCAAAATGTTTTGGTTGAATTAAGTTATGAAAGTCTTTAGGATACGCCACTCTAATTCTTCCATCTCCACCTCTGAGGATGATGTCTCCAGTAGTAACTGGAGATAGATTAGGTAAGTAGAGGTCCTGACCAACAACAGTACTCAATTGAAGCGTAGTATTCCCGAGAGCAAAGAGGTCACCTCTGATTATTGCGTCTCCATCTACATCTAATTTCGCCTCTGGTACACGTCCTACCCCTAATTTTCCATTGAGGGTATACACTGTTTGTGAATACAAAGAAAAAGTCATGGCTAGAGCCACGATTGTAATTAATAAGCTTTTCATGTGGTTAAATTTATGATTTGTAAATATTTGGGTTCTTAAAGGTTGTTCCGTCTCCTCATTTCTAGAAGTAGGAGAATCGGGGTATAGGGGAATGACTTTCATTTGAATAAGGTTTAATGCGTGTATATATAAATACAGTACCTAAAACAAAGGGTTGCATTGTTTGTCGTCATAAAAACACTATTCATCGGTTAAATTGATTGATTTGTTGTATATGCAATTTAGCTGTTTTTCAGGTGATTGCTGTATTTTCCTTTGTAGGAATTTTCCTACATTGTTTCTTTTTTTAGTGTTTTTTTTCATTTGACAGCTTGATTGTGAGTCAACTATTTATTTGTAAAATCCAAAAGTAAGAAAAGTAGCTCTACAGAACAACAAAATGTGTTGTTCTGTAATATGACGCATAATAGTATATGCTAAAGGAAATTGCCATTCTAAATAGTATCTGAATGGTAATGGAAGAAAAGCACGAGTTTCAAATAGCTATTGGGAAGCATGTCCGTAAGATGAGAGAAGCTCAAGGACTATCAGGAGCGGAGCTTGCCAGAAGATGTTTTTTAGATCGTTCTAATATTCACTCATTGGAAATGGGCAAATTCTCACCAAGTCTTTTTTATCTTTCTAAGATTGCTAAAGGGCTTGATATGTCTTTATCAGAGTTGTTGATGGGATTTGGGAAACATCAATAAGCTCATTTTGAAACATGGGAAATATACAAGTTGAATAAAAGCGTGCTTCTAAAGGGAAAGGTCACCTGTAATAGAGAGTTTTTCTTTTGCTATACGTAACTTTAAGGTGGTCAGAGGAAGATTTTACGGAAGTAAACAATGACTTCCGTATTATTTTCTGGGTTTTCCACAGGATGTTTTGGATGAACCGAATGTCCGTTACTTGTTTTTAGAAGAGGGTGATTTTTCTTTTTTTAGTTTTGAAGAAGAGATCTGTTTTATGAGCAACTCCGTTTTTAGCGATTAAAATTGTTGGAAACAAATCCTGACATGACCAAATATCAGTGATTTCAGTTATTAGCTTTGGTATTGCGATAAAGTTGAATTAACAATTTCTTAACCTAAGAGCACGAATTTTGCAAGACAAGTTGAAAAGCAAAATGTCAGGAGAAAAAATCCTTCTAGTAGACGACGAACAAGATATCGTGGATCTAATAGAGTATAATTTAATTAAAGAAGGCTACGAAGTTTACACTGCTTTAAATGGGAGAGATGCCATTAAAAAGGCAAACGAAATAAAACCTGATTTAGTCATCTTGGATGTAATGATGCCAGTTATGGATGGAATGGAAACCTGTGAGGCGCTGAGAAAAAATCCAAAACACAAAGATGTCATTATTGCTATGCTTACTGCTAGAGGTGAGGATTATAGTCAGATTGCTGGTTTTGATGCGGGGGCCGATGATTATATCACAAAGCCAGTAAAACCTAAGGTACTTCTAAGTAGGATTAAAGCGCTGCTGCGGAGAGGAATTGTAGAAGTACATGAAGAATCACCTGAAGGTATTTATATTAATCAGGATAAGTATGTCGTAGTAAAGGACGGAGAAGAACTTAATCTTCCTAAAAAAGAATTTGAACTCTTTAGCCTTTTACTTTCTCAGCCTGGAAAAGTATTTACTAGACAAACAATTTTATCTTCTGTTTGGGGAAACGATGTGGTCGTCGGGGATCGAACTATCGATGTACATATCAGAAAATTAAGGGAAAAACTTGGTAGTGAGCATTTTCAAACCGTAAAAGGTGTTGGCTACAAATTCCAACACTGACTCAATTAATGTTAGGAAAAAGCCCAAAAGCCATAGCATTTAGGATAGCGCTTCTTATAGCAGTTCTTAGTGTTGTGGTCTATTTACTCTTATCATATCTCAGCGATCTTCCTCGTTTATATAAGGCTGTAGTACTTTTTCTTGTGGTACTCATCATTTCATATCTCTCAGCTAGTTTTTCTTTAGAAAAGTTTCTTTTGTCTAAAGTGAAGCTTATTTATAAAACGATTAACAATTTTAAACGAGGCGGAACAAACGGTCAGATTGAAATTCAAATGCAAGACGATCTCTTAGAAGAAGTCAACAAAGATGTTCAAGCTTGGTCTAAAGATAAATTGGGGAAAATAGAGCAACTTCAGAATCAAGAAAACTTCAGAAAAGAATTCATCGGAAACTTATCTCACGAACTCAAGACTCCTGTTTTCAATATTCAAGGATATATTCTTACGTTATTAGATGGGGCTCTCGATGATCCGGAGCATAATGAAGTATTTCTCAAAAAAGCAGCCAAAAGTGTTGACAGGATGACGTCTTTGCTAGAGGACCTGGATTCAATCAGTAGTTTGGAAGAAGGTGTTCTTCCTTTGGAATCACTGGAATTTGATATAGTAGCCCTAACTAAAGAAGTTTTTGAACTCCAAGAATCTTCTGCTGAAGGACAGCGGATTGAGCTTAGACTAAAATCTCCGAATCAAAAGCCGGAATTTGTCATTGCGGATAGAGATAAAATTACTCAAGTTATTACAAACCTTGTGGTTAACTCGATTAAGTATGGAAATGAAGATGGTTATATAGAAGTTCGCTTTTATGACATGGATGACAATATTCTTATTGAAGTGAAGGATGATGGCGTCGGTATAGCTGAGAGGCACCTTCCAAGGTTGTTTGAACGATTTTATAGAGTGGACAAAAGTCGAAGTCGTCATATTGGGGGAACAGGACTTGGATTAGCCATCGCTAAACATATCATTGAAGCTCACGGGCATGATATCTCTGTTCGAAGCATACAAGGAAAAGGATCTACTTTTACCTTCAGCTTAACTAAGGCTTGAGTCACTTTCGCGAACGTATGCATTGGACACCTTTTCTTCTCCAATAGTCGTTTCTGGGCCATGACCAGCATAAACCAAAGTTTCGTCAGGAAGTCGATAAACCACTTCTTGAATACTTTTTATTAAATCATATGAATTACTTCCAGGTAAATCTACACGACCTACGCTTCCTTTGAATAATACATCTCCTCCAATGAGATAATTGTCTTTTGCATTAAAAAGTACCACATGTCCAGGGGCATGTCCGGGAGTAAAAAGAATCTTCAACTGATGCTCTCGAAAATTTAAAATCTCCTCATGAACCAGTGTCTTCTCCCCTTTGGGAGAAGGATCGTAATTCAAGCCATACATAGAAGCTGCCATTCCTGCTCTTTCCAGCATTTGTTCTGCCTTCTCATGTATCTGCGGAAATAAACCGTAAGTATCATTTATAAATTTATTCCCCATGACATGATCAATATGGCAATGGGTATTCAATAGCAACTTAGGAATCAGCTTTCTTTCTGTTATATACTCAGAAAATGCAAGTCTCTCTGCGGAATCATACATTCCTGGATCTACAACAATGCATTCTTTGCTCTCTGAATCCACTAACACGTATGAGTTTTCTGAAAAAGGACCAAAAGTGAATTTTACTATTTCCATGTCTTAAAATGAGGGAATGAAGTTATACAATTTGTATATTATTATTACAACAAAATCAGGGCGTAACAGTTATATTTACACTCCGCATGATGAAATTTCAGTTTAACATCATATATCGTTTTATACCAGTATTCTTAGGGTTACTATCATTTCAATTAGCATCAGCACAATTCTATAATGGTTCTCAACAGGAATTTGGCAAAAACAGGGTTCAATACAAGACCTTCGACTGGTTATATTATCCTGCCGAGGAGCTAGATGTATATTTCTATAATGGTGGAAAAGATTTGGCTGAATTCACGGTGCAATCTGCAAGAATTTCTCTCTTGGAAGTACAACGTTTGTTTGATTATACGATGCAAGAGCGCGTACAAATCATTGTGTACAATACCCAAACAGATTATAGACAAAGTAATGTGGGAATTCCTGACGATGGACAAGACAATATTGGTGGTACCACTGAAATTGTAGGTTCCAAATTGTTCGTCTATTTTGATGGTGATCATGGAAATTTTGCCCAACAAATTAGAGAAGGTTTAGCCCGTGTTCTTTTCAATCAAATGATGCTAGGGGGAAATTGGAAAGATGTTCTTAGAAGTTCTACTTTTTTAACCATTCCAGAATGGTACAAAGAGGGTTTGGTGAGTTATTGTGGCTCTGAATGGAACTCTGAAGCTGATCAATTCATTAGAGACGGTATCAACACAGGATTGTACGAATCATTCAACAACCTGCAGGGGGTTCAGGTAAAATATGCTGGACATGCTATGTGGAAATACATCGCTGATGTATACGGTGAAAATGTGATTCCCAACATATTATACATGACAAAAATCAGTAGAAATATCGAAGACGGATTTCTATTTGTTTTAGGTCAGGACCTTTTTACAATTTCTGATGAATTCACCGAATACTGGAACAAGCGCTTCCAAAAAGAGCAACAGAAATACCCGACGCTAGAGATTAATCGACTTTACGACAAAGCTCAAATAGAAAAGTTCAAGGAATGGGAGAAAAAAGACATCATTAAAAAAGCAGAGGCGCAAAAAAAGTTCGACTCATTCAAGGGTAATAAGAACTCTAAATCCTTCAAAAAAATTGACCTCTTAATTGAGAACTGGGAAACGCTAGGCTATAAAGGCAAAAAATGGAGAAAGCTGGATAAAAGATTCAGCAAATACCTTGGAGCCATTCCTGTCAAGTACAAAAAAAAATATACCTATAGCCAATTCAATCAAAGTCCAAACGGTGAGTACATCAGTTTCGTTACGCACGAGTTGGGCCAATATAAGGTATGGCTTTATCACATCTCTTCTGGTAAACTTAAACGCATCATTAAGAAGCAGCATAAAATTGATCGAATACAGGATCTATCCTACCCGAATACAACTTGGCATCCAAATGGGGATGTCCTTACCTTCATTACCGAAAGAAGAGGGAGAGTCTATTTGAATAACTACACTCTTTCCGCAAATAAGACTGCAGCCAAAGAACTATTCAGGATAGACAAAGTGATTGACCTCAGCTATTCAGATGATGGAAAAAAAATCGTTTTCTCTGGCGTAGCTCAAGGACAAACTGATCTATACATGTACTATGTCATTGGGAACAATCAAACCAGAATTACTAATGATGTATATGACGATCTAAACCCAAGCTTTCTGCCAAATTCAGAAGCGATTCTTTTTGCAAGCAATAGACCTGACGATACTCTTAGAAAAAAAGTGCCACTTGGTGTTTACTCGAATATTAAAGACATCTATATTCTATATCCAGATGATGAACCCACACTCGAACAAATCACTAGAACTCCCGAAATAGATGAAGAACAGCCTAAAGCTTTATCGGACAAGTATTATAGCTACCTATCTTACAGAAACAATTTTAAAAATCAATTTGCAGCTTCAGTAGATAGCGCTATCAGTAGAATTGATACGACAATACATTACCGATACTTTACCAGAGAGACTTTACTAAGTAACTATGCCCTACAACTTGATGACTATCAGGTGAATTCTATAGAAAATACGTTCGGGTACTCTTTCTATAAAGATGGACGATATCAGTACAATTGGGGTAAATTGGATGAGTCTGGAGGTATTGAGACTTCTGAGAAAAATGATACTACACCTTCAAAGGATCTTCCGAGCATAGACGCTGAAAGCTTCGCTGTAGTTCCTATTGATGCTCAGGAAAAAGAAATTGATCCTTACAACTACCAATTCGAAGATGAACGAATTGGATCAGAAGACATAGAAAGGGAGATCGTTCGAATTCAAGATATGGTAGAGAACCCAGATTCTACTGTCACGATAGAGAAAGACTTTCAATTGCCTAAGTCAAGAAATTACAGACTGAATTTTGTAATTGATGAAGTCACGACTCAGATAGATAACAGTTTAGGCTTTCAGATGTATCAGACCATCTCGCCAAATGCTTCTTTGAACCAAGGTAGCGGTATTGGCGGAATGGCTAAAGTTTCAGATCTTTTTGAGGATCATAAGCTAAAGGGGATTGTACGAATGAATGTTAGCCGCGCTGGGATTGAGGCTGGAATGTTTTATAAAGACCTTAGAAAGAGAATAGATAAAGAATATTCTGGTCAATACTTTTCCCGAAGAACAACGCAAGATGTTGGGGGGGGTACGGTAAGAGTAGTTCAATCTAAAACACTTTTAGCCACTTACAAACTTAACTATGCAATAGATGAAGTAAGAAGTCTCCGCGGAACCCTTATTGGAACTATGGATAACCTTACAGTATTGGCCATCGCCATTAATGATGTCAGAGTGCCAGTAAAAAAAGATTTTTTAGGTGGTCTAAGACTGGCTTATATATTTGATAATACAAGACAAAAAGGACTGAATATTTTAGAAGGAACTCGATACAAAGCCTTTGCGGAGTACTATAGATCCCCAACTGAGGATAACAGTGATTTTAAAGTTATCGGTTTTGATTTTAGACATTACGAACACATATACAGAAATCTCACCTTTGCTTTTCGTGGGGCAGGGAGTACTTCTTTTGGTGGGCGAACTTTGTTAAATCGATTGGGTGGTGTAGATAGTGAACTTCTACCAAAACAAGGAGACGGTGGTGCTTCATCAAATCAAAATTATTACTACTTAAGTCATTCAGCCCCCATGCGTGGTTTTTGGCAGAACAGTAGAAGTGGAAATAACTTTGCAGTAATAAACAGTGAACTCCGGTGGCCTGTGTTCCAATTCTTTAGTAAGAAGCCATTGAATTCTGAATTTACTAAGAGCTTCCAGTTTACACTGTTCTCAGATGTAGGTTCTGCCTGGAATGGTCCTAATCCATATAGCCAAGAAAACGAGTTTAACGAAATTAATTCTCAAGGAAATCCAGTTTCCGTAACTGTAAAAAATAATAGAGAACCAATTATTTGGAGCTACGGATTTGGAGCTAGAGCCAAAATTCTTGGCTACTTTATTAGAGCCGATTATGGCTGGGGAGTTGACGACGGACAAATTCTGGATGGCGTACTTCACCTATCTTTAAACCTCGACTTTTAAAAAACTCACTCGGCTTCTTTTCCTCATAGTCTGCCAATGGACTACCTTTGATGGCAAATGAAAATCAAAATGGATTTTAGTGTCATTTTAATCTTAGTGGCTATAGGTCTCACTGCTGGAATTCTTAGTGGTTTTGTGGGTGTTGGTGGCGGAATTGTAATTGTTCCTTGTCTTATTTACTTCTTAGGGCTTACTCAGTTTCAAGCGCAAGGAACTAGTCTTACGCTAATGCTCCCCCCTATCGGTATTCTTGCATTTATGAACTATTACAAAACTGGAAATGTCGATATTCCTTTCGCTATGGTTATAGCAATTGCGTTCATCATAGGTGCATATTTAGGCTCGAAATGGGCATTAAAATTACCTGAAGCTAAAGTGAAGCTGATATTTGGACTCATTATGTTGTACACCTCAATTCGAATGATCATTAAAGGGTACTCTCAATTAAATGCTCCTGAAATTTGAAGGATCGAATTAAAAATAGCGTCAAGGAACTTGGGCCAACTCTTCTGCAGATAAGGAGACATATTCATGCCCATCCGGAGTTGAGTTTTCAGGAATATGAAACGGCAAAATTCATTTCGTCCATTTTAGAAAAACATGGAATCGAGCATCAAAAGGGGATTGCAGGAACTGGAATTTTGGCCTCTATCAATCCCGAAAAAGAAAACAGAATAGCACTGAGAGCTGACTTAGACGCACTGCCTATCCACGAAGATACAGGAGCAGATTACGCTTCCAAAAACAGTGGCGTCATGCATGCATGCGGACACGATGTTCACTCCACATGTGCACTAGGGGCAGCTATCATCCTTCATAATATCAAAGATGCTCTCAATGGACGTGTAGACATTATTTTCCAACCAGGTGAAGAAAGACTTCCAGGTGGGGCCAGTCTTGTTCTCAAAGAAAAAGCTTTTGGAGAAACGCTTCCTAAGGCTATTTTTGGGCAGCATGTATTTCCCGAACTTGAAGTCGGAAAAGTCGGCTTTAAAGCAGGTATGTACATGGCGAGTTGTGACGAGCTTTACATCACCATTAAAGGGAAAGGAGGACATGGAGCAATGCCTCATCAAACCATAGACCCAGTGGTCATCTCAGCAGAAATTATTTGTGCATTGCAACGCATTACAAGCAGGAATTCTAATCCAATCACTCCTTCTGTTTTAAGCATTGGAAAAATAATTGCTGAAGGCGCTACCAATGTCATTCCAAATGAAGTTAAGATGGAAGGGACGTTTAGAACACTAGACGAACCCTGGAGAGCAAAGGCCCATGATTTAATCAGGAAAATTTGTACTGAAATGGCTGAAGCAAATGGAGGATCGGCTGAAGTTGATATTCAAGTGGGATATCCCTATTTGGAAAATGATCCCGAATTAACTCACATGGCCATAGCAACTGCACAGGAGTATTTGGGAAATGAAAACGTTGTCGATTTATCGATGAGAATGACGGCAGAAGACTTTGCATATTACTCTCAAGTAATGCCTGCTTGCTTTTACCGCTTAGGAACCGCTTCTTCAGATGGGACCAATAGTGCTGGAGTGCATAATTCAACTTTTAACATTGACGAATCTGCACTCGAAATAGGTGCTGGATTAATGGCCTATCAGGCTTATAAAAAATTAGTATAGAATGTCACGAAAACTCAGAATAAACGGTCACTCACACCTACTTCCTTACCCAGAGCAAATTCCAGCTTTTATGAAGGAAAAGGAGATTTTTTGGGTGGATGATGAGCGTAAGTATATGCTTCAGAAGGGGTGGAAACGTCCTGTGACACATTCGAGCTTTTTTCTCGATGAGAAATTAGAATGGATGGAGAAAAATGAACTCGATCATGCGGTGGTTTTGAATTTATCTCAACTCTATGGAAATGGCCTGAGACTGGAAGAGATGAAAAAAGTGCTTCGGTTTCAAAACGATTTCAATGCTAAGGTTCAACATGATAATCCATCAAAGTTTTCGTGTGGATTCGTGGTTCACCCAGGATTTGTACAAGGAGCACTATGGGAAATGGAACGATGCGTAGAAGAACTTGGACTTAGATTATTATGTCTTCCCACACACTTTATGGATTCTATAGGACAGTGGCGTTGCATTTTCGATAAAGAAACTGAGCCCATCTTTGAACTAGCTAATAAATACAATTTGGCAGTAGAGGTTCACCCATATGATGGAGATAAGATGATTAAACTGGAGAATGTCGCCTGGCGTTTTCACTTGGTTTGGATGCTGGCTCAATGTGGAGATGCGTATCATTTTTACACTTTGAAAGGGATGCAAGAGAAGTACCCTAATATGCGTATGTGTTTTGCTCATGGTGGACAGTTGGCTCAAATGAACTTAGGAAGGAGAATACAAGGGTTTGATGGTCGTCCTGATTTATTTGAAGGCATGGTGCACCCTAGAAAAGCCGTAGGGCATCCAAACATCTATTTTGATACTCTGGTACATGATACGGAGTCTTTAAAGTTAATGATCAACCGCCAGGGTAGTGATCAGGTAATTATGGGATTAGATGATCCATATCCTCTAGGAGAAATGGAAAGTAAACCACAATCTTCTTATCCAGGAAAAATATTAGACCTAGCGTTGGAAAAAAAGGTCATTTCAGCAAAACAAAAAGACGATATCTGGGAAGACAACATCCTTAGATGGCTTTTTGGTAATGATCAAGAGAAAAAAGATCAATTGGTCAATCAAATACTTCAAGATTAGAAACTGAAACTAGACATTTTTAAATATCCAGCTACTCACTCCTTATTCTTACGTATAGATTGATAAATGAGCTGACCACTAAGTAATGATCAGCTCTATTCTCTCGATTATCTTTTAATTATCTTCTGCCAAAACAGAACCTTATCATTCTCTAAAATACGCACTGTATATAGACCTTTTACCAGATGAGACACTGATAAGCTTCTCTCCCCTGCTTTTAAGGTTTGGGTAACGACCGCTCTACCACTAAGGTCAAAAATCTCCACAGAAACCATTTTATCCTGTATTCCTTCAATTTGGATAGCATTGACTGTTGGGTTTGGATAGATTTCAATTTTTCCAAGTTGTTGATCTAAATCTCTTAACGTAACCGAGAATGTTTCTGGGGCACATCCAGATAATTGGTTGTCATAGATATCCTGAATTGTTTGTGCTCGATCAAAGAGTGTTGGTAAGATGGTATAGCTCTCAGTATTATTCATTTCTGGGAAAACTGTGACTGCCGCAATATCTATGCACACACTCTCACCTGAATCTAAAGTGAAAAAATCAGTCGATGCTAGTCCACGGCGATCACCGGGCTCATTTCCTGCTGTGATTTCATTCCATGGAAATTGTCCTTCTGGAGGATTGTAAGGAAACATAAAGTTTGCAAGAGTATTCGGATCATTTCCTGATGCATAACCATCACCTCCATATGTCATTGGAATTCCATTTTTCCAAATACCATTCATATAGTTCCAAGCCTCGAGAGCCGTATCTGGATTTCCGTTTGCAGATGTAGAAGCATTGTAATAAAGAAACTTATTCATAGGCTGATTAAGAAACATAAATGCTTGAGCTGGCACATTGGATATATATCCACTACTTTTACTACTAGGTTCATCAATGGCATCTCCATTGTATCCATAGAATAAATTTTGCTCTGGGTGGCACCCAATATAGTCATCACTATTGTTTCCTATATCTAAGTCTGACCACACTCCGAATCTCATCTGACCATATGACTGATTGGATTTATTAAGAAGCTTATAACTCACTTGAACAGTGTTGTTTAGATCTTCTCCCTGATCTATAAAGGCGTAAAACATCACTGCTATCTCCAGATCCGATTTCGCTATCGGATTATTGGTTCGAGAAGTATTCAATACATACCACACAGCCAAGTCACCTTTGATGAATGGATAATCACCCAATTGTGGTTCATACAATCCATTTTCGTCCACATCAACAAAGGGAGCTAAATGGAAGCTTTCATTGTGTTCGTCTCTTCCATTCCCAGGCCAGTTTTTAATCGTCTCATCCATTTCATAATCACTTTCTAAATAATGAGTCTGATGGATCAAAATCTCTTCAGCGGTAATTTTCCAAACTCTGAAATAGCGCTCCACGTAATCATTATCGTACAGATCGCTCTTCGGACCAAAATTGAAATACTCTCCCCCTAAATCAAAATATTGAAACGTTTGTCTATTCATATGTAGCTGACCATCTGGCGTAGACCCACCTATCCATGGACACATTGAAAAAATGGTTCCCGGACTGTCATCGTTTACTATTCCATCAACAATTTTAAACCCTGCTCCACCTCTATCATTCATACTATGAAAGTTCGTTGCCGAGCATGAAACATCAGTTTGAAATCTCGTTGTTTTGAATTCTTCAGCATAAAGTCCATCCTTCATTAACCTTCCCAATGGACTTAATTGATAAAAATCCTGTTCAAATGACTCTTCAGAAATCACAAGAGAATTAGCAATTACATTCCCCTCATAATCAAACAATTCTCCTACAGAATGAGATGAAAACAAATCTGAAACTTCTCCATTATTGGTGACAAAGCCTTTACCTTCAGTAAACTCATCAAACTCATTACGTCCTTCTGAAAAAAACAATTGTTCTTCTAAAGTACTGAGGTAGCCTATTTCGTTCACCTCAAGATTCCCATCAGCAATGGATACAAAATCATCCTCTTCAAGTGTTACTAACTGACTATAAAGTTCTGTTTGTGAAGAATTTCCAGCAAACCTACCGCCCACCACTAGGTTTCCATCATAAATCTCTAGACAGTTGGCATTGTCATCGAAACCTTGTACTACAGCGGACCAGTCTTGACCATCCCATTTCCCTATGTGATGAAGCTCAACTTCTCCTGAATTTACAAAGTCTCCAACTACATACAATTCATCTTCAAAAATTGCCATTTCCTTAGCAGCATTATTTAAACCTGCTCCTAATTGCTCCCATTCTGTGCCATTCCAGCTTGCAATCCTTCTAAGATCAATAATACCAGAATTAGTAAACTCACCACACACATGAAGTTTGCCTTCAAACCACACAATATCACTTACGGCACCGATCAAACCTTGACCTAACGAAACCCATTGATTTTCATTGAATAACAGAATATTTCCTCCGTCAAAACGACCAGAAATCACAAGTCCAAGTGGAGTAACCAATACATCTCTTATTTCATAATCCCCCTCTAATGGCACCTCAAATGATGAGAAATTAGTTCCATCCCAATAGGCTAAATTTTGAATATCTCGGCCATTGACTTGGTCAAATTCACCAACAAATAGCAACTTGTCATGATAGAGAGCAAAATCATGAACTATCCCATTTGGACCTTGGATTGATTCTGTAAGGGTTCTTCCTTCTTCTATGAGCGGAATATAACGTTGTGCATCAAGAGTAGAGGAAAATAATAATAACGTTAACAGCAATAAAGATGGTATAGATGTCTTTTTCATGTGTTTGTTTTCACTCAAAGTAACCAGAGGTCACTTTTAAACAAAAACTTTCGCGAAGAGAAAAAAACACTTATATACGGGTCTATACAAACTTAACATAGATTGTAAAACACATTTGGAAAATTTCGAAATTAGTTCAATACTAATTCGCCACTTCAGACATAAATTTGATACGAACTGCTCGAAGTTCTTCTTCAGTGAAGTCACCGTCGAACTCTTCTTCTGCAGCTGAAATCTCTGGAGTTTCAGACTCCATAAAATACTCGTAAATCTCTTCGACGGAATCCTCATCTAAGATTTCTTCGATATGGTAATCGATGTTCAATTTTGTTCCGCTAGATACAATGGCTTCCATCTCATCTAGAATCTCATTCAACTGCTTCCCTTTAGACGAAGCAATATCTTCAAATTGAAGTTTTCTATCGACCGTAGTAATGATATGCACCTTTAGCCCAGATTTATTAACCACAGATTTAAAGACCATATCATCAGGTCTTTCAATGTTATTCTCTTCAACATATTCCTTGATCAAGTCTATAAATGGTTGACCAAATTTTCTAGCCTTTCCAGCTCCTACACCTCCAACCTTGGTCATTTCTTCCATCGTCATAGGATACTGCATGGACATCTCTTCCAAAGAAGCTTCCGAGAAAATCACATAAGGAGGGAGTTCTTTTTGTTTAGAAACTCGCTTTCTTTCATCCTTTAGCATTTGGAACAGCTGCTTATCTGTTGTTCCTCCTCCGGCTTTTGTCGCCGTTATAGAAGTGCTATCGTCTACTTCCTCGAAGTTCATCTCTTTAATCAGCGTAAACGACCTAGGTGAAGCGATAAACTCTCTTCCTTCAACTGTAAGCTTCAGCGTTCCATAAGTCTCCACTTCTTTGCGAAGTAATCCATTAACAACGCCCTGTCTGGCTACAGCATTCCAAAACTTATCTTCCTTATTCCCTCCTTTTTTCCAAAATGGATTCTGATCCATCTTATAGGTTTTCATTTCAGAAGAAGTCTTTCCTACTAGGATATCTGAAATAAACCTTGCTTTATGGTTTTCTTTTACGCTTTCCACTGTCTGAAGGAACATTTGTACTTCATCCTTCCCTTCAAACTTCTCTTTAGGATAACGCATATTATCGCATAGCGCTGCTCCGGGACCATTTATCTCATCAAATTCTTCTCCGAAATAATGAAGTAAGAATTTCCGCCTGCACATTGAAGTCTCAGCATAGGCTACTACTTCCTGAATTAATTGCATCCCTACCTCTTGCTCAGCAATAGGTTTTCCTTGGAGAAATTTTTCTAATTTCTCCATGTCCTTATAACTATAAAAAGCAATGCAGTTTCCTTCCCCTCCATCTCTACCAGCTCTACCAGTCTCCTGATAATAACTTTCTAAACTTTTAGGCATGTCATTGTGAATCACAAAACGTACATCTGGCTTGTCGATTCCCATACCAAATGCAATTGTAGCCACAATAACGTCTACATCCTGCATCAAAAATTCATCTTGAACTCTTCCTCTTTGATTTGCGTCCATACCAGCATGATACGCCTTTGCATTGACACCATTCACTTGAAGTGTTTCTGCTATTTCTTCTGTCTTTTTTCTACTTAGACAATAGATAATCCCTGATTTTCCCTCACGTTCTCGTACGTATTTGATAATCTCCTTAAGTACCTCTTTTTTAGGCCGAATTTCATAGTAAAGATTATCCCTATTAAACGATGCCTTAAATACTCTGGCATCTCTCATGCCAAGATTCTTTTGAATATCCTGTTGTACTTTCGGTGTAGCAGTAGCTGTAAGAGCTATGATAGGCACATCTGCTATCTGATTGATAATCTCTTTTAGTCTTCTATATTCAGGTCGGAAATCATGCCCCCATTCTGAAATACAGTGTGCCTCATCAATAGCCATAAAGCTGATTTTCACATTTTTCAGAAAATCAATGTTTGCTTCCTTAGTCAATGACTCTGGTGCTACGTATAGTAACTTCGTATCACCGCTGATCACATCACCCTTTACCTGAGCTGTTTCAGTTTTATTTAAACTTGAATTTAAGAAGTGAGCTACATTATCATTCTCGCAAAACCCTCGAATAGCATCCACTTGATTTTTCATCAAAGCGATTAGAGGTGACACAACAATTGCTACCCCATCAGTCATTAATGCTGGTAGTTGATAACACATTGATTTACCCCCACCTGTTGGCATTATTACAAATGTATCTTGGTTGTTTAATAAGCTTTTTATTATCTCTTCCTGTTCGCCTTTAAATGTTTTAAATCCAAAGTACTTTTCTAACGCCTCTTTTGGCTCTGCAATTGAAGTGGTCATGTTGGTTATTTCCTACTTTTGTAGATTAAAGGTAACACTAAAAATCTTGTACGTTGCAATATTTTCTGGTGTTTCTTAATAACAATCACCTATTGAAAGACAACAATTCAATTATTCGGTCCGCGATTAAAACAATTGATCTAGAAGCATCATCTGTGCTTGGTTTAAAACAGTTTATAAACGCTGAATTTGAGCAGATAGTAGAATCGGTTCATCAAATGCAAGGAAGGCTGGTCATCTCTGGTATTGGTAAGAGTGCGATCATTGCACAAAAAATCGTAGCAACTCTCAATTCCACTGGAACACCAGCTATCTTTATGCATGCAGCAGATGCCATTCATGGCGATTTAGGATTGGTATTAAAAGATGATGTTGTCCTAATCATTTCCAAGAGTGGAAATAGCCCAGAAATAAAAGTGCTGAGCTCATTAGTGAAATCCCGAGGAAATCAGCTGATCGGAATGGTAGGAAATATTTCTTCTGATTTGGCTTCGAAATCTGATTTTATTCTAAACACTACCGTAAGTGAAGAAGCTTGTCCTAACAATCTGGCCCCTACTTCGAGCACGACTGCTCAAATGGTTATGGGAGATGCTTTAGCTGTATGTTTGATGAATATCAAAGGATTTGGCAGTGAAGACTTTGCAAAACACCACCCAGGAGGAGCATTAGGTAAAAAACTTTTCATTCGACTAGAAGATGTCTTGAGTGATACTTCGACCACTGTTACTTCAGACACTTTGGTAAAAGATGTGATTTTGGCCATTAGTTCCGGCAGGCAAGGTGCTACTACGGTGATTGATGGGGGAGAGGTACTCGGAATAGTTACAGATGGTGATCTCAGAAGGATGTTGGAATCAAATGCCGATATTCACTCTGTAAATGCTGCAGACATTATGACAAAAAACCCAAAGAGTCTGGAGGTAAATGAATTGGCAGCAGAGGGCTTTAGGATCATGGAAAACCACAACATTACCCAAATTGTGGTGACAGAAAACGGGAGCTACAAAGGGTTAGTACATTTACATGACATTCTAAAAGAGGGGATATACTAATGAAAGGTGAAAAAGAAATGAGTTTTTTGGACCATCTGGAAGAGCTAAGAAAACGGCTCATCTGGATTGTGCTTTCAATCGCTGCCGGAGGAATACTTATGTTCGTATTTCAAGATTCCGTAGAAGAAGTCTTAAGTGGCCCAAGAAGTTCTGATTTCATAACATATAAAGTT
This sequence comes from Flavobacteriales bacterium, assembly GCA_965224545.1. Lineage (GTDB taxonomy): Bacteria > Bacteroidota > Bacteroidia > Flavobacteriales_D > Sanyastnellaceae > ASP10-05a. The sequence goes on along the minus strand of CBDCZM010000002.1, from coordinate 1,141,008 downwards.
CTTTGCAAGGCTTCTCAAGCAGCTGGATTTGACGATTCCTTATGTTTTACAGATGTTGATTTCGAGCTACAAGGAACCACCATGTTAGCAAATTTTACGGCGCACTTTATGGTGAGTATTATTGGAGGAATTATCATTGCTTTTCCATTCATATTCTACCAGCTTTGGTTGTTCATTAAGCCGGGTCTTAAAAAGACTGAAGTATCAGCGGTTAATGGGGTTTCCATTGGAACCAGTTTGCTCTTTTTCTCTGGAGTCTGCTTCGGATATTTTGTCTTGGCACCTTTGTCAGTGCGATTTTTAGGAACTTATGAATTTGCTGGTGCCATAATGAGACCAAACATCATGAGTTATATCAAGTTAGTGGCATCCCTCTCTTTAGCTACTGGACTTATATTTCAATTGCCTGTTGTTATTTATTTTCTTTCCAAAATTGGAATAGTGACTCCCGAAGGACTTCGAAAGTATAGAAAGCATACACTTGTGGCAGTGCTTATTTTGTCAGCTGTTATTACACCCCCAGACGTCTTTAGTCAAGTTTTGGTAGCGTTTCCGGTATTGATACTTTATGAATTTAGTATCAGGATTTCAGCTCGAGTTCAACGATCGAGTGCTGGTAGCAAGGTAACTGTGAGCTGAAAATCACACTTCAAGTGTATTCTGGTGATTTAAGATTATCCCTCGAACAAATTTTCTGGGAATATTCAAAAAGCCAATTGAATATATTATTTTGGTCCTGAAACAACTATAACCAAAATGAAAAAAACATTTCAATTTAAAGAAGATGTTGGCGAATTCTTCGTGAACATGCTAGCTGTCTATTTCTTAATCCTCTTTACTCTAGGCCTTGGTACTCCATGGGCTATTTGTAAAATGGAACGATGGAAATCAAAGAATACTACCCTTGAAGGAGCTCCATTAAAATTTGTTGGAAATGGAGGTGACCTTTTCGGAAAGTTCATCATATGGTACCTACTTATTTTTATAACATTTGGTATCTATAGTATTTGGGCTGCCGTAAAAATGCAAAAATGGGTAGTCGAGAATACAATCGTAGAAGAAGATGCTCTTCTAGTAACAGAATAACGGGATTAACAGAAAGAAAGGGCTGAGTCAATGATTCAGCCCTTTTTATTTTCTTTATACCTAATAGACTACATTCTTTCAAGCTCCTCTAAAACTGCTTTTTCCACCTCTTCAGAGTCCCATACTTCTGCAATATCCGGTCTATCCATTACTCGCTTCATAATGGCATTTTGAAGTTTCCCATTTCTTAATGCAATGTCATATGGTGTATGACTAAAGGTAACTTGACTATATAATGGGAGCCATTTATCCGGATGCTTGGTTGTAATCTTTCGCTCAATTTTCTTTTGTAATAGCCAAGATTCGTTCGCAGTCAGATCACGCATTTCTATATAGTTCCTCAATGCCAATTCTGAAATTGCATCTGTTTCTGGTGCTCTTTTCGCAGAAAACGATTCAAATACTTCTCCCCACTTCCAGTCATCCTGTTCAAAAAAGTCATTAAATACAGTACAATCCTCAAACCCACTATTCATTCCCTGCCCATAAAAAGGGACTATAGCGTGCGAAGCATCTCCCATTAGACATACTTTATCCTCATAATGCCACGGGCTGCAATGCACTGTAACCAAACTAGAGGTCGGATTTTCATTGTAATCCTTTAATAAATCTGGAATCAATGCCACAGCATCTGGAAAAGTTTCATTGAAGAACTGCATCACTTTATCATCTGAGTCCAGCGAATTGAAGGATACCTCACCGTCAAAAGGAAAGAACAAAGTCAATGTAAAGCTTCCATCCAAATTAGGCAGAGCGATAAGCATGAACTGCCCTCTAGGCCAAATGTGTAGTGAGTGTTTATCTATCTTATGTGTTCCATCAGCATTTGGCGGAATATGAAGCTCCTTGTATCCATGCTCCAGATATTTCTGGGAATAGTTGAACCTATCCGTCTTCATTAACCTTAATCTCACCGCACTAAAAGCACCATCCGTTCCCAAGATTCTGTCGTATGCCTTTGCCTCTCTGTCTCTAGTCAGTAAATTCTCTATTTGAAGTTCATTTGACTTCAGATTAATATCTCTTACCCGCTGATCGAAAAACAATTGCACGTTAGGATATTCATCTGCCTTCACCAATAACTGTTTATTCAATTCTCCCCTAGAAACCGAATAAATTGCCTGCTCATCAAAACCATAAGGTTGAAAGTTCTGACTTCCCTTATGATCATGTATCATCCTGCCCTTCATAGGAATGGCTATTTTCTTGATCTCTTCCTGAATTCCAGCTCCTTCCAAAGCTTTCCAACCCCTGTCGCTCAAGGCCAAATTGATTGATCTTCCCGCCACTAATTCAGCATCTCTTATGTCTGGTCTGCGCTCATATACTGATACCTGAAAGCCTTTTCTAGCCATATAAATAGCTTGTAAACTTCCGACTAATCCTGCTCCTATAATGGCTATTTTATCCATGATCTATCCTATGGCTTGTCTTAAATCTTCTAATAAATCTTCCACTTCTTCTACTCCAACGCTAAGTCTGATTAACGAATCTGTTACTCCTGATTTTTCTCTTTCTTCTTTAGGAATACTAGCGTGAGTCATAGTAGCTGGATGACCTATCAATGATTCTACTCCACCAAGAGATTCTGCCAAAGTAAAGAAATTACATTTGGAAACTAACGTATGAGCTGCTTCTAAACTATCGTCTTTCATAGTAAAGCTTACCATTCCACCAAACGTCCTCATCTGAGTCTTTGCTACTTCATGCCCGGGATTACTTTCCAATCCCGGATAGAATACCTGATCCACCTTAGGATGATTCAGAAGTAAATCTACTACTGCCTCTGCATTCGAAGCATGCTGTCTCATTCGTAAATGAAGGGTTTTCAATCCTCTCAATACTAGGAAACAGTCTTGCGGTCCTATAACAGCACCACATGAATTTTGCAATGTGTACAATTCTTCTGCTAACTGATCGTCTTTGCAAATGAGCGCTCCCATTACAGTGTCAGAATGACCCCCTAAATATTTCGTTACGGAATGCATTACTATATCCGCACCCAAATCCAGTGGTGTTTGGTTAAATGGTGTTGCAAAAGTGTTATCCACGGCCAATAAAATCCCTTTTGATTTCGTCACATCTGCTATCGATTTGATATCTGCGATCTTCAGAGTTGGGTTAGTAGGTGTTTCTACCCATACTAGCTTGGTTTTATCAGTAATATGAGGTTGAAGAGATTCTCCATCAGTAAGCTTGATGAAGTTGAACTTAATTCCATAATGCGCGAATACAGTTGTAAAAATCCTATAAGTCCCGCCATAAACATCGTTTATAGAAATGACCTCATCCCCCGGTCTCAACGTCTTGATAACATTATCTATGGCTGCCATACCACTTCCAAAACACAATCCATGTTTTCCGTTTTCTAAGGCCGCTAGTGCGCTTTCTAACGCCTTTCTGGTTGGATTATGAGTTCTACTATATTCAAAACCCTTATGACTTCCTACGCTCGACTGAACATATGTTGACGTCTGGAATATAGGAGTCATTATAGCTCCTGTACTTGGGTCTGGTTCTACACCAGCATGGATACATTTTGTACCAAATTTCATCTCTTTCTTCATCTTTCTTTAATAAGGTCTGTAAAAATACTTGAATGTATTTATCATTCCGAAGATAGTGGGTGTAAATATGTAGTTATTGAATTTAGGAAATGGACAACTTGACTCAAAGCCGCATGTGAATACAGGCTAAACTGCTTTTAGCTTTGCTTGTTTGAGTGCCGTTCTTGATAACCAGCGTGGAAGTACAGCTGCTCCAATGAATAGGTATGGGAAGTAAGTCATGAATCTCCAAATAATGGCAATGAGCGCTACATATTGTGCAGAAATCACTACGTTTTCAAAGAAACCCGCCAACGCTATTTCCGCTATTCCCGCTGAACCTGGAGTCACACCAACTAACAGATATACCCACATAATTAACTGACGACCATAGACAAATAGCTGATCTATTCCTCCCATAAATGCCATGATCACAAAATTCAAAGTGAAAAATCGAGCGGTCCAACTTAGGAAAGTAGAACCAAAGGCCTTGGCCCAAAAACTGAATTTTTCGTTGCGAAGCTCTTTCGAGCTAATGATAACATCGTTCCCTAGTTGAACTACATGTCTGATCCATCTCCTGAGAAATTTTACCGAAAATATCCTTATTAAGAATCTTTTGAATTCTTCCGGAAAAAAGAAAAGAGAAAGCGTGATCATTATTGTTAAAAAGCATAAGAATCCGTAGCCTAACCAGAAAATTCCCTTCACCCAAAATCCTTCTATTCCGAAAATGGTTTCAGGAAATAACTGCACTGAACCAGCCACCAGAAAGACGGCAGGAACCATAATAATATAAAAAAGCTCATCCATGAGTGCTGTCACAAACATTGTGGCAGTGCTTTTCCCCAAAGAAAGTCCCTCTCGGTTCATAATAAATATAGCTACCCCACTTCCTCCTACTACACTTGGGGTTAATGCTGATGAAAACTCCCACAACATGATCACTTGAAAAGCTTCCTTCCAACTAAAAAACTTATCTGTTAGAATTCTGATTCTATACATATAACCCAAATCTCTGATAGCTACAGTACATAAAGCAAGAAAAAGAAAGAAGAAAACTGTCGCGTTCCAATCTATTTTCAAAATCATATTATGCACAGACTCAAATACATAATTTCCGCCAGGTTGTCCAATGAACTCCTCAGAAATAGTAGCATCAACTACCCCATTGAATTGACCATCTTTATCAGGAGAATCCTGCCATACATGAGTTCCCTCTCCTTCGGCCACTTTAAAGAACCGTTCCTCTCCTAAACTGCTAATTAACAGGTATGAAGCGGCGCCAAGCCCTAACAATAAAGGCAAAATCATTTTTCTCCAAGAAAGAGATTTTCGGATGTCGGATTCTTTACGCTCCATTCACCGCGAATATAACTATTCGTTGAATGAAATGGTGTGAAAGAAGTTTAATCAAGAACTATTGGAATATATCCTTCTGTGATGTTCATTTGAATTACGTCCCCATCATTTGTCGAATTGAATATGTCAATCGAAAATTCAATACCCGCTCTATATGCTTCTCTATCAAATGGATCATCATTGTATTCTTCTAACAAATTAACAATGAACGAATTATTTACACCTGCTGGTCCATGAGAAATATACTCTTCTCCGTCTTCATTGATATAGGTAATTCTTACTGATCGTGGTATTTCAGCCTGAGTAACATTAGCTGGCTCAATTTCCAAAAATGGAAAACAGTCTTCTGTAATAGGATTATTGAAAATATAGGTCAAAGGAGTATCAAAACAGGGAGGTTCTGATTGAATTAATGGGGAAACAGCGAGAGAAGTCACATCTACAAATGCATCTACAAAAATACTAAAGTCAAGTATGGGGGTTAGTAGAGGCATTACAGCCCCGTTGACAAGCAATTCCGCCTCTAAAAGTTCAAAGTCGGAAAAATCCATCACAAAATCACCATTAACCCCTTCCTCAACCTGAAGCTGTTTTAGACAAACTTCACCATTTTCATCTATAAAAAATCCTCCATTTACTGATCCAGCACATTCTCCTGGATCAGATTGGAAATTCAAGAAAAACTGATACAATCCCTCTTCCAAAGCATAAACTCCATCTTCAAATACACTAACTGGCGTTCCATTTTCGCTAATCAGTTGAAGATCGTAGACCTCTGTATCTTCCACTCCTATAAAATACTCACCAGACCCTATAAAATTTCCAGGGTTCAAAGCAAACTCGTATTCAGTCTCTGGAAGAAATGTTTCAATCGCTGAATTGTCGGTAAAATTTTCTGAACCAATAATTTCAATTATTAATTGCTCATTGCACTCGAGGCAATCTGAGTTAAAAAATTCGACATGGAATTTCGGTAACTCGCCATCGATCAACTCCGCATTTGATTCAACGACAATATTATTCGGACCTGCTCTGAGAAAAAATTCTTCGCCATCGGCACTTCCCTCAACATAGAAAAAAACATCCACATCCTCAATCAGGGGAGGTAATTCGTTAGGCTCACAAGCAACACAAAAAACACACAAGCACATTATGTAGTAATATACCTTCATTATCTCAACACTCTATTTAAACTTATTTCTATACGTGTAACTAAATCTTTCTCACTGTTATTAAATGCTTCATTCTTACTAAAATCAGTAAGACCTTTATGGTAAACTATTTGTAAACTATTTCTTTTAGAGAACCAATAATTAACTCCTGCGGTAGCGGTTATATTCATGGAGTTAAATGACGTACGGTATCCCTTCGCTTCTTTTTGACTTAATAGTTCAGATGAACGGTGAGTAATGAAGTGTTCTTCCACTGTATTGTCTGTCTCCAACAGCATGCCAGGGGCAGCACCAAGTTTGAGCTGAACTCTATTGAATGGTCTAAAACTAAGATTAACAGGAACTGCTATAAAATGTGCTTTGTTCGTATGAGCAGTAGTTACAGTCGATTCTGCACCGTAATTGTAGCTTGTATTTGAAGAACTAACGGCTAAATCTATCCCTGTCACACTAAAATATTCCACTCCTGCACTCCATGAAAATGGATCTGTGATGAGCTTCTCATAAAACAATCCTATGGAAGCATTGTTACCACCTAAAAGATCAGTTCTACCAAAATCTGCCCAAGGATTTAAGCCAAACTTAGCTCCAAGGAAATTCTTATAAATAGTGAAGCCATTATATCCCACAACCAATTCTTTGTTCTTTAATAAACTTGCCTTAGGAATTTGAGTCACCAATGCTCTAGATTTCAATGGCAATTTGTTTACTGCCATTACCTGATCCCGTAAAATAGTACTACTATAATCAACAACTTCATCTATGTCTGTATTCACATATGAATCAGGCGAACTTTTTTTATTGATAAACAATGGATTATCTGCTGTCTGTGGGGTTATTGTCTCCACACCCTCTGTCTCCTTAGATATCACTTCAGAAGAAGTCATTTCTTCTGACTTTTTAAGTTGAGGCAATTCCTTTATCTTTTCTTCAATTTTAGCTTCTTCAATTTTAGCGCTAAGATCTATATTTTCACCATTGATCTCATCAACTACTATTGGCTCAGCTAGTTCAGCTTCCGCATGAATAGTTGATTCTTTCTCGATCAATCTTGCATGATCTTCTGGAGTATCCAAAATTTCTTTAGAGGACGTCGCTATATCGTTCAGCATATTCTTTTCTGAATTGTAAGCAACACTCTTTTGTTTATCAGTTTTCTCTTCAGAGATCACCAATGGTAATTCTTCTAATTCTTCCGAAGCTGTTTCTTCAAACAGTGTCACTGCGGAATGTCTGGGGGAGTACTCAGAAAGCACCTGTTTACTTGGTAACAGGAACCAACATGTAATAGCTACAACGACAGCTGCTGAAGCACTGCTAAAAACAGCCTTACGTTTACGCACTTTAGTTTCATGCGCCTCTATGACAGCCAATGCCTCTTCCCAACGAGCATCTGTATATTTCAGATCCTCTGGATAGCTATTTAATTCGTTATGTAAATCTTCGAAATTCACTTGTTATTATGAGGCCTCCGTTTGGTTCGACCATTCTCTTAATTTTTGTTTTGCAATGGAGTAATGCCATTGACTTGTTCCTTCAGAGATATTGAGCATTTTAGCAATTTCTTGATGCTTATATCCGTCAAAAGCATAGAGATTAAAAACCTTCCCAGTGACTTTTGGTAATTCTCTAGATTTCGCCTTGATCCATTCTATTCGATCTGTTTGCATCTCATTGAGTGCTGGCGTCTGTTCCAAATGCGGAAGTTCCTTTTCTTCTCTTACATCCACTTTATCTGTATACCTTTTTTTCTTTCTTATCTGATCAATGACCTCATTGATCACCACTCTTCTTAACCATAACTCAAATGGTACACTTTTCTTATATTTTTTAAGGTTGAGTAGAACTTTAAGAAAACCATAATTCACAAATTCTATCGCCTCTTCTTTTCCATCCGCATACCTCCAACAAATAGCCATCATAAAATCATAACATTCCTTATAAAGCTGATTTTGAGCTTTTCGGTCTTTTTTAAGACATCGTTTTATGAGATGTTTATCACACTGAAGCACGTGGCCGTGAGAATTAAAATATGGGAATCCAAACTTTGGATTCCCATATAAAGTATGCTATTGAAACTTAATTAGTTCTTAATGAACTTCTCTGAAACTGATTTTCCATTTCCTGCAGTTACTACAGTATAATAAAGACCAGATTCTAATTCATTCACATCAATTTCTATTCTATTCGTTCCAGGTACCAACGCCGTGTTCTGAGTATAAACAGTTTGTCCGATTCCATTGTAGATGTTAACAGATGCTGTTCCTTCAGCACTGTAGTCGATGTTCACTCCCAATGTTCCATTATTTACTGGATTAGGGAATAATACAACATCTAATAAGAAATCAGTAATTGTTTGTAAAACAGGGTCATTGTGTGAAGATTGTAGTAATCCTTCGATGAAATCTGACACATCGTCTCCATCTCCTTCAACATCATCTCCGCCAGTTTCTCCATCACAATCTACAATCTCAATTTCGAAATCAAGTGGTCCACCATTCGCACCACCCATAGACATAGACCAGAGTCCACACTCTAACTCACAAGCATGAACAGTGAATATAGTCACTCCATCTAGTGAAATACAGATATAGTCATCTGACTCCCAATCACAATCACATCCATTTGGATTTTCTTCATACTCACAAGACCAATCATCCACTGTCGCAGTTTCATCATAGTTCAATGCTGCTGGGTCCATACATCCATACACAAGACCATCACAGTCTACAATTGTAAGTGGAGCGAACCAGTCAACACATTCTACATCACATATATGAAGTTCAACAACGTTTCCATCACCAAAGTCTACACATATCGTTTCATCTGAATTGTAGTCACAATCACATCCATTTGGATTTTCATCGTATTCACATGATCCATCCTCAACAGTAGCATCTGCATTATAGTTCAATGCGCTTGGATCCATACATCCAAATACTACATCATCACAATCTACGATCTCAAACTCATTGTCAACACCATCAAATGCCCAAAATCCACACTCTATTTCACATGCATGTACTGGGAACATGTCTCCATCTCCGAAAGAAATACATACCATTTCTTCAGAACTCCAATCACAATTACATCCGTTTGGATCCTCATCATATTGGCAAGAGCCATCATCCCAAGTAGCATTTTCATCATAGTTCAATGCTGCTGGATCTGTACATCCATATGCTATATCATCACAATCCACGATCTCAAACTCCATGTCAACACCATCAAATGCCCATAATCCGCACTCAATTTCACATGCATGTACTGGGAACATGTCTCCATCACCGAAAGAAATACATACCATTTCTTCAGAACTCCAATCACAATCACATCCATTTGGATCTTCTTCATATTCGCAAGAACCATCATCCCAAGTGGCATTTTCATCATAATTCAATGCTGCTGGATCTGTACATCCATATACAAAATCATCACCATCACAATCTACAATTATAAGTGGCGCAAACCATTGGATACACTCTAAATCACATGGGTGCAATTCACCAATGTTTCCTTCACCAAAATCTACACATATTACTTCATCGGTGCTATAATCACAGTCACATCCGTTAGAATTATCATACTCACACGAACCATTATTTACAGTAGCCTCTGGGTCATAATTCAATGCATTTGGATCATCACATCCATAAACTAGTTCATCACAATCTACTATCTCTATTTCTCCCATAAACCCAAGAGCGTCAAATGGAGTACATTCTACTTCACATGCGTGCACTTCCCAAACAGCTCCTCCAAATGATACACATACATAATCATCTGTAGACCAATCACAATCGCATTCCTCTACTGGCTCATATTCACAAGAACCGTTATCTACTGTGGCAATCGGATCATAGTTCAACGCATTTTGATCTGTACATCCATATACGATCTCTACACAATCAACTATTTCTATCTCTCCTAGTGGTAACATAACTTCGAAATGACCACATTCAACCTCACATGGATGAACTTCCATAATATCCCCAAAGAAAGAAACACAGATGTACTCATCTGTAGACCAATCGCAATCGCATTCCTCTATTGGCTCATATTCACAAGAACCGTTATCTACTGTGGCAATCGGATCATAGTTCAACGCATTTTGATCTGTACATCCATACATGATCTCTCCACAGTCAACTATCTCCATTTCTCCCATAAACCCAAGACTGTCAAGTGGAGCACATTCAACCTCACATGGGTGAACTTCCATAATATCTCCAAAGAAAGAAACACAGATGTACTCATCTGTAGACCAATCGCAATCGCACTCCTCAATTGGCTCATATTCACAAGAACCATCATTTACACTAGCTTCAGGGTTATAGTTCAACGCATTTTGATCTGTACATCCATACACGATCTCTCCACAGTCAACTATCTCCATTTCTCCCATAAACCCAAGACTGTCAAGTGGAGCACATTCAACCTCACATGGGTGAACTTCCATAATATCTCCAAAGAAAGAAACACAGATGTACTCATCTGTAGACCAATCGCAATCGCACTCCTCAATTGGCTCATATTCACAAGAACCATCATTTACACTAGCTTCAGGGTTATAGTTCAACGCATTTTGATCTGTACATCCATACACGATCTCTCCACAGTCAACTATCTCCATTTCTCCCATAAACCCAAGACTGTCAAGTGGAGCACATTCAACCTCACATGGGTGAACTTCCATAATATCTCCAAAGAAAGAAACACAGATGTACTCATCTGTAGACCAATCGCAATCGCACTCCTCAATTGGCTCATATTCACAAGAACCATCATTTACACTAGCTTCAGGGTTATAGTTCAACGCATTTTGATCTGTACATCCATACACGATCTCTCCACAGTCAACTATCTCCATTTCTCCCATAAACCCAAGACTGTCAAGTGGAGCACATTCAACCTCACATGGGTGAACTTCCATAATATCTCCAAAGAAAGAAACACAGATGTACTCATCTGTAGACCAATCGCAATCGCATTCCTCAATAGGATCTCCGCCTCCTGTGGGATCATCAATATCTTCACAGTCAACAATAAGCAGGTTAGTCAACATAGCTTCACAAACAGGCATTGGAATAACCAACCCTGGCGCGAATTCTACACACACAATTTCATCCTCCATACCCTCACAAGGGTCGTCCTGTGCGGTCGTAAAAAAGGAAAAGCAACAAAGCATTAAAGCCAATAGATAAATGTTCTTTTTCATTCGTTAATTTTTTTAGTGATTAAATGGTTACATCTGAAAGTACGAATCTCCATTTAAAAACCTTGGGTGAATTTAAAAAAAATATCATAACACATTAATAATCAACCCCAAACTTTTGTCCCTTCGGAGCAATTCTTACAGATATCAATTTGATTTCTGCTGGTTAGCACACCTTTCCTGAAGCTATTATACGCATCACTATGCCAAATGTCATGAAATCTTAGATTTTTCACATTGCCCATTTCATACTTAGCATCTTTATCAAAACAGCAAGGTACTACTTTACCATCCCAAGTAATTACGCTTCCCCTCCACATTCTCCAGCACTGATTCTCTAATCTGTTTTTTATAGCATATGTACCGTCAGGTAATTTTTTATACCGAGAATACTCTACCTTATCAGGTATTAATGGACTTCCATGTTTAAACTCATAAATCTGTGCAGTTTTAAAAACAATATCGTCCACTCCCATTTTTTTAGCCAACGCAATCGCTTCTTCAATTTCATGCTCATTTGGCTTCACTACCAAAAACTGGAAAACCACAAGTGGAGACTTGGAGCTTAGCTTCTTCTTAGAGGCAACAATATTTCTCGTCCCCTCCAAAACCTTATCCAATTCTCCATTTATTCTGTATGATTCGTACGTCTTTTGAGTAATGCCATCTAAAGAAATAATCAGCTTATCCAATCCTGATTTCACAGTTTTCTCAGCCATTTCTTCAGTCAAAAAATGCGCATTCGTACTTGTCGTTGTAAATACACCTGCTTCACTCGTCTTCTTTACCATCTCTAAAAAAGACTTGTGTATATATGGTTCACCCTGAAAATAAAAATTGGCGTAAGTCAAATACCCACTCAGTTCATCTAGAATAACATCTACTGTCTCTGCTTTTAGATTCCCCGTAGGTCGTGTAAATACTTTTAATCCGGAAGGGCATTCAGGACAGCCCAAATTACAAGCAGTAGTGGGTTCAATCGTAAGTGATGTCGGTTTTCCCCATATCCAAGGACGCCGTAAAATTTTAGAAACATAAAAACTCACCCAAAGCTTCACCAAATTGATAGCACTTTTTGAGCCTAATTTCCTGATATACCTTCTTTTCTCTTTCCACATAGTATCTTCATATCAATAGTCCTAACGTATTGATTTTCCCGTTTCAACATGAAGTAAAATTACTTCTATTCGTCGAGTTAATTTTAGAATCTCTAACTTTGCGCTTCTTTTTTAGGAATGAATAGAAAACAATACAGAGCTGTTCTGGTGGACGATGAGAAGCCAGCCTTAGACGTTCTGATGTACTTGCTAAAAATGCACTGTCCTGAAGTTCACATATTGGGTACATTCCAAAGTCCTGTAGAAGCCGAAAAATTTATTCTTGAAGAATCACCCGATCTAGCATTTGTGGATATTAAAATGAATCAAATCAACGGGCTGGACTTTATTAGTTCCATAGACAGTTTCGGAACCAAATATATTCTAACTACCGCATATGATCAATATGCTATGGACGCTTGGAAGAGTCCTGCAATTTCTTATTTATTGAAACCTGTTGATCCTGATGATTTGGTTTCTGCAATGGATAAAATCAAGTATCTGGATTGGGAAGAAGATGACCAACTTGTAAAGTTTGTGAAACTGGGGTCAGAATCGATTAAGTTAAACAACATTATTGCGGTGAACGCTGCTGGAGCTTACTGTCATGTGATTCTAAAAAATTATAAGGAGGTTGTTCTTTCTAAGAACTTAAAAAGCATCCTAAAACTTCTAGATTCTGAAGATTTTTATAGAGTACACCGAAGTCACATTATCAATAAAAATCACATCGTTTCAGTAGATGGATTCAATCGAACAATACTTTTAACGGATAAAGTGACCTGTGAAATTTCTGAACGAAAATTATCTGAGTTCTTGAGCTTCCTTAAACAGACAGAAAATAATGGTTGAGATTGATGATAAACTAATTTCCATGGACGTTTTTGAGAAAAAATTCGTCTGCGATTTAGCCGCGTGCAAAGGAGCGTGCTGTGTAGAAGGAAATGGTGGTGCACCTGTAGAAGAAGAAGAAATAGAACTTTTGGAAAAGCACTTTGATGCAGCCAAAAAATATTTGTCAGAAGAGAATATTCAAGCCGTAGAATCTCAAGGGTTTTTCGTTGTTGGAGAGGATGGTGAGTTAGAAACACCTCTTAAAAATAGTGATGAATGTGCCTATGTTCATTATGATAAGAACGGAACCGTCAAGTGCAGCTATGATACCGCATTCAGAAATGGAGAAATTGATTGGATGAAACCGATCAGTTGTCACCTCTACCCTATTCGATTGACTCAGTTGAAAACTCATACTGCCTTAAACTACCACAAGTGGGGCATCTGCGCTCCAGCGTGCGAATGTGGATCAAAACTGAATGTACCAGTTTACAAATTCCTGAAGGAACCACTGATCAGAAAATTCGGAGGAGAATTTTATAAGGAAATCGAAAGAGCAGCAGATATCTTAGACACCTCCAAATAATAATAACTCCCAAAGGACATTTTCCTTTGCTCACTGTTAATATATATTTCGCACAAACCAAACATGCTCTACACTTCATTATAACTTCATGAGTTAAAATATTTGAAGAATGAAATGGATAACGAGGGTGTTTCTGCTGGTCTGTTGTGTGGGGTTGTTTGCAGATTCTTATGCTCAAGAGATTCCACAAGGTATTTACTATCAAGCCGTAGCTCGCAGTGAAAATGGCAATGAGTTAACGGAATATTTATTGGGAATTAGAATTAATATTCTTGACGAAACCGATATCGTGTACACAGAGTTGCATTCAGCAGTTACGGATCAATTTGGTTTATTCGAATTAGTAATAGGAGGCGGCAATGTAGAGCAGGGTACATTTTCGGGAATAAACTGGTCAAGCGGAAATCATTTCTTAAATGTAGAACTTGATCTGGGAGATGGATTTATTGACATTTCCACCACTCAGTTATTATCTGTTCCTTACAGTCTTTACGCCGAACGGGCAGCCTCAGTAGATAATACTGACGATGCAGATGCCAACCCTTCTAATGAGCTGATAGAAAGTTTCTCTGTGGTTGGTAATAATCTCGTGTTGACCGATGCAGGCAACACCTACATCGTTCCATTAAGTTCTATAGCAGAAGACGATGGAGATTGGACCATTAGCAGTAATACAGGCATACCTATACTTATAGCCCCAGGCTTCAATGTTGGAATTCGTACTACAAATCCTACAAGTACTTTAAGTGTAGATGGATCATTATCCCTCGGAGTAAGAACCATCGAATCCAATGCTAGTCAGACAGTCGAAACATCTGTGGGAATAGAGCATTCACAGGTTTTATGTGATGTGGTTAATGGCAGTATAACAGTTAGCCTCCCTTCAGCATCCCAGTGCCGCGGCAGAACCTATATATTCAAGCGTTATGATTCTAGTAGCACCAACTATAGTGCAGATTCGAATAATGTGGCCTCACTGATACCAGCCACTGGTGAAACCATTGACAACAAGACGGAATTAATACTGGATGGAAACGTTTTTGAACAATTGGCCCTTCTGAGCGATGGACAGAACTGGTTCATCACCTCTTACTCCAACAATCCTTAACCATGAGGCTATTAGTACTCATATTCACATTTGCTGGCGGCATTTGCACTGGGCAATCAATAAGCAGACAAGTCATTGCTAGTAGTGGTTCCATTGGAACTACGGGTATTGGTTCCAGCACCACTGGCCCTTCCATTTTGTCGACATCAGCTCTTGCTGACACGGTCCTTTTAACTCAAGGATTTCAGCAGCCTCACATTGAAGGACTCCTGTCTGTTGAATTCATCACCTCTCAACCCTCCTGTAGCGATTACAATGGAGGAGCGATCGAACTCCTTTTACAAGGTTGTACAGGAAACTATTCTATTGAGTGGAGTACTGGTGAAACAGGATTTACGATTGAAGATCTGCCTCCTGGAACCTACTCTGTAGAAATTCAAAGCGGTACTTGTTTCTTTTCTGGTGACGTAGTACTTGAACTTAACGGAAACTGTGACCCTTATATACCTAATCTACTCACGGTAAATGGTGATGGCGCAAATGATACGTGGATTATACCTGAGCTCTATTTTCCAGAAAACGCTGGAAATAAGGTTAAAATATTTAATCGTTGGGGACAATTGGTTTGGGAACAAGAATTCTACAATAACGAGCTCAATGTTTGGGATGGAAAAAACAGAAGTGGTCAGGAGCTACCAGCGGGAACATACTTCTACGAAATTGTACTTCCCGACAGTAATAAAAAAGGCTATATCGAACTATTGAGATGAGCAATATCAAGCACATAGTACTTTTAATCGTAACCACGTGTTCCTTGAATATCAGTTTTGGGCAACAGCTCAACTTGAATCAAAACACTCATTTTAATATTTTTAATGAGAACATTGCTTTTGCTGGAAATTATGAAGCAACTCATTTCTCCTTGGACTACCACCAGCTCTGGAATATCCAAGGTGCACCCGAATCTTTTAAATTTTCTGCGCATACTCCATTGCGTGCTGATAAAATGGGTATAGGAATATTAGCCCAAAGAACTTCCATAGGAGCGCATGAAGAAATCGCCTTTAAGGTTGCTTTCGCTTATAAAATCCCAATCAAGTCGGGAAGAATTGCATTTGGATTAGGAGCAGGTTTTGTACAATATAATTTCAAGTTTGATGATCTCCAACCCCTTGATCCAGAAGATCAACTACTTGGATTCTCAGGCTTGAACAGCACAGTTATTGACTTTGATTTCAGCACCCTATATACTGATAACAGAAGTTTTTTAGGATTTGAAATCAACCAATTGACCAGTTCGAAATGGAATCTTAATGAAACCGATAGCTCTACTCAAATTCCCCATTTTAAACTGGCTGGAGGGCATGTGTTTCCTCTGAAAAATCAAGATTTTATTCGTATCTCTGCTCACGCTAGAACAGACCTTAATTTCAAATTGCAGACAGATGTTATGGCCAGTTATTTCTACCAGAAAAAGATCTGGTTTGGAGCTGGGATCAGATTAAACTATGGATTGCTGGCTACTTTGGAAATCAACTTCACCAAAAGACTTCAAGCAGGATACATCGTAGGAATTCCCCTGTTTGATCCTGTGAAAAGTTTCTCACCAAGTCATTCAGTATTCTTGGGATATATGCTTCCTACAGACAAAACTCGTGCCTCATCAGTAAGAAATTTCTAATGAAGTTAATCAAGACTTACATATCATTATTCGTTCTTACATGCATGGCAATGCTTCTGCAAGCTCAAGAAAATGTTGGATATGATGTGTCACCAATCCCGACAGAACCTGGATTGAAAGATGTGATCCTTACAGATATTTACGAAAATGGAGGATTATTTATTACTCAAAAAACCAAAGATTATATCTCCAACTGGAATCTGGACTTAGGGGATAAAAACGAACTTTTCAGAATTAAATCTTCGGAGATCGACTTTTCGAATGGACAATTAACTCCTGAAAACCTTCATCCAGAAGATTACCTCAACATTAGTTCCGCTTGCTTAATAGAGCCTGAGCAAACACTCATTTTTTGTAGCACAACAAGTGGAAAAAGTTCCATTTATGAAAAAAATTCAGGAGAATTTTCAAAGCCAATACTCGTAGCAAAAGGACAAACTCAATACTTCCACCCATTCATTTCGGAAGATGGATCGCAAATTTTCTTTTCTTCAAATTTTGGGAACGAACCTGAAAACTTTGATTTGTTCTTTATAAATAGGTTAGAAACAGGATGGAGCGAGCCTGTTCGGCTTGGCTCTGAAGTGAATACGTACGAAAACCAGGTTTTCCCTACATGGTACGATGACACCTTATTCTATTCCTCTACTATTGATGGCAAACTAGATTTGTTCTGCACAGCTAAAGCAGATCAATATAAAACCGCAAAAAAACTAGGTGGTGTTTTCAACTCTGAATCAGATGATTTTCTCCTTCACAAAAAGAATAGTTTAGTTTATTACATCACCTCCAACAGAAAAAATAATAAGGACCAACCCTTCATTCTCAAAAAGAAAATGCAAGCCGTAGGTGAAAAAATGCTCGTCACCGGATATTTAGCGTGCTCAGGAAATAGAATCTCCAACATTCCCATTTCATTAGTAAGCATTTTGGGAATTACTATAGATCAGGATATTACAGATTCTGAGGGGAATTTTATTTTCAGAGCGGATAAAGTGATCAAGCGCTACAAGCTGAAGTTGGAAAAAAATGATCCACAAATAAAAGATTGCGCTGTTCTGTACTTAACTGATAAGAATGGGAACGTCATTCAAAAAATTGTAGTCAATGATGAAGGAGAGTTCATATTTGAAATTCTAGATCCAGATGACGTCAAAGGACTTGGCTTGAAGTCAGTGGAAGATGAAAGCCTTCTTCAAATTGAACTCAATGGGCAAATTTATGAGAATACTCCCGGAGATGTGGGTAAGGGAGAACCTATTCACATACTTTCAGATGAGGGAGAGGTCATCGCACTAGCGTATACCTCACCTGAAGGAAAATTTAAATTCAGCGATCTCTCTCCTGAATCACAATACAAGCTGCAGTTTGACGAAGATTCCAAACAATTAAAGCTAAACATCATTAAAAACGGTGAGGTTATTCCTGTGCCAATTAAAAATAATAAGGCTGTATATGAGAGAATCAACGAAGAAAATGCCATAGAGCTCATAGATGATCGAGGGGAAAACATCACCGTGGAAAAAGATGAATTCTTTAATCTGCAAAACATATTTTATGAAAACAATAGTTCTCAGCTATCAGAAATAGCTCGTTTTCAGCTGGACCGATTTGCAAAATTTATTCTGAACAATGAAGGAATTTCTATCGAATTGATCTCACATACAGATAGCAAAGGAGAATCCGCTTACAATTTGGAATTAAGTGAAAGAAGATCGAAATCTGCGCTTAATTATTTAAAAACAAAAGGAATAAAAACAGATCGATTGACTGCATATGGTATGGGCGAAAAACAACTCCTGAACAAATGCAAAGATGGCGTAGATTGCTCTGATTCTGAGCATGCTATCAATCGAAGAACTGAAATTCGAATCATTGTTCGGAATTAGCTTCAATCCTCACTTTTTATTGACAATACTCATAGCCATCTCAGGATAACGTCTTTTATCATTTCAAATTTCACAATTCGGTTATTTTTGCCGCTATGAAAATTCAAGTAGTAAAATCTAAAATCCATAGAGTAACTGTAACTCAAGCGGATTTGAATTATGTAGGATCGATTACCATTGATGAGGCACTAATGGAGGCTGCCAACCTAATAGAGGGAGAGCGTGTACAAATCGTAAACGTAAACAATGGAGAGAGAATAGAGACATATGTAATCCCTGGAGACAAAGGTTCTGGTGTAATTTGTCTTAATGGCCCCGCAGCTAGAAGAGTGGCCGTGGGTGACATTGTAATTATTATTGGCTACTGTTATTTGGATTTTGAAGAAGCTAAAGGGTTCAAGCCGTGGTTGGCTTTTCCAGACACAGAAACTAATCAAATCAAATAGCATCAAAAATTATATTAAAATACCGCTATTCTTATCTATTGGTCTGCTGTTTCTTTACTTGGCTTCAAAGGGAATCCCTTTTAGTAAAGTGTGGAATGGCATTATGGAGGCAAATCTTTTTTGGGTATTGGCCTCGGTATCTATGGGGTACATAGCCATGATCGCAAGAGGATTAAGATGGTCAAACTTGCTTGAGCCTCTAGGTTATTTTCCGAAAAAATGGAACAATATTCACGCTGTAGCTCTCTCCTACTTTGTTAGTTTAGGAATTCCGCGTTCAGGTGAGATTGTACGTTGTACTGCCATTAATCAAGTAGAGAATATTCCTGTAGATAAATTATTTGGAACAGTGATTCTGGAACGAGTGATAGACAGTTCCATTCTACTTTTGTTTATCGGATTTGCTGTACTTTTTAACTATGACATTTTCGTCTCGTTTTTCGACGCTACGGCTGTTAATAAAGATCCTCAAAGTTCAAGTTCAGGAATCGGTCTGCTAGGATACCTAGGAATTACTCTTGTAATCGGCTTACTCATACTCATCATTTTTAGGAAAAAAATACTTTCTTCTAAACTGTGGAGAAAAGCCAAAGAATTTATTAAAGGCATGAAGGAGGGGTTTCTTTCTATCTCTAAAATGAAAAAAAGAACTGAATTCATCCTCTATTCTATTACAATTTGGGGCATGTACTACTTGAGTATGATTGCCATGTTCAAAGCATTGCAGATTGACCAACTTGGATGGAATGAAGGCCTGTTTTTGGTTGTGGCCGGAGGACTAGGTGTCATTATTCCTACAAATGGTGGAGTTGGGGCGTATCATTTTCTGATTCAGAAAGGGGTATTGGTTTTGGGACTGGCATACGCATTCTGGCCAGACAAGACAAACGGAGAAATCGAAGAGTTAGGGCTTCAATTGGCTTGGCTTCAATGGGGCTCTCAAACACTCATGATGATTACTGTTGGAGTGATTGCCATGATCGCTTTTGCTTCGCAACGAAAAAAAATAAATGCATCACCTATCAAATAACATTGCACAAATTAACTCATGGAAAACTGAGGGGAAATCCATTGTCTTTACCAATGGTTGTTTCGACATTTTACATGTGGGCCATGTAGATTATTTAACGGCCGCTAGTCAACTAGGAGATGTGCTAATTGTGGCTGTGAACTCTGACGACTCTGTAAAGCGACTGGAGAAAGGAGAAGAACGGCCAGTGAATTCAGAACTCGATCGGTTGAAACTTATTTCTTCTCTAAAATGCGTAAGTGAAGCATTTATTTTCGATGAAGACACTCCCTTAAAATGCATTTCTGAAATTCACCCCAATATACTCGTTAAGGGAGCAGATTATGATCCTAAAGAGGTGGATGAAACTTCAAAAAAATATATTGTTGGTTCAAAAGAGGTGCTCAGTTATGGTGGAGAAGTTTGTGTTGTGGAACTTACTGAAGGATTTTCAACGACCAAACTAATCGAAAGAATCAAAAAAGCGTATTGATTGCATGACTGCAATCGATATGTAATTACTATTTATGCGAAGTTAAGAAGAGCCCTCAACACGAGTAGTCATTTCCTTTTATTGATATTCAGCCGCTTGAGTATGATTTACACTTAAGGTCTTCGTTTTTTTATCTAGCGTATTTTACTTCATAACCTCCAAAATTGGAATCACTTTTTGTTGGCTGCTAAACTTTTTGCTATTTCAAACGACTTAGTTGCCCAGCTGGCTAGTTCTTTTCTGTCTTCCAAAATATCCTGAGGCACCTCCCAGTAAGGCATTCCCTTCTTTTTCTTTTCTGAGAAAAACGGTTTCATTCCTTTTTCTTCATAGTCCTTCTGATTGGATTCATCCACCTTAAGACGAAAAGTGTCGCCACCAATTTTAGCGAACATTAACCCTTCTTTAAATATCCCAATCCCACCAAACATTTTTTTTATCTCTATTTCTCCAAATTCAGTCAACTGATCTTGGACAAATTTTAAATACTCTTCATTCACAGCCATCTTTTATTGATTTTCTAATTGTTCTGAACTTCTATGGAAGTGATTATACTTACTTGTTTCATTTATTAAAATTGATTCAAAAACTCATCTAATAAATCGTCATCTTCCATTTCCATTATTGCTTTTCCTAGTTTGATTCGTCCATCACAGGTTGCAATCGTTGAAAGGGACATAGTAAGTGTTGTTTTGTCTAAATCGTTATTCAAGTTTTTAATTACAAATTCCTTCAAATCTAAAAGTCCCTTATTATAATAATCCTGAAATTCAACCGGTAAACTGGGATTATTTCCCAAATGCCGTTGTTGTTCAATGACATTGCATATTCCTAATAAATTCCAGTCAAAAAGTCCTTTTTTAATTCCAATTCTTGCCAATTGAGGGACTGCCAAATAAGAGGCGAGTCCTACACCACCTTGATGATGTAATTCGTTCCATAGCTCTTCCCAGATTTTTTTAATTGTTTCTGGTTCATTGGTCTCTTCAAGCCGACTTAGAGGAATAGAAACGTCATATGGAGTTTTATATCCTCCCTCAAGTTCTTGCCATATTTTGTCTGTTAATTCTATCGAATTATGCGTTTTAGTCATCGCTTTTCTGCTTCATTATTTATCTGACCAGACTGCTAATTCATTCCCAGAGGGATCTACAAAATGAAATCTGTGACCACCTGGGAAAGAAAAAATATCTCTATTAATTGTTCCACCAGCTTCAATTATTTTATTCTTTATGAGGTCTAGGTTTTGATGGTACAACACGATCAATGCACCATTTACAATGTCTGCTTCCGTCTTTTCAAATCCTCCCAGCAGTCCACTATCCGAAAAAGCGGTATATGTTGGTCCATAATCAGTAAAAACCCAGTTAAAAGAAGCTGTGTAGAATTCTTTTATCTTTTCAAGGTCCATCGCTTTGAATTCAACGTAATTAATGTGACTATCTTTTATTTCCATTTTCAACATGATTATTAATTATCTCCCATCTTCATTGCTAATATGCAGATATATTCCCCAATCACCAAAAATCCTATTGTCCATTTTTTTTCATTTTCAGGCTACAACTGATTCGTTTTTATCCTTCGATTTATGGTTTAAACGTTCAATAAATTTCTCAACGTTAAACTTGATATCATCTTCGCCAATCTGGTCGAAAGGGTTCTCTAAGTGCTCTTGAATATTTTCTAAACTCACAAGAATCATGGTAAGCAATATGGGGATCACAAATTCAAGACCCCAAGACATTTCCTCGGCCTTAAAAGCAAAATAGGGACCATAAATAATAGGAAGTACTTTTATAAATAAAGAACTAAAAGCTTGCAGTGTTCTGGGAGTTCGGTATTGATAAATGTGCTTAATAGACTCGAAAGAAACCATCATTTTTTGCAAATATTGATTTGTTCGAGAACATTCTCCGGAGGATAGACCTTCTCCCCTTAATTCGGGTTTGATATACAGTGAAAAATCTGAGAAACTGTCATATACACATTTTTCGTTTTCTATTAATTGAGATTTTGGACCTGTAAACATAATTCTGAAATTGTTGAAAAAATCAAATATTATCTCACTCATCTTCGTCACATTTTCAGGCTTAGGGTTTTCAAGCCAGTCTCTTGAAACAAAGTATATAGCTCGTAAATAGCCTTTAATGGCAGCGTATTCCTTCAAAGCTGTCTCTCTTCGTTTATACGCTCCACCAATAGAAAATACAACAGGAAAAATAATGGATATCGCTACTAACGTTAGTGGAAATTCTGCTTCATACTTGAAGTGAATACAAATTGCCGTTGAAATCACGGCTAATCCAGAAATAATTAATGTTTGAAGATTTACGATTAAAAAGAATCTTTTAAAACGGTGTTTCATTTTTTAGTGCTTGAGCGCAACTTTTAGTATAAAAGCGCAGACATGCCGCAGGGTGGCAATAATTCTTATACAGTGTTAGCCATTTTGATTTATTCATTTGCACAATTCTTAATAAGGAAATCCCAAGGAAATCCATAATTAGGAAATTCGTAGCCAAGTTCTTTCGATTTTAGAATGTCTTTACATCCTTTGATAGGCTTAATCATAGATTCAAAGTAGCTGTCAAGTAAGCCGAGATGAAAGTATGCTGCTGCCAATTCAGGATTAAGCTCGATTGCTTTTCTAAAATCCTCGATTCCGTGTGATCCTTCTCTTAAATTGAATTTGGCAAGACCTCTTAAATTAAATGCAGAAGCATAAATCGAGTCTCGTTTTATAATTTCATCGCAACTTTCAATTGTCTCTAAATATTTGCCGTTTTCGTACAATGCTAACGCTCCTATATAACTCTCTGTTTCTAAGTTCTGATTTTGCGCAAAGATGTTATTGCTCCATATTGTAAATACCACCAAGAGAATTGGAGCTAATCGTTGAATTGAATATCTTATTGTTAATGTCATTTGCTCATTGTGGCTAACGTTTAGCTATGCGCTGTGTCCCGAAGGGCATAGCGTATAGGTTTTGTTGAACTAATCCTCGGATACCCTCGTAAGCCGAAGTAACTATCCCCAGTTAGGATATGTAATATAGGTACAACTATTAAATCCAAAAGGAATGTACCAAAAGAAAAGTAAAACACTATTACAAAAAGCACAAGAGGAAGTTCCCGATTTTGTACCATTAGTAAACAAACTTACCAAAAGTTTTATGGTGAACGGAAAGTCAGAAAGCACCTTAAACAACTACTTGAGATGCCTCTCTCACCTGGCATTACACTATAATAAAAGCCCAGAAACTCTAGAGAAGGAGCAGATAAATGACTACCTCTATCACTGCCAGAACCTACATAAAACCCCTTCGGAAAGCTTTTTTAAGCACACCATCTTTGGGCTAAGAGCAGTTTATAAAGTGCTAGGGATGGAGCAGAAAAGAGTAGCACTCCCTCAGATTAAACGTCAAAACGAGCTGCCTGTAGTTCTAAATAGAACAGAAGTTAAAGAACTCCTCAAGTCTCCTAAATACCTTAAGCACAGACTCATGTTATCTCTTCTTTACGGCTGCGGACTGCGTAGCTATGAGCTCTGTAATCTACTCCAGTCAGATGTGGACTTCGAACGAAAAACACTATTGGTAAAAAAAAGAAGGGGAACACAGATAGGTATCTGCCATTAAACGACATGCTTATCAGAGGGTTAAAATCATACCTCACCACAGAAAACCCTGTAAACTATCTATTTAACAGTCAAGTAACCGATAACGGAAAACCTCTCCCCATCACCACCAGAGCCATACAATGGGTCATCAAAGAAAGCCGCTCTAAGGTAAACACTAAGAAAAAGTACACTGCCCATACACTCCGGCACAGCTACGCCACACATTTGCTAGAATCGGGTCTGAATATCATGAGCCTAAAAGAACTGCTAGGCCACGCCCATATCCAAACCACCATCATATACTTACATGTAGCTAATACTGGTAGCTCTGTGAAGTTTAGTCCGCTAGACACACTTTACTCCCAGTAACCCCTGTACGCCAAACACACCGTGGCAGATGTCTTAAATTTAGAAGCAGATCAGCTAGACTCCATAGCCAGTAACTCATGGAGAAGCAGAACCCTTCATGCCATCAGAAAATGCCGCACTAAACACTTAGGAGGCCACCTAGACTGGTGCCTACAGTGCCATAAACTACACCTACAGTTCAACTCATGCAGAAACCGACACTGCCCTACCTGTCAAGGACATAAGCAAGAGGAATGGCTTCAGGCACGTAAGAAAGAGCTGCTGAATGTGCCTTACTTCCATGTTGTTTTTACGCTTCCATCAGAGTTAAATGAGGTAGCGTTGCAACGCCCAGACATACTCTACCCCATACTCTTCAAAACCTCATGGAACACACTATCCGCCTTTGGAGACAACCCCAAACACTTGGGAGCCAAAATGGGCATGATAGCCATCCTGCACACGTGGGGTCAGAACCTGAGCCTCCACCCACACCTGCACTGCATAGTGCCTAAGGGCGGAGTCACACCATCAGGAAACTGGAAAAAAGGAACAGGCAAAGGAGACTTTTTGTTCTCCGTAAAAGCTATGAGTATAAAGTTCAGAGGGCTATTGGTGGCAGAACTGCGAAAAGAACTTCCAGAACTTCCTCAAGCTTTATACGACTCTCTATTCCGCCAAAAGTGGGTAATTTACGCCAAGCCACCCTTGGGGAATGCAGAAAACATAGTAGAATACCTAGGGCGTTACACCCATAAAATAGCCATCAGTAACCACCGCATACTAAAAGTAAATAAAGAAAAAAGAGAAGTTACCTACAGTTTAAAAAATTACAAGCAAGGCGGAAAACGCACCACCCAAACTCTGAGTACTAAAGAATTCATCAGAAGATTCCAGCAGCATATCCTACCCAAAGGATTTACCCGCATACGGCACTATGGATTTTTAAGCAGTGCATGGAAAAAGGAGAAGCTGGCTCACTTACAGCAGAAGTTAGCAGATAGAAACGCAGAGGTCATATCACACTGCATAAAGGAAGAAGGCACACTGCACAGAAAATGCCCGAGCTGTAAAACAGGAAAATTAGTAACCCTAATCACCTTTGATAAACGTGGGCCTCCTAAGAATTACCTGAACATAGCTAAATCCAAACTACTGAAAATGAACTCATAAAATAAGAACGGCATAGCTGTATGGCGGAGCCATGTCTAAAAATCAGAAAAACGCTCTAAAACCTACAGAAACGAGTTCCATTAAAATGAAAAACCAAACCAAGTACTAACTCTATACCACTAGAATAGCTCAGATATTACTGCCTCAAAGTACTCTGCTACCCAGAGCGTCCATCTTTCTTCTCGAATTACCCCTTATGTTCTAACGGATCAGTCAACAAGATATATAGCGTTGGCCTATCGGCACCCCATATACTTAGTTATTGTAAATCGTTTTTATTTTATTTCTCTCCCTTCAAGCTCATTGCC
Source organism: Flavobacteriales bacterium (assembly GCA_965224545.1). Lineage (GTDB taxonomy): Bacteria > Bacteroidota > Bacteroidia > Flavobacteriales_D > Sanyastnellaceae > ASP10-05a. The sequence continues at coordinate 1,115,097 of CBDCZM010000002.1, read as the reverse complement.
AAGAATCTTTTTAATCTGGTAATTCATTTCGTCTGGGATACTGATTTTTAATTCTTCAATCAAATATGCGTGGTGAATAACAGTCCATTCTCTACTGATTATTCTTAAAGTATCATTGTTCTCTGCAACTTTAAACGATAGTGTTTCTTTACCGATTTCTTTGGGAGTTGTTTGTTCCCCATGGTAACCTTGGCTCGACAAATTACCTTTTACATCAATGGTTACAAATTGATTTTTGGTCTTTTCAATATCAACTCCATTATTGCAATAACATTCTATCATAATAAATTTGGCACGGTTTGTTTCTATTTTCTGGGTTAGAGAATCAGTGACAGAATAATCCTGTCCATTGCAAGAGATTGCCAGTAGCAATATTAGTAAGGTTAAAAGTCTGTTCATTTTAATGTTTTACAACGATGATAGTATGCATCGTCTCTGTGAGGCACGAACAGATATGATGTCATCACTTATTGTTATAGCTCCTTTTTTATTCGCTACCATTCTCTCCACTATTCCGTAATATCTTCGATTCACAAAAATGACATCTAGCTTTCTTGTTTAAAAAGAATACTTCTTTGCGCATCCTTCTTATACCTGTCCTTAGGAATAATCTCTCTTTTCGTACTTGGACGATAGCTATTAATATTTGGGTTTAGAATATATTCGACTTGATACTCAATCATTTTTTCAAAAGGAATAAGGAAACCCTTCGTCTCGCATTGTTCAAGGTCACCTTCCTTAAGTAAATTTAAGACAGTATAGACTGACTCAATAGTACTAAGACAAAGAGGTTCTGGCTGCTGCTTGAAAATAAATTTTGATTTTATTTTATTATCAAAACTCACTCTTTTTAGTTTTTGCAAGTTCTTACTTAGTTTAAGCATTTTACGAGCGCAGGGCCATGTGCCATCGAGAATGAAGATGTGTGGATTATCACCCATAAATGAATTTAATTCTGAATTTTTTCTTACCGATAAGTTGAAATTATCTTTTCCCGGATAAAGTAAAAAAGAACAACTGTTTTCTTTAGTCAGTATTTCATTTACACGATTATTATTGGTGAAATCGACACCAACTATAATTTCTGAATTTTCAAGTTGAAGCTTAGTCATATGTCCCGTTCCGTTTTTTTCTTTTTTGTACTCCTTCGGGTGCATAAGAATAATAAAACGAGTCTTAGTCTGGAAAAGACTAATGTGTTTACAAACACATGTGCTTGAAGGCCTCATGCATTTGTAACAGTTAATTCTTGGATTTTTTATTTCTACTTGCAAGGTGAATATCTCTTTATCTTTCTAATTGACTATAACGATTAATGTAAAAAGTCGTTTTAATGCTTTTTACAAAGTGTTAGCATGAGTTACTTGTTTTCTTGAAGTTCTTTAAGCTCCTTAATATAGTTTTTTGCCCATTCAGTATATTTATACCCTTTTTCAAGTCGGAACTCAACTAAACTGATGGCTTCCCCATATTTCCCTTGTTCTTTCAATGCATCAACTCTCCAAAAGTCAATATCTTCACTAACAACTGAATTCGTATGCTCTTTTAATTTGAAACAGACATCTTCTATTAGTTTGAATTTTTTCTCGTTCCATAATTCGTTTAACACAGGCTTGAAAGACTCTGACATAAAGTGATAATTCTCTTTTAATTCTGAATTTGCTATACCATCATAGACACTTATCATTTGCTCAAGCCCACCATTTTCAAGCGCTACAGTAAGGGTGTCACTGAATACTTTTTTAGGTGCAGAAACTGATTTTACAATTATTGGGTTGAATGTTAACGTAGCTCCACCAGGCAAAACTCCTCTACCTTTCTTACCGTAGCCTAGAGAATCTGGGATGATTGCAATAACTTCATCTCCTTCTCTAAGTAGTGAATATAATTCTAACGATCCCTTAATTAAGTGAGTTTTACCTTGAATAAAAGTAATTGAAGAATCAGGTTCATTATCAGTCGACCAAAAAACAGTGTCAATTTCATTCACATATAACTTGGTACAAGCTTTTACAGCACAGCCATCTTCAATTCTTCTGCCTTGACCTGTCTTAAGGTAAATGTACTTAAGACCACTAGCTGTTTGGATAGTGTCATTAGCAAAATCTTCTTCTATCTGCTGATTATTTGAATCATTTTTTTGATTGGTATTTTCCTGACATGATATAGTTATGATTATTATGAGTAAGAAATATAGGTTTTTCATTTATTGATTTGGTTTATTCTTGCTAACGTTTAGCTAAGAACCGTGCCTTTGCCTTTTGGTAAAGGTATGGTTCCTTAGGTGTTGTTACCATACGTTTTTAAATTTCCATTTTTTCTAATTCATAAATTTCTTCTTCTTTCAAAGAGTAAGATTTAATAATCGTAACAGTTAAAATTGCTAATGGTATTCCGATTATTGACAGTATCATATCTCCAATTGTGCTATTTAAAAAAGTTTCTATTGTTTCTGCATTGAAAGCACTTTTTAAGACATACTGACCAATGTAATTAGATATTATCCATAAAGTCCACCAAAGTCCAATTATCATTGTACTATTTTTTACGTAATCAGGAGATTTCGATTTTATTAAAGAATTGGTTTTATTCCACATTTCTTTCATTATTTGATATGGACGAAACAATGAAATTATTGGCACGAACCAACTGCCTGCTGCCCAACCTTCAGAATGATCACAATTCGTTCTGATATTTAGGTTGTAATATGCTCTTCTAAACCATTGAATAAAAGTAACGGCAGAAATAATGAAAATTATCAAATATAAAATTCCTATAACTTGTTCTCTTGTGTCATTTGAGTTCAACATTTGGTCGGTTACCGCTTCGTTGTTTTGTAATGATTTCAATAAGTTATATTGTAGATAAGAGGAGAGTATTGAAATAATATCAAGCACCATAGCTAACCAGATAAATAATTCTGCGAGTTTTGCTCTTTTTAAATTAGGTCTAATTGCGCTAATATTAGTTTTTAGAATTACATCGTCTATAACTTGTTCTTCTATCATTTTGGGTTCTGTTTTAATGTATGCCAACGTCCGTGTATGTGGAACGTTCCACATATTCCCCCAATATTGCAGGATATGTGTAACCGTTTAGTTAGAATAAATATAAACTAAAGTGATCGTCTGTTGATATGAAAATCAACTTGTGGTATACCACAGAAACTGCTCTAAGGGAGATTCAAGGATAGGTCTAATAATTCATAGCTGATTACAATACCTTTTCCTGACAGAGCTCTACTAAAACTCCATTGGACGATTTGGGATGCATGAAAGCAATGATCTTGTTATCTGCTCCATCCTTGGGCATATCATGAATCATCCTATATCCCTTTTCTTTAAGCTCCTCTATTTTCTCTTGAATGTCGGAGACTTCGAATGCAATGTGATGAATTCCCTCTCCTCTCTTTTCTATGAATTTTGAAATGGGACTGTCCTCAGAAGTGGCTTCTAACAGCTCAATCTTCGTGTCTCCTACTTGATAAAAAAGTGTATTGACGTTTTCAGAGGATACCTCCTCCATTTTGTAAGCATCGGTGCCGAGAACGTCTTTGAAAATTTGTTCTGAATTCTTAAGACTTTTAACCGCTATCCCTATATGCTCCAATTTTTTCATGGAGCGAAGATAATCGAATTACTTCTTTTTTATCTCCGTACCAAAGGTCAGCTCATAGTTCAAATAGTAAATTCCTTTTTCCAAATCTTTTACCTTACAAATAGAATTGTAACCTGATTTGACTATCTCACCATATGAATCATATAACTCAAAGTGAGTTTTTCCAGAAAAATCTATGGCATCAGATACCTTTTCCGAATCCAAAGTGACTACTGGTTTATCAACTAATAGAATTACCTCCTCAGTGATTTTTTCTCCATTGTAATCTTTTTGCTTAATTCTCAATTTATTCTCTCCTGCTGGGAGATTTACCTTTACTGAGTAATCCATCTTATCCACCTTTCCTTCACCCAAGACACTGCCTATTTCTACCCATTTGTTCCACTTAAAATGCTCAATGATAAAGGGCAATTTTCCATTCTCACCCGTGGTACTCCATGACAATTCACTTGAGGATTTTAACTTCACATTTGCCACGACACATGAGCTCGTGGGACTAATCGCATCTGGATTAATTATTTTAGGAGTACAATCAGTCTTTGATCGAATGGTGATAATTACTTCATCTCCCAATTCAAACTCGAACATACTCAAATCCACTGCAAATGCGCTTGAATTGATCTCATCAGAAGTCACTTTCCCATTGACAAGGACTTCAAAAATGCAAAAACCAACCCCTTCTGTTGCAAAAGGATTTTGAACGTAAATGTCTTTTCCTTGATATACTCCCTCTATAATATATACTCCAGCTTTAGAGCCAGGGATCAAGAGAAAAACGAATACTATGAGGCTTACTAGTTGTTTCATATTCCATTATTTGTGAGATACTTCTAATGTAGATAAACATTCCTGTATTTCTCTAATATTTTGCTTGTTAAAGTCTTTTTGCAAATCAGTTTTTATGAGCATTGGACGATTCTCATGATCTATCCTTTTTACCCATTGAAAGCCTAATTCCGTGCCATCAGGAAGTACTGACTGATATAGTAATTCCTCTTCCTGTTCATCATAAAATTTGTATTTGAAAACTTCGTTATCCTCTAATTCTTTCTTCAAATCCTCAAGGCTGGTGTTATCCATAGACATATGAACATGAAATTTAGGGTGTACATATAGTTCTACCTCTCCAAAGTTTTCCTTGTACCAAAATCTGGCATCTTTAGCCACTGAAGTTTTTGGTATTACAAGTGAAAGGTTATAACCAGATTGATCAATGAAAAATAGCGAATCTGTCTCAGCCACTTTTAACATAGAAGATTGAGGTCTTGCATTATCCCCAGATTCAGAGCAGGAAATAATAGCGATAGAGAGAGCTATAGATATCAGAAAAATTCTCATTGTTCTTTTCATTACTACCACATTATACGCCACTTATACTTTTAGGTTACTTCATAAAAAAGCATCTTAAACCGATCTTCAATCGACCTAAGATGCTTCTGAATATGTCCCGAAGATGGGTGTACAGCGATGCAAAAAACCGCTTTGTACGTCCTTACTGAATCGGCACATTGCTACTTTGCTAAATGGCCATGCCAGCTTAGCGTAAAGTAAATTTAACTGGAATTTCCAACCTCACATCCACTGGACGGAGTCGTTGAGTTCCAGGATTCATTTTAGGAAGTTGACCTACACTCTCCATAGCCGCATTAGTCAAACTTACATGCGGTGATCTGATCTCCTCAATTTCCACAACATCTCCATTTTTATCAATCACAAATGTCAACCACACTGTTCCTTGTATTCCCATTTCTCTGCAATCCTCAGGGTAACGAGTATTCAATTGAACGAAGTTTCTAATTTCTAAGTAAGTGCACTTAGCTTCTGCTTCCTTATCGGATGGTGAGGCACATTCGTCAAAATATGGGGTTCTCTCTGCCTTCATCCATGAAGATTCCTTACTTACAGGAATGACAACTACGTCCTTGGCACCATCATTCTCTCCATTTTCGTCATATTCCAACCCCTCCCAGTCAATTTCCGGATCAGTAATCACCTTTTCTACTTCTAACCCCAAATCAATATCCTTTTTATCTGGATCGAAAATGGGTAGATCTAATTTGATTCTAACACTCTTTGCTTTTGAAGATTGCTTTCTGAAAGATAACTCAGCAATTTCAGCTTCTAATTCTTCAAACTCGGGAACATACACTCCACTTTTTTCAGTCGAGCTTAATTCATAAGTAGTCCATCTAAATGCTAATAAGGCAAGTGAACAAGATACAACTACGCCTACTCTAAAAAATCTAAATCGTTTTTTTTCCAGATTAGCTTTTGGGGTTTTTATCACTTTCATGATGCTATAATTTTTAGTTAGTAATATGTTACTCAGAAATATTCTGATACTCTGAAAAACACAAGCATCACGCCACAAATGCAGAACCCTACTTAAAAGGGTCCCACAGTATTTGAAATTTACACAGGTCTAAAATGATAAAGAGGTCTAGAGAAATAAAATAATGGTCCTAATTCCATGGCCATAAGAGCCACTAGAACACAAAAAAAGCCCGTTCATTACGAACGGGCTTTTCACCAATATGATTGAAGAAAAAAGGCTTATTTTCTTACCTGAATCTTTTCAGTAATTGCATTCCCTTCTACGAGAATACTCATTGTATAAAATCCAGCACTTAAAGTTCCTAGATCTAGTTGTTTTCCATCAACGATAGAAACTTCCATTACTTTTTTCCCTTGGGCATCTATAATTTGACCTGGGAAATTTCCTAGTGGCAATCCCGTAATCGTTATCTGATCAGACACTGGATTAGGGAATATATTAAAGCTCGCGCTAGTTGAAGTTTCTTCTATTGCATTAGCAGAACCTTCGGCTGCGGTAACTCTTGTATATACTATTCCTAATTCCCCACCTGTTGTAGCCATTAGCAGATAATCGTGATAACCATCAGGCTGTTGTGCTACTAGTTCGGAAAGTCTGTTCACATAGTCGAGTACTTTCTCATCTTCCATTTTTGTTGGAGGAGGAGTGGAAAATCCATCATTTAAAAGAGCTATTGAAGGTTCATTTACCATAGTAAAATCTCCATTCGCAGAGTTAAACACCTGCTCAGAAGTATTAAATTCAAGTCTAGCTATAAATTCATCAAATGAAATCTCAGCTGCACCACTTTGATATGTGTCTGCTGCAGTTTCACTAAGTCTACCTACTAGCACTCCGTGCATAGCATCATAAGATTCTTGTTCTAGCTCACCTGCTTCTATAACTTCAATGGCTTTGGTTCTCGATTCTTCCACTGTAATTTGGCTATTAGCGCTGCCTAAAATTAAAATAGTGGCTAATGAGAGTAATGTTTTTTTCATAATCGTCTGGATTTGTTTTCTAAATATACGAAATTTTACGGATTAGTTACACACATTTCCAAATGCGCCTAAGAATGGAGTTAATTCTGATACGGTAATGAAACCGTCACAGTTAAAGTCTCCATCTCCATTTGTAGTGGTACCCATGACACCCAGAAATCCCGATAAATCTCCTACTGTTACGAATCCATCTAAATTAAAATCTCCTAAACACGTGGTGGAAACATAAGATGTAAAGGTGACTGTACACGGACCATTTAAATCGGTAATAACAGTACTTTGACATCCTGAAGCCCATGTTCCAGCATCATTCGAAGGACTTCCAAGTGAATTCATCTCCACTGTAATATTCCCCGAACCACCTGTCACATTGATATCCAAATCACCAGCTGCATTCACCTCATATTCTGCATCTATCCCAATGTGCACCTCGAAAGGAGGAGAAGTATAAGTGACTTCATTGTCCGTGATTGGATCAAAGACGATACTGTAGGTGCCTATTCCTAGATCAGCCACACAGCTATTTACAGATGCAATCCCATTTGCTGTAAACGAAGCTCCCCCGTTAGAACAGATCATTCCATTTGAACCATTGCATGATGGAAAAGGATTGGTGACGGTTACATCATCCGATTCAAAGAAGTAATCCATATCATAGCTAAGAGGCTGTACACTGACAATACCGTTACATACCACTGCTGCGTTTATAGGATTATTTATAGGGTTGAGCAGATCATAGGTGAAAGGTCCTGAAGCGGAAAAGGGGGGGCCACCTGGCATTGCTATTAAATCCACTTCCTGGCCAGGAATAATCTCAAGTACCGCAAACACAGGGTGCGGATTTATTTCGTTTGAATATGATACTGAGGTAAGCGTTAGGTCACATTGACCAATTGAAGTAGTGCTCCACAAAGTGAGCGCTAGAAATGATTTCATCATTTTTTTCATCTTATGTATATTTTAGTTAATGTTTGATTTATTTGTAAATATCATTGATATATTTAATGATTCGTTAATTTTATAACGATTTATTTGTAAATAATCAAAAACATGAGATTGAATAGTACTTTGATAATGATGTGTTTATCCATGATATTGTATCAAATTGATGGTTTAGCAGGACCAAACCTTCAATATATCATCAATAATGGACAATGGAATGATGATTTTTACTTTATGGCGTATTCTGGTGAAGGAAATATTCGATTGAATTCCAGTTCTATTACTTTCGAAGTGAACGACATAGAGACAGTTCATCAAAGGGCACATGAACTTCTCGCACAAGAAGAATATCAAAGTCACGTATGGACTATGCATTTTTTAAATGCCAACCGTGTAGTTCCAGAAGCGATTCATCCCGCAGATACTAAGTACCACTTTTATATTGGAAATGTTAAAGAACAATGGAAAACCAATGTGACAGCTTATACCAAAGTCATTTATAAGAACCTCTACGACGGTATTGATTTGCTAGTGTATAGTGCGAATGGAAATTTCAAGTACGACTTCAAGCTGCATCCTGGTGCTAACCCTGATCAAATTAAGTGGAACTATACGGGTATTTCTCCTGAGTTAACTTCTGAAGGCCAACTCATTTTTCGGACTGCCTGGAAAAGCTTTACCGAGAATTCCCCAGTCTCTTACCAGATGGATGGCTCAACTATTCAAACTGTAGCTACCAACTATTTGAAATATATAGATGATTCCTATGGATTTCAACTTGGGTCTTTTGATCCTAGAAAAAAACTAACCATCGACCCAGAGATTATTTTCAAAACACTTGTCAGCGTGAATTGGCATTTGTGTTCCTACTCTCATCCTAATATAGGCAGTCTTTCTGCAGATAGCAATGGGGATTACCTGCCAACAGATGGCGCATATGCCTCCTCTACAACCACGTTTCATAGTCGTCTCACTAAGCTAGATACCAACGGAACTGAAATAGAATGGGTGGCTATAATAGGTGGAACCAACGGAATCAACCAGTCCTTTCAGCTCACATATGATCAGGGCATATTCTACTCAGTTGGAAGAACCACAAGTTCTGACCTACCCGTGTTATCAAGTGCATTTGATTCTACGGCATTATCCAATACCTTTCTAAGTCTATTTCTATTTAGTCTCAGTGAAGATGGATCCAACCTTATTTCTTCCACATATTATGATGGTGTAGGTGGTCCAGGATTAAATCGGGAGTTTGGACTAAATCCACTGGATCCTCACTTGGGTGGAAACTTTTACTTATCTATTGATTTGTATGAAGATAATTTAATCATTGGAGCCAGTGAAAAAGAAAGAGGGCCACTCCATGATACTTATCCATACCAAACCAACTTTAGTCTTACAGGTATCAGTGCAGAATTTGATAGAAGTCTAATGGTGTTTTCTATCAAAAAAAATCTATCTGAAGTGAATTGGATTCATTTAATTAATTCCAGTCCTGTTCCAGAAGACATAGAAATTGATGTGTCTGGAAACAATCAACTACGAGACGATTATCTTGCAGATTTAGAAGTCCTTCGCAATGGAACGATAGCTGTGGTCGGTTATTCCAGACAGAGTACTATGCCAACTTCTCCTGACTCATTTCAACCCGAATGGGGAGAAGAGACTTCTGATAGTCTTTCACAAGACGGGTGGATAGGTATTCTGAATGCTGATAATGGAACACTATTGCAAAGCTCATACTTTGGTGGTTCTCAACCTGATGATCTTAGGATGGTCATTGAAGGAGCAGACGGTGATTTGGTAGTAATTGGGCGCACACTTAGCCCTGAACTTGAGCCCATCAATGCAGGACTTCATGTGGGTCATGGCCATATTGTAATTGCTAGAATCGCTCCAGATCTTTCGGAAATAACTCATCTAGCTCGCATCGGAAATATCGAAGAAGAACTTCATGATCTATTCCCATTCAGTTTAGGAGTAGATAGATGCGATCGAGTGCTCTTTGCACTTAGGCAAAGTGAGTTCTTTGGGAATGAAAACTTCATACACAATACTGGATTTTGGCCTTCTACTGAAAATAGGATTCAGGAAGATGGATCTACCTATATTTCTCTTTTAACGGCTGACCTATCATCACAACAGTTTGCCTCCTCCTTTGGTGGATGGGGAATGCACAATGGAAATACTAAGAATTTTATCAATGGCTCCTATTATCATTCTGGATGTGGACATTACCTGCAAAGTGATTTAAATCGTATAGAGCATACAAATACAGCTTTAAATCCCAACTTCTTAGATTATCAAAACAACAGCACCATTTCATTATTCCAATTCGATATAGATTCGGTAAAAGCAGAATTTTCCTACGAGCTTCTGAACAGGTGTCTTCCAGTTGAAGTCAATTTTAATGCACTGCAGGATGATGGAGCTTACCAATGGAATTTCCCCTTAGATACTCTTTACAATTCTGGAGAACCTCTTTCACTAGTATTTAGCGAATCAGGAAGTTTTGCTGTACAACTAGTTGTTCACCGAGATGAAAGTTGCAACGTGTCTGATACTTCTACGATGTTCATTCAAATTCCAGATCTCGATAGTGCTCTGGAAAGCGACATTGTACTCTCAGCATATGAACCATGCACTTATCCTCAAGTGATCACAGGAGAGTTTATCGGTAATAATCAAACTGATCTCCAATGGACCTTACCTAACGGAAGCCAGATAAATAACACCGAACTTGTAGACTTTACGATTTCTTCTCCTGGTGAATACACCTTGGAACTAATTGCTGAAGATCAAGATTGTGATAGTAGTAGTATCTCGATCAGAACACTTTCGTTCTTTGAACCTCTAATCGTCTCCGCGGATTTTCTATTCTCAGAGCCCAGTTATTGTGATGGCACCATCGTCAGTGCCTCCTTTAATGGATCTGGGGCATCAAGCATTTTCTGGTTCATAAATGATACTCTGGTATCCAATGGAGTCGACTATACAGAATCATTCAACCAATACGGAGACTATGAGGTAACAATGACAGCTGCAAGTGAAAACTGCGGTGTGCAGGAGACATTTACTGAGCCGTTTTCTGTCACTTCTAATTTCCTAACCGAAGAAATGATTCGCCTTCCAAACGTGTTCTCTCCCAATGAGGATGAATTCAATCCATTCTTCAGAATCAACTACTCCCCTCTTTTTCCTGAGGATTTTAATCAATTCCAATTGCAGATATTCAATCGTTGGGGTGATTGCATTTTTGAAACAAAGGACCCGCTATTTAACTGGGGCGGATTACACTCGAATGGAGAGAAAGTACCAAACGGAGCTTATTTTTACTCAATTGTCTATACCCTTACTTGCAGCATACAAGCAGAACATGAGGTTTCGGGTACTGTGACTATTTTCAACTAATTATTCGTCTAACAGTTTGAATCCTCTTCCATGAACATTCAAAATTTGGATTTTCTCATCCGACCTTAAGTGCTTTCTCAGTTTTGCGATATACACATCCATACTTCGTCCATTAAAGTAGTTATCATCTCCCCAAATCATATTCAAGGCGTGATTTCTTTCTAAGACTCCGTTTTTGTTTTTGCAAAGCAAGTATAACAACTCATTTTCCTTAGTAGTAAGCTTTGTTTCGTAATCCGGTGAGACCAAACGTTGTTTGTTATAATCGAACTCATACTTACCAATGGTGAATGTTTTTGTTTCATCTCCCAATTCAGGAATTGAAGAGGTTCTTCTAAGAATGGCGTTAATTCTTACGAGAAGTTCTTCCATACTAAACGGCTTAGTCATGTAGTCATCTGCTCCTGCCTGAAACCCTTGAAGTGTATCTTCACTCATGGATTTGGCAGTTAAGAAAAGAATCGGAATTTGCTTATTTATCTGTCGGATTTCCTTCGCTAGAGTGAACCCATCCTTCTTCGGCATCATGACATCCAATATGAGAAAGTCATACGATTGAAGATTAAACAATCTCAGCCCTTTTTCTCCATCAATAGCCAATTTGGTTTCAAACCCCTTAGCTGTTAAATAATCTGATAATAAAGTACCCAAGTTAGGATCGTCTTCTACGAGTAGTATTTTAATGGTGCTTTTCATATTTCTTCGGTATTACTATGGTGAATGTACTTCCTTTTTTCAATTCGCTTTCTACTAAGATCTCTCCATGATGTTTTTCCACAATTACTTTTACATAATTTAAACCAAGGCCGAAACCCTTTACATCATGAACATTTCCTGTGTGTACGCGGTATAATTTGTCAAATATTTTCTTTTGATCTTCCTTGCTAACTCCTATCCCATTATCTGAGACTGTTATCTCCACTAATTCATCCCTGCTTCGTGTCGCCACTTCTATTTGTGGTTGTTCTGGTGAGTACTTAATGGCATTGTCCAAAAGGTTGTAGATCATATTCGTTAGATGGACACTATCACCTTCTAAAAATGGTGTTTTTGGATCCATGTCCAGACTAATTTTTCCATCGTACTTTTTTATTCGTATCGCTAGACTTCTGGAGACACTCCGAATCAACTCATTTATGTCTACGGTGTTTACTTTGAAAGGCATCTCCTCTGAATCCAAGAGCGCCGATCTAAGAACGTTCTCTACTAAAACTCCGAGCCTTTTGTTTTCAGAGTTAATCATATTCACAAAAGTGTTTCTCTGCTTTTCACTACTCTGCATGTCAGGATCTTTCAACGCCTCACATGCTAATGAAATAGTGCTGATAGGTGTTTTCAACTCATGCGTCATATTATTGATAAAGTCATTCTTCATTTCAGAAAGTTTCTTCTGCTTAAAAATAGTCTTCACGCTATATACAAATGCCGCTATCACCGCTATGATAATGATTCCTGACATAAGCAATAACGTCCACATAGAGTGGAATAAATACTGCTTCTGCTTGGGGAAAAAGATCTTAAGAAAATAAGGTTTGTTGGTCAGAGCGTATGGAAAAAGCTTGGCTGAATAGGTAGCAAAACTCTCCTTTAAACTTTCTGCACACTCTGCAGCTGCCTCTCCTAAAATAAATGGGTTATTCTTCGCATCAAATACTCCAAATACGTATGAGGTGGTAATCACTCTTTCTTTTAACCCTGCTTTTATCAAACTATCTATGATCTCTAAATCTACTCGATCATCTATGCCTCTTCCTATCTGTACAGTTACTTTTCCACCTAAAATATCCTCAAGAATCTCAGTTTGTTTAAGGATTTCAGACTGCTCTTTACCAAACTTCCCCATTCCATCCTGAAGTAAGGAGTCTGTCTTTAAATCGGGATCTATATCGTTCTCAGAAAAACCAATTACCTCTGATTGAACTACCAGATCTTGGATCGTATTCTTGAAGGCAATCTCTAATCCGTTTTCTTCCTTGGATTCTAATTCTATCAAAAAAGGCTCTGAAGTTTCACCCATGCCAATCTTATCCAGATTCTCTTTCTTTTCCAATTCCAACACCACATCATCCAATACAGAGTTGATTTCATGCTTGAATTCTGCCTCCCGCAAATTCATTGAATTCCTAATCCAATATAATTGCAACGCCACCATTCCTATTAATACACAGGTGATTAACAGGACTAAGACTTGTATAACTCGCTTGCTCAAACTCCGTTTTTACTTAACAACGTGCAAGATGAGGGAAATAGCTAAAAGGAATGCAATTGTTTAACATTCATTAATCAAATACTGCTCCCCGCTTAACCAAATTTAACAATGGTCTCCTCTTCTAGCTGGGAATTCAAATTCCTCAGCTTTGTATTGAATACAACGGAATAAGTGCGTATTTTTGCACCCCTCAAATTCGGCACAATTATGAACGGTGGAATGAAAATATTCGCGGGCACAGCCTCACAGGAGTTGGCTCAAAAAATAGCTCTAAGCTTTGGAGTACCTCTTGGGGATATCTCATTTCAGAAGTTTAGTGATGGTGAATTTCAGGTTTCTATAGAAGAAACCGTTAGAGGAAAAATCGTTGTTATCGTACAATCTACACCACCCCCAAGCGACAATCTTTTTGAATTATTACTAATGGTAGACGCCGCTAAAAGGGCTTCTGCTAAGAGTATCGTAGCTGTACTTCCTTACTTTGGATTTGCTAGACAAGATAGAAAAGATAGACCTAGAGTAGCAATAGGCGCTAAGCTTGTGGCTAATTTACTTACGGCTGCAGGTGTGAATAGAGTTGTTACAATGGATCTTCACGCAGATCAAATTCAAGGTTTCTTTGAAGTACCAGTGGATCACTTATTTGCTTCCACGATCTTTTTACCATTCCTTGAGACGATCAAGACGGATGACATGATAATCGCTACTCCCGATACGGGTGGTTCTAAAAGAGCGAATGCCTACGCTAAGTACTTGAATGTGGATTTGGCTATTTGCTATAAGCAAAGAAAAGTAGCCAATCAAGTTGCTGACATGACCGTGATCGGAGATGTAGAAGGAAAAGATGTTGTACTAGTGGATGATATGGTAGATACTGCGGGGACACTTACAAAGGCTGCTGATATGATGGTCAATGAGCATGGAGCCAGAAGTGTAAGAGCTGTTTGTACTCATGGCGTGCTAAGCGGTCCTGCTTTCGAAAGAATTACCAATAGTCAACTAAAACAATTGATTATTACTGATAGTATTCCTTTAAAGAAGACTAACGATAAAATAAAAGTATTGACTGTCGCAGATTTATTTGCTAATGTGCTCACTAGCCTTAGCACGAATGAATCTATCAGTTCTAATTTTTTAATTGCATAAAAATCAAATTTATATAAAATGAAAAAAGTATCATTGAGCGGTTCTTCAAGAAAGAACGTAGGGAAAAAAGATGCTAAATCACAGAGAAGAGAAGGTCAAGTGCCTGCTGTGATTTATGGAGGAAGTAAACAAATTCACATTACTGTAGGTGAAATAGCGATGAAAAAAATCGTTTATTCTCCAAATGCTTATCAGATTGAATTAGATCTAGATGGTAAACAAACAAATGTAATTATTCAAGATATCCAGTTCCATCCAGTGACTGATAGACTAGTCCATATTGACTTTCTAGAGTTAGCTGATGACAGAGCAGTTAAGATTGGTCTTCCAGTAAGAACTTCAGGATTGTCAACAGGAGTTAGAAATGGTGGTCGTTTAGCGATGAATTTTAGAAAGATTAATGCATTGGGAATTCCTTCTGCATTTCCAGAAGAAATTGTTATTGATATCACAGCACTTGATATTGGTGACTTCGTAAGAATTAGCTCTGTAGATATTGATGGGTTAACTCTTTTACACCCTGAAAACGCAGTAATCTTAGCCGTGAAAAGAACTAGAGCTGCTATGTCTGCTGCTGATGGTGAAGAGGGCGAAGAAGGTGAAGAGGGCGAAGAAGGAGCTGAAGCTGCTGCTGAATAAGCTCACACAGGATTATGAAGTATTTAATAGCGGGATTGGGAAATCCTGGATATAAATATGAAAATACACGCCATAATATTGGCTTTTTGACATTGGATGCCTTAGCCAAGGCATCCAATGTTTCTTTTGAGGCTGCTAAACTTGGTGATCTGGCCAAGCTGAAATTCAAAGGCAGAACACTTATTCTTCTCAAGCCCAATACTTATATGAACCTTAGTGGAAAAGCGGTTCAATATTGGCTTACAAAAGAGAAAATTCCATTAGAAAATTTATTGGTAGTTACAGATGATTTGGCACTTCCTTTTGGAGCGGTTCGTATGAGAACCAAAGGAAGTGATGGAGGACATAATGGTCTTAAAGACCTTCAATTAAAACTTAATACTAGCAAATATCCCAGAATTCGTTTTGGGGTTGGTGATGAGTTTAAAAAGGGGAAACAAATTGACTATGTACTTGGAGAATGGGATGAAGCAGAAAATGCACTCCTTCCAGAAAGGTTGGAACATTTGATCAAAATGGTTGAAGGTTTCGCTACGATAGGTGCTGCTAGAACTATGAGCGAGTTTAATAATAAGTAGACATCTTACAACATTGGAGAGTTATCGTAAGCTCTGTTTTACTATTTTCTTCACCACGCGCCCCTTATCGCCTTGTATATGAATGAAATATACTCCATTAGGCTGGTCTGACAAATCAATTGTAGAATTGTCATTCCTTATTATTATGTGATCACTAATTCCACTAACAAGAGATTTTCCATAGATATCTGATATCTGTATAGAAGTGATTTTCTCAGATGATTTAACTGAAAAGATTCCACTAGATGGATTCGGAAACATTAGTATTGATATTACACTAGGTTTCTCCCCTGTTTGAATCTCATCAACCAAATTAGTTGTATCAAAACCTAGTTCTGTTAATTCTAAAATCCCCTGTTTGATATATGGGAAACCCTTGCTTGAATAGAATTCAAGCCATATTTGGCTTCCCAGTAACGCTTTCTCCATAGGAACCAAAAGTTCATTCACCTCACTAGAAAGATAAAAATCTTTAGAATATTTAACCCGCTGATTTGCATCGAGATATTTTAAACAGACTCTAGCAAAATCATCTTGTTCACCGATATAATTGTATTTTATGGAAACCTGACTCTGGTCATTGTATACACCTAAATCCAGCAATAGGTATCCGTTATAAATATCTATCCCATTCTTAATGTTTTCCCTTTTTGTTAGGATAGTGTGAGTATTCGTAGCCGGGTTAAAGCTGTAATTCTGACTTTCTACAATGCTTTGGTTATCTATTGAAATTTTTTGTGCCAAAATGCTTTCTGTACAAAGCATCAAGGAGATAAACAATAAATAGTGAAATCTGTTACTTTTCATTTTTAATTTCTTTATGGACAGTTATAGTATTCAATTAAAAAATTTGCATTCGCTCCTGCTTCAATTTCGAAACCGTCTCTCCAGATAATTTCTTCGTCAGAACGTACAGTTACATTACTTCCATTCTCAAATACGACATTGCCAACAGGAAAAGCCGCGCTTTCATTTTCACCAATAATAACTACGTCTTCCGCTTCAAATATTTTAGCGTCGTTTATTATTCTATTTTGTATTACCAAAGTACTAGGAGAGATCTCCTGCAATAGAAAATTAACACCTTCAAGGGTGGCATGATAATCATTCGCAGCATCAGCCCAAACAGCATCAAACTCTGAAATTGCATTACTGTGTGTGTAACCTGTATTAACCATTCTTCTCTGATTATACTGAAAATCATAATCAGGTATAATAGTATTATCAAATCCTGCTATATTGGTGGCCACATTGTAAAAGGGATCATTAGTGTTTAGACCTAATGCTGTAATGGTAGGACAAAAGGAAAAGCGGTTTGTCGCTAACACACCAAACTGAGTATTTTCAAAAAAATATCCCCCAGGAGCGACATCTCTATTCTGAAGTCCTGGAGGGTAGAAACGAATACTTGAGTTAATAACACTACCACTTAACTTGGTATAAACTATTCTGGTTCCAAGACCTGCTATTTGAATCCCCGGACTGGCATACGCTCGTCTATCGACTGCAATCGTGGCATTGGGCAAAGTCATCCTTATAAGTTGATTAGCTGCGTTTGGATTGGCCTGAGGAGTTCCATTGTTCGCCCCGTTCGCAATTGCTATCATTCTACAATCATTAGGATAATCTCCTTTATTTTGTAAATCCGTGACAAATTGAGCTCTTGTCGTAACAGCTAGAGCATTTGGGCTGCTTCTCAATAATTGGAAGACTGCCTGATGACTTGATGTTCCTGAGCCTCCAAAAAGCCCAGCAAAAGTGTTAGTAATACCTGACAATACTGCTGAGCCTACAAAGAGATTGGTTAAACCATTGTTGGTTAAATCCTGAAGCATATATTGAATACCCCATGGTACTGTAGCTCCTGAATGCTGACTATCATGTGAAATATACAATCGCACATTATGATCTACTCCATCGTCTTCCATCTTCGTTAGTGCATATCGAGCGATCATACCCCCCATGCTTTCTCCCATCACAACAATTTCTTGACCATTATCCCCCATCTCAACATTGAGTTGGTTTATAAGGGTTATAAGTAGTTCTGCATTGCGCTGAATATAGGCTGGATTAGTGTTAAAGTCTAGTTGGACAATATCAAAACCATCTTCCATTAAAGGGAGGTACAATGAATCACTATACGTGTTCGTAGGAGGCTCATTGCTCTTGTACGTGTTTGATGGAGTAAGATCTATACCTTCAATATAAATAAATGGTTTCTCTACCTTGGTATGATTACACCCATACCACACAGAATACTTCCCTTTTGCCCTTGCTCCTAAATATCCTTCATCAGCCGTGAAGTCAACATTGTTTACGTTGACATTTGCGTTAGTTGGTGCGGTAACTTGAGCAAAACTTGACAGACAAATCAAAAAAAACATTACACATACACTATATATTTTTACAATCATTCCTAAAATTTTTTAGCATACTGACCTATATGAGAGACCGTACTATTGAGTTATTTCCTGTATTTCAAATCTGAAATTTCTTGCTTTAATGTGTTGTTCTCCTTATTTAGTTCAATCATATATAGCGTCAATTCTTCAATTTTTTGTAAAAGGATCGCATCCATTTCTCCTACATTGACACCATTCTCTAATATCTCCTTTTCGCTTGGCACATCAGGTAAATGATTGTTCTTCTGAATGAAATCTTCCACTTCATTTAGAGGTTTCAATTTGTATTCTTTATCAAATACAAAATCAGCCCAGTTGTCCAATGTTACCACTGCCTCTTTAAATATGGCCTTTCCGTCCACTGAGAGTTTGTAGTTATAATGGGGGGAACTTGCTGTTGGAGATGTATTCCCTATTCTGAACTTTCCTGTCACATTACCATTAACTTGAATATCACTTCTAAATTCCGCAGGCATACGAAATTGGCTATCACCTTCTACTATTATATATCCCTCAAAACGAGAACTCCCATCCACAGCGAACATATCATTAACTGGATCCGTATTCACTCCAAATGCTTGTCTGCAGGTAAAGAACCTTCCGTCCGGCACAAACCTTGGTTCATACCAAATAGGTCCATCAGCCACTAAATTATATAGCATCTCACATGATGGCTCCGGATCTGGATCTGGTGCAAACGAAACTCCAGAGTCTATTGAATTAACTGGATTTTCATTACCTGTGTCATTAATACTTTGTTCATTTTTAATGACATTAGCATTTTCTTGAGGAAAATCATCTGTTTGCTGAGCTTTTATACCAAAAGTTAAGATGATAGCAGAAACGAATAAAACGATCTTTTTTTGCATTATTTCGAGAGTTGATGTTTTGTTTCTCCAAATGTCAGCTGTAAAAGAACCGAGAGCAATAGCTACTTTGTAAATGCGCAAATATTTTTTGTAGCCTGCACATTTCTTCTCATTTTTGGCTTCTCAACCAATTATTTGTTACACCCGACATTCCCCACCCCCTTTCAAAAAATGAGAATTTAACTTTTTTGGCACTCTTTTGACCTAACGGAGTACTTCATTTTCACCTTTCGAACACCAATTGCTTAACAAGATGAGATTGATTTGTTAAATTTTGAGCGAAACGGGTTGGAAATTTCGATTTTCAAAACAGGGTGGGGAATGTCGGTTACACTACAAAAAGTCGGTTTAAAATAACTGAAACTACATGCATATAGTCTCATTTGGTTTTAGAATAAGTCAGTTTCGACTAGAATAGCTACATAGTATAAACTACCTGGTAGTTTCTATAGAGAATTTACCCAGTCTAAATTTAAATCCACCGGATTCATCATCCGCTTTTTCGAAAGCAATTAAATCTTCTTCTTTATCCGACAATTTCTTTACTGCACTATTCACTATCGATACAGCTAAATTGTCATCTTCTTCTTCCTGTACCTTGTCCTTAATTGTTTTTTTCACATACTCTATAGGAGTGAGTGGTCCAGGTCTTTTTTCGAGCATCGCCATTGCTTCAGTATTTAACTCGAAAATGTGTAGTGAAGATGGATCGACTTCCAACCTGTCTCCTATCAATGGTGATAGTGCATTGTCATTTGTATTGCTTTGAATAAGCGTCTCCTTTCTTGACATTGCTATAAGATTATCTGTAGGCTTTTGTTCATACGAGATATTCGGCTTATTGTCTTCCTCTGTTCCAACAGATGCGATCGACTCATCCTCGGAATTCGATTGCCCTTCCTCAACACTATTTTCATCCTTTAATAAACGTTCATTTGCCAAATCAGCAAACGACCTTTCCAGAATCAATTCTTCTTCATTGGTCAACGATGGGATGTTTCCTTTTTCCTCTCTTGGCGCAAATTCTGCTGTAGAAATTTCCACATTTTCATTATGAATTGAAATAAAGAAAGCCAACAAAACGGCAGCGGCAACCGCCATGCTTTTCGCCCACAGTGGGATAATTACACTTTCCTTTTTCTTTAAATTTTTCTTGAATTCAGTTGGCAACCCTATCGTCTTTGCCTCACTCTTCGTACTCTGAAACAAAGAAAACGCTCTAGCTAACTCTTTATCTATTGCTAGTTTCTTTTCTAACCTAGCTTGCTCTTCTCTTGATAGGTCTCCCTCTACAGCTGCTATTAACTCAGTAGAAGACTCACCTATGGGGAACTGCAGAAGGTTTAACTTAAATTCTTCGTTAGAAGGAATGTGATCTGGAGCAGCTACACTGAAGGAAATAATCTTCTCTAACTGCACAAAACGCTCTGGGAAGGTATCTTTGAATTGTTCTAGTCTATTTAATTCAACTTCTCCTAACAACTCTCCATCAATTTTTTTTTCAAGTTGCGCGATCAATAATTCACTTACCTCATCCTCATCCCAATGAATCTTTTTCTTCAATTCACTTAAGTCGAATGAATTCTCAGGAGCAGTCAATGAAGGGAGATCTTCTTCCAGTTCAACCGCCAGATCAGGATTTTCGGCTAGAAATAACTCCACCTTTAAACGCTCTTTCTCAGAGAGAGTGTCTTCCATATAGTCCAGGAAGAATGCTTCGTAATTATCTCTAGTTATTTTCATAAAATATGCTCTATACTTACCAAATATTCTTTTAATTTCAATCTCCCCCTGTAAATATATACTTTCACTTGCGAGGATTTCAAGCCAGTAATTTCTCCTATTTCATCATAAGAATATCCTTCATAGTCTCTTAAAAGGATCACAGATCTTTGAATTTCGGGAAGCGTATTAATCGCTTCTTCCAAAATCTCGGAAAGGTCTGAATATTGTTCTGTATGCGAATGTGTTTTCGTATGCGCATCCTGAATCAGTTCCTGTCTGCTATTCTTCCTATAATTATCAATCATCTTGTTATACCCACTGGTAAATAGATAACTTTTGGCCTTCTTATAATCTACCTCTTTGTACTTCTGCCACAGCTTCATAAACGCTTCCTGCACGAGATCTTTTGCAGATGCCTCGTCTCGCGTTTGCTTCAGCATGAATCGAAACAGGTTATCTGCGTATTCATCCACACATGTGTTGTACTCAGAGATTGTCATAAAATCGGTTTGGTAGTAGCTGGACGCATAGCTCCTTGAGAAAGTTACAGCTTATTTTTAATAAAAGTGATTTTCTCTTAATTACTGAAAAAGAGTTCTATAATAACTTCTGATTATCAGCATCTTGAGACTGCTCATAGCCGATGTCTTTTTTTAAATTTGGGCGTTGCAATGCGGTAGTAGCCAATACATCTGCACGTTCATTCATCACATTTCCAGCATGGCCCTTCACCCATTCAAATTTGACGTTATGGCGCTTATATGCTTCCAAGAATCTCTTCCACAGATCTGGGTTTTTCTTTCCTTTAAAACTCTTCTTCACCCAGCCAAACACCCAGCCTTTTTCAACCGAATTTACCACGTATTTTGAATCCGAATAGATGGTCACTTTGCAGTTATCTCGCTTTAACAATTCTAATGCGCGAATCACACTGAGAAGCTCCATGCGGTTATTGGTCGTCAGCTCAAATCCCTCGGATTCCTCTTTTGTATGCCTTCCAGATTGAAGTATTAGACCATACCCTCCTTTTCCAGGGTTTCCACTACAAGCACCATCCGTATGAACAATTACTTGATCCATCTACTGTATAAAGATAGCTGGGGCATGCGTTCCAAATAACTTCACGGCAATCGCTAAAAGAATAATCCCAAAGAACTTTTGGAGAATGGCTATTCCTACCTCTCCCAGCAATTTCTCTATTTTCCCGGTAAGCTTTAAAACAATGAATACCAGTAATATATTCATTACTATAGCGATGGCTATGTTGATTACTTCATATTCTGCTCTCAATGATAAGATTGTGGTCATCGAACCTGCTCCCGCGATTATGGGAAAGGCCAATGGCACAATAGAAGCTGTTTTATGAATCTGATCATCAGCTTTGAAAATTTTAATCCCTAGAATCATCTCTAATGCCAAAAACAATAAGACAAATGATCCCGCTACAGCAAATGACGCAGGGCTGGCTCCAATAAATGTAATCAGCTTTTCTCCTACAAACAAGAAAACAATCATGATTACCAAAGAAACAATAGATGCTTTTAAGGGGCTAATGGTTCCAGCAGTCTTCTTTATTTCCAAAATAATAGGAATAGACCCTATAATGTCTATCACAGCGAATAAGACCATAAAACAAGCTAGTATCTGACTTATATCAAACATTTCTTACTATTTTTTCTATAATAACCGAATAGTGTTCATGCTCTAACTCCTGAACCTTCCGAGCTATCTCTTTTACTGAATCCTCTTTATTTAGTTCTGTTTCTGCTTGGAATACAACCTCTCCACCATCATACACCTCGTTTACATAATGAATGGTAATCCCAGTAACACTTTCTTGATTGTCTTTCACGGCTTGATGCACATTCATCCCATACATTCCCTCTCCACCATATTTCGGTAATAATGCCGGGTGGATATTTACAATTCTATGAGGAAACTTATCGGTTAATTCCTTGGGAACTAATTTTAGATACCCCGCCAATACTACAAACGTCACCTTTTCTTCTTCTAAAAGCTCTAGGAGTTCAGCATTATTTTCAAAGTAGTAAGCACACTCATCAAGTTCAAGAAATTTATCTAAAACACCCGCTGACATTCGATTACTGAATACTCCTGCTATCTCCACCTCTGGAGAATCTTCGAAGTATTTCAGAATGTTGGCAGCGTTACTTCCGCTTCCACTGGCTAAAATGGCTATTCTTTCCACTTGATTGAGATTAAGGGGGCAAAATTAGTGAGTAATAAACTCTGCTTCTACGCCTTTGGCTCTTTTATTTTGCCCTGTTTGATCATCCTGTAAATCGTTGACTTTCCAATATCTAGCCTGTTGGCCACATTTACAACGTGATGGTCATATTTGTCTAAGAAATAGGTAATGATATCGGCAGTATATGCTCTAAGGGATTTTTCTTCCAGCAGAAAATCAGACATGGTGCTAGTAGCAGTAAAAGTCAAATCTTCCACTTCCAATTGATCTCCATCGCACATTACGCAGGCCAGTTCCATCACCGCTTTCAATTCTCTGACATTTCCAGGAAATGGATACTGAAGAAGTTTGGATTTAAGCCCTACAGACAATGACTTTTTCTTAATGTCATTTAACTTGCAAAATTCATCTGAAAAATGCTTTGCTAAAATGAGTACATCATTTCCTCTCTCTCTTAAAGGTGGTAATGTAATCGGTAGTCCTAACAATCTATAGTATAGATCTTCCCTGAAATTTCCTTTCTTCACTTCAGCTTGTAAGTCTTTATGCGTCGCTACGATCAGTCTAAAATCTATCTTTTCTGCCGTATTCCCTCCTACTTTAGTTACTTCCATTTCTTGTAATACACGAAGCAATTTGCTCTGCATATTCTGGTCCATCTCACCGATTTCATCTAGAAATAGTGTCCCATTATTGGCCTCTTGAAACCTCCCCTTTCGAGAAATATTGGCACCAGTAAAAGCACCCTTTTCGTATCCAAAAAACTCACTTTCTACTAAACTATCAGGAATGGCAGCTACGTTAATTGGCACGAAAGGATGGTCTTTTCTTTTAGAATTGTAATGAATGGCCTTGGCCACAACTTCTTTTCCTGTACCTGTTTCCCCAGTGATTGAAACGGTGATTGACGTGCTCAATGCTTTTGTCATTAGCGTCTGAACCTTTTGAATAGGTAGACTTTCTCCTATCAGTTGCTTGAATTTATACTTCTGCTCGACTTCTTCTTTTAATCCCTCTATTTCTGATTTTAGTTTGATGTTCTCTCGGATATTCTTAATTGTATTCCATAGTTTATCCTTGGCGTCATCATCTTTTACTATATAGTCAAATGCTCCTAACTTGAGCAGTGAGACAGCTGTTCTTATATCATCTTGACCTGAGATAACAACAACCTGAATATTTGGATTGAATCTTTTTATTTCGGAAAGCACCTTGGAACCATCCATATCCTGAAGACTATAATCCAAAGTGACAATGTCGGGAGCTTTATATAGATTCTCTAAGCACTCTTTTCCCGTGGAGAATTTTTCTATTTCATGCTCAGGATTAAGCTTCAGAATATATTCCAGTAATTCTCCATACCACTTATCGTCTTCTACAATAAATATTCTTAATGCCTTTTTCATTTCTCCTCCCAATTTAATGGTCAAAGATAATGAGCTTTGTAACTTACTGACGTGTAGGATAATTCCTATATTTTACAAATCCCGTTTCCAATTTATGATGTCTTTAATTAATCTTAAAAAGAGGGCTTGTAAACTTGAATAAATAGGAGTTTTGATTTTTATCCACACTTGTTTTCTCATGGTGATGCTAAGCGATTCGGTTAAAAAAAGTTGCTTTTAATCAATAGCTTCTATAACTGCTCCTTTTTTGTCCAATTCTAAATAATGAGGTTCAACTCTCAAATAGCTCTATTTACTTCCTTATAAAGAAATTCATTCTTTGATAAACTTAGAGAGATAGGGATCATTTTCAAATTTTAAAAGATAAGTTCCCTTAGGTAAACCTCTAACATCAATCTTGTCTGATTCAGATTTTGATTTAATTACAATTTGTCCCAGGTAATTTAATATGCTAAACTCAACATTTTTCTTTCCTTCTATTAGCAAGTAATTAGTTGTCGGATTTGGGTATAAAATTAATGGATTGAATCGGCTTAAATCTTCAGTTGACAATGGGGATTCCCATGAAAGTTCATCACATGGAAATGGATCAAAACACACAGATATATTACTAATGTCAGGAATATCCTCCAATTCATAATATAATTGCCATTGACCAAAAATAATCGTGGTATCAATCACATATGTGTTTGTTTGATTTGGGTATAACTGTAGATACCCACCATCAGATTCAGCTATTATTTGATCCGTCAAAACATCTTTTAAAATTAAATTAAGATAGATGTGGTGTGTACTGGTATAATTGTAGACAGAAATACTAATATCTAAAGAATCAGATTCAGGTATTTCAATGTTCGTGACAACAATTGAGTCACACTGTGCATCGGATTGATACTGAATCAAAAAGGTAAAAAACACAAGTAATGTTGATCTTTTCATCATATCCAATTTTTATTCACATAGAATATAGTGCACTATGCATTTTTTAATGATGTCACCCCTCTAAAAGTCGCCTGGTTTTCCACTTCTCCTTCTCTCAAGTTCTTCTTTCTTTCCCTGATCAATCCTAAGATAATTCTCGTAATTTCTTTCGAACCTATCTCCAATTTGGTTCATAAATGTGGAGTCATTCACGGTATCAGAAGTTTTTCTCAGTGTATAGCTTAGCACGGTGAAATCTCTTTCAAAATTCCCAATAATACTCAATGCTTTAGAAGGTTCTAGTGACTCTAAATAAGTCAGCTTCTCTTCCACTAAATCAAAGTATTTATTGAATAGTTGCGTTCCTTTTTCCATCTCTCCTGCTTCTACATATTCTCCTGCTAAATACAGAATTTGTTCATCAAAAGGAACTACTTTCTCTGGCATCACAGTCATACACTTATCTAACGTCTTTATAGCTTTATCAGTCTTTCCTTCTTCTGTAAGGGCATCTGCCAAATTCGCAAACTGCATTCTAAGGTTAGACACCATTCGTAGATTGTTCTCGTCCATATAGATGTTTCTGGTAGTATCATCCATATTTCCCCATTTGAATTTGTCCATTACGTTGTCATACATCACTTCCGTGTTGACTCTACCTATTTGAAGAGGATTTTGAGATCTTGTTTTAATCGGAACTAGCTTATAAGCGAGCCCCTCTAACTGGAAGTAATCAGATAATCCATTAAAAGCTTCCTGCCCGATTGTACTCGCGAAATAAATTGGTCTCTCCCAATTATTATTTCTAATAATGTCATACACCAAAATGCTGTTCTTCAGAAGTTTTCCATTTCTTTCCCAACGCATTTCTGAAACTATTTTATCCGCATTCTCTGGACTAACTACTCCTTTAGCGATTACATCTGCACTGTCAATCGTCAGTTTCCATTTATTAGATGGGAAATAAGGGTCTCGCCCTTCTTTTGCTAATTGCTCGTCATCCAGAAAAACTTTGAACTGTTCATCTGCTTCTACATATTCTTGTGAGGAACGCATTTCTGCGTAATCTCGAGTTCCCTGGCGATACTGTTCTTCTGTCAGCGCTATTGGCACAGGTGCTCCGTCATAGGCCTGACGTTTCATCTGATCAGCATACCAGTCAGTTTGTAGTAGTGACAAGTTAACTACTCTTACATCCGTTCGAATTCCTTCTACCTCTTGAGCATACCAAAGTGGGAATGTATCGTTATCTCCATTTGTGAAGATAAGCGCATTCGGATCCAATGACATCAAGTAATTCTGTGCAAAGTCTGCTCCTGTTCTTCTTCCAGCTCTGCTATGGTCATCCCAACCATAGTACATCATTAATCCCGGGACTAACATTCCCAGTACCCCACACAAAATGGCCTTTTGTTTTCCTTGTAATGCTTCTCTAACCCCAAAATGCATTGCAGCAAATAGCACTGCTGATACACCGGACATATACAAAATGCATTTAGACGTAAAATGATCTTGGCCAGATCCTAATTCCATCAAATAAAGAACGAATCCTACACCTATACCTGCTCCAGCAGACATGATTAATTCATTTTTCTTCATTTCTGTAGCAGCATAGTACAGCGCTGTGACCCCGAGACCAATCCACAATGCAAATGCATAAAAAGATCCTACGTAGGCATAATCTCTCTCTCGAGGTTGGAATGGGTCCTGATTTAGATAAATTACAATAGCCAATCCTGTAAGTAAGAATAGTAAAGCAGAAACGGTGAAGTCCTTGGGAGCTTTTACTAATTGAAATACAAATCCAATCAGCCCTAGTAAGAATGGTAGCAAGAAGAACTTATTCAGTCCTCTGTTTTTTTCCATATAGGATGTAAGTGTATCTCTGTTGCCTAACTTTTCTTCATCAATGAAGTCAAGCCCAGTTAACCAATTACCATCCACGATATCCCCATGTCCCTGAATGTCATTTTGCTTTCCAGAAAAGTTCCACATGAAATATCTCCAGTACATCCACCCAATCTGATAATCCACAAAGAACCTTACATTCTCAGATTGAGATGGCATTAACTTCTTTGACTTTTTCTTCAGCTGAATATACTTTTTACTAAACTCCGAGGACGCTCTTCTATATCCAGCCTGATCTCCTCTGGAAGCGCTATAATTAATCGCACTCATAGCCTGATTTAACTCAGCTTCTATTTGCTTTAGCTGTTGACTTTCCTTCTCGATTTTTGGACGTTTTCTTGGATCGTTCCACCCTTTGTAATTCGACCATTCTTTATATGCTCGAATGTCCTGCTCATTGGTACTATGCATTCGAGGTAAAAACGCAGTGAGTCCTTCTACGTAATTGTATCCATCAATATTCTCTGAACTCAAATATTCCTGCACAGAAGTTAAGTCTTGTTCAGGGTGCGCATCTATATATTTATCGGCTTCAAATGCAAATTTGAACGATTTTACTAACCCGTCTTTCCCGTCTCGTACACTAAAAGATTTTACATAAGAAGATGATTTCCCAGAATACGGGTCTTCATAGTCAATTGGGGTGTTCCAATACTGTCCTGAAAGTAATGGTCTAGAACCATATTGCTCCCTATTCAAATAAGAAAGCAGCGTAAATACATTCTCCGGATTGTTCTCATCCATTGGTGGATTAGCAGCACTTCGAATCACTACCACCGCAAACGTAGAGTAACCGATAAGCACCATCATAACAGAAAGTACTGACAGATTAATAATAGGCCAGTTCTTACGCTTCGACACAACCAATAGAGCTGCTATCACCCCTATTATTAAAAAGAAATATAAGAACACACCAGAATTAAAGGACATTCCCATGTCATTTACCAAGTACAATTCAAATTTACCAGCCAACTTCACCGTCCAAGGAATAATCACTCCTTGAATAATCCCCAACACAGCCAATGCCACAGCCGAAGTAACAACCAATCCTTTCCAGGTCACTTCATATCTTTTGAAGTAAAACACAAAAGCGATGGCTGGAATCGCAAGCAAATTCAGCAGGTGAACTCCTATAGACAGTCCCATCAGATAAGCAATAAGCACAATCCATCGAAGACTGCCTCCTTTTTCGGACATGCTCTCCCATTTCAGGATCGCCCAGAAAACGACTGCTGTAAATAATGAAGACATAGCATACACCTCTCCCTCTACTGCACTGAACCAAAATGAATCACTAAATGTATACGCCAAGGCTCCTACCGCTCCACTAGCCATTACAGCCCAAGATCCTGCAGAAGTCTCTTCCCCATTATGAATCTTTAAAATGATTTTCTTAGCAAAGTGAGTGATACTCCAAAAAAGGAATAAAATGGTAAAAGAGCTACACAGAGCAGATAATCCATTCATGGCCATGGCTACATTTTCCGGACCAAACCACATGGAAAAAAATCTCGCTACTAACATAAAAAATGGGGCTCCAGGAGGATGACCAACCTGCAATTTATAGGCTGATGAAATAAACTCACCACAATCCCAAAAACTGGTGGTAGGCTCTATGGTAAGCAGGTAAACAATAGATGCTATAAGCCAAATGATCCAGCCGGTGTAAACGTTTAATTTATGATAGGTCATTGTATATATTCACTTTACGTATAACGAGCGAATTTATGAAATTAATCATGGCGGTAGCAGAGAATCTGCGTTGCAATACCAGAAAACATTGGTTAACTTTTGTGAACCATCATTTAAAGCATTTCTCAATGGTTCTTTCATGAAAGAAGTATCCAAATGAAGATAGTTCCTGAATCAAACAAGTATATTTGGGACAATAATCAAGAACCTTTAATCTCTTTGGGTATAATTCCCCGACCCTTGGGTCGAGCTTAACTAAAGAATCCCGAGATACCTCGTATGCTTGCATCGAGGCAGTTCATTCAAAAAACGCTATCACGAAATGATCTCTAAGCATCCTTTTCTTATACTTATTTGCGTAATTCTATCTCTATCTTCTGAAGCACAGGAACTTGGAGATGCAATTGTAGTAGAAACCTTTAACTATAGTCAGACCTATGGAATAACTAAACCACTATGGACTGAAAGTACCATAGGTTTTATCATGACTAAAAGTCGTATTTATATGATTGACTATCAATATTTACGGTTTTAGATTTTTGATTTACGTGAAATCTATGCAAAAATGGTAAGTGGTAATTTTTAGAGGCTAAAGCGAAATGCACTAAAGTGCATAGTTTGAACTCCTGCTGAGACCAATCAATGGTCTCCGGGGATAAGAGACACCACAATTTCTTTTCCAGAATTAGAAGATGTTTCTTTTAGTAAAATTCTAATGAGATACAATATCCGATGTAAGGATGGAAATGTGTCTCCTGGAATAACAGGACAAACGGATATAGGCTGCGGCGAAGGGGATGCATCCTGTAATACGTATATACATGATTCGACAAGAGTAGATTCTATAAAAAATCTTCATCCATCACATCTAATTTCCGGATTTGATGGGACCACATTTTTATATTCTGAAATGCCTACGTACACCTACTCTGAATATGACCAACCTAACAATAGAACTTGGAGAAATAATATCTGAAAACTCGACAATAATTGGAGAAGGCGTACAAAACAACAGTGCTCTGTTCTCAACCATAAAACGCACTTCAAAAAGTCAATTTTTATTCACTTTAGAAGAACTGACAAGTTCTGGTCTTTCCTCAGATGCTGATATTACAAGCTTAGGACTTGATCTTTCTACATGTAGGTTCTGATGCAGACTTCTTGAGATTGCGAATGAAGCATAGCAATAAATCCTCCCTAAATGATAGCACTGATAAATGAAGGGGAGTTATTCACTCAAAAAGTAAAAGCATTTGTGGAGCAATATAAATGATGCTCTTTATGTGTACATCTGTGAGCAAAAGCTCAAGAGATACCTCAAATCCGCAGGTCCATAATTTTGATTTCACAACCCTTTAACAGGGTAGTTTTTTTACCACCTCAAAGAGGTTTGGGTCTAAGTTTTTCTTTGGAAATGTCACTTTTTGGTTGAGGTGATGCTGGAATTACGTGTTGATATTAATGTGAATCCAAGCCAAATACACCAGCAACCACAACTATCTTACAGTCAGCAGGTTATGTTTTAGGGGTGAAACCACCAATCCCAAGATGTGATTTTCCGTTCTTTTTTTTGGCTAAATCAGCTGAGGATAAGGTTTGTCAGTGTACAGTTTTAAGATTTTTTGCCTTGCTTTTTTGATCCATTTAAAGGGGACAACAACGAATCTGAAAATAAATTTCTTCATCCTAAAGGTGGGCTGGATGAAGGGAACTTTCTCGGCCATTTGATTCACAATGTGGAGATAAAAGTTCCTGCACATTGCCATGATAATCATAAAAACAGTGTTTTCTTCTAAAAAGGAGAAGGGGAGATTTTTCCATCCAAAATCATTATTCATCTCATCAAAGATTCTTTCTGCTGCTCCCCGTTGATTGTAATAATCAATAATTTCCCGATCGATGGTTTTTATATCATTGGTAATGATGGCTCTGTAAATGAAGTGATCCTGAAATTCTATATCGGCTTGTCCTGTCTTGTTGGTTTCTCTTTGAATCACATATCGGTACTTCTTCTCTTTTCCAAAAGGAGCATAAAGAATGCTGCAAACTTCAACGTCAATATTTCCAATTTGTACCCTTTCCCATTTTTCAACCTGTCTGACCTGCTCTGATAATTCCCCACATCGTTGTGCCCTGACGTAAAAGCGTTTGCTGTTGGATTCAATTACAGACAAAATATCGCTGGAAAAAGATCCGCAATCCATTCTACTTCGGTCGATTTTAATGTTTCTACTTTTGAGTAGGTCGTAAGCGCTTTTGAGTGTTTCGGCTTGTTTGTACTTGACATTGCTATTGCCATTCCTGTTTTCAAAATGGACTATATGTCTACCAATTGTAGATACTCCTGGGAAATAGCCATGCTTCATTTTGTAGCTCTTTTTTGAGTCGTATTTCTCACAAGGAATAAATTGATTATCGTAATCAAAGTCATAATATTCACTAGGAATCAAAGACTTTGTCTTTAGTAAAAGATCTAAATTCAGTTCATTTAATTTGGAATGCTTACTAAATTCATGCACCGTATTAGAATTGCTGACAAAAATCTCTTTCTCTCCCGATAAGCCTTTCTGAACGCGAGCCAATGTGTCAGCAGAACAACTATTTACATCTAGGGTTTGTTCTAAATCTCTTTTCAGATGTTCTTCAATATCCTCAGCGCAGTCACCGCCAGCAAAAAACACTAACCAAAGATTTTTAATCACATCGGCATAACTATATCGTGACTGAAGAGGTCTTGAACCCAGGTGTTCGTTGATCAACTTTTCCAGACCAAGATCTGTAAAATGCTTTGAAATAAAATTAA
The DNA here is from genome assembly GCA_965224545.1 of Flavobacteriales bacterium. Classification (GTDB taxonomy): domain Bacteria; phylum Bacteroidota; class Bacteroidia; order Flavobacteriales_D; family Sanyastnellaceae; genus ASP10-05a. The sequence goes on along the minus strand of CBDCZM010000002.1, from coordinate 1,083,301 downwards.
GCCCTCCAAAAGAACCGATTTGTTCGGTTGAAATTGTACTTTTCATCTGCAATGGTATTTTCACCTAATTAGGTGAAAATATTCTGAATCAGAAAGTCCTTCAAGCATTAGTTTTATAGGGGTTTTCTGTTTCTTCTTTTTTTGACCTGCGGATTTAAGGAGATATTTCAATTGTTTTTAATTCTTTGATCTCAACTGAGGCAAATTTCTGGTTGTTTGTTTTGTGTTAACCATGTGATTATAGGAGTGCTTTAATGTTATTTCTTCCTTTTGCTTCATTGAACTTGTTCAAAGTCGAACTAAAAAACTGCGCATAACCTCTTGTTCTCACTGAACTTTAGCCAATTTTTTCTCCATAGCTATACTTCGACAAGCTCAGCAGAACTAAAGCTATCCAGAAAAAATGAGGCTTCGCCAGTAAAACCAATAGTTCATGCTCGAAAATTTCATTTCAACTTTGAACAAGTTCATTATCTAATCTAAATTTCCCTTGAAAAGAAATTACATAGTGTCTATACATGCGGTGTTTTTGATTTGAATATGTATTTTTATGAAAAATTGTAAAATCAAATTATGAAAAATATCTATTTTATACTAGTATCCATTCTCTTGGGAAGTCTGGTAAACGCTCAGTCCTTAAAAGAAGGGCAACAAGGAATGCATGAATTTGCAGAAAGAACGAGGACCACGGTACCAGAGGACTTGACAGACAGGGGAGTTGGATTTTGGTCTGAAGATTTTGACGGAGCTTCAGGGAATGCAGCTGGTGGTGGAACCATTACCTCTAATGCTGGTGATTGGGCAGTAGGCGGCGCTAATGGAGATGGTTGGAAATTTTCAACAACCACTACTAACGGCTGTTGGTCTGACTCTACCGTAGCAGCCTCTCATCCAACTAACTCTAATGGATTTATCATCTTCGATGGCGATTCCATCAATTGTATAAATGCTAATTCAAACCCACCAAACAGTTTAGATACAGAATTATTTTCATCTATAACTTCTCCGGCTATTGATTGTTCTGCTCAATCTGCTGTATTATTGACATTCTATCACAACTACAGGTGGTGTTGTACCGAGCTTTCACTTTCCGTTTCTGTTTCAACAGATGGAGGTGCCACTTTTCCTCATGTATTTCCAATCATAACAGAATCTGTCAATAATAATCGAGATGAAATGGCAACTATTAATTTATCAGGTGTGGCTTCTGGTGAGAGCGATGTAAGACTTAGATGGGTCTGGGATACTGCCAGTACTTACTTCTGGGTTATTGATGATATCCAATTGTCAGTTCCAGACGCATATGATCTTTCTTTAGGTGATACCTATATTGGTGATATAGTAGAATCTTTAGAGTATACCATTATTCCTTTGGACCAAATTCCTGCTATGTCTTTCGGTGCTAGAGTAACTAATAACGGAGGACTCGTCTCTCCTGACGCAGCATTAAACGTTAATGTTGATTTCAATGGATCACTTGCCCATACAGGAACCTCTAACGCTATAGAAATAGATCATGGTGGTGACTCTTTGTTCTATTATAACTCTAGTTGGGTACCTGTTGATGCAGGGGTCTATGATGTGACATTCTCTGCTGAACAAGGAGGGGAAGAACTTAATCTTGAGGATAATACATCTTCTAAGTCTTTCGAAGCTTCAAATTACATTTATGCACGGGATGACAATAACATTCGTAACGGTTTCCCTCAGGATCCTACTACCAGTTTTTCTTCAGCGTTACTTTTTGATACTCAAGAAGCGGGAACAGTGTACGCGATCAATGTCGCACTAACAGATGAATCTGTAGCAGGCGAGAAAATTTTAGTTCAGATGAGAGACCCAGGTGCTGCGAACTTCGACGTATTAGAATCTTCAGATGACGTTATTATTTGGTCTGATAATTACAATGACCCAGCTGACGATGAGGTCAAATGGGTAACTATTCGGTTAGAAAATCCTTTTGATTTCAATGCTGGCGATGAGCTTATGCCCTCACTGACTTATTTTGGTGGAGATGGTATCTCTATTGGTGAGGCTCAGTCTGGTCAACAAGAACAAACAGCGTTCGTCTTCGGACCATTCGGAGTTAGTCAAATAATTGATTGGTATTTCTCTACAGACGTACCCATGATTAGGTTAAATCTTGATCCCAATGCTGAAACTACGGTTCAAGAATTGGATGAAGTCGGTACTCTTGGTTTAGGTCAAAATGTCCCTAATCCAGCTAGTAATAGCACATATATTAACTATGAATTATTTCAGCCTGGACAAGTAACTCTAAGAGTTCTAGACATCACTGGGAAGGAAGTACATACTGTGTACGAAGGACAAAAAGGATCTGGAAGATATATGATCGAATTGGATGTGAATCAATTCAGCTCTGGAGTATACACTTATGTTTTAGAGAACGGACAAGAAAGATTAGCAAAGAAGATGATGGTAAAGTAATTATCTCGATCTAAGTAAATATATTAAAGACTGTTTCTATTTAGGGACAGTCTTTTTTTGTTACCATTCTTTGATTTGCTGGAACAGTGAAGATGCGTTGTCTTTAACACTATATTTTCTTTCTATCTTCATTTTCCTCATACTCAGAACAATCCAATCGGATCTCTGTTTCTTGGAGTACTTTATTTAGCAAATTACAATGATGTTTTTGACCTTTATTTTCGTAAAATCGACATCCAAAGCAAGTTCTCTGAACTTGAATTACTCCTTGTCTATTTAGTTTATCAATTAATACTGTAATAGCAGAATATAAATCTTCAAGTTGCTCCTTATTGCTGGCTTTTAGAGCTGTTTGTAGAGGGGTTGTATATCCTGAGACCTTCTCTATAATTTCCTTTCCGCTGTCTGTGACAAACAAATTATAGCTTCGATTATCTTGATTAGAATGGTCTTTATTTAAATAGCCCTTTTTAATTAGCACTCGAACCGCATCGCTAACTGTTGGCTTAGTTATATTGAACTCTCTTGCTAAATGACTCACATTACATAACTCAGTCTTGTGATTGGTTATAAAGAGAATGATTTGTATTTGAATGGGACTGATATTATGCTGCTTTGCCTTTTCCCACAGCAGGGTCTTAAATGCATCAGATAACCTTTCTAGGCCATATATAATTTTACTATTCAAATTCAAACTACCGATCTCGTTCTTTAACTATTTTCTTGTAAAGTTAGTAATCCTAATTAATATATTAGATGTACAAACTTCAAAAACATTCAAAGCAAGTTCAACCATCGAATTGAACTTGCTTTGACCCAAACCTTCTTTCTTAATCACAATTTTCCATTTCAATAATGGCATACCCTTTTTGCACAATTTCCATTTCTAGCTCTTGATTAGCTTGTTCTATATGACAGAATTTGCACTCATTGGTGGTTAACACTTCAGTATTAAATGACTTGTCTTTGAGGTACTCCATTCCAAAATCGAATATGCGTACTTTATCTTGATTTTCGCTTTCCACTAAAATATCGAAGTGCATGATTTTTCCACCCTCTCGTTTTACATACGTATCCCAAACTGCTACTTCCATAATGATTAGTTTAAAATGAGTTGTTTTGATCCTTTAATCTCATTGGTAATTGAATCAACAATTTGCAAAAAATACGTCCCATCTACCCCTATCTCGGAAACAGGAATGGTCATAGTTGGAGCACTTATCGTACTTTGGAAAACTAAAGCTCCGCCAACACTATATACCTGAACCTCCAGATCTACAGGTAATCCTTCACTCAGTTCTAGTTGAATTTCCGAAGAACTCGGATTTGGATAAATCGTTATTGTACCAGGATTTATCAGCCCAATTCCAGTGTCTATGGATATGTCAATTACAAGCGTATCACATGAATGATTCCCGATAGAATAAGGCAAGGACAAATCTCCAGATGCTATTGAGTATATTTCGTAAACACCCAACATTGGAAGTGAGGGATCGGAAGTATTGACCTCCATATATACTGTAACCCCATCATATGAAAAATCATCTCGATTGTTAATTCGGTACAAAGGAACTGTACACGAAATTCTGTTGTCATTATACACAACTTGAAATCCTGGACTATCCATATACATAGGCATTCCAGGGTTTGTTGGAGGAAGAATACTTGTTTCGGTGGTCGCTTTGACCGCCAGTCCGCCTGGAACAGACACGTTATTTTCCAGCAACACCCAATGTGGGTGCCATATGACTCCGTCATTTGCATAGTCCAAATCATTATTCTCATCCCATAGGGGAGTATCGTCAAAATCTGGATGAGAAGTCAAGGCAAAGGCAACTATCCCATCGGTTGAGTCAAACCCAACATCTGTTGAATTCAGATTAGTGGGGAAAACATATCCAAGCACAGGGGCACCGTTCAAACTTCCAACTGCAGTTGGTACCGAATCTCCAGCAATACCTTCCACTTCTATCGTAAAAACAAGTTGTTTTAACTCTTCATCTTTTTTGATGTATACATCTGTAATTTCAAAATCTTGCGCCGTTATCGCAAGGTTTGAAACAATACTAATAATTAAAATAAAAAATCTCATTTGTTGAATTTTATAAAAGTCAAGAGTCCTCTCTTGTAAATTAGGACTCCTAACTATTTGAATTAAATTTTTATCCTTTTACGTCCGCCATTGAGGCACCAAAATTTAAATGGAGAACATTTCCGCTGGGCGTTACAAGAGCAGGCACAGAGTTAACTCCAGCTACCTCAGCTTCCGAAATCCGGTTTCTAGTTTCTCCAATATGGACAATTTCTACATTGTCTTTTCCAATTAGGTTGATAATATCATGTTCGGCACTAATACATACAGGACACCCTGCATGATAAAAAATTGATTTTGTCATTTGTAAACTATTTTAAAGTAGGCAACATTGCCGCTGTAAACATAGTAAGGAATCCTAACTATATAAATTAAAATTACGATTTAATATAAACCCATCCCTTTCTTCCAGACTCAAAATCTACATCAATTCTCTTATAATCAGACACTTCATACGCGTCTGCTTCCAATAATTCTTTTTCAGAAATTTCATACAACGTACCTACAATTTGGTCTTTTTCATTAGTTGAGCGTATGGCAACAGGATGGTATTCTTTACCACTTACCACAAGTACGTCATGGTCAGTAATTTTTAGTTGGGTAATCTTAAACCCTTTTAAAACCTCTTTTGTTCCTATTAACTCTCTTCCAAAAGATGCTATTTGTACCTTCTTAAGTTGAAGAGTTCCGTATGAGAATAGTAATTCTGTCATCCTTTCGCTATCAATGCAAGTTTCTCTAGGGTAGAATACCACTTCGAGAACTTACTCCAGCAGCCCCCCAATAACCCAGTGCCCCACCAGTGAGGTTTGTATTTACGTTTGCAGGTGGTGCATCAAAAAGTCCTCCGTTCCAGTCCGTTTCGTTCATTATACCAATGAAAACATCATAGGCCTCGGTTCCAATATTGTATTGCGTAATCGTGAATTCATCTCCTGCTCCCATGTCATTTATCAGATCGATATACTCTATTTGCACACCTTCAATGTAGTTACCGTCATAGATTTCATCCGTTTCAAATGACAATTCAGTTAACGTGTCTCTTAGTGGATGACCATTTATCTCAGTTAACCACATGTAACTGTCTCCAATTCCTGGTAGCTCCTGCATCCAAATAAAAACATCATAATAATCTGGTAAGTCTTCTTCCTCTTCTTCTATGAACTCGAATGCTATCGAGTCTATTGGAGCAGTTGGGCGCATATAACTTTCAGTACTATAGTCCATGTCCTTATATTCTATGCTAAGAGTAAACGTTTTACCGGGCTCTCCAGCCACACCATCCTCCGTTTCATATATACCCGGAGCCGTTTCACTATAATCCCAAGTGGTTTCTCCATCCGTTACAGACACTATGGCTCCCTCAGCTCGCGGAGCTAATTGATTTTGAAAGTAGCTAGTAGTCAGTGTCAAGTCGACTCGCTGCTTCCCTGGCTCATCGGTAAACCACCCTTCTACAACTAAACGCTGAAACTCTTCATCTTCATTTAAATCAAGATCAATTTTTTCTTCGCAAGACGATAAAATGCAGGTTAGAAAAACCAGAACGACTAAATAATTAATATGTGTTTTCATGATTTTCAACTTTTATTAAAATTTGAAGTTCCAAGTCATTGATGGGACAATAGGTAAGAGATAGGTCTTGTATGCCTCTAATACATTTGGGTCATCTTCGGACGGCCGAAAATTAATACTATACGTATTCTTCCTGAAATAAGCGTTATAAAGACTAAACACTCGTTCCACCTGAATTCGTCTCTTGTCATTTTTCTTACTTTGCCATGTAAAACTCAAATCTAACCTGTGAAACGTTGGAAAACGACCACTATTTCGGTCACTATATACTGGAACAACCACTCCAAAATATTCAAATCGACCAGTTGGTAGGGTAACGGCTTGACCTGTGCTGTAAACGAAATTCGTTCCCAACGTCATACGATCATTTATTTCATAGGCTACTTGAACAGATATATCATGCGTCTTATCATATTTTACAGGATACCAATCCGGAGAGATGTCGGAAATGTTTTTTTCAGATCTGGCTAGCGTATAGCTTACCATACCCGTTAATTTTCCTTGCCGTTTCCGCACCATTAATTCCATTCCGTAACTACGGGCGTCACCAAACCTCAACTCTCCTTCAAGTTTCTTATTCAGTAAGAGTTGCGCATGGTTTTTAAAATCTATGGCATTGATCATGTCCTTGTAATAGAACTCTACAGAACCCTCGAGCTTATACTTTTCAAAATTTCTGAAATAGCCAATCGCTACTTGATCTGATCGCTGTGGTTTCACATTTGGTGAGCTCGAAAACCAAATATCTAAAGGGGAAGATGCCGTGCCATTGGATGCTAGATGAAGGTATTGGAATGTACGATTGTAGCTTGCCTTTACACTGCTCTTTTTATTAATTCGATAGTTAACTCCAAGTCTTGGTTCCCATCCATTATACGTATTATATACATTCCCTTTCGCTTGATATACAGAATCAATAGACTCAAAATTATCATCGTAGTTCCAATAAGTACTCTCTCCTACATTCTGGAATACGCTATGACGTAGGCCATATTGTACTTTAAATTTCTCAGTTACTTTCTGCTCGTTACTTAGATAAAATGCCAATTCTCTGGAATTGTTTACTGGCAATTTAAGGTCATTTATTTCACTGTTTGCTCCAGTGCCACGTAATGAACCAGGGTCAAGATTGTGATGAGTAGCAATAGCTCCAAAACGCAGCGTATTGTTGGGATTAATGTAATAGCCAAAATCGGCCTTTACACTCTTATCTGTAATATGAGAGCTCCATTCAATGCCAAACTGAGGGTCAGAATCTGCCAAAAGATAGTTGAAGTCACTATAAACTAGAGTAACGTTACTAAACAGCTTCGAATTGAAAATATGGTTCCATCTAGCAGTTGAGGTCACATTGCCCCAGGCAATTTTAAATTCATCACCAAAAGCGCTGACATCTCTTCCTAAATAGCCTGAAAGAAATAATCGGTCCTTTTCAGATAGCTGGTAGTTTCCTTTCAAATTGAGGTCATAGAAAAACAACTTTGTTTTTCTGATTTCAGGATCCTTTGATAATAGCAAGAATAAATCTGCATAGGTGCGCCGCCCACTTATTAGCAATGATCCTTTCCCTTTGGCAATTGGAGCTTCAAGCGTCAGCCTGCTACTCACGGTGCCTATCCCACCACTCATGGCAAACTTTTTACGATTTCCTTCCTTCATTCGAATGTCCAACACAGAGCTCAAGCGCCCTCCATAACGTGCCGGTATCCCTCCCTTGTATAGCTTCACATCTTTAATGGCATCGCTATTAAATACTGAGAAAAAGCCTAACAAATGACTTGCATTGTATACCGAAGCTTCGTCTAGTAGAATGAGGTTTTGATCTACAGCACCCCCACGCACATAGAATCCTGAACTACCTTCACCTACAGTGGTTACTCCAGGCAGTAGTTGTATTGCTTTTATTAAATCTACCTCCCCCATAAAAGCAGGAATCTTCTTGATCTCTTTCATCGACATAGCTACGGTGCTCATTTCAGTAGAGCCAACATTTTCCTCAAGCTGGTTTTCATCTTCTACCACAGCCTCGCCAATTTTTACACTGGAGGTATTTAATTCTAAGTTCAGCTGTACATCTCCTTTAGTAAGATCTACCTCTTTTTTGATAGTCTCAACGCCAATGTAGGAATATGAAATTGTATACACCCCAGCAGGGAGCGTCAATGAATAAAAGCCATACACATTTGTAGAAGCGACCCTTTGCGAAGCAAAATCTCCGACATTGGCGCCAATCAATGTTTCTCCAGTTTCAGTATCAGTTACAGTCCCACTTATGGTAAAATTCTGTCCATAACCAACAACAGCAAAGAGACTAATGAAGATTAGCAGTAAAAGTTGTTTCATTTTGATAGAAGGTATAGTTAGTGTCTAGAGCAAGTTTAACTCAAAAACGTCTTCTTTAAGTTATTGCTCCGATACCAAAACATAATTTAACATCCTATTATTGTGTCAAGAAACACCTAAAATACAGACCTAAAATTATATCTCAATCTCACCGTTGCATTCTATTATAGATAGAAATTTGATGCAAAGCAATCTCATAACCACAGTACGATAACCCAGTCAGAAATTAATAGTCAAAAAAAGAGCCGCCTAAGCAGCTCTTTCTTAAAAATATAAATTACAATAATGGATTATTCATTCAATGAAACTCCTAATTCCTTACCTCGAATTTCTTTGTAATAGTCTCTCCTTGATTAGTCGCTTTCATGATGTACATTCCTGGTGACCATACATTCACATCTATCGTTTCACGGATATCAGAATTTACACCTTGTGTCACTAACCTTCCAGTAATATCTATGATCTCATAGTTCCATCCTAAATCAGTAAACTCTACATTTAGAATGTCACTTACTGGTACTGGGTACACAGAAATCACTGAACTTGACTTGACGTCTTTTATTGAGTTCGTACAATCTTGGCCTACTCCAAGGCTTGCCTCCAAAGTTCCTGTGAGGATGTTCAAACTCACATCTACCGTAATCTCATCATTTTCCAAATCTTCTAGAGCTAATGCAATCGCTCCAAGAATCAGCAGATTATCATTTTGGATGGCATATGTATAACATCCATCTGGCAGGCAAAACTCAATCCCATTTCCATTGATTAAATCTGCAATTGGCACTATGTCCTCTATAGTAAAATCTCCTAGTTGATTCTCAATTACGTACTCAAATAGTTCTGTGGTATTTAACAAGTCACCAAAATCTCCTTCGAAATCTAAGACTACTGGTGTGCAATCTTCCTCGCATCCTTCTACAGTAAATGAAAACTCACCTGTTGTCCAAAGCCCGCACTCTTCAGAGAAATATTCTACCTCCCCGAAATAATCTCCTGATTCTTCAAAAGAAAATGTTTGGATGTGATCGAAATCGTCTTCAGAATATTGACCATCATTGAGCAATATGAATGCTTGAGAGTAATGTTCCGGGAAAGTAAATTCGATCAGACTACACTCTACTTCTTCATATGTCATTTCGAACACACACTCCTCTTCGCAGACTTCTACTAGTAAATCAATACATCCACCAAGCCATTGGCCACATTCCTGAGCAAAATATTCAACACAAACCGTGTAAATGCCAGGCTCTTCATATTCGTGAAACTCAAGGTCACTGACAGCACCCTCAGCCCATTCTCCATCTCCATAGTCAATGTATCCTTCTGTCGCTAATTGCGAAAAGACAAAGTATACCTCTTCGCAACCAGATTCAGAATAACCAAACTCAAACTCACATTCTTCTTCACAGGTTTCTACATATATATCAATACATCCTCCAAACCATTCATCACACTCTTCGGCATAGTATTCAACACACACTGTATACGTGCCAGACTCTTCATATTCATGAAACTCAAGGTCACTGATGGCACCCTCAGCCCATTCACCATCTCCATAGTCGATGTATCCTTCTGTCGCTAGATGAGAAAAGACAAAGTATACCTCTTCGCAGCCAGATTCAGAATAACCAAGCTCGAATGTACAATCACATGAAGGAACCAGGATGTCAATGCCAACAGTCTCTTGTCCATCGCATAACACAGCATTTGTTATGGTTATATGATATGTACCAGACAATGAAAAAATGATATCGGTAAAATCCCCGTCCAAATAGGTTGTAATACTTCCATCTGGGGACCAAATTTCCCAACAATAGGTATCATAAATAGAAGTATCTATTTCCCCTTCGTAAGAAAATACTCCCATGTCACAACTAAAACTTTCCATTGAGACTTCTGGACAATCATTGCAAGCGATTTCCACCTCAATACAACAATCTCCAATAATTTCTTGACATAATTCTGACCAAAAGAAAGGACATACCTCATACCAACCATCTTCAGTAAAAGTATGTGTGGTATATGTTTCTTCGGTATACTCGGAGTTTCCATCTCCAAAATCCCATTCAATACCTGCAATTCCATCCAAACCTACTATCTCAAAATAATACGTATCACAATCCTCTTCCCAGAAAATCATTTGAGGTTCGCAACTCGCATCACAATCTTCTACAATAATGGTATAACATTCTCCGAAATACTGGTTGCAGTCAGTAGCGAAATACTCCAGACATACTTGATATTCTCCTGGCTGCGCGTACTCATGTTGAATATAATGGCCCTCAAATCCGTCGGAAGAACTTCCATCTCCAAAGTCCCAAAATGCGGACGATATCGTCTGTCCTGAACCAATTTCAAATTCAACCAAATTGCAGTCCAGCTGATTGAAGTAGAAGTCCTGTTCACATTCGTCCTCACAGGCTTCTACGTAAATCACAAAACATTGAGTATAAACATCATTACAAGGCAACGAATAATAGTATACACAAACTTCATACTCTCCTGATTCTTCGTATTCATGCTGAATACTCACACTATCATCAAATTCCGAAAATCCAGTCGTACCATCTCCAAAACTCCATTCTGCAAATTCTACTGACCAGTTTTCACCCATTTCAAATTGCCAAACTCCGCATTCTAACTCAGACGCTATCACTTCCTGTTCACAATCTTCTACACATCCTGAAACTGTCACTTCAAAACAAGAAGTAAGCAGTACCTCAGCATCACCTACTGTATAATGAATGCACACTTCGTAAGGAAACGATTCAACTCCGTAATAATGATTAAATGTGAATGGGTCATTACTAGGATCGGCAAAGCTACCATCTCCAAAGGATACTCCTGAAATTTGTACGTCATCCACAAAAGGTTCTACTTCAAACTCTAAGTAACCGCATGAAACCTCTTCATAGATAAGTCCAAGACCAAAATCTTGGGAGTTGACAAATAAAAAGCAGCAGCATAAACAGGCAAGGGTAGAAATCGTTCTCTTTAACATTGAAAGTATTTGTTAGTTCATAAGAATGACACTAAACTAAAGAGAAACGTTGCAGGAAAGTTTCGAAATTAATCGATAAATCTCGGATCAGTCTCCATTACCTCTCCACAATTACCACATTTTCTAAGCGTTTCATCTTCGTAGAATTTCTTAAACACAGGTAAAAAGTCCTTTTCCACATCCTGTAACTCGAAGTAGTGCTCGTAGAGCTTGTTGTTACAATGATCACAGAACCACATCAATCCATCATTCATCCCTTTTCCTTTCCTAACTCGCTCAATTACAAGCCCAATAGAGCCTGCTTCTCTGATGGGGTTATGGGGTATATTCGACGGTAGCAAAAACATATCCCCAGGACCCAAATTAACCTCTACAGGTTTTCCGCCCTCTTGAATCTTCACTGTAATATTCCCTTCCAATTGATAAAACAACTCCTCTGTCTCATTGAAATGATAATCTTTTCTGGCATTTGGTCCACCAACCACCATTACTATGTAATCCTGACCTTCTGGATAAAGATTTTTATTCGCTACCGGTGGTTTCAATTTATCTCTATTCTCTTCTATCCACTTGTTAAGGTTGAATGGTTTTCTGATGCTCATGGGGGCTCGTTATTTAAGTAATCACTCATCCGATAGCTATCGGGTTCTATTCTACCAGTCAAGATTAATTCTAAATTTCCATAATTCAAAAACTAATTTTACATTGTAATAATAGTTTCCTGAGTTAGGATTGCTAATTTTATACTATGATTAATAAGAAAGTAGAAAAAGCCCTGAATAATCAGGTAAAAATAGAAGCTGAGTCTTCACAAGCTTACCTAGCTATGGCTAGTTGGGCAGAATGCAATGGTTTAAACGGTACAGCCATGTTCCTGTATGAACATTCTGACGAAGAAAGGCAGCACATGCTTAAGTTGGTGAAGTTCATTAATGAACGGGGAGGAAAAGCCATTATCCCTCAACTTAGTAAGCCTACTACTTCTTTTAAAGGTGTGAAAGATATCTTTACAGCTCTTTTGAACCATGAAGTAAATGTGACCAAAGATATTAACGAAGTAGTGGATGTGTGTCTCAAAGAAAAAGACTACACTACGCATAACTTCATGCAATGGTATGTCTCTGAGCAAATTGAAGAAGAAGCTCTCGCCAGAAATATTATGGATAAAATTGAGCTTATAGGTAACGATAAAGGTGGGCTCTATTTATTTGATAGGGACCTAGAAAACCTGTTCAGTACTACTAATCAAGGGCCGAAGTAAAAAATAGATATTAAAAAGGGAGCCTTGGCTCCCTTTTTTTATGCTCTTATTTCTTTCTTACTCCTCCACCATAAACTTACTGGCAACCTCTCCAGCATTGGTCGACAACTTCAGGATATAAATTCCAGGTGCCATATCTCCCTTATTAAAAATCACTTTCCTGTTGGTTCCTTTTTCTAAATCTCCACTCCAAAGGGATTGAATTAATAATCCCTGAGCGCTATATAGTTTCAACTTTCCGGCTATATTCACCTTGGAGCTTATGTTTACCTCCGAACTAGATTTCACTGGATTTGGAAGCATATTTAATTGTATGATTTCTTCAAATTGAATTCCAGTTAAGTCGAAAGATTTGTCATTGGCTACGGGAGTATCCATTTCCTGCTCTCCGTATGAAATTACCTGCGTATGAGAAGTTTCATTTCCTGCACAGTCAGTTGCTGACCAGTTTCTGACCACAGAATACATTGGACAACAATCGAGATCAAATGCTAAATCACCGCCTCCATCTACTAATACTACGGACTCGGAAGCTTCGTCATATATCGTCCCTGAATAAACAATCCAACCACCCACACCATACTCAGAATTCACATTGGCAGCTTGCTCTCCTAACTGAAAACCATAGAAATGGTTAATCGGTGCGTGGCCGAGTTCAAGAGAAGTTCCTTCCCAATCTCCCCAGCCAGTTAACGATCCGCTTTGTAAAATAAAATAAGTCCAATCTTGATAATAATCCTCTGCAGTTCCTAAATCATCTTTATAAGAAGTAGGGAAATCCTGATTTGACCAGTCATCCCAATTCATACCATTTACTAGAGTTAGCTCTAACTCCCATCCAGCATTTTCATTAGTCATCGACTGAAGCAGTGCAGTAATATATGCAGTGGCTCCATCACCTCCATCTGGAAATTGAGTATACTTCGCTTCAACAGTCTCTACTAAAATATCTCCTAATAGTTCGTCGAATAAAATTCCCGACCAACCACCAACTGAGTTTATCGGTGTTGTAGCATTGCAATAAGCCTCTGCTCCCTCTGGTCCCATGTCACCAACAACATTCTCAGTAAATACTACATCTACCTCTCCTTCACACTCATCAGTAGCCGTCACAGCTGGAGCATCGGGCAGCTCCAAATCACAGGGAATAGTAAGATCCTCGGGCATTGGACTTAATTCAGGACCATGGGTGTCTGTCACTGTAATAATCTGTGTGACATGAGCGGATAAACCACAATCGTCAACGGCGGTAAAAGTTCTGTAAATGGTATATTCTGTAGGACAGTCAGAAACCTCTAATTCGTCTTCAAATGTAACGGTGACATCTCCACAATTGTCTTCAGCTTCAGCCATATCCTCAGGGGTTTCCATCGTGCAGTCAATCAACAAATCATCTGGAACATATGTGAATTCCGGCGCCAGAATGTCAATCTTAGTAATCAGCTGTTGTACTTGACTTTGATTCTCGCACTCATCTTCAGCTGTCCATGTTCTTACTAGTGTTTCTATAGGGCAACAGACTAAATCAGTGTAAATATCTCCTGCTGCTGAGAAGTCTATCCCATTCACAATCTCTTCGTCTGGACTTCCAGCATCATAAAAAACACCTTCTGCTAAAAACCAACCTGATATCCCATAATTTGTAGAAAAATTTGGTGCTCCATACCCCAATTGAAATCCATAATAGTAGTTAGTTGGAATGTGAGAAAGTTGCAACTCTGAGCCATCGTAATCTCCCAATCCTATAAAATAGGAGTTGGTACTATTCAATAATAGATAAGTCCAATCCAGATGAGTCTCTTCAGCAATTTCAAAGTCGTCTCTGTAGCCTGTAGGAAATGGTTGATTTGACCATTCTTCCCAATTCATCCCGTTTTCAAACTCCATATATACGTACCACCCAATGCTCGGATTATCGAAACCATACACATTTCCAGATAGAACAGCCGTAACTCCATCTCCGATGTCTGGCTGTTGCATTAATACCAAATCTGAAGTGATGTAATTCTCCTGAGCAGGTGAATCAATCAACTTCATCGAGAATGACTTATTTAAATAACTTACATCACTAGCTGTGCAATAAGCAGCTCCACCTTCCACACCTCCTTCAATAACCTCTTCCTCAAATGTGATAGTTACTTCTGTACAATTGTCTTCTGCTGTTAATTCAGGAACGATAGGATATTCCTCTTCACAACCAATATAAAAATCATCCGGGTCTTCAGAAAAAACTGGAGGAGTTTCATCAACTATCGTGATTGTCTTAGAGTGTTCCCCATAATTCTCACATTCATCAGTCGCTCCCCAGGTCCAAGTGATAACAGTCACACAAACTCCTTCTTCAACACTAGATGTGAATGTATAATCCAAAATTTCCTCTTCAGAACATTCATCATAAACTTCTATTTCAGGAACCTCTGGCACCAGTTCTTCACATGAAATGGTCATGTTTTCTCCAACTCCAATAAATATAGGGGGAGTCTCATCGAATACCACAAGAATTTGGACTGCTGTACTGCTATTACCAGATCCATCCGTGGCCGTATAAGTTCTGACAATGTTATCTGTACATCCGCCACTAAAAACAGCATCGTCATAGGTGAGTTCTACCTCTTCTCCACTATCATCTGTGGCAGTCACCTGCACTAAATGAAGATCACTACATTCTACTTCTAGTTCTACTTCATAGTCATCAAATACGGGAGGTGTAGTGTCCTGAGCTTGGCATAACATACTAAAGATCATAAATATTGCGGCAAATAGATGCTTGATAGTATAATTTCTCATCATTCTAATGACTTTTTAGTGAATTTAAACGTAAGGCTGATCGAACGTAAGTTATCATTTGTCGAAGTATTATTTGAATTAATCTCAAGTCAGTTATTCACAAAATAAACCTGAGTAATGGTGAATATCTTTGGTCAATTAGTACATTGCACGCTAGATATCATTTAAAATGAGAGTAGCTTTTTTCGGCAAGCAATTTGATTCTTCGTTCACCCCCCCCATAAGTCTTTTCATCAACCATTTAGTAAAAAATGGTGTAGAGATTATTGTTGAAGACTCCTTTAGCTCATATTTCTTCGAGAAAATAAATGCACGCTTCCCTACATTTAGTGGAAACAGCGAAATTGATGGAGCCGATTTTTTGGTAAGTATTGGTGGAGATGGAACTGTCCTGGACTCAGTGTCTTTGGTGATGAATTCGGGAATTCCAATTCTAGGAATTAACACTGGAAGATTAGGATTCCTTTCGAACATAGACGCAGATAGTGTGATCAGAGCGGCGGATTCACTTCTTAGTAATGATTTTGAGCTAGATGAACGTTCACTTCTAGAGGTTGAATGCGAAAATCTGGATTTGGGCAGATTCAATTTCGCGTTAAACGAAGTGACCATTCATAAAAAGGATACTTCCTCTATGATCACCATTCATACCTATCTGGATCACACATTTGTTAATTCATATTGGGCAGATGGACTAATTATATCCACACCTACAGGGTCTACTGCTTATTCGCTTAGCTGCGGAGGACCTATCGTTATGCCAGGGAGTCAAAATATAGTGTTAACACCTATAGCACCTCATAATTTGAATGTAAGACCGTTGGTGATTCCTCAAACGGGAGAATTGAATCTGACAGCTGATGGTAGAGATGAGAGTTTCTACCTTACTTTGGATAGTCGCTCATACACAGTACCTAACACTTCAAAAGTAACTGTGAAGCAATGCGATTTTTCCATCTCTCTTATTAATTTGAAAGAGCAAAATTTCTTTTCAACTATCCGAAATAAACTTCACTGGGGAATTGATCGCAGAAACTGAGAATGAGTCAGTACTTTTGTGGAGAATTTTGAAATCAAATTATCATTTTGGTTTTGAGATATTGCTATGCAATAAAAAAGGTATTCAAACACAATAAAAAGGAGTGTTTGACATTATAGAAGCGCATGAATAAAGCCATACTCATATTATTTCTTCTTGCCAGCAGTATTAGCTGGGCTGGGAATGATAAAGGCAAATCAAAAGAAGTTGGCCTTTCAGGAGGCACAGCCTATTACCTAGGAGAACTCAATCGATCTCACTATGGCGGAAAACTTACCTTTGGGGGTGGAGTGTTCTTTAGATACAGTATAGATAAAAGATGGAGTTTCAATTTTGGAGTAAATTACCACACATTAAGTGCTTATGACTCGCAATCTACCGATGCATGGGCAGTGAATAGAAACCTGCATTTTAAGAATCCATTGATAGAGACACGAATTCTAGCAGAATTGAACTTTTTCCCTTATCAAGTTGGAAACAAGTCCGATTTCTTTACACCGTATCTTTTTGCCGGGTTGGCCTACTATAGGATGAAACCTCAGGCAGAGTTAAACGGCACTTGGTTCGAACTTCAACCACTTGGAACGGAGGGTCAAGGCACGACTGCTGCTCAGGCTCAAGCCTACAACCTTGGGGGTTTAGCTATTCCTTATGGCATTGGATTTAAATTAAATATTACAGGTAGGCTGGCTTGTAACCTAAGCTATGGAATGCGTGCTGCTACTTCCGATTATATTGATGACGTAAGCACTTCGTATGCAGACCCTTTAGTGCTAAGAAGTGAAACTGGGAGATTGACACAAGAATTGGCCGACCGAAGCATTGATCAAATTGGTTTCAATAATTCAAACGCTAACGTAGAAAGAGGAGATCCTACTAATAATGACTTCTATGCTTTCACTACATTTGCACTTACTTTAAGAATAGATAAAAAACCCTCCAGTTGTTGGGGTGGTAGATAAATCTGTTCTTTTCAAACCAAAAACAATTAATACATAACCTCCCACTATGGATCTAAAGGACAACTCTAGAATTCCAGATCATATCGCCATAATTATGGATGGTAATGGCCGATGGGCTAAGGAGAAGGGTTATGACCGGATTTATGGGCACTCTAATGGAGTAGAATCTGTTAGAGAATCTATTAAAGCTGCAAGAGAGCTTGATGTGAAATTTCTCACACTCTATGCTTTCAGCACAGAAAACTGGAACAGACCCAAAGCGGAGGTTGCTGCTTTAATGGATCTTCTGGTAAATACTATAGTGAATGAGGTAGATGAACTAGAAGAAAAAGGAGTTCGTCTTAAAACCATCGGAGATCTCAATTTACTCCCTGAAAACTGTCGTGTAGCTTTGGAACAATCAATGGATCGAACTGCTAAAAACGATGGTTTAACTCTTGTATTAGCGCTCAGCTATAGTGCGAGATGGGAAATTACAAACGCAGTAAAGGAGATTGTTAAAAAAGGTTACTTACACAATGAAATTAGCGAAGAACTTGTTTCTTCTTACTTAAGCACAGCTGGAATTCCAGAACCCGAACTTTTAATTAGAACAAGCGGTGAGCAGCGTATTAGTAATTTTTTACTTTGGCAAATCGCTTACACAGAGTTCTATTTTACAGAAGTTCACTGGCCAGATTTTGACAGGAACGAGTTCTTTAAAGCTGTAGAAGAATACCAAAACAGAGAAAGAAGATTTGGAAAGATCAGTGAACAAATTGATGCTTAAATTCAAGCATATTATAGCCGTTAGTTGTTGTTTATTTCTAGCGTTGCAATCGTCGGATTATTTTGGACAAATAACTCCTATAGATTTAGAAAAGAAAGAAGCATACATCCTTGAAGATGTAATTGTTACAGGTGCTGTCTTCACAGATCTGCAAGCCATTAAAGTACTGGCAGATCTACCAAGAGGAAAAGAAATCAATATCCCAGGAGATAAAGTCAGCAGAGCTATAGAAAACCTTTGGGCAAGCAAGCTCTTTTCAAATGTCCAGATATATGTGGTCAAGGTAGAGGGTGACAAGATTTGGCTAGGGATACAAGTCAAAGAAATGGCTCGACTTGGTGCTAACCAAAGATTCAAAGGGGTTAGAAGTGGAGAAGAAAGTTCACTCAGAGATAAAATAAATATCCAAACTGGTGTTGTAATTACTGAAAATTGGAAAACCAACGCTGAAAATGTGATCAAAGATCACTTCATAGAAAAAGGGTTTTACGACGCCACTGCAGAAATAACTACCGAATCAGACCCTGTAACACCTAATACAGAAAAGCTTATTGTTGACATTAAGAAAGGAAACAAGGTGAAAATCGGAGAGATTGTCTTCGATGAGGTTTCAGAGTTCAAAGAAAAAAAACTTAGAGGGAAGCTAAAAGATACTAAAAGACAGAGGTGGTATCGATTCCTGAAAACTTCTAAGCTAATAGAAGATGAACTGGAGGATGGGAAAGCAGCTCTCACAGCATTTTACAACGAAAAAGGATACAAGAACTTTAAAATAAAAAGCGACTCTATTTACAGAATGGAGAACGGGCTTTTAGGGATAAAGCTAGATGTGATAGAGGGTTCTAAATTCTATTTTGGAGATATTCAGATTTTTGGAAATACGAAGTACAACTCAGATACTTTAAAAAATATCCTCAAGATTAAACCAGGAGATGTGTTTAATCAGACTTTGTTGAATTCAAGAGTTTACTCTAACCCAAATGGATTAGATATCAGTTCTATCTATATGGATCAAGGATACCTCACCTTCACTCCTACCATTACAGAGACTTCTGTAAAAAATGATACTGTCGATATAGAAATACTTCTATATGAAGGAAAGCAATTTAGAGTAGGAAACATCGCTGTGGTAGGAAATGACAAGACAAATGACCATGTAATCTACAGAGAGATTCGTACAAAACCAGGAGATCTTTTTAGCAGAACAAATATCATTCGAACACAGCGGGAGTTATCCAATCTTGGGTATTTTGCTCCAGAAGGCTTTGATGTTCAAATCAAGCAAAATGAGGCTGAGGGAACTGTAGATCTAACATATGTTGTGGAAGAACGACCTTCAGATCAAATCCAACTTTCTGGTGGATTCGGAGCCGGAAGAATAGTGGGTACACTGGGCTTGACCTTCTCCAATTTCAGTGCTAGAAACATGTTCAAGAAGGATGCATGGAGACCTATTCCAACTGGGGATGGTCAACGACTTTCGATTCAAGGGCAATCTAACGGTATCTTCTTCCAATCACTTAGTGCTAGTTTTACTGAGCCATGGTTAGGAGGCAGAAAGCCTAACTCTTTATCTCTTTCTTACTCTAGAACTCGTGTTTCCAACGGTCAACCACAGACGGACGATCAAGGAAATAGAAATAGTGAACTGCAGCAAATGAGATTGCAGGGTGGATCCATCGGTTTAGGAACAAGATTGAAAAAGCCAGATGATTTCTTCCTTCTTTTTGGAAACGTTAGTTACCAGCGCTTTGACCTGTTTAACTACCAACAGTTGGGTAGTCTTTTCAATACTGGAATCGCTCATAACTTAGCTCTTTCTGGAACATTACAAAGAAACTCAGTATCCGAACCTATTTATCCTACCTATGGTTCTACTGTTAAGCTGTTTGGGAAATTCACTCTCCCATACAGTTCATGGGGACTAAGGAAAAATGTCGATTACGGCGATGAAAGCGAAAGGTACAGATGGGTAGAATACTATAAAGCTAAGTTTACTGTAGATTGGTACACACCTCTATCGAAAGGATCTAACGAGAAGCCTCCAAAACTTGTCCTTAACACTAAGGTTGGATTTGGGTTCCTTGGATTTTATAACAAAGATATAGGTCCATCACCATTCGAGCGATTCTATGTAGGAGGTGTCAACTTGAATCAGTTTGGATTGGACGGTCGTGAAATTATTTACCTTAGAGGATATCCTGAACAATCTATCTCTGGGGGTAATGGAGCTCCTTTAGTAGCTAAGTATACTGCTGAGCTTAGGTATCCACTGAGCACAAACCCTCAAGCAACGATTTATACACTTGCATTTGCAGAAGCTGGTAATACTTGGGATTCTTTCAGAGAGTTCAATCCTTTCAAAGTAAAACGATCAGCCGGAATTGGTCTTAGAGTCTTCCTTCCAATGTTCGGCTTGCTTGGACTTGATTATGGCTGGAGATTCGATCCCTTGGACGGTCCAGGTGGAGATCGTATAGAAAAAAATCAACTCCATTTTAGTATTGGCATGAACATTGGAGACCTCTAATCAAATTAGTTAAATTCGCACACGCTTTGACAGTTTTAGATATGAAAAAAGTAACCCTAATATTAAGCTTGGTTCTAATAGGATTTATCTCACACGGGCAAAAGTTTGCCTACGTAGATACTGAATATTTACTGATGCATTTACAAGAATATGCAGATGCTCAGATAGAACTAAATTCCTTTAGTGCCCAGTGGCAGGAAGAAATTGAAGAAAAATATGCCTCCATTGCGTTACTAAGTGAATCTTTCCAGGCTGAAAAAGCGCTTCTTACTATTGATATGCAAGATAGAAGAGAAGATGAACTGAAAAAGAAAAAAGCTGGGGCAAGAGATCTTCAGAAAAAAAGATTTGGTATAGGTGGAGATCTTTTTCAAAAAAGAGAGGAATTGATGAAACCTGTTCAGGATATGATGTACGATGCCATTCTGGAAATATCTTCCCAAAACGGATACATGGTCATCTTCGATAAAAGTGGGCAGAACAATATACTTTACGCCAATCCTAAACATGATGTGAGCGATAAAGTATTGAAGAAGATGGGGAAAACTCCTGGAGAAACGGTGGAAATGCCTGGCAAGGAAGAACAAGGAGGGAAGTCTGATGGAGGTGCGAAATCTGGCGGTGCCAAAACCACATCAGGAGCAAAATCACCCCCTGGAGCTAAGTCAAATACAACTCCAGTTCCCAAAGGAGGACAATCACGAGGAAAGTAATTTAATACAATTAGTAAAGTAACAACCATGAAATATTTAGTAATACTACTCACCACAATTACCTTTTGCACTGTAGATATTCAGGCGCAGGATGTACAAGCGCAAAAATTCGGACACATTAATTCTCAACTTTTATTGGACACGCTGCCAGAGACAACTGTAGCTCAAGCCCAATTAGAGGAAATGAATACAGAATTCGAAAAGGCACTTAAAGAACAACAAACTGAACTTGAAAAATTAGCAGCTGAGATTCAATCAAATCCAGATATGACTGAATTTGTAAGAAATACAAAAATCTCAAAGTATACTGCTGACGAACAACGACTTCAAGACACTTACCAAGTCGCTCAGCAAACACTTTCGGAAAAAGAACAAGAGCTACTGGCTCCTATCATAGAAAAGGCTAGAGCAGCTATTAAAGAAGTAGGAAAAGAAAATGGCTTTACTTACATCTTCGATCTTAACAATGGGGGAATTATCTACGATGAAGGAGGAGAAGATGTACTTCCACTGGTACTGAAAAAATTAGGAATTTAATTCCAAGCACATTCTAAAAACTGAAGCCGTTTTGCCCATTGGCAAAGCGGCTTTTTTTATTCCGCTTAACTCTAAACCTTATACTCCCAGACCTGGTTCGAATTCTTTTTGAATTCATGCACAGGATGAGTTTTGTGATGCCTTACGACTTCAATAGAATTAACATCTATAGAAGAAATAGTAATTTCTTTCATCTTCCAGTTATCAGCATTGGCATTTCCTCCAGCTGCTACATGTCGAATCCCAATGGTATCTATATACCCCCATTCTAATGTTGAAGGTAACGTGAGCTCTCTAGTATGAGTGAAGATCGTTGCAAAAGCTATCCTATTTCAATTAGTTTTTCTAGATTGCGTTTTTTGGAATCGATTTTATTGATTATTCCTTGTTTTTAGAGCCTAGACACCTGTTTTGAGGTTGTATTTCCTCTAATTTTCAGAATTAGACGCAATTATCCCAGGACTTCGATACAAGTTGTAGCACACTGCTTCCATAAGATTTTGAGTATGCATTTTATCTATGCCTCTATACCTTGCCGTTCCACCATTGAACCAGCGTTTTATACCGCCAAATGTGCGTTCTACTTTAAACCTTGTTTGCCCTATAAGTTTATTAAACTTCTTCTCCCAATGGGTTAATGGTTTATTCTTATATGCCTTTTTTAGTATGTGATTTTTTAATTCCCGTTCCTTTAGTATGGCTTGGTTTTTCTTTGATTGATAGCCTTTGTCTGCTTTTAGCGGTATATTTTTTGGTAAATCGGCTGTGTCTAATACAGCTTCTAAATTAGCAATCTCATTGGTGCTGGCCTTTGTAGTTAATACTCCTAAAACTAATCCTTCTTCGTCTGTAACATGATGTTTTTTGTAGCCAAACCTGTATTTTCCTCCTTTCTTTAACCAAGCAGCATCGGTGTCTACTGAATCTGAGTATTTCTTTACTACTACAACTTCTTCTATATCTTTTCTATCTTCTGTAACCTGATGATTGGTTTTACCTTTAGGTTTTAAAGGGCTATCTACAACACTTGCATCAATAATTGCCCCTGTTTTTACAATTATGTTGTGTGCTTCTAATTGTCTGTTTATCTCCTTAAAGAGTGGCGCATAGGCATTGGCTTTTGTCAGGATGCTTCTAAAACGACTCAGTGTGCTGTGATCTGGTGCTACCCCATCAATATGTAATCCACAAAAGTAACTGAAGGAAATACTGTCGTTCACTCGATCTTCAACTTCATAATCGCTCAAGCCGTACCAAGTTTGAAGCAAACTCATTTTAAATAGTAATAAGCCGCTATAGCTAGGTTTGCCTGTCGCACTTTTTCCTTTGAGGTAATGCTGTTTAAGAATTGCTATAATCGGAGCCCAATCCAATAAGGTGTTCATTTGAGTGAAAAACGTCTGTTTTATTTTGCGTGAACGAATATCACAAATGCTATCGGCCAATGTTGGGGCGGGTACTAATTCCATTAAAGAAAAATACATAATCTATAGAAACTATGGCTAAGTTCTAGTTAACACAACATAAAGGTGTTATATTGTGTTTTATGGTAAGTAGTAAAGAAATAAAGGAGTTGTTTTCACGATTGTCGTTAGGGACTCAAGAAGCATTGCTAGAGGAATTATTGCAGGATCAGGAACTACAAGGAAAAGTTCTAGTCGATGCAACGAAAGAAGTTTCATCAAAGCGCGAGAAAAAACCCTGCCCTCATTGTAGTAGTACAAGTGTATATCGCAGAGGTCAACAAAAAGGAGTGGCGATGTACAGTTGCAAGGATTGTTTAAAATGGTACAGTGAAACCCCAG
The DNA here is from genome assembly GCA_965224545.1 of Flavobacteriales bacterium. Taxonomy (GTDB): domain Bacteria; phylum Bacteroidota; class Bacteroidia; order Flavobacteriales_D; family Sanyastnellaceae; genus ASP10-05a. The sequence goes on along the minus strand of CBDCZM010000002.1, from coordinate 1,059,439 downwards.
GCACTCCCTTGTATGAGATAAAGCTAAAAAATAAGTGGCAAGCTTATCTCAAATGCATGGAACAGGGAATGCCGATAAAGAAGATTGCCAAGGAACTGGGAATTTGTATTCAGACAAGTTTTGATTGGCGTCATAAGATTTTAAGCTCGTTGGAACAGTTTGCACCTGTAGAGCTTTCTAATGAAGTAGAGTGTGATGAGTTAGAGTTAGCCCTAAATAACAAAGGGAACAGGGATTTAGATAGAGCACCGAGAAAGAGAGGGAGTGATTTTAAAAGAAATCAAGGGAAAGACAGTATTACCGTAGTTCAGGTAGTTACAGCAGTAGAACGTAAGGGAGGCAAATACTTGAGAGCTGTGGCAACAAAACGGTTGAGCAAACAAGACATTTCAGAAGTACTAGACCATAGACTGGCAGATGATGCCACCTTAATAACCGACAAGCACCCTTCTTACAAGGCTTATGCAAAGGGAAAACCCTCTTTAAGACATAAAGCACTATTAGCTAAAGACCATGTAGATAAAAAAGATAAGACCATACATCTTCAAAAAGTGAACAATACCCATGCACAGCTACGAAAATTCTTACTCCCCTTTAATGGTGTAAGCTCTAAGTATCTGCAAAACTACCTCAACTGGTATGCATACGCTGATAAAATACAGGGGAGCAAGCAAACCATAAAGCAATGGCTAATCGCAGTACTCTTAGCCGATCAGGGATACCAACTCTTCGAACTGTTTAAACAAAATGCTGTGCTAATTAGAACTTAGCCGAAACTATTAAATCCCTTGCAACGGTCTTGAGTGGTGTGTTTATCCTATGTTTGTCCTTGATTCAAACTAATTTCGGTTCTACCTCCTCCTTTTATTGTTACAAAAAGATAGTCAGCACTTACATTTTGTCTGAGGATATCAGTGTCACCAAGGCTATCATCTCCTACGGCTATAGTCACCTTCATTTTTTGAATGACGCTTTCGTCCCATGGCTCCAAATTATATGTTGAGGTGAATACATTGCTAAATGCAGTTTCGTTTCCACCGCCTATAAGTGAAGTCAATGTTCGTCTCCACATAATCATATCATTCAAACCATGAACATTTTCTATGTCCTTCTTGTTATACCCGTGCATTACTTGTCCCCAATGAGGTACTCCATTAAACTTAATCGCCGACTGCTGGATTCTCTGTAAAAATTCCGCATTGGCACTGAATTCCCTTAACAGCGGAATTTCTACATGACAGGTAATGGGAAATTTAGACATCCCTAGCTTGGCTTTCGTTTTCTTTGTAAAACGCAGTGCTATAAGACCTGCAATGGCCTTGTTTCTGTTGTACAGGTCTTGTGCCGCATCCAACACTTCCTTTATAAACCCAAGATATCCTGAGTGTACTTTAGCGTTGTCAATTTCAGATTGAGCTAAATCAAATGCAAACTCCATAGAATCCACCTTCTGACAAAAATCTTCTTGTTCATAGCTATAAGTGTCCATAATCTTCCAGCTCGCTCCCAAACTTGGTTTTATTGGATAGGCGTTATTAAATAGTCCGATCAAGAAGTCTCTCATTGCTGGCTTTAAAATGCCAATGGAGTATATTGAATTACTAATTCTAGCAATCAATTGACCTGTAGTCATCTGTCTACTGACAGTAAGGTAAACGACAATACTTGTTAGAGTAGCTACTAAAGCAAAAACGGGAATTGCTAAAATCCAACCAAATAGTGGGATTGAAACTATTCCGATGCCTAGAACTATGAGCAAACCAATAGCAGCCAGTAAAACTCCTGTTAAATTTCTGGCATTTTGTTTTGTACAGAAATAAGTAAAAACATCAAATCTGGGTTGATCATCCATTCCCACGTTTGGAGTATTACAGGGTACTACATGTCTTTCAACCACTCTGCACTCATGGAATCCATTTTTTCTATAGGGCAGTATCAGCACATTCAAAAAATGTAAGGGAGCCCCTAAAACAGCATTCCTACCAGAGACATATGAATTAAACCGGCTAGCAGTAAGTTCTGTTTTTATATTTTCCCATATTCCAGCTTGTCTCCTTTCTGACAATTTGAAGGCGTCAACAGTCTTCATCACTAATGAATAAACGAAACCCATCCTTCCCACTGAGACTAAAACAGAATTAAAAAAATCATCATTTTTCTTCACAATGATATGCTCGCATAACTCATCCGTATTTCCATTGACAGCTATATTTCGTAACATATTTTGAATGGTAGTCTCATCTCCAATAGTGAGAGCACCAGTATTTCGCTCAATCCACCATTCTTGTCCTCCAGGCCCGATTAAATGAATTGCCTGAACAAAATCGGCCATTGAAGGCAGGTGAATATCTCCACCATGAGATCCTGTAGCTAAAAGCCCAGCAATGGATTGGCCTCCACTTCCTCCAAGTGTAGGAAGAGCCTTGTTTCTAAATCCCGGAAGACCACAATCCAAATCTTCCTCATCTAACTCGCTACCATCTGGCGAAGGAGTGAACCCATGGAGGATCCTATTGATATTGTACACTTTAGTTCCGCCCTTCACATGCACTAAATTCGTCACTATCGTATTCAATGGGAGTTGATTAAGAATTACCAAAGAATCTATCTCTCCCGAAATCAGATCTGTTTCTATGATATAATCATTTGACACGAAACTTTCTGTAAACGACCAGCGACTTCCCACCCATTTAATGCGCTTATTTTCTCTTTCAGCCTTGGCGATAATTTCCACAATTTCACCTCTTGAGCTTGGTCTATAAGCGTCATTTGCAGAAAATTTTATACTTCTTGCCCAGTTAGAAAACCCTTTTTGCGAAGCATGGGAAGTACTATTAATTGATTCAGAACAATTCATCAGTCACTATTTTAGAGAGATTTCCGAAAGCCGTTCTCCCTAAGGTACTGAAAAACAATTATAAATCCAAAACCACAGTGACTATGGATAGGGCAAACTCATGCTTTGATTTTAAGTATCTGACCTATATTAAGGTTGTTATATGCTGCCTTAAGTCTTTTTCCTATAATTCCTTGTTTCGTTTTTCAAACAACAAATATGAATGGACTCTTAACTGACATTGATTTTTTTCGACCAATTTCATCAACACATACTTGTGATCCCTGAGTCTTTATTTAATTCAAATTCCAGAGTTGATTAGAACTATAACCGCTCAAGTTAAAAAAATAACCACTTAAAAGAAAGAGTTAGAACCTGTGGAAAATGCAATTTCTTTTCTATTCCTTGCATTAAAATAGCTATTTACAAGTCTACGAAAAATGCTAGTTTCAGAGTTAACATTTTAAAGAGTAAGTATTTAAATTAAAAAATATTACAGATGAAAAAATTATTATTAATGTTTGGAGCTCTATTTTTAACATACAGCTTCTACGCTCAAGTTATTATTTCAAGCGGTTCAACAGTTACTTACTCGTCCAATGTTAGTTTTAACGTAGACATTATCATCGAGCCATCGGCTACCCTAATTATTGATGGTGCTTCAATATCCATGGGGCCTGGCACTCATATTTATATTAAAGATCGAGGTTTATTAAAAGGGGAAAATGGAGGAGAAATCACGGGATTCATTGGACAAAATTGGAGAGGAATACGAGTAGATCATACTTCTGTTAGCAGTGTAAACCCAAATAAAGCGATTGACTTCAGCGAAATGACTATTAGTAACGCCATAGAAGCAATTTCAACAGGTCTTGGAGGTCGTGAAAGAACGATTGTTTGTACCAAAAGTACGTTTATTAACAACGGAAGGCATTTGTATATCTCAGCAAGTCCAGGAAATTTGCAAGCTACAGGATTTGCGATACGTTTTGATAACTGTGAGTTTTTAAAGGCTGGTCATGACTGGCCAATACATCTTTCCGGCACGAAAAACCATAGCTATACTGGCTGTACCATTGATCTTGGTTCAAATATCAAACATACCGCAATGCATATCGATGCGGGAATTAGAGATTCTGAGATAAGAAATTGCACATTTAAACATGGCCAACTAATAAGCATTTACTTACACCATGATCCAGAAGGTGTGGTTATATCTGATAATATCTTTGAGATAGAAGAAACGGGAACACTAATCACTGCAGATTATCAACATGTAGCGATATGGTTTGGCGAGACTGGCTCTCCCACTTCTGTCGCTAAAAATATTACGATTTTCAACAATGAGTTTACTTCAAGTGATCCTGCTATGGAAAACAAGGCCTGTGGTATATATTCTCAATCTTTAGGTCTCGTAGGAATTAATATTGTAGAAAACCAATTTCTGCGACTTCATACAGGAATTGATATCAATAACAATAATTCATCAAAGTATGGTTCAACTATTAGACTCAATAACTTTGATGATTATATAAATGGAATCGTTACGCGAGATAATAATTCTAACTTATGGATCACCTGCAATAAATTTTCTACTAATCAGAGTAGTCCAACGGGTATATGGAATAGAACGGGAACTTTACAAAATCACACGGGAATTGGGAGGATGAATGAGTTCTTTTCTCCTGGAGTAGATTTAAGAAATACAGGGAACCCTTGGCAGTATTCAACTACCCCATCGAATATAAACTCTCCAACTTCAATTGTAGGATCTATTTTAATGACCTCTGTTATACCTGCTGAATCATGCAAGGGATCGAAAAAGTCTGTTTCCCAGAATTCAGAATTGAAATTAGATAACGTACAGAAGTATACACTATTTCCAAATCCATCGAATGGAGAGTTTACTCTCGATTTTCACGAAATACCGTCAGAAGCAGTCCAGATTATATTAACAGATATAACGGGTAGAGTGATTAAATCAGGATCATATATTGGACAAAAAACAGTGTTATTTGACATTACCAACGAAACTTCTGGTATCTACAGAGTAACAATTACAACTAATGAGATAAGCGAAACGAAGCGAGCTATTATTAACTAATCATCCGATTAGCTATCAGATCATCAGAGACACTGCTAAAAACAGATGAACTATAGAAAAGCGAAAGTACGGGAGACCAGAAAAATTGAATTTGATTTTTTTGGCTCCCTTTTTTCGTTCTTTTTTGAGAACGCAAAAAAGGACAAGACTAAATTCAATCGATTAACTATCTGTTATTTAATCTAATCATCCGATAGCTATCCGATTTGATGCGCAGAAAATTCACCCGTGATACGATTCTGTCATTTAACTCTCTAGTAAAGTTCAGGAGAATCATATCAACGTGTAATCTCATCAAAAAATAGCATTATTTTCGATCTAAATATTCTTCAATTATGAGGAGATATTGAACAAGGAGAAATGCAAAACTTGAAGTTTTGAATAAGAAAATTTTAGAAAGCTAAGTGTCTTTAAAAATCGGCATATTCGACTCTGGCATTGGAGGTTTAACTGTGGCTAAAGCCATTAAAGAACAGCTTCCACAATCCGAGTTGGTTTATTTTGGAGATACAGCACATCTTCCGTATGGAGATAAATCACCCGCTTCCATCAGACATTATTCAGCCAAAATCAGCCAGTTTCTATTGAAAAAAAAATGCAATGCATTAGTCATTGCATGCAATACAGCTTCTGCACATGCATTCAAAACAGTCCAAGATATAGCTGGTCCAACTGTCCCTGTATTCAATGTCATTGACCCCATCGTAGAATACATATCAACTCATTACAAGAATCAAAAAGTAGGAATAATCGCTACTAAGGGAACCATCAAGACGCGTGTATATCCCAGAAGAATAAAAACTGCAGAGGATTCCATTATTGTTGCTAGTAAAGCCACTCCATTATTGGCTCCCATGATTGAAGAAGGATTTTTTAATAATACGATTAGCAAAACAGTCATAGAATCATACTTGAAGGGTCGTGAACTTAAAGGAATTAAGGCTCTTGTCTTGGGTTGTACACACTACCCACTTATCCAAAAAGAGGTGGAAGCTTTCTTTAAAGAATCTGTAGACATTATCGATAGCGCCAATGTCGTAGCAAAATCAATAGCCAAAGTGTTTTCAATAAAAGGTTCTAAAAGAGGTAAAGATGAATTCTATGTATCAGACTTTACTAAGGCATTTGAAAAAAGTACTCAGATCTTCTTTGGAGAAAAAATAGAACTTAAAGAAGAGCGAATTTTTGATTGAACTGCGGTTCTATTTACTAGTGAAAAAGCTATCTGACCAGAGTAATTATTCCAGTAAAGGCCTTGTTGCATTGATAAACTGGGGATAAGATCAACATCAGCTCAATCACTGCATCTGAATAAATGGTTTTACCTCCTCTGGAATGTGGATTGGAATATGTCCAATTTGAAAAAATAGATTCTTCTAACCAAAAATCAATCCTACCTATGCGCTTCAAACTGTTATTATAGACACTACTGTTCAGTAGTTGATCTTTATAACCACGCATTATCAGAGTTTTATCAAGGATAAATACTTAGGCTTTCAGTATTGACCCTCTACTAATTTGTTCCTAAATATCAAAAATCAATTAGTTTATCCATGCAACAAGACCAGTAAGATATAAAAAAAGCAGAATTTCCATTCATGGAAATTCTGCTTTTATAAAGTTTTATCGGACACTAATGATATTTTATAATAACCTTCTCCGTATAATGATTATTATCATTCATAATAGTTAACATATATACTCCAGATGGAAGTTTACTTAAATCCATTTTATATGTTTTGGAAATAGTATAAAGTTCTGTTCTATGAACTTCTTTCCCAGTAATGTCTGTGACTGAAATCGTAGATTTTCCATCTAAATTTTCAGAATTGATATTAATGAGACCCTCACTTGGATTAGGAGATATATTAAATGACACTGCTTTCTCTTCGTCTATACTAGATGTACAAGAAACAGCATCAATGGCATAGCTACAAGAACCATACTCTTGACTTTGAAGAGTCATGTTAATAGTCTGTCCAATTGGGAAAATTAAATCAAGGTTATTAATTGATTCAGTAATCATTACAGTCTGATTATCAGCATCATTATCTAGAATGTAACTGTGTAACTCAAGTACCTCTCCGATAGAGATAGTAACATAAATAGACCCGTCATCACAACTAACTTCTTCAACAGTTACAGTAGGGAAAGGACAATCATATATACAAAGTCCATCATCTAGAGTGGCATCTTGATCATAATTCAGAGCTGTTTCATCGGTACAACCATAACAGTCATATGTACACATGTCATTTTGAGTAAATGTGACTAATTCGTCATAGTTACAAGCAGTTTCATCTGAACATCCGAAAATATCATCTTCATCACATATGTCATTTTCATTTTCGTCAAATGAGCATGATCCATCGTCACAAAGAGCAGAGCTGTCATAGTTACAAGCAGTTACATCTGTACAACCGTCAGGCAGCACACATGACCCATCATCGCAAAGCGCAGTGTCATCATAATTACAAGCAGTATCATCCGTACATCCATCTGGAAGTATACAAGAACCATCACTACATCCGGCTGTGCTATCATAATTGCAGGCTAAGACATTCGTACAACCTGGTAATGTACAAGACCCATCATCGCATCCGGCATTTGGTTCGTAGTTACAAGCACTAGAATCAGTACAACCCACAGTTTGATTACCTCCACAGTTTCCACATTCGTCAGCAGCTAAGCACGAGCCGTCATCGCAAGAAGCGTTAATGTCATAGTTACAAGCTGTTGAATCAGTACAACCCGATGTTTCAGAACCACCACAGTTACCGCATGCGTCAAGAGTTAAACAAGACCCATCATCACAAGATGCTGTAGAATCAAAGTTACAAGCCATAGGATTGGTACAACCAGAAGTACCAGTTCCACCGCACATTCCACACTCATCTAAATAGTCGCATGTTCCATTGTCTGAGGATGCATTTGGTTGGTAGTTACAAGCAGTTGAATCAGTACATCCAGAGCAGTCATTAAATTCGCAGTTTCCATCGTCACAGCTAGCACTAGGTTCATAATTACAAGCTGTAGAATCAGTACATCCTGTAGTTTCAGAACCACCACAATTACCACATTCGTCAAGAGCTAAACAGGACCCGTCATCACAAGAAGCTGTGTCATCATAGTTACATGCATTAGAATCAGTACATCCTGCAGTTTCAGAACCACCACAATTTCCGCATTCGTCAAGAGTTAAACATGACCCGTCATCGCAAGAGGCAGTAACGTCATAGTTACAAGCTGTTGAATCAGTACATCCGCTAGTCTGGTTACCACCACAATTACCACATTCATCAAGAGTTAAACATGACCCATCATCACAAGATGCTGTGTCATTATAGTTACATGCGTTAGAATCCGTGCACCCAGAAGTTTCAGAACCACCGCAGTTACCACATTCATCATTTATCATACAAGAACCGTCATCACAAGATGCTGTTTCATCAAAATTACAGGCTGTAGCATCTGTACACCCAGAAGTTTCAGAACCACCACAATTACCACACTCGTCATTTATCATACAAGAACCGTCATCACAAGATGCTGTTTCATCAAAATTACAGGCTGTAACATCTGTACATCCAGAAGTTTCAGAACCACCACAATTACCACATTCGTCAAGTTCCAAACAAGATCCATCATCACAAGATGCTGTTTCATCGTAGTTACATGCATTAATGTCAATACACCCTGCAGTTTCAATTCCACCACAGTTACCACATTCATCAAGAGCTAAACACGATCCATCATCACAAGAAGCAGTATCATCATAGTTACACGCGTTAGTGTCTGTACAACCGGCAGTTTCGGTGCCACCACAATTTCCGCATTCGTCAAGAGTTAAACACGATCCATCATCACAAGAAGCAGTAGAGTCATAATTACACGCGTCAGGATTAGTACATCCATCAGGAAGGATACAAGATCCGTTATCACAATCAGCTGAAGCATCATAGTTACACGCATCAGTGTTAGTACATCCATCAGGCAGGTTACACGATCCATCATCACAAGTAGCAGTATTGTCATAGTTACAAGCATCTAGGTTAGTACATCCGTCAGGAAGTACACAAGATCCATCATCACAAAGTGCCATGTTATCATAATTACAAGCTATGGAATCCGTACATCCATCAGGAAGAATACATGATCCATCATCGCAAGATGCTGTGCTATCATAGTTACAAGCGTTGGAGTCTGTACATCCATCAGGAAGAATACATGATCCATCATCACAAGTAGCGGTGTTGTCATAATTACAAGCTGAGGAATCCGTACATCCATTAGGAAGAATACATGATCCATCGTCACAAAGTGCGGTATTATTATAGTTACAAGCTATATTATTAGTACATCCATCAGGAAGGATACAAGATCCATCATCACAAGTAGCTGTAGCATCGTAGTTACATGCATCTGAATTAGTACACCCATCAGGAAGAATACATGATCCATCATCACAAAGTGCAGTGTTATCATAGTTACATGCTATTGTATTGGTGCACCCATCAGGAAGGTTACATGACCCATTATCGCATAATGCTGAAGCATCATAATTACAAGCTGCGGCATTTGTACACCCATCTGGCATTATACAAGACCCATCATCACAATTTGCAGAAGCATCATAGTTACATGCTGCGGCATCAGTGCACCCATCTGGTAGGATACAAGAACCATTATCGCATAAAGCAGAATTGTCATAATTACAGGCTATAGCATTCGTACACCCATCAGGAAGATTACAAGATCCATCATCGCATAAGGCTGTGGCGTCATAGTTACAAGCTGCGGCATTTGTACACCCATCTGGCATTATACAAGACCCATCATCACAATTTGCAGAAGCATCATAGTTACATGCTGCAGCATCGGTACATCCATCAGGTAAGATACAAGAACCATTATCGCATAAAGCAGAGTTATCGTAATTACATGCTATTGCATTCGTACACCCATCAGGAAGGATACAAGATCCATCATCTTGGTTTGCTATTGAATAATAGTTACACGCTGTAACATCCATACAACCTGGTATAGGGCAAGTAGAATGGTCAAGAGTCAATTCTAAATTTGCAGTTCCTTGAGCTCCATTATACCCATCTATCAGTACTAAATAAGTTGTTCCTTCTGCTAATACTCCACAATCAAAAAATAACCTTGACATGAATTGATCTGCACTTCCATCGTCATTAGCAGCGACTAATACCCCCCCACAATCACTAAATACAGCCATTTGGGTATCGGTCAGCGTTCCCGTTCCGTCAAATAAAGTTTCAAGTGTTATCGTTGAAGGGTGAGAAGGCGTAGTAAATGAATAAAAAACATCTGCTTCAATACCCGAATTACACCATCCAGTTGTTGTATTACACCCATCAGCTGGTATAATATAACCTTCATCTTGACAAGAAATGGAATTATTAATAACATTTAGACCAGAGTTCAACGCAATGGCACCAGAACATAGATCATTTGTTGGACTATACTCACAAGTATTGACATCGAAACAAGAGGCTGCAGCATCATAATTACAAGCTGCAGGGTCATTACACCCTGGCATTATACAAGATCCATCATCACAGGTAGCTAGAGAATTGTAGTTACATGCTATTAGATTAGCACATCCATTAGGTAGAATACAAGACCCATCATTACATGTTGCTAGAGGATCATAGTTACACGCTGTTGAAGTTATACAACCCGGAACACTACTACAAGACCCATCATCACATACTGCGGTGGAGTCGTAGTTACAAGCAGCAGGATTGGTACACCCATCAGGCATAATACATGATCCATCGTCTTGGTTTGCTAGAGAGTTATAATTACATGCGGTGTTATCCACGCAGCCAAAAATGAAACAGGTCGTATCGAAAATTAATTCTAAGTTAGCTGTCCCTTGATCTCCAGCGTATCCATCTATCAAAACTAAGTATGTAGTTCCTTCTGCTAGATCGCCACAGTCAAAAATTAGTTTTGACATATATTGATCAGTACCTCCATCATCATTTGCTGCTATTAGTGTTCCTCCACATCCTGCAAATATTGCTATTTGAGTATCAGTCAAAGTTCCTGTTCCATCAAAGGATGTTTCAATGGATATAGTCGAAGCGTTAGGAGGTGTCGTAAACGAATAAAAAACATCCACTTCGACACCAGCATTTCCACCACACCATCCTGTTGTAATATTACATCCAGTGTCAGGTATGGTGTATCCTTCTGTAACACAAGAAACCGAGTTATCTATGATATTTGTTCCTTCAGAGAGCGGAATGGCATTTATACATAAGTCGTTTGGACTATATTCACAGGCTACCACTGCGCCAAAATTACAAGCCGTTGGGTCATTACATTGAGATGCTGCATTGATTGAAAACAGCAACATAAGAGCAATAATTAATTGCTTAAAGAGTAAGAAAACAAATTTCATTATAAGAGATGTATTATTAGCCTATCTAATATTATAGCCTTGATTTGTATAGTGTTTTAATTAGTATTGAGCCATTTAAGGCTCGTGTGGAAGTACAATAACTTCACATCATCTTAATTTGATACGCTGTTAACTGTTTAGGGTTACAGGCGGTTTTGTTGCATGGATAAACATTGACTTTTGATATTTAAGAACAAATTAGTAGTGAGCATTGTAAATCCAAATGGAAAAGAGAAACAGGATACCATCAAAGGTCAATTGTAGAAAACACATTCAGCAGATGGAAAACCATTTTTGGAGAAAACATCTATTCCAAAATAAATGAATCAAGGAAAGTAGAAGTCACTTTGAAATCTGTTATTCTTAGTAAATAATCCTCGGGGCAGGCCCGTGAGGCATTCAAAGGGTTTTTCGTTTTCAAACTCTTGAGTTTTACTCACGAGGCAAGCCTCGGGGTATTTACCCTATAGAGAATAAAATGACTGATCTAGGTATGCCTCTGTGGAAAAGAATTTACCTCTTGAATTAAGGTAAATCATTAGATAAACTAAAAAAACCAGTCATTCCATTATATCCATGCAACAAGGCCCTTTGGTGCTGAAAATGTGAATGGAGAAAATTGCGAATCTAGTGGTAACTTGGTTTGTGATACAGATGCTAATTTTCCAAATTCACAATACGACGATGCAACGTGTGAATTCAATGATTTAGCGACAGACACAAATGGTGAGTACTTTCATCCACAGCTCAACAATTGGATGTCATATTTTGGAGATTGCAGATCTAAATTTACCACTGGCCAGTTTAATCGTATGGCATATATGTACCTCAATCAGCGAAATTATCTCTGGTAAAATTGATACTTCCTAGAACCCTGTATCTATAAACCAGCTCTTGTACATCACGTAATTTTCTGGTGTTTTTTCCAATAATGCAGTACGTACCTCTGCGGAAATCTCTTTAAGCGGTTTGGCTGGAATTCCAGCATAAATCATTCCTGACTTTACCACTGTCCCTTCTGACACGACTGCTCCTGCTGCGACTACAGCACCAGTTTCCACAATGCAGTTGTCCATTACAATAGCTCCCATACCTACCATGCAATTATCTTGAAGAGTACACCCATGAACGATAGCATTATGACCTATAGAAACGCTATTTCCAATGGTAGTCGCTGCTTTCTGATAAGTACAATGAATGACAGCACCATCTTGAATGTTTGTTTTATCGCCAATTCTAATCGCATTGACATCTCCTCGAATAATGGCATTATACCAGACACTGCACTCTTTTCCAAGAGTTACATCTCCTACTACCACAGCCGTTTCTGAAAGCCAAGTGCCTGTGCCTATTTCTGGAGTCTTATCATTAATTGTTCTAATAACCGGCATTCAATTTCTATTTATGATTGCATGTGATTCCACCCTTGTGCTTTTAAAGGCACTACACTTTTATCTTTAAGCACCATGTTCACACCCGAGGCTTTATCCGTCATATGACCAATGATAGAGAAAAAGGGATTGTTTTTGAATTTTTCAAACTCCGTTTGTGGCACCGTTAACAACAGCTCATAGTCCTCTCCTCCACTCAAAGCGCATAGAGTTGGGTCCAAATTGAAATCACGTGCTAAATTATACGTGCTCTCATCGATAGGAATTTTTTCTTCGTACAACTGGCATCCTAGATCACTCTGCGTAGCAATATGGAAAATCTCCGAGGCTAAGCCATCACTCACATCAATCATACTAGTCGGAAGTACTTCCAGCTGAGCCAATTGTTCTATAATATCTTTTCTGGCTTCTGGCTTTAATTGTCGTTCCAGAACATAGTCATTTCCAGTTAAATCAGGTTGAGCAGTTGGAGCAGCCTTAAATACAGACTTTTCTCTTTCAAGCAGCTGAAGCCCCATGTAAGCTCCTCCATAGTCTCCAGAGCAGATTAGCAGATCCCCTTCTTGAGCGCCATTCCTGTAAACTATCTTTGGTTCTTCGGCCTCACCAATAGCGGTAATAGAGATCGCTAATCCAGTCACCGACGATGTCGTGTCTCCGCCGATTAAATCTACATTGTAAACCTCACATGCTCTGTGAATTCCATCATAAAACTCTTCCAATGCTTCCAGTGGAAATCGACTGCTCACTGCAATCGAAACAGTAATTTGTTTTGGTTCGGCATTCATGGCATAGATGTCACTGAGGTTGACGACTACTGCTTTGTATCCAAGATGCTTTAGTGGTACATAGCCCAAATCAAAATGAACCCCCTCAATAAGCAAATCCGTGGAAACCACAGTCTTCACCTTCCCTTTCCCTATAATAGCCGCGTCATCTCCAATTGACCGAATGGTTTCTTCTCTCTTGTCCTTAAATTTTTCAGTAAGGTGACTGATCAAACCAAATTCTCCAAGCTCCTCTATGGTTAATTTTTCTTCGCTCATGCGTGCCAAATTTTCTGCAAAGGTAATCTTTGGATCATATACTATTTCTCTTTTTCTAACCTCAAATCAGAATTTCTGATGGCCTGCAATTTTTGCATAAAAAAAGGGAGTCCAAATCAGACTCCCTGTTGCATGCCAGCTTAAATCATATTTCTATGCTTGCACCTGTTCTTTTTTACCTAGTAATAGAAACTCGCTCATTACTACTTCAGAGATGTATTTTAAATTTCCCTCTTTGTCTTCATAAGACCTATTGCTCAACTTTCCTTCTAGCGCTACTTCAGAACCTTTCTTTAACAGTTGATTTGCCAGTTCAGCTACCTTTCCCCAAGCCACAACGTTATGCCATGTAGTATCCTCTACTTTCTCACCTGCTTTATTCTTGTAATACTCATTCGTAGCTATGGAAATACGAGCTACACTATTCCCATTTTCTAATGTTTTCAACTCCACATCTGCACCTAAGTTTCCAATTAATTGTACTTTGTTTTTTAAAGAATTCATCTTACTTATAATTTAAATTTTCGTTTTGATTAACCCTTGTAGCTAATCTCGGTGCAAAGATGAGTTCACTTCCAAATTCGAATCAAACCTTAATCACTTATAGTCGTTTATAACTGATTTTAATCGTTTGAATTCGGCTTTAACACTATTAATAAAGGATATTAACTACGATAGAAAAACGCCATTTTTTAGCGAATAAGTAGAAAACAGACACATTCAATTCACTTATAGGCCTAACAAATCACTTAATCGATCAAAATTTTCCTATTCACTGAATACTTTCCACTACCAATTTGCATGATGTACATTCCAGGATATAATTGACTTACATCTAGTGTTATTTGTTCATCAGATGAAACAGACCTTATCACTTCCTCACCTGTTATAGTGGTGACCACTATTTTTTTTGAAAGTCCATTATTTAAATGAATGTGGACCTTATTCTCAGCTGGTATTGGAAATACTTGAAGTGTTTCAAACGCGGGTTCATTGATTCCCACCTCTTCTTCTACGACCAAGTCCTTCGTTATTCGGTAAGAAACAATCTCATTAATAATCGGTGCATGATCGTCTAGCAAATTCGCTCCAGGTCGTGTATCTCTTTGATAAATCATATGGATATAATCATCTGCTGTATTCGCCATAGACGCATAGGCATATTCATATCCTATATATTCTTCGTCTGGGGTAACGTCTACTGGCAAACTCCAAGTTGTTCCTGTATCCTCCGATGTCATCAGAAAAATATGTCTGTGATTTTTGTTATCGCTTATTCTGGTTTCTACCACACCTGCATAAGATACAAATAGATTACTGCTCTCATCAGAAGCCATTTGAGGAGTCCCAGTTAAGGAAGTTCTGTAATTTCCTGTTTCATCTTCTAGTTCCACGATATTATCACCATTCATATCCATCGTGGCGGCTATTGTCATTGTAGAATCAGCTCCAAAGCTTTCATTCCAATATTCCAACCCATCTGTAAATGGAAACTCTGTATAGTTTTCGTCGTCTCCTAACTCGGAATTTTGATACCTCATATTTCCAAAAGCCACATGAACTGTGTTATCAGGAGAGATATGGACACAGCCAGATCCATCTGTCGTAGTGAAAATATCTGCCTCGCCATCATCATCCAAATCCAACACTTCTGACTCTAGGTCATAAGCATCAACTGGAAAATCTACCAATCTGGTATAATTCCAATCAGCTCCATTATTCTCTGAGATAAGCACAAAAGAATCTGACCAATTCTGAAAAACAGCAATAGCAATTTTGTCTTCAAATGCTGCGATTGAAAAATAATCACTGGTGAATGTTCGAAATAAGTCTGTACTGATTTCTGGAATCAACGCATCACTAACTTCCCAAGTGTCTCCCTGATCGAGCGACCTAAAATACACCAGAGCCTGTTCAAATCCTCCATATGGGCTTCTAGTCTTAGCTATCAAGTGTATTGTATTGCCATCTGCACCAGCTGCCACAGCGTGTGGAGTAACCACACCTCCAGAAATATCAGTCACTATCTCTGTCTCAATCCAATCACCTGTACCAAAACCGTCTCTATATATCATCTTTAAGTTTGGGTTGGCAGACGACTGATGGGAAATAATAATCTCGCGTCCTCCAGTTGTATGCATAGATGTAGGCCATCCTATTCTTGATGATTCTATTCGTTGTTCAGGAATTGGAAGCCAATTATCATTTTGACCATTTCCAAAGTTGTATCCTGTGCCTCTATCTGTAAAAGAAATTGATTGATCACTAAACATCCATACAGCAGATAGATCATCACCTGTATTAACTAACCTATCTTGTAGAGATCCATTTGTTTGAACATCGTAATAGGTAGTTCCAATTATTGTTTCTGTGTAGCTTTTGCGCGTGTTTTCCTTCCTTTTTCTCTTTTTAGAATCCTCTGTTCCAACAATAGATGTTTCCATTTCAAAACCCTCAAATTTGGGGTCGCTCACTCGAATGGAAATGTCATTTTCAGGTCTAGGCATATATACTTCTCTATCTTGAGAGTTTAAAACCTGCGGGACAAGAAATAATATAAAAAGAAGTCTAAGATTAAATTTAACTGTATGAAACATCTGCTTTATTTATAAGATTGAATGTCAGCAAATAAAATCAAAAATTGCCCCTAGTTAAATGACATTTCTACAATAATCTATTAATAATAGCACCCTAGTCCTTGGGCATAATTGTTCCCCATTTTTACTAAAAGATTTCTTTTCAAGAGTCTCTTTTCTTTTCAAAACTCACCAGATACACTCCAATGAAAATAAGAAGCGCACAGAGGATTTTCTGCCATGTGAGATCTGCTCTATAATCTGCCCATCCAAAATAGAAAAACAAAAAAGTAAATGCTATAACGAGCAATGGCTGTAGATAGATGTATACGCTTACAGTGGTAGGTGGCAGATGCTTTAGAGCGAAGATGTTGAGTAAGTAAACTAGAAATGTAGCTATGATTATTACGAATGTCATGGAAAAGGAGTCCTTCATTTTAAACGTACTCCAGTCAATTTCAAGAAATTCCTGAAGTCCAAATGGGGTAACCACAAACCACCCCACAAAAAACACCCAGGTTATCACCGTAATGGGTTTGTAATGTGCCATTAGTGGTTTTACCAATACCAAATAAATTGAATAGGAAGTAGCGTTAATTAGAATATACAGGTCACCTCTCAAAGAGGTTTCAGAAGTTACTCCCTCACCCTGACCTAATCTTATCAGCGTCATCGCTCCGATCGCCCCCAGTATCACACCTATGATCTTTCTACTTGTAATCCGATTCTTGAGCAAAATGGCGCTCGTAATAAGCACTATAATGGGCGTGGCTGTAATAATCAGTGCTGAATTGAGCGGAGAGGTCAAACTCAACCCATTAAAAAAAAACAACTGGTTAATGGCCACTCCGAAAAGACCGCATAGCACCAAACGAAAAATGTGCTCTCTCTTTATTCTTTCAAAACCAGAAATAGCAAGAAATGGAAAGAACAAACACAATGCGCCAGATACTCTGGCAAAAATGAATCCCGATGGTTTGACTAAATCTGGCATCAGACCCTTCGCCACCAAATAATTAGCTGCATAGGTGGCTCCGACCGTTAATAAGGCTACATGGCCAAGTGATTTAGAGTTCACTTAAATACGTTTTGGCAGCTTCTACTGCTTTCTTAGCTGATCCTATGAAAATAACCTCATCAGAAACAATCACAGGCCTTTTCAGAAAGGTATACTCTTCAAGTATGTACTTTCTCAAGTCTTCCTCCCCCAGCTTCATTTCATTTAATCCCATGGAGCGATACTTCATCGCTCGCTTGCTAAAAAGAGCTTCGTAATTACCAGCCAACGATTTCATGTGGTCCAATTCCTCTGCTGTTATGCTTTCAGACTTGATTTCTCGCATTTCAAATCCCTTTGCTTCAGGATCCAATTCAGAAATGATTCTCTGACAGGTGCTACAATTTCCCAGATGGAATACTTTCTTCATGTTTCTATTAATTTTCTTATATGTTCTTTAAGCACTTCGAAATCTCTATGATAAGATTCTGAGCTGTCTATTATTAGATCGCACTCTGACTTATACGGTTGTAAATATTTCCCATCAGCCGGTTGCACATGGTGCTCCCATCTATACCTCACATCACTCTCCGGATACCCTCGCTCCTCGAAATCTCTTCTTATTCTCCGTTTCAACCTAACACCCGCATCTGCCTCCACAAAAACACAATAATCTAGCTTGGAGCTGATCTGCTCAAAGTGAAATATAAATAACCCCTCCACAATAATAACAGGTGCTGACTGAACGATTATTTCGCTAGGCTCCTTGGAATCATTGTTAAATGTATATTCCGTTTTTTGAATCGATTCTCCGCGTTGCAATGCCATCAAGTCTTCACAAAAATGATCTGCATCGATCGCAGAAGGCAAATCAAAATTAACCACGTCATTTTCGTCAACAAACTGTTGATCACGTTCTATGTAATAATTATCCTGAGAAACTATAGCGATTGAATCACTAAGTTCTGAATTAGATAAATCGCGTAGAATACTTGTTTTACCAGAAGCACTTCCACCTGCAACTCCTATGATATACGGGCTCTTTTCTCGCATTATTGTCAGCAAAAATAGGGGATGTTTAGGCGATAAGAGTCTTTTTTAGATGAGGAATTCAACAACTTTAGTGAAGAATCATATTGGATCATTTTTTCTTTGACTGCGACTTTACTAATTCCTTTAATTTTTCTGCAGAACTGTCAAAATCCTCCATGTCTATAAATGCTCCTTTTCCTTCCTTTGCCAACTCTGCCATTTTTTTCTTTGTAAAGGTCGTTCCCTTAATTCCAAGTACTGAAAGATAGATTTTTCGATTAGTGTTTTTTCTAACCGCCTTATAAATGGCCTCATTTTCCGATACCTTAAAAACTCCATCCGTAGCTATGTAAACACGATTGTTTCCTCCAGATATAAAGCCAGACTTAGCAGTGGCATAAGCTTGTTTTAATCCCTTTTCTCCGCTCGTTGACCCTTGAGGAGATAGTGATCTTATTTCTCGAATAATTTGTTCTTTATTCGCACCAGAAGTAGGAGCAAGCAATACGTTGGCATTCCTAGCATAAGATACCAAAGCAATTTTATCCTCTGCCCGCATCATATTTACCATTTCAATCATAGAGGATTTAAGTATTTCCAGTCTACCATTATTATTCATTGAACCTGAAACATCAACTAGAAAGACCAAATTATTTGGAGCATATTCTTTCAGGCTAAACTCCTCAAGCTCTTCTATTTCTTCAACTTCCATATTGATTTCTATCTCTTCTACTTCCGCACTCTCTTCCACTTTCACGATGTCTTCATCTATTTCTTCTTTCTCTTCTATCGGTTGGGAAACTTCAAGAGGATGAAGGTCAAATACAAATCGGTGGTTCTTAGAATTGATGTAGCTATATAAGTCACTGGGTTCATACCCTTCAGCTTCTACTGAGAAGTAATAATACCGAATCGGAAGTTTTACGGATTTTTCACCATTTCTATCCATCTCCAGATCAACCATAATAAGCCCCCTATCTACAACCTTCACCTTCGCATTTTTTATCGGCTCTCTTGATGCTTTATCCAGAACTACAAAATCAGTGAGAAAAGTCCTTTCTTGACCTGCTGGACGTTCATTAAAGTTAGGACAAGCCGGATTCGCATATGGATCTATGTATTGGACATTTCCCTTAATTTTAATAACGTTCGGTTCATCCATTGTGCTGAACCACAATGATATTTTATCATTAAATCCGCCCTTATGAAGGGGGTTGAACTTCCATCTAAGAAATACCGTATCTCCAGGAGATACTTTTTTGGAAGAAATATGAGCGCTATATTCTCTTGGAAAATCATTTGTAAGCAGCAAGGCTTCTTTCGCTCCTGTATTGATGAAATAAACTTCCTTTTCAAGTCCAGAACCGGGTCGTATTTCACCATAATCGATCACTCTCTCTGAAGCCGAAATTTGAGCCGAGAGGCTTACGACATTACAAACAATGAATATGCTAATGAATAATTTCATTTCTTAAAAACGAATTTGGATCCACTATTATTTAATCACAGATTGTGCCAATGCGTCGGCAATCTTTCTGTCATTGGCTAAACGAGGGATTTTGTTTTGTCCTCCCAGCTTTCCTTGACTCTTCATATAAGCTTCAAAAGCACCCTGTCTAAGTGGTGTAATTATCAACTCTTGAAGAACCTTTCCTTTGATCAAATCGAAATAATAGATGTTTTGTTCCTGCATACTTTTTTCCAATGAAGCTATAAAATCAGAGGTGTTTTTAGGTTGACTCTCAAACTCTACCAGCCATTCATGAAACGGAAGTCCTTCTTCTGGATTTACCTGTGGAGCCACATGAAACTCTCGTATGCTAACGCCATTTTCACTGCAGGCCAGACTCATAGCTGTTTCAACTTCTTTTCCAATAACATGTTCTCCGAACGCAGAAGTGAAATGTTTGATCCTTCCGGTAACTTGTATCCTTGGTGGATTTAACGAAGTAAACTCCACAGTATCTCCTATGCTATATGCCCATAATCCTGCATTTGAGCTTATAAGCAATGCGTAATTCGTTCCCAATTTTACTTGACCCACATGAAGCCTAGTAGGGTTTTCCTTACCAACCTCTTCCATCGGAATAAACTCAAAAAACATTCCTGCATCAACATTAAGAAGCATTCCCTTTTCTTTTTGGGAATCTTGAAAAGCGATGAATCCTTCACTAGCAGGATATAGCTCTACTGTGGGGATTTCTTTCCCAATCAACTCTTTGAATCTCTCTCGATAAGGTTCAAAATTAACACCTCCATAGACAAACAATGAAAAATTCGGGAATATCTCTTTAATCGAATCCTTCCCACTCACCTTAATAAGTTCCTCGTAGTACATCTGCACCCAACTAGGAATACCACTGATCAACGTCATATTCTCTTTTAACGTCTCGTGAGTAATGGCTTTCACTTTTTCTTCCCAATCTTCAATACAATTAGTATCAAAAGTGGGCATTCTATTCTTCTGAAGGTAGTTGGGCACATAGTTGGCTACAATTCCTGAAAGGCGGCCAAACTTAACTCCCGAAGGCATCTTATCCAAGACTGGGCTTCCTTGCAGAAAGATCATTTTTCCGTTTAAAAATTCTGCTTTTTTAGTTTCTGCTATATAGCATAACAGCGCATTTCTAGCTGCCTTAATTTGTGTTTTTAAACTCTCTTTTGTAAGGGGAATATACTTTGCCCCAGAAGTAGTCCCAGAGGTTTTGCAGAGGTAATCTGGTTTTCCCGGCCACAAAATATTTGGAACATTATTCTTTATTCTCTCTACGTAAGGTCTAAAAGCCTCATAATCTTGTTCTGGAATAACGTTTTTAAACTCTTCGTATGTCATTCCCTGAGCTAATCCATGGTCTTTTCCATATTGAGTATTAGCTCCATTTGATATGAGATATGCTAATACTTGAAGTTGAGTCTCCTCTGCCACCTTAGATTTAGCCAAAAGCTTTTTCTGTGTTCGCTTCGCAAAAGGAACAGCCAAAATCTTTTTCAATCCCATGGGGTAAATTTAGTTTGAATATGCATTCTTGTTCCAAAAAAAACGCCGCCCATGAATGGACAGCGTTTCTAATTTATCATATCAATGTCTTATTCAATAACCAAGGTTTCCTCTAGTCTTCCGAATTGACTATTTAATCTTATTAAATATGTTCCTGCAGCCAAAGTAGATATATCCACATTTATCTGATGAATTCCTTGAGCCTTTCTTCCTGAAAATAGTGTTTCCAAATGTCTTCCTTGAACATCAAATAAATCAATGTCCAAATCAGAGGTTCCTGTTAGATTATATTCTATAGCTAACTTTTCCGAAGCTGGATTTGGAAATAAGTTAACTGCTAGAGGAGCACTCCCTAAAGTAGATTCGATAGCAGTTACCACATCAAAATTCATTCTTACCATTGGAGTTCTTTCAAGATACCGTATGGTATTATCTGAATACTTTACCCATGACGTCCCAGGTTGGGATTGGCCGCTTACAGAAAATCTCACTTGCTCTGGAGTATTAATTGTTCCTATCACCGCTAGGTACGACGAGTCCTCAACTAAATCTATCGGTTCATTAAAATTAAACACCATCATTTGCTCATCTCCAAAACTATTTAAATGAAAAGACTGAACTGTAACTAGAGAAGAAGTTGCAATTGGATCTATGATCACACCCTGAGAAGCCGAAATACCATATAAAGAGGCATAACACTGAGATCCTGTAAGCGTCTCTTCTCCTACAGCTCCAGAGATGCTATATACTTGTAAATTATCTACAGTTGGCACGTATACTGTTCCTACTTCATACTGATCCTCAAGATTCTCTGAATCAGGAATGTAAAAAGCATCTGTTGTCCCTTCATCTCTTCCTATAGTCGTGGGAGAAACTGTAATAGCTCTCTCAAATACATTATCATCAGGTGCGTCTTCCATCTCAGTCTGAGTAATGGCATAAGACAACGTGTATTCTCCAACAGTTGTAGGTAACATAATGTCAGCTGTTTCGAGTATCTCACTGGCATCTGGAGCAATATCTTCTGTTTCGGATTCTTTTGATGTCAGCTCAGTTACTCCCTGTAATAAAGTCACTTCCAGTTTTACATCAGTTTGTGGAATTGCACCCAAATTTTTAGCTGTGGCAGATAAATCTAGAGTTGTCGGCATTTGAACAGGATATATGTAGTACTCCATCCCTTCAAATGTTTCAAACGCTTCAAAAGACTGAATGATCAATGATCCATGGCGTGCATTAGATAACTCCATGTTGTTCGCTTGAAGTTCTACCAACTTAACATCATCTATCATCCAATAGTAATACGTTCCTTCAAATACGAAACGCAGTTTTACATTTGATTGGCCACCTATTGTACTTGAAATATTCTTTCGAATTTGCATATCTTCATCTGTAATTCCATTATCTGGAGCGATATCATTGACAAATACATCTGTAAATTCCCCGTCATTAACACTTGCCTGAACCTTAAACGTAGACTGAAAATTCTTTGCGAATTGATTGAAAATTAATCCTACGTACGGAGTACCAGAAAGATCGATCGAACCAGTAGTCAGCTGAGCATTATGAGGAGCCGGTGAAAAGCCTGTTCCAAAATCAATGCAACTTCCCTCATTTGAATCCCAATAATCAGAGTCAAAAATTAAAAATCCATTGTCTTTTGTTGGTGAGAAAATAGTAGGACCTCCTTCAAGGTTTTCATCTATGCAATTCCCAACAGTTCCCAAAGTATTATCTGGATCGGTGCTTGGACCTCTATACTCCCATTTTGCCTGCGTAATTTGACTATTCCCATTATAATTGACATTATAATTGACATTGGTCCAATCTGCTGGAATACCGTCAGAAAAATCCTCAGCCCAAACTTCAGTCTCAACCCTCAAATGATCATCTACTGCGTATCGATCAAACTCATACGAGCCTTTATCAGGTAGAATTTCAGATTCAATTTTTTGTCCGAACGAATGGAAAGAAACAGCTAAGGCTATAAGAGAGAATACATACTTCATCTACGACATTTTTTAAGTTAGGGTATTTCAGAACATAAAATTATCGCCTATACAATATGCTTTAGCCTACCCTAGAACAAGATATGGCCTTTAAGATGTTAATTACTCCAATTCATCGTATTCGCATGTGTTCAAAGAGTTTCAGACTATATATGGCCTCTTTTTTTGGCTTGTAAAAAGTATATATCACAAAAAAGAGGCCGCATAAGCGGCCTCTTTTATATTCTTTAAAAAGAAAAGGTAATTACTTCACCATCATCTTTTTAGTTAATCTTTCTTGTCCGTTTTCTAGAACGTAAGTATATACTCCTGAGCTGAACTGATTCACATCTAACTCAATAGTATGTCTTCCAGAACCTCTTTGTCCTTCGTAAACAGTATGTACTTCTTTTCCTGTGATATCAAGAACTCTTAGAGTCACTTGTCCTGACTGGAATAACTCATAGTTGATGAACGTGCTATTAACAGCTGGGTTAGGAATGTTTTGACCTAAAGCAAGAGTACCAACTTCATCCAATTCTTGAACAGTAGTCACTGCATTCGGATCAAAGTTTAGTCTGATCATTGGTAAATCGGTAGTAAAGTACCAATCAATCGCTTGACCAACTCCAAATGGTCCGAAAATAAATGCAGTTTGTTCTTGCTCATCTGGTTGACCTTCACCAATTGAGATTCCGTCACCACCAAAATAAGTGATAGAAGGCATCAGATCATCACCTGCAGCGAAATCGAAAGGATTTTCTAGCTTAATAGTTACCCAAGTAACATCAGCAGCAGTTGGGTTATTGTAGTTGTTTGACCAAATAATAACATCGTCTGAAGATTCTAATACGTCGAAGTTCGCAGCACCTCGATCTCTCATTTGAACTAGAAGCTTCTCACCAGGAGCAGATTCATTTGTCAATGCTACATCGATAGCGTAAACTGTTCCCGCTTCTTGAGTATCATAAACTACAGCAGCAGAATAACTAGTAGTAGGATCTACTGGGAATCCTCTACGAATGTCATTGTCATCTCTAGCGTAGATATACTCCGTCATCTCTATTGACCCAGCAGCCTCATTGTCTTCAGTACTAACTTCAGTTCCCCCTTGTCCAGCAGTGAAAGTTACATCATACATTCCTATTGTAGTAGGAACATAAGTTTCAGAGTCATAGACTAAAAGAGAATCTCCACCTTGAATAATTTCTATAGGAGTAGATGTTCCAGTATGTACAGATGATCCATTAAACTGAACATCCACACTTAGAGTAGCATCTGGAGAAACCAATCCTCCATTATTAGTTACTCTTGCGCCAAAATACATAGCTGGTGCTTGATCTAAAGGAACCTTAGTGTACTCCAATGACTCAACAATATCTCCTATATAAGCATCACCTATAGTAAGGTCATAATCAGCAGGAACTGACAATTGAATGTCATCAATAATCCAGTAGTAAGTGCTCGCAGTATCCCAGCTCCATCTAAGTCTTACATCACTTTCTCCAGCTGCTATAGCAGATAAGTTAATTGATATCATTTCATCCATGTCATCATTAGCTCCAATAGTTGAGATAGGGAATTCCGTTGGGAATGTAAGTCCTCCATCAGTAGAAACAGAAAGAGAAAGAGTTAATTCTGAACAACACCATCTGTAATTATGGTAGAATGTCAATAAAACTGCGCTCTGTGCAGAACAATCAATCGCAGGAGAAACTACAGAAGAAAATAAATCTGTATCTAAACTGTTTGGTGGATTTGAATCGGGATTGATACAAGAGATTGAATCCGTATCAAGCATTAAGAATCCATTAGAATGAGTTGGGTGAGTTGGGGCTGGTGTCCCGTCAGACCAACAACCGTTGGTTAAGCCAGTTGAAAATTTCCAACCGTCTCCATTAGCACCACTTGTAACCCAATCACCTGAAGTAGAAGTAATCGTTCCACCTAGAGCGGCATCACCTGAAGCTCCACCAAAATCTTCAGACCAAAATCCAACTCCTCTGTCTACTAGGTCACCAGATACTGTAGCATTCGTTCTTTCTACGAACTCCTGCGTTTTCTGCATACCATCCTTAAGGTACTGTGCGTTCACGCAGCTTCCTACAAGAATGAAAGATAAAATAAAATAAATGTTTTTCATATTATAATTTTTAATAAAGGTACATACTCAGACTAAAACACCCTACGTTCTTTAAAAACAACAGGCCTTCCAGTCAAATTTTAATCGTTATATTTAATTGTTGATTTGATTTCTTCTCATTTACCGTTTCTTCTTTTATCAAAGGAAATCGATCTACTCCTTATCTCAAAACATCTTGATTCTATCCCATCTGAATAGTGAATGTCTTAAGACGGTGTAAAAATTTCTGTAGAGTAAGTAGATTTTGATCTTGAAAGAACCAACTGTTTAAAGCTAATTCAATAAGAATGATTTTCTCATATAAGATGTCAACTAAGGTTATTAATTCTTTTCAAATTTTTCTCGGACAACAAATATAAAAATAGAACCATATCATAGTTCTCTTTTTGTCCTCAATCACAATCTAAGTACACTTTACTTTTAAAAAACCCTCCCCTCGCTTACGATATTTCTTCTACTTCATATTCGCTAATTGAAGGGCAAGTGCATATAAGGTTTCTATCTCCAAAGGCGTTATCTACTCTCCCCACAGGGCTCCAAAACTTATTAGTCATCAAATAATCAGCTGGATAGGCAGCTTGTTTTCTACTATATGAATGTGGCCATTCATCAGAAGTGACTTCTAAAGCTGTATGAGGAGCCATTTTTAATGGATTATCTTCCGCATTGTACACTCCACTTATAATATTGTCAATTTCCTGACGGATGATGATCATTGCATCACAGAATTTATCCAATTCAGCTTTAGATTCACTCTCTGTAGGCTCTATCATTAATGTGTCTGCTACAGGGAATGATACCGTAGGAGCATGGAATCCGAAATCAATTAAGCGCTTCGCAATGTCTGTTACTTCTACATTAGCAGTTTTGGCGAACTCTCGGCAATCAATAATCATCTCATGGGCCACAGTACCAGCAGTCCCTTTATAAAGCACTGGGTAATGCTCTTCCAATCTGGCTTTGATGTAGTTCGCATTTAATATTGCCATTTTAGTTGAATCTGTCAAACCTCTAGATCCCAACATTTTAATATAACCATAAGAAATTAAAAGAATCAAGGCGCTACCAAATGGCGCCGCCGAAACCGAATAATAGTTTTCTCCTTCTTCACTTTCGTAATTGTGTTGAGGTAAATGAGGAGTTAAGTGTTTTGCGACACCTATTGGACCCATCCCAGGACCTCCACCTCCATGCGGAATAGCAAACGTTTTATGAAGGTTTAGGTGACATACATCAGCTCCGATATTTCCAGGAGAGGTGAGTCCTACCTGAGCGTTCATATTCGCTCCGTCCATGTAAACTTGTCCTCCATTTTCATGAATGATTGAAGTAACCGCAATCACTCCTTCTTCGAAAACACCATGCGTAGATGGATAGGTAATCATACAAGCTGAAAGATTTTCGGCATGCAACTCCGCCTTCTCTCTTAGATCATCGATATCTATGTTTCCTGCTTCATCACATTTCACAACCACAACTTTCATTCCTGCCATGACGGCACTAGCTGGGTTGGTTCCATGTGCAGAAGATGGTATCAAACAAATATTTCTTTGTGAATCTCCCCTACTCTCATGGTAACTCTTTATTACCATCAATCCTGTGTATTCTCCTTGAGCTCCAGAGTTTGGTTGAAGCGAAACACTATCAAAGCCAGTAATTTCACATAAGTCCTTGCTTAGTTCTTTTAAAATAAGATGGTATCCTTTTACCTGATCACTTGGAGTAAACGGATGGATTCCGGCAAATGCAGTCCATGTGATAGGGATTAATTCAGAAGCTGCATTCAACTTCATCGTGCAACTGCCTAAGGGAATCATGCTATGTACTAAAGACAAGTCTTTATTTTCCAATCGCTTCACATAACGCATCATTTCTGTCTCACTATGGTACTTGTTAAATACCTCATGCGTAAGAAAATCACTCGTTCTCAAAAAACCATTTAAAACATCATCCGACACATCTTTACCGTGATTAGTTACTGCGGGAAAGTCCTGCTTACCCCTGAAAATTGAAATAAGCTCAATTAAATCTTCTTGATTCGCCGCTTCATTTAAGCTGATTCCAACATGCTCTTTATCCTCAAAATACCGGAGGTTTACCTTTTTCTTCAAGGCTGCTACACGTATCTTCTCTACATCCTTCCCAACATGAATTTTCAATGTATCGAAAAATGTTTTGTTGACGTTCGAGTATCCTAATTCACCCAGAGCCGTGGCCAATGTTCTCGCCTGATTATGAATCTCACTAGAAATTTTTCTCAATCCAACTGGCCCATGATATACAGCATACATTGAGCTCATTACTGCTAAAAGAGCTTGAGCAGTGCATATATTAGAAGTGGCCTTGTCTCTTTTAATATGTTGCTCTCTAGTCTGAAGTGCCATTCTAAAAGCAGTATCTCCTAAACGGTCTTTGGACACTCCAATAATTCTTCCCGGTATGCTTCTTTTATACTCTGTTCTAGTAGCAAAAAATGCTGCATGAGGTCCTCCATATCCCATAGGCACTCCAAATCTTTGTGAGTTTCCAATAACAGCATCTGCGCCCCACTCTCCCGGAGGAGTTAACAGTACCAAACTCATCAGATCTGCAGCTACGGCTACCTTCAATCCTTTTTTATGAGCATCACTTACTACTTGTGTATAATCTTTTACTGCCCCATCAGAATTTGGGTATTGCAACAGCATACCAAAGAAACTTTCGTCCAAGACCTCTGGCGAAGCCTCTCCAAAAATAATCTCAATATTTAATCCGCTAGCTCTGGTTTCTAATACATCTTTGGTTTGTTGGTAGCACGTCTCTTGAACAAAGAATTTGTTCACTCCCGATTTTGATTGTGCTCTACTGCGTAGATTATAGAACATCGTCATAGCCTCTCCAGCAGCAGTCGCCTCATCTAAAAGTGACGCATTTGCAAGCTCCATTCCTGTGAGATCAGAAACTACCGTTTGAAAATTCAACAATGCTTCCAACCTTCCTTGTGCTATTTCTGCCTGGTAAGGAGTATATGCCGTATACCATCCTGGATTCTCTAGAATATTTCTCCGAATAACAGAAGGAACTACCGTAGGATAGTACCCCATACCAAGATATGCTTTGAATACCTGATTTTGCTGTGCTCTAGCCTCCATAAGATTTAGGTAATCATACTCACACAATCTCTCTGAAAGCTTTAATTCCGACTTAAGTCGAATACTAGAAGGAATGGTTTTATCAATTAATTCATCAATGTTGGAACATTTCACCTTTTCAAGCATTTGTTCCACCTCTTTTCCTTCAGATCCTGCATGTCTGAAGTAGAATGATTCTGTTGACATTTGTCGGAATTTTTTTGCAAATATACTTCGCTTTACATACAGAAAAAACCGTTTAATTCTCACATTAATGCAGTTTTTAATAAAAAAGGATTCCCACTTTTCCATAGTTAGAATCTGAAGTATATTTGAGCATGTCAATGAAGCACCTTATTCTAATCATTCTATCTCTTGGTTTTATAGATACAATAATTGCTCAAGATCAATTTAATGATACCATTTATTTTATGAATGGAGCTATTCTGGAATGCAACATTGTTAATGATAACCAGATCGCTGTAGATTATGAGTTTCTAAAAAAAAAGAAGGTGAAAACTGCCAGTATTCATAAAAGTGAAATTTTTGGAATTGTAAAGGATGGCATAAAAAGTATATACTACGCACAAAATCAAATAGTCGGGGACGAACTATCTATCTCACAGGTTGAAGTTTTCCTCGCCGGTGAACGAGACGCCAGAAATAACTATAGTACTAAGAAAGTTTTTTATTCTGGACTAGCCATCACACTCGCAACTAGTATTTTAGGCGAAGCCGCTCTATTGGCTGTGTCGGTTCCACTAGTGGCCTTTCCTTTAGCTCAATACATCCCAATTATACGAATTAGGGAAAAAACCATCACAAATCCTGACCACAGATTCAACGCTCTATATTCAGAAGGATATGAAGGAGTAGCCAGGAAAAAGCGTTTTATGAGTGCACTTAAGGGATCAGCTATTGGCACTATCGCAGGAGCTACTTTTTTTAGGTTAGTTCTTAGATGACCCTCATTAGAACATTTGTAAGCTCACATATTTGGATAGGTTTCTGCGCTGCAGGAAGTTATTTATATGCGGCGTGTTTGATCTCTCAAATCACATTTGACCCACTATTATTTACACTGATTGCATGCGCCACCACCGTTCTTTATAACTTCTTAGGACTATTAAAAAAGCCTATTAAGGCGCATAACAAATTGGTCTTATTTATCTGCACGGGTATTTCTCTTTGGACATTTGCTCTACTGGGGCTTACGACTGAGTTCGTTTTATTCTTGCCTGCATTGGTCATTGGCGTACTCTATGGGTATACTCCTGGGCTAAAAAAAGGAATGCGAAGTTTACCTATGGTCAAGATATTTCTTATAGCTCTAGTTTGGGTATACGTTACTTCAGCACTCCCTTTGCTTGTCCTCCACTATGAAGAAGTGCTAACTCAACATTTGCTTCTGCTTTTTTCTCAATTTCTCTTTCTAATAGCAGTAACCATCCCATTCGACATTAGGGATTTGCCCTTCGATGATAAAGGAATGCAAACCATTCCACAGATCTTTGGTGAAAGGAAGGCTGTTTACTTGTCATTGGCATTGCTACTTTTCAGCGCGATAATACTTGTAGTTTATTGCAACGCAAAGGAAATAAATCCAATTTCACTGCTTCTAATCTACGGCATTAGTGGTGTAGTAATAGCTAAATCTAATGTCTCTAGGTCAAAATTATACTTCACAGGGCTTATAGACGGGCTATTGTTTCTACAAGGAGTAATTGCTTGGATGTTTAGCGACTCATTGTATTAATTTTGTGACATACACATGAAACGAATTTTAGAAATATTAAATCATCCCTTTATTCATTCAGAACATATTTCTGTATCTGCATTTAGCATCATTTTTATTGTTCTTGTCTTTATCATTATCCACTTTTTCGTTCGGGCTGTAAAGTTTGTGCTTACTCGATTAACTAAGAAGAATGAAGATTTTGATACCGCCAAAATATATACGATCATTCAACTTCTTCGGTATGTTTTATATGTTATCGCAGTCGTATTGGTTCTAGATAATATAGGCGTGAATATCAACGCCTTACTCATAGGGTCAGCAGCTTTTCTAGCTGCATTGGGATTGGGACTTCAAACCATTTTTCACGATATGGTATCTGGATTAGTGATTTTCTTTGAGGGAGTGATGCACAAAGGAGACATCTTGGAAATAAATGGGATGGTGGTGGAAGTAGAGGAAATCAACCTAAGAACATCTAAGGTAAAAAACAGAGATGGAAACTTTGTAATTATACCTAACGGACAACTAACAACGACTCAATTAGTTAACTGGAGTCATCAGAATCTTCTTTCTAGGTTTGATATCACGATCGGAGTGGCCTATGGCTCGGATACCGAATTGGTGAAAAACATTTTAATCAAATGCGCAGAAGAAAACGAGCTTACGATCAACCATAAAGGATTCGAGGTTTGGTTTGAAGATTTTGGAGACTCGGCTTTGCAATTCAAATTACTCTTTTGGGCCAGAAAATCATGGACTTCTGAAGATATTAGAAGTGACATCCGTTTTTCTATTGATAAAGCTTTTCGAGAAAATAATATCTCTATCCCATTCCCTCAGCGAGTGCTGCATAATGCTATTAGTTAAGTGAGGGATCCGAATACTTTATATCTCTTATTTCAAGCTGAAGCGTTTTTTTTCCATTCCACTCATTCAAAGTGATGGCATATACAATATCGAATGGTTTTCCAGACTTAATGTGTGGCAAATGTCGAGCCTGCTTGAAAGCAATGCCAGAAAGATAGGTGTTCTTCGAATCTGGCTGCATTACTGTTAACTTCAAATGCTCTTTGGTTTCTCCCACAATCGCTGAATAGCCGGCATCTACTACATTCTTTGTCATGAAAATAGGCGTCATATTCTTAGGCCCAAACGGAGCAAACTGGCTAACAAGCCTATAAAATCGGGCATCAATCTCGGAAAAACTCAATTCAAGATCTACGTGTATCTCTGACTTCAAGTCCCTTTCTCCTATTTCTCTTAACACCACTTCCTCAAACTTATTTCTAAAAGTGGATAGGTTTTCGGACTTAATGGTAAGCCCAGCCGCCATAGCGTGTCCACCATATTTGATCAGCATGTCTTCCGTTTGTATAAGCACTTTATGAATATCAAGCCCATTAATGGATCGTGCAGAGCCAGTGGCTATTCCATCTTTTTCAGTAAGTACTATGGTAGGTTTGTAAAAATTCTCAATCAGTCGGCTGGCTACGATTCCAATCACTCCTTTATGCCAGCCCTCTCCCCAGACCACTGTGCTCTTAGAATCTTCGTAGAAATTATCTGAATTGACTTTTTCTAAGGCCTCAGCAGTAATAAACCGGTCTACAGATTTTCTTTCTTTGTTGTATCCTTCTATTTCCGCACAAATAGGCTCCGCATCCATTTCAGAATCCGCCAACAAAAGATCTACTGCAGCTAGCGCATGTTTAATTCTACCTGCTGCGTTAATTCTTGGGGCGATAACAAATACCAAATCACTAATAGTTAGCTCTGCTCGCTTAAGTCCAGATAGATTTAGCATCGTTTTAATACCAGATCTAGGATTCTGATTGACTTCTTTCAAACCGTAATAAGCTAAAATTCTGTTTTCTCCATCGATCGGCACAATATCAGCTCCTATACTTATGGCTAGAAGATCCAAGTATTGAAATGCTAGACTTTCATCTAGTTCTAGCTTCGTGAGTAACGCCTGAATCAATTTAAACCCTACACCACACCCACTCAAACCATCAAAAGGATAGTTACAGTCTGGTCTTTTAGGGTCTAAAACAGCGATGGCTTCTGGTAAGTCTTCTCCAGGTTCATGATGATCACAAATGATAAAATCAACGCCTAAATCTTTAGCTTCTTTCACCAATGCTACTGCTCTTATTCCGCAATCTAAACTAATCACAAGTTTGTCATCCCTTTCTTTAAGCGAGGATATAAATTTTTGACTGATACCATATCCTTCAGTGTATCTATCTGGGATATAATAAGAGACTTCGCAATTGGTATATTGCCGAAAAAAGTGAGTCATCATCGTTACGGAGGTCGTTCCATCAACATCATAATCTCCATAAACGACTATTTTTTCATTCTCTTGGATGGCCTTTAGCAATCTTGAAACAGCCCTGTCCATATCTTTCATGAAAAATGGATCGTGTAAATCCTGTAAACTTGGTCTGAAAAAATTCTTAGCTTCCTTGTAAGATCTAATGTTTCTGTTAACCAGCATTTTAGATATGCTCACTGGGACTTTTAGCTGCTCTTCTAATATACTTACACAAGGGGTGTTTTCCTCTGGTTTTAAGATCCATTTGTGCATCATATTGATTAGGTTTAGCTGTTTAGAAGGCAATTATAACAAAGATTTGCCCGTAATATTTAATACAAACATAAAGTTAATACTTATCTTAGCGGCTGTTATATAATTTTCAAAGAGTGAATATTTAATATGAAATTAAAAAAAATCCTACCCGGCTTTGCTGCTTTATTCCTTCTTTCGTTTTTCATCACAAGTTGTTTAAATGATGATAATCTGATTCCACCAAACTGTTTTGATGGGATATTAAACAATGGTGAATTTGATGTGGACTGCGGAGGCACTTGTGACCCCTGCCCCCCTTCATGTACAAATGGTTTGTGGGATGCAGATTTCGGTGAAACAGATATCGACTGTGGAGGCCCCAACTGCGAAGCATGTCCTACTTGTAACGACCTGATCATGAACCAAGATGAAATCGGTATCGACTGTGGCGGTGAAAACTGTGAGCCATGTGGTACTGGCGGAAGCTGTTTAAATGGTGTTCTTGATGGTGATGAACAAGGTGTTGACTGTGGCGGTTCACATTGTCCTCCATGTGCTGTTCCTACCTGCGATGATGGTGTTATGAATGGAGATGAGGAAGGAGTTGACTGTGGTGGTTCTTGCCCTGGATGCCCAGAGCCAAGTTGTGAAGATGAAGTAATGAATGCATTAGAGACAGGAATTGATTGTGGTGATGGACTGTTCTGCCCTGATTGTAGACTAGCGAACCAAGGTCAGATTATATTTAGAACAAATAATAATGGTTTTGATGTGTATAATGGGTCAGCTTCTGCAGTGGCAGACATGACAAATACAATATTCGCACTTACACTGAACGGAAGTAGTGGCGGAGAAGAAATTACATTCTTAATCCCTAACGCTCAAGAAATCACAGCTGGACAGACCATTAACTTTAACGCGGCAACTGGAGGCACTGGTTATGTGGTTGGGTTAGAATATGGGGTATTTGGTAACTTCCTTACAAACACTGCTAATTCAGGATTGAATGTAACATTCGAAGAGATTGGCACTACCGCAGGAAGCGTAGTGAAAGGTACATTTGATGGAGTCATGTACAATTTCACTGAATCTTTTAACTTAAATTTCACTGAAGGATCATTTAATCTGATCGTTCAATAGAACTATATACAGAATTAAAAAAGCCCAACTGGATATCCAGTTGGGCTTTTTTATGTGTTATAAATTCTTTGACTTTTTAATCTCTTTGGGTATAATTCCCCGACCCTTGGGTCGAGCTTAACTAAAGAATCCCGAGATACCTCGTATGCTTGCATCGAGGCAGTTCATTTCTGCGCTACTAACCTTTGATCATCTTAAACAATTCATCAAGATTTGGAGAAAGGATAATCTCTATTCTTCGGTTTTTAGATTTATCATCTGGATCTATAGGAATGTATTCTGATTTACCACTAGCACTAAGTATTTCGGGATTTAACTTGCTGTTGGCAGTCATTAATTTCACTACCGAGGTCGCTCGTAACACACTTAATTCCCAGTTATCTCGTGGAATGTTTGGTGAGTTCATTTTATCGGTATCTGTATGACCCTCTACGATTATCTCTAGGTCCGTTTGATCTTCCACTGCCTTTGCTAAATCAATCAGTGCTTGTTTTCCATCATTGTTAATCTTAGTGCTTCCAGATGGAAAAAGAAGGTTGGCCTCCAAGCTTACATATACCTTTCCATTTTTTTGTTCCACTGTAAGGCCTTTTCCTTCAAATCCTAGAAGTGCAGCGGATACTTTCTGTTTCAGTGAATTTACAGCAGATTGTTGGGCCTCTAGCAACTCTTCTAATTCCTGTACCCTTTTCGCTTTGGCTTCTAAATCTGAAGAGATTTGATTCAGATTTGATTCTTTCTCATTCAAATCTGCTTCTAAAACATTTAGCATGTCCTCTTTAGTCAATAACTGCTGTCTGGTCACATCTAGTTCGGTCAATAACTCCTTGTTTTCATCTATAGACTCCTGAAGTAAAGCCGAACTCTTGGCTTCCATGATCTCATTTAACTCATTGATTTTATCATACTTCTCATTCATATGTCTGAGAGATGTGCCAAGAATAGTCGTATCTGATTCTAAACCTTTCAGTTTTTCGTGAACCAAGCTGTTTTCTGCTTTTACCTCGTTGTAATTCGTATTTAATGCTTCATTAGACTCTCGCAATGTTGCATTTTCAGATTCCATTGTGGTCTTTTCAGTCGATATTTCCTGATACTTTCTATTTGGCACGCATGACTGCAGAACCAATACACCTCCCATAATCAGGCATAAAGAATGGGTACACATCTTTCTCATATTATTTAATTTCTAACTAGCTAATTTCTGCTATAGACCTATTGGTTCTAGTCTGATTCTCTGGCGTTATGCACAGAAATTTGTTAGATATAATAAGGGTATTCTGGTTTTTTAACGAAACTCACCAAATTTTTTGTGATGGAAAATCGTTAATATAATCGTATCTTAGGATTATGGTTACTTGATGTTAGAAATGTAATAATGGCATCAAAGTGTACTTCTGTCGATACAACATATAGTAATTCCCAGTGGTTTTACTAAGAGTTAATAAACACGAATGAGAGAAATATTCAACATATTGAATGGATTCGAGGGATGGTTTAACAGAAAGTTTGGCTGGTTTTTTACCAATGGTCAAAAGCAGCTTTAATTGTTACCTAAACAAGGTTAGTACTTAATACAAACATTTTGTGGTTCTGTAAAGAACCTCAATGCCTCAAAACCGCCTTCGCGTCCTATGCCTGAGTCTTTTACACCTCCAAATGGTGTTCTCAAGTCGCGCAATAGCCAGCAGTTGATCCAAACAATGCCGGATTCTATGCGTTCAGCTATCCTGTGCGCTCTAGAGAGGTTCTGTGTCCACACTGAAGCAGCTAAACCATACTTTGTGCTGTTAGCATACGTCAAAACCTCCTCTTCGGTTACAAAAGGCATGATTGTTACTACAGGACCAAAGATTTCTTCCTGATTTGTTCTGCAATCATAGGAAAGTCCTTCGATAATGGTTGGTTGTAAGTAAAACCCACCTTGCAACGCCCCTTCTAGTTCCACTCTATGTCCTCCCGTGAGTACAGTTCCGCCTTCTTTTTTAGCTATATCTACATATTCCAGCACTTTATTCATGTGAGATTCTGACACTACAGCTCCCATCTTTGTCTCGTGAAGAGTAGGATCTCCTACTTTCATCTGCGCCACTTTCTCGACGAAAGCATTTTTGAATTTCTCATAAATCGAGGCTTCTACGAATATTCTGCTTCCACAAAGACATATTTGGCCTTGATTGGCAAAGCTGCTTCTCACTGTAGTTTTTAGCATTTCATCAAAATCGCAATCCGCAAAAATGATATTAGGGTTCTTTCCTCCAAGCTCAAGAGAAAGCTTTTTGAATTCTGGGGCGGCCTTCGAAGCTATGTATTGGCCAGTTTTTGTCCCTCCTGTAAAAGAGATCGCCTTAATCTCAGGATGAGAGATAATAGCATCACCTGCGGATGGTCCAGTCCCATGAAGCACATTCAGCACTCCAGGTGGAAGTCCAGCTTCATTACACAACTTACTCATTAAATAAGCCGTCATAGGAGTTACTTCGGATGGTTTCGCAATCACACAATTTCCTGCGGCCAATGCTGGAGCTATTTTCCATGTGAATAGATAAAGTGGCAAATTCCATGGAGAGATACATCCCACCACACCTATCGGTTTTCTCAAAGTGTAATTTATCGCTCCTATTTCCATGTGATTGGCATCGGAATTGAATTGTGTAATGGCATTCGCATAAAATCGAATATTCTTTTCAGCTCTTGGAATGTCCACTGCTGTAGCCAAAGACACAGGTTTTCCATTGTCTATGGCTTCCGCCATGGCTAAATCCTCCAGATTGTCCTTAATTAAATCCGCTAGTTTCGCAAGAATCTCAGAACGCTTTTCTTTTGGAGTTGAGCTCCAACCAGGAAATGCAGTTTTAGCAGCATTTACCGCCTGATACACATCTTCTACCCCCGATTCTGGAATGGTTCCATAGATTTCTCCCGTGGATGGTTGAATGTTTTCAATCGTTTTTCCTGAAATGGCGGACTGAAAACTGCCATTGATATAGTTGAGTATCTCTTTCAAAATGCTAAAATTTGAAGTTTTTACGGATTTACATGAAATTCTCTGCGAATTTATGGTCAAATCTAAAACAGAAATTATAAATTTGCATCCGCTTTCAGAAATGAAACGAGGATTGTCCCATGGTGTAATGGTAACACTTCTGTTTTTGGTACAGGCATTCAAGGTTCGAGTCCTTGTGGGACAACTAATGTGCATCTGCACTAATTGATGAAAAGTCGCTCTAGTAGCGGCTTTCGTCGTTTATACAACTAAATTTTCGTTCTGAAAACCCGAAAATGATGTGCACCCAGCTTGGGTGTGGTACACATCTTTTTCTCATATCTCCAATCCGAAAGAATAATTGTTTTTGTTGAAAAGCCACTGGAAATCAACATGTGGTTAATAAACGGTTTAGGAGAAAGTTATGTGTCACGTGTAATTTTAAATTTTCTAAACACATGATAACACCAAGTATATATGCCTCTTTACGAAAATCAGGAACTGATGGAAAGGCTCTGGTCCAGATTATTTGCTACTTCAAAAATGGAGATAAGCACTATGTGAAAATTAGTACTGGATTAAAGATTGGTTCAAATGACTGGGACGAAAAATCCCATGCTCCAACTGCTCAATTTGCTCTTAATAATACTAAGTGGTATGAAAGTCTTGAAAAGAAGAAAGAAGAGGTTCAACAGGCATTTAACGACCTCTATTCTGAAATTGGAACACTTATTAGCGCTGAAACTTTAAAAGGGCTTCTAGTCAATCAGAAGAATGATAGAACAAATGGTCAGCATACAAGGGGTGGTATTGTAACGCTGGATCAGTTTATTCGATGGTATATTGATAAACAGGAAAATACTCCTTTCAGTAAACGAAAGTCGGAGGCAACTATTAAGCAATATGTGACGACGTATAATAGGCTAGAGAACTACTATAAAGCGACGAAGACTAAGATCTATCTGGCAACAGCTTCTATGGAAGAGGTTGATAGATGTGTCTCATGGTTTGAGCGACAAAAGTATTCTGGCGGTATGCGATATGCACAGAACACTATTCAAGACCATGAAAAATGGCTGATTGCTATGGTGAATAAAGCGGTAGCAAACCGTTTTGAATGTCCAATGTGGAATCCTAAACAGAGTGAAGGTCGAATTGCCATTGCTGATACTGATGATATTCATTTTGACCTTTCAGATTTTCAGAAATTATTGAACTATACTCCACAAAATGGGCTTGAGAGAAATGCTCTGGTTTGGGCTGTAATTGGCTACTGTACAGGGTTACGTCACAGTGATTGGGAGCGTTGTTTTGAGCTTTTAAATGGAGAAAGTACACAGTATGGGGAATCTACTTCTAGAATTTCAGTACATGACAAGGAGTATCGTTTCTTGCATATGTGTCCAAGTAAAACGAGAAAGCATTTGAATGGTAAGGGAATTTGGTGTGGTATTCCTGTTCTTACACCTGTTGAAATGATGATTGAGAAATATGGATTGCCAAAGCCTGCCACAAATCAAGTCATAAATAGAGCCTTGAAGGAAGTTGCTGTTTCTGCTGGTATTGATGAAAGCTATGATAAACAAACAAGAGTTGCTGGTGGTAATATTAGAATTGAAACTGCTTTAAAGGGGGAATTTGCTACTACCCATAAAATTGGTCGTGTTTCCTTCATCACTCAGTTTGCTGAATTCATTCCTAAACCAATTCTTGTAAAAATTACTGCTCATGTTGGAGGAAGTAGAGACGCATTTGATGGATACATTAAGGATCAGAATTTGAAGAGAAATGCTGAGCGATTTATTGGAATGCTCCAAGATCACCAGGATCGAGGTGAATTTGGAGAGGTGGAGTTTGTATAAACATATTTTCATTTCCCCGTCGGTCAATTAGCGGTTATAGCTCCCCCCAACACTTTAAAAGTCCTTTGCATCATGAATTTTGAATTCCAGTGCAAGTGCGATATACTAGACCAACAAACACTCGGAGTAAGAAATTCACGAAATAATTTTTACTAATTAAATCTCAATTTTTTATGACGAATAAGACTATTGTCGTATCGGAGCTCAAAGATGAGCTGACTGATAAAACGCTGCACAAGTGCAGAGAAGGAATTGCCAAGGCAATTGAACATGCGAAGCAGGCTCATGCATCTGGATTACCAAAACTTAAGGGAGACGATCTATCTCTCTACATCCTCCCTATTACATCGGGATTCGAGGCGATTTCTGCTGAAATAAATTCGGCTGTGAATTCGGCTGAACAAATGATGATTGGTTCATTCATTAAGGGCTCTTTTAATGACCAGGAGAAGACATATAGGGAGACGAGCAGACAGCTTACGGAAAGAGTTCGTAATCTGGATAAGGACTACAATCTTAGAAAGAGCACCAGTGACTATTGGAAGTACATCATGTACACTGCTGCGATTATGTTCATTGCTGGTGGTGAGTCAGTAATTTCAGTCAACGCCATTAGAGACGCATCATCCAACGTACTAACCACCTTTCTATTATTCGCTTCCCTATTCGTAACCTACTTGGGAATCTCTAAATTGATCCTCAAGTGGTTTTCCTATGCTCAATCCCTAGCAACGTGGAAAAAGTGGCTTGGACACCTTGGAGTATTTACCGCTCTTTCAACTGCCTTCTATCTCCTCGGCAGCATGAGGATCTCGGATTTGCAAGCTACGGCAATAGGAGCAGAGGAGGTTTTTGTTAGTCCATTCACTTTTATGTGTATTAACCTTCTATTTCTAGCAGGATCAGTGACTTTGCATTTTTTCAGAGAACCATACAAGACGAATGCCGAAGATGAGTACGCTAAGAGTGAGTACAGAAAGGAGAAGAAGAATCTTACCAAGCAGCGAGAGGCAAATGATACGGAGTACACAGAGTTTAAGAAAGATTTTCCAGAAGATCAGAAAGGACGTATTGCACTTCTTTCCTGCATTAACCCACTCCACAATTTAATTAAGGCAAAGTACAAGGAAGCGGTAAGCGCCTTTATCTCTGAAGTAGTTTCAAGATCACAGGGGCAAACTGCTGATTGTCTTACACAGAAAATTCCCGAATTAGACTTGGCTGACTACTTCTCTGCCGAGGATTTAGACAAACAATCAAATCATTAACTCTTTTAACCATTTAGTATTATGAAATCAATGATAATAATAGCACTCGTTGTATTGGCAGCGCTGGCTTGGTTGGCCTACACTGAATACTCTGATTTTTTACATGCTCAACCTACCACTGTGGTAGTAGCGCTCGATATTACTGATAGTGACCTGACTTTGCCGACTGCTGAATATGTCGTAGAGCTCTCAGGTTTGGCTACCAACCCCTATGGAGAAACCTTTATTGAATTCGTCCTTGTTACTGATGAAGAGATCGCACCAATCAGACAGCTTCACTTAGACAAGGTCTTTGCACTTACCGTGAATGACCGAGAGAGAAGAAAGCACGTCTATGACTTTGAACAAGAAATTGCAGAAATTCTCTATGACATCGAGATCATGAACAGAGAGTTACAGCATTCTGCAATCTATACCCATATCAATGCAGCTCTGGACCGACTGAATGAAGTTACTGGAACCAAGAAGCTCATTATTGCAAGTAATGGCTACGAACACACGGAAAAATTCAGTGTTTACAAAAACAAAAAGCTCGAAGACAGTAGGTTTGTGCCAGAGGTCTACGCAGAGAGCCTTAAGAAAATCGAAACTCCTGCTGACATTACCAACGTTGAAATCATCTTTTTCCTGAATCCTCATGGACGAGTGGAAAGCGTTTACCAGAAGCAGGTTGTTCAAGCGTATCACTTGCTCTACCCCCAAGCTAATATCACCATACAAACACTATAACAATGGAAGTACTGAAAGCCCTCTGGAAACTGTTATGGAAGCTCTGTGTTTTTACTATCTGGGTGGGCTCTACTCTCATGGCTTCTGTCATGAAAGGAATTTCAGAATACCTCAAATCATTATTAGACAAATAACATACTCACTATGAAAATACTAACTGAATTATTAGAGGAGCTCTTTACGCTCCTTTTTTCATCCTGCAAAGTCCTCTTCAACCTATTTTTTCCTAGCAAAACACCTGGCTACAATGCTGAATTGATGCCAGCTTCTCAAATGCTCAAAAGGCATAATAGAGGTTGGTGTCTTACAGGGAACCGTTCACTTGATGGTACAAAGCTGTCATATCAAAATGCCCTCATTGTTGGACCAACTGGCTCTGGGAAAAGTACTATTGTGATTATCAATTCTATCTTAAAAATGAATGGTTCGATGGTCATTAACGACCCTAGTGGTGAAATCCGAAATGCCGTTTCCGGCTACATTCATCAGGTGTTAAAGGCTAAGATTATTGTCATAGACTACAAAAACCCGAAGAAATCTATGTCATACAATCCTCTTGTCTATGCCAATACCATTGGGGAAATAATTCAGCTTGCCCAAACTCTTGTCAGAGCTAGTTTAAAAAAGAGCAATGATCCCTTCTGGGAGCTTTCAGCTATTAGTCTCATCTCTGTTATTATCCGCTTCCTGAAGCTTGGGAAAAAGAAATACCAGACACTTACCAATGTATTACATCTCATTAACACCATTGGGACTGACCCCAAGTCACTTGATGAGAAGTTTGCAACGCTTGACGATGAAGCACTCTTCTCTGAATACTGTGCTTTTACGGCCTATGATAACAAAATAAAGCAGTCAATCATTGCTTCGTGCAAAGCAGCACTTTCATTTATGACAGATCCAGCCATTCAAAGCGTTACCAACCATAATGACTTCCAATTTAATGAGTTACGCCAACAGCGTGTTTTTGTCTTTGTCAATAACAAAGTAAGCGATAGCGAACTCTACGCTCCATTAGTTTCAGTACTCTATACCCAGCTCTTTTCCTACATCATGTCTGAGATTCCAGACCCAAAAACTAGTCAACCTATCTGGCTTCTTATTGATGAAGCTTCAAGTCTGACATTAGATACATTGCAGATTGCACTTGCCAACGTTCGTAAACACCGAGCAGGAATTATGCTGGGGATTCAAGACTTTAAGCAATTAGAGACCAAATATGGTAAAGATGCAATTGCAATTAAGTCGAGTTGCTTCAGTCAAGTGTACTTCCCCGGCATGTCACACATTCAAAGCGTTGAATTGTCTGCCATGCTTGGCAAAAAGGATCATAAGTTAGAGAATGGTACCACACGAACATTACCACTGAAAACTCCTGATGAATTACGGACAATGAGTACCAACGAAGCCCTTATTCTCTTGGGTAACAACAAACCGATCATTGCTAAAACTCGCCCTTTCTACAAGCAGAGAAAATTGCGTAAGAAGACAGAGTATGAGGCTGTAAACATAGAGCTGACTAAAAAGGGTGCTCAGAAGCGAGAAACAAAGCTATTCCCTCTAACTGGACCAGATCATGTCGAAGAATAAGTGGTCGTATAACAGTGTCTATGATTACCTGGAGCAGTCTGGACTCATACCAAACGGTGATCCAGAGGAAATTAAAAAAGCTAAGCGCAGGTACTGGTCAAAATACAAGGTTCATCATAGGAAGGAGCGAAAAATATCGCATCCTGAATTTGTAATACGGTTTCCTAAACAGATTGCAGAGAAAATTCGTAATCGAGCCAAAAAAGATGATCTATCCCCTCAACAGTTTATGAGTCAGATCATACATGATGCAATTGGAGTTGAAATCACTCGTATTTCTCCTATAACAGCCAAAGCCCAACTCACTTTGTCCCTGATTTACACCGAAATCCAGGACTATATCAGAAACTATCACGCTTCTGAGGATATGGACTACAAGAAGCTTTATGAGGAGTTGTTGGATAAGGTGCAAGAACTTGAAGAATGTATTAATCAAGAGATACTATGCTGGTAAACTGCGTGGCTTGGCATAATCGTCATTTCGGAAAATTGCTGCGGTACATGGTTAAGCAGAGTCGCCGTCCAAGTGAGGAGTTCGACTTCATTTTAACGCATAACATAAAGAGTAAAAATAATACGGTTAAGGAATGGGTGTCTGAGTTACGGAGTAACGAAAATCTTCGCACTCGAAGAAGAAAGGATAACGTAATATTTAATCATTTTATCATAAGCTATTCTCCTGAAGACACAAAAAGACTGACCCCTGAAGCCATGAAAGACATGACTCAATCACTCATTCGAGAGTACGGAATAGAGGGAATGTATGTAGCAGTACCACACGTTGACAAAGATCATTTACATGTTCATGTCCTTGCGACTACCATAGGCTACCGAACAGCAAAATCGTTACATAAGAGCTGGAATGAGTTTGAGCAAATGAAAGTCAACGTTCAAAATTACCAGCGTGAACACTATCCTGATTTAGTTTCTATAGTTGATCATGGAAAGAAGAGGCGTGAACGAATACAAAAGCGAGAAGACATTATCAAGCTTCTCAGAAACCATCTGACTGATGAAGGAGAGCCAAAAGACAATATCACATTCGCGCTTCTAGGAGCTGAGATCTATGAACGGAATGGAAAACCTTATGGGGTTATGTATAGCGGACGGCGATATAGGTTTAAGGTGTTAGGAATAGAGAGAAAGAAGACGAAGGAGCAAAGTAGATTGGATAAGCTTAAACAGATTAGAGACCGAGAAGGAAAAGACTTGGAGAGATAATATTGATCTAAGTTAAGAGAACACGTGTAATATATCAAGATAACAGGCGAGCCGCAGGGTATTAAATCTATACGGAATAAAAAAACCGACAGTCTAATCTGTCGGTTTTTAACCCTACTCATTTGAGCCTAGGATTTTATTTAAGTATTATTATTTTTTATCTATTCAACATCTTCACAGACATTCCCGAACGCTCCAAGAAAGTGAGTTAAATCTCCCACTGTAATGAATCCATCTCCATTCATATCTCCTAAACAACCCCATGTTTCTACTTCATCACATGTTCCGTTCTGATTGAAGTCATGCTCACAATTTCCATCACAATCTCTATACTCTTCATTATGGATACAAGAGCCATCGTCCTCTGTTACTTCAGGACTATAATTACAGGCATTTGAATCAGAACATCCGAAAACTTCATAGCAATTGTAGATAGAGTCCCCATCATCATCTGCGTCAATTTCACCGCAACCACATATTCCAGGTTCAACCTTGTTTGAATCTTGAGGACATAAGTCATCACAGTCTAAAACTCCGTCAGAATC
Organism: Flavobacteriales bacterium; assembly: GCA_965224545.1. Taxonomy (GTDB): domain Bacteria; phylum Bacteroidota; class Bacteroidia; order Flavobacteriales_D; family Sanyastnellaceae; genus ASP10-05a. The sequence goes on along the minus strand of CBDCZM010000002.1, from coordinate 1,015,131 downwards.
AGAATCTGTTAGCTCACAAGAGTCGTCATCACACTCTGCTTCTGGATTGTAGTTACAGGCCATTTCATCCGTACAACCAGAGTTCAGAATACAGGTTCCATCATCTTGTGTTGCAGTTGGATTAAAGTTACATGCTTCTGAATCGGTACATCCGATGTCAGAACAGTAGAAAAGGCTAGCGCTACCTCCACCTGTAGGAAGCATCAGGTAATCTGATCCCATAAAAATATTACCGCCATATACATTTCCATCAAATGGAGTAAGTAAGTTTATTTGATTATCCCAACTGTTGTCGTCAAGCTTGAATAATAATCCCACAACGGGATCGAAGTAGCTTCGTTGAACAAGAAGGTAATTTCCGTACGCAGAGATATTTGACCCCTGTTGTCCAGTTATATATAGGAAATTTTTCTGCACCCAAACGTTAGACTCATAATGATAACTGACTACAGTGGAATATCCACATCCACAAAATGGAGTCCAGCCACCAACAAATATCCAATCATTATATATAGCAACCGTCCTTCCAAACTGCCATGTTACTTCTTGAAGATCCATTGGTTGAAACGAATACGTAGCAGCATAATTATTACCTGCTCTTGTGAAAACACGTGCTATTCCAGTCTGTGCTGAAACAGGCGAATAGCTATAGTCACCTATAACCAAACGACCATTAGACATATCCACACTAGAACCACCTGAAACATTATGCAAGAAAACAAATTGATCTGAAACAATTTTGAATAAAGAAGTAACTCCATATCCAACTCCTGTAACAGCAACAAATTCACCGTCTATCGCAAGATCGCCTATTAAAGGAGTGACAGCGGCTTGAAGAATAGCTCCCCAATCAAGAAGCTCTTGATTGGAAAAACGATCCTTCTGAATCCACTGACCATTTTCGTACTTAAATAAATACACTACCCCATAATTATTCAAATAACCATCACCATGTCGCGCATTTACAACTAGATAATCACCATCTGCATCAACCCTATACCCAAACTCATCACCCTGATTTCCATCTTCCGCAACAATTTCAATTGGTGTAGTAGAAAATACTCCATCAACTCTTTCATAGGCCAAGACCCTTCCATTGCCAGAGTTGTACTGCCTATCTGATGCAAAAGCCCAATTATCTGTTCCAGTGACTTCCCAATCACCTTCTGGTAAAACGAGCTCCTCGGTATAGGTACAAAAAGAATATTCACACATACCATCATCAACTATTGCAGCTGAATCAAAATTTAATGAACTCTCATCTGTACAACCTAAACAAGTCGAATTATCGCCTCCACAGATACCACAAGCGTCTAACTCAACTCCTCCTCCACATACTCCATTACAATCAACTACATATGAGCATGTACCGTCATGTGCAATAGCTGCTGCATCATAATTACAGGCATCTGGATCATTACACCCTACTGATTGACCAATTCCGAGCTCAGAAACATTAACGAAAACTGAATACACATTGAAGTTTTCTTCATTACTCTCAAGCACATCATCGTCTGCATCACAAACAAATAATGCATGCCATGATCCAATATGCTCAGCCTGAAATGAAAAAGTACTTGCAAACTCTGTTACTTCCCCTACTAAATATGGAGCGTCTTGGTTTGCAGGTATATTTCCATTCCAAAGCAATATATCAGTGTCTGGATCATAAATCAGATCACTAGACAACACGATTTTCATTGCTGTCGTCACATCTGACTTTATATCTCCATTATTCTTAACAAATGCTTCCCAATTTACCTGCTCACCAACCACAACATTCGAAGGATTCCATGTTGCACCAATAACTTCATAATCTGGAAGAACTGCATAAGTTCCAAATATGAAAGTATTATCAGATTCACTAATTTCTCCTATAGAGCTGTTCGGATCTACCACTGATTGAACCGAATAAACTCCCCCAAAGAGTTCTGGAAGTGTTGAATAGTCAATAAAAACTTCAACTGTTTCTGTTTCTCCTGGGGCAAGGCTCGATACTGAAGTAAGTACCCCTGCAGCCACTTCTATCCCATCAAGCAACTGAAATGTTAACGATGTCGAAGGTGATACCCCTGTGCCATTATTGAGAATCTCAACATGACAAAGGATTCCACCCTCTAACGCTTCTGCATGGTTGAACACTTGTGTTGGACTATTATGCAACAGATTCGGCATAGGATTACTATCCTCTACCACCACTAGGGTTTCTGCTGAAGCCTGACAGCCATCCTCATCAATGGCTGTTACCCCGTAACTTGAGCTCTCCTCAGGAGATACTGAAATAATATGACTTGTCGAAGCTGGAACATCGGGCCCTGTCCATTCAAAATCGAATGAGCCAGATCCATTAGCAACAGCAAGTAACGCAACTGATTCTCCATTTGAAATAGGATCTTCTGGATCAGAATCTATAGACACTGTTGGCGAATCTAAGACTGTGATATCTACAGAAGTCTGATTGCTCGAACAGCCAAACCCATCTGTTACAGTATACGTACCGCTTATCTCTGGACAAACAATAATAGTACTTCCAGGCTCATCACTGACATCTGGGCCATTCCAGAGGTATTGACCGCTTCCACCTGAAGCAGAAAGTGTTACAGGATTTCCAGAACATACTTCAGATTCTGAGGCTGAAACTTCAAGTAATTCGCTCAAGCGCTCAAGCGAGGGCGCTAGGTCAAAATTCCCACAGAAAAATCCTTCTTCACCCGGCATCCATGAATAGGAAATCGTGTATGGAGCAGGTGTACCAAAACTTTCAGCTGCAGGTGAAATAACTAAAACATAGTTTGTATTGCACGAACCTGTTGGAACACAATGTTCAATTAGTGTAGTGTTATTAACGTTTCCGTTATTTAAAAACAGTCCTTCGAGAGACATAAATCCTACACTGTAATCAACCTCATCACAAACATCGATTTCAAGTATAAGCTCCCCTGAATAATCAGAATGTATTGGAAAATAATACACATCCTGAAAATCTTCCTGTGATGTAGAGAGAGTTCCATACAATGTATCAGAAACTCTTTCGTTATTAATAAGCGGGGCTAGCCCAGAAACCAAAGAATTCTCATTCGGGAACAACAAGTTATTTGGTTCCGGTGAATAAATTGGCACCTCATGACTTACTATATCATCACCAAGAGTTTCTAGAATTGCATGGAAATAACCATCCGCAAAAGCTTGCCTTGAACATTCCATTTGCATCATTGAAAGTTCCCGGCTATTTGTATGGAAGGCCATCTCTGATAATACAGAATATTCACAATCGGTATAGTACAAAACATCCCAAGGATAATCGATAGGATTACCAGTATTCCTAGGAAAAAGACCCAAATAATTAACCAAATTCTTGCTGATATTTTTAGCCAAACTATATGAACTATCTGAATTTTGATTAACTCCAGAAGATATTACTGATGAATAAAAGGTTTCTGTACCTCTACCTCCATATTCACAATTAACACCACATTCACAACCAAAAGCATTAGAGTGCACACTGATAAATACATCTGCAGACCCTCCATTATTTACTGTATTGGCAAATTCTGCACGTTGAGTAGTTGACATCCATTCACTGTATGCATACACATTCTCTGTACGAGTCATATGAACCACAACATTTTCACAGTTACTTTCTAAAAGATCTTTAAGTTTTAAAGAAACTGCTAGGGTATTCTCTATCTCAAGATAACAGCGACCATCATCCTGATAAACTGTTTCGTTGTTGTAAATCTGAGAAGACCAGTTCACTCCTTCGGGTATAGATGAGGTGAACCCGTGGCCAGGATCTATAACAATATGAACCTGATCTGAAACATTTTGAGCAGATGCATTTAAGAGATTTAGGCTATAGATAAGAATAAAAGATAAAAGAAACTTAAAGTGTCTCATAGTTAATTAATTTTTTTGATTTACAGACTCCCTGTATAGACACTCTTAACCAAAAAGAGCGCTTAAATTGTCTAAAAGTAAACAACTTAAGCGCTCTTTCCGGCTTCGTATTCTAGTATCATGCTCCTTCTATTCGTAGCTTAAATGTTTGAATAGATTTACAAAGAGCAAATCTTGTTCTTAGCATACTTTTTATATTAGAATTGTCAAATCACTTAAACTAAACTTCTCTCTAAAAAGAAAGGGGTTGCAAGGGTCTCCATTGCCAAGATCGTGTTTCAGGTATAGAGAACGAAAATGTGTACACATTTGAGGTATCGTATAACGAAACACAATCTTGTTTATACAATCTCTAAGATTGGATAATTCATTTATTGTTTCTGGTTTTTGGTGTAAAAAAAGTAAGACAAGATATACTTTACCAAAGACTTACCTATTTGTTAGACAGATTTCTCATATGACTACCTATATCAAGCCTTTCTTCATTTTTAGTTGCATTTGTATCAAAAATCAAAAACTTCTTCTTAGTCCCAAGTTCCTTTTTAAGTGCAGTCAGCGAGATTGTCTGCCTTGACCAGTGAACCTTAACAGATGCAGGTAAATGATGCTGGGTTACTCCACTAAAAATACCGTTCATAGCAGGTATTTGATGTATTCGGTTAAAAGGTAGTTTCAGTACAATGAAACTGTTTCCAGGGTGGTGTTGACCTTTTAGATAACCATAAATTGCATTTTCAACAACATCTATTTTTCCCTCATAGATATAGTTTGCCGTTGTTTTTTCCTTTATTCTGATTTTTAGTTTCCCAAGAAAATTAGTCCAGATTTTAATTTCTTGTTCAACCATCTGTTTGTTATCACTGATTAAGTAGCTTCCAATCCAATCTCCCAAGATGAAATTATATTTTCTTTTTAAGAATTTCTGTCGAAAGAAACGCATAAGTGCAATTATACCAGCTGTAATAAATCCGGCAAGCATCCTTTCAAAAAAAGGGTTTTGGATTATTTCCATGTAATTATTCATATCCTACTTAACATAGGTGTAAATGTGCAATGTACTTCATTAAGTTTCTCAAATATAATCCCTAAGAACTTGCTCAGGTTTATTACTCAAGGGCATGTCCTTTATGAAGTAAATCTATTTAAGTCTGACTTTTAGTCCAAGCTCATTATTCTGTATGTTGATTAACCACACAAATCAGCAAAAAATCACCATTACGCTTTATATTCCTTAAATCATATAACACCTTCAAAGGTTGGTTATCAAAACATTCAGGGGTGTTTTTGTTTAAAACATAGTTACCCACAAGGGTCAAATACTTAACTTTACAAACTAATCGAATAAAATGACAGACATTACTCTAAGGTTTCAAGTTGTACTATATGGCAATTATGATGACATAAGTCCTGCTCCTGAGAATATAATTGCACTGATGAAGGCCTTTTCTTTTTTGAATTTAATCCCTACCACAATTCAAGAATTTATACCACCGAATCCTAACCCAGTCAATAGACTAAGTTTTAAGTCCTCTGACGAAGTATGGGGGATTCAATTTGGAGGTAATAGAATTGACATCGAACATCTTAATCAGAATATCGGAGTAGTCTCAATGCTTGCTATAGACAATTTTATTAAAGACGTTAAGATAATTATTGACATAATTTCAACTCAATTTCCTCGAAAGCATAATCGAATGGCACTAGTAACTCGTTATTTGTTACCAGAAATGGAAGAGTCCAAATTCAAAAAATCCTTCCTTAAACTTTCTAATCCTATACCTTATTATTCAGATAAAGATGCAGTTGATTGGAATTCAAGAATTGTATCAAGAGTCCCAGTAAAAATTGGAGAGCATGATGAAACCTTGAATGTAATTTGTCAGGTCAATAGATTAACGGGAAATATGAAATCTAACTCTACTCTTGAACCTGTTGATAGAATTGAGTTACATATTGATCTAAATACTTATCAGGGAGTCGTTGATTTTAGATTTGATCTCTCCGATATTCTTTCATTTATTGATTATGCAAAGTCTCTAGAGGAGGAATTAAGAACACAGTATAAAACAATTCTTGAATTATGAGCAAAGCGACAAACAAGAATATTTATGACGTACAATCAGAAGACTTCTCGAGCAATATGGTTTCTGAGAATGATTGGTTTGATGACAACTCTGCCAAATCAGAGACTGAGTCAATCGATTTTCAAATACCGGCACAAATTACTCGAAATAAGTTAGATGTACCCTCATATTCAAATGAGTCAATTTTTGACTTCCTTGAAAAGGCTCGAAATTCCACTGAAAACAAGATAAACAATGTGCGGCTATCAGACTTAAAGGATAAAACCAAAGATTTCCTTCATCTATTAAAAGAAGAACATTTTGAATTTGGTTTTACGTCAAGAAGTGAGGAGTTTATAAAATCATACCTGAGAATTAATGCACTAGCAACAAGGAATTGGATAAATGACATTTTTATTCAAAATTTTCATGAGGAAGCCATCTTAATTGGTGTACTCAGAATTTTAGGACGCTTTGAACCATCCGAAATATTTCCACAAGGCCAAACAATGGCAATGGCAGCCTTCAATCATAAAACTGATGAAGTAAAAGAACTGGGAGTTAGAGCATTCGAGTCTTGGGGTGGTGAAAGCAGCTCTCGAATTCTAAAAAGCATTTCATTGGATACGGCTTGGCTAAAAGAATATGTAGATCAAGTAATTGCAGATTTAGACGAATGATATTTTCACTACTAGTGCGAAAAATAAACAAAGCAAAGTGGTTTCAAAAGAACATTTTGGAAGAAGATATTGTCTCAGCAGATGCTATCACGAATTGTCTGAAAACTTCTAGGAATACACTTTCTGTGTGGAAGATAGAGTCGGAACAAGAGCTTGATATGGCAGTTTTGGCACTAGCTTCCAAGCAAGAACACTTAGATGCAATAGACGTAGTGATATTAGAGGAAAGCACTGTTTCAAGTCTAAAGATTGAAATAATTGCAACACCTGGTGATACGCCTGTTTCGGATCTAGTAGATACACATAGAGACCTCTCTGATCTTGACTATGATAAACTCGGCTGCATTTCTTCACATATTGTAGAGCGCGTTCGGGCGGATAAATTAAAGCGTTACACAAAGTCAGCTTTAAAGACTCTTTTGAAAAATGCCATTGAAGAAGGATTGTTGAGAAGCGAAGATTTGCAAGAATCGGTACTTAAGAAAATGTAAAAAAACAGTGGCTAATCGAATAGACGGCTCCACCACCCCTGATCAGGAGCGAAAAACGCCTCTCACACCACTTGCTATACAGGTCTCGTAGCAGGCGGTTCGTAATTCATCACACCAAAGCTCTTTTCACCTTTGATACTATCTTCTAGTTTAAGTATAGGCTATGAATTATCATTCCTATACGAATTTTAAAGAGAATTACGTTCGGTCCTTCCTTACTCGTGAGATCTCCATGGATTGCATGGCTCCTTTCCTGTAAGTACTATGACCTCTGCTGACTTCTCTTACATACTAACTCGTAGTTTAGGAGACCTCCCCAGGTAAGAACATCTTCTTTCACTTGATTCCTGCTGCATCTACTACTTCGGTTATCACTAAAAAAAGTGTTTTGGACTTTGTAGTGATGTGTCTATTCAATGTAAAGCTCTTAAAGAGTGAGAAGACAATATCAATGTACTGCTTGGTTGAACAACTATCGTAGTCAATAAAAACGCGTGATTATGCTTCTTTAGAACATACTAGCTGAATTCTGAAATTGTCATTTTACAGGAGATAAAAGAATACTATCTAACTTTCTAGATTTATGGTTCATCCATTTGTTCCTTTTTTGTAAATCGTGATGAGCAGATCTTGTTACTTTCTGTTTTTCTAATAACTTTAGTCTTTGCTCATTATCAAGCCCAGCCAAATTAGAATTCTCTAACTGTTCCATTTCATGAGTTAGATATTTCGTTTCTTTTTCTAATTCTTCTTGTGCTAAATAAACACCGTTTATCCACATGTTTTTTTCAATTCTCCAAATAATAGGTGAATTCCCCTTCATGCCTTGGCTATAAAGATTATGATACTTTTTTGTGAAGACATCTAAAGCACTGTTTTTATCAAGCTCATCATTGTCAACTTTGGAGTGAATAAACATTAAATCCAAGTGTGAAACTCTATTCTCATCATGCCTGTCATACTCTAACATCAATCTTTTATCATCAATAAGCCCATAGCTATATGATTTAGTCGGTCGAGCGAGCACAAAAAGCTTAAGTCTATCGGGAAAATCTCTGAAACAAATACAAAAGTGCTGAAATAATGAGGGTGGGATTAGCTTTATTAACTCTATCAAACATTCCTTAAAACCCAACGCAATATCCACTTCTGATGGTAGAACTAGTATCCTACGGTATTCTATCTCATCCTTATTCTCTACAATATTTTGAATGTTTTTAAAATATAGTTTCCTTCTTACAAGGTACTCGTCTATATTACTAGGGTTTGAATTTATCGCCTTTTCCAAATGGTCATAGATTGATATAGTCTTTTCCGCTTTTTCTAGACACAATTCTATTTCTGTAAAGTAATGTTCGACTCTCTTTTCATAGCTTTCGTTGTCATTACTTGAAAAAGGAATAAAACTAACAGCCTTTGGTGCTGATGCATTTTTATGATTCATGAGGGCTTCAACATGCTCACCGTTCTTAAATTCAGATAAATCAAAATAGAAACAACTTGAGAATAGAATAAGTACATCAACGGGAATTACATCTTTTTTAAACCAGGTATAGACTGTTTTTGATGCTCTACCAATTGATTCTGAAAACGTACTCACCGTATAGTCGTCACTTTTGTTGACCAACTCATGTAATAATCTTCCTTCCGTCATCTGTCTATAATTTTATGATTTAACAACTGATTAAAAAATCAACTTATTACTATTAGCAAAGGGTTAATTACAATTTAACCAAACATCATCAATGTGTAATGAAAATACGAAATTTCTAGAAACGTTAAATTAGAAAAAACTACACTCCGTTAGTTACATATTTACAATATATATTGTTGTTAGTGTCTTTTTTTATCCGAGAAACACCAGTAATCACTATTGCTAGGGTGAGCATCACAGGTTTAAAATAGGAATTTGGAAAAAAAGTAATAGTGGAACTATATTACTTAGTGATATAAAATGTACATTTGGTGATCATATAAAAGAAAAAAGCATCTCCTGACCGATGATGCTCTTTTATAATCCACGCTTAATTCTACATGAGAATTTCGCTTTTTTGTTTCTTGAATGTACTACCTTAAAAAGGGGCTGCAAATATACGACTTATTTTACATATATAAATAAGCTTTTCAATTGTTTTTAAACAATAGCCTTTTCACGGTATTGAACTTCACTAAATATTCTAGCAAATTCTTTGAATTAGGTCAATTAAATCTTTTAAAACCGATTCAAAGATGAAAAAAATCTTTATTAAATTATTTTTATTTGCAAAAAGTATTGCACATTACAAGGTGAGTAATTCACAGTCTGATCAATACGATAGTTCGAGAGATGAAGCTAACGAGAAATCATTTCTAGATTATATGACATACAAATTTCTTGTTCAAGCATTTGTTGCTGCGCTTATGACTGGCCTTATTGCATTTACACTTAATTCTTGTACTGAAAAGGAATCACCACCTAATATACCTAACATCATTAATACTATGAATAACTATAATATTAGTGAAAAAAAAGATTCACTTAATAGTATTTTTTTAGATGAGAAAGGTGTGATTAGCAGTATGATCTCTAGTATTCAGAAGGCTCAAAAGAGCCCTCTGAATACTCCAGAAATTAAAAAATCAAATGAAAGAATTTTAGGCAGACTGTATGATTATCAAAACAGAGCGAAGGTTCTTTTTGCTGAGGGAGGAAACGAAGATTTATTAGAGGATGAATATCGAACTGAAAGATTTTTTGGTGATTTACAAGAGCTATTTGAAGATGCAACTGGCTTGAAAGATTTTTCTCTTAAGCATTTGGCAAGTATGGCAGGTAAAAATTTGAGATTAATAGAGCTAGAAAGACTAAATAAGGGTCTTGTAGATGATACTTTACGTCTTGCCAGTACTCTTGCAATAACTCAACAGAAACCCCGAGAATGGGAAGGTAAATACAAAGGTGAAGTTCGAACCAGTACTCGTTTAAACAATGAAAACAATAAGTTGAATGTTAAGAATGAAGATCTATCAATTGAAGTCAAAGATAAAGATGTTGAAATTCAGGAGTCCATTGTAAAAATTGAAGTCCTAACTGATGAAAAGAGTAAAATTAAAAGTGAGCTGACTAAGAAAACTGAAGATTTAACTCAAGCACAAAGAAGCATATGCAGAATGTTTCAGGATAAATTCAAAAGAATTGATGAATATAAAGATCATTTTTTAGGCAAAAAATTTAATAATAATAAAAAGTCAAAAGCTATCCTAAGTTTAGTGAATTTATTAAATAACCCTAAATATAAAAGCATAGAGTGTGAGTATAATCTTCAATTATTAAGAATAAAACACCCACGGTATTATCAGACCATAGATATTAAACATTAATTGTAACAAAAGCTATATCTCCAACCCCAATTCTTGAGCTAATCTATAAGCTTCTTGCTCGTAAGCAAACCATGCTAGAAAGTTCTTAAGATCACCTTTGGTTTGAATTGGAGTACCAATTGACGCCTCTTGTTCTTGACGAAGTTCTTCAATTTCATCATAGTAAGTATCGTAGAAAGTATGAGTTTGGTTGAACCAGACAAGACTTGAAACCATACCAGAGACACATCCATGGTTCAAGAGATCTTTGAAAAATGAGATTGGATCATCATCGTCAAGTGCTTCTTGTGCAACATAGCCTTTTATAGTTCCCTTCTCAGCCTCAACTATTTCTTGTAATGCATTTGTAATTTCTTTTTTGGTCATGGAATATATATGTAAATGAATAATGACCGAGTACCACATGAGAGCGCCAAGACATTTTGACAAGGAGGAATCCGTAGGAGCATTCCTTGCAAAGCGTCTGGTCTCATGTAACGTTGGGAAGTATTCATAGCAGATATATTCAGGAGACTCATAAGAACAAATGCCAAGAAATATGGAGAGAAGGAGGTGAATTTGGAGAAGTGTTGTTGAATGTGCTACAATGAGGTTACGAAATTCTCGGAACTCCTAAAACTAAATAATGGATATAGACAATTCAATACCGACGATTACAATCTCTTACATCAACAAGGTCAAAAAAAGAAGAGCGATTAGTTCATCACATGAAGCCTATGAGGTTTTCATACAAAGCACCGATGATAGTATTCTTGATTTGCGAGAAGAATTTAAAATTATCTTTTTAGATAGAAGGAATACATTTTTAGCATTGCTAGAACATTCTATTGGCACTATTGCCGGAACAACAGTTGAAATCAAACATATTTTAGCTAGTGCTATTCTTTTAAATTCCAGCTCTATTATACTTGGACATAACCATCCGGCGCAGAACACAAAGCCAAGTAGAACTGATATTGCTCTGACGGAGAAGATATGTGCAGCTGCCAGCTATCATGATATCCAAGTACTCGACCATGTCATTTTCACTCGTGATGGCTTTTTCTCCTTTTCCGATGAAGGGATACTTCCTCAAGCAGATCCATTGTGATCTGCTTTTTTCATGCTCCATGTTCAATTCTCAAAGAATCAGTACATTTGTATCCAGACATATAGAAAAACACGTAGCGTAACTGTGTTCAGCTAAAGAATCCCCGCCAGGAAATCCTTTTTACAACACGAATTTTAAGATGTGATACGCACGTTATGCCACGCCAGGAATGGCGTGGGATGACCCTTTATCATATCTTAGGCAACTCTGGCGGGGAGCCTTTTAGCTGATGGAGTTGATTTCCACGCTTCTTTTTTGTAATAAGGTTGATCGGAAATCCCAACCCCTTTTTTAATAGAAATAATGTTATACAAATCCCCGCCATGCAAGAGTATATTCACTCTTGCACTTCTTTTTTTCGCTCTTACAGCTTCAAGTCAAACACGATACAAGTTTGTGAATACCACACTTGATGGAGATATAGCGAACAAGAATAACTATCAACCTGTTATTCCATTTTTCAATCCTTTGCCTGGTGGCTTCCCAACTTGTCATTGTACAGTGAAAAAGGCAAATCCACAAAAACACGTGAAAAAAAGGGTAAAAACACCCAGCAAATCTGGGTGTTTTTCTTTAGGACTTGTTTTGAGGGTGTAATACCTTTACATTAAGACAGAATAAAACATTTACCCGATGAATTGCGTTTTGTTTCCCATAAACGAGCAACTATTTGTTTGGGAATTGCATCTAAAGGAAATAACCTAAACTTTGTCAATTAAACATACTTTTAAAAATCTATCTATAATAAATATTAAAATTTAACCAAATGAAAAGCTTACTTATAACCATCGTGGCAATTGCCATGTCTCTATCTCTCTACTCTCAAACTGTATATACCCTCAACGGCAAACTTGGACTTGGCAGAGTTCCAGAAACAAAACTGGACGTAGATGGGGACGCTACAATTAGAGGAGATCTTTATGTTCTCGGAAATAGCACTCTTCAAGCAGGTACGGTAGTAGGACAAGCACTATATCTTCCTAATTTATCTGGCACTTCTTCAGGAGATATTATATTACGAGGTGGAGATGGTAAAATCAGGACAATAAATCCAAAATCATTTCATAGTATGATTCAGCCAACGCATGCTGATTGCTCTTCAGGGTTTGATTCATATTGGAAATATGAGGAAGGTAAAATCTATTCTAGATGTATTAGTGGAACCGACGTTGGAATTGGAACATCAAACCCTCAGCATAGGTTAGATGTAGTTGGAGATATGGGAATATCGACTGATTTGACCATCGGTGAAAGCATTGTCGCAGCTGATAATAATTTTCAAGTAAGCGATCAAGGAGAAGTATTTTGTAGAAAATTGACGATCACACTTGAAAACTTCCCTGATTATGTCTTTGAAAAGGATTACAAGCTGATGTCTCTCTATGACTTAGAGCAATATATTGAAAGAAACAAGCACTTACCAAATATGCAATCGTCTACTGATGTGGCTAAAAATGGTGCAGACATTGGTGAGATTAATAGAGTTCTGGTTGAAAAGGTAGAAGAATTAACACTTCATACAATCAATCAGCAGAAATTAGTTGATGCACAACAGGAGCAAATAGATGAGTTGATGAAACGTCTTAGTATTCTTGAAGGAAGCAAAAGTGCAAAAGCAGTAACTCCAGAGAGAGTAAAGAAATAGTCATTTTAACTAACTAAAAACTTTTAAGATGATTAGAATAAAACACTATTTCCTGTTTTTGATCTCTATGATAATTTACTCGGTATCTTTTTCTCAAGATGACGTGATTATTCTAGATCAAATAGAAACAGGAGCAACACATACCCATGTTGCGCAAGAGAGAATTGAATTTAGACCTGGGTATGAATACTCTGCACAGCAAGATGCTCACGTACAGGCATATATTGATGAATGGCTAGTTGGAAGTACAACCTATTCAGACATGTTCACAGATCAAACAATCGGAAGGATAATTGACACATCTCTTCCTGTTGGTTATTCAGCTGGTTTTGAATCAGTAACTCCATCAGGAGGAGGAGCATACTCTGTACCTCTTTTTGTTTCGCCAGGAATCAATGACGCACAACCTGAAATTGGGTTGGTGTATAACAGTCAATCAGGTAATGGCTTACTTGGTGGAGGTTGGAATATTTCTGGTTTATCTTCAATATCGAGAACAAGTAAAAGTATTTACTACGATGGAGAAGTAAGTCCAATTTCATTAACCCAAGGGGATGAGCAATTCGTACTTGATGGTCAAAGATTAGTTCGTGCCTCTAGTTTCGGCCCTGGAAAATATTTAACCGAAGTTGAGAGTTACTCTCTTATTTCAACATATGGTTCTGATACTTGGAACCCGAGCAAATTTAAAGTTGAGACGAAGAGTGGGTTGATTATGTGGTATGGTGAAGCAGAAGATTCAAATGCTTCAGATGGTAGCTCATATAACGGAACATTTTCCGTTGGATCAAACAATGCTGTCTTAACTTGGAGATTAGTTAAAGTCATTGATATTGATGGTAACTATATCGAATACAAGTATGATAATTCTGGGAATGAACCAAGATTAAAACAAATCATTTATACTGGAAACGACATAGCCAATATTACTCCACAAAACACGATTAATTTTTACTATAACAATAAGTCGTCTGATGAAATTAGAACAAACTACATCAATGGCTCTGTTAGCAATGTTCAAAAACATTTGCTTAGAAAAATCTCTGTGAAATCAGGTGAAGAAACTATGCGTGAATATGTTTTGGACTATGGAAAAGATCATTTCACCTATTTAAAAGAACTTACCGAATATGGGATGAATTCTAAGCAGCTTAATTCAACTCGATTTCAGTATGAAAGTCAGACTGCTCAAGTGGAAAACACAATTCACAATCTATATTCAGGTACTACAAAGTCAGATATGTTCCCGGGAGACTATAATGGAGATGGGAAATCAGATTTGTTGGCAGTAAATTATACCCTTCCTGATGAAGAATACTTTCCAAATTTTAAAGAATACACTACGTATAATCTATTCATAAATGAGAATAACTCTCTGGTATCAAAATCTTCTGGGTTGATGCCTCAAGGAGCAACTATTATTAAAAGAAAGAAAATTCGTGAGTCGAACTCTCTGTACAACTCAATTGGAGATTATAATGGGAATGGGTTGGACGAATTGCTTGTACATCAGATAAATTATATAGAAGAAGACCATACTCCGAATACTCTTGTTCAAAGTTTAGTTTTTGAATATGATGAGTCGAATAATAGCTTTAATTCAACAATTTTTGATGACTATCATGGAGGAACCTATAATGGAATATATAGTTTAATATTTGAAGATACATTTCAGTATGGAGACTTTAATGGAGATGGAAAACAAGATTGTTTTTCACTATTAAAGGCAGGATCAACAGCTTCAATTCTCATAAAATATGGCGGTTCTTCAACAAATTCTAAGCTAGTAACAAACCTCCAATTTCCATCTTTAGCCTATGTTGAGGATTTAATTGTGGTAGATCATAATGGTGATGGAAAATCAGATCTTCTTTGTATTTATGGAAATGGCCTCGATGCCAAGATTTATTCTTTTTCCTCCCCCCAAACAAGTAGTTCAACTATTACTGTTTCTGAAATTTATTCTGGAGGCTTTCCCGCTGAGTGGCATAAGTGCTACCCAGCAGATTTTAATGGAGATGGTAAAACAGATTTGTTGACATATAATGAAACTGCGGGTTGGATAACTCTCTATTCAGATGGTGCAGGTTATGGCGCAGGCACTGTTCAAATGAATTTTCCCTATCAAATAGAAAATCTATTTGAAGCATCTGAATATCATAAATTGTCGTTTGGCGACTTTAATGGTGATGGAATGGCCGACATAGCTTATTTAAACAATGCCGCTATTGGAGGAACAACAGTGAACTCATCAAGAGCACATATCTATCTCTCAAATGGAATTGGTTTTTCAGAATATACCCATGTGTTTGATCATCCCAATAGCAAGGAAGTTCTAAAGATTGTTGATTTTGAAGGAGACGGAAAGTTCGAATTATTGAATGATAGAGATGCAGGCAGTTGCAACGTAATGTCTTTTGAAGACATTGGTAAGCCACGATGTTTAACCAAGGTCTTAAATGGATTTAACCATGATGTTCAGTTTTCATACAAGCATCTAAGCAGTGGTTCCAATTACATCAAAGGATCTGGGGCTTCACATCCTACGTTTGACTATCAAGGGGCTTTGAAAGTTGTTTCTGAGATACAATCTCCAAGTGGAGTAAATAATGCTATTATCAGTAGAAGGTATTACTACGAAGGAGCTAAAATTCATCGAGAAGGAAAAGGCTTCTTAGGTTTTGAAAAAACCAAGGTAGTCAATGATAACATAGGCAATTATACTGTTTCGGTACAATCATTCGACAATAATCATTTTGCTGGAGTTCCTATTAAAACAGAAAACTATTTTCCGACTGATATTCTACAAAGCCAAACCCTCTTTACAAACTATGAACTGAGCACATTGTCAAACAACAGGTATGTATCAAGGATTATAGAATCACAAACCGAAAATTTCTTGACAGGAGAAAAAAGGTCTACAAATCTGGGGTATGATTCTCATGGTAATGTGACACTTTCAACCACATCTTTAGGAGATGGTTTGGAGACTATCATTGTGAGCACACCAACATATATGACGATTGGTTCTTGGAGAGCATCTCGTCCATTTGAAACGACAACGACCACTCAAATAGGCAATGAAACTCCATATATTCGAAAGGTTCGCTACTCCTATTATCCAAATGGAAAAGTTCAAGAAGTTTCTCGTGACCTTGGAACCAGTTTTAGCACTGCCACAAATTATGAATACAATTCCATTGGTTCTATAACCTCAAGTACTATTTCAAGTCCTGGTTTACCTGATCAAGTTGTAACTCATGGATATGGTGGAGATGGTTGGAGAGTATCAACAACGAATACAAATGGTGACGTATCTGAATACAACTATGATACTCGATTTGGAGCGATGCTATGGGGAAAGGATATTACTGGCTTGCGTACAAGTTATGAATATGATGACTTCGGTACACTTATAAAATCAATTGATCCATTAGGTATAGAAACTGAGCATACTCGTTACTGGGATATCCGTAATTCAAACAACACACCAACGTATGCCGGAAATACTGTTTTTTACTCAGTTACCAATACAGAGGGGCTTCCTGAAATTAGAACATGGGTAGATATTTTAGGACGTGTGAGATTAGAGGAAACAGAGGGCTTTAATGGGCAAACAATTAGTACTGTTACTTCATATGATGAAAGAGGTAATACCCAAACACAAACATCTCCATTTTATTTAGGCGAAGAGGGACAAGCGGTCATTACTAATTATGACTATGATGACGAAACAAATAGAATAGAATCATCATGGACAACTGATGTATCCAGCTCTTATAGCTATAACCTCGAGAACGGTCTTTACACAACGACCATTACCAAGGGGGATTCATTTTCTTCGACCTCAGTTGATGCAGCAGGAAGAGCAGCGAAAACAGAGGATTTAGGTGGAGAGATTAAGACTTTCTATTATAGTAATGGAAAACCAAAAGAAGTTCATGTTGGAGGAGTTGTAACAAGTAAGTTTGAATATGACCTTTTAGGAAATCAAACGAAGTTGGATGGGGTCAATGCAGGCGTCAACAATTATGTTTACAACGCATATGATCAGCTTGTAATTCAAACGATGAGTAATGGACACACTACTTCCATCTTTTATGATAATCTTGGGAGAATTGATTATGAAGAAACGACTGAAGGAACGATTGATTATGAATATGTGACTGCTGGTAATGGGAAAAACCAACTTAAAAAAATAACAGGACCTAACAGTAGCATCACAAAAGAATTTACCTACGATCTATATGGGAGAGTCAAGAGTGAAATAGAAAATCTAACTGAAGATGGTTTAATATTCCCAACACACTATACCTATGATGCTCTGGGAAGATTAGAAACAACGAAATACCCTTCGAACATCGTTACGGTTAATAAGTATAACAATCAAGGTATGCTTTCAGGTGTTGATATTCAGGGTGCTGCAGACCCAATATATACTATAAATGAAGTAAATGCTCTTGGGCAGATTGAAGAATACACTCTTAGAAATGGGCTTGTAACAGAAAAAGAATACAATAAATATGGCATGAATACAGGGATCGTTACCCCCGGAATTCAGGATTTAGGTTACGTATATGATCTTACTACAGGTAATATGGATTATCGTCAGGATAATCTCAATGGCTTACTTGAAGACTTTGACTACGATGACTTAGATAGACTCTTAGAAAGTAAAATTCGATTGATCAATAATGAGTTTGGAACTGATTTAAGTTCTCAAACTCAAACCTACTTTGACAATGGAAATATTAAGACAAAATCTGACATAGGGACATACAAATACAACTCTTCAAAAATCAATGCGATCAGTAAATTAGAAGATGTTGCAAGTGATTTCGATTATGATATCAGAAACATTACATACAGTTCATTTGATAAAATTTCTACGATTACTGAGGAAAATGATTATCTAGAAGTAACCTATAGTCCATATCAAACAAGGAAAAAGGTTGAATTTCTAGACAATAATCAACCTCAGTGGACACGATACTATGGAAAGCAATTTGAACGGTTTGAAGACCAAGTCAATAATACCGTAACAGAGATAACATATCTACCTGGCGGTGCGGTTGCAGTGTCGGTAAATGGATCAAATCCAGATTATTTCTATCTACATAGTGATCATCAAGGCTCTATTGTAGCTGTTTCAGATATAAATGGAAATCTATCTGGAAAGCAGAGTTATAATCCTTGGGGTAGAACAAGAAATCCTGAGACATGGGATCAGACAGAGAATACAACCAACCCATTCCCTAGTTGGTTGGCAAGGGGATATACTGGACATGAGCACTACAATGCCTTTGATTTGATAAACATGAACGGGAGAACCTACGATCCTAGATTGGCTCGTATGATTCAAGTAGACAATTTTGTTCAGTCACCAAATCTTACGCAAAGTCATAATAGATATAGTTACGTATGGAATAATCCTCTGAAATATAATGACCCAAATGGTGAGTGGGTACATATTCTTGCTGGTGCCTTGATTGGTGGAGCGATTAACTGGTATACTCATGGAGCCACCTTTGATATGGATGGCTTAGCAGCATTTGGAATTGGAGCTGGAGCTGGAGCCTTGGGAGCATTAACTGGAGGAGCAGCATTCGCTGCATATGGCGGAGGAGCAGCTGGTGCAGGTGGATTTGCGGCAGGTTTTGCAGGAGGTGCAGCTGGTTCAGCAGCGTCTCTACCAGTACTGAGTATGGGTAATACCATTGCATTTAATGATCCTATGATGACTCCTGATCAATATGTAATAGGTGTTATAACTGGAGGAGTGGCAGGTGGAACAATCAATGGAACCATTGCTCGAGTGAACGGGAGAAGTTTTTGGAAAGGAGACCCTCTTGCGAAGAATGGAGGTGGAAACAATTCTGTAGTTCATCAGCCTGATGATAAATATGGCCCCTTCCCAAATAACAGAGAAGGGTTTGTTGGCCCAAGAATGACAGATGTAGAAGCAGATATCTATGTCCCATCAGATCAACCCGAAGAAGGACTTAGTCAAGGATTCATTAGCGAGCAACAGAGTCGAATAGCCTCAACGGATTATTCTGGGCAAACATATAAATCCTTGACTAAGAGTAACTATAGACATAATCTTAAAGTGTCGACAGGTAGTAATGGGGTGGGAATGGATGCACATCATATATTTCCGCAGGCGCAACGTTTTCAAGCACACTGGAATAGGGTTGGGATTAATATTCATAATCCAAATAATATGTCTTGGTGGTCAAGTAGTGCGCATAGAAGTGCCGCTTATAGCTATAATAGGGCTTGGGATACTTTCTTCAGACAATTTCCGGATGCTACACGTCAGGAAATAGTTAGCTTTGGTAACACATTAATGGTAGGACACGGATTTTAGATATGATTTATGATTTAGGAATAGAAAGAAAAAAGAATGAGGCTCTAATACAGGCTGTATTAGAGTACGATGAACAAAAGCTTAGGAAAGCGAAACTAACACCGCAAGAACCTTTTGACATGGAAATATCTGAGGGGCAAACGCTGTTTGATATTATAGGTTTTCAAGACACATCAAATTTTGCTATTTCTGAAAGATTATATGCCTTGCTAAAGGCCAATGAAATCACTGGTTGGGAAGCATATAAAATATCAATCAAAGGTCAAAATGAAATCTACTATGGCTTTCAAGTAACTGGTAGGTGCGGTAAACTCAATATGCCAAAAGAGGCTGGTTTCTATACAGGATATAAATTTGATTACGATTCTTGGGATAAATCAGATTTTTTTAGTCCTGATGAAACGATGTTACTTTTTTGCACAGAGAAGGTACAAAGCTTACTTAAGAGACATAAAGTTTCTAATGTTTATTTAGAAGACATTAATAATGTTCAAGCTTATTCTACCGGTAACTAAGAGTGACTTATAACAACAAAAACGAAAAAATGAAGAATTACAAGATTTTAATTTTAATTAGCATATTAATTTTTCCAATTGGAAAATTATTTTCTCAAACAGAAATATATTTCAATTATGATGAAGCTGGAAATCAAGAAATGAGATATCCAATTTTTGGGCTTGTCCAAAATGATGATGAAGTGATACAAGCTTCGACTAATGATGCTCATTCGCTTTCTGAAACAAGTCAGGACTCAGAGCAAATAATCGTTTTAGATGATGGTGAAATTCAATTATCATTCTACCCTAACCCTGTAAAAGATGACTTAGTAATAGATGTTTTCAATACTACAGGAATAGAGCAAAAGGTCTCGCTTGAGATTTATGATACTGCGGGAAAAGTCGTCTTATCGAGAACTATCGGTGATAATTCATCTCAACTGAATGTATCTACTTTTTCTCCAGGAAACTATATTGTGAAAGCTACTTTAAACAATGAAGTTGTTGAATGGCAGTTTATTAAGCAGTAGGATTAATATTAAGAATACGAAAAGGGGCTTTCTAAAACAAGAAAGTCTCTTTTTTACATTCAAATCAATTAATCTGTTATCCTTATTGTCAAATGCAGATTTCACATGTATTACTCTTCAATTGTTAAACAATGATTATTAGATTGATAATTCTATTCACCTTTTTGCTATCAGGCGTTCTCGGCATTTCTCAGGAATCAGGGAAACCAATTCAGTTATATGGCAAAAAACCTTCCATAAGACTAAATGGGTACCCTATTACTCACAGAATGATAAAGAAGATAATTCAAAATGATGAAGAGGCCTCAGCTAAGTTTAAGGAGTACTCGAAAACTCGAAGAATTAGTTTGTTAATAGGCTTTGTTGGAGGATATGGCTTAGGACATGCACTTACAAATAGAGTTGAGGATTATAGTGTCCCATTGATTGCAGCATCTGGCATTCTCATAATTGGATCAAGCATTTTGCATTCGAAATATAAGAAGGGTGCTGTTGAGGTAGCTAAGATGTATAATAATAACCTTAAGATGTCGTCCTCACTTCAATTTGATGTTGGAGTGAATGGAGTCTCATTCTCCTTGAATTTCTAGGAAAAATGAAAAGTGTCTTCTATATAACAATCGTTTCTTTATGCTTCTTTAGTTGTGAGGTGAATTCAAAACTCACTCAGTTGGAAACAAATTCTAATGAGCATTTGAACCTTGACTTTTCAGTAGATACAATCATATTTGACGATTCACGATCAAAGATTGATGTGGGAGCAATGCGACTACCTTTTATTTCTCTACCTAATCAAAATATCAAACATGCCCTTGAATTTGGAGTTCAATACGAGAGGATTATCGCAAATGAAATCGAAAAGCAATGTATTGGATATGATGTCGTAGTAGCAAAAGTTTTTGTCATCGAGGCATATAAAGAATTTTCAGCGACCTGGTCAACTGAAAAAGAAAGAGCATTTGTTAAACTGAAATTGGAGTTTACATTTGATGATGGGAGAGTAATTTGGTCAGAATCAACTGCCGATTATTTTGTTACTTCAATAGATGCAAAGTATAAGCATTTGGAAAGACTCTTTGTAATTGCGCTTAAGGCTGCCACGCACAAGGGGCTTGAAAAAGTGAGAGAAAGCTATAATTCTAACAATGATTAGACGTTTACAATTTGCTGTTATTGTTCACTCTCTCAATACTATGGGTTCTAACTTCTCTCAGTCGACACCACAACTCTGAGAACTCACCCTCATCGGGTGGGTTTTCTGCATTTTGGACTATATTTTCCAACGTATTCAAGTTATCAACCCGAGCCAAAATCTTCTTCAATACAATGAAGCAGTCTTTAATTACAAAAAGTACTTTCGGTATTGATAACTCTAGCTTTTTTCCTCTTAAAAAGTGGTTCGACCCTAAACTCTGAAATGTCTCAAGAATCGATCTTTTTACGTGTTTTGGTTGACTTTTAAAGTCATCAACACAGACACTGAGCTTACTTAGAAGATCAATTATTTGCACATGCCAGTTGTCTTTTTGCTCCTCCATTTCTGAAATTTTCAGCTTTGTTTCAGCAATTTGTTTATGCAATTTCGTTGTCCTTCTCATATAGTCCTCCTTAGTAATTTCT
The DNA here is from genome assembly GCA_965224545.1 of Flavobacteriales bacterium. Lineage (GTDB taxonomy): Bacteria > Bacteroidota > Bacteroidia > Flavobacteriales_D > Sanyastnellaceae > ASP10-05a. The sequence continues at coordinate 992,888 of CBDCZM010000002.1, read as the reverse complement.
CCATCGGCACGCATATCCATGTATTTATCTTTCTTACTCTCTAATTCTGTAAGAATTTTGCGTTGATGAGGAAGAAGCTCATTTGAGCTAATCTTTTTTCTCACTACTGGATTTTTCATGAGCTTCATAAGTAAATCACACAATTCTTTATCGAGCTTCAATTCAGTATGTAATTTTTGAATGATCTGTTCCTCTAGCTGTTGTTCGGAAATATATGGCGCTTTACAACCATATTTTTTACCACAACAGCCATAATAGGTACGATCAATTTGCCAAGGAGAAACCATTTTTGAGATTTTCAAATCACATTTAGGACATGCAGTTTTCTCAACACTTGAAAACCGATGTTTACAAGGGCATTTTGTTTGCACCTTACGCTGTCCGACGATACTCCTGTCACAAGCCCTGCACAAGATTATTGATTTATAAGTAAAAGGAATACTCTGATAATGCTTCTTTATCTTTTTAGGTCTAAAAAGAGTCTTTTGAACTTTTAAAAATTCATATTCACTCACGATAGGTTTATGATTCCCTTTAATTCTCACTAAAATTTCATCTTCATCATGCCAATGGTAGAAGCCACTGTAGAACTCATTCTTAAACATATTGGATAGAGCATTGTATGAAATAAGTGCCTTCCTTCCACTCTTGAAACCCAAGACATGTGCTTCTCTGTGAATATCAGACAAGGAAAAGTTCCCTGACAGCGCCATTTCCCACAAATGACGCAGAATTGCATAATTTTCATCTGTAATGACAATACTTTCTTCTTTTCCAAGATTTGAATCCTTCCTGACATGATGATACCCCGCAAAGTGTCCCACAGGATACCAACCTCGAAAGGCTTTTTTCCGTAGTCCTCCTTTAATGAAACCACCTTTATTACGTGAATCTTGAAATGAGATAATCAATTCAAACTGTAATGGCATAAGATTACTTTGAGGAGTATAGCTCACATTTCGTGATTGAAAATGCTTTAGCTGTCCTGTTGACAGCAAATGTGTAACCATACCTCCATCGATCGGATTTCTTGAAATTCGATTCGTATCATAGACAAGAATTCCATCAATTTCGCCTGTCTTGACCCTTTCTATTATAGAATCAAACTTTGGTCTTCCTGGATGAAATGCCGATTGTTTTTCTTCAATGATTTCAACAATATTAAAACCATATACTCTAAACTTAATCATTGTTTCTAGTTGAATCTGTAAGGATTCAACTTGTTTATCCTCCACATCAGTAGACTTCCTTAAATAGAGGATGTATGCTTTTGCAAATGCTGTGAAATTGAACATAATTACATACCCAAAAGGGAGTCCCTACTATTCATTTAACATGAAAGTTGTCATTCGTAGGGACTCCCTTTTGGGGTTAAATGAATAATGAATGACAGGTATAGTGTAGCATTTCTCTTATCGCCCGTCGATGTTATAGGTTATTTAAATTCCAATATATCTTGGCACATTTTAACGAGTGCAGTTAATTCTATTTGTGCTCGTTCCAAGGAAATAGTCTCCCCGACAATCCTTTCATATATAGATATATATTCTGCTAATTGTTTTTCGGAATACAAAGTAATTTTTCACTTATTATGATAAAAAATCGACCAACAGAAAACACACAAGCTGGTGACTCGGTGATTTCGTTTTGTTCCGTGAATTTGTATTGTCATCATAGCACACTTATTTTAGAAACCAAAATTTTGGGTTCTGCCTAACTCTTACTGTCAAAAATTAGAATGTAAATATTCTTAGATTAATAAAAATGATGCTATAATTCATTTATGGATAAAAAAGATAGAAAATTATTTATTACCAATCTGGTGGAAATCCACCTTCCAGAACTAGCTACAATGGCTAAAGACTCTGAAACAGAGGGCGTTCTCTTGCATCAAGATGCTTTTGCTGCTGATTATCAAGAAGAAGAATTACTTCTTTTGGGAGCTGCAATAAAATATATTGGAATGACTTCTGATAAACAGATAACAATTATAGGAAAAGATCAAGAAACCCTGAATTAACATACAACCCTTAATTGATTTAGGTATCGCTATTACATAAAACCTCATACTAACTAAAATTTCAGAGCTTATCCCCACCTTGCACGAAAAAGAAACTCGCGTACTATTGAGTTAGTAATTCTATACTAGTCCTTCAAGGAACAAAAACAATTAAATTATAGAACACTCGAAACAACCACTTTACTTACACATGTCGTGAATTACGAAGGAAAAGACATTGATATTCTCGGTGGTTTTTTTCATGCACGAGTTCGGTCTTTTATCCTTGTCCTTTATAGGGTTACCACTATAAACAAAAGGTACAAGTGATATGAAATTAGAATTTTGTGCATGGAAGGATATATATAAAGCAAATCGTAAGTTTTTCCCCTGTGGTCACATCTATTCAAAAGACGGTCTATTACGACTTGAGTTTTACTCAAAACCTCACAATGAATATATTCTTGCTGAAGAGGAAAAGCCTAAAAACTCCTTACAGCTCTTTTCAATTCAGTGTGTTCACCCATATATATATCAAGGTGAAAACAGAAATAGATTTGAAAAGATTGGAATAGTACGGACGACTAATCAAAAAGGTACGTTCATCAATTTGAACGATAGTCCACATGTGTCATACAAACTGATAGATCCAGAATACAAATTCTTGGAACCATTGAGTTAAGTCACGGTTAATATACGGTTATATAGATCTTGGAAATCACATTCTAACTTGCGATTGCTAAGGTAGCTCCGTGGTACAACCACAAAAGGAGTCCGCTTTATGCGGACTCCTTTTACAATACAAAAGATATGACGATAGATGTGGATATAGCAGTTCTTGAAAAAACCGATGTTTTCGGAGCACTCATATATTCCTTGCTAGCGCATTTAGAACAAGGGGCATTTGGCTGTAGAATCACGCAAGTGGAGATTGCTGATAGGTTGCACATTGCTAAATCAACCGTCTCACAACGAATTAAACAACTCATAGAGCTTAACCTCATTGAATACAATAAGCGGTACAAACGATATATTATACATACAAACAGATGAAAGCAAATATTACAGAAGCAAACATTGAGAAATTCCTTGATATACATGGAATACAAGCAAAGGAACTCTTTGGAGATGAGATGACAAAGTCTCGAAAAAAGATTGTTATGAATGAAGTCTTTAAAGCTTTTGCCAAGTGTTACACTATGGGCAAGGAACAGACGTTCAAGACGAAGTACAGAATTGGTCCAACATGGAAAAGTCATGAATTTACTCAAATCCCCGAGTATGAAAGTATTCTTTCTATGGGCGAACTTACTATTGAATTGAAAAAGTATCAGATAGCCAGAGAGAAAATCATTACTGAGGATAGAGAGCAGTACATGATAAAGAGAGAAAAGCTAGAAAAGACACGTGAAGCAAAGGAACAAGATCAAGAAATACAGAGGTAATGGAGAATATATCTGAACTTGATGTCGAACAGTTTTGGAAGGAACATTTTAAGCTGACTCCAGAGAACATACTAGAAGCAAAGAATGATACACGCAGAAATAGCATCATTGATTCAACCTTTTACCATTTCACCAGCACAATGATTAAGGAGACAAAAGATGGTCATTCGACATTTAGAATCGCAACAGACTCTATTGGGACAATGGTTTTAAAAGATATGACAGGATATGAGTCATTGACTTCAATGAAAAAATTTACCAAAGCATTAAATCAAGCTTATGATGTGATGGAAAATTATGAGAAACAGAGACTAATAGAACTGAAGCGATCAATGCTTGAGAAAGGTCGTAATCAGAATAAATCAAAAGATCAAATAGAAAGATAATGGAATATGTATCAGGGTTTACCATAGAGCAGTTCTGGAAAGAAAAGTATGGTCTTACTCCAAAGGATGTTTTGAAGAAGTCAGGAGCCACTTGGAGGCATGAGGTATTGAATGAAACATTTAGACACTTTACCGATTCATGCTTTCGAAGCAACGGAAAATTCAGAACAGACTATACCATTCCTGGAACTGGTGAGATTAAGTCTCAATCTCATCCAGGTGTAACAGGCTTTACTTCCCTTACTTCCATGAAGAAATTGGCTAAAACCCTCAAGAAAGTCCAGAACGTCAGAGAAAAGTTTATTGATGATGAACTCAAGAAGCAATCTCAAATTAGATCCAAAATGGAAAGGCTCAGTAAACTAAGATCTATTGGATACGATCATGAATTAAATAAATCAATGTAGCACAAGAATCATTAGGAGGAGTAAAAAATACTCCTCCTGCATTAATCTTTATTCAAAATAGTCTTGAGCTGTTCTTTAAGTAATTGATAATCTCCATTTTCATCAACAAAACCATGTTTTAAAGAAGCAATAGATTTTCGTGTTGAAGTATTATCTCCACAACCGAAATAGAACCTATTAACTAAGTCAACGTTCTTGTCTCTAGGAAGAGTGAAAAGCTTGCAATCAATCGCCATGAAGTCCCATAAATGAGCCAAAAGACCTTCTCCCATATACCATCTAAGCCTTACAGTAGTTAAACCCTTCATATTAGCAAGCATTGAAGTTGAGCCAACGCCCAATAACCCGTAACTCATAAATAATTCCTGAATCTTTGGAATAAATTTCTCCAAATGTTGATTTATCTCTAACGGTGCTATACATTCCTCGAATGACTCGTCTAAAACAGGGTCAACTTCGATACCCACTTTTTTGCACTCTTTTTTAAGTTTCTCCCACAGTATTTTATGTGGAGAAGTCTTTAAGTGAATCATGATTTCTTATGTGTTTGGATTAATAATTTGATTTAACTCCTTTAACATTTCAACCATGGTCGAATCATGATCTTTCACTTGAATATTTCCAGTATAAGCTCTCATCAAATATTTATGTACGTGGTTTGGAACAAAGAGATGACGAACCTCAAAATCAATGGCACTGGTAATTATCAGGAAAACATATTCCTGAGAGCCATCATAAAGTCGTGTGTATACTTTGACTTTTGAACTGATTTTTCCTGTCATCATTCTAAAAGACGAAAGAATACTCGATACAAATCGGTCAAACTTCTCTCTCTTAAAAGAAGCATTAAAAATCCCAACTCCAGAAAAATACACTCTTAAATACTTCTCCAAGCTCCATCCATAAGCCTGATGGAAGAATTGAGCAGTTACAAGATCAGCTTCTATATCCACATCTTGCATCAGACCCGGAATTTCTTTCAACATTCTCACATCTCTTTTAGATGGAATCTTGTGGTGTATTAGGTGGAACATTTCGTGTACTAACACTAGCTTCATAAACTCTGGATTCACCTTTTTCAAAAGCCCTAGGTTAAAAACTATTGTTTTATCACTCAAAGGCTCCATCAGGAAATCATCTGAAGAAGTAACAAATTGAAGATTATAGGAGAACTCTTGCTCTCTCCATAAACAGAAGTCATATAAAGACTTCGCAAACTGAGCATGGTTGTCGCCATGCGGACTAAATAAATTCAAAACCATTTTTATAGGGCTTTTAAAATGTAAATAAATATCCACACTCCAGTTGCCCTAACTCACTAAATATGTAATACTTAGCAAAGAAAAGGCTCCTTAATAAAAGGAGCCAGTTTCAAATTACTTTGAATCAACGATTCAAAGCCCTATATTTATAACAATTTTTTTTCAAAAATCTATTGAGTATATCACGCCTTTCAAATCGGATTATTCCTTAGACTTTATATTGAAATAAATAAAGGTGGAGTCACGAAACTGGCTCCACTTTATTTTTATATGTGGGTTAACTTTCTTCTTTCATACTAATATTTTGCTTAAAAAAAAGCCTCTTCTACTATTCAGTATCGAGAGGCTTTTATTAATTTGTGTTTTCATTGTATTTCTTATTTATATTTTTTCTTTTTTACATAGTTCTTCTTTCCAATATCTATACGCTTCTTTGTCATCTATGCTATAAAAAGTTTCATTTTTAATTCTTAATAATTCCTTCTCCAAAATTTTGGAAGAAAGGACTCGGAAGATAGTAAAAAACAAAACTCTCTTAATCATAATTTTCAACACCCAACTATTCACTTCTCTCCAACTACAACTAACTTCCTGTACACTAACTAAATATATGCTCTCTCCCTGGTGATTAATTCTTCCAAACTGTTCAATAATTTATTTTGTTCAGAGTTGACACAATTTAAAATGCTTAGTTATAACAGGAAAAAGTGGGAAACGTTCTTAGAACTATGACTCGACTAAACCTGCATAATACTGCAACCTTATTTAAACACTGAACAAGGGCAAGAGCAATTTAAAAACTCTTAATCCTATTTTCCTCCAACACATCTCTTACGAGATCTTCAGTCCGCATTATATTAATTAGTCATAGGCTAATTTATAATAAATTATGGGAAGTCCCAAAACTATCTCACCTTGAATGGTTTTAGTCGAATGTTATTTCAATAATTCAACTTTAATAAATTAATTCGCATGCTCACTAGAGTGTGCACCTGACCTAAAATATTCATTTTCAGTAAAAGATATAAACAACTTGTTTCCCCTATGAATTGCCGTTTCCAGAGCGAACTATAATTCTCACAACGGTCCAATTTTCACCTTGTGGGACAACAAAAAAACCCTAGTAATCAATTGATTACTAGGGTTTTGTTTTTTATCAGCATCCATTTTTAACACCTAATGTTAGATCAAGGCTGAAATTAGGAGGAGGAGAACATTCCCTTCTTCACGAATTGTCCCTAGAAAACATTCTCGATCCTTTACTATTGTCTCAAGTGAATTCAACTAGAGCTTAAGGATTTTTGTCATTGTCGTTGAGGCTGATCCAGTTAAGCGAATCAGATAATATCCAGGAGATAATCCAACAAGATCGACAGTATTCTGATCGTTTCCTACATTCATTTTCTTAACCAAGTGACCAGTGCTATTGAGAATTGAAATTGATGAAACTTTGTCCTCAACTTGAAAATTCAAAATGTCTACTACTGGGTTTGGGAAAACTATACCGTTATTATCTGAACTAAGATCGTTTACTCCAACAGGACCACTTCCTACTTTCCATGTGCCATTTAGGTGCCAATTGGCGTAATATGCACCCTCAATGTAATGCATGCTAGTAACGCCATCCCAATTTTCTATAGAACTAGCGGTATTGGGGATAAGCTCCCATAAACTGGAGGAAGAATTCAACTTATAAATTCCTCTTGGGTCTTCATATGAATTATAAGTGCAGATATCACCATTTAAATTCCAAATACCCCAATAACCAAGATAGTTAGAACCTCCTTCATTTGGAAGTCCATTTGTAGTTACCTCTGTCCATGAAGAACCATTATCTTCCGAAACCTCTATAACACGCTCAGGAAATGGGACAGCCGTTGCTCGATAATGATAAATACTAGCACCAGCTGTTGTTAAAAAGGAAATATCCCAAACTCCACCATAGAAAGTCCAACTAACCCCTTCATCTATGGATATAGCATACCCCGCATTCATATCGGCAATTAGCGCGGTAGGTGTTTCTAAAAAACGCTCCACAAAATTGGAACCTGCTCCTCCATAGCCATACGAAACAGCATTGGTAAAAGTCGCCTGAACGTAGTTGGCTCCATTATCGTTTGAATAGAAAATTTCTGGAGGTTGAGGCGCTCCAAAATTCTCATAAGAAGAGACGAATTTCTTTCCACTTAATTCCGCTACGGCTGTTGGAGGGTTAGAACCAAATTGTTCAGTGCTTTCCAGATTAAATGTTATCCCATTATCTACTGACGTATAGTAATTGGATCTGTCCATCGCATGGAGTGCGTCACCTACTTGTGTGATGGACATCGAGGCTGCAAACGGGATACCACTTTCAAGCGTATCCTGCAGAACAGACCAGATACCCGTGCTAACGTTATATTGCTGAACTCCCTGTGAAGTTCCTGCCAGTATATTTCCATTAGAATGGACAATCAAATTTGATGCGCTTCCTGAAACTCCATGTTTTTTGAGAAGCTCTCCTTCACCATAATCATCAAACTCGAATACTCCCTCGTCTGTCCCAACCAATAAATGATTTCCATTGAACAAAACCATCGTACGAATTTTTGATAGTCCTTGGATTAGGCTCCAAGTCGCTCCCTGATCAACTGACTTCCAGATCCCAGAAAGGTTTACGGTGAGCAAATGATTGTCATTTACTCGGATGAATCTCTTGCCATAATCTGACCATGTGGTAGATGCTAGGTCACTGGCCTGCCAAGTGTTCCCATAATCATCTGTGTACAGTACTGGAAACCCTACTAAATTGGTTCCAACCAGAATCCGATTCCCTACTTTTAAAAAATCTTGTGCAACACTGCTTAGGACAACGCCACCACCAACATCGGTTTGAGGTTCGTTCATGATACTTGTCCAGCTTATCCCATTGTCGTGAGAGTAGGAGGTAGTCCCTGATGAAACACTACCCGAACAAACCCAAACAGTATCTCCACCCAAATGCCGCATGCCATGAGAAATCCCACCATTTCCTGTTGAAATCCAATCATTCGTGTTGAAGTCAAAATAGTTCGGATCAAAAGTAGTACCTCCCATCATGCTGAAGTTGTCACCGGCAGTGCTTGCTGTGGGAATAGCAAACGATACAATTGATCCTGTTCCTCCTGTAAAAGAATCACCGAAATCGGTCGATTGGTATATTCTAGAGCCATCGTTGGTTCCAACAAACAGTGTTCCGTTGCTATATTCTATTGTTCTTGGGTCTACATCGGCTAAAATACCATTGGTTAAGTGTGTCCAACTATCTCCTCCATCTAATGTGCGATAGAGTCCATCATTGAACCCCATGAAGGCCGAGTCTTCATCTGCCCAAAGCGTCCAACACTGTCCAGAAGTATTTAGTGGTCCTCCAGTAAAGGTCATTTGAGAATGAGCAAGCAATGGCAATAAGAAAATTGCAAGTATTAATTTTTTCATAGTTTCTATTATTTAAAATTTGATAAAAAGCTTTCTAAAGATGTATTTAGGTATAGCATGACTGCCTCATTAATCCCTTTTTCATATTTCTTAGGATCACAATCTATCAGTACCGCATTTTCGGCATAAGCTTCTGAATACTTCGCAGAAAAGCCTGTCCCAGATGTTGAAACACTGGTTGATTTATATTTCTTGTCTTCATCTAATACGGCCTCTACTTCTAGAGGCTTTTTTAACTTTCCTAAAGAGAGTGCTTGCCATTTTAAACTCTCTTTGTAGCCAAAGGAAACTTGGGTTAATAGATGCTTGGGTTTCTTAAAATCTCCTTTTACAGGAATAGATTCACTTGGAGAAATTCGTAAATCTGCCTTCGCAGTAACTTTTGCCACTCCACCAACCAATCCGCCATTGATACTCTGGGATTCAGCAAAAGGAATGTTGATAGATACTCTAGCTACAATAACTCCATCCAGCTTTTTAGACTCGGGCAGACCTCCCAAATTAAATAGCCCTCCTCCTCCACTGATTTGTGTGAATTTTGATGGTGTGGTGGTTAAGTAACCTGGAGCAATGGCATCTTGAACTGGTATTCCTCCTTGTGATGTCTCTCGATCTACGAAATGCTCGTTTTGCATGACTTCATCTGCTTCTATGATAGTGAAGCCAGCGGCAGTAAGCTGACTAATGTATTGCTCATAATAGCTATCTGTCATTTTTTGCAGTTGCTCATTTGTAATGCCATCAAGGCCTAATGCCAGTCCCGCTTCTGCTGATCCATAAGACATTCCTCCCTTTGCCTTGGCATAAGACACCATGACAGTTTGATAATTGACGGTAAAGAATTGAATGAAAACTTTCTTCTCGGTATGGTTGAATTTCTTCTCGGTAAATCCTTCATCACTAAAGGTCATTTTACCCAATTCTTGTCCATAAATGAATCCAAGAGTGAAGGTGAAGCATATAAATAGCATTATTTTTTTCGCTGCTGTTTGAGTCGCAGAAAAGTGAACTGTTTGAAGTTGTATCATTTGGTTTTTTTATTTACCGCCAAAATTCGGATACCACTACTTTAAGCTCAATAGGACATTTGTCCTATTTAACCCGTATTATGCAATAGAAATTCTATTACACCCTGAAAACGAATGTGCTTAACTGACAACACGGTAAATCATTTTGCAGGAAAATGGCTCGTAATGAAAAAAAGAGTGAATTCTTATTTATTGAAATAGCCTAAATGATATTGTATTGGTAGGCTTTCTGAATGGCTTCCACCTTGTTAGAAACTTCCAGCTTTTTGTAGAGGTTTTCCATGTGCCTTCGGACCGTATTTGGGCTGATTATTAGGTTGGAGGCAATTTCTTTGTAATTAAGGCCTTTCACCAGTTGGTGAAGTACTTGTAATTCTCGTTCAGACAAATTAAAGTCTTTTGCATCGCGTTCTATCGAATCTGGATTCTGAATGATTTTCATTGCTTTTAAGGCAATGCTTGGTGACATGGCTGCTCCTCCATTCAGCGCTTGAATGATGCCATCATAAATCTCTTGGGGAGAGCTTTCTTTTACTAAATAGCCTACTGCTCCAGACTGAATTGACTCATAAACCGTTTGATCAGTATCAAGTATGGTAAGCATGATGATTTTAATATGAGGATACTTTTTTGTAATCTCCTTTGTCGCTACTATTCCATCCATTTCAGGCATTTGGATATCCATTAGAATAACGTCTATATTAGCATCGTTAGACAGTTTATTCAGTAAATCTGCTCCATTTAAAGCATGGTACTTTACTTTAAAAGTATCGAATAAGCCGAGCTTGTTAATCAGAGAATGAGCCAAGAAACTATTGTCTTCTGCTAGTGCTATTTTAATCATATCCAAATCTCTATTCATCCAATCAAATATTCAATGGTGCAACTGCCCTATTCATGCTCAAAGGTGATTCGAATCGTTGTTCCTTGATTTTCGTTCGAATTCACATCCAGTTGGGCTCCGACCTCTTCAGTTCGGGCTGCCATTCCTCGCAACCCAGTGCCAGCAGCTACTTTTTTACTATTAAACCCAATGCCATTATCAATAATACTAATCATAGCGGAACTTTCATCTTCGCGAATGATCACTTCCAGTTTTTCAGCTTGGCTGTATTTTATTGCGTTGTTAATGGCTTCTTGAATGATGCGGAAAAAGTTGATAGTTTGGGTGGCGTTCAACTCGAAATCGGATTGGCATTGGTTATCAAACCTCAATCTAATTGAAGTCATCTGGTCACTTTGAATAATGTATTGATCTACACGTTGCAGGAATTCAGAAAAAAAGATGGTTTTATCACTCACCGCCCAAATTGTCTCACGCAATTGCCTCATGGTTTCTTTGGCAAAGGAATTAATACTTTCTAGGGTGTAATTGTCCTGCTCATTCTTATGTAATTCAATGTCAAGTGAAGAGATGATGTGCGTGAGCCTAGAACCAATATTATCATGTAGTTCTCTGGATATTCTGAGGCGCTCTTGTGAAAGTTTACGCTGTTCTTCTTCTTGTTTTAGTAGCTTTCTTGTTTTAAAGAATCGAAACAGGAAATAGATTCCGATCAGCGCAAAAATGACGAGCACTGATAACAAAATCGCGAACCAAACACTCATCCAAAATGGGAGTGAACGATCCAAATTAACAACATAAGAACCCGTTTCTCCAGTGGTACTGTTTTTAACTATGAAACGGACGGAAGAAGGACCGTATTCCAAGTTTAAATTGAAGGGGTTTCCATTTAGGAATTCTCTTCTAGCGCCATTTACTTCACAATGTATTTCGAAATGATTGCGGTCACTCAAGACTAGTGTCTTTGCTTCAATAGTGATTCGAGACTGGTCGTGATTGAGTTGGATTCTGGATTGATCAGTTGCTAACTGATCATCAATTTTGATGACCCATTTTGGCAGCTGTAATTCATACTCAGAGTGTTTTGGATTATAGAGAAATACGCCCCCTATTCCTGAAAAATAAAGGAGGGAATCGCCACGGTTAAAAAGACCTCCTTGCGAATATTCTAAGAGTGGAAATCCATTCTCAACGGTATATTCAACAAAATTACTGGAGTTGAACTGTATAGAACTAGAGATAGTTGTTATCCACATGTCTGATCCACAAGATTCTAGGTCCAATAATTTTCTTCGAGTTAATGCCTTTGGCACCAATGAATCTTCAGTAAATTCATATAGTCCATCATCCATGGAGGCGCACCACCAAACATCATTATGTCGGAGAACATTGGCAAAAACTCGAGCGGATTTGGAATGGTGTAATTTGATAGGATCTAGCGAACTGTCGTATTCTAGCATGCCGACGGTAGTGGCCGCTAGGTATGAAGTCGAAGATTTTTTCAAATCCATAACATAAAAAGTCTCTTGATCCCTTTTGAACCATCCTGAGGATATTAACTTTCCAGACCTATCCAATCGGTGGATGGCTCTTTTAGTCAGAATCAGAAAAGAATCTCCATCTTTGTGAATCTGAATGACTGTATTATCAAAAGCGTCATTTTGATTGTAATATATTCTGGTGAGCTTGTTGTTTTGGAATTTGTACAGGCCATCCTTAGCCGTGCCGATAAGGACAAAATCTTTTGCGTCTATCGCTGCAATGCAGAAAATTCCATCCGTGGCTTTCTCAAGAGGCTGAATTTCTTCATACTCGTTGGAAATTAACCTTAATCCATTAGAAGTGCACACATAGATCTTCTTATCTACTTCAACGATAGTCCAACAAGAAGTAGCACGATCTCCATTTTCATTTTGTGGATAGTATTCATTAACAATGACATTTCTATGGAACAGAAATAACCCGCTTTCTGCAGTTCCAACCCAAAGATTATTGTTTCGATCAATTAGCAGATTCTCAATTCGCTGGTCAGACAAGTGAAGTTTTCGAGTGATCTCTCCATTTTCGTACTTCAATTCAATAAGTCCTTCCTGACTTGAAATAAAGACAGTATTCAAATCGAATTGAACCATATCATTAACAATAGTATTAGAAAGTTGGACGGAATCTTCATTGATGAGATATGCTTTGCTTCTGATCATTTGAACAGATTTATCTCCAATTTGAATTGACCTATTGAGAGATAACTCTTCGTGTTGCCCTAAGTTGTTTATCAGTTTGTTGAAATCATAATCAACAACTATTGTGTCTTTTAAGTTACTAGAAATTGTAAGTATCCTATCCTCTTTAAAATTGCAGTAGCGGTAATTAGAATAGGGAAGTGGAAATACTTTTTCATCTCCTGAATAGATGTTAATCCTTCTCAAGGAATTAAGCTCTAAACTGTAAATACATGAGTCAAGTGCATGAAGCCGCATGACTAGATTTGAATTGTTTTTTACCTCTGAAACTTCGATCCCATCCCAAAGACAGAGAGCATCATGGGTGCCAATCCAGATTTGGCCAAGTTCATCTTCCACCAGTGCGGTCACTGTTGCCTGATTTAACCCATTCTTACTATCTAAATGTGTTAGTGGGGACAATTGTCTTTGGCCAAAGGCAACTCCTTGAAGGGCAAGATAAGTGAGTAGCAGTCTTTTGAGCACGGAACTAAAGTACAATTTTGATTCAACATAAAACTAGACACAAAGTTAAGGTAAGACTCCAATCACATCTTCAACGTCAATAACCATTCTATGGAAACGAAATAGAGTATGACGAACTGATATCTTACACGTTGGTTCTAAATATAGATGGTGCTTTATCCGCATGGGTGAATTTATCACGTGATTCTCTTGACCAAACTCAAATCAAAATGCTAAACGGAGTAAACACAACTGCACCTAACAGCTATAACCAACTCCTAATTGAAAATGTAAAATTTAGAACGAATGATGGTCTTATAAAAACAGCTCAAGGAATTTCATTGTCGCTAACCTACAAACAAAAGTACAATGCTGTTTTTAATGTATCGACTAATTAGCAAGTTATTAGCTTAAATATGATTAATTAAGAAGTGAAGAGCAAAATTTTTATACTACTAGATAATACTGTTTGAAATTGAGATGAGCAAACACTTTATCATTTCTATACTTTTAATCCAACTCTCGGTGTTTTCTTGTTTTTATTTTGGAATATTCCTACAAGAATATCAGATTAAGACATATTAGCTTGGCACTTGTTACTCTCCAATTTTTACTATGGACAAAATAATAAGATATTTACTGAAACCAAAATCACATGTCAGACATAAATAGTAAATCAGGAGAAGTGGCCGTTTACAGGATGTATTTCATTTTTGCAACAAAAACACTAAGCTAGTTCAGAAAAAAACCCTCATTTAATAGTGATTTACAATCCCCAAAAAGCATTTCATAAATTTTAGGGGGCAATATTCGAACAAACGAACTATTTCGAAGTTAATTCATATGAATATGAATAGCTTGTAGGATATTTCCTATAAAACACCCTGCTTGTTTAAATCAATGCTCACCAAAATGTGCACCTTGGTTAAGCTCCTCACTATCAGAAAAAGTTATAAACACACTTTGTCTCTGGTGAATTGGAGTTCATTCTATACCCTATAGTTCTCACGACAATCAAATTATCATCTGGTGGGACAAGAAAATAATCTTGTGTTCGTACATTCAAAATAGGCCATTGGCTCTAAATACTCCCAAATTTTATCAGAGCGTAAATTGATTACGAAGCTGAGTTTTTGTTTTGTCAAAAACATATACAAAGCAATACCTACAGTATATAAAGAATATTTGTTCGTTTACAAATTGAGCATTGTTTTTATCTGCTGTCTTATAGAAATTAGTCATTAAAAATATAAACTATGAAAACTACTTTTTTGATTTGCCTAATATTATTAGGCTCCGACTTTCTCATCTCTCAAGAAACGCTATTACTACAGCCAAATGGAGAGCAAGGTAAGGACTCCTACCTGTCTTCTATAAACAACTCAACGAACTACGGTAATTCAAAGGAACTCAAGGCTCGTGCTGGGACCTTTGAAGAAGAGCCATCTAATTCTAGAGGGTTAGTCGCTTTTGACCTTTCTGCGATTCCAGAAGATGTAGAGATCATTTCTGCGAAACTCACTTTAAGTCCATTTGTTGATGAAGGAGAAGAAGCATTGGCCGGGACAAATGCCATCACCATTAACAGAGTTACACAAAATTGGTTCGAAGGAGAAGTCACCTGGAACAATCAACCAGAAACGGATAACCTTTATCAAGTTGAAATTGGAGCATCATCTGAAGCCAATTTTTACAAAGATATTGACGTAACTGACTTAATCAATGATCAGTATGACAACCCTGCTGGTAATTTTGGCATGCTCATTCGATTAACGGATGAAGAACAGTATCGCTCAGCTGCTTTTGCCAGCAGCGATCATGTCAATGAAAACATGCGCCCAAAATTGGTTATTACCTACAAAATACAGGACTTCTATTACTATAATGGAGAAAAACAGTACATGGCATACAATAAAAACAAAGTACTTTTAAAGGTAGCTGCTGATTTTAATTCCTCAACCATCCCCACTCCCATGTTTGAAGAAATAAATCAAGTGTCCACTAATTATTACGAGCTGACATTTGATCCTACATTAGATACTGCTGAGAAAGATCAGATCCTGAGCATACTAAAAGAGAGCGGACAAGTTTTTTCAGCAAATTATTTCGTTGGCCTACAATCTGCTTTGACTGATGAGGTATTATTTGTTTTAAAAGATGGTATTTCAGAAAACGACTTGCTTGACGTATTGAGTCAGCATGAGCTCACTGCAACCAGAAACACAAATACATCTAGACCATTATATTCAGCTAAACTGGCTAAATCAAGCTCACTTAACCCTGTTTCAGTTTCTGGTGTTCTCTTTGAAACTGGCATTGTTGAATACTGCGAGCCAAACTATGTGCATCTCCATCTAGCCAACACAAATGACACATATTATGGAGACCAATGGGCAATAGATAAATCAGGAAGTTCAGTCTTAGCTCCAGATCTTGACATTGACGATGCCTGGGCATATTCCACCGGAAGCGGGGTTATCATAGCAGTTATTGATGATGGAGTTGATTTGGCTCATCTAGATTTACAAGGAAACCTGGTGCCTGGATTCAATATTGATGGTAGTCCGGGAGGAGGTAATCCAACTGGGAATCAGGCACACGGGACGGCTGTTGCAGGAATCATTGCTGCCAGAGCAAATAACAATCTCGGTATAGCAGGAGTAGCATACGATGCTAAGATAATGCCAATAAGAGGTGCTGTTTCTACTGAGGATATCGCGGATGGTATATCTCTAGCCGTCAATAACAATGCGGATGTAATTAATATGTCAATTGGTATCTCCTTTGACCCTACCAATCCAATATATATGGTTACTAGTGACAACGCAATTAAAAATGCAGTTCAAAATGGGCGAAACGGTAATGGTTGCATATTAGTAGCATCCGCAGGAAATGTATTCGGAAGTCCAGTCGAGTATCCAGCAAGAAATGAGAATGTAATTGCCGTGGGGTTTTATAGGCATGATGCTACAATTGGTTCCAATAGTGGAACAGAAATTGATGTGATTGCTCCCGGTGAGCAAATAGCAACATTGGATATTTCAGGAGCACCTGGATACAGCAGTACTGGGTCGCCTGCAACATATGTCAATGACCCAGACTACACAAGTCATTTTAACTCAAGTTCCGCTGCCGCACCTTTTGTTTCTGGTATTGCAGCACTCATATTACAAGACCACCCTTGCCTGACCTGGGAAGAGGTTAGAACATTAATTCGAGAGTCTACAGGAAATACAAACACAGTTAACAATAACCGTGGATACGGAATAGTCAATGCGCTTACAGCAATGGATAATGTTTACAACGGTTCCACCATTAACGGAGGCATTACATGCGGTAGCACAACTGTCTGCAAAAATTCTCAAGTGACCTATGAAGTGGCCTCAGTTCAAAATGAGACCTATGGATATACATGGGAGGCCGATGGTAACGTTTTAATTGATCACAATTCCAGTCCTATCGGAAGCGGAAATTATTCAACTGGAGCGTCAAGCGTTGAGATAGACTTTAATGGGAAAGATGGGGGTTCTGTAACCATTAGAGTTCGAGCAAACAATGCTTGCGGTGGTGGTGGAAATTGGGTTTCAATTACTGTGCCTGTTACAAAATCACCTGTTCAACCAACAGATATCACAGTCGTTTCAGGAGATTTATGTGAGGGAAGCACGATTGTACTGGAAACAACTTCTTCTTCAACCCATGATGATTATACGTGGACCATAGGATCACCATATGGGTCAATAGTGACACCTACCAACAATAATTTCCCTCTTAATCAAGAGGAATTCACAGTTAATGGTATAGTTGGATACTCAACGGTATTCGCGGTGACCGGTGATAATGCTTGTGGTTCAAGTCCTCAATATTTTGAGGCAATCACGAAAAACTCAAATGTTCCCTCTAACTATGTACCAACTCCTATCCTACCAAGCACTTATTGTACCGGATACAATAATACGTTTACACTTTTGAACCCTCTTCCCGGTGTAGAGTATCAATGGACTTTTGATGATTTAGCTGATAATTTTGACGATGTCCAATCTGCTATTGGATTAACGTCTTACACACCAAATTTTGGAACTGTTAACAACACCAACCAAGGAGCAGTGAACGCTTATGTTATTTGGGTACGTGCTAAGATAAATTGTGGTGCATACTCCTCATGGAGCACTGTATATGAGCCCATCGTAACATATTCTTCAAGTTGTGGTGGGTCCTCCGCTATGGCTGTTCCCGATGAAGACTCCGATGCTGCTGTAAGTGATACTACAGAAAATAAAGAATCTATCAATGAAACTGAAGTAACAAATCAATCTTATAATGGTCTTGTTGTCACTAATTCATTTGATCTTCAAATATATCCTAACCCCAGTTCTTCAGGGTTATTTAACCTAACGGTTCCTAATTTTGAAGAAAGTTTAAACGTACAAATTCTGGATATCTACGGAAAACTCGTTTCGGAATTTTCAATGACAGATAATCAAACAATGATCGATCTATCCACCTTTAGCAAAGGAATGTACTTTGTTCAAGTAGTGGATGATACTTTCAGGAGTACTCAGAAAATCATCTTTGAATAACTATTCATCTTAACTGAGCTAAATCATAATATCACAGTTGGTTTAGCTCAGTCTTTATTATCAAAAAAGTCAATCATAATCTTATTCAAAAAAAAGAAGCAATGAATGCGAACTATTTATTACTGGTAATGCTATTCATATGTGAGTTTTCATTCTCACAAAACACAACCATTACGTTACAACCCAATGAAGAGCAGAGCAAAGACGCCTATATCTCTTCATTGAATAACACAACAAACTATGGTGGATTAAAGGACCTCAAGGCCCGTTCTTGGATCTTTGAAGAAGAGCCATCTAATTCTAGAGGGTTAGTCGCTTTTGACCTTTCTGCGATTCCAGAAGATGTAGAGATCATTTTTGCGAAACTCACTTTAAGTCCATTTATTGATGAAGGAGAAGAAGCATTGGCTGGGACAAATGCCATCACCATTAACAGAGTTACACAAGATTGGTCCGAAGGAGAAGTCACCTGGAACAATCAACCAGAAACGGATAACCTTTATCAAGTTGAAATCGGAGCATCCTCTGAAGCCATTTCTTACAAAGATATTGACGTAACTGACTTAATCAATGATCAGTATGACAACCCTTCTGGTAATTTTGGCATGCTTATCCGATTAATGGAAGAAGAACAGTATCGTTCAGCTGCTTTTGCCAGCAGCGATCATGCTAATGAAAACATGCGACCAAAGTTGGTTATTACATATTCCTCTAACCCATACCAAATTGATGATTGTCATGGGTTCGGTATTACAGTCAACCAGATTCTGACTTCTCCAGTTGCTCCAGGAGCTATGTCTTATACCTATGTGTTGAATGATGGTACGGGAGATTTCACATTCACCACAAATACCAACTCTTGTACTATAGCTGATTTCATAAGTCTTGGAGCAAATATTCAGGCCAATACCTCTTATCAAATATCCGCAGGATACACTACATCATCTGGGCTAATATTATCTGAATCAAGTTGCCCGATTACCACTGCGCCCAATGAATCACGTGTATGCAACACAACCTCGTCACAATTGGTTAGTATGGATCAAAACATTGAAGCTATTAGTGTTTTCAATGAAGCACTTCTTTACAAGTTCAATTTATATGATATTAACGGTAACTTTTTAGATAGCTATAGTGCGCCTATGAGCAATCCCCCAAATAAGTCCTTTCAATTTGTTGACTTCATAAATGTTACAGTTCAATTTACACCCATTCTCTATTCGGTTAAAGTACAAGTTTCATATGACGGAATAAGTTTTGAACCTGAGGGATCAACAAGCTGCCTTTTTCACGTTGTAGATTCCATATATTCCTGTGGCATGCCAGATACACCTTGTAATATGATTGGCAATGGGGGCTTTGAAAACTATGATTCAAACTTACCATCAGGTTCTGGGACTCATTTCACAACAAATAAAGTCAACTGTTGGTTTGCCGCTAAATGTACTCCCGAGATTTCTAATTCAGTAAGTTTTAGTGGTAGTAACAGCGCTCTATTAGTAGCTAGTAATCCTGAAGAAGGTGTTGTACAACAGTTTCACCCTGACAACATTCCTGCTCCAGGGCGGCATTATGTTCTCTCCTATAATGTTAGAACTGAAAAACCTTCTAATCCAAACCAATATGATATAAGTGCTCATTTAACAGATAACACTGTCTCTGGGTTTCCTGCAACCTCATGTTCTCAGAGTTTACCGTCAGTTCAATTATTGCTGGATCATCAGCATTCTCTGACTAACACAAACTGGAAAACCTATCAATCCTGTACCGAAATTCCAATACAAATGCCAAACCTAAATCAAATATACTTCTACGCAGACAATGGCATTTCATCAAATGGTAGTGGAGTCCGAAGCTATTTGGATGAAGTTGAACTAGTCCCTCTCGTTAATGCTGGCCCTGACATAGCATGTGGCGGCCGTATCGGTACAAAGTGTTTTCCTTCCACGTTCACTAACGGCACACTCACTCATACTGTTACCTACAATTGGTCATTGATTGGGGGAGGAACACCTCCTCCCGGGACATTCACTAGTACAACCTCGGCCAGACCTTGCGCTACACCACCTACTACTACCACATACAAAGTAACTGTCACTTATACAATAACTGATAATACCAATACCATTGCTACTTTTACTGAATCCGATCAGGTGACTGTTTTTAATGACGCTGTACAATTTGTGACCCCTGACCCAATCATTTGTCCCAGTGTATCTGAGACCATTGAAATTTTAAATCCAGATCCTACAACAGTTTATGAGTGGTATAGCCAGCCATACATCCCATGTCCGTCTGGCTCATCAACTCCTTTTGCCTATGGCAATTCAATTACCGTTTTACCTAACAACACCAAGACCTATTATGTGAGAGGAGTAGGAGAAGGTGTGGGTTTCTGTGATGAAATTACGGTCACTGTCGACAACGACCCCATGATTATCACCAACACAGATAGTCGTACCATCTGTTTTTCAAATGAGGTGGAATTATGTGGTTCTGTTGGCGGCCATACTATCAACGCAAATTGGACTGGGCCTACTGGACTGTATAACAATCAAGCATGTATTCTCACAAGTGAAGAAGGAGTATATGAGGCAAATGGCTTTAGCGTTAACGGATGCCCCGTGAATAGAGATTATTATGTTTCACCGTGCTGTTTTGATGACAATGATCCAGGTATGATTACAGCGGATCAAAGCAACATCATCAGTGTCTTACAAACTGTTAATGCTGGTGACCAAGTGTTTGTTAATGGAGATGTAACATTCCAATCCGGTACGCTCCACCTAGAAGGTATAGAAATGTCGGTTAGCCCAGGAGCAAAAATCACACTTACCGGACCATCCAGTATGTACCTAAAGAATGTCGATATATTAGCCGCCTGTCCTGATATGTGGCAAGGTATGGAACTCTTAGATAATGTTAGTTTAGAAGTAGTTGATTCAAGAATATATGATGCGGAAACCGCCATTCATGTTAACACCAACAAGGTTGGATTGTATGTGTTTAACTCAACTTTTCAGAATAATTATAATGGGATTGAGTTTAGGTATGCCATCGATCAGCCTCTGAACGTCATTTCAATTATTGATAATGATTTCAATTCGATTCCGTCCACGATGAAATTACCGCATGATGGTTACTACAGCCATGCACATATTTTGTTATCCTATGATGATTTGAAATCCAGCACATGGGTAATTCGGAAAAACGACTTCTTAAATGCCAGGTATGGCGTCTTAAAGCCAGAGCCATATTCTGGTGGTTTGGGGCTTACACTAGATAAGAATACGTTTAAAGACTGCTATAATGCTGGTATATTTTTAGGGTATGGAGCTGGAAATGCCGGTTACCTGATTACTGAAGAAAACACGTTTTACTTTCCTGCCTCCATTCCTCTTATCTATAATGGTGTATTTAATACGACATACGGTGCTTATGTAGATCATGATTATACATCAATAGATGATAAATTCTATGGAGCTTGTGAACCTCTTATTAATCTGAATCAAATAGGTATATACCATAAAGAAAGAACTGATGGAAATGGTTTGGGGGATGTAGCTATTAGCAATGGTTATTTTGAGAATCTTCAGACAGGAATTCGGCTGATTAATGCTGATTTCGCGGGTTTTCCAACAACAATCCAAAGAAACCTCTTCGTCAACAACCGTACGTCAATTCTGTTTGATGATAACATGCAATTTTATGGAACATATGGTAATCCAGGTTTGTCACCACACTTGCTTCGAGTGCAATGCAATGACTTTATCAGGGATGATGGCCCAAATCCCGATTGGAAAAATGTTGAAATGGCAGCGATGGAATTTAATTCATCCCCAACTTCAGTAGGCCTGCCAACTTTAGGGGTGCCTTCTTCTGGTACCGTTACGGTTTCAGATACTCCACGAAACGAAGTGCTACTCAATGATGGAGCCTTGTTTTATTCATTAAAGAACAACGGCATACAACCCATTTCATATCAAACATATGGCTCTCAAGAAAATTTTGGATCCATAAATCTTCCGATTACCAACCAAAGCGTGGCTGTTACTTTTGGAAGTTTTCAAAACCCCGATCAAGATGATATTTGTGCGGGAACAACAGCAGGAAGTAAATTGGCAATAGCGCAGGGAGACTTAGAGAATCATGGAGCAACACAAAACGAAATTGGAATCGACTCTGCTCAAGGAATCAAGTTAAACCACATGGAAACTGCAAAAGTTGGGCAAATAGTACATATCGCTCCTAACCCAACCAGAACTGGAATCTTCATCTTGAATATTGAAAGTGGTTTTGAACTGAATAAAGTCATTCAAGTGTATAGTGCCTATGGGAAATTGATTAGCAAAATTTCAACAGTGAACGGTGAGATGTTAATTGATTTGTCCAACTTCGCAAAGGGCATGTACTTCATACAAATTGATGATGGTATCAACAAGACAGTTCAAAAAGTTATTTTTGAATAAATTAGATTCAAAAAACTATGAGAAAGTTTGAGCTTATTTTAGGAATAGTTGGAGTGTTTGGAGTACTTCTAAAACTAGCTAACCTTCCTTGGAGTAACGTGGTTACAGTGCTTTCGTTTACTTTGTTATCAATGCTATATATGATGTTTGGTTTCGCTTTGTTTAATGGGGTGCGGCTCAGACATCTATTTAAAAAATCTGCTTATAAAGGCGTCAATTCAAAAAGGATAATTGGGTCTATTGCTTTAGGTTTTGCGTTTATGGGCTTAATATCGGGGTCTCTTTTCAAACTTCAATTTTGGCCAGATGCTATGAGGCAGTTGGAATCTGGTCTTATAATGGTTGGCTTCGTGTCAGCCATTGCGCTTATTTCTTTTATACGAAAGAAAGAAAAGGAACCCCTAACTATTTCAGAGGAAGATGACACATATTTAGAAGAAACCATGATGCCACCTGAGCCCAAAACGCATAATTTTTATAATGGGATCTTCAAACGCATTGTAATCTATGGCGGGTTTTCAATTGCTCTTTACTTAACTCCATATCCCACTTTGGTCGATGTATTCCATAGAAACGAACCAGAGTATGCGGAATTACTGAAGAAAGTGCTGGAGCAGCCTGATAACGTTGAACTGCAGCAAGAATTACGGCAACTGCAAGAAAAGCAACTCGAGCAACCCTTAAACCAAGATTAATCTCACAGATGAGAAAATCTTGTCACTTATGTGTGTTTGATTCATTATACTAGTTACAACAGAATTCAAAACGTTATGATCATTCGATGTACTATTGGTCTTCTTAATTTGCTTCCAATCATAGCATTTGGGCAAACAACTAAAATACATGTTTCTAAATCATCAAGTAATGATTCAAAAGTGTGTATTTCTAACTTCAATGAAGATGATTTAACTGTTGATGTAAAGGACTTAATAAGTGATCCTCTAATAAAAATTTGTGATCAGGAATCCGCTCAGTTGATTTCATATACATTGGTCCTAAATGTAAATGGTTCTCTATCTGAATGGGCAAGTTTATCTAATGATTCGTTGAACCAAACTCAACTAAGAATGCTAAGTGAAGTGAACACAAGAAGGCCTAATGCCTATAATCAACTCTTTATAGAAAATGTAAAGTATGAGACTAGTGAAGGTGACATAAAAAGTGCTCAAAAGACATATTTGTCGCTAGTGAACAGGAGATAATAGTGCGAGGCTGAATTCGTCAAAGCCAACCCGCTAAAAAACAACACGTTTATTCGCCCAATTCTTCGATTTCCGCCCAATTGAACCTCTAACTGGTTATATTAGGAAGTGTTAAAAAACCTTTTCTTTAAACGGAAGTCTTCATATTTTACTGTAAATCCGACATTCCCCACCCTGATTTCAAAACTGACAGACAAGCTGTTTTAACCGAATTCAGGTGGATAAATAAGATATATCCCCCGAGAGTAACACTCTAAATTTCTTTTTTTCGGTAAAAAAGATATGGAGAGTAAAATTTTGGATCATTTGGGATTAATATGTGGTGTTTGGGACGAATTAGAAATTAGTGCAACAATAGACAAAGCAGTACCGCAAGACGAGACATATCGGAATGTAAGTATCGGGGATATTTGTAAATCACTAGTTTTAAATGGTCTTGGCTTTACAGAACGTACCCTCTATCTAGTGAGTGATTTTTTCGAAAAAAAACCAACCTCATTATTGTTAGGAAAAGGAATTGAAGCATCTCACCTTAATGATACTGTTTTAGGCAGAGCACTTGATGCAGTACAAGCATACGGGACAACAAAATTATTTTCACAAATATCACTCAAAGTTGTTAGTGGCTTAAATTTATCACCGACGAGAATACACATGGATAGCACTGATTTTCATGTCGATGGAGTCTATAACTCTAATGATAAACCTGACCGAGATTCGTCAACAGTTTTTATCACCAAAGGATACAGTCGTGATCATCGCCCAGACTTAAATCAAGTAGTTCTAAATTTGATAACAGAGAATCAAGCAGGAATCCCCTTGCATATGGAGGTGTTAAATGGAAATAGTAGTGATAAAACGGTATTTCGGGACACGATAAAGCAGCATATAGGTGAACTACAAAATAGAGCACCTTCAAGCTTTATAGTAATGGATAGTGCAGGTTATACTCAAGAAGGAATAGCTGAATTTAGCAATTTAACACATTGGATAAGTCGAGTTCCTGAAAGCATCAAAACAGCAAAAGAATTTATCTCATCCAACAAGCAGTGGGTTGAATACCAGAAAGGCGTAAAATATTCAGAACTAAACACTTCCTACGCAGGAGTGGACCAAAGATGGCTACTAGTGTTAAGTTAATTATTAATTGACGGATATAGTTTTCTTAATTTCACTCTTGATTCTTTTGTTGTGAATTGCCATTTTATAGTGCCTTCTTTATTATTTCTATGGTTCTGCCAAGCTTTGACCTCTTCCTTTACTTTTTCTATGGTATCTATATGCCTGTTTAAACATTGACCATTTAGTACATGTAACTCAATCTCTGCCATATTGAGCCAACTTCCATGTTTAGGTGTATAGATAAACTCAAACCTATCCCATAGCCTTTTAGCTTCTTTAGGCTCAAATGTTTCATAAAATGCAGAAGCGACATGGGTATTAAAATTATCCATTACCAAGGTTATCTTATTTGATTTTGGGTAGTACTCATCAGCTATTCTCTTTATAAACTTTGCCCAATCCTTTTTAGTCTTAAACTTTGTTATTTCAACGATCCGTTTTCCTTTTAAAGGTTCATTTGCCATGAATATATTAACCATTCCGTGTCTGAGATATTCGTAATCTACTCGAGCATCTTGACCTGGTTTAATTGGTGTTGAAGGTTGTGCTGATGAAATTAATTGTTTGGGGGATTCATCCATGCAAATTACTGGGTAATCAATATCATAAGGTCTTTTGTAAACATCTAAAACTCTTTCCATGTTAGCCACAAATTCGCTGTTTTTATTTGGAGGAATTACCCAGCCACGGACTTTCCAAGGTTTAAGTTCATTTTTTTTAAAACATTCCCTACCGAAACATGAGAAATACTTTCTACATAATTTAATTCTACCATCTTATCTGATAATAAGCGTAATGACCATTTAGAAAAACCCTTTGGGGGTTCACTGCAACATAATTGCACAATCTTAGCCTCTACATCAGGGCAAAAGCATTTAAACCATTACCTTTATTTTGTTCTTAATTTTTTAATTTTCAATCAGTAGTATTTTTGAAAAGCGTTTTTTTCATTCGAAAAAGATGGATAGAAAAACCACGTTTTCTAATACAAATTCACTTTCCTGTTTTTTCTCTGCTCTAAAAGACCCAAGGCGAATAGATGCGGGAAATTACCACCATTCTTTGAGCGACATATTGCTATTGGTTATAACAGGGATAATGTGTGGCTGTGATAAATGGGAGACCATACACATTTTTGGTAAAAGTCAATATTACTGGCTTAAGCAGTATGGAAACTTTGATGCTGGTATTCCATCGATAGATACTATGCGAAGAGTCTTTTCAGCTCTTGATTCTGAGAATTTCAATGATTGTTTTATCTCTTGGATTAATCATTTGTGTGTGAAAACAAAAGGAGAAGTTATAGCTCTTGATGGTAAAACAGTGAGGGGCGGTAAGTTTGACGGAATAACAACCCCTCATATTGTTTCTGCCTTTGCATCAGAGAATCAACTGTGTCTGGGTCAATTGAAAGTGAATGAAAAAAGCAATGAAATTACTGCAATACCTGCATTATTAGAATTGTTAGATATAAAGGGTAATACAATTACCATTGATGCAATGGGGTGTCAAACAAAGATTGTAAGTCAAATTGTGAAAAGTGAAGCCAATTATATTATTGCAGTTAAAGGAAATCAACCTGCTTTGGCTAGTAATATTCAAGATACAGTTGTATTGACAAATCCTGATAGTGTTGATGTTGAAGATGATTTCGGACACGGAAGAATAGAAAAAAGAACTTGTGAAGTTTTTACTAACTTGAAACACATAGAAAACCCTAATAAATGGGAAAATTTAATTTCGGTAGTGAAGATAACATCAGAAGTTACTCAAAAAGCAACCGGAATAATGACAACAGATGAACGGTTTTTCATTAGTGATTTGTCATCTGCAAGAGCAATTAACAATGGGGTTCGAAAACATTGGTCAGTTGAAAATAATTTACATTGGAGCCTCGATGTGACATTTCAAGAAGACTTTTCTAAAAAAAGAATAGGGTATCAAGTGGAAAACTTTAATATCCTATTAAAAATTGTATTAACAGTTTTAAAAAAAGAAAGCTCAGCTAAAATTAGCTTGAAAAACAAGAGAATGAAAGCGGCTTTTGACACAGACTATAGAAATTTATTAATGAGTACAGCTGTTTTTTAAATGCTTTTGCCCTGGCCTCTACATCTCCATCTATCTTTACATCATATATTCGCGAACTCTCACGTCTCTCAAGCACCGCTTCAAATCCTTCTTCAATAAATCTCTTTTTTACCCTATCTATTGTGCGCATCCCTACTTTTAATACTTTACTGATTTGCGCATTAGTTACCTTCTCTGAGTAATCTCCAACATCGCAATTTAATAGTATGTAAGCCGTACGATACGTCTTTGTGCTATGAGATCCTTTATTAATTATTGCCCGAAGCCTAATAACCTCCTCTTGACTTAGTTTGATCCTGTATCTCATCATTTTTTTAATGAAAATACGAAAATATTACGTCATAGTAAACTTAACTTAACACTAGTATATTCAGAAGAAGCATTTGCTAGAGAAATTAAAACCCTAACCAAGAATTACGCTAAATCAAGTGAACAAGAATCAAAGGACTTTAAAAAGCTGTGCAAAGAAATTTTTAAGTGTGAACAAGATGCAAAAAAGGCACTTAATAAGTTTGAGAACAAACTAAAACACACCCTTTTAGTGGACACAAGTATAGTTTCATCAAAAAAAACAAAGACTCAGAAAACGGATAAATTCATTATAACGGGAACCGTTTTATGCTCGGTTGAACGTTTTGAAAAGCAATCAGATACAAAAGGGAAATACATTATTGCAACCAATCAAATCAATCATAAACTACTTTCAAACCAAGAAGTAATAAAGGGTTACAAAGAGCAATCCCGTGTAGAAAGAGGGTTTAGATTTATAAAAGACCCACAATTTGTAGCTTCAAATTTCTTTGTTAAAAAACCAGAAAGGTTGGAAGCTTTAGTTTTTGTAATGACATTGTGCTTAACAATTTACGATTCGTTAGAATACAAAATTAGAGCCGCTCTAAAAAAGGAAAATCAAACCATAAAGAATCAAATAGGGAAACCTAAGCAAAACCCCACGACAAGATGGATTTTTCAATTATTTAAAGGGATACATGTACTCTACGACTTGGATGAAGAGGTAGTCTTAAATATCAAAGATGTTCATCGTAAAATACTAGATTTGTTAGGCGAAAATTATAAGAAATACTACTTTTTAATTTAGGGTGGGGAATGTCGGGTAAATCGATAGTATCTTCACTTTATGGCTGATAAACTTTCCAAACCCGAATGGAATATGACACAATTCTTTCGTGTGTCATGTATATACGCCATCATAGCAGTTACAGGGATTTATACATTAGAATTCGCCGCGTCTTACCTAGTACTTCACCCAGATGAGGTTTATGTGGTTCTATCCTTTTTTGCGACGCTATGTCTTGTGATTGGCGTGTTAGTGGCTACTAGAAATAAATGGTTGAACAAAAAGTTCGAGGAAAACATAACCCCACCTGAACAGATTCTATCCACCCGTGAGATTCAAGTATTCCAAGAACTTGCTAACTCTGAAGTCAAATAAGGAAATCTGCTCCGAACTATTCATAGAAATGAGTACGCTGAAAACCCACATAAATCGCATTTACAAGAAATTAAAGCTCAATAAACGATCGGAATTGAGAGAAAAATATAAATACTAATTGATTGATTATTACTTAAATAAAATCAATCAACCCTTTTTCAACCCCCTAATACATTTCTTTTTATAAAGATTTACTCTTACTTTGGATCATGATTAAGACAGCGTTCAAATTTGGAACCATTGGAGGAATATTAGTCCTCATTTATGTGGCCATTTTAAAATATACAGGATTAACATTTGTAGATGGGCTAGGAACTGTTCTTGGTTATTTAGCCATCGTATCATGCCCATTTGCACCTATCTCGCAATTAAAGAATTCAAACAGAGTTCATCCAAACCCTCCATTACTCTCCTAGAGGCTCTGGGAGTAGGGTTGTTATTATCAGTGATCGCAGCTCTAGTCTATAGCGGATTGCGGATGATAGAAGGGAGCTTATTTGTAGATACTTATATGGAAGCTATGATAGAAGCTACTCGTATAGAGATGCAAGAAGCGGGGCATACTTCCAATGAAATCGATACCAGAGTTGAGCATATTCAAAGCTTTTACGCTTCCTGGCGTCCCTATAGAAATACACTTATTTGGTACGTTTCTCTGGGAACAATCTACTCCTTAGGATCTTTTTTAATTCTCAAATACTTTAATAAATCCAACTAGTTTAACATGAAAAAAAATCTTTTTGTTTTGGTGCTTGTAGCAAGCGCCCTGACTTTGAACGCCCAACATTATGTCTTTAGTGAGACCTCTGCCACATACGAAGAATTGATTGATGACACCCCAGTTGCCAATCCTGATTTTGACAATGATCAGCTCACCAACCTACCCTTAGACAATGAAACATTTCATCTATTTGGATTGGATTTCACCTTCGGTGGATTCACGACATATGCCATCCAAACCTTTGGAAATCTTCGAATCGATAATGACTCATCTGCAGTGATCATAGATGGAATTTTCACCAATCTTGATTCTATAGATGAAACTACTAGTGTCTCATGGAAAATTGACGGAACATCCGGAGAGTTAATTGTCAAAGCGCAATGGAAAAACGTCAAACTTGCCTTAGGTGAAGCCACTAATTTCGCGAATTTTCAGATTTGGATCTATCAGGAAACTGGAGTTATTGAAATCCATTACGGGGAACAATCTGAAAACAACGCCACGGGATATACAGACGATAATGGCCCTTATGCTGGGATCTTTTATTCTCCAGATACATTTGATGAGATGTATGAAAAATTATGGCTCTATGGTGAACCAACCAATATCCAACAGGATGCAACTTCCATATTCTATTTTGGACGACTTCTAGGTGTTCCTTCTAATGGCACTGTGTATAGATTCTCCCCTACGACTACCACAGATATACATGAAAAATCATCAGACAGGGGAGATATTCAGGTGTACCCAAATCCGACTTCTAATGCCTTGTTTCTTGCTGGTCAATGGCGAAATTTCGACAAAGTTCGAATATTTGATTCTCTTGGAAAATTACATCTGGAGCAAAAAATCGCAACACAAAAACTGGATGTATCTAGCTTAGGGAGCGGAACCTATATTCTTGAATTCAATCAGGGAACTGGAGTATTCCACAGAAGTTTTATTAAAGAAGGCTAAGTTCTAGTTAACACAACATAAAGGTGTTATATTGTGTTTTATGGTAAGTAGTAAAGAAATAAAGGAGTTGTTTTCACGATTGTCGTTAGGGACTCAAGAAGCATTGCTAGAGGAATTATTGCAGGATCAGGAACTACAAGGAAAAGTTCTAGTCGATGCAACGAAAGAAGTTTCATCAAAGCGCGAGAAAAAACCCTGCCCTCATTGTAGTAGTACAAGTGTATATCGCAGAGGTCAACAAAAAGGAGTGGCGATGTACAGTTGCAAGGATTGTTTAAAATGGTACAGTGAAACCCCAGGCACTCCCTTGTATGAGATAAAGCTAAAAAATAAGTGGCAAGCTTATCTCAAATGCATGGAACAGGGAATGCCGATAAAGAAGATTGCCAAGGAACTGGGAATTTGTATTCAGACAAGTTTTGATTGGCGTCATAAGATTTTAAGCTCGTTGGAACAGTTTGCACCTGTAGAGCTTTCTAATGAAGTAGAGTGTGATGAGTTAGAGTTAGCCCTAAATAACAAAGGGAACAGGGATTTAGATAGAGCACCGAGAAAGAGAGGGAGTGATTTTAAAAGAAATCAAGGGAAAGACAGTATTACCGTAGTTCAGGTAGTTACAGCAGTAGAACGTAAGGGAGGCAAATACTTGAGAGCTGTGGCAACAAAACGGTTGAGCAAACAAGACATTTCAGAAGTACTAGACCATAGACTGGCAGATGATGCCACCTTAATAACCGACAAGCACCCTTCTTACAAGGCTTATGCAAAGGGAAAACCCTCTTTAAGACATAAAGCACTATTAGCTAAAGACCATGTAGATAAAAAAGATAAGACCATACATCTTCAAAAAGTGAACAATACCCATGCACAGCTACGAAAATTCTTACTCCCCTTTAATGGTGTAAGCTCTAAGTATCTGCAAAACTACCTCAACTGGTATGCATACGCTGATAAAATACAGGGGAGCAAGCAAACCATAAAGCAATGGCTAATCGCAGTACTCTTAGCCGATCAGGGATACCAACTCTTCGAACTGTTTAAACAAAATGCTGTGCTAATTAGAACTTAGCCTTAAAGAATAACTCATCCTTAATGGTCAATGTAATGAATCCACCCAGCATCATAATTCTACAAAAAAGGGTAACACCACGGTTACCCTCTTCACCAATCATTGTAGTATTCATTTATTCTACTTCTGA
The DNA here is from genome assembly GCA_965224545.1 of Flavobacteriales bacterium. GTDB lineage: Bacteria > Bacteroidota > Bacteroidia > Flavobacteriales_D > Sanyastnellaceae > ASP10-05a. The sequence goes on along the minus strand of CBDCZM010000002.1, from coordinate 961,583 downwards.
AGTTCAGAGTATAAATAAACAGCAACCACTAAATTTTCCCTAGACCTATTTGCCTATTCTATAACCAAGTGCAATTCTACCAACAACCATGAGATCAATCCACTCTACTGTTTCTTCAGTGCCATCGTTTTCCGTAAACACTATCTTATCAGAAAATGCTCTCCCAACGCCTAGGTTCACATCAAATATAAAATTGCTGTCGCCTGCTAATTTGTACCCAAAAATAACTCCACCTCCCACTCTGCTCTGATTAAAATCCGAATAGAAATAGCTGTCTACATATTCATACTTTCTGTTTATATAACGTAGAAATGCTCCTGAATAGAATTTATCCCCTCCATTATCAGGATTGAAGTAGTACTTTCCCGTGCATTGAAAATTCACGTTTCGGTAATCGTATTGCTCTTGCGATTTCCCTCCCAATCCAAAGGCAAGTTCTGCACTAATGTTATCATTAAAAACGAAGTCTCCTGCCACGTTGAAATCTCCCCACAATAATCCTAATGGGGCTATGGTGGCATCTAACTGTGCTGATCCTATAGAAGCAAATGCACAAAGCATTGCTGATATTACAAATTTTCTCATTTTGAAATTTTAGTTAATGTTTAATGTTAAAGAGGGTTTGGCATAACTCTCCTATATACTTACAGCATACTTTACCAACGGTTGCACAGGCCCAGAGTACAAGATGTGTTCTTTAGCAAATTACATAGAAGAAAGGCCTTTCTATAGATCAATTCTCAAGTCAAGAACTTGATTTGCCACGCTCACTGAAAAATAAGATCGGAGTTTTGGTAAAAAACTGTGTCATCAGATCTTTGAGAAGAAGTGTTTTATTCTTTCTTTTCGCAGGGCAAGGCATGAGGTGTCACTTGATTAAAAAGATCTTCAAAATGCTCGATTATCTCTGACCAACCTAGATAGCTTCGAATAAACCCTTTCTCATATTGAGTGATTACAATCTTAGCTATAACCTCTTGGTGGGCATAAATCTGATCAGCAGTAACTCCAAAAGGGAAGATCGGAGTATAGGGTCCTCTCCAGACATCGTTGTACTTGGTAGAAAAACTGGAGTTTCCTACCTCTCGATTACACCAGTTGTGAAGACCGTCGCTTGATTCCATCCAATGTACTTCAATACTAAAAGAAAGAAATTCACGCCCTCTTACCGCATATTTACAGCTGGCTGAGTGCGTTTTATTCAATGTACCATATACATCTACTTGGCCCGGTAGCTTTACCTCTTCGCCAAAGGATTGACTGGAACGTAACTCGTAGCTATTTGAAAAAACGGGGCACTGTATTGAACTGATCTTCAACTCTTCACCTTTCAATATTATCGGCTCAGTCTTGGAGGCAAGTTTACCCCGCTCCCCTGCTTCATCGATCAATCTATTAATGTGGCCTTCGTATCCATCCCAATCAGCCATTCCACCCATGACCTTATGTAAATCACCACTGACTTGCATTACTTTTTCTAACGGTATTCCAAACGTTGTTACATCCGTTCGTTTGAAGAAATCCTTTCTAGCATTTTCATGGCGACTCCAAAACAACTTTAACTCAACACTTTGATCATGCCCCATGGACAATTCAGTCGTAATGTCCTGCAGATGTTTCTCATTGCTTGAAAGCTTTTTGATGATTTTAAGAAAGGTGTCGGAGTAAAAACCTGGGCCATCGTATTTGTCTTCATCAAGGTCTGTTCGACCAGTGGCTTCAGCGAAACAGTGGATGGCCTCATGGAAGACCGTAGACATATTTGACTTTCCTACCTCATCTGCAAGGATCAAATATCCATTGTATTTCATCTCATAAGAAGAACCGATGGCTTGAGCAATTCCTGTCCAACCACTTGGCTGATACAGACCTAGAATGCCTGGATTAATCTCACTGATCTCCCATTCGGAGAGCATCTTATATGCATGATCACACACTCGTTTCATGCCTTCTACCAGTTCGCTGGAGGCGAGATAACCTCTATCGACCACCACTCCATTACAATGGGTCTTGGTCTTTTCATAAAACATCTGGGCATCAGCAATCTTGAAATAATCTCTGGCTATACCATTAGACTCTGATGCTTTTATATGCTTATAGATCTCTAGAAACACCTGATCCTTGTCTTGATAAGCCACCTGACAAAAAGCACAAGAATATGCTATTCCAAATAGCATAAGTGTTATGAAATATCTTTTAAAATCAATCATCTCCTTAGTTCATTAATACTTAATCTGGTTGGCTCTCTCTTTTTCAATTTTCCACACCTCAAAAAATCAGATCAATCTTGATCGTGGATCACTTACCAATAACCCCCTTCTCCTGAAGTAAAGCTACAGTAATTTGCTTTATATAATCATAATAAAGGTTAGCTACTCTTAATGAGCTTGTTTAAAGTCCTCCCGAAAAACAGCCAGCAAAGTCTTGATATTAAGGTTAAAAACGGCTTTTTAATCGCGCACCAGTACCATGTCTCATTATAAAACGCCATGCATTGGGTTACTTTATTGCTCATGCTGTCATTAACAAATAGATAAAATCAAAAAATTAAATTATGAGAAAAAAACTGAGTATCTCTGTAAAGCTGAATGAAATTATTTGCAGAGGAGAGGGAGATGGTCTTGGCAATGCCGAACCTTATTTATGGACTGTCTTCTTTAAGATTGATGGAAGCACGGTGTCATTAACAGAAGCATTAACCTTAGATGGAAACGGCACATTGCATACTACACCTGGAAGTCATGGAAATCTTGATGTTAGTTCTGTGGATGACGGTGATACAGTATCTATTCCATCGGATATAGGAGAGTGGAACACTATGTTGGAGCCAATCCCAGTTCCTGATTCATTATCCTCCTTAGTAGATCCATTGGGAGGAGTTATTGGAGTTGTGTGTATTTTGATGGAAGAGGATAATGTTAGCGATGATGGTGCAGAAGCTGGACATAACGCATTAAATAATGCTGTGGAAAATGCCATTAATCAAATCATAGCTACACGTTCTTTTTCCAATCCTAACGTCTCTGATGAAGATTTAGAAGATTTTGAAGGAGATATCAAGTCGGCCATTTCTGGCGCCATTCAAGACCAACAGAATTTCTTCGAGAATATCTGGAGTTGGCTTAATAAAGACGACACTATTGGATCAAAAGTATTTTTCTTTGATCATGACACTTTAGAAGACGATGGAAATATTTCGTTTAGTAAGAGATGGCAAAATGAAGGAGATTGGGAGATTCGTGGAAATATTACAGCAAGTCCAACATGTACTGTGGAATTAACTAGCCTTATGGCCACCTCAAATAACCAATCCATAGACCTAAAATCAATCCGAAAATTTAGAAATGGAGCATTTAGAAAGAATCCTGAACTGGCGGAATGGGGAAATATTCTTCAGAGAAATAATAGATATCTGGTACATGCCATTTTAAGAGATAAACAATTGAGACATTGTGCGATTAATCTGGTAAAGAATGCATCTAATCTGATCAATAATAGCAATAGCGTTATTACAGATGAAATTCTAAAGGATGCCTATCCATTCATAGAAGTACTGGAACAGAAAGGGAACAAAAGATCTAAGCTGGACGCTCGAAGACTTCGAGACATCATCCCAGAAGTAAAGGAATGTGACCTTGGGAATGCTATGAAACTAATGTCAAAACGACTACCAGGACAGAGAAAAAAATAGAGAATACCCAAGTGGCTGTCTTCCCGACAGCCACTTGTTTTTTATACCATATGAGTATTTTTGCTTATAAACTCCAGTATACGCCAAGGTTAAAACTAGCACTTCTATTTCTCGAAAAATTGAACCGTTCTGCATGGATTATTGCTCGGTAATGAGTAACCTCTGCCAGAATATGTAAATCGCTCAACTTATAGGAAATGCATAGAGCTCCATATGCCCCATGATCGACTCGATTCATTCTGGAACTCTTGCCAAAAGATAATTTATCCATCTGACCATTGTCATTTCCAAGTTCAATGACTTCTCTTTTAGCGGAAATTAAATAGGAAAATCCATAACCGGTTTTTCCAATAAGCGCCATTTTATCATTTGCTATTGGAATGTTTAAGGATACCATTAATGGCAACTCAACATAATCTAAAAATAACTTGGTGTCTCCATCAAAAGAGTCTGAAATGTCTCCAACATTCGCATCGGGAATTTCAGGAAAAAAGAATCCTGGTTCACAGGCTGCCCCTCTTTGAATGTATCCTGGCTCTACCCCTATAGTAAACCTCCCTGCCAACTTCCGGTAATACATCAAAGAAAAATTCACCCCCGAAACTTCAACTTCAGCATTGTCTGGAAGCTCTACAGCTGGACCATAATTTTGCCAGGCTCTTGTGAAACCACCCTTGAGACCAACAGTTTTTTGAGCAGTAAGAAATAAAGGCGCAGCAAGAAAAGCAAATGCAATCATCTGTTTTAAAGTCATCATCCATTTTTTTATTATTGATGAGGTTTTGTACAGAAGGGTTGTAAATGAATGCAATTCTTGTGATTGGCAACTGAGTTTCAATCACCTAATTTGGTGATGGTTACAGCAAAAAATTTCACCCTTCAGATTGGGGTGTTTTTCTGTTTCTATTTAGGAATATTCCTACAGACAAATCGGACAAATACTAGCTAGTTTGGCGGCTTCTGTTACGTGTGAGACTTTTAATATCTATTTCTCGCGGCGGTCACCAGATGCTTACAGAATCTAAAAAAATTAATTTTTCCCCTTGAAACGTTGAACGGGTTTTTAGAAAGGATAGCTCTTAGCTATCCTTTTTTTGGTTTTGGCACACGAAGTTCATTTTATTCCTTTCTTTAGAAACTCCATGAATACATCTTTATTTCGTTCATATCCTGACTCTAGAATTATGCTCTCATTGGCATCCACCAATACAATAAAAGGTTGCCAGTTCTTATTGAACTTTGTCATCTCCAATTCTGCATTTCTCTTTCCTACGGTATCGATTCGTTTTCCTGTTTTTTCAGAAGTATAAATCTCGTCTTCTGGCAGTGGGCTTCGATCATCTGCATATAACATAAGTAAGATGAAATTCTCTGACATGTAAGAACTGATCTCTTTATTCCCAAAAACTTCTTCTTCCATTCTTCTACAGTTGATACAGGTCCAACCAGTAAAATAAATAAGCAGTGGCTTGTTCAATTTAAGTGCTTTTGCCAAAGCCTCATCATAACTAGAGAAAACATTATTCTTTTCTGTCTTGAAAAAAGGATCTTCAATTTGCTCTAATTCGGGCTCTTCAGTCATCTCTTCTACTTTGTTGTGTAGAATGCTCAAATAGGTTTCACCTTCATCTATTCCGTTTTGTGAATGCTCTTTTACGGCACTAATAATCTCTTCATCTATATGCATTAAAGACATAATAGAATCGGCCTTTTGCCAGTTTTTAGTGTTCACCAGCATACGGTCTAATGTATTGGAATTAATAATTGTATTCTTTAAGGTTTCATAACCCGGACTCTTTGTAATCTCATAACATTTATTGATAAGTGCCACATACCTCATATCCAAATCTGGTTTCATTTGACCAAGTATAGCTCCAACCATTGGTGGACTATATAAAATCTGAATATCAATGCTATCAAGATCACTGCAACGAATCATGGCACTCTTCAACTTAGCCATGGTTTCATCTACTTTTTGAGTTGGGTTATCCAAATCAGAAAAAATCTTCTCATTTAATATTTCTTCACACGATAGCTCATCCTGACCCAAAACTATCTGTGCCCACATTAAGCATACTATCAGAATTATTCTATTCCATTTCATTCTTTTAATGTTGCTTTAGATTATAACTGTCCATCTATTATTGACTCTAATTCTCTCTTGGACTCCTTCTTTTTTCTATGTTTTCTTCTTGCTTTTATACTTAGTATCCAAAACCAAATAGTCAAAGACAAAAAAATCAATGTCATAATGATAGACATAGGAATCAATCCGCTTCTGTTTCTTACTATATCTGGAGCATCAGAAAAGAATATCCTATGAGTTTCTAAGACTCCTCCAAAACTCATGAAAACAAAAACGATTGTCAATATTCTTAAAATTATTCTCATAGGTTTAATCCAAGTTATAGTATTAGCTCAATTAGTGCATTAAAAATAGTGAAGGTGACCATTATTTCCTCTCTACTCTAACCTTCTATTTATAATTCGCTGTGAAACAGCATATTATTAACTACTTGGGCTCTAGTTTAGATTAGCTATTATTTGTATCTTTCGCTTATGAAAAAAGAGGCAATAATATCGTACTTCTCAGGTTTGTCAGTTAGCGAGCGTCACGTACTGATAGAGGAATTACAACAAGTTGGTCAATTAGGTCTTTCAGTCCCCAAGTGTCAAGAAGTTCGAAGAAAAATTCTGGACAACAAGCAGGGTTGTTGCGCTCACTGTGGTCATGCTAAATATGTAAAATTCGGAAAGGATAAGGGAGCCCACCGTTACAAATGCAAGTCCTGTAACCGTAGTTTTACTGAATACTCAGGCACATGGATGGATGGGCTTCACCGAAAGGATAAAATAGATGCCTATCTAAAGCTTATGCTTGAAGAGAAGAGCCTTGACAAGATCAAAGAGGGGTTGGGGATTAATAAAAAGACTGCTTTTGATTGGCGTCATAAGATACTTTCATCCATAGAACAATCTGAAAAAGGTGGATTTAGCGGAATAACTGAAAGTGATGAAACCTTTTTCTTGCGTTCAGAAAAAGGAAAGGAAAAGCAGGGGACAAAGCCAAGAAAACGTGGAGGGAAGTCTTCAAAAAAAGGTGTTAATGATGAACATGTCGCAGTTATTGTAACCCAAGATCGTAAAGAACAAGTCGATTTAACTGTAGCCACAGTAGGTCGACTGAAAAAGGTGGATATAGAAAATGCCATTGGAGAAAGGCTCACAGAACAAACAGTTTTATGTACTGATTCTCATGTAAGTTATAAGGGATTTGCTATTGATAATCATCTGGAACACCACCCATTACGCTCTGATTTGAAACAACGTGTCAAAGATGGGGTTTACCATATCCAACATGTCAACTCGACACATCATAGGTTAAAGAAATGGATTGACAATAAATTCTGGGGCGTATCAACCAAATATCTACAGCAGTACCTCAATTGGTTTAGGATCAAAGAAACCTTGAAAGATAGTAAGCAGTTCCTCAAAGACTTTGCACAAATGTCTGTACAGGATGTGCATGCCTATCAAAGGTTCGCTACTATATCGAGTAGGTATGAAATGATAATTTCAACGCAAACCTAAACTAGAGCCACTACTTGTTCTAAATTCATCATTTTATTTAAGACATCATCAAATCAATCCAGTCCCATAAAAATTAATTTATATTAGACTTGCCAATATTCTGATTAACAGAAAGGGAGTAATTCAAAACCGTTATTCGGTATTAAATCATTGGATGCTTTCACTCGAAAAGAAAAGCAACACTGTATCAGTAAATTAGAATTTTGAGTTCTGCTCTTTATGGTCGCTTAAACATTATTCACGCTAATTACTCCTTTGAGTAATGGCTGACAAATAAAAAAGGCCGTTGGATGATCCGAAAATCATTCAACCACCTTCAAAATCGTTTGTCCCATTATTCGAACCCCCACGTTACGGTTTGACGTGGTGTGTGCTCGGCACATATACAAGCCCGACTGAAAGGAGCTCTGTATAGGCTTTTATATGTGCCTTCTGGAACTAAATATTTTTTATTCAGCTGACCTTCTATTCTGTTTGTTTCTCCTGACGAAAGATGCGATGAATAAGTTGATCAATTTCACCGATTTCGAATAACCGTTCAATGTCGTTTTCTGCCATGATAGTCTTGATTCTTGCATCTTGTTCTTTTCCTTTTTTTAGAGCTAAAGAATATGGTAAGTTGGTAAAAGATACCTGAGAGTAAAGTGGTATATAGCTTTGAGGATAGAGTTGCTCTATTCTTCGTTCAAATTTCTTTTGTAGAAGGAATTTAGGGTCAGCTACGTAATCTCGCATTACATAGTAATTGTCTATCGATAAATCTTGCACCGCATCTCCTTCTGGTTTTCTTAACTCCTCATATGCTTTAAAAACAATAGGCCAGTTTTCGTTATGTTTTTGCATTAAATCCCACATGGCAGTGCAATCTTCAAAACCGCAATTCATCCCTTGTCCATAAAAAGGAACTGTGGCATGAGCCGCATCTCCCATAAGTGCAGCTTTTCCATATGTCCAGGGATAGCATCTAATAATGGCCAGAGAGGAAAGAGGATGATCGTCCCATACATCTGAAATGGTGGGCATCAGGGAGTAAAAATCCGGGAATGTCGATTTGAAAAACCGATCTACCTGCTCTTTCGAATTTAACTTATCAAAAGCAAATTCATGCTGCTCATGTGGCATAAATAGTGTACAAGTAAATGAACCGTCATCGTTTGGTAAAGCGATAAGCATGAACAATCCACGCGGCCATATATGAAGTGTGTTAATATCCAGCTTATATGAGCCATCCTCATTGGCTGGGAGCAAAATTTCTCGATAGCCATCTTCAATATAGTTCTGGCTGTACTGAAAACGGTTGAGTTTTTGGAAAGCATTGTGCCTTACCGCAGAAAAAGCACCATCAGCAGCAAAGACAACATCTGATTGAATGGATGTCATTTCTCCCGTTTTGATATTTTGAAGATGTACGATCCCATTGTCTAAATCAGCATCAATGCATTTTTGGTGATAGAGAATTTGAGCATTTCCATATTGCTCAGCTATGTCCATCATTTTACAGTTAATTCCAGCTCTTGAAACCGAATAGATGGCTTGATCTTTCTGTCCATAGGGCTGATAAGTGAGATTCCCAGTGGTATCATGCATTGTTCTACCATACATCGGCAATGCAATTGATTCAATTTCTTTTTCAATTCCAACGGTTCTAAGAGCTTTCCATCCTCGTTCAGATAGCGCTAAATTGATTGACTTTCCAGCGGATATATCCGCTTTCCTGAGATCACCGCGCATCTCTACAATGGTAACCTTGTAGCCTGCCTTGGAAAGGTAAACTGACCAAAGTGAGCCTACGAGACCGGCTCCAACAATTGTTGCTGTTTTCATAGATACTGCTTTACTTGAGGTTCCTGCATTTGTACGCCACATTGGTTACATGTGGTCAGGTTATTATTCTCATAGTAGCGTTGCAATAATTCTGGCAGCTGTTCCACGATATCAGTCAAATGAAATTCAGCTCGGTGTAACTCTTCATTGCAATTTTCGCAAAACCACATGCAGGCATCCATTTCTTCTTTTCCACGCATTCGTTCGATGACTAAACCAACCGTGTTAGGTCCCCTTTGTGGCGAATGCGGTACTCTGGGAGGTAATAAAAAAATCTCACCTTCTTTAATATCTACTATGTGGAGTTTACCATTTTCTATAATTGGAAGTTGCATGTTACCTTCAATTTGGTAAAAGAATTCTTCACCTTCATTATAATGGAAATCCTTTCTGGCATTGGGACCACCCACAACCATAACTATAAAATCAGTGTCTTGATACACTACCTGGTTTCCAACTGGTGGCTTAAGAAGATGTCTGTTGTCCTTAATCCACTTTTTAAAATTAATTGGAGGAATCATTGTTCGACTGTCTTATAATCTGACCCATCTCCAATCGTCTATAATTCTCCTTTTTCAGATAGAACCTTATGACCTCGTTTGAGACACTACCAAGACTTAGGACTCCACTCTGAAATGAGTTGCAATATCCTTTACATCATTGACGTAAATTTCTCTACCATCTTCAAAGAATAGTCCCACTTTATTAATATCGACTTCTGCAACATGAATTTCGACAAAGGTTCGATCATCCACTGAAACATTAACATTCATATATCCTTCTTCATAACAATCAAGTTCAAAATCGTACGCAGATTCTAAACTTAATATTTCCAAACTGATTTTTTTAAGCAATGATAATTCAAGAGTAGGATTTCCAAAGTCCTTATGCCATTTTGGACTTTTCCACGATTCTATTTTTTCTTCTTTATTCATCTTCTTTACTTTTTGTGTTGTTCAATATAGTCCAAAATTCGCCATTTTCTCTAACTACATAAACCACTTTACCTTCTTCGAAAAAAGTAACCTTCTCGCCTGCATATCTGCCTGCGTACCCCCCTCCTTGAGAGATTCTATCTTGAATAATCTGCTGGACTTTTTCTGCTCCTCCTTTTCCTGGACTTGGAATTTCTTCTTTTGTCCCTAGTCTATTTCTGACTTGATTTATATGTTTTCGGACCTTCTTTTCAAAATTCTTTCCAAAAGAGAGATTAGAAACCGAAACAGCAGGATATGTTGCGGAGTTTAGCTGACCACTTGCTAACCTTTTGTTAAATTCATCTTGCAAGTTACGATCTTCAATGCTTTCCGTACCATTGGCAATTCTTGACATAGCTGCCTCCAACTCCCAATTCTCCATTTCAGAGGGATCCCTAAGAGACATATTTATTCTCATGGGTTCTGCAAGTTCGGCATTGTGATCTTGATACTCGTTATACTTGCCTACATCTCCATTTAACAAATCTGGGCGACCATCTTGATCATAATCAGGACCATAAACCTCATAGTTTTGGCCTTCAAACCTAAACTGGATCTTAGCACCTTTCTGTACTGCTACTTTCCCATGGATGGTAGTAACATATCTCAAATTTTTTGGCGCTATATAAGTAGTTCTTCTAGGAATAGTGCCAGGTCTAACAGAAGGTCTTATGGATGGTCTAAGCGCTGGCACACTTACACGACCTAAAGTAATCGTACGAACCTTTTCTAGACCTTCCAACTCAACATAGGCAATTACTTGATTTTCACTAAACGCGTATGGTGAATTATAAGAATAAATAGGTTCTAATGGATCAGTAGCAAAGAACCTACCAATTCTGGCATCATGCATTCTGTATTTATAATTCCAACTATTTCCTGTTCCTTTAATCTCATCATCAGCTTCTTGTCCTTGAAAGCCGAACCTGTACTGTGATCCTGATGAGTATGATCGTCTCGGCATCGTCATGCCGTAGGATAAGTAACTTATGCGAGTTTTTTCATTTTTTTCAACTGATTTTAAACCCTTTACTACTTTAAGATGACTTTTCTCTAAGGTCTCATCCCTTGCTTGTTCTAATATTTCTAGTTTAATGCAACCCATTTATAAAGAATCTTAAAAATACTCGAATTCCATTATTTTCTATCCGTTATCTTTATCCCTCTATTTGGGGGATATCAAACATATGTGCGTTACCCCCTGTTGTGGGGCATTAAGAAAAACACAAATAATGAGCATAAATAAAATAGTAACAGTACTACTCGTTTGCACTTTAGCTGGGTGTAGAATTAAGCAGATGGATAAAACAAAATCCTTAGAAGTTAAAACAAATAAATTACACTCCTCCAACGAAATTGATTTTGAGATAATTAAAGAATGGGTGAAGGATAAAACGATTGTCTCACTTGGGGAGAGTTCACATGGGATCGGTGAGTTTTATTCATTGAAATCTAAAGTTGTCCAATATCTGCACAATGAGTTGGGATTTGAAGTTTTGGTATTGGAAGCAGGTATGGGTGACATACACTTGGCATGGAATGATATAAGTAATTTGAATCCATCAGAATTGAGAAAAAAAACTATTTATGGAAACTTTAGCTGTACTGAAGTTGCTCCTTTATTTAACTACATAAAGGAAAAATCAGAATCTGATAATCCACTATTTTACGCAGGATTCGACACTCAATTATCTGGGAAATATTTCCGGTCAACTATCGACTCTGTTTGTCGTCAATTAAAGTTAGATATTGATGTCAAAGAAGAGTTTGCATACTATTCTAAAATGTTTCAAGCGTCATTTGAAGCTGACTCCACTAATTTCTCCAATTACAAAGATCGATACCTAAATACGCTAAGTACGATAAGGAAAGCTGTAGAACACAACTCCTCCTCATTGCAAGAGACCATGAAATGGAGTGAATTAGATTATAAAATAATTCTAAGAAATCTAGATATACTTTATCAATCTGTAAATTATTACTATGCCAATAAGTTTACAAGTGACAATATTCATCAAGCATTTGTCCTAAGAGATAAGTTTATGTCCGAAAACCTGAAATGGATGGTTGAGAATTTATACTCAAACAAAAAAATAATTATCTGGGGGCACAACGGACATATTCAAAAAGGAAAAGCAAACCAACAAGAAACCAAATGGATGGGACAGCACCTAAAAGATGTATTTGGAAACAAGTATTTTTCCATTGGTTTGTTCGCATATCAAGGAAAAGGCTATCAGCATTGGACAAAGGAATCAATAAATTTTGAAAACTCAGATTCAACATCTATCGAATATAAAATGAAGCGAGATAACTTGAAATACACATTTCAAAAGTTTGAGAATAAAAATGCAAACAACTGGGTTAATAATGAATTGACTGCTTTTGAAATTGAAAGTGGAGGGATTGTATATTTTACACCTTCAGAAAGGTTTGATGCTGCCATTTGTATTGATAGAGTTGACATACCTACATTTGAAAACAAAGAATAAAAACGCCCTACAATAGACATTATAATAAAATCATGAAGAATTTACAACAATTACTACTAATATTTCTACTTCTTTTCGCTATAACTTCCTGTAAAGAGTCGACCGAAAAGACTAAAGATAATAACAACAAGGTTGAAGACACACAAGAAAGTAAATCAGTAGAAGTTAAATCAAATGCTAATACAACCTATTTATGTAAAATAAATGGTGAAGATTGGAGCTATACAAAAGCTTCTGGTATAGTTAGTAGGCATAAAAAAACAAAAAAGCGTACCGCCATAATTACCTTTACCAAACAACTTGATAAAGGTAAAGAAACGGTTCAGCTATTTTATGATGGAGATACTTATCAATTAGAAAAGGTATCAATTCATTTAAAAGGCTAAGTTCTAATTAGCACAGCATTTTGTTTAAACAGTTCGAAGAGTTGGTATCCCTGATCGGCTAAGAGTACTGCGATTAGCCATTGCTTTATGGTTTGCTTGCTCCCCTGTATTTTATCAGCGTATGCATACCAGTTGAGGTAGTTTTGCAGATACTTAGAGCTTACACCATTAAAGGGGAGTAAGAATTTTCGTAGCTGTGCATGGGTATTGTTCACTTTTTGAAGATGTATGGTCTTATCTTTTTTATCTACATGGTCTTTAGCTAATAGTGCTTTATGTCTTAAAGAGGGTTTTCCCTTTGCATAAGCCTTGTAAGAAGGGTGCTTGTCGGTTATTAAGGTGGCATCATCTGCCAGTCTATGGTCTAGTACTTCTGAAATGTCTTGTTTGCTCAACCGTTTTGTTGCCACAGCTCTCAAGTATTTGCCTCCCTTACGTTCTACTGCTGTAACTACCTGAACTACGGTAATACTGTCTTTCCCTTGATTTCTTTTAAAATCACTCCCTCTCTTTCTCGGTGCTCTATCTAAATCCCTGTTCCCTTTGTTATTTAGGGCTAACTCTAACTCATCACACTCTACTTCATTAGAAAGCTCTACAGGTGCAAACTGTTCCAACGAGCTTAAAATCTTATGACGCCAATCAAAACTTGTCTGAATACAAATTCCCAGTTCCTTGGCAATCTTCTTTATCGGCATTCCCTGTTCCATGCATTTGAGATAAGCTTGCCACTTATTTTTTAGCTTTATCTCATACAAGGGAGTGCCTGGGGTTTCACTGTACCATTTTAAACAATCCTTGCAACTGTACATCGCCACTCCTTTTTGTTGACCTCTGCGATATACACTTGTACTACTACAATGAGGGCAGGGTTTTTTCTCGCGCTTTGATGAAACTTCTTTCGTTGCATCGACTAGAACTTTTCCTTGTAGTTCCTGATCCTGCAATAATTCCTCTAGCAATGCTTCTTGAGTCCCTAACGACAATCGTGAAAACAACTCCTTTATTTCTTTACTACTTACCATAAAACACAATATAACACCTTTATGTTGTGTTAACTAGAACTTAGCCATTTAAAACAACCTAAAAAAGATGGTGGCAAAATGACAGCAATGTATCAATTGCTAATAGCAGGTGGTAAGCGACTTCCTGATAGTAATGTTTCAGGGACTTTGGATTTGTCTAATCCAACGACTGTTTCAGGTACTGCTAATGTCAAAAATATGAAAATGCTTTTTGAAGAAGAACAAATGAAAGATAAAACCATGACTGTCATTACATTAACATCATTTAGTTTTGATGGTATTGGATATTCTGAACTAGACAAACTGAATTATGGTAATTAAAGCAATAAAAAAGCGAGTTTTGGTCCTCGGAATTGTGGTCTTCGGCTCTCTCTCGCTGGGTTTGCTGTCGGAAGTTTCCGCCAGTCTGCACCGCCCTCCCGTCGTTCACCTCAGTCGTAGCTACTCTGTATTTTTTTCTAGATTGATTGCCTTTGGCAGAAAGGTTAAAAATCCACCGCTACTAGTGATGGGCTCACCTTTGAGTCGGAAAGGGCTATAGCTGCGAGTTGTTTTTTTAGAACTAGCTCTAGTGTGTTTCACACATAACTGTATGCAGGGCGATTGCCCTAGCTGCATCCAGCACCCTTTCCTCCATTCGCAGGCGGTTCGCATAAAAAAAGAAGGATTGTACACTAGCGAGTTATATCTACTTACAAGAGTTTACTCTCAATATCATTTACTCATACTAATTCTAACCTACTTGTCGTTTTTACGTATATGATGTATATTTGAATCATATTCGCACCAAATGCTGAATAACATGCCTAGACAAAGTATTACATTCACTGAGCCAAATGATACTTGGTTAAATTCGCAGGTACAAAGCCATGAATACAGCTCAAAAAGTGAGATTATTAATGACTTGATTCGTCAAGCGAGAAAACAGGAACTTTACAATGAATCCATCAGAGCTAAACTTATCAAAGCCGAAAAAAGTGGCTTTACAAGTCAAAGCAAGGAAGAGATTCTCAGAGAATTTAAAGATGAACTTGGAATAGATGAATAACTATCGTCTAAGCGATCTCGCTAAATCAGACTTAAAAGCAATCTACCAATATGGTGTTTCTCAACATGGAGTAATCCAAGCTGATAAATACTTCTTAAAACTGTTCGATCAGTTTGAAAAAATTGCAATTGATCCATTACTTTACCCTCGAGTAGATCATATTAGAAAAGGGTATCATAGATGCCCTTGTGGAGAAGAGAGTATTTATTATCAAATAAAAAAAGATACCGTAGAGATAATGAGTATTATACGGTCCCAAAATGCCGACCAATGGTTAAAATAACTTTAGGCCTTCTATTTACCCATACTATTTATAGTCCACGCGCACTTGTTTTGCTCTAAAAGCAAAGTAAAACAGATAGTGATTTGTCTCTGATTCATGACTCTGCTTGTTTCACTTCACTTTCAGAGCAATTGATTTTCATTCTTTGCAGTCAAAATATAAAACATTACAAAGAGTAATGGGAAGCGAGTAGGATTTTCAAACAAAGACGAATGTTTTTCCGCTTTGCATTACTCTTTGTAATGCACAGTGCGCGTGGATTTTTAATCATAAAAAAAGAGAAACCGTTGTTTCTCTCTTCTCTAATACTAAACTCTAAAAAAAAGGATATGCGAGATTAGTTTATGTCCTGTATGTTAAATCTGTAAAGCCTTGAAAGTCTTCCCAATCTTTCATCATCTCTTCAAAAATGGATTCCTTCTCTAATAGTGCTTTTGATCTGATTTTAGTAACTACCATTTCTCGTCTTTCGTTACTCGCTCTGGGAATATCTCTGATTATTCTATAGGCTTTCAAAGGCATCAATAATCGTTTCATCGTACTGTGGGCTTTTCGAAGCTTAAAACAAGCTTGCAGATAGGTAAAGGGTTCTTCTCCAAAGTGAGATTCTAATTGATCAGCTACCTCTATTTCTTTTTCGCTCAGTTTGATTTGATCGGGTAACACTAAGCTTAATCCATTCACTACATCTTCTCTGGTACTCTGATATCTTTTGTTGACCTTCTCTCTACTTGAGCTATTCAGAAGCGTGAGACTGTGAATTACCTCGTGCAATTGAATGTATGTACTAACACTCAATACATGCTGGAACTTTTCTAGTGTAGATTCAAAAGGATTAGTTGTTTCTGTTGTAGAGACAACTCCCTACCTGAGAGAATCAAGCAATCCGGATTACTTTCAGAGAAAGAAAAATGAGTATCTGGCATAGTTTTATTGTTTACATGACAAATGTACATGTTTTTATGCGATTTATTGCATTTAAGTTGTACTTTGTGCCAAATTCGTAATATATTTATGCCGAATACACATGAAAAACACTATTGACATTATCATTGAAAACACCAAGCGACTGCGTTTGGAACGAGGATGGAACAAAACAAAACTCGCTGAAGAAGCTGGTGTTGACCCCAGCTATATCTCACGTCTTGAAAGTGGAGGGCGTGGGTTGACCATTGACAGCGTGGAGAAAATCGCCTTTGCCTTTGGAGTCAAGACTTATGAATTACTTCAACCGAATAGGGTGTCTGAATATACCCTGCGGGAGAAACTGGCTAAAATGGAGGAGCTTGATACACTTAAAAAAATGATGCTAGAGCAGATGATTGATGCGTTTTTGAAGGAGAGGGAAATGGATCAGTAAGTTAAAATATGGCTTGCTATATTTTAACTTAAATGCTAAACTTAAAATATATTTACAAGTAATTTAAGTTAGTTATGGAATACAATTCGGGGAAATACATACAACAATTCAAATACAAGAGCTTTAGCCCATCGTTGCTATCTACTCCTTTTGAGTGGAAAAGTGATCAAGTTATCTCGCTACTTTCTGAGGCTGACAGAGCCATTAGTGAATTAAAAGCCTATTCTGCACACGTAAGTGACATCAGTTTCTATGTGCAGATGCATAAAGTAAAGGAGGCAACTGACTCTACCAGAATTGAGGGTACAAAAACCCTGATTGATGAGGCTCTTTTAAAGAAAAAAGAAATACTTCCTGAAAAACGTGACGACTGGTTGGAAGTACAAAATTATCTTAAAGCACTTGACTATGCCATTGAAAGAATGGATACCCTCCCTTTATCCATCCGACTAATTCGTGAAGTGCATGAGAGATTATTGTCGGGAGTACGAGGGCAAGAAAAAATGCCTGGAACCATTAGAACCAGTCAGAACTGGATCGGTGGAGCTAATATCGCAAGTGCCACCTTCATTCCACCTCACCCTGATGAAGTTGGTGATCTCCTCAGTGACTTGGAGAAATTCTGGCATGGAGAAACCTGGGAGCTTCCTGTCCTCATTAAAATAGCAATTAGCCATTATCAATTTGAAACTATTCACCCATTCCTTGATGGAAATGGACGTACTAATCGCCAAGCTTCTAGCTGATTGGTGATATCTGAAAGACACTCCTCAATGACTGTCTGACCTACTTCCAATTTAGTAGACACTTTTCGCACAAATTTTTCTACTTGGATGTCATTGTATAGATCAAAGCTGTGACGAACTGCCAAGCCTTCATATTCTGGATTATTCAGAAGTCGTTTATCGTCTCTTCCTACGACAAATACTTTTAATGTGGCTCTCATTCGGTCTAAACCTTCTAGCTTGATTCCTCCTAATACTGAGAATCCTAATTCTCCAGTGTTGTAGGTCATGTGTTCTACGTTCGATACGTCTAGTTTGATGTTTTTATTTTTCATGATGTTGTATTTATTTACATTATTTATGATACTATTTGAGCAAATGTAGCACAAAATATCTGTCAAATAGTAATTATAAGGCGTGTTTAATTCATAAAACATCATTATAGCGCGGCATATTGATGCCAAAAGCAACATAGAAGCCATATTTGAGTACTTTTGAATTCATGACTTCATTCGGAAAAAGAGTTAAAGAGTGCAGAGAATTGAAGAAAATTTCTCAAAATGAATTAGCAAAATTGATAGATACCCATCATTCTATGATTGGGAAATATGAAAGAGATGATGTTAAGCCTTCCATTGATGTAGTAAAAAAAATAGCAGAAGTACTTAGTACCACCGTAGGATATTTAGTTGGTGAAACGAATGATAGCGAATCCATAAAAGATTCAGCGATGTTAAAAAGGATAAATGATGTTATGAGTTTCTCTGAAAAAGAACAGGATTATATTCTTTATACATTAGACTCTATGATTGCAGCAACCAAACTTAAAAAAATATAATTCTAAAAGTGCGCAAGCCTTGTGCCCGTGTCTGCCTTCCGTGTTGAGTGTGAGGGCTTATAAAAGAAAGGTTTTGCGATGGCTTGTGTGAAAGAGCCGTTTTTATGAGCCTGTAGAATACACAAGGAATTGGCGCTGTTTTTAGCTTTTGTGCTGTGGGTTTTTGTGCTGATTGCCATTAAAAACTGTGACAACTCCGCAGCCACGCACGACCCAAAGGCACGGCTCACATTAGCAGCGATTAACCCTTATAAATCATAATCGCAAAGCGACCATTTTGGGTTCTTAAGGGGTAAAAGTAGTCTGCGATAGAAATGGAAAAAATGTGTGTGGAGGAAGACTTATATACAAGGGCGCGTAGCGTTTATATACCCTTTTATATTAGGCTTCTGGAACTAAACATTTTTTCCATTTATGACCTTTTTTCTGTCACATGACCTCATTTGAGACAATACCCAATTCTTCATTTTCCCAGCAAGAAATACATACTGATATTCCCATTTTTGAAATCAACTCAAACTCGCGGGGAGAAAATTCTAAATTACATTGCCCATTATATTCAACTATAATCCAAATGGATACATCACTCTTTTGTACACCTAAATCTGACAAAAGATTCCATTTCTTATCCAAAATTGAAAAGAAGACTTTGCTAAAGTCATAGTAATCATCTGAATCATTTTCAATGTTTAAATATTCCCATTGATTTTTTCTATCGACATTACACTCAACATTAAGAATTTCATTCAGTTTATCCTTTAAGTTGTCTGTACCAACTTGAATTCGAATACTCTTTGATATTTTTTTCATCGATTTTTAATTATTTAAAATCACCAAAATAATCTTCTGCATCTAGATCTGTATTAAAAGTCTTACCTTTAAATTGATCCGCTGTCCCAGTTAGTCTTATTTTCCCATTATCTACCTTAACATCTGGATTATTACCCACCTTTGCTCTAAATTCACCTGCATCAGTTAATATATCATCTTTAATTCCTCCTCCTCCACTTGGATGAAAGTCTTTTTTAGGTACTTTATACTTACCAAAAAACAGGAATTTTCCTCCTAATAATTCTGGAGCAACATCCACAACATCGTAGAACCCACTATTTACATAAACTCCATCTGGAGCCTTTTCATCTCTAAGTCTTACCACTTCCCTTAACTCATTTCTTCCAATAATATCCCACCAAGGCAATCTTTCAACAAAACTTGCGTCGTCCTTTTTCTTCTGAGCCATACTCTCACTATCGGTATAATCATAATTCGCCGATGATTTCAACTTTCTAAGGGAGCGTACCACGTCTCCATAGTTCTTAGGCTCTAAAATATCATATGAATACTCTTCAGTTTCACCCTCCCAGTTAAAAATCACCCTTGTCTTAGTTCCTTCAACTTCCTTGCCATTAAAAACCATAGTTTCATTCGCATCCTCAATTATCTCAACACTATGCACCTTGCTAATGTAGACATCTCCATTGAGATATTTTGCCATTTCCAATCTGACTAATTTAACCTCTAGACCTTCTAATTCAATACCATCAACGACCCTATTCTCACTAAATGCATATGGTGAGTTATGAGGATACTGAGGGGCAAGTGGATCAACTGCAAAGAACCTACCGATTCTAGGATCATGCATTCTATACTTGTAGTTGACACTGTTTCCTGTTCCTCTGATTTCATTATCAGCTTCCTGTCCCTGAAAACCGTATCTATAGCTAGATTCCCTATGGAAGGACCTCCCCGGCATCGTCATGCCGTACGAGTAGTAACTTACGCGTTTTTTTACTTCGGTCGACCCTTTTTCTAGACCCTTTACCAATAAAAGTTTTGATTTAGTTTGGTCGCTATCCCTTACTCTGTCTAATATTTCTAATTTGATGCAGCCCATATTTGAAGCGCCTTAAAAATAGATTCTTTTTTAATCATATATTATTATGATCTTCTTAAAAGACTATCAGATGATAGTCTTTGACATAATGTTTCTTGTATCCATTATATTTGTTTGAAACAAAATAAGTATACTTACCCAACAATATTCGGGGATGTATTTACCAATAAAAATACGCGTGTGCTAAATTTCATACCATGACGCAGAAAAACCTACTAAACATTTGGCTTTGAGCGATAATCGTTTTTCATGAACAATGAAATTTACAATCATACTTATTAAAGTAGTTTTGGCAGAACAAGGAAAAACTAGCAATTGGTTATTGGATCAATTAGAAATGAATTATACCTCCATTTCTAAATGGTATGGAAATGAAATACAATCTAGAATTGAAACTTTGTTTCATACTGAAAAAGTGCTAGATATGGATGTGCTGGGGGTGCTAGTTTCAACAAAAAAATAATTCAAGTGAACAAAGAGCTAAATAACATTCAGAATATTGCTAAAGATATTCGGTTACTAATTGAGAATAGTAAACAGAAAATTGTACTCTCAGTTAATGCAACAATGAGTCTAACGTACTGGCAGATTGGAACAAGGATCAATCAAAAGGCCTTGCAAAACGAAAGAGGAGCCTATGGTAAACAAATTGTCGTTTCACTGTCACGACAATTAGTCTTTGAGTATGGAACATCTTTTTCTGATAAAAATTTACGTAGAATGATGCAGTTTGCTAGCTGTTTTCCAGATGAATCAATTGTCGCATCGATGATACGACAATTGAGTTGGACACACATTTTAGCAATTATACCAATTGAGGATCCATTAAAACGTGATTTTTATGTACAACTATGTATTCATGAAAAATGGAGTGTGCGTACGTTCCGTGAAAGAATCAAATCAATGTTATATGAACGTACAGCAATAAGTAAGAAACCTGAAGAGACTATTAAAAAAGATTTAGCTAAACTAAGCCTAAACCAGAAAGTTAGTCCTGATTTAGTTTTTAAAGATCCTTACTTTTTAGATTTTTTAGGACTATCAGGCTCCTATTCTGAAAAGGATTTAGAAAGTTCTATTCTTGTAGAACTTCAAAAATTCATTACTGAACTTGGAACAGACTTTGCTTTTATGGCACGTCAAAAACGAATAACCATTGATAATAGAGATTACTACATTGATTTACTATTTTTTCATCGAAAGTTAAAATCATTGGTAGCAATAGATCTAAAAATTGGAGAATTTGAAGCTGGATACAAAGGACAAATGGAATTGTATCTGCGTTACCTTGAAAAAAATGAATCTATTGATGGAGAAAACAGTCCAATAGGCTTGATTTTGTGCAGTGGAAAAAATGAAGAGCACATAGAATTATTACAATTGGATAAAAGTAATATAAGAGTAGCTGAATATTTAACCCTTCTCCCACCAAAAGAAATATTACAAAACAAGTTGCATAGAGCTATTGAGATTGCTAAGAATAAATCAGGAACTCATGAACAGAGAAACCAACCTGATTAGAACGATATTTAAAAGTAGAGAAGATGTTTTCGCTACATATTGGCAAAAGGGCAATAAAAGTGGATACATGCCAGTTTACCATTATGATCCATACAGATATCGACTTCACAAAATGAATGGAGGTACTTTTAAAACATTCCATGAGAAAACCTATCTTCCTTTTACAGACCAGCAGATCAATAAACACCTAAATGGCGAGCAACTAATTGGAATTTATCCATTACTCAAAGACAACACTTCTTGGTTTATTGCTGCCGATTTCGACAAACAAAATTGGAAAGACGAAAGTCGGACATTCATCAATGCCTGTTCAAATAAAGGTATACCAGCCTATCTTGAACGATCAAGGTCTGGTAACGGTGGTCACGTTTGGATATTTTTTGATCAGCCATACCCAGCGATTAAGAGTAGAAAAATTTTAATTTCTATACTCGAAGATATTGGCACCTTTTCTGTCTTCGATAAAAGTTCAAGTTTTGATCGTTTGTTTCCAAATCAGAACTTCCTTTCTGGAAAAGGTCTAGGAAATCTGATTGCGCTCCCTTTTCACAAAACTGCATTTGAACAAGGAAATAGTTGCTTTGTAGATGAGGATTTAAAACCACACAAAAATCAATGGGATTTTTTATCTTCCATTCAAAAAGTTACAACCATTCATCTTGATGAAATATTTGAACCTCTAATAGTAAACGACCTACCTTCTTCTGATACTAGAAAAATTCATTCAACCAAATTACAGATAACTCTTAATAACTCTATTCGGCTTAACAGATCAGGAATAACATCAGAGTTAATTGATTTTCTGAAAGGTGAACTCAACTTTGCAAATTCAGAATACTTCATTAAAAAGAAAACAGGTAAAAGTACGTGGCGTACAGATCGGTATTTTAAATTTATCGAAGAAAATGAAAATGAAATTATCATTCCGAGAGGTTTTGCAGGAAGGTTAATTAGGTATTGTAAACAGGAAAAGATCGGTTTTGAATTTATTGACGAGAGGAAGAAACTTCACTTTGCAACCTTTTCTGTCAATTTAACTCTTAGGTCACATCAAAATAAAGCAATTGAAGCTACCTCTAGAAAAGAATTTGGAGTAATTACAGCACCTCCTGGTTCAGGAAAAACTGTGATAGGACTAAAAATTATTGCAGAAAAGCGACAGCCTGCATTAATCATAGTACATCGTAAACAATTACTAGAACAATGGATTGAACGAATTCAGACATTCCTCGGGATTCCAAAAAATGAAATTGGCAAAATTGGTCAAGGCAAAGCTAAAGTCGGCAAAAATGTTACCGTTGCAATGATTCAAAGCTTAGGGAAGCAATTTGAAAAACAAGGAATAAAAGATCTGAGCACACAATTTGGAACAGTAATCATAGACGAATGCCATCATATACCGGCAGAAACATTTAGAAAAACCATAGCTAAACTATCTCCTTATTATCAATATGGATTAACAGCTACTCCTTTCAGAAAGGGGAATGGTGGAAAGCAAATCTTCATTCATTTAGGAGAAATTATAGCTGATATTAAGCCTGAAGAAATTAAAAATTATAAGAGAGCAAGAATTAACATAAGAGAAACAACCTTAGATATTCCGTTCAACTCTAAAACCGACACATTTGAGACCTTATCAAAGGTACTCGTACACGATTCTACAAGAAATAATCTTATCCTCAATGATATACGCAACGAACTAAATAAAAGAAAAAAGGCAGTCATCATTACTGAACGGAAAGAGCATATTGATGCGTTGTATCAATATTTGAAACAATCTTTTGAAACCATCACATTAAGTGGGGAAGATTCAGAAAGCAATAGAAAAGCCAAATGGAAGATTCTTAATGAAGGAAATTATCAAGCTCTGATTACAACGGGACAATTTTTTGGAGAGGGAACAGACTTACAAAATGCTTCTTGCCTTTTTTTAGTCTATCCATTCTCTTTCAAAGGAAAACTCATTCAATATATTGGTCGTGTTCAACGATCGGAAATAACCCCTGTTATATATGATTACCACGATCGAAAAATTGATTATTTGAATAAACTTTTTCTGAAAAGAAATACTTACTACCGACACCTTGACCGACAAGCATCTCTATTTGATGAACAAGATAACATAGAAGAATCATCTAAAAATGTTGTTACCATTGATAAAAAGATAAAAATTCCTATCGCCCAACTGGATTTTCGATATGGAGCCATAATTTTCAAATACAAAGAATCAAAGCTTTCAATAGAACTTGAGTTCGAAATAGAAAATCATGAAATAAGGCCAGAATTTGATGTGCTAAAACCTTATTTTGCTAAGTTTTTAAAGTCTAAAAATGTTGTAGCAAATATATTCGCAGAAATTGCTGACGGTAAATTAGTTTCTCAAATAGCCACTTCTGTAGATATGGAAATGATCAATAGAGAAATCATTGAAGGCGTAAAATTCCGCTTTACTAAAAAAGAGATTCTAGGTAAAAAACTCTCAACAGAGACAGCTGAAAGTATACTTGGTTTAGATCAACTACAAGAAAAAAATGGAGTTAAATTATACAAATCTGAGAATGAATTACTGAATTCTCTTATACAGAACGAGAATGTTAAACATTTTCAGCAATTAAGATATTTAGCAATGAATCACGACAGTAGTACGCTCAAACTTCGATTTGTCTTGAATCCATTTTCCTTTGTCTTTTTATTAGCTGGGATAGAACAATTCCATATAGTTCTTGAAACTTTGGATACTCAAGAAGCTACATATATTTGGCACATTGACAAAAACAAAAATGTTTTGCCTCAAAAATTGCAAGAAATTGACTCAGATCTCAATGGTATCAGAAACAATGGACGACAAGTTTTTCTTCAAAGTAATCCTGAAAATTTTAGTCGATTAATTCACGATTATTCAGACGAACGAAAAGGATTTATAATCTGGAAAGATTTACTAGAGGAACGGCTTGTATAACGGATACTAGGTCTTCGGCTCTCCCTAACTGGGTTTGCTGTCGGAAGTCTCCGCCAGTCTGCACCGCCCTCCCGTCGTTCGCCTCAGTCGTAGCTACTCTGTATTTTTAAGTGAAATTGCCGTCGGCAGATGGGGTAAAATACACCGCTACTTGTGTATGGCTCACCTGCGGGTCGGAAAGGGCTAATCTGTTGTATTTGTTTTTTAAGGTCAGCTTAGTGTGTTACACACATAACTGTATGCAGCACTATCGTGCTAGTTGCATCCAGCACCCTTTCCTCCATTCGCAGGCGGTTCGCGTTCTTTTTGATAATTGATTGGATTGTGCGGTGGAGAGTTACAGCACAGGCTTACGCTCACTTATTTTACTCTAAAAGTAAAGTAAAACAGATTCTAACTTCTCTCTGATTGATAACTCTGCTTGTTTCTCTTCACTTTCAGAGCAATTGATTTTTGATTCTATTAATAATTTCCTAATCGAACGTATCGTTATTATTCTACGTATTATTTAGTATATTCATATTTATTAATTTTGAACACATGGCGTCAACAAGTTTAAGCTTAGGAGATCATTGGGAAATCTACATAAAAAATAAGATTGCTAGCGGACGCTATGGCACTGCAAGCGAAGTGATACGACAAGCTTTAAGGCAAATGGAAGAGTATGATAGTAAGCTAGAAGCTCTAAGAATTCATTTAGCTGAAGGAGAAAAACAAGCAAGCAAAGGAGAAATAATGAATAATTACTCCATAGATACAATTATCCAAGAGCTGGATTCTGAAGAATGAGCTTACAACCAATAATTTCACTTAGAGCAAAGAAAGATTTATTGAATATAGGTCGATACACTCAGAAAAAGTGGGGGAAATCTCAACGTAACAAATATCTTAAAGAGATAGATAAATGTCTTAATCGGCTATCTAAAAATCCAAATTTAGGAATTCATAGACCAGAGATTAAATCGGGCTACTATAGCTATCCAATTGGCTCACATATCATTTTTTACTTGAAAGAGAGAAAAAGAATAATTATCATAGGCATCCCACATCAAGCCATGGATATAACCAATCAATTTTAAAGGTTAAAATAAATCTAAGCCATTGCAAAGAGTAATGGGAAGCGAGTAGGATTTAGAAACGAAGACGGATGTTTTTCCGCTTTGCATTACTCTTTGGAATGCATACTGCGCGTGGATTTTTAATCACAAAAAGAGAGAGACCGTTGTCTCTCTCTTCTCTAATACTAAACCCGACATTCCCCACCCCCTTTCAAAAAATGAGAATTTAACTTTTTTGGCACTCTTTTGACCTAACGGAGTACTTCATTTTCACCTTTCGAACACCAATTGCTTAACAAGATGAGATTGATTTGTTAAATTTTGAGCGAAACGGGTTGGAAATTTCGATTTTCAAAACAGGGTGGGGAATGTCGGCTAAACTCTAAAAAAAAGGATATGCGAGATTAGTTTATGTCCTGTAATTCACGTTTTCAAATCCTTGAAAATCTTCCCAATCTTCCATCATCTGATCAAACATGGATTGCTTTTGCACTTGTTTGATGGATTTCAATTCTATGATCTGCATTTGTCTTCTTTCTCCTCCTTCTCTGGGTAAATCTCTTACCATTTGATAAGCTTTTAATGGGGTCAGCTGTCTTTTGATACTACTGTGAGATAACCTTAGCTTGACTGCTGCTTCCAAATAAGTGAATGGAACATCTCCAAAATGATGCTTTAGCTTTCTATGAGTTTCCAGTTCCTTTTCTGTTAGCTTGATCTTGTCTGGTAGAATCATATTCATACCATTAGCCATATCTTCTCTGGTACTGATGTAAATACCTCTCTCTTTTTCTCTGGCTGATCGATTCAGTATTGTTAAACAATGGATCATCTCATTCAGCTGTAGATATGTTGCTAGACTGAGGATATGTTTGAATTTCTCTACAGTTGACTTGTATGGGTTTTCTGTTTGTATTCTTCCTCCTAACTCTCTACAAATTTGAAGCAACTCAAACACTAATTCCTCTTTAGGAAAATCATCGTTTTTTTTCTTCGCGCATCCATTTTCATGAACTTGTGAACCACCAAACATTACTTGTTGGTTTTCTTTGGATTAACTGGTTCAATTGTGGTTTTGGACTGGTTTGAACCTATGAACTTCTTTGCCTGTTCCAAAGCTTCATACAACGACCCTTCTATTCTGGCTTTTAGCTCAAAATACTCTTTCCTATCGGCTATTCTGTAGGTATAGGATTTACCCTTTTCACCTTTGATCTTTTGTACTATCCCCGATGAGATCAATTGAAGATTGTACCTCTTCTGATTACTTAGGTTTACTCGAAGTGACTTACGTAGTTCTAAGTTTGTAAATTCTTTGTTCTTTCTTCCTATTAAATGCTTCTTTATTCGTTCCAAATAGTTTCTGCAAGCACCAGTAAGCACATCACTTTTTCTGAGCAGAATATGTTTGATTAGCTCGTTAGCCTGTTTGATGTCTTCCACCGTAGTCTCTATGTACTCTTCATTAGAATTGTCATCTTTTTTAAACTCCCTTTGATACTGATGGAAAAATGTGATCAGTTCTATGAATTGAAGGTAGTGAGCATTGCTTCGTCTTCTCTTAAATACTTCTTTGGGTAGTTTCAGTTGGGTAGCGTAGGGATTAATCACCTCTACATGAAGTAATAACCTCTGAATGTTTTGGAGTACCTTCTTTGCTTGTTCTTCTTCTTTCTCATTGATCAGTCCAGCTGATTTTCTTCTTTGATAATCCATAATGCATTCATCTTGTTCAGGGCTTTCGTCTATGTAGATCAAAAAGCTGCGATTCGCATTATCTTCATAGATACTTTCTTTAGTAGTACATCCCGCCACAGTCACAGGACCTTCTACTTTCAAGTGTATGGTTTTGGTTCTTCCCTTTGAATCTTTATGAGCGACTGTTTTGCTGATGCTTTTTTTGCTTTGTAGTTCTCTTAATGCAAAGAATCCACCACCTCCATTTGAAGCCTGTCCAGATAGTCCGTCCAAATCTTCTATCAAGATCAATTTATTCCTCAACTCATTAACTCCGAAGGGCTAAGTTCTAGTTAACACAACATAAAGGTGTTATATTGTGTTTTATGGTAAGTAGTAAAGAAATAAAGGAGTTGTTTTCACGATTGTCGTTAGGGACTCAAGAAGCATTGCTAGAGGAATTATTGCAGGATCAGGAACTACAAGGAAAAGTTCTAGTCGATGCAACGAAAGAAGTTTCATCAAAGCGCGAGAAAAAACCCTGCCCTCATTGTAGTAGTACAAGTGTATATCGCAGAGGTCAACAAAAAGGAGTGGCGATGTACAGTTGCAAGGATTGTTTAAAATGGTACAGTGAAACCCCAGGCACTCCCTTGTATGAGATAAAGCTAAAAAATAAGTGGCAAGCTTATCTCAAATGCATGGAACAGGGAATGCCGATAAAGAAGATTGCCAAGGAACTGGGAATTTGTATTCAGACAAGTTTTGATTGGCGTCATAAGATTTTAAGCTCGTTGGAACAGTTTGCACCTGTAGAGCTTTCTAATGAAGTAGAGTGTGATGAGTTAGAGTTAGCCCTAAATAACAAAGGGAACAGGGATTTAGATAGAGCACCGAGAAAGAGAGGGAGTGATTTTAAAAGAAATCAAGGGAAAGACAGTATTACCGTAGTTCAGGTAGTTACAGCAGTAGAACGTAAGGGAGGCAAATACTTGAGAGCTGTGGCAACAAAACGGTTGAGCAAACAAGACATTTCAGAAGTACTAGACCATAGACTGGCAGATGATGCCACCTTAATAACCGACAAGCACCCTTCTTACAAGGCTTATGCAAAGGGAAAACCCTCTTTAAGACATAAAGCACTATTAGCTAAAGACCATGTAGATAAAAAAGATAAGACCATACATCTTCAAAAAGTGAACAATACCCATGCACAGCTACGAAAATTCTTACTCCCCTTTAATGGTGTAAGCTCTAAGTATCTGCAAAACTACCTCAACTGGTATGCATACGCTGATAAAATACAGGGGAGCAAGCAAACCATAAAGCAATGGCTAATCGCAGTACTCTTAGCCGATCAGGGATACCAACTCTTCGAACTGTTTAAACAAAATGCTGTGCTAATTAGAACTTAGCCCTCCGAAGTAATAAAAAGCATTTTCCGAAAGGCTTGTGATTTCTATTTTGTCATAGTCTGGAAGTAGTTCTGCTATTTTCTCTTGAAGGTGGGTTTTTCCTGTTCCTGATGATCCGAGACTGACTATGTGAAGGGGTTCTTTTCGTTTCCTAGAGGTAAATATCAGATACATCAACAATCTGTTCTGTTCTTCTCCTACTACTCCACTTTTTCCAATGAGATCATTGATTCTTTCTAGAAGGTTAGGAGCTTTTAGAAACTCCAAAGTTTCTTCGCGTTCTTTCTCCGCTAATGGCTGTTCTGTTTTTTCCTGTTCTTTACCTTCTGTTTGGCCTAATCTCCAAGCTTCTAACTGATTGGTGATGTCTGAAAGACACTCCTCAATGACTGTCTGACCTACTTCCAGTTTAGTAGCTACTTTCCGAACAAACTTTTCTACCTGAATATCATTGTATAGATCAAAACTGTGACGAACGGCTACTCCTTCATATTCTGGATTATTCAGAAATCGTTTGTCATCTCGTTTAACCACACAGACTTTTAGTGTTGCTCGCATACGGTCTAAACCTTCCAGTTTAATTCCTCCCAATATGGAGAATCCTAATTCACCTGTGTTGTAGATCATGTGTTCTACGTTTGATACGTCTAGTTTGATGTTTTTCTTTTTCATTTCACCATTATTTGATTTTATTTGGTTCAAATATATAATAAATGATCGTAATTATATTTCATATAGTAGTATTTATTTCTTTTAAAGCCGAATATTGTAACGTATAATGATAAAAAATGATATCCAGACACCATATTTGAAATACCTCCATTTGTTAGTATCATTGCATAATGAGTTTATTTGGTAAAAACCTTAAAGAATATCGAGAAAAGAAAAATCTATCTCAGTATGAGCTTTCTAAACTCATAAATGCTAATCACTCGATAATTGGTAAGTATGAACGGAATGAAGTCAAGCCTTCGATTGAAGTTGCTAAAAAACTAGCAAATGTATTGGGCACTTCAGTGGGTTACTTACTAGGGGAAAATCAAGAGTATTCCTTTACTGAAAATACTCAATTAGTAAAACGCATCAACAACATACTGAGCTTACCAGTTGAAGAACAAGAACATATTTTTTATACTGTTGATGCGATGGTTAAAGCCGCAAAGCTTAAAGATCTTTAGATTCCTAAAAAGTGCGTAAGCCTTGTGTCGCGCGACTAAAAGCAAGCTGAGAGAAAGTGCTGGACTGAGAGTGTGAGGTACGAACACGAAAGGACAGTTATGTAGAATACACTGGCTATACCTTACCGCACGTAGTGCTTTCAAACCAAATAGACAGCCTGAACGATCTGGCAGGCGCGCCTAACTCGAAGTAGCGAACGGATGACATTTTGTGAGCGTAGACCAGCAAAATGGCATACGTGGAAAGCTACGGATGAACGGAACAGAAGCGTAGGCAGAGTATGTTTTTTATGGTGTGTAGCGAGCGGAACTTAATAAAAAAATGCTCTCAGTTAGCGTGGAGAGAATGCCTTGTAATCTGCACATCTCCAATCGTCTGAAATTCTCCTTTTTAAGATAGAACCTTCCACCCTACTTATTCAGAGTACCTTCATCTAATAATTGAAGTTTTTTAAAACTGTTTTTTAAATTTTGAACATCTGGGGAATCATATTTCATTTGATGACACGCCAGCAATATCTTGTTCGAAGCTTCTTTTAAAGCATTTAAAAACTCTTCTGTTTTGAGATCAACTTCCAAAACCGTATCAACTCCTTTAGTACTTTCTTCCATACCAAAGAACTTCATTGAATTGTTTTCCGCTACCTTCAGGATGAAATAAAACGGTCCATCCATAAAATCATATTTGCCAGTTTCAGAACCAGTGGAGATTTGTTGCAAAAACTCTTGATTCCACCAATGAAGAACAATAATAATAAAATCAGTCCAATCCTCTTCTGGAAATGATATGTCTCTGGAAAATAAGTAAATAGTAGATATAATATTATTTCTTACTGTAAAATCATCTTCTAATATTTCGATAACTATCTCCATTGTTTTATTTTATCGTATAGGGTAAGCTGTTTCAATTGTATTTGTTGCTTTGTTAACCCACATATCAACGTCATATCCTCCACTACTTCCTCTCACCTTTATTCTGTTACCTTGTGTACTTAATTTTTTACTCACATTTTTATATGCATCTCTGACTAACTTTTCAACTTGAGTACTATTAAGGTTTCCAAACACTGTTTTTTTCCCGCTTTGCGCTGCTCTAGACCCTACACTCGTATGTCTAGACCCTACACTCGTATGTCCAGAAACAATATGATCAACATCTATTTTTATTTTTTTCCATGAAGGTAATATTCTTTTCAATGACGCTGAACCTGTAACACTTTTTTGGAGAACTTGAACGGTCTTAAATCCCACTCCGAGCCTACTGCCTCTTGCTCCCATAGTGATGTATTTACCTACCTTTCCTGCGTTTCCACCTGGAATCATTCCAGTAATGTCTACGGGTTCGAAACCATACTCATCTTCCATGAGATAGCCCTCCGTATCTACTCTCCAGCCAAGCCTTTCATTTTCAGGATCTTCAATCCACCTGACTTTGTTCATTGTATACCATTTAGTAGCTGGCATTACTTGGCCGTTATCATAATCAAGATCTAAGTAGTCTTGCATATCCTCTGAATACCACCCTTGCTCAAAGTAATCATTCCCTTCATGATATTGATAATCTGTAGTGTTCCAAATCGTATTACCGCTATTCATAACCGTAGGGTCATGCTGAAATGTAACAGTTTCATCTTCTAATTCACAACTCAAACAATCAAAATCAAACTCATCTGGATTTCCAGTAATAGTAGTATCGCTACCCAATGGATCAACAAACCAAATGGGGTTATTAGCAAAGGTTGCATATGGAGATTCATGAGGTTTCACAATTGGATCAGTATTCCACCTTCTGCCAAGTCTAGAATCATATTGCCAAAACTCTGCTGTATAACTATTTCCGCTTCCAGCTATCTCATCATCCTTTTCTTGTCCTTGGAATCCGTACCTGTACTGTGATCCTGATGAGTACGAACGCCCCGGCATCGTCATTCCGTAGGGGTAGCCGTTAACACACTTTTTTTCCGCGCACACCTCTTTTCTCTGGCATACCTCCAAAAAAATTGTCGATTTTCTCTAAAGCACTATCCCTCAGGGCAAAAGCATTTAAACCATTAGCTTTATTTTGTTCTTAATTTTTTAATTTTCAATCAGTAGTATTTTTGAAAAGCGTTTTTTTCATTCGAAAAAGATGGATAGAAAAACCACGTTTTCTAATACAAATTCACTTTCCTGTTTTTTCTATGCTCTAAAAGACCCAAGGCGAATAGATGCGGGAAATTACCACCATTCTTTGAGCGACATATTGCTATTGGTTATAACAGGGATAATGTGTGGCTGTGATAAATGGGAGACCATACACATTTTTGGTAAAAGTCAATATTACTGGCTTAAGCAGTATGGAAACTTTGATGCTGGTATTCCATCGATAGATACTATGCGAAGAGTCTTTTCAGCTCTTGATTCTGAGAATTTCAATGATTGTTTTATCTCTTGGATTAATCATTTGTGTGTGAAAACAAAAGGAGAAGTTATAGCTCTTGATGGTAAAACAGTGAGGGGCGGTAAGTTTGACGGAATAACAACCCCTCATATTGTTTCTGCCTTTGCATCAGAGAATCAACTGTGTCTGGGTCAATTGAAAGTGAATGAAAAAAGCAATGAAATTACTGCAATACCTGCATTATTAGAATTGTTAGATATAAAGGGTAATACAATTACCATTGATGCAATGGGGTGTCAAACAAAGATTGTAAGTCAAATTGTGAAAAGTGAAGCCAATTATATTATTGCAGTTAAAGGAAATCAACCTGCTTTGGCTAGTAATATTCAAGATACAGTTGTATTGACAAATCCTGATAGTGTTGATGTTGAAGATGATTTCGGACACGGAAGAATAGAAAAAAGAACTTGTGAAGTTTTTACTAACTTGAAACACATAGAAAACCCTAATAAATGGGAAAATTTAATTTCGGTAGTGAAGATAACATCAGAAGTTACTCAAAAAGCAACCGGAATAATGACAACAGATGAACGGTTTTTCATTAGTGATTTGTCATCTGCAAGAGCAATTAACAATGGGGTTCGAAAACATTGGTCAGTTGAAAATAATTTACATTGGAGCCTCGATGTGACATTTCAAGAAGACTTTTCTAAAAAAAGAATAGGGTATCAAGTGGAAAACTTTAATATCCTATTAAAAATTGTATTAACAGTTTTAAAAAAAGAAAGCTCAGCTAAAATTAGCTTGAAAAACAAGAGAATGAAAGCGGCTTTTGACACAGACTATAGAAATTTATTAATGAGTACAGCTGTTTTTTAAATGCTTTTGCCCTGCACTATCCCTTGACTGTTCTAATATTTCTAGTTTAATGTAGCCTATTACCTTGGGTATTCAAAAGCGGTATCTTTTTCGTCTGAAAATCTGGTAGTTACGTTTTTAAATAATAGTATACCTTAGCTATTGTATATTTATTAGGTTACTTTTTATTGAAGTAATCTTAGGCTATAAAAGGTGCTGTTTAAATATCCAAGAGAAAACAAGAAAGAGTAGTTTCGTAAACTAAGAGAAGTTCTGAGTTAGAACTATCTCGTGTAGCCTGACTCTTTTGTGGTTGGGCTACCTTTTTTAGATGATATTCAGGATCGAAGGTTTGATCATTTTTCCACAATGTGTATATGAGTAACAGACGTTTCCTTTGAATGGCTACTTGGCCTATCATCTTAGATGATTTTCATTGGATTATTCTGATATAGGTTTGCTTTAGAATAGGATTATATCCAGAACTAACCATCGCTGGAAAGTAGAGCGCTTTTCTAATGTACCTATTTCCCTTTTTGGATATTCTTGTTTTTGATTTGACCGAAGTTCCCGATTCTCTTTGCACTACATTGGACTTTAGACTCCTCTCTTTTCTTATTTGATTTGAAGAAAACTACTTGGTATCGGCACTAAACAAATTCAACTCAATAAACTCAAAATTCTTATTTAGCACAAAGTATTTATCACCTTCAGATATTCCATCCCCTTCTATTTGTATTACAACCTTCAGTTTCGAACCTCTTTTTATGATCTCAATGATTTCCATTTTGGAAATTGTAGGAGACTGTTCTGCTGCTGCATCAATAATCATTGAAGCCATTGGCTCTTCATAACCAGCTACGACTATTCCCTTTCCAAAATTTGATTTCACTTCACTTGCATCTCTAGTCTCAAACATCTGTTCTAATAAGGCAAGCTTAGCTTCTGCTTGTTCTTTGTCTTTGTCTTTGTTTTTTGACACTACAAAAGACCTACCTTTTAATATCTGTTCTTCGGAAGCAACTCCATCCGAAGCCAAGCAAACACTTGATAATAAAAAGATTGCGAGCACGCAATTAAATAATATAAATTTCATAACTATGTATGTTTTTTTGTAAGACGAATTGGTATGATTAAAAGTTACAGTCCTTTTTTTTGCATAACATCTTCGAACAAGGAAGAGAGGTCTTCGGCTCTCTCTCGCTGGGTTTGCTTTTAATATCATTAAAAGTCTGCACTTCCACCCTTCGATCACCTCAGTCGCAGCTTCTTACGTATAATCATTTACAGGTCTACGCTTGTAAATGATCATCCGTACGCTGCTGGTGTTTGGCTCACCTCGAGATCAGTCAGGCTAAATTGCTTTCTCTATTTCCTTCGCTAACTCTCAGGATTTGTTTTAGGTAGGATTTAGTGTGTTGCACACATAGCTAGCCAGCAGCTACTATCGTAGCTCCTCTGTCTACCACCTTTCTTCAATTCGCGAGGCGGTTTCGCAGTAAAAAAAGAGGAAAATTGTGTAATCATCAATTAGCCACGCGCAGAGGTTTTACTCTAAAAGCAAAGTAAAACAGATCGTTATTTTGCTCTGTTTCTTAACTCTGCTTGTTTCACTTTACTTTCAGAGCAATTTATTTTAATTTCACCATAGCCGAAACATTAGGTAGTTTTTCCTGTAGATATTCAGGGAATCCGTCTAAGACAATGACTTCGTTGTTTTCAATGGTAAGTAAATGCTTTGGTGTTTCATTGTGAATGCTTGTTTCAAAGAGACGTACTGTATCAAAATACTCCAAATGCTCATTAAGATATTTATATCCTAACTGGTATCGTTCTTTTACCTCATGATCTGGAACAAAATGACCTCCATTTTCAAATCTAATAAGAACTCTTTGTTTGGCCTTTTCAATTGAATCTAAACAAAAAAATACAATTTCAATTTTAAAACCAGCCTCCTTAAATTTCTTTGGCCAAAAGAGAGGTGTCGAATTGAAATTTGTTTCGTAAGCAAAGTCTTTTTGCTTGTCAATACTTTTAGCTATTAAATTTCTAAAATCTTCATCTGCAAGATTATGAGCCATTTTATCTTGAAGCTCATTTGGTATTAAGGAATTATATTTCTGAAGATATACTTTGTCGTAGTCGTATGCCTCTTGTTCTTGATTAACCAATGCTTTAGAAAAAGAAGATTTTCCAGAGCCATTACAACCAGCAATGACTAGTAATATTGGTTTATCCATTAAATTGAGGTCCTGGAGTAGGCCTTTCAGTTATAAGCCCTTTTGAAACTTTTTGTTCGTACACATGAATCTCTTCAGTCACTCTAGGTAATTCCTTCTTAAATTTTTCCTTAAGATCCGATAGGTACTTTAGGATATCTTCTTTTGTACTCATGATACAAAGGTATTAAATTTTGAAATCTAAAACATTTCAAAGAGTAATGGGAAGCGAGTAGGATTTAGAAACAGAGATGATTGTTTTTTCGCTTTGCATTACTCTTTGTAATGCAAGCTGCGCGTGGGCTTAATTTGTTATGAGAAAGGATGAAACTTTGAAATATCCTCTTTCAATCCGTCTAGATTCCCTATCTGATACTTTTCTGTGGAACTCACATAACGATGCCCTGCCATGTATTGAACTTGTCTGAGGTTATACTGTTTTAGCCAAATGGTGATGACACTGGCTCTGATTTGTTTAGCTGATTTGATTCTTGAGTTTTGCTTTCTCAAATGTTGCATGAGCTTTTGCATGATGTTACTGAACCTATCACTGCTACCAAAGCTTACAAAGAGCCTTTCACTTTCTTTTCCTGTTTTTTGTAGAATTTCATCTCTGGTGGTGTAGATGTAATCTTGCAGCTCTATGATTTGGAAAGATTTTAACTCTAGTAATCGGGAATTACTTCTTCTGGCTGATTCTACTTGAATCTTCCCCTCACGAAGAAGTAAATCTGTAGGCTTTAATCTACCTAGCTCATCAGATTTAAGTCCTTGATAAATCATTAGACCTAAAATCACTTGGTTCCTTCTTTCTGTATCATTATTGGATGGAAAAACTTCATAGATACGATTCAGTTCTTCTTGTGAAAATAGATCATACAACTGTCCTTTTTTAACGCCTCTAACCTGTACATTCCTAATAGGATTTTCTGAAATGACTTGAGCTTCTTTACACAAAAAAGAGAAGTAATTATCCAGTGAATTCAAATAATTTTGGATGGTAATTTGTTTCACTCTCATAGAACTGATATAAGCCAAAACATCATTGTATGTGACCTGATCTTCTTCCATATTCTGTTTTTCAAGCCATATTTTGAATTTTCTCACCGCTTTAAATATGCTTTCAATGGTGCTTTGGCTTCTTCCTTTGAGTTCAAGGTAATCTTTAAATTCTTGTGTCTTCATTTTCTTCTTCTATTAAGTGGGTGTAAATCTGTGTGCTTTCTAAACTGCTATGGCCTAGAAACTGGCTGACGTTTTCTAACCTCATTCCTGCTTTTAGTAAATGAGTGGCTATACTATGCCTGAGAGTATGTAGGCCTACTTCCTTTTCCTTTAAGTCTGGGTCATCTGTTCTTGATATCAATAGTTTTAATCTGCGTAACAGAGTTTGTCCTCCTGTTCGATTTCCTGTTATTCCTATGAAAAATGCATCTTCTGGGGAACTTTTGATCAAGTAGGGTCGCCAATCAAATACATAGTTTTCCAGATAGGATTTGTTTTGATCATTGAATGGAACAAACCGTTCTTTATAGTTTTTTCCTCTTCTGACATGGATAATCTTTCTTTCCCAATTGATATCAGATAAATTCAAGCTTACTCCCTCGTTTCTTCTTAATGCACATCCATAAAATATAGAAATCATAGCTCTATCTCTGGCATTTAATGGTTCTAATCTATCACCTTCATTGAATCCATAAGTAGCTTGATACAACTGTTTGATTTCATATGTTGATAGGGGAATAATCTCTGTTTCTCTTTGATCTTCTTTCGGTATATAAACTCTTGGAAGTATTAAACGACCTGATAATCTCAAATATTCAGTAAACTTCTGAATGGCTTGAATATGTTTGTTTAACGAACTGCCTTTTAATGCTCCTCCTCTGGTTTGGTTAGGGCGAGATCTAAGTTTGTGATAGTAAGATCTGATATGTTTGACATCTATCTGATTGACTTGGTTAATTTCCTGACTTTCCAAATAAGCTAAAAACTCTCTGATACAAACAGGCATACCATAAACACTCTGTTTAGAGTAGCCTAAAACATCAAGCCATTCTTTAAATGATTGCTCTATGTAACGAAAAGATTCGGAGTGAAGGGGTAAGGATTTCAAAGCTGAAAATGTTTTTTGCCCGCATACCCTTTTTTTGAAAAGTATGTTTTTGGGTGGTTTTTAAATTTTAATGAATTGATTGTGAGGTGCTATGATGGATGAGTAGGAGTTGTGAGCCGTCAAAGCTCAAAGTCACGTAATAATCTGATAATGAGTTTTAAGAATGGCTCATCGTGATAGATGAGCCATACCTGAATCGTGATTATTTCCCCAAGTCTTTTAGCACATGGTCAAGAACTTGGGAAACATGCATTTTTAGCATCATGTAATCTTTATGATTGGCTACTTCATAGTAATGTGTTCGTGTTTTCTGGTCTTTTAGGTAACATAACAGTCCTGCATTAAAGAGTTTTTGGTGATGTCTCTTTATGGTGGGCAGGCTCTTTCTGAGTTTCTGGCTCATTTCCCGATTGGTGAATCTGGTTTGCTTGTGTTTTTTCAATGTCACTTTCAAGAGTTCAAAGTAGTTTCTGCAAGCACCAGTAAGCAAGTCACTTTTTCTGAGGAGAATATGTTTGATTAGCTCGTTAGCCTGCTTGATATCTTCCACCGTAGTTTCAATGTATTCCTCATTAGAATTTTCACTTTTTTTAAACTCCCTTTGATACTGATGGATAAATGTGATCAGTTCTATGAATTGAAGGTAGTGAGCATTACTTCGTCTTCTCTTGAATACTTCTTTGGGTAGTTTCAGTTGGGTAGCGTAGGGATTAATCACCTCTACATGAAGTAATAACCTTTGAATGTTTTGGAGTACCTTCTTTGCTTGTTCTTCTTCTTTCTCATTGATGAGTCCAGCTGATTTTCTTCTTTGATAATCCATAATGCATTCATCTTGTTCAGGGCTTTCGTCTATGTAGATTAAAAAACTGCGATTCGCATTATCTTCATAGATGCTTTCTTTGGTAGTACAACCAGCCACAGTCACAGGCCCTTCAACTTTCAAATGAATGGTTTTGGTTCTTCCCTTTGAATCTTTATGAACTACTGTTTTACTGATGCTCTTTTTACTTTGTAGTTCTCTTAGAGCAAAGAATCCACCACCTCCATTTGAAGCTTGCCCAGATAATCCATCCAAATCTTCTATCAAGATCAGTTTATTCCTCAACTCATTAACTCCAAAGTAATAAAAAGCGTTTTCACTCAAACTGGTGATTGCTATTTTGTCATAGTCTGGAAGTAGCTCTGCTATTTTCTCCTGAAGGTGCGTTTTTCCTGTGCCTGATGATCCTAGACTGACAATGTGAAGTGGTTCTTTTCGTTTCCTAGAGGTAAATATCAGATACATTAACAACCTGTTTTGTTCTTCTCCGACAACTCCACTTTTTCCAATGAGATCATTGATTCTTTCTAGAAGGTTAGGAGCTTTTAGAAATTCCAAAGTTTCTTCGCGTTCATTTTCTGTTAATGGCTGCTCTGTTTTTTCCAGTTCTTTTTCTTCTTTCTGGTCTATTCGCCAAGCTTCTAACTGATTGGTGATGTCTGAAAGACACTCCTCAATGACTGTCTGACCTACTTCCAATTTAGTAGACACTTTTCGCACAAATTTTTCTACTTGGATGTCATTGTATAGATCAAAGCTGTGACGAACTGCCAAGCCTTCATATTCTGGATTATTCAGAAATCGTTTATCGTCTCGTTTAACCACAATGACTTTTAGTGTTGCTCTCATTCGGTCTAAGCCTTCTAGCTTGATGCCGCCTAATATGGAGAATCCCAATTCTCCCTTGTTGTAAATCATGTGTTCCACATTAGAAACATCTAATTTGATCTTTTTTCTTTTCATTTTTAAAACTTATTTGTGCCAAATATAACGATAATGTTTTACCAACAGAGCACACAAATGTTTTAAATAGCACATTAATGAGTCGCTGTCTTTATGAAACTAGATTCTTTAAGTGCTGTGTAAATCATAAATGAAGTATTTTTAACCCCTATTTTGATACATTTGGCACTAATATGAGTTTTGGAAAAAGACTAACAGACGCACGAAAAATAAGAGGACTCTCGCAAGAAGAAGTTGCTGTGAGCTTAAATACTAAAGCTCCAGTTATTGGTCGATATGAAAGAAATGAAAGTAAACCTTCAATTGAAGTAGCTGCAAAACTGTCTGAATTACTAGATGTATCATTAGATCACCTTGTAGGTAATTCCACTCAAGAAATTGATAAAATAATTCTTAATAGAGTTTCTGAAATTCAAGAACTGCCAAAAGAAGAACAAGAAAAAATCTTCTACTTTGTAGATATGGCTATTCGTGATTACAAAGCCAAACAAGCATATTCATAATTTTCAAAGTGTGTAAGCCTTGCGCTGCGTGCCGTCTGCGTGTTGAGTGAAAGGTGCTGGACTGAGAGTGTGAGGTACGAACACGAAAGGACAGTTATGTAGAATACACTGGCTATACCTTACCGCACGTAGTGCAATCAAACCAAATAGACAGCCTGTAACGATTAGCAGGCACGCCTAACTCGGAGTAGCGAACGGATGACATTTTGTGAGCGTAGACCAGCAAAATGGCAGACGTGAAAAGCTACGGCTGAACGAAACAGAAGCGGGGAAGAGTATGTTTTTTATGGTGTGGAGCGCAGCGGAACTTAATAAAAAAATGCTCTCAGTTAGGGTGGAGAAATGACCTTAATTCCTGTTAATGTCTATTACTATGTTTGATGCCTCTAGAAAACTATCATCATTAAACCCTTTTAAAAATTGAGTTTGCACCAAGTATTTTTTCAGACTGTCGTCTAAATCATTTAACGATTTATCATCATCAAGTATGAGAAATGAAGAGTCTGGTTTCTGACTTAAAAAAGATTCTAATTCTTGTTTTCTACTATACTCCCTAGGATACTCTGGCAACATTCCCGTTATAGACTGATTAATTCCCCTAAAGTCAAATATTTGATTAAACTCCAAAATGGTTTTAGCTTTTCTACGGGAAGAACTGAGCCAAATTTCAAATCTACCCAATTCTAAAATACGATTAAGATTACTCACACAATTCTTACTAAAAGCTGAATATCCATCTGATAATTGCTCTTCTCTTTTCCATGGTGGCGTTGTAATTAATACTCCATCCAGATCTAGGAGCAATAGAATAACTTTCTCATTATTATCTGTAAACAAACTATTCATTTTTCTATAATAGACATTATTACGACTTATTTACTATAGTATCCTTTTTGCTTGACTCAAAAATTCAAAGCACTGATTTTAGACATAATAAACCAACTGTTCGAATTGTAAAAAAAAAGTAATTGACCTATACTAAATAAGTCGTAATAATGTCTAATATTCTTAGGATATTTTTCTATGATAACTTCTCTCTCAGAATATGTGAGATTATCAAACTTTTTAGCGTAAATAGCTGATGACTCGTCATTTCTTATCTTGTCATAAAGTTCTGATAATAGTTCTATGACCTCTTCATAGAATTTATATGGAGTACAATCAGAAACCTCCAAAATAATTGAATTGTTCTTTTGCTCTTGAATAACATATTTTTCCAACCTCGTAAAGACTTCTTGTCTTTTTATTTCATTATCACTTAAATAAAATTGACTATCGCAACCAATTTTAATATTAAAATCTTTAACTCCTGAGCATCAACAGAAAAGTTGATAATTGAAGCTATAAAAAACAGCAACATCATTTTTTTGTTGTTCATAAAAGAAACCATCCTAGTCAAATTTAGTTTATTTATTACCCCAATCAGTTGGATCAATCTTCAATTCGTTTACTGGTTTAATTCTCGATTGTTGTGATGGGGAAATTGCCCACGGAACAGATTCAGGTTCTTTACCAAAGATTCTTCCAGCAACATACCTATGATTTCCTTCAATTATAACATCATCGGCCACCTTAATCGCTGGAGCTGCAGAGCCACTCTCTAACATTCTCACATATCTTTCAATAGCTGGTAAAGAAACACCTCCTTGAAGAGTTTTCATGGAAGATCCTTTTAATGCTGACGCAACTGCAGCTTCATCCACTATTATACTACCAGTAGAAGAATATCGAGGAAGATAATTAAAAGCCTTAGAGGAACTCCCCCCTAATGTTGAAAACGATGGATATGAAGCTGCATAGGCTGTTAAAACAAGTCCCATCATAGAAAATGATTGTTGTCTACTAGAAACATCATAGGATCTTGATGCAATTTGATAGAACTTCCCGCCTATTGTGGATTCTTTATTAATTTTATTAATGAACAACCCCGAGGCAGAGCCGTCGAGGTATCAAAACAAAGTAAGTTGTTCCTGATGCAATTGATGATAATCATTTTCCATACCTTGGTTTCTAACGTATGCTCGAATAACCTCCTCATTTGAATATTGACCAACTGTATTGACATAGAACCCACTTGTCCAAAATTTTCCTCCCCAGAGCATAGCTTTCAATTCTGGATGACGACTAAATAGTTCTTTAGCTGTTATACTTTTTAGCATTCTCACGATTTTCGAAACCGAATAATTTGGAACACTCTGAACTAAAAAATGAACGTGATCCGATTCATAACCTATCTCAATGAACTGAACTTCATAACGCTCGGAAATCTCAACACAGACTATCTTCAAACTCTCTCCTACTGAGTTACTTATCCCCTTCCGTCTATATTTTAACGGAAAAACAAAATGATATAGGAGCAACGTCTTGTTATGACGCTTATGGATATGATCGCTCATAAACCGAAAATACACTTTTACAAAGTGTGATGAAAACCTTTAGGTTTTCAAACTTTCCTCTTAACCCCGAGGCAGAGCCTCGAGGAATTCTATTCATTAAAATCAGAATAACCTTCAGGGTCAGATCTACTTAAGTAAGCCGATTCTTCATACAGCTCTACAACAAGGTTATAAAATTCATCATTTTGATCAGTCCCACTATCATAAATGCCATCAACTTGCTCAGTAAGCCAACTTTCTAACTCTGCTGTTTCTGAAGGTTCTTCGTTTCCTGGCAAAGGTCGGGATGTATTTAGAAATTCAAAAGGCGATTTCATCCCTACATTATTTCCAAATTTCTCTACTGCCTCACCTGCAATTTTATTAGCTCTAATAACCTGACCTTTAGAAGGAGGATCTCCATTTTCAGCAGCAGCACCTGAAGGATCTGTATAATATATTGGGTTATTATCAAAAGCTACATAAGGAGATTGATGAGGAAAACTTGCAGCAAGTGGATCTAAACTTGTCCATCTTGCAATTCTTGGATCATAAGATCTAAAATAAGTTGTATAGCTATTGCCACCTCCACTTACTTCATCATCCATCTCCATCCCATTAAACCCGTATCTGTGGCTTCCAGCGTTGAATCCCCTCCCCGGCATCGTCATGCCGTATGGGTAACTTACGCGTTTTTTTTCTTCGGTCGCCCCTTTTTATTACTTACCCTTATCTATAAGGAAAAGACTTAATGATTCCCCCGCACTTTACCAGAACGTAAATAAGTTACGTACAGCCTAGCGACATTTGCTTAAAATCAAGCAAAGAGATGCATATTTTAGAATTTATGTCAGAATTCCCAACAGAAGAAAGCTGTAAGGATCATTTCAAGAATCAACGGGAAGCAGAAGGAATTAACTGTAAAGGTTGTGGGTCCAAAGACCATTACTGGCTAAAAGCCAAATATCAGTGGCAGTGTACGCATTGTAGTTTTAGAACCACACTAAAAAGTGGAACAATCATGGAAAACTCAAAGGTGCACTTTCAGACTTGGTATATCGCGATGGCTTTTATGACCTACAGTAAGAAAACTATTTCCGCCTCAGAGCTTCAGCGCCAATTGAACCACCCCAAATACGATACAGTTTGGAAATTAATGCACAAAATCAGAGATGCCATGGGTAAACGCGATGATCAGTATCAGTTAGAAGATATGGTTGAATTTGATGAAGGGTATTTTGAAAAGGCTACTTCCTCTAAGGTTAAATTAAAAAGGGGTCGCGGTAGTCAAAAACAGCAAAACGTGGCAGTCATGGCTGAATCAGTACCATTAGAGGATTTACAGACAGGGGGGCAGAAACAGTGTAGGTTCTATAAAATGAAGGTAATGGAATCTCATGACAAGAGCGAAGTCAATGAATTAGTTCAACAAAACTTTGATGAGGCCTGCATAGTGTTCTCAGATAAGAGTTCTAGTTATGTGGATATAGCCAACTATGTGGAAACTCACCTTTCAGAGAAGTCAGACAAAACCACAACCAATACCACCCTGAAATGGGTGCACATTGCTATAGCCAACGCCAAGAGGGCGTTGCTGGGGACTTTTCATAAGATCAAAGGAAAGTATTTGCAGTCATATTTAAACGAGTTTTGCTATAAGC
Organism: Flavobacteriales bacterium; assembly: GCA_965224545.1. Taxonomy (GTDB): domain Bacteria; phylum Bacteroidota; class Bacteroidia; order Flavobacteriales_D; family Sanyastnellaceae; genus ASP10-05a. Next base: position 917,746 of record CBDCZM010000002.1, on the reverse strand, counting down.
TCAACAGAAGATACTTTGGAAATCAAGTCTTTAATAGGCTTACCATAGCTGTCGCTAAAAGCTACTGGTAAAGTGCGGGGGGATCATAAAAGACTTTGCGTATAAGTTTACTTTCATCAATTATATTTGTTTGAAATGAAGAGCTTTTATTTTTAGTACATGTTATACTAAACTTTAATTATTCATCAAAAAATAATAGACAAATAGAAATGGGTTTTTTTAACAAACTATTCAGGAAAAAGGAACAGAGTAATACACCAAAAGAACCTGTTCAAAATTCTGAGCAATTAATGGATTCAGGTAATTTTTGGCAAATCATAGCTACTTCAGAGTCTAGAAGTTCGGGGGATTATGAAAAACAACAAACTGAGCTTGAAAAGGAATTATTAAAACTGACTGCTATCGAAATTTTGGAATTTGACAACAAGTTTAGAGCATTAAAAGGTGAAGTTTATAACTGGGATTTTTGGGCGGCTGCATACATTATTAATGGTGGCTGTTCAGACGACTGCTTTTCAGACTTTAGAGGCTGGTTAATAGGACGAGGAGAAACAATTTTCGAAAACGCTGTTAAAGATATCAACACACTTGTTCAACTTGAGTACACAAATGATGGAGACTGGGAAGGCTTAAGCTATATACCGAGTGATGCTTATGAAAAGAAAACTGGGAATGACATGCCACAAGGGGTTCGAGAGAGTTTAGAAATCAATGGAGAAGAATGGAGTGAAGAAGGTGACGACTTGAGAAACAAATATTCAGAGTTATGGAAAAGATTTGAAATGGATTAAAATAAAAAAGGGCTAACAAAACCCATACGTAATGTAGGTTTTGGTGGTAAATTGAAAGATAAGAACAAAACGCAAAGATTTAGCTAAGTGCCAATTTGAAAGTTCCACACTACGCATAACCAAACGTTATAGAGCACAAGAATAAAATCAACTAATAGTCATGAGAAGAAAATTTACAGCAAATTCAAGATTAATAAATGATCTTTTTACAAGATATTTAAATACATATTTTGCCTTTTCTGAGCTGCTAAATAATTCAATTCAAGCTTCGGCAGAAAATATATGGATTACTATAACCTACTCTCCTTCAGAAGAAGTTACTGATAAAATGATTAAAAAAATAGTCGTTAGAGATGATGGTGTAGGAGTTCATATAAATGACGTTAAAACTAGTGTTAAGTTAATTATTAATTGACGGATATAGTTTTCTTAATTTCACTCTTGATTCTTTTGTTGTGAATTGCCATTTTATAGTGCCTTCTTTATTATTTCTATGGTTCTGCCAAGCTTTGACCTCTTCCTTTACTTTTTCTATGGTATCTATATGCCTGTTTAAACATTGACCATTTAGTACATGTAACTCAATCTCTGCCATATTGAGCCAACTTCCATGTTTAGGTGTATAGATAAACTCAAACCTATCCCATAGCCTTTTAGCTTCTTTAGGCTCAAATGTTTCATAAAATGCAGAAGCGACATGGGTATTAAAATTATCCATTACCAAGGTTATCTTATTTGATTTTGGGTAGTACTCATCAGCTATTCTCTTTATAAACTTTGCCCAATCCTTTTTAGTCTTAAACTTTGTTATTTCAACGATCCGTTTTCCTTTTAAAGGTTCATTTGCCATGAATATATTAACCATTCCGTGTCTGAGATATTCGTAATCTACTCGAGCATCTTGACCTGGTTTAATTGGTGTTGAAGGTTGTGCTGATGAAATTAATTGTTTGGGGGATTCATCCATGCAAATTACTGGGTAATCAATATCATAAGGTCTTTTGTAAACATCTAAAACTCTTTCCATGTTAGCCACAAATTCGCTGTTTTTATTTGGAGGAATTACCCAGCCACGGACTTTCCAAGGTTTAAGTTCATTTTTTTTAAAACATTCCCTACCGAAACATGAGAAATACTTTCTACATAATTTAATTCTACCATCTTATCTGATAATAAGCGTAATGACCATTTAGAAAAACCCTTTGGGGGTTCACTGCAACATAATTGCACAATCTTAGCCTCTACATCTCCATCTATCTTTACATCATATATTCGCGAACTCTCACGTCTCTCAAGCACCGCTTCAAATCCTTCTTCAATAAATCTCTTTTTTACCCTATCTATTGTGCGCATCCCTACTTTTAATACTTTACTGATTTGCGCATTAGTTACCTTCTCTGAGTAATCTCCAACATCGCAATTTAATAGTATGTAAGCCGTACGATACGTCTTTGTGCTATGAGATCCTTTATTAATTATTGCCCGAAGCCTAATAACCTCCTCTTGACTTAGTTTGATCCTGTATCTCATCATTTTTTTAATGAAAATACGAAAATATTACGTCATAGTAAACTTAACTTAACACTAGACTATTAAACATCGGTACTGCAAATAAGTCTGAAGGTAAAGGAATTGGACGTTTTGCTTCACTTCAAATTGGTAAAAAAGTAGATATTGAGACAATAGCCTATGATTCTGATGACAATACATATAGTAAGATTAATATCCCGTTAAAACATTCCGATTTTAATTCATCTCAAAATATCGATGAAATTGAAATAGAAACAAAAGAAGAGGTTTTGAAGGGAGATAATTTTGTCACTTATTACCAAGTGACAATTGATGATTTATTTGATTCCGTTGAGACTGGTAATTCTATTAGAAACAAAATTATTGCAAAGTTCTTAGAAGAAAATATTCCTTTAGCTCTTTTTGAAAGCTATCCAATGTTAATTTTTAATAAGAAAGTACATTTTCACTTGAATGGGGAGGAAATCAATCCAAGTAGATTTATTGCTGATAGGCCAACAAATGAAACTATTGATTATAAAGATCAAAAAGGTGTTGTGCATAAAATTGAATTAAGTGGTATCAAGTTAAAATCGAACTTAGACAAGCGAAAAATATTTGTTACTTCAACAAATGCAGGCGTTCAAACAATAGTTACAGGTTATGAATTTGATGCTGATTGGTTAAATCCGCAGATAGGAGATTGGTTTGTTTATTTAAATATTGACTCTTTACCTACTAATCTTTTTAGAAATATTGATATGGGAGATCTAGACCCCATTGTCTCTCATTTTAGAAAATTTGTTAAAAACATTGTAAGCGATTTTTTTAGAGTTAGAAACCAACAATACGTCAATTTTCAGGACACTTTACATTCTGACAAATATTATCCTTATAAGAAACAAAACGGCAAACAAAAAACTGGCTCAAAAACAATAGTATTTGACAAATTGGCATTTATAGTTGAAGAAAAATACCAAGTTCTTAAAAACAAAGAAAAGTTACGAGAAGTAGTTTATCCTCTTATCGATAGAGCCATTGGAAATACTGATATGACTGAGGTTCTAAAACATATTTTAAATTTGAATGACGATTTCATACTGAAATTCAAACAAATTATGGAACGTGCTGATTTGGAAGACCTTTTAATGTTCAATGAAAAGGTTGTCAATAAGCTTCTAACTATTTCTTTTTTGGAAAAACTTATTTATACAGATATTTCTAAACACGTTAAAGAAAGAACGGAATTACATAAAATACTTGAGAGTATGTTATGGGTTTTTGGTGAAAGATACAATGACTCTACAAATCTACTTTCCGATAAATCTCTTTATAACAATTTATTTGAACTAAGAAATAAGGTGATGAAAACGGAACTTTCTAGCAAGAAAAATGATAATGTTATTGATGGAATAAAGGGGAAGTCAAAATCAATAACTGATCTGTTCTTGTATAGTGAAAAAATTATTGATGAAGACAAAAAAGAAGTCCTTATAGTTGAATTGAAAGCACCACGAGTAAAAATAGGGCATAAGGAGATTGAGCAAGCTCAAAAATATGCTTATGAAATTGAAGAACAAGGTAAATTTTCTGACAAACTAAATTATACTATTATCTTGATAAGTTCTGATCTTAATTCAAGAGGGAAACAGCAATTTAAAGGAGCAAATAAAAATTTTAATCACCCATATTTATTTTGGAAAAATGAAAATGAAAACATTGCTATTTGGATAATTAAATGGTCAGATTTATTTGATAATTTAAAGCGTAAACTTAGTTATATGTCGAAAGGATTGAAAACAAAAGATGATTCTATTCTTGAAACAATTAAAGAAGAATTTGCATCTCTCGAATTAACAAAACTAAGGTCACACTTAAAAAAAGTTGATTTAAATTAGAATACACTGTATAATAATAGAAGTTGATACACTCTAACTAGTGTTAAGTTAATTATTAATTGACGGATATAGTTTTCTTAATTTCACTCTTGATTCTTTTGTTGTGAATTGCCATTTTATAGTGCCTTCTTTATTATTTCTATGGTTCTGCCAAGCTTTGACCTCTTCCTTTACTTTTTCTATGGTATCTATATGCCTGTTTAAACATTGACCATTTAGTACATGTAACTCAATCTCTGCCATATTGAGCCAACTTCCATGTTTAGGTGTATAGATAAACTCAAACCTATCCCATAGCCTTTTAGCTTCTTTAGGCTCAAATGTTTCATAAAATGCAGAAGCGACATGGGTATTAAAATTATCCATTACCAAGGTTATCTTATTTGATTTTGGGTAGTACTCATCAGCTATTCTCTTTATAAACTTTGCCCAATCCTTTTTAGTCTTAAACTTTGTTATTTCAACGATCCGTTTTCCTTTTAAAGGTTCATTTGCCATGAATATATTAACCATTCCGTGTCTGAGATATTCGTAATCTACTCGAGCATCTTGACCTGGTTTAATTGGTGTTGAAGGTTGTGCTGATGAAATTAATTGTTTGGGGGATTCATCCATGCAAATTACTGGGTAATCAATATCATAAGGTCTTTTGTAAACATCTAAAACTCTTTCCATGTTAGCCACAAATTCGCTGTTTTTATTTGGAGGAATTACCCAGCCACGGACTTTCCAAGGTTTAAGTTCATTTTTTTTAAAACATTCCCTACCGAAACATGAGAAATACTTTCTACATAATTTAATTCTACCATCTTATCTGATAATAAGCGTAATGACCATTTAGAAAAACCCTTTGGGGGTTCACTGCAACATAATTGCACAATCTTAGCCTCTACATCTCCATCTATCTTTACATCATATATTCGCGAACTCTCACGTCTCTCAAGCACCGCTTCAAATCCTTCTTCAATAAATCTCTTTTTTACCCTATCTATTGTGCGCATCCCTACTTTTAATACTTTACTGATTTGCGCATTAGTTACCTTCTCTGAGTAATCTCCAACATCGCAATTTAATAGTATGTAAGCCGTACGATACGTCTTTGTGCTATGAGATCCTTTATTAATTATTGCCCGAAGCCTAATAACCTCCTCTTGACTTAGTTTGATCCTGTATCTCATCATTTTTTTAATGAAAATACGAAAATATTACGTCATAGTAAACTTAACTTAACACTAGAAGTTATTTTTAATGACGGGTATATTATTTCCTATTCTGAAACGGGAAAATAGGTCTTCGATTCTCCCTAACTGAGTTTGCTTTTAATGTCATTAAAAGTCTGCACTTCCCCCCTTCGATCACCTCAGTCGTAGCTACTCATGTATAATTACTTACAGGTCTACGCTTGTAAGAAATCATCCATCCGCTACTGGTGTTAGGCTCACCGCGGATCATTCAGGCTAGAGATTTAATTTGTTTGCCTTCGGCAGATAAGGAATCTCTAGTGTATTCTACATAACTGTATGCAGGGCGATGCCCTATCTACATACAGTACCTTCATTCAATTCGCTTTGGTTTCGCTATAAAAAAAGAAAGAGATTGTACTATTGTATTACAGCCACGCGCAATGATTTTACTCTAAAAGCAAAGTGAAACAGATTGTTATTTCGCTCTGATTTTTAATAGTGCTTGTTTCACTTTACTTTCAGAGCAATTTTAGATGAATTCTGTGAAAACGTTTAGTGTAAAAAACGTTTTTCATTAATCCAAAGCAGGAAGATTCAGAATATAATTTGTACTTCTTCCTCCTTCGCCTGAATCTGATAAGATACCCTTTTCGATTAAATCTTGAATATCCCTGCGAGCTGTATCTCTATGTACTTTTGTCATCTTTGCCCACTTGGATGAATGCAGTTTACCAACAAAATCACCTTGGAGTTTATTGATCATTTCAACTTGTCTCTCATTGAACTGAGTGTTTCTATATAACTCCCAGAATTTTGCTTTCACTAATATTTTAGATAATGTTTTATCGGTTATCTCTAGGGCATCAGTCAAGCGTTCAAAGTACCAAACGAGCCATTGGCTTATATCCATGCTTCCCTTTTGGGTGGACTCCAAAATATCATAATACTCTTTTTTTGATTTCATAATTTGGGCTGACATACTGTAGAACCTTTGACTGGTTCTGTCTGCTCTTGCTAATTGATTATCTGCAATGGCCCTGGCAATTCTTCCATTCCCATCATCGAACGGATGGATACTTACAAACCATAAATGGGCTAAGGCGGATTTAACTACTGGCTCCATACTTTTGTCTGTATTGAACCACTTTATAAATTCACCCATCTCCTTTTCTAACCTTGGAGCTTCTGGAGCGATGTAATGTATCTTTTCTCTCCCCATTGGGCCTGATACAACTTGCATCGGTCCGTTCTCATCACCCCTCCAATCGCCTACAGTGATCTTATACATCCCACTTCTTCCTGTTGGAAATAAGGCGGCATGCCATCCACACATTCGATCCTTGGTTAAAATGTCTTTGTATTTCTGAGTTGCATCCAACATCATCTCTACAACTCCTTCTACATCTCTACTTGAGTTAGATAACCCTGATACTTCCATTCCTAGTCTTCTGGCTACTGATGATCTTACTTCTTCTGGGTTCAATAACTCTCCTTCAATTTCGCTTGACTTGACTATATCTTCAGTTAACGTCTCAAGCACGGCTTCCTCTCTGAGTTCGAACCCTATACTTTCCATTCTTCCTATTAGTCTACCCTGTAGATCTCGAACCTTACTTACATATGGGAGTAAGGTATCGTTATCCCACTTAAAGTTTGGCCAATCTTTGCTTTGGTGTAAATACATTGCCATTATTTTTTAAATGCCGTAATTTTCACTGCGAAAATACAGTGTGTTTGACGTATCACAAAATAAATGCCGTATTATTTACGTCAATAAGCACAGGCAATTGCCGTATTAACAGAGGAAAGAACTTAAACTTTAACTCTCAAATGGGGCAACTTATATTCCTACTAGAAAATATAAAACATTCCTAAGAGTAATGTAAAGGGCTGGAAATGATTGTCAGAACCTTGATGATTCTCCCTTTGCATTACGCTTTGGAATGCATAGTGCGCGTGGACTCAACTTGTTATGAGAAAGGATGAAACTTAGATATATCCTCTTTCAATCCTTCAAGGTTTCCCATTTGATATTTTTCTGTAGAACTCACATAACGATGACCTGCCATGTACTGAACTTGTCTGAGGTTATACTGCTTTAACCAAATGGTGATGATACTGGCTCTGATTTGTTTAGCTGATTTGATTCTTGAATTTTGCTTTCTCAAATGTTGCATTAGCTTTTGCATGATGTTACTGAACCTATCACTGCTCCCAAAGCTTACAAAGAGCTTATCACTTTCTTTTCCTGTTTTTTGTAGAATTTCATCTCTGGTAGTGTAGATATAATCTTGTAAGTCTATGATTTGAAAAGATTTTAGTTCTAATAATCGAGCATTACTTCTTCTGGCTGATTCTACTTGAATCTTCCCCTCACGAAGAAGTAAATCTGTAGGCTTTAATCTACCAAGTTCATCAGATTTAAGTCCTTGATAAATCATGAGACCTAAAATCACTTGGTTCCTTCTTTCTGTATCATTATTGGATGGAAAAACTTCATAGATACGATTCAGTTCTTCTTGTGAAAACAGATCATACAACTGTCCTTTTTTAACGCCTCTAACCTGTACATTTCTTATGGGATTTTCTGAAATGACTTGAGCTTCTTTACACAAAAAAGAGAAGTAATTGTCTAGTGAATTCAAGTAATTCTGGATGGTAATTTGTTTCACTTTCAAAGAACTTATATAGGCAAGAACATCATTGTGTGTGACCTGATCTGCTTCCATGTTTTGTCCTTCAAGCCATATTTTGAATTTTATCACTGCTTTTAGTATGCTCTCAATCGTGCTTTGGCTTCTTCCTTTGAGTTCTAGATAATCTTTAAATTCTTGTGTCATCATCTTCTATTAAGTGGGTGTAAATCTGTGTGCTTTCTAAACTGCTATGGCCTAGAAACTGGCTGACGTTTTCTAACCTCATTCCAGCTGTAAGTAAATGAGTGGCTATACTGTGCCTGAGTGTATGAAGTCCTACTTCCTTTTCTTTTAAGTCAGGGTCATCTGTTCTTGATATCAATAGTTTTAATCTGCGTAGCAAAGTTTGTCCTCCTGTTCGATTTCCTGTTATTCCAATGAAAAATGCATCTTCAGGGGAGTTTTTGATCAAGTATGGTCGCCAATCAAATACATAGTTTTCCAGATAGGATTTGTTTTGATCATTGAATGGAACAAACCGTTCTTTATAGTTCTTCCCTCTTCTGACATGAATGATCTTTCTATCCCAATTGATATCTGATAAATTCAAACCTACTCCCTCACTTCTTCTTAATGCACATCCATAAAAGATAGAAATCATGGCTCTATCTCTGGCATTTAATGGTTCTAGTCTATGACCTTCATTGAATCCATAAGTAGCTTGATACAACTGTTTGATTTCATATGTCGATAAGGGAATAATCTCAGTTTCTCTTTGATCTTCTTTGGGTATGTAAACTCTTGGAAGTACTAAACGACCTGATAATCTCAAATATTCAGTAAACTTCTGAATGGCTTGAATATGTTTGTTTAACGAACTTCCTTTTAATGCTCCTCCTCTGGTTTGGTTAGGGCGAGATCTTAGTTTGTAATAGTAAGATCTGATATGTTTGACATCTATCTGATTGACTTGGTTAAGTTCCTGACTTTCCAGATAAGCTAAAAACTCTCTGATACAAACAGGCATTCCATAAACACTCTGTTTGGAGTAGCCTAAAACATCAAGCCATTCTTTAAATGATTGCTCTATGTAACGAAAAGATTCGGAGTGAAGGGGTAAGGATTTCAAAGCTGAAAATGTTTTTTGCCCGCATACCTTTTTTTTGAAAAGTATGTTTTTGGGTGGTTTTTAAATTTTAATGAATTGATTGTGAGGTGCTATGATGGATGAGTAGGAGTTGTGAGCCGTCAAAGCTCAAAGTCACGTAATAATCTGATAATGAGTTTTAAGAATGGCTCATCGTGATAGATGAGCCATACCTGAATCGTGATTATTTCCCCAAGTCTTTTAGCACATGGTCAAGAACTTGGGAGACATGCATTTTTAGCATCATGTAATCTTTATGATTGGCTACTTCATAGTAATGTGTTCGTGTTTTCTGGTCTTTTAGGTAACATAACAGTCCTGCATTAAAGAGTTTTTGGTGATGTCTCTTTATGGTGGGCAGGCTCTTTCTGAGTTTCTGGCTCATTTCCCGATTGGTGAATCTGGTTTGCTTGTGTTTTTTCAATGTCACTTTCAAGAGTTCAAAGTAGTTTCTGCAAGCACCAGTAAGAACATCACTTTTTCTGAGCAGAATATGTTTGATTAGCTCGTTAGCCTGCTTGATATCTTCCACTGTAGTTTCAATGTATTCCTCATTAGAATTTTCACCTTTTTTAAACTCCCTTTGATACTGATGGATAAATGTGATCAGTTCTATGAATTGAAGGTAGTGAGCATTACTTCGTCTTCTCTTGAATACTTCTTTGGGTAGTTTCAGTTGGGTAGCGTAGGGATTAATCACCTCTACATGAAGTAATAACCTCTGAATGTTTTGGAGTAACTTCTTTGCTTGTGCTTCTTCTTTCTCATTGATGAGTCCTGCTGATTTTCTTCTTTGATAATCCATTATACGCTCATCCTGTTCTGGGCTTTCATCTATGTAAATTAGAAAACTGCGATTCGCATTATCTTCATAGATACTTTCTTTAGTAGTACATCCCGCCACAGTCACAGGCCCTTCTACTTTCAAGTGTATGGTTTTAGTTCTTCCCTTTGAATCTTTATGAACTACTGTTTTACTGATGCTTTTTTTGCTTTGTAGTTCTCTTAATGCAAAGAAGCCACCACCTCCATTGTTGGCTTGTCCTGATAGTCCGTCTAAATCTTCTATCAAGATCAGTTTGTTTCTCAGTTCATTGACTCCGAAGTAATAAAAAGCGTTTTCTGATAGACTGGTGATTTCTATTTTGTCAAAATCGGGGATTAACTCTGATACCTTTTCTTGTAGATGAGTTTTTCCTGTGCCTGATGATCCTAGACTCACTATGTGCAAAGGTTCTTTTCTCTTCCGTGAGGTGAATATCGAATACATCAATAGTCTGTTCTGTTCTTCTCCTACTACTCCACTTTTTCCTATCAAGTCGTTTATTCTTTCCAAAAGGTTAGGTGCTTTTAGAAACTCCAAAGTTTCTTCGCGCTCTTTTTCTGTCAATGGCTGTTCTGTTTTTTCCAGTTCTTTTTCTTCTTTCTGGTCTATTCGCCAAGCTTCTAGCTGATTGGTAATGTCTGAAAGACATTGCTCTATGACTGTCTGACCTACTTCCAGTTTTGTAGCCACTTTTCGAACAAATTTTTCTACTTGGATGTCATTGTACAGATCAAAACTGTGACGAACAGCTACTCCTTCATATTCTGGATTATTCAGAAATCGTTTGTCATCTCGTTTAACAACAAAGACTTTTAGTGTTGCTCGCATTCGGTCTAAACCTTCTAGCTTGATTCCTCCTAAAACTGAGAATCCTAATTCGTCCGTGTTGTAGGTCATGTATTCTACGTTCGATACATCCAACTTGATTTTTTTATTTTCCATAAAGTATACGTTTTTGTTTATTTTAAATCGACACAAATATAGACATATTTGTTTCTAATCAAAATCAAACGATATAGACATATATGTTTTCTTTATGATGAGATTATATTTACTTATGTTTGCTGTCAAATCCTGTTATAAATTCTATGTCAAACATTAAGATCAACTCATCAGGTTTTGGAAAGTCTTTTCAAAAGGCTAGAATTCATGAAGAGTTTTCTCAAAAAGATGTGGCGCTTGCCATTGGCCTGAAAACATCTGCAATTTCACGATATGAAAGAGATGAATCTACACCTTCAATTTATATTGCATATGCAATGTGCAAATCAATTGGATATTCTTTGGATGAGGTCTATCAAGAAAAAACAAGAAACAGACCTGTATTAAAGGAAGTTTTAAGCATTATTGATAATCTTGATCACAAAAAGCTTAAAGCTCTAAAAACTATTCTCAAAAACACTTCAAAGTCACACACTAAACAAAACCCTCTATTAAAAGAAGCTATAAGTTCTCTCGTAAGTATGAATGAAGCAGACTTAAAAGCATTCATTGACATTTTAAAATGATGAAATAGAACACTTGAGAAGTGCGCAAGCCTTGCGCCCGTGCCTGTCTTCCGTGTTGAGTGTGAGGGCTTATAAAAGAAAGGTTTTGCGATGGCTTGTGTGAAAGAGCCGTTTTTATAAGCCTGTAGAATACACAAGGAATTGGCACTGTTTTTAGCTTTTGTGCTGTGGCTTTTTGTGCTGATTGCCATTAAAAACTGTGACAACTCCGCAGCCACACACGACCCGAAGGCACGGCTCACATTAGCAGCGATTAACCCTTATAAATTTTCTTCGCAAAGCGACCATTTTGGGCTCTTAAGGGTTAAAAGTAGTCTGCGACAGAAATGGAAAAAATGTGTGTGGAGGAAGACTTATATACAAGGGCGCTTTAGCGTTTATACACCCTTTTATATTAGGCTTCTGGAACTAAACAGTTTTTCCATTTATGACCTTAAAAGTAATAAAGGTGACTTCTACATCACCTTTAAATCTATATTTTCATCAATAATCATTTCTGAATATCAACTACTTAATCCTATTTTTCTATCCCGTGACCTCATCTGAGACACTACCAAATTCTTAAATAATTGCTCCAATTTGATGTCTGATATTTTATTCTTTCTAAAGAAATGAAACATTTTATTTTCCTATCCATTTTTCCGTTCCATGACCTCATTTGATAAACCATCCTACCTCTAATAGGAATAATAGGAAGGAGAAAATTGATCGTCTTCAATATTTTCTGGCATCTCACCAATTTTTTCAAATTGAATCATCGTGTTATTTAGAGTTTCACCTCTCGCCCTCACGAAAAAGGAATCTCCTTCAGTTCCTGTTATTTCTGCATGAATCTTTTTTCCTTTCATATCCGCAGTTGAGAAGTTAGGATGGTTATTGATTTCTAAGAAAGTAAGGACATATTTGCATTCTGAAATCCACTCTATGGACATAATTATCTCAGTTCCAGTAACAGGGTTTAGCTCTTTTTGAAATGAAGCTGACCTTATTACAATATCTTCCAATCCTTCAGAAATATACTTGAACTTACCTGTTTTAAATTCAACACAATCACTTCTGCCCTGAGAAAAGCCCATGAAACTAAGCAACATTATTTGAATTACTAGAATGTCTCTCATATCATCAAATTATGAGTGATGTTTTATCTTAATGACACCAAAAATATCCTCGTTAGTTTACATGTAATGCCTTTCTAACCTCACTTTGTAAATCTATATCAGGAGCATAAATGCCAATCTCTAATCATTATCTCTATCGTTTGAGATACTATCCGTTTCCAATTCAAAATAAACAGTATCATCTCCAACAAACAGAGAATAAATCGCTATTAAACGTCTTAAGAAAACTTTTTCTCTCTCCCTTCCGGAAATTGATATCTTAAGAGTTCTCAGTTTATCTACTGAACCTGAATGACTTTTAAAGTCGCTTAATCTCTTGGAAAGGTAGTCTTTAATGTGACTTTTTTTGTTCAAAAACTCTTCTCCATCAAGGACTATTGCCTCTCCTTTTTTAACTCTCGCTAACGAACTATCATTAGTTGGGAAAATAACATTTAATATATCATCCCACTCTGGATATTCTTCATTAATCCAAATACTTGTATCATCGTTATTCCCACTTATTTTATAAATCATTAATTTATTGCTTTGATTTGCTAAATATAACTTCTACTTCATCAATTTCAGCTCCTAAAACTTTGACAACGTCATAACCATTATCCTTAGCCCACTTACCTGTTGATGTAGTCCACGCCGCAGCTTCTTTACCCATGGTTCCACCTAAGTAGTCCCAGTTATCTATAAAAGTTTTCAAATTATCACTCATTTCACCCTTACTATTGTATCCCCACAGACCACGAACTCCTTTAACATCATCTCCAAACTCTTTTAATGCGCCATTGAACATCTCTGTACCAATCCCTTTCCTTTTTAGTTCATCAGGAACGGTAAAGTCCAAGTCTAATATTCCGTCTACTAATTTAGCAGTTCCAGTTGAAACCTCATCTCCTGTATTGCTTTTGAAAAAATACTTAAGTCCATTCTTTAATGGAGTAATTGACTTACTAAATAGCTTTCCTAACTCTCCACCAGCTCCAGGGGTTGGAAAAACATCGTCAGGACCATCGTAGAAAAAGTTTGCGACAAAGGATGCTCCTTCCATTGCAATATGTTGCGTTCTAGGATCCGTTGCTAGCCTAGTAATAACAACTCCCGTTGATGTTACACTTGTATATACTGAAGCTGCTGTTGACATTGAAAGGGCGATGGGAGTAACAGCTACAACAGCTGCTGCTGTAAAATACATGGCTCCTGCTTTATAAAAAGAGGCATCATATTCTGGAATGAAATCACCGTCTTGGTCAAATTCAATGCTGGGATTAGAGATCATATGCTTTCCACTTATATTCACTAAACCTTCTAAACCTTCTAGCTCAGTCATTGCTACCACTGAATTACTAGAGAACTGATATGGCGTTAAATATGGATATTTAGCTGTTAATGGATCAACAGCAAAGAATCTACCGATTCTAGGATCATGCATACGGTATTTGTAGTTCCAACTATTTCCCGTTCCTCTGAGTTCATTATCAGCCTCCTGTCCTTGGAAGCCGAATCGATATTGTGATCCTGATGAGTATGAACGCCCCGGCATCGTCATGCCGTACGGGTAGTAGTTAACACCCTTTTTTTTCGCGCATACCCTTTCTTGCTGGCATACCTCCAAAAAAAGTTGCGGTTTCTCTAAAGCCCTACTCCCTCCCTGATTCTAATATTTTTAGTTTAATGCAACCCATTACCTTGAACACCCCAAAAGTGCAGTCTTTTTTGCTTGGATATCTGGCAGTTAAGTTTTTAAATAGTAGCTTATCTTTGTAGTGGTTTGTAATTTTATTTGGTTGCTTTTATTAAAGTAATCAGATTTTTATAGTTTGTTCGCCCTGAGGAGTAGTTACCTCGGGGCTTTTTCGTCTCCGATTGAACTGTAGAACAGGAAAAGCGGTCTTCACCTCACTCTCACTGGGTTTGCTGTCGGAAGTCTCCGCCAGTCTGCACCGCCTACCCCTCGTTCGCCTCAGTCGTAGCTGCTTTTATCCCTTATAATCCCATTATGGTCGCGTTGCGATTTTTAATTGATAAGGGATAATCGCTACTATTGATGGGCTCACCTGCGGGTCGGAAAGGGCTAATCTGTTGTATTTGTTTTTTAAGGTCAGCTTAGTGTGTTTCACACATAACTGTATGCAGGGCGATTGCCCTATCTGCATCCAGCACCATTTCCTCCATTCGCAGGCGGTTCGCTTTTTTTTATAAGTGATCGGATTGTGTGGTGGGAGTACAGCCTACGCGCACTTACCTTACTCTAAAAGCAAAGTAAAACAGTTTGTTATTTCTCTCTGATTCTTAATAGTGCTTGTTTCACTTCACTTTCAGAGCAATTTTAACTTTGAACTCCATGAGTAAGTATGGAGTATAGCCTGTGATTAATATAATAATTTCCTGTTCCCAGCTTTTGTTTTACTAAGATTCCATCGTTTGAGAGTTTGTTCAGATAACTTGCTGCCGTTATGCGTGATACATTTAAATCTCTTTGTATGAACTCAATTTTAGTATATGGATGCTGAAATAAATTATTCAACAAATCTTGACTATAAAACTTATAATTTGCCCTTATAAGATGTTTATATTCAAGCATTAGTTTTTGAATATTCTTTATTATTTCAATAGTTTGTTTTGCTGTTTGTTCAACACCTTCAATAAGATATAGTAGCCAATTTTCCCAGTCCCCAGTAATTCTTACTTCCTGTAATAATTGATAATATTGAGATTTGTTAGCTATGATATAATGACTTAAATACAGAATTGGCAAATCTAACAGGCCTTTCATCACTAAATAAAGAACATTGATAATTCTTCCCGTTCGCCCATTTCCATCGTAAAATGGATGGATGCTTTCAAATTGATAATGAATTATAGCCATCTTAACCAGAGGATCAAACTCTGATTGTTCATCATCATTAATGAATTGCTCAAGATTTGTCATTAAATCTTTAATGACCTTCATATCTTGAGGAGGTGTGTAAATTGTTTCTCCTGTTAGTGAATTTTTTAATGAAGTACCTGGAACTTTTCTAAATCCTGCATTATTCTTTTCTAGTTCTGACTGAATCTGAATAATATCATTGTTAGTCAGTATATTTCTTTTTGAAATTAATGAATAACCTGTTTTAAGAGCTGTGATATAATTTTGAACTTCTTTTGCATTCAATGATTTTAGTCCTTCAAGATTTAATTCAGCTTTATATAAATCATCATGAGTGGTAATAATATTTTCAATTTCAGAACTGTCTTTGGCTTCTTGTAGACCAAGGGTATTGATAAGTATACTGTCATTGGGGATACTCCCTACTAATCCTTTTAACTCTGCTAAAGCCCTATGAGAATGAGTTAGTTTTTTTAAGACATTCTTAGTTTCAATATCTTTGGATAGGGGTAATTTTTCGAGTTTAAAATCATTCATTATGATAAGAAAATTGATTTTTGCATACAAAAATACTTTCTTTTGATAAGAAAAAAGAATTTTCTTTACACATCAAGCCTAAGTGATAAGATTTTTAAAAAATGAACAACCCCGAGGCAGAGCCGTCGAGGTATCAAAACAAAGTAAGTTGTTCCTGATGCAATTGATGATAATCATTTTCCATACCTTGGTTTCTAACGTATGCTCGAATAACCTCCTCATTTGAATATTGACCAACTGTATTGACATAGAACCCACTTGTCCAAAATTTTCCTCCCCAGAGCATAGCTTTCAATTCTGGATGACGACTAAATAGTTCTTTAGCTGTTATACTTTTTAGCATTCTCACGATTTTCGAAACCGAATAATTTGGAACACTCTGAACTAAAAAATGAACGTGATCCGATTCATAACCTATCTCAATGAACTGAACTTCATAACGCTCGGAAATCTCAACACAGACTATCTTCAAACTCTCTCCTACTGAGTTACTTATCCCCTTCCGTCTATATTTTAACGGAAAAACAAAATGATATAGGAGCAACGTCTTGTTATGACGCTTATGGATATGATCGCTCATAAACCGAAAATACACTTTTACAAAGTGTGATGAAAACCTTTAGGTTTTCAAACTTTCCTCTTAACCCCGAGGCAGAGCCTCGAGGAATTCTATTCATTAAACATTGCAAAGAGCAATGTGAAGCGAGTAGGGTTTAAAAACAAAGATGGATGTTTTCCGCTTTGCATTGCTCTTTGCAATGCATGTTGCGCGAGGATGCTATTAGAATATAAAAAGGGAAGCCGTTGCCTCCCTTCTCATTTACCAAACTAAAAAAAGGATATACGAGTTTGGTTTTACGTTCTGTATATGAGGTTTTCAAATCCTCTGAAGTCTTTCCAGTCTTCCATCATATCTTCAAACATGGATTGTTTCTTTACTTGTTTGATCGACTTCTGTTCTATCACTTGCATTTGTCGCCTTTCTCCTCCTTCTCTGGGTAAATCTCTAACCATTGCATAAGCTTTTAAGGGCGTTAGCTGTCTTTTGATGCTACTGAGAGATAATCTAAGTTTTACTGCTGCTTCCAAATAGGTAAATGGAACATCTCCAAAATGATGTTTTAACTTTCTATGAGTTTCCAGTTCCTTTTCTGTTAACTTGATTTTATCTGGTAGAATCATATTCATGGCATTAACCACATCTTCTCTGGTGCTGATGTAAATACCTCTTTCTTTTTCTCTAGCTGATCGATTCAGTAGTGTTAAACAATGTATCATCTCATTCAGTTGTAGATATGTTCCTATACTGAGGATATGTTTGAATTTATTTATCGTTGATCTGTAGGGGTTTTCTGTCTGTTTTCTCCCTCCTAACTCTCTACAGATTTGTATCAATTCATACACTAATGCTTCTTTAGGAAAACCTTCGATTATTTTTTGCTCGGTTCCATTTTCGTGAACTTGTGAACCACCCAGCATTAACCCTTGTCTTTCTTCGGTTTAACTGGTTCATTTGTGGTTTTGGACTGGTTTGAACCCATGAACTTCTTGGCTTCTTCCAAAGCTTCATACAACGCCCCTTCTATTCGAGCTTTTAACTCAAAATATTCTTTCCTATCGGCTATTCTGTAGGTGTAGGATTTACCCTTTTCTCCTTTGATCCTTTGTAATATTCCCGATGATATCAATTGAATATTGTATCTCTTCTGATTACTTGGGTTTACTCTCAGCGACTTACGTAGCTCTAAATTTGTAAATTCTTTGTTCTTTCTTCCTATTAAATGCTTCTTTATTCGTTCCAAATAGTTTCTGCAAGCACCAGTAAGCACATCACTTTTTCTTAGTAGAATATGTTTGATGAGTTCGTTAGCCTGTTTGATATCTTCTACTGTGGTTTCTATGTACTCTTCATTTGAATTCTCATCCTTTTTAAACTCTCTTTGATACTGATGGAAAAAGGTGATCAGTTCTATGAATTGTAAATAATGAGCATTTGTTCTTCTACGCTTAAACACTTCTTTAGGCAGTTTGAGTTGAGTGGCAAAGGGATTAATCACATCGACATGAAGTAGTAGCCTCTGAATGTTTTGAAGCAATTTCTTGGCTTGTTCTTCTTCTTCCTCATTAATCAAGCCTGCTGATTTTCTTCTTTGATAATCCATGATACGTTCATCCTGTTCTGGGCTTTCATCTATGTAGATTAGAAAGCTTCTGTTAGCATTGTCTTCATAGATACTTTCTTTAGTCGTACATCCTGCTACAGTCACAGGCCCTTCTACTTTTAAGTGTATGGTTTTGGTTCTTCCTTTGGAATCTTTATGTACTACTGTTTTAGAGATGCTTTTTTTGCTTTGTAATTCTCTTAGAGCAAAGAATCCACCACCTCCATTGTTGGCTTGTCCTGATAGTCCGTCTAAATCTTCTATCAAGATCAATTTATTCCGTAGCTCATTAACTCCGAAGTAATAAAAAGCGTTTTCACTCAAACTGGTAATTTCTATTTTATCATAGTCTGGAAGTAATTCAGCTATTTTCTCTTGAAGGTGGGTTTTTCCAGTGCCAGATGATCCGAGACTGACAATGTGAAGAGGTTCTTTCCGTTTTCGGGAAGTAAATATCAGATACATTAACAACCTGTTTTGTTCTTCTCCAACAACTCCACTTTTTCCAATGAGATCATTGATTCTTTCTAGAAGATTAGGAGCTTTTAGAAACTCCAAAGTTTCTTTTCGTTCTTTCTCCGCTAATGGTTGTTCTGTTTTTTCCTGTTCTTTATCTTCTGCTTGGTCTAATCTCCAAGCTTCTAATTGATTGGTGATATCTGAAAGACATTCCTCAATGACTGTCTGACCTACTTCCAATTTAGTAGCCACTTTCCGAACAAATTTTTCTGTCTGTAGATCATTGTATAGATCAAAGCTGTGACGAACGGCTACTCCTTCATATTCGGGATTATTCAAAAATCGTTTATCATCTCGTTTAATTACAAAGACTTTTAGTGTTGCTCGCATTCGGTCTAAACCTTCGAGTTTGATTCCTCCTAATACTGAGAATCCTAATTCTCCTGTGTTGTAGCTCATGTGTTCTACGTTAGATACGTCTAGTTTTACTTTCTTTTTCATTTTGAATACATTAATTTACAATTATCTCTATTTGAATCAATTATTTCATAATAACAGATTCATTTTGGATCAAATGTATATAATTATATTCAATCAAAAGAAAATAATTAGATTCTTTTGAATAATCTTATTATCTATTTTTGACATGAAATGGATACATTGCATCTATTTAGATTAATATGATTAACATTGGAGAAAGAATAATAAAGCTTAGGAAAGAGAAAAGCTGGTCTCAAACTGATTTAGCAAGCGAAATCAATGCTTCAAGAATTATGATTGGTAAATATGAGAGAAACGAAAGTGATCCTTCTGCTGACGTTCTAGTAAGGCTTGCAAAAGTGTTTGATGTTTCCCTAGATTTTCTGGTTGGAGAAACAACTAATTCAAAATTTGATAAAAAGACTCTAAATCTCTTAAAGGACATAGAAAGTCTGCCAGATAATGAAAGAAAAAAAATATTTGATTATATAGATCTCGTTGTGCGAGATTATAAGGCTAAACAGGCTTATTCATAATAAGTAATGGTAGAGCCTCTCATTATTCAAAAGATATTACTTACCATATCGCTTCTTTTCATAGCATTACTTTTCGCCAAAGTATTTATCGATGGCGCATCAACCAGAGATGGAGTTAATAAGGAAGCTGAATCTTTATATCTAGATCGAGATATTCTTGGACAACCAAAAGATTGGATAAACCCTAAAAAAAACTCTGATAAAAATGAATTACCCATTCTTTCAAGCCCAAATATTCCCATCATAATTGGGGTCGTTTTAATTATTCGCATCCTTATTTATTTCAGAATATCATAAGTAATTTCTGTTACCTAAATCCCCTATAAATTTCTAAAAGTGCGTAGGCTTTTGCGCCCGTGCCTGCCCCGTGTTGAGTGTGAGGGCTTAGAAAAGGAAGGCTTTGGCGATTGCCTGTGCGAGAGAGCCGTTTTTATAAGCCTGTGCTTTTCGCACACAAGGAACTGGCGCGGTTTTTAGACTTTGTGCTGGGGATTGAAGGGCATTGCCATAAAAACCGTGACTGCTCCGCAGCCACGCACGACCCGAGGCACGGCTCACATTAGCAGCGGTTAACCCTTATAAATAAACTCACGCTTGCGACCTATTTGGGATGATAAGGGGTAAAAGTAGCTGCGACAGCAGAGTGAAAAATGTGTGTGGCGGACGGCTAAAATACAAGGGGCAGCCTCTTCGGCTGATTTATATACCCTTGTAGTTTAGACTTCCAGAACTAAATATTTTTTACTCTGATGACCTTACAATCTTCCCATCTCCAATCGTCTATAATTCTCCCTGTTTTAACATAGAACCTTTAAATCTTATTATTCTATTATTGGATCCCCCGTGTTGCAGTTTCTCGTGGTGTGTGCGAACATTATTCTCTTAAATTATCATTTATTTTCTCCGACCTTATTTGAGACTTCACCATTTGAAATAGTATTTCTCAAAGAAAATAGAAACCATGATTGAGCTATAACCGCAACAAATAATATGATATATGGAGAGGGGAGAAACAGAAGCTTAAGAATTATCCAAACAATAATTATTGCTTGTAAAATAAAGATGACATTTAGTGTTTTCATTCTATCTGATTTTCTTTGTACTTAGTGTTTTTTATAATAGTATTCTTGGCTTGCGTAAATGTCTTTTCGTTTTCTTTTGATCTCAACCTACTTGAAATTAAATCATTAAGATGCGTTACACTCAATTCATTTTTAACCTCTTCTTGATTAAGAACGAATATTATAGCATCCAATTGGAGTTTAATCGTAAGTACTTGAATCACTTCATCTATATCCCATTTTTTTCCAAATGAAAGAATTCTCATGCCCTTTTCCTTATACTCCTCAAAAGTCAAAATCAATTCAGCGAATTCAGATAAAATTCGGGGTTTAATTTCATCGTTCCTTATATCAGAACCAGTAAGCATACGTTCCCCAAAATCAGAAATTTCAGTAAAAACATCTTTTCTTATATCAGGTTGATTATATTTTCTCATTGACAATTATTCCGTTTTCGTCGTTTTTGGTAAAGTTATCCCTTTATTACTAAGGTACTTTAAATCAACTTGCATATGAGTGTAAATTCTTTTTCCATTTTTGCTAGTAGATGTAAAAGCATATTTTCCAGATCCCAATGGAGTTATATGATTTATCTTAGTCTGACCATTATGTCGAACTTTAACACTAAATTTAGAAGTACCCTGATGATAAACTGCCGAATTATAATACTTGTTCGCGTCTCCATTACCAAATTCATTGTGTCTTTTAGCATGATCTTTTAAATCAGAAAATTCTGGACCATTCTTCAGCTTACCATTCTTATCAAAACTTGGACTTTCCTTTTTATTTCCTGACTTTCCATACAATTTCTCAAAATCAGATCTTTTCGGAGAAGTAATTATTTTTCGTCTACCTAATAAGGAACTTAAATCATCCAAACTTCCATCTTCTAAATTTTGTTTAGCTAACCTTATAGCCCAATTATCATCTGTTACATCAAATGAATTCCATATAAACTGTTGTCCATCCTTCTCTGCTTGAACTCTGCCAAAAACACCAGTACCAAGATCCTCTTCTCCGTATAGAGTTGAAGCAAATGGTTGCTGTTCAAAATACTGTCCATCATATTCAAATCTATTCTCAAATCCTGTTTCACCGTTCTCATCTAGAACAAAATACCTATTTACAGTATCGTCCCCGTAATCCTCAAAATGCAAGATCTTAATTTGAGTGTTTCCCAGCTCATCAACAAACTCTTTAACAAATAAATCTCCTTTTTCTAACCCCTCCAATTCAACAAATCGTATCACGCTATTCTCACTGAATGCATAAGGTGAATTATGTGGATATTGAGGAGCAAGTGGATCAACTGCAAAGAACCTACCAATACGGGCATCATGCATTCTGTACTTATAGTTCCAACTGTTTCCTGTTCCCTTTAATTCATCGTCTCCTTCTTGCCCCTGAAAACCATACCTATAGCTATCTCCATTAGTATAACTACGCCCCGGCATTGTCATTCCGTATGGGTAGTAATCCGTGGCTGATAAAATTTCGGATTCATAACCCAGTGCAGTGCTATTTCCTCCATCAATTTCTAGCTTTCTATCTGAAACTACATTGTATACATTGCTTCTGTGGTCTGTAAGCTCGTATCCCTTTAAGCCAAGTGTTCTATCATATGACGTGGTATTTGGGACTTCTCCATAAATGTAATCGCCTATGCGTACTCCATCGCAATTAGATACTGTAGGATCACACTCCTCTTCAGGACGATAGGGGCCTTCAATATACCTACCCTGTTCATTCTTTATTCCAAGTCTTTTCCCTCCGTAAATATGATTTTCTTCTTGAGTAATTCTATTATGGAATAAGAAAGGGGCTGCATTAACAGGGTCCTCATGGACTTTACGACTGTAGGTACTTAACACATTTCCTTGAGTATCTCGAACATAAATAGTTGAATTCCATAATTCTGATGTTCCATTTATACTTCTTGGCTTTTCGATTTTCTCTATTCTATTTCCAAATGGATCATACCTAAATTCCAAACCCGGAGGGTATACATTGATTACGCTGCCATCCTCTTGACTTTGTTCGTGATAAAATCCAGTTTTTCTGGTAATCTTTCTCACCTTATTGGAAACTGTCCACTCAATTTCTTCAATTCCCTCTGCTTTATCTTTTAATAACTGTCCAATTTCATCATACTCATAGTTGTAGTTAGTAACCAGACCTCCATTTCCATCAGCAATTAAAGGGTCACCTTGATCATCTATATCCATGGCGTATGAATTAGAAAGTACCTCATCATCTACATGATTCAGTTTATTATTCAACAATACTTCAACTTCTTCACCATAGATGTTCCTAATTTCTGTATTATAGTGATATAACAAGTCATCCATTTCTAATTGGTTCTCTTTATTAGCATTCCGATTTAGACTTACTAAATTTCCATTTTGATCAAATTCATACTGCGTGGCATATGCTTCATTATTTAATGCTGAACTTAGACTGTTTTCGAATGCTCCTCCAGGAGCCACATCTGAAATAGCTGCGCGATATACATTTGATGACTTAATTCTGTTTAATTGATCGTAATTAAACAGAACAGCATTTAATTCTTGGTTCAAATGAGATGATCCGTTATCTGGATTGGTATGAGTGTAGACCATTCGACCAATATTTCCATTGAACAAATTGACTCTATGATCATGAGCCACTCCATCTGATACAGGAAGGAAATAGTCTTGGTAGTTGATGTTAGCTTCCGACACCGACTTGTAATCATCATCAAAGTAATCCAAACTAAAACCAAAGACGTCTTTTCCAAATTGATTGTGAGGGTTATTGAAATCAGCCCAGCCGTCTTTACCCATATCCCTTTGTGCCTCTATAGTTGAACTATTGGCACCCTTTAACCATCCATTAATAGTGTACGCATAATCGCAAGCTTGAACTTGTTTGTCTCCCAATTCTACTCTGGTCATGGGTCCATGCATTGCATAAAACTGCTTGGATTCTAGCTCCCATTTATATCCATTATCACTACTGTAAGATCTTTTTAGTCTATTGTTTTTATCATATTCATACTTCTGGTAAAACTGATCCCATTCTCCGGCCTGATAGCTGACTTGTTTGACATTCCCACTAATTAAATCGTATTCATACTCAATCTTTTTTAATCTTTGATCTGCAGTCACACTTTCTCGATTGTCTTGTACTAATACTTTTACATTTCCATGAATGTCATAGCTGTAATGACTGGCGCTGCTGTAATTGTGTTGTTGATTACTTAAAAAGCCTGTCCCTTGCCAGTCATAGTGGATCGTAGAGCTTACTCTGTTTCTAAGATTGAGCTGTCCATTAGAGCCAAATGCACTGGAAAGATCCACAAGTTCAAATCCTTCAAATTGGTTAATTGGTTTCTCATAAAATGTCTTTGTGACTTCTCTTCGAACTGGAACTACGTCATTGTTTCCGTTGTAAGTATTGAGCCAAGTATCGATGTTCGATACGATATGAGAACCATTTGAAAGCTCTGTAGGAGCCTCATCTCTTACAACTTCTCCTACTTCATATGGTCTTCCAAGTTGGTCGTAAAGTGTATAGCTGTAATAATCCTCATTGATCTGCTTTGCATTCTGAGAGGCTACAATTCTCCCTTCTGTGTCATACCAGAAATAGCTCATCCCTCCATCAGGAGTTGATTGTTGAATTAACTGATTATAGCTATTGTATTGATAGTTCGTTATTAGTTTGTGCTCTGGGCGGATCATCGCTGAAGAAGCTCCACTTGAGTAATTTCTAGCTCCTTCTATTTCTAACGAATCCATGGGATACACTCCTTCAGGCGGAATGGTCTTGATTAAATTTCCCGCCTGATCATAGTAATACAATGTGTATGCATATTCATCCAATTCGTATGAGGCCCAAAGCGACTCACTGCTCATGTAATTGTCAATACACTCGGTGCTGTATTCATGAAGTAACAGCTGTGCTATTGAATCTGCTGCTTCTTGATGCTCTAGTTCAGCAGCGATTAAATTTTGTTCTTCATTGCATAAATCAATCGTGATAGGTTCATCAGGGTATAGCACTGCACAAGACAGTCCATCAGGGAATGTTTTTCCTGTAATCCCTATCACATCATCTAAAACAACAGCCTCCAAGACCACAATAGCTGTGGCATATCCAACGGAATCTACTTCAGAATTAGGTAACGCGTCATAATCTATATTCTCTACACCAAAACTGTGACAGTTGAAATACCAATCTTCAATATCAGGAGCCAATGGATATGAAATGCTTCCTCCGTCTTCTTGATCTGATGAATACATTTCACTGATCAGATCTTCCAACTCCACTTGAGCAGCTGCATCTAAGTCTCCTAATGAGTTTACCTCATTTTGTGCCAAAGTTTGGACAATCACCTCGTCCAAAAATTCGCATGAACAAACTGCATCAATACCTGCTGGAGGCAACGGTGAAGCAAGACAATTGAGCCCTAAGGGAAACAAGTCGAAATCTTCATTATCTAATGTAGAATACGTATTCCATATAGACTCATAAGTGGCAGGAAGATCATTGGCCCCATTTATTAAATCTAGGTCAATTTGACTGCACGTTTCTAACCAGGGTTTTATATAATACTCTAAAAAATCTTCATTTAATTGCGCAGTTCCATGGTTAGGAATCTCATCGTCAGTCGCATATAATGTTACTATTGAGTTGATCAAGCTCTCTATAGATGGCGCCGTCGATCCAGCATTCGTAATTAGAAAATCTACATATATAGATGGAGTAATATTTGGAATTGACGTATCGTAATTTGGATCGGTCTCTATTAAACCTCTTAAACTTTCGCAGGCGCACGCTACGTTTAATTCATTGGCATTTTGAATTTCTTCAAAATTTGGTGGTGGTCCTTGAAGGAATTCTTGGGCTATACCTCCTTCCAAATTGAAAGGATCCGATAATTCTTCCAGTGCCTGTGAAAACAAAACGATCACCCCAGGATCATTTATGTGCGGTTCACTTCCTGAACCACTCTCGTCAGTGAACTCAAATTCTGCACCAAATGTGATTATGGCATTATAGGGAGCAACACTAAAATCAATACTGCAATCAGGAACACCATCATAGTCATTTGATATATTTCTCACACACCTGATTGACGTGCCGTTATATTCATAATTATATATTTGTTCAAACATGTGACTTTCGGGAATCCTCACTTCGTAGCCGTAAGAACATGGTATATTGTCATCTTCAAATTGATGGTTATATGGTATACCACCAAAATTGTTAGAGACTGCTTGTTCTAAAAGAACCTCAATCCCATTGTCTAATAGACTAAGGTCTTTAAAATTTGCATGTCTCATATAACCTCTTATTAATGACAGGATACTTTCATGCAACAATTCAGCAGTAAGCGAATTCTGAATTTCTGAGTCTGGATAATAAACTAATCCTGCTGTATCCGAGGCGCTTGTGATATAAATTCGATTAAAAATGTTGAGATAATCGGCTGCTTTAGCCACTCCCTCAATATCAGCGTCCTCCAATCTTCCTTTAACTATTTCAGGCTCATTAAAAAGTTCAGATAAGCTTACGCTGGTAAACTCAGTACCTTCCAAGTAGAAAAAATTGTTCAAATAATCATTCCATGGAGCCGTGCCACTACCCATTGAGAAATGAATACCTAAATGGTCATAAAATGATATTACGTGAGGAGTACCTGTTTCATTTTTATGAGTACGACATGTTAACACATAATTAAAGTATTCAGGATGATGATTTATCCAATCTTTAGAATAGAGAAATTCATCAATAAAATCTTGATTAACAATAGTTTGACCATTTGATGGTGCGTAAAAAGTAGGAGTTTCTGAAATGGAATTTTTAATTACATCCCAATTTTCTGATATTTCTGACCAAAACTCTGCTGGATATTGATAATCGGAATAGTCACTATAAGTTAAGGTTATGCCGGCTAATCCAACATAATACATAATATCATTGACAACATTTCGATCATTAAAAGAATTATTCAAATAAGAATCATGAAGCCACTGAAAATTCGCATTCATCACATCATTCTCCACAAGAACCCAATCATATTCTCCATTATTTGCTGATCCATCAATATCTTCATAAACTGGTCTACCATCAAAATACTGACCACCTGGACTCATATCTCTTATTAGGGATTGCCTATTCTCTTCGCACTCATCTTCTTCAATAGCCAATGTGGCACATTCAGTCTCGCATTGAGTGATCAGTGATGATATCACTGAATTATTTGCTTCATATGGATACACCACATACCCCGCTGTGTCTAAAAGATTCAAAAATTCATCATTATTATAAAGCTGAATAACTTCACCCATCTCTATGTTTTCATCTAGTATCCAATAAAAATCCTCTGAGCCTTCAGTCTCCTGATAAGCCTTATAATTTTCACAGAAAAGACACAAATCTGCCTCACACATTTCTGGCCCTATAAAAGGCAGACATTCCTCTGAAAGAGTCGCTTGACCATACGTATCATAAAGTAGGTCAGTAATATTTGCTTCAGCCAACCTTACTGTTTTTACCAACCTATAATCACCAGGTGTTAACGTCACAATAAAAGAACAGTCTTGAGAGCAAAAATCACAATTGAGGTTGCAATTGGTTAGTTCGGCTGCAGTGAACGTTCCTGAAATTTCAATGGGCTGGCTGCTACTGTTGACCACTAAATCTCCATACTCGTTATACAGTGCCAGATAAAATTCAAACTCACAGGTGAGGTCATTTTCGAAGCATACATCTGTAATGTCGTTGATCGTTCCTAATCCATAGTCAAAAGTATATGTCCTGCTTTCAGGCACTGATATTGGCCAAGTCATATCAATGGTATTGCCATCTGGTATGTTAAGTGGGCTTAAATTCGCGTTTACGGTATCTAATTTGATCTTACCATATGGATCATCCAAAGATGTTAAATTATCTGGTGTTGAACCGGCTAATCCAGAAGCGATCACTCGCCCTTGAAGATCAGTGTATGCTACACTGGTCTGTCCATTGGGATCCACTGTATAGGTCTTTCTGTATTTTGTTTGCTCTCCCGCTTCATTCCCAAACAACCTATACAATTCATACTCATTGGTTCCCCCATATAAAAATTTAGTGGAACGGTTGGGGTCAGCTAACTCTTTCCCTAAGCCACGCTGCTCTTTTACTCTTCCAGAACCATCTGGCTTGATGATAGTTCTAGCAAAGGGATACCCCTCCGCATTAGGGATAAATTCTCCATTTTCAAAATCGCTCAATGCCGTATTGACATTGTCGGAAGAATAATAAAACCCTGGACCTCCTGTATTGTCAGATTCCAAAATTTGTTCTAACGAATCAGGATGATGAAGTGTATTTGCAATGCCCTCTCCATTTCTATCAAAATGGGTGAAATCGTAGTTTTCACCTGTAGGAGTATGCTTTAGTATATTTTCATAGTACCCTAACCCCTTACTTACGGATGGACTTGGCATCATGTTGATTGTAGGGCGTCCATGGTAATCCAGTAAGGATGTTGAAATAATCGCTGTATTGTCCTCTGGTGAATACGTAATGCTCTGCAATGGATTCAGGGCATTATCTGCATATGATAGTGCATCCACTTTAAACCCATTCTCTGCAAAATTACTAGAAAATGTCCAGTTTTCATTTGTCGATAACCCATTGTATTTAACATAATAACTCTCGGTATCTATGAAGTTTGACAGATTACCCCCCACACTTTGCAACAAACTCCACTCCGTCTGTTTTTCAACAAGATTTTCTCCTACCACATTGAATCCAACACCTCTCACTCTACACAAAATCACTCCTTTCGGATATCCACAAGAAATCACATAGTTCAAGTCTGTAGTTCGAACTCGAGTGGCATTCTTAAAATCAACAGGATACTGACCCTCTTCACCATCGTATATATCAAAATCAAAGTCCACATACAACCATTCTACATCATAAAATTCAGCCCCTCTGGTATAATTCCAAGATACTTCCAGGTAGTTTTTCTGTGCGTCCAATACTACTTCAGTAAAATCAACAATTGGGGTGGAAGCATTTCCGTCATCAATGAACTTATAATAGCGCTCTGTATCAATACTTAATTCTAAGAATACATCTGACGGGACTTCACTAATCCCTACAGTTTCTACAATATTCTTGGAGATTAGGTATGCGCCAATGTAATTGTTATTCTCATCATCGAATAGGTCAATTTCAATGTCCTTATAGGGTCCCTCTACTGCATAGTTGATTTCTAATTCTCCCAGCGTGGAAGTCACCGCTCCATTTGTGCCAATCAATCCAATTTCGTATTCAATTTTCAAACTCCAATCAGAGGGGAAATAATTGAACTTAGTTTGATCAAAGCTCAATGCCAAACTAATGGTGCTATTCTTGAGATCAAAAATGTCCTCAGAAGCTCCAGAGATAATTTCCGATTTATAGCTATCTTCTATCTCCAGGACATCGCTATTTTCTATTTCTGGTCCTACTAAGACATTACTCCAGTGTTCGTTGGCTGAATAAGCCATGAACTGGAACGACATAAAGAGTAGTAAGAATATACATTTTAGCAAATTCATGTTGTTGTATTATTGAGGTTAATCATTCAGTTATAATGTAAGTAGCTATGTTTAATTAGAGGAGTTAGAAATGTACTGACGACCAGTAGAAAGAGTCATTATGCCTCTTTCTGTTTCTTTCTTGACCTGAACCAACCTGCCTTCTTCATCGTAGTTATAGAATGTGGCATAGTTATTATTGTCCAAAGCAGCGAGTAGTCTGAAATTATCAGGGTCCACAACAGAGGTTGCCATTCCTGCATCCAGTGGATGCAACCGAATGTCATCAATGTAAATGGCGCTGTTTTCATTATTGGTAATACTTATGTCGATGTCTCGTATGTTGCTGCCCAATGCATCTTCGCTGGCATTAAACACTAATTCGAGCTTTTTCCATCCCTCGATATTCGCGTACGGCGAGAGGTCTAAACTTGCCCAATGCTCTTGCAGATTGGAATTATTAATATTAATGTTCGCAACAGCAAGTACGCCATCATTTTCTGATTTAATCCACATAGACAATAGATACTCTCTCCCCGCTCCGTCATGAATTGGCTGCCAGTCCTGATTTGGATCCTCTACACCTGGAATGGGATCTACATACGTATGTTCTAAAGCTTGTCCTGAAAGAATTTTCACTGATTTACTTCCGGTATGGCTTGCCTCAGCAGTGATCTGAGGAGAGTTCTTAAAATTGAACATTCCCATTTTCACATAACCTGCGATGGTATCCTGCTGCTCAAAGTCCTCGAATGCCAACTCCCTGGATTTGGCATTGACTCCGCTTGCCTTTACATAGGAATTAGAAGTGTCGTATAGAGATCCTGAATGAATTCCTATAGGGTTGAGTGCTTCCTGCGCATATCCATAGGTATTGTACTCGGATACCTCTCCAGTAGATCTCCAGTTTTCATGATTATTATGCGGATTAATAGTCCAATCGAATGGATGGTATTCTGTATAGATCCCATCTTTAGAGATATCTGTATTTTCTCCAAGAGTTCCTTCTTGTTGTCTTGTCGTTTGGTAGGCGAACGATTCAACTGGTCTCCAGATTCCTTTTTTTCCAAGTAAATAATCCCTGCCTGAGCTCGCTTCAAGGAGCTCACTTATGGCACCATGGTTTCCTACTTGAACATCACCTGATAAACTGTAATCGTACATGAAGTCATTAGAATAAGTTTGTGCTGTAGTATGAAGGACCAATGGGTCATTCTTCTCCACTGTTTCGCATCCAGGGAAACAACCATTCTGATAAACATCCCAAAAAACTGGTGCGACACCAAAGTAACTTTGGCTGTTGATATTTAAAATCATTTCATATCCATCAAACAACATTGTCGCTGTTACAAGATCTTCTATTGGTGGAAGTGTTTGGTTACGGAAATGAGAAGTAAACCTACAAGTGTGTCCCGTTGAAGAATTCTCGTATGAAAATATTAGCGCACTGTTATTCTCATTAGAAAAAATCCTTATTTCATCATTTATTGCAATCGGATTTGAATCACAACCAGCATATGGAAAAGTATGATAGCCTGATTCGTTTATTGTAATAGAACCATTTGATACTGCATCATTGAAACGATCTGCTAGAAGATGATTGACCAAGGTTGAAAAACCTAATGGATTATTCATCGTTACCAAACTTCCTGCACTATTCCCTAACTGGTTGGCATAACCACTAGAGACCACTCTTCCCTTTATTATTCCAGTTGTAAAATCTGGATTTAAGTTTGACAACTGAAGCTCATTACTTTCAACAGCTTCAATCGTAAATATTTCATGATTTGTAGCAGTTGAGAGAAGCAATTGATCCCCTTCTTTAAAGTTTGAAGTTCCAGTTGTACTTAATGAACCCCCAGATAATGTATAATTATTCGTACTTGCAGATTCATCCAATGTGAGAGAAGATGTTCCTACAGAATAAATCTTTTCATTGATACTCTTGTACCCTTCTGCCATTCCTTTATAAAAATGATGCGCGGGAAAATTCATGCTGTAGATATAATCTCCAAACTCATTCTTTGTTTTAGTGAGAATAGGAGCACCAGTAGCCTTATCATAAGTGACGTTTTGCACAAGGGTGTTCACTCCATCGGTAGAAGTTTCAATTTCCGATAGAATTCCTTGCTTGTGAATGACTTTGCTTACTACACATGTTCTTATTCCCTTAGTGCTATAATTAACTGTTCGTTGAAAGTATGGTATAGGTGGTGGCACAGCAGATTGTCCTTCTATATTGTACTCTCGAAGCACATTCTTAGAAGTAGTTTGACTTTCATTCAAATCAGCGTAACATTCATATTTCACTCCCAGTTTAGCACTCTCTGTATCACAAGTTTCAAAGTCTGTAATGACCTTCACCGTATTACTCAATCTCTTGGGATTTAAAGAATTTGTTTGGTACTTATATGTTGTTTTTGAAATCGCGGTTTCACCCGCCCCAGTATACGAGCTTGGATATACTGCTTGAGACTTTAACTTTCCATGCATGTCATTGATAATAGTCACATACCCTTGAGAAAAAGCAGTATTGAAATGTGTAGCTATTCCTTTCTGGAGAGAAGGGAATACCCCCATGCGAGCAATCATTGTTCGGTTGCCATCACTTAAAGTGGAATGCTTGGATATCACTGGGAAATCTTTGGCCGTGTAATATTCTGTAACAGACACTGCGCTTGCCGTAGAGCTATACTCCTCTGGATTGTATCTATCTGTCGTTAAGTCTTCAGGGGCTGGGTCTCTAAGACCAGCATATTCTTCAGAATCACGATAGTCTTTTGTCACTACTCTGGAATAACCCACTTGTCCACTTGGGTACTTGGCTAAATCTAATGGCGATGAAAGCACCGTTTCGTTCCTAAAACCAACTACTTCAGGGTCTTGAGATAATGGAATATTCCATAATGGCTGAATCAACGCATTCTCTTCTCCTCCAATCATTGGCTCATTTGAAGCCACTCCAGAAGTTTTGCCATTTTCTAAGGTGTATTCGTACGTAGTTCCTGAAACCTCATTATAAGACAACTCTACTGCATCACCAACTAAAAATTCAGACTGATCGTAACTTGATTCAGGATTCAGACTATGCATCGTCACACTTTTTACCCGATGTCCTCCTCCATACTTACCAGAAGAAGCACTATTCAAACGAATAAATGACGGCTTCATTTCAAAATTGATTTCATTGGACCAACCAGCACCAGCCGCAACAGTATAAAATGAAAGTACGGAAGCGAGATTTGCAGTTATAGTTTCAAATAACCCCAACATGAATTCCATAGGACCACTTTCTGTATCTCCAATTCTACCCTTCAAATCAGGCCGCGCATATTTAATGTCCTGCCAGCCCGCTAATTTCATTGGGTTGGTATTAAAGAATTCATTGTAAGTAGTTGTCTTCACATCTATGTATCCCACATCATCCACTTCTAAATTCAAGCTTTCTATTACTCCATAATTATTGTCTGTTCTGGCATAACCAGTGACATAGTCATAAGCTGTCTTAAGTGACAACCCTCCAGAAGAGAACTTTCTTTGCTTCATCCATGCTTTGAAGAATATATCTTTAACTCCTGCACATATCTCTTCAATGGCCTGACCTGGATCCTGTCCATCTTCTAAATCTGGAATATCGAAGTAAATTCGTGTATAGCTCTTTTTCAATTTTTTCCTTGCAAGCCCACTGTCATCTATTGTTCCACTTTCATCGCCTATGTCCAAAATTCTGTACATAGACATCGCCTTTTTATCTTGTACATGACTATACATATCTTGCTCGTAATCAATTTTTGCAAATCCTCCTGTAGGCATGACGATGTATCTTAACGCCCAAGCTGAGGCTCTATCATTTCTAACAACATCATTGATGGTGATTTCTGAGTCTGACCCTTGATTCGTATAAGGATTCTCACTTGCAAGGTATTTTTCACCCAAATTCTCGTTTGTGGTCAACATATTTGGTTGGTACGTACCCCACCTGTCTTGAGAGAGCAGTGAATATTCAGGATTTTGGTTATCACCTCTATCCTCATCATAGTCTGTATAATGAAATTCATACGGAGTTAAAGAACCTCTAGGGTTGTTGTAATATTCAGTATAGACTTGTTTTAACGTGAGCTTCCCGTTGCCAAGGTTATTACTATCAAAATCCGCCAGATTATCACTTACAGTGTCATCATGGCTGCTGTAGTTTTGACACAATTCATAATTGTATTTGAAATAAACCGTTTTGATCAGTTCTCGCTCTTGACCTGAAATAGGATCCACAGAATAAAGTTCAATATGGGTGAGCCTTTGAAGTCGTGCAGGGAGATCGGTTGGATCTGCTGTTCCATTGTTCATTCCACCATTCCTACCAAGAACTGGCGTCCCATCTTTTCTGTTTTCGGTATAAAATTTGGCTTTATGCGTTTTGGATTGGATGCTTTCCACATAGTACAAGTCTCTTTCTCCATAGTTGTAAGAAGCTTTATTATCTGTTAAATCTGATCGATAGTTGGCATTGTAAAAAGCCGTGTCTTGCCCATATGGTGCTCTATACTTGTATCTGGTTTGAGCGTTAGTCATTTTTTTGTAATCAAATTTGATCCAGTTCCCCAAATCTTCTGGGGATGGGCCATCTCCGTTCAAATCCACATAATCAGGGGAATAGATTTCAGAGATAAGATAAGAAGTGGCGTGAGCAGGTGTTACTGTACTGGAGTAGTAATGATCAAACCCCTGATTGTTTTTCACCGAATTATCAACATCTGCATCATATAAAATTGTTGCAGGATTGTGATAATATGTTTCAGCGTCTGTGATTCCAGGCAAATAATTCAGCGGATAATTAAATGGAACTTCTCTAACGCTAAAAGAAGTTTCTTCCTGAACCGAATTAATCACTGGAATACCAAAGACCGTTTTTACTCCATTGGTATTCACTACTTCTATCTCTCCAATTTGCTTTCCGTAAGGATAATTTTCGTAAAGATTTGTTAGTTCACCTCCGTCAGATTCTGTGACACTTCTCGGAACAGCCACATCTGCCAATTCTTCAAAAGTTTTGTAACTAATTACTTTTTGTCGTTGCGTTTTTTTAATCGAATTTTCTAATTGTGATTGTAATTGAATGTTACTTCCTGTTATCTCCGCAAACTTGGTGTTTCTACCTCTGGCATCTTCAGCATTTGCCTTATCCAATTTGTAAAAAAGTAAAGACTCATCACCTATGTGACTCATAAAGTCTGACTCATTACTTGTTAGTTCATTTATAAAGGCAAAATATCTTCCTTCACTTTGTAACGTCGCTGCGGGATGGTTAAGATCAGTATTTAGGCCTGAATAATCATCTCCATTGTTCCATAACCCAAATCGACTAGTAGTTCTATTAATCCCTTCATCAAACCCAACTTTGTAATGCCCAGTTTCATTCGGTTTGAGCCATTCTGCCCCATTATTTCTATTTTCAAAGTAGTTGGTGTTTGTTGGATCACTGAATATATCCGGCTGATTGTCCCAAAGTCTAAACGCACCTGACACTGTAGGACAACTCACATTAAAAATATCTGGTGTAGCTATATTATAGGGAAGGTTAGCGGTTCTTTTAGAAATCACCACCTCATTGGACCGATTGAAATCTTTGAGCATGTTTTGATCGTTGATATCAGTATGATATAAGAACCCTAATGCCTTGGTAAACATCTCGTTGGATTTTAGCTTTTCTATGGAAAGCATCCCTGAGTAAACATCATCTGTTTCTTTGGTAGTATTGGTTCCAATATTTTCCGCTTCTTCTACGTCAGAGGCCGAAGCCATAGGCTTGATGGACACTCCATAATCTCCACCAGTCAATTGCGGGTTCACTTTCGGCACATAAGAGCTATTTGACGTAGAAAAAGAGCCTCTACTTCCAATTTGAGTCATGCCATCACTGTTTCCAAAACTCGCTCCTGCCTGAAAGTTCACACTTTTAATTCCCTTGTTAAAATTAAGACCAGCACTAAGATTTGGAACTATCTTAAATTCTGAATCTGACTTTTTTTGTTTTATTGATATCTCTTTTTTAAATGAAATTGAAGGAGAAATAGTTAATCCACTTTGAGAATCAAAATTCAAATCTACTACTGGTGAATTTAAAATCGAGGCACTTTCATCCATTTTAGGGTTCAAAAGCTCTTTTAGTCCAACTCCAACTCCCAATCCTTGAAAATTGTTATATCTCAATGAAATTGAAGGAGAATAACCAGCGGGGGAAGCTGGTGTAATCACTTCTTGATGAAATCCTACAAATTCACCATCTTCATTGAATACAGCTTCTGGCGGACCTTCACCTAAAACCTCTTCTACCTTTTTATTGAATTTTCCAACCTTATCAAAGGTGAAGGTCATGTTTTTCTTTTGATTCATTTTTTGAACTATCTCTTCCTGACCACTAAAATCATCAGGCAATCCCATCATATTTCTATTCACGGACCCAAGGTTCAAATTCCAGCCAAGCCCTACCCATGAAGCTTCCTGCTCCATGGTTAAGTTACTGTTATAACCAAGCGTCACTGGATAACCACCATTAGGTCCTGGAACAGTAAGTAATGGAATGCTGTAGGAGAAATCTCCAGTAAACAAATCCACCATTTCGGTGTTTCCAATAGGAGAGAATGAGGCATATTCTGGTTGAATAGGTCCTCCCCCCGAAGCGGAAAGCAATGTGGGTGTAATACACTCAAAAACAAATACTACTAAGAGTATGGATGCGGCAAATCTTCTATTCATTTTCATTTTAGTGTTCGAATTTTAGGTATTGTTTCTCGCCTTTGATGTTTTCTACTTCCAGTGTATAAATTCCAGCTGGAAGGCTCAAGGCGTTGACGTCTAGTGTTAAGTAATTTTTTCCGAGATCAGCAATTAGGGCGGCATCACTACTGTTCAAATCTAAATTAGAGACAATCGTTTCGTTATTCTGATTCAGAATATTAAAGAGGTAGTCATAGGTCTCTGAATCATCTGTATATTCATTGATGTACTTGAAATACAACCTCCCGTAAAAAGTACGGTACAAACTCCCGTCTTGTGTGCGAGAAAGATTCGCATATTGCGGTTGAGCGCATGAATAGGAACTATGTGTCTTTACAATATTTATTCGGTAGAGGTTGGCCGCAGCTTCCAGTGAACCCATATAATTATCACTGACATTAATAAGCTCATTAGCATGATTCATCCATACGGAGTATTCTCCATCTTTTCTCTTCACTTTTAGAGTCATTTCCGACGAAGTGAAATCAAAGGGGTTAGTTGCCAAGGACCCTTGTACATTATAACTATTGGATGAAATACTCGCTAACTTTGTGTGTCGTATTTGAGCCATTTGATTGTCATTGTCATCAACCCATGAGAATCTAGCGAAGGCAGGTGCTGAAGCATTTAGGCGCAACTTATATTCTACCCAACCATCTATATTTGACTTTAATTCGGATGCCCCACTTCCTGCACTAGGTGATCCGTTAAAATCTAAGTAGTTATAATTTAACCCATCAGGAAAATCATTGGAAAAAGCATTGGACTCTTCCAACCAATCGTGCTTGTATCCTATGTCAATATTTCCACTCCATACTAGAACGGAATTTGCATCTTCAATTTGCAATCGGTATTCTCCAGGGTGTGAAAATGTCACAGAGGAAAAACCAGTATTGAAACTGGCTCCAATATCCTGATACACATTTCCCTGTAGCTCTGTCCATCTAAATATAAGATTGGCCAAAATAAAATTGTCTTGGTTGAATACATAAGCTGAAGCGTCTGCCGTGCCTTTTCCATCACACTCAAAATGATTGATAGTCAAGTAAGGTTTGTACCCTCTGATAGAGAAGGGTTTTCCAGAGTGCTTTACCTTCTTCACATATGAAAAAGAAGAGCTGAAATTCGCTCGAGGCTTGCAAAATTGAACCGCTGCATTCATCGGAACTGTGGCTTCCAACACACCGTTGATTTCATAATTCACGTTCCCATCTTCTATGCTAACACTGAACTCATCGTTAACCGATACATACTTGGAAGTGTTTATTTCTGCACCAGAATCAAAATACTTAATGAGTCCATTTTTAAATGCCCAACCGTATAAAAGTGATGGATTTGAGCCACCATCTAAAGCGTCAATCAGACCCACTTTTACGTTAGCCATTCTAGCCCCAGCTTGAAAACTTAACCAGCCACTCTCTGAAACATCGATCACACCATCCAATAGCGCGGATGCTCCATTGATGTCTGCTGTTAATTTTCTATCGTCTTCCGTGACCCCAGCACTACTGGCAATTTCTAGTGGGTATGTCATCCACATGGTTTTGCTTTCCATTAGGCTATTCAAAGGGTAATGAACAGTCAATGCACGAGGGTCTGTCGCTGGTATAGTCGTTTGATCTTTTTGGTAAAATGTCTCATAAGGAGTGGGGCCGAGTAAATCCAAAAACTCCTGATCCAAACCAACAATCTCTAATGCAAATTCCGTATCCGTCATAAATGTATCTCCCCAATAAAACTCATCAGTTCCGGTTTGCTTTCCCTTCGACTGAATGGTAAGCACTCCCGGAACTGAAGCAGAAATGTCAGTTTCATTCTCATGAACATAATAACTATGATCAATGCTTGAAGTCAGTCCAGTAAATGAACCC
This sequence comes from Flavobacteriales bacterium, assembly GCA_965224545.1. Classification (GTDB taxonomy): domain Bacteria; phylum Bacteroidota; class Bacteroidia; order Flavobacteriales_D; family Sanyastnellaceae; genus ASP10-05a. Next base: position 879,828 of record CBDCZM010000002.1, on the reverse strand, counting down.
CCTTTATTGTATATGACCGCTGCTATACTCAATCCGCTCGTGCTGGAAGCAGCAGTTGAATACACCATGTTATTGTTGACATAAAACTTAACAAGACCAGATGTAATTTCGATTTTCAAAGGTGGATTGGACTTGGCAGAACCAAACCTCCCTACCACTTTTCCAGCCTTAACTATATAAATCAGCTTTTTGGTGATATAAAACCCGTACGACAAGGATTTGATTCCGGCAGTTGGGCTATAACTAGTGTCTGGTCGGAAATCAGCTCTTTCGAAAGATTACACACCCTAAATTCAACTAAAAAAGCATTGGTTTTCAAATTTTAGAGCTCAACTATTTTTCGGGCAGGCATGTATTCCGTTTTTGGGCTTTAAAAATGAGTTTTGCGGTTAATTTCTTCCCGACAAGACGCACGTTCCCTATGTCAATTGTATCTGCACTCAAATTTAGGCTGCCTTTTTATGAACCTGTTCTCTGCTTATATATTCACCTATCTTGTGCAGATTATAGGCCAAAACGCTTAGGGAAACGTAGCGTTTGAAGTTTTTAATCCCCCTGTCCAGACAACGACCCAATCCATTGTGTCTTAACTGGTTGATGTTTGATTCTACTGCGCTGTGAGCATTGCGGAGTTTTATAAACTGAGCCTGATGTTCCTGCTCAGTTTCCTCTTTGTTGCGCTTGCCCTTTTTTGGCATAATCGTCTTGGGAATTAGCTTTTCCACAAACGCCTTGTTTTGTCCGCTATAGAACCCTTTGTCAAGACTTAAGGATTCAATCAGACCTGAGAATTTTTCCACCAGCTTTGTCGCAATTTCTTGGGTTAGCTGGACATCAACCTGATTCTCAAGTACCTGATGATGAATGATGAAGTTGAATTGGTCGGTGGCGATTAATACATTGTGACCTATTTCAACTGGGTTGAACTTTTTCCCTTTGGAAAGCCACTCTGAATGCGTTTCAAATATGGAGTATAGTTTTTCACTTGAAGCAATAACTTCTCCATCTATTATTCTTCTACTGACTAGGTCGATATGCTTAGTCAGCATTTCATGAAAATAAACCAATTGGAGATGCTTGGATAGTGCCGAAACACTCCTGTGACAGGCTGTTTGATTTAGCAAATCCTTGACCTTTACTTCAAGTTTATTGCCTAGTTCTAGGTATTGACTTACTACATTACGAACTCTCGATTCTTTGTTTTTTCCGCCTGAACTGCTGGCCTTGGAACTAGCCCTGAAAATGCTTTTGATCTCCCGTTTCCATGATCTGGATTTTCTCCAACCTGTGATGTTTTCATTGTCCCTGAACCATTCAGAGAGGTCAATGCACTTACGTGCTGAATCCCACAGTAGATTCATATCTGTGGGGAAATGTACATGAGTACCAACGGGAAACGAATCGGTTTTTACCTGGAGTAGCTCTTCCTCTTTTTTTTTAATAACCTATGACCGTAGTTAATCACCAAATCATTGACCTCTTGGATTGTTTGCTCATCCAACAATGCTAGATTATCCTTGATCGTAGTAAGCCCGTACTTCTTCTTGTCCAATCGTGATTCTGTTTCAATACCCATTACCGTTCGCATTGAGGTATCAACATTGGCCAGATAATGGATGCGATCATAATTTGCATTTAATCCTTGACGCATTACTCCAAGTACTAGTATCTCCCACAGTCCCATCCCTTTGCGACCTGATCTAATCAATGTCTCTTGCTTGGGATTTATACGATTGGATAGCAAAGAAAATACAGCAGCATTTATCTCCTTGTTCATGAAAATTGCTTGAAGTCCTTTCAATAACTTGGGAGCCTCGTCTCTGCAATTATTAGGAAATTCAGCTGATGTAATTGGCAGCGTGAATAAGTCTGGATCTCGTTCAAATAGTGTGCGCATAAGCTTCGAATGTTTAACTAAAATACAGCGTCAACACCAGTAATTATGCTGAATAGGTCACTATTTATGAAGATATTCATGGGATAAATTTGGCTATATCACCCGCCAAATAAAGACTCTGTGATTTCCGACCAGACACTAACTACTTGCCCAACCAAAAGCTTTGGTATCAACAGGTCCCTGTATCCGATAATCTATAGTAGCCGTCGTTTCAGTAGTGATTTCATTTGTAGAAAATGCTGTGGCATCTGTCCAACTATTTTCTGTTGGTTTATACATTGTATTGGACCCATAGTCAAAATCGGTACCAGTCATTTGTGTGAAATGAACTGGGTATGAACTTATCGCTGAAGCCACTAATGGAAGAAGCAAGCCACATAATGTCCAAAACTTTAACTGCGCTCGTTTGATAATTTTAGTTTTCATCTTCTTCTGGGTTAAGTGTTTCGGATTTAGAAATAAGTATATTTTCATCAGCGTCTTTAAGCGTCGCTGAAAAAGAATAGGACTCATGGAACTCATGAATTCCTAATGGAAGAAAAACACTATTTCCAATTCTCTCAATAAGAGAATCACTATCAATTTGTGCTAACGTGTATGAACCAGAAAGTTCTTCTCCATCATCACAAACGAAATGGATGTCAATGGAATTTACAATGAGCGTGTCGAAACCTGCGACATAAAAAGTATAGTTGAAATCCTGCTGGTCTCCTCCAATTAGAAGGGCTTCATTTATGAGGACTAAAGAATCTTGTTCTTCAATAATTAATTCTTCCAGAGGTGAAACAAATACCGAGATAAATAGAGAATCATCCTGAGAATACAGCGTATTGCCTACAAAAAGCAGGAACACAGATAAGGCCAGTGTTTTCATATATAAAAATAAGGGCTAAGTTCTAATTAGCACAGCATTTTGTTTAAACAGTTCGAAGAGTTGGTATCCCTGATCGGCTAAGAGTACTGCGATTAGCCATTGCTTTATGGTTTGCTTGCTCCCCTGTATTTTATCAGCGTATGCATACCAGTTGAGGTAGTTTTGCAGATACTTAGAGCTTACACCATTAAAGGGGAGTAAGAATTTTCGTAGCTGTGCATGGGTATTGTTCACTTTTTGAAGATGTATGGTCTTATCTTTTTTATCTACATGGTCTTTAGCTAATAGTGCTTTATGTCTTAAAGAGGGTTTTCCCTTTGCATAAGCCTTGTAAGAAGGGTGCTTGTCGGTTATTAAGGTGGCATCATCTGCCAGTCTATGGTCTAGTACTTCTGAAATGTCTTGTTTGCTCAACCGTTTTGTTGCCACAGCTCTCAAGTATTTGCCTCCCTTACGTTCTACTGCTGTAACTACCTGAACTACGGTAATACTGTCTTTCCCTTGATTTCTTTTAAAATCACTCCCTCTCTTTCTCGGTGCTCTATCTAAATCCCTGTTCCCTTTGTTATTTAGGGCTAACTCTAACTCATCACACTCTACTTCATTAGAAAGCTCTACAGGTGCAAACTGTTCCAACGAGCTTAAAATCTTATGACGCCAATCAAAACTTGTCTGAATACAAATTCCCAGTTCCTTGGCAATCTTCTTTATCGGCATTCCCTGTTCCATGCATTTGAGATAAGCTTGCCACTTATTTTTTAGCTTTATCTCATACAAGGGAGTGCCTGGGGTTTCACTGTACCATTTTAAACAATCCTTGCAACTGTACATCGCCACTCCTTTTTGTTGACCTCTGCGATATACACTTGTACTACTACAATGAGGGCAGGGTTTTTTCTCGCGCTTTGATGAAACTTCTTTCGTTGCATCGACTAGAACTTTTCCTTGTAGTTCCTGATCCTGCAATAATTCCTCTAGCAATGCTTCTTGAGTCCCTAACGACAATCGTGAAAACAACTCCTTTATTTCTTTACTACTTACCATAAAACACAATATAACACCTTTATGTTGTGTTAACTAGAACTTAGCCAAAATAAGTTAATGTTAGAGTCAAAAGCTCGTCTACAAAATTAGAAACAAAATTCTCTCAATTCCAAAAAATAATCCATTAAAATTGAAACCTTTTTGCAACCTACTGTTAAACAGACGTTAAAAACAGTTGATTAATTGCTAAAGACATTCTTTTTTCTTCAAAAAAAGATATTTACTCTTTCTGCCAGCAAAAAAACCTTCTACAAAACTCCATCTTTTCTCTCCTTCTACATCCCCACTTTTAATTCCTACCTATCTTTGCAAGCTCAAAATTTTGTTTAGAAAATGTCTGATTTAAAACCTAGAGTTCGTTTCGCTCCAAGTCCTACTGGACCACTTCATATGGGTGGAGTACGAACTGCTTTATATAACTATCTATTCGCAAAAAAACATGGAGGTACTTTCATTCTTAGAATTGAAGATACCGACCAAACCAGATATGTAGAAGGTGCCGAAGACTATATCATATCTGCATTAAAATGGTGCACCATCCTTCCTACGGAAGGACCAGAGATTGGTGGGAAACATGGGCCATACAGACAATCTGAACGAAAAGAGATGTATGCCAAGTATGCAGACCAACTGATAGATTCAGGAAATGCTTACTATGCTTTTGATACTCCTGAAGAGTTGGACACGAAACGAAAGTCTTCTGAAAAAGGAGATTGGAAGTACGGAATAGGAACACGGGAAGGGATGAACAATTCTCTGAAAATGACCGAAGATGAAATGACAGAGCGCTTTGCTTCTGGAGAGCCTTATGTGATTCGTTTCAAGACTCCAGAAAACGAAACCATTACGTTTACCGATGAGATTAGAGGGGAAGTGAGCTTTTCTTCTGAAGTACTGGATGATAAAGTTATTTTTAAATCGGATGGAATGCCCACCTATCATTTGGCGAACATAGTAGATGATCATCTTATGGAAATCACCCATGTAATTCGTGGTGAAGAATGGCTTCCTTCTGCCCCCCTGCATGTTTTACTATACAGATCACTAGGATGGCAAGCGCCTAAATTCGCGCACCTTCCACTTATACTGAAGCCCACAGGAAATGGAAAATTAAGTAAGCGTGATGGCGCCAAGTTTGGTTTCCCTGTTTTCCCTCTAGAATGGTACGATAAAAAAGAAAGTGAAACGTATGCCGGGTACAAAGAAGAGGGCTACCTTCCAGAGGCATTCATTAATATGCTATTAATGCTCGGGTGGAATCCAGGAACAGAGCAAGAATTATTCTCTCATGATGAAATGGTCAATGCTTTTTCTCTGGAGCGAGTAGTGAAATCTGGAGCTAGATTTGATCCAGACAAGGCCAAATGGTTCAACGAGACTTGGCTACGATCGCTGGATGAATCTACAATTTCATCACTATTAAAACCACTTGTAGAAGATATTGAGGCGGATCTTTCTGAAGATCAAATTGCTGGAATTGTTTCTTTACTAAAAGAGCGTGTTTCATTTATCCATGAATTTTTAGAAGCACAGTATCTATTTGGTGCACCTAAAACGTTCGATGAGAAAACGGTGAAGAAGAAGTGGAAAGAACAAAGTGAGGATTTAATGCGTCAATTAGCAGTTAAATTTGATGCCACGGAAAACTTCAACGCTGTGACTGCTAAAGAAACCTTTAGCGCTTTCATGGCTGAAAAAGAGGTAGGATTTGGACAGCTAGGGCCTGCTCTTCGATTGTTACTCACTGGTTTAGGGGGTGGACCAGATTTATTTGAGATTATGGAGTTTCTAGGAAAGGATGAATCGCTCCAACGTATGATGGGTGGATTATCGAGCATTGCAACGCTAAAAAGTCAGGTATAAATGGGAATCATTCGGCTGAATCAAATAAAAATCTACGGCAATCATGGGTGTCTTCGAGAAGAAGAAATGATTGGGGGAAATTATGAGGTGGATATTGAAATGCATACCGATTTCGATGAAGCCGCTGAGAACGATGACCTTTCTAAGACCATTGATTATGTAAGTGTCAATAAAATCGTAGAAGAAGAAATGGCTATTCGAGCGAAACTGATTGAACAAGTGGTATGGAGAATAGGAAAGCGTATGAAACGAGAATTTCCTACACTCGAAAAAGCGATGATCACCCTTAAAAAACTCAACCCTCCTATCAACGGAAACGTTAGAGATGTGAGTGTGACGATTGAAGTTTAAGCCTGAAGTTTTAAGTTTAAAAGGCTGTTCTGATTGAAGTGCTAACCATTCCTGACTCTATCTATCTAGCACATTTTCTGAGAACTATTCACAAAGTTTAAGTCTGAAATTTCCGTAATAGACTGATGGGATGACCATTGCTAACTCTATCCACCTCACACATTTTCTGGGAATTCTTGTGAAGTTTAAGTCTGAAGTTGTAAGTTTAGATGTACTATCTGACATTCCCCACCCCCTTTCAAAAAATGAGAATTTAACCTTTTTGGCACTCTTTTGACCTAACGGAGTACTTCATTTTCACCTTTCGAACACCAATTGCTTAACAAGATGAGATTGATTTGTTAAATTTTGAGCGAAACGGGTTGGAAATTTCGATTTTCAAAACAGGGTGGGGAATGTCGGTACTATTCATCTTTTCACTTTTCACTCTTCACTCTTCACTCTTCACTCTTCACTCTTCCACTATCTTTTGGAAAACGTATTGTATTTCAGAATGCAGTAAATCGCTCTGAATCCGTCTTTCCAGTTGATCTTCTTCCCTTCTTGATAGGTTCTTCCATAATATGAAATCCCTACTTCGTAAATTCTCACGTCTGGAATTCTTGATAATTTGGCGGTAAGTTCAGGTTCGAATCCGAAACGCTTTTCTTTGAGCTTTAAAGACTGTGCATATTCCGTTTTCACCATCTTGTAGCATGTTTCCATATCTGACAGATTCAAATTGGTGAACATGTTTGAGAGAAAAGTCAGGAATTTATTCCCCAATGAATGCCAGAAAAACAAGATTCGATGCGGATTTCCTCCAATAAACCTACTCCCATACACCACGTCAGCGAATCCATTTATTATTGGCTTTAGCAGCAGATTAAACTCTTCAGGGTCATACTCCAAGTCGGCATCTTGTACCACTAGGAAATCTCCTTTAGCAATCTCTATTCCCTTATGAATGGCCGCTCCTTTTCCTTGATTCACTTCCTGACATAGGTAGCTCATTCTAACTTCAGGGTTTGCTTCTTGGAATTGCTTTACTTTCTGCTCAGTAGCGTCTTTAGACGCATCATTGATTATCACCAACTCCTTCTCTGCACCACCGATTAGTCGAACAGATTTTACTTTCTCCAGAATCTCTAGAATAGTGGCTTCTTCATTATACGCCGGTATAATAATAGATAATAATTTTACGTCAATCATCGCTTTCCTTTTAACGCTTCTTCATAATTAGGGCTAGAAATGTACTCAGAATAGTCGGGTGGGTAGTGAAACTTTAGAAAAATATTCTTGTACGCCCCTGCCGTCATCCCATCGTAGTGTAAAATCCCCTTATTGTATTGAATCATCTGAGTATAATTCAATGCTATAAATAGTATGGCTAAGGCAACTCCTCCAAACTGAACTATTCTTCCTAATTTATTTAGGATAAGATCAATAAACGCTGCTAAGAAAATGGATAAAAAAGCAACGGTTTCCATTAATGCTCTCATACCAAAACCACCTCCATACCACCAACACCACCAGGAGGAAACAATGTAAATATTGACAAACAGGAAAATCAGCAAGGCTCCTTTTAGTTTAGAAATCGTCTTATTCCTTACAAATATTCCTGCGAGTGCAAAAATGAGTACCGGAGCGTAAATTAAAAATCCCTTTCTAAAACTGAATAGAACTTCGAAGATCTTAGGATCATTCCAAAAGAAACCTTCTTTTCCATATCCGTAGGAGATCCAATCACCAGATAATTGCTTCCAAAAGAAACATTGCAATGAAACAATGGCTATGCTCACCACTATGGACACCATGCCCAAGTGATAGTTCTTGGAAATCAGCTTCCACTTCTCCTTCAACTGAACTGCACCAAAGCAGCCATAAAACACTGGAATCAAAGCGACCACCCCATTTGGAGGCCTAACCAATGTGATCAACCCAAGTGCCAATCCCAATTGAATACTTTTAGACAACGTCGGTGATTCATGCCACGTAATTGTCGTCAACAGGAACCAAGAGAAAAGAAAAAACGAGTATACATGGCTCATTCCGGGACTACTGCATGTATAAAAAGCCAAATTAGTCGCCAGTGCCATGAGAATGAGCACCAGTGCCACCACCCTATCGTCAAAAAACCGACGTAGAATTTTACGTTGAAGTAACAAACCAAACATGCAATAGATCAATCCTCCAATAAGAATAAAGAATTGGAACAAAGAAGAGTATCCATATGAACCAAGTCCAAACAGCTTATTCACGGCTGCAGCCATTAAGTAAAATGGTGTCATCATCACGGCCGTACCCATGGTCATTTTTACAGCTCGCTCTCCGTCATTGGTTTTATTAAGCCAAATTTCACCATCAAAATCTTCAGGCAATTTATAAGCAAAATCAAAACTCATATCTTGGAACATGAAGCCCGCGGTCAGGTACTGATAATAGATCACTACATCATGAGCAATGATTTTGTTCGACTTCCAATTTCCGAAATAAAGCGCTGTCCCCATAAAGCACACTGCCACGAACACAAGTGCCTTTTTAGAACTTTCTAATGGGTTTAAAGATGATAAGCGCTTCATAAATTAAAGTCGCTAAAGTTCCATTTCAGGAATATTGTCTCCTGGCACTATTAATCTTCCATCTGTAGCTTCCACAATTTCGTCTACAGTTACACCAGGAGCTCTTTCTAGTAAATAAAAAGAATTATCGCGTACTTCTAGAACTGCCAGGTTCGTTACTACTTTTTTCACGCATCCGACTCCCGTCAATGGTAGTGAACACTTCTCCAACAGTTTAGATTCTCCTCGTTTGTTTGTATGCATCATTGCTACGATGATATTCTCTGCAGAAGCCACTAAATCCATCGCTCCTCCCATTCCTTTCACCATTCTTCCAGGAATCTTCCAGTTAGCGATATCTCCATTTTGAGCCACTTCCATCGCTCCCAGAACAGTGAGCTGCACATGTCTTCCGCGAATCATGGCAAAACTTGTAGCTGAGTCAAAATAAGCCGCACCGGGCATTGCAGTAATGGTCTGCTTTCCTGCATTAATTAAATCGGCGTCCTCTTTCCCTTCCTCTGGGAAAGGTCCCATGCCTAAAATGCCATTTTCTGATTGGAACTCTACATCAATGCCCTCTGGAATATAATTCGCCACAAGCGTTGGAATTCCAATTCCAAGATTCACATAGTATCCATGCTGTAATTCCTGAGCTATTCGCTTTGCAATACCGTTTTTATCTAACATATATCTTTCTGATTAGGCTCTAGGACGAGTGGTTCTTTGTTCAATTCTTTTTTCATACTTCTCTCCCTGAAAAATACGCTGTACAAAAATTCCAGGTGTATGAATTTGGTTCGGGTCCAGTTCTCCAAGAGGAACTAATTCCTCGACCTCAGCGATAGTGATTTTTCCAGCCATCGCCATCGCAGGGTTGAAATTCTTGGCCGTGGCTTTGTAAATCAAATTCCCTGCTTCATCCCCCTTCCAAGCTTTTACAATGGCAAAGTCAGCTTCCAAAGCAGTTTCTAGAATGTGTGGTTTCCCTTTAAACATTCTCACTTCCTTCCTCCCTTGAACCTCAGTCCCATACCCCGCTGGAGTAAAAAATGCAGGAATTCCAGCTCCACCAGCTCGGCAACGTTCGGCAAGTGACCCTTGAGGAATTAAATCGACTTCTAGCTCTCCTGAAAGCATTTGTCTTTCAAACTCATCATTTTCTCCTACATAAGAGGAAATCATTTTTTTGATTTGCTTGCCTTGCAGTAGAAGCCCTAGTCCAAAATCATCCACACCAGCATTATTGGATATACAGGTTAAATCTGTAACTCCCAACTTTACCAATTCTAAAATGCTGTTTTCTGGAATACCACAAAGGCCGAACCCCCCTAGCATTAAAGTCATGCCGCTTTTGATTCCCTCGCATGCCTTTTCGACATTTTCTACTTTTTTGCTTATTGCCATACTTTAATGTTTAAGGCCATACATCATCGTCATCTCCACCAAAAAGATCTCCATCATCAAACCTCCCTCTGCCATTATGAATTTCATTGTACTCACCGCAGTCTAAGTAGCTATCTAGATCGACATCTGGCTTCTTAAAATCGCCTCGATTGATATCTATGGATTCATCCTTATATACCTTATTTATAAAGTAGCCAAAAATAGGCAATCCAGTATTAGCCCCCTGTCCATATGCAGTGCTTCTAAAACGAATGGCGCGGTTACTAGATCCAACCCAAACAGCGGCCGATAAGTTAGGGGTCAATCCTACAAACCATCCATCACCGTTGTCATTTGTAGTTCCTGTCTTTCCAGCCAGAGGGAAATTAATTCCACCATATGGTCTGCCATATCCTAACCTCATAGAAGTCCCTTCAGTGACCACTTTTTTCATCATATTCAATGTGAGGTACGCCGTTTTAGGATCTATTGCTTGACGCGTTTCCTGATCAGATTCATAGATGATGTTTCCATTCTTATCTTCAATATGGGTAATGAAAATCGGTTCTACATAAACTCCTTGATTTGCGAAGGTAGAAAGACTAGACACCATCTCTTTCACTGTAAGCTCCACAGTCCCTAATCCTATAGATGGTACATTCGGAATTTCATTCACTACTCCCATTTTATGTGCTAATTTCACTACAGACGATGTTCCGAAACGCTTAATTTGATAGGCCGTAATTGTATTCATTGAATTGGCTAGTCCGTGATTCATACTCACCATTTCTCCATACTTGCCTCCAGAGTTTTCTGGACACCATGGCTTTTGGTTCGGTCCTGCTTCTACACAGGTAATCACGTTCGGAACTTCTTCGCACGGGTGCATCCCACTTCGAAGTGAGTTCGCATATACAAAAGGCTTAAATGTAGACCCTACCTGTCTTCTGGCTTGACCCGCGTGATCATATTTGAAGTATTTATAACTCACTCCACCTACCCACGCTTTAATTTGTCCATTGGTAGGGTCCATAGCTACCAATCCTGCATTGAGCGTAGCCAAATGATGCTTCACTGAATCTATGGGTGTCATAATCGTATCCCTAATTCCTTCAAAGGTGAACACCTTGGTCTTGGTTGGGGTATTCCAAATCTTTTCCCTTTGTGCTTCGTTTAATACTGGCCAGTGATGCGAGCATGCATATGCAGAACACACAAAGGAATCCACACCATTTATAGCTTCTTTACTGATGTGTGCAGTTCTTCCGCAATTTGGACATTCTTTTCCATGAAACTCTCTCCAACGAGAAGACTCCTTCTTCGCCAATGTCATTAGCTTCTCCTTGTTTTTCTTGGAAATGCCGTTATAAAAAGGGTAATTTTCTTTTTTCAGCCATTTGAGTTCTTTTTTGAATTGTGCCTGCAGCTCCTTCTCCAAATGTTCCTGAACGGCCCACTCCGCATAATCCTGTATCCGACTGTCTATGGTCGTATAAATTCTGAGTCCATCACTATAAAGATCGTATTTCTTACCATTATTCTTTATGCGCACATATTCACCATCATCGTCCTTTTCGTTAATAATCTTTTTCACTTTTTTTCGCAGTTCTTCTCTAAAATACTGAGCGCTTCCCTCATCATGGCTAATTTTCTGGTAATCAAGACCCAACGGTAACACTTTTAAAGAGTCAAATTGTTCCTGAGTAAGGAATTCGTTTCGTACCATTTGACCGAAGACTACATTTCGTCTATGTTGAACAAGCGAATCTCTCCGCAGAGGATTGAATAATGATGAATTCTTTAGCATTCCTACTAACATAGCACATTCATGAAGCTCCAATTTATCGACACTCTTATTAAAATAAATCTTAGACGCTGACGTAAGCCCCACTGCTTGATTTAAAAAGTCATATTGATTAAAATAAAGAGCAAGAATTTCTTCTTTTGTATAATACTTTTCTAATCTTGAAGCGACAATGTACTCCCCAGGTTTCTCGATCAAAATTCGTCTCCATTTGGGACTGTTCATTTTTGAGAACTGCATCTTGGCCAATTGTTGAGAGACGGTGCTCCCCCCTCCTTTTGTACCCATCAAAATAATCGCTCTAGCCGTGCTGTAAAAATCTATTCCTGAGTGATTCAAGTACCTTTCATCCTCAGTGGAAATTAAGGCATTGATAACATCTTGTGGGAGATCTCTGTAGGCCAAATCTGTCCTATTCTGACTATAATACTTCCCTAAGATCTCTCCATCAGCCGTGAAAATCTGAGTAGCCAGTTTTGTTTCTGGATTTGCCAAATCTTCTATCTTAGGAAGATCAGTGAAAGAAACAATAGCAAAAAGACTCGCCAATCCTATCAATGGACTTAAAACTACCAGCCACGTCCAAGTCTTAAATTTCCTATTACTAGGCTTTTGAGCTTTCTTACTGATTGCTTTTTTTGTGTTTTTCTTAGTGTTCGTTGACTTTGTCATAGTAGGAAAACGAGGGTGAATTAAAATAAATTGTAACACACAAAGTTCTAATAAAATGCGAAGTGAAAAATGGGTGTCTTTATAATGTTATGAATTATTCGATTTTAACTACACTTGCGCTTCTTACATTTGCGCTTCAATAATTTGGATTTAAATCTAAAAATACATGTGGATTCAAGCATTACAGTTACTCTTAAGCCTTTCTATTCTAGTAGTGCTGCATGAAGCAGGGCATTTTCTCCCAGCAAGATGGTTCAAAACCAGAGTAGAAAAATTTTATTTGTTCTTTGATGCAGGATTCTCGCTTTTCAAAATAAAAAAAGGAGAAACTGAATACGGAATCGGATGGTTACCGCTTGGAGGTTACGTGAAAATTTCTGGAATGATTGATGAAAGTATGGATAAGGAGCAGATGAAATCTGAGCCTCAACCATGGGAATTTAGAGCAAAACCTGCATGGCAGAGATTGATTATCATGCTTGGTGGTGTAACGGTCAACTTAATCTTGGGTTTCCTTATTTATATGATGGTAATGGGGGTCTGGGGCGAAGATAAACTGCCGATGACCAACGTTAAAGATGGATTCTATTTTGATACTGTGCTACAAGACTATGGACTGGAAGACGGCGATCGGATTGTAGGGATGAACGGCGAAATCATTGATAATGCAAATCAAATTAATAAGATGTTTCTACTGGATGAGATTAGAACAGTAGAATACAATAGGAATGGGATTCAAGGCGTGGCAAAGCTTCCTGCGGAGTTTGGTCAGTTATTATTAGATAGTGGCGTAAGAGTATCATCTAGCCCAAGAATTCCGACTGTTGTGGCTATGCTCGAACCTAATAGCAATGCTGAAAAAGCTGGACTTCCTGTGGGTAGTACAATTACTGCCGTCAATGGAAATCCAACACCATTTTTTGATCAATTTTCTGCACAATTACAGAAACTGAAGGGAGAGACAATCTCACTTGCCCTCATTGATTCACTCGGACAAGCACAGCAGCTAACAGTGGATGTCACTAATGAAGGAACATTAGGTTTCCGTCCAAAGTCTCCTGCTAGTCTTCTAGAAACTGTGCATGTAGACTATTCTTTTCTGGAAAGTTTCAGCGCTGGATGGCGACTGGGGAAGGAAAAACTCACGGATTATGTGGTCAGTATTAAATTCATTTTCTCTAGATCTGGAATCAAACAAATGGGAGGTTTCGCTGCTATTGGAGGAATGTTCAATCCTGTATGGGACTGGCGTGGTTTCTGGGTGGCTACTGCATTTCTATCATTGATTTTGGCCTTTATGAACATACTTCCTATACCTGCACTAGATGGGGGACATGTGATGTTTTTAATTTATGAAATCATTATTGGGAAAGCTCCACCTCAGCGATTTATGGAAATCGCTCAAATGGCTGGTATGTTGATCCTTTTCGCGTTGCTCATCTTTGCCAACGGGAACGACATCTATAAGTATTTTACGGGAGGAAATTAGAATTAACAGTGCCCTCTTGATTGGTTCCATATTCAACCTCGCAAGAAGGTCGTATTAGAGCTAGATTGGCTATATGTTAAAATGGCTAATAATTGGTTATCTGCTGGTAAGCGTTGCAGCGCAAAACTGTATAGCGCAAGATAAAACCACAGGAGAGCGAAATTCACTTCTATTATCGTCTGAAGCGCAAAAAGAGTTTCTCATCGTTCCTATGATGGATAAGATGTTTCTCTCAAACGTTTCTCATGAAATAGGAAAGTACAATGGAATGAATTTTAGAGAGGTTCGGTCCTTTTTTAGGGATTACATCACTGAAATGACAGCCCTTTCATCATTAGCAAATTGGCAAATGACGAGTCTAGACGAGACAAGTGATACGCTAGCTAGAAATGTTCATGTAGCTCAAAGGTTTGATTATGAATTAATAAAAGTTCATACGAAAACTGAAGAGTCGAAAATTCAAGAAATTTGGCACCACCTTCAGAAAAAAGAAGAGAAGCAATCACAGCCAAGAGGAGCTTATCTCGAGAATGGTGAAATCAAAGAATTTTACGATGGCAAGTCTCGATTTATGAATGCCCAAGTGGATACTAGTTGGGTCTTTGGAAATGTCCTTTCTGATTTTGATTTTGACTACCTGCTTTTTATCAATGAATTAGACATCAATAAACCCAGACCTACGGATCCTAACTATGGAACCTCCGAACGCACTATCAAACTTCACTTTACTCTTTACTCAAGCGAAGGAAAACGTCTATACGGAAATGCCGCTTTCAGCACTTTCGAAGAAAATGACCTAGACATTTATGGCATTGCCAATAATGCACTATTTTCAGCCATTAATAGAATGCTTGCAGAGTGTTCTGCTGAGCTAACTCTGCTCAGTGAAAAACAAAAAGTTGATTAATGTTTAGTATGTTGCCCTCTTACCTCTGTTTTGAGCTCAGTGACCCTTATGTGTTGGTAATTGGATTTAGTTCCATTATCATCATTTCATACTTGTTTAATATTCTGGCTAAGAAAACAAACGTTCCAAGTGTGATCATGCTAATAGCGTTGGGAATTGGAATTCAGCAAATAGCAAAGTTCTTTGGATATGCTATGCCTGATCTGCAAACAGAGCTTGAAGTACTGGGAACAGTTGGGGTTATCTTAATTGTTTTAGAAGCGGCCTTGGATTTAGAACTTTCTAAAGAAAAATGGCCCACTATCTGGAAATCCTTGGTGGTCGCATTGCTGGGACTTCTGGTATCCGCATACCTTATCGCCCTGTTTTTCAACAACATACTTGGGATAGACCTGTTTCGGTCGTTCTTATACGCCGTACCATTGGCCATTATGAGTAGTGCCATTATTATTCCTAGTGTTGGAGGATTGGTTCAAGATCAAAAGGAATTTATGGTGTATGAGAGCACCTTTTCAGATATTCTGGGAATTATGCTCTTCTATTTTCTTATTGGAAATGCTTCAACTGAAACCACAGGACAAATTATTCTAGATGTTTCTTTCAAAGTAATCATTACCGTTATACTAAGTGTTTTAGCCAGTTTTGGACTGATCGTACTTATCCAGAAAATCACTTCACAGTTGAAACTGTTTCTTTTGATTTCTGTCCTTCTACTGTTGTATGCAATTGGCAAAAAATTAGGACTTTCTTCTCTGGTATTGATTCTTTTCTTTGGACTGATGCTGAATAACACTAAACTATTCTTTAGAGGTCGGCTATCAAAATTTGCGGATACCTCTATTCTTAAAGATGTTCTTCACGATTTTCATATGATCACGCTGGAATCGGCCTTTGTGCTAAGGACCTTCTTCTTTGTGATTTTTGGAATCAAAATTGTTCTAACATCCCTAGTAAGTCTTAGTGTGGTGATGTATAGCCTAGTCGTAGCTATTATCTTGTATGTCATAAGGCTAGGGTTACTGGCTTTATTTAAGAAAAATGATGTCTTCCCGTTACTTTACATCGCTCCTAGAGGATTGATTACCATTCTATTGTTTTTTGCGATCCCAGAAGAGTATACTTCCGTGGCATTTGACAGTGGAATACTGCTATTCGTGATTCTTACTTCGAGTTTTATTATGACAATATCTCTAATTCAAAATGGGTTTAAAATAAAACCAGCTGCACCAGAATATGAAGATGGTTTCTACAAGATTTACGACTAACGCTGATGCTTAATCTATCCACTATCAAGAAAATAACAAATAATGACAAGAAAGTCATTGGTCAATTTCTTCAGGTCTTTGCAGATAATACCACCAATGATTTAAAGAAGTTAAATGTGGCTATTGAAAATGAAGACGCACATCAGGTGCACTATTACGTGCATAAATTAAAATCCTCAACACAGTCTATCGGCTTCATAAACGGGCATAAGGAATTACAGCGTATAGAGGATAAACTTCGGTTAAGCCACCCGATCAAACCATTACGAATGGAGCTATTGAACGTAACACGAGAGTGTGAGCTGGCGGTGGTTGAAGCTCGAAAACTGTTAGAAAAGTATATTAAATAGGAAAATACCTACACGCTTTCGAGCATTCTATCTTCTAACTCCAACATAAGATTATCAGTTATTTGAGTAAACGAAATCCTAAAAGATGATCGATTACCATTTAATAGCTGATATCGCACTAGGCGATATGGACTTCCAAAAGAGCATACTTCATCAGTATGAAAAGGACAGTGAACAAATCTTAGACGAAGGAGCTAAACTAACTATAAGCAGTAGCTGGACGGTTTTACATCTCAAGCTAAAAGAGTATAGAAATAAGGTGGCTCCACTGCTAAACAAACCCTCCATCAACAGATTAAATGCTGTATTAGAATTGTTGATTTCCCCTTTAAATCCTTCTGTAAAACTGCAAGCTTACAAAGAACTTTCTATCAAAATAAAAAGGGAACTCACTTTTCTTGGACGAACGGTTTAATACGCATTATGCATAATTATCTCAAAAATGACCTGAGACTATGAGGGTTCATACTATTCGTTACTGGGAGAAAAACGAACGAAGTGCTTGCATTAACTACTATCCATGCATTATATCCTTCTTGGGCTACCATCCCTTTTCAGAAGATCCGCAAACTGTTGGTGATGTTGTGAGAATTCATAGAGAGAAATATGGTTTGTCTTTAAAGAAGATGGCAGATAAGATTCAACTGAATGAGGTAACGATACAATGCTATGAGAAGAATAGGGTTAGTAAATTATCGAGGGTAAGAAAGAAAATGGAGAAGGAGATTCCAGAGCTCGAAGTATTTCATAAGTCCGTAACAATTCCATGTCGTTAAATAGTATCAAGGAGATATTTTATGTTGTCTATTTTTGTGGCTCATTAAGCAGTAATATGCTTTTCATTTAAAAAGTAAAGGGTGTCATTTAGCCATTTTAGTCCAGAACAAATAACCCCGCTTGTATTTAGCCTATTACTACTCCTAGTCTCTATTGTATTACAGCAGAAAAAACAAAACGTCAGTCTTATTTTCCTCTTTGCTGGAACACTTGTTCTTGGGTATTTTATGGCAAACCTTGATCATTTCTTGATATTATGGGATGAACAATACCATGCTTTGGTTGCAAAAAACCTATCGACAAACCCCTTAAAACCTACATTATACGCTGAACCTTTATTGAAATACGACCATAGGCACTGGACAGGAAATCACATTTGGCTTCACAAACAACCATTGTTTCTGTGGCAAATAGCTTTAAGTATAAAGATTTTTGGAGCAACAGAATTGGCTGTAAGGATTCCGAGCATAGTCATGCATGCCATTATACCTCTGTTTATTTATAGAGTAGGTAAAATTGCTTTAAATCGAAACGTTGGATATTATGGAGCTCTATTTTTCGCAGTAGCCTACTTTCCTCTAGAGCTTGTAGCAGGCAGATATTCTACCGATCATAATGACATTGCCTTTCTCTTTTATGTGACTGCTTCTTTTTGGGCTTGGTTTGAATATCAGCAAAGTCACCAAAAATATTGGCTGATTTTATTAGGATTATTTAGCGGAGGTGCTGTTTTAGTCAAGTGGCTTATGGGACTGTTGGTTTATGTCATTTGGATAATCACCAAAACATTTACTGATAAGGAAAACCTCTTTAGGGTTAAGTCCTATATACCCATGGTGTACTCTGGCATGATAAGTCTTCTTGTGTTTATTCCATGGCAGATTTATACAAGTTTAAAGTATCCATTGGAATCATCGTATGAGCGTCAACTTAATGGCAAGCATTTCTTTAACGCGGTTGAAGATCATACAGGGACTTTTTGGTTTCATTTCTCAGATGGACTCCGCAAGCTCTATGGTTCTGGAGACTTAATTCCCTTTTTGTTATTGCTAGGAGCTATCATTTTGATAGTAAAGATTCCAAATAAAACATATAAGTTCTTCATTGGTGTATCTATAGTGTTTGTGTACCTATTTTTTTCTATCGCGGCAACAAAGATGATTGCATTTGCACTTATTGTATCTCCTTTTATCTACTTAGGGTTGGGATATCTTATTGACCTTTCTACGACATATATTTCTGATAGACTTAAACTCAAACATATAGGAACTACGCTAAATATCTTGATCGTAGCAGTTATTGCATTTCAATTCTTAAATCTGAATAAGATACAGAACTATCATACGAATTGGAAACCCCATGATAATCACAACAGAATAGGAGAGGAAAAAGAAATGAAATTTATCAACTCAATTGATTCAACTATAGGTGATACTGATTATGTGATATTCAACGCTTCAATAACTGTTAATGGTGAAATTCCGATTATGTTTTACACCGATTATATCGCTTATAATTTCGTTCCAAGCAAAGAACAAATTAAGAAAATACGAGACCTGAATAAAAAAGTGGCAATTCTTGATTTGGGAAATCTTCCTCAATACATCCATAATGATAAAGGGATTAAGATATTAGAATTAAATCCATAACACGTTAAAAACAAAAAGGTCAGCACAAATAAATATGCTGACCTTTCCAGTTCTTTAGCAACAACCGTCGATGATTACTTAACTAAAATCATACGCTTAGTATCTACTTCCACATCGTTTACTATAAGTGAATAGATATACATTCCTGCTTTTAGTTCTTTCCCATTTATCGTTAGTTCGTTCTCTCCAAATTCTGCTGGATATGTTTTTAAAAGAGTACCATTCATATCAAAAACCATAATGGAAGCAGATCTTAAATCCTTTTCAAAGATATTATATCGTATCGAGGTTTTTTCATTGAATGGATTTGGTTTATTCTGATATAACGACGTTTCCTTAACTACATTTGAATTACCATCTATGGAATTATTTATATTGCTGAGCGTTTCAATTTCTTTATTAAGCGTTTCAATTTGAGCTTGTTGCTCCTTAACTGCGGAAACTAGTAGAGGAATTATTTGGGTATAATCCATGAGCTTCGTGTCTTTGACATCCGCAGTAATAGCAACTTCAGGAAAGAGCTTCTCTACTTCTTGAGAAATAAACCCATAGTTCTTTTCAAAAGTCTCGCCAACGACCTTATTCTCAGCATCGAGCTTAGGATGTACAATGTCATAACTATACGCATTTAATTCCATTATTTTATCTAATCCTCCACTTATAGGCTCAATGTTAGACTTTAGTTTTATGTCAGACGTTGTAAGATATTGTCCTGCATAAACTGTATTCCAACCATAGGAAGATGTCCAAATACCAACCTTACCAGCACTAGAGCCAATTTCAACACCAGGCCAACCATTCCCAACTTTCATTCTCAGCTCATAAAAAGGTAAATCAGGGAAATTTGTAAGGAGTAAATTACCCTTTATGTGACATTTATATTCTGGATTAGGAAAATTAGTTCCCATTCCTATTCTTCCAAACTCGTCTATTCTGAGTTGGGCGTTAGCATTTAAGCAACCGAGGAATATTATGCATATTCCTATTATTTTAATACAAGTTTTCATAATTGTTTGAGTTTAATTTTATTTTTCACATCTATTTACATCAGCATATAACTTTGCTCCTATGGGGACATAGAAGTTCTTATTAAACAAGATTCCTTCACCTGCTCGAAGAAAAACGTCATCACCGATACTGAGATTATTCTGACATGCCCCATTTCCAACATTAATGTTCTTTCTCACTTCATTATCATGATTGCTAAAATCATAGTTACAAAGATTAAGGTCTATAGCGCAAAATTTCGGATCGAGCTTATATACCTTCACATAATCAACATGCATTTCAAGTGGAAAGTCTGTCAGTTGATAGAGTTCATTAGTTACAAAACCAGTCTCAGGGTTTAAGGCAAAATTGAGAATAATAGTGGTTTTTTCGTGAATTCCAGGATTATCTAGAATTCTAATTATGGCATCATCGAGATACCAAATTATTTTAGATGGTGACCACTCTAAGCCATAAACATGCCATTGCTCATAATCGTATATCCTAGCCGGCTGAAAGTGGGTGGTGCATAGAGGATCACTAGATGGCTCGTCTACATGAGCATTTGTGGTCATTATATGTCTGTTGTGATAATATTCATCGTCCACAGTAACACCACAGGTCTCTTTCCGTCCAGGAACCATTTCAAAAATGTCAATTTCTTGAGCCATCGGTGTACTGTTTTCATCATGATGCCAGAGCCAAAATGCGGGCCATATTCCTGCACTTTTTTCAATCTTTACCTTGCTTTCTATATATCCATACTGCATATCATAATCCTCATGAGAGTCAACTTCTCCAGACGTAAAAAAATATGGCTGACCCGTTTCGTTTTGCCGGACACAATCGTAGGTATTAGGAGGGCAGGCATAGAGCTCTTTTTTTAAATCAAGAAGGCTAAGTTCTAATTAGCACAGCATTTTGTTTAAACAGTTCGAAGAGTTGGTATCCCTGATCGGCTAAGAGTACTGCGATTAGCCATTGCTTTATGGTTTGCTTGCTCCCCTGTATTTTATCAGCGTATGCATACCAGTTGAGGTAGTTTTGCAGATACTTAGAGCTTACACCATTAAAGGGGAGTAAGAATTTTCGTAGCTGTGCATGGGTATTGTTCACTTTTTGAAGATGTATGGTCTTATCTTTTTTATCTACATGGTCTTTAGCTAATAGTGCTTTATGTCTTAAAGAGGGTTTTCCCTTTGCATAAGCCTTGTAAGAAGGGTGCTTGTCGGTTATTAAGGTGGCATCATCTGCCAGTCTATGGTCTAGTACTTCTGAAATGTCTTGTTTGCTCAACCGTTTTGTTGCCACAGCTCTCAAGTATTTGCCTCCCTTACGTTCTACTGCTGTAACTACCTGAACTACGGTAATACTGTCTTTCCCTTGATTTCTTTTAAAATCACTCCCTCTCTTTCTCGGTGCTCTATCTAAATCCCTGTTCCCTTTGTTATTTAGGGCTAACTCTAACTCATCACACTCTACTTCATTAGAAAGCTCTACAGGTGCAAACTGTTCCAACGAGCTTAAAATCTTATGACGCCAATCAAAACTTGTCTGAATACAAATTCCCAGTTCCTTGGCAATCTTCTTTATCGGCATTCCCTGTTCCATGCATTTGAGATAAGCTTGCCACTTATTTTTTAGCTTTATCTCATACAAGGGAGTGCCTGGGGTTTCACTGTACCATTTTAAACAATCCTTGCAACTGTACATCGCCACTCCTTTTTGTTGACCTCTGCGATATACACTTGTACTACTACAATGAGGGCAGGGTTTTTTCTCGCGCTTTGATGAAACTTCTTTCGTTGCATCGACTAGAACTTTTCCTTGTAGTTCCTGATCCTGCAATAATTCCTCTAGCAATGCTTCTTGAGTCCCTAACGACAATCGTGAAAACAACTCCTTTATTTCTTTACTACTTACCATAAAACACAATATAACACCTTTATGTTGTGTTAACTAGAACTTAGCCTTCAAGAACAAGCACTCCATTATCAATTCTTACATTATTATCACGATAAACCTGCCATTCATACCCCCAATGATCATAGTTGTTTCTGACATTCCAGATATCAGTATTTAAAGTGTTGAAATGATCCTCCCAAAGCAACTCCCAATGAGGATCGGTAAGTGGTGTTTGACTAAACACGGTACATAAAGGAATTATCAAGGCAAATGTTAATAGTACATATCTCATAGTATTGTTTTTAAATAGTTTATGAGAGAAAGATAAGAAAAAATAGTATATATATTGAAATTCAAAGTGTTAAATCAACTAGCAGATAATAATAATATTACTTTCCACCTTTTCTCCCTCGCATAATCTCAACCACCCGCTTCGCCAGTTCTTCCTCACTTGCAGTCTTGTCATATTTCACCTTCACCTTAAAACCTCCAATCCTTTGTTCTTTCTCCTGTGGAATAGAAACAGATTGAAGCCAGACTTCAAATTCATCTTCTGAAGTGAGCAAAATCTTCGCCTGTTCTTCTTTACTAAACTCTGTTTCAATCTTCTTTCTGAGCTTGTTCCGCTTCTTGGTGTCATTGGCAATGAGAGCTACTGCATCTGCCTTTCCACTCAAGCATTTCCGAATATTCCCAACCTCATACTCTACAGTATTCGTAACCGTCACCTCAACAGCAATTATTATCTCGTCATTTTCAAGTAAAACATCAGCTCTTCCACCACCAAACTCCTTTTCAATATCAGCCCGAAAACCTCTCGTTCGAGCCAGAGTAACAATGCTCTCCTGTATGCGTCTATGCTCTCGTTCCTTCTTCTTTACAACCTCTTTTTCGTGGAATTTCTGTTTGCTTTTCTCAAAGTCAGTCAGCTCAGTTTGTGGTGGTGCTTCCTCTTGAATTATCTCTTCTGGTTCTTTCTCTTTTTGCTGAGGAGCTTCTATGTCATACAACTTGAAGATTATCCTCTCAACCTCTGTGGTATCCCTTTGCTCATCTATTAAAAGCGTCTTCATCGTACACTCATCTTGTGCTTTCCCAACTCGAAGTATTACATCTCCTGTTCCAAGATTAGCAAAGTCACTTGGCTCGAAGTGTGGGCTGCTTTTAGCCAAAACTTGTGCATCATCATCACCAAGTCTGAAGGTGGAGCGTATATATGCGTTTGATAACATTATTTCTCGCAACCCTGCCACTTTATTCATCTGAATAAGGTTCTGGCAAGCACAGGTCAATCCGAGGCCATATTTCCGTATCCCTATGAGAATTCCAACAAATGAGGAAATTACATTACAGCATAACTTCTATGTGACTTAAAACCAGCATCATGCACATTCATACATCTTACCAGGAAGAACCCGTATCAATCCACTAAACTCTAATTGAAGGAGAATCTGAGCTAATTCTGAAGACGAATAACCTGTTTTATTACTTAGACCATCTATGGCCACTTGAGTGTTATTTCGAATGGCCTCTAAGGTAATTTTCTCCTTAGTGTTTAATGCTGGAAATAGCTCTTGTTGATCAGACTTCTTAGCAGATTTAGACCAATTCAATTCCCTGGCCACATCCTCACCATTGGTCACCATAATCGCTTTTTGGTATTTGATCAAATCATTGCACCCTTCGCTCAATCTATCGCTTGCTTTACCAGGCACGGCGAATACTTCTCGATTGTACCCGTAAGCCAAATCCGCTGAAATAATTGAGCCTCCCCTTTTTTTGCTTTCTACCACAATTAATGCATCACACATTCCAGCAATTACCCTATTTCTTATTGGAAAATTTTCTCTTGTAGGAATCGTTCCACTCATAAACTCTGAAAGAACTCCTCCATGATTCATCATTTTAGCCGCAATGGGCCTACTTGAAGGTGGGTAGATGCTATCTACTCCATGCGCCAATACTCCCACAGTTTGCAATTTATTTTCTACTGCTGCTTTATGTGCTGCACTGTCTATCCCCATCGCTAATCCACTTATGATTAGCGGGTTGTAAGGGACTAAACCTGAGATAATTTTATCACACATTTCTCTTCCATAAGCCGTACTACTTCTGGTTCCTACAAGTGCAATAATTTTTCTATTGTTCAGATTCACATTGCCTTTGGCATACAACATCAGGGGGGCATCTGCACAGAAATCCAATCTCTTAGGAAATTCTTCGTCTAGGTAAAAAAATGGCTTCACTTCATTTCTCTGAATAAAGTTCAACTCCTGCTCCGCCCGTTCAAAAATATAAGGGTATCGAAAGAAGAAATTTATCCGAAGATTCAAATACTTCCTTCACTCCTCCACATACAGACACCAGCGTTCTAGTCACAACAGGACCAGCACCTTTAATCAGAGTTAAAGCAATTTTTTGTAGTAAGTCCTTGTCCAACCAGCTATCTCACTATAAGGTTAATTCTAGACACCGTATTTTCACTAGTTATCATTACCATGTAATTTCCACTCGCTAAATCACCTCTCAAAAACGTAATTGACGAATTTGAAACATCTTCAAAAGATCTTACTCTTTTTCCTGTAGCATCCAAAATCCTAACTGTTCGATTTCCTGCATTCCTAAACTCTATCGTTGTGGAATTATTCATTGGATTTGGATACAATCGAATTTCCTCCGATAAAAGTTGTTCATAAACACCCACGAGCGTCTGAGCGTCTGAAATCGTGAGACAAGAATCATCACGGATCACCTCTACAGAATAGTCTCCAGACTCTGTTATCGAATATTCTTGATCAGTCGCTCCTACAATAAGTTCTCCATTTAAATACCATTGATAACTGTCTCCTTCTGATGCGGTTAAAAGATCTCCATCGACAGTGATTTCAGCCTGAACCAATGGCAAGACTTCTATAGTAATAGAGCTTATTTCTGAACAGAGCGGATTTTCCGCATTGAACTTGATGGTGTATTCTCCTGTCTCAGGAAATGACATCACAAATTGTTCTTCTGAACTCAACGTTTCTTCATCAATAGACCATTCGTACTCTTCTACTAATGCGCTTAACGGAACAAAATTAACTGGCTGACCTTGGCAGTAAAGATCACTTTCTGATTCAAAAGCTGATTCTCCTCCACACTCATGTATCGTATTCCAAGCAGTATTAGTGACTACTGGAGGGTTATTGTCAAAGTAGATATACGCCGTACTATTTATTTCATCTCCTGCTTCAACTGTTTCTTTAAAATCTATTTTAAACGACACAAAACCGTGACTCTCGGCTTCGTTTGAAGTGCTATCCGGGAGATTGATCTCTGAGAATAAAAATTCAACAACTCCTTCTGGCTTTAACGTGGTCATTACACTGTGGCTATTTGACACCACTTCAAACGTACCTTCATCCATCAAAGCATCCAACGTATCCACCACCAGCACATTCCCAGCAGGTGCATTTCCAGTATTTTGAAACCGAATGCGGTATTCCATTCTGGTATCTTCTAGTACTAAATGTTCTTCAGTATACCCTTCTGGAATTGAAGTAATGTCATTGGGATCATAAGCACAAGTAACTTCTTGAGATAATTCTTGCACATCTAGCTCCACCAATTCATCATCTACCCACACATAAAGTGTGACCGTATTTGTTACATAGTCCCCAATATATTCCTCAGAAGGGGTGCCTATGATCATTTCAATTGTATTCATAACCCATGAATCTATCTCGGAATAACTCCAATAAATTGTCTGATCAACAATTGAATCGGGTGTCAAACCAAAGTCAAGAATGGAATACAGTTCATCCAATTCCAATTTAAGAACACCGCTAATGGGATAAGGAGTTGAATTTCTGTAGCCAAACGTATATTCCAATTGGTCGTTACATGGTATTCCTGCTCCTTCTTGATATAGACTAACGATACCAGATGGAGCTGGAATTTCGTCATTGGCCACACCAAAAAGAACCTCATTTTCTATTAGCTGAGGAAACTCTGACTCCAAGCTCACTTCAGTAGTGTAAGTAGTCCAATCTGAAGTATAAGTGACCTCCACTTGATAAGTCCCGATTTCCAAATCGGTAAATCTAAACTCTCCATTATCATCTGTATATACTTGAACAGCCTGACCTATTATTGTGACCAATTGATTAGGCAGCCCAACTTCATTGAGGTCAAATTCACCATCAAAATTAGTGTCTACAAAAACCCTTCCTCTGAGCTCATTTTGACATTCACAATCGAAACCTATTATTGAATTATATTCATCGTTGCAGTTACCCCCAATCAAAATGCATGAGCCATCATCAACTCCAGCTTCTGAATTGTAGTTACAAGCTGATTCATTCATACATCCGAAAATTGCATCTACTCCATCAATATGTAATCTTATAAGAGGAGTTTCTCTAATAAAATACCAATCCGTCGAATTTCCTATTCCAAATGGTCCAAATATGAAAACTGTCTGTTCAGGTGCTTGATTTTCATCCATACAAATAGAAACACCTTCTTCACCAAAATAAGTTACACCAACTAATAATTCATCTTCTGATGAAAATTCAAATGGTTGATCAAACAAAATTGTTTTCCATATTACACCTTCTTCACCATCATAATTTAGATCTGACTCCTCAATTATAATATTACCAGACGAGTGCTCAACATCAAAATTAGAAGCTGAGGCATCCCTCAATTGAATAACTATTTTTTCTCCGACAATCGTGGAACTATGAAACGCAACATCAACTCCATGAACCACTCCACCTTCTGGAGCCTCAAATAAACTTGAAATAGCGTAACCCCCGTTATACTCCTCTTGTTCTGGAAAAGTCCCAGTAATCTGCCCATTATCTCGAGCAAACAGATGATCTGATATTCTAAAAGAATCAAAAGCTTCATTATTGCTGAGGTTACCATCACCAGCCAATATTGCCTGTGATGAAACGGAATAGCTTCCTGTTTGACTTGGAGTATAAGACGGGAAGTCAACTGTAAGCTCTTGTACCACAGATAAATTTACTTGAGGAGTCTCCATAGAAAAAACTTCCTCATTGGTTTCATCATTGGTCACTTGCACTGTAGAATGAGCGTTTTCAATGTACTGAGCACCATCATTTAAAAGGCTGGATGAAATAGTAATTTCTGAGGCTTGGGAAAAAGGAATAATAGAATAACTCAAACCATCAGTACCTATCCTGTGAGAAATACTACTCTGCACTAAATCATAATCGGGAAGTTCTATTAATTGAATATCATCTAATGCCCAAAAATAATTCTTGAAGAAATCAAAATTCCATCTAATTACTACATCAGACTCATTTCCTATTAATGGAGTTAGATTAAATCTTATGACTTCATCATATAGCTGATTTAAGTTTAAATTTTCAATATTGTAATTATTACTAAATGTAGCTCCCCCATCCAATGAAACGGAAATCGAAATTTCACCTTGAAAAGCACAACATAGCCTATGGCTTGAACTAAACTCCAAAGCCACTCCATCAATAAGAGATAAATCAATGCTCGGAGACTGAATAGAGCCATTTAACTCTTCTCCAAGAGAGTTTGGTGGATCACTCATTGCATCTATACAATTTGCAGCATCTGCATCAAACATCAAGAATCCATTGTCAACAGTTTCAAAATTTGGTAATGTGTTGGACTCCGACCAACATCCATCAGATTCTGTAAATGAATGTTTCCAAACTTCACCATCTTCCCCAGATGTGATCCAATCACCTTGATCAGTTGTTATCCCAGAATTAGTGTTTACAGCAGACTCAAAATCTTCTGACCAGATAATAGTTTGAGAAAAACCAGTTACAGACAAGAGCGCAAAAATTATTGCATAGGTAAGTTTAATCATTTTTAATGTTTTGCCCAAAAATACGCATATAAATTTCCATGATACTGATCGAATCAAAAATTAACCGCAAAGCGTATTCGCTCAAGAATTACTATCCTTGTAGAAAGAAAAAGCTCATGAGACCTGCACTAGTTCTATTCTTTTCGTTGTTGTATTCTGTAATTTCCTTTTCTCAAACACTTAAGGGGAAAGTCACAGATAAATTAACTGGAGAACCCCTCGTTGGAGCTACTGTTTTTCATTCAATAGATTATCAGACAATTACAGGGGTGAATGGCGATTATTCATTGAAACTTATGCCTGGAACTCAGAAAATAGAAGTGAACTTCATTGGCTATGAGACTTTCACTGACAGTATATTTTTTCATCAAGGGAAGCTCGTATTTCTAGATGTATTTCTTCAGCCCACTTCTACCTCATTAAATGTAGCAGTCATTTCTGTAGGGAAATTTGAACAAAGTCTTGAAGAAATTACTGTTTCTATGGAGGTGATTCAACCCAATTTAATTGAAAACAAAAACACTACCAGCATTGATGATGTTTTACAACAGGCACCTGGAGTGGCTATTGTAGACAATGAGCCTCAGATACGAGGTGGAAGTGGTTATAGCTTTGGGGCAGGTAGCAGAGTAGCTATTCTCGTGGATGATCTTCCATTAGTCTCAGGCGATGCCGGACGGCCAAGTTGGAGTTTTTTTGCAGTGGAGAATATTGAGCAGGTAGAAATCATTAAAGGGGCCTCATCAGTCCTTTATGGAAGCGGGGCACTGAATGGAGTGATCAACATTCGTACAGCCTACCCCAGAAATGAACCTAAAACTAAGGTTACTTTATTCCAAGGGTTTTATTCAGACCCGGAAACTAAAGAGGCCAAATACTGGGAAAGAACTCCTTTGATTTCAGGCGCTAACTTTTTGCATTCGAAACAATTTGGAAACCTTGATGTTGTTCTTGGGGCAAGCGTATTGGTGGATGAAGGTCATAAGGGACCCTATTTGGATACTACGAAAGCGTATACGCCATTCGACCCTCAAAGAGCCGCTTCTGAGTCTAGAGCCAGGATGAATTTAAACCTACGCTACAGAAGTAAAAAAGTATCTGGATTAAGTTATGGCCTCAATACCAATTGGTTGATCGGTAGCAGCATCTCTACACTTCTTTGGGACAATACTGAAAATGGACTGTACGCACCCTATAACAACAGTGCTACCAAGACCAACCAGCTAGCTGGAAACCTTGATCCGTTTATCTCATACATCACTCCAAAAGGAGCCAAACACTCTCTAAAAACACGTTGGTATAACTTCGATAATGATAACGACACCAGAAGTGCGGAGAACCCCGAAGGAAATGCGAATCAGGATAACTTCTCTGATTTTTATTATTCAGAATATCAATTTCAGCGGAATTTTGACTCATTAAACATCAAAAATCTAAACCTCACAACTGGAATAATGAGCATGTTCACTTTCAGTGACGCCCAACTGTATGCTGGTGAGAATGCCGATGGAAAAAATGAAGCCAGAAATATAGCCGCCTATCTGCAGTTGGATAAAAAAATAAATGAACGACTCAATCTATCTGCTGGAATACGATTTGAGAATTATAAAATCAACAATCAAGAAGAAAGCAAGCCCGTTTTTAGATCTGGGTTGAGCTATAAATTAGCCAAAGGAACTTTTCTTAGAGCTAGCTATGGCCAAGGATACAGATTTCCCACAATCGCTGAAAAATTTGTGACTACTTCGGTAGGTGGAGTGAATATATTTCCAAATCTGGACCTTCAACCTGAAACAAGTGAAAATATTGAATTCGGTGTGAAACAAGGGTTCAAGATTGGCAAATTCATAGGGTATATAGATGCCGCAGCGTTTCAGCAAACCTATAGCAATTATATGGAGTTCACGTTTGGAGTATGGGGAACTGAAGGTTTTATTACTGATCAACTTGGATTTAGAAGCTTAAACACTGGAGATGCCCAAGTACAAGGGTTAGAATTTACTGCTCTGGGAACAGGAAAAATCGGAGAAGTGAACCTGACATTGTTAACCGGTTACACCTTTACTAATCCCATTTCATTAACCCCTGACTATGTCTATGGCACTTCCTCAAGTGATTTTGTTACAATTAATACCTCCTACATAAGTACTAGCTCTGACACCACTGGCCACTTCCTTAAGTACCGATTCCAGCACCTGTTTAGATTCGACTTAGAAGGAAAATACAAGAAGATTACTACTGGCGTTAGTGTCCGGTATAACAGTAAAACAGAAAACATAGACCGTGCCTTCGTGGAGCTGGATGAAACTGGAAACTTACCCACTGGCGTGGCCAACTGGCTAAAGGACAGAAATAATGGTGATGTGGTACTAGATTTTAGATTTGCAGTTCAGTTAAATTCAAAAATTAGGGCCGCATTGATTATTAATAACCTCCTCAATAGAGAATATGCCATGAGACCTCTTTCCATAGAATCCCCTCGATTAACAACGTTTCAACTTTCTTTTGATCTATAAATGGAAACAATAGGAATCATACCTGCCAGATATAACTCTTCTCGTCTGCCTGGAAAACCACTAGTTGATATTAACGGTACTTCCATGATCATGAGAGTCTATCGGCAAGCACAGATGGCAAATCTAGATGATGTGATCGTGGCCACTGACGATCAAAGAATCTTGGATCATGTAGCAGAACATGGAGGTAAAGCTGTTATGACTTCGAAGGATCATCCCTCTGGGACGGACAGATGTTTAGAGGCTACGTTGCAATGCAAAGATCAGCCATATGCCGTCATCAATATTCAAGGGGATGAACCTTTTATTGAGCCAGAAGTAATCAATAAGCTGGCATGGCTGCTTACCAATGGAGAAATAGAAATATGCACCTTGGTCAAGGCCTTTTCAGATATCAAAGAGGTGGAAAACCCAAATAGAGTCAAGGTAGTGTTGGATAAATACAAAAAAGCCCTTTACTTCAGCAGATCCGTCATTCCCTATAATAGAAACGGAAATACTCCTCTCAATTATTGGCAACACATTGGTATTTACGGCTACCAACTGAAAACGCTAAAAAAAATCACCTCATTACCGCAATCAAGCCTAGAATTAGCTGAATCATTAGAGCAACTGAGATGGTTAGAAAATGGGTTTAATATTCATACCGCAGAGGTTTTTGGAGAGTCGCTTTGTGTGGATACAGAGGAGGATTTAGCCGCAGCTCGGGCTTATGCTAAATCTTTGCTAAATCAATGACCCAACTTACCAACGTAACAATTAGCTTCGCAGCGTGAATCCGTTGAAGAAAATCATTAGCAAGTTTCTCACGACCAGAGTTATTCGCTTTGCCTCTGCTTCGGCAATTGCAACACTTGTTGACATTCTTCTATTTAGGTTTGTATTCTATCAACGAATAGAATTATTCTATGCCGAAATTTCCGCGGCGTTTATAGGTATGATAGTTAATTTCATATTGCAGAAGTATTTTGTGTTCAATTCCAAGAGAAAAACGACCCATGCCTTTTTTCTATCATTTGCTTTTTCTTTAGTCACCATCACTATTGGAGGGTCACTGATGACTATGTTGGTTAAGATTCCATTTTTCGCCGCGTACATTTTAGCCGCGAAACTCATTGTCGTAGCTTTTAAATTTGGCATTAATTTCATCACCAAAAGATGGGTGTTTGAAAAACGTTGGAAATAGTAAATGAAGACATTAACTTCTATTTTAGATAAGAATCCTCTTTACCTCTATCTTGGAGTATTCGTCCTCTGCTTGGTAGCCTTCCTTACCAATTTAGGTTTGCTCCCTTTGTTTGCTGATGAACCTACTAGAGCTATTGTAGCTATAGAAATGATGTTCTCAGAGAACTACTGGGTGCCCACTATCAACGGTGAGTTTTATTACAAAAAGCCTCCATTTTACAACTGGATCATTGCCAGTCTCTTTCATTTGACGGGTAGCATGAGCGAATTTGTGTTCCGATTGCCTTCAGTAATTCCTCTTTTTCTCTTTGGATTCACGATTTACTACTGGGTGAAAAAGTACCTCGGTCGACCCATCGCATTTTTATCCGCGGCGATGTACGTTACCTGCGGCAGGATGCTGGTTTATGCTTCCTTTATCGGTCATATCGACATCTTTTACTCATGGGTGACCTTCATTGGATTTATGATACTCATAGAAAACTTGAAGAAAAAGCACTGGTGGAATTTTTTCGTTTGGTCCTATGTCATTTCTGCCATCGCTTTTATGTGTAAAGGGCTTCCTACAGTTTTCTTTCAAGGTTTATCTATCATAGGACTCTTATTCTTCTCTAAAGAACTGAAGCGCTTTTTTAGTTGGCAACATTTAGCAGGAATAGCAGTGTTTTTAGTCCTAGTAGGTGGCTATTTTTTAAAATACCTTCAGTACAACTCTTTAGAAGGATGGGTAGAGTTTTTATGGAGCCAGAGCTCACAGCGTACGGTGATCGAAAAGGCTTGGTATGAAACTCTCATACACCTAGTGAAGTTTCCAATTGATCATCTATATCACCTGGCACCTTGGAGTCTTTTTGTTGTTTTCTTATTCCAAAAAAACATTAGACGCGAAATATGGAACAATGATTTTCTTAAGTATTTGATCATCATTTTAATGGTCAATATCCCTATTTACTGGCTAAGTCCTGGATATTATCCTCGCTATTTGTTTATGCTTTATCCTGTCATTTTTATCGTCTTGGCATATGCATTCGAAAAGTCAGAAAAAAATGCTCTCAAGCAATTCATTAAATGGGTCTTCATTGTGTTTTGCGTGGCAATGATTCTTGGATCACTAGCCTTGCTCGTATTTCCAATGGCCTCTGACTACCGTCTATCTCAAGCAATTCTCATTTGCTTATTAAGCATTACAAGTCTGGTACTGATTCTTCAGCTGAAGCGACATAAATATGTCGGCTATGTGCTGGTGCTTATCACTTTTCGATTTGGATTCAATTGGATTATTATGCCACAGAGAATCGCAAACAATAGGGAACTGGAATATAAAACCGAAGCTGAAACGATCGGCAAGATCACCGAGAATGAAGAACTGCATTTATTACACTGGACCGCTATCAATCATAACACCACGTTCTACATAGAAAGGGAAAGGCAACAAACACTGCGATATACCAGAAAAATCCTTCCCGACGCATACCACCTTATCGGTGAGCCACATCTTGAGAAACACAACTGGAAGCAATTTGGAAATGTCTCTATCAAACATGACAATAGAGAGTTATACTTAGTGAAATTGGGCGAATAGATGATCCTGATTTCCTCAGATTTCGTGGGTCTGTGTAGTCGAAAAGTCTCCTGTACAAATAAATCTTCCCCATAAAGCCAAAAGCAGATTATAAAAAGACTTATGATTTTTGACTCTTAGGCTCAGGATAGAATAAACAATTGAAAAACAATTTTTTAACCCTTCTTTTTCTTGTCTATTGCACCAAGATCACTCCACTTTAATGTATTGAAATCTGAAAAAACTTACTTACATTCGCATTAGTATAAATCATGAATATTAACCAATCCATACAAGAATTACTCTATGAGCATGAGTGTGTAATCATTCCTCAGTTTGGTGGTTTTGTGACTAACTATAAGCCGGCATTTGTTCACCCAAAAAAGCACCTCATCTTTCCTCCATCGAAGCAAGTGAGCTTCAACGTAAACTTGAAAAATAATGATGGGCTTTTAGCAAATTATATTTCGCAGAAAGAAAATGTAAGCTATCAAGTGGCACTTGAGTATGTGCAATCAGCGGTTTCTAAGTTCAGTGAAAAACTAAAAATTGGAAAACGACTTTCTGTAGAGGGTGTTGGAACCATCTCAGTAAACGAAAGCGGTTCTTTAGAATTTGCTCCAGAGGATATACACAATTTTCTTCGCAGTTCGTTTGGATTGAAGCCTGTTTTCTTACCCACGCTTGAGGAACTGGCTCCTGCTGCTACACCTGTGGCGATTGAAGAAGCTGAACCTGTTCAAGAAACACCCGTTGTCCCAATCTCTACAGAACTTGACGTTCAAGAAATTCTCACTACAACTACTCCTAAGCGAAAATTCAACAGAAAGTGGATTGCAGCCGCTGCCTTTCTCCCACTGATGTATTTCGGAGGAATGACCGTTCAGCAAAATTCTGTAAATATTTCTTCTTTCTTCAGTTCTTTACTTCCAAGTAAGACAATTCAAAAAGAGGCAATTTTCAATCCTCGACTAGAAGGAGAAAGCATTCAATTTACTTATGGTGAACCAATAAGTCAATTAGAGCTTATTGCAGCACAAAACCCGGAATTACAGGCTGTTTTTTACTCCTTCGAAACAGGAGAAATTAGTCCAAACGGTCTGAAGGTCATTCTTGCGGAAAATGCTAGTTCCAACAGCTCTGAATCTACAAATACCAATTATAACAAAGGAACCTCAAGTCTGGAATTGTATTTCATTGTGGCTGGTTGTTTTAAAGAGAAAAACAATGCTGAAAGTCTAGTGAAAAAACTCAGAAGAAAAGGCTTTGACGCAGGAATTTTTGGTAAAAAAGGAAGTCTTCACATGGTTTGCTATGGCAGTTTCACCAACAGAAACGCTGCTAAAATGGCTCTAACTGAAATACAGGATGCTGAGAACCCTGGTGCTTGGCTGAAAAAACACTAAAATCAATTGCTGATTTTAGAATTTAGACTTACGATTAGCTCCCTCATTTGATTTTATCTCAACCACTTACGCAAGAACAACTTTCTCAAGTGGATAATATTATCTTCGATTTTGGAGGAGTATTGTTCGATATTGACTACGATGCCCCAGTAAAAGCTTTTAAAGCGCTTGGGGGAAATGGGTTTGACGCTATTTATAATCAGACTGCTCAATCAGATCTATTTGATCGATTAGAAACAGGAAACATTTCGAACGAGGATTTCTACGATGAAATAAGAAAGGCACTAAATGTTGAGCACACCAATGATGTTCTGCAGCATGCGTGGAACAGCATTCTCACTCAAATTCCAAAAGGAAGAATTGACCTTATCCATCAGTTAAAACACGATTACAGGACTTTCCTTTTTTCCAACACCAATGCTATCCATGTAACCGCTTTTGAAAAAGTAGTAGATGATACTATGGGATTGGATTATTTCAAATCAGCTTTTGAAAAAGTGCATTATTCTAATGTTCTAGGCATTAAAAAACCATACCCAGAATCATTTTTGAAGTACTGCGAAATGGAAGATTTAGAACCTTCAAAAACACTCTTTATCGACGATAGTATTCAGCATGTGGAAGGTGCTGAAAAAGCCGGGTTGATTGCCTTTCATTTGGATATAACTCAAATGGATGTGAGAGAAGTATTTCAATCGATAAATCATTAAATCATTTTACTATGAGCAAAGAAACGGTATACTCTTTCTCCCCTTCTGTTATCTGAATAACATAGTTCCCCTCTGATAAATTCCCTTTCTTGATTTCCAGCAGATCAACTGAAATATTATTCCAGACTCTTACTTGCTTTCCATTCGAATCTACAAGTTTCACCGTTCTATTTTGAGCATCCCTAAAATCCAAGTAAGCCGAGCTGGTCATGGGGTTTGGATAGATCAAAACTGTCGTGGCATCCAATTCATTAATATTTACAATCATTACCTCAGCAGATAAAGAACTGCAATTAGCTTCATTGGTTATTTCTACAGAGTAGCTACCGTCTTCTATTACCTCATAAACCTGAGAAGTGGCACCTTCAATTAGCTCTCCATTTAGTAACCACTGATAGTTGGTTCCTTCGCTCGCTGTTAGAATAGCACCATTTTCCGTTATTTCTGCTAGTGGAATACTAAACACTGTGATAGATTGAGTTTGGCTACCTACACAATCACTGTTTTCAGTAACTAATTGAATATCAATATCTCCTACAGTGTTTAAGTCAACGCTTAAAGTCTGTGTATTTCCTATAGACTCGGAGCCGATACTCCAGAAATACTCCTCAACATTATCTCCTGTAGCTGTTAATTCTAGTACTTCTCCCTCGCAAAACTCAGTGCCTGATAATTCAAATGAGCTAGAAGGACTTTCAGTCACTGAGATCATCTGTGTGCTGCTCTCTGCACATAAGGGATTTTCGGATACTAACTGAATCTCATATTCTCCAGATTCATTAAACGTGTACTCATAGTTCTCTTCAACTCCAACAGAATCCCCATCC
Organism: Flavobacteriales bacterium; assembly: GCA_965224545.1. GTDB lineage: Bacteria > Bacteroidota > Bacteroidia > Flavobacteriales_D > Sanyastnellaceae > ASP10-05a. Next base: position 844,000 of record CBDCZM010000002.1, on the reverse strand, counting down.
AAAATCCACATATATTCTTCTACATTTTCATACATAGCTTCGAAACTTACTGTTTCCCCCATACATATCTCATCGATGGAAGAGTTAAACACACTCTCTCCTCCACATTCATGAATGGTGGTCCAAGTAGTGTTGGTTACAATTGCTTCATTATTGTCGAAGTAGATATAAGCCGTATTATTTAGTACTGTTCCTACAGGTAAATTCAAATGAGGTGTAATAGCATAAGAAATCAAACCGTGAGATTCTGGCTCATTATTCAAAGAATCCAACAATTGAATATCTTCAAAAAAGAAGTCAACAACTCTTGTTTCTTCATTAATGGTAGTCATAACAGAATGGGTGTTAGACACCAATTTAAACGTACTTAAATCAAAATAGACATCAATAGTATCTTGTATCCGAATGTTTTGTGCTGGCGCGTTTCCAGTATTTTGAAAACGCACTAAAAACTCTTGTTCTGTTTCAGGTAACAACCAATGCTCTTCCGTGTAACCCAATGGAAACGGCTGCTTGTCATTTGGGTCATATGCACAGGTAATTTCCATATGAATGGAGTCTTCGCCAAAAGCCACTTGCTCTTCGTTGTAAAAACCTTTTACTCGCACATGACTGGTTACATAATCTCCGATGTAATCAACAGTGGGTGTATACAAACTAATATCATAAATAAGTATGTCTCCAGGAAGAAGACTTTCAAAACTCATGTAAATTACATTTTCGTTTACCGAATCAATAGGTGTAATTTCTTCATGTCCCTGAAACAATTCATCATACTCCAATTCTACTATCCCATCTATTGGTACGTTACCTATATTTCTGAAGCTGATCTCATGACCCAATTGATCATTGCATAAAAAAGTGTTACCATGCGGGTAGAAATTAACTTCAACATCATAACTAGGGGCATCAAAAGAAAACCCAAAATTCACAATTACTGAATCCATTTCATCTGGGTCGACAAAAAGAGTATTTAAAGTTGTTGGGAAAGGGAATGCTTCGGAGGGTTCCACCTGAATAGTAAACTCTTCTTCCGCCAAAGAAAATGTGAAATACCCCTGATCGTCTGTAATCAAGGATATACCCTGAGGATCAATTGTAACTTCTTGAAACGCTAAACCACTCTCCTCCTCTTCAAAGATTCCATTTTGATTTTCATCATTAAACACATGTCCATAATATTGAAACTCACAGTCTATTTCGCAATCAATATTTTCAAAATAATTACTAGCCAAGGGAGATGAACACCCACAGATGCCGTAGCAACATGTGCCATCCTCAACCCATGCATAAACATTAAAATTACAGGCATTTTCATCTGTACAACCATCTCCAGAATGATTTTCGTACCATTTGATAAAATGATTTCCATGAGAATTATACAATGAACAACCCCGAGAGCCTCGAGGAATTCTATTGATTAAATCTTTATCTCCATCTCCATCCAAATCCGCAGCATGCACGTCGACGATATCGTTCGTTCCAGAATTAACTAAATGACCTGTGAACAGACCAGCTCCGTCATTTTCGTACCAAAAAATTGTGTTCTCTATTCCCCAAGACCCAGAAATTATATCAATATCACCATCACTATCTACATCTAAATGTGTTATTGCTTGGATTCCGTCAACCAAGTCTATGATTTCTTGTGAGCCAAAAACTCCATTTCCATCGTTTCTACGAAGGGCTATTTTGTTATCATACAAGGATGAGTAAACAACATCATTATCCCCATCATTATCTACATCTGCGGAAATGACTTGATTCGCGCCATCCGCATTGTCAGCTATTAGTATGGCTCCGTTAAAATTTCCTCCTCCTATATTCTCGCACCATTTGACATTGTCATTATGGGTGGAAGTAAATAAAACGTCCTGATCTTCATCATTATCCAAGTCAATTGCGAAAACGCATGTTGTCTGCGTAGCATTTGCGTCAAGAATTAATTGCGGTCCAAAGTTTCCATTTCCATCATTGGCATACCATGTAATTTTAGAATCGAATCTAGAAGCGGATAGAATATCCACATCTTCATCCTGATCTAGATCAACAGCAACAATTGAAACTGGACCAGCGGTTTCAGAAGTGATAAGAATTTCACTTCCGAAGTTGCCATCACCATCGTTCGGATACCAAACGATTTTATTCATATTTCTGGAGGATACTATTGCATCAATATCACCATCTGAATCTATGTCGGCAGCAAACACACTTTCTGAAGCTGGAACTGTCGCACCAATAAAATTTTGATTGCTAAAATTATTGTTTCCTAAATTTCTATACCAAAGTGCATTTCCATCTCCAGCGGTTAAAACATCTTCGTCTCCATCACCATCAAAGTCAGCCGTAAATATCGCATCAGGAAATCTTTGTTCTTCACTAATCGGGAGTACACCTCCAAAACCACCAGCACCATCATATGCATACCAATCGATTGTATTCCAATCTTCAGAGGCCACTACAACATCTGAATTTCCATCTCCATTAAGATCAGCCGAATAGACCAAATCAATTAAAGATAATTCACCATCGATTAATACTTGATTATCAAAATTTCCTAAGCCATCATTTTCTATCCAGACTAAATAATCATCATCAAAATCATCATAAACACATAATATATCATTGTCTCCATCACCATCTACATCAGATGGATACATTGATTCTATATCAAAAAAATTATCATCATCAAATATGATTCTTTCAGCACCAAAAGCTCCCAAACCATCGTTCTCAAACCATTTGATTTGGTAAACGGTTCTAATCACAATATCCATATCACCATCTGAATCCATATCTTCTAGAACCGCTCCTCGGTAGCCGGTCGGAATGAGAGTTTCTGCCTCGCCAAAATTTCCATTCCCATCATTTTCAAACTTTGAGATTTCCGAACCTGCGCTAACTATAATATCGACATCACCGTCTAAATCTATATCAGAGGTCATAAATTGGTACACACCACCTTCAAAGGGAGAAAAAGGAGAAAAAACAGTATGATGAAGATTAAATTCACCATTTCCTTCGTTTTCACTCCATCTTATATTATTTGGGGCATCTCCAGATGCGTATAAAATGTCAACATCATTATCCCCATCCATATCCACAGCTACAGCTACAGCTTTCTCAGCTTCATCTGAATAACCAACATAATGTTCTACAAAGTTATAATTAGACCCATCGTTTTCATACCAGGCAATTTTATCGTCACCCTCTGAAGAGGATACTACGTCAATATCTCCATCCTGATCTATATCAACGGCAAATACAGAAGTAGCTCCAGCAGCACTCTCAGAAATTATTGTTTGATTTAAAAATTTGCCAGTACCGTCATTCTCATACCAAGCAATTTTTGCATCATCATTTGAGGCAGAAAATATATCTATATCACCATCAAAATCCATGTCAAGAGAAAAAATAAAAATTGGTTTATCTAATGATCTGGTTATTTCTCTTTCAGTGCCAAATGTTTGGCCAAATGCATCACAAAGACAAAAACATAATAGAATAGGTAGTAAGTATTTCATGTTATTAGTTATAGTCCAACGAAAATAGTGAAAATCTCTCCTTCTACTTTATAATCAAAGAAACCGAGTACTCCTTTTCTCCTTCTATCACTTGAACAATGTAGTTACCACTTGGCAAGTTTCCTTTCTCAATCTCCAGTCTTTCAACTGAAACTTTATTCCAAGCTCTTATTTGCTTGCCATTCGAATCCAAAAGTTTTACAGCCCTATTTTGAGCATCATTAAACTCCAAGTAAGCCGAGTTAACCATGGGGTTGGGATAGACTAAAAGAGCTGGGGCATCCAACTCATTGATATGTACGATCATCACCTCAGCAGATGTAGAACTACAATCAACCCCATTGGTTATTTCCACAGAGTAGCTGCCATCTTCAAACGCTTCATAAGCTTGGGAAGTTGCTCCTTCAATTGGTTCTCCGTTTAATAGCCACTGATAAGTCGTTCCTTCACTAGCTGTGAGAATAGTTCCGTTTTCTGTGATTTGTGCTACTGGTATCTCGTAGACAGTTATCGTTTGTTCACTGCTTTCCATACACAATGGATTCTCTGCAATTAACTGAATCGTATACTCTCCAGGTCCCGTAAAGCTTTGCTCAAGGGTCGCTTCATTTCCTATTTGAAGATCAGTAGTGATCCACTGATACTCTTCTACATTTTCATAACTACTAGTGAAAATCACAGATTCTCCTATGCAGATTTCTGAACTGGAAACATCAAATAATGATTCTCCTCCACATTCATGGATTGTAGTCCAAGTCGTATTTGTGACTATAGCTTCATTGGTATCAAAATAAATGTAAGCAGTGTTGTTTAACTCTGTGCCTATTGGTAAGTCCGCATAAGGAGTGATGGCATACGAAACCAACCCGTGAGATTCTGGTTCATTGTTTACTGAGTCTGGCAACTGAATGTTCTCAAAGAAAAAATCTACTACTCGAGTTTCTTCATCAATTGTGGTCATTGCGGAGTGAGAATTGGCCACTAATTTGAAGGTGCTTAAATCAAAATTCACATCTATGGTATCCTGTATACGGACATCTTGAGCTGGGGCATTTCCCGTATTTTGGAAGCGCACTAAAAACTCTTGTCCTGTCTCTGGTAGCAACCAATGCTCATCTGTATAACCTAAAGGATAAGCTTGTTTGTCATTGGGATCATAAGCACAGGTAATTTCCATATGAATGGAATCTTCACCAAATGCGACTTGTTCACCTTCATAATAGCCATAAACTCTAGCTGTGCTTGTGACATATTCTCCTATGAAGTCTACTGTAGGGGTGATTAGGTCAATATCATATAACAATGAGTGTCCTGGCAATAAGTTCTCAAAGCTCATGTACACTTTATTCCCGTTGACAGAATCTATAGGTGTGATTTCTTCATAGCTCTGGAAGAGCTCATCGTATTCTATTTCTAGAACACCGCTAATTGCTATGTTTCCTAGATTTTGGAAATAAATATTGTACTCAAAATCAGTGTTGCACAGAAACGTATTACCATCTGGGAAAAAATTAACCTCTACCTCATAATTTGGGACGTCATTAGTCAGCCCAAAATTAACAGTAGTAGATTCTAAATCATTTGTGCTAATTAAAATGGAATTATCTGATGTAGGAAATGGAAAAACATCTGGTATTTCTACTTCTATTATAAACTGCCCTTCTCCTGCCGTAAAAGTATAATTCCCTTGATCATCTGTAAATAACAATAAACCTTGTTGTTGAATAGAAACTTCCTGATCTGATAGACCGTATTCATTTTCATCTTGACTTCCATTCCCATTTTCATCATAGAACACGATTCCAGAAATTATAAATTCACATGAATTGTCGTCAATAGTTGCTGAAGAATTGTAATTAATTGCTAGAAGATTAGAACATCCTTCTATATACATACAAGAGTTATCTTCACACGTAGCTGATTCTAAATAGTTTTCCGCTGCAGAGTCTGTACACCCGCATTGTGTATAGCAACAATTGCCATCATCGATTTCAGCATCAGGGCTATAATTACAAGCTTCTATATCAATACAACCTAATAGGTTTTCATACCAGGCTATTTTATCATCATACACAGAAGCCGACAAAACGTCCATATAACCATCTCCATCTATATCTGCGGAATGCACTGACTTCGGGCCATTCACCCCTACACTAATGAGCTGTTCGTTACCAAAAACTCCTAAGCCATCATTTTCATACCAAGCAATTTTGTTATCATTTGAAGAAGCTGACAATACGTCCATATCTCCGTCACCATCTAAATCTGAAGCATAAACAAACTCTGCTCCATCTGCATTTGTGCTAATCACTTGTTGATTGCCAAAGTTTCCCGTTCCTCCATTTTCATACCAGGCGATTTTGTCAGAACCCCATGAAGCAGATAGCACATCCATATCTAAATCACCATCTAAGTCAGCGGCAAATACAGACTGTGCACCAAATTCATCAGAAATAATCACATCTTCGTTGCCAAAGTCTCCAGTGCCATTATTTTCATACCACACGATTTTATCCACATCATACAATGCAGACAGCACGTCATTATCACCATCATTGTCTAAGTCAGTGGCATATACATACCATGCTCCATAGGCACCATTACTAATCACCTGCTCACTGCTGAAAACACCAGAGCCATTATTTTCATACCAGACTATTTTATCATTACTATAAGAAGTTGATATAACGTCCATGTCGCCATCACCATCTAAATCTGAAGCATAAACTGACCTAGTTCCATTTGCATTTGAACTAATCACCTGCTCACTGCTGAAAACACCAGAACCGTTGTTTGTATACCATGCAATTTTATCATCACCGCTAGATGCAGACAATATATCAATATCGCCATCACCATCTAAATCTGAGGCATACACAGACAGCGCACCATCTGCACTAGTGCTAATTACCTGTTGATTACCAAAGCCTCCAGTGCCATCATTTTCATACCACGCGATTTTATTGTCACCCCAAGAAGCTGACAGCACATCCATATCTCCATCACTATCTAAATCCGCAGCATATACAGATCCTGGACCATTTGTTTCACTTACGCTAACCACCTGTTCACTGCCAAAAATTCCAGCTCCATCGTTGGCATACCAAGCGATTTTATCGTCAGACACAGAAGCCGACAATACATCAATATCGCCATCGCCATCTAAATCTGAGGCATATGCAGAGACAGCTCCATCAGCATTGGTACTAATCAGCTGCTCACCGCCAAAAACTCCTGAGCCATCATTAGCATACCACGCGATTTTATCATCATCCCAAGAAGCTGACAGCACATCTATATCTCCATCACTATCCAAATCCGTAGCATATGCAGACCAGGGTTGATCAGCGCTGGTACTAATCAGCTGCTGACTGCCAAAAACTCCTGAGCCATCATTAGCATACCACGCAATTTTATCATCACCACGAGATGCTGACAACACATCCATATCACCATCACCATCCAAATCTGAGGAACTAACTGATGTTAATTCCTCTACATTTGTGCTAATCACCTGTTCACTACCAAAAGTTCCGGTACCAGTATTTTCATACCATACTATTTTTTTATCGTTAAGAGTATGTGAAGAAGTCAATACATCCATATCACCATCACCATCTAAATCGGATACATATAACTCTTTGGGCACAATTATATTTGTGTTAATTACCTGTTGACTGCCAAAAACTCCTGAGCCATCATTAGCATACCATGCTAATTTATTATCACCTGGAGATGCCGACAATACATCAATATCGCCATCGCCATCTAAATCGGCTGCATACATAGACTGTACTCCAACTGCATTCGTACTAATTACCTGTTGACCGCCAAAAACTCCCGTGCCATCATTAGCATACCATGCGATTTTATCATCACCTGGAGATGAGGACAATACATCAATATCATTATCACCATCCAAATCTGCGACAAATACAGAGAGTTTGCCAATACTAAAAGATCCGCCATCGGCATTGGTACTGATAATTTGCTGATTACCAAAAGCTCCTGTACCGTCATTCACATACCATGCGATTTTATCATCACCAGCGGACGCAGACAACACATCCATATCGCCATCACCATCTAGATCTGCAGTATAAACATCCCTAGCTCCCGCAGTCGATTCCGAGATTTCAATTTGTGGCCCAAATAGTTGACTAAAAGAATTAGTTGAAAGGAGGCAGATAAAGATTAGCAATAATAGTCTCATGTATAAAGTATGTACTGCAAAAATAGGGAACTCGGGTAATTTGCCCCACTACTCTGTTAAGTTGGAACTGAAGCAAGACGGAGTAGTCTATTTCGCATATGTCAGCTACCTTGCCTTTATTCTACCCAAAAGGCAGGGCAAAAGCATTTAAAAAACAGCTGTACTCATTAATAAATTTCTATAGTCTGTGTCAAAAGCCGCTTTCATTCTCTTGTTTTTCAAGCTAATTTTAGCTGAGCTTTCTTTTTTTAAAACTGTTAATACAATTTTTAATAGGATATTAAAGTTTTCCACTTGATACCCTATTCTTTTTTTAGAAAAGTCTTCTTGAAATGTCACATCGAGGCTCCAATGTAAATTATTTTCAACTGACCAATGTTTTCGAACCCCATTGTTAATTGCTCTTGCAGATGACAAATCACTAATGAAAAACCGTTCATCTGTTGTCATTATTCCGGTTGCTTTTTGAGTAACTTCTGATGTTATCTTCACTACCGAAATTAAATTTTCCCATTTATTAGGGTTTTCTATGTGTTTCAAGTTAGTAAAAACTTCACAAGTTCTTTTTTCTATTCTTCCGTGTCCGAAATCATCTTCAACATCAACACTATCAGGATTTGTCAATACAACTGTATCTTGAATATTACTAGCCAAAGCAGGTTGATTTCCTTTAACTGCAATAATATAATTGGCTTCACTTTTCACAATTTGACTTACAATCTTTGTTTGACACCCCATTGCATCAATGGTAATTGTATTACCCTTTATATCTAACAATTCTAATAATGCAGGTATTGCAGTAATTTCATTGCTTTTTTCATTCACTTTCAATTGACCCAGACACAGTTGATTCTCTGATGCAAAGGCAGAAACAATATGAGGGGTTGTTATTCCGTCAAACTTACCGCCCCTCACTGTTTTACCATCAAGAGCTATAACTTCTCCTTTTGTTTTCACACACAAATGATTAATCCAAGAGATAAAACAATCATTGAAATTCTCAGAATCAAGAGCTGAAAAGACTCTTCGCATAGTATCTATCGATGGAATACCAGCATCAAAGTTTCCATACTGCTTAAGCCAGTAATATTGACTTTTACCAAAAATGTGTATGGTCTCCCATTTATCACAGCCACACATTATCCCTGTTATAACCAATAGCAATATGTCGCTCAAAGAATGGTGGTAATTTCCCGCATCTATTCGCCTTGGGTCTTTTAGAGCAGAGAAAAAACAGGAAAGTGAATTTGTATTAGAAAACGTGGTTTTTCTATCCATCTTTTTCGAATGAAAAAAACGCTTTTCAAAAATACTACTGATTGAAAATTAAAAAATTAAGAACAAAATAAAGGTAATAGACATTATTATAACTGAATTACTATAGCTTTCTTTTCGTTGGACTCAAAAAGTCAAAGCATTGGTTTTAGACATATAAACTAACTTTTTGCATTGTCAAAAAAGAATAATTTGACCTATACTAAATGAGTCGTAATAATGTCTAATGGTTTAAATGCTTTTGCCCTGCCCAAAAGGACTCAAACCAGTATTATGTCTTAATTTTGTGTGCCAAATTTGGCCTTCAACTTTCCAAGTCAAACTCTAACGAGATTTACCTTGGGCTCAGGCCGCGCAGTTACTATAATTTCGAATACAACCCAATGGAATACAATTTCAGAGAAATAGAACAAAAGTGGATCGAAGAGTGGAGGAAAAGAGAAACCTATAAAGTTTCTGAGGAAACTGATAAGGAGAAATTCTATGTACTCGATATGTTTCCCTATCCTTCTGGTGCCGGACTGCATGTAGGGCACCCTCTGGGATACATTGCTTCTGATATTTATGCACGGTATAAAAAACACCTTGGGTTCAATGTGCTTCATCCAATGGGATACGATTCATTCGGTCTTCCTGCAGAACAATATGCGATAGAAACAGGAACGCATCCGGCAGAAACAACTGAAAAAAATATAGCTCGTTACCGAGATCAACTTAATAAACTTGGATTCAGTTATGACTGGAGCAGAGAAGTGCGAACGTCTGATCCAAGTTATTACAAGTGGACCCAATGGATTTTCAAGCAGATTTTTAATTCATGGTACAATAACGACACTAAAAAAGCAGAGCATATTAATACATTGATTGAGAAGTTCAATACCAACGGAACGTACAATGTCAATGCTTCACAAGACGAAGATTGGTGGAAAGCCCTTGACTTAAAAGAATTCCCCTTCTTTGGAGAGTACTTCGCAGGTGAATTCACGTCTACGGACTGGCAGAGTATGAATGCTGATCAACAGCAACTAATACTAATGCATTTCAGGTTGACTTATTTAGCCGATAGTTGGGTGAATTGGTGTCCTGCATTAGGAACGGTATTGGCCAATGATGAAGTGAAAGATGGAAAATCAGAACGTGGTGGTCATCCAGTAGTACAGAAATTAATGCGTCAGTGGAGCATGCGTATTTCCTCATACGCGCAGCGTTTATTGGATGATCTAGACACAGTGGCCTGGTCAGATTCTATCAAAGAGATTCAAAGAAACTGGATCGGTAGATCTAAGGGAGCATCTGTAAAGTTCAAAGTCGCTGATCATGATCAGCAGATTGAAGTATTCACTACCAGACCTGATACTATTTTCGGGGTAGACTTTATGACTTTAGCGCCAGAACACCCTTTGGTGGAGGTTATTACAACATCTGAGCAAAAAGCGGACATAGACGCCTATATACAAACAGCAAGCCTTAAATCTGAAAGAGATCGGCAATCGGATGTCAAGAATATTACTGGCTGTTTCACAGGAGCCTATTGTGAACATCCATTTTCGGGAAAACAGATTCCCATTTGGATAGGAGATTATGTATTGGCAAGCTATGGCACAGGCGCCGTGATGGCTGTTCCATCAGGGGACCAAAGAGACTATGATTTTGCGAAGCACTTCAATATTCCGATCACTGCGATCATGGAAGGTGCCGATATTTCTGAACTTGCTGATGCCAGCAAAGACAAGCCAATGATGAACTCTGATTTCCTAAACGGATTGAAGGGGAAAAAAGCTGCAGAGGCGGCCATAAAAGCGATTTATGAAAAAGGAATTGGGAAAGGAAAAGTACAATATAGATTAAGAGATGCTGTCTTTAGTCGTCAACGCTATTGGGGGGAACCTGTTCCTGTTTATTTTAAAAATGACATCCCTTATTTGATTGAGGACGAACAGTTGCCTGTAACACTTCCTCCTATTGATGAATACCTTCCTACCGAAGATGGTGATCCACCATTGGCTAGAGCGAAGAAAGAGGATTGGGATGTATTCGAAGGAGACCGAATGGAACTAAACACAATGCCAGGTTGGGCAGGTTCTAGCTGGTATTTTTTACGTTATATGGATCCACAAAATTCATCTGAATTTGTTTCTGAAGAGAAGATGAAGTACTGGAATCAGGTGGATTTATATATGGGTGGGGCTGAACATGCTACTGGACACTTATTGTATTCGAGGTTCTGGACAAAAATCCTTTGCGATTTAGGGCACCTGAGTTTCAATGAGCCTTTCAAGAAAATGATCAATCAAGGGATGATCCTTGGACGATCTAGTATCCTCAATAGAGATAAAGAAAGTCCAAATATGTATGTATGCGCTAGTCACTTGGTTGAGTACATGGAGAAATACCCCTCTCGTAAGTATCCTACTGTGGACGAACGTTTTCAAAAACTTCGTATAGATATCCACCTCACTGATAATGACTCTCTAGACAAAGAAGGTTTAAGAGCGTGGCAGAAAGAATATTACTCTGCAGAATTCTATCCAGAGGGAGATGGATTTTCTTGCGGGTACGAAGTAGAAAAGATGTCCAAGCGTTGGTATAATGTGGAAGATCCTTCGGTGCTCTCAGATAAATTTGGAGCCGATACATTGCGTTGCTACGAAATGTTCCTAGGTCCGGTAGAACAGTCCAAACCATGGGATACGAAAGGGATCAATGGAGTTCATAATTTCTTAAGAAAACTGACTCGTTTATTCATGGACAAGGAGGGGAACTTGCTGATTTCTGATGAAGAGCCTTCTAAAGATTCTATGAAAACCCTTCATAAGACGATTAAGAAAGTTACTGAAGATCTGGAACGCTTTTCTTGGAATACAGTGGTCAGTGGAATGATGATTGCCACAAATGAATTGACAGATCAAAAATGTCATTCTAGAGCTGTTCTGGAGCCACTGGCTGTATTGCTTTCTCCATATGCTCCTCACCTTGCAGAAGAGTTGTGGGAGAAACTAGGGCACTCAGATTCTGTGACTACAGCTGATTGGCCAACGTTTGACGAATCTCATTTAGTGGAGTCAGAAATTCAATATCCTGTGTCTTTCAATGGAAAAATGCGTTTCAAACTCCCACTTCCTGCAGACTTTACAAAGGAACAAGTGGAAGAAGCTGTCTTGGCTTATGAGAAAACAGGACAGTACCTTGATGGCGGAGCGCCTAAAAAGATCATTGTGGTACCAGGAAGAATTGTGAATGTAGTGGTTTGACCAAACTGGATCTCTAAATAATTCAAAGTTTGAGATTAATTTCAGGTTCATATACTGAGTTCTACCTAACTATTAGGTCTAATATCTAACTTGAGTTCACACACAACCAATGTGTGCTGTTAAATTTTTCTTGCTGAAAAACAGTTAGTTGAAAAATTTATTTAGCCTCAACCCAAGTAATTTAAAAAACAAATCGTGTTTGATACAGGTGTTTATTATTAATGATCGAATAAGCAGTTTTGGTCTGAATGTAAAACGACAAAACCACCATTAAAAATTAATACATCATCTGAAAAATAATAGTTAAGTATGGTAAACAAAAGGCTGTCTCCACCGTAGGACAGCTTTTTTTGTTTTCTAGTTATCCCTTTTGACACAGCCGAACTTGGCTTTGTTTTCTGCTAATAATACCTCTGAAAAGCATTTATAATCGTCATTATTTAATAGTACTTGAGCTTCAACTGCAATTAAGTAAGTTAGAAACCATATTCCATCACTTTGTTTTTCGCATTGAAAGCGAAATAAACCTCTTTTTTAGTCAGAAAACTCTAAATCAGGACTTAAAAACCGCCTTTTTTAATCCGGTTCACAATCTTTTTCAATCAAGGATTTTCAGCATTTGTCTGATGCGTAGACCGAAAGGATCGTTAATAAATCCTATAATTCTCTTATTTGGCGTGGGATATAGCGCTTTTTACTATTTTCACCATTGATTATAAATGATCCCGATAGCTATCGGGACTACTAACTATAAAATATACCTTGCAATGAGTGATATAAACGACCTATTTAACGAGATTAAAAACAGCAACTCTGACGCCAGCTCATTGGCTTCTAAGGTGAAGAAAACGCTAGACGACGCCGAAATTGGTGTTGGAAGTGTCATCAACAAAACCAAACAACAGCTTGAGAATATAGAGTCAGCGGTCGATGCTGAGGCTATTGTAAATGCTACTTCTGATTCTGTGCTTCAGAACGAAAAGAAATTCGGCTCAAATCTAGCGAATGTAATGTCGGCGTTGCAAAATCTCCTAGATGAAATAGGCGTAGGCTTTGAGGATATCAGAGACTTAGATAACGAAGAACAAGGATGGATCGATAAAGCCAATAGACTATTAGCGGCGGCTCAAGCCGAATTAGGCGAAAAAGAAGCGACGGCAGATAATTGGTGGACCAATCTCTGGGGAAGAAAAAATAAGATTCAAAAGGCACAAGAGGCATTGGCTACTGCACAAGCGGAACTAGAGAATGAAACTGTAAGAGCTAAAGCGCATCATCAGGAAAGATTGGAGAATGAGCCTTTAGAGAAGCATTTGGACCGAATGATTACCATCGTAACGATGATTACCAATTTCGTTCAGGGGAAAATGTCTAACGTAGACGAGGAACTTCAAGCAGTTACAGAGTCTCAAAAAGAGGCATTTGTACTTCAAGAAAAGGCTGCTAGTGCTATGAAAAATACGGAAGCTGAAATTGAGAATTTGAAAACACAACTTCAGTCTCAATTGGAGCAACTGGCAGAATTAACACCTGGAACTCCAGAGTATACTACTAAGCAGCAAGAAGTAGAAAACGTTCAGAAAACAATTACTGAGCAGCAGGGGAACTTCGAGGTAGCCAGATCTATCTTTAACTCGAAAGAACGTTTCGTAGAGCTTCACTCCATAGCAATGGAAGCCTTAGAAACTCAAAAGAAAAACCTTCAAGCAGATTTAGCTGCATTGAAATCAGATACTAAAGAAAGAGAGTCTTTCTATGCTGCCACAATTACTTCACTCAGGGCTGCTGCTTACCAAAAAGTGACCAGTACGTTTGAGAAAGCTGGTGTAAAAACGGATGAGCGAAGTGCTCAAATGCTAGCACAGGCTACTGTAGGATCACAAAGAGCACGAATAGAAAGAGTAGAATCTCAAGGAAAACGTATTCAGACGCTAGATGAAGTAGCAAAACTGTTGATGGATAAACAAAGAGAATTTGCAAAGAGAAGTCAGGACGCCAATGATAAACTGAAAGATCACTATGGATTGGATGCGGATGGAAACTACATCGTAGATTCAGGGAAATCTTCTCCTTCAAATTCTGCAGATGACACTACATCAACTGGAGACAAAAAAAGTACAAATGACGAGTTAAGCGATATGCTTGGTTAATCTCATTTTCAACTTTTTAACCTGAATATGCATTGGAATTTTGCTATTCGGCTTGAAAGACCAATGGAATACGGAGTTTTCCTGATTGGAGCATCGCTATGATGAGGCCAGAAAACTTACTGAAACGGTGTGTTTAACAGGTATTTCTAGACTTAATAAATTTTCGAGTAAATAATCAGGTTAAAGTCAAACTAAAAAATGGATTCAGATTTACAAGAGCTCTTAGGCAATGCCGGATTTGGAGAACTAGATAGAGCAGAGTTTGATCACAAGGATGACTATGTCGAATACTTTAAATACATTAAAAAAACATTTAAGGCATTCAATAAACACCTAGGAGAAAAACTCGAGGAAAGCTCAAGTAAGAAGGTTGAGCGTACTGTTATTTCATACTTTATTACTCGCTTAATTCGGAGCATTGATTTATTGAATAGCAAGTACCAATTCGATAATTCGCACAATATTCGTGTGGATCTTACCGAATCATCCTTTCCAAATCATGCGGAACTGCGTCAGATGAAGGCAGATTATAACCTAAAAGATGAATTTCTTAAAGGCCTACCAAATCCGCTGATTTTAAAGGATAAACTGATTTCCAAGTTACGGACTCAAAATGAGGAACCTCTGGATATATTGGACGCATTAGCGAAGAGAAAGTACTACAGTAGTCTCTACCCTTCCTCCATCTACCTGATGTATAACCGAGGAAGGCTTCTAGAAACTGGAAAAAATAAAAGTAGAACTACATTTATTTATGCTTGGGGAACTTACGATATGGCACTGAACAGGCCTCAGATATTTGTGATGGACTTAGAATACAGTGCGTCGGTAAGACCTCTGGATAAGCACAATGACGACTTTATGAAATTTGAAGATATTATTGAAAATATATCAGCAGGATCTCAAAGTATTTATGAAATGATCTCCTTTGTAGATCAAGAAATCCCAACAATTCACCCAAAATTGGTGAAGAAGTATGATCTCGGACCTCTTTTTGGCACTTACTCAAAAGATGAAAGCCCATTTACGAGTTTTCATGCAAGACATGGTTTAGATAACGAACACTTCGTGCTCCTTTATGAAGAAGAAATAGTAGTCTCTGTAAAAGAGGAAATGGTTAAAGCCAATTGGATTGGCGGAAAAATACCACTCCAAGATTTTCATATCAAATCTGACGATAAAGAATGTCGGAAAAGAAAACTATCAGACTTAAATAAATACCTTATTGCACCGCACAATGTAATACAACTTTTACTGGACGATCCAGAAATGGCAGAGGTGTTGGTTCCCGTAAGAAATAATATGATCGCAATTTAACATGGCAGAACAATCATACATCCCCATTACAGAGGCCGACCTCAGTAATATCAAACAAGTAGTAGGCTCATTACTTCATAAGGTCAGCTGGACAGACGTATCCAAGGCGACTAAGGCCATTAACGCTGACGACATAGGAACCAGCATTTTAGCAAGAAGAAAAGTTTTTGGAGGGACAGGAAGTATAGGGCAAGCTAGTGTTTCTATTTTCTCGTTGTGCCAGACATTGAGCAAGAATACCAACTTACTTAATGAAGACGCAAACATGGTACTCAATGCGATTCAGAATGGATTGGCGCTGGGAACTTATGTGGCGAAGCAATACCGTAAATCTTCTGGCTTACTAAAAATTGAAGCCAAGGATGCCGAATCTCTTTCAGAGGATGAAAAAGCAGAGATTGAGGAGAAAAAAATTACACAGGCCAGAATTCTGCTGCATGTGTCAGCAAACTACATTGTTTGGAAACTAGACCAATACAAACCAGACGACATCAGCGCCTTAATCATGAGTCTGGATGAAAATCCATCCATCAGTTTAAATGGAAGTGTGAACGCCATGAATTCCAGTTTGTATTTCTTTGGGAAGTTTGTCGAGGAATCAAACAAAGTGAACACGACCGTAGGTCTGGTAAAAGCTGCTCTTATCTATTTTGAGCGAATTCTTAGTATAGTGGAATCTGAAATAGAGACTTCGCAATACACGGAATACTTCACCACAAAAAAATACCAATACGACACAACTTCTTTTGTGATCACAGGGTTCGAAAGAGCCGCGTTTGGTCAGGTAGCTTCTGTAGAGGTGAAGAACATTAGGATGGAAGATATTGTGGCGAATTCTGAAGGGAGAAAAAGCAATATGCGTCAAATCGAGCGTTTGCTGTGCTACGATCTGGATGAAAAGAAAAACCCATGGTTGGAGCTTGGTGGATTGCCAGGATTCACCATGAAGTATGGCCCTCCAGGAACAGGAAAATCCATGCTGATCGCCGCTTCTTATAATTATGGAAAAGAACGAGCAGATAATATTGGGGTTCCGTTTGTGATGCTTCCTCTTCCTAGAACATTGATCTCAAGTTTACAGGGAGAAACGGCAAAAAAAATGGAAATCTTCGATCGAAAATTGAAGAATCCAAATGTGATCACCTACTCACCATGGGATGACTGCGAAAATCTATTAGGAGACAGATCCAGAAGCGGAGCATCTGAAGGTCAAGGACACATCGTGAGTGCGGTATTGACGATGACAGAAGGGGCCACTGCAGTAAATAATGGAAACCACTTCATACAGATATTTACCAACCTTCCAGATGTGCTAGATGCTGCGATTCTTTCAAGAGTACAAAGCAGGGTTCTATTAGGTGGACCGAAATCTTACGAAGATTTCTTAGCGCTGGATTATTTGTGGTGGAAATCACACGAAAAACAGGTCAACGGTATTCTAGGAAAGAATCTTCCTGAACATAAGGAATATGCAAAATCAATGGATATTCCTGATTATTTAGCTGAAATTCAGTTTGATGAATCCTATTTAAGAGAAGAAGTCTTAGAAATAGCTGAAAAAGCCAAGAAGAAATTTGATCACACTTCCGATCCTAGATTCTTTGCTCATTTCCAGAATTTAATGAGCCAAAAGTTTGTCTATTGGACGGCTAGAGAAGATCGAAATGTACATTCGGCAGTAGACTTTATCTTAATGGATTTCGACATGCCTAAAGACTTCTTCAATGAGCGAAAGCACTTCTTTGACAAACCCTTTGATACGAGAGTAGAAATTCTCACCGACTTAAAAAGGAGTAGAGCAAAAGAAGTGGATATATACAAAATTTGGTACCAAGAGCTGCTAAAACAAGCTTCTTCTCTGATCAATATTAAAAATTCTGAAATGGACAGGAAAATTGCAGATCAAACCAACCAATATATTATCAATAAAAGGGCGGTAATGAAAGCTGCTGAAAAAGAACCGGGATTGTTCTCTTAAAACGGAAGTTTTGAATGAAGTTATTTGGAATTAGCGGTCTTGGTGCAGATAAGAGAGTATTCGAATACCTCTCTCTAGAGAGTGAGCTAATTCCAATGGAATGGATAAAACCAGAAAAAAGGGAGTCAATTGAAAATTATGCGAAACGATTGGCTTTTGAATATGAATTGGATAAAGAAGAAGAATTTGGGCTTTTAGGAGTGAGCTTTGGTGGATTAGTCGCAACAGAAATAAGCAAATTGTTAAACCCAAAATTGACAGTTTTAGTTTCTTCAGCGGCTACCCGAGATGAATTGGGAAGTTTGATCAAATTAGCTGGTAGATCACAGGTGATTGAATTGATTCCAAAGCAACTGTTAAATCCACCAAAGAAAATTGCTCATTTCATGTTTGGAACAACTAGAAAAGAACTTTTAAACTCAATATTGGACGAAACCGATTTGGGTTTCGCTAAATGGGCAATTACAGAGCTTCTGAACTGGAAAAATGAGGTGAAAATCGAAAACATGATCAAAATTGGTGGAACCAATGACAAGATACTTCCTCCCAAAGATGAAAAAACAATTCTAATTGAAAAAGGAGAGCATTTTATGATTGTAGATAGAGCTCATGAAATAAGTAAAATAATAAACGAACGAATTAAAATCAGGTAACACAAAAGAAGTGGAGCGACTAAAAGAAGTAAATCTATATGGGAAGGGCTTAATTGAGATTAAGACCAAAGAAATGGTGGGCAGATATAATGAAGCGCTGCAATCCATTGGTTTGGAATCTACCTCATTGAAAAAATTCTTCATTGATGGCTGGGGATGGTCTCCAGAAATTTCTGAGGAAAAAAAAGATGCTTTCTACTTATCTCATGGGCTGGCAAATCCTTACGCGATTATCATAATTCCAGAGCAAGAGGAAGTTCCCGTATATATGCCTTACCATTCTTTTGACAATCGAATGCTAGGCAGCATATTCACAACCTTCAAAAGACAGATATACGACCTGACCGTTCAAACCGCGATTGTGGTTGAGTGTGATCAGGAAATTTCCAGGTACCGTGCTCCACAAGATTTATTAGGAATAGAATACTTCACGCTAAGATTCTCTACTACTGATAATCTTTCTGAAGCCAAAGAAGCACAGATGATTCTTGAACGAAAATTCTATGATGAAGACAATGCCTGGGCTGATAAGGATTTGAGAAACTTATTGCGCAGCAGTTACAGAAAATATGGTGTGCTGGCAGATAAGAAGTTTCTACTGCCTGACCATATGTTTATGGATGTAGACAGTTTCTATACCAGAGCTTTCAACGGCGTTTTTCTGCTGAGAAATATGAGAAGACTTGGGCAGACTTTACTCATACACGAGCAGGAACAAGCAATAGAAGATACAATCAGAGGACAAGCCTCTAATTATCTAGAATACCATCTACACGACTTAAAGCTTCTGGAATTTCTTATTAAAAAGGGGGTTATAGATGTATATCCTCAGAAAATTTTTGAGCAAGTAGAGGATTTGGAGCGCATGCTTTTTCTCATCTTAGCGGAAATTCTTTATGTGAAAGAGCCAGAACTAGATCTGACACAACTCACTTCAGGACAAATTAAAAAACGTGTAAACATTTATGCGCAAAGTAGAGACCTTCCAGATCACTATTTTGAATTAGAATCTGTGATTTCTCAAATCAAACGAGGGAAACTTATAGATCCAAACAAACTTTCTTCTAAGCTTTTTAAAATACTGATGCGTCCTAATCCAGAACTAAACGATAACCAACAATGGTTGTTATGGCGTGTACTACTGAAGATGAATTCATTTGATCTGTTTCGGTTGTACATTTATGACAAAGAGGAATTTTACAGATCATACAGCACATGGCCAGAAGCCAAGAAAAAGTGGGTGCTGAGCTACATTACTCCCCGCTATATAAGCACTAAAGAAATGAATAAAAGTTAACCCCATGAACGCACTACTAGAATTTATACTTCTCTCTACAGGAAGCTTCTTTCTGTTTATGTTTTTAGGCTATAAAGACGCCACTAGAACAAATGCTCCAAAAGGCTTCCTAGCGAATTTATTCAATAATCTATCTTTCTGGAAATCAGAAGATAAAAAAGGAATACGAGGTTACTTATTCAGACAAAACATAATTCTAAAATTAATAGTAGCACTTGCAGGTGCTTCCTTGATTAGAATCATTTATGCCTTATTTTTTGATTACAGTATTGCTACTGAAACGTTCAACATCTTTACCGGATCTTCAGCCTTTCTTATGCATACAGCGATCATCCTAGCAGCCATTTACCTGTCCTACTTATGGCCTACCGTTATGAGTAAGATGAAGCAAGTGAAGGACGAGGCTATTAAAGATTCATCTGAGAAGAAAGCTGAAAAAATCGAGCAACTGGAAGAGCCTATACAAACGGAAATTAAAGAGAGTCCAAAACCTGAACCGCAAGCCCCTCCTAAGCCAAAAAAAGACGACCCGAACGATATTATAAATGACTACCTCAACTAATGATGTCTGAAACCACTATCATAGAAGGGCAACCTAAAAAATCGTACCACTTTTTTAAGTGGTACAAACGAATGTTTAAGGAAAAAGGGAAATTGGCAAAAACCTTGTTGATCTTTCTTCCCATTTTTCTAGTATACTATCTCATCACAGGGCGCGGAAGTTATCAGCCTTTGTTAATTTACATTCGTATTTACTGGCCACTAATTCTTATTAGCGGAATAGTTGTTTACCTATTCTATTGGCGTTTTAGCAAAGCATCGCAATGGTATTTTAGAGCATTGTGGATTGTCGCATTTCTTCTGTTCGGATTATTCATTTATCAGTTTGGAAATAGTATTTACAATTACATAAGCTCATACTACGTTTATAAGCAGAGGATTACAGTCATAGAGCTAGATCGGCCTCCTGTTTCTATTCACCCAAAACTACAACCACAATTTGTAGTTGAATCCTACTTCAGAGAGACGATGAATAATAACCGCCAGCCTACCTCTCCTAGAACTTGGATTGATCCAAAAACAGGGGAGCAATACTGGACAGGTTGGACTGAGCCCGGAAATTATCTATTCCAACAACTCGGAGGAAACGTGGAAGAATTTATCCAAACGAATGTACAGAACCCTGCCCCAGTATTGGACCAATATGAGCGGAGAAAGGTTGATTTTCAGGTTGGAAGCAACTTACTTTTCTCTCATAACATACAAAATGCGGCTAGGAAAAAGCTCTCGTTTGGCCAAATGTTTAGTTGCGAAGTCTCTGACATGGTGATAGGGATGGAAGATGACAAAGGGCTACTTCATCAGGTAGTTCCTATACTTAGATGGGAAGGCTTCTTGTTTCCACAACCCGCATTCGGAGGAGTAATGGTGTTCGATGATTCTAAAACCAACTACTTGGAATTACTTGTGGCAGGAAAAGGAAAATTTATTGGCCCTGAAGAGGTAAGAAATACCAACTGGTTAAAAGACCAAGCACTATTGGATGATAAAACGGTCATCTATTTTGGAGAGTCTTTGAGATTCAAATATGGATTTACATCTGGATTTCCAGGAAGTCATGAAAACGACCACAGAATCCCTCAATTAGAAAGTGCATTCTCCAGTCTTCCTGTAATTGAACAATTTGATTTTGGAGAAACCAATGCCAAAGATGCTGGAAAAGGCCTTTTCTATTGGTTAGAACTAGAACCTTATGACGACACCAAGTATGGACTTTCCATGGATGTGTTTGTACCAGGTTCAAGCACAGATACTATTTACGTGTATGATAGAGTGGGCAAAATAGAACGAAGTGGATACCGTGGTATGAGTGCCGTTGTAGAAAAAATCATGGAAGATGATAAGAGTTATAACTGGGTAAGCAGAGAAGGGGGCACTTTTATTCCTGGGGGCGAACGACCCTATTACACTTATGTGTTTGAAGGAGATAAAGAACCTGAGATGTTTTATCTAGCCAATATTTTAACACTCAGGGGGAATACAAAAGAAAGTACATCGACAAAGGCGGAGCTTTACCTCATCCATGCTAAATATGATGACATCGTTATTCTTCTAAAAGATGATGATGTTTATCCAGAAAAATGGCCAGATAAAATCAAAGAAAGAATTATCACTCAGCGAAAGCTCATGAGAAGAGACACCAAACAAAAAGAGCCGGAAATAAAATTCGAAGAAGTGGAAGAGCATTCCGATAGCCTTCATCATGTGGACTCTATTCCCAAAATCGATTCTACCGTAGTAACACTAGATTCTCTTAATCAACTATGAAACAATTTATTTCACTCTCCCTTTTAGTTATCCTAATTCTTTCGAGTAATTCGCCGCTTTTGGCTCAAAAAGAAAAGAATCTCATTAAAGAAGAAGCACGGAAGCACATTCGATCTATGAACGAATCAGTGCTATTGGTCAGATTGAAAACAAAACAAAAAAACATAGAAGCCCTTCGAGAACATGGACTAAATGCCAAGGCTGATATTATAGAATCTGAGCTTAAAACTAAAAATTTGGCTATTGTAAAGGCGTTCAAAGATCATTTTGATTTCTGCCCTGTTTACTTTTTCTACAGCCATGATTCGAAACTAGCAAAAGCAAAAGAATTGGGCTCCGTTCAATTTCTCAATGATTTGTTAGAACACGATCCATCCATTCAACTTACAAATTCGAATTTTTACATTGGAGAATTTGCACAGATAGAACACTATGGAGAATCAGAAAAAAAGGGAGAATACGAGGTCTATGACGCCGATGGCAAAATAGAAGTAAGAGACCAATACAGAACCGTAACAAACTTTGGTTTTGGAGCGCTTGTCATCAGAGATGCTAGTTTCTACCAACTCACCCGCCCTTTTCCCTATTACTCAAGAACATTGCAGGATTTAGTCCTATTTAAAAGAAAACCAGCCACGGTAGTCAAAAAGATGAACTCTAAGCTTAGAGCGTTTTTAAAGAACCCTAATTGAATCTTCTTTTTGGTGATCACAAGTCTGATCAATTTGGAAAACAAATAATTAGAGTGTCAACACTAGACTACTCTTAAAATGGGATTTAGCAATTACCGACAAATCGTTATTTATTGCTTTATCAGCTTTCTAGTTATTGTTTTTTTATCTGTAACTAGTTTAATCAAGTAAACACCTGCTGGCAAATCAGCAATATTTATAGAACCTGTATTTTGTTCAATTGTCATAATAGTTTTACCTGATATGTCCACAATATCTATTTCTGTAATTTGTAAATCGCTAACAATTGACAATTGAGAAGAAGTTGGGTTTGGATAGATATCCACAGCTTGATTTGATTCTATCTTATCATTTATACTTGTTACATTCGGTAGGGAAATAACATTAATAGAAAACCCAGTGTCATCTCTAAATACAATTTCGCTTTCTCCGATAGAATCACAATACATATCAGCACACCCATTTCCATCGTCAATTGATAGACATAAATGAAATGGGCCTGACGTATCATAGGTATGGCTGGGGTTTTCTAAAGTAGACGTATTTCCATCGCCAAAATCCCATAAGTAGGTTAAGTCATTTCCAGTAGAGCTGTTGACCACAGTAAGTCCATCAAAAAGTGTAGGGTCAGTGTACATCGTAAAACCTGCATTACACACAGTAGAAGAAGTGACAGTTGTTACTAGTAGGGTATCTGTAAAGTAATCAACGCACTGACCTTCTTCGCCAGCAACAGCTAATGCTACAACATAATTTCCGTTAGCAACAAAAGTATGGTTCGGATCACTAATCGATGATGTATTTCCATCGCCAAACTGCCAATCAATTAGGGAATAATTTCCAATAGATGTATTGGTGAAACTATAATTACCATCACCATTATCCATGAAGGAAAAGCTTGCCACATTATTACCCAAACAGAAATCCCTGTGGCCAAAGGCCAGTGCTCGAATTTCCTCATCGTTTGTGCCATTGCTGAAAGTTCCTGTGATATATGTAAAATCTGAACTCTGAGTTGTTTTAATTTCTTGGGATGGGGAATCAATGTAATACCACGTCGTATCCACTAATGACAAGTTACTGTCATAAACAGCTATATAATAGTCATATGTAGAATCGGATGTTTTGGCAGTTCCAGTAACGTATGATAAATCATCTTTATAATATACTTCGTCAACAAAAGTTGGTAATCCTATATTTGAAACTGTAGATTGAACTTTGTTTCCACTGGTATCAAATTCGAGCATCAGCATAACAGTATCTCGTGGCACAGGAGATGGAGAAGAGTAAGGATAAATAATACTAGTGTTAAGTTAAGTTTACTATGACGTAATATTTTCGTATTTTCATTAAAAAAATGATGAGATACAGGATCAAACTAAGTCAAGAGGAGGTTATTAGGCTTCGGGCAATAATTAATAAAGGATCTCATAGCACAAAGACGTATCGTACGGCTTACATACTATTAAATTGCGATGTTGGAGATTACTCAGAGAAGGTAACTAATGCGCAAATCAGTAAAGTATTAAAAGTAGGGATGCGCACAATAGATAGGGTAAAAAAGAGATTTATTGAAGAAGGATTTGAAGCGGTGCTTGAGAGACGTGAGAGTTCGCGAATATATGATGTAAAGATAGATGGAGATGTAGAGGCTAAGATTGTGCAATTATGTTGCAGTGAACCCCCAAAGGGTTTTTCTAAATGGTCATTACGCTTATTATCAGATAAGATGGTAGAATTAAATTATGTAGAAAGTATTTCTCATGTTTCGGTAGGGAATGTTTTAAAAAAAATGAACTTAAACCTTGGAAAGTCCGTGGCTGGGTAATTCCTCCAAATAAAAACAGCGAATTTGTGGCTAACATGGAAAGAGTTTTAGATGTTTACAAAAGACCTTATGATATTGATTACCCAGTAATTTGCATGGATGAATCCCCCAAACAATTAATTTCATCAGCACAACCTTCAACACCAATTAAACCAGGTCAAGATGCTCGAGTAGATTACGAATATCTCAGACACGGAATGGTTAATATATTCATGGCAAATGAACCTTTAAAAGGAAAACGGATCGTTGAAATAACAAAGTTTAAGACTAAAAAGGATTGGGCAAAGTTTATAAAGAGAATAGCTGATGAGTACTACCCAAAATCAAATAAGATAACCTTGGTAATGGATAATTTTAATACCCATGTCGCTTCTGCATTTTATGAAACATTTGAGCCTAAAGAAGCTAAAAGGCTATGGGATAGGTTTGAGTTTATCTATACACCTAAACATGGAAGTTGGCTCAATATGGCAGAGATTGAGTTACATGTACTAAATGGTCAATGTTTAAACAGGCATATAGATACCATAGAAAAAGTAAAGGAAGAGGTCAAAGCTTGGCAGAACCATAGAAATAATAAAGAAGGCACTATAAAATGGCAATTCACAACAAAAGAATCAAGAGTGAAATTAAGAAAACTATATCCGTCAATTAATAATTAACTTAACACTAGTACCTATAAACTGTATGTTTCCGTCATTTTTTTTGTTAATCAAATATTTGTGATCTCTTCGGAATCTCATCACATGCCTGACATTATCAATAAATATAGAGTCAGTATTATCAATGGCGTCTCCCAATATATTGGTCCATAAGTTTGTTCCTGTGGCTTCATCAATTTTAGCAATGTATGTATTAGGAAGGCCAGTTGAAGTTTGCACACCGCTGATATATATATGACCTAAATCGTCAAATATGATGTCATTAGTAAAAACACGGAAGTTCTCGATATTTGTAAGAGAAGTATAAACTAAGTTACCGTCTAAATCATATTTCTGTATCATAGCATCACTCCAATCTCCCCAGTCTCTTGAATTTCCATATGTATAGACTGCATTATTATGATAGGTTATAGATGCAGGATCCTCTTCTTGTCCACGATTAAATTCTTGTTCCCAAACTTGAATACCCGTATTTCCGTCATATTTATAAAGCAAACATTTGTCTGCTTGACTCGAACTCCCAAAATTCCCTTTGCAATAAACATAAACATCGCCAACTGGGTCTGTAGTAATATCGGCGACATAGCTAGAGTGATGAGGGTTAGTGGTTTCCCAAAGTATATCTCCATCAGATGCATCAACTTTATATGTTTTCACAGAACTGGTTCCACTTAGAAATGCCATATAAATACTAGAGTTGGTGACATGAAAAGCAGGGGATTCATTAAAATACCCAGATAGGGTGTCTGTCCAATTTATATTGCCGCTTTGGTCATAACTATATAGCATGATATAGGAAGTTCCACTTGGAGTTAGAGACTGCACTTTGTACAACGAAAACAGAGAATTATCATTTGATGCTGTAGCAATGCATTTATTGTTTGTCCGGTTGCGTCCATTGTAGTGGATTTCATCTATTAGTGTGCCGTCCATGTTATATTTAAGGAAAGTTTGATCCTTTTGAGATAGTGGGTTGACTGAAAAGGTTGAGAGATTAATGTTTCCTGAATCACTAAGGACAAAACCAATGTTTGACGTATCAGCGGTCACCGTCCAATGAACATCTCCTGCTGGATAGTACGAGCGTATATGTGAATTTACTAGAGAGTTACCAATATCTTCATTGAAAGCAATTACGATTTCACCGTTAACATTTTCAGCAATACCAGTTGGCCTTGTATCCTCATTGATATTGTAGGTATTGTGCCATAGATAGTTTCCAGAAGCATCATATTTTACTAGTTCTAGATTGTCATCAAAATTAACCTCTTTGTAACCAACGATATATAAGTTATCTGCTGCATCTATATGTCCATAAAATCCTTGACTCAATGTAAAAGCAGAGCCCGTATAGTTCAAGTACTCATCTTGTATTATATTTCCATCGGGATCTGATTTAAAAAAATGAAGCTTATCTCTAAATGAAACAATTTTCACTCCAATAATGGTGATATTCCCCTGACTATCTAGCATCATATCTCTTAAAACATTACCAAAAACATCGCCTGCAGATTTTGTGAAATTCCAAATTTCATTACCGTTTAAGTCGTATTTAATTAGAACAAAACTCACATTGTCAGTGGTAGTATAACTAGCGGTTCCTCCTACATACAAAAAGTTTTGGTCCATCAACATATGACTAGAAGATATGGACTGAACATTCATAAGACTTGTAAATTGAGTTGTCCATTGTTCCTCACCGTCAGATGAATATTTAGACGTTTGAACCTCTCCAGTAGCTGTTTTTCCTGTAACGTATATATTATCAAAACTATCCGTCAACACCTTGGTTCCAAAAATATAATTCCAATCGCTTTTACTCCATAGAACGTTCCCTGTAGAGTCTAGTTTAGTCATGAAAAGTCGACCATCTTTCCCTCCGACCGCAATGACATTGTCATTATTGTCAGCACACAAATCATTTAAATCATCAGAAGAATAAAAATTACTTGTGGGAAACACTTTGGAAAAAAGTAAATCATTGTTGTTGTCATATTTAACAATGGCCCAATAAGCGTATGTTTTAACAACAGAGTAAATATTGCCATTTATATCCTTTTTGAGTAGGTGAGGCGTCTCCTCTGAGGCGTCTATACCCTTGAAATCTTCTGTCCATTCTAGAGGCAGTTGTCCACCAACACTCAATGTTAAAAAGACAGCTATTGTAAGTAGTAGTTTGTTCATAATGCTCTAATTCGTATCTGCAAATGTCATATTTCACACAGCAGACTTTTATCTCAAAAAAGTAAGACTATAACTTAATAAACACTGAAAGAATTCAACCTCCAGTTTTTGTTAAAGTCCTATTCAACTTAATCAGCAAAGATAACTCTTCGCTTATAAAACTTAAGAACAACTTTGTAGACAGGTACATCCCTTTTATAACTGGTCAGTTTTTTATCATGAATGGTATCATTTTGTTGATGAGCGAGAAGCCTGAATGATGAAATACAATTACTTCATCATAATTCTATAGACAATTCACTGACTGCTTTTAACATAAAGGGTATCAAATACTCACTTATACAAATCCCAGCTCCAGCACTTATCTTTGATACTCTTAACCAAACATTTAATCTATACTGAGAGCTCTTCTATGTATTGTTTTTTGCATTGCAACACTTCAAAAGATTCATTCGCAAAACTGTGATCAACTAAGCTCGAAGGCTGATCAAGTGAGATGTTCGGTGGAGAGCACCAAGTCTCTTCCATCAATAATGTATACAAAATTAGATGTGAAAAACAGAACAGAGGCTACACTTAAGGCCTCTTCTTTGAACTTAATAGAAACCAAGTAAAGTTCATTTAACCGATCATTCTCTAGCACACAAGCTTATAACTCAGGCTACGCAATAATCCATTAATTTTGATAGTTGCTAATGAAATAATAACACATCCTATCCTCTCAAACCACATTACTTAAATTCACACTATGATCAAACTTTCTCTTGTAGTTTTCTTTTTTCTTCAAATTAATCTGTTAAGCGCAAACGATGAAGTCGTTAAAGATACCACTGTTGTTCGGTTATTACAAGATTTGCAGGAAGCAGCGAATGATACCGCTAGAGTAAACATACTAAAAGACTTAGGACTTAATCTATTGCGTTCAAATCCTGAGGAATCTAGAAGACGAGCTAATGAGGCACTAGAATTAGCTGAGAAACTAAACTATCCTAAAGGGATAGCTGCAGCCTACAATTTGCTAGCACTCTATGAAGAACATATAGGAAATTATACAAAGACTGTTGACTATTACCTAAAATCACTGAAAATCATAGAAAAAGAGGATGACAAAGAGAATATTGCCAACATATATAGCAATATTGGCAGCGCTGCCCGATTTCAACAAGATTATGAGAAATCGATTAAATACCTGACAATGGGAGTTGATTTATTTAAAGAAATAGACAATTCTTATGGTTTATGCAATTGCTATAATACTCTCGGGACGGTGTATAGGGAGACGAGCGATTTTGAAAAAGCAATTGAATACCATGAAAAAGCAGTAGAACAAGCTAAAAAGGCAGGAAATGATAGACTAATTGCTATAACCTCATTAAACCTAGCTGGAGACATGGACTATGTAGCGAATTTTGATGAGGTCGTTCAATCTTTTAATGAGGCATTGGCCTCATTTATTAGAATGGATGATAAAAAAGGGGAAGCGATTGCTCTAAATAATTTGGGGTCCGCATATATGGAGAACAAGAAATCTGAACAAGCAATTGATTTTCTATTAAAGAGTATTGAAAAGGCCCAAGCTATAAGTTACAAAGCACTAATCTCTCATAATTACTGGCTAATCAACAATGCGTATTCTGATTTTGGAGATTATAAATCAGCAAATGAATATGCTCTTTTATTGAATGAAATCGGAGGCGAGCTAATGGATGAGTCTAGAATTCAAGCCATAGCTGAACTCGAGACGAAGTATGAAGTCGAAAAGAAAGAACAAGAATTACTTTATCAGCAGAAAGAGATTGAAGTATTAGAAAAGGACCAAAAACTTAAGAACTACACACTCTTCGGTTTATTAAGCTTTGTTATTCTTCTTGTTATTTCTGCATTGGGATGGTTTAGAAATTATAAGAATAAACGAATTGTAGAGGAAAATGCCATTCGTCATCAATTAGACATGTACATTAAGGAGATAGAACTGCTAAAAAACAGAAAAGAAACAGTAACCTCGAAGGTCGAGATTGAGCAAAGCTTTAATTTAAATCTAGTCGAATCCTTGTCGGAGAGAGAGCTTGAAGTCTTCGACGAATTATCAAAAGGGAAGACAAACAAAGAAATGGCAGAAGCACTGTTCGTTTCAGTGAACACCATTAAAACTCACCTGAAAAGTATCTATGATAAACTTGACGTAAAGAATAGAACCCAAGCGGTTAAAAAAGTTAGTGAACAGTTGAGTCATGTATGAACTTAATTAGATACAAACTCTAGTAAACTGTCTTAGAAGTCAGGGCGTCGTTTTGATCAAAATGAAAATCTAAGATTCAGAAAACTCGTTGCTACACTCAAAATGAGAGAGATCTGCAACCTCCCAGCAAAATAAATTCAAGCTGAATCGAATTAAGCTTTATCTATTTCTCTGAAACACGCATCACAATTCGCTGTAAATCAGCATATTGTTAAATATCACCCATATGGGTGATAGAGAAATTTGGCATTCCTAATAGTTTTGATGTCTAGTCATACAGTGGTGTTTTACCTGTCACAACGTATGCGAAAAACCAAATTTTAAACGAAAAGAGAAGATAGAAAATGAAAAAAATACTTACTGCATTAACCTTTATAATAATTGCTTTTTTTGCCAACGCTCAGTGGGAAGTTAATTCTTTGCCAGTACCTGGATATTACATAGGCTCAGATATTCATTATCTGAACAACAATATTGGTTTTTTAGGGGGGACTACTGCATTGCTTGGGGGGAACGCGAAAATCAGTAAAACGCTCAATGGAGGCGCCTCTTGGACTGAAGTATTTACCATTCCAGGTTCATCAATTGAAGACTTTTATTTCATAAATTCCAGCAAAGGATTCGCAGTGGGAGGTGGCGGACTAATAGCCAAAACACTTGATGGTGGGTCCACATGGACTCATGAAACATTCACCAATCCAAATACAGAAAGTCCGGAAGTCTTCCAATCTATTCATTTTGCAAATGAGAATACAGGATACATCGCAGGAGGGTTTTATGAAATGAGGGTGTTGAAGACTACTGACGGTGGGACTACGTGGAATGCATTGACCATGCCTGAATATTTTCAACGGCTAAATGCAGTTCATTTTACTGATGCAAATACAGGATACGTTGTCGGTGGAGATGAATTTGGTGGTGGCGCTGGAAAAATTTATAAAACAACAGACGGTGGCTCGACTTGGGAGGAGTTGGATAGTGGTTTGGATGGGAACTATTACAGAGATATTTACTTTACAGATTCAACCAACGGTGTCATAGGTTGCGGAATTGATGGTATTATTTTAAAAACCTCGAATGCTGGACAATCTTGGGTGCAAATAGATAATCCAGGAGAATCAAATCGAATAGCAGAATTCAGTTTTGTTGACTCTAATTTAGGCTATGCATGCACCATTTCAGGTGAAATTATTAAAACTACCAATGGAGGTGCTTCTTGGACGTTAGATGCAACCTTAGTCTTCCCAGGGGGGCTAGCAGCAATGTATTCCATATCTGTGCCATCTTCAACGTATGGCGTTACTGTTGGTTTATTAGGCTTCCATGCAGAAATGAGCGGATCAAGTGATATCAGTGATATTAAAAATGATAGTGGAGCTTTGATTTATCCTAATCCAACTAAAGATAACATCACTCTTGAGTTTAAAGATGCGAATGCATCTGTAGAAATATATGACTCTATGGGTAAACGAGTATTTGAAGCTCAAAATGTACCGAATCAATTAACTGTAAATCTAGAATCGCATCCTGAAGGGGTCTACTTTGTAAGGATCAGTACTCAAGAAAAGGTATACAGTCGAAAAATAACTAAACACTAGATTAACTAGAAGATGTCCTCCTTGTGAAAATAATCACATTAGTTTGTGTGGTTATTTGATTAGGGAGGACTTTTTATTTCAATGCATACCCCCTTGTTTGTAGCGACAAACTCACGAGTGAAAATAGAAAAGGCCTCTTCTATATCAACAATTATTTGTAAAATGAAAAGACTCTCCTTAACTCTTGTTCTTCTTCTATCACTAATAGGATTATTGAACGCTCAAGTAGTATCTAAAGGCCCTGTGCTTAGCGCTTTAAAAAAAGATGTCTATCATCCAAAAATCACAGGAGAAGATGAATCGTCCTTTTTCGTAATCGCTCGAGAGAATGATCTTATTTATCTTGAAGCATACGATAAGTCAAGCTTGGAAAGAAATTACAAGCTTGAATTTGATCAATGGAAAAATAAAAAATTCGATTCGGTTGCAGGTAAATATTTACCTATGGCTTTTCATCAAGTTTCCGATCGTTTTCTAGTGTTTTATGTAAACAATAGCAGCAAATTAGAAAAAGGCGTATACAGCAATTTATTCGTCCAGTCATATGACGTGAATGATGGAAGTTTAGTAGAGGAAAAACTTCTTTTGCAAATGGAGAGAGGTAAGTCTAAAATGTCTCTTCAAGACTATTCCTTCGGTATTAACCTGCACAACCAAGAACTTACTATCCAATTTAAAGCATACAATGCAAAGGAAAAAATCAATATTGTGCGATTTGTCCGCATCAACTCCAATTTGACTTTTATTGATGACGTTGAGACAGAGAAACCAGAAAATGAGAACCACTACCACTTTCTTTATTCATTAGAAAGTGAAGGAAGCATCATTGACCATCGAGGAAGAATTTATAAAATTGACGGATCACTTAAGAACTTATCTGTGAACGTTTATGATCCAGATGAGAAGTATGAGAAAGAGGCTGTTGAATTTGAACTATCAAACGATGAGAATATCTTAACACATATCTCCGACTATACACTTCATGGAAACTCTTTATTGATTTCTGGAATTTATTTCTCCTTAGAAGAAAATCGACTTGCGGGAAGCTTTTTTGTTAGTATTGACACGGATAGACTTGAAGTCACTAAGAACACACTTACAGAGTTTCCTAAAAAAGTGGTTGAAGATCATTATGCTCTTACCGACCCAATAAAACACATGAGAGAAACCGTCAGGGATAACTTTGTATTGACTCAATCTATTCCCTCTAAGGATGGTGTTTACATTCTCACTGAGGAATATCTTAAAGTTACCAATGTTAATCTATCCACAGGAGCTACCGAAAGACATGATGAGGTCTTTGGGAATATCCTAATCATGTATTATTCTTATTCGGGAAATCTGGAGTGGGTGCGTCTTATCCCTAAACTTCAGCGTTATTCCACGGCTTCCAGTATAAGTGGAGCTAGCTATTATCCTTTTAAAAGAACCAAGCATTATTCCTTTTATTGTGGAATTCATAATGATGACCTCGTCGTATTGTTTAACGACAATCCTATAAACCCTGAGGATTGTCGAAATCTAACAGAGATAACCTCTCCATTGGTTAAAATGAAGAACCCTGTTGTAAAAGAATATGTTTTCGACGAAAATACGGGTGACTTCGAAACTAGAAATATACGTGGGTTTAATTCTGAAGACATGGTTTTTTCTCCAAACCCAATCTTTCAACATAAAAGAGCCATCGATGTGATATCCCCACATCTGGATTTTCAACGTGAGCCAAATGAAGCATCCTTCCTTTTTCTTCAGAAAGGAAAATCGTATCAGTTTGCTCGATACGATCCTTAACACATCGAAGCTCTCGGTAAACCAGAAAGAAAAGGAGAATACAAGGTCTACTCTTCAGATGGGAAAATCATCATTAGAGATCAGTATAGGGTAAGATTTTGGATTTGGTGCCCTCGTCATTCGGGATTCCCAATTCAATCAACTAACAAAGCCATTCCTTTATTACTCGAGGACTTTTGAAGATATAATTTTACTAAGAAGGAGCCCTTTAGCCGTTGTAAACACGATGAATCGAAAACTGAAGAAGTTTTTATAGAATCCTCGTTGAACCTTCCTCATATAATCAAAAATCTTTAGTGTTTAGCTCTTATCGATGAACGTATCCAGATATACGGTTTGGGAACAACTAGTCCTGTAGGGCTGTTTCAAATTTCAGTACTTTTAATCTTCTTTCGCAAAGAGAAGAAACAAACTAGCACCAAGATAATTAGCATATGTCCAGAGTTATAGATAACCCTCACCAAATTCGAAAGTCCATTGGACACGATGCGATGAAAAAATACCATCGTGTAAGCACACTAAAAGGAATTGGGTCTGTGCTAATTGAATGGACCTTAATTGTCTCTACCGCAGTGTTATGCGAAGCCTACTTTTCTTGGGTCATTTATTTATTATGTGTTCTAATAATTGGTGCTCGGTTTTTAGCTTTAGGATTAATAATGCACGAAGCGGTTCATCAATTAGTCTCTCCAAGTACTGGTTTGAATGATTGGGTTGCAGAGCTTCTATGTGCCTGGCCTTTGTTCATTTCTATGCGATCTTATCGAGTAAAGCACCTGGCGCATCATGCCTGGCTCAATACTGATAAAGACCCCGATTATATCGCTAAAACCAACTCCAATTGGAGCTACCCAATGGGCATTAAGAAATTTATAAAAATCATTCTTATTCAAATCAGTGGTCTTGGAATTTTTGAAACATTTACTGTAATGTCTAGTGGACAGATGAAAACCAAGAAGAAAAAGACCCCAGTTTGGTATCATTTATTAAGAATTCTGTTCTATGCCACTATCGTTACGTCGTTCATTTTTGCTGGTAAAGGAATGCTACTTGTCTGGTATTGGCTGATTCCATTTGCTACATGGACGCAAGTAGCAAATCGCTTAAGAAGAATAGCGGAGCATTCTGGCATTGAAGGTAAAAGCCTTGCTATGCAAACAAGGACTACCATTCATGGAGTTCTGGGTAGGTTCTTACTAGCACCAAAGAATATTTCCTACCACAATGAACATCATTTATACCCTGGAGTTCCATGTTATTTTTTACCAAAGGTTCATAGAGAACTGGTCACTAAAAATGAGATTAAGGAAAATTTACATGTTTCCAAAACATATATGGAGGTGTATAAAGACTGTATTACCAAAGGATAGTCTCAACGAAAAATCATAGACGTGACCGTTAGTTTTTTGCTAATGGTTAACCATATCATAATCCAGAAGCATGTTTTTCATTATTCTGTAAAGTACGTAAAACGAAAAAAACGGTTTTTAACTACTAATGATGAAAGGTATGTTTGTGATCTAGTTAACTATGAAGAATATGATTGAATGAAAAAACTATTACTAATATATCGCTGGTTCGTTGCGCTTCTAGCAATGCTGATTACAGGGAGCACAGGTTTAATATTAGTTATATTAAGTTTTGGACTACTTAGAAATTTCTGCTGCAAATATTTTATCAATTATTCTTCTAGGTTTATTCTAAGAGTAATGGGTTTTAAAGCGACTTATCCAGATAAAAGAGAATTTCCAAAGTATCCAGTGTTATATACATTTAATCACAATTCTTATCTAGATATTTTTCTACTAACAGGGATAGGATTATCAAATATTAGGTATTTACTTTCAGAAAAAACCTATGTGTATCTCCCATTAGTTCTCTCGGCTAAAACAGTGGGGACGCGCTATATTCCACAAAAAAAACACGGAGAAAGGCGGTTACGATTTCTGATCAAAACGACAGAATACTTAAAAAGGAAAAAAGTTTCTATTGCAGGGTCAGCAGAAGGAGTTCACAGGCTTTATCATGGCATAGCTCCTTTCAATCGTGGAATCTTTCACATGGCTTTTGAAGCCAAATTACCCGTTGTGGCACTATACATACACATCCCAAAAGAAAGTAACCCCTTTAAGTCGAGACATGCTGTGGGAGGTGAATTAAAATTAGAAGTATTGGAAGAAATTAGCACCTCCGACTGGTCACTTCAAAATTTAGACGATCATATTGATCAAGTAAGGACCATTTATATGGAACGATTCGACAGGTTGAATTCAAAGAAGAAAATAGGATGAGGGAGAAATATAGCTTAGCACCAGGACGTGGAATGATGAATCAAACAGCCTTTGACTTAAGGATGGAATATGTAAAGTCTCTCGTAGATGATATTGAGCCCATTCTACGCTCTGATTCAATTGGTCTGCCTGAAGTTCAGAATAATATTGAAAGTTTTATTGGAACCATTGAAATTCCATTGGGATTGATCGGTCCCTTGCTCTTTTCGAAAAAAAATGAAGAACCTGAGTGGGTTCATACTGCTGTAGCGACCACTGAAGGAGCTTTAACCGCTAGTATGAATCGTGGAGCTAAAGCCATTAGTCAATGTGGTGGATTCAGGGCTCATGTGGTCCATCAGAAAATGCTGAGAGCACCGATGTTTGTATTTCATTCTTTGTATGATGCGTTAGATTTCAACAAGTGGATTGAAGTGAACTATTCTAAAATCAAAGCTCTCGCACAAGAACATTCTAATCATGCTGAACTTGTGGAAATAAAAAACATAGTAATTGGAAAAGTAGTTCACCTCAAATTTATTTACACCACGAGTGATGCTTCTGGACAGAATATGACTACTTCCTGCACATGGCATGCATGTTTATGGATTCAAGATCATTTTCAGGAAGAAACAGGAACTAACATAGTAAATTTCGTGATAGACGGAAATGGTTCTTCAGACAAAAAGGTGTCGTATTATTCCATGCTAAACGGACGAGGTACCAGCGTCATTTCGGAATGTACTTTAACGAACGAAGTCATTGAAAAAACATTAAGGACCACAGCTGAAGATATGTTCAACTCCTTCAATAATTCGATGGCCATTAGTAGAATTGACGGAATGATCGGATACAACATTAATGTGGCTAATGCAGTAGCGGGAATATTTGGATCATCTGGACAAGATCTAGCTTGTATTCATGAATCTTCTACGGCTATATTCCAATTGGAAAAGACAGAAGGAGGGCTCTATGCTTCGTTATCGTTACCAAGTTTGGTTATCGGTACAGTTGGAGGAGGAACACACTTACCTGTGGCGTCTAAAATTTTACAACTTATGGGTTGTAAAGGAAACGGAAAAGCGGAGCGATTTGCCAAGTTAATTGCCGGTTTTGCTTTGTCCTTAGAGCTTTCCACACATGCTGCAATTGCCAGTGGACAATTTGCAAGAGCCCATCAAAAATTAGGTAGAAATAAGCCCGTAAAATGGCTTCTAAAACCTGAACTCAATCTGGAGTTTTTTAAATCAAACATGAAAAACCTACCAGATGAAATTAAACAGATCAGCTTTCACTCAAATGAAAAGTTGGACAATGGAATACTCACTCAGTTAACTGCTAAAGTCTGTAAAAAAACAATTGGATTTATTGAGACAAATGTTGAATTAGAAAATGGGCAGACACTTCCTATTCTTGTTAAAAGTAAGGCATTGGGAGATGAAGTAATTGAAGGGTTAAGATACTTAGCAAACAACCTAAGTGTACAGTTAGCAGATACATTAATAAAGCATAAAGACGCATTAGAGTATAAGAATTCTCATCTGCTTGAAATAGAAGTTTATGAGGCATTAGAGAAAATAAAATACCCATTTACACCCAACTACTACGGGTTCAAATCTGATCCTGAAAGGGAGATTTATGTGTTCTTTCTGGAACGTTTAAAAAAAGATGAGATGCTTCAATTTGATTCTGAGAATCATCCCGAATTGTGGTCAGTAAGTCTGATGAAAAAATCAATTGATGCCATTCATTGGGTGCATAATAAATTTGCAAATACCCGTTTGATTAACTCAATTCCGTCAGCTACGACATTTGATCCTATAAAGGCTGTTGAACTTTATAGTGCTTTCGTTACAATTAATCAAAAAGACTATAATTATTTAGATATACCATCACATTTTGACTATCTCAATATAGTAATCCAAGATTGGATTGAAAATGGAATTAAGCCAAAAGGGAAACCGACATTAATCCACAACGATTTTAATCCTCGGAATGTAGGCATAAGAGCGAATGGAGACCCATGTATTTATGATTGGGAATTGGCTATCATAAACATTCCTCAACGAGATATTTTCGAATTCCTTTCTTTCACATTAAATGAGAATTTTGAAGAAGAAATGCTTGTGGATATAATGAGACACCACTACGAATTAACCAAAGATATTAATGGAGAATTATATTCTTGGGAGGACTACATTCATGACTTTCAGTTGGCTGGAAATGAATACTTAGTGACACGAGTTTGCTTCTATTTGGCTGGAAGCACATTGGTTAATTATCCATTTATTGAACGTGTCTTTAAAACTTCATTTACGATGCTTGAAAGTATAAAAATGGTCGCTGTTGAATGATTTTCTAATACATATCTTTCTCTTTTTGTTCCCAATGGTGCTGACTAATGTTTTGCATATGATTGTGGTTAAGAAAGGCTGGCTATCTATACTTTCGATTCCAATTTCGGAAAAGGCATTTGGAAAAAACAAAACAGTAAGAGGGTTCATTCTCCTTCCTGTCATTAATGGCATTATAGTGGTGTTATTCAGCTACTTGATAGGACCTTTTGTCAATTCATTTTTAAACGACTTCTATATTGGTATTGGATTGGGAATTATTTATTTGATATCAGAATTGCCCAATTCGTTTATCAAAAGAAGATTAGGAATCAGAAATGGAGAGCATTCTAAAAAGTACAGATTGTTTCAGGTGTTTATGGATAAGTCTGATTCATTGATTGGAATGCTCATATTTTATTATTTCGTTACTCCAGTGGATTTACGGACAACTTTTTACCTGTTTTTTATTGCACTTAGCATTAGTTTAATCACCTCCTTTTTACTACACACATTAAAAATTAAAAAGTCATTCTGATGTACGTGCTACCATTACATATTAGCTTAGAAACTGCCACTGTAGGAGGAAAAGCATATAGTCTCTCTCGCCTTATTAATTTTGGTGTGAATGTCCCAAATGGATGTGTTATTTCTAAAGATGTGCTGAATCATTATGTGAAAAAGCAAACACTACCAGAAGGTTTTTCGAAAGAATTAGAAACAAGCATTACTTCATTAAAAAGCAATCAACTAATTGTAAGAAGTTCTGCCATAGGAGAAGATTCAGATAGTCATTCTTTTGCGGGTCAATTGGATTCGTTTGTAGTAGAAAACAACTTGGAATTGGTTCAAAATGCCATCTATAAATGCTGGAATGGCTTGAGTAATGAGCGAGTGTTAGCATATCAAAAAATTTCGGGGATGAAACTAACTGAAATGGGAGTGGTAATTCAGGAATTCCTAAAGGCAGATTATGCAGGAGTAACATTTACTCAATCTCCTTATGACGAATTGGCTTCTTATACAGAATATGTAAAAGGTGCAGGAGAACAGTTAGTTTCTGGTAAAGTAACGCCTAAGAATTTTTCAGTCACGGAGAATCAGGTGGCAAAACAAATGCCGTTTAATGCAAAATTACTCAACCTCCAATCTACTCAGCTAAAGGAGTTTTACGGTTGTCATTTAGACATTGAATGGGTGGCTAAAAGTGATGAAATCTATTTTGTTCAAGCACGACCAATAACAGTGAAAACAACCTCCAAAGTTCACTGGACTAATACAAATTTAAATGAGAACTATCCCGACCCAATTTCCCCATTGCTATACTCTATAGCCAGAGACTCTTACTATCATTATTTCAAAAACATTTCGGGTTTACTACAGATTCATCCAGATACAATTAGGTCTTTGGAGTACGATTTCAGTAATTCTGTCGGGATATGGGGAAATAGGATTTATTACAATATGACGAGCATTCACAACATTCTTTCGTCATCTCCACTGAAAGATTATTTTAAAGAAGCCTTCAATCAATTCGTTGGATATAATGATAAGGATGTGGCTACCTCCAAAGGATCAAAACGAACATCATTAATTCGTTTGATATATCGATTAATTGTGTTAAACATTAATTTAGAAAACCATGTGAAGAAGATTGAGAAGACAGTTTCTTCTTTCTCTTCAAAAGTTGATCAAGCATCTACATTGGCAGACCATGGCGCACTGTATTATGAATTTTTAGACCTTCGATTTAATCAATGGTATCACGCAAGTTTGGCTGATTTCTTCTCCATGATTCATTACAAATTACTGAATAAGTTCACTAAGAAATATTATGGTGAAGAGAGTGTAGGTGTGCACAATGTGTTGATTCAGGCGATCCCTGGACTGATTAGCAGCGAGCCTTTAAATGACACTTGGGGTATTGCTAGATTAATCAATAAGCAAGCAGATGCACATAAAATGTTCTTAGAAGAGGATTCAAGCTCCGTGTACCAGTCTATCATGACCTGTGAAAAATGGCTGCCAATTAAAAACGCGATTCAAGACTATTTAAATAAGTGGGGCTTTAGATGTTCAGGGGAGTTAATGTTTTTCAAGAAAAACTATATAGAAGAACCCGAGCGATTCATCGAACTGCTCCAAAGCTACATAAGAAATTCTGCTCAGAACCCCAGAGAGGTCATAGCAATAAAAGGGGTCGAAAGAAGACAAGCAATGCGCAAATTTGCGGGTAAGATTTTCCGTAAAAGACATGTTCTGTTACCATGGTCGCTGTATAATGTGGGGCAGTTGTATCTAATATCTGGACTCTGTAAACAGGCCATTTCTAGTAGAGAAAGAGTGCGTTACAAACAGGCAGAGATGTACTACAAGTTTAAGGTAGTGGCAAAAGAAATAGGGAAAGACGCTGTCGCAAAAGGAGCTTTAACTCACCATGATGATATCCTGTTTCTAAAATACAAGGAGATTGGAGAGTTTATTGCTTCATCAGGCATGTTTGCCATAAAACAGCTGGTAGCAGATAGAAAAAAGAGATTTTCTATAGAATCTGAAAAGGCATTTCCTCAGCACTTTACCACTAATTTTGGGGAAAGACCAGATCAAGTCGAGGAAGAAATTTGTCTCGCAGAGGGCGTAACAGAGTTTTCAGGGTTAGCGGCGAGCGGTGGCAGAATTAAGGCCAAAGTTAAAGTGCTCGAATCTGTTTTGGAAGGAGAAAAGCTCAACAAAGGAGATATTCTAGTTACAAAACAAACTGATCCTGGTTGGGCAATGGTATTTCCACTAATTGGAGGACTAATCGTCGAAAGAGGAGGAGCACTATCGCATGGAGCTATTGTAGCACGTGAGTTTGGAATTCCCGCTGTAATAGGGATTGATGGCATCACACAGTTGTTAAAGGACAATGATGAGGTAATATTAGATGGTGATCTAGGTAAAATTCAACTCCTTTAACAGATGATGGCAGAATATTTAAAATCAAGATTGGGCCTAGTAAAATTTTCTTTACTCTCAATCGTATTGTCGCTATTCGTTTGTCCAAATGAAACACCACTCGAGGGTTGGATTTTCACAATAGTATTTCTTTTTATCTCCTTTCTTATTTTCAGAATTTTTGATGACGCGGGATCAGTTTATCTAGACCGAGTGGCCCATCCAGAAAGAACTTACTTGAACAAGGAAAACTATCCCAAGTTTCTTGTTGTGGCAAGTGTAGTATTGGCACTGTATTTAGCTGGCCTTGGTCTATATTTTGGTTACGGTTTATGGTCAATTTATGTATTGATTGTTATCTCTATATTTGGCTATTTGCTCTTCGGTAAAAGCAGATTGATTTTGCCAATTATTCCTCTATTGAAATACCCTATTTTGATTTGGTCTCTGTACCATCATGCTTTTCACTTACCTACTATCTTCATTGCATTATCAACCTTCTTCATTATCGCTGCTCATGATTTAATAGAGAATATTGGGAAACGGAGAAGAGCTTTATTATGGAGTTTTTTGACATTAGCCATAAGTGGAATATTGGTCTTTCAACCTTGGTCCTATCCATTTAATGGACTGCTTATTTTACCCATGTTGATCTTTGTACTTTTTATGTGGAAGTGGAAATTCACACCATACATTCCCATCCTTTATTACCCAATCTCCTATTTTGTTTTAAGCTATTTGATGCCATGAAAAATTTATTCTTAAAGCCCGTCAAGAATCCAGATAATTATCGTTTTGAAAAGGTAAAATGCTACAGTTGTGGCACGGATGATTATGATTTTTTTCTAATCGGAGAAGAGGACTTAACTGGTAAGGAGGGTGAGTTTCAATATGTGAAATGTAGGGAGTGTCAATTGGTTTACCAAAACCCTCGTATTGCGAGTGACCAGATCAAAGAGTTTTATGATGGAGAATATATCGCACATCGAAAGAAGAAGAACTGGGGGATGCTAACGCCACTTTATGAATGGGCCATGAACAAACACGATCGTGAAAAGGAAAAGATCGTAGGGAAACACGTAGAGCTAAATGACGAAACAGAAATTATTGACATTGGATGCGCGGTAGGTACTTTCCTATTGCATCTACGAAACAAACATCATTGTAAAATTAGTGGTGTAGATTTTAAGGAAGGATTGGACTACCCTGATTTTGATAAAATAGAGTTTTACAATGGCCTTTTCTACGAGCAAGATATTCAAGAAAATAGATATGATTGTGTGACTATGTGGCACTTTTTAGAACACTGCTACGCTCCTAATCAATCACTTCAAATGGCGAAAAAAGTCTTAAAGAAAGATGGTAAACTCATTATTGAAGTCCCAAGGCTAGACAGTTTTACCTTTCAACTTTTTGGCAGAAAGTGGCCAGGCGTACAGGCACCCCAACACACTGTTTTGTTCGATAAAAAACGATTTACCACTTTAATGGAAAAGAACGGATTTAGAGTAATAAAGTATAGAGCTTATGGGGCATTCCCTCCTTACTTCTACATCTTTGCAGGGAGTTACTTTAAACTCATCGGAAAAGGCCTCAACCTGAACCGTATCATTTTCCCTTATTTCATAGGCCAACTTTTATTATCACCATTGTTACTATTTCAAAAAGCACTTAACCTATCTATGCAAACTGTAGTTTGCGAGAAGATAAGTGACGATAGTATACTAACACCTTTATGAATCCTCCTAAAAGCATATCCACTTACAAAGCAAGTAATGCTAAAGCATTCCGCGCCCTTATTCTTCCATTTACATTAGGAGCGGCATCCATATTCTTGATTCTTCAGGGCACTAACTTGTTGTACTGTATAGGAGAGTTACTCCTGTCATTATTCTTTGTTCAAACTTTTATCCTCCTTCATGAATGTGGACATTTAAATTTCTTTAAGACAAGAAAGTTGAACCACCTTTTCGGTCATTTTTTCGGCTTTTTAACCATGATTCCATACTATACGTGGATGAATATGCATCATCTGCATCATCGTTGGACAGGTTGGCGAGACAAAGACCCAACAACAGAAAAAACGGTTGAGCCTTCAGAGTCTCCGGTAATGAGAGTTGTAGCCAATACAGCATGGTTACTATTTATCCCTGTTTTCTACCTCACGTATAAACTGAGTAATTACTGGAACTTAGGAAAGATAAAGCGTCATGTAACTACCGATAAATACAAAAAATCCATGATACATGTACTCGTTTATTTGGCTGGTTACATTTCTATCGGTGTATTCTTTGGTGATTTTATCTTAACATACATTTTTCCAGCCTTCGTCATTAGTTTAATTTGGAAAGAGCTCATTATTCTTACTCAGCATTCCCATGTGGAAATCCCTGTTTCAGAAGGTGCCGAAGTCCGGCCGATCACTTATATGAATCAAGTACCATATACCCGTAGCTTTTACATCAACTCATTCCTGGCAGAACACTTTCTGTTCAATTTCAACCTTCATGAAGCCCATCATGCCTACCCTGGAGTGCCTGCTTATTGGTTAGGGAAAATGGAACTTGATACTCATAAAGAACCGAGTTTCTTCACTTGGTTTGTTAAAGCCAAATCCATGAAAGGAGAAGATTATATATTTAGAACTTCCAAGCACACGGGGAAGAAGTTTTAGTTGGTCTAAACTATTGCAAACTCGTTTTAGTTATCTTTAGCCGTCCGAACTAGTTGAGTAGACGCAGGGATAACAAATCTCAAGTAAATAATTCTACTTTACTTCTAATATTGAAAAACTCCTCCCATTTACGCTAAATTGCTCCCCTTCTTTTTTCCCAATCAATGCTTGACC
Source organism: Flavobacteriales bacterium (assembly GCA_965224545.1). Taxonomy (GTDB): domain Bacteria; phylum Bacteroidota; class Bacteroidia; order Flavobacteriales_D; family Sanyastnellaceae; genus ASP10-05a. Next base: position 800,632 of record CBDCZM010000002.1, on the reverse strand, counting down.
AATCGGAGAAGCAGTAGAAACACAAAAAACAGCCCCAGTAGCCACCTGAATTTTTCCAAGACCTATTCCAATAAAGAATAGCCCATTGGAGCACCTTACCAATGAACCAATTCTGACTTCTGGTGAAGCGGCACTTACATTTATTCTAAAAAGCATCTCCTTCAACTTTAACTGTTCTGAAAGTTGTTTTGAAAGTTTTTCTTGCTCAAACTGTGCCATAGCTCTGGCAGTATCATGCTTATCTCCTGCTGTAGATTTTTGCTCAGAATTTGCACTTTCACGAGCAGAATCAATTGCGGACTGAGTGTGAGCTAGTCGCTGTTCTATTTCTAGCTTACAAGCTGCTATAATGTCCTCTTTTTTCATGGTTTCGTGCATTGCAATGCATATACCATGGGTAACTTTCCCTCCATGCCTTTGATTTGATAACCCTTCCGATAGTTCTCGGAATCAACCTCAACAAGGTCTCTAAAACATGGCCAGGGTGCTGTGTCATATTCCGTAAATGACTTTATTTGAAGACCTTGACCCTGTAGGGCAGTAAATACTTCTCCTAAATGATGATTCCAACCGATGAACTCTTCTCGCAAGTCTTTTCCTTTCTCTGTGTATGTTCCTTCCGTCACTTCTTTGATTGGCTCAATATTAAAGTAACTGTGTTTTACGTGTGTAAAATCATCGTCGAACATCCACACTGCAGGGTGGAACTCCGCGATTAGAAACTCTCCCCCTAGTTTTAAGAAATGATTCACAATGTCTGCCCATTTGTCTAAATCAGGAAGCCAACCTATAGTTCCATAACTAGTGAATACCATATCAAACTTTTCATGGATATGGTTTTTTGCATTGTAAACGTCAGATTCTACAAATGTGGCATTTAGCCCTAACTGGTCATTTAATTCCTTGGCCTTCTTAATCGCTTCACTAGATAAATCCAACCCAGTCACCTCTGCACCCATTCTAGCTAAAGAAAGAGAGTCCTGACCAAAATGACATTGTAAATGCAATATCTTCTTTCCTGAAAGATCCTTAGGCAAGTGCTCCAGTTCTATAAAACGTAAAGAAGAGTTACCAGCTAAAAATTCATTCATTGCGTAAAACTCTGATTCTACATGGCTTTCCACTCGTGTATCCCAATAATTCTTGTTGATTTTTAAGTATTCCATAGTACCGCCAAAGTTAAGATTTCGTAGCAGTTTGATCAACTCTAAGTCATCTATGTTAAATAAATCTAAAAGCATATCCCGATAACTATCAGAATTCGACCGTTTAGTTTTGAATTGCTCCCTCTGCTTGATTCCCTCTAACATGTGGGAGTCTTACGACGTAACTTTAATATATAATCTTAAAATAATAAGTCATGAATACTCTAACCATCAACACATCGTCTCTTACATCTGCTCACTTTTGCTGGATCTTCAACGACAAATAATCCTGTCGATATGGGTTCGAAATTATCTATCCAATTTCGCGCTCCGAAGTTCTTGCTTCTTTGCTTGATCCTATCGATTTTCTCTTGTTCGGAGAAAACGGTTTCAATTGAAGATTATGAAAACACCGACACTTTCCGATTTTCTACTATCATTGACTCCTTGCAAGTTGATGGCATTTCTCCGATAAACACCAATACACCAATTTCTGGGAATCATTATCCCAGATATTTTGGGAAACTTCGAGACTCTCTCTTTATTAACTCGTACAATGTTACTCCACAATGGATCCATGTAGTAATGGCTGATTCTGGAATCGTAAAGCCTGTTTATGTTCCAACCATCTTCGACAACTATTTTTTCAAAAATTTCTATGAACCAGAATATCTCAAACATCCTGATACTTTTGATTTAAACATACATCTTGATACAAACCAAATTGTATCCAATTGGCATAATCAGGCATATCCGGTGATAATAAAGAACATGTCATCGGATACTCTTTGCCTTGGAATGGACCGAATATCTCTTAAGGCTGAGGCAAAAAAAAATGGATTGTGGCACCCAATAGAAGAATACTCAGGTTTTAGAGGTTTTAGCAGTTGGGTTATTACTCTGCCTCCAAACGAAATTGTCCTCACCTCCCAATTAATCTATTCTGGTGATTTTAAAACTAAACTCAGATTAAAAATGGGAAATAACTACTCTGAGGAATTTGGAGGATACATTAATGAATCTCAGTTTGAACACGGTTATTAAAACGGAAAAGCTCTGTTGGTTAAAGAAGAGTAGGAAAACGGCAGATCACTCCTAGAAAAGCGCTCTTACTTGCAAACCTCCGGAGTGAATAAATGGATTGCTTTCTGATTTTCTGCCAAAATAGCTCACAGACAGCTGGATGTTTTTATTCAGGTTTTGTTGTACAGCCACCGTCCACGTGTAGTTTGTTCCTGTATTCAACCCCTCTAACATTTCAAAGGCCAATGGAGAATTTACTTCTCCATTGTAGTCTACTTTAATGATATTAGCTTCCAACTCCAAGGTTCCTTTTCCAGGTTGACTGTATCTCCCCTGTGTTCCAAAAGTCAGTAACTCTGCTGTGTCTTCAGCCCCTTCTTGTGCGTTGAACTTATCTGAAAAATCAGAGATCACACTTAGCTTTAATTTGTTGTTTGGCTGCCAGCTGATTTCTGGACTCACCTTCTTGGCGTTGATGTTGTAATTTCTTCCCAATGTGTTAGTGGCAGCTGAACTTCGATTCTCATCCGTCAACGCAACTTTTACAACGACACTCTTCGAATAATTCCAACGAATATTTAGCCGTTGCAACGTTACTCTCCTGCTCTCTAATCCATTCGATAACAGCACTTTGTTGGCGTTGTTTTGAATGGTCAAATCAGCTCCAAAACTTGTGCTTAGCTTGTTATAGAACAACGTGTTCCGTACAGAGCTATTCAGCGCTTGTAGCGTGCTCTCATTCACATCTGTTAGGAATGGATTGTAGCGCTGCTCATTTGTAGTATCAGTTGTTTTTCTGTCAGTACTAATTGAAAACTGATGACTGAACTTTGAAAACGCCTTCTTAACACCAGTCTTGTTCTTCCATACTCTAGCAGGGTCCAAGCCAGCATTCAGATTGAATCCATTTGAAAAAACGCGTTGATAATTATTTGAGGGAATAAATGTCCTGATGAAATTAGCCTCGTACCCAAATGCTGCTACCTCAAACTCATTTAAATCTCTAACCTCATCTTCGTCGTAATCATTCCACACATATACCCCTTGTCCTGCTGGGACTTCCAAATAAACATACTCCCTGCGCTGCTCCAGTCCTGAGCCTACTTGGTAAAAGAAATCAGTATTAAAAACGTTTTTAAATGCTTTTAATCGATATTCTATCCTACCTAGGGTGTTGTCTTCACGTGCTTTACCAGTAGTATCATTCTTAAAGTCTAACGTTCGCCTACTCACATTCAACTTGGCCGATTGGCTTTTATTGGATAGCCATTCATAGCTCCCCCCTATCTGAGTAGCTTCGGCTGTCGGTACAAGTACTCCATTCACATTCACCTCATCTGTTCGCACTCTGTAGAAAATCTTTCCTTTGTTCTTGCTAGAATCAGGATTCATTACATAGAATTGATAATCAAAAAACTGATACCCTGAGGTGGTATTCGTTGTATCTGTCCTTACGTTAGACTCCAACTCATCTTGATATCCGATTCTAAATGGTTTGAATGCATAACTCAAATCATTTTTATGTCTATAAAAGTCCGATTCAAGCTCTCCGGAAGTGGATAAATAGGATGCTGTGCTTTTCCACTTCACTTTTCCAAGCTTCAAGTCAGCTTCCAAACCTGATTTATTCCCATTATAATTGCTTCCCATACCAAGTAGTTCGTTGAAAACATTCAGCTTCCCATTCTTCTTATGGCCAATACCCAACTGAGACCGTGTCAATAGTTGTTCTCCTATCAACTCATTCTCTAAAAGATTCCAGTCTCTAACAAACTCTACCGTTCGGAATCGTTCCACGGTAGTAAAATACTCTGAAAGATATTCTGCTTCCAGTACAGATTTCAGCGCCCATGATTTAAAAACAACAGAGTCCTTTGAAAATTCCAATCCAAGCAATCCTGAATATCCTAAGTTGTCGTCAGCATCTAAACTAGAAAATGTATTGAGATCTCGATTTGTTACAGAACCCTCCGTCTTCACTTTAATACTTTTACTAAGATTCGTTTCAAAACCTGCCGCTACCACTTGCTGTTTCTTCGGTGAAACCAATAGAATAAATGGTGCAAACGAACCTCTTCTGATTATTTGGCCATTGATTGTATCAGGAACCACCCATTCAAAGACCCTTCCATTAGCCGAAAACCCATTTTGGATATAATCTCCGTTCCCCTCCCCAACCTGACTAAATCCTAATGTATAGTCTGCCAACTCCGGATTCGTAGAGAAAACAAAAACACTGTCATACCCCAAAGAATCTACTAATTCGTAATGAACGCCCTCGGGAGTATACCCAGTAGAATCAATCGCAGAAATCGTCGCTGCAAACAAATCATCTCCTGCTCCTGCCAATAACCCCTTATCTTCAGGATCCAATGTTTGCTGTAAGCTTTGATTTTTAGCATCCTGTTCGGAATAAGCAGAAATGTATGCTTTGAATCGCTTTCCTTCAATATGATCTGACACTTGAAAAATTGATCGAGCATAGTTTTTATCAGAATATTGAAATTCAACTTGAATTCGCTTGTCTTTCGTAATAGGTTGATTTGGAGTAAAGGTTAATTCTGCAGCATTATAATCTATCACGTAATCAAACTCTTCTCCTCTCTTCATTAATTTTCCATCAATAAATACACGTTCTGTACCCGCAAGAACAATTACAAACGTTTCTCCTTCGGCACCTGTTAATCGATACGGACCTTGATTTCCTTCTACAGCAGTAAAAATGTTTCGCGCATACTTCCCTTTACTTACGGCAGCACTTGTCATCACTTTATGAGAGATTTTATCTTTCTGTTTAAAATCAACAGTGGCATTGGCCCCCTGAGCTCTCTTAAAATAATTCAAGTACCTAGAAGGTCTGCTCCGCAATACATAATCTCCTCCCGTAAGGGAAAATCGATCATTGAATACATTGATGTAAACCTGATCAAAATCCTGTAACGTTTGGGAATTTCCTCCAGGTTGGATAGGAATGTTTGCATCACTAATCGAGGCTAAGAGCTGTAAATCATCTGTTACATACCCTGTCAGCTGAAGATTCAAGTCGGAATTTACACTCAAATCCTGCCCACTTCCCACACTTATCCCTCTGCTGAGATAACCACTTTTGTTGATTCTTCCGGCTGAATTATATCCCTCAGGAATAACTGAAGGGGAATATGCAAACCCAGGATCAAAGCCTGATTCATCTTTTGGTCGAATGATCGAGCGGTCTTTCAAACTAAACGTCTGGTTAAACAAATATGGAAACACACGATACTTGACTCTAATTGAATCCAATGGCCTTGGTTTTGGCCAAATTAGCAGTGCTGACATGGCATCCAACTCATACACCTTCAACGAATCTGGCAAATCAGAAAAAATCTCAAACGAATCCCTGATCACACTTAGTGTGTCAATTTGGGTGGTATCGCCTTTTAACACAACCCATTTTTCCCTCGTATTGGAATACTCCGAAATATCAATTTTTTGAGAAAAAGCAGAAAACGAACAAAAAAAGAATACACATAGAATCGGCACAAACCTCGCTCTCATTAAAATAGAAAAATTCGAGGCTCGAGGTTCGAGGTTCGAGATGATCGATGTCAAATGTCGAATGTCGAATATCAAATTAATGGGCCTTGTCGTTTGGTGCAAAGATATAACGAGGATTCTTAAGGAAGAGTATAACGAAAATTAGACCTTTCTATTTAATCATTAGCGTATATCCAATAATTAAATTGTATTCGGTTAGAGGATTCGAGGTATTGTATTCACGCTGTAGTAAATATCCAAAACTCAAGTAGTTTCTCTTTTTTAACTTGTATTCCAGTGTCGCTTTTAATCGGAGGTCAGTATGCCGTAGCATTCCTTCTCTTGCTACAGAATAAAAGCTTTCTCCAGAGAATGAAGTCTCCCATTTTTTTGAAAGGTCATATCCTAGCTTGATCCGATGTCTCATTCCCACTTTATCAACCTGCGCTGACTCTTCATCTAATAAGCCCAACACACGTTGTGTTCTGAACCTATATTGAATCCCCAGTTCTTTTACCTTGAATTTATACTTTAAATCTATAGATACTCTATCTCTGTTTTCATATTCATTGTCAAGATTCCTTCTCTTCATAGCTCTGTAAGAAAGAATAGTAGAAAATGCATCTGTCCATTCTTTTCTAACCCAAGGCTCTAAAAATATGGTTCTGGCTTCTGATAAATTCTCATTTAAGCGAACATTGGCTTCTACCCCAGTAGTGAACTTATCAGGTAAATCTTTTTCTAAGCTAAAATAGAACCAAGCTCCAGCATTGTTTTCCTGAGCTTGAATGAAACCAGCCAACATTAATGATATGGTCAATAAGACATGCTTCAAATGACTTAGTTTTTCAATACGGTGAAAACTTCAACTTCTTTTTCCTCTTTCTTCCCTAAGGAAATTGCCTGTACAAGTGCCTTTTCATCCGGAGCTTCCCCATTTACAGCCTCCGCGGAATTCACTTTGGAGTATACATAAACGGTGTACTCACCCTCACGCAAATATTTGAATTCGAAATCTCCCTCATGATCTGTTGAGGTTTTATCGCTAAAGCTTAAATCATCCCCATAAACGATATACACATCATGATCATTGGCTGTAGTTTCATAGCTCATTACAGTAAACGTACTATTCCATTGTTGAAGATTTACCTTCCCTGAAATGCTGGAGTTCCCCCCTTCTCCTTCTCCCTTAGTACAGCTGACCAAGAGTACTAGAAGAATTACCCAAATCGATTTATACATATTCCTTTGCAGATATTAATTGAACTGTAAACTATACAATTATAATCACTAAAACTCCCCTTACTACACAAAAAATCTTCTTAAGACAACGTTTATAGAATTCAACTCTTATCCTATTCTTATTGGATTTATCTTTGTAGGCATCTATGTTTCTGGAAAACAAAAATAGCAAGCAACAACGCAACGGTTGGATCGAGGTCATTTGTGGCTCTATGTTTTCAGGAAAAACTGAAGAGCTTATTCGTAGGTTAAAGCGAGCGCAAATCGCCAAACAAAGGGTAGAAATCTTTAAACCACAAGTCGATACTCGATACAGCGAAACTGAGGTAGTGAGCCACAATTACACGACTATTCAATGCACCCCCGTGCCTTCTTCATCAAATCTTTTGTTGCTCGCTAGTGAAGTAGATGTGGTAGGTATTGATGAGGCCCAATTCTTTGATGAAGAACTCCCTTCCGTATGTAATCAACTAGCGAATAGTGGGATACGAGTGGTGGTCGCTGGGTTGGATATGGATTTTAAGGGCAGACCTTTTGGACCCATGCCTCATATTATGGCACTAGCAGAATATGTTACAAAAGTTCACGCTATTTGTGTGAAAACAGGCAATTTAGCTCAGTACTCCTATAGATTTGCTGGAGGAGAAAAACTGGTGGAGCTCGGGGAAAAAGATTGCTATGTTCCTCTTTCAAGAGAGGCTTATGTAGAAGCTCTTGAATTCGAAAAAGAAGGCATTATTCCTGAATGGCAGCAGAAAATAATGAATGAGCGGCTTGCCGAAAAACAATCTCAAGAAGCGCTTAAAGAACTCACCAAACCTCAAGATGACCAAGTATAAACTTGGAAAAATAGCTGAATATACTGGTGGAAATCTCGTAGGTAATGCGGAGCTGACCATCACAGATATCTCATTTGACACCAGAAAACTGGTGGCTCCTAAAAACTCCATCTTTTTCGCATTGAAAACCAGTAGAAATGATGGTCACAAATACATAAACACTGCTTTTGACAAAGGAGTTAGAGCATTTGTTGTCGCTGATGATTATCATTCAGAAATCCCCGCTTCTTTCATTAAGGTTGGTGATACTCTTTTAGCACTACAACAACTGGCTGCAAAACACAGAAGCAACTTTTCCAATCCTGTATTGGCCATTACCGGAAGCAATGGAAAAACGACTGTGAAAGAATGGCTTACACAGGTACTCCAGCAAGAGATTAATATAGCATCTAGCCCCAGAAGTTTCAATAGTCAGATAGGAGTTCCTCTTTCACTTTGGCAGATAGAACCACAGCATCATCTCGCCATCATAGAGGCAGGGATTTCTGAAGTTGGGGAAATGAAAAGGCTTGCTGAAATGATTGCTCCTTCCATTGGAATATTTACGAATGTTGGGGATGCTCATTTGCAAAACTTCGACGATAAACTTCATTTAATTCGAGAAAAAGCTGTGCTTTTCTCTCAATGCGAATGGGTAGTCGTTAATGGGGATCAGAAGGAATTGGTCAATGAGCTCAAAAAGCTTCATCTTCCCATAGTGTCTTGGGGTCTAGAAGACGAAAATGATATTGTAGTCAGATTTGTTTCTGAACAAAACGGAACAAAAGCACATGTGAAATTCAGCGGTGATACTTTCGAATTTCTGATTCCATTTACCGAACATTCTTCGTTAGAAAATGCCTGTCAGGTAATCGTTACTTCGCTCAAACTAAAAATTAAAGGAGATATTATTCAAAAGGGGATTTCAGCACTTGAGCCCTTGGACATGAGACTTCAAGTACTCAAAGGAATTAACAATTGTATGCTCATCAATGATGCATACACTGCAGACATAAAAGCACTTGAAAGTTCTTTGGACTTAGCTCATACATACGCGCATAACAGATCTAAGACATTGATAATTTCTGATTTTCCATTTGGAGCCTCTAACACCTATCAGCGCATTCAAAAACTAATTGAAGAAAAGAACATAAAAAGACTGATTACCATTGGAATAGAAGAAAATATTGCTAGAGAAATTCACTCAACGGCTGAAGTATTTCATTCAAAAAGCAGTTTTTTAACTCAAGATTTGAATCAACAGTTCCAAAACGAAGTCGTCGTAATTAAAGGAGCTAGAAAATATGAGCTAGAGAGCATTGCTAAGAGATTACAACTAAAGGATCATCAAACTGTCTTAGAGATCAACTTAAACGCGTTTACTGAGAATCTCAACTATTACAAGAAACTACTCCACACTAAAACTAAGGTTATGGCTATGGTGAAAGCTTTCAGCTATGGTAGTGGTTCCTATGAAGTAGCTTCGCACTTAGAAAGTTTAGGAGTCGATTACTTAGCTGTGGCTTACGCTGACGAGGGGATCGCACTTAGGAAAAATGGTATTCAACTTCCTATTCTTGTGCTTAACCCCGAACCAACGGCATTTAAATCCATTATCCGCTATAATCTAGAGCCAGAAATATATTCTATCGAGCTCCTGAAGCTATTTATAGCTGAACTGTCTGCTCATGAGCTTTCGGAATTTCCCGTTCACATTAAACTGGACTCAGGAATGCATCGTCTGGGAATTGAAGCCGATGAAATAGATCTACTTATATCTCACCTTTCTGAGAACCAAGCTGTGCATGTTGAGAGTATTTTCTCCCACTTGGCTGCAAGTGAAGATTCAAAATATGATGCATTTACAAAAAGTCAAACAGCTCTTTTTCAAACCAATTCTGAAAAAATTATCCAAGCCCTTGACTATTCACCACTAAGACATATTTGTAATACTGCAGCTATTTCTAGGTTCCCGAATGCCCATTTTGACATGGTAAGACTAGGCATTGGGCTTTATGGGATAAGCGCCGATGAAAAAAATCAAAATGCTTTAGAACTGGCAGGAAAACTTAAAACGACCATAATACAAACACGTATTATTCAACAAGGAGAATCATTAGGATATGGGAGAAATTTCTATGCAGAAAATGAAACCAAAATCGCCATTATTCCTATCGGTTATGCGGACGGGCTCTCAAGAGCATTGGGAAATGGGGATTTTCAAGTCAAAATTGGAAATGAAACCGCACCAATTATTGGAACCATTTGCATGGATATGGCATTTGTAGACATCTCGCATTGTCCCGCCAAAACTGGTGATGAAGTAGTGATTTTTGACTCTTCTGAAACAATCAAAAAAATCGCAAACACCTTAAATACCATCCCATATGAAGTCCTTTCTTCTATTTCTCATAGAGTTAAGAGGATTTATTTCGCTGAATAGACCGTGATTTAATCTCTACTTAAATCTAGGGTTTTGTGCCTTAGATTTGTAAGTAACCTATAGACCAAATCACATGAAGAAAGTCGTTTTCCTATTGACCCTAGTCATTTCTTTGGGAGGAGCTCTAGCTCAGAATATTGTTCCAGGGCAGGTGCTTGTGCAATTAACAGACAATGTTAAGATTCAAGATATAGTCGAAAAAGCAAATGAAGCTTTTGACACTTATCCTGAAATTAGAATTAAAAAAGAGCTAAATCAGCCTAATAATATCTGGTTACTGGCATATTCTGGTGACATCTCTGAACAGCAACTTGTAGATCAACTTTACTTCTATTCTGGGGTACTTCACTCACAATTAAATCATAAAATAGAACTCAGAGAAACCGTTCCTACAGATGCCAGTTATGATAGTCAATGGCACCATCAAAACATTGACTCAGAGCTTGCTTGGGATATTACTACAGGTGGAATGACTGCAGCAGGAGACGAAATTGTAGTTTGTGTTATAGAAGGAGGAAATCTTACACATGACGATCTGAAGGACAATGCCTGGACCAATATTGATGAAATTGAAGATAACGGAATAGATGACGATGAGAATGGCTATATAGACGACTTCAATGGATGGAACGTGCAATCAGAAAATGACGAGGGTGTTTTCCAGGGTGGTCATGGAACCGAAGTGATGGGTATGATAGGAGCCACTGGGAACAATGGAGTTGGAGTCGTTGGAGCCAATTGGGATGTCAAAATAATGTCAGTCGCTGGAGAAAGCATCAATAATGAGGCTTCTTTGGTAGAAGCTTATGGATATCCATTGGCAATGCGAAATCTATATGAAGAGACCAATGGAACAAGAGGAGCCTACGTTGTGGCTACTAATGCCTCATGGGGTCTTAACAACGGTCAACCCGAAGAATCTCCTATCTGGTGCGGTTTGTACGATACATTGGGAGAAGCTGGAATACTTAACTGCGGTGCAACAGCCAATAACAATGTAAATATTGATGTGGTGGGGGACCTTCCAACTGGATGTGCATCGGACTATATGATCAGTGTTACTGCTACAGATATTGATGATATCCGTGATTTTTCTGGATACGGCCAAACAACAATAGACGTAGGAGCGCCTGGAGATCAGGTGTGGACTACAAGTGGTGGATTCACCTATACATCTACTTCAGGGACATCATTTGCAAGTCCGTTAACCGCAGGGGTAATTGCCTTATTGTATTCGGCACCATGCACTAGCTTAGCCGAGTTATCTCATCTAAGCCCTAGAGACGGAGCCTTACTGGTGCGTCAAGCACTGTTTGCTGGTGTGGACCTCGTAGACAATTTAACCACTGAGTGCGTAACTGGAGGAAGAATCAATGCACGCAATAGTCTTGATTTAATTATGGAGTCGTGTAGTACCTCATCCTGCTACGCCCCATTCATTTCAGAGCAAATTACCGAAGACAATGTTTCGTTCAGTGTCTCTTGGATGTCTTTTATAGAAGAAGACACCTATAGCTTTAGGTATCGAATTTCAAATGCAGGTGCAGAGCCCACAGAATGGGTAGAAGTGTTGAATTTGGAAGACCCTCAATATGACATGGGTGAATTAGAGTGGTGTTCAACATATGAATACCAAATAAAGACCGTGTGTTCTGAAGAAGCTGAAACTAACTGGACTGCTTCTTCATTTATAGAAACTGATGGATGTTGTGTATCTCCAGAACCAGATCAAATTGAAATAGAAAGACTTGAAAATGGTAACGTGGAATTAACTTGGAGCTCCATTCTAGCAGCAGAATCCTATACCATTTATTACAGATCGGAAAATGACGCCCCGGAGATCTTCATCGAAATCAATGGCATTTCAGATAGCAACTACACTTTTAGTAATCTAGACGAATGCACTGAATATACATTTAGAGTGGTCTCTTCATGTGCTGTAGCACAGTCAGATCCAAACGAAGACATCATTATTACCACTTTGGGTTGTGGACATTGCAGAGATGCCGAATTCTGTAGCATAGAAATAGAGAATACTGCCACCGAGTGGATTGCTGGTTTAACGATTAATGATTATTCCAATAGCTCTGGAAACGATGATGGATATGGAGATTATACTGGATCTGACATTATACTCAACAGAGGAAACACAGTAGATTTGAACGTAGAAATAGCATATGGTCCACAGACCTTTAATCAAACCATTGTTGTTTGGATAGACCTCAATCAGGACGGACAATTTGACACTGATGAGATAATAACCTCGGATTCCAGCACTAATACAGGCCTTGAAGAGGAATCCGTAGAAATCCCCTCCACCGCCTTACTAGGGGTTACTCGCCTACGTGTGAGTACTGTATGGTCTGGAAGTGTCTTGGGACTTCAAAATTCATGTGGCACATTTGCGTATGGAGAAGTAGAAGATTACTGTGTGACTATTGAGGAGTTTGATTCTGTAATAGAAGAAGAATCGTCTCAGATAAGTATTTACCCGAATCCTGCAATGGGCCAGTTAACCATTGCTCTCAATCAACCATCAAATCTACATTCCTATTCTATTGTTGATGCAACGGGTAGAAAGGTACAGGAGGGCGCAATTAAAGATGCTAAACACAGCATTTCCATTGGTGATTTAAATTCTGGACTCTACTTCATTGAAATTTCAGAAGGAAACAAGCGCATTCAACACATGCAATTTGTGAAAATGTAAAATCTTTCTGGGGACTTTTCCTAACATGCTGATAAATTCTAACTAGAGGGATTGCATTCCTTCTATCCTCAATATAGAATTCAAAATTTTGCGACTATAGCATTATTCTCACAATAGCTTTGTCTTGCTCTACCTCCAAAGGTTGGCATTGATAATGCCTCAAATAGTTCAAAGTAGATAGACAAGATCTCTTCGATTTTATCTGAATACATCTGAAATAGAATAGAAATATACGAATGGGCTTTTTTCATAGATGTTTAAGCACCTCTGTATCTGTCATATGAGAGTTATTAATTAGGACTCTGTCTATTTTTGTATTAGTCTGGAACGGCATGTCTCAAACTTTATAATACACTATTAATCATGCAAAAATCATCTTCGATTTTTCTCCTGCTTCTATATCAAGAAGCACATAAATATTTTAAAATGTGTTGAAATAATTCCCTCACAATTTTCAAACAAGATGAATCAACCATGAAAAAAATAAAAACATTGCTCACCTGTGCCATAGCCGTATGTAGTATTTGCACAGTGCTATCCCAAGAAGATCTTGACTCCTTGAAATGGAGCATATCTGCAGAAATAGGTCTGAATGCTAGCTCCACTAACTCCAACTATCTGAGTTTCGTTTCTCCCAATTATTCGTTGGGATTAGTAAAAAGCTGGAAAAGAGAAGGTCCTTTCCAACATGGAATGCAATTAAAAATCAGCGTGTTTACTGAAACGCTTAAGAATATACCATACTACAGTCTGAACAGCGATCAACAATTGACTTCCACCACTTTTACTCAGAAAAACTCTTATCCTATGTTATCTATTGGTTGGACACCTAGATATTTCCTTAAAGCTGAAAAAGTCTTTGTGCAGGGTAGTCTTGGATTTAATTTTATTTTTCACGCAAAATACAGAAGGAAGCTTGATAGTGGCACAAGTAAGCTTAGTCTCCCCATACCACCAAAGAATTTTCTTTTTAATAGACCTGATGTTTCATTAGGAATTGGTTTTCAACGAAATATCAAAAAATATCCTATCTATTTTGTACCTAAATATCACTATAACTTTACTATTGGAACGGGAAATCTGATTCCGTCGTTTTATTCTTTCAGTATAGAAATCATCTACAAATTTTAGTCAAATGAAGAGTTTTAGAATCCTATTTTTATTGGTCATTTTTCTATTTTATGTAGCCTCTTGCAAGAAGAAAAATTTAGATATTAATTTCAATTCAACTGTTGGTACTAACACCGATGCATCGGTGGCCTCCTTGCAAAACTTAGACCTTTCAGCGGGTGAACTGAATGTTATAGAGCTTCCTTCATCAGTAGATCAAAAAATAAGAACTGTATTTAAATGGTACACCTATGTACAGGCTCCAAATGGAAAACCCATTCATCTTCTTGGCCAAGATCAATGGACCATTGAACAAATGGCTTACACCAGATCGGTTATGGAACATTATCTAACATCTATTCCTTTACTAATATATGGAGATAAGACAATCGTAGCCAACAACATAGCTGATGCAAATGGTGCCATGACTATGTACAACACTAAAGCATCCAATTCAGCTCCAGTAACAGGACAAGATTTACAAGCGAATGAAACGGTCGCTATAGGTACGCCTGAATATCTTGATGGTAGTGTAAGAAATGCCGCTTTGGAAGAAATCCTCCATTTTGTTCACGACTATGGGCTTTCAAAAGCATATCCTGGGTTTCAGTCAGAACTGGAAACTACCACCATCAATGCTATTAATAACCAGCTGTTTTTTCCATGGGGAAATCTACCTGTCGCAGATTATGACAATGAACACCTCGCCTCATTTAATGATGCTTACTGGGGAGCGACAGAACACGGCGACAATAGTCTTCCATACCTCTTTTTATCTCGAGAAGCCTGTAAAGCTGGAGATCCTTTAAGTACCTCTCTCATGAATGGTTTTCTACCTGAATATTTTGCTTCCACGGTATATGTATCAGCTCAATTTTCAGGCACATTTTACTTAACCAAGAATCCTTCGTTACGGTACACCAGCCAATCTCAATACTATAAAGATGTACAACTATTAGGAACTGAGTCTTCCAACCTCTACGGAAATGTGCTTAATAATCACCTTACCGGAAATACTTCAGATAATGAACTTTGGGGTGGAATAGGTGATGACATACTTAATGGAGCAGAGGGAAATGATATCGCCATTTATAATGGTCCTTCTTCTGAGTATTCCATTGGTACATCCAATGGAATTACAACCATTATAGATTCAAGTGATAATCGAGATGGTACTGATGTACTCTCCAATATAGAATGGGCAAGATTCTCAGACCAAGTCATTAATTTATGAATCAGATCCAGAATGACACAGATCTCTTGTGCTCTCAACATGTTACACTAAATAAAATTCGAAAAATGAGAAAATTAATCCTTTTAATCTGTTCCTTTTTAATCATCGTATCTCAAGTAATTTCTCAGGAGTTCACCTCAAACCTTCCAATTGTTGTTTTAACCACAAATGGAACAAACATCCCAGATGAACCTAAAGTACTCATTCATATGGGAATAATAGATAATGGGACAGGAGAAATAAATTCAATCTTAGATTCATACAACGGTTACGACGGAAATATAGGAATAGAGCTCAGGGGAAATTCAACATTCGAACATCCTAAAAAATCATGGAGTTTTGAACTGAGAGATGAGCAGAATGAAGACATAAATGCGGAAATATTGGGTATGCCTGCCGAGGAAGACTGGATTCTGAAAGCCTCATGGCTTGATAAGACTTTTATGAGAGATATCGTTCCCTTTAATCAATGGATAGAATTGGGATATTGGGCACCACGAACAAGAATGTGTGAAGTATTTTTAGATGATGATTACTTGGGCTTATATATCATGTATGAAAAAATCAAAAGGGACAATAATCGTGTGGATATCGCAAAATTGGATAATGATGACCTACAGGGTGATTCTCTTACTGGTGGTTACATTGTAGGATTGGGCTGGGATGATGGTGTTTCTTGGGATTCTAACTATCTGACAACAACAGGGGAAGATTTTGGCTTTCATCTTAGATACCCAAAAAACGGAAACAGTCAAGCGGAGCAAGAAAATTACATTATGGCATATATAGACAGCTTTGAAGTTGCTATCAACTCAGCGGACTATTACCACCCGAATGGAAATCACTATTCAGATTTTATTGATGTGAAGTCATTCATGCATCATTTTTTCATTAATGAGATTTCCAGAAATGTCGACGGATTAAAACAAAGCACTTACCTCCATAAAGATAAGGATAGCAAAGGGGGAAAACTGAGTTTTAGCGCATTGTGGGATTACGATGTCGCCTATGGTAATATTGAATATTGTGATTCAGGAGAACCTGAAGGATGGGCCTATTTGTATGATTCTAACTGTGACGGGGAATGGTTTCAGGATGTTCCTACGTGGTGGGTGAGATTAATGGATGATCCTCATTTTGTGAATGAACTTAAGTGTGAATGGCTGACCTTAAGACAAGACATTTTTCACTTAAACTCCATTTTCACAAATATTGACAGCATTGCAACTTTAATTGATGCTGCACAAGAAAGAAATTTTGTCAAATGGCCTGTTATTGGTGATAATCTAGAAGCATTTCCTGCCGAAATACCAGGATCATTCATAGGCGAAGTAGAATATTTAAAAGATTGGTTTTCCCAAAGAATCCTATGGCTGGATGCAAATATGCCAGGTTTATGCACCACATCTATTGGAAGACATAAAGAAGGGAGTATGACGGTATATCCCAATCCCGCCTCATCACTTGTTTATATAGAATCAAATATTCAAGATACGGTGAAGGTCATCAATTCACTCGGAGAGCTCATAATGGAGGAGTTAGTATATCCTGGAATCAATACATTGGACTTTTCAAAATTTTCATCAGGCGTATATGAACTGAGATATACAAGTACCGAGAGTAACAGGTTAATCATTCATTAAATACTCTTTTTTATAAGGTGTTATCGAAACCTGATAATCTCTAGGTTCAATTGAGCGTCCAACATCCCTCACACCGTCAACTATCTGTTACGCTAAATGTGATCAATCGCTCTTGCCACTATAACTGCGAGTCCTAATCATAGAATATAGCTTTTCTTAATAAACTTATATTGCGGTAATAAATTCATCGTAAAATTCATCGCATTGTGTGTCTCTAAAAAATGTACCCCCTTTGATAAAATTCTACTCCTAGTAACCATATCTCTTTATGTAGTTGTATTTTCTTCATGTTCAGATGCAAAATCACCTGCTGTAACTTCGAAAAACATCGTAGAACATTATAACATTATACCTCAACCTTTAGAGGTTTCTTATACAAATTCCAAAGCATTTATACTCGATTCCAAAGTTACAATTGTGGGAAATCATTCAGTGGATAATGAAAAAAAATACCTGCATAATTTGGTGAAAAATGTGTGTGGATTTGAACTTAAAGTGCAAGAAGAAGTTACAAATGAAAAGCAGATTTTACTAAAAATTGACACCTCGTTTGCTGAGAATTTTCATCAAATTTCTTGTTCTCAAAATGCTATTGAGATTTCTGGTGGAACAAATATGGCGTTGTTCAATGGAATTCAGACAATAAATCAAATTGTGTCAATAAATACAGGTGATTCAAAGACTCCAGTGATTTTAGCTTTCAACCTAAAAGATAAGTCAAAATTTAAATGGCGCGGAATGCTTCTAGATGTTTGTAGACATTACTTTCCTAAAGAGGTAGTTCTAAAATACATCGACTTATTGGCATTTTATAAATTAAACGTATTGCATTGGCATATTACCGAAGATCAGGCTTGGCGGATTGCGATTGATGCTTATCCAAAACTCACTGAAGTTGGTGCTTGGCGAACAGAAAAAAATGGAGAAAATTATGGTGGATTTTATTCCAAAGAAGACATCCGCGAGATTGTAAAATATGCCTCTGAACGTCACGTACAGATTGTTCCTGAAATAGAGATGCCGGGGCACTCATCTGCCGCTGTAGCCAGCTATCCTTTTCTTGGGTGTAATGGTGAACAAATTCCCATACCAAATGATTGGGGTGTCTTCAAAGATATCTATTGTCCAACCGAAGAAACCTTCACCTTTCTGGAGACGGTTTTAACCGAAGTAATGGAGTTGTTCCCATCTAATTACGTTCACATAGGAGGCGATGAAGCTCCTAAAACAAGATGGGAGGAAAGTGAATTTTGTCAGAATTTAATGAAAACTGAGGGATTACATGATTACGAGGAGCTTCAATCCTATTTTATTAATAGAATGGCTAAATTCTTAGAAAACCATGGCAAAACCATTATTGGATGGGATGAAATTCTTAACGAGGAACTTGTAGAAACAGCTATTATTCAAAGCTGGAGAGGAATGGAAGGAGGAAAGAAAGCTGTTTCTGAAGGAAGAAAAGCAATTATGAGCCCCACTTCTCATTGCTACCTTGATTATTCGCTAAAAGCCATTGATACTGAGAAAATTTATCATTTTAATCCAATTCCAGATGATTGTTCTCCAGAAGAATCGGCGCGAATATTAGGTGGTGAGTGCAATATGTGGACAGAACATGTTCCAGATGAACAAACACTTGACTCCAAGGTGTTTCCCAGACTTATCGCTGCTTCTGAGGCATTTTGGTCCGAAAAAAAAGACTACAGTAACTTTCTCAAACGATTAGATGCCCATTATACTTACTTAGAAAATAAAGGTGTTTCTTATGGTAAAGAAACCGTGGCTTTTAAAATCAACACCTCGGTGGCAAATAATCAGTTGAAAATTGAGTTAAAAGACCAACTAAGAAACTCTAAAACAACATATCAAATCGCTGAAGGTGATAAAGACATAAGTGAGAGCACTCTTTACACAGAACCTATTGTAATTGAACAGTATGGGGAACAACTATATGAATTCTATACAACATCAGATAACAACAAAACTGAAGAATCTTCGGGAAGCTTAAAAGTCAATCTTCACTCTTTTCTAGATGCAGATGTCGATTACACCGTAAAATACAGTGATTATTATACAGCCGGTGGGGATAAAGGACTTTCAGATGGTGTTTTAGGTTCATTGGACTTCAGAGATGGACATTGGCAGGGATTCTTCGGTGATGATGCTGAAATCACAATGCAAAACCCTAATTCCAATCAGCCTTTCTCACACATTTCAATGAATTTTTATAGATACATCAATTCCTGGATTTTCCCTCCTGAATCAGTTTCCCTTTCTGTTTCAGATGATGGAGAAAATTTCCAAGAAATGATGAGATTCAGCTTCAAAGATGAGGAAAAGCATGTTCGAGGAAAGAGTATTCTAGCGGCTGATTTTCCCCTAATAGATATTACAGCTAAATATTTAAGGGTGAACATTAAAAACATTGGTAAAGTTCCCCACTGGCATGAAGCCTCTGGAGAACCAGCCTGGATATTTATAGATGAAATCGTAGTCAACTAAGGCTTACAAATCTTAAAATCCATTATTGTTGGAACCCTCCAGTCCAGATCTTGCATCACTATTTCCACAAGATCCAGAGAGAGTTTACATCCTATTAAACAATATGTGAAAACCTAAGTCATTGACAAAACGAGCTTTTTTAAATCTTCACTATTCAACCAAAATTTTTCGCTGTTCGATCCCATTTGCCGTAGTTGCTCGAATAAAGTATACACCGGTGGCAAGGTTCTCTACAGAAATTCTTGAACTATTAAAATCAACATTCCCCTCGTCAACCACAATTCCAGATACACTCACAAGTTGATAAGCGCTATTTGGCTTGTACCCTTTCAAGTAAAAACCCTCTTTTACCGGATTAGGATACACTTCCAATTGATCATGTGCGGCTATATCAGTTATACTTAAATAGTCAGTCTCCGAAATATGAGAGATAATTTCTGTTCGAGTATCTCCATCCACGGTCAAAAGATTGTAAGAAGCAACGAAATGATGTGTCTCCAAATCATACCACAACAATTGTGTTTCGTAGTACTCAAAAATTGAAGTTCCCATGAAATAGTCTTCATAATCACTGACAATGCGCACTCTCAATACGTTATCAATAGTGCCAAATGGTAAAACAAGGTCTCCATAAGCGTCTGCTTCCATAAGTATAGTTCCACTTCTGGGAAAATTTTGTCCAGCTGCTAAGTTTTCTACCGTACCAGCAAAAGTCTCCTCATAAATATCCAAGTATGACATAGGGAACTTCATGAATTCTCGTTTATCGGAATATGTAACTCTTACAATATCTTCTGCATAATTTCCCTCAATGTAATAATTACCGTTTTCAAAGCTATAGTAACTCTCAAATCCCAAAGGATCCTCGAGATTCGTTTCCAAAACCGAAGCGTCGGGGAAAGAACCAAAATCAATACCGGAAGATGGAGACAGATAATTCAAAGGAATTGCATCTCCAGCTATAGCAGATAAATCCCATTCACTGTCAAACCCACTTATTCCAATCAGATCTGAGTATTGATCAAAAAAAGCGTTGGATATTCTTTGGTAGGTATATCCTGACCCTACAGTTGGAGCGTGGTCTGAATAGGTAATGGTGATTTGAGCTTCTAGCGAAATACAGGCTACTATAAATAGTAGAAATAGGTAATTTTTTTTCATTTGATAGTTTTTTGTAAAGTTGAGATGATTGCAAAGAAAACCTGCCAGAACCCAAATCAATTTATAAACAATATGCTTTTAATCTGATCATTGTTTTGCAGATTAGAGGTCTGAGTATAAGCCGAGTTTATGCAGATTGTTGACTTTAAAACCTTGAGATTATGGAACATTTAAATTAATCTATTTTAGCTCCAAGCATAAACTCTCTAAATTCCATGAATAACCTCCTAGAAATCTGTGTAGACTCTGTAAAGTCTGCTATAAAAGCGGAAAAAGCCAGCGCTGACAGACTTGAACTCTGCGAAAATCTCATCCAAGGAGGAGTGACACCCAGTCAAGGGAAAATAGAGTGTGTGATTGATGCCGTATCTATTCCAGTAAGAATACTCATCCGCCCAAGGGCAGGGAATTTCACCTATTCTCCCATGGAGATTGATATTATCTCCAGAGATATCGCATTTTGTGCCTCCACTAACTGCGAAGGAATTGTTATCGGAGCACTAAATCAGGATGGAAGTTTACCGTTGGAAATCCTTAAAAACTGGAAAAACTTGGCTGGAACTAAGAAACTAGTGTTTCATCGCGCTTTTGACCTTGCTAAATCCCCAGAAGAAGCTTTAACACAACTCATAGACATGAAGTTTGATACGGTTCTTACCTCTGGGCAAAAAGATACCGCCGAATTGGGTGTCTCTAATCTACATGCATTGCATCGCTCTTATGGATCCAAAATCAACATACTAGCAGGAGGTGGCGTACGCGCTTCAAATCTGAAAAACATCCAGCATGCCACTGGAATAACACACTTTCACTCATCTGCCAAAATTTTGTTAGACGATTATTCAGCTGTGAAAATGAGCAATTCTCCTGTCAGCGAGCAGGTGTTTAGTGTAGACGAAAATGAAATAAGAACGATGAAAACTATTATTCATGCGCTTTAGTCTATTGCTTTTACTAACTCTTCCATTCTTGGCTATTAGCCAAAATAAAGTACCGTTCGATAAAGAATTGAATGAAAATTGGGTGTTTAAGTCCAAAAATGAGGCTTTTACTGGAAAAGCTACTGTTCCTGGGAATATTCATACAGATCTCAAAAAAAACGACCTCATCTCTGAGCCATATTCCGAAATGAACGAAATGGATCTGCAATGGATTCAGGATTCTACCTGGATCTACGAAACAAAGTTTATGGTTACTTCAGAAGAACTGTCATATGCCTATGTTTTTCTGGAATTTGAGGGATTAGATACCTATGCCAAAATCTTCTTGAATAATCAAGAAATAGGTGCTTCAGAAAACATGTTTGTTGCCTGGAAGGATGAAGTAAAGGGAAATTTGATTAACGGCGAAAATTCCCTCAGAATTATTTTCACCTCTCCATATGAAGTTCAAAAAAACACGGCAAAAACCATTGGATATCAGCTGCCTGCAAGTAATGATGCAGGAGAAAGTAAGATCAGTCCTTGGGTAAGAAAAGCACCCTATCATTTTGGATGGGACTGGGCGCCAAAATTCACTACTTGCGGAATTTATATGCCGGTCAAACTCCAGTTTAAAAATGAAATTTACATCGAAAACATTCTGGTTTATACCTCTCAACTTTCTGATGAAAAAGCTACAATTAACTATGAAATTCAGCTAAATAACTTTCCTACAAAATCCCTGTTGGAATTAGAACTATCCAATAATGAAAATGTTCGTTTTTCAGGCTCTTTTAGTACTGATTTTAAGACAATTAAAGGTGAATTTCAACTAGAGAACCCCGAAATTTGGTGGCCCAATGGTTGGGGTGAACAACCTTTACTTGACTTTAAATGCACACTTGGGAATTATGACAGCCGCGAGTTGAAAATCGGAATTAGACAAGTAAAAACACATCTTGAGAAAGACACCACAGGAGAAGCTTTCTATTTTACGGTTAATGGACACCGACTCTTCGCTAAGGGAGCCAACTATATACCCCAGGATGTTTTTATCAATCAAAAATCAGATGATGAATATGAAAAGCTAATTCTCCAAGCGAAAGCAGCGAATTTTAATATGCTGCGTGTTTGGGGTGGTGGTGTGTATGAAAGAGAGGTCTTTTATGATTTATGCGACCAGCATGGCATTCTCGTATGGCAAGATTTTATGTTTGCCTGTAGCATGTATCCTTCTGACGACCAGTTTCTGAATAACGTGCAGGAGGAAGTTACCTATCAAGTAAAACGGCTCAGAAACCACGCTTCTATAGTTCACTGGAATGGAAACAATGAAGTAAATGTAGCATGGGGGAACTGGGGTTGGCAGACAGAGTACGATCTCGATGAACACACTCAAAGGAAGTTAAAAGAAGGTTATAGGATCCTTTTCGAGAAAGAAATTCCACAAACACTTGCTCAATTGGATAACAGAAGCTACACACATACTTCTCCTCTAAGTAATTGGGGGCCAAAAGGTAATTTTGATTCAGGATCTATGCATTATTGGGGGGTGTGGCACAATCGAGAGCCATTTGAGAATTATCAGAAAAATGTTGGAAGATTCATGTCTGAATACGGCTTTCAAAGTTTTCCAAGTATAGAATTATTGAAAAATTACGTTCATCCAGATTCACTATTTCTGGAAAGTAAATCCATGCAGCACCGACAGAAGAGCTACATTGGTAATGGGTTGATTCTTCAACATGTGAACCAGTATTTTCCTTCGCCAGATTCATTTTCTGAATTTATAGAGCTAAGCCAATTGACACAAGCCATCGCCTATGAACAAGCTATCGATGCGCATCGGTTGGATCGTCCTCATTGCATGGGAACCCTATACTGGCAACTAAATGACTGTTGGCCAGGACCTTCATGGAGTACAATAGATTATGTCGGAAACCTAAAAACTGCACATTATAAAGTCTCAGAAATGTACCAAACGCTTTTACCTATTATAAAAACAGAGGAAAGAAACTTAAGTCTCTTTATTTCAAATGATGGAAACACTCTGGTTAAAGGACAATTAAAAGTTTCGTTGGTAAAGGTGAAATCAGGAAAATTCAAAAAGAGTCGGATGTTTGATTTTCAAATAAATAGAACACAAAGCATTGCTGTTTCCACAATTAAAAATTATCTGAAAAAGAAACAAGAAAAGTATTACGTGAACGTTCAGGTAATCGAAAACAATCAAGTGGTTTCAAGCAGAAATTTCATCCCAAATTTTAAAGTATTCTCAGGTTTGCATTCTCTTCAAACAATAACGGGCATATATATCAACTCTAAAGAAAATGAATAGGCTCAATAAACGATAAAAGGTTTTTTCAATCGACAAATATTCCATAACTTCGTGTAAATCACTATTTAACCGCCATTAAATAGTTTTGCAATCGGTATTGCACTTAACAAGACTAGAATAGACCTTATTTCTATTCTTACGAATACGTAAACTTATTTAATCAAATTATAAAATGAAATCATTAACTATTGTGGTTATGGCTCTAGCTATGACATTTACTCTTTTTTCTCAAGACACCGTTTATACTCTTAACGGTAAACTTGGTCTTGGTACAACTCCTGAAGAAAAATTGGATGTTGATGGAAATACAAAACTGAGAGGTGATCTGTACGTCTTAGGCAATACTAGTGTTCAAGGTAGTACTGTCGTTGGACAAAATCTCTATTTGCCAAATCTCTCTGGTGCAAACACAGGAGATATTATTGTCAGAGGTGCGGATGGGATAATTAGAACAATGCACCCAAAATCATTTCATAATCTGATTCAACCAACTCATACGGCCTGCAATACAAGTCTAAACTCGTATTGGAAACAGCAACCAGGGATTTTATACAGCCTCTGCGAGGAAACTAAGGTAGGTATTGGAACCTCTACCCCTCAACACAGATTAGACGTTGATGGAGACGCACATTTTACCAGCAATATTGTAGTTGGTGCTTCTTCAGAAGATAATGGATACAAACTTGCCATTAATACAAGCTCAAGTGGAATATATATAAATCAAAATACTTGATGATATAAAGAATTCGATCACAGTAAAGAACAATTCTGAGGAGAGATTTAAGGTGTTTTCAAACGGAGTGGTGACTACACAACTTAGTGATGATGCTTGGACTGCCGTTGAAATTAAAGATTCACAAGGGCAAGATATTTTTAAGGTGAAAAACAATGGAAATTTAACTTGTACCGCAGTAAAAGTTAGAATGAGTCCATTTCCTGACTATGTATTTGAAAAAGACTACAAGCTCATGACTCTCGTTGAACTTGAGGAATATATTCAGAGAAACAAACATTTACCAAATATGCCTTCTTCTTCTGAGGTAGATAAAAATGGAGGTGATTTAGGTGAGATCAATCGTGTTTTAGTCGAGAAGACTGAGGAGCAAGCATTGTATTTAATTCAACTTGAGAAAAGAATTACTGAATTAGAAAATGTTCTAAAGGATCAGAAATCAACTCAACGGAGTGATGTAAAACAAAAAAACTAGAGAACCATGAAAAATTTAAAATTATCGTGTGCTCTATTGACCATTCTTTTCGTCAATTCAATTGAAATTTGTTCAGGACAATGTGCCTCAACTTCTACCCTTTTTTCTCATGATGGAGTGTGTAAAGAAGAAGAGCTTGTTCTTGTATTTGAAGACCATTTTGATGGGGATGAATTAAACTTAGATTATTGGAGTGGAAAAGAAGGGAGTCAAGGAGATACAGAACATATCGGTGGATCATATTACACACTTGATAACGTTACTGTTTCTGATGGTATTATGAGAATGACTGCCAGAAAAGAGGACGTAACGGAAAAGGCTATCAACTGGATAGATCCTGATATTATTCTAGATGATGGCAACCCAAATTTGCGCCTTCATCGTTATACTACCTCATGGATTCTTTCGGATTACTTGTTTGAATACGGTAAGTTCGAAGCTCGTATTAAAATTGATAATAAAGGAAAGGGGTTCTGGCCAGCCTTTTGGACTTTTGGAGAAGAACATTGGAATGAACTTGACGCTGTTGAATTTTTTCCCGAAAGAGAAGGCTTAAATTTCAGCCAATCAAAAACAAATACAACTGCTAGCCTTAACAGTCATGTAGATGAAGATGATGATGATGATGGGAACTCTGATAACTGTGGAAGTGCATTTGAAGGACCTGACTTTTCAGCAGATTTCCATACGTTTGCGGTTGAATGGAATAATTATCGTGTTAATTGGTATGTTGATGGTGAGCTAAAAAGAACAAAACACAAATATCACAAAACTGTTGGTCTTGACCCAATTGATTGCACCTATAATACAGTGGAAAATGGCATTCAACCTGTTCAAATAGATCTAGCATACCCGGTGAGAGAAGAACAAAGGATATATCTTAATCTTGCAATCGTTGTTTGGGAGGATGAAAATTTAAGCCCCCTTAAAGAGCAACTTAATGTCAGTTCTAATGGCTCTCAATTCCCTTACTTTTTTGATGTAGATTATGTTAGGTATTATAAATGGGCAGAGTGTGAAGGTGACGTTGTACTTGAAGGAGGTGATATTGATCTTACTCGTCACATAAAAAATCATCCAATTTATAATGTTGTAGTAGGAACTAATATTGATGTAGCCAGTGATGTTACATTAGAAGAAGGTCAGCAACTTTTGCTCATAGCCCAAGATGAGATTAATCTAGCCCCTGGTTTTAGTGCTCCACCAGGATCAAACTTTGAAATGAAACCTAACCAATCTGTTTGTTCCTCTTATTCTGAATATGTGCCATCAGACGATCAATTAGACTCTGGGAATGACAATCAAAAAGAATTTGCAGGCAATAGTGATTCATCAGATCAGATATTGAGCACATTTTCAAAATCAAAACAGCCAAATACAAAAATTAAAATTTACCCAAATCCAACGAAAGAGGTTTTGAACCTAGAGTTTGATTTAGACCATGTAGAAAGCTACAAAGCAGTTCTTGTTAACGTATTAGGTAAGACCGTTTTTGTATCAGATAATCTAAACAATACGCTTAAAATTGATGTTTCTAGCTTTTCAAAGGGGACATACTTCCTTGAAATTGTAGATAAAGAAACGAACATCCCTTATTTTAAAGAAGTAATAATCAAGAATTGATGAAACACCTCGTATTCATATGCCTAGTTTGTCAATGTGGAATATCTGCATTTGGTCAAGAAAAGAGCGAATATATTTTGTTTGATGAGGTGCATACTTCAATCAACATGACAAACCATAGTAATGAGAATACTGATAATGAGATTGGATTCGGAATTGGTGCGACACGTAATTTTTCAGGCTCTGGCCTTTTAAACATAGCTGTTGGAGCATCTTATGAACAGGTAAGGTTGTTTCGAAAATTCGAGGATGGGAGAAGGTCGGAGTCATCATTTAGTGATGTCACTTATAGGGTAACTCGTCTCTCTATTCCTGTTATACTTAGAGCAAACATGAGGAAGGATAAAAAAGTTAAGTTGTTTTCTGAAGTGTCTGTTTTCTCTGACTTTCTCTTATCTGCAAACAGAAAAGGGACGTTCACAAGATATACTTCAAATGAGATTGAAAGAGGTAAGTTTTCAAGTAAAGTTGAGCTTGATAAAGTAAACCTTGGTGGATCTTTTGGTTTTGGGGTTTTATTTTCATTCGAAACCTTTGGGCTATATGTCAAACCAGATTACAAGCTATCATTCTTGAGTATTGGAGAGGCCGAAAAGAATGTTGCCTATAGATACTTTAGGATTTCATTAGGTATTAAACGAGTAGAGTAGTAATGATAAAAGAGGGCTGGATTTTGTATTCAGTCCTTTTTACTTACAAATTCATTATTAGTCCAGTTTGAAGGCCAATGGAATGATTATATTGTTTTATAAGTATTGCATTATCATCAGTTATTGGGTTCAGTGAATATCTAAATAATGGTTCAACTCTCACATTCCATCTTTCATTAAAATTATATCCGAAGCCTAAGCCAACAACTGGAGCAAGTACCATACTTCTGAACTGCGATCTATCTATTTTTCTCACGCTCTCTTCCGAAGTACCACTGTTGAATCGTAATTCGGCCTTCGAACCACCGCCTAAAGAAATATTGGCTGAGACTCCAGCAGTAACGAAAATGAATACTTTCTTATTAAGAAAGCGATAGTTAATTCTCAGCGGTATCTCTATATAGTCATTCCAATATGTATAATCCCCGTCTCCCAGTAAATCAGCATTTGGATTTATCAATGGTAAATCTTTTAACTGCCATGCTTGACGTGAAAACTGGAAGTTTAATTCAAGTTCTGCTCTTGTAGCGAGTCGATACAGAATTACAAGACCAGTATTGAAGCCAAATGAGGCTGTTTCGTGCTCTCTCTGCTTAGCGAGCCACTCAAATTCGTCTGAATATTCTAAATTCCTGAAGCTATAGTTTGGTGAAAAATTGAGACCAATCGACAATCGGCTTTGAGATTCAACCATTTCCTGAGTGAAGCCATAAGACCAGCAGAAAAGAAAAATAAGTATTAGATATTTTGGTGACATATTTTGTGTTTAGCAAAGTTTATCGAAAGTACTTAATTTTCAGGGATTTTGATTGAGTTACACTTGAAAAAGAGGATTGTGATTGGCTCTCTTTTTCTTTTAACCTTCCTTACCCATTCCCTGAAAAGAAGCGGATAAGGATTGCTCTGCCACCTCATAAAATTGAGCTTGCTTCCAAGTCACAAGTAAAAGAGGTTATTTAAATCCGACATTCCCCACCCCCTTTCAAAAAATGAGAATTTAACTTTTTTGGCACTCTTTTGACCTAACGGAGTACTTCATTTTCACCTTTCGAACACCAATTGCTTAACAAGATGAGATTGATTTGTTAAATTTTGAGCGAAACGGGTTGGAAATTTCGATTTTCAAAACAGGGTGGTGAATGTCGGTTAAATTATCCTGATAAGATAGCCTATCAACAATATCACAGAATGATTTTAACTTAAAGCTCCACTACTTTTATGGTATGTCCAATACTAGGCCTATTCAAAAAATCATACATGTGGATATGAGCGTATACCTCAAAATCCAAAACGAATTTTAGCAAACTTGCAGGCTGAACTGTTAAGAGGTTCGGAGTACTCAATATATCTTTAAAAGAATTATCTTCAGGGACGTATTTTGTACATTTAGATGTCGATACTAATGTATATACAGAAATAATTGTAAAAGAATAAATTTAAATGGACAAATCTATTCGGTATAAAGCTCTAGTAGCATTCTCTCTACTCGTGAGTATGAATTGTCATCTTCTGTTAGGTCAAGACAATTCAAATAAGATGAATCTTGTAATTTCAAGTGGAGCAAATTACTCTTCTATCTGGCATTATTATGAAATTGGTTTAAATGAGGAGATAGCATCAAATGTAAAGGATAAAGAACATGGTGCTTTTGGATATTCTTTTAAACTACAGGAAAACTTTAATTTTTCTCAAAATTTCCATCTTCGTGCGGGGCTTTCATTTTCTCAAATGTCCTATGAGGTGGATGAATTTGATTTTTTCGATATAAATGGTGTATTCATACGAGCAATAAGTTATCGAAACTCATCCCAATTTGTTAATCTTCCCTTGAATTTATCATTTGATTTTTCTACTAATTTATATGTCTTAGCATCAATAACTCCAAATTTGAATATTGAGAATAAACGCACAATATTTAGTCGATACAGTGATGGTAAAATAACCTCAAAAACTGAGGATACAAATCGCCTTAATGATTGGAGAAAGTTCAATTCTTCAGTAGGTGTCGGGATGGGGTATAGGTTTTTGAAATTTAACGGCAATCATTTTTTTGTGGAATGTGATTATTCAGTAAATGCGTTTAAAGCATACAATTCAGCGTCTATAAATAGAAGACTCGGTCTACTTTCATTAAATATCGGCTTAAATTTTCACGCCAAGACAACTTCGAGTTCAGAGGAATAAATTCAGGTTAGTTTGATGAATATTCAATTCGTTTCTTGTAAATAACTCCATACATAGAATTTTGGTTAAGGTGTATGAGAAAGAGAGCTGCGATTGACTCTCTTTTTCTTTTAACCCTCCTTACCCATTCCTTGAAAAGAAACGGGTAAGTCTGTCTAAGTGATACCTCATGAAGCTGAGTGCACCTCTAGATCAAAGGTAAAAGAGGTTAGTCAAATTATCTTAAGAATACAGCAGTTCTACTACCTTTATAGTATGTCTGATACTGGACCTATTCGGAAAATCATCCATGTGGATATGGATGCGTTCTATGCTTCTGTGGAACAACGCGACGACCCTTTTTTAAAAGGCAAACCTATCGCTGTAGGAGGAAATAGTCAAAGAGGGGTTGTAGCGGCAGCCAGTTATGAGGCTCGTAAATTTGGTGTGCGTTCTGCAATGCCATCGGTTACAGCTGCGAGGCTATGCCCTGAGCTAATATTTGTGCGACATCGGTTTGACGTATACAAATCGGTTTCCAGACAAATCAGAGGTATATTTAAAGAGTATACTGACCTTGTGGAGCCTCTTTCTTTAGATGAGGCATTTTTGGATGTCACCATCAACAAGAAAAATATTCCATCAGCAACATTAATTGCCCAAGAAATACGAGCTCGTATTTATGAAGAAACCAAACTTACCGCCAGTGCAGGTATATCTATCAACAAGTTTTTAGCGAAAATTGCCTCTGATATCAATAAACCAAATGGACAAACACTAGTAGCCCCTCATCAGGTTGAAAGCTTTATAAACGGTTTACCGATTGAAAAATTCTTCGGTGTAGGGAAAGTAACTGCCAAGAAAATGAAAGGACTAGGCATAAACACAGGGAGTGATTTGCAAAGGTTCAGCAGACCAGAATTGGTGCGGCTATTTGGAAAATCAGGAGGATATTACCACAACATTTGTAGAGGAATCGATCATCGAACCGTTAAAGCCAATCGAATTACCAAATCAGTCAGCGCGGAGAACACCTTTTCACAGGACTTAACTACTGAAACTGATATGCTTCACGAAATTCAAAAAATCTCAGAATCTGTAAGTAAGCGACTCAAAAAATCGGGATTGAAAGGAAAAACGGTAATTGTGAAACTAAAAGACTTTGAATTCACACTCAACACCAGAAGTAAAACTGTAGATGAATTCATAGATACTACCGAGGAAATATACCTACTGGCGGCAGAGCTGGTTTCTCAACACATTCCTGAAAATCCCATCAGGCTCTTGGGTGTAGGAGTAAGTAATTTAAATATCCGCGAGAGTAAAACAATAGCTGGACAGCTTACACTGGAATTCTGAAAATTCGACCCAATGTTCACACACAAAAAGAGCCTGTCTATGAAGACAAGCTCTTTTTTAAATACTTTACATGTTAAAGTAGGATTACTGCTTTATAATCTTACCCGTTTGAATAGGTATTCCATCCGCGTAAATTTTATAGATGTAGCTCCCTTGGGCAAGGTGACCAATATCATAGTAAGAATGAGGAGTGGTCGAATCTAATTTTCGCTTATAAACCTCTTTTCCAGAGATATCATGAACTATGAATTCTAGCGATTCATTAAACTCGCCTTCTGATACTTGAACAATACTTATGTCCTTGGAAAATGGATTCGGATACACTCGATAGAGCTCACCTTCTTTGACTTCTCCATCAATGGATCCATCAGAAATTAAGCTCTTACGCGTACGACCGCCCCCAATAACGTCACAACCTTCAAACCCTCTATTGTCAATATCATCCTGTACTACAATTGTATAGGTTTGGCCTGGTCCAGCGGAATATCCAAAACGCTCTGGGACTGGTCCTTCATCAATTGTGACATACATCCCATGCACATATTTTGAAACTTTCCAATAATTATTTCTCCCATCCAAATTCAAAGTAGCACTGAAGTATCCACCTGGATTAATTTGAGTTTGACCTGAGGTTGCTTCAAAAGTATTGTACCCATCAAACAAATCAAGTTCACTATTCTTGTCAAGAGAAATGTAATCTCCAATTATATCCCCTTGCTCATTTCTTCCAGTGAAAACATTGTAACCAGCTCTTTCTGGAACACTCATATTGCAAAAGGTCTCTGTCAAATAAATATGGTACGCATTAAATTCATTGCACTTAAGACTTAGGGTTCCCCCACTATGATCTATAAATCCATCAGCATCAGCAGTAAATTCTGAAGTTCTAATGTTAAGCGCGCTATTAAAATTAAGATTGGTAATATCACTGTCACCCAGAAATGTACATCCACTGATGGTACTTGTTCTATTTATAGTATGCGCATCAATATGAGATTTAAGGAAAGAGCACCCATAAAAAGAATAACCTGAGACTGACACTTTCACATTAGTATGCACAAATTCCGTATTCCAAGCCCTCAGATTCTTAGTTGGGTTATATACAAAATCACCCTTTAAATCCACATTGTTTAATTTGCAATTCTGAAATACATTGCTTCCATATAACCAGACATTTCCACCATTATAGCTTGCATTATTGGTCTTAAAGTATCTGCAATTATTGACAGAAAGTTTGGCATTGTCTGCTAATTCCACTCTTCCATCATAAATGTACATGTAATTCAAGCTAGTGACAGTATTCTGCCAATCGACTGAAAACTCTGCATTCCCTTCAACTTTTAAGACTAAGTCTGATGGGCTATTCCCTTGTAATTTGACTCTACAGTTTGATCCTTGAGCTATTAAATGCCCTCCCCAAAATCCATTACCGTTAGCTGGGACTAGTACATGGCCTATTTGGCTTGTTTCAGATGTTGGTTGAAAAGTAGCATCATTTGCAATGTACATTGTACCACCCAATTCGAATACTGATCCAGTGTTATTCAACAAAACTTGTCCTCCTTGATAATAGATGTCAGAAAAGTGATGGGACTCTACTCTTGCCGAGCCGTTTACTTCTAAAGTACCTCCATTTAAAATGAACTCTCCATTTTTATGTATGATAAGTCTGGCACCGCTTTCCAAGATGATTCTACCACCATCCATTGATAATTTTCCACCATCATGAATTTCCAAGGTCCCATTTCCTTTGACCCTAATTGTACCATCCACTCCAGAAGATAAGTTGGCGTTCCCGTATACATGAACAGATGCAGAGTTGTTATCTCCTAAATCACCTACACTAAGCTCTGCTCCGCTAATCACTCGCACATTTGTTTCTGTAGCGGCACATGAATTATTTAAGATAAATAAGTCAAAGTGTGAATCTTCGGTGTTTAAGGCGGTATTGTTTGAGCCACCAATAGTGCCACTCTCATTTACCGACACCAGCGTTCCATTTCCAAATATCTCGTGATCATTCTGTAATCGATCTGTAGTACGGTAAAATGGAATATCGATAAAATCCAATCCATCTGGTTCGGACTCCCCAAAATTAAAATCTGAAGTAATAAGAGACGCTAGGCCCTGATTATCACCCATCATTTCAAACCTAAGCAGGCTGGCGTTTCGTTCTGTCATTACTTCATGCCTGTGATTATTAAAACCATCAGCATCTGGGCCCGTCTCTCCAACATAGTTCTTATAATGAGTAGTTCCATTAGTAACCCCAGTTAAATTATCGGAAATATCCATGTTGATTGGAAGATGACCTTGTTCAAAAAAAGATGTACTCACATCAATTGCACTAACTGCGGGAATGAAACAAAAATTCGGAATATCTGCTACTCCCAAATCTAGATTAAAAATCGCGGTTAAAACTTGAGGCACAGCGGCAAAGGCTAAATTGGCTCCCTCTGTAATAAAACCGATATCATAATGACCACCTGGAGCCGAATCATAGGCTGGTACGCCATCTACCTTATACTTTTTCAAATGAACAGAGGTGGGTATCACTCCTAAAACGGTTGATAGCATGTTTCCTCTATAAATTCGTTCCTTATCTTCAGGAAAATTTGGTAACGACCATATTTCAATATCAAAATACAAATTTGCAGCTGGAGCAAACCCTAAACCACTTAGGTTAACCAGTTGTTCATGCTCTCCTACAACTTGATTATTTCCAAGCTGGGATCCGTTAGAGATTGCAATTTCTCTGGCGTGTTCTAAATCCCCTAAACCATGAAATTCAGCCATAAATGAACTATACGCGCTAGGAATCCCACCTTCCACATTAGTACCACATTGAAGAATGAGCATTTGTCTAGCGGCAGGGGTGTTCAATACTCTTTCTCCGAGTCCGGCTGCTGGAATAATTTCCTTAATCTCCTGTGTAGGCTGAATATAATTCCAAGTTGTTGGATTCCACCAAACGGCATCCCCTTCTGGATTCACTACGGTAGGTACTGCTAGATCAATATTCGGAATATCTCTGGCCGCAAATTGAGCCCCAAGTGGTACATTGGCTCCTCTCATTGGAGTATCAAATGACGCAAAGAGCTCAGTCTCATGATCACCACCATTTAGCTCCATAGTTCTAAGAGCATATTTGCCTACCAAACCTCCCATACTACTGCCTATCAATACATTTTTTTCAACACTTCCGTTGAGCGCCTTCTGTTGATTGATCCAACCAATGGCTTCAATTACAGCTGCTGCATTATGCTGAATGGCAGCTGCACCATCATGGTAATCAATATAGATCAAATCATAGCCTTCTGCTTCACAATAACTTAATAAATCAACTTCTGACCCTTCTTCGAAAAGAACATTCCTATCCAAATTAATTAACCACCCATTAGGCCGCAAGTTCTGGTCTTCTCCAAACTGCGGAGGGTTGAAACCTTCAACAAATATCAAGGGCTTTCTAAGCCCTACTTCAGCACAGTTATAGTTGATGTATACATCTACATTTTTTGGAGCTGACTGTGTTGTATATACAGGTGTTTCATTCTGATTAAAGCCGTCATACGCTCTGCTTGCGTCAGGAAAAATCACATCCACTTTTACAAGGTTTTCAAAAGAAGTTCCATCGTTAAACTGGTATCTAATTGTCCACGTGTACTCTCCAGGGGTGACATAAGCCTCAGTGTGCATAGAATTTAGCCCAATTGACACCATACCACTTCCATTTCCAAAGTCAACTCCGACATCGGTTAGGGTTTTAGATGTATTTGTAAAATATAAATCTGGTCTAGCTTCCACCTGCACCCTTGAAGTATAAAAAGTAGTTTTCATGGGTGTGCTCAAAAAACTATTTAGCGTTTCAAATGGGTAAATACTGTTTCCCGGAGTTTCTTTCAATTGCCCATTGACTTCATACAGAATGTTGTCGTCCAGACAATTAGGCTTCAGCCTATTGATTGTGTAGTCCAAAGCCATGATAGGCACAACATCTGAAGAAGTCAACGCTGTCATCTCGTTGGAATAGCCATTGGTCGCTAATGGAAGCTGTTCAGAACTTGCCATAGGCATGCTTAAAATAGAAGCATAGGCTTTTCCAAAAGGAATTTCGTCTACATAAACACCTGAGTGAGATGAACCATCGTAAGGCGACAAGTCCAGCCAGCTTAGTCCAAAGTCCCACAGGTTTCCAGGCGATAACCCAGCTAAATCTAAATGTTCTAAAATGTGAGCTTTAGATTCATATAAATCTTCAGTAGGGCCGTCCTCCTCGAGGATGTTTTGTGCTTGAATGCTAATCGAAAAACATAGCATTAGTAGTATGGAGAGGCTAAAAGCTCTCCGCTTAAATAGTGTTTTCATAATAGGTAAATAGTTTAATTTGTTCGTGCTAAATAAAATAAGCTAACCCTTTTTCAAATCCATTCTCCCAATGATTTTTGAAACTGAACAAAAGGGTATTACATACTTTAGTTAACTAAATAGAATTGAGATAAAAGGATAAGGCAGAATGATTTGACACAGTTTCATGTAAAGTTTAATAAGTGTCTGCAAGTTAAGGATATATTGTAAAAAACACTGGCATTGTGCGACATTTATTTTCTAAAAGAGCAAAACAAAAGGTTCAATTTGAAACACAATTTTAACGCTCCCTTTTTTCAAGCATAGTGATCTAAGATTTGACCTTTCTATTTCCTCACCCATAATCTTCCACTAACTTTGCACCCATCAAAATTTAGTGACATGCCCAATAAAATTGTACTTCTCGGAAGCGGAGAGCTTGGTAAAGAATTGGTTATAGCGTTGCAACGCTTAGGTGAACACGTCGTAGCTTGCGATAGTTATGCAGGTGCCCCTGCCATGCAGGTAGCAGACGAATTTGAAGTGATTAACATGTTGGATGGAGACCAATTGGACACTGTTATAGCTAAACACCAACCTAAGATGGTCATCCCAGAAGTGGAATCTATCAGAACAGAACGATTTTATGAGTATGAAAAGCAAGGAATAACAGTCGTTCCTTCAGCCAAAGCCGCCAATTTCACTATGAACAGAAAATTGATCCGGGACTTAGCTGCTCAAAAATTAGGATTGAGAACAGCCAAATATGAATATGCCACAGAGATAGAAGGATTCAAAGCCGCCGTATCAAGAGTGGGAATGCCTTGTGTCATCAAACCATTAATGAGTTCTAGTGGAAAGGGACAATCAGTCATTAGGACTGAGGAGGATGTTGAAAATAGTTGGAATTATGCTATGGAAGGATCACGTGGTGATTTAGCAGAAGTCATCATAGAAGCTTTTGTAGATTTTCATACTGAAATCACCTTACTCACAGTGACTCAGAAAAATGGAAAGACACTCTTCTGCCCTCCTATTGGGCATAGACAAGAACGTGGCGATTATCAGGAAAGTTGGCAACCATGCCCCATTTCTCCTGAGGATCTTCAAACTGCTCAAGATATGGCAGAAAAAGTCACTAGGGAGTTGGAAGGAGCTGGACTTTGGGGCGTAGAATTCTTTATAGCTAATGATGGTGTTTATTTCTCTGAACTTAGTCCAAGACCGCATGATACAGGAATGGCCACACTAGCAGGGTCTCAGAATTTCAGTAAGTTTGAACTTCATGCAAGAACCGTTTTAGGCTATCCTATTCCTGAAATTACCCAAGAAAAGGCAGGAGTAAGTGCCGTGATTCTTGCCACAAAGGAAAGTTCAGATGCACCAAAATTCATGGGTATTGAAAAAGTGCTGACTAATAAAAATACAGACATCAGACTATTTGGAAAACCAGCGTCAAGACCCTACCGAAGAATGGGTGTGGTGCTTCTATGCGGCGAGATCAGTTCAGACATTGAACAAATGAGAAAAGAGGCTGCCGAATTGGCTAATATGGTTAGTGTCGATTGAGTCTGTGCTCAACTCTGAAGAATCCTCTCTGACAAATGGAAGCTGAACTTAAAAGATTGCTGCAGGAAGTAAAAATGCTTCCCTATGGACGGAACTCAGATCGCTCAGATTATTCTTTGGTTCCGGTGGAGAAAAAGGGGAGTTGTAGTACTAAACATGCATATATTCGGTCTATCGCATTGGAAAAAGGATGGCAACAGGTAACGTTATTCTTATGCATTTATATGATGAACCGAGAAAATACTCCAGATGTCACATCTGTATTATTCAAGTATGGTCTTAGCGAAATTCCAGAAGCACATACATTTCTAGAGATCAATAATAGTGTCGTTGACGTCACAGGATTATCTGAATCTGCCGTTCCTTTTGAAAATTCAATCGTTCTAAAAGAAGAAATTCAGCCAAATCAAATTGGAAATTATAAAATCAATTTTCATCAGCGCTTCATTGCTCTTTGGGCAGACAGTACCGCTTATTCCCCAAATGGCATCTGGAAAATCAGAGAAGAATGTATCCAGTCATTAAGTAGATAACCCTATCGTTGTTTTAAACAGGCGACACTCCTAATTCAACGTTTTTCAATTATGAAACGTTTGAAAAATCTGAATGACCTCTTCTGGCTCTAATACTTCCACAGGATAACTGGTTAATCTTAATAAAACAGCTTGAACGGCTTCCTCGCGAAGTCCCATTTTTAGTCCCAATCGCTTCAAATACTTTACTTCTTTGATATGGCTACTTCCATCAGAATGCACCAACATGCACATTTGATAGAACTGAACTATTCTGGCTGGTTCTTTTTATGGGGGGCTATATTTTATGGGGTTTTCTAATAAGTCTTGGAATTCTGACCTTTCCATTCCCAAATACATGGCAGTTCTGCTTACGACTTCCAACTCTTCTTCTGATTCATCTCTATCTATCCTTATCAGCCGAATCAATGCTGATAAGAAACCTTTTTTTTCCTCGCTAGATTTCATTCTTCGAAAAATACCAAATTCGAAGCATTGTCAGCTATTGATTAATCGTGTTTTTGAGGACATAATTACACTTCAATCTGGTAATCTCAACCAATGCAAAAAATACCACAATCATGCGATTGCACAGAATCAAACGATGATGTTAATTTGTCTTATGACTATTTCACGGCAACCTACTTCAGAACTCTCCTCATTCTTTCTCACTGATACCCTTTGGATGAAAAAGAAATGCTGCAAGAAATACAAGAAGGGAAAAGCAAAAGCGTGTAAAAGTTGTCCGAAAAGGGCTACATGTGCAGTAGCTCTGAGTCTGTTAAACTAAAAAAACACCTGTTTCTTCTCTTGACCAATGAAAATCATGACCATTTTCTTTTTGGGTAATCCCTTATTATTAGGGCATTTCATCACTATATATCCCCCTCTTTATTGTAAATTTGCATCCGCATTTATAAAATGTGCAGAATGAACAGCTCAATGTTTGTTCATATGAAAAATAACCAGTAGTTTTGCAGCCCTTTTTTAGGGGAGGTATGTGTTGTTAATAAGTCAACCTATAACCTTGAAAAAATAATTTTAAAGTTTATTAAAGTGGATACACTAAGTTATAAAACGCTTTCAGCCAACAAAGAGACTTCTAATAAGGAGTGGTTAGTTATTGATGCTGAAAATCAGGTATTGGGAAGATTAGCTTCTCAAATAGCTCTTCTATTAAGAGGAAAGCACAAGCCTTTATATACGCCTCACGCTGACTGTGGAGACAATGTGATCATTCTTAACGCTGATAAAATCCAATTGACTGGATTGAAGTGGGAGCAGAAAGAATATGTTTGGCATTCTGGTTATCCAGGTGGACAAAAAAGAAGAAGTGCTAAAGACATGATGGCTAAAAAACCTACTGCTATGGTAGAAAAAGCGATCAGAGGATGTTTACCTAAAACAAAATTAGGACGAGAGCTCTTCAGAAACTTATTTGTATACACTGGCACTGAGCACAAGCATGAAGCTCAAAAGCCAACGGCATTTACTTTAAAATACTAATTAGTAGAATCCATGGAAACTATAAATACATCAGGTAGGAGAAAGGCAGCTGTAGCGAGAGCATACATGTCTGACGGTAAAGGAAATGTTACTGTGAACAAGAAGGACTATAAGGATTTCTTTCCGGTGCCTACTCTACAATACAAAATTACTCAGCCATTCGCTATTACAGAGACTTTAGGTCAATATGACGTAATTGTAAATGTAGATGGTGGTGGAATCACTGGTCAGGCTGAGGCTATAAGACTAGCGATTACTAAGGCACTTATTTCTATTAATGAAGAGTGGAAGCCTGCGCTTAAGGCAGAAGGTTTAACGACCAGAGATCCAAGAGAAGTAGAGAGAAAGAAGCCTGGTCAAAAGAAAGCAAGAAAGAAATTCCAGTTCAGTAAGCGTTAATCTGCGAATCTGGGCTTGTTTAGCATCTAAATCACTTGGAAACCTCCATTGGGATTTCCCATGGGGCATAGCCAAGGATTGCTAGTATATATTTTTAAGAACGTAAACAAGTATTATTAAATGTCTAAAGCAAAATTTGACGAGTTATTAGAAGCAGGTGCACACTTTGGTCACCTAAAAATGAAGTGGAACCCTAACATGGCTCCTTATATCTTCACTGAGAAGAAAGGAATCCACATCATTGATCTAAACAAAACCGTAGTAAAGTTAGATGAGGCAGCGGCGGCTATGAAGCAAATCGCTAAATCAGGAAAGAAAATTCTTTTCGTAGCAACTAAAAAGCAAGCGAAAAATATCGTAGCAGAGAAAGCTGCAGCGATCAATATGCCATTCATTACTGAAAGATGGTCAGGTGGTATGTTAACTAACTTCGCTACTATCAGAAAGTCGATTCGTAAGATGAATAGAATCGAGAAAATGAAAACTGATGGTACATTCAATACTTTCTCAAAAAGAGAACGTCTTCAGAAATCACGTCAAAAAGATAAACTAGAAAAGAATTTAGGTTCTATCTCAGAATTGACGAGAATTCCTGCGGCTATTTTCGTAGTAGATGTGATGAAAGAGCATATTGCAGTAGCTGAAGCATTAAAATTGAATATTCCAATTTTTGCAATTGTTGATACCAATTCTGATCCAAGAAAAATTGATTTCCCAATTCCAGCTAATGATGATGCCTCTAAATCTATCGATTTAATTATGTCTTCTGTGGCTACAGCTGTTGCTGAAGGTCTTAACGAAAGAAAAGCATCAAAAGAGGAGAAACAACAAACAGAAAAAGAAAAACCAGCTGCAGCAACTGAAGAAAAAGCAGCTGAATAATTTTATAAGATACAACGATGAAAATTACCGCATCAGAAGTAAACAAACTAAGACAGCAAACAGGTGCTGGAATGATGGACTGCAAAAAAGCGTTAGAAGAAGCTCAAGGTGACTTCGAAACTGCAGTTGACATCCTTAGAAAAAAAGGGCAAAAAGTTGCCGCTAAAAGAGGTGACAGAGAAGCTTCAGAAGGTGTTGTTATAGCTAAAACTACTGCAGATGGTAAAAAAGCTGCTGTAATTGTTCTTAACTGCGAAACAGACTTCGTGGCTAAAAATGACGCTTTCGGTGAAGTGGCTAACAACATTTTAGACGTAGCTATCAATGAATCTCCAGCTTCTTTAGATGAGCTGAAGTCAAAGCCTTTTCCTGGTTCTACAGTAACGATTTCTGAAAGACTTACTGAAGAGATTGGTAAAATCGGAGAGAAAATTGAACTTTCTGCTTATGAGACTCTAGAAGGAGAAAAAGTAGTCGCATACAATCACCCTGGTAGCAGCTTAGCTTCTATCGTTAGCTTTAACAAAGCGGCAGACGACGAGGTAGGCAAAGATGTGGCAATGCAAGTAGCAGCCATGGCTCCTGTGGCAGTGGATGAAAACAGTATTCCTCAAAATATCATTGATAAAGAATTAGAAATTGGTAAAGAATTGGCTATTCAAGAAGGGAAACCTGCTGAAATGGCTGAGAAAATTGCTCAAGGAAGATTAAAGAAATTCTTCAAAGAAAGCACTCTTCTTAACCAAATGTTTATCAAAGATAACAAGGTATCAATTTCTAGCTACTTACAGCAGCAGGAGGATGGTTTAACGGTAACTGCATTTAAAAGAGCTTCTTTAAGCTAAGCAGACCTTAAAATAAAATATTTAAAGCCCGTTGAATCTTAATTCAGTGGGCTTTTTTTTGTCATTAAAATGGGACTGTGGTATACTGTAGATAAAACCCTGCATTCACACGACATAGTTTTACTATTTTTTTGCATCTTCGTCACCGAAATGGTTTACCCCGCGTCATCCATGATTACTCTTTAATGCAGAAGAGAACTAGGTGATTCACAAGGCAATCATAAGCCTTAAAAAACAACGATAACCGAATGAAATACAAAAGAATTCTACTCAAACTGAGCGGAGAAGCACTTATGGGTGATAAACAATTTGGCATAGATAACACCCGCCTAGCTCAATATGCTACTCAAATAAAAGAAGTAGTAGAAATGGGCGTAGAAGTGGCTATAGTTGTAGGTGGAGGGAACATCTTCCGCGGTATCCAAGCAGAAGAAGGAGGAATGGAACGGACTCAAGGTGACTATATGGGCATGCTCGCTACAATGATTAACAGCATGGCACTTCAAGCCGCTTTAGAAAAAGTGGG
The DNA here is from genome assembly GCA_965224545.1 of Flavobacteriales bacterium. Taxonomy (GTDB): domain Bacteria; phylum Bacteroidota; class Bacteroidia; order Flavobacteriales_D; family Sanyastnellaceae; genus ASP10-05a. The sequence continues at coordinate 759,244 of CBDCZM010000002.1, read as the reverse complement.
AATTGACACGAGACTACAAAGTGCTATTGAGATGAAAGCAATAGCAGAACCCTATATCAAAAGAAGGGCTACCAGACACCTCAGTAAAGGACGAGTTGTGATTTTTGGTTCAGGAACAGGAAATCCATTCTTCACCACTGATACTGCAGCATCACTGAGAGCAGTAGAAATTGACGCTGATGTTATCTTAAAAGGAACTAGAGTTGATGGAATTTACACTGCTGATCCGGAAAAAGATCCTTCAGCAACTAAATATGATAAGATTTCATTCAACGAAGTGTATGAAAAGAGCATAAAGGTGATGGATATGACCGCTTTTACGCTTTGTAATGAAAATAATTTACCGATAATCGTGTTTGACATGAATAAACCTGGAAACCTTGCCAAAGTGGTGAATGGCGTAGGAGTTGGCACAGTTGTAGAAGGTTAATTGAAAACAAAGAAAAATGAACGAAGAATTACAAATGGCGTATGATGAGGCAAAAGAGCTAATGGACAAGGCCATTACTCACCTCAATGAAGAGCTCACTAAGGTAAGAGCTGGAAAGGCCAACCCTACCATGCTCGATACTGTTGTAGTTGATTATTACGGAAGTATGACTAAGCTAGGCCAGATAGCCAATATCAATACTCCTGATGCAAAGACATTATCTGTACAACCATGGGAAAAGGCAATGCTCGATACGATAGCTACCGCTATTATTAATTCCAATCTCGGTCTAAACCCAATGAACAATGGTGAGATGCTCATCATCAATGTTCCGATGCTCACAGAAGATCGTAGAAAAGACTTAGCCAAAAAAGCAAGGGCTGAAGGTGAACATGCAAAAGTAAGTGTCAGAAATGCTCGAAAAGATGCCAATGATTTCATCAAACTCGCTGAAAAAGATGGATTAAGTGAAGATATGGCAAAGACAGCAGAAGCCAAAGTTCAAGAGCTCACACATAGCTACAATTCCAAAGTCGATGAAATCATCGCTAAAAAGGAACAAGATATTATGACCGTTTAACTGAATGAAAATGATACTTCTCTAGCAGCACGGTCTGTTTCGAAGTATTGCTCTAATGTTGGAGCCTTTATAAATGGTACTTGTGACATTGCATTCTCCACTAGGTCTGACATTTCCAGAAATCCAATTTCATCTTTCAGAAATTGAGATACCGCTACTTCATTAGCGGCATTTAAGATACAGGGCATATTCCCTCCTTGTTCTAACGCTTTAAAAGCCAAATGAAGATTCCTGAACGTAATTAAATCCGGTTTTTCGAAATTCAATGTGGCAAAATCGCTGAAGTCAAATCTTGGAAAATTACTTTTTAAGCGCTCCGGGAAGCCTAACGCATATTGAATAGGTAATTTCATATCTGGAAGTCCCATCTGCGCTTTCATACTCCCGTCCTCAAATTGGACAATTGAATGTATAACGCTCTCCGGATGAACAATCACGTCAATTTGCTCGTTTTTCAAGTTAAACAGCCACTTGGCCTCAATAACTTCCAGTCCTTTATTCATCAAACTGGCCGAATCTATGGTGATTTTAGCCCCCATATCCCAATTGGGATGCTTTAGTGCCTGTTCCTTTTTAATAGAAACTAACTCTTCTCTGTTTCGTCCTCTAAAGGGACCACCAGAAGCAGTTAAATATATTTTCTCTATAGGATTGTGAAACTCTCCCACTAAACACTGAAATATAGCAGAATGCTCTGAGTCAACAGGGTAGATGTTCACTCCTTTTTCTCTAGCCAGTTTAGTAACAATCTCTCCAGCCACAACTAACGTCTCTTTATTGGCCAATGCGATATGCTTCCCAGCATTTATGGCACTCAGTGTTGGTTTTAATCCTGCGAACCCTACTAGAGCAGTCAGTACAATATCAATCTCCTCCATTTCTACCACCTGACACAACGCCTCAGACCCAACGTAAACCTTTACGTTCAAGTCCCATAAATCATCTTTTAGCTCTTGATAATGTGTCTCATCTGAAATTACAACTGCGTTTGGTTTGAATTTAATCGCCTGCTCCTTAAGCAGTTTTGCATTCTTTCCTGCGGTAAGAACTTCTACTTGAAATTTATCTGAGTGTGCTTCTATCACTTCAAGTGCCTGAGTACCTATTGACCCTGTCGAACCTAAAATAGCTATGCCTTTCTTATTGACCTCTTCCATTACCCTCCTACTCTTTTGGTTTTATATCCCTGATCATCAAGATGTTTCATGACTTTGTCACGTTGATCGGTTTGGATAATTATAACTCCATCCTTGGCACTACCTCCTACGCCAAACTTTACTTTTAACTCTTTAGCCAGTGCTTTTAGGTCGTCTGATGTGCCTATAAAGCCCTCTATAGCCGTTACCGTCTTCCCCTTTCGCTGCTTCCTATCGAGTAAAACACGTAAATTTTGAGCCTTGGCATTTAGCGTTTCCTGTTCTCCTTCAGCGTCATGTTCGTATTGAAAATCTTTGTTCGTAGAATAAACTGTTCCCAGTCTGTCTTTCCAGTTATCAGGCATTTCTTGAAATTTAAAGTAATTTACATAAAACCTAGCTCTAATAGCGCTTCCTCACTCATCATGTCCTTGGTCCAAGGGGGATCAAATACGATTTCCACCTTGGCTGACACTACAGTTTTGATTCCTGCCACCTTCTCTTCTACTTCTACCGGAAGCGTTTCCGCCACTGGGCATGAAGGGGAAGTAAGCGTCATAAGTATGTGAATTTCAGAAGAGTCACTCACTTTCACCTCATATATAAGACCTAGCTCATAAATATCAACTGGAATCTCTGGGTCATAAATCGTCTTTAAGACGTCTATCACTGTGTTCTCTAATTCTTTTTTGTTCAAACTCATTATTTTGAAAAGGCTAACGCATACGTTTTCATTTGTTTAACCATAGACACTAGTCCATTACTTCTATTCGGGGACAAGTGCTCTTGAAGGCCGATTTCTTTAATGAAGCCCAGATCGGCAGACATAATCTCTTTTGCCTGATGTCCGCTCAACACTCTAACTAACAACGCAACCAGCCCTTTGGTTATAATAGCATCACTGTCTGCTGAGTAATGGATGATTCCATTATTCTCTTCAGCTACTAACCATACTTGACTTTGACACCCCTTGATCAAATTCTGCTCAAGTTTGTGTGTGTCAGCTAAATCTGGTAGGTCTTTTCCTAAATCAATTATGTATTCGTACTTCTCCATCCAATCCTCAAACATATCGAACTCACTGACTATCTCCGCTGTTATATCCTGTATTGTCATGTCTTCTCTAGCCATGCAAAGGTATTTCATTTAGTACCCTATATATTCTCTAAAGAGTCAATCTTTTAAAAATCTCATCTCCTTTATAGAAGCCTCATCCCTCCCACACTGTAACTGTTCCTTTGATTTACACGTACAAAAGGCATACAAAACAGCCTAAAATAGCGATTAACACGCCGATTTAAGTTGATGAGTTTATATCGAAAACATAGAAACAATAAGGGATTCAGTCACATTAGTAGACTGAAGTGTGCTTCGCTGGCAGCGGTAGCACTTTTCGGCATTTCCGATGGGTATTCTATGAATGAAAATGTTCAATCTACTCCTAAAATCATTGCTTCAAATGGGGTACAAAATGAACTTTTTGTTCTAAATCACTCTGATGGAAAATCTGCCGCCTTCTATGAGTTCAATGATAGAATGATATTAGACTTAGGTGGAATCGTCTCAAAAGGCAGCAGTTACTCTATTGTCTGGAGAAAAGCTTCAATAAATCCAGAAGGGTCTTCAGCTCAGTTAATTGTGCGAGAATCAGCTTCTTCTAGTAACTTTATTAAGAATAAAAAATCTCCTAAATCCTCGAGTGAATCATTTATCACGTCAGAATTCATCGCACAATCTGATATTAGATTCGTGATGATTACGACAGCTTCACCTATGGATGATGCCATCGATGTGGACGGGGTTTTTGTTCGCTCTTCGATACTATCAGAAGATTCTGAGAAAATCATCGTTAATGAAAGGCGAAAAAAGGCGAATACCCACATTTCCAAAGGGAAAATCACGCCGAACACCTCTGAAATTAGCAAAAAAGAGAAATTGAGTCAGGAGGGTCAAGCTAAAAAGATCCCTTCAATTACATCAAAAACTGAAAAAACTTCCCTTTTAAGAAACAGAAATGGCTCAATCAAAGCCAAAACCGGATTGTTTAGTAACGATTCCGCTAAAAAACGCCGGAGACAGATATTCTGGCAAGGGACCATTGCCACGCAAAAAAGAAATTACAAGCTTAAAAAAGCTTATCACACATTTACAATCACGAATAATAAAGAATATGCACTCATTCTTTCAAATTCTGGAGACCCTCCAGAGTTGATAACAATCACTGTCATGAACTCGATGAGGCCAGAAATAAGACCTCCTCCCTCATAGACACCAGCTAACTAACCCCCCTATAAAAAAGTACAACTACGCCCTATGTAGTCACATTAAGCGAGAGAGTACCTATGGGGAGGTGAGGTTACAAAACACCCCTTAAACACTCTGTAAATAATATTATTTACTTAATAAAACTACAAGCGTAGTTACTATGATTAAAAGAAAACACATACTAATAGCACTTGGTCTATTTCTATTGAGCCATGACTCGTCAGAGGCTCAACAGACAGCTATGTTTGGTCAGTTTCAGTACAACATGCTGGAATTGAACCCTGCGTATGCTGGGTACAGAGAGTCTTTTAACGTCACGGCCATTCACAGAAGTCAGTGGGTGGGATATGATGGTGCTCCAGCTACGCAAACAGTTTCGTTCAACAAGCCTATGGCTGCGGATGAGTTTGCATTTGGAGGATCCATATCAAATGACAAAATAGGGCCTTCTAATTCTTTTAACATTACAGCTGATGGAGCTTATCGTATGAAGATAGGACGTGGAAGAGAGAGAACAAAACTTGCTTTTGGACTCAAAGCTTCTGTGAACAGATATCAAACCAATCTAACCGGTGTTGATATCATTGATCAGGATGATGAATCATTTATCAGAAATGAAAAGGGCGTATGGCTTCCTAATTTAGGAGCAGGTGCTTTTTTATATGGTAGATCATTCTTCTTAGGCGTTTCTGCCCCTAAACTCATAAATAACAAGCTTGTAAATAAGGGATCCTCTTTCTTCGATTATGTAGAGGGACGAGAACAAACAACTTACTACCTCACTGGTGGTAAGGTCTGGAAAATAAATAGAGAGCTGAAGTTGTATCCAGCTGTTCTTATTAAAGCTACTAAAAATGCTCCTCTTTCTGGTGGAGCCTTCGTGAATTTCATCATTATGAATGAATTCAAAGTAGGCGCCTACTATAACTTTAAAGAAGTAGCAGGAGCATTGGCACAGTGGCAAGTAAACAAAAAACTTAGAGTTGGTTATACTCTAGAGATGCCTGTGACTTCTCTATTCGGTACGAATCTGGGTAGTCATGAAATTATGCTTAATTATTCGATTAAGAAGGGACGTACAGCCATTATTTACCCTAAACACTTCTAAACTAAACTGCATGAAGAATTTGTTCAAAATATTTGTCTTGATGTCACTTTCCTTGGTGGCATTAGGCAGTTATGGCCAAACGGTTTCCATTGAGGAAGAAGAGGGGGATGACCTACTTCAGAATTTTGCCTTCGAAAAAGCGATATCAAAGTATAAGATGGCTTATGCCAATGACTCTGGAAATACTGTTATTACAAGGAAAATAGCAGATGCATACAGAAGAACGGGTGATTTAGCAGCTTCAGCAGAATGGTATGAAAAGACACTGGCCTCAGATCAATCACGAGAAGAAGATCTCTTGTATTACGCAGAGGCGTTAAAAACTCTAGAGAAGTATGAGGAGTCGTTAGTCTGGTATGAAAAGTATAATAAACTTCAGCCTAAAGATGAAAGAGCAGAAAAATATTTAGTTAACACAACGTTTTACGAAGAACTAACGGAAGATTCTGTAATGTTCGTTGTCAAAAAATTAGACTTTAACAATAGAAAGCCTGCATTCGGGGTAACGAAATATGAAGAAAAACTGGTTTTCTCTGCTACTGGTCTAGAAGGTCAAAAGAACAACAAAACCAATCCTTGGAATGAACTTCCTTATTTGGATGTGTATCAGGCGAATCTCGACGATCAAAATGAAGCAATTGATATAGAGCCGATTGTTGAGATTAATTCTAAATACAATGATGGGCCCGCTCACTACGATGAAGTTTCTAAAACAATGTTTGTGACTAGAAACAATATGAAGCGTGGAAAGCCTGTGAAAGATAAAACTGGTTCTGTAAACCTAAAAATTTACACCAGTAAAAATGTAGAAGGTAAATGGTCAGAGATGAATGAATTACCGTTCAACAGTGACGACTATTCTACTGGTCATCCAAGTATTTCTGCTGATGGAAATGCTCTGTACTTTGCTTCTAACCGCCCTGGTGGAGAAGGTGGTACAGATATCTATATATCTGAAAGGGTAAATGATACCTGGTCAAGACCTGAAAACATGGGGAAAATCATCAATACGAAGGGTAATGAGCTATTCCCATACATAGATGATAACAATATACTTTACTTCTCCTCTACTGGTCATTTAGGGCTTGGTGGATTAGATGTATTCAAAATCGATTTAGATTCCCTTAAGACTACTATTCCGGAAAACATCGGTTATCCAATTAATTCTCCCAAAGATGACTTTAGTTTCATGTTTGAAGAGATTGATCGATCCGGATATTTTTGTTCAAATAGAGATAAAGGATATTCAGATGATATTTTCTACTTTGAAATCAACAATTTGATGAATAAGATATACGCTGGGCGTATAGAATCCTCACTGCCAGACAAATCTCTCGCAGGAAACAAGCTGATTGTGAGAAACTTAGACACTGGTGAAGAACAAACCCTTATTCTTGATGAAAATGGTGAGTTCGAATTCGATGTTGAACCTGGGGCTACCTACGAGCTGGCGTATCAAAAAGAAGATGTCGAGGAAATAATAGCTGTAAAAACCGTAGAAGAGGTAATTGCAGAAGAATATGAAAACCTAGGAATCTTTACCATACACGAAAGACTAGCCGTAAACGTTTACGATGATGGAAATGAGATAGAGATCAATGACGCTCTATATAAGCGATTTGGAGAAGATGGTAAGTTTGTTTCAGAACAAGGAGACACGCTTACAAACATCGAGATGATGGACTTTTTGTCTAGAAACCTTGATGGAAACGATATTGAATTGAATAATGACTTATATCAATTAAACGATGATGATGAGTCATATTCTCTTGAAAACGGTGAATCCGTTGAAAATACTGAACTGGAACAGCTATTAATTAGCCAAATATTCGCCAACCCACTTGAAATTGACGACACATCAGCCCTTGCAGAGATAAATCCAGACGAAAATGACCTTATGGAAGCAGATCTATGGAAATCAGATCTTATGGATCTCGAGTTACAAGACATGACTGCACTAGAGTGGGTAAATATGGCATTAGAAGACGAAAATCTTACTGAAGAAGAACGACTAGAGCTTGAAGCACTCAAAGATTCTGATTTAGGCGAAATAACCGCAACCGATTGGCTTGGCACTTATGCAAACGATGAAGAAAAAGCAAAAGATCTATCCGCTGTAGAGCGAAAAGCGCTCGGATTCTTGGATGATGACATGTTATTGGGTTATTCCAATATGACAGCCCTAGAATGGGTAGAAAAGAAATTAGAGGATGAAAATCTAAGCGAGGAAGAGCGTTTGGAGCTTGAAGCACTCCAAAACTCCGATTTAGCCAAGATTTCAGCCAAGGATTGGTTAGCTACCTATGCTAATGATCCCGCAAAAACCACAAATCTATCTGATATAGAGCGAAAAGCGCTTGGAATTGAAGACCTTCCTGCAAATAACGCAGCAATAGAGGCTGCAATGACAGAAGCAACAGCTGCAGTTGCAGAAGATAAGGTTTCTGCAGTAGAACCATTAACTATTGAGAACATAGAGGATTACGTTCTTAACTCAAAAGCAGAGCTGAAAGAGGTTCTAGAGGTGAAGAGAATAGAAAATATCTATTTTGACTTTGATAAATCGAGCATTAGAAAAGATGCTAGAAACACCCTAGATGAGATCGCAGCTATACTAATTGCAAACCCTGAAGTGTCTATGTATGTAAATGCGCATACAGATACTAGAGGTACCAACGTTTATAACGATTTCTTATCTGAGAATAGGGCAGCCAGCGTTAGAACATACCTCAGCCAAAGAGGTGTTCAAGATGGTAGACTAAGTCTAAGCTGGTTTGGAGAAGATCAGTTAGCCAATGAGTGCACAGATAACATAAAATGCGATGAGGATGCTCACCAGCTGAATAGAAGAGCAACATTTGCTCTAGCCGGAGATATTAGTGAATCCACAAGATCTACTGTAAGCTCATCTGATACACCACCAGTATCCAATGATGGACAACCATCAAACGAATCTTCTGTGGCTGAAAACAGCTCTGAAACAGGGTCTGAAGACGAAGCATTGGCTGATCTTGGATTGGACATCATCTACTTCAATTTCGACAAGGATAATATCAGAGAGGACGCTAGAACGATTCTAGATGCCCTAGCTGCTAAAATGCTGTCTAACAACAAATCCGTGGTGATTCATGCACACACAGATTCGAGAGGAAGCAATACTTATAATGATGTATTATCTGAGAGAAGAGCAAACTCAACACTTGCTTATTTAGCGGCAAAAGGAATTGATACAAGCAGGCTTGAAATCAGCTGGTCTGGTGAGAATAGTCTTACCAATCCATGTACAAATGGAGCCAAATGCTCTGCCAATCAACATCAATTGAATAGAAGAGCTTCATTAGCTTGGAAGTAAAACGAATAGCATTAAAGAGGAAGAAGTCTATAACTTCCTCTTCTGATCTAAGCTTTACTTAATTTTACCATGTTTGACATTCCCATTTCGGCAATCGGCATACTGGCAATGTTAATAATGAAATCACCTTCCTGAATAAAGCCGGCTTTCTTAAGTATGTATTTGATGTCAGCAATTGTATGATCCGTACTGACCATTTTATTGTAATAAAAGGCTGTGACACCCCAAACAAGACTCATTAATGACAAAATCTTCTTGTTTCCGGTAAACACATAGATATCAGAATTTGGGCGTTGAGATGCTACCTTAAATCCAGTATAACCACTATGTGACATTGTAATTATCGCCTGGGCATCTGCTCTCTTAGCCAGTCGACATGCATTATAACAGACTGAATCCGTAATAAATCGAGCTTCCAAACTTTTCACAGGTGCTTCCTCGTGATTATAAATGTCTTCATGAGTTTCTGCTTGAAGAACAATGCTATTCATCGCCTCTATTACTAATTCAGGATGCTTTCCAACACTCGTTTCTCCACTAAGCATTACAGCATCAGCTCCATCCATTACAGCATTGGCCACATCATTTACCTCAGCACGAGTTGGAGTAATGTTATCTATCATGCTCTCCATCATTTGAGTAGCTACAATACAAGGCTTACCCGATTTAATGCATTTCTTAGCTAGCATCTTCTGAATCAACGGCACATTCTGCATAGGAATTTCCACTCCCAAATCGCCTCTAGCAACCATTACAGCATCAGTTTCCTTAATGATGTTTTTTATGTCCGTAATCGCTTCTGGTTTTTCAATCTTAGCCACTATTCGAGAGTGCTTTCCCTGCTTGTCGATGATTTTCCGTAGTTCACGAATATCTTGAGCATTTCGTACAAAAGACAACCCTATCCAATCAACATTCTGACTAAGCGCATAATCCAAATCAACCAAATCTTTCTCGGTAAGACATGGTAAAGAAATAGCCGTATTCGGCAGATTAATCCCTTTTCTTGACTTTAAAAGACCTCCATGAGTTATTGAAGCAACTACTAAGTCCTTTTTATTGGTTGATTTAACTTCTAAGTGAATCTTACCATCATCTAAAAGTATCTTTTCTCCATCGTTGACATCCTTAGCAAAGTTCTGGTAATTTGTACTAAACCGCTTAGAAGTTCCTTCTACCTTTTTCGTGCTGATTTCAACTTCTCCTCCAGATTCAAGCATGGCACCTTCTCCAGACATAACATCTGTTCTAATCTTAGGACCCTGAAGATCCGCTAGAATAGCGGTATGCGTACCCATTTTTCTATCCAACTCTCTTAAGATGCCGATGACTTTCCCATATTCCTCATGCTCTCCATGCGAAAAATTAAGTCTTGCTACGTTCATACCCGCTTTCATCATTTTTTCGAGCACCTCAGCGCTTGATGAGGCCGGTCCTAGGGTAGCTACAATTTTCGTCTTTTTCATATTAGTCAAAAATAAACGCTTGTTTTGATTTTAGTCTTTTTATATCAATATTATAAACTGCCTGAACTAAGCGCAGCCGCCTTAACGAGCTTACCATCTCTTCCATTGAATATGGTGAATCATCATCATAGATTTTAATAAAATAATCTACTGTAGAAAGCTCAGGAATTAACCGTTGATTCTGATTTTTATTGCAAAGCAGGGTGAAGTAAAAACCCTCCTCTTCAGATACATATCTCTTAAATTCAACCAATAGCTTCTTTTGGTGTAACACATAATTATCCGCTAAACTTAGTTCTGAACCCAACGCTTTATTGATAGCCCAGCACAAAGTGTGCGCTCTCTGGTTACAGCTAATTGCTATTACCTGAAAGTCATAATCTATTTCTACTTCTAAGCTTAAATAAGCCATTAGCCTACAAATTCAGATTCGAATAAGCTTGCTTGGCAGCCAACTGCTGGGCTTTTTTCTTTGATGAGGCCTTCGCTCGTCCTAGATTCTCCCCAGAGACCAATACCTCTACTTCGTACTCACTTCTACCACCAATTTTTAACTCACTAATCGTCCGAAAAAGTACTTCTTTTTTCACTTGTTGACCCCACTCATGCAATAAGCTTTTGTAATCTTTCTGTTCATAAAGCACTTTATCAGTATCCACTCCCTTGAGCAGGTACAAGGTGGCCGCTTCTGCTTTTCTATAGCCGAGATCCAGATAAATGGCTCCAATCATAGCCTCTAGCGCATTTCCTAGGATGGAAGTACTCTTGGTGTCAGAATTGATTGAATATTTTAGATGAGATTCCATCCCCATCTCATAAGCAATCGTATTCAAATTCTTTCTACTTACTAGTTTCGACTTTAATTTGGTTAGCTCTCCCTCAGATAATTGAGGGTTATTCTTGAAGAGATAATAAGCGATTACGGAGTCTAAAATAGCATCCCCCAAAAATTCTAAGCGCTCATTGCTCTCAATATGTTCGGTACTTCTGGGTAAGATGGAACTATGCGTAAATGCTGTTCTGTAGAAATCCATGCATTTTGGAGAAACTCCAAAAGCCTTTTTAATATATGACTTTATGGACTTGTCCTCCCCTGTTAGTTTCTTAAAAAGCCTTGCAATCTCCAATTATAACTTTCTGAAAATAGCTGAAGTATTGTGTCCTCCAAAGCCGAAGGTATTACTCAGCGCAGTATTAATCGTGCGTTTTTCGGCCTTATTAAGCGTGAAATTCAGCTTGTTGTCCAATTCTGGATCCACATTAGAATGGTTAATAGTAGGAGGGGCTACTTGATGCTCAATTGCCTTAATACAAGCTATGGCTTCTATCGCTCCAGCCGCTCCTAAAAGGTGACCAGTCATCGATTTAGTTGAAGAAATATTCAACTTATAGGCGTGTTCCCCAAATACCTTCAAAATGGCCTTGGTCTCTGCAATATCTCCTAATGGAGTGGAGGTTCCGTGGACATTTACATAGTCAATTTCAGAGCAGTCAATCCCTGCATCATTTAGTGCATTCTCCATTACTTTGACTACAGCCACTCCTTCCGGATGAGGCGCAGTCATGTGATATGCGTCTCCCGTTGCACCTCCACCTATTATTTCACAATAGATTTTAGCTCCACGCGCTTTTGCATGCTCATATTCCTCAAGCACAAGAGCTCCAGCACCTTCTCCCAATACAAAACCATCTCTGGTTGCATCAAAAGGACGAGATGCTGTTTGATAGTTCTCATTATTTTGAGAAAGGGCTTTCAGTGCATTAAATCCTCCTATTCCTGCCTCCGTCACTGCCGCTTCTGAGCCACCAGTTATAAAAATATCAGCTTTTCCCAACCGAATTTGATCAAAGGAATCCATGATCGCATTCGTAGCGGAAGCACAAGCTGAAACTGTGGCATAATTAGGTCCCATAAGACCATGCTTGATGCTTATATGCCCAGAAGCAATATCAACAATCATCTTAGGGATAAAGAATGGATTGAAGCGTGGTGTGCCGTCTCCATGAGCAAACTCGATACATTGCTCTTGGAATGTTCTAAGACCACCAATACCAGAACCCCAAATAACTCCTGCCCTAAACCTATCGATAGTCTCGAAGTCGAGACCACTATCGGCAATCGCTTGGTCAGAAGCTACAATGGCGAACATTGAAAACCTGTCTAGTTTTCTCAGTTCTTTTCTACCAAAGTAATCAGCAGCATCAAACCCTTTTACCTCACAGGCAAATTGGGTTTTAAACTTGCTGGCGTCAAAATTAGTTATAGGAGCGGCACCGCTCACACCGTTTGACAATGACTCCCAATATGAGGAAATATCATTTCCAATCGGAGTTAGGGCACCTAGACCAGTTACTACTACTCTTTTTAACTCCATGAACCTTTTTTAATTTCTTAATATTTATTTTGCGTTATTCGATATGTAATCAACAGCTTGACCTACAGTACCGATTTTCTCAGCTTGATCGTCAGGAATAGCGATGTTAAATTCCTTTTCGAACTCCATTATTAATTCTACTGTGTCCAGTGAATCAGCTCCTAGATCGTTAGTAAAACTTGCTTCATTTGTTACTTCAGATTCGTCAACTCCTAGTTTATCAACGATGATAGCTGTTACTTTTGAATGAATTTCAGACATTTTTTATTTGTTTACTGATTTATTTAAGAGTGCAAATTAAACAAAACTTAAAGTGTTATTCAACACTCTATGCTATTGTTTTTATTATTGGGTCCTCATTTTTCTGCGCTTATAAAAGATTTTCTGCGTTCGTAAAGTTTATTCCGCCTAGATGGATATGAACTTTTACTTTCGCTTTGCTTTTAGAATTATTAAGAAGATTAAGCAAGATTTTTGTCAATTAGTGCTTTATTAAAGCTTTATAGATTTTGCTAAATCTAACCGCTTGGGAAATCCAAGCGGTTTTTTTATTTCAATCTTTTCATCAAACTTGAAGCAAAAACAAAGCTGTTAAGGCTTTCCACCTCAGCCTCCAATATTTCTTTTCTATCACCCTTCCACTCAACTTTTCCCTCGTGAATAAAATTAATTTTGTCCCCTATTTCCAATACACTGTTTAAATCATGACTAACTACTACTGTAGTCATGTTTAATTCATATGTCAAGTCTTTTATGAGATTATCTATGATAATCGCGGTCTGTGGATCTAATCCACTATTCGGCTCATCACAAAATAAAAATTTTGGGTTCATTGAAAGAGCTCTAGCTATTCCCACTCGTTTCATCATCCCTCCACTTAAACTAGCAGGATATAAATCGATGGCACTTGCCAATTCTACCCGGTCAAGAGTCTCAATCGCTCGGTCTCTTTTCTCATCAAGGGTCATCTCAGTAAACATATCCAGAGGAAACATCACATTCTGCAAAACTGTTAAGCTATCAAATAATGCACTCCCCTGAAAAAGCATTCCAATTCGTTTGCGAATAAATTGTTTATCCAATATGTTCATTTGCGAAAACGATACTCCGTCATAAAGAACATTTCCTTCGTCCACTTCGAGCAATCCGACGATGCATTTAGTAAGAACTGATTTACCAGAACCACTTCTCCCGATGATAAAGTTCACTTTACCTTGCTCAAAAGTGATAGATACATCTTTCAGCACATGTTTATCCTTAAAACTCTTATGGACCCCTTTAACTTCTATCATAATAACAGTAACTGAGTTAGGAAATAATTTGCCACAAGGATATAAATACTACTAAAGACGACTGCTTTTGTACTCGATTCACCCACCTGAAGTGCTCCTCCCTTCGTGTTGTACCCAAAATAAGCACTCACTGTGGTAATTAAAAACGCAAAAACAACTGTTTTAATAAGGGCATAGACAACCGAAAATACTCTGAAGTCGAATTGTATGCCATAGACATAATCAACCACGGTAATTAATCCTGCTGCTGAACCAAAAAAACCTCCAGCCATCATGGCCAAAACCATACTTATCACAATTAAAAAAGGGAATATGAAGAGGGCTGCCAGTACTTTAGGGAGAATTAAATAACTTGCAGAATTGACTCCCATAATATCCAACGCATCAATCTGCTCTGTGATACGCATAGTGCCAATTTCAGAGGCAATATTTGAACCTACTTTCCCCGCTAGAATTAATGAAATAAGTGTAGGGCTGAATTCTAAAATAACGCTCTGTCTAGCAGCAAATCCAATAGTATATGCAGGAATCCAAGCGCTATCGATATTTGAAGCCGTCTGCAACGTAATTACTCCACCCATAAAAATTGAAAGAAGCGCCACAATTCCTATTGACTGCACACCTATCTTATCAATTTCATAAATAAGCTGTTTCCGGTAAACCTTGAATTTTTCAGGTTTACCAAACATCCTTGAAATCAGTAGGGCATATTCTCCTATGGTGGTTAATATATTCACTCGGCGCTAAAATAGATATATAGGCAGTGTTAGATCAACTAAACTCCAAGCATTTTTACAATAAGATTGTCCATTATTTCGTAAGTACATTTGCATCCTATAAGTTTGATGTATGAAAAAGATCTTGGTTTATATCTGTTTTGCGTGCATTGCAATGTCTATGTCTAGTTGCAAAATATTCAAAAAGAAAAACAAATGTATGTCCTGTCCTACATGGGATCAAGTAGAACCAATGAATGCCTGTGTTACTTTGGATGAAGAGTAATTTAAACCCGTTTATCCCATCTAATTCATTAGGAATACTTGAACCAATTTTAGTTCAATTTTCAGGAACGTTAGTTATCTCACGTCCTCGCAAATCCAAACTTGGAGATTTCAGAGTCAATATTAAGACTGGAGAATGCCGCATAAGCATCAACAATGATCTCAATCCATACGCCTTCCTGATTACCTTGCTTCATGAATTGGCACATTTTAAAACATGGGAAAAATATTCAAATAAAGTAAAACCTCATGGTAAGGAGTGGAAATCTGAATTCAGTGGACTACTCACAAAATTTATAGATCAACAGATTTTCCCAGAAAAAATAGTTGACGCTCTCTCCACATATGTTCAGAATCCAAAAGCATCTTCTTGTACTGATGAACGGTTGTTCAAAGCTCTTCAATCTTACGATTCTGTTAGTAGTTCATCTAATTATGTTTCAGAACTTCAAACTGGAGAAAAATTCACTTACCACCAAAGAGGTGGGTTTACAATCCTTAAAAAACTAAGAAAGAGAATCCTATGCGAACACCACAAAACAGGTAAAAGGTATCTTTTTCAGCCTACCACTAAAGTCGAGAAGATAATACCCAAATAACAAATGTTGCGTTACTTTTGCCTTGACGTTTAAATCGAAAAATAGTTGAAACCTAAAAAAAACACTTACTGCGTTATTATGGCTGGTGGTATTGGAAGCAGATTCTGGCCAATGAGTACTCCAGAACTACCCAAACAATTCCATGATGTATTAGGAATCGGGAAAACTCTGATTCGCATGACTTTTGAGAGAATTCTACCCATTTGCAACGCAGAGAATGTGTTAATCGTCACTAATGAGAGGTACAAGGACCTTGTACAGAAAAATCTTCCGGAAATACAGGAAGATCAGGTCTTGTGTGAACCACATATGAGAAATACTGCCCCTTGCTTGGCGTATGCAAACTTCTGGATCCAAAGCAGGTGCGAGGATGCGAATATAGTCGTGCTATCAGCAGACCAACTAATCACTAACGAATCTAAATTTATAGAAGATATTCAAACGGCAATTGAAGTTGCTGAGAACGGTGACAATTTAATTACAATTGGCATAAAACCTTCACATCCGAATACTGGTTATGGTTATATACAGTTTGAAGAACATCCATTTTTGGGACACAAAAACGTAAGGGAGGTAAAAACATTTACCGAAAAGCCCACACTCGAATTGGCCCAGAAATTTTTAGATAGTGGTGAGTTTTTCTGGAATGCCGGCATATTTGTTTGGTCTCTTCGCACGATTCAATCTGCATTTCAATCGTTATTACCAGATGTCTACGACCTCTTTGCGGAACATCGTGAATCATTTGGCACAAGTGAAGAAGCACAAACGATAAAGGACATTTATCCTAAATGCCAAAACATTTCCATTGACTACGGAATTCTAGAAAAAGCAAACAATGTGCGTGTCGTATTGTCGGACTTTGGCTGGAGCGATCTAGGCACATGGGGGTCTGTTTATCAGCACTTGCCTAAAGATGAGCAACAAAACGCTCATAATGAGTTGTCTCTGGCTTTTTTTGAGGCCTCTGGCAATGTCGTTAAACTAAAAAATGTTAAAAAAGCGATAATTCAAGGTCTAACGGACTATATAATAGTGGAATCTAATGGCACCTTACTCATTTGTAAAAAGTCCGAAGAACAGCGAATAAAGGAGTTTTCCAAGGCCTTAAAGTAAAAATTAGATTGTAGTCTCAAAAATTTAACACAAGTTTGTGTTAAATTTTCAATCAAGGCAATATGTTTTCGTGATAAGTTACGGACATATTTGCATTTCAATAAAATTAATTAATCTCGCATGAAAACATTTAATATTCTAACGCTTTTGCTGGCTTTTGCTTTGGGGACACACTCGCAGATTGTCATCAATGAATTTCAACCTGATATCGATAGGGTTGAGATAAAAAACACTGGGCCGTCTGCTGTAGACGTGTCTTCTTATCGACTGTGCACATGGCCTGATTATAAGGCTCTTTCCTCTCTTACTATTGAGAGTGGTGCGCTTATGCTAGAACCAGGTGCTTTCTTGGTAGTCTCTGGGCATTTTACTGATGTAGACAATTTAGCAGATAATGAACTTGGTTTGTACATCGATTCAAGTTTTGGTAGTTCAGCTTCAATTTTGGACTATGTTGAATGGGGAAGTCACGGTCATATGAGATCTTCTGTTGCGGAAGAGGCTGGTATTTGGCTAGACGGTAGCTTCTTAAATGCCCCTGATGCAGGAATGTCTGTTTCTTGGGATGGTGTTTCAGATAGTATTTCTAGTTGGTCTGTTGGCGCAGCAACATTTGGATGTGAGAACACTTCAGCTGGCGAAATCTCTACTGAAAGTGAGACTACGGTATGCACTGGGGACGGATCGGATGATCTTGTTATTGTGGAGTTAAGTGGAAATACTGGAACAAACAGTATTTTCGTTCTTACAGACGAGGATGCAAATATTCTTGACACTCAAACGGAGAGTCTTTTTAATTTTGAAGGGGCTGGTGATGGAATCTGTCTTATTTGGCACTTATCTTACGATGATGACGTTGACTTAGACGTAGAAAATGCAAATGATTTGACTGGATGCTTTTCTCTTTCTAACTCAATAGCTGTTACTAGAAACAACCCTGATGGAGGAATTATTTCTACAACCGACGTAACTATAGTTTGTCTAGCGGACGAAAATAGTGGACAAGTAACTGTAGATACTGAAGGCGTGATAGGAGGAAATGAGACTTTTATAATCACAGATGAAGAGTTAAACATTATAGCTGTTCAAGAAGATAATGTATTCCAATTTGGAGAAGCCGGACCTGGAGTATGTCTTATTTGGCATTTATCTTATGAAAATGATGTAGACCTAAATATTACAAGTGCTGATGACTTGGCGGGATGCTTTTCTCTTTCTAACTCTATTACTATTACTAGAAACAATCCTGATGGAGGGTTCATTAGCACTGGTGACGATACAGAGCTATGCACAAGTGATGAAAATGAAGATCTTGTCTTTGTAGATTTTGAAGACGTAGAAGGAACAAACAGCTTATTTGTAGTTACTAATGAGGCTCTGGATATTTTAGATACTCAAACAGACAACGAGTTCGATTTTGAAGGAACACCTTCAGGAACATGTCTTATTTGGCATTTATCTTATGAAGATGACGTAGATCTAGAAGGAGTAACTAATACTGCTGACATTACAGGTTGTCATGACCTGTCTAATTCTATTGAAATAGTAAGAACAGCTCCTCAAGGAGGGACTATCTCTACTACTGACAATACCACTGTTTGCACTGGAGATGGTGAACCAGATCTTATCACTGTTGTTCTTGAGGGTGCTTCAGGGCCAAACAGCCTATTCGCAATCACTGATGCAGAGTTAAACATTTTAGGAACTCAAACTGAAACTGAATTTGATTTCGATGGAGCTGGACCAGGTGTTTGTTTTATCTGGCACGTTTCATATGAAGACGATACAAATATTGAAGAGATCACTAATGGTGACGACATAACAGGATGCTTTTCTGCATCAAACTCTATTGCAATTACTAGAAATCAGCCGAACGGTGGAGATATTTCTACTGAAAGTCCTACTGAAGTTTGCACGAACGATGGACAACCAGATTTAGTAGTCGTTGATTTTGAAGGAGTGGAAGGAACAAATGGCATATTCGTCATTACTGATACAGATTCCAATATTCTAGCTACTTCTGTTGAAAGCACATTGAATTTCGAAGGGACTCCTGAAGGAACTTGTCTTGTATGGCATTTATCTTATGAAGATGATGTGGATTTAGAAGGAGTAACCAATACTGCTGACATTACAGGTTGTCATGATCTTTCTAATTCTATTGAAATTATCAGAAAAACTCCAAATGGTGGAACTATTACTACAGAAAATCTGACCACTATTTGTGCTGACGACGGTGTCGCCGACCCAGTAGAAGTAACAGTGGAAAATGTAAATGGGGCTAACAGTATTTTTGTTGTTACAGATGAGGCTTTAGAAATCATTCAAACTCAAACTGAATCTACATTTGATTTTGATGCAGCTGGAGAAGGGGTTTGTCTCATTTGGCATATGTCGTACGAGGATGACGTAGACTTAGAAGGTGTAACAAATGCAGGAGATATCACAGGATGTTTTGATCTTTCTAATTCCATCGCTATTACAAGAAAAGTAGGCGAGGATTGCGATTGCTTAGCAAATGGTGGAACTATCTCTACTGAAGACGATACAGATGTATGCGTAGGTGACGGAACAGCAGATAACGTAACCGTTTCGTTCGTTGGAACAAGCGGAACCAACAGCATATTTGTTATTACTGACGAGTCTTTGGAGATTATAGATACTCAGACAGATGCAACATTCAACTTTGATGGTGCTGGAGAGGGAGTTTGTCTAATTTGGCACCTGTCTCATGATGAGGCCATCGATTTTGATGTCGTGACAAATACCAATGATATTACAGGGTGTTTTGATCTTTCTAACTCAATTACCATTAATAGAACAGCGGCTCCAACTGCTGGAACAATCTCTACTTCTGATCCTATCGAAGTTTGTACTTCTGATGGCGAAGATGATATAGTTACTGTGGAGCTAGCAGGAAATGAGGGTACCAATGGCATTTTCGTTTTAACAAATGAAACTCTGGATATCTTAGACACTCAGGAAGGAAATGAGTTCAACTTTGAGGGAGCTGGTGAAGGTACTTGTCTAATTTGGCACTTGTCATACGAAGACAATGTTAGTCTTGACATTACAAACGCTGGAATGCTTTCAGGATGCTTCGCACTTTCTAACTCTATCTCAGTTGTAAGAAAAGCACCTAATGGTGGAGATATCTCTACTGAAGATCCGACCACAATATGCGCAGGAGACGGAGAAGCTGATCCAATTACAGTTGCTTTAGCAGGAGAAGTTGGGCCGAATGGTTTATGGGTAATTACAGATGAAAGCTTAAACATACTAGGTACTCAAGAAGAAAATGTATTTGATTTTGAAGGAGCTGGTGCTGGTGTTTGCCTGATCTGGCATTTGTCTTATGAAGATGATGTAGATCTAACTGACGTAACAAACACTGAGGACATTATAGGATGTCACAATCTTTCTAACCCAATCGCTGTTACTAGAAATCAACCTACGGGTGGTGTGATCTCTACAGATGACTTTACAACTATCTGTGCAGGTGATGGAGAAGATGATAATGTAACTGTTGACTTTGAAGGCGCTGATGGAACAAACAGCTTATTCGTAATTACTGATGAAGACCTAAACATTATTGACACTCAAACATCTAACATGTTCAACTTTGAAGGAGCTGGAGAAGGAATTTGTTTGATTTGGCATCTATCTTATGAAGATGGTGTTGACGTAGGCGTTTCAAATGCTGGTGATTTAAACGGATGTTTTGATCTTTCTAACTCAATCACTATTAATAGAAGAGTTGGTGTTGATTGTGATTGTTTAGCTAATGGTGGAATCATTTCTACAGAAGACCCAACAGTGATTTGTGCAGGAAATGGTGAGGATGATATCGTGAATGTATCATTCACTAACGTAAGCGGAACAAATAGTCTGTTCGTGATTACGGATACGAACCTAGACATTATCAATACTCAAACAGAGACTCAATTTAACTTTGAAGGTGCTGGAGCTGGTACTTGCTTGATTTGGCATTTATCTCACGAAGATGATGTGGATTTAACAGGAGTAACCAACACTGGTGACATCACAGGATGTTTTGATCTTTCAAATTCAATTGAAATCGTGAGAAACAGCCCACAAGGAGGTGAAATTTCAACCACAGATCCAACCACTTTCTGTGTTGGAGATGATAATCCAGATGAGGTTAATGTATCATTCACTGATGTAGCTGGAACCAACTCTTTGTTTGTAATCACTGATACAGATTTGGAAATTATAGCTACGCAAATTGAATCCTCTTTTGAATTCGACGGAGCTGGTGTAGGGGTTTGCTTAATCTGGCACTTATCTTATGAAGATGATGTAGACCTAGAAGGAGTAACTAACACCGGAGATATCACCGGATGCTTTAACCTTTCAAACTCTATCGAAGTGAATAGAGAAAATGCTTCTGCCGATGCAGTAACTGTTGATGGAAGCGAAGACTCTATAACTGTAATTGTTGGAGATGGTACTGCTGATGCTGTTACCTTCGGAAATACATCCTCTTCCGCACTGTCTTATACTTATGTTATAACTAGTTCAAGTGATGTCATCATAGGTACTACTGACGACACATACGATTTTGAAGATGAAACTCCTGGCACATGCCGAGTTTATGGAGTAAGCTACTCAGGAACTCTTACAGTAACATCTGGAAATTTAATTTCTTCTGTAACCTCAAATGAGTGTTTCGATGTAAGTGATGATTTCTTACCTGTAATAAAAGATCAATTCATTGGAATAGGTGAGGTAGATGGAATCAACGCATTGATATACCCTACTGTTGTTCAAAGTGAATTGACCATTAGTGGATTGAGCCAATCGTATGACCTTGTTATTTATAACGGCACAGGTCAGGTTGTTTTCAACAAAAACATTGGAAACGGAGTTTCTACTGTGGTTCTTCCTAATTTATCAAAAGGACTTTATATCGGAAAGATAACTTCAAGCGAGATTAATCAGAGTTTTAGACTAATCAAGGAGTAAATTTCAGATACCCAAATAAGAATAAACGATTTTAGTCGGTTAATTTAAAGCCGTTCTAGCATAGCTAGAACGGCTTTTTTGTTGTCAGTACTAACCAATTAGATCAGATGAATCTGTTATGATCTTAATATTCCTTATTGGCTTTATTTGACCAAGTTCAATTGGTTAATTAACAACTGCTCAAGCTAAACTGAAAATGTATCGATGAACTAAACCACTATGGACTGAAAGTACCATAGGTTTTATCATGACT
Source organism: Flavobacteriales bacterium (assembly GCA_965224545.1). Taxonomy (GTDB): domain Bacteria; phylum Bacteroidota; class Bacteroidia; order Flavobacteriales_D; family Sanyastnellaceae; genus ASP10-05a. The sequence continues at coordinate 737,285 of CBDCZM010000002.1, read as the reverse complement.
AAAAGTCGTATTTATATGATTGACTATCACTATTTACGGTTTTAGATTTTTGATTTACGTGAAATCTATGCAAAAATGGCAAGTGGTCATTTTTAGAGGCTAAAGCGAAATGCACTAAAGTGCATAGTTTGAACTCCTGATGAGACCAATCAATCATAAAAACGAAAAAGCCGCATCCTCAAAAGAGACGCGGCTTTCATAAATTTTATGTAGAAAAAACTAGTTCAGTACTTCTATTCGCAATACTGATTCAGAATCTTCTCCTTTTAACTTGATAAAATACTTCCCTGAAGCTAATCCTAACGTAGAAACCTCTAGTTTGTCATTAGCAATCACTGCGGTATGAACTTCCACTTTTCTTCCCAACTGATCATACATCTCTACTTTATACGATGCTATCTGATCCATCTCTACGGTAAATAGCTCTCCTTTTGTTACTGGGTTTGGAAACACCTTTAACTCATTAAATGACAGCTCATTCACTACTAAGAATGTGTCCAGTTGAATACTGAAGTAATCAATCAAATTGATCATAGTCATACTATTTCCTATTAAATCCTCTGCATTGGAGACATTCATGTCAGTGTAAGCCAAAGGGGTTAGGTCATTGGATACATCGAAATTGAACCTATATGCTGAGCCAAACCAACCTGAGCTACCAGCGTTCAATGTGATGCTCGCACTTGGATCTTCAACTGGGAAACTGATCTCAGGAATTACATCCGTACTCACTTCTTCATCAAACAAAACAATCAACTGAAACCCATCTACTCCTGAATTAGCATTCGTAATGTCATACGTATTGGCTGTCACAAATCCTTCTGGATTCTTATTGTCCAACGTAACTGCATCTAACTGCCCATAGGCTACTATCTCATTTCCTGCTACATCAGTAGCTGATTCCAAGAGCAAACTTAAAAGTGATTCTTCTTCTTCATCTGAAATATCAAAAGCCGATTGATATATCTGTCCTGTCAACCATTGTGAATCTGTGCTCGAAGTCAAAGACAATGGCTGAGAAGGATCAAATGTTAATTGAACTGGAGTGTTCTCATCCATCAATTCATCAAATTCTATCGTAGCTGTAAACTGATCTCCTGTTTCCGCATCTGATACTTCTGTTGAACTTAGTGTCACATTTTGAACCGATGGAGCTTTGGTATCTATTGAAAATAAATCCATTTCTGCGATATCTCCACTTGGATTTCCTGCTACATCCGAAATGCCTGCTACTGATACATCAATATTGTCAATCTCGGCATCATTGTCCAATACATCAAATACAAACGTGTAGGTCTCTGGTGCTGTAAAGCCACTCATCGTTTCGTTTAAAACAACATTCCCATCTGGACTCTCCAATGGAAAACTTAAGACTGGAGCACTCAAATCCTCCAATGCCTCATCATAAGTGACTGCGATAGAAAAGCCTTCACTTCCTACTGTACTCTCATTCACCATTCCTATTGATCCTGCAACTGAAACTAATTCGGCTGCTCTTGTATCTAAATATGAACCTAACTGTTGAGACACTACCTCAATGCTATTCCCTGCTAAATCTGTGATGTTATCCACCTCTAGCTGCATATCATATAGCTCTTCATCAGCATCTATCACTAAATAACCTATTGAATACTGAGCGTCACTCAACCATTCGGAGTCTCCGATTTGTAAACTCAAACTATTTACTGTAGGATCGTCATTTGTAAATACCAATGAAGGTACCGCCTCTTCTACATCTTCGCTGAATGAAATTAGTAAGTTCACGGTTGTACCTACTAGTGATTCATTGATATTACTTCCAAAAAATGCTGAAGAGACACTTGGATTCTCTGTGTCTATTATAAATGAATTTGACAAGGTGAACAGTTCTTGAACATCTCCATCCAAGTCCATTGCTCCGCCAATTTCTGCCTGAATATCCATATTCATAACACCAGCATCTTGAGTCGAAAATGTCCAAAGAAATGTATCATCTGAAGTCCAAACACCCGAAAGCTCTGTCAGTGTTACACTCAAATCCTGATTAAAGGTGATAGTTGGAGTTGATGTCAGATCCATCGGTTGATTATAATTCACTTCAATAGTGAGATCTGTTCCTGCATAAGCATCGTTAATCATATCAGTACTCACCGAACTAAGAATTACTCTTGGTTCTGCTGGATTGGCAATATAAGTTACCAAATCATACACTCTCTGTCCTATCTTCTCTCCTATTTTTCTTCCTGGAATATCATCTATTGGTGGGTGAATTCCTCCAAAAATTCTCGACAAACTACATTGATCCGAGGCATCTTTATATTTTGCCCATTGCAATTGAATATCAACACTTGGTCCTTGTTCAAAAACAAGGAAATTATCCTGTGGTGCATCAAAAACTCCCATTCCTCCAGGGAAGTACTCATCTCCTGTGATCAAAGCCAGCACTTCTGCCGCTGCTCTTGAAAAAGTAGAATGGCCTGAAACATATCCTGCAAATGGAGGCGTTACAAAACTTGGTCGCTGATATGGCCACCAGTTTTCTGCCAAAATCCAATCAACTCCCGCTATCAAACTATCCAATATTCCATCTTTTACATTTCCTGCTAAATCTAGCTGATCCAAATAGTCTGGTCCCTTCCAAGACTTTAACTTGATCTTATTTAAATGTTCTTGACCTACTCCTACCAGAGGATCACCAACATCGACAAGTTCTATAAATCCATCAATAAGTGGTAACCCTGATGGACTATAGCTAGGTAAGGTCTCATCTGTACTTTGACCTTCATCTCCCATATACCGAATTGCAGAAATTGGTCGAACATAATCGTACCATCCTTTAATTCCCCATGATGCGACTGCACAATCATGCATCGCTCCTCCCATGGCAAAATACAATTTGATATCCCATTCTAAATCACCCAGTGTTTCACCTTGACCATTCCACTTCTTTTCCAGTGCAGGATGATCATTCACATAATTAGTAATAGAAAACCAGTGTCCTGGTGGAAGCTCTGAATCTGGACCATCTGCCCAAAACTCAGCCAATACGCGACCATAATCGCCCATTGGCACTACTTGAGAATCATAAGCCAATCCTGTAGCTGGGTTCACATCATAGCCTTGACTTGAATCTAGGCCTTCTATGAAATCATAAAATGTACTGTAATCTGCAATGGAGCTTGTTTCTGGATAGTCTGTTACATTTCCAATGCCATTTGGAGAAATGTCTATATTGATACCATTAGTATGATCTAAAAGACCTGACCAAACAGCTACCATCGCATTCCCCCATTTATAGGGATCATCAATCCCATTCTCTGGTGTAGTCTCGTCCATAAAGTGAGGATTACCTGGATCACAGTAAACCTGATAAGAATTCCCATCTCTCTCATAGGTTACCTTGTCATCTTCTGTCAAAGAAAAGGGAACTACATTTCCCCATTCTGGACTTAAAAAGTCGGGGGTGTTAATAGGAAGAGGGTTTCCTCCTTGATCAATGGCAACAATCAACGTCAAAGGTTGCCACCTGTTTGGATCCTTCATTGTAGGGTTTCCAGGGAATTGAGTAACCAATGCCTCTGACTCCGCTGGCGGAGGAGGTGTCAAATAAATTGATTCATAATATTGATTGGCATACCCGTCTTCTTCAAACGATCCATCCTGAAGTCCAAAAGCAATTACCTGTTCTGCTATGTAGTTTCCAAGAGCTGCTGGACCATCATTCTCATAATCCGTAGAAACCACAGCGGTAGAATAACCCAAATCACTCATCATTTGATCTAGTGAGGCTAACACCGCTACTTCATTCGTGCTAGGCAGATCATTGTATCTATGATACAAAAATCGATAAGCCGCATAACTAATTGCTTCTTCTCTGGCTGCTTCTATTTCTTCTGGTGTACCTGGAATGGACACCCCATTAAATGGAATAAAATAGTCTCCCACCGATTCTCCTAAGAAATAAGGTCTTGGGATGGGGTCATAGGCTGCCCAGGCATCATACATTGCCGCAGATAAATGCCAAAGATTTCTGGCAACTACAGTGGGTCTTGCAAAATCATTCCTCACACCATTCAAACACTGCTCATTCCACTCTCGAGCTACTGATTGCGCCGATATATCCGAAGATATTATTCCAAGCAACAGTAGTAAAAACGTAACTATTCTTTTCATACAAATTGGTTATAAAATTCTTAATGATCACAAAGATATCACAATGACATCTGAGAACAGCTCTAAACTGTATGATTTTTCTCATGAAAATCTCCGTTCTGATAAAAACCATACCCCGACAAGTGATTTAAAAGCGTAGATTTGCACTTTTTAATTCGAGAAAAGCTTCATGAGTGACGCTATAAAGCATGAGTGCGGTCTAGCACTATTAAGGTTAAAAAAACCTCTTCAATTTTACCGGGAAAAATACGGAACAGCCTTTTACGGCCTGAATAAGATGTACTTGCTAATGGAAAAGCAGCACAATCGAGGGCAGGATGGTGCAGGTCTGGCTAATATTAAGCTAGATGTTCCTCCGGGGAAAAGGTATATTAGTAGAGTACGTAGCAATGAAAAGACGCCTATCAAAGACGTTTTTGAAAAGGTCAATTCAAGGTTCATGGATCTCACTAGTGAACAACTAAAAGATTCTGAGTGGCTTAAAGAAAACTTCGGATTTACCGGTGAACTTTTTCTGGGACACTTACGCTACGGAACCTTTGGTAAAAACAGTGTGGAAAACTGTCATCCGTTCTTACGACAGAACAATTGGAAAACCAGAAATCTAGTAGTAGCTGGGAATTTTAACCTCACGAATGTTGACGAATTATTCGGATTACTCACGGAGCTAGGACAACATCCAAAAGAGAAAACGGATACTGTAACCGTAATGGAAAAGATTGGCCATTTTCTAGATGAGGAGAATGAAAAACTTTTTCAACTCTACAAAAGTCAGGGGTATCAAAATTTACAGATCACAGAGAAGATTAGTCAAAACCTTGACATTCAGGATATATTAACACGCTCTGCTGCTGATTGGGATGGGGGATACGCGATGGCAGGACTTCTGGGACATGGAGATGCATTCGTGCTAAGAGACCCCTCTGGAATCCGTCCTACCTTCTACTATGAAGATGAAGAAGTCGTAGTGGTTACCAGTGAAAGACCAGCTATACAAACAGCATTTAATGTAGATATCGATAAGGTCAAAGAGCTAGATCCAGGCCATGCCATTATCATAAAGAAAAATGGGCAAGTAAATATCTCTCAAGTAAGAGAACCTCTAGAAAAAAGAGCTTGTTCATTCGAACGCATCTACTTTTCTCGAGGAAGTGATAAAGATATTTATGAAGAACGAAAGGATCTGGGCAGAAAAGTAGTTCCACGCATATTGGAAGCTATTGATTTTGATCTTCGAAATTCAGTTTTCTCTTTTATTCCAAATACTGCAGAAACCTCATTCCTAGGAATGGTGAAGGGATTAGAGACCTATTTAGATGAAATTAAACTCCAAAAAATAAAAGAACTCCCATCGGGAAGCTCAGATAGCGACTTGATGCGAATTTTGGAAATTAAACCTCGGGTTGAAAAGATAGCGATCAAAGATGCCAAGCTTAGAACATTTATTACGCAAGATGATGGAAGAGATGAGCTAGTTGCTCATGTCTACGATATTACCTACGGAACATGTGTTCCGAACAAAGACAGCATTGTTGTCATAGACGATTCCATCGTTAGGGGAACTACTCTTAAAAAGAGCATTCTCAGAATGTTGGCACGTTTAAGTCCTAAAGAAATAGTTGTTGTCAGTTCTGCCCCTCAAATCAGATACCCAGATTGTTATGGCATCGATATGGCTAAACTAGGTGACTTCATTGCTTTTCAAGCTGCCGTTTCTTTACTTAAGGATACAGGAAAAGAAGACATTTTGCAGACGGTCTACAGAAAGTGTTTAGACCAAGTAAATCTGCCAAAGGAACAGGTAAAGAATTATATTAAGGAAGTATACGCGCCGTTCACAGACGAACAAATCAGTAATAAAATTTCTCAACTATTAAAACCGGCAGATGTCCTAGCCAAGGTAAAGATTATCTACCAATCAGTAGAAGGATTGCATGAAGCATGTCCGCATAATTCAGGTGATTGGTACTTTACAGGTGATTACCCCACTCCTGGAGGAAATAAAGTTGTGAATAAGGCCTTTATCAATTACATGGAAGGTAAAAACGAACGGGCCTACTAGAGCTCTGGAGAAAAAGTGGTTCCATCTAGTCTTTTTCTCAATTCTTTTCGTACTTCATGGAAGCTCTCTAAGGTAGATTCATCAAGAGGTTCAGCCTCTGGAAGGTCTTGTTTTAGGTGGTTTACTTGTTGTCCATTTTTCCAAAATCTAAAACAAACATGAGGACCTGTAGCTAAACCAGTGCTGCCTACATAGCCTATCACATCTCCCTGTTTTACGTGATCTCCAACATTTACAGCTCTTTTACTCATGTGTAAATATTGAGTCTCGTAAGTTGAATTGTGTCGAATCTTTACATACTTCCCGTTTCCTCCTGTATATGAGGACTTTGTAATTGTACCATCGGCCACAGCTATAATCGGAGTTCCGTGAGGTGCTGCATAATCAGTACCTAGATGAGGAATTACTCTTTTCTTGATTGGATGTCTTCTTCTCTTGTTGAATCGACTACTAATTCTACTGAATTCTACAGGAGATTTTAAGAACATGCTTTCCAAAGTTTTCCCTTCGTCGTCATAATATCCTTTTTCAAATGTGTATGCGTGATATTCTCTTCCTTTATGTGTTAGAACAGCTGCCTTAACATTTTCAGTTGCTATTAACTGACCGTCACAAATCTTTTTGTTATAAAGCACTCTGAATTCATCTCCGGGTTGAACTCTGGTAAAATCTATTTGCCATGCAAAAACGTTTGCTAACTCTATGGCCATGGCTGTATGAAGCCCAGCATCTTCCATCGCATCATACAATGAAGTATGTATTACCCCCTGAGCAGTACTTTCTTCAGCTGTAATGGGCTTTTCATAGGTATATACATTCGTATTCTCCTCTTCCATATTGAACACCACAAAGTCTGTCGTATTCCGCTTATAGATAAAATACCTTACTGTTTGATCGATCTTATCCTTAAGAATGTAATAAGGTTGTTTTGATCTGATTTTAGTCACGTCAAAGACTCCTTTGGATTTTTCTACCAAATCAGCTACAGTGCTATATGCTACCCCATATCCTTGCAGAATTGTGCTTAAAAAAGAATTTTTTGGAATATGCCCTTCCTCTACCACAAAATCGCAAGCTTCGATATCACAGACTTTTTCTTTACAGGTAGGTTCAGACTGTTCTGCCATTACAATTGGTTCTCCCGGAGTATTTGAGGCTGAATCACAACCCGTTTGCAGTGCAACGACCAGAATTGATCCTAAGACAAATAGTACTTTTTTCATGTTTCTTTGCAGATTTACTTTCCTTATACGGTAAATAGGTATGTTTTAGTTCCTTTCTTCTAATATTTCTTCAACCCAACTCTTTCCCCAATTCTCCTTTTCCCCGTCATTCCAGACTTCTGGATAGAAAATTCTTTTTTGAAATCTTGGTGGTAAATACTTCTGCCAGTTGGTTCCTCCTGTGGCAGCTATATCCACAGGGTTCTGCTGCAAATACTTTACAGCGGACTTATAATGACTCAACGGCCAATTTACATTGACATTTGCATCTAACCACTTCAATTGAGCAATTAGTTCTGGACTATTTTTGTCCTTCTCTGGTAATTGATTGTATTTGTACGACACATTGCTCTCAAATCTCTTTTCAGCCGTACTTAGTAGAAGCTCCGTGTATTTTTTTTCAAACTGGTTAAGTGTCAATGTTTTCTTTCCAGTTGACAGCTCAGTAGCTCCTTTTTTCCAATAAATCTCAGTGTACATTTCATCCAAATCCTCAACAGTGTAGCCCTTAGCGTATTTGGTACGATTCCCTATCGGAATCAAATTGATAAAATCTGTAGAGTAAATTTCTATCAATCTATACTGTACACTCTGAAACCCACTTGCTGGAAGAAGTGACATTCTAAATTGCAGAAATTGCTCTCTTTCCATTCCTTCCACCATTATCTCGAAACTGCTAACTAAAGCCTTGAAATAGTTGTTGACTCTCTTCAGTCGCTCGGTCATGAATTTCCCCGTCAGTTTCGGATGAGTGACTATTTGATTCAGTTCATGAAGAGATAGTTTAAAATACAATTCAGTAATCTGATGGTACATGATGAAAATCTCTTCATCAGGAAACGAAGTCAGTGGTGTTTGAAGAGAAAGCAATGTATCCAAATGGATATAGTCCCAATAGGTCAGGTAATCTGCATGCAGCAAACCATCCAAATAGGATTCTAAATCTTGCCCCATAGCGGCATACTTCTGCTGAAGTAAAAGCACTTTTTGGACTATTTCTTCTTTAAGCTCCATAAGGTTAGGTTTTCATGTGGAAAATTAGAGATTCACAATTCATCACCCAACGCTAGATTGGCCATTTACCGTATAGTTTTACACGTAGGTTATCAACAAAAAGCCCCATGTGAATCACATGGGGCTTTTACTTAATTCTTTATAAATCAGAGGTTATTTTATTTTTGATATTTTATGCGCTAACCCTGTGTAATCCGTAAGCTCCATTTTAATGCTTCCCACTAGAATTTTGGTCTTAGCAAGCACTGGTATTTTGTTTTCATCATCTGAAACCCAAACACTTAAATCCTTTTCATCTTTCCAGATTCTTCCTTTTTGAACCACAGGAACAAACTTCAAACATCTAAACTTCCCTTTTCTTACTTTGATCGTTTCCTTTCCTAGGTATTTGATTTTTAGTATAAAAAGTTCATCGTCTAGAAAAGTAGGTATTTCAAAAATATCTCCTTTTTTTGCATTGGTGTAGTCGAATGTTCTCGCGTAGTAGAAGGCAGAAATCATGTCTTGAACACCCATAGGAACTTCGTGGGTTTCTTCTTTTTGAGTGGCTACTTCGCCTGACGTATGATCAAAAGTGTAATCCTGACTAATTTTATGGCCTCCTTCATTCACTCTTCTTTTAAAATACCACGGAAATACTCCTTTTTGGTCGATATATGTTTCATAGGTATCTCTTACTTTAAAAAACACATCGAAGGCTCCTAAGCTATGTCCAGTGGCTACTGCATGGTAAGCTGGTCTATCTTTGAACGTATATGGACTTTGTTTGAGTTCTAAAACAGCTTCACCTGCATCTATAATTCCATAATGAACTTTATAGGTAAGCTTCTCCCCTGGTTTAAATGCAGAGTAGTTAATTTCTGGCAAGTTGCTATGCGTGGTAATATCAGTCGGAACAAGACCGTAAGCCGAATTGAATACTCCAACCATTAATGCGATAAATATGATGGCTTTTTCTTTCATACCAGCATAAAAGCAAATCTTGTGCCAGAAAGGGCGGTTCTGCTAAATAAACAGCCTCATTCAAACATCACTTCGACTCGTTATTCTGTAACTACAGACCCAAAGGAGCCTAAGAAGTCGGTCAAATCCAATACCGTAACTGCATAATCCCCTGAGAAATCGCCTATCAAATAACCATCGCTAACCGTTCCCATCTCTGATAAGAACGGAGTCAAATCAGTTACTGTGATCGCAAAATCATAATTGTAATCCCCATGTCTTGTTTCAGTGCAGATACAGTTTGAATTCACGATGGATGGAATTTCATCGGCCGGGTCTCCACAGAAATCACTAATGAATATGCAACTTCCATCATCCAGTGTAGCACTTGAATTGTAATTGCAAGCATCTGAGCTTATGCACCCCTCACAAGGTCCTGAAAGCTCTTCAATAATATCTAATGTTCCTTGATCATTACCACCAGTACTTGAAACTTGGATATAATATGTAACTCCTGCTGCTAAAGTTAATGTCACCTCAGCGTTAGCGAATACGTCAGAAGTAACACAAGCGACATTAGATAAAGAAGCACAATCTCCTTCCCAAACTGCAAGCTCTGTAGTGTTACCAGACAAGAAAAATGCAGTTGAAGTGAATGTAGCTTCTACATCACAAGCTGGAGTATATGAATACCAACCATCAGCCGAATCATTAGTGCCACAGTTGTTACCACTATTAGTGCTTGCTGATTGGCTTACAAATTCTGTTATAGTACTCCAATTTTCAGTCGTACCTACAGTAAGAGCTATGGCTCCATCACATTCATTGTTAACTCTTTCATAAATACAGCAACTTGCATCAGAACCTCCTGGTATGTCTATACAATCACAAGTTTCGTAGGGATTATAATTTAATGCTACCGGATCACTACAACCAGGAAAGCAACAATCTCCGGTGTTTCCAAAATCAACTAAAACTGTATCATCACCAGTAAGTGACCCAACTGCGGCTTCATAAATTACCCCATCTTGTGTAGTGATAATAATACCTACCTCACCTGGAGCAAAATCAGTACTAATTACTAAAGAAGCACATCCGTTAGGCATGCAAATGTCGCTCAATTCGTTTGTTACAGCATCAGCAATAAGTGTAGCAATAACATTAGAAGCATCATCAAATAATGTAACAATCGTACCTCCATCTCCGAAACCATCAGTCATAGAGATTGTTGTACAGTTTTCAAAACAACAACCAGTGGTAATCACGCCTGTTCCATCACCTCCGTTCTCAGTTGGATCAATATAATTACAAGAAGCTGGATCATCACAGTATTCAAGATTACAAGAACCATCATCAATAGTATTAGCCGCATCATAGTTGCTAGCGTTAGGATTAGTACAACCATATACTACCGCACTTCCACAATATACAGAGATATCAAAAGAAGTTTCGTCTCCAGATGCACATGAAATAGACACATCACTAATGACCGCAATAGAAATAGTATCACCCGTCGCTGCGAAAGCAAAACCAGTTAAATCTCCAGCATTACCATAAAGAGCCGTATTGATCTGAGCTGCTGTGTTACCAGCACCGTCATATACTTCAAACTCATCAGCATTATTTTCAACTGTACCAGAGTTAATTATGATCGCCACACCCTCTCCTGGTGTATCTGCAGCAAAAGTGTAAACAGTTACATCATCCTCCTCATAACAGAAACCAAATGCAACTGGAGTAACATTTGGAGCTACATTATCAGCAGAAGCTGGGTCACAACCAACGAGTATGCAGGAACCATCGTCAGTAGCGGCAATAGCAGAAAAGTTAATAGCATCCTCATCAATACATCCTAAACAACTAGGATCGCAAAAACCGTCATCAATAGTAGCAGCTGGAGCATAGTTACATGAACCCTCAAGTGTACAACCAGAAGTTCCCCCTGTTATAGTTAAGTCAAACTCACCTTCGTTAGCATCAGTAGTGGTCCACACAAGAATAAGGTAATCTGTATTCAAGTCTAAATCAGTTAAATTTTGGTCTACCGGTAATCCAAATCCACCACAAAAAATTTCTGTTGGAACTCCACATGATCCAGAGTATACAGCAATAGAAAGATTAACAGCAGCAATTACAGCTGGAGCGGCAGCAACATCAAAAGTAACCGTTGCAGCATTGTTAACTCCTGAATTCCATTCATACCAAACTCCATTGATCACCCCAAAAGGATCACATCCAGGTTGAAGGTCATTTGTCTGAGCACATACATTAGTGCCAATCAAAGGAATAGCATCTGTTAAAGAAGAAGCGTCAACACACTTATCATTTAGAGGAGGGGTACAAGAAGGTACATCACAAGTGATTGATAATTGGAAATCACCAACACCTCCACCAAATCCAGAAATATAGATGTAGTAATCGGTACCTGCTGAAGAAATCCAAGTGGCTTGACTTACGAAGTTATCATCAAAGGTTGTTCCGTCACCGTTACAATCGAAATCCTCATTTCCACCTTCACAAACAAAAGATCCGCATGAACCAGAGAATACATGCATTCTAGAATCATACGTAGAACCACAAGTAGAAGCCGTCATCTCCGATCCATCACCCTGAATAACATACCATGCGCCTGGACCCTCAATAGCGGGTCCACAAGCTGGTGTAATCATCCCCTCTTCTTCCGTTGCCCCTACGTTGGTGCCATTAATCACCTCTCCACAGCTAACCGCTATAGCCCCAGAGCACGTATTGTTCAGCAAACAAATAGTGTTATCTTCCGCCAAACAGGAAGAAGGATCTGAGTTAAAGTTCAATGCAGCAGGATTACTACAATATGTGGCATCAACAGTAGAGGTGTTTACTGTAAGTGTAAAGTTCCCTACGACACCTACATTATAGGCCTGAACCTGGATGTAGTAAGTCACACCTGCTTCAGCACAAAAAGCTTCCATAAATTCAGGATCATCCCTGAACTCTAACTCAGCGGCAGCACAGTCATCATATACAGCCATCTGAGCGTCAAATTCTGAAATGACTTCAATATCTACTAAGCCACCAGTACCTACGAAAGAGTACCAGACATCTGGAGAATCAGCCGTTCCATTAACGGGATTTACGGCATTAGTTGTTTCTGCAGTAATGCTATCGGCAAACACCGCATCTCCTATAGCAAGTATCGTCGGAGCAGCAGTACACGAATCATTCAAAGAAGTTTGCATAAACCCTTCATTTACAAATAGCAGATTAGTCAATAAAAGGCAATTGATTAAATAGAATATTCGTCTCATTGGAAATTTGTTAAGGTTATTGTTAATATATAGATAGTTAGGGCATACTAATTTAGCGCTATTTCTCCAAAACCTATAAATTGGTTTATAAGCGGTCGCTTTTTTTCTAAGCAGCATTAAAGCCGCCTTTTTTCTATCTACCCTCTATAAAATGGGTGCTCTAATTAATGATTAATACAACCACTTTCTTTATTCTACCCTCTTCAACTGTTATTAGATACTTTCCTGTGGCCAGCGCTCCTCGTTGAATTTCTACACGCTGATCTGTTATGTTTTCCCAGGATCTTATCAATCTGCCTTGTGCGTCTGTCAAGCGTATTGTCTTTGCTAACCCATTGCTCATTTCTAACAGAGCCTTATCTATCATTGGGTTTGGATACAAACTAATGCTACTGCCATCTAGTTCATTTACACTTACCAATAGTATCGATTGGGATAGTGTGGTGCATCCATTTGCATTTGTTACTTCCACTGAGTAGCTCCCATCCTGTGTTATTTCGTAAGTCTGATCTGTTGCACCCTCTACCGACTCTCCATTCAAATACCATTGGTAACTACTACCCATACTAGCTGTTAGTAATGCTCCATCCTCAGTAATCTCTGAAACAGGGACATCATACACCGTCAATTGTTCTGTCCTACTCTCTGAACATATGGGGTTATCTGCCAAAAACGCTATCTCATAGTCTCCTGATTCTGTAAATACCTGATCATAGTCTGATTCTGTTCCTACATCAACTCCATCTATCCTCCATTGGTAATCTTCTACTAATAGATTGGTACTCGTAAAGTCTACTGTCTCTCCTGCACATATAGTCCCACTAGACAATTCAAACGCTGACTCGCCTCCACACTCATGAATCGTATGCCAGGTCGTGTTGGTAACCACTGCTGGATTGTTGTCAAAGTAAATGTGAGCTGTGCTATTCACTTCTTCTCCTATAGCTATATCATCTTTGAAGTTCACCTTGAAAGAAACTAACCCGTGACTTCCTGGTTCATCTGAAATACTATCTGGCAAATTGATGTTGTCAAATAAAAACTCTATCCTCCCACTTGGCTGAATCGTCGTCATTACACTATGACTATTGGCGATCAATTGAAAAGTACTTGCATCCATCCCAGGATCTAATGTATCTACCACTAATACTCTTCCTGCTGGGGCATTCCCCGTATTCTGGAACCTAATTAGATATTCCATTCGTGTATCTGGAAGCACCAAATGATCATCGGTATACCCTTCGGGTGTTCCCGTGATGTCGTTTGGATCATACGCACAAGTTACTTCCTGAGTAATCGTCTGTTCCGTTACAGGAATCAACTCTCCTTCATGCCAGACATAAATTGTTACGCTGCTTACCATAAATTCTCCGATGCTTTGTTCTGTAGGTGTATTTACTACTATATCATCAAAATTCATCAACCAAGAACTTAGATCCTCAAACGACCAACTAATAGTTTGACCATTCACCTCATCCGCTTCAGGATAAGAAGTATTATAGCTCATCAAATCATCCAAAACAACTTCTACTACTCCGCTTATTGGGTATGGGCTCATGTTTCGGTAACAGATATTGTAATTCAGAATGTCATTACAAGGAACTCCTGCTCCCGACTGATAAAAATCAACACAAGCAGAAGGCGCGGGAACATCAGTATTGGTTACGCCGAAATAAGCACTAATTCCTCCAAAACCACCTAAAAGTTCAACCTCTTGTTCTAGAGGAGTAGTGAAATTACTCCAGTCACCAGTATAAGTCACAGAAACGGTATAAGTTCCTAGCACTAATCCATCAAATGAGAATGTTCCATTATCATTTGTAATTACTTGAGTCTCCTCTGATTCAATATATACTGTTTGGTAAGGCAACCCTTCTTCGAATGGATCTTGTACCCCGTTAAAATTATCATCAATAAAAACTACTCCAGTCATTGAAAATTCACATTCACACACATCATTATATATACCAGTACCACATTGATCGCCTGGATATGTGCACGACCCATCATCTTCAATTGCCTCAGGATTGTAATTACAAGCCGTTTCTGACGTGCAGCTCCCAGAAGAATAGCTTAGACCAAGAACCTCAGTGTCGCAATTGGTATAGTCTATCACGTTTCCTAATTCATCCTTTACACCTAAGTTTATATTGTAGCTGAGATATCCATTAGTGACTAGCTGACCTAAAAACACAGTATTATTAACCCCAACTCCAAATCCGTTTGGTCCAGTTGGTAAAGCAAAAATTCCTCCTCCAGCAAATGAATTTATGACCACATTTCCTCCTATTTCGAAATCTGAAACCCATACATCATTAGGAGCTTCAAGTGTTCCAACCTCGCCAATAGTAGACCCTGCTGCAGTCCAACCGTCATTATTCCCATCATTGTCATCCCCAAAAGGAATTCCTAACGATATATCTGTGGCTCTACCGATTGTTAAATAAGAATCATACCTAGCTTCGGGTATAAATGGTATAAAAGCTTCGACCAACATGCCACCTACCGCACTTCCCATAAACTCATTTTGATAAAAAGATGTGGTAGTACTTACATCCATCGGGCAGTTTTGATCTCCTAGCATAGTTAACATTTGGGTTTCTGCGTTCGGAAGTGATGCAAATATTCTGTATTGAGTGAATCCCGTGAAATTTGTCGTTCCTGTAACCCCCGAAAGAACATTTTCCTCAACAAATACTTCTAACGAGGGGTTTGAATGGTAACATGACCCATCGTCTATGATGGCATTAGCATCAAAATTAATTGCAGTATCATCTGTGCATCCTGAGGCGATTCCCTCACAAGAACAATCGTTTAAGTATACATCTCCAGAGGTGTCGGCATTGTTATCATCACATGCATCACCTGCATAACTGCAAGATCCATTGTCGATGGTGGCTTCTGAATTGTACGAACATGAGGCCATGTCTGTGCATCCAGAAATTTGTCCTACACATGAACAATCATCCTGAAACGTATCATTTATAGTCAATAGACTAGAATCATTACAGCTATCTCCCGGGTAACTGCAGGAGCCATCGTCTTCAATCGCATCTGCATTATAACTACAAGACATGACATCTGTACAACCGATCAACACGCCTGCACACTCGCAATCATCTCCATATTGATCATTGGTAGTAAGAGGGTTCAAATCATTGCAAACATCTCCTGGGTGAGTACAAGAACCATCATCTTCAATGGCATCCAGATTATAATTACAGGCTGTTTCTGATGTGCAATTCCCAGAAGAATTGATGAGGCCAGGAATATCTGAAGTACAATTTGTATAGTCTATGGATTCTCCGTTTTCATCTATGACCCCAAGGTTAAGCGCATAAGCAAACGTTCCACTAGTTGCAAACTGACCGAGAAAAACCGTGTTATTTACACCAACACCTAAACTATTCGCGCCTCCAGGCGTTGTAAAAACTGCTCCACCGTTAAATGAATCCCATATTACACTCCCCCCTTGCTGAAAATTTTCTTCCCACTCATCTTCGGGTAGTGCACCTTCTAATGTTACTACATCATTTCCTAATCCAGGTATCAAACCCTCCTCACTGACAGACAAAGGAACTCCAAAACTTGAATCAGTTGCAGCTCCTATAGAAAGAACCGACTGATATTTCAATTCAGGAATAAAACCAAAAAAGCCTTCTGGTAATCGGCTTCCTGTTATCCAGGGTATTGCCTCATGTCTATAAAATGATGTAGTTGTAGTGACACTGCCTGGACAGCTTTGATCCCCAAGAATGGCGAGTACCTGCGAAGAAGGATTTTCTAGATGTGCAAAAATTCTATAAGATGTAATCCCCGTAAAATCTGTAGTTCCAATGGTACCTTCAAGAATTTGAGATTCAAGTTCTACTTCAGTCAATTGAGCATAAGAAAAAGGGCATAGTAGTAAAAACACTACCAGAGAGAGTAAGTTCGTTTTCATTGTAAGTATATAAATAATTAGAACTCACGAATTTAAGCCTATTTCTTCAAAAACGATCGTTCATATGCGGTCAATTTTTTAAGACGTATATTTAAAAAAGCGGCCATAACAGCCGCTTTTTCATCTATCTACCCTCTATGAATGGGTGCATTAATTGATAATTAATACAACCACTTTCTTTATTCTACCATTGTTAACTGTTACTAAATATTTTCCAGAGGCCAATGCTCGGCGTTGTATTTCTATTCTCTGATCTGTTACATTCTCCCAGGATCTGATCAATCTGCCTTGTGCATCTGTCAAGCGTATCGTCTTTGCAGATAAGCTGCTCATCTCCAACAGTGCTCTGTCTGTCATCGGATTTGGATACAATGCAATGCTATCACTGTTTAGTTCGTTTACACTTACCAGTAGTGTTGATTCAGATAACGTGCTACATCCATTTGCATTTATTACTTCTACTGAATAGCTACCGTCAATTGTCACTTCATGACTCTGACTAGTCGCTCCTTCTATTTCTTCGCCATTCAAGTACCATTGATAACTCTCTCCCAGACTAGCAGTTAACAGGGCTCCATCTTCTGTAATCTCCGAAACCGGCACATCATAAACTGTCAACGTTTCTATTCGACTCTCTGAACACAATGGGTTATCTGCCAAAAACGCTATCTCATAGTCTCCTGATTCTACAAATACCTGATCATAGTCTGATTCTGTTCCTACATCAACTCCATCTATCCTCCACTGGTAATCTTCTACTAAAGGATTGGTGCTCGTAAAGCCTACTGTCTCTCCTGCACATAAAGCCCCACTAGACAATTCAAACGCTGACTCTCCCCCACACTCATGAATCGTATGCCATGTCGTGTTGGTAATCACTGCTGGATTGTTGTCAAAGTAGATGTGGGCTGTGCTATTCACTTCTTCTCCTATTGCTATATCATCTTTGAAGTTCACTTTGAAAGAAACCATACCATGGCTTCCCGGTTCATCTGAAATACTATCTGGTAGGTTGATATCTTCAAACAAAAACTCTATCCTTCCACTTGGTTGGATCGTTGTCATTACACTGTGACTATTGGCAATCAACTGAAATGTACTCGCATCCATCCCAGGATCTAAAGTGTCTACCACCAAGACTCTTCCTGCCGGAGCATTTCCTGTATTCTGGAACCTGATCAAGTATTCCATTCTTGTGTCGGGCAGTACCAAATGATCATCGGTGTATCCTCCAGGAGTTCCTGTAATGTCATTTGGATCATACGCACAAGTCACTTCTTGAGTAATCGTCTGCTCCGTTATTGGAATCAGCTCTCCATCATGCCACACATAAATCGTCACACTGCTTACCATAAATTCTCCGATGCTCTGCTCGGTTGGAGTATTGACAATTATATCATCAAACTTCATCTCCCATGGACTTAAATCTTCGAATGACCAACTAATTGTTTGACCATTCATCTCCTCTGCAGCAGGATAAGAAGTGTCGTAACTGATCAAGTCATCCAACACAACCTCTACTACCCCGCTTATAGGATATGGGCTCATGTTTCGATAACAGAGATTGTAATTCAAAATATCATTACATGGAACTCCGTCTCCCCATTGATAAAAATCAACACAGGCAGAAGGGGTTGGAATATCAGAATTTGTTACTCCAAAATAAATGTTGTACTCACCAAAAGTACCTAGTTCAATTTCTTGGATTTGCGGAGTTGTGAAACTACTCCAGCTACTTGAATAATTCGCCGCTAGAGTGTGCGTCTGTTCTGACAATCCTCCTATCAAAAATTCCCCGTTATTGTTTGTAATCACTTGGATATTTTCTGGTTGGATTTCTATTGTTTGATACGACAACCTTGGTTCGTAGTCCTCTGCCACACCATTTAGATTGTCATCGATGAAAACAACTCCTGAAATATTGTAAGTGCACGAGCCATCATCTATGGAGTTGCCTTCGACATAGTTTTCTGCATTTGGGTCCGCACAACCAATGCACGTGTAATCACATATTCCATTGTCTATCTCAGCTGAAGGAAGATAATTGCACGCAAATGAATCCGTACAACCAGTGAATGAACACTCTTCAGGAAAAGAGCTAAATGTTGTAAAAACTTCTTCTTCTAAATTCGATATGAAAATTTCATCACCGTTTAACAGAATAGTCACGGTACTTACAGAACCTGCATGTTCTGGTACAATTTTAATCTGATAGCACTCCTCCTCAAAGCAATTTGGATAACTATTTTCTCCCAAAGTAGCCAGATGTGTCGATACAAGTGCTCCTTCTGCATCAAACATATTTACATTCACGTTGGTGGCCACATCACCAGTAATAATTACTCCCAGCATTAAACCATAACAACAGGTGCCATTATCATGTAATACCATTGGATTGTAATTGAAAGCCAAGTGATCTGTACAGCCTGTCAGTTCTCCAACACAGCTACAATCATCTTGAATACTATCTAATATTGTTTCAACAACACCATCATCACAGGTATCGCTTATAAATAAGCACTCTCCTGAAATCACTGCTTCAGCCGAATAATTGCAAGCGTTTTCGTCCATACACCCTACTAAGGACCCTCTACATGAACAATCGTCTTGAAGAACATCATTTTCTGTTTGATCATTATAATCGTTGCATTCTTTTCCAGGAAAATCACACCTTTCATTTTCAAGATTGATATCTCCTGTATAGTTACAAGCCTCTTCATCGGTACATTGACTTTCGTTTAGACAATCTCCCTCCATTATTATCACATCTTGATCGGGTGTTCCAAAATCCATCAGGATTCCATAGTTCAGACAAAAAGAAAATTCACCATCAGTTGTAAATTGACCCAACATCACTGAATTATTTACACCTACCCCGACGCCAGAGATGCTAGGAGGTAATATGAACCATCCTCCTCCAATATAGGAGCTCAGCACAATATTTCCTCCATCCTCAAATCCATCTACCCAGTTTCCATTAGGGTCTTGCAAAACATTTATACTGGTGGTTTCCCCTTCAATTAGCCCATCCTCCTCTTCTGATCGAGGAATGCCCAAATAATCACCTACCGTACCTATAGTGACAAAAGAGTCATATGCGATTTCAGGAGAAAATTCTAAAAAACTGCTGTTTAACTGGCTTCCTGTAGCACCGGAACCATAAAAATGGCGAAACTCCGTCGTAGTATTAACAAATAGTGGAATGTTTGAGTCTCCAGTTACATATGTCACCGCTTCGTCATTGTGATCCAATTGTGCAAATAACCTGTAAGTCACTTCTCCCGACAAGTCAGTAGACCCTACCACACCTGAATGGCTTATCTGTTCTACCTCTATATTGTACGACTGAGAAAACACATACGTACAATTCAGGATACATACAATAAGAAGAGAATATAAGTACTTCATAGTAACCGTATTTAATGTTTTGTTGTCACAAAAATCAACACTGGTAATTGACAGACAGTTTTTACACTGATGCAGTAAGATTAATGTACTCTAAATACAGCTCTTTTTTTGAAGGGTTGCATGAAACTATAATATTTTAGAAAAAACCTAAGAAAATCAGGAGATCAGCAACATTGACCCAACCATCTTGATTAAAATCTCCTGTTAATCCTTCTCCCGATGTTCCAAATTGACCCAAGAATGGTCCTAAATCAGCAATAGTAATAATACCGTTCCCATCGAAATCCCCTAACACTGCTGATGGAGGAACATTTGAAAGGCATCCTTCTAATCCACAAATCAATTCCCCTCCGTAAGAAGCGATTTCTACAAAATAAGTCTCTCCTATAGCTAAATCCGTGTACATAAGTTCTTCGGCAGCAATAGTTGCAATTAAATCATGTTGCATCAACACAGTTAACTCAGAGTCGTATAATATGATTCCCAAATCATTGCATTCATTACTAATGGATAAATATAAATTTATGCTAGTAGCAGAAAATTGAAACCAAGCATGTGGTTCATTTAACTGACCTGACAAGTTTTCTTCAAGGGATCCAGTAAAATAGTGGCAGCCATCAATTCCCTGATCAATCATTTGAGCATGTTCTTCAGGATAAATACAACTTCCATCGTTGTTCTCAGCCATGAGATCATAGTTCAGCGCTTGTGCATCGGTGCAGCCGGGATTAGCAAGTTCTCCCATACAAGAACAATCCAATTGAATCACATCATTAGTAGTATTGGAGTTGCCGTCATCACAAGCTTCACCCTCAAATAAACACGAACCATCATCTAAACCCAGCGGATTATCAAAATTACAGGCATTTTCATCTGTGCATCCATAGCATGATTCGTATTCACAAGATCCATCGTCAATAGTAGCTTCGTAAATAAAATTGCATGCATTATAGTCAGTGCAACCCGGATATGGATACTCACAGTAGTCATACCAGTAATAGTAAGCTGCACAGGGATCATAGTTACTCGCGGCTATATCTGCACACGCAGGTTGGTCACAATCCATGGCAAAATAAACGGCTATCTCAAATGATTCCGTATAACCAGAAACATCAGCTTTAATCTTGTACGCCTGATTATTTCCGCAACCTTGTCCTGAAAAATACACTTGAGAGCCACCACAGGATGTATAAGCTTGGTAACTAATTTCGTTTCCCGACTGAGGGTCATAAATTCTAAATAAATAGTAATAATCTGGTTCGTTAATACTGAACCAAATGGAACCATCTTCAGGAACTTCATTGTAACTGTAAAATGACGTTGTTGTAACACCAAAACAGCTTATTGAGCTAGGTGGACTTATGCTGTTTCCACATGTGAAATTGCTCTGTGAAAGCAAATTAAAAGCAACTAAGATCGAAATAAAGCAGAGTACAGTTTTAGACATAATATAGTTTTGCGTCTCAAAGTACAATTATTTGCTGAGAACATTAAGCCATTGCAACGCACTTTAACTCAATAGCAATCGGTGTTGGAAGTGAATTAATTTCAACAGTAGTCCTGCAGGGTTGATTGTCGTTAAAATATTCAGCATAAATTTTATTGAAAGTGTGAAAATCTCTTTTCATGTTCACCAGAAATACTGTGACATCCACAAGCTTATCCCAACTGCTGCCAGAAGCCTCCAATACTTTTCTTACATTATTAAAAACTGAATGAACTTGCGCTTCAAAATCAAACTCCAGTTGATTCCCATTATGATCCAATTTAAGACCTGGAACGCCGGAATCATTTTTGTCAGACCCTGCCGTTCTTGGCCCTACGCCGGAAAGAAATAACAAATCTCCTACCTTTCTCGCATGTGGATATGCTCCTACAGCCTTTGGTGCCTCACTACTATTTATTATAGACATAATCAGTTGATTTTTGGTTTATTAAGCTCTGTTTAAACAACTCGTTCTTAAAAGTCAGATGCTGGACTACAAATATGATAAATCCTTTCTCGTAAATTAGAGAACGAGTTAATAATTTAATCATGAAAAAAGTCGTAACATTTTATACAGACTTTCAAACATGGTTTGATTCCAGCTTTGGCTGGTTTTTTACAAATGGGATGAAAGCCGAGTAACCATACCTAAAGAATCTATCGTCTAACCTGTTATGTTCTGACATTGGATATCTATGTCAGGACATAACTATATCTATTTAGATGTTTTCAGAATTCTATTTCTTTTTTCCATGGTATTCGTTTCTTTGTGTTGTAATATTTTAAGCGACACATGAAATACACCCAACTTCCTAAAGAACTTTATATAAAAAACAGGAGCAAACTGGTTCAGCAACTAGACAAAAATGCCTTAGCTGTTTTTAATTCAAATGATGTAATGCCAACCAATGCGGATGGGCACCTTCCATTGATTCAGAATACCGATCTATTCTATATGTCGGGAGTTGATCAAGAAGAAACTATTCTGGTCATCTGTCCACATGCTTCGAAAGAAGCGTGGAAAGAGATTCTTTTTGTGAAAGAAACCAATGATGAAATCGCCATTTGGGAAGGAGCCAAACTAAACAAGCAGCAAGCATCTGAAGTTTCTGGTGTTAAAACTGTGATGTGGCTCAGTCAATTTCAAACCGTATTTAATGCATTAATGACACAATCCGATAGCGTTTATGTCAATACCAATGAGCACTTGCGCGCGCATGTGGAAGTGGAAACAAGAGATGCAAGGTTCATCAAAAAATTAAGACAGGAATATCTAGGACATTCTCACAAACGTTTGGCTCCTATTATGCACTCGCTAAGAAGCATAAAAGAGCCGGCAGAAATTGAGCAAATGCAAAATGCCTGTGACATTACTAAAAAAGGTGTAGAACGTATTCTAAAGTTCATCAAACCTGGAGTTATGGAATATGAAATCGAGGCAGAACTAAGTCATGAATTCTTGCGAAACGGCTCTAGGGGATTTGCCTATACTCCAATTATTGCTAGCGGGTTCAATGCCTGCGTGCTTCATTATATCCAAAATGACCAACGGGTAAATGACGGAGACATTATTTTAATGGATGTAGCTGCTGAATATGGAAACTATGCGTCCGATCTTACCAGAAGTGTGCCTGCGAATGGAAGGTTTACCGATAGACAGCGAGCAGTTTATAATTCCGTACTTCAAGTGATGAAAGGGGCAATGAACATTCTCAGACCGGGTGTACTTATCGATGAATACCATAGAGAAGTAGGATTAATGATGCAATCTGAATTATTAGAACTAGGGCTAATTGATAAGCATGACATAGAAAAACAAAACCCTGCAATGCCAGCGTATAAGAAATACTTTATGCACGGTACAAGTCATTTTATAGGTTTAGATGTTCATGACTATGGTCATTACCATCAACCAGTACAAGTAAATAATGTGTTTACAGTAGAACCTGGGATATACATTCGCGAGGAAAGTTTAGGCATCCGATTGGAAAACAACATTGTAATCAATGAAAACGGGTTCACTGATTTAATGGGTACCATTCCTCTTTCAGCAGATGAAATTGAAGATGCTATGAATTAATAAGGTGTTTTGATTTAACCAAAAGATAATGAAGCCACTATTAAAATAGTGGCTTTTTTTAAGTCATATAACCATCCTAACACTTCATTGTTAGTGGACCCCCGCAATAAGTAGGGCTTCAGCACAATTTTCAACTAATTTTCTTGGTTTGATTTGTGTAGCGTCCTCTTAAATGAAAAGACTTAGGAAAATCGTGTGGTTCTTTCTCGCCGGCATTTGTGCCGTGGTCGTTACCAGTTTGATAGTTGTCAATGTTTACGAAGACGACATTAAACAATATGCTCTTGATCAAATAGGAAAACAACTTAAAACAGATATCAAAGTTCAGTCAGTACATCTCACTTTATGGGATCAATTTCCTTCTGCATCTCTTCAGTTTGAAAATGTCTTTATCGCAGAAACCTTTGAAAAAGCAGATACATTGATATCCGCTAGCAGCATCTTCTTAAATTTTAGTCTCTCCGATTTTATTTCTGGAAATTACAATGTCAATGAAATAGCAATTGAAGACGCACAAGTTCATTTAAAAAGAAAAAAAACAGGAGAAGATAACTATCATTTCTGGATCGTTTCTGAAGATGGGCCTTCAGAGTTTCAAATTGATCTAAACACTGTGTCCCTTAAAAATACACTTGTGAAATTTGATGATCAACAGTCAGGATTGGATCTAAAAGTTCTAGCCACAAATGGAGATGTTTCTGGAACAGTGGCATCCGATCAACTAGATCTATCTGGAGATATAGACACTCAAGTGTTTTTTCTAAACGTCGCGAATCAGGGATATATCACAGACAAGACTGTATCAGGAAATGTGGGGTTATCTATCGATTTAACTAAAGACATTTATACCTTTTCACAATCCAACATTTCTGTAAATGAACTTCCTCTAACTATTTCTGGGACCATAGATATAGAGCCCAAAAACACAATTTTAAATCTTATAGCGAAAAGCAGAAAAGCAGACCTATCAAATGTGGTTAGAAACCTTCCCAAGTTCGTGCGCGAAAAGCTAGCTTCTTTTAGTTCATCTGGAACTTTCCAAAGTGAGATTTCCATTACTGGAGCCGTTTCTTCAGGACACATTCCCACCATAGACGCCTCCTTTTTAGTCAGCAATGGAAGGCTCAAAAACAAGAACAGTGGAATCACACTGAATAACATTAATACGAACGGGACTTATTTAGCACAGCATGGAAAAGAAGACCTGCTAAGTTTTAATAGTCTCCAGTGCAGCCTGGAATCTGGAAACTTTAACGGTTCAGGAAAGATAAGTCGATTGACCAATCCGTTTATAAATGCGCAAATTCAAGGGGCTGTAGAATTAGAAGCCTTTCAAAAGTTTTTCAATCTACCAGAAATAGACCATATGGCGGGTTTCGCTGAAATAGCCATTAATTATAAGGGCAACTTCGGAAAAGGCTGGAACCCTTCGTCATCAAGTATTCGATCTGCTGATATTTCTGGAAAATGTAGTTTGGAAGAAGGCTCATTAAAATTGGCACGAAACCCTCATAGTATCTCCGATATTTCTGGAGAGTTTCTGCTCACAAGGGGGGACGCAGCCGTGAATGGACTAATGGCCAAAGTGGATAAAAGTGATTTTCTATTGAATGGTTTCTTCAGAAATCTAATTCCTTACCTTTTGATAGAAAACGAAACCCTATCAATAGAATCCACTTTAACGTCTGATTTTCTGGACTTTAATGCTTTATTAAGTAGTTCTAGTGAAACTAGTAGCGGGGTAGATTACGCTATGAATTTTCCTGACAACATTAATTTTAATCTTTCTGCCAATATTGGCTCGCTGACTTTTAGAGATTTTAATGCTGACGACATTCATGCCAGTGCTCAACTTTCTAAGAATCAGCTGAAAATAGTACCAATTTCCATGAAAACTTCGGGAGGTGATTTTCAGGCAGAAATTATTGCTTCCCAACAAAAAACAGGAGACTTTAAAATTTCCAGCAATGGTGATCTGAAAAATGTGAACATCACACAATTATTTAAAAGCTTCGAAAACTTTCAGCAAGCCTTTATTACAGATCAACATTTGAAGGGTACGGCCACTAGCGACTTCACATTCTCTGCATTAATGTCCAATACACTTGATATTCAACCATATTCGATAGATGTGGTAGCCAATGTCAGGTTGAATAATGGAGAATTGATCCGTCATCAGTCGTTGGCTGAGATGGGTGTTTATATGAAAGAAAAGAAACTTGTTTCGGCACTCACGGATATGAACTCTTTCTCACAAAAATTGGGTCATGTAAAATTCTCAGAACTCACCAATAGAATTGTCATTAAAAACAGGCAAATCAGTATTCCTAAGATGGAAATTAAAAGTGACGCTTTAGACATCATAGCTCAGGGAACTCATTCTTTTGATAATAGTATTGACTATTCCGTTGGGTTCGACCTGGCTGACCTTACGGCAAAAAGAAACTGGACAGAAGATGAAAAAGGACTCTCGAAATACGTGTTTGTTTCTATGACGGGAACCACATCCAACCCAGAATTCGGCTATGACCAGCTGGCGGTTAAGGAACAGAGAAAAGAAAACAGGAAAGAAGAAAAGCAAAAAATCAAGCAATTACTTAAGGAGGAGTTCACTAAGAAACCTTCCACAGTAGATACAGATGTTACACAACAAGGCTTAAAGGAGCGCGTTACTATTGAATGGACAGACACTGAAATTAAACCTGACGTCACTTTAGATAAACAGGAAAAGCAAACCATAAAGAAGTCGACATTTTCAGTAGAACCTTCCTCTGAAAATGAGGATGATGATGACTTTTAACTTAAAAATTCTGCTAATTTTGAACCCCAAACTCTTTACCTCATGAATAACAAAGTATATATCGGAATAATCGCTCTTTTAGGGCTTTTGTGTGTCGTCCTTGGCTACCAAGTTTCTAAGAAAGGAAAGGAAGTCATTCAAAAAGAGGGTCAAGTTGAGCAGATGTCTGAGGACAGAGATAGAGTGCAACTGGAGTTAGAGAAAATGAAATTCAGTTACGATACTCTTCGTACAGACAATGAAATGTTGAGCGCAGAGCTCTTCGCCCAAAAAGAACAAGTGGAATCTTTATTGAAAAAAGTAAAAAATAGGGACTACGATTTGTACAAAATCAGAAAAGAAGCCGAGACACTTAGGGGGATTATGAAAGGATACGTGCATACAATAGACTCTCTTAATCAATTGAACTTAGCTCAGGCTGAAGAAATCTCAGGACTTAGAACGGACTTGGGGAAAGTGACATCCGCCAAAAGAAACCTTCAACAAAATTATGAGGCATTGGAAGGAAAACTTGAAGAAGGGGCTGTACTTCAAGCTGGAAATGTAGCCGGATCTGCTATTCGAATAAAAAATACGGGGAAACAGGTGGAAACAGACAGAGCATCTAAAGTAGAAATGATCAAAACCTGTTTTACTCTACGAAAAAACTCACTAAGTCCTGCTGGAGATAAAAACTTGTATCTCAGAGTCATTGCCCCTGACGGGTCTGTTCTTCAGTCTAACTCAGGACAAGCCAGCAGAGTGTTTGACGGTGAATTAGCCAACTATAGCATTAGACGTGTGGTGAACTATAACAATGAGGAAACAGACGTTTGTGTATTTTATACAGTCACAAATCCTGACTCTATGGCCAAAGGAACCTACACAATTTATGTGTATGAACAAGAGCATAAAATTGGTCAAACATCACTTAGTCTCAGATAGAACCTTTAATCCATAAATTGATGATTTGCAATTTTTTTGTTAAATTTTTATGCACTGATTTAGAATGGTGTAACTTTATGCGACTATAATCGTCTTGCTGATATGTTAAAAACATCTCTCATATACAAATCCCTTGGAACGCTTTGGCTTACGATTTCTCTACTGATAGGTTCTATTAATCTTTCTTCGCATGTGCTTACATGTACGGATGATAAAACTCCACAGAAATCTTCGACTGAAGCCTCTTCTCAGAATGAACTTCATGGTGAAGTGGAGGTGAGCTTTAAAATTGGTAATGATGGGAAAGCGGACATTCTAAGTATTGAATCAGAAAACCCTGATTTAGTGGAATATGTGAGGCTGAAACTGAACAAGATTCATCTTCAAAAAGATGATATCAACATTGACGAAATAATCACCTATAGATTTATCTTTAAGAAGGAAGTTTAAACTTTTCTTCTGTCATAGTCCCCCATCTTTTATCGGTTAGACGACTTTACCTTGTGTTCATGGTTATCTTTGCACGGCCATGGCCAGCAAAAAACCTGACATACGTACCATTTCCCTTGAAGAGCTTTCCACTTGGATAGTAGATTCTGGGTTCCCAAAGTTTAGAGCGAAACAAATTTATGATTGGCTTTGGAAAAAATCGGTGACTTCGTATGAAGAGATGCCAAACGTTCCCAATGCCGTTAAAATCGCTCTTTCCGAAAAATTTGATTTTTCATTTTTAATTGTTGCCGATGAACAAGTGAGTTCTGATGGTACAGTAAAAGCAGCTTTTTCAACGCCTGTAAAACAGACTGTAGAAGGCGTTCTGATTCCTACCTCTAAAAGAATGACTGCATGTATTTCATCTCAGGCAGGGTGCAGTCTCGCCTGCAAGTTTTGTGCAACAGGCAGGCTAAAGTTATTGCGAAACTTGCTTCCGGGAGAAATTTATGATCAGGTGGTCTATTTAAAAAATCAAGCTGCAGAGAGATACAATCTTGGACTAAGCAACATTGTCTATATGGGAATGGGGGAGCCCCTATTGAACTATGCCAACGTCCTCAAATCTATAGAACATATTACCTCATCTGAAGGCTTGGGCATCTCTCCTAGGCGAATCACTGTCTCCACCGCAGGGATAGCCAAGATGATAAGAAGACTTGGAGATGATGAGGTTAAGTTTAACCTTGCTCTTTCTCTTCATGCCGCCAATGATGCCAAGAGATCCGAGATTATGGAAATCAACGACTCAAACAATCTGGCGGCGTTAACAGAAGCTTTGGAGTATTTCTATGAAAAAACAAAGACTAGGGTCACCTTCGAATACATTATTTTCAAAGACTTTAATGATACTATCGAGGACGCCAAAGAATTAGCTGAGTTTGCCAAATGTGTTCCTTGCAAAGTCAATATCATTGAATACAATCCGATAGACGATGGTGAGTTTGAGCAGGCAGATTCTAAAAACGTAGATGCATTTGCTACATTCTTAGAAGAACGATGTAATATGATCGTAAACGTTAGGCGTTCCCGAGGAAAGGATATTGATGCTGCTTGTGGTCAACTAGCCAATAAGAATAAAGCCGCACAGGCATAACTGCACAGGTTGCGTAATTCTCTAATCCAACTTTAAAACCGCTAGAAATGCTTCTTGAGGAACTTCCACGTTTCCTACTTGACGCATCCGTTTCTTCCCTTTTTTCTGCTTTTCTAATAGCTTACGCTTTCTTGTGATATCACCTCCATAGCACTTGGCTGTAACATCTTTTCTCACAGCAGAAATTGTCTCTCTAGATATAATCTTAGCACCAATCGCTGCTTGAAGCGCTATCATAAACTGTTGTCGAGGAATAAGTTCTTTTAACTTTTTACATATCCTTTTTCCAAGATTATGTGCGTTGTCTACATGAATTAGTGCTGACAATGCGTCCACGGGGTCTCCATTTAACAAAATATCCAGCTTCACTAATTTAGAAGTTCTAAATCCGGTACGTTGATAATCAAACGAAGCGTATCCTCTTGAAACAGACTTTAGCTTGTCATAAAAATCAAATACAATCTCACCAAGAGGCATGTCAAATGATAACTCAACTCTATCCGATGTTAAATACACCTGATTTTTGATTTCTCCTCTTTTTTCAATGCACAGACTCATAATAGCACCAACATATTCGCTTTTGCTGATTATTTGTGCATTGATATATGGTTCTTCCAAGTAATCAATCTTACTGATGTCAGGCATGTCGCTAGGATTATGAAGCTCTATCATCTCTCCTTTCTTCATGTGCGCCTTATAACTTACATTCGGTACAGTAGTAATCACCGTCATATTGAACTCTCGTTCTAACCTCTCCTGTATAATCTCCATATGAAGCATTCCCAGAAATCCACATCTAAATCCAAACCCAAGTGCCATTGAAGACTCTGGCTCATACACCAAAGAGGCATCATTTAACTGAAGTTTTTCCAGAGAAAATCTCAATTCTTCATACTCATCCGTATCTACAGGGTAGATTCCAGCAAATACCATTGGTTTCACATCTTCAAAACCTTGAACCACATTCTGGCAAGGATTTTCTTTAAGTGTTACCGTATCTCCCACCTTTACCTCTTTAGCCACTTTAATACCAGAAATAATATATCCTACATTTCCAGCACTCAACTCTCCTCTAGGTTCCAAATCCAATCCTAGAACACCAATTTCATCAGCGATATAATCAGATCCAGTATTAACAAACTGGATCAAATCTCTTTTCTTAATTGTACCGTTCAAAATTCTTACGTAAGCAATAATTCCTCTAAACGAATTAAATACAGAATCAAAGATCATCGCTTGAAATGGTGCCTCAGGATCTCCTTTTGGTGCAGAAATTCGCTCTATTACGGCTCGCAAAATATCTTCAACTCCTAAGCCTGTCTTTCCACTGGCTGGAATCACCTCATCTGGACTACCGCCAATGAGTTCTACTATCTGGTCTGTAACTCCTTCTGGGTCAGCACTGGCTAAATCCATTTTATTCAAAACAGGAATGATTTCTAAATCATGTTCTAGTGCTAAATACAAGTTGGAGATCGTTTGAGCTTCTATACCTTGTGTAGCATCTACAATCAGTAATGCTCCTTCGCAGGCAGCTATCGATCTAGAAACTTCGTATGAAAAATCTACGTGTCCCGGAGTATCTATTAAATTGAGTATGTAGTCTTCCCCTTCAAATTTATATTCCATTTGAATGGCGTGACTCTTGATCGTAATACCTCGCTCTCTCTCAAGATCCATATCGTCCAACGTCTGTTCTTGAAGCTGTCTATCACTTATGGTCCCTGTAGTCTGCAGTAGCCTATCAGCAAGAGTACTCTTGCCATGGTCAATGTGGGCTATAATGCAAAAATTCCTGATGTTTTTCATGCGCTGCAAAGATACTGCAAGTCGCTCATTGCAACGCCAAAAAAAAAATAACTTGATTCTTTACTAGAAGGTTTTGTATTAAATTTCCACCCTCAGGCAACTTTCTTTTGAAAGCTGTCATCTATTAGTCAGTGCCAAATGGAAGAACAGGAACTTGTAAAAAAGTGTTTGCGTGGAAATAGAAAAGCGCAAAGAAAATTGTTCGACCTCTACGCTCCACAGATGATGACCTTATGTAAACGATACGCTAACAGAGATGATCAAGCATTAGATATGCTTCAGGAGGGATTTATTAAAGTTTTTGAAAAACTAAATCAGTTCTCCGGTTCGGGCTCCCTTATAGGATGGATTCGTATCGTTATTGTCAATAATTGCCTGACAATTCTAAGACGAGATAAGAAATTTACTTTCAACGAAGAAATTTCTGATCATCATCAGTTAGCCAACCCTCAAACGGATGCCATTTCTCAAATGTCATTCAAAGAATTAACTGCACTTATCTCCATGCTTCCTGTAGGATATAGAACAGTTTTTAATATGTATGCCATTGAGGGGTACGCACATAAAGAAATTGCGGAGAGAATAGGAGTTACAGAAAGCACTTCTAAAACCCAGTATAGAAAGGCGAAGGTCTATCTCCAAAAGTTAATTGCTGACAATGAGTAAGGATCAATTTGAACATATCATCCAACAAAAGTTTGAAGGAGCAGCTTCAGATGTCCCTGTTAATGCATGGGCGGGTGTCTCTTCTCAAATAGGTGGCTCAGCAGGAGCATCTGGTTTTATTTCTACTGTTTTAGGAAAAATTGCTGCTGGTGTGGCTATAGTTGGAGTGTTAACTACAATGCTGGTAATTGTTCTCCAAAAAGAAGAGTTTCCTATCCTAATTGAACCAGAAAAAACCGCTGAGATCAAGGAAGAAACTCCAATAAACATAACTCCAGAAAAAGAATCTGCAATCGAGGAATTGGACACTGAACCTGTAATTAAAGCTCAAAGTCCAGATAAAAAGAAGACTGAAACATCTGGTGATTACGAGAAAAAGACTGATTCTCTTGTAGATGAGACCAACGGTTTAGAAAACGGAGGTGATTCAAATAGTGAATCAGAAATATCACAAGGAACTGAGTCTGAGTCTTTCATTTCAGATGAAAATTATAGTGATGGATCAGAAACTACAGTTCAAAGGAACGATGAAATTTCAGAAAAGAGTCCATCAACTATTGAAGAAGAGACTCCTGTTGTAACTCTTCCTCAGTCGATTGTTTCAAGAGAAGTCAATAAAAAGAATAAAAGATATAGTTATAGAACCAATGTAGAGTTAGGTAAGAGTTACTCCATAAAATGGTTCGTGAATGATGAATTTGAAGATAACTCATCAGAAATTAGTCAAACTTTTATTGAAGATGGTGATCAATTAATCATGGCTAGAATCTATCAAAACCATGAGTTAGTTAAGACGCTCTACTACACCCAACGTATTGAATTATTACCTGTGCTTGTGGTGCCAAATGTGTTTTCACCATATTCTTCTATCGGTTTTAATGATGTTTTTGACATTGATCAAGAAAAATCTAAGAACATAGATTGGCACCGAATTTCCATTCACTCAGCAGACCAAGAATCGGTCTTCATCTCTACTGATAATCAGATACCTTGGGACGGTTCCATGAATGGAAATCCTGCTCCTGTAGGGACCTATTTTTATACCATTGAATACAGAACCAAAAACGGATTAATACAATTAGAAAGGGGTATTGTGACATTACAACGCTAAAAGCATATTATATTTGGAAGCCCTTTGCGATTTTTTAAAGTAAATAAAACCTTAATAACACCATGAGATCTCACCTAGTTTTACTAGCAGTCGCTTTAACGACTTTTTCCCTTGCCTTCGCGCAAGAAACACCAACGGATGTTTTAATTAACTCTGAACAATACCAAACACTTAAAGCAAGTGGGGAATTGGTAACTGGTAATTACACTATTTTACCCTCTAATATCGGTGTTTCTGAACACGTTACTATACACCCTTCCATGGCTGCAGAAAGAGCTGGAGAATGTGAGTGTTGGGCTGAACCGGACGATACATACACCTTGGCTACTTTTACAGCTACTGATGATGGTAGTACTGGTGAAATAGGGCTGGATTTTGATTTCGAGCTTTATGGAGCAATTTATACCCGCTTCTGGATCAACACGAATGGAAATATTACGTTTGAAGGGCCTTTTGGAACCTATACTCCAGATGGGTTTCCTGCACAAAATGCTATGTTAGCTCCTTTCTGGGCAGATGTGGATTTGTCGTGTCCTGATTGCGGTAGCGTATACTATAAAGTAACTGATGATGCTGTTTATATCAACTGGCTGAGTGTTGGTTATTTTGGCTCTCACTCTGACAAATTGAATCGTTTTCAAGCTGTGTTCACTCCTGAAAGTAGTACGATCATTGATGGTGACAATAATGTGCAGTACTGTTATGAGGATATGCAATGGACTACCGGAGATATTACGGGTAATGGTGGATTTGCTGGTTCTGCAGCTACGGTAGGAGCTGATGCGGGTAACAATGCTGATTTTATTCAATTTGGGAGATTCAGTGAAGATGATGAAGATTACATCGGTCCATTTGATGAAACTAGTGGTATAAGCTGGTTAGACGATGCAACTATCTTTTTCAATTCAAGTGCTTCTGCTAATGAGAATATTGCTCCTATTGCTGTTGGTGATGTTCTCTGTGAAACATTGGTGATGTGTTCAAACGATGAAGAATTTCTTGACTTCACCTTCTTAGCACCAGAAATTGGTCAAAACATTACTATTTCTGTTGATGCAGGAGGTTTTCCGGGTGTCACAACAGATGTAACAGAAGGTTCAACTGCACAAGTGAGCCTATCTTTAGAAACTGGTTCAGATTTTACCCCTGGTATATTTGACATGATTCTTACTGCTACCGATGATGGAACTCCCCCTGCTTCTACCGAAATATTTTTAACTGTAGAGGTTATCGCTGTGGAAGTTCCTGACTTTGATCTGTTTTATGATGGAGAGGTAGTAGATGCTGCTGTTCCTTACTGTCAAGGAGAAGATGGTGTTATTCTAGAGGGTTCTCCTGGATTTGATTCATACGAATGGTCAAATGGTGATACGACTAGAATAGACACACTTCCTCAAGGAGAATATACACTTACGGCATTCTTCATGGGATGTGATGCTGAAGCAAGTGCATTGGTTTATCAAATCCCTACGTTTAACCCTTCTGTCGCTGTGGAGGAGTTCTTTATATGTGAAGGTGAAACTACAATCGTTACTTTGGAAGATGCTGAAGATTATGACGAAATTGCATGGACTCTCTTTGACAACTTTGGAGCACCAGAAGGAGAAATTCTTACAGATACCGCACTTGCTTCGGTTGAAGTTATTCCTGGTATTTATATCGTTTCTGTGACGGATGATACAGGTTGTCCTGGTCGTAGAATTGTACCCATTCAAGAAGATATAATTAATATTCCTTTTACGGACTTTTCTGCGTTCTGCGATGACGATGACGAAGTTACCTGGAACGGTGCATGGTCAGATCCTCAGCAGTGTGCTTACTTTATTTATCTTTTCGATTCAGAAGCTGATGGTTGGGAGGGAGCAAACATTCAGGTGTTTATTGATGGAACTGGACCTTTCAATTTTAACATGTTGACTGGATTCCAAAATCAGACTGGAGTTCAGCCATTCCATGGTCAATTGATTGAGTACTATTGGCAGCCAGGATTGGATGATGATGATATCCGTATACAACTCTTCAACTCAAATAATGATATTGTATTTGACACAGACAATGAAGATGATGAACTTACCTTTAATGTCGATTTTCCTATTCCATTCTTTTCTCAATTCGCCAACTGTGGATTTAAGGAACTTCCTGGAGTCTGGACTGTTGATGCACCTCCAGGAGGTGAAGGGTATACGTTAGATTTTACGGATGTTTTTAACCCTGTGAATATTTCAGACCCTCAAAACCCGATTAATAACCCTAACACTTTTACAGCACCTCCAGGGTTTAACGGAACTTATAATTTAACTTTCGAATCTGAAATTTGTAATACGACTATCGAGTTTCCAATTACTTTCTGGGAAACACCAACTGTAACAGTAGGTGATTATGCCGCATGTGATAATGAAAATACTCCAATAGAACCTGTTTACGGTGGAGTTGATCTTCCTGGTGATCTTAATTATGATTGGTCACAAGATGACTGTGACGGCTCTGCTACATGTATTCCTGAATCTTCTGGGACATATACCATAGCCGTTAGTAATGATGTTTGTATAGGATCTTTCAATGAAGCCACTTTTCAAGTGGAAATTGTTCCAAACCCTTCTCCAACTCTAATTGACTTAACACTTTGTAATGGAGAATCACAAACTCTTGATCCGATAGCTGTTGAGCACCCTTCTTACCAGTACAGTTGGTCCAACAATAGCACTGATGAAAGTATTTCGGTGAATGCAAATGGCACGTATGAAGTGACAGTAACCAACTCTTGTAACCCAGCAGGAGCAACAGCCTCAGCAGTAATTACCACTGCAAACTCGCCTACAGTGACTTATGTTACAGATACTGTAATCTGTGCTGGAGATCACATTGATGTTATTCCATCTTGGACTGGTGTTGGCTCTAATGACGTTATAAATTGGTCATTCTCATGGGACGACGCTCTAGGTAATCCACAAACTGAAGTTTTGACTGAAACAGCAATTGCAATTGTCTTTGGATCAGATCAAATTCCTTTAGATGCTCAAGCTACAGGCGTAGATCTTGAGTTTACGGCTTCAAATTTTTGTGGAACCACAACAGGTCATGTAGATGTATATATTGGAGCTTGTTTTCTAGGAGCCTACAATGTGATTACACCTGATGGTGATGGAGGAGCAGATTCTAAAGTAGAAGGAGCTCTAGGACTCAATGGACTGAATGAAGGATGGCAGATAGAAGGAATCAATGGACTGGTTAACGTTCATGTAAGAATCTTCGACAGATGGGGTGGATTGGTATTTGAAGACCTGAATTATCAGAACGCAAACCCGTGGAGAGGAGACAACTCTAATGGAAAAGAACTTCAAGATGGGGTTTACTTCTATACTGTGAGCACCCCTCGACAAGAGAAAGCACTTCAAGGAACCGTTACGGTTCTTAGAAAGTAGCAATCGGTACCCTATAGATAATACCTTAAATAACCTTGACTATGAATAAGATTTTTTTAATCATCAGCACTCTGCTGCTTTCTATTAGCCTGTTTTCTCAGGAAAGGGAGCTAACAGAAAGAGAATCGAGAGTGAATGATGTTTCGAAAGTGGCAACCAAAAACTCTCCTCGCCCCTATATTGGCAGTTTTGCCAGAGGTGGCGGTGGTGGACCTGAAAGCACAGATTGTTACTCATTCGTGCCTGTGCCTGATGATGCAATAGAACTGGATGAAAATGCAATCAATTTTGGAAACTCTCTTGATGGAGCATGGGGACCCTTTGACTTAGGTTTTGACTTCTGTCACTTTGGTACCACTTACAATCAGTTCTATATCAACATTAAAGGAAACATCACTTTTGGTGCTAGCAATGTTACGTTTACACCACAGGGTTTTCCTGCAGCCGGACCAGAGGTTACCATGATCGCTGGATTTTGGGCAGATGTTGATCTTAGATGTGGTGGTTGTGGAACTGCTTATTATTGGACTACTCCTACTGCCGCTTACATTACGTTCGAAGAGGTAGGATACTTCAACAACCATTCAGATCTTACAAATACCTTTCAAATTGTCATTACGGATCAGACAGATGAAGTAGTAGGAATCGGAAATAACGTAGGGCTTTTCTACAGAGATATGCAATGGGCTGTTGGTGATGACAATGGCGGTGTTGGTGGTTTTGGAGGAAATGCCTCCGCAACAGTAGGGGCCAACAAAAATGATGGAGATAGTTTTCTCCAGTTTGGACGGTTTAGTACAGATAATGACAATTATGATGGACCATTTGGTGGAGATGATGGTGTTCACTGGTTAGATGATAAAGCCTTTGTTTTTAATCTCTGCTCAAGTGCCGAAAATCTCCCTCCTATCATAAGTAACAATGACGCCTGTGATACCGTATTTATCTGCCAAAATGATTTGTATGACTTTGATTTATCTTTTATTGCACCAGAACCAGATCAAGGAGTGACGGTTACTGTGGATGATTCCGGAGCGGATGGTTGGACAGAAACTTCCAATTCCAATGGAGCAGTAACTGGTGTTTTTGAAGGAGGTCCTGGAAATATTGGAAATCATACGTTGGTTTTCACTGCTACTGATGATGGTACTCCAACTGGTATTACTTCTGTAACTTATAATATTGTGGTTAAGGATATTACCCTACCTGATTTAACTGTTACGGGAGATGGATTCACAAACAATCTCATTTTTTACTGCAACGGAGAAGATGGATCAGAACTTACAGCATCTGCAGGGTTTGACTCCTATTTATGGAGTAGTGTTGACTCTGTTGGTCAGACGACTCTGCTTCAAGAAGGAGAGTACATAGTGCAAGGAAATTTAGAAGGGTGCGTAGCCGAATTTGGGCCTTTTTTCGTGTTTGAAAAACCTAACTTTAATCCTGCTGTGAATGTTGAAGACTTCTTTATTTGTGCTGGAGAAACCACAGAAATTTCTGTTCAAGATCCAGAGGATTACTCTGGTATTACTTGGTCAATATTCAATGGGTTTGGTGAAATCGTTTCTCCTGATGTAACTGCTCCTACAGTTACAGTTACTCCTGGAGTCTATGAAATTTCGGTGTTAGATAATTCAGGTTGTCCTGGACGTAGAATTGTTCCAGTAGAAGAAGACATAATTAACATTCCGCCCACTTCTTTCGCCCCTCTATGTGATGGCAATGATGAGATTACTTGGAATGGAGCCTGGGCAGACCCAGAAGAATGCGCACACTTTATTTACTTGTTTGATTTAGAAGGGGACACTTGGGAGGGAGCTAACCTTCAAGTATTTATAGATGGCAACGGGCCTCTTAATTATAACATTTCCAACGGTTCATTCCAAATTCAAACAGGGATACTCCCTTACCACGGACAGCTAATCGAGTATTACTGGGAAAGTGGTGCCGATGATGATGATATTAGACTGCAGCTATTTGACGGAGATAATGACATCGTGTTTGATACAGATAATGGTGATCAGCTAGTTGCTGGATCCGATCCTTTTTTCGCTCAATTTGTCGATTGTGGATTCAATCCTCTTCCAGGAACGTGGTCTGTAGTAGATCAAGATGGAAACTCTGGCCCTTTGCCAGAATTTACTGACGTGTTCAACCCTGTAAACGGATCCAATACGTTCACAGCTCCTGCTGGTTTTAATGGTACCTATACACTTTCATTCGAATCGGCTATCTGTGATTCAACTCATGTTTTTGACCTGACTTTCTCTGAGGTTCCGACTATTTCGGTAAGCGATTATCAGGAGTGCAACAACGCAAACATAGCCATTGAGCCTGATTACAACACCATCTCGGAACTCCAAGGTGAAGCAGAAATAGATTATGATTGGTCTCCAGGAAATGACTGTGATGGCTCACCTACCTGCATTCCTGAAACATCAGAGGAATATACAATTGAGGTAAGCAATAGCCTCTGCTTCAATACCAATACTTTTTCATTCAGCGTAGACCTCATTCCTGAACCTATTGTTTCGCTCAATGATGCTACACTTTGTGATGGAGCGTCTGAGGTTCTTGATCCACTTCTAGATGATCACCCTACAATTACCTGTGAATGGTCTACTGGAGAGGATACAAGCACACTAACTGTAAGTGATACAGGCACCTATACAGTAAGATGCACAAACGACTGTGGTTCACAATCTGCAACATCTGAAGTAGGCGCTGCTAATACCCCAACTGTTTTTTATGTAAGTGATACTCTCATTTGCACAGGAGAAGAAATTGACATTGCACCTGTGTGGAATGGTTTAGATGGAAATGCGGTTAACTGGTCATTCTCGTGGATCGACGCGAGCCAAACCACTGTATTCAATGCGCTTTCTGAAACGGGAAATGTACTCACTTTTGGAGCAGATCAAATTCCTTTAGATGCACAAGGAAATGCGGTAACCATCTTCTTTGAAACATCCAACGTTTGTGGACAAGCTTCTGGTAATGTTTATGCCTTCTTGGAAGCTTGTTTCCTTGGAGCTTATAACGTCATTACACCTGACAATGATAATGCTGAAAACTCTTCCGTTTCTGGACCCACAGGTCTTTTGGGTTTAAACGAGGGATGGCAAATTGAAGGAATAGATGGATTATCAAATGTTCATGTCAGAATCTTCGATCGATGGGGAAACCTTGTTTTTGAGGAGGAAAGCTACCAAAACTCAAATCCTTGGAGGGGTCGACACTCTAATGGAAATGACCTTCAAGATGGTGTTTATTTCTATACTGTAAGTACTCCAACTAAGGAAGACGCTTTACAAGGAAGTGTTACGGTTCTTCGAAAGAAATAATATCTATTTATTAAAAAAATTCAGGGCGGTCTAATGATCGCCCTTTTTTATGCTGTGAAAATTCGTATTGCAATGCTGGATACTAATTATATTTGTAATTACTAAAAGTCCATATCACGCACATGATTAGGCACATTGTAACTTTTTTTACTACTCTTTTTCTGTCTTTGGTGTCTTACGCCCAGGTGAATGTATGCACTTGTTGGATAGAACCTGATGAAACCTACTCCCTAGTTGAGTTTTCCGACCCAAATAATGGAAGCACGAATGAATTAATTTTTCCTTTCGATTTCAATCTTTATGGAACTGCTTACAATGGCTTTTGGATCAACACCAATGGGAATATCACTTTTGATGGGCCACTTTCTGAACCAACTTCCGAAGACTTTCCAGATGATCGCGACATACTCGCTCCTTTCTGGGCAGATGTAAACTTAGCCTGCGAAGATTGTGGTCAGGTATATTATAAAATAACCCCTGAGGCCGTTTTTCTCAACTGGAAACGCGTAAAATCAAGCAGCACCTCCATTAAAGAAAATTCCTTTCAGTTAATATTTACACCAAACAATGGAAGCGTTTTGGAAGA
Source organism: Flavobacteriales bacterium (assembly GCA_965224545.1). GTDB lineage: Bacteria > Bacteroidota > Bacteroidia > Flavobacteriales_D > Sanyastnellaceae > ASP10-05a. The sequence goes on along the minus strand of CBDCZM010000002.1, from coordinate 697,438 downwards.
CCAGCACTCAGTTCAATTTTGTTATGGAAACATGGAGTGGGCCAACGAAAATGAAGCTAGCGAAGTCCCTGCTTTCATAAAAGTAAATTCTAATCAAGCTTCTGATTCTTTCCAACTAGGCAGATTCAGTAATGATACTGAAGATTACCTAGGTTTTAGCGATGAAAATAGTGGTGTAAATTGGTTAGATAATATGTTTTTGTCTTTCGATGCAAGTAGAACTGACGAAGAAAATTTACCCGTCACCATAGTTCAACAAAGCCTGATCGATATCGTCTATTTGTGTAATAACACTGACGCTATGATTGATCTCACTTTTTTTACGCCAGAGACAGACCAAATTATTGAAATAGATATTGATATTTCTGGATTTCCCAGTGCTCAAGTGAATATTAGCGATGAAAACTACTACAGAAATGTATTGCTGAATTTGTCTTCTGAAGGAATTGAAGAGGGGGAATACCTCATCTCTATGTCCATTTCTGATAGTGGTGACCCTTCTGAGGTAACAATTCTTGAGTTTCCCATCGTAGTGCAGAATATCACTGTTCCTGCAGTTAATATCTATTCAGAAGGAGATTTGGTGCAGCATGGATTTGTACGTTATTGTAAAAGTCAGAAACAGGCCCAACTTGAAACTCCAGATGGTTTTGATTGCTTTTGGTGGAGCAATGGCTCTACATTTGAATCTGATTCCTTTGAGGAAGGCTTTTATTCTCTTAAAGCTTCGTATTCAGGATGTGTTGCTGAATCTGACACTATATCCGTTTATGAAGAGCCCCCCTTCGAACTTCAGACAGGGCTTCAAGATGAGACCATTTGTCTAGGAGATTCCGCCCGCATAGGTATAAGTATTTCAGATATAAGTAATCCATATCCACTTGACTCTATTTATTGGGAGGTTGTTGGAGACGTTGGTTCAATTGTAGAAACAAATCCTGCCAGTAATACCATTGGTCCATACATAAAAGCTCTAATTGGTAGCTACAAAGTTACGGCACTTGCCGAAAACGGATGCGTTGGTACCGATTACTTCACGGTATTCCCAACTGACTATATTCCAGAGCTGGATTCTATTGTACCATGCAATAATCATCAGATGATTTTTCGAGATGCATTTACCAGTTCTAGGAATTGTTATAATCACATCTACCTCTATGATTCTGATGGAGACGGTTGGGAAGGAGCTAATCTAGAAATATACATTGATGGAGTCGGACCCCATAATTTTAATATATCTTCTGCATTTCCATTTATAGCCACATCAGTATTAGCCTATCATGGTCAGCTAATTGAATATTATTTTGTTTCTGGAATTGACGATGATGACATAAGGATTCGCATTTATAACTCTCATAATGATTCTGTTTTTGACAGTGACAATGAAAATGATCAATTGGCGTCTGGAAATACTCCTTTTTTTTCACAAGTTACCGATTGCAACAATGTTAATAACAATATTTTAGCTCAAGTTCAAGAAACTACAGGAGTTTGGACAGTAGACGCCCCTTCAGGCGGAGAAAATTATTCGTTTATTATGAATAATCTCTTTAGCCCATTGAATAGTTTTAACTTATTCACCGCTCCAGAAAACTTTAGTGGAGAATACCTTCTCTCATTTGAATCTGATGTCTGTGGAACATCTATTGACATTCCTTTAATTTTTAGCCATACGGATGCAGGAGAAGTCACAAGTAGTAATGGAAATGTGACTGAAACCATTTATCTGGAAAATGGTCCTACATCGGAAGTCTCGTTTAACTCTTTATCAAGCTCTACTTTAAACTATGATTACATTATTACAACTCAAGATAGCATGATATTTAACGTAACCTCTGGTTCATTTGACTTTGAAAACCTTGGCGTTGGCGAATATTTAGTATTTGGAGTGAGTTACAGTGGCGAGCTGATCTATAATCTCGGAGAATCAGTGTTGTCCGTTTTTTCTTCTGAGTGCTTTGAACTTAGTGACGATGGAATGGAGGTTATCGTTGAATTGATTGATGGAGTAGGTGAATTCAATAAAACTCAGCCCTCAATATGGTACTCTCAAGAAGAAGATTTGCTCCATATAGATCACACCTCTTCCATTGGAAAGCTCTACGTATTTGAGGCTTCAGGAAGAATTGTAAAAGAAATTACGATTCCAGCTGGATCTTATCTCTTGGACACCAGTGATTTAATTTCTGGGTTTTATGCGACTCAGCTGGTGGTTGGTGATCGGGTGACAAACTTTAAATGGGTTCAGTAGATCCAAATTTTCTTAAAAAGCTAAGCCTTCTGTAATCAGTGTAAAAGCTCGTTATATTTGCATTACTAAATTTTAACTATTACTATGAAATCAATACTGCTAGCACTAGTTGCTTTGTTTACCGTTAGTTTAACTTATTCTCAAAAAACAGACGTTTCTATTGGATCTGAAGAGTATCAACAACTAAAACAATCTGGAGAACTTTTAAATGGAAACTATACCATCGTACAACCCAAACAATCTATCGCTGAACATATAACCATCTACCCTTCTGATGCCGGAACAAGAGATGGTGACTGCGACTGCTGGATAGAACCTGATGATACTTATACTCTGGCTCCATTTAATGCTACAGATGATGGAAGTACGGATGAGCTCAATATTCCATTTGACTTTAACCTTTACAATTCTATATACGACAGGCTATGGATTAACATCAATGGAAACATTAGCTTCGAAGGAGCCTTTGGTACATTTACGCCCAATGGTTTTGCTTCTGATAATGCCCTAGTAGCTCCTTTTTGGGCAGATGTCGATCTAACCTGCGATGATTGTGGAGAGGTTTACTACAAAATTACAGATGACGCCGTTTATGTAAATTGGGTAAATGTTGGTTACTTTAATAGTCGGTCAGATAAACTTAATTCTTTTCAGGTGGTTTTAGCCTCTATAGACAGCGATGTACTTCCTAATAATAATTCCGTTCAGTTTTGCTATAAAGATATGCAGTGGACTACTGGTAGCGCCTCACAGGGAGTTGATGGATTTGGTGGTGCTCCGGCAACTGCGGGCGCAAACGCTGGAAACAATACGGATTTCATTCAAATCGGAAGATTTGATCAGCCAGGAAACTCATATGATGGACCCTTTGAAGAAAATGATGGTATTGACTGGTTGGATGGCCAGTCAATTGGATTCGATACTGAGCTCAGTACAACCAGCAACCTTCCTCCAGTGATTATCGGAGATACCGATTGTGATACGATCACCCTTTGCAGAGATGAATCAGAGATACTTGATCTCTATTTTCTCGGGCCAGAACTTGGTCAAGAGATCGAAATAGAACTTCAAGATGGAGGGTTTCCTGATATAGATGTAAGCTTGACTCAGGGAACCTTAGCCAGAGCTCTTCTTACGTTAGAAACAGACAGTGATTCCCCAGAAGGTATATACACCATTATAATAACTGCCACAGATAACGGTGTCCCCGCCGCCTCAATTTCTACAGAACTTACGGTTGAAATCGTTCCAATGATGGTACCTGATATACATATTATTTATGAAGGTGAAGTTGTTCCAGAGGTTGTTTCATACTGTCAAAATGGGAATGGAATCACCCTATCAGGTTCAGATGGATTTGATTCATACGAATGGTCAAACGGTTCAACCAATCAAACTGAGGATCTACAGTATGGCTCATACTCCTTAACAGGAACTCTAGACGGTTGCGATGCACGTACAGAAATAGGCATTATTCAAACGCCAACCACGAACCCCATGGTTTCGGCAGAAGATGCCTTCATTTGTGAGGATGAAACCACCATTATCGTCTTGGAAAACCCTGAAGATTATACTTCGGTAGAATGGTCGGTAATAAACAATCAGGGGGAAATATTGACTGAAGACTTTTTGCAAGATCCGATAGAAGTAACCTCTGGTGTTTATCAAATCTCGACTATTGATGAAAATAATTGTCTTAACAATACGATTATCTCTATTGAAGAAGATGTCATCACTGTGCCGTCCATCGATTTCGCTCATTTTTGCGATGAAAATGAAGTGTCTTGGAATGGCGCTTGGGCTAACCCTCTAGACTGCCCTTAGGCTCTAGTTTAGGTTTGCGTTGAAATTATCATTTCATACCTACTCGATATAGTAGCGAACCTTTGATAGGCATGCACATCCTGTACAGACATTTGTGCAAAGTCTTTGAGGAACTGCTTACTATCTTTCAAGGTTTCTTTGATCCTAAACCAATTGAGGTACTGCTGTAGATATTTGGTTGATACGCCCCAGAATTTATTGTCAATCCATTTCTTTAACCTATGATGTGTCGAGTTGACATGTTGGATATGGTAAACCCCATCTTTGACACGTTGTTTCAAATCAGAGCGTAATGGGTGGTGTTCCAGATGATTATCAATAGCAAATCCCTTATAACTTACATGAGAATCAGTACATAAAACTGTTTGTTCTGTGAGCCTTTCTCCAATGGCATTTTCTATATCCACCTTTTTCAGTCGACCTACTGTGGCTACAGTTAAATCGACTTGTTCTTTACGATCTTGGGTTACAATAACTGCTACATGTTCATCATTAACACCCTTTTTTGAAGACTTCCCTCCACGTTTTCTTGGCTTTGTCCCCTGCTTTTCCTTTCCTTTTTCTGAACGCAAGAAAAAGGTTTCATCACTTTCAGTTATTCCGCTAAATCCACCTTTTTCAGATTGTTCTATGGATGAAAGTATCTTATGACGCCAATCAAAAGCAGTCTTTTTATTAATCCCCAACCCCTCTTTGATCTTGTCAAGGCTCTTCTCTTCAAGCATAAGCTTTAGATAGGCATCTATTTTATCCTTTCGGTGAAGCCCATCCATCCATGTGCCTGAGTATTCAGTAAAACTACGGTTACAGGACTTGCATTTGTAACGGTGGGCTCCCTTATCCTTTCCGAATTTTACATATTTAGCATGACCACAGTGAGCGCAACAACCCTGCTTGTTGTCCAGAATTTTTCTTCGAACTTCTTGACACTTGGGGACTGAAAGACCTAATTGACCAACTTGTTGTAATTCCTCTATCAGTACGTGACGCTCGCTAACTGACAAACCTGAGAAGTACGATATTATTGCCTCTTTTTTCATAAGCGAAAGATACAAATAATAGCTAATCTAAACTAGAGCCTGCCCTTATTTTATTTACATTTTCGATTCAGAAGGTGACTCTTGGGAGGGGGCTAACCTTCAAGTATTTGTGGACGGTTTTGGACCTTACAATTTCAACATTCAAGGAGAAGCTATCTTTATTGCAGATGGATTAGAAGCCTTTCACGGTCAACTCATAGAATATTATTGGCAACCTGGAATTGACGATGACGATATTAGAGTTCAAATCTATAACTCAGACAATGACATTGTTTTTGATACAGATAATGACGGTGATTTGCTTGCCTCTGGAGGCAGTCCTTTTTTTACTCAAATAGCCAACTGTGGATTTGATGAACTGTCTGGCTCTTGGACGGTAGAAGCACCTGAAGGTGGAGAAGGATACACACTAGATTATACGGATGTATTCAACCCACTATCAGGCCCAAATTCTTTCACTGCTCCCGAAGATTTTAATGGAACCTATTTACTCACTTTTGACTCAGATGTTTGTGGACAAAATATTGAGTTCCCTCTCACTTTTGCAAATACAGAAGCGGGAACAGTGACAAGCCCAGCAGGAAATACCACAGAGACAATAATTATTGGAAACGGAAATTCGACGGATTTGTCTTTCAACAATTCTTCCAGTTCTGATTTAAACTATATCTACATCATCACCAACGAAAACGACTCCATTTTGGTAACTACATCAAGTTCTTATGATTTCTCAAATCTTGAGATCGGAACATATTCTGTTTATGGTATGGATTATAGCGGTGTCTTTCTTTTTGAAGAAGGGAATTTTATTGAGGATGTTACTTCTTCAGAATGCTTTGAGCTTAGTAACAATAGCGTTACTGTTACTGTTGAAGAATTCATCATTGGAATTGAGGAAGTCGATAACAATCAACCGAAAATCATGTATTCTGCTGATCGATCTGCCATTCAAATAAGCCAATTAAACTCTACGGGAAGAGTTTCTGTTTTTGACGCTTCTGGTAAAATGGTGAGGCAATTAATGACGACCTCAGAATTTGAATGGATTGACACTAGCCACCTTCCCCATGGATTATATACGGCAAGACTTATTGAAGATGGAGCTGTTACCAACTTCAAATGGATACAATAATTCAATACAAAACACTTACTTTAGGGCGGCTTAAAACCGCCCTTTTTTATGGCTAAACCCCGGAAAATATTCTATTGTAGTAACTGCGGAACAGAGGCTGTTCAGTGGGCAGGAAAATGTTCTTCTTGCAACGAGTGGAATACTCTGAAGGAGAGAACAATCGAAAAAAACGTTGCAACGCATGATAACAGAGAATCCTTGAACGCTGAAAAAACGCCTGTTAAATTCTCCTCTATTGACCCTACACAAGACAGCAGAATTGTCTTGCATGATAACGAGCTTAATCGAGTGCTCGGTGGCGGGTTAGTTCCTGGTAGTTTGATATTAGTTGGAGGTGATCCCGGGATTGGAAAGTCAACCTTAATGCTTCAACTGGCATTGAATAATCCCGGATTGAAGATTATATACGTATCTGGAGAGGAAAGTGAGAAACAACTGAAAATGCGTGCAGAGCGGTTCTCTTCTAACTCTTCTGATTTTTACATTTTCACAGGGACAAATACCAATAAGATTCGGCAAATTTCTAAAGAAATTGAGCCAGACCTGATTATTATAGACTCTGTGCAAACCTTGTACTCCCCTGTTATTGATGGCTCCCCAGGAAGTCTTTCTCAAATTAGAGAAACTACCTCAGAGCTCATGCAATTTGCCAAGCAAACCAATACTTGTGTTTTCCTGATCGGCCATATTACTAAAGATGGAGCCATCGCCGGACCAAAACTTCTGGAGCATATGGTAGACACCGTCTTGCAATTTGAAGGAGATCGCAACTATATGTTCAGGCTGTTGCGCTCTCAAAAAAATCGATTTGGTAGCACTAATGAACTTGGTATTTATGAAATGACAGGAGCCGGTTTAAGAGAAGTAGAAAACCCTTCTGAGCTTCTTATCAATCAATCGGACTCTGGATTGAGTGGCTCTGCTGTGGCCTCTACGGTGGAAGGTTTAAGGCCTATTTTAATTGAAATTCAAGCCCTGGTAAGTACAGCAGTATATGGCACACCTCAGCGGGTAACGACCGGATACGACCCTAGAAGATTAAATATGTTACTGGCTGTATTAGAAAAGCGCTGTGGCTTCAGATTGGGTCAAAAAGATGTCTTTCTGAACATAGCAGGGGGGGTTCGGGTGGATGATATCGGAATTGATCTGGCTGTCATCGCTGCGATTCTTTCTAGTAATTTGGACATCGCGTTGCCAAATAAAGTGGCGTTTTGTGCTGAGGTCGGTTTGTCGGGTGAATTGAGAGCTGTGAGTAGAACTGAGCAACGAATTCAAGAAGCAGAAAAATTGGGTTTTGAAGAAATCATTACGGCAAATCCTGGGAAAAGTAGTTCAGATCTTCCCAAAGTAAATATTCGGATTAGTTCTTTTAAGCGTGTTGAAGAAGTTTTTAAGCATCTTTTTGGCTAGGATCAAACACTACCACTATTTCTCCTTTTATGCTCGGCCTACCGCTTAATTCAGCCAACACCTCATTCACAGTTCCTCTGATATACTCCTCATAGATTTTAGATAACTCTCTGCCTACCACAATTTGGTTTTCTCCGAAGCCTCTTTCTTCTAGTTGCGTCAGAAGTTTGATAATTCTGTGTGGAGATTCATAAAGAATAACTGTTTGGTCTAATTCCTTAAAACTATCTATCTTCTTTATCCGGCCTTTTTTATGAGGTAGAAAACCTTCAAAATAAAATCGATCACATGGAAGTCCCGAGGCTACTGCCGCTGGAATCATCGCGGTGGCTCCGGGTAAACACTCTACAGGAATATTATTCCTCACAGCCTCACGGATAAGCATGTATCCTGGATCAGAGATTCCTGGAGTTCCTGCATCTGACACAAGAGCTATTTCAGTTCCAGACATAAGCGCCTTTATGAACTTATCTAACACCTTGTGCTCATTGTTCATATGAAAGCTCTGGAGCTTAGCGTTTATTTGGTAATGGGCTAATAATTTTTGTGTAGTTCTTGTGTCTTCTGCAAGCACTAAATCTACATTTCCCAAAACCTCCACCGCTCTGTAGGTCATATCCTTTAGATTTCCAATAGGGGTAGGAACTACTATTAGTTTAGACATTCGCTTAGAATCTTCTCTTTATTAATTCTTGAAATTTTTCGTAAACGTCTTTATCATCCTCCTCTTCTGGTTGTGGGATGAGTGATGAAAATGTTTTTAATGCCGATGCCTCATCTCCTGACGCATTTATTCTTTCCAACAGAGCATTAAATGTTTGCGAATTATTTCCACACAGCACTCGAATAAATTGGAATTTTTCATTGAGGCTGATTGACTTTGCAATATCTTCAATTGGAGCATGTTCAAATTTCTCAGCTAAAGACTCCGATTCTTCTTCTTTTTCAAGCACTTCTATCACCGTTTCTGCTACTACTGGAACCTTTTCCTTCTTTTCTATTGCCTCGGGTTGTTTAGGTGTGGGAACATCTATTTTAATTTCAGGATTGCTAGACTCCAAGTCCTTTGTGGACTCTATGACAATCTCCTCTTCTTCTACATCCAGAGTTGACTCTTTATCTGAGGGCTCTTCTGTTTCTATCTTAAACGCTGGGATTTCTTGAGATTTTGGCTCTTTTTTCTCATTTGCCTGGAATTCCAGGATTACTAGCCTTTCATAAACTTCTCTGGCGGATTTCACAAGTCCAGATACTTCATCTGGTTTCATGTTTCCCGACTTCAAATTCTTGATCTTCGATTGTAGCTCGTCGGCTAATTTTTCTAAAGGTGAGTAATCCATTCTTCTAGTAAAACGACAAAGATAAGGCGTTAGTGCTTTACTGCATCGCAATGAATTTTAATCCCTATGTGTAAAGATGGGTGTTCTATTAATCAAGTGAGGCGAGCTCCTCCCTTAATTTTTTGGTCAATCCTTTTATCACTAGTTCATACGAATGCTTTGTCAGATCTAGCAGTTGCTGATCATTCACATCAGATTGTGTCTTCACGGTATTCCAGTGCTTTTTGTTCATGTGATACCCAGGAATAATACCTTCAAACTCCTCTCGCAGCTCGATTGCTTTTTCTGGATTGCACTTAAGATTCACGCTTTCGAAGGTCTCCACATTTAACAATGCATAAAGTTTTCCCTGTACTTTAAAGGCAAGAGTTCTGTTGTCAAATGGAAATTCCTCTGTGGTTCCCTTCAATTCTAAACAACGGTCTCTGTACGATTCGATATTCATTTAACGCATTATTTGCTCACTCTGAATCCCAATGTCAACTCGTGCGTGCTATCACTAAAAGACTTGATATCGGTGGTGCTCATGTCATAAGCATACCCTATGGAAATTTGATCATTGTGATTGTAACCTAAATACATTGCTATGGCATCGTTTGTTCTAAAAGTTCCTCCAAGCCAAATCTTATTGTCATATAAAACTCTGGCACTTACATCAATCTTTAAAGGCGCAGGACTTACGTATTTAGCTAAAATAGCTGGTTCTACAGTCCACGTATCGCTAATCTCGTATCGATATCCGGCAGTGACATAGTAATGATCTTCCAATTTATTCTCCTCAGGAAGAATGCCTTTATAAAGGTTCAGTTTGTTCTGAAGCAATTGCGGGAGGGTCACTCCAAAATAAAATTCATCTGTATACACGAGCGTAGAGAAACTGGCATCAAACACTACCTGACTCCTTTTTTCTGAGAACAATGCTGGATCGTCTGATTGATCCAGATCAATTCGAGTTCCATCAATTGAGAATTGTAACACTCCTGCTCCAACAGACAATCCTAGTTTCCACTTCTCAGCCAACCTCAAATGATAAGTGTAGCTCAATCGTATTCCAGACATTCTGGTAGGACCCGCGTTATCTGCATAGAGAATTCCTCCTAACCCTACATTTGGGCTTTTGGTTGCTCCTTGAACTGATAGGTTAAATGTTCTGGGAGCATCTGTTATCCCTGTCCACTGATACCTATTTAAAATTCGTGCTTCCAGCACGGAGTCTTTACCGGCAAACGCCGAGTTAATTGCATAGTTATTCAGCATAAACTGACTGATCTGAGGCAATTGTTGACCAAAGGACTCACATATCACTATGATAGACAAGCCAAATATGACAGCTAATTTCTTCATTATCTTAAAATAGTTACAGGTCCGTCAAATGTTAATTTGATCTCCGGTTCGTTAATGTCAATGATGTAATAGTATGTTCCGATAGGTAGGTCTTTTCCTTTGAAAGTTCCATCCCATCCCTCGGTATACCCTGCTGAGTAGAATATTTGATCACCCCAGCGGTTATATATCCACACTTGGATGGATGGGTAGTTTTGGTGGTTTCCTAAAACCCAAGTATCATTAATTCCATCTCCATTTGGAGTAAGCCCAGTATGAACGTCAATCTCTGGTGCGAGATATACATACATTGAGTCTACACTTGTACACCCGTTAGGCGCAGTGACAGTTACTACAAATAACTGTTCTTCATTTACCACTAAGTAGGTAGGGTTAGATGCTAAACTATCATTCAACAACTCACCTCCATTCGTCCAAACTATCGTGTTTTCACTGTCGGATGTAGGATTGCCCCCAATAATTACGTCAAAGTCAATGTATCCTTCCCCGTCCTCTCCAGCATCTGCAATTGGTAGTTCATAAATTGTTACAGTAGTCGTATCTGAAACTACACATGGTCCATCTTCTCCTATAAACACCAGCTCGTATATTCCTGGGTCTGCTGAAAAATAAACTGAATCCGTAGTGGAAATTACCTCTTCAGCTTCATTCTGCCAGTAAACAGATTGGGCTATAAAGCTATTTGCAACTATCAGTTGGTCCGTTTCTGTGAAACACCACTCTATTGTTTCTGGCACATCTACTTGTACATTACCCAGAGCAGATAAGAAAATAGAACTGACATCCAGTACACAGCTATTCGCATCGGTTATTTCTAGAGAATAACTTCCTGAAGTTAACTCTGTCGGATCTTCATCATTAGATACTACGTCTCCATTTGAACTCCATTCAAAGGCATAATCTTGAATTCCTCCTGTTACAGTTATTTCAAAAGATCCATCGAAACTCGTTTCACACGTACTTCCTATAATATTATCGAAATTCACTTCCAATGGAGTTGGTTCTGTTACATCAAAACTGTCTTGTATCACACAACCCATACTATCTGTAAGTGTCACTGCATAATTTCCTTGCTCTAGAGCCGTCAGATCTTCATCATTACTGAATGGTGCTGTATTATATACCCACTGCTGAGTATATGGGCTGTATCCTCCTGTTACTTCCAGTGAGATTTCCCCGTTTGATAATCCAGCACACGCAATGTCAGTTACTGTAGCGCCTAAATTCAACGTGTCAGGATCTGATAAGTCAACACAATCACTAGCTACACAACCAAACACATCAGTTATTTCATAGCAATAGTCACCATCATCCAAGTTTGATATTAAATCCGAAGTAGAAGTAAAGGAATCTGGCCCCGTCCACGTTAGCTCAAGCGTTCCAACCCCTCCTGAATAACTAATAGATATTTCTCCATTCTCATCTCCAGGACAAGCAATTGGAGCTATTTCCAACTCCACTACAATTTCAGGATTAGAAGCCACTGTAGAACTCGTCGTCGCTTCACAACCGCTCATATCTGTTACAAGAGCTGTATATATGCCTGTATTAAGATCAGTTAAATCTTCTTGGTCAGCTACTGCTCCACCATTCTCATCTGTCCACTGAATTATGTAGTCAGGATCTCCACCAGATACAGTTAAATCAATCTGACCAGAACCATCATTGAAGCATAGATTTGCTGTTTCAGTGGTTTCTAATACTATTTCGTTTAATGAATTCACACAAACTTCTGAACCAAACGAACAATTATTGGCGTCTGTCACCAACAATATGTAACAACCTATATCCAAGTCAGAAATTGACAATTGATCAGATACAATCCCGTTCCCAGTCCAACTTACAGTATAAGGCTCTATTCCACCGTTCACCTCAATTGATATTGTCCCTGTCCCAGTTTCTCCAAAACACACGTTGTCAATCTCGATATCTACCTCTAATAATGTGGTAGAAGCCACAGTATATGTTTCTATCAGCTGACACCCATCAACATCTGTTACAGTAATTATGTAGTCTCCTGCTTCTAGCGCTGAAATATCTTCTTGACCGCTCGTGAATCCATTTACTCCAGACCAACTGAATGTCAATGGTTCTGTCAAATCTGAAACAGTAATATCAATTGCTCCCGTGGGGTCATTCGCACATGGAATGTCCGTTATTTCTGCAGAGATGCTTCCCTGATTATTAGAAAGACTAATGCTTAAGTCTGAAAAACATCCTTCACTATCAAATACTTCTAAGAAATAGGTTCCTGCTTCTAGATCTTGAACATTGTCATCTTGCCCGATAAGCGTAGACGAAACCGTCGTGTTGTACCAAAAATATTGATACCCTACTCCAGATCCTCCAGAAGCTATGACACTCATAGAACCATCGTCTAGTTGACAAGACGGCAATTCTTTTGTCACATCAATTATAATTTCCGGATTTTCAGTAATTGTTATCGATTCAGCTATCGTACACCCTGCTGCATCAGTCACGGTGATGGTATAAGAACCAACACCAACACTTACTAAGTCCTCGTTAGCACTATTGATATCTCCAGTCCAAGCAAATGTATATGGTTCAACGCCTCCAGAAATCGTCACGTCCACATCAGTCCCCAATGCACCTGGACATAGAAGGTCGTCATAGGCTACCTGTAAATCTAGAATTGTATCCTCTGATATAGTATATGTTTCTGTAGCAGTACAGTCATTCGCATCAGTTAACACTACCGTGTAGTCTCCTGGAGTTAAATTTGATCTCTGATCTGTGTCATTTCCTGAATCGGTCCACAAAATCGTATATGGCCCTGTGCCTCCTAGGATACTGATAGAAATCTCTCCATCATTTTCTCCATTACAAGAGACGTTAGTAATAGTTTCATTGATCACCAGCGTATCAGGCATGATTACCTCAATCAACTCGAAGGAGTTACATCCTCCTGCATCTGAGATGCTGGCAGCATATTCTCCTGCTGGAAGGTTGGTTGGGTTAAATTCGTTATCTGCAATTGCTACGGGCCCTCCCCAAGTCAATAAGTATGGTTCCGTCCCGCCTGAAGCAGTGATATCAATTGATCCATCTGTGTCTCCGAAGCAACTTACTCCTGTAACTACAATATCCATCAGAGTTGCATCTGAATCTGAAATTGTAAAATTTTCTGTGAAAGAACACCCTTGTACATCAGTAACCTGAATAGAATAAATTCCTGATGCAACGTTTGAAATGGATGGGTCATTAGAAATAAGCTGATCTGCTGGATCAAACCAAGAAATGGTTGCCACAGCATTGTCAGATGTAATGTCGGCTGACGCAGAACCAACGGCGCTTCCACATATTGAATTTACAGTGGTCACGTTGATAGTCATCTCAGCTCCTGCTGCTATTGTATACGTTTCTATAGCTAAGCAATCGTTTGCATCTATCACTTGCAACGAATATACATCCGCAGCCAAACTTGATAGGTCTGTCTGATCACTAGTGAATCCACCTAAGGAAATCCATGAAACCGTGTAAGGTTCAGTGCCTCCTGTTATGTCAATATCAATCTGTCCATCTTCTAATCCTCCACAAGATTCATCGGTAAGGTTTACCAATGTGATTACTATCGCCTCCGTTTCTGTCACTTCATATGCTTCTGTGGCCAAACAGCCAATTTCATCAGTTACCTGAAGATCATACATTCCTGCTAGAAGATTTTCTATATCTTCTGTTGGCGAAGAAAAACCTGTAGCAGTATTGGTCCACAGAACTGTGGTTATTCCAGTTGTGTTTTGTAATGTAATGTCAATCGCTCCTGTGTTCTCGGCGTTGCAAAGCACATGTTCAATAGATGCATCAACAGAAATACTATATGGTTCAGTAATTGTAAAATCTTCTGTATAAGTTGGGCATGTAGCACCAGCTGTAACAGTTACAGAGTAATCGCCTGGGGCAATATTCTCCACCAATGTTTGATCATCCGCTCCAGCCAATCCCGTCCAAACAATTCCATAAGGTTCTGTTCCTCCTGATATGTTCAACTCTGCAGTGCCTTCTAAAGTAAAGCATTCGGGTTGAGTCAAGTTGAGGTTCACTGTTAACTCTTCTACCAAATTGATTTCATACGTTTCCTCTACCAAACATCCATTCTCATCAGTCACACTTATCGTATACATTCCTGCTGCTAATGCAGTAATAGATAGTTGATCTGAAGTAAACCCTCCCGGTCCACTCCATGAGATTGTATAATTTCCTATTCCACCTGTTATGCTTACTGAGACTGCTCCGAGTTCCCCAAAACAAAGTGGCTGAGTAACTGTTTCCACAATTTCAATCGCGGCAGGCCCCGAGAGGACATAATCCTCTGTTAGTGAACAACCCTCTACATCTGTCACAGTCACACTATAGTTCCCCAGAGGAAGATCTGTTTGAACATCACTATTACTCATTGGCACTGCTCCAGTCCAAACAATCAAATAAGGCTCAGTTCCTCCAGTAATCTCTAACGAAATCGTCCCTAAATCATCTGCACATAGAATCGGTGATATCGTTTCTGTAATTTCTAATTGGGTAGGCTCGTTGATTACATAAGTTTCGTTATAAGAACACCCATCACCATCTACAATAGTCACTTCATATACTCCTGAGGCCAGTCCTAACTGAGTTAGGTTGGTTCCTAATGAAGCCGGTACCCATGTCACATTCAATGGATCCGCAGCTCCTGCTACGGTTAGAATAATGGTTCCTTCATTCAAGCCAAAACAAGAATTATGGGTAATTTCGGGACTCACACTTAATACTCCTGGAGGAAGGATTATGTAATCCTCCTGTGCAGTACAACCATTGGCATCAGTTACTAATACAGAATAGTTTCCTGGGTCCAAATTATCCACGAATGTCTGATTTGGAGCATTTACTCCAGTCCATATAACAGTATACGGTGCCACCCCTCCTGTAATTACAATGTCTATTGATCCAGTGATAGCTCCAGTACACCCTGGAGAAATTACTGTCTCGGCAATGTCTATTAACGCCTGTCCTATAATTTCATAGCTAGCAGTTTGATTACACCCATTGACATCAGTCACCAACACATCGTATATCCCTGAAGCTAGATTGCTTATGATGGGTTGGTTAGAAGAAAAACCTCCTGGACCACTCCAAGCAATGATATATGGTGCTGTCCCTCCTGATGTGATAGCAACAGCAATTTCTCCCAAATCATCTCCACATACTGGCTGTGTTATTGTTTCCTCTATTATGATAGGATCCGTTTCGGTGATTTCATAGGTTCCATCAAACTGACATCCATTCACATCTACAATGGATACAGTGTAACTCCCTACAGATAGACCACTTGGAGATAATGTGCTTCCTAATGCAGCAGGTACCCAAGTCACGGTCAAAGGTTCTGTAGCTCCTGTTGTAGTCAGAGTAATCGCTCCAGTAGACTGTCCAGAACAATCTACATGAGTAATGTCTGCAGAGACATCCATTACTCCTGGAGGGGTGATTGTGTATATCTCTGATACGGTACAGCTATTCGCATCTGTTATATCAAGCGTATAATCTCCTTCCAACAGGTTCACGATTGTCATCTGATCAGAAGAGAAACCTCCTGGACCACTCCAAGCGAGTGTGTAAGGGTCGGTTCCATCAGTAATGCTTGTAATTTCTATTGTTCCAAATGTACCTGCACATCCTGGTTGAGTGATGTCTACATCTATTGCTATCGCTGGTTGCCCGATGATTTCATAATCTTCAGAAGCAGAACAATTGTTTTCATCAGTTACTATTGCAGTATAAATTCCTGGAGAGAGGCCATTTACTGTAGTTTGATTCGGCGCAGTAATTCCAACCCAAGAAATAAAGTATGTTCCAGTTCCACCAGAATTCAAAATTGTTATTTCTCCTAGGTCATCAGAACAAGTTGGTTGTATTATCGTTTCTGAAATGTCAATTACTTCTGGTTCTATAATTTCATACGAACCAGAAAAATCACATCCATCAGCATCTACAATTGTTACATCATATGTTGCAGCCGATAAACCTGATTGAATCAAAGAAGTCCCTAAAGAAGCAGGAACCCAAGTTACTGTTAACGGCTCAACAGCTCCAGAAACGGTAAGCACAATAGAACCTGTTGATTCACCATTACATGATACGCCGGTAATATCTTCTACTACACTTAACACTCCTGGAGGAGTGATTGTATATGTGCTAGAAACCATACAATTAGTTGCATCTGTTACTTCAAGAATATAATCACCATCAACGAGATTAGTTATGATCATTTGATCTGAAGTAAAACCTGCGGGACCTGTCCATGAAATAACATACGGTCCAGTACCATTAATAATACTAGTAATTTCTATTGACCCTAATGTTCCTAGACAGCCAGGCTGAGTAATATCAGCTGTAACCAATATCGCTACTGGATCTATTAGATCATAACTCTCTGAAACCATACAGTTGTTCTCGTCTGTAACCTCTGCCGTATATGTTCCCGCTGATAAATCAGTAATAGCCTCTTGATCAGAAACAAAACCTCCGGGACCTGTCCATGAAACTGTATACGCTCCTGTTCCTCCACCATTGACAATAGAAATACTGCCTAAATCTCCAGAACACTGTGCCTGAGTAATTGTCTCAGAGACATCTATTAAATCTGGGTCTACAATATCATAAATCGCGTTGAACTGACATCCTACGGCATCTTGAATAGAGACTTCATAAGTCCCAGCTGATAAATCAGTTTGAGTAAGTGAATTTCCTAAAAGTGCGGGAATCCAAGTAACAGTTAAAGGGTCTACACCATCAATGACGGTTAAAAGAATGGATCCTGTAGATCCACCATTACAATCAACATTGGTCACATTTTCAGATACATTTAGTACTCCCGGTGGGTCAATTGTATAACTCTCTGAGGCTGTACAATTATTAACATCTCTTACGGTAAGGTTATAATCTCCTTCTACCAACCCGTTGATTAACATCTGATCAGAGGTAAAACCTCCGGGACCCGTCCATGTTATGGTCGTTGGTTCAATATCATTGGCAATATCTGTAATCTCAATTGTTCCTAAAGTGCCTACGCATCCAGGTTGTGTAACGTCAGCTGTAATCGCTATCGTGGACACGGTTGTAATGTCATAACTCTCAGTGGCTATACATCCATTGGCATCAGTCACGTCAACAGAATATGTTCCTTCAATTAAATCAGTAATCGTTGTTTGGTTTGGCGCAACAATACCTGTCCATGTAATGGTATATGGCTCTACTCCGCCAGTGTTCACAATAGTAATCGACCCTAAGTCTCCTGCACAAGTTGGCTGGATAATATCTTCTGCAATGTCAATTGCCGTTTCTTCAAGTACCTCGTAAGTGTCAGAAAAGCTACACCCTACTGCATCTGTAACCACAACATCATAAATTCCTGCGGATAATCCTATTGGATTCAATGTGTTTCCCTGATCCGGAGTCCAAACTGCCGTTGTCGGATTGGTCGCTCCTGTAAGTGTCAACTGGATAGCTCCTGTAGATGCACCATCACATAGCACATGGGTAATATCCGCTGCGACATCCAATACTCCAGGGGCGGTAATCGTATACGTTTCAGAGGCTCCACAATTATTCGCATCAGTTACTGTTACCGTATAATCTCCTGCTGTCAATCCTGAAATTGATAGTTGATCAGAACCGTTGACTCCTGGACCCGTCCAGACCACAGTAGTAGGTTCTGTATCATTGACAATATCTGTAATCGTTATTGATCCTAATGTACCTGCACAACCAGGTTGAATCACATCTGCCGTGATCGTTACATCCTGCTGTTCGTTGACATCGTAGCTTTCTGTAGCTATACAATTGTTAGCATCAGTCACCGTCAACACATATGTACCTGCTATAATATTTGTTATTAATCCCTGATCTGAAGCAAATCCACTTGGCCCACTCCATGAAATAGTATAAGGTGCATTTCCTCCAGAACTTACCACAGAAATAGAACCCAAATCGCCAGAGCAAGTAGGTTGAACTATCGTTTCTGCAATATCAATTGCTGTTTCTTCTAGTACTTCAAATGATCCGGAAAAACTACATCCTCCAACATCAGTAACTACTACATCGTAAGTACCTGCTGACAGTCCTATTGGATTCATCGTGTTTCCCTGATTTGGAGTCCAAACAGCGGTTACTGGATCAGCCGCTCCTGCTGCTGTCAATTCGATAGCTCCAGTAGAAGCATCATTACATAAGATATGTGTAATATCTGCCGATACATCCAATACTCCTGGAGAAGTAATTGTATAGGTTTCAGAGCTCGTACAATTATTCGCATCAGTAGATGTTACCGTATAGTCACCTGCCGCTAATCCATTTATTGAAAGTTGATCAGAATTAAATGCTCCTGGGCCTATCCACGCCACAGTTGTGGGTTCAGTATCATTGGCAATATCTGTAATGTTGATTGCTCCTAATGTCCCTGCACAACCAGGCTGTGTTACATTCGCTGTTATTACAATTTCATTGTTTTGATTAACGATGTACGTATCGGAAAAACTACATCCATCATTATCCGTCACCTGAACCGTATAGGTTCCAGGTACTAATCCTGTTTGATCAAGCTGTGCCGGAGCTGGAACTCCTCCAGTCCAAATAACAGTTAAAGGAGCGGCGCCACCTGTGACTGTTAAATCTATTGCTCCGGTATTTGTTCCAAAACAAAGAATGTGAGTAATGTCAGCAAATACATCCAACACTCCTGGGGGAGTAATGGTATAAGTTTCTATTTCTACACAGGAATTTTCATTGGCATCAGTCACGATGACCGTATAATCTCCTGGAGCTAATCCTATTATGGAAGTCTGATCAGAAGAAAAACCTCCTGGGCCTGTCCAAGCGATAATGTATGCGCTAGTTCCTCCTTCTACCAGAATATCAATGTCTCCTGTTATACCCAAGCATCCTGGTTGAACTATTGTTGGAGTAATGGTTATATCTTCTTCTGTGATAATGTCATAAGATTCTGTTACTAAACAATTGTTATCATCTGTTATGTTAACAGCATATGTTCCATCTGCCAAATTTGAGATAGAGGCTTGATCTGAAGTAAATCCTCCTGGACCCGTCCAAGCAATCGTGTATAATGGAATCCCTCCTGACAAAGCAATGCTTATTGCTCCAACAGGAGCGACACAGGTTGGTTGAGTTATCGCTTCATTAATATTAATGGCTGAAGGTTCTGTTATGTCGTAAGACGATGAGAACTGGCATCCATTACCGTCTGTAATGATTACATCGTAAGTCCCAGCTGGAAGACCAGACGGACTTAATGTGTTTCCCAAGTCTGGCGTCCACACTGCCGTTAACGGATCCAAAGCATCGTTTACCTCTAAAGATATATCCCCAGTGCTATCCCCATTACATAGAACATGTGTGATCGACTCATCTACTGTGATGACAGTTGGATCTGTCAATGTCACCACTATAGATTCAGTACAACTAATGGGTGCTGATGCGTCAGTTACTATGACAGTGTAATCTCCTGCACTTAAACCAGCTATAGTTGTTTGATCGGAAGTAAATCCTCCCGGGCCTGTCCATGCCACGGTCAATGGATCTGTTCCTCCCGTAAGCACCAAATCTATACTACCTGTACTTTCTCCTGAACACAATGGGTCTGTAGGGTCAGGCACTATATTAATAGCTTCATCTTCTGTTATTTCATAAGATGCGCTCACCAAACAGTTATTGTTGTCTCGCAACTCTACATTATAGATTCCTGCATTTAGGTTATCTATTAAAAGTGAGGTGGCACTCAATTGTGTAAATGGAAAGTTCAATGTGAACGGGACTACTCCATTGGTAATATCCAAACGGATGCTTCCGTCTGATGATCCATTACAAGACACATTTGTAAGTGTTTCACTAACTGTTATTTCTGTTGGTTCGTCTAGATCGAAAGACCTTGTGTATGAACAACCCACCGCATCATCTACCAACAAATCATATGTTCCAGCGCATAAGTCTGAAATTATAAGTTGATTGGAAGTAAATCCTCCTGGACCTGTCCATGCAATTGTGAGTGGCTCCTGGGCTTGTGTTATTGTCAATGCAATTCTACCATCACAGACACCAAAACAGGAAATCTGATCAACAACAGAATCAATTTGAATCTTTTCGTCAGATTCCAAGTCGTACGAAAACGTTTGTGTACAAAGAGCATCATCCGTCACAGTAAGCTCATAAAAACCTACTTCAAGATTGCTCAAGTCTTCATCTACTGAAAATGGGATTCCATCTTTTGTCCATTCTGTAGTATACAATGGCGCTCCTCCTGAAATGCTCACATTGATTGTCCCATCGTCATCGTCAGCACAAACTGGAGCCGCAGAACTATCAAACGTAATAACTATCTCAGGAATATTTGGAATAGTGAACGTACTGTCTCTAGGACAACCAGAGATATCTGTAACTGTAACCGTATACGACCCTCCTGTCAATCCAGTAACCGAGTTTCCAATATCTGTTGTAGACCATACTACATCATAAGGGCCTCCTTCACCTCCTGAAGGGTTCACGGATGCCGTTCCGGCTGGATCACCAAAACAAAGTCTTTCAGTGTGCACTAAGTCCAATACAATAGCGTCTAGTTCTATTACAAACGTAGTATCCAGTCCACATAAGTTGACATCTCTAATCGTGAGAGTATTAGACCCCTCACATAAATCCAGGGCGACTTGGTTAGTCCCTCCTGTTTCTGCATACTCGAATGTGTAAGACCCCGTTCCTCCTAAAACAATTGGAAAAGAACTACCATCACATACTCCTGCGCAACTTGGTTCTGATAGATTCAAACTAAAAACAGCTAGCGGAGCAGGCTCCGCTACTTGAATATTGTCTATGCACCTTAGAAACTGTCCATTCGTTAAGACTTGCCCTGAATCAGTGACAAGCACAGAATACGTCCCGGCGCCTAATCCAGAAAACGTAGAATTGCTGTTGTTCGGGCTAGACGGAAACCACTCATAAGCAAATGGCCCAATACCACCTACAACGGTCACCTCGACTTCTGCATCGTCAGCGCCATTACAACTAATACTTTCTCCATTAAAATTTGTAATCACTTGTGTATCTATGGTCAGTGGTGTTTGCCCAGGATCCGTTCCACAAGTGTTCGCCACTACTGAGAAAAAATGTATCGGAACGTCTGAATCATTGATTTGATCAATATTCTCAGGGGCATATATAATTTCTTCGGCCGCTTCTAAACTTTCAGAAGCCATAAGACTTTTGTTGGCTAGAACAATCCCCCCATTACTATAAAGGTGATTCTCCCCAGTCATTAGCAGATCGTCAACATAGAGATTTGATTTATTCAAATTGATCTTGGCATTGTGACTGTGAAATTCTTTTCCTTCGCTTAGAGTCAAGCTGGTATTTAGCGACCAAGATCCTTCTACATAAAGATCGGCATTCACCTTTTCAATATGGATCGTTCCATCGCCTCTCAGTTGGATGGTTTCTTTACTGACTAAGTTGACTCCATTGGAAACGGTTATGTCTCCATGTAAATGAATTCCTCCTGAGTTAGAATATAGAAGGGCACTTCCGTTTCCTGTAATATTCAGACCGTTCAAGCTGGAAGCTTCAATTCTGACCTGCTCTCCACTAGTCAAGTGGAGTTCTGTCTGCTGACTATAGCCGTTAGCAGTTATTCCAAGAATACTTAGAATAAACAGGGAAGACTTTACCATAAAAGCCAAGGATAAGATACTGCTCTTTGTCACTTGTAAAAAGTTAAATTGATAAATAGTACTCTCGTTTTCAGTCGTAAGCGAAGCACTTGATGCCTCTTTTGGGTCCTCTTGGACATGCCTGTATTCCAAGAATCACTTCATGTGAATTAGGGCCGCCAAACCTGAGCTTGTTGAATGTTCTGTCATAGGCATAACCAATGGTCAAGTATTTCAATACTCCTACTTTGACCATGCCTGAAATTCCGTGACCTCCTCTAAATGAGGCCCCAAACTCAAATAAATCATTAAAATCAAACACTAAATTCACATCTGCCGCTACAGGTGAACCACTCACGTATCTTAGGTTTACGGAAGGTTTGAAAAAAAGTTTATCATCCACACGGATGGATTTACCCATGATTAAATAATAGTGCCTTCTGAAACTGCTATTTGCTACATTTTGAAAATTCCTTTCCACAACATTACGTGCAGACAGTCCCATGTATCTGGTTTTACTCTGATACCAAAGTCCTACTGAAATAAGTGGAAATAGAAATTCTCCGCTTGAATTTGCACTTGCTATCGAAGGATCACCCTTATCCGCAACCTCCAAGCCAGATAAGGCCAGTGTGTGTTTGGAAAAACCTAATGAACCTCCTAATGACAACATGTTTTTCCTGTTCACTTTTAAGTGCAAAGCGTAGGCCATTTGCATAGAAAAATAACCAATAGGCCCTACATTAGAATTGCCTTGGATGCGTTTCATTCCATCCTGTTCAAACAGGACTCCAATCCCATGAAAATTATCTTTTCTTTTACCAAAACTTCCATTGGCTGTGGCATACGTAGAAACAGGAGCTCCATCAATACCCACCCATTGTCTTCTGTGACCTGTTCTTAAATCTAAGCATGTCTGACTTCCCGCTACTGCTGGATTCAAAGTCAATAGATTGAAGTCATAATTGGTGTACAAAGGCACTTGCTGAGACCAGCACTTTGCACCAATAAGTAGTAATGTTATAAGTAGTATCCTCTTCATTTTAATTCACTAGTACCACAAAACCTGTAGTTGGCTCTAGCTCTGCACTTAAAGAGTTCAATTCTATCACGTAATAGTAAGAGCCAAAGCTTAGTTTTTTCCCTTCATTTGTTCCATCCCATGGCTCAGCATATCCTATGGATTTAAATACCTGTTGGCCCCATCTGTCATACACATTTATAAGAGCACTGTCGTACTTTTCGATGTCATTTATTCTCCACGTATCATTAATTCCATCTCCATTTGGAGAGAAAACTTCCATTGGTGTGACTGGAGTTGTCTCCACATTGATTGTCACCTGATCAGTCACAGTGCATTCCCCCACATCAGCCTCTACGACATAAGTTGTTGTCGTCGTTGGAGAGGCTATTGGGGTAGATGACTGAAAATCATCCAATGATTCATTTGGTAACCACACATAACTTTCTACACCAGAAATGGACGTGGATCCAAATACAGCAAGAGGATCCGAAGATTCTCCAGGAGCAATTTCCTGCTCACAGCACGCATTTATTTCCAGAGGTGCTCCTGATAAAACCACATCAAGCTCACAGCCAAAATTTGCAGAAGCAGGATCAATACCTAGCACTAAGACATAAGTAGTATTTGGGCTAAGTATTCCTGAATTAATAGAAATCTCCACAGAATCTGAAATGCACGGAGCAATCTCGGTTAAGCCAGCGCAGGGGTTTCCAAGTGTTGTAGATTGATAAAACCCAGCAGTAACTGGAAGGTTTATTCCTGCGTTCAAACAGTCGTTTATAGTAATATTTGCAGTTACCTCGTATGGAAGAAAGGCAGACGGATTACTCAAATTATTGTTCGTAGTAAAATCAAAATAAATGCTATTCAAGGAAGAGAAACAAGTCTCGTTAAACGCTCCAGAGAAATCTGAAGAATCCAGTGATTGTGTGACTCCTGAACACAGAGTGAAAGGCGAAGAACAATCTTGAGACTGAACCAGCACTACACTCCATAGAAAAGCCATTGTTAGGGTGAAAAATCGCTTCATAGATCTAAATTAAAGTTACTCTTAAATCAACGATTGGATTGACGTATTGGTATTATTATACACAGGAATTTGTGCACAAGGGGTTTTGTTTTTACAGGCTTAAGAAAATGTTACCATCACAGATCCTTTGTCTATGGTGTCTCCTTTTTTGACTTTGATTGATTTTACTTCAGCTTCCGCAGTAGCTTTAATAACATTTTCCATTTTCATGGCTTCAAGAACCAATACAATATCTCCCTCCTTAACCACATCACCTTCCTGAACTTGAACATCCAGCACCAGCCCAGGCATCGGAGCTTTGATTTCTTTCAATTTTTTCACTCCCCCTGCTGATATTCCCAATTCTTTCAATAGTAAGTCAAATTCTGACTGGGCTTTTACCTCAACCATCGTCCCATCTACCTTGAGCATGTAACTTTTTTCTTCTTCGCTACAAGAGTCTAAAACAATTTGAAATGAATCTCCGTTTTCATCAATGATACTCCACTGGTTTTCACCCGTTTTTAGCACGTCCCATTCGTAACGCTTTCCACCTACAAATCCTGAACATCCGCTCTCTGAAACTTCTGATACTTCTAGCTCTGATTGATCCTTAAAAATCGCTTTTAACATTGCCTCATTATATATAGCAAAGATGTGAAAAGAAACGGCTAACCGCGCCTTATTTCATAATTTTTACCAAAAGAATTCTGTGTTGCTGCACCAAAAGTCAAAACACTATACATTTGAGAAAAAATCCAGAATGAAATCTATTTTCCAAGCGTCAATACTATTATTGATTCCGTTTCTACTTTTTTCATGCGGCTCTAAGAAAAACCTTACTCAAACTCCTGTTCTGGAGTCGGTTATAGAAACTCAAGAAATTACACTTGAGGAGGCTGTTATCGAGCCAGACACTAGCACTTATAAAGCTACTGAAACAAGAATAAATGACCTGTTGCACATGAATCTTTCTGTCTCTTTTGATTGGAAAAACCGAAGTGTTTTAGGAAAAGTGCTCTTGGACTTTAAACCCTATTTCTATCCTACAGACCTGCTCATTCTGGATGCCAAAGGCATGGAAATTTCTAGCGTAAGCTTGAAAAAAGGAAATTCCTTCGAATCTCTAGAGTTCACATATAACAAGGAGTTTCTAAGGATCGATCTGGGGGAAACCTACACCCGAAATGATCAATATACGATACAAGTAGAATACGAGGCCTTTCCCGAAAAAATTGCAAGCGCTGGTAGTGACGCTATCACCTCTGCCCAAGGAGTTTATTTCATTGACCCTGATTCTACAGACGTAAATAAGCCCTCACAAATATGGACTCAAGGAGAAACTGAAGCCAACTCCGTTTGGTTTCCAACGATCGATAGTCCAAATGAAAGGATGAGTCAAGAGATACAAATAACTGTAGATGAACGTTACAAAACATTATCAAACGGAGAGCTCGTTTTCTCCAATTACAATGGTGATGGAACCCGTACAGACTACTGGAAACAGGACTTACCGCACGCACCTTATCTAGTGATGCTGGCTGTAGGCGACTATTCTGTAACAACTGAATCATGGGTCAATGCAGAGAATGAGGAGATAGCAGTTGACTATTACCTCGAAGCTGAATATGCCCCGTATGCTCTAGACATTTTTGGTAACACGCCTGAGATGCTCACGTTCTATTCTGAAATATTAGGTTATCCATATCCATGGGACAAATACAGTCAAGTGGTTGTTCGCGATTTTGTTAGTGGGGCTATGGAAAATACCTCTGCTGTCATTCATGGAGAATTTCTAAATGCCACAGATCGAGAATTGCTGGACGGAGATAATGAGGCCGTAATCGCACACGAGCTCTTTCATCATTGGTTTGGAGATTTAGTTACCTGTGAAAGCTGGTCGAACTTGCCTTTAAACGAGTCGTTTGCTACATACGGGGAGTACCTATGGATGGAGTACAAATATGGTAGAGACGCAGCTGATCTTCATGGGATGAATTCCATGTCTGGATATTTGGCAGAATCTCAAACCAAACAAGAAGACATGATTCGTTTTTACTATGAAAATAAGGAAGACATGTTTGATGGGCATAGCTACAATAAAGGAGGTAGAATCCTTCATATGCTTCGGTACTTTCTTGGAGATGAAGCCTTTTTCGCTGGTCTTAAATTATACCTCGAAGAGAATAAATTCGAGGCGGTAGAGATACATCAATTTCGATTAGCCATGGAGAAGGTTACTGGAAAAGATCTAAACTGGTTTTTTAATCAATGGTTTTTAGGAAGTGGCCACCCGGACCTAGAAATCAACTATGATTATGATGCAGCTTCTAAGCAGCTTCATATTCATGTGGATCAGACTCAGGACAAATTATTTAGGCTCCCGCTTCAAGTAGACATTTTTACTGAAAATGGAAAGTTCAGAGAGAGAATTGACATTAGAAAGTCAGAAAATACGTTTTCATTTCCTTTAGAGAGTGAGCTATTATTCGTCAATGTGGATGCTGAGAAAGTGTTGTTGGGTACTAAAACTGATAATCGACCTGATGGTTGGTGGAGCGCCGCTTATGAAAATTCAACTGTTTTCATGGATAAGTTTGAAGCGATTCAATATTGCTTAAAATCTAAAGATTCACTCAGCCTTATCACACTTAAGAAAGCCGTGAACGATCCTTTTTGGAAAATAAGAGATCTGGCACTGGGAAGCTCAAATAAACTAGCTAGCACCTATCCTGAATTCGAAAAAACCCTTCAAGAAATTGCACTCAACGACGAGAAATCCCTAGTTAGAGCAGCAGCAGTTAAAGCGCTTACCAAACTCTCGAATGACCAAGATTATCTCTCTATTTATGAAAACGCACTTAAAGACCGCTCCTATTCCGTAATGGGCGCAGGACTAGACGCAATAACAAAAAAAGATCCATCCCTTGGTTTAGAAAAAGCGAAGGCATTGGAAAATGAAAACAGCCTGAGTCTGAAAGGGGCTATCGCAGGGGTATATGCGAAATTGGGTGAAGAGGACAATCATTCATTCTTTACAGAAACGCTGGCAAAACTGACCGGGTTTAATAAATACGGACTGACCGGAACTTACAGCCGATATCTTTCTAATCAAAGTTCGGCTTTCATAAAAGAAAACATTGGAGTACTTGAAGAAATTGCAGCCAACGACCCTGTTTCATGGGTCCGATTAGCGGGTTATAGCGGACTGAGAAACATACTAAAGACCGCCGAAAAAAGAGCTGAAGAGGATGCTATTGCCAAAGAGTTGGTAGAGACCATCCCAGAAAAGATAAATGCACTTTTAAGCGCAGAGACCGATGAACAAATTAAGGCCATGATGGCACCATAGTGATGGCCGGTATTTATGTTCATATTCCATTCTGCAGGAAAGCCTGTCACTATTGTGATTTTCATTTTAGCACTTCTTTTAAAACAAAAGATGCTGTTCTCGCTAAAATGCTCTCCGAATTAGAACAGAGAAAATCTGACTTGAAGGGAGAGATAATTGAGACGATTTACTTTGGCGGTGGTACTCCAAGCTTACTATCTAGTGTGGAGCTTAAGAAATTTATTGAGCTTATTCGCCTAAATTATGACGTATCGGCAAATGCAGAAGTGACTTTGGAGGCGAACCCGGAGGACATTTCTAAAGAGCTGGCTATTTCATGGTACAACTTGGGGATTAATCGGTTAAGTATTGGCATCCAATCTTTCAACGATGAAATTCTTTCTTGGATGAATCGCGCTCATAATGTGGATCAGGCTTTTTCTTCTGTAAAACATTCTCAGGATGCTGGTATTAGTAACATTTCAATCGACCTTATCTATGGAGTTCCTCAAAGAAACATGGATGCCTGGAAAACGGAAGTAAGTCAGGCGCTTTCTTTAAACACAACACATCTATCAGCTTACTGTCTTACCATAGAACCCAAAACGGCATTTGGTAAAAAAGCTGCTCAAGGAGAAATTCTATCCTCGCCAAATGCAGAAAGTTCCGAAGAGTTTTTGACCCTTATAGAACTTGGAAACAAACAAGGAATGAACCTTTATGAAATTTCGAATTTCGCTAAAGATGGGTTTATTTCTAAGCATAATTCGAACTATTGGAAAGGTGTCAATTATCTTGGAATTGGTCCCGGAGCGCACAGTTTCATTTCAAATACTAGGTCTTGGAACATTTCTAACAACGCATTATATGCCAAGGGCAATTTTACTTCAGAAAGTGAGGTCCTTACACCCAAAGACAGGTACAATGAATATGTTATGACTGGTCTTCGCAGAAAAGAAGGAATAGAAAAAGACACACTTTTAAGAGAGTATCAAGTCAACCTTGATAAGGAGTTTAGTGAAGTCCTTTCACATTATTCATCTACAAAAGATTTGATATTAGATCAAAACCGCGTTTATTTGACCCATAAAGGGCTTCTTTTGGCTGATCTAATAGCTAGCGAGCTCTTCCTAACAAATGAATAAGATCACTGCTCAAATTGATTTAAACGGCGAGTTCTTCTCTGCTGACTTAAATAATCCTATTGATATCTCTTTGGAGCTATCCTCAGAAGAAAATGCCCGTGCCTGGTATGTAGACTTGCCACAAATAGAACCGGTGATGACTGAGCACTTTACTGGGAGCGTAGAGCTAGGAGGTGCGGTTAATTTTCGAAATATCTTTTTCAACCCGCATGGTCATGGCACTCATACCGAATGCGTGGGTCACATTTCTAAAGAAATTCATTCAATAAATGACTCGATAAAGCGCTTTTTTAGCGTTGCAACTCTTCTAACAGTTTCACCAGAAGTATTGGAGGCAGATGATCGTTGGATGAAGAAAGGAGATTCGATCATTTCTAAGGCTCAATTGGAAAAATTGTGGGATGCCAGAGATACGGAGGCTCTTATTATAAGAACTGCTCCAAACGCTGATTCAAAACGTACATTGAATTATAGCGATACCAATCCAGCATACCTTCACCCAGAAGCTATGGAGTTCATTGCTAAGAGCAACGTACGGCATTTGTTATTGGACCTTCCTTCTGTAGATCGTGAAAGTGATCAAGGGCTGCTTACGGCACACAAAATTTACTGGGGATATCCTGAAAACATCAATCATGAACGAACAATTACTGAAATGATATTTGTGGCGAATGATGTTTCTGATGGATTGTACCTGCTGGAATTGCAAGTAGCTCCGTTTAGAAACGACGCATCACCTTCTCGACCGGTCTTGTATTCTCTCGCTTCTTCCTAAGCTCTCGCAAAGGTCATATGGAACACTGTTCCTT
Source organism: Flavobacteriales bacterium (assembly GCA_965224545.1). Taxonomy (GTDB): domain Bacteria; phylum Bacteroidota; class Bacteroidia; order Flavobacteriales_D; family Sanyastnellaceae; genus ASP10-05a. The sequence goes on along the minus strand of CBDCZM010000002.1, from coordinate 668,074 downwards.
TATTCTTAATGGTTTTGAACCAAATCTGACCTCCATGATTCTCGATGATGTTTTTGACCATTGCCAAGCCCAAGCCCATCCCTTTAGATTTTGTAGTGAAGTTCGGAACAAATATTTTTTCCTGAATTTCCTCTGGAACGCCTGAACCATTGTCAGAAACCTCTACGCGAATCATGCCTTCATATTCTCTGATACTCGCTTTTACAATGCCCTTTCTTTCTTCAGGAATTGACTGAACTGCATTTTTAATCAAGTTATTAAACACTCGTAATATTTGATCTTTATCTGCCTTGACCACTGTGTCAAACGCAGGCTTGTCGAAAATAATTTCCACATCTGAATCCAGTAAAAATGTTTGAATAGAGTCTTCAATTACCTCACTAAGATTAATGAGTTCTTCCTTCGCCTTTGGCATTTGAGCAAAATTCGAAAACTCATTAGCGATGTTCGTCAATGCTTCAATTTGATTGATCAATGAATCTGCCGTAGTTTGAAATTTCTCTTTCCAATCAGGTGCATTGTCATCCATGGCTCTCTGAAGATACTGGATTCGTAACTTCATCGGCGTCAACGGGTTCTTTATCTCATGAGCGACCTGTTTAGCCATCTCTCGCCAAGCACTCTCCCGTTCAGATCTTGCCAGCACTTTTGTGCTTTTCTCGGCTTCCTTAAGCATCCGATTGTACTGCTTTACTAAGAAACCGATTTCATCATTGCTACGCCATTCCAAGGGTTTATTCTCCTTTCCCAAATCCACATCCTGCATTTTTTCACTTATCCGCTGTAGCGACTGTGTGATGTAATTAGAAAGGACCAAGGCTAGGATACTAGCCGCTATGAAAAGACCTATATAAATAAGAATTAAATCACTTAAAAACGATTGGATCTCTTTTCTATTTGCATTTTGAACATCGAAGTAAGGAATATTCGTTACAGCCAAAGGCTTCCCTTCTAAGTCGCTGAAGTGCCAGTATGCCAGATAAAAATCTTTATTTTCAATATCCTTCTCTACGACTATTCTTACATCACCGTCGGTTAGTTTCTGCAATATTCCATCAGGAACAGATTGTGGAATCTTTGTTTCTTTGAATACCCTGGGATTGCTGGAGATCAGCAAGCTTCCATTTAAATCGAATAGATTCAAATCAAGCTTATGGACATCTGCCAACTCGCAAATTTTATCGCTGAATATCACTGGAATAGAATCTGTGCTAACATGGCCTTGTTGCTCCAGAAAATAGTCCATACTCGCCTGAATGGCTTTTTCTTTTCTCTCTAACCTTTGTGTGTGATATTCCTGATTCTTATTCTTAAAATTAGTGTATGCAAATATTCCTGTGGCGAAAAATGAAACGAGAATCATAGCTATCATAGATAGGTAAATTCGGGTTTTCAGATTGAGTCGTTTCATAGAAATAATTGTAGCACAAAAGTTATACCAATAGATTAAATAATGTGCTCATATGTAAAGTTTCTTTTTATTCACTGTCGTTTTAGAAACTTGAACAAACAAAAAGCCCCGCAAGATAAAATCTTACGGGGCTTTTAATATCTTGAATCCGATTTATCCGTTCAGTGCTTCAGCACCACCAACAATTTCTAGGATTTCTCCAGTAATAGCTGCTTGTCTGGCTTTATTATAGAATAGTTTTAAATCGTCTTTAATCTCAGAAGCGTTATCAGTTGCTTTATGCATCGCAGTCATTCTAGCTCCATGCTCAGAAGCATGAGAATCCAAAATGCCTTTGTACAACTGAACCTTTAATGATCTTGGGATAAGCTCAGTAATGATTTCTTCCTCAGAAGGTTCGTAGATGTAATCAATACTTTGAGAACCTTCAGCTCCCTCAGGAGGAAGTACAGGTAAGAATTGCTCTGTAGTAACCATTTGTACTGCAGCGTTCTTGAACTTATTATAAACCACAAGTACTTTATCCCATTCTCCTTCTCTAAATTGACTCATTACTTCATCAGCAATCTTAGCCACATTCGCAAAAGTTAAATCACCATAAACTTCATATGGTCTTTTATCGAAACCATTCAAGTGAACTTCTCCAGTCTTCGTGTAAAATTCTTGTGCTTTTTTACCAATCGGAAGTACTTTGACATTTGATTCAGAATACCTTCCTTTAAGTGCAGTTACTTGCTTGATAATTGAACTATTGAATCCTCCACATAAGCCTCTGTTCGAATTAATCGCTATGATTAATACATTTCCAGAACCTCTTTCTTGGGAATAAACACCTTCTGTAGATTCCACATTCGACGCTACATTAGAAAGGATTTCCTGTAGCTTTTCAGCATAAGGTCTCATCTCAGTTATGGCATCTTGAGCTCTTTTAAGCTTTGCCGCGGAAACCATTTTCATAGCAGAAGTAATCTGCATGGTACTGTTCACAGATGAAATTCTATTTCGTATTTCCTTTAAATTAGCCATAATTCCTGCTTATTCTAAGTAAGATTAGTAAGTAGAAGAAAGGTCTGCTACTACTTTTTCAAGTACTCTAGTTACCTCATCTGTAAGTTTTCCTGTTTTAAGCGTATCCAAAACATTTTGGTGATTTGCTCTCATAAAGTCAATGAACTTCACCTCGAATTCTTTAATCTTATTTACAGGAACGTTTCTTAGTAATCCTTTTGTTCCAGCATATATAATTGCAGTCTGCTCCTCTACCTTCATAGGTGAGTTTTGTGCTTGCTTCAGAATCTCTACGTTTCTCTTCCCTTTTTCAATTACTGATAAAGTCGCCTCATCAAGGTCAGAACCAAACTTAGCAAATGCTTCTAGTTCTCTATACTGCGCTTGATCTAGCTTCAATGTACCAGATACTTTTTTCATTGATTTAATCTGAGCGTTACCCCCTACTCTAGATACTGAGATCCCTACGTTAATCGCTGGTCTCACACCCGCTAAGAATAAGTTAGACTCTAAGAAAATCTGACCATCTGTAATAGAAATTACATTCGTCGGAATATATGCAGATACATCTCCTGCTTGTGTCTCAATAATTGGAAGTGCTGTCAACGAACCACCACCTTTTACGATATCTTTTAAAGACTCAGGAAGGTCATTCATGTCTGCCGCAATCGCGTCAGAAGCATTTACTTTAGCTGCTCTCTCTAATAATCTTGAGTGTAAGTAGAATACATCTCCTGGATATGCCTCTCTACCTGGAGGTCTTCTTAAAAGAAGTGATACCTCTCTATAAGCTACTGCTTGTTTAGATAAATCATCATAAACAATAAGTGCCGGTCTACCTGTGTCTCTGAAGTATTCTCCAATCGCTGCCCCTGAGAATGGTGCGTAGAATTGGATAGGTGCCGGTTCAGAAGCGGTAGCAGCTACAACTACCGTATATGGCATTGCTCCATTTTCTTCTAACGTCTTCACTATCTGAGCTACAGTTGATCCTTTTTGACCAATGGCTACATATATACAGAATACTGGCTCGCCAGCATCGTAAAATTCTCTTTGGTTGATGATCGTGTCAATAGCTACAGTGGTTTTTCCCGTTTGTCTATCTCCAATGATCAGCTCTCTCTGCCCTCTTCCTATAGGAATCATTGCATCAATTGCTTTAATACCTGTCTGCATTGGCTCATCTACCGGCTGACGGTAAATTACACCCGGTGCCTTTCTTTCGATAGGCATCTCGTAAAGCTTTCCTTCAATAGGTCCTTTTCCATCAATAGGCTCTCCAAGAGTGTTTACTACTCTTCCTAACATTCCTTCACCTACATTAATCGAGGCGATTTGTCCTGTTCTTTTTACAGTAGCTCCTTCTTTTAAATCTCCAGATGGTCCTAAAAGTACCGCTCCTACGTTATCTTCTTCAAGATTAAGTACGATTGCTCTTACTCCATTCTGAAATTCTACAAGTTCTCCAGATTGTACATTAGACAATCCGTAGATTCTAGCAATACCATCTCCAATTTGAAGAACGGTTCCTACTTCCTGTAGTTCAGCTTCCGATTTTACTCCGGCTAGTTGCTCTCTTAAAATTGCAGAAACTTCTGCTGGTTTTACTTCAGCCATTTTTTCTTGGTTTTACCTTATAATTAATTCGTTTAGAATCCTGGTATATATAGATTCTCTGTAAATTCTCTTCTTAATTCTCTTAGTTGTGTGCTTACAGATGCATCAATCATCTGATCACCAACTTTTAATATATATCCCCCTATTAATTCTGGGTTGATTGTTTCTTTTAACTCAGCTAGACCTGGTGCTAGTTTTTGAAGCATTTCTTCTACTTTTTTTCTAGCCTCATTATCTAATGGTGTAGCAGAAATAACCTCAGCCTGAGATACCTTTTTGAAAGCTTTGTACTGAATCATATATGCAGCAGCAATTCCCCCTAAAAGTCTTTCCCTTCCTTTTTCAGTGATTAGCTTGATAAACTTATGAGCCATCTCGCCGATGTTCCCTGCAAAAATCTGATCCAGCACTTTTGCTTTTAAATCCGGTTTAATCACTGGACTATTAAGCATCACTCGCAAATCTCTGCTTTCAGAAACAGTTTGAGCCACATTGGTCATGTCTTCATACACCTGTTCCAACTGGTCCTGTTCTACAGAAAGCTCCAGAAGCGATTTTGCGTATCTATTTGCAGCTTTTCCTATTCTCATCTTAGTTCAGCTTAGTTTCGTTTAAAAGCGTATTTACAAGCTCTTTCTGGCTTTCACTGCTTGAAAGATTTTGCTTTACTACTTTTTCAGCGATATCTAATGATAGAGATGCTACTTGAGTTTTAATGTCAGCAATAGCAGCTTTCTTTTGAATATCTATTTCTTCTCTGGCCGCAGCTATGAGTTTAACCCCTTCTTCTGCCGCGCTCGCTTTTGCTTCTGAGATGATACTGTCTCTCGTCGTACGCGCTTCTTTCATCAACGCATCTCTTTCTATCATCGCCTCTTTCTTAGCAGCCTCATTATCCGCTTGAAGTACCTGCATTCTTTTTTCCGCTTCCTCTGCTCCTTTAAGAGCATCTTCTATAGACTTCTCTCTCTCGTCCACAGCACTAAGAATTGGCTTCCAAGCATATTTTCTTAATAAGAATAATAAAGCTAGAAATAATAATGTCTGCCAAATAAACAGACCGAACGAAAATTCACCTAATAATTTTTCCATTTTACATACAATTTAAAGTTCATCTGCAGCCAACCGCTACAGATGAACCTAAAAACATTCTGGCTTAACCTACAGCGAATAAAGCTGCGAAACCAATACCCTCAATAAGCGCTGCTGCAATAAGCATTGCTGTTTGAATTCTGTTTGTTGCCTCTGGCTGACGAGCGATAGCTTCCATCGCAGAACCACCGATTCTACCGATACCAATACCTACTCCAATTACAACCAATCCGGCTCCTACCATTACTGGAATTTCCATAATCTATATATATTTATTAGTTAATAAATTCTATTCTATTATTCACTACTGTGCATGTGCTTCATCATGGGAATGATCATGTTCTTCTGATGCAAATCCAAAATAAAGTGCTGCCAACATTGTGAAAATGTATGCTTGTAATAACGCTACTAATAATTCAATTAAAGAAATCGCAAATGCCAATAAAAAGGAAAGCGGACTTCCTAACCAGTTCTCAAATATGAACATCAGTCCTATCAAACTCATCAGAACAATGTGCCCTGCTGTCATATTTGCATAAAGTCTTATAAAAAGAGAGAATGGTTTAATGATAATTCCTAAAAGCTCAATAGGAACTAAAATGATGTACAAAAAGATCTTTCCTGCCCAAGGCATTGAGTCTCCCAATGGGTCAAAAATGTGTTTCCAGTAATCTTTTGTACCTGTAAAGTTGGTAAACAGGAAAACCATAAGTGCTAACGCAAACGTTACAGCGATGTTCCCGGTTACGTTTACTCCAAGTGGGGTCAACCCAAACAAATTCACAAACCAGATAAAGAAAAAGACTGTCAATAAGAAAGGCATATATCTTTTATACTTCTTCTCGCCTATGTTAGTGATCGCAATGTCATCTCTAATGTAAAGCACAATAGGCTCAAAAAATCTTCCGACTCCTTTGGCTATTCCTCCATTTGTACTATAAGATCTTCCAAGACTTCTGAAAAGGAAAAACATCAGCAAGCCTGTAATGATAATCATCGCCACATTCTTTGTGATCGATAAGTCCAACGGCTTTTCATTCGTTGCATGATGGTGATCATCTTCAGTAATTGTTCCTACAGCATCAGTCTTATAAATTTTCCCGTGGTGAACCTTGTAATGATTCCCTTTGCTTTCAGCGACTGCTCCATCTTCACCTTGTTCCGTGAATAATTTAGAGCTGGAAAAAATGTGAAGACCTCCATCAATAAGGATTACTGGTAAAGGAAACCCTATATGCATATCATGCCAGATGGTGAAATGATGAGAATCCTGCAGGTGATGCGTGATGAACTCTTTTATCTCTCGTTTTTCTGCTTCTTTGTCAGAAACTTGTGTTTCCAACTGCTCTTTTTGAACAGAATCGAGGTTATCAGAACCTGAGGAAGATGCTAAAGCTGGAATAGCTAAAACAGTTAAAATCAGTGCTTTTGCGAAGTTTTTTAATCTCATTTCGAGCTAAAGATTGACGTCTTTGAAAAATCGGTGCAAACGTACGCATTATTTTATGTTTAAACTACATTCTCACGCAGAATTTTCTCTGAAATCAACGGAATTAGCAGGATTTAGATCAGAACCGATCCTATTTTCATTTTGATCTTGTTATACACTTTCTTAGCCTTCTTTCATTAACTCTTTCACCAAAATAAAAACCTCTAAGAATAAGCACACACCATATGGGATGAAAAATTCAGAAAATTCCAGTTTACTAATGTCTCCATCACTATTGTATGAAGGATAAAACAGAACAAAAAACAAAATGAATTTCAAAAGACTACCACCCAAAAATAAAAAGCCAAAGGAATTCATGTATTTCTTCCTTAAGATTATTAGAACAAAAAAAATGGAAATGGTAAACAACCAATTAAAGATGTATGATTTGGTCAGTCCGTTTTCTACAAGTTCAGGATGCTTATAAGCAAGTAATTGACTGTGTGAAAAAAAGGCAATCAACATCACTAAGGTCGAAATGGAAAAAAACCTTAAGCCTATTTTGATCTCAAGATTCGTCATTTAGCCGATTCACTTGACGTAAGAAACTGTACATGGCAAATCCCACTGCTAATAGCGTGAGCCCAATCGTATACCAATTCTTATCTGATGGATATTTCTGGTCTAACCACTTCCCCAGATACGCTCCGGCATAAATAGTTATTCCCATTTGAAGGCCTGCCCCAGTAAGCGCAAGCATTCTATTAGATGGCTTTTTCTGCGAGTTCTCTTTCTTCAACAGGTCTGTTTTGGTTCATGTCTTTCACCTTCCCCATGTTGCATGTTCCTGTGAAAACAGCACCTGGTTCAATCGATATCTTATCCGTGAAAATTTCACCTTCAACTTTTGATGATGCTTTTAAACTTAACAATTGTCTAACAGAAATCTTTCCTTTTATTCTTCCTTCTATTTCCGCATGCTCACAAGTAACATCACCCTCGATTATTCCTGACGCTCCCAAAACCAACTTCCCTGTAGTCATTAAATTCCCAGAAAGCGACCCGTCTATTCGGATGTTGCTAGAACTTTTTAACTCTCCTGTAATATGAGTGTCTTCTACTATTCTGTTGATTACTCCTTCTGTTGGTTGATTGTTATTTCTTGCCATTTTTCCTTCTTCTAGTTGAGGTAATTCTCCTCAAAAAATATCATATACTTGTCTGGATCTCTGTCCTTCGTCAGAGCTGAGTAATTAGACTTACTTATCGCAAAAGTAGGATAATTCAAGTTATTCAAGTCCCCTAGAATATTCTTGTTTACTCTGAAAGCGTTGTAATAATTCATCGCGGCTTCCTCATTGTCAAAATCTCGGACGAAAATCATTTGATATTCTTTACCTAAAACCCTTGTTTTAACAGACAAACCAGAAGACTTGAAAAAAGTCGAATTAAAGTTGGCTATTCCCGATTGAATCTGATTAACCTTCCCTCCTTCCAAAGGAACTAACACCGCAACATAATGCGCTGTTCCTGTTCTGTATTTATATAGATCAAGTGCTTTATTAGGAACCTTTTTCACATTTCCACTCAGTATATCCAAATAACGCTGGGCGGTTTTTCCTTCTTCGGTTTCTTTATGATTTTCTACTGTTTCTTCTAATGCCGCCTTATAAGAGCCTCCATCTCCTCCAAACATACTAGACATTTCTCCAATGCAAATTGCTTTTATCAAGTAGTACTTTGCCAATAAATGGTTTTCCGGTTCTTGGTTAATAACAGCAGACGCCGATTGAATGACTTCATTGTAACTTCCAGATCGATATTGAGAAAATGTTCGCTCGTAAGCCTGCACTTCTTCCGCTTCTCTAATCTCTTTAATAGATTGATATTCTGGATTATCTATCAGCACTGTGTATTCAGAATCAGGATACTTCGCTTTTGTTTGTGCTGCCCAATAAGTAGAATTACATGTGCCACAAAATGGATTAGAATATCCTCCCCTTTCCTTTGCTAAATAAGTTCTATAAAGCTGGTAATGTGTCACAGAATGAAATGCGCTTTCGTCTACCTCTGTCACCAGGACTTCGAATGATTCTACAGCATTTTCAAAGTCATCTAGTTTCTCCTTATAAATAAGCCCCGCGTTATACCTTGCCTCTGCTCTCTTTTCTTCAGAACTATCAATGGCGTCTGGATCTCGCGGAACATCTGCTAAATACTCTTCAAAAGATTTTCCTTCATCCACAGGTTCTTCTTCAATTGTCTCTTCGGTTTCTGTTATCCCACTATTAAATGATAGTTTGTTTTTTCTTCTCCAATCGTCTTCCAAAACCCGCTCACCCCAAACATCTAAAAAGTTATCCTTTCCTGAAGTCCTCAAGTTTGGGTTCCAAGGCCAAAACTCTCCAATTGAAGAAATATCTTCTCCACCCTCTAATGCTTCCAGCAGACGTTGTCTTTCTTCTTCTCTCTTCCTCGCATCCTCCTTCATTACGTCTTCAATCCGCTTGGCCAATTCTTTTTCTGATAGCCCCGATAACTCTAACAAACTATCTTCTCTTTCTATAATCCTTAGATTATTAACCAGCTCCGTTAAGCTTGTCGCTTTGTTACTAATGTCTTTAAACCTTGGGTGGGTGTCTTCAATTATGGCCGCTGTACTGTCATAATATTGCTGCGCGAACTCATAGTTTCTTTCGTCGAAATTGAGATCTGCCAATTTTAAGAAGGACTTGCCTTTTTGTCTTTGGTTTCCATCGTTCACCTCTAAACTCTTATACAAAAGACTGATCCCTTCTTCAAAGTTTCTTTCTTCTATTTCCAGCTCTGCAAGCGCATAATAAACTTGATCAAAATATTCTACGTTTTTTTCATCTTTAAGCATCTTTCGCAGCTTGTTCTTTATCACCTCAGCGCTTCCACTTCTTCGCTTAAAGGCCAACGCTTGATTGATCTGCGAATAGAAGGCCATTTCATAAGATGGTCTCAGCTTAAGCACCTTCTCATAGGCCTCGATGCTTTCTGTAGACTTTCCTGTCTTTTGATAAATCTGTGCTAGAATAAATGTTGGTCGTGCTTTGTCTTTTTTCTTCTTCGTAAAAAGAACAGCATTTTCTAAATAAGACGCTGCTTCTTTTAAGTCTCCTGATTTCACTGCTTGATCTGCTAAAACTAAGTTATACTCAGCTCTCAATTCTTCTGGGAAATTCTTGATCGTGGATAATTCTTCTAATGCTTCTTCTACATTTCTATCTTCTCCCTGTTCTAAATAAGTTCTTACTAGCCACAAATTAGAAAGCGCTTCTATTTCTGGGTTGCTGTACTTTCTTTTTACGTAAAGAAAAATTTCTTCCGCTTTCCAATAATTTCTTTCAAAGAAATAAGCTTGACCCATCAACAACCAGTTGTCATCAATCCATTTATTCATTTCTGGCTTCTTCATGGATCTCTTATCCCTTTTAGAAACCTTCATTTCATGTTTATCAATGACCAACTCCGTTTTCGAAATTACCCGCTCCATATTCTCTCTAATCGTTTCTACAGATTCCACCGTAGGATAAAAGAAAATCGTAAGAATGCTGTCATAATCATCTTCGTTCGAATTCTCAAGCGAAAAAAGAGCTCCTTTTTTCGCTTCCTTGGCATTGAAGAATCCATTATACCTAGCAGTGGTATTGTGATATATCCGTTTTGATAACCCGTCTTTAGAAGTAGAGCAATGCGTTAGAATTAGAATTGCTAGAACAGGAAGCGTGAACCACCTTGTGTATGTCTTTACTCGTTTCAACTCCTAATCGGTTTTGTTTTGGTAACAGATAAACAGAAAATCCGCAAATTTATTTCATTTTGAGCTTATTTATTCTGTAGCTGCTAAAAAAACTAATGTCTTAACCGTTTAATTCTCATTTTTGCATCATGCTATCCCCTTCAAAAAGAAAAAGGAAAGACTTTGTAAAAAAACTACTAAGTAATTATCGAATTACAGTTTTAAAGGATGATTCTTTCGAAGAAAAATATACAGGTAACCTTACTCCAGTCAAAATTATATTCATCATTGTTGTAAGCTTTTTTCTTTTTGGCGCTTTCTTCTGGCTGCTATACGCCTACACACCTATCAAATATAGTATTCCTGGATATCCACATGAAGAAATAATCAATGCTGATATTCAAAATAAGAATACTGCGGACTCCTTAGCTCGCTTAGCCAGAGCCAATGATTTGTATTACAAAAATCTCAAAGCAGTGCTCCGAGGTGAAGAAATTGAAGAGATCAATCCTTCAAACGACTCCCTCTCCACTCCACCAGAAGAATTAGACTTTAACATGTCTGAAGAAGACTCTTTAGCACGAGAAAAAATCAGCCGTGAAAGCGCCTTAGACCTAGAAGGTTCCAGTATTTCCAAAGAAAAAACCTACCTAGAGGAGCTTCTGTTATACAAACCAGTAGAAGGAGTAATCAGTGATGGCGTTGATTTCAGAAACGGTCATTTTGGAATAGACATTTCCGCACCCAAAGACACCCGTGTAAAATCCATCTTATACGGAACAGTCATTTTCTCCGGTTTTACCGCTAGTGGAGGAAATGAAATTCACATTCAACACTCATTCGATTTGGTCAGCATTTACAAACACAACAGTGCCGTTCTTAAAAATGCTGGTGAAAAAGTAATCGCTGGTGAAAGCATTGCAGTAGTAGGAAACTCTGGAGAACATAGTGACGGTACCCACTTGCACTTTGAAATGTGGCAAAAAGGGGTGCCATTAAACCCAGAATCTTTTTTTTCCTATTGACCTGAATGCAGCCTATCCAATGGTAATCAGAGATTCAATCTCTTTCATTCTCTGATCCACTTCTTCTCTTGAAATGTCAAACAATCTTTCTGTACCAAAAGCCTCACAGGTAAATGACGCCAATGCACTTCCAGCAATTACTGCTTTTTTCAAGTTGCTGAAACTGATGTCTCCAGAATGTGCTAGGTAACCCATGATTCCTCCTGCAAATGTATCTCCTGCCCCTGTTGGATCTTTTACATCATCCAATACCACAGCAGGCGCAGAGAACAAACCATCTTCATGATATACTAAAGCGCCGTGCTCCCCTTTCTTTATAATTAGATTTTTAGGTCCCATAGCCATGATCTTCCCTGCTGCTTTATTGAGTGAATATTCCCCTCCACTCAATTGTCGTGCTTCTTCGTCATTGATAATGAGTAGGTCTATGCGTTGCAACACTTTTTTCAAGTCATCCATGGCAATGTCCATCCAGAAATTCATCGTGTCCAATGCGACCAGCGTTGGTCTTGACTCTAGTTGATCAAGCACTTTTCCCTGAACTTGAGGACTTAAGTTTCCCAACATTAGAAACTCACAGTTTTTATAGGCCTCAGGAACTTTTGGGTCAAAATGTTCCAATACATTTAGCTCTGTGATCAAGGTATCTCTGGAGTTCATATTGTTATGATACTTTCCAGACCAAAAGAAAGATTTACCCCCTTCGATTAATTCCAACCCTTCTGTAGAAATCCCTTTATCATTCAAAGAATCAATGTACTTCTGAGGAAAATCTTCTCCAATCACGGAAATCAATCCTGATTCATTTATAAAAAAAGATGCTGCCAGCCCAATGTATGTAGCTGCCCCACCGATTATCTTATCTGTTTTTCCAAATGGCGTTTCTATAGCATCAAAAGCGACTGTTCCTACTTCGACTAATTTCATGATTCCTGAATGTTTTTTAAGTTTCTAAAAAATTTCGTGCAAAGATATTGTTTGAACACAAAGATTGCAGTAAATTTGCCGTCCGTTTAAAAAACGTTAGTAAAATTCCTCAATAGCTCAGTTGGTTAGAGCATCTGACTGTTAATCAGAGGGTCGTAGGTTCAAGTCCTACTTGAGGAGCTAGATAGAACAGGGGTTTCAGAGCAAAAAGTTTCTGAAACCCTTTTTTCTTGCACTGATTTTGCACTTAATTTCTATTCAAAGTTCGGAAACTGCTATCTCTAGAAATTTATTACCTTCACCCTGTGGATGTTATAGTTATAGAGACTGAGGCTTTTTATCGGTTGGTTGAGGAGGTTATTGACCGGGTTCAGCCTAGGCAGAAGGAGAAGTGGATTCTGGAAGAGGAGGCACTTGCTATGCTTGGGATTAGGAGTAAGACTACCCTTTGGGAAATGAGAACGGGCGGGAAAATTCGTTACAGTCAGCCCTCAAAAAAGATCATTTTATATGATCGAGAATCCGTAGAAAATTACATTGAGAAAAACGCTAAAGATACTTTTTAGGAAATCATGGAAAAACAGGAAAAAGAGACATTTAAAAAAGGGTTTAATCATGGATATGTGTTAAGCTCTGTTCCTAGTTCTGATAAGGTGGTTGAGCAACTTATTAAGGTTGCAGAAAAGAGTGATTCTACATCTACTTATGCGAATGGGTTTAATTCTGGGATAAAGCAACAGCGGAAAGAGAAGACTATGGGTAAGGGAGTTTCAAGATTAAGAGAGACTCTTGGGAAAAAACCTCTTAAATCTGTAAACAAAACCATCACTAAAAAACCACCCACCAAGGGGAGGTAAATTGTTACCATTTGGAATAATGGTAGAATGAATAAATGATAATGGCTATTGCAGTTATTATTGCTCCAATACTGATTAACCGCATAAAGACTGCGGTTATGGTATATTTTCTCCCTTCATGTAAATAGTATTTCTTATCACTAGAATAGCGTTCATCCTCAGCCTGTTCTCTCAAAATTTCAGCCTCCTCTTGAAACTTCTTTGCCATTATCCATGTCCATGCGGTAACTAAGATGACAACAATAAAGACTATAGTCATTAGCAAAATATCGGACATAGTTAGTTTTTGAAATAAAAATAATTCTTTCTATGCTAAGTCAGGAATAATTCCAAAAATAAGCTCTACTAAGAGGTGGTAAAGTTTATTTAGTAATGATTTGATAATCTAGTTTTTATCGCCTAATTTACTATCTCGTAAATATTGTTGAGATATACAATGTTTAGTGAAGGCTATTTAATAGAGGTTGAACGCAACCTCTGTTTTTTTTGAATCTTGGTGAGGCTAAACCTCAATTCCTAATTCTTGGGCTAGTTCATAAGCCACCTGCTCAAAGGCAAACCAAGCTAGGAAGTTTTTAAGATCGCCATTGATCTTGAGTGATTCGCCAATTGAGTCTTCATATTCTTCACGAATTTCTTCAATCTCATTATAGTGTGTGTCGTAGAATTTGTGCGTATCTACATAATAAATGAGTGAGCCAATCATACCAGATGCACAACCATGAAAAAGAAGGTCTGAGAAGAAAGATTTAATATCGCAATATTCTAATGCTTCTTGTGCTACTTCTTTTCGGATAGATTCATTTTTAGTATCTATTATTTCTTGTAATTTTTCCTTTAGTATTTCGTTAGTTTTCATAATCGCCATCTTTTAAATTAAACATGGCAATACCAATCATCTGCTACAGTTAAAATATGCAAGTAGGAATCTGCACAGGCTTGCCTGAAACAGGCTCGCCTGAAAGAGCATTGCTTTCAGATTTTAAATGCAGATGATATTTGCCTAAAGTTTAATTAAAATGGTGATGAAGACTGACAATTTGCAGATGAATTAAGAAATTACACCGATTAAGATTTTTAATATTAGTCTGTTTAGAAAAAGACGAGCGTAACCCGCAGAAAACTAATTCCGTAAGTAGCTTTACTAACATTATTCTAAGAAATAAAATTTGATTGTTTTAGATTCTAATACTGCTAGAATTAAGCAGAATATTCCTTTTTTTGACTCGATTGTTCGAGCCTTAAAATCAACTAAAACTTTAGGAGGTAATGTGGATGGGAAAAAACATGAAATTTCACTAACAAAGCCAAATTTATTACCAGTTTATCCCTTTTTTAAAAGGCGTATGGTTTTTACTGAAGAACTGAATAACCTTTTGGATAAAGCAACAAAATTAAGTTATTCTACATGGTACGGTATAGGAAAAAGCGAACCAGAACAGGATAAATATGGTAGTATATGGAGGAAGGATATAGTTGCTAAACTAGACTTTTGGGCTGACATTACTGGAGAAATGGAAAAAGAATATAAGAACTCTAGTGATGGAGCAAAACAACAACAATTAGAACGAGAATATCTTAACATGGAATCTAGAGCTGCTTATTCTATATTAAAATTTTTGACGTTTACCCTAGAGAGCGAATTTCTTAGCAGTGGAAAAGATCCAAAAAAGAATTTAAGAGCCAGATATATTATCGGAAAATTAAATGAGATGAAGAATTCATGGGCAAGTCAAAAAGAATCAACTTTAAGTATCGTCTAATTCATTTTCTTCTGAATTAATAGGTTCTGAGACCTCTTCAGCCTGTTCCGACGAAGTCCTGCTTGAAGATTCCAAAGCCTTGTCTATGGCTAAAAAATCTACAAAAAGTTCAGTGCCATATTCCATTAATTCGTCACTGTCTAAGTTAAATATTTTATTAAATGCTTCCACGCGTTCAGTTGTGCGTAAAGTTCCAAACTCACTTTTATTATTTGAATATGAAACACATCGTGTTTCTATGTTTTCCGTATAAGTTTTATTGTAAAAAGCATGTATTATTCCTGTTTTTCCTTCTTTCTCTGGTTTCATCGTAATTAAAAACATATCCATTGGCAGAAGTTCGTTGCTGACATTAATTTGCTTTCCTTTAACTTTCTTATCACTATTCTTCCATAAATAGAACGCCCCCTCTTTACCAATTTCTGTTGATAAGACTTTGACCTCGGTTTCATCCATCTTACAAATATCCTTAACCCTGCTAACTATATCTTGATAAGTTCTTGCGTTTTCATCCTTAAAACCCACTATTCTACCAAAATAATGTGAACGATTCCAATGAATAGCTTTAATTTGTTTAGGATTATCCAAGATAGATTTGGCATATTCCATCATATCTTTAAATGGATATTGTCGTCTGCTCTTTGGCTTCCAGTTGAAGGCCTTTCTCCATCTATAAGCCTTAGCCCCATGACCATTAGTAACATTCCTAATGTAAAGAAAAACTGTGCCTATAGGAAGCAGGAAATAGGGAGCGAATTTCATGAAATCCATATTCATGTTTAAAACATCAATATTAAATATTAGGATGGCTGCAAAAACAGCATTAATAATATTAAATATAAGTCCAATATAGAATTGTGTTTTATTATCCATTTTATTCAAAAAGAGAGCAATATAATCAAAAATCAAGTTGAGTTATTGAAGATGAACTAACTAGATTTAAAAACCCTAAGCACTCAATTCCTTAAAACCTTTATACTCACTTTTCTGCATATTCTTCGTAATTTAGCAATTAGATAAAATATTAGCGTACTTACTAGGTCATCCGAATTCACCACATTCCCAGACAACGTACTAGAGTAAGTCAGCTACATGCATAGCGTGTGGCCTGATCTTATGTTTGTACGTATGCCTGTGGTGGGCGTGGATGACTGCGTGAGTGAAGGCCTCACGCTTCTTTATTACTATTAATCACCACTATTCGAGGTCATGGAGGTACAAATTAACTTTCATGTTTTATAATCAACATTTTAAAGGGTTCAGCCTTACAGGGCTTAAAAGCTTACCTAAAAACAGCTTTATCAAACAAAGGCAGATAAAATCTGCATTAATAATTATTCTTTTTGCTAGTCTTTCAAGTTGCGGAAGAAACTCTGGGTTAACCAATCAATTCAGTACTTATGGTTCTAACACTAATGTTATTCTTTCGGAGAATAATTATAAGGTCGTGGGAACTGTAAAAGGCAGTGCCAGTGATTTCCGAGCATTTGGTTTTGGAGGCTTTAAAAAAGATTTGGTAGCCAGAGCCAAGCAAAATATGCTGGATAGTGCTAAATTGGAAGGAACTTCAAGGGCAGTAATCAACATGTCTTTGGAAAGGCATAAGTCCAGATTTCCGATTTTAGCGACTCATACAATAACTGTTCATGGAACTGTGATTGAGTTTTTAGGAACGGGTTCAAACAATCTATTGAGTAATTAAACCAGCAAAACAAAATGTAGGAAAATTCCTACAAGAAAAACAGCGACGAACTGACTGTAAAACAGTTAGTTTGCGCATTACTAAATAATCAAATTTTTAAGAATGAAAAAACTATTATCAATGATGATATTGGCAATCGCCGTATTATCTCTAAACGCCCAGACTACAAAACTTGGAGAGGTTTCTAGTGTTATAAACTTTGACGATTATGACGTAGCTATTGTAGAAACCGATACTGAAAACATCTATAAGTCCTCTGCCTATAGAGCAGGTCAATTACAGATTGGCAAGCAAATTAAACTCTATTTCAAGACTGATGCTTTAGAAGAAGCACGCGCTATTTTGGGTAATAAAACCACTGTTATTTTTAAGAAAATTGGCAATGAGATTACCCCAGAAGATTTTCTAGGGTTAAAATTCCCTGCGGTAGAAGATGGAATTATGCGCTTTAATTCTAGAGATCATGCAGACCAAGTATATGATTATATAGACAAGCTCATGAGCAGGTCTACGGATGAAATGAATGATGTGCTTGATGTGTTTGAATTAAATTATTCCGATTATGTTTCATACAGAACATGGTGGAATTATGAATATGACTGGATTGACGGAGAGTTCACAGAAAAAGAGTTGGACAGAATCTATGATAAGGAGTTTGTTCCTGACGATATTATCAAAAGTTTTTTAAATGAAAATCAATTAGTCGGTGTTGGTGATAAAGTGTATTTATTCTATGGGCTAAATATGCATGTTGCTGTTGATAAGACTGATTTAGCAGCCATTAAAAAGTTGGAAGCTCTGCCAAGAGATGGAGATATTAGAAAAATATCTTCACTCATTTCTAAAGAGCCAACAGCAGATACATTCACTTTTATAGGTGGTGGCGGAAAGGGTGTATATCCTTATAAATCTTATTTCAATGTTAATGGTGATTTAGGGTTTGAAACTTCAATTACTACTGAAAAGATTGAATGTGAAGCTGGAGGAAGAGAGTTAGCTGTTTATGTAGATAAAATAGAAACTAACGATCAGGGAGTTCAGGAAAGAAGCGAATATGATGATGATGCCGACGGAACATTATATATAAATTGGGGGGATGGCTCTCCTCAAGAAGTAATTGAGAATTATGCGGGCGAGTTTATCACTCACTATTACCCTGAAACTGGCGAAATCTATGAACCAACAACAAGACTTGTGTTTTTTATAACAGAAGAATTTTCTAGCAATGAAATTCAAGTAACTCTTGCAGATGGGAATATTCCTGGAGGTTTTCCTGTTACTTTTACGACTGATCTTGCCTGCACTGATGATACTAACGGCTATAACTGGTATGATGCTACAAGTGAAAATCTAAAATTAAGATATAAATTATGGCATGAGCAAACCCCTCTAACCACCAGAATAGGTTCTTATTCTGAATCTTACAGAAAAGTTGGCGGAAATTGGAAAAAGAGAAAGGCGGAAATTAAAACATCGGTTTCTGGAATTTTCCGTGAATCAGACTGCACCTACAGGGAAGAAAAACATGCAGCTCATAATGCGAATCGCAAGAAAATTCAAAAAACTAAAAGCAAAGGATTGTTTAAATTCTACAGTGTTTCTAATGGCGAAATTAATTCTTATCACAGATTAATTAAAAATGGCACGACCATTGTTCGAGAATTGGAATTATATCCATGTAATTAAAATATTCAGTAAGAAGCAGGGATTAGTTTCCCTGCTTTAATTTCGCATTATGATGAAGATATTTTTGTTGGCATTAACTATGCTGTTATCTGTTTGTTTGAAAGCTCAAAATCACGAAATAGATTTAAGCTATAGAGTGGGAATATCCACTAATAGTATTACCAGTCCTGAACTTGTTGGGGCTACTCATTATGATTATAGGCGAATAGGAGCTATGAACGATCAAGGGGTTATTCTAATGTATAAATACAAATTATTTAAAAAACTGAATCTATTTGTTTCAACTGGAATTGAATTTTCTAAATCCAAATTACTTCTACCTCTTTTTGGATATAGAGAAACCTCCAGATTATTAGATAATGTAGAGATTAATACAAATAGAATTGGCTACAGAATAATTGGATTAACTAAAAGATTTAACCTTATAGAAGATAAGTTAAGCCTTGATATTGCTTGTAATGTGGTAAAAAGAATCTACTCAACAGATAATGATAATTATAATTCTGATTACCGATTTAACACAACAGACTGGATAAAATATAAATACAATATTGACCTGTTTATGCAGGATGATAATTTTGCGATTAGGTTAAATACTGACTTTGGGGTGAATCTGAATTTTAAAGTAACGGAAAATCTAAAACTGAATTTTGGCGCTAATTTCTCTAGGAATTATGAAACCTTCTATAATTATACTTACAGCGTAAATTACTATCAAGGCGGTTCAGAAACACCCACTGAAGAATGGAATTACGGTGGACTTAGAGATGGTGCTAATTCAATGTTCAGGGCAACAGATGATTATTTATATCTAAGAACCGGTCTAACTTTTTCTTTTTAGTTAAATAGGTATATTTATTGTATTCTTCATCAAGTCATTTCTTTAATGAGTGACTTGACGTCTACTTTTCCCAAGCAAAAAGGATCATCTCAATTGAGACAATCCTTTTAAGGTTTGAGTTGTTAATCCTAGTAAATAAATTCTAAAATCTGGTTTTCTAGTTCTGATTTTTTGATTTCCATTATTTTTATTAGGTTAGAAACTACTATTTCCAAAAGCTCGGTGTTGCTTGTTTGGAAGGATTTATCGCTACTATCTACTAGTGTAAATGATGCCGAAAGGTCCTTGCTATAGTCGAACTTTTTGAGTTTTTGTAACGTGTTAACTATTCGCTCTCTTTTAGTTGTAAAACCATTTAATTTCTCAAAACGATCAATCTTATCATCAATAGATTCTTTAACTTCTCTTTTTACTGTTGAGATTGGTTTAACCACACTCTCTTTTTTAGGAGCATTTGTCGTGTTTGATTTCGGAGTAGTAGATGTTTTTTTAACTCCATTTTTTTGAATTTCGGCTACTGCCATGATTATAAATATTTAGTTTTTAGGATTATCACTCTTTGTGATCCCATATAATCACGTACGCAGCCGATGCCGATAGATAAAGCAAGTCTTCAGCGGTTATTTTTTGAAGGGAGGAAATAGAGGGAGGGCAAAAAATGTTCGTGAACCCGAAGGGCAGCACCTGAAAGGTGTGGACTTGATTGTGCGGTTGCCTATCGGCTAACTTTGTGATGGTATGGGTTCACCGGTGATGATGCTAAATTCTATTTACTAATTCTGATTTCAGTGGGAGATTTAATTAAAATCTAATCAGAGTTTAGTTCAACCAATAACGAAAATTCATCAATTAGTCCCCACCAATCTTGAACTTGAATATATTCTGATACAAATTTTATATACATCTTAAGCACTTTGATTTGATGCCCTATAAGGGAAGCACTTTTAATTAGTTATTTTTTTTTCAAACTCTAATACATCTTCAAGAGTTTCATTTGAGAATTGTAAGTAGTACTTGTCATATTTACGAATGATATCCCAATCCCATTCAAAAGGATGTTGATTTTCTACAACGAATTTTAGATAATCTGTGAATAGCTTTAAGTCGGATGGTTTATCTTCAATATATGATGATGCCCAACATCTAAAACTTAAAATAATAGCTTTATTGCCAATGTAATTAGGATCAGAATTTTCAATATGGTTAAGAGCTGACTCCGCATAGTTGAAGGCTTTATCATAATTTTTTTGCACACCATATCCATTAGCAAAGGCAATTGCTAAATCCATCATGGCAAAATGATCTCCTGATTCCGCCTCTTTCATTAATTGCAAAATGTCAGCATCAACGAGTTTATTGGTTTTGAAAATATCTCTTTTGGCTTCGTCACCATAGATTTTGGTTAGGTGTTTTTGGATATTTTCTATTCTTTTTTTACTCAACTCTTCTGCTGATGTTTCGGTCATAAGCTCCTGATTTATTGTTACATTGGTATATCACAAATTATATCAAATGAAAAGGTTTAGAGAGCGTGTAAAATCACCAACAACAAAAAATCCAGAACTAATAGCTGTAGGAAAAAAACAAACTGTTCCTCAGATTGTAAAAGCAGGTCCACAAGCAGAGAAAAGAATGAAAACTAACTTAACAAAGAATCCTGTTAAACCACCAACTAAGGGCAAAAAATTACCCTCTAAAGGACGTTAGGATAGTGTTTTATGTTTGTTTTTGGCTTCTTAATATGTTATTCTTTAAAAAAACATATTAAGGGGTAATGCAGTGAATATTTTTCAAAAGATTTACAAGAGTTTAAAAACACTAGTTTCCCAGCATAAAGAGGAAATAACTCAAAAGTCTGAAGCACTTGAAGACCTGTTCAAGACTGGTGATTCAGCCAAATTTCTGAGAAGACTCAGTTATTCGGATAAAGACTGGGAAAGCTTACAAAAGCTTACAGAAGAACATGCAAAAGACAGAGGGCTAAAGCCCGACCAGAACGGAGAATATTCTATGATAGATGTTCGTAATACCCTAGCTGATGTTGGATATGAAATTGGTCGCAAAGAAAGAGAAATGAAAAAGAACCAAGCTACTGAAAAAACAGATAATAATCCATCAACAAAAATTACTTCTGGAGAGGTCAATACTGATATTGTAAAACCTAAGATTCAGAGATAATAGGAATATTGGCGTTTCTATCTGAAAAAATTATAAACTGTTTGCGAACCACTGTAGCGATTTTTGGTAATTTTAATTTGATTATCCTCAAAAATTGTTAGTTCTGATTTACCCCAATCGCTGGAGAATGCCCCGTAATGATGTATTTCGTGCAAAGGGAAAGATTTTGCAAACTGATTATCTCCATAAGATGAATTGCCTATAGATTCATCAATTTGTTCATACCATTTAAATTCATTTCCAATCAAGCCCCATTTACCCCGAACAACACCTCCTGAGATGGATTCCAAAAATTTACTCTCTTCTTTAACCTGTCTTCCGTAACGCACAGATTCATCATAAACTTTAAGAGTTACATGCTTTTCATAACTGCCATCTTTTTTAAATAAGATATCTCCTCGATAGCTTACTATTCTACTTTTACTGGAATATTTTTGATCAAATTTCCATTCTCCATTCGTCAAATTATCATATAATTCTTTCTGATATAATGTGTCTGGTTCAGTTACATCCTTTTTTAATTCTTCTACATCTTCTTTAGTTGAGCTCATTTCCATCCCAAGTGATATATTGGGGCTTGGTTCTGGTGATTTATAATCTTGTGGGTTTACTTTATTATAAAAGTTCCATACTCCAACTCCAATGAAAGTAATAATACAGAAAAAGAACATTGCCGTTTTTGAGTTCATTTTAATCAATTTAGTTTTTAGCTTCTGAAAAATTATGAGTTTGATAAAATTCATGACCTTCATTAGAGAGGATATTTCTGCTCTTAACAAATCCGATTGCAGCCTCAAGAATGTATTGAATCCACATACCTATACCGCAACATATAATTGGAACTCCACCCAGTACATTAATTGAAGAAATGAAGAAGCCTGCAGCGATTAAAAAAAGTGGTTCTGCTATATTTTGTATTCGGTCTTGCTTCCAACCTCCAGCGTACAAATTAGCAAGCACTGCACTATCCCCTCTATAAAGATCATAAGCATCTCCTATATATTCTAAATTTGAGGTTTTAACAGCCTTTGAGATCATAAGAAAAGCAAGAACTATATATAATATCCCTGCTACTAAGAAAGAAGTTCTAGAACCTAAATCTCCAAACTGGGAGCTTCCATCAAAATCCCAATATAATCCTATGCAGAACCCTCCAATTGTAAAAAAGATTATGACGGCTAAAACCAACCAGATAAGGGTAATACCTGATCTTCCGAAATTTTTTCTAAGCAAAACTTTCCCCGCCTCTGCTAATGTGTAAGAAAGAAAAATCGTCAATATCCCCAGAACAAATACAGCGATTACGTTGGTTAACTTTCCTTTGGGCCTGCCAGCCCCCATCATTATCGCCCTAAAAGCTCCTAACCCTAGAGTGCCTGCTATTTGCTGTTGTGTTCCTGAATCCATAATTATTTTGTTTGGTTAAATCTGACTGTATTAAAATTAGTTCCGTTGGACCATTCTCTGCCTTTAATCTGTATTACAGCCTCTACTTTGAGGTTGTTTGATTCTCCTCCACTTTTAAGAATGGTAAACATTTTCGGTATTACCTGTAGCCGTAAATCCCATGACTTACTTTGCCCAGTTCCGTTTTTAAAGAGTGAAAAGGTTTGTTTATTCTGACTTTCAGTGATTTTAATTTGATAATCTTCTCCAATTACATTAGAAGCCCATCTATTTGTCACCGTATCATTATTACAGTGAAATATTTTAGTAGATAAATTACCTAACAAGCTATCCACTTTGGCTTTGGAGCTACTTTCTCCGCCCATTTGAGAATAATAATTAGAAATATTCTGGGTAAGAAAGACCGTGCAAGCCCGAGAACTTCTAGCTGTAGTTTGAAAGATTGTATCATATTCATTAACGAAATACTGGCTTTCATCCACCCATAGGAAAGTTGGATTTGGATATTTATTGATATCTCTGCGCTCAATAGCTTGTTGCCATAACAGCTTATAAATTCCTTGGGCATATATTCCCGCTTGAAGGAATTCTTTTACTGAAAAATCTAGAATGATGATTTTGCCTTTAAATGTCTCTTCCGGTCTAACTTCTTCAGAAGTACCTTGAGAAAAATGCTTTTTAAGTATCCCGCCAGTAAATGGCAGGGCTAGTCCTAAGAAACTTTCTATAATGGTTGATCTTGCTTTATCCTCAAGTGTTGCAAATTCTCTGAGAAAATAATCAGTAACCAAATCATAGATATATTCTGATTCCTCACCGTCTAAATTCTTTTCTGCTTCATTAATACACAATACGCAGAAATTGTTATTACTCCATTCATTAATTTCATCATCCGTCATGTTGGGTATTCCTCTAGCTTCTTCCTCTGAAGGTGCGTAAGATAGAATTCTTCGCATATTATCTATACTGAGTGTAGCTTCTGCCATTTTAAGTAAATGGATAATATTGCTAATACATCTCTTTAATGCATTGTCCCAATATCTTTCACTTTCTCCAGATTTGCCTCCACCAGAAAAGCGATTCCCCATTTTATAGATTTCCATAAAAAGATGAGTAAGGTTAAAAACATCACCTGCGCCTTTACCTTCTCTGGTCATTTCATATTCTAGCGGATTAAACTCATATTCTGAGCCTTCCCCGAAAATGACTAGATCTTTTTCTCTGTTTGTTTCTTTCGCATATTCTATCCAAGCCTCTTTTTCATCTGGTTTAGCACAAAGAACAACTCCTCCAAATCCATTCTTAAGAAATGCCTTGGCAATAGTCTTTCCACTCCCAGAAGATTTTCCAGAGCCAATTCCTCCAAATATTTGCACCCCTTCAAATGCATCTCGCACCCTCCACCAATCTCTCGAATCAGTTTCGTGGAACTTTATCAAAGGGTATTCTAAGTCCAATTCTTCATTCATTTTGCTAAAATGATGTACATGACTGAAAATCATGTACGCCATACGTTAATAATTTTGTAGGATTTTACCACAGTTCAATGTTATTTTAAAACAGAGATTCAATATGTCACTGGGATATACTCCTGTATTTAAGCTGTAATTACTTCAGATCGTAGTTTAAATCCCGCTCCAAAAGAGCTCTTTTCCTTCAGTCTAAAAAACAACCTTCGTTAATGTGTTAAGGAGAGATATCTGTAGGACTTTCTACTGATGTGTGAAATCTTTATTTTGCACATCTTACTTAGGTAAAAATCTGGTGAGGGGGTAAAGATTTTTTCTATCTTGCACTTACATCACTAGTCAGTGCTGTGTTACTATTTACCCGCAAGCAATTTTATTTCAATTTTAAAGGAGAATTTATGTTACGAATTACTCTGAGTAATTCTGCTTCTGGTGCGGTGAAATATTTTGATGAAGGATTAACCAAGGCAGATTATTATCAAGACAAAGAACATACTGTTGGAAGATGGAATGGCAAAGGAAAAGAGTTATTAGGACTGGATTCCGAAGTTAGTAGGAAGGATTTTGTATCGCTTGCTTACAATCAGAATCCATTAACTGGTGAGCAACTTACGCCTCGAATGAATGAGAATCGGAGGGTTGGATATGATTTCACTTTTAACGCGCCTAAATCTATTTCGATACTACATTCACTTACTGATGACCCTGAGATTTTAAAAGCATTCAATAATTCTATTTCAAAGACCATGCTTGAAATTGAAAAGGCGGCTGAAACTAGAGTGCGGATTAATGGTGCGAATGAAAACAGGATAACAGGAAACTTGCTTTGGGCGAACTTCACTCATGAAGAAGCCAGACCTGTAAACGGAATTCCTGACCCATCAATTCATCAGCATGTATTTATTTTTAATAGCACCTATGATTCTGTTGAGGGACGTTGGAAAGCTGCTGATATTTCTGAGATTAAATCTTCTGCTCCATATTACGAGGCTATGTTTCATAACCATTTGGCTAATGAGATGACCAAGGCTGGATATGAAATTGAACGCAATAATTACAATTTTGAGGTTAAAGGGTTTGACAAGAAGCTTATCGAGAAATTCTCAAACAGAACCAGACAGGTTGAAGAAAAAGCTAAAGAGCTTGGTTTAGTTACTGCTGCCGAGAAATCTGAATTAGCCTCAAGAAATCGTGAATCGAAGCGAAAAGGTTTTGATCCAAAGGAATTATTAATGCAGTGGAAATCTCGACTTTCCGAAAGGGAAAAAGAGATTGTGTATGGAGCTAAGAATGCTGATGATTCCATTATTGGTAGAGTCAAGAATATCTGGAATGAGAAAGATAAAACCCATGACAAATCCCACCATTTCTACTCTGCGGATGAATCTATTGATTTAGCCATCTCTCATCATTTAGAACGAAAATCTGTAACTACAGAGAAAGAGATTTTGCGAAAGGCATATAAATTGGGAAGTGGTGCCGCCTCAGTTAATGAAATTAACAAAGCTCTAAAGAGCAGAGAGGACTTATTAAGGGGTGAAGATTCATTTGGTAGGAGTGTAATTACTACTCAGGAAGCTTTAAACGAGGAGCAGACACTCATTAAATCAGCGAGAAAGGGCAAAGGTCGATTTGAGGCAATTAACCCTTCCTACGAGCCTAAAAACAAGAAATTAACTGATGAACAAAAACATGGTGTGAATCATTTTCTAAGTTCTAAGGATTCCATTACTATAATTTCTGGCGGTGCGGGAGTTGGTAAGACTTGGAGTATTAAGGAAGTTCGGGATGCGGTGAAAGAACAGGGTTTAGCTTTTAAGGCATTTGCACCATCTTCAATAGCATCACGGCAAGTTCAGCAAGAGGAGGGTTTTGAGGGGGCAACAACCATTGCGGAACTTTTGACCAACAAGAAAATGCAAAATAGCGTAGCTG
The DNA here is from genome assembly GCA_965224545.1 of Flavobacteriales bacterium. GTDB lineage: Bacteria > Bacteroidota > Bacteroidia > Flavobacteriales_D > Sanyastnellaceae > ASP10-05a. The sequence continues at coordinate 641,961 of CBDCZM010000002.1, read as the reverse complement.
ATGGGGTGATATGGGTTGATGAATCTGGATTAGTGGGAACTAAAACCATGAATAAACTTGTTGATTTAGCCGAAAAACAAAATGCCCGCATTTTGCTAACTGGCGACATCAAACAACATAATGCAGTTGAAAGGGGTGATGCACAACGTATCATTCAGAAGTTTGGAGGGATTGAACCAGCCTATATAAAAACTATCAAACGCCAGCAAACCAAAGATTACCGCTCTGTGGTAAAGGATATTTCCGAAGGAGACATCCTAAAAGGGTATAATAAGCTAGATGAAATCGGTGCAATCAAAGAGCATGAAGATTTCGCAAAGCTTAGAGAGAGTGTTGCTGTAGAATATGCGGAAGCCCTAAAGAAAAAAGAGGATACTCTTTTAGTAGCAACAACCCATGCTTTAGGAAAAGCGGTTACTGTAGCGGTTCGCGACAAACTCAAACAAGAGAATATTTTAAAAGGGAAAGAGAAGAATTTCTCTATCCATGAAAATATTGGTTTGACTGAAACCCAGAAACAAGATGCTGTGAATTATCAGGAAGGAATGGCGGTGCAATTCAATTTTAAGCGAAAAGGCGGAGTTTTACGAGGTTCAAAATATGATGTGGTTAAGTCTGAAAACGGTATAGTTCATCTAAAGAACCTCAAGGGACAAGAGCATATTTTAGATTTAAGCGAGCCTAAAATGTTTTCAGTCTATGAGAAAAGGAAAATTAATGTTGCCGTAGGTGACAAGCTCCGAATTACTAGAAATGGAGTTTCTGAAGAGGGGAAACGGTTAGATAATGGAACAACTCTAACCGTTTCAGCCTTTGACCGAAAGGGAAATATAAGAGTTAAAACCTCTGGCAAACGAGAACTAGTACTAGCAAAAGATTTTGGTAATTTCACTCATGGGTATTACAATACCTCTATTGCTGCTCAAGGAAAGAGTGTCAATAAAGTAATTATTGCTCAGGATAGTTTAAGCGGTAAGGCAACATCTAAAGAGCAATTCTACGTTTCTACCAGCCGTGGGAAATTCTCAATCTCAATTCACACAGATGATAAACAAGCCTTACTACGCAACATCCAACGCTCATCCCAAAGGCAAACCGCCACCGAAATAGCAAACCAAAACAAATTCACATCCAAAAACAAAGCAAAGCTCCAGCGAATTGGACAGATTTATAAAACAGCAAAAAACACCGCAAGCACTCTAGGAATGGCAATTAAGAATAAAATGAACCCACCAGTTAAAACCCCAACACATGGAAGAAAAGGAAGGTGATTCAAAACAAGACACAAAGAACTCTTTAAAATCAGGATTAAAGGAAAAACCAAAATTCAGAGATTACGGGAGTTACGCAATTGTAACCCCTACCAAAGGCCAAAGTGATATCTCACTTGCCCTAAAAATCATCAAAAAAAACGGAGAACAAATCGCCATCTGGTACTACGAAATTAATTCCCCAATTAAGTTAGAGAGCCCAAAAAAACTAGAGTTTAGCACCCCAAATTTGAAGATTTCTATCCAAGGCGAAAACCTCCAAAATTTGTTTGATGCCTTGCTAGAACACAAAGTGGTTTGGATCAAAGAACCTGAGAGCGAATTTAAACCTGAGCTAAAAGATGGTGGGGTTTGGGTGAAGATGGTTTTGGTTGAGGGATAAATAGTTATATTTGAGATAATTACATCTTAAAAAAATAGAAATATGAGTGACGAATGGCGAAAGGAAAATAGTCGAAAACAAGAAGAGGAGCGAAAAAGGAGAGGTGAACAAGAAGCAAAAGAGCGAAGAGATCGGGATAGAGCTGAACAGAGAGAAAGGGAAAAGAAAGCAACTAGAAGAATGCAGAAATGGAGCAACGAGTCTGGCCAGTCATTAGAGAAAAATAAACCGCCAGGAGGCTGTATGGTTGTTGTTCTATTTTTAATCACGGTAACTGCTTCAATGGGATATTGCATAGTTAAGTTAGTATAGGCTCAACCCAAATTTGGATTGAGCCATGAATGAATTTTAAGATTAGGAAAAATCAGAATAAACTCATTTTATTTTGTTGAGCTTGCGCTTCAATCCAGCTTGGCTCTTGAGCCGCTTCATCTAGCCATTGAGTAAAGAATTCTACTGGGGTCAGGTTATATGATTTGAATTCTTCAGGAAGAATAAAGTGTGACTTATACCCTGTTTCTGTGATTGAAATAGGAGTTTTTGAATCAGAAATAATTTCTAGATGGTCAATTTCGGCAGTGGCATAATTTGGTGTATAGTTCACTTGGATTTTAATATCATTCCAAATAAAATTGAAAGTTTGTTTTGCTTCTGTCATCTTGATTTGCTCCATAATATTTTGCTAAAAGCTCAACCAAATTGATTGGTTTGGCTGAGCTATGTTGATTAAGATTTGATCGAAGAGGATTCCTCTTTTACAGCTCTGATGGTAATATTTCCATCAATCGGCATAGATTTAAGTTTGATATTAAAACCCTTGCCATCTGAATGAGGCCAAGCTGAACCAATTTGAGTCCAGTTAGATTTTTTCTCGCTCTTAGATTCATAATTCTCTACGAGATAAGCAAAATGTGATGGTTTGTTTGCTGTTATATTGTTAGTCATAGTTTTCTCCTTTTTAAGTTTAAGTGAAGAACATGTTTATCGCGTCCTTTCGCCAACTTTTAAGAGATGAAGAAGGTTTTTTTGCATGGTCAACACGGCTATACGCAAAGCGGATAGGTGGAGCGGGCAGCCCATTGCAACACAAACCGCACCTCTATCTTGGCAAGAAAGGAAAGCATAACACATGTATTAAATGCCTTATAAAGTAGGACGTGACTGAGAATATAGAGGTAAATGACACTAACTAAGCTGAACTTCATTGATATCTATGTATATGAAAAGAGCCATATTCTCCACAAGCATAATTGCTTAAAACCAGTTGTTTAATCCCAGGGCAAGTTTTAAAGATAAATACTAAGGACTAGTATTATTTGACACTCTAGACTGATACCATTCTTTGACTTCAGATTCTACCCAACCAACAGCTCTTCCATTTTTTCTGAGTTTAGTTTGTTTAGGGAATTCATCATTTTTTATCATGTCATAAATAGTCGTTTTCCCATATCCAGTTATTTTCTTTATTTCAGGTAATCTTATAAATCTATCCATTTAATCTCCTTCGGTTGACAAGTTGGATAAGGACTATACACTACCCCTTATGATTGATGTAAGTGGAAATATGAAAATAAAAAGTGGGGTCTCATTTGGGGTCTTTTTTCAAGGTGGGATTTTGGAATCGTTAGTGAGCAATAGTTTTGAGCGATTGCATGGATTCCTCTCTGTCCGCCATTTTGAGGCATCAAGCAAATTCGCAATCGTTCGGAATTGCTTACTGGAATTGGGCTTCGGCAGATTCTCCAGCTCAGCAAAGTTCAATAGTGTTTCATTAAATCCACACAAAAACGGGGTCTCATCTGGGGTCTTTTCGCATAAGCATCTAGCAAAGGGATGCATTCCATTAAAAGCCTTACCTAAAAAGGAAGTCCCTCCCCTTACATCAAAGCTCCTATCTGTGATAAAGAATCATGGCGATCCTTGATCCTACTCAATTCAGAAACATAAAACTCATTTTGCAAACCAGTATGGAGGTATTAGAATGCCATTAACTAACTTAAAAATTCAAAAAGCTAAACCAAAGAAGAAACAGTACAAACTATTTGATGGTGAGAGATTATACATAATCGTGAAGCCAAATGGCAATAAACTATGGAAGATGGATCACGAAGTTCAAGAAAGGGTCAAAACCAGAGATAAGACTAAAATTGTTACAAAGCGGAAAACTCTTTCATTTGGAGCGTATCCTATTGTGTCTCTTCAAGAAGCTCGATTAAAACGATTATATATTCAAAAGGCAATTCTTGAAGGGAGGAACCCTTCGGCAGAAAGGAAATTGGAAAAACTCAAAGCTGAGATTCAAGAAGTTGGGAATTCCTTTGAAGAAGTTGCAATGGATTGGCTAGATAAGTATAAAGATAGATGGACTGAAAAATACGCTAGAGATACAGAAAGCCGCCTAAGAAGACATATTTTTCCATATCTAGGTGATTTAGACATTAAGGAAATTAAATCGTCTGAGCTTCTTTTGGTTTTAAGAAAAATAGAAAATAAGGGCATTTTAGAAATGGCGTCTAAATGCAGGGGTTTTTGCGGTCAAATATTTAGATATGGAATAGCCATTGATAAATGCGAAGTGGATATCACCTATGCACTGAGAGGGGCGCTTAAAAAGAGAAAAGTTAAACATCACGCAAGGCTAAAGGAAGATCAGCTTGCTGAGTTTTTCAAGAGGCTAGAAGATTTTGATGGTCTGCCTCAAACACGAATAGGCATTAAATTAATAATGCTAACAATGGTAAGAACCACTGAGCTTAGAGCTGCTATTGAAAATGAATTAGATTTTAATTCAAGCCTTTGGAAAATCCCAGCGGGAGAAAATGGGCGAATGAAGGTTCAAAAAGGAGAAAGCCATCTTGTTCCCCTAACAGAACCATCAACCAAGCTGTTTAAGCAACTTGTTGAAATGAACTCACATTCAAAATGGCTATTGCCACAAAGCACAAATCCTGACAAATACATCTCTGAAAATGATATGCTTTATGCGATGTACAGATTAGGTTATCATTCCGTTGCTACAATTCACGGAATGAGAGGCACAGCGGCAACAATTTTAAATGAAAACAAATTTCGCAGAGAAGTTGTTGATATGCAATTAGCTCACTTTGATAAAAGTGATGTGAGCGTTGCCTATAATGATGCTCTTTACCTAGATGAACGAGTTCCAATGATGAATTGGTGGGCTGATTATTTAGTTCAAAAAGGGTTGAAGGTGTAGAGGTGAGTTTGTGTGGGGGCGCAAATTCTATCTTTGGCTTCCCACCTACAGTTGATTAGGGTATACCGAGAGTTGTTTTTTTGATTAAAACCTAAAAGATTATGGAATATCTCTGTCTGGGTTGGTTAGATTTTAATTTGAAAAATGAGGAAATTATGAAGATGATTAAAGGGACAAAATTTGCTATAATATATGCGATTATCGCAGGGGCTGTAGCTTTTCAAATTAACCTAGAAGCCCTAGCCGGAGAAAACATAACCTCAATAACCGATGTGAATGTAAATTACGATAACCTAACAGACATGACCAGCATAACCAGCAACAGTAATGACCTACTAATTAATTTAGCTGGTGATGTATCGCTGACTGAAACAGGTTTTATTTTTGTTTAGATATTACGACAAAGCACCAAAAAGAGGGTTTTAAAATGGATGCTTCTATTCTGGTATTAAGATTATCAATCCTTGGAATGATTAGCTTGTTATTCTAGTATTTTTTCTCAATCTCAATTCTAAAAATTTGGGCTTCCATATTTCTCTTTGAAGCAAAAGAATTACTGCTCTCTATTATTTCCTTCACTCTCTGTTGACATAAGCCTGTAAAAAGGAGTTCAAGTGAATTACCGAATATTTTTATGTGCTTATGAGGTAGATAAATTTCTATCTCTGATGTGGAAATATAGACTGCTTCATAAATATGAGAATATAAAAATGCTAGGCTTACTCCAGTTTTTAAAGTGAGTTTTAAGCAAGGAACTTGCTTATCTGTACTACGTTCTAATATGAAAGATGATTGATTCATTTATCTCCTAAAATTGGTTGAGGTAGCCTTATATCACAAACCTATTTGTTGATGTAAGTGGAGGAATGAACTCAACCTTGAATAGTTGCTGCCCTGTAACACTTACATCGTTGGTTGCGCCTGTGCTAATTGGTTTCTCCTTAATCAAAGGAGAAGTAACCATGAACGAAAATCAACTAACTAGAGCAAGAAACACGCAAATGAAATATAGGAATGAGGATTGCCCTTGCCACCACCTCTGGAAACGTGTGTTGTGTCAAATGATTGATGATGCGACTTTGCCCTGCAAGAAAAAAGAGGCGATTAAAATTAGAAGAGAAGCAACAGAGTGGCTTTTGAAGGATAATAGAGATTTCCCTATAGTGTGTGAACACGCGGGATTTGACCCTGATATTGTAAGAGAGAATGTCAGGAAAATGGTTAAAAATTACTTTCCACAAGGGGTGGAGGTTTGATTGAATAACTGGGGAGTCGGGCTTATGCCTAGCTCCTGTTATTGCAATTTTGTTTTGGTGAATTTGCCGCATGGGTGTTTTTACGGAAATATTTAGGAAAATTCCTACATGGATTCTGGAGGTGCGTTGACTAATTTGTTTTCAAAAGAAATTTTCATGAAAACATTATTGATTAATAGCCTGCTAATCCTTATTTATTCATTCTCTTTTGCGCAGAATGATAGCACAAAAATTGTTACGACATTGATTGGAGAATCACAAGAAATTTTTGTTCTTGAGGAAATACAAAAAACAAAATCAGACCCTATAATTGATAGCTTGAAGGAGAGGTTAAACAGCTTGGACAAAATATTAATATCACTATTGGTCAACATTGAAGCAAATGATTCAATCCAATATCATAAAAACTATAAAAATTTTTCTAATGCTATTAATATTATTAATGATGTAAACAAAACTTATGGATCTCTTTATAAAGATCGTTTAGCAGCCGAAGCATACAATATTCTGGTTTCAGTTAATAATCCTGAAAGTGGTGATCTTGGGTTTAAGTTCACAGATGTTGTTCTTGATATAGTAGAAAACCAATTACAAGATATAGACGATTTAAACGATGATGATAAGAAAATCTTTACTCAAGGTTTGACAAATTTGGTGCAGGGAGTTTCATCACTTATTAATCCAGCATCTATGGTTGGTAGTGCCATTCAGTTTATTTCTGGATTTGTACCCAATCGAGTAAGAACGGCTCTTAAAGACCCTCTTGGAGAAGACTTTATTGCCAAATTTAGAGATGAAATAAAAGGTTACAGAATTTACTTTGCCACTTTGGACAGCTACAATGGTGCTTTTAATGAAGATTTATACAACCTCGATTCAAAGTATAGTAATTTAGAAGATAAAATAAACCAGTATATTGAAAATGTTGTCGTTCCAGGGGGCATTGATTTAAATAAAACATCAACCGCCCAAATAAATCAAGTTTTTGATTATTCCAATTCTGGAGTGGATGACTTTGGATATGCCTCTTATAATGAAAGTATGCAAATAAAAAAGGTTATTCTTAGCTTGTCCGAATTAAAAGATATCGTATCCGAACTAAATCGTTATTACGAAGATTATACGGGAATAATTGACAGAAATTTTAAACGGAACATTCAACTTTTAGATCGGGCAAAAAAACTTCCTAAAGCCAAAGAGGCAAATATTGAGTCTCTTGAAAAGAAACTATCTGTATTGAAGGACGGAGAGGGTGGAAAAGATGGAGCTGGCGGTTTCATTCATAAATTTCAAAGCAATATTACTCAAATATCTAACTATATTTCTGAAATTGAGTAGGCCCTATTCAAACACGCTTTTGTTATAATCATCTAGTGTTTTGCTAGGAAGTGAGGCTAGGTAGGTCTGGGTGGTTTTGATTGAGGAGTGGCCTAGCATCTCTTTTATGGCTTCTACTGGTATTTTTTTGTTTCTGGCGATTGTGGCGAAGGAATGTCTGCCTACATAGGTGGTTAGGGTTTCTTCTATGCCAGACATTGCCGCGAGTGATTTAAGTCGCTTATTGTGGCGCTTACGGGCTTCCTGAACATCTTTTTCAATATCTAAGGGGGCAGTTCTTTTGATGATCGAGAAAATATAATCGGTTTTGGCTTTTTCAGAAGTTATATACTTATCCAGAATTACTTGAGCTTGTGGTAATATTTCAAAGTTAAATTGCTCTGCGGTTTTTGCCCTTTGATAATTGAGCCTCCCTCCTATTATATTACCTACTCTTAGCAGGGCAATATCCTTAAAGTTCATACCCATCATATAAAAACTGGCAAAGAATAAGTCTTTTGAGAATTGTAATAGTGAATCTGGCTCTAGCTCTAGAGCCTCTAGCTTTCCAATATCCTCAATGCTAATTGCACGTTTTCTGGTGGGGGTGGTTTTGATTTTATAATCGCTGAAAGGGTAAAGCTCCCTTTCTACTAATTGATACTTTATAGCCTTATTATAAATGGCTTTGATCGTGCGCATATAAACGGCTAGACCATTGAGTGTGTTACCATTTGCAAGATGCTTTTTCTCAAATTTCTTTAGAAAGTCATAATTAATTGTAGTAAATGGTAGTTCAGCCTTTCTATGGAAGTTTTTTAAAACACTTAATACACATTTATAGGAACGTGCATTGCCGACTCTTCCTTCCTCTATTTGATCTTTTATTAGTTGCTCTGTGAAGCTAAAAAAATCTGAATTGGTTTTATCTCCAACTATTTTATCCTTGATCTGCTTTACTGATAAATGTTTTAGCTGTTTGGCTTCATCCAATTTTGTGAGTACGGCAATTGCATCTATCCTTTGCTGTTCTAGAAAATTATTGAGCCTTGTTATATTCTGATATCTTTTACAGGACGTTCTGATTCTACGGTTCTTTTTGTCCCAATTTTTTTTGGTAACCAGATAGCCAGTTTTAATTGAGGTGTTTTTATTGTTATGGCGAACTCTGAGAATGATTTGACCTAGCCCATCTTTACGTTGATGGCGCGTATCAATAGTTAAAACTACATTTGTATTCATGGGGGTGGATTTATAGAACAAAAACAATTGAGCGCAAAAACTGCACTCAATCTGCACTTAAATTTACGTGTTTATTTGAAGCGAAACGAAGACAAATGAATCAAAATACTGATAATCATTCATATGAAATTGATTTGGTTTAGGTGGTTTCAATAAAATCCTGACTGTTAATCAGAGGGTCGTAGGTTCAAGTCCTACTTGAGGAGCAAGATAAACAAGGGTTTCAGAGTTTTAACTTTGAAGCCCTTTTTTATTTTCAATCTATTTTCAAGTAAACCAAAGCCCCTTCTGATACATCTTGTAGCAAAAATAACAGCAAATTTTTTATTCTATATTTTAAATTTCAAGAATAATTTTAGCGAGCAAGTTCGAGGTCTTACATGAAATCAGAGATTACATATGCAATACCTCTGCCCTTCGGTCACTTGCTAGGGAACCCCTTGAGAGAATTAACACTGAAAATTATTACTCTTGGGTATAAAAATGGTGAATTCTTTCTAAGATGTAGTACCACTTAGGAAACAACAAACCAGAAGCCCCGTCTAGCTCAATGTTAGAGGGGTTATTTGGAGGTTCGAACCACTCGTTTTCGTCTTTGTCGAGGGAACGGATAAGATTGTATTGAGGTTTTAGGTCTAGCGTGAGCTTCTGCCCCTTTAGAAGGAAGTTCGAGCCGATTTCCTTCACAATGAATTTTTTATCTCGGACACCAGCTTTTCTAAATCGTTGGTTAATAGAAACAGCTAACTCAAAATCATGAGCCGCTTGTTTAAGCCGCCCGTCAGAGTTTCCTTGGATCAGAGAAAGCCGTTTCTTTATTGCATCTCGTTCGGTTTCAATTTCGGTCTTTTTCTCCTCAAAGAATGTTTTTTCTATTCCACCTTCTAAAAACAAGTCTAAGAGCGCATTGAGCTTTCCCTGCACTTGATCATAGTTTTTCTGAGCAATAGAAAGATCTTCTGTACTCTGTCCTTTTTTCTCTTCATTGATGTATTTAAGCCAACTGACAGACCATTCGGAAATATTTTCATTCATCTCAATCTCAGCAAGAACTTTTTGTAATTGGAGTTCTAATGCTTCTTTTCTCAAAAATGGCTGAGAACACGCCCCTTTTTTCTTTGTACATCGGTAGTAGGTGTATTTTCTACTGTTTTCAATGACAGATTTGGGAATTTCTACTTCACAACGTTTACATGTTCCTTGCTTCTTCCGTGTCGATTGTAGTTTACACTCAGGACACGCATACTTAATCTTTTCTTCCGCTGTAATAGAGCAGGAACATTCCCCACATTTGATCAGGTCAGTAAGCGCAAATAGATAGTTTGTTTCTGCCCGTCTATTTCCACGAGAAAGGATTTTTTGTACTCGATGAAACTCTTCTTCTGTAATCATGGCTTTATGCCTTCCGACTCCCTCAATACCACCAGCAGAAATCCTCCCGTAATAAAACGGATTTAGTAAAATTCGATACAAAGAAGAAACGGCCAAAGGTTTCCCTCCCATGTTTTTCCGTTTAAAGCTTATGAATTTATGCTTTTCATTTAACTCATCACAAATCTGAGGGAGGGAATATTGTCCTGTGAGAGCCAAATCCCACATCTTACGCACCAAATGAAACCTTTTTAGATCAGGAATGACGGTTTTTTCTAAACGATCATTTAGATAGCCTTGCGGAGCTATGCTGCACCATCCACCTTTTTCTAGTTTAGTTTTATTTCCTCGTTTAATGTTTACTGATAAATCTCGACTGTACTGGTTTGCCATACCAAGTTCAATGGTGAGAGGCAGAGTATTGTCATGAGGACGATAAGAGCTATGAGGTGTCTGTATAAGCTGTAAAGCCCCTGTTTGCAGTGCATGAATGATTTTCCCTCCTTCTACCATGTTTCTGGCAAGTCTGTCTGGTTTCCATGTAAGGATGGCATTTATAGCCCCAGACTCTATCTGCTCCATCAAACTAATGAACAACCCCGAGGCAGAGCCTCGAGGAATTCTATTGATTAAATCCAGGCCTGTTATTTATTTTGTGAGCAGAAGCAGAATCCTGAAACGTTTCGATGATCTTACATTCATTTTTCCGAGCGTATTCTAATAAAGTATCGAGCTGTGAACCGATAGAAAGAATTTGTCGATCTTCTGACTCAGAAGATTTACGGATGTACAGTGCAAAACGAAGCCGAGGAGAAGATTGAGACATGGTGAAATATGAGTCAGACAATTATGACAGGTTCCTTTTCCAGAGACAAATACAAACAAAAAGACTTATTCCAACAAGTGGGATATACCAAGTAATAGAGAAGTCATCTTGAGTTTATTGTAGGCTTCCAAATGAGCTTGTTCTTCGGATAACGTAATACCAAATTCTGTTTGGTATATTTCTATCAATTCATTGATGGCTTTTTGGGGAAGTGATATCACGAGGGGAAGGCGAGGAAAAAAGAAGGAGCAAGTTTGTATCAAATAAGAGCAGGGGTCGGCAACCTTTTATTCCATTGAAAGAACAAGGATTCTTGCTTTTGCACCAATAATGCGCTATATTGCGTATATAAAGCACATAAAATGGCAACTATAAGGAAATCGATCACGTTTACAGAGAAACTCAGCGAGTGGGTACAAAGGATGGTAGCAACAGGAGATTATGCGAATGAAAGCGAATATCTGAGAGATTTAGTACGAAGAGACAGAGCAAAGAATGCTGAATTTTTACACCTAAAAGCTGAGATACAAAAAGGGCTGGATAGTCCGATGAGTACCAAGACCGTTGAGGATATTTGGGAAGAAGCGGAACAACGTCATAAGAAAAAGAATGAACTATAAGTTATCCTCGCTTGCCACGAGCGATCTCGGTAAAATAGCCGACTACACGCTAGAAAACTTTGGTCTCAATCAATCAAGAGAGTATAAGAAAGGATTAATGGAATCGTTCCGATTACTTACCGCAAACCCACAACTAGGAGAAAGTGCCAGAGAATTCCATCCAGACCTCAGAAGGTTTGTATACCAATCACACACCATCTTCTACAAGCCGACAAAGGAGGGGGTTTCCATCGTTCGGGTATTAGGGCAAAGTATGGACACTGAACAGCACCTGTAAAAAACAACGGAAGCTATACAAACCACGTCCAAAAAGGTCTTCACGCCACCGCACATCAAGGTCAAGCCATAAAGGTTCTTCCAATATTTTTTTCTGCACCAAGGCCAACAAACACATAAAAAAATCTGGCAAGAAACCTTGCTACTCCCCGCCTGTGAAATTTGGTCGTTTATGTGGTGTGAAAGAGAAGGTCTATTTGAATTAAATGAGGGGTTGACTCTTGAATCATAATGGCAGATTACTAAAAAATATTGGTCACAGGGCTAAAAGCCCATAAAATTATAGTGATTATGTAAATGTTGACTCAAGTCGGTAAAAAGGCTATAATGATATATGGATTATTTCTCAAAAACAAAGGAGTCAATAGAAGACTGCCGATATAACCAGAATTTTAATGTTAATTTTGAAAACACCAAGAGCGAAGAATACTCTAGAACAATACATGAGTTGGTAAATTCCGCTATATCTGGAGCTGATTATAAACTAGAATTAGAGCTGGGGTCGTATGAGTCTTACGAAGATAAACCAGAAATGAGAAAGTTTTGGATGAACAGAATTCTTCATGAAGCGGAAAACGGAAATAAAAAGCGATTTTTTAATTATAAGATCTTCTTAAGTAAAGCGTTTGAAAAGGACGAAATGAATGAAAATGGAGAGCGATGGTTCTTTTTATTGGAAGGACTTAAATTTGGAATAATTAATTCAGAGTTTATCGAGGGATTAGTAACTCTTCATTCAGTATCAGATTTAGATCTGCAATTTCTAAAGGAGAACTCCTCTGAATTTGAGTCAATCAGTTTAGAGTAAGTTAAATCAACAGAAAAATATTTACGATTGTCTTTAATCTTCATTCTTTGAAATTGCTAAAAAAATGAGATTTTTTTTCTAACTAGACTAATTTATTATAACTTTTTTCGAATATCTTCTTCGTCCATAATTGAAAATAGAAACTTACTTCTAACTTGATCTTTCACAGTTTGAGCAAGTTTATTGTGATAAGCTAATCCACCAGTCCATCCAGCAATAGTTTCAGGAATATATTCATCCATATTGTTCATGAAATTTCTTAAAATATCACGGTGTTTAGGTATATAACCGCTGAAAGTTTGTCCAATAACTTTGTCCAGTTGTCGAACAGCATCATTGAAACTTTTCTCTCTTGGAATAAAATACACAAGTTCTGAATGGAGGAACCGGAAAATTGTACTTCCCGAACACAATTTGGAAAGTCTCCCCCCAGTTACAGTTCCAAGAGAATCGAGGAATTGCGTGGATTTGCAGTTTTTACATTTCAAAGATCTGTTCTTGTGAAGAAAATGGCTATCTACAATGCGGTATTTGGTTTTATCAAGTTCTTGCTTATAAAGAGTTTTACCAAAGATGTTTTTTCTGCTTACTTCCTGGTAAAACTCTACTTTTTGAATTTTAACATATAGAGTTCCCGTTCTCAACCTTTGACTATCGCAGTTTCTACATTTCAAACTGTCTGTGACCTTTTGTACAAATGAGTCAATCTCTTTTTTTGAATTAAAATCTAAGCTTGAATCAATTCGATCATCTCCATAAAGTGTAATTAATTTTGTGTCTTTCCTATTAGATAGATTCCAATTCATGTTTCAAAGAAAGTAAAAAATAGTCAAAAGTCTGCTAATGCGAGTACGCAGTAAATCCGGATTAGCATCCGAATTTATTGCCCTCACTGCGTTCGTCTCGCTTAAAGGGGAAACCCCTTTAGGAATCCCCAAGTTTTCCGGAAAACCGGAAATACGGGTTTTGGTTTTCACGGGAATACGGAAAATTTGCAAAAAAATATCGGCTCTTAGATGTCAGATACATCAAAAGCTATAAATCAACCCAGTTTTTAGATATAAATAATCATCAGTGATTATTTTATAAGGATTAGAACCACCAAAAATACCGCCAAAACTCCGCCGTTCAGTTGGTATTTCTGAATCTCCTTGATAGTAATTAACGCTGTAAGTATAATTATAGAAGGTTTTGTAATTTCTAGAAAAATTCGCTCCAAAATTCAGTTTTAGATTTTCTTTAATCTGAAAATTCAGATTTGCGCCAAAATCTGTGTTTAATCTAATGAAGAAGTTGTCGGCATCCATAAATAGATCAATATCATATTTATATTCTATCCAATCAGTCGTATTAAATTGGTAATCTGAACTATAATTATCATTTTCTGTTGAATAGATTCTTTTTACTACATCACATGAAATATCAAGACTTAGCTTATCCTCAATAAGATTAAACCTTTTAGTTAATCCAATTATTCTATAGCCAATTCTATTCGTGTTAATTTCTACATTATCTAGTAGTCTGGGTGGTCTCCTATAGCCAAAAAGTGGTAGATGAAGTTTGGATTTAGAAAATTCAATTCCTGTAGAAACAAACAAATTCAGCTTTTTAAATAATTTATATTTATACATTAGAATAACTCCTTGGTCATTTACGGCGCGCATTTGTCGATAATCATAATGTGTTGCCCCAACAAGTTCAGGAGTTGTGATACTGTTAGTAGGTATTCCAACTCTATAGCTTAAGTCTATTTCATGATTTTGAGCATTTAAAGAGAGTGAGAAAACCAAAAGGCAAGATAAGATTAAGAGTACTTTCATTAAGGTAAAATTAATAAGAATTGAAGAGGGGCGCAGTAAACCGCACCCCTTTCATTATATAATAATCTGATTTATTAATCACAAGGGTTTAATGTCAATCCCTTTGCAAGAACTGTACCGTCTTTTATAAGCATGTGAGTCGATTGAATCTCACCATTTGCAAAGCTATATTTCGTGAAGAAACCTTTGTTTTTCGTCTTCTGTACTTTCTTGTCATTGCTACGTGATTTTGAGCCATCTTTTTGATCTCCCCAATTACAATCATCATCACGGAACACACCACGCACAGTACAAGCTATACCAGCTTTTTTCTTCTTCCATGTACCGCCTACTTTTCTCCAAGATTCGGTATAACAACCAATTTTTGAGCTTAAGAAATTCTCGTCATGCCACAGCTTGTAACGCATTTTTATGTTTCCACTTGTTTCATCGTACCAATCATAACCATCTGAATCACTAGTGCATGCTAAGTTGGTTTCAATTTCTATATCAACACCGTCTGTATCATTTCCATCAATAAGGACCACCTCTGCACCTATGCTTGGGTCGTTAATTTGGCTGTTAAATACCAATTCAGTAATTGGAAAGTAATCTACTTCTGCCTCAGGAAAAGTATGTGTTACAGGATGATTTCCATTATAATTATCAAATTGCTCGACTGGTGAACCATCCTTCTAATCAACATATAAAGTACCTCCCACTGTTGGGTAAGCCTCTGTTGTTCCATTACCATAGACTCTATCAACAAATACTGCGAGTTTCTTGGAAACAGAGCTACATTCTATGTTTTCAACTTCTACACGACTTCTAAAAGATAGATTTGGATTTACAATAATTAGAGCCTTTGTATCTGATAGCCAAACCCTGTCTGAGTGGAATGTAAATGTAGTTGCTTTAGGAGCTTTAGAAATGAGGGATGAAATTTGTCTTATACCTCCATCTCTTGGCATTTCTCGTAATTTTTGAATAGCATCTTGATCGTTTTTATCGACCTCTATTTGCGTACCTAGCCCATAAAAAAGATAAATTTTATCACCTATTCCGATAAGCTGATCTTCATTCAGGAATGTTTTATGTATATCATCTGAAATGAATTCTCTATCGTAAATACGATTTAGTTCACCTTCTGTAAACTCTCCATCAATCCAATCATACTCATAGTTCCACCATGTTCTGTATGAAACATAGTCTGTATACGTTAGCTCGAACACATCAAACACATCATTCATTTCATCTGTAGACCTTTCCATGAGTCTGTCGATGTAATCATAAACATAATCTGCATGATTTTTAGATGCAAAATGCATTATGCCATCCTCCACAATGGGGAATTTCAGCCCTAAAAAATCTTCCTCAGTAATGTCATTACCGATTTTCTTGAGGATAATCGTACTACGATTGCTTAAGATTGCCCGCGCTTCCTCCAAATCATCATTTGTGAAAAACAGCTTTATTTGTTTTCCAACATTGAGCAATCCATGTTCGTAGGCCGATGATTTATAGACTTGTTCTGCGTCTGTCTCGACGATAGCTATATCGTAGCTGTCGAAATTTATAATACTGGTGACTTGCCCAACTTTTACGCTTTGAGCGTTGAGAGATAATACGGCGATAGCCAGTATCATCGTTGATAGTAGTGTTTTCATATCTAAATATTTGATTTTTAATGGTTTTCTGCGAAAACAAACCTAGAAAAACAGACCTACACAGACGTAGGAGTTTGGCTCTGTTTCTTGTAGGAAGACTCCTGCGCTAGATCAAAAAAACACCCATGCGCTTCCTATTCAACAAGTGCGTATTTTTGAAGCATAAAATATAATATTGGCTGACGCCTTATTCTTTGTCTACAAAATCGCAAATTTTTCTATTACAGAAGAATAAGAAAGTTCAAGCCGTGCATATGGTGCACGGACTGTTTTTCTTTTGTTAATGGTTTTTTGCGAACCTTGTAGACGGAGTAGTGCAGTTTCCGTGCACCGCTGTTTATAGGGGGCTGGAAGGTTCAAATTAAATTTGCCATAGCTTCATTGCAATCATCTACTACTTCTTTTTCAAAACTGTCTAAATAGACCTGAGTAATAGACTCAGATTTGTGACCAAGACCTTCACTGATGACAGAATAAGAAACACCGTTCCTTTTAGCCAGAGTAGCCCAAGAATGACGAGAAACATACGTAGTGAGGTTCACGTCTAACCGTAACACTTTGCTCACGTCTTTGAGCCCCTTATTAAACAATCTTAATCCGTTGGTAATTTGAGTGTATTCATATTCTGGATCACCCGTAATATGAATGATCGGAAATATATAGTCATCTAAATCCTTCCCCTTTATGTAAGGTTGAAGCAACTCTTCTAATGGCTCATTTATTTTTATAGAGAATCGTTTATGAGTCTTCCTTCTAACATATTCTATTCTGCCTTCTCGGAGATCAGAAAGCTTTAATCTGGCTAAATCAGCATAATTAATCCCCAAAAGGTAAAAGGATATAAGAAAGTAGTGTTGAGCCATGTGAGCCTTTGTACCGACTTCAAAAGAAGCATTTTTAATGCTTTTTAAAACATCGAGACTCACCGCTCGTTTTTTTGTTTCAGCAACCTTGATTGTGTAGTGAACAAAAGGATAGGATTCTTTCGATAGCTCTTTTGCCTTAATAGCAAAATTAAGAACCGCTCGTAATGCTCTCATCCTTGCTCCAATTGTATTTATAGAATGTTCTTGAGCTTTACAAAAGTTCTCATACGAAAGAAGAAAGTTATAGTCCACTTTATGAAGTGCTATATCCTTCCCATTCCTAAACCGTACCAATGAACTTTTTACGTCTTTATAGTACTTAGAATTTCCAATGCGCTTCTGAATCACCATTCTTTCTATGGTTATATCAAAGTATTCAAAGAGGGTCTTCTTTCTTGTTTCCTTTCCAAGCAAATAGGCTCTGAGGTCTTTCAAATCTAAAACATCTGTTTTTTGCTCAGAAAATACTAAGACCTTATCATAGATTTCTAACTTTAATCTGCTTAGATGAAGGTTTATACGATTAATACTGCTGTATCGTTTGCAGGTAGAGACTATTTCATCCTTTTGTGAGTCCCATTCTGATTCTGTAACAAAATACCCCGTTTGAATTTCTGTGGATGAACCATCTTTATAAATTCTGGTTACAATCGGAAATGTACCATCTCTTTTTGCTCTTCGATTATTGAGCACCGTTTTTAAAGTCACTTTCATTGTCATAAAATTTTCAAGTTATTTTCAATTAAAATTCACTTTTTTATGAATTCACCTGCTTTCACGAAATGACTAAACAGTATGTATATCAGTCATATAGAAGTATGAGGAATCATTAAAAAAGCATGTCTTTAAGACTGTTAATCAGAGGGTCGTAGGTTCAAGTCCTACTTGAGGAGCCCAGAAAAAGACCGTTTTGCATAGTGTAAAGCGGTTTTTTTATGCCTTATTCTTTCAATTTAGTAGCCTTTAACTTTCAAAGATGGTCCCCATTTTCCCATAATTAATAGGACGAAACCCTAGTATACTTGTATACGTAAACCATCTCAATGAAACAATTATTAATCGCTGTGCTCGTTCTTTCGTGCACGTTATCTCGTGGGCAGGTCGATCAAATTGACTTCCAGCAAGAGCCTGTTGTTAAGGCCGAATGCACCAATTTCTTTGTTACACCTCCACTCAAGGAGCTCGCTAAAGAAGAATATAAAATCAATCCTCCTCTGAAAAGAGGAAAGGAACGTAAAAAGAGAGAATTTCTCTGGAACCCGAATTATACTGGCGAAGTTCCCGATCCAGTTCACCAAACAGCAAAGGGAGCAGATTCCGACATAGAGCTAAGAGTGAATATTTCTGGAGCAACTGGAGGTCTACCCCCAGACCCCTCAGGGGCCATAGGGCCCAATCACTATGTACAGGCTGTAAACACGGTGTGGCAGGTTTTTGGAGCTGATGGTAGCTCTAGCTCTTTTCCAATTGGATTAAGCACTCTCTGGGATGGCAGTGAAGACGATGGCGACCCTATCGTTATGTACGATCAATTTGTAGACAGATGGTTCATTTCTCAATTCCAGCAAGAAGGAAATAAAATACTGATTGCTATATCGGTTACTCCAGATCCAACTGAAGAATTTTATGCGTACGAATTTTCCTTGAACTCTTTTCCTGATTATCCAAAGTTTTCTGTTTGGGGAGATGCCTATTGCATGACTGCAAATAGTCAAGGTCAAGATGTTGTGGCCTTTGAAAGAGATAAGATGATTGCTGGTGATCCATCAGCATCTATGATCGCATTAAATGCTCCAAATGTACCTACCGGGAATTTTTACAGTATGCTTCCCGCGGATGCAGATGGCGATTTACCTCCTTCAGGTACACCGAATTACATTTTTTTTCCTGGTGATGACTCGTGGTTTGGAAATAACAGCGATCACATTAGAATTTATGAAATGATCATCGATTGGGAAAACCCATCAAATTCAGGGATTTCTCTTTCACAGCAACTTCCTACAGCTGCCTTTAATGCTAACTTCAGCGCAAGCTGGGACGATATTGAACAGCCAAACTCGAATCAACGATTGGATGCTATAGCTGGAATTTTTACGTATCGAGCTCAGTATAGAAGATGGATTAATTATAACACGGTCGTTCTAACAATGTCGGTAGATGTTAATGGCAACAACAAAGCTGGCGTTCGTTGGTATGAACTAAGACAAGACGATCATGCAGGTGTTTTAGGAGATTGGTATGTGCACCAACAAGGTACATTCGCACCAAATGATGGAAATAACCGATGGTTGGCCAGCGCATGTATGGATGATCATGGAAATATTGGGATGGCCTATAGTATTAGTGGACCTAACCTATCCCCAAGTTTGGCTTGCACAGGTAGACTGAGGTGGGATCCTTTGGGAGAAATGACTAAGGAAGAAATTATTGCAATCGAAGGTACAGGTGCACAAACCGAAGCAGACGGAAATCGATTCGGGGATTATAGCCAAATGACACTGGCTCCTGATGGAGAAACATTTTGGTACACTGGCGAATACATCTTTGGAAATGTTCAACGAACGAGAATTTTTTCTTTCATCCTTAATAATGCGTTGAGCGTTGAAAACGAGGATGAAAGCAAGTTGAAAAAGCAGCTATATCAAAATGGGGATTTGTTGCATATTTCAGTTTCAAATCTTCCCAACAATCAACAAACTCAATTGGATTTATTTGATGTAAAAGGATCTCAATTGTCTTCTGAGTTGTTCTCTCCAAATGGAACATCTATTCAGAAATCTATTAATATTTCACACCTACCCACTGGAACTTACATGGTCCGATTTGGTAATGAATCTTATCAATTTGTGGAACGGGTGTTCCTAGAAAATTAGAATTTCATAACAATTTATTTATATAAAAAAGCCTAGCTCATACAAATTGAACCAGGCTTTTTTAAAGTTCCTTTTCTATTAGGCCATGGGAATAGTCAACTCTTGTCCTGGGTGGATTAAGTCTGCGCTTTTAAGAATGTCTTTATTTGCTTCGAAAATAGCACTGTACTTCATAGGATCCCTATAATAGTGTTTTGCTATTTTACTTAAAGATTCTCCTGATTGCACTGTGTGTTTCGCATAGTAATCAGTCTGCGCAACTTTAATATCCGCTTCGATATCTGAAGGGTTTTCTCCTCCAGCAGATTTGATCTTGTTCCACATTTGATCTTTATCATATTGAGTAGCGGCTACTCCACCCATTTTCAACTTTCCATTTACCTCTTCTACGAATCCATCTTTTACCCCTAATTCTTCTCCTAATTTAAGAACGTCGTTGTATTTTGCTTGTAAACTCATGATTATTACGTATTTGTTAATTATCTAAATATAAGTATTATACCGCATAAACGCCTACAGCAAATTAATCTGACTGGATATATCGTTCTTATAGTTTCCTCCCACAGGAATTTCTTGTTGAATTCCTTCCATAATTAAGTTTCCTCCTCGAATAGAGACAATTTTGGAAATATTCACTATGTAGCTTCTATGCGCCCTTGTAAAGTGCTCTTTCGGCAACTTTTTTTCTATGTCTTTCATCGTCGCATGAATTGTATAATTTCCATTCAACGTATGAATCGTAACATAGTCTTTTAACGCCTCTACCATCAAAAAGTCACTTATAGGCACCTTTACCAATTCTTTCTTCGATTTTACAAAGATGAACTTGGCATTTTTACTCGCCGTGTTTAGCGATCTCAAAAATTCATTTTCCTGCTTGATTTTTTTTTCTGATGCATGTTTATGAATAGCCATTTCAATCGATGTTCTCACATCGGATTCTTTGAATGGTTTTAACAGGTACGCATGAGGCTCAGAACCCTTCGCTTTTTCTAGGGTTTTATCATCAGAATATGCGGTAAGAAAAATAATTGGAATGTCCAAAAATGTTTTAATCTCAGCCGCAGCTTCTATGCCTGTCATATCGCCTTTCAGCATGATATCCATCAAAGCCAAGTCTGGCTTTTTTTCTTTGGCGAGTTCTATGGCTTTTAATCCATTGTCTGCAGTAGCTACAACATTGTATCCAAGCTTTTTAAGTCTCATTTCAATGTCTTTTCTAACTATGCTTTCATCTTCTGTTACTAATATATTTATTGACATGTTTAGGGTGGTGTGGTCTATTTATTTACTCTTCTCAAAAGTAATTAAAAAGTCTGTCCCATTTTCTGCACTCAGTTCTACACTCGCATCCAGTTGATCGATGAGTGAGTATACCAATTGCATCCCCAATGAATCGGATTCTTCATATTTAAAATCCTTTGGTAAGCCTATCCCATTATCTGCCACTCTAAGACTTATTTTTCCTTTCTTTTCTTTGATAGATAAGAAAATTTTTCCTGCTCCTTCTCCAAATGCATATTTCATGGCATTTGACACCAACTCATTTACAATTAATCCGCAAGGAATGGCTTGATCAATAGTTAAATAAATCTCGTCATAATCTGGAATCAATGAGATAATTCCCGTTGAATAGCTATAGGAATGAATAAGATTACTGGCTAATGTGTTCAGATAATTAGAAAATTCAATAGATGCAAAATCAGTTGTTTGATACAGCGTTTCATGAATGTAAGACATTGATTTTATCCTATTCTGACTTTCATCTAATATTTCAAGTGTCTTTTCATCTTTCACATAATTGCTCTGTAGTGACAAAATACTACTGATCACCTGCAGATTGTTTTTTACTCGGTGATGCACTTCTTGAAGAAGTACTTCTTTCTCTTTCAGTGAATCTTTAATCTGCTGTTCAATCTTTTTTCTTTCTGTAATATCTCTGGATACGCCCATCGATCCTTGGCTTCCTCCTTTAGGATCTTTAATAATCGATGATGAAAGAAGCGAAAGAAATGTTTCTCCTCCTTTTTTCTTATTGAGAATCTCCCCAGTAAAAATCCCCTTTTTTGTTACACTATCGTGCACTCTTGCATGTTCTTTAGGAGTTGCATAGAGAATGCTCACGTCTTCTCCTAAAATTTCATCGAGTGTATATCCAAATTGATACACCGCTGCTTTATTAAACTCTGTTACTCTGTTCTCTTTATCCACCGCTATAATCATATCGATAGAAGATTCGATTATATTTCTGGTGAATTTTTGTGCCACCTGTAATTTCTCTTGTGTTTTTTTATGCAGTTCTATTTCTTCTGTGAGAGTTAGGTTTGTCTCTTCAGCTATTTTAGTTCTAATTCTCTCTTCTCTAAGTTCAATTTGAGCTTGTAAATCTACCAGTGTTATCTGAACAGCAGGCTTGTTACTAAAAACTGTTAGCGTGGCTTGAACTCCTGTATTTAAGTCATTTCCTTCAGAAGTAACCATCTTAATTTCTTTATAACTCAACTCACCTCCTTCTCTTGTTTCCATCAAATCTCTTTTTATTTCAGATTTGAATTCTTTTTGTACAAAGTCTGTAAATTCTCTATTATACAAGTCGTCTTCTACGTCACATTCCAATAAACCTACCCCAGCATTATTCACAAATTTTATTTGATTGCTCACCAAGATAAAAATTCCATTTGGTGAATTCTCCACTAAACTTTTGTATCTCTCTGTACTCTGTTCTAGTGCTATTTCTGTCTTTTTTCTCTGAGTAATTTCGTAAAATAGGAGCACATCTATATTTCTTCCCGCTTGATTAATTTTTCCTGCAGAAGCTTCCAAAAGCATAATGGTGCCATCTTTTTTTCTTGCAACTACCTCATTCTTTTTTTGCTGAAACGAATTTCTAGGAGAATTAATCTTAATCAGTTCTTGATGAACAATAAATTCTGTAATGCTTTTTCCTACAACATCCTGAAGACTTGCATGTCCTATTAATTCTACAAACTGTTCATTGCTATCTATTATCTCTCTTTTATCCAGAAACACAATTCCTTCGATGGCCACATTTGAAAGTAATCTGAATCGCTCCTCACTCAGTCGAATTCTATTTTCGAATTCGACACGTTCACTTATATCTATGATGGTAAAGATGATTGCAGAGTTATTTCCTGCATCATCTTTTTCCAATAGTACATTAGCCAAACACGTTTTTTCTGTTCCCTCTTTGTTCTTTAATTTTAGTTCAATATTCTTTATTTTTTTCTGCTTGGCAATTGTCTTAAGTAAATATTGAATATTCTCATTATCAGAAAGAATGCTCCTCATAGACCTATTGATCAATTCTTCTTTAGACGTATATCCTAATTGAAGTGCTAAAGAATTATTACAATCCAATAGTTTGAGATCAATATCTATTCTGCAGTATCCAGCGACGTTTTCATCTAATAATACACCCCTAGATTTTTCATAGGCTGTATCTGCAGTGGCTTCTACTCTGAGTAGTAATTTTTCCTCTCCTTCAACAAAAATCTGATTGATTGATAGAGATTTATTGGATGCTTTATCTATTGCATGATAAATTCCAACTTCACCAATATCTTTTAAAATCCTATCCTTTTTGTTTAGATTAATGGTGAAAAATTCATCAACTGGTGCATTCTTTACCTCATTTAAAGGCCGAGCCAAAACGTTTAATGCTACAGCATTACAATATATAATGATGAAATCGTCAGGGCAAAGAACAAACAGTTGTTCCTTAGAATGATTAAATAGTTTACTAAGTGTTGCGGTCATTTTATACTTCAAATAAGACTTATAGCTTTTCGCCGTTTAGCCTAGATTCTATTCCATTAGTATATCTTATAATTAGTCGAATAGTTCCATCTTCATTGTAAAACTTCCAATCTCCATTTCTTTCTCCCCCTTCGTGCTTCCCTTCTGATTTCCTAATCCCATTTGGAAAATAGTATATATGTTTCTTTATAGGAACACCTAAACTGTATTCACCTTCAAAATAAATTTGTCCCGTTTTTTTATAAGTTCCTTCCCATTCACCTTCTTTTTCATCATCTATAAACTCTCCTTTTTCCTCATAATCACCGATCGTTAAAAACCATGCACCAGTCCGCAATCCATCTATATAATTTCCTGAATTTACTATTTCTCCTTCTTCATCATATTCCATTGATTCTCCATCTTCTCTTCCTCTTCTATAATACTCTTTTCTTTTTATTTCTTTGGATTTGAAATACCAGACCCATTCTCCAGAAGGAAGATTTTTCTTGTAATTTCCCTTTTGTTCTAACTCCCCAGTAATGAAAAAATAGTTCCATTTTCCTTCTTTATCCCCACTCAAATATTCTCCTTCTGCTCTTAATTCTCCAGTAGGATAAAATAGTTTCCAAGTTCCTTCATATTTACCACTTCCAGTAATTACTCCCTCTCCTACCCTTACATCATCTTTATAAACTGAAGATGATATAATTTCTCCATTTGAATTGTATTCCCTGAAAATTCCCTGTTTTTTGCCATTAGCATATGAGCCTATTGATTTGATCTTTCCATTTTCTCCAATCTCTTTTTTAAGATCCAAAATTTCATCTCCGTTCTCTTCTTGTAAAATCCCATTTTTATAGGTTTCCACTCTTTCTAATTGTCCTTTCTTATTAAAAATTTTGAATAAACCATTTCTTTTCCCATTAGAATAATTTCCTTCTTCTTTTATTTTTTTTGAATTTGGATAATATTCAATCCATTTTCCCATTTTTTCTCCTCTCCCACTATATCTGTTTACTTTTTCCTGAGATCTTAAATAACCATCTTTATACGTTAAAAAAGTAATAACTCTCCCATCTGTTCCAAATTCCAATCCCTTTCCATCCTCCTTGTTTTGTTTGAATTCTACCTCCTTGGAAACGGAACCATCGGCATAATAAAAGATTGATTTTTTCTCTTGTTTCCCATCAACAAATTGGTTTTCTCCAAAAAGAATTCCTTCCACAGTATAAATCCTTTCTACACCGTTTTTTACATCATTTTCATAAGTAATTGTCCTCTCAGGGTTTCCGTCTTCTCTATAAAAAGACCATTCTCCATCAAGCAATCCTTCTCTTCTAGACCCTTCTGTTTTTAATTGTCCGTTTTCATAGTATGTTTTCCACAGACCCTCTGGTCGCCCATCAACCATTCGCCCCTCGCTACTTTTTTCTCCATTTTCATATAGAAAAATTTTATAATCTGTTTTTAGTGTATCATTCTGACTTAGCATTTGCTGTGCATACAGCAAATGTAAAATGACCAATATGAGTAGACGTGTTAATTGCATTTTAATCTTATCAACTTCTTTATTTAAAGATAATTCTTTTTATATAAGTTATAGTAGTTATATATAGGGCTGTTAATTGTGTTCATATAAAGTTGAGTGAGTTTGAATATAAATTTGTTATACATCAAAAAATTGACTTGTTAACTTTCTATACACATACAAAAGTGCTCTTTATCAAACTATAAACTGATGTTTTAACAGCGTATTAATAACTTTGAATTGTGGTAAATTATTAGTGAAACTAGTTTTTAAAGCGTGAATAAGACTTGTATAGTTAGTCAATAATTTAGAGTTTTAAAACTTGCTTTTATCTGATAGGTATTGCTTGCATGTTTTGTGCCAGATTATCTAATTTTCATATCATTTTCTTATGAACGGTTTTTTGAGTTATTAACTGAATGAGTGTGAATTTTCTATGAATGAGAGGTTTAGTAATTTTTTAGTGAGATACAGACATTACAATACATATACCTAACTTTGTTTTAAAATCAATTAGTATGAAATTAGTTATTGGATCTGATCATGCTGGCTTTGAATTGAAGACAGAATTGGCAGAGCTATTAAATGAATTGGGTCATGAGGTTTTAGATCATGGAACATATTCTCTAGACAGTGTAGATTATCCAGATTTTGCTCATAAGGTAGCAAGTGATGTGAATAATGAGCAAGCACAAATGGGAATATTAGTTTGTGGTAGTGGACAAGGAGTTTGTATGACGGCAAATAAGTATACTAAGGTAAGAGCCGCTTTGGCTTGGACTGAGGAAATAGCAGGATTAAGCAGAGAACATAATAATGCGAATGTGGTTTGTTTGCCAGCCAGATTTATTGAGTTGGAAGAAGCAAAAAAAGTAATTAAGACATTTATATCTACGAATTTTGAGGGAGGAAGACATGAGAGAAGGGTAAATAAAATAGCTGAAGGAGTATGTTAAATAAAATAATAGTTTGTTCGATTTTTGCTGTTGCATTGCAAAGCAGTATCTATTCTCAGGAAGGTTATGGTGGACCAAAAGAGGAAGCACCAAAATTTCTAGATGAAATTGCTGTTGCCAAGCAATATGGTTTGAGTATCACCTCTAAGGAGCTTAAGGAGCATTTAATGGTGCTGGCTTCAGATGAATTTGAAGGAAGAGAAACAGGGATGGCAGGTCAGAAAAAGGCTGCTAAATATATATCAGATTACTTTGAATCTATTGGAATTCCGCCATATGATGGAGAAAAGTATATTCAGGAGTTTCCTTTAAAGAGAGAAAAATATTTAAGTACGACATGTAAGATTGGAGAAAAGGATTTTGCTTTCGTGAATGACTTTTACTTTTTTGGGAGTAGTGTAAACAGGGATATAGAATTGACCGAATTAATGCTGTGTGGTTATGGAATAGCTATGGAATCATGGAATGACTATAAGAATACAAATGTTTCTGGTAAATCTGTAATGATTTTGATGGATGTACCAAGGAATAAGAAAGGAGATGCTGTTAAGTCGGGAGAGGAGTTTAATATGTGGGCAGCAGATTGGAGATTAAAAGTGGAAGAGGCTAAATCTAGAGGAGTGAAAGACCTAATTCTTGTAAATCAAGATTTTGAATCATATATGTCAAGGGTAAAATACTATCTAGAAGATCCTGGAATGTCGTTGGTAGGAGAAGATGAGGATGAAGAAAACTCTGATTTTCAGGTGTTGTTCATTTCTCCAGAAATGGCGGAAAGCATTGTTTCTAATTCTAAGAATAAAAGTTTAAAGAAATATAAGAAACGAATTGATAAACAAAAGGAGGCTAAACAATCAACAGTGAGTATAGATTTTAAGCTGGATTTAGAAAATGTGGTGGAACGGTTTACAGGTGAGAACGTTTTAGCGTTTATTGAAGGGAGTGATTTAAAGGATGAATTAGTAGTGGTCACAGCTCATTATGATCACATAGGCAAAAAAGGAGAAGAGATAAATAATGGAGCGGATGATGATGGTTCTGGGACTGTATCTGCTTTGGAAATTGCTGAGGCTTTTCAAAATGCAAAACTGGAAGGAAATGGTCCAAGAAGGAGTGTTTTAGTAATGACTGTTAGTGGAGAAGAAAAAGGATTATTGGGTTCTAGATATTATTCTGACCATCCTGTTTATCCACTAGAATCTACTATTGTAGATTTAAATATTGATATGATAGGAAGGGTAGATGAGGCACATGCAGACAATCAATATTATATTTATTTAATTGGCAGCGATAAGTTAAGCACAGACCTTCACAAAATAAGTGAGCAGACTAATAAGGTTTATTCGAATTTGGAATTGGATTATACTTATAATGACCCAGAAGACCCAAATAAATTTTATTACCGTTCAGATCATTATAATTTTGCTAAACATGGAATCCCAGTAATATTTTATTTTTCCGGGGTACATGAGGATTATCACAAACCAACAGATACTCCTGATAAGATATTGTATGACAAACTTGAAAAAGTAGCTAGATTGGTTTTCTATACCGCGTGGGAATTGGCAAATAGAGATGAAGCACCCAGAGTAGACGTAGAAAATGTATTTGAAGACTAAAAAAGGGTTACCTCTTTTCAGCGATTAATTGATATAAAAAGGCTTCTGTAGAAGAAGTATATTCATCATAGTAAGTTCCAGTACTTGGACCATAAAAACCAGTATGAATTTTCCTTACCATTCCGTGCTTATCTAAGAAGATGGTGGTAGGATAAGAAGTAATTTTATTCAATGTATTAAACATGATACTGGCTTCACTTTTATTTGCATTTCCTGATAAATAAATGGGGTATTCAACTTGAAGCTCGTTTCTATAGATTTGTATGTTTTTAAGTTGATCTTCAACACTTTGATGAGCTTCAAAGGCGAGACCAATGATGTTAACCTGATCACCATATTTTTTTGAAAGTTCATTGTAATAGCGTGTTTCATCCATACAATTTGGACACCAAGATCCAAGTATTTGGATCATCGAAACGTGATCAAAATCCATGGAATTGAATTTCAAAGTATCCTGATCTTTATTTAAACCGAAGAATTCAACCGATGTTTCACCTTCTTTCAGATATGTAAGTGAATCAGGGTTTATAAGAGAAACGCTATGAGTGATATCCTTTACACCAGACCAGGTAGTATTCCAATGATTTCCTGAGAAAAATTTTCCAGAAATAGAATCTCCATGCATTTCTGCTGTAAAATAAAAAAGATGTGATCCATCAAAACAGCTCAGATAAAAATTGTTTTCATTGGTTTTTTGGCCTTCGAGAAATCGATAATCACCCGTTTCTGTAAGAAAAGTACCAGAGATGTAATCTTCATAGAAATTGAATTTACCGATGGCATTGAATGGATCTTCAGGATCCATATTTACATCGTATGTAAATTGTTGTGGATTAGAAGAGTTATAGCGTGGAACTTGGTTTTTATGGCCTTCAAAGGGAATTTTATAATCTCCTTTTCGAAGATGGTTTTTGAAGTGTCCTTGGATACTGCCATCAGTGAGATAGTGAAAATCTACTGTGGTTTTAAAAACAGGAAGCTTAAAAGACCCAGAATCTCCATTTAGCTGAAAGTCAGAGACTTCTATTTTTTCTTCTGCATTTATAATTACAACGCCGTTTTGAGAAATATTCCAACGCGTCGGGCATTTTACTTCGCCAAGGTCGAATACAATTTCGAAGTAACCAGTTCTGGGATTGTTTACTTCTTCGGGTACAGAAGTATAACAGCTGCCCAATAGAGCAGCTGTTAGTAGTATATAAAAAATACGCGTGAGAGTCAATGTTCTTATAAGTCAAATTTGATGCCTTGAGCTAGTGGAAGCTCTGTGCTGTAATTAATGGTGTTTGTCTGTCTTCTCATGTATGCTTTCCATGCATCTGAGCCACTTTCTCTTCCACCACCTGTTTCTTTTTCTCCTCCAAAAGCACCACCAATTTCAGCTCCGCTAGTACCAATGTTTACGTTGGCGATTCCGCAATCACTTCCAGCATAACTTAAAAACTTTTCCGCTTCTTGTAAGTTTGTAGTCATGATAGCAGAGGATAATCCTTGCGCCACGTTGTTTTGCATTTCTATAGCTTCATTTATATCCGAATACTTCATAATGTAAAGGATAGGAGCGAAGGTTTCTGCCTGCACGATTGCCATATCGTTGTTGGCCTCTATAATACATGGTTTTATATAACAACCACTTTCGTATCCTTCTCCAGAAAGCTGTCCACCTTCTACAACCATATTTCCTCCCTGTTCTTTAGCTGATTCTATGGCTTTTAAATATGAATCTACTGCGTCTTTATCAATAAGAGGACCTACGTGATTTGATTCGTCTAATGGATCACCGATGGACAATTGCCCGTATGCTTGAGCCAACTGGTCTTTTACTTCATTGTATCTTGATTCATGAATGATGAGTCTTCTTGTAGAAGTACATCTTTGGCCACATGTACCAACTGCGCCAAATACTGAACCAATAATTGTCATTTTAAGGTCAGCGTCAGGAGTAACTATGATGGCGTTATTGCCTCCTAGTTCAAGTATGGATTTTCCAAATCTTTGAGCTACTGTCGAACCAACAATTCTACCCATTCTAGTCGAACCAGTAGCTGAAATCAAAGGAACTCTTTTATCTTGAGTAAGTGCTTCACCTATCTTATAGTCTCCATTAATTAGACAACAAATCCCTTCTGGGAGGTCGTTGGCTTTTAGCACTTCTGCCATGATGTTTTGGCAAGCTATACCACAAATCGGCGCTTTTTCGGAAGGTTTCCATACACAGACGTTTCCGCAAATCCAAGCGAGAGCAGTGTTCCATGCCCATACTGCTACTGGAAAGTTGAAAGCAGAAATGATTCCTGTAATTCCTAATGGATGATATTGATCATACATTCTATGTAGAGGTCTTTCAGAATGCATAGTAAGTCCGTTTAACTGACGGCTTAAACCTGTGGCAAAATCACAGATATCTATCATTTCTTGAACTTCTCCATATCCTTCTTGTAAACTTTTTCCCATTTCGTAGGAAACCAGTTTACCAAGAGGTTCTTTATATTCTCGTAATTTTTCTCCAAATTGACGAACGATTTCTCCTCTCAAAGGAGCAGGAGTTGTTCTCCATTCCTTAAAAGCTTCTAGAGAAACTTTGATAGTCGATTCATATTGCTCGGGAGTTGTAACCGAAACACTACCGATGAGTTCTCCATCTACTGGAGAAAATGATTTGATGTGTTCACTACTATCAGAATTAGTTAATCCTGTAGAAGTCCCGGCATTATGATTCTGAATTCCTAATTGAGTAAGTACTTCAGAAATGTTCACTGATGACGTTAATGTTGACATTGTTAGTTTTTTTATGCGGTGCAAAGATAATCACGCATATTGAAGGAACAATCAAAAAAGCAGTGAAAAACGGCCTGTAGAAACGCCTTATAATTGTATTTCTAGAGTTGTTCTGGGGGTGATGTGTATTCTTGGCAAAAAGAAGCCGGCTATAAGCCTTATTTGAAGAAAACCAAAGGCGCCCAAACAAAACGTTCCACGTGGAACGTTTTTGATGTTTGATTTCATTTGATTTGGAATTTTCTAGAACTTGCGAGACGGAAGAAGTGAATGGGGAAAAAAGGCGGTTTTTAATAAGGTTAGTAATTAACCTTGAAGAGATAGTGGGATCGGCAACCGTAGGGGAGAAGGCCTAGCCGACTTATTGTTTCACGTGGAACAGCAAGAAAAATGCGTGGCCATGAGACGTGTTTATGAATGTTTGGTAGGGCTCGTTCCACGTGGAACGATTTGATGATTACCTGCCGAGGTAGACCAAAAGAATGCTTACGTCGTTGGGGCTGACTCCAGATATTCGCGAAGCTTGGCCTATTGATGCAGGACGTATTTCTGTTAGCTTTGCTTTGGCTTCAGCGCTGAGACCCCCTAGTTTGGTGAAATCTAAATCTTCGGGAATTAAGACATGTTCTAGCTTTGTGAGTTTGCTGGCCATTTCTTGTTCCTTAGAAATATACCCTTCGTATTTAATTTGAATTTCTGTTTGCTCCACAATCTCAGGGTTTGAGATGTCCGAAAGGTGTTCCTTTAATTTAGGAACATTTTCTATGAGATGATTGATATGAACCTGAGGTCGGGTAAGCACCGTGTTCATTTTAACTTTTTGTTTAATATGTGGAGTGTTGAGTTCTGTGAGTGCTGAATTGATTTCCTCAGGTGAAACGCTTTCAGATTTAATGAATTTAATCGCTTGAGCTGTGCGTTCTCTTTTTTCCTCGGATAGACGGAATCGCTCATCAGACGCAAGCCCAAGACCATGGGCCTTGGCAGTTAGTCTATGATCGGCATTATCTTGACGAAGGAGGATTCTGTATTCAGCTCTGGAGGTAAACATCCGATATGGCTCGTCGGTGCCTTTGGTGATAAGGTCATCTATAAGGACTCCGATGTACGCTTCTGAACGGTTTAGTAGGAATGGTTCTTTTTCTGTATGATTTAAATGAGCGTTGATTCCAGCCATCAATCCTTGACAGGCTGCTTCCTCATAACCAGTGGTTCCGTTAATTTGACCAGCAAAGAAAAGACCAGCTACTAGTTTGGTTTCGAGCGTATGTTTAAGTTGAGTGGGAGGGAAGTAGTCGTACTCGATGGCATAGCCTGGACGAAACATCTTCGCGTTTTCAAAGCCAACGATTTTCTTCATGGCTTTCATCTGGACTTCTTCTGGAAGTGAAGTAGAAAAGCCGTTGACATAAATTTCGACAGTATTCCATCCTTCTGGTTCTACAAATATTTGATGTCGTGGTCGCTCGGAGAAACGCTCAATTTTGTCTTCGATACTGGGGCAGTATCTAGGGCCGATGCCTTGTATGCGCCCATTAAACATAGGGGAACGGTCGAAGCCTGTTTTGAGAATGTCATGAACTTCTTCGTTGGTGTAGGTCATATGACAAGAACGTTGTGTTTTTAGAAAGTCCTTCGTGGTGAAGCTAAATGGCACAGGATTGTCATCCCCTGGTTGTTCTTCCATCTTAGAATAATCTAGTGAACGGCCGTCAACACGGGGTGGAGTTCCGGTTTTCATTCTTCCAGATTCGAAGCCTAAATTATTAAGACATTCAGTGAGGCCAAAGGCTGCGGATTCTCCTGCTCTTCCTCCTCCAAACTTTTTTTCGCCAAGATGTATAATTCCGTTGAGAAACGTACCACTAGTGAGAATTACTGTTTTGGATTTGATTTCGACTCCCATGGATGTTTTTACACCTGTTAACTTCTCTTTTTCTATGAGTAGTTCTGTAGCCATATCTTGCCAGAAGTCGACATTTGGTGTTTGTTCAAGCATGTTTCTCCATTCAGTAGCAAACATTAATCGATCGTTTTGCTGCCTAGGGCTCCACATAGCGGGTCCTTTTGAACGGTTGAGCATTTTGGATTGAATAGCGGACTTGTCGGATACAATTCCAGAATAGCCACCCATAGCATCTATTTCTCGCACAATTTGTCCTTTGGCTATGCCTCCCATGGCAGGGTTACAACTCATCTGACCAATGGTGTTCATATTCATTGTGATGAGAAGAACTTTGGAGCCTAGGTTGGCCGCAGCTGCAGCGGCTTCGTTTCCGGCATGACCAGCACCAACTACTATGACGTCGTATTCAGGAAGCATTCCTTTTTATTATGTTCCACGTGAAACGGTTAATGCCAATTCTCTGAACTCAATTGAAAGAGGGCGGACAAGGATTCTTTTGTCACCTCAGATGGACTCAGCGACTGTTTCCGCATGGGTTGTTAAAACTGGCGCAAAGATAAATAATAATCCTCCTTCCCACGCATGGTCTGAGCTTCGGACTCTGTCTTGTCTTTGTAACCAATTAAATGGAGAACACCATGAATAATTACTCGATGCATTTCATCAGTAAAAGAGTGGGTGAAACTTTTTGAGTTCTCCTTAACACGGTCGACACTAATGTAAATCTCAGAGGAGATCAAATCACCTTCGGAATAGTCGAATGTGATTATATCTGTATAAGTGTCATGGTTGAGATGGTTTTGATTAATCTCAAGCAGGTAATCGTCCGTGCAAAACACGTAAGAAATCGAATCTAATGTTTTCTTTTCCAGGCAAATACACTCAACAACCCACTTTCGAACAAGGTTTTTTTGACGTAGTTGATAATTGCTATCTGCGTTATGAAAGAGAATTGGTTTCATTTCTTTTTGTGTTACACCATTATCAACTCAATTGTTTTGGAGTAGCTCTATTTCGTTGATTTTTGATGTATACAATTTGTTCTTGGGGTCCAAATTAAGAGCCAATTTGTAATGAATTAAACTTTTAGAAAATTCCTTTTCTGAGTAGTAGCACTCGGCTAGTTCCCTTTGCACATTTGCATCTTCAGAGTAGATGGTAATGCATTTTTCATAGGCATCAATGGCTTTTTTCCATTCGCCTTGAGAATGATTGGCAAAACCAATCCATCTGTAAGTGTCAACCGGACAGCTAAACTCGAAGTGCACTTTTTGTGAGAATTTACGGTAATGCTCTTCAGCAGATTCTACAGAAATTTTATCTTCTGGTAGAATGTAGCCAATAGAGTATCCTTCGTACAGTTGGGTGAGTCCGTCTATCAGACTAGGAAGTCTCACAGAACCGTGATCTTCATTCTCATATGTTTTGAGAGTCACATTCACCTGACGGTTTTGTAAAATGTCTTTCAATACTTGATGCATTTCCAGATGAAATTCCTGTTTGTCTTTTCCCCCAGCTGCCGAAGTAATAAACACATTTGAAGCGAAGTTTCCTGTAAGTATGGAGTCTAGCCGGTGATTGACATCTCCGTTATTATACCAAATACTGGCATCGTAGAATTGATAGGCATTGAACGTGGTTTCCTCGGAAAGAATATATGCCCCGAAATACCCACTTAAGGAATGTCCAATGAATACATCAAAATCGTTGGTAGAATAATTAGTCTCTACATAAGGAATAGCTTCGTTTCTTAGAAAATTCAAAAAATCCGTTCCTCCGGATGTGTTTTCTGAATTAAAATAGGCGGCAATAGAGGGATCGCTTTCTCCTGCAGAGTTCACTCGAGTAGAGGAAAAAGTGAGATTTTTAAAACGATGGTCTGAGTCAATTTTTGGAATTCCAATGACAATGTGAGCGGGAATTTTATCATTGGCTGCTAACTCTTTGGAGATACTGTAGGTGATATCAAATTGCCATTCAGCGTCTAAAATATAGATCGTAGGGTATACTTTTGTTGAATCGTAAAACTCAGGGAGACCTATCCAAAGTTCACGTTCTTCACCTAACTCGCGGGATTGAATTATATGCTTTTCTCCTGTTTTAATGGGTTTTTGAGAAAAGCCAAGGTTCATGAAACTGAAAAAGAAAGCAATTAGAAGCAGCCACATCAAAGGAGTCTGTGATAAGCATAACACGCTATAAGAACGGACACGATTCATTAATGGTTAAAGATCTTTAATTAGATTAGACATATAAACTGTAAATGTAATTTTTTCAGTTTCTCTTTTAATGACTAATTCTATAGAATTTTCAGAGAGGCTTTTACCTAGTGAAAGATATTGGCAATAGTCTTCTCGAGAAATGCCATCCATATTTGTTCCGTTAATCGATAAAATAACGTCATTAAGCCTTAGGCCTTCATTGAACACGGTAGAGTTTGTGTAGATGGCTCCAACGATGACCCTGTCTTCGAGGAAAGTGGTGGAGAAGCCGTGGTTGTTATGGGCGTGAAAAGGCCTTGAAGTAGGCTGGTCTAGAACAATCTTTTGATGAGGCCAATCAATGGTAAAGCGATAATTTCTTAAAAACTGCGTACCCACTAACTCAAAAGACAATTCTGGGTTAAAAGTAACGATGGGACTATCTAATGAAAAGTGTGATCCAATACTCAAATCTTGAGCTCGGATGATTTTTTGTTTGTGTACGGAGCTGCCAAAAATCCCCGTGCTAAAGGATTGCTTTTCTATAAATGAATTTTTATCTAAGGCGATGTTTCTACTTAGTGAAATTCCACCGTTTGATCCAGTGTCGATTTGTGCTTCGCAAACGTATTTTCCATTAGAATATAGATTGACTATGGGCGTTCCTTTTCCCTCAGAATAAAAATCGATGGTTTGTTTGTCTTTCGAAAAATCTAAATTTTCAATGTCATTTGTAAGTGTGATCATATGACGATCATAGTCGATTTGCCAAACACATTTATTCATAATGTTGGCTCCAATTATTCCAGAGATCTCTAGGCACATAGAGTTGCTAATGTGTTCTATGTCAGCAACACATGTGACTATTGAAGAAAAGGGAACTGTCCCTATTTCCAGTTTTTTTAGTGTAGCATATTTGAGTTTTTGCTTTTTATTATTTGAACTGGAAACTTTTTGGTAACCGAGTTTTTTTAAATTGAATTCATCGACTAAGTTATCGTCAATGAGTGTTATTGACCCCGTATCAAAACCAAAGTTTCGATTGATCCCGTTAATGCTCAGTTGAATAATAATGACTCCCTTAACTTCTATAAATGGGATTTCTTCCTTGAACGAATGTTCTTCTAAGTGTTCTTCTTGATACGCATTTTGTATTCTAAAAATGGAAACGAAGCCGCAGCCAGATAGAATTGATAGAGCAAGCAGAGTCAGAATGATTTTCATCATTCATATAAACTGAAAATGTAGGATGTTATTGTGAGGCAGAATCTATAGCGCGTGAAACTCTAATTCCACAATTCTTCCATTGTCTTCGAAAGAACAGTTGTCTGCTAAGTTTTTCATTAGGAAAACACCTCTTCCATTAGGCTTTTCTATGTTTTCTGGAGCGGTAGGGTCAGGAAGATTGTCATAGTCAAATCCGGGACCTTCATCAGAGATCGTAAAATGAATGACTTTGTCATCTGCTTTTACTTTTACGTTCACTTGCTTTTCTGGATCTAGCTTATTTCCGTGAACGATGGCATTATTCACGGCCTCAGTCATAGAAATAAGAATATTCCCATAATGTTCCTCACTGACATTAAGATCTTCACAGATCTGATCAATCAATTTTTCTACTATATGAATGTTCTCTGCTATTGAGCTAAAGCTAATTTCTTTGGTTTCCACGCTGATCACTGTTATTGGATTGTGCTTGTTTCTAGCGCTCCAAGTTATTAAAATATTCGTTTACTTTTTCCTTGTAATAAGGTTTCAGTGAAGGAGGTGTTGTTTTTAGCATTTCTATTTCTCGCTCACGTTCCTCTAAATATTTCTTGTAGTCGGCAGGCGAAGATACAGGAGGGTTGGTCGATTCGTTCGATTTCCGTTTGTTATCTTGTTCTCTCTGACGCTCGGCATTTTCGTGTTTTAACAATCTAGTAACAATGTCTTGTTGACGTTTTATAGTGTTTTGATCAACTCTTTTGTTCACAATGTCTTGCTCTAGCTCCTCCATTTCTTTTGCGATCTTTTTCAATTCATTTCCATTTCCTGAACCATCCTCGTTCAGCTGGTCTCCCATTTTTTCAATTTCTCTTCGAATCGCTGCTTGTTTGGCGGCCTGTTGTGCTAGTTGTTTGCTCATTTCGCCAGGCATTTTTCCAGGTTTCCCTTTGTTTCCTTGCTTCTCGAGCTGTTTTTTCATCTTCTCCATCTGTCCTTTCATGCCTTCTTGCATCTTGCGCATTTTAGAGGAGCTTGGTTTTTTACCCATTCCTCCAGGTTTCTGACAATTTCCTGTTCCAGGCATGGATTGAGCCATGTCCTGTTGCATTTGCTTAAGAACCTCCTCCAAAAGAAGTGCTAAATTATTTAGCGATGTTATTGTGTATTGTTGGCGAGTGGTTACTTGATCGGTTTGTCTTTCGGCAATGTGATCGATAGACTTCAACATATTTTCATTGACCAAGTTGATTTCGCGGTTGACGATCGCCTCCAATTGGATGATACGCTTGCTCAAGGCAAACAAAGAGTCTTCAATAATTCGAGCATCGTCTTTAAACTTACGCTGTGTTTGACCGTGCGTCACGTATTTCGGGTCATTCTTAGAAGTCGTTTTAATGTCATCCATTAAATCTTCTTGATCAAAAGACAATTGAATTATGTTTTCCAGTAAGGTTCTGAGCGCATCCATGTCTTCTTCTGCTGATTCTTCTTCTTCTTCAGCCATCATCTGCTCCATCTGCTCAGCCATTTCTTCCATTTTTTCTGCAGCCCCTTCTTGAGACTCTCCAGCTTTTTCCTTTTTGTCTTTCTCCAACTGCTCAGAACTTTCTTCCATTTCCTCTTCGATCTCTTTCTCCTCCTCTTCCGTATCCATCATAGAGTTAGGGTTTTCCAGGTCCTCATTCATCTTTTCGAGATCCTCCAGATCTTCTTTCACTTTCTCGAACTCTTCGTTCAATTTGTCTTGCTCTTCTTTAAGTTCTTCAGCTGATTTTTCACCTTCTTTGGTCTCTTCAGCGAGTTTTTCTTGTTTTTCTGCTAAATCTTTAAGTTTATCGATGGTGTCTTCCATTTTCAGTTCCCACTCGAGTTGCTTGAACTGCTCCATGGCACGATCTAATTCTTTTTCTATGTCTTCATTGGACAGGCTCATTTCTTCCAGTTGTTCCTGAATGTCTTCCTTGTCCAGCTTTTCCATCATTTTTTGAATTTCTTCATAGAGCTCCTTCATTTCATCAGTCATGATTTCATCAAACATTTTTTGGAGTTGCTCCTGCTTCTCCATGACGTTTTCATTTTGCTGATTGAACTCGTTCTCCTTCTGATTTTTTTGCTCGTTTTTGTCCTGGATGTTTTCTACTTTGTTTTGAAGTTCTTTTTGGCGTTGCAACAACTCTTCTAACTTTTTCTCATCTTGCCAGTTCATCTCTTCTTTTTGAAGAAGTTCTTTTCTTAATTCGTCTAGGTCCTTCTGTAGTTGTTTAGCATCATCTACAGCCTCCTCCATTTCATCTTTGATTTCTTCGTTTTGCTGTTCTTTTTCTTCTTCTAGTTCGTCTAGTGATGGCACTTTGAAGATAGCCGGTCTGCTCTTAGCAGACTTGCTTCCGTTGACTCCGTCATTGTCCCAAACTTGAAAGTAATAGTTGATTTCTTCACCTGGAAGAAGGTTAAGGTCTTCCATATTCCAGTGGTGGAAGAACCCATCTGATGAAAGATTTTTACTTACTGGTATTGCTGCGCTTACTACTTTATTCGCCGTTTTTGTAGAATCGGTGGTTTTTGAAAAAGAATAATTGAAGGTCAAGTTTTTGAACCCATAATCATCAGATACTTCTCCTGTGAAATACAAATTTTTCTTTGTCAAAGAATCAATTTTCTCATCCACAGTGATACTAGGATATAGATCTTTAATTACAGAAAGAGAATAGCTCATGGAGTCTCCCTCGACGGTTGTTTCGTTGTCACTTTTAAATGTATATTTTGAATTGGTGTTGGCTATATGAGTGTACTCAAAAGCATTTTTTCCAGAACGGTCCAGTTTTTTCAACTCTTTGTTCATGCTTAGCTCAACATTTGAAGTGTTCTTGGTGTTGATTTTCCACTGAAGTTTGCTTCCTTGAGGAACAGTCATGTCCCCGCTGTTAGAAATCAGCTCATCTTTTATCCCAGTGTAAGCGGGATAATCTAGATAGACTGAAAAGTCGGTGAATCCAGGGACAGGTAAGGCAGACAGTAAAAACTCTTTAGAAATAATGCTATTGGCTTCCAATCTAAATGGAATGTTTTTCTGTACATTGTTGAATGTATAGAAGAAGTTAGTTTTTCCTTCTTTGTTGAGAAGAAATCGCTGATCTCCTCTGAGAATATACACCTTGTCTGGGACACCGCCTTTGGCCGTTTCGTTAATAGCGACTGAAATTTCTAGATTAAAGTCTTTATTTTCAGGAACTTCTAATACAGAATTCTTGACCATAAAATCATAAGGAGCATAAATAATTTCTTCATTGTGACGTACGATTCTATCGGTACTTTCAGTGATTAGTGAAGGCGCACCAAAAAGCAGTATGACGAAAAGGGAAAGAGGCACAAGTGCGTATTTGAGGTACTTCCTATTCTCCTTAAAATTTACAGCAGAGGTAAATGGCACTGGAGTAAGCTGTTCTGTACGCTGAATAATGCTGGCTTGTAGAAGTTCTGAACTATAATCATTGACTCCCTCTTTTTGCTCAGCTAACTGGAGGGTGTTTACTAACTTATCTTTTACATCTGGGAAGTGGTCTCCCACGATTTCAGAAGCTTGTCTGTGAGAAAGAGAGTTTCCTATTTTCAACAGCTTTGTGAGTGGAATGATGATGTATTTCCCTAGGATAATTAGTGAACCCCCAACTAAAGCATAGAAGAAAAATGTTCTAATTCCTTTCCCAAAGTTCCCAAAATATTCGGAGATAGTGACCGTAAGGTATACTGCCAGAATAAGAGCGACACTATAAATCATCCCCTTAATCATTTGGTTTTTATAGTACTTGCGAATAAACTTTTCTAGCTTTTTCTTCAGTAAATCGATGCCTTCACTCATAATTTCTTTTCTACTTAATAGTCTAACGAGAACGGATGCGAAATGATACGCACCGAGCCTATCAAATTTAAACAATAATCACGCCTTAAGTTTCACGGTGGAGGTTAAAGGGTGTTAAGATCGGCATGCGCTTCTTTTAACTTTCTCAGGCTTATATTTGGCAGGGTACTCCAAAAAATAAGTGTTGTTTGGTAATCGTTTTGTGAGTGCATAAATGAATTGGTCAGCTTGATACTATATTGGAAGTAATTTCTTCTCCTAGTTTTAGTGCAAATTCGTTCAGTTGATCGATGTCCGGATGACCATTGCGCTTGGCAATTTCAACGTGCGAATTGAAATCCCATTCTAGAGAATTAATTCCACTGTCAATTAATTTTTGAAGTTGTTTCTTTCCCTCATCTAGATATTCGCGGTAATGAGCATACCGGTAAAACCAGAGTTCTGCCGAGAGAGAAGAGGTCTCTTCATTAAGTCTAAATGCTGAGTCAATTAAACCTTTGGCTTCTTTTAAATTTTCTTCAGAGATGATTTTAAAGTGAGCATAATTTCCAAGGTTGTTTGCATTTTCTGGGTCCAGCTCAACGATTTGTCTATAGTACTCTTCCGCTTGCGCATAGTCTTTTTTGCGATGACTTAGAAACAATGCATAACTCTCAAGAAAATCGGAATTTTGCGGTGATATTTTTAAAATTTCTTTATACAGCTGCTCTGTGCGTTCATAATCGTTGAGCACATAATTCAAAAAATAGACGTAGTTTAAACTGTTGTTGACATGAGACGGGTCTATTTTAAAGGCTTTTTTGAATAGTTCTTCGGCCATAGGATAATCCTTTGTGGCGTTTTGAAGGAACAAGGCGTAGTTACCGACGTTATTTGCGTTCTTCGGGTCTAGTTCTACAGATTTTTTGTAGTACTCTTCGGAAGATGTCATGTCCTTGCGAGTGTTTTCTAGTAGTATGGCATAATTTCCAAGGTTGTTTGCATTTTCAGGATCCAATAGGATGGCTTTCTTGTAATACTCCTCAGCCAGTTCAAATTTTTTCCGAGCGTTTTGAAGAAAAACAGCATAATTTCCAGCGTTGATGGCATCATCTGGGTCAAGTTCAATCGCTTTTAGATAAAGGTTTTCTGCTTTATCATAATGCTTTTCTACATTTTCAATAAACATGGCATAGTTGCCAATGGTGATTGAATTATGAGGGTCAAGTTCAATCGCTTTTTGATAGTATGATCTAGCAGTGTCGTAATCCTGAAACCCACTGTAGAGCACATTGGCATAATTTCCAAGATTTACGGCATTTTGTGGGTCAAGATCGATTGCTTTTTCATAGACTTTTTTGGCTGCTCCGTAATCTTTTTTGACATCATTTAAGAAGTTGGCATAGCCGCCCAATAGAAGAACACTATTGGGGTATGTTTGAATTGCCTTTTGAAATTCATCTTCTTGTTTCTTTGGGTCGGATTCTTGAAGGATATTGTTATAAAGTAGAGAATCATCAGTAAGAATGTTTTCTAAGTTTTCTGAAGATTTGCCTGTGTTTCGATTGTTATTGGCAAGGTCTATGAGCTTTTCTCGTTTGTCCTTTAGTCTATGATTTCTTTCTATGGCATTCTTCACAAATGGATGATTCAGTGAGTCGTCAAGATTATTGAAGAACTTGTAGTTTAATGCTCCGTATAGTTCGTACATCAAACTGTCGAAACTGTCGATTTTTACTGAGAGGTCTTTTTCAGAAAGTAAGCCCGTTACTTTACTATTAAGTGAATCTGTTTCTCGGGTGCACCAGTAAATGGGCTTTCTGCTCTCGACAGGAATACCAGATAAGTAATCCATTAAACTACCGTCATTTCCCCCATACCCTATTACCAGTAAATTGAAATTTCTTAAAATTGGTTTAAGTGCCTCTTGCCACTCCTTTTTTAATTTGCTTGTATTGGCCGCGTCATTCATTGGGTTCAGGAATAAATCTCGGTGAACCTTTATGATCGTTGGTCTTTTTGTTTGGGAAGAAATGAATCCTGCTAGAGTTTCGTGACCGGCAGAAAAGGGTTTTGTATTGGTATACATTCTTACAGCATCTTCTACTAGATAATCAAAGTTGGTGGTGATTACGAAATTGTGCTGTTCACTGGCTAGAATTTGTGATAGAATGACATACCCAATGCTAGGCTCTTTGTCTTCCATCAAATGTTTGAAATATTCATACCCTAGTTGTGGGTTTGACTCGTATCTTTTTTCGTAAATATGGGTGTAGAATTCACCCAGTTTTTCTTCGGTAAGTCCTATGGAACTTTTCCAGCTTTCAAACTCGTTACCTTCCAAGTCGTCTGACAATTCATCGAACCACCTTTTTGAGAGTTCCCATCCTGTGGGAATATTTGAACTTTTTGAAGCTCCAGCCCCAAGAAGAAAACAAAATCGGGTCTCAGATGAACTTAGTTCTCTGGCGTCTTTGAAGATCCTAACCAGACTTTTTTGATTGAGTGTTTTTGAGGGCATATTCTAGAGATGTGGTCTTTACGACAAATATAGAATATGTATCTAATAATCTGAATTTGAGATGCTAAGTTTAATAGTTCTAGGTTTTGTGAATTTGGTTATTCTACAAAGTCGATCATCCAATGGAAGTTCTTTTGAAGTAATGGAAGTGATTTCCATGGAAGTGGTTTTGCGGTTATTTCCAGTGGAAGTCCCTCTTTTTTGTGGCCAAGTTGAAGGACATTGTCTTTTAGAGAATAATCATAGTCTAAGACTGTCTGCTTTAGATCATAATTTGTAAGCAGCAATTGTTTCTTAATAGGGTGAAA
The DNA here is from genome assembly GCA_965224545.1 of Flavobacteriales bacterium. Taxonomy (GTDB): domain Bacteria; phylum Bacteroidota; class Bacteroidia; order Flavobacteriales_D; family Sanyastnellaceae; genus ASP10-05a. The sequence continues at coordinate 599,547 of CBDCZM010000002.1, read as the reverse complement.
TTGGAGTTTATAATCCATGAATTCATCGTTTGTGTTTTGTATGATGAGGTAATTACCCCGATGAATAAAGATTCGTTTAATGTGGCTTTCTTCCAACAAAACTCCATTGTCAAGTTGGTGAGTCACTTCATACGCTCCATGAAGCGGAGGAGGAGATCTGAGATCGCTATTGAAGGGACGTGAGTGAATGTGCGGATAGAGCACTTCCAAGAAGATAAATAAAATAAACGCGGATTTTATTATACTATAAACGGCTGATTTGTTTATGGTCAGTTGATAGCTTCTAAATATTGAATTATCAAAGGCCTGATAGAGTTTAGGAATATATGGCCCTAAACTAATCATGGCCGCGCAGAGTAAAAAGGCACTATATAGTTTGAGGGAAATGTCGAAACTGAAATTTATGACCACAATTCCGAGAAAAGTAGTACAAGAGAGGATAAGCCCTGTCATTCGGGTTTTTCTAAAAAACAATAGTATTCCAGGGATGAGTTGTGCTAGACCTATGAAGACATTGAAAGAATGAGATACACCCACAGTACTCCAGAATAAAAGGTCTTTATCCAAAAAGCCTAAAGGCGTATAAAGAGTATTTGGTTCGGGCAAATAAAACTGCCCTTTGGATAGCTTATCAAACCCGTAACTAATAAGTTGAAAACTCAGGTAATAGCAATATACCAAGTGAAAAGTGGGTAATGATTTGAAAGATAGTTTTGCCTCTTTTTTAAGCAAATGCATGGTTACAGTGACTATTAGCGCTGTAAACATCAGAATTAGAAAAAGTGCATACAATGAAGATGAATCTGATGAAATGGCATCATAATCGGTTGAGATAGTGAGAAGATCCACTTTTACGAATTGAATGAGATCTTCAAACAAATATCCTATAACGAGTTCGTGAAAAGGGATGGTTTTAAAAGGAAAGGGAATAAATAAAATCCCTAACAGCACAAATATGAAAACAGATCCCTTCCATAACGAGACGAGATTTTTAGTGATCATCTACCACCGCTTTAACGAGTGTTCTCTTAGGATGAGAAAAACGCATCACAATGGAAAAGAGAAGAATAAAACAGAGTCCAAGAGGTGCTTGAGGAGGAAGTTTTTGATCCTTAATCACGGGATAAATTTTATTCTTTTTCTGAGTTTTTTCCTCGTTACTGTGGCCAATAAAAACGACAGTTTCAGGTGGATTTCTGAAGTAATAATCTTCTGCAAGTGTGGCTTTTATTTCGTCCAAGGTGTTTTTTTTAGAAAAAAGCGGATGATGATGGACAGTATCTTTTCCCGGTTCCCAAAAACTCGCCTGATTAGAAAGAGAGTAATGCTCTTTACAATAGTGACTAGTGATCATTACAGCTGACGTGTCATTGAGAAACATGATAGTATCTAGTCTTGCTGTTCTTACAAGTATTTCTGGAGCCTGACCAAAATTTGACCCTGATAAATCAAAGATGGAACTCTCTAATACTGAGTTAAAGTTTTGATTGGTTCCTCCGTGACTTTTGTGTGCAATGAGCTTGGTTTGTCCAAAAGAAGAAAGAGTAGAGAAACATAGAATTAATGGGAATATGAACGAAAATTTCATTTTTGATTGATTGTTTGCTTCTGTACAGCTCAAATCAGGAAAAGTTCAATAGAAAAAAATGCAACCTTTTCATACATGGGGCATCTATTATATGAATAGACCATTTAACGAAGGTTCTATTTTCAAACTTAAAACTGAATAAGAATGAAAGTATCAACATCTATTTTAAAAGCGGTGGCTCTGGGAGTAACAGTAAGTGCGATGGCTTCTTGTGCTAAAACAGAACTGCTACCACTGGCCGATGAACGTGAAATTACTACTGAAGAAGTGGGGATTTGTGGGTTTGGAGATCATGTTACACCGATAGACCCTTTGGATTGTCCGGCATGTGGAATGGGTTAATTTTTGGAACGGCGTATGAGAGAATCTGAAATTCGCGCTTCTATATCGTGCAATCTGGATGTAGATATACTTGCGGCTTCATTGCCGCTTTTTGAAAAGGGGAGTGTTGAGGGGGTTGAATGGTCCTTTGATGCATTGTTCAATTACCAAGAGATGCCCTCCTGGTTTTATGAGCTTCTTCGTGAGTATAGTAACCAAAAGAGGCTAGTCGGTCATGGAATCTATTTTTCATTGTTTTCTGGAGGATGGAGTATGGATCAGCTGAATTGGTTACTCGAATTAGAGAAGCTTTGTTCGGACTTTCAATTTGACCATATTACAGAGCATTTTGGGTTTATGAGTGGAAAGGACTTCCATAGTGGAGCTCCTTTGCCTGTTCCGTTTACTAAGGAAGTTTTAATGCTTGGGCAAGATCGCCTTAAGCGGATTTATGAAGCTTGTAAGTGTCCCGTGGGGCTTGAAAATTTGGCGTTGGCTTTTTCTAAAGAAGATATAGAAAGGCACGGGTCGTTCTTAAATGAGTTGGTACATCCTATCAATGGATTTATCATTTTAGACCTGCACAATCTCTACTGCCAGATAAAGAATTTCAATGCTGACTTTCAAGAATTAATCAAACTATACCCCCTCGATAAGGTGCGAGAAATTCATATTTCAGGTGGAAGCTGGGAGCCTTCATCATTGACAGCTAATCTGCAAATAAGAAGAGACACTCATGATGATCGAGTTCCTAATGAGGTGTTTGAGTTATTGGAAGAAGCCATTGACTTGTGTCCTAACTTAAAATACGTAGTGTTAGAACAAATGGGCAGAGGATTAACTTCCAAGGAAAGTAAGGCTGGTTTTCAGAATGACTTTTTACGGATGTCAGAAATTATTGATCGAAAAGAATGTGTTAAGAATGTGTCACATAAATTGAAAGAAATCAATACTTTTTTACCTCAAGAAAATGTGATGCTTGATATTCCATTTGAGAATGGGTTACTTCGTGAGCAACAAAAAATCTTATCTGAGATATTGGAAAATTGCATGAATTACCAAGATGCACGTGTAAGGTTATTGAATTCTCCTCTGGCAGGTTCAGATTGGAATATAGAACAATGGGAGCCTTCTATGCTAGAAACGGCTATTAGCATAGCTCAAAAATGGAAAAGAGGTTTTGTCAAGACAGCATAGAGCATTGCTTCTAGTTTTCTGCAAAATTGTTTTCCAGCCAGCACTGAAATTGATTGATTTCGCCCTGACTTAAGGTAGATCCTTTTGGCATGGTTTGATCTTTTAGAACTCTGTTTTCAAATCTTCCGTTAGTGAGATCTGAGGAGATACCTGCATAAGAGGTATAGTCGCCATTTGAAGAACCGGATCCATGACATCCGGATTTAGCGCAAGAAGTATTTATAAGTGTTTTTATATTGTCGTCATAAGTGGGGGTAGAATTGTCCTCACAGACAGGTACCAGCAGCTTGTCTTTCTTACAGGAGGATACCCCTACGGCCATTAACAAGATTACAGAGCCAAAAAAAAGTATTCGTTTGATCATTTATTATTTTTTCATGGAAAGCGCTCCCGAGGGGCACTTATTTACTTGTGCTATAATTTCTTCTTTTGTTGCATTTTCAGGTTGAATCCAAGGTTTGTTTTTAGGTTTAAAAACGGTTGAAAGACCTCTGGCACATAAACCTGCATGGATGCATTTTTCGCTGTCCCAAACGATAGCCGTATCCTCTTTTTGGTATTCTTTCATGATGTTTTTAGTCATGCCATTTAGGAGAACAAAAACGCCCTAGGTGGCATCTAGGACGTTCAATGGGTGTAATTTTAATGTGCAGCTCCAGCAACTTCAACTAGAGGTAACGCAGCTATAGTAGCTCCTATTACCATAAAGAAGGCGATGGCATATCCTGCATCAATAAGAATAAGCTTGAATGATTTTTTTTGATACAAGTAGTTAATCACTAATAAAGGAATTGCAAACATTAATGCACTCCACATACCGTGATAAGCCCCGTGTCCAATGCCTCCAGCATTTAGGTGCTCCCCTCTCCATCCTGTTCCTAAAAAGTAGGCGATGACGAGCATCATTAAGAATGAAACTCCATGTGTAAGCGCAATGTTAGACTTGGCTTGATCATTAGTAACTCCGGATTCTGCTTGCCATAGTTTACCGAAGAGAGCCGTATACCATAAAAAGCCGAGCAAAAATGCTGCTACAGCAGCAATAAATACTTCTAAATATTCCATTTGATGAGTTTGTTTTGGTTAGAATTTTTCTGAAAATACGAAAAAGGAGTTACTTGGCTTTTCTTAAAGCTCTGTGATAGGCACAAATTTCCAAGTCAGTTTGGATTCCTTTAAATGATGTTCAAAGAGAAGTGCCTTATTATCCGCAGAGCCAAATCGAATTCCAGATGCTAGAAAGTGGATTCCTTCGGGCGTTGTATATTCGAATTGATTGACCTTAAACCCAATGTCCCCCGCGATACAAACTACTTCTATTCCATTCTTCTTAAGCTTCAACAGTTGTGGGTAAATAGCGTCATAAAAATTGTTAGGGTTGATACAGTAGAAGCAATTTCCTAAACCACCATTTGCTATGGAAGCGGCTTGTGAGGCTAGCGCATCGTTTTTATCCATCCACATGAGTTTATGGTGCAGTACGATGAGGTGTGATGATTTCTGAATGGTATCTACTACGCTGTTGAAGAACTTTTTTTGTTCACCGATAATATTTGTTAGACTGTCTTGTGTATCTAGAATGACATAGGTGATGCCATTTTTATGGTAAGAATAGTAGGGGGGTCTTTGCGTATATTCTTGAACTCTGCTTAAGTCTGTATAGTCATGGTTTCCAAGCGACCACAGAGTGGTTTTATTATTGAAATCAAAGATGGAATCAGCATGATTCATCGTTTGATTGTCTTCAGAAGTTAGGTTGGCCAAATCGCCTCCTAGCATCAGTACATCGTACTTTTTAAAGTTGATTTTTTCAACTGTAGAATCCAAGTTGGGATTGGAGTCGGTTCGTGTATGCGAAATGTGCAAATACGTGCTAGGAAGAGGTGATGAGGGCTCATTTTTACAGGAAAAAAGAAAGGTGACAACTATGAGCGATATGAAAGAGGAAAGGTTGAGTCTCATTGCTTAAATCATCTCCAGAGCTAGAAGTACTCCAAATAACTCAACCACTGTTAAGTCCCCTTCTATAGAAAGAAGAATGTCGAATACAGACTCTCCTTCTGAAGAATATAGATGTCCATTTTTAAATAAGAACAATTTGTCCAAAGGAAAAGTGGAGTCTCCACGATAGATCACACCATTTTTAAAAGTGTACATAATGTCAGATGTGAATAGACTGTTTCCTAGGTAAAGCTTGCCATCCTCATAAGTATATAATATGTCAAATGAGCTTGTAGAAAACCCTTCATAAACCCCTCGATTATTGCAAGTAACAATGGCTTCATTCCACATGACTCCATTTGTGGGAAGCACGTGTCCTCCATTTACATTGCACACCATATCCGAGAACATAATATCTCGGCCTGGGTAAACATAGGCTTGTGCTTCAGCACCTACGCCCATTAGGATTACCGAAATAAATATGAGAAATTGTTTGAACATATATATTCTAACTCAAAAGGTACGCCAAATATTAGCCACAAGTCTAAAAGTCGAAAGTCTTTTAGTCTACGATTCTTTTATTGCTGCTATTCCAGGAAGAACCTTTCCTTCAAGGTATTCAAGCATGGCACCACCACCTGTAGAGACATAGCTCACCTTATCGGCAAGATTGTATTTATTAACTGCAGCTACAGAGTCTCCACCACCAACGAGTGTGAAGGTTGATCCAGCCTGAGTGACGTCTGCTAATGTTCGAGCGACTTTTTCTGTTCCCCTGGCGAACTTTTCCATTTCGAATACTCCCATAGGCCCATTCCATAAAATAGTTCTAGATTCTCTAATAATTTTATTGTAATTTTTGATGGTAGCGGGCCCTATATCTAGTCCCATCCAACCATCAGGAATTTGATTGATTGCAGATTCTCGTGTGTGAGCCTCATTTGAAAAGGCATCCGCGATGATCGTATCTGATGGAAGCACCAGATTTGTATTTGTGCGCTTAGCCAACTCCATCACGTCCAAAGCCGTATCCAACCTGTTATCTTCAACCAATGAGTTTCCGATTTTTCCTTTAAGAGCTCGGATAAACGTATAAGCCATTCCTCCTCCAATTAGAATATTATCGGCCACATCCATCATATTTTGGATGATGGTGATTTTACTGGAAACTTTTGCTCCCCCAATAATTGCTGTCACTGGAGATTCAGCGCCATGGAGCACCTTGTCAATGTTTTTGATTTCATCTTCCATCAGGAAGCCAAAGAATTTACTATCAGGGAAGAATCGAGCGATTACAGCAGTAGACGCATGCTCCCTATGAGCAGTGCCAAAAGCATCATTGATATACACATCACCAAGCTCTGCCAGCTGACCAGCGAAGAATTCATCTCCAGCTGTTTCTTCTTTGTGGAATCTGAGGTTTTCGAGAAGAAGGACATCCCCTTTAGACAGAGTGTCTGCTGCCGTTTTTACCTCCTCGCCAACGCAATTATTTGCCACGCTAATAGGTTTTCCTACAAGTTCGCTTAGTCGCGTAGCAATATGTCTTAGAGAGAACTTATCCTCTGGTCCATTCTTGGGTCTGCCCAAGTGCGACATTAAAATGACCTTTCCTCCATCTTTGATCACTTTTTTGATGGTGGGAAGAGCTGCTCTGATTCGAGTATCATCGGTTACTTCCTGTGCACCATTTAAAGGCACATTAAAATCAACTCTAATAAGTGCTCTCTTTCCTGAAAAATTTGTTTCTCCAATAGTGGCCATTTAGTTGAGTTTTTTTAGCAGGTTGGACATGTTTACTTTGGCATTGATGATGCTTTGCAACTGGTCTATTGCAACGCGCTCTTGAGACATGCTATCACGTTCTCTTATGGTAACTGTATTGTCTTCCAATGTTTGATGATCCACTGTAATACAGTAAGGGGTTCCGATAGCATCCATTCTTCTGTAACGCTTACCAATAGTGTCTTTTTCCTCATAGAAAGAGTTAAAGTCATATTTCAAGTCATTTAGGATCTCTCTGGCTTTTTCTGGTAGGCCATCTTTCTTGGTCAATGGAAGAACCGCTGCTTTGATAGGAGCCAGTGGAGCAGGAATTTTCATAACGACTCTGCTTGAACCATCTTCGAGTGTCTCCTCTTGTAGACTGGCAGAAAGAACAGCGAGGAACATTCTATCCAGACCAATGGAAGTTTCTAAAACGTATGGAATGTAGCTTTCATTTGATTCTGGGTCAAAGTACCTCAACTTCTTTCCTGAATGCTCTTCATGTTGCTTGAGATCGAAATCTGTTCTAGAGTGAATTCCTTCGAGCTCCTTGAACCCCATTGGGAAGTTGAATTCAATGTCACACGCAGCATCCGCATAATGTGCCATTTTTAAGTGGTCGTGGAACTGGTAATTTTCGTCTCCCAAGCCCAGAGCCTTATGCCATGTTATTCGTGCATTTTTCCAATGATCATACCACTCCTTCTGAGTTCCTGGTTTGATGAAAAATTGCATTTCCATTTGTTCGAATTCACGCATTCTAAAAATGAACTGTCTTGCGATAATTTCGTTTCTGAACGCTTTTCCTATTTGTGCAATTCCGAATGGTAATTTTAGTCGACTTGTTTTCTGAACATTCAAAAAGTTGACGAAAATCCCCTGAGCTGTTTCCGGTCTGAGATAGATAATACCAGCATCTCCGGAGACAGCTCCTAGTTCTGTCTTAAACATTAAATTGAATTGACGTACATCTGTCCAGTTTTTAGAACCAGAAACAGGGCAAACAATTCCCAACTCTTCGATCAATGCTTTTACTCCAGTTAAATCCTCAGCATTTAATGCTGTTTTAAACCGTTCATTGATATCATCAATTTGCGTTTGTCTTCTGGTTACGTTAGGGTTTGTGCTTCTGAATTCCGCTTCATCAAATGCATCTCCAAATCGCTTTTTTCCCTTATCTACATCTTTTCGAATTTTTGCTTCAATCTTGGCTACAAATTCTTCGATCAAGACATCGGCTCTATACCTTTTTTTGGAATCCTTGTTGTCAATCAACGGGTCGTTGAATGCGTCAACGTGACCAGAGGCTTTCCAGATAGTAGGATGCATAAAAATAGAGGCATCTATTCCCACAATGTTTTCATTCATACGAACCATTGCTTCCCACCAGTACGCTTTGATGTTGTTTTTCAGCTCTGAACCAAGCTGACCATAGTCATAAGCTGCGCTTAATCCATCATATATTTCGCTAGAAGGGAATACAAACCCATACTCTTTCGCATGACTGATTACCTTCTTTAATTTATCATCTTCATTTGCCATGCGGCAAAGGTATCAAACCCAATTTAAGTTATGATTAAGGAGACGGAGAAAGTTGGAGGATTAGACCTTTTTAGAATTAGCCAAGTTTTATGCAATTACCGCAATGCCACGAATCTGAAGGTTTTATATACAACATCGTTTCGAGAAAGAACTTTAACAAGATAAACTCCTGGGGTTAAATTTTTAGTTTCAATGGTAAGCTTGTCGGAAATAATGGGTTCATATTTTCTTACTTGTTGACCTCTGAAATCAAAAATCTCGATCCTCATCTGTTTGGTAAGATTGGTCAAAGTGGTTTTGTCATTGGCAGGATTGGGAAATAATGACACCTCAGAAGTGTTGATTTCATTTATACTGTCTATAATAACATTTAGACATTCAGAAATTACTTCACAGGTGCCATCAGAAAGGCCTACAGCATAGCTGCCATCTTGAGAGGCTTCGAATGTCTGAGATATTTCACCATCAATGATGCTTAGGCCGTCTGTGCATTCATACCATTGATATGATACTTCTGAGTTAGTGGCGGTTAATGCATTTTGATCTTGAATCACCGTTGCATCTATTACAGGAATACTCAAGTCAATTGTAAGTATAGAATCGCAGCCAAATGAATTAATGATAGTGTCTAAATATGTTCCGCTTTCTTCCCAAGTATAGATTCCACTTGGTGAAGTGTAAGTATCGCATGAGGTGATCTCTAAAGTTGTGCTGGAAGGATCATTATATTGAATATAGACGCTGTCTCTAGATGAGCATCCATCAAGTCGTATTTCGACCCAATATTCTCCTTCACTCGAAACGGTAAAATTGGATTCTTCAGAACCATCCTGCCAGGTGTAATTAGCACCTGGAGTACTGACATCTAAGTCGTACAATTCACCTTGACATAATTCTAAGTCTTCCCCTAAACTAAATTCTGGGAGTGGGATAAAAGAGACGGTAATACTGTCTCTAAAAGCACCACAGCCATTGCTTCCTTCCACCCAGTATTCTCCATCGTTCGAAATGGTAAAGGAGGATCCTTCAGATCCGTCTTGCCAATAATAATCAATGCTCAGATCCGTTAGTTCGATTTCATAACTGTCTCCTTGACAAAGTGCTAGATCTTCACCTAGAGTTAATTCTGGTACTGTGTCAAAATGAACATCAATGCTGTCCCTATATGAAGCACAATCATTGGTTATCTCCACCCAATATGTTCCGCTATTTTCGACAATTAGTGTCGATTCTTCGGATCCATCTTGCCATAGGAAGTCTAGACCTTCTTCAGAGTTAGTTCCAAGCGAAAACAGAGCGTTATTACAAATCGTTGTATCATTTCCCAAGTAGATTTGAGGAACCTCCTGAAAGGAGACATAGATTGTGTCTTTCAGTGAGGTACATTGGTTAGAGACTTCTATAGAATACTCCCCTTCTTCATAGACCGTTGTAGTTGGATTAAAAGTTCCATTACTCCAGTAATAATAAAATGCATGGGGAATGGTCATGTCCAACACCAGAGACTCACCAGTGCATAATGTAGTGTCGTTTGGAAGGGAGACAGTAGGAGTTGTCAAGATAATGACATCTACAGAAACCGTGTCTGTTGCTGAATAGAATATATATGTTGTGGGTTCTGCTGGGTTAACAGAGAAAGTAAGTTGGTCGGATAGAACTATTTCTGGTTCAGATTCTAGGGCCCAACCGATATAAGGATCATCTGTATACGCGGTTAGTATCGCGCTTCCTCCCACACACATTGTTTGATCTCCACGAGTAGCTAACCCATCAATTACTAGTCGAACAGTTACCATATTAAAGCTTTGGAAATTTCCAAAACCGCCAAAAACAAGTTTGTTATCATCTTGTAAAACCATATCAGTTACTTGATCAGTTCCACTAGAGACTCCTGTTTTGAAAACTCCATTTTCTCCAAAATCAGCATCACGGCTCCCGTCTGGCATAAGTCGAACAACAGCACAATCTGTGACAGACCCATCTGAGAAATTAAAAAAACTTCCCCCTATGACGATTTTCCCATCTGACTGAATAACTACAGACTTTGCATAGTCAGCATACGAACTGATACCTATTCCTGTGCTCCCATTTTCACCAAAAGAAGCATCTATGTCACCATTTTCGTCAAATCGCGCTATGGCCATGTATCCTTGAGTGCCCAATTCATTAAGCCCAAGCGTTCCTACAAAAACAATCTTTCCATCTTCTTGGATTTTCATATCGCTGTTAATTACGGTATCGTATGTGGCAATACCTGCTTCGCCAAACGATGAGTTGATTGAACCATTGGGTTCTAGTTTCATCATTATAAGTTTGTCTTCTTCAGATTCATCGGTAAATATTAATTTACCAGCCATTACTAAATCCCCATCATTTATAAACTCGAAATGACCTAAAAAATAATTATTTTCTGAAGGCAGCTCTAATGAAAGGACTCCCTGATCTCCGTAGGTTGTATCAAGGCTTCCATCAAGATAATGTTTAGAAAATTCGTAGGAATAGGTGGCTTGAAAAGTTGTTCGAAATCGCCTAATGACCAAAAATTGAATGTCATCAATCATTCGTATAAAATGTTGATTTGTATACAGAGTTTTAGAATCTTCAAAAAAATTAAGTGTTCCATTATCGGCGAAGGTTTCGTCTAAACGTCCATCAGTATGATATCGCTGTATGAATCTATTTGTTCCATAAAGGCCAGCAAGCAAGATTTTTTGATCGGATTGTAATTGAGCAGAACTATATTGGGTGTTGTAGGTATCATCGTAACGAACCACCTTGGTTCCATCCTCATCAAAAGTTGTGTCTAGCTCTCCATTGTATTGATATCTTGCAATGGCTATTCCATGATCTCCAAATGTTGGATGTTCCTGAGCTGATCCGAAATGAAGTATTTTATTGTCGTCTTGTAAAAGAAGTTCAAAGCCTCTATCATATCCCTCGAAAATTTCGACTACCACACCATTAAATCCGAAATTAAAATCCCGGACCTGACTTTCTGAATGGAAACTTATGATGAGAAAAGAAAAGGATAATAGTAGTGGTCTTAATAGAATTATGTATTTCATTTTTAGTGGCTTGAGGGAATTTGAGTTCCCTGTTAATTATCAGTTGAACGTATAAAGATATTGTTCCAATTTGTTGTACACTTCTAAAAAGGGATGGTTCAAAGGTCTTAAACTTTTTGCATTAAGTTTTTCATTTTATACAATAGCTCCTAATGTGGGTTAATAGAACAAAATAGCCACCGCAGTGCGCGATGGCTATTCTGATACTGTAACCCTTTTTGATCCGATAGCTATCAGATTTACTCTCTGAGTAAAACGGATTCATCTCTTAATAATGTGCTTGCTTCTAGAATTATCAATGAAGCAATCCGTTCGGGTGTGTTGCGTTGTCTGCTGAATTTCAATTATTTAAGAGATATTCTTTCAATGCATCGGTTTTGACGGACGTTTTTTAAGAAGTCACATTTGAATTTAGTCTTGCTGTTCTGACTATGAATCTCTTAGATACTCTATTAGCATAAAGCAAAAGAATAATTTTCGCAATTAGAGTTAGTTATGCTGAATTAGAATGTGTTCACTGATTATTGTTTCTCCTTTCTGTTCAACACTAAGAAAATAGACTCCTGGGGATATGTTTTTCAAATCCAATTCTACATTTATGGACTGGTCTCTTCTGTTCCATACTTTTGTTACTTGACCAGTTGCACTAATAAGCTGAATGGTCGCATGTTGAGGTAAGGGTTTAATGAGATGAATAGTTTTTCCGAGGTTGGATTTGGATATACATAGAGATGTTATAGTAAGTATTACCCCTTATTTTTGATGATATTATAAAGCCCGATGACTAGTCATCGGGCTTTATTCATCTTATAAAAAACGAACCTTAACGAGATATATTATTCACATATAATTCCAAACGAGCCTAGGAATGGAGTTAGATCCGACACATTTACTCTTCCATCACCGGTGATGTCTGCCACACAGGTTGAAGGAGGTCCGCAACCAAAGTCTGATAAGAAAATGGTAAGATCAAGTAAAGTGACAAACCCATCTTGATTGAAATCTCCAGGACAAGTTATTATTGGGATATTCACTTCTATTTCCACCACGTCAGTGCTAAATGCAACTCCATCACTAACTGATAGCAAGAATGTATGAATCCCATTTTTAGCACTAGTAGCCATGAATGTTGGTTGGATAGAAGATGGGTCGCTCAAGGCAATTCCTTCTGGCCCATACCACTCGTATTCCAAGTCATCTTCATTCACGTCGTAAGAATCCGATCCATCTAGCATGAATAGACTTTGCGCTACAACAATGGTGTCACTTCCAGCAGCAGCTATAGGAGCGAAATTATCATCCGTATTAATTTCCCAAATAACTGTTTCGGAACCTGTTCCAGAAATTCCGCTGGAGTATTTGCTAAGCAGAGTCAAGTCCATAGTCATTGCATATACCCCTGGGAGACTATCCAGCATATCTACACCAGACACTTCATAGGTCGTGTCTGAGCTAAACGTCACAAGTAATTGACTAATATCCATAGGAGTATTGTTGAACGTGACACTTAGGGCATTGACAACCTCAGAGGGATCTAGCAATTGATCTGAGAATATAAGACCAAGTGATTGTGGATGTGAAGATAAAGATTGTTCAGAGGTGAAATCCCACGTTGCTGAAAGCGCTGTTTCATCAATATAAATACTTAGGCTTTCATTAACGGTGTTTCCGAACAAGTCCGTAGCTTCTACAAGAATGGCCGTATTTCCACCAGTGGCAAATATCACTGGAACGGAAACCAATCCATCAGGAACAGTGTCCATCTGTGCAATCACACTCAATAGCCCGTTGTCATCTTGATACACGTTCACAACAGACGCTGAATCACTTAGATTAAAAGAGACAGTTAAATCCAACGTAGAGGTGATTCCATCTGAAGTGGAAAAACCAGTGTCAGGATTTATTGCCAACTGAGAGATCACTAAAGAAGGCGATCTGTTTACGGTCCAACTGGTTTGTTCAATTCCTGATCCATAGTTCCCAGCTAAATCTGAGATACTGTCCATTACGACTTGGAAATAATACACACCATCAGGATAGCTTAAATCACCAAAACTCTCCGCTTCATACCAAGCTGGATTAACAGTGTTTATAGCTACTGTTTCACTTCCATCTGACCAGTTCAATTGAACTGGTCCTCTCCACAGTTGCACAGCAGTAGTGTCGAACGCGACGATGTCTTCATCGAAGTTCATTGTGGCTCCTGTGTAATGTTGTGCATCGAGTCCACCTCCAAGATACCTCACCAAGTTGATCAGTGACGGTGCTTGTGTATCGTAAGTCAAAATAATTGATTGCAGCGCAAGACCAGAGGTCCCATCATCGGACATCATATTTAGAAGATCTACTTCGAATTCATATTCTCCGTCAGCGCTAAAGAAACTTCCCAATCCGGTAAGTCTGAATAGCGTTTTCTCCACATTCAACTGAGTAATTTCTAGGGTACCAGTCTGGGCATTTCCACCAAATAGTACAGAAAATTTATCTGGAGTAAGCGTTGCAACGTCTATAGGGATATTAAACAACAGATTCAACGTGTCATACTCATTACTGATGTGGTTCGCTGGAATTCCAGAGAACTCTGTTACAGATGGAACATCTAAGAATTGAGTCCATGAGACTTGCTCTCCAACTTCTCCATTGGTTCCAGTTAAGTCTTGAATTCCAGCTGCTTGGGCAGTGAACACATAGAATCCATTGCCAGTAGTAAGACTAGAGAGATCAACATCATAAGTCACAGAATCAATCTCTGTGATAGTTACTGTTTCATCCATGATATTGCTACCTCCTTGGAAATTCAACATTAAGTCATCTGTAGTAAATGTAGAATCAATAATGTCTTCACTAAACGTTACCGTAAGGTTGGTAATTTGCTCTGAGGAGACAGCTAACGGAGCTCCATTAATGTCCATTACAAATGGTGGGTTTAGATCCTTAGGGCTCCATACAATTGTATAGGTTACCTCATCAAATGAATTGAACTCATCCACGAAGTGGAACGTGTTTTCATAAACGGGTTCCTGACTGTCAGGCAGAGTTACATGTCTAAGCCATGCATTCATCAAAGGAATCTCTTGACCGTCATTATCTCGAGTAACACTCGCTATTTCGAAATTTCCATTTCCTGGATCGCTTAACTTGATATAATTCCAACCTTGAGAAATTGGATCTATATGAAGTGTAGTCTGATTTCCTGGTGCCAGAATGTTTCCACTATGATGCCCCGATTCAGGATCGAAGACATCGTAGATCAAATTACCTTGAGATAAATAAATAGCATCAGGCCGTTCTTCACCATCTTGAATCTCATTCACCAAGAAATCATGAACTCCATCATCTTGAGTATACACTTCCACAGCTTTTATTAGCTCGTGTAGTTCTACTCCAGAAATGAGGCTTAGATTAGGATTGCCATAACTGTCTAGATGAACGAGGTTGGTCTGGAAATTTGTGAAGTGACCTAACAGCGTGCTGGTAAAGTACCACTGACCGACCTTAGTGCTCAATGGATTGATATCACCGAAATCGATGAAATTAAGCCCTAAATTGGCAGGTTCTCCTTGTAAATTGGAACCAATCAAACTAAAGTCAATGGCCAGCCCATCTTGATTGTCTACAATTTCTGGTTGTCCAGACTCTATGGTCACCTCCATGGCTGTGCCATACCCATTGTTTTCTATCATCACGGCTAGTTCTCCAGGAATGATGGGTTCAATGGATGAGGTCAACGGATCATCCCCGTAGATATCTCTCTGCATGAAATAATGCAAGTACAGATCAGGACTAGGATTTACCTGAAGATTAGATGGAATCAGAGGATAGGTGACTACCAATCCAGTATATGGATCGCGGTAAGATATACTACCTCCAAATGAATAGGTGACTGGGACAGTAGGCGCAGCAGCGGACTCTGGAATGAAGAGAATCACTGCGGAACCTTCTCCTTGAGCCTCTAGCGTTCCCGTTCCATCTATTCCAGTTAATGTGGCTAAACTCAGTAATTCAATTTGAAATAAGTCATTACTCAATACTCCTCCAGGACCAATGATTTTAAGATCCAAATGAATGGAATCCAAATCAACGGTAGGATGGCCATTATTGATGGTCAATGTCCCTTCGAAAGCTTCTCTGGTCATTGTTAGTTCCTGGCTGATCTGGATAGTAACAGAAGCACAGGTACTTTCATTGTCCTCTGCTTGCTCTAAAATCACCTGCAAGGATTCAGTAAACATTTCCTCGATAAACAAGTACCCTCTACTTTCTGCATATTCTTGCGAAGAGTTAATCTGAGCGATATGCGCAATGAGTAGATTTCGATTGACAATGTCAGGATAAGTTGCGTTTGGTGCGAAAACATCATTTCCCCAAGCTTCTATAGTAACATTCCATCTTGCGATGAATTGAGCGATGTCACTTTCAGAAATGTCATAACCACTCATAGCTTGTTGGATATTTGTAGAGTCTGCAGCATTAATAGAGACCTCATTGTCTACGAACTCTCCAACCTCTGCTGCAAATAGTCCAATATTATCGTTCATAGCCAGAGGGCCAAAATATTCCTCCATCCATGCTTCGTGTGCTTCGTAAGCCAATTGAACCTGATAGATGTCATCACCTGCCTGTGCTACTATTGGAGGAACTGAACCGTTGGCAGCCATTTGAGCAGGGCTTCCTCCTGGTACCGATGGACCGGAAAACTGATTGATACACGTTACAATAGCAGATCCTACTCCATAACCACAACCAAATGGTCCGGGTATACATCCAGGTAGAGCCAGTAGAGCTCCAGTAGTAGAACCAGCTGTAGCGACACTAGCAATACAGCCCACAACAGCAGCTGGACCACCAAGGCATCCTGCTGCCGCAGTGAGTACGCTTAATAGGCACGGGTTGCAGCTAACTCCTGTGGAAATAGAAGGAATAGTACCTCCTGTAGCAGGAGGACCGCCACATCCAATACATCCGCCACCGCCACCGCCGCCACCACCGCCGCCTCCGCCACCGCCTCCAAAAGGAATGCCGATGCCTATTGGATCAGAAGGGTCGCCGGAACAAATTTCTCCTTCGTAGGTGAACATTTCTCCACCTTGTTGCCAAAGTCCGTTGTCTCCACATTCATACCAGTACACTGTAAATGCGAAATCGTAACATCCTGTAGAAATAGACTGTATTTCCTGGAAGGCAGATTCGTGCATGTTCAGATGATTGGAAACATCTCCTATAGTTGCAAACTCACTTGAAGGTGGTGGAGCAGAACCATTTGGGTTTCTCAATCTCAGTGTAACAGGAACTTGGATTGCGAATTGAGCTGGCATGTCTATAGGGACATAATCTGTAATAAACTCATAGGTAGGATTGTTCTCAGGAAGTTGTAATTCTACATCTCTGGCTGCGATCAACCCATGGTTGGTCAGTGTAACTAAGAAATTGAATTCTTCGTTTCCTGTTAACGGAGGCATGCTCTCGGGCATGTCAATTGTCACCACTGGGACCGGAACGTTGGTTTCGAATTCCAAGATGAGGTCGATCAGATAGCTGTCTTCAATTGTGGTTGGAACTACATTCCAAGAGAATGAAACCGCCTGATAATTCAAGAACACTGTTTCTGTAATGTCTGTTCCAGGAAGAATCGTCACTACATTATCATAACCCTCATGTTGATCTGCCTGAACTTGTATCCTAAGTACTCCTTCGGGTAGAGAGTCTGCCTCAAAAAGTCCTAGTGAATTGGTGTACCCCTGAGCAAATATTTCACCTGTGAAGTAGTGAGATATTTTGACAAAAGCGCTATCCACATGTGGAGCTTCTTCTGTAAAATAGGTATACTGATCAATTACATCGACACTAATTCCTCCGACTTCTTCCGATACTTTTTCTACTTGAAATGGAATGCTCAAAAAGTTACCATTTGAAGCATTTATAACAATGGTTCCAGAAGCTGGGGTGTTTAATGGCAATGTTTCACTAGGTCTAAACTCCATGATTACTAGAGTGGTGTCTCCAGATTGTAAACTAGGAATCATTTCAAGAGAGATCAAAGACATAAAGTCCACTGGTGGAAGATCCACTGTGATATCTCCTGTCTCACCGACCCCATTATTAAACACTCTAAACTCTAGAATGTTCGATTGTTCCTGAGAAATTGTTCGATAGATGCTAGTAATATCAGCAGCTATATTTCCTTGTAACGCTTGGCAGAAATAGTAGGCACTGAATTCCTGATTTATTCCTTCATCAGAGGTGAGTACAATCGGTATTTCGAAGTAATCCCCTATTGGAGATACTTCTGAACCAGTAACCCAAAAGTTTAATTGAGCAGTTGTATTGCCCCCTAAAGATGGAATTGTATCGAAGAAAACTTCTGCTCCAGAGGGTAAATTCACGGGATTCATCTGAAGATTGCTCAAGCCAATGTTGCTTAAATTTTCAACGTCAATTGAACCAAAAATTGTATCACCAAGTAAGAGTTCCCATACGGTATAGGTTCCATTGTTGACTTTGGTTCCTAAAATATCGAATTCATCTTGGACTACTGAAGTATTTAGATCTGGGAATGAAGCACCAACACTATAATGGTCTGCTTCATAAGGAAGAGGTGTAAACACGGTGGAATAATCACCTTGTGCATCTGTCGTCACGAGAATCTCTCTTCTATAACCACTGTTTAAGATGTATACATCTAATTCAGCATTGGCTTGAATACTTCCGTCAGTTCTAGAAGCTGAACCATGAATAGTAATAGGTTCTCCCTGATTAAACTCTGTTTCATCGACGATAGCCGTTCCTGTGTAATCAGGAAGTACCACAAAATTCAGAGGTGCAGAACTGTTGTTAATGAAAACCAGTTCGTCCAAGGTGCCATCACCATTTGCTTCTATGATCAGGTAATAATCTCCAGGCTCATAAGGAGCCGCAGCTAGGTTCCAAAAGTCAATTGTATCACCTATTAAAATAGGGTCGTCGAGTGTATAGCTTCCGATCTCAAGATCATTGTTATCTAGGATAATATTCTGAGAAAGGTATGCTTTCACCTCAATGCCACCTGGAGCATTTGCTACTCCTTGATTGGTAATAAATGCATGAAATTCAAACGTTTCCAGCGCTGGGACAGAATCTTGTGAAACTGTTACGTCAGCCACTTGCCAGTCAGGTTTGTTGATATCAGTTACGTATACCCAAATAATTCCCGGAGAGAATGTAGGAGCTGTAACATTGATTGTTACTTGTTGATTCCCATCTATCAATGCATCTGGTAATGTGGTAATGGGAACATTCAATGACGTAGATCCTATAGGTATAGTGACCATAGGTGGAAGTGAAACTTCGGTCTGATCATCTACTGCTAAGAATACATCTATCGCTACATCTGTAGGTGTATTTCTTTGAATTGTCAGTGTTCCTGCATTGGCTACATCTTCCTGTAAGGACAGAGGATTGACAAAGAGACTCAATGTTGGTCCGTCATTATCGGTTACAGTAAGAGTATCACTCACAACTCCTCCACTAGAGGCTGCGGCATTACAGTTACATGCTGCGATAAGAATGGAAGCTGTTATTTCTAAATCTCTTATCCCCTCTACGAAGTTATTATCAAAGACACCAATATGGAATGTCTTCTCCATTTCACCTGGTCCTAGTGGTACGGTAGAAGGCATATACAGTGCCGCTGGATCACTTGACGAGATGTCTACATAAATAATGGAATTGAGATTACTAGTTCTAGTAATGACTCCTTGCGTAGCAAAGAGACCCGAGGATTCTGTAACTGTATCTATGGTTAGTTCAAAAGAAATCGCCGGAATATCACTATCATTTGTTAGTGTGAAGGCGCCTAAACCAGAAATCAAGCCTGCTGAACCGGCTGTAATAATAATTCCCTCATCAGGCTCTGCAATAGAATCGTCTGGGAGCACGATACTCACTGTAACGAAAGAAGAGTCTGGTGGTATTACTACTGGTGTTGGTAGAGGAACATCTCCTGTTTCAGAAGAAATGATGTTCACAAACAAAGAATCCGTAGGAGGGAAGTTGGTGTTGACATTAAAAGTAAGAGTCTCCCCTTCTTGAAGTGTACTTGGCAATCCCGTAATAGACAGCGCGGGTAACTCATCATCTATGAGTGTCAATGCCACTGTGTCTGGGTCAAACCCAGGAGATGAGGCGATTAGATCGAGGGTCATATCCCCTTCAAGAATTCCGTTATCTATAGTTGAAATATAGAAACTTCTTCCGCTTTGGCCATTGAAAATACTAATGGTTCCAGGGAAATTGAACCTTCCCGGATCAGCAAGTTCTATAGTTACTGGTAAGGTGGATGAGGTCGACCCACTTCTGAATATGGTGCAATAAAGACTACCACTACCTTCAGTAATTTCTGTTACAGAAAGGGAAAGATCGAGTTGTCTGTTAATATTCCATCCATTCAACTCAATTCCAGTATTGTTTCCAGTGGATAAGGGAGGTTCTAAATCAGTGGGAAGTATTTCTACCACTACTACACCCGAATCTCCGATGCTAAGTATGTCTGGAAGTCCGATGTAAGCATCTCTCATCAAAGAGTTTCCAAAGTCCAGCGAATCGCCAGAATAGAGCATGGTATGAAGCAAAGTCCTATTGGCTCCAGTGGTAGATTCCACATAGATTTTTTCTGTCCAGTTGGTGGACCCAATGGCGCTGCCTATATTATTTACTTTCCAGTTGACTGTGATGCTGTCTCCAGGGAGCACATCAGTTAGGCCCGTGGTTACCATGGCCACTTCATAATCTGGAAGGTCTGGAATAGGATTGACAGACACGATTACAGAATCGGTATAAGAGCAACCTTCATCGTTTGTGATGGTGATTGTATATGTCTGATTCTCAAACGGAGCTACGGTAATGGAAGGGGTATATGGGCTCTGACCTTCTAGTTCCCCAGACCAGGTGTAATTTGTGCCTCCCCCAGCAATAAGGTCAATAGACTGTCCATAATCTATAAGGATATCTGGTGACAATTCTGCCATGATACTTGGCAATGAGGTTACTTGAATTGCGAGAGTATCATTGTTTTCATTTTCATCTCCTGTTTTGTTCACGAAAAACTCGAATGAATTAAGACTTTCAATGACCAGATTCACAGAAGCGGATAATGTAATGTCCGCAGTAGTCCCTGAGTTAATGGTGCTAGTGAATGTTTCTATAACAGGAGTTCCTCCGTTTTGTATCAGCCCAAGGTCAAATCCGGTGATATTGTCAGTTCCGAAGTTTCTAACGCGTAGTGTCACTTCTTCATCTGTGGTTTTATCACACCCTGATAACGGGGCAAGTACCGCTATAACTGCTAGATCGACAGCAGGAGGTGCATCTGGCACTGGTGCAGAAGAAGAATAAAAAGCTGCTTGGCCCACAAGAGGAGCTTCCCAGTTATTTATTTCGTCAAAAGAACTGCTGCCGCTTCCCTCTTCAAATCTCCAAAGAGCCAGGAGTCCAGACTCACTTTCTACATTATTCGTTTTGGCCATCCAATCTCTAATTTGAACAGCGCTACGAGGCTCATTCCAGATTCGGAATTCATCCACATTTCCATTGATAAAGTTAGTAGGGGACCCTCCATCATACTCCATTCCCAGAGACCATTGCTGATCTGCTGATAATGTGTATTGTGGATTATGTGAAGTCACATAGTGCCCATCAATATAAATATCTGCTGTAGCTCCGTCCCTTACATAAGCGAAGTGGTGATACCCATTCATCGCGGAACGAGGAGCTACTTCATGAGTGACGTTTGCCACGGCATCGAAAATCACAAATGAATTGGGATTGCTATCAAATCCCATAAGGAATGTATTTCCACCTGTGGAGGTATTTACGGATACTAAATATTCCTGACGATTGTTATTATTAGTCTCTATCCAGCCTTCTAATGTAAACGTGTCATCACCAGCTAGTGCTCCAGCTATTTCCGTATCTGGAAGATCAACATAATCTCCATTGCCATCCAGACTAATACCATAGTGTATTACGGATGGGTCTACCACAGCAGTCTGAGTGATGGAATTATTGGATAGATCTGTATCTATTACTCCATTTGGATTACTCAATACTGCGGTAAGGTCATAGGTTGTTTCTGGTAAGAAGGTATATGTTCCTGATAGATTCAAGGTTTGTGTACCTCCTGGAAGGATAGGTGAGAAGGTCTCGTTTCCAGAGAATACAGTCACCCCGTTTTGCATGATTTCTACAAACACCGAACTCAATTCTGTATTCCCCTGATTTGATAGATTCACAGAGATAGAAACTGGATTGTCGTCTTCATCAATGATGATCAACCCACTAGTAGGTGAGAGATTCACCGAAAGGCTTTCTGCTTGTGCATCTACGGATAAAATAATCGTGGGATCTTCTATCGGAGCATCCGAATTAATGAAGGTTGGATTATTTTGGAATACCCCTTGAATATTGTTTTTACGTTCGAAGGTTAGTAAACCCACCCCTTCTTCGAAATGCCATGCATTTATAAGATTAGGTTCGGAAATCACTCCATCGTTTTTTGTCATCCATTCTCTGATCTCACCCGCAGTTCTGGCGTCATTCCAAATTCTCACCTCATCAATTTTTCCATTGAAGAATGATTCAGAATTACTTACTCCAAGCATTCTACCGATATTCAAAACATCATAGGTATTTGGAGCCACTCCTGACGCAAGATACGCTGTGTGATCTAAGTTTCCATTGATATAAAAGCGAAGACTGTCTCCATCATAACTCATAGCCACATGTGACCACTCGTTGGCAGGAACGACTGCATTTCCTTCTTCAAAATGATCTGCATTTCCTCCAGAGATGTAAAGTGTCTGAAGAAGCTTACCATTGTTGAGTTGGAAACGATGGTTCCCCGAGGATCCCCATGAGAGAATAGTAGCGTCCAAATCTACTGGGTTGACCCATGCTTCTATAGTTACAGGATCTGTACCTTGAGGTAAATTAGGAACAGTGGCTTCTACCCAACGGTTTCCAGAATCAAAGCTCATAGCATAGTGCGTATCGCTAGGGTTCACAGCAATCACACCAGTAGTTGTGATTGATTGTAACGTCATTGCTACAATACTTGAATCATTTAGAGATACTAGATCAACAGTCAATGTATCAATCAAACTTGCACTAAGATTCTCCACTGGGATGTCTGCCATAAAGATCTCGCTTTCTCCAGGATTCAATCCTCCATTCCATTCTACTTGGCCGTTGGAATTATTCAAGTTCCAGTCGAAAACAGCTTTTGTCACAGGGATGTTAGATAGGTTGGTGAACTGTATGCCCACATTTTGATCCACTCCCTCGTTGATGATGATAAACTCACCATTGTCTCCATCTACTTCAAGTCCATTTAAACTGAAATCGAAAAAGTCAACAGGTTCTGCATCTAATATTGGTGCTTCAGATGCAGCGAATAGGGCTCCATTGTTTAATGTTCCATCCAGTCCGTTCACCGTTTCAAAGGCAATAGTGCCAGCCGTTTCACCAAAATGCCAAGCTCCTACGAGTCCTGATTCAAGTTCAACACTCGAAACTTTTGGCATCCATTCCAGGATTTCTTCTTGTGATCTGGCCACACTCCATAAGCGCACTTCATCCAGTCTTCCGTTGAATTGTTCTGAAGCTCCACTACCTCCCCCTAGTTCGAGGTTAGATCCAAAAACAAAAGGAGTGTTAGTAGAGCGAATATTTCCATTGATCACATCTCCAATTAATTCAACGTCTTGTTCCAAACCATTAAAATAGAGTTTGAAAGTAAGGTCATCCCCGTTATATGTAACAGCTATATGAGTCCAAGAATTTTGCGGTAATGAAGATACTGACCTCAATTCCACATCTTGTCCATCATCGAATGAAACGACAGAAACAATTCTATTTGTATTCGAGTATTCGTGAATACCATAAGACATATGTGGAGAGGAATTATTCTCTACTTCTTTTACCAAGATTCTGCTCCAGCTATTGTCTCCCGGAGTAGGGTAAACCCATGTTTCCATAGTGATTTGATTGCCTCCAAAGTCTAATATGTCATTGTCTGGGACTTCAAGGTAATCGTTCACTCCTCCGATATTCAAACTGTAATGATCATCAGCAGGATTAAGCATCAACTTTGTTCTCAACGTATCATTTAATCCTACTAATCCAGGATCTCCATTGTTTTCAGAAGTCCAAAATATGAAGTTGTAATACTCCTCAAGTTGCGGGATGATAGCCAAATCTATACTGGCAGTATCCTCAGGAATAATATTCCCTTCCCATTCAATTGTTTGGATTGGACCATCATTTAATTGATAATTGACGTTTACAGAATCCAAATCAACGGTTCCTACATTTTTTAATCTCAATCTGAGGCTGGCACCAGCTACTTCATCGGTGATACGAAATCCTTCTAGGGAGTCTTGATCGTAGAATAATGCGTCCAATGTGGCAATAGCTTGAAGACTCAGGTTAGGATCAATATTGAAGTCATATCCCTCAGCGATTGACCATTGTCCTTCTGCATCTGCAAATCTGAAGAATACTGTATGGTCCCCTATAGTAAGACTTGAGGTTTCAACATCAACAGATCCGTTCACTTGTGCTCCAGATGTAATTCCGAGAAGGGTAGTTCCTAAACCGATACCCGGATCTGAATCAAAGAAGTACTCTCCTCCTACAATATCTGGAGATGGAGTTGGTGGAATTGGTGGGGTGTCATCATATGTATGAAAAGACATATCATAAGCGACGCTCCAATTCCCAAGGTCATCTTGTACTCTCAAGTATAACGTATGAGGACCATCTTCAAGTCCAGTGGTGAGAATTTCGTCAAACCCTGTAATGGATTCTCCATGAACAATAGCTAAACTGTTGGCGTTGCCAATTCCAGGGTCACTATCGAAGAAATATTCAGCATCAACTATACCCGATGAGACTACTGAGTTAGTAATCACAAAGTCGAAATTAACCACACACGTTTCATTGGTTGCTGTCAAGGTATAGGCTCCCGCTGTAATTCCATTGATAAAATAATCACTAGAACCAGTGTTCCAGGAATAATTAAAATCCTCAACTACATTTCCAAAAATTGGATTCGCTACAATAGAACCATTGCTACCAGCATTGGTCTCATTTGTCTGTGCAAAATCAAATTGGGGAACTTCATAGGTAACTACTGAGAGTGTATCAGTGAATGTTGAGAGTGCGTCTGAATTTGTTACAAAGCAGTAGTAGTCACCACTTTGGGTAGCCCAGATGCTTGAAGTCGTATCTCCTGTGCTCCAGAAGTATTCGCTGGCAGTAGGTGCGGTTATTTGCACTGAATCTCCCGCACAAAATTCCAGTGCCCCTGAAGCCATCAATTGATTATCAGGAAGTGTTCCAGCACTTACCAAGACAATAGAGGAACTCACACATTCTGCTGAATTCGTTACAGTTAGTGCTATTTGGTAGTACCCTGATTCAGTAAATGTGTATGAAAAATCTTCAGAGGTTCCTTCAACAGTTCCATCTGCATTGATATCCCAAGCATATGTAGCAGTTGGAACCAAATTGGTGGAAGTATTTGAGAATATCTCCGAGGTATTCAAAGCTACGTTTTCATTGTAACTAAATGAAGCTGTGGGTTGTGTACAAGGAGGTACAGGATCAACGTCAAAAGTATGTGGATTAGCCAAAGACCACAGTCCTTGTTGGTCCTTTACTCTAATATATAAAGTATGAGCTCCTTCGCTTAACCCTTCTATATTGTGCACAAAGCTACCTGTGTAGTCATTTCCAGGTATAAAATCATTAATTGGAGTACCATTTCCTATTCCAGGGTCTGTATCGATAAAGTATTCTGCATTCACAAGTATGTCCAATTCTGTTGGAGGGACTTCTAGGACAGTGTCTATCACGTGAAACAACATGTCCATATCAAAAGACCAGTTTCCACTCGTGTCTTTAGTTCTGAGATACAATGTGTGCTGTCCTGTTTCGAGTCCTGTAACATCAATTCCTTCTGTTCCTGTATAGGGGTCTAGAGAGTCAAAAGTCAAAGGTGTTCCTGCTCCAAATCCGGGGTCTTCGTCAATATAATATTCTGCATGGTCGATATCTGCAGCCACATATGGATCAGGTGCCTCAGGATCTGTTACAGAAAATAGGTAACAACCAGCCACACTCCATTGTCCTTCGTAATCTTTTACTCTTACAAACATGCAATGAGATCCGACCTCTATTCCTGTCATCAATACGTCAAAAGAGGTAAACACATCATCTCCTTCAGTAACAGGTATTGCAACGCCATTTCCAACTCCAGGGTCGGTGTCTAAATAGTATTCTGCAGACATGATTCCTTCACTTACTGAAAGATCATTCACGATAAAGTTCAGAATTACGGGACATGAATTGTCATTAGTCACTGTTACGGAATAATTTCCAGCGGAAAGTCCTGAAATAAAATTCGATGAAGAACCATTACTCCACGAGTATTCATATGCATCTATTAAGACTCCGGGAGTGGATGGGGTTATTGTAATAGACCCATTTGCCATTCCGTTAGTTTCATGACTTAATTGAGAGTTAATTAAAGGTGTCTCCGTCATTGAAACCGTACTTGTATCTGAAAACAAGCAGAGTCCATCGGGACTGGTTAATTTGCAATAATACTGTCCGGCTTGTTCTACGGTTATTGCTCTGGTGGTGTCACCAGTGTTCCAGTAGTAATTGTTTCCAGATTGTGCTTCTAGCATTGAACTTTCTCCTGAACAAAGAGAAAGAGAACCAACGACGCTGATCACAGGGTCTGGGAAGTTACCGACGGCAACAGTTCCTACATAATTTGAGTAGCAAGCGGGGTCTTCATTAATGGCTTTAAGCGAAACAAAGTGATATCCAGGTGTGCTGAAAACGTGAGAGAAGTCGAAGGAGGTTCCTTCAATTAAGCTATCCACAGCGGTGTCCCATTCATAAGTGACTCCAGGGTCAACGTCAGAACTTTGGTTGGAGAAAGTCGTAGCCTCACCAAAGGCTACCACGTCTGTTGTGAAAAAAGGGGTAGGGAATGTACATAGAGGAGGAGCCTCCACATCAAAGCTATAAGATGATGCTAAAGACCAGTTTCCACTGAGATCTTTCACTCGAAGATGGAGTGAATGTGCTCCAATATCTAATGTGTCTACATCATATGTAAAAATATGCGCAAATGATTCTGTGGCTTCAATGCCATCCAAAGGAATTCCATTACCAACTCCAGGATCTTCATCTAAAAAATACTCTGCAGCGTATATCTGTCCTAGGTGGTTGGTAAATGATTCAGCAAGAGTGGTATCTATTATGTTAAATAGAAATTGCTTGGAATGACTCCACATTCCGTTACTCTGATCTTTTACTCTTAGAAAAAGGTTATGAAGACCAGGTTCCAATGCATCAATAGGGATATTCAAATCTTGTGTGGATGAACCATCGTCCACAATAGCAAAAGAAATCCCAGAGCCGATACCATTTTCGATATCGAAAAAGTACTCTCCTTCCTCGGGCCAGTTTTGGCCATAAAAGGAGGGCACCAAACAAGTGAGCACAAGTAGCGCACACAGTAGTTGCTTCCAGTTGATCATGTCATGAGAATTAAAGGGTTAGTGTTTACACTTAACAAAACAGCTTTAGGTCATAAATTTCTATGAATAAGCTGTTTACATGACTTGACTTAGTTTTGCTTGGTAGCGCTAAATTGGATTTGTAGAGTACCTCCAATTGGAACAGATGTTTGAAGAGACTGTACATCTGTTACATGTGGTATTCTTGGTAAAATTCTATCTGGCATTGGGTAAGCGCCACCATAAATCCCAATATTCGTACCATCAGTTCCAGCATTGATTCCTTGAGACCCTGCAGTGGATCCACCGTCCAAATGGTAATCATATGAATCTGACCAGTTGGCTCCAGCTGGATTGGCGTAGTTAGTGAAAATCGGGTTACTCAGGTCGGAGGCATCATTGAAAAGAATGTTATTAGCTCCAACGTTGTTCCCATAAATCCCTGAGATAGGATTGTTGACGTAGACTTGGTTTGTACCGTCATTTATATAGTACACGATGTTATTATTGAAGCTACATCCATCGCACTGATCCGCCGAATTAACTCCAGGGCTTTGTCGCCAGAAAATATTATTGTTGAGTGTTGCTCCAATGAGTCGACGTATTATAGTCTCCTGTCCATCATCTGCAAAAACGTTATTTCGAAGAGTCATTGTTGTTGCATTTCTATCGTATGCTTCAATGAATCCTTCAATGAAGTTGTTCTCAAAGACAAGATCAACTATAGTCTGATTGATATTTCCATGAATGTAGAAGTTTCTCCGAAGCACATTGTTTCTAATGGTCACATTTGAGGTTCCATACTGAAGTTGGATGTCTGCCGTGATTTCATTTCTTTCTATAAGAATGTCATCGAATGTAACATTGGAGTCAATATGGTATATATAATTGATTTCGAATCCAGAGACAGTGGATCCACTAGGAGTTACTCCTGCTGTAGCAGAACGAAACCTCAAGTTTTGTACATATGCTCTCGGTAGACCATACCCTTGACCATTGCCAAAACCAGAACCAAAAAGGTGCAGTTGCTTGTCGACATAGAAGTTTCCATTATAATCTCCTGAGATTAAGAGTGTGTCACCTACCGCGGCTTCGTTCATGGCTGTTTGGAAGTTGGTATATTGTGCTCCACCAGTATTGTTTACAGTAATAATTGTTGAAAATGCTGGTGCAGAAAAAATCAGGCACGCGAGAGTGAGGAAAAGAGTGATGGTTTTCATGGCTAATAAATTTGTTTGGTTAATACTCTTAAAATGAGGGCATGAATGTACTTAGTTCGGGTATAGTTGATTATAACTAAATGTTAATAAATCATAAAATCAACAACTCGATAAGTATACTGCTTATCAAACTGTTATGTGTTGGGGTTTCACACTACATTTATTGTTTTAATAATGTGCGAGTAAAAGAAGTTTGAGTGCATATTTTTCTAAATTGTTGGATGTTTTTTTGTTCCAAACTTGGAATTAATTTTCGATTTCCTTTAAGAAGGAGCAAGTTGAAACACTTGAAAACCAAATGTATTTTAAAAAACAGTCAAGATCAAGAGAATGGGATGAACGACATTAATTTGTTGACGAATTACTTGAAATTTCGAGCTGATACAATTTTCAGAAATAGTTGAAAGGGGTCTGCTGACTGTGAGAAGGGGGAATTATTGTGATACAACAAATGGTTTTAAATGAGTTTGAAGCCCACTCTTAACTCTTATGTAATATTTTCCAGACGACAGGCCAGAGATACTTAACAGGTAATTACGGGGTTCTGAACTAACAACTGATTCTTGCATCAATACTTTTCCACTTAAGTCTATGATAGAAATATCTACTTCTCCCTTATACATCAGTTCAGAATTGAGTTGAATTGTGAGGTTCTCAGAAGATGGATTTGGAAAAAGCTTAATATCTACAAGTTGTTTCTCATTTGAGCCAATAGAGCTAGGAAATTCTGAGGAGTCAACCTTTACTAGAAACGCAATACTGTCGCCAGCTTGACCAGCACTAGATCCAGCCAAATAAATTTGTTCTTCATGAATGGCTATATCTCTGAAGGAGTCTTTCAATGTTTCTCCCCACGTGTGATGTGACAAATAGTTTCCGTCGGTATCTAGCTGTAACAATAGTGCATCTGCCCCACCTCCAGTCATTATTTCTAAAGACTCCGTTACACCTGCTACATATATGTTGTCTTCAGAGACCAAAATACCTCTCGCCGTTTCTGTCCCAGTCCCACCCCAGTCGGTGTGCCAGATTTGGTTGAGATCATAATCGAATTTCGTTACAAACAATTGCCAATCCGTTGACCCTGGTAAAATGGTATATCCCGTAATGTATAAGAACTCTCCGTCTGAAGTCATTCCCAAGGCATTTTCTATATCAATTAAAGCGGTGGATTGATTTCCAAATAGAACAGAGTCCACAAGAGAGCCATCTTCTTTTGAGAACTTTCCGAGAAAAGAGTGTCCATTGTACAGATTTAAAAGCGACGTACCACCCCAGAGTCCACAAGAGTAGATATAATCATCTTCTACCACAAAATGACCATCTAAATGTTCTGCTGAATTGGGTTCCCCAATAGAATTTGTCCACTCTGTATTGCCATCAGAGTCGAGCTTCCATAACCCCATATCGATTTGGTATGGTCCCGTTTGAATGGATTGGCCCCATCCACCACAGAATATTCCATCCTCTCTTATTTCCAGACCATCTACCTCATCATATCCTGTATTTCCAAAATCTAGTTCTCTGTCCCAGAGAATGTTTCCGGTAGCCTTGTCTGCTTTGACAAGCAGCATGTCACAGGAAAAACCAGTTAAAGGACAGTACCTTCCCCCAATATATAACTCATCGCTTTTGGCATTGCATACAAATGCATGCTGTGTTCCTATGCCTCCATAGAATAGAGGTGTATCCCAGAGTTCGTTTCCTTGTGAGTCGTATTTGTAACATACAATATCTAATCCTTGGCCTAGTGAATCTAAACCGACAGGCCAGTACACCTCCCCAAATTGATCCACACTGACACCCCATCCTTCACTTGCACCAGCCACAGGACTGGTTTTACTTTTCTGCCATACTGTTGAAAGCTCATTATTCTGAGCAAAGCCGTTTGTCAAAAAAAGAGAAATAAGTAAGAGTAAAGAGATAATCTGCTTAGTCATAGGGTGATATTCTTAATTGATAATGACTAAATTAAGGTATAGAAGGATCTTATTTCTAAAGTTGAAAAATGGTTATCAAAGGAGCATTTTGAATTGAATCTACTTGTAATTCGATACTATTTCCGTTTTCTTTCAGATACCTAGCAAAAAGGAGGTAGCACAATGCCCTACCTCCTTTTTTGAATAGATTTTAAAAACAACAACAAGCTTATTCAACTATTAGTTTTGTCTGGCCAATTCGAGTGTTTTTAGATTCACAACTAATGATATACATACCTGCTTTTAAATCTGCTACAGACATTTGGAGATGGTGACCTCCTGAACTCAATATTCCAGTATTTGTTTGCTTGACAAGTTTTCCTGAATAATCTCTAACAATCAATGAATACTCTGTCTCCTTTTCAATGACCACCTTGACAGTGACTTCTTTCGAGGTGGGGTTGGGGTAAGCAATCACCTTTCCTGTTTGATAACTCAAAATCTGAGTATATAAATTGTCTGTTAAATCCCCCGAATTTCCTTCAACATCCAACACGTCTGTATCCTCAACTCCACTATCAGCGTCTATATCGTCAATTCCACTATCGGAATCATCAGTTCCAATATCTAAGTCTGCATCGTCAATAGTCCCGTCAGAATCATCATTGTCATTGTTCAAATCAGAATCAGAATCATCAATAGTCCCGTCAGAATCTGTATCGTCGTTTCCACTATCAGAGTCTGCGTCAATAATTTCCAGTTCACATGCTGTACAGTGAATTTTAGCCGAATAAGTGCCTGCTTTAATCAAATGTGCATGATTTGGCTCATCTCTCACTAAAAAAAGAAGCTCATCCTCGTCGGAGAGGTTGAAGAAGTTGTCGGTGAAACTATCTTCAACAAACTCTAGATGACACCCTGCTTGCCCTGATTGACAACCTGTACATTCACGTTGAATGCCGTAATCTTTGGAATGTTTTTCTATGGTTTTTTGCAGCAATTCTAATGCTTCGTCAAAATCAGATGCGGGCACCCAAACATCATTTTTCAATACGACTTCAACCTCTACGACTTCAGCCCCATTACATTCTATTGGATCGTCAGTATCTGCGGCAAGACCTGCAAACGAAGTCTCGTTTTTTGCGTTGGAATAAGTGCTGATGAACAAGCACAGACCAATTGTTAAAAGGGTGTTTTTAATAGTTTTCATGAATAAAAAATAAAATTTAAACCTACTCTTTCATTAGGATTTTCGGCATACTCCTTTTATTGAAAAACAAAAACATTTAGTAATTTGGTGGTACCAGACCAAGTTCTAATTAGATAATAATCCGATGTTTGTGTTTCCAATTTTCAATGGAACAAATCTGCGAGGTATCGTCTCTTTTTATCTTGGATCATTTTGATTTTTATCTTGTATATTTGTGTTAAATCACATGATGTTTAGAACATTAACTTTTATAGTATTGTTTGCCTTTTCGTTCATTCCTTGTCTTTCTCAGAATCAAGATTTGCTGAATGAAGCATTCCGCCTCGAAGCAAATGGGCAATGGAAAGCGGCTCAAACAGAATTTGACGAGTGGATGTACCAACTTTCTTTACAAACAGGAGAGCTTCATGATTCAATAAAGAAAAAATGGACCGAAGCTCAATTTTATTCTGGAGTTTGCTCTCATGAGACTGGTGACTATGCTACTGCCATTAGTTCTTACAAAAAAGCGTATGATCTGGCCCTGATACAATCGAAAAATGGTCGATTCGCCTTTCACTCTTTAATCAACATTTCTCGCTGTTATGCACATCAGATGGATATTGATAGTGCGGTTTATTACACACGGCAAATTCAGCCAATGTTGGACGTCTCATGGAGTAGTCGCATGGCTCAATATTACTCTACGTTAGGATGGATATTTCAAAAATGTCGTTTGAGCGATGATGCGGTTGGCGCTTACAAAGAAGCGGCTAAATATTTTGCCAAAGATTTAATGATGGAAGAATCTTTAGCCGTTTATTTTTATGTGGCACTTTGCTATGATGATGCCGAAAGGCATCAAAAAACACTGGAAGCACTTGTAATTTGTGATTCAGTCAACGCGATTGTAAAATCGCCGAAGTACGATTGGATGATAACCGCTTGTCGCGCGATAAAACTGACAGAACTGAATAAACACAGCTCAGCACTTGAGTTTTACGACAAGTCGTTTGAATTGGCGGAGGAATTAGATACAGACTATTGTTGTGGTAATAAGGTATTCTATTCTCTGTCAAAGATTAAATTAGGTCAGTTCGAAGGGGTGGATCAAATCATTGACCAGACAAGAGAGGAGGTAGAAGAACTGTACGATCCAAGAGAAAAATCAGTGGTGTATGAGGCGATTTACCTATGCTATGAAGCCTTGGGAAAAGATTCATTGGCTTTGCTCTATTATAAGTTGTATACGCAGGAGATTGTGAAACTTAGAGAAGAGGAATATAGTTTTGACCTGGCTCGGATGAAGGCCGACGATGAATTCATTCAATTAAAGAATGAGCTATCTCAAATGGATACAACTGTGACAAAAGAAAGAGGTAAGACGAATTCATATAGATGGGGAATCATCCTGTCTGGGTTAGTTATCGTTTTGTTGGGGTATCTCTTGTATCGCTGGAGAAACTATAAGAAATACTTTGATTATGATCAGGAGCTTTGGTTATCCCTTCAGCAGACTAATTCTTCTGGGGGTAATGATAAATCCCATCTGATCATAGCGCAATTGGAGCGCTTTATAACCGAAAATTGTGGGAGGATGCAATTCAGTAATCATCGAATACAAAATGAACTAGGGCTCCCTCCTCGCCAGATAAATGAGATTCTTAAAGCTCAGTTAAATACGAATATTAGTAGGTTTGTGAACATCGTAAAAGTACGCAAGGCTCAAAAATTGATGTGCGAATCCAGCTTAACGATAAGTGAAATTGCGTACGATGTAGGTTATTCAGACCCAGCTTACTTTACTCGCATTTTTAAGCGCATCATCAAAGAGAGCCCAAGGATATGGCGTGAGAAGATGCTGGAGCAGAGACAAAGATTGGTTCAGTAAAAGTCTTGTAGCGCAGAAGCTGTAAAAAAGGAAGTATTTTGAGATTAATTGAGTTGAAGCCATACTACAAATGTTTGGAATTGTATGTAGGACTGAGTCTTACATTTTTCCACAAATTCCACAAGTCGAAGATCAAAACTTATTGAGAATTACGATTTTAGATCAAAGTTCGCGTGTAACTTTGGTTATAGTTAAGTAAATTCCACCCACGGAATTTTGGTTAAGGTAAATTTTGGGAAAGAGAGTCAATTTGGCTCTCTTTTTCATTTTTCTAAATGCTATTCAATCGCCTATTGTCTTCTGCGATAGGGTTTTAAATTGTAGTATCCTTCAGTGTTTTTGAAATATCACCCAATTGGGTGATGGAAAAGTTTGAAAATCTTAATAGTTTTGGAGGGAACTCAATCTATGGGATTCAAACTACCGCATAGGTAAGTGAAATACACGAAAGGGTTGGAGAATTAAGAGGGTTATATAATTGGTCTAGAATTGTAACTATTCACATTATATGATATTATCGTTTACAGTATTGAAAAACACGGTGCACTTGTTTAAATCCCTAAGCTTATTTCTATTCATTTTTTCCAATATCACAGCAGCGTTTTCACAAGAAGAATTTGATAGGTTTGAAGTAAACCAGTCAGGATTTATTGAGAACTTGGGACAAATCAGAGACCAAAACAATCGCCCAAGAACAGACGTGCTCTATAGCTATTCAAGCGGAGATATGAGCTTTCACGTAAAAAAAACAGGAATTAGTTATCAGTTGCATTCAACAAAAGATTGGAATAAGGAAGTTGATAAGAAATTGGAATTAGAAGAACAAACTCCAGGAATCTCAGAAATTACCAGAGTGGATCTGGAATGGCTAAATTCAAACAAGAATTGCCGAGTTAGTAAAGGCCGAGAGTTGTCTGAGAGGTTCAATTATTACAATTCAAGTTTTCCAGAGGGTCTTTTGGGAATTAGCAGTTATTCAGATATTACGATAGAGGATATTTATCATGATATCGATTTGCATTATTACCATGAATGGAAGAATATTAAAAGAAGACACTCTTCATCCTAGTGACCAAAGACTGCATATGGACATTACTTCATTGGCTTCAGGGATATACAATCTTCAGCTGATTGGTGAAGGCATGGTTTTGTCTAAGAGGATTCTGAAAGACTAAACTCTATCTCACTCCTATGAGGTTATGTTGGATCATTTTTCGAGGGAGATGCTCTTCTCTCCTGCTAAGTCTAACGATAGATTTCTAAATTCAAGCGAATTGAGCACGCTCTAGATCACCTCAGCATCTTTCTTGGACTTCCTGTAAAGGAAAGAATTGAAGATATTTCTTTTAGCAAAACGGAATTGCTTATCGCTATTTAGGAACTTGGTAAACAACTTTTGATTGACTCCAAAGTACTCGTATGTAGTTCCATTATCAAACGACAATTCTAAGAGTTGGCCCTTATGATGGAAATCTATGATCTTAGATTCTGAAGTTGTTTTGGCGTATTCATCCTTGTTGGCCTCTTTAGTCTCTGGAGCAATACTTACAAGAAAATGATAACCCTCTATAATATTCTGACTTTCTATTCCAGCCTCTTCCTTCTTAGTTTCATCTTGAAACTTATCTGGATGCCATTCTTTGACCAGTTTTCTGTAAGTTGTTTTTAGTTCTTTCAGATCAAGAGTATCTTCTACACTAAAAAGTTTCTTGTAATGATTGATACGCTTCATTTCCTGTTTTTTTGGGAGTGCAAAGCTATTGTTATTAATTGAATTGAGAATAAAGTATTTCTGGTTTTTGACTGCATAAGGATTTCTTCTGGTGATATAGCATTACCTCAACTTCTATAATACAGACACTTTTGAATATTCTTGAGCTCCTACTCTTTGGAGTTAGTAATCGTTACTTCTGTGCAATGGTGTATATTCCGTGATTGGTGACCCACTAAATCCAGAAATGACTGAGCCATTTATAACTCTGAATACAAGCACATTAAATGGGTCAGCGACAAACGGATTTGGCGGGTCAACATGGCTGGATTCTACAAATCTTGCTAGTCTCTAATGGCCAATTCAATTCTTACACCACTGGTATTTGCTTCTTACAATTGCTACATCGTTACATTAATTTCATTTACACATTAGAAAAATCACCCCGCCCAATTCTCTCGATCCAAACTCCGATACTGAATAGCTTCAGCAATATGCTCGGGGCGAATACCATCGGAACCAGCCAAATCAGCCACAGTCCTAGCCACTTTAAGGATTCTATCATAAGCTCTGGCACTGAGATCCAATCGTTCCATAGCAGTCTTTAAAAGCTTCTCACTAGCCGAATCCAGCTGGCAAATCTCTTTCAGGCGCTTGGTGCTCATTTGAGCATTGGCATGAATGTCTTTGTCTTCTTTGAAGCGTTCTTCTTGAACCTCTCTGGCTTTTATGACACGTTCTCTAATAGAAGTACTCTTTTCTCCTTCTTTCCTATTGACAAGTTCATCAAAGTCAACCGGAGTCACTTCTACATGGATGTCTATTCTGTCTAGCAGCGGTCCTGAGATTTTATTGAGATACCGCTGAACAATGCCTGGACCACATACGCATTCTTTGGAAGGATGGTTGAAGTAGCCACAGGGACACTGTTGCGTACCCCAAAGTCCATTGTTTTGTGGGGCGAGGTGGGCAAGTTGAATTTCAATGTCCGCCGAGCCTACAATGATTTTGTTGACAACGACTTCGACGATACGTCGTTTCTCTTCTGAATTGAATGTGGGGTAGTTTGTATAGAGTTCACGAGCCTCGGCTACAATACTATCCACCGAACTTTTATGAATCTCGAACGAAGTAATAAGGGTCGAAATTTCTCCAATCGAGTTTGACACCTCCTCTAATTGCTTGTTTAATGGTGAAAAACGCTCATCAAATCGATCAGTTGGCAATTTTCCTTGAGAATGGAGTTCTATGAGACTATCAATTTTTCCGTTAATGGACACTTTCTCTTTCTCAAGTCGTTTAAGCTCCTTTTGTGAGTCTAGTATCTTAATCTGGGTCTGCATCACCTCTTGCTCTAAAGCATTTTTGGAAAGGGAATAGTTTCTGAGTTGCTCTCTAAATATTTCATCAAGTAATTCCTCAGTTATTTTATGCTTACACTCCTTACAGGTATATTTCTTTGCTTTCATAACCATACCTCCTCCACAATGGCATTCAAGGAGTCCTGTATAGATGTAGGTTGCAGTTTTCTTGGGATAGTTACTTTGTTTTAGTTGTTCTTGGATAATACTATTCACCTCATTCCATAACTCCTCTGACACTATTGCAGGAGCTTCAGAATATTCCCACTCACTCTCATCTTTGAGAATCCAGTGCTTACCATCTCCTGTAGATTCTGTGTAGTTTGCACGTCGCAATCCTTTGGCTACTGGGTCTTGTAATAGTCGCCTGAGAGAGTTAGCAGAAAAGAATCCTCCTTTTCTTGTTCTGTATCCTTTATTATTCAAGATACTAACGACCTTTTTGTATTTCCTGTGTTCAAGGAAAAGCTCAAACATCATCTTTCGTATTGGTGCTTCATCTTCATTGAGGAGAAGTTCGTGGCCTTTCCATGTGTAGCCGAAAGGAGCTTGGCCACCAAGAGGCTTACCAAGCTGTGCACGGACTTTAACTGAGGCTTTGACACGTGATGCTATTTCTTCACGTTCCCACTGTGCCATGGCCGCTATTATGGTATAGAAAAGTTTACCTGCGGGGGTTGAGGTGTCGATGGCTTCTTCAAGAGAGATCATTGCTCCTCCTGCAACTTCGAAGAAGTGAGAAAATTCAAGGAGTTCTTTTGTGTTTCGGGCAAGTCTGGCTAGTTTGGAGAAGATGAGGGCTTCTATTTTCCCACTTTTCAAATCATGAAGCATACGCTGGGATTCTGGGTGGTCTATGACAGATTTACCCGAAACTCCTGCTAAGTCGTAGACCTCTACAACCTCCCATTCTTTCACTTCTGCGTACATTTTTGCTCGTTTGAGGTGGTGTTCGGGGGATTCACCTCTGGCTTGGTCTTCCGTACTTACTCTGATCCAGATTCCTACTTTCTTTTTCATAAAGGGAAAGTAGGTGTAAATGGCTGGGAATCAAAAGAAATATTTGAGCTGATAATATGTTTAAAAAGAATTGATTTCAAGGTATGATCACCATTAAAATATAAAGTGGTTGCAATGAAATTTGATTGAGATATAATAAAGTTGCGAGATTTTAAAATCTACTTTGAATAATTGCATCTAAGCATCCATTATTCACCTCCCTAACCATTCAAATCACATATGATCCAACCCATTCTTGGACATTTTTCTGCATCTCAGCATCAAAAAAAGAATAAGAACCTCAAAGAGAGCTTACAAAAGTTAGATGACAAAGCCGTTGCATTAGCTCAGAACCTAATTGAACAAGAAAATGTAAAGGAGAAGAAGGAATTTCTGCTACCGTATATTAGTTGCATTGCGACATGGTATCAAGTTCTAGCCGCAGAATATTTGGAGTCAAAAAATTCAGAAACAGCATTTAACCTTCTTGAGCAGGGAAAACAAAAAACACTCGAAAAACAACTACAAAAGACTAAAATTGCTCTTTCTATTACCCAAAAGAGATTAAGGGCACGATGTCCAGGAAATATGAAAAGGACTGCATTCCTCTCATTCGGACATCTGTTGTTGTCATTCTCAGAAAGTCTGACTGTAGCACAAGCCTTTCAGATTT
Organism: Flavobacteriales bacterium; assembly: GCA_965224545.1. Lineage (GTDB taxonomy): Bacteria > Bacteroidota > Bacteroidia > Flavobacteriales_D > Sanyastnellaceae > ASP10-05a. The sequence continues at coordinate 561,594 of CBDCZM010000002.1, read as the reverse complement.
TTGGAGGTTCCCTCATTTCGACTGTAATAATGTTCCTTGCGTTCTGGATCTTCTTTTTTGTACTGCCTTTTGGAATAGTGGCCCTGATTAAAAAGTTCAAAACACGAAAAGATAAAATCATCGCAAGTTTACTCATGGTTCTCTCTATCACAGCTCTCTTCTGGGTTCTGGGAGCACTGCGCTCCTCAGTAAGTCAAATCCCTCTAGCGGAAAATTCATCACTTCAATCAATACCCATTTTTGGCTTCATACTCATCAACTGGGTTTTCCTCCTGATTACAATCTATCTGGTAAAAGAGAAAGAACTCTATGGGATCTCTGCAACTCAAAAAGAAGAATGTAAAAGGCTGAGGCGTCAAACAAGAGAATTGGAAGTGAAACAACAACGACTTTCTTCTGAACTCAGCACACGTGATGTACAAAAAGAAAACTCATCAAAAGAGGAAATAGCAAAGAATGCCTACAATACCTGGCTCAAAAAATATCTTCAGATGAGATACAAAGCTTCAGTGGAATTATTTAAGCAAGAAATTATTACCCATACTACTGGAGAACTTCCTGTCTTTTTCAACAAGAAGACTCCACCACTGAACCTATGATTCGTGGTGCTATCGTAAGCATTATCATACTCGGCCTTGGAATATTCCTGTATACTACCCACTCAAATAGTACGTCTGGAAACACAACCAGCATACTCATAGACATTACAGATACTCTTCCTTCTGACTACCGTTTCAAACTCCAAGAACTAGTACACCAAACAAATACCACTATTTGGAGCAAGCGACATATCCGCCTCGGCATCATTTCAGATATTGAAGGAAGCCAGAGTGTTGAATATATTCTGCCAAGTGAAAATATGATACTGGGAAATAGGTTTGAACGTATGGACACTGTGAAGCAATTTGAATTGGAGCTGAACAGCGCAATCGATGACATATTAAGCCTTCCACTAGGAAGAAAGCAATCTTCAATCTATACCAGAATAAATGAGGAAATCAGAGAACTTGCTTATCTTTCATCAGAGAAGAAACACCTCATCGTCATATCCAACCTTGAAGAAAACACCGAGCAATTCTCAATATTCAAATCAAGACCAACCCCTGAAGCTTTCCTGAAAATTCAAGAGCCTCAATTCGCCAGCAGCTTAACCATCGAATTCATCTACAGCCCAAAAACAAGATCTGAAAGTCTCAAGTTTCTAGAACTATTTAATGTCTACAAAACCATCTATCAACCACTTGGAATAACTGTAGAGAATACCATTTTCGAACAATGGTAACCTCCCTTTATTACTTCACTCTATCAAACTATGTTCAACCCAATTTCTTTAGCAGAGAAATTTTTAGAATCGCTCTTCCCACAAAAGAGTCATGCATATTCAGCTAAGTTTGCATCATCAAAAACGCTTCTTTCTAAGCGTGGTAGCGGATTTATGCTCAATGGTAAGCATTCACTCTCAAAAAAACACTCCTATCAAAATGCTGTTATCATCGGGAGTACTGGAACGGGAAAAAGCACTACTTGTCTCATTCCTTCGATTCTTTCAATGACTGATTCAATGGTCATCCATGATCCATCAGGAGAACTCCTTACCAAAACTGCCTTGTCACTCCGAGAAAGAGGGTTTAGTATAAAAGTGTTTAATCCTGCTCAACCTAAAGCTTCAAACTCCTTTAATTTCCTATCATACATCTCGTCAAGCTCTGAAATCCACAAATCAGCTGCAACTTTAATCAGAGCAACAAATCAGAACAAGAATGAACCCTTTTGGGATCAGCTTGCTGTATCACTTCTTTCTATCTTCATGCGTGCATTGAAGCATGGGCCAGTTCGCTTTCAGAATCTACTCAACCTTGTGCATCTCCTAACAAAAATGGGGCTCAATCATAATCAAGTTACTGAGTATATAAAGTCAACTGAAGATCAAAATCTCCTAGATGAGTATTTGGCATTCTTAAATTATGATGAAAAAGTAGTAAGCGGAGTTCTTGCAACTTGTAAAGCAACACTTCAATTTATGACAGATGATGACATACAGCTTGTCACTGGGGTCGACTCAATGAATTTGAAAAGAATCCGAAAAGAGAAAACGGCGATTTTCATTCAAAACTCCATATCCGATCAACATTACTATGCACCTTTGACGAGTCTCTTTTTTGAAGTCTTGTTTTCACAGCTTTTATCAGAGCTGCCAACTAAAGAAAATGGTGATGTATTCCTACTTTTAGATGAAGCCTCATCATTAACATGCCCAACGCTCCCACTTGCTCTTGCCAATCTGAGAAAATATAGAGTTGGTATTCTTCTGGCACTCCAGAATCATGCGCAACTAGAAACCATTTATGGAAAAATAGGGAGCGAGAGCATTATGAGTAACTGCTTAACAAAAGTCTTCTATTCAGGACAAAACACCCAAGCAGCAAAAGAATTGGAGTATCTCCTCGGTGATTATGAATATGTCAATAATGATGGATTTACGCAAAAGAGGCCACTCCTTACTCATGATGAAATACGTCAAATCTCCAATAACAGAGCTCTTGTAATTTCAGGAAATACCAAGCCAGTACTCATAAAACTCTTTCCATTCTTTACTCGAAGGCGCTTCAAGAAAACACCAGAGATACGGACAGTTACAAGCAGAACACTCGAATCTGTCCAACTACCAATACTCGAACTTCAAGAGTATGGAGTCTAGCGACTTTCCCTATGCAAGTATTTGGCAATATCTAGAGGAAGAAGGGATCTTAGAACATGGCACAGATGAACAGATTAAGGCTACCAAAAAAGAATATTATCGACTGTATAATAGGCACTATCTCAAGCTTTATCGAAAACAGAAAGCTCAAGTTGCAATCCAGTTTACTAGAGATGAATATGAACGTTTGAGGCTTTTAGCAGAAAGCACCGAATTGACAGTTCAACAATTACTCAAGCGCCTTATTGCAGAAAACAAGGAGGTCTTTGTAACAAATCCTGCTGTTACTGAACTCAGACAGGCCATCAATATTATCCAAAGTGACATTAAGAACCTTCTCCGAAATTTTCCCATTGGAAGCGCTTCAAAAGAGCGCTATGAGAGAATAGAAAGTCGACTGAAAAAAACAGAATCTCTACTCTCAGATCTCCAAAGAAAAGATGATCATTAAGAGTAAACCTAGAAAAACAAAGTCCTTTAAGCAACTCCTTCAGTATCTCCTCCATGACAAAGGACGAACGAATCCTGAAAACATCCCCTTTGTAGTAACCCATAACATCCAAGGAGAGAAGGTTGAAGATTGGGTGCATGAATTTCAGGCAAATGAGAAGCACCGCAAGCGACTTCAAAAGAATTCCACCAAGGTCATACATGAGATAGTTTCATTTCATAAGCGAGACTCAAAGCATCTCACCCATGAAAAACTCTATGATATTGCTGAGAAATATATTCAAGAGCGCAATTCTAATGGTATGTACATCGTCATTCCTCATATCCATGATAATCACCTCCATTTTCATCTCTGTGGAAGTCCACTAGAATACCTCAGCGGAAAGAGTTTGAGGTTATCTAAAAAAGAATTTGCCGACTTTAAAATTCGACTTCAAACCTGGCAAAGACAGAAGTATCCAGAACTCAGCCATTCAATTGTAAAGCATGGTAGAGGAATAAAAAAAGATACTCGAATTGAGCAAAAACCTCAGAAAAAAGAGCTTACACAAGAATTTCTTAGACTCCAAACCCGTGCTTCAAACGAAGAAGAGTTGCATCGGCTCCTAGAAAAAAGAGGATACAAGCTGTATTCAAGGAGAGGAAAGGTTCTTGGAGTAAGAATAGGAAAGTGGAAATTTCCTTTTCATTCTTTATCAATCGAAAAACAAAGAGAGAAATCCCAAACACTTGAACGTAATAGAGAACGATGATATACTGAGATTACGAATTTCAAAAACTCCTAAAATCAATTAAACAATGGAAGAACAACTTAATAACGTCCCTCAAATCAAAGTGAGCTATATCAACGAGAATCGATCCGAGAAAAAGATTCTAACTTCACGAGATGCATTTGAAGTCTTTCGTGATGATATGGATAATGGTGTCATTGATCTAAAAGAAGAAATGCGTGTCATATACTGCGATACAGCAGGGCATCTTTTAGTAGTCTATAATCTAGGCCAAGGATCTGTTAATGCTTGCGTGATCGACATACGACACTTGATAATTATAGCTTTAAAAGTCAATGCTTTAAGAATAATTCTTGGCCATAATCATCCGAGCCAGAATATGAAACCAAGCCGTCAGGACATCATACTACACAAAAAAGTAAAAGCGCTTTGTGAAGTCCATGATATTACTCTCTTGGACAACATCATCTTTTCTCGAAACAAGTATTTCTCATTTTCTGATGAGGGGCTACACTAGTTCAAAGCCGATCTATTTGTGATCGGCTTTTTCTTTTGTGCATTCAAATTCTCTACTTTTACCTATTCATACATATCGAATTAACGTAAGCGTAGCTTCGTTCTGTTGGCGGAAAACTGGTAATTTTTAAAACAACGGGAATGTAAGTAGAGCGCGTCTGTATAGGCGTGGGCTCTCTTATTCCGTTGTTTGGGCATACCAGTGCCTCCGCCGCAAGTAAGTTGAGTTCCACGCTTGCTTTTTAAGTAACAGGCCAGTCGGAACTCCTGTCCCCAAACCATTTTTAAATGTATTCTTTACTACTAAGCCTACCTGTTGTTGGTATGCTTTTCTGTGGAGCTGTTGCTCCACCCAATAAACCGTGGAAAGTTGATCCAAAACCAAAAGTCATTCTCATTGATGCTATAACAGAGGAACTTAATACGGTTGATGATGAATTTCCATTTAGCTATGACTTCCGCGACATGGCGACAGAGGCTTTGGAGGAATCAGCCCTCATTCACACTGAGATTGTTGGCTCACACAAAAAGGCAACTCATATCCCACAATCTCAAAAAGATGTAGCCCACGTTCAGCTTCAGTTTGATGTGGACCTAGTCTACGACTATAGCCGAGTTAAAAAGAAGAAAAAGACGGGATATAATCCGCTGGGAGGAGGATTTACTTTTAAGTATAGCTATAGTGGTGAAGTCGATATTACTCCTGTGGTATTCATAATCGTTCGTGATCCCAAGACACAGAATCTTCTTCAAAGAATAGAGCTTGAACTGGATGAAGTAACAGTGAATGTCAAAAGCACAGAGACTTCCACATACCCAATGTTTGAAGTAGTACTTCTGAAAGAAGATATCGCAGGTGTTACTGATATACTAGACAGCACTGTAAAAAAGATCGGTAATGAACTTTCAGAGAAGCTTGAAGCTCAATTTTCCAACACACAATTCCTCGAACAACTAAAAACAAAGTAAAATGAAAGAAATAGTAATCATACTAACCATAGTACTTACAGGAGTATGCACTATGAATGCTCAAAGAGCTCCTGAAGCATCTTTGTTTCAAGAGAGACAATTCCAACTTAGATCAAGCTTCTTAAAGTTTAATCCGAACGAGGTGGTATCTCCAAAGATTCTTAATGAAGATGAGGGTATTCCTGCGGGAGTATTAATCATTGGAGGACTCGCTCTTTCTGCTGTTCCATTTATTACAGAAAACCCAGGAGTTGGAACCTCTGTTTTGTCAGGATTGGGAGGGACATTGCTTGTCTATGGAATCATTGTCGCTCTCTCAAATTCGTCGGAATAATAACCTTTTAATAGTCAAGAAAAATGAAAATCAAATATGTTGTAATAGCACTTGTAAGCACTGTAGTTCTAGCAAATGGATGTAAAAGAGACTGGACATGTACTTGTACCTATGCCAGTGGAACAACACCAACCGTGTATAACTATGGTGGAGTCACCGAGGATGAAGCGAATGAGCTTTGCCAGCAGTCGCTGGCAGCAGGGATTGGTGGGAATTGCACGGTAGACTAGTACATAGTAAAAAAATCCATGACTCTGATTCATTGAATCATAATTAAGTGGAGAGTCAAGACGAGATTTTCCTAGCTGAAACGTCAGCTAGGTTTTTTATATCAAAAAGCCCCTGAGAACTCCCAGAGGCTTTCAAAATAGAGTTACTATGAATTAGAATTCAAAAGCTAACATCTCTTGTTCCACTGTTTGTTTTCTTCCATCAAGAGTTTCTTTCAGAGCTTTTACCACAATTTGCAGTAAATCGGTATTACTCGTTTTGAAACTTTGTCCACTACCATCCTGAAGCGTAAATGCTGGAGAAAAGTCCTGATTGTAGGAAAACTTATTCAAATCAAGAAGCGTTGTTGCTAGTCGTTCGCGTTTACTATTGAGCCCTTTGAGCTTCTCAAATCGTTCTACTTTCTCTTGAAGTGTTTTAATGTGAGGTGCAATCTTTACCTCTTTTGTACTTGGAGTCTTCTTTTCTACTCCATTTTTTGTTGGTTTTACTGCTGTTACAGCCATATCTAAAATTATTTAAGTTATGTAGCTCACCTCTTTGACAAGCCTACACCACCTCTTCATGCCGCATGGAGGAAAAGCAAGGCTTCAGCGGTTATTTCTCCTTGTTGGGAGAAATGTTCGGGAACCTGAAAGGCTTGGCCTTGCGTGAGTGAGCTTGAGGGATATCTTTGTGGTGGAGGGAAATTATGGAGGTGAGCTTTCTGAAAGAATTTTATCTATGATATCAGTGGTATTACCAAATTGCATGGAATGGCAATTGAGAAATTTCTTAAAGTAAGTGGATGGGATAGTACGATTGTTGCTGAACTATATGATATAGATTCAGATTATGGATACCAATCTTTTATCCGAACAGCTCTACTGCTGGAGATTAAACGGGGTGCAGGGGATTCCCCTGCCAAGATCGCACTCAAATGACTTTTCATGAAGAGTGCAATCTTGCAGATAATAAATAACTCATTATCAGATAAGTTTATATTTTTACAAGTCATAACTTTAATTCTAACCGAATGAGAAATTGTGTCTGCATTTTAATATTCATTTTGAGTTTTTCTATTTCTAGCTATGCCCAGTCTTATAAAAATATAACAGAAGCCGTCACTCTTGTTGAACAGAGGTCAATATATCTTAATGGTGGTGTTCGAGCAGAAACTGTAGGAGGAAAGTCAAGAATCACAATACCTGTGGATCTTCCGAAGAATACAAGTAAATGGTTCTATAGCTTTTCCACGATAGAGGGAAAGAGTGGTGTGAAGAACTTGAATCTTGCTATTCAGCTTTCTTCTTTACTTATAGATCAATCTGGAAGCACAGCCAAAATACTATCAGAAGTTGAAATTCCAGAAGGCTCGGCAAGCGCAGATATCTATCTACTACGTTCTAATAATGAACAGGCCTTTAGAGAGAAATGGGATAATAATGGCGGCAATTTTTATTTTGTCCAAGAGGGTTCCACAATGAATACAAAACAAGCAATAGTTCAAGTGGATGATATTACCTCAGGAAGAGTTTTCATCGGTCTTAAAAACCCAAGTGAATTAAATGGACTAAATGTTTTTATAGAAGTCGTAGCCATAGTACAAAAAGAAGTTTATGTTGATGAATGGACAGTAGAAAACATGGCTATTCTAAGGAGTAATTGTCTCAAGAGATTTAAAACGAATGGAGATGGAAAAAATGAAGTTTGTAATTGTCTATCTAAAAAGATAACTGCTGAATACACTCCAAGTCAATACAGTAATGTTTCTGAAAACAGCAAAGAATCTCTCCTAACATCTCTATTTGATACATGCCATGAATCAACTAATAACTTGGCCTTAAGAGACGCCGAAAGGAGATATATGGAAGAGCAGGCACGGAAGAAAGTTGATTTTAAACGAAGAATAGAAGAAATATCAGGGTTGATTAAAGAATCACGTGCTACTTCGGAGTTAGGAGAATACCAACAGGCACAAATCATTCTTGACTCTGCAGTTAGGAAAATTAATACCCAAAGCGATGTTAAGTCGAAACTTGGGTCAAAGAAAACAGCTAATTACTACAATACGCTTGCTTGGTGGTCACTGCTCATTAAAGACATGGAATCTACGGGAGATTACCTGAAAAAAGGGCTTGCTGAGGATAGAGACAATATGTACTTACGGGGCAATCTTGGGCTATATCACTTATTGAATAATAACTACGCAGAGGCAAAGAAGACTTTTTTGTATTACAGACGGAAAGAGAGACTTCCTGACGGAAGAAAATGGGTAGATATTATTGAAGAAGATTTGGAACTTTTTGAAAGTAAAGGGATGTCAAATGGTGATTTTTCTAAAATAAGGAGTCTCTTAAAAATTAAGTGAAGCCATATTCCAAAGCATGCCAAGAAAGTCGATAATAAGTGGCTTTTGATAGAGTTTTCTTCCTTGATTTCAGAGCTATGAATTACCCTGAAATTCAATAGATAATCTTTCTTTTTGACATTATGGGGTGCAGGGTCTCCCTGCCAAGGTTGCGTTTGTGGAACTAACGAAGTGAAGTTTCTCAAACGCAATCTTGCAACTTATAAAGCACATCTAGATTTAACATGGTCGTCTATGACAGAGTACATTTTGTATGATATATTAGAATAGTTAGCTTATGTAAAGGAGCCAATTAATAATAATTCAAAATTGAATCTTTAGATTCAAATACTTAATCTATGACTGATTTAGAAAAATTTATTGATTTGTATAGACAATTTGGTATCGATGTGAAGCCTTTTAAGGATGAAAGTGAGGGAACAATAAAAATCACTTTTTTCGGATTGGAAGAACATGCTACTCAAAGTGAAAAGTTTCATGGATATAATGGATTTTACTCAGATGTTGAATTTACAGAGGAAGGTAGCTTTTATATGCAGGGGTTCTATGAGTAATTTCTTCTAATGTCAGAATTATCATTCTAAAAAGAATGACTTGATCTTACTGGGTGCAAGGACATATCGAGATAGAAATATCTCCCCTTTTTTGATTAAATAGGCATAAAATTTTCTAAAAGGAAAAAACGTATTAGAACCGTCAGATCGATTAGTTAATTCAATCATTTTCCGATTCCTCAAATTTTCGGAAATCAAATTCACTATGGATTTAACCATAGTTGCTTGAGATAATGGCGGATGGGTTTCTTTGTCAGAACTTTCTCCATAAAGTCTAATAAGAATTTTAATTGAATCCTGAAATACTTGAGAAAGTAAATCAGGATTTCAATCAATCTTGTAGAATAACAATAAAATTTGTTAGCTTTACCAATACATAATTGTATGTGCCAGTACACGAAAAACAAAAGGACTTGAAAAACGTCAAATTAAACACCAAGGTCATTGAAAATGACAAGCCTATTAATTCACAGATGCTTTTTGATTTTTTGTTCTTCAGATTCCAGTTGATTCAAACAGAATCTGATGAAGCTCTAATAGACAGCTTACTGAAGCTTGACAATCTTGCTAAAAAGGTTGATTCATTGATAGATTTAAAGGGTCAAAAAATCACTTCATTGTCAACTTCTAAATGGATTAATTTAGAAGTTGAAAAGTGTCTGGAGAATTTGGAAAAGGTTGAGGTTGAAGACCTTGAGGCTCTAAAAGCTGAAACTCAAGATATGGTTGAAAAAAGCTTGAGATATAACCAAAAACAGCGAGCCAGCATTTATAGTTTAAATTCTACAACAGCTATTTGTTCAAGTACTCTTGATTATTTATATCCTCTATTTAACAGGTTATTCCAAAGATTTCTGGATTCTGAAGCAAATTCTCGAAAAGTATTCTTGGAATTAGCTTCGTTAATTCAATTATTAGACGATCTAGTAGATTTAAAGTCTGATTTAGAGTCTGGCATTGACACACCCCTCACTTCTCTGTGGAAAATGAGTGTCAAAAGTGAAACATTGAGAGAAGTTTCGTTTGTTTCAAATGTTGAGTTTTTTATCAAAGAAAGATTGGTAGCTGTTCAAGAAATATTATCCCTTATTCACCCGCAAATTTCGGACCAGTTGATTAATTCTTGGAGCTTTTCGCTGACGTCCATGTTCAGTGATGAAAAAATATCAACGGATAGAGAATTCTTGGATAAAATAAATTCTCTAAAAAACAAAATACCTCAAATTTTATCTTACTTCTAAACTAGATGTTGAGCTCAACTGAATTAGAAAAAGTGGAGTTTTCTAGGCTTCAACTTTTTGGAATCCTATTGGGAGGACTGTTACCCTCATTCATATTTTTGATCTTTGAGGATCATTGTCAAAATCTATTGGTATGTGAAAAAGAGTACTTTTACATCTCAGGGTTATTGCTAGCAATCTTTACTATTTCTTTATATGCAGCCCATATGAATAGAAAGAAAGAAATCGCATGGCATAAGAAAGCAAGAAGCTTTTTGTTAACGATTCAAGTCCTCGGGTTGTTCTTGTATCTACACTTTTTGGTTATGTATTCTGGAGGCCCCAGATCTAGTGTATTCACTATGTCTTACATTTATATTATTGGGATTGTTGTCCATATATATGGAACTAAGAATTGGGTAGTAGTGGCAACAGGTGCCCTTTTATTAGCCAGTTTTATAATTAATATTCTTTATACTAGGATTCCAGAGTCTCATTTTAACAAATTAACTGATACCGTTGCTGATTTAAATGTAGATAGTCAGCAAACAACTAATTTTATGGATAGTGTCTTTGTTTCACACCAAAATGACTCGCTTCATGTATTAATCCAGTTCGAAGGAGAGCACAATGTTGCATTCGAGAATAAAAAAAGCGTAACCACTAATCTTGCTTTTTTTAACGAAACGAAGGGTAGTGGAAATGATTTGATCTATCTGATAATTTTTATTATTCAATTCATAGTGACAATAATTACTGCTCCAAATCATCAAACATGGACCAATCTTCAACAAAGGCAAATTCCTTCAGGAAACACTGGTACTGAACCACCCAAATCTGATGAGGAGTTATTGAAAAGTTCAAAAAAAGTTGAAAATCAAACTGAACCAACAACAAATGCAGAGTCTTCAAGCAACACAACGGAGCATGATCTCAATGCATAATAAGATTCAATTCGTAGAGAAAGAAAACATTGACATGGGTATTAAAGTCTTGTAGTATAAAAGCATCAATAATCTTTTAAATTTATAAAATGAAAATCGATCGATCGTCATTTGGGTGGTTGCTTTATGACTTTGGGAATTCTATTGTAGCAGTTATAGGGGGTATTTATTTTTCTCTATGGTTTATAGAAGACCTCCAAGCAGGTTCCTTACACTTTAATCTTTTATTAGCGTTTTCAGGATTGGTTATATTCTTACTCGGTCCGATTACTGGAATAACTGTTAGTAGATATGGCTTAAAAAGATCTCTTATCTTATCTACCATCATAAGTGTGGCAGCTGTAACAAGTCTAATTATGGCATCAGTCTTTTTAAGAAGTGATTTATTAATCTACTTCGTTAGTATTGCATATATAGTCTTTCTAATTTCATTTCAAGTTTCTAGAATCGCACACAACATTTTTCTAGGGTATGCATTTCCTTCAAATCAGCAAAGCAGGCTTTCTGGGTTAGGGTCGTTTGCCAACTGGACTGGGTCCATTTTTGGAATATTATTCTCAATCCCAATAATTATACTTTTTGATGATTTTGGAAGACAAATAGCCATTTTAGCGTCGGGACTTCTATTCGGAATTTGTTCTTTTATTGCTATCAGGAAATTGGACTTTTCTGGCATTCAAACCAAGATCAGACTCAAAGCAAAAGAAGAAACTACTTTTAAATCATTCTTTGGTGCGTACAAAAAAGTCGGAATACTGCTTGTTGCTTATTTTTTGATATTTGATTCTATGATTACCATACAAAAGAATCTTCCTCCATTTCTTGGAGAAGTTCATGACATGGTAGATAAGACCCAAGCAATTGCTTTTTTATTAATTCTCATCTCTGCAGCATTTGGTGGGCTATATAGCTCAAGGAAAATTACAAAATCAAACTCTCGAAAATCAATTGGAATATTTGCGTTAGTGCTATCATGTGCTGTAATAATGACTTTATTTTCAGGCCCATATCTATGGATTTCGTTTTTAATGGCCGGGTTCAGTTATGGAAGCTTGGAAGCGGCTATTAGAACAAATGTACTGCATGAGACTAATCAAGAAGATATCTCTTCAACATTTGGAATTCTTGCTGGCGTTGAAAAAGTTTCAGGAATAATTGGACCCTTGATATGGTCCATCCCGTTTGTTTTCTTAAGTACTGAATGGGAAAACAGGTCATATAAGCTTTCTATGTTAAGTATGAGTGCTCTGCTAATTCTGGGGTACTTAGTAGTTTACTGTCTAAAGGCTCAAGACAAAAAAAGCCGCCCATAGGGACGACTTAGAGCAGTTAATGTAATATTTTCATACATATTACGTACACTCCTATAATAAAACAGACGACTGCGATTACAATTTTTAAAAAATTTCGGATCTTATTCTTCATGATATTTACTTTTGAACCCTTTATAGCATGAAACCAATTTTTAGACACCCATCCTATAGACAAAAGTTTGAAAATATGTTTGTGCGCCTTAGGCATAAGTGATTGGTTTAAAGCCGATAAACAATTTAGCACAACAAATTCTACTTGAAGAACATAAAAAGTAATTATAGGCCTATTTCACAGAAAATTAACACACTTGTGATGATGTGGTCTCTTATACAGATTTAAGACAAATTACCTAGTAAACATGACTGATTAATATCCAGTTTTGTCGCTTGCGCTTGATTATATTCAATAAACGCCAATCGAACTTTAGCAAAAAAGTGTCAATCTACATGGTAAAGTCAACTGAAATTAGTTAAAAAAATGGAAGTGTTTAATGCCTGGAACACTTGTTGACTAATAAATAAGAGTCGAACCTTATCAAGGTCACCCCAAACGATTCATTGATTCTTGGAAAACTCATGTAACAAGAAAAGTTAAAAATTGGCTTTTCATAAGAAGTATATAACATTTTCTAACTGTGCCCGCACATGGGATACAATGCGATCCCTTTCTTCAATAACCCCCATATCTAAAGGCTGTTTTAACCCATTGAGGGGTTCGAACATAGGATATTTCCTCTTTAATCTTTTAAGTCCCTCTGAAAGACTTAAAAGAGGAGGATATGCATGTATATATAGCTTTTTCTGGGTAATCATGGGGTTCGAACAAACAGATTTAAGTATCTGGGTTTTTTCATGTTTTACTGCTTCTTTAAAATCTATTTCAATCTTTGGCAGGAGTAAAACTCTCTTTTCCAAATCAGAAAGTAGTTTGTAAAACGTAGAATTATCAGAACGGATCTCAAGCTTTTGTAATTTCTCTTGTAACTCCAGTTCAAGCTCTTTGTAGGCATCTGGCTGCATGTTTACCTTGGCAGCATACAAGCGTAGAGATTTAAGTTCGTCTGTATACTTTGTCCTCTGCCGCTTGTAGTTCACTCTCAGGTTTTTCCCTTCCTCAATCTCTCTTAATTTAATTTCATGTAATATATCAAGGGTACAATCCATAAAGCCCTCTGGCATTTGAAGTTGCTTAAATCCACTATTAATTTCCTTGGTCATTTCATCAAGGTTCAGAGAAGGCTCCTTACACCCTCTGCTTCGTGCAGCACAGCGGAAATATATCTTCTCATAAACTGAAACATCACCAAGTTCTGTGAGCTTCGTCTGGCATCCTGGACAGGCATCTTTGTTCTGAACGGATTGTTTCTTTTTACATTTTGGACAATAGATTCGTTTCTTTTGTTCGACTGTGATTGACTTCCCACAACTTCCACATGACAAGAGCTCTCTAAAAGCAGTATCCTTTGACACTGTCTGACGTGGAAAACTTCTCGTATTAATATGCTCTTGTACCATGTTGAACTGAGCCTCTGATACTAATGGTTTATGTTGTCCTTTCTTTCGGATTCTCACCCCATACTTGTCTGTGTACACATAATACCCGCAGTAGAACTCATTTCGTAAATATCGATAGAAGCTTGAACGACTGACTGGTTTGCCGTACTTACTCAAAAGCCCTTCTTTAACCGCTATGGTGTGAAGCTCCGACACAGAATACTTGCAAGTAGCAGCCTTTCTCCAAATCTTTTTCATAATCGGCCCATTAACTGAATCCACAATAATCTCTTCCACAACATTTTCATACTTTTTCGGAGAACGATGTAAATAGCCAGGAGGGATAGCTCCCGGAAACCACCCTCGCTGCGCCTTATTCCTATTCCCTCGCCTCACATCAGAAGAAAGTTCCTTAACATACTGAGTAGCCATTCCAAACTTCACGTTAAGAATGATATTGTTATCCTCTGGAAAATGATCTCCAGAATAGGTCACAATCTGCTTGATTTTCCCCGTTTGTAGAAGCCAGATGATCTGTGCTCCATCAATAGGATTACGGGCAAGTCGATTAAGTTTCCAGCAGATAATTCCATCTGCTTTGCCTTGTTCAATTGTCTTTATCATTCTGTTAAACTCTTTTCGTCCTGGCTCTTTGGCTGATTGAGCCTCTATAATGACTTCCACTATTTCTATTCCTCTCCTCTTGGCAATTTCCTTCATTTCTGTAATCTGATCCTCAATTGAAGCAGCTTGCCGATCCTCAGAACGAGAGGATTTTCGAACATAGAGGATGAATTTTAATGCACGAATAGTCTTGTACATAGTTTAATATATCCTAAGCTAGTAATGAGGTGATACTATACTGTATCCTCAGAAGATTCAAGCTCTTCTATATTGCTATACTTAAGGAGAATATCCAGAAGATTAGCAAGCCCTAAACCTTCCTCTTCAGCGCGCTCGGCTGAAATATTGATTCCATAATGTTTTCTATATAATTCACGATACCTTTCGATCAAATGGGATGAAAGCATATTGTGTTGGTGAGTGAGATGAATAATAGTCGACCTATTTTTTTAGGATTCGAGTATTAATTCAAAAATATTCTTGTATACATCATAAAGAAATCCCCACAAAATGCAAGGAAGTTTGCAAGTATCTAACCCTCATGTTAGTATATGCTTATCCAGAGATTGCTTCGGTAACGATTGAGTTTGAATGTTCCACTTTTTTATAAAATGTTATACAGATCAATAGCGAATATGAGAGTTTTTCAATCCACGAAGTGCCATTAAATGGTGCAACGCGTTTTGCGTAGGTCGGTTGACCTTAATGCTCTGGAAAGCTATAAGCTTAGATCTGTATAACTCACATGAAATATTTTAATGTGTTTTCATCCCGTGACTATGAAGAGAACGGGGAAACGAAGCGCGTTTGGTACAAGGTGGGATTCATTAAGGAGACCGACAACGGTGGACGTTTCCTAACAATGTTCCATCAACCAGACACCTCTATGTACATCTTTGATCAAGACGAACGAGAATAAAGGATAGGTAAACAGTCGCTTTCAAGCGGCTGTTTATTATTAAAAAAGCAATCTTATCCCTTGGCTTTCAGAACTTTCCAAACACTGTAAACACATCAAATCAGCTATTAAAGAAATAGAGTCACTTATCAAAAACAACAAAAGAAAAACTAACGTAAATATTCCTGATGAAATTTTCATAGGATAATTCTAATTCATTCCAGCCGAGAGAAGTAAAAAGAATAACAGGAAAATTCTAAGGAATTTTCTCACTGGAATAGTATTACGTGGAAAGTACGAGTATGAAGAAGTGAATACTATCGCAATAGTAGAATCTCATGGATTCATACCTTTACCCAAGCAATTTAAAGTAAATGAGAAAGACTACCATTCTGTTAATTGATAACCAGACTCTTGTTTCTGAATTACTAGCATTCAGGCTTAATGAAGAAAACTATACGCTCGTCACTGCTCATAGTGGTAACGAAGCTCTGAAAATTATCAAAAGAAGAAAGATTGATTTAGCGCTGATTGTAGATTTCAAATCACCTCTATCAAGTGGGTTTGGACAGCTTATTAGAAATCTGAAAAAAAGTCGTAAATCATTGAAAATTATGATTGTGAGTACTTTAGGCGATCACCTATCGGTGTATCATTCTCTTAAGTTGGGGTGTCAAGGATACCTTTCTAATGATACTTCAATCAAAGAGATGATCGAAGCTATCTCGTCTGTTATTGACCACGGATTCTATTTCAATGAATTATCTGGTGCGATTGCTCTAGATGCATTAAGTGAGAAACCAGAGATACCAAAACTCACCGCGAGGGAATTAGAGTTTGTAGTCCTGTGTTGTTCTGAGTTACTGTATAAGGACATAGCGGAGCGTATGGGGATAGGCATAACAACACTTGATAATTATAGGATGAAAATACTCAAAAAGTGTAATTTAAAGAGCAGAGTAGGAATAGTCCTCTATGCTGTTAAGCATAGGATATATAAATTCGATTAGGAGATGAATTGATATTTCTAACATTGTGAATATGACGGCTTGTATTACGATTCCAGCTATTACGAAGTCAAAGAAAAATGCACTGTCATTGAAAACTGTTATCTACTTTGGCTTCGGAGACACAAGTAACTCCACAGCTAAGAGGCACCGCCAACGTCTTACCCATTTCTTTTAAGGATGGGTAAGACTGGTTAAAAGAAAAAGAGAGCCATCCCTGACTCTCTTTCCAAATTTACCTTAACCAAAATTCCATTATCGGAATAAACTACATTGTTTCTAAAGATATATGGAAACACCAGCCAAAAACCGCTCTTTCCAGTAAGTTTTGATCTTGAGATTGTGGAATGTAGGACACTCTCCTACAATCTCTTTGGCTAAAATTCTGTAACTCGCTAACTCACAAAAACCTCAATTAAATGCTCTCAGGATTACTCTACGAAATGGGTATATACCCAGCTTTTTGGGTTACCACCCTTATCTACGCCGCCCTCATTGTACCTCTCATTTTAATCAAAGTACCATACACTGGATCAAGTATTCAGGAATGGCAACACGTTGTAAAGGACTTTAAGACTTCCACTGACGATTTCTATTCAAGTATTACGAATAAAGTGATGGCACTGAATATCCCTGACTTTCGTGGAGTCACTATTGTTCTGAAACGTGAAGGAAGCCTCATAAGTCCACAAAGAAAGTACCTCCGTGTGGCTGTCAAACACTTCCGTATTTACATATCAGCTGGACATTTTGGAACGTCAAACTTCTTTTCAAGTAGAATCGTTCCGAAGATCAGTCTTCTCAGATGGATTGTTCTCAAAATTCCAGTGCTGAATCAGATTTTCGGAACAATGTATATGGAGAAAACATTCTACCGCTCAGACGCTCGATATAGTGCACTCACTCTCATACATGACGCAGTGACAACAGAGGTGGAGCGACTCACCGATGGTGTTGGTGTCACGATCCCACAAAGTATTGCAGTCAAACCAGAAATGAGAGCACCACTCAAAAGAGACCTAGAGCCTCTCAATGATTGATGAGGACAGGTATCATGTATTTGAATCATGGGAGAACCGTCTCCGTGGTTGGGATATATTCGACTGTCCAGTCTACATAGAGCCACTTCCGCAAGAGCCGTCATATGGTAAAGCTCCTGTCATTGACGATGGACGATTCCGTCTCTTTGAAAGAAAAAAGAAAGTACCTACCCTTGAATTGGTCGAGCCAGAAGCACACGAGTTCCTCGTAGAAGAGGAGCTCGTGGCCTTTGGTATTAGTCTCAATGAATTCAACCTTTCGGATGATGCACTGCTTGGACTTTTAGCAACACTATCTGGAACTGAAAACCCAGTCACCTTTGAAATTCATGGAAACGCTGATGAAATACTCTTTCGCTTTGTCTGTTGTGAATCAGAAGGTAGAGCATTAGGTGCAACACTTCGAGGTTACTTTGGTAATCAGGTAAGCACCGTTGACCCAACTCTCATACTCTCACAAGAAAGAGAACTCGCCATTATTGACTACGGACTCGACAATGTTGTCACTCGTCCACTTGCCACAGTTGGAAACTTCGGAACAGAACCACTCTTAAACATTCTCTCTCTTCTTGATGATTTAATAGAGGGAGAAGAGATACTCTTTCAAATTCAGTTTCAAGGAAATGAATTTAAGTGGTCACCAATTATGGCAGATGTTCTCTTTGAAGGTGGACTTGATGGAATATATAGTGATGGGAGTACTGCCATAGAATTGTATGAAGAGAAGTTTATCGAGCCTCTTTTCTCTGTTCGTATACGCTCTGTTATTGACGCACCAGAGTATGGAGATGTTATAGGTTTAGCTGTCAGAAGCATTCAAGCTTTGGGAGTAACAGAGCGCTATGAATCCAATAGGCTCATTCCATTAACTAACGAAGGGTTGGCTTATGAAGACCACTTCTTTGATGTTGTAGACCGAACCTTCCATAGGCCAGGCTTCCTCATGAATGGAGATGAGCTTGGTGTTCTTGTGCGTGTGCCAGAGATACTGCCACACATTTCCAAACTCAGACCAAGCGTACTAACAACCGTTCCACTACCTGAACACTTGAAGAATGGTCTCTATAAAATTGGAATCAACAGTCATGAGGGAGTTGAGACAGAAGCATTTGTCGGTGACAAAGAACGCTTACGCCACCACTTTGTCATTGGAAGCACAGGAGTTGGAAAGTCAACCTATCTGGTCTCTCTAGCCATTCAAGACGCTCTCAAAGGAAATGGTTTTTCCGTTCTTGATCCACATGGTGATCTCATTGATGATATATTAAAACGACTCCCAGAAGACAGGCTCAAAGATGTCATTCTCTTTGACCCATCAGACACTCAATTTCCCATTGGCTTTAACCTTCTTCAAGCACAAACACAAGAGGAAGAAATCATTTTAAGTTCCGATCTTGTCTCCGTTTTTAAAGATAGCTCTACCTCATGGGGAGATCAAATGAGTAGCATCCTCGCCAACGCTATTTCCGTCTTCCTTGAGAGAAAAGAAAACGGAACACTCCTTGAGCTTCAACATTTCCTTCAGAATGAAGAGTACCGAACAAAAGTACTTACAAGTATTTATGACCCCATCATTCGTAACTACTGGCTCAATGACTTTCCACAATTACGCAAAGGCACTGTTGCTCCCATCTTAACGAGGCTCGGTACATTCTTACGTCCGAAGATCATTCGTAACATGATGGCTATAAAAGACGGACTTGATTTTTCAGACTTACTGCAATCAAAAAAGATATTCTTAGCAAAACTCTCTCAGGGGCAAATTGGTGAGGATAATTCAAATATGCTTGGCAAACTCTTGCTGTCGAAGATCTATCAAGCAGCATTAGGAAGACAGCGGACAGCAAGTAGTGAGCGTCACCCTCATTATCTCTATGTTGACGAGTTCCATAGCTTCATCTCATCTTCCTTTGTTGGAATATTGACAGGGATACGGAAATATGGCTTGGGGCTTACCTGTGCCTGTCAGAATCTGATTCAGATGAATAAAGTGGCAGGATTGCGAGAAATCATGCTCTCTAATGCATTTATACGCTCCACCTTTCGGCTTGGTGATGATGACGCACAAGTTTTTGCGAAGAATAGCCCATATTTCGAGCCAAGTGATTTTGTGAATCTTGGTACTGGTGATGTAATCTTGAGAGTCGGAAAAGCACAAGATGAGTGTACGATGAAGACGCAGATGGTTGAGAAGGTTCGGGAGTCACTTGAAATGGTACAAGACAATACCAGAGAGAAGTATTCTCATGACAGAAAAGAGATTGAGAGGATTATCCTTGAACTTTACAACCTCAATACACAAGTGGTAGAGAAAGAGATCAAAGAAGAAACTCCTCCTCCAAAAGAGCCAACCAAGGAGCTTGATGACTTCACTCAAAGCAAGCAGGCTTATCACAAAGGAGAAGTAGAGAAACAGCAAAAGAGACTCCATGTACAGATTCAAGAACAAGTCAAAACGCTTGCTCATTCACTCGGGTTTAGAGCAGAACTTGAGCAGAAACTCGGTGGAGGAAGAGTTGATGTCCTGTTGGAGAATGACAGCACCAAAATTGCTGTTGAGGTGTCGATTACTAATACCCTCGACTACGAGCTTGAGAATATTCAAAAGTGTATTGATGGCAAGAGTGACTACGTTGTCTTTCTGTCTCCAGATAAAAAGAAAAGAGATAGCATGAGGGAAAAAATATCTGAGCGATTTTCTGAAAAGCAGGTGGCACTCATTAAGGTATTTTCAGAGCAAGAATTCCAAGCATGGCTCAGAAGTATCTCAAAGCCCGAGGAGAAGGAACAGAGAATTGGAGGGTTTAAGGTGAAGGTGAAATTTGATAGTGAAGCGAAGGAAGAAGAGTTGGCGAAGAGGGTGGTTGAGATTATGCGGAGGAGGAAAAGAGGAAAATAGTCGATAAATTTCTTGAAATTCCAGACTAAATTCGCTTTCTTTGCGTTAAGCAATTAGTGAGTTCCACTGCTCACTGGTAAATTTATATTAAACTCCTTTTAACTATGAGAAGAGAAACCTTACTTGTAATTATTTTTCACCTTTTTCTAATTGGATCATCGTTTTCTCAAGACTATTACAACGATGAAATAGATACACAACGTAGTGCATCGATAATTAACGACGCATTAAACTTTGACAATCTTATTCCCCCATCTCCAGAAGCTTCAAGTCTTGGTATTTATGGAAATGTTCCTGTTTCTGAGTATACAGGAACTCCAAATATTTCTGTTCCAATATGGAATATTGAAAGCGGTAATTTGTCTTTACCAATTTCTCTATCGTATAATGCGAGTGGTATTAAAGTAAAAGATGTAGCATCACGAGTTGGACTTGGATGGTCACTTAATGCAGGTGGAGTTATAACGAGAGTGATTAACGGTGTTCCTGACAATTATGGAGATCATGGCTCATGTAAATATAGTGATGGTTTATGGTTTGGTGGATATGACATACTTCCTGTTGGCTCTAGTGACAATCACACTAAAGATCAGCCAGATAAGTATTACTACAATTTTGCGGGATATCAAGGCAGTTTCTATATAGACCATACGAATGAGTATGAAATAGTGAACGGTGGCCTTAATGATCTCACGATAGAATTGAACTACACATATTTTGGTGATGTTCCTGAAAAAGGTGAGGACTGTGAAAAAGTTGAAATGCATTCTTTTACTGCAACTACGCCTGACGGAATACAGTATACGTTCGCCGCTAAGGAAATATCAGTTAAAACTGATATGAATTATTTGTATAAAGAGGATGGTACGCCACAAACATCAAGTTTTGCTTCTTTCTGGTCAGATGCCAAAAGAATTATTGGAACAAGTGCGTGGTATATGACTGAAATAGAACACCCTGTTTATGGATTAATTTCTCTGGAGTATGAGACCTTAGACGAAATTGAGTCTGAAAAGTCATTTAATCTACTGGACACACAGGATGCCCCAGAAAGATCTACGGCAGATCATTTGGATGATGACTGCATTATTTGTGGCACAAAGTCTGGAACAATTCAAAACACTGATATTACAACAGGAGGAACATTAGCTCCCCAAACAAAACATTGGGACGCTAAAGTTCTTAGTAAAATTACCTTTTCAAACGGATATGCAATTTTTAATTCAGAAGAGCGATGGGATGTTGATGGGGATAAGAAGATATCCTCGATGGATATTTATATAAATGGGACATTAACGAGAACATTTAGATTTAATCAAAGTTATTGGGTTCTTCCCGATGCAGGAGATTCATATAAAATGAAGCGATTAAGGCTTGACGGTATCGAAGAACTCAATCATGAAGGACAGTCAAAATCTCCATTATCTCACTCTTTTGAATATTATGATGATATTGTTCAATTACCAGCGAGAGATTCATATAGAATAGACGCTTGGGGGTATTATAACGGAAATAGTGCTACTTCATATATTCCCAAAATATATCTCTATGACAGTCCTGTTGGAGAACGATATTCGTTTTTAGACCGTGGAATTCCTACACTTCAGGTTTATTCAGGAGCTGATAGAAGCAGTGATGAGCTGTTTATGAAGGCAAATACTCTTAAAAAAATAAACTATCCAACAGGTGGGGCAACTGAATTTGAATATGAAATGCACACCTTTACTCATCTCGGAATTGAATTTAGTGGAGGAGGACTCAGAATCAAAAAGACAAAAGATATCTCAAAATTATCCCAGTCGAACAGTGCTATTGAAACAGTCTATACCTACGAAGATGCTCAAGGAGAAACAACAGGAAGAATTATCGGATTACCACAACTTGCATATTTATGTAGACAACCTTCTGCTGAATATCCGAACGGAGAACCAATGCGTCTAGCACATAGTTCGAATGGACTTGGAGTCGTGGAAGGGAGCCATATAGGATATAAATCAGTAAAAAAACGTGTTGGAAGCGGAAACGGATATATTATGACTGAGTTCACTAACCCAGAAGACCAGCCAGACATAGAAACAGAATTTGTAGAAGGAGTAGATGTATATCAAGAAGATGTATCTAATAGTTGTTTGCCTAATTTGTGGCAGTTTGATAAGTGGCCGTTCTATCCAGCGAGGTCAAAGCATTTTAGAAGAGGTTTAACAAAGAATGCTTATTTATATGATGAAAGCAATAACCTAATTTCACATGAAAGCAATGATTATGAATTTCTTCTCAAAAAGAGTTTTTCACATAAAAGAGTACCATCATATTGTACCAGTACTGATGGATCCAACTGTCCTCCTTATGGCTACGAAGGGGGAACCATTTATATGGACTATGAAAAAGTATGTTTAACCAACAGAGAGAAAAATGAGTATGGAGTTAGTCAGAGTGTAGAGTACAGCTATGGATCCAGTCATTCAAACCCAATTACTATCAAGTTTAGCAATGAAGATGGTACTTCTACAATAAAAAGAATCAAATACGTATATGACTTTAAGTTTGATCTGGAAGATCATAATATTGTAAATGGTGTTTATGTCGACCCAAAGGTACAGGCACTCAAGCAACTCTATTCTGAAGGTAGAAACCTTCCTATTGAGATTCAGACATTTCGAAAATCCGCCTTTGTAAACGACTATCAACTTCTTTCTGGAAATATTATTGAATACTCCGTGGAAAATGGATTAGCAGTTCCAAAGGCAGGTTATGCGTTTAATAGGACTCAAGATTTGAATTTAGGCACACTTGATGAAAAACTTTCTCGATTGACTGAACATGGAAATTGGTGGAAAGAATATAGTTACTACGAAACGGCAATCTTCGAAGAATACAATGATATTGGACGGCACCTTTCGTTCAAGAAAAGTCCGAAAGCTCCGCTAAAGTCGTATGTATGGAATACAATTACCGGTGATCTACTAGCACAATTTCAGAATGCCAAGCCTTCTGAGATAGCCTATTCAGATTTCTCTGAGGGGTCACTTGATGACATTAATTTAGCATCTGTTTTCGATTTAGGAGATGGAAGGCTTAATAATAAGCAAGCACTCATACCAAGTTCCTCTAATGGAGAAACAGCATGGGGGCCGTCTATTGAAATAGTTCCTGAAGGTCAATCAGACAAATACATCGCTAGTGCTTGGGTTAAGATCGAAGAGTCTACTTATAGTTTGAATAGTGCACAACTCGTCATCTCAACATTTAATCCAGAAACAGAAGATCACACAGTATTCCCAACTGGTGTTGATGCATGGCAGTCAAAACCAATACAGTATCAAAATGGTCAATGGGTTTTGTATGAAATAGAAATTGATCTTGAAAAAATAAAAGAAGACAGTGGCTACAATGGAACGCTTGGTCTTCGTTTCCATGTATATGGAACAGGAACTAACAGTTCATTGCAAATAGATGCAATCTCACTTCGCCCATCTGATTCGATCATTTCAACATATAGCTATGATGAAAGAGGTCGATTGTCATCGATATCAAATAATTCTGGATACCTCACTTCATATCTGTATGATGATTTTGATAGGTTGATACTCTTAAAAGATGATGACCAAAATATTCTTCAACTAACAAACTATAACTACACCAACCATCAATAAGCTGAAATCATGAAAGTTTATAAATTTACCATACTTTGTCTATTATTTTTGGGTTTTCAGGGTAAAGCCCAAAACAATAATGAAAACTACGTTCAAACAATTACTCCTAGAGTTGAGGTTCAAAATGTGACTGATTTGAATCTACTTCTTTTGAAAGAGACATCTTCTAGCATTTTATATTTTGATGGGTTGGGACGAGTTCATCAAGAGATTAGCCAAGGTCAATCTCCAAATGGGAAAGATGTCATTCAACCTTTTATATATGACTCTAATGGGAATGAAACCAAACAATATCTGCCATTTGCTACAAATGGTAACGCTGGAAACATGGTCTCTAGTGTTATAGGTAGACAGCAGATTTTTTATAATTCAGCCCACCGAGTGCCACATACCAGTTACGCATATAGCGAAATTAAATTAGATAAATCTCCAGCAAAAAGTGTTCTTGAAAAAAGTAATCCTGGTGCTCAATGGAATTTACAAAATGGAGAAGTGACAAAAAGTGACGTTGTTGTAAATGGGTCAAACGAAATTATAAATTGGAAAACGGGCGTTAATGGAGAACTCACGTTTGCTCGATATTATAGTTCTGGAGCACTTCTTGGTAGTCAAATTATTGATGAAAATGGGCAAAAATCCCAAATATTCACAGCATATTCTGGAAATGAAATTGTGTCAAGAAAAGAGCTTGATAATTCTTGGGTAGAAACATATTCTGTATATGATAATAGTGGAAGACTTCGATATGTAATTCAGCCGCAGGGAATTAAAATTTTATATCAGACATTGGAACTTCAGCCATACGCAGAATTATCAGAAATCGTAGCAACTGAGGATTTTCAACAACACCTTTTTATCTATGAATATGATGAGAGAAATAGAGTGATTAGGAAGAAAACCCCAGGATCAGATTGGGTTGAGTATTATTATAATGAACTTGATCAAGTTGTACTTAATCAAGATGGAAATCACCGATTAAACGGAACCTATCTGTATTATAAATATGATGTTTATGGTAGAGAAATAATGAGTGGTTTATTAAACTCAAACGTATATAATTACTCGCTCGATAGAGAGGTGATTAATAATCACATTCAGACTTCTGCGCAATTATGGGAAACTCGGTCAAATCAAGACTATCAGGGCCTTCAGGGGTATACTAATCTGTCATTTCCTAACCTTGGATTAGACATATTAACGGTAAGCTACTATGACACTTATGATTTTAACTATGATGGCTCCAATGATTATAACTTTCAATCCTTAAGCTATCAAGCTATCTCTACAGAAGCACTCGCTCTTGAAATAGTTTCAGGAGGTCTTTCCAATACTCCAGATTTCAAAACTGTAGGGGCGTTAACAGGAACAAAATCAAAAATTCTAAATGGCCCGAAAACTGGGACATGGGTTTCATCAATAAGTTGGTTTGATAAAAAGGGTAGAGAAATTCAAGTTTTGAATTTTAATTATATAAATGGATTTAGTCGTCTTGACAATTATTATAGTTTCTCAGGAAAAGTTGTTCATAGTAACATATATCATACAGGTGATCCTGATAATGATGGAAATTTTGAAAACGTTCATATCAAATCAAGAAATGAGTACGATCATTCTAATAGACTTTTGAAATCGTATAGTCAATTCAATGATCAGACTCCCGTATTAATGGTGGAAAACCATTATAACGAAATTGGCCAAGTAATTGAGAGTAATTACCACTCTGAGGTTTTGGGAAGTTATCTCCAATCGGTAGACTTCAGCTATAACCCAAGAGGATGGCTCACACACATCAACAATTGTGATCTTGAAAATGATGATCTTTTTACTGATTTTGAAGGTGTGAATTATGACCACATTAAAACCGAGCTAAAAACCATTAAGCTTAATCTAGATGAGGTGCACAATGATGGCACACTTCAAATTCAGCTAACTATAGTTGCTGATAGAGAAGTTACCGTTAAGGAGAAGGAGTCTACGAACACAAAAACTGTTACTAAGACAGATACAAGGGATCAAAATGTGAAAACCAAAGAACCAGATGCCTCAGGAAATGATCCTGTTTATGAGAGCTTACTGGCTCTTTCAAGCCAAAACATAGAGCTTGACCTCAACGATATTGAAATTGAAGCAGGAATGACCACAGCTCAAGTATATGCAGAAGCTGAACAAAAGCTAGAAGGAGAATTAAGGAAGTTCAATGTGACCGACACACGAACAAAAGAGATTTTAAAATCTCGTGTTGGAGACTATATTGTTCAGAGAATGGGCAATGTCTATTTCAACAACGATGACAATGACTTATGGGGAATGTGTATAAAATATAATACCACTTCTGAGAATTTCTCTAATGACCCTCTTTATAACGGAAACATTAGTGAGATTCAATGGAAGAATGGGCTTGATAATATTAAAAGAGCCTACGGGTTTAAATATGATGATTTAAATCGTTTTAAAAGTGCAACTCATAAAGCATTTAATGATGTGACTAACAGTTGGAATCTTGAATTGAATCATTATAATGAATTTGGATTAGAGTATGACGCTAATGGAAATATCCAAGCCTTAAGGCGAAATGGATTTACAAATACCACCGATCAATTTCAGTTGATGGATGATCTAACCTATTCTTATAAAGGGAATCAGCTCGTGTCTGTTCAGGATAACGCTTTATATGAAAGTGAGAATCATTTTGATTTTACAAATGGTGTCGATTTAGTTGAAGAATATATTTACGACGCTAATGGAAACATGGTTGAAGATAAAAATAAAGGAATTGTATCAATCTCATATAATCATATGAATTTACCCGAAGTTGTCTTATTTACTTCAGGAGATCAGGTTGAGTTTGTCTATGACTCTGAGGGTATTAAACGTCATAAGATTGTAACCACAGCAGATAATCAAGCAAACAATTCTTATTACGAAGGAAGCTTTCATTATACAAACTCTCAAATTAACTTTATTCAAAATAGTTATGGAAGAACTGTTCCAGTTGAAAATGGAGGATTAACTGAATATCAGTATGAGTATAAGTATGTTGACCATCAATCAAACACTAGACTTGTCTATTCTGATTTGGATAGCAACGGAGAAATTGACCCAGAAACTGAAGTTTTACAGTTGAATGATTATTATCCTTATGGTCTAGATCACAAAGGGCATTCAAATTGGCAACAAATTGGTGCCAACAACCAATACAAGTTCCAAGGACAAGAATCACATCAAGATTTTGGCCTTAACTGGGACCAATTTAAATGGAGAAATCATCAAGCTGATATAGGAAGATTTTTCAATGTTGATCCATTGTCAGATGATTATACACACAACTCGACTTATGCATTTAGCGAAAACAGAATTATTGATGGAATTGAACTAGAGGGCTTAGAAGTCATATTAATTGGAAAACAAGTAACTGCAGGAGTTGTGTTAGCTGGATTGTCAGAGGGTGGTGTGGCTATTGGCCCAGATGGAGTATATAGTTATGGCGCGGTAGGAGTTGGGCTCGAGACAAATATTTCTGTTGCAAGTCAAGTTTCAATCACTTACTTCCCTTCTATGCCATCTGCAAAACTTGCGGAAGGAGACGGGATTGAAGGAGCGTTTGGAGCAGGAGAGCTCGTTGTAGGCTCTATTGGAGCTACAGAATCTTCTGGTTATCATGGTATCACTATTGCAATAGGAGTTGGCGCTTCTTTGTTTCCAGCTGAGGCCGCTGCATTTTATACATTTACTACATTAAAGCCTTTATCGGATCTAGCAAACGCAAATACAATGGTGGACCTCTTAAAGCAGACTAAAGCATATACCGAAGGAGAGCTTAAAGATCTAAAAGAACAAAAACAGAATATTCTTGATAACTGTACATGTGCTGAAGAAGCTGATGCTACCAAAGAGATTGACGAAAAAATTGAAGAACGGGAAAAAATAATTGAAGGAATTGAAGAAGGAATTGAAGGAATTGAAGAACGGTTATGATTTAATATGAGATACTCCAACTTAATAGTTTTTCTAAGTTTTACTTTAGTAGGTATACTATCAACTACTAAAAAAATCGGAATACATGGGGCTAGCATTTTCGCAGTTTCTGTCTTAGTGTCAGCGGTTTTTTTACTATCTAGTTATATTTTTCTATTGGCTCGTTTGACAGAATCATTGAAATTACATTCTCCAGAAGCCTACAAAAGATTAGGTGGAGTATCTAAGTTTCGTGGTGACAGGGTTGTAAATCCTCTTTTTGTATTTAACAGTAAGACCGTAAGTGAGTTAGATGATAAGAGCAAAAAGTATAGTAAAGAACTGAAGTGGACGTTTATATATAGTTTATTTACTTTCGTATCCTTTATTATTTTGGCAATTTTATCAGTACCATGATTAATCTTGATAATCAGTTTGAATTCATTCAACAAAGTCAAAGCTTTTAAATATAGCGTCTGTTTTCTTTTTGATCGAATTGAATTTATAGGTTAACGAGGTTGTTGTGAGCTGATAAACTTTTTCATTTGCAATAAAAATGATTGACTCCCACTCAATTGGTATAGCTTGAACAATTGCAGTACAACGGTAATTTATCGCACTATAACCCTTGAAAGTAGTATTTTGATTTGATTTGATTTTGAAATTTTTGAAAATTTCATTTTCAATCATTTTGTTTTGATAATCTTTAAAAAAACGATTCAGATCACTATAACCGCTATGCCTTTGAATATCGAAGGTAGTCATAACAGAAAGTTCCTTTTTGGGAGGCTCACTAACGAGCACTATATAATTATCTAGATTCTTAACAGCCCATTCAGATGGGTAATTAATAGAAATTCCATCTTTTTTCAGAAGGTTCGTTCTTGGGGCACAAGAAGTAATACCAATTAAAAAGAAAATTATATAAACAGCTTTTTTCAAAATATCCTATTACTCAGCAAATATACAATGTATCATAATTTAAATCCGCTTGAGCATTTCATTAAATACAGATATAAATTGATTGGATTATAGACTTAGGTCGTTTGTGTAGCTATTTTATAGCTAAACCAACCTTAGCTATTCATTCTACAAAGTAGTGTAAAATCCTATGACACTAACCCACTAAATCCAATTTTCATTGACCCATTTAATATATTTGAAATCAGATCTCTAAATGGGTCATCAATTTCTGGAATCGGTAGCAAAGGCTCTGGAACTTACACCCACACCTTTAGGAATGGATGCATTGAGGGTTAAAATGCCAATTCCTGAAATTATACCTGTCAAAAATGAAGAGGGAAAAAGACAACGGGCAGTTATTGAGGCCTGTCCTGATTGCATTTAAGAAATAGAATATGATGAATAACATTGATATTATGTATAAATTAATAAAACTTTGCTCTGATCAGAGTAAGCAGATTTTGGAAGAATTGGGTGAGTTTTTTCCAGTTAGCTTTTATCTCGATGGTACAGAATATCGCCCCCTCATCTTTCAAGAGTGGTCTGGTAGTGCAAAGGAATATTTTCTTGAATTGAAACAGATTCTTGAGGAAAGAGAAACAAAAAGTTATTGTATAGCAGTTGATACCGTAGTTACTGCTGATACTGGTGAAAAACTTAACGCAATCGAGCTGAATCTAACGTATGATAGGATTGAATATGCTAAATATTACCAGTATTATTCGAAAAATTCCAAAGGTATGTATCAATATTCAGATTTAATTGAGCTGAATTAGTATCCTACAGTCTCCACAGGATTTATATAAGAAAATAGATAGAAATAAATGTGTTTAGGACAGTTAAAGTAATCATCACCCAGCTATATATAGGCTTCGGCTCAGGTATTTCATATTTCTTAATCCACGATATAAATGATTGAATCATATTGTAAATATACATAAGTGATACAATATATTAGTCAATTCATTTGATATATTGTCTTTAATGGATGCTTTTCAAGCTCTGGAATCTCCTTTTCCATCTTCTTCCTCACCCTCTCAGACTTACTCCCGCCATTCTTCACATACCGCTTCACCGTAGCCTCATCAGCACCAATTTTCTTGGCAAGCTTCTTTATAGACAATCCCGTTTTCTCTCTATGAATCCTCACAACATTAGCAACAGTTTCAGGATTTTCAGAGAAAGGATGATAGCCTAAGAATGAGATGATCCTCGGATAGGAACTAATCCGAATCACAAACCTATTCTCTTCCCAATTACGAACCGTCCATTCATTTGTACCCATAAGTCGGGCTATCTCAGTCTTGCATAAGCCCTCATCAAGCCGTTTCTGCTTCAAATGGTCTCCCCATGTCAACAACTCAGTTGGATAATCGGGATTCGTTGGTAGTTGGCCCTTTAAGATGATTTCAGGACAATTTGGACTTTGGGGTCTGCAACCCCAAGGATTCATGCTTGCCACTAGCTGGAAGGAAGCAGGAAATTCAACAGAGAATTTTGCCCTACTTATAGTTACCAACCGATCTTCGAGTGGTTGTCTCATGACTTCCAAAACCGTTCTTTTAAATTCAGGAAGTTCATCTAAAAACAAAACCCCGTTATGAGCTAGAGAGATTTCCCCTGGTTGAGGAAAGCTACCTCCGCCAACTAATGCCACATCTGAAATAGTGTGATGAGGAGATCTGAATGGTCTTAAGGCGAGCAAGGAATCTTCACTCTTCACCTTACCTGCAACAGAATGAATCTTGGTTGTTTCTAGAGCTTCGTGCAAATTGAGGGGAGGTAGGATAGTTGGAAGCCGTTTGGCCAACATCGTTTTACCAGCTCCAGGAGGTCCGATGAGGATGACATTGTGCCCTCCAGCTGCAGCTATTTCAAATGCGCGTTTGATGTTTTCCTGACCCTTTACATCTGAGAAATCAACAAGTGACTCGTCTAACCGTGAAAAGAACTCTTCTCGGGTGTCTATAAGTGTTCGGTTCAGTTGAACATCTCCTTTAAAAAAGTCCACAACCTCTTCGATGTTATTGACTCCATAAACATCCAAATCACTAACAATTGCTGCTTCTCTGGCATTCCCCTCAGGAAGAATCATCCCCTTAAACCCCCGCTTTCTGGCTTCAATGGCGATAGGTAAAACACCCTTCAAAGGCTGAACGTTACCGTCCAAGCTTAGTTCTCCCATGATCACATAATTACGAACCTCTTCAGAAGGGATTTGGTTAGAAGCAGCTAGCAAGCCAATGGCAATGGTCATGTCATAGGCTGAACCTTCTTTTCGAATATCCGCAGGAGCCATATTGATAGTGATCCCCTTTCTGGGAATTTTTAGACCAATACTATTCATAGCTACCTCAATACGTTGCTTACTTTCTCGTACAGCATTGTCTGGCAGACCAACAAGAAAATATTGAACACCTTTACCAATGTCTACCTCTACGGTGACAATGGTCGCGTCTATTCCAATAACTGTGGCCCCGAATGTTTTGACTAACATGCAGTGGTATATTATAATTTAATGTGGCGTAAATGTAGTTGATCGATATGGACGAAAGTTCAACTATTTATAAATGCGAATTAACTCTTATAAAAGTGCATCTCCTCCACATACTTTTCCACTTCAGGAGTAAGCAAGTAGGAAACACTTTTTCCCTCCTTGATCGATTTTCGAATGAAGCTTGCTGAAATATTTAGAATGGGGCCATCTACAAATTGGAAATCTGCACCATCAAGTGATTCGTGGGGTTTTGTGGGTAGTTCTTTCCCTTCCTCTTGAACAGTCCTCACGCGGGGATAGACATAGATAGAATGATGATGAATGATTTCTTGAACATTTTTCCATTTGTGAAGCCCTCTAAGATTGTCCTCTCCCATAATTAGAGAGAATTTATTTTGAGGATGTTTCTCCTTCAGGTAGGCCAAGGTCTGAACCGTATAACTAGGTTGAGGTAGATCAAACTCGATATTAGACGCTTTTATCATGGAGTTGGACTCAGTAGCTATTCTCGCTAAAGAAAGTCTGTGTATATCCGCCAGTAATGATTTTTTCTCTTTGAAGGGGTTGTGCGGACTTACGACTAGCCACACCTCATCTACAGAGGTATGTTCTACTAAATGATTCGCAATGATTAGATGTCCTATATGGACAGGATTAAATGAACCGAAAAATAAACCGATGTGTTTATTCATCCTTATTTAGGAATTCTTTAATTACTTGTTCCGCTCTTAAGAACGCCTGTTCTAAATCGTCGTTCACCAGAACGAAATCAAAGTCTGACGCTTTTTTTAATTCTTCACCAGCTTTTCCAATTCGTCGGGCTATACTTTCAGGGGTTTCTGTCTCTCGTTTTTCCAAACGCTCTCTTAGACTGCCTATCGATGGAGGTTGAACGAAAATGGCAAGAGCGGCATCTCCAAAATATTCTTTAAGGCTTAATCCTCCTATCACATCCACATCAAAAATGACGCTTTTTCCATTACTCCAAATGCGTTCTATTTCAGCCTTTAATGTGCCGTAATAGTTGTCTTTATAGACCTCTTCCCATTCGCAAAATTCGTTGTTTTCTACTTTTTCTAAGAATTCGGAAATACTCAAATAGAAATAATCTTTCCCAGCACGTTCCACCACTCTCTTCTTTCTGGTAGTGGCAGAAATAGAAAACTCCAAGCCTAGGTTGCGTTGCAATAGATGCTGTACAATGGTTGTTTTTCCAGCACCACTTGGAGCAGAAAATATAATTGCCTTCCCCATTTTTATCTAAAGAGCGTTTAGAATCTGTTCTTTAATTTTTTCCAACTCATCTTTCATCTTCACCACTAAACGTTGTACATCAGCGTCGTTAGCCTTTGACCCCATGGTGTTGATTTCTCGTCCAATTTCTTGAGCAATGAAACCAAGCTTTTTTCCTTCAGAAGTATTGCTTCGTAGGATTTCCAAAAAGTAATCGCAATTGCTTTTCAAGCGTTGGTTTTCTTCAGAGATATCTAATTTCTCCAGGTAGAAAACGAGCTCTTGCTCGAATCGATTGCTGTCAATCTTATCAACATCTATTACTTCTTCAAGATTGTTCTTGATTTTATCTTTGATTCGTTGTACTCTTTTTTCTACCGGATCCTGTACTTCTTTTTGGAACTCTAAGATGTTCTTAATGCGTTCTTCAAAATCTTTTTCGAGCTTCGTACCCTCTACAAGTCTATAGTCTTGAATTCCAATTAAAGCTTTCCTAGCCAGCTCCATTACTCCGTTCCATTCTTCTATATCCAGTTCAGCCTTTTCCGACTTCATTACATCAGGAATTCTAGTGATCAGAGACATGTAATCCACGTTTTCTTGACCTATACTTTCAGCGGCTTCCTTAAAATCTCTGTAGTATGCCTCTACTAGTGGTTTATTGACAACTACCTTTTTTTCTTCGCCAGTAGAGTCGTAGAAAACACTTAACTCGACCTTACCCCTTTCTAATTCCTTTCCAAGGAATGACCTAAGACCGAGTTCTTTTTCTTTATAGACAGAGGGCATCTTCACGTACAAGTCAAGTTGCTTGCTGTTAAGAGATTTTATTTCCACGGTGAATTTTTTATTGCCTAGGGTAGCTTCAGCTTTCCCATATCCTGTCATCGACTTTAACATCCAATAGATTTTGGTTCAAAGATAACTGTTTACATTGGTTTGAAAATTGAATGGAAGTATTTGGAACTATTTGACCAGATCGTACGTTTAAATCGATGACATGAATCACCTCATTATCATACTCATTAGCCTTTTCTCTTTTATTTCTATCCATTTTTATGGACAAGATCTCCCTGCCCCTACCATAAGGGTGGATTCGATTTTATTTATGGACTCTACTAAGGTAGAGGTATTCTGTGATTATCCTGGAGCCAAAGTGATGATAGAAATAGGAGATGGGAATAGTGTCTTTTTTAGAGAGAGCGAAAAAAACTTTTATGTGGGGAGAACGCAAACGTTGAGGTTCAAGACTTCGCATGAAAATTACGAAGATAGCGACGTGACTTATATAAAAGTATTCAATAGATCGGGTTTGTCTATTGATCTTTTGGGTGATCAACAAAATTTAATTGATGGGAAGAAAGGAGATTTTAGTTTGAGAGAAAGTGACTGGTCTATATACAGTGCGGAACAAGTAGAATTACAATTTCAAACCAATCATAAGAAATTAGCTGAGGTAGAGCTTTTATCGCTGATCAGCACGAAAAATGGGATTTTGCCTCCAAAGAAAATAATTCTCTACGCGCATTTAAGAAATGGAGAAAAAGTGCATATAAGGACGACCAATACATTGGGCAAATTCAAAGACACAGAAGAATATTGGAGCAACTTAATTAGACTAAGTGGAAAACCTAAACTGAAGAAAATTCTAAAGAAAACGGATTACTTTTCCCTTATCGTAACTCCATACTTTGAAGATAATAAGCCTGCAAAACTCTATTTTGATGAGTTACTGGTGAGATAATTAAATTGTATCTCCTCTTTCGGTTTCCTTTATAAGAGAGCATAGGCGAATTCAATCGCTTATAATCAATTAAAAACAATTTTAGAAGAGCTGGTAATGACCTATTTGTAAATGACTCTATGGATGGGATGAAACTCCTGAGTGCTCAAATCTAGTTTGAGGAAGAGTTTATGTTGTGATTATAATGTGGAAATGTTGAGTAGAAAATGGATGGTCTAGTGTGTTGTCATCAATGGTTATTTTGTAGTACTGACAACCTACTTTTTTAACCCCTAAAGACCGTAATTTTTAACAAGAGATTATCCCAAGTGGTCATCTTTAAGACCCAAATTGGAATTATTCAAGGCTAAATTAGAATTAATTCCCCATTTTTATTTACAAGTAAACTACTGTTTATCATCACTTTAAGTTGGATGAAATCACAAATGGGTTTGGTTGAGAATTTTTTTTTGTCTGAGTAACCGAATTTCTTTCCTTATCTTTGCACCATGCTTAGAAGTCAAAACATGTGCTGCTGTATGTGTTGTTGTTTAAAAAACCGCAAGGCTTCAGTGTATGTGAAAAGTTAGAGAAAAATATAATTTTTAGATACAAAAAAGCCTTCGAAATCGAAGGCTTTTTTTTTGTCCCAAAATTTTAAATGAAAGAAGAAATTAGAATAGAATTATTTGAAAGCTTAAAGAGCAAAACTGCCCTTTTGAATACTAGAGAAATCATCTCTTGGTTTGAGAAAGTACTGGCGTTGGTTGTTCCAGAATACTCAAGAAATTCAGCCGACTTCAACAAGTTCATTGAGGAAATAGAGAGGCTGGAAATTGAGCTTGAACATTTCCTGAATGTCAACCAAACTTTGAATGCGAAGACATTGGCAGTTACTTTTTTTAATCAAATGATTGAGATAAAAAGGGCACTGGATGCGGACGCAGAGGCAATTTTTGAGGGAGACCCCGCAGCTAAAAGCCATGAAGAAGTGAGGTATGCATATCCCTCATTTTATGCAGTGAGTGCGCATAGAATTGCCCATGTTTTAGATCGATTGGGAGTGACGAATATTCCAAGAATCATATCCGAACATGCCCATGGAAAAACAGGAATTGACATTCATCCCAGTGCAAAAATTGGCTTGCGTTTTTGCATTGATCATGGAACGGGAGTTGTGATTGGTGAAACCACAGAGATAGGGGCAGATGTAAAAATTTATCAAGGAGTTACGCTGGGTGCTCTCAGCGTTTCAAAGGATTCAAGTAATACCAAAAGACATCCCACAGTTGGAAATAATGTAGTGATTTATGCAGGAGCGACTATCCTAGGAGGCAAAACACTCATAGGAGATAACTCCATTATTGGAGGAAATGTATGGTTGGTGAAAAGTGTGTCTGAAGGGTCCAAAGTGTATTACAAGAGCCCCAAACAGAAAAAACTAGAACAGAAATGAAACTTGAAAAAATAATAGGCAATACTCCACTAGTAGAGATTAAGCACCTTCATAATCGACCAAAGGTGAAAATTTTCGCCAAACTGGAAGGGCAAAACCCAGGAGGAAGTGTGAAAGATAGAGCGGCTTATAATATGATTAGAAGAGCTATAGAGAAGGGACAGATAAAGAAGGGAGTTGGGTTGGTGGAAGCTACTAGTGGAAACACTGGGATTGCATTAGCAATGATCGCTGCCATATCCGGATTGAAAATTCATTTGGTAATGCCAGAAAATTCATCAGCAGAAAGAATACAAACGATGAAAGCATATGGAGCTGAGGTAATTCTAACCCCATCAGAAGGAACCATTGAGCATTCTAGAGAAGTAGCTCTAGAATTAGCTAAAACAAAAGGGTATCATCTTTTAAATCAATTTGGAAATCCAGCCAATCCAGAAATACATTACCTGACCACAGGACCTGAAATTTGGAAAGACACTGATAAGAAGATTACTCATTTCGTTTCAGCCATGGGAACTACAGGGACAATTATGGGAGTCTCCAAATACTTGAAAGAACAGAGTTCGGATGTAACCATTGTAGGAACTCAACCGCAAGAAGGCTCAAGAATTCCTGGCATTAGACGTTGGTCTCCCGAGTTCTTACCAGAAATATATGATCCTGAGAGAGTAGACAGAATTATAGATGTAAGCGAGGAAGAGGCCGTTTATCAAATGAAAAGATTGGCTAGACAAGAGGGGCTCTTCATGGGAGTAAGTAGCGGAGGTGCGATGCAGGCCGCTCTTAAACTGGCTGATGAATTGGAAGAAGGATTAATAGTAACCATAGCCTGTGACCGAGGAGACAGGTACTTAAGTACTCAATTATTTAATTAAGATTTGATATGAGAAGTTTTAGAACGGAAATAGAAAATCCAATTGTAGAAAAGGACATTCTTGAATTGGAGAGAAAAATTAGGCTTTTCAAAGAAGGCAAGGTGGACGAAGAAAGATTCAGAAGCTTAAGGCTAGCTAGGGGAGTTTATGGCCAACGACAACTGGGAGTGCAAATGATTCGAATCAAGTTACCATTTGGAAGAGTCACTGCAGATCAGCTAAAAAGGATAGCGGATGTTTCAGACAAGTATTCTACAGGAAGATTGCACATAACCACCAGACAGGATATTCAGATTCATTATGTGAGTTTGGATAGCACCCCTGAATTGTGGGCTGAATTAGAACGAGATGATGTGACATTGAGAGAGGCGTGTGGAAACACTGTTAGAAATGTCACTGCTTCTGAATTGGCTGGGGTAGATGCCGAAGAGCCATTTGATGTAACTCCCTATGCCGAAGCTACTTTTAAATTCTTTCTGAGAAATCCAATTTGTCAGGAGATGGGAAGAAAGTTCAAAATGTCTTTCTCTTCGTCAGACAAAGACACCGCTCTGTCCTATATGCATGACCTTGGATTTATTCCGAGAATTAATGAGAAAGGGGAAAGAGGTTTTAAGGTACTACTAGCAGGTGGTTTAGGGTCGCAACCAAGAAATGCGGATGTCGCATTTGAGTTTTTAGCCGCGAATAAAATCATACCATTTACAGAAGCTGTACTAAGAGTTTTTGATAGATATGGAGAGCGGACTAGAAGATTAAAGGCCAGATTGAAATTTCTTGTAAATGATCTTGGTTTCGAGAAGTTCATGGAGCTTGTGTCAAAGGAAGAAAAGTCACTTTCAAATCTAACTGTTGAGATACAATCAAACGAAAATGTTGTGTTGCCTGAGTTTAGAGAGAATTTGGTGTCTGAGAATCAGACAGCGAATTTCGAAGAATGGAAGCGCTTAAATGTAATCTCTCAGAAACAGGAAGGATACTCTTCTGTGGGGATCAAAGTAACACTGGGTGATTTCTTTACAGATAAGGCCAGACTCTTAGCTGATATTATCTCTTCCTATGCGGACGGAGAGCTCAGACTAACAATACGTCAGAATATTCTGATTCGAAATGTAAAAAATGAATATCTATCTGCTCTGCATGGAAAGTTATCGGAGCTTGGTTTCGGAGAAACAGGATACCAAGGAATTTCAGATATCACTGCATGTCCTGGCACAGACACATGTAATCTAGGAATCTCCAGCAGCACAGGTATTGCCATAGAGTTGGAAAAGGTACTTAGAGAAGAATACGCTCATTTTCTGGGGAGGGAGGATATCTACATAAAAATCAGTGGTTGTATGAATGCTTGTGGGCAGCACAATATGTCTCCGATTGGATTTCAAGGCATGACGATCAAATCTAAGGACCGAGTGGCTCCGGCGTTGCAAGTGCTACTTGGAGGAAGAAATCTTGGAAACGGTGAAGGAAGGTACGCTGATAAGGTGATTAAAATCCCTAGTAAAAGAGCTTTGGATGCACTTCGTGTTATTCTTAACGACTATGGAACGAGGCAAAATCAAGAGAGTTTTCATGAATACTACGATAGGGTTACGGACAGGCATTTTTATAATTTACTAAAGCCACTTACAGATGTGGAAACGCTTGTAGATGAGGATTTCATCGATTGGGGGAGTGATAAAAAGTATGTCAAAGCCATTGGCGTTGGTGAGTGTGCAGGGGTACTTGTGGATTTGGTTGCGACTCTGTTTTTAGAATCTGAGGAGAAGTTGGAAGATGCGAAATCATGCGTTGCAACGCAGAAATGGGCAGACAGCA
Source organism: Flavobacteriales bacterium (assembly GCA_965224545.1). Lineage (GTDB taxonomy): Bacteria > Bacteroidota > Bacteroidia > Flavobacteriales_D > Sanyastnellaceae > ASP10-05a. Next base: position 523,150 of record CBDCZM010000002.1, on the reverse strand, counting down.
TTTATCACAGCTACTCTGCTTTGATCAACACAGCTAAAGCTATTTTATTGAGTGAAAAGGTTCAGACCAATACCCAAGCAGGAATCATTGAGCTGTACGATAAAACGTTTGGTGAAGGACATGCCCTATACCTGTCACAAGGATTCAAGAGTATTGCTTCTCAGATAAAAGAAAATGCACCATCGACATCTTTTGCGATGAGCTATTTAGAAGATTCTCAGAAGTTTTATCAACTAATAAACGCCTATAGAACAAACCAACTTAACACTAAACAAGATGATAGCGAAAAAAATTAGTGCCAAAACACCGAAGTTGACTCTGGTGGGAGCAGGACCAGGAGCATTGGACCTAATTACAATGAGAGGAGTAAATGCTCTTTCCCAAGCCAATGTGGTTTTATACGATGCATTAGTGGATAAGAGAATGCTCTTTCATGCACCAAATGCCAAGAAGGTCTTTGTGGGAAAACGAAAAGGGTACAAGAGGTATTCTCAAGATGAACTTAATGAGATGATTGTGCATTTTGGATTGAACTATGGAAATGTGGTTCGTCTGAAAGGTGGAGATCCCTTTGTTTTTGGAAGGGGAATGGAAGAAGTGGAGTATGCAGAGACCTTCGGATTAGAAACCGAGGTAGTTCCTGGAATTACCTCAGCGACTTCAGTTCCGGCTTCAGCAGGAGTATCTGTAACTCACCGAAATGTGTCTAGAAGCTTTTGGGTAATTACTGGAACCAGTAGTCAAGGAGTTTTTAATGAGGATTTAAAATTGGCAGCTAAAAGCTCTGCCACTGTGGTGGTACTTATGGGAATGGCACAATTACAGAGAATAGTGCAGATATTTTCTACGGAAGGAAAACAAGATCTTCCCATTTCCATTATCCAAAACGGAACCACTTATAAAGAAAAAATTGGTGTAGGTACCATTAGTACCATTGATGAAGTGGTCGAGCGAGAAGAACTTTCTTCTCCAGCCATCATCATCATAGGAGAAGTCGTTAGACATGGCACCCGGTTCAAAGAATTCTTTAATCAGGAAATAACTCAAGTGTCAAAAGAAAAAAATGATGAAAGAAACTAACGAATTGTATCCAGTGTTTTTAAAAGTATCGGAACTAAAGGTGTTGATTGTCGGAGGTGGAAACGTGGGTTTGGAAAAACTAACATTTCTCCTAAAGTCCAGTCCAAATGCGCAAGTAACAGTGGTTTCTAAGGACTTTCTTTCTGAGTTGGTTGAACTGGCTAAGAAACACCAAGTTCACCTTGTAAAAAAGGCTTACGAAGAAGCTGACTTGGATCATCATCAGGTGATTATAGCAGCCACAGATAGTTACGAAGTGAATAAAACTGTCTACGATCATGCGAAGAAGCAGAATATCCTGATAAATGTGGCCGATACTCCGTTGCTCTGCGATTTTTATATGGGGGGGATAGTCACCAAAGGGAATATAAAAATCGCGATATCCACAAACGGAAAATCTCCGACAGTGGCTAAGAGGCTAAGACAATACTTTGAAGAAGTTATTCCAGACGAGATCAACACATTATTAGACAACCTTCATCAGATAAGGTCTACCATATCTGGTGGGTTTGAGCAAAAGGTGAAGGAGCTGAACAAAATCACATCACATTTAATTAATCAACCAAAACTTTAAAAAAGAAGATGATACAAACAGATATTTTAATCATTGGCGCAGGTCCAGTGGGGTTATTTGCTGTTTTTGAAGCAGGACTACTTCAATTGAGGTGTCACATTATTGACGCGCTTCCTCAGGTGGGAGGCCAATGCTCAGAGATCTATCCAAAAAAACCGATTTATGATATTCCAGGTTTTCCTGAAGTATTGGCTGGGGATTTGGTCTCCAATTTGGAAGAACAGATCGCTCCATTTAATCCAGGTTATACGCTTGGAGAGCGGGCAGAAAGTTTAGAGAAGCTGGAAAATGGAGAGTTTAAGGTGACCACAATTTCAGGAATAGAGCATCAAGCCAAAGTGATTTTTATAGCTGGAGGGTTGGGGTCATTTGAGCCTCGAAAGCCACCACTAGAAAATTTAAGTAAGTTTGAAAATCAGGGCATTGACTACTTTGTAAAAGAACCAAAGAAATATGAAAACAAACGAATTGTAATCGCCGGAGGAGGAGATTCTGCATTAGACTGGGCTATATATTTGGCAGAGATTGCGAGCAGTGTGACTTTAGTCCACAGAAGAAAAGAATTTAGAGGAGCGCTGGACTCAGTAGAGAAGGTAAAACATCTAGTGACGCAGGGAAAGATTGCCCTATATACTGAGGCTGAGGTGAAAGAAGTACACGGAGAGAAATCACTCGAAAAAGTAGTGATTACTAGAAAGAATAATGACCCTGTTGATCTAGAATTGGATTATTTCCTTCCTCTTTTTGGGTTGACTCCTAAGATAGGGCCGATTGGAGACTGGGGATTGGAAATAGAGAAAAACGCAATCAAAGTGAATAATGCGGTGGATTATCAAACCAACATAGAAGGAGTCTTTGCTATTGGTGATGTAAATACATACACGGGAAAATTGAAACTGATTTTATGCGGTTTTCATGAAGCGGCTATCGCTGCGCAATACGCATACAACATTATTCATCCTGGGAAAAGATATGTAATGAAGTACACCACAGTAAATGGAGTTACTGGATTTGATGGGAGTAAAAAAGAAGCGAAAAAATCAATAGTTCAAGCCTTATAAGAGAAAAGAGATGACAGTAACACCATTAAGAAGAACACTCTCCGAAAAGGAGATTTCGAGTCTGAACAAACGATATTCAAAGCTTTCTGTGAAACAACGAGTGGAACAATTGTATGAAGATTTTGTTCTGAATGAAATAATGCTTACCTCCTCCTTCGCTACAACATCTGCGTTCCTGCTGAAGGTATTTTCAGAAGTGAATAAAGAGCAAATCGTTTATTTTATTGATACAGGGTATCACTTTAAAGAAACTCTTATCTATAAGGAATACCTCACTCAGCTATATGACCTGAAAGTGAAAGAAGTAAGGGCAGATGAAGAAAAACATCAATTTACATTGACCGATGAGACTTGGAAAAAGAATCCTGATTTCTGCTGCTCGATTAATAAGGTGGAGCCACTCGATGCTATCAAAGGACAATATACTGTTTGGATTTCTGGTTTGATGGCTTGGCAAAGTAAGCACCGATCAGATTTGAATGTCTTTGAAGAAAGAGGAGGAATTTTAAAGTTCTATCCGCTGATAGATATTTCCAGAGAAGAACGTGAAAGCTATATTAAAGATCACCATCTGCCATTTCATCCATTGGTCTCTAGAGGATATTTTTCAGTAGGATGTGAACATTGTACTCAGCCCGGAAAGGGAAGAGAAGGCAGATGGAACAATAGTCCAAAAACGGAATGTGGATTACACTTATAATCAAGCATAAAAAATGAAAGTTAGTTTAAAGAGAATGAATCAGGCGTTTCATTATGAGGCGATTGATTCGGAAAATTTAGTAGTAAATATCGATGGGAATCCAGCTATTGGAGGAGAAGGGAAAGGCTCTCGACCAATGGAGCTAATGCTAATGGGAATAGGAGGGTGCGCTAGTATCGATCTGGGGTTGATTCTAAAAAAGCAAAAACAGATTCTTCGAGATTATTCTGTTGAAATAACTGGATTAAGAAATGAAGATGAAGCTAAGGCATTTCATACGATCAATTTATCTTTTGTTTTATATGGAGATCTAGAGGAAAAAAAAGTAGAAAGAGCATTAGATTTGTCTCTTCAAAAGTATTGCTCGGCGATAAACAGTTTGAAAGAGTCTATAAAAATCAATTATGAATATAGAATCGTTAGGTAAAAGAGAAAAAGTACCCAGAGTGGGAATCGAACCCACACTCCAAAGGAACACGAGTTTGAGTCGTGCGCGTCTACCAGTTCCGCCATCCGGGCATTTGGAGCCACGAATTTACACTTTTTTATAGCATTTAAAAGCAATCATGAACCAAATTAATCCAACACCAGTTGGATTAACAATAACACACACTTTTATGGCAGGGGATAACCATCAAATATCTAGGAAAAGACACATAGCTAAAACGCTGACCTGGAGATGTACGGCTACACTTACCACAATAATAATAGCTTGGATAATTAGTGGTGATCCTTCCACTGGATTGGCAATAGGAGGAATTGAATTCTTCGCTAAGATGCCTATATATTATTTCCACGAAAGAATGTGGTACCGTTCTAACTTTGGATTACCAAGAAGAAATGCAAAATAACTTATATACCCAAAAAAGCTCAATTTCCAGAGCTGATCGAGAAAACCTGTTGAATCAGAAGGGGAAAGTATTGTGGTTTACTGGGCTCTCGGGATCTGGAAAATCGTCTATAGCGGATGCTTTAAACGAGCAGTTGTACGCGACTAAAAAGCTGAGCTATATACTGGATGGAGATAATATTCGTCAAAGATTGAATAAAGATCTTTCTTTTAGTGCAGATGACCGATCTGAGAATATTAGAAGAGTAGCCGAAGTAGCCCATCTGATAGCAGACACTGGAGTCATAGTCCTCACAGCATTCATTTCTCCATTTAAAGCAGATAGAGAGTTGGCCAGAAGTATCATAGGAGAGAAAAACTTCATAGAGATTTTTGTAGACACTCCTCTTGAAGTGTGCGAATCTAGAGATGTAAAAGGGCTGTATAAAAAGGCCAGAGAAGGAGAAATTCCCTCTTTCACAGGAATTAGCTCTCCTTACGAGGAGCCTGAGAACGCGGAGATCATAGTAAAAACAGAACATAAATCAATTGAGGATAGTGTACAGACTATTCTTGATCATCTTAAAAACTCAATTTAGAAGTGAATTATAACTTGGACCATCTTTCAGAATTAGAATCTGAAAGTATTTACATCATAAGAGAATCTTTTGCCCAGTTCGAGAATCCATGCATTCTTTTTTCTGGAGGAAAAGATTCTATAGTCACGACGCATTTGGCGTTGAAGGCTTTTTATCCAGCCAAATTACCATTTCCACTTGTACATATAGATACGGGACATAATTTTCAGGAAACACTGGATTTTAGAGATGCTTTGGTAAAGAAAAACGGAGCTAAACTTATAGTGGGTTCTGTACAGAAAAGTATTGACGATGGGAAAGTAGCGGAAGAGACTGGAGTGAACGCGAGTAGAAATAAACTCCAAACAACGACACTATTAGACACCATTGAAGCAGGACAATTTGATGCTTGTCTCGGTGGAGCTCGAAGAGATGAAGAAAAAGCACGAGCGAAGGAAAGATTCTTCTCACATAGAGATGATTTTGGACAATGGGATCCTAAAAACCAGCGTCCCGAACTCTGGAACATTCTCAACGGCAAAAAACTAATGGGAGAACATTTTAGAGTATTTCCGATATCAAACTGGACTGAAATGGACATTTGGCAGTACATCAAGAGGGAAAAAATAGAATTACCTAGTTTGTATTTCGCCCATGAAAGAGATGTATTGGATAGAAATGGAGTACTGTTAGGATATGATGCTAATGTGCATACACTGAGAGAGGGAGATAAGGTAGAGAAGCAACAGATAAGGTTTAGAACCATTGGAGATATTTCTATCACTGGAGCCTCTGTAAGTAATGCGGATGATTTGGATAAAATCATCGCTGAGGTAGCAGCAGCTAGAGTCACTGAAAGGTCTGGTAGAGCTGATGACAAGCGCTCAGATAGTGCGATGGAAGATAGAAAAAAAGAAGGATATTTTTAAAAATAGGATGCGTTGCAATGGTTCCATTGTAACACTAGAAACGAAGACAAATGGATTTATTAAGATTCACCACGGCAGGAAGTGTAGATGACGGAAAAAGTACACTTATTGGAAGGCTGCTTTATGATTCAAAAACGATATTTGAAGATCAACTTGAATCGATAGAAGGTGCAAGTAAAAAGAAGGGATTAGATCATGTTGATTTATCATTGTTGACTGATGGATTACGAGATGAAAGGGAACAAGGAATCACCATAGATGTGGCTTACAGATACTTTGCTACGCCAAAGAGGAAGTTTATCATAGCCGATACTCCTGGACATATTCAGTACACTAGAAACATGGTTACCGGAGCGTCTACAGCAAATCTGGCACTCATTTTAATTGATGCCAGAAATGGACTGGCCGAGCAAACTAAAAGGCACTCGTTTATTGCCTCACTATTGCAAATCAAACACATAATAGTTTGTGTCAATAAGATGGATTTGGTCGATTATAAAGAAGAAAGATTTGAGCAAATAAAATCTGACTACATTGATTTTGCATCTAAGCTTCATGTAGAAGATATCCGATTCATTCCGATTTCGGCTCTTAAAGGAGATAATGTAGTCGATAAAGGAGATAGAATGAATTGGTACAGAGGCTCTTCTCTTCTTAACACGTTGGAAGAAATATACATTTCATCTGACAGAAACCTTGTAGACTGCAGATTTCCAGTACAAAATGTAATCAGACCTCATACAGATGAATACCATGATTTTAGAGGGTATGCAGGAAGAATAGAAAGTGGCGTGTTTAAGGTAGGAGATGATGTGTTGACGCTTCCTTCTGGATTTACCAGTAAGATCAAGAACATTTATGATGGAGACAAGGAAGTAAAAGAAGCATTTCCTCCAATGTCTGTTTGTATCACCTTAGAAGATGATATTGATATTAGTAGAGGAAACATGATTGTTCGAGAGAATAACCAACCTGAACCCACACAAGATTTAGATTTAATGCTATGTTGGTTGGGAGATAATAAATTAGTTGTAGGAAAGAAATACCTACTTCGTCATACGTCGAATGAAGCCAGAACCATCATTAAAGAGATCCAATACAAAGTGGATATCAATACGCTACACCGATTAGAGGATGACAAGGAAATAAATATGAATGATATTGCCAGAGTTAGATTGAGAACAACCAAACCTATTCTAGTAGATTCATACAGACAAAATCGTGTCACAGGTTCAGTGGTTTTAGTGGATGAGGGAGATTTTAATACCGTCGCAGCAGGAATGATCATATAATATGGAGTATCAAGAATTAATAGACACTGCCAAAGAAGCTTCAATAGAAGCTGGCAAGGCCATTTTAGAAGTTTACAATGCGGATGAACGGGGAATTGAGTTCAAAGAGGACGATTCTCCACTGACGCTTGCCGATAAGAATGCTCATGAAGTAATCATGAAGCATTTGGTTGAAACGGGTCTTCCCGTTTTAAGCGAAGAGGGAGCGAAGATTCCATTTTCTGAAAGAAAGAATTGGAAGAAATTTTGGATGGTAGATCCGCTAGATGGGACAAAGGAATTTATCAAACGGAATGATGAATTCACAGTGAACATTGCATTGATTGAGGAGGGAAAAGCTATAGCGGGAGTAGTGTATATTCCAGTGTTAGAGGAGCTGTTTTGGGGAAACGTTCATGAGGGAAAGGCATTTTTTCAGACCGGAAATAGTGAGGTAACTCCGCTGTTGGATAAATCTTCCCGAAAAGAGATCTGGACAGTAGCTCCTGGGCACAAAGCAAACTGTTCTAAAGCCACCAATGACCCAGTTCGGATAGTTTGTTCACGTTCACACATGAATTCTGAAACATTAGAATTTATCGAACAGTTTCATTCAATTGAGAAAATGCCTATGGGGAGTTCTCTAAAGTTTTTGAGAATAGCTCAAGACGTGGCAGATATGTATCCTCGATTTGGCCCTACCATGGAATGGGATACAGCAGCAGCACATGGAGTTTTGTCGGCATGTGGTTATCAAATTAAAGATGCAGTAGATTACAACGAGTTGAATTACAATAAAGAAAATCTACTAAATCCTACATTTGTAGCTTTTTAAGCTACACTTTATTCGCAAGCGCTTCCGAATGCTCCAAGAAATCCGGTAAGATCCCCCACAGTGATACTGTTGTCTTGGTTAAAGTCGCCAGGACATTCGCTTTCATCAAAGAGACAGGATCCATTGTCGTCTTTATTTGCCAATGGATTATAGTTGAGGGCATTTTCATACCGACATCCAAGTAGGATAAGTGTCATACAACTGCCGTCATCAGAAAGGGCCTCGGGGTCAAATTCTAAGTACAAGGGATCAGTACATCCAGTGGCACCGAAAATACAGCTACCATCATCGGTAGTTGCCGCAGGGTCATAATTTAAAGCTACAGGGTTGGTACAGCCTAATAGCTCTACCCAGAACCAGGCATCATATGCCAAGTCCACATAATCGATATATGGATTCCTATTTCCTTGAGCTGATTCTGCGCGATCGTTTCGTTGTATTTCTAATGCGTCTATAGGATCGTCTAAATGCCATTGATATGCCAAGTTCAGGTCTATAAGATTTGAAATGGGTCCAGCTTGTGTGGGATACATTGTATAAAAATAAAATACTGCTCTGGCCACATCCCCTTTTCTATCTTCCTGAGGCTCCCATTCAGAACCAAACCCTTCAGAATAATCATCAGACACAGATGGTTCATTGCCAGTGGAGATATAAGCACCATTAGTATTAATTCCATACCAGTTAGATTGATTGTCTGGAATCTCATCAAATCCAAAATTCGACCTAGCGGAGTTGGCGCTTCCATGGCAGGGGCGGATATTGTGTATGTCTGACCTCATTGGGGAAACACTCCCATAGAAAGATTGCGGGATCAAGTGTTCCGCATTGATAGGATTTGGAAACGTGGTGAACTCTGCGTCCATTTCGAAATCTGTATAGATACAGTGAATTTTACCATTTACCTCATCTACAGAGGAGTACATCTGCTGTCTTGCAGAGTTATAGCCTAAATCATTAAATTGAGAATTATATAGATTGGATTTAAGCCAGACTCTTAAATCTTGATTGTGCAGGTTGGATGGGTATTGAGCCAGCGCTTGTTGTGCACAACAAATTATGAGCAATGCAGCGAGAAAGTTGAGGTACTTCATGGTCTTATAAAATTACGCAGACTACAAGACAAAATGTGAAAGGTTGCATAAAAAATTGTAGAATTGTGACTAAACCCTATCAAATCAGTCTAAACAATAAATTAACCTATGAAGTATTTAGTATCAATTTTTGTCTGCATGGCGATAGCAAGTATGACAAATGCACAAGATAAAGAAACCGTTGCGACAGCATTGGAGAACACCCCATCTATGGAGATTAGCAATGATCTTCTGGCATTTAATAAGAAAACTCAGCAGGGATTTACTTCTTATCTTAAGTGTTCTCAAAGTTTAGCGGAGAAAAAATGGAAAGAATTTATCTCGAATAAATATCAGGCTGAAGCCAAGAAGACAAAAGGTGGATTGATTAGCGAAAGTATTTCTATGGCTGATATTGCTTCTTCTCCCATGACTGTAACAGCTCTGTTTTCAGAAGATGAAAACGGTTGTAAAATGAATGTGTTTTACAATATGAACGGGTATTACCTAAGCACTGAGAGCCACAAAAAAGAGTCAGCCGCTGTGATGGCATCTCTAAAAACCTACCAAAGGGAACTATATGTGGTAGCCTATCAGGAAACCTTAGATGCACAACGAAAAGTTCAGGATGGGAATCAGAAAACACGAGATAAGTTGGTAAAAGAAGAAGAAAAACTGACTAAAGAGGTTGCTAGTGAAGAAGCGAAGATCAACAAAGCTGATCAGGCGATTATCGACTCAGAAAAGAAAATCACAGAATTGCAAGCAAAGATGGAGGAGTTAAGAGGAGAAATAGAAAAGAGTAAATCCACTATCGAAGAATTAAAAGAAGCCAAAGTCAATAAGGCTAAAGAGATAGCAAATCAGAACAAAGTAGTGGCTGGTCAAACTACCAGAATTACAAAACTGAAAACAAGCGCGGAGCGATTAAGTAACTAAAATAGACAACACGGTCATATCAAAAAAGCCCATTTGAACTTATTCAAATGGGCTTTTTTAGTTTTTTACGATGTGAAGAGTGTGAGATGACTATTCCTTTTTCACATATAAGATTTTGATCTAAATTATCATTAGCTAACAGCAATAAACATTCCCTCATCACGCTTGCTAATTGTGGCCAATTCAGCACCTCGTAATTCCTTCGTCACCTTATCCCATTTTTTATTGCTGAGGCCTGACTGTTTCTTTAAAACGTTCAACATCATTTCACCACCAGTTTCTAGCAATTCAAGTACTGCTTTTCCTTCATCGGTAAGAGCGTCTTTTGGATCCGCTTTAACCGTATCGAATGTCTCAGGGCGCATTTGTGGGAAGAATAATACCTCTTGAATAGAATCATTCCCTGTCAAGAACATTGTCAAACGGTCAATCCCAATTCCCATTCCGCTGGTAGGCGGCATTCCATACTCAAGAGCTCTTAAGAAATCCTGATCAATAAACATTGCTTCGTCATCTCCTCTGTCAGCTAAACTTAATTGTTCTTCAAATCGTTCTCGCTGATCGATAGGATCATTCAACTCTGAATAGGCATTGGCTAACTCTTTCCCGTTGACCATCAGCTCAAATCGCTCAGTCAATTCCGGATTTTCTCTATGTCTTTTGCACAGCGGAGACATCTCATATGGATAGTCTGTAATGAAAGTAGGCTGTATGTAGTTTCCTTCACACTTCTCACCGAAAATCTCGTCGATCAACTTTCCTTTCCCCATCGTATCATCTATTTCCATGTTGAGTTGAGCGCATACCTCTCTCAATCCAGCTTCGTCCATTCCGTTGATGTCATGGCCTGTATGATCTTTAATCGCATCGATCATAGTCACACGTTTGTAAGGAGTTTTAAAGTCCACTTGATTTCCTCCAATAGTTACTTTAGTAGTGCCCAATACTTCCATACAAATGGTTTCCAACATGGTCTCTGTGGTTTCCATCATCCAGTTGTAATCCTTGTAGGAAACGTACATTTCCATGACGGTGAATTCAGGATTGTGGGTCTTATCCATCCCCTCATTTCTAAAATCTTTTGCGAATTCAAACACACCATCAAATCCTCCCACGATTAAACGCTTTAAGTAAAGCTCATTCGCTATTCTTAAATAAAGAGGAGTGTCCAAGGCATTGTGATGGGTGATAAAAGGTCTGGCTGCTGCGCCACCAGGAATTGGCTGCAGGATAGGCGTTTCTACCTCGAGATATCCTTTTTCGGTGAGGAAATTCCTCATAGAAGCCATAATCTTAGAACGCTTAATAAAAGTATCCTTCACATCAGGATTCACTACCAAATCCACATAACGCATTCTGTATCTAAGCTCTGGATCAGTGAATGCATCATGCACTTTTCCGTGATCATCCGTTTTTACTACTGGTAATGGTTTTACTGACTTAGCCAGCATTACAAGTTCTGTTACCTTCACAGAAGGTTCGCCCACTTGTGTTGTGAACGTCTCACCCTTAACCCCAATAAAGTCACCGAAGTCCATTAGCTTTTTAAAGACGTCATTGTACATAGTCTTGTCTTCTCCAGGACAGATTTCATCTCTATTGATATAAATCTGCATTCTACCCTCAGAATCTTGAAGCTCTGCAAAAGACGCTTTTCCCATGACACGTCTGCTCATGAGTCTTCCAGCCATGACCACCTGTATCCCTTCTGAAAAATCCTGTTTGAGTTTAGCTGATAAAGTGTCTACTGGAAATAGTGCAGCTGGAAAAGGTTCAATGCCTCTATTTCTCAATTCATCAAGTGCTTGTCTTCGTTGGATCTCCTGTTCAGAAAGTTGGATAGCCATATGATCTATTTTATGATTAAAAATTAATCAGCAAAAGTAATCTCAAACTCTTTGACCATAACATCTTTTTTAGTTCCGAACTTGCTTAAAAGTCTTCATGAGAATTTCAACAGTGAGTTATTGGTTTTATTAGCGAGACTCATTTTTTAGTTCATAGCATCCGCTACGGAATAAAAATAGCTGAAGTCTAATAAAATTAAGAGCTTGCTGATTGTTTTTCAAGAGGGCTTTAAACATGTTCTCTATTAGCAATCGAAGATGTACATTTGTGGTTCCAATTTTTTCAATCTCATGAGAGCACTAATAGAATCATTTACGCAACAATTAGAGGATTCGCTGAATAATGGGTCAGTGACAGGAACGATTAAGAAAGACCATCCAATTAATTCATTGGTAATATGTGGTATGGGAGGAAGTGGAATTGGTGGAAAAATTGTCCTTGAATGGTTAGAAGAGACGCTAACCATTCCATGCATTACTCATAATTCTTACGGGTTGCCAAATTTTGCCGATAAGAACACTCTTGTACTCATTAGTAGCTATTCTGGTAATACAGAAGAAACACTTTCAGCTATGGAGGGAGCATTGGCTAAGGAATGCCAAATAGGATGCATCACTTCTGGAGGGAAGGTAATGGATTGGGCTAAGAAGTACGCGATCCCATATATAGAAATCAATGGTGGCCAACCACCAAGATCTCAATTTGGACAAAGTGTGGTTCAATTGTGCAGAATACTCGAGACGTTTGGTTTGATAGGACCATCAATTTATAGTGACCTTCATGCAGCCGCTAAAATGCTTAACGATTCGGCGCACTATATACAGAGCGAGGCAAAGAAAATTGCGGAACGAATGAACCATACTATTCCTGTTATTTATGCTGGTTCTGGATACGAAGGAGTAGCCATTCGATGGAGACAACAGATAGGAGAGAATTCAAAAATGCTTTGCTGGCATCACCAATTCCCAGAAATGAACCACAACGACCTTGTCGGTTGGGAAGGTGGAAATAAAGATTTTTCAGTAGTATTGCTTCGCAATGAGGATGATGCACAGCGAGTAAAAAAGCGTATGGATATTAGTACGGGGATCTTTGAAGAGAAGGGAGCCCAAGTATCCATCGTTGAATCAAAAGGAACGTCTAAGCTAGAACGCAGTATGTATTTAGTCAATCTGGGAGATTGGGTATCGTTGCATCTGGCAGAAATCAACGGAACGGATCCAGTAGATATAAAAAACATAGATCTCCTTAAAAATAAACTAGCTGATATTTAGTGAAAAAGGTTCGATTTGAAGATCTAGGATTGATGGATTATAAAGCCTGTTGGGATTACCAGGAGGAATTATTCAAATCTACCATTGATCAGAAAATAGCCAATCGAAAAACAGAAAAAGAGTCGGAAAAAGTAATTCCGAAGAATCACTTGCTCTTTGTCGAACACCCACATGTATTTACTTTAGGAAAAAGTGGAGAAGAGTCTCACCTGCTCATAAATGAGGAGCAACTCAAAGTAAAGAATGCGACCTATTACAAGATCAATAGAGGAGGAGATGTTACCTATCATGGTCCTCAGCAGATAGTGGGTTATCCAATTTTGGATTTAGATCAATTCTTTACAGATATTCACAAATACTTGCGATTTTTGGAAGAAGCAATCATTAGAACACTCGCTGATTACGGAATTGAAGCTGGAAGATTGGAGGGTTTGACCGGAGTGTGGTTAGATCCGGAAGATTCTGCAAAGGCAAGGAAGATTGCCGCTATGGGAGTAAAGTGTAGTCGCTGGGTGACAATGCATGGTTTTGCCTTCAACGTGAATTCAGACCTCGACTACTTCAATCAGATTATTCCATGTGGAATAAATGACAAGCAAGTGACTTCCATGGAGAAAGAGTTAGGGGAGAAAGTGAATTTGGAAGAAGTCAAACGAAAACTCAAAAGACACCTTCAAGTATTATTTGAGTTTAATTACATCTAACTTTTTGTGATGGAGCTAATTATAGCTTAATATGCCGTGAACTTTGTTGTCTTTTATAGTTATAATTTGTTAGGCAGAATGCTCATTCATATTCAAACTTAAACGTAATAAAAAGAGTATTTAGATACGAGTAGATTGGCTCAACGACCATTTTCATTCGTGTTGCACTAAGTTGAATTCTTAAACTTAAAACTTAAACTTACAAAGAAATCTTAGTCACTTTTCTAGCTTTATGTTTCATCAGCTTTCCTTTTTCGCAGATCACTTTTATGTTGTTCTTCGCATACTCGTCACCAAGTTGTGCAGACAGATTCCAATCCTCACAGGCTTTATCCATATGATGCAGGTAGAAGTTGGCTTCAGCCCTGTAATACAGAGCTTCAGCTTTTAAGTCATTTTCCTTGATTATAATATGATCCAGAATTTTAAAGGCTTCGTCATAGTCTTTTGTGTGAATAGAACAGATGGCCATGTTCATCTCTGAGCGTTCATTACTTGGGTCAAGGGCATAAGCTCTAGCGAAACATTCGTGAGCCCTTTCATACTTATCTTCCTCCATAAGAAGGGCTCCTTTCAAGTACCATGCCTCCATATATTCTGGGTTCAGTTCCAATGCTATCTCTACAGATTCCAATCCTGTTTTCACCTCTGAGCTTTCGAAATCAATGACCGCAAAATAATAGTACACCATAGGATGTTCCCCTACTTGGTCCTCATACATAAAAAGACTTCGTTCAGCGGATTCATAGTCTCCCAGACTCACCTCACAAATAGCTTTGTTCAAGTAATAATCGTGTAATTCATGTGCTTTTTCTGCAGAGTAGCTATAGTATTGAAGCGCAGATTCGAAATCTCCCAATTTGTGAAATGCATTGGCAATGATGTATAACCCCTCAGGTTCTAACAGTTCATCATCGACTAATAAATTGGTGACAGCAGAATAATCTCCTTGATAATAGAGGTTTTGGAGCTTAGCCGTGTGTTGGGCGAAACTTGCGTAGGTGCACAAGTATGCAATAGTGAAAACAAAAATTCTAGTCATAGTTACACAAGTCCTACGAGAGATATTCTATAAAGTTGCATCAGAAATTAACGGATAAAGGCTTAATTTGTCTTCATGAAGAGGATTTTGTTTAGAATACTACTAGGCCTAGTTATTTGCGTTGCAATGGCTGCTTTGATAGCCGTAGTCACTGGAAATGGCTATTTGATCAAGGGAGTAGCTTGTACCTACTTGAAAGGACACCGCACCGCACATATTTATGACCTTAGTTATTTTGATTCTAGAGAAGTGGAAAGTGGCCAGCCTGAACCATGGAAAGAAAGTCAAAAGTTGGGTCAATTGACACTCAATCCAGAGGAAGAGAGCATACATGATTTGTTTCAATCAGTGGCCTATTTGGTGATTAAGGATGATAAAATTGTTTTCGAAAAATACTGGGGAGAGCATAGTCAAAATGCAATTTCAAATAGTTTTTCCATGGTGAAAAGTGTAACTGCACTTTTAGTGGGAATTGCTCACGATGAAGGATTGATAAAAAGCTTGGATGATAAGGTGTGTAAATACGCCCCGGAATTGTGTGTATACTCAGAAAAAAACAGTGATGTTACCATTAGAAATTTGCTGACTATGACGAGCACCATTAATTTTGACGAACATTATGGAGATCCTTTTGGGTTTATGGCCAGAGCGACTTACGGTAGTGATTTGGCAGAGGTCACCTACGGTGGTTTTGAAGTGCAAAAGGAACCAGGAACTCAATGGGAATACTTAGGAGGGAATACACTCCTATTAGGCTTTATAGTGGAGAACGTGACCAAGAAAACATTGAGTGAATACCTGTCTGAAAAGATATGGCAAAGAATAGGAGCTGAAAGTCCAGCTCACTGGGCATTGGATCATGATGGAGGAAGAGAAAAGAGTTACTGCTGTTTGAATGCTACTGCCAGAGACTTTGCTCGATTAGGAAAGTTAGTATTGCAACGTGGAAAATGGAACGATCAACAGATTCTAAGTGCTAATTTTGTAGATGAAATGATCACCCCACAAAATGTGCCTGACAAAAAAGGAGTGGAAGCAGATCACTATGGGTATCAAATTTGGTTAGACGAGCAGAATGGAGAGAAGGTGGTAAATTATAGGGGAATGCTGGGACAATACATCACCGTATTCCCATCGTCAGATTTGATCATTGTTCGGCTCGGAAAAGCAAGAGGGGAAAAGGATGATCACTGTCCAAGTGATTTAAAAGAATGGATAAAAATGGGTAAAAGACTCAGCGGAGAAGTATGAAAGAAGATATAGAAAGACCAAAAGTCATCAATGTAGGAGTAGCGGTGGTGAAAGAGAGAAATGAAGTGCAGGAGTGGGTGTGGAATGCCTACATTTTTAACTTGAGAGACGAGCGAATAGAGAATGTACTAGTATCTAGTAGAGGATACGGAGAATTAGAAGGAGAGAAAAAAACGACCACGACTCTCAGACATTTCATTGAAGATGTAGAACCTCTGGATTACAAGAAAATCGAACCTGTAATGCCTGATGTGTTTGAGTTAAATAATGAATATTGGGTGAGTTTTTATGTAGGTAAGCAAATCCATGATAAAAAGTTTGTCTTTGTAAAGGGAAGCGTCGTAGAAGCAAACATGATCGATATCCCATTTATGAATGCGAAAGGGGTGATGATTCGGTAGGATCAGAAAATGAAAAGTCAACTAGTGTTAAGTTAATTATTAATTGACGGATATAGTTTTCTTAATTTCACTCTTGATTCTTTTGTTGTGAATTGCCATTTTATAGTGCCTTCTTTATTATTTCTATGGTTCTGCCAAGCTTTGACCTCTTCCTTTACTTTTTCTATGGTATCTATATGCCTGTTTAAACATTGACCATTTAGTACATGTAACTCAATCTCTGCCATATTGAGCCAACTTCCATGTTTAGGTGTATAGATAAACTCAAACCTATCCCATAGCCTTTTAGCTTCTTTAGGCTCAAATGTTTCATAAAATGCAGAAGCGACATGGGTATTAAAATTATCCATTACCAAGGTTATCTTATTTGATTTTGGGTAGTACTCATCAGCTATTCTCTTTATAAACTTTGCCCAATCCTTTTTAGTCTTAAACTTTGTTATTTCAACGATCCGTTTTCCTTTTAAAGGTTCATTTGCCATGAATATATTAACCATTCCGTGTCTGAGATATTCGTAATCTACTCGAGCATCTTGACCTGGTTTAATTGGTGTTGAAGGTTGTGCTGATGAAATTAATTGTTTGGGGGATTCATCCATGCAAATTACTGGGTAATCAATATCATAAGGTCTTTTGTAAACATCTAAAACTCTTTCCATGTTAGCCACAAATTCGCTGTTTTTATTTGGAGGAATTACCCAGCCACGGACTTTCCAAGGTTTAAGTTCATTTTTTTTAAAACATTCCCTACCGAAACATGAGAAATACTTTCTACATAATTTAATTCTACCATCTTATCTGATAATAAGCGTAATGACCATTTAGAAAAACCCTTTGGGGGTTCACTGCAACATAATTGCACAATCTTAGCCTCTACATCTCCATCTATCTTTACATCATATATTCGCGAACTCTCACGTCTCTCAAGCACCGCTTCAAATCCTTCTTCAATAAATCTCTTTTTTACCCTATCTATTGTGCGCATCCCTACTTTTAATACTTTACTGATTTGCGCATTAGTTACCTTCTCT
Source organism: Flavobacteriales bacterium (assembly GCA_965224545.1). Lineage (GTDB taxonomy): Bacteria > Bacteroidota > Bacteroidia > Flavobacteriales_D > Sanyastnellaceae > ASP10-05a. The sequence continues at coordinate 505,730 of CBDCZM010000002.1, read as the reverse complement.
GAGTAATCTCCAACATCGCAATTTAATAGTATGTAAGCCGTACGATACGTCTTTGTGCTATGAGATCCTTTATTAATTATTGCCCGAAGCCTAATAACCTCCTCTTGACTTAGTTTGATCCTGTATCTCATCATTTTTTTAATGAAAATACGAAAATATTACGTCATAGTAAACTTAACTTAACACTAGTTTATAATTTTTGCAATTAGCGTGAAATGAGAATGGCCCCAATTCATTATGGCCATAAAATCAGCATATTTCTCTCTATTATTGGTGCTAATCATTGGGCTGCACTCTTGCGCAACTAATAGGGTGTCTGAATAGGTAAAGACATAAGTGTACCTAGTAGAAGATACTACTCTATTAACCAGAAATGAAAATTTGAAATTCAATGGATTTTATCAGGTTACAAGACCATCCAAATCTTCATTTATCTTAATAAAGTTACGTTCCCAGTTTTTTCTGTTTCGGTATCATCATTAAATCTAACTCTGACAACATAAGTATAAACTTCTGGAGGAAGTTCTTTTCCGTCCTGACTTCTCCCATCCCACCCTTGATTGATATTATTAGAATGAAAAACTAGTTTTCCTTGTCGGTTTATTACAGATAAATTAATATTCTGTATTTCAAGCCCTTTCACTAAAAATAGTTGATTCTCTGGAATAAGACTTTTTGGATAAAAGGCATTTGGTATCCACAATCTTGTTTCTGGTCGTATCCTAATTTCTGCGACTATAGTACTATCGCATCCATGAACAGAATTCAAGTTGTTATAATACTTTCCTTCTTCATCAAGGATAATTCCGAAAAAATCAACTGATTCTCCATAATCAATTTCATAGGACCATGCTGTTATATGATTTGGATGTACCTCAAGGTTTAGGCTAAAAATACTGTCACATCCGTAAACTGATGTGAGTGTATCGTAATAAATTCCTGGCGCCTGATACGTTGTGCCCCTGAACGTTGTTGAACTTCCTTCACAGATACTTTGACTTACTCCCGATAGGTAGGTAGGAAGAATGCTAATAATGGTTGAAACAATACTATCACAACCAAGAACTGATGTGAGAGTATCTGTATAGAGACCTTCAGATGAGTAGCTATTTCCATTTATGTTGTATGAAGACCCATTACATATAGCTTGGAGGTTGTTGATGAAAATCTCTAGAATGACTTCAAGATGCGTTATAATTATACTGTCGCAACCCAGAGCAGATGCTAACGTATCAACATAAATTCCAGTAGTGTCATACACATTCTCGTTGAATTCATAAAAGTCTCCATTACATATATATGTAGAAATATTATCTGCATAGACGGGATGGAACAAAATATTCATTTCAATAACACTATCACAACCAAATGATGAAGTAAGAGTATGGTAGTATGATCCTTGACTACTAACGTCTAAGCCATGGAAATTATATGTTGACCCTGGACATATGTTTTGTATAAACCTCGTCGTATCTGGAAGATGAACAAAAAGGTTTAATTCAACGATACTGTCACACCCATTTATGGATGTTAGAGTGTCATTATATATGCCTGGAGTGCTTAGTTCCTGACTTTTAAAAAAGAATATGTCTCCTTCACAAATATTTTGTGGGATGGTAGTTACAATTTTTGGAGGCTCAGTAATTGTGACCAAACCTGCTAATGTGTCTCCATAACTATCAGTGACAGTCACTATGTATGAGCCTGCTGAGAGTTGTGCTGCTATTTGAGTGATTTGTGAAGGTTGTGTATCCCACAAATAAGTATATGGCGGAGTTCCGAAATTTGCTACGGCAGTTGCACTTGCATCATTTCCACCATAGCAAGTAACCTTTGATTGAATGATAGTGTTAACTGTATGATAATCCAATTTAGCAATAAATGTCCCAGAGTGACCTTCTGGACGAGTTACAAGATGTGTGTCAAAGAACAGTGTGTCAGAGCCAGTCGATCCTCCTACAAATACATTACCCATGGTGTCGATAGCACTTGTTAGACCAGAACTACCATTCCCAATAGTCCCTTTAAGCCAGAGTACACTTCCATCTGAATTATGTTTAACCACGTACAATCCTCCGTTTGGTCTTGAAAAAGAGTCAAATTCCATACTTGTCCCAGCATAATTATATGTTCCAGTTATATATATGCCACCTCCTGAGTCAATTATTACAGAACTGGCATAATCATCATTATTACCTCCATATTTTTTAGCCCATAAAGGATTTCCATTTGAATTAAATTTAGATAGAAAAATATCGTATGATAGAATATTGTTGTTCACTATGCTAACGGAATCAAACCAAAGAGTATCACTTTTAAATGCTCCTGTAATATATGCGTTTCCGTTATTGTCAATAACAATAGATTTAACTTCATCATCGCGACTTCCTCCAAAATCTTTCCCCCAAATTTCATTTCCGTTAGAATCATACTTAACAAGGAACATATCAACATGAGCAAAAGCAGCGTCAATATGATTTAGTAAGGTATTGGCAAAACTTAAAGAATCACTATTAAATTCACCTGTTATATATACGTTTTCTTCACTGTCTAAGTCAATTGATTTTGAGAACTCTTGGGATTTTCCTCCCAGACTTTTGGCCCAAATAACATCTCCAGCAGGATTAAACCGAGCTACATAAGTATCATAAATAAGTATAAGATTTAGATTGCTATTATTATCCAAGTTTATTGAATCAAAAGAGATTGTGCTACCTGAATATGCTCCTGTGAGGTATACATCTCCAGATGACCCTATGGCTATGTCAGATACATTTTCTGAACCACTTCCATTTGCACCTCGAGCCCACAGAGAATTACCGTTTGTATCATATTTTGCCAAAAAAATATCTGAATTACCCTGACCATATAAAGTAGTAGATCCAATAGTTAAATCTGAAAAACTGAAACTTCCTGCTACATAAACATTCCCATGATCATCAACTGCTACAGATTTGCATGCCATGCCACCGTCATCTCCAATTCCTTCTGCCCAAAGAACATTTCCGTCTGGATCGTATTTAACTAAAAACACATCCTCATGACTAGATCCAGAAAATGTATTTGTCAAAGATGTTGATCCGAAAGTAACTGTACCCCAGAAAACTCCTACTGCGTATGAATTTCCGTCATTATCTGTTGCTAGTCCAAATGTACGAGAATATGAAGAACCTTCTTCTGGAGTCTCTGCCCAAAGCCAATTTGGAGCTTGTCCGTATGTTAGGTTCATAAAGCAACATAGAAAAGCCATAAAAGCAGTATAGACTATGTAAGAGGGTTTAGACATTAATGTTTTACAATTTGAAATTGACCTATCAAATCAATTTATCCAAGTAAAGATAATCAGTCTTATAGAAAAACAAGCGAATAAACAAGATTGGACTTATTAAAGTAAAGAATACAATGAACGAGTTATATAGTGGTTTGGGTTATAGACTGCCATGATTTTTTAGCATAAAAAGAATTGACCAAGTTATTTGATGAATAATTATTATGTATTCAATTCTTCTGTTGTCGTTTTATCAGGTTGTTCAAAGTCGATTATAGAGAAAAGAAACGGTTTCTAATCTGTTTTTACCACTAAGACTCTCTAGTATAGAATCATACAATGAGTAGTTAATTTCTGAAAATGTTCGTTCTGTGAAATCATTAAGTTTTCTTAGAATGTAGCTTTTTAAAGCACTCTTGTTTTTTGGATCATCTAAAAAATCCAGTAATGATGAGTGGAATGACTAATCTACAAATACACGTTAAAAAAGGGTGAAATACCCAGCAAACCTAGATGTTTTTTTGAAGACATGTTTTTGAAGTTCAATCCATTTGGCTTAGACAAATCGACAAATTTTATTCTTTATGAAATATGCAACCCTTTGTTTTTCGAGTTGTATTTAAAGGAAAGAACTAAACAGGACCAAAATGAAAATTGTCCCCCGCATCCCAATTCTCAGATTGAAGAAACAAGAGAATTAGAATGAACTAATAAAATTCTGAAAATTACAAACCACATACCCAACAAAATGAAAAATTTATTTATAACCATCGTGGCAGTTGCCATGTCTGTATCTCTGTATTCACAATCTGTATATACTCTTAACGGTAAATTGGGAATCGGTAAACTTCCAGAAGAAAAGTTAGATGTTGATGGAAACGCTATCATAAGAGGAGATCTCTTTGTTCTTGGAAATAGTAGTGTCCAAGCAGGGTCGGTTGTAGGACAAAATCTATATTTACCGAATCTTACACCAATATCTGCAGGAGATATTATTGTGAGAGATGGAGAAGGTAAAATTAGAGTAATTAACCCTAAGTCATTTCATAGCATGATTCAACCAACGCATGCGGATTGCGCCTCAGGGTTTGATTCATATTGGAAATATGAACCAGGAAAAATTTATTCTCGCTGTATTGACGGAACCGATGTTGGAATTGGGACATCAAGTCCTCAATATAGATTGGATGTTGTTGGTGATATGGGAATATCAACTGATTTGACCATCGGTGAAAGCATCGTCGCAGCTGATAATAATTTTCAAGTAAGTGATCAAGGAGAGGTATTCTGTAGAAAATTGACGATAAGCTTAGATGCCTTCCCCTTCCCCGATTATGTCTTTGAGAAAGATTACAAGCTCATGTCTTTGTACGATTTAGAGCAATACATTGAAAGAAACAAGCACTTGCCAAATATGCCTTCATCTACAGATGTCGCTAAAAATGGTGGTGATATTGGTGAGATTAATAGAGTTTTAGTTGAGAAAGTGGAAGAACTGACTCTTCACACAATTGCACAGCAAAAATTAGTTGATTCTCAACAACAGCAAATAAATGCGCTAATCGAGCGTATTAATGCTCTTGATGGAGAGAAAGAAGCTAAGTTGGAGACTCAAAGAGTGAATGGTAAATAATCATTTTAATTAACTAAAACCATTTTATTATGATTAGGATCAAACATTTTCTTCTGTTTTTTATCTCACTGATATTGTGTGAATTATCATTTTCTCAAGATGATGTAATTATTCTTGAAGAAGTGGAAACAGGTACTACACATACTCACATTGCTAGACAGCGTATTGAGTTTAGACCTGGATATGAATATTCAGCGCAACAAGATGCTCATGTGCAGGCGTATATTGATGAGTGGCTTACAGGAAATATAGAATATTCCGATACGTATACAGATGCTATTTTTGATAGAAATATCGATGTAAATTTATCTGTTGGTCAGATTCAAGGAGTTCCTTCAGTAACTTCATTTGGAGGTGCATCATATTCATTACCCATATATGTTTCTCCTGCCTCTAATGGAATGGAACCAAGTGTTAATTTGCAATATAACAGTCAATTGGGTAACGGTGTTATGGGAATGGGTTGGTCAATTTCTGGATTATCTACAATTTCAAGAACTGGAAAAAACAGTTATTTTGATAATGAGGTTAGTCCAATTTCTTTTACCGACAATAATTTTCAATCCAATGATAGATTTGCTCTGGATGGCTTACGTCTGATTAGAGATGGGGGTGGAGTCTATGGTGATGCTGGATTTTATAAGACTGAAGAAGAGAATTTTATCCGTATTAATGCAATTGGTGGAACGGAATTTTCCCCAGATTACTTTAAAGTTGAGCATAAAGATGGGACGACTACTTTTTATGGAAGTGGTGAAGATTCAAAAGTAATGGGGACAGGTCAAAATTCTGACAAACCCTTGGTTTGGAGAATAAACAAAGTGATAGATCTCCAAGGGAACTATTTTGAATACAAATACAGAGACCTATCTGGAGAATCTGTTTTGGAACAAATTGTCTACTCGAAAAATGATTCTAATCCAAATCTTAATGCAAAAACAATAAAGTTCTTTTATGGTTTAAAACTTGAAGATGAACACAATAACATCTATGTTGCTGGTGGTGAAGTAACTCAAAAACATCTTTTAAGAGAGGTGGCTGTCGAATCAGGAGATTCTGAGGTAAGGAGATATGAATTAGTTTATAGCAAGACTGAGAGCTCATTCTTATCAGAAGTTTTTGAAATTGGTTTAAACAATGATCAACTGAACTCCACACGGTTTTTATATGAAAATCAGTTAGGGTTATATTCAGATGTTTCGAATGAAACTGTTAGGACTAAGATAGATCTTATTGAATATTTAAATCTACCGGAATCTACCGATACATATATATCAGATTTTAATGGAGATGGTCTTAGTGATGTTTTAGCCTTAAACTGGACTTTGGTAGACAATGTTAAATATCATATCAGTTATGATTTATGGCTGAATAGAGGAGCTTGTCTTGAGATCTGGGGGGCTAGTAACAACCCGTATTTTAAAAAGCAGTTTAGTGGTATTTTACCTGCATCATCAAGTTTTGCTTCTTCTGGACTTATTCCCAATCGATCTTTTGATCTATCTGATTATAACGGAGATGGCTTAATGGATTTTATATTAATTGAAAATAATGGTAGTCCAGAAGCTGGGGTCATTGAAGTTCCTAATAAAATAATTTATTATTCAACTGGTACTTCATTTGAAGAAGAGAGTGTTTCATCAAATAATCAAACATCGCTTTTTGTTGGCTCTGTGTCAAACCCACTTCTCAATGGAGATTTTAATGGAGATGGTGCAACAGATCTTTTCCAAATTAGTAAAAGCCCAGGAGTGAATGATGCCTTTAAAATAAGAATTCAGTTTCCATTAACTGATAATCAACTATATACTGCATCTCTACCGATGCCGTTGGATCAGATAAAGGATATTCATATTATTGATTTTAATGGAGACGGCAAGTCAGAAATTCTATTCCAAGCTTTTTCAAGCTCAGACTCCAAAATTGTTTCTCTTGGACAGTTAGATATTGTGGATCCAGGAGGTGGGTTTCCCACACTTTATACAATTGAATCGGAAGTTATTTATTCAGATAATTACCTGAGTCCCATGCAATATATATATTCTGGAGACTTCAATGGAGATCGAAATAGTGATTTATTGATCTCTTTGGATGGACAGAGCTGGATTGTAGCTTATTCAGATGCCATTAACTTTAGATCTATTTCAAAAGACTTCGATATTGATGTGGAATCAGCGGATGAATCGATACTTATTTCAGATATTAATGGAGATGCAAAAACGGATATTGTAAGAATATATAATGAGATGACATTTTCAATTGATGGAGTAACTGGTTCTGGTCAATCCACCATGTCAATATATACCTCAACTGGAAATAATTTTAAATTAACGGTTAAAAGTATCTCGAATGATGTAAATAACGATCAATATAAACGTCCATTAATTGGAGATTTTAATGGAGACGGTAAAGGTGATGTTTTTCATCGTTCAATCTCGTCTAATGGCTATCCAAGTATTATAAATTTTAATAATTCAAATGAGAATAATTGTTTAAAATCTGTCTTAACAGGATTCAATAATAGGATAGACTTTGAGTATGAAAGATTATCAAACTTCAACTTGATTCTAAATTCTGAAGGTTACGAGAGAACGTCAAACTATATTAAAGGGGAAGGATCACAGTTTCCAATCATGGACTTTCAAGGTAGCTTTAATACCGTAAAAAGTGTTTCAACTGTTAAAGGTGATTTTACTTCTGACGTTCTATATTCTTACCGAAATGCAAAACTAAGTTTAAATGGAAAAGGCCTATTAGGATTTGGAGTTACAAGAGTTGTTCATGAAGAATTTGGATCAAGTGAAGTTCATGAAAACATTTTGAGTGATGAACATCAAATGTTTATCCCTTTTAGAGTAAGCTCTTTTTCAAGTTCCGATCAATTACAAAATCTCATGGAGTATACTAATTTTGAGATTCTTGATTTGCCATTTAATAGGTTTTGGCCTAGAGTAATAGAAACTACGTCTAATAACTATGTTTCTGGAGAAACCAGTTCGACGGTAGTTGATTATGATAGTTATGGAAATGTCACAAATACAAATATATCTTTTGGCCAAGGATTAGAATCAATTATAACTACTACGAATTATGTTTCATGTGGAGCTTGGATTCCATCTTGCCCAGATAATACAATCGTAACAAGCATCAGAGGTGCAGAACCAGAGTATACTCGAGAAACAGATTTTTCTTATTACTCTAATGGAAACCTACACTCAAATATATCTGACCCCAACACTGATAGACCTGTCACAACTGAATACACATATAATAATTTAGGTTTGGTTGCGAACATGAGCATATCTAGTCCAGCTACGTCGGATTATGAAGCTCTACCAACAAAAACGAAGACAATTGAATACGATGATTTCGGTTATCCAGTTAAGGAAATAAATACCAATGGAGATCGCACAGAATGTGGATATGATCATAAGTTTGGAGTTAAGAAATGGAGTAAGGGAATTACTGGATTAACTACTTATTTTAACTATGATAGTTTTGGGAACTTAATCAGTGAAACAGACGCTCTAGGCATTTCAACACATTATTCAACACATTGGGATATCTCCAATGGGTCTGATACTCCTACTGAAATAGGTATAAGTACTTTCTATACTCTGGTCAATAGAAATGGGTCTCCAGAGGTTCGAGAGTGGTTTGATTCATTTGGTAGGTCGAAAAAATTAGAGCGAGATGGGTTTAATGGAAATATAATTAGCGCAGTGACTAATTTTGATGATCGAGGAAATATTATTAGTCAATCAGGAAAATTCTACGTGGGAGACGAATCAGAAGCGGTAATAGCTTCTAATACTTATTATCCAGAGACTAATTTTCTCGCGAGCTCCTCAAATGGAGTAAGTACAATGGATTATAGTTATGAAGTGGTGAATGGTTTATTTGTTTCAAAGGGTGAGTCTTTAGAGACTTCGTCTTTTACAAGTGAATATAAAGATTCCAGCGGTAAGCTTGTTAAGACAGGAGATGTAGGAGGATTTGTAGAAACATTCTATCATAGTAATGGCAAGCCAAATAGAATATTGGTTAATGGGCAGGAAACAAGTCGTTTAAGTTATGATCTTTTGGGTAACCAAACTGAGTTAGTTGAAGCTAATTCTGGTACGACTGCCTATAAGTATAACGCCTATGGAGAATTGATTTCCCAGACGAATGCCAATGGAAGTACCACTTCAATTTTTTATGATGAGATAGGCAGGATTGATTATGAAGAAAGGGTGGAGGGGACTGTTAACTACGAATACGAGACTTCTAATAATGGAAAGAATGAGTTAAGACGTTTAGTTGGAGTAAATAACGAGGTTACTAAAGAGTATATTTATGATCAATATAGTCGTGTACTAAGTGAAACAGAATTTTTGTCAGATGACAATATTACAATGACCACAAGTTATACTTACGATGGTTATGGAAGAGTTGCTACAATTAACTATCCATCAAATGAAGTGATCGTTAATTCTTATATCGAACCTGATGGGGATAATCACGGAAATTTAGCAAGTGTTCGTGTTCAAGGTCAAGCTGGGGATGTTTATCTAATCAATGGTATCAACGCCCTTGGTCAAGTCACTGACTTTACTCTCGGAAATGGGCTCAATACAACTAAACAATTCAACAAATTTGGAATGCTTGAACATGTTACAACTCCAGGTATTCAAGATATGAATTACAGCTATGACCTGATTTCAGGTAATATGGATTATCGTCAGAACAATATTAATGGACTTAAGGAAATATTTCTTTTTGATGATTTAGACCGTCTTACTGAGAGTAGAGTAGTAGATGTTTTAGATGAATCTCTTGTGCTAAGTAGCAAAATACAGACTTATGAAACAAATGGGAATATAGATGAAAAATCGGATGTTGGAGATTACGATTATGATTTAACCAAATTTAATGCCCTGAATCTCATAGAGGATGTAGCGAACAATTTTGATTATGATGTCCAAACTATTACATACTCATCTTTTGATAAAATAAAGACTATAACGGAATCTAATTCATTTCTTGAAGTCTTCTATGGTCCTGCTCAGATAAGAAAGAAAGTAGAATTTAAGGAAAGTGATTCTCCAACATTCACACGTTTCTATGGGAGGCAATATGAGAGGTTAAGGGACGAGGTGACTGGAGTTATGACTGAATTAACGTATTTACCTGGAGGTGCAGTGAAAATTACTAAAGATGACGATATAACTTCCCCAGCTATTCATTATTTGCATAGCGATCATCAAGGTTCTGTTATAGCTTGTTCTGACCAGAGTGGGAATCTTAGTGGAAAGCAAAGTTATGATCCTTGGGGAAGGAAAAGGAATCCAGAAACATGGAATCAAGATTTTAACAATAACCCAATGCCATCTTGGCTTGCCAGAGGCTATACAAGTCATGAGTATTATGATCAATTTGATCTAGTCAATATGAATGGTCGGACCTATGATCCTCGATTAGGAAGGATGATCCAAGTGGATAATTTTGTTCAGGCCCCTAATTTCACTCAAAGCCATAATAGATATACATACGCTTTTAATAATCCTCTTAAGTATACTGATCCTAGTGGAGAATTTATAGTACCTGTATTAGTTGGCGCTGTTGCTGGTGGCTATATTGGAGGTTCACTTCAAAAGAGAAATTCAGGCCATGCAACTTGGAGTGGTATTGTAACAGGAGCTATAATTGGTGCAGCTGTAGGTCTTGGTGTTTCTGCAACACTTGGTCATTATGGTGTTAAAATAGATGGTATTACAGATAACCTTTCTCCAAGGATTCATGGGTTAGCCCCAATCGGCACCACTACTTTGGCTTTTGACATAACGTATAACGCTTTGGCCACTGCCAATATAAATATGATATCAAATGCCATTCAAGGAAAAAATATAGAGCAAGTAGCCACAAGCGGATTGGTTGGTTTAGTCTCGGGAGGTATTGGTGGAGCAGTGACTGCTCCACTTAAGAATAGAAATCAGGCCATGGGCTTTAAAGCAATTAGAAGACAAAATTATGTCACAAGTTTTTTAAATGGAGGTGGAGATAGATTCTTTAGAAGCAAGCAGGCTGGATTAAATGGTGGAAAGGTTGTATCAAATACTATTTTTGGAGCGCTAGAGGGTGGGATAATGGCTCATGTTTTAAATGCCAAGAAATTTAGGTATTCTAAAAGTGATTCACCAATAAACATAAATATATTAGAGAAAAACTGGCTAAATATAGAGGCGTCTTATCAAATTTCAATTTATGCCAGATATGCCTCAGGGGTAATTGCTCAGGCCGGTACATCTGTTCCTGGAGTTGGTTTTCAGATAGGAAGTACATATTATACTGGAGTAAGTACGGCATTTTTAACTGGTAATTTTACGAGTAGCGCTGGCGGACATCTATTTTCTGGAGCTCTTTCAAGCTCTCTTGCTGCTGCAGGGGGTGGGATATTATCAATAGGAGGGCTTTGGAATAATTATGAGGAAATAGGAGGATTTAAGCCTATCACAATTTTTACAAAGTGGTAAATTAAAAGATAAACATACATGCAACGAGTGGTTACAATCTTCTTGAGTTTCATTCTAAGTACAAGTCTTATCACTTGCACGCTACCTTTGGAAATTACGGTGGATCAAAATAAATCAGCAAATATTGTTACAATGTATTCTAGCGATGAAGAAGTTTTAAAATATAAATCATCCGAGATAATCACGGATTGTTCGGCTTCAGAGGGAAATTTAAATTTTACAATTCAGAGAATAGACTCATTGGGTAGATATATTCCATTTTTTAATGAGGGCTTCTTTAAGTTTCGATTGGAAAATGATATTCTTTCAATTTCTGATGGTCATTCCGATGATGTCTTCACTGGAAAACCTAAAAGTCACTTAGATGTGATTATGCATTTTGACCAAGAAGTGGAAATACTAAAATCAACAAATACAAAAGTAAAAGCATTGGATAATCGAACAATTGCGTTTTTTAGGACTAAGCAACATTTGGAAAATGAGGAAAAACGAATGGAGCTAATCTTGAAATTTAAATAAAACAGATATTGAAGATAGTAAATCGTAAAGTATTAAAATTAAACAAATGAAAACACCAAATATAGTTTTGCTAATATTATTAAATCTAGTCTTGGGAAATTTACTTTCTCAAAATACTACAATACATTTTAGTTATGATGCGGGTGGAAATAGAGTAATAAGATATCCAGTAGAAGAATTTGTACAAAATGATGATGACATTGACCAAATAGAGAATAACAGAACGTCAGTGGATAGTGGTGAACAAAATGAAAGTACTAATTGGTTAGACAACAATGATCGGATTGAATTGTTCTTCTACCCTAACCCCGTTAAAGATATTATCACATTGGACTTAAGTGGTGGCTCACAACAGTATGATGTAGCTATAGAAATCTATGATAATTCTGGGAAATTAGTAAGGTCAGAGATGCTAAGTGATTCTGAATCAAAAATTGATGTATCTTCAATTGCTCCTGGTAACTATGTGTTGAAAGCACGAGTGATGGGAGAGCGATTTAAGTGGAAATTCATTAAGCAATGAGGGAGTGTAATCTAAACTCTGTCTTTTAAAAATCAATAGTCATTGTTGTTGTATTGTTGTAAACTCTCAAAGTTTTAGATGTTCTTTGTGCTTTCCATTTAGTAATCATTTCAATAATGTTACAAGACCTTGAACTAGAAAAAGTCCTCTTTTTAGACATCGAAACTGTTCCCCAAACATCTGACTTCAAAGAATTGGATGACGATTTTAGGGATCTTTGGGAGTCCAAAAGCAAATATTTCCGGGAGCAACAAGGAATGAATCTGGAAGAAAGCTATGACAGGGCTGGTATTTATTCAGAGTTTGGTAAAATCATTTGTATTTCAGTAGGTTATTTTGCTCAATCACAAGAAGACAGGCAGTTTAGAATCAAGTCATTTTCCGGAGATGATGAAAAGAAATTGTTGCAAGAGTTTGCTGATCTTTTGAACTCACATTTCAATAGATCAGACCAGTATTTATGTGCTCACAACGGGAAGGAATTCGATTTCCCCTATCTTTCTAGAAGGATGCTTATTAACGGAGTTTCTTTACCGCATCATTTAGATTTGGCTGGAAAAAAGCCGTGGGAGGTTCAGCATCTTGATACAATGGTGCTATGGAAGTTTGGAGACTACAAACATTTCACTTCTATCAAGCTGCTCACAAAAGTCTTTAACATTCCCACTCCAAAAGATGATATAGATGGAAGTGATGTAGCTCGTGTCTATTATGAAGATCAGGATCTAGATCGAATTGTTCAATACTGTAATAAGGATGTATTGGCCGTAGCGCAAATCATTCTTAAGTTTAAAGGGGAGAGACTGTTAGAGAAAGAGGAAATCGTTCAAGTTTAAACCATCTAGTCTTGAACGGTACCGTTTTGCAAGCACCTCCGTAAGCCAAGGCCCTCTTTAACAATAAGGAGAAATCCAGATAGCCGATTATTAAATTGTCAAGAAGTCGACTTTTGACTAAGGAATGATTAGCATCAAGCTAGATTCTGTGACTTTTTCTATCTATCGATTTCATTCCAGTATGATTTTTTGAGTGTAGTCTTTAGCATTTGATAGAACCTGTACGATATACCATCCAGAGGATAGCTTTTCTAGATTTAGAGTTTCAAAATAGGTTCCTTTCTCGGTGGTTTTAGCAGACTGGGAATAATAAACTCTTCCTAAAGCGTCTATCACTTTGATTTCGACATCCATATTCGGCACGCTTTCTAGCTTCACATTAACCATTCCTTGAGAAGGATTAGGATACACAGAAATAATGTCTGAATATTCTCTTTCCTCCACACCAACTGAACCGGTTGAATGAAAGTCGAAAGAGATGAATTTCCCAAACTCTGGTTCGAATGTTTTTTCTAGACTGTTGTTTTCGTAAAACCTCAAATAACCACTTCCTGCAGCGGCATCTACCCAATAGGATAATCCATCATCATCAGAATCTAGAATTTCGGCAGTGTAACATCCTGGAAGAAGATCCAAGCCTATGTTGTAAGTAGTGTTTGCATCAAGGTTGTCTACATCGTAGATGACACTTCCACTTTCATCTCTAATAATAAAAGATGTTTCGTTAGGCTGATTATTCGTTCTAAGTCTAAAAAACAGGTCTCCTTCATAAATGTCGAATGCCTCGAATTTAGATTGGAATTTGTTATTACCAGTGAACTCGTCATTGGCCTGATTTGGATTTGAGATTTCAGCTTCAAAAAGTGTGCTTTGAGAAGAGAGCCAAAAATTGACATCATTTACCGGTAACGTCACTTCTTCAGCTTCACCAAATTCCAGCGATCCTGTCCAATCAAAGGATAAGACATCTCCATCTGCCAGCCCATATTCGATTGTGGCAGAAGTCAATGTTTCTGTTCCATTGTTTCGAATGAGCACAATAGGATCAGAACACATAGGATTGATTCTAGCATGAGCGACATCAGAAGAAGGCCGAATGATTTCTTCAATAGAGCAGTCTAGGACAAAGTTGTATTCACCATAGGTGACCAATTGATTATTGATAATATAATTGGTTTGTCCAGTAGCAGTAAGGACCCCATAGTCGATGGTAACATCCTCACCAGGCACAGCGAGAGTCCCAAGTTCGAAATGTTGAATATCAGTAGGAGAACCAGGACACCATCCGGCTCTATCAAAGGTCCAAGTCCCTCCTTGAGGATAGACAGGATTGTCTGCACATTCTTTCCAGACCTGCCATTGGAATTCGTTTGCTCCCCCATTAATATCGATAAAATGTTGTCTAGGGATGAACTCCCCTTCTTGTCCATGTCCAGTAATGGCGGATCTAATTTTGAATGAAGCAGCTAGTGGGTCTAGAGAGAAAGTTCTAGGTTCAAAGCGGGAATTATTCTGGATGTTTTGGTATTCTGCTCTCTCTGCTCTCCAAATTTGACGAATGTCTAGAACCTCTCTAATAGGAGGACCTACGATGAATTCAAATCTGATGTCCATGTCTTCCATCCATTGTCCCCCTCTTTCGACAGTCATTCTTTTGTTCCCAGTTAAAATGGGAGCGAAGTCGGTGACATCAAAAGTCCATGTTTTTCCATTTTGACCTAAATCCAAATTGATCCCATAGGGAGTAACAAAAGACATTATTTCAAACTTACTTGGGAATCTTGTAAAATACTGTAAGTCGGATATTGTAATTGTTCCTTCTGTCTCTACTGAGATTTCATCAATGAGAACCCCTTCTGGATCATAAACTGGTTGATCTACAGCTTCCCATAATAACTCGCTAGAGGCTACTGCTATAACATCATTTTCTAACGTTCCTGATTGAGGCAGAATCTCCTGAACAGTAACTGTATTTGGAGTGTTTTCGACTTCTTCTGTATAGAGAACTGATGAAACATTTAATTCATAGTCACCTTGAGAAAGAGTTATGTTTGGTCTGATTGAGCTGGTTAAAAATTGCTTAAATAAATCTGAACCATGGTCAAAATGCCATTCTACCGCACCTTGAAAATCAGCTTCTACTGCATTTGGTGAAACTCCTATTGTCTGAGTTCCTTGGCCCTCTGCAAAAGACAAATGTGTCACTAAGTTCGAGTAATTAGGATGTGAAGAATCTATTATTCTATTTTTCCACTCTTGAATAGCGGCTTCATCCAACTCTACATCCCAAATTCTTACTTCATCAATTCTTCCAGAATAGAAGAAAGAGCTATTATCACCTGAACCACCAAGCTGAATATCTTTGAAATCAATAGGTCGACTATTTCCAGTGCCTGAATGCCATAACTCACCATCCAGATATATTTTCATAGTTCCAGTGCTAGCATTTTTGGTAAAGGCCCAATGATGCCATCCATTGGATACTTCATCTTGTGTGGTCACTTATTGATTCTATCAAAACCATTACTATCACCACCACAATCGAAATAGACCTGATTGTCCCATGGAAGATGAATGGTTAGTTGTCTATTATTACTTTCATCCTCACTACCCATGATGGTGGTTTGATCACCTAAGAGACCATCTTTTCCGTCTACCCAGAAGGATATAGTCACTTCAGCTGAAATTGTCGATAATGCTTCTTCAGGAATATCAATTCGCTCAGCTCCATTTACTTGAATATAGTTATCCTCTGTCGAGTGCAAAGTTCTATTCATGCCGATATCACTGGAAGAAATAGTACTTGGTTCGCTTTCTCCTATAATAGCGGTACTGGAGAGCTCTACGATAATATTGGACGATCCATCCCAAGAGAATGGGGAATAGAACTGCAAGGTTTGCATTCCCGATTGAATAGTTTCATGGTTGAAATACACTTCTTGCAAATCTCCCATTTCCAAATTGTCATTTTCAAATTCACTGTACAAAACATGACCCATTTTAACCCTCATAAAATTGATATCGAAATCACCTCCGACATTATCAATTCCTATAGCGTTAATTTCCCCTGTCTGTAATCCCAAGTTGATTAATTCTTCAGCAGTAAGAATGTATTGTGATTTATGGTGAGGTTGTTCAATTTGTAACACAGTTTCTGAAGGTACGATGCCGTCTCCCAAGTTATATTGAGCCTCATTAGTAACGTTGGTAACCTCAACCTCTTGAAGATTATGCTGATAATAGCTATATGTTGGTTGTGAAGTATAATTGTAGGTAGAGCTTTCAAAACCTGAAATCAAATGTGATGGGGCAAATGCGATCACAGAATCAATTCTCGTAGAATCATGAATATACGTATTGCAGGATGCATCCCACTCGCCACAGCCAACATCAGTTTGTCCTGTTATACCGGGAGAAACATTTCCATCTTTACATCTAATGTTGTATCGCATTAGAATTTTGCTGTATTCCATATTCTCCGCATCTGGAAATTGAATTATAGAATCCCGAATTCCTGGCGACCATTGATTTATGCCATACGTCTGGCTATAATTAAACGTTTCTACAACTATTGTATCCCCTGTTTCCTGAGCATTTATAGCGGGGGAAATGGAAAATAATAATATGATTGTAATAGCTGTTTTTATGGATCTCATCACTTAAAATGGGTTAAGGTACGACCCGAAAATAGTTCAAATAATTGACTCCAACGGTGAGAATTTCTTGATAAAGTAGCTGTATAGTTATTTAAGAAGTCACTGTAAATGACGGATGATTAGAATGTTTCTATGACTATCTACTAGATTTTGTCATCAGGGAATGAAACAAAAAATCGCTTAACTCAAAACAATAAATAGAATCTGTGCAATTACAATCTTCATAATTAATGCGATAGGAAAGATTTGTGAGAAACCAAACATCGGAATTCTGTTCCCAGTTCGCTCCATAGCGAAATCTAGAATAGCTGGTTGATTAGCTACCATACCAGTAAGCAAACTAAAGGGCATTTTTCTGATTTTATATCCAACAAAAAGAATGGCTATAGCTGTAAACATACTGACTCCTGTACCAGCCAAAAACACCCAAACCTTATCTATAGAAAAACTATCGATAAATGCTCCTCCAGATCCGATTCCTATGGAAGCCAATAGTAAAATGAGTCCCATCTGTTGAAGGGTAACCGCCGAACCAAATGACATAGTCCAAACAATGTTTCCGGTTCTTCGTAGAGCTCCAAGGACTAAACCTGCGATTAATGGCCCGCCAGCATACCCTAGTTTAAATTCTCCTGCAGCACCTAAGGGAATACTGATACTACCAAGAAGCAGCCCCAGTCCAATTCCTAATCCAAATGAGAATAAGTTGACTTTACTGGATTGCTGGTATGAATCACCGAATAAGGTGGAAAGCTCGGTTAGATCTTCTCTTCGTGCTATAAATCTGATTCTGTCTCCTAATTCTAAGACTGTATCAGGAGTGGCTAGCATTTCCACATCACCGCGTCGAATTCGTGTGATGATCGCGTCGTATTTCTCATCGAGATTCAGTGAAGCAATGGTTACTCCTGTCACCCTAGGATTAGACACAAAAATTCTTCTATAGTCGTATTTGGTTTTATCACTTAAAGTTGGAGAAACGGTGCGTTGACCAAGGAGATCAGTCAATCGATCTAGTTCTGATTTTTCCCCAACAGCTATAAGTCCATCCCCTTCTCTAAGGACTGTATTCCAAGTAACCAAATTCATATTTTCCCCCTGAAAAACACGACCAAACGAGACGTTCAAGCCATGCTGCAATTTTAGGTCTCTTATGTTTTTGTCGAATGCTTCAGGTTTGGTGACGCGAATGGTGGTGGAAGTAAGCTTGTCAGCAAGAGGAAACTTAGACTTTAATTCTTCCAACTCCTTTTTGTAATCAATCTTCAGTACTTTTTCCATAATGATTATGGCAAATATCCCAGCCAACACTCCCATTGGGTAGCTGAATGTATAACCGATTACAGCTTCTTTTTCTAACGCCGACGCGTCTATGCTAGTGCCGGATTGATTGATGTATTCAATCACCCCAGCTAAGGCGGCTGTGTTGGTCGTACTTCCTGAGTAAATTCCTGTAATTGTGGCTGCTGAAAAGTCAAAAAGCCACCAAAAAAATGCCGCCGTAAGCCCTGTAAGAATGAGCATCGACATGGCGAAAAGAAAATCCTTAGCTCCATTTTCCTTGTAAGCTTTGAAAAATACAGGACCCGAACTCAACCCCACGGAATAAACAAAAATGGACAATCCCAACTGAAAGACGATTGGAGGTATTTCAAATCTAGGGTCAAGCGCGCCGAAGGCAAGCCCCGTAAAAAGCACTGCAGCCACACCCAAACCATTTCCTTTGATTTTTAAATTACCCAGAAGGTATCCTAATGAAACTACTACAAAAAGCAGTACTAGTGGATAGTCCACTAAATAGTCATTCATTGACATTAATTTTCATAGCAAAGTTCGGAAACTATTGCAGCGTAGATTCTAAGAAAATTATTTTTTATTAATTCGTTAACGTTAAGATAATCCTATAACATGATCAGGCACCCCTAAGCAAATTAATACTCACGGTGCCTAGTTCGCTGTTTGGGAATTTACTTTGATGCTGCGGTACAGGAATTAATCCAGCTTCTGCAGCAGCTTGAAGATACACAGGTATTTCCACTATATATTGATCTGAAAAGCCATGAGTCGCGTCATAGGCGGTAGATGCTGTTTTCCCCAGATTAGCCGAGGTAAGTGCCGGGTCTATGGAGTGCAATTCTATGACTAACAAACCGAATTTTTTTACATAGGGAGTCCACTTCTCGAAATGTTCTTTTAAATTTTGTTCTACAGAATTATTGTCGATTCTGACTCCTCTGTGCGCGAATGAGCCTACAGAAGAGGATACTCTTCCTGAATCGACACTTTCTACGTCAGACCAAACACGGTTGTGATCTAAGAACGAGCGCACGTTCAATAAATCTCCTAGCTCAATTCCATAATCGTCCCTTAGATCTTCTGCTAATGAATCGGGTTTCCCAATATCACCCCAAATGACTTTTGCCCAGATGTCTGCTTGAATAAGATTGGCTCGGGTGACATTCAATGCGGTCTTATTAAAATCAGCACCTACTAGAAAAAGAGGATATTCATCCAATAATTCCCCACGTTTTGTTTGCGTAGCAATGATTTCAAAAATGTGTTCTAGAAGCGCACCATTCCCACACCCCATGTCTAGAATACCTTTAGGTTGCTCATGAATAGGCCTGTTAAACAAGTCAACCACCACTTCATCAATTTTCTTAAAATAAGTGGAATGTGCGCCACCACTTCCCCACACATTCATTTCTCGATCTACGTGTAGTTCATCTGCACCATCTGCTATATTCCTTAATGCATTTGGATTCCCGAAAACAAGTTCTTCTACTGCTCTGAAATTAGGCATGTATGAAACAGTCACTCCATAGGCACTAGCTCGCTTGGCAAAGAATAGCCCTACTTCAGTGAATTTATAGGTTTCTTTTTTCACTCTGAACCATCCTAAATCGGCTAGAAAGTCCAGCAATATCTTAAATCGTGTGTGGTCCTTATGGAATTCTTCTGGCCTGAATGAGGCGATGGAAAAATACTTGTGAAACATCCCATTCATTCCCATTGAAACGATGACAGGACCGACCATTACCCCTTCGATGTGCTTTAAAACTTGTTTCTGTATGGCTAGCTCTGATTCTTTGTCTGAGAGCTCAAGACCGTAATTACCACGGAATTTATCAAACATACCCTCTAGTATAGACCAGCCATCATCCCTGAATTTAGTGTCTTTAAAAAATGCGGGTGTTTTTACTAACTCATGAGCGTCTTCGTATAAGGGAAATAAAGAAAAGGCAAATTGGGAGTTTGCATTCACACTGAATTCTACTTTATTTTCTTTGTTGTCTATTTTTTGAGATAACCAACCCTGTGCACACAAAATTCTTAATGCTACATTCATATATCCCTCATTGGCTTTGAATGCCTCGGAGATTTGACCCAGAGAAAATGTTTGATGCTCTAACATATAGTCGGTTACTCCCTGTTTATAAAGTGTAAAAGCAGGAGAAACAGTAACGATTCCGTCTAAATGCTTAAAAATATGACCTCTAAGAAGAATTTTATCCTCTCGGGTAAGTGCGGGTTTTTGGAGCAATTCTATGGTTTCCATGAGCTTTAGTTTATCTATCTGTATTACGAAAATAGTGTGAATAGGTTTAAGCTTTTAAGAGGAACATCTTTAGCATGTTATTCTACCCAATAGTCATATACAATTGGTGGCCCTGAAAGATCTTTTTTTAATTGGTCTCTTACATTTAAATGGAAGGAATCAGTACTGTAACGTTCTAATTTTTTGACAGAGTCAAAAGCCATTTGTAGTATAATGTCGTAATCTCTCTTAGCCCTTGAATCATCAGTTTCTGCTGGGATTGAGGTGAATAATCTTTTTGTCCCGCTCACTTCTTTAAGACCTTTTAATAAGTCCAAGATCTCCTCTTTTCTAGTTTCAGTTGTGCTGTCTTTTAGAGAAAGGATAACAGTATGCACCAAGTCTCCTTTTTCATATCCAATGTGGTTGATGGATTTAGACTCATATTTGTACGAACAAGCTGTTAAAAGGCTTAAAGATAAGATCGTAATAGCTAATTTCATTTTATCGATTTTTGTAGTACTAATTTAATGGCTTTAAAGAGACTAACATATCTTCTGTTGATACTACTGTTTGCGCATTGCGATAAATCATATCCTGAGAACGCCATTCAGCTGAAACAACTAGGGATTTGGGTAGATGAAACGGAGGTGACAGCCAGTGAATATGAAGAGTTTCGATTTTTCTATGATATGAAAACCGCTTCAGATAGTTTAGGCGGATTTGTTTTTAATGCAGAAACGTCAGAATGGGAGGAGAAATATAATGTAAACCACCGTTTACCGGATGGGGAGATGAGAACAGATAGTTTGTCTCCTGCGGTTCATGTGAGTTGGAATGATGCCTGTGCATATTGCAACGCTAAAAATGGGAGACTTCCAACTGTTGAGGAATGGGAATCTTTTGCTTCAGGGGAGTTTTTAGCTGGAAACATTTGGGAAGGATATTTCCCGTTTAAAGATGAGGGGATGGATGGGTTTAAGCATAGTGTGGCTGAGGTCAAATCGTTCAAACCAAATAGACAAGGGCTTTATGATGTATATGGAAATGTTTGGGAATGGACAAACACCTCTGACTCTTCAGGAAGTTATTTCATCAAAGGAGGTAGTTTTCTCACAGATTATACCAATGGAGGGTTTCTACCCAACTATAGAAAATCATTACAGAATACCACGTTGAGAAATGACCTGGGATTTAGATGCGTTTATGAAATTGATTGATGCCATCGGTACTTTCTAACTGTATAAACGCGCCAACGCCCCGCTTCGTCCAAACCGAAGTAGAGCGCTGACTCAACTAAATTAAATAATGAAAAACGAATATGTTTTTGTCTTAAAAAGCCAGGATTGTCATTCCTACGGTGAACGGATATGCCTCCAGATCTTTTGCGTCATCCGCAAATAAACTAGTCACCCCTACACTGGCAAAGACGTTGAAGTTTCCGTAACCTAATCGGGTGGTCATTTCTAGAGACCATGGGCTAATGTTGTAGTCCCCTTTGGTTTTTGACTTCACTTTATCTCCACTCACTTGAGACTGTTGCTTCAGCAAGGATCTAAAGTTCCATCCGCCAATAAATCCAGCAGCGATGTGAAAATTATTTTTCTTCTTTTTACTCGTATTGATTTCTACCAGGAGGGGTATTCTAACATAACCCGTTTTAAGTTTGTTCTTCTCATATTTGAGAGGAAGCGAGCTTACTCCCATGATAGTATCGTTTACATTCATAAAACTAATCGTATCGTTTAGCACATAATCTTGCCATGTGAAGCCAAGCCCCGTATTGATCCCTAGATAATGCTTGATAATCGGGATCTTCTTTTCTAGGATGTTGAGGCTGAAAGAAATGCTTTTTGATTCATTGATATCTAACCATTTATAGTCATCTTTAATAGCGTCATCTACTATCAATCCGCTGAAACCAACGTCAATACCCGACCAGTATGTAAAATCGTTATTTCTTGCAGTCACCTCCCCATCGTCGTCAGTATTGGTAGTATCAGATTCTTGGTCATTTTTCTTCACAATAATCACTTCTCTTTCATCACCTAATGATACTCTAGTTGTGTCCATTGTGTGTTCTGGCTCTTGATTCCAAGCCACAGTGCTTGTGAGGCTAAGAAGGAATATCAGTATGCTTGTAACTCTCATTTTGTTTGATTTGATAGTAGGACGGTCTGTACTTTCTGAAAGTTACAGGAAGAACAAAAAAATCTACAAAGAACACGTATAAACTACGGCTGGCGGGAGGTTTACAGCAGCTAAAGAAAGATCAACTTTAGAAAAATGGCGTTGCAATGTCTTTTTACTCGCCAGTGAATATTGGAATTGTATATACTTTCCATCGTCTTTCAAAGAGGCTACACAACCGTTTAGAATTTCATTGACACAATCTTTCTTGAAAATGGCTAAAGGAAGTCCAGAAACAACGTAATCAAAAGACTGCGTGTCAAAAAGGTCACTGATATCTTCAGCACTGCCCTGAATCACTTTTAGATTTTTGTCTTTTAGTTGCTGCAGGTCTTGACAGAATTGCTCGTTAAGTTCTAAACATACAAGGTTAGAATCGGGAGAAATTTTTTCTAGGAGTTGCTTGGTTACTACTCCAGTTCCTGGTCCAAGTTCTAAGATGTTTATGTCTTTGGTAAAATCGATCCGTTTGAGCATTTTGTTAACGAGGAACTTAGAGCTGGGAGCTAAAGCTCCTACAGACTTCATGTTCTTAAAAGCCTGAGATATGAATCGAGTTTTTTTCAGTTTGTAATGAGGTTTGATGAACTTGTTTGTGGCAAATATACGGTAGACTAAGAAATTTTATTTTTAGCTAGCACTTGTTTTTTATAATGAAGGCTGTACATTTGCACACGCTTTATCAGCATGCACCCATAGCTCAGCTGGTTAGAGCACCTGACTCATAATCAGGGGGTCCATGGTTCGAGCCCATGTGGGTGCACCAGTAAAACAAGAGGTTTCAGGGTTTAGGCTTCGGAGCCTCTTTTTCATTTGCACAGAATTTGCACAGGACTGCATTTTTAAGAAATTTTGGATTAAAGCACTAAATCATCTGGTAATATCTCGGTTTTAAACACTTCAAAACCCAGTTTTTGATAGAATGGTATAGAATTCACAACATTCGTGTTGCGTGTATTGAGATAAATTGTGTGATTGTCCTTAAATAATTCTCGTGCGACAGAAGACACAAAATGCTTCCCTAAGCCTTTACCAACATAGTCGGGAAAAAGCCCAATCTTATATATTTCAGCTATACAAGAGGCGTTGTTAAATATGGATGAAATATTTGTAATTGATGCAACTTGGCAAAACCCAACTTCTACTTTGTCTTTCTTAAATATCCAAAGCCGTGATGGTTCTTCATTAAAGACGGACTTTAACTGTAAAAGCGATTTTTCATTTTGAAACTTTTGACGTTTATGCCAGTTTGAAGCGCCGCCAACACGTTTCATAAGGTCAAAAAAACGACTATATACAGCTTCTTCCTCTTGAATTGTTCCAAAGGCTGTTGACTTGAAATTATCCTGTTCCAACTTTAAATGAATCTTTGTAAAGCTCATTCTGCTAAATCCCAGAGCAAATCAAATAGAAGATGAAAGGTCTTTATGAGATTGGGTTGACGGATTATCTTTATGTCGACTTCTTCTTCGGTAAAATCAAAGAAAGCCACATTATCCCCATAGATATATATGGTTTCAGTGTTGAATTTCTCTTGAGGAATACGTCTATAAGTCGCAAAATCATTTGCAATTAACTGTTCTTGCTGATCATGTACAACAATACGAAAATCAATATTGTCTTTTATTAATGACATGCGCAGCGCATGTTTATCGTACCATTCTTCGCCTAACCATTTTATAAACAAATCTGGCGCACCATTGATAATTTCTATTCGTCCGCCACTAGATTGTGCGACTTTGAAAACTTCATCCATAAGAGTTCTAAAGCCCAAAGTTCCCTTCAAAGGAATATATTCAACATTTGGTTTTCGCCTTACACCATGATGTTCGAAGAATTCAATTCCTCTATCCACATAAAAACTCTCAAGTTGGTTATATGTCTTTCTGCCAAATTCAATATTACCGCGTTCATAAGATGATATTCTTTGACGTGGAATACCCGTTACATTCTCCACATCGCGTTGCTCTAGTTCCAAAAGAACTCTCGCAGCCTTAAACGCCAAACGACTAATTTTCATTATTTTATACCCCGTGATCTATTATTTATAGATTAATACACTAATTCATTTACTCAGTAAAGTTTTTTATTGACAGCGATAAGGATTTAATATTACCTGTGCATCATTATAGTTTATTGAGTAACAATTACTGTGTGGGAACAATAATGAGTAAACAAAATAATTCCGTTCGAGGAATAAAAAAAGCACCATCCGATTTCGTTGAAAAACTTTATGCGGTTAAACTTCCAAAAGAAGCAAGCGAACAAAGACAATTTCTATTTGAAATTGCCGATTTGAACATCGCTCTGATCGACAAGCAATTACGCAAGGCTATTTTTGATCAGGGTGATATAGACTTCATCCCCAAATATGCCATTAAACCTGTCAAAAATAGAGCAGCAGAAATTTTCATTCAACATAACCAATCTTTAAATGAGCGGCTCAAAACCATTCATGGCTTAACTAAGGAGGCATAACCGATGACCGATAATCAATCACCATCTATAGATGAACTATTAGAAACATTTGAAAGTCTTGGACCTAATGAGCAAATGGTAAATACGGTTAAATCCTCTCTGCGTGAATTAGAATTTCAAATGCTGGTTATGCTTGCCTCAAACATCATGCGTAACTATGAAACGGTCAACGCAGGAAAAGAACGCTTTCCAATGCAGCTTATCTGGCCTGTCATAAAATTAAAATCATATGAATGCCTCATCCCTGTTTGTACAAAATGGGTGAGCGATTTGGAATTGGCCAGTGACGCATTATTAGCGCAGGAGGCACCACTACATTAAAAGAATTCATGCGGTAATTTGCATGGGTAATCTCCACACAAACTAGGCGTTTCCTGTGATCTTCCCCCTGTTCAATGAAAGCAGGAAGCGCCATTTTTTCAAAAGTCTAATTAGGGGAATTCTATAGTTGTAGGCTCTTACGGGCAAAGACGAGATTTTTTAAAAATCAAATTCAGCTATCTGTCTGCCCGTTATAAGCGGCTCATTGATGTTCTTGTGAATATACTGGATAGAGGTCCTCACCTCATCTCGTGATCCCTCAATAGTTTTCGCTTTATCCAGAGCGTACAATATCCGAGATATACCGTTTTTCAAGAGGAAGTCTATTGAAAATACTGTTACACCACGTATTTGAAACTCTACTTTGTCATTTTTTTTCACAACATAGAACTCTGAGGCACCAGCTAACAATACTGATCCATCACGCCTTAGCAGGGCTGTCTCCCATTTATCCTCATCAATGCATTGGTAATTAAGGATAGATTGGGCAATTGCTGAGATGTCCCCATCTGGTTTAATACCTCTACATATACACAAAACATCATACATGGAATTTAGACACGTTTTTATAGAAAAATTCCAATGATCAGGGTAAAACTCTATAGTATTTTTGAACGTAGGCATGGTGAAACTTGAAATTTCTGCGCAAAGCACCTCATCTCTTTTAAAATCAGAATTCAATATATCACGCCGTTGCAGAGCGTCCGTTATACCTTTCTCCGAGTAATTCTTAAACATATTCTGAACGGTGGAATTTTGCTTAGAAATAAAAAGCTGCCATGCATGCTCATTGAGTTCGTTGTTTACGTTATTTCTATCGATAATCATTAAGCCTCCCAATAATTATTCATGATCCAATAAAAAGAAAATTCTAAGCAACAATTCAAGTGCATTCGTTTCTGACAGTGCGTTACAACTGAATAGCATCTTTTATTATAGAGAGTGTTAGTTTATAAAGGGTTAAACATCTGGGTCTATTGCTAGAGCTTCGTTTAATATATCCTCACATCGTTGCAACAC
Organism: Flavobacteriales bacterium; assembly: GCA_965224545.1. GTDB lineage: Bacteria > Bacteroidota > Bacteroidia > Flavobacteriales_D > Sanyastnellaceae > ASP10-05a. The sequence goes on along the minus strand of CBDCZM010000002.1, from coordinate 479,233 downwards.
CCAATCCAAGTATTCTGAGTTCGCTGTGCTTGAGTTTTTATTGAGCCAGTTACTCACCATGTATTCATTCAAACCATTAGGGATATTTGTGGCGTTTTTAAATATAAATCCGGGGAGAAGTCCGAGCGTTTCACGATAATGATTTAACAAAGCCCAAGAATAAAGGTCTATAGGTTTACGATGATTGTAGCGTTGCGGTTTTGAAGGGAATTCAGTTTGTATTTCGTGTTTATGGGGTAATGAGGCAGCAGTATCTACGGTCTTACGGCATTCAAGTAATACCCAATCAACATGTGCTGGTCTTGCGTAGCTTGTTGATCCAGATAACCAATCGCGCACCATATTTTTAGATAGATCAACAGGGCAATCATCGGAGTTTTTGAAAATAATGTGGGGAAGGCTCTTAATAGTATCTTGGTAAAGCCTTAATTTCTCCAAGCTTGTTTTTGGTATTTTTTCTCTTAATTCATCCGTGTGTAAAATTGCTGAGTTTGTTATTACAGTGCAATCAGGGAAGCTTCTATATGCGTTTATAACAAACTCTAGCATTTCAGGGCATCCCTGCTTCTTTCTATTATTTTTCCATAGGCCGATAGTTTGAGCGTTTAGATTTGCAGGGGGGTTATGAACGATACGCATAAATTTTGTTGCGCCGATCTGAGTTCTTTTAATATGTTCCCTCAGTTCTGAGATATATTCCTTAGAAACGATAACAAGAGCTTTTTTAATGACTTCTTTGCCGCAACTGGAAACGGTAACAAGATTTTTTTTGCTAGGTTCTTTGCGGTAACAAGATAAGAGGCATTGTATATCATCTTTTCGAGCATAGATTTTCGATTTGATGCGTATATCAGCCCACTTATCTATTTCAGGAATATCCAAGCCATCGGGCAACTTTTTCTTTCGGGATAGTAATTCGGAAGGAGATAATCCAGTCCGTTTTTTATGTTTATAAAGTTCGATTACCATGTTGTGAGGGATAACGATTTCTTCACTTACCTCTCTAACAACTTCTGCGGGTGTGATGCTTGTACGCAAGATCTCTTTTTGTAATTTATTGAGTTTTGATTTATTTACACGCTCTTTATCACTTTTCGACATCTACTTCCCCCTTACTAAAAACATACCCTTTATTCCCTAATTATCAAAGCCTTATGTGGTTTACTTGCCTGCGCTGGCATTTTTTTGAAATTTTTTCTCAAAGAGTAATTTCTTCTAAATACCCGAAAATTAACAGAAATATAGACATGTATAAATTTTGTCTAAAAAACGTATAAAGTTGTATCATTTAACATAACAATTTATTAAGAGTTTAAGCACTATAATTACAAACAACTCTTCAATTGGAAGGGTATTCCCGCCGGGTAGAAACGGGAGAATAAGTTTTGAGGCAAGGTAATATGGTAGAGAGCTTAACTGAGATTTTTAAGGCAACGGGTGTATCGTTTGATGGTGCGCTCGCTCCTGATGTCGAGAACACGATTGACCCGATCAATACAAATATTGTTTTGGATATTCCTCCAGTTCAAGAGGGTGGTTTCAAAGAACATAGCGAAAAGATCAAGCAAGAAACCCAAAAGTTTGAAGACAAAGTTGCCAATCTTGGAAGAAATGTTGAAGGTCTTCCGAATGCCGGGCTATTGGATACAGCTATGTCTGCGGCCTTGAAGCAGGTACGCATTCGTAAAGAAGAAGATAAAAAGAACTTTCAGAAAGTGGTAGACAGGATTACATCGGCTAGACAGATGGAACAGCTTCTTGAGCGCATGCGTGAAATTAAAGATCTCATGAGCGAGCTAAAAGAGCAGATGGAGGCTTTGCAAGAACGCATTAATCAAGCACAAGAGGCTTTGGACAGTGATGATCCAGAGCAAGTCGAAAATGCCTTGCAAGAATTATATGACATAGACACTGAGGGCATGTCTAATGAAGAAATGTTAATCTTGCTACAACAGCAAATAGAAACTGATCAACAAACTCTCGGAACAGCCCAAAATGCATATGACGAGCTATATGAGGAATATCTAGAATTAGCGGAGCAAGCCCAAAATGCCGATCCTGATTTACTGGCTCAATATGCCGATGAATTAGAAGCCATCGAGGCGCAGATTGATGTTTTGAATGGTTCGGAGACAGGGAAGAGTACGAGAAATAAAGTCGATGCAGAACTGACAGATCGAGGGCATGATAGTCTGCACGTAATAGAGCATCTGACCGCAAGAGAATATAACAACGAAGTGCTCCAAAGCTTTGCAAACTTACAAGAAAACTTAGAAGATGATATTACTAATAATCCAATTGTTAAGGCAGCCGGACATATCTCAAACCCATTTAATGAAGCTGCTTCTGGCGAAGAAAAACCAGACAACACAATTGACAATGAGGCAGATAACACACCTGAATATAACGAAGGAATGAGTATAAGCGATCCGTTTTCGATGGCGCCTTAGCGGTTGGGTGTAAGCTCTGCTCTATTTTCCATGGTTTTACGAATAGAAGCAAGATAATCGGCAATGTCGTCAATTTCAAGCAACCCCTGTTTGGGTGAAAAAATCGATTTATTAGCATCATTTGTCCACTGAAGGCCGTCAATATAAAATCCTACCGCGGTATTGCGTTCTAGATCGCTATCTTCAAAAAGAACCTCAACCTGCACCGGATTATCTGTGCGAGTGCTATCTGCAAATAACTTCACATACATATCCGCGTAATATTCAGCTTTTCGATTATATGTATCCTTGGTTCCGCTCGAAATGAAAATCGTAATATTATCGTTGTTTCGGGAATTACCCATTGCTTCATAGGCTGTTCCTGAGCGCACTGCCGGTGTATGGTGAGGATCTTCCTTCGTAACTGTCTCTACACTCTCTTTGAACTTAGCCTTTGTGCTGGCATTATCTTCATGCTCGGAGCCGGTATTTTCAGCCAAAACAACATTATCATCATTACTTGCATAGGTTGGGGTAGTTGCACCATCACTTTGTGCAACTGCAAACATCGTACTCAACGCAGCAAATCCAGTTAATAACGCCTTCTTCATGGCAATTCTCCTAAAATTATCAATGGATAATAGCACGATTATTACCTTACTCACAAGAAATGAATCCCATAATCTTAAAATATTAATAAAGCTTTCGGTAGCGTATGCGTAACTTAATAAAATATAGCTCATTATGTATGTTTTATGTATTTGCCACTATGAGCACTGGCTGACTGCAATCAAAACGATTACAATGACCACGGCAATGCCCCAGAAATTATTATCTTTTTTGCGTCCGTAGACCTCACCTATTTTTTCATATTTAGCCATAATAAATTTGTTTTTTTCATTAAAAAAGTGATTGCAGGTAGACCGCTATTCCTTATTATACTTGTTAATCCCATCAAGAAATTTACCCGCAGCTTCCCATCTACGGTTTTGCGCCTCTTGCGTGGTTATCAAATCACTTCCATAGACCCATTGAGAGGTAGAATAGTCCTCTATTGAGCGCACTCTTACTTTGAGGGTGTTTGGATCAACGGCAAGAATAATAACGTCCTCAAAACCAAGGATGCCATACCCTTTGTCGTGAACCATTATATCCCCGATTGTATAATTCATTAAGAATTCCCTTTTTTGTTCTTGGGATTCTTCCTGTGCTTCTGCTTGTTGTCTTGCCTTTTTCTGCCAGATCGATTTTGCAAGCAAGGCATCATTTGTACCGTGATATATTGAGAAACTCCCAATGAAGTCTGTTTCAAGGTCAAGTGAATTCATAAATGTGACAATGGCATCGGACTGTTGGTAGCACGCGATTTCGTCAAAAATGATATTATCACCTTGATCGTCATTAATTGTGTAATGACCCTCTAATGGCTTTAAATAGGGACTGTTTTTGATGTTCCGTATAATGGGTTGGTAAATGGTGCATTTGGACTGGCTGTTAAGAACAGCGATAGAGATGTTAATTGTTTTTGTCTGTGCATCGGTGCGCTGCACAATGTAATGAGCCTTGATGTCCGTAGCCTTAAATCGAATATTAAAGCTTTCATTATCATTTTTGACCAGCCATTCCCCTGTATAGCCAGAACTTTCAGCTTTTAATCGCGCAATTTCATAAGCCTCAATAGGTTCATTTTTTAGACCATATTTTATCCAATAGCGATATTCTAGTTTAGATTTCTCACTATTGCTGTTCGTAAGAATGGGAGCCTTAAGCTCTATTGTATCACAACTTGTAAACCCAATGCCTAGCATCAGGATTGTAAGGAAGGAATAGAAAGAGCTTGTTCGATTTTGTGTTGTCGATTGTATCATAGGTTTTAGAATGATCGTTTTATGAGGAGTGCTCGGAAACAACGGCTTTTAAACGAAAATAATCGAGAGCCTTGAATAAATATGGGTATTTACGGGTAATTTACCAATGAAAAGGCTTAGCTTTGCAAAAAAACACTCTTGAAGCATGAATGTACCAGCCGTTAATTTGAAGAAAATAAGAGAATTAAAAAATATTACTCAGGAGTTCATGGCCAAAGAGCTTAACATCTCTCAATCGCAATACCAGCGCATAGAAACCGGAGAAGGAAAGATGAAAGAAGATGTGATTAATAAGGTCGCAAAAATTTTCGAGGTAAGCCCTGAAACTCTTTATGATTTTGATGAAAAATCCATATTCCAATCCGGGAACACCAATGCGATTGTCAATAAAATCAATCATGGCACTATGAATTTCTATCAAATAGACAGTAAACTAGAAGCACTCTATGAAGATAAAATTAGGCATCTTGAAGAACAAATCGAACTTTTAAAAAAGACATAAAATTTCGATACTTGCTCTTTAGATCCTACGGATAAGATGTGATCAAATCTCCCGTCCATAATCTTGTCCTTTGTTGCGATTTTGTTGCTGCTTTATTTCCTCCATGACCCTTTTTATTTCTGCATCTTTCTCCAACTTTACTTTGGCTTCATGGTCTAAATCACGGGTGTAATCTGGTTTTGTTTTCAGTGATTTTCTATCAAGCGCGGCTTCTTGTTCCTGCATACGTTGGTTGATATTATTCAAGTTCATTTGCAGAGCACTCAGATGATCTTGTGAATCTTGGTGTTTACCAGTAATTTTTGACCACCAACTATTACTGTTCTCCAATTGCTGCTGCGCTTCTCTTATTTGTTGTTGCAGGCTGGTTAAATCATATTGCTGTTCAAGCCGCGCTGTTAATTTGTCCTTTTGTCTTTGGGTTTTTTGTTCCCATGCGCGGAGGTCGTCCAGTTTGATTAGATGTTCGTTGTTGCGTTCAAATGGTGATGGATTTGTTAGCTCAATTTTTTCTTGAGCTTTTACTGGTTCTTCATTTAATGCTTCTTTTGGTTTGGGCTGTATAATTTTATCAGCACCCTTTTTAAAGTCATTTTGAATATTTGGTTTTTGTTGTTTTATTTCTTCTGCGCTTTGGTTAAAATCGTTTCTAAGCTGGGGTAATGGCTTCTTTTCTGTGTTTTGCTTTTCCGCCTGTTCCTTAGATTTTTGCTGTTCTCTGCGCTGTTCGATTAGAACATTGGCTTGCGGCAATATCTCAATATCCTTCAAGCGTGGATTAATGTCTTTGGCCTTTAATCCTTTGATCTGGCGATAAAGGCTATGGGTTTTTCCTTCTTCATCTACGAGGATAAAACTTCTGCGATCACCCTTTGCCAATGTATAACCTTCGGTTTCTAATGCTGCCTGAAAGCTCTTTCCGCTGTCTGATTGCTCGAATAGATCTTGAATGATTTGTGCACGATCCAACTTCTGTTCACGGTGTTTAACCATGCCCAACTGACGATCTTGTTTGGCTTCACTTATGCGTTTTTCATTATTGATGACGCGCTGCTCACAATATATTTTACCGCCTTCAAGTTCTAAATTTTCAGCCCAATTTGAAGTTGTGATGTAATCATAAGATGGCGCTACGACACGTCCCGTTTCTGGATGAACGACATTGCATACTACATGGACATGTGAATGATCTGTATCATTATGTGCCACAAATACAGCCTCATGATCTTTAAACCCAAGTTTTTCCAATACCTCCATAGCAGCCTCTTGCATTGTTTGTTGATCGGGCTGCTGCTCTGGGTGCCAAGACAGGGAATAGCTATAAACGGGCTTGGCTTTACTTTTTCTACCAGTTTTGGCAATACCGGCTTGATGTTTCAAACGGTCTGCATTCATCGCTGTGTATGCCATATATCCCATTGCTTTGTGTGGATCATCCGTAGGTAGATTATGGGTGTATGTCCATTCAACGCGTTCATCGGTATCGGCCTTTTTATCGTGCAGATAATATTGTCCTGCGCCTTTAAAGCTGTGACCTCTATTTGCAATTCTGGGGATCATACGGCTATTTATTCTCCATCATATCGGTGAGTACGGTGTCTAGTTTTTGCCACAAGGCTTTTAGCTCTTTGGATGCAAAGCCTGTGGCGTGTAGTTTTTTGGTTTGCTGATTGATGTTGATGCCGAGTTTTCGAAGCTGCTGGACGGTTTCGAAATCATATTGGCTCTGGCGCATCTGGATATCGCCTTTGGTTCCTAATTCTCTAAGAAACTGGCTTGAAGACATGCCAACCTCTTTTGACCGATTGCGGATAATTTCTTTATCGGTCTCTGTGCAGCGCACAGGTAGTACAGCCGATAGCTTCTCGCTATCGCCTTTAGTGGGACGAGCCATATTTTACCTTTTTGTTGTTGAGATTGATGTTAATTGCTTGCGATTAACAGCGGTTCATTTGTGTTTCCAACGGGGGATTTCAAACGGGGGCGTTAGCGCCCCTTTGACGAGAGTTTTTGTATATACAAAAACATATCTTGCTACTCGCTGCTGCTCGTATTTTCCTTAAAGCTATGAACTGAACGTCCACGCTCCAAACCGCACCATTACTGACAATGATGCATTTCACAAACCTCTGTATTGATATGGGTAAATATAATAAATAGGTTCAAAACACTGGTTCAAAATGACCCAACCTGACCCGAAATGCGAATATAAAAATGAGAGAAATTTTAACGAAATTTCACAAAATTAAAGCAGGTAATTATTCAAATAATGCTGTTTGATCTGTCTCTGTACTATTACCGACAATTTCTAAAAATCTTATTCTGGGTCTTTTCTCTATAAACTCCCCAGTCTTTTTATCAAGTCGGTCTACATAGCCCTTGATAACACAATTGGTAAAAAGACTGTTTTTATAGTCTTTAATATTACCATTTACAGGATACGAGGTCAGTATATGCCCTAGATACATAAAACCTATTGTGTTTGATTTTTCATTTCCTCGCGTTATATGACCTTCAAGCTCAACATAACTATCGTGTGTTAATTCAGGAAATAAAACTTCATCGGTATCATCATCGGTAATAAAAATAGCTTTTGATTTTGTCGTGATCCTTACTGTCTCTTTTTCATTCTTTTCTGTATCAGAAAAACCAATAATCAATTCTCGTTCCACTTCAATAACTCGCGCCAAATTATTAAAGAGATTTGCTGGACAATTTGTAAAAACTTCAAGATATTCAACAGGAACCTCTAAAATTTCACCTTTTTCGTTTTCAAGTAGTACTGCCTGATTTTTCTTAGTAAATTTTAATTTCTCAAATTTCTTTTTTGTCATACTTCCAAGATGCTTGGCAATTTTAATGACCCAAGTCATTGCCTTATAAGCACGTTTAAAAATTGATTTAAAGCCAACTTTATCGAAATCATTTTTTGCCATTTGGCTTAACATGCTTCCAAAATATTTGGATGCCGCCCATGTAGCTGACGCTTTTAATAACATTTGATCAAAGTTTTCTAGAAAAACTGTTTCCCAACTACCTTTTCTTATTCGAACTGGTATTTCAAACTCTGTAATTTTAAGCTCGCTACTTTCTTGAAACAAAAAATATCTTAGAGCTTCATCAAGGTTAATTAATGCTTCTCCTGATTTTTTTGCATCCATAAAACCATCTGAGACTAATTCACCCTCATACTTAAGAAAGGCAAATACTTCATCATCTAATTCATCGTCAATTTCGTTTATCATTTGCCTTAGTTATATGTAACTCATTATTAACCAAGAAAAATAATCAAATTTTTCATATTGGATTGATTGTTTTTTGACATCTGAAAAACAATTATTTTTATTTGTCAAAATCTGCTTTGGTGTGATAGCGTTCTGGCAGTTTAACGCGGTGAACAAGGTTCGCGCTTTTGTTCGGGTTGCCGCACCACTCACGTACAGAAGTACGAACTTTTTCTTTACCTCCTTCTTTCATTGCTTGTAGAGTTTGTGCAATCATGGATTTTGACGCGATAATGTGCATTTCGTTATCGGTGATAAGGATTTCATCCACAAAATCTTTTAATGTTTGTTTTTTAAATTTTGTTGAACTGTTTTGCAGCATATTTTTCAGTTTATCTGTGAAGTGTTTAACTTGACGGTTGGAAAATTTATAAGACTGTCCTTGCTGCTGCTTTTTGGTTGAAATCTGCTGTCGTAGGCTCTCTAAACGCGTATTTTCCTTTTGTATGAAATCGCTAAGGGTATCAAAATTGGCAACTTTCCCTTGAGCAACTGTATCATAAAGATTGTTTAGACGCTTTTCTGTATCCCGAAAATCCTGATTGAGCAACTTAAGATCATTTTTCACATGTTCACTCTGAGTTTTGTTATGCTCCGATAGATCTTTTATAAGGGTGAATAAGTAATCAGGTTTGAGCAGGTTATTTGAAATTTCATCTATCACTAGGTCATTAAGAAATTTCTCTGGAAAATTTTTACAGTCGCAAGCGTTATTACCTCTAAATAGTCGAGCAGATGATTTATAGTAACGGTATTGCTTGCCCTTACCAGAAGCCATAAGTTTGTAATGGCTGTTGCATCTGGCGCACTTGGCTATACCGCCAAGTAAGGTGCAGCCGGATAAATTTCGTGGTGCTGTGACATTTTGTTGTTTAGATTTTAAAAGCCGTTGAACTTGCTCAAATTTATCCTTGAGAATGATGATAGGGCTTTTCAGTAAAATCCAATCTTCACGGGGTTTAGACTTTTTGGTTTTATGGCACGTGGTATTATAATAATGCTCTCCGAAATAGGTTGTTCGTGTGAGGATCGTATGAATATTACTGGTGTAAAATGGTTTTCCTCTGCGATTGCGATACCCTCTTTCATTAAGCCATACGGCAATGGCTTTGACACCCATAGAGCCTGAACCATCTATACCATTTAGATAGGCATCAAAGATACTCCTGACAATCTGCGCCTCTTCAGGGTGTATCTGGAGCTTCTTTTTTTCCTTTTTGTCCCGAATTTCTGCGGTGATGGTTTTGTAACCAAAGGGAGGCATTGCTCCATTCCAAAACCCTTGGCGGGTATTTTCCAACATGCGGCTGAGTACGTTTTTACCATTTTCAGCACTGAAATGCTGATCTACGGCTGCAATGATGTTTTTTAGTAATTCACCATCATGACCATCACCAAAATCCTGCGTGACAGATTGTACCGATACATCATGCTTTTCCAATTTTCTACGGTAAATACCGCTATCAATAGCATTTCTGAAAAAGCGGCTAAAGGCATAGACAAGCACCACGTCAAAAGGATGGTTTTTGTTACATCCATCATTGATCATGGATTGGAAAACAGGCCTGTTGTCATCCGTGCCGCTTTTGGCTTCAACATATTCTTTAACAATTGTCCAACCGCGAGCATTGCAATAACCTTCTGCTTGTCTGCGCTGGTCTGTAAGAGAAATATCATGTTTGGCTTGTTGTGATGTGGATACTCTAAGATAAATAGCAACATTTTTAGTCATGATTGTCGTCCTCCTCAGCTATTTCTGCTAAAAACTCAGCAAATAAATCTGCAAATCGATGTACTGTAGATTGTAACACAGGCAAGGTTTCAGGTAAATCAGAAATGACCCGAAAGCCGCAGTTTTCTTTGTTTTTCATGAAAATTTCCTTTGGTAAATGTGAAAAGAAAAACCGCTACACAACGTAGCGGTTTTGAGGTGGATTGGAGTTCTTGGATTATCCTTTCTGCAAATCATTTAAGTATTCCACGGCCTTATTTGCTTGTGCTGCGGCTTTGAAGATGTGCCGCTTGTCATCCTTTAAAGCCTTGAGCCAGCCCTTTATGTATTGGGCGTGATCTTCCCGGCCTGATTGGGTTATGTTCAAAGAGGCGCACATGAATGCTGCGCCAAGCTCTGCAACTAATTCCTCGAATGCGTAATCTTGTTTGTTTTCTTTATACTGTTTGAAACGCCCTAATCTGCGTTTTGAGCCTGTTAGATGCGTCAGCTCATGCAGAAGCGTTGAGTAGTAGTTTTCAGTTGCCGATGCCGTCTGTGTGTCCTGAAACGCGATTGTATCAGGTATACCGATATAATCAGCTACAGGATCATAATAAGCACTGGTTTTGCCATGCCGAATATCTGCTTTTGTGTTTTTACAAAACTGGTCAGCAACCTCAATCGGTTTTACGAGATCTGTGTCATTAATTGTGATAGCCGCTGTATCATCAAAATCATCGACCTGATTTGCATTAAAAACATTATAGAGCTTAAGCATTGGAATTTTATGTTCTTCGGTGTCTCCAGCTTCATTTTTCTCTTCTGTAGTTAAGGTTTTGTAGAATATAATCTGGCTGCTTTTTTCGCCTTTACGTACTTGCGCGCCAATTTCTTTCCACTGCTTGTATGTCGCCCATTTGTTTGAGGTGAATTCTTTGTCTTGCTGATTGAACCAGAGCGCTAAAATATTCACACCTTTATAATGGTTTTTGGTGGTGGGATTAATCGGCATGCCTTGCGATACAAGACCCGCAAAAGGAGCTTGGTAATCTTGAATATTTACAGTGTCTAATAGCGATATAATTTGGTTTGTAATCTCTTGGTGAATGTCATGTTTTTTCATGCATATGACCTTTCGTTTGGGTGGTGGTGAGCTAACAAAATGCAGTCACCAAGCCCCTTCATAATTGAGGGCTTGGTGCTGATTTTTCCTCTTAGGTTTGAGATTTTTTAACCAGAGGGCGCAGCTCAATTTGATGCGCAATGATTGAAGCCTCTTTTTTGTCTATACATTGACCATCATCCAAAACGGTAGCGAATGGGCGATATGACAGAGAACCGTCAAGTTCAATGCGTGAGCCAGTTTTAAGGCTTTTTACCTGCTGGATGACATAGGGGCTAAAGATTAGGACATTGTGCCAGACAGTTTCTTTTTGCTGCCAGTTTCCATCTTCATCAAGGTAGCTGTCAGTGGTTGCCAATGAAAAAGCAGCCATTAGCTTTCCATCTTTCTCGATGATTTTTGCTTCTGATCCCATATTGCCGAATAGTTTTACTGTGTTGTTGTAAGCCATGTTTTTCTCCTTCATGGTTTGGTTTAAAATTTCACTTTTTTCTTAGAAGTGACTGCAAGGCGCTTTTGAGCCTCGTGCATGAAACCTTGGCAAGCGCCGAGCGTCACAAATAAAAAGCCGCCCTTTTTAGGGGGCGGCTTGTGACGGTTCGATTGTAAAAAATTAGCTCCAAAGGAGCGCCTGTAGCGTTAGCACAGGTGTTTAAACATTTGCTCCAACTCGTTTAAGCGGGCAGGAGCAAACGCAACTATTGGATAAGCTGATTTTGTCAATGTAAGCTGAAAACAGGTTTTCCATGCATCGGATTCGATGCGAATAAGCATCGCTTTAGCGATACAATTTTAAGCGTGCAACGAATGAGCTTTCTCTATTTTAACCGCAAGTTTCTTAACGAACTTGCGTCCTTCATCTGTTAGATAAAGTTGGTAGCTGCGCTTATTATCAGGTGTTTTTCTTTTTTCAATAAGATTATAGCCATCCGTGAATTGCAAACGTGAGCGCTTCCTATTTGAAAGCGTGCCTGTAATATGTGTCAGACTTGTTTGTGGAATGCCCGTAATCCGGCTAAGATCAGCAATAGATATACCCTCATTCATATAAATCTCGCTAAAGCAAAGGGCAGATTTAAACGAAAATTCCGGGTCTATTTCCATGAATAGTCGCGCCACGTTTTCACACAGATACATTGCTTTTTTCATTTCGCGTTTGTTCATGATCCAATCTTCCTATTGGTTTGAAATTACGAGGCGTATAAATAATACGCATATGGGTAAAATCCATGATTAATTCATTCAGCACCCATTTGCAACTGAAAAAAGGCTTAAATCCGAATAGTTCTTTTTGAAATTCAATTGAAACAGCTCGAATTTTTCCGAGCTTGATAAGCAGTATCATTATTACCCCACATAGTTTTAAGCAGTTAAAGTTTAATTCTTCCATGAATATTTCAGGTGTTCTAATGCCTTTAATATCCTCAAAAAAATAGTGTTATCCCTAGATCGGAAGCGTATATAATACAACCCATGATATCATGTCAATTAAAATTTGATGTTTATTTTCAAATGCTTCAAAGTTGCTCTTGATATGGGTTATTAAGTCTCTTCCATTTAAGATTTAGCGCGCTGCTTTTACAACAATGCCTTTATCAACCATAAGCGGCTCCACAACTTTCATCATCTTTTTCCATGCAGGATAAAGGCATTCGTTAGGTGGCAAATCGCCATATTCCTTTGCATAGAGAAATAATGTGTATTGTGGCTTGGTAATCATGTTTGATGTATAGGCCGTGCGGAAACTATTATATACATCTACAATTTCACAGGGGCGGTTCTGTCCAGCCATAAACCAGCCGCTTGCTCTTGGGCTGTGCCTTCGCTTGGAAAATTCAACCGCCCAATACAAGGCTTCTTCCGCAGTTTCAAAGGGTCTTACAGTCATTATAGATCTCCCTTTATTTGAGCAAATAAATCACGAAGTCCATCTTCTTCCTCTTGAAGAATTTCTTCTTCTGTGAGGTATGGTATTTCGCAATCGATAATTAAAAGTCTGTCTCGATCTACTTGTATTTTTGGCGGGTTGCCATGCAAAATGGCCTCAAGGTCTTTGAGCATATGGTTTTCTCCGGTTATGTGGTTGTGGTAGGAGAAATGCAAAAAGGGCAGCTAAAAAGCCGCCCTTGAAAAAAATACATTTCTCCTGTTGAAGCTGCAAATAGTACTCATCTGGGTAGTGTTTGTCAAGAACAAATTGCGGGCGGTGTAAAAAATAGCTCTTGGGAAAAATCAGTCATTCCTATTTAGGATGGCGTTTTTACCATGTGCTATGCGTGCATGAGTAAAATCTTGTTTTGAAAGCGAAAGCGGTAAAAGTGTGATTGTCTCATTTAATATCAGAACAACTGGCAAACAAGACATTTTGAACATGACTAGTTGTTTATAGTCAGAGATTTAAAGTAATTTAGCTGCCATTCACCTATTCAAATGACCAAGGCATCTCTCCAGATATCTCAGTCTTGAATTTTGGTAAATTAGGTTAAGGTTAAAAAGAGAGGGTGAGCGCAGTCTCTCTTTTTTGTACGCCTACTATGACCTTTTCTAAGAAAACCTTACTTTGAAAGACGATAAAAGCGTGATTATTGCGAGGGTGTTTTTACGGATGATTATCAGAAATTTCCTACAAGAGATGTAGGACATTAGCTATAGTTTTGTACGAAACAACTCAAAATGAAAACATTACTGACTACCGCTATTATATTGATGTGCACAGCCATATCCTTTGGGCAAACGCTGAATCCTCCGCTTGAGCAAAAAGTTGAAAATGCCAAGATGATTATTGAAGGTGAAGTACATTCAAGCACCTGCTTTAAATCTGATGATGGCAATCTCTATACTGAAAATGTTGTAGAGATTTATAAATCCTTTAAAGGCATGGCCGATAACACATACATTTCAATTGTGACGAGAGGCGGTGAGGTAGACGGGGAAATACAAAGAGTTACTCATAGCTTATCTTTGAAACCATCTGCATATGGTATCTTTTTTCTAAAACCATCTTCTGTGCACAATCCTGAACCACAGAATGAAAATTTCACTGTGTATTTCGAAGACCGAGGCTTCTTGCGTTTTCTGCAAGAAACGGATGGCACAATTGCTTACGCTCCTCGTTGCCTATACACCGATATTGAAAGTGAACTTTATCAAAAAATTGAAGCTCAAACAGGAATAACACACTCGGTTTTTAAAGAGAATTCTTTTAAATCAAGTTTAGAGATTGAGTTGGAAAAATTAGCAAGCATAAATGCCGTTCCAGATAATTGTCTTGAGTTTTTATTCGAAATAGAGCAACCAAATCCGCAAAATTTGCTGGTCAATGATGTGACGGTATCAATCAGAACCACAGGCACTGGGAAATATATTTCAAAACCCACATTTGGTGTGAAATACAATCCTAACGTAGTAGGTCAAAATGCCGCTTCAAATGGAGCAATTACACTTCAAGATTTGGGGATCTCTGGAAATGAAAATTATCAGGCGATTGTTGAGGATGTTACAGTTGATAAGGTAAAGGTTACAATTGATGCAACAAATCTGCAAGAACCAAATTTATTCTATATAACAACTCAATATACACCGCTTGTCAGGATGAGAGTGCAGCTTCCTTCACTTACCGATCCAGAATTTTTACTAGACCAACAAATGATACAATCATTGAGTAAATATTATGATGTTGACGATAATATTGAGAGGCTATTTGATTGTGTAAAGGTGAATGGTGATATAGCTGCATTTACAGGTGGTGGGTGTGAGCCTTTCATTGGTGACATGTTAACAACCCCATTGACAATTCTTGAACTACAGACAAACGGAAACTATCCAGAAGATATGAAAGCTGCCGGTACTGATATGATATTGGTTATCGTAGGAACGTGCTTTGGTGACGAGCAAGGAAGCTCAATCGTAGAATTCACAAATGCACACCTCGGACCTGATCCAGTGATGTGGATTGATCCTTTACCTGAGGATTATGTCTCATGGAATAATAATTCTATTTCTGTTTATATACCTTCTAATGCTGGATTTCCTGAAGAATACGCGGGAAGTGGTCATGTCAGAGTAAATAGAAATGCAGACGGTATAGGCACGTCTTTTGACGAACTTGATATAGCCTTTGCACTTGAAAACTATGTTATCGAGACTGTTCCTGCGCAGTTCTCTCCTAATCACACCGTTCCAGCCCTACTTTATAATTACAATCAAATTGGCGGTTATTACTATACTTATACTGCTACATTCGAAGCAAATGCAGAACGTGTTGCAGCATTTGAGCGCGCGATGGATACATGGAGATGTGACAATAGTTTGGTTCCTTATGAATATATATCTCAAGAACAAATTGTAGATTTTGAAATAGATCCTGCGTCAGTTTGTACCGTTGATTATGGACCATTACAAGGTAGATTGGCAAGTACATCGTTATCTCCTTCAAATTGCATACTAAATGGTGGTGGACGAGCAGAGGTGGGGTATCAAAATTGGGGTATAAAGTTTAGCAGTGACTATTTCTGGTATATGGAAGATGATGAACCAAATGGTCTTGGCTCAGCCATATATGATCTGGAAACAACCGCTCTGCACGAATTAGGTCATACTCACGGTTTGCTTCATAGTAACAACCCCAATGATATTATGTGGTATGATCAAAACGGTGGCGAGTTTATTCGTGATGTAAGTTCGGATGCGTTGATTGGCACTCAATACGCTTTTGAAGCAGCCGAAACTCGGTGGAACAGTAATTTTTGTGTTACTCCGATAACATTATTTTTCTGTTCTGGTGGAAATTCAATTGACGAATTTATGGATGAAAACAGTGATATTTTGATTTATCCTGTGCCAGCGGATAATCAATTGAACTTTGCTTTGGATAATAAAATTACAGGAAAACTTGAATCTGTAGATATAGTGAACTCCATTGGACAAACTATTTCGATATCAACAATATCAAATAGCGGAACCCTTGACATTAGCTCACTATCAGATGGGGTGTATTACTTAATGTTTAAATTTAAAGACAATTCAATTATCAATGAAAAATTCATTAAAAATTAAATTTGTATATCTGTCGGGGTTGGCTGTGTCATTGATGTTCTTATGCTCAAATTCAGGATGTGATGAACGGATAGGGTCGAAGGTCGATGACCCTTGCTTGACTAAATATTTTAATTTTCTCGAAAAAAGTATTGTTAGTAAGGATAGTGTTTTCGATGGGTATGAAGACAAATTTCGGTTCAATACGTTCAAAATAAGCGAAGAGAATTTTATGGATTCTCTGGCTTATTACGCCAAGAAATGTATCATCGGAAAAAACGTAGT
The DNA here is from genome assembly GCA_965224545.1 of Flavobacteriales bacterium. Lineage (GTDB taxonomy): Bacteria > Bacteroidota > Bacteroidia > Flavobacteriales_D > Sanyastnellaceae > ASP10-05a. The sequence continues at coordinate 462,994 of CBDCZM010000002.1, read as the reverse complement.
GTCCGTAACAGAAGGGATGAACTTAGGGTATTCAAATTTGAGTGATAACAACTATGTCCACGCCAATATTTATAACGAAGAAGGGAGGACAAAATTTTTATTATATCAAGTTAATCCAAATGATGGAAACGTCATATCAGCTAAGCTTGGCGCATTAATACCTATGAAACCTAGACAAACTCATTAGAAATATAAAACAACATAAAAAACCCCTGGTCAGTAGACCAAGGGTTTTAAATTTAGATGAGATCCAAAGTTTAAAATTCAAACTTCATAATCTTTGTTTCAACTTCGCTTTTTCTGATTTCTAAGGTTTGTTTCAGCGCTGTTACGATGATTTTCACAAGCTCTGTGTTGCTTGTTTTAAAATCCTTTCCATGTGCATCTATTAAATGAAATGAAACCGAGTGGCCTTGATTGTAAACGAATTTGTTTAAATCCATTAATGTTTCGCTCAATCGCTCATGGTTATTTGTAAATCCCTTGAGTTTTTCGAAATGCTCGATTTTCTCTTGCAAAGTGTGTACAGGAGATTTTACAGACGGTTTCGGTGGTGTTGCCACTATTGGTTTTTTCTCTGGCGATTTTTTTACGCCGTTTTTTGATGGTGTTAATGTTGCTGATTCAGCCATGATTAAAATATTTATAAGTTTTGATTTTGGCCCATCTCTTTGATGAACCGTACAATACGGCTCTATCCATGCGGCGTAGGATAATGCAAGGTTTCAGCGGTTATTTTTTGGCTGCCTGTGCGAATGGCAAAAAATGTTCGGGAACCCGCAGGGCTTGACCTTTCAGCGCGGTGGGAAAAGTGGATAATTTTGTGTTGGACGGTTTCAGCATGGTTGGCCTAAATGCTCTAACAAATATTTCATGGCTGTTTCGCTTACCATTCCATTAAATATGAATGTCTATATTTGCTAAATATGAACAAAAGTGGTATCTTTATAGAATAACATATTTCAAAGTGAGATTGATATGAATGTAAGTTTAACGGACAAACAACAAGAGTATATTGCTTCACAGGTTGCAATGGGTGATTATCAAAATGCCAGTGAATTGGTACGTGATGCGCTGCGATTGCATCAAGTATACAGGCATAAAATTATCGAAGAACTCCGCGCAGAAATTGCCAAAGGGTGGGATAGCCCCGTGAGTACTCGCACCATTGATGATATTATTCAAGCAAAGAAAAGCTAGAGCATTTCTATGACAGGTAAACTTCCCTATGAATTAACCGATGCTGCTCTCTTGGATTTTGAAGATATTTATGATTATACAAAAAGTGAGTTAGGGCAAAGACAAGCTGAGAAATATCTGATCGAGTTTAAAGAAACGCTTATCCTTTTATCGGATAATCCAGAACTCGGACGACTGCGCACAGAGATTAGAAAATCACTAAGATCAATTCCCAAAGGTAAGCACGTTATTTTTTACCGTATCGTAAAAAAGAAAGTTCGTATTCTACGCATTCTGCATGGCAGTCGTGATCTTCCAAAACAATTTTAAGATCGGCTTACGTTTCGCAAAAACTCTAAACAAATCTTCATTTTCAATATGCAGCGTGCCTATAACTTTTAGATCATCAATGCCTTAAAGGTAAATGTTGTTGTATTTTTAGGGGTGCCATAATCCTACAGCAACACCTATGAATATTCGCATAGCCAAAACAATCATTTTTCTCATTGTGTTCTCGACAAACATTTTTGCCCAGTCTGGAGTTAATATTGATGATCGCTTTTTTCATCCTGAAGTTTATGCAGAGCTCAATAGCAATGGATTTGTTAAAGGAAAACTTCTTGGGCATCCCGGTAAAACATATTACCGCGCAGCCATTGCTAAAATTGCAGTAGAAGAATTTAAAGATAAAGCCGCGGAGCTTGGCATTGCTGAGAGAAACATCACCAAAGCCATGTTCGAAGGGCGCTTTAATCCCTACTTCACAGATCTCACATTGGCATGGGAAGGTCTGGGCAACATTGATGATGTTGATCCGACAAAAATTACATCTCTGATAGATAATTTAAAAGAAAACGGCATGATGCAGGAAAGTGCTATCTTACCAGAAAGAATGTATTTGCATGGCGTTATTGCTGGCATTCGCAATAATGTATGGAATAATGCTTTTGGCACTGTGCGTGGTATGGGCAATGTCTCGACCATTGCGGATGGTAAGAATTTAGAACTCAGCAGTAAAGATTTGATGTTGCGTCAAACTATGCGCTTGCGTGGCTCTCGTTTTAAAAATGCCTATCCCACTCTGGGGCGTGATGAAAATCTAACCTACGACAAGGCAATGGATAAACTATCCCGCAATCCCGAATTGCAAGCCGCACTTGAGGCTGAAATCGAAGCACTCATGAAAAACCAGTGTGCCTATAGCCATTTCAATCTTGGTAGTCTTGATAAGCGTTCTCATTTCAATCTTGAGAAAGACTATTACGATCTGCGTAGAAATAGATATGTGCCCAGCCTATCTACCAAAGTTCAGAAAAAATCTATTTATAATAAGCCCAGTCCTAAAGTTGATCCCGTCAAAAAAACAATAGAAGTTCAGCCTTCAATATCAAAAGAAACAACGGCCATTAAAAATGTCGAAATATTTTTAAATTACTTTTTTGAGACTGATGAAGAAATCACAGGAGAATGGAGCGAAACTTTAGAGAGTGATTTACAAGTTGCTCTGCATTTAATCCAAACCGATTGGTTTTGGGGGGAAGGCTGGACAGGAGCAACAGATGGATCATATTCTTATGAATTCTCAAAAAATTTAAAATCCATTATAGCTGGTTTGGATGCAGGATCAGAACCAGAATTTGAAAGCCTTATTCAAGCGATGGATTATCTCCGCGCTAAAGAATATTACAATGATCCATCTTTAGTGATTAGTTATGAGGAAGAGAACAACCATCAAAAAACCAGTGCCGGACTTATTGCGACAATGGCGTTTTTAAATGGTTTTTTCTATGATTTTGGAGATGATATATTCGGCAATCTCTCACAAGACACAATAGAATATCAATCAGGCCATGAGCTTCTGGATATGGTATTTTACTTTCTTGGGGCGCTACTTTCCCCCTTGGGATTGCTGCTACTGGCTTTTTTAAAGACAAAAAAATATCCGATGATTAAGATGTTTTTATTCGCTTTTGCTGCAAAAATTTGTGAGGCTTTCATATCCATCTTTGGCGAGCTTGTAACATTTGGACATCTTGGGAAACCAGCTTATTTTTTCATGAGCACATTTATAGTCGCCATTATCTTTGGAGTTCTTGGGACGTTAATCATTAACAAGACAAACTAAAACATTTCACCATGCTCATTCAAACTCTCAAAAATCCTCTCATAGTTTTAATTATCTTAATATTCTTTTGTCTTGGCGCATCAACATTAACAGCTCAAAGCAATGGATCTGATGTCACCAACGGCAGAGGACAAAAGATGAAGGACGTATTTAGTACATCTATTAGCAACAGCGAAAAACCCTCTTCATCTATTGAGGCAAGCCATCAGGTCAAAACATCAGAACCGATAAGCTCACGAGCTGCTAAGGCACTCAATGACAGGAGTAGTACCGTTCTTGGAAGGAGAAAGAGTGCAGAAGATTTGAGAAACGAATAAAGAGAATGATTAAGTCTGTAGAGATATATCAATCGTTTCTTTCCTGAAATCCATATACTCATCAATATTTTGTGCCTCAAGAAAATCCGTATAAAGTGATTGGCTCATAACACTCGTTTTATTTTTATACTGTGATACTTTTTGCCATCTATATTGAATAAATTTTTGAAAAAATTCGTTGGTCATGACCTCTCGGTAATTTTTATAGACCGCATCCCAGATACTCTTGTCATAGCGATTACTACGAAAAATATCCTGAGCCGTTTTGATGGCCAATCTTTTCGCTTTGGTGTAAATCTCGGCTGTTTCATACGGACAACCACCATACGCTTCAATAAAATCATGCCAGCGAAGAGAAAACTCCCTTACGTTATAGCCTGAGACACTATTATCAGGAATATCAATATAGGCATTAATCAAAAACTCTCCAATGCGATCAATCTCTTCATTATTTAATTCACGCATAAAACCTCACTCAGTTGTATATTTGATATGACATATTGTAACATAAATAATTACATATTTCAAATATGGATAGGACGGGATTTAATTTAATTGATGAGGAATATCAAAGGGATCTTGTGGCTAAAAAGCAAGAGATCACAGATAAGTGGGTTCAGCATTTTGCAGGCAAGAAGTATGTGGCAACACCTGAACTTAACAAACAGCATAAAGCCAAAGATCAGGAGTTGTGCCAACGAAAAATAGAGAAAGAATTAGCCCCATATAAAGAGCAGTTTCATGATTTACATTTTCCTGATAAAAACCGAGATCAGATGTTAAAAGAAATCGAACAGAAGGAAAAATCTAGACAAGTTATGAAAGATATTCAACAAGAATTTAACCGAAAAGCCAGCAATGACAGAGGGCGATAATCCACTATTTCCTTGAACTATCAAATCCCTTACGTAACTGTTCTTGTGCAAAACTCATGCGCTCTTTAATGGCTTTTATCCGTTGTTCGCGTTCGATTGAGGCTTGTTGATAGTCCGCAGTATATTTAGCGCCTCCGGGTGGGGTTGGTTCATGTGTTGAATTCGGTGTCACGCGTTCATTTTCCAGTTTGGTTGCCTGCATTTTCGTGACCATTTCCCGCCTCTCTTTGATCTGCTGCTCTTTCTGCGCAGCATTTTTCTGAAACTCCTGATTTACATTTGGCGCATTCGGCTTCCATTCTTCGGGCATTTCCTTGAAATTTAATATCTTAAAGATAAGATTTATTTTATTATGTGAATTTTATTGTTTGGATTACTTGTATGTGATAGGCTCTGTTAATGAGTGATTTATCAAAAATAGTTCTTAGGCGGGTTTTTAAACGTGTTTTGGAGATTGGCCTTACAAATCCGCACACACCATATGAGTGTGAATTGCTTGCTGTAAATAAAAAGCCAACCGCTATGATCGATGAAGAAGATATAAGTCCTGAAATTCAGGATTTAATTTCGCAAGGCGATATTGTGGTTTGTGGAATCTTCAATTCGCCCCTAGGTTATAATCTTGTGGTGCTTGCTCAAAAAGACAAAAAAGATATGGGCGATGAGCTTTATGCCAGATACTGTATGCAAGAGGAGCATAGCTATCCCAAATTCGATAACCCTGAAGATTATCATAGAAGAATTGGCGAATTGTTGGGATTTGATCAAAGGGATATTGACTATGCCTGTGGTTTGAACAAAAAGAAACCAATATCCAAATACATTCTTAACCGTACTGATGGATTAAGACAAGATCTGCGCAGAAATCTGGAGTGGAACATCTAACTGAAAGGTCTTATGCCATTACCGCCACATGATTGACATTGCTTACCATAGGCAAAACCTGTACCAGAACATGTAAAACAATCTTCTTTCTCCTTCTTCTTTTGAGATACTGGGTTAGACGGTGCTGACCTTCCACCAGAACCAGAATTATTCTTTGTCTTTCCTTGTTTGGATTTAGCATATCCCACAACAACAAGACACAGCAGTATAAAAAAAATAGCTCCTCCCATAATATTGAAAATTAATGTCTTAAAGATAAGATTTATTTCTTGATGTAATCAGGATCTTTGTCGTAAAGGCCATCAAATAAACCGTTTGAAGCTTTTTTGAAAATCGGGAAATCTTCGAACGTTTTTATGGGCGCACCGTTATAATATGGCACCTTTTCTAACACCATCGGGGCTTTACCAGAGCGCAGAATATATTGTCGCCCTGTTTCTGCGGCAATGTCGATTGCGACTTCATTGGCTTGTCGCAGTTTCACGCTTCTCTTACCTTGTCCGAGCTTCACATCATCTTCTTCGATGCGATCACCAATATATTTACTGATAAATTCTTTGGTTTCTTCATCCGCTACTCCAAAAACTTGCACCGCGCGACTATTGGCTATAAAGGCATTAACGCTCTTGCCGTATAAATCTTTCAATCGTCCTAAGTCCTGAACGAACGGCCACATGACCAGATTGTAACCCGCCATTAGTCCGAAAGCTTTTTCCACCTCTTCCATACGCCCCAATGCCAAAAATTCATCCATGAGCATAAGCACCGGCACTTTTGCGCGACCACCAACAGACATTTGCGAGAGCGCTAAATTCACAAACAGTCGCAGGAAACGATTATGCGTTTCCAGATATTCAGGAGGCAGGATTAAATAGATCGTTGTCGGCTTGTCTTTAAGCTCGGAAAACTTGAAACTCGATGCGCCCAAAACATGTTTCATAGCTGGACTTGAAAGCCATTCCGTATGTTTATCAGCATTTGATATGATGCTAGAAATCTCATTTGTGCTAATGCCGCGAATTACTCTATGCGCTGCATCTTTTGCCAAGCGGCCTGCGCCATCATTCAATGACATATCCGCCCAAAGCTCGGCTTGCTGGTCAGGCATGGTTGAGAGCATGTCACGCAGCATTGAAAGATTTGGGTCTTCATATCTGGGATCACTCACCAAATGCCCAATCATTCCTGCCAAAATTGTTTTTGCCCCATCATCCCAATGTTTTTCTTTTTGGTTTTTGTCCGGCACAACCAAGGCTTCGGCAATCATGCTGATTTGTTCCCTGATATGCGGTGAGTTTTCATCAAGAAGCTCAAGCGGATTAAACTGCGCTGTTTTCTCACCTTCTAAAATATTGAAGGGATCAATGATGTGAACATTTTGTCCCATCTCTCTACGTCTACGTGCTGTGACGGCTGCATTTGTACCCTTTGGGTCAATTACGAGTGCCGTGCCTTCCCAAAGCAAAAGATTAGGAATGATCGAGGTTGCGCCTTTACCGCCTCGTGATCCGGCAATGGTCATCATGTGACGGCTGTCTTCTAAACCGATATTTAGAAATGGATTATAGATTGAGCGTCCCATGAATAAGCCTTGTTTCTGGGATTTATAGAGCGAACCCCATTCTTCAAATAGCCCGGCAAATCTTGCAGAACCTCCACGACCAAAACGCCCTTGCTCAAAAAATCGAAGGAGTTTCTCGAAACGTTTTCCAAGTGATGAACGCCCCGCATAACGCAGCAACACATAAATAATAATTGATAAGAGAATGGTGATTAAAATGGTGTCTTTGAATGTGCTGAAGAGCAGATTAACAGCGCCGCCATGTTTCTCTAAAGTTTCCACTCTCACATACTCGTCTACCACGACCATGGTGCTGTCATGTTTATGCTCAAGAATATTTAACTTATCCAATATCGGCTTTTTATTGCGAACCAGTATCGTATAACGAAGTTCTCTCTCAAGATCACTTTTTTTCTTGGTGTAGTTTTCCCAATATAAAGACCCATTATTTAGCACTTCATAATGTCGCTCACTATAGCTTTGGCTATAATCTTCATAGGCAGGCCATGCAGATATAAACAGTCCAACACCCAGAACAACCAATCCTATTAAAAATACTTCAGCGAACATCCCTTGAAATCTCCGCATGGGCTTGGTTGTTGAGTAGCGCTTGGCTGTAGGAAGTAAAAATCCAAACAGAGGACGTGAAAATTTAAAGATGAGCGCAAGCGCAATAATCCAAACCACATATCGTAAAAACTCAAAAACAGTTCTGTCTTTTTTAATCGAAAGATCCAGAAATCCATCAACCATGCTTTCAGTCGGAAGAGGAATAATGACGTTAAGAACAGGGCTTATGAACCATGCTAGTAAAGCCAGCAGAATAATGCGGAAGAGAGATTTTAGCATGTTGTTTGAGTTTATAGACTAGAGCTTAACGACCATTATCACGGCTTTGATTTTTTTGTTGCGTGATAATTTGTTCTTTATAAAGGTGCTTCATGCGCTCGGCTTCGTATTCTGTGCCGCCATCAACCAAGCCATCCATATAATCACTTTGACCTTTTATGTTTTTAACGACCAAATCATATAAATCTGGTTTCTTCTCCTTTAGAGTGAAGGCGCTATTAAAGCCTTGGATATATTCCGCTTCATTGAAGTTGTCCGAATTATTTTTATCTTCCATGTTTAAAAGGGATTTTTAGCGTGCGTTTCAAGATAGTCCTCGATTGAGGCGCGGTCATAAAGAATGATTTTCTTCTGGGGTTGAGAGAAACGAATGCCGCCCGGCTCATCTCTTAATTTCTGAAGGGTCGTTTTGGATTTCACCCTCAAAAGCTCCATAGCTTCATTCGTACCAATCCATTTAGGTTTTGGCTCTGGGGTGACTTGATCCTTCAACCGATCCACCACAGTTTCTACAAGCTCGTAAAACGCTTCTTCCTGAAGACAAATGACATTCATATTAGGTTAGATCAAAATTAGATCGACTAAAATAATGAAAATCACAGTGATATAAAACAAGCCTCAAGCATTTCCGGCAAACCCCATGATCTTATCCATGTGCTTATCTATTCTGTTTTGCGGGATGGATTGCAGATAAATTTGTGTGGTTTTGAGGTCATTATGACCGAGCATGTCGGCAATATCCTCAATGGGGACATCATTCATGCGCGCAGCCATAGCAAAAGAATGTCGTGCAACATAGGAGGTTAAATTATCCTGTATGCCGCATTTCTCAGCGATCACTTTAAGGCTTTTATTGTACTTCTTTCGTGCTTGACGCATATCCTTGTAGCGATCTGCAACGGTTGTTCTTTTTAGAATTGGAAAGATAAAATCTTCATCAGATTTTTCTTGTCCGTAATGTGCCAAAATTCCATCAAGAAGAGGATTACAAACGATGTTATACATGCGCGATGTTTTCGCCCGTCTGTATTTTACCCGCCCATCAAATATTTTATCTTTGGTTAGAAACGCCATATCTACAAATGACATGCCCTGCATGGCGAATGAGGCCAGAAAATAACTGCGCGCATTAAATTGCGGGTCATCTTGCTCTAATTTGAGATTAATGATGTTGAGCAAATATTTTTCGCTAATAGCTCTTTTGGCTGTGGGTTCTGTCTTGATCGAATAGTCGAGAAAGGGGTTCGCATCTTTGTCCGCAATGCCAGCTTTAACGGCCTTATTGTAGGTTGCCCGAAGGCTGCGTAAATATGCCGCAAGTCCATTGAGCATTAAACCTTTCTTTAAATGCCACTTCTCAAGATCATTCAGAAACTTTACATCAAGCTGGTTAAAATCAAGGTCTTTATCCTTTCCCCAGAAATTCTTAAGAACGCCATATACATCTCTATAGGCATCTGCCGTGCCAACTTTATCCATTTCACGAAGTTCGGCCACTAGTTCCTTGAGGAAGCTAAACACTGATCCCGTTTTGATTTGCTCGGTAAGATAAACTCTCAAATCTTTGGTCGGGATAGCTGCTAAGTCACCAGATAATACTATCGCTTCAACATGGGCGATCATGTCCTCTTTTTTCTTGTCACTGGCAATAATCTTTTCTGCGCGCAACTGATCTATCAAGCTCAACGCATCTGGCTTTCTAAAGGCACTTACGATCCGCGCTTTTACATCCTTCATGGGTAAATTTGAAAGTGTTCCGGCTTCTTCTAAACGCGTGACAACAGCCCGCGCTGCATTTCGTTTGCTATTGATAAGGTTATTGATGCGAGAAATTGACTGATACCCCTGATATCCTTTTTTAATTTCACGTTTTTTTTCATCCCAAAAGCTCTTGGGCGCAGAATACCCCGTTTGCACGGGAAGTGTTTTTTCTGTTGTTCCACTGCTTATTCTAAGTAGAATTGGGTAACTTTTGTCTTTCTTAGCTCTTCGAGTATCCAGTGTTATCAATACATCCATGCGCACAAAGCTACGAAAAAATTTGCACAGGATTTGCACAGGAATGATGTGATTATATGGACGTATTGGAGCAATATGAAAGAGCGAAAAACCATAACTATCAGAAGATCAGTATTAAGTTAAAGTCACATGTCATTTCGCACCATTAAGACCCCATCTCATAATCAGGGGGTCCATGGTTCGAGCCCATGTGGGTGCACTTGTAAAATCAAGGGTTTTGGAGTTTCGGCTTGGAAACCCTTTTTTATTTGCAAGTAAAAGAAGTCCAATAATGCTCAAACAATGGACTTAGTTTTACCTGAATATGAAAACTCATTTGATAATGAACTATTGGGTTGAAGGTATTTGACCCTTTTTCTATTCAATAGATATAATTTTCTCTATGTAGTTTAATTTCTAATTATCACTTTTCCTACATAATAATCCTGAGTTGTATCTATGATTCTGATAATATATATTCCTGCACTGTTTGGTTTCAATTTAATAAAGACACTTTCAGCTTCAATAGTAAAAGAATATGACTCCGAGGCAATTTGTCTTCCTTGTAGATCGAAAATCTCAATTGAATATATCTCTTGATCATTAAAAATGGATGCGCGAAATTCATGATTAGTAGGATTTGGAACAACTTCAAGCTGATTTGCTCGCATTGAATTCGTAGTAGTCACTTGTTCTAAACGATTTTGACAAATATCTTCGATCATTGGGTCGCCTTTGTAATTCCAGGAATCATTAGTAGTTGCGGTTGCATAACGATGTGGAAGCAATTTATCTTCACTGACTTCTAATGGCTCAACCTTCACATTACTAGCAGTAACGCAGCAACCTTCACCTTCTTTTGAAACCTTGAGTAAATTTATTTCTCCTTCAGTTGGACTTGATTCGTATTGTCCTGTGATAAAAATTGATTGATCAAATTCAACAAGAGAATAATATTGAACTTTGATTCCGTCAATATCCGAACTAACATACCAAGATGGCTGTGCCTGAGCTCCTATTTCAGTCCTGTAAATGAACCCATCTTCATCGTCACCTTTCTCACTTCCACAAATAAAAACTCCCCCATTAGCATCTAAGGCAATATCGAATGCTATCTCATTGATATCTTCAGTGCCAATAATCCAAGATTCAGATTGGACTAAACTCTCGTCAAATTCGAGATACCAGATATCTTTATCGGTAGTTCCCGAATTTGCAAATCCAGTTGAATAGTATGTTCCGTTATGACTCTGGACGCTATTCAAACTTTCGTGGCCCTGAGCTCTATATATCCTATGTCCAAGTAAGGATAAATCATTTCCTATCTTTACGGAAAGTCCATCTCTTCCTTGACCTGCAATCCATTGACCAACGACTAGGTAACCATCCCCACTTTCAAGTTGAATAACATCATTTGCGTATTCACTCTTGTTCAAGCTCCCAAAAGCTTTGACTTTTTGATTTCCGAATCCATCGATCATTATCTCTCCGTTGTCATCAACGTGAACAGCAAATATTTCATAATATAAAGCACTGTTTTTATAATTGGAACTTCCAAAGATCATGAAGCCATCATCATTATTTGATCTAAGAATGGATCTAGGGATTTCATTCCTCCCTAAATCATATCTCTTTCCCCAAAGCATCTGACCCGTAGCTCCATTATATTTACCAAGAAAAAAATCACCTTCATTTGAGGTGTCAACTACACTAGATAAAACGAAATAGTTGTCTTCGTATTGAATTACACTCATCCCTCTTTCACTCAAATCCTCTCCTATTGAAACCTCTCCCATCACAGAAAATATGTTTGAAAAATCTGTATCAAATTTGGAAACATAAACATCCGCATCACTTGGAGATTCATGTTTTCTTCCTGTAGTTATCAGGGCTCCTTGATCATCAAGCATAATGTCCCATCCAAAATTATTTTGATCCGCTACCACATTGTCCCTGTCCACAATACATTCATAAGCATTCGGTGTGCTGCAGGCAATCCTGACATTTTCATCACACCACTTACATAATTCTGTTCCAGTTGCAGGATCTATTATGGTAAAGCAAACAATATCCGAACCTGGTCCAGAATAACTATAATTTAAAAAAGGTACCGTTGTCGTAATACTGACACCACCATCTAGTGTCCATATGTAGTGATAAGCATTAGGATTTGCGCCATTTGGTAGAAAAACATTAAACGTATAGTTACACTGGTTGTCATTAACAATGTTAAAGCCATAATCTCCAAGACATGGTTTAGTGCAATTACTCAAATTCAATGTTTCAGTACACGTATAGGTCTGACCTCCACAAGTAATGTTAACAGAAATAGAGTAAGTCCCGTAGATATAATACTGATATGATGGATTGGGATCTGTTGATGTGACCACATTAGGATTGTTTGGATCTAAGAGCCACTCAAAAGTGCAAGACGAGTTGGTGTTTAAAGCTTCAAAAGTAGCAAAGCAATCTTCAGATATATTAATGTTGATGTTACAGTTATTACAACCTACTACGTCTATTGAATAAGGTGTTGCCAGTTGAAAATCCTCATCATCACCGCATGACCTTTGTCCGACAAGTGTTACATCAAATCCATATTGTCCATTTGACTGTGCGGTGAATGGAACTGAGATTGTCAATACATCACTCGGTAAAACTGCCACTTGAGATGAAAGTTGATATACCCAATTTGGACTTGTAGAAATAAGAGTAAGACCGCCTGATGAATTACCCATTTGCCATCCACCTGGACTGAGAGGATTAATTCCTGTTACTGGCACAATGACAATCTGATCTGCCAGATAACCGCTGGAGTTCATATCAACGTCAAGTTCAATAATCAAATCAAATGAACATGGATCTACCAAGTCAATTAGATGGCTTACGGTATATGCTGCATCCAAGATTTTAACGTTAAACCCAAGATCAATTTGATTTGTGCAGATTGGACTGTCAGCACAGCAAGGAATTCCGTATTCAACAGCGAATGAACTATTGATACAGTTCTCAAGCGTAGCACATAGTATAAAAGTATTTCCCATTGAAGACTGTGGAGTGACATCAATTTGTCCTTGAGCATCGGGGATATATGAAATCTGATCATATACAACATGAAATCCACTAAAATTTTGACTTGTACTTGGTACAAACAGGGTATGAATAAGGCTCGATGATGTATAATTCCAACAGACAATTGATGTTCCACTATCAGCAATTGTATATGGTAGATCGAAGTTTATAGCATTAGCATCCTCAACTCCTAGAATAACAGCGTTCTGTGTAATTTGAAATTCATCATTATTAGAAACCACATCTGTATGGGCATTTTGAGAACAGACATGTGGCTGATAACCATTTGCATATAAATGATCTAGGCTCTAGTTTAGGTTTGCGTTGAAATTATCATTTCATACCTACTCGATATAGTAGCGAACCTTTGATAGGCATGCACATCCTGTACAGACATTTGTGCAAAGTCTTTGAGGAACTGCTTACTATCTTTCAAGGTTTCTTTGATCCTAAACCAATTGAGGTACTGCTGTAGATATTTGGTTGATACGCCCCAGAATTTATTGTCAATCCATTTCTTTAACCTATGATGTGTCGAGTTGACATGTTGGATATGGTAAACCCCATCTTTGACACGTTGTTTCAAATCAGAGCGTAATGGGTGGTGTTCCAGATGATTATCAATAGCAAATCCCTTATAACTTACATGAGAATCAGTACATAAAACTGTTTGTTCTGTGAGCCTTTCTCCAATGGCATTTTCTATATCCACCTTTTTCAGTCGACCTACTGTGGCTACAGTTAAATCGACTTGTTCTTTACGATCTTGGGTTACAATAACTGCGACATGTTCATCATTAACACCTTTTTTTGAAGACTTCCCTCCACGTTTTCTTGGCTTTGTCCCCTGCTTTTCCTTTCCTTTTTCTGAACGCAAGAAAAAGGTTTCATCACTTTCAGTTATTCCGCTAAATCCACCTTTTTCAGATTGTTCTATGGATGAAAGTATCTTATGACGCCAATCAAAAGCAGTCTTTTTATTAATCCCCAACCCCTCTTTGATCTTGTCAAGGCTCTTCTCTTCAAGCATAAGCTTTAGATAGGCATCTATTTTATCCTTTCGGTGAAGCCCATCCATCCATGTGCCTGAGTATTCAGTAAAACTACGGTTACAGGACTTGCATTTGTAACGGTGGGCTCCCTTATCCTTTCCGAATTTTACATATTTAGCATGACCACAGTGAGCGCAACAACCCTGCTTGTTGTCCAGAATTTTTCTTCGAACTTCTTGACACTTGGGGACTGAAAGACCTAATTGACCAACTTGTTGTAATTCCTCTATCAGTACGTGACGCTCGCTAACTGACAAACCTGAGAAGTACGATATTATTGCCTCTTTTTTCATAAGCGAAAGATACAAATAATAGCTAATCTAAACTAGAGCCATGATCTACTTGACCAGATGGCAAATTCACTAGACCAATTTCATAAACTGCTGAATAGTTCCATAACTGAGGAGTTAGGAGTTGATTAGGACAAAAGTCTTCGTTAGAATTCAAATCAGGAGTGTACCAAATTTGGACCTGGGTCACAGAACTATTGTCATTAATCTGAGCCCATTGACAACTCAAGTTACCACTATTAAATCCTAATTCAAGGTTCAAATTTGCTGGTATAGAAGTAGTCGAAATAGGTATTCCAGAAGAACAATCTGTATTCGAGGTTGTAGCTAGGATTTGATCGATGTTCCAACCATCAACCACAAAAGGACTTAAATTGAAGAGCTCCTTCACTTCATATGGGTTAGAACGCAATTCGTATGGAAACATATCTTGATTTCCATCACCAATGTAAGAGTGAATGTTCTGTGTTAGCACTCTACTACAACTATTGGCAGGGCAGTTACTAATGTCACAACCATCTGCAATTGAATTTTGACCAATGTCTGAAAAAAACATTCCTACTGAAACAAAGAAATGGCTACCATCTGTCGCTTCACACCAATATATGCAGTTATCTGGATCAGTTGTGGTTGTTAAATGGCATGTAGAAGGTGTCGAACTACCTGTAACATTACCTTGAGCGTCCCAAGCATTCAATCCTTGTGGGATTCCTGTGAACCAAGCCAAGTTTTTTATAGAAGCTTCGTGAAAATAATCTGAAAGAGTTAAATTATTGAAAGGAGCTGTTATGGGCTTATTTCCACATACATCGTAATTACATTCAATATAAATTACGTCTTCAACTTGGAATTGATATAAGGACGCTCCCACATTTCCAAGTTGTCCCATCATAACATCACCGCCAGTTTCAAAAGTTAGAAAAAAGAACTCATTATCTTCTTGAACCATGGTGGTCCAAAATGAATCTAAATTTGAAAAATTCCTTGTAAGAATAATGTTATTTCCTCTGCGAATCTGAATTTTGATACTCCTCATTGCAAGACCGAATTCAGTCTTTAGTGATCCGATATCTCGTCTTACTTGCAGTGAAGTGAAATATTTTTGCTGATTTGTCAAATCAACATATTTATATCCCCCCATGTTATAATCACCATCTTGGAATATAACCTCCATGTTATCCTGTAAATTGTCGCCAATAATTGATCGATTAGTTGCAAAAGGTGTATTCTGAGGTGGTATAGTCATAGAATAGTTACAATCATCAATTTGCCCATCGTTCAATCCATCATATATTCCGATATTCGTACGTTCCATACTGTAGTTTGTCGCAATAGCCCCTGGTGTAACACATCCAGGACACTGGATATTGAGATCCAGCATTTGGCCGCAATCTTCACTATCTGGGTCGCCAATAACATCCGTAACATCTGGATTAGCATCATCTATAAAACCTATTTGTCCTAATTTGAGCCAATCTAAACTCTCAAGATCATTGAATTGAAGATTAGGATCATTCAAGTCAATACAAGAATTGACCATTGAATTATCATTAAAGTCTACTACCCGGTAAGGGGTAATGTCAAGTTGAACCTCAAAAGGACGGAGTGCCTGTAAGTCAGAATTTCCTGCGGCGCTGCCGCTGAAACAGGCGCAATCAGATAAGATTTCGAAAGTGAGCAAACCATTATTTACGATATCCAAATCTGATATTGTACCGTCAAGATCAATTTCGTAATAGGTGTACCATGATTGCCCATAGGCTTCACAATCAAGAACATTTGACACATTTGATTGTCCAGGACAATTACATCCGATGATAGTACCTGAAGTATTCTGTGTACCATTGGGACAATTAATTCCTGAGTTGAGAGTTTGATTACAGTTAAAGTCAACAAGATTAGAGGAAACATCACAAAGTTCGGTTGCATTACTCTGCTCATTAAATCTCCAAGCTCTAGATGGTTCAATATCAAGATTTTGATCTGCCAAACTAATTAATTTTGGATATGTATTTAGGGCTAGACCTTCAGAAAAATTCACTCGAGCTCTGAGTAGTAATTTATTCTCATTTACATCAGTCAAACCAAACTCATCACGGAACATGGGAAATAATGAGTTAAGAGGTCTGCCTTCTCCCTGCAGCTCTAAGGTGTAAGTTGATGGCGCTTTACCCTGATTCCAACAGTAATCCCCATAGGAATTACTAGACAAACTAAACGGAAAGATGTTATAACTATAATTTCTCAAATCATCCAAATTACCTCCTATTCCTTGTCTCCAACCTTGACTGCAATGGGTTGGAGCATCATTACGGCAATCATATTGGACATCAATTAAGTTTGGATTATCCGTAAGTGGTATTGTCGTAGTTGATAAGCCAGTACCGTTGACATTTGGAGGATTGTCTATAAACCCTTGATTGTCACATTGACTCACAACGAAAATTCTCCAAGTATTCGATTGCATGGCTGCTTGACAATAGTCAACAAACTCAGGACAACGTGAAGACTCAAAATTCAGAGTAAGAGATGCTCCTCCTGGCAGTGAACTTATGTTGAAATAGATCAGATTGGCACTTTCTTCACAAATTCCAGGTAATGTGAGAGGGAAGCTTGGATCCATAATTGTACCTGATTGGTTAGTCAGTTTGACATTAGATAATCGAGTATAACATGATCCAGCTTCTCTAAGTACGACATGAAAATCTTCTAGATCTTGGATACTCTGATTGGTTATTTCATAGGTCCAATTTCGATCAGTTGATGTCTGGTCATAGCAATCAAATTCATTTACGTAATGTATCCCTAGCTCTGGTGAGATTTTTGAAACTAGAACTATTCGCTCCGTCGCATTTTTTACATTGACAGAATGATTTATTGGATTACAGCCGCCATTGCATGTAGATTGAAGTGTGCCGATCTCAAACGTAAATTCCATTGTAACCTCACAATCGGGTTGATGACACGGGACAGATTTACAATTGTAAACTACTAAAAACATTCCATCTTGCATTTCGTCAACACCGGGTGTACGACAAATTTCCTTCAAGCGGCTTTTCTTGTTAAATCCTTGATTTTGTGCCATGTATTGCTTTTGTAAGCAACTCGAAGGTTAGCGATTTGCTGGAAGCCAGGTGTAGTCCATCGTTGACCACTTAGTTTCATCCGTTTTTGCAGTACGTTTCTATGAGCAGATTCGATTGCTCCTGAACCAATCAACAAGCCTCTTTTTAGAAAGACATTGTAGCGCATTCTTTTACAATTTCGATTATAGTACTTAATGAGCTGTTGCCTTTTTTCTTCCGTTTTTTTAGCTCTGCTTGGAGACAGTTCTTTCAAATTTAGGATAACGATCTCTATATCATCCTCTAACATAATCTGGCTTTGTTCTTCTATCCATTGACTTCGCTTGTTCTTACTTCCAAAGTACTTTTTGGCAAATTCGCACAAATGCTCTTTTGCATGATAAAAGTCAAGTATTTGGGTGGCGTCTGGATAGATGGCATCAGCCCATTTCCAAATCCATTTTGCTCCATCCGCTACAATAACTAATGACTTAAGTTGGTCAAGGTAATATTCGAATTTTGGCAAAAACTCTTCATGAGTACCTAGATGGGCTACATATTGAGAGTCTGTAATCATGTTTCTTTTATTTGATATTTCAACCTGATCGTTGGCTTTGAAAATTCGCCCAACCTTGACTTCTTTCCATTTTTGCTCACGTGTCAGAAACATCGACCCATCTAACATAGCATAATGTAACTGTCCTCGTTCCTCTTGGGCATAATTCTGGATACCTCCTTCTTCTATCCTTTTAGCATCTTGCTCTTCTATAAGCTCTCCATAATAGTGACTAACACGCTCTATTTGTTTGGCATTTATACTGACTCCTTTCAATTTCAAGAACAGCTCTTCTGCTTCTGTAAAAACCATATGCTGACCAACATAACACATTAGCTCTTGGGCATAGCTACTAATGCTAAATGAGGAGGAACTCTGGCCTAGTAGATGGTCTTTTCTCATCTCTATTTTTCCAAAACTGGTCTGGACTTTTTTTTTAAGTTTTTGTTTTCTGAAAATTCCCCTACACTACTCTGTAAAACTTCTTGTCCAACCTTTTCCATCATTGCTGCATATGTTTGTTCATAATCATGTCCGTTATTGATTCGATTGGAATTGTTTTTCCATTCTTCGTAGAGTCTATTGAAAATTTGAACTGGAGTCTCTGTTGTCATAGTATAGATGTCTGTCGTTTATTAAAAAACATAATCTTAATCGTTATTTAAACAAACTCTTAAAACCAATAGTTTAATTACAAACTGGCAATTGTGAAATTTGTCGTACACCCTCAACACCTTGAAACTGCTGGTTTAAATTGAAGGCTGTATAATTATTAGAGGTTATTTGCCCACAAAAGTCTCCCTGGTAATTTGAAATAATATCTCCATATGCACTTAAACTCAAAATAGTATAACGCCAAGTACTGTTATAGTCGACACATTCTGGATTTTGATTGATTAAATTCAAGTTAAATTTGATGGCATGATTTTGACTATTTCCACTTGGATCATTTAACTGATAGGTATAATATATGTTTGATTCTGAATATTCAATAATATCAACCTGATTAGGGCTTAAAGTCGAAATGTTAAGAGAAGGAAGTATTAAATTTGTAGTGTTGAAATATGGATCAGTGAAATTCAATACAGGCGTACACATGTCGTAAAAACAAGAGGCTGAGTACGAAAAAGTCAGAGGATTAGTGCCCATGTATCCGTTATCTACAGTAATATTCTGCAAATTATTATCAACTGTTACTCCTGGAGTTAAAACAGGGTCTAGTTCAATACATGCAGTTGGACATGCCCCATTGAATGCAAAATTTATTACATCTCCTGATTGAGCATTTGGAAAATCGATTCGTATAACATTTTGATCAATATCGATAGCGTTTATTTGGGCATCGATGTTTGCGATATTTGAAATCACCAGTATTATTGACAGAGTTAGACTGAATACATTTTTCATAATTCGAGATTTGATAATTAGTTGTTAACTTGAAAATCAATGGTGTTCTATTGAGTTAAGTTGATCTATTCCAAATATATAACATTAATTTTAAACACATTATCTGCATCAACTTAATGAACGTATGCATGACATAAAAGGTACTTAGTAAGAATACTTGAAGAAATGTTTGTGACCCTTGAAATTGAAGATTTCGTTATATTGAGAATCAATTACAATAAATGAGACTTTCGATATTATTAACAGCACTTATGTTTCATCATTTAATGTTGTCGCCCAAATACACGCAATTTCACCATTCATTAAAAGCTTCCATTGTCTTAGGTCTTCGATTTCTTCAATAATCAAATCTCTGGCAAATTCAGGCCAAGCAACTTGATTTTTTAATTTCATAAATGCGTTGCGACTTTATACAACTCAAAAATGTTTGATAAGTCGTTTAAATCACTATTCCTTATTTCCATATTGTTATTTTTAGCTTGTAACTAAGGTAATCTGCCAGAATTTAGGCAGATAGACTAATTGCTCCATTTGGATTCAAGTAGTTCTTTCCAATTCTCACAAGATTAACCTGTCCCATTAGTTTGCTTTTCAGACCGATGTAGTAGTCATCTTCAGTTAAGCTATTAAGAGTCAAAAAAAGCTCTATGCTCTATTGACATATTTCAATATATGCTGAGGTGTCTCTACAGTATCTGGCAATAGTTCATCACGAATTGGAACCAAACCTGCCCATACATCTGTCTCATAATCTTTCTTCTCATCTTGGACACCCACGTCACGGATCTTGGCAGAAGCACTTTCTATGCTCATCTTAATAACCAAGGTGCTTTTGATTTCCTTCTCATTTATGGGTCTTAGACTATCCCAACGATCTGGCACCATGAAGTTTATGATGGACTTAAGAATCTCGACTTTCTTGTCTCGCTCTTCCACAACTTTCAGATTTCCAAACAAAGTCACTGACCTATTAGTTTACAGAATGATGCAATCCTGACCTGGCCAACACTAAAGCATCCAGGTGCATAACAGTCATACTCATTTGATCAGCATTCAATGCTGCACGTAACATTCTGTTTTTCAATGAACCGTGTAAATATACCTTGTCTCCGATTCTAGAGTATGCCATAGGAATACTCATGGCTGTCCCTTCATAGACATAGCTGACGTAGCCTATGAAACCTGCATCAAGAATGCTATTGATTTTGTCTTTGTCGTAAGTAGCACGATTGGACCCTCGTACTATTTTATTGAGCTTTTCTTTTGGGTATGAAGACATATAAGTATTGTTTAGAGTACGAAAATAATAGCTTTGTGGATAGTTTAAATCGGCCAGTAATAAGATAACTAGTAGTCCAGTGATCCCATATAAATCCATCTTACAAGTTAATAAAACCAGCAAACAAGCCATATACCTGCAATTGGCTAATCAGATTATAGACCTCATAAAAACCGGTGTCCTGCTACCTAAAACAAAATTGCCAAGTAGCAGAGTAATGGCAGAATTGATAGGCCTGCATAGAAAGACGATAGTTGCTAGCTATGATGAATTGCTCATACAAGGCTGGTTTGTAAGTATTCCTCAGAAAGGCACTTACGTGCATGCCGAGCTACCCTTATTGAAATCCAACGCACTCGGCAACACGCATCAGCCCATACCAAAACAGGCAGGATTCGAATTTTATAAAAGGGATCAATCCAATAGATCCCGCATTTTGAAAGAAGAGGGTATCTCGTACATCAATGATGGTCTTACCGATGTGAGATTAGCACCTATCCAGGAAATCGCACAAGTCTATAGAAGTGCCTGCTGTTCCAGAAACGCATCGAAATACCTTGATTATGGATCCACATTGGGCAATTTAGAATTAAGAAAGGTCTTGGTCAACTACCTCAATGAAACCCGGGGAATAAAACTCAGCATTGATAACATAATGATTACTAGGGGCAGTCAGATGGGTATCTATCTCGCCACCCAATTATTGATCGATCCGGAAGACATTATGTTAGTAGGAGAAACAAACTATATCTCTGCAGATTATACATTTTTAAATGCCGATGCCCGTCTTCTTAGAATCCCAGTTGACGAATACGGGATCGACACAAAGGCCGTAGAAGCAGCATGTCAAAATAATAGGATAAAAGCAATCTATGTGACTTCACACCACCATCATCCTACTACGAAGACAATGTCAGCTGAAAGAAGGCTACACTTACTTAATCTCGCTCAAGAATATAAGTTTGCCATTATTGAAGATGACTACGATTACGACTTTCATTATAATCATGCACCAATTCTTCCATTGGTTAGTCATGATATCCATGGACAGGTAATCTATACGGGATCACTTTGTAAGACTGTCTCACCTACTTTTAGAATAGGATATTTGGTTGCTGCTGAAGAGTTCATAATTGAGGCATCCAAATTGAGGAGATATGTGGATCGTCAGGGAGACCCAATACTAGAATTGACGTTTGCCAAATTCATAAAATCAGGAAGTTTGAATAGGCACATCAATAAAACTATTAAGGTCTATCGCAAACGAAGAGATCTATTCGCAAAACGCCTTAACGAAATGCAAGAGTATTTCGAATTTGACATCCCATCTGGCGGAATGGCCTTTTGGCTAAAATTAAAAAGTCCATACAATTGGAAGGAAGTAGCTGTCACCGCTCGAAAATTCAATTTGGAGATTGGGGAGTGGCAACGCTACGATATCAACAATATCGGGCACAATGCTATTCGATTGGGATTTGCCACTTATAACGAAGAAGAGAGTAAAGCTCTGTTTGATAAATTCATAAAAACCATGGAAGATCAAAAACGTCAACCTGCAGATTGAATTAGCCTTAGGAAATCGTGAATCCAAGCGAAAGGGCTTTGATCCAAAGGAATTATTAATGTAGTGGAAATCTCGACTTTCCGAAAGGCATATAAAGATTGGTAGATTGAATTAATTAGAAACAACCAAATAATAAAGAATACTTACCTATTGGCTTGTTTGATAATGGAATATTTATGGTAATAAGGCAAATAATAGAATGATAAAAACATTGAGCATAGCAAGGTATGAAATGCATTTTACGAACCGTATCCCACACCCGTTCCAAGGGTCGCTGACCCCGAGAAGTTAAACCCATACTCAAAGTTGATTTAATTCCTATCTTTGAGGAAACAACTATTAACAACCTAGCCTTTTCGCTGATGAGATTATCAAAATTAGATAAATACTTGAGGGGATAAAGAACACTCTTTATCTTAAAAAGGTACTGATATCCCACCTAAATGGAGGGGGTATCGATGCTTTTAGGTGTTGATATATACAAGTTGTAAGTCATTTAAACAAAAATATGAACATAAAATACATTTTAGGATCAATCTTGACAATTCCGCTTTTACCGTTAATGTACCTTCAAGGGAAAAAGATAAAAAAAAGTGTTCCAAGATTACCTGAAGCTGAAGATGTAAAAGGCTTCTCACAAGTTTCTTCTAAAAAAGTACTCAGAATGCTCTCTATTGGAGAAAGCACTATTGCTGGTGTAGGTGTCAAAACACACCAAGAAGGTTTTACTGGTTCGCTAGCAAATGAATTGGCTACTGAACTAAAAACAAATATTGATTGGAAAGTTTATGCAAAAAGTGGATACACAGCAAAAAAAGTAACAGAAAATATTATTGACCATATTAAGGAAAAATCAATTGACCTCATTGTTATCGGGCTTGGAGGAAATGATGCCTTTGAATTAAACACTCCTAAAAAATGGAATAGAGATGTTCGTGCACTAATCAGAACCATAAGGCAGAAATTTAATGATGTTCCGATTGTGTTTACTAATATGCCTCCAATTAAAGACTTCCCTGCTTTTACTTCTCTAATGAAATTTACAATTGGAAATCTAGTTAATATTCTTGGGGAAGAATTAAATAAAATAGTGAAAGATTTTGAGCAAGTTTACTATTACCCATTAGAATCTTCCTGTAAGGATTACATTGAAAGGTTTAATCTAAAAATAGAACCCTCTGATTTTTTTATTGACGGAGTTCATCCTTCAAAAATGACATATCAAATTTGGGCGAAAGACATTTCAAAATTTATTACTCAATCGAAGGAAATTAAAAACGCCTTACAACACTAGTAGCTGATGCACAACTCTAATTTTCATCAAAGAACGACTTCGAATCAGCCCATTTAAGTACCATTCATTTTTTAGAACAAGGTTTCAGCTTTGATTTTTTCTTGACTCAAAGTTGACTTGATGAAGTATTGAGCCAAGACTTTAACTTTTTGAAGGAGTGATCTACTTGCCTCACCTGATTTAACTCGTTTTTCAATGAATTTCAGGTACTTTTTTAGATTGTAAGCTACCGCTGCCATATGCATAACTTTGTTAGCTTGAGCTAAACCTCTGGTGTTAACTTTTCTCATCCCTAAAAACTGGGTAAGTGTGCCAAAAACAGGCTCCACAGTACTAGTCCGTTTCTTTTTCATATAGCGACCTTGCTTACTGTTTACTCGGGAATTATTCCTCTCATATTCTTCTCTAAAAGCAGTGACTGTGATACGCTTTTCTTGAGCTGTTTTTCCTAAACAAGTACTTCGAAGTGGGCAATCTTTACAGATCTTGTTACTTGCTCGGTATTCTTTCTTCTTCGTCTTAGTCCTGCTATCTAGAAAGGGCTTGGTAAAAGGGATCTCTTTTCCTTCTGGGCAGATATAGACGTCCCTTTCTTCATCGTATATAAATCCTTCTGGCCCTCCCTTGTATGTGCCATGTGGTGGGATAAAACTGGTCAGATTGTGCTTCTCTAAAAATGCATAATTCTCTCCGCTGCTGTAGCCCGTATCTGCTAATAGAGTTTGCCAGTGAAGACCTTGAGTCCATAACCGTGTTTTTAGCCGTAAAGTAATATCCTGTAGTTGCTGATTATCTTTTCCATCGGCATGATAAGCTTGTATATCTGTGATCACATGATGGCCGGTATCTACAGCCATTTGACTCAAATAGTTTAGCTTTCTAGCCTTGCCTGGTTTCACACTGATCCTTGCAGCTGGATCGGTGGGACTGTAATGGGTCTTGTTACTGGTGTATTTACTTCCCTTGTTCCCTGCTCCTGGACGTTGGTCTTGATCCTTGCTCCACTTTTTATTTCTTGACGCTATATTCTGTAGCTCCTTTTTACTGGCTGTTATACTCCTTTGATCTTCGGTTGCCTTATTCTGTCTGGATTTTCGATGAGGCACTTCTCCCTTATCCATCTTGCTTATATGCCTTATCTCATGCAAGTAATCCTCTAGTTCTGAGGCTGGAACTTTCAACTCTAAACTATCCATACTTGCATTGGCCTTTACTGGAGCTGAGTCTAGCGTTTGGGTATGACCTGAGACCATCCCTTTATCTACACACATACTCAAAATCCGGGTAAACACCTCCGCGAAAACACTTTCGGAAAACAGTTGACGGGTTCTACTCAAAGTACTATGCCATGGAAGTCGCTCATCTAAATCATAACCTAGAAAAAACAAGATGTCCAAACGCAAGCTACAATGCTCTACCAATTTCCTGTCACTTATTATGTTCTCTAAATAACCTACTAAACACAGCTTAAAGAAGACAATCGGATCGATTGATTTCTGTCCACTGTCTCCATAATAAGAACTAGTCAGACCATTGAGATAATCAAGATCTAAAACCGATTTAAGACGTCTATAAAAGTTCGATTCTGGAACATGAGCACTTAGCTGAAAGCTGGTAAACATCTTCTCTTGATATTGCTTATGGCCTTGCATAGTATCAAGATAGTCAACACCCTAAGTCAATTCAACGCTTTTTTGCTACTTTTATCACCAGAGTTGTGCAACAGGCACAATATGTATAGTGCATAGCTACCCTTTGGGATAGCTACGACACCATACACAAATCATTGTAGAGCATTAAAAAAGAACTATGAAATATTTGATTTTAGCTTTCCTATCACTATCGCTCTTTGCTTGTAACGAAAAAACAACCCATAAGGTAAAAATTGACTTAGTCCAAGAAACACCAAATTTAATTAGCAGCATGACTGCAACTCAAATTAGCAAATTAGATAGTATAAATATTAACTTTCAACTCAGAGGAAATTGTTATGCCTATAGTAGTAACAAAAATGCTCAAGAATCTAATGGAGAAGCACATTCTGATAATTTACCAAAAACGGTAGATGAGAAATTTCCTCGGAAAGGTCTTTATCTTTTAATAAATAGACATTATTACGACTTATTTACTATAGTATCCTTTTTGCTTGACTCAAAAATTCAAAGCACTGATTTTAGACATAATAAACCAACTGTTCGAATTGTAAAAAAAAAGTAATTGACCTATACTAAATAAGTCGTAATAATGTCTAATGAATTCCAAAAGTTTTCTATCTTCTGCTTTTTGGCTTTTCTTTAATAGAGTTTTAACGGGTCCAATCATCAAAGAAAGTGGTGTTCTTAATTCATGCGAAACATTAGCAAAAAAGCGAGATTTTAATTCATCTAATTTTTTTAGTTCGCCAGTTTGATATTCAATGATCTCTTTATCTTTTTTAATTTGAGAAATAGCTTTTGCTATTTCTCTTTTTAACCTAATGTTTCTTTGCCTAAAAAGCAGAGCCGTGATCCCGACTAAAAGAAATAGAATTAGTAGGATATTTCCAGTTCTAAGATAAAATGGCTTAGTCACATTTATGGTAATGCTTAATTCTTTTTTTGACCAGCCGCCGTTGGGATTTATGGATTTAACTTTGAGAATATTCTTTCCGTAGGGGAGCATCCCAAACTGAAGAGTGCTATTCTTTTGAAAATTCCAATCTTGATCTATACCTTCAAATTTCCATCCGAATGAAATTGTATTGGTGTTTTCGAAAAATGGAGATGTGAATTTTAATCTAAAAAATCTATCTGAAGAATTAATAGTAAATTCATTTTTACTTCTAACTTCGGATAATTTACTAATCAATTCTCCTTTGGTTCCATCAAAAACATCTAATTCAGTAATTATTAGGCCATAATCTTCAGCTTCATTTTGAAAAAATTTATCTGGGTGGAAAGATGTTACTCCATTTAATCCGCCAAAATAGATGGTGCCATCAGTTGTTTGAAGGTGACTTAAACGGTTAAATTCCATCTGAGGGATCCCATCAGCCAGATCAAAGGTGCTAATACTACTTGATTCCGTATCAAATGAGATTATTCCAAAATCACTGCTCATCCACAACTTCTCATGTTTGTCTTCATAAATGGCGTATATAACATTGCTTGGAAAACCTAGTGTCTTATCAAAGACCTCGTACTTAAAACTTTCTTCATCCGCGTCACTTGGGATTAATTTGATTAGCCCATTTTCTGTTCCAATCCAAACAACATTGGAAGAAGATTCATGAATACAATAAAAATTGGAAGCAGGTAAATAAAACTTACCTTTTGTCTTGGGGGAGTAGTGACTTAAAATTTTCTCTTGTTTCCAACTAAATTCATATAACCCTGTGTTAGTGCAAAGCCAATAGTTTCCCTTGTTATTTGGAATTATATTTTGTACCAAGGTGTTTTTATCAAATTTTATATCTCCTGGATTCGGTTTCCAAGGAACTAATTTATTGTGTGGATTCACTTTGTAAAGTGAATTATTGTAATAAGTGCCAGCCCATATTTGGCCATTTTCATCTTGATTAATGGCCCAGATATCCGCTCTATCTTCTTCGCTAGAAAATTTGAATTCTTCTACTGGTTCGAGGTATTCATCATAAACGATTATCGCGTTAGTATTACCTAGCATTAAAAATCCTTCGGCATTTTTACAAAATGCTCTTGGATAGTATCCGTTTAAATTATCTAATTTTTTAAAAGGAGAATTGGGAGAATTTTTATTAATTGCTGCCGTAAAAGAATGTTCAAAATTGATTAACAAGTCATCATTCATTTCAGCTATTCCTCTGGCGGCATTCTCGAAAGTTTTACTGTTTTCAGATTTAAAAGAACAGTAAGTTTTGAAATTATTAGGCTTAAGTTGTGCCAGTAGAAGCCCGTTGTTGTCAGAGAGCCAGATTATACCTCTTGAGTCGACTATCGTAATGTGTCTGCTCAATGTAGAACGATCCATATTTTCGGTCAATAAGACTTCGTTAGTTTCTGGGTTGGTAATTATCAACTCATTTTCATATCTATACCAAAATTTCCCATCAATTCTTATCACAAAAATAAAATTGTCTTTAGGTGGAACAATTCGTTCAGTTAGACCATCTTTATCCATGAAGTATAGGCCATCTGCAAAATCATTTATCCGTGATTTAGACCGCATATGGATCACTTTCTGTTTTTGATAATCAAGGAAATTCGTAATAAACAAGTGCTTCGGTACTGTATATGACTCGATTTCATCAAGCGCTTGATTAAAATGAGAAATCTTTCCTACTGATGTCTTTGGATTGTGTTGAATCCAGAAAGATCCGTCTTGTTCTATATAAGATAAAACACTGTTTCTGAATTTTTCATTTTGATGAACAACAAATCCATTTTTTGAATCAAATGTACAGATCTGATCACTTTTGTTAGAAAAGTAAAGTTTTTTTGAATCGGTTTTTTGAAAGATAGGGCCGTTTATTAGTAGGTCTAACAATTCATCAGTTGTTAAGATGCCGTTTAATTCCGGAGTAAATTTAAATCGCTCTTCAAAGGATATAATTTGATCAGTAAAAGGGTTCATAAACACAACCTCATTCGCCCCTTTTATCCAAATCCATCCACAGTCATCTTCAATTAATTGCATATCACCAGTAAATAAATCTGGAGAATTTGACGGAGTCCATGTAGTGAATTCAGTGCCATTATACCGTTGCAGCCCTTTTTTTGTTCCTATCCAAATAAGACCATTTCGATCTTCTATTACACTACTTATTTCATTGGTTAAAAGTCCATCATCCACGCTGATTCTTGTTTTTTCTAAGAAATAATCTTGAGCATTTAATGGCGTGAATGCTAATAAGATAAATGCAAAAAGGAAAAAAGTATTAAATAAAATGTAGTGAAGCAAATTGCGGTAAGATCGAAGCATAGTGAAAAATAAAAAAACACATTTACCAGTTCAGGTATAAATTTTTAAAAATAATGGCTCTAGTTTAGATTAGCTATTATTTGTATCTTTCGCTTATGAAAAAAGAGGCAATAATATCGTACTTCTCAGGTTTGTCAGTTAGCGAGCGTCACGTACTGATAGAGGAATTACAACAAGTTGGTCAATTAGGTCTTTCAGTCCCCAAGTGTCAAGAAGTTCGAAGAAAAATTCTGGACAACAAGCAGGGTTGTTGCGCTCACTGTGGTCATGCTAAATATGTAAAATTCGGAAAGGATAAGGGAGCCCACCGTTACAAATGCAAGTCCTGTAACCGTAGTTTTACTGAATACTCAGGCACATGGATGGATGGGCTTCACCGAAAGGATAAAATAGATGCCTATCTAAAGCTTATGCTTGAAGAGAAGAGCCTTGACAAGATCAAAGAGGGGTTGGGGATTAATAAAAAGACTGCTTTTGATTGGCGTCATAAGATACTTTCATCCATAGAACAATCTGAAAAAGGTGGATTTAGCGGAATAACTGAAAGTGATGAAACCTTTTTCTTGCGTTCAGAAAAAGGAAAGGAAAAGCAGGGGACAAAGCCAAGAAAACGTGGAGGGAAGTCTTCAAAAAAAGGTGTTAATGATGAACATGTCGCAGTTATTGTAACCCAAGATCGTAAAGAACAAGTCGATTTAACTGTAGCCACAGTAGGTCGACTGAAAAAGGTGGATATAGAAAATGCCATTGGAGAAAGGCTCACAGAACAAACAGTTTTATGTACTGATTCTCATGTAAGTTATAAGGGATTTGCTATTGATAATCATCTGGAACACCACCCATTACGCTCTGATTTGAAACAACGTGTCAAAGATGGGGTTTACCATATCCAACATGTCAACTCGACACATCATAGGTTAAAGAAATGGATTGACAATAAATTCTGGGGCGTATCAACCAAATATCTACAGCAGTACCTCAATTGGTTTAGGATCAAAGAAACCTTGAAAGATAGTAAGCAGTTCCTCAAAGACTTTGCACAAATGTCTGTACAGGATGTGCATGCCTATCAAAGGTTCGCTACTATATCGAGTAGGTATGAAATGATAATTTCAACGCAAACCTAAACTAGAGCCAAAATAATATATAAACACTTGATCATGAATTTCTAGCGTCTCGATTTAATACTTCTTGACAAGACGAGAAGGCTTCTAGAGTAAACTCGAAATGATTCCTGCTCTCGAGAATCTTATTCATTGTTAAATCCAGCTTAAATTCAGTAGAATCAAAAGAATAACTATATCTCAAACATTAGATTGAATACAATACACGGGTAAGCGATCCTAGAACTAATAAAGATAATTCTAACTAGCAATTTAATGTGGAAACTGGTTTAGTGATTTTTTTCGTTGACCTCAAATTATTAGAAGTTTATATCTTAGTCAGATACAGTAAATAAATATTTAGCGAATGTTCTAAGATTAAAAAGGTGAGATTACTCTAATGCCTTGAGTAAATCTTGAGCTTCACTGTAGAATTCAGATTCACTAGAAATTTTATTGAGAACAGTTTTACAAGCTTCCGTTTCTTCTTCTTTAAGATGGGTTAGTGCTATATACCAATCAGCCTTGTCCTTAAAAATACTTTCCTGAATATCAGCAGAATAGAACACACTCAAGGCTTCCTCAAACTTTTCTAATTCCAGTTTCGAAATTCCCAAATAGAGTTTGAGCTGTACGTCATTTTCTTGCTCTAAATAAGATTCAAGCGATTCTTCTGCTTGTGTATAGTTCTTAGAATTAAAGTAAGTGACTCCAGCTTTCAAGAATGCATTTGATGAGCCTTTCGTTTGAACATCAAGCATTTGGTGTTGAGCATACTCCTTATATAAATCAGCTTTTGGATTGAAAATAAACAGACCAATTATAACTATTGCTGCCACGGCTGCTGTTCTTAGTATCCATGTTAGTGCAAGCTTTTGCGTCTTCTTGGGTTGAAAATACTCTTCTCCAAGCTTATTTAGATTCTGAGCTAAATCTTGTTCAGCTCTGCTGTGCTTGTATTTATGTTCTAATGGAATAATATTGTTTTTATAAAGTTCTACTTCAGTTTGCAGCTCATCATTTAGCAGTAGCTTTTTTTCAAATGCTAATTTTTCTTCTGAGCTCATTTGATTTTTACAAAATCTTTCTATGTCTTCGTAATTAATCATTCAGGCTTTGAATTTATTAAACAGATTATCATTCTTAATGAGGGCTATTAATTTAGCCAAACATTCAGATTTTTTCTTCCGTGCATACGCATAAGAAATTTTAAGCGATTCAGCTACAGCTTTCATAGCTTCTCCCTTCCAAGATTTCCTTAGTAATGATTGGCAGCTGTCTCCTAGCTCATTGAGCTTGGATTCGAGAAGGTCTAGCCTTTCTTCCAATATTAAAGTCTCAGTTGAAATTTCATCAGCCTGTATGTTATTAAATCCATGAATATCGAAATTTGTTTCCTTTTTCTTCTTACTGCTATTTAGAAAATTTAACCATTTTCCTCTGCACACCATAAATAAATAGGCTTCAAAAGGACAGGTCAACTGGAAGTTTTCAGTTGAGGCTTTTCTGTAAATACTAATTAATGCTTCTTGAAAAATGTCTTTAGCCTCTGCTTCTGTTCCGCTATTACTGAGTATGTAAGCTTTAATCTTTGGAGAAAAAAGCCGGTAAATTTCCTTCAGCACAGAGGAGTCATTGCGTAGCAATGCTTCTATATATCTATGATCTTCATGCGACACCGCTCGAAAGTAAAGAAATTTCTTATTAGGGGGTAACAAACATAAACCTCATTTGATATAGTACCAGAAAATCAAATGAGGCGGTACCTGAAAAGCCTGTATTAAATGAGTAGGGAGAAAATTAAATTATTATGCCAGATCAAAGCGAAAATCTAGGAGGATTACCACTACCTGAAGATATACCATTCCAATTAATTGCGGCTAGTCCGGATATGATGGACATGACATTCTGCAATAAAAAATACCCGTTTGAATTTAGAAGTTCACTTGCCATTTCCGCTTATGAACCAGATATCAATTCATTACCTGAAAATTACTGTAAGAGAATTACATACTTGAAAATAACAGCCAGCCTAACTGGTTACAAACCGACTCAATCAGAATTGAGTGAAAACATCATCAATTTCACAGGAACATCAGTTGAACATAATTTTGATGATTGGGATTATATAACTCGAAAGTATTTCCCTTGTTTTGGTGCGCTGCTTAATGTGGCAGTTTTTCCGTTAAACGATAAACATAAAAAGGATTTAAGTAAGTATCCGCACATTACTTCATTTGAACCTAAACGAAGAGAATTAATTGAACCTATGACTAAAGAAGGGAGCATATTAACCTCTTCCAATAATACTATTTCATTAGGCACAAAGAATCAGACTACAAAAAACACTGGCTTTGAGATCAAGCCTAGTCTAAAGAAAACGTTAGGTGCTGAAATAAATGGTGTCACAGCTTCTTCTGAGGCTTCCATTTCAGGAACGTATAGCCATAGTAAAAACAACTTAGAGGAGAATACATTAAACTTCTCAAATCAAAGCGAATCAGCCATTAAAAGTTCTCATAAAACGACTATTGAGCAAATGTACAATATGCTCGACAGTTATCATTTGGGAACGAATAGAGCCGTTTTCAATATTATGCCTTATCCGCATATAAAAGAAAGCACAGATTTTAGAACATTTACTCAAGGAATAAAAGTTTTAGAAGGAATTCAAGAGTTCTTTTTAATAGTAGAGAGACCTCGGGATCAAAAAGGACTGTGCATTGATGTAGGCTTGCAAACTGGTCACTTCCCAGAAGACGCAGAGATTATACCTTCTGAACCAAAATATAGAACTACAACCGTCACCTTTAATGTGACCGGGAGAGTAAAGAAAGGGAAGGAATATCCAAATGAACAACAGATAAATAAGCCATTTTCCGCTCCAGCAGGATATGTCATTGATAGAACACGTGGAAATGGGGGCTATTCATATCACATAACCCAAGCAGGTGGGTTTGCTAATGATCAATGGAATAACACAAAAAATATAGTTGTAAATGATAATGGGATGAACGTCTCAGCAAAACTTGTGGCTAGACATAATGGAGGTTCCAGTTTGGGAATAACATTTACAGTTTACCTAAGGGCCATAGAACCGTATACCAATACTGTTCAACAAGTAAGTCTAGATGATTTTATGGTAACCTCCAGAGGACTTTGTACTTGCTATAAATATGACGAACCATGTCTTGATGTTCTAGAGGTAAAACAACATCCGACGACAAGAGGTCATGAGATCGTAGACGAAATAGATTTGAAATTTAACATCTCAGATGAAACATTCCCTCTGGATTCGCTTATGTCTACAATTAAAAATAATTTATATACAAGTGGTCAGCAGCCAACCAGAAATCAAGAAGGTGTAATTGGATTTTTTGACAGTAAATTTTTTACAAGAAGATGGATCGAAACTCTTGATGAAGAATATCTAAATCAACCGATATTGGAAATGAAAAATTGCAAGAAACATATTCCTAAAGAACTCCTGAATTTGACCATTAGTGAATTTCTGGCATATCCTACAAGTCGGTCGAAGCATAATAAAGAGGTGTCGATTGATCAAATAAACAAATTTAAAAGAGAGATTTTAACTCAAAATATGAGCAAGGGTTCTGAAATTTAAATCGCTCTTTTCAAACATATAAGTATAAATTGGCTTCAATTACTATTTAATCAATGATTTAAGTCTGACAATACAGAGATTATTAAAAATTAAGAGGAAGATACGTATCTTCCTCTTTACTTCAAACTTACAAACCATGACTATTTCAACACGAAGTAAATTTCTATTACTCACAATTTCAGTAGTGGTGATAATTGCAATTGCCGTCTACTACATCACTGCTGTCGCATACTGTCAATCTACTTTATCACGTCCCAATCAACAACCTTCTATATCCAGTTATTTGTCGGCTAAAGATCATACGAATAACAAAGGAATACAATTTGACTTTATTGATTTCAATGGATTAGCCACTGTAAGTCCAAACAGATTCAATTTTAATAATAATGCTTCTTATGACGGTTCTATGACCAACCCTGATAGGGCAAATTACAGGATAGCAGGATTTGAATATTTCACACTATTAGGTGATGGCAAGTATACATGGGATGAAGACCCTTACCATGAATATAAAGCATCAGGAAACTACGTAATAAGTACTCATGTTTCTGCTATTAAAAACAATGGTCCACCACCTCCTAGACTTGTCGACCAAGATCTAAATGCTTGTCCTTCAAACTCAAGTTCCATTACCAATGTCCGAAACTTAATAGCCTCTGGTTCTGGAATAGCATGTGAGTACAGCAGACCATTTAAATGTGGAAAAGCAACAGGTCATCCAACACCCACATCTGTAGTCTACATCATAAAGGTGAAGGCCAAAAATTCGGTAACAGCGAAACTTTCTGTTTCATTTCCAACCACTATGATTAGACATAAGGTGATTACTTATACCGGTTTCAATTCGGCATTTAAGAATATTGTCAATAACGCTAATCTGATTACAATGGACTGCCAATTAAGCCCTGGGCAAGAATATGCGGTGTTTATTGAGTTTGAACTTGGTTGTGATTGCAAAGCTCCTATAAAAAGCATACCTATTACAGCTACATTCTCAGAACCAAATCTAAAAGATGAGATTTGCACTAATGATATACCTGTCCAAAAGTGTGGCCCATTTGACCCCAACTGGTTAGAAAGTTCAAATGAATTGTGTGTGTCTTTGACTTCCGTAGAATGCACTAAATATCCTCTAGATGCATTTTTCTATTTTATTGGTAATGGAGATAGATCTGTAGAAGTAACAGTGGAAGCCAAAGATAATTTTGTGTCAAGGTTAGTTAAGAGTGGCACAAACCCCGCCTATAAGGTTGACTACAACAACGATCCTTCTTTAAAAGTATTAAGATTTAATAGCTGCATAGGTCCAAACACTTGTAAGGAGTTTAGTGGTTTAGGTTCTAATTCTTCTCAAAATGATGAATTAGGATACGTCAATTTTGAAGTAGTACTTAACCCGTTTTCAGGAAGTTCCTTCCTTCCTCAAGAGTTAGAATTTGAACTCACATCTACGTTTAGTGGTGTTAGTTCCTACTCTTCTAGTCTTAAGCTGCCCTTAAATTTTGAATGCCAGATTGATTCTAGCTCATTTACAATAGCCTGCCCAATAGACATACCTGATATTACAGACCCAATAGACTTTGAGTAATAGAATAGAGAGAGCTGATTAATTGATCAGTTCTCTCTATTTTTAGCCTATGAAAGTTTGGCTAACTCTATTATTATCAATTATTATGAGTCTCAATCTCAATGCTCAATCTGTTGATTTAGAAGAGCTACATTCGATAGCACAGTCTTATTTAAAGTCAGATAACCTAAAGTCAGCGATAGATGCATATGAACAATTGTATAATCAAGCTATTGACGCTAAACATGATTCTCTAAGAAAAGAAGCTAGCTTTAATATTTACAATTCCAACTTTAGGTTGGGCAAACTTTATAACTCCATTTCACATTTAGAAAGTGAGCTGGAATATGTAAAATCGCATCAGCCAAATGACGGTGATTATTTAGCCAAAGTTTACAACAGGCTTGGCTATCTCCTTTCTTCGACAGGTGATATTATTGGATCTAACCTTTGCTACGCACAAACAGGCGCTATTAAGAAAAATGATATAAAATATTACCACACCTATGTTTCTCAGGCATTGTCTACCAATTATGCCAGATTAGGAGATTATAATGCGGCTATAGACATTCAGCAACAAGCTGTGGAAATGTTTACAGATTCACTTTTTCTGAATGGATTAGCAGAAGGCTTGAATAATCTTGGCGAATTCCATCTGATAATGGACCAAATGAAATTAGCAGAGGATCAATTTAGACAGGTTCTCAATTCTCAATACAAGTTTAGAAAATTAGATTTAGCCACAGCTAACAATGGATTAAGTCAAATCTACCTCTTTAAATCATTTTTGGATTCTGCACTTATATGCAATCTAAAAGCGCAGCAATTAAATAAGGAGTTTAAGGCTACTAGCCAAGATGAATATGATGATCAACAAGATTTGAAATTAGGTATTTTAGTTACAAATGCTGATTTATACAGGGCCAAAGATAAATTTAAGAATGCACTCACAGAAATAAACCAAGCCTTAGAATTGTGCAGAGATCAATTTAGTAATAACAAAAGAGGTTTAGCTAAATTGCATATTCAGAAAGGATCCATTTTATTGGAACTAGGAGAATTGGCAGAAGCCAGATTAAACTATGCACATTCGCTAGAACTACTTTCAGGTTATACTACAGATACTCAAAATCTCCCGGCCTATCAAGGACTCTGTAGAGTTGATCTTCATGAATTAAAAGCTGAATTCTCAATTGACTTAGCCAACTCAATTCTTGACAACGTGTACAACTCACTGAATTATTACCTATCTATTAGAGGCCATTACAAGTATGACGATTCCATTTTCAACTTAACTGATTATGTAAAGGACTTAAGTTCGATTGGGATAGAAACCTGTTATCAAGCATATGTAGAAACCCAAGATCAAAAACTCCTTCAAAGCGCCTTAGAACTTATGGAAAACACTAAGGCTAGTGCGCTCTATAAAGCGATCATAAAACTCAATCAAAACCAGGAATCTGACAGTATTACTCTTAAAAAGAGATACTTGAATGAATTTATCATATCTAAAACTAGACTTCTCAACGACTCTACACTGTCTTCTGAGAAGAGAAAACGGATAGAGAAAAATCTAAAAGAGTGGAAGTTTGAATTGAGCTCATTACCGGCTGATCAGCTAGAGGCTTATAATGAACTAAGCCGTTTCGAATTTTTTTCAGCTGTTTTAAATAGAGAAAACTCTACCGCTATAATCTATCACTGGGATTTTACTTCTAAGGTGATCTATGCTATTTATTCCCAAAATGGAATTCTTGGCATTAAAAAAATTGCTGATTATGAGTCACTTTTAGAAAATCTAGCGAGCTATCAGTCGCTATTTAAATTTAGTAATCGGCATAATTTCAAAAGAGACCTAGCTAAAAACGTATATCAAACTCTTATTCCTTCAGAATTGAAGGAATATTCAAACTTGATTATTATTCCAGATGGAGAATTATCGCTGATCCCTTTTGAAGCATTAATTAATGAACAAGGAGACTATTTGATCCAAGAATCAACTATTACGTACAGTAATTCGTTGTCAATATTAGCGTTGCAAAGCAATCAAAAGTCAGATCAGAACAATAAGGTCTTAGCCTTAGCACCTATTTTTAAAGATTCTAATGATTTATTTCTAGCCAAAAGCCAGGAAGAAATTGATGGAATTTTAGACTTGGTTCAGGGTTCCAAATTCTTGTCTAAAGATGCTGTATCACAAGTGCTTTCAGAATCGGCTAAAGACTTCTCTGTGTTGCATTTATCGACTCATGCTGGTGTGGAGTCGAGTGAATCATCTGCCTACATAGAGTTTTATGACCGCAGAATGAACCTGGAAGAGATATACGCTTTGACTTTAAATAATAAATTAGCTGTGCTTAGTGCTTGCGAAACTGGTTTAGGGGAAAATGTAAATTCAGAGGGTGTTCTTAGTCTATCGAGAGCATTTAGCTATGCTGGAGTAAACTCTGTTGTCTCTAGTCGTTGGAAAATTAATGAAAATTCTACAAAGCAAATATTCTCAGAGTTTTATAAGAATTTGTTTGATGACCAAACCATTTCTACATCTTTAGCCAATGCCCAAAGGGCATATTTATCAAATCCTTCTGTGTCAAAAGAAGCTAAATCTCCATATTATTGGGCTGGATATGTGCATTGGGGATCAGATAAGTCGATAGAACTCCGCTCAAAATGGTGTAGTAATCAACTAACTGTTCTATTCTTTCTTATTGGACTCATTGTGTTAGTAGCTATTCTAAAACTAAAGGTCATTAGCCGACCCTAATCTTCTTGGTTCAATCCCATAGCGGCGCATCATTATCTCTTCTGAAGTTAAAACTAAAGGTAAGCGACCTTCATAGGGTTCTAAAACTTAAGCCTGATTATAAATACAGAAAGGGTCAATTTTTTGAATCAATTGTTTTTAGCGGTTGTTAAACGAAGTTAGCTTTTCAAATTACTTGCTTTTTAAGAATCATTCCTAAAGTTGTGATTCAATCCTTGAGTGTTTAAATTTAATTATTTATCGATAAACGATAAATAATTATTATATTTGAATAAATATTTATTGATATATGGAAAATCCAATTAGTTTTAGACTCCTCTATTTACTTACCAAAATTTCTTATTGGGGTCTCATCGTAATAATCGCAATTGTAGTTTTTGCTGGAATAATTATGCTTACTCTCGATCCGCAATTAATGAAACTAGGTTTCGCTTCCAATTTATCTTACATAGAAGATGTTGTTTACCTGCCAGCCGCTTCAGGTATACCAGTCGAAGTGGAATTCAGTGCAGGATCGATTGAAGTACCGGTTAAACATCTTGACAGGCCAACCATGTCTTACGTACTATTATTGGCGCTTATGGGGTTGACTTGTTTGACACTTATTGCACGGTATTTCAAAACGTTTATGAGGAAGGTATTGGACGGACATACCTTCGATTCAGAGAGCATACTTCTCATCAAGAAGGCCGCTTGGGGATTGGCTATTTTGGAAGCAATTGACTTGATTGCTGGTATATCGGGCCATTACTACGTGCAACGAAATTTTGATCTTGGAGATTTTGAGAATCAATTTTCTTTCTCATTTCCTTCAACCACTCTCATTTTAGCACTCACTCTTTGGGTCCTTGCTCATATTTTCCAGAAGGGAAAAGAGCTAGAGGATGATCAAAAACTTACGGTATAATCATGGCTATTATTGTAAATCTGGACGTGATGCTTGCTAGGCGAAAAATGTCCCTGACTGAACTGTCTGAAAAAGTTGGAATTACCATGGCGAATCTGTCTATCCTCAAAAAGGGAAAGGCAAAGGCTGTTCGTTTCTCTACGCTAGATGCTATTTGCAAAGCGCTTGACTGCCAGCCAGGAGATATCCTAGAGTGGCAGGATGAAATCATTTAATTAATCCATTCAATAACGTTATCAATTATGAGCTTAAAAATTAAGTTTCTCGGCGTAGCCTTGCTTTACTGCAGCCTTTTTAAGCTTTCGTTTGGCTTTGGAGGTTTTATAAAAAATGTATTTCCTGAGAATTACTTCTGGTATGCACTTGGAGGTTTCAGAACAGTTTCAAAGGTATCGCCCTACCAACAGGATTGCATTTTGGTGCTAATTTCATTCTAGCTTCTATTGGGGATAAAACGACTAGAACTCCATAAGCAAAGTAATTCTCTTTTCAGTGCTGGATACGATCTGTAAAACACTTGACTAATGGTCATTGGATGCACTGAGACAGAAATAAATGATGTCAAATGACTAACATCTCAGGGCAAAAGCATTTAAAAAACAGCTGTACTCATTAATAAATTTCTATAGTCTGTGTCAAAAGCCGCTTTCATTCTCTTGTTTTTCAAGCTAATTTTAGCTGAGCTTTCTTTTTTTAAAACTGTTAATACAATTTTTAATAGGATATTAAAGTTTTCCACTTGATACCCTATTCTTTTTTTAGAAAAGTCTTCTTGAAATGTCACATCGAGGCTCCAATGTAAATTATTTTCAACTGACCAATGTTTTCGAACCCCATTGTTAATTGCTCTTGCAGATGACAAATCACTAATGAAAAACCGTTCATCTGTTGTCATTATTCCGGTTGCTTTTTGAGTAACTTCTGATGTTATCTTCACTACCGAAATTAAATTTTCCCATTTATTAGGGTTTTCTATGTGTTTCAAGTTAGTAAAAACTTCACAAGTTCTTTTTTCTATTCTTCCGTGTCCGAAATCATCTTCAACATCAACACTATCAGGATTTGTCAATACAACTGTATCTTGAATATTACTAGCCAAAGCAGGTTGATTTCCTTTAACTGCAATAATATAATTGGCTTCACTTTTCACAATTTGACTTACAATCTTTGTTTGACACCCCATTGCATCAATGGTAATTGTATTACCCTTTATATCTAACAATTCTAATAATGCAGGTATTGCAGTAATTTCATTGCTTTTTTCATTCACTTTCAATTGACCCAGACACAGTTGATTCTCTGATGCAAAGGCAGAAACAATATGAGGGGTTGTTATTCCGTCAAACTTACCGCCCCTCACTGTTTTACCATCAAGAGCTATAACTTCTCCTTTTGTTTTCACACACAAATGATTAATCCAAGAGATAAAACAATCATTGAAATTCTCAGAATCAAGAGCTGAAAAGACTCTTCGCATAGTATCTATCGATGGAATACCAGCATCAAAGTTTCCATACTGCTTAAGCCAGTAATATTGACTTTTACCAAAAATGTGTATGGTCTCCCATTTATCACAGCCACACATTATCCCTGTTATAACCAATAGCAATATGTCGCTCAAAGAATGGTGGTAATTTCCCGCATCTATTCGCCTTGGGTCTTTTAGAGCAGAGAAAAAACAGGAAAGTGAATTTGTATTAGAAAACGTGGTTTTTCTATCCATCTTTTTCGAATGAAAAAAACGCTTTTCAAAAATACTACTGATTGAAAATTAAAAAATTAAGAACAAAATAAAGGTAATAGACATTATTATAACTGAATTACTATAGCTTTCTTTTCGTTGGACTCAAAAAGTCAAAGCATTGGTTTTAGACATATAAACTAACTTTTTGCATTGTCAAAAAAGAATAATTTGACCTATACTAAATGAGTCGTAATAATGTCTAATGGTTTAAATGCTTTTGCCCTGATATGTCATACCTTAAAATTAAGGTGTGATAATGCATCTTACTAACCCTTTTACTAGGTTTCATCATTTTGTCTTAATTTAGCTTAAGTACTTGTAAAGCATTTATATGCCTCGCAAGTTTTCTTATCCAAATAAATTAAATTTAGAATCTCTCATGAAAGTAACTCTACTTCATTGCATTTTTTTAGTCATTTTTTCTGTAATGGGACGTGCTCAAAATTGGTCAGAAATAGTAAAACTTGAAACCTCTGATCAAGAATTGGACGATAATCACGCTATTTCTGTTGCCATCTCTGGTGATTATGCCATTGCTGGAGCTTGGCACGAAGATCATGATGGGGCTGGAGGAAGCACCCTCGATGATGCTGGAGCAGCCTATGTTTATCACTATGATGCTGGAACAGAAGAATGGACAGAAGAAGCCAAATTAGTAGCTGCAGACCGAGAGTCTGGTGATGTCTTTGGAA
The DNA here is from genome assembly GCA_965224545.1 of Flavobacteriales bacterium. Classification (GTDB taxonomy): domain Bacteria; phylum Bacteroidota; class Bacteroidia; order Flavobacteriales_D; family Sanyastnellaceae; genus ASP10-05a. The sequence goes on along the minus strand of CBDCZM010000002.1, from coordinate 422,286 downwards.
TTTCGGTTGACATTAGTGGAACCTATGCGGTTATAGGCGCTGTGGAAGAGAATGGTGCTCAAGGAGCAGCCTATGTTTTTGAAAGAAATAATTTGGGTATCTGGGTTCAAATAAGCAAATTAGAAGCGCCAATTAGACAATCAAGCGACAGGTTTGGTTACAGCGTGGCCATCTCAGAAAATGTTATAGTGGTAGGTGCACATCATGAGGATGAAGATGAAAATGATGCCATTACAGTGCAAAATGCTGGTTCTGCTTACATATTCAATAGGACATCTGAGAGCTGGGAGTTTTTTCAGAAAATAGTAGCTTCAGACCGTGACGTAAATGATGAATTTGGTTACTCAGTCAATATTCATAACGATAAAATAATCTCTGGAGCTTATAAATATGATCCAGAAGGAGAGGAGATTGGAGGAGCCTATGTTTTCTCATTTGATGAAGGTTCTTGGACAGAGATTAAAAAACTGCAGGCCTTTACTCCTTATTCTGGAGACCGCTTTGGTTACTCAGTGGATGTAAATGAAAATTTTTACATTATAGGTGCTCCATATCATGATTATGATGAAGCAGAAGGTGATTTGAAGAATAATGCTGGAGCAGCTTATATATTCGATGCAGGAAATTCCTGGGCAGAGGATAAAGTGGTCTCAAGCAGTCGAAATGACCAAGATAACCTTGGGGAAGATGTTGCTATTTTTGGTTCGATTGCTGTTGTAGGATCACCTTTGCAGGATTATGACGTAGATGGAGAACAACCATTTTTTAGTGATGGAGGTGCTGCTTTAATCTATGAGAAGGATGGAAGTGGATTCTGGAATGAAATTCAAAAGTTAGTGACACAAGATCGATTTACCGGAGATAAATTTGGACACTCAGTAGATATTGACAATCTTAACATCCTAGGAGGAGCCCCAAATGACAATCAAGACGCTCCACCAACAATTCCAAGCACAGGAGCTCTATATGTATTTCAAGATCTCATTCCTTACAATATAGATGATATTGATTTAAACAGTTCCATTAATGTCTATCCAAATCCAACAAATGGACTTACAACCATAGACTTAGGGAGAAATCAATTAGATGTTAATCTTACGGTAAGCAACATATTTGGAGAAATAATCTTTTCGAATTATTACAGTAAGACGGATTTGATAAATTTTGAACTTGAGGCTTCCGCTGGAATCTATTTTGCTACTATAAACTTTTTGGAGAAGCCTTCTTACACGTTGAGACTTATTAAAAATTAGTAGGAGTCCATATCCTAAGAATTTCTTTTGTTTTATCCCTGTCTATTGTATGGTGGAGGATTTTACGCTTTTTTGGCTATAACATAAAAACCAGATTCTTAAGTTTGTTGAGAAACATTTTCTAAAACAAACCTACCAAGAATGGAAAATAGCGTGCTTGTTATCTTTTTCTCAGTGATAATTGTAATAATTATCATTTCCTATTTCTTTAACTCTAAAGCAATTATCAAACGAAAGCTTAGAAAAGCAGTTCCTAGGAGAATTTCGGACTGTAGCGATGGAGAAGTGGCGAAGATTGTTGGAACGGTTGAGTTTGTAGATGAACCACTTATTTCACCCTTGTCTCAAAGACCATGTTGCCTTTACTATGTCCATGTAGAAAAAAAAGTTTCCACCAAGAATGGCTCAAGTTGGAGAACTGTGATTGAAGAACAAGTATCTAGTAAGTTCGTCATACGCGATGGATACAAGTATGCGTTTGTAGATGATAATAACCTTAAGAGCTACATCCTAGAGGACAGAGAATATTCATCAGGATTTATGGAGGATGCTACCAAAGTGATGGAGAACTATTTAAGAGCACATGGTTATGAGAGTGAGGGTTTTCTGGGTTTTAACAGGACTCTGAGATATAGTGAAGGAATTCTGGAGCAGGGAGAGGAAATTGCTATTTTAGGACAAGGTGAATGGAAATATGCCGACCAGATAGGCCTACCTGCAGAGTATGCCAGAGTTTTAGTTATGAGTGCGACCAATGAAGACAAGATCTATTTAAGTGACCATCCGGATACTGTGAGAAAGTTGCCTAAATGATTCAACTTATACTCTTAAGTTGAAACAAACGCCTCCCTTATATTGATATAATAAAGGAGACGTCATTATAACATTTTGCTTACTATGCGTACGCTTCCGTTTCTGAAGGAACATGAAAACCTTTGTTTTCATCTACCTGAGCCACTTGCTGTGCAGACCAGACACCATTAACTACAGGTCCACCAACACTTGCTCCAGTAGCTTCTCCTCCCATTGCACCACCGGCGAGATTACCAACGTACGATGTAATTGATTGAGGAGCTCCGTTAAAACTGCCGATTGCTAAAGCAATTTGATTTGAAGAGCCTAAAACCTCGTATGTTCCAAAAAACTGACCATTGTTTATAGAAACCGTTCCGTTTTTTTGCAACTCAGCATTGAATGAATAAGGTTGACTGGTATTCCATTTTTGGGTGAATTTCCAATTCCCAGAGAGCATTGTTTTTTCCATTTGACTATTTTTTATATGATTAAATTATGTCTGTTAAATTACCTGTTAAAGGACTAGTGCTTTGTAGGAAAATTCCTAAATAAATGCGTAAAAAACCCTACATGTGATGTCAGAAAACACATGTTCAGCCACAGTGGAAACATTTAACATTCATTTTCGTTTCCATTGACTCTTTTGTTTATCTTTGCTGCCGTGGAAGAAAAAGAAAGAGAAATAGTAGCAGCTGCAGGGGAGGTGTTTATGCGTCTTGGGATCAAGAGTGTGAACATGGATGACGTGTCTCGTCAGTTGGGAATTTCAAAAAAAACACTCTACAAATATGTAAAGGATAAGAATGACCTTGTATACAAATCTATGCAGATGCATATGGAAGTAGAGGACTGTGCCATTGAGGATATCTTATCAAGAAACCTAAATGCCATAGATGAAAACATGGAAATTATGAAGTTCGTTGTTTCAATGTTGAAGAATGTTCATCCTTCAGTGATTTTTGATATGGAAAAATACCATCCTGTGGTATGTAAGGAAATGTTTGATAACCGTCATGAGACCATTTATGAATGTGTGTTAAATAATTTAAAGAAGGGAGTAGAAGAAGGACTTTATCGCAACAACCTCAATGTCGATGTTATCGCTAAAATCTATATCAATAGTACAGATGCCATTTTGGATCAAAGCCCTATACACATAGAAGGAATTAGCTTCTCAGAAAAATTCAAAGAATACTTCCGATACCATATCCGAGGAATCGCCAGTGACAAAGGAAGAGCATATTTAAAAGAGAAATATAGCAAGGAATAAAAATCTACTAAACCATTATCAAGTGAAAAAAAGTATCATAGTTTTTCTGATTTCAATCTTAGGAGTGACATGGTCCTCACTTCAGGCTCAGGAACAACTTACTCTCCAGCAAGCACAAGATTATGCCATTAAGAATGCATATACAGTTCAAGCCGCGCAATTGGATCTACGCAAAGTGGAACAACAGGTCAAAGAAACAAAGGCCATTGGTCTTCCACAGATAAATGCTGAGGGATCATTTCAAAACTTCTTAGACATTCCTATTCAGGTAATTCCTGATTTCATTTCTCCAGCAGTTTTTGGCACTTTACTCGAGACAGGTGTTTTGCCACCAGGTTCTCCAGAACCCGAAGCGACTTTCGTCGAAGCACAATTCGGGACGGAGTTTACCATGAGTGGAAGTATCACTGCAAGACAGTTGATATTTGATGGCTCCTACTTAATAGGCTTGAAAGCCATTCAAGGGGTGAGAGAATTGACTAATATTCAAGTGGAAAAATCTGAAGAAGAAATCAAGGTACAAATAGCAGATTCATACCATCTGTGTTTGGCTTCTGAGGAAAACGTAAAGATTTTGGACGAAAGCTTGGAAATTCTTACTAAGACATTGAGTGATACAAAAGCACTTTATGAGAATGGTTTTGTAGAGCAGCAGGATGTGGAACAACTGGAATTAACCGTAAGTAGTGTTTCTAACCAAATTCAGAATGCTGAGAATCAGAAAACAATTGCATATGAACTACTGAAATTTCAAATGGGAATGTCTCAAGGTTCAGATATTGCTCTAGCAAGTTCTATAGATGATTTGGTGTCAAATGCCGTGAACAACGGCTTAATCTTAGCAGACGTGAATCTGGAAAAAGATGTTGATTACAGACTGGCATTGAACAATAGGATGCTTCAAGAGTTACAATTGAAGAATCAGAAAGCAGGGTACATGCCATCATTGTCAGCCTTTTTCAATTATCAGCAGTCTGCACAAAGAAATGAGTTCAATTTTTTTGAAGGCAATCAAGATTGGTTCCCTACTACTGTTTGGGGATTGAATCTGAAAGTTCCAATATTTAGCAGTGGGATGCGCAGAAGTAAGGTGCAGCAGGCTAAGATTGAATTGGAAAGAGCAGATCTGTTCTTGAAACAAGCTAAAGAAGGTGCGGCACTTGAAATTAAGTCTACCCGAAATGACATGGTATATGCTGTGGACAATTACCAAACCTCTCTCGACTCGAAAGATTTAGCTAAGAGAATCTTTGATAAAACGCAAATAAAATACAATGAAGGGATTAGCAGCAGTTTTGAACTGACCCAAGCAAAAAATCAACTGCTAGAAGTACAAGGGCAATATGTGGCTGCCGTGCTCAATTTATTAAACAGTGCGAATGCCCTCAATAAAGCTCTCAACAATTATTAATGCCCAGAACAAACTTTAAAATGAAAAAATATATTCTATTCTCCCTAGTTATTAGCTCACTTCTGATAGCCTGTCAGCCAGAAGAAGAAACTTCTCTAATGAAGCTAGAGAAAGAAAGAGACGCTTTTGTTACCCAAATTGACTCTATCAATGAGTTGCTTAAGGTAGTAGAAGGTCAGATTGCCGAGAAGGACACAACAAAAAAACCACCGTTAGTGGATGTAATGTCACTCAGTGCACAGTCTTTTAACCATTATTTCAAGGTGCAAGGAAATGTGGAAGCTGAGAAAAGTGCCACTCTTTATCCAGAAACTCAAGGGTTGATTAGGAGCATTAAGGTGAAGGAAGGACAGCGAGTGTCAGCAGGTCAGACGTTAATGGTCTTGGACAACGAAATTGTAGCTAAGAATATAGTTGAGGTAGAGACAAATCTCAACCTAGCCAAAGACATTTTTGAAAGGCAAGAGCGATTGTGGAACCAAAATATTGGTTCTGAACTTCAGTATTTAGAAGCTAAGAATCGAAAGGAATCATTAGAAAATACCATTGCTACACTGAGAAAGCAGCAATCTATGGCAATAGTAAAAGCACCCTTTACAGGGGTTGTGGATCAAATCTATCCAAAAGTTGGAGAAATGGGTTCTCCAATGACACCAGCCATGAAAATTGTGAATTTGAGCAAGTTAAGTGCGAAGGCGGATGTGAGTGAAAAATACTTGTCGAAAGTAAAGAACGGGTCTTTAGTTACTGTTTCATTTGGGGAGGGGCTAGATACAATTCAAGGAAAAGTGTCCAGAATAGGAAGTTCAATCAATCCTGCAAATAGAACGTTTGAGATTACAGTGGATTTCATTGAGAAATCTGAATTTTTGAGACCGAATCTCATGGCAGAAATTGAAATCAATGATTTTTCAGTAGACGAAGCGATTGTAGTTCCTTCTTCCTACTTGCTGCAAGATATCGAAGGAAATTCATTTGTGTACTCTGTAGACAATACTCAAGGAAAGCCCATTGCCAGGAAGAAAGTAATAGAAACGGGAATGGCCTATAAGGGCATTACTCATGTAAGAAACGGACTTTCGGGATCTGAAACAATCATTACAGAAGGTGCTCGAAAACTCGTAGATGGGAAAGAGATAAGGTTAGAGGAATAAACCATCAAGAATCACGAAAAATGGAAACTCCAGAAAATAAAACATCGGTCGCTAAAGAATTTGGCCTGTCAAGTCTTTCGATAGATAATAAAACAACAGTTTATGTGATTACGGCGATTATCGTTCTAGCTGGACTGCTCTCGTATTTCAGCTTACCTAAGGAAAACTTTCCTGAAGTGGTGATGCCAGAGATTTATATAAATACTCCATATCCAGGAAACTCACCAACGGAAATAGAAAAACTAATTTCTCAGCCGCTGGAAAAAGAATTGAACGGGATCAGTGGAGTAGATAAAATTTCCTCTACTTCTGTAGAAGGATTCTCTAGTGTGAAGGTATTGTTCAATTTTGATATCACCCCGGATGATGCGTTGCTGAAGGTGAAGGATAAAGTAGATATTGTGAAAGCAGATCCTGATTTTCCGAAGGATTTGCCTGCCGATCCAAATGTATTTGCATCGAACATGTCCGAATTTGCCCCGGTAATGAACATAAATCTTTCAGGGGATTACCCAGTAGAAGACTTGGAAAGGTATGCGGAAAGATTAGAGGATGAAATAGAAAAAGTTCCAGAAATTAATAAGGTAGAGCTTAGAGGAATTACTGATAAAGAAATCAGCATTGAGGTGAATCCTATGGCGATGCAATCAAGAGAAATTTCTTTTAATGATATTGCTCAGGCGATTCAGCAAGAGAATATGACCATTAGTGGTGGTGACATCGTACAAGATAATTTTAGAAGGGCTGTAAAGGTGGAAGGAAGGTTCAAATCACCAGAAGAGATTTCCGATGTCATTGTTAAAAGAGAAAACCAAGAAGTAGTTTACCTACATGAAATAGCTGAGGTACGGTTTAGAGAAAAGGATAAGGAGAGTTATGCCAGAGAGTTTAACCGCTCTGTAGTGATGTTGGATGTATTTAAAAGATCAGGAGAAAACCTGCTCTCAGCATCGGATCAAATAGCGGAAATAGTAAAGAATGCCAAGGAAGAATACCTTCCTGAAAACTTGAACGTTAGTATTACAAATGACCAATCGGATGCTACTAGAACCCAGGTAGATGAGTTGGTGAATTCGATCATATTTGGAGTATTCTTGGTCGTTGGTGTCTTGCTGTTTTTCTTAGGATTAAGAAATGCCATCTTTGTTGGAATAGCCATCCCGCTCTCTATGTTTTTATCGTTCGCCATTCTGAGTTTTATAGGGTTCACTCTAAATGTGATGGTCCTATTTTCATTGGTAATGGCACTAGGAATGCTGGTGGACAATGGAATTGTGGTCGTCGAGAACATCTATCGTTTGATGGACGAAGGAATGAAACCAATTCCAGCAGCCAAACGAGGAGTAGGAGAAGTAGCGTTACCAATCATCGCTTCTACGGCGACTACATTGGCCGCGTTTTTCCCATTGATCTTGTGGCCTGGAATTATGGGTGAATTTATGAAGTATTTGCCGATCACATTGATAGTTGTCCTAGCTTCATCACTTTTTGTCGCTTTAGTGATTAACCCTGTATTAACCTCTGTATTCATGCGAGTAGAGGAAAAGGAGTTGAATAAGAAAAGAGCTGGAATTATTGGATTAGTGATGATTGTATTGGGGTTATTAATCTCTTTAGCAATCACGTGGTTTGGAAATCTAATTATTGCTGGGGGAATACTTACGCTGTTAAATGCCTTCATTTTTAATGGGGCTACTAAAGCATTTCAGAATCGTCTTTTACCAAGACTTGAAAATTGGTACGAACGTTTTCTGACAAAATCTCTATCTGGTGGAAGACCCTCAGGCATTTTCTTTGGAACTTTTGGATTGTTAGTGATGTCTTTTGTGCTTTTTGGGATGTTTACTCCTAATGTACTTTTCTTTCCAGAGAATGAGCCAAATTATTTGAACGTATATGCAGAGATGCCTATAGGTACAGATATAGAAAAAACCAATGCTATAGCAGAACAAATCGAACAACGAATAGACTCTTTAATCAGAACGGATTATTTAGAGCAAGATGGCAGCTTAAATGTTGTTACAGCGCTGATTGGCCAAGTAGGAAATGGAACCTCTGATCCGATGGAAGGACCTGCTTTAGGACCTACACCTTACAAGGCGAGAATTACCGTGAATTTCATCAAAAATGGCCAGCGAGGTGAGTTCACCACACCCGAGATACAGACACGGGTAAGGGAGGAGCTCTCTGATTTCAAAGGAATAGACATTGTGGTAGCTAAAGAAATGGCTGGACCACCTCAGGGCGCGCCGATTCAAGTGGAGCTTTCTGGAGAGAATTACAAGGATTTAGTAGCAGAAGCCAAGCGGGTGAAAGCGATGATTGAAGAGTCTCCTATCAAGGGATATGAAGAGCTCAAAATTGATGTGAATCTAGATAAGCCTGAAATGCCAATAGAAGTGGATCGAGGAAAGGCCAGAAGGTTTGATTTGAGTACAGCACAAATAGGGGACGCTTTAAGAACCTCCATCTTTGGAAAGGAAATTTCTACTTACAAATATCAGGATGAAGATTATCCTATCAATATCCGTTTTCAAGAGCAGTATAGGACAGATTTATCTTCAGTTTTAGATCAGTCGATTACGTTTAGGGACCCAGCCAATGGAAAGATCAAGTCTATTCCAATAAGTGCAGTAGCAACTGCAAAAAAGGAATCTTCTTTTAATCAGGTAAAGAGAAAAGAACTAGATAGGGTGGTGACTATTACCTCGAATGTCATAGAAGGAGCTAACGCTACTGAAATTGTGGGTAAGATTAAGGACTTGATGCAAGATCAAGAATTGGAAAAAGGAGTAGCCATTAAGTTTACTGGACAACAAGAGGAGCAAGCGAAGGAAATGGCATTTTTGTCAACTGCATTGGCCATTGCCGTTTTCCTAATTCTATTAATCATCGTGGCACAATTCAATTCGCTTTCTACCCCAATTATTATCTTATTCAGTGTGCTTTTTAGCCTTACTGGAGTGTTCTTCGGATTACAAATTTTCCAAATGGATTTTATCGTTATGATGACGATGATAGGAATTATTTCATTGGCAGGAGTCGTCGTAAACAATGCCATTGTACTGATAGATTATACCAATTTGATTCGTTCAAGGAAAAAATTGGAATTTGGACTGGGGAAAGAGGATCATCTTCCGTTTGAACATATCCGTCCAGCTATTATTGAAGGTGGGAAGACCAGACTAAGACCAGTGCTTTTGACGGCAATTACTACTGTATTAGGATTGTTTCCACTGGCTGTTGGATTGAATATTGACTTTATTGGGTTTATCGGTTCTTACGACGCCAATATCTATATAGGTGGGGATAATACAATTTTCTGGGGACCAATGTCATACACCATTATTTTTGGATTGACTTTCGCTACATTTTTGACACTAATAGTAGTGCCAGTAATGTATCTTTTCCTCGCAAAAATGAAGTACCGTTTGATATGGAAAGAGAAAGCCAACTAGAAGCAAAAGTGAGTTTAAACATAGAACAAATAAGATCAGAGTTTCCCATTCTTAACCAGCAGGTGAATGGGAAGCCATTGGTGTATTTCGACAATGCAGCTTCTTCTCAGAAACCTCAGCAGGTGATTGAGGCGATAGACAAGTATTATAGCGAATACAATGCGAATATTCATCGAGGAGTACATCACCTGAGTCAAATCGCGACAGTAGCTTATGAGGAAGCTCGAAAAACAGCTCAGAAGTTTATTAATGCGGTTCATGATCATGAGGTGATTTTCACCGCAGGAACTACAGACGGGATCAATCTTGTGGCACAGACTTGGGGAAGGCAAAATCTTGTGGCTGGTGATGAGATTATTCTTACACAACTCGAACATCATTCTAACATTGTTCCATGGCAGATGTTGGCGGAAGAAAAGGGAGCTAAGATCAAGGTAGTGGATATCAATGAAGCAGGGGAACTGGATTTAGATCAATACAAGGGTTTACTTAATAGTAAAACAAAGCTCGTAGCATTTAACCATATTTCCAATGCTTTGGGAACTATTAATCCTGTGAAACAAATGATTTCGCTGGCACATGAGGCCGGAGCAGTCACGCTGATAGATGGGGCTCAATCTGTTCCTCACATGAAGGTAGATGTTCAAGATTTAGACGCAGATTTCTATACATTTTCTTCTCATAAAATTTGTGGTCCTACGGGTGTGGGAGTACTATATGGAAAAGAAGCGCTTTTAGAAAAAATGCCCCCATGGAGAGGAGGCGGAGAGATGATCAAAACGGTAAGTTTCTCAGGGACAACCTATAATGAACTACCATTCAAGTTTGAAGCTGGAACTCCCCATATAGAAGGAGGAATAGTGATGGGGGTAGCAATGGATTATTTAAATGACGTGGGTCTAGATCAAATTGCCTCCTATGAAGCTGAGCTACTGGCTTATGGGACTGAAAAAATGTGTGGTCTTGATTACATTGAATTGGTAGGAACGGCTGAGCAAAAAGCTTCAGTGATTTCGTTTAATATGAAAGAGGCGCACCCATATGATGTTGGAACTATTCTAGATAAACTGGGCATCGCTGTAAGAACAGGGCACCACTGTTGCCAGCCATTAATGAACCGTTTCTCTATTCCTGGAACCATTAGAGCGTCGTTTGCTTTTTACAATACAAAGGAAGAAATCGATTCTTTAGTAAGCGGTTTGGAAAGAGCGCATCATATGCTCTCTTAAAATAAAAGTGCTCAAGTCAGGAATAATCTCTACCTTTGCGCCAGAAATAAGCCTTATTTCTATTCAAAATAGAACAGTTCAATGTTCTAAAATCAATTAAAGTTCTGGTTGTATAACTCTCATTGCAATGCAGAAAACAAATCATCAATACAGATAAATTTACAGATTAGATGGGAAGAAAAAATAAACCTAGAGGAGCCAAAAAAGCGAAAACTTTTAAGCGTGACCTCGGAAGAGAAATTCTTGACCTGATGGCTACACAGCCACAAACCCCTATGAATCACAAGCAAATAGCGAGTGCATTAGGGATTAAAGATGCAGGGATGCGCATGCTCGTATATGAACTCTTAATAGAAGCAGTTTCCAAGGAGCAAATGAAGCAGATTTCGCGTGGCAAATTCAAGTTGATTAAGTCGAAGCAAGACGTAATCGAAGGAAAAATAGAAATTACACAAAGTGGTAGAGGATTCGTTATTCTAGAAGGATACGACGAAGATATACCCGTTAGAAAAGCTGATACAGGCGGAGCTTTTTGGGGAGATATAGTAGAAATAGCCATTTCTACATACAAAGGAAAACTTACAGGAAGGGTACTAAAGGTGGTTCAACGAGCTAGAGAACAGTATGTGGGCGTATTAGAATTATCTAAGAACTTTGCATTTGTTATTCCTACAGATACCAGACTTCACAATGACTTTTTTATACCTCTAAAAAAGTTGAATGGAGCGGAGCATGGAGATAAAGTTGTGGTGAAAATGACAGACTGGTCACATGCGGATGATTCTCCTTTTGGAGAGATCATTTCAGTATTGGGAAGGCCTGGGGAAAACGAGACAGAGATGCATGCGATCATGGCAGAGTATGGGTTGCCATATGAGTTTCCAGCAGAAGTGGAGCTAGATGCTGAGAGAATTCCCTCTGAAATCACTGATGAAGAAATAGGAAAGCGTAGAGATATGCGGGCAATTACAACCTTCACCATAGATCCAGATAATGCGAAGGATTTTGACGATGCACTTTCTTTAAGAAAGTTAGAAAATGGCAATTGGGAGGTAGGAGTGCACATAGCTGATGTAGCGCATTACCTGAAACCAGGATCTACATTAGATCAAGAAGCGGTGAAAAGAGCTACTTCGGTGTATCTGGTGGATAGAGTAGTGCCAATGTTACCCGAAGTACTCTCCAATGGGCTTTGTTCATTGAGACCAAATGAAGAAAAATTATGTTTCTCAGCCATTTTTGAGCTGGATAATGAAGCACACATTAAGAATGAATGGTTTGGAAGAACGGTAATTCTGAGTGATCGCAGATTTACATATGAAGAAGCTCAGGAAATCATTGAAGGTGCAGACGGAGATTTTAAACCTGAGATATTGGAACTTGATCGGTTGTCTAAATTATTACGTAAAGAGCGGTTTAAGGATGGATCGTTAGATTTCAGCACGGAGGAAGTCAAGTTTCGTTTAGATGAAAACGGAAAACCGTTAGGAGTGTACACGAAGGTGATGAAGGATGCCAACAAGTTAATAGAGGATTTTATGCTGTTGGCCAATAGGAGAGTGGCTCGGTTTATAGCCAAGCCATCTTCAGGAAAACCAAAAACTTTTGTTTATAGAATTCACGATTTACCAAACGAACAGAAACTAGCAGAGCTTAGAAATTTCGTGGGACATCTTGGTTATGAAATTCCTGCATTAGAACCAGGCGGAAATGCGAAAAGAGAATTGAACAAACTACTGCAGCAAGTAGATGGAAAAGGAGAAGCAGATTCTGTAAGACAACTGGCGATACGAACAATGGCGAAAGCTGAATATTCGGTGAATAACATTGGTCATTTTGGATTGGCGTTTGAGTACTATTCTCATTTTACATCACCGATTAGAAGGTATCCAGATGTGATGGTTCATAGGTTATTAGCAGATTATCTGGAGGGAAAACCAAGTGCTAACGCGGGAGAATACCAGAAGCTCTGTAAGCATTCAAGTATGCTCGAAAGGAAAGCTGCTGAAGCGGAAAGGTCTTCAATCAAGTACAAGCAAGTGGAGTTTTTAGTTGAGCGAATAGGAGAGCATTTTACTGGTACAGTAACTGGCATCACTGGTTGGGGAATGTATGTAGAGATCAACGACAATAAGTGTGAAGGAATGATTAGTTTGAAAGGCATCAGTCATGATAATTTCCATTTTGATGAAGAGGCATATGCCATTATTGGAAACAGAACTGGGGAGCGATTTACGCTAGGAGATCAAGTTGAAATCAAAGTGGTAGGAGCTAACTTGGAAAAGAAGCAATTGGATTTCACTTTAGTTCTTTAAACGGGTGACATAAAAAAGCCGTTAAAATTATTTTGACGGCTTTTTGAAGTACGATGGTGCTACTTATTCGTTTTTACTTTTTGCCCATTTAAGGAAGTCAAAATACTCAAACACATGTTTTTCGAAACTGTCCTTAGAAAGAACCTCTAACTCTAAGGTAAGATCTGCAAATAATTCTTTGTCTGATTTTGACTGTCTCTTTTTGAGTTGTTCATTTACGAAGTCCAAGAGTACTTTTTCAAACTTATAAACTCGATTTCTAGTTTCTAAATAGCGCTTTGTGCTTCTGAGCGAGTATGGTAGTAAGCTTTTGTTTCCAAGTTCCAAATGAATGATGAGGTAAAAGATTTGCGCCATGCAGTGAATATCCTGGGTATCATCAATGTCAATATTGTTGAGGAGCTGATTGATCCATTTTAAAGAAGTGTTCATTTCCCCCTTCCAGAAGTACAGGGTAGCAATGTTGAAGTAAAAGAAAGATCTTCTCACAGCGCTAAGTTTATCCCCATACTTAATAATACCATCTTCGATTTCTGGGATGAGTTCTATGCCCTTGTCATATTCTTCTTTTATCGTGTGCAATGTAAGTCTCGAGCTCATCTCCAATACGAAGATGCGCATGGTTTGATTGTCAGTAGCATCTTCCAGAAGCTCTTTCGGAAGCTTGTCGAGTTGATTGAGGTATTCTTCTACCTGATCGTATTTTTCTAATTGCATTCCCACGTACATGAGATTGCTGAGCACGCTGAGATATATATTGGGCTCTTCCTTAAATAGTATTGGATTTTCTTCGATGAGCTTTCTATTCTTGTCTATGTAAGGAAATGAATTTTCATAATCTCCTGCACCGTAATGGTATGCGCTATATAGATGATTTAGCAGGTATGCATTTTCGGCTATCATGTCTTCCTCTGAATGGGTCACAACCACTTCATCAATAATATCTTTAAATTGGGTAAGCTCCTTTTGACTACGTGCCTTTCCACTTTTAAAAAGGGCCTCAAATATTCTTGATTTTACATTCCAGTAATTGTTATATGTAGAAAGACTTCTAGTCAGTTTTGAGTCAACTTCTAAGATCTCCATCAACTCTTTTTTCGAATATCCTTGATAATTATCCTTTTCTATCAGTTGTTTTTCCCACTTACTGATTTCTATTAATGAGGTGACTTTCTCGTGTTTCTGTGCTACTTTCTTAATACTTCGTAGTAGTTTGGCGCTTTGGTCATAGAGTCCTTTTTTATAAAGAATCTCTGCGCAATGTATGTCTCTTTTTATCTGCGCTTCTACTGAGCTATTTGCGTGATAGCTGTCTAAACTTTTTAGAATGGCAGTATAGAGTCTGCTCTTGGCAATGCTAAAACGTTTGGTAAATGCCTCCTTTTGAAACTTTTTTAGAATCTTCTCCTCGACATATTCATCTTGTTTATCGACAGCGTCAAACAGAATCTGATAATTATTCTTATCACCAATTACATGCCTAGATGAGAAGACCTTGAAGTATCTCTTCTCAGGCTTGGATAGAGATTTGATTAATCGGTGGAGTTGATCTGATGCTCTGTTTGACATGATAAATATGATTTAAAAATTATACTGTTAGAAATGTAATATTTAATACGGGTGATTGCCTGGTCTGACATGTATAATTCTTTGCTTTTTTATACATCTCTAGGGCTAAAGAGAAATTTTTGAGCATAAAAAAAATCCCCTATTTCTAGAGGATTTTATCTATTTAAATAAGAATTTATTTCTTGTTAATCCAAATGACTTGTTTCTTGGTCGTCATCTTCATTGTCTTCTTCATCATCTTCGTCATCCGTGATATCAACATCTCCATCTGCATTCTCAATGATATCGTCGTCATCAGTAGAGGAAGTGCTAATTGCAGTTCTATCTCCCTTAGAATCAGTGGAGTCGTCAATTTCTATTGATTTTGATTTAGTAGGAAAAGTTGCATCTTCAAGACCTTCTATTTCGGTCTTATGACAAGAACTAAACGCTGCTACCAATAGCAAAATGAATAATATGTTTATTAGTTTCTTCATAAACTTATAGTAAATATACGAAATTCTTTCCGTTTAATCAACTACTACTTCATTATACTCCATAGGTAGCTTAATAGTTACTTGTGTTCCTAGCACATCCCCATCCTCGTTTGTAAGTTCGAATGGGCCAATTAAAGTTACTTTTTCAGTTGTGATTTTTCTAAGCAACTCTATTCTACCACTTGTAATGTTCATTCCTTTGGAAATATGAGCCGCTTTGCCATTTTTAAGCGCCTGACTTGTAGTGATCCCTATCCCGTTATCTTTAATTCGAATTTCCATTTGTCCTAATTCATTCTTATCGATATCAACATTGATCTTACCAGGCTTATCTTGAGGTAGAATACCATGCCAGATACTGTTCTCTAAATATGGTTGTAATAGCATAGATGGAATTTTAACGACTTCTTCATCTATACTTTCTGTTACATTAATGGTGTAGTCGAATTTATCCTTAAAACGCATGTTTTCTATTTCTAGGTACAACTCCAGTCTTTCTAGCTCATCTGCCAGAGAAGTAAAATTGACCTGAGAACTATCCAAATTTTTTCTGATAAGCTTTGCAAAGCTGGACAAGTATCGGTTTGCGGAAAGTCGATCTTGTCTATTGATATAATATTGAATAGAATTCAGTGCATTGAAAATAAAGTGTCTGTTCATGCTGCTGTTCAAGCTTTGCTGCTCAAGAACTAGCATTTTGGACTTTATTTCGAATTTCTCTCTCTCTAAAGCTGTAATAAGATTTTTTCTCCTGTATTGGAAAATGGCATAAGCCATATAAGAAAGCAATAGAATTGATGTGATCCTAAACCACCATGTTTGCCAGAAGGGAGGTGTAATGCAAAAGGGATATTCAAGTGTTGTGCCCCAGCTCTGGCTTAATCTTTTAGCTCTTACCTTAAATACAAATTCTTGAAAAGGCAGATTTGTATAGGTGGCGGAAGCATTTTCAGTAATAGGCTGCCAATTGTTATCAAATCCTTCTAACATATACTGATATCTTATGTTGGAAGCATCTTCTACAGACGTAGCATGAAATTTAAATGAAAAGTGATTGTCTTTGTGAGTGACAACAGGATTGTTTGGGATATTACTGTGGGGCCGTAGATGCGATGTGATTTTTTTCCAGTCAGTCTCTTCTAAGTTAAGTTTGACTTCCTTCATCACAACTTCAGGAGGAGGAAGAGCAGTCAATTTATCTAGCTCGGCATAATTTAAACGTTGCAATGCTCCGCTTGTTCCAAACCACAAGCTTTCCTTATCTGAATAAACAGCATTGAGGTTGGTTTCTAAACTAATCAGTCCATCTTGTTTCGTGTAAGACTCAACATTTAAATCTGGAGTTACTCGGAATATTCCCAAATTTGTTCCTGTCCACAGATTTCCATAAGGATCAATTTCTAAAAAGTTGATGGTATTTGATGAAAAATTTGTGGAGAGGAAAACCCGTTTGGCTTTTCCATTCTCATATCTGAATAAACCACTTTGTTTTGTTCCAATCCAGAGTACATTGTTATGCCACTTTAGACAGTAGACGGTTTTATCTTCAAGTGAGACTATCACATCCAATAAATTGAATTGTCCGTCAACATTTTCCCAGACCCCTTCTCTCGAACCAAAATAGACCTTTCCAGAATTGGCAATTTCTATGGCTCTAACTCGAGACATTTTTAAGTTTTGAAATTGTTGGATAGAATCTCCTGAGATAAAATTTAAGCCTCTACTTGTTCCTGCCCAAACTCCGTTTAATCTGTGATCGTACTGAAGAGCAGTTACCTTTTTAAAATCCAAACCGTCGCTTGTGGTGATGTTTTTCACTGGGATTCCATCTTTGATAATATCAATTCCTTGTGTTGACCCGAACCACACTTGTCCAAGACTATCTAAGGTGCTTGTCCATAGTTGATTGTTACGTATGGCATCGGTTCTTAGGTATTCCCATCCATTCTCCGTAGCTAGGGAAATGCCCTCGTCAAAACTTCCAAAGTACATTTCACCATTATTATTAGAATTAATAGTCATAATGGCATTGCTGGAAATTCCATCATCTGTAGTATAATAAGTAAATGAATACCCAGTGAACTTAAAGAGTCCCCCTCCATTCGTCCCGAGCCAATAACGACCCTCTTTATCCTTTAGAACAGCTCTTACATCTGAACGCTCCAATCCATTTCGTTCTGTAAACGAATAAATGACATTGGATTTTAAATGGCTTAAACCAACTTTAGAGCAAACCATGATATCTTCATTATCATCCAAGTACAATTTGTCTACCACACGACTTACGAGTCCTTCATCTATGGAAAGTCTATCAATTTTGTTTTCGTATAATTCTATTAATCCTAGGCCTGATGTAGAAATGTAGATTCTGCCTTTACTATCCATTTCCATATCAAGGAATGTGGTAGTACTATATTGGAAGGAATTTGCTGCATCTGTAGCTGAAATAACCAGAGAAATCCCAGAGAAGGTCCATTTAAAAAGAGAATTTCTAGTTAGAAGGAGAAATCCATCTTCGATTTCAGTGATCGATTTTAAATTTGAATCCTCCTCAGGAAGAAGAGTTGGGTAATAGGTCAGTTGATTGTTATAATAAGATGCCAATCCCTGCTCCGTTGCGATCAAAAGGCTGTCGGCATGATTAACGAACTCATTAATACTCACGCTTTTCCAGGAGTCCTTAAACTTTACTCTGGTAAACTTTCGTCCGTCATAAATGGCAAACCCTCCTTTGCTGCCAAATATTAAAGATTTATCACTCAGCTGTCCAATAGCCACGACATCGTTATTAACGAGTCCATCATTGGTGGAGTAATTTTTAAATTCCTGCCCGTCAAATCTGCTAACGCCAGACAACGTACCTATCCACAAGACCCCATTATCATCCTGAAATAGCGAACGCACTTGAGAATGGGCCAATCCATCATCGACATCATAGTTGAGGAAGGTAAACTTTTGTGCTTGGATAGAAAATACAGTGCTTGAGAATAAGACAAAAAATACTAGGATTCGCGTCATTCAAAAGGTGCTTATGAAATCCACAAACTCGGTTACTTTTCTTCTACTTACTGGTACATGAGTTCCATCACTCATAATAGCCATGTTCCCCTCGGTTCTGCTGAATTCCTTCAAATGATGAGTGACATTGATAATGTGCGATTTATGAACCCGGTAAAAATCAGCTATAGGAAGATGGTCTTCGTACACTTTGATTGTTTTACTGCTCACGAGACGCTTTCCTGTAGAAAGGAATAAAGTGGTATAGCTTTCGCTTGCTTCTAAATGGACAATTTCTTCCGTATTTACCATTACCAAGCCGGTGCTTGTTGGAACAGCCAATTTTTGTGGTTTTCCACTAGAACCTGCTGATTTTAGAAGCTGGTCAATTTTGGAGAAACTGATACTAGATGAGTCATTTGGCTTTTGAAGCTTCTGCACAGCTGCTTGCAATTCGTCGATATTAATAGGCTTTTCCAAATAATCCACGGCAGATTCCTTAATGGCTTTTAATGCGAATTCATTATGTGCAGTAGTGAAGATGATAGAAAAAGCTCTGTTTTTAAGTGACTTAAGGAGTGAAAAACCATCCTCATTGGGCATCATTACATCTAAGAATACAACATCGGGTTCAAATTCAATAATTTTTTCTCGCGCCTCTGAAGCACTTTCTGCCAAAGCCAATACAGAAATATTTGGACAGAAATCTTCCACTAACATTTTTAGATTCTCTCTGCAATGCATTTCATCGTCTACAATTATGGCTTTTAGTTCACCCATCTATTTCGCGTTTCGTTGTTTAGGTTAAATAAAGTGAATAATTCGTTAGGACAGTCAGTTCTAATGGAGAACTGTTCATTTCATTGAGTGAAAGGTATATTAGAGGTAGGGAAGGGATTACAATCTCTTCACTTTTTCCATGAGCGTATTTAATCTGGCTCTGCTAACTGTTAGTTCCTGTCCGTTTTCAAGAATGACAATGTGTCCTTGCTGATTATTGTATTCTTTCAGAAAATCAAGATTAATGATGTGAGACTTATGAATTCTAAGAAATTTTTTTGAGTCTAACATTTCCTCAAAAACTTTAATGGTTTTACTATCTAAATAGCGAGATCCATCAATAAAATGAAGATGAGTACAATTGTTATCTGCCTCTAGGTAAACGATGTCTTTTTCTTTAACAATTTTGAATCCACGAGAATGAAATAGTGTGATTTTTCGGTCTGTGGAGAGTTTAAGAACCTCCGATTTCAGATTATCTAGGGATTCTTTGTAAATTTTTTTGTTCTCCAAATCTCTGTCAAATGCAGAGCGGTATTCTAACAATCTTTCGACGGCGAATTTTAGATCATCAATATCAATTGGCTTTAGTATATAATGCAAGGCGCTCGCATTTAATGCCTTAATCGCATAGTCCTTAAAAGCAGTGACAAAAACGACTTGAAAATTCTTTTCTTCCAATTGATTTAAAAGATCAAATCCTTCGGAACCGCTTGGCATTCTGATATCTAGGAAGACTACATCTGGTTGATGTTGCGTGATTTTTTGAATTCCATTTTGAACTCCATCGGCCTGAGCTACCACTTCTATTTCAGGAGTAAATTCTTCAATAAGCATTTGAAGATTTTCTCTTGCGTGAAGTTCATCGTCTATGATTATAGCCTTTAGATTTTTCAAATTTTTGTAAGGTTATTCCTTCATTATGAGTGACTTTTCTCTGACACTTTCGTCAGAAAAATGCAACAAATTTCGGATATGGGCGTAAATCTACTCAAACTGCATTAAAATTTTTGAATCATGTTAAGAATTAAGAATCCTCTTAAAGTCAAAGTACTACCTGGTAAAACACTTTCTGTAGATTATAAACCAAATGGCGATACTCCCATTTTTGATCTCTGTGATCACGATGGGAAATTACTAGAAACAGGAATATTAAATTCCAACGGAACGCGTCTTGATATCCGAAATCTAAATATTGGTCAATACTATCTATTTATTTTGGATGGGGCACATATTTTTACTAGAAAATTTGCCATTTAAGGAGTACATAAAGTACCAAAATTCTGTAGAAAAATGGTGAGATCATCTGTTGTGATGGCATCATTCCCGCTTAGATCAGTAAAACATCCTGAGTTACATCCGAATGTAGATAGTAACATGGTGAGGTCCTCTATGGCTACTAATCCGTTTGAATTATAGTCGAAAGCACAAGCACATGACTCTGGCGCCGTAAAGACGTTAGGAGTAGTTAGTGTACAAGTATTGTCAACCGTAAAACTGGCAGTAACTCCTACGGACATTCCATCTGAGATCAATCCTGTAAGCTCAACTGTTTGAGGGCTTGACTGAATAGGGAAATTTATACCGTTGACGGTTAAACTCCCTGTCTCGGGAACAAATTCATAGGCTACAATGATTTCTTGATTGTAGGTAAGTGTGGATGCATTACAACCTGTACTTGATCCTGCTGTTAAAGATGTGATACCACAAGGGGCGGGTGCTCCTTCCCAAAACTGGGCACCAAAATCATTTTCTCCTCCATTAAAGGTATAAGGAGCGAAATCAGCTACAAATTCCCCAGCGGTCCAATAGCCTGCTTGAACTGCTATCGCTTCATATTCATTTCCAGCATTTTTCCATTGGACATAGTCCTCAAGATTTGATGGAGTAGTTGGATTGAGAAAAGGGATTACCAATGCCAAGTCAGATCCTAAGGCATCTGGAGTCCAATCATCCCATTGGAAGGTGGTGGATTCCCCAGACTCTAAGATGAGACCACCAGTAATTCTTGTAAGAAAAAAGAGTAAACTGGAATTACCTTCAGAAAACACTCTATAGGAAGCTAAATTTTCGCTACACGCACCATTGTTGACTATGGTGAATTGTTTCGTTTCAGGATTGACTTCTGTTAGTTTGAATTTTCCACAACAAGAGGCAGGTGCTATGAAAAAATTATTGGTCATTATTCGACAATTTTGATCGATGGAAAATCTGATGTCAAAGTCGACAATTTGCCGATTGGCCTCATAAGTAAAACTAAACTCTTGTGGATTTGATGTAATATCATAAACCAACCCATTGATAAACATCTGGTTGTTTTCCGGAGGATTTTCATAGGCAATGCTGATAGTCATATCAAAATTTCCTGTAGCAGGATTACAAGGTGTGGAACTAACTAAGGAAACGTTGGTAAACCTGCAGGATGGAAAGATACTCCATCCCATGTCCTCAAACATTCCGAGCATCGCTGGACCTGGATCGTGAATAGCTTCGGCAGCACCTATAAAAGGGGTCATGAGTGAATTTTCATTTCCGAATCCATAAGAGCTTTCGTTTAAATGTGAATAGCTCGATCCGTCATCCCAAGTAGACGGGGCATAGATTCTAGGCCGGACTCCATTCAGTTCAGACACGCCAAACTCTCCATCCCAATGTAAATTATTCCCTCTAAGTTGACCTCCCAAGGCCGTGCTTGGAGAGCCGAATGTAGTGAGATTTTGTGCACTATTATTCTCAATAAACCTATCCCATATAACTGGAGTTCCTGAGAAACCGTAAGTACCCACTCCATTGCTTTCGGAAGAACCTCCAATAGAACCTAAGCCGTGTCCTAGTTCATGCAAGACTACAGATACAAAGTCATACTGCCCAGAGGGTGTATTTCCATTAGTTCCCAAATACCAGTTTGTTGAACTATTGAACGTACAAGATATATCAGAAGTACCCGGATTAAGATCGGTTCCAGCAAGCTTATTTGCTAACGCAGCTGGATACCATGTGTTTGGAAATGGTGCGCCAGAAAAGTTTATCTCGTAGTCATTTGCTCCAGCAAACCCTAAAACTGTTCCACCAATATTTTGCCAATTTGCCGTGATTGTAATAGGAACTGATGACTCCAGATATGATGCCCAAATATCCACGGCATATTGGAAAGCATTTTGAGCACTGGCAGAGAAACCATTGTACGTAACTGAAATGACTGCATCTCTTGACTGGCCATATTCAAATCCCTCATGGGGAGGAACAAAAGTAAATTTATCCTCGGGATCAGCTTTTAATCCGCATGATTGATGATCGCAGTCGAATTTTGGTCCGAAGTAGCTTTGTCCGATAGTTGGGGTTGTAAGTAGTGCCAAAAAAACTACCGAAAGCAGGATTGCTATCAAATTTCTCATATGTTAAAGTTACGGTTTTTGCACTTAATTGTAATTGCAAAAGATACACATGTTCTTCGGTTTGCTATTTTCGCTTAAAATGACACATAATGAAAAGACTAATAATATATTTATGCATTGCAATTCTGATTGGCTCTTGCACAAGTTCGGCAGATAAGTCAGCATCAGAAGAAAAACAAGAAAAGACTATGGCGAAAGCACCAATAGCGAAGAAAATCGCTAAAGAATTAGTGGCACATGGCGATGTCAGAACAGACGACTATTTCTGGATGCGTCTTTCCGATGAACAAAAAAATGCAGAAACCCCTGATACACAGACCCAGGATGTTTTGGATTACCTGAATGCTGAAAATGCATATAAAGGAGAAGTGATGAAAGACACAGAGACTTTTCAGGAAGAATTGTTCAAGGAAATGAAAGGCAGAATTAAGGAGCAGGATGAATCTGTGCCTTTCAAAAATAACGGCTATCAATACTATGTGAGAACTGAGGAGGGTGCCGAATATGCTCTTTACTGCAGAAAATTGGGTACAATGGAAGCCGAAGAAGAGATGATGCTCGATGGACCAAAACTGGCTGAAGGGTTTGACTACTTTGCAATAGCAGGAAGATCCGTGAGTCCAAGCAATGAGATATTGGCTTATGGAGAGGATACTGTTTCCAGAAGGGTTTATACAGTGAAGTTTAAGAACCTTAAAACAGGGGAATACCTTGAGGATAAACTTGAAGGAACCACTGGTGGTGTTACTTGGGCAAATGATAATCAAACTGTATTCTATACAAAGAAGGATGAGGTAACTCTTCGTAGCAACAGAATATACAAGCATAAACTAGGGACACCACAAAATACGGATGAATTGGTTTATGAAGAGAATGATGAAACTTTTGGGACCTTTGTATACAAGACAAAAACCAAAGATTACATTATTATAGGCTCATATAGCACACTTTCTAATGAATATAGATTTGTGGACGCCAATACGCCAGATGCTGAGTTTAAAATGATTCAGCCAAGGACTGAAAAATTAGAATATAGTATTTCTCATTATCAGGATCACTTCTATATTTTGACCAATCACGAAGCAAAGAACTTCAGATTGATGAAGACATCTGTAGATTCTCCAGGGTTAGAGAATTGGACAGAGGTGATCCCTCATAGATCGGATGTTTTCCTAGAGGGAATAGAGATTTTTAATGATTACCTAGTGCTTGATGAAAGGACAAACGGACTTACCCAGTTAAGAATTAAGCCATGGAAAGGTGACGCAGAATATTATCTTCCGTTCAATGATGAAGCTTACTCGGCGGGCACAGGAGTAAATATGGATTTCGATACGAACATCTTAAGATATGGTTATACTTCAATGACGACTCCTTCTTCTACGTATGAGTGGAATATGGAGACTAAGGAGCAAAAATTATTGAAGCAAAGTGAGGTTGTTGGCGGCCACAATCCAAATGATTATGAGTCTAAAAGGCTTAATGCTACCGCAAAGGATGGAACGAAGATTCCAATGTCTTTGGTGTACAAAAAAGGAATTGAATTGAATGGTAAAAACCCAACGCTTCTATACGCCTACGGTTCTTATGGTTCTACGATTGATCCTGGATTTAGTACATTGAGATTGTCATTGTTAAATAGGGGGTTTGTATTTGCAATCGCCCATATTAGAGGAGGTCAAGTTTTAGGACGAGAGTGGTATGAAGATGGGAAAATGCTTAAGAAAATGAACACGTTTACCGATTTCGTTGATTGTGCTAAGTATTTGATGGATGAAAAATATACCACTGCGGAACATCTATATGCTCAAGGAGGCAGTGCAGGTGGATTGTTGATGGGAGCAGTAGTGAATATACAACCAGATTATTTTAATGGTGTAATTGCTGCCGTACCATTTGTGGATGTGGTTTCTACTATGTTGGATGAAAGTATTCCATTGACCACTGGAGAATTCGATGAATGGGGAAATCCAAAAGATGCAGAATACTACCACTACATGAAAAGCTATTCTCCTTATGATAACGTAAAAAAGCACGAGTATCCAAATATGTTAGTAACGACAGGTTACTGGGATAGTCAGGTGCAATATTGGGAGCCAGCGAAGTGGATGGCTAAATTGAGAGAATATAAAACGGATGACAATATTCTAATAATGGACTGCAATATGGAAACTGGACATGGTGGAGCTTCTGGAAGGTTTTCAGCGATTAAAGAAGTAGCGCTAGAATATGCTTTTCTGCTAAAGTTAGAAGGGATCACAGAATAAATTATTCCAAGAATCAATCATATTTAAAGGCTTCAGTTTTCTGAAGCCTTTTTTTATCTACTAAAAACGTGAATATTTCTCACCAGAGTTTCAAAGGATATTAGCGTGGTGTGATCAATTTATGGTGTGCGATGCCAGTGCAATGGAATCTACCTCGGTTCTGAACCTCAGAATATGTCCATTCAATGAGGCTTAAAGATAGCCATCAATCTACTAATTCCATAGCTCGTTCTCCATATAGACTCTTTGATTCCTTTAAGTATATGGCCTCAGATTTTGCTTCCTCAAGCCTTCCCAGTTCCAGTAGACACTTGATTTCAATAAAACGGGCATCCTGATCATACGTTTGAAGCAGATGCGCTTGAGCTCTATTTAAATAAACCAGTGCATTTTCAAATTCATTCTTCAAGAATAGAGTGTATCCTAGGTAGAATGAAGCAGTAAGATCTTCAGTGGTATTTTCTACGAGACGTGTAAGTCTCATTTTTGCCTGTTTGTAGTCTTCGTCTATGATCCAATCAATGGCTTCGTCAAGACTGGCTTTATATACTGAGTCAGCAGGCATCCAAGCTGGGTATTTTGGGTTCACTACAATTGTTTCCATGAATGCAGGAGATCCATTGATGATAGGCTGTAGCAAACTTTCATTTATGCCAATTCCTTGGTCGACTAACTTGTAATTTCTGTAGTGTCTTAGTCTTGCAGATTGTGTCTTCAACTCTTTGGTTTCACTGTCTATCTGTATCTGACCAGCTTTCGTTTCTAGAGGTTGGATATTGAATATTTCTCGCTCTATTTCGCCTGAGAAAAGAACAGGTATGCCTTTGATATCACCTGTGTATTTAGGTTCTGTGGATTCCGATGTTTTTTCATTCTTGTCTGAAATTGGTTCAGATGGGCCTGTATTAGCGGGTTCTTTCAGCCCTGTATTTGTCTCAGTTTTGGGGTAAGTAATGGTTTTAGATTTGATTTCTGTTTTCGTTGGTGTTTCAATGCTAGAAGTACTGGTTTTAATAGGATCAATAATGGAGGGCTGGAGTGCCCACATGCCAATAATAACAACAGCTACAGCACTTAAGATTGTCCATGCGATCCAGCTGTAGTTAGTCACCTTCCAAGGTTTTCCTATTTCAGAAATAGCAATAGATTTTCCGTATGTTTCAAATCCATCTGTGGCATCTGAACTAAAATCATTCGAATGCATTTTCATCTCCACAGCCCTGGCTTCTGAAGCAGACAACTTCCCATTGAGGTAATTTTCTAGCTCTTTGGCAGAAATCTCTCTATGCTGTCCTAGTATTTCTTTCTTCATTTCTGAATTCTGCATAACTCTTTAATTGGTTCTTTAAATTTCTCTTCCCATTTTGGATGTAGCTTTTTACTTCCTTTTCCGAGAAACTTGTTTGAGCCACAATTTCTTTATAGCTCTTTTTCTTTAGATAAAATAGCTTCACACATTCACTTTGTGCGGGTTTTAGGTTTTCTATTTCCTCTAGCAGTTTTTCAATTTTTATTTCAAGTGTTTCTTTTTCCGACAGTAAACTCTCCTCTTCTTCAACAATTTGCTCATCAATTTGAATAAGCTCTATTCGCTTGTTTTTTCTGAGGAGCATAAGACACTCATTTTTTGTGAGCTGGTAGAGCCATGAGGAAAAATTGGATACTTCATGTGTCATGAGTTTTTTTACCAGTATGCCATATACATCTTGAGTAGTGTCTTTAGCTTCTGGTTCGTTTTTCAAGTACTTTAGACAAACCCCCATAACTAAATGGGCATATCTGGAGTAGAGCTCTGAGACATATTTTTGAGCGCGACTCTCTTTATACTCATTTATGAGTTCAATGTCGCTGAGCTTTGCTATGTTTTTCTTAAATAACCTCAAGTGGTATTGCCAGTTAGAACACTTATGCGTTGCAATGATTAAAGATATACTTCTTTATCATTGCAACGCAGCTACTCTGCTAAGTGTTTCACTTATTCTTAATGTGAATACTTCGATTCATTGTATAGATCGATATAACTTCTTGTTTCGATAACCACTACTCCACCGGTAGTGTCTCCATACTTTGCTGGAATACCGCCTGTGTAAACGGAGATGCTTCCAATTGCTGAACTGGGCAATCTGCTGGCATCAGTAGTCATTTTCACACCGTCAATGTTATATTGAACGGCTCCTGTTCTTGATCCTCTAAAATATAATTCGCCATCAGTGCCTTTTTTGATGTCACTTTTCATTGTAGCAATCATGTCTATAACAGATGTCCGTAGAGCGTTTGTCTTGATATCACTGGACCGCATAGTGATTCGACTGGTTTCCTCAGGGTCTATTAGCTTGTCTCTTATTTCGTCCACTACAGCGTCGGGCAGACCAATAGCACTTTCTATCAAAATGATTGATCCCATATAATAGGTTTTATCAGGATCTACTTTTACACCAGTCTTTGTTTTTTCCTGCATCCCCAGTGCTGTACAGTTGACATTGTATATTCCTGATGCGAGAGGTTTTAATTTAAAGTGTCCATCTTTATTGGTGCTCACAAGCATTTCACCACTTGAAGTTTCTGTGGAGACGTTTACTCCAGGTATTCCGTCGCCAAATTCATCGACTACTTTTCCTTGAATCTCTCCATAGTTTTGACCGAAGCTGATGATAGCCATCAGCATTATTACTGTTATTCCTGCTAAATTTTTCATGTGTTTTCTTTTAAACTTAATTATTGGAATCCTCCGGAGTTATTAGTTAGATGCGATGGTTAATTAAATTCCACAAAAAAACTTTCTAAAAGTGTATATTCACTAAGAACTTGTTCAAAGTTGAAATGAAATTTTCGAGCATGAACTATTGGTTTTACTGGCGAAGCCTCATTTTTTCTGGATAGCTTTAGTTCTGCTGAGCTTGTCGAAGTATAGCTATGGAGAAAAAATTGGCTAAAGCTCAGTGAGACCAAGAGGTTATGCGCAGTTTTTTAGTTCGACTTTGAACAAGTTCTAATTCAAAAAAGACGAATCACATGAAATACGCTATAGTTACTGTGATATTCTCAATTGGTTTTCTGAACCTATTTGCACAGGAAGAATCTGGAATTGAAGAGGAAATTCTACCTAGATACCTCACTGAATCCGAATTAAGACAAATAAGTGAGGGAAACATTCCCGAAAGACCTGTTTCGCGAGGGATTCAGACACCTCCCCCGTTCGATAATATTAGAAATATGGCTGAGTGGGAAGAGATACAGGCATTGACAATAGCTTGGACGGCCTATCCTGCTATCTCAAAACAAATCGTGCGAGCGGCCAAAGAAGAGTGTGAAGTAATTATTCTTTCAGAAAACCCATCTAGTACTCAAAATTACTTGATGGTGGGAAATGCGGGAGGTCCAGCTTTGGATAATATGGACAATGTGACCATCATTGATAGTGAATTTGATTCCATTTGGATGAGGGATTACGCAGCCAACGCTGTTTACGGAAATGAAGTGGATGATTTATTTCTAGTCGATTGGATTTATAATAGGCCAGCTCGAGTAAATGATGATGCCTCTCCTCAATACATCGCTGATTATTTAGGACTGGATTTATATTGTTTGGACCAAAACCCAACTGATTTGGTAAATACGGGAGGAAATTATATGAGTGATGGTTTTGGCCATGCCTTTGCGTCTGATCTAATTCTTGATGAAAACGAACCAATGAATATTTCGGGGGTTTCTACCAAAAGCCTTGAAGAGATAGAAACAATCATGGATGAATGGTTGGGAATAGATAATTATACACTTATGCCCATTCTTCCATACGATTTGATTCATCATATAGACATGCATATGAAGCTCATTGATGAAGAGACAATTCTAGTCGGAAATTTCGGCGATGAATCAGATGGGCCACAAATTATGGCGAACATTGAATATGTAATGTCCAATACAACCACTAAATGGGGGACTCCTTGGAAGATCAGGTGGGTACCAATGATTCCTTCTGTTGCTGGAAATTGGCCCGATGGTGACTTTAGTGAGCCGTACTATAGAACATTCACCAATAGCATTTTTATTAATAATACAATTTTATTCCCCTCATACAGAGAGGAATTTGACTCGATAGCGCAAAGAGTTTATGAAGAACTTTTACCAGGATATACTATAGTAGCCATTGATTGTGACAATTCTCCCAGTGACATTATTGCGAGCGCAGGAGCTCTTCATTGCATTACACATTCTATTGGAGTGGAGGATCCTCTGTTGATTTCACATAATCCATTGGAAGATACTGATGATTCAACCAATGATTATTTAGTAGAGGCGTACATGAATCATAGGTCGGGAGTCACTAATGCTCAGCTATTTTGGAGGATAGAAGGTGCTGAGGAATACAGTCAAATAGCCTTGTCGAGTGTGGGAGGTAATAACTGGGAAGGATATATTCCAGCGCAGCTTGGAGGAACGACTGTGGAATATTATGTAAAAGGAGAGTCCAATTCTGGAAAGGTCATGAATCGTCCTATGCCAGCTCCAGAAGCCTTTTGGAACTTTAAAGTGGTGGATGAATTAGTAAATATTCCAGCGAATGAACCTGTAGCATTTGCTAAAGTTTATCCAAATCCAGCGAATGGAATTACTGTAATTCCGGTAGTGTTTAGTTCGTCCAGTTCAGGAAGAGTAGAGCTTATAGACGCTCAAGGTAAAACTGTTTCCGAAGTTTATTTGGGAGAATTTTCTGTAGGAGAGAAGAAATACTTTTTTGATGCATCCGTATACAGTCCCGGTATTTATACTGTTTCTGTGATTCACGAACATGGAACCTTAAGTCAAAAGATAGTAATTGAGTAATATTGGAATTTGAAGACAAGTTTCATTTCATAAACCCCATCTAATTTTATGAAGATATCAGCGAGCACAGCTTATTTCATTGGATTTATATGCGTTGCAATAATCTTTTCAAGTTGCAAATACATTCCGTTTATTAAGTATTATAGAACTGACAACGATACCAACTTACCGAAGTTTGGGAAGTACAGTCATTTGGCAGGTTCGAACAATCAATTTAGATCGTGTTATGATGTTACCAGATATGATTGGGATGTAAAAGTTTTTCCCGAAAAGAAAAGTATTGAAGGGAGTGTGAAGATTTGGATGGACGTTGTCCAAAATCAAGACTCTTTGATGTTTGACTTTAATAGATCATTTAAGCTGGATTCTGTTGTGTCTAGGAAACCCTTCAAGTTTAAGAGGAAAAAAGACATCATCTACGTCATTTTTGATGAGGATTTGGAAACAGACTCACAGTTAGAATTGATGTTTTATTACCATGGAAAGCCGCCTAATATAATTGGAGAGGGACCAATTGTTTGGAAAAAGGATGGCAACGAAAAACCATGGTTTTCTACTCAAACAGAAGGTTTGGGTGTGGGTTATTTGTTTCCATGTAAGGACTTATTAATCGATGAACCAGAGGAATGCTTCATTTCTGTGAATGTGCCGGAAGGCTTGGAGACCGCATGCAACGGGAAACTGCTGAGGACTTCAACTGAAAGTAACAGAACTACCACTACGTGGCACGTCAATAATTCAATTAACATTTACAACATCTCGTTTAACTCAGGAGACTTTGTAAGATTCAAATTGCCGTATGAGTCGATCAATGGAAATACGTATGACTTGGAGTTTTATGTGCTACGGCAGAATGAGGAGGTGGCAAGAAAGTTTTATGCTCAGACCCCTAAAGCTTTAAGAGCAGCTGAGGAGTTGTTTGGAGAGTATCCTTGGTGGAATGATGGGCTAAAATTCGTTGAGTCCACATTCAGCGCCATGGAGCATCAGGGATGCATAGCTATGGGAAGTGATTATGAATCAGATTGGGAGGATATTAATACGACATTGGTTCATGAAATAGCACATGAGTGGTGGGGAAATAGCGTAACAGCCTCTGATTATTCTGAGATTTGGCTGCATGAGGGATTGGCTACTTACTCTGAAAATTTAGTCGCAGAACGACTTTTTGGCCATGATAATTACTTGAAATACTGTCGAAATCAAATGTACTGGGGGATTTCAAATAAGCGTCCAGTTTTGAAAGTTCCCAATGTTCGTTATAGTAGCTGGTCCAATCGCCATGACGGAGACATTTATAGTAAAGGGTCGATGTTAATGCATACATTAAGAACTCAGATGGATAATGATGAGTTGTTTTTTAGCATCTTAAAAGACATACAACGCATTTATAGAGATAAGATTATAAGTTCTAATGAGTTCGAAACGCAGTTTTTAAATAAGTGCGAGTGTGATTTGAAAGCCATTTTTGACGTTATGCTTCGCCAACCTGAACCTCCTAGATTGGCGTATTCTGTTTTTGTAAAAGAAGATGGTTCCAATGCAGAAATTAAGTATAGATGGACTGAATCGGTGCCAAGTGATTATCCTTTGAAAATAAAATTTCTGGCAGGAGACGAGGTAATTATTTTGGAGCCTACTCACGAAGTTCAAACGATTAAATTACCTCAAGGGGTAGAATATAAAATGCAACCTTGGTTAAGTGGATATTTTTTAAGTGCCCCTTTTAAGTCTTGAGCTTGTTCTAGACTTTTTACTTTTTAGTATTCAAGTTGAAATTGTCTTCTTAGTTATGCTTGTAGTACTATGTTTCGCAAGCTGTAGAAAGGAAAAGAAATTTGAACGTGAGTTAGTTAAAGCAGAGGTGTGGGGTTAGATCAATACTACAAGCCTCTGATCTATTACTCTTGAAATAATTTTCAGATACATTCGTTTCAATGATTCTTAAAAAATTATGCTAGATTTTAAAAAGAGTATGAAATAGAAATATCATTTATGATAGCGGTATTAACTTCTGTATGATGAATAACATTTTTTATTTCTATTGGAAAATCACTTTTGATATTTATTTCTTCATTCCCCTTTGACATATGAATGCCAAATTCCATATTAAAAGCTAGTCTTTTACTTAGTGCTGCATGAAACCCAACGAAAGGATATAAGCCAACCATACTGTATTTGTTATCGACAGATTCAACCTTAGAGAGATTCGTTCGCCAAGTAAAAAAATCTGGATATGTTTCTGTTAACTCTTGATGTTTTGTATTCAAATATATAAGTGTATTTAGATACTTATGAAAAGTATCTAAACCTGCAGAAAATCCCATTTGTTTAAATTTCCATCGATATTCTAACCCTAGTTTTGTTCTGAATATATTATTAGTTTGATAGCTAACTTGATATTGATCTTGCTGAATAGGGTTAATAGAAATCGTTGAGTCTAGGACTACTATATGATATGGTGTATGCCTTACTGATATTTTTGCAATTTTCCCACGAATTTTCCATGACCCTATGCTTCTTTTATAATAGCCTTCAATAGTAAAGTTTTGATAATCGTTGGCTGTTCCCAAAACTATTAATGGCGCAATGTTTACACCAATTTCATTTTTATTTATTATGTTGTTTTCTTGAGAGTGATTTACTTGATAAAGAAGTATGAAGAGAAAAAATAATGAGTATTTCATAAAATGAATTTGTAAAGGAAAAACGATGATATAAACGAAATATTACTAATCCTATCAGACTAGTTAGTGTCTGGTCGGAAATCACAGAGTCTTTATTTGGCGGGTGATATAGCCAAATTTATCCCATGAATATCTTCATAAATAGTGACCTATTCAGCACAATTACTGGTGTTGACTCTGTATTTTAGTTAAACATTCGAAGCTTATGCGCACACTATTTGAACGAGATCCAGACTTATTCACGCTGCCAATTACATCAGCTGAATTTCCTAATAATTGCAGAGACGAGGCTCCCAAGTTATTGAAAGGACTTCAAGCAATTTTCATGAACAAGGAGATAAATTCTGCTGTATTTTCTTTGCTATCCAATCGTATAAATCCCAAGCAAGAGACATTGATTAGATCAGGTCGCAAAGGGATGGGACTGTGGGAGATACTAGTACTTGGAGTAATGCGTCAAGGATTAAATGCAAATTATGATCGTATCCATTATCTGGCCAATGTTGATACCTCAATGCGAACGGTAATGGGTATTGAAACAGAATCACGATTAGACAAGAAGAAGTACGGGCTTACTACGATCAAGGATAATCTAGCATTGTTGGATGAGCAAACAATCCAAGAGGTCAATGATTTGGTGATTAACTACGGTCATAGGTTATTAAAAAAAAGAGGAAGAGCTACTTCAGGTAAAAGCCGATTCGTTTCCCGTTGGTGCTAATGTACATTTCCCCACAGATATGAATCTACTTTGGGATTCAGCACGTAAGTGCATTGACCTCTCTGAATGGTTCAGGGACAATGAAAACATCACAGGTTGGAGAAAATCCAGATCATGGAAACGGGAGATCAAAAGCATTTTCAGGGCTAGTTCCAAGGTCAGCAGTTCAGGCGGGAAAAACAAAGAATCGAGGCTTGAGGATGTTGTTAGCCAGTACCTGGAATTAGGCAAGAAACTTGAATTGAAAATCAATGACCTGCTAAGTCTAACAGCCTGTCACACGAGTGTTCTGTCAATATCCAAGCATCTCCAATTGGTTTATTTTCATGCAATGCTGACCAAGCACATCGACCTAGTCAGTAGAAGAATAATAGATGGAGAAGTTATTACTTCAAGTGAAAAGCTATACTCCATATTTGAAACGCATTCAGAGTGGCTTTCTAAAGGGAAAAAGTTCAACCCGATCGAAATAGGTCACAATGTATTAATCGCCACCGATCAATTTAACTTCATCATTCATCATCAAATACTTGAGAATCAATTTGATGTTCAGCTAACCCAGGATATTGCAACAAAGCTGGTGGAAAGATTTCCAGACCTGATCGATTCCTTAAGTTTTGACAAAGGGTTCTATAGCGGACAGAACAAGGCTTTTGTGGAAAAGCGAATACCCAATACGATTATGCCCAAAAAAGGCAAGCGCAATAAAGAGGAAACCCAGCAGGAACATCAGGACCAGTTCATAAAACTCCGCAATGCTCACAGCGCAGTAGAATCAAACATCAACCAGTTAAGGCACAATGGCTTGGGTCGTTGTCCAGACAGGGGGATTAAAAACTTCAAACGCTACGTTTCCCTAAGCGTTTTGGCCTATAATCTGCACAAGATAGGTGAATATATAAGCAGAGAACAGGTTCATAAAAAGGCAGCCTAAATTTGAGTGCAGATACAATTGACATAGGGAAGGTGCGTCTTGTCGGGAAGAAATTGACCGCAAAACTCATTTTTAAAGCCCAAAAACGGAATACATGCCTGCCCGAAAAATATTGAGCTCTAAAATTTGAAAACCGATGCTTTTTTAGTTGAATTTAGGGTGTGTAATCTTTCAAAAGAGCTGATTTCCGACCAGACACTAGTTAAGTTAAACTCATTCATTCTTAATAAAATGACTGATCTAGGGACGCCACAATGGAAGAGAATTTACCTTATGAACTAGAGAATAGATGAAGTGGTATTGGAAATTAGGGTGGTTAAAACTGAGCTATGCAACAAGACCTTGGCAAATAGATGATGATGCCAGAGTGCATATTACTGATAAGAAGACAGGTTTTATGGATTAGATGGACTACTAGTACAATTTGAGATCATGGTTGATTTAGAAATAGTTTTTAGGAATTAAAAATCTCCAAAACTCATTCCCATAGCTCTGGCAGTTTTCAATAAGTAATTGTCCTGATCTACAAAATTATATCTAGAAGTAGCATCTTCTAAGGAAACCGTTTCTAATTGATTACTTCTAAGAGAGACCATTTTCCCATAGTCTTTATTTTGAGCCATTTCGAAAGCTTTGACTCCCATAGCGGTGGCTAACACTCGGTCAAATGCCATAGGGGTGCCTCCTCGCTGGATATGACCCAATACGGCAGTTCTGACTTGTGCTGTACAGCCATTATCTTCTAGCTGTTTTCTGATGTAGTTCGCTATTCCACCATATTTAAAGTGTTCATCTCCAGCGTCAAGAGATTGCTTTCCTACAGACTCTCCTGAAATTGGCTTAGCTCCTTCTGCTACTACAATATTTACAAACCGTTTTCCATGCTCATATCGGTAATTGATTTTTTCAAGAATCACATTGATATCATAAGGAATTTCAGGAATCAGACATAGTTCTGCCCCTCCAGAAATAGCTGTATGCAAAGCGATCCAGCCAGCATCTCGCCCCATGACTTCCATGAGCATGACTCTGCTGTGACTAGCTGCTGTGGTTACCAACTTATCGAAACTTTCAGAAGCTATTTGAACCGCAGTGTTGAATCCAAATGTAAAATCAGTAGCAAAGATGTCATTGTCTATTGTCTTTGGAACTCCTATGACGTTAAGGCCTTTCTTTTGAAGAGCCAGTCCGATCTTTTGACTTCCATCTCCTCCGATATTGATTATTGCAGTAAATCCCTCTTTCTTAATCGTAGCTATCAATTGATCCGAAACGTCTTTATGGCTCCAGGTGCCATCCTCATTTTGAATTGGAAAATCAAACGGATTTCCTTTACTGGTGGTTTTGATGATGGTTCCGCCAGTGACATGAATTCCAGCGGTATTTCTCCTAGTGAGCTGAATGAGATTTAGAGGGTTGGAGAGAATACCATTAAATGCTTCTATACTGCCCCATACCTCGTACTGGTTATCTACAATAGCTGCGCGCGTAATGCCTCGAATGACAGCATTTAATCCAGGACAATCTCCACCTCCTGTAAGCACAAGAATTTTCTTCTTTTGGTCTGGCATCACACTTTTATTTTATCAGGTTCATCTAAAATCAATCCTAGTTTTTTTCTCACTGTTTCATCACTAGGAATATACTTGAAAGCCTTTCTGTACCATTTTAAGGCCTTATCATCATTCTCTAACACTTTCTGTTTTTTTGCTTTAGACATAGCCTTTGAAAATCGTTTTTGATAGAGGCTGTCCGTTCTGTTTTGTTCTGCTTCAATTTTGCCTATAACCGAGGCAGTATAATCAAAGTCAAATTCGATGGAATTGGACGTGGGATCATACTTAGCTATGCCCAAAGGATTTTCCATGACAGAACGATTAAATCCCTTTCTAAAATGAAATAGTGTGATATCTAAGTCGACTTTAAATCCATCTATTTTATCTTCTTCAGAAATGTTTCTGGTGTCAATCATAATGAATTTAGTGACAAATCCTTTTTTCTTAAAATAGAAATGATAACCGTGATCCAAAGGAACCCTGAACTCTACATTACCATGCTCATTTGTTGTAAAAGTTTCGAAAGATTGATTGTCTTTCCTGATTTCTATTTCGGCATCGCCAAGTTTTTCTTCTGTATAGACTTCTTTTATAAGCACTTGGATCAGAAAATCATCTTCGGCATAGCTAACAACCGTCAAACAACTGAACAATAAAAGAGTAAGAATTCGCAATCGATTTATTTATCTGAATTAGACTACTTTTTCTTTTTTCTATAGAAATTTTTCTTGCCCCCACCTTTAAAACCGCCACTGGCCTTAGGGTTCCAAACAGGCCCTTCTCCAAATTCTTCAGGAAGAGGAACTTTATATACCTCTGTACCAATAAGATCTTCAATTTTTTTGAACTTGTACATCTCATCGGGATTGATCATAGTCAGTGCGATCCCGGTAGTGTCGGCTCTAGCTGTTCTTCCAACCCTATGCACGTAGTCTGCTGCTTCACCTGGTACGTCATAATTGATGACCAAATTGATATCTTTAATGTCAATTCCTCTAGCTAAAACGTCTGTAGCGACTACCACTCTCGTTTGTCTGCTTCTGAATCTTCTCAATGCCTCTTCCCTGTCTTTTTGGTCTAAATCAGAGGAAACTCCTCTCACTTCATAACCATTTCCACGCAGTGATTTGACGATAGTATTCACTTTTCTTTTAGTACTAGTGAAAATAATGATACTCGTACACTCAGGCTTGTCTTGGATCAGTGATTTAATCACTGGATCTTTTTGATGATCAAATACACAATAGGCAGCTTGAAGAACTCCCTCGGCTGGTTTAGCCAATGCGATGTTTATCTCCAGAGGATTCTTCATGGTCTTTTTCACCAATTGCCTAATCTTTGAAGCCATAGTAGCACTAAACATTAAGTTTTGTCTTTCTTTAGGAAGGTAAGAAATGATTTTACTAATGTCTTCATGAAAACCCATGTCTAACATTCGATCCGCTTCATCTAAGATAAAGTGTTTTAGATTTTTTAAGTCGACATACCCCATCGATAGATGAGAAAGAAGTTTTCCTGGAGTGGCTACAATAATATCGGCACCTGAGGTCAATGCATTTTTTTGTTTGTCCCAGTCTGAGCCTTCACCTCCCCCATATACTGGATAAGATTCTGCTCCAGCGAAATAGGAAAAGCCTTGAATTTGTTTGTCAATTTGCAACGCGAGCTCTCTAGTGGGACACACCACCAAAGTGTTAATGCCATTATTCCCCTCCTCACAGATTTTATTCAACACAGGAAGGATAAACGCTGCCGTCTTTCCTGTACCAGTTTGAGCACATGCTATGAGATCTTTACCATCTAGAATTAGAGGTATAGACTGTTCTTGAATGGGTGTAGCATCCTCAAACCCCATGTATCCAATGGCTTCTAAAATGCTGTCGTTTAATCCGAGTTCTGAAAATTTCACGACGTGAATTTACGGAAATCACTGTTAGCCCTGAGTCCAAATATCAAATCGATATCGAATAACTTATTAAAAAAAGAAAAGCGCTGTAATTTACATACAGCGCTTTAACAACTAACTCAAATAATAAGCTCATTCTACAAGTGTAAACTTGGAATCAACTGTTATGAAAATTTCAAAATCTGTGGAGAGCTCTTCACCCGTTATATGTGCCGTTTGCTCTAACCATTCTAGCTGAATGTGTTCTGAAGAAACACCATTTTTGATGATAAAATCTTCTACTTTATCTCCAAAAGTCTCCATCTCTACTGCTGACATGACTTCTGATTTAATTAATTTGATTGAGACATAATCTTCATTGTTTTCTGAATAGGCGTTGCAAAATTTTTGCAATTGCTCTTCAAATTTTTCAAATTGATTTTCAGCAGTATTTTCATCCATGTAAATCACGGTTTTACTCTCAATGTTAATTGGTTTTGGATAGGTCTCAGCTCTGAGTTCTTTTCCATCTTTGGTCAGGATAATTACATTATCCTTTCCTTTCGCATAATTTGGAGGATCACTGATTTCATCGGACAAAAAATCATCTGCGGGATTTCGTTCATATGTCCATACTTTCTGATCTATTCTTACTCGCTGATTATTGTCAGATCCTTGCACATCAATTTGAGATAAGAAATCAGTTGGTTTTAACCCTTTGAGTCCTGAGAAGTCGATTTCAAGAATTCCATAATCATTTCTTTTACCAGAAATGTTTATTTGTCTTTTTTCACCCATATGAAACCATGTGACTTTGTATCCGCTATCTTTTACATTTAAGTCCAGAAATGCAGACTCTCCCATTTTATGAAATTCTTCAATTCCACTTTTAAGATGTACCACACTAATAGGACTTACATTTTCATTTTCGATCAATTTTGTTGGGATACTAAAGAATTTTTTAGTTTCCTGAAGATTCACATAGTAAACATCATCTGAACCAAAACCACCTACTCGGTTTGAGCTAAAGAGTGCCTCTCCTTGTTTGACAAGGGCAAAACTAAAGTCGTCTGCTCTCGAGTTCACTGGTGCTGCCATGTTTTCAGGCTTAGCCCAATATTCTTCAAATGGATAAGTCTTGAAAATATCCAACCCTCCTAAACCAGCATGACCTTCTGTGGAAAAGTAAAGCACATCTCCTTCAGTGGCAAAAGGGAACATTTCGTCTGACTCAGTGTTGACTTCAGGTCCTAGGTTTTCAGGCTCGGACCATTCTCTTCCAAGTTTTTTGGAGACATAAATATCTGTTCCTCCAAATCCATCTGGTTGATTAGAAATGAAGTATATTCTTTTACCATCTGGTGAGAATGCTGGATGTCCTACAGAATAGTCTTCGGAATTGTACTTAAATGGAACAGATTCTTGCCATTTTCCATCAATATTTTGTGAGAAGAGAATTTCCAATTGGACTCCAGTTTCTTTGGTTTCCGTTGTAAGACTTGCATTTCGTGTGAATGCGAGTGTTTTAGTATTCTTATCATAACTGGATGGACCATCATGCATGTTTGAATTAATGACAAACGGCATGTACTTTAGGTTTTCCAGTTCCATCTCTTCATTCAACGTGCCCTCCATGACGTCAAGGAAGATTTCAGGAGAGTCCATGAAGTCGAATGAACCGTTATTAGTACTCTTACTAAAGATTATTTTATCTTCAGCTATTGTATAGCCCATGATGCTCCCCTCATCGTTGATGTCCAGTGCAAAGAACAATGGATTTTTCTTGTTTCGTGCCAGCTTTTTATAATGATATGTATTTACAGAGTGATTCCTCGCTCTTAGATCCAAAGGGTAGATTTTTCTATACTGTTCAAACCAATTTCGTGCTTCCTCATAATTTCCAATACGCTTCAGACTCTGAGCATACTCTAAGAGGTCGAATGGGAGAGGGCTAGGCTCTTCGACAAGCATTTTAAAATATCCATTGGATTTCTCATGGTCTTGTAGATAAGCATAAGACTGAGCGATACCCCTAATGACGTGAGCTGACGTATCTGTTTCCAATATTTTTAGATACTGCTTTAACGAACGTTTGAAATCATATTCATAAAAGGAGCGATCTGCTCGATTGATTTTTCTTCCAATGTTTTGAGAGAAACTAGTAGTTATGCAGGTACATAGAATGAGCAAAAGTATGCTGCTGTGAATTGTTTTCATTTATTATTTGGGTTAATTCGCTTTGCAATGATACTTGCATGAACTCTTGAAGGATGGAGGACATCGGACTATAGGATTGTGTGAATTATCTGACATTGCTTGTATACCTTTGCACTAAATCAGTTAAAATGGCAGAAAAAGTATTGTTAGGTTTAAAACTCCCAACTGACCCAAGATGGGCAGACGTGGCATCACGTAACATTGATGAGATATTGGTAGATCATGCTTGGTGTGAACAAAAGGCTGCTTCAAATGCCATTTCCATTATTGTCACTTTTCCAGAGTACTCAGAGCTTGTAGACGAAATGATTCAGATCTCTATGGAAGAAATGAGTCATTTTAAGTTGGTGGTTGAATTACTAAAAAAGAGAGGCTTTGGCTTGGAAACAAAAAGAAAAGATCCTTATGTCAATGATCTTAGACTTTTTGTTCGAAAGGGAGGAAGTAGAGAAGATCAACTACTTGAATACTTGCTGGTAGGAGCCATGATTGAAGCCAGAAGTTGTGAACGGTTCAAAATTTTAACTGAGACACTAGAAGACCCTGAATTAAAAAGATTTTATTATGATTTAATGGTATCTGAGGCTGGACATTACACCACGTTCTTGAAGTTTTCTAGAGAAATAGCTGGTGTGGAGAAAGCAAATGAGAGGTGGGCTGAATATTTGGATTACGAGGCTTCATTGATGAATAAGTATGGGACTCAAGAGTCAATTCATGGCTAAATGGAACGTCTTTATTGAGTTGAGGTTTTTAATACTAAAAACCATACCTTAGAGGCAGATAAATGAACACCCATGGATAAAAGAAAATTCTTAAAAGTATCTAGTATTGTAGGAGTAGGAGCATTGGTTTCACCAATGATGTCATGTGGTAACCAAGAAATGAAAACAGGCGAAAAGCCAGTTGAGAATGAGCAAACAGTTGATTCAGGGAAGAGTATGATAAAGTTTGATCAGGCTGCTCTTGGGTATGATTATTCTGCGCTAGAACCTTACATCGATGCACAGACCATGGAGATTCATTTTTCTAAGCATCATGCTGGATATGTAAGAAAGCTCAATAAAGCTTTAGGAGAGGCCCCAGATTTTTCTGCAACAGATATTGATCAATTACTAGCTACAGTTCAAGCTGATCAAACTGGAATAAGAAATAATGGAGGTGGACACTACAATCATTCACTTTTCTGGAATTGCATGAAACCGGGCGGATCGAAAGCTCCTTCTGGGAAGTTAGCGGAAGCAATTAATGCTTCTTTTGGGAATCAGGATGAGCTTAGTGATGTTTTCTTTAAAGCTGCTAAAACTAGGTTTGGTTCAGGTTGGGCATGGCTGAATGTAGATAAAAATGGGAAGCTTTTCGTGGGCTCTACTCCTAATCAAGACAATCCATTGATGTCAAACATTGTAAAGGAAACAGGAACTCCTATTCTTGGAATCGATGTATGGGAGCATGCTTATTATTTGAAGTATCAGAATTTAAGAGGGGATTATATCAATGCCTTTATGGATGTGGTCAACTGGGATACCGTGGCTGCTAATTTTGCTGCTGTTTAATTACTTCCTAATCCCCACCAAATAGCGATCACACCTACTATTAGACAGTAGATAGCGAACCAAGATAGTTTGCTTTTCTTTACTAACGCTATCATCCATACACAGGCGATGATTCCTGTGATAAAAGATGAAACGAATCCTATTGCTAATGGGGTCGCTAGCTCAGATGTAAACTCGAATTTTCCATCCATGATATCCTTGGCCATTTTTCCTAGAATTAGTGGAACTACCATAAGAAAGGAAAATCTAGCTGCTTTAGAGCGATCGATTCCCAGTAACACAGAAGTAGAAATAGTAGCTCCTGATCTGGAAATTCCAGGAAGAATAGCCACAGCTTGAGCTATTCCTACTATAAAGGCGTCTTTTATGGTGACATCATTATTAGTGTTTTTAGCTGTATCTGCCAAGAATAACAGTCCGCAAGTAACGAGCAACATACTTCCCACTAGGATGAGATTCCCTTCAAAGAGAGTTTCTAGGAAATCATCAAAAAACACGCCTACAAACGCCGCCGGAATCATGGATATGATGATGGCTGCAGAAAAAAGAACGTGCTTTTTGTCCTGTGAGATTAACCCTCTAATAATTTCCAGAATATCTTTTCTAAATACTACTATAGTACTAAGAGCTGTAGCGGCATGGAGTACTACACTAAGGAGTGCTTCTTTGTCTTTGAGATTATCTGCGTTAAGCACCTTTTGTGCCAGCTCGATATGACCACTACTGCTGACAGGGAGAAATTCGGTTAATCCTTGAACAATCCCTAAGATGAGCGCCTCTAAAAAATCCATTTATTTATAGTCGAAATTTCCCCAAATGTATGTTTCAAGTAGTTAGGGGATGTAAGAATTTGACCTATACTTCCTGATGAGGTCTTTTCATAATAGCATAGATCACCAAAAAATAACCAGCAAGGATTATCAATGGGGCTACATATAGCCTTCTAGCACTAAAGATTTCTTCGCTAAATTCATTCGGATCTTCGCTTCCTCCTCCAGAGAGAAGAGCAAATCCTATGGCTATAGCAGCTAATGATATAAGTAACAGGATGTAGTTCTGCTTTCCAAATACGAATTCTGTTTGAGTGTTTTTTTTCTTTGCCATGCTGCTAATGTAAACGACCGTAGTCCAATCTTAAATATTTACGTACAGCAAATTTAGTCGAAATGAAAGAAATAAGAATTCCAGCCCCTACAATCCCTAAAAATAGAATAGCAAAAGCAATTAAAAACTGATTGTCTAGCACCCCAGCTAACTCACCCAAGGCTCCACTGAAAAGGTAAAGGATGGCCAAAATCATGCAAAAAGCTGTCAACCCTGCCATTACTCCACGCCAGATGCTCTGCAGAAGAAATGGCCGTTGTATAAATCGAGAAGTGGCTCCTACAAGTTGCATGCTTCTGATGATAAATCGTTTAGAGAATATAGCGAGCCGAATCGTATTGTTAATTAGTGCTATTGCTATAAGCAATAATATTCCGCTGAATATCAATAAAAAAAGAGTCATTTTTTGAAAGTTAGACTGCATTTCCTTCACCATGTTTGGGTGCCAAATAACTTGTCTTACTGCAGAGTTTTGTTCTATCTCAGCGCATATTTGTTCTAGACTGTCTGTTTCAGTGTAAGCAGGTTTTAACTTTAGATCTACTGAAGCAGGAAGTGGGTTTTGACCCATAAAGTCAAGAAATTCTTCTTTCAATTCACGCTGTAGCTCTTCTGCAGCTTCTTCTCGGGTAATACTTTTTGTAGTTCTGGTATACGGCTTTTGATCAAGCCAAGCTTTGAACGATTGAGTTTCAGCTTCATTCACATGTTTCCTCAGAGTGATTAGAATGGGGATGTCTTTTTTAAGTTGGTCTGCAGCTTGGTTACCAATCAAAAGAAATAAACCCATCAACCCTAACATGAAAAGCACTAATGTAATTCCAAAGAATACTGAAATACCTGAGGTAAGATTGCTTTTCGATTTCCCTTTTTCCTTTGCCATTGTTTATAAACGATAAACATATGGACTTTCTTTTATTGGATATCGAGACTGACTAAAGGCTTTAAAAAATCTATTGTTAAGAAATCTTAGAGATAGTTCCTTTAAAGTGAAGTGTTTCCCCAGCAAGTGGATGATTAAAATTCACTAGTATGGTATTGAGTTTGTTTTCTTCGATCATACCTTCGAAAACATTGTCTTCCTCGTCAGTCATTTCTATTACTTCACCTTCTTGAATAAAGTCTTCGTCCAATTCACCATCTACTAGGAAACTGTCTTTTGGATATTCCACAAGAAGTTCTTCTTGGAAGGATCCATAGGCTTGTTGTGGTGATAATGAGAAGCTAAATTTATCCGATTCTTTTAGATCCATAAGCTGATCTTCAAATGCATCTAGCATTTCTTCCTTTCCTACAGTAAATTCCAAGGGCTCGTCAGAGCTCGTTTCTTCGATGACCTCTCCATTTTGATCGTCATACGTCAAGCGGTATTGCAGCGTTACAGAAACTCCATTTTCTACTTTCATTACTTAATTTATTCTACAGGTGTGATTGATTTGATGATTGCTTC
This sequence comes from Flavobacteriales bacterium, assembly GCA_965224545.1. Classification (GTDB taxonomy): domain Bacteria; phylum Bacteroidota; class Bacteroidia; order Flavobacteriales_D; family Sanyastnellaceae; genus ASP10-05a. The sequence goes on along the minus strand of CBDCZM010000002.1, from coordinate 378,983 downwards.
TACCTCTCGAAGCATTTCTCGTTTATAGTTTCCAGGCGCATAGATACGCGCATCGGCATGAATTACCCGTCTGTTTTTATAATCCAATTGAACAAACTGTATGGAAGGACCTCCTTGAAAAGCACCTTCTTTTGTCCACAAACTTCTAATTTCTACTTGGTACTCATTTCCTTCAGAACGCAATGTCCTTTTCACAGGATCAAGTTTTTCTTGAAATCGAACATACGTGCTGTCTTCTTCATCGAATGTGATGGGTTTCAAAAATTCATCACGCTTTTTAATTAGATTTTCAAGTTCGAATATTTCTTCTGAGTCGTAGTCGTACGTAGATACTACAATATCTTTCACTGTGTATTTTTCCAGATCATTATCCATGACACTGGTTAATTTATTCATCCATAGTACGTTTCCAGAATCCACAAGGACAGTGTACTTTTCTGGAATGATCATATCATATCCTTTTTTGGATCGAACTCTATTCACAGATGAAGTATCTTGTCTATAAGATAAAATTGCTTGTTTTCGTTTGATTTCCTCATCGTTAATCTTATACAAGATGTCTTTGTACCTCTGTGATAGCAGTGTCATCATCTCAGCCTCTGTTTTTGCGTAGGCATAAACAATGAGCTGATCATTGGCGAATTCTCCTTTTGTTGTTTTAATGTTTGCCGTTTGGTTGTTCACTCGATCTCCTATATCGAGATAAAGCACATTTCTAAATCTTTTAGCTGAACCTTTAAAATTTACTGGCGAAGAGAACTCTAAGTCCAATTGACCTTGTGCAGGCATGGTGGCAGGCAAATATTCCGTAAATAGGATTTTTATTGAGTCTCCATTTGTTCCATCCCAAAACTCTTGATCACAAACAACCATGGCATCTCCGAAATCTCCTAAATAGGCTTTTAAACTGCTACCACTCTCATAATTTGAACAGGACGATACTATTAAAATGATCAAGGCAGTAAATAGGCTAAGTCTCATGTAGTTAAATTTTCTTTATTTTCAGTTTAGAACCCATTTTTAGGTTGTTAGGGTTGATGTCCTTGTTCAGTCTTGTAATATCATCAGTACTCACTCCAGAGTATAGTTTGGCAATATCCCAAAGAGTATCCCCTTCTCGCACCGTGTAGTAGGTGTAGTTAGGATCCTCTAATTGGCTAACGGCAATTATTTTTGGTTGTTGAGGTAGAGCTTGTGGAAGACCATTGGTATACATCACCAAATTTTGTCCAGCACGGATACCTGTCCCTCTAATATTGTTCCATCTTTTTAGCTGATTTACAGTGATGTTGTGATTTTCTGCTATTGTTCCTAACACATCTCCACTTCTTACTTTGTAGTACGATTTAGTTTTTCCAGCTGTAGAATAATTCACTGTATTTGCTTGAATAACAGGCACTTTTTGCACTGCTTTTCGATTTGGTTTAAAAGACCTGAATTTATCTCTGTTTTCAGCGAATTGAGTATAATGTTTCACTGGAATGAATAGCACATTTCCCTCTTTAGAAGCTGGAATCACTTTCAATTTATATTGAGGATTAAGTGTTTGAAGTGATGAAATTGTAATATCTGTAAAGGCTGCTATTTGATCAAACCTAAGTTCCTTGTGGATAAGGACAGTGTCTCTTTGCCAGTAGGTGAAGTCTATATCTTTTGGAATTACACCATGAGATTCTCCGTATTCCATCAAGTAACACATGGCCATAAATTTCGGGACGTATTTTTGGGTTTCTCTAGGTAAGTACGGTCTTATCTTCCAAAAACTCTTACTATCCCCGGCAAATCTTATGGCCTTATTCACATTTCCAGGGCCGCAGTTATATGCAGCGATGGCTAGTTCCCACACGCCATAGATTTTATATAGGCGGTTTAAATAAAGACATGCGGCTTCTGTAGATTTTATTGGATCTTTTCGTTCATCAACATAAGAATTGATGGTTAGACCACACTCTTTACCTGTTGGGAGCATAAATTGCCAGAGGCCTGTAGCTCCTCTGTGGGATCTGGCATTTGGGTTAAGTGCAGATTCGATTACACAGAGATTTCGCATTTCTAGTGGAATGTCGTTTTTGTCCAGAATCTCTTCTATATTGGGAAAATACAGTTTTGACAGCCCGAGTAGCTTTGACAGCTGATGCCTGTACCGCAAATACTCATTAATATACGAATCTAAATAGCCGTTGTAAGTGAGATTCAGAGGCGTTTTTGAATTTAACTTTCTGAATCCTTTTTCATACTGAATACTTGTTTGAGGGAGTCCTGAGAAATTGCTGTCCAATGTCATTTCATTAGAAATTCCACCCCTGTCTTCTAAAAACAGAAGCCAAGCTGAATCTACTGCATTGGAATAATCCAATACAACTGCATCAGTGATAGTGGTATCCAATGACAATGTGTCCTGGACAGATACGATCAAAGAATCTTGAGCTAGGGAATAGAAACTTAGAACAGTAAAAAACCCAGCCCAACAAAACTTTTGAGCTATAGTAAACATTAGGAGTAAGGCTTACTCTTCTACTTTTTCGTTGTCAGAACGGCCTTCTTTGGAGGCATCCTTAAATTCTTTCATTCCTTGACCAAGTCCTTTCATTAGCTCAGGAATCTTTTTTCCTCCGAAGAGTAGGACAACCACTAGTACGATTAGGATGATGCCAGGCACACCCATATTTTGAATAAAAGCCAAGTTGTTCATTGAATTTATTTTATCTATTAATATACAAATTTACTCTAAAAAAAACCATAAGGACTACAATGCCCCATTATCTATAAGACGAGTATTTCCCGAAAAGGCTGCTATAAGAATTCTATTTGGTCCGGAATTCTTGATAGATAATACCTCTTTTAGTGTATCAGCGTTGACTATTTTAACATAATTAGGCCTTAGCTTACTGTCTATTAGTGTTTTAGTGATTGTGTCCTCTCGTGAGCGAATAGTAGCATCTGATTGGTGATGGGAAGCGTTTAAGATTATTTCACTTATTTTCAGTGCATTACTTCTTTCTTCAGTCGTCATCCTTCTATTGCGTGAGCTCATAGCCAAACCATCACTTTCACGAACAATAGGACAACCAATTATTTGTATTTTCAACTGCTCCAACTCAGTCATGTGCCTTGTGATAGCCAGTTGCTGCCAGTCTTTTTCGCCAAAAAACGCTAAATCCGGAGTGACGATCTCGAATAATCTTCTAACTATCGTTGTCATCCCATCGAAATGCCCTGGTCTATGCGCCCCTTCTAGACTTTCAGTTAATACGCCATAGTTTATTGGTGTAATTTTCACTTGATGATAGATATCATCTGTTTGAGGTATGAATGCGATGTCTGTTTTTTCCCGTTGCAACAACATCAAATCCTCTTTCTCGGTTTTAGGATATTTTTCTAAATCCGTAAGGTTGTCAAACTGAGTAGGGTTAGCGTAGATACTGGCTATCAAAACATCACACTTAGACCGAGCCCTGTTAAACAAAGAAGCGTGCCCCTCGTGTAGTGCACCCATTGTGGGAACAAAACCCACGGTTTTCCCTTGTGATTTCAAGAGGGCAACAATATGTCTTAAACCCGCTACTGTTCTGCAAATTCTAATGTTCTGCACCATGTTACTTCACGCTGGATAAATGCCCAAATCTAGTAGAAATCCTTGACCTGAGGACTAAAATTTTGTATCTTTGTATCGAAATCACTAGAAAAGCGTTGAAGTATGGAAAAAGTGCGTGTCCTTTATGTCTCTCAAGAAGTTTTACCTTTTACACCAGAATCAAATATAGGCTACATATCAAGACATCTTCCTCAAGGAATTTTTGAGCGAGAAAGAGAAATTCGTGTGTTTATGCCTAAGTATGGTAAAATTAACGAAAGAAGACATCAACTTCATGAGGTAATCAGACTTTCAGGGATGAATATGATCATTGATGATTCTGATCACCCTCTAATTATTAAAGTAGCTTCTATTCCAACAGCTAGAATGCAAGTTTACTTCATAGACAATGAGGAGTATTTTTCTAGAAAATATTACAATACAGACGAAAAGGGAAGATTGTTTAAAGATGCGGATGAAAGAGCTATTTTCTTTGCAAAAGGTGTAATTGAGACTGTGAAGAAGCTAGGTTGGGCTCCAGATATTATCCATTGTCATGGATGGATGAGTGCTTTGATGCCTTACTATGTGAAAAAAATCTATAATGAAAACCCTCACTTCGCTGATGCGAAAGTGATTTATTCAGCTTACGAACAAGGATTCGATAAAACTCTTGATAAGAGATTTATGGAAAAGCTTGTTTTTGATGGAGCAGCGAAGGAAGATGTAGATGAGATAGAGAAACCTGATTTCAACAACTTGAATTTATTGGCAGCGAGATACTCTGATGGAGTGATTCAGGCTACAGAAAATATAGATGCTTCATTAACGGATTACATCAGTAAAAAGAGCATCCCATTCCTTAAGTTTCCAGGGAATGATGGTTATATTTCAGATGTTGACCAATTCTATGATAATATTCATGAAGGCAATTCCGTTTTGATTGAAGAGTGAATATGAAATTAATTTATACCCCCCTGAGAAATAGGCTGTCATCGACAGCCTTTCTCATTTTATGTGTTTTCTTTATCCATTCCTGTAAAAAGGATGAACCAACGATTGGGCTAGGAGTTCTTCCGGCAGGAGAAGGGTTAGGAATCAGTCAGGATGTCGTCACACCTAGTTCTACTATTTACAAAGCGGACTCTATCCGAACAGATGAATTGATAGAATCATTTATAGGAAATTATAATGACCCTCAATTTGGTCTGGCCAAGACAGAGTTTTATTGTCAATTGGAACTACCAGGAAATAATTTTGATTTAGGTGACCCAAGTTTACTAGAACTTGATTCAGTTATTCTCTCTCTGAAAACTACTCAAAATGTCCTAGGCTCTTTGGAGGCACAAAATTTTTCTGTGTTTGAACTGGATGAGGCTATTTATAGTGATTCAATATATTATTCGGATAGATCTGTGACGTATCTCTCAGATGACTTAGTGAAAGTAGGAGAAAGCACAATTCCTATTTCAAATGCCAGCGTAATTAGCCGAGGTGATTTTGTAGTGGAAGAACTGCGAATACCATTAGAGAATTCTTTAGGACAATTGCTTATTGATAGGACCAGTTCGAATCCTGAGGATTTTACAAATGATGAAAGTTTTCAGGAATTTTTTAAAGGATTGTCTATTGTTTCAACAATTGACGACGGCTCAATTATGGGCATAGACCCAAACAACGGGCTATCTGCATTAATTCTTCATTACAGAGACTTAAGTGGGGATGAGCCTGATACACTAACGGTTTCTTTTCAGATAGATAATAGTTCGGCTTATTTTAATTATTTTGAAAGAGATTATAGCACTTCTGTATTCGGAGACTTTGATTCTAGTTTGAGTACTGATGAAAAAGTATATCTTCAAGGGATAGATGGGTTGATGGCAGAGTTAGAGCTCACCGATTTTCCAGTAGAAAAGGTAGGGAATGAGAATTTAAGTTTGGCTAAAGCTGAATTAGTACTCCCTGTAAATACAATTGAAAATGAGAGCTATAGTCCTCCGGCAGTTTTATTTCTATCGACAGGAAGTTCAAGAGATACATTAAAAGTTTTGGAAGATCAGTTGTTTGGACTGTCAATTGGTGGTTTTTATGAGCAAAGCAGAGATGCTTATATCTTCGATTGCCCACTTCATATTCAAAATGTTATTTCAGAAAGCGCTGATCTTGAGTCATTGTGGATTTCAGTCAACCCCCCAGAAAGACTTCGAAGTTTCTTTAATACGACAAGTACTTATAACAGAGGACTTATTGATCAGAGAAGGGTCGTTTTAAATGGTCCTCAGTTTAATCCACAAGATATATCTGAGAATATGAGATTGGTACTTACATATTCTGAATAAATAGTACCTTATTTTTACAGAAAACAATTCAACATGTGTGGAATAGTCGGTTATCTAGGAAATCGAGAGGCGTATCCTATAATTATTAAGGGGCTTAAAAGATTAGAATATCGAGGATATGACAGCTCAGGAGTAGCTCTAATTAACGATACTGATATTTCCCTGTTTAAAAGAAAGGGAAAAGTCAGTGATCTTGAAGAATTCACGGAAGGTAAGGAGACCAACGGAACCATCGGTATTGGACATACCAGATGGGCTACACATGGACAGCCAAATGATGTCAATGCACATCCCCATCTGAGTGGAGATGGTTCTCTGGCATTAATACACAACGGAATCATTGAGAATTATGCTTCATTAAAAGAAGAGCTTATCAAACGTGGTCATGAATTTAAGAGTGACACAGATACAGAAGTATTGGTTCATCTTATTGAAGACATCAGAAATAAAACAGATCTTACGTTGTTTGAGGCGGTAAGAGTAGCCCTTAGTGAGGTCGTTGGTGCGTACGCCATAGTGATTCTCGACCGATCCAATCAAGATCAATTAATAGTTGCAAAAAAGAGTAGTCCACTTGTAGTCGGAATAGGAGAAAAAGGGGAGTTTTTCATCGCTAGTGATGCGACTCCAATTGTTGAATACACTAAGAATGTAGTATACTTAGAAGATGAAGAAATTGCTCTTTTAAATAGAGCAGGTGATTTTAAAATTGTTACTATTTTAAATCAACCCATCACACCATATGTTCAAGAACTGGAAATGAAATTAGAGGCCTTAGAAAAAGGTGGATATGATCATTTCATGCTAAAAGAAATCTATGAACAGCCACGGTCCATTACTGATTGTTTTAGAGGAAGAATGAACCTGAATAAGGGAATGATTCGAATGTCTGGGATTGATTCTTATGAAGGGAAATGGAAAAATGCTAAAAGGATCATTATCGTAGCCTGTGGTACTTCGTGGCATGCAGGCCTTGTAGCAGAGTATCTGTTTGAGGATTTGGCTAGAATACCAGTCGAAGTAGAATATGCGTCAGAATTTAGATATAGAAACCCAATCATTAACGAAGGCGACATAGTAATAGCCATCAGTCAAAGTGGTGAGACCGCAGATACTTTAGCAGCGATTAAGCTTGCCAAAGAACGCGGGGCACACATTTTTGGAGTTTGTAATGTAGTTGGATCTACTATTAGTAGAGAAACGCATAGTGGCGCTTATACACATGCAGGACCTGAAATAGGGGTGGCATCTACTAAAGCATTTACTGCTCAGGTTACCGTATTAACACTCATGGCACTGACTGTGGCTCAAAAGAAGGGGACTATAAGCGATGAAAAATTCCACAGACTAATTGCTGAATTGAGCGCTATTCCTGATAAAGTAGAAAGAGTTCTTCAGACGAATGATAAAATAGAATTCATTGCTGAAATTTATAAAGAAGCGGCTAATGCACTGTATCTAGGGAGAGGTTATAGCTTTCCTGTGGCTTTAGAAGGAGCTCTTAAGTTGAAGGAAATTTCATATATACATGCAGAAGGCTATCCAGCGGCTGAAATGAAACATGGTCCTATAGCCTTGATAGATGAGGAAATGCCTGTGTTTGTTATCGCTACTCAAGGCCCTAGTTATGAGAAGGTAGTGAGTAATATTCAGGAGGTAAAATCTAGGAAAGGAAAGATCATAGCCATTATTACTCAAGGAGATAAAGATGTAAAAGGAATGGCAGATCATTTTATCGAGATTCCTAATACTGATGAAGTATTAATGCCATTGGTGTCTACAATTCCTTTACAACTATTATCATACCATATAGCTCTTATGAGAGGGTGTAACGTGGATCAACCAAGAAATCTAGCTAAGTCAGTTACAGTAGAGTAGTTTTTAACCTAGGAATGTTATCTTAGTCAGATTCTGACGTACCAAATCTTGGGTTTTTTCGTTTCTTGCAAAGGAATAATTAAATTATTAAATAATGAAAAAACTACTTCTTTTCTCGGCTATGCTTTGCTTTGGTATAATGACGTTTGCACAGAAACAACAAACAGATTCTAAGACTGTAGAGGTCAACTTCACTCCTTGGGGAAATGCTCCTATTTCTATTAATGGTATTAAAGTCAGAAAGTTTACTGATGACTACAATGCCGTTAGATTAGAAGTGAATCTAGGGTTTAATTCTAATAAGGATGTTTCTGCTCAAGCTGGAGTAATGGGTGATGATAACAACTCAAATGAGCTCCTTTATTCAAAATCAGGTGGGTTTAATTTTATGGTTAGCCCGGGGGTTGAAAAGCACTTCGATGGGACGAATAGACTTACTCCATATGTCGGTGGTATTTTGAATTTTGGATTTAACTCCTCTTCTGCAACTGAAGAGTATTGGTCACCAAATAAGATAGAAGCTTTAAATGATGGTGATTTGACCAATAATTTCACTGATTTTGTGAAATGGGAACAGAAGACTAAAAATGGTGGTATAATGCTTGGTTTAGCGGCTGTAGCTGGAATGGACTTCTACTTTGCAGACAATATTTACTTCGGTACAGAGATTAGTTTTGGCTTTGGATTTAATTCTACTAGCGTAACTAAATATGAATCGTCTAACAATGATGCTTGGGCCATCACAAGTCTAGATCCTACATTGACACCTGATATGCCAATAGGAGTTAACGCTAACTGGGGAACTGGATCTTATGATATTCCGGGTGTTAATGGTAACGATACTGATGAACTGGCGAATATCACTGCTCGAGGTGATGATAAGAATGGTTCCACTCTATCGATTATGCCAACAGTGAATGGTGCACTAAGATTTGGATTTATTATCAAATAATTTCTTGTTCTAACGGTATTAGAACTATCAAGATTTTTTAAACCTCATTGGAATTTTCTAATGAGGTTTTTTGTTTTCTTTCTTTTCGCTTCATATAAGCATTTATGAATAGCGTAGCGATTATTAGCAACGCCCCTAAATAAAATTGTGGTGACATGTGTTCATCTTCTTTAAAAATGAGCAATGCTATAATGATACTATAAATGGGTTCCAGATTTATGGTCAAAGACACTGTAAATGGGGAAAGAACCTTCATGACTGCTACGCTGGCGATAAACGCAAATGAAGTGGCAAGTAACCCAAGCAACAAAAGCCAAAGCCATTGCCATGCTGAAATTTCTGAAGGAAGTATCAATGTGTTGTTAGCGCACAAAATGATCCCTAAAATGATTGCTCCACTCACTATTTCATAAAAACTGATGACAGTCGAATCTTGGGTTTTTACCAGATTACTATTTAATAGAGAATATATGGCAGCTAAAAAAGCAGCGATAAGAGAAAAGAGAATTCCCCAACGGTATTGAAATTCATATCCGAGAATAATCATCAATCCTAGAATCACAAGTACCCCTAGTAGAATCTCGTATTTAACCAATTTTCTGTCTGTTAGTAATGGTTGGAGCAGAGCTAGGAAAAGAGAAGTAGTGGAAAGAGTAGCAAGAGCAATAGACACATTACTTTGATTTATTGACTCAAAAAAGAAAAACCAATGTGCACATATCACAGCACCTATACCTGCAAGTTGGAAAAATTGCTTGGCAGATTTTAATGCCAATTTCTTTCGTTTAATCCAAGCGTATAGCCCTATACCTATTCCACCAATCACTACTCGATAAAACACTGTATTTGTTGACCCGAGATCTTCGAGGAGTTTTCCGAAAATCCCAGTCAACCCAAAGATGAGTACCGTAATGTGCAGCACCAAAAGGTTCTTTTGATAACTAGTCATTTTTGGTTTCTTTTACTTCAGTTACACCTCCAGAGACAATATACTTCATTACTTCACTGGCATTCTTGTCAATTGGAGTGACTAAGTGCTTAGGAACTATAAAAAGGTTTCCAGAAAAATTATAACTATGTGGAAGATAAACGGCCACTTTTTGTCCGTCTTTAATGCCCAATATTGAAAGGTCTTCATCTGTTACGAATCCTAGTTTCTCTAGGCTTGATGATTCGTTGACTTTTACTAGTACAGGTTTGTTGAATCTCTTTTTTTGCCCTACGAATGCCGATAATAGATCTGTTATAGAAGTGTAGATCGTTTTGATTAATGGAATTCTGTCAAAAAATTCATTGATCAATTTCTTAAGTGGGTTAGCGATGAATGTGGAACCAAGAAAACCTATCGTAGTAATGATGATTAGAAGCAAAATAATTCCACTTCCAAAGAACCAATTCACAGGCAGAAGCCCGTTTAAAAAGGAGAATAATCGATACACAATATAGATCGTAACTGTAATAGGAACAGTTAGTAACAAGCCATTTAGAAAATAACTAATGAGTCTACGATATAGTAATTTATTTCTGTTCATTGTTGAAATTACATTTGCTTTACTATCTTTTCGCAAAACTAATCTTTAACAAAATGGAACTCTACGATTTTAAAAGTGATTTTACGAATAGCGTTTTTAGACTAATGGGGAGGGTGATTCTCATAGCGATAGTTGTTCAAGTGGTTTCGTCTTTAATCTCTTACTTGCTAATTATGTTTGGAGCTCCTGAGCTTGCATCTTTGGGTGCTGAAATGCAATCAATTAGTCAGAGCACAACTGACCCAGAAGAAATAATGGAAGCAATGAAAGACCTTTTAAGTGCTAATGGAGTGATAAACTATGGCGCGATTACCTTGATATCGCTAGTCTCTTTTATTATTGGCTTAATTACTTGGAATATTCTATATAACGGAGTTAGAAATGAAGTGGGGTCTGGCGACAATAGTCTGGGATCAGCATTTTCTGGAATATTTGATGTGCGGTTATTAAAGTATTTTATTATTTCTGTATTGATTTGGTTGGGAGTTTCATTGGTCACATTAGCCGTTGCGGCAACTGGTATCAGCCTGCTTATTATTATTTGGATGGTAGCATTGATTCCATTTGTTTGTTGGTTAGGGATTTCTTATTCTGCTGTGGGAATTGACAATTTATCCATTGCTGAAGCTTTTAAGGTTTCGTTTAAAAACCTGACTTTTGGAAGATGGGGAAAAACACTTGGAGTTGGCATTTTGATTTTTATTGTTTTTATTATAGCTGCATTTATAGGAGCTTTGATCGGGAGTTTGTTTGGATTTATTCCTGGTATTGGGATGGTCTTATCTCAAATAGTAGGAGCGGCTGTCAATGGAGTGATTTTGGCTTTCTTCGTAGCAGGGTTCACGGGGCTATACTATAGATATACAAAAAGCTTATCTAGTGAAGAGGAGTTCATAGTCACTGATTAATGAGAAACTATCAGAAGGCAGAGCTTTTAGAGCGTTGCAAAGCTGAGATTCACTATCAAATCCAAGAAGTAAATACACTTTTTTCCTTACAGAAAGAAGAACTTTTAATCACTTCGCCACTTCCTGCGAAGTGGAGTGCAAAGCAGTGCGTAGAACATTTAAATACCACGTTTGAGCTGTATGAGCCTCGAATAAGAAAGGCCTTAACTATTGCTCAAAATGATGATAGGGAAAGTCTGAAACATGGATTTATAGGATATAAATTGATGACAACTATTTTGCCTATCGAAGAAAAAAAACTTCGTTCAATGAAAACGTTCAGGAAATTAGATCCTAAAGTCTCAGGGCGGACTGGCCATCAGGTGGTTATTGAATTTGCAGAAAGGATGAATACTCTTTCAGAATTTATTGACCAAAGTCTAGATAAAAATATTCAGAAAATAAAAGTGACGTCGGCAGCTGGGATATTGCTAAGACTCAGGTTAGGAGACCTTATTCCATTTTTGCTCAACCATAATATTCGACACCTTATTCAAGCAAAGAAAGCTGTCGAATTGTGTAAGAAGCACAATGACTAACAAGAAAAAAATACACAAGCATAAAAAAGGGGTTCCATCAAGGAACCCCTTTTTTGAATAATTTATAAATAGGCTAGTTTTTAATAAACTGACCGTTGAAGGTTGTTTTTTCAGAGATCAATTGAATGTAATAAACTCCATTTGGAAGAATCTCCACATCAACGTTTTGCGTTCCAGGATTCACCAATTTTGACTCAGTTACTAGTTGACCCACGTTGTTGAATACTTGTAAAGAACCTTGTGCAGGTACTTCTAGAGTAACCGTTGATTCTGTAGGATTTGGATAAACAATGAGGATTGATTTTTCTAGTTCATTTACTGATAAATAACTATCTATAAAGAGCTCATAATTTTGTTGACTTGAGCAAGTTTCATCAGTGACGGTGACAGAAATAGAAATTGTGTTAAAAGCCCATGACCCTGTAACATCAGGACCAATGGTAACTGAATTTCCTTCATAAGTTACTCCTTCAATTACCCATGAATAAGTAAGCTCTGGATTTCCGCCAACGAACTCGATTGTAGCTCCAAAAGGTGATACTACTATACGTGGCTCAATCGCATCTAAATTTACTTCCTCTACGCCATTATCTATATCTAAAGTAATGCTGTACTCTGCTAGTAATATGTCCAAATCTTCCAAATACCTAGGGATGATTTGATATCCACTGTCATAAGGAGAGTCATCATCAAATTGGCCACCAAGTCCTGTGACATCAAATGATCCTGTAGGAGCATCTGTTCCAAACACATCAGTATCACCATCTACTCTTAAAGTATACGTATTTATTCCATCTGTAATATCTACATCGAAACCACTCCCATCATTGTCCCATTGCGAAGCATCTACTACCTGAACACATTCAATCATCACTAAATCACTTTCGGTACCTTCATTAAGCTCTGTGATTACGGTTGGTTCTTTTAGTGTATTGTCACTAGAAATCAATTCTATCGAAGAAGGAGCGATTTGAGTTAATCCACTGAATTGATCTACTGTCCCTACTACGTGAATACTGTCTCCTTCATTCACTGTATAACCATCCACTGGCTCAAAGCTAAACACCCCAATACCATCTGTCGGGTCGATGAGTGTGAATTGTAGACCTGCTGGTCTCATATTTACCCCGTACACGATTCCTCGTAATTCATATGTAGAATCAAAGTTTACTGCTGCGCCGTTTGCATCCACTTCTGCAGCCACAATTATATCTACCACAGGGATAACCACATCACTCTCATCAATTGTTAGTGTATATGTACTAGATCCTAATGTTAGACCTGTTGATGGATTCATTAATTCAAATATGATTGTCTCAGCCATTTCTTCCGCCATATCATCTACAATAGAAACATCGAATGTTTGAGCATCAGTCATTTCAGCAGGGAAGGTTAATGTAACAGGAAATCCAGTTCCATCAAAATCATCAGGGCTCACAGCTGTTCCACCAGTTAGAATAACATCAACAGTCATTTCTTCATCTAAAGGGTTTAGGATACTCACCTCTACGGTTACTGTTCCTGCGTCCTCTTGAACTGTGGAAGCACTCATAGAGAATGAAATAGTAGGATCAGTATTAACAATACATGGGATAATCTCATGATCGCCCAAATTTTCAAATGTGTTTTGATCGAGAACCATCCACTGATCCTGTCCGATAGACCAATCAGAAGTACCTTCATTTACTCCAGTCATTCTTACCAGTGTATGGTTTTGAGTGCCGTTTGCCACACCACTTACAGTCCATCCATCGCCAACATCCTCTATGGCCGTATCTCCAATTATATCAATAATTTCGAGTGTACTTTTTCTTTGCAGCGCATAAGAGTCATCCCCATTACTTAAGAAATCGTGGGTTACATCCGCTAGATCTAGAATAGCTGCTTCTGCATCAGGATCTGTGACTATAAAAACTCCACCTGGAGCTATAGAGGCTGTTCCTAGAATGTCATTTATGAAATCCCATCCTCCTGCTACGTCGCATCCGTTATTACAATTAACTATCTGATAATCAGCTAATAAAACAGGAAATTGAGTTGGGTTATAGATTTCTAAGGCCTTGTTCTGGCCTGAACCCTCTTGATATTCTGAGAAGAAAAGATCAGAGCACCCTTCGACTTCAATACACTCCTGTCTAGTTACCTGAATAAAGTTATCTGAAAGTTCCAAGCAAATTCCATCTGTTTGAACTCCAAATACAGGATCACCTGCTTCTATGGTAGTTGGGTCTAGTGTTCCTTGATAGCTTAACCCCCACACTCTGCATACACCTGCCTCGGCAGCATTGAAATCATTTGAGTCTCCGCCTAAGATGGCGATGATAAAATTTTCTTCATCTGTTATTACATATGCGTACGTATCATCAGAAGACAATGAGTTGTTTGAAAATGTAAGTACATCTTCAGTGTCATCTAGACATACAATAACCTCTTCTCCTGCATCACTTGAAACTTCACCTCCGTCGCAGTCAGGATTACATATGATTTTATTTACTGTAATGAAGTTGGTGCCAAAAAAGAGACAGTCTCCATCTGTAGCAATATCTATGGCATCTTCTCCTTCAGATAATGTTTCAACGTTAAGAGTTCCATTGTATGCTATCACATGAATTCGACAAGTACCTTCCAAGAATGATGTTCCATCTATTTCGGTCATTGTAGTTGTAGAAATGATGATATCATCTGTGTCTGTAATTACAAATAGTGTTCCGTCTCCAGTTGTATTTGAATTCATGTACTGAATGGTTACTGGAACCTCAGAATCAAGACAAATTTCCATTTCAGTAGAAGTATCAGAGAATTCTAGTGTACCACCAAAACATGCCGGAACATTTGTTGCTCCGGGAGTCGGCACTTGTTGAATAAAAGTGTCTGGGCATAGAGCAGTTCCTCCATCAGGGATTCTAGCACTACTTTCTTCTGGATTATTGCCATTTGAAGATTCATTTAACTGAACTTGACAATCGCCTGCTGACAAAAGGGCCAATAAGCCAGGAATGTCATCATCGTTTGTATCATAAACAACTGCATCCACCAATCCTTCAGTTGTTACAGGTGAACCATTAGGAAAGTCTAGAACTGCAGCTTGATACAAAGCTACAGCGTCGGTTCCATTTTGAAGACCATTATTTGAAAATTCTATATCAACGTTTGGGGTAGCTACGTTTCCTATCACGAAATAACCATCGCTAATAGTACTTCCTGCTAAATCTATGGTTCTGTATGAAGTTTCACTGCTTCCGTTAAAGAAAACCAAGAGATATCCATCCAGAGATGTTGATGAAGGAGCATATAGCTCGACGAACTCTGCCGTGTCATCACCCGGAGTATCTACATCAATTTCATTGATGATGACTTGAGAAAATGATAATATGCTGTAAGCCAGGGCAAAGGATAAGAATAAAATTGTTTTCATAAGTTATTTGAGTTGTTTTCTAAAACAAAGATATCTTTTTAAAATACCTTTGATGGGATACATTAGTTAATTTTAGATGAATTAAGTAAGAACAATGATGAAAAAACACCTGTTATTAATAATTGCTAGCTGCTTTGCTTTAACATGGACTATGAATGCTCAAGAATGCCTAGAATGTGAGGCAGACACTTCCTGTGGAGCCGGTGCCACCTTCCCTACAACATGTCCAGAATTTCTGCCAGACGGAGTAGCGGGTGAGTACTATGAAGAAGTGATTACTTTTTTCATTCCAGAAGAAGTAGAGTTTAATGGAATTACCGCTACCATAACAGAAGTCGTTGTGACATCAATTACAGGACTTCCTTTTGGAATGGAATTGACATTTAATAACAATGATAACACGTTTAACCCTGGTGAGGGAGAAAATTATGGATGTGCCATATTATGCGGAGTTCCATTGTTAGAGGGGAATTATGAAGCCATGATTAATGTGACAGTGACGGCCATCGCTTTTGGTTTAGAACAAACATTACCTCAGAGCTTTCCTTCTCCGCTAACTATCATCCCAGGTGAGCAGTCAAATGCGAGTTTTTCATTTGACAATCTGGCGGGATGTGGGTCTCTGGATGTTACTTTTAATGCCATTATTGATGGCGCTCCGAATCCAACAGAATACATTTGGAATTTTGGTAATGGAAACTCTAGTACTGCTGCAGACCCTGAGGTGCAGGCCTATAATACTCCAGGAGATTATACTGTTTCTTTAGAGACGAATATTTTTCAATATGTACTTTCTCAAGTGTCCGTTTCGGCTTTATCTAATGCTGGAGATGATATAGAGGAAGGTTTTGGCTTGCTTCTCCCTGATCCATATTTAGTAGTATTGGATAGTGAGGACAACATAGTGTTTACGTCTGATATCATTACGGATACTGATATCCCGACTTTCGTTGATTTATCCATTATTCTTGAATCATCCGCTTACACCATACAGATATGGGATGATGATTTGATTGATGAAGACGATCTCGTGGCCACATATGTTCTTGGAGAATTATCTGCTGGATCAGAGAGTTTCGTAGACGGAGATACAGAAGGAATGTATACTGTGGAACTTCAAGTGAGAGACACTTTCACTGATGAAGAGACCATTTCGGTTTTTGACTTTCCAAATGCTGATCTAATTTATAATGATGTAGACAATACGCTCACAGTTGAGGATGCTTCAGCGGGTTCATATCAGTGGACGTTGAATGGAAATGAACTATTAAATCAAGTATCAAACAGTATAGATTTAGATCAACCGGGAGTGTACCAATGTCTTGTCAATAATGGGTTTGGCTGCAGTACACTCAGTGATGAGTATATTGTTTGTCCTGATATTGAAATTCAGAGACAAGGAGATCAGTTGTTTGTTACGTCAGGTTATCTTTCTTATGCGTGGTTTATCAATGGTGATGAAATCGATGGAGAAAATGGAAATGTTATCGCATTTCAGGGAGAAGGAAATTACTCAGTACAAATTACTACCGATTATGGATGCGATATAGAGTCCCCACTGGCATTGTTTACTGGCATTGGAGAAGAAAAATTGGTTCTTGGGCTGGACGTTTACCCTAATCCAGTCAAGGACGAACTATATGTTTCCACGGAGTCTCTGGAAGGGTTGTATCTGTTGGAAGTGAGAGATTCGAGTGGTAAATTGATTCTAAAAGAAAAAGCGATGTTATCCAGAATAACGCCTTATGTTTTGAATGTCTCTGAATTCTCACAAGGACTATTTTTATTGACCATTTCGAACAAGGAAACGGCCATAGGAACCAGAAGGTTCTCTAAACAATAATATTTTTTCAGCGTAGGGATTATATAATGCCCAGCTCCTTTCCTACTTCAGTGAATGCAACTATTGCTTGATCTAAATGTTCTTTTTCGTGCGCTGCGCTAAGTTGTACTCTAATTCTGGCCTGATCCTTAGGAACCACAGGGTAGAAAAACCCAATAACATAGATTCCTCTTTCCAAGAGTTTATCGGCCATTGTCTGGCTTAATTTGGCATCATATAGCATAACTGGCACAATGGCAGAATCTCCATCCTTAATTTCAAATCCAGCAGCTTTAATCTCCTCTTTAAAGTAGTTGGTGTTCCACTCAAGTTTGTCTCTTAAAGAAGTATCATTGGAGATCAGATCGAATACGGCCAGACTGGCTCCTACGATGTTTGGAGCTAATGAATTGGAAAATAAATAGGGACGTGATCGTTGTCGAAGCATCTCGACAATTTCTTTTCTACCTGTGGTAAATCCTCCCATGGCTCCACCTAAAGCCTTTCCGAGCGTTCCGGTAATAATGTCTACCCTTCCAATCACATTTCGAAGTTCTACAGATCCACGTCCTGTTTTACCAATAAAACCTGTGGCATGACATTCATCAACCATAACTAGTGCATTGTATTTATCAGCTAGGTCACAAATTTTATCAAGTTGTGCCACATAACCATCCATAGAGAATACGCCGTCTGTAACTATGATTTTGAATCGAGATGCAGAAGCAGCTTTCAATTGTTCTTCTAGATCAGCCATGTCATTGTTGGCATAACGGTATCTCGCAGCCTTACAAAGACGCACTCCATCTATGATAGAGGCATGGTTAAGCGAATCAGAAATAATAGCATCTTCTTTAGTTAAAAGAGGCTCAAATACACCTCCATTAGCATCAAAAGCCGCTGCATAGAGAATAGTATCCTCTGTACCTAAGAATTCAGCTATTCTGCTTTCTAATTGTTTGTGAATATCTTGAGTCCCGCAAATAAAACGAACAGAACTCATTCCAAAACCGTGAGAATCAAGCGCATTTTTTGCTCCTTCGATTACTTTAGGATGATTAGATAATCCCAAATAATTATTCGCACAGAAATTAATAACCTCTTCTCCAGTAGAGATCTTAATTACAGCTTCTTGAGCTGAAGTGATAATTCGTTCTTTTTTGAACAATCCAGCTTCTGTGATTTGCTGAAGTTCTTTCTGTAAATGCTCTTTTAAATCTCCGTACATAGGTCTCAATATTTGGACTCGCAATGTACTATGTAAATGTAAAATTTACTAAACTTTATATTCGATGGTTTTACCTCAAATAAATCGATTTAATCGTTTCTTCCACGGGTTTGTTTTGAGGAGTGAATTGGTTGTTTTGAAGGCCTCCAACAGAGGAGTGATTGGCCTTCCACTTCCATAGAAAACCACCTTCAAACCATTCTTCGGACCAGAATTTTTCGAAGATAGCAGCATAGGAGTTTACTTGAGCTTCCATATTTGTAGTACCACTTGTGCTGCTGTCCCAAGGTTCGCGCGCTCCAAAGTCCACGCTTCGATATCCATACTCTGTGAAAATGACAGGTAGATCCAATTCTTCTTGATGAGATTTTATTGAATTGAACCAGACTTCCCAACCTTCAACGCAATCCTCTTTGGAAGGTGTTTGATCATCTGAAACTGGGAAGTAGGCGTCAATTCCAATATAATCAAGCTTGTCCCAGTGAGAGAAAGTGGAGTAAGAGTCCCAGTTTCCCGCATAGGTGAACTCACCTGAGTAATGAACCCTTATAGAGTCGATCATTTGCCCCCAAAATAGGGGCCTGGTTTGATGAAACTTTTTTAGCTCAGTTCCTATACAGAAGAGTTCACATTTCATGGAATCTGCTATGTCTGCATAATGCAGGATGAAATCTATATAAGAATTTTCCATGTTCACCCATTCCGCCTCTGAGGATGCCTCATAGTCTCCTGTAAATTGGCCTCCCCAAATCCAAACCTGAGGTTTAAGGATTGTTTTCTTATTGTGCTCTTGAGCAAACCGGATCAAATCAATGACTCCAGCATCTGTTTCTCCCCACCACTGGCCACCAATGCTATAAGAAACAGTCGAGCTTTCATTTGATATAAAACCAAACGGAATAATTGACACGGCGTTGGCTCCAATTTCATCCACTGAATCAAAGGTTTCAGAATCTACCTGAGTTGGCGGTGATTCGTAGCTCACCCCATTGAATAGGACAGGGTGAACAGTGATTATCTCGGCTTCACATGTCACCATTTCTTTGTCTTTCTTACATGCGGAGGATAGCACAATGAAGAAAATTAAATAGACAATCCGTACCATTTCTTGATGCATTTTTCGGTGGGTTTGTTTTGAGGGCTGTAATTGGAATGATTTAAGCCTCCAGCGTGTTTATCAAACGCATGCCATTCCCAGATAAAGGATCCTGCGAACCAGGATTTGTTCCAGCATGTTTCGAAAAAGGCTTCATATGCGGTTTTTTGCAATTCAATGTTTATCGCTACGTGATCGGGTCGATTTTCTATTTTCCACTGATTACCTGCTCCCTGATCTGTGCTTCTATATCCAATTTCTGTGAAAAGAATTTCTTTATTCATTTGGTTGGAGAATTTGGAAAGTAATTTCTCATACTTCTGCCACTTCTTTATTAAAGTGGCTTTGTCAGGCTTTTTAGATTGAGATAACGGGAAATAGGCATCAATTCCGATGTAATCCAATTGATCCCAGAACGGAACTGAGTCAAAATTATCCCAATTAGCAGAATAGGTGAGTTTACCTTGGTATACTGACTTAATTTTAGGAATTAATTGTTTCCAAAATTTTGGTCGATACTGTACAGATGATTTTAGTTCCACCCCCTATGCATAGCATTTCTATCTCTAAGGATTCTGCCAAAGCCGCCATTTCCAAAATGTAGGTCGTATAATTCGCTTCCCAAAGGTCCCACCCTTTGGTGTTAAAAGATAATTCACCTGCCCAACCTTTGTTGTCAACCCAAAAGTGAGGTTTTAACATGGTTTTTTGATTGTGTTTTTTCGCGAGGTTGACTGTAGTAGAAATTCCTTCTGGTGTGCTTCCCCACCAGTTTTTGTCACAGTTATATTCGATTGCTGGATCATTACTGTCCATAAAAGCAAATGGTACGATTGCAATCCAATTAGCTGAGATACGCTCAGTGCTCGCAATATAATCAGTAGAAATACGGTCTTTTGGCGACTCAAAATTCACCCCTCCAATTTTCTGTGCTAGCGAAGCAAAGCTGAGAATGAGACTAAAGCAAATCAATGATAAACGCATGTGCGCAAAATTAGTGGGATGATCATGTCGAAATGTTGTGGTAGGTTCATAATCTGATACTGTTCTAAAGGAGGAATGATGAGGTAGGATTGGAAGAGTTATTCAAAATGTGAAATCATATAATCGATTGATTTATTGAGTTGTAGTGTGTGGAATGGCGTTTTTATATTAAACCATTAAATTTAACACATGCAATTAATGTTGAATTATGTACTTCTATTTTGTCTATCTATAGGTTCAGTTATTGCTTATAGTCAACGATTTGCAGCGATTGGGGATTTTGGAACTAATACAGAAGGTGAAGCTGAGGTAGCCAATATTGTCAATAGCTGGAATCCAGAGTTTATCATCACGATGGGAGATAATAATTACCCCAGTGGTGCAGCTGAAACGATTGATTTGAATATTGGACAGTATTATTCTGAGTATATTTTTCCTTATACTGGAAACTATGGTAGTGGTGCCGATGAGAATCGATTCTTTCCATCTTTAGGAAATCACGATTATTTTACGGAGGAAGCTGCTCCTTACTTTGATTATTTCACGTTACCCGGAAACGAGAGATACTATGATTTTGTGAGAGGAGATGTGCACTTTTTTTCATTGAACGTAGGAGCAGAGGAAGATATTGATGGAAATTTGTTTCCGCATGAACCTGATGGGAATACTGTTGATAGCGAACAAGCACTTTGGCTCCAAGAGAAGTTATCTACTTCAGAGGCAAAATGGCAAGTAGTTTATTTTCATGACCCACCATATTCATCAGGGTTTCATGGATCCACACTTGGAATACGCTGGCCATTTGCAGAATGGGGAGTAGATGCAGTGCTTTCTGGTCATGATCATCATTATGAGCGCTCCTTAGTGGATTGTATACCTTATTTCGTAAATGGAGTTGGGGGACGTACGCTTCACAACACTTACACTCGGACTTTTGAAACTTTAAATAGTCATAGAGGAGATTTTGGGGCTATGCTCATTGAAGTTGACTCTGAAAAAATGGTATTTGAATTTTGGACTGCAAGTGGAATCATGGAGGATTCCTTCACAATTTATGCTGCGGGGAATGATGAAAGGGCGTATCAATGCGGGGAATTAATTTCTTTGGAAGATAATCAGCGCACGTCGCTTCATTATTTGGATCTTAACACAGATGGATTAAAGGACATTCTATACCTCCTTGATGGAGGTTTGAAATATGTTAAAAATCTAGGGAATGATGCTTTTTCTGAGCCTGTTGATTTGATAGCAGGAGTTTCGGGATTTGAACTTATTGGTATGGGTGACGCAAATGATGATGGCTATGAGGATCTTTTTTGGAGAGAAATCTTCTCATGTGAGGTGTTTCTAAGCTTGAATAATGGTAATGGAACTTTCTTAGAAAATGAACTGTTGTTCACTTCTAGCTGTGAGCCAATTACAAAATTTGCTTTTCAGGATGTAAACAATGACGATCTTCTAGATATAATGCTTTCCACTGCTCCAGGTGGAATGTTTTGGGCGGAAAACTTAGGCAATGGAAGTTTTGATTCGGAAACAAATGACATTAGTCTATCCCCCAATTATCTGTTTGATGGCTCTCCGATTTTTTCTGATATTGATGAAGATGGTGTTTCTGACGTATTGGTGATTGCTAATAACGTGCTTACAAATAGCTATGACCTTGTCCATTATATCAACTCTGGTTCCGGAATTTTTACTGAGGTAGTATTAAGACAACTTAATTCAGGAGAACAATGGTTGACATTAGCAAATTTGGACGGTGATGATGAGGTAGATCTTTTATTTATGGAATCATCAGACATTCATTGGATGGAGTTTCAATCTGAAGAGTTTCTCGATCAAGATATCATCGCATTAGATTTACCAGGCCCGCATATAGTCATCGACATAGATTCGGATGGACTTGATGATTTTGTTTCAGCAGTGCCACGCCCTGAAATGCTGCTGGAAGTAGACGTTCAATGGTCAAGAAATGAAGAAGCGAATGTTTTTTCAGATTCGAAATTATTGGTCGAATCAAGTTATTTTTTCAATCATACCAATGCTAGTTTTGAAGATTTAGACAATGATGGAGATATGGAGTTTATTTTTCAGGCATTAGCTGATAGCAAATTTGGACTGTTTCATTACTCCAATCACTCGTTTGAAACGGTGTTTCATGGAGGGCCAGCAGATTTAGACAACGACGGGTCAGTAAATATTGGAGATCTTACTGTCTTTTTAACGTCTTTCGGAACTGAATGTTCTTTAGATTCAGGGCCGTGTCTGGGAGATTTAAACAAGGATGGATTTGTGAATATTCGAGATCTCATCAAGTTCCTATCTTTGTATGGAACAGTTTACTGCCAATGAAAGTCCTTGTCTTAATTCTATTAGTTCCAATTTATTCTTTTAACCAGGGTTTTGCGGAGCAAGAAATAATGAATAGTGGAGCATGCTATTTAGAAGAAACAGCTGATTTAGATGGAGACGGAGATTTAGACCTTGTAGTTTCTGATTGCGAGAGTTATCCTTCTGGTTTGATTTGGTATGAAAATAGGGGTGTTGAGGGGATCGACACTCGGCATTTTATTTTTGATACAAGTTGTGGCAATTTTTCGATCCACAGCGAGGATTTGGATAATGATGGAGATAACGACTTGTTTGTTATGGGAGACTATAATGGTGCTATTTCATACTTCATTAATAATGGCGCTGGAATTTTTGATGATCCCATTTCTATTGTTTTAGAAAGTGGGGATTCATTTTTTAGGGATTTTGTGGATATGACAGATGACGGAAAGTCAGACTTGGTGTTGAGGAATGAGTTGGGCGTACTGTGCGTCTACGAGCGCATGGGGATTGCCGATTTTGTGTTTTCTCATGAAATAAATAAAGGAGAGGCTGGTTTTGCGGGTGTTGTGGGTATTGACTTGGATCTTGATGGGGATCAAGATTATTATATTATGAATGAATTTCCATTATCAGAAAGAGAGGTTCGGTTTATAGAAAATCTTGGAAATGGAGAGTATGCACCATCAGAATACTTGTTGCCGAGAGTAGTAGGAAACAAGGATCTTTTTGCAGATATTGATCAAGATGGAGATTTGGATGTGATTAGCGAGCAGGATGCAAATTTAGTGTGGCTGGAAAACGTTGACAATAGCTTTGATCTTGATCAGGCTCATATGGTACACGAGGATTATCCAGGTTCGTTGTTTGTGTGGTTTGCAGATCCAGATTCAGATGGAGATTTGGATTTTTTTACTGCGGGTTTATGGTACGATTTGGATTTCGTTTTTTATGAAAATCTAGGAGAAGGAAGTTTTTCACCTCCTCACATTATTCAGTCTGCGGAGAATGGAGATTTAAATTTACCAGGTCCAAATGGTCTAGTAGTTATGGATGTAGATCACGACACAAAATTAGATGTAATTGTGGCCAGTGCTTTGGCGCCTGGATCTATGTGGACAGGGCATTTATCAGTGTTTAAGAATATTCTTGGAAATAGCTGTACTGAAGACGCGGCCTGTAATTACAACCCTGTTGCTGTATATAATGACAATTTTTGCTGTTATGAAAATTGTGGTTGCACTGATCAAAGTGCTCTGAACTATGACTTGAGTGCCATGTGTGATAGCAGTTATTGCTTTTATCTTCTAGGTGATCAGAATGCAGATGGAATAATAAACATTGAAGATTTAGTACCTTTTCTAGTTGCTTTTGGCCATTCTTGTGGCGAAGATTTCTGTCCCGGAGATATAAATGGAGACGGTTTCGTCAATGTTATAGACCTGATTGATTTTCTTGGAATATTCGGTCAGAACTAATACTCCCGCACCATTAGTCCTTCAGAAAACTTCAAAAATTCTTCTTTGATGAGTTGATTTCCAGAAGTAGAATCTAAATAAGCCAACGCTTTATTGAAGTAAGCTTGAGAAAGTTGTTCAATTTCAATGTCTATTTCCAATGCGCTAAAAATAGCCAACGTGTTTTCTACTTTCTTTGAAGAATTGGTTTCGATATGAAGTGTGTCAAGTTCGCTCAGTTGTGCTTCAGATGCTTTCTCTCGGGTTTTTAGCAACAAGAAGGTCTTTTTGTTCGCCAAGATATCTCCCCCTTTTTGTTTTCCCACTTTTTCCATCTGACCAAAAGCATCTAGGAAGTCATCCCTCAATTGAAAGGCGATTCCCATATTCAACCCAAAGTCATACATCAATTGAGCATCGCTGTCAGAGGCATGTGCAGAAATAGCTCCCATTTTTAGTGCACATGCAATCAGTACACTCGTTTTAAGCTTAATCATCTCTAGGTATTCTTCGATGGATACATCATCTCGCTTTTCGAAATCCATATCGAATTGCTGTCCTTCACAAACCTCCAATGCCGTTTGACTAAATAGCCTTTGGATGGGAGATATATTCTCTGATTTTGTCTGAACAACTAGTTGATAAGCTTGCACTAGCATAGCATCACCTGAAAGAATAGCGGAGTTACTGTTCCATTTTTCGTGTACGGTTTGCTTCCCTCTTCTGAGCGGAGCATTGTCCATAATGTCGTCATGCATCAGGCTGAAATTGTGGAACACTTCCACGCCTATAGCAGGTTGGATGATATCTTCTAGCTTTCCGTCAAAATATTGATTGGCAAGAACAGCTAAGGCAGGGCGTAGACGTTTTCCCCCAAGCTGCATGATGTACTTTATGGGAGAGTACAGTTCCTGATTCGGTAAGTTGTTGTTGAATTTTGAAATTCCTTCTTCTACCTCCTTGATAGATTGCTCCAGTGTCATTTTCCCGCTTTCAGTTGATTCAACAAGTATGTGCCATAGCCACTTTTTACCAATGCGTTTGCCAGAGATTCTAGTTCAGTATCAGTAATGAATCCCATTCGCCAAGCTACTTCTTCGATGGCACCTATTTTTAAACCTTGTCGCTGCTCTATCACCATGACATACTGACTGGCTTGCATTAACGATTCAAAGGTGCCCGTGTCTAGCCATGCTGTTCCTCGATCAAGCTTAGTGACACTCAGTTTACCCATTTCTAAGTAAGCCCGGTTCACATCTGTGATTTCGTATTCTCCTCTAGCGCTAGGTTCGAGTTGCGTAGCAATATCTACTACACTATTGTCATAATAGTACAAGCCAGGGACTGCATAATTAGACTTTGGTAGAGATGGTTTTTCCTCAATAGAAATAGCAGTGTTGGAAGCATCAAATTCAACCACCCCATAGCGTTCAGGATCATTGACATGATAGGCATATACCATTCCTCCTTCAACGTTAATATTGTTTCGAAGTAATTTTCCGAAGCCTTTTCCATAAAAGATATTATCTCCTAGAACAAGAGCTACTTTATCATTTCCAATGAATTCTTTCCCAAGGACAAATGCCCGAGCCAACCCGTTTGGAACTTCTTGAACCTTATAGGAAAAATTACATCCAAGTGAAGAACCATCACCAAGCAGCCGTTGAAATCCAGGAAGATCTTCTGGAGTGGATATGATCAGAATATCCTTAATGTTCGAAAGCATTAAAGTGGACAGGGGATAATAAATCATTGGTTTATCATACACTGGCATTAGTTGCTTACTTACAGCCTTTGTTATAGGCCACAACCGACTTCCAGTTCCTCCAGCTAGGATAATTCCTTTCATTTGTTTTCTAAATTTTAATGTGGACCTCGTCGAATTTGAAGCTCCTCTATATCGATATCGTCTTCCTCATCGAAAATAACGAATAATGGCTCGTTCATTGTCTTTTTCGTGAATCTATTGTCTAGAGACAGTAGTAATGTTGGAAGAAGAACAAGGTTAGCAAACATCGCTACCAATAAGGTTACGGAGACAAGAATTCCCAGTGCACGAGTACCTTCGAATTCCGAAGCAATGAATACAGCAAATCCAAAGAATAGAATAATACTTGTATACATCATACTCACTCCAGTTTCTCTTACCGCCATAATAACAGCATCCTTAATTTTCCATCCGTTGGCCTTTAGTTCCTGTCGGAACTTAGCCAGATAGTGGATGGTGTCATCAACAGAAATTCCAAAGGCAATACTAAATACCAATACTGTAGACGGCTTTATAGGAATATTGAAATAACCCATAACTGCCGCAGTGAAGAGCAGAGGAATAAGGTTGGGAACCAGTGATATCAGTACCATTCTTAATGACCTGAACAGTACTGCCATTAATAGTGCTACGAAGATAATGGCGAGTATGAGACTCATAGCCAGATTGGAAACCATGTAGTCAGACCCCTTTGTGAATGTTACGGCAGTCCCAGTAAGACTTGTGGTATACTTATGAGGTGGAAAAATGGTGTCAATATCCGCTTCTACTTTAGATATTAGCTCCTTCATTTCAATGGTCCCAATGTCCATCACGTTGGACGACACCCTTGTTTTCCTCCCAGTAGAATCGATAAAGGACTGTTCTTGATTCTGAGTGTTGTACTGACTTGAAAAGTAGGGACCAATTAGTGTTTGTTCATTGGACTTGATCATACCATAACGTTCAGGAGCTCCGTTATAAAATGCTTGTCTTGCAAATTTAGCTACGTCAGCTATGGAGACACTTCTTGACAACTCAGGATACTTGGCTAATTTTTTTTGAAGCTTTGCAATGCGTTTGATGTTGGACAGCTTGGTCATTTTTCCAGCACTATCACTCTTAATTACGATTTCAAATGGAAGAACTCCGTTATACTGCTCTTCAAAAAACTTCAGATCGGTAATCACTCTGTCGTCATCCGGTAGATCGTCCACTACATTTCCGGTAGAAGTCATCAACGATACTCCTATAAAACCAAGTAATAGGACACCAATCAACGAACCATAAACAGTTTTCCTATTATGGGAAACAATGTTGACCAAGACTTCTACAGAGCTATAGGTCCACCTCCTATCCAAGTGACGAACTTGCTTTGGTTTTGGAGATGGTAGATAACTATATGCAATGATGATGACCAATATCGACAAGGCGAACATGATGATGATGTTAATCGATGCGATCACACCAAACTCTTTTAAAATGTCACTGTAGGTGAAGACAAAGGTTCCGAATCCCATAGCTGTGGTAAAATTGGTAAGGAACGTAGCGCTCCCGATTTTAATAACCACACGTTGCAACGCCAAAACTTTGTTTCCATGCTTTTTAAACTCAGCATGGTATTTATTAATCAGGTATACACAATTGGTAATCCCAATGATAATCATTAATGAGGGGATGAGCGCCATTACAACAGAGAGCTCATATTGAAACAAAGTGATAATTCCCAAACTCCATATTACTCCAATGGCTACCACAATGAGACATACACTTACGAGTATCATGTCTCTGAAGAAAAGGTAAAGAAGAATTGCAGTAATGAGTGCAGACAGGAAAATGAATAGACGTAGTTCTGCTTTTACCTTAGTCGTCATTTGATCCCTAATAAAAGGCAATCCGGATACGAAAGTTTCGATGCCAGTCTCTTCCGAGAATTTATCCATCATTCCCACTATTTCATCGATGGCACCTTGTCTATCTTTGGAGTTGAAAATTTCAACATTAACGAAAGCCATGAGTATAGTTGTGCTTGCGTCTTTTTTCCAGAGGATATTTTCGTAGAAGGGAAGGTTTTTAACTACTCCCATCAAAGAATCCAGTTCTTCTTGTGTTTTGGGTGCTTTTTTGGCTAGTAAGTCAAAATTGAATTTTTTGAGCGTAGTATCTTTGGACAAATTAAACGATCGCAAAACGGAAAAAACAGAATCCACCAGTGGATAATGTGCATCAATGGGTTTTCCATCTATTTGTTCGGATTTGGTAATCGAAACTTTTTTGATGTCTTGACCAAGGTTATACCATTTTTGGAAATTATCGATTTCATAGAGCCTGGAGTCGTTAGCGCCTATGACCATTACGTTTCCATCATCGGAGAAAAGCTCTTTAAATTCTATGAACTCAAGATTGGCTTTGTCGTTTGGAGGTAGCAGGTTTGCATAGTCATAGCTCAGCCTTAGTTTACTAAGCTGAGAACCCAACCCAATGGTAACTAGGAGAAGTACAACCAGAATAGGTAGTCTATAAGTTAGTATTAAACGAGCTATTTTATGCCACATAAAGCCAAGTTTCTGTCAAAAATCTCCGCAAAGAAACGAAATAAAAACGTGCATTAGTTGTGCCAAAACTTCACGTTATGATTTCTTAAAAATCGTGATCAGAATTTCGTGTCGAATCGAAATTCCAATTACTATCTTCGCACAACGAAAAATTTAATAGATGTCAGCTTTTGATGTAATAGTTATAGGATCAGGCCCTGGAGGATATGTAGCGGCTATAAGATGTGCCCAATTGGGAATGAAAACAGCTATAGTAGAGCGTTATAGCACTCTTGGAGGAACGTGTCTTAATGTCGGATGTATTCCTTCTAAAGCACTTCTAGATAGTAGTGAGCATTATCACAATGCGACCTCGACCTTTGCCACACACGGAATAAAAACGGGAAAGGTATCTGTTGATTTGAAGCAAATGATTCAGAGAAAAAGGGAAGTGGTAGATCAAACAACAGCAGGAATCGACTTCTTAATGAAGAAAAATAAGATCGAAGTTTTGACTGGGCACGGTTCATTTGTTTCTGAAACGAAAATTTCTGTACAACCTGAGAAAGGAAAAGCGACAGAATATGAGGCAAAGAGATTTATCATAGCGACTGGATCGAAGCCAAGTACGCTGCCATTTATTGCTATCGATAAGAAGAGAGTCATTACTTCCACAGAGGCTCTAGAATTGAAAGAAATTCCTAAGCACATGATTGTGATTGGTGGAGGAGTAATAGGATTAGAGTTGGGAAGTGTATATGCTCGAATTGGTTCACAGGTGACTGTTGTTGAGTACATGGACTCAATTATTCCGACTATGGATAAGGCATGTGGAAAGGAATTATTGAGATCCTTGAAGAAATTGGGCGTGAAATTTATGCTTTCGCACAAAGTGAAGGAAGTAAAGGCGACTAAGACTCAAGTGACGGTGAAAGCTGACGATAAGAAAGGAGTTGAGCAAGTGATTAAGGGAGATTATTGTTTGGTTTCAGTTGGAAGAAAACCATACACGGACAATTTAGGATTGGAAAATACTTCTGTAAAGCTGGATGAGAGGGGAAGAATAGAAGTGAATGAGAAGTTGCAAACCAATGCAGCTAACATTTATGCTATTGGTGATGTAATCAAAGGAGCCATGTTGGCTCACAAGGCGGAGGAAGAAGGAATGTTAGTAGCTGAGGTAATGGCTGGCCAGCATCCTCATATAGATTATAATCTAATTCCTGGTGTGGTTTATACATGGCCAGAAGTAGCTGCCGTGGGCCAAACAGAAGAGCAATTAAAAGCGGCTGGAACTCCTTACAAGTCTGGAAGTTTCCCATTCAAAGCAAGTGGAAGAGCCAGAGCCAGTATGGATACCGATGGAATGGTGAAAGTGTTGGCGCATGCAGAGACAGATGAGGTTTTAGGTGTCCATATGGTAGGACCTAGGGCAGCAGACATGATCGCGGAAGCAGTAGTAGCTATGGAGTTTAGGGCTAGTGCTGAAGACATAGGCAGAATGAGTCATGCTCACCCAACGTTTACCGAAGCTATAAGAGAAGCTGCGTTGGCAGCTACTGGCGACAGAGCAATACATATTTGATGATATAAAAAAAGCCCCGATCGTTATCAGAGCTTTTTTTTGAGTTAATAATCTGTCGTAATACTCTGTGAATGTTTGGCTCTTGATTAAGAATCAAACGCGAGTAGTAAGTGCTTTTCAAGTTGTGTGCCTAAGATAGTTTGATAGTTACAAAACTGATATTTAGCATTTTATTTTGAAGTGCTGATCAAGAATAATCTCGAAATGGGAATGATTTTCCTAAAATGGGAATGAGTGGTAATTCAGAGACAATTGTTTTTCTTAACAGCAATTCCGATGCAGAAGCTAATTTGCTTGGAGTAGGAGTTCATCAAGAGCTTGTCCTTAACCCATATGAAAATAATTTTGATCAGCTAGAGCGATTTTTGGCTGAGAACAAAAAATGGGTCTTTGGATACTTAGGGTATGATCTTAAGAATGATATCGAAAATCTTGAGAGTAATAATCATGACGGAGTGGAGTTTCCAGCGATGTGCTTTTTTGTTCCTAAAGTTGTTTATAGCGTTCTGAAAGACGCCTTTGAAGTAGTTGATTGTTATGATGAGGCTTTTTTGCAGACGATACGTCCTGAGGAATTACTTAGAAATGAAGAACATACTGCTCATAGTCAAATTCAATTCAATTCCAGGACGCCAAAATCAGTTTATCTCTCAAAAGTGGAAAGTTTACTGGAACATATTCAGCGAGGAGATATCTACGAGGCAAATTATTGCGTGGAATTTTTCAAAGATGAGGTTGAGCTAGCCCCATTTGCCACATACTGGGCAGCAAACGAGCTCACCAAAGCACCCTATTCTGTCTATTTTCAACATGGTGAAATCTGTGCTATTTCTTGCAGCCCAGAGTTATATCTTGAAAAATATGGAAGTCGGTTAACATCTAAACCTATAAAGGGAACCAGAAAAAGGGGAGAAGATTTTAAGGAAGATGAGCGACTAAAACAAGAGCTTAGATCTGATTTAAAAGAGCGCTCTGAAAATGTAATGATCGTTGATTTGGTAAGAAACGACCTTTCGAGAATTGCGAAGAAAGACTCTGTGAGTGTCGAGGAACTGTGTGGAATTTATTCGTTTGATACAGTTCATCATATGATCAGCACGGTAACATGTGAACTTCAAGATGAAATGAGCCCTGTCGACGTATTGAGAGCTAGTTTTCCGATGGGTTCCATGACTGGTGCACCAAAAATCAGTGCTATGAACCTAATTGAGTCGCACGAGGATAGCAAAAGAGGTTTATATAGCGGAGCCATTGGTTATTTCACACCAGAAGGAGACTTTACGTTTAATGTGGTAATACGCACTCTGTTGTACAACGCCAGAAAAAAGTATCTTTCATTAATGGCCGGGGGTGCGATTACTGCCAAATCAGATCCTGAATCTGAATACAGAGAATGCTTGCTAAAGGCTGCCGCTCTTAAGAAGGCAATTTATGAGTTTGACTAATCACATAGGAAAAATAATCAAAGCGCATGGCCTAGTTGGTATGGATGATTCTGTGCTAGTAGCAGTGAGTGGGGGAGTAGATTCCATGGTCTTGTTGCACGTGCTGAAATGTCTGAACATTTCTCTCCAAGTAGCTCATGTGAATTATCATTTACGGGGTGAAGACTCAGATTTGGATGAGCAGTTGGTGACTGATTATTGTAAAGCTAATTCTATTGAATGTCACAAATTGGATGCGAATCTTCAAGACTCTTCTGGTATACAAGAGCAGGCAAGACAACTCAGGTATAGGTGGTTTGATAAGTTATGTCAGGAAAATGACTTGCAAAAAATAGCCACTGCACATCATCAAGGGGATCAAGCGGAAACGTTACTTTTCAATCTTTCTAGGGGAGCTGGAATGGCTGGTGCATCTGGAATGCGATTGATAAATGGCAGTTTGATTCGGCCTCTGTTAAACACTTCTAAAGCAGAGATTGAATTGCATGCCGCTTTGGAAGGAGTGAGATTTCGGCAAGACAAGTCCAATTTTTCTATTAAATATGCCAGAAATCGAATCCGAAATCAGATAATTCCAGAGTTATCAATTGTAAATCAAAACGTTATATCTCATTTTTCAGACTTCAGCAAAATAACTCGTCAAGCAGATCAATTGATTTTGGATCATGCTAAAAAGTTATGGGATTCCAATAGTTTAGAGTCTGACTCAGTATTAAAGCTTCGACTTTCTAACTGGGGCAAACTGCCGTATGCCGAATTGATTGTCCACTACATGCTTCAGATTATAGGGGTGGAACAGAACCTTACAACTGAGGTTTTTGGCCTAATTAGCTCTTTGCCTGGAAGGCGGGTTGAATCGAATGATTACATTATTTGGAAAGATCGAGAAGAGCTGGTTTTTGAGAAAAGAAAGCGTATAGGGGAAGAGGAATTTATCCTGAAGATCACAGATGAAGGTACTTATGAGCTTCTTGAGGGAAAACTCATGGTTTCCAAGGTGCCCTTTCCTGACAGTTTGGTCACGAATAACGAAACCATTCATATTGATCCTAAACAAATCCAATGGCCACTGACTGTTCGTGTCTGGAAAGCAGGAGATTCTTTTCAGCCTTTTGGAATGGATGGCAGGCAGAAGGTGAGTGATTTTCTGATCCAAAATAAGGTGTCCATGACTGCTAAGAAGAAGATTTTAGTAATGCAGTCTGAAGGAGAGATAATTTGGATTGTAGGAATGAGAATATCAGACAAATTGAAGATTGAAGGAGAATCAAGAGAATTGTTAAAAATGCTTATAACCGCTTAAAAATGGATGCAAAAAAGAAAGAACAGGCAGTTCAGCTGTTCCTAATTCTGAGTGGGGTTTTCATTTCCAGTCTTGTGGCTTGCAACTTGATTTTCAAGAAATTTTTTAGCTACTATAGTTCGCAAACTGATGATTTTTCCTTGGTCGTAAGTGTCGGAATAATCGCCTACCCAGTGACCTTTTTGGCTACCGATTTAATTTCAGAATTATTTGGCAGACGGCGTGCAAATCAAGTAGTGCTTTCTGGTGTCATTGTGAGTTTATTTATTCTTGGTTTAGTGACTATCTCTAATCACGTAAATGCAATAGACGGTTCTCCGGTTGGGGATGAGTTGTTTTCACAGGTATTTGGAAATACTGGAGCTGCCATTACGAGTTCGATGTTGGCCTACTTGATTGCTCAATTTATCGATGTTCGGATTTTCCATTTTTGGAAAAGACTGACAAAGGGAAAGATGCTGTGGTTGCGGAATAATTTCTCTACCATCCCTTCCCAATTAATTGATACGTCTGTAGTGTTGCTAGTACTTTGTCAAGCAGGAGAAATAGAATGGGTGAATTTTTGGCCATACCTCTGGGCGGGATTCTTGTTCAAGGTAGTTGTGGCTTTGTTAGACACACCGATACTTTATGCTGTAGTTTATTGGGCTAAAGCTCATTTCGGGTTGAAAGAAAATCAGGAAATACCACTGTCATGAAAATCCAATTTGCCAATTAAAAGCAAAAGAACTTTGCTCCTTTTTGTACGTATATTTAGTGTTCGAAAAAATCAGAAAAATGAGTTTAAGATTCAAAGGTTTAATTTTATTGTTGGTTTCCTATCTAAGTGTTTCGGCAGCATTCGCTCAAATAGAGGATCCTGTAAAATGGGAATGGCAGGCGTTTAAAACGGGAGAGTCAGAATACGAACTGGTTTTTACTTCGGTTATAGAAGATCATTGGCATACGTACTCTCAGTATTTGAGTAGTATGGATGGTCCCCTTCCAACGTGGTTCAGCTTTACCGAAAGTCAGGGGTGGTCAAAGATTGATAGTGTCATGGAATGCACAAATGCTACTATTACAGAGTATGATCCAAACTTTGAGATGGAACTCGCATACTTCGAAGGAACTGTTAATTGGTGGCAGAAAATTAAACTGAACTCAGATACGGTTACTAATATCACAGGTTTCCTTTCCTACATGGTCTGTGATGAAAGTAAGTGCCTTCCTCCAAAGGATGTAGACTTCGATATTGATTTATCAATTGCAACAGAGAAGCCTAGCAACTTTGAAATGTGCCCTGAGCCTGTGAGAGAGGAATCTCATGAGTCTGATGAAAATAATGGTGGGCACGGAACCACAGGTGAAGATAATTCGACTGGAGATGAGGGAGGGGATAAAGTTCCTGACTCAGCATGGGGTTTATTTGTATTTGGAGTAATAGCAGGGTTTTTAGCGTTACTTACCCCCTGTGTTTTTCCACTTATCCCTATGACTGTTAGTTTCTTTACTAAGCAGAGTAAAACACGAGTTCAAGGAATTAAAAATGCCTTGATTTATGCTTTTTTCATAATCTTCATTTACACTGGATTGGGTCTATTGATTAGCTATTTGTTTGGCCCTGATGCGATGTATGCATTATCAGTGCATTATGTATTTAACCTGTTTATGTTTGCGCTGCTGATTGTTTTCGGATTGTCTTTTCTGGGAGCATTTGAAATAACACTACCAGCTTCATGGGCGAATAAGGCAGATAGTGCAGCTGATAAAGGAGGGCTTGTAGGGATTTTTTTTATGGCTGCTACCCTTGCGATAGTTTCGTTTTCATGCACAGGACCAATTATTGGTTCCGCGTTAGCAGGGGCAGCTAGTGGAGGTTTGTTAGGTCCCGCTGCTGTTATGTTTGGTTTTTCGCTTGCTTTGTCTATTCCGTTTGCTCTATTTGCTATATTTCCAAGTTGGCTGAATTCTATGCCACAATCTGGTGGATGGCTTAATGTCGTGAAAGTGGTTTTAGGACTGCTTGAAATTGGATTTGCATTTAAATTCCTCTCAAATGCAGATTTAATTCTACAATGGGAATTCTTGACAAGGGAGCTTTTCATAGCTATTTGGGTGGCTGTGTCAGCGATCATAACACTTTATCTATTTGGAAAGTTAAGATTTCCTCATGATTCCCCTTTTGAAATGTTAAGTATCCCAAGGTTCTTATTTGCTTTCATTTTTTTCATAATGACTATTTATTTGCTGCCGGGGATGTGGGGCGCACCTTTAAAAATGATAGCCGGATTCCCACCACCAACTTTCTATGCAGAGTCTGCTGGATCATTTAGTGGCGGAGGAGGTCATTCCTCTTTACATGTAGAGCCTAGATTCAAAAATAAACTAGCCAAAGCTCAAGAGGCAGCCAAAGCTGAAGGCAAACCTGTTCTTGTAGATTATACGGGCTGGACTTGCGTTAATTGCAGAAGGATGGAGGAGAACGTCTGGGTAGTTCCTGAGATAGCTGAGATTTTAAGGGATGAAGTCATATTGGTTTCCTTGTATACAGATGATCTAGGGAAAATTCCGGATGATAAGAAGAGGACAGAAAATCTTAAGGGAGGAAGTAAGTTAAAAATTAAAAACGTGGGCGATGAATGGAAATTAAAGCAAGCATTAAACCATAATACACTAGCCCAACCTTTTTATGCATTTGAAGATGAAAATGGGACACTAATCATCCCTGAAGGAATAGGCTATGGTTCAGGAGATCCTGATGACTTCAAAGTTTTCTTAAAGAAAGGTCTAAAAGCTTTTAAGAAACGCCATTAAGAATTTGACAAAAGAAATAATGAAAGCCACCTAACTAGGTGGCTTTTTTTGTACCATCGACTCCATCGTATTCAATAGATCACTGTCCCAATATTTCTGTCAGCACCAATAACCAATTGTGATTATTAAATGTTTAAGCTACAATTTCAATCCCGTGACCTCGTTTGAGGCACTACCCAATAGCGGTGGACGAAGAAATATGTCTACACGATCGAGGTGACTTTTAATTCTACAAAGAAATAGTGACAGTTTATAAAGCTGACGGTACATTCTATAAATTGAGCATTGGACTCTTTAATCAAAAAAGATACATTAGCTATATTAATCAACTTGAGTCTTAGGTTAGACTAGTGTTAAGTTAAGTTTACTATGACGTAATATTTTCGTATTTTCATTAAAAAAATGATGAGATACAGGATCAAACTAAGTCAAGAGGAGGTTATTAGGCTTCGGGCAATAATTAATAAAGGATCTCATAGCACAAAGACGTATCGTACGGCTTACATACTATTAAATTGCGATGTTGGAGATTACTCAGAGAAGGTAACTAATGCGCAAATCAGTAAAGTATTAAAAGTAGGGATGCGCACAATAGATAGGGTAAAAAAGAGATTTATTGAAGAAGGATTTGAAGCGGTGCTTGAGAGACGTGAGAGTTCGCGAATATATGATGTAAAGATAGATGGAGATGTAGAGGCTAAGATTGTGCAATTATGTTGCAGTGAACCCCCAAAGGGTTTTTCTAAATGGTCATTACGCTTATTATCAGATAAGATGGTAGAATTAAATTATGTAGAAAGTATTTCTCATGTTTCGGTAGGGAATGTTTTAAAAAAAATGAACTTAAACCTTGGAAAGTCCGTGGCTGGGTAATTCCTCCAAATAAAAACAGCGAATTTGTGGCTAACATGGAAAGAGTTTTAGATGTTTACAAAAGACCTTATGATATTGATTACCCAGTAATTTGCATGGATGAATCCCCCAAACAATTAATTTCATCAGCACAACCTTCAACACCAATTAAACCAGGTCAAGATGCTCGAGTAGATTACGAATATCTCAGACACGGAATGGTTAATATATTCATGGCAAATGAACCTTTAAAAGGAAAACGGATCGTTGAAATAACAAAGTTTAAGACTAAAAAGGATTGGGCAAAGTTTATAAAGAGAATAGCTGATGAGTACTACCCAAAATCAAATAAGATAACCTTGGTAATGGATAATTTTAATACCCATGTCGCTTCTGCATTTTATGAAACATTTGAGCCTAAAGAAGCTAAAAGGCTATGGGATAGGTTTGAGTTTATCTATACACCTAAACATGGAAGTTGGCTCAATATGGCAGAGATTGAGTTACATGTACTAAATGGTCAATGTTTAAACAGGCATATAGATACCATAGAAAAAGTAAAGGAAGAGGTCAAAGCTTGGCAGAACCATAGAAATAATAAAGAAGGCACTATAAAATGGCAATTCACAACAAAAGAATCAAGAGTGAAATTAAGAAAACTATATCCGTCAATTAATAATTAACTTAACACTAGTGTTAAGTTAAGTTTACTATGACGTAATATTTTCGTATTTTCATTAAAAAAATGATGAGATACAGGATCAAACTAAGTCAAGAGGAGGTTATTAGGCTTCGGGCAATAATTAATAAAGGATCTCATAGCACAAAGACGTATCGTACGGCTTACATACTATTAAATTGCGATGTTGGAGATTACTCAGAGAAGGTAACTAATGCGCAAATCAGTAAAGTATTAAAAGTAGGGATGCGCACAATAGATAGGGTAAAAAAGAGATTTATTGAAGAAGGATTTGAAGCGGTGCTTGAGAGACGTGAGAGTTCGCGAATATATGATGTAAAGATAGATGGAGATGTAGAGGCTAAGATTGTGCAATTATGTTGCAGTGAACCCCCAAAGGGTTTTTCTAAATGGTCATTACGCTTATTATCAGATAAGATGGTAGAATTAAATTATGTAGAAAGTATTTCTCATGTTTCGGTAGGGAATGTTTTAAAAAAAATGAACTTAAACCTTGGAAAGTCCGTGGCTGGGTAATTCCTCCAAATAAAAACAGCGAATTTGTGGCTAACATGGAAAGAGTTTTAGATGTTTACAAAAGACCTTATGATATTGATTACCCAGTAATTTGCATGGATGAATCCCCCAAACAATTAATTTCATCAGCACAACCTTCAACACCAATTAAACCAGGTCAAGATGCTCGAGTAGATTACGAATATCTCAGACACGGAATGGTTAATATATTCATGGCAAATGAACCTTTAAAAGGAAAACGGATCGTTGAAATAACAAAGTTTAAGACTAAAAAGGATTGGGCAAAGTTTATAAAGAGAATAGCTGATGAGTACTACCCAAAATCAAATAAGATAACCTTGGTAATGGATAATTTTAATACCCATGTCGCTTCTGCATTTTATGAAACATTTGAGCCTAAAGAAGCTAAAAGGCTATGGGATAGGTTTGAGTTTATCTATACACCTAAACATGGAAGTTGGCTCAATATGGCAGAGATTGAGTTACATGTACTAAATGGTCAATGTTTAAACAGGCATATAGATACCATAGAAAAAGTAAAGGAAGAGGTCAAAGCTTGGCAGAACCATAGAAATAATAAAGAAGGCACTATAAAATGGCAATTCACAACAAAAGAATCAAGAGTGAAATTAAGAAAACTATATCCGTCAATTAATAATTAACTTAACACTAGTTTGTTTGGAATATAAAAGGACAATCCTATATTTTATGAAAATATTTCTATTTGTAATCATCGTTTTGTTGACTTTCAGCTGTAAAAAGGATGAACCTGTAACTATTTGCGAAGATGTTACAACTAAATTTCTTCCAATGACTGTGGGGAGTTATTGGATATATGAATGGTTCGAAATAAATAGTGGTCCTAGTTTAAATCTTTTTGACACGATAAGAATTACTTCTCTTGAAGAAATTGATTCAGTTACCTATGCAGTTTATGATGGTACTTTTTATGGAGAAGACCATTTTGAATTTTCCTTTGTATCCGATACAAATGGGATATTCAAACTAGCAGAAATTGATAGTATGGTTTATTCTCCAAACGGAAACGTAATTTATGACTTCAGAAAAAGTATATATAACGTTGAGCCTGAATTTATGGAAGTTTTTAACCTTGGTTCGTTCACCTTTTCTACTCAAATGAATGACTGCTTCAATGATTATTGGGACTATGGCGGAGAGCTGGATTTGAATCAGTTTTATCTTAAAAGCACAAACCTTATAGGGTTTGATGACTTCGACTATATTAACTATTCGAGATTTGGAAAGAACATCGGTGAAGTTAGTAGGACATATGGCTTTAGCCTTCAGGTACCTTCGCTGGCAACAAGGAAATTGATTGAATATCATATTGAGTAGACTTGATTTCTGGCATTAGGTCAAAAATGTTAGGGAATGATGACTGTTTTCCTACATCATTCCCCTTGTTAGGTGGCCTTTTCGTGCAGGGCAAAAGCATTTAAACCATTAGACATTATTACGACTCATTTAGTATAGGTCAAATTATTCTTTTTTGACAATGCAAAAAGTTAGTTTATATGTCTAAAACCAATGCTTTGACTTTTTGAGTCCAACGAAAAGAAAGCTATAGTAATTCAGTTATAATAATGTCTATTACCTTTATTTTGTTCTTAATTTTTTAATTTTCAATCAGTAGTATTTTTGAAAAGCGTTTTTTTCATTCGAAAAAGATGGATAGAAAAACCACGTTTTCTAATACAAATTCACTTTCCTGTTTTTTCTCTGCTCTAAAAGACCCAAGGCGAATAGATGCGGGAAATTACCACCATTCTTTGAGCGACATATTGCTATTGGTTATAACAGGGATAATGTGTGGCTGTGATAAATGGGAGACCATACACATTTTTGGTAAAAGTCAATATTACTGGCTTAAGCAGTATGGAAACTTTGATGCTGGTATTCCATCGATAGATACTATGCGAAGAGTCTTTTCAGCTCTTGATTCTGAGAATTTCAATGATTGTTTTATCTCTTGGATTAATCATTTGTGTGTGAAAACAAAAGGAGAAGTTATAGCTCTTGATGGTAAAACAGTGAGGGGCGGTAAGTTTGACGGAATAACAACCCCTCATATTGTTTCTGCCTTTGCATCAGAGAATCAACTGTGTCTGGGTCAATTGAAAGTGAATGAAAAAAGCAATGAAATTACTGCAATACCTGCATTATTAGAATTGTTAGATATAAAGGGTAATACAATTACCATTGATGCAATGGGGTGTCAAACAAAGATTGTAAGTCAAATTGTGAAAAGTGAAGCCAATTATATTATTGCAGTTAAAGGAAATCAACCTGCTTTGGCTAGTAATATTCAAGATACAGTTGTATTGACAAATCCTGATAGTGTTGATGTTGAAGATGATTTCGGACACGGAAGAATAGAAAAAAGAACTTGTGAAGTTTTTACTAACTTGAAACACATAGAAAACCCTAATAAATGGGAAAATTTAATTTCGGTAGTGAAGATAACATCAGAAGTTACTCAAAAAGCAACCGGAATAATGACAACAGATGAACGGTTTTTCATTAGTGATTTGTCATCTGCAAGAGCAATTAACAATGGGGTTCGAAAACATTGGTCAGTTGAAAATAATTTACATTGGAGCCTCGATGTGACATTTCAAGAAGACTTTTCTAAAAAAAGAATAGGGTATCAAGTGGAAAACTTTAATATCCTATTAAAAATTGTATTAACAGTTTTAAAAAAAGAAAGCTCAGCTAAAATTAGCTTGAAAAACAAGAGAATGAAAGCGGCTTTTGACACAGACTATAGAAATTTATTAATGAGTACAGCTGTTTTTTAAATGCTTTTGCCCTGCCTTTTCGTGCCATCAATTTCACCGTAGTCAAAAGATCACTGCCCTAATATTTCTGTCAGCAATTGCGATATTTCATCAGGCTGAGTCAATGTCATCATGTGAGAACCTTCTTCTATGAGATGAGTGTATTTGACGTTTCTGATAGGAAGAGTTCTATCCTTGTTTCCGTGAATGTGAATGATATCTTCGGAGTAGGTTGTTTTTTCCCAATTGATGATCATTTCAATGGTGCGTTTCAAGAAGACAGGGTCTTTTTCGTCGAGCATCGATTGGAATAGCTCCTTCTCATTTTTACTATCCGGCTCAACTATTGTTTGAAGCACTTTAGCCCCACTTTTAGATAGCTTTGGCCCTACTAATTTGTAGAAGGGGAGTTCCTGTTGAAGTGTGTATCTATCAGGTAGTTCCTCAGAATTCTTGGCACTTGAAATGATGATGACCTGTTCGGGATTTTTAAATTCTGCTATTTCCGTGGCGATCATTCCTCCTAAAGAAACACCGACTAAAACAAAGTGATCCTCTTCTTCAATCTGACCAGAAAGCCTCTCTGCGTATTCTTTAAGAGTTTCAGATTCATGGGGAATGAGATAGTCGATATGGACCAGTTCATAGCTCTCAGGAAAGGTGAGTTTTGAAAATATTCTTTCATCAGACCCTTGTCCTGGAATAAGATAAATCTTCGTTTTTTCCTGGGCTTTTGAAGAGATCAATAGCATGGACAGCAATAATAGTTGAACAATTAATTTCATTTTCTTTATTCCAAAGACAGCCGTTTCTCCGATAGGTTGCATCAACACCTATTGATTGAAAATGGAGTGAAAACTTCGCGAGGAGCTGTTGTTCGAGGATCGTTATTTGGGATTATTAAATATTTCTCGTTTCCGAGAATGAACTTTTCGTACATATTCTTCAGCTGGAAGTTCTAGACTAATTTTAATTGATTCTGAATTAAATTGAGTCTTTAACATTTCAATAAAAATTTGAATATCATTCTTGGATTCAACGTTTTCTATTAGTCCAAAATCATTATTCTTCTGACAAGACTCAAATGATTTTCGAGTGTTTTCAAGTATTTCATCTATCTGTTTGAATAGTTTATGCGCCCTGTATTTCTCGAAATCAACACTACGTCCAGCGTTGTATTCCACTTTTAGCATTTCTAATTTGACGAGCACATTTGATTGCAACTTATTGAAACCAGATCTCAATTTTAGATTTTCCTCTTGGTCAATTTCGCAAGGGAATTCCTTAAATAAATAATTAATGTTATTCTTTGGAAGCTTATCGAAAGAATCAACTTCCTTTACATGAACAAATTTATTTCGTATTTCCCCTAGTGCTATAAATTGGTTATACTCTATTGGGTTTAACTCATTCATATCATAGAGCAAATCCACTTTTGATTTATAAGACAAGTTTGAACTTTTACTATCCAAAGTTTTAGTTTCCCTGTTGTAAATTCTAAACATGCTCTTAATGAGCAAAGAGAGCTCCTGTTCAACTATTAAAGCTTTTTCCAAAACAAAATATCTTGCCTCCATCATTACAATTCATATATAAAATCTAATCAAAACTGGGTTTTTATAATCCCAGATAACGTTCCGAATATGAAGCGTTGTGTGCCGAAAGCCGCCATGATTTCATATCAGGAAAAGAGAACTTCAATCGTTTAGCTGCTCTGACATGAATTCGAAGAATAAGAAACAAGATTCTGCGCAAGCATCTCGACTTATAATTTATTAGTGAGCAATTTTAAGCCTAATGCTCTCCATATTTCCATCGTCTAGCTCCATCCTGAGGAGGTAAAATCCATCAGGTATACCCAAGGTTATTTCAAAAGATGTATTACTGATCCTGTTATGGGATGCAGATAGCGATGAGTCGAGAATACGACCTGTCATATCAAGTACTTCGAAGCTCATTACAGGTTTCTGAGTTTCTGATTTCACAATAAAATGCCCTGTATTCGGATTTGGATAAAGCGAAAAACTGGGCTCATACTGTATATCGCGTATGCCTACGGTATTCGAATTGGCAAATACCCGTACATGGCCAGATGATGTGCCATTCCCGTCATTGAGGTGGGCACCGCTAGCCACAATACTTCCATCAGCATTTAAGCTGACCGAGGTTCCTGAACGGTCACTCAAAACCTCCCCATCAAGATCATCTCCTAATTGCAGCCACTCACTATTTTGGTTTTGATACACACGCACATGGCCAGCATCACTCGCAGTTCCGTTATTGAATGGTGCACCCACCGCAATAATATCTCCCGATGCATTTATACTTATGGAAAAGCCAAAGTCATCATTAGTGTCTTCCCCTACAATATCATCGCCTATCTGCACCCAAGTGTCATTTTGATTTTCATAAACCCGTGCACTCCCAGAGTTATTACTATCAATGGCACCAATAGCAAGTATATTTCCTTCATTATTAAGAGCAATAGAGCTACCTGACTTGTAATACTCTTGGCCTCCATCGATATCTTCTCCTATTTGTTCCCAGACTCCTGACATTTCCTTATAAACCCTTACATGCCCTGCACTTATTCCTGTTCCTCCATTAACAGGTGCACCAATAGCCACAATGCTACCATCTTCATTTAGACTCACTGAAAATCCTGAATTATCTTCTGGATTTTCACCAATCATTTCACCGCCTATCTGCACCCAAGTATCATTTTGATTCTCATAGACCCGAACTTGGCCATAATTACTTCCTACGTTTTCTACAACGATGGCATCCGGAGCTCCTATAGCAAGGCGCATTCCATCATCACTTAAGCTTACGGCATGTCCTGCATGATCACCCCATGCTGTGCCTATGGTTTCATTGCCGATTTGCACCCAGTTATTTAACTCAAGTTGAAACACTCTAACGTGCCCAGCTTCAAAACCATTGCTATTATTATCGGGGGCACCGATAGCTACTACATCTCCATCTGCGCTTACACTGATTGAAAATCCAAATCTATCACTGGTTTCTATGCCATCAATATCCTGTCCGATTTGCACCCAGGAATCAGATTGCATTTCATACACTCTCGCATGACCTGAAGCGCTTCCGCCTGCGTCATTGTATCGTCCACCTATGGCTACTACGTCGCCGTTAGCATTTAAACTGATGGCCCAGCCTGACTGATCTGATTCAGCTTCACCATCGATGTCGTTTCCTTGTTGGATCCATTGACCGGTAGAGAGCAGAGGCCAGGTAAGGACTAAAATAATAATCATTTTTAACATTGATGAATTTTTTGTTGGTTGTGGTTCAGAAATTTAATCTAAAATATGATATCAGTTCCAATTGAGATGCCATTCCTTTTTTTCGCATCCAGTGAGGATTTAGTCAACCTTAAAAGAAGTGTGTTTGGACTACTCTGGGTCACTACTCCAATTCTCACGAGCAACATTGCCTCTAACGTACCTGGCATATGGAACGGGTCTCGGAAGAGGCCTTATCTTTTTGAAGGCCGTGTGCAGGCTTTGCGTGGATCTGTTCTATCATGTGTTGTTAGCCACTTTTTTCCTTTCGTTTCTAAATTTGTCTCGTAACACAGCGTATTTAGTCAGGGCAAAAGCATTTAAAAAACAGCTGTACTCATTAATAAATTTCTATAGTCTGTGTCAAAAGCCGCTTTCATTCTCTTGTTTTTCAAGCTAATTTTAGCTGAGCTTTCTTTTTTTAAAACTGTTAATACAATTTTTAATAGGATATTAAAGTTTTCCACTTGATACCCTATTCTTTTTTTAGAAAAGTCTTCTTGAAATGTCACATCGAGGCTCCAATGTAAATTATTTTCAACTGACCAATGTTTTCGAACCCCATTGTTAATTGCTCTTGCAGATGACAAATCACTAATGAAAAACCGTTCATCTGTTGTCATTATTCCGGTTGCTTTTTGAGTAACTTCTGATGTTATCTTCACTACCGAAATTAAATTTTCCCATTTATTAGGGTTTTCTATGTGTTTCAAGTTAGTAAAAACTTCACAAGTTCTTTTTTCTATTCTTCCGTGTCCGAAATCATCTTCAACATCAACACTATCAGGATTTGTCAATACAACTGTATCTTGAATATTACTAGCCAAAGCAGGTTGATTTCCTTTAACTGCAATAATATAATTGGCTTCACTTTTCACAATTTGACTTACAATCTTTGTTTGACACCCCATTGCATCAATGGTAATTGTATTACCCTTTATATCTAACAATTCTAATAATGCAGGTATTGCAGTAATTTCATTGCTTTTTTCATTCACTTTCAATTGACCCAGACACAGTTGATTCTCTGATGCAA
Source organism: Flavobacteriales bacterium (assembly GCA_965224545.1). Taxonomy (GTDB): domain Bacteria; phylum Bacteroidota; class Bacteroidia; order Flavobacteriales_D; family Sanyastnellaceae; genus ASP10-05a. The sequence continues at coordinate 334,272 of CBDCZM010000002.1, read as the reverse complement.
AGGCAGAAACAATATGAGGGGTTGTTATTCCGTCAAACTTACCGCCCCTCACTGTTTTACCATCAAGAGCTATAACTTCTCCTTTTGTTTTCACACACAAATGATTAATCCAAGAGATAAAACAATCATTGAAATTCTCAGAATCAAGAGCTGAAAAGACTCTTCGCATAGTATCTATCGATGGAATACCAGCATCAAAGTTTCCATACTGCTTAAGCCAGTAATATTGACTTTTACCAAAAATGTGTATGGTCTCCCATTTATCACAGCCACACATTATCCCTGTTATAACCAATAGCAATATGTCGCTCAAAGAATGGTGGTAATTTCCCGCATCTATTCGCCTTGGGTCTTTTAGAGCAGAGAAAAAACAGGAAAGTGAATTTGTATTAGAAAACGTGGTTTTTCTATCCATCTTTTTCGAATGAAAAAAACGCTTTTCAAAAATACTACTGATTGAAAATTAAAAAATTAAGAACAAAATAAAGGTAATAGACATTATTATAACTGAATTACTATAGCTTTCTTTTCGTTGGACTCAAAAAGTCAAAGCATTGGTTTTAGACATATAAACTAACTTTTTGCATTGTCAAAAAAGAATAATTTGACCTATACTAAATGAGTCGTAATAATGTCTAATGGTTTAAATGCTTTTGCCCTGCGTATTTAGTGAGGTTCGATAAGAATTTCTTCGTTTGGGACTGATTCGATTTAATGTCTTCAGAAAGATAGAATTTTCCGAGATACACTTTACCATCCCTAACTAATTGAGGTGCTCGTCCCGCTACAAATTCTATCATATCCTTTCGTTTGGCTGCGCCTAATCTTCCAACCGTTATCGCTCCACTATGCCACACTTCTGCAAACCCCTCTTTGATTGTAATTGAATTTCCAATTCGTAATTGAAGGCAAGAGTGTTTTTCATCATCACTTTCAATTCCAACGTAAAGAGAAGTTCCGAACCCCGATTTCACTGTACCCATGCTCGTCAGTGTAATACAGACTATTGGTTTATTTGGCATATCAGTCAAGAGGAATGAACGATAGTAGCTAGTGAAGAAACCTCCACCCGCATTCCCAAATTTCGTGTGCTTTAGACCAAAGTCCTCAAGTTCGTCTTGGCCTTCAAGTACATCTTCCTCATCCATCAACCATCCATCTATGTTGACAATGAATGAGTGAAATCGCTCATCTGTTTTTTCACCAATAATTCCTTGGTCTACTAGCTCATTAACGGCTGCGGACATTCTAGGCAATTTCCAAGAATTCCTCTTGTAGTCAGCCTTTATCCATGTTCCTACTTCAATATCACCTCCGAGAGAAAGTGTTTCATAGTTTGGATGCTCAAGTAGTATGGCTACTTCTATAGAATCGTCCAAAGGAATGTGTGCCAACCTAACTTCTAGACCATTTACGAAGCCTAAATATTCAGCAGTATCAATCTGGTCAAAATATCCGATACCTTGATTGATTACATCATCAGTGATTGCCTCATTTATGTTTTTGCACTCATAGATAATGAATGGAGCGTTGTCATGGTCTAAAACTAAAATGTCGATTCGTTTCAAGCTCCCTTTTTGGTAATGGGCTATCGACTCTTCCACTTTGATGGAGTGCAAAGGGAATTTCTTCTCATCAATTAGAAAATTCAAAAATGCCTGCCTAACTTTTTCTTCAGGGGTGACTTGTACGAAGGATTTCCTGACTTTGCACAAATACTTTTTCTTCCCGTGTATCCGCTCCACTCTCTTCGGAGCATATTTTTCTAAGTCAAATTCTATCATTTAGAAGCGTGCTGAATTGTGGCTAACGACTGCGCTAAAATTATGTGGCGCTTTTCGCGCCATTAATTTTAACGTTTGTGCAATCGTTTTAATTGTTTTTTTAAATCGTTTGTTTTTCTGTGCGACATTGAGGGCAATAAAAGACTTCAACACTTTCAGGATAATCCATCATTTCAAGATTCCTTGGTGCGATATCATTCGCCATTGGATAAATTTCTTTTTCCTTTTCATAAGGTAAAACTGGTTTATAGGTATTTCCGTCTATAATCGGCACAACACCTTCTTTCAACACGTTGTCATGAATTGGGCAATTATTAAAAATGGAGTATAATTCATTGAATTCAATTGTTCGAAGATTGAATTCATTTGAAAACTTTTTCAATAATTGTTCTTGCCAGAAAAACAACTTATCTCGTAAAGGAAATGTTTCATAGAGCGTCAATACGAACTCTATGTATTTTTCTTTTCCAACAAATTCCATGAATTTTTTTCGTGTAGTATCAAATTCCATATGCTTAAATTTTTAATGTTGCACAACGTACCAAGAGTATGGAAAGTGACAAAGGCAAAGGCCTATATTCTTTAGGCCAGCGGGCGGCTTTGCGCGCGTCATTTTCTATTACTCGTTGTTATCTGCTTTTTTCGTTTCTCAATTTCTCGCACCTCTTCTTTTGTCTTATAATCTAAAGGAATCCATAAGTATGTCGGCAATTTCATAATCTTCAATCCTATCTCAGGTAATTCAGCATCGGGACAATCCTTCATACTGGTTATTTCGGTGAGTTTACCTAGTGTCTTGTCATTGTCTATGTTCAGGACATATCCGAATGGTGGGAAAGACAATTCGCAAACCACTCCGTCCGTATTAGTAAATGAAATCGGCATATACCTGTAATCTCCTTCATCATTAAGGTAGAGATAAATCTGATACCGACTTGGTAGATCTGAAGATTCTGGGTTTTTAACTATCTCCAGTAATTCTGGATAAGACTCAGTAAAGCTTGGTTCATTCATAGAAATGAACATTGATATCACTTGTTTGATAAATCTTTTAGGATTCACTTTTGCGAAAGACATGAGATTATTCTCATTCCCAACTATCTGATTCGCCTGACTTCCAGCCCTGACAAATTCAAGGAATGGATTTACATATTGTTTTCCTAGAAAACCATTGCATCTTGAACAGAGTGAGTGATAGCCAATTCCACCTTGAAGTGTTTGCCCTTTTGGATTGAAGTCAATTAATTCCTCGCTTTCAAAAATTTCATCTTGAGGTACATTCTTGTAGGCGGTTTGCTTGTTGAATGCCGCACGCGGAGGAACATGTTCAAATGTCAGTTTGCCTTCCTGTTTACAAATCCCAAATTCCGTTTTTCTCCTCAATGGTTAAATTTATTGGTCTGGTTTACAGACAATCGTTGTTATTTTCTTTTTGATTTGTTTATTATTCTGTCTGTTTCCCCATAGTGGATGTTGTGCCCAAATTCTAGATTATAAAGAGGAGGTTTATCAGCATCAAGTATCAACAGTTCCTCGTACTCGTCTTTAAGCCAAACGAATTTGGAATGTACGTCAGGAAATTCGAAACTTGAATCCAGTCCATTGAGAATTGTCTTTTTGATCTTCCTAAGACTCGATGTCAATCTACGTTTGCTCATCTCTTCCCATGATTGAAGCACCTCGAAGTACATTAGTTGATGAAGTCCTACACATCCATCAGAAAATCTCTTTAAATACTGATGATAAGGGAATCTATTGTGCTTTGTATCCAACGGATAGTTGAGTTTTGATATTAACTTGTCAGATAGTATTATTCGTGGAAACTTGGCAGCTCTAGATTCTAAGTGATAAGCATCAATTAGTCCCTGTCCAAACACAATCCCTGTTTCAGTGTGTATTATTTTGCCCAGTGTGATTCCTCCTCGTATTAGAATCCCATCCATCATTAGCTTGCTGCCTACAAATGCAAGGTTGGCGATTAAGGTCGATAATGACGCATTTATGTTCTTTTCATTTACAAATACTGAGACAACGATAGAATCAGAAAAGGCTGAGGATTGAGTCCGTTCTGAGATGTCAAATTCCGCCAATCCCTTTTTCTGAGTGTCCTCTTCTAACTCAACAAGTTGTAGATTCCAATTTTCAGGAATTTCTCGCCCTTTAAGAAATTCAAGAGACTGATAGATTGTCTTTAAATTTTTCGGACTTCTTTCGGATTTTCTGACAATCTCTTTGAAGCCTAGAATATCAATAAAGGCGACAATTCCCTGATGATATTCTATATCGCTTTCAAGTCCCATCTATTTTGTTTTGCATTGCAGATAACAAGCATATATAGTTAACAGTGTACTATATCCCCAAATATTGCTGGATATATACACCTTATTCAGGTCAATGGATATAAGCAAAAGGAGTTATTTCAAAAATTCAACTGGGATGATTAATGAATAGAATTCCTCGAGGCTCTGCCTCGGGGTTAAGAGGAAAGTTTGAAAACCTAAAGGTTTTCATCACACTTTGTAAAAGTGTATTTTCGGTTTATGAGCGATCATATCCATAAGCGTCATAACAAGACGTTGCTCCTATATCATTTTGTTTTTCCGTTAAAATATAGACGGAAGGGGATAAGTAACTCAGTAGGAGAGAGTTTGAAGATAGTCTGTGTTGAGATTTCCGAGCGTTATGAAGTTCAGTTCATTGAGATAGGTTATGAATCGGATCACGTTCATTTTTTAGTTCAGAGTGTTCCAAATTATTCGGTTTCGAAAATCGTGAGAATGCTAAAAAGTATAACAGCTAAAGAACTATTTAGTCGTCATCCAGAATTGAAAGCTATGCTCTGGGGAGGAAAATTTTGGACAAGTGGGTTCTATGTCAATACAGTTGGTCAATATTCAAATGAGGAGGTTATTCGAGCATACGTTAGAAACCAAGGTATGGAAAATGATTATCATCAATTGCATCAGGAACAACTTACTTTGTTTTGATACCTCGACGGCTCTGCCTCGGGGTTGTTCATTTACTACTGCCATCTGCTCACTAATTTGATATTGAGCATACAACGCTGCTTTCTTCCGTCCAATGTACTTCAACAACTTCCCAAACTCTTGTAGGAAATTTCCTATAACTTTCCGTAAAAACACCCTTTACTTAAAAGCGCTGCAGAGTGTACATCCTATCAACCACTCAGAATGTTATTTCATTAATTTCACCGCATGAGTGTAAATGCAGATCGGGAGATTGTAATTCAGGGGGCAAGAACAAATAATCTGAAGAACATCTCATTGAACATTCCACACAATAAATTCGTTGTGGTTACAGGAATTTCTGGATCAGGAAAGTCGAGTCTAGTGTTTGATGTTATCGCTAAGGAAGGGCAGCGGAGGTATTTTGAAACGCTTCCTTCGTTTGCAAGGCAGTTTATGGGCAAGTTAAATCGTCCTGATGTAGATAAAATAATGGGACTTTCTCCTGTAATTGCTATAGGTCAAAGAACAACAGGAATGCATGCACGTTCCACTGTCGGAACAATGTCGGATATTCATGATCTGTTGCGGTTACTGTTTGCAAGGACAGGAACATCGAATCTACCAATTGAGCTTTCAAGAGCACTCTTTTCGTTTAATTCTGAGAGAGGAAAGTGCCCGCATTGCAATGGAATTGGTAAAGAAGAAAAGATAGACCTTCATCGACTCATTTGTTTCCCAGAAAGAACCATCCGTGAAGGAGCCTTGGCACCAACTTTACCTACTGGATATATTATGTACTCGCAGGTCACGATTGATGTGTTGAACCAAGTGTGTGAAGCAGAAGGGTTCACGGTGGATATACCATGGAATGAACTTACTCCTCAACAACGAGAAGTGATTTTATTTGGTAGTAATAAAATCAAAGTACCATTTGGAAAACACAGTTTAGAATCACGGTTGAAGTGGACGGGAATTAAAGCCAAACCGCGAGAGGAGGGATATTACAAAGGGATGATTCCCATTATGTCAGACATTCTTAGGCGAGATCGAAATGCCAATATCCTCAAGTATGTGCACTCGGTAAAATGTGAGGTTTGTAAGGGAGCACGACTCAATAAGGAAGCTCTGAGTGTTCAGGTAAATGAGATGACGATAGCAGAGTTGGGGTCGTTAGAACTCAATGAGCTGAACGGATGGATAAAAGCCAACGACTGGAACACGGTTGGAAACCAGATAGTCCAGAAAATTGAGAAACAAATCGATTTGTTGGAGGATTTGGGGCTGGGCCATTTGTCTTTAGAACGTTCTGCAAAATCACTTTCAGCAAGTGAAATCCAGCGGATACGAGTAGCAAATCAACTATCAGTATCGCTAAGTGATATCTTGTATATTTTCGATGAACCTTCTATAGGGCTTCATCGTGAAGAGAACCAACGAATGATTCACCATTTCAAAGAACTGGTGAAGAAAGGAAACTCAGTCATTGTGGTTGAGCATGATCTTGATACAATTTCAAAAGCAGATCACATTATAGACATTGGCCCAAGAGCGGGAGTGAATGGAGGAGAATTGCTGTTTAATGGCTCTCTTCTTACGTTCATAAAGAATGATCAATTAAAAGAGCTGAGTCCCACATACAGAGCATTGAATGGATCGATTGAGAAGAAGAATCTTTCGCTGTCGACACAGAACGAAAAGGCAATTAGCTTATTAGGATGCCAGGAGAATAATTTAAAAGACATTGATGTAGAATTCCAATTGGGGAAATTCAATGTTGTAAGTGGAAAATCAGGAGTGGGAAAATCGAGCTTGGTGAAAGGAACCTTGTTAAAAGCTGTGCAACACCATTTAGGGGAAGAACTGGAGGTAGTCCCCAAGCTTAATGGGCATCAAAACCTTGATTCAATTAGTAAATATGTGTTTATCGATCATACACCCATTGGAAAAACACCGAGAAGTAATCCGGCCACATATTTAGGAATATCTGATCATATCCGCGATACATATGCAGCCACACCAGAAGCAAAATCAAGAGGCTATTCAAAATCACGTTTTTCTTTCAATAACAAAGGAGGACGGTGCGAGACTTGTCAGGGAGCTGGGAAAACGCAAATAGGAATGCACTTCCTAGGAAACGTTGACTTGATATGTGGTACGTGTAATGGACACCGATTTAACGAGGAGACCCTTCAAGTAACCTACAAAGGGCTTTCTATCGCAGAGGTGTACAAATTATCAGTGAACGAGGCGATTTCATTCTTTGTGGATCAGAAAAAACTTCTTGCTGGACTCAAGATATTGAAGGAAATAGGACTGGGATATTTAACACTTGGACAATCTTCCACGACACTTTCTGGTGGTGAAGCCCAACGAATAAAAATTGCGAATCAATTACAGAAAAAGGATACAGGAGATGCTCTGTATATCATTATAGAGCCTAGTATCGGGCTGCATCATGAGGATATTCAATCCTTGCTCAACCTGTTCGAACGAATTAAACTGAGAGGAAATACGATTGTTTGTATTGAGCAAAATGAAGAAATTATACGTTGGAGCGATTGGCACATAGAATTAGGTCCCAAAAGTGGAAAAGGTGGTGGTAAACTCGTTCATCATGGAAAGGTAGAGGTCAAACCAGAGCACAGCAGATTCACCAACATTGAGAGTAAAGATGAAGCCAAAAAGACGGTACATGATGATATTGTTCTTCAAGGTGTGACCACCCATACGCTTAAAAATATTGATGTCCGTATTCCGAAGAATCAGCTCACAGTGATCACTGGAGTCTCTGGAAGTGGAAAGTCATCTCTGGCATACGATACGCTCTTAGCTGAGTCAACTGCACGCTTTTCTGAATCTTTATCAGTATATAACAGGAGTTTTATTCATCAGAATAATGATGCTGAAATGAATTCATACACAGGATTGGGGCCTGCCATTGGAATCAACAGGAAAGGAGGAAGCCCTTCGAAAAGATCCACAGTGGGTACGCTATCTGGAGTTTATGATGCATTTAGACTTTTATACTCCAGAATTGCTCAGTATCAAGGTGAAAAATTTACAGCACAGCACTATTCATTTAATCATCATTTAGGTGCTTGTCCTGAATGCAATGGTCTAGGGATACAACTTAAATGTGATCCAGATAAGATCATTGTAAATGCGGAAAAAACTGTTTTTAGCGGTGCATTATCTGTTAATAAGACTATGAAGTATTATGGTGATGCAGATGGTCAATTCATGGCAATTCTTCAGGAAGTAGCAAAACAGAAAAAATGGGATCTCAGTGAACCTTGGAAAGATCTAACAGATGAGATAAAAAACACGCTGTTGTATGGAACAGGTGAAGCGACATGGGATGTTCTATGGGAATTCAATACCAAGTCTAGATCTGGCACCCAGTCTTTAACAGCTAAGTGGCTTGGCTTCTGCAATTATATCGATGATGAGTACCAGCGCAAGTTGCACAATAAGAATATCAAAGATCTTGAAAACTTACTGCACGAGGCTGAGTGTCCACTTTGTAAAGGAAGTAGGTTAAAAAATGACCTTCAGTCTACCACGTTCTTGGGTAGAAATATCCATGAGCTATCTCAGATGAGCATTGAGACCTGTTTGAAGTTATTGAAGAATCTCGATCATATAGAAAACAAGACCATATTGGCAATAGGCCAGGCAGTTATTCCATCGGTAAAAACTTCACTGAAGACAATTGTTGATCTAGGTTTGGGTTATTTAAGTTTAAACCGTGCAGTGGGCACACTTTCTGGTGGGGAACGACAACGAATTACACTGGCAGGTCAGTTATCAACCCACTTATTTGGAGTTACCTATGTATTGGACGAACCGACCATTGGACTAGATCAAACTCAGGTAAGAGTGCTCATAGAAGTGCTGAGGAGGATGATTTCCAATGGAAATACAGTTGTGGTTGTGGAACATGATGAAACATTTATTCGCAGTGCAGATTACCTTATAGAAATGGGGCCATCAGCTGGAAAATTAGGAGGGGATGTCATTTTTCAGGGGAGATCAGCAGACATAAAGAACCAACCCGAATCAGTGACATACAAACTTCTAAATGATAAGGCGAGAATATCGTCGAAGAAAATCAGGTCAAAGGGAGTGCCATTCGGAGTAAAAGGTGTCTTTGCCAATAACCTGAAGAATATAGATGTGGAGTTTTCTTCAGAGAATTTGATTGCCATCACCGGAGTTTCTGGAAGTGGAAAATCGAGTCTTGTCAAAGAAGCTCTGTATGCTTCCTGGAAAAAGAAGCTACCAATTGAGTGTGCTGCTATGTATGGATTGGATCAATTTCAAGAAGTCGTATTGATTGATCAGGAACAACTAGCAGGCAATAGGTTAGTTACTCCAGCTTCTTATTCAGGGATTTTAGAGAACATAAAAGAGGTGTTTTCAAAAACAGAAACGGCGAAAAGTACCTCCTTTAAAAAGGCAGATTTTTCCTATCAAAGTAAAAATGGAAAGTGTTCGACTTGTGCTGGAAATGGAAAATTAAAAACCAGTATGGATTTCATGAGTGACATCTGGCTACCATGCGATAAATGCAAAGGACTGCGCTATAGCCAAGAAGTACTTGCTTGCTTGTATAAAGACTGTTCCATAGGAGAAGTCCTAAAGTTGACCATACACGAAGCAATGGAGTTCTTTGAATCTCCCGAACTACTTCAGCGTCTAGGCATACTCAAGAAGCTTGGTGTTGGGCATTTACAATTGGGCCAAGCAGGGAATACGTTATCTGGAGGTGAGGCACAACGATTAAAATTGGCCACTTTTCTCATGCAGAAAAAAAAGGGAACGACATTGTACTTGTTTGATGAGCCGAGTACGGGTCTTCATTACTTTGATATTCTCAAGCTAATCAAAGTTTTTGATTCAATTGTGGACGGAGGTGATACAGTACTCTTTATTGAGCACAATGCTGTTTTAATTGAACAGGCCAACCAAGTGGTACAACTTGGACCTGGAAGCGGAAGTCATGGAGGTGAGTTGATTTAGCATCCCATCAGACCAAAAAAGAATGTTAATTCCTGATCCACGTTTTCTCCTTTTGCATTTGTGGCTGGTTCCCAGTTTCCAGACATTTCCTGAATGAGTTCTAGCATTTTTTCATCGATCGAGTGATAGCCAGAGGTGTCTGTTAGTGTGACATGACCAATAGTACCGTCCTTAGTTACAATAAAGCTCACTTTCCTTGGCTTTAGGTGATCTTTTTGGGCAATTGCTATTGCTTCTTTGCTGTTCTCTTTGAGGTAGGTAATCAGAGCACCTTTGCCCTTTTTATATACAGTTGGTTGGTCGGGCACCACGGTCATGTAGTATACTAGTGTATCATCAACCAATCTTTCACCTTCCTTATATACTTTTTTGATGTTACCCGTGATGTAAAAACTCGATGTGCAATTCATTGATCTTAAAAGTTGAATTTGAGCCTTGTTTAAAACGTCATCCTGACTTTTCTTCTTGATTTGCTTTTTATCATTTTCATAAAAAGTGCTGAGTTGGATGTTGTGATAGGATTCGATGATTTTACCATCGTTTGTAGGAATAATATCAATAACGGATTGAGCTTTATCCAGATCTTCTTTCGTAATAGTATTCACAAATCTGGAATCTATACTGTAGACAAAGTCGAGATCAACAGGTGTGCTTGAAGAGAGATAGTCCGGGATGCCTATCGGGTTGCACGAAACCTCCTGAAGAATGGGATTTGCATCAATAGTAGGTTGTGCATCTTTCCATTTCATATACCCAAAGACTGTGAGACTGAGAATGGCAAATCCTGCATAAAAAATCGAAATAGGTTGTTTCATATCTGAGTTGTTTCTTTCAAATCTATTTCGATTCATTCAGTTGATCAGCACATTGAATGTAAAATGATGTAAACCTTGTGTAAAATAATTCTAATTGTATCAGATTGCGATATGAAACGGTCTGGTCCTATACACCTAATCTCTGCTGGGATTCTATTTAAAACCCTTTGCAATAATGTTTTCTGCAGGTTTTCCTTGAGGTGTAAAATCTAAATTATTTTTTTCATGATCATTTACATGATCGCTTCTAAATTGCCATATGTGTACTCCTGCAAACCATTCTTTTTTCCAAACAGTATTAAAAAAAGCCTGGTAACAATTAGTTTGCGTTTCACCTGAAAAAGGATTGTCTAGATCAGAAGAATCTTCAATCCACTCCCAAGGTTTGGCGGCACTATTGGCTGTGCTTTTATACCCCATTTCTGTAAATAGTATCTTACGATCGTATTTTTTAGAAGTGGACTCCATACTTGGGAAGTGTTTATCCCAACCTTTTGAAATTTGTTCAACGCTTGGATATTTGTTTTCAGCCAAGGGAAAATAAGCTTGAATCCCAATAAAATCTAGTTCATCCCAAAAAGAAACTTTTTCAAATTCATTGTACCAATTTGCAGCGTAAGTTATTTTTCCGGAATAAATAGTTCTGACTTCTTGAATGAGGTGTTTCCAAAAAGCGGGTTTCTCAATGGACAATCGCGATAATTCTGTGCCGACGCAAAACATTTCTGCTTTGGCTTGTTCTGCTATTCTGGCGTACCGCAAGATAAAATCACGGTAACTCTCTTTCCATGACTCCCAGTTCTCTTCTTTTGAAGGAAAAATATCAGAACGCCATTTTCCATCAGCACGAGAGTGGATCCAAATATGCGGCTTTAAAAAGACTTTAAAACCAGCTTCCCTAACCAATTCTATTCGTTTGAGCCAACTGGAATCATTTTGCTGTATGTGTAAACTATCCCCATTATGATGTCTTACAATGGGACTCTGATGATCTTCTTGAGAGCCCCACGCCACCAAGGTGACCCATTCAATATTATTTTGAATGAAGGATTGAAAATTCGTTGTGTCAATTTGACCAAATACATGAGCACCCCTGTGTTTATCATCTGTAGGAATTAAATTTTGTACAGTAGCAGCTTTACATTCAATTGCTGAACTCAACTGGAAGTCAAATTTTTGATCGTTAGTTAGCGACTGTGAAAAAATATAAAACAACGCTCCAATGGGTAGAATAATTAAAAATGATGAACGATAAAGGGTATTGTTTTTCATTTTGTAACTCCTGTTCTTATAGAATGGAAATTGCTCGTATTTGATTGTCATACCCGTATTGACGATAATTTTTCACGACATCAATTAATTTGCTATCATCTAGATTTTTTAATCGTTCTGAATAATCTTCCATTTTTACTTCCTAATTGTGCTTAACGTACCCAACGTATAGCATATGGTATGGAAAAAGTAGATCTTTCTCCAAGTTACGCCTTGGCTTTGAACGACCACATGCTATCACATCATTGTTGCAGATAGTTTTCTTAACAACATCCTTTATTCATTTGTATTGGTGGACAGGCCACAGTTCCAAATGAACAATAGACGCAGCAATCACCTTCGTTCGGTTTGAGGATCGTCTTGCAAGATTCACATTCGTAAAAGAACGCACATGAATCAGTTGGCATTGTTTCCTCCTTTTCGAATCCGCACTTCGGACATTTTAATACTGATTGAAGTACAACGTTTTTTTTCTCCTCGGAATTCATCTTTTTAGTATAGAGTTTGAAAATACCATATCCAAGAAGCAGCGCTCCGGTAATCATAAATAGCCCACTATACCGTTCTAAAGATTCATTGAATGCCATCAATCCCGTTGCCCCACCTAACATTACAATTAGAGCAGGTAGCCAGCAGCATGCTGTCGCAAGCACAAATGCCACAATTCCTCCTATCAGCGATTGCTTAGTATTCATTTCTAGTTTCTATTACCCACAACTGGAGTCTGAGATTAAGTGCATGAGAAGTGGCGCACTTCGAAGCATTTTCTTATCAAACCAAAATCAAGGTTGACGCAAGCCACAAACCTTGACCTTTATCACTTTCCCCTCAAATATTTATGGCACAATGTTGTGCTTCGTCTTTTCAGAATACAAATAATCTTATTTAGATTTCTTTAGTTTTTTTTCTGCTTTTTTTTCTTTTGCTGTTTTAGCAGGTTCCTTTTTAACGTTCTTCTTTGAATCTTTACCTTTTGACATGATATTTTCTTTTAAATGAGTGTTTTTCGTTTCTCTATTTTGAATGCGTGTCCATTAATTCTAACACGAAATCCTATTCTTGTAAATCGTCCATAAATTAAGCACAAATCCCCCACTATGTTGCGCAGGAGGATTAAATGTATTTAACTTTCTTTCCTGATAAAACGTCAAAGCAAAATTTTGACGGTATTTTTTTGCTTCTATTGGGGGTGGTTTTTTCTTTTAAGTAGATAGAAAAATCCTACTATTAAGGAGACATAGACTGCAATATTTGTCAATATAAGTATTGATTTAAAAAAACCATAAATTGATGTATAATCTATTCTTGTTAAGTTGTTAATTTCTACATACTCTTCTAAAAGTCGAAAGGTGTATACCCCAGTTAGGTAGTTGTTAAGCACAGGTACCGTAACTATAATACCAGACAATATTAAAAATATTTTTTTCGGAAATTGAGTCAAATAAATTCCGTTTAATTCGGAAGTTGTTTTAAGCTTTTTTATAATAAAAATAGCTGTCAGAAAATATAGAAGTACGGTAATAGTTACATATGAGTATTTTAAAATATGAAAAGGTAGATTTAGTTGTATTACAATCATCACAAATAGATTCGACAAAAAATCTAAAATAGAATCAATCGATTTGATAAATACAAATCCAAAAATTATCCAGAGAATTAGTAGTCTGTTTTCTTCTTTCATCCACATTTAATTATCAATGCTACATTAATTGCCGTTAATTGTAACATGCATTTTTTGGTATTGCCTTCTGATTATTTTTTTAATTTCTTTTCAGTTTCCAATTCGTTTTTCATTTCAAAACCACAATCAATAAGTCTTTTAACTAGCACTGAATCTAGTTGCTCCGAAATCAATTTTTCATCAGCCATTTTTTGCATGTGATATTCTTTACCAAGTGTCATCTGATATACAGTGTCAGTATAAGTCATTTTACCGGGGTCCCATTCATGTTTTCCGGAAGGATATTTTTCTTCATATTTACCCCATTCTGCAAAATATTCACGGTATGTTATTTTGACTATATCATCTTTATTCCAGTAAATTTTTTTACTAGAGAAACCGAGTTCTGCTTGATATGTGGCATCAATTATTAATAACGTTGAATCTTGATAATAACCATCAATTCCACCGCCGCAGCGAGACATGTTTGGGTGAAAATATTTTGTCAAGGCTTTTTCTTCTATCAGTCTGTCATAAGTTCGTGTAAGACTGTCGATTTGCAGGTTGGTTAAATAATTTTTTGCTTCTTTATTATTTAAAGAATCATTTTCAGTCAATTTAACTTCAACTTGTTTTTCTTGGTCAGTTGACTTACTGGATGAGTCTTCTCCGCCTCTATGACATGATATCAAAAGAATTCCAACTAATATTGTGGTGATCAGTTTCATCTACTTTTTACTATTCCAGTTTCCCACAGCCTCTTTAAAAAATGTCCAAGTTCGAGTACTATCGGCATCAACATATATTTTAAAGTTATTTTGACTCGAACAATATATTTGAATCCATGAGGCATATGTTACTTCGTTTGTTCTATCCATTGTTTTTAAAGAGTCAATTTGGCTATACTTTATAGAATGTACCTCATCAGTTTTTCCGTTAATCCAATAGGAGGCTAGTCTTTTATTTGTTATAAAATTGCCAGAGGTTTTGAGCCCTTTAAGTCCTCCATTTGTTTCAAATAGCTGGATTTCCTCATCATCTTCCAGTGGAATTATTTCATTAATGAATTTCAAATCCTCTTCTGACAGGTTGTGCTCATTTTTCTCTCCAAATCCACAGGAGTACAAAAGACACAGTGATAATGATAAGGTCAAGTTTTTCATGCGGTTTACTTTTCTAATGAATGCTAACATTTTTGCTGTGAAATCGTTACATGCTAGAGATATGGTTCATAGCCCTGTTGGAAATAGTTATTGGATTGTCACGCATTCCATATTTGCTAACTGGCTTTCATTGAGTGCGTATCTCTTACTCGGATTTTCTTCGAAGTAACCTAAACCAGAATCATCAGGGAAATTTGAATCGAGAAAGATAAATTCTTGATTCTCTAGGTCTACTCCAATTGTTGCAATATAATTGGGCCCGCAAAGCAACTGACTATTCATTACTAAAAGATAATAAGATAGGTGGACTATTGAATCGCATCCAAATTCTTCAACCGAACCAATAATTACTTCTAGACCTGATTTAAGCTCTTTATCTGTTCCATAAGGAAGATCGAAGGACTTTCTAAAATCAATTAAGGGTTCATTAATCAGGTTTGATTCAATTATAATATCACTTAGTACTTCATTGCACTCTTGCGAAATCTGGGCATTGAAAGATTGCCAGAACAAAGTGAGAAAAACTATGCAGAAATATTTTTTCATGGGTTTTATTACTTCCAACGTTAAAATAAAGTTGTGCGTTTGTGATGTGGGAACAACTATGAATTTTATTTATTGTTGCAACACGTTTTTCAATATCGTCTTATATAATACCAATTTTGGTCTATTTTTTTGTTTGAATCGGAATTTTCTAACAATCCGTTAAATTCAATAACTTTTGCAGGATCATTGGTATATGCAAAGGTTGAAATGCTATCATGGTTATTTTTTTCTAGATAAAAAATTGCAACAAATAAACTATCCTCTTGTACTAAAAAAAACGTATCGTCAAATGGATATAAAAAGCCTTCAGGATATTCGTTTTGCCCTGTTGTGTACAAATCAGTCTTGTCTGACTTTATCTGGTTGATGAGCTTTTTAAATCTTGTCTCATTCAACCGCCATTCTGCTTTCCAATCGACCTTTTTTTGTGGTGTAATTTGATTACATCCAAATATTGCTATTAAAATAATAATTGATACTGTTCTCATTCTTCTTAATGTATTACAATGTTCCGGCTCAAAAATGTTTCACGATAGTAGTACGTTCTTTATTTTCAATAGGCTTAATAGTTCATCAGTTGCTTTGCCCTTATATAGTGGTTTTGTCCATCCACCTGCTGGCGGTAAATTCAAAAATCCATATTTGACTTCTGATACAAAACTGAAGTAAACAACATTATCATTTTTATTATACATTGCATTGAACTCTCCCTTTTTATTTAAAAGTTCAATTATTACATCTGGTGTATTACCAGGTGAATCTTGAGTAATCTCAAATTCTAAATTTTTCCAATACTTAATTTCAACGTCAGTTAGTTCGATAACAGCTCCTTTATTAATCGAAATTGAATTAATAAGAGAAATGTCAGCTGACTTTAAATTATCTGGTGGCGATTTGAAACCAGAAACTAGCAACAGAGCTAAAGCAGTCAAGATTGAAATAGTAACTATATGGACTCTTTTGATTTTCATTGTTCTTTTATATGCTTGCAATGGCTGGTGTCTGGTGTCGTTGCTATCCCGAAGGGTGGTTATGATTTTTATACCGTGTTAGCTTTGTTTCTTTTTCTGAGTATTAGGATTAAGTTTATTGCCAAACTTAACAAAAGCAATCCTAAAATTAAACTCTCTGATTTTTCTTCTTCCTCTTTCTCCTTTTCAGTCGTTCTTTTTTTAATAAGGTTAGATAGAAAATCATTTTCTATCTTCTCAAAATGCGAAATCACAAGTGAACTGTCTGGGACATAGAGAACTTTCTGATATGAGTCTTTAAAACTACCTATAGATAAAGTAAATCGCTTAATTGGTTCAAAATCGATGAGAGGCTTTCTAATTGGTCTGTGTCCGTTTTCGATTCCGTTAATAGTTAAAGGTCCAAATACCTTATCTTTTAGTTGAGGCAGATAGTGGAAAACACTGTCGTTTAAAAAGACAAAATGTCCATAATTATAATCTCCTACAATTTGTGTTACATTTTCAACTGACAAGATTACTTCGCTATAAGTATTAGATATTTCATTCTTCCTGGTTTTTTGATTCCATTCTCTACTTGGCTCTCTGGTGTTGTAGAAATGAAACTTATTATTTTGAAAATAGTAGTCAATATTTCTAGATTGACTTACTGGTTCTATGTTTCTATAAATCTTAGATTCAAGAACTGTTTTAACGCCTGATAAAGTCCTGTTTTTAAAGGCCGTAATACTGTCCATAGAAATTGACTTTAAAGTGATTTCACCATAGTACTTTGAATAGAACTTATACTCCATTAGAGAGTTCTTTATGAAATCTATATTTTCAATTGAAGCATTGATTAGATTGAGGGCTTCCTTAATGTCCAAGTCAATACCACTCATTTTGATAATCAAGCCTTCATCTTGTAAATCATAGTTTTTAGGATTCAAATAGTCGTGATAGTCAAATTGACCATATCCAATTGTTAAATAATGATCACCGACTTTAGTGTAGTCATGAACAAATGATAACAGAATAGGAATTCTTTTTTTATTGGTTTGCTCAAACAGGCTATCAGAAAGTTCTAAAAGAATATTGAACTTATTATTTATTGGTCTCAATTTAGGGTTTAAAACCCTGCAATTTATTGCAGCACTTTAGTACAGCGAAAAAATCAATACATTGTGCTTTGTGAGTAGAAAATTTCGGAAAGGATCGCATACAGTAAGTCGATTAACATGTCATATAGTTTGGTCAACCAAATACAGGTATAAAGTTTTAAGAGGCGACATTCAGATACGTTGTAGGGAATTGCTTACTCAAGTTTGTGATGCAGAAGAAATTGAGATTCTCAAAGGGGTTATAAGTTCGGATCATGTCCATATGCATATTGAATACGCACCAAAACAGAATATTAGTTCCATAGTTAAATTACTGAAAGGCCGAAGCTCAAGAAAATTACAGTTTGAATTTCCAAAGTTGAAAGAGCGCTATTGGGGTCGCCATTTTTGGGCCAGTGGTTATGGAGTCTGGAGCTCAGGGAATATTACAGATGAAATGGTAAATGCTTATCTAGAGCATCATAGAAGGGATGATGATGAGGATAGTAATTTCATACTTGAGTGATTAAGAGAAGGACTTTTAGTCCTGGAGAGATTAAACCCCTGCACTTTTAGTGCAGGGTGGTTTAGTTCTAATTCAGACCAACCAGATAAATACTCTAAATGGATATTATTACGATTGAGCGATTTTTTGAAATCTTGATGAGCATGGGAAAAGGAAGCAATAAAAACGAATAGTATGGTCAGTTTTAACTTCATGTTTTATTGTTTACGTTTAGCTATGAGCAGTATCGTCCCAAAGGGCATTATTGCTTATAAGTTTTGTTAGGCTTAGTTTTTTTTATTAATGTATAAATTGGTTTATCAATTACCATTTTACTATTGTCAATTTTGTAGTTGAAAAATTGAATATAACCTTCATCGTTTCTTTTGTAGATGAATAGCTTAGTGTCACTATTCTTTACGTTTTCTGGGTCATAAATAATTACCTTATCAAAAGAAGCAGGTCTGCCACAAAAAACATCTGTTACAAATTCAATTTTTTGATTTGCCCAAATTTCTGAACTATTAAAAATCCCATTTGGTCTTATCATGAAATTTGATGAGATGATATTGTCAGCGCTATCCTTTAATAGATAGGTGCCTACCAAAGTTTTATTTCTGATATAATAGTCTCTTGGGTTTGGATAGGGGTATGACGGGTTCAATGATTTAGATATTCTCTTGTATTCAATAACTATCTCATCAATATGTTCTGTAGCCTTTCTAATAATTGTGATTGTCGTGTCTTCCTGATAGTTAATTTTCAAAAAGCAAGATGAACTAATAGCATACATATCCATGAGATCTGGTATTTTGTAATAACCTAATGAATCAGTCTGATTAAGCTTAATTGAAAAGTTTCCTTGCTCATAGATTGTGTCACTGTTCTGAACGCACTTTCGAGACACTTCAGGATGGAGCACATGACTATGAAGAACTCCATATCCAACATTTAAAACTCCTTTTTTTTGCTCAATTGATTGAATTCTTAATCCTATCGGATAAATTGAAATATCCCGATTAGAACGAGTTAAGTTTTTAGAATATTCCATCATACTTGGGACTGAATCAAAATATTTTTTAAAACTACTTTCAATCCATATCCCTTCTAAATTTTTAAGATGTGCATCAAACTTGGTTTGTCCATAACACATTGAAAAATAAAGAACTGAAATAGTTATAAGAATTATTCTTGTCATTTTTTTCATTTTAAAGCCAAATCAAAAGATTTGGCGGACTTGGTTTAAAGCTTTAAAAACCGCATTAATTATAGCCATTGTTGAGCTTTCGTTATTTATATTTCTCAAAGTCTATACTGTCAAATTTTTGATACTCAATTTCTTTAGATTCAGGACAATGATTAACAATCATTTCGAAATATGTGATGTCTGTTTTGGGTGTAATTAGCTCGTTCCATTCATGTCCGTCTGTTACGTGACTTAAAACCCAAACATGGTCTATACCTGCTCTTTTAATTGAAACTGTTGAGTATCCGCTTTTTGATTTTTGTGGAATTGTTCTTAGTTGTAATTTGAGTTCACTTTCATTGTTTAGGATTAATGAATCGATAACATCTGCATCTGATTCTAAAGGACCGTAATAAATGAAAGTAGAGTCTGTAAGACCAAACCGTCTATCAATTCCATCACATCTGCCATAAAGGAAAAGCTTGTTCTTATATTGGCGTAAAGAAATCCAAAGTTTAGGAAATGGCTCAATTTGAAAATTCTTTATTGGTTCTTTTTCAGCCAGCTCTTTGAGGTAATAATCTATTCCTTGATTGTCATATTTGTGAGGCGCCCATTTGATTATTCTTTGATAGAATTTAGAGGTTCTAGATGTATCTATAAAGAATGAATGTTTAGACGGTATAGAGTCTTTCCAATTGTGAATTTCTAAATCAGTTTGTTCTATTGGTTTCACATATTTAAACAGATAATCAAATTCTCCTTTCTTAATAGCTTTAGAATATTGTTTGGGTTCGCCATTGGAATCAACAAAGTTTATTACAACTGCTTTTGAGCCTTTTGTGTGCGCTAGTTTGAAATTATCTTGTATAAGGTAGAGGTCACCAATGTAGGATGCAGGTGTCGGTTGCCAGCCTTCTTTGTTATCTTTTGCCCATTGCGATAAACTCTTCCATTTGTCAGAGTTCGTATTAATGGAGTAGCTTTCCGTTTTAGAAAATCCTGTCAAAGAGTCTGTAGTCACAATAGAAACGTTAACAGGCTTGGATCGGTCAATCAGGTTATTTTCTTCTAGATCTACAGAGCAACTAGATAGAAGTATAAATGTAATTAAAGGTAAAAGTAAATTTCTCATTTTTTTCTGCAATTAAACCCAACGTGGGGATACCAATACCTTTTTTGTTCAGAATAGGAATATCTCTGGGCTTTGATTAAAACGTGTAAAGTGATTTTACTTATCATATAAAGTAGCCGCATTAATGCACAAATTTCAAATTCTATTTTCCAGAGCTATCGTTAAGTGATAGAACTGGATACATGCATTATTCCTCCTTTATGTCAAATCGCATAGATGGGATTTGACGCACTCCATCTGGCATTTTTACCATGATTTGCTCTAAAAAAAACGTATCACCGACATTTAAACGATTCAACATGAGTTTTTGTTCATCAGTAAATTCAGGATCTTTTGATTCGGAGGTGATTATGCTATCGTCTGATGCAACGACTAGATTAAAGCTGAAAATTCCCCATGGTAAATCAAAATCAGAATTATACGCTATGAATTTTAGTCCAATGGCATTGACTATTTCTTTTTTGGTAAAGTGAGTCTGTTTGTCGCGGCTGAAGATTCCTCGATCTAATTCCAAGGCTGCTCTAGTGTCAAAACTCTTTTTTACTCTGAAAATCGATTTTTGAATCTCCTTTCCTGCACATTTAATGGTTAATGTAGCTATTCCAATTTCTTTTGGCTTAATGGTATATCTGCCATTGCTTCCTGAAATAGTTCCATTATCAATGGAAACTTCTACTTCAGATGCTTGGCATTCAGGAACGGCAATTTTAACTGGATTATCCAAAAAAAGATAAAGTACATTCATATGTTCCAGCTCTATAGCTGCCACTACCTTATTTGTCTCTTGTGCATGTAACGCGAGATGCGTTGGATATAAAAAAAGGGTGACTAGAAATATGGAAAGGAGGTAGATCTGTTGTTTTTTTGATGGACGGCAATTTTTCATCTTACATTATTTAGTTATGGATCTATTTCAAATTTTATTTCTCAGATTCTATCTTTTTGGTTCTTTCTATATGTTTATCTGTGTTTTTTGAAAGAAACTGAGCTTTTGAGAGGTATGGTTAGTGCGTTCATATCTATGAACGTTACCGATTATATCAATTTTAAAAGGTTCAATCTCTGCAGGTTTTTTATGGGGTGTAATAAATTGAATTTTAGGTCTCTATTATAGAAACAAATATCTGTTTGAATATTGTATTCAAACCACCATTTATTTTACAAAACGTTGAATAGCAAACTATTTGTTGCTAGTCTAGTAGAGTATAAAGAGTCTTTTTAACAGTGTGCTAGAACTTCTTTCGTCTTGTTAGTCCCATTCTATTGACATAAAATTTCCGTCAATAATAGCGATAGTTCATTGGCCTTGGTTAACGTCATCATGTGCGAACCTTTATCTATCAGGTGATCGTATTTGATGTTTTTTATAGGAATGGTTCTGTCCATATTTCCGTGAATGTGAATAATGTCTTTTGAGTTTGTTTCCCTCTCCCAGTTGATGATCATTTCAATAGTCCGCTCTAAGAAAATAGGGTCTTTTGATTCTAGCATAGACTTGAATAGTTCCTTTTCCTTTTTGCTATCTGGTTCTACTATTGGTTGAAGAATCTTTGCTCCGCGTTTTGACAGCTTTGGTCCTACCAATTTGTAAATAGGAAGCTTCTTTTGAAAATTATACCTTTTGGGAAGTTCCGTGGAATTCTTTGCACTTGAGATGAGTATTACTTGTTCAGGATTTTTGAATTCCGCAATTTCAGAGGTTATCATTCCTCCTAGAGAAACACCAACCAAGATGAAATTATCGTTCTCTTCAATTTGACTGGAAATCCTTTTTGCGTATTCTTTTAGGGTTTCAGCTTTATTTGGCATAACATAGTCGATATGAACTAGTTCATAATCTGCTGGAAAAGTGAGTTTTGAAAAGATTCTGGAATCGGACCCTTGCCCAGGAATTAGATAAATTTTTGTTTTCTCATCAGATTTCGAAGAGATAAAAAACATGGATAGTACTACTATTTTAAAGACGAGTTTCATTTTATCTAAAGACACCAATACTTCTCATGAGTTGCATTTGTGCTGAACAAACTGAGGTGTTTGGTTTCAATGGTTGAATACTCCAGAAGGTTTCTCCTTGGAATATTATATGATATCTTAAAAAATTAGGAGAGCATGTAGTCTGTCCATGGGTTTCTTTTATTTTTAGACAAAAAAGTATGTACATACAAAGAAGGTTCCCCTTCAAGAGTGTTTTAATCTGGACGAAGAGAGAAATTATTTTCTTCTTGATTCTCTCTACGCTAATCACGGTTCTTTATGAATTACTGAATATAAAATGGCTGCAAGTTCCTTTGACTCCAGTTGGGTTAATTGGAACGGCCGTAGCGTTTATGGTTGGTTTTCAGAACAATGCTGCTTATGATAGAATATGGGAGGCCAGAAAAATTTGGGGTGGAATTGTCAATACTTCTAGATCACTAATTATTACGGTGAAAGACAGTTTTTACATGCACCGTGCTGAGGCGACTAAAGATGAAACGGAGGTCATAAAAACGATTACCAATAGACACATAGCTTGGTTAACCGCTCTGCGGTATGCGATGCGTACAAAAAAATCTTGGGAGACTTCATATGAAACGATTCATGAGCAAGAAACTTTTGCGTATAACATACCTGAATTCAAGACACCCATTGAAGAGGAATTAGAGCCTTATCTCTCAAAAGAGGAGTATGCATATGTGATGGCCAAAGACAATAAGCCCAATGCTATTATTAGCCTTCAGTCCAAGCATTTGAGAAAGTTAACGGATGAAAAGAAATTATGGGATTTTACGTTGCTGAATTTGCAGCAAATGCTTCAAGAATTAACCGCGATGCAAGGAAAAGCGGAGCGGATTAAAAATTTCCCTTACCCCAAACAATATGGAAGTATAGGCTATCATTTTGTCCATATTTTCATGTGGTTATTACCAATGGCAATTATTCCTGCCTTTGCTAGTATGGGAGTAGAAATAACCAAAACGAATCCATTTATCGGTAATTATTTCGTGTGGTTGAACATTCCATTTACGGTGATAGTTATATGGGTGTTCAATACCATGCTACGAATTGGTTTGGCAGGAGAGAACCCATTTGAAGGTTCTCCCAATGATGTGCCTATTTCCAATATTGCGAGAGGAATCACTCGAGATATTTTGCAAATTATTGAGGAAGATCCTGCGAATATTCCAGAACCTTTCGAGAATGTGAATAATATTGAAATGTAGTTGTTTACTACTGAATGAATTCGAGATTATTAGACGAAATGAAGCAGTAAAAAATTAATTAATTTGGCCTGTCAAATCCTATTCAATGAAACATCAAATCTCTCTCATACTCTTTTTTGCTTGTAACGCTGTGTTTTCTCAAAATTTTGAAACCATAGCGGATGGCGATTGGAACAATCCGCTCATTTGGAATCTGGCCACTGTACCTGGTTTGGACGTAGATGAAGTTGCAGTTCATCATCACATGGTCGGTGACGAAATTGGGGTGAGTGCAACTAATTTTATCTTGGACAATGGAGCGTCCATTGATGCCGAAATGGAACTTGACATTTATGCACTTGACCATATGATAAATGGCGATTTAGAATCCCCCACCATTATTTTTGGTGCGTCATTGACCGCGGTAAATTCAGGCCAGCTTGTTCTGAATGGAAGGGTTTCTGCGAATGGAGATGTAGCTTTCACTAATTTGAGTTGTACCATAAATGGAGAAATTGACGCTTTTCGACATACCGTTTTTGTCAATAGCGCACTTGTAAATCATGGATCTATAGAAACTGATGTTTTTTCGGCCACAATTGTTGAAAATTCTGGTCTCTTGACGACAGGATCGCTTGCCACTACTACAGATGTCACTAACAATTCAGGCGCTGTGTTTTCTTGTATTGGGCAAATGATCATTGATGGAGAAATAATAAATGATGGTGATATTTCCAGTGTAAATATGACTTTAGGCTCCATCAATGCTACTGGAAATGGAGGCCGTTTTTGCATTTCCGATTGTTTATTGAGTTCGGCGGATTTTGAAGGCAATCTGGACGTTTGCGATGCCACTCCGCACGGTGCCTGTGATTTATACTTTAATTTCAGTTTTGGTGATGGTGTTACATTGTGCACTGCCGACCCGTGTGACAGCCAAGTTGGTGTTGAAGAAATACCAGTATTCGAAGTGAATTTTTATCCGAACCCTGCACAAGAATTTATAATGTTGTACAGCCCGAGTTTTACCTCAGAAAAAATACAACTACAACTATTCAATGCAGCAGGACAACTTGTGCAACAAGAGGAAGTAACTAATTTTTCTTTGCAGTCTGGTTTTCGATTAGACTTGATGAATATTCCTGACGGGTTATATCAAATTCTATTGATCGAAAATGGTGTAAAGACACATGGACGTGTTGTAGTCCAGCGTAAGTGACCTAGGTAATGGAAAAGTTGCAGCAGTTGGAAATTGATTTGCTTCAAATACTTCCTGATTGATTCAAGGTAAAAACGATATTACAACGCAATTAGATCTGATCGATCTCGTTAGCATATTCTAATGAAATACTTACTGCTTACCATTTTACTTACTGCTTGCTATTCAGGTTTTTCTCAATTCACAATCAAGGGACAGATTAGGGACACGTCTAATTCTCCTATTTCCTACGCCTCTGTTTATTTGCAAAAAAGTAATTATGGAACTGTAAGTGATGGCAACGGTGAATTTAAACTTCTTATAAAATCAGAAGCATACACCAAAGATTCACTTGTTGTCTCTTTTATAGGATATACTGATTTTAAAATATCAGTAAATCTTACAGCCACTTCTTCCATGAATATTGTCCTTGAGTCATCGACAGTAACATTGAACAGTGCGCAAGTTGTAGCCTCAGACAAGAAAGAGCTTAAAGCGTTACAAATTGTAAAAAAGGCAATTAGGAACAGGGATAAAAACTATATCAACACATCATATACAGCTGAAGGTTTCTATCGTGAGACAGTTGTGGACGATGGGGATTATATAAAAGTAAACGAGGCAGCGATCCGGTTTAATTTCAGTAAATATCCTCAAAAGCATTCTCTCAGGGGAGGATTTAAGAAATACTGGAATTCTTATTATGATCATTATAGGTTTTTACATAAAAGTGGAGGATTTCCTCGTTTAGCACAGCTTCTTCCTTATTACAATTCTAAGAATGATCTTGCTAAAATTTTGGCTTCTAGATTTTCAAATCAATTGGGGACGTATAAATACAGTGTCAATCCGGTTGGAGGCCCTTTGGATTTGACTGGGAATGATAAATTGAAATACCAGTATGATTTTTTCGATTCAAAACTATTTAAGGAGTATGAGTATAAAAAAAAGGGGATCATTGAATACAATGGAGAGTTGTGTTATTTGATTCATTTTCAGCCAAAAAAAAGTATAATTGGAAATTACAGCCATAATTACAGCAAGAAAATGGAACATGCCGTTTATAACGGAGAGCTGATCATTTCGATCAATGATTTTTCAGTATTTCAGATTTCTTGTGAGCGATTATTTCTGACCAATTGCTACAACGCGTTTTTCAGTGAGAACCTATTTCCAGTTCGGATGAACATGACGTTGAATTATACTTACAACAACACGGCAAAAAAGTTAATGCTAAGAAATGTAATCAATGAGCAGACATTTGTGCTTGAAAAAAAAGAGGATACTTCAGAATTTGAAGTTAGAAGAGAGCTGTGGGTTTCGGATTCTATTATAAATACAGATAAGGAAGAATACCCATGGCAGGAGAGACTGGACCTAACAAGGAACTCTACCATTGAAGATTATACAGAAAGCTATGACGAGCTCTTCTGGAAAGATTACAAGAACTCGACATTATACAAACCATTAAATGATAAGGCAGTTAATGATCTTGAAACGAATATGTCATTAGAAGAACAGTATAAATCACAGTTCACCCCAATTGATTCAATGGCAATTCCGGAATGTGACAGGCATAAGGATTATTTAGTACTTCATGAAGATAGCTTGAAGGATAATTACCGTTGGTTAGAAGCGAAATCTGAAGAGACACTGGAGCAGATCAAGAAAGAAAATACGTATTACAATCAGGTTCAAAGCCGATTGAAAAAGTATAAAAAGGAGTTTATCGGAAAGGTGAGT
The DNA here is from genome assembly GCA_965224545.1 of Flavobacteriales bacterium. Classification (GTDB taxonomy): domain Bacteria; phylum Bacteroidota; class Bacteroidia; order Flavobacteriales_D; family Sanyastnellaceae; genus ASP10-05a. The sequence goes on along the minus strand of CBDCZM010000002.1, from coordinate 308,042 downwards.
TTTGTGGTTAAAAAGGACACTACAATTTCAAGCTCCATTTCAGATTTCAATGGATATAGTCTTGATACAAGAATGGTGGATGATTCGTTGAGATTATTTCAGCTGATGGGTGACTCTTCTAAAAGAGAACTTTTCAATTATCATAGTATAAACTCTCCTGATATGTTATGGGGCACAAGTTTGTCTGATGATCTTTCCTTCATAGCGTACGACTTTAATAGGGATTACGCCTTATCAAAAACACTCGAAATAAAGAATATCGGCTTGAATTCGGAGGTCAGATTATCTTCTGTGTGTGAATACAAATGGTTGAATGATTCTATTTTGGTATACAGTTCTACAGATTTACCAGGAAAGTATCCTGCCAATAAAGTGTATTGGTACAATGCGAATACCAATCACAGCGAACTTTTATTAGCAGAAGACGACAACAGTCGTGAACTGGAGCTTGTTAGATCCGTATCGAAGGAATTCATTTTTGTTTCTTCGGCCACAAAAGAGGAGACGGAAGTACATACGATCAACCAGCAATTGGTTTTACATATGCTATCAAGTCCAGAAAAGGAGGCAACACTTACCGTTAATCATTTTTCGGGAAATTATTTAGTAGGCCTTTCGGATTATACAGGCCTTTATAGATTGCCACTTGATCCATCTGGGACAAAGGAAATGGTTTTTAAATCTGAAGGATTCCAAACCATCCTAGATTATAGGGAAACCAAAAATCACTATCTAGTTTCGATATATGAATTGGGCAAAACAAGTCTTTATGGGATTGATAAGTTGACCCTTAAACGAACCAAGATTCCTTTTGAAGGTAAGTTCAGTTATACCGAAATACTCAGCACAGATTTCACGACCGATGCTTGTCAGGTATCTTATGAATCTCCTACTACACCATATGGTGAGTTCACAGTAGATATAAGTACAGGTAAGAAACAAGTATTGAGAACACCTTTGGAACTAAATGCATCCCCCGAATACTTTGAGGTGAAGCAGGTGACAGCTAAAAGTGCAGATGGAGAGAAAATCCCAATTACTTATTTAAACAGAAGGTTTATAAAGGAAAAGAAAGGAACGATTTTAAGGGTGTATGGTGCATACGGTTCTACTCCAGTTAGGGCATTTTCTGAAATAGATTTAGCACTCGCAGATTTAGGATTTATAGTGGCTTACGCTCATGTAAGAGGGGGAATGGAAAAAGGAAAAGAATGGTATTTAGATGGAAAGCATCTTTCTAAAAAGAATTCCATAGCTGATTTTATCAGTTGTGCCAAACACCTAATCGATATTAACTTGGCTACAGATTCTACGTTAGTGGCCTATGGAGTAAGTGCAGGGGGAATAGTTATTGGCGGTGCTATAAATGCTGCTCCTGAATTATTTAATACAGTCATTCTAGACAGACCTCTGCTAGATGTCCTCACTACCCAAAGTAATGACACGCTTTCACTTACGACGGTGGAATATTCAGAAATAGGAGATCCTGCAAACTTTAAGGATTACGAATATACTAGGTCGTATTGCCCATATCAGAATATTTCAAAGAAGAATTATCCGAACATGATGTATTTCGCAGGTCAAAATGATTGGAATGCGAGTTACTGGAATGGACTGAAGCACATAGCTTCAATCAGAGAAAACAATCAATGCAATACCAAGCAAGTGATCCAACTAAATAAAGGATCGCACTATATCCCATGGTCTAAGGGGATTGATGATTTTGGAGATATTTATGCTTTCTTGATGTACACTTTAGTGGAGTCAAAAAAGTAATTGGTTGTTCCACGTAATAGTCAAAGAGCGTATTAATTTTTTAGGGATATGTCTGAAATAAGGATTTCTAAGGGGATGCTTTTTCTGACAGAAACATAACAATGATTACTGATAGAGCCATCGGCCATGGATAATTCATCATTACATTTCTTGGAGTCTTTGTGTCCCATTACTGAGAAAGTTGACCAGTTTATCTTGATACCTAAGGAATTTCCATGAGATGTGAAATTCACCCCTTTCCCACGCAAAGAACTCTGCGGTGTACGTGGATAAATATTCCAGCCTTTAGAGGGGATTTCGTTGTAAATATTATGAATGGCAACATAGCTAAAGTGATTTTGAAGACTGTCTTGGTGCGTGGTGATTTCAGATAAAGGTGTGTCAAACATAAGTGTGATTTTCATTCCTTCATATAGAATTTCCAAAATGTCATCTTCCTCATCTGCTCGCTCAGGATGGTATCTTGTGATTTTTACAGCTGCATCTTTGCCTACTACGTGAACAGTATAATTTTTAGCGTTTTCATCGCACCACGCATTAATGTTTTGTGTCAATTTTTCCTTTGAAATTTGTGCATGAAGGCCAGAAGTGAAACAAATAAAAAGGAGGATATAAGAAAACTTCATAGAGGATCTTTTTTTGTAGTTCTCAATAATTATGCCTAGCACGAAGAGCCTCTTAATCCTGTGTCTCTCGTGCCTTTTCCAATGCATCCTTGAGTAGAGAGATTGTTTGACTTTCTTCCAATGTCTCAACAATTTGTACAGCATCACCCTGATACTTATAGATGAAGTTACGATACTCCTCCAGAGACCATCCTTGAGTTTCAGAATTACTGCCAGGAATGGTGATATTAGCTGCGTTGAAACGACACGCACCAGGAGCAAAAAAGATAACCGACCATTTTTGAGATTTTATTTTTTCAATGAAATCAGCATCATTTGTGGTTGGAATATATTCAGGATTTCCAATGTGAGGAGGTATTGCCTTGGACGCTTGTAACGACATTGCTGGGTCGCACCCACGAGCTAGTATACTTTTTTTGGAATTATCAATCGACTTACCGGTTTCTTGACTAAAAACATTCATGATTATTAAGTTTAAAATGAGACAAAGGGATAATTTTAAAATATGTTCTTTTGAATTCATATCTGTTTGATTTTAAATAATTACATTCCCATACAATACATGTATGTACAAATATAACACAATATGTTTGAATTCCAAGTTTCATATTCATGTGCAGAGAAATTGCTCAGGTTTACACTTGAATCAAATTACGTCTTAACATCCCGTTTTCCTGAATTTCACATGTCCGAAAATAATGAAAGAGATGTCGTTTTCATCTGTGGTATCAAAGATCAATTTAGCACCATCATCTGGATTGACAAATTCATTTTCTGACACAGGAATTAACTGGTATTTGTAATCCATATCCTTGCCGTACAATTGTCCGTTGACTTCTTTGACTGTTATGATCCATTCCCCATCTGATGGTCTTCGCTTTTCCTCAGAAACATACATTCCCTCAAGGAGTTTTAACTTCTCTATAGGTACAGTGACGACTAGAGTATCTGTATTCACGCCCAATCTGTCCAGTATTCGTATGGCATTCTTATTACCAGGGTTCATCTTTACAGATTTGATGTAATTTTCTATTCCTAGGGCTTCATTTCCATCTACTAAAAGTGCTTCTCCATAGCTGTCGTAGGCATTGAATGAATTGGGGTATTCACGAATCACTAGTTTAAATATTTCTATGGACTCCTTTACCTGATCCGCCCACATGAGTTCATACCCAAACAGGTTTAAATTGCCTTCAGAAAAACGATACTCATCAGCACGATTTTTCCTCACATCGTTATAGGTGTTAATCGTAGCGTCAATTCCTTCTTTTTTATAGGTATTGATTAACAAAGGAGCGATTGATTTCTTACATCGATTTCCTAATGATATATCATAATTCCAGTCCATCCATTTACAGTAAGCTTGTTGATATACATCTCTTCCTGCACCGCCATTGGTGATCATTATAAAACCATCCCCTGTTTTTCGATTGACCTGCAGATACGATTGCCACCCATCATTTGAGCCCCCGTGTCCTACTAATTCTACAGAATGCTCTGGATAAGATTCGATGCTGTATCCTAACCCATACCTGCCACTGGCAGCTGGAGCCGTGTAAGTCATAAGATCTAGTGTGTTTGGTTTTAGAATGGATTGCTTCGCTTTGGAAGTTTCTGAAGTGCCTAGGCTTGCCAGTGCAAAAAGGGTGAGATCTTCAATGGTGGTGTGCAGTCCTGCAGCTGCTTGAGCTGTAAAAAGTTCAAAAGGAATGACTTCTCCGTACGAATTGTGTTCTAGAGAAGAGGCCGTCATTATTTTTTCATCAATGTTAAAACTGCTGTTCTTCATTCCGAGAGGGTTGAGCACTTCGGCTTGCATGTATTCCGCAAATGATCTTCCGGTGACTTCTTCTATGACCAGTTGAAGTAGGGTGTAACCACCACCAGAATATTGCCATCGAATCCCAGCTTCCATTACTAACTCCACTCCACCAGAACCATTCGTTTTGCCTGAGAGTGATTCTTCAATGCTTGGCAATTCATCCTCAGGAGCATATCCGGGATAGCCATGTAGTGAAAGTCCTGCGGTATGACTGAGTAGCCTTCTAATGGTGACATCTTGCACATCAAATTCTGAAGGAGGGAGGTGCCATCTAGTGAGGTGTTTTTCTACAGGATCGTCTAAATCTATTTTGCCTTCGTCTACTAACTTCATTACACCCCATGCAGAAACTGTTTTGGAGATGGAAGCGATATTGAAACCAGTTTGGTTATCTACTTTGATTTTGTTTTGTAGATCTGCGTACCCATATCCTTTTTGAAGGATGATTTCACCATTTTCTATAAGTGCAATGGCTGCTCCGGGAACGATAAACTCTTCCAGCCAAAGAGGGATGTCCTTTTCCAATTGATCCAAATGAACCTTCTTGGAGTCAGGTAGCTGTAGGTTGAAAGCGGTAAGCAGGATGAAAAAAAGTGCAAATAAAAAGCCAGCTAGTTTTAGTTTTGATGTGCTCATGTTTAGCGGATTAGTGGTTGATTAATTTTAGAGTGAATTCCTTTACAGTGTCCACGCTATTTAAATATTCATTTATACTTTGAGTGATATAATGGTCAGGTAAGATTCCAGTTTCATCTGGAAGAGAGGTGATGGTCAATTTTGAAGTGTTATTGGCCACATAATATTCCAATCGAGTGTTGCGGAGCCTACAGATTGTTTGTCCTCCAGTGCAAAATTGATTGGACCCCAACTCTTCGCCTACGATGGTTCCTAGATTTAAATCTTTGACCATGGCCATAAAATGACCTGTAGTAGAATTTCCATTTCCATCAATGATAAAGTAAAGTTTTCCTTTAAAAGGAGTGTCAAACGGTTCTTGAATTCCCTTGCCCGCAGTATACCCAGTATCTGAAAAGTAGGGGAAGGGTTGGTCTACCAGATACTTGAGCAAGTAAATACTAGATTCAGGAGAACCCCCGCCATTGAATCGCAGGTCTATAATGAGGTTTTCCGCACCTTTCTTATTGATCTCCTTGAAACTGTTGTCCATGAATTCTTCAAAAACTGACAAGTCGTTCCACGGATAGTAGTTAAATGAGCTAACAGTCATTACAGCGTTTTTGTTGTTGTCTAGAAATTCAAGACATAAATTATGGCCGCAGTGGGCGATAGAAGTATCATTCATGGGGTCTTTGAAGGTTTTCGAGGTGTTCAACACAATGGAATTTTCTTTTCCTTTCACCATGATTTCATATGTTTTAGGAAAACCGAGCGCATAAGGGATGAGTCCAGTAGACCATGTGTTGAAAGAATTCTTTTTGGCAGTTTCTATATACCCTTGAGAGGGAATATGCTTGTAAATAGTGTCGATCAGTGTTGCTACGCTGAATCCATTGATGCTGATGATTTCATCTTTTATGGTGACTTTGTCCTCATTGGTTAGTGCATCTATAACGAATAACTGATTATTGATCCATCTGGTTTGAAGAGGAAACCTTAATGACAAGGGCAGCATCTCCATTTCAGGATAAAACGATCCTGTGGAGGTGTGTGAACAGTTGATATTGGACACTATTTCACTACAATGCCATCTAAATTCAGCATACGTAGTATTATCGGTAATCAGTGCTTTTTTCTCCTTGATGGTTTTCCCGAAGTCATCTTTCGAGATGAATTTAAATGTGTTGGGGTGGACTTCTGTGAGTCGCCTACCCAATTGATCCAAGTCTTCTAGATACTCTGATTTTGTGTATGCATTGGCAAACCTATCAGCTTCTTTCTCAAATTTTACCTCGGGATTTTTAATGAGCTCGATTTGATCTTCAGCATGAAAATTATTGAGGTTGAGCTCCAGTGATTTTTCATAATTGACCAGCGAAAGTTCTGACTCTCCATTAGCTAGATAGGCTTCTCCTAAGCTATCATATGGATTCGAAGAATTTGGGAATTGTTCAACGATTAGTTTGAAGATTTCTATGGCTTCTGTGAGTTGATTGTTCCACAAGAAGGAGTAAGCGTACATGGTCATTTCATCTTCATTCTCCCAATTATATCCATGGGGATTTTCTTTTTTAAGTTGACGGTAAAGGGCTATTCTTTGAAGAACAGGTAGGTGCTCATTTTCTCTAAGCTCTGATGCTATAGATCGTTTTTCTATCTCTAGCGCACTCACTTCTGTTTCTTCATCAGAAGATTGGTTGTCTTTATTTGTAGAGCAACTTATCAGCCAGCAGCTGCATAAAGTCATCCAACAAAATGTATTCAAATGCATCTTAATCATGGAATCAAAGTTAGAGTGACTGATTCCAAAGGAGTTTAACTAGTGTAAATTATTGTAAATTGAGTGTAAAACATCTTAAGTTGTGCTAGATTCCGATAATTTTGCAGATATGATTTCCCAACGTTTGAAAATTATACTTTTTGTCTTCCTCGGCATATTCTGTGGCGTTGCAAAGAGCAGTGCTCAGGGGTTACAGAATGAGCAATACATTGAAGTATCGATGAGAATGATTGGGCATTATACATTGCTCAATTCTGGAGATCGTATTTCACGCGTGCTGCCTATTCAAAAAGAAGGAAGCCGCTACCATATTCAATTTGAATCTCATTTTGAGTTCTACCCATCAGATTTGGTCACTACTATAGATAGTATAGTACAAGTAACCAAAATAGCCAATAGCTATTTCGTGGAAGTGGAAAATTGCGAAACCAACGAAATAGTTCATAGCTACTCGATGGGTGCGCAGTCTAATACTGAGATGACTCCTTGTGGTCCTAGAAGGCAACCACTGGGTTGTTATAGTCTTTTTATTACCATTCTGGAGCTAGGAGATTTTACCGTGGATATGTCTGACTCATCCATGGTTATCTCTTCTATAGGGAATCAACCAAATTATTTACTAATTGCTGTATTACTGATTGTCCTTGTTTCTTTTATCGTAGGAGGCATTTATTTTTTGAGAAAAAAGCAAAAACCAGAACTCGCCGATCATATCATTGCCATAGGAGAATACCAGTTTGATCAGCGAAACATGAAGCTTTCATTTGAGAATAACAAGACGGAGCTCACCAGTAAGGAGGCAGATTTACTCTTTTTACTGCATTCCTCAGCCAATACGACTCTAGAACGCGATGTAATTCTCAACAAAGTATGGGGAGACGAAGGCGATTATGTGGGCAGAACTTTGGATGTATTCATCTCCAAATTGCGAAAGAAGCTAGGGGCAGACCCGAGCGTACAAATCGCTAATATTCGTGGGGTAGGATACAAGTTGGTTTTGAATAATGTGGAGTGATGGAATGAATTTGATGAGATGTGTGTTATACCTGTTCTTTATAAATTGTTAAAGTACTTTCTTATCTAAATAAGCCTGTGTACTTATTGAAAATGTACAATTTCCCTCTTTTAGCACCAGTAATTTCTTGAATTATTTCTAGTTTTTCTAATTCGTCGATAAGCTTATATACGGACGGCATAGAAAGTTTTGTCAATTCTTTTGCTTTTTGAGCTTCGATTATGGGACGCTGAAACAGGTAATTAATAATTAATTGAGCATTATTTGACCTACTGCCTAATTTTTGAATTTTTTTCTCGACTTCTTTTTGAAGTTTAAGAATTCCATCGAAGGTTTGAATACTGTTTTTTGCTGTTTCAATTACTCCGACTAAGAAGAATTTAAACCATTGAATAAGATCATTTTTCTCTCTTACGCCAGTTAGATTATCGTAATATAAAAGTCGATTTCTCTCAAAAAAATCTGAAAGATAAAGTATAGGCTTTTTTAAGATTCCCTTTTCTACTAGATACAAGGTTATCATAAGTCTACCAACCCTTCCGTTACCATCTAAAAATGGGTGGATTGTTTCAAATTGGTAGTGTATGAGTGCTATTTTTAGTAAATCTGGGAAATGGTAGTCGGTATTATGTGAGAATTTTTCTAGATCACTCATGTACTCATTAATACTTTGATGAATTGGAGGAATAAATGTGGCATCATTTATACTCGCCCCCCCTATCCAATTTTGACTTGTCCTAAATTTTCCTGGAAGTTTATGCTTTCCTCTTACTCCTTGAAGCAGAGTTTTATGTGTTTCCTTTATTAATCTCGATGAGAAGGGGAGCTTTTCTAAATTAGTTATTGCTGTATTGAGCGCTGCAATGTAATTTTGAACCTCTTCCCAGTCATCTCTTTTTTCTTCATTTACATCTTCTTTATCTAATAGAGCCTCTTCAATATTAGTCTTAGTACCTTCAATTTTACTTGATTGGGTTGCTTCCTTCAAGACATGCATACTGATAAATAAATCAATATTAGGTATGTATTCGGAATACATATCCAATCTTCCAAGTTGCCTATCCGCTTGACTTAGTAGGCTCAATAGCTCCATGTTTTCAATATTCCATTCTCTATTGATTGTTTCTGGTTGAAAGCTTTTGTAGCTGCCTTGGTTCACATTATTTCCTGCCTTAAAGTCTCTCATAGTAAAATATCTTAATCAAAGATAGCTCTTATTTAAGAAAACAGCAAAAAACTTAATTAGCGGAAGTTATTATTTAAGAAAACAACAAAAAACTTAATTAGCAGAAGTTATTATTTAAGAAAACAACAAAAAATTTAATTATCGAAGTGTTTAATTTAACTACAAGTTGGTGTTGAATGATTCGAAGTGATTTCATTCTGGAATAGACTTTCTCCAGACTTTTTTGAGTTCTATAAACAGACGGCAAAGAAATTGTTGTCAATTCTTTTGCTTTTTGAGCTTCAAATATGGGATGTTGCTAAGGACACATAATTGAGTATAATCTGACCGCTTATAAACTTTTCTAAGGATAAAATTAGTGGGACAAATTCCTTAGTTGTTGTAGGAAATTTCCTATAGTTTTCTGTATTTCTAAATCACAAGTCAAATTTAGCTTAAAACCGATAAAAGAACTGAAATTCAATGTTTTCCTGATTCATTTTTAGTATTATTGAAGCGCGTTTTTGCATTTTTTACCACCTATTTCTAATCCTTAAATATCATGAATACACTCTCTCCATCTGTTGCTACTAAAACTCAGCAACAGATCATTTCAAACATTCAAAATTGGCTGAAAGCGACTAAAGATTTAAGTCAATTATTGACACTGTTTACTCCTAAGTCTGGATTCATTCTTAACCTGAATGAGAATTTTATGCCTTGGGGAAACCAAACGAATGATGATGATATTCATGTGTATCCAGCGATCAATGAGACTGGAGAGTTACTCATGTATTTGATTTATGACAAGTATGATCAGCCGGGCATCCAATGGGAGAATCACATCGTCTCTTTTTATGTGACTGATGTAGATTTACCAAGAGAGTCAGTTGGTCCAGTGAATGGGAAGATTCCTAGACAAATTGCTTTTTCGCGAATTATGTGCTGGCAAGATCAATACCAAATTTGGTTGGAACATGCAGTGAGTAATGAACTGGTGTTTCAGGCATTTTTTCTTCCTGCTTCAGATGTGAAGGCAGGGGTAAAGAATGTAACTTACTTTGCTTTGGAATCTGCTTCAAGTTTAGATGACCTCTCGGCGGAGTTGATCACGGACAATCTCGAAAAGCAAAGTTCAGGAGGAACTTTTTACGATACAGTAAGGCCAGTTCCCCCCTTTAAGCCGATGGAAAGAGAAAAATTATACCTGCTTGATCTAGCCCATCAAAGTAATGAAACTCTATGATCTAGTTGACTTTATGACCAAACTGACTCCGATTGTGCTTCTTATTGCAGTCATAGGCAGTTTGCGAAATGTGAGAAGGATGCACAGAGTTTCTTGGTTGTTTCTAGGCTATTTAATAATCGCCTTAGGAACAGATCTTCTATGCCGATTTGTGGGCTTTTTTGCAGAAAATAATTTGATTATTATTCCTCTGTTTGGAATACTAGAAGTGAGTGTGTTTTACATTTTCTATGTGAGATTTTGGAAGGTTACTCATCCGTTATTTTTAAGTATTTATATAGCGATTATTGGTTTTGCCATTTTTGAGCTTTGCTTGATTCATAAAACTGATTCAGCCAACTTCCAAGCTTACTCGAAGGTATTAGGCAATCTTCTGATTATCATTATGAGCTTTTCTATTAGTTTCAAACAGATAAGTTCTGAAGTGGTGCATCGCTCTGCCACGCTTGTATTCAACCACATCATATTTGTTTACTTCTCAATTTTGGTGGTGTTATTCATTCCTATCAATTTCTTGGTTAACGCTGGATCAGATCTTATTTTTTACTTCTGGTTGATTAACATTATAGCAACTACTTCATTTTATGGATTTATTGGATATTTACTATGGAAGCATGGAAATCACCCGAAACAATTGCTCTCTGGCTTGTTCTCGGAATAGGTGTTGTAGTACTCTTGACTGTATTCATTGTACTTCTGATTCATTCGCACTTTAAAAGAGTTATTGCTACACGCATGCAAGAATCTCAAATGAAGCTGGACCATCAAAAAGAATTGTTAAGATCAAGCGCTCAAGTTCAGGAGGAGGAACGGAAACGAATTGCCACAGACCTTCATGATGGCTTGATCGGGAAGCTTTATGTGACCCGTTTGATGAGTGGAAAAAATAAAGCACAAGCAGATAAACAAATTGACCAATGCATAGAATTAGCCAGAAGGATTTCGCATGATCTAGCACCGCCTTTAATTGATGAGACGACTCTTTTGGAATTGATCCAAGACACGTTGGATCATTGGATGACTCCACTAAATGTATCTCTTTTTACCACTATTCATATTATTCGGGAAGTGGAGGTGAACTTCAAGTTGCAAATCGTTCGGATTCTGCAAGAGGTGATGACCAATATTGCTAAACACGCTAATTCTTCAAGCGTAATTGTGATCGTTAGACAGAGTTCGGACTCATTCAGTATGAACATTGCTGATGATGGTGTAGGATTCAAAACATCAACTGCAGCTTCTGGGTTAGGAATGCGTAGCATTGAAAGCAGGGTTCAACTACTTAATGGTAATTATAAGGTAAAGTCGAATCCAGAGTATGGTACTCGATTGATTTTTAACTTCAATACTTAAACTATCAGCTATGAATATTGCTCTATTGGATGATGATTCCTTAGTCACACAACTTCTTTCGGCCTATCTAAATAGTGTAGACGAAATCAATGTGCTTTTTACTGCGGAAAGTGGCAGTGATTTTTTTGAAATACTTCAAGAGCAGTCACCTTTACCTGATGTTGTTTTAATCGATTTAAAAATGAAGGGAATGGACGGTATAGAAGTGTTGAAGATTCTTCGAAAAAAACACCCCTCCGTTAAAGCAGCTGTCATCTCGTCATTCTATAAAAAGTCATTTATGGGATTCATTTTGAAAACAGGAGCATCTGCATTTCTTCCGAAAGGAATTGCCCCAGAAGAACTTATTTCTATTGTTCAGGAAATCTACAAGAAGGGCTATTATTTTATGCCAGACCAACTTGATACAGTACGCGAACAGCTTTCCTCCAAGGCTCCAAAACCAGTTTTGGACGATCAGAATTTACTTTCTGAGCGTGAAATTGAAATCCTTCAACTCATCTGTCAACAAAAAACGGCAGAGGAGATTGGAGAAATTCTTTTTATCGCGCGTAGGACTGTAGAAGGTCATAAAAACAACATGTTTGCAAAGACTGGCGCTAAGAACCTTGCTGGTCTTGTGATCTATGCGATTCAAAATAGCATCATTGATGAGCATGAGGTGATGATTTTATAACTCCAATCTCCCACTAGGTAATTCTACCGAAAATGTAGTTCAGGTAATTTCTACCTGTCCCAGACTTTCATGTCTCCACAACTTTGTACCGCAAGTAATTGTTTGACAATTCGCTGAAAAAAGACCAAATCTCAGGAAGACTATTCCATAATAAACGAAAAAGGTCCTTTAAGCTGAGTTTCCATCAATTGCAAGCAAAATCCGCTAAAAGTTGGTGGACCTGTTGACACAGGAATTATTATAAATATCTCATTTATGAGATTTAAAACCAGTATACCATGGTTATTGATGAAATCGTAGAATTAAACGAACAACTAACTAGTTTATTAGTAGCTGCAAGTAAAAACGTAGACGTCGAAATTGCAGAGGATGATTTTGATACATTAAAAGATGGAAAGTATTCATTGTGTTTCGCTAAAAAAGTGGGAACAGATTACAACGTAGTATGGAAATCTTCAATGAAGTTTCTTCAACTGAATTCTTTCAAGTGGACTCCATTGTATGAATTATTCGGAACAAATGTCTTCGAAGGAGGAGTGACTGTTAAAGCAAGTACTCATAATAACATATGTGGTCTTGGACAAACATGCACACTTGATTCTAATGGAAAATTAGGCTCTGCAGTTGATGGTGGGACAGATATCGCATTGCATTTAGAGAATGAATACGGTCCAATTCATGCTGGTGTAAATCAGCTAGTTACGGGTATTGATGGAAAATTGGAAAGTCTTCCTATATATGTAAGTCAAAGCCAAATTGTAAAAGGAAACACTGACTTGACTCCAAAAGAATCTGTGTTGATCTGGTTTGAGCAGAACATTGAGACGTCAACTATGTTTAGTACGTCTAGGTCAAATTTTGTCGAAGTGGATCTAACAACGATGAATGAAGGCGCAGTTTTGTATAAAAATGGTGGTTGGACCATCGTTAAATGATGCCTGAATAATGTCCAGGTAATAAAGCTATAAGTATTTGGGACATCCACAATTGATGTCCCAAATCTTATTCCTTGATTCAATCAAATAGTGATGGGAAACAAACAAAAAAGCCAATATGCCGATTTTGGGTTGGCATTAGAAAATGTGACTAAAGAGGTAAATATTCAAATTGCTAAATCTGATTTTGAAACATTGAAAAAGAGCAAGTATAAGCTCTGTTTTGCAAAACATGTCAATGATGAATATGATGTTGTATGGCAATCATACTCCGACTATTTGTCGAACAATTACTTCTCATGGACTCCCCAATTTCAACTCTTCGGAACCAATAACTTTATCTCAGGACTCGAAATAAGAACGAGTACCAATGTGGAAAGTTGTGGGTTAGGAAAGACCTGTACTCTCAATGAAACAGGCCTTCTAGAAAAGCAGCTTCCAGGAGGAACTATAGATGCTCTTACCATTAATAATGAATATGGATCTATTCATGGCGGAGTCAAGCAACTTTCTATAGGCATCAGCTCAGAAATGACTAGTTCTGCAGTGTATGTAGCCAAATCTAAAGAAGTAAAGGGAGACATTTTACTTACTCCCAAGGACATTGTTCGCATTTGGTTTCAGCAGGATCTTGAAACCAGCACTATGATTTCAAAGAAACCTTCCAGTTCCATAGATATTGATTTAACCAGTGAACAATCTGCCACCTGTCTTTACAAAGACCAAGAGTGGACGCTCATAGAATCAAAAAAATAAAAATACCATGAAAAAAGAGACTTCACTTTCGGTGAACATCGAAAGTTACTTGTATGCCTTGCAGCAAAAAAATCTGGTGTACAATTATAATTTTAAGTACTTCAGTAATTACAATACTCTTCCTAATGCGCTAGCCTCTGGACATCCAGATGGCTGGGTGTATTCAAACTCTGGAGCTAATGGAAGCGTTGAACCCTCCGGAGAAGCTTGTAAAATTAAAGTGAATTCAGATGGCAATGCCATGTCACTGACCCAAGCGTTGCATGAATTTCCAAGATGGCAGGATCAAATCGCAGGAAATACAGTAACCATTGAGATGCAACTCACCTTAACTAAAGGGTGCGTCATTCAGGCGAGTCTTTCTGATGGAAAAACGAGTGTTATAGAAGAAATCATAGCCAGCGAAAATGAAGAAGCAACGATTCATTTACAACTGAAGGTAGATGATAATCCATCTCAATTAATTCTTGGTATTACAAGCTCTACAGCCTCTGCTACCATCACACTTTCAAAGGTATTTGGTAATGTTGGTGACATTGCTCTCGAAAATCTCCCATCAATTGTAAGTGGAATTATCGGAGCGCGCAAAAGCTACATTTCTACGCAAAATGCTCCTTCAGGCGAACTCTCCATTTGTAACAATCTGGATGTAGACCTAGAGAAAGACTATACCCGATTGAATTCTGTTTTGAATGGCAGATTTGGAAAAGATGGAGGAGGAAAGCCGCAACTTCCTAATGTTTCTGGCTATTTCAGTCGCGCTTGGGACAATGGAAAAAAGTTAGATCCAAATGCCGCTGATCGGAAAATGTTAGGACAAGAAAGTATTGTAGGAGACTTTGTAGGTACAATCGAACCAGATAGCTTCAAACACCATTTGCATGGATTAAAATTTGCCCCAGCAGATATCGTATCTGCAGCTCAGGGAACTCCGGCAAAAGGGATCAATATTTCGGGAACATCAGAAACAAAAGAACAAGGAGAAGAGGAGACCAGACCGGTCAATGTATTTGAGCTGTTTACCATTATATGGGGATAATGCTATAGATCACAAGTAATAAATTTTAATTAAAATCAACTGATATGAAAGAACAAAAAAGCAACGGTAACGAATCGATTAGCCTCGAAGCAAGTGAATTAAAACAACTAGATAGTTACTGGACGGATGAAAGAATGGAAAAAGCAATTCCTCTTCCTTCTCCTAAAATTTCTAAAGAAGAATTAGACAGGCTAAAGGAAAAGTTTAAAGCGAATGGGATTATTGAATCTGTCGAAGGGTATAATGCTGAATTAGAAAGTGTAGCAGGAACTCCGGAAAAAGCAAACGTAAAAGAACGTCCTTTTTGGAATGGAGGAAAATTGTATTTCACTAAACCTGATGGAAAGGATTACGTTGGTAGTGCAGAATTTTGTGGAGATGCACATATCGTATTGACAGCTGCTCATTGTATTAGAGATAATAAAACGGGAGAATGGTATAAAAATGTAGTCTTTAAGCGTGCGTATGACAATGGTGGAGGCCAAAAGGTGGAGATTAAAATATTGACGTCCAAATCTGCATGGCATAACGGAAGTGGCGATAAACCATATGAAGTTGATTACAGCTTTTTAGTGGCAAAAACGAAAAGTGGCGCGGGATGGTTAGGTTGGAAGACATCAATACCTTATTCCAACTGGACATCAATTGGCTACCCAAAGAATTATGGCAAAACAAAATATATGCAAAAGGTCACAGGTAGCAAAGGGAAGGTCTCTGGTGGGGTTGTCGAAATGTTGGACAATCCAATGAACGGAGGATCTAGTGGTGGTGCATGGATAGGTGATTTAACTACCTCACCCGTTGGGGGCAATTATGCAATTGGGTTGAACTCTTTTCATTATGATGCAGCACCAGGGAATGAATGGAGTCCCCTGTTTGATGATAAGTTCAGCAACTTATATTATTATGCTTTAGGGTTGAAGTAAAGCAAAAACACTGCGAATAGCATTCTATATGTGCAATGCAGTGTCGAATTAAAAATACTGACTACGGATAGCTAGCTATCTTCAGCTCTCTCATTGATTCATTTCTTTGGGAGAGTTTTTTTTGAGCGAGAATCATATAAAATATGAAAAAGTCAACTTGACCTAATTCATATATTTGACCTCAATCTTAAAGACATAGACTTTCTCACTGATATAAAAATTTCCAGACCTGGATTGTGGTTTCCTACAGTGTGGATTTATCTTGTTCCGCTTCAGATGGAGGATGTTTTTTGGGAACAATCCGCTTTTTGGATTGGGTTATTCTTTGTCACTTTTCCACTTAATTATTTGGTGTATGGTTTTAACGACTATAATGATATTGCTTCAGATGAGGTGAACGATCGCAAGGGGAATTTCTTATTTGGAGCCAAGGCTTCCAAGAAACAGTTGGCCCGCGTACCGTTGAAAATTGCCCTCATCATTCTGCCTTTTATTGCGTATTTCACATTCCTATCAGGACTAAAAATGCTGCTGTTACTGGTTTTTATGGTCGTTATAAATATGGTCTACAATTTCAAGCCATTCAGGATTAAAGAGCGTCCACCTTTCGAGATTTGCATTCAGGTAGGATATGTGTTCACCGCCTTTTTTAGTGTGTTGCTCAATGATTTGGAGATGATCCCTTGGCAGACGATTCTTTACTTGACATTGTTTGCCTTTCAAGCACACATTGCAGGTGAAATAATGGATATAGAACCCGATCTTTTAGCAAAGAAGAAAACCACAGCCACTTTAATCGGACGTAAAAAGGCCAAAGGCCTAATGCTAGGCTTTTTGCTACTAGAGGTTTACATTCTATCTGTGTGGTTTCAAGACTATGTCTTGGCTGGTTTTCTTGGCCTATTTTCCATCTGGTTGTTCCTAGATATCTTCCTCTTCTTTAAAGAAAAACCGTATACTATTTTACAAATGAAGTTCTTCGGTATTGCTATGAATATCTCCGCATTCAGCTCGATGTTATGGGCTTTGTATGCTGGTAAATTGCTTCATCCTATTTTTTAAGTATTCGATTAGAATGTTGTATGCTGTTTTTAATTTTTCAGCATTGGGGTAAACATACTCATTGGCTCGTACGGTTTGCTTTTGAGCGACATTGGCAATGTGTATGGTTGTTAAGGAGGACGATTATCATTTTTCTTTGGTTTGCATTAGTTCAGTCAAATTTGATGTGAAAGGAAAAGCAGAAGCTCGACCAGTAGAATAATTGGTTAGTTCTTTAAATTTCCATTTACAATTTTCAAAGTCATCTTCATCCAATTTTTCAAGGGTAATAACTAAATAATTACTTTGAGATGGATTATTATATCCTTTGTTAATTAAATCTTGCTTTGAATATACCTTGGGCCCCTTACTCACAATTTTCCAAATATCATGTGCCGCTTCATCTCCAGTTGTATGAAGCAATAAATATTTTGAACTAACAGTTTCTTTATCTAGGATTAAAGAGCCGTTTCCAGATCCCATTCTGAAATTATAAAGCTTATTCGATTTAATCCACTCGTATTGCTGTTTTGAACTATAATATCCGACTAAAACAAATGTATCGTCAGGTATTAAGTCTCTATTTTCCCCATAAGTTTCGGGAATTGGTTCATTCAATTTATTTGGTTCATTGTCTTTATGAATGTCATATACTTTGTAAGCTAATTTTTCTCTTTGTGATGCTCTGTTTACAAAGTGTTCAATTAATTGGTATATAAATTCTTTTAACTCACTAATACCACTATCAGTTTTTGATGGTCTAACAGGAAATGCTCCTAAGCCAGGAAGAATTTCATGAAACCCCATTTTTTTCAGAGATTTCCCACCTGGATAGAGCACGTAAGCTCCGCCTGTTCTACGAATAGCATCTTTGTATGCATGCATTTTAAGTAAATCAGCATTCTTATAGATACCTTTTCGATTGTCTTCTTTTTCAGAATCTAAATCTTCCTCTTTTTCTTGATTTAGTATATCCGTTAGATTTGCTATTTTATATTTAGCATCAAAATGGATATGAACAATTAGCTCCTCTGTTTCTGCTTCTGTTTCAGTAATGCCTTGTGGCCAAAATGATAAAGTATAATCTGGTCGCATTGTAGTAGTCCAACTTCCTGATGCTGGATAAGAATCAGTTTTTCGAAATGAACGGTTATAATTGAAACGAATATTCAATTTTCGTGTTCCCGTATTGTAAACGCCACTAAGAGCTGTGTGACTACCTTGTTTAAGCTGTAAATTCAGGCCATTATCAGTCTTTTTTATTAAATCGGAAATATCCTTAGGTTCTATATCAAAAACAGATTCAAATAATTCTAACAATTTGAAAAACAACCAATATTCATAGAGAACAGCAATGTTTTTTTTGCCGCCCTTGTAAATCTCGTCTCCACCTTTCCAAACTAATTTAGCTGCTAAATCAAACATTAGCCATACACGCAGTATTTCTCTATATCCTTCTTTTCGTTGAAGTATAGGGCTATTTATTTTGAGGGTTGTTGGTCTTGAAATTTCTTTAAAAATCGAATGATGAAGATGCGATTCTAATATTTTAACAAGTTGAGTGGATTCTTTATCCAATTTACTTTCTGCTTCTGCAAGATTGTTAATGTCTAAACAAAATTTCAGAAATACTTCTAGTGCATGCTTAATGAATCTGTTTTCTGGTGTGTCAACAGAATCTGTTTTTCGAGTTGAAGTAATGTGAGTAGGTATAGAATTTAATCCATAAGTATTTAAATGATGCCCATCGGTAAGCGTTATCCTATTGCTTCCCTTCACCAATTCTTTGCTATTAGAATTTTTGAATCTTCTTACTTTTCTTATGTCTTTTAATTCAGAAGACTCTTTCCATTTTGTTACAGGTGAAGAAACAATTCGGTGAATAGACTCTGAAAATTCGCTCGTAGATATAATTGATTTTATAAAAGCAAATTTTTGGTATAATGTTTCGGTGTCTTTAGAGTAGTCTGTTTCGAAATGATGTGATACTGGAGAGTTAGCATGCATTAATAAATCTGTGCACTTTTCAGTGATCAATTCAAGCATGTCTCTGTAATCGTTTCGATAATCTGCTTTTATAGATTGAACTTCAAGTTCAATTGACGCTACTTCCTTATCATCTTTATTTATAGGTAATGATAAAGTCCCTACAAAAATATTTGGTGCAATGGTACCTATATGTTTGTTTCTAGAATGCGGTTGAACAATTTGATCTTTCTTAAGGTAGTAATCGGAATTACTGAATGCATAGTCATAAAAGAAACCTTCAACTAGTTGATGAATCGCTTCGTTATGTTCAAAAGCATCTTCAACCTCGAATAAGGTGTTTTTTTTATGCTCATCTATAAAAAGCGTTAAGCCTTTTTCTAAATGGTTTAAATTAATGGATATGGATTTTAGTTTTTCCATTTTTATGCTTCAGCATAACTAGCAAATCCATTATCAATTGCTCCGTTATACATCCTAGTGATTTTTTCAAGAGAGAGAGGGTATTTAACCTTTTCTGTTGATGAAAAATCAAATTCATCAATCTCGAAGACCTCTTTTTCAATAGTGTTTATTTGAGAAGTAGTACAGAATCCTGCCAAGGTTAATAACATAGGGCATAGTTTTCTTCTTGAACCATGTAGCTTTGGTAATAGTTTTTGCATAATAGCAATATCTATTTTTTCATTTTCTTCTAAATCTGAATCTACAATTGTTAGCTGATTAAACAGCCGAATGATTTCAGAGGCACTCCTGTAACCAAATTCTGCACCTGTCTTTTTAAGCTGTCCGAAGAAATTGACGAGCGTTTCATTTACGTTGGACATATCTTGTTCTGCAAAGAGCTTGTTTTCTGCGATTTTCAGAAAACTCTTTGCCATTGAAGCTCCTTTTGTATTCAGTACGGACATATCTACTTCTTTCTTGTTCTCAAAAAAGTGAGTAATCTCCTCTTTAGAAACTCTAAACTCTATGGCATTGGCACGATCTAGAACTTTAGGGCTAAACATATAGGTAGTTTCGTCAATATTAACGGTTCCTATAATGAATAAATTACTTGGTAAACTTACGTTTGAAGGTATATTCTCAATGATATTATCTTTTGAGAAAAGAGGGATTTCTTCACCAGACTCCATTACACTTAAAAAATCTGCAAAGTAACGCTCTACATGACTTAAATTCATCTCATCCAGTATGAGGAAATGGGGCAAATCAGGTCTTTGGTTTGCCTGTATAATTAAATCTAAAGTGCCGTTTTCAGGTTTTACATAGTTGTCAGGCTGTAATGCATTTGGGTAACCTAAAAGAGGCTCTCTGTTTGTCCAATCTGCACCAACAGGTACAATACAAACTTGACTATCGTCTTGACAAATCCACTTTGTAAAAGCTTGTGCTAATTTAGTTTTACCAGAACCTGATAATCCAGAAAGGATAACAAAAGGTTTCGTTACTAAGGAAGAAACTAATCTACTAATTGTTCTTTGTGAGAATAAAAGGCCAGATTCTTCTAAAATTGCAACGAAAGAATTTATAGAAAAAGGAATTTGAGGTGCAAGGCTTATTTGTCTAATTTCACTATTAGGTAATAAAATTATGTCAGTTTGATCTTCCTCAATTTTAAATTCTGGATAAAGCTTAGCCATTGCTTTGACGAAATTGACCAAGTCAAGTCTACTATCAGTACCGTTTGTCCATTCTTTAGAAACGTATAAAAATTTATTTTCTGTTGTTTGAAAAATAGGGGAATTAAAAAAACGCAGTTTTCCTGCTTGACTTAAATCGGAATCATTTAATAAGTCATCACCAATCTTAAAAACTGAGGTCAATTTTATGTCATCTAATTTGAAGGAAAGGTTTGAAGGGTCACTGTTATTTTCCAAATAGGATTGGATTTTTTCTAAACCATCATATTGAATTAAAAATTCAATACTCTTCAGAACAAAATTATTCGTAGTTGAAGCTTTAACGATATAAGGCAAATAATTTAAAAATCTTTTTTCTAAATAATTATACAAGTCTAGATTACCTGATAACTGGTAAATAAGTTTTCCAATTATTCCTGAACTAGCATCTGGTATATTAATTATTTTTAAAATTACTGAAGTGAAAAAATCAGCAGATCCCCTAATTTTATAATTATTTGCAGTTCCATTAAGAATGGATTTAGCATCATAATTGTGGGTAGAGTCGATTAAAGGTCGCAGTGCAATTGATTCACTATATGAGTCCAGATTTTGGGAAGTTAAATCAAAGGTTTGATTTGTGAGTGAGGTTCCAATTTGAGATGAACTCTTCCCAGATTTAAAAGAATCAAAAACATCCATGTGAGCTCTTAACGCTAAAGCATATTCCTTTATGGTAACTGCATATAAGATTACTTGGCTCGGTATAATACAATGATTACTATCACCCGAAATTTGAATAGAATGGTCGTTTACTTCCTGTACATTATTTAATGTTTGCAACCTCTGTTTATCTTCTTGATTAAACATAAGTTCCGGCCAAAATTCAATTGATTCAAACTTTCCTCTAAGTTCTAGACCTAGCTCTTGTGTGTTTCTAAGCATCTTTTAAAAGTTGTTTTTTTATTTCTTCAGCAATTGTTTTTACTACTGGAACAGATACGCTATTCCCAAATTGTTTATAAGCTTGATTATCTGAAACTGGGATTTCAAACCAATCATCTATCGGATATCCTTGTAGCTTAGCAGCCTCAATAGGGTGGAGCTTCCTAGGTCTATTTGGACGACCTTCTATATTATCTTGTTCTATTAAAATTTCACTCCCATCTTTATAATATCTGGCAGATATTGTGCTAGTATAGGGTGATGATTCATTAAAAGAGGAAAACCCAAACCCATTCCCTTTTCGAGCATGTTCTAATCTTCTTCTTTGATGTCCTGCCCATAGCTTTTCAGAAATAGTATAGGTTTTGTGGGCATTCATTTCCAAACGCTCAAGTTCTTCATGATCTAGTAAAATGTCACCAACACAAACTTTTTTGGCTTTTAATTCTCTTTCTTCCTTTTCGAATATTACTTTTCCTTTTGAATCCAATCCATATGGAAAGTTGAATTTTTTAGCATTGACTAAATCTCTGTACCAAGCAATTATAAAAATTCGTTCTCTGTTCTGAGGTACTCCAAAATGTTTGCTATTCAGAACTTCTTCATTCACTTCATAGCCAAGTTTGTCTAAAACTTTTTTGATGGTTTTGTAAGTATTCCCTTTATCGTGACTCCTAAATCCTTTTACATTTTCGAGTAACAAGACTTTAGGGATCTTGGTAGAATTGTCTTTTTTGTTAGCCTCGATCTTTACTCGAACTATCTCTTGAATATTAAAGAACAATGTTCCTCTGGTATCACTGAAACCCTTTTTTAAACCAGCATTTGAAAAAGGTTGACACGGGAATCCGGCACATAAGACATCAAAGTCAGGTATGTTTTCATAGTTCAAATATTCTTCTGTTATATCCTGATTAAAATTTCCGTTTTCAAATATTTTTGGAGATAACTCCTTAAAATTGTGCTCATATGTTTGACGTGCAAATTTGTCAATTTCAGAAGCAAACACACAGTCACCACCATTTTCATGCATGGCAATATGAAACCCGCCAATGCCTGCGAATAGATCTATGAATTTGAATTTACTTTTTGTTTTTTTGCTCATTTGTTTCTTTTGTAGAAGCAATTAATTCTTTTATATCCACATCCAATATTTTAGCAATATCTGATAAAACTTGAAGTCTTGGTTGCTGTCTATTTTGTACATAACCATTTACCATATTGTAGCTTTTACCAAGTTTTTCAGCTAGCCAAGTCTGCTTGATGCCTTTTCCATCTAGTACATCTTTTATCCTGTTCATTTTGTCTCGGAATTTAAAAAATCGAATCTAAGAATTTAGATTTAACATATCGTATTTCGTGATATAAATTGTTTGAAACATGTATATAATGTGTAGATAGGTTAGTGAAAGCTCTTTTGTTACAGAGACACGGAGTAGTGCGCTTGAACGTATGACATTAAATGTGCGTATGTAGTGCTCTTTTCGGTCTAAATATGAATGAATCAAGGTGATTTTCTTCCACTGCATCTTTCAAATCCGAATTAACTTACCTAAATTCCTTTCAGTATGAAATGGTCAGAGAAGAGCAGATGTTGGTTATTTAAGTACAAAATTTCTCAACCGTACAAAGTAGTCGAACACAGCCCTTATTTCCTTTTTTTTCCATAAAAACACACCATGAGTCAAAAGCACATCTAAATGGTTTGTGGATTTCGGACATCTAAATCACAATCCCTACCTTCGCATTATGGAATCCATCAAAAAACATTTCCAGGAAGCACAGCAAGTATTGGCTGATTTTATAGGTGATGAAGAGAACCTAAAAGCCATAGAAAAGGCGGGGAAAATCATGGTCAAATCATTGAAAGGCCAGAGAAAAATTATCTCTTGCGGAAATGGAGGTTCTATGTGTGATGCCATGCATTTTGCTGAGGAGCTCACAGGAAGGTATAGAAATGATAGACCATCTTTAGCGGCGATTTCCATCTCTGATCCAAGCCACATGACCTGTGTGGGAAATGATTATGGGTTTGATTACGTGTTTTCCAGATTTATAGAGGGAATAGGGAATGAAGGAGATGTCTTATTGGCCATTTCTACCAGTGGAAACTCAGCCAACGTCTTAGGAGCAGCCAAAGCGGCCAAAGCAAAAGGAATGAAAATCGTCGGATTGACCGGGAAAGACGGAGGGAAGTTAGCTGCTCTTTGTGACGCAGAAATTCGAGCTCCATGGAGTGGATATGCAGATCGTATTCAAGAAATCCATATCAAGGTGATTCATTCTTTGATCGACTTTATTGAAAGAGGCTAGTACGAATACTAGCTTTCATGTAACAATTTACTGGTTGCTAATACTAGATTAATGTAGCGATGTAACAATTGCTAGCACGAATAATAGTTATATACCAATTGACACATCGTTATTTCTCACATTACTACATGTCCAAATAATAGCATCTAGTAAATTGTTACATCGGTACATCTTCACATTGTTACATGCCTAATATTAGAATCAAGCTAATTGTTACATCGGTACATTGGTTAATCGTCACATTAAAAACCCAATCGATATTGAGACGGCAACTTGTTGAATTAAAATACTATGAATCAAAGCGTAAACAAAATTTAAACATTTTGGCACGCAGTTTGTAAGATGCTATTCAGAACAACTACAAAAACAAAGAAGATGAAAGATTTAAAAACAACATATAACGAGTTAAAGGCACAAGCAATCGAGTTAATGCAATCAGGAAATATCTCAGATTACTTACTTACACTTAGAGAAGTGAACTCAGTAAAAAAGGAATTGGTTTTACTGCAATTAGCAGCATAAGATTAAAGATAAAGTCTCCTGGTGGTTCGGGAGCATTAGGTTAAGGTTTAAAGGTTAGTAATTAGCCTCCCAATTAAAAGTTGGGAGGCTTTTTCTTTTTACAGCAATTTCTATGAGTGTGTGCTAGAAAGTGAAAGAGCACAGTTAAAGCATAATGGCCCAACGACTAAACAAAAATCAATTCATTACATATATTATAAATTGAGCCCAAAAACACAGAAATTAGTTATATATCATCAATCAAAGAAAGCAAACCTCAAGAGGAGAGAAGAATCTCACTCCGATGTACCAGCCTTCGACCAACATCCACACAAGCTAACAGCACGCTCAGTCAGCGATAAGCGATAAATAATTTTTACATCACTAGTATTAGAATCAAGCCATCGTTATACCATGTGAAGACCTTCGACTATCTCGCGCACTAGTCTGCTCACGCTCAGTCAGCAAGAATAAATTGTTACATTGTTACATGAACCAGTATTAGCAACCAGAAAATTGCTACATAAAACTAATATTCGTACTGGCCATTGCTACATTAAACCAGTATCAGCATCCAGAAAATAACTCTTTGCACTATCGCGCAAATTGTAATTACTAATCATGGTTTCTCCATACGCACCTGCCGATCGAATAGCAATTAAATCTCCTCTCGAAATCGTATTCAGCGAAACTCCTTTTCCAAATGAATCTGATGATTCGCAAATAGGACCTACGATATCGTAAGTCACTGCTGAGTCATTTTGGAAAGTGAGTGTTTCTATCTTGTGACTTGACTGATACAGCGCTGGTCGCATCAACTCAGTCATCCCGGCATCTAGAATGGCAAAGTTTGTTTTTTGTCCTTCTTTGATAAACGTCACTCTAGAGATCAAACTTCCACATTGTGCTACTACAGACCTGCCCAATTCAAAATGCACTTGGTGGTGCGATTGACGTTTTAAATGACGGCTGATCGTATCAAAGTAATTTTTGAAATCAGGAATTTCCTGCGCATCTGGATTTTCATAGTTGATTCCCAAGCCTCCGCCTAAGTTGATATGCTCAATTCGCACATTTTTCGAATCCAAAAAGTCAATAACCTCATTCACTTTTAAGCAAAGTTGCTCAAATACAGAAAGATCAGTAATCTGCGATCCAATATGAAAATGGATGCCAATTAACTCCAAATGCGTACAGGTTTTCAGTGTTTCTAACACTTGATCTAGTTCATGAACCCCAATCCCAAACTTATTTTCTTCCAGTCCAGTGGTAATGTATTCATGTGTATGCGCTTCTACATTAGGGTTGATTCTCAAAGCCACTCGTGCTTTTTGATGTTGTCTTCCCGCCAGTTCATTAATTACGTGCAATTCTGCAATCGACTCACAGTTGAAGCAGTGAATGTCATTATCTAACCCAGTAATAATCTCTTTGTCTGTTTTTCCAACACCTGCAAAAACAATAGATGACTTATCAAATCCTGTAGCTAATGCTCGTGTGATTTCGTTTCCACTCACGCAGTCAGCACCGAATCCATAGTTGGAAATTAACTCTAAAATCTTTGGATTGGAATTGGCCTTTAACGCATAGTGTACGGTATACTCATGCTTCGAGGCTTCACTGGATAATGCCTTTAACGTGGACTCCAATAATTCCAAATCATAGTAATAAAATGGAGTCTCTATTTCTCTGAACTGATTGACTATGTCGTTTGTAAATCGCATGAAAATAGTGTTGAGTTGAGTGAACTTAAAGCCTCTTCTTTGTGACTAGAATTGATGAGTAAGGAGATGTTGTGCTTACTTCCCCCATAAGAAATCATTCGTATAGGAACTTGCTGCAGAGAATTAAAAATTTCCCCACCATATCCTTTGTGCTCGGCTATGAAATCTCCAACGACGCATACTATTGTAAGGTCTTGGTCCACTTCTACCGAGGCAAATTGTTCTATGTCTTTTACAATTGCATTCAAATGCTCATCATTGTCTATAGTTAAACTAACGGCCACTTCTGAAGTGGTAATCATGTCTATAGGTGTCTTGTACGTTTCAAAGATTTCGAAGGTTCTTCTTAAGAATCCATACGCCTGTAGCATGCGGTCGGATTTTATTTTAATCGCTGTGATGCCATCTTTAGCGGCGATGGCTTTAATTCTTCTGTCAATGCTTTTGTCACTGATCAGTGTTCCTTCTGCTTGTGGGTTCATGGTACTTTTTAAACGCACAGGAATGTTCTTAGATTTTGCTGGAAGAATGCACGATGGATGAAGAATCTTGGCACCAAAGTAAGCGAGTTCCCCAGCCTCCTCGAAGGATAGATGAGGTATTGCCTGAGTGCCATCGGTGATAATTCTCGGATCGTTATTGTGCATTCCATCGATGTCTGTCCAGATCTCGATTTCATTTGCATCTAAGGCTGCACCAATTAAAGTGGCTGTGTAATCACTTCCTCCTCGC
Organism: Flavobacteriales bacterium; assembly: GCA_965224545.1. Lineage (GTDB taxonomy): Bacteria > Bacteroidota > Bacteroidia > Flavobacteriales_D > Sanyastnellaceae > ASP10-05a. Next base: position 281,445 of record CBDCZM010000002.1, on the reverse strand, counting down.
TTGAGATTGTCCATTCTTCCAGAGTAATTTTTGCAAATAAACCCTTGAGTGATAAAGCATGTTTTTTCATGAAATCTGCTTAATTCTTGAGTTAAAGCTTCTGAGATCCCTGTGAAATCCGGTTCTCCGAACTGATCAGTTTTCATAAAATTGAGCGCAGGAATTAATTCTGAAGCATGCCCTTGTTCTTCCATGTACGTTTGGAGGATAGCTGTGGACACAAGTTCACCTTGAGCGAGCAGAATATTTTTCTCCTCTTCCGTAAATGGAAGACAGAATAACTCTCTCATTTTGAGAAGCCCTCTGATTTCACCAATGTGTTTGTCTATGATTTGTGTTGCTTTGTTTTTGGCCTCTGTACTGCTTAAAAGTTCATCGGTATAGGTGGTGAACTTGGTTTCTAAAAGTTGAATCTGTTTCAACGCCTTCTTGGCACATCCCTTGGAAATGTGATTGGAAATTTCAACCAGTTGATTTGTTACGCCTGAAAAGGCGGATAGCACAACCACTTTGCGCTCACTTGACTTTACGTCTATTAATTCTAATAGACTGGCCATCCTGTCGGGAGTTCCTACTGAGGTTCCTCCAAATTTTAGAACTTTCATTTTTAAGCATAAAAAAAGGCTTACCGTGAAGTAAGCCTTTTGTGTTTATATAATTTTTTAAATATAAATAGCCTACTCCATCAGTCGAACTGTGGTTTTCGTGGTCTTCTTTATATTTTTAATAATCAAAATCATTTTTTTCGAATCGGCAAAACTAAACTCTTTTATCTTATAAATGAGCTATTTGATCCCGAAGATTTTTAAATTGATCCTGATAAATTCAATTCCTGAAAGAAATTTGGATAGGACTTTTTCACAGATTCAGCCTGTTTAATTTCAATTTTGTCATCTGATATACAAGCTGCTATGCATCCAGCCATCGCTATTCTATGGTCATTGAAACTATGAATGCTACCTCCAGAAATTCGTCCGGTTCCATGGACCAAAAGAGTATCATTTTCGGTGGTTAATTGCACTCCGAGTTGATCAAAAGTCTCAATAAGAGCTGTCAATCGGTCACTTTCTTTGTGTGTCAATCGATGAATTCCAGTGATTTTAGAGATGCCGTTTACTGCACAGGCCAACACGACCAATGGGGGAAATATATCTGGAGAATGCGTGGCATCTAGCTCAAACGGATTGTTCTCATTCTGGCGTACGGTAATGGTTCCGTTTTCCCACAGAACATCTGCTCCAGTGAGTTCCAATGCGTTTAGTATAGCCTTGTCTGCTTGTAGAGAATGCTCATTAAGACCAGAAATAGAAATGCTTCCTGAAACGGCAGCACCCACTAAATGGTTGGCCATTCCCGACCAATCTCCTTCTACCGCATAATCAGTTCCTCTGTAAGATTGGTTCCCTTTTATATGGAACACTTTGTAATTGTCATGGCTAATTTCAGCTCCAAAATGCTGGATCAGAGACAAGGTCATATCTATGTATGGGATACTCTTGAGGTCTTTTACCGTCAAAGTAGTGTCTCCATCCGCCAAGGGCAATGCGATGAGAAGCCCAGTCAATATTTGAGAACTAAATGATCCATCCACTTCATAGTTTCCGCCTTTCAGCTTTCCTGAAATGGTAATGGGGAGTGTTCCTTCTTCGCTTGATACGGTTACTCCACAACTAGCAAGGGTGTCTATAACTGGAGCAATAGGCCTTTCCAGAATAGATCCTTTTCCTGTGACGGTTACTGGCTGATCTTTGAGAGTGGCTACTCCGGAAAACATCCTTAAACCCAACCCTGATTCACCGATGTTCAGGTGAATAATGTCTGTAGAAGCGGCTTGATTGGGAATGATCTGAAGCTCATTGTAACGCTCATTCACTGTTGCTCCCAATTGTTGGACTACATCTGCAGCTGCCAATCCATCGGCCGACCACTTTACATTTCGAAGTATAGAGTCTCCACTAGCGAGACTAGCAATGGCTAGGGCGCGTTGCAAATAACTTTTGGAAGTCATCGCAGCATATTCTCCCGAGAACTTAAATGGTGATATGATTTGAGTTTGTGTCACTTTCTATTTTGTTTAGGCCTATCCCTTGACAGTACTCAGGGGATGGTTATTGATTTATTGGTCGTCAAAACCGATGTTTAATAAATCCGATAATTCTTCATAGGTCAATTGACCGAGAGCTACTATTTCTTCTTCCGAGGGTGCTGCATAGGTCATTTTTTCTCCAAAGAACAATGACGTCACCCTGCTTTCTCTTCCTTCTTCACCCATGCAAAAAGCGACTAGTTGTGGATGTGCACCGTACAAATCCATCATGGTTAGATTGTCCTCTTCTTCATGAGCCATACAAGCGATTTTTACCACGTTGGCTCCATCTGCTTGTTGTTTCTTTACAATCTGATTCAGTTCTTCTAAACTAGGAGTTTTGTCAAAATTGTGGTAGGAAAGCATAAGCTCAGAAGAACTGTTCACCACCCAAGAGATCACCTCTTTTTTGACTTCTTCATCTAGCTGAGAATCGATGTCCACGTATTTTGGTCCAAGTGCAATACATGCTTGAAATGTCTCTTTCCAGTTGGCTTTCTCTGTGAACTCGCTTCGCAATGTGAGTATCCATTCTTCACATTCCTTCCACAGTATTTTGATTTCATCCAAGGTGAGATTCACCAAGTCGACTCTCAGTTCCGCCCAATGTTTTCCTGCTGCCTGATTCAGGCATTTTTCCAACCCTGGTCCGCTAATACAAACGACTACTTTACTCATGGCTCAATGCGATTAAATGTTCTTCCAACCCTATGGTATTTGGATTTGAAATTTCCAAAGGCATGATGCGCACATCTCCAAAAGAAATGGGCATGATGAAGTCTACAGACTGACTAATTCTCTTTTTGTCGAATCCAATTTTCTGTATCAATTCGGTAGGATCAAAACCACAAGAAATAGGAAGTTGATACGCTTTGCAAAGCTGCTCTATCTCTTCTACCAATCCCTCTGTCGCTAATCCCATTTTAGCAGAAATTTTGGCTGCCAAATTCATTCCAATGGAGACACATTCACCATGCGAAAAATCCGAAGTGGCTTCTATAGCATGACCCACAGTGTGTCCAAGATTGAGTTTTTTCCGCAATCCCGATTCTCGTTCATCTTGCTCTACCACATTCACTTTTACATGCATTGCTAACTGCAATAGCTTTGTAATCTGCTCTCCGTTCTTCTGAAGAATTCCCTCTGAATTTTCAGTAATTAGTTGGTGAAGCTCCCCTCCATGAATTACCGCATGTTTGATGACCTCAGCCATTCCACCGACAAACTCTCTCTGTTCTAAAGTGCGCAGAAACTCTGGATAGACCGCAATAAAATCAGGCTGATTGAATGTCCCCACCATATTTTTAGCAGCTCCAAAATTGATTCCGTTTTTCCCTCCAATAGAGGCATCGCACATGGAAAGTAAGGTCGTGGGTAAAAATCCAAAATTGATTCCTCTCAGATAAATGCTTCCTACAAACCCGGTAAGGTCTGAAACGACTCCACCACCAATTCCGATGAGCGTTCCCTTTCTATCAATCCCAGCCTCTAAGAGCTTTCCTAAAAGCAGTTCTACTACTTCAAATCGCTTTTGAGATTCACCCGAAGGGATGATCTCATACTTGAAATGAGCGAACTCCTTTTCGAAGTGCCGATGTACATTTTCATCAATAAAAAGCATCGTATTTTCTTGAGGAAAGTCCTTGAGAAAATCCTGCGGAGAATCGATGAATTTGATGCTATTTCTGATGTCAGAGTTCATGCACTGCAAAGGTAGATTTTATTTTTAGCAGATGAATCATTTCTTGGCCGCGATTACTTTTTCCTGAAGATTGATAGATCCCTGATGCACAGCTCTCAATATCTGATCGACAAGTTCTGAGTCTAGGTCATACTTTTTCGCCAATTCTTGATTCTTTTCAAGCAGTTCAGACCACCTTCCTTTCTGCAGAATGGTCATTTTATTTGCCTTTTTGAATTCACCAATCTTCTCAACGGCAATCATTCTGTTTTTCAGAGTTTCTAGTAGTTGAGTATCGAAATCATCAATCTCATTTCTTAAGCTATTGAGCGATTCCTTTGAAATTTCCTTGGGATCGACTTCGCGAATAGTCAGTCCATTTAGAATCTTTTGCAAGTCTTTTGGAGTCACTTGTTGTGCAGCATCGCTCCATGCTTCTTTTGGAGTATGGTGCGTTTCTATCATCAATCCGTCGAAATCTAAGTCCATTGCTTTCTGGCTAATTTCAGCGATGTAATCTCTGTTTCCTGCAATGTGACTAGGATCACAAATGACTGGCATGTCTGGTTTTAATTGTTGCAACTCTATGGGTATTTGCCATTGAGGCTCGTTTCTATATTTCTGTTCTCCGTATTTTGAGAATCCTCTATGAATGGCTCCGATCTGAGTAATTCCTTTGAGCATGAAGCGTTCGATGGCTCCTAACCATAAATTCAAGTCTGGGTTGATCGGGTTTTTGACCAACACTGGGATATCTACGCCATTTAGTGCTTCTGCGATCTCTTGCACAGCGAAAGGATTGGTGGTGGTTCTGGCTCCAATCCACAACATGTCTATTCCCGCTTTCAGTGCTTCATAAACGTGTTTGACGTTGGCCACTTCTGTGCAGGTTTGAAGTCCGTACGTTTTCTTTACTTCTTTTAGCCACCCCAGTCCTTCACTTCCTACTCCTTCAAAGCTTCCTGGACGCGTTCTGGGTTTCCAGATTCCTGCTCGGAAATAACTGATGTCTGAATGGCTTAATTGTTCTGCTATAGAGAGCACTTGCTCCCTAGTCTCAGCACTACATGGACCAGCGATGGTCAGAGGCTTCTTAATGGATGATTTCTTCAATCCGATAGCTATCGGATCTGTATCTGTTACATTTTTTTGACGTTTCATGGTATTAAGTATTTATGATTTCTAAATGTTGTTTTATTCGTTCTTGTGATTGGTTGATTAACTCTTCTGACTGGCAGAGCGAAACTCTGATGTATTGATCTCCGTTGGAACCGAAAATGATTCCCGGAGTGATGAATACGCTGGCTCCGTAGAGCAACTGATCTGATAATTCCAGCCCGTTTTTATAGCACGGAGGGACTTTTGCCCAAACAAATAACCCTGAAGAATCAGTGTCGTATTCGCATTGAAGTTGATCCAAGAGCTGGTGTACAGATTGCTTTCGCGCTGCATATATTTTGTTCACTGATTGGTAGTATCTGCTACTCAATTCCAGCGCTTTTATGGCTGCTTTTTGCAATGGTTTAAACATTCCAGAACTGAAGCTGCTTTGTATTTTAAAGATGGGATGGAGAATTTCTTCTGATCCTACCATCATTCCCATTCGAACTCCGGCCATAGAATGAGATTTGGAAAGCGAGTTCAATTCGATGCAGCATTTTTCTGCTCCTTCCAATTGGAAAATACTGAAGGGTCTTTCCGAAAGGGTGTTGCTGTATGGATTATCGTTGCAAAGCACTATACCTCGCTTATTGGCCCAGTCGACAACCTTTTGTAACTGTGCTATACTAGCTGGCTGCCCAGTGGGCATATGCGGATAGTTCAGAAAAATGATCTTCGTTCTTTCTGTTACCAATTGCTCCAATTCCGAAACCTCGGGATGCCAATTGTTTGATTCCACTAATGCATAGGGAACTGGCTCCGCTTCAGCAATTTTAATGGCTGCACTATAGGTTGGATATCCTGGGTTCGGTATAAGCGCATGATCACCTTTGTTCAGGTAGGCAAGCGCCAGAAATCCGATTCCTTCTTTGCTCCCCATTAATGGAATAGCATTCGTAGCTTCGGAAAGCTTTATAGAATAATTCGTGTTGTACCATGCCAGTATCGCGGACTCTAGCTCAGGAATTCCCTTGTAAGATTGGTATTTAAAACTGTCAAAGTCACTTAGAGAATCTGAAATTGTTCCAAGAATGGCTTTGTCTGGAGCTAAATCAGGACTACCTATTCCTAGGTTGATGATGTTCTTTCCTAAGGCATTCAGTTGTCTGATTTCCTCCAGTTTTCTAGAGAAGAAGTATTCTTGAATGGATTGGGATCTTTCTGATGGTGTCATTTTCATGAGTTATGAGATTCATATCTTCCCAGAATGTCAAATTCGACAGTCTGAGCATGGAGTAATTCTAACAATGCTCCATAGTTGGTATCGCTTTGGAGTTCCGCTTCGAGAAAGAATTGATAATTCCAGGGTTGGCCAATAATGGGAGCAGATTCTATTTTTGTGAGAGAGGCGCGGAGCGACTGGAATCCTGAAAGCAAATTGGCCAGACTGCCCACTTCATGATTGAGTGTCAATTGTAGGGTCACTTTGTTGCCAGATTGGATGGCATTTTTGTCCAATTTTTTAATGATGAAGAAGCGAGTGAAATTCAGCTTGTTGGATTCAATACTTTCTTCTAACACCTCTAGACCGTAATGGTTCATGGCTTCTATGCTGCCAATGGCTCCTACATCTTTTAGTTGGAGGTCTGCCACGTTTTTTGCACTTAGTGCAGTGTCTTCTTCTTCCACTAGTCGAATGGCAGGGTGACTAGAAAAGTAATTTCTGCATTGGTTGATAGCCATATAATGTGAGCGTACTTCTTTCAGATCTTCTACACGCGTTCCTTTCAGCACCCCTAGATTTTGCACGATGCGCATTTTCTGCTCCCCACAGATCTGCACCTGATGTTCTGAGATTAGTCTCAAGTTTTGATTGATGGTTCCAGAAATAGTATTCTCTATAGCGATGATTCCATAGTCCGCACTTCCATCCTCTACACTCTTCACCAATTCCAGGAAAGTGAGATTGGGAATGATTTCCAATTCTTCATTGAAGTAGTTGATAGCAGCTTCTTGATGGAAGGCTCCTATGATTCCTTGAATGGATACTTTTTTCATTTTTTTGATATAAAAAAAGCCCAACCTTGCGGCTGGGCTTATGTGATTAATTATGTCTTATTTAATTACATACCCAGCCGACTCTTACTAAAAAAGTAAAAGAAATAAAAGTTGAAATATGTAATCGTTAGTGTCATTTGTTGATTTGCGTTATTCTGTTTTTCTTGGGCATAAAAAAAGCCCAACCTTTCGGCTGAGCTTTTGAAATTATATTTTTTAATTACAAATACCCAGCCTAGCCTTTACTAAAAAAGTAAAAGAAATAGAAACTGTTATTTGTAAATGTATTGTTCATTGCTTACCACAAATATAACGAAAGATTTGCTTGAGAATTGAATTGAAGTTAGTTATATACTCAAACCATTTAGCTTTTCGGTTTTTGGCTGGTTCTTTTTCCCTTTACCAGCGTTAAAAAATGAAACCATAGCACAGGCTATGATTAAATTTTTTGCCTTGTTAAAGGAAAAACCAATCTCGCCAAAATTCCAAACCGCTAAATAATTTGAGTATAGCTACCAATCAGCTGTTGAGTCACAAAACATCACACGAATTATAGTGTTGATTGTTAGCAAATTAATACGTGTAGCAGGTGAAGCATTTTTTTAAGAAAGGTGTATTACAAACAACCGTAGATACTTTAACAAATGAAAAAAGAAGCATTATCCCACTTAGTATGACTAACGGAACTAGATTTTTAAGTTGAAATTTTACTATCGTAGTTTGAAGTTGCTCCGCTTTTCTGTAAAGATAGAACCCGTAGAAAATGGTGATCACCACAACAGGAATATAGCTGAGATGTCCAACGGCAAAAGAACTCACAAATATGAACGCTAAAAATAAGGCTCTTTCCTTTTCTGATATAGAAAGAAACTTGCTGGAGAATTGGCGTCGTAATAGTAGCTGTTTGAGCCAGGGGATGCAAAAAAAGAGAATGACTACGCTGCACAGAAACACAAAATGATAGGCCATTTGCATTAATGCGTCTGAAAGATGACCAGTAGAAAAGGAATACTCAATGAATGCCAATAGAGACATTAATAGAAACGAAATGACTAATGAATGTGCTAAATACTTTCGTGGAAATAGTAGTGGCAGCCGTGTAAAGGATAACAGGAAGTAGCCCACTAAAACTAGCTTATGCCAGTAGTGAAATAACCCATAGAATACGGCTGACTTCAGAACATCGCCAAAAGTATCTGATCTATCTATTACGGGATGGAAGTCGAAGAATAGTAGGGTCATGGAGTTAATCTCAATAGTATATGTGTAAATACGATTTGCGTTGGCTGTCTAAGTTATAGCTGAAACTCAAATGTCGAAGCACTTGTTCAAGTCTTTTATAGAAAAACAGCTAAATTTATCAGATCAGTTTTATCATTAGACCTTTATACAATGAAAAGCATTAAATCTAGATGTGTCGTTAATTCTCTTTTGTTCCCTTTGCTCAGTTGCTTGTTTTTCGTTTCAGCATCAACCAGTAAATCTGGTTTGCCAGTTTTGCCAGACTCTATGACGTATAATGTTGAGATTAATTGTACGTGGAATTCCAGCAGTCCTGCCTGGCCAGATCAGGATGCTCATTTTTCTTGGTTTGGAGGAGCGGCACATAATTCTTCTGTGAAATTTTGGGAAGTAGGTCAACTCGCTTCTGCAGGAATTGATCAAATGTCAATTAACGGCCTAACTCTTCTTCTTGGGGATGAAGTACAAGCAGCGATAGATAATGGTACAGCGAATCTGTCGATTCAAGAAATGCATTGGTTCTGTCCAGATGAAACGAATCATTCTAATTGTGGTGCATTGACTTTTCAGATGACGGTGGATCGAGATTTTCCTTTGGTGAGTTTGGTTTCTATGTTAGGGCCTAGTCCTGATTGGTTCGTAGGAACAGAAAGTCTTTCTATGCTTGATGCTGAAGGTGATTTTCATTGTCATTTGGTGCAGGAATTGTATCCACATGATTCGGGAGTATTGTCTGATAACAGCGTGCTTGCAGCAGACTGTTGTAATAGAGAACCACTGTCGGTTCCTCAGCAGCCCATTCACCTTATCACAACAGAGAGCGGTGAGGCCATAGGTTCTGCTTCCTTGGGTCAAATCATTTTTACGGCTGTTTCTAGTCCAGAAGATTGCATATGTGCATTGCTAGGTGGAGATTCCGATAATGACGGAATTTGTGATGACGAGGATAATTGCCCTGGGGTCAATAATCCTGATCAAATTGATTTAGATGGAGATAGCATTGGGGATGTTTGTGATGAAAGTTATGCAGGATGTACGTATCCAGAAGCTCAGAATTATGACGAAACAGCACTAGTCGACAATGGTACCTGTCTGATTGGATTTTTCTGTGTGCATGACTCAAATGAGGATGGGTCTATAACGGTAGCGGATCTCACTGGATTTCTAGGTATTTTCGGTACTTCATGTGAGTAAATAAATCCACCTGTATTTGCTTGTAAGAAACGTAGCGATCAGTGAATCCTGATAATCCAATACAACACATTTAGTTCAATTGGCTAAACACTTTTATAGTTTCTGTGAACTAACCCAAACTGTCCAAAATGATGATGGAAATGCTTTCTAGACATTAAGTTCCACTCAAATCTGTTCAATCTTCCGAATGTAGGATGAATCGAGGTGAACTCAGCATTTTCCTTGTGGAATGCTACGACATTATCGTATGTACTCAATAATCCAGCCTTAGCAGCTTCCAATGAATCATGCTTTAACTCAACACCATCTACTGGGTATGGAGCTTTTGAGCCTTTGGGGAATGGTTGGTAATTGTACAATGATTCATTGAACACTTCCAAGTATTTTTCTGGAGTAGTGCATTCTCTTTCCTCATCCACAATAGAGAGTTCCAATTGAGTTTCCAAATGCTCTACCATACGCTGTGGAGTTAATTCTCCCCATTCTGGTTTGGTGTCTTCAGTAAGATTAGATAGTTTCTCCTCTATAGAATTTCTGTCGTATTCCATAAACGGAGATTTCTTCTCCACCATAGTAAGAATAGTAGCAATAGCACTCAACTCATCATTTTGGTCGAACACTTCTACAAACCACTTTACAATTCCTGAAGGGAATTCTTTTCCTCTTACATCTCTTTCTACTCGCTCTTTACATGTCAGTCTTACATACACAGTGTCATTGTGGTAAATGGGTTTTAAGAAACGAATTTCTTCCAATCCATAGTTGGCTGCTACTGGCCCTTTATTTGGATACACGAATAATCCTGCTGCTGCCGCTAGAATAAAGTATCCGTGAGCTGCTCTCTTTTCGAAAATGGTGCCTTCTAGAGAAGTAATATCTGTATGTGCATAGAAGTGATCCCAAGTCAGATTTGCGAAGTTCATGATGTCCGTATCTGTCACCGTTCGTCTATGTGTTTTCAGAGACATTCCCGGTTTGATGTCTTCAAAGTGATATGCAAAAGGATGAGCTGGAGATTCTTTGTATTTCGCTCCAGCTTGGTAGATTCCTGTAATCTCAGTAATCGTTGTTGGTGTTCCTTGAATCGCACATCGTTGAAGGTAATGTCCAACCCCTCTCATTCCTCCCATCTCTTCACCACCACCAGCTCTTCCTGGTCCACCATGCGTTAATTGCGGAAGTGGAGAACCATGACCAGTACTTAGGTGGGCCATTTCTCTGTTCATCACTAGAATTCTTCCATGGTGGCTAGCAGCGCCTACTACAAATTCTCTAGCGATATCGTCGTTGAATGTAGCGATAGAACATACCAATGATCCTTTACCCATCTTAGCCAATTCTATGGCATCATCTAGGTTTTTGTAAGGCATTAGAGTACTTACTGGTCCAAAAGCTTCTACTTCGTGAACAGCAGTATTTTTATGAGGTTCTTTTTCTAAAAGAAGCATTGGAGGTAAAAATGCTCCATCAGCCGCATTAGCATCGATTAAGTTGAGTTTGTCCTTGTCGCCATAAACGAGCTCAGCTGTTTTAGAAAGTTCAGCTACTCGCTCTTGAACTTCTTTGACTTGGTCTTTACTTGCTAAGGCTCCCATACGTACTTCTTTCAATGAAGGATTTCCGATAGTGACTTTATCCAGTGCTTTTCCAAGTGCTATTTGTACATCTTCTACTAGATTTTCAGGAACAAAAATTCTTCTAATAGCGGTACATTTTTGACCACATTTTGTGGTCATTTCTTTTCTAACTTCTTTGATGAAAATATCAAATTCAGGAGTTCCAGGAATAGCGTCTTCTCCTAGCACTGAGCAATTCAGCGAGTCGGCTTCCATGTTAAAAGGAACAGCCTCATCTATAATTCGTGCATTTGACTTTAGCATTTTCCCAGTGGTAGCTGAACCGGTAAAGGTGACTACATCCTGAGAACCCACTGTATCCAGAATAGTTCTTGCTGATCCACAGATCACTTGCAATGCTCCTTCTGGTAAAATTTTACTAGCGATGATTTCTCGAACCACAGCTTCTGTCAAGAAACTAGTAGAGGTAGCTGGTTTTACCACCGCTGGAACACCGGCCATCCAGTTCACCGCACATTTTTCTAGCATCCCCCAAATAGGGAAGTTGTATGCATTGATATGTATAGCCACCCCTTCTTTTGGAACCATAATGTGATGTCCCATAAAGGCTCCGCCACGACTTAAATCTACAGGGGCACCATCTACATGAAAAGTTTGATTAGGGAATAGTTTTCTTAAAGAAGCATTCGCAAACAGGTTTCCAAATCCACCCTCGATATCAATCCAGCTATCTGCTTTAGTCGCCCCAGTCATGTAACTGATTTCATAAAACTGATTCTTTCTTTTCATCAGATAAAGAGCCAATGATTTGAGCATATTTCCACGCTCTTGGAAAGTCATTTTTCGAAGTACTGGTCCTCCAGTTTTTCTTCCGTAGTCTAGAATGGCCCCGAAGTCCAATCCCTCAGTAGTACTATGGTGGATCAGCTCCCCATTGAATGCATTGTACACGGGAACACCCTCTCCTGTGCCTGTTTCCCAGTTTCCTAAAACGTAATTTCCTAGCTTGGTCATCTTCTCAAAATTGAATACGGGCGCAAGTTACGGAAACCTTAAATTTCAAGGTCTAATTCCTCACTATTTAGATTTAAATCGTGAGATATCTACTACACTTTCAATTGGGGCTCCTTGAACTAAGTGATTCACGAATTGCTTTGCAAAAAATGGAGCCAGCATGACTCCTTTAGTACCCATTCCATTAAAAATGGCCAACTGAGAATGTTCAGGATGTCTTCCTAAAAGTGGTTTTCTATCTTGAACCGTAGGTCGAATACCTGCTTCGTGATTCACGATGTTCAGCTCAATAGGATTTTTAAGTCCTGAGTTAAGTTTTTCCAGAAGTGCATTTTTAGCCTCTTCAGATATGGATGGTTCTTGCTTTTTCCAATCAAACGTAGCTCCGATTTTAAACTGACCATTTTCTAGAGGAAGAAGAAATTGACCATTGTTAAATATCCGGCTCAATTCTATGTTAGGAAGCTCAACTGTTAGGACATCTCCATGCGTTCTGTGAAGCGGCAAATAACTCCAATAGTGGGATTCTGAGCTCTTATATCCGTTTGCGTAAATGAGTGTGTCTGCTTTATGACCTTGCCACTCAATACCCTCTTCGGTGAAGCCAATATCACTTTCGTTGAATTCAGCTTCTAAGTATACTCCTTTTGAAATCAGGTAATTTTTCCATAGATAAAGGAGTCGTTTCAGATCCAAATATCCTCCATGCTGCACTGTTCCGTAGCCGAATTCATTTGTGGCTATCGCCTCAATTTCTTCTTGCTTTTTATCAGATAGATAGCGACCGTAAGTTTCATCAGAATTGGCAAGATGAAAATCATTGGCATTTCCATTGTTAGGGAATTGCCGAACTATTTCTCGCGAGTAAGTTAGTTTTTCACCCAGCAGCTCTTCTATTTCGGAATAAGTGCGTTGCAACACTGGCAATAGCTCATCTGCTCGCCAAGATTTTTTGAGCTTCCGAAATAGAATTGGGTTCCACATTCCCGCTGCCATCTGAGAGGATGAGGTTTTGTGTCCATTATCTATGACTAATACCTTCTGTCCAGCCTTTAAAAGTTCATGGGAAAGTAATGTTCCGGCGATTCCTTGACCGATGATGATGTGATTCTTCAATTGACTGGATTCTAATACTAGAGTTGATGTAACAATTTTCTGATGTGTAAATGTAGCGATGGCTGGTTCTAATATTGTTTGATGTAACAATTAATCGATGTGTAAATGTAGCATTGGCTAGATTCTAATATTAGATTGATGTAACGATTTTCTGATGTGTTGGTGTAACAATGGCTTTATATTCTACTGTTTCTTTTTTGATGAGCTTATTATTTTAAAAATGATTCGTCCTAGATGATCAATTTGCTCTTTTAGCATGGGATCGTAATGATATCCTTGACTTTTATTGCAGAGGATTAGCCAATACTTTGTTTCCTCAACCTCCTTAGCAGCAATTTTTAGTTTATGAATAAAGTCAGCTCTACTTTCTGCATTTTGTGCTTCATGAACATTAGCTCCTATAGAGGTTCCTGACCTCATCAATTGCTTTGCAATGACATATTTTCTTTGTTTTTCTAATTCTTCGCAAAATTGAATAATGACAATAGCAAAATCAATGGATTTGTTGACAACAAGATTCTCTTTCATACTATTTTAGCTTAAATAAGTGAAACGAATTTAATTAAAACAGCATTAGAGTCAGCAATTCTTAAATGACCACAGATATCAATCCGCATTGCTACATTGACTAGTATTAGCATCCAGCTAATCGTTACATAAGCCAGCAGAATCTAGCCATTGTTACATCGCTATATTAAACAGTATTAGAATCCAGCCAATTGTTACATCGTTACATTGCTAGTATTAGTACCCAGCCAATCGTTACATAAGCCAGTAATAGAATCTAGCCATTGTTACATCGCTACATTAAACAGTATTAGCATCCAGCTAATTGTTACATTAACTCAATGTTAGCATCCAGAAATTAAGGATAAAAAGCATCCACATAATGTTCAATTCCAATTTCACCTCCTGTGATTTTAATTCCAATAATGTCAAATCGAGATTCGCAATCCAGATCATTCAATAGCACATATTCATGAGCAGCAGAAATGATGCGTTTTTGTTGATTTTTACTAACTGTTTCCCAGAGTTCTAGTAGATCATTGTTTTCGCGAAGTTTTACTTCTACAAAGATTAACTCGCCTTCTTTTTCGGCAATGATATCTATTTCAAAAGGATGATACCGCCAGTTTTTAGAACGAATACTGTATCCATTTTCTTTGAGATATTTGGCTGCCAAGTCTTCACCAAGTTGCCCTTGGTTCTTCTTATGTTTTGAATCCAATGATGGTTGTTTTAAACTCTTAAAGTAAGTGGGCTCAAAGTTCTAGAAATTATTGACATTTGCTAATAAGTGAAAGAATTCCTCCATAAAAATTCAGATGCCTTGATGGCTCTTGGTATTTTTTGTCTGGCATTTTTCTGGAAACTTCCATATTTAGGAATTCGAGATCTATGTATGGATGAACCGTTTACTTTATTTCATTCCCAAAAATCGGTAGGAGAAATTTTAAGTTTATCTGCAAATGGAGAGCCCAATCCACAGCTATTTATGATTCTAGTGCATTATTGGAATATGATTGTGGGCTATAATGAGGAATACCTTCGAATTTTGCCCTTGTTTTTTAATGCACTCACTGCTTCAGTTCTTTATTTGATAGGAAAGCGATTTTTTAGCTTTTGGGCGGGGGTCTTGACGACTGGATTATTTCTGTTTTCCAATTATTACTTTTTCTATGCCACGGAATTGCGTCCATATGGGTTGTTCTCCTTGGCTACAGCAGGAGCACTGTATTATTTCCTTAGAAACGAGGAGTCGGTGACAACGAAATCTTTAATAGGATTGTTGATCTGTAATTTAGTACTGATTTATAATCATTATTTTGGGTGGTTTGTGGTTGGAGTAGAAGTGATAAGTGTTCTCTTTTATTTTCGAAATAAAATTTTCCTGACCAGAATTTTAGGCGTTGTCTTACTCACTTTCATATGTTTTCTTCCAATGCTTGGGATTGTTATAGAAGAATTCGTGCATTCAAGTAAAGGTACGTGGGTAGAGCCACCTGCTCCTGGCCATTTTAAAATTGTATTACGCAAACTGGTCAATTCGGGAATGGTGTATCGAGTATTGGAATTTTCTATTCCAATTGCACTAATTCTGGCATTTTTGATGGGTAAATTATTAGAGACACCTAAAAAATATTTGGTTGTATTGATTTGGTGGTTGATCCCTTTTTCAGTGATGTTCTTGATATCTGAGCGTATTCCAATGTTTGTTGATAGATACATTTTGTTCAATTCAATTGGTTTGTTTGTCTTTATTGCAGCTTTTGTACAGCGTTTTGCTCATTTTTGGTGGCTTCAAATGGTATTTACAGGAGTGCTGATTTTTCATATGGCGACTCGATTTAATGGTGAGTTTTATATGCGAAGGGAGATTGCGGAAGCTGTAAAAGAGGTGAGTAAGTATCAATCAGAAAATAATATAGTAATTATACACCCAAAATGGGCTAAATGGAATTTCGCTTATCATTATGACCTTGAGTCTTTTAAATGCGTAGAGACTTTTGATGAGCAGCTAATAGAAAAAGGTATTTATTCTGTTTGGACCAAAGAAGAAGCTGTAAGTTTAGTGGATGAACTGGGAGCAAATGAGATCATCTTCTTTTCAAAGAGTGGACGAGAAAATTCAGAAATTTTGAATCGTTTTAAGAAAGATCACACTTTGATTTTTACAAAAAAGTTTCCAAACAATATATTCGTATCCAAATTCAGAAATTGAAAAATATAGAAAGAATCATAGCACCGACCTGGAAAGACTACGAACTTCTTGATTGTGGAAATGGAAGGAAGTTGGAGCGGTTTGGAAATTTTATTTTGGATCGCCCAGAAGTCGCTGCAGTTTGTAAACCAAGATTAACCCAAAAACAATGGAGTGAGCAGATGGATTCCAGATTCATTCAGTCTTCTGCAAATTCTGGTAAATGGAGCAGTGGTATTGAGCCTTGGGAAGTGACTTTTGAAGGCCTGGCAAAACTTACTTTTAATCTATCGATTAATCAATTTAAACATATAGGAGTGTTCCCGGAACAAAGTTCAAATTGGGAATACATCATTCAAGCATTGCAACGCGTAAAAGAACCCAAAGCACTGAATTTGTTCGCTTATACAGGTGGTGCTTCATTGGCTGCAAAAGCAGCTGGAGTGGACATTACACATGTGGAAGCATTTAGTCAGCTCATTTCTAAGGCGAAAGAGAATATGGAGTCGACTGGATTGGAGAACATTCGCTGGATGAAAGAAGACGCGCTGAGATACGTACAAAAAGAAGTCAAACGAGGGAAGAAATATGATCTGATAATTATGGATCCTCCTTCTTGGGGAAGAGGCCCAAAAGGGGAGAAGTGGAAGCTGGAAAAACACCTAGACGAATTAATTTTTAATGTGAGCCAATTACTGGTGAAAGGTGCTCATATCATCGTGAATACCTATTCTGGTATTCCTCCTGAGGAACTTCAAAGTAGATTGGAAAAACAGATGAAGTTCAAACGTTGTACTGCAGGAAATTTAATCCTAGAAGCAAGTTCAGGCGCTGAATTCTCAACTGGAAGCTTGGTAAGGGGACAGGTGATTTGATTTTAGGATGTTAATTTATTATTTGACAAGAAGACCTGTGCTTGGTTCACATGGTGTTTATATAATTTGAGGCCCGGTTGAAGCATATCTAATTCTATTCGTAGTTCCCCTCCAAAGGAGGGGCCAGGGGTGGGTGCTTTAACTAAATATGAAAAGAAAGATTATTCCATACAATCCTATACTAAAGGACCGAGCGAAGACTCTTCGAAAGAACATGACTTTTCCAGAGGTGCTACTTTGGAACGAACTGAAACAGAAAAAAATGTGTGGATTTGATTTCGATAGACAACGACCGATAGATCAATTTATAGTAGACTTTTATTGCAAAGATATGATGTTGGCAATTGAGGTAGATGGAAGCAGTCATGATAGTGAAGAAGCCCAGTTAAGAGATGAAATCAGACAAACTAGATTAGAGAGTTTAGGTGTGAGATTTTTAAGATTTAGTAATCAAGAAATTTTAACTAGCATGAAAACTGTCTTAAGAGATATCGAGGACTGGGTAGTTGATCATAAAGATGACTTGACGGGGAGAATAAGGTGACATTTGGCTAGATTCTATGCTGACCCACCCCTAACCCCTCCAAACAGGGCAAAAGCATTTAAAAAACAACTGTACTCATTAATAAATTTCTATAGTCTGTGTCAAAAGCCGCTTTCATTCTCTTGTTTTTCAAGCTAATTTTAGCTGAGCTTTCTTTTTTTAAAACTGTTAATACAATTTTTAATAGGATATTAAAGTTTTCCACTTGATACCCTATTCTTTTTTTAGAAAAGTCTTCTTGAAATGTCACATCGAGGCTCCAATGTAAATTATTTTCAACTGACCAATGTTTTCGAACCCCATTGTTAATTGCTCTTGCAGATGACAAATCACTAATGAAAAACCGTTCATCTGTTGTCATTATTCCGGTTGCTTTTTGAGTAACTTCTGATGTTATCTTCACTACCGAAATTAAATTTTCCCATTTATTAGGGTTTTCTATGTGTTTCAAGTTAGTAAAAACTTCACAAGTTCTTTTTTCTATTCTTCCGTGTCCGAAATCATCTTCAACATCAACACTATCAGGATTTGTCAATACAACTGTATCTTGAATATTACTAGCCAAAGCAGGTTGATTTCCTTTAACTGCAATAATATAATTGGCTTCACTTTTCACAATTTGACTTACAATCTTTGTTTGACACCCCATTGCATCAATGGTAATTGTATTACCCTTTATATCTAACAATTCTAATAATGCAGGTATTGCAGTAATTTCATTGCTTTTTTCATTCACTTTCAATTGACCCAGACACAGTTGATTCTCTGATGCAAAGGCAGAAACAATATGAGGGGTTGTTATTCCGTCAAACTTACCGCCCCTCACTGTTTTACCATCAAGAGCTATAACTTCTCCTTTTGTTTTCACACACAAATGATTAATCCAAGAGATAAAACAATCATTGAAATTCTCAGAATCAAGAGCTGAAAAGACTCTTCGCATAGTATCTATCGATGGAATACCAGCATCAAAGTTTCCATACTGCTTAAGCCCAGTAATATTGACTTTTACCAAAAATGTGTATGGTCTCCCATTTATCACAGCCACACATTATCCCTGTTATAACCAATAGCAATATGTCGCTCAAAGAATGGTGGTAATTTCCCGCATCTATTCGCCTTGGGTCTTTTAGAGCAGAGAAAAAACAGGAAAGTGAATTTGTATTAGAAAACGTGGTTTTTCTATCCATCTTTTTCGAATGAAAAAAACGCTTTTCAAAAATACTACTGATTGAAAATTAAAAAATCAAGAACAAAATAAAGGTAATAGACATTATTATAACTGAATTACTATAGCTTTCTTTTCGTTGGACTCAAAAAGTCAAAGCATTGGTTTTAGACATATAAACTAACTTTTTGCATTGTCAAAAAAGAATAATTTGACCTATACTAAATGAGTCGTAATAATGTCTAATGGTTTAAATGCTTTTGCCCTGGTTGCTCAATAATGATTTGCAAACCATGTCGTATCTTTGTAATACCTACATTAACACTAGAATGATTTTTCTTAGAACATACCTTCTGGTTATTTTTATCCTCTTCTCAGAAATTCTGTTTGCTCAGGAAGGGTTTAAAATTGCTATTGATGGAGGTGGTGATGATGTTGGACAATCCATTGACATATTTCCAAATGGGGATATAATCGTAGGGGGCGTTACAGAAAGCTTTGGATTTGGAGGGGAAGATTGGTTAATATCTCGATTCTCTACAAACGGAGCCTTACTCTGGTCAAAGGCAATAGGGACGAGTTTCAGAGATAATAATGTATATGACGTTAAAGCACTTTCTAGTGGAAACATCTTCGTGCTTGGACATACACAGCAGAATAATCCTAGTGGACAATCAGTTTATGCCATGTTAAATCCTAGTGGAAATATAATGTGGTCACGGTCATTCGCTAGTGAATCGAGTTCTGTCATAGAAATGTCAGACGGCGATATTGTCATAGTTGGGCAAACTGCTTCTTTCGGAGAAGGGTTGCGTGATGGTATCATAACAAGAGTCTCTGCAACAGGAGAAACATTATGGTCTAAATCACTAGGAACTGGAGCAAAAGAAGGCTTTAATGATGTTTTAGCAATTTCTGATGAACGAATTTTGGTAGTTGGGTATAAAAGAATTACGGACAATCCTTTTAACTGTTGGTTAATTGAATATTCTGACACGGGTGAAATTATGGCTGAATACAGCCTTTCTAGTGCAAACATTCAATCAGATTTTAGTAGTGTTAACAGATGACATTGGAAACATTTATGTAGGAGGTCGGTCAACAAGTGCAAATGCGGGATCGAACAATTTTATCATAAAATTCAACTCAAATTATGACATAATTTGGCAAAAACAATTTGCAACAGATGGCTCGGATACTCGCGTTGTAGTCCAATTTAACGATAATCATTGCAATACCACATTCAAATCTGAACTTGAGCAATCAATTATAACATGTAAGATATCCTCTAACGGAAATCTCATTCAATCAACCAGTGATTCTCAGACAAATGAACATCCTCACATATCAACAAATAATGCAATAATAGATAGCAATGGCAACTCCTTTTATGTAAGTCAGTCTGCGTATGACCAAAATTCTACGTTAAATATTATAATTACAAAAATGGACTCATATGGAAATTCGGGATGTAATTCTCCATTTGAAATCGATTTATCAGACTTTTTTTTGTCTAAATCAATAAGTAACAGCGTCAGCAATATTATACCTAGTGCTAACACTATTAACTTCGAAAGCATGAATGTGACAGATGTAATCTCAACCGAGATTATTTGCGAAAACGATTGTTCAATATCGGTAGAAGCCAATGTCGAAATACCTTGTACTAATCTAGAAACTCAATTTAGTTCAAACATCCAAAATGGATCCTCTGACTTAACTATTCAATGGGATATTAGTAATGGCGAAACTAGAAATACACCTTCTTTCTCTCTTATTTTTGACACACCTAGAGAGCATTCTGTTTCTCTTAATTTAACAGATAATATTACAGGATGTACGGTTGGTGCTTATCAGACCTTTACTATACAGAATGATCAATTGGAAGAATTAACTGACTGTAACACCAGCACAGAGGTAATAGGGATTCCAGAAACATTTGATCTCTCTGGAGAGGACTTTGGAGAATCCTATGAAGGAACATGGTCGATTGTCTCTGAAAATGGCGGTGAAATTGACAACATTAACTCCCCTGAAACAGTTGTTTCAAATCTTGGATACGGAGAATACGTCTTTAACTGGAATATCTCCAATTTGATATGCAACACATCCGCGATATGTTCTCATACATTGCTTATTCTCCCGCTAGAAGGATGCACCTTGAACTACGCCACTAATTACAATCCTGAGGCAGTAGATGAGGATGGCTCTTGCGAATTTGATTTTACGATTTGTGACTGTGATCAAAACTCACATTCTCCCGATGTCTTTGAGCAGTTAGGAGATGAAATTCCCAATGATGACATTAATCTAAATTTTAACTGCGAAACTTGGGGATATGACTGCGGAGATATCTCTGGAGCTCCTAATGACGACCCTTTTGATGTGTGCAATGGAAATTTTCCGGAAAATAATGGATGTCCATGTCTGCCAGGAGAACTGGACCTCTCTATGGGCATTAGTCAATTTATTAATGACACCACAGAAATTGATGGACAACTCATTATAGACCATGTCTGTTTAAACGTTGTGAACGTAATTCCAACTATTTCCGGCAATTGCTCAGTGATCGAGCTTTGTTTTGCCTTCGAAGATGGAGAATACTCCTGCCTGAATCTCCCAGAAATAGAATCAGAATATTTTTCTGGAGATTTGATTGAATTTCGCACCACCGTTGAGGCTCAACAAGCACATTTTTATTATACTACAGAATCAGGAACCAGCGATACATACTCCATCCATATTCCTCAATGTAGTACTGGAATCCAAGAAGAGATTGAGAACCATATCTCTATATACCCTAACCCAGCGAGTCACATCATCTATGTTCAAACACAATCCCTGTTTTCTAGTAGAGCAAAACTCACACTTGTAAATAGCTTGGGCAAAGAAGTAAAAACGATTGAAGTCAACCAAACTGGATTGACGACAATAGAGTTGGAGGAATTAAGCAATGGAATTTATTTTCTTCGTCTATCAGTTGACAGGAGCACAATCAACACTCAAAAAATAGTAGTGCAGGGAGAATAATTGCATACCCACCTTGACAAGGTTTAGGTCCAAATCACGCGGATATATGCTGACTTCCAACCATATTAAAATCAAATCGTATCTTTGGGTAACTGACATGAATACTAAAATGATTTTTCTTAGAGCATACTTATTAGGTGTTCTTGCCTTATTTACTCAAACCTTATCTGCTCAGGAAGGGTTTAAAATTGCTATTGATGGAGGTGGAGATGACTATGGACAATCCATTGATATTTTCCCAAATGGAGATCTTGTAGTTGGTGCTGTGACCAACAGTTTTGGGAGTGGAGAGGGTAATTGGTTAATTTCCAAATTCTCTTCGGGAGGTAACTTGATTTGGTCAAAAATCATTGAAACTAATGATCCAAGAGAAGAAGTACTTGCCATTAAAGCCATGTCTAATGGAAACATCTGCTTTATAGGAAATACTCCAAATGCATCGTTCAAAAGATCTACCTGTATATTATTAGATCCAAGTGGAAATGCTCTATGGTCACATACTCTAAGTGCTACTTCATTTGTACTCTCTGGAATCAAAGAAATATCGAATGAAGATATTTTAATTACAGGATATACCAATAGTTTTGGAGAGGGTGGATCAGATGGAATAATTATTAGACTCTCAAATAATGGAGAAATCATTTGGGCCAAAACCCTTGGAACTCCAAACTCAGAAACACAAGATCGATTTCATCACAATATAGAACTGCAAGATGGTAGTATACTGGCAGTTGGTGATACTCAAAGAATAGCTACTAATACATATAGTCCATGGCTGGTAAAATGCTCCAGCACTGGTGAAATTATTCAAGAATTTATATACTCAAGTTCTGTCTTTAGTGTTTTAATATTTAATAGCATTGTTCAAGATGAAATTGGAAATCTGTACATAGGAGGAGAATCCGCTGACAATGTTTTTAATAATTTCATTATCAAGTTGGATTCAGAATTTAATGTGATTTGGCAAAGAACATGGCCAAATGGTTCTGACCCTACAGGATCTGGAATAGATTATAGAAATGGACAAGGAGGGTTTTTGTTTGGCATGACAGATAACAAACTTTCAACTCTTTGTAGATTTAGACAAAATGGAGATTTATTATTTAATCGAATTAACTTAGCATTGGTAGCAAAGAGCACTACTCCGAAACATGCTGTTATTGTCGACGAGAACAGGAATGTTTATCTTATTGGCAACTCTACAAGTGAAATTGGCTCATCCAAAGATATCATCTTAACACAAGTTCTTTCGAATGAGAACTCAGATTGTATTGAGTCGATTGACCTCGAAATAAATGATATTACCTTGTCAAAATCAGAGACAAATAGTGTTAGCAACGACGTGTCAAATTTTAATGAGATTGATCTTACCGTGACTGACGTCACTGATCAACTCGCTATAGATGTTCTATGTGGAGTTATTTGTCCTTTGTCTGTGGATATTAATATTGAGACTGCCTGCGTAGGCCAAGAAACCGACTTTAACCCCATTGTTGAAAGCTCATCTTTGGATTTAACTATTCAATGGGACATAAGCAATGGTGAAACGAGAAATGTTCCTTCCTTCTCAACAGTGTTTAATGAATCTGGAGAATATTCTGTTTCTCTGTTGGTAACGGATAATATCTCTGAATGCACTGCAGAGTCTTTACAGACTTTCACGATACAAGAGGATCAATTAGAAGAATTAACTGACTGTAACATCAGCACAGAGGTAGTGGGAATTCCAGAAACATTTGATCTTTCAGGGGAAGACCTTGGGGAATCCTATCAAGGAACATGGTCAATCGTTTCAGAAGGAGCTGGTGAAATTGATAACATTAGCTCTCCCGAAACATTTGTTTCAAATCTTGGATATGGAGAATACGTCTTTAACTGGAATATATCCAACATGATATGTAACACATCTGCAACATGTTCTCATACATTGCTTATTTTCCCGCTAGAAGGATGCACCCTTGAATATGCAATTAATTATGATCCTGAAGCCATAATAAATGATGGCTCTTGCGAATTTGATTTTACGATTTGTGACTGTGATCAAAACTCACATTCTCCAGATGTCTTTGAGCAGTTAGGGGATGAAATTCCCAACAATGACATTGATCTGAATTTTAACTGCGTTACCTGGGGATATGACTGTGGGGATATCTCTGGAGCTCCTAATGACGATCCTTATGATGTGTGCAATGGAAATTTTCCGGAAAATAATGGATGTCCATGTTTGCCAGGAGAACTGGACCTCTCTATGGGCATTAGTCAATTTATTAATGATACCACAGAAATTGATGGACAACTCATTATAGACCATGTCTGTTTAAACGTTGTGAACGTAATTCCTACCATCTCTGGCAATTGCTCAGTGATCGATCTTTGTTTTGCCTTCGAAGATGGAGAATACTCTTGCCTGAATCTCCCAGAAATAGAATCAGAATATTTTTCTGGAGATCTGATTGAATTTCGCACCACCGTTGAGGCTCAACAAGCGCATTTCTATTATACTACTGAAGCAGGAACCAGCGATACATACTCCATCCATATTCCACAATGCGGTACCGGAATCCAAGAAGAAGTTGAGAACCAGATTTCTATATACCCTAACCCAGCGAGTCACACAATCTATGTTCAAACGCACCCCCCCTTTTCTCGTAGAGCAAAGCTCACACTTGCAAATAGCTTGGGCAAAAAAGTAAAAACAGTTGAAGTCAACGAAACTGGATTGACGGCAATAGAATTGGAAGAGTTAAGTGATGGTATTTACTTTCTTTGTCTATCTGTTGATAGGAGCACAATCAACACTCAAAAAATAGTAGTGCAAAGAGAATAGTTGTAAACCCACCTTGACTACATTTAGGTCCAAATCATGCAGACATATACTGATTTCCAACCATGTTGAAACCAAGTCGTATCTTTGTATAACTGACATGAATACTAAAATGGTTTTTCTTAGAACCGACATTCCCCACCCTAAATTAAAAAGTAGTATTTCTTATAATTTTCGCCTAACAAATCTAGTATTTTACGATGAACATCTTTGATATTTAAGACTACCTCTTCATCCAAGTCGTAGAGTACATGTATCCCTTTAAATAATTGAAAAATCCATCTTGTCGTGGGGTTTTGCTTAGGTTTCCCTATTTGATTCTTTATGGTTTGATTTTCCTTTTTTAGAGCGGCTCTAATTTTGTATTCTAACGAATCGTAAATTGTTAAGCACAATGTCATTACAAAAACTAAAGCTTCCAACCTTTCTGGTTTTTTAACAAAGAAATTTGAAGCTACAAATTGTGGGTCTTTTATAAATCTAAACCCTCTTTCTACACGGGATTGCTCTTTGTAACCCTTTATTACTTCTTGGTTTGAAAGTAGTTTATGATTGATTTGATTGGTTGCAATAATGTATTTCCCTTTTGTATCTGATTGCTTTTCAAAACGTTCAACCGAGCATAAAACGGTTCCCGTTATAATGAATTTATCCGTTTTCTGAGTCTTTGTTTTTTTTGATGAAACTATACTTGTGTCCACTAAAAGGGTGTGTTTTAGTTTGTTCTCAAGCTTATTAAGTGCCTTTTTTGCATCTTGTTCACACTTAAAAATTTCTTTGCACAGCTTTTTAAAGTCCTTTGATTCTTGTTCACTTGATTTAGCGTAATTCTTGGTTAGGGTTTTAATTTCTCTAGCAAATGCTTCTTCTGAATATACTAGTAGCCATCTTTGGTCCACTCCTGCGTAGGAAGTGTTTAGTTCTGAATATTTTACGCCTTTCTGGTATTCAACCCACTGCTTGTTGGATGAGATAAATTCTTTTGCTGTTTTGATGCTTTCAGGAACTCGACTTATCCAATGTGTTAAATTGCTAAATTCAGCTATTCCTTCTTGAGTATAACCTGCACTATCCATTACTATAAAGCTTGAAGGTGCTCTATTTTGTAGTTCACCTATATGCTGCTTTATCGTGTCCCGAAATACCGTTTTATCACTACTATTTCCATTTAACACCTCCATATGCAAGGGGATTCCTGCTTGATTCTCTGTTATCAAATTTAGAACTACTTGATTTAAGTCTGGGCGATGATCACGACTGTATCCTTTGGTGATAAAAACTGTTGACGAATCTCGGTCAGGTTTATCATTAGAGTTATAGACTCCATCGACATGAAAATCAGTGCTATCCATGTGTATTCTCGTCGGTGATAAATTTAAGCCACTAACAACTTTGAGTGATATTTGTGAAAATAATTTTGTTGTCCCGTATGCTTGTACTGCATCAAGTGCTCTGCCTAAAACAGTATCATTAAGGTGAGATGCTTCAATTCCTTTTCCTAACAATAATGAGGTTGGTTTTTTTTCGAAAAAATCACTCACTAGATAGAGGGTACGTTCTGTAAAGCCAAGACCATTTAAAACTAGTGATTTACAAATATCCCCGATACTTACATTCCGATATGTCTCGTCTTGCGGTACTGCTTTGTCTATTGTTGCACTAATTTCTAATTCGTCCCAAACACCACATATTAATCCCAAATGATCCAAAATTTTACTCTCCATATCTTTTTTACCGAAAAAAAGAAATTTAGAGTGTTACTCTCGGGGGATATATCTTATTTATCCACCTGAATTCGGTTAAAACAGCTTGTCTGTCAGTTTTAAAATCAGGGTGGGGAATGTCGGTTAGAACATACCTTCTGGTTATTTTTATCCTCTTCACAGAAATTCTGTTTACTCAGGAAGGGTTTAGGATTGTCATGGACATAGATGGCGGAACTGAAAGGGGCAGACATGTCAGCACATACCCAAATGGCGATATACTAGTTTTTGGTGAATACATTAGTTCATTGAATCCAATTTTTGGATCTGTCGATTTAATTCTATCCAAACTCTCTTCAGGAGGAGAACTTATATGGTCCAAAGCTATCGGAACTAACTTATCGGAGTATCCATTAAAAGTAATAACTCTGTCAAATGGAAACATTGGCTTAAAGGTATGTCAAAGTACTGGATTACCTTCATTTGAACGAATTTCAATAAGCATTTTACTAGGCTACGACGGAGATATAATATGGTCAAAAAGCATGTCAAGAGGTGGTTTAACTTATGAAATGTCAAACGGTGATCTATTATCATTACAATCCACAGATGAGTCTGAAGAGTTATTAGGTGGCATAATTACACGATTTTCAGCAGCAGGAGAAATGCTGTGGTCGAGAGCTCTTGAAACTTTAAACTCAACTCAAAGTCTACTTTTCCAAGATTGCACAGAAATTCCAAATGGAAAGATTCTAGTGGCAGGAACTTCGCGAGGATTAATCAACTCTTTTTCATCCGGTTGGCTGATAGAATACACTAATGATGGCGAAATTATTAACGAATATTTATACTCTCCACCTACTGGTTCCGTATACTTTAAAAAATTAGTGTCGGACGAGTTTGGAAATTTATACATTTCAGGACAAATCAATAATGGAGGTGGCATTTATGGGCTACTTCTAAAACTTGACTCAGACTATAACATACTATGGCAAAAAAAACTATCGAAAGAAGATACCCAGTTTGACTATGGGTTTGACTACAAAAATGGAGTTTGCAGTAGATCTTTCATGAATCATCAAACTGACTCTTTGATCACTTATAAATTTCAATCAAATGGGGATTTAGTTTGGGCTTCTAAAAACAAACTTAATATTCTTCAAAATTATCACTTTTCGGATATCAGCTCTATAGATGCAGACGGGAATTCATATATATTCTATACTTCCCAGGATATAGATAATTCAAACAATATGTCCTTAATAAAACTAGATTCCGAAGGTCACTCTGGTTGCGAAGACTTAGTTGATATAGGCATCACAAATACAAATTTGTTAAAAACCACCGTAAACAGCGTAAGCAATGATTTACCTATAAGCCTATCTACAAATTCTAATTTTCAAAGCATAGATATCCCTTAAATCCGCAGGTCAAAAAAAGAAGAAACAGAAAACCCCTATAAAACTAATGCTTGAAGGACTTTCTGATTCAGAATATTTTCACCTAATTAGGTGAAAATACCATTGCAGATGAAAAGTACAATTTCAACCGAACAAATCGGTTCTTTTGGAGGGCTTAATTTTATTTCAAAGCATTTTACAGATCTTGGTCTGGAAAAGTTGATCAACGAACACCTGGGTTCAAGACCTCTTCAGTCACGATATAGTTATGCCGATGTGATTAAAAATCTTTGGTTAGTGTTTTTTGCTGGCGGTGACTGCGCTGAGGATATTGAAGAACATCTGAAAAGAGATTTAGAACAAACCCTAGATGTAAATAGTTGTTCTGCTGACACATTGGCTCGCGTTCAGAAAGGCTTATCGGGAGAGAAAGAGATTTTTGTCAGCAATTCTAATACGGTGCATGAATTTAGTAAGCATTCCAAATTAAATGAACTGAATTTAGATCTTTTACTAAAGACAAAGTCTTTGATTCCTAGTGAATATTATGACTTTGATTACGATAATCAATTTATTCCTTGTGAGAAATACGACTCAAAAAAGAGCTACAAAATGAAGCATGGCTATTTCCCAGGAGTATCTACAATTGGTAGACATATAGTCCATTTTGAAAACAGGAATGGCAATAGCAATGTCAAGTACAAACAAGCCGAAACACTCAAAAGCGCTTACGACCTACTCAAAAGTAGAAACATTAAAATCGACCGAAGTAGAATGGATTGCGGATCTTTTTCCAGCGATATTTTGTCTGTAATTGAATCCAACAGCAAACGCTTTTACGTCAGGGCACAACGATGTGGGGAATTATCAGAGCAGGTCAGACAGGTTGAAAAATGGGAAAGGGTACAAATTGGAAATATTGACGTTGAAGTTTGCAGCATTCTTTATGCTCCTTTTGGAAAAGAGAAGAAGTACCGATATGTGATTCAAAGAGAAACCAACAAGACAGGACAAGCCGATATAGAATTTCAGGATCACTTCATTTACAGAGCCATCATTACCAATGATATAAAAACCATCGATCGGGAAATTATTGATTATTACAATCAACGGGGAGCAGCAGAAAGAATCTTTGATGAGATGAATAATGATTTTGGATGGAAAAATCTCCCCTTCTCCTTTTTAGAAGAAAACACTGTTTTTATGATTATCATGGCAATGTGCAGGAACTTTTATCTCCACATTGTGAATCAAATGGCCGAGAAAGTTCCCTTCATCCAGCCCACCTTTAGGATGAAGAAATTTATTTTCAGATTCGTTGTTGTCCCCTTTAAATGGATCAAAAAAGCAAGGCAAAAAATCTTAAAACTGTACACTGACAAACCTTATCCTCAGCTGATTTAGCCAAAAAAAAGAACGGAAAATCACATCTTGGGATTGGTGGTTTCACCCCTAAAACATAACCTGCTGACTGTAAGATAGTTGTGGTTGCTGGTGTATTTGGCTTGGATTCACATTAATATCAACACGTAATTCCAGCATCACCTCAACCAAAAAGTGACATTTCCAAAGAAAAACTTAGACCCAAACCTCTTTGAGGTGGTAAAAAAACTACCCTGTTAAAGGGTTGTGAAATCAAAATTATGGACCTGCGGATTTGAGGATATAACTGATCGGATTACTACAGAAATGGTCTGTGGATGTAGAATATCTGCTCAGATTAATTCTGCATCAGTATGTCTCGATCAGGAAACCACATTTTACCCAATTGTACAAAACACATCATCTGAGGTTTCCGTTCTTTGGAGTGTCAACAATGAAGAAGTCAGTAACGAGATTTTTTTCTCAGCCATGTTTGATTCTCCTGGAGAATACGACATTTCCATGAGAGTTACAGAAAATACAACTGGGTGCACTGTTGAATCCATTCAAACTGTTTCCATAGCTGAAGATGCATTAGAAAATCTTGAATGTGGTCATTATTCAGAGCTATTAGAAATACCAGAAACGTTTAATCTATCTGGTGAAGACTTTGGAGAATCTTATGAAGGAAACTGGTCCATTGTCTCTGGAGATGGTGGTGAAATAAATGACGTCAATGCACCAGAAACCTTTGTTTCAAATCTTGAGTATGGACACTATATTTTTAATTGGAACATTGATAATCTGATCTGTAACACATCCGTAACATGTTCTCATACATTGCTTATTCTCTCGCTAGAAGGATGCACTCTTGAATATGCAATTAATTATGATCCTGAAGCCATAATAAATGATGGCTCTTGCGAATTTGATTTTACTATTTGTGACTGTGATCAAAACTCACATTCTCCCGATGTCTTTGAGCAGCTAGGGAATGAAATTCCCAATGATGATATTAATCTGAATTTTAACTGCGAAACCTGGGGATATGACTGTGGAGATATCTCTGGAGCTCCTAATGACGACCCTTATGATGTATGCAATGGAAATTTTCCGGAAAATAATGGATGTCCATGTCTGCCTGAAGGGTTGGACCTATCCATGGGCAATAGCCAATTTATCGCTGACACAACAGAAGTTGATGGACAACTCATTATAGACAATGTCTGCTTAAACGTTGTGAACATAATTCCGACTATTTCCAGCAATTGCTCAGTGATCGATCTTTGTTTTGCATTCGAAGATGGAGAATACTCCTGCCTGAATCTCCCAGAAATAGAATCAGAATATTTTTCTGGAGATCTGATTGAATTTCGCACCACCGTTGAGGCTCAACAAGCGCATTTCTATTATACTACTGAAGCGGGAACTAGCGATACATACTCCATCCATATTCCTCAATGTAGCACTGGAATTCAAGAAGAGGTTGAAAGTTATATGTCTATATATCCAAATCCAGCAAGTCACACAATCTATGTTCAAACGCAATCTCCGTTTTCTCGTAGAGCAAAACTCACACTTATAAATAGCTTGGGCAAAGAAGTAAAAACGGTTGAAGTCAACGAAACTGGATTGACGGCAATAGAATTGGAAGAATTAAGCAATGGAATTTATTTTCTTCGTCTGATCGACAATGATAAAATACTTGCTAAAAAGAAGATGGTCTTGCTTAAAGAATAAATCTTGACAAGAAGTTGAATCATTCTTAAATATGCTCGTCTAGCACAGCATCATTGTAATAAACGATCGCTTTGGGTGCTCGTAACTTGATCAATAAGTCGAATTGCAACGCAAAAAGAATGACTGAAAGAAGCAAGTGAATCGGTTGAGCCGGTGTTGGAAAACCGAAGTGGGCCAATGCAATTCCTACAATTGCTTCCAGCAAAATCACAAACCCTATATACATCCACCTTTTCTTGTACAAGTTGTTCTTCACTGCCTGAAGAATCAGATAGCCATTCACTGCTATAATCACATAAATTAAACTCCGATGAAGAAGAAACATCCAATCAATGTGATCTATCCAAAGCATTCGTTCTACTCCATTCTTAGCAATAACATCAACTTGTTCTCTTACCTGAGTCCCCACTACGACCATAAGAATGGTCAAATAAAGAGAAATGCTTGAAAGCACATGAAATTTCTTGTCTATAGTCACTCTTTCTCCATCAATTCGGTGGCTTTTGTCTCTAAGAATCAGTAAAACCCCTATGATGGCAAAAACACCTATCATATGAATTGTAATGGTGCTTCCTTCCAAGTTTTTGTCTACAACCAATTTTCCCAACCATGCCTGAAATCCAACGAGAAAAACTACAGCGAATGATAGAAAAGTTCGGGCTCGTCTATCTTTCCAGTAAAATAACGACAACCCAAACATAACCATCACTGGAAATCCCAGTGCCACAGTGACCATCCTGTTAATGAATTCAATCCAAGTGTGTACGGGATTGTAAATAGCATAATTATGTTTGGTATATTCTTCCCAGTTTTCACTTTGAAATTCATTCTTTGAAACAAAATCCAGTCTAGAAACAAACAGCTTCTGATCATGAATGATCATTTGTCCTTCATGGTACGATTCTGTTTCGTGCCAGGTCACTTGATCCTCACTTGTTGGAGGAATGAATTCCCCAAAACACTTCGGCCAATCTGGACACCCCATACCAGAATCAGTCACCCTTACCACTGAACCCGCTATAATTACCAAAAACACCAAAGCAATATTGATAACTACACAGCGTTTGAACCAGAAATCTACTTTTGACTTCATGAGACCGTCTCTTTTGAATCTGCAATTATTGGCGACAGTAACTCCAATGCCTGGGTAATATCTGATACTTCTACAAAACTGAACCGCAATCCATCATTCTTTTCATACATCTTTCCGCTCCTAGGGTTGGTTTGAACATATTGCAACACTCGAGTAAAAGCGGGGCTCTGATAATACCCAGACGCTTGATAGGCTACAAAGTATCCAATCATCTTAGAACTTTTTAACACCAATTTCTCAAACCCAATTTCCTTGGCCACCCATCTTAAACGAACAGTTTCTACTAGGTTCACTACTTGTTGGGGAAGATCTCCAAATCTATCTTTCAAGCTCATTACAAAAAACTGCAAGTCTTCATCTGTTTTGGCATCTTCCAATTCCTTATAAAGGGCTAATCTCTCAGTGATACTTTGTACATAGGCATCTGGAATTAACAGTTCTAAATCCGTTTCTAACGCGGTCTCTTTTACCCAAGATTGCTTTTCTTGTTGCTCTTCGTCTGCCAATTCTTTGAACTCGGTTTGTTTTAGTTCTTCGATGGCTTCATTCAAAATCTTGTTATACATTTCAAATCCCACATCCGCCATAAACCCACTTTGCTCTCCTCCAAAGATGTTTCCCGCCCCTCGTATGTCCAAATCCCTCATCGAAATGTTCATTCCGCTGCCCAAATCACTAAACTGTTCTATAGCCTGTAGTCTTCTCCTTGCGTCCGCTGGCAGATGCTGAGTTGGTGGCGCCAGCAAGTAACAAAATGCTTTTCTGTTAGATCTCCCTACTCTTCCTCTTAGCTGATGTAAATCACTGAGTCCAAAGTTCTGAGCGTCATTAATGATCATTGTATTGGCATTTGAAATATCTATCCCAGATTCGATAATAGTCGTCGCTAACAAAACATCATACTTTCCATCGACAAAATCTTCCATGACCTGTTCCAGTTTATCCCCTTCCATTTGGCCGTGACCTACCACAACCCGTGCATCCGGTACCACACGTTGAATCATTCCTTGTACTTCCTTGATGTTTTGTACGCGATTATGAACAAAAAACACTTGCCCATTCCTCGCCAACTCATAAGAAATAGAATCTCTAATCAATTCTTCATTCATTCCTTGAACAGAAGTTTCTACTGACTGCCTGTTAGGTGGAGGAGTGTTAATGATACTCAAATCACGAGCTCCCATTAGTGAAAACTGGAGCGTCCTGGGAATAGGTGTCGCTGTCATTGTCAACGTATCCAGATTTGCCTTCATGGTCTTCAATTTGTCCTTAATCGCTACTCCAAACTTTTGCTCTTCATCTATGATCAAAAGACCTAGGTCTTTGAATTTTATTCGCTTGCCTACCAAGGCGTGTGTCCCAACGATAATATCTATTTTACCGTTTTCTAGGTTCTCTAAGGTTTCTGTAAGCTTCTTTCCAGATTTGAATCGATTCACATAATCCACAGTACATGGAAAATCCTTTAGTCGTGCTTTCAAGTTTTTATAATGCTGAATAGAAAGCACCGTGGTTGGCACTAAAATAGCGACTTGCTTGCTGTCACACACTGCTTTAAACGCTGCACGAATGGCTATTTCCGTTTTCCCAAATCCTACATCTCCACATATAAGTCGATCCATTGGAGCCTCAAATTCCATGTCTTTCTTCACAGCTTCATTGGCTAGCACTTGGTCTGGAGTATCCTCAAACATAAAACTAGCCTCCAACTCATGCTGCAAATAGGTGTCTGGAGAAAAAGCAAATCCCTTGGATGCTTTCCTTTTAGCATACAGTGAAATAAGGTTATACGCAAGTTCTTTGACTCTCGCCTTTGTTTTCTTTTTTACTTTATCCCAAGCCTGCGACCCGAGTTTGTGAACTGTAGGTTGTGTCCCTTCCTTTCCCGAGTATTTGCTGATGCGGTGCAATGAATGGATGCTTACATACAAAATATCAGAATCCTTGTACAACAGTCGAATTGCTTCCTGCTTCTTCCCGTTTACATCTATCTTTTCTAGTCCAGAGAATTTACCAACTCCATGATCTATGTGAACCACAAAGTCTCCAGGCTGCAGGGAACTCAGTTCTTTTAGGGTAAGCGCCTGCTTGTTCTTTTTAAATCCCTCTTTAAGTTTGAATCTGTGGTACCTATCAAATATCTGATGATCGGTATAACATGCTACATTTAAGTTATGATCTATAAACCCCTCGTGAAGCTTGAAGGTCATTGGAGTGAACTCTACCGCTCTCTCCGTATCTTCGAAGATGCTGTATATACGTTCAATTTGCTGCGGATTGTCTGAAAGAATATAGTTCGTAAATCCTCTTTTCTGATTGGCGTTCAGATTCTTAGCAAGAAGTTCAAAATTCTTATTGAAGGAAGGTTGAGGTTCACAATTGAATTCGATATTCTCCCCTTCAACAAAGTGAAATTTGTTACCGAACTCCACTACTTTAAATTTATCCAGTAGTCGTTTGAACTCTATTGATTGCATGTAAAGTTCCTCTGGCTCCTCATGCTTCAGCATACTGTCTAACTCCTTGAATACATCCTTAGCCTTATCCAAATATTTATCCAAGCGAGCTGAGGCCAACTTAAAGTCTGTCATCCAAATACAAGTGTCTTCTGGAATAAAGTCAAGAAGACTCTCTCTAGTTTCCATAAGCGACTTGTCTCCGACATTTGGAACAATTGTGGCAAACTCCATCATTCCACTGGAAAGCTGGGACACAGGATCAAATTTCCTGATTGATTCCACTTCATCATCAAAAAACTCGATTCTGTAAGGCTGGTCAAAAGAATAAGAGAATACATCTATTATTCCCCCTCTAACAGAAAACTGACCTGGCTCAAATACATAATCAACTTTATCAAACTCGTATTCAATGAGCATTTCATCTAAGAACTCAATGTCTAGCTTGTCATCTTTGTTCACGGTAAACGTATGCTCTGACAATTCCTTTTTAGTGACCACCTTCTCACTTAAAGCTTCAGGAAATGTTACAATAATTTTCGATGACTTAGAGGTGTTAATTTCATTGAGCACCTCTGCTCTCATTGCCACGTTGGCATTATCTGTTCTTTCTGTTTGATAAGGAACGCGTGCCGACCTTGGAAAAAACAAGATGTTTTTTTCAGATTTTAAGATCTCCTGAAGGTCATTCATGAAGTATGCCGCTTCTTCCTTATCATCAAGGATAAACAGCTGAGTAGTCCCTGTCTTCTCTGCTACTCCCGCACCAATAACTGATTTGATAGAACCCACCAATCCTCTTAGCTGAACTTTTTGTTGAGCTTTAGTTAGGTGCTGAATGAGTTCATTCACTTCAACACTAGAGGTATAAAAATCTCTAAATTCCGATAGCGTCACAGACTACTTTTTTCTGACGGCTAATTTAATCCAGAATAGTCATTAGAACTTAGTAATAAAGAATGAAAGTGTTACAAAACGACACGACCTGTGTGTTTACAAAAAACGGTAGGGTTGGGTTAAAAAAACCATCCAGGGAATAGTCCCTGAATGGCTTAAACGTAAATAATTTAAACTAAAACCCCGTCTTACTCACAATTCGATCCAAAGACGCCAAGGAACCCAGTCAAATCTGAGACTGTAATGGAGAAATCACCGTTGAAATCTCCCACACAAAAGGTACAAGACCCATCGTCAATGGTTGCAAATAAATCGTAATTAATCGCTCCTGGATAAGTACATCCAAATTTTGACTCCACCAGAACAATATCATCAGCTCCAACTTCTCCAACACCTGGAAACTCCTGATTCCCTACTCCAGTCCAAAAGCCAGAATCAAATTCTAGCGGCCCATTGTCAGTAGTTACTTTAATCGTCACACTCTGACCATTCTGAACACAGTTCACCCCCCAATCGACTACTGCAGTATTGGTAACCGTGCCATTAGAGGGAGTTGTAGGCACAGGACATCCTGGAGGATTTGCCGTGACAGTCACACCAAGACTTCCTCCAGTCCCAGTAAATGTCACATGAAGATCGGAGGCTGCATTTCCTGTATTGTTGGTAATGACATAGGTATAGCACAGTGGTTCCTCATTAGCCAACTCCAAAATTCCAGAATCTTGATCTTGTTGATTCTGCCTTCCAGAATCGTTTAGTGCTGCTTCTGCCCAATCAGCAGCCTCCTGCGGACTTATATCTGTTCCTTCATCATCTCCATCAGCGGAAGGATTGTTTAGACATTCGGTTAGATACGTGGTCCAATAACTTCCGCGCGCTGTATTATAGATTGAAGGTGTACAAGATTTACTTGAATACAATACATGGCCATCTATATCTCCCTCTAAACCGTTGGCATTGTCCTCGGCATTACAGGCAAACAACATTACCCAAACAGGGACATTGAACGCTTCTAGTTTTGCTTTCAATTTTGCGGGAGTTAGTTCCCGGTCGTCATTTCCTCTTGGGTGTGCTCTTAAAGCCAGATATGTTTTGGCCGCATGCCCTGTAAAATAAAATACAAATTTGTCTTTGTCTGTGCTTTCAGCCATGGCTGCGATTGTATCACAAAGCTGCTGGTATGTAGGGTTATTTTGGATTGTCTTTTTATCAATATTGTCTTCTCCGAAATAGCGACATAAAGATCTATCCACATTTTCTACATCAGCCTTTGCCCATTTATTAGTTGTGGTATCTACACCAGATACAATCAAAACACAGACATTTTCGTAAGAATTGTCTCCGCCTTGAAATTCTGTATCTTCATTAAGTACTATGTCTACGGGCTCTTCCTGAGGTGTTCCGAAAATAACATTACTGAGGGATGACCTCTCATTACTATTACTCCAAATTTCAGTTCCATTGATTTCTGGCCACCACTGAGAGTTATGTGAAACCAATAGTTCAGAACAAGGATTTCCGGTCAAGAAATGTGTAGGGTGACTAAAAGTAGCTTCAGGATCTGTATCTACCCAGATGAGGTACTGTGTTGATTGAATTGTGACATCCAATCCATTGACATCTGCGTCTCTCACCACATCTCCGGCATGCAATGGTTGAGGATATAAGTATGCCACTGCTCGTTCTGCTTCTGGAAGACCCTCAAGATACGGTGTCACCACATTGCTTAAGAACTGTTCAAAGTCAGGTAAAATGCAGGTGCCATCATCAAAAGTCGCTGTAGGATCGTAATTACACCCTTGTTGATCTGTACATCCACCTGAAGGCTCTACTTCACTGTAATCTTCCGCATTGAGCTCTCCTACACCGGGAAATTCCTGATTCCCCACTCCAGTCCAAAAACCAGAATCAATCTCCAGCGGACCATTTTCAGTGGATACTTTCACAGTAACACTCTGACCATTCTGTACACAGTTCACTCCCCAATCTACAACCATAGTATTGGTCACATTTCCATTAGAGGGAACAGCTGGAACTGGGCATCCAGGTGGGTTAACAGTTACAACAGTGTTTAAACTGCCACCTGTCCCAGTAAAAGTAACATGTAAATCGGAGGCTACATTTCCTGTATTATTAGTGAAGACATAGGTGTAACAAAGCGGTTCCTGTTCTTCAAGCGGAATCATTCCTGAATCCTGTGCTCCTTGATTTGCTCTTCCTGAGTCATCAAGAGCTTTTTCTGCCCAATCGGAAGCTTCTTTTGGACTTACATCCGTTCCTTCATCATCACTATCGGCAGAGGAGTTATTTAAACACTCCGTAAAGTAGGTCGTCCAATATGTTCCTCTTACACTATTAGTAACTGTAGGGGTACAATTCTTACTGGAGTACATTACATGACCGTTAATATCTCCACTTTCAAGTCCATCTGCGTGATCCTTGGCGTTACAGGCATTAATCATAATCCAAACTGGAACATCAAATGCTTCT
The DNA here is from genome assembly GCA_965224545.1 of Flavobacteriales bacterium. Lineage (GTDB taxonomy): Bacteria > Bacteroidota > Bacteroidia > Flavobacteriales_D > Sanyastnellaceae > ASP10-05a. The sequence continues at coordinate 244,093 of CBDCZM010000002.1, read as the reverse complement.
AATTTTTCTTTCAATTCTGCTGGGGTAAGTTCCCGATCATCAGATCCCCAGGGATGAGCCCTTAATGCTAGATATTTCTTCGTAGCGTGTCCAGTAAAGTAGAAAACAAATTTGTCTTTACCTTCGCTTTCTGCCATAGCCGCCATCGTATCACAAAGCTGCTTATAAGTGGGGTTATTTTGAATTTTCTTTTTATCAATGTTATCCTCCCCAAAATAACGGCATAGTGATTTGTCTACATTCTCTACATCCGCCTTTGCCCATTTATTAGCAGTAGTATCTACCCCTGAAACTATGAGCACACATACATTTTCATAGGAATCATCTCCACCTTGAACCCCCGTATCCTCGTTGAGAATTACTTCTACTGGCTCTTCTGTAGGTATTCCAAAGATGACATTACTGGGTGAAGAACGCTCGAGACTTGTACTCCAAATTTCTACTCCATTGACAACTGGCCACCAAAGATCATCATATACTTCAAAGCCTCCATTGCAAGGATCCACCATAATAAACTGAGTTTTATGGCCAAACAATGCTTCTGATTCTAAATCTACCCACACCAAAAACTGAAGTGATTCGACTGTTATATTTACTCCATCAGCATCTGGTGATTGAACTACATCTCCAGGGAGTAATGGCTGCTGATAAAAATAGGCAACCGCATCTTGAGTATCAGGAGCACTCTCAAGAGCGCTTATTACATCAACTATTGCTTCTTCAGGATTAGGATAAAAACAAGAACCGTCATCCTCAATGGCAGTTGGGTCGTAATTGCAAGCAAAAGAATCTGTACATCCCGATCCCTCATTCACTGCGATATCTTCGGGATTTAGAATGCCTACTCCAGGAGATTCCTGATTGTCTACTCCACTCCAGAAGCCACCATTCACTTCTAGCGGGCCATTCTCGGTGGAAACCTTAACAGTCACACTTTGACCATTTTGAACGCAATCAATTCCCCAGTCCACTATCATGGTATTTGTAACTGTGCCGTTAGAAGGTATTCCTGGAGGCGGGCATCCAGGAGGGTTTCCTGTAACCATCACATCCAAACTTCCACCAGTTCCAGTGAATGTTACATGAAGATCAGAGGCTGTGTTTCCAGTATTATTAGTAAATGTATAGACATTACAAGCTGCAATTGTCTCATTGAGAGGGTTTGGTTTCCCCATTAATATTCCCTGAGATAGCAGGAAAAAAATAAGACAGGAAATAAGCTTCATCGATAAAATCGATGAGAAACGATTTTGGTATTTCATAATTAAAGAGATTTGTGGTTATTGTTATTTAAATCTAGCAAAACCACAAAACCTATTGAAAAACAGACACTTAAATTTTATCAACTAAAACAAAAAAACGTAAATAGATTTCAACAAAATTTGATTGAAATTCACCGAAAAATGCACGATTCAGCAGATCTAATTGTTAATAAACCCGTTAATAACATTCGTTTCAATTTTCAATAAATGACTAGGAGCCGCTCACTGTATTTGGCCATCTGACTACCAATTAATTGGACTATTTGATTTCGAATTAGTGTTGAACCACTTCCTCTTTCTCTACCCAATCTCCATGCTGCTTAATTAATTCAATAAGCTCATCAACAGCTTCCACTTCTGGAACATTTCGTTTGACCACCTCTTTTTCTTTGTATAACGTGATTTTTCCAGGTCCCGTTCCCACATAGCCATAATCAGCATCAGCCATCTCACCTGGTCCATTTACAATACAACCCATTATTCCAATCTTGATCCCTTTTAAATGGTCTGTTCTCACTCTGATTTTGGCAGTAGTCTCTTGCAAATCAAAGAGTGTTCTTCCACAAGAAGGGCATGATATATATTCAGTTTTCGAAATTCTGGTTCTAGTGGCTTGAAGAATTCCAAAAGCCGTACTATTGACCATTTCCGTGGCTTGATCGGGAGCAGAGGTGATAATTCCATCTCCCAAACCATCAATCAAAAGTGCCCCGTGATCTGTGGCAGAATATAACTGGAAAGTGCTCTTGTCTAACTTAGAATAAGAAAACCAATTAATCACTGGATTCGTGATTCCAGAATTAATCAGTAAAAAATAAGCTGCTCGAACCTCAGCCATTCTATGTGTGTGATCAGAACTTAAGGCTAGAATTGAATTCTGATTATCTCGAATTAGCCTTAAAAATTCCTCTGATAAATCTGAATACTCTGCGTGAATGATGTGTGGCGTTTTAATATTAGAATTACTAGTGTATTGTACGACCGACACTAATGGGAAATGACGCTCTTTACGCTCCCACTCATCAAAATCCTGAATAACACCTAGTGTCCCTGGGATTTCAAAATCAATGGACTTCTTTCCAATATAGACATAATCACACGCCTGATCTGTAAGGTTCCATTTGTCTAATGGCACCGAATAATGCAGTCCAAATCCAAATAGTGAAGCAACCTTTATACTGTCTCTGTGACTTAAATCGTGAATCACTCTTGGCACTTCATGATCTCCAAAATTCAGTACTTGATGAGAATTTCTTCTGTTATAAGAAAACGGGTCCAGCGGATAGTTTTGAGGTTGAATACTTACTTCTGTTCTACTCTTATATCTATCTGCAAGAGCTTTTGCCACAGGAATCTCATCTTCTGGCTCTTCAGTAAGCGATACTCTAATGGTATCTCCAATACCGTCTTCTAATAATGTGCCTATTCCCACAGCAGACTTGATTCTTCCATCTTCTCCTTCTCCAGCTTCTGTTACGCCTAGATGTAGTGGATAATTCCTATCTGAATGCATCATTTCATTCATTAGCAATCTATAAGCCTGCACCATCACTTGAGTGTTGCTTGCCTTCATAGAGATGATAAGGTCATAAAATTCTAAATCCTCACAAATTCTAATGAACTCCATGGCCGATTCGACCATTCCTTTTGGAGTATCTCCATAATGAGACATGATTCGATCAGAAAGAGAACCATGATTCGTGCCAATTCGCATAGCCACTCCATTCTTCTTACACAATTCCACAAGTGGAGTAAACTTATCTTTGATACGTTGAAGTTCTGCTTTGTAGGACTCTTCTGTGTAGTCTAAATCTTCGAATTTCTTTTTATCGGCATAATTCCCAGGATTCACGCGTACTTTTTCTACAATGCCTGCAGCCACTTCCGCCGCATTTGGTGTGAAGTGGATATCTGCCACCAACGGAATATCATATCCTTGATCATTCAGCGACTTTTTAATCTCCGTCAAATTCTGCGCTTCTTTTTTACTAGGAGCAGTGATTCTCACAAGTTCACAACCTGCCTCTATCATTCGTATAGACTGTGCTACTGAACCCTCCGTATCCATTGTATCAGTGGTTGTCATTGACTGAATACGAATAGGGTTGTCATCTCCAAAGTTGACATTTCCCACACGCACTTCACGTGTCTTAAAGCGCTTATACTCAAAAAGTGATTCTGCGTATTTTTTTTCTCCAGACATGTTTGCAAATTAACGAGTAATCGATAAAAAAGGATAACAGTAAACTGTAAATTTTAACTCCAGAACAACTGACCAATTAGGGTCAACAAATGGCTACTTAATGACTAATTTCTCTCCTAAGAACTTGGGTTGCGTATTCAGCAGATATAAATCAAGAAGTGTCTTCACTCGGGCAAATTTTTCTCTTAGCTTGGTCTTAAAACCATATCTCTTCCCAACATCTTTGGCGTTAAATCCTTTAGCTTGAATATTCTTACTCGCCGCTATGAATAACGCTCTCTCATTATGGAATGGTTGTGATATCAGTATAAAATCTTCTTCTTGAAATACTTCTTTGGCTCTGACCACTGAGTCTAACGTTCTAAAACCAGCATAATCGAGATGAATTTTCTCTGGAGGAATTCCCATGGCTATCAGATCTTCTTTGAATGTGTTGGGCTCATCATACTGAGTAGTTGAGTTATCTCCACTGACCAAAACAAATTTGATCTTTTCTGCATCATACAACAACTTTACAGCATCCAGCCGATATTGATAGTATAAATTTACTCTTCCTGACTGAACGTATTTAGAGGTTCCCAGCACCAAACCTACCTTCTTTGATTTCACTTCAGATAAACTACTATAGCAATTTTTACTCTGTGCGGACACTAGTTTATCTGCCACAACAATTAAGATTCCTGAGGCTAATACAAAGAAGATGAGTAGTTTGAATAGTTTTCTAAGCATAATCTAACAACGAGTTAATAAGACAGCTAGTATAACAGTGAATCAAACATTAACATTGTTCAAGTTTATTTTGATTTAAGCAAATGACTGTTAATCTTTGCATACACCAAAAATTATGCTGAAAGATGATATCTGAATACAAAGCACTGATCGTTTCAGAAAAAGAAAACGGAGAGTTTGACCAACGAGTGAAAACTGTTCCCTTTGACTTTCTCCCTAAGCACGAGGTTGTGATTAAGGTTCTATTTGCTGGATTAAATTATAAAGATGCTCTTTCGGCAAGTGGTCATAAAGGAATTACCAAAAATTACCCGCACACACCAGGAGTAGATGCAGCAGGAATTGTCGTTTCTGATGCAACAGGTAAATTTTCTGAAGGAGATAAGGTCATTTGTACAAGCTACGATCTCGGGATGAATACACCAGGAGGATGTGGTGAATACATCTCTGTACCAGCAGAATGGCTCGTACCTCTACCAAAAGGAATCTCTTTGAGAGATAGTATGGCAATGGGGACAGCTGCCTATACTGCAGGACTTGCCTTATATAAAATGGAGATGGCAGGTCAAACTCCTGAGATGGGTGAAATTGTAGTTACAGGAGCTACTGGTGGAGTAGGTTCTATGGCTGTAGCCATTTTAGCAAAAGCAGGATACAATGTCGTAGCATCTACAGGGAAACAAGACAAAATTTTCTACCTATTAGAAATCGGAGCAAAACGATGCATAAGTAGAGAGGAGGTGGACGACCAATCTGGTAAACCACTTCTTAAATCTCAGTGGGCTGGAGCCATTGACAATGTCGGTGGGAATACACTCGCCACACTCATTAAAAGTTGTGGAAGAAATGGAAATATTGCAGCAATTGGTTTAGTAGATTCTCCGGAACTTACAACTACCGTCTATCCTTTTATCCTAAATGGGATCAACTTATTAGGAATTGATTCAGCTCAAACACCTTCAAAGATTAGACATGAAATCTGGAAGAAGTTGGCTTCAGACTGGAAACTGAATAATATCAAAGACATGCAAACCATAATCGACTTGAATGACGCTTCTCATTACCTGAACAAAATTCTCAAAGGGAAAGCCATTGGGAGAGTGGTCATCGACTTAAGCAAATAGTCCTATTCCTTAACCAACAACTTAGCACTCAAATTTCCTACTGTCAAGAGATAGATTCCTACGCAGACAGAGTAGAAAAAAAAGTCAAAAACAAGATTAGGCTAGAGAAAAATTCTTTCATGTGTTGTAGGATATTTCTGACAATGGTTAAAGCAAAGGACTGACCGCGAACTCTAGTAATAGCTCTTAAGTTTACATCATCAATAAGCATCAAAAGTAGGAATATTAAATTGAAAGAATATGACAGAATCAGCACTTATATCAGCGAGAGAAGATGATTTCTTACATGTGATAAGTCACGACTTACGAGAGCCAGCTAGAATGGTTGGCCAGTTTTTAAAATTACTCAAAATAAAGTCTGAAAATCAAATTGATAAGGACTCAATTGAATATTTGGATTACGCTATTTCCGCCTCGAACAGAATGGATCAAATGATCAAGTCTCTCGCCCAAATTAACCAAGTAGATTCTTGTCAGCAGGAAAAAACTGAGATCGATCTTTCCGCATTAGTGGCAAGAATTATGGAAAAAAGAAAATCGATAATTCGTGCTAAGGACGCTTTGGTAACCATTACCGGCGAAAATTTGATTACTGAAAGAACTAAAGTGGTGAAAGAAATCATTGATGAACTTTTAATGAATAGCTTACAGCATGCCAAAAGTTCTGAGCAACTTAGGATAAATATAAACTGCATGAAAATTGAAGGGAAACTACATATCTGTGTAGAAGATAGTGGTACAGAACTAAACAATTTTTGGCTGGAAAAGGCATTCGAACCATTTAAGAAACAAGATAAAAACTCTAAGAATTTGGGGCTTGGACTCACAAGATTAAAAATTCTGGTTGGAAAATTTGATGGAGAAATTTACATAGACACGACTATGGAAGGCAATACTTCTGTAAATTGTGTACTCAGTTAAATTTATCTATCACATTGAAAGACTTACTCAACATACTTATTATTGAAGACAGTCCGCAAGATTTTTTAATCTTAAAGGAATACATTAATCGTGTAGAAAGTTTTGATGCAGACTTGACCCACTGTGAAAGCCTTGGTGATGCAGAAATCATGCTAAATAATCAGACTTTTGATCTCATATTTCTGGATCTTTTTCTCGCTGATAGCTTTGGCAGAAATTCATTTCTCCGTTTGAAACAAATAGAAAGTTTCACACCAATAATTGTGTTGTCGGGGCTTACGGATAAGGGAATTGCTTTAGAAATAGTTCAGTTAGGAGCTCAGGAATATATAGTGAAGGGGGATTTCGATGAGCTGCTGATAGAGAAAGCTATCATTTATAGTATAGAGAGGTACAGATTTCAAAAAAAGATCGAACAGTCCGAGAAGCGCTATCGATTGACATTTAAAAATGCAGGAGTAGCACTAGGGGAATATGAAGCCAGCGGACTCTATCAGTATATTCAAAGGAAGAAAGCCAAAGGTGCAAAATCTCCAAAGGAAATTTCGTTAAACACACTGGACGAGGCCATGAAGATTCGGGCCATGCTCACTGTTGAAGATATAAATCAAGAAACGCTTCGTCTATTCCAAATGGAAAGCAAAGAAGATTTTGAACAGAATTATGAAAAACTACATTCAGAGCACTCTATCGTAATTTTTGAAAAATTAGTAGAATCTGTCTGGTATGAAAGAGACTCTTTTAAGGTGATTGCTCAATATAGGAGCATGAATGGAAACACATTGGTACTTCTATGCAGGGTTACTCTTTATGGGTACAATGAGGGTTACTGCAAAATGATCATGTCAGGAACAGACATCTCTACTTTAGTTAAGAAAGAACATTTGATCGCGAGACAAATAGATCTAGCTGAGAGTCTTTCAAATTCTACAATGGTTCTTTTAGAAGATGGTGAAGACCAACTCAAAAACGCTCTTGAAATCCAAGGTGAAACACTTAAGGTTGATTCTATTTCTCTTATTCAAATAGATGAAAAATCAAAAAACTTAGTGCTAAAAACCAATCAACGTTGGGCCAAAGACAAACAGCATATTAGTGATGATTTTCAGTGGCTCTACGAAACTCCATTAGGAGAAACTGGTGTGGTGACTTTGATTAATCGACTTAAGAAAAAAGAGTTTATTCGCGTGGATTCAATTGACGAAATTAAGAACCTTCCATTTAAAGAATTGCTTATTAAAGCTGGAATCAAATCGCTGCTTATTTCTCCAGTATTTGTTAAAAATAAATTTTGGTCTGCTGTACTCTATATAAATTACGAGGAAGAAAAAATATGGCGTGATGAGGAGCTTATTACAGTAAAATCGTTCTCGAATAGCATTGGGTCTTTTATCGCTAGGAATAAAGCCGAAAAAGGATTAATTGAGCTAAACGAAGAACTAGAAAATAGGATCGAGCAACGAACTGAGGACTTGACGGAAGCTATGGCTGAGTTAGAATCATTTAGTTATTCAGTATCGCATGATTTAAGGGCTCCTCTCAGAAAAGTGGGAGGATTTTCTCAAATTTTAGAGAAAGAATATGGAGGAGATTTACCAGACAGAGCCAAACATCTTTTGAATAATATCAAAGATGGAGCCAACGAAATGTCAGAACTAATTCATGATTTATTAGAATTTAGCAAGTTGGGGAGACACCCTATTTCCTTTTCGAATGTGAACATGAATGACCTTAGTAATGAGATCATTTCCAATACCGTTCAGATGTATCCTCATTTGAATATTAATTTCAAAATCGGAGAGTTAAAGAATGCTCAGGGAGATCGAAATTTGATCAAACATGCCATGTCCAATCTCATTTGGAACGCTGTGAAATTTTCCTCTAAAAATGAAAAAATAGAGATTGAAATCGATTGTAAGGAAGAAGAACATTCAGCCAACTACTCAATTAAGGATAATGGAATCGGGATCAATATGGATTACGCACACAAAATTTTCAATGTATTCCAGCGACTTCACACCAAAGACGAGTATGAAGGCACTGGAGTTGGGCTTGCCATTGTCAAACGAATTGTGAAAAAACACAACGGTCAGGTAAAAGTGAATGGAGAATTAGGGAAAGGGACTACGTTTACCTTCTCTCTCCCTACTTCAAAACAGTCCATTTCTCACTTACCAGAAAAGACAAAGATTGTGTCTCCGTTGACTGTCACTAATCCAGTAACCTAAGCTTCTTTTTGATTTCTCGAATCTCTCTAGAAGCTACTTCAACTTTCTTCTCTACTTCTTTTTTCATGGCTTCAGCCCCTTTAGAATGGCCAAAGAATCCCATGTTATTTTCATATTGATTTACACGCTGTTGGAGCCTATCAACTTTGTCTCTAAGAAGTCGTTTTTCTCTACGCACCTGATGCTCACCGTCAGGAGCATTCTTTAGCATTTCCACTCGAGTTTCATAGTTCGAAACAGAGGCATCCTCTCTAGCTACATTCAGTTTCTTATACTTCTCATCCAATGCTGCTCTATAAGCGCCATTAATTTCGTCAACGTTCTTTCTAGGTACAAATCCAATAGAATTCCACTTTGCAGATAGTTCCTTAAGCACTTTTACATCTTCACCTGAATTATCAGTTAGGCTATAAGATTGAATATCAGCCAGAACCTTTTGCTTCTCAATTAGATTTTCGTCCTGAGCTGCATCAATGTCTTTAAAGTGAGCTTTCTTCGTATTAAAGTATGTATCACAGGCCGCTCTAAACTTCTGCCATAGCTTTTGCTCCTCTCTCTGAAAAGTAGCTCCAACCTTTTTCCACTTTTCTTGAAGATCAATGAATGCAGCAGTCGTTTTTTTCCAATCTGTACTTTCTTGAAGTTCTTTCGCTTTTTCTATCAGTGCTTCTTTAGCTGTTTGATGCTCTCTTAAAGAAACGTTTCTCGTTTCGTAAAATGATTTTTTCTTATCAAAGAATAAATCACACAATCCTCTAAACTCTTGCCATACCTCCTCATTCTCTTTCTTTTGAGCAAACCCGATAGTCTTCCATTTTTCTTGCAAAGCCTTCACATCATCCGTTTTCTTTACCCACGTTTGATGTTGCGTAATTTCCATTTCTAGAATCTGCTTCACCTCATTCACCACCGCTTTTTTACCTTCCAGGTTGGCCGCCATCTCTCCTTTCAGAGAATCATAATGCACTTGAATTCTATCGTAATTCTTCCTTAATTCACCAAAGAAAGTATCTCCTAGCTCCTGATATGTTTCTCTAGGAGAAGGGCCAATATCTCCCCACTCTCTTTGAAGTTGTCTTACAGATAATTCCAAATTTCTTATGGAGGTCTCACTTTCAAGTTCTTTGGCCTTAGCTATTAAATCCTCTTTTTTCTTCAGGTTGACTTTCAAATCATTTTCCTGAAGTGCTTTATAAATATTGATATTATAGAAAAACTGTTCCTTTAAGGATGTAAACTCGCTGTTTACTTTTTCATATTGATCTCCAGGAACATCTCCTGTACTCTTCCATGTTTCTAGAATTTCATTGAAATCATGAAATGCCTTCCCTATATTCTCCTCATTTTGAACAAGATCCTTCATCCTCACCATCAATAGCTTCTTGGCAGATAAATTTGCCTTTTGCTCCTCTGCTATCTTTTGTCCGTGTTCTTTAACACGTTCAGAATAAGTATTGATCAATTCTCCAAAAGCTTCATCGAACTCAGAAACAACATAGTTGAATTCCTCACCTTCTTCATGCTCTGCTTCATTCCACTTCTCTAGTTGAAGCTGGCGTTCCTTCGCAGTTTCCGCCTTATAATCTGCTCTTACCTCTCTCACTTCCTGCTTGATTGCAGCAATGTCTCCATTCTCTAAAAGAGCTTTTAGTTTTTCTACCAATTCGTTTTTCATGTCTAATTCTAATGATCTTATAGCCTTTATAGCGTCGCAAAGATAATAATTTCATTGCGTTCAGCTTGAAGCAAAAATTAAGCTATTGTATTTACTATTAATTCGAAAAATAGTTGCTTTGCACTATGACTATTTCAGAAAAAGAACTTCTTCATAAAATGAAGCTTTGGTGTGACCGTCAAGAAAGGTGTCATTCTGAATTAAGAACAAAGCTTTACAAGGAAGGGCTCTATGGAAATCAGGTAGAAGAGTTCATTGCAATGCTGATTAGTGAGAACTACATCAACGAAAGCAGGTTTGCCCAAGCGTACGTATCAGGCAAGTTCAGAATAAAGAGATGGGGAAGGAATAAAATTACTCAACAATTGAACTTGAAGCGGGTTTCTCCATACTGTATTAAGGAAGGGCTAAAGGAAATTGATGAGGAGGAGTATGAAAAAACTGTTTCTCAATTGATTGACAAAAAAAAGCATGATTATCGAAGCGAGAAAAACCCTTATTTGCTCAAAAACAAAATAGCCAAGTACGTTATGACTCGTGGGTTTGAAGGTGATTTGGTTTGGAACCTATTGAATAAAAAGATTCCCACTTTTTAAGTCACGTTTTCACTTTCTTTCTGTTTGGATTATTGGATAAATGTGAATTCAATACCTACCTTTGACACATGATTACACAAGATCAACTTACCAGCCTCACAGCGCGACTTACCGCACTGAGAGGATATCTTTGACATTGATGTTAAACTTCGGCAAATAGCTGAAGATGAAAAACACACACAAGATCCAGATTTTTGGAATAATTCGAAGCAGGCTGAAAAAGTGATGAAGCAAATACGGAATAAAAAAATCTGGACAGACGCTTATTCAAAAACAGAGACGGCAGTAGAAGATCTCCATGTACTTTATGAATTCAACAAAGCTGGCGAAGCCACTGAAAAAGAGGTTCAAAGTAGTTACAGCAAGGCCTTCGAACTATTGGAGGAACTTGAGTTCAAAAATATGCTTTCCGCAGAAGAGGATAATTTAGATGCCGTAATTCAAATCACTGCTGGAGCAGGAGGAACTGAAAGTTGTGACTGGGCGGCCATGCTCCTTCGGATGTATAAAATGTATGCTGAGAAGAGCGGCTATAAAATGGACACGTTAGATTACCAAGAAGGAGATGTAGCAGGGGTAAAGCAAGTGACTTTTGAGGTTTCTGGAGAATTTGCTTTTGGAATGCTCAAGGGCGAAAATGGTGTGCACAGATTGGTAAGAATCAGTCCTTTTGACTCAAATGCCAAGCGTCACACTTCATTCGCTTCAGTTTATGTCTATCCATTAGTCGATGACACTATTGAAATCGAAGTGAGTCCAGCGGATATTACTTGGGACACTTTCAGGTCTGGTGGTGCTGGTGGACAAAACGTGAACAAGGTAGAGACAGGAGTGAGACTTCGCCACAAGCCTTCTGGAATCATCATTGAAAACACAGAGACAAGATCTCAACTCGGAAATAGAGAAAAGGCCATGCAATTGCTTAAATCTCAACTTTACGAAATGGAGATCGCTAAGAAGAATGAATCTCGTGCTGAAATTGAGGCTGGAAAGAAAAAAATCGAATGGGGATCGCAAATTAGAAGTTACGTGATGCAGCCCTACAAAATGGTAAAAGACGTACGAACTCAGCACGAAACCTCCAATGTAGACGCAGTTATGAATGGAGATATAGAAGGATTTTTAAAAGCATTTTTAATGGGCTCTGGAAAAGGGGCCACAGTAGATGACACCAAACTATGAGCAAACTAACGATCTATCATAACCCTAGATGTTCTAAGAGCAGAGAAACGCTAGAATTAATTCGGGAAAATGGACAAGAACCTGAAATAGTTGAATACCTCAAAGAAGTTCCTACAAAGGACGAATTGAAAATGGTACTAGCCAAGCTCAACATGAACATAAAGGACATTATTCGTACTGGTGAACAAGTCTACAAGGATAAATTCAAAGGCATGAATTTTACTGATGAAGAGTGGATGACCATTCTTATAGAGAATCCTAAGTTGATAGAACGTCCAATAGTCACTAAAGGAAATAAGGGAATCTTAGGACGCCCTCCTGCGAATGTTTTGGATTTGCTTTAAGATTCTGATACTTTTTTGGTAAGTGCTTAAGTTGGACTATAATGAGTCTTATTACTGGTGTACTTGCTTCCTTTATTCCCTGCTCCTGGGCGTTGATCCTGATCCGTACTCCATTTCTTGTTTCTGGCTTTCAAAGCGTCTAACTCCTTTTTGTTTGCTCTAATAGTGCGTTCGGATTCTGACGCTTTATTATTCTTTGCTTTTCGTGTTGGACGACTCTCCTTATCCGTCTTACTAATATGACGGATTTGATGTAAGTAATCTTCTAATTCGGAAGCAGGCACTTTTAGCTCCAAACTATCCATGCTCGCATTGGCCTTGACTGGTGCGGAGTCAATACATTGGGTATGACCTGAGACCATTCCTGACTCTACACACATTGACAAAACTTCTGTAAAGACACTCTCAAAAATCTCTTCTGGATACAACTGACGGGTTCTACTCAATGTACTATGCCATGGCAAACTATCATCTAGATCGTAGCCTAAAAAGTATAGGAGATCTAATCGCATACTACAATGAGATATCAGCTTTCTATCACTAATAATATTCTCTAAATAACCCACCAAACACAGCTTGAAAAATACCACTGGATCTATCGATTTCTGACCACAATCGCCATAGTATAATCTCGTCTTTGAATACAAATAATCCAAATCTAGAATCGCTCGAAGCTGACGCCAAAAGTTCTCTTCTGGAATATGATCACTCAACTGAAAACTTGTAAGTAGCTTCTCTTCATACAATTTCTTGCCTTGCATATTCTCAAGATAAATGCTTTATCATTCATACATTTAGTCTTTTACATATCTTTATCAACTGAGTTGTGCAACAGCCACAAGGACTAAAAAATTATAGTAACTCTAAAGGTATCATAGCATTTTAGTCGGACGTTGTAGCCAATTTGAAAAAATGGAATGGAGAGAATTGATCAGATTATATCAAACTCCAGCGGACTCCTTCGTTAAAGAAGTGAACCGACCATTCCAGATTTATTGAACAAAGGAACTTAAGAACGATGGATATAGGAACAATCATTCTCGCAATATCATTAGTCATCATTATGTTTGGGATGGGCTTGTCTCTGGTTAAAAATGATTTTATTCGCTTATTTCAACATCCAAAAGCAATAATCGTTGGGCTAATTAATCAGATCATTTTGTTGCCAATTATTGCATATTTACTAATCTCCATATTTGGTGTGGGAACGGACATTGCCATTGGTATAATGATTTTGGCGGCGTGCCCTGGTGGCCCAACATCCAACCTTATTACCTATTTAGCAAAAGGAGATGCTGGCTTATCTATTTCATTAACGACCGCCAATAGCCTGATTACCATTTTTACCATTCCCTTTATTATAGACTTTGCGTTTGACAATTTTTTAAATGCTGACGAAATGATCCAAATCAACAAATTGCAAACGATTATTCAAATTTTTGCAATTGTAATCATTCCTGTATCTCTTGGTATGCTATTAAAGAGAGCTAAGCCTGCTTTTGCAGATAAGATGAACGGACCCATCAAAATTGCTTCTGGTATTGTCCTATTTTTAGTCATAATTGGATTAGTATTAAAGAAAAAAGAAGATCTCATTCCCTATTTACAACAAGCGGGATGGACAACCTTAGCATTAAATATTACAACCATGACAATTGGTTTTGTTACAGCGAAAATTGCTAGATTAAATTTAGCTCAATCAATAACAATATCGATCGAGGCGGGCATTCAAAATGGTACCATGGCAATTGCTATCGCTTCAGGAATTTTAATGAATGATAACTATGCTATAGCTCCTGCTGTTTATAGTCTTATCATGTTCCTCACCGGGGGAATTATTATCGCTTTTGGGATGAAGACTCTTGGTACCAAATCAATAAATGGAAATAGATAAAAACTGCCTACAACACGAGATGAAAAATATAAATCACCTATTGACGATGTTGATCTTCCTAATTTCGCCTTCTGTGTATGGTCAAATAGAAAGGGACTCAACGATTGTCAATTATATTGAAAATCAAAATGAATTTACTGGATTAAATGACATGAATGGAATACCCGATTCTATCAGATCATATTTTAATTCCGTAAAAGACTACATGAATAAGAATAACATGGATCTTGCGGACTATTGGATTTGGACCTCTCACATTCAAGAAGATTCAAATTCAATCTCAATTCCAATTTGTCACTATAGCGGATTCGTGTTCATGAAGGAATTAGAAGAAAAAAACAAAAACGAAAACAAGGACAGGAAGACAGGCGAGCCCATCACGGTCATTGACTTTAATGGAAATATGAGTGGAAAAGATGGAAATTTAGAGATTGAAAAGAAAACGAAAAAAGTACTCAGCTTTGGTCTGTGGCAATAAACGATAGTCACTCTTCCAAAAAGAAAGGCTTTTCAGTCGGGACATTAAGTACAATATGCTATAGCATAAATTCACAAATAGGAAAAATGAAAACCCTAAATAAATCACTCATAATCATGATTTTGCTAATTTCAGGATGTGCTTCAAATCCTGTGAATGAGATCTTGGGAAAATGGTCAATGCACAAAGTTATTCAGGACGAAAAAGACGTAACTGAGGAGCACAATCCGTACGATGAGAGATTCCTAATCATGAGAGAAGGTAGCACCTTTGAAAGTAGCGGAAGGCCCTTTGGTAGAAATACGGGCAGCTATGTTTTTGACCAAAACAACCACACTTTATTTTTGGACAGTGATGCAGGTACTGAAGATGATAGCCAATGGAAAATCACAATTGAGGGTGATACGATGCATTGGCTGGGACATGGGTCTGAATGGGCTAAGGGATTTGAAATAATTCATATAAAGACAGAATAAGCATCCACTCACAGGATTGTGTACAGCTTTATACATGAAACGGTTGTTTTACAGAATTTCAGCGCTACCCACCAAGGCTGCCAAATCAATAGATTTGGCTTTAAAAATCAAAAGTTAAAAATGAAAATTGTAGATCTGTCCAAATCCATCCAGTACAACAAGTCTGATCCTTGGTTTATGAAAGTCAAGATCAAACATAAACCACATAGAAAAGCTAAATGGTTAATTCGTTTCCTAGGTCTACCTTTCAAATTGTTTCCAAAAGATTTTGAGGGATGGGCAGATGATACCATACAAAAAATGGGGGTTCATTCTACTACACATATTGATGCCCCATGGCACTATTCACCTACTACAGATGGAAAGAAGTCCAAATCGGTTGACGAAATACCTTTGGAGTGGTGTTTTGGTGAAGGATTAGTGATTGACATGAAGCATAAGGCTGATTTTGACCCCATTACAATAGATAACATAGACACTTTTTTAAAAAAGAATGAATTGACTCTCCAACCAGAAATGATTGTACTTATCAAGACTGGTAGAGATAAATTCAACGGGACTAAAGACTTTCATAAAGTAGGAACTGGAATGAGTGCTGAAGCTACTGAATGGTTAATAAACCAAGGAATAAGAGTGATGGGGATTGATTCTTGGGGATGGGATTTACCTTTGCCATATATGCTACAGAAAGCAAAAGAAACAGGAAATTCTGAATTATTCTGGGAGGCACATTTAGTGGGAAAAAAGAAAGAATACTGTCACATGGAACAATTAGTTAACCTTGATGAACTACCATATAATGGCTTTAAAGTTGCAGTATTTCCTCTAAAAATTGTTGGAGCCTCAGCTGCCCCAGCACGAGTAGTTGCAATATTCGAATAAAACGGAGTTTGCACACAGCACCTAATATCACTCCTATGCGAGACCACTATGGATCAGAATAACTGAATTTTTAAGGCTTATTTTTTAAATATTTCTTTTATATTCGTATAATTGAAGTATCGTAACCAATGTGTTACACACTTATTTTTCAGCTTTAAGGAAGAACATTGGAAAAATAGGTGAATTTCTTACGGAACAACCTCCGTATACCTTAAATCAACAAAAATTGATTTGGTATACGGAGGTTTTTTTTTGCTTTAAATAATATAATACGTTGTATATGAAAAAAAATAGTGTTTTTATAGAAGCGCTCATCGTCATTCTGATTGCTACTGGATCCCTCTTTCCAGAAGTGTTAGAGAGTACGACAATTGGACAAAAAATACTTTTAAGAATGGAAGGTGATCAGGCAGCCGAGTTTTATTACAAGGAAGGCCAGATTTCAAAAGACACTATCTACATGAAGGGTGTAATCTATTCCAACACTTTAGAAGACATTAAACAGGCATTAGATGAAAATCCATCTATTACCACTTTGGTAATGGAAGAAGTACCAGGTTCAATCGATGATGAAATCAACCTTGCCGCTTCCAAAGAGATTAGGAAACACCATATCAACACATATGTCCCAAAAAACGGCATGGTTGCTTCTGGTGGAACCGATATGTTTTTAGCCGGCGACGAAAGAGCAATTCATCCTACAGCTAAACTTGGGGTACATTCTTGGTCAGATGGTGATCAATCGGCGTTAGATTTCCCTGAGGATCATGAAGAACATAAAAAATACTTGACATACTACTCAGAGATGAACATCCCCTTAAGTTTCTACTGGTACACTTTGGAGGTAGCTCCCCCAGACGATATTCATTGGATGACAAACGAAGAAATAGAAAAATACAACATCCTTACTCCCTCTTCGGAATACTCAGAACTTCTTGACATTCAGAAGATGTTAGCTTCTGATGAGTTCAAAGGGCGTGGAACAGGAAACAATAAAGAAGCTCAAGATTTAATCATAGGGCACTTCCATAAGACAGGATTGAAAAAATTAACCGACAGTTATGCTGTTCCATTCAATTTTATTGATTTGCTCACGAGGAAAAAAAGAGAAGGAATCAACGTTGTAGGTTATATAACTGGAAAAACGAATCCTGATGAGTACATAGTTATTGGTGCACATTATGACCATCTTGGAATCGTTAATGACACCATCTACAATGGTGCTGATGACAATGCTTCAGGAACCGCAGCCCTATTATATTTATCAGATTTCTTTTCAAAAAACCAACCCGAAAATTCAATCATATTTGCAGCCTTTGATGCAGAAGAGCAGGGGTTGTATGGCTCTATAGACTTTGTAAATAAGCCTTACGTATCACTATCCAACATTAAGCTAAATATCAACTTTGATATGATCAGCCGAAATCCGAAAAATGAAATCTATGTTGTGGGCACCCTGCCCTATCCTCAGTTTAAGTTGCCCATAACAACCGTCGCAAAAAATCATCCCTTAAAAGTTTCCTATGGGCATGATGATCCAGATGATAAAACAAAAGATTACTGGATGAATTCTTCTGACAATGCTGCTTTTTTTCAAAAAGGAATTCCTAATATAACTTTTAGTGAAGAAGATCATCCTGACTACCACAAGTCTACAGATGATTTGGAGAATACTGATCCTGATTTTTACATCAACGTTGTAAAATTCATTACAGAATCCATTCAAGCAATAGATCAAAATTTCCCAACAACGAAACAATGATTTCCAGAAAAGATATTGAAGATAGATACTTGATCATAAGAGATAGCATTGACAAAACATCGATGCTATTTTCTCCTGAGTTGAGTAAGATTTCTGGAGCAAGAGTGTATTTAAAAATGGAGAATCTTCAACGAACAGGTTCTTTTAAAATTCGTGGTGTGTTGAGCAAGCTTAGTACTCTTGATGCGAAAGAACTTGATAAAACATTTGTAGCAGCATCTACTGGAAATCATGCAGCTGCTTTCGGATATGCCGCAGAAAAGTTTGGTTATACCGGCGTTTTGTTCTTACCAGAAAAAACAAGTAATACCAAAGTGAAAGCATTGGAAAGATTCCCTATTGAGAAAATCTTCTTTGGTAAGAACAGCGTGGAAACTGAAGCCAAGGCTACGGACTATGCCAAAGAAATTGATGGTCTCCTAATCCACCCATATAACGATATCGATATCATAAAGGGTCAAGGAACAATCACCATCGAGATTGAAGAACAGTTTCCTGAAGTTGATACGATTCTAGTCCCTATTGGAGGAGGAGGGTTAATTTCGGGAATAGCCTCTTATTATGCTAAAAATGAAAATGTAACTATTATTGGTTGTCAGCCAGTTAATGCCGCAGAAATGTACCACTCAATTCAAAAAGGTGCCATTACGCTACCTGGTATGCTGGATACGATTTCAGATGCCACTGCTGGAGGTATCGAAGCCGGTGCTATTACCTTCGATATGTGCCAACATCTAATTTCTGATTATGAGCTTATTGAAGAAGAAGATATTAAGAAAGCACTCGCATTCGTGGTCAAATACCATCAGACGCTTATAGAGCCCGCCAGTGCATTAACAGTATCACCATTATTAACAACAAAAAAGTATAAGGGAAAGAATGTGGTTTTAGTGCTTACAGGGAAAAAAATCAATACCGATTTACTCACAGAAATTTTACTGAATTATGGCAACTATTATTAGTAAAAAAGAAATAGAACACCTTCTAAAAAACAGTGACGTTGTCGAGGCAATGAAAGAAGGTTTTATAGCATATAGCAATGGAAATGCGGTTGTTCCACCTGTTGGTGAATTGCTTTTTGAGGCACCTAAAGGAGAAGCACACATTAAATACGGGTATATCAAAAATGATGCTTACTATGTTATTAAAATCGCTGCCGGTTTTTATGAAAATCCTAAGCTTGGCATCGCATCCAGTCAAGGGCTAATGCTACTGTTTAGTCAAAAAACAGGACAACCTATCGCCATTTTATTAGATGAAGGCTTCCTTACTGATATTCGCACCGCTGCTGCCGGAGCCCTCGCTGCAAAACACTTTGCTCCAAAAAATATCACAGCAATTGGAATTATTGGAACAGGAATTCAAGCTAAACACCAATTACACTACCTCCAAAAACATACACCTTGTAACACTGTCTGGGTTTGGGGAAGAAATACCAAAAACACAATACAATTCAAGTCAACCCTAGGGAATGATTTTGCCGTACATATTGCTCGGAATCCAGCAGAAGTCGCAGCAAATTCTAACCTCATTATTACCACAACACCTTCTAAAGTTCCCTTGCTATGTGCTGAAGATATTTTACCGGGAACGCATATTACAGCCGTTGGTTCTGATACTTCTGAAAAACAAGAACTGACAAGTAATTTAGTCGCTAAGGCAGATATCGTTATCGCGGATAGTATCTCACAAAGTAAAAACAGAGGCGAAATTTATCAAGCTGTAAAAACTGGTAGACTATCACCTGAAAAGGTTATAGAGCTTGGTAAAGCTATCCAAGACGACTCTCTTCAACGAACTAACGAACAACAAGTCAGCATTGTAGATTTAACAGGTGTTGCTGTGCAAGATATGATGATCGCAAAGATTATTTATACGAATTTTAAAAACACGTCATTATGAATATTCCAATTTTTGAACTAGAAAGAGTACAATCATTATTTGAAAACACGGTAGATTATAATTTAACCGAAAGTGGCTTTCATCCTTATACGCTCAATGAGTTATTGGATAATAATCAAATAGAAACACTTACAAATACAGTTTTAGGCTACGGTCAAACCAATGGATCTATTCCATTGCGAAAAAGGGTAAGTGCCTTATATAATGGGGCTAATGAAGAAAATGTATTGATCACCAACGGGTCTTCTGAAGCTAACTTTATAGCATGTCATACACTTTTGGAAAAAGGAGATGACGTCGTGATGATGGTTCCTAATTACATGCAAATCTGGGGAATAGCCGAGGAAATGGGTTGTTTTCCAAAAGCTTTTCATTTGAGAGAAGACAATCAATGGAAACCTGATCTTGCAGAATTAAAATCTTTAGTCACCCCAAATACAAAGATGATTGCTCTCTGTAATCCTAATAATCCAACCGGATATACATTTACCTATGATGAAATGCAAGAAATTGTTTCCATCGCTAAAAGTGTTGATGCCTGGGTTTATTGTGATGAAGTATATAGAGGTGCCGAATTGGATGGGAAAACAATTGAAAGCTTCGTTGGCATGTATGATAAGGTGATGGTCAATGGAGGGTTATCAAAAGCGTATGCCTTACCAGGATTACGTTTGGGTTGGCTTATAGGTCCGGAAAAGCTAATTGCAGACACATGGGCATACCATGATTACACATCTATTACAGCAGGGATTATGAGTCATTATATTGGTGAAATTGCACTAAGACCGCAGAAAAGACAAGAAATTTTAACTCGAAATAGAACCATGCTGAATGAAAACCTAGTTGCAGTAAAAGCATGGCTAAACCACTATGGAGATTTATTTGAATACACTCCACCAAAAGCAGGAGGAATGCTCTTTATAAAGTACAACTTGGACATTAATTCTACAGAATTGGCAGAATGGTTACGTACGGAGAAAAGCGTCTTTATTTTGGCAGGAGACTGCTATGGAATGGATCATCATTTTAGAATTGGAATTGGAGAACGTAAAACATATATTTTAGAAGGTTTGGAGCGAGTAAAACAAGCTTTGAAAGAGCGATTTAATTTGTAAACTAATACTCAACCAGAAATGGTATAGTAGGTTAAAGAGGATTCTACAAAGTTGAATAAGGAATGCCTCTTATAATAAACAGATGTATGAATGTTAAGGCCTGAAGAATTCTGGAAAACTTACTGTTTTTCAGGTTTAGTGCTCACAGCAACTCTAACAGATGGATTACTAGGATACGAAGAATAATCAAGGTAGAAAACATAGACAGTGATTAGAGTAGGTTATTGCCCTAAAAATTCTAAGCTCTCTTTATCTTTCGGAATCAATTAATGTCCTAACATCTTACGAGGATCTACCCACTTGTTGTACTCCTCTTCAGTTACATATCCGAGACTTAACGCTGCAGCTTTTAACGTTGTATTCTCGCTATGCGCCTTGTTCGCTATTTCTGCTGCCTTATAATAACCAATTTTGGTATTTAGTGCTGTTACCAGCATTAAAGAATTGTTCACCAATTCATCGATTCTAGCTTTGTTTGGCTCTATTCCCTGAGCACAGTTTTCATCAAAGCTTTTACAAGCATCACCAATTAGCTGAGCGCTCTGAAGTAAGTTATACGCCATCATTGGCTTGAAAACGTTCAACTCATAATGGCCTTGAGTTCCTCCAACTGTCACTGCTACGTCATTCCCCATCACCTGAGCACATACCATGGTTATAGCTTCACACTGTGTAGGATTTACTTTTCCAGGCATTATTGAAGATCCCGGTTCGTTTGCCGGAATGATGATTTCTCCTATTCCAGAGCGAGGACCTGATGCCATCATTCGAATGTCATGCGCAATTTTGTTTAACGAAACTGCGAGTAATTTTAACGCACCATGAGTTTCCACAATGGCATCATGAGCAGCCAAAGCCTCAAACTTATTTTCTGCTGTAATGAATGGATGACCCGTAAATTCAGCAATCTTTTTTGCCACCAATTCTGAATATCCCTTGGGTGTATTCAACCCAGTACCCACGGCTGTACCCCCCAATGCAAGCTCTGATAAATGACTTAAAGTGCTTCTAAGTGCTTTCAAACCATGATTTAATTGAGAAACATATCCAGAAAATTCTTGTCCCAAACTTAGTGGAGTGGCATCCATTAAATGAGTTCTTCCAATCTTCACCACATCCATAAATGCCTCTGATTTCGATTTGAAAGTATCTCTTAAAGCTTCTACGCCAGGAATGGTGTTTTCTATCACCATTTTGTAGCAAGCTACATGCATTCCCGTAGGAAAAGTATCATTGCTACTTTGAGATTTATTGACATCATCGTTTGCCTTAATAGGCATTTCTCCTCCATCTCCTAATTGACCTCCATTAAGGACATGTGCTCTGTTGGCCACTACCTCATTCACATTCATGTTCGACTGTGTACCAGAACCTGTTTGCCAGATCACCAATGGAAACTGATCATCATGCTTTCCTTCTAGAATTTCATCACATGCTCGAGAAATCATATCTCTTTTCTTCTCCTCCAAAACACCCAGTTCGCAGTTGGTATGCGCTGCTGCCTTTTTTAAATAGGCAAAGGCATAAACTACTTCTAACGGCATGCTTGCCGCTGGTCCAATCTTAAAGTTATTCCTAGAGCGTTCTGTCTGTGCTCCCCAATATTTATCTGCGGGAACTTTGACTTCTCCTATAGTATCTTTTTCTATTCTATATTCCATTTCTCTTGCTTGACTGGTTTCTGGAAAATTGATTTCTTGCATGAACAATTTTTATTCTCTGTGTACAAATTTACCCCTTATCAAAGGTTTGACCTAGTCAGTAAGAGCTGAATTTTCCAAAATCAGTTCATTCATGCCCTACTTTTCCTCATGAACTAACTCTAGGGCTTTTATCAGAAATTCATCCTTTCCTTGTTTCACACCTTCTATTGTTTTCTCCACTAGAACGTCTGGAATAATTCCAACCGCATGGTGCTGAGAACCATTATGCTTCACTATGGTTTTAAGATTCTCGACTTTTAACTCTTGCAATGGAGTCTTCACCTGACAACTGAGGAGGGAAATTAGCAGAACTAACTAATAGAGAATTTAAGTTTGATTATACAATCAACGCATAAATCCTTGTGTAAGGTGAGTATTTGGAATAAATTGTAAAAGCTTTATGCGATGACCTCGTCTACCGAAATGTCTTTAGAGTTTTCCTTCTTTAGAGATCAGAGGCATTTCTAGTAAGAGTAAATTGTTAAGAGTTCTATCAAAATCCACAAATTCGTTCCAATTTGCATTTGGCACAAAGCCCTTGATAACCTCAATAGATAAGTCAATTTTTACGTTTCCATCCTCCGTCTTTGTCACACACTTGACACTTCCAAATTCATTGGCAAAATCTACGTTCATTAGCTCGTTCATTAGCACATTACATTCATCAGAGGCAAGTATTTCGATACTTGACGAAGCCTTATAAGCACTACAAATATGTGCGTCAAATTTTCGATCTTGTTCCCCCTTCAAATCGTCAAGCCAGTTGTCAAAATCCTCAATATCCAGCAATTCCCAAAGTGCAAGGTTCCCTTGCATAGAATGCATTTTCTCTTTGGCTTGACAATCTACTCTTAACTCAACTAAGCCAGTATAATAATCCTGAACCTCTCCTTGCCAGGTAGAATTAACTAACTCTATGGATGCTCTGTTGAAAAGCGACTCATCCAAGACTTCTATAGCTCTTTCTTTCTTTACGCTGTCTGTCTTATTCAAGTAACATGTAGCCATAATGAAACTCGGATGCCCAGAGATAGTTCGCTTTGCATGCAAGTCATACACGATTGAATCTTCCCGAATTGCCAAAGAAATCGTCCTTTCATCTTTGCTGACACGATTTTCAGAAGACTGATACGGTACTGTAAATACTTCCATTTCTGCATCCGATAACAGCTCTCTCAAACGCACTGCACGCGATCCTTGATAAATGAATGGCATGTGATCTATATTCACAAAAGCATCGAGAGGTGACAAATAGTGCAACACTCCATTTTCATCTTCAAACTCTATGAGACTTGTCTCAAATTGTTCCAATGTGATTATTTCCTCATCAAACGGACCTTCAGACAGTGGCCTTAGCTTAATTATAGATGATTTAATCCCTAAGCGTTTAAACAAACTAAGGTACTTATTGTTACTATACCAGTTTGAATGGAGTAACCCCTTGCCATAAGCACTTTGTTCATCTTTATCTCGTCGCCATTGATAAAGTGAATCACAAATTAGACGCACCTTTTCTTCAACCGTTTGTTTTTGTTTAGCAAGTCCAACAAGATCATTAATGGAAAACTCTGAAATGAAATTATAACGCCCTTTTGGTTTTGTATCAATAGCCCTCAAAACTGCTTCCCAAGACTTAAAAAGGTTCATCTTATAGGTGGAAATTAATAACGAGATGTGAGGTAACACGTTATATTCATGCATAAAATCTTCTGCTTCAATTGGAACTAAATCTATAAAATACCAAGAATAAGTCGTGGCTTTATCACCTTCTTCCAAAATGTGGGAAGAGGGTAGATTGGACTCTAACAAACGTATATGTAGGCCTTCTTTAATTTTAATGGTTCTGGAATAAGAATTGATAGGGATATCTTCCTGCATAATTCGCTCATAGGTATCCACATAATTCCTACTATAATCATGAATATACCTCACTTTGTAGGAGTATTCAATTATATCGCCAATATCCACTTGCTCCAGAGCGACAAGTTTTACAACACCCTCATAATTCCGTAAATAGGGGTTATTACCTGGCAGGGTAGTCTCTTTAATGGCTGATTGATCTAGGATTATTTCCTGCCCATTTTTCTTGATTGTTTTTGCTGATAGATCAAATACAAGCGATCTAAAATCGAGGTCTTCATATGTAGGTATATATAATCTATTGTAGCGTTCTAAACCGTGGAGACTTAGTATTCGAATTTTCCGGTGTACTTCTACCTCATGAATAAATTCATTGAATTTTTTTCCACGTTGCTCATAAAAAATTTCATGAGTTTCATGTTCGAGATATTCGGCGTCATAATCTGTATTTGCAAAGAGATTTGACGTAAGGATAAGGCCAACAATTACAGTTAAAATATACTTGCTCATGCTATTAGTTACTAAGTTTAAAAGGCAGCTTAAAGCTTTGTCTATAAGCCGTCATAAAATCCGTTCTATCCTTTTCCTTTGAAGCATCGGAGTAGATTGTATTGACTTGAATAGAACGTGTCTCATTAATTTTAGCTCCACTCTTGGTACATCCATATTGCAGAGCAAATGTCTCTGTATTCAACTCTATAGGAGATGGCAACTCTTGAATACTTAAACCATTTTCCAATTCATAGTCAATTGAAGACTTGAAAACAAAGGCATTGTTAAAATAAGCTGGTTGTTTCGGATCAGAGATTTCAATAAGGTGTTGACTGAATTTTGGATAGAAATATAGGGTGTTTCCAAATCTAACTTTCGATCCTGTTACTGTTCCTCGAAACTGAATCGCAAGCTCGTGCTCCTTATCATCATAATTAAGTTCTTCCACACGCACCTCATCAATACTGCCGTCTAAAAAATTATATACAATCCACTCTCCAGAAGCATAGGGGCTTTGAACAGATAAGTTTTGCAAACTCATAAAATAGTCAATGGCTTCATTCCCTGTTATAACGATGCTGCCACTAATTATATCTGCCATGGCTGTAGCACTCATTTCAACAACCGCATTTAGGTTGATCTTATTTTCTGCTGCCTCCAATATTGGAACAGTAACGATCTCAAAGCTTTCTCCTTGACCTAAGAGCATTTGTTTGCCTTGCAAATGAGATGGAACGCGATTCCATAGGTGATTTTTACCCGTAGCATCAAGAATGTAAAGACTACCATTGTATTTTACCCAGCAGACCATGTGATTATCCACACACAAGGCAGCTAAATCATAAGTGTAGTTAAGCCTTCTCGTACCGATCCATGCATGGCCCGCCTCAACACCAGCATTGCGTAACAAATCAACCAGCAGATTGCTCATTCCCTTACAATCACCATAACCTGTGTGCAATACTTCTTTTGCAGAGGCTGGTTTAAATCCTGCTATCCCATCTTCAAAAGCTAAATAATCAATCTTAGCCTGAACATATTTAAATATACGTTCAATCTTTTCTTCATCATTTCCTGCCCCATTAATAAGTTCTGTAGCTAAACTGCTCACTTCAATCGAATTCATCGCTACCTCACTTATTAGTCCCTTATACCACGCATATAAATCTGCAGTGGAGGCAAGTAGCTTTTTATCCCCAATGGCTCGCACCACTGGAACAAAATGTGGTGCTATATAATTGTAAGGAGGAGTATTTCCGTCTTCCTCTATACTCGCTAAATCTGTTATTTTATAACGGGTAAAGCCATCATCATCCGTATAAATAAAATCATGTTTTTCGATATTAAAAGGCACTAAATCGATGATGGCATCGTATGGTTCCATTAAATTGATCGAGAAATCAACTACGTGTTCACCGTAGTCTGAAACATATATAGGGTTTATAAATTTTAAATCGTTATCGATTACCTCATACTCAATGGTTATGTGGGTATGCATACCTAACACTCGACTAGTAGCTATTTCATAATCTTTTATATCGTTAAAAAAGACTCCTTTGATATAGTGATCGCGCGCTTTGAGCCATTTTGTTTTTACATTATTGATTAACTTCTTTTTGCCATCTTCATATTGATATACTCTTGCTGTCGTCACTTTTAGTTGTTGAGTTTCGCTAAAAGTGAGGAGAAAACGATTGAGTGTATATACATTCTCTTCAAGCGTTAAATACTCTTTTCGATGTTTTGTTTTACAGACTACACCTTCTTCTGTATCTAAAAGTTCAATATCAACATTATGCTTGAGTAGAACAAAGTCTTCATTAGGATAGTGTGAATTGTAGTAAAAAGGATCAAAATCTTGTGATTGAGCACAAAGACTACTGAGCATAACTAAAACAAAAAGTCCATTCCAAAACGAAACAGACTTTAAAATACTATTGGTAAACATAATTTGCTTAAAACTTATTTCGCTAATTGTTTTTTGAATCTCTCTTCGCGCTTGAAGAGCTTATTTTGAATGTTGTCGATAGTTGCTGGTTTCATCTTACCCTTTCCGGCAAAAGCTGCTAACACTTTATCTCCATTTGTAGAGAAAAGGTGATTACGGTTAGCTCCAAAAGCAATTGGCGAACATGTATTTATTTCAATGTTAATCCAAAAGAAATGATCTTCGCTCAATGCATCACGGTATTCTATAAGCCCATCTTCATATACCATTTCATATTTACACATTTTCCAAGATGACTTTAGTGCTTCTTCAACATCCTTATCTTTAGAGATTGCTTTTTCATTCCGTTTTTTTAGTTTTCCCTTCTTACGATCTTTCATCTCAGAATCGTTAAGTAAATCTTGAAGTTTTTCCTCACGTAAAGCAGACCGCACAACTAAAAAGGTCTTCTCTTTAACACCACCCATAAAGTCAACCAAGACTTGTTTCTGAGCTGAACGTGCAGCGGAATATTTTGATCCTGAATCTTCTTCATAGGCTTCAATAGCCTCATTAAGCGAATTGCTCAACATATTTACAATAAGTCTCAAATCGGTTCTTTCCCACCAATCTAAATCATTGATAAGCGCTGTAGCAATTACCTTTTTTTTAGGTCCTGCCATGATCACACTCGCATAAAAATTGTAAACATATCCGCCATTATTGCATTTTGAGGCTCTAGAATAAAGACTAAGTACCAATGCCTTCGGATCTTTAGATTTTAGCAGTTTCTTCTTATCGAACTTCTTAATCTCATAAGGAGTGACGTCCCATGATGATTCATCCATCACTGTTCTCCAAAGAGAAGCATATTCTTCAGCAGCACTAATTTTACTGTCTTTTCCTTTTCTTACCCAACGCTGGATCACTGGATCGTCAGGATTATAATCCTCAATATAGAGCACCTTATCCTCCATCATATTTGGATCGAGTGATTTCACACGGACTTGTGCTGAAGCAGAAATGGTTGAAATAATCAGAACAGTTACAATGAATAATCTTAGCATTTTAGTTGAATTTTGTTTAATCGACGCAAGTATACGAATCTTTATGCAGGTCGCAAAAAAATAATATTGAGAATGATCTAATTAGGGAAGACTAATCGCAAGTAAAATACCTACTAATTAATGAGTTAGAAAAGCCGTTTTTTACAAATTGGTAGACATATCTTTTAGAACTTCGGAAGATTGATCTTCAGAAAAGACATCTGAATCTATTTTCTCTTCCTTCTCAGCCTTAGGAAAATACTTTTTCTGAAAGAGAATGATCCAAATCACTCCAATAGTGATCGCCGAATCTGCGATATTAAAGATGGGAGGGAAAATGCCAAAAGAAATCATATCTACCACGTTTCCCTGAAGAAAAGAGGCATACCCTGCTCCTAGCTCAGTGTGCTCTGCCAACCCTGAATAGGCTATGTTATCCTTTAGTCCTTTGTCGAACATAAGGCCATAAAACATACTGTCCAAAATATTACCAACTGCTCCTGCCAGAATCATAGCCACACAAGTGATTAATCCTTTGGCAGCTTTTGATTTCACAAGTTTCCAAAGCGCATAAATAATCGCCCCAGAAGCAATCAGTCTGAAAATACTAAGAGCCAATTTTCCAGTAATTCCTCCGAATTCAAATCCGAAAGCCATTCCAGGATTCTCAATGAATCTAAATACAAGAAAGTCTGAGTCTCCGAAGACTTTGATTCCTTCTCCATACATCATATGGGTTTTCACCCATAGTTTTGAACCCTGATCAATGACCAAGATCAAAAGAGTAACGAATATGGCTCTTATGGCTAGCTTACTAATGACGAGTCGTATTTAACTATTGATGATTACTGCATTCTTTTAGCCTCTATGCTTAACGTCGCATGAGGAACCAATAACAACCTTTCTTTTTGGATGAGTTTACCAGTAACTCTACATAACCCATAAGTCTTGTTCTTAATTCTAAGCAACGCATTTTCAAGGCTTACTATGAATTTTTCCTGACGAACAGCTAGTTGAGCAGTTTCCTCTTTACTCATCGTTTCTGACCCATCTTCCATCATTTTAAACGATGGAGCCGTATCATTCGTATTGTTACTGTCAGAATTACTCATTGAACGTTGGAGCTGACTTAAATCCTCCTTAGCTATTTCTAATTTCTCTTGTATTAACGCTTCAAATTCTTTTAAATCCGCGTCTGAATATCTTGCTTGCGACATGATTTTTAAATTCTAATGATGGCTATTTCCGTGCTGGTTTCTCCGTCTATCTCTATGGCAGTTCCTCCAGTGGTTTCATCCACTAGCTGTAAACTATCTGCCAATACTTCTGCGCAAATATAATTTTTGTTTGCCTCCACAGCACCGATAATCACCGGTGTATTTTTTATTTTAATTTCAATTCTATCTGTTACTTCAAAACCTGAGTCTTTTCTCATGTTCTGAATTCTATTTACTAACTCTCTAGCCACTCCTTCACTCTTCAATTCTTCAGAAATGGTAATATCCAATGCTACTGTCATTCCTCCTTCCGTCGTTACTAACCAACCAGGAATATCATCAGTAGTTATTTCAACGTCGTCCAAAGAAATAGTCACAATTTCTCCTCCCAAGTTGAGATCCATTTGCTGATTTTTTTCTAGTGTTGCAATGGCTTCTTCATCAAATCCATTCACCTCAGCTGCTATGGATTTCATGTGTTTACCGAATTTTGGCCCTAAAGTTTTAAAATTTGGCTTAATTCTTTTCACAAGGATATTCGACGACTCATCCAAGTACTGAATTTCCTTGATATTTACCTCAGATAAAATCAAATCTTCCACAGCAGTAATCTGACGTCTGAATGTCTCATTCAACACAGGAACCATGATCTTTTGAAGTGGCTGACGCACTTTGATTTTCTCTTTTGCCCTAAGACTAAGTACCATACTAGAAACTTTCTGAGCAATAGCCATTCTCGCTTCTAAGTCCCCATCAATCTCCGCAGGGTTTGATTTAGGGAAGTCTGCTAAGTGCACACTTTCTGTATTGCAACGCCCAGAAACAGCATCCAAGTCCTGGAATAATCTATCAGAGAAAAAAGGTGCAATTGGACTCATCATGATGCTCAACGCTTCTAAACATCTGTAAAGTGTTTGGTAGGCGCTAATTTTATCTGTCGAGTAATCTCCTTTCCAGAATCTTCTTCTACACAATCGCACATACCAATTACTTAACTGCTCAGTTGTGAAATTATAGATCAGCCTTCCTGCAAGTGTCGGTTCGAAATCCGCATATGCCTGATCCACTTCTTTGATCAACGAATTCAATCTAGAAAGAATCCAACGATCTATTTCTGGCCTTTCGTCAAAGGCTACATCAGCCTCTGCATAGGTGAAATTATCAATGTTTGCATAAAGCCCGTAAAACGAATACGTGTTGTAAAGCGTTCCAAAGAACTTACGCTGAACTTCAGTAATTCCATCTTCATCGAACTTTAGGTTATCCCATGGCTGCGCATTGGTAATCATATACCACCTGGTCGCATCCGGACCATATTTAGCCAGTGTCTCAAAAGGATCTGCAGCGTTTCCTAAACGCTTGCTCATCTTCTGACCATTCTTGTCCAATACCAGTCCATTGGAGATCACAGCTTTGTATGCTACTGAGTCAAAGCACATCGTTCCAATCGCATGAAGCGTGTAGAACCAACCTCTCGTTTGATCCACCCCTTCAGCTATAAAGTCTGCCGGAAATGCTTCGTTGTTATCTATTAATTCTTTGTTTTCAAATGGGTAGTGCCATTGTGCGTATGGCATTGAACCACTGTCAAACCAAACATCGATCAAATCAGCCTCTCTCTTCATTGGTTTCCCTGTAGAAGAAACAAGGATGATCGTATCTACATAGTTTTTATGCAGATCAAAGGTGTCATAGTTTTCTTTAGACATGTCTCCTACCGCAAAATCGGCTAATGGATTTGAATCCATTACACCTGCAGCCACTGCTTTTTCGCATTCAGACTTCAGCTGTTCTGCAGATCCTATACACACTTCCTCATCTCCTTCTTCCGTTCTCCAGATAGGAATCGGAATTCCCCAGAAACGCGAACGTGAAAGGTTCCAATCGTTTACATTGGAAAGCCAGTTTCCAAAACGACCTGTTCCAGTAGAAGCTGGTTTCCAGTTGATCGTATCATTGAGCTCTTTCATTCTATCCTTTGCCGCTGTAGCTTTGATAAACCATGAATCTAGCGGATAGTAAAGCACAGGCTTATCAGTTCTCCAACAATGCGGATAACTGTGCACGTACTTTTCTACATGAAAGGCCTTGTCTTGTTCTTTTAGTTTGATGGATATTTCTACGTCAGCAGAACGCTCTGGACGATCTTCATCTGAGTAATATTCATTCTTTACATACTTCCCTGCCATATCTCCCATTTGAGAGACAAACTTCCCTTGTAAGTTGACAAGAGGAACAGGGTTTCCGTTTTCGTCAGAAATCAACATTGGAGGAATACCAGCAGT
Organism: Flavobacteriales bacterium; assembly: GCA_965224545.1. Classification (GTDB taxonomy): domain Bacteria; phylum Bacteroidota; class Bacteroidia; order Flavobacteriales_D; family Sanyastnellaceae; genus ASP10-05a. The sequence goes on along the minus strand of CBDCZM010000002.1, from coordinate 212,790 downwards.
TTTGGCCACCATAGCATCATCCGCACCAAACGTAGGTGCTATATGTACGATTCCAGTTCCATCTTCAATCGTAACGAAATCCCCAGCGATCACTCTGAATGCTTCCTCAGGAGAATCCATTGGAAGTGTATAATCCAGTAGCTGATGGTATTTTATTCCTACCAAGTCTGCTCCCTTACATCTTCCAATCACTTCAAATTCCACATCCTTTTTCACCGGAAAATGCTTGGACAAAAGCACTTCTGCTAACACCACAGTGATAGGTGAATCAGTGTATTTATTCACTGAATTAACGATGACATAGTCAATTTTGGATCCAACCGCCAGCGCCGTGTTTGAGGGAAGTGTCCACGGAGTAGTCGTCCACGCAATAAACGTTACATCCGCTACCGCATTTTTCCCTTCGTCTATGAATTGAGAGATCTGTGATTGACTTTCTTCTTTTACCTTGAACTGAGCAATTGCCGATGTATCAGTAACATCTCTATAACAGCCTGGCTGGTTGATTTCATGAGATGAAAGACCAGTTCCAGCTGCAGGGGAATAAGGCTGGATCGTATAGCCTTTATACATAAGATCCTTTGTGTGTAATTGCTTAAGCAAGTGCCACACAGACTCCATGTACTTATTCTCATAGGTGATATATGGATCATCCATATCCACCCAATAACCCATTTTCTCAGTCAAATTATTCCACACATCGGTGTACTTCATCACCGCTTTCCTACACGCTTGATTGTACTCCTCAATGGTGATTTTCTTTCCAATATCTTCTTTAGTAATCCCTAGCTCTTTCTCCACCCCAAGTTCTACAGGCAGGCCATGTGTATCCCAACCTGCTTTACGTTTTACTTGAAATCCTTTAAGGGTTTTATACCTACAGAAAATATCCTTGATAGATCGTGCCATTACATGGTGAATCCCTGGCATTCCATTCGCACTAGGAGGACCTTCAAAAAACACAAATGGTTTTTTTCCTTCTCTCGTTGTAATTGATTTATCAAAGGTATTTCTCTCATTCCATTCCTTCAATACCTCATCAGCTACCGCTGGTAAGTTTAATCCTTTGTATTCTTTGTAATTTTTAGCCACAATCCTATTTTAAAAAGATGGACGAAGATAAAAAAAAGTTAGGTGCTGCTAACGCTGTAAAAACTATTTGAAAATAGGGCTAAGTTCTAGTTAACACAACATAAAGGTGTTATATTGTGTTTTATGGTAAGTAGTAAAGAAATAAAGGAGTTGTTTTCACGATTGTCGTTAGGGACTCAAGAAGCATTGCTAGAGGAATTATTGCAGGATCAGGAACTACAAGGAAAAGTTCTAGTCGATGCAACGAAAGAAGTTTCATCAAAGCGCGAGAAAAAACCCTGCCCTCATTGTAGTAGTACAAGTGTATATCGCAGAGGTCAACAAAAAGGAGTGGCGATGTACAGTTGCAAGGATTGTTTAAAATGGTACAGTGAAACCCCAGGCACTCCCTTGTATGAGATAAAGCTAAAAAATAAGTGGCAAGCTTATCTCAAATGCATGGAACAGGGAATGCCGATAAAGAAGATTGCCAAGGAACTGGGAATTTGTATTCAGACAAGTTTTGATTGGCGTCATAAGATTTTAAGCTCGTTGGAACAGTTTGCACCTGTAGAGCTTTCTAATGAAGTAGAGTGTGATGAGTTAGAGTTAGCCCTAAATAACAAAGGGAACAGGGATTTAGATAGAGCACCGAGAAAGAGAGGGAGTGATTTTAAAAGAAATCAAGGGAAAGACAGTATTACCGTAGTTCAGGTAGTTACAGCAGTAGAACGTAAGGGAGGCAAATACTTGAGAGCTGTGGCAACAAAACGGTTGAGCAAACAAGACATTTCAGAAGTACTAGACCATAGACTGGCAGATGATGCCACCTTAATAACCGACAAGCACCCTTCTTACAAGGCTTATGCAAAGGGAAAACCCTCTTTAAGACATAAAGCACTATTAGCTAAAGACCATGTAGATAAAAAAGATAAGACCATACATCTTCAAAAAGTGAACAATACCCATGCACAGCTACGAAAATTCTTACTCCCCTTTAATGGTGTAAGCTCTAAGTATCTGCAAAACTACCTCAACTGGTATGCATACGCTGATAAAATACAGGGGAGCAAGCAAACCATAAAGCAATGGCTAATCGCAGTACTCTTAGCCGATCAGGGATACCAACTCTTCGAACTGTTTAAACAAAATGCTGTGCTAATTAGAACTTAGCCATTTATTCTAACATGGAAAAGCAAAAGAACATTGGTTTCACGCAGAAGAACGAGTTAATCTCTATAGATAGTAAAACTCTTAGAGTAGAAAATTCTCTGATAGATCTACCTTCGGCTCAGGTAGAGGAACAAATCTCAAAATGGAAAGTTTTGGGCATTCTTGATGATGAAATTTTGTTTCAGAGAAAAAAGTACCATGAAAAGGAAAATAGCTTTGAATACGAAATAGCCTATATCTCTAATCAAGGAGACTTAATAAAATCAATGAAGTTAGAAAAGATTACTCTAAAAGAAGGAATGTTTATCCCCTCCTCTAATAATACAACCCCAATCGGGGTTTATAGCACTCTAACAAATTATTCTGCATTTGGCTCATCTATCAGTAGTCACGGAACGGATCGATTGACCCCCAAATTATCTTCATTTGGTGATTTAACTTTTGATAAAGGTTCAGAATCATTCATTGCTTACGGATTATTGGACGCAAATTCTGAGAAGAAATTGCAGTTAGGGTATACGTATGCTACAGACTATCATTGCACAGGATACTATGCTCACAGCTTCTCCCTATCTGGAGAATTAAAAGATACTTTTCAGGAAAGTTTTTCAAATAAGGTTCCTAAATATGAAAACTTTATAAAAACACGCGCGGAGAGAAGACATCTTGAAATTGATTTTAAAAACGACGAAATTCAACTTATTGTATCATATAAGGATTACTACAACGAATATTCTGTGGCTTTATATCCGTTTGGAGAACTTTCTCCCGAATATTTTGAATCACCAATTGGATTTCCTTTTCAAGCATCAAAATCAATTGAAGATCAGTCAAATGCATCGAAAAAACTTCAAGCCATTGATCCAATAAACTTTCATACATATTCGAATTCAACAAATAGGGAAATTTTAATTCAACATTCGTCTGAAGATAATGAAATTAAAATTCAATTATTTGAAAAGTAATCTCTTAGAAGAATAGAGCATCCACAATATGCCATAATCTCAGAAGCCACTTCATTGAAATCATGAGAACGTTCATCAAAATTAAATCACATTTTTGTAGCATTTGATTCTTGGAAAAATATGCTAGCGATTGTCAAGTTAACTTTATAACCAATCGAATCAATAACATGCGTAAAACGTTTCTTATCCCTTCAATTTTTCTTGCGGTAAGCATCATTTCCTTCGGCTTTTCGAATGAAGAAAGACTTGAGTATACAAACACCCATGATGAATTAGGAACTGTAGATTGGCTTAGAGATTTTGAAACAGCTAAAGACCTTTCAGTAAAGGAACAAAAACCAATTCTGATTCTATTTCAGGAAGTTCCGGGGTGCTCTACCTGCAGAAATTATGGACATAACGTTCTAAGCGATCCTCTTCTAGTAGAAGCTATAGAAGATCAATTTATACCATTGGCCATTTATAATAACGAAGGTGGTGAAGACAGAAAAGTACTGGATCATTTTGGAGAACCTAGCTGGAACAATCCTGTGGTAAGAATTATTGATCAAGATGAACGCATGTTAGCACCACGGGTATCTAGTAACTATTCAGTATTGGGACTTTTTAATGCGATGAGTACGGCATTAAACAAGCAGAAAAAAACGATTCCCGAATACATGAAACTAGTCGGTCAAGAATTAGAAAGCAATAACCATGTGGAAGAAGAGTATTACCAGATGTATTGTTTCTGGAGTGGGGAAGTTCACATGGGAGAAATCGAAGGAGTTTTAGCCACAGAGTCAGGATTTATGAATGGAGCAGAAGTGGTTAAGGTTTCCTTTGATTCTGATGTAGTTTCGAAAAACGAATTAAACAATCATGGTTCCAAGGCAAGTATCACATCTGTAGAGGAAAACAACTACCGGAAATCGGAAAAGGATACCAACTATCAAATCAAACATTCGGCGTTCAAATACTTACCACTCAGCGATATTCAAAAAACAAAGATCAATACTGCTCTTGGAAATGGACAAGATGCTTCAATATATCTAAGTCCAAAGCAAAAAAACTGGCTGCAAGAAGCAGAGTCTTCAACAGCTGCACAGTCTATTCTTTACCATCAAAAAATCAACGAAGCTTGGAAGACCAAAGACATTTAAATTCTAAGTAAAAACTCTATCTGGCTTAAACACGCTCGATTTATTATCTGATTTACATTCATTCTTTTGAAGTAGTTTTTGTAAAATTATTCTCGGCACGGAGTTTGTTAATTTTCTGTTAAACAAACTCTAATCCGCTCCTTAGCGATTAAAACTAAACATGAAATCGATTATTTGTAATCACTCTTTCCTTCTTGCAGCTTTGTTGTTAATTCTTCTTCAAAGCTGCAATTATGGAGTATATACTACCTCTAGCTATACTCCTAGTTCCAATGAAAAATATGAAAAGACAGATTTGGTCTGTGTCTTTTTTAGCGATGACACTTTGGACTTTGAATATGTAGAACTTGGTTATGTAAAAGCCATTGGAGGAAAAGGAGAAAGTGATGAAGATGTTCTGAGTCATTTAAAACATAAGGCCAGAAAGCATGGAGCAAATGCCATAGTTCAACTAGATCAAAGTTATATTCAAAAATCTTCTGAAACGGATGATTATGAAGAAGAATTTTATTATGAACTAGTCCAATACAGCGGAATAGCTGTCCGTTCCGTAGAAGCCTCTGAGCTCTACCCCAAATACACAGAAGACTCTAACGCAGCTTACATTGAGGATGTCAAAAAATACAAGCGCTCCAAAATAGCCACAGCCATGGCAGGTACCATTGGGCTCCTCTTTTATGCTATACTGAGTGCTCAGTTTGATGAATAAATTTTCAAGAGCATCTCATGTGTTAAATTACCTTTCCTCTATTTAATAAATTTTTAGGATCAAGAGTGCTTTTCATTTGCTTCATAAGACTTATTTCTGACTCACTTCTACAAAGTTTCAAGTAATCTTTCTTATGCAATCCTATTCCATGTTCAGCAGATACTGAACCTCCTAACGCTTGAAGAGGAGCATATACTACATGATCTATCCTCTTCTTAAGTTCCTTTGAATCATTTTGCTTCCCAATGATGTAATGAATATTTCCATCTGCTACATGACCAAACGGAAAGATCAAATCAACTTCTGGAATATTAGCAAGTTCTTTTGATATTTCGCCTATTGTGCTTCCTATTTCAGCAATAGGCAGACTTATATCAAAATGTTGATCAATATCACATCGTGAAACTACAGCATGAACATCTTCTCTAATTCTAAAAAACCATTCAATATCAGCGGAACTGTGAGCCATAGCCGCATCCTCTATTATTCCGTTTTCCATCGCCTGACCTAGTAGCGTTTCCAAAGCTGCTTTATCCTCTTCATGATTCCCTCCCATGGATTCGACGAGTACATAATAAACATAATCATGTGGAATTGGAGGTTTGACTTCTGTGGGTGGAGAAGTCATGCCTATGAACGTATCCTTCCATATAAGCTCAAACGCACTCATAGTCCCAGCGAGTCCCCTATCCATCCATTTCAGAAATTTCACCACATTGTCATATTCATTGACTCCAATAAATGCACAATTTCGACTGATGGGTTTTTCTGACAATCTTAAGACTGCCTTAGTCACTATTCCCAAAGTTCCTTCAGAGCCAATAAAATGTTGTTTAATGTCATAAGCTGAATTGTCTTTAATAATTTTCTTCATAGAAGAAATAATTGTCCCATCAGCCAATACTACCTCTAAGCCTAACACCAGATTTCGGGTCATTCCATACCGAACCACACGCATTCCCCCAGCATTAGTAGAAATAACGCCCCCTATTTGAGCTGAACCTTTGGCACCAAAATTCAAAGGGAACAATAAGTCCTTCTCATCCGCAGCATCTTGAATCTTCTCCAACAACACTCCGGCCTGAACAGTCATAGTCCTACTACTTTCATCCACCTCTTCTATGGCCTGCATTCGTTCCATAGAAATTACTACTTCTTCAGAGTGAGTTTCAGTGCTTCCAACCAGATTTGTTAGTCCACCATGAACTACTACTGGCTGATCATATTCAAAACAAACCTTCATGATTTCGGAAACCTCCTCAGTAGACTCAGGAAGCAGTAAAGCCTTAGCTTGGAGAGACTCATTCATCTTCCAAATATGAGTGTACCTATCTCGAAGTTGCTCTCCGGTAAGCACTCTGGATTCTCCCAATACCGATTTAAATTCTGAAATCATTTGATTTTTCTATGGATCCAAAATTAGCATAAAGCGAAGAATATTCCCCTCCTTTGGAGGGGCAGGGCAAAAGCATTTAAACCATTAGACATTATTACGACTCATTTAGTATAGGTCAAATTATTCTTTTTTGACAATGCAAAAAGTTAGTTTATATGTCTAAAACCAATGCTTTGACTTTTTGAGTCCAACGAAAAGAAAGCTATAGTAATTCAGTTATAATAATGTCTATTACCTTTATTTTGTTCTTAATTTTTTAATTTTCAATCAGTAGTATTTTTGAAAAGCGTTTTTTTCATTCGAAAAAGATGGATAGAAAAACCACGTTTTCTAATACAAATTCACTTTCCTGTTTTTTCTCTGCTCTAAAAGACCCAAGGCGAATAGATGCGGGAAATTACCACCATTCTTTGAGCGACATATTGCTATTGGTTATAACAGGGATAATGTGTGGCTGTGATAAATGGGAGACCATACACATTTTTGGTAAAAGTCAATATTACTGGCTTAAGCAGTATGGAAACTTTGATGCTGGTATTCCATCGATAGATACTATGCGAAGAGTCTTTTCAGCTCTTGATTCTGAGAATTTCAATGATTGTTTTATCTCTTGGATTAATCATTTGTGTGTGAAAACAAAAGGAGAAGTTATAGCTCTTGATGGTAAAACAGTGAGGGGCGGTAAGTTTGACGGAATAACAACCCCTCATATTGTTTCTGCCTTTGCATCAGAGAATCAACTGTGTCTGGGTCAATTGAAAGTGAATGAAAAAAGCAATGAAATTACTGCAATACCTGCATTATTAGAATTGTTAGATATAAAGGGTAATACAATTACCATTGATGCAATGGGGTGTCAAACAAAGATTGTAAGTCAAATTGTGAAAAGTGAAGCCAATTATATTATTGCAGTTAAAGGAAATCAACCTGCTTTGGCTAGTAATATTCAAGATACAGTTGTATTGACAAATCCTGATAGTGTTGATGTTGAAGATGATTTCGGACACGGAAGAATAGAAAAAAGAACTTGTGAAGTTTTTACTAACTTGAAACACATAGAAAACCCTAATAAATGGGAAAATTTAATTTCGGTAGTGAAGATAACATCAGAAGTTACTCAAAAAGCAACCGGAATAATGACAACAGATGAACGGTTTTTCATTAGTGATTTGTCATCTGCAAGAGCAATTAACAATGGGGTTCGAAAACATTGGTCAGTTGAAAATAATTTACATTGGAGCCTCGATGTGACATTTCAAGAAGACTTTTCTAAAAAAAGAATAGGGTATCAAGTGGAAAACTTTAATATCCTATTAAAAATTGTATTAACAGTTTTAAAAAAAGAAAGCTCAGCTAAAATTAGCTTGAAAAACAAGAGAATGAAAGCGGCTTTTGACACAGACTATAGAAATTTATTAATGAGTACAGCTGTTTTTTAAATGCTTTTGCCCTGATTGAGCAACTGACATAGCTGTTTAAAGCGTCTTCAATTCAAAACCCTTTTGAGTGTGCCAGTCTAAAATTGAAGGGAGTATTTTTAGCACTTTCTCTCCGCACTTTTGGCTATCGTGAAGCACAATGATAGAACCATTCTGTGTGTTTTTTTTGATTCGAGTGAGGCATATTTCTGCAGTGGCAGAGGTGTCAAAATCACCAGGAAGGACATCCCACATGATAATATCGCAGCGTTTTTTTATGGCCTTGGATTGACTCTTGGAAATTCTTCCATATGGAGGTCTGAATAGAGTTGATCGAGTGAGCTCCTGACATTCCAAAAAGCTTCGGAAATACGAACCGCTTGAAGTTTTCCAACCATTTTCATGACGCATAGTATGATTCCCAATGCTATGACCTTCATTTTTCATGCGTTCGAGAAGTTCTGGTGATTTTTGTATCATTTCTCCTACGCAGAAAAAAGTGGCTTTGGCCTTATGTTGATATAAGATGTCCAATACTTTGTCTGTAACACCAGGAGTTGGACCATCATCAAAAGTCAGGAATACCGATCGTTTTTTTCTAGATCTATTCCAGACCAAGTCAGACGCTAGTGCTTTGATTAGTTTTGGAGTTTTGGAGGAATACACTGCTCAAAAATAACGGATAAAGGACTATGAATGCTAGTTTTGAATTACTACAATTTCACGATGTAGTAGATTTTCTAGCTCATAAATGCGGGTTAAAGATTCTAATTTTAAAAAGTGTTTTTACCGTTGGCTTCCACTACTTTTGAATTTAATGATTTTAGTTACCGGCGGAACAGGGATTGTAGGAGCTCATGTGTTATTTGAGTTGGTGAATAGTGGATTGTCAGTAAGGGCATTGCAACGCAAAACCAGTTCGACTCAATTGGTTCTAGACCTCTTTAGGTTCTATTCTCCCAATGGAGAATCGTTATTTCAGAAGATTTCATGGGTGGAAGGGGATTTAGGTGATGTTCCGAGTTTAGAAAAAGCTATCAATGATTGCGAAGAGGTGTTTCATTGTGCTGCCATGGTAAGCTTTGTCTCATCCGATTATAAAAAATTGTTAGAGGTAAATGCGGAGGGAACTGCTAATATGGTCAATGTGACTTTAGCTGCTGGAGTGAAGGAACTCTATTACATCAGTTCGGTAGCAGCGATCGGAAGAAGTTCGAAATCTCAAATTGTAAATGAGGATGTAGAGTGGGAACCATCAAAGGAAAATTCAGGCTATGCAGTTAGCAAGCGGAATGCTGAGATGGAAGTCTGGAGAGGAGGAGAAGAAGGATTGAATATTGCCATCGTAAATCCGACTATTGTGTTAGGTCCAGGGGGGACAGATAAAAGCAGTGGTACCTTGTTTAAAGCGATTAAAAAAGGACAACGATTTTATACAGACGGAGAAAATGGATTTGTGGATGCCAGAGATGTGGCATTTGCATTAAAGCGATTGTATGATGAAAAGCTTTTTGGTCAGCGATATATTCTTGTTGGAGAGAACGCGTCATATGAAAGTGTGGCAACAAAAATGGCAGATTACTTGAACGTCTCAAAGCCTTCATTGTTGGCCAAGCCTTGGCTGACAGGAGTTGTGTGGCGGATAGCTTGGTTAGGAAGTCAAATGACAGGAAAACGTCCACTACTGACTAAAGAAAGTGCAAGAAGTAGTCATCGAAAGACTGTTTACTTAAACACCAAAGTGAGAAATCAGCTAGGGATTACTTTTAGGACTACAGATCAGGCAATTAAAAACGCTACTGCTTTCTGGAAGGAATTCCCGAAATATCTTTGATCATTTCTACGGTTGAATGATCTTTTTATTTTCAGTAGTGTCGGGTTTTAGATTGAGTTTTTTACTTCTTGTTTCCAAGTCAGTTTTTCTTCTCACCAGTCGAACTTCAACAGAGTCATAAATTTCCATTAGTTTTTGAGCCTGAGCAGAATAAAACTCAAAATTACTTCTGAATTGCTCTTCAGAAATCGAGTGTTTTTCAAAAATTTGATCATAAAAACCTGGGATCCTTCTGTTAATGTCTTTTTTTCGAATAAGTTTTAGTTTTAAAGTTGCCTCTAACAGCTCAGCATCTACCAGAATTTCTGTGAATTTATCCTGATCTAAAAGATCAGCAGGAGCCTCTGGAATCCGATGAATATCTGGTTTCCCATCACAGGAAGAAAAAAGGATAAGTATGACAAAAGCTATTCTATACATTATACCAATATAATTTTATTCTGCTGCTTTAGTTTTTGAATTTTTTGCATCTCGGACAAGATTAAAAATTTAGACCTAGCCAAAGTTACGGCTACATTTTTAAGTGAAGGACAAGATGATAAAAAGCGGAAAATATGTCGCATAATGAGATTAAATTGGGACTATCTGTCAAACGTAATTCTCATTCCGGTATTGGCCTTGTTTAACTTTCTGTTATGCCATGCAGGAAACCCACTTACGAATGTCGTATCCACAGCATAGTTGAATTGTTCCCCCTCAAACGGTGACCATCCACATTTATACAAGATAGACGACTTTTCAACTGTATGTAAAGCATCAGGATTGATAATAGCTATATCAGCGAAATATCCTTCTCTTAGAAATCCTCTTTTTTCTATCTGAAAACATTCTGCCAAGGCATGACTTGTTTTTTCTACTATAGTCTCCATAGTAAAAATTCCACGATGCATCATTTGGAAAAGCGCAGGAACGGCATGTTGTACGAGAGGACCTCCAGAAGGAGCGGAAAAGTATGAGTTGTTCTTTTCTTCTATCGTGTGAGGTGCATGATCTGTAGCAATGACATCTATTTTTCCAGAGTTTACTGCCGCTCGTATGGCTTCTCTATCCGCCTCACTTTTCACTGCGGGATTCCATTTAATAAATGTGCCTTTATCAGTGTATCGAGTGTCAGTAAACCATAAATGATGGATACAGGCCTCTGCCGTAATCCTTTTGTCTTTTAGAGGAATGTCATTCCTGAATAACTCTATTTCTTTTGCTGTAGAAATGTGCAAAATGTGCAATCTTGCATTCAGCCTTTCCGCTAACTCAACAGCTTTAGAAGAAGAGGCATAGCATGCTTCGACACTTCGGATTAAAGGATGGCTTTGGATGGGTACGTCCTCTCCATATTTTTCTCTGTAAATGGCAGTGTTTCGTCTGATAATAGCTTCCTCTTCGCAATGGGTAGCTACTAGCATAGGACTTTCACTAAAGATTTGCTCAAGCACTTCTTCCTTATCTACAAGCATGTTCCCCGTAGAAGATCCCATAAACACCTTGATGCCACAGACGGTTTTGGGATCAGTTTTAAGTACTTCCTCTAGATTGTCGTTGCTAGCCCCCATAAAGAATGAATAGTTTGCTATGGAAACTTCTGAAGCTCTGTTGTACTTGCTTTGTAGTAATTCTTGTGTGAGTGTTTGAGGGTTCGTATTGGGCATTTCCATATATGTGGTAATCCCCCCGGCTACTGCCGCTGCAGATTCCGTAGCTATTTCTGCTTTATGAGTCAGCCCAGGTTCTCTAAAATGCACTTGATCGTCTATCATCCCAGGAATAACGAATTTTCCTGTTGCATCTATTGTTTGAGTGTGATCATCAGTTTCAATAGTTCCTGCGGGGGCTATTTTCGAAATAAGCTCATTTTCTATGAGAATATCTGCTGTTTTCCGAGTTCCCTCATTAACTACAGTTCCGTTTTTTATCAAGAATTTGGCCATTATTCAGTGTTGATTCAAGTTATAATAGAAACTACTCCATAAAATAGTCGTGCAAATTTTAATGCTTTGCGAAGCAAAGATAAATGGACTTATTTTTTTCTAGCCAATTTACCAAACCTCATTTTCCACACTCCGGTAAAGGCTTCATGAAAGATGCTCATGCTCATTTTTGAAGTTCCAAGTTTTCTGTCTTCAAAAGCGATTGGTACTTCCGTTAGCTTGAAGCCTAGTCGCTTTGCGGTATACTTCATTTCTATCTGGAAAGCGTACCCGATGAATCTAATACGATCAAGATCGATAGCCTCAAGTACACGTCTATTGTAACAAACAAACCCAGCAGTACAGTCCCGTATTCCCATCCATAAAACGGCGTTTACATAAAGAGCCGCTCCCTTGCTAAGAATAATTCGGTCGGTGGTCCAGTTTTTTACATCCCCTCCTGGAACATATCTGGAGCCGATACTCATATCAGCACCTTCATGACAAGCGATTAATAAGCGTTCTAAATCCTTTGGTTTGTGGGAAAAATCCGCATCCATTTCAAAGATGTAATCGTATTCGTTTTCCAATGCCCACTTAAAACCTGCGATATATGCAGTACCCAGACCAAGTTTTCCAGAGCGTTCCAGAATGTGAATCTCGGGGTACCTTTCTTGCTTGGATTTTACCAGATTGGCTGTCCCATCAGGTGAGCCGTCATCAACCACTAATACATGAAAACCCGTTGGAAGATCCATAACGGCTTGGAGAATGGAATCAATGTTTTCCTTCTCATTGTAGGTGGGTATGATGACAAGATTTTTACTCAAACCGTGCTTAAAAATGAAGTGTTAAAAATAGGAAAGACTGCAATTGTGAAAGCGAATGCTAGCGAATCATTTTCAAAAAATTCACCTCTTGCTCTGTTAACTCACGAAATTCGCCACGTTGAAGTCTTTTCTTTGACAGCCCAGCGAACATCACACGATCTACTTTTGTAATTGTATAGCCAAAATGCTCGAAGATTTTGGTGACAATTTTATTTCTAGTGGAAGAAATTCTTAATCCTATTTTATGCGGATCAGAACCATCGCCTACGTAGGCCACCTCGTCAGCTTTAACTGCTCCATTTTCTATGACTATTCCTTCTCTCAATGCGTCTAAGTGTACCGACTTAACCTTTTCCCTTAATTGAATTTCAAACAATTGAGAAACTCCATTCTTAGGGTGGATCAATCGCTTAGCCATGTCTCCATCATTTGTGAAAAGGAGGAGCCCAACAGTAAGTCTATCGAGTTTGCCAACCGGATAAATATTCTCCTTACAGGCTCCCTTGATAATGTTCATTACGGTTCTTCTTCCCTTGGCATCGTCCACTGTACTTAAGACGTTTTTTGGTTTGTTTAGAATGAAATAGCGCATTCTTTCCATGGAGAGTAGCGCATCATCATACTTTACTTTATCGCCAGGACTTACTTTGAAACCCATTTCTGTAACAATCTCCCCATTGACTTCCACAAGGCCTATTTTTATAAGCTCATCAGCTTCTCTTCTTGAAGCTACTCCGCACATGGATAGGTATTTGTTAAGTCGGATGGGCTCATCCCCAATGGGGGTTTTTACCATCTTTTTTGCAGCCGGAAACTCTTGAGTAATTCTTCTAGCAAGTGGTTTGCCGGTATCATTTTTTTGAAAAGTCTTCTTGCCCGACTTTTTGATGTCGGTAGATTTTGTGCCTCTCGGTTTAAAATCTTTTTTAAACGGTTTCTTCATGAAAATTTATCTGAAAGTGCGCGCAAAGATACGGCTTATTCCACATACACAGTAAGCATCAATTCATTCTGCCCATCTCACTACGAACTTTCCTCTGGATTCTCTGTTTTCAAGAAGCCTATGGGCCTCTTTTAGTTCTGAATGATGGAATACTCTCCCAATGACAGGTTTGATGATTCCTTCTTTGTGTAGCTGCAATAGCTCTTGCATTCCACGCTGAAGTACTTCTGGGCGATGTTCTGCTATTTTAAGCATGTTTGTTCCAATAATGCCTCTGGATTTTCCCATGAGCATAATGGGAAGCACAAGTCCCATTTTTCTTAATAGTCCTAGAGTACTCCACAGCCCTCCTTTTTGTCCCGAACGTTCTGCAGCACCAAACATGTGAAAATTTCCTCCAGAGCCTAAGAGTTTGAGGTCTTTCTTAAAAGTAGATCCGGCGATTGCATTAAACGAGGCCTGAAGTCTTTTTCCTTCGAGTTCACGCTGCAAAGCGAGAAAATAATCCTCCTTTTTATAGTTAATGGCCTTTTTTACACCAGCTTTTTCGAGCGCATTAATTTTTTCATCACTTCCCGCGGTAGCATATATTTCAGCACCTTTCCATTGGGCCAATTGTATTAATGCAGTTCCCACTCCACCGGCAGCGGCGTGTATTAAGACTTTGTCTAGCGGGAGAATGTTTTGCATATGAATAGCCATGTACCAGGCTGTGAGGTATTGAGTTCCAAGAGCTGTAGCCACAGAAGAGTCTAAATCATCTGGAAGAACTGCAACCCCTACCTCCGGAGTACTAATGTATTCAGCGTACCCACCAAATTTACACATCAACATTACCCGCTTTCCTAGAAGTGACTTATCTGCACTGGTTCCCACTTCCTCTATTATTCCTGAGGCGTCATAGCCTGGGATGAAAGGGAAATCAGGAGCTTCCCTATATAATCCTTGTCTCATAATCACATCGGCAAAATTGAGCCCAAAGTGAGTGGTTTTTACGAGTACGTTGTTTGGCTCAATTTTGGGTTTTGGAACTTCTTTTAGTTCTATCGAATCTTCTGGAGTTCCTTTTTTGGTAATGAAATATGCCCGCATTGGCCAAATGTACTTAAGATAAAAATCAGAGGCTATTTTACTTTCAATAATTATTGAAAGTAAAGGATTGATTGTTATATTTGCATTAGAAACGAAATTAATTGACACTTCAAGAAGCACATAGCGAGTTTATTTCTGCCTGGGGAAGTCTAGGGAGTAGTTGGGGAGTAAATAGAACTATGGCTCAAATTCATGCACTCTTACTAATCAGTATTGAGCCTCTTTCTACCGAAGACATCATGGAGAAATTGAACATAAGTCGTGGGAATGTGAATATGAATGTAAGAATGCTCATTGATTGGGGATTGGTAGATAAGCGATTAATCACCGGAGAAAGAAAAGAGTTTTTCATAGCAGGAAAAGAGGTTTGGGCCATGGCGAAGCAAGTGGCAAGAGAACGGAAGAAGAGAGAACTGGAACCATTACAGAGGACGCTTTATAAAGTTCAATTGGATCAGGTGAAAACGAAAGAAGAAAAAGAGTTCAAAGCGTTGATTGATGATTTGAGTCAATTTGCGGACAGTGCAGACGGGCTGTTAGGCAAGTTTATCAATTCTAAAAAGAATTGGATATTTAAAGTCGCAGCTAAATTATAGCTAGCTCGAAGAATAGATTCTTGTAAAGAATCTGCAAACAAGAGTTTGTGACCTTCATTTAGAAAAACCACCGGTTTTTTTGTCATAACCATAAGGGCAGTGCTTACAGCCACTTTTACAACAATATCCTCGTTTTAGATGGTACTTTTCGGTAAAGACAATAAAGCCCTCTTCACTGTAATAGAAATCCTCTGGATCAAGTTGATTAAATTTCCCGAAACTGCCTTCTTCTGACATTGCCTCATTAATTTTGACCAAAGCTAATGAAGATGTATCAAGAAAAAGCGGAAAAGCTATTTGAAGCAAGACCTATCCAAAATGAATTGGTGGAGTTTCAATATGATGGATTTGACTATAAGTTCACTGTTAATCGGTTAGATCAAGTAAGTGATGATGCCAGTGGTAATAAATTCTTCAAGCTGAAGTACAATGTGTTTTCAGCGATTCAACATGGCCGTGACACGTTATTGACTTTTGGAGGAGCTTGGAGCAATCATATTCAAGCAACGGCAGAAATATGCGGTAAGATTGGTCTGAAATCGATCGGTGTGATACGAGGGGAGGCTCCTAAGGTTTGGTCCGATACATTAAGAAAAGCTGAAAAGAATGGAATGAATCTTCACTTTATTTCGAGAGAAGAATATAGAGAAAAGGAAGAAGATTATTTTAAGGCGTGGCTTAGAGATTCATTTGGTTCATTTCATTTAATTCCGGAAGGAGGTTCTAACTTTTTTGGGGTTCAAGGATGTATGGAGATTCCAAATGGATTTCCTTCTGAAGTTTCATCTGTTTTCTTAGCAGCTGGAACAGGTGCCACATCAGCGGGCATTTTACTTGGTGGAACATCCAAAGTTCATGTGGTAAGTGCGTTAAAAGGAGGGGAGTTTTTGAGAGAAGATATAAGAAGTCAGATTTATTGGTCTACTGTAAGTGATGAAATCACAGAAGAGATGTTGGAAAAGCTACAATTAGTTTCGGATATGCACTTTGGTGGATATGCGAAATACACCGAAGAGTTGATCCAATTACTGAAGGAGTTTTACCGACAAACAGGAATTAAAATGGAACCGATTTATAGTGGCAAAGCATTGGCAGCATTGCTGCGTTCGATCCAACTTAGAGAAGTGAAAAATGATGGTACTGCAGTATTGATACATACAGGAGGATTACAAGGGATCACAGGAATAGAACAAAAATTGAAAGAAAATCTCTTCTGAAGCGATGTGGAAAATGGGTGAAAAAGAACAGGGCAACGAGTTGCCCTGCCTAACCTAACTTTAAACTATGTGCAAAAATATTTACACCGATTCATAACGGTCTTCACCTTTAAGAATCCTAACAAATATAATATTATTCTTTGATTACCAAAACTATAAGTGGAAAATCATTGGGGTAGGTAAAAAAGATAACATTGTAATGTGTATAAATAATTTTCATCTACCAAATGAATTGTTTTTTGGATTTTTAAATTAATCGATTAAAAGGGCTATTTAATGAGTTTAATTTGCAGGTTAATGCTATTCTGTGATGAAGGTGTTTTACTTCTTGAAGAAGTGAAAATCCAATGGTGTTTTTAGAACAAAAAAAATTCATTGAGTATACAATAGTTTTCAAAAATTGATAGGAAAGTAAATGCTGAATTGTGAAATCTAGATCAGCATATGGATTAATTTTGCATCTAGTCACTAATTTACAACATGAAATATATCATTCTTATATCATTACAGCTTGCTACGCTTTTATCTTTTGCTCAAACTACAGGAACAACCATTTTAGATGTAGGGTTAATCCAAGAGGGTTATACGCTTTTTGCACCTCTTAATAAGGATACGACTTACTTAATCAATAACTGTGGAGATGTTATTAATAAATGGGCTAGTGAATATTCTCCAGGAGATGAAGTGATATTAGACAATGATGGAAATTTGTGGAGAGCGGGAAGAACTATTGGAGTGGATCTTGTAGGTGCTGGAGGACGAGGCGGAATTATTGAATTGTTCAACTGGGAAGGGGATTTGATATGGAGTTATGAGCGTTGCAATACACTAGAGTGTATGCATCATGATTTCGAATTACTGCCTAATGGTAATCTACTCGTACTGATCTGGGATGCCTTTAGCATAGAACAGTCTACGGCAGCAGGTGCGTCGCCAGATTCTTTAGCAAACCTTGAAGGAATTTGGTCAGAGTATTTAGTTGAACTTACTCCAAACCTAGAAGTAGATAATGAGGCGACTGAAGTGTGGAAATGGCAAGCTTGGGATCACCTTATTCAGGATGTGGACATGACAAAATCCAATTTTGGAGTAGTTGCTGATCATCCAGAGAAGATTAATATCAACTATAGATTAACTAATATTGATTGGTTACATGGAAACGCGATTGACTATAATGCAGATTTAGATCAAATTATTTTAAGCGTTCCTCATTTTGACGAATTTTGGATCATTGATCATAATTCGACTACAGAGGAAGCTTCTACTGATGCAGGAGACCTGCTTTATAGATGGGGGAATCCAGCTTCTTATGATTCAGGGACGCAAGAAGATCAACAACTTTTCTTTATGCACAATCCTCATTGGGTACCTTCTGACCGAAGGTTTGGAGGAGAAATTATTCTTTTCAATAATAGAAAAATGATTAATGGAGCTCAAAACTCTGCAGTAACCGTGGTAAACCCTGCTGTGGATGATGAGGGGAATTATTTAATGTCTAATGACCAGTTCCTTCCAGAATCTCCAACTTATGAATTCGTTTTGCCGTTGGAATTGAGCTCAGACAAGGTGTCAGGAGCACAAGTTCAGGAAAATGGGAACATTCTTATATGCTCTGGAACGAAAGGAACGCTTTTAGAAATTGATGAAAACGATCAAACAGCGTGGAAATATTTGTTACCTCTTCAGGCGTCTGGTCAATTTACCGCGCAAGGAGATGAAGCACCTTCCAACTGGATATTCAGAGCGTATAAGTACACCGCGAATTTTGATGGTTTCGAAGGGAAAGATTTGACTCCAGGAAATCCTCTCGAACTGAATCCTGAAGGCTCATTTTGTAGAATTAATTATATTGAGGATTATACCGAAAATGGAATGTCAATATTTCCTAATCCTGCGTTAACTGAATTGAATCTTGTATTTGATTCTGCTCCAGAAAAGATAGAAATTGTTACATCAACAGGTAAGATCATGAATGATTATAATCCAGCGATCACATCTGTTTTAAACATATCTGAATATCCAACGGGTGTTTATTTTATCAGAACTTATGCATTGAACGGATCGGTTTACACAAAGAGATTCGTTAAGAATTAATAGGCTTTTGGTTCAGTCCACCGTAGGCATACTTTTAAACAACATCAAACACTCGGATTCGAGTGCTGTACTGCAAATATTTACTAGAGAATTTGGGAGGAAGGCCTATTTTATTCGTGGATTAACGAAAAAGAAGAACAGCCCACGCTCTTTGTTATTTCCAATGTCTATACTGGAACTTCAAGTGACAGATAGAGAAAATAAGACCATTCAGCAAATAAGGGATGTGAATATCCATAAGCCTACTTTTGAGCTAATGGCGGACCCTGTAAAAGCTTCAGTGGCCATGTTTCTCAATGAGATTTTGCATAAGAGTATTGAAAAGAATTACCAGAATGATATGCTCTATGATTTTCTGGAAAATGCCATTCAGATTCTAGATGTTACCTCTGAAGTCAAGAACTTTCACTTGTGGTTTTTGCTTGAGCTATCAAAATATTTTGGGTTTTACCCTATGAAAAGTAGTGTCGCATCGCCAAAAAACAAACAGTTTGACCTTGAATCTGGTACCTTTGTTTCTGATCCTGTTTTCTCAAGTCCGTATTTGGATTGTAATACGTCAGAGCTTCTATGGTCAATTTTGGGTATGAATTTTGATGAGATGTGTGGATTAAAGATGCATCCAGAAGCAAGGAAAAAGCTACTAAATGGGTTAGTAGATTATTTTATCGTCCATGTGCCTAACTTAAAGAGTGTAGCTTCGTTAGATGTGTTGGAAACAGTATTTGATTTTAAACAATAGATGACTAGAGCGGTAGTAATTGTGTGGAGTTTGCTCTTTTGTGGAGTTGCATTTTCTCAGGAGGTCGTGGTACGAGATGCCGATGATAAGATAGCACTTCCTAAAGCAGAGATTTCTAATAATAAGGACATTACCATTTTCTCAGATAGAGATGGGATTTTTCAGTTGGATACGTTTAGAAATGATCAATTAATTTACGTTTCATACAATGGCTATACTCCGAGGGAAATTGTAGTGGATGATATCTCTAAAAAAGATCCTACGATTCGTTTAGAGTCCAAAACGTTGAATTTAAATACGGCCTATGTGACTCCAAAAGGCGAGACAGTTTTTACTGAACCAACGCAACAAATTGAGTTGATTGATGCCAGACAGATTCAATTTGGTAACCCTATGACTTCGGCTTCAATCTTAGAAAATTCAGGATTGGTTACGGTTCAGCGAAGCCAACTCGGAGGGGGGAGTCCGCAGATGAGAGGATTTGAGGCGAATAAAGTGCTTCTTATGATAGATGGCGTGCGAATGAATAACGCAATTTATAGGAGTGGCCATGTTCAGAACGCTATTACTGTTGATGCCAGTATTCTAGAAAAGACGGAAGTGTATTTCGGTCCGTCATCCGTTTTATTTGGAAGTGATGCACTTGGAGGAGCCGTTCATTTTAAGACTAAAAAGCCAGTATTGGCTGAAAAGTTTAATCAGAATATAACTCGCGTAAATATTCTTGGAAGAGTAGCCTCTGCGAGCGAAGAACAAACAATCCATGCGGATGTAATGTACGGAGGGAAAAAAATGGGCTTTTTAACTTCGATTACTAGGAGTGAGTTTGGAGATTTAAAGATGGGTAAAAACCGAACTCATGGATACGAAGATTGGGGATTGATTCCCTACTATGTTTCAGTAGAAGAAGGAGTGGATGTGTTGAGAAATAATGGGAATTCGAGCATTCAGAAGTTCACGGGATATGATCAAGTGGATTTCTTGCAGAAATTTACTTACAGGGCTTCAGAAACTGCCGAGTTAAATGTGAATTTTCAATATAGCAATAGCTCAGATGTTCCTCGGTTTGACCGATTAAATGATACTGATGGACATGGCTTAAAGTGGGCTGAATGGTATTACGGACCTCAGCAGCGACTGCTTACTTCCGCGAACCTGAACCTTAAGGACAAGAAGTACTTTTCAGAGGCTAGTATTACTGCTGCTTACCAGCGGATTGATGAAGATCGAATAAAGAGAAGATTTGGAAGGGCGGCTAGATTCACCAACGAAGAAGATGTAAATGTTTTTAGTCTAAATGCGGATTTTATATTGGAAAAAGACAAAAGCTTAAGTTGGTTTTACGGAATAGAAACTACTTATAATCGAGTAGAATCCAGCGCTTTCGAACAAGATATTTTTACCCGAGAAAAGGGTGAAGCGATCACCAGATATCCTAATGGGGGAAGTAACTATAGTACATATGCGCTTTATGGGAGTCGAAATAAAAAAGTGAATGAACGACTTGATATTAATTGGGGGATACGCTATAATCATACGCTAGCTAAATCCAAAGTGTTAGAAAATGAATTTTATACGCTTCCATATAATGAGATTAAGATAAATGATGGAGCACTTACAGCCAGTGCAGGTGTCTTATTCAAACCAACACTCTTATGGAAAATTGCAGGTGGAATTTCCAGTGGGTTCAAGAGCCCTAACGTTGATGACTATGGGAAGATCTTTGAGAAAGATGGTTTTGTAGTAGTTCCTAATTCTGATTTAGGATCTGAATATGTTTATGCGGTGGACCTGACTTTAGAACGGGCCTTGGCAAAGCAAAAAATTCGTTTATCAGTCACACCTTATTACACCTACCTTAGGAATGCCATTGTAAGAAGAGATACAGTGCTGAACGGAAGTAATCAGTTCCTTTTTGAAGGAGAGCTGGCTACTGTTCAAACCAATAAAAATGCGTCTGAAGCACATATTTATGGAGTGTCAGCCAAAGTACGTTATCTGTTAAGCGAAAATTGGTTAGCGAGTGCTACCTATAATTATACGTATGGTCAAGATTTAACTGACGATGTACCTCTATCACATATATCGCCTCAATTTGGTAAGATCAATTTGGAATACCAGAAGGGTAGATTGACAGCCGAGGCGTACATGTTTTATGCATTGGATAAAAAAAATGATAGATATGGGCCTGGTTCTACAGACAACTTGGTAGAGGCGGTTGAGAGTGGTACTCCAGGATGGAAGACGTTGAACTTGAGGACCAGCACCAAAATTTCCAAAACGGTAATACTTCAATTGGCAGTTGAGAATATTTTGGATACACATTATAAGGTGTTTGCGTCTGGATTAAGTTCACCTGGAAGAAATGTCATTATGTCTTTGAAGACATTATTTTAAACCTTCTTTTCATCTCTTGCACAACAGTTTTTTAAAAAGCCATTGTCGATCAATTAGAAGCTCTATTTTTGGTCTCTGATGAGATTTTCTGAAATTGTAGGCCAAGATTCCGTAGTTCAAAAGCTCACCGGATCGGTGAACGGTGGAAGAATTAGTCATGCGCAACTCTTTTATGCTAAAGAAGGTGCAGGGGCGTTGTCATTGGCGCTGGCTTACATACAGTTTATCGCTTGTGAGAATAAGACAGAAAATGATTCATGTGGCCAGTGTAACTCTTGCAAGAAAATTTCCAATTATTCGCACCCTGACTTGCATTTTGCTTTTCCAATTATTAGTGGAGCTAAAATCATTGATTCCGATTCTTTCATTGCAGAGTGGAGAGAACTTATTCATGAAACGCCATATTTTGGATTCAATGATTGGAAGGAGAAAATTGGAGCCGAAAAAAAGCAACTAAACATTCCTGTAAAGGAGTCTGATAGGATCTCCAAAAAATTAAGTTTGAAATCTTATGAAGGAGGGTATAAGTTCATGGTTATCTGGTTGGCAGAATACATGAAAGCTCCTACGGCGAATAAGCTCTTAAAATTAATAGAAGAACCGCCTAAAAAGACATTAATCATTTTGGTGACGAATAATTTTGAGAACATAATCAGTACTATTTTGAGTAGAACTCAGTTGGTGAAGCTCAATATTCCGAAAGATGAAGAAGTGGCATCATTTCTTGTGAGGAATTACACTGTTTCTCAAGAATCAGCGGCAGACGCGGCTAGGTTAGCTGATGGAGATGTAGCGCACGCAATCCATCTTGCCAAAAATGAGAATCCTGATGCGAATAATTTGGAGATATTCACCAATTTGATGCGTTTCGCTTATAAAAAAGACATTGTGGGAGCCATTAATTGGTCGGACAAGCTACATACACTTGGGCGAGAGGATTTGAAGCAGTTTCTCACTTATTCTATGCACATGGTTCGGCAGTGTATTATAGGGAACTATGCGGGTGTAGAAGTGAGGAAACTAAATGATAGTGAGAATGTATTTGCGGCCAAGTTTGCTCCATATATCAATCATTCCAATGTGATTCAGGTGTATGAAGAATTGTCAAGAGCAGAATCTGATATCTCCAGAAATGGATATGCAAAAATAATCTTGCTCGATATGGGGATCGCGCTTTTCAGACTGATTAACCCAAGGAAATAGGAGCTAAGTCTGCCTTGAATATCCATGATTAAAGTTTTCCGTTAAATAGACTCAATCTGTTTGAACTTAACAAACAACTCCTCATAACTAGGTTGTTTTTTCCCCTTTGGATGATGTATCTTTGCAGTATATAAAGAGCGAAATTTTTCGTTCTAATTCTTGCTGGTTTATGGCATAGAAAAAAATCGGGAAGCATGGGATGTTCAAGTTGTGGTTCAGGAGGCGGCTTACCGGGTGGATGTAAAAATAATGGCAATTGTGGTACTGGCGGATGTAATAAGCTAGATGTCTTCGACTGGTTAGCAGGCGTTGAATTAGCCCCAGGTCAGCGAAAATACGATATAGCCGAAATAAGATTTAAAGGAACCCGAAAAGGATTCTTTAGGATTTCGGGAGGTTTAGATCTTCAAGTTGGAGATGTGGTAGCCGTAGAATCTTCACCCGGATTTGACGTAGGAGTGGTCTCACTCACAGGAGAACTTGTAAAAGTTCAAATGAAAAAGAAGAAAGTTCAAGACACTATTGAGCTTAAAAAAGTATTGCGTAAAGCCAATGAGGATGATATCACTTCTTGGCAGGAGGCAAGACAGATGGAGCATGAGACCATGCATCAGGCCAGAGTGCTGGCTCATAAGGCAGGTCTTACTATGAAGATTAGTGATGTAGAATACCAAGGAGATAAGAAGAAAGCAACGTTTTATTACACTGCTGAAGAAAGAGTTGATTTTCGTGAGTTGATCAGAAAAATGGCAGACTCTTTTAAGACTCGTATAGAAATGCGCCAAATTGGTGCTAGACAGGAGTCTGCTAGACTGGGAGGAATAGGCTCATGCGGAAGGGAGCTTTGTTGTTCAACTTGGCTCACTGATTTTAGAAGTGTTTCTACTAGTGCTGCCCGTTATCAGCAGTTATCCTTAAACCCTCAAAAACTAGCGGGACAATGTGGAAAGTTGAAATGCTGTTTGAATTATGAGTTGGATATGTATATGGAAGCTGTTAAGGAATTTCCATCTCCTAATGTAAAACTTCACACAAATAAAGGAGTAGCTCATCATTTAAAAACAGATATCTTCAAACGTCTGGTCTATTATATTTATGATGATGGGATGGTAGGTGGAGCACCTGTAGCATTGGATCTAGAAACAGTAAATGAAATCATAGCGGCAAATAAGTCTGGAGAGAAGTTAGATGATCTTAAAGAATATGAGGTAGAAATAGAACCTATAGAAGAGGATACTGATTACCTAAACGTAGTAGGACAGGATAGCTTGACCAGATTTGATGTTAAGAAAAAGAGAAGATCTAAAAATAGAAATAAGAGAAGACCATCTGGGCAAAACAATCAAAACAAGCAAGGAGCTTCAGGAGGTAGAAATAAGAAGCCTGCAAATAAGCAGAACCAAGGACAGAACAAAGCACAAGGTGGACAACAGAAAAAAGATCCAACCTCTGCACCTAATGCAAATACGTCTGGTAATAAGCCATCAAATAGTGGAAAAGGAAGACCTACACGGAAACCAAGACCACCTAAAAAGGACTGATGAAGTTTTGTAGCCTCATAGTATTTTTAGTACTGATTATTTGTACTGGATGCAGAGATGATTTTTTCTACTCCAAGACATATGAGGTTGAAGATTATAAATGGAATGTAAATGAACCGATGGAGTTTACATTTGACATAAAAGATACTTCTCAGGTGTATATGTGGTTTATAGATATAAGGCACACGGCCGATTTCGAATTTTCGAATTTCTATGTCTTTCCTAAGAGAATTGCTCCTAATGGGAAAACATATGCAGATACGCTGAATATACCATTAGCAGATCCTAGCGGAGTTTGGTATGGAAAAGGTTTAGGAGACCTACTGGATAATAGAATTCTATGGAAAAAAGATGTTAAGTTCCCTCAAGAAGGTAAATACCTTTTTAGGATAGAGCAGGGAAGTAGAGAGCCAGAGCTGGAAGGGATTGTAAATGTAGGATTTTCGATGTATGAATATAGGTAAGTGAACCTTTCCTACATGGTTCTAGTCATGTAACTTACAGACGTCAACATAAAATACAAGTAGAACGTAAGAACTTAAACTTTCTACTAGTGAATTCTTATCTGAAACTTACGGTTATTATTTTAGGATTGATTGCTCCGCAATTTTCTGCTAACGCTCAGCAAGATCCGCAGTTTACACAGTACTATTTCAATCCACTAACGATTAATTCTGGCTACGCAGGCACCAGAGATGCGATGAGCATTAATCTTGCCTTGCGAGAACAATGGTTAGGCATTGATGGCAGGCCCAGAACTCAATCATTAAGTGTTCACACTCCTATCGGAACATCTAATGTCTCTCTAGGTGCAAGTGTCATAGCGGATCAGCATGGACCAGTTAAATCGACGTATACTAATTTGGATGTGGCATATGCTGTTAAGGTTACAGAGAATTCAAAACTATCCTTTGGTCTAAAAAGTGGGCTACACTTTTATCGAGCAAATCTTTCTGGCCTAGAAACTAAGAATGATGTTTCATTTCAACAGAATGTGAGGTCTTCTGCGTTACCCAATTTTGGAGTAAGTGCTTATTGGTACGCTACAAATCACTTCATTGGATTAAGCGCACCTAGACTGATTGAGAACAATTTCTATGTGCTTGAAAATAGCCTAGAAGCTCCATTGGAAAAAAGACATCTTTTTTTGACAGCAGGAAAGGTATTTACACTTTCTCCGACCCTTAAACTTAAGCCCACTTTTTTAGTAAAGTATGTAGAAGCTGCTCCTGTAAGTATGGACATATCAGTGAATTTATTGATACAAGAAAAATTATGGGTGGGGACCTTTTTGAGATTTAAAGATGCAGTGGGAATGATGGTGAGCTATCAGATAAATGATAATATAAGACTAGGGTATTCCTATGATAAAACAATATCTCAGTTCTCTGGAAATGGAGGGTCACATGAAATACTTATAAACTATGATTTAAAATTAGAAAGAGAAAAATCTCTTTCTCCAAGGTATTTCTAATCGCACAATTAATCATGAAAACAACATTTACTGTTTTATTAGTAGCCGTTAGTTTGGTGTCACAATGCCAAACTACAGATTTATATGAGATCAAGACGATGTATGATAATTTGGCCTACTTTAAAGTAATTGAACGTTGCGAAGCTCTGTTGGATGTGGACCCAGATCATAGTAAATATGCCAGTTATTTGGCTAACAGCTATAGACTGATAAACGATCATGAAAAAAGTGATTATTGGCTAATGTATATGGTTGAGAATAATCTAGCTCAAGAAATTGATTATTTCTATTTGGCTCTGGCTAAGAAAAGTTTGGGGCAGCACGAAGAGGCTATTAAATGGTTCAAGCATTATGACAAGATTCAGCCAGATAATCCACTCGTGGGTAGACATCTGGATAATCTAAAATATGCAGGAGAACTAGGGCTGCCAAATCAAGAAATTATAGTGGAAAATGTGATTGAAATCAACTCTAGCTCCAATGATTTTGGAGCCGTAAATTTTGGTGATAAGGTTGTCTTTTCTTCTTCTAGGACTGATGGAGCATCTTCCAAAAGAACCTATAAATGGGACGGTCAGAACTATTTAGATTTATTTGTTTATTCAAGTGTTGGAGTTGAAATAGAGGGTTTTTCCTCTGAACTAAACACCAGTTTTCATGAGGGTCCAATCTGTTTTTCTTCAGATGGTAA
This sequence comes from Flavobacteriales bacterium, assembly GCA_965224545.1. Taxonomy (GTDB): domain Bacteria; phylum Bacteroidota; class Bacteroidia; order Flavobacteriales_D; family Sanyastnellaceae; genus ASP10-05a. The sequence goes on along the minus strand of CBDCZM010000002.1, from coordinate 186,358 downwards.
AAAGGCATATTTCACAAGGAATAATTATTTCAAAGGAAAGAAAGGAAAGATGCTGAATGGTACGATCAATTTAAAAATATACTCAGCTGAGATCATAGAGGGGAAATGTACTAATGTTGAGAGCTTCAAACACAATAGTGATTCCTTTAGCACAGGCCACGTCACTCTTTCAAATGACGGAAGTAAAATGGTATTTATCTCTGATAACCCTGAAGGACATGGGGGCACAGACTTATATATGTGTACAAAAGGAGTCTATGGGTGGGAGTCTCCAATTAATTTGGGAAACCAATTGAATACGGAGCAGAATGAAATGTTTCCCTTCCTTCATGAAAATGGGACATTATATTTTAGTAGCAATGGACATTTAGGACTAGGAGGATTGGACATTTTCAAATGTGAAGGGTTTCTTGATGGTCACAGGAACGTTGAACATCTAGACGCTCCACTTAACTCAGAGATGGATGACTTTAGTTTCTATTTGAACCCGCTAGGTGATGCAGGCTACTTATCTTCTAATAGAAAAGGAGGGATGGGAGGAGACGACATTTACTCTTTCATTCTTGATTTGCCTGAATCTAGCTCTAGATTGACCGCCGACGTGAGAGATCAAGAGTCCAATCAGCCATTATGCAATGCAAAAATCGAAGTTTGGAGTGCTAGTGAGTTGATTAAGAAAATAGCGCCAGATGAGACAGGTCGATTCGTACTGCAGTATACTGAAGATCAATGTCCATTAAAGTTGAAAATTAGTAATGGAGAAAATTGGTCTACTAAAGAGATTGAAGTCTCTGATTGTAAGAAGGGCATGGAAGAAGTAGATTTAGGACACGTGGTATTGATAGAAACCAAGGCAGTGGCAAACGTAGCCAAACATCCACAAGCAAAGTATGAAGCTAATGCTGTTCAAAAAGTTTATGGACAGCTTCAACAACCAGGTCATACCAGCCATGTTTCTGAACGGTCAAGTTCCCCATTAATAATAGAAGACCCAGTTCTGGTAAATGGGGTGTTTAGAAGCTATAGAGGAAATAGTCCAATTAGTGGATTATTGGTGACTGTTATTCACAAATCTTCAGGTCAGGGGTGGCAAGTAAAAAGTGATTACAATGGAGAATTGCATCTGGAACTTAGGAGGAATGATGCCTATCAAATTAAAGCGGAGAAACCTGGTTTTGCTTCATCATCCGGAGAGATTCATACAGGGTACAATAATCAGTATATACAATTGAGCAATGTGATGAATACCACCATGATGCCATTGGAAAAACAGCAAACCATCGTTTTAGAGAATATCTTTTACGATCTTGGGAAATGGACTCTGAGAGAAGATGCAGTTTATGAACTTAACAAATTGGTTCGAATTCTACGAGATAACCCTTCAATTGTTATTGAGCTGTCATCACATACTGATTCCAGAGGCTCTAATGATGAGAACATGAAATTATCCGAGAGAAGAGCTATGGCAGCCGTGAGATATATTATTGATCATGGAATTTCTCCGAAAAGAATCTTTGGAAAAGGGTACGGTGAAACTAAGCTCATCAATGAATGTTTTGATGGGACGTTGTGTAGCGAGCCGGATCATCAGAAAAACAGAAGAACAGAGGTGAAAATAATCAACTATTAAACCCCATTATGTATTAGAACTTCATTATGAGAAGTTAGGTAGAAATAGACTGACTAGTGAGAGCAGGTTAAAAATTGAATTGAACCAGGCCATACTGTTTGTTGTCTTGAACGATCAGATAGTCTGACTCCCAGATAGGATTGTATAGAGGAGCGACCCTTAATAGATCACTTCGGTCTATTTTAGTGGGTTCGGAGGAGAATAATTTTTGAACCCAGATGGAAGTTCTAGAAGGGTTGGTGACAGTTACAGAACTCTTTTCCTTTCTAGGGTTGGAGTAGTTGAATACGATATAAAGATCATCAGAGTTCCCTGGGTCTATAAAACTATAACCCCAATACGCACTTAGAAAATTGATGCTTTTCTGTTTTTTATAAATTGTCTGATGTTGCACATAACTTAAACTGGCAGTAAGCTCCATCAAAAGTATTTCTTCAAAATTGTAATATTTTGATGTAGTCACACTTATGCCATTCGCACCTGTCATTAATCGCTGATCTACATAGAAAATTTCTCCAATTATGATGATGTTCCCATTTTCTTTAATGTGGATATGGTCAAGAAAAAGATCATCTACCGAGTATCTTTTTCTCAATTGTTTCTCAGTGAGGAAATCAGATAGAATCTTCTTATCAATGGGCTTTTTGCCTGACAGTCTGATTTTTCCAGAATCTTTGTCTATCAGCATCAGGAAGATGCCTTCAGCACCTTTGTAGTATGAATTATTATAAAATCCTAACACATACAAATCACCATTTTTATTTAGCTTCATAGACACATCACTGATGTATTTATCAGCAATAGATACATCGTATTGTTTCAATTTATCCAAATTCGGATCGTATCTAAATAGCTGATAAAGCCTCTTTTCCAGCCCGATTTCAGCGGTCTTTTCACTTTTACTATCAGTGAGCCCGTTTAAGAAAAATATAGACCCATTGTCTGATACGATGAAATGACTGGGAAAATCAACTTTTTTTATATTAGGTAAAATGAGTTGCTTTTCCTGTTTTATAGTGAGATTAATATCCAGAAGTAATAGCTCAATGTCGAATCTACTTTCCTTGTAGTTTTCAATTACTGAAGAAATGCCAATGAAGTTTCCACTCTGACTTTTAAAAACTTCGAAAGTATAATCTTCACTTTTTTTTAGGTAGTCAATTTGCTTCACAAGGGTATTACTCAGTTCTTCTCCTATGTTTGAGAGTGAGGCGATCCAAAAAGATTGCCTATCTCTTTGTTTATTAATGCTGGAATAAAAGAGTAGTAGATTTTCGTTTAAATATTCTGTACGAATAATCTGCACATCTAAATGTTCTTCGCTCTCTTTTGACCATGAAAATTCATTTATTTTCTTCATAGTCTGGTTATCGTGCTGTGAGATGTTGACCGTAGAAAGGTCCTTTCCTTTTATGCTAGTCCAAATACTTCCACCTTCACCTATGAGCGAAGCAGAAATTTGTTTCTTATCGAAATCATGCACCTCTCCAAATGAAACTGTATCAATAGATAATTGGGAGAAGCAAATCCCTTGACATAAGAAAAGTGTCAACACACATAGAAAATACTGGCGATATTTGTTTTTAAAGTGCATATTTTGATACTAGTTGGCTTCGCAATCTATACTCAAATTAGTTAGCTTTTCGGAATTTTGGCGAGATTGGTTTTTCCTTTAACAAGGCAAAAAGTTCAATCATAGCCTGTGCTATGGTTTCATTTTTTAACGTTGGTAAAGGGAAAAAGAACCAGTCAAAAACCGAAAAGCTAAATGGTTTGAGTATATATGCCAGAATCACTAGCCTAAGTGAATATACCTAGTATTTTGTCCCAAAAATAGAATTTGGTTGAAAGAGTCAGGATGTTCTTGGCATAATAACCCTAAACGTGGTTCCCTTTCCTAGTTCAGAAGTAAAAACCATGATTTTTCCATTATGATATTCCTCTACTATCCGTTTGGTTAAAGAAAGACCTAAACCCCATCCTCGTTTTTTTGTAGTATAACCTGGTTCGAATACCGTTTTGAAACTTGATTTTGGAATTCCTTTACCTGTATCTGATACATCCACGATCCAACCTCTATTGTCTTCTTTTAGACTAATGTGCAATTTCCCGACACCTTCCATAGCATCTACGGCATTCTTAAATAAATTTTCCAGCACCCAACTAAATAAAGGCTTGGATAGTTTGGTCATGGCGTGTCTATTTGAATCATCTTGGTTCACAAGACCGCTATAACTAAAAGCGACTTTCTTAGAAAGCCTAGTAGAAAGATATTCCACTGAGGCACGTACTACATCATTGAGATCAATTTCTATTAGCTCTGGTGAAGAACCAATTTTAGAAAACCTATCACTGACAGTACTAAGTCTAGTAATGTCTTTAGACATTTCTGTAATTATTGTCTTATCAATGTTTTCCTCTTCTAACAAGGTCATCCAAGCCATTAGAGATGACAATGGCGTACCTAGTTGATGAGCTGTTTCCTTAGCCATTCCTACCCATACTTGATTTTGTTCAGCTTTTCTAAATGTGCTGAAAGTCATGTATGTAATGAATAAGAAAAGTCCGATCAAACAAAGTTGGACGATCGGAAAATATTTAAGCAATTTGAGTATGTATGAGCTTTCGTAGAAAACATATTGTTTTCCCTTTCCAATAACATCAATGACAAGTGGTTCATTTTCACTTGCCATAGAAGCTATTCTTTGTATCATAAGCACAGGATTGTTTACAGTGACACTGTCAATGCTTCCATGATTGATAATGTTTGTCTTAGTGCTGTCCGTGAGAATCACTGGGACAGAGGCAGAACTCACCACGGTTTCGGAAATGAAGGTGGTCACCAAATTATCCAATATGATTTTCAGATCAGTGAAAATACTGCTATCATCATAATAAAGAAATTGGTGGTTTTTATAATCAGAATTGATTGGAATTGGTTTGTTCTTCCTTTTCATTTGGTCCCTCATTCTTTCCAAACATTCTTGATCAGTACAACCTTCGGGAAGATTATCTTTTCCTATAATGTTTCCATCTTGATCTACGATCATTACAGGGATTGTTGTGTTTGATTGCACAACATCAAATAAATAGTTCAATTCTTCATCGAAATCGGCTGAGCTTATCTCATTGAAGGCCCTAGCCCAAAGATCAGCCTTCACTCTTTCTTCTCGTTTGAGATTCTCGAAAAGATTCCCAGTTAAATTGACCAAATCAGTTCTCTTTTGCAACGCTGCAGACCAGAGCTCGACTTTCTCCCGCTCCCGCTCCTGTATTTTACTGGAGATGAATTCTGAATACCAGAGACTTGCCAATACGATTAAAACTGCCATAAATAAAAGCAGGATTTTCCATCGTTGTTTTCTTGAATATAAGTTCATTCTTTTCTTGACTCGTAAAAATACTTCTTACTCACAATGATCTTTTTGAATCATTCTTCATTTATTAACGTAATGATTAATGATTTACTATAATTTTGCCTCAACAAACTTGTGTGTTGTAAATCAATGCATTCGAATTAGTTAAACATGGTCCACCACCTCACTCACTTAGCTGTAGTTTTACTTGCGCCATTCTTACTTCTTCACTCCAGTGATCAAGAAGAAATTTCACCTGAAAAATTTCCGTCAGAATTTGGAGGAGGAACTTGCATAGAAGTTATAGATCCCAATACGGGACTGCCAGGCACTGCTTTTATTGTAGATACAATTTGTCAGGGAAACTCCTTGGACTTTTGTCTTACCACATCAGGATGTAACGAGGACATTGAAATAATAGCTGTAACGGGGAATGAGGGACAAGTAATTGTCACTCCACCCAGCTCTCCTTTTAATTACTGTATTTCTTATACTGCGCCAGCAGATTTAGTTGGTGAAGATACTTTTGACATTACAGTTACGAATACTGATGGAGGGGGAAACGTCATAGGAACAACCTCTATCGAGCTCACATTTGTAGTGGCTGATCCTTCTAATAACACGACTGTTTCAGGACCTCAGGATATTTGTTCGCCAGCTAATTCTGCAATTTTGGAGGCGATAAATCCCGATCCTATTGTCGGCGGTTATTGGGTGTTAATAGGCGGCGGTACTATCGCAGATATAACTCAGCCAATTGCTGAAGTAACTGATTTGCCTTTTGGTGAACATATCTTTATCTGGAGACAGGACTATCCATGTCAATCTACTTTTGATGTAACAAAGGTAACCGTGTATGATGGTCAAGCTCCTGTGGCTGATGCGGGGGAAAGTGTGACAATGTGCTCGTCAGATAACACCTATACTATGCAAGCGAATGATCCTCTGTTCTCAGCTACTGGAACTTGGGAAATTACTTTTGGAAACGCTACGATTAATGATATTAATGATCCAAATGCCTCGGTAACCAACTTAGGTATAGGGTGTAATGAGTTCAGGTGGAATATTAACAATGGTCCATGCCCTGGGGGCGAAACAGAGAGTACAATGCTCATCTGTGTTTATGATATCAACACTCCGCAGTCTGATGCCGGAGAGGATATAGAAATATGTGCTGACCCTTTTGGTGACAATAGCGTTTTTACGAGTGCTCTGGATTTAGAACCATTTGATCCTGCGACAGGATTATGGACACCTATTTCTGGTTTTGGTGTGATTGAAGATTCTGATGATAATGAAACACTGATAGAGAACCTGCAAATAGGAACGAATAGATTTGTCTGGACAGTAGAAAATGGAGATTGTCCTGGTTTTCCATCAACTGATACCTTAGATGTTAGAGTATACGATCCGGCACATCCTGCTCTTGAAGCAGGTGTTTCTGCAGAATATTGTGCCCCGGTTACGGAGCATATTCTATCAGCTTCAAACACTATTTCTCCAGCAATTGGAACTTGGACTGTGATTTCTGGAACCGGATCTTTTTCAGAAGCTAATGATCCAAATGCTACTGTGTCAAACTTGTCTATCGGAGTTAATACCTATAGATGGACGGTATACAATGGCCCGTGTAACGATGATACATTCTTCGATGAGGTTACTGTAACAGTATATGATCCAAATGTAAGTTTGGCCGATGCAGGAAGCGATTTGGTATTCTGCGAGGCAGATTTTGTGTCTAAAGATTTAGAAGCTTCGGAGTTTGTCTTTCCTGCTACAGGCATATGGTCAGTCGAAGTACCGAGTGGTATTTCAGCGACCGATATCCTTTCGGATGTAACTGACCCAAACGCGACTCTTTCTGGGATAACACCAGGAGAATATGTGCTGCGATGGACAGTGAACAATGGTCCTTGCGCAGCGGGAAGTAACTTCGACGAAATTACTATACTGATTTATCCTACTATACAGGTGGTGGCAGACGCTGGAACTGATTTGGACCTTTGTACTCCCATTACCTCTTTCAATTTGGATGGAAATACCCCTCTGTCACCAGCTATTGGAACTTGGACACGCATTTCTGGAAGTGGAATTATACTTGATGAAAATGATCCGCAATCTGGGCTGACGAATTTGGCTGTTGGACAAAACGTGTTCAGGTGGACCATAGATAATGGTGGATGCGAAGCCAGTCCCAATTTTAGTGAAGTAACCATATCGGTATTTAATGTAGATGCTGACCCAGCCAGTGCTGGTGTTGATCAAGAATTTTGTCACTCTGTCGTGAGTGTGATTACAGTTGAACTTAACGCCAACAATCCAACGGGCCCTGCTATTGGGGAATGGGCGATCATTTCCGGATCAGGTACGTTTTCTGATGTGAATGATCCAGATGCGACAGTAACGGCACCGGGAATAGGAATAAACATTTATGAATGGTCAATAGATAATGGCGCATGTGATGTAATTAGTAATACGGATCAGGTTGAAATCGCAGTGTACAATTCACTAGAACCTGCAGCTGATGCTGGTAGTAATATTGAGATTTGCTCTGATCAATTGACTACTGGACTTTCCGCAAATATACCTTCTGAGCCAGCTATTGGTGTTTGGTCTGTTGTACAAGGAACTGGATCTTTCTCAGATATTAATGACCCAAATGCTGATGCTAGTGGATACTCTTTTGGAACAAACACCTATAGATGGACCATTACGAATGGTCCTTGTGATCCGCCATTTACATTCGATGATGTAGAAGTAATTGTATACAATGAAAATGTAGATGTAGCTGATGCTGGAGAAGATATTGAGATTTGTAACAATTTTGGTCCAGTAGCTATGAACGCTACTTCATTTACAGCCCCTGCCACTGGACAATGGACAGTGATAATAGGAACTGGAGACTTTGCCAATGAGAATGATCCAAACTCAACTGTCACGGGATGGTCGATTGGTGATAACGTTTATGAATGGAGTGTAAACAATGGTCCATGTTCTGGAGGAACGAACAACGATCAAATAACGGTTACTGTTTATGATATCAATGCAGATCAGTCAGATGCTGGGCTAGATCAGGAATTGTGTACTCCTATAACAGCAACCACACTTGATGCCACTACTCCATCGTCACCATCAACGGGATTTTGGACGGTGGAAGAAGGAACAGGGTTATTCTTGGATGATACGGATCCCAATACGCAAGTAACAGGACTTTCAGTGGGTATTAATAGATTTAAGTGGACCATAGATAATGGTGCTTGTAGTCCGATTTTTAGTGAGGACGAAGTATCAATTCTATTGTTTCAAGAAGGTGCTGCAGTTTCTGATGCCGGCCCTGACCAAAATTTTTGTGAGCCTGTGAGCTCCACAAGTCTTGCAGGAAACACACCTGACTCACCCTCAACTGGAGTTTGGACTCGAGTGGCTGGTGATGGGGTGATTACAGACCCAACCGATCCCAATTCAACCGTAACAGGACTTACTCAGGGGATTAATGTTTTCAGATGGACTGTTGATGCTGGCCCATGTATACAGGACGATCAATCTGATTTGATGTCAATAAATATTTTTGAGGATGAACATCCTCCGGTCAGCGCTGGAGATGATATTGAAGTATGTACTCCTCAAAGCTCTGTTCAACTCGATGGGAGTTCTCCAGTCTCACCTGCATCAGGAACTTGGATACAAGTGTCTGGACCAAATGCGGCGGCTTTCGACCCAGATGAAGATGAAGCCATTGTTACTGGACTTATCCCAGGCGTTTATGTATTTCAATGGCAAGTAGACATAGGACCATGTGATGCATTGCCACTAAGTGATCAGATGACAATATTTGTTTATGACACTGCTGCGGATGCAGCGGATGCAGGAAGCGATATTACATTGTGTACTCCTAATAATAGTACATCTCTAAGTGGGAATTCCCCTGTGGGAGCAGCTACTGGAGAATGGACAGTAGTAAGTGGATCTGGATCCATTGTAGACTCTTCCGACCCAATAACAGGAATTTCGAACTTAATTGTTGGAGAAAACAGATTTGTTTGGACTATTGATAATGGATCTTGTGGATTGCAAACCACAACAGATACTGTATCAGTATTTTTATTTGATAGTACATCTCCAGATGCTTTTGCTGGACCTGACCAAAGTTTATGTACACCTCAGAGCACAGCTACTGTTAGTGGAAATGAGCCCATTTTCCCAGCCACAGTAGAATGGCAATTGGTATCTGGTTCTGGTTCTGTAACAAGTCCAAATTCATCTACCACAGAACTAACTGGCCTTGCTGTAGGCGAAAACATATTCTCGTATACCATTTATAATGGGAATTGTGCCAATGCTGTGACAACAGATCAAGTGTCTATTCGAGTGTTTGATTCTGGTGCTCCAGCGGCAAATGCTGGGATTGATCAGGAGCTTTGCTCCCCAACCTCATCTACCCAAATGACCGCAGATGCTGCTGTTAACCCGGGGATAGGAACCTGGAGTTTGGTTTCGGGAAGTGCTTCTGTGATTATTTCAAATGTAAATGATGAAGTTGCCACGATTTCTAATCTTCAAATTGGGACCTACATATTTGAGTGGTCTCTTGATTATTCAACTTGTGGAACGCAAGCTGACCAAGTGGTTATAACCGTATTTGATAGTGGTTTAGGTGCTGCCAATGCTGGAGATGATATTACGCTATGCCTCCCTGTGAACACAGTGGATCTAGATGCCATTTCGGTAGCACTTCCTGCACTAGGGACGTGGAGTGTCTTAGTAGGGTCAGCAACATTTTCGGATGCGAATGATCCTCTAGCTGAAGTGTCAAATTTAGCCGTTGGAGAAAACCTATTGGTTTGGAATGTATATAATGGTAGTTGTTCAGCTCCAGAAGATCTTACTGATACAGTGAGAGTTTTATTATTCGAGGAAAATTTACCAGCGGCGTTTGCAGGAATTAATCAAGAATTTTGTTCCTCGTTAACTTCTGTTACTACTGCTCAAATGACTGCCTTTGCTGCACCAACCCCTGGAGTTGGAGAATGGAGTATTATACAAGGTAATGGTTCTTTTAGTGATATAAATGATCCAAATGCTACCGTTACAGGAATTGGTTTGGGAGTGAATATTTATGAGTGGACTATCGATTATGGTGTTTGCGCGTCTAGTTCTTCGGATCAAGTGATTATGGACGTATACAATGCTAATGAACCAGTGGCAAATGCTGGACCTGATCAATTATTTTGTACTCCAGTAGTCAGTGTTCAACTGGCGGCCAATACTCCATCTTTACCTGCTACTGGAAGTTGGACTCAAATAGTAGGTACATCAGTCTTTAGTGATGTTACTGATCCAAATGCCACAATTACTAATTTGGGAGTTGGAGTGACCATATTAAGATGGTCTATTTCCAATGGACCTTGTGATCCTTCCAGTACGAATGATTTAATCACCATTTTTGTTTATGATGAATCTGCTGACGATGCTGCTGTCGGAGAGGATCAAGAATTGTGTATCCCTAATACAAGTACAAACCTTCAAGGAAATTTACCAGTATTCCCTGGTTTAGGTACATGGTCGCAAATAGAAGGAACTTCTACCATCAACAATACGAATAATCCAAACAGTCCAGTTTCAAATCTGTCATCAGGAGTCAATGTATTTGTATGGGAGATATTTAACGGACCTTGTTTAAATGCAACTTCGACTGATACATTGATCATTTCTGTGTTCGATCCGACAAGTCCCCTAGCAGACGCTGGTCTGGATCAAGATCTTTGCAGTTTCACTACTTCTGCCTCATTGGCGGCATCTGTTCCAATTTCTCCTGGGAGTGGAGAATGGATTCAAGTATTGGGCATACCTGCCACTATTGATGATATCAATGATCCAAATACATCTGTTTCGGATTTAAGTATAGGTATCAATACGTTTCAATGGTCAGTGTATAATGGTCCATGTGAGAACAGTATTTCTAGTGATGTTTTAGCGATTAACGTTTACGATGAAAATCAATCGGAGGCCGATGCTGGTGTGGACCAAGATCTTTGTCTGCCAGTTAATGCCACAAACTTCAGCGGGAATAGTGCTACCTCTCCGGCAGTAGGACAATGGAGCTTGGTTCAAGGAGCTGGAACGATAGCTGACGCTACTAATCCGACCAGTGCAGTTTCAGATCTTGGAGTTGGGGAGAATATATTTACCTGGACAATTGATAATGGAGCATGCAGTAACCCTATATCTAGAGACACTGTTTACCTCCGTTTGTTTGACCCAGGTTCTGAACCAGCGTTTACAGAACCAGACTTTAGCGAATGCGCTCCAGTAAGTGTGCTGGATATCAATGCAAATGAGGCGTTGGGTGCTTCCATTGGAACCTGGACACAGGTAGAAGGGAGTGCTATTATTGCAGACGTTAATGATAACACTACGCAGATTAGCAACTTAGATGTTGGAACATATAGATTTGCTTGGGAAATAGACAATGGACCATGCGGATTGTCATCGGATACGTTAAAGGTCGAGATATTTAGTCCAGCAGGTCTCGACGCTGATGCTGGAGAGAATCAAAGTTATTGTACTCCTGTAAATAGTACCTTCTTAGAAGGCTCTGAATTAACTTCTCCAGCTACTGGACAATGGCAAGTGGTTATCGGAAATGGGACAGTTTTGGAGCCTGAAAATCCATTATCTGAGATTACCAACCTGACTGTGGGAGAGACGATTCTTAGTTGGACCGTTGATAATGGTCCTTGTAGTGGTATTAGTAGTGACTTTGTTTCCATTTTTATCTTTGATGAAACAGCCCCAGATGCTATTGCGGGAGATGATCAAGAGTTTTGTCTACCAATTACGAATACTTCAATGACAGCTACGGATGCGGTTTTCCCTGCGATTGGAAGCTGGATTTTGATAGAAGGCAATGGAACTATTCAAAATATTAACAGCGCGAACTCTGCGATTACTGATTTAACTGTAGGGGAAAATAGATTTGTTTGGTCTGTGCAGAACTCTCCTTGTGAAAATGCATTAACTAGAGATACAGTTACCATATTGATTTTCCCCAATGATTTTTCTTTAGCTAGTGCTGGGGATGATCAGGAGTTTTGCTCTCCTATAAATTCTACATTTACTGAGGCATTGGTACCTGACATTCCATCTGTCGGATCTTGGTCCTTAACTCAAGGAAGCGGAAGTATTGTAGAGGAGAATAATCCAAATTCTGAAATTATACAGTTAGGGATTGGAACGAACACCTTTGCTTGGCAGGTGTATCATGGTCCTTGTGATCCTGAATTATCCATTGATTTTATGTCAATAGCTATATATGATGTGAATCATCCTCCAGCAGAAGCTGGAGAAGATCAAGAGTTTTGTTTACCTGACAATTCTACTATGATGGATGCGACTCCTACTTCAGACCCTGTAGTTGGTAATTGGAGTTTACTGTCTGGTGGAGGAACGATAGTGACACCAGATGCACCAGATTCTGAAATCACTGACTTACCTGTTGGAGAAAATCTGTTCATTTGGACTATTGATAACGGACCTTGTGAAAACCCTATAACACGAGATACAGTAACTGTACGAATATTTACTGAAGATGCACCATTAGCGAATGCTGGCTTGGATAAGAACTTATGCGGAGAAACAGCAGTTGTTCTAGGTGCCGAAGTTCCTCCTCCTCCCGTTACCGGAGTGTGGAGTGTGGTTTCGGGACCAAATAGTTGGTCTTTCAATGATATCACAGATCCGAATGCGATTTTGACTGGTCTAGTGGTTGGACAGTATGTATTACAATGGACCATAGATAACGGCCCTTGTTCTGATCCAATTTCTAGTGATGAAGTAATCATTAATGTGTTTGATGTGAATCAGAATGATGCCTTTGCAGGAGATACACTTCTTCTTTGTTGGCCAATAACTGATATTATACTTGATGCAGACACGGTTGCTCATCCTTCTGTAGGAACATGGACTTTGGCTGGTACAGGTGATTTTTCAGATATCAATGATCCACATTCGATTTTCTCAAATACGAGTATTGGAGAACATATACTGACTTGGACGGTAGACAATGGTCCTTGTGGAGTGACCTCAGATGATTTGGTTATTCAAATCTTTGATCCAAATAGTCCATCAGCAGACGCAGGTCCTGACCAATCGATTTGTACAGATCCACAAGATGGAAACGAAGCGGTGATGTCTGCCAATACACCAGTTTTCCCTGGATATGGGACATGGGTGACCATATTTGGAACACCACCTATAATTTCAGACATCAATGACCCAAATGCAACAATGACTGACTTTGGATATGGAGAAACCCAACTGGAATGGCAATTTTTTAATGGCCCCTGTGAATCTGGTTCAACTAGCGATGTAGTGTCCATATTCCATTTTGACTCGAACGAGTCAGATGCTAATGCAGGAGTGGATCAAGAATTTTGTGATGTCCCTTTGAATGTCATATTAGCAGCCAATCCTACTATTGGAAATACAGCTGTTGGTACCTGGACAGTAGCTCTGTCGCCAATAGATAGTGACCCTCTTGTATTTGTTGATGTAAATGAAGAAGGTACTATAGCAAGTGGTTTTGAGCTTGGAATCTACCAATTGGCATGGACTGTGGATAATGGATTCTGCGGAACAACGCAAGACACCATGCAGATTAACATATTCGATCCAAATGCTGCTGGAGCAAATGCAGGATTAGATATGGAGATTTGCGAAGATGAATTCGAAGATTCTCCTTCAATTCTTTTGGACGGAAATTTTGTAGATCCTCCAGCTACCGTATTGTGGTCAGTTATTGAAGGAGAACCGATTATTGATCAATCGGCATTAGATACATCAAACCCTGAAATAACTGATCTGGGAGAGATTGACGTGCCTTTAGGAACCGTTCAAAATACTTTTGTGTATACAATAAACAATGGTTTATGTGGCACTTCGATGGATACTGTGTCATTAACATTAATAGACTGTTTAACTATTGATGTGCCTGATGCATTCTCTCCTAACAATGACAATATTAATGATACATGGTTTATTCCGAATCTGGAGAAGTATCCAGGAAACAGCATTCAAGTATTTAATAGGTGGGGAGCTAAGGTGTTTGAAGCCTCCGATTATCAAGGGGACTGGAATGGAGTTTCTGATCATCCTGCGACTATAGGTGATGAACTGCCAGTAGGAACTTATTACTATGTGCTGGATCTAGGTAATGGATCTGCAGCTTATAAAGGATTTGTATACTTAAAAAGATAGACAATGAATAATTGGGTTAAAATAGTAAGCTTAGTGATACTTGTCACCAGTTCTTTTTCTGGCTTTAGTCAGCAGGATCCACTGTTCACACAGTATATGTTCAATACATTGTCTATCAATCCAGCTTATGCTGGACATGCCAATGTAATAGAAGCGAACCTCATTCACAGAAGTCAATGGGTGAACTTTGACGGTGCTCCTCGAACACAGTCATTCACTATCCATGCCCCGCTTAGAAAGGAAAATTTAGGGCTTGGGGGTACAATTTTAAACGATAAGAACGGACCAAGCAGGCAAACGGGAATTTTCATAGACGCATCCTATAAAGTCATTATGCATAAATCCAGTTTGGCTTTTGGATTAAAAGGAGGGGTGAATTTGTATAAAGCCAATTTGACATCGCTCAATCCACTTGATGGAACAGATCCATTATTTCAAGCAGACATAGTAAATAAACCGTTGACCAATTTTGGCTTTGGAGTTTTCTGGAGTGCAGAAAGGTGGTACCTGAGTGCTTCTCTTCCTAAGCTCTTAAATAATGAATTGATAGATGGCCAAACTCCTAGTTTTGAGTTGAATGACGAGAGAAGACATTTTTTCTTAGGAGCGGGTATGGTTTTTGAACTAAACAACTATGTGAAATTCAAGCCGACAATTTTAGGGAGATTGGTAGATGGAGCTCCACCTTCATTGGATGGGTCCGCTAGTTTTCTGTTCTATGAGAAATTTTGGGCAGGTCTTACCTATAGGACGAGCGATGCTGTAGGAATGATTTTTCAATATGAGATCAATAGAAAATTGAGATTTGGATATTCATACGACTACATTATTTCAGATTTGTCTTCTTTTTCAGGGGCGTCACATGAAGTAATGATAGGAGTGGATTTAGGAAAACCACCCAAAGGTGAGAAGTCGCCACGATATTTTTAAAAGTTGTTTCACCCTAGAACTAATAAAAATGCCAAGTATAAAATGTAATATCAAGCTGTTTCTTATTCTTTGCTTATTATCGCTTTGCAACGCGATTGAAGCTCAGAGTTTTAAGCTGGATCTAGCTGAAAGTTATATGGACCTTTTTGAGTATAAAAGAGCCGCTTCAATTTACGAAGATGTATTGAAGAAATATCCGACCAATTATGATGCTCTAAAACATGCAGCTGTATGTTATAATAAGCTCAGGGACAGTTATAATTCGGAACGCGTTCTCATGACGATAGATTCGCTAAAGGTGGCCCAAGCGGAAGACTTACTGCTTTTGGCTAGTGCTCAGAAAACGAATAAGAAGTATGATGACGCATTAAAAACCTATCAGAAATACAGCACACTTTATCCTGGGAATGAACTTGTTCAAGCATACGTGAATAACACTGATTGGGCTTATAAGATCAATAGAGATTCTTCTCTTTTCGCATTGAAAAATTCTAAAATCAATAGTAAATACTCCGACTTTGCCCCATGTTACTATCAGAGTGGCATTTTGTTTAGTTCTGCTCGAGGTGAAGATGGCAAACGGGTGAAAGAATACAGTTGGAATCAACAGGCATACCTGAATTTATTCGTAGCTGAGTTAACGGCAGATAGCAATCTGGTGAAC
This sequence comes from Flavobacteriales bacterium, assembly GCA_965224545.1. GTDB lineage: Bacteria > Bacteroidota > Bacteroidia > Flavobacteriales_D > Sanyastnellaceae > ASP10-05a. The sequence continues at coordinate 170,523 of CBDCZM010000002.1, read as the reverse complement.
CCTGTGCTTCTAGAAAATGGTATCAATACCAGATTTCACGAGGGAACCGCTGCATTTAATGAGGTACAGAATATACTTTTTGTTACTAGGAATAATTATATCAAAGGAACAAAGAAAGAAGATGATGAAGGGTATTTGAATCTGGCGATTTATTCTGCTAAAATTATGGGGGAAGAATTTGAGGATTTAGAGCCCTTTAAGTACAACAGCGAAAAATATTCTGTAGGTCACCCTTCTATCTCGGTAGATGGGCTAACCATATATTTTGCTTCGGATATGCCCGGTGGTTCTGGAGGGACAGATATTTATAAGAGTTTGTGGAAAGATGGTGAATGGAGCGAACCAGAAAACTTGGGAACACGAATAAACACTTCGGCTGATGAGATGTTTCCATACGTCCATACTTCTGGTGTGTTATACTTTTCTTCTGATGGGCATACTGGTTTGGGAGGAATGGATATTCAGAGTGTAGATTTGAACAACGATAACTCTAAAGTGCAGAATGCGGGATACCCTTTGAATTCGCCATATGATGACTTCAGTATAGTGTTTAATAAGGATGCCAAAGGGGGCTTTTTTGCTAGCAATAGACCTGGTGGATTGGGAGATGATGATATCTACAAATTTTTTATTTCTACCCCAAAGTTCATTACAATATCTGGAAAAGTAATTGATGAAGAAAAAAGAACACCAGTAGAGGGTGCTACTATTTATCTGCAGGATGAAAGTAGCCCGTCTAAAGTAGAAATTGTAGGAACGAGCGATGAGAATGGAGAGTATACCTTTACTGCTCCCTATCAAGAAATTTTTGACCTAAAAGCCTCGAAGAAAGGATACTTTGAATCAGAAAAAACGGTGGCTTCGAGTCCAACTACAAGCTTCATAGACAATGTAGATTTTGGATTAAGCAAGTACGATTTCTTAGCTAAAGGATATGTTCTTTTAGCCGATGATGATATCCCTTTAGAAGGAGTCAGAGTGGCTCTGTTTGATGAATTGGGCACCTTAATTTCTGAAAAAACGACAGGCGAAGATGGTTACTATTCTTTTGGATTATTTAAAGATCACGTGTATAGAATTACATGTGAATTGCAGGGTTATGCCTTGCAATCAGCGAGCTGTGATACAAGGAATAGAAAGACTACGATTTTCGAGCACGATTTTAAAATGTTTAAGCTTGAAGTGGGTGTCACTGTGAAATTGGATAATATTTATTACGATTATGCGAAGTCAGATATTCGACCAGATGCTGCTTTAGAACTAGATAAACTAGTCACTATTCTGGATGAGAATCCAAGTATGAAAATTGAACTCAGTTCACATACCGATGCTAGAGGTTCTGCTCCTTACAATCTTTCACTAAGTAGGAAAAGGGCAAAGTCCGCAGTGGATTATATTATTTCTAAAGGAATCATGCCTACCCGAATTGAGAGCAAGGGATACGGGGAATCTAAGCCTCTTAATAGATGTGTCGATGGTGTGAAATGTTCTGAAGAGGAATATCAGATCAACCGTCGAACGGAGTTTACTATTTTAGATATTTAGTCTTGATTATTGTGGGCTCAAAAGCCTATTGTTCACACGAGTAAGTTAGCTAATTTTTCAAGTGGATAAAAATCATCTTCGTTTCGAAACTTTCTTTGGTAATTGCTTGTAAGAGCTGTCTGATTTACAATGTAAGTGACTCTCTGACATAAGAAATTGGTGATTAATATACTTTCGCCGATAAGACCTGACGTCATTACCAGTTCTCTACAATAAATTAAAGAAACAATTCAACAGGATGATCATCTCCAATAAGCTTAAGAAATTTATTACGATTTCAGTTTTTTTATTCATTAACTACTCAGGTTTTTGTCAAGACCCTGGGGAGATTTATGAGCAAGCTACTCCAACTACGAATCCGATGGATCCAAATGGTAACGGGTGGATTTCTTCCTCTGGAGCTATTTTTAGTGCTGGTCATGAACTAAGTCAATTTGAGATTGATTTTATCCCTGTGCCTGAAGCGGAGACTGAACCTGATGCAGATTTACAAACTGGGTCAAACTGTTCATTTACAGAGATTGTGTCTGACAGTGGTACGGGGTCTGTTGGAGCATACTATTTTATCAGTGACCCAGATGCTATACCTGATAACGGCGATGAATTAATGATTCTAAAAATGAGACTAGCGAAAGATGGGAACGGAGCATTTGGTTTTAGCTTTTTATTAGATACGGATAACCTAATAAGTACTGATGATCCGAATTCAGTTGCAGGGAATCCAGGATTCGAAATAGAAATTATATATGGTAGTGGAAATAGTAATGACTTAGAAGTTTGGGATGTAGATGGAACTACTAGTGGTACCATGATAAGTACGTATGATAAAGATATTTACAGTCAAAAATCATATGCTTTAAACAATGATCCCGACTGTACTGGTGATCCAATATTTCTTGATTTTTATATCAATTTCTCAGACTTAGGCCTCCTGATTTCGGATTATTTCAGAATAGCCGCCGCTACTGCGAGTTCGCCGGCTTCAGCGCTTGGAGGGTCGGCTTCAGATATTGCTGGGGTTGATGGTAGTGGAGGTGCAACTGACGATGCACAATTTATAACAGCTATTCTAGCCAATGTGTCGCCTGTCACTGATAATGATGGTGATGGGTATAATGTACTCAGTGACCCAGATGACGGTGATGCCTGCAATCCAGACCCATTGGCGGTAGGGACAGGGGACTGTGATAGTGATGGAACTTTAAATCAAGACGAAGTTGACGCCGTAGCTGCTGTAGATGCATGCGACCCTGATCCTATGGCGATATTAACAGGAGATTGTGACAACGATGGAGAACTAAATCAAAACGAAACGAACACTGCCACAGCAGTTGACGCGTGTCATCCAGACCCTTTAGCCGTGGGCACTGGAGACTGCGATAGTGACGGAACTTTAAATCAAGATGAAGCCAGCGCAAGTGCTGCTTTGAATCCATGTGATCCAGACCCTTTAGCCATAGGCACAGGAGATTGTGACGGAGATGGAACATTAAACCAAGATGAAGCGAATGCCGCAGCTGCATTAGATCCTTGTGACCCAATAACAGCGGCGAATGATCAGGATGGGGATTTGATTTGTGATGATATTGATTTGGATGATGACAATGATGGAATTCCAGATGTAGATGAGAATTTGCCCTGTGACGTAGCGACAACACAAGTGTTTAATTATGAAGATTTTTGGGTAGATAATTCAGATCCTACTGCGGATGCACCAAGCACAGCTGTAGAGTTTGAAGGAGTCACCCTTTCAATAGAAAGAGAAGACCCTAGTAATATTCTAATTGAGGGATCGATTGAAACACAAAATAGTCTTCCTCATGTTTATAAGGTTTCTCAAACAGCAACCATTGGAAAGGAAACAATTAATAAGTTTAAATGGACTGAACCCATTAATAATCTAGAATTTACTGTGCTAGATGTAGATATGGGTAGTAACTGGCATGACAGTATCAAATTTGATGGATATAGCAATGGATCTCCATATACGATTCAAGTAGGAGATTTTACTACTGGAACATGTGCGGTGTTTGATGGGGACAATAGTTTCATTGGAACATCGTGTAATGCTGGAATATTCCCAGAAGGAGAGGTGACACTTAATTTTCCAGTAGCTATTGATAGTGTAATAGTCACCTTTACCAATTTAAAAGGAGGGCCTCAATTTGGGTCACAAAAAATTGCTTTCGTTTGGGGAATGAATTGGTGCAATCAAACCGATTCCGATGGAGATGACACTCCCAATTATCTAGACCTGGATTCAGACAACGATGGAATTTATGATGTGGTAGAAAGTGGTTCTGGGGCAGATCAAACGAATGGAGTTTTGGACGGGCCTTTTAATACTAATGGTCTCGCGACTTCCATAGATGCTGATGATAATGGAGTAATTGACTATACCATCGCTAATTCGGACTCGCCTGATGATACAATTGCAGATGCATTTGAATTGGATGCCGATAATGATGGTTGTAACGATGTGTTAGAAGCTGGTTTTGTCGATGACAATTCTGATGGTTTTTTAGGAGACAATCCTGTGGTAGTAAATTCTGATGGAGTAGTAACTAGTGGAACTGGTTATACAAATCCGGGAAGTACATATACAAACGATGCCCTAAATCCGGTTTGTAATCTACCCCCAATTACGGATGATGAAGCAGCTTCTGTAGATGAGAATGATACTGATGGAATTGATATTGATGTATTGACTGGAGATTCAGATCCTGATGGTACGATTGATAATGGTTCATTAGCGATTGATACAAATCCTGCAAATGGAACAGTAACCGTTAATTTAGATGGAACTATTAATTATACTCCAGACGGAGACTATAACGGTCCTGATTCTTTTGTATATATCATTTGTGATGATGATGGAGCTTGTTCTACTGGAACGGTAAGTATTACTGTGATTCCATGCGACCTAGGAGATCCTGCTGTTGACTGTGATGGAGACGGAGTGACCAATGGTCAAGAAGCCACAGATAGTACAGACCCAGATAATGGGTGTGAGGCTAATCTGGCTAATGCCACTTTAACCCAGTCTGTATTCTGGTTGGCGGATGATTGTGATTCTGATGGTTTAACCAATGAAGAAGAAACTACTGGAGTAGATGATGGTTCAGAAATAGATCCAAACGGAAACATTACTGACCCTTTTGACAATGATTCGGACAATGATGGGGTCACAGACGGACAGGAAGCTTCAGATAGTACCAATCCAAATGATGATTGCTCATACTTGACAGCTAGTATAACCGAGACGGTTACGTCAACGTCTGATTGTGATGGTGACGGAGTAGGGAATGACGTGGAAGCAACGGATATGACCGACGGTCAAAATGAATGTGATTTCATTGAAGGTAGTGTCACAGGAACTGTTACTTCTACTTCAGATTGTGACGGAGATGGAGTGACTAATGCGCAAGAAGCAGTAGATGGTACTGATCCGCTGGAAGGGTGTGAATTCAATCTTTTAAGTGTAACTCAGGCACCATCAGCTCTGTGGTTAGCTGATGATTGCGATTCTGATGGTTTGACAAATAGTGAAGAAATTACTGGAATTGATGACGGTTCAGGAATTGATCCAGCTGGTAATATGACTGATCCTTTTGACAATGATTCAGATGATGATGGGGTAACGGATGGTCAAGAGGCTTCTGATACTACCAATCCAAATGACGATTGTTCTTATTTGACGGCCAGTATAACAGAAACGGTTACTTCTACCTCGGATTGTGATGGAGATGGAGTAGGAAATGATGTGGAAGCAACTGACGGGACGGATGGTCAAGATGAATGTGATTTCTTAACGGCAAGTATAACGGGAACAGTAACATCAACTTCAGATTGCGATGGAGATGGAGTAGATAATGCTACTGAGGCTGCCAATGGAAATGATCCGCTTGACCCTTGTGATCCGAGCCAACTACCTGGGTATACTGCTTATGACGACACAAATTTAGTTTGGAGAGCTGGTGATTGTGACATGGATGGAGAGCTAAACGGAGCAGAAGATGGTCAAGGGACAGATCCATATTGTGATCAGTCTAACTCCGTTACGCCTGCAGGGACTTGTTGTGACCCGCTAGATTTAGCTGCTGACTGTGATGGAGATGGAGTAACCAATGGACAGGAAATAACGGATAGTACAAATCCACTTGATGGGTGCGATGCAGATTTAGCAAATGTCACATTAACGCCATTGGCACTGTGGTTAGCCGATGATTGCGATTCAGATGGTTTAACCAATGGAGAAGAAACTACTGGAGTGGATGACGGTTCTGGAATAGACCCTGACGGGAATATCACCGATCCCTTCGACAACGATTCGGATGATGATGGTGTAACTGATGGCCAAGAAGCTACAGACACCACCGATCCAAACAATGATTGTGACTATTTAACTGCTAGCATTACGGAAACTGTGACATCAACTTCAGATTGTGATGGGGATGGTGTAGGAAATGATGTGGAAGCAATAGACGGAACCGATGGTCAAAATGAGTGTGATTTTGTTTTAGCAAGTGTTACAGGAATTGTAACCTCAACTTCGGATTGTGATGGGGATGGAGTAGACAATGCTACTGAAGCAGGGAATGGTGATGATCTTCTGGATCCATGTTCTCCGACTCAGCCCCCAGGTTATTCAGGATATGATGATCTGAACATTATTTGGGGTGCCGAAGATTGTGATATGGATGGGGAGTCTAATGCTGTGGAAGATGGACAAGGTACAGATCCATACTGTGATGAGTCAAACTCAATAACACCAGCAGGAACATGCTGTGATCCGCTGGATTTAGCTGCTGACTGCGATGGAGATGGAGTAACGAATGGTCAAGAAATAACAGATGGTACAAATCCGGTTGATGGATGTGATGCAGATTTAGCAAATGTCACATTAACGCCATTGGCATCTTGGTTAGCAGATGATTGTGATTCAGATGGGTTGACCAATGGAGAAGAAACTACTGGAGTGGATGACGGTTCTGGAATAGACCCTGACGGGAATATCACCGATCCCTTCGACAACGATTCGGATGATGATGGTGTAACTGATGGCCAAGAAGCTACAGATACCACCGATCCAAACAATGATTGTGACCATTTAACCGCTAGCATTACGGAAACTGTGACGTCAACTTCAGATTGTGACGGGGATGGTGTAGGCAATGATGTGGAAGCAATAGACGGAACCGATGGTCAAAATGAGTGTGATTTTGTTTTAGTGAGTGTTACAGGAACTGTGACATCAACTTCAGATTGTGATGGGGATGGAGTAGACAATGCTACTGAAGCAGGGAATGGTGATGATCTTCTGGATCCATGTTCTCCGACTCAGCCCCCAGGTTATTCAGGATATGATGATCTGAACATTATTTGGGGTGGCGAAGATTGTGATATGGATGGGGAGTCTAATGCTGTGGAAGATGGACAAGGTACAGATCCATATTGTGATGAGTCAAACTCAATAACACCCGCAGGAACATGTTGTGATCCGCTGGATTTAGCTGCTGATTGTGATGGAGATGGAGTAACGAATGGTCAAGAAATAACGGATAGTACAAATCCAGTTGATGGATGCGATGCAGATTTAGCAAATGTCACATTAACGCCGTTGTTATCATGGTTATCAGATGATTGTGATTCAGATGGGTTGACAAATGGAGAAGAAACTACTGGAGTGGACGACGGTTCTGGAATAGATCCAAACGGAAATATCACCGATCCCTTCGACAACGATTCGGATGATGATGGAGTAACTGATGGCCAAGAGGCTACTGATACTACCGATCCAAACAATGATTGCGACTATTTAACTGTTAGCATTACGGAAACTGTGACGTCAACGTCCGATTGTGATGGGGATGGTGTAGGCAATGATGTGGAAGCAATAGACGGCACGGATGGTCAAGATGAATGTGATTTTGTTTTAGCAAGTGTTACAGGAACTGTGACGTCAACGTCCGATTGTGATGGGGATGGAGTGACAAATGCACAGGAAGTTCTAGATGGGACAAACCTGTTGGATGGTTGCGAAGCTAACCTCATAAATGTCACTTTGGCTCCTTCAGCGTTATGGTTGGCGGATGATTGTGATACAGATGGTTTGACAAATGGAGAGGAAACTACAGGAGTAGATGATGGTTCAGGTATAGATCCGAATGGAAACATTACCGATCCCTTTGATATTGATTCAGATGATGATGGGGTAACGGACAGTCAAGAAGCATCAGATACTACTGATCCAAATGACGATTGTTCCTATTTGACGGCCAGCATAACAGAAACGGTTACTTCTACCTCGGATTGTGATGGAGATGGAGTAGGTAATGATGTGGAGGCTACCGATTTGACAGGTGGACAAAATTCATGTGATTTCTTGGTAGCAAGTGTTACGGGAACTGTGACATCTACTTCAGACTGTGATGGAGATGGAATTGACAATGCTACTGAAGCAGGGAATGGCGATGATCTTCTAGATCCATGTTCTCCGACCCAATTTCCTGGGTATACAGGTTATGACAATGCAAGTATTATTTGGGGTGCCGAAGATTGTGATATGGATGGAGAGCTTAATGCTGTGGAAGATGGACAAGGTACAGATCCTTACTGCGACCAGTCAAATTCAGTTACACCAACAGGAACATGTTGTGATGTATTGGATGCAGCTTCTGATTGTGATGATGACGGTGCTACTAATGGAGAAGAAGACAATGCCGGAACAGACCCGTTAGATCCCGATTCGGATGATGATGGAGTAAATGATGGTGATGAAATAGATAATATGTCAGACCCGCTAGATCCATGTGATCCAAATCCATTGGCACTAGGAACATCAGATTGTGACAATGATGGTTTGACAAATGATGAAGAAACAATTTCAGGAACCGATCCAATCAATTCAGATACGGATGGAGATGGGATTAATGATGGAGATGAGGTGTTGGGTCCAGATGGAATTGCGAGCAATGGTGACGAGTCAAATCCATTGGATGCATGTGACCCGAATGCTTTAGCTATTCTAGCAGGAGATTGTGACAATGACGGCCTTTCAAATGGATTTGAAGATGGTCTTGGAACCGATCCGTTAGATCCCGATTCAGATGATGATGGAATCAATGATGGTGACGAAGTGGTCATATTTAATAGTGATCCACTGGACCCATGTGATCCGAATGTTTATGCAATTCCAGCTGGAGATTGTGACAATGATGGATTGACGAATGGAGAGGAGGACACGAATGGAAATGGCCAGCGAGATGACGGAGAAACTGATGCCGATAATGAGGATACCGATGGAGATGGGATCAATGATAGAGATGAGGTATTAGGTCTTGATGGAATAGCCAATAATGGCGATGAATCTGATCCACTTGATCCATGTGATCCAAATGGTTTAGCAGATGCTACGGTAGACTGTGACGAAGATGGGATTTCCAATGGCGACGAGGATGCAAATGACAATGGAGTGGTGGATGCAGATGAAACTGACCCATTAAACCCCGATACAGATGGAGACGGAATTAATGACGGAGATGAAGTTTTAGGTCCAGATGGTATTGCTGACAATGGCGATGAATCAGATCCACTCGACCCGTGTGATCCAAATCCAGCAGCCGTGCCTACTGAGGATTGTGACAATGATGGACTTACTTCTGCAGAAGAGGAAACTGAAGGCACGGATCCAGGAAATGAAGATACAGATGGAGATGGAATTAATGACGGCGATGAAGTTGATGGTCCTGATGGAATTGCTGATAGTGGTGACGAATCAGACCCGCTAAATGCATGTGATCCAAATGGATCATTGGGAGATCCAACTTTGGATTGTGATAACGATGGTCTAACAAATGGAGAGGAAGATGCCAATGCGAACGGAACGGTGGACACTGGTGAAACTGATCCATTGGATGCTGATTCAGATGATGATGGAATCAATGATGGTGACGAAATCGATGGAGGAAGTGATCCATTGGATCCATGTGATCCTAACCCTGCAGCTATCCCAGCATCAGATTGTGATAACGATGGCTTAACGGCTTCTGAAGAAGAAGTAGTTGGTACTGATCCAAACAATTCAGATTCAGATGAAGACGGAATTGATGATGGTGATGAAGTTTTAGGCCTAGATGGTATTGCAAACAATGGTGATGAAACTGATCCACTTGATCCGTGTGATCCAAATGTGTTCGCGCAACCATTTGGTGACTGTGATGATGATGGATTACTAAACGGAGAAGAAGATGAGAACGGAAATGACACATATGATATAGGGGTGGAAACGGATGCTGACAATCCTGATACCGATGGCGATGGCTATTTAGATGGTGAGGAAGTGTTTGGTCCAGATGGCATTGCAAACAGTGGCGATGAATCCGATCCATTAGATCCATGTGATCCAGATCCAGGAGCTGTACCTACTGAGGATTGTGATAATGATGGACTGACCTCTGATGAGGAGGAAGCTGAAGGAACAGATCCCGGAAATGAAGATACCGATGGCGATGGAATCAATGATGGTGATGAAGTTGTTGGTCCAGATGGAATAGCTGATAATGGTGATGAATCCGATCCATTGGACGCGTGTGATCCAAATGGTGGGGAAAATGATCCATTAGCCGATTGTGATAATGATGGGCTCTCAAATGCGGATGAAGATACCAATGGAAACGGTATTGTAGATAATGACGAGACAGATCCAGCTGATGCGGATACAGATGATGATGGAATCAATGATGGCGATGAAGTTTTAGGTGTTGATGGTATTGCTGACAATGGCGATGAATCTGACCCACTCGACCCATGTGATCCAAATGTTTATGCGTTGCTTGATTATGATTGCGATGGAGATGGACTTACGAATGGACAGGAGGATGCGAATGGAAATGAATTAGTGGATGCAGACGAAACAGATCCTTCAAATCCAGATACGGATGGAGATGGTTTAACTGATGGTCAAGAATACCTCGGAGGTTCTGATCCGTTGGATCCCTGCGATCCAACTATTTATGCTGTCACCACAGGAGATTGTGATGATGATGGTTTAACCAATGGAGAAGAAGACGTCAATGGAAATGGAATGACTGATGAAGGAGAGACGGATGCTACAGATCCAGATTCAGATGATGATGGGTTGAATGATGGCGATGAAGTCCTCGGACTGGATGGAGTTGTGGATTCGGGTGACGAATCAGATCCATTGGACCCATGTGACCCAAATCCATATGCAATAGCAGATGGAGATTGTGACAATGATGGGTTGACCAATAACGAAGAAGATTCCAATGAAAATGGAGTGTATGATGAAGGTGATGAAACCGATCCTACAAATGAGGACACAGATGGAGATGGAATCAACGATGGAGACGAAATCGACGGAGGAAGTGACCCATTAGATCCATGTGATCCAAATATTTATGCAAATCCACTAGCGGATTGTGACAATGATGGATTGACCAATGGAGAGGAAGACGCGAATGGAAATGGAATGACAGATGCAGGAGAGACGGATGCTACGGATCCAGATTCAGATGATGATGGAATTAATGATGGCGATGAAGTCGATGGAAATTCTGATCCATTAGACCCATGTGATCCAAACATATTTGCCATAGCCGGTGCGGATTGCGACAATGACGGAATCTCGAACGAAGATGAAGATGTGAATGGAAACGAGGTAGTGGATGATGGAGAAACTGATCCATCAGACTCAGATTCAGATGACGATGGGATCAATGACGGTGACGAAATAACGGGTGGTTCTGATCCATTGGATCCATGTGACCCTAATCCATTGGCCGTTGATGCTGGAGATTGTGATAACGATGGATTAACAAATGGTGAAGAAGATGCTAATGGAAATGGCGATTATGATGAAGGAGTGGAAACAGATCCTACCAACCCAGATACTGATGGTGATGAAATCAGCGATGGAGATGAGGTGGCCAATGGAAGTGATCCATTAGATCCATGTGATCCTAAGTCTTGTGAGACTGAAGTGGTCATACCAGAAGGATTCTCTCCAAATGGAGATGGATTTGGCGATACCTGGGATATGGAAGGGTTAGATGCTTATCCAAATGCTTCTCTGTTCGTGTTTAATCGATGGGGAAATGAAGTTTATAAGGAGGGTCCTTATGAGAACGATTGGAATGGAATAGGAAATAAAAATGGGGCAGAGTTACTGCCAACCGGAACCTATTTCTACATTTTAGACTTGGATGCTGGAAGTGATGAAGATGAAGAAATCCAAGGATTTGTATACATCACTAGAAACTAATTTGAAAACAATATTGACACCTACTATCATGAAAAACATAGTTTACATATTTATAGTATTAATGAGCGTTTTGGCTGTATCTACAGAAGGTGTAGCGCAGCAAGACCCCATGTATACGCAGTATTTTTTTAATCCATTGACCGTGAATTCAGGATATGCTGGGACAAGAGAAGCACTGAATGCAACCTTGCTGATCAGAGAACAATGGGTGGGAATCGAAGGGAGACCTCGAACTCAAACGCTATCTGTTCATTCTCCGCTTCGCAATGATGATATTGCGGTGGGAGGAACCATTATCCGAGATGAAATTGGACCAACTAGCTCTACCTCAGTATTTGGAGATTTTGCCTATAGAATACAGGTGTCAGAACAAAGTAGATTGGCTTTTGGGTTAAAAGCAGGATTGAATTTTCTTTCTGCCGATTTAGCGGGTTTGGCTAATACCGATGTCAATGACTTGTCTTTAAAACAGAATATCAGTACCAATCTCCTCCCTAACTTTGGAGCTAGTGCTTATCTATGGGCAGATAAATACTTCCTCGGCTTATCAGCTCCCAAGCTATTGGAAAATAATCTGGCCAATGATATTGAAAACCTGAGAGGAGAAGAACGCACTCACTTATTTTTTATGGGAGGCTATGTATTTGATTTAAGTCCAGCCTTAAAGTTCAAGCCAACTTTTATGACCAAGATCGTAAGAGATGCGCCTGTGTCATTTGACCTGACAGCCAACTTTTTGTTGGATGAAAAGTTATGGGTAGGAGGAATGTACCGGTTTGGAGATGCTGTAGGTTTATTGGCCTCTTATCAGATCACCGACCAGCTGCGAGCAGGATATTCTTATGATTTTACTTTGTCAAAGCTGCAGAGCTACAATGGAGGTTCTCATGAGTTCATGTTGAGTTATGATTTCTTCTATAAGAATGACAAATTATTATCCCCACGATTCTTTTAACCACCTATACCTTAGATAATGATGAAAAAGCCCCTAATATTAGTTGCCACGCTCTACTTCAGTATCCTTACCGTATTGGGTCAGGAAGGAAGAATCAAGCGAGCAGACAAGTTGCATGATCGTATGGCTTATGCGGAAGCTGTTGATTACTACCACAGCATTTTGGATCAAGGAGTAGATTCAGCCAGAGTGGCTCCTCAGATGGCGAATAGCTATTACGAGATGCGGGACCCAGCCAATGCAGAAAAGTGGTATGCCGTAGTGATCAAAAATGACCCTAGACCAGAAGACTACCTAAGGTATGCAGAAATGTTAAAGGGAAATGGGAAGTATGAAGAAGCGACTACCTATATGTCTAAGTACAACAATATGGATGCTACAGACAGCAGGGCAGCAGCTCATGTAAAACATTCAGATTATTACAAAGAACTTAGAGAAGTGAGTGATCGGTTTCAGCTGAGAAACGAGGAGAATAATTCTTCAAATTCAGATTTCTCACCGATGTACTTTGGAGAGAAAGTAGTGTTTGTGTCCAACAGAAATTTATTAGGAATCAGTGTAAAGCGCCAGCACAAATGGAACAATGAACCCTTTTTAAATCTCTTTACAGCCAGTGTGGGAGGAGAGGGAAAATTAGAAAACATACTTCCATTTTCAGAGACAGTGAACACGAAGTTTCATGAAGGTCCAGTGACTTTCAATAAAGAATTAACGACAATCTATTTCACCAGAAACAACTTTCTGAATGGAAAGAAGCAAAAGTCAAGCGACGACATTGTCAAACTAAAGATGTACCTCTCGGAACGGACGAGTACAGGTTGGGCAGATGCTGAGGAATTTATATACAACAGTGATGAATATTCAGTTGGTCATCCTACACTTTCAATAGATGGAATGACGCTTTACTTCTCCTCAGACATGCCAGGCGGATATGGAGGAACAGATTTATGGAAATGCACTAAAGAAAATGAGAGTTGGTCCAAGCCAGTGAACTTAGGGAAACGGATCAACAGCGAAGGCAATGAGATGTTTCCGTTTATTCATTCAGATGGGACGCTGTACTATTCTTCAGATGGATTACTAGGACTTGGAGGATTAGATGTATTTGAGTCTTCAGTAGGTTTAGATGGAGGTTTTGGAGCACCAGAGAACTTAGGAACTCCATTGAATTCGAGAGCCGATGATTTTGGATTTATAGCCAATACAGAAAAGACAGAAGGCTATGTTTCTTCTAATAGAGAAAAAGGCAAAGGAGATGATGATATTTATCATTTCTACATGAAAGAAATGGTTCCATTGACTATCAGCGGAACAATCGTAAATGCAGATGAAGAGATGAATCCACTGGAAGGAGCCAGAGTGAGATTACTTGATGGCTATAACAGTGTATTGGCGACAGAAAATATGGGTCCAGATGGAGCATTCAAGTTTGATTTAGATCCGGAGCATTGTGGTTACAAGATTCAGGTAGACAATGGAGATGGATGGAGTGAATATGCCTATGACAATGCTCCTTGTGATATGGAAGAAGGAGACATCGGATTGGGAGAGATTCCACTGGAAGAAATGAAATGGTCAGCCAGAGGGATGGTGAAAGAAAAAGACACCAACACCCCTATTGATGGAATCAACGTTACCTTGATCAATAAGGCCACAGGAGAAGAAGAGGTAAAGACAACATCCACAGATGGACTGGTGCAGTACTCCTTGAAAGAGGATACAGATTACACGATGAAGTTTGAGAAGGAAGGATATTTTGGAAAGACAGGCTATTTTTCTACCAAAGGGATGGAGCCAGGAGTGTTAGAAGTAGAGAGATACATTGATTTAACCTTTGAGAAGATAGAATTAGGCAAAGCGATTAAGATTGAGAATATCTATTATGACTATGACAAATCATACATCAGAGATGATGCAGCCAAGGAGTTAAGTAAGATTGTGCAGTTGTTAGTGGACAATCCCACGATCAAAGTAGAGATGGGCTCCCATACAGATTCTAGAGGGAGTGATTCTTACAACATGAAGTTAAGTCAACGAAGAGCGAAGTCAGCGATGGAATACATCATTTCTCAAGGCATAGCAGAAGGCAGGATGAGTTGGAAGGGATATGGAGAAACAGTTTTAGTCAATGACTGCAAGAATGGAAAGAAGTGTGAAGACGAAGCTCATGAAGAGAACCGAAGAACAGAGTTCAAAGTGGTTGGATTCGTAGAAGGACTGAAGCAGTAGTAATAGGTTTTACTAATGCTCCCCATGTTAAAAAATAAATTGATTTTAAAGAAACAAAATTTAACCTAAGGAGTAAACGGTTTAATAGGATTCAAAATATTATATTTGCACCCTAGTTCGGAAAAGGTCTCGTGGCCGAGCGGTTAGGCAGTGGTCTGCAAAACCATCTACACCAGTTCGAATCTGGTCGAGACCTCTAAACAAAAAAACAGCCCAAGTGGCTGTTTTTTTTGTTTAATGCTATAGGATTATCTTAAAGACAAATAGGGTCAACTTCAAAAGTTGTGTTTGAGTATCGGAATTTGGATTGGGGGAATTAAGTTGGGTGATTTGATGTAGCAATTAGGCTCATTATACCAATACATGTAAGACCTGTTACAATTTGTAGGCTAGACAAAAATGAGTTCATCAGAATAAAAGAGTACCCCCCTTTTGTTAAACAGGCATTTCGTTGTCTGAGCCCCGTTGATTGCTAAATGGAAAATGAATGGTACTTACTTAGAGATTTCTCTTGGATTCAACATGCCTTCGACTAAATCTCATCTCTGTTGTGCTGCGACAAAATAGTACTTCGACCCCGTTATTAGTTAATTACTCAGGTAGTAAGATGGGTTTGGAATAAGAAAATACAGTCACAAACAGTTAGCTGACTGAGCGGACCTTTGATAGAGTTCGGATAGCAATAAAGAAAATTAGAGAAATGTGTCCCACAACTTTTGGTTATGATCCGACTAATATCGGTCTGTCTTTGGCTCGGAAATTGCTAAAACCCTGATACAATCCACTAAAATGAAGTGCTATCTCTTTATCATTATGAGTATTGTTATGAACCCTATAGTTGCTCAAGAGGAAGATTCGATTTCATTAAAGAAAGTAAATTTTACCACAAGTATATTTGATTACATACCCTCTTCAGAAAACAGTGGCAATATCAATTTGGGTGCTGAAATTCATCTAAAGAATAGAAATAGTATATTGTTTAACATCGGGGCAATAAGGCATTTTGGTCCTCGAGAATCCTCACCGAGAAGTATACTCTTTAGTCATTATGATCGCATCACTGGTGTTAAGATTCGACTAGAAGGTAGGCGCTATTTAAATAGACATAAGATAATTGAACCAGCGATTCTATTGTTTACACCACACATGTTTCAATTCAAATCAGAAAAATTGGAAAACACTGGTTATTACATAGCCTTTCAAACTTCTTTTCAATCCACTAAATCCATCAGCTTTTTAGAAGTATTTGAGCCAGAAAATAGGATTACTTCATATGATGAATTTATATCAAGTCACGCTAAGATGGGGTATAAGTGTATAAAAAAATATGGATTGATCGTTGATTTTGGTTTTGGAGCGGGGTGGAGATATGTTCTTAGAGGCTCTGGGGAAAATGAAGCCTTTTTAAGAGTTTTTTCAAGGGCTAAAGGAAAAGGACTTTATTTAAATGTGATTTATCAACTAGGCTTAGGGTGGAGTTTTAACTGACCTTCTGGTAAACAAGACCTTAAATTGTTTTCATCTGAAAGCCCCGTGTTTTCTGGGTTTTTAAGTCACTAATCTCAAAAAGAGCACTTTATGTCATTTTTTTGCAACCCTTCTTCAAAGATTTGCGTTTAATTCTTCGTGGCTACATACTAGATTAACAGCTAGTTAGCCGCTAATTAGTAAAACACCTCTCACAATGCGAAAATTAACTAGTCGCGAAGCTGATCTCTTAAGTGAGTTCAGAGGCTTCACGCTTTTTTATCATAAAGACTCTGATAAAATTTATTTAACACCACCAAACGAAATTATAAGACTGCAAGTTCTACATGATCTTGAGTATGACCAACTACCCGATGATTTATGGCTTTTATGCCATAAGCTAAAAGTAGAAGAGGGTAAGATGTCCAAAAAAAGCCACTATTTCTCTAAAAAGGACCTATTGCGTTTTAGCGCTAGTGAAGCTAGCATTCAATAAGCTTAATCAGCGGTTTATTTCTGATACATATACATTGATGATTAGGTAATATACGTTTAACCTTGAGTGAGCAAGTAGGTAGTACTTTTGCGCGCTGAAATACATTTTTCATTTATTTTTTTATAAGGTTAAGGTTCGATTTACATGGGCTGGGGTAGTTCTCAGCCCTTTTTTTGTATCAATATTTTATAAAATATTATGATTGCTTTTCGGAAATAAGTGCCAATTGATATGTATAATTATTAAAAGAAATTGATACAATATGAACCTAAGCAGTGGTCTGCTAATTGTAGTTTTAAGCAGACTATTAATCCTAATGGCATGATTAAACGACTTATTCTTTCCGTGTTATTGCTTACAGGTAGTTTTGCAATGCAATTAACAGCCCAGCCAGGGCAAAAGCATTTAAACCATTACCTTTATTTTGTTCTTAATTTTTTAATTTTCAATCAGTAGTATTTTTGAAAAGCGTTTTTTTCATTCGAAAAAGATGGATAGAAAAACCACGTTTTCTAATACAAATTCACTTTCCTGTTTTTTCTCTGCTCTAAAAGACCCAAGGCGAATAGATGCGGGAAATTACCACCATTCTTTGAGCGACATATTGCTATTGGTTATAACAGGGATAATGTGTGGCTGTGATAAATGGGAGACCATACACATTTTTGGTAAAAGTCAATATTACTGGCTTAAGCAGTATGGAAACTTTGATGCTGGTATTCCATCGATAGATACTATGCGAAGAGTCTTTTCAGCTCTTGATTCTGAGAATTTCAATGATTGTTTTATCTCTTGGATTAATCATTTGTGTGTGAAAACAAAAGGAGAAGTTATAGCTCTTGATGGTAAAACAGTGAGGGGCGGTAAGTTTGACGGAATAACAACCCCTCATATTGTTTCTGCCTTTGCATCAGAGAATCAACTGTGTCTGGGTCAATTGAAAGTGAATGAAAAAAGCAATGAAATTACTGCAATACCTGCATTATTAGAATTGTTAGATATAAAGGGTAATACAATTACCATTGATGCAATGGGGTGTCAAACAAAGATTGTAAGTCAAATTGTGAAAAGTGAAGCCAATTATATTATTGCAGTTAAAGGAAATCAACCTGCTTTGGCTAGTAATATTCAAGATACAGTTGTATTGACAAATCCTGATAGTGTTGATGTTGAAGATGATTTCGGACACGGAAGAATAGAAAAAAGAACTTGTGAAGTTTTTACTAACTTGAAACACATAGAAAACCCTAATAAATGGGAAAATTTAATTTCGGTAGTGAAGATAACATCAGAAGTTACTCAAAAAGCAACCGGAATAATGACAACAGATGAACGGTTTTTCATTAGTGATTTGTCATCTGCAAGAGCAATTAACAATGGGGTTCGAAAACATTGGTCAGTTGAAAATAATTTACATTGGAGCCTCGATGTGACATTTCAAGAAGACTTTTCTAAAAAAAGAATAGGGTATCAAGTGGAAAACTTTAATATCCTATTAAAAATTGTATTAACAGTTTTAAAAAAAGAAAGCTCAGCTAAAATTAGCTTGAAAAACAAGAGAATGAAAGCGGCTTTTGACACAGACTATAGAAATTTATTAATGAGTACAGCTGTTTTTTAAATGCTTTTGCCCTGCAGCCCAGCTGATATATCAAAACATAGATATGATCTTCCAGCTTGCGCCAGAGCGATTGGATTACCCAATTGATTTTGATCAGGATGACCAACCCGATTTTACATTTCAGTTTATGGGAGATGATTTAACTATCAGAGCACATTTGGGTTCGTATTCACCCAATGAAATAGTATGCCCTGGTTATACAGATGTTATGGTATTTGAGGAAGGCGATCAGATAGGGGGATCTACTCAAAACTGGTGGGCATCAAATGACGATTTCGATCCTTGGGGGTTCTTTAATTACAACAGATTGGCTTATGCTTTTTTTGGATTTGGTGATTTTCCAACTACAAATGGAAACTTTGTTGGGGCTGATCATAAATTTATAGGAGTTCGTTTTAAAGGAAGGAATGATGAATGGCATTATGGGTATGTCGAAATTTCTAGTGATATTGAACTGGCTCCGAGATCAATTACTTTGCATGGCGTTGGATACAACAGTACATCTGGTGAATCAGTAGTGGCTGCTATTAATGGTGGTAACCCTAATAGTATCAATGAACCCGAAGTATTCTTGAACGAAGGCTCATTGGTTATCTATCCTAATCCTGCAACGAACCGAACGGACGTTCGGTTTTCTCTAACTGAGCAAGCAGAGGTGAAAATTGAAATTTTAAGCCTTCTAGGTGAGCAACTTCAAGTCAAAAACATAAGGCAGTTAGCTGCTGGGACACATCGGGTTGCCATTGACCTGTCATCATTAAACATTGGTGTCTATTTTATTTCTATTTCTAATGGAGAAAAATCGGAGACGAGAAAATTGGTGGTTCGTTAGAAATCTGAGCGTATTTTCAAGATACTAATTTGGTGATCGGTACTGTTTAATGATGCGATTTCGTAAATAGAATTTTCTTTATTTTAATTTTTCAGGTATTTCAAATGCTCTAACCTTTCGATTTAATCGAATACATTGGTGATGAAACGTCCAGTAGATGTGGGTTCAAAAGGTGTTTACCACAAATTGCCTTATTCAGTGCATTTTATGTCAATGCAAAAACTACTATCTAAAATGTATTTAGTGTCAGTTAAATGATTAACAGTCATTTAGGTTTGCTGTCTCAGCGAAGTTCGTTGAAACTGAAAAACTTTTAATGTCTAATAAAATCTTTTAATGATGAAAAGAACAATACCTATGAATGAACTCCTAACAGGCAGTTCAAGAACTCTTAAAGTGGCAAAGCGCTTTAATCTGAGAATGTTAATGATTGTCTTATTTGCAACTGCAATTTCCTCGGCAGATGCGCAGGAAGATTGTGAACTCCAAACAAGTATGTTTTCCTATATGAACAGTAATTCCACAGGAGGAACCTTCGGATATTATCTGAAGGAGGTAAATGGTGATGTGCTGGCCACCAGAAACGAGACGTATGCATTTTATCCAGCCAGCACGATTAAAGTTATGTTGCACGCAAATGCGGTTCGTAATTTTAACCTCAACACAAACACCTTTGCGTACGGTTTCCCAGAATCATGTGATAACAATCACTCTGGTGCTAATCCTGTGACAAGATCACTGCAAAATGCGCTACCAATAATGATGATCAATTCGGGCAATGGTACTACCAATGCGGTTGTGGAATTGATTGGTGGGGGGAATGCTTCTAATGGTAGAACACTTGTCAATTCCATGATGTCGAATGTATTCGGATTGTCAAACAATATGAAGTTGAATCACAAATTGGGATGCAATGGACCAAATAACAATCCTGCCAATAAAGGAACACTGAGAGACTTTAGTCGTTTTTATGAGCAAATTATGAGTGGTACCTACTTGACAAATGCTCAGAGAACCTCCTTTAGTGGTTTAATGATTAATGAAAACACAACGACTCCAGGCTTCCAATTGGGGGAACGAATTAATAGTGAGGTGGATAATTTAATTGATGACAACAACCTTGACAATCTTTCTGCGAGTGAAATTCAAGATTTTAAGGACGAAATTCTCATGGTGCATAAAGCAGGGAGTATTGACAACGCTGTTGGAGGAGATGACGAGTACCTATCAGATGCTGGGTGGATTTCTATTCCTTTTAAAAGAAATTCAATAAATAATTCAGTAACAAATAAGGCCTATGTATACTCGTTTTTTTATGATCAGGTAACGAACGAAACCACTAGCTCTGGGGTAACAGCTATAGAGCTTATTAGAGAGGAGTTGCTGGCAGCGTTGCAAACATGGAATGCAAAAGCAGCATACATACAGTTAAAAGACACATATACAAGCGAACAAGTTGGAGAGCTGTTGTCTCCAGAACTTGGGACAACAAAAGATGCGATTGCTGTGGTTGCTTTGTCAAGTACACAAGCGGTGACCCCTATTCGAGATGCTTCTGGTAGATTGAAATTGATCTCATGGTCGATTACTAATAATGGAACTAACATTACTCGTCAGAAGTCATATACAACAGGTTCTCAAATAACTGCTGTCAAGGCTGTTAAATTGTCAAATGGCCGTATGGTTACCGCCGCTCGTTTAACAAATGGAAATCTTCAACTCATTTATTGGAGAGTAAACAACCAGGGCACATTCACTCGTAAAGACACGGAATACGCAGGATTCATTAATGATTTGGATTTAGTGAGAATGGATCAGCAGAAGGTGGTTACACCAGTGAGTACTTCTGGAAGAGATTTAAAAGTGATCGTTTGGAAAATAGGTGCAACAGAACAAATTTCAAGAAAAGGATCTGCCACGGTGAATGATGCAGACGTGGTATCTGGAGCTGCAATGAGCAGCTCAAGATTGGCGACTGCCACAAAAAACCGCAATACGGGAAATCTAGAAGTTCAATACTGGTCTGTGAGTAGCAGTGGGAATACTGTTACCTTAAGATCCTCTGGATCGGCAGGAGGAATAGACGATGTATCTATGGTTGGTTTGTCTTATGGTCAGTTCGCTACTAACGTGATTCAAGGAAACGGATTGCAAAAGTCAATTGTTTGGGAGGTGTGTTTTGATGGTTCAATCCAAAGAAAGAGTGATGGATCATATACCAATATAAGGGATATCGCCAGTGAACAAGCTGTGTATAACAAGCGACAGGTAGTAGTAGCCAGAGACAATAGTAATAGACTGAGAATGTCTGTATGGGATACCGGTTCAGAAGGACAAACCATTCGTGTAGGAGCAAGGACAAGTGAAATCATTGGTCAGGCAGAAGTGGCAGTACTTACTCCATACAGTTCTGGTCAATGTATTCTTACGGCTTATACAACCAGTACCGATCAGCTGAGACTAAGAACTTGGGGTATTGGTGACGTTGTGGAGGCTTCGCTAGCAGAAGCTGCTGGAGGCGGAGACGAATCATCGGACGAAATTTTTGGGTCGATTTTGAACGAAACAGTGCTTCAGCAAAACTACCCCAACCCGTTCAGCGATGAAACGACTATTTCTTTTTCTCTAGACGAGAAAGAATACGTGGAGTTGAAGGTGTTGGATTTTAAAGGTGCTGAGGTGCGAACGTTGGTGAATGGAGAAACAGAAGCTGGGAAACATAACATCTCCTTCTCAGGATCAGATCTTCCTAAAGGAATGTACCTGTATGTTTTAAAGACGGGAACAGGAGTCACTACTAAAAAGATGATTTGTCAATGATAATTATTTGGTAATAGAGCAAGGTGGAAAGTGGGCTAAAATTGAAAATGGAGGCCGTCTCTAGAGTGGGAGATGGTCTTTTTTATGACTCATATTTTAATGGAGGTAGGAATAATGGAGATGTGATTTATCTAATAATTAATTGTTCGTTTATACCAGTTGGCAGCAGATGGGTTAAATTAGTTTTATAGCTTTAATGGAAGTACAAGAAACGCACCAGCATAGATAAGTAATTGTTGCTAGGCAAGTTGTCGTTTCAAGTTAATTACCAGAAATCAACTTACAATACAATGGAAGTTTCTAGCGATATGAGGAGAATATTTTTGAGAAGGGTTGTTATTGTACTTATTTTTTTTGGTGCTAATGTGAGTGTCTATTCACAGGAACAATGTGGTTGGGATTTCCTTCGACAGACAGCCTCAAAAGAGCAGAAAGTGGCTGTTGATATTAGGAATGAACTGCTGACCAAAGTGATTCGAGATAATCGATCATCTCGCATTGAAAACAATGGATCAGTGTATACCATTCCTGTAGTATATCACATATTTCATTTAGGGGAACCTGAGGGTGTTGATTCCAATATTCCTGAAAGTGACATCTTAGCATCACTTCAAGAATTAAATGACCGATTTAACGATTCAGATGGCCCTGGAGCTGATATAGAATTAGATTTTTGTCTCGCAGCGCAAGATGCCGATGGAAACTCCAGTGACGGTATTGTCAGAATAGACGGCAGAGTAATCGAAGATTATGAAGAATTGGGTCTTGGCATAGGAACCAATTGTGATGGAGCTGATACGGAATCATTGTTGGATTTAAGCCGTTGGCCAATTGAGAATTACTTGAACATTTGGGTAATTCATGATCTTTGTGGTGCTGCTGCGTATGTATCTACGACTCCGGGAGAAGACTACGATGGCATCGTAATAGATCGTTTACGGATAAATGGAACTTCTACTACATTGACTCACGAGGTTGGACATTGGTTCGACCTTGAACATACATTCTATGGAGGAAACGCTCAGGATTGTCCTCCCAACGATTCTTGTGAAACTCAAGGAGATTTTATCTGTGATACGGCTCCACATCGACGAAATGACTGTGGATTTCTTGATAATATTTGTGACCTATCAGACCATGATCGTGATTGGCGCTTTAACTATATGAGTTATTGTTGGGAATTGGATCACTTCACTGAAGGACAAAAAGAACGGATGCATGCTTCCATGCAAATCTGGCCTAGAAATCAGTTGACAATAGACGCGCCCGAT
This sequence comes from Flavobacteriales bacterium, assembly GCA_965224545.1. GTDB lineage: Bacteria > Bacteroidota > Bacteroidia > Flavobacteriales_D > Sanyastnellaceae > ASP10-05a. The sequence goes on along the minus strand of CBDCZM010000002.1, from coordinate 147,002 downwards.
TGTGTGCTGTTGATTGAAACTACCATTAATGAAACTAGCTCATCATTAGAGTTGGCTCCGATGTTGTTTCCGAATCCATCTGCCGGTCAGATTGATGTGCAATTAGGAGAATTTGCACAGGAAGTTAAAGTTGAGATCTATGATTTACAGGGAAGAAAAGTGGACTATTTACAAAAGCCAACTACGGATCACGTTCGTATGAACCTTGATTTGATGGATGGAATATACATGGCTAAAGTGAGCTACAACGAAAAGACAAGGACGGCTTCGATTGTCATTGCTCGTTGATGAACACTAATTGTAATCAGTCTATGCGAGCAGGTTGACCTTAATTCCTGACTGACAAGTAAATTATGAAGTAATAGAATGGTAAAAAATTGTCAAAGTCATCGTTAGCTATTTTCTCAGTAAAACCTTTTAGCCACTCATGAGAAAAATCATTTTTTATTCGTAATAAATGCAATCCTTGCTCAAAATGCCTCATAGAAGCATTAATGTCTGGACAAGCATTGGACATTAAGATTTCCTCTGTACAAACAGTACATTGAGGTAAAAATGTTGAGGTTGGAACTGAATTAAATTCAGCTAATAGATCAGGTGCAACAAGTATTTCAAGCCCATTTTGAGCATCTTTAATGATTTGAAGAATAGTTTCTTTACTTCTAGCTTTAGGGTAGCTTTTGTCTAATTCTTTTCCTAGATTATAAAGTAAATCGAACATTTTCTGTTCGCCATCCTCTTGTAAACATTGCTCAAATTCTAAACATGACCTGTTAGGATAAGAGCACGAGCAGAGAAAAGAGATTAAGAATAGTAATAATGTTGATGTTTTTATCATAACGTATTATGGTCTTATGTAGTCTTGCTGGCACGGAGTTGTAGTCCGTGATCAGTGAGCTTGATTACGCTTCAATATATTAATTGAATTGAAAACTCAGATTTAGCCCAAAAGTATTTGCTCCATAGACCCTGTTGAACACATGGGTTTAGTTTTAGCTTCGGAGTATATGTGGTGTCTGATACTATACCATTGTGAAGTTCAATTGCTTTTTTTATCCTCTTATGACCAAGTTGGTTAAGACCAACACCTACTGCAAATACTGCAAACCCAGCTCCAAGCCTAATGTAACTGAATTCCTGTTGGTCAGCTTGAGAGAGTCCTAAGGTTGGAGATAGCCATATGATAAATGTTCCAACGTAGGTAGAGAGTTGTGCCCATTTGAATTTTCTATAAGTAGAAAAAAGTCGATTAACTTCACTATCATCTACTAAATGAGGCTTCAAATTATGAGCATGCATGCCTATACGCTGAGGATCCCCATCATCCAAAGTAAATACTTGCGTAGATATCCCACTTGTTGAGCCATCTGTGGATCGAAATGTGGTTGAATAAACGGAAAGTTCAATGTGAGAGTTCTTTTGAGCGCTTAGGTGTATGGATACACAAAGCATCAAAAACAGTTTAAAGAATTTCATTAGATCCTCAAATCCGCAGGTCCATAATTTTGATTTCACAACCCTTTAACAGGGTAGTTTTTTTACCACCTCAAAGAGGTTTGGGTCTAAGTTTTTCTTTGGAAATGTCACTTTTTGGTTGAGGTGATGCTGGAATTACGTGTTGATATTAATGTGAATCCAAGCCAAATACACCAGCAACCACAACTATCTTACAGTCAGCAGGTTATGTTTTAGGGGTGAAACCACCAATCCCAAGATGTGATTTTCCGTTCTTTTTTTTGGCTAAATCAGCTGAGGATAAGGTTTGTCAGTGTACAGTTTTAAGATTTTTTGCCTTGCTTTTTTGATCCATTTAAAGGGGACAACAACGAATCTGAAAATAAATTTCTTCATCCTAAAGGTGGGCTGGATGAAGGGAACTTTCTCGGCCATTTGATTCACAATGTGGAGATAAAAGTTCCTGCACATTGCCATGATAATCATAAAAACAGTGTTTTCTTCTAAAAAGGAGAAGGGGAGATTTTTCCATCCAAAATCATTATTCATCTCATCAAAGATTCTTTCTGCTGCTCCCCGTTGATTGTAATAATCAATAATTTCCCGATCGATGGTTTTTATATCATTGGTAATGATGGCTCTGTAAATGAAGTGATCCTGAAATTCTATATCGGCTTGTCCTGTCTTGTTGGTTTCTCTTTGAATCACATATCGGTACTTCTTCTCTTTTCCAAAAGGAGCATAAAGAATGCTGCAAACTTCAACGTCAATATTTCCAATTTGTACCCTTTCCCATTTTTCAACCTGTCTGACCTGCTCTGATAATTCCCCACATCGTTGTGCCCTGACGTAAAAGCGTTTGCTGTTGGATTCAATTACAGACAAAATATCGCTGGAAAAAGATCCGCAATCCATTCTACTTCGGTCGATTTTAATGTTTCTACTTTTGAGTAGGTCGTAAGCGCTTTTGAGTGTTTCGGCTTGTTTGTACTTGACATTGCTATTGCCATTCCTGTTTTCAAAATGGACTATATGTCTACCAATTGTAGATACTCCTGGGAAATAGCCATGCTTCATTTTGTAGCTCTTTTTTGAGTCGTATTTCTCACAAGGAATAAATTGATTATCGTAATCAAAGTCATAATATTCACTAGGAATCAAAGACTTTGTCTTTAGTAAAAGATCTAAATTCAGTTCATTTAATTTGGAATGCTTACTAAATTCATGCACCGTATTAGAATTGCTGACAAAAATCTCTTTCTCTCCCGATAAGCCTTTCTGAACGCGAGCCAATGTGTCAGCAGAACAACTATTTACATCTAGGGTTTGTTCTAAATCTCTTTTCAGATGTTCTTCAATATCCTCAGCGCAGTCACCGCCAGCAAAAAACACTAACCAAAGATTTTTAATCACATCGGCATAACTATATCGTGACTGAAGAGGTCTTGAACCCAGGTGTTCGTTGATCAACTTTTCCAGACCAAGATCTGTAAAATGCTTTGAAATAAAATTAAGCCCTCCAAAAGAACCGATTTGTTCGGTTGAAATTGTACTTTTCATCTGCAATGGTATTTTCACCTAATTAGGTGAAAATATTCTGAATCAGAAAGTCCTTCAAGCATTAGTTTTATAGGGGTTTTCTGTTTCTTCTTTTTTTGACCTGCGGATTTAAGGTAGATTAAGATTTAATGTTGTGTTAGTGAAAATAAACAAATCTATTTATAGTTCCCTTCACTGGCGCGGACTTGTAGTCCGTGACCTCGCTAGCACGGACTTGCAGTCCGTGATCAGTGATCTTGATTGCTTCTATTTCACAGTTTTCCAGTCCTTTGTGTCAATAAATTCTATCTTCAATTTGCCGATCGCTCCACTATAATCTCTCGCGGAACTATACACATAATCTTCAGCATTTTCTATTATACCTTCTTTAACAGGATTCTCATGAATATAATTGAGTTTTTGCAAGGCAAATTCATTAGTAATAATTTCTTTAGCATGATAACCATTCTGCCAAACTTTAAAATTTTGCTTTTTCTTTACCTTTGAAGCTGCATTAGAAAACTGTTCTAACAACCATTCTCTCCTGCTTTCTGGTTCTTCCTGTATTGCTTTAATTAACTTTTTAGAAGTAAAAGTTTTAAAGTCTCTCATTATGCTCGAAATCAAGTGTTCATCAGAAGAACAAATTAAATGTAAATGACTTGGCATTAAGCACCACCCATAAATATCCAGAGCTTTATTCTTTTGACAATAATCTAAAGCCTCTACTATTATTTGTTTGTGATTTAAGCGTGTAAATAAATCTATCCAATCTACTACTGAGCAAGTAATGAAATATGAAGTTTCTAATTCTGTAGCTTTATATTTTGTGGACATAAATTAATGTTAATCAGATGTTTTTAACATTTAACGTATGCTAAAAATGCATTTTGGTGTTCTTACAGGAATTACATAGGGCTTGCTAATAATTCTATTTAATACACACTTTTAACTCTGATTGTTTAAGGCACGGGATACAACCCCGAGCTAGCTAGTTGAGAGCAGATCTGTCTGTGCGAGCGTGGAAAAGTCTTTCATTTTAGAGCATTTAAGCATTCTAAAAGTACACAGATGATCAATTGATCATCTGTGTTACATAATAGTTTTTATCACCTTGTTTGGGACATTACCTCTATTTCCATCTAATCAATAGAATATGATTTTATAACTTCTGTTTGTGTTCCAAAAAGTGAATCGTAGTTTTTAAATTTAACCATTCCCACACCTTTTTTATACCAATGTTCATACACTAAAGCCCCATCACTTGTATTTCTAGTTTCGATTTGAATTAAATCGTTAAATTGACATGTCTCCCCTGATAACGTGGAGATTTGGAGACTGGCATCCAAGTTGACTACTGTACAAGAATCGAAAATATTAAAATCAGTGAATTCAGAGAGATTCCAAGTTGTCCCGACTTGAAGGTTAGAAGGAATAAAGATTTCCATGTTGTTTGATTCGCCATCATGATGGTACAGGTTTCCTTGTGCATCATATCCAAGATAATTTTCAATCATCCAAGGATAGTATACCCATGACGAATTGATGTATTTGAAAGTAATTCCATTTAATTCCACGATATCCTCATCAACTTTCATAGTGTCCTGTTCTCCTTCGGTAAAGAAGGCCACTGATCCGTAGGTCCAAATACTGTTATCTGTTAGTGGGAATATTTGATTACCTGAAGTTCCTTCGCAGAGTAGGTTGTTATCTTCTTCTTCCTGTTCCTGCTGCTGTTGTTCAGCTACTTCTTCATCTTTTTTGCAACTGTTAAGTCCGAGTAGTAATAGTATTGGCAATAGCCAAAGTAATTTGTTAATTTTCATTGGTTGTAATTTATAGTTTATGTGTAATTTTTTTTCTTAAAAAGAAATAGGGGTCAAGATAACCCCAGAAATACCATCTTATTCGTGCTTCTAACATGAGCTTGTTTTTAGCAAAACAAATGGTACGTCTAATCAAGTAGGCAATGTCTTTGCGCAAATTCAAATTATTTCTTTCAATATGATTTGCTCTTCTTTTTCCTTTTCTATGAATTTTTTTTGGAATGATAGGAAGGTAGCTAATCCAACGATCCGTATTTATTTGTTTGGGATCAGTTTTTAAAACTGAATCTACAACGTTCTTTAAATGAGCAGATCTGATTGTTTAAGGCACGGGATACAACCCCGAGCTAGCTAGTTGAGAGCAGATCTGTCTGCGCGAGCAGGATTTACTATACCCTTTTAGTTTAGACTTTCAGAACTAAACAGTTTTTTCATTTATGACCTTATAATCTGATACACTACCCTCTGATGATCCTATTTCTATTACACGTAAAACGTGTTCACTGCATTACCCCCCGATTCCGCTGGGTGCCAATTCATTGAAATGTCCATCCCCCCTCTTGTCCAAAATCTAACTCTCTCTCTAACAGTTTTCTCACTGGGTCAGGAATAGTCCCTAAACTAGTATAGATGATTTCTCTTTCAAAAGTTTTAGCCTCACATATACTTCTAGCAGAAAAAAAACATCCTATTATCTTTTTTATTTTCTTGTCAATAACTACGTTGAATGTATCCCATTTTTGGTCACACTCACCAATTTGTTGATTAACATGGTTAAATCCCTGTAAATAATATTGATTATCAACGTTAACACTATTTACTAAATATTTAATAAATGATTTCCCTGAATATAATTCAAACTCTACTGAGTCTCTATTTAAAAATTCGGAAAAACATATGAGAGGCTCATCATACATTATTTTATCCTTATAACTGTACAAAATATTTCTTTTATCATAGTCCATAGTTCCTCCAATCTCAAACAAAAATTCATTACTAAAAATACATTTCGGACAAGAATCATTCTGAATATGAGCTTTCAAATAAAACTCACCTTGATCACCAAATAAAAAGGTGAAATCTTTATCTGCTAATAACTCATGATTTATAAAAAGTAAACCTCCATTTTCACTGGTTGTGGTTTTTTCACAACTGATAAAAAGAATAATAAATAAAAAGTTGATCAATCTCATTTCTCTTGCATTTTTTTAGATTCTTTCTTCAATTGTCGCTTAATTGATCTTTCCATTTGTTTTATATTTCTAGCAAACCTAGTCCCTCTGAATTCTGAAGGATTATCGTAATAATCATGGATAGAAGGAGAACTCGCTGTAGCTCTTCCATGATAATTCTTATGATCTACTTTTCCATCAGGATCTTTTTTCCTATTGGGATTCTTCATATCTGCTAAAATGTGAGCATCGAACTCATGGATAATTGTTTCACTGATAGTTAAAACAATATTTTTTACTAGCATATTTACAGCTTTCTCATCCCAAGTCTCAATGACTTTTTTAGCCATATTATCAAGATATGCCGTAGGATTAACTAAAGCAGAAGAGAAACCAGCAAAATGGATAGATTTTCCATCGGCAAAAGCCTTTTCTAACATTTCTTTTCTTCCAGACCTCCAAACATTTTCACCTTCCTTATTTGTTCTGAATAATTCATGCCATAAATCAGCATTTCCAGAAGCCAAAGTTGTCACTTGTTTCATAGTTGTTGCTACAAGAGCAAAGCCTTTCCTTCCATAGATTTGTCCATTTTCAGTAATATCACCTCCATTATCCTCCTGCCACCAAGTTGAATTGTGTCGAAATGAGAAAACAATTAAAGCAGAATTTGAATTGTTTTTAAAGTAATCATTAAACTCTGCCATAACCTCAGTATCCTTAGCTACTTCAAGGGCAATTTTAAACAGCTTGCTCTCAAATCTAATCATATAATTTAACTCTTCCGCGCCCTCTAACTCAACGGCATCAATTACTCGGTTTTCACTGAAAGCATAAGGTGAGTTATGGGGATACTTCGCTTCAAGAGGATCAGTAGAAAAGAACCTTCCAATACGAGGATCATGCATTCTGTACCTGTAATTCACACTGTTACCGCCTCCTTTTAGTTCATTATCCTGTTCTTGGCCTTGGAACCCGTAGAGGTACGAACTAACACGTTTTTTTTCCGCGCATACCTTTTTTTGCTGGCATACCTCTAAAAAAACATCGTTTTTCTCTAAATCTCCTCCCTTCCCCTTATTGTAAATAATTCGTAATGAGGGGATTTCCTCTTGATATGTTAATGCTAAACAACCCATATAGTCGTCCTCTAAATATATGGTTTTTAGTGTTTAACTGATATTTCAGTTGAAAGAAAAATTACATCTCTAACCAATCGTAGCTGTCATATCTCTTTTGTACTGCTCCCAAAAACTCTTCACTCCAATACCAATCTCTAACTGGAATAAAATTCTCTGGTAATTTGGCTAAAATGGCATCCAACAGCTCAAAAATCTGACCTTCTTCAACCTCACACAACTCAATAAAATCTATTTCTTGACAATCTAAATCGTATAGTATTTCTACACCTACGGCTTCTTCAGTCTGTGGTTTTAATCGAGGCAAAAGCCTTGGGATTTTGGGTCTTTTAAGGTAATTCATACTTGATGCTAAAAGCAATTCATCACATAGCTGAATATACTTGATGTATTCTAGCTTAGAAAGCTCCAATGCCATTTCAACTATAAACTTAGGAAGCTCCTTAGCCTTTGTCTTAACCGAGATTCGAGTATCATTAATCAGCTTATCTTTAAAGAGGCTATCCCACTCTTTTTTAACTAAATAGTTTCGTTCTACTGTTTCCATTTGTTTCATGTTCTAAGCCTCAAAGATAACGTCTCCGATTCAACATTAGTAACAGGAAAAGCGGTCATCGGCTCTCTCTCGCTGGGTTTGCTGTCGGAAGTCTCCGCCAGTCTGCACCGCCACCCCTTCGTTCGCCTCAGTCGTAGCTATTCTTATCCCTTATAATCCCAAATCGGCAACAGCATAATTTATAAGGGATAATCGCTACTAGTGTTTGGCTCGCCTTCGAGTCATGTCGGGCTGGTCTTTTTTGTTTAGTAGCACTACGTGCGGTGAGGAAAGTCCAGTGTGTTCTACACATACCTGTCCTTTCGTGTTCGTACCTCACACTCTCAGTCCAGCACCCTTTATTCCACTCGCAGACGGCTGAGCATTTTAAAAAAAAGAAGTAGAAGTAATTTCTATAATTGATTGGATTGTGCGGCAGGGAGTTACAGTCCACGCGCAGTTATTTTGCTCTACAATCCAAGCAAAGCGGATGATGATTTGTTTCTAATTGACCATTTGTGCAGCTTCACTTGGATTGTAGAGCAATTGAAGATTGATTCTACGGCGAAGAATGAGCTAAATCATTTCAAAGGGTAATGTGAAGCGAGTAGGGTATTGAATCGAAGAGGGGAGGTGATTACGCTTTGCATTGCCCTTTGTAATGCAAACTGCGCGCGGGAGTGGAGAATATTCAGATAAAAAAAGTAACTTCCTCCTACATTACATTTTGTAATGCTCCTAAGCTTGCGCGGGCTTAGTTAAAGGATAAAAGGAGGAAGCTACTGCCCAGACGTTTCTGGTTGCTATTAAGTTCTGTATGTTAAGTCGGTAAATCCTTGAAAGCCTTCCCACTCTTCCATCATCTGATTGTAAATGGAAGAGTCTTCTTTTAAGGCATCTACGGTTCTGGGAACAAGTTTCATTTTTCTTTTTCCTTCACTGTTGAACTCTAGGTCCAGGACTAATCTATACATTTTCAGAGGCAGTAAATGCCTTTTTAAACTGGTATGTGACATTTTGAGTTTCTGACAGGCTTGGAGGTATGTAAAAGGTTCTTCTCCAAAAGTTTGTTCCAGTTTATTGAGTGTTTCCAGCCTCAGACTCGTCAGCCGACAGGAAGCAGGCAGCAGCAGTTGAATCGCATTGATTACATCTTCTCTGGCACTTATGATTTTTCCAGAGATTACAGTTCTGTCTTCTTTATTAATCAGAGTGATCGCGTGAATAACATCAGCAAGTAATAATTCTTGATGAATGTCTAGCTTGATTTTGTCTACCTCTTCCAGATACGGATTAGAGGATTTTAATAAGGGATGTAATTCAGCAGTTAATCGTGCCCATCTGTAAAGAAGTAACTCCTTCTTTTTTTTCTTGCCGCTTCCATTTTTTGAAGTCATTGAGCCGATCATACTTACTTGCTGTTTTTCTGAGAGTTAGATGGCTCAACAGGGGGTTGAGCCGATACTGAGTCGTTGAGCTGATGTAGCTTTTTTAGAACATTATCGAAGATGCTATCGATATTCTTCTGCATCTTAGAATAGTCCTGATGATCGGTGATGGTATAGAAGTTGGCTCTGGTTTCCTTGTCTTTTTGAAAACTAAGTAGCCCGCAATTCAGTAGTTGTAAGTGATGTCTTTTAACAGTTGCAAGACTTAATCTTAAAGAGTTGCTTATTTGTCTATTGGTAAAAGTAGTGATAGTTTTCGAAGTGGTAAATTGCTTCAACTGTTCAAAGTAGTTTCTGCATGCCCCACTTAGCATATCCGACTTTCTGAGTAGTATTTCTTTCATCAATTCATTGGCTTCAGCGATATCTTCCAAGGTCGTTTGGATATAAACTTCTCCTGTTAATTTATCTACTTGATGCTCTCTTTGAAATTGCTTGTAAAAAGTAATGGCTTGGATGAATTGTAAATAATGGGCATTAGTTCTTCTAGGCTTGAATACTTCGCAAGGAATTTTTAAGTATTCCGCATATGGATTAATGACTTTGACGGGTTCTAGTAGCCTCTGTGCATTTCGAAGTAATTGTGCTGCCTTTTGTTGTTTGTCAAGATCAACTTTCCCTGCACTCAAAGCTCGTTGATAATCCATAATTCTTTCATCTTGTTGTTTGGATTCATCCAGATAAATCAAAAAAGAACGATTTGCATTGTCTTCGTAGATACTTTCTTTAGTGGTACATCCTGCTACACAAATGGGGCCTTCTACAACCAAATGCACACTTCTGGTTTCTCCATTGGTGTTTTTATGAGCTACGGTTTTTCTGATTTCATTCTTACTCATTAATTCTCGCAAAGCATACAAGGCCATTAAAGCTCCATCTAAATCTTCGATGACAATGACTTTGTATTTGATTTCTTTTTGCCCGAAATAGTAGAACGCATTCTCAGATAGAGAAGTGATCCCTATTTTGTCTTCTTCAGGGATCAGATCGGCTACTTTCTCTTGTAGATGGGTTTTACCTACACCAGAAGCTCCCAAACTGATAATGTGTAAAGGTTGTTCAGTTTTTCTTGTGGTAAATATCAAGTACATGATGAGTCTGTTGAGTTCTTCCCCAATGACACCACTGCTTCCAATTAATTCATTAGTGACTTTCAGCAATTGTTTAGACTTTAGAAAATCTTCGGCTGCTTGTCGTTCTGCTTTGGTTAGTTTCGGGCTTACATAAGGCTGTGGTTGAGTTTCTTTGATTCGTTGCAGTCTATAAATTTCTAATAGTTCTGTCAGTTCAGATAATGTGGCACCAATAACAGAGGTTCCAATTTCTAATCGTTCGGCAACTTTTCTTACCAGCTTTTCCAGTTGAACATCATTGTATAAATCCAGATTGTGACGAACAGGAGGAATAGAACTTTGATTTAAACAGATTTTAAGAGTCGTTCTTAATCTGTCTAAACCTTCGAGTTTGATTCCTCCAAGTACAGTAGTTTCTAGTAATTGATTCTTATAAACCAGAATTTGAGGGTCGGTAGTGTTTAGTTTGTTTTTTGACATCTTTATTAGTTTAATTAATGCTATGTAGGGTTTTATATTAGCGATTTAAAGCCCTATAAAGATTCAAAAATAACTACTTAGTTTCATTGATACAACTAATTCTGTTTTTTTTTATCGTAATAGGTTCTTAAATTTGTGTTTTTAACGCTATAACTGTTATAAATAAGACGAAATGGGTTTATCTAGTAGATTACTTACTCTCAGAAAAGAAAAGAAGATTTCACAAGGTGATCTTGCTAAAAAGATAGGAATTCACCAAAATATTCTTGGGAGATATGAAAGAGATGAAACAACTCCAAACATAGAAATAGTTTCTAAAATAGCAGATGTCTTAGAAGTATCTCTCGATTATTTAGTAGGTAAGACCAATGCTGAAATCGATCAGAAACTACTAAATACTGTATTGGCTATTCAGAAATTACCTGAAGAGGATAGAAATTGTATTATGTATGCCATTGATGGACTTATCCAACATGCAAAAACCAGACAAGCTTATTCCTAATTACTCAAACAAATGACAGAGAAAGAAATTGATAGCGAAGGTATAGATGAGAAGTATTATGAATGGAAAGATCTCTTTATCCACTCTATTTTAAAACCAGTGATCGGAGTAAAAGATGTTCAACATGAATTTACAATCTACGGAACAAGAAATCATACTGATATAAAAAATGCTTATGATGAAGAAACAATAAATCGAATTGATAAGAACTATAATTTAATGGTTTTAAATGGTCAATTGAAATTAATTCGTTTGTCTAATGCTCAAGAAATAGACGTTATGATAAAAGACGGATATGATTCCGCTACCGTTTTTGCGGTCTTTAAAGATGATTTACTCAAAGCTCTCCCCAAGACTTATTCCTCATATATTTTAGTCGATCCACAAACATTTATTCAACAAAATCTCAATTAAAAGTGCGATGGCTTTTCGCGTCCGTGCCTGTCTTCCGTGTTGAGTGTGAGGGCTTAGAAAAGAAAGGCCAGAGAAGGAGCCAGTGGGGGAGACTTGTGCTGAGCCGAGCCGAAGTAGCCGATTTTATAAGCCTGTGCATTTCGCACACAAGGAGCTGGCGCGGTTTTTACTTTTTGTGCTGTTGGCTTGTAGGGATTGCCTTTAAAAACCGTGACATCTCCGCAGCCACACACGACCCGAAGGCACGGCAAACTCTAGCAGCGATTAACCCTTATAAATAACACACGCCCCGCGACCTATTTGGGATTATAAGGGTTAAAAGTAGTCTGCGACAGCTGAGAGAAAAATGTGTGTGTCGGACGGCTAAAATACAAGGGGCAGCCTTTTCGGCTGATTTATATACCCTTTTAGTTTAGACTTCCAGAACTAAGCATTTTTCTCTCAGATGACCCTATAATCTTCCCATCTCCAATCGTCTAAAACTCTTCCTGTTTTAACATAGAACCTTCTAGTTTCGAGAGTAAATATTTAATCCTTTGATGTTCAAATATATGATAAGAACGATTAAGAGAGTCGTATAAATATATCTAAAGGTATTATCACTTTTTTTGAACTTCTGAAAGTGCTTAAGGTAATAATTCTTTCTAAATACCAAAAGCTGTATTACGGTATATGTAATTATTAACATAATCACAAAAAGAAGATAATCAGGTTCTATAGTAATATCCATTAAACCTAAAAGGATTAAAGAAATACCATCCAGTAATATGAAAACAGTAATGAATACCCCTCCAAAAGAAATATAATCTCCTAACCCATTTTTTGGATTATCAAAAGTGCCAAAATAGGCATTTTTATAATTCTCAAGCCTTTCAGGATCATGTCTAAACTTCATTCTAGCTATGATCGAAACAGGATTAATATAATAAAGCAATTTTACTCCAATCATATTGAGGGAGAAATAGTAATAATATAAGAAACTTAAAGCTCTTTTCAATTTTTTAATATTAATTCCACTCACCAGAGGCTCCACCTCCCTGTTCATTTTTGTTAGTTGTTGTATTAGTGCCAGAATTCTGAATAGCTTTTACGGTTCCTTCTCCAAGTTCAGCTCCAGCCCAACCACCTGAAAGACCTCCGAGAATACCACCTATCAAGGCTCCTGGAGGACCTCCAAAAGCTCCTATAGAGGCGCCTGCACCTGCGCCAGCCCATCCTCCTCCAAGACCACCAGCCGTTTTTCCTATTTCGACTTGAGTCTCTATTCCTACACCTCCTTCATCTAAATATGAACTTCTAATATTATATGCTCCAACGGCAAGAGCTCCAGCAGTTCCCAGCCTACCCAAGGTTCTACTTGCAGCAGCAGAAGACAACGTCGTTATACGTGCAATACTTCCTCCTCCCCATCCTTTGGGGTAAAATTTGGGCGATATTGCGTTTCCGTTGTAAGCTCCATTTGTTAATCTAAAATCCCCTCCAACTTTAGCGAATCCAGCACCTGCACCAGCAGTGGCATCTGAAAAAACACTAAGTGCATCTGTTCCAAAACCAGAACGCTCTTCATTTGTTATTGGAGTAGTATCATCATCATTATCCTGAGAAGTGATATCAGTTCGATCTAGAGCTTGGGTAGGAATTAAAGATAAAGCATCTCCTTCATTGATATCTAATTGGGTATAACCTTCGTCACCAGAGTTTTTCTGCCAATCTTTTGATTCATAATTCCCAGAAGATTTAAATGTTTCAATATTTCGCTTTACAACATCTGTCCAATCAACTTTATCAATTAGCGTATAACCATATTTTTCTTGTGTTTTTGCCGAGTTAAGGTCTGCTGCAATTTGAGTTGGACCTTGCCCCGCTTGAACATGATAACCCATCAACGTACCATTGACTACTATAGGTTCAAGTCCTTCTAATTCATAAGCATCAATTACTCGATTACCACTGAACGCATAAGGAGAGTAAAAAGGATATTTATCGGCCAATGGATCTAAACTAAGGAATCTACCTAATCTAGGATCATGAATTCGATATTTAAAAGCTAAACTATTCCCGTTCCCTTTCAGCTCGTTATCCTGTTCTTGGCCTTGGAAGCCAAAACGGTAAGCTCCTGCATAACTTTTTTCTTCTTTTTCAGCCTTGCAATGAACAATTTTTAAATGAGATTCTGCTCTATGATATTCTAGTTTTAGACATCCCATTTTGGATAGCTCGAAGATATGAAATAGATGGAATTTGATCAACAAAAAAAGTCATTAGACATTATTACGACTTATTTAGTATAGGTCAATTACTTTTTTTTACAATTCGAACAGTTGGTTTATTATGTCTAAAATCAGTGCTTTGAATTTTTGAGTCAAGCAAAAAGGATACTATAGTAAATAAGTCGTAATAATGGCTATTATCAAAATGACTTTCAAAGTGATTAAGATTTGCTCAAATGTGAATCAATCAAATTTGTATGATCGGTTACTAAATGAGATACTAGCTCATGAATTTGTTCAACACTTAAATTATCTGAATAAGGTATTTGAAAATTAACAGTTCCTACCTTGCCTGAATCATTTTGAACTTTATAAACCGTTGGAAAAAATGTGATATCAATCATCGATTTGTGCGAAAACGCTTCAAAACCTTCTCTATTGAAATGGTTGAATTCATAGTGTACGCTTAGTCTTTCAGTTGATTCTTTTATCTCATCTCTAACTTTTTGTACTGCGGTATTATAATCAGGTGTTCGTGAACCACTGGAATCAATAAATATTATAAAATCTGTCGATATATATAGTGAGTCAAGTTTTTTGCATTTTTCATAAAACTGGTTAAACAAAGGTAGGAGTGATTCATCAAAAACTTTAAGAATAGTTTTCTGACTCTTATTTGTTTTGAAAGGTTTTGAAATTGAATCTAATTTTACTTTCATCAAAGAAATCGCCTTATCAATGTCATTTACATCAGCAATTTTTTCTCCTTTAGCTCCTGAGATCATCAGGTTTAGGGAATGGATAAGTTGTTCTGTTATGTATTCTATAAATGCAGTTAAGTTACCTCCGTCAGCTTGTTGAAGTGCTAGGAAGTAGTTTTTCTTATCCTCGGATTTTATGACTACTGGTGGATAGGCAAATTGCATGAAAATAAAGTTCATTAAAATTCTTGCAATTCTCCCATTTCCATCGTCAAACGGGTGTATTCTAATAAACCTATAATGAAACTCCGATGCTAAAATAACTGGATCAATCTCTTTCTTAGAAATAGAATCTCTGTACCAACTAAGAAGATCCTCCATCATTGCAGGAGTCTCCTCTGGACTTGCAAAATAGAAAGTCTCTCCAGTTTGAGTTACTACATGGTTGGGTTTTGATTTATACTCTCCGACCTTAATAACTCTCTTTGTAGGTTGTCCTTCTGGTGTAATCGCTCTTACTTTATAAGGCTCGTTGAGAAGTAGCTCATGAAGTTCTCTAATAAAGGTCTCAGTTAATGGTCTTTCTTGCTTTACGACATCCTCAATCCATTTAATAGCCTCGTCATGCCCAGTAATCTCAATATGATCTTTAAGAGGTTTTCCTTTGGCTGTTATATTATGAAGTAAGAGTGCTTTTGTTTCACCAAAAGTTAAGGTATTCCCTTCTAGATGATTCGAATTATAATTCCAATCCAATCTGAATTTTTGCATAATCTTTAACTCATTCTCTTTTGAGATTGGTCGCAAAGAATCTAATTCTTTTTTAAGTCTATGTGCTTCTTCTAATTCTTTCAAAACCCAACTTTTGTTTGTGTTTTTGGTAACGCAAGTTACCTATATTCTATCTAATTGTTCTGTATCGCCCAAAACTGATTAATCTTCTCTCTTCGGTCTTCCATATTTGGTTTGATATATATTTCTGTGGAGGAGAGCCACTTTTGTCCAGACATGAGTTGTACATCATCTACTGGGAAGTTGTCTTCATTGAGCCAGTTAGTAATGACACTTTTCCGAATGGTTTTTGCATTGAGAATTCTGTTGGGGAATAGAATTCTTAGTGGGTTTAACATTCCACCAATGGCACATACCGTATAGGCTTCTCCTCGTTGTCCGATAAAAAGTGCCTCTGTTTTTTGCTTTAATACTTTTGTTCGGTACTCAGAAAAATAGCGTTGCAATAAAATGATCTGCTTTGGCTTGAGCTCGAGTGTTCTTTTGGAAATAGTCTGTGTTGCCCTGATATATATACTTCCCTGTTCTAAATCAATGTCTTTTACTCTGAGATTGATAAGGTTCGCTGGAGTTAGTCCCTGATAAATAAGAAAGGAAATAATAAGCTTGTTTCTGACTTCTAAACTTTTGTATCTCCTCAAATCCGCAGGTCCATAATTTTGATTTCACAACCCTTTAACAGGGTAGTTTTTTTACCACCTCAAAGAGGTTTGGGTCTAAGTTTTTCTTTGGAAATGTCACTTTTTGGTTGAGGTGATGCTGGAATTACGTGTTGATATTAATGTGAATCCAAGCCAAATACACCAGCAACCACAACTATCTTACAGTCAGCAGGTTATGTTTTAGGGGTGAAGCCACCAATCCCAAGATGTGATTTTCCGTTCTTTTTTTTGGCTAAATCAGCTGAGGATAAGGTTTGTCAGTGTACAGTTTTAAGATTTTTTGCCTTGCTTTTTTGATCCATTTAAAGGGGACAACAACGAATCTGAAAATAAATTTCTTCATCCTAAAGGTGGGCTGGATGAAGGGAACTTTCTCGGCCATTTGATTCACAATGTGGAGATAAAAGTTCCTGCACATTGCCATGATAATCATAAAAACAGTGTTTTCTTCTAAAAAGGAGAAGGGGAGATTTTTCCATCCAAAATCATTATTCATCTCATCAAAGATTCTTTCTGCTGCTCCCCGTTGATTGTAATAATCAATAATTTCCCGATCGATGGTTTTTATATCATTGGTAATGATGGCTCTGTAAATGAAGTGATCCTGAAATTCTATATCGGCTTGTCCTGTCTTGTTGGTTTCTCTTTGAATCACATATCGGTACTTCTTCTCTTTTCCAAAAGGAGCATAAAGAATGCTGCAAACTTCAACGTCAATATTTCCAATTTGTACCCTTTCCCATTTTTCAACCTGTCTGACCTGCTCTGATAATTCCCCACATCGTTGTGCCCTGACGTAAAAGCGTTTGCTGTTGGATTCAATTACAGACAAAATATCGCTGGAAAAAGATCCGCAATCCATTCTACTTCGGTCGATTTTAATGTTTCTACTTTTGAGTAGGTCGTAAGCGCTTTTGAGTGTTTCGGCTTGTTTGTACTTGACATTGCTATTGCCATTCCTGTTTTCAAAATGGACTATATGTCTACCAATTGTAGATACTCCTGGGAAATAGCCATGCTTCATTTTGTAGCTCTTTTTTGAGTCGTATTTCTCACAAGGAATAAATTGATTATCGTAATCAAAGTCATAATATTCACTAGGAATCAAAGACTTTGTCTTTAGTAAAAGATCTAAATTCAGTTCATTTAATTTGGAATGCTTACTAAATTCATGCACCGTATTAGAATTGCTGACAAAAATCTCTTTCTCTCCCGATAAGCCTTTCTGAACGCGAGCCAATGTGTCAGCAGAACAACTATTTACATCTAGGGTTTGTTCTAAATCTCTTTTCAGATGTTCTTCAATATCCTCAGCGCAGTCACCGCCAGCAAAAAACACTAACCAAAGATTTTTAATCACATCGGCATAACTATATCGTGACTGAAGAGGTCTTGAACCCAGGTGTTCGTTGATCAACTTTTCCAGACCAAGATCTGTAAAATGCTTTGAAATAAAATTAAGCCCTCCAAAAGAACCGATTTGTTCGGTTGAAATTGTACTTTTCATCTGCAATGGTATTTTCACCTAATTAGGTGAAAATATTCTGAATCAGAAAGTCCTTCAAGCATTAGTTTTATAGGGGTTTTCTGTTTCTTCTTTTTTTGACCTGCGGATTTAAGGTATCTGCTTTTTCTTTCTAAAAGCCTTTCTAATTCCTCTTTGGTAAAGAGCTCCTGAAATTGGACTGGTTTTGGAGTTCTGGAAATGGTTAAACTTTTACAAGGATGTGTGTTTCTCTGTCCTGTTTCTAAGAGATAATCAAAATACTTTTTGATTCCTGCCAGGACTCTTCCGCTTCTGAGATTGTGATCTGCGAGATAATTGAATACATCCTCATAGCTGCTCTGATCCTTATTTGGGGAATGGAAGAGAAAATGGTCAATCACACGCATATAGCTTTTGGCAGTTTGTAGGGTGTGTTGCTGTTGTAGGTAGTTGAGATAGGTACCACTGGCTCCTAAACTGATGATATGTAAAGGCTCTTCACGTTTTCTAGCGGTGAAAATCACATACATCAACAGTCGGTTACCAAGTTCTCCAATGACCCCACTTTGTCCGATCAAGTTATTTGTTTTCTCAAGCAAGTCTGGGGATTCTAAAAGCTGCATCGCTTCTTTGGTCTCTGGTGCAGTAAGTCGTTTTGGCTGATAAGAGACAGGCTGCGCCTGTTTGATCCGCTCCAAACGGTATGCTTCAAGCTGCTCTGTTAATTCAGCTAAAGAAGCACTAATGACACTAGTACCAATTTCCAGCCGTTCGGCTACTTTCCTCACCAGTTTTTCCAGTTGAGTATCATTATAAAGGTCTAAATTGTGGCGGACTGGAGGGATGGAACTCTCTCTGAGGCAAATTTTCAGGGTCGCGCGCATTCGATCCATTCCCTCCAGTTTTATACCGCCTAATACTGTTAATTGTAAAATTTCGTTCTCGTAAATCAGGCTTTCAGGGTTGGTAGTGTTTAGTTTTTGTTTTGACATGATAAAAAGATTTTTTATAACCTTATTCGGTCAAAATTAATCTGATCAAACCAATCGAGCAAATATTTAATGGTTTTATTTTCTCCTTTAAGGTTTGTATATTTGCTAAAGCCCGTAAATAGTGGGTTTTTTTAACCCTTTAAGGTTTTTTAAAGATGATTTCTTTCGGTAAAAAAATAGCAGTTCTCAGAAAGTCCAAGAAGCTTTCACAAACGGAGCTTGCTAAAATGTTAAACACTTCTGTTTCTGTTATCAGCAGATATGAAAGAGATGAGATGAACCCTTCTATAGACACTGCTAAAAAACTGGCTGATTTGCTGGAAACGACCGTAGGTTATCTTTTAGGGGAGACAGAAGATGATCAGCTATTGAAAGATCCCAAAATGATTGAGCGATTACAGGATATTAAAAGTTTCGCTGAACAAGAAAAGAACCAAATCTATTTTACGTTAGATGCTGTAATCAGAGAGATTAAAAACAGAAGAACTTACGCCTCATGAGTCTAGAAACAAGAAAAATATCATTAGCTCAGTTAATGTTGAGTTTGCAAAAAGAAGATATTGTCAAAAAGTTTGAAGAGTTTGCTGCTTACCTGCGCAAGTCTGAAGATTTATTAATTCCTGAATGGCAGATACAAGAGACAAGAAGAAGATTGTCTTTACTTGATGATACTACAAATTCACTGATTGACTTTGACCAAGCTCTAGACGACATTGAAAAAGACTTATAATCTATCTACTACTGACTTAGCTAAACAGGATATTTCTGAAGCTGCTAAATGGTATGAAAACAAATCTAAAGGACTTGGTAAGCGTTTTTTGAAAGATGTTCGCAAACAATCTACTAGAATAAAGGCTGATCCTAAATCACTTCAAATCAGATATGATAAAATTCGTATCAGCTTCCTTGAAAATTTCCCGTTCGGAGTACATTATTTTTTAGATGGTAATCAAATCATCATTATTTCTGTTTATGGAATGGCTCAAGATTCTGATGACTGGAAACAAACTAGATAATTCTCTTTTCCTCCGTGCCTGTCTTCCGTGTTGAGTGTGAGGGCTTAGAAAAGGAAGGCCAGAGCAGAGGCCAGTGTGAAAGAGCCGTTTTTATAAGCCTGTGCATTTCGCACACAAGGAGCTGGCGGAGTTTTTAGTATTGTGCAGAAGGATTGCAGGGTATTGCCTTTAAAAACTGTGACATCTCCGCAGCCACACACGACCCGAAGGCACGGCTCACTCTAGCAGCGATTAACCCTTATAAATAACACACGCTTGCGACCTATTTGGGATGATAAGGGTTAAAAGTAGTCTGCGACAGCTGAGAGAAAAATGTGTGTGGCGGACGGCTAAAATACAAGGGGCAGCCTTTTCGGCTGATTTACTACACCCTTTTAGTTTAGACTTCCAGAACTAAGCATTTTTCTCTCAGATGACCTTATAGTCTAAGCTTGAAGATCAATCTTACATTTACATTCTCTCCATTACACTTCCCAGATCTCCAATTTAAATTACTATTCTCAATAATTTCTAGCAGATTTTTCTCCTTAGGAGTATAATTTGACTTGAGTTTATCGGTAATTACAACATCTTTAATAACACTTTTCTTGTCCACGATAAAACCAACTGAAAAAGTACCTTGAACTAATTCATTTTTTCCAAAAACTAAAAAATCGGCAGGTATTTTTGATGTAACTCTACCATCCAATCAGAATTACCTTCTAATACTGGCATTACATCTGTTTCAAGGTATACATTCTGTTTTCTGTCATTTGAGATGTCAGATAAAGTACAGGGAGTAGTCTCTTCTGCTCCTATGTTACATCCTAAAAAAGTGACTAGTGTTAAGTTAATTATTAATTGACGGATATAGTTTTCTTAATTTCACTCTTGATTCTTTTGTTGTGAATTGCCATTTTATAGTGCCTTCTTTATTATTTCTATGGTTCTGCCAAGCTTTGACCTCTTCCTTTACTTTTTCTATGGTATCTATATGCCTGTTTAAACATTGACCATTTAGTACATGTAACTCAATCTCTGCCATATTGAGCCAACTTCCATGTTTAGGTGTATAGATAAACTCAAACCTATCCCATAGCCTTTTAGCTTCTTTAGGCTCAAATGTTTCATAAAATGCAGAAGCGACATGGGTATTAAAATTATCCATTACCAAGGTTATCTTATTTGATTTTGGGTAGTACTCATCAGCTATTCTCTTTATAAACTTTGCCCAATCCTTTTTAGTCTTAAACTTTGTTATTTCAACGATCCGTTTTCCTTTTAAAGGTTCATTTGCCATGAATATATTAACCATTCCGTGTCTGAGATATTCGTAATCTACTCGAGCATCTTGACCTGGTTTAATTGGTGTTGAAGGTTGTGCTGATGAAATTAATTGTTTGGGGGATTCATCCATGCAAATTACTGGGTAATCAATATCATAAGGTCTTTTGTAAACATCTAAAACTCTTTCCATGTTAGCCACAAATTCGCTGTTTTTATTTGGAGGAATTACCCAGCCACGGACTTTCCAAGGTTTAAGTTCATTTTTTTTAAAACATTCCCTACCGAAACATGAGAAATACTTTCTACATAATTTAATTCTACCATCTTATCTGATAATAAGCGTAATGACCATTTAGAAAAACCCTTTGGGGGTTCACTGCAACATAATTGCACAATCTTAGCCTCTACATCTCCATCTATCTTTACATCATATATTCGCGAACTCTCACGTCTCTCAAGCACCGCTTCAAATCCTTCTTCAATAAATCTCTTTTTTACCCTATCTATTGTGCGCATCCCTACTTTTAATACTTTACTGATTTGCGCATTAGTTACCTTCTCTGAGTAATCTCCAACATCGCAATTTAATAGTATGTAAGCCGTACGATACGTCTTTGTGCTATGAGATCCTTTATTAATTATTGCCCGAAGCCTAATAACCTCCTCTTGACTTAGTTTGATCCTGTATCTCATCATTTTTTTAATGAAAATACGAAAATATTACGTCATAGTAAACTTAACTTAACACTAGTATAATTATAAAACTTTTCATTAGACATTATTACGACTTATTTACTATAGTATCCTTTTTGCTTGACTCAAAAATTCAAAGCACTGATTTTAGACATAATAAACCAACTGTTCGAATTGTAAAAAAAAAGTAATTGACCTATACTAAATAAGTCGTAATAATGTCTATTATCTTTTTTTTATTTAATCGTCATCGGATGATTCTTTACTCTCCACTGGAGTTCCAACCTGAAGAATAGAGTATTGCATCGAGTTAATTTCTTTATCTTTAGTAACTTCGATTCTCTTCACAACCAATCCAACCTGTTGTGGTGTTAACAAATCATTCCTATGAGTTTCCCATAATTCACCAAGATTTTGTCCATCAATTGATATTGATCCATAATTCATGATATTATATAATATGTTCTCATGGGTATCTGCCGTAGTTTCAAAATTACCCTTATTATCAACTTTTATAAGCTTTGAATCATCTGTCTGTGTCATTTCAAAGGGATGATCCAATAATAAAGTATGAAATAATTCATGGACAACATCTTCAGCAAACATTTCTGGACTGACAACATTGTTGTATTTGTCATACATATTTATGGCAATATTGTCTCCGATAGTACTTCCCGCGACTACTAAGTCGTCTTTCGTTAAGCCTTCCCTGTGCCTATTAGCATAGAGATTTATTCTTGGCATTACACCAACAGCACTACTAACAAATCTATCTGTATGGGTATATGACAAATGTCCATTGAACTCAGAATCTGCGGAATCTGATAGTGTTTTATTGAGTTGATCCGCCACTGCATCCATATACGTTCCTAATTGATCGCCCAAAAGAGCTTCTACACCCTCACCTGTACTTACAATGAGATGGACATCAACTGTGGTTGCATTATCCTGTATACATACATCCCATTCTCTTCCTTCTAATTCAACTCCATCAATAACTCTATTTTCTGCAAAAGCATAGGGACTGTTCCACGGATAGCTAGTTGCAAGAGGATCTAAACTTAAAAATTTTCCTAATCTTGGATCATGAATCCTATACTTAAAGTTGACAGAATTTCCGTTCCCTTTCAGTTCATTATCCTGTTCCTGACCTTGGAAGCCATATCGGTACGAACTACAACCTTTTTTTTCCGCGCATACCCTTTTTCTCTGGCATACCTCTAAAAAAAGTTTCGGTTTTGCTCTTTGGCTATCCCTTACCTGATCTAATATTTCTAATTTAATGCAGCCCATTTATTCAACACCCTAAAAATAACACCTTTTCTATTGACTATCTATTCGTTATATCTCTATTTTTACTGTAGTAATTTTTCATTTAGTTGCTTATGGTAAGTGATTAAATAATAGCCCTGAGAATTGAGAACTCTCGGGGTTTTTTGTCTCCGCTTGAAGAGGTAGTAGAAGGAAAAGCGGTCATCTCTTCACCCCAACTGGGTTTGCTGTCAGAAGTCTCTGCCAGTCTGCACCGCCACCCTTCTGTTTCGTTCAGTAGTAGCTACTCCTTCTCCCTTATCATCCCGTATTGGGTCGCTTTGCGATTCTAATTTATAAGGGAGAACCGCTACTATGGTTAGGCTCACCTGCGGGTCGGAAAGGGCTATAGCTGCGAGTTGTTTTTTTAGAAGTAGCTCTAGTGTGTTTCACACATAACTGTATGCAGCGCCATTGCGCTAGTTGCATCCAGCACCCTTTCCTCCATTCGCAGGCGGTTTCGCATTTTTTAGATAATTGATTGGATGGTGCGGTAGGGAGTTACAGCCACCGCTCAGATGTTTTGCTCTACAATCCAAGCAAAGCGGAGGATTATTTGTTTCTGATTGACCACTTGTGCTGCTTTACTTGGATTGTAAAGCAATTTAAGATTGACTTTATTTAGTAATCTTGAATTAGAACATCTGTTGGAATATGAAGAATGGCACTTAATTTTCTTATCATAGTTAATGTAAGTTTACGCTTCTTATTTAAGATTTCACTTACTCGACTTTTGAACCCTACTATTTCGGCTAAATCTTTTTGTTTCATGCCTATTTGTTCCATTCTAAATTTTATTGCTTCTATGGGGTCAGGGAGTTCAATAGGAAAATTCTCCTTTTCATATTTATCAATTAAGATGGATATTATTTCAAGTTCATCTCCAGTAGGAGATCCGTACTTAGAATCAAATATTTCACTTAATCTTTTAAGGGCTAAATTATAGTCCTTTTCGGTTCTTATTGGTGATATGTTCATTTCAAATTGTGTTTGCGTCAATTTTGTCGTATTCAGCGTGAGTGCCAATAAATCTAATCCAACTGATTTGGTAGTCAAAGTTGAACTTTACTATTAAGCGGTAATTGTTTCCTTTAATATTGAAAACAATTCTGTTATCTTTTAATATACTAGCACTAGGGTATTCTTTTTTAAGATCATTAATATTTTTCCAAGTGGCTTTCTCCGTTTCGCGATACCAAGCCTTTAATTGTTCCTCTATGTCGGCATGTTTTCCCCAAAATTCCCTTAATGTCTTTCTAGCAATTACTCTCACATTCCTGTATTTACTACAAATATACACAAAAGTTACCGAAATGGTAACTTTATGATGAGCTCTTAAAATCTAAATCATTTCAAAGGGTAATGTGAAGCGAGTAGGGTATTGAATCGAAGAGGGGAGGTGATTACGCTTTGCATTGCCCTTTGGAATGCAAACTGCGCGAGGGAGCGGAGAATATTCAGATAAAAAAAGTAACTTCCTCCTACATTACATTTTGTAATGCTCCTAAGCTTGCGCGGGCTTAGTTAAAGGATAAAAGGAGGAAGCTACTGCCCAGACGTTTCTGGTTGCTATTAAGTTCTGTATCTTAAGTCTGTAAATCCTTGAAAGTCATTCCACTCTTCCATCATCTGAGTGTAAATGGAAGAGTCTTCTTTTAAGGCATCTACAGTTCTGGGAACAAGTTGCATTTTTCTTTTTCCTTCACTGTTGAACTCTAAGTCTTGGACTAATCTATACATTTTCAGAGGCTGCAAATGCCTTTTCAAACTGGTATGTGACATTTTGAGCTTCTGACAAGCTTGGAGGTATGTAAAGGGTGCTTCTCCAAAAGTTTGCTCTAATTTATTGAGTGTTTCCAGTTTATTATTCGTCAGACGATACGAAGCAGGTAGTAGCAATTGAATCGCATTGATTACATCTTCCCTAGCACTTATGATTTTTCCAGAGATTACAGTTCTATCTTCTTTATTAATCAGAGTTATAGCATGTATGATGTCCGCTAACAACAACTCTTGATGAATGTCTAGTTTAATTTTATCTACCTCTTCCAGATAAGGATTAGAAGACTTTGAGAAAGGCTGTAATTCAGCAGTTAATCGTGCCCATTTATAAAGAAGTAACTCCTTCTTTTTTTTCTTCGCGCATCCTTTTTTTGGAAAGTGAGAACAGGTCATGATTACTTACTGTCTTTCTGAGAGTTAACACGTTTTGTATCCTCGTTAAACGGGTCTAAACAGGTCAAACGGGTGAGCTTGGTAAAACATTCGTCTAAGGCACTCTCTATCTTAGACTTAAGGGTAGTGTATTCTTTTTCATCTGCTATCTGATAGGTAAATGATTTTCCCTTTTCTCCTTTTACCTTCTGTAAAAGACCTGCTTCTATGAGTTGTTGATTATATCCTCTCTGAGTATTTGGATTGACCCGAAGCTCTTTACGGAGTTCTAAATTTATAATCTCTTTTTTGTTGGTTCGTTTCAGATAATTTTTCACCTCTTCCAGGTAATTTCTACACCCTCCTGTTAACTCATCAGACTTACGCAGTAGTACTTCTTTCAATAGCTTGTTGGCTTCTGCCACATCTTCCAGTGTGGTTTGGATATAAAGCTCTCCTGTATTTTCATCTACTTTTTTGGTTCTCTGATGTTGATGTAGGAAGGTGATCGCTTCTATAAATCGCAAGTAATGGGTGTTTGTTCTTCGTGGTTTGAACACTTGTTTAGGGAGTTTTAAGTATTCTGCATATGGATTCACTACTCGGATAGGTTCGAGTAATCTCTGACAGTTTTTTAGGAGTTTCACTGCTTTCTGTTCCTCCTCTAGATTAATCTTTCCAGCACTTACTGCTCTTTGATAGGCCATAATTCTTTCGTCTTGTTCGGGTGATTCATCCAGATAGATCATAAAGGAACGGTTGGCATTGTCTTCATAGATACTTTCTTTAGTGGTACAGCCAGCCACACAGATCGGGCCTTCTACCACCAGATGAACGCTGCGCGTTTCTCCATTGGTGTTTTTGTGAGCGATGGTTTTACGGATCTCTTTTTTACTCATCAACTCACGTAAAGGATAAAGGGAACTCAGTACACCGTCCAAGTCTTCTATCACAATGACTTTATGCTTGATCTCTCGCTGTCCAAAATAGTAAAAGGCATTCTCTGACAAACTGGTGATTTCTATTCTGTCTTCTTCTGGAATAAGCTCGGCTACCTTTTCTTGTAAATGAGTTTTACCTACGCCACTAGCACCTAAACTAATGATGTGTAAAGGCTCTTCTCGCTTTCTAGCGGTAAAAATGACATACATCAATAGTCTATTCCCAAGTTCTCCGATGACACCACTTTGTCCGATCAAGTCATTTGTTTTCTGCAATAGCTCTGGGGATTCTAAAAGCTGCATGGCTTCTTTGGTCTCTGCCACTGTGAGTTTCGGACTTACATACGGCTGTGGTTGGGTTTCTTTGATTCGTTGTAAACGGTATGCTTCAAGCTGCTCGGTTAATTCAGCTAACGAAGCACTAATGACACTAGTACCAATTTCCAGCCGTTCGGCTACTTTCCTCACCAGCTTCTCTAGCTGAGTATCGTTATAAAGATCTAAATTGTGGCGGACTGGAGGGACTGAACTCTCTCTGAGGCAAATTTTCAGGGTCGCTCGCATTCGATCCATTCCCTCCAGTTTTATACCGCCTAATACTGTAAGGTGTAAAATTTCATTTTCATAAATCAATGTTTCAGGGCAGGTAAAATTTAGTTTATTGGACATTTATGTATAGTTTATGTTTTTCTAACTTTCCGCTAATTTGGACATATTTGCTTCATATGTCAATAGACAGATATGTACTATATTTGTTTTCCCCTTATTTTAAAGGGCTGTAGAAGAAAAAAAACTTAAAAAAACTTTTTATGGCTAAGAAAACATTCGGATTTAGACTTAAATCCGCAAGAGAAAACAAGAAATTGAGCAAAAGTGCCCTTGGTAAAAACATCAATGTGGGTATCAAAAATGTCATGCGTTGGGAAAACGATGAAGTTGCTCCCAGTATTTACGCGGTAATTAATTTGGCGAAAGCACTCGATGTTTCTATTGATCATTTGGCTGGACTGGAAAAACGATCTGATTCACACCCTTTACTTGGACTTTTAGCCATGAAGCTAGACAAACTATCGGTTGACCAGAAAAAAGCCCTTAAAACGATTCTAAACGCGTTTTGAACTTTGAAAATAAGAGGGTCTCCTTTTTCCTCCGTGACTGTCTTCCGTGTTGAGTGTGAGGGCTTAGAAAAGTAAGGCGTTGGAGAGGGACTGTGCGAAGTAGCCGTTTTTATAAGCCTGTGCTTTTCGCACACAAGGAGCTGGCGGAGTTTTTAGTATTGTGCAGAAGGATTGCAGGGTATTGCCCTTAAAAACTGTGACATCTCCGCAGCCACACACGACCCGAAGGCACGGCTCACATTAGCAGCGGTTAACCCTTATAAATAAACTCACGCTTGCGACCTATTTGGGATGATAAGGGTTAAAAGTAGTCTGCGACAGCTGAGAGAAAAATGTGTGTGGCGGATGGCTAAAATACAAGGGGCAGCCTTTTCGGCTGATTCACTATACCCTTTTAGTTTAGACTTCCAGAACTAAGCATTTTTCTCTCAGATGACCCTTTATTCTCATTGTGTTTAATTGATTCAAATATCAGGTACATATAAAATGGCGAAAAATTTTCAAAGTCCTTTTCATTTATTTTTAACATGTCTTCTTTAACAGTATTTACATTTAAACCACCTTGTAAAAACATTTTTTCAAGAACAAACCGAAATGCAGAATAGGATTCAGAAAGGTTACCTTTTTTTTCTGCTAGCAATTTTTTATTACAAAGACTACAGGATAAAAGAAAACTTACCCGACTATTCTTCTCCAGTTCTTTCACGATTTTATAACTCAAGTTCTCAGGGATAGTTTCTTCTTTTTGAACACTTAATAAAAGTTCAATTATCAAATTTTGATCGTCATAAATATCATTTAATTCATCCCACATTTGATTATATAAACCAACCAACTCTGGTTCCTCAGCCATCAAACAGCTATGAAAATCTGAACTTAGCGACCCCTTGTCAACTATACATGAGGATATTAATATAATCGCGAGAATAAAATATCTGTATTTCATTTTAATTATGGATTTACATATTCAGAAAAATTGTGGCCTGCAGGAAATGTTATAGCAATCACACGCAACGGATACATTCCTTTCTTTTTATTATACTGATTCCAAATGAAATTTCGATAATACTTACGATCAGAAGCCTTAAAAGGACTTCCCTGTTCAGGGTTTAACCCCAACTTGCCAGTAGAAGCATCATAGTTTAAAAAATGATCACTCGTTTTTTCACTAAAATTTCCATTAATATTCACTCTTATTTCTGAATCACCAAATTGAACTGTAGCATCAAGATCTATTTTATTTAAGCCTTTTGTTCCTGGAACATCAGAAAAATAATCACTAAACTGCATGTATTGATTTTCTAAATCAATATTTATCTCAGCATTTCTTAGTCCAAACACAAGCTGATTAGCAAAGTCATCATTGGTAGTATTAGGATCCAGATTATTTAGCTTTAGTATACTATTACATGTCACCCCACAAACCTTATCTCCACTTATTGAAGTACCTGCCTCAATCTTGTCACTTCCTTCTGTATCCGTAATTGTCTCAGCCTCTGCTAAAGGTATTCCATACTGTTTCGACAGACTTTCGGCACTATCGCCTTCTTGAGCCTCATATGAAATCTCACCTTCATCTGTTACAACTGGAACCCATTCTGATTCACCTAATTGGTTGTTTTGAGTATCTGAATTAAGAAAATCACTATCATGAGGATTCTCACCTTCAAGTCCCGTAGGATCAGCAAAGTAAATTGGGCTATTGTTGAATGCTGCATAAGAAGACTGATGTGGATACTTAGCCATAAGAGGGTCAAGACTGAGCCATTTACCTAACCTTGGGTCATACTGTCTGAGCTGTGTAGTGTAAGAATTCCCATTCCCAGAGATTTCATCATCCTTTTCCATACCGTTAAATCCGTAGCGGTACGAACTAACTCCTTTTTTTTCCGCGCATACCCTTTTTCTCTGGCATACCTCTGAAAAAAGTTTCGGTTTTGCTCTTTCGCTATCCCTTACCTGATCTAATATTTCTAATTTAATGCACCCCATGTATATGAGTCGTTAAAAATAGCATGTTTTTCTATTGGATAGGAGTGTTTTACAGGGCAAAAGCATTTAAACCATTAGACATTATTACGACTCATTTAGTATAGGTCAAATTATTCTTTTTTGACAATGCAAAAAGTTAGTTTATATGTCTAAAACCAATGCTTTGACTTTTTGAGTCCAACGAAAAGAAAGCTATAGTAATTCAGTTATAATAATGTCTATTACCTTTATTTTGTTCTTAATTTTTTAATTTTCAATCAGTAGTATTTTTGAAAAGCGTTTTTTTCATTCGAAAAAGATGGATAGAAAAACCACGTTTTCTAATACAAATTCACTTTCCTGTTTTTTCTCTGCTCTAAAAGACCCAAGGCGAATAGATGCGGGAAATTACCACCATTCTTTGAGCGACATATTGCTATTGGTTATAACAGGGATAATGTGTGGCTGTGATAAATGGGAGACCATACACATTTTTGGTAAAAGTCAATATTACTGGCTTAAGCAGTATGGAAACTTTGATGCTGGTATTCCATCGATAGATACTATGCGAAGAGTCTTTTCAGCTCTTGATTCTGAGAATTTCAATGATTGTTTTATCTCTTGGATTAATCATTTGTGTGTGAAAACAAAAGGAGAAGTTATAGCTCTTGATGGTAAAACAGTGAGGGGCGGTAAGTTTGACGGAATAACAACCCCTCATATTGTTTCTGCCTTTGCATCAGAGAATCAACTGTGTCTGGGTCAATTGAAAGTGAATGAAAAAAGCAATGAAATTACTGCAATACCTGCATTATTAGAATTGTTAGATATAAAGGGTAATACAATTACCATTGATGCAATGGGGTGTCAAACAAAGATTGTAAGTCAAATTGTGAAAAGTGAAGCCAATTATATTATTGCAGTTAAAGGAAATCAACCTGCTTTGGCTAGTAATATTCAAGATACAGTTGTATTGACAAATCCTGATAGTGTTGATGTTGAAGATGATTTCGGACACGGAAGAATAGAAAAAAGAACTTGTGAAGTTTTTACTAACTTGAAACACATAGAAAACCCTAATAAATGGGAAAATTTAATTTCGGTAGTGAAGATAACATCAGAAGTTACTCAAAAAGCAACCGGAATAATGACAACAGATGAACGGTTTTTCATTAGTGATTTGTCATCTGCAAGAGCAATTAACAATGGGGTTCGAAAACATTGGTCAGTTGAAAATAATTTACATTGGAGCCTCGATGTGACATTTCAAGAAGACTTTTCTAAAAAAAGAATAGGGTATCAAGTGGAAAACTTTAATATCCTATTAAAAATTGTATTAACAGTTTTAAAAAAAGAGGGTGTACGACAAATTTCCTTCAAGCGGCTTTTCTTGTTAAATCCTTGATTTTGTGCCATGTATTGCTTTTGTAAGCAACTCGAAGGTTAGCGATTTGCTGGAAGCCAGGTGTAGTCCATCGTTGACCACTTAGTTTCATCCGTTTTTGCAGTACGTTTCTATGAGCAGATTCGATTGCTCCTGAACCAATCAACAAGCCTCTTTTTAGAAAGACATTGTAGCGCATTCTTTTACAATTTCGATTATAGTACTTAATGAGCTGTTGCCTTTTTTCTTCCGTTTTTTTAGCTCTGCTTGGAGACAGTTCTTTCAAATTTAGGATAACGATCTCTATATCATCCTCTAACATAATCTGGCTTTGTTCTTCTATCCATTGACTTCGCTTGTTCTTACTTCCAAAGTACTTTTTGGCAAATTCGCACAAATGCTCTTTTGCATGATAAAAGTCAAGTATTTGGGTGGCGTCTGGATAGATGGCATCAGCCCATTTCCAAATCCATTTTGCTCCATCCGCTACAATAACTAATGACTTAAGTTGGTCAAGGTAATATTCGAATTTTGGCAAAAACTCTTCATGAGTACCTAGATGGGCTACATATTGAGAGTCTGTAATCATGTTTCTTTTATTTGATATTTCAACCTGATCGTTGGCTTTGAAAATTCGCCCAACCTTGACTTCTTTCCATTTTTGCTCACGTGTCAGAAACATCGACCCATCTAACATAGCATAATGTAACTGTCCTCGTTCCTCTTGGGCATAATTCTGGATACCTCCTTCTTCTATCCTTTTAGCATCTTGCTCTTCTATAAGCTCTCCATAATAGTGACTAACACGCTCTATTTGTTTGGCATTTATACTGACTCCTTTCAATTTCAAGAACAGCTCTTCTGCTTCTGTAAAAACCATATGCTGACCAACATAACACATTAGCTCTTGGGCATAGCTACTAATGCTAAATGAGGAGGAACTCTGGCCTAGTAGATGGTCTTTTCTCATCTCTATTTTTCCAAAACTGGTCTGGACTTTTTTTTTAAGTTTTTGTTTTCTGAAAATTCCCCTACACTACTCTGTAAAACTTCTTGTCCAACCTTTTCCATCATTGCTGCATATGTTTGTTCATAATCATGTCCGTTATTGATTCGATTGGAATTGTTTTTCCATTCTTCGTAGAGTCTATTGAAAATTTGAACTGGAGTCTCTGTTGTCATAGTATAGATGTCTGTCGTTTATTAAAAAACATAATCTTAATCGTTATTTAAACAAACTCTTAAAACCAATAGTTTAATTACAAACTGGCAATTGTGAAATTTGTCGTACACCCAAAAAAGAAAGCTCAGCTAAAATTAGCTTGAAAAACAAGAGAATGAAAGCGGCTTTTGACACAGACTATAGAAATTTATTAATGAGTACAGTTGTTTTTTAAATGCTTTTGCCCTGGAGTGTTTTAGAGCAAAAAGTCGTTACTTTGGACTGTTACATCTTTTATTTTGTTTAGATGTTGCAACGATTGATAAAGCCCTGAGGTATTATACTTTAGGGCTTTTTGTCTTCGATTGAAGAGGTAGTAGAACAGGAAAAGCGGTCATCGGCTCTCTCTCACTGGGTTTGCTGTCGGAAGTCTCCGCCAGTCTGCACCGCCACCCCTTCGTTCGCCTCAGTCGTAGCTACTTTTATCCCTTATCATCCCGCTAGTAGGTCGCGTTGCGATTCTTAATTTATAAGGGATAATCGCTACTAGTGATGGGCTCACCTCTCGATCAGTCGAGCTAGAACTCTTTTTTGTTGCCTTCGGCAGACTGGTAGTCCTAGTGTGTTACACACATAACTGTATGCAGGGCGATGCCCTATTTGCATACAGTACTCTCCTTCAATTCGCGGAACGGTTCGCGTTTTTTTTAGATAATTGATGGGATTGTGCGGAGGGGAGTTACAGCCACCGCGCAGTTATTTTGCTCTAAAATCCAAGCAAAGCAGTGTGTAATTGGTCTCTGTTTGATGATTTGTAGAGCTTCACTTGGATTGTAGAGCAATTGAAGATTTCAAGGTCTAAATCATTTCAAAGGGTAATGTGAAGCGAGTAGGGTATTGAATCGAAGAGGGGAGGTGATTACGCTTTGCATTGCCCTTTGGAATGCAAACTGCGCGAGGGAGCGGAGAATATTCAGATAAAAAAAGTAACTTCCTCCTACATTACATTTTGTAATGCTCCTAAGCTTGCGCGGGCTTAGTTAAAGGATAAAAGGAGGAAGCTACTGCCCAGACGTTTCTGGTTGCTATTAAGTTCTGTATCTTAAGTCTGTAAATCCTTGAAAGTCATTCCACTCTTCCATCATCTGAGTGTAAATGGAAGAGTCTTCTTTTAAGGCATCTACAGTTCTGGGAACAAGTTGCATTTTTCTTTTTCCTTCACTGTTGAACTCTAAGTCTTGGACTAATCTATACATTTTCAGAGGCTGCAAATGCCTTTTCAAACTGGTATGTGACATTTTGAGCTTCTGACAAGCTTGGAGGTATGTAAAGGGTGCTTCTCCAAAAGTTTGCTCTAATTTATTGAGTGTTTCCAGTTTATTATTCGTCAGACGATACGAAGCAGGTAGTAGCAATTGAATCGCATTGATTACATCTTCCCTAGCACTTATGATTTTTCCAGAGATTACAGTTCTATCTTCTTTATTAATCAGAGTTATAGCATGTATGATGTCCGCTAACAACAACTCTTGATGAATGTCTAGTTTAATTTTATCTACCTCTTCCAGATAAGGATTAGAAGACTTTGAGAAAGGCTGTAATTCAGCAGTTAATCGTGCCCATTTATAAAGAAGTAACTCCTTCTTTTTTTTCTTCGCGCATCCTTTTTTTGGAAAGTGAGAACAGGTCATGATTACTTACTGTCTTTCTGAGAGTTAACACGTTTTGTATCCTCGTTAAACGGGTCTAAACAGGTCAAACGGGTGAGCTTGGTAAAACATTCGTCTAAGGCACTCTCTATCTTAGACTTAAGGGTAGTGTATTCTTTTTCATCTGCTATCTGATAGGTAAATGATTTTCCCTTTTCTCCTTTTACCTTCTGTAAAAGACCTGCTTCTATGAGTTGTTGATTATATCCTCTCTGAGTATTTGGATTGACCCGAAGCTCTTTACGGAGTTCTAAATTTATAATCTCTTTTTTGTTGGTTCGTTTCAGATAATTTTTCACCTCTTCCAGGTAATTTCTACACCCTCCTGTTAACTCATCAGACTTACGCAGTAGTACTTCTTTCAATAGCTTGTTGGCTTCTGCCACATCTTCCAGTGTGGTTTGGATATAAAGCTCTCCTGTATTTTCATCTACTTTTTTGGTTCTCTGATGTTGATGTAGGAAGGTGATCGCTTCTATAAATCGCAAGTAATGGGTGTTTGTTCTTCGTGGTTTGAACACTTGTTTAGGGAGTTTTAAGTATTCTGCATATGGATTCACTACTCGGATAGGTTCGAGTAATCTCTGACAGTTTTTTAGGAGTTTCACTGCTTTCTGTTCCTCCTCTAGATTAATCTTTCCAGCACTTACTGCTCTTTGATAGGCCATAATTCTTTCGTCTTGTTCGGGTGATTCATCCAGATAGATCATAAAGGAACGGTTGGCATTGTCTTCATAGATACTTTCTTTAGTGGTACAGCCAGCCACACAGATCGGGCCTTCTACCACCAGATGAACGCTGCGCGTTTCTCCATTGGTGTTTTTGTGAGCGATGGTTTTACGGATCTCTTTTTTACTCATCAACTCACGTAAAGGATAAAGGGAACTCAGTACACCGTCCAAGTCTTCTATCACAATGACTTTATGCTTGATCTCTCGCTGTCCAAAATAGTAAAAGGCATTCTCTGACAAACTGGTGATTTCTATTCTGTCTTCTTCTGGAATAAGCTCGGCTACCTTTTCTTGTAAATGAGTTTTACCTACGCCACTAGCACCTAAACTAATGATGTGTAAAGGCTCTTCTCGCTTTCTAGCGGTAAAAATGACATACATCAATAGTCTATTCCCAAGTTCTCCGATGACACCACTTTGTCCGATCAAGTCATTTGTTTTCTGCAATAGCTCTGGGGATTCTAAAAGCTGCATGGCTTCTTTGGTCTCTGCCACTGTGAGTTTCGGACTTACATACGGCTGTGGTTGGGTTTCTTTGATTCGTTGTAAACGGTATGCTTCAAGCTGCTCGGTTAATTCAGCTAACGAAGCACTAATGACACTAGTACCAATTTCCAGCCGTTCGGCTACTTTCCTCACCAGCTTCTCTAGCTGAGTATCGTTATAAAGATCTAAATTGTGGCGGACTGGAGGGACTGAACTCTCTCTGAGGCAAATTTTCAGGGTCGCTCGCATTCGATCCATTCCCTCCAGTTTTATACCGCCTAATACTGTAAGGTGTAAAATTTCATTTTCATAAATCAATGTTTCAGGGCAGGTAAAATTTAGTTTATTGGACATTTATGTATAGTTTATGTTTTTCTAACTTTCCGCTAATTTGGACATATTTGCTTCATATGTCAATAGACAGATATGTACTATATTTGTTTTCCCCTTATTTTAAAGGGCTGTAGAAGAAAAAAAACTTAAAAAAACTTTTTATGGCTAAGAAAACATTCGGATTTAGACTTAAATCCGCAAGAGAAAACAAGAAATTGAGCAAAAGTGCCCTTGGTAAAAACATCAATGTGGGTATCAAAAATGTCATGCGTTGGGAAAACGATGAAGTTGCTCCCAGTATTTACGCGGTAATTAATTTGGCGAAAGCACTCGATGTTTCTATTGATCATTTGGCTGGACTGGAAAAACGATCTGATTCACACCCTTTACTTGGACTTTTAGCCATGAAGCTAGACAAACTATCGGTTGACCAGAAAAAAGCCCTTAAAACGATTCTAAACGCGTTTTGAACTTTGAAAATAAGAGGGTCTCCTTTTTCCTCCGTGACTGTCTTCCGTGTTGAGTGTGAGGGCTTAGAAAAGTAAGGCGTTGGAGAGGGACTGTGCGAAGTAGCCGTTTTTATAAGCCTGTGCTTTTCGCACACAAGGAGCTGGCGGAGTTTTTAGTATTGTGCAGAAGGATTGCAGGGTATTGCCCTTAAAAACTGTGACATCTCCGCAGCCACACACGACCCGAAGGCACGGCTCACTCTAGCAGCGATTAACCCTTATAAATAACTCACGCTTGCGACCTATTTGGGATGATAAGGGTTAAAAGTAGTCTGCGACAGCTGAGAGAAAAATGTGTGTGGCGGACGGCTAAAATACAAGGGGCAGCCTTTTCGGCTGATTCACTATACCCTTTTAGTTTAGACTTCCAGAACTAAGCATTTTTCTCTCAGATGACCCTATCACCTTACCCTATAGTCTGCTTCATACCTATATTCTGCGACAATCTCTTCTGATATTGTATCTAAAACGGAGAAGAAAAAATTCTTTTTGAAGTCACCTATTTCATTCATTTTTTCTACAAAAACAAAAGGTGAAAACGTTTCAATTCTCTCATAACATTTAAGAACAATAGAATCTCCAATATCAGAATGCTCCCAACAAATTGAAGTTTCAGTATGTGGAATGTCAATTAAATGAGCATTTAATATCAATGTATCTCCCTGATGAAGATCTTCTTCTTTAAGAGATATTTTGACATAAGATTTACCCTCAAAGTCAACTATTTTGCCATTAGATTTGTCATAAAAACATTTGGTCAGAGTATCATTGTTATAATAGAAAATGAATTTTTTTAAATCCCCAGAATTGTTTTTAGTGTAACTATTACCCATTAAAATACCGTTTTTATAGTACCTTCTTATACTCTCATCATTGGCAACATCTTTAATATACTGATACCCATTTAGAACACCCTGGCTATAGGATTCTTTTGTTCGTTGTCCAGTCAAGGAATTTATTCGGAAGCAATCACCATTCAGAGTATCATTTTCATAATAACAAGAATCTGAAACATGACCATTAGTTGAAACTATCCAACCATCATAATGTCTTTCACACCCTGAAAAGATAACTACTGTTAGGGTAAGCCCTAACAGTAAACCAAATTGTATTCTATTTATAGTTAGGGATAGTTTCTTCATCAATTTGTTTTCCAGCATTCGAGGAACCAGAAGTACTAGCATCAATTTTTTCAATTCCATATAAAGAATCATTTTTATGTATTATTACTGTCATATGTTCTTTTACTTGTTCGGGGTCAGCAGAATATTTCATTAGATAATCAAACCATGCAGTGTCTCCATCATTAAAATCATCCCATTCAGGTGTCCAGTAAACATCTTTGTCTGATTTAAAACCATTCTTAATTAAAGTGACTCCACCTTTGCCTCCTCTTCCACCACTTTCTCTTCCTCCATTTTCAGATGGGCTTAAATCTGCTCCATTATTCCTCTCCCATTCATACAAATCTTCCACAAGGTTATCAATCCAAGTTGGCTCAATTTTTTCAATGAAATCCTCCATTTCATTTGTAATAGTAACAGAACCAATGATTTCCTGAGAAATCACACCTTCTTTGTCAACAAAAGTCCCATAAAGATCAATTGTCATTTGCCCAGTCAATGAACGCATCGGAACTTCATCATATGCTCCTGCCGCATCAAATGACAAAGTACCAAATCCTGAATTTGCTAATTTTTCAGGAAACCAATCAGAGGTATTTCCTTTATCATCTACAAATTGATTATTCTTAGCGTACTCCATAAAAAATCTAATCATGATAACCTCAGTGTCAGTTGCATTTAAAAGTTTTTGAACGGATTCGGTTTGAATCGGACTAAAAAATGTAAACCTCTCTTCTAATCCATCAAGATCTATTGCTGCAATAGGTTTATTTCCTGCAAATTGATAAGGCGTATACCAAGGATAACTAGCAGTTAAAGGATCAACACTCAAAAACCTAGCAATTTGTGGATTATAAATTCTAAACCCATAATCAGAAGTAGAACCTCCGCCCCCTAAGCCTTCAGGGTCTTTCTCTTTACCGTTAAATCCATAGCGGTACGAACTACAACCTTTTTTTTCCGCGCACCCCTTTTTTTGCTGGCATACCTCTAAAAAAACATCGTTTTTCTCTAAATCTCCTCCCTTGTCCTTATTGTAAATAATTCGTAATGAGGGTCTTTCCTCTTGATATGTTAATGCCAAACAACCCATTTATAATAGTTCTAAATGTATTGATTTTCATAGTCTTTACCATGAAAAGCCATAAAAAAAAGGATGAGCGAAGTCATCCTTTTAATGTTAGAACTATAGTTATAGAGGTGTTTCTATTTTAAATTTGGGTGGGAAGATTTAATCCCTTTAGCACGCCTTTGTTTAATTTCTTCTGCTGTAGGGGGAGTTTTAGTAAAAACATCTTTATTAATTAATGTTGATGACCAATCTTCACTTGGATCAGTTTCTTGCGTCAGTAACCAAGTAGTAACAATAGTATCTACACCATTAACAACTTGATACTGACCACTCCAAGCAGTAACAGAGTCTGAACTGCCATACTGGTTTTGCCAGACAACGACAAAACCTATAGCCTGACTAGAGTCATTGTCTGTATCTGTTTGTCCTACTAAATCATAAAGTCCAGAAGCATTACCAACTGCTGTTTGGTATGTTCCTGTTATACTATTCCCACTAATTACAAGAGTCATACTTGACCCTAATTCATTATACCATGTTCCATTTAAATCCATAACGTAAGTTTTTATCGTTTGTAATTCATTTTCAGGCAAATATAAACAACTACTATGTTCTTTAATTGATCTTCAGCAACAGGAAAAGCGGTCATCTCTTCACCCTAACTGGGTTTGCTGTCAGAAGTCTCTGCCAGTCTGCACCGCCACGCTTCTGTTCCGTTCAGTAGTAGCTACTATTCTCCCTTATGATCCCGTAATTGGTCGCTTTGCGATTGTAATTTATAAGGGATAACCGCTACTATTTATGGGCTCGCCTTCGAGTCATGTCGGGCTGGTCTTTTTTGTTTAGAAGCACTACGTGCGGTAATGAAAGTCCAGTGTGTTCTACACATACCTGTCCTTTTGTGTTCGTACCTCACACTCTCAGTCCAGCACCCTTTATTCCACTCGCGACGGCAGAGCATTTTTAAGAAAAGAAGAAGTAATTTCTATAATTGCTTGGATTGTGCGGAGGGGAGTTACAGCTTACGCGCAGTTATTTTGCTCTAAAAGCGAAGTAAAACAGATGATAATTTGTCTTTAGATTGATGATGGTGCTTGTTTCACTTCACTTCCAGAGCAATTGAAGCTTGATTCTACGGTGAAGAATGATCTAAACCATTTCAAAGGGTAATGTGAAGCGAGTAGGGTGTTGAATCGAAGAGAGGAGGTTATTGCGCTTTGCATTCCCCTTTGTAATGCAAACTGCGCGTGGGAGAGGAGAATATTCAGATAAAAAAAGTAACTTCCTCCTACATTACATTTGGTAATGATCCTTTTGCGCGGGCTTTATTAAAGGATAAAAGGAGGAAGCTGCTGCCCAGACGTTTCTGGTTGCTATTAAGTTCTGTATGTTAAGTCGGTAAATCCTTGAAAGTCATCCCACTCTTCCATCATCTGATTGTAAATGGAAGAGTCTTCTTTTAAGGCATCTACAGTCCTAGGAATAATTTTCATTTTTCTTTTTCCTTGACTATTAAACTCTAAGTCTATGACTAATCGATACATTTTCAGAGGCTGCAAATGCCTTTTCAAACTGGTGTGCGATATTTTGAGTTTCTGACATGCTTGGAGGTATGTAAAAGGTTCTTCTCCAAAAATTTGCTCTAATTTATTGAGCGTTCCCAGTTTACTATTGGTCAGACGATACGAAGCAGGTAGTAGCAATTGAATCGCATTGATTACATCTTCCCTAGCACTTATGATTTTTCCAGACATTATGGTTCTATCTTCTTTATTAATCAGAGTGATGGCATGTATGATGTCCGCTAACAACAACTCTTGATGAATGTCTAGTTTAATTTTATCTACCTCTTCCAAATAAGGATTAGAAGACTTTAAGAAAGGCTGTAATTTAGAAGTTAACCTTGCCCATTTATAAAGCAGTAACTCATGCTTTTTTTTCTTGTCGCTTCCGTTTTTTGAAGCCATTGAGCCGATCATGATTACTTACTGTCTTTCTGAGAGTTAGATGGCTCAATAGAGGGTTGAGCCGATACTGAGCCGTTGAGCTGGTGTAGCTTTTTCAGAACATTATCAAAGATGCTATCGATACTCTTTTGCATCTTAGAATAGTCCTGACGATCAGTGATGGTATAGAAGTTGGCTCTGGTTTCCTTGTCTTTTTGAAAGCTAAGTAGCCCGCAATTCAGTAGTTGTAAGTGATGTCGTTTAACAGTAGCAAGACTTAATCTTAAAGAATTGCTTATCTGTCTATTGGTAAAAGTAGTGATTGTTTTGGAGGTTGTGAATTGTTTTAACTCCTCAAAGTAGTTTCTACAAGCCCCACTTAGCATATCCGACTTTCTGAGTAGTATTTCTTTCATCAACTCATTGGCTTCTGCGATGTCTTCCAATGTCGTTTGGATATAAATTTCCCCAGTAGCTTTATCCACCTGTTGTTCTCTTTGAAATTGCTTGTAAAAAGTAATGGCTTGGATGAATTGTAAATAATGGGCATTAGTTCTTCTGGGCTTGAATACTT
Organism: Flavobacteriales bacterium; assembly: GCA_965224545.1. Taxonomy (GTDB): domain Bacteria; phylum Bacteroidota; class Bacteroidia; order Flavobacteriales_D; family Sanyastnellaceae; genus ASP10-05a. The sequence continues at coordinate 107,076 of CBDCZM010000002.1, read as the reverse complement.
CGCAAGGGATTTTTAAGTATTCCGCATATGGATTAATGACTTTGATCGGTTCTAGTAGCCGCTGTGCATTTCTAATTAATTGTGCTGCTTTTCGTTGTTTCTCAAGATCAACTTTACCAGCACTCAACGCTCTTTGATAGTCCATAATTCGCTCATCTTGTTCTTTGGATTCATCGAGGTAAATCAAAAAAGAACGATTTGCATTGTCTTCGTAGATACTTTCTTTAGTGGTACATCCTGCTACACAAATTGGTCCTTCTACCACCAAGTGGACACTTCTAGTTTCACCATTGGTGTTTTTATGAGCCACAGTTTTTCTGATTTCATTTTTACTCATCAACTCTCTAAGGGCATATAGTGCCATTAAGGCTCCGTCTAAATCTTCTATGACAATGACTTTGTGTTTGATTTCTTTTTGCCCGAAATAGTAGAACGCATTTTCAGATAGGGAAGTGATTCCAATTTTGTCTTCTTCTGGGATCAGATCAGCGACTTTTTCTTGAAGGTGAGTTTTACCTATCCCCGAAGCACCCAAACTGATAATGTGAAGAGGTTGCTCGGTTTTCCTTGTGGTAAATATCAAATACATGATGAGTCTATTGAGTTCTTCCCCGATGACTCCACTGGTTCCAATCAATTCATTAGTGACTTTCAGTAGTTGTTTAGACTTTAGGAAATCCTCCGCAGCTTGTCGTTCTGATTTGTTAAGTTTAGGACTGACATAAGGCTGTGGCTGAGTTTCTTTGATTCGTTGTAATCTATAAACTTCTAATAGCTCAGTCAGTTCAGATAATGTGGCACCAATAAGAGAGGTTCCAATCTCTAATCGTTCGGCTACTTTTCTTACCAGCTTCTCTAGCTGAGTATCATTGTACAAGTCCAGATTGTGACGAACTGGGGGAATGGAACTTTTAAGAAGACTGATTTTCAAAGTCGTTCTCATTCTGTCTAGTCCTTCGAGTTTGATTCCTCCCAAAGCCATGATTTCTAATAACTCATTCTGATAAACCAGAATTTGTGGATCGGTAGTGTTTAGTTTTTTGCTTGGCATACTACAATTATTTAATGATTATACGATATAATTAATGCTTAAAACTCAAACACCATAGTTGATAAATGAATTTACGCCTCAAATGTACACTTAAATGAATTTGTAATATGATTAAATAGCTTTTTTATTCATTATATGTATATTATGACCATAAATCCCTTTACTTTGGGGGCTTTAAGTGGCACAAAGTGTATATGAAATGGTATCTTTTGGAAAAAAATTAAGAGAACAACGAGAGAAAAAAGGATTTTCTCAATCACAATTAGCTAAAGAAGTTGGAGTACACCAATCAATAATTGGTAGATATGAACGAGATGAAGCTAAACCAACAATTGATGTCGTTAAAAGAATGTCTCAATCTTTAGCTACAACGGTAGGTTATTTATTAGGGGAAATTGAAGATTCGAATTTATTTGAATCTTCATCAATGCTAAATAGATTAAAAGAACTTAATGCCCTTCCTGAAAAAGATAAAGAGCATATTCTTTATACTTTGGATGCTCTTTTGAGAGACGCTAAGACACGGCAAGCTTACTTATGATTTTACTTAACTAATACTTACTCCTTTGGAACTTATGAATAATGCAGGTTTAGACGAAAAATATTACGAATGGAAAGACATTTTCATTCATTCGATTCTTATTCCAATATTAGATGTAAAAGATGATAAGCATGAATTTACTATTTATGCTACTAGGAACTTTAATGATCTTATGACTGATTATGATGAGGATTCTATCAATAGAATTGACAAGAATTACAATCATATGGCTAAGCTAGGTTTACTTGTTCTTATTAAGATTACCAAAAAAGAAGACTTGAGCTTAATACAGAAAAGAGGGTATGATTCAGATTCCGTATTTGGGGTCTTCAAAGATGACTTACTAAAGGCAAACCCTATGACTCAAGCTTCTTATGAAATAGTTGATTCTAAAACCTTTATCCAAAAAAATCTAAATTAAAAAAAGTGTGTGAGCTTTTGCGTCCGTGGCTGTCTTCCGTGTTGAGTGTGAGGGCTTAGAAAAGAAAGGCCAGAGCGAAAGCCAGAGGGAGAGAGCCGATTTTATAAGCCTGTGCTTTTCGCACACAAGGAGCTGGCGCGGTTTTTAGATTTTGTGCTGTAGGCTTGTAGGGATTGCCCTTAAAAACCGTGACTGATCCGCAGCCACACACGACCCGAAGGCACGGCTAACTCTAGCAGCGGTTAACCCTTATCAATAAACACACGCCCCGCGACCTATTTGGGTTCTTAAGGGATAAGAGTAGCTGCGACAGAAATGAAAAAACTGAGTGTGTCGAACGGCTAAAATACAAGGGGCAGCCTTTTCGGCTGATTTATATACCCTTTTAGTTTAGACTTTCAGAACTAAACAGTTTTTTCATTTATGGCTTTATAATCTGATACACTACCAATTTTTCTCTTCCCATTCAGGAAACTTACCGATATGAAAAAGTACTTTTCTTATTCTATCTGGCAATATATTGGATGATATATACAACCCAGATATTTGATTGTTATAAATGACGAAATTGAATTCATCCCAATATTTAGATTGTTCAGATATTGAAGTATCCATCCTAGTGAACTTTAAAATATGATATTTATCCTTCGGAGAATTTTGAAATTCTTGTATTTCAAATTCTCTGAATTGCGTGCCATTGAAGATTTTGGTTTTGAAATGCCGATTTTCTTTGGGAGCACTCAAATGAAACAGTGGAGTGAATTTATCATCATAATCTCCATAAGAATAGTAAACTTCGTTTTTAATCACTGATAAGTCTCCAAGCAGAGAGAATAGATACTCACTTTCAAAAATACAATCTGAACACGAATTATTAGGTTTGTGAAAAGTAAAATGAAAATACTTTTCATTTTCCAAAAGATTTACATACTCACTCTGAATAAGCTCTTTAGAAAATAATAGTGAATTTTCGTCAGAACTGTTACAGCCAACTTGAGTAAAATAGCCCAGAATAACTAGACCGTAGATGATATTACTATTTGGTCTCATTTTTTAGCGTTTTTTTCATCGATTTCTGCAATTGTTTTACATCTTTAGCGAATTGAGTATTTTTGAAATTGGATGGATTAGTTAAATAATCCTTTATTGATATTCCCGAACCAGTTTTTAAGAATTTATCATAGTTCTTCTTACCATAATATTTAGAGTGATCTCTGTGTCCATCAATATCTGACCCTCTCCCTTGAGGATTCATTAAATTTTCATTTGCATGAAGTCCTATTTCATGTAAAACGGTTTTACTGATCTCAAGTACAATTGATTCGAACAAGCCATTGAAAGCCTTTTGCTTATTTTTATCAGCAGTAATTGAAACTCCATCTTTCATTATTGTTTTAGCTTCACCACTTAAATGCCCCATGGGAGAAGCACTTCTTGAATCAATTAGTACAATTGACACATTGTTGCCTTTTGCAAAAGATTCGTTTAGTAACTCTGCATATTCTGGATATATTTTCCCTGTCGACCTTTGAACTATTGCACCGTACAAGAGGTCGTTGGTCTGTACTTTTGCTTTTAGATGTTTAATATCATTGACTAATATTGTTCCTCCTTTTTGCCCCGTAATTCTACCATTTTTAGACCATTTACCTCTATCAGAATCTCTTTGACTGAAAGATGATACGATCATTATATCCATAGATTGTCTCTCAGCCATTCTTTCAGTAAGCTCTTGGTAAACCTCTGTATCTTGAACAATTTCAAATGCTAATTGAAATATCTTCGCATAAGACCCACCCACGGTATTATGTATTTTCTCAAGCCCTTCTAATTCAAGAAACGCTATAACCTGATTTTCGCTAAAGGCATACGGGGAGTTATGAGGGTAATTTGGAGCTAAAGGATCTGTTGCAAAGAACCTCCCAATTCTAGGATCATGCATTCTGTACTTAAAGTTGACAGAGTTACCGTTTCCTTTGAGTTCGTTATCCTGTTCTTGGCCTTGGAAGCCAAATCGGTAGACATCTGCACTTGCTTTTTCTTTTGAAAAAAAAGAACGATGTACCACTTTTAGGTGACTCGGAGTTTCGTTATGTACTAGTTTTAGACAGCCCATTTACAAGATTTAAAGATACTTTTTTCTTTCATCTGAGGTTTCATCTGAAAGAAAAAAAAGAAGACTAATCTTCGCAAGAAAAGAGTTCATCAAATTTCATAAACCGATCATTTAACTTTTTAAGGTCAAAGTGTTTTGGATCAAAATCATCCTCAACCCATTCAATATAATCTTCATATTCATCGTGGTTTGTATCTTTCAAAATCTCTATTAAACGCTGATAACCAAAGATTCCCCCACTATCTTCTAAAGGCCCTCTCATCTCTCCTCCCAAACAATTTGGGTAAACTTTAATTTCTTCTTTGGGTATTATTTTCTCTACCTTTATCTTGTGTTTCCAATCGTCTCCAAAATCATAGGTGTAATTAAATTTCTGTCCTTTAATCAACACTGAACCTAAACTTAAATCTTCTAATAATTCTTCCTCTTCTTCCTCTTCTTCCTCTAATATGTAACCTTTTTCTTCATGACCTTCTACTTCAAATTCATGCATATGAGAGGTGTCCCATCCAAACGCTAGCTGTATTACATAGTGTAATTCGTAAAAAGTTATTTCAGAAGACACCAGTAACCTTCTCCAAATAACAGGTCGACTATCTTCTATTACTATTTTAAGCTGTAATATCTTATCCATTTTCAACATAATTTTAGCTCAAATATAACGTCTCCGATTGTAGGAAGCGCGGTCATCTCTTCACCCTAACTGGGTTTGCTGTCAGAAGTCTCTGCCAGTCTGCACCGCCACGCTTCTGTTCCGTTCATTCGTAGCTACTTTTCTCCCTTATCATCCCGTATTTGGTCGCTTTGCGATTGTAATTTATAAGGGAGAACTGCTACTAATTATTGGCTCGCCTTCGAGTCATGTCGGGCTGGTCTTTTTTGTTTAGATGCACTACGTGCGGTAAGGAAAGTCCAGTGTGTTCTACACATACCTGTCCTTTCGTGTTCGTGCCTCACACTCTCAGTCCAGCACCCTTTATTCCACTCGCAGACGGCTTCGCAGTAAAAAAAGGGTTTGAGCTCTGGCCAGTTACAGCCACGCGCACTTGTTTTACTCTAAAAGCGAAGTAAAACAGATTGTTATTTGTCTCTGATTGAGGATTCTGCTTGTTTCACTTTACTTTCAGAGCAATTTTAGATTGATTCTTAGCTGTCCAAGTCTAAAACATTTCAAAGGATAATGTAAAGCGAGTAGGGTTTAAAAACGAAGAGGAATGTCTTTTGGCTTTGCATTATCTTTTGTAATGCACACTGCGCGCAAGCATAGCTTGTTTTGTTTATTTATCTAAAGGATGATATTTCAGTACTTCATTTTTAAGCTCTTCAACACTAGTCTGTCTGTATTTCTCTGTGGTACTAGGATATTTATGGCCTGCAAAAGCTTGGACTACTCGTAAATCTTTGCCTTGTTTTAGCAAGTTGGTTATGACACTCTGTCGGATGGTTTTAGCATTGAGATTTCTTGTGGGAAAAAGATGTTTGTAGGTTTCTAGTAGGTAGCCTATGCCTTCTCCATTTTCTTCTGTTCCGAGTTTGCTGATTAGGAGTTTTTCTGATTTGACCTTTACTAGTTTTGGACGATCTACATGAAGGTAATTCATGATCCAAAAAACTTGATTCGATCGTAGTTTTAAAGTTCTCTGATTGGTTCGTGTTGTGGATTTGATTAGTAATCTTCCTGTTTCCAGATTGATGTCTTTTAGCTCTAGGGTTTTCAGTTCTCCACTGGTTAAGCCTTGATAAATAAGTAAAGAGAGGATTACTTTGTTTCTATTCTTTAGAAGAGGATACCTCTCGGTTCTTTCTAGTAATGATTCTAGTTCTTCTGGTTTAAATAAGTCCTGTAGCTGAACATCTCTGCTTCTTTTATCTTTTAAGATGATGGCTTTAGCAGGGTGATCTGTCCTTTGTTTGGTAGCTAGTAAATAGCTGTAATATTTCTTGATCGCTGCTAGGCTTACGTTGATGGTTTTCTGGTTTTGCTCTCTTAACCTTCCCAGATAATCCATGATGTCCTGATAACTCGACTCTTCTGGTTGTTCTACTGAAGAAAAGAAGGATTTTGCTTCTTTTAAGTAGCGTTTAGCTGTTCCTGATGTATGGTGTTCAGCCAAGTATTCTTCAAAGCTCATCCAATTGGGTTTGACTAATTCTTGTATAAATCTGGGTGGATTCCAGATGTTTATGTCCTAAAAATTCTCTGACATAATCTACTGACAAGCCTGCCTGAAGTAAATGAGTGGCTATGCTGTGACGTAAATTATGGAGACTGATGTTTTTAGTGATTTCTGTTCGAGACAAGAGGTGTTTTAGTGTCAAATTATAGCTTTCGCCTCTGGTTCTTCTTCCTCGCCTGTTACAGATAACAGCTGTCTCATGATCTCTTGAATAACGTTCTTTCTGGCAGTAGTGTAATAAATGCCTCTTTACACGATGACTTAGCGGTATGGCTCTTCTTTGCTTATTCTTTCCTTCTCTGACATACAACAGGCCTGATGAAAATTTGATATCGTTTAGATTCAACGATTCTGCTTCTGACCTTCTGAGTCCACAACCATAAAATAGGCTTAGGATTGCTTCTTCTCGTAGGGTCTGACAGCAACTATAAAGCTCTTCTATTTCTTCTCTGCTCAAAATAGATCTTATCTGAGATTTAGGGGTTTTAAAGCTTAAACCACTGATGGGGTTTTCTATGATGTGACCTAGTTCTTGTTGCCACTTAAAATACGTTTGAAGAGCATATAACTGATGATGAACATAGCTCTCTGATAAACTGCCTCCTTTTCTCTTATTGGCTCTGGTCTCTAAATGATGCTTGTAATTCAGGATGTCTTCTGATCTTATCTCATCTAGGTTTTTTCTGGTGAACATTAAGAACTCCTGTAGGCAGCTTGGTAGCATTTGAACTGTGCTTCTGCCATATCCTAACCTCTTTAAATGGGTCTAAATTTTATTGTTTCCATCCTCTTTTTTTAATGCTCCTTATACTCACTTCTTGGGTCATGGGTCGATTTCTTTGTAACACCCTTGTTTTACTGGATTTTCACTCTTTAAGATCGACCCAGAACCGACCCAAAAGCGGTTCATTTTAGATTTTTTAGTTGGTGTTCTAAGTCTTTTTTGATGCGGAGTCTTAACGCTTCGTTGTCATCCCAATAGATGATTTTATAACGGTTTGCTCCACTACTACCTAGTCCTCGCTTTTGGATGTATTCGTACTCTTCTAATTGATACATATGCCTTTGAAGCTGACTCTTGCTGACTTCTAGCTCATGACGGATTTCTCTTTGGATAAACTCGTAGTCCTTTCCCTGCTTCTTTACATACTGCTTTAACTCCTCGTAGAATTGCCTAAGACGGCCGTTCAACTCATCTACTTTCAGCACAATGCTGTCAAACATGAGTCGTACGGCCAGTTCCATATCGTGTTTTGTTGCTACTAATTCTCCTGTTGCTGTCTTTTCTCGTTGGTGTTGGTGGATCAGTACGATCTGGGTGCAAAAAGATTCTAATAGCTCGTGTAATCGTCTGAGTTCTTTGTGTGGTACGGGTAGAGTGATTTGTTTCAGGTAAGGATTTCTGACTTTGTAGGGGCGTAGGGTACTCACGAAATTTTGTAGATAGTGTTCTGATTGTTTTTCTTCGGATTCTTTGATCTCTCCGTTGGCTTTTTTGTTTTTGTAGTCGATGATCTTTTGGGTTTGTTCTGGGCTCTCATCTATTGAGATAAAAAATACTCTGGTACTGTTATCGTGGTAGATTTCTCCTTTGGTGGTGGCTACCATACTGGCTATTGGCCCTCGTACGATTTTGTCTTTGGTTTGTATCTCTGAGTTCTCGAACTCTTTTCCGCTAACCGCTGAGACCAGCACTTCATTGGATTGTAGTTCTCTAAATGCATACTCTACTTCTTCGTTCATCCCATCATAATCTTCTATTATAATCAAACAGTTACACAGATCATACTCACCAAAATTGTAAAAACTCTTTTCTGATAATCGGGTGTAACGCCTTACCCGTTTCTGCGGTACTAGGTAGGATACTTTCTTTATTAGGTAGCTTTTCCCACTGCCTGAACCTCCTTGAACTACTACTTGTAGTGGCTTTTTCATCAGATGGCTTACCGCCACTACAAATAAAAACTGGCGATTATCACTCTCTCCAACCACTCCACTTTTTCCGATCAAGCCATTGATCGCTCCCATCAGATTTTTTTGCTTACCAAATTTTATCAGCTCGACTTTCTCTCCAGAAGTTAATCGGGGAACATCCAGCTCTGTTACTTCTGAGTTTTTCTTGTCCTCCCTGTATTTATCCAGTAGCTCTATTAACCCTGTTAGATCGAGCTCTAGTAAATCACTTCTTAATCCTAATTTTTCTGCAGCTGTTCTACAGTATTTCTCTAGCTGCTTGTATTCATACAGCTCTACTTTGTCACAAAAGCTTTTTTGGGTTTCTGGATTTTTGATTTCCAGTGTGATTTTTAGACTGTCTAGGTCTTTCTTAATTCCGCCCTTGATCTGATAACTGGCCGTCTGGGTGTTGTAAAGGATTCTGTTGCCTTTGGTTAAGTCTAACTGGATGTCTCGTACTGTTTTAACCTCTTGTTGTACTCGGCTGATTTCTACTCGTTCTGACAATAATTGATTAAACACGCTGTGCGTGTGTGATTGGGACAATTCGTTAATGTCTGTTCCTTCTGGGGTTTGGACTATGCTTACTTTTTTTCCTGTTTCCAAAGAAAGGCGTTTGGCATATTTATTACTGGCTGTTTGCCCTGGTAAATCACCATCTAAAAACAAGATGATTTCTTCTAGGTTGGATAGGGGTTTTATGGCTTGTTCATGTTCTACAGTAAAACCATTTCCTCCATATAAAGCCAGTATCTCATAATCTAAAGGCTCCTCTAAACTTAATAATGTGGCTGCATCTATTACTGATTCTGTGAGGATCAGTCTTTTTGTTTCTGGCTTCGGATAAGAAGGATATAGGCCTTGTAGATTTTTGGTGTAAAAATGTTTGCTCTTGGATTTGGACTGCACTGACCTCCCATATAAAGACACTGCGTGTCCTGTTTTGTTTTTCAGCGGAAAAATCAAGCAGCCTCGTAAATAATCGAACTTGGAACTTTTATAAGCATTGTAGCCCAGTTCTAATTTGTTCGCCTCTAGGTTTCTCTCTGCTGCATATTTCTTGGCTAGACTACTCGATAGATAACTGCTCTGCATCTGCTCAAAATCTTTTCCGTAGTCGAGCCTTTGACTTTTCTCCTGAAGGTCGCGGAAGTTTACTTTGACTTCTTCCCCCTCGTAATCCTCTTGTTTACTTAAAACTCTCTCTAACTTTTTGGTCTCCCAGATTTCCTCATGTCCATCTGAAACAAAAAAAGTGGTTTCTAAATACTTCAAAGCTTCATGAGTGGTTAACCCTAAATACTTCTCGGTTAAACCTATCACATCTTGTGTGCCTAGATTACATCCAGAACCAAAACACGTACAAATCTGTTTGTCTCTACTGAACTGTAGGCTCGGAGTTTTGTCATTGTGATTGAAGCATCTCGCTTTTTTTGTCTTCTTATCGATCTCTAAACCCAAGTGTTCGCCTAAATCAATGATGTCTAAGCCGTCTTTTATCTCTTGTATGGTCATTTTGTTGAAAATTAAAATTTTGTGCGTTTTCGCTACAAACATACCTTTTACTGTCTTTCTGCTTTCATTTAAATATTGCAACTTATTCACATAACGCTATTAAAACACCTCTAAAAGAGTGCGTTTTCAGTACATTTGAATGTGAATAAAACATTATCGCTAGACATGAGTTCGTTATCAGAGAGAATAAAAAAAATCAGAAAGGAAAGAGGACTTTCACAGCAAGATTTAGCACAAGCAGTAAATGTCCATTACACTAATGTTGGTAGATATGAAAGAAATGAAGCAAACCCTTCTTCTTCTATACTAAATAAAATTGCACAAGTCTTAGAAGTGTCTCCTGACTTTCTAATGAATGGAACATTAAGTGACAAAGCCAACATCAATCTACAAGATGAACGTCTTCTTAATCAATTCAAAAAAATTGAGAAGATGCCTGAAAACAAAAAACAGTTGCTAATTGAGTTTTTAGATGGATTCATATTTAAAACAACAGTCCAAAATTTAGCTTAACAATGTTCATCTCCTGTCCTCACAAATGGTCTAAGAAGCTAAACAAACTCCTTCCACCAGAAACACACCCTTTTAACACATTGATCCCTGATGTATGTATTCACGCTTGTGTTTGTGATATGTCTGCTGAATGTGGCATTAAAGAATGTGCTTTCTTTTCTTTAGATGAAAAAGATGAGGAATTTGCTCAAGAGGTTCAATTGAAAATGTCCAGTGGTGAAGTAGACAGAGAAAAACACGATCAGGAAATGAGAGAGATTTGGGAAAAAGAAGCCCAAAGAAATCTCTACAAAAAATATGGTGACAAATACGTCTGCAATCAACCTCTAATCCCTCAAGATCAACTCAATGATCTAATAGAAAATAATCTGATTGATATTTCTATTCAAGAGGATGGGTCTATGAGAACTCAAATTAATAGTCGTAAAGCATTTCAGCATAATATGAGACTGTATCTTAAAACTACAGGACAACAGCTGGATGATATGGATGACTAACAATCTTAAAAGTGCGACAGCCTTGTGCCGCGCGACTAAAAGCAAGCTGAGAGAAGGTGCTAGACTGGGAGTGTGAACGATAGTGAACACGGAAGGATAGTTATGTAGAATACACTGGTTATACCTTACCGCACGTAGTGCAATCAAACCAAATAACCAGCCTGAACGATCTGCAGGCGCGCCTAACTCGAAGTAGCGAACGGATGACATTCTGTGAGCGTAGACCAGCAGAATGGCATTCGTGGAAAGCTACGGATGAACGGAACAGAAGCGTAGGCAGAGTATGTTTTTTATGGTGTGTAGCTCTGCGGAACTTAATAAAAAAATGCTCTCAGTTAGCGTGGAGAGAATGCCTTATAATCTGGTACACTATCCTTCACTAATCATCAATCAGGAGGATTCATTTTCTGACTTATTGCCCTTAAAAGGCTTGACAAACGATCCAAATCTACAAATGTTGTTGGTCTATTTTTATCTGCCAATAATTTCTGAAGAGATTCAATATCATCATACAAAGACCCTGTCAATATTTCAACATCTTTAGCGTAAATACTCCAAGATTCGGTTGGGATAATCTGATATAAGTCTTCATCAATTGAGATACTTTCGACCTCTTCAAACTTTAATTTTTCAAGCACGAGCTTAAAAAGCAGTTCTATTTCCTTTAAAGATATTTCCATTATACTATTCCTGATATTTTAATACCTCATTTATTTTATTTAATTCTCCCTCTTGCTTCTTAATCTGTTGCTCAATAGTCTTAACTTGATGTTGAATTCTTTCCTGTAACACTTCTTTTGAAGGATTATCCTTAGTCATTTGTTTTAATTTCTCAGGCTTAATGACTTCCATTGGTCTTTCTCTTATATCCTTGACTTTTTGCTTGTGTTCTTTTATCAATTTCTCATAAGAGTTTTTGGATTTTAAATTATCACCTCTAGTTTTCTTAGTATAAGGATTATTGACAATCTCATCTATTAAGTTTTTACCTTTCTTTTTTCCAAGCTTTTTCGCTTCCCCTAATAATTTTTTAATCCCTTTTTGTGTGAAATTCTTAAGTGCTCCTACAGCAGTCAAATAAGATGCAACTTCAACATATACATCTAAACCATACTTGGCAAACACCAACTCCTGAGCAGCCTTGAATAATACAATGCTCTCAGCATAACTTGGTTTTTCACCATTAAGACTTGTAGTACTATGATAAAGACCAGTATAAACACTTTGAACTTCATCAAAGATATCCATCTCGTCCTGTCTTTTTATTCTTGCAACACCATTCTCTAAAATTCGAGGATGACCAGGTGTGACAGCTTCTAAGCCTTCGAGCTCAATCATATGAATTACCTTATTCTCACTAAAAGCGTAAGGACTATTCCAAGGATAATCTCTAAATAAAGGATCAACAGCAAAGAACCTTCCAATTCTAGGGTCATGCATTCTATACTTAAAGTTTACAGAATTTCCATTTCCTTTGAGCTCATTATCCTGTTCTTGTCCTTGGAAGCCAAAACGGTAAACTCCTGCACAACTTTCTTCTTTTTCAATCTTGCAATGAACAATTTTTAAATGAGATTCCTCTCTCTGATATTCTAGTTTTAGACATCCCATTAGGGAATATAAAGATATGAAATAGAAAGATTTTGACCAACAAAAAAGCCCTCGTAATAAGGGCTTTTAATATTTTCTGTTATCTAGATTTCTTTTAAATAGGCAATGATTTTAGACCTTTAATAGATCTTTTTGCCTCTTCCACTTTTTCAGGGAATAAGACTTTACCTTTCAATTCCTCAGCAAGAACTGAAATTCTATCTTCTGCCTCTTTGGACATGGGTATAATTTTTACTGATTTATCCATTTATACTACAAATTTACGTTGAAACTCACTTAAAGTTAGTCTATTTCTTCTTAAGAACCAAAATTGCGTGATATTCTGTGTACGGAACATACTGTGCAAACATAAAAGGTTTTTCTTTAGTACTCCCGAAGAAAATATAATTCTGAGCTAAATCCTTAAAGTTTCTGTCAATGTAACTGCTGTAAATTCTGATTCTTCGATTAAAATTTCTACAAACATCACTGCAATTCTTACGACAAGATGTTCTACATGTTTCCCTAAAAGCATCATGGCTGTCACTTCCAGTCACATAAACCGCATCGTTTTCTCGCATTTGAAAAAACTCTTGGACAGTATATAGCACAGTATTGAATACCTCATAAACATCTCCATTATTGGTGTTTACCCCATCTAAATACTTCCCATCTGCTCTATAATCTCCAAATCCAAGATTGTACATCGTTCTACCATCCTGTTGATAGATTGGGATATATTCTACAACTTTCAATACACTTTTTCTCCCTTACTTTCAAATAAGAATTTAACTCCTTCTGATTCTTCAAGAAGTCTAAGAGTATATACGGATACGTTCTTCAAGTTGATGTGGTTTTTGAAAGATTGCAAATATGATAATAAACTACTCATCATCGTTTCATTCACACCGCCCAAAACTGATTAATCTTCTCTCTTCGGTCTTCCATATTTGGTTTGATATATATTTCTGTGGAGGAGAGCCACTTTTGTCCAGACATGAGTTGGACATCATCTACAGGGAAGTTGTCTTCATTGAGCCAATTGGTAATAACGCTTTTCCGAATGGTTTTTGCATTGAGAATTCTGTTGGGGAATAGAATTCTTAGTGGGTCTAACATTCCACCAATAGCACATACCGTATAGGCTTCTCCTCGTTGTCCGATAAAAAGTGCCTCTGTTTCTTGCTTTAACACTTTTGTTCGGTATTCAGAAAAATAGCGTTGCAATAAAATGATCTGCTTTGGCTTGAGTTCGAGTGTTCTTTTGGAAATAGTTTGTGTTGCTTTGATATATATACTTCCTTGTTCTAAATCAATATCTTTTACTCTAAGATTGATAAGGTTGGCTGGAGTTAATCCCTGATAAATTAGAAAGGAAATAATAAGCTTGTTTCTGACTTCTAAACTTTTGTATCTGCTTTTTCTTTCTAAAAGCCTTTCCAGTTCCTCTTTGGTAAAGAGCTCCTGAAACTGAACTGGTTTTGGAGTTCTGGAAATGGTTAAACTTTTACAAGGATGAGTGCTTCTCTTTCCTGTTTCTAAGAGGTAATCGAAATACTTTTTGATTCCTGCCAGAACTCTTCCGCTTCTGAGATTGTGATCTGCGAGATAATTGAACACATCCTCATAGCTACTCTGATCTTTATTCGGGGAATGGAAGAGAAAATGGTCAATCACACGCATATAGCTTTTGGCAGTTTGTAGAGTGTGTTGCTGTTGCAGGTAGTTGAGATAGGTCATTGGATTCTTGTTTTTCGTTTTCGTTTCAATGCATAGAGTTGTGAAGTATCAATGTTGGAATGCCCTAAGAAGTTTTTGACAAAGTGAACACTTGCCCCCTGTTCTATTAAATGCGTTGCAATGCTTCTTCGTAAGGTGTGTAGTGAAATGCTCTTGCTCTGTAATACAGGAACTCTTGAGATAATTTTTTTAATCGTATTGTTCAGAGTTTCTCCAGACATGGCGACTCTCTTTGCTGATACAAAGAGTGCGTAGATATTGAGGTAGTCAGATTTTCGTTCTCGATCAATATATTCTCTCAAATGCTCGATTACCATATCGGACATCGGTACTTCTCTTCGTTTACTGTTCTTGCCTTTGCGAACAATGAGAGTCCCCTTTTTTAAATCGATGTCCGTAAATTCAAGATTTTGTATTTCAGACCGTCGTAGTCCACAGCCATAGGCAACGCTGACAAGTGCTTTTTCTAAAGCAGTGGTACAAGCTCCATAAAGAAGTCGCATCTCATCAACAGTCAATACTTCAAGTGGCTCTCCTTTTCTTCTGATGTATCGGGGTAGGAGTGGCAAAGCAGTAAATTTTCCAGCATCTAAGAGAAAATCGAAAAGAATTTTAATGGCAAACAGATGATGATTGACCGAAGTATCAGACAATGTTCCGCCCCGCCTTTTGTTTGGTCTTGTTTTTAAGTAATGGAAATAGTTGGCCATATCTTGACCTGTAATTTGAAAGGTGGAATAGCCAGAAACTTTCAAGAAATCAAAGAATTCAGAAATGGCAGAGGTATAGAAATATCCTTTCCCTGTTTTGTAATCTTTTAGACGAACCAATTTTTCATAGTCTTCATACAGTTTCGTATATGTCAAATCACCCATGCACATCAACTTGTTGGGATATGGGACGCTATGGATACAACTCGCGTCAGTTCTTGATTCTGGTGTCCCAAAGCATTTGGGACACGGTGGGATGCCAGAGGTTTTGGAGCATCCCAAAAGACAATTGTGTAATGAAGTCCTCTATTTTTAGAACCCCCAATCACAGCCAGATATTCCAAAGAGACCAACTCTTGAATATATCGGTGCAATGCAGACCGAGAAATATGCAGGGCATGACGAATCTCCCGTTGAATAAATGAAGTCTCTTTATCTTCTTTTGATTTTTTCTTGAGATATGTTTTAAGTTCTTCAAAGAAACTCCTCAGTTTTGGACTTAATTCGTCAGTCTTGGCATGGAGTATATGAGTGAATAAATATTCTCCAAGCTCCACATCTTCTTTGGTAGCAATGATTCTTCCCTTTTCGTCATATTCTCTTTGGTACTGATGCAGAAAAGCAATGTGCTTTACAAATTGCCTGAGTTGTTTTCCTAAACTTCGGACATGAGGAAGGTGAGAAGCAAGAGCAATTTGAGTTTCAAATGGATTGACCACCTCTACGGACTTTAGTAAACGCATCATATTTTGCAACGCTCCTTGTGCTTGAGTTTGTTCGACTTGGGTAATAGAAGCAGAAGCAATACGTTCTGTTTGTTCCACGGATTCATCAGTGTAAAGGTTGAGATTGGTCTCAGATTCTCCTGTACCAATGCTTGAAAAGCGAGCTTTTACTGTATGTATTCTACTTAATGGATTTCCCCACTGGTCTTTTCCCGTCACTGAACTACTTAATTCTCCTTGCGATTTTAACTGAGAAAAGGCTTTCTGTGCAATCTTATCCAATCGGTCAAAGTCTTGAATAATGATGAGCTTGTTATCCAATTCCTGTTTTTTGTAATGAAAGAGCGATTTGCTGGTAACTCTAGAGAGCTTGACTACTTCCTCTTGTGGGAAACACTCAGCAATAGTATTAATAATGTATTGAGCACCACTTCCAGAAACAAGTCCAGAAAGTAGAGTGTCACTTTTGTAACTACTGGCAATAATGAAGAGTACCAGTTTGGTAATGTCTTCTCCAATAATCCCTGCTTTTAATAGAAGTTCTTGAATATCTGACAACAGAGTTGAAGACTTCAAATACTCCACCGTTTCCTTTTCAATAATCAATGCAAGTCGTGGAGTAGAAGCCGTTTCTGGTACAAACTCCTTTTTATACAGTTCTTCTCGGTACTGTTCTAAAAGATCGGTTAATCGCAAAAAGTCCTGTTCTAAAGCAGTAAAACTGAATCCATACAATTCTGAAAGGTGTTCACAAGAACGCTGTACTTGAGCATAGTCATACAAATCCAAGCGCAGTCGCTGTTTATGGGTATGAGATGATGCGATATGCACTGATGCTCGGAGAGAAGATAAATCGAAAGAAAGCCCACCCATTACAGAGAAGATTCCTGATTCACCTTCAAATCGGAGATGGTGATCGTGAACTATTTCTAATATGTGTTTCTCCTTTTTATTCAAGTCTCTATTCTAAAATAGGGTATTATGCACCTTTTACATTTGATTTATGTGTAAATATACATGTTAAATTAACCAGTCAAAAGAAAAACATGCTTTTTTAAGCATATTTATAATATATTTGAACAGAATAAACATGAAGAATACTATTCAAATCATAGGAGAAAACATCCAGCGCTTCAGAGAAGCCCGAGGATGGACACGAACATTTCTAGCAGAGCAATTAGGTTTAGATCAAAGTTTTGTTTCTCGAATAGAGAAGGGAAAAGGGTCGACAGTAGACACTTTGGACAAGTTAGCTACTGTTCTTGAGGTAGAAACCTATGAATTATTAAAGCCATATACCGTGGAGGATATGTCTATACTAGACAAGTTCAAGAAAATGGAGGAATTACCAGAACTAAAACAAGAAATGGTCAAGCAGATGATTGATGCGTTTTTGAAGGAGGCGGAGTCGAACTAGGTATGCTCTTTACCTTATCTTTACTGGTAATATAACTTACCTGAAGATATACTAGTCACATGGCTAAAACAAAAAAAATAGAAATAGAGGATGTTGCGATTTCGTTAGTCGATCAGAATGGACAGGACTACATTAGCCTGACTGATATGATTCGTCCTTTAGAAGGAGGAAATTCAGTAATTGAAAATTGGTTACGAAACAAAAACACTATTGAGTTTATAGGTATTTGGGAGCAGTTGAATAACCCAATTTTTAATTCCCTCGAATTCGAGGGAATTAAAAATCAGGCTGGTCTTAATAGATTTCACCTTTCAGCAAAGAAGTGGGCTGAGAAGACAAATGCCATTGGCATCATCTCCAAAGCTGGAAGATATGGTGGGACGTATGCTCATAAAGATATTGCGTTCGAGTTCGGAGCATGGATAAGTCCAAAGTTTAAGCTTCTTCTTATCAGAGAATTTCAACGGTTGAAAGAAATTGAAAGTAATCAGTATAATCTTGAATGGAACGTCCAGCGTATTCTTGCTAAGACAAACTACACCATTCATACTGACGCTATCAAAAACCACATCATTCCCAAAAAGAATTACATTAAAGACTCAGCGTGGATTGCCTATGCCGAAGAAGCAGATTTGTTAAACATAGCCCTTTTTAATTGTACAGCCAAAGACTGGCGAGAGGCCAATACAGAACATACTAAAAAAGGAATGAATATCAGAGATTTTGCAAGTATCAATGAACTTATTGTCTTGTCCAACTTAGAAAATCTCAACTCACTCTTCATCGGTCAAAAGCTGCCGAAGGAAGGTCGGTTTAAGCAATTGAAAACAATTGCTCATCAGCAGCTATCCATTCTGGATAGCAAGGATCACATTAAATCCATTAAGAAACTTTCAGAGAATACATATCACGGATTGGATAACAAAACAGACTAACTTCCCTTACCAATCTAGTGAAATAGATCCGGGTCATAAGTTAAAATATGGTCTGCTATATTTTAACTTGTCGATTAAACTTGAAATACATGAATTCGAAAAACGTAGAATCATCTCAATTAAAAAACATTGAAGAGTTAAGGAAAGAAATCAAAAAAAGATGGGATAGCCTAGCGAGCTCTAGAAATGTGACAGGTATAATCGATTATTTGTCTTGTATGAATACTTAGACATTTTAAGTAAGCCGACTAAATAAAATCAGATGACTACTATTTTCTGCACCAAAAAACTGGAGAAGCTTATAGGAAAAGAACATATTGGAGAAGTAGCTTCTGAAAACACTCCGCTTGGGAACTGGAATGCTCATGTCTTCCCAATACAAGGGAGAAAATGCTTGATTCTTGTCAATGATCAAACCTATTATCCACTACTTTTTATTGATATTCTGAAAAAAGATATGCTTAATTTTCATGATCTTTTCTTTGAACGGTTTGTGAAGCAGATACAGTTTGATGGTATCAATTTTGAGCCAGCGTTTATTTTTAAAATGAAAGCTGCCCTCAATCCTACATTTCATCGAACCAACAATAACAGAAAAGTACTTGGTACAATCAACGAGTTCATTTTCGCTACGGAAATATATATCCAAGGTAATTATGACGAATTATCTGAATTAAATCCTTCCGAATTAAATCATCTACTAACCAGAACTCCGATTGGAGCATTAATGGCGCAGAAGAATAAATTTGGTTATTCGATTGAAGAGATGCAACGTAAAATCAGAGAAGCCAAATTTCTATAGAAAAACTCTGCAATTTAACCTCCCTTACCCGCCTTTTGAGCAGGTAAGGTCGATCTGGCGGTGCCTCTTAGCCGATAGTTATATATATAACAATGTAAATGTAGGTGACACCTTTTTATCTGTACTCAATAATATCTGACTTCGTAATAGGGGCTTAAATACTCCCTATTTACATTTTAATTGCAACTTATTTACATATCAACTTGTGCAATTATTGAATCTCTGGTAGCTGCTGTCCTTCATCTGGTCTTGCTTTGTATCCTTCTGCTGGTGAAAACATATAAAAATGAACAGACCATTCATTGTCATCATTAATTTCTATATGCCCAACCACATTCCAATCAGGGTCACCAGGTGATTTAAAATCTTCATTCGCTTTATTATAAAACTTAATAGTTTTCATAGTAATTTCAATACTTAAATAAATAATATCTGGGTGTAAGCTCTTACGGAAAGCATTGTATCACAGTATTTAGTTGTATCAAATTATTCCTCTCTACAATTAGTATCTGAAGAAAAGAAAACCCTTTTCAACTGAAGATTTGAGCTACCTATACAATGGAAGACAACTCAAATTCCAGTGAGAAAATTCCTAAGAATTTTCCTTAATTCTATTATGCTCTCCACTGGTCTCTGAGTGGTTGCATAGATTCTTGATAGTCCTCAGCTAGTCTTAAAATTGAACTGTTTTTTTCTTTTGTATAGTTTCTTTTGTAGCGTTCAAATTTTGAACCGTTGACAGGAAAATTTTGAACTTTATTTGAAGAAAGGTTCAAAAAACAGTTTGGTTTTTCCACAGCGTGATTGTGGTGTGAGTAAGTGGTTTCCATCGTTATCAGACACGAGAAGTAATCTTTTTTCGACCAGAGTTTGAATAGCCCCAGAGACTGTCGCTTTTGAGAATCCCGTTTTCTTGTGGAATTGAGAGAAGGATATCCAATCCTTTTTCTTCCTTTCCTTGGTGACATAGTCAATCCAACCAATAGTCTGTCTGAATACGATAAGCATGATGATTGCCTCAGTAGGTTTAAGTTCAGCAAAGTACCTATCGAACATAGAGTTCGGTATAGGTGTCATATTATTCAGTTTTTTCATATCTACTCAATCACTGGCAAATCTTCGCCAGTGCTAGGGAAAACATGATAATCAGCTTCTGGGTGCTGATAGAGTTGCATATACCAGAGATCGTCTGATTCTGGACTATTTGTCTTGATAAATCCTATTTTCTGATAAAGGTCTTTGTCACCGTTTGCTGTGGTGATCGTCCGCTTGGAGCAGATGTTGAAGTAGCGCATGATTTAATTATATTTATTTGGTAATTAGCATAATTACCCTTGTTTTACATGCCTTTTTGACAATTTAGCTCGTTATTAGCTCAGGTTGGTCTTATACACATTGTGCCAACCTGAGCAAGGTTTCTCTTGTCCAGACTTTGAAGGTGGACAAGAAAATCAAGCTCAACTAAATGATCGAATTTGTAATAATGAAATCGTCATTAAAGCAGATATATACGGATATTTTATGCTACTGGGAATTATAAACCTTGCGGTCACCAAAGGCAACATTGGCAAGTGCGTATGTCTGTGGGGTATTGGCATTTTCATCGTGAAATGAGAAGAATTTCTCAGCACGTTCAATGGTTCGCTGCTTGTTCATACGCAAGTACCACAACGATGCATTTAAGTTTGTGTGGCGAAGTATTTGCTGAACATCATATACACTTCCCCCTCTATCGAAAATGTAGTGTGCTTTTCCATGACGAAAACTGTGTGCCGTTATTTTTCTTGTAATCCCAGCTCGTTTGCAAGCTATTCTGACCCAATTATTCACGGATTGCTGACTAATTCCCTTGCCAGAATACATAGATTGAGGATAAAAGGAAACAAAGAGATAGGATGTCACATGATGGTACTGTTTTCTGACTTCAATGAATTTCTTCATTAGACGGTTTGTAACTGGACTCCAAACAATAATATCCTGTTGAAGTACTTTTTCAGTTTCCGTATAATGCATTCCCCCTCCATTTGGTAGATCAGTATTAATCAAATTCAGGTCTAGCATTTGAAGCTCACCAATCCGCATTCCAGTATCCCAAAGTATATGTATCGCGAGCTTCTTTTGGAGTTCAAAAATGTCATCCTCTCCTAGAACTTCTGTCATCGCTCTAAATTCATGCTCCTCAACATTGATTGGGATTCGTTTGACCCTTTTCGGGATGCGTATCTCCACTGGATTAAGAGTGACTTGCCTTCTGCCATGCCAGAAGTTCATGAAAACTTTGAGTATGGTGAAATGCTGATGAATGCTTGTAGCTGATAATCCTAAATCCTTCAAATAACCTTGATATTTAAGGATATCTTCAAGAGTTACCTCGGAAATCAAAGTTTGTGATCCTATGAATCTTTGTAGCTTTTGCAAGCTGTGATAGTAGTTGGTATGTGCTGATTTTATATGGCTCGCTTTCCAATCAACAAATTGTTTGGCTGCTTCTTGTAATTCTATTGATTTGTTATGGTTCATATACATAAAAGACCCGCCAAAGGAATCAGCGGGTCATTTACATAGCCATTAGTATAGCTAAGAAGTTCTCCGTTGTTCCTTCAATTCTGGTTTGGTGTCAGAATGAGCCTTTCGGCCAACGAGTATATTTAGTATTCAATCATTTAGTTCTGTTTCAAGTATATATCACCGTGTTTTCTTTGGCAAGTCATTGCGTTATTTTAATTTCTAAGGTCTGGTTCATACTATGAGTTGATTCGGATGACCCAAAATGATATACTTATCAATGTATACAGGTCTATACCCTTTCAATAAAAACACTAGTGTTAGTGCAGGACACTATCACACTTCTCCTAAAATCATCATAAAATAAATCTAAAGTCATTACCCATCTATTCCCTTCTTTTAGTGTGTCTATTACATACTTCGCTCGGACAAATTTTCGATCAGCTCGTAAAGAATTTGGCATCCGTCACCTCGACCGCTTTTTTCACTGTTATATCGTTGGAAAAACTGGAACTGGAAAATCAACACTCCTTAAAACAAAGATCATACAGGATATTATAAATAACAAAGGAGTCTGTTTTTTCGATCCACACGGTGATGCTATTCGAGATATTACCGCTGTCATTCCTGAGTCACGCAAAAAAGATTTGATCTATTTAGATTTAACGAACCCAAATACAACATGGGGATACAATCCATTTCGGAAAGTTCCCTATCAAAAAAGGTCGCTTGTCTGTGGCTCAATCCTGAGTGTCTTTGAACGACTTTGGAAAAGTGCTTGGGGGATGAAGATTGAACACATTCTTCGAAATGTAATTCTGACTCTTCTAGATCAGCCCTATGCTGACCTCAGCTGTATCAACAAGATTCTCCTTGATGAAGAGTATAGGAATTCGTGCATACCAAACATTGTCAATGAAGATATCAAGAAGTTTTGGCTACAGGAGTTCCCTCTGTATCGCGGAGGTGATTTAGCACCAATACTTTCTAAGACAAGTGGATTTATCACTCATCCAATTATCAAAAGGATTTTTATTGAAAACAAAAATCAGCTTTCACTAAGAAAAGTCATGGATCATCGGAAGATACTTATGATTAACCTTGCCAAAGGCGCTGTCGGAACTGACGTTGCAAAGATTGTAGGAAGTTTGTTACTGACGACTATTGCAAGTGCAGCCTTCTCACGGATTGATACGCCAGAAAAAGAGCGTGTTCCCTTCTTCTTGTATATCGATGAGTTTCAAAACTTCACTAATGAAGACCTTCTGAGTGTGATTTTGTCTGAGATTCGGAAATTCCGAATTGGTCTGGTGATTGCTCATCAGCATTTGAGTCAGGTTTCCTCGAAAGTTCGTGATGCAATCCTCGGAAATGTTGGAACGATTGTTTGTTTTCGATTGGGAATTTCAGACGCTAAGATTATGGCTCAAGAATTCGAGCGATTTGATCCGCATGATTTTACCAATCTTCCCAATACTGGAATTTATCTCAGAATGATGATTAACGGAAAAGCGTCTAGAGCCTTCAGTGCTGACACTAGTATCCATTACTTGTTTAAGAAGAACTCATCCTATGAAGACCCCGATTACTTACTACGGAGGCAAGCAAAAATTACTCAAAGAAATTCTTCCACTCATTCCAAAACACACCATCTATACCGAAAGTTTTGCAGGAGGATTAGCCGTCTTTTTCGCAAAAGAAAAAGCTCAGACTGAAATAATTAACGATTGCAACGCTTCTATTATCAATTTCTATGATGCACTTTCCTGCAATTTTGAAGCTCTAAAAAAGAAAATTGACACTACTTCCTATTCACGAGTCATCTACAAAGTAGCGCTGTGTATGTATGAGTTGCCACATCTGTTTTCTTCATTGAATAGAGCCTGGGCATTCTTTGTTCTAACAAATCAAGGATTCAGTTCTAGGATAGGTTCATGGGGATGCTACAAGAAAGGGACGAAAGCTCAAGGGTGGGAGAACAAGAAATTACTTCTCACTCCTGAATTGAAAGATCGGTTTGAAGGTGTTCAATTAGAATGTTCTGACGCTTTGAAGATTTTGAAGTCAAGGGATTCAGAAGATACCTTCCACTATGTTGACCCTCCCTACTTCAATTCTAATTGTGGGCATTATAAAGGGTACTCTGAAGAGAATTTTAGAGATCTCTTGAGTACGCTTTCTCAGCTTGATGGAAAGTTTTTGCTTTCGAGCTATCCATCAGAAATTTTGAATCAATACACTTCCAAGTGTGGCTGGTATACCAAGGCTATTGAAACGCGCATTTCTGCTGCAAATGTCAAAGGCACAAAGCAGAAAACAAAAACAGAAGTTTTAACGGCTAACTACCCAATCTAAGACTTCCCTATTCCAAGTTCATTTTAAAAACACAAATACATGAATCAACAAACAACACGGTACTGTTGTATCCAGAAGGATATGACGAAAGCTATAGATGAGGCAGTCTGGCTCAACTTTCTTGTCAGAAGAGACGAAGTCAATCCCTTCTCTGTAATTGACACGGCCCTGATGATGATTATGTCGTTGTCTCCTCTGACATACTCAAAGAGTTTGAGAATCCAGAGACTTATGCTTTAACAAGGAAGTATAGAGAAATGGGTTACTGGCATATTCAGGAAATACGAAGAGACATTGCTCCGCTTCCTCATTGGGAGCGGATAACAGGACTCTTTGCTGTAACTGATTCTGAATTACTTCAATTCAGAATCAAACACAAAGTTCCATTGGAACGGCTTGTTCGCTATGAATTATCCATCCGAGGATTCGATCAAAATAACTTGTGGTGCGGCTTTGATAGATCAAAGACCGTCTGGCAAGAAGAGAAATAT
Organism: Flavobacteriales bacterium; assembly: GCA_965224545.1. GTDB lineage: Bacteria > Bacteroidota > Bacteroidia > Flavobacteriales_D > Sanyastnellaceae > ASP10-05a. Next base: position 83,019 of record CBDCZM010000002.1, on the reverse strand, counting down.
ATGTAAAACACAAAATCAAATTTAAAAATGGCAAAAAAAGAAAAAAGCCCGATGGAGCAGCTCTTAGAGAGTATTCAATCAGATCAGGTTCTTTTAACTGAAAAAGAAACACTACTTACCCAAACAAAGGAGGAGAAAAAGCAAATCGTGGATCGTCTGAAAGATTATCGTAAAGACATTCAGGTACTCTACAAATATGCAACTGATGAACAGAAGACTCTTATTGAATCACTTGGATTTGATAATCGTATTTCTGAGACTGGATTGAATCCTGTGGCTCAAATTGCTTTGGATATATTAACTGAGAAGAAGAAGCTGACCAATGAGGAATTGTATAACGCATACCTTGATACTGTTCCTGAGACGTTAGACGCTTTGGATTATACCAAGTTCAATATTAGAATTCGAAGTTTGTTTAACTCTCAGCATTTGATTAAAACTAGAGCTGGCGATGGAATGCCTACCAGAGATGATTTGATTTCTTTGAATGGGAGTGAGTAAATTTTAAAACACCTCTGAAGAGGTGTTTTTCAATAATCGATTTATTTGTCCGAATCAAATAGCTCTATCACATATCTACTATCATTTAAAGTACATATCAAGAGTTGAAAATCATCCGACAAAGGACGGATCAAATGGCATTAAAACGAAGATGAATTTTTTTGTTTTGGACATTGATTTTAATTTGATAATCGTATTTCAAAGATAGTATTCAGTCGAAACGAAATATTAATTTATCCATAAATAGCAGCAGGAGCAAGATCGCATTGTGACCGTCATAATCTTCCTGACACAATGCGATCTTGCCAGAGGGGGCTTTGAGACACCTAAAAGACAAGTTTAAAATCTGTTTCTGGATTTACCCTTGTCTTTTTCCTGAATATTCTGTTTTTGATGTTTGAAGAGCAATCTCATCTAATAATGAGGAGTCTTAAAACGCTTTGACTTATGTCCTAGTACCAACTTAATGAGATTTATAATTGGGCTTACAAAAACAAAATTCTTATCAATCATTTTTTTTGAGCTGAAGAAAATGACGGCTGATAAATAATCAAGATAATAAATGAACAGCACCACCAGTGCTAAATGGTTTCCTTGAAAGGCGATAACTAAAAGTAACAAAAACAATGGGGTGGAGATAAGCCAAACTAGGTAGCCAAAGAATCCACTAATACCAAGCCATAAAATTCTCAGTGCGTCATTCCTAAAATCTACAGGAAACCTCTTTTTAAAATTTATTGGGTATTTGATGTATTCTCTTGCTCCTATAGACCACATCTCTTTTTGTCTTATACAATCCTTAAGATTTACAGGGTTATCACCTAATTCAAACGAAGTATAAATTGAATAGATCTTTTTATTTCTTGCTATTATATTAAAACCAAAACTAAGATCATCGGCAAATGTGTTCTCAGGTATCATGCCAAGTTCTCTGAATTCTTCCAAATTGATACAAAGACCGTGACCTACTGTATGAGCCACCTGTAATTTCGTTAAATTGTATAAGAAGATTCTTTTCATTTCATGTGACATAGTCCATCTGGACTGGTATATTGCTATAGACTTGGCACCAAAGCTCACGGACGAAAAATTAGACAAAAACAAAGAATGTAACTGGATAATTCTTTTCCCGGAATTTACAGAGCTTATTAAATCATTATACGACTTATGACATAGTCTACTATCAATATCCAAAAAATATACCCATGTATTTTTTGGATTGAGGTTTATGGATTTAGCTGCAAAGTTTGTTTGAATTGCATGTGGTGAAGAATTTGTACTAGGTGTTTCAATAACACGGAAGCGACTATCTCCAAAGCAATGCTTTTTAGCAATTTCTAAAGTTGGATTAAGAAGCTCTGAGTTTCTTTCTCTTTCTGTTCCTGATATTATTAGCTGAATATTTTGACTTTCTCCAATGACATTCTTCCAATAATCAATAGTCTCTTTCATCAAGGCCTCTTCTTGATACACTCTAATAATAAAACATAAGTTCAACTCAGAGCAAAGACTTTTAATTTTTTCATTATCCTTTCTCAGAACGTTGATGATTACTACCCACCAACTGAATAGTAAGCTCGATGCGAATCTTACAAGAATAAATATTAGTATTATCATTAGCTACTCACCTTTAGCACATTATCCATCAGGGAACAGATACTGATGGGTGAGCCTGTGTTTTTTGATACGGCCATACCGCCAATAATATCAAATATGTATAAACTGAGATCTCCCGTCCCGATACTATCTGCTTTAACTATTTCTATATCAATAAATTTTGAAGCATGCACAAAAAACTCCCTGTTGTAAGTATTAAAATCTACATTATTAAATATAGAATTTACACTTTCACCTCTTTGTACCCATCTCTGAGAACGCAAGCTATGGTTAACATCTAAAAAGAATGTTTTTACTGGTAAGTCAAAATTGTCAATTCTTGAAGGTAGTTTGACGTGGGCAATTCGTCCCATACGCTTTAATGCATACTCAAAAGCAAGTATACTTAGAAGAGATCTATCAGTAATAATAATATTCCCCGAATCGGAAGTATTAAGCCTTTTTTCTTCAATTTTTAGGAAAAGTTCTATTGTGTCTAACCTCGAAAGAGGATAGTCAATCTTACCCAAAAAATGACTCATGTACTCCTTAATTGTCAGAAACCCATGGGTGGTTTGCATATTTTGACATAAAGTAGACTTACCCGAGCATACCCCGCCCTCAATGGAGAAAAACCTCATCGGGCAACAATTTAACAAATTATATTCTGACCATCAGGTTTTTATGGTCAATAAATTCGTTTTTCAAAAATTGAGTTAAGTCTTTTTTGTCACTTACTATATATGAAGATCCTCCAATATTTTCAAAAGCTAAACAGTTTGGAGCCCTGTCATCAATAAGAATCGACTCTGAGATATACAAATTGTTCTTGTCAAGCCAAGGAAGAAAGAATGATTTTGGGTTTTCTCCTTTCAAAAAACCAATTTCTGATGAGCAAAGAATATCATCCAAAAATTGGAATTCTGTATTTTTACAAATTTTATCATAAAAACAATCCATATTATCTGTTGCCAAAACAATGAAATATTCGTCTTTCAAATTTCGCATAATATTTACCAATTCTTTGGAAAAAGAAGGTGACGCACAAGACTGTTTTAGTTCATCAAGCCAATAAGTATCATTTGTTGCCTGAATTTTGGAAAAATAAAACTGTCTTATAATGTCAAGTGATGATATATTTCCCTTCATCCATTGTCTTAAAATCATTGAAGAATTAAAAATAGAACCAACGATTTTATCCAGTTGAGAATTATAAGGATGCTTTGTATTATTTAAAATTTGAGACCAGAAAATATCATCTGAAATAACTCCATGCCAGTCTATAAAGATGACCTTTTTTCTTTTATCCATATTGAAACATTGTAGCACAGATTACTTCCTAAAGATGCTTCATTTGAGTTGAAGTTTTAATCCTCAAACACTCATATTATTAACATTTGATATGGAAAAGCAAGATTGCATTGTGACCGTCATACTTCCTGACCCAATGCGATCTTGCCAAAGGTGACCTTTGGAATCCCTGACAAGCCTTTTGTCCTAGATGTTAACGATAATACATTCAACTGAACTCAAACAAGTTCTTTAAATCAAATTTTCATTTTTTAACATCGAGCATCTTTGATAATCAAATGAAAATCACTAATTTCAGAAGAACTTAAATTTTTAATCATGAAAAATTCAAAGACAACTGATGAAGCTATCAAAAATAGCCTTAATAAAGTTATTGGAAACAACAGCTGTAATAACTCTGATGTTAAGAAGACCATGGATAAATTCTTTGCGGATTCTAATGCCTCAATGATGGGAGGTTGGACTTAAACAACTTCTTCTATGTACTTTTTAAACTATCAACATACAGCAAGTAATTTAAGCGCTCTAATAGAGGCTGCTAATGTTTCTGACTCAGAAATTAAAGTCGATAATATTGGCAGTCTCTACAGGGAGTTCGTCGCCACTACAAGACCCATAGAATGTCCGAACAATGTAAACTATACCGTTTCATTTGAGAATGAGGGTCTAGGACAGTTTCTCCAAGAAAAAGGAATTTTCAGTGGAGTGTTTTTAACAATATTTGAAAGTAATGATTCTGATAAGAGCTACTTTAGAAAAATGATATCTGAAGCATACAATTACATCGAAAAATCAGATAACAAGCTTGCTTGGATAGTGAAAATACTTGTTACAGACATTGTTCTTTTTCAATCTGACAGGTTTGGAGGTGGCTCAACCTCTCACCTTCCTGGGATAGTTTGTGTAAGTCCTAAAGAAGATTGGAAAATTTCTGATTATGCAGAGTGTCTTTTGCATGAAGCGACACACCTCAATCTCTTTCTTGGTGATATGACTAACGGAATTTTCAAATTTCCAGTAAAGCGTCTGGGCGAGGAAGACGCTAGAGTTGTTTCTGCCGTTAGATTAGGAGAATTAAGACCATTAGACAAAGCTCTGCATTCTGCAATTGTAGCGGTTCCTCTTATGTATATGCAGAACATTAACAATGAGAACTCGTTAATCGATCTTTTCTCAGATTCTATATTAGACTGTGCAAAAGGATTAAAAACAAAAACAAAATTCTTTACAAATTATGGTAATTCATTAGTTGATCAGCTCCATGATTTCGCATTGAATAAAGACTTCAATAAACTTAAATACGGAATAAGTTCTGATGAATTTGTTCGGCATGCGTAAAACATAAGAAGATGATATTACTGGTATAAACATTAGGATTTCTCTTCGAAGCGTCATCCAAACAGATTACAAAGTGTCTACGTACAACTGAAGACTGTTCAAGTTCAACATCTAGCAATCCATTAAAAATTTGTGAGTAATAAAAATGGAGATATTTACTTTGGAGGAATTTACCTTCCAGATCAAAAAGATAAATTTCTCAAAATTCAAGAATTACATTGATATTAATCTTCAAAAGAAGTAAAATTGCCTAATGAATGAAGAAGTAATCTCTCAAAAGATTAAATCTAGGAGTTTTACTAAAGAAGAACTCTCTGGATACGAATATACTGACTGCATTTTTAAAGAATGCTCCTTCTCCATAAGTTTGTGGGATGTAAAATTTTTTAATTGTGAGTTTATTGGATGTGATTTTTCAAATTGTTCTGTAGTCAATGCTCAAATTAGAGATTGTGTCTTTAGATCTTCTAAATTAATTGGAATTAAGTTTTCAGAGAGTAATTTTGCATTTTATGCCAAATTCTATTCTTGTGACTTAAGGTATACTGATTTTAATAATTTAAACTTAAAAAGTACAACAATAGAAGATTCAGATTGCAGAGAGTCTAGATTTATAAAATGTAACATGGATAAATCAAGGGTAGCGACATCAAATTTAGATGGTGCTATTTTTAGTGATTGCAGCTTTGCACAAGCTGACTTCTCAGAATCAATCAATGTCTTCATCTCGCCGGCTCACAACAAAATAAAACAAACCAAGGTAAACTCAGAAACTGCTATTGCTCTTGCGGGGCAGTTTGGATTTAAAATAGAATAAGTATTCCTCGATTATTTAAAGACAGAACCTCCATCTTTCATAGATAATATTCTAGCTTTCCTAAAACATAATAGCTATGCGGAGATCTCTCACTGAAATTTTCTTAATACTTGTCCAAATAAATACTCTTTTAAATATGATGACATAAAAATTAAGCAAGATTGCAAGTTCTTCAGAACACCTGCGGTAACCCTCGACTTGCTATCTTGCTAGGGTGACCCTAGAACCCCTTGAATTTTCTTGGGAAATTCGATTGGAACAAAACAAGACTTGGAGAATTGGTTAATCTAAGGCAATTCAATCTTATCGTTCCCTATTTAAATCTCCGCGAGTCATTTCTCTCAATTCCTTAGATACAAGAATCCTGTGCTGGCATACTTTATTTAAATTTCTTACCAGACTTTTTGAGTTCTTAATCCCTCTATAATCCTTCACCTTGGAAAACTCCTTTCTCACTTTCTGATTGGTTTTTGGATCTTCAAATTCAGTGCAGAATGTTCCACTCCTATCAAAACTACATTTTGTGTATTTCTGGAAGACATCATTAATGATCTCGTTCCTTACTCGAAGAGGAGTCCTCTTTTTGTCAAACAGCTCATCTTCTTCTAAAGAATAAGATGAGCGGATATAGTTCAAAACCTCACCTTCAGTGATTCGGTGAGGTTTTCCATGACTACTTCTCAAGTTCATCTGTTTTGTCTTTTTCTCCCTGTTTCATTTCCAATGAATCGCGTCTCTTTTGAAACTCCAAATTCCGCGCGGTTCTGTACCGCTTTACTTGTGTTACTAATTCATTCATTGAAGCTATTGATCTAAAGTCTGGTTCTTGTTCAAAGTACTTGATGCTCCATTTCTCACCGAGCTTGAACTTTGTATAAAACACTCCTGACTTTTGAGCATAGCGGCAGCGAGAAAAATCTCCAAAAACATCATTGATGAGATGATGTCGTTTCATAGAAGTCATAAACTCCTTGTCAAAAAGCTTTTGAGGTTCGACTCCCTTCCCTTCTACATAGTTGGAAATAGATTTGTGTGTGATTTCTTGATCAATTGGATCAAGCTGTTCTGTCTTTTGTTTGTCTGTTTTCATGGGTTAATTGTTTGAGTAATGTTTTGTCAATTCCTAGTGTGGTCAACCTGTATTTTCTTTTTTTGATTCTGATTCCTGTGAATTTTCCTCGTCTCCTATAGGTGTCAATATTGTTTCGGTTCAGCAATTTTTCTAGGTCAGAAAGGCTTGTGCTTCTTTGTGCAAGTCGAATGAGTTTTTCAGAAATAATCTGCTTTTGAGATTTCTTATTCTGCTGTTGCATTAAAAGCTCTGTCTGGGTTAAGGAGGGGCTTCTACTTTTTTTTTCGAGTAGTTCACTTTGCTATGCTTTAGCTCTGGAAAACGTGTGCGCTGATAGTTTTCCATCTCAATTTTTTGATCTTGAAATTCCTTCTTTGACACTCTACTGCTTGAACCATCGAGTTGAACCGCAGCTGTTGCAACGTGAATATGAATGTGTTCTTTGTCATAATGTACCGAGGCAAAACCCATTGATTTTGGGCTTCGTACTTCTAAATATTTACGAGCCAAGTCCATCAAAACAGGAGGTGTGAGTTGCTCTGAATCCTTGGAATGAAAGGAAACAAGGTCATGCCGAAATGTCGTTCTTCTAGAATGGTTGTAGCGTCTAGCATTATCGTTGGATTTTAACTGCTCTACCCAATTCTCCATGTCATATCCCCTCAAAAACTGCTTAACGATTATGGGTTTGTCTCCAAGTGATTTTGTGTCATTCACCACATAATGAATGAACTTTCGGATCTCTCTTTTACTACGTATTCGTTTTGCAACTGACTTAATCACCATTGGACAGTGTTTTAATGAGAGAATCAGTTAATTCAAGCGCACCTTCTAACTCTTCTGAGCCATTCTCATGCTGCCAGCTTTCAATGATATCCCTGAGTTTTAAGGCAAGTATTGAGCTTTCTGTGTGCAACGTGGTGTTTCCATTTAGTTCAATAAGCCATTTGATAAAATCACTCAAAGACAGGCCTTGAGTTTTGGCCTTCTTTGAGAGTAGTGATTTTTGATCTCGAGGAATAGTAATTACAAGCTGTACCATTTTCTTTCGGTACTCCCCTTTGTAATGTTTCAGATAGAGCTTTCGGTATTCGTGCTTGGCCTGAACTACAGCTTCATCAGAAAGATCTTCTTTCCCTTTGAATTTCTCATCAAGGAACTCATGTACTGAACTATATCAAAGGGATTAGCAATGAGCTAGAGAATAGTTTGAAAGCTCTGTTCTCCGATTCAACATTTATATCGCAAATACAAAAGAAATGAAAACAATACTACTAGTGACGGTATTACTGCTTGCAGGAGCAGTTACTATGACCAGTCAAATTTCCTCAAGAGCTTCTGTATTTCAAGAGAGGCAATCAGAGTTAAAATCTGGTTTTCTGAAGTTTGATAAGGGTAGTGAGATGAAATCACCACTATCACTGCACAATGAAGGAATGCCTTCTGGAGTGCTCATTGTAGGAGGACTTGCTCTTTCCGCTGTTCCCTTTCTAGCTCCAAATGCAAGAATGGGAGGGTACGTCCTTTCTGGCTTAGGAGGAGCACTTCTTATAGCTGGAATAGTGGCTTTGGTAAACAACGCATCAGACGAATAATCAATTAAATAGTGTCTGGTCGGAAATCACAGAGTCTTTATTTGGCGGGTGATATAGCCAAATTTATCCCATGAATATCTTCATAAATAGTGACCTATTCAGCATAATTACTGGTGTTGACGCTGTATTTTAGTTAAACATTCGAAGCTTATGCGCACACTATTTGAACGAGATCCAGACTTATTCACGCTGCCAATTACATCAGCTGAATTTCCTAATAATTGCAGAGACGAGGCTCCCAAGTTATTGAAAGGACTTCAAGCAATTTTCATGAACAAGGAGATAAATGCTGCTGTATTTTCTTTGCTATCCAATCGTATAAATCCCAAGCAAGAGACATTGATTAGATCAGGTCGCAAAGGGATGGGACTGTGGGAGATACTAGTACTTGGAGTAATGCGTCAAGGATTAAATGCAAATTATGATCGCATCCATTATCTGGCCAATGTTGATACCTCAATGCGAACGGTAATGGGTATTGAAACAGAATCACGATTGGACAAGAAGAAGTACGGGCTTACTACGATCAAGGATAATCTAGCATTGTTGGATGAGCAAACAATCCAAGAGGTCAATGATTTGGTGATTAACTACGGTCATAGGTTATTAAAAAAAAAGAGGAAGAGCTACTCCAGGTAAAAACCGATTCGTTTCCCGTTGGTACTCATGTACATTTCCCCACAGATATGAATCTACTGTGGGATTCAGCACGTAAGTGCATTGACCTCTCTGAATGGTTCAGGGACAATGAAAACATCACAGGTTGGAGAAAATCCAGATCATGGAAACGGGAGATCAAAAGCATTTTCAGGGCTAGTTCCAAGGCCAGCAGTTCAGGCGGAAAAAACAAAGAATCGAGAGTTCGTAATGTAGTAAGTCAATACCTAGAACTAGGCAATAAACTTGAAGTAAAGGTCAAGGATTTGCTAAATCAAACAGCCTGTCACAGGAGTGTTTCGGCACTATCCAAGCATCTCCAATTGGTTTATTTTCATGAAATGCTGACTAAGCATATCGACCTAGTCAGTAGAAGAATAATAGATGGAGAAGTTATTGCTTCAAGTGAAAAACTATACTCCATATTTGAAACGCATTCAGAGTGGCTTTCCAAAGGGAAAAAGTTCAACCCAGTTGAAATAGGTCACAATGTATTAATCGCCACCGACCAATTCAACTTCATCATTCATCATCAGGTACTTGAGAATCAGGTTGATGTCCAGCTAACCCAAGAAATTGCGACAAAGCTGGTGGAAAAATTCTCAGGTCTGATTGAATCCTTAAGTCTTGACAAAGGGTTCTATAGCGGACAAAACAAGGCGTTTGTGGAAAAGCTAATTCCCAAGACGATTATGCCAAAAAAGGGCAAGCGCAACAAAGAGGAAACTGAGCAGGAACATCAGGCTCAGTTTATAAAACTCCGCAATGCTCACAGCGCAGTAGAATCAAACATCAACCAGTTAAGACACAATGGATTGGGTCGTTGTCTGGACAGGGGGATTAAAAACTTCAAACGCTACGTTTCCCTAAGCGTTTTGGCCTATAATCTGCACAAGATAGGTGAATATATAAGCAGAGAACAGGTTCATAAAAAGGCAGCCTAAATTTGAGTGCAGATACAATTGACATAGGGAACGTGCGTCTTGTCGGGAAGAAATTAACCGCAAAACTCATTTTTAAAGCCCAAAAACGGAATACATGCCTGCCCGAAAAATAGTTGAGCTCTAAAATTTGAAAACCAATGCTTTTTTAGTTGAATTTAGGGTGTGTAATCTTTCGAAAGAGCTGATTTCCGACCAGACACTAAATAATAGAAATATGAAAACAAAGTATGTTTTAACTGCTCTTGTAGCAGTAGTAATCCTTTTAAGTGGATGCAAGATTGGAGAGCATTATGCGATTCAGCATGGTTATCTTTTAAGAGTCAAAAAAATCAATAATTTCTAACTATTAAAATCAATTTAATGTTATGGTTTAGAATAGGTTTTCCCTTTTGAAACGTTAAAAGGGTTTTTGAAAGGACAGCAAAGTGCTGTCCTTTCGTTTTTGTAGGAGTATCTCCAATATATTTGCAGTCAACATTAAACTTATGACTGCCTCACTTGCCTACAAGAGAAGCTATCATCCACTGGTCTGTATGCTGTACATGCATGGTATGCTGACCGAAGCCCAGATGAAGCAACTCCCCAAGACTACGAAACATAATTGGAATCACTATGATCATGAAGATCATTTTGGGCATGAATGGATTCAAGATTTTCTGGCTGACTTCGATGATATTAAATCTGTTTTTCAGAGAAAGCACTTGATGAAAACTCTAAAGTTGATCTGTGTGATGAGTAACGGATACCATGAGATTATGACAGAGATTGGTTCTCAAAAACGACTCCTTCAGAAACACGCATCGACTATCATCGGCTGTATAGAACGGACGGCTGAGTATGCCAAGGTCAATGTGGATTCGGTTTGTAAATACTATGGAATTTCCAGAGACTGGTATTACAGACAAAGGAATAAACTAGTGTGTCAGAAAAGCATTTTAAAAAGATGTTTTAAACAACATCCAAATCAACTTACCACTGATGAGGTCGCTGTCATTGAGAAAGCCATTAAGAATCCAGAAAATTATGGAAGGCCTAAAATCTATATCTATTATGACCTCCTTCGTAAAGGACTATTATTCTGTGGTAAATCAACGTTTAATAAATATGCGAATCTTTTGGGGTATAGCAAACCAAAGAAGATCATCAAGCCTAGAAAGAAGGGGTTCAGAGCTACCAGAGTATTTGAGTGGCTTCATATTGACATTACCAACATTCCAACACTGGAGGATGGAATGCAAAAAGTGGCTTTTGTAAAAGATAATTTTTCAAAAGCACTTCTTCATGTAAAAGTTGCTGATGGAAAAGCGGGCAGTGATTTTATTCAATCTCTATTAGAAGAGGCTTTTGATAAATTTGGATTGTTTAGTGCTGTAAGGCCAATCAATATTTTATCCGATGGTGGATCAGAGAATAGGGGTAAGGTTCTGGAATGGATTGATACAATTACTGCACCTCCCATCGTCACCAAAATTACTGCTCAGACCGATGAGTTCCCTTGGTCAAATAGTATGTCAGAAAGTACTCATAGTAAATTCAAGACGGAATTTATGAGAGGAAAGATTTCTCTGACGAAGCAAGATATGCTTATAAGCCTAACCACTTTTATGGACTATGCCAACTACAACAGTTTCCCCTATGACCTACATGGGTATTGTCCTATGGAAGTTGTTAATGGTGATATGCCAAATATCCATCGGTTTAAAGATGATATATCAAGAGCAAGGAAGAATAGGATAGAAGTGAATAGAGCGTTTAACTTATGTGGAGTATTTTAGTTTAATTACAAATTCAAAATGCTGATTATTAAGCTCTTGAAAATAATCATAAATCTTCAACGATTTTCGTCCCATTGGATATGTAATCAAAATAAAAAAGGTAGCTAGATGATTTGAAAATCATCCGAACTGCCTTAATATCGTTTTGTTCCATTATTGGAACCCCTGTGTTGCGGTTTTACGTGGTGTGTGCTCAGGAACATTTTATAGCGGGGAGAAAAAAACTATATGTATTGTTTTATGACTTGCCCAATAATGTTACAAGCGGCTCTACGGCACTATTCTACAAAGGAAACTTGTCTTTACCAGTCACATATAGAGCTGATAAAAACGGTGCTGATCTAAGTACTCTTATTGGACGGGTTTACCAAGATCATTACTCACATTTTTAAGGAGGGCAGGGCATCTAAATTAACTGTAGTTTCCTGATACTCAGATGAAGTTTTTTGAATAGGTTCTGTTACATCTTTAACAGTCGACCACATTTCAAGTTCCGTTTCTGAAATATACTCACCTTCTCCCAATTTATCTATGTTTTCTGTAGTATGGTCATAAGCTTCTTGCAAGGTGTTCCATTCTTTGAATTTCTCCTCTCGTTGATAGCTTAATTCTGTTATGTTTGATCGTTCTTGCTCTTCTATACCTCGTATAAAACCAAAAGCATTGGGTGAGTTTGCATCCCAAATAATTCCAGTTTCTTGTTCATGCGTGGTGATGAGCTGACGGACTAACTCATCTTTTGGATAACCGTCTTCTGCTAGGTCGAATTCGCCTGTTATTCGGTAATGTTCCAAGAACTCATCTAGTGCGTCTAAATTTTGAGCATGGAGATCTATTTTTTCTGTGAGCCCGTCAATTTCTTGTTTGACCAATTTCATTTGCGCCTTGATCCAATGTTGCTGTTCCTGAAGCCTATGAAGTAATTCTGTGAAATATTTTTCCTTCGACTTAGAACTATTTGGATTGGTTTCGTCTGGTTTGGAATGTGCTAATGGTGTTCTGCCGATGCTCTCGGCACCACCTTCTACTTTGGAATAATCTTCATCTGTCTGTTTGAGTTTGGCTGCTTCCAAAACAGAGGAGGGGACATACTCCCCTTGCTTTTCATCGTTAAACAGCTCTGTTAAACTTTTAGTCATATTCCCCCAGAATGTGTAAGAATTCTGTATTCTATTCTAGGTTGTCTTTATGAAGATTTGGTTAATTCCATTATTGGAACCCCTGTGTTGCGGTTTTGTTTGGTGTGCCGTCATCAATTATACATTATTACATCATAAATAAGCATACAAAGATGACTGCAATGTATCTGTGAAACAAAAATCTCATGTTCCAGAACACTCAAATCATCAACGTATTCAATCTCTCCTAAATTTAAAATATATTCTCTGCACCTAGAACAAGTCTGATTATCTCTCGAATACTTCTGTAAAATTGCTGATGATCTACTTACTAATAATTTGACATTTGAATTATAAATGCTTAAAAAGTCTTTAGCTTCTTTTACAGAAGAAAAAAGAGACTCAGAATTGAATTGATCTTCAATGGCAAGTCTTTTTTCTCTTACAAAAGACATTTGTTGTAGCTTTTCTTGCCAAACATCATACGGCAAGTCGCTATAGGACTGGTATTCGATGAAATGAAATGACTCTAACTCATTAAACAAATGAGAAATTTTTTCCAAATCCTGAAGAGACTCCATCGGAATGGATTTTTCTTTTCTATTGCAACTAAAAAAAAGAATAAGTCCTAAAAATGTTATTAATATTTTGTTCATTCAAATCCTAAATTTTCTTCAACTGATTTATTTTGAGAGCCATGTTGCTTCTGTTGCCACAGTTTGGGTGTCAATTGTTTAGTTTGACCTATTATCCTTTCGTCAAAAAGATATTTTCTAGGTAAGTGAATACCAGACTTAGCCCTCAAAAAGCTATTCCTTTGGTATATAACAGCACCATAAAAGTGAAGATATCTACCATCCATTGCAATATTATAGTATTCCCGAGATAATGGATTAGAATGATTTGAAGCAGACTTATTGTTGAAATCGTCATTAGATTCTTTATAAACGCTTTGTTGGCCATCGTGTGCATGGATTTGTCCTATTTTAGTTCCTGCACCAGGATAGTCATCCGCCTTACTTGGATAATTATCAGGTTTCATATATCCAGGATGTCCTTTTCCGGAAACTAAACCAGTCTCAACAGTGTGCTGCCCATCTGGGCCAGTCCAAGCATATAAGCTTCTACCGAATTCGGCAGTATGCCCATCTGCCTCTATATCTGACCATAATTCTTCTATTCCAGAGAGTAAATATAAAGTACCATGTTTCCTTAAATCCTCTGCTCCACATTGATGTGCTAAAGTTTCATTGAATGCCTCAATGTCAGTCACGTCCACAATACCATTTTCTAGCTCATCATGAGTAATATGAATCACTTCCCCCCCATGTATATATGTAGTAGAGTCTCCGAGTAAGTCTATAAATACGATTGGATTATTATCCATAGAAATATATGGGCTTTGCCATGGAAAAGCCTGAGCTTCGGGATCAACACTAAACCATCTTCCTATCCTTACATCATTCTGTCTGAAGTGCGTTGTGTAACTGTTCCCTTCACCCGCTACTTCATCATCTTTTTCCATACCGTTAAATCCATAGGTAGAGGAACTACAGCGTTTTTTTTCTGAAGTACCACTTTTTCCTAGACCCTTTTCCAAAAAAAGATGATTTTTTTCTAAGGCACTATCCTGATCGTAATATGATAATTTAAGGCATCCCACTGGGGCTAAAGATACAGATATAAAACTCTAACGGTATTGCTAATCAAAAAGTTTTGCTGGTCAAAAGAAAAATAAATGTTTGTTGTGGGAAGGAAGGGTAGCTCTTGGGATAACAAGCCATCCAGCTCTGCGGATGGTGTTTATTCTATGTGCTATGTGCGGTGAGTAGATCTTACTTCACCTTGTTTGGTGAAGTGTGATTGGCTCACTGGCTGTACGCTCTGTTTCAACTTATACCAAAATTCACGTTAAGGGCAGGGATCAAAAAAAACCCTCAGTGAGTACCGAGGGTTTCAAGTTAAAGCGGATGTTTTGTTAGAAGATAAAGGCCAAGATGTCTTTTTCTATTTCTTCTTTTTTCTTATCCAGAGTGGATTTTAAACCATCTACAACAATTTTTATGAGTTCTGTGTTGCTTGTCTTAAATTCTTGGTCATTTCCATCTACCAATGTAAATGATACTGAATGCCCTTGATTGTAAACAAACTTATTCAAGTTCCCTAAAGCTCCAACCAGACGTTCTCTCTGATTGGTTAATCCCTTTAGTTTTTCAAAATGTTCGATCTTATCCTGCAAGGTTTTTGCTTCTGGATTGATCTTGGTTTTAGAACCGTTTTTTGTTGGTTTAATCGGAGATTTTTCTACTCCGTTTGTTGATTGTACTGCTGCTCCAGCCATGATTAAAAATTTATGTTGTTTAGTGGCTCACCTCTTTGGTGAACCGACAACACCACACCATCCACTGCGGGCTGGATGTGCAAGATTTCTGGCAGATGTTTTTTATACCTATGAAAAACAATGGTGCAGAAAAAAGATCTGTCAGAACCCTTTAGGGCTTGATCTTTCTTGGCTGGAAAGAGTGGATATTTTTGTGTTGTTCGGCTTCAGCTAAGGGGTGTGCTACGGTGCTACCTTAATCTCTTTATGGCTAGAACTTCTGTACAATTAATGAATGGAGTTAATCGGAAGGCTAATCTTCTAATTTCTTCTCAATCTCTATCTGGTGACGGCCGCGTTCAATTTCTTGTTGTAATTCTTCTTCTGTTGGTAGGTATGTTTTGTATTTGGAGGCAAAGAGCTGTTTGTTATCACTCAATAAACTGTACTTGGCCATCGTATTATTCTTGTCGGCACATAGGATCAAACCAATGGTAGGATTATCTCCTTCTAATTTCTTCACATCCTCAAAATACCGAACATACATATCCATCTGCCCTAGATCTTGATGGTTGAGTTTACCTATTTTAAGATCAATAAGCACAAAGCATTTCAGAATATAATTATAGAACACCAAATCAACATAGTAATGATCGTCTTCCATACTAATCCTGTGCTGACGATCGACAAAAGAGAAGCCTTTCCCTAGTTCCAGTAAGAAGTCTTGCAGCTTATTTATAAGCCCTTGTTCCAGATCTTTTTCATGAAAAGAGCCTTTTTCTCCTAGTTCTAAGAAATCCAGTAAATACGGATCTTTAATAACATCTTCTGGTCGTAATTCTATTTTATGTTCCTCAGCTTCAGCTATAACATCTGGTCGGCTTTTGACATTACTGGCTAGAACACGCTCATAATACATACTATTGATCTGCCGTTCCAAAGTTCTTGTACTCCAGTTATTTTCTGCGGCTTCATCCATGTAATACTTTCTTGCACCTTCTCTCTCAACCTTCAGAAGTAGCCTGTAATGTGTCCAACTCAATTGGTCACGCAGTGCGTGACCTTTCTTAAATGCACCATAAAATGAACGCATATATTTGAGATTTGTCACTGTAAACCCTTTACCTAATTCATTGGTTAATCGTTTAGACAACTCTTTTATTAAAGCGCTTCCATATTCAGCTCTTTGTTCTCCTTTCTGCTCATCTTCAACAATTAAACGTCCAATATCCCAATAAGCCTGAACCATAGCGAAGTTAGCGGCACGATAAACATTATTTCGTGCCTCTTCTAAGACTGTTTTTATCTCTTTATATAGGTTATCTGTATTGTGTTTCGGTAAGTTTTTTGCCATGTGTCAAAAGTACTATTCTATGGGTTAAAAGATTCTCCACGCAGTGCGTGGAGAATTCAAAACGGATGGAACTGATCTATATCTGCCTGTAAATCTTCTGTCTGATTCACCAAATAGGATTCTGTAGAAGATACATACCGATGTCCAGCCATATATTGCGTCTGACGGAGATTGTATTTCTTTAACCAATGAGTAATCACACTGGCTCTGATCTGCTTGAAATTGATAAATCCTTCATGCTGTCCTCTAAGATCACTGGTTAATCCTTTCCACACACTCAGTGTGTTTGGATTGGCTATTTTCCTCCCTGCAATCGGAGTAGGGAGGAACAACTGATGTGTGGACTGCTGTTGATAGCTTAATAATTCTGATCGGGTGGTGTACTGGTATTCCATCAGCTCTATGATCTGACTGGATTTTAGTTCTAAAGTGCGTTCGTTACTTCTTCTGCTGCCGCAGATATAGAGTTTTCCTTCTTTTAACCTGAGATCATCAAGAGATAACTTCCCCACCTCCGCAGTGGTTAGCCCTTGATTGACCATCAGGCTCAATATGGCTTTGTTTCTAGATTTACTGAGCTTGTAATTGCTGAACCAGTTGCGATTGCTACGCGGATCATCTTGTGCCGGCACAGCGTAATTTGTATAAATATTGTCCAGCTCTTGAAGTGATAAAATGTGATGCAGCTTGTGCCGTTTTGTGCCTCTGATTTTAAGATGTGTAATAGGGTTGTCTGCTCGATGGCCTTGTGTAATCTGCCACGAGAAAAACTGCTTAATCACATTCAACCGAATATTCCTGGTCTTATTCTCTAGCCCTTTCTTCTGCAAGTGGCTCATATAACCCAGCACTTCTTTAGCAGTGGCATTTTCCACCTCTGTATTGTCCTGATCCAGCCAACTGATAAAATCCAGTATGTAGCTCGTATAGTGAGTGATGGTAGATTTGGTCTTTCCATCACTTTGTAAGTAGCTCTTAAAACTCTGATCTTTCATTCTCTGGTATTAAATGGGTGTATATCTGCGTGCTTTCTAAGCTGCTGTGACCTAGAAAACGCTGTATATTCTGAAGAGGCATTCCTCTTTGTAACAGATGTGTAGCAATGGAATGTCTGAGGGTATGCAGCCCTATATTCTTCTGTTGTAACTGAAGATCTTCTGTCTGGAACTGCACTAATTTTAGTCGTGTATACAGACTGTCCCCTAGCATCGGTTTACCTGCATAGCTGATAAATAATCTGCCTTCTATTGGAGATTTGACCAGTAAAGACCTGTAATCATAAATCCACTCCTGAAGATATTTGGCTCCTGCCTCACTGAATGGCACAAGTCGTTCCTTGTTATTCTTCCCTTTCCTTACATGAAGGGTGCGCCTATCAAAATTCACATCACCTATATCTAAATGCACACCCTCGTTTCTCCGTAATCCGCAGCCATAAAAGACTGTCAACATTGCTTTATCTCTGGAGGATATGGCTTGTGATTTGGGTGTGTCAGAAACGGGCAGAGTGGCTGTATAGAGTTGTTTCACTTCGGATTCTGTAAGGACAGTAACATTGCCCTTATTGAGTTTAAGCTGTTTTAAAGCTACTGGCGGTACATTCTGATTGCCCTTGTAAACCAAAAATTCATGGAACTTTTCCAATGCCTGAATGTGTTTATTCAGGTAATTATTACTCAGTCCTCCGCCTCTACGTTTGTTTGGCCGTGAACTGATATAATTGAAATAGTCTCTGTAGTGCTGCTGTTTTAGCTGCTGTATATGGTGGCAGCCCTGTCTTTCCAGATAGTGAAAAAACTCTCGGATAATAGAGGGCATGTTATAGGCACTCATTTCAGAATGACCCAATATCTGTAGCCACTCCTTAAAAGCAAGCTCCAAATATTCATAGCTGCTACTGGTAAGGGGTAAATGTTTCATTGGAGGAAGGGGGTATTTAGATTGTAAAAAAATGGGTGTCGAGCCACTCGACTTTTGCTTCGGTATGTCTTTTTTGGGATTTACTGGGCTTTTGATTTAACTGACTGATTATCTTAATCAGGAAAAGCCCAAAAACCTACTGGGCTGTTACTGGGCTTTTGGGCGATTGTACCAGTGCTAAATTTTTTTCAGCTTCTCCAATGCTTCATCAAGCACAGTGTGAACACGGTTTTTAAGCTGTTCATACTCCTGATAGCTAATGATTTCATAGAGATGGGCTTTGCTGCCTTTCTTCTTTTGGGATTTCAAATAGCCAGACATTAGTAAATCCTGATGATACCTTTTAATAGTGGTGATTGGTTTTCTGAATATGCTGCTGATATGGGTATTGGTAAATTGCTTGTCTGTCTCTCCTATGAGGTACATTTTCAGCTTTTCAAAATGATTTCTGCAAGCTCCTGTGAGCTGGTCGGATTTGCGTAGCAATATATCTTTCATCATCACATTAGCTTCCTCGATATCCTCCAATGTGGTTTCTATATAAAGCTCTCCTGTTTCTTCATCTACCTTATGTTCTCTTTGGAACTGCTTATAAAAGGTAACCGCTTCAATGAACTGTAGGTAATGCGTGTTGTTTCTTCTGGGCTTGAACACTTCTTCAGGGATCTGTAAATCTTGTGCGTAAGGATTAACCACTTTTATAGGCACCAGTAACCGCTGCGCGTTCTGAAGTTGCTGCTGTGCCTGTGCTTCTAAGGCTGTATCTACCTTATTGGCACTTAACGCTCGTTGATAATCCATGATCTTTTTGTCTTGTTCTGGGGATTCGTCCAGATAAATCAGGAATGACCTGTTGGCGTTGTCTTCGTAGATAGCCTCTTGAGTAGTACACCCAGCAACGCAAACTGGTCCTTCCACCACAAGGGATACTGTTCTGGTTTCTCCTTTGGTGTTTTTGATGGCGATGGTCTTAATGATCTTCTTTTTAGACTGTAATTCTCTTAATGGATAGAGCACATGCAATGCACCGTCTAAATCTTCAATCAGTATGATTTTATGTTTTAATTCTCGTTGTCCGAAATAGTAAAATGCGTTTTCTGATAGCGTAGTGATTTCTATTTTATCTTCATCTGGTATCAGCATCGCCACTCTCTCCTGAAGGTGGGTTTTTCCTATGCCGCTTGCGCCCAAGCTAACAATATGTAGAGGATGATCCCTTTTTCTACTGGTGAAGATCAAATACATTAATAAACGGTTTTTCTGTTCGCCTATCACTCCGCTTTTGCCTATCAATTCATTCGTCCTTTCTAATAAATCCGCTTGTTTCAAAAAGGTTTTGGCCTCTTCCTGTTCCTTCTTGGTAAGTGGTGGTGACTGGTGCTGCTGTGGCTGTGTTTGTTTGATCTGCTCTAACCTGTATTCCTCTAGTTGCTGAACCAACTCTGCGATACTGGCTGCGATCACATTTGTTCCCACTTCTAATCGCTCGGATACTTTTCTAATCAGCTTTTCCATCTGGGTATCATTATACAGATCCAGATTATGACGGACTGGAGGGACTGAACTCTCTAAAAGGCAAATTTTCAGGGTCGCGCGCATTCTGTCCAATCCCTCCAGCTTGATTCCGCCAAGCACTGTGAACTGTAATATATCATTCCCATAAATCAAGGATTCTGGGTTCGTATTATTGAAGTTTTTTAAAGACATGTAAAAATATAATTGTAGAATCTATTGGTGCCAAAAGTAATTGTTATGTTTCGTTATACAAAATGATTCTCATTTGAATAGAATCAGAATGTTTCTTAATTTTACTAAATCACAGTAAAATCAGTAATTAACAGCACCTATGAGTTTTGGAAAAAGAGTAACAGAAGCAAGAAAAAAGAAAGGATTATCGCAAAATGAGGTGGCAAAACACATCGGGTCGATGGCGCCAGTGGTTGGAAGATATGAAAGAGATGAAACCAAACCATCAATTGAGGTAGCGGCAAAACTTGCTGATCTGCTAGAAATCTCTCTGGATTATCTTGTGGGGAATTCCGATCAAGAGGTAGATACCAAAACATTAAATCGGGTGTTGGAAATTCAAAACCTTCCAGAAGATGTTCGTGACCGCGTGTTTCATTTTATTGATATGTCCATTAGAGATACCAAGGCTAGGAAAGCGTACGGATGAAACAAGAACCTGTGTATTTATCTTCAAAATCAAAAAAGGCTCATTCTTACTTAAGCTTAAAACAAATCATTCTTTCTTGGGATAATGCCATAGTCAATATAACGGCCTACCGCTTGATCTACACTATCCTTAATAAACTCGCCTGAATATTCCAGCTCAATGCTATTTCCATCAAAATCCAATACCGAAGACTCCATTTTAAACCGATCTTGTTTTGTTTCATATAAATCCAACTGAATGTATTCACCATCTTTATGCTTATAATTATAGTGCTGGGAGGATTCACAGGCAGAGCATAAAAAAACCAAACTTAATGTTGGGATAGTTAACTTTGAAAACAAAACCTTCTCCTACTTCTATTGTTTAATACAGAAAGTGTTAACACAAGATTAACATAAGGTCAAGAAAATACCCAATCCCATTATGAAGAAATTTATGGCCCTTGAATTAGAACTAAAACACGCATCCCCTCTCAAAACTAAGATATCAGAACAATTTCCTGATCAGCAGATCATCAGCTCAAATGGCCATAGTGGATCAGAACTAATAACGATATTATTTACCTCCTATATAATATTAAAACAAGGGATTGCGCTATATATCAAATACAAAGAAACCATCACTAAAGCACATATTATTTATGAGGATGGAAAGACAGGGAATAAAATTGAAATTTCAGGACTTTCCAAAAAGGAGCTACAGGAGTTTATTGATTCTGAAAACATTGAAAAACTTAAGACAAAAGTAAATGACAAAAAAAGAAGAAATTGAAGCCTTTGTCTGTTTGACAAGACCCTCTTCAAAATTTTTCAGTATCACCCATTCAACTGAGTTCACCGAAACACACAATCAAGATGTAAAACAATACTTTTATGTCAGTCTTTATGATGAACATATTGAAAATAATTTATTGAAATATAAAGATGGTACTCAAGTATTGGTTGAAAACACTTACATGGGGTCTTTCGTATACAATATAGGTCTTTGCTTTTTCTATTGCTATTCTAATTTCGAGGGGAAAGTTAGAGATCAACAACTGGAATTATTGTTATCATACAATTTCAAAAAATTCTTTGGTGAGCAATTGTATAATAGAAAAAATTGCATTTTTTCACGAGCCATATTGCTAGAAACTCTGTTTTACGAACAGCAAACAATGAAAGTCATTTTCGAGGACTTTATCCTAAAAGAGGAAAATGTTGAATTAACGCAGATAATTAAGCAGTCATCAACAGGGATATTTTCCTTCCATGAATTAGGACATGTCTATTTTAATGATGATAATTTAGTTTGGGATTCGTTCATAAACGAACCAGAAATCAATGACCTATTTAATTCTTCGTATCTTTTTGTGAAAGAGAATTATACTCCTGAATTTCTCCTAGAATACAAGTGCGACATTTTAGCGTTTTATCAAATATTTAATGAATATAAATCCAAAATTGAGCTACCAACACTTTTAAACTTGTTAGTCCTAAACTTTATGACTATGTCGGTGTTTTATTCATTGAATTTATCAGCAGAAAAAACCGTTGATTGGCTAAACATTCATTGCTCTAATGAAAAGGTAAACTTTGAAAATATTGGACTCCAGCAAGGAGAGTACGAATATACCATTCAAGCAGATGAAGAAATGGCAATAAGAGCAAGATTAATGATCCTTGCATGTGAAAACGTGGCTAAACATCACGGCATTAAAACCTCTGAGACAAATCCTTCAATTTTTCCTGACCCTAACTCTTCAGAAACGATCTTAAATTCAATATTTCAGACGTTTATGAATGATAAAAAACCCAATCAAAGAGCAATGGCTAGACTTGTAGCAGAAGCTCTTCACTCACATGAGAAGGGAATGGAATATTTGTATTTAAGATCAAAAGTTTTCACTAGCAACCGAGAAAAGTTAATTCTTTAGAATACCCGGTATTTCCCATAAGAAACATTATCACTTTCTAGGAATTTGTTCCTAATTTTATGACGCTGGAAAACTTCAGTTTACCTCGTTAAAATCAGCAAACTTCTGCCTAGATACTTCCCAAGCTGCTGCCTCTCCTTTATCAAATAGAACCTCAATACACTTGGTATAATGATCGCCGTACACTTTATAATTTAGAGGAATAGGCATTGCATCGCCGCCAATTTCCATGATTAATCCAATATTTTGAGCTTCTAGAACCACGTGAGATAATATAGCCTGTGGTTCTATTGTATTAATGCATGCAGTCCCGTTATGCTCAAGACAAGCTCTGTAAATCTGTTGATAATCACTTGGGTCAAAGTAACGATTTAAGTCTTTTAATTCTCCTTGACGACCGTGCTGATTCCAAAATACACGGGCTATAAAATCTTCGTCTGGATACAACTCATTCTCATCTACGTCAATTTGTAAAATTGCTAAATCCGAATTGGTATTAGAAGCTGCTATTTGAGAAAAATAAACAGGATAAGCCGATGTTAGATATACAAAGTTTAGCTTTGATTCAACACTACCAGTCCAGTTTCCTTCATTTCCAGAAACCTCCCTTGGTAATATGCCATTTTCCAATATCTCATGAAGATACTTGGTTGATGTTCCGTGATATAAGATCATAGGAGATATTATACTGGTATTTATTAATGCATGCAACCAGTTACCATCCTGGAGTTTATCACTCTTATGGAAAAACACTCTGCTTGACCCAGCTCTAAAAACTTCTTGACAAAACAACATCAATCACCTAATATGTTTACATAACAACCAAGGAGATGTATTTTGTATCAAGTAGAAAATTATGGATTCGTTCGTCAACACCAGTCTGATGCCTTAAACTATCATTTAGAAAAAATGCTGGAGTCTTTTGACCGAGAATACAATACCTGTGGCGGACAACTCGGATCACTTTCTCATGCTTATGACCGAGCAGAATTTGCCAAAATCACCAGTGAATCTCTCATTGATTCGGTAGTTAATGTTCATGGTCAAATTACCAGAACTGCAACTAAAACTGAAATTGATTGCCCTTCTCTAGGTAAAATTATTTCTGTTGAATCGGTGAGTGGGTTTGAACCTGATAATCCAGACTCACTTCTAGACAATGTCCTCCATTTGAATTAGGCCAAATGAAGATTCTTCTATTTCGTTTTTAAGATCACTCATCCTGTAATAGGCGCTGTCGGCATCTCGATAAACTTGCCTCAAACGATTAAAACCTTCATCAAATTCATTAATAGTAAATGAGAATAATCCCATCTCACACAGTGGACGTATATGTGCGGTACGAAATTCTGCATTTGCCAGACTTAAGGAGTAATTACCTCCAGCTTGATTATACAAATGATATTTACTTGTTAATTCTCGAAATTCTTCCATCACAGAATCTCTATCCTTTTTATTCTTATAGAATTTGCTCTTGGCATTCTCTATTTTACTCATTCGTTTTCCAAAGAGTACAGCAAGGATAATTCCTATAATAATTATAATGTACATGTTCTTCTATTTTGCGTATCGGTTTATGTAATATTCATGCTTCATTCTCAATTCTTGATCAATAACTTTATCTCTGGCTTGACCTGTATGAAGCTGAACCATTTTAAGCCCTTCTTTTAAAAACCGAGAGGTTAACAAATATTCATTATAAAGCAGTTCCATTTGTTTACCGATGGGCGCTAGCTCTGTACGGATTTTCAAAAAAACAGGGGTGTAATTATAAAACAACCAGCCCAACGTCTGGTTAAAGATATCTTCACTGTCATAATAATTCTGCGTCAAAGCACGGTCTTCTATCTTTATCAATGGTAACTTTGAGTAGTCTTCAAACTGTTTCGTTGGAATTACATAGCTGCATAAAGGCACTAACTTTTGCATGTGTTCCATCAATTTCTCTTCCATTTGATCAAATCCTTCTACTCCCGAACGCTTCAATAAACCAGCCATGCACAAAAGGGTTTTAGCTCCTTCATTGAGGTTCAATGATTTTTGTCTTAATGAACTAAGATACTCCTCACATGCTTCGACCATTGCCGCTAACTTTCGTTGCAAAAAATCTTTATATTCTGGCACTGCCTCCGAATAATAGATCATCTCTCCTTCATCCCACATCCTTAAAATTTCAGCTATCTTCCTGTATTCTGTGAAGTCTTCAAGTACCTTTTTTGGGTTATGAACCTCTGACCATAATTTTGGAATTTTACCATTGATTTGATAAACCGATTCTTCTGATCCCATCGACACCAAATCTGGAAACATATACCTGTCTTCGTCTTGAAACTTGGCGAAATAAGACATTCTCGGGGTGAAAAATGGTTGGTGGCCTCTAATTTTTATCAATTGGTTTCTACCAGATAGTTTTGCTCGCAAAGACCGAACAGTTTCGAGTTTCATCCGCTCCATCTTTACCGAAACTGACCAGCCAGAAGTCGTTGATTCTTGTTCGGTGTGGGTAGTAGATTCGGTGTTGGTTTCTCCATACTGACGGGTATGCTGCTCATTAACACCTTCGGTATGCGAATCGGTGGCTGTCTGCCCTCCACCATAGGATTCAGTGTCCGATGTTCCCTCTCCTTCAGAAACTGTCTTCCCTGATCCTTTTTGCCACCCCGTGTTACTACCTGAACTATGCCCAGAGCCGTGATTAGAATTGGTGGATCTTCCTGTGCGTGATGACCAAATCAAGTTGCGATCATACTGTAAGGCCGAAGTATTTCCTCTATTAGAGTTGGAGCTTTTATTTCTTCCGCCACTGACTGATTGATTAGATGTCTTTGCAACATTAGTGTTTCTGCTTTTACTCAATGCTTGGTTCCAATTTACTGTACTGGCCTCACTGGTGGTGTCCGAACTGTTTGTACCTGAACTAAAAGATTCTGAATTGCTAATCGCTCTGGAATGCCCTGTAGCTACCGAACTTCCTTCTGTTTTGCTGCCATTGATGGTCACACTCTGTACATCGTGAAACTCTTCACCTATCAAACGGGTCAAGTACTCTAACTCTTCCAACTCATCGGATTCAAAAACCTGCATGCAAGAAATGTTGGCCATAACTGTTCGCATAATTTCTTTGCCATAAGTGGCCTCCAGTTGTGACATGTTCTGAACAAATAGCCACAAATTAATTCCTCTTCCTCTCAAGGTAGCCATATTTACACTCACCAGATCCATTTTCCCAAAAGCTGGCAACTCATCCAAAAGAAACAATATCCGCTGATCTTGCCGTAATTCTGATGTACTGATGTTTAGTGATCCGAAAACTTCTGGCACAGAAAACACGGCACTTTCCAATAAGAGCCGAACCCATATAGCGCAGCTCCCAATGTATTGTTCTGGAACTACTAAATAAACGGTCATCTGACCTGTCCGCAAATCGTTAAAGGAAAAACTGGATTCTTCTATTGCTCCTTTAAACGCCTTGTTAGATGCCCAGGACAAAAATGTTTGTGCCATCACCAAAGCATTATCAGTGATTTTGGTGGTTCGTTTATTTTCGGTGAATATTTTTAATAGCCCCTTAATCCGCTGATGGTCTTTGCCTGTAGGATCATGGCTGATTATCCCTTCTATTTCGGCTATCAGCCCTTTCATTTCTTTTGGGGTATAGTTCAACACTTTTAGAACTTCTGAAAGGTTGTGGCGATGTGGTGGCCAGTAGCGGATACATAATTCGAGTAAGCCGTTCAATAGGTCTTTGGTAGCTTCATCCCATATGGCTTCATCACTTTTTCGCCCTTCAGGATCAAACATTAAAGCTCTGGTAAAACGCTCTATCTGTGCATCAAATTCAATGGTGTCTTTGTAGGCCACTAACATGTCCATTGGGTTGTACAAGTCATGACCGTATTTGCCTTGGGTAATCTCAAAAGGATCTAAAACCACTACACGGTGTCCTTGCATCCTTCTGGCCATAGCTGTTTTGGCTAAGGTCTCTCCACGTATATCTACCACCAAACAGGAACCTGAGTGATGCAATAAGTTGGGAATAATAAGCCCTGTGCTTTTCCCTCCTCCAGTAGGAGAAATAGTCAGTAAATGCGTGTCTGTCCTGTAGCGTAATAGCTCATCATTTAGTCTGCCCACAATAAAACCATCAGTGGATTGGAGCAGCTTTGCAATAGCTGTCTGCTCACTATGGGAAACTTCTAAATGTTCGCTGTGATTAACGCCTCTTGCCTGAGGAGTTAAGTCTTCTAAATTGCCTAGGTCGTTCATGGAGAGTCTGTTTATAAGCTAGACCTATAAAATTAACTCTTAATTGGGAAGTTGATCCTTACCATGCCCGAAATTTCGTCCATCAAATAAAAATTCATCCCTGCCCTTAAAAAGCCGTTCATAGGTCTTTTGCTCTTCTTCTGTAATGTAGGCATCTCTAGTCAATTTTAAAAACTCATCACACCAACTGTGAAATTTACGAACTGAGTCTGGTCGTGATATCTGAGGAGAATCTTCACGCTTCACAATCAAATCCAATGCGGTCAACACCAATGCCTGACAAAATTCCTCCCTGTCCATTTCCAATTCGTCTTCATGGTATTTAGCTTTCTCCATAATCTCGCACCAAACTTTGGCCAATTTTGGATAGTTGACAATGTAATGCTCATATACTTCATCGTGTTTTTTACGCTGTTCTTCGTTCAAATCTTCCTACCTTTCAATTCTCTTTCTCAATTTGATTACTATGGCTAACACCTCTAACAAGTTTAACATATCTTCCGAGCAAAGTATAGCAAATCGTATCAGCATGTATGATTTATCGGCTGATGAAAAATCTGCTATATGGCAAAAAGTAGAACAACGTAATGAGGACATTGCCAAGGAAAATAAAGACTTTAAGAAAGAATATCTCGATAGATACAATAAGGAGGTAGAAAACCTTAAAGCCGGTCAATCTCCTTTTCTTAGATATAATCATCCGCACGATAGTCAAAACCTGACAGGCGAACAAATTCGTACACTAGCAGATAGGGCAGTTAAAAAAAATCATTCCAATAGAATCAGTCAACTCCATAACCAAACCGATCAATATATTGACTCTACTTTGGATAAGGCTCTTGATGATAATAGAGGCCCAAAAACACTCACCAGTGAGTTCAATAAAAACGCCAACAACGAGCCTGATTTGAACAATGATCTAAACAAAGATTAAGCTCTAAACACTCCTATATTTTGTGTCTTAATACGCTCCAAACTTATTGGGGATAACATGGGCTTCGATGCAGTTATGAGTTGCAATGACCCGCCCTGATTTTCTACATTCCAGAGGTCTTAGCCCTCTAAGACGAGATGTCTATAACCATTTTTACTTTTTTCCCTTATCTTTACTACACCCGATTTGAACCCCCATGTTGGCAATTAATCATTCCTCTAACGCTCACGCGGCCGTTAGGTATTTTCGTGAGAATATGGCTCAGGTAGATTACTACTCTGATAAACGTGCTGTACTCGGAAAATGGAATGGATTAGCTGCTGACAAATTGGGTTTAACTGGTGATGTTCGACATGAAGATTTTGAAGCTTTATTATTCAATGTTGATCCCAATACTGGAGCACGACTTACTGCCAGAAATTCGGTAAACAGAAGACCGATGACCGACTTTACGTTCAATGCTCCAAAATCGGTTTCGGTCATGCATGCCATTACCAAAGACGATGATATTATTGCCGCTCATCAGCTTGCCGTTCGGGATGCCATGAAGGAAGTCGAAGCCTCTTTGCAAACACAAATGGGATCTGGTAAAGGCAAGCATTATATCACGACTGGAAATGGCCTATATGCCGAATTCATTCACGACACTTCCAGACCGTTGAAA
Organism: Flavobacteriales bacterium; assembly: GCA_965224545.1. Classification (GTDB taxonomy): domain Bacteria; phylum Bacteroidota; class Bacteroidia; order Flavobacteriales_D; family Sanyastnellaceae; genus ASP10-05a. The sequence continues at coordinate 54,746 of CBDCZM010000002.1, read as the reverse complement.
AGAGAAGTTGATGGTAAACAGCAATTGATACCTGATCCGCATTTGCATTCTCACTGTGCTTTGATAAACGCTACGTACTGTTCTGAGCAAGGTCGGTTTCGTGCCGTTGAACTTGGGAACGTAAAAGCGCATGGTGCCTATTTTGAAGCGCTTTATCATTCCTTCCTCGCTCAGAACTTGAAGAATGTCGGCTATACCACTGAAAGAGAAGGAAAACGTTGGGAGCTGGCTGGAATGTCCCGTGAAGTCATCGAAAAATACTCTGGGCGTACTCTGGAAATTGAAGCCCGAATCGAAAAAGATGGACTGGTTACTGCCAAGCAAAAAGCGGCTGTTGGTAGATTAACCCGTAATGATAAAAACACTTCCATCGAGGACGGTAAATTGCATGGAGTTTGGAAAGATCGGCTGACATTAAGCGAATATCATTCGATTATGTCAGCCAAGGGTAGTGATCCAAATGGAGGGTCTGGCGGCCAGACAGCCGATTTACAAATGACTGCTGAAAAAGCCATTGACCTATCTCTTCAGCATTTTTTAGAACGGAATTCGGGTGTGCCGGAACGTAAAGTGTTGGCTCATGCCATTGATTTAGGATCTGGGATTGTTTCTGCTGGGCAAATAAAAAAAGAGATGGCTAGTCGTGAGAATATCATTCGAGCCGATTACAGAACTGTCTCTTACATCACCACTACCGATATGCTGGCTGAAGAAAATGGATTAATTCAAAAGGCGGTAGCTGGAAAGAATAACACCCCTGCTCTCAATCCTGAATACAGTATCCAGAATGATATGTTGAACGAGGGACAGCGTGGAGCTATTGAGCATATTCTGACCAGTAACGATAAAATCATGATGGTTTCTGGGGATGCTGGAACAGGGAAAACCACAATGCTTTTAGAAGTTAAAAAAGCCATTGAACAGCGTGGTAAAAAGATGATGGCGTTTGCCCCCTCCTCCCAAGCGGCTGAAGAAGTACTTCAGAAAAAAGGATTTGATGGGGCTACCACCATTGCCAAACTGCTCGGTAGCCCTGAGCTTCAGGAGCAATTAAAAGGAAATGTGATGCTCGTAGACGAAGCTGGATTGGTCGGTATTCCTACCATGAACGCACTCTTTGATTTGGCTGAAAAGCACAAATCTCGTATCGTTTTATCTGGTGATTACAAACAGCATTCGGCAGTAGAACGAGGTGATGCTACCCGCGTTTTGGATCAAAAAGCTGGGCTTACATCTGTCAACATCAATGAAATTGTACGCCAGAATAAAGCAGAGAAATTCAAGGAAGTTGTGGCTTCTCTAGCGGCTGGTGTTGGTGTGAAAAAAGATCAGGATAAACGTGCTGAACAGGTGACTAAAGCTTTTGATAAACTAGACAAACAGGGGGCTGTGATTGAAATTACTGATCCTGAGCAGAGGCAAAAAGCGTTGGCAAGTGACTATGTAAAGGAATATTCCGATAACTTGCTGGGCAAAAGGAAAAGCGACAAGAATAGCGTGTTGGTAGTTTCTCCTACGCATCGAGAAGGGAAAGAAATTACGGCTGCTATTCGTGAGGAAATGAGAAACAGTGGATTGATTGGTGAAGTGGATAAAACCTTTACTAGACTAAAGTCTCGAAGCTATACCGATGCGGAAAAACAACTTGCTCAAAGCTATTCCAAAGGCGATACGGTTCAGTTTCATCAGAATGTATCTGGATTTAGGGCTGGAGAACGTTTGAAAGTGCATGGAATTGATGAAAACCGAAACGTGCTGGGCAAAAGAAAAGGAGAAATTGTGAGGCTCAATATGAGTCATTCAGCGCATTTTGATGTGTTTGCTCCTGAGAAAATTGGATTGGCAACTGGTGATAAAATTCGCATAACGAAGAATACTAAAAGCTCTGGAGGGAGTACCCTCCTTAATGGTCAGACCTATCAGGTGAATGGGTTTGACCTAGAGGGGAACATTCAGCTTTCTAATGGACAGACTCTGCACAAAAAAGCTGGGCATTTCAATCACGGGTACGTTTCCACTTCTCACGCAGCTCAAGGGCAAGATGCCAAAACAGTACTTATTGCTCAAAGCTCCCAGTCCTTCGGAGCTTCCAACGATAAGCAGTTTTACGTATCGGTGTCTAGGGCAAAGCAAAACTGTAAAGTTTATACCGATGATAAGGCCGCTTTGCGTACTGCGATTTCTCGAAGTGGAGATAGAATGAGTGCTGGTGAAGTGGCAGATTTAGCACAACAAAAACAAAAGCAATCTCAAAAAACGAGCTACGTTATGCGAGTACAACAATTCTACTCCGAGCGCATAAAACCAACCATCCAACAGCAAAAAGAAAACCATGAGCAAAGACGCACTGAACGAGAAATGGGGAATCCACAGCTCGGACTCGACAGAGGATAAACCTAAACAGGCGGCCAACCAAAATGCTGCGCCAAAAAGTGAATTCTTTGGGGTGGATCTGAATTCTCATTTTGTCCCATCTATCAAGTTTCAGAAGCGTGATGGTAAGTTGCTATTTCTGCCCTACTCATCCCAGCCCATTATCGAGTTCAATCCTGATACGGGTATTCTAGTGAGGTCATTTCAAAAAATCATCTCCATTAAAGGGCGAGGATTAGTAAAACTAGCTGAGTGGCTTGGCTCTCAAAAAGTCGTCTGGGTCGCTGAAAGCACCACTGGTACAGATGATGAAAGTGAAGATATCTTTATCTCTGCCATTTCTGTTGAAGATGTATCGTAATTCTGACGGACTGAACTCGCTTGATGGGAAAAAAAGCTACATGAATATGATGTTGTGTCCTGTCCAAGCTTAACAAAGGACAGCAGCATGACTAAAGATGAAGAACGTATAATCACCAAAATCATAGGAAAGAACTTAAAAAATATTCGCAAATACAGAAAGATGTCTCAGACTGGCTAATGGTAAATTTTTCTTTAACAGACGTAAAATGAGTTTGTCTTTTTCCTTTGAGGGTAAATGAGAAATAGCCTTGGTGAACTCTTTATCAAATGTCATTACTAACTAATTAAAATGTGAGGATAAAGATAATTCAGACCTTTGGAAATTCAAAGATAATTGCTTGCCTTAGATCGACAAACACCAATCATTCAAATCTTTAAACCCTTCATACTTTTGGCGTTCGTCAATAAAAATGATTTCTGGAAGATCTTCTAAACAATTCTCAATGGCAGCTATGCCTTTATCGCCTCCTTGATCGTTGTCTAACCACAAATGAATGTGTTTGTAGCCCTTCTCTCGGATTAGATCAGCGGCCTGCTCAAACATATTGTTGGTATGCATGACAATGCTATCAAATTCTGGAACTAACCGCCCTTCCCGTTTCTGTAGCGTAAGTCTGGTTAGAAAATCAAAGCTGCCCTCGAACACATCTACTGCTGGCTCTGAGGATTTGCCTTTGATGTAGCTAATGGCTTTTTTACCTACACACCCTTTGAAGTCCAGTGGGTTTCTAACGTCATAGCCTCCAGATTGATTGAGCATCCCTACTCCGTAGATTTTCCTCCCTGTCTCGATGTGCTGGAAATACACCTGTTTTAGAAATTCTGTGGCTAATTCTCGATCTATGTTTCTGCTTTCGATATAGTCAAACAAGGCTTTTGAGAAAAGCGGCTTTACTGAAATGAGGTTGAAAGCATCTTTTTCGGACGATTTAAGGTGTTCTGGTGGGGTTTTCTGGATTTTTGACGGCACTGCGCCTGAAAGAGAAATAAACCAGTGTAGGACGCTTGAAATGGAATTGGGTTTGCCCTGTAATCTTAAATAGGTTTGTGCAAAGTAAATCAGATCCCCTCCGTTTTTACTTTCAGCTAATCCAAAGTCGTACCAAACATTCTTCGAGGTATCTATTTTAAAACTGCTGTCATTTTCTGTTCTGAACGGAGAACCATACCACAACTGATGCCCCTTACTCTTCTTCTGATCTACTTTACAGCCCAAATAATCCATCAAACTTGGTAAATCCCATTGCTCTTTCACTTGCTTAACGTTCATTGCCTATTCTTTTTCTTTTGCCCTGCAAAATAATTCTTACCCATAGCCAAATATCCTGACGAATATCTGGTGATTAAAGCTAACAGTTTTATGGTTCTAAGGGAATTATTTTGCTTACCCGCTAGGGTATTGTTCTATTCTGTTGCGCTCATAGCTCCTGAAAATGCCATTCATACACTTCATAGCCCAATCTTCTAAGGGTATAAGTATATTAAATAGTTGTTTGGAATAATTGAGTGTAGGGATTTGCACCCCTGATTTTTCGCGTTTTTCTGGCCATTTTTCTTTGTGATGGTCTGGGAAAACCTTTTGTGAGAGCTGTACGCAAAGCCCTATGCACATTCTAGCCTTAGCAGAGGTGATTACAGATACTTCGATATATCCAAGGCGTTCTAAAAGCCGCATGTAGTTCTGAATGGTGCGTCTGGATCTGCTCATGGTTTTCATCAGGAAAGTAACCGTGATTTCTAACCACCGCCCTTCTCTATTTTTGCGGTAGGTTTCTTCCATGATTTTCAGCATCAACAGCTTTGACCCATCGGTAAGATGATTGTCATTGAGGATGCTGCTTGATATTTCTGGTGTGTATCTGCCCCCTGATGTGTCGGCAGGATTGTCTGGTAATCCTTCTATCTGTCCTTTGTAGCGGTGACAGGTTTTTAGTGAAAGCGCCCTTCTGTTCTCATAGTATTTTCTATCGATGGCCTCTTCTTGGTCACTAATCCAGCCCATGCGATGTGCAATGGTATAATCCAGATGTCCATAATTGGGCTTCTTCCAATCATTAGGTTTATCTCCAATGATAGTTTCTAACTGCCCTACTCGGTTATTTAACTTTACAAGCCTATGAAATGGAATGGCTGTATTGGGGTGTACCCATTCTCTTCTTTCTTTGGAACTGCTGGCTTGTTTTTTGGATTGTTCTTTTAGCCGCTTCAGCCCTTCTTTCATCTGCTGCTGCAATTCTGATTTGGTGCTGTATTGGAACTGTGGGGTGTTCCCTGCCCGTCTGATATCTTGCATATCTTCTATTAAGCCAAGTGCTTTGATTTACTTGTGCATAAGGGTGCAAAAAGACATTGCAATGTCACATTTGACTTGCATTCCGATTCGCTAGTGGGTACATTTAATTTATCAGATTGAAGTACCACACTTCCTATTTAAAAAACCGCGATGTCAGTCGTGGTTTTTTTATGTCTGAATATCAAAAGCTCTTGATGCTTCTCCTTAGTTTGATCGGTTGAATTAGTCTTTTAGAACAAAGACTGTGGGGATAATTACGCAGGTGATTCTGGTGAAGGGTCAATTCTGGTGGTAACATAGGGTCTATAAACCTGTGAACAACTGAAAACTTCACCTGTCAACATTAACCCATACAGGGTAAACATTGTCAAATCGAATTTACGGAGTTCACCAGTAAACTTAACACTCACATTAACGGAGATTGACCCATGATGTTGACACTAGGACAGGCGGCTAAAGAGGTAGGTAAATCCAAAACAGCTATTTCCAATGCCATTAAATCGGGCAGGGTTTCTGCGGGTAGAACCGAAAGTGGTGGTTATCAGATTGACCCTGCGGAGTTGTTCAGGGTTTACTCCCCTAAACAGTCAAGTAACGGTCAAGAGTTGACAGTAATTGACCCCGTAAAGTTACCCGTAAACAATGGTCAATCTGGGGTGTTAACCGAAAAGGTCAACGGGTTAACCTCGCTTTTAGAGGAAAAAGAGAAACAAATTCAGCGGTTGATTCGGGAAAAAGAGAAAACAGAAGAACTGCTGGATAAACAAATGGAACAAGCTAAACGTGTGACATTACAGCTTGAACATCACAGCTCTAAAGATGGTGGAACTCAGGAATTGGAAAGGGCGTTTAAAGCACTGGAAGCACGGCTGGCTAATCAGGAAAAAGCCCAAAAGGATATCAATGAAAGAGAAGATAAAATTCTCAGGCAGAATAGGGCGTTGAAAAAAGCCCTTACTTCTGAACGTGAAAAGGGCTTCTTTGAATGGTTATTTGCTGGGCAAAAAAGAAAATAAAACAAGTTTCGCCTGTGGGAGGAGGGGGCTTAGAATAGAATTAGCTGATTTCCTTCTTCCTTTTCTTTTGGTGGCTCTGGTGGTTTGCTCCAGATCTGTGATTGTTCTTTGTCTATGGACTGAATGCCTAGCCCATCCATATTTATATGCCACGCTTTGTAAAACTCCATTGTGAGGCTGTTCATATGGGTGATTTCTCCTTTTAATCCGTTTAGGAAAAAGTTCACAGCTGACATTTTAACGCAGGTGTCACTTACATCTGCTCCAAAAAAATAGTTATTGGGATGCTGTTTGGCAAATGAGAGTAGGGTGCGTCCTGAGCCACAGGTGGGGTCTAGGATGGTTTGATGCTCTATTTGCTCTTCTTGCCCTACCAATCCGCTCATCAAGTCACAGATAGGCTCAGGGGTGAAGAATTGACCACTGGCTTGTTTGGAGGATTTAGCTCCTACGTGTTCTGTGTGAAATTGTCCTAGCATATCGGAGTAGGGGTCATCATAGATTTTTAGCTGGATTTCTCCCAACAGCTTGCCAAATTCTATTAATTCTTCTTTGGAGTAGGGCTTTATCGTTTGTTGATAGAGGCTTTCTGCTTTTGGATCTGTTTCTGTAAGCCGTGATTGAATGTTAGTTCTATTGTAACTACAAATGGCCATTGTCAGAAGATCATTGAACACTCTGGATAAATCATGGGTTCTGGCTAAGGTTTCTATTCTTTTTGAAAATTCATTGAAATGGTCACGCACTGTATTTGCTCCTTCTATAAAAAGTGGACTGAATATCTATGATCCTTTTCTCCTAATCAATCCCTGAAATGGAAATAGGGGTCATATAAACATATGAACCCTTGCCAAGTGGCTGAACTGGGGGTGAGAAAGTGTAATAAAAATCGCATCTGGTCTGGGTGCGGACGCAGCTCTAGCGAGTCTCGGCCAGTGCTGTTTTTGTTATGCGCGCAAGGGGGAACTCCCTAAAGCCCTTTGAAAAAAAATTCAAAATTCAAGCTATAAATTAAAAAAGGTAGTTATCTTGATAGAAAATTCATAGAATAGCTCATAACTATTTTTGCTTTCAAAATTTCACCTTCTACAATTTCTTTATTATTAATACTATGAATTGATAGCTCCGTATCTGAATTGATTGGAAATTCAATCTGATCGCATTTTAACTTAAAATCACCTATTATTCCATTGTCCAACTCGTCTATGCTCTCTAATTTAAGGATTTCTAGTATGCTCCGTAAATACTGATTTTCCATTGAATTGATATCAGAAAAATAGTTTTCACTCCAAGATAGGGTCTCTAAACTATCACCAAAAGATGCCAACAGCTTTAGAAGTTCATGAGATTGTTCAACTCTTAAATTACCATATGGTCTCGAATCTTCAAAAACCTGATTTCTCAATGTCAGATAGTGATTCATCAATAAATTAGCTTCTGTAAACAGAACTGCTTTATTCATAGAACTATTGTTATTCGTGTTCTTCATTACAGGATTACATCCATAACTCAGTATGATGAATATTATTCCAATACTAATTTTAATCTTTCCAAACATCTTCAGGAGGGTTTGTTGTAAACGTTTTATTTAAATTTATAGCGAATCTGCTTCCATTACCCTCAGGATGCCCATAAAAGTAAATATAACTACCCGTTACCACTACATTGAAGTAGTTCTTCATTGGGGCAATTCCATAATCAGTGGATGAAGGATGATGTCCAAAAGTATTATTATTTGGAGCAGGCAAGCCAGCGGATCCATGGGTATGTAAACCCGAAACAGCTAATTCAGGTTTATTAGGAGTCCTATTTTCAATTGGCTCCCCTCTTTCCTCATCCATGTTTTTAACACCGCCTCGGAAATTCTCTGTTCCAACTCTTACAACTCCATTTTCATCATACAATATTGTTTTATGCTCAACAATATAGGTGTTTGGAAGCCCCATATATCTCGGATTCTTAGTTGCATCGTCACTATTGTCAGACCAGAACTCCTTCATTCCGTCAATTGCATATACTGTTCCAAATTCCCTTAACACAGTAGCTAGTTCATCAGAATTCATTCTTGTTTTTAAATCTGATACATTTTGTTCATTGCTTTTAATAGGGTCATCTTCATGAGTTTCCATTTCATTGTTATAAGCCTCATAAAACTCTTTCAAGCATTCGTCACTACTGATATGTACAACTCCATTTTCAAGAGCATCATGAGTCGTTCCAACTAATTTACCCTCATGAAAATATCTTGTGGAGTCTCCATTCTGGTCAATATTCATAATAGGATTGTTTAACATCGAATTATAAGGATTAATAAAACTAAATCTAGATTCTTTAGGGTCAGGACTTTTCCACCTTGCAATTCTTGGGTCGTATTGCCTAAACATCGTTGTATAGGAGTTTCCATTGCCGGCTATCTCATCATCCTTTTCCATACCGTTAAACCCGTACCTATAATCAGATTCTCCCGAATATGTCCCTAAGGATTTCATCATTCCAAAAGGGTAATAGTCAGAATAGCTCAGTAGCTCAGCGTTGCTTAGAATTTGATAATTAGTATTGCTTTCATTTTCAAACTCTACTTCTTTTCTGTCACTTATAGTTGCTCGAACGTTGCCTAGATGGTCGATTATTTCGTAGGTTTTTTGACCGTAAAATCTACTTGCAGTCCCTTCATCACAATCAGGACATGGAGGCCAAATTCTAATGGGATTATTAGAAATTCCACCAGTAAGGTTTGTATAAAGCCCAATATTGAAAGGAACATTGTTGAGAATAGGGTTGCTCGTGTTGGCGTTCTCAATTCTAGCATACCCATGGTTTATGGCAACATAAATATGACCATCTTTTCCTCTGTTAAAACCACCTAAGATATCTATACCATTAAAATATGCTCCACTTGTGTTTATTACAACATCAGACATGCCATTGTTGGACAGATCTATTTGAATGATTCTACCTTCCAACGTTTGAGCACTGTTTGGCGGGTATGATTTTGAAGCATACAAATAACTTCCCGATGTATCATATTCAAGTTCACAGAAATCTTGGGTGGAATAACCAATGTCGAATTGTGAATGTGAAGTAGGGAGTAGTAATTCATCCAAAGACCATTGATGAACAATGGCTCGTTGAATGGTTGTCCCCATGACATTAACCGAATTCCTTAAACCATATAAGGAAAGTTCTTTAGCATCTGGGCTAATAGCTAAATCACCTTCTCCAAACTTATCTAAATTAGAAATATTCGAATTGGTGATTTCTTGATCTTCCCATATACCATTTACGAATTGAACTGCATGAAGAGTGGTATTATACTGTGTGTAAGTGGTAAAAAATAATGTACTTGGAGCAGCCTGATAATTACTTTCTACAGCCGCCATATTCCTTCCAACATTATTGGTAGAAAAAATATTTGCATCTGACCCAAAAATAACCTGTGGAGGTTGCTCTGAATATACGGCCTCATTGTTAAAGACATTTACAGTGACATAGCCGAGTTCGCCAGCATTAGTTCTAAAAAACACAAAATATGTATTTCCATATTCTGGATGTTGAATAATTTGAGGTTTACACTTCAGATCTATATCAAGATTGAAATCCGATGCACCTTTTAGCACAAAGTCTGAGTTGTATAGGACCAAATAATTATTCTGAGTTCCAGTGACAGATTGTACTGTGATATAGAAATTAACATTTCCTTGTCGATCTTCCGACACAGTTACAGCCTGGTCAGAGGTTAAGTAATTCATGGTACTGGAGTATGAAGCTAATCCTACAGAAGATTCTTCAGTAGATATGCCGAAAAATCTTGAATACCCAGTTCCGGCTGAATTTGACAGGATCAATGCATGGTGATTATATTCTGATTGAACGTCAAAACCAAGATCGTATTCCAGATATGGTTCTGATTCATCAAACGGAATACTCGCTAATAGGTTGTTATCGGTTAGATTCATTCTCTGCCCAATCCTTTTGGAGCCATAAATTGGTTGTTCTTCAAGAGTGAACGTAGCTATGTTTTGGCCTTCTTCAATAGAGTTTACTCTATTATATGTGGCCATTACATTTCCTGAAGCATCTCGATGATAATATGTAGTGCTAATATCTGTTGGCAAAGGTGAATCGATCCACACTCCAGCTTGATTATAGGGTTTAGAATTTACTTTTTTGATGATTCTATTTCCAGTTTCATCATATATAAAAGTGACGTGTGGTTTCTGAGTGATGTCATCATTTGGATCGGTATCTGCATCAGGGTTAAATATAGGAATAGCTTGTGCTACTTTACCTAGAGCGTTCCACCTTATTTCCTGTATCCCTTCTCCAGTGTCAGAGATTAGATTACCACGAGTATCATAAGTATAATTGTGGACTCCTGTAATGTCATTGTAGTCTCCATTGCTAGTGGTACTGCCGTCAAGATTTTCTATTACTTTATTCAGTTGATTGGTTTCAAGATTGTAGGTATACTTTAAATTGTCCATAAATTGTCCTCCACCTGCAGTACCTCTTCCAGAATTTCGTTTAAGAGTTTGTAGATTGCCGTTGGCATCATAAGAGTAATCAGACTTATAGTAATCGTTCAAGTTTTTCCAGAAGTAATCAGATAAATCAGAATTCCATTGACTTGATGCGGATTTGATTCTGTTGAGTCTATCGTATTTAAATTGATTTCCAGTAATTAGAGCTAATTGAGGATCATTATAATTACCCCCAAGTGTTGGATCACCTTCTATAAGGTTATCCATTGATTTTCTGACTGCTACAGACCAAGAGCTGATATTTCCATTGTAAAGGTTTCCTGAAAGGTAATTGTTGTATCCGTCAAAAGGATTGGCCTCACCATTAATTTGACCTACATAATCACCTGAAAAGTAACCCAGAGACATGCCGAATACATCAGCTTCAGAATTCACTTCATCGTTTCCTGGGTCAAGATTACTGAGCTGTAGGTTAGGATGATTAATTGATTTTAGCCATCCGTTTAATGTATAAACATAATCTAGACCTTGAAGTTTATCTTCTCCAAGCTCCAGTCTTTTTAATGGCCCATGAATATAATAATCATATCTGGCATCACTATCCCATAAGATGTTGTCCGAACTGGTCTCAGCACTTACTATTCTGCTATTGGCATCATAACTATACCTATGAAAGAATTGGTCCGTTCGTTTTTCATTGTATTTAACCTTTAAAACATTTCCAGAGATTAAATCATATTCATAACAGAGGTGACTTTTTCCTACTTCAGGGAGGTCTTTGATCATCCATTCTACATTTCCATGAACATCATAGCTGTAAAAAGTGGAAGCAGTATACTCTCCATCATCTATGGAAGTGGTTTGTGAGGTATAGCTGATTCTATTTCTAAGATTCTTTTGAAGTCTACCCAAATAGGAAATACCTTCTGCTTTATCGCTATAAATTACTATGTTTTTTAATTGCTTTTCATAAGTTTCATCTTGTGGAAAGTCTAAATTATCAATGATTTGAGGTTGTGATAATTGAGACCAGTCCAAATCGTTTAAAGAGCACTCACCAGATTCTATCATTCGCCCTAAAGGGTCATATTTGGTGTATGAAATTCTTCCATCGGTCTGTTGAACAGGATTCTGGCCAAATCTTAGTCGTTGATTGATATCATATAAAAATCTGCTTGATTGATCTTGTCCAACTACTCCAACATCGGGTGAATCTTGAGATATGATTTGTCCTAAGCTATTATATTCATATATAGTAGGAAGAATATGACTTGGGAAATTATCTCTGATTCCAAGCTCTGAAAAGCTCAAATCTTGCATTGGGTCTGGTCTTACACCAGAAGGGGGGATGGTCTTTGTTAAGTGTCCTGCACGATCATAATAGAATAAAGTGAAATGTTCCTGATGCAAGTCAAATTTGACTTTTGTCCTATCGTTAATGGCCTCCCTATTAAGACAAATCTCCTTAATCTGCTGTGTTACATTTGCAGTTAACTGATTTGCGCAGTCAACTCCATTGGACCAGATTGGAGTGGGAACAGGAGGTGGCGGAGGCGGAGGCGGTGGAGTGCTCGTAGGAGTTTTCCCCCAGTTAAAGCACACATTGTAAGTTCGTTGGGGAGCAGTATAGTTATATGTAATATGGCTTACTGTTTCGCATCCAGTACTATGTATTCCTAACACAGTATAGGTACCAGAATTTGCTGGTTCAAATAGTACACCTGTATGAACCACATTTTCATTTGGGTTGGGGTTTGGAATGTTTCCCTCAAACCAGAAGTAGGAGAAATCCTGAGATGGAGATAACTGTCCATCTACTTCTTCTTGTCCAATTGCAGTTAGTTGACAAGCATTTTGCTCTATAATCAAGCCAATTGTTGCAGCTTCGACTTCATAAGTGGCTAGAACTTCACAGTTATTATCATCTGATACTTTAACGGTATATACTCCCATGTTCAGATTTGAAATGCTTAAGCCAGCACCGTCATCGAATTCCCCATCCTCATCGTAATCCCAAACTGTGTTTAGATTACCGTAGCCACCAGCAGCTTCTAGTGAGATCGTACCAGAAGATAGATTGCATCCATTTGTGACATTAACCGAAGTTATTTCTATAGGTGGATTTCCAATGTTTATATCATTAAGTTCGGCCTCACAACCGTATAAATCAGATGTTACGTGAAGAGAATACAGGTCAGATTCCAAGTTCTCAAAAAATGCGTATGTAACATCATTTACTTGAAATAAATCAGTGGAACTAGATAGAGATAAGTCTGATTGACTAGAAAAGGTATTATATGCCCCAATGCGATATGTTATTATTGCCAAAGCCTTATAACTGCATTGATTGTCAGTTAAAGGAATCAATTGGAGTTCAAGTGCAGGGAATTGTACTTCACGTGTTGTTACTTCTACCTGACAAGACTCATCTTCGTTAGAAACTACAAGTGTATATATTCCTGGGGGTACGTACCCTTCAAAACCTTGGTTGGGGATTATAACAGATGCATCTTGATTTACCCAATTAGCATTATAATCATTGGCTTCATTAGGAATAAGTTGAAGACTAAGATCTGCACTCAAAAATTCTTCTGAACAGCCAGTTGCTACATCATGAGCATATAGCCAGGGAATTTCAATGGAAGGTCCCAATGGAGTAACTTGAGCTGACTCAATATTTTCCATTATACAGCCAGTTTCTTGATCAAACGCATTTAAGCTATGAGAGACATAGCTGTATGTTTCTATCGAAGAATCTGAAGTATCATCCCAGTAAAGAGACCAATTTGATTGAGGTTCTATGAATGTTGCAGTAAGCTGTCCTGAGATGCTGCTACATAATGGACGCTCTTCTTCAATAATGTACTCTGGCGCAGCGGTAATTTGTCCAATTGTAATTTCAGTTTCTGTTACGCATCCATTGGCATCTAGAATTGTTGCGCCATAGACCCCAGGTTCTGAAATAAGAATTGAATTAACATTGTCCTCCTCTGTTGACCAGGTAATAGTTTCATAGGGTGGGGCTGAACCTGAAATGGAGAGTTCCAATTCTTCGGTACCACAAATAGCGGTAGAGCTGGATACTATAGGATAAGTAGCAGGTGGTAGAATACAACTTGAGCTGGCACACAATATTCCCATCGTAAATTCGCTGGTGACATATTCAGATTCTGAAGTTACTGATTGAACAGATTCAATTTCTTGTAGAATGATGTTATCAATCTCTGAAAGGTTGGTTGTTGTCGGGATATCTTCTAAGATTATATCTTGAAGATTAGTTACACATTCACCATCAGATTTCCATAGATATCTAACTAAATCATCTTTGAAAGAATAGTCGAAATAGGTGTTGCCGTCAAAAATGGCTTTTGAAGCAACTCCTGAAGGTACGATTCTCTTTTGAGAGAATGTTTGGGATGTCCAATCTAAACTGCCAATAAAAGTTCTTGGAGAAGCAATTAAGCCACCAGTCACCTCAGGCTCACCATTAATCATTAACGAAGAACCTCCATAAATATTGATACTACCATCCAGATCCAGATCAATATTGTTAATTACCAGTGCCTGAAATGCATCTGAAGGAAACCATCTGGTGGACCCAATCTGTATTATAGAAGAGGTGGCGGTGTCAAATTCTAACTCAACAAAAACATATCCTGTTTCTTCATTGTGAGTCACCTCATTACTGTATTGATCTAGTGGATTTATGCTTTCTGCTATTCCATAAATTCTTACAAGTGCTAAAAGATTAATTTTTCCATTTGACTCTCCTAATTGAATCACATCCTGAATAACTTCATCCGTTACGTTATCCAGATCTAATTCATAACTTATGATGTCAACCTCAGGAACCCCATTTGTCAATTGGGCAATTTGAATCTTACCAATGCTCGAACCAGTATAGGGAGGAGGAACATCGTATCCAAAAACACACAAATAAGGCTCATTGGCCAGTTCGATAAAAGTAGTCTCATTACGCCCGAATAGAGGAAGTCCTGTAGATTGATTGGTCATTTCAAAATAGGTTTCGGAAAAGCCCCCAGGTAATTGAGAACAGTCTTGAATTGTAAGTCTATCTTGAACGACAAAGCCAGCGAACCCTCCTGTATATGGGAATGAAGTTGATTTTAATTTATCTTCGAACCCATATTTTGTTGAATATATCTTCGACGGCATAGACTCAAATACATTTAATCTATTATAGATACTAGTTGTATGGGTTTCTTGAAGAGGTTCTCCAAAAATGTCAAGAATATAGTTGTGCAGCAAAACACCGTCTGCATCAATTGACAAATAATCTTGATTTAACTCATTTTGAATTATCTTACAATTAGTAAATGCTTTGCAAACGGGATGAGGTGTTGATCCAACAGAATAATCCTCGGTGTATATTTTTGCAAATTCAACATCATTATTTTCATCATATCTAATTAAAAGGGCTCTATTTTGACTATTATAAACACATGTTCCAACAGAAATAAAATAAGGTACTCCGTTATTATCACCTACTTCAGTATCATATATAAAGTAAGTACTAGCGTCATTTAAATGGATTTTTTTTATAAAGCCATCAAGTTGAGCATGAATAGAACCAACTGTAAATATAAGAGCAATAGAGAGCAGTACCTTGTATGATCTAATCTTAAATAATGTAATGATTTGCATAGTTCTCATAATGAAAAGTTATAGTTATGTTTAATTAGACCCTGCTGTAGTAACACTTACTTCTACATCAGAAGAAATAAGGGGATCATCACAATTAGTGGTAGTGTTGCAGTCTATAGGTTGGAGAGAGTTGGTCTGATTGTCAAACTGTTGAACAGTCACATTTAAGTCCCAAGAAATAACCCGTTCATAATATGCTTCAAAACAGTTTTTTAAAGTAATTGAACAATATCTGGATGGCGCACAGCCTAAAAATTCTGCATCATATGCAGCGTAGATGGCATCTACCATGGTGTCATCAAGAACGGGAGTTGTTTCGTTTGGTTGTAATCCTTGAAAGTGACCTGTTCCAACGGTTTCACTTATACAACCATCTCTGATTTCTTGAATGATATCATCAGCGATATCGGAAATAATCCCTGTTGTGATGAAGTTTTCTGGTGAATTATCGTCTAGACAACTTACAATTTGCCAATCGTTTACTAAATACTGCTGCGTAAGTGAACTTTGAATATTGTTACTTAGGTCTGATGCGCTAGATTGACAAGTGGTGATTTTCTCCAACAATTCATTTCTCAGGTATATGTCATAATCCTCAACGTTTGTATCAATTGTATAGGTGTATAAATCTGGACAAGGGACTTCTTGGAATTCTTCCAGAGGAGGTGGACATCCGTTTTTCAAACAATAAAAAAACATATTCCACTCATTACAGTTCCAGATAGTGTGCCCGATCTCTCCATTAGAGCAATTTGGGTTATTGTCACAATCTATTGGATCATAGCAGTTGATATATTCACAGGATTCACAATCGTCATCATAAATAAAGTATCTGTGAGCATTTGAAAGTGAGGCAATTGGTCCCATTCCAGGAAGTCCTAATCCTGGCAATATGCTTGCAGAGTTATAATAATCACTTCTAGAATCTGCAGTTGTAACGGCAGTTTCAAATTGGTGTCCTACGCAGTCAAAAAAGAAAACCATAGGGTGCATTGGAAGACCATTTGAGTCAAGATCAATTTCTTCGTTTTGAGCATCCTCTATTGCTGGATTGATGAACCACTCTATGAAAAAAGGAACATTATCCTCTATATTTTGTTCTCCTTCACCTTGTCCATTTTCGGAATCATTATCCAGATTGAATGGATTCTCGATATCATTCGCATCACCTTGAAGTGCAGCCTCAATAAAGTTTATGGTACCTTGCCAGCAACCAATGACTTGCTCTAATTCATAATGATATTCTAAGTCCCCTCCAGGAGTACAAGCATAATCCACGCTTAGCATATTTTCAATCAAGTCCTTGAATGTTTGATCTGTATATGGAAGCATTAAATAGCTGGCAAATGCTTCAGCATCCGAGTATTCAGCTGGAACTAAATCTTCATTTTCTAGTAAAGTAGTTAGCTTACACCACAAATCATCCAATACTATTTCATCTCCATCTGTATTTAGAAATGTCCATTCAGGGCATTGACTTATTTGATCGAATATCAAGTTAAATTGATTGTCTTCACAACAATCAGAACTAAATTGGACATCGAAGTTGACACTACTACTAGGCCAATCTGCAGCAGCTATATAGTCAAGTGTTACAATGCTAGGGAATCCACTTGGAAAGAAGTACTGTTCACTATATGAGCCATAGTCATACGTACCATTTGTCCAAGCAATAATTTTGTTTGCTACTTGAAACAATAGTTCATCGGTTACTTCACCGTCAGGAGTTTCCATCCAATAGTTGAAGAGATCACTAAATCCTTGATATTCTTCTAAAAGTTGATCTGATTCAGTTTGAGAGAATGTGCTTAAATCAGACACTACCTCGCCATTTTCATCTGATAAATAGAGTGTCTTTTCTATCATATAGGTCCCGACTGGAAGGTCTGAGAGGGTGATAATACCGTTATTGTCAAGGGCATTTCCTGATAGATCAGGATTTTGGTAGAAGCTAGAGACTTCGCTCATGGTACTTTCATCTTCTGAGCAGTTCTCACCTCCGACTGAAGCATAGTAAGTACCGTTTGACAAAGGATCTTCCAAATCCTCTAAATGTTTCACTTCTAATTTCAAAAGGTAAGTACAACTCAGGTCTACACATCCTGCATTAATAGAAGAGCATTCTATTGCATAAGATAGTTCTAAATCTGAAACCTCGGTAAATACATATCTTTTACCTGAATATAAACCGTTATCAATATGAGTATTCTGAGTAATAATATCAGTTGTCTTTCCATCAAGATGATTGATTCCATCAATTGGTAGATCGTCAATTGGCAATAGTTCAGGGTTTTCAAACCCTGCCTCTGTTACAGCAAGAGACGTTGCAATGACATTTCCTTCTGCTGAAGTATATGTAATACTCATGGTGTTATTGGCATCTATTGAGATGGTTTTTTTCACTTGAAATCCCAGAGGAGCTTCTTTACCAAATAATGCTATAAGTTCTGCTTCAGTAGCATTCCCGTATAAGACTCGTGCAGTATGTTTGCCATAAATGTCATCGCTGTAACTAAGAGAGTATTCTTCTCCAGGACCTGATGATTCTCTAATTCTTCCAGATCCATCTGGTTCATATATGGTTCGTGCATATGGAACTTCTTGAGCATCTGCTACCATATTTGTTTGACCATTGTAATAAGAATATGGCGAATCAGAATCCTTGACTTTATCTGGATTATAAAGTTTTTCATTGGTATCGAAGTTTTTATAACTAAAATCCTCTTGGGTTCCACTTACTTTGACTAATCCAGGAATATAACTTTCTATTCCTCCGACTTGGTCAATAGGAACTGGAAGAAAATTAATTGTATTCCTACCTATTAGGTCAGTTAATGTGGAGTTGACAATAAGTTGATCCTCCGTTTCATTCTTTACTTGAGTTTGGATAATTCTATTCAGTGGATCTGCATACGTAACTGTATTTAAAGACAAATCTTCTGTAAATGCTCTATAGTAAGTCCAGTTCAAGTCATGATCTGGGTCAGCAAAATAGAATAATTGGCATTCGTTAGGCACAGAAATGGATATATCTTCAGCAGTGCTTATAGCAGTTCTTAGACCAGAATCATTCACTTGTACCAGTGAAAGGGAGCCGTCCTGAATGCCATAAGTGTTATCTTGATAGAAACTCCAAGGATTTATGTTTTTCGGATTACTTGCACCTCCTTCATATAGGCTTCCTATTGGTCTTATTCTCCAAATATAGTAACCTGTCCCCTCAATGATAGGTGGAAAGGAAATGTCGATAAAGTTTTGATTAGCCTCATTATTGGATTTAACTTCGATATTGAGAGCTTCATCCCAATCAATTGAACCTTTTATATAAAGGGGAGAGCTAAGATATATATATTCTTTGCTTTCATTATAGATTTTTAAGATCTGTAATTGATACTTACTTGCTAACCAATGATTAGAATTGTCAAGTCGAATCGTGCTATTTCTTGTATTTACAGGCTGTGAATTAAGTGTACTTGTAGTCACCAATAATCTTGGGTGATTATTTACATCAATACCATAATCTGCATCAATGAAAGAACACATTCTTAAATTTGAGGCTAAAAAAGACGACATTGCTACCGACTGTTGATCTGAGACATCTGTTCCACTTATACCCAGAATTTTTATGTAAAGTGTGATTTCTTGACCTGCATGTGGTTGTAGCGAAGCTGTAATATCCTTATAATAAGTTTGTTCAGGGTGATTTAAATTGAGATAAAATTCAGTTGAAAAAGACGAACCACCTATCGTAGCCTGTGTATTATCTCGTAACTCTCCTATAACTTTTACATAAACATCTTCCACAAACGGATAATTTCCCGCTTTATAATCATCTCCAAAATCCATACTCAAAAGAAGCTTGGCATCTTTAATATTGATCAATTGATTATTTGTATTGGATAGAAGGCTTACCTCTCTAGTGAATTCTGCTGGTTGAGTTACTTGATAACATTCTTCTTGTCCGTAACCAAAGGATTTGGATAAAATAAGAATGAAAATGACAGTTACTATTCTAGACATATTTTCTAACATTGTTTTAGCATTTAATGTGTCAGTCGACTATATGATAATCTTTAAATCTACTTGCAAGACCTTTTTTATTTCTTATAAACTCAATGGCCTTGGTTTGAAAAATTGGCCTTTTTATTTCCTCGATTGATTCCCAAACTCGAAATTCCGATACGACATCATTCCCCTTTATATAATTAGTCTGATATCCTTTGAATTGAAGATTGGAATTATCAAAATATAGAATCATGCTAGACACTTTGGATTTATACTTACTATTTTGCTTTGGCACAATTTCAATACCGACGAAACTTAAGGTATCATGATCCTCATTTAAATATTCTTTGGCACAATTAAATTGCTTTATGAATTGATCCTTCAACTCAAGAGGAGAGTAGTTCTGCTCCATCACACCATTTTCTTTTACCGTTTCAATGTTTAATCGATGAATAAGGTGATCCTCATGAAGACAAATATATATTTCTGATTCATCCATAAATACAGACAAAGCATTACTCTCCACTGACATTACATTACGATTTGTGAAGATCTCAAGATGCTCAGTTACTATGTCGCTATCACTGTAGGTATTGGTTATACTTAGTTCTGAATGCGTACCATTTTTGTAGTCCACCGACTTTTCCCAATTTTTGAACCCATTTTCAATTATTGAACTAGTTTCTTGGTTCATATTTTGAGAAAACCCCAAAGATTGGATCAAAGAAAACAGTGATATGTAAAGGATAGATTTACTCAATTCTTGATTTTGTTTTAGAGTTATATTGGGTTTCTTCAATTGTTTGAAGCCCACGTTCGGTTTCGATGATTTTTCGAATCAGTTTACCTTCCTTGTTATATTGAAACAACTGGGCGAAATTTCTGTCATCCAAAGTGGCTATTAAACGAAGAGTATTAGGTTCATAGACATATGTGACCATACTTGATTCGGCGGGGCAGAGTCTAATATCATCTATATAATCTGCTGAAGGAACAGAATTGGAAATTTGTATTACAAAAGAGTCTCCAATTGCTAATCCGTAATCTTCTAGTTCATCGAATTCCAGATTATAAAGAGTCCAACCATTCACCGCTGCAATTTTTATGATTTGATCAGAATTTTCTTCTGAATTTATTCCATTTAAGCTAATGTTTAAATTTTGTGAGTAGTTTGTTGGACTTGACTTTTTATGCCAAAACTGTAAGATTAAGCCATTAGAAATTAGATTGTCATCTACAATTAAGGCGTCGCTGTTGGCCCATGTGTTAGATCCTAGTATTGCAAACGATTTGGCTCCAGTATGAGAAATTCCCGATACGACAGAACCCAATTCAGAAGATTCGAAATTTTCATTTAATACTGTATTATACTTTGCGTTCGAAGCCACAGCCGAAACTTGGTTAGAAGAACTATCATATTTTACCGAGCTGTGAATAGCAACCCTACCGGTATTTGTGTATATGTTTGAATGTGAATTAACAGGCATGCCATTGAGATCAAAAGCATCGATATATTCTAGCGTTTTCCATTTATGATTTTCTGGATTGGTTTCATAGTTGGTATAATTATTCCAATCAAACGGAGTGTATGAGCTTAAATGACCAGAAGAGTGAATGGAGTTTCCTGTGTGATTGGCATTTGTTTTTTCATCCACATATGTATAATTTGATTGAACAAGATAGCGCTCATTCAGCTCATTAAGAATTTCGGGGGAAGAAACCAAAGAGGAAATGTGCTGCTGAATATCGTTGGCATTGGTGTAATTGTTATTATCATAGACGACACTAGAAGCATTCAAAACATTTTTATTAATTCCATCATTTGAATACCAAGTGAGGTTTGAAGGATTTTGAGGAGTCCCTATAGTTATTCCATGTAAGGGGTTGCCATCCTCTCCTTGAGAAACAATATTTCCAGCTTTAAGAGTCAGTTGATTTCTATTGTTCAAATCAACTGCTCTTTGTCCCATGTCACTATAAATCCAGTGAGCGGGAATTGAACTTGAGTATAACTTACCATTGTTTTGAATTCCATCTACAATAGCTTGATCATAGGCATCATTCGAAGAGACAAGAATGGGGTCTCCTGTACCAGCATCAAAGAGTAAATTTTCTTGTTTATAGAAGGTACCCTCAGAATAAGTAGTCACGGATTTTGGAATGGCCACATGGTCAATTATTTTAGTCATACTATGCCTAAACGCGTTCGATTTTTTATATCCAAATGAGGCTGCAAATGTTGGGTAAACAGCTCCAGGTGGTAAGATAGGAACATGAATGTCTACCTCTACGTTAAGATCTGTTGAAACCTCTTTAATTTTCTGCTTAAAAAGTGCTACATCAATTTCTGTGGCTCTATCTTCGTAGTAGGCAAGAATATTTTCTGTATTAACATCGTATTCTGCCATTGGAAGAGATTCTCCTGGTTTGTAATATTCCGTTTCTTGAGATGATATTAGAATGGGAGTTTCAGATTCATTTCCTGAGAAGGATTTCACCGAATATGGTTGCCCATGCATATTATTTCTCTCCATTTTAAATCCTTGTGTAGCCCATACAGAAGCCAAGTCAATATTGATAATACCCAGGGGTATATTAAGACGCCTTTTTCTTATATGATCTTTGTTGGATTGGGGAGATAAATCAGTTTGACTAAATTCCACTGGATATTCGTGTGCTGTATGGAATTTATATTCTGTGAATCCAGTACCTGTATGAGAGTATTCCTCGGTATTATTCAATTCAGTAACATTAGCTAGGTTTTTAGCCACAACTCGGGAGTAGACGAGAGAAGGGGAGGGATAAAGTGATGGTGCAATTGGTCCTTCAGATTGCTCTCTATCTTTTCCTGTGATAAGCTTTTTAAGAGCAGATTGTTTGTTTCGAAGTAAAAACTCCGTAAACGGATTTTCATCGCGCATATCTGCTGGTTCAAACGATACTACTCCACTTGAACTACTGTCTTTATTTGTGTACGAATACTCTACCCCAAAAAGTCGAGCATCACTGTTGTCAGACTTTACTCCTGGAGAATAACTCATCATTCTTTTTACACGAACATCACCTCCCTTTTTAGGATTCCAAAGAGGAACTTTTAGATATGATAATGAAAGGTTGATTTTACCAAAATCGGACTCGTCTAGGAATTGCTCTTCGAATAAGTTTAGGTCTACTTCGCTGAGGTATGCTTCACTAATATCAGCAGAAGCGCTTAAGGGACTGAGGTATGAAGAAATGACTTCAGGAGCACCTAAACTAGGAATAGATATAGCTACATCGGCTAAAGAGCCAGTAGTACTGGAAACATAGGGCGCCACACTTCCACATCTAAATTTAATTTCTCCATCATAGCCAGCGTTGTCTCCTGGAAAAGCAACATTATTACTTAAAAATTGGTAATACGCCGCTTTTCTTGGGTTAAAATTCTCGTCATCCTTTAACTCTATTTTTATATAAGAACTATTTCCATTGAAAGCTCCGCTTACAGAAGATACTTCTGAGTAACCTGATACATATTCGGAACATTCTTGTTGCTGAATTGATCCTGATGCACCTGGCTGCAAAGAGTATAAAAGTTTAAAGAAAATCTTCTCTCCTTCCATATTTTTAATTAGAGCCAGTTGATTATTAAAAGCCTCCATGAATTCTTGATTCGAATTATAAGCTTCGGGAACAATACCTAGATCAGCTAAATTTAACTGGTAGATGAGTTCACCTAATGTATAGGCTTGGGTAGAGTATTGGGGAGATAACGAGCACAGTGCCATAGCTCTTTTATCCTGAACATATTGGTAATCGTCACTTTCATATTGAACGTGAATCTCCCCACCAGAAGGGAGGCTGATTTTTTTAAGATGCCAAGCCGCGGGGTCAAAGGGTTGGGTTCTTCTAGCTTGGGAAGGCCAATTTTGTTTTAATTCAGTTCTGTTTTCAGTATCATAGCCATGACTACCCCATGCATTTAAATCGTTTACAGTGTAATCTGGATTTTGACTTGTAACACCGTATTGATCTACTTCATCAATCACTCTTGAGTATAGGTCTACAATCTCTTGGGGATAATCCTGAGAATTTGGGTATTGATAATGAAACTCAAATGGGGAAACTTGAGCTCTATACACCCCACCATAATCTGTCCAAATTTTCTTTAGAGTAAGTTTACCACTCTGATTGTACATCGTATTATCAATCAATTGACCGTCTTTGTCTACATGTACATTATTTAGCACTTTTTTTACGAGTGAATTGTCATATTCGAAATTGGTAATGCTTATAAAATTAATGTCTTCAGCTGTTTCCGCAGACTGTATCTCAGATTTGGATAAGAGTACTATACCCTCTAAATATTCTAAAGGTTGATAGTTATCATCTCTATTGGAATAGTTCTGTTGATTGTCCTCGCCCTCTTCAAGTTCAGAATACGGATCTCCATTTGGACCCAATTCAGCACCTAGACCGTCTAGCCTAAATGCATGTGAACCTTCTAAAAACTCAGGTACATCAGTATCAGTGAAATATTCCTGAAAATCTGATAATTCCGAATTATTTTTCACGAAAAAGGCAATGTGAGATTCCGTCTCTATAGCATCGAGGTAATAAACTTCTTTTTCCCCATACCTCGCAGTAGCCATGTTGTCTAGAGCATTGCTGATTTGGCCAGTTGATGAGGACATTCCATAATATGGTGCTCTCCATCGGTAGTATTCCTGCTCTGGTGAATTGAGGCCGTAAGCTTCTTTGTAATCAAACCGAGTCCAGGCTCCGTAATCGTCATTAGTTGGTCCATTGGAATCAATATCCATGTAATTATCACCCAAAATTTGAGTAAGTAAGTGTGTGCCTGAGTAAGGTATTGGCTTATGGGATCCTAAAAGGACATCAATATTTGGATTTGAAATGTTTTCTAGAGGATTTTTTTCAGACACTTCATTAAAACAAATCTCTCCATCAGAGTATTCTGTACCAATATTTGTGGAATAGTCAAATTCATTTTTATTATAAATGGGTAGTCCATAGACATATTTAACTCCTGACTTATTTTTAACACAAAATTCGGCAATGGACTCTTTATAATCTTCAAAATTATTATCGCCATCAATTGACGACGTCATATCAATTTGATTGCCGCTGTGAGATAAAATGTTGTTTGAATTAACATTTTTGTTGAACCTATTATTGCTTGCATATTCTTCTAATGTATGATATTCAATAAAAGAGGAACTATGATCGAATTTTCCTGAGTTATTGATATCATCTGCAACGTTTTGTTTCAAAGGACCATTTTCAGGATCTGAATTATCTATAAGTGATAGATTACCTACTATGTCATTATCTAGAATCAGTGATTCTTTTTCATAATTAGATCGGTTTTTTCTAATACCTCCTAAATCTCCAGAGAATTTTGGCACAGGAGTATTATCGGTATGTTTATGCATCACTTCTCTATTATTGTTGTACCACCATGAAGGATAACTTTGTACGGATGATCTCCCTATTACTCCAATGTTTAGACCAAAGCTTAAGACTGTAGGAGCCCCGAGCTCGAAGCCAGCATTCAAACTTCTAGTCTCAGATTTTATTGCTGGAGGACTATAGAAACCATTGTCATGGCGATAAAATCTAAAATCTCCAGACAAACCTTCACCAGAAAGTATAAAGCGATCATAACTGTTTTTGGGTACAGGTAAGGATTGTGAATTAATATCAAACGGAGTATTGTTATCAAGGTGGAAATCTTTGATCCTGACTTCATCACCGATATCTTTGGAGGGAATGCCATACTCGTAATTATCATTATCCCAGCTAGAATGATAATCTGCTGAATGCAATGATCCGAAAGTCCTGTTAGCCGTGGTCATTTGAGGAAACTGGACACTTGAATACCTATTTCCCCCAGATTGTATTCCAATGGGAACTGGTAGCCCTTGAAGACTTAAGTTCCTACTTGTTGATAGCGCAAAACCCCTAAATTTGTTGCCTATGGAGGGAAGCGAATTATATCGACCACCAACCCAACTATATGAGGATAATCTATTGCCTTGTAAGACCTTATTTCTCATCTTTTCATATGATCCTTGAATCATTTTCTTAACCCATTCTGTTTCGATTTCTTTGCCAAAAAGTTTGTCAATTTGTTTTACTTTTCCTTTAGATTCGGAATTAATAGCATTAAAGATTCGAATAGGATTCACACTAACGTCATAAGTTAGTTCATTAGCCTGCAAATTGGCGGATATTGCTGCTACACCACCAATCCCTAGAGTGGCTCCAGTGGAAACAGAGAATCCCCGCATATTGTTTACTGAATTTGATAGTCTGTATGACACAGAAACAGTATTAACAGGCTGTGATGCATCTGTTTGGTCTGAGTTAGGGTCTGGAGGGGTATCCCCACCTTCTCCGTCTTCTCCATCTGCACTGAAGAATTCAGCACCAGCAGAGTACTCTGCAGATCTTGTCCATATAGGCCAACTTTTATTGAAGTTATATATGGTCTTGTCATTGTAGTCATCTGGAATACCAGATAACCCTCTATTTAATGCGCCAGGGTTTAGTGTCCATCCAAAACCCACCCAACTTGCCTCCTTCTCAGGAGTGACACCGCTATGATAGGATAAAGAGATCGGGTAGCCACCACCTTTAGTTCCTGGAACCAATAATACAGGCAGGTTGTAAACAAAATCGCCTGAACTAATGTTTACCATATCGGTTGTTCCGACTGGCTCAAACGAGGTGAATTCAGGAGATGAAGGTCCTTCGGTTAATGCGAAAAGCATGCTCGGACTAACAATCTCAAACATGAATAGCGCGATGAACAAAAATGCTATTTTTCTTTTCATTGAATTTTGTGTAGTTTTATTTACTGCTCTCATTATTCTATTTTTTCATAAAGACCAATGAAGTTGGTGTATTCCGGTTTCAAAAATTTCATCGTTAACAATCAGACGAAATTCTCTTAGCTCCTTTTCAGGGATGTCAAATGTTATAAAATAATCCATGTCTTTAGATAGACCATAGTTGAATTCGGGTATTACAGATAGAGGGCTCTTTTTATTTCCTGAATGTTCTAACCAGATGTTATCTGCCATTTCAAAATACACTCGGCTCATTTCTGAAGAAATTTCCTCCATATTTTGAATCTTGATTGGGCTTGAATTAGATGAATTACTAATGAACTCCAAAAGAAAATGACTGTTTAATGCTAGTGAATCCAGATGAAGCCCAGAATCTTTTTTTCTATCCAGAATGTTTTGGGCACTAACAAATGAAGCTCTTAACGTAATATCGTCTATCTTTTTGACAATCGTCGTTCCCTCTTTATTGGAACATGAGACCAATAAAATGGTTAAGATCATTATGAGTGTTTTCATCAAATCAGTCATTGGAGTTCATTTTTGATTCAATAAATGCACAAATCTTTTCTGTTTTCATCTATGGTTTCAGACTTGAAAATAACGACACCATCATCAAGATTGGAAAGTGCCAAATCAATATTATTCTCCAGACAATATATATCTATGAATTCTGCAATTTTGGTTGATGAGCTAACCATTATTGCGAGTTCAAATTTTTCAAAAGACTTTTCCAGTTGATCTATTTCTAGAAGACAATTATTGATTGCTATTTGATCTAATTGATCATTGTTTTCCAAGTGTCTAATTTGTTGATACAAAGAATCAGTAGAATCATTGAATCGTTTTGTCTTCATATCCAATACTACTTGAGTTCCGTTAGCAGAAAAGTAGTTCTGAGAGATTTCATTAATATCTATATATATTACTTTTCTATCCTCTGAACATGAAGAAAACAGCAGTAGAAATAGTACCGTATATGCTATGTATATAATTTTATTCATGCACTAGAAATTGCCCGTTTACAGTAATTCCATCGATAGTTAGAGTATATGTATATGTTCCTGGTATTACCGATTCATTTATCTTCCCATCCCAAGTTTCATTTTCAGGATTGTTAGATGAGAAGATCTCGGCTTCATTAATGTCTTTGACCGTGAGTAGAGCAGAGGTGTATGTAAACCCATTGGTGGTAATGAGCTGAAGTGAATTATCCTCAGTTGCATTGGGATAAAGTAACATGTGATCCTTAAGTGAAAGTCTGTACGGAACCTCAGCTAACTCAACAAATGTGTCTGGTATATCCTTCTTAAAAGCAAAACTTCTTTTTAGCTTATCTACTGTAATAAAATTATTGATGTCCCATGTCTGGAATCCATCTACTATTAAATAAGAATCGGAAATTAACCCGTCTGAATCTATCTCTATCTTTAAAGTCCATTGAATTTCTTCTTGGACGGTAGGAGCTATTAGTAGTTCAGTCATACCATTAGTATTTAACTGATTTTGGTTTATCTTGAGTGTGTTATCATCGGTTGAAATAGGTGACCCTCCTAACTTGACTGATACATCTTGATTGATTCCCAAGTCACCAACTATCCATGCTTTTTTAGTTAATTGAGATGAGCACTGCGGAAAAATGGAGTTTTTAGAATAGGCATACCCCTTTAATGTAATTGCTGCTTGTTGGTTTATGTATGGATAATTTTTAATAGCATTTCCATTAAGTTTGATTAGAAAATATTTTCTCGATTTATCCAATGATATTTCAATATCAGAAGCTTTTTTAAATCTTCCAATGGTGTAAATTATCTTACCGTTTGAAGTAAGATATAGAGTAGCAGAATTGCTTTCATACTTGAATGCATACTTCAAGTTCTTAGTTGATAAATTACTTGATTTATCATACCCTAAGCCAACAACGAAATTTGAGGTGTTTACAGAAGGATCTAGGTGAGTTGATAAAATTTTGATGTCACCAGAAAGGGTCGGAATTTCTAGGTCTTCTGAAGCAATGTAACCATTATTCCAACTATCATTTGCTGTTTTAACTAGGTTTGAGCTAATTTCAGTTATACCCTCTTGAATGTCCCAAGAAACTGATTGACCATGAATGCCAAAACATGCGCAACACATGGTCGCTATGAGCAAAAATTTATTCATTTGATTCATATATGAAAATTTCAGACGAGTATTCGCCATTTGAAAGAACTCTATAAGATGAATTAGAATTTTCAAGCAGATTACCACTACCAATTACAAACGTGTAGTAATCTTCAGAAATTAAAAAATCTTCGATTTCAGAAAAAGCTATTTTCTTAGAGAGTGACAAGTCATTTTCAGAGTAAAAATTAAGTTCAAGTGTGTCACTTATATTGACTATAGTGTTAGGGATTTCAAGCCCAGCTTTTACAAAACCAATTTCACTATAGGAATCCTCTGTTTCGACTTCTGTTTCATCACTAAATCTAAAAGGTTCATGGCTTAGATTGATCCATTGTATTTCGTCATCTTGAGAATACGTGCAGATAGAACAAATCGTCAATAACATAGACAAGGCTACAGTTTTCATTTAAGTGAGTGTTAAGTTTGTGAATAACTTAATGTTAACGCTAATGTAGGGTTTTTCTTACAAGGATCAAAATAATATCTTTTTTTAAATGTGGAATCTCATTATAAGGCTCTTTAATTCAATCTGTTTAAATGATAAAGAGATGAAGTTTCTTGAATAATTATTTTACGAGTACCAATTTGACAGATTTTCACAATTATTAAGCAAACACAAAAAGTACTTTCTACATTAGCCTCTGCTTTGATAATATATATATGTTGTTTTTGTTATTCTGTCATTCTCTACTAAGGCGATCTTTTCTGCAAATCTTTTAAATTCACAGACCCATTTTTTGAAAGAGCCGTTGCTTTTAGAAGTTCTCCGGGGTCAATCTCAAGAGCATTGCAGAAAGCAGATAAAATATAATGTGCCTCCTCAGTCATTTTATACTGCACATCCATTCCGCCTTCTTCCAACATTTTAATATCACAATCTATGTCATCCTCAGTGATCCCTAATTCAAGGATATTACTATTTTATTTTTCGTTACTTCCATCTTAATTCCTTTCTTTTAAATTTAACATTGCTCACTCTACCAGCGGGCGAGGATAAATAAAAGATGCTATTTATAAGAATGCCGGCAGTAAATTCACAATGAGATAAGTTTTCTCTTGACTTATAGTTGGTGATCACGTAGTTATATACTTGTCAAAGGGATAGTTTCGTCCTTTTGGAAGCGGCTTTTTAGCCGCTTTTTGTTTGTCTATCACCAACTACTTAGGAGAAATACATGCTCAAAGACCTTGAGGCTATTCTAAATGTCAATCCGCCAAGCATCTCTCTCAAACATGGCGAAATTGCTATCAATGAGGGAGAAATTACCGAAGGTGCCGCGAATGCATCTATAGAGCCACATCTAAATACAGATCAGAAAGGCGGCCAAAATGAATAAAGCTTTTGAAACAGTTGAGGAAGCGCTTTACTGGGCTGTTGAATGTTCTTTGTACAGGCATAGCCCGAGAATGGCTGGAATAACTGCCGCTGGAGGACGTAGACCATGTGAAATGGTCGATATATTCAACGTCTTCAAAAATGCCTATCGGAATAAATTGCTCTCTAAAGGGCAATACACGCTATATCTCTACGCAAAGAAATATGGCGATCTTCCGCCTGAAAATTGTCTTTATCCTGAATGGGTGAAAATGATAAGAATTGTTGAACCATTGATGATTGATAAAGGCATTATTATTAAATCTTGATAAGATTTTAAATATCCAAACTAATGTTTAATGATAAGGTCACCCGATAACAGCTTGAAAAAAAGCATAATTTTTCTATTGACACTATATCATGAGTTGCATTATACAACGGCTTAAATCAGAGCTAAAGAATATCAAGCCTTTAATCAAAATCTGGAATACAGGCGAATGCGTAAGTGATAGATTACTATCACCAAGTTAAAAAATGTGAGGGACACTATGTTACTGCTTATCAAGCTCGGTAAATGCCGCGCTCTTTCTATTGAAATCAACAGAGAATTCGGGGTTAAGCCGTTTTTTCATTGCAAAAGGATCAATAACCAACTATTCATAGATACTATTCTATCACGAACTATATATGCACCCGAGGATTGGCAGCCAAAAAGGAGCTCATGTTATGACCAAAAGACAAACGATAAAAAAAACGATACTGCATTGTGACCAGATGGCTCAAATCTTTATGGATGTTGATCCAGAATTCTCCCTGAGTTCCATGCGCTGTTTTTGTGAAATTGCTTTAAATGAAGGTTTGTCTTTAATCGAGCTATCCAATGCAGCTGGCTACACGGCCCCGGCGGTTTCGATTATCGTTGGCAGACTTTCGGATAAATCACGTTACAATAAAGCCCCTTATGGGTTGGTGGAAAAAAAACGATCCCCTGTGAACAAGCGTGAATATCAGCTTTATCTCAGTGATAAAGGGCATTTGTTAATCGATAAACTCGTTAAATCGGCTTAATTATCTTCAAGGATATTAGGCATTTTCCGGTTAAAACCAGATCAGGCTCTATGGGCTAAAGCTTTTCAGGTGAGGTAATAGAACCTCACCTGAAAATCAAGCCAACCGAACCACATTTGAAGATGAGTTTCGTTCCAAACAGATGACGATCCCTAAATGAAAAAGAAGAAAATTTGTATCGCAAAAGCGATGCTTGAAACAGGGTCATTTCAAATCAATTGAAATGGCTTTTCTTTTTTGTTGAAAGGCTTGCAGCCCGAATTATCAAGCAAAATAGAGCGAAGATTTTACCGCTTTCCGTCGCGTGCTAGGAAAGACAATAAAATTTCGTCGATTTCGCCTGACAATTCTCCTGACTTTGAGACGACAAGAACTTGTCGCCCGAAACAAAAAATATGTTTCAGGCACAAATTAATTTGAAAGGAGAAAGAAAAGCTTAAAGAGGGTTAGCATCCATAAAAACCACCACTCACTAGCTCGCTATGCGGGCAATCATTTTAAACCCAACTCATAAAAGGAGAAATATTATGAGCAACACTAAACCTACTACCACACCAAACCAAAAAGCAGAGAAGAAAATGCCAGATTTCCGCATTATGCAGGAAAAAGCATATTTCAAAAGAGGTCAAAACGGTCAAGCCATCAAAGATGTAAAGCTAGTCGAGCTTACAGTAGCTTGGAATGAAACCAGTAGCAATAACAAATCTTATTTGTCATTTGCTGATTGCGTCATGAGCATCACGCCCGATGTTGATGGACGTGTCAAGTTGGTCGGTTTTGCTGTTGAGCCAAAAGAAAATCAACCGTCTTAACTCTATTCCTTGGCAGCCCCGAAAGGCTCGGGGCTGCCGCTTTTAACCAATTCAGAACAAGGAAAATACAATGACTTATGAAACCACAATACAAAAAAGCTATGACGGAAAATGGAGGGGACTCAGCACTACATTTTTAGGGGATACTCAAGAGGGTAAACGAATTCTTGAACTCTCGACAAGCAAGAAATCTACGGGAATCGCCTCAAATGCGAATGTCTTCATTCATAAGCCTGACGGCTCGAAAATGACTGAAATCTTCGGTGACTTCACTAAATACAACATTAGTCAAACTAACGGCAAAAGAGCAACAGAAACGGCTATCCGTAGCGTCCATGAATTAGCATTGCTGCAAATGGATGATCTCGTCATAGAGGCCAAAGCCTTCTATGTCGAAAAAGACAATCAACCCACTTAGGAAAGGAGTTAGCCCTAAGCCCTCAATCCCTAATATTGGGCTTAGGGTCTGATTTTGACCCTAATTAACATCTAAAGAAAGACTATGACATGACCTTAGAAATGATAAGCCTTACTCAAATTAAACTCACCAAAAACAACCCCAGAAAATCCCATGATGAAAAATCTATTGAAGGGCTAGCAGAGAGCATCAAAACAGATGGCCTCTTGCAAAATCTAGTAGTTCATAAACCAAATGGCAAAAAATCCTACAATCTGGTAAGTGGAGAAAGACGCTTTCGCGCCCTGTCCCTGCTCGTTAAAAATGGTGATTTGCCAAAAGATGTGCAAATTCCTGCCGAGGTGCGCACCGATCTCACCAAAGATGATGCACTGCGAATTGCCACAATAGAAAATTTGCAACGCGAAGACATGCACCCATTGGAAGAAGCAGACGCCATAATTAAAATGATGCAATCAGGAATAGATAGCAAAGAGCTTGCGGCACAAACCGGTATATCTCAAGGCACTATTAAAAGGCGGCTCTGCTTTGCCAATCTCTCCCCAGAAGTTAGAGAACTTTTTCTTGAAAATGAGGTTAAAATCTCACAGGCCGAAGCCCTGAGTTTGGGAACGCATGAAGAGCAAAACAACATGTTGCATCGCATTGAGTATATGGATGCTGATGATATTAAAGGACAACTCACCCATGATAAATTGCCACTCTCAAAAGCCATTTTCGAGTTATCCGAATATAAAGGCACATATACAAGCGATCTATTCTCAGATGAGGAAACGACTTACTTTGACGATATGACGCAATTCTGGGAGCTTCAAAGAGCCGCAGCACAGGAAAAAGTCGAGGCATTAGAAAAAGAAGGGTTTGAACCTGTGGAGCTTATGGAAGGTCACTTTTTTCAAAACTGGCAATATGATGATGCGCCAGAAGATGAAACTGGCGGTGCCGTTGTCTATATTGATTATGGCGGAGAAGTTAAAGCGTATAAAGGCATTAACGAGCGTGTTGAAATTAAACCAGAAAAGGAGAAAAAACCGCGCGCCTCATATTCAGCACCCTTGCGCGAATATATCGCCATGCATAAATCCCTCGCTGTGCAATCAGCATTGCTGGATAATCCCCGTATCGCAAAAGAACTCGCCATTGTGCAAATGCTCAAAACTTTAGGCATAGGATTAAAAAAACACAGCGCGATACAATTTTTCAATGAAGAAGAAAGACCGCAATATTTTAATAATATTCAATCTGTTTTTCAAGAAATATCAAGCGATTTGGCCTTAAAAGAGGATACAGAAATTGAGAGTTTCTTGAATTATTATGACGGTAAAGATGCGGATGAATACTATGCTATTTTAAAACATCAAACTGATGAAAATTTAGATAAGATACATCTCTTTTTATCAACGATTTGTTTTGGTCAAAAATTCACCAATTCTCTTGATACAAGTGCAAGAAGCCTTTTTAATCTTGTGGCTCAGGATCTTAATATAGATATGCGCAATCACTGGATACCAGACGAGGCATTTCTTAAGCGTAGAACTATGGATCAACTCAAAGCGATTATCAAAGAAAGTGGTTTAACCACCCGTATTAATGCCACCACAGGCACGAAAAAAGGCGAGTTGGTCAAAGCCCTAGAAAAGAATTTCAAGCGCATCAAAGCTCTTGAAAAGCCGGAAAAAGGTGAACAGAAGGCAGCGAACTGGCTACCAAGTGTATTTGAGTTTCCCGCTATAGACCCAGACCTCACTTAAAAACAAATAAACATTTAAACCTAGAAAACGAAAACCAGCGCCAAGCCCGCGCCCCTGTAGGGGCTTGGCGGCTGATTTCCTATGTTTCGAATTCAAGAGAAAAAGAAAGGAATGAATAATGTCAAAGCCAGACATCTATCAAGAAGTAACAGATAAAATCATTGATCTATTAGACAAGATCGATCCTGAAAATTATAAGGCCCCCTTTGCACAGCTTGCAGCTCAAGGCATCCCAGAAAATCCAACCACAGGCAAAATCTATCAAGGCATTAATATTTTATGCTTATGGTTTAACCAGCAGGATAAATCTTTCCCATCGAATAAATGGGCAACGTTTAAACAATGGAAGGATGAAGGAGCGCAAGTTAAAAAGGGTCAGAAATCCAGCCGTGTTGTCTTCTACAAAACGCTAAGTAAAACAGATGTAAATGAAGCAGGAGAGGAGCAGGAAAGCAAAATTCCCATGCTGCGCCTCTATAATGTTTTTAATGCTCATCAAGTTGAAGGCTTTGAAAATGAAGAAAACGCCAAGTTAGCAGAAATCAATCTTGTTAATCCTATTATGAATGTTGATGCATTTTGCAGGAACACAGAAATAGAAATTAAGCATGATGACCCCACACCATTTTACAGCGTTACCAGAGATTTCATTAACATGCCGTCTAAAACGGCTTTTGTAGATACACAAACAGCAAAAGCAACAGAGCATTACTATGCCATTCTGCTGCATGAGCTAATTCATGCGACAGGTGCAAAATTCCGACTTGATCGCTTTAAACCTTCAATTGACAGCACTAAAAAGAACACGGCATTTGAGGAGCTAATAGCCGAATTGGGTGCCGCCATGCTCTGCGCCAGGCTTGGCATTAACCAGACCCCCAGAGAAGATCACGCCCACTATATAAAAGCATGGCTTTCCGTCTTACGTGATGACAAAAAACACATTTTTAAAGCCTCTGCACAAGCCGCCCGCGCTACTGAATTCTTATATGAAATGCAAGAGGAGGCTCGCCCATGACAGAGCATTTTAATTCCCTTGTCAAAAACATGGAAAGCCTCTCCAGAAAATTCGATGCCTCCAGAGTGTTTGACGATCTTCTAACAATGGTTATTTGCTCACATCACACCACCAATATCAAAAGCAGATTACAAGAAAAGGATGAGGCCAATGAAGCGTTCTATATGTCCACAATAGAAAAATACAGACCAGAGGAGTTGGATTTATTTGCACAGGCCTGCGCGGCTATACAGCTCAATGTTTTAGACAATCCCTACTCCGATATTTTGGGCGAGTATTTCATGCAAAATATCACCAGAGGACAAAACGGGCAGTATTTCACCCCTGAGCCTGTCTGTGACATGATGGCGGTGATTACTGGTGGCGAAGCTGCTGAAACCGGCAACAGGGTTCTAGACCCTGCCAGCGGCTCAGGGAGAATGCTTTTAAGCTATGCCAAGCAAAGCCCTGATAATTATTTCTTCGCAGCAGACCTTAGCCAAATTTGCGCAAAAATGAGCGTTGTGAATTTTCTCTTTAATGGATTAAGGGGAGAGGTTGCATGCATGAATTCATTATCCTATGAATTTTTTCAAGCATGGCACGTAAATATGGACGGTATCGGTATTACCCCCATAGAAAAAGAGCAATCGCAAATTTGGACCAAACCCCCTCCTCCAAAACCAGATATGCAGAAAAAGAAAGGAAAACGACAGCCTTCAAATATTTCACAACTGGAATTATTTTAATCACAACGAAAGGGAACATTATGACCTATAAACTATTGTTTTGGTACGATTCACAATTGCTAATGACACACAATTTCAACATAGATAAATCAAGTTTCATGGCCTCGGTCATGAGGGAGAGCACATGAACATTACAAAAAAAATAGATGTGGAAATATATGATCTTCAAAACGCATTGCACCAAAAGCAAATAGAGAGAAACCGTATTTTAAAAAATGAAATAGCCAAAAATGAAACGCTCAAATTTATGCGGGATAATAAATATTGGGTCATTAACAACGGAGGCCGTTTCTGGTTTTGCTCTGAAGAAGTTAAAGGAGCGTTAGTACGTAGACTTGATAATGAAGAAATAGACCACCTCAAAAGCTTTGTCGGAACTTTTATAGTAAAGGAAACATTATGACCAAACAATTAAAGCGCTACCAAAAATTAACAGAAGAAGAATTCGACAATAAATTCACGACCATTAAAAATCACTTTGACCAAAATGCATCTTGGAACGGATGCGGTTTTGAAACTTATGGGCAAGAAATAGAATTTGTAATAAATCAAAACTCAAAGCAAATTTGGACGGTGGTAGATGGTTATGAGAATAGTTGTTTTCTACTTAGCGGGTATCATCTAGTAAATAGAATTTATCATATCCTAACCAAGGAAAGTGTCCCAGAAAATATGGATTATGAAATAGAATTAACCTGAATAAATAACAGGATTTAGAAACCTTGAAATAGCAAAAGCCTCTGATTTTAATCAGGGGTTTTTTGTTGTCTCAAACATAAACAGGAGTGAGAGCGTGTCAGATACAAATCAGGGGAACAACTGCGGAAATAATGAAAATAAATGCACCGAAAATGCGTCAGGAAATGAACCGGAGGCAATAGGGAAATATGGGTAATAAAAAAAAATAAAAGTGACAGACACCACGTCTAAGAGGGTACCCCTCTTAGAGACTGTCTTGGGTCATGAACTTAAAGTCAGTTGGTTCTTAATCATGAATCAGAACATTGAATTTGCAAGAAATAAGAAATAGGAATACCACTATCTCAAATCAAAATCTTACAAAATCATCTGCTGAAAATGACACCTGGAATGCTGAAGATGTGATTAAGAAAATCATGATTAGACACACTTCCGAGAAGACCATAGCACCAATCCAGAATCAACAAAAATGTAATTTTTACTATTCAGATGGCGATGCAATTTCACTAGAGGTATTGGAACAAACCAGAGTTAAGGTGGCCTGTTTATACAAAATTCATGGCGATGCTATCCTTCCTCTTTTTGAACGTATTGAGGCAGAAATTAAGCTTTCAGGAGCAAGTCTGAAAGTGAAAGAAAGGATCATGGAAATGAGCTTAGTTTCTTTGCTAGTAGCGGATCCAGCTTAACTCGGATGTTAAAAATTAAAAATATAGCTGCGTTGGCATGGGTGCTTGTTCACAATTCTGCTAAGTTTTACACAATAAAACGGACTAAATGGCAGGTTTTGTTGTTTTTTCTGCCAAAGCAGTCTGTTTTTTCAAAAAAAATGGCAAAACCTGACAAAATTACATCAATTGATCTGATGGCATTGATATTGTCCGTACAGAAAGCAAGAAGCCTATGAGCTCCAACTCACAGGCTTCTTCTTGTTTTTTTAGTAAGGTCTGTTCTGGAAGAAGCTACCCTACTAGTAGTTTGATTGCGCGAAAGTAGTTATTTCTAACCACTACTCAAAATCATACAATTTCTTCTTGGTTTATGATCTGCTACCAGAAAATGCGGATGATATTAAATACACAATAGTATGTCATATAAAGACAAAAAAGACGATGTATGGAATAAGGGGCAAAACGTAAGAGGAAAGAGCCCTGACTTATATCGCAGAGACAATTTAGGAAATGAAATTTATTATCATTCCTATGGAATGGACTCAGAAATGGGATGGGAAATTGATCATTCTAAACCCCAATCGAAAGGAGGCACTGATCATTTGAATAATCTCAATCCACTACAAACGAGTGCGAATAGAGAGAAAGGAAACAAATACTGAGTAGTGAATGAAAAATGATTACTTAAAGTATTTCAAGCCCAACGTACTCGTTGGGCTTGTCCTTATAACTGGCGTTGCAATCTACTTGCTAAAGACAAACTGGGGTTTTAGTATTGCCGTAATAAGCACAATTACGGCAGTTTTAGGAGTTGTTGCGACTAAACTATGGCGATTCAAATTGTTTAATTGGATGTTTTGGGTTGATGACCTATCTGGAAGATACGAGGGATATCTTAAATATCGATTTGTGTTAAATGGAGAGTTAAAAACGGGTCAGTTAAAACATATCAAACTCATTAGGCAAAACGGATATAAAATATCTGTTACATCCTTCACCCTTAAAAATGATGGAAGTCTTTCTTCTCCCTCTGAAAACAGGGGGATGTTTGTGAATATGACCAATGATAGCAGTCATTTCAGGCTGGTATATCACTATCTAAATGAAGGAAGTACTGAGCAGGGTTTTATGCCTCATTACGGAACAGAGGTGTTAAAGGTGATTTCACAAAATGGTAAGAAACGTTTGTCTGGACGCTATTATACAGAAAGAGAACCTCAGACAAAGGGAGAATTTATAAATATGGAATGGGTAAGCGATGATCTAACCCATGACTTTTAAAACTTAAAAAGAATGGCAGTTTTGCACAAAGAATACATAAAATATAATAGGCAAATTAAATTGAACGAGGCTAGAAAAGCCAGTCTCAAAAAAAGTAGAAAGAGTATAAGGAAGAAGATTCGAAAGTGGTTTAAAGACAATAAACCCAATGAACTTCAGCCTAAATTTATGGGGCAAGGATCTTTCGAAATGGAGACAATTATCAATCCAATACTTGATGGTACAAAATTGAAATATGATCTTGATTACGGAATCTATTTCATTGAAAAGGAAGGAGAGGACAATCAAAGAACCATAAATACTTGGCATGATTGGGTGTACCAAGCAGTGGAAGATCACACAGATCAAAAACCGATTAAGAAAAACACCTGTGTCAGAGTGATCTTCTCAGATGGTCACCATATCGATCTCCCCATTTATTATAAGAAAGATGGAATTATTGAGTTAGCTCATAAATCGAAAGGCTGGATAGAAAGTGATCCAAAAGAGTTCTATGAGTGGTTCAATGGTGAAAAGACACCTCAGTTAGAGAGGATTATTAGGTATCTCAAAGCCTGGAAAAACTATCGTGAGGATATTAACTCATCTCTAAAGTTGCCAAGTGGCTTTGAGTTAACCATTCTTGCAACTGAGAATTATGTTAGCCATGATAATGATGATGTTGCCTTTAGGAAAACGGTTCACAACATGGACGAAGAACTAAATTCTTTTGAAGGGTTCAAATGTATTAGGCCTACAGCTCCAGCTGGAGAAGATGTATTTGAAGATTATTCTACTACAAAAAAAGAAAACTTCTTGAACTCACTAAACAGCTTACTAAGAGATCTTGATAGAGCAGACAAGGAGAAAAATTTTAAAAAGGCTTCGGAGATATTGAGAAGCAATCAATTTGGAACAAGATTTCCTTTAGGGGAAGATAAAACTGAGGAGCAAAAGAAATCCGTATTAGTTGGTGCTATTTCTTCTTCTCCTGTTATTCCCAAGCCTTATGCAAGAAGAGCAGATTAAGCTTGTCTTAGAGCTTCATTCAGGAATGAAGTATAATGAGGTGTCTCATGAGTTGTCAGGAGTGATTTATATCACTCCTGATGATTTTTATGAGGTTAGAATTGCGCTACAAAGATTCCCTGCTCGTTTTCCTGTAGTGATCGAAACCGAAGAAAGAATTCCAAAGAAAGAAGATAGGCATATATATCCAGAAGGTGGATCACTTTGTTTTACAACAAGAGCCATTGAAGAAATTCTTCTTAAGACAAAAATAACCGACCTACAATCTTTTATTCGAGATATTCTAATACCATACCTTCAGAACAATTCACTTTATGAAATTCATGGAAAGTACTTTGATCAGGAATATGAGCATGGCGCACCAGGAATACTTCAAGGTTATCAAGACATACTAGATATTCAGAATCCAGTTATGATAGCTAAAATTATGATAGCGCACGCCAACGGGGAAAAAATCAAAGCTCATGATAAATGCTATTGTGGCATGGGATTGTCTCTTTTGAGATGTTCTAACGGAGACCATAGAAGAAATTATAAAAACTTTAAGTTAATCGATAAGAGGATATTACTTTCAGATCTTGAAAATCATCTTATTCCATTAATCGAACTTATAAACTCTATAAAGAAATAAATACAATGAAAGCCATCTATTATTGAAAACCTCTAAAAGCAATTTTATCTAGCCAATTCTTTTTTTGTTCTAAGCTTGGCCCAAGTCCATATCTAGGACGGTGATAAGTATGCCCCATTAAAGCTGCTTGTAATTTATCAGGAGGTTCCACGGAGGTTAAACGATCTTCAAAACTATGACGCAGAGAATAGAGACTATGATTTGATGAGGGGAAAATGTCATTCTCACGACAATACTTGTTTATTGAACTAGAAACTGTATCTGCCTTATTAAAG
Organism: Flavobacteriales bacterium; assembly: GCA_965224545.1. Taxonomy (GTDB): domain Bacteria; phylum Bacteroidota; class Bacteroidia; order Flavobacteriales_D; family Sanyastnellaceae; genus ASP10-05a. The sequence goes on along the minus strand of CBDCZM010000002.1, from coordinate 14,858 downwards.
TATTTTTTGAAAGGCCCTGTCAATTGCTGAAAGGCGTATAAAGCAGACCCAACCAGCGGTATGTCTCTTTCGCTTTGTTTGGTCTTAAGTTGTCGAGTACTATTTGGTCTGATTTTTATATGTGGAATGACATGAAGTAGAATAATATCAGAGTTTTCTAATCCAACTAATTCTGAAATTCTCGCACCAGTATCCGCCATTACATGAATAAGCATTCTTGCTTCAAAATTCATGTTGAGTTTTTCTTTGTTGAAAAGGGTGTCTTTTATAAAGCCTGTTTCGAATGGAATTCTCTGATTTTTCTCAATCTTCTTCAATCTTATTTTCTTAAATAATGAATCTGGTGAAAGTGGAAGGTCATAATTATCAACAGCAATTTCGATAACCTTTTTAATAGTGCTAAACTCCTTATTTGCAGAATCATGTGATAAAGTTTTAGTGTCTATTTTTGATAACCACCAATCTCTAAAGTTTAATATATCTGTCCTTGATATCTCAGCGACTGGCTTATCTCCAACTACAGAAATAAAATTCTTTATAGCTTTTGAGCGGGGATTCTTCCATTTACGAAGCTGAGATTCGGACTTAGATTTCAAATTGACCATTTCGTGTTTGAAAAAAACATCTCTTGCTTTTGATATTGTAACTTCAGGCTTGTGAACAAGGCCAAGTAAGGCTTTTTGAGTGTCATATGTGCTTTGCGTTGCTGTATTTACTCTATTTATGATCTCACCGAGAGATGATTGCCTTGCAATATCATGAGCTGATTTATACTGAAATCCGTTAAGTTTTGCTGCTTGAATAGCATTTTTATAGAGTTCTTCGAAATCTTTACTTTTGTTTGGATTCAGTTCACTCCAAAGTTCGTCTAACATTCTCATCAAACTATGTGCTCTTTGCTGAGCGACAAGCTTACTATCAGTATCTAATGAAACTTGTATGAACTTTTTTGAAAATGCATTTTCCAATCTCTTTGGAACTCTTTTTTGAAAATGATACTTGTTCCCACGTTTCTTAACATACGGCACTCTATTACCTCCAATAATCCATTGTTACCAAGGAAATTGTAGTACAAAATGTAGTGCAGTTCAAGGGTGTTTAATTTCGTACTGGATATACAAATCATTGAAAACAAACAGACTTCAATTACATCAGCGGGTTGCAGCAAGAGCTATAGAGGAGAAAGTTATGCAAATGGTGCACCCGGGAGGATTCGGACTTAGAATTCTTGAGCTTGCAAGTAATTGAATTTATTGATTATTTTTTGATGTTGAGAATCAGAATTCTGGTAATTGTAGTACAAAATGTAGTGCATTTAAAGTTTAATATAATTTACATGGTGCTCTGCTATTAACACTTATTTGGTATATTAATAGATACTTAATTGGTTAAAGAAATCCAATATCACTTAGGTCAACAATCTTTTTATAGTGATGGCTTCAAAGTAAAAAGAAGAACTTGTGTAGGCAATTGAAATGGAGAGTGATTTTTGAACCTAGATAGTTGATGCTAAACTTAATGTAGTTCGGATAAATTTTTCTTTTTTAGAGAGATATTAATATCTTCCTTATCTTTATTCTGTCTCACTTTCAAATAACTTCATGATGATGTTACGGCATACTTTTACTGTTTGCCTCTTCCTTTTATTAGCGATAGGCTCGTTTTCCCAAAATATATGCGGTAAAAAAGAAGGGCGCTTATTACGTCAATCTCAAAAACAACTGAACAAAACGAAACCAGATACGACAAGGGCAAAAGAAAAACTTCAAAAGTGTTTGTCCTTTGATCAACCCTGTTTTGACTGTAATCATGCATACATTAATTTGATTTTTGAATTTGATTCTCTTAAAAGCGAAGCTACACGAATTATAGAATTTGGACTTTCTATATGGCCTCATGATCTTAATTTGGTTTGTAAGAAATTTAGTCTTTTGAAAGTTGAGTATGAGAATCTCCTAAATGATAAGAATGCTGAATATCAAAATGTCCTGTCTATTCTGATTGAATTGGAGGAGATTGCGCAATCAGGTGTTGAGGATTGTAATATCGACAAAAAATGGAGCAATGAAATTGTTAACTGGTCTGAACATTTAGCAAATTCTAAATTTGAATTAATGTCCACTAGGGCTATGCAGTTATTCGAAGGAGGGTTTTCAAATAAATCAAAGAAAGTGATAAGTCAAATGCTTAGCATGGATTTCCTTGGTGATCAAGCACGTCAAAGCTACATAGAGGCTTGGTGTCTGGATTTTCTTTTCAAAATAGCCTTCAATCACAAAGATTATGTATCTGCAAGAATAAGAGCACAATCTCTTATCGATATGGAAGAAGAAGTTCCGCTGAATCAACAACGAATATGTGAATGTGATATGCAAATGGCACTTCTTGCAAAAAACAATGGTAAGTATGATGACGCGATTGATTTGCTTGAGAATTATAAGAATTCATGCATATCCTATGATGAAGAGTTTTATAACGAAATATGCATTGAATTTGCTATGAAATTGTTAGATACACCTAGTCGAGATGGTTGTCTTAAGGCTTTGGAGTTGGTTGATCAAATCAACTGTATCAGCGTCATAAATCAAAAGAATTGCGATGCGGTTTCATTTATAAGATATGAAAGTTATCTTTTTATTGGCCAATCTTCACTGGATGATGGTGACTATAAGAATGGGTTTTATTATATCCATCCTATTTTAGAAGAATTTCCAGATGACATTATATTGAGGGAATTATACTTTGAGTTAATCGCCTTGAAAATAGAAAAAACATATGACAAAGGAAGAAATTATGATCATTCTAGGATGCTTGAATTGTTCAATCAAATAGAATGCGAGCAACACAGAGATACGACCTACTGCGATAAATTAGATCGTTTGAAGCAAAAGGTATATTTATCACTAACAAATAAGTATCTCAAAAATGGCGAGTTTAGTACGGCGTATAATTTCTTAAATGCAATTTTACTTGAATATCCTGAAAACAAGAAATTACTAAAACAAAAGAATAAGATTGTTCTCTCACATGTGTCATGGCTTTCGAATGAAGGAGCAATTGAAAGTTTGGAATTATGTTTGAGCCTTCTAAAACTTGCTAACTGTGATGATTTGGTTAAACCATTTGATTGCAACGAAATAAGAGAAGCGAAGAAAGAAGTTTACATTTTGATTTATGATTATTATTTGGATCAGCGACAGTGTGATAAAGCTCTAGAATATATAAATATCATACTTATGGAATTCCCAGAGAATTCATACCTAAAAAGGTTGAAAGCAGATGTCTGTTTTGAACTCGGTGAAATGCTTAAACAAGATTTCAAATATGATTTGGCTATAGGTTTTTTTTCTATCCTACAAGAGGATAGCTTGTATGGTGCCCAAAGTGAATTTAAAATAGCACAGATCTATCAAAATGCATTTGAATTTGATGAGGCAATTAAATACTATGAAAAAGCTGCTAATTCTGCGCTTAATGCCTCTGAAAATGCTGATAGCTTACAGTCTATGGCTATCTATAATAAGGCACGTTTGTTGGCCATGAAGGGTGATTCAAGTAATGACAGAGCAATGAACTACCTAGCTGATTATGGTGAGCCTTTTTATTCTATGCATAGAGAGCTGGCTTCTAAAGATGACGCATTTTACAATCTAAGAAATAAACTGGAATTTCAATATTGGATTGAAGCTAAAAGAAGAATTAAATACAATGGGTTCAGTTTGAAAACAGATTATAACACTAGTATGGAAGTTGATTTACCTGAGTTTAAGACAACCTTCTATGACAATGAGGATGCGCCTATATTTTATTTACCGCCTAAGGAATCTTCAAGAGTTTCAAACGAAGGGTTCTATGAGGTTAATTGGGACAGCTCTTATATAAGGAGCTATGACCATCCCAAAGTTCTTGAGAAATTTCATTATCAACTGATTGAATCAGATGCATTTTTTAATGATAAGTTTGGAGTTTTTTATGGCGAGATAAAGAGTAATCAGAGGATGAATGTTAATTATACAGACACCTTCACTCGTTTTGAAATGGGAACAAATAAAATTTACAAGTTTATTTTTTCTTTTAATGCCAAGGATAGCTACAATGATTGGGAGGAAGTTTCTGATAAAATTGTTCTACCATATGATGGTCCATCTGTATTGCAGACCTTTGTTGAGGTAGTGATATGTTTTGTCCATTTTATTATTCCACCTCAATATTTGTTAACCTTTAAAGTTGCAAAAGCAATACTGTATGATAATCAGTATGAATTATCTCCTGATGGAGTTGAAGACGCAGTAGCTTATTTTCTGAAGCAGGTGTCACCATCATCTTTCAACACATACAACTTGGCTAAACTAGGGGAGTGCCTGTATCCTATAATTAGGACACTCAAGATTCATAAATGGAACCCCGAGTTTGGAGTTTGATCATGGGATTGTCCAGTCACACAATTGTTTGGATAAATCATTAAACCGGTAGACTTTCATTTCATTTAAAGTGTAACCGTTCGCTACAACTATTTTTTTTAACTTCTTCTGCATTTCTTGTTTATCATAAATTCTTTTGCCGTCAATAATAAGTTCGTCTACATATGTACTGCCGAAAGCACAGATAGTAGATAAAACATTAAAATCATCTATAGGGTAATCCCTTGCTAGTCTTTCAAAATTTGAAGTTTCATGATTAAATTTAGAGCAGATATGAGTGTAATTGTCACATTGATTCCGAATTTCAAAAAATGACATTAATGTATTCTCACTGGGGTAATAAACTCTCTGTATAAGGCCTTTTATATCTTTACCCGTTTTTGAATGGTCATTGTCAGCAAAAATGACTTCAAAAGAACGGAAGACATCCAGATCACTATTGTATTCAATCCCATTGTTTGTTATTCGCTCAAAGTCATTCTTAAAATCAGAAGTGTCGTACCCTACGCTTTCAACAAATGCATGAAATGTAATAGTTTCTTTACTATCAGTTTCCTGAGTAATTCTTAAAGTATCATTCTTGTCGATATTGTCTTCGGGTTCCTTAAGCTTACCTCTATCATTGCATGAATTGAATGTAAGTGTATAACCCAATAGCATTGATAAAATGAATTTTGATTTTAATGATTTTATAAACAACACGAATTCCTCCTAACCACGTTGAGAATGATTTCCTTTATAACCCATAATTAACATAAAGTCAATATTTTATTTTTTAATCTTTTCTTGATTTGAAATTTTAGAATTAAGCCAATCCAACTTTTGACCGATGGTTTGATGCTGGTGAAGGGAGTCTAAGCTCTAATTGGCGGACTAATAACCTATTGAAGTATTTGACGAATTATTCCGACCTGGTTTAACCACTTACCTATTTGTAGTACAGCATGTAGTACATGGAATATTCGGTGCGACCAAAATATTAGGGTTATTTTGATCTGGTGAAACCTAGAGAGTGATAAGATCCAGTAAATAGCCAAGCACTATTTCGTATTTAATTATTGATTAAGTTCCAATTCATTTCAATATTAATTATCATTACCAAATGAAAGCAGAGGAATTTCAAAGGAATTGGCAGAATTATGTTACTAAGTTGTCAGAAGAGAAAGAATTATTAAGCTTGTATAATAGTTATTCAAAGTGGACAAAAGAGGTTCAGGACAATGTGTTTAATAGATCATATCATTGGTCCTCACATTTTGATAGGACAAGAACAGAATTTAGAAAACAAGATTGGAGTTATTTACTTCCTCTAAATGGAAAAATAGAATCAATGCATGAAGATGCAAACATCATCAATGCTTCAGAGTTTCATACAAGAGTTGTAATAGAATTTGAGAATAGTATTGAGTCCTGTTGGGAAGAAATGATCAAGTTGACCCAGTTAAGGGCAAATTTGAAGATTTTGGTGACATATGATTATGATCACAAGGGAAATCCTGATAATACTTATATCGAACGTGCTAGAGAAAATTTCAAGGAGATTATTTACAATGCAGGGCAGTTGCTACCTGAATTAGATGCGGAGTATTTGTTAATCGTAGGACAACTATGTTTTACAACTGGAGTCCCCCGATTAGAATGGCACTATTCAAAATATGATGTTAATGCTATTAATCCAATGTCATTTAAATAAGTCTCAAAAAGCGCGTATTTTCATTCACGCTATCTATTGGAATTAATAGGTTTTCGCAAGGCTCTCTGTCGGGCTTTAAGCATTCTCAATAAATCATTTTTAAACAGGCTCTGAATTATATTCTATTTCCATATTGGGCGTTATCACCTTCCAAAATGAGCTTTGCTTCAAATTAAACTGTGATTTCCATATCAGACCTTATCAGATCATGGATAATTCTTCCTTTTTAGATCAAAGACATGATATAATAGACCATTAGGAGAAACCTTATGGCTGACGTTACAAACGAGCTTATTTATGAAGTTTTAAAATCTGTTCAATCGCAAGTTTCACTCATTCGCGAAGATATGGACAGTGTAAAGACACGCCTATCTCAAATGGATTCTAAACTTGCCACATTGCATCTGGATATAGCTGGTCAATCAGAGCGAATGGATCGTGTTGATCTTAGATTGGGGCGCGTGGAAAAACGCCTGAACTTCTCTGATGTAGAACAATAGAAATGCTCGAAGTGTCATTTGAAAATCTCAAGTCTGAGTTAATTGTCTGGATGATAGGCTCCCATATCGTCAGTATTGGATTGATTATAGCCCTACTCCACTAATTTCATTTAACTTAAAACCGTTATCGTCTTGTTTAGTAGGGACAAAAAATTCTATTAATCGTTCAAATTTAGTCAAGCGCACTTCCAGGCTCACCCTGATCAGTTGCCTGTACGCCTGAATTCTTAGCGTGCTCATCAAAAGAATCAAACTCCAACAAATTAATTGTTGAAGATGGGAATTCTGTGTTGCTAACAGATGTGTCTGTGCCATCCGAAGTAATTGTATAAGTCGCCGTTCCCGGATTATAAGGAATATCTTTGTAGTCCACACGTCCATTAGGTTCTTGTCTAGAAGTCCTAGTAATGGTTATCTCGCATTTGCATGGTGGGCCATTGCTATAAGAAGCGCTTTCAACTGGAGCTAAGTGGCCCCATTCATCCCCTTTCTTACCATCTTTCCCAAATACACGCATGGTAATGTCATCATTGGTCTCTAGCCGTTTTATTAGATTTTCACAGCGCTCTTTTAGATCATCGCAATCTCCTCCGTCATCATCATGAAGAGGTTCATTGTCATCAATCTGATTCACACCCCATGACTCATTCCAGTCTGCTTCATGTCCATCTTCTGCTTCACCATCACTTAATCCCCTGCAATCATCATCGTCCCCAGTGGCTTCTCTGACTTTCTTCAAGAAGTCAGGATCCCACTCGTCAGGATCCCCATCTCCGTCGGTATCTATTGTGGCATCGTCTTCAGTAACAATACCTCCCATTTTTCTAACCAAACTGTGAGCAATTGCCAGCGTGGAACAACACCCCCCCGAATCAGCCACAGTTTTATGTGTGTCAATCATGGAGCTTACAATTGTGTTAAAGCTAAAAATATTATCAAACTCTGGATTTGCGCTTATGAATGTCATTCCTACACCTGTATATAATCCATCAGGAGCTGCTGGAAGATTAGGGAAATCAAGTAGTTCAAAATAAAGAGGGTGGCTAACGTCAAATTCGATTTGTAATTGACCTTCAGGAATAAGACCTGGAATTAATCCTAAAAACACATCAAATGGGTGCGGGCCAAGGGGAGCATTGAGAGAGGCGGTTAAAAGAGAGTCCATCAAGATCGGATCACTTGTATTCAAAAGCATTAATGGGTCTACAAGATCGAGAGGTAAATCTATTTGAGGCTGTAGCTCAAATGGAGGAGTGCTAAAAACTATTTCCGGGCCGTTCTTCTCTGGTTGAAGACAAAACGAACCGAACAAGGTGAGAAACTGTAGTAAATCTGATGTATCCGTGATCCCATCTCCATTGATGTCTTCTGGACATGAAGTACAAACCGAACCAAACTTATTTAATAGCAGAACCAAATCAGCGATGTCGGTTACATTATTTCGATTGATATCTGTACAGCATATGGTGTCACTGTCATTGCAATCATTTGAAGAGGGTATAGAGGTCGCCACCGAAATTGTGAAATCACCTTCAGCACCATTAAATCCCTGAATTTCTATGAAATAAGTCATGCCAAGTTCAGCAAAAAAACCACTCACTTTAGCAGCATTATCTATACCACTATCGTCATCCTCTGCCAGACAACTACCTCCACATGTATCATAAATTCCTAATTGCGAATCCTCCAAAGTTCCTGCAAACACTTCTATATCAACTAAGACTCCTGTCCCAACAAAAGAAAACCATACCTCAGGAGCATTAGGACTAATATCATCACACCCGTTTTGGGTTGCAGTGGCTCCAGTATTGTCACTGGCAATAGGTGCTGTATCGAGCTCAATAAAAACAGCGTCAAAGCAAATATCTTGAGCAAAAACTATATTAGACAGAGGAAAAACTGCCATACAACAAAGTATGAACAAATTAATAGTCTTGTTTTTCATTTTAATAAATTTCTTAATGAGCCATTAAGTTGGCTGGTTGATCACCAAGTTAGTCGGTTTCATCCTATTTCAATTGTAGGAAATTTCTGATTTTTTTATGTTAAAAGACTTGGGCTTGACAAATATTGCTGAGTTCCAATAACAGCGCACTTTGCAATTCAAAGGCTAAATCAAGCACACTGAATTGACGGTGTTTTATCAACTTACTTTCCAAGAGGCGTCCAGCTTAGGTCTGTTTCCTAGACCTTAGATATTTGATCTCAGTAAGATCAGTCAACGGATAACGGCTCTCCATCTTTCCAAGGGCCAGAATATTTTTCGAGCAATTTTTCATTTTCATCATAGAGCGTTCCAGCTCCTTGGCCATACCTTTTTCCATTTCTATATGTGCCCTTGTAAATGAATTTAACCGTTCCATTTGATCTATAGAGATAATAGGTGCCTTTCCCGTCCTCCTTGTCATTCTTCCACCCGCCTTCATAGATGCTTTCTACAGATCCATCTCGAAGGCTTGTGATATACTTGCCCCGTCCATGTTTCATACCGTCAAAATATTGCCCTTGGTATAGATCGGATACGATCTTATTTTTAGCCAAGATATAGCACCCCGTTCCTGTTGGTTTGCCCTCCACTGCGCTTCCATCATATAGATGTAGGGTTTGATCGCTTTCATTCCTCCAAACCGTACTGATTGAATCTGTAATAATATAATCATCAGATAAATATTGACCTAGCTTTGGAAACAAAGACGTGCCAAAGTTAGCAACCTTCGATTTTCCGTCAAAGTACCAGAAGGCTGTACCAAGAATGATGACCAGCAATACCAAACGCGTGATGATGACCAGATAATCAATGTTTTTGTTTTCATTTTTATTTTGCTGAAACCCTGTATTTGAAGTATTCATTTTTTAAAGTTTTATCATTGTTATTAATCCATATCCGGCTCAAAGGACTGCTTGTTCATTTCCAGTTTTTTTGCAAATTTGTTATAGAGATCATCAATCCTCGACTTGTCATGGTCGCTGGATTGTTCATGACTTTTGAGGGTGTTTGTATGTGCTGATAATTCCTGATCACCCATTTGGCCTCGTTCATGATCTATGACGTTTGCAGCTACTTTTAATTGTTCATCTCTCTGGTTATCGATAGAAGTTATGGTGTCCAACTTATTTTGGATCAGAGTGTATTTCTCCACCCTTTTCATGAGAACATCTTTTTGCTTCTCCTCAATGATTTTGTTTGATTGAGACGTTTTATCTTCTTCTTTCATTTGTCTGGTTTTTAATCCATACCCATTCCTTGATCGTCTTTGTTAAAATCTCTATTTAGCCCCAGATTGTCTTTGTAGTAATCCTTAGCTTTTTTCAAAACATCTTCCCGTTCTTTTTGATCTTCGACTTGTCGATCTTCTTGCATTTTGGTAATTGGTTCATGAGGAAGTCCGTAGCGAAGCCCCTGCCCGTAATAAATATCCTGAGCATTTCGATTGACACCATCTTTTTTAATTCTATCCAGATATGCTTGCTTGATTTTTAGCTGATCAATTCTTGGCGTATTATCATCCCACGGAGATCTATTGGCATAGTTGTCAATGCGCTTTAAAAGCTCTTCATGCGAAGGAGATTTACTGAGAAATTCATTTTTCTTCTCTTGGGGTGGATCAATCTCGGTTGGAGATAATTGCTGTTCATCTGTGCGGCTTCTCTGTATCAAGTGATCGTATTTTCCGCCATCCAACGCGTTCAATGGAATAAACCACTCTTTTTTAGGATCGAGTCGCACGATTTCTTCAGATTCTTCCAGTCTCTCTTGTGCCAGCTCGACATTACTTTGCGCATCAAGTGACGGTGGAATGCGCGGATCTATATTCTGATCTGGAAGCTGATACCCTAGTCTTTCATCAGAGATCCTTAGCTCATTATTGTTCTTGTCTTTTTCTTTTAGCCTGTCAAATAACCTTTTCATTTATGTTGGGATTTATAGATTTTTATTTAGAATTCGTCTCCTTCAATTTTGATGTCAGATACAAAAACGTTGGCTTCACCGGTATCTCTGCCAGAGGCACTTTCTTTTATCCAAAGCACTATTTCTTCACTGAGCCATTTTTCAAGTTCCTTCAGATTGCGCCCCCTGATATTCACGTTCAAACCATGAGAAAGAATATCCAGTGATCCATTTCCATTCAGGATGATGATCGGCAGCAGAGCATAGGGGATGCTATAGATACTCCCCACTCGCAGTTTCAGCTTAAATCGCTTTAAATACTTACCCTGTCCGCCCAGTGCGTAATACTGCTTTGAAGTTGTCTGGTTTTGCCCATTATTCCCTGTCTGGTCCATGTCTGTAGTTTGAAAGTGTTGGTTCATGATCGTATGATCTTGTCTGTGTTCGATCATGCTCAATGGATTGTTGGGTTTGCTGCAAATGGTAATCTCTCCGTTTTCGTTGTAGGTCTGTGAAGTTTTGATCTTTGGCAATGTCGCGGGCACTCATACGATCACCACCACGGTTAATGGCATTTTTCAAATCATCTTTATTGTCCGTATAAATGGCAACGCTTTCAGATCCACGACTGGCAGACACGTAAAATTGCTTTTCATCACTGGCCTGAAAACTCTCGGCACTTTGAGCAATAAATACGTCTTGAGCGTCCTTTCCTTGTGCCGCATGGCTCGTCTCAACCAAACCATGTTTGAAGTTTCTAAAATCTCTGCTGAGGGTCTTACCGCTGGATAGCATCACATCCCCCTGTTCGGTAAATCCTTTAATCGCATATGTCTGTCCATTATGGATTTTCGTATTCTCCATCGTCTTTCCATTTTGAGTGATGCGTATTGTATCGCCTTTGGCTATGGGGATCTGGGTTGGTTGATAGAGCTGAAAATTCTCTGTTTTATCCAATGGGAGGGAAAGGGTTTCTTGCGTCTCCAGAGATTTTACTGCAATGCCCTTTCCGTTTTCATTGGAAAGGACTTCATAATGCTTTCCTGCCTTAAAGCTGCCCTTTTGATTTTGATGAAACCGTACAATCAATCCTTCTTCATAACTCGCTTTGTCCCTGCGCTGCGCATCGGTTAGAGAAAGATTACGCTGCGTATCGAATATTTTTTCATCACCAGTGATAACCTCTCTTTCTTTAAGCTCCTGCCTCACCGTTTCAGTAAGGGCTTCTCCCTCTGCATGGGTGGGGGAGACGATTAGCGCTGACCTTTTTTGTTCAATGGACACGGCATAATCCTTGGCAATAGCCTTGTGGCGCTCCTCTTGATCTGGAATTTCTTTAATGGCCTCCATCTTATCCAGAGCTTTAAACCCCTCCATCGTTTGCCCTTGTGCCAATTTCTGAATTGCTTTTCTATATGGTTCCGGCTTTTGACGCACTACTTTTTGGACTGTGGCAGGAGTGAGGCCGGCATTTTCTTCAAGTAGTCTTAACCCGTCTCCGGCTTCAACAGAATTATGCTGGCGCGTATCACCGCTCAAAATCAAACGAGCATTGTATTTTTCAGCCAGTGCAAAGAGTTGGTCGAGCGTTTTCGCCCCGATCATCCCAGCCTCGTCACACAACAAAACATTATTCTGCAAGGTTTTCTGTAATTCTTCATTCTGCAGAAGTGATGCAATTGTATCTGCATTTTCAAACCCTTTAGATCGCAATACGTTACGGCTGGCATTGGCAGATGGAGCAGTTGCCATTAATTCTTTTCCAGCTCCTTCAATTCCAGCTTTGACTTCACTAAGCAAACTGGACTTTCCAACACCAGCCCCACCTTTGAGAATACTTACCCGATCATTTGATGAGAGGATTTGAGTAATGGCATTTCGTTGCTGCTCATTCAGAATTTCATTCTGGATTTCATAGCCTGTATTTAGTGGTAGTTCTTTACCCTTTCCCTCAGCCGCATATTCAATAATGCGATCCTCGACTGAAACCATTTCCTTTGTCGTCATATAGGTAATGGTTTGCTTATCTGCTCTTAATATGTTCTGACGAGACTCCAGTTCTTCATGAACATCTTCTGATTTCAAATGTCCATATCCCAATGTCAGAGCATGTGCAGCGATCCGTTTTTCTGGAACAGCCGATTGCCTCTCGAAAAAATGATCCATCCCCTGGTCAACCGCATCTTCAACTGAAATCTGCTCCGCGCTTTTATCACCCTTTCCTTTGGCCTCTTGAATGGTTTGTAATTCTTTCGGTGTTAAACGATCCTTCCACAAATCATGTAATTTATGATCCTCAATCGCTTTTGATTTATTCACCCGCGTTTTCGCACCTAGTTGGGATTTGGCCTCAGGATCGGTGATGCTTTTCTCCGCAGCCAATTTTTCAATTTCTATGGTTCTATTGCTGAACTTGTCCCTTGTAGCTTTGGTGATGCCCGCTATCTCATAGCGATCTTTAGTGCATTCAATCTTGTATCCAATGTCTACCAATCCTTTGCTAAGGGCAGCATGATACCGAGCTTCATAATAGGGTGATAATCGTCTGATATTGCCCTCTTCCAAGGCTTGATATCGGTGATGTTCATGGCTCCATGTTAAATTAGGCACAAAACTATGTGTATGTATTTGTGGATCAGGAATATATATAGTATTTCCATCTTTGTTCTTTGCAACTGGGCGCGATGTCATATGATCGAAAGCAGCGTAGATAAGATTGCCTGTTGTTTCATAATATTTACCGCCATCATCAGAGGTGCCTTGTGTCTGCATGTCTTTTTCGATGCCAGTGGTCATGGCAGAATGAACAGCGTTCTTATGTGCCTCTAAAATTTCATTATCACCTGTAATGGCATGAACCAGACTGACACTCTTCGGAACCGAAAAACAATATTCATACCCGGCTTTTCTATTGGCCGCATCTCTGACGGTGATGCGCTCTCCTGTTTCTGGATGCCTGTTATTTGCCAAGGCGCTTAAGGTTTCCTTTTCAACCTCCTGATCTTCCAATCCCAACATTTCAGCGGTCTTACCTCTCCAAATAGCTGTGATTTTCCTTTCTTCGGTTAAATAATCCTCCTTCGAATACCCTTCTTCGAAATAATGCACGACACTGGAAGCGCCATGCCACGTAGTGGTTCGCATCATAATAATTTTTCTTTTTTAAATGAGTGTTTAAGAGCAGCACAAAATCCCGCCGCCATTTTTAATGACGGACGTTTTAAATAGAATCTTGCTACTTGAGATAACTTATTCTTTCATGGATTTTTATATCTGTCAATTTTTATATCAGAGCTCTGTTTTTGACCGTCCATGCCTCATCCAATGCTTCTTGCGTAAACATGCTAATCGATCCCATCCATAGAAATATTGCGAATGCTAAATCACCCAATGCCCAGGGAATAAATGCTATGGCAGCGATAATCACCGGCTCTATAAGAATTTGCACTAGCCTCTCATCAATAGTGTCTGTGAATTTTGAAATCAAAATATAAATCCATGAATTTCCGCGTTTGGTGAGGTCTGAATTTCCAAGCCCGATCCATGTAAAAACAATATCTGTTAGAGATGCTATTGCAAAGGTGCAGGCGTAGATCAATAGTCCCGTTGAATGAATGTCTTCAAACCCCCATTTGAATATCTTATCACCATCACAGAAAAGAGGTAGGAGAGGAGCAATCGGAACCATTACAGGTTTAAATACGATCCATACAGTTTCAGAATTAAACACTAGTATATAGCTGAGTGTAAACGTAAACATCAGCAATCCTCTGGACTGAGAGCCATGTCTAAATCTGAGCAAGGCCCCAACAGAGTAGGCAGACATTGCCGTACAGCACTTAAAATATTTACTAAAGAGAATTGACCATAATTTACTTTGTTCCCTTTTCGAAAAAAGCATCATCCAGTTTTTATTTGTGAAAAATTGCAGGAGAATCGGCAGATCACCATAGCGATCCACCTTTCTCAGGTTAAGATCCGGAGGAGTTTGTGAAATCATGATTACTGGTTTTAAATGAATATTGAATTAGGGCGGCCAGCACTCAAATGGTGAGTGCTGGCATGAACGGGTTATTCTTCGGATTCTACCTTGTCTTTGGGTGGCGCACCCGAGAAATAATCTTTTATATCTTCAATATGAAATAGGCGCTTGAAAGCATTAACAGCGCGATCAACAGAATTATCGATTTGCTCCATAAAAGAGGAGAATTCTAAATCTCCATACCCACCACAATCAGGGCAATTCCTATCGTAGCTCTCATCAGTCTCGGCCTCAACTTTCTGCCATACGGAATCAAAAGCAATGTTTCTAGGATTGCCTTTATAGGTGTCATAATAGAATGATCCTTTATCTA
>CBDCZM010000001.1:0-1827841 GCA_965224545.1 Flavobacteriales bacterium | reverse complement strand
ACCATCTACAACAATTTTTATGAGTTCTGTGTTGCTTGTCTTAAATTCTTGGTCATTTCCATCTACCAATGTAAATGATACTGAATGCCCTTGATTGTAAACAAACTTATTCAAGTTCCCTAAAGCTCCAACCAGACGTTCTCTCTGATTGGTTAATCCCTTTAGTTTTTCAAAATGTTCGATCTTATCCTGCAAGGTTTTTGCTTCTGGATTGATCTTGGTTTTAGAACCGTTTTTTGTTGGTTTAATCGGAGATTTTTCTACTCCGTTTGTTGATTGTACTGCTGCTCCAGCCATGATTAAAAATTTATGTTGTTTAGTGGCTCACCTCTTTGGTGAACCGACAACACCACACCATCCACTGCGGGCTGGATGTGCAAGATTTCTGGCAGATGTTTTTTATACCTATGAAAAACAATGGTGCAGAAAAAAGATCTGTCAGAACCCTTTAGGGCTTGATCTTTCTTGGCTGGAAAGAGTGGATATTTTTGTGTTGTTCGGCTTCAGCTAAGGGGTGTGCTACGGTGCTACCTTAATCTCTTTATGGCTAGAACTTCTGTACAATTAATGAATGGAGTTAATCGGAAGGCTAATCTTCTAATTTCTTCTCAATCTCTATCTGGTGACGGCCGCGTTCAATTTCTTGTTGTAATTCTTCTTCTGTTGGTAGGTATGTTTTGTATTTGGAGGCAAAGAGCTGTTTGTTATCACTCAATAAACTGTACTTGGCCATCGTATTATTCTTGTCGGCACATAGGATCAAACCAATGGTAGGATTATCTCCTTCTAATTTCTTCACATCCTCAAAATACCGAACATACATATCCATCTGCCCTAGATCTTGATGGTTGAGTTTACCTATTTTAAGATCAATAAGCACAAAGCATTTCAGAATATAATTATAGAACACCAAATCAACATAGTAATGATCGTCTTCCATACTAATCCTGTGCTGACGATCGACAAAAGAGAAGCCTTTCCCTAGTTCCAGTAAGAAGTCTTGCAGCTTATTTATAAGCCCTTGTTCCAGATCTTTTTCATGAAAAGAGCCTTTTTCTCCTAGTTCTAAGAAATCCAGTAAATACGGATCTTTAATAACATCTTCTGGTCGTAATTCTATTTTATGTTCCTCAGCTTCAGCTATAACATCTGGTCGGCTTTTGACATTACTGGCTAGAACACGCTCATAATACATACTATTGATCTGCCGTTCCAAAGTTCTTGTACTCCAGTTATTTTCTGCGGCTTCATCCATGTAATACTTTCTTGCACCTTCTCTCTCAACCTTCAGAAGTAGCCTGTAATGTGTCCAACTCAATTGGTCACGCAGTGCGTGACCTTTCTTAAATGCACCATAAAATGAACGCATATATTTGAGATTTGTCACTGTAAACCCTTTACCTAATTCATTGGTTAATCGTTTAGACAACTCTTTTATTAAAGCGCTTCCATATTCAGCTCTTTGTTCTCCTTTCTGCTCATCTTCAACAATTAAACGTCCAATATCCCAATAAGCCTGAACCATAGCGAAGTTAGCGGCACGATAAACATTATTTCGTGCCTCTTCTAAGACTGTTTTTATCTCTTTATATAGGTTATCTGTATTGTGTTTCGGTAAGTTTTTTGCCATGTGTCAAAAGTACTATTCTATGGGTTAAAAGATTCTCCACGCAGTGCGTGGAGAATTCAAAACGGATGGAACTGATCTATATCTGCCTGTAAATCTTCTGTCTGATTCACCAAATAGGATTCTGTAGAAGATACATACCGATGTCCAGCCATATATTGCGTCTGACGGAGATTGTATTTCTTTAACCAATGAGTAATCACACTGGCTCTGATCTGCTTGAAATTGATAAATCCTTCATGCTGTCCTCTAAGATCACTGGTTAATCCTTTCCACACACTCAGTGTGTTTGGATTGGCTATTTTCCTCCCTGCAATCGGAGTAGGGAGGAACAACTGATGTGTGGACTGCTGTTGATAGCTTAATAATTCTGATCGGGTGGTGTACTGGTATTCCATCAGCTCTATGATCTGACTGGATTTTAGTTCTAAAGTGCGTTCGTTACTTCTTCTGCTGCCGCAGATATAGAGTTTTCCTTCTTTTAACCTGAGATCATCAAGAGATAACTTCCCCACCTCCGCAGTGGTTAGCCCTTGATTGACCATCAGGCTCAATATGGCTTTGTTTCTAGATTTACTGAGCTTGTAATTGCTGAACCAGTTGCGATTGCTACGCGGATCATCTTGTGCCGGCACAGCGTAATTTGTATAAATATTGTCCAGCTCTTGAAGTGATAAAATGTGATGCAGCTTGTGCCGTTTTGTGCCTCTGATTTTAAGATGTGTAATAGGGTTGTCTGCTCGATGGCCTTGTGTAATCTGCCACGAGAAAAACTGCTTAATCACATTCAACCGAATATTCCTGGTCTTATTCTCTAGCCCTTTCTTCTGCAAGTGGCTCATATAACCCAGCACTTCTTTAGCAGTGGCATTTTCCACCTCTGTATTGTCCTGATCCAGCCAACTGATAAAATCCAGTATGTAGCTCGTATAGTGAGTGATGGTAGATTTGGTCTTTCCATCACTTTGTAAGTAGCTCTTAAAACTCTGATCTTTCATTCTCTGGTATTAAATGGGTGTATATCTGCGTGCTTTCTAAGCTGCTGTGACCTAGAAAACGCTGTATATTCTGAAGAGGCATTCCTCTTTGTAACAGATGTGTAGCAATGGAATGTCTGAGGGTATGCAGCCCTATATTCTTCTGTTGTAACTGAAGATCTTCTGTCTGGAACTGCACTAATTTTAGTCGTGTATACAGACTGTCCCCTAGCATCGGTTTACCTGCATAGCTGATAAATAATCTGCCTTCTATTGGAGATTTGACCAGTAAAGACCTGTAATCATAAATCCACTCCTGAAGATATTTGGCTCCTGCCTCACTGAATGGCACAAGTCGTTCCTTGTTATTCTTCCCTTTCCTTACATGAAGGGTGCGCCTATCAAAATTCACATCACCTATATCTAAATGCACACCCTCGTTTCTCCGTAATCCGCAGCCATAAAAGACTGTCAACATTGCTTTATCTCTGGAGGATATGGCTTGTGATTTGGGTGTGTCAGAAACGGGCAGAGTGGCTGTATAGAGTTGTTTCACTTCGGATTCTGTAAGGACAGTAACATTGCCCTTATTGAGTTTAAGCTGTTTTAAAGCTACTGGCGGTACATTCTGATTGCCCTTGTAAACCAAAAATTCATGGAACTTTTCCAATGCCTGAATGTGTTTATTCAGGTAATTATTACTCAGTCCTCCGCCTCTACGTTTGTTTGGCCGTGAACTGATATAATTGAAATAGTCTCTGTAGTGCTGCTGTTTTAGCTGCTGTATATGGTGGCAGCCCTGTCTTTCCAGATAGTGAAAAAACTCTCGGATAATAGAGGGCATGTTATAGGCACTCATTTCAGAATGACCCAATATCTGTAGCCACTCCTTAAAAGCAAGCTCCAAATATTCATAGCTGCTACTGGTAAGGGGTAAATGTTTCATTGGAGGAAGGGGGTATTTAGATTGTAAAAAAATGGGTGTCGAGCCACTCGACTTTTGCTTCGGTATGTCTTTTTTGGGATTTACTGGGCTTTTGATTTAACTGACTGATTATCTTAATCAGGAAAAGCCCAAAAACCTACTGGGCTGTTACTGGGCTTTTGGGCGATTGTACCAGTGCTAAATTTTTTTCAGCTTCTCCAATGCTTCATCAAGCACAGTGTGAACACGGTTTTTAAGCTGTTCATACTCCTGATAGCTAATGATTTCATAGAGATGGGCTTTGCTGCCTTTCTTCTTTTGGGATTTCAAATAGCCAGACATTAGTAAATCCTGATGATACCTTTTAATAGTGGTGATTGGTTTTCTGAATATGCTGCTGATATGGGTATTGGTAAATTGCTTGTCTGTCTCTCCTATGAGGTACATTTTCAGCTTTTCAAAATGATTTCTGCAAGCTCCTGTGAGCTGGTCGGATTTGCGTAGCAATATATCTTTCATCATCACATTAGCTTCCTCGATATCCTCCAATGTGGTTTCTATATAAAGCTCTCCTGTTTCTTCATCTACCTTATGTTCTCTTTGGAACTGCTTATAAAAGGTAACCGCTTCAATGAACTGTAGGTAATGCGTGTTGTTTCTTCTGGGCTTGAACACTTCTTCAGGGATCTGTAAATCTTGTGCGTAAGGATTAACCACTTTTATAGGCACCAGTAACCGCTGCGCGTTCTGAAGTTGCTGCTGTGCCTGTGCTTCTAAGGCTGTATCTACCTTATTGGCACTTAACGCTCGTTGATAATCCATGATCTTTTTGTCTTGTTCTGGGGATTCGTCCAGATAAATCAGGAATGACCTGTTGGCGTTGTCTTCGTAGATAGCCTCTTGAGTAGTACACCCAGCAACGCAAACTGGTCCTTCCACCACAAGGGATACTGTTCTGGTTTCTCCTTTGGTGTTTTTGATGGCGATGGTCTTAATGATCTTCTTTTTAGACTGTAATTCTCTTAATGGATAGAGCACATGCAATGCACCGTCTAAATCTTCAATCAGTATGATTTTATGTTTTAATTCTCGTTGTCCGAAATAGTAAAATGCGTTTTCTGATAGCGTAGTGATTTCTATTTTATCTTCATCTGGTATCAGCATCGCCACTCTCTCCTGAAGGTGGGTTTTTCCTATGCCGCTTGCGCCCAAGCTAACAATATGTAGAGGATGATCCCTTTTTCTACTGGTGAAGATCAAATACATTAATAAACGGTTTTTCTGTTCGCCTATCACTCCGCTTTTGCCTATCAATTCATTCGTCCTTTCTAATAAATCCGCTTGTTTCAAAAAGGTTTTGGCCTCTTCCTGTTCCTTCTTGGTAAGTGGTGGTGACTGGTGCTGCTGTGGCTGTGTTTGTTTGATCTGCTCTAACCTGTATTCCTCTAGTTGCTGAACCAACTCTGCGATACTGGCTGCGATCACATTTGTTCCCACTTCTAATCGCTCGGATACTTTTCTAATCAGCTTTTCCATCTGGGTATCATTATACAGATCCAGATTATGACGGACTGGAGGGACTGAACTCTCTAAAAGGCAAATTTTCAGGGTCGCGCGCATTCTGTCCAATCCCTCCAGCTTGATTCCGCCAAGCACTGTGAACTGTAATATATCATTCCCATAAATCAAGGATTCTGGGTTCGTATTATTGAAGTTTTTTAAAGACATGTAAAAATATAATTGTAGAATCTATTGGTGCCAAAAGTAATTGTTATGTTTCGTTATACAAAATGATTCTCATTTGAATAGAATCAGAATGTTTCTTAATTTTACTAAATCACAGTAAAATCAGTAATTAACAGCACCTATGAGTTTTGGAAAAAGAGTAACAGAAGCAAGAAAAAAGAAAGGATTATCGCAAAATGAGGTGGCAAAACACATCGGGTCGATGGCGCCAGTGGTTGGAAGATATGAAAGAGATGAAACCAAACCATCAATTGAGGTAGCGGCAAAACTTGCTGATCTGCTAGAAATCTCTCTGGATTATCTTGTGGGGAATTCCGATCAAGAGGTAGATACCAAAACATTAAATCGGGTGTTGGAAATTCAAAACCTTCCAGAAGATGTTCGTGACCGCGTGTTTCATTTTATTGATATGTCCATTAGAGATACCAAGGCTAGGAAAGCGTACGGATGAAACAAGAACCTGTGTATTTATCTTCAAAATCAAAAAAGGCTCATTCTTACTTAAGCTTAAAACAAATCATTCTTTCTTGGGATAATGCCATAGTCAATATAACGGCCTACCGCTTGATCTACACTATCCTTAATAAACTCGCCTGAATATTCCAGCTCAATGCTATTTCCATCAAAATCCAATACCGAAGACTCCATTTTAAACCGATCTTGTTTTGTTTCATATAAATCCAACTGAATGTATTCACCATCTTTATGCTTATAATTATAGTGCTGGGAGGATTCACAGGCAGAGCATAAAAAAACCAAACTTAATGTTGGGATAGTTAACTTTGAAAACAAAACCTTCTCCTACTTCTATTGTTTAATACAGAAAGTGTTAACACAAGATTAACATAAGGTCAAGAAAATACCCAATCCCATTATGAAGAAATTTATGGCCCTTGAATTAGAACTAAAACACGCATCCCCTCTCAAAACTAAGATATCAGAACAATTTCCTGATCAGCAGATCATCAGCTCAAATGGCCATAGTGGATCAGAACTAATAACGATATTATTTACCTCCTATATAATATTAAAACAAGGGATTGCGCTATATATCAAATACAAAGAAACCATCACTAAAGCACATATTATTTATGAGGATGGAAAGACAGGGAATAAAATTGAAATTTCAGGACTTTCCAAAAAGGAGCTACAGGAGTTTATTGATTCTGAAAACATTGAAAAACTTAAGACAAAAGTAAATGACAAAAAAAGAAGAAATTGAAGCCTTTGTCTGTTTGACAAGACCCTCTTCAAAATTTTTCAGTATCACCCATTCAACTGAGTTCACCGAAACACACAATCAAGATGTAAAACAATACTTTTATGTCAGTCTTTATGATGAACATATTGAAAATAATTTATTGAAATATAAAGATGGTACTCAAGTATTGGTTGAAAACACTTACATGGGGTCTTTCGTATACAATATAGGTCTTTGCTTTTTCTATTGCTATTCTAATTTCGAGGGGAAAGTTAGAGATCAACAACTGGAATTATTGTTATCATACAATTTCAAAAAATTCTTTGGTGAGCAATTGTATAATAGAAAAAATTGCATTTTTTCACGAGCCATATTGCTAGAAACTCTGTTTTACGAACAGCAAACAATGAAAGTCATTTTCGAGGACTTTATCCTAAAAGAGGAAAATGTTGAATTAACGCAGATAATTAAGCAGTCATCAACAGGGATATTTTCCTTCCATGAATTAGGACATGTCTATTTTAATGATGATAATTTAGTTTGGGATTCGTTCATAAACGAACCAGAAATCAATGACCTATTTAATTCTTCGTATCTTTTTGTGAAAGAGAATTATACTCCTGAATTTCTCCTAGAATACAAGTGCGACATTTTAGCGTTTTATCAAATATTTAATGAATATAAATCCAAAATTGAGCTACCAACACTTTTAAACTTGTTAGTCCTAAACTTTATGACTATGTCGGTGTTTTATTCATTGAATTTATCAGCAGAAAAAACCGTTGATTGGCTAAACATTCATTGCTCTAATGAAAAGGTAAACTTTGAAAATATTGGACTCCAGCAAGGAGAGTACGAATATACCATTCAAGCAGATGAAGAAATGGCTCCGCACACAAGGAGCTGGCGGAGTTTTTAGTATTGTGCAGAAGGATTGCAGGGTATTGCCTTTAAAAACTGTGACATCTCCGCAGCCACACACGACCCGAAGGCACGGCTCACTCTAGCAGCGATTAACCCTTATAAATAACACACGCTTGCGACCTATTTGGGATGATAAGGGTTAAAAGTAGTCTGCGACAGCTGAGAGAAAAATGTGTGTGGCGGATGGCTAAAATACAAGGGGCAGCCTTTTCGGCTGATTTACTACACCCTTTTAGTTTAGACTTCCAGAACTAAGCATTTTTCTCTCAGATGACCCTAATAATCTGATGCACTACCTCCTTATTCGCTTAAATAAGAAGACGTAGATTTAAGATTTATCCATTTTGATCTAAAATTCAAATTACAATCGTGACCTTTAATTGAAATAAAATGAAGTCCTTCCTGTTCTTCGTAGTTGACACTAACATTATTAGTCCTTCCCCATTTCATAAAGCTAAATTCTTCAACTTCTATAAACTCTAAAATAATAAGGACTCTATTAGCTTCTGGTTGCCATTTCTTCGGTTTTACCGTAGGCATTTGCCTTATATGTAAGGAAATTATTATAGAAGGCCCTTCATTTGAAAAAGTTACTTCACTGATATCTCCTTTTAAATCTATTCCATCAGGATATAAATTATTTAGAAAGAATGCATTATCGATATTATCTAAATTTATCATGATTATTTTTTAAAATCGTAATGTGATTCTGTATTTGGAACTTTACCTGTTCTAGTATTTTCTGCAGGCCTAACATTAAAATGACTTCCTTGGTCTCCTACACCTCCAAAATCGTGGCCTGCCGAATGATCTTGAATAACGATGTTATCCCCATTATTATTCTTAAAGTTATATTCTCTAGAATATATTGGATTGTTAGAATCGTCCAATATAGTTTTACCATTTCTATCGGTCATTTTAATTCGTTCTACACTAGAAGGTTGATTTCCCATTGGAATTCCAGCATCTCTTTTAGCTTGTTTAAATGCTCCTGACCTACTTCTTTTAGTAGCTAATTCAGCAATGTCATCTATCGCTTTTACTGGATTTCTAATAACTGCTATTGTTGTTCCTGCCGCTTGTATAAATGGCACGGCTTTTTCGAAACCATGCTCTTCCGCTTTACCAATCAACATCTCTTCTCCAGCAATGAAAGGGACGTCTATTAATGACACAAACTGTAATGCTCCGCCACCAGTAGCTCCATGAGGGGGCTCTATAATAAATTGATTCTGTTCAAATTCTCTTATCTCAACATATTGTGCAATTCTCTGAGATAATTCAACTTGTTGTTGACTAACAGAATTGGCTGAAGTTGTTTCTTGCGCCGAGACATGAATACTCCTTTCGACATCGAATATAGAAGGAGTCCCTCTTTCCAAGCCTTCAAGCTCAACATATCTAATTACATTATTCTCTGAAAACGCATATGGGCTGTTCCAAGGATATTTACTTGCTAACGGATCGACAGCAAAGAACCTCCCAATACGAGGATCATGCATCCTATACTTGAAATTAACACTATTACCGCCTCCTTTCAGCTCATTATCCTGTTCTTGTCCTTGGAAGCCGAAGCGGTAGACATCTGCATCTGCATAATATGCTCCTTGCGGACAAGGTACAGAAAGAGTTTTCTGAGTGAGGGTGAACTGATCCAGATCAATGTCATAGCTAACACCACCAAACACTCCTAGGAAATCTGTTAAATCATTTATATTTGTATATCCATCTCCATTCCCAATTCTAAACCCGATGACAAACTGTATTTCGTTAACCGTACTTATATTGATAGTTTCAGAGAAGTTATATAGTCCACCACCAATGGCAATAGACTGTTCGAGCAATTGATTTTCGATCACCTCTCCGTTTTGTCTGTTGACCAGATTTAATTTGAGTTCAAAATTTTGGGGAGCAGTCATCTGGAAATCAGCGATGTCCATATAGAACTCGTAAGTTTCTCCACTATAAAGTCCTGTGTTTTCCGAACCGAGTAACTTTCTGGTACATACATAATCAAAGTAGTCTCCTTCAATAAAATAACTGGCAGCATTAAAGTCATCATCAATCTCCACGTCCTGTGTCCCGAATGCTCCTAAAAATCCAGAAAGATCATATACAGTTACTCCACCTTCCAGACGAAGTATTCCAGGTTGTTCGAGTTGATTGGTTCCTCCATTACATGGATCCCAATCTTCAGCTCCTTCATCGAAGGTGTCTGTAAATAATTCTGCATCAACATCATGAGTAACAACTGCCCCATCTGAGCATCCTGGCATAATCATACCAAACGGATAGTAGTTTTGAGCACTGTGAACAATTGCTTCAAACCCACCAAAGCTTGTTTCTCCTGCATCTAAGACAATAGGGCGACATTTATCTGAAAGTACGGTAAGTACATTTCCCAGATGATTTGAAAATTCATAGAACTTATCTCCTTTATACATCTCAAATTCCAACGTATTATACGCACCAACAAATTTAGGAGTATACTCAGGATCGTTATACTCGCCTTCAGAATTAAAAATCAATAAAGGGGCATTTTGATCAATAGAGAAATCAGACCAGCCAGTTAATTTTTCTCGCTTTGAAATTCCTAATCTGGATGAGCCATATATGTGATGTTCTTGAAGCCATAATTTCTCTTCACCAGTAGCAGAGAGTTCATCTTGACTCATACTGAAGTTTTCGTAGGTCTTCTCATAAGTAGCCATAACATTCCCCTGGGCATCTCGAACATAATATGTATAAATCCAAGTGTTTTGTAGATCGGTTATCTTGTCTATTTTCACTACACGGTTTCCCATGGCATCATATATAAACTCTAAATCAGGACCATAGCTTTCTCCTAGAGGAGGAGTCTCTTTAATAACTTTCGATACCTTACCTGTTACTGTCCATTCAATTAGATGGATGTGCTCTCCTGAATCTGAAGTGAGATTTCCTATCTGATCATATTCATAGTTCGACTGACCATGTTTGAGAGCAGTAGCGTATTTTTCTTCATTTCCAATCATGACATCTGTATAAAGGTCTTCTACACTTGCTAATTGGTTTGTTCCTGCTATATAGCTGTAGTCAAGGCTATCCATATAGTGATCGTTGATTCCTCCTTCATAGTAACCATTTCTTTGCAATGTAAGGATATTTCCATTCGCATCATAGCTGTAACTCGTAGCAAAGTCTTGGATGCCTGCTGGACTCCACGTATTGTTTACGAATGTATTAGAAGTATTAAGATATTTAGTAGAAGAAGATATTCTGTTTAGCTGGTCATAGGTGTATCCCATAAGTAATGGTTGTTCTCCATTGTTCATAAATGTCTTAATGGAGGTGACCATATGGCTAATATTTCCATTATGGAGCACATTATCACTAAATAGAGAGTGTGAATTTTTTTCAATGAGCCAGTTAGTATACTCTAAATTACTTTCGCTTACCGAATTATAATCGCCTCTAAAGTAACCTAAGCTAAATCCATATTCATCCTTAGGAACGAACTTATGTGAACCAGATACCAAACCATCTTTACCCATATCACAGGAAGAAGTTAGCGAGTTTGAATTCACTCCTTTAAGCCATCCGTGAAGTGTATATGCATAATCGCTTCCTTGTACGATATCATCTCCTGTTTCTACTCGAGCCAGCGGGCCATGTTTATAATAGTAATACTTGGCATCCCTTTCCCAAATACAATTGTTTTCAGAGGTGTAAGTTTCTATGATTCTATTGTCACCATCATATTCGTATTTATGATGAAATTCATCTCTTTCTCCATTTTGATAGTTTACCTGATGTACATTTCCACTTACCAGGTCATACTCATATTCTATGTGTTTCGTGCTTTGTCCTAGTTCTTCGAGTTCTTTGAACTCTTGAACCAGTTCTTTTACATTTCCATGGATGTCATAAGAATAATGCGTAGCAAAATCATAGGCTGTCTCATCTCCATCATTACTTTGAACGACAGCGGCCACCCTATTTCTCATGTATTGTGGAGTTCCTGAGTTGAAGCCAATAGTGCTTTGTTCATGGTCTTCATAATAGGTGTATACTACTTCTTCTTTGAGCGAGTGAGCCTCATTTAAATCGCCTACAAGGTCGTCATAGACAATCTGACTTGCGTTATAGTCAAAGGGAGAGGTATACCCTATTGGAACATATTCGTACCGTCTTTGTCCAACCTCTTTGATTCTTCCTAAATCATCATATAATGTATAGCTGATTTTGCCATAAGAGTTGATTCCTTGTGCTGCATTTTGTGAAGCTATTAGCCTTCCCAACTCATCATACCAGAATCTCGTTACTCCTCCATCGGGAGTTCGCTGCCAAACCAGCTGGTTCAATGTGTTGTATTTGTAATCAGTGTTCAACGTGTGAGTTGTTACATTAACAGGTGTTTCTGCATTAATCACTCGATTTATTCCAACTTGAATGTAACCAGAAGGACCCGTTTCATCTACTAATGTGACTCCTTCTGGTGGAGTGGTTCTTATCAGATTTCCAGATAAGTCATAATAATATAATGTATGGTGATATTCCTGACTTTGGTCTGTATGATATAAACTTTCTACTAGCGCAGTCTTTGCATGGGTTTTATATTGTTCTTTAAAATGAGCTGCCAGATTTTCTATTAATTCCCCTTCAAAGTTGGCAAAATTACTTTCGAGTACAAATTCTCCATAATATCCGCATTCGGGCTCAGGCCATTCTACCAGTGGGAAGGTAGTAGGGAAATAGTTACAATACCGTGGTCCTTCTTCACAACTTTCAGCATGAACGTCAAAAGGAATAATAGCATTAGGGGTAGATACATCCCAAGTGTCTAGACACTCTATAGAGAAGTTCCCATTAGAGAATTCTAGGAGAGACATAAACAACGGATGATTATACAGATTGAAATACTCGTCTTCACTGTCAATATCGCTAAGAGAAGGAGTTAGTAAACCATTCAGAATTCCTAAATAGGTAATGTAATTAGCCCCCAATTCAACGCTACCACTTACTCCATCCCAGCTTAAGTCTTGACCACTCTTCATATGAAGATTCCAAGCGGTAAAGTCGTTTAAGGAAACGTACAGTGGGTGAGAAATATCATTGATGGTAATGCCTAAGTCAGAGAGTTCAGTGAGGTAATCTGTATAATACCTAACATAACCAGCTATTCCATAAGTGCAAATATCTTCTTTAGAGGTGAATATGTATTCAGCATCTTCATTTCCTGCAAAGTTTACATCAGTGATTTGAAATGGATCGGAACCGTTATACTCAGGAGTGATATTAAAGCCAAAACTTGAACCGTAACTTTCCATATAGAAAATGTAATCATGATAGGCCTGATTACAAGTATTCAAAGGAATCTCAATTTTTATGCATTCATCTTCTTCGCATGGAGGAGGAGGTAGAATGTTATTAAAACAGTGATTTATAAAAAATTCGAATTTTAAGCTTCCTGGATTCTCAGATTGATTAGTTCCTAGCCTCAAGAAAATGTCGAAATTTGAATTTACACTTGTAGACAGAACATTAAATGCAGTAATTTGATCACTCATTAAATATTCAGCATTTTGATTTTGGAAGATATCAAACGAACAAATTACATTACCTTCATCATCTGCGAAAACCAAGCTTAAAGGGGTAGTATGATCTGTACCATTTGTAAAAGTGAAATTATCCAAATTGCAGGGAGCATCAGAACAAATTATCGGGTTTTCAGAATCAAGTGGCTGCTGAATGGATGACAATATGGGGTTTGTAGTGCCATAATTAGTTTCAAAAGCATTTAGTAAATTAGGATAATTTTCAAGGCGTCCACTAGGCCAAGTGCTTGTTTTTAAATCTAGTAAGACATCTCTAACGTAATTTCCAATAGCACTCCTTAATTCTGAGTCAACAACAAAGAAATCACCAACTTCTTGATTGCATTCTCCTGGAAAACCACAGTTATTAAGAAGTTCCGAAACAGAGCCATTATAGGTGTTGGTGCCATTAAGAGTTATGGCGTAGTCTCCCGAGTTTTCATAGTGTACCTCATTTTCTGTAAGTGGAAAACCATCTGTCAGTAATGAATTGTTTGGATAAAAAGCTCCTGAAATATAGAAGTTATTACTTTCATTTGAAGTGATGTTTGAATATCTGTTTAACTGGTAAGATAAAATTTCATTTTGTCCTCCTATTGTGATTTCTTCTTCATGAGTTGTGAGAAGATTTAAATCTTCTCCTACTATGCTAAACCCATTAGTGCCATCTGAAAATTCATACGTATGTCCTGTCCCGAAAGAGTGGCTCCATTCGAGGTTTTGACTGTAGACATTCATGTCCAATAGATTCACTAATCCTAGGCTTGAAAAGAAATCCTTCTCCTCTACAGAGAAATTGGTTATAGTACTGTTAATGTTTGTTGGTCCTATAAAGTTAAGAATAGAAAGCAGGTCTCTTCCATAAGAGCTAGCGGTGCAATCTTCTGAAAACTCTCCTGCATAAGGGTCTGGAATTCCATTAAGATAAGTTCCTCCACCATCTGCCCATTCCAAACAATTTTGTAGGTTAAATGCAAAATTGGGTAGTGGTGAAGTAATTGTTCCAGTAACCATAAACTCATCAAAATCTCCTAGCCCCAGTATCATAGTAAATGTGTACGGACCAGTTACACTGAATTGTTTTAATGCATAACCAGAAGGAATGTCAATCCAATCAACACCTATAGTTTGAAGTGATATATTTAAATAGTTCATCCCGTCAACCCCACTGATACTCGCGTTTAATAAATCTCCTGAAGGAATACCTGGTAGCCAACTCATCTCAATATAGTTGGTGCCTAGATGGCCCTGACCATTAGTCATGTATGTGTAAAGGGGATAGGTAAATTCGTCTAGATCAAGTAGGGTTTGTTCATCCTCGAATCCTTCAGAGTTCTTAGCTAGCCCCCTTAAAAACGTATTAAAATTGTAAGCTATAGGACACACACCAGTTTCTAGTAAAATGTTAGAATTGGCTGTATTTGACAATTCCTGAGCCACCTCTTCATCAGAACCGGAATCTGTAATGTGAGGGTCTGCTCCCCAAAATCTTTTTTCTTTAACTAGAAAAGGAAACTGACTGTCAGCGCTGCCATCTCCCATACAGGAGAAGAATAAGAACGCATCATTTTCAGATATGGTCTCACCTCCAAAGCTGGATAGCAGATCTATACATTGATTAGAACAGTTGGCACTCCCCTCAGAGCAAAAAATAATTCCCGCTTTCAAGAATTTTTGCCTCAGCCCTGTGTAATAACCAAGAAATATTCTCCAATCTTCATATCTTAGATCAGTAGTGTTACAATTGTAGGTGTCTTCTCCATACCAGCTACCGCACTGTCCTGTATATTTAGCTAGTTCAATAGCACTGGCGTAATCGTCTGTTTCTGACGTGGATAGGTCAAGCTGATACCTGTCTAGTCTGGCTTGAAACAGGTTTTTTAACGTCCAATTTGCAAAAGCTGGGTGTTGAGATATAGGGGTATTTATACATGAAATTGAAAAGAGAGGGTCAATATCGATCAAGTTTTGAGCATAAGCGGTGATGTCTCCCCCGACGATTGCATTATCCTCTTTCAAATTAAACAGATAGGATTCAAAGCTAAATGCATCATACAATAAATCTTCTGAAATGGGTAGCCCATCTACATCAATTCCAGTAATTGTGGGAAAAAGTACTGTTTGTCCTTCAAATGTGGTTCTGCATTTATCTAAGTAGCACCATTCAGGATGGTATTTTAATAAACTCTTTGCATAGCTACTTTCCCAATAATAATCTATGAGATAATCTAGGTCAAATACGTTTTGTGGAAGTGTGAAATAGCTTCCTTCATATTCTACAATATCACTTCCATTTAATAAGTTGTCGATAATTTCTTGTCGCTCCACGGCTGGGGTTACTATTGGCTGTTCTGTAGTACGCTCATCTAAAAGATACTGATAGGTCACTTGATGTATAACCGAACTATTTCGCACTGATGGAGTAAATACTTGTCCATCCTCAGATAAAAGAGTAACCAATGCTAATTCACTGTCTGAATTAAGATACGGGTTGGTAAAGTCAATGTCTTTATAATCTCCTGATAAAACAGTGGAGCCATCATCTACAAATACACTCGATAGTTCATCAATAGTATTGCCAACAGGTACCATATGAGCATATTGTCCTCCAGGAGTGAGGTCTGCCAGCATTCTATTTTCTGCAATGTCACATAGATTAGTGGGTTTGTGATCATCGCATAGTTTGTCACATTCTCCCAAGAGTGCGTTCCCTTGATCAGTAGTATAAATTCCATCATCAATTGCATTTTGAACATCTTGTTTGCATTCGACACAATCAAATGTGTAGTCACAATCAATGTTTACATCTAAGTTGACCTGTTGATTCTCTTCGTATGTGACATACTCAGTAATACAACCAGCTTCTAAAGCAGCCTTCGCATAATGTATGGCATAGTTGTTCATAACCTCTTCATCTAAGGTAAGAGTTCTGCTTAATGAATAATCTTTGATGTCAAGGAGTTCCGCATCAAGCCCAGAATCCCATCCCAGTGTTGAAGCCATTGTGGGTGTGTTTTCTAATCCTTGATAGTTGCTTTCCAAAGGTCTTTGTGAGTATTCCAATAAAGGAATTTGGCATACGACTTCTTGTAATCCATAGTTAATGTCGTACACGACGTTAAATGCTTCCTGGTCCCAAGTAACCCCTTCGCATAAGTCTGGAACGAATGCTGGTACTTCGACAGTATAGCGGAAAGAATTCGGACTACTGCTATTTACAGGAGTGTGTGTAGTGGAGTAGGATGTAGATACAGGACCATCTGTCCAATTATATTCAAAACCAGATTCAGGAGCCAGAATATCTGTAGTGGTGAGGGATGAAACAACAGTTTGGTTAGATAACTCATTCACGTTATCTGGTGTGCCTCCAGCTAAAGCTGTAGCGATAGTTCTGCCGTGCGCATCCACATAACTTACAGAAACCTGATCATTAGGATCTACTACAATGTTCTTTTTATACCTACTGGCATATCCTACCTCATACCCAAATAATTTATCCAGTTCTTTTTGATCTGCTTGATTATAGAAATAGCGAGTACTTTTTTGGCCTATCTGATGATGTTCTCCTACACCCCCTTGTTCGCGAATGCGCCCGGTGTTATCTGGAGTGTATTGTATATGCGAAAAAGCATAACCAAATGCATTTGGGGTATAGTCTTGATGTGATGATCCAGAAGGATGCAAAAGAGTATACTGCTCACTGTAATAATGGGCAGCGCCAGACCCGTTACTTAACTTATTAGCCAGTGAGTTACAGTCGACATCAGAACTAGGGCTGTCAAAATCATAAGCTGAATATGCGGTATATCCAGAAGGAGAATCAGGATTCGGAGAATCGGATTGATTAAATTCAGAGTGAAAACTCAACTTAGAGTCTCCTGAAGGAGCGGGTAAAATATTTATAGCGGCCCTTCCATGATAATCGTACACAGTTTCTGCTACAACTGATTCTTTTTCTGTATTTATACGAGTGACTACCTGTCTGTTTCTGTTTAGACCATCATAATAACTAATGACCTCCTTCTTTTTGCCATCTTCAGCAAACGTGGTAACCAGTTGCCAATTTTTTTCATTTTCATATGGGATGCTGAGATAAAATTTGTCATCCCAATCATCCACATAAGAATGTGCTTCAAACCCTGAAGACCACCCTCCAGGTAATAAGTATCCTTCAGGATTAGTTGTTGTTCCAGAATAACCAACAGCCCTTACTCGGTAAATGACGTATCCTCTGTCAAATGTTAGCGGAATATCAAAATGATCCAGAGTAGTAACTATGCGACTGCAATTGTTATTAAAATCCTTATCTGTAAATTCAATTTCTGTTGTTAGCAGCATGTCCGAAGATGATCCGTTCTTATCATAGTCATCTATATGTGCCCACTCTAACTCG
Organism: Flavobacteriales bacterium; assembly: GCA_965224545.1. Classification (GTDB taxonomy): domain Bacteria; phylum Bacteroidota; class Bacteroidia; order Flavobacteriales_D; family Sanyastnellaceae; genus ASP10-05a. The sequence continues at coordinate 1,810,472 of CBDCZM010000001.1, read as the reverse complement.
TAATGTGTCGCTCCTGGAAATTCGGATAAATCCCAGGTAATTCTAACATCTGTGTGCTGTTCTTCAGGGGAAGGTTGTTCTAAAATGCTTGACCCATCGTCATCCAATCCTTCCAAAAATAGATGTGCACAAAAATCTGCACTTGGAGTAAAATCGTGTGTAAACGGATAGCGTCTATCTGTAACTGCTTCAGTTTGCAGGTAAACATTAAAGGGCAAATGGTCAATAAGCTCGTAACCTGTGTTGGTAGAATATAAGTCTATACTTATTTCGCTGATATTGAAGAAGAAAAAGGGTACATCTTCAAATGCTCTAGCATCTTTATACTTAAAAGGTGTCTCTGAGGTGGGATCATATTCAACATTTAAGGTGAATTCTAAAGGAGTGTCAGTAGCTTCTGTATCACCCTCAGATATAGTAGTGTTTTTTCCAGATAGTTTGACCATCAAACTGTAGCCATCGACATAATCTAGTTCTTCAGGAGGAATATTCCCTGTGAATTTTGAGTCAACACCCAAAATAACACTTCCCTTTATTTCATTTATCGTACCTATTGGTTGATAAGTATCTATATTATTAAAAGGCCACATTAATAAAAAGTAGTCATAGTACGACTGATAGTCTGCCATTACATAACTGTATTCGCCAGCATAGGCCGCTTCTTCATCTCCATACCATGGACCAAATGTGGTAATGTCTTCTTGAGATACTCCTGTCTTACATACAAATAGTAAGACTATGACAATTGAAATTTTATATAGTAATGATTTCATAACGAGTGGGCTTATAGGTGATTTCTGATCTTGTAAGATTTTAGATTCTCCTGTTTAGTTGTAATGTTTTGTGCTTTTATATCAATGAAGTGAGAAATTCTGTGTGAGCTATTAATAGCTGTTGTCTCTTTGACATTGTTGTAGTCAATTTCTATTCGGGATGCTTTCTTTTCCGTAGAAGATGGCATGCTATAGATCACTATATTTTTGGTGACAAAACTACTTTTTGAAATTGTGCAGTTAATTTTGCTTATAGGGGAGTATGTGCCTTTAAATACCATTTCTATGTGATAGTCATCGGGGTCCTCAGATAGATGTGCTTTTATGTATTTATCTTCAATGTCTGACAGATTTACTTGTGGAGAAGCATAATCTTGATCTACACTTTGAATGGTTATTTCTTTGTGGTAGTCATTGATAACGAGTAATATACTATCCTCGAGAATTGTTGTGATATCGTCCAAAATATGGATGTATCCCATAGGTGTATTTTGATAAAATCCAGCAATAGTTTCTGTGATTGAAGACACCCCACTGTCGTCAAAAGACCTATACACTAGATCTGTTTTGTAGTAAGTATCATTAAGCACAGATTTACTTTTTTGCAATACCTCTTCTACCGATTGTGCATTAACCGTAAAAGGGAGAAGTAATAATATGATCAGATAAATCTTATTCATTGGATATTGGTGAATGAGTTTTGGATTCTTGAATTGTCATAATTCCTTTCTCTGTTTCTTTTTTAATTCGTAACAGTCTTCCTTCTGAGTCATATTCATAGATAGTAGCAAAATTATTATCGTCTAACTCTGCTAATAATCTAAGGTTTTCTGGATGATAGACATAAGACTTCATAGAGCCATTAGATGGGTGGATTCTTACATCATCCACATATATTATTTTGCCTGAATTTTGTTGGTTTTCAAAAAACAGTTCGATATCGCCTGAGGCTCCTGCTGGTATTAAAAACGTATATTCCCTTCTGACCCAACCTTCGATGATTTCACTTGAATTTGGGTTTTGAAGAGGTAAAACACTTCCATTTATTCTCACATTCGTTGTCAAACTGTTGTAATTAAATTCGTTTAAATCATGAGTCTGTAGTGAGGTCTCCTTGACCCAGTAGGATAGGATATATTGCTTTTCCTTTTGTAAATCTAAAATGTCAGTAGGTTCATCATTGATCAATTGTTGATATGCTGTTCCGACATCGTAGGTTTCTGGGCCGAATTCCCCCAAAACATCCTTGTTTCTAAGTATGTACACCGTTCCAATAGGGTCGTCATTAACATAATCGTCCCCAGGGATATTGTCCAGGGATCTTATACATGAAGCACTCTGTCCTGAGTAAAGCCTAAGACTATTTACTCCAGTATGTGCTTCAGCTTGCGAAATTGAACTGTTAGAAAGATCAAATGCAAAATGTCTCTTAAAACAGGGATAGTTAGGATAGAATTCATAATCTTCAAATCCATCATATGCCAATTGGTGAACTGTGGTATTCGCACCTACAGCTATAGGTAGGGTATTGTTATATCCAAATAAAGCTCCGGAATATTGGTACAACGCATTAATATTCTCAATCTCAGGTCCATAAGGGTTAAATTCGGTAATAGAGCTTGTCCAAGTCCAATTACCCGAAGTATCAGAGGTCCAGGTTCCAAAATCGTCAACATTCCAGTAGGGATTGAAGCTTTTATAAGTCCCATCTTTTCTAATATCTGTACTTGCGTCGGACAGAGTCTCTTCCAGTTTGTAATTCCTTTCTCCGAGATATGCAAATGATCTTGACGGGCGGTATTGTCCTCGAATATTGGAAACAAATGGGTTAATCGGACTGCCTACTTTTGGACGACACTCAGAATAATCGAAATTATCAATATCAACTTCTTCTTCTACACAAACTTCGGCACAGTTACCATTTTTAATCTCAATACTTCCCAAAGTACTTCCGCCATTTACATTTAGAACGGCGGTGAGATATCCTGTGTAAGTACCTTCGAAGTTATTATCTCCAAGTATATTAAAGGGGGTAAGATTATTGGGTACTGGGTCTCCCGCTATTGGATAGCGTAAATAAGAGATGTCATCCCATGAAAAATCACCTATGGTTCTAAAGTCAATATGACAGCTCCCGCCATCAGGGCAGCTTAAGCGAACTTCATCTGGCAACAGGGAGGTGCTTCCAAATGAGTTTTCAATAGTTATAGACTCACAATCTAAAAACTCATCTGTATAGGAGTTATAAAAGAGATCAGTTGATTCTTCTAATAACTGCTCATAATTCACAATACCGTCATAAGGAAAGCCAAATCCAATTAAGGTATTGATCATGGCAATTACTTGATCAACCAACTCTGCCCCATTCCCGCAATCAGTAAGTGTATAATCTTGAGGGGGCTCTTCTTTATACGCATAAGTTTTCCACTTATCGGAATATTCTATGGCACTGACATCTATGATTTTACTGGTTTCATCTCCAAGTGAGAGATGGCTCGCCAAAGTATCACTTCCTTGATTTTCCAGAAGTGGATTAGTCATCAGTGTCATAGAAGTCATAGAGCTTGCATGGAGGTTTTTATACCCTGATCGGATCACTTTCACTTCTTCGTTCGATAAAACAAGCGAGGTAGATCCATTTTTATTTATCACGTATTTATCACTGCTTTCTTCAGGTGACCATATCCATGCTTTTAATCCAGAGGGAAGTGCAATTTCGTCACCACTTACCAGATATTTTCCACCTTCAGTAATTTTTCCTAATGATGTAGTGATAACTGTTCGGTATCCAATGTTATTAGATGCTTGCCCCATTTTATCATATGCCCAATAGGCTGGAATATTTAGATTATATATCTTGTCATTGAACTCGTTCTTAGTTTCAGTTAGAAGGACCTGTCCAGTATTTGCATCATATGCCAGATTTTTAGTAGAAACGGAAGCTCCATTATCAAAAGCTCTGGTTTCCCTTAAAATACCTCTTCTGTTAATGACTTTCGTCATTACGACTGATCTAAATCTGGTAGTGGCTGCTGAAGAAGCTGGAAGAATAGTAGGGACTGGGACTGGAAGAATAGCTGCCAGAATAACGGCTAGATTTCCATTTAGCCCTACAGATTCATCATAATTTTGTTGTTCGCGCATATCAGCCACGAAGTCCACCTCTACACCTACTTCAGCTCTACTAATTGAACCATCAGAATCAATGGTTACTACAGTGTTGTCTAATGTGTATTCTGGAAAGCCCACTACAGAAAATGGTGCTTCAGTGATATCCTGACTTTCCTGAGAAAATCCATACAAATAATCTACCCCAGAGATAGGTTCATTAGAACCTTCAGGGTAAATTCTGGTGGATTTGGGTTTTCCATCCATATCATTTATGGTGATTTGATACCCTTGTGACACAGTCATTAAATTTTTTACGTCCAACTTCAATAGTTTTCCCAGTAACCCACTCTTGTCTTCTACAGGCTCTAAATCGGTAAAATCTATATCTGTGGGGAAGTCTTTAGTCGTGTAAAATTCATGTACAGTCTTCCCTGTACCATTAGTACTGACAGTTCTTTCAGTCAAATCTTGATCGAATGTGATGTCTTTCACCTCCACTTTACTGTATGTGATAGTGGGAGAGGGGAAGAATGAGACACCAAGAGGTTTTTCTATAAAGTCAGGGATCATATACTTACTAGGGGTTCCATAATGAAGTGGCTGAACCCATGGGTTTTCTTTACTCATTAATGGCTCATATGAAGCTACTCCCCATGACTCATAGTTTCTTTCTGGGTCATCTTTTGAACCGCTTCCATAGCTGTATCTTTGCCCAAACTGACTAGATGAATGTATACCACCTGTCATCTCTGACCAATTGTCGATAGAAACAATTTGTTTTACTCTGGATCCTCCTCCATACTTATATTCTTTGGGCGAATTCAGTCTCACCCAAGACTTTCCCTGAACAAAGGTCTTCCCCTTTTTATCAGCCTTTAAGGCTCCATTAGGACCTTGAATAGTGTTAATTAAGCTATTAATAATACTGGCATTACCTATAGTATTAACGATACCCTGCAAATTTAGTCCGTCCAATCCATCTGCCTCTGATTGATTGTATGCTTTTTTAGGTAGATATTTTCTGGCAAAATTCCATGCTGCTTTAGATACTGGGTGAATTTTTCCTACAGTATCATCAGGATTGTTTTCATCAGGATTGTTTTCATCAGAAGGTTTGTTCTCTTTTTTAACACCATTGAAGAATATCCAAGCAAACTGAGATTGAGTTGTAGTTATATGACTCTTTTTAATTCTTGCATATCCTGGGATATATTCAAAATCTTTGGTTCCCTCTTTACTCACATCTGTGAGGAATTTGAACTGAATGGGATCATTGACATTACTATTGTTATCAAAATCTCCCAATACTTTCTCCCATTCAATTGTCGTTAATTCTTCTTCTGCTGCCATAATCATCCAGCGCCTTCCGTCTCCATTGTTTGCATAGAGCTTATTAGTAATACCTGAAACATTTATAAGGCTATCTTCATCAAGAGGTAGTCCGTTAGATTGTGGTTCTAGAAATTCCTTTCTCCAAATTTCATGATAATTTTCGTTTTCACCGTGATTAACAGCAGAACCGATCACTCTAAACATTTGCATGTTCCTCTTATCTTGAACAGAAGAATAATCGTCAGATTCAAATTTTACTTTAATGGACCCCCCAGAAGGAAGTTTGATTTCACTAATATGCCAGGCACTTGCATAATCATTGGTCACTTCTGTTTGACTTGTATAAGGAAACTCTGGAGTTGCCAATTCACAACAGTCATTTGACATTTTGTCCATATTTGAAGGCTTATAGTTCCCCCAAATGTCATAAGCTTTGGTGTCGTAGGCATAATTTTTAGTGTCGTACTTAAATTCATACTTGCTAAATTTTGATTTGCCGCTTTTTCCATAAGTGAAATAGATCTTCTTCAAAGTTAATTTACCGCCATTAGTGGCATTTACAACTGCAGAGTTACTATTTGGTAACTTTCCAGTTGTAGTACTACCATCATAGACCCCATTCCCAAGCATATAGTCATATTCAAAATTCACCACTTTAATTGGCACTATATCTTCTACAGGAATTTCATTCGCAAGTGCTTTTTCATATTCAGGTAATGCGTAAAGTAAAATTTTGTCCAGTTTTAACATGGATTGAGGCCCTGGAATAGAACCTACTGCGTATTCTCCTGAGGCTTCATGTGCATCTTGTCTTTGGGTGGTAACAAACCTGGCTACATGCGTTTTCGTAAAAATGTATTCCAGATATGATAGTTCTTTTTCTCCATAGATATAACTAGCCTTATCGTCATTCTCATCACTCCTAAACCCTTCATTGTAATTGGCGTCAGTATATGGAGACCTCCATTTATATTCGATTGGTGCTTTGTAATCGAATCGGGTATAATTTCCGTAATCCCCTATAGAAGGACCTAGCACATCATCAACATCAGAATAATCGGAAGAGAGTATTTCTGTGATAGCAAATGAATGAGCAAAAGCAGGTAAGGTGGTGCTTGAGTAAAAGTGATCTATTCCATTTTTGTTTTTAATACCTGCATCTTTAGGTAAATAACTGATAGTTCCATCCTCTGGACTAGGCCTCACGTTATGAGGTTCCACAGCAGTAAAAGAAACTTCTTTTTGCTTGATATTATAAAGAGGCTTTCCATAAATATAACGAGCACCATCATTCTTAAGAATTGTAATTTCTCCTATTTGATCAGCATAGTCTGCGTGATTCGCTCCAGATTTTACTCTCTCTGGAAGATTTGAAGGTCTGATTCCGTGATTAATTGCCTCTCCCACTGACAAATAACTGAATAACTGATTTTTTGATTTTCTTTTTTCCTGTCTAAACCTTGAAGGATCTGCAGGAAAACTTAAATCACTACCGCCTTCTGATGGCACCTCATCAATCACCTTAAATTTCTTTAAAGCGATTCCTTCAGAATTCAGGTCTACACGTACAGGGTCATAACCTCCAATTTTTTCAAGATAGGAAACTACTCCATCAGAGCCATCAATAACCAATTCGGGGTCTACAGATAACTCACCAACTTGTCTAAAATAAGACGGTTCAAATAAAGCTTTAACGGGATCGGCATCGCTGTTATAGCCGTAACGATCGGGATCATCTACTCTTGATGACTCAAATTTCAGTTTTTCATACGCTGGATTGGAGGTTCCAGACCATACCGAACTGTGACTTTCAGAATGATTATACTTGACATCGACTCCTCCATGAGCAAGCGCCCCAACTCCAAACTCTGCTCCGATATTGATATCATCCCCGCTAGATTGAGTATAATTATCATGTATCACTCCCACATCATTTCTATAAGGCCTGTACATTCCTCCAACACCTTGACCGTTTACAGAGAAAAGGTCATAAGAGTGGTTTGTCACAGGAAGATGATCTACATTTTTAGTGTAAGCACCATCATTTTCACGATTAAAATCATGCTGGGAATTGACACCTGCATGATGGGCGTTCAAATACCCATAGGACGGTACATCTTTAGAGGTTTCCTTAATTTTATTTTTAGTGAAGTATGCACTAACTGATCCCTGTGGAAGATCACCGCCGAATAAGTGTGGCGCCAGTTTAGCACTGAATGTACCACTAAAGTTACTACGACCAACATCTAGTGATGGAGTGTACGTATTTGGCATGAAAGAGATACTAGTTCCTGTAGTAGGAATACCAAGTGTTCCTCCACTATCGTTTGATTCTTGGCTAGATCCAGCTTCTAGGTCCTCATCAGCTTTATTTCCTACAGAGGCAGAAACGGAAAGAGAAAGCTCTCCCATCCCTTGTCGTGAATTAAAACCTAACCCTATGCTTGAGTTGGTTTTCCTTGTGAAATTTTCTTTTGTGTCTTTACTCCTTGAGAAGGAAGCATTTGCGTCAACATCTAACCCGCCATCACTAGCCTTTAGTGACAAACCAAGTCCCACTTTAGATTCTGAAGATCCTACCTGCATGTCTATACTAGCCCCTAAACTTTGGCTTAAACTAATCCCATTATAATTATTATATTTTATACCAAGTGAAAAATTAAATGAAGCCCCTAACTGTACTGGAGCTTCTATTCCGAATGTTCCAGTACCCAGCCCTAAGTCTATCCCAACGGATATATTACTCTTCATATAAAACTCCTTAGTGACATCAAGACCATTGAAATCGTCAGGAAGTGACCTCATGTTTCTATTGACTACTCCAGGATTGATATTCCAACCCAATCCTACCCAGCTGGCTTCTTGATCCATAGAAGCTCCAGAATTGTAGCTAATATTTATAGGATATCCTCCCACATCTAACAGGGGGATGTTATAGTTGAAATCTCCTGAGCTTAAGTCCACTAAGTCCGATGTGCTTACTGGAGTGAATGCTGCTACTTCGGGCTGAGAAGGACCTCCAGTCAAGGCTATTGATACTGTAGCTAAGGTTATATCCAAGACCATTAGCACAGAAAAAACTGTAGCATTTATTAATATTACTCGTCTGCTTCTTAATCTTTTCATAGTATAGTTTTAGCTAGTCCAATTTAAATTTTACAGGAAGTCCAGAAATCAATTGGTCATTCCAAATTAGTTTTGATGCTGTAGTATTATTTTTTTTCCTAAACATTAAGTTGAGTGTAATGTCTTTACGTAGATCATATGTTCTTTCCCAATGAGCCATTGAACATGGGATGGTATCTACACCTTGAATAATTGACAAATCTTTAGCGATGTCATTTGATAAATAGTTGACTCTGGATCCAAACTCTTCTTTGGAGACCAAGCCTTCCATAAGTGGATTGTTATTATCATTGGAAATTTTCATGAGAAAATAAAAACTCTCATTGTATTCTAAGTTTTCACTCAACTTTTCTCCCATTAAGTTGGCATAATCTTCTGAAGACACTGGTAAAATAGCTACGGTGCTGGTTTCAGATAATGCCCTGAAAATAACTCTAGTTTGACTCTTTTTTGTCATAAAACCAAAAGAGATCAGTAGAAGTCCAATTAGTGATACAATTATAAATCGCTTTGTTTTCATTCTCCTTCATATTTTTTGTTGGCAAATTGTATGAATTCTTCAGTAACATCAGTACTATCATCTACATATAATACACTTCCATTTCCCATACCTCCAAATAACATTTTGCACTTTTTATTTGCGCCGAATTCTTTGAAGTATTGATTCAATAACTTCCAAATTTTATCATCCGATTCTTGAATCAACTTAGTCATGTGATTTTGCCCTGCTCTTTCCAGTTCCTGATACCCATACGCAAGCCTTCTATAGTCTTCAGAATCAACTTCAGGCTGAATGCTCAGTGCTAGATTAAGGCTGTCAAGGCTTGAAGAAAAGCGCTGTTCCTCATTTTGAGTTTCCGCTTTCAATTCTATTGTCAAATTAAATGAATCGAAGACTTTCGTGGCATCTATATATAAGTGCGTGCCGCTATTACTATAACAACTAGAAATGATCGTAGTACATGTTATAATCGCTATGAATAAAAAAAGTCTCATTTCTTAGTTTGTTATATTGAATCTCTTTAGAAACGTGTCCTTGTTTGGAGACACAATTTCTAAAGTGTAAACTCCATTCGGCAGGTTACGTACGTTCATCTCAAATCTATTTACTCCTCCCCTAACACTTAAATCGGATATACTTACCTCATCACTCATATCAATTCTGTGTTTTCCGTATAGCTTAAAATCAAGCATTTCTTCTTCAGCAACATTTTCCAATTGAACTTGAAATTTTATGACCCCAATCTTTATTTGATGTGGGTAAGAAGGCTTCTTGTTTTGAATGGGTATATAGATTTCTTCAAAATTCATCTCAGAAAATACATATGGCAAAATAAAGGAAAGCCTTGTCCCTGAATATCTCTCACATTGATTGGTTACTTCTATTTGATTAATTTTCATAATTGAGCCAGGCATCATAGTCACCTTCCCAGAATCCTGATTAATGAATTTTCCATTTCCAATGGATATTATCGTATTGTCTTGGAAACGAATAAATGCCCCTTTGTTCTTGAACGTTTGAGATACTGAAACTTGTATGCTGAACAAACAGCATACAATTAAAATTACTCTTAAAGTCATATCTATGATTTATTAGTTAAGTGTTGCAGGAGAGCTGGCTTTAAGTACCCATTTGACAACACCACCTTCTTTCTCACAGTACAAAAACTGTGGATCGGTAGAATAGTCGGTGCAGTATACCACAGTTCCTTCTATAAGAGGAAGAGTCAGAATCTCTGCCTTTGTAAGTCGCGGAACGATCACTCCACCGGTAGAGGATTTAACATCTAGTGCACCTTCTGGAGATCCTGTACCGATTCCTACCCTGCCACCAGATTGAACACTAAACATATACATGGTGTTCAAATCCGTATCATTGTTCTTCACTGCAAAATAGCCGACATTTGGATGGGTGTAGGTAATGGGAGATTTGACCACCATAGAAAAAAGAGGTGAAGCGTACGTGTCTCTAGTTAATCCAGTATATATATGAAAAGGCTTAGGGTTGCTCAATTGATCAATGTACAGGTCAGAGTGCCAGGTTAAATATAGATCTTTAAATCGACGAGATGGGGTTCCCAGAGATACTTGTCCATTATAGTAGGGTTTGATAGCAGACATTCCCTTTAAATAAAAATCTCCTGGAGAAGATTCTAACTGTACTCCACCGTATGCTGTTGTTTTTAGTGAAGTGTACCGTAGACCAGAATATAGATTTAAAGATGTATCATACAATTTGTTGGTGTTAATGGATGCATAATAGTCGGGGTATATCCCCTGACTCACAACTGAGGAAGTGTCATTCTCACTGTGATAAGATACTTTATCATTTTGTCTTTCCCATTCAGATCCTCCCAATTCCGTCCATAAAGAGTCCTTGTAATAGTAATAAGAATTTTCTCCTTCTATATAAACCATCAAACCATTTGTCGGGGAAGGAATAGAATCTACGGAGGCTATTCTAGGAATGAGTAGCCCTTTATTTGAAGCCTCTAGTTGAAGAATGGCAGATGATTCAGCCACGGTGTTCTCCTGATCACTTATGATCACCGTCTTTTCAGTTTGTGATTGTGCTGAAATGGAAAAAAAGCAACCATAAAATAATTGGTATGAATTTATTCATAATCATGTGTTTAGTTTAGATCGTAATGCGTATGATATTTTGATTAATTGAAAAAAACAATTAATTAATATATTTCGGCACATGTCAATTGAAGTTGAACTTGTTTAATTTATTTATAAAAAAGGACTAATAAGGACTAATAAGGACTAATAGTGTATTTCAATCCTTACTACAATTTCTCAGGGCATTTCTATTTTGCCATAAGATTTAGTATGCGTCTTATTGAGGGCCAGATAATGACTCTATGATGTTATTATTTTGGTCTCGAATAACAGCGGTGTACTCTTGAATATCAATAGATTCATGTCTTCCAAAAGGCAATGTTACTGAGTCTCCAAAACGTTTTAGATTTTCATTGGCATTAATTTCTGAAATAGAATAAGTTTTGTCTATTGATGTTCCATCACTATCCACAAGACTTATTTCAAAGGAGGCTGTAGAAAGTGTGTCAAAACCTGCAATGAACAAATTGTAATCAAATTCTAATGGTGTCTCTACAAATATTGAATCCTGTAGAACTAGAAGGTTTTGATTATTGTCAAGCTGATCTTCGACATGTGAAACAAAAATTGTAATATACAACTCTTCATTTTGGGCAGATACGTAAATACTACTAGATAATAAAATCAAGAAAGACAAAGCTATTTTCTTCATATTAAGTATTTTTTTGATTTGTTAAGTGATACAAAATTTAACACAAATATGGTGTTTAGTCGGCAGAAAACCAAATTTCACCGAACCTATTTATTAACGAAATTTTGGAAACCTTTATTTTGGAGGATCGTAGTTACGAGGTTATAAATATTAACCAATTGTAAACCAGTCTACCCGATCACCGTACTCAAATTCAAAATAGGCAAGTACATCGCGATTAAAATAACACCTACTATAAGCCCAAGAGAGATAATGATGAAGGGCTCGAGCATACTACTGAGTTGTTTTGATCGGTATTCAATCTCCTCAGACAGCTGGATGCTCAATTTATCAAACATAACATCAAGCTTATTTACCTCCTCACCTACACGAATTAATGAAAGCATTCTTTGATTAAATAGTTGAGTTTCCTTCAAGCTTCTGTGAAGAGGCTGTCCTATAGAGACCTTCTCGATGACACCAGAGATTCCTCTTTGGTAATGGATATTTGAAAGCATATTGCTGGTGAGTTGCAATGCATGAACTAATGGAGTATGCGCCGAAAGCAAAAGCCGCATGTTCTGACAGAACCGACTTTGATAGTTCATTTTGGCAAAGTTTCCGAAGTAAGGGATGGAAAAAAGAAATCGCTCCTTCATGAATTGATAGTTCTCATTCTTCTTCAGAAAATAGTTGGCTGCAATGAACCCAATAACTGTCAACGCAAGCCATGGTGCTGCAGCTCCAAACGCATCAGAAAGATTGATCACAAATTTGGTAAGCGCCGGCAATTCTGAATCGAAGCGCTTGAACATATCTTCAAACATTGGCACCACCACGTTGAGCATAAAGTAAACTACTCCAAGACTTACTAAGAGAACGATTACAGGATACATCATCACTCCGATGAACTTCCTACGCAGTTCGATCTTTCTTTGATAGAACATACTCAGTTCCTTGAAAATATCTTCGATGATCCCGCTTTCCTCTCCAATTTTTAGACTTTCATATTCATAGACTGTGAAATGCGAACTTTCTTCTAGAACTTTTGACAACAATTTACCTTCTACTACTTTTTCATAGATTTCTTGAACGAGATCCTTCCACTTCCCAGTGGATTCTTCAATCAAAAGTTCTAGCGAGGATCGGAGGTCAAACCCAGAGCGAATTAATAAATCCAACTGGCTGTAGAAATATTCTTTTTCGCTTATCATTTACCTTGTAGGGCATCAACGATAGATCTTTGGTAAGCCACGAATCTTGCTTTTCCTTCTTGACTTTTTTCTTTGTTATGTTCTTCTTTTTGATCTCCAATTAAAATCCGGTCTTATAAAACTCTGTATAGTCTTTATGTACAATTAGTTCAAATTCTTCGTCGTTGTGCTCAAGTGTGAAACTCATTTTTTGCACCACCTTCTCGGTATTTTTCAAAGTTAGCTCATCAACCTGGAGTTCTGAAATCACTGCATTCATGGTATCTCTTCTTCCTATGTCGAGGATCACTAAGGAGTCCTCAAAGATTAACTTTCGCTGTTCTCTAAACTCCAATGAATTTAAATTTGATCCCACTTGATAGTATCTGATTGAAAGAATTCATGATTCAATACCTGTCGCAGTCTGCTGACGTCTGCTATTTCATTATGGTATTGAATTTTTTTATGATAATGTTTAGAAATCATCAAGTATCCTCCATAACCAAAACTGACTACCAGCATGGTGATCAACATAACCACAGTCATTTCTAATATGGTGAAGGCTTTCAGTTTCATTCCGCATTAATATATCTGAGTCGCTCTAAAATGATTTGATCGTTGCGCTCGGCAGTAATTTCCAATCGAACAACATTTGAATACCGATTGACAAATGAACAGTTCTGGCGGTAGCTAATGCCATCAATTTCCACCTCACTGGATGTATAGAGTTTTTTTTCGATACTATTGGCCAACAGCTGATCTATCTGTATATTGACTTTGCTCTTGATTTCTTCTGAAGATGAACTAGAGGCATGTGCCATAGTATTTAAGGAGATGCCAATTACAGTAAGCAAAATGGCCATGGCTAAAAGCGTTTCTATAAGTGTAGATCCCTTTAATACTAACTTGATTGAATTTTGCTGCTTTAGTTTTTGAATTTTTATTTTTTCAGACGAGTTTGAAAATTTAGTCATAGTTTTAGCTATGACTACTTTTTTAAGCGAAGGTTGAGATAAGAAAAAACAAAGAATATGCGACATAATTCGATCAAGTTGGTATAATCTCATAGATCTGAAATTTTAACGGTTTTACCCTGTTCACCTTCCAGACTAACTCCACTAAACCAGTCTGGAAGTTTACTGCTATTTATTTCAGCATTTAGCAAGTGATTTTTATAGGATGCAGACGGAGTTTTTAAGGAGAAATCATGAGTGATGACCTGCCCGAAAACGGTTCCTCTAATTTCTGTGCTTGCTTCACAAATGACTTGGCCAGTGACTTTGGCATCTCTGCCAACCTTCAGGATTTTGGGCGTTCTATCACCGAGTTCATTAGTCAAAATAAGTACACCTTCCAATTGACTGTTTTTTTCCAATGTGATAGAGGCTCTTTTTTCTTTTTCGCTTAATAGGCACAGGGAGGAAGGATAGGAGAGAACTACTTCTTCAGCGATTTCTATTTTTTGTGTTGCAATGCATTGAATTCTTCCGTTGAATCCTGTCCCAACGTAGATTCTTGGGGCGATGCAAATGACATTTTCCAACGTGGCAAAAGGACTGATATAGATGGCTCTATTTGATTTAATGACCACGTTTCCCGAAATGCTTTTTTGCAAGATTGCTATAGAATCAACGGAGGTTAAAACCAATTTTTTATCTGTAAAATCTTGTGCCTCCACATCAATAGATTCATGGTACTTCACAATAGAATCTGTAGTGAATTGATCTGTTCTAAGCGCCTTTAATTTATTTTTTATCTGGGTGCTAATTCTGGGAAAGTTTCTTGGAGTTTCACTCACTGAACCACTTACTAGTTGGTCTCCATTAAACGACTGGCCCTCGATATAGGCAGGCTTTACCCGACCTCCAGGAACAAATACATTTCCGGTAAGTTTTGTTCTGCCACTAATGGATAGCCCGCTAATACCGTTTTTTAATTGAATGGCCGTTCCGTTGTTATTCCATTTGTCGCCAAAAACAAAGGCATTTGATATCACTTCTTTTCTTCTCTTGGATTTGACGCTACCTATATTCCATATGCCCCAATGCTTTACCTGATAGAATGTAGAGTCTTCCAATTCTATCATTCTGATCCACGTATCTGGTTTCAGTGATTTATGTTCGGAAAGGAGAATGGCCTCTGCGGACTTGCAATTTTCAATGAGATCAACAGTGGAAGAGTACGACTCTAACTCTACGGTTTGAAAATAATTAAGAGATATAAGAGACAGCATAATTATTCCGATGAGCATAGAAAGTACTATTGCATAGAATAATGAAGAGGCTTTGACAACCTTATTGCTTATCACTTTTTTGTTCACTCTTTTCCTTTGTTTCTTCTGTCGATGGTTTTTCTTTCTTTTTCTTGCGTTTCTCTTTTTCTTTTGACTTGAGCTCTTTCTTGTCCTTCGTTTTTTGAGACGTTTTTCCTTTTTCGGATTCTTCGAACGGCTTGACTTCAAACTCCTTTTTTTCTGGCTTTACCTGACCATTTTTATAAGTTTCTTGTTTAATAAGTTCTCCATTTTCATAGTAGCTCCATTCCCCATGCATTTGATTGTTTTTCCAGTTACCTTCTTCAATATCACCCTCACCATAGATCTGCTTGAAACGACCATTCTTAATTCCTTTCTTCCAATTGATGATTTTTTCTATTCTCCCATCTTTATCCCAATGAGTCCATTTTCCGTGCTTTAGCCCATTGTTAAAACTTCCCTGCATGGTGAGTGTTCCATGCGTATCATAAAAAGTAGTTTTCCCATGCAGTACTTGACCAAAAAACGCTCCTTGAGTGACTCTAAAGTCATTGGCATCTACATAGTGATACATTAGTTGCTCGTTAGTACTAGTCGAGGCTGCTATGCTTTTCAACTGGGTTTTTACTTTGCCAGATTCAATGATAAAAGTCCTTTCAGAATTTTGGCCTATGAGTGTAACTGCAGCTAGTATATATAGGCCTATGAGTGTTGCAATTTTCATTTTAGAATAGTTTTAAGTTCGCTCATATATGAGAGCTGTATAGAATCCTGAAATAGTTGATTCACAGAAACACCTGAAATACTATCTCCTTTGGAAATAAGCGATTCTTCTCCGTTGATTCGTAATATGACTGCATAGTTAGAACCTTTAGTACTTGCAAGGTCTCCTAAGTAGTCAATCTTTGGCCACTTCACTTGAGGTGTTTTATTCGTTGTTTCTTCTTTTCGAGCAGTAGGCTTTGGATGAGAAACGGTAGTCTTTTTTGGGGTGGATTTTGAAGCGGCCTCTTTACCCAGAAACGGATCTCTATAGTCCAGATTCAATTCGTACGAAAATTCCTCTACTGACGTCATGGTGTCCTTTTCTTTGGAAGTATACTGATATGCTGGTGTAGTCTTTTCGTCTGAATATTCGAAAAAATCCATAGCCACTTTGCCCCAAATGAGAATAACAATAATCAAAAGTGCTATTTGCATTAATTTTCTTATTCACTTACTTCAAATTGAAAGAATGAAGATGCTGCATAATTTCCAGCTTTGTCAAATGTAACTATCTGCCAGTCATAATTTCCAACGCTAAGTTCCTCAGCGGGTAACTCAAAAGGAGTAGAAGTCTCTCCAGAATATACCAGTTGGTCTGGTGTCACCGAATACACAAAAATGCTATCTAATGTAGAGGAAAGCGCATCTATTCCAGAAGTCCAGGAAAACGAAATGGGATCACCATCATTTAAAATAGCATTATTGGGGGCGATAAGTTCCGGTGCAGAGGGAGCAGTTTGATCTATAGTGAAAATAATGCTAGTAGTTTGACTGAATTGATTTTCTCCATCGCTAGCGCGGATGGTAATCTGGTAGTTTCCATCAGTCAGATTAGTAGTGTATAAAGTGTTTTCGGTGGTTATTTCGTCCAATAAACTTCCTTGGGTATTGTTTGTATAATCATAGATTTTAAGCGTGTAATCAAATGCTCCTTGGAGAGTATTCCACGTAATTGGGGACTGGAGATTCAGACAGCACTGATGTGTTAGTGGGATGAGTGACAGTAATCGATTGATTAGAAATATCTCCTTCTTCAATAATAGAAAAGGAGTTCAGGGTATAGCAGGTTTCTGAATTTCCATTTACAGCTTTAATTCGCCACTCAAAATTTCCCAGGTACAGTGATTGAGAAAACTCTGTGCCGGTGAGTACTGAATCCACTCTGATGATTCTATTCCACATCATCAAAAGAAGGGTCTACCACTCGTAACTCATAAGTCAACGCTTCATCTATTTTTTCCCATAAAAAGATAACGTTTGAATTCTCTAATGAACTTCCATTAAGTGGGCTTTCTATCACAACCGTTTCATTTGAAATGTTGTCTTCAATAATTGTATCACAGCTAGTCCAGCAAACCCCTAGAAAGAGAGCAATCAAGATGGACGAAAATGAAATGTTCCTTCCAAGAAGTAGTTTCTGGTTATAGTTCGCTAATGTTTTGTACATGGTAAGTGGCTGTTAATTCCTTTTTCTTTCTTTTCTTCTTTAGAGTGTATTCGACCGAAGAGAGTTCCGCACTTATTAGATTCTCTTCCAGCTCTTTGTTCAATTTAAGTAGTTCAGTAAAACTTCCTCTTACTGAAAAAGAGCAGGTGGTGAATGGTTTTCTCTTCCAATTGATATGCATGTATCGGAAGGAATTCTGAGATACTTAGTTTATTCGCACCTCCGCTATTTTCGCAAAACTCCGTCACCTGATTTAGAATCATATTTTTGTAATGCATTCTTATCGGTTTTTAGATTTAGGGAGTTGTTTTCAAGAGCTTGCTCATATCCCGCAATTTCCTGTTTGACATCGTCTAAATTCATCAATATGGCTTGTTTCTGCTTCACTTCTTTTCTCAGGGCCAATGTTTCTGCAAAAGATAAAAGATAAGCGAGAATCATTAGCAACACCGAAGCCCCTATGACAGCATAGATTTTATGTTGAACATTCAGATTCTTAAGCATCTTTTAATTGTATTTGTAGTACAAATTTTCCTTTATTCTCTTTATTGTCTTCATAGCTCAAAAGACTCACCTCGTTGACATTCTCCATCTGATTGATTTCTTCTATCCAGTTATTGAGGGCAAGGGTTGAAATCGTATGTCCTTCTATGGTGACTTCATTTGATTCGAACTCTATTTTCTTTTTCGCTTTGATTTTTACAGGTGGTTCTAGCCCTAGATAGTTAAGATTGATCTGCTTAGGGATATTCCCCCCTAATTGATCCAGAAAATAAGCTCCTGAAGAAGCATCGATGGTATTCAGACTGCGCAGTAACTCATTTTGAAGATCTACTTTTTCCTTCAAAGAAGTCAAACGCTCTTGAGAAGCATTGGAGCCATAAAGTTTTTGGTCAATTTCTGTAAGCTGCTTGTTATAGCTTTGAAAGAAAAATAGATTCGCTAGTGAAGCAATTAGAAGTAGACTCACGCAAACAATTGTAGTCAACTTAAGTTGCTTTTTCCCTTTGGATTGAGACTGATTGTTTATAACGGATTCAGGAAGATTCCAAGAGGTAAAAGATTCTTCCATCACACTTAGAATTGCTCCAAAAGCCAATGTGTTTTCTGGTGATAGAGATTGTTCCTCGATGTGATTAGAGCTTCTTTGATTTTCTTCAATTGGCGAAAAAATTCCGTTCTGCTCTATTTGATGATGTAATCCAACGATTTCTTGGTCTAGGCTTGAAAACAGGTTACAGAGTGAATTCTTTTCTAATACCACATCAGTCACCTGAATTGCAATTTGTTGCAACGCTTCCACAACCTCCTTCAATTCATTCAAATTCAATACCTCATATATGGACTGATTGCCAATTGATTTTTGGATATAAAAATCTTCCAGCTTAGCGCCTGGTATAATACTCTGAATAGCTTTTTCTGGATCATCTTCGTTGCTTTGAAATGATAGCACAGAAGGGCTGGAATAGCATAGAATAATGTTCCCTTTAGCTTCTTTCTTCAGTTCAGCAGAGGAGGAAAATGTGTGCGTGCTTTTTATTTGAATAGAGTTTTTAGCTACCTCTACTTTCGTGAGAGCATACTTTTTCTCTCCATCTGCTGTGAAGATGGTTAAACCACTTTTGATATTTGATTCTAAAAGCTGAAGCATTGATCTTAATACATGATCGTGGGCTTGATGAAGATATTCAATTGAGACTTGCTCTTACTCTTGGTTCTATTCCCAAAAATCCATCGTAAAATGGGAATTCGACTAAGGATAGGAACACCTCCACCTGAATTATTGATGGTTTTGTCTTCCAATCCTCCAAGCATAATCATATCCCCATTTTTCACACGAATGTTCGAATTGAATTCTCGATTGACAGTTCCAAATGGACCATTGTCACCACCGGCTCTCTCTGTAAAACTGCTTTGGGTTACTAAAATTTGTAGGGTCACCTGCTCATCTCCTGAGACTACAGGAACAATTTCGACAGATAAATCTGCTTGAAGCGGTATCCAGTTTTGTTGTTCAGTTACCAGATTGTTTCCTGCTGAAGCGGTCACGTTTGTAGTCGTTTCTAAATAATATTCTTCACTACCCACATTGATGTTTGCTGGGAATGAATTGAGCGTGGCCAACCGAATATTATCTTTTGATCGCAATACACCATCAGTTTCTAGTGCTTGTAGGCTCAGATAAAAATTGGGTGTGACATGTCCTAAATTTACCAATCCCATCCCATTAAAACTATTGATCAAACTATTAATATCATTGGTACTCAAATTCAGGTTTAAGCCATTGTTGTCAGATCCCCCCAAGATTTGTCCATTGGATTGACTTGGAGCTTCTCCAATACCAGCTTGAACTCCGGTAGATACAGTTCTGTTTTTATTGACATCAACAATAATGACTTCAATTACAACCACAGGAACAACTTGGTCAATTTTCTGAATAAATGTCTTGAATGTTTCTACTTCTGGGAATGATCCGGAAACGATGAATGAGTTCAGCTCAGGAAATGGTTGAACGCTTAAGTCTTTGCTGAAAAGCTGTGAGTTAAAGCTAGAACCAGCGAATGAGTTTCTATTTTGACCGGAAGAGTTATTATTATTGTTTGATGAATTGGACCCACTGCTAGCCCTTCTGCTAGTACTAGAAGACAAGACATTTTCAATGGTTCTATTTTTAAGCTGAACCAGTTCTGTTGTTTTTAGATCATAATTATTTTCAGAACCAATCAGGTATACTTTATCCTGTTTGATGAATGATTGTCCAGTACCTCTCAGAAGATAAGTCAAAAATTCTTCGTAAGTGGCGTTTTCTAAGAACAGAGAAATTGAATTTTCAGGCTCATCATAAATGAAAAAACTGTTCAATGTTTCCTGAGAAACTCTATAGATAATATCTGCTATTTTTTCATTCTCGGCCTGAATACTGATGAGGTCATTCTCCACATTTAATGTGATTCCTGAATAGTCTCTAGGAGAATCTTCTATCTCAGCATCTGTAGGCGTTTTTTTTCCTTTATTGTTCGCGGTATTCACTTCTTTCTCTAGCACATAGAAGTTCCCATCTTTTGTCACAATTAAACCATTGGCATAGGCCATTTTTTCAATTACTTCATCGAATGGTCTGTTTTGAATGAAGCAACTCACTTTGAGGTCTTCCAATCCCTTGCTAAGAATTACATTGTGCATGGAGAGTGAGGTGATTTTCTGTGCAACAGTACTAAGCGTATCTTTCTTTAATTCCAAAGACAGAAAATCGGTGGTACTATTGTATTCCACTCCCGGCTCGCGAATCACTTTTTCCACGATTACTTCAGGGGTTATGTACCTTTTGACAGCTAAGATTTGCCCGGTGATTTCAATGTCCAGACTATATTCTTTACATAGAAGAACCAACACGTCAAGGATACGTGCGTTAGCAAAGCTATTAGTGAGCGTTTGATTGATTCCATTAGCCACATTTAAGTTGATTCCGTAATCTCTTCCTAATCCTCTGAGGAATTCAGTGACAGAGGCATCTTTTACATTGGAGGCGATGGTCTCATCCAGTCCTGGAATGTCTACCAACATGGTTTCCAATTCGATTTTAATCTGATCTATTCGATCAGTTTGCCCAAAGATTTGGGAGGAAATGGTGAGCGCAATGATTAAAATTAAAATTTTCATAAGGTTGTTATTTCGAATCGGAGAGTAGAATTGGGAGTGCTTCTTCAAAAGAAGTTTCCCCTTTTTCCAATAGCTCAAAGACGCTATCAGAAAGGCTTCTAATCCCTTTTCGGTCCAAATATTCGTTAATATCAGTGTTTTTGTTCCGTATCTCTTCTTGTAACTCTCTAGATACGGGTATTATTTCATAAATAGCTTTTCTTCCTTTGTATCCAGTATGATGGCACTCCGAACAGCCAATTGGTTTGTACAGTTGAATGTCTTTTCGCGGTGCTACGTAGTTTTGAGGCCATAAAATTGGAGCCTCATTTTTTATCTTGCAATTGGTACAGAGTGCCCTAACTAAACGTTGTGCCAATACCATATTGATAGTGTTTGCTAGAAGGTATGGAGGTACATCCATATCAGAAAGTCTCGTGATAATTCCCCAAGCAGAGTTAGTATGGATGGTAGATAAAACGAGGTGTCCTGTTAGTGCAGCACGCACAGCCATATTAGCCGTTTCTGTATCTCGAATCTCTCCGAGCATGATAATGTCAGGGTCTTGTCTTAGAAAAGTTTTAATCGCTTTAGAAAAATCAAGTCCAATAGCTTCTCTAAGTTGTACTTGATTAATTCCATCAAGGGTATACTCTATTGGATCTTCTATGGTAATGATGTTTCTAACCGCATCATTGAGGATTTTCAGTGTGGCGTATAGGGTGGTGGTTTTTCCTGATCCAGTGGGTCCGCTGATGAGGAGGATGCCATGTGGATTTTTAATGGCCGTTTTGTAATCATCCAGCTGTCTAGTCGACATTCCCAAAGTGTCCAATTGAATATCCGTAGCATCTTTATTTAAAAGTCTTAAAACGACCTTTTCTCCATGAAGGGTAGGTAAAATAGATACTCTGATGTCAGTACTGAAATCCTTGTTTTTCACCAAAATTCTTCCATCCTGTGGCAGTCGTTTTTCTGAAATATTGAGGTTGGCTTTGATTTTAATCTTATTGATCAGTGAGGGATATTGAATCTTATTGATAGCATATTTTTCCAGAAGTACGCCGTCTATTCTCATTCGAATTCTTGCGTTTTCTTCTTGAACTTCCAGATGAATGTCACTCGCTTCTAAGTCTGCCGCTTCTTCTATAAGTTTATCTAAGAATGAATCAGAATCTACCTGAAGGTTACGGATTTCTGCATCTTGAGATTTTCTGTATTCTAAGGAAAGTGCCTTTTTGATTGTTTCAGTTTCCACTTCCACAAAGCTTACTGGTTTACTTAACAGAGCTTGAAGAATTGCTTTGATCGAATTTGACTCAGCATTTTTATCAATGTAAAACTGAATCTCGTTATCCTCTTTTTTTTTAGGAATAACACCATATTTCCAGGCTAATTCTGGAGATATAATTTGCTTAAGCTCTATAGAAGGAGATTCTATCACAGTAGTTAAAAAACGAGGTTTATGTTTAATAGTGTATCTGCAAGATACTTAAAATTCCCGTATCCAATGAGCAGAATGCCTAGCAAAGGTACTAAAGTAAAACTCATGTAGGTGACGAAGGGAATAGAATCGACTTTTTGCCTTTTCACTTTAGCGAAGATTAATGTGGATATGATGGCAGATAAGCTGCTAATTATTAGGAAGACGGAAAGCCCCGTCAATGTGAATATTCCTCCTACCGCGATCAGGTATAAAATGTCACCCCAAGCAAATGCCTGATTAAAGAAATCTAATCTCCCTCCAAAGCGGATCCGAGTATAGAGCCATAGAATACCTATCACTATTGAGATAAGAATTGAGCTTTTTGCGTAACAGATCAGCGTTTGGGTGACACCTGTTTTTATACAAATGGCAGAGAAGAATAGTATGAACAACACTAAAAGTAGCTCTAAACGAATTAGCCTTGTTCGAAAGTCTTGATAGGCCAAGATCCCAGAAATAATTGAGGCAACTATTAAAAGAATAACCGTTACCATGAGGTCAGTCCTTCACTATTTCTTTCAAGTTTTTGTCTTGATCAATAGACCATACGTTTTTTTGACCATCACCATCAAAGTCTACGACCGCATTGGCTCTTGCCTCATAAGCTCCTTGACTCGCGCTTACAATTTCAATTTTATAGAAAGCATTTCCACCATCTGGAACAAGCTTATCTTGTTCAAAATCAATATCGTCAAGATTAGCAGTGTATTTGGCTTTTTTGAAATAATAACTTTTTTGAAGTGTATGAACAAAATTTAATTGCTGTTGAGCCTCAGCAGCTCTGGCATCTCCTACTACACCCATAAGCTTAGGAAGAGCTAAAGTCATGAAAATACCAATGATGGCTAAAACAAGTAAAATCTCTAGAAGAGAAAGGGCTGGAAGTTTTCTGTTAATTTTTGGCATTAGTGTATTGTCTAGTTATTCTTGAACCGCAGAATTCTTGTAAAAGTATAAAAATAGAAAGGAAAATGGTTTTTTGTACCGGTAATTAGCCTTTTTCTGTCACAATAGTAGTGTCTTGCGCAACCGTCCACAGGTTATTTTGATCATTTAAATATGACAAGGTATCTAAAGTATGTTATGCTGTTTGCTTTTGCTCTTAAAATAACTGTACATGCCCATTCACAAAATATCATCATAGTTCCATTGGATGCACTTACTATAGATGATGCCATACAAATGGCAGTAAACGGAGATGCTATATTGATCTCAAGTGGTGTATATACGGAAGGAGTACTTGTCTCAGATAAAGAGTTGATTGGTCTCAGCAAGAGTTCAAACTATGCACTTTAGTGCATTTCGCTTTAGCCTCTAAAAATTACCACTTACCATTTTTGCATAGATTTCACGTAAATCAAAAATCTAAAACCGTAAATATTGATAGTCAATCATACAAATACGACTTTTAGTCATGATAAAACCTATGGTACTTTCAGTCCATAGTGGTTTAGTTTGATATTGAAGGGAATGAAAGGATACAAGGGGGATTTCCTGATATAGGGGCATATGAATCGTCCGTGCCTAATGGTGTCTTGGAGTTGGGTAAGACGTTAGAATTTTCAGTTTTTCCGGTACCTACGAAGGGAGATGTTTTTATCGCCTTTAAACTTCCTTCCTCTGGAGTTATTCAAGTGAGTGACGCTACAGGGAAAATTCATGAAAACGTTCAGGTAATTGAGGAAACGATGGTTGAAGTTCGGCTTCCTGAAGCTACTGGTTTGTATGTAGTGAAGTATCTATCCGCTGATTTGTTGCTGACCAGAAAAATCATCAAGTCTGATTAGAATTATGTGATTGCTGATCTCTTATTTTAGATTTTACCCAAGGTGATTTCAGCTGGTTTTTTTGCTAAAAAACGATAATTTAAACCCGTTGTAAACTGATATTGTGAGCCAACCTGAGAACCCTCTAGATACTGATACAATGGGATTTCACTTGTAGTATATAGTGTAAGGGATTTATGAGTAAAACTAATTTGGGGTATAAAAAACACTTTTTTACTACCAGTTGATTCAATATATATGTTGTAGTAAGCCAACAAGTCAACGTTATTAGCTGCTTCCATTTGATCAACTATTTCGCCTTTTACTTGAGCGGTCACTCCAAACTTCTTTAGAAAATTACAACCAAAGAATAATCCCAGACTCGCATAATCACCAAATTTCTGACCTAGAGAATTGAATCCTTTTTTGACATAAAGGGCATTAGAAAAGACTCTAAACTTACCATGGTTAAAGGACTTAAGATAGAATGAATAGAACATTAAATCATGTGCTCCATTGGTTGCTTGAACAGTTGGGGGGGAGATAGTATAAATATCTCCTATAATTGGACTTGAAATAACAAGGTTTGAATCTGTATGAGATCCTAAAGGGATTTTTAATCCTAGTCCGAGAGCGATCTCAGTTCTGTTTGCCCCCTTAGACTTATTGTATATGTCGTAACGTGGAAATAGGATCAAATCTCCTATTCCTTTTGAAGAGATTAATTTGCCAGATTCTAATTCGTTGGTTACAGGATTTCGATCACTAGATTCAGTCAATGTTTTGTCCAAAAAACAACCAGCGGCAACCGACATCGTCAGCTTTTTGCTTACTCCGTAGTCAGCACGTATAAATAGATAGTTACTACTCAATTTATCAAATAGAGCGACAGTGTCTCGGTCACCTGCTAGAAATACACTTGATTGGTTAAATTGATAGTTAGCTGATAATTCTACTTGATTCTTTAAAAGTACTCCAGTGGCAGCTCCACCAGCAATGGGACTGCCTGCTCCACCAGAACAACATCCTTGGGACCAAGTATTGACTGAAATAAGTACTGTAATCCCAACTAATAGTGCTAAGCGCATAGAAACGAATTTAGTGCGATACAACAAATTGAACGGTCTTTGAACTTTCCTCTGAAGATATTCTTAAAAAGAAAACTCCATTATCTAAACTATTTAGATCAATGTTAGCCGTGTGTGCACCTTTTTCCTTTTTTCCATCAAGCTGACTCATCTGGATTTTTGCTCCAAGTACATCAATGATTTCAAACTTAATATTCGAAGCTTGATCTAAATTGTATGTTACGTTTAATGAGCTATTGGCAGGGTTTGGAAATGAATTCAATTGGACAATTTGATTGCTTTCAATTTCTTCTATTCCAACTATCGTTTCATTTTCAGCTAATGCCAAGTCTAAGGCATCTCTGAATCCTACCATCGAGCTATTTTCGTTGTAATAAATCTTGTGATCAGTTCCTGATAACAGTACAATTTTAGGCATTCCATCAATCCCGTAATCTGACATAGCGACAGCATCATTTACTATCACATTTGCATTGAGCATTTGATATTGTTCTACCCAGGATGTTAGTGACTCACAGGGAGTATCCGCGTAATCATCAACTACAATAAAATCAATTTTCTCTGGATGACTGCTAGCGTAAGATTCCGTTCTGGCATAAGCGGCTATTGGATCCTCTATACAGGTGGCACAAGGCATCACCCATGCTAAAACAACAATTTTACCTTGATCTAGATTAGAGAAAAGATCATAAGAATTGCCAGAACAATCATCTACATTAAAGTCTGTTGCAATGGTTTGGGCGTATGAATGAATAAAAATGAATGAAGTTAGAATTCCGAATAGTAGTGTTTTTTTCATGGTATTTTTTCTGGTGAATTTTATAATAGAGGTATTATTTCCGGTCATACTTACAACAGTGGTGAAGGTTATTGTAATCTTCATCACTAGCCTTAAATTCATCGGTGTCGTATCCCGCTGCTGCAATTGTCTTTTGAATTTCCTCTAATGAAATGAGTTCCAAATCGAATTTAACAACTACTTTTTGTTTTATTAGGTTCCATTTAGCAGAGACAACACCATCCAGTGATTTTACTGAATTCTCAATGGTGGCCTTACACATCATACAGGTTCCTTTTACTGAAAAGGACTCTTTTATAACATCTCCACCTCCAGCACTTGCATGGAAATACATGAATAAAAATAATGAAGCTATAAGTAAATTTCTCAAAGATTTCATGAGTCCTTAATTTTCAGATCCTTGTAAATATACTTACTTATCACATGGATGACATAGCTAAAGCGGGGAAAATTGAGCACTATATTTAATTATGTATCACGATAGGATAACAATTTTCAGCTCAAAAGCATGCTCTTTTTGTAAATTTCTTCTTTCAGTAGAGTTTTAATCCATGGGAGGGCTCTAAGAGAATGGGTTCAACATATTTCTATGCGTTTCACCTTTAAATGTCGGAATTGCATTATAATTTGCGCTTTCCAAGCAATTATTGCACTGAGTTATAATTAAAATCAGTAATTTTTGTCATTACAGTCGGAAATAATGAAAAAGCACATCCCAAATCTTTTTACACTGGCCAACCTCACCTGTGGCGTTCTTGCAAGCATTGTGCTGATTGATAAGGCAGATTATCAGACAGCGGCTTGTTTAGTGTTATTGGGTGCTTTCTTTGATTTTTTTGACGGGTTGTTTGCCAGATTGCTTAATGTATCTGGGGAGCTGGGAAAACAGTTAGACAGCCTAGCCGATATGGTCACTTTTGGTTTGGTGCCTGGTTTGATTGGGTATCAACTTTGCTTAGAATATAGTTATTCAGACTCTTGGATTAACTTTATTCCCATTGTAGTAACGCTTATGAGCGCTATGCGCTTGGCAATTTTTAATATCAGTACGGATCAATCTGATTCCTTCATAGGAGTGCCAACACCAGCCAATACTTTGTTTTGGATAGGGCTTCCTTTTTTGTTTGATTACATGATGTTAGGGACGGAATACACTGTGATTGGTTTAAGCGTCCTCTCGGCTATTCTACTTGTTTCTAAAGTGAAGCTGATCGCCCTGAAATTCAAAAGTTTTGGTTGGAAAGGGAATGAAGCTAGATGGTTATTAATCGTTATGAGCGTTGCAACGCTAATTATTTTAAAAACTATCACAGGAAATATGCTGATAGCTCTGCCAATAATCATAATTTTGTACCTCATAATTTCAGTCATCAATAATAGAGTATCAAAAAATGAACTTTAAAGCAGAAATAGACGTAATGCCACTTCCAGCGCTTTTAGACCCACAAGGAAAGGCGGTTTCGAATAATATGAAAAACATTGGTTTGGAAGAGATTAGTAATGTGAGAATAGGAAAGCATATTACGTTGCACGTAGATGCGAAAGATGCGTCTGACGCTGAATCAAAGGTGAATGAAGCTTGTAAAAGATTGTTGACAAATGAGATCATGGAAGGGTTCTCTTTCACATTAGAACAAGTTTAAGATTCAACTTATTTCTTGGAATATTTTGGTTATTCGTTTATGACCAAAGTGCTGTTATTACAGAGGGTTTAGATAAAATCGTTAATCGAATCAATCGTAAATCTAGAATTCCTCCCTATCTTCGCGGGCGCAATAAAAACACTAAGAAAATGCATAGAACGCACCGTTGTGGAGAGTTGAGGATCGGCCATGTAAACGAGGTAGTTACACTTTCAGGTTGGGTACAAAAATCTAGAGACCTAGGAGGGATGACCTTTGTGGATTTAAGAGATCGTTATGGAATCACTCAGTTGGTCTTCAATATGGACACCAGTGCTTCTTTGTGTGAAAGTGCACGAAAACTGGGAAGAGAGTATGTGATTAAAGTAAAGGGGAAAGTCATTGAGCGTAGTTCAAAAAACACCCAAATTCCTACTGGTGAGATAGAAATAGAAGTAACTTCTTTAGAAGTGCTTAACGCAAGTAAAACTCCTCCTTTTACCATCGAAGATGATACAGATGGTGGAGACGATATTCGAATGAAATACCGTTACCTGGATCTTAGAAGAAGACCAGTAATGAAGAATCTCGCGCTTAGAAATAGACTTTCTATTGAGACGAGAAAGTATTTGGATAGCATTGAATTTTTTGAAATTGAAACTCCATATCTTATTAAATCTACTCCAGAAGGTGCTCGTGATTTTGTAGTACCAAGTAGAATGAATCCTGGACAGTTTTATGCGCTTCCACAGAGTCCTCAAACGTTTAAACAGTTATTGATGGTGAGTGGTTATGACAGGTATTACCAGATAGTCAAGTGCTTTAGAGATGAGGATCTAAGAGCGGATCGTCAGCCGGAGTTCACACAGATAGATTGTGAGATGGCGTTTGTGGAGCAAGAAGATGTGCTGAATACATTTGAAGGGCTAATGAGGCATCTTTTTAGAGAAGTAAAAGAAACAGATCCAGGAGAATTTCCTAGAATGTACTATGATGATGCCATGAGAATGTATGGTTCCGATAAACCAGACTTACGTTTTGGTATGGAATTCATAGATATGGCTCCTGTAGCTAAAAACAAAGGATTTCAGGTGTTTGATTCTCAAGAAGCAATCATAGGGATTAAAATAGATGATTGTGCTATCTATACGAGAAAACAATTGGATGCTTTAACCGATTTTGTAAAGAGACCACAGATTGGAGCAAAAGGATTGGTATACTGTAAATGCAATGAAGACGGCACATTCAAATCTTCTGTAGATAAATTCTTTGATCAAGAAGCTTTAGCGGAATGGGCAAGTCACTGTAGCGCTAAACCAGGAGATTTACTTCTTCTATTAAGTGGAGATTTAGACAAGACTAGAAAGCAAATGAGTGAACTTCGTTTGCACATGGGGTCTGAATTAGAGTTAAGAAATCCGAACGAGTTTAAACCTTTGTGGGTGATTGATTTTCCACTATTGGAATGGGATGAGGATACAGAGCGTTACCATGCCATGCACCACCCGTTTACAAGTCCAAAGCCTGAGCAAATGGACATTTTGGAGACAAAACCTGGTGAGGTAAAAGCCAATGCGTATGACATGGTTATTAATGGTGTAGAGATTGGTGGTGGATCAATTAGAATTCATGACAGAGCCATTCAAAGTAGAATGTTTGACCTGTTGGGATTCTCTAAAGAAGAAGCAGAAGCGCAGTTTGGATTCTTAATGAGTGCCTTCGAATATGGAGCACCTCCTCACGGTGGATTGGCACTTGGATTTGATAGATTATGTTCTCTATTTGGTGGAAGTGATTCTATTAGAGATTTTATTGCTTTTCCAAAGAATAACAGCGGTAGAGATGTGATGATTGATTCTCCATCTCTTATTGATCAGGAGCAACTAGATGAGTTATTTTTAGCTTCTAAAGCTCCAGAAGACAAAGCTGAATAACCAATTCTATGGCACTAAAGTACAAGCGATTATCAAATGTTGAGTTAACGGAATTGAAGCAAGATTTTGTTGATTTCTTAGCTTCACAATCTATCACAGCGCCTGATTGGCAAAAGATGATTTCAGATGAACCCGAACGATGTCATGGAATTATTGAGGTTTTTTCTGACATAGTTTACGAGAAATCACTGGAAAGAATCAAGTGTTTGGAGGTGAAGAAAGACCACCATTGGCAAATTGTGTTTTTCTCCCATACAGAAGCTGAGATGATTGCTTTACAGCTACCTGAAGATTCCAAATACAGTTTTACGTCTCCACGGTTCAATGAAATATTGGCTTCTGGAAAGCTCACTCTTAAGGAGATCAAGGCTGAGGTATATGCTGGAAAAAAAACATACAAGGAAGAAAGGTCAATGGAAGTGTTCCTGGAAATGGAAAAAGGCGGAGTGCCTTGTAATGAAGCACTTTGGATTCTTTTGAAAAAACTGATGCCGAAGAAGATAGATTAGCTACATTCAGTTTTCGTAAATATAGTTTTTCAAAAAATGTTTGCTTGAAATAACGGTATTATTTCAACTGAACTTCTTTTAAAAATTAACATTGATTTTAAATTGTCGATACAATAAAACTTGAGAGTACCGCGTCATTTATGATGAATATTAAACAGTAAAGCTATGGTATATTATGTAATTAAAGAGGTAGACAACTCCTATAAGTTGGTTATTGAACAGATTAAATTAAGGTCTTACAATGTTAAAAAAGATCTTATTCAAGGAAAGAATAAAGTTATTTTTGAATTAGTAGAAAATGGTCCTTTGTCTGGAAGTGTTCAAGAAATTGCTCTAGGATACACTTATGGGACAAAGTCTAAATTATTTGTGGAAGTTAAAAACGCAGGAGCGTTGTCTCTTCAAGCGGTTGAACAAGGTGATAAAGAAAAAACTACTGGAAGACCTCCACGGTCCAAGCCTATTGAACTAGATACAGAAGAAGATACAGGAATCCACTGTTATGTGATTTAACAAATTAAATAGAACTTGTGTTTTGGGTTCTAACTAGTCTTCAATCAATTTAATTCCTCGAGGTTATTTATCTTTAGTCAATCCAAATTTTAAATGGGCTTGTTTTTTAAATCAAACATCGACAGTATAAAGGAGTTTGTGCGAGGTTTTGGTTTATCAGATCAAGAAGTTGAGAGTGAGATTAGGTTGTTATTTACTTCTTTTCTTTCCAAGAATATGGTTCCACTATCAGGAGTAGAATTTGGAATTAATGAAGCTATCACAAAAATAGATAAAAGGTCTTCAGAGCTTTTCATTAATGAGTTTGATTATCCTAAAATGTGGTGTTGGGTGCATCCCGATAATGAGATAACCTTAAAGCCAAAGGTAAGTTCCAAACTTCCAATAGCTTCTGAAAGCTGGCCAATAGAAAATCAGGAAAAGACTAATTCATGTGTTGGAATTGCTATTGCAGATGGTTTGTTTAATTTTTATGTGAACTTTCAGATTTGGTCCCAAAATAAAGAATCTGAAAAATGGCATGCTTTTTTAAATGATGCCAATGACCAAAGAATCACTCAGATTCCAATTGAGAAAAAATACAGTGCAAGGTTTGTTTGGATGATGGGAAAAGAGTGCCAGATGAATAGTCAACCATGTAGCACGGGAGATGATGAAAAGGGAACAGACTTATATATAGCACTCCGAGCTATTTTTGAATTTAAGCAAATAGCCTTGGAGCATGAGTTGCCACTAAAAATGACCTTATCTAAACTTTTTTCTCTAGGAAGTCATAAGAATCCTGATCCTATAGATGGGAGTTGTCCTTTTGAATTTAATTCAATGAGTAGCTTGTTCTCCAAGGCATCAAATAATTTTTTGAACTCTGGAGTGCTTCATTACTATGCTTTGTACTGGCCTGATCAAAAAGATTCCAGCTTTGATTTTGCTTTTGATATATCGAAAAAATGGCTTAGTCTCTTTGGCCCATTAATTTTAGAATTGGAGATTGGGAGGGAATTTATGTCTCTTTACAAATGTTCGAAACTTAAATTAGAAGACACGATTCTTAGTCAAGAAGTATTTGGTAAATCCACTGATTTAATTGATGGTGAAAAGACTGATGAATATTTTCAAAACTATTCGAAGCGATTTTTTCATGCGGTCACTGCGGTTGGTTTTTATAAAAATGATTTAGATGATTATCTAGTGATTAAAAATTCATGGGGAATAGAATGGGGATATAAGGGTTATGCTCTTTTGTCTAAGGAATATTTGAGGCAGAAACAGATTTCGCCAACTAATTCTGATCATTATGGAAAGGTTGAAAGAAGAGTCTTGAGTAGAATAATGACAATCAGTACTTAAAATCCAAAAAAAGCCAGTTATCATAGAATGAAACTCTTTTCTAAAGAGTCATTACTTCTCTAAAGAATTCAAGCATATACTCCGCTCCACTTGCTGGCCAGACATGTCCTACTGTTGGATCTGTGTTGATTATGGCTCTAATCTTATTGATTTGACGCCTCCATTCTCTAATTTCATAGGTGCCTCTTACTTCATCCAATACTTGATATTGAGCATCTGACAGATGATTATGATTCATCCACGACAGAACAGATGGCCAAAATCCAATTTCTCTTCTGCCATTAAGATACCAGTCATAATCTTCGGGACTATCTAAAATTGGAGGATAATTTCTGAATAATGTAGGAAGAAATTTCACTTCTTGATCTTCACGATTGTGGTAGGCAATTACGCTTAAGTGATTCGTAGAATCACTCGGCAGGTTAAAGTGAGGTGTTGAGGTCAATCCTTGCTGTCCGCCTGCTGTTCCCTGCGCAACACCAATTCCTCTGAACCAGTAGCTCCTTTCAGAGGCCAATCTGTAAGTGAACATGCCCCCATTCGAATTTCCTGCAGCGAAAATGTTTGATCTATCAATAGCATAGTTGCTACAAATTTCTGACAATACATCATTGATATAATTCACATCGTCGGCGTTAGATATTCCTTGGGCTGAAAATCCCGCATTCCATGTATATTTTCCCGGTTGATTAGGAAGTTCAGTAGCTTGAGGAAAAGCAATGATGAAATCGCTGGCACTTCCTGCTCCATTGATATCCCATTTATTCTCTGCGAAACGCTCTGCATTTCCACCTCCCCCATGATGAACAATTATCAGTGGATACGGGCCAGAACCCATGTTGTCGGGTACGTATACGCGATAAACACGTTGTTCTCTGTTGGTATGATATATTGCTAAATTCATTCTGTTTTTTATTAGGATAAGAAAATAGAGCCACCTCAGTACGAGGTAGCCCTATGGTTATATAATGCTATCGATCAGAATGTCCAGTAGTAAGAATAAGTAGCTGTACCATTACAAGCTTTCTTATTTTGTACTTTCAATCTGTATCTGTACCACTGATTGGCACCAGAGTAATCCCAATCGTCACCGACATCGTATATTTTACCTGAGCTAAGGCTCCCCCAGAATAAATCTCCAGGTGAAGTTTTTACACTTAAAGTGGTTTTTAAGTATTCTTTGTTACAAGTTTGTCCTGTGTATTCCACATGTACACCATGTACTCCAGAACTATAGGTTCCATACACATACTGATAACTTG
The DNA here is from genome assembly GCA_965224545.1 of Flavobacteriales bacterium. Lineage (GTDB taxonomy): Bacteria > Bacteroidota > Bacteroidia > Flavobacteriales_D > Sanyastnellaceae > ASP10-05a. Next base: position 1,777,250 of record CBDCZM010000001.1, on the reverse strand, counting down.
TGGCTTTGTTAGTAGAACCAAGTGCCTCAAATTGAGACTTTAGGCTAAAACCTGTAATATCATTATTGAAATTATGACTTACAATTTCCAAGAAAACAAGATCATTTGGTGCGGTCACTAATCCATCGTCAGTTGTAGTTTCTCTAGGAGATGGAGAGTTAATAGCATTTACTTGGTCGAATCTTCTTGTTGTAGTAATAAGCTCAAGAGCATCTTTCGTATGATCATCGATGGCTTGCATTGTATTTGCATGTACCATCACATCAGCAGAATTTCCGTTTGCATCAGCTACTGTTAATTGCTTTGAATACTTGAATTCAGCTTTTTCATCTTGAGAGACTGTTGTGTCAAAGTTTTCCTTTCCGCATGAAGCCAAGAGCATTATAAATGCAAGGGCTGATAAAAGATAATTGGTTTTCATTTTTACTTTTTTATAATTAATAATTAAATCCGATCCTTATCGGATGTTGATTTGGCATTCAAGCCAGTTTTTGGCAAACCACTAGATATCTCTTTCCTTCCTAAAATTTCTCTTTGTAAAGAGGTTGGTCAATAGTATTTGACCCTGGTTTTTTCTCTGGAATTCTAAATTATCCACTTGGTGATGCCTTGGTGCTTGGTTTTTCGTTTTGATTTATTTTGACCTAAATAAATCGGGATTAAAAACTAGTTTTGAAATAGCAATAACTACGCGTAAGTCATTTTCATTAAATGAGTTATATTTAATTTTTCTTCTCAAATAACAATGCAAATAACTTCAGAGAGCATAAGAATACCTTTACCAGTTTTAGGGAATTCGCTTGTGAAAGATTACCTAAAACTGGTAGTAACTGAAAAGGGATTAGCGCCGTTTTTTGAATAAAACAAGACATATATATGAGTGTACTATTAAAGTCTCATTTGGAGCATATCAAACTTCTGCTTATTGATAATTTGGAATTGGACATGACTGTTGAAGACGATCAAACCAGACTTAATGAGATGATAGAAACGTTTGAGGAAGGTTTAACCATAAATAATCTGCTTCCGCTACTACAAAATGATGAATACGTTGAGGTTCATCAGCCGGGAGAGATTGATGCCGTTTTACAAGAAAGGCTGCAGGAAATTATTGGATCCACAACAGTCATTTCCGGGAAACTCCAACAAACTGGCGGTGATGTAAGTATCAACCACTATCCAAAGATGTGGTCCTGGGTCCACCCGAGAAATATGTTGGAAGTTGCTTCCTTCACAGGAAGCGTTCCCCCTGTAAAAAGCAAACATTGGAAGGTGCATGATCAAGAACTGACTTATTCATGTGTAGGTTTTTCATTGGCTGATGGATTGTGTAATTTTTATGTCAATCTGCTTCATCGCTTAAAAACAATTGCACTCCCCGTTCCTGGATGGAGCGCTTTTCACATGACTCCTACACGGTTGTCATTAAACACGGTCAAGTTTAGCTCTCGTTTTGTATGGATGATGGGAAAGGAATGCCAGCTGAATGGTCAACCGTGCAGCACAAGTGATGATACAAGAGGAACAGACTTATACATTGCTTTAAGAGCCATTTTTGAGTTTGGTCAATTGGCTTTGGAGAGACAACTTCCATTAACGTCAACCAGTTATTTTAGAAAAAAGAAAAAAGGATTCTTGTATCAATTTTCTTCCATTGACACCTATAGCGTCGGCTTGTCCACTCTAGCCATTGGAAATTTTTTAGCTTCTGGATTGAAAAAATACTACGTGTTGTATTGGCCTGATAGAAACAAAGGAGTGGAATATGTGACGGAGGATGATTTTAAGGTGGCCTTTGAACGAACCAAGCAATGGCTTTCTGTGATGGGGCCAGTGGCCATTGAGCTTGAGGTAGGCCAGGAATTTATGAATATTCCTTCAGCGAAGAAGGTGTTAAAGGAGAATCCTAATGATGAATTGAGCCTTATAGATGACCAGTTTATAATTAGAGATCTTTTATTTTTTAATGAGGACACTGGAGATAATATTAAACGATTTACTCACGCAGTTACCGCAGTAGGATACTATCAAGATTCAAGGGATGAATATTTGATCATCAAGAATTCTTGGGGAAAGAATTTCGGATACTTTGGATACGTACTATTGTCCAAGTCGTACTTAGGGAAAGAATATACATATGAATTGTCTCCTTATCCTAAAACGACAACAACGGAGACAATTCAAAGAAAGATAACTAAGAAAATAGCCTCATTGTCATGAATGTAATCTATGATATCATTACTGATTCAAATAATTACCACTTGGTATTTGAAACAGAAAATGCAAGTGACTTTATACACGTCATTCTCACTTCTTCCTCTGGGACTAAGTCATCTGCCTCAGGAGTAGATTTGATCACTTTTGAAGTGGAAGTTAGTAATAGTAAGGAAGGAAGGAACTGTGTTTCAATTCCACTTGGTTATTCCGAAGGAGTGACCTCCAAACTGGAGTTAACATTGAATTCAGATTCAACTATCAGTTTGAAAGATACAAAGGGACGCCCACCTCGTTCAAAGCCAATTGAGCTGGACACAGAATTAGATACGGGGGAAGGTTTTACTCCCAAAGCACTTGGATTTTGATGATGGTGAGATCTGTGCTTTTTGCAATTGTTTTAGCAATTTCATCAGTTCTTTTCGGACAAGAAGATTGTTCAACCGATTATAAGTGGTACAAAAATCAAGAATTAGAGCTGCTAAAAAATCCAAAACTAGATTTTACCACATACTTTTCACACTATAATGACACTGACATTTTAGTGGACACAAAGACATTTATCCAACTACTCAAAGCTCAAGGGTACATTTATAAAGGAAGAATGTTGAAGGCAGATTCTGTTTTAAATAATCTCATTGTAGAGAGCATTGGAGCAATAAGTCATCAATTGATTTTGGAGACAAAATACTGGAAAGCAATTTCTCAATTCAAACAAACAAAATATTCTGAGGCTTTGCATTTATTGGTAAATGTTTCTAATCTATGTACAGAAGTTGATTCTACCATCTTTATGAAATCTAAAAAGGTCATTGGAAATATCTCTAGCATGATAGGAATGACATCTAGCGCATTAGAAAATTATCAGATTGCAGCTAATTATTTTGAAAGAAAACAAGATTCTCTCAACTTGATTTCGGTGAGGTCTGACATTGCAAATATTTACCTACGAAAGAATTCTAATTTTAAGAAAAGAGGAATTGAATATATTTTTGAAGTGGTAGAATTCTATAAGCGTAAAAATTACGTTAGGCAATACGCTAGAGCTAAAATGAATTTGGTATTGAAAGATGAGTTAAAGTTTACCGATAAATTAACTACTCTGGATCATGTAGATTCTATATTTAAAGCGAATGATGATGACTACAATTCTTTAAAGGTACAAATACAAAAGGCCAATTTATACCTAGAGAATGAGGATGTTCCTAGATCCGTAGAGTTGAGTTTGGCAGTACTAAATGATGCTCAAACACAAGGATATAAGTATCGGTTGGCAGAGGCGTACGGTCAGCTTAGGAATATTTATAGGACTTCAGGAAACGATGATTTATGGCTAATGTATGATACACTGGCGTATCAGGCATATTTGGATATAAAAAATTACAAAAAGGCGGCTATTTTAGCCAATGAGGTTTCTTATTTCTTCACTGATGATCAGACAGCGGTCGATTATCATGATTCTGCAGATCAATTGGAGGATCTACATGAAAAAAAATCCAATGAAACCAGAAATCTCTATTTAGCCTATCATTTTCAATCTGAAGAACAAGAAAAAGAAATAGCTAAAACTGAACTGGAAAAGAGTCGAATTCAGATAGCGAATTATAGACTTCTATTGATCATATCAGCGATTGGATTGATATTCTTGATTTTTATTCGATTTTATTTTATTCGAAGAAAACAATTGAGAGAGCGATTGATATTGAGCGAACAAAGAGCCGAAGTGGAAGTGAAAGAACTTGTACAAGGTCATCAGTTGGAAGTAATGAAAACCGCAATTCAAAGTGAAGAACAGGTCAGGCAAGAGTTGGCTTCGGAACTGCATGATGGTGTAGGTTCTGACATAGCAGGTTTAGCCATAATGTCTGAAAACGAAGGTTCTAGTTATTCAGAGAAATTACGAAATATTTACGAAAACCTCAGAAGAATATCGCATGCAATGGGGTTGCCATCATTCGGCGAGAATACCTTGGTTGAGCTGTTGTCTAAGCTGTTGTCACGTATTTATGAGGATCATCAAATCCGATGTAAGCTCGTGGTGAAACCCGATGATGAGCCATTGAATATACAGGAAGAGTTAACCATTTCTGTTTACAGAATAATTCAAGAATTGTCTGTGAATATGGTAAAGCATGCCAATGCTGACGAGTTTATTGTCAAATTGGAGTTAATAGATTCCGAACTAAGAGTCATTGTCTCTGATGATGGGGTTGGATTTAATATAGATAAGAACTCTACTGGCATGGGATTGGAGAGTATTCAGCGAAGAGTAACTCAGCAGAAAGGGAAATTTGTGGTTCAAAGTGCTAGTACAAATGGTACCACAGTGGAATTAGTGTTTTCAGTTCAACCCAAATTATGTTTTGAAGCTTCGCTATGAGCTTTCAAGATGCAATAGATGTTTTAATACTTTAGGTCAAGCTTCGGGTAATTCGGATTTATGCTCCATGGCATAAGCTGCCAACTCGCTATTGTTTTTAAAACCCAGCTTTCCCTTAATATGTTTTCTGTGAGAGTAAATGGTTTCTATAGAAACAAACATAGTTTCAGCTATTTCTTGGTTGGTCAATCCAGAAGCCACATGAGATAACACTTCAATTTCTCTCTTACCCAATTGCTGGGTTTTCTCAAAACAGTCTTCAAACTCTTGGCTATCCTTATATCCATATGCTCTGTTGTTATTGACTTTTATTGGCACAGGAAACACTGTTTTACCATCAATTAGAATGTCCGAGAGGGAATTCAAGAGATGCTCTTTGTCTGTGTTTTTTAAAAGATACCCAGCCACTCCAAGTTCCTTCATTTCTTTAATCATTGATTTATTATGGTACATGGAAAGAACAATGATTTTAGTATATGGAAACTGAAGTTTAAGCTCTTTGATCATCTCGGCTCCATTCTTTCCAGGCATGTTCAAATCGGTGAGAAGGGCATCAGGTTGGAGGTTGGATATTTGAGAAACGGCTTCTCTATAGTTAGTGGCTGTGGCTACAATCTTGAAGTGCTTAGATGTCGAAAATATACCGATCAACCCGTCCAAAACGATTTGATGATCCTCGGCAATAACAATCTTATATAAGTCTTTGTCAGTCATGTGCTAAAGAAACGAAAAAAGTAAAACACATTGAGTAAGAAATTTCTTAAATTCGAAGAGGTGTTCCTATTCTGTTTTAAAAAAAATGATGATCTCATATATTAGATTCATTACCATACTTTCGGTTTTGTTTTCTCATCAGGTAACTGCCCAGTCTAAGGAATTTGTAAAAGTCCATAGACAAAATAGAGATACCTTATGGGTCAATCCCGAAAAGGCCATTGAGTTAGAGAAAAAACTCTTATCTGATATTACATTGGGTGATTCTGCGCTGGTAAGAGGGTATCAATTCTTAGGATTGGCCTATTCACATATTGCGGAATGGGATTCATGCCTACGCTATAATAGGAAAGCCATTAAGATTGGAGAAGAACTTGGCTTAGAAAAATTGGTAGCCTACACTAAATGTAATATGGGGATATTATATGCCCAAAGAAAAGATACACTCAGTGCAAATATTTGGCTGGAAGAGGTGAAAGATTTTTTTTTAGAAAAGGGTAGTGCAAAGGCAAAAACTGCATTTTTCACAACATTGGCAGTGACAGTACCCTCTGATTCTGTGCAATTGATCCGTTCTTATGCGAATAGCGCTTTAAAATATGCTTATCAAGAAATGGATTCAGGTCGGGTAGCATCAACCCATGCTATGCTCGGAAATCATTTTGTGCGTTATAATTTGGATTCTGCCTATTACCATTCGACTATGGCTGAATCATTTATAGACATGAGCAGCTCCTACGGTTATATAAGTGCAAAAATTGCTATCGCCTCTGTATTGCTTGCTGATTCAAAACCAAAAGAGGCTTTAGAAAGATTAAGAAAAGCTCAAGAGGTGTCGGAAAAATATGGATTGTTTGATACAGATATCTATCGCGTCATGTCAGAGACTTTCATTGATCTAGCAGAATATGATTCTGCAATGGTGTATTTAGAAAGACATCACAAAAAGAAACTTGAGACAAGTTTTAACGATGCGAATTACCGTCAGGCCAACTTACAGTTAAGAAAACTTCAAGATGAAATAGGTGTTATTTCTAAGGAGAATAGGAGTACGATTCTTAGGGTTTCAGAGCTTCAAGCGGAGAAGAAATTAGCCGAACATCAATTAAGCAGCTCTAGAAAGCTCTTCATTGTAGTGAGTATATTTCTTGTTTGTGCCATTATAATATTGGTATTTGTCAACCGGCAATCGCTAAAACTGAAGAAGAAGCAAGAAGAGCTTGAAAGAATAACTTATAGCCAACAATTACTTTTAAAAGACATAGAACAAAAAAATAAAGAGTTTTTTACTGTGAATGAAACGTTGAAATTAACTAAAGACCAACTTGTACATTCAGAAAAAATGAATGCCATAGGTACACTTACGGCTGGCATAGCTCATGAACTGAATAATCCACTTAATTTTATATCTGGTGGTGTGACCTATCTCTCAAATCACTTTCTAGAGAAATCGGAAACTATTGATAAAGATCAGACGAAGCGAGTAATAGATATGATGAAGGAAGGCACGAAAAGAGCTTCCTTTATTGTGAAGAGCCTAAGAAGCTTTACAGAAAAAGATACTTCTAATGCTTTGGAAGATGTGCTAGTGGTGGACCTTGTAGAAAGAGCTTCTAGTTTACTAAAACAGGAGTTTAAACAAAAGAACATCAATTATGTTTTCTCAAAGCCGACTGCTAAGATTGAAGCTAGATGCAATCCTGAAGCAATTGTGCTTGCCATTGTCAATCTGCTGATTAATGCCACTCAAACAATCGAAAATGATGGAGAAATAAGCGTAAGTACTGATGTTGTAAATAATCGTAAATTTGTGGAAATCAAGGTGAAGGATGGTGGAGGAGGAATTGAATCAGAAGATTTAAAGCGAATCTTTGATCCTTTTTTCACCACGAAGTCTCCAGATTCAAATTCAGGATTGGGTCTTTTTATGGTTCATAAATTGGTTACTGGATCTGGTGGAGAAGTAACAGTTAATTCAGAGATGGGAAAAGGAACAGAGTTTAAAATCAAACTAGCGAATTCTAACATCAAGTGATGACAGAATCATTAAACATATTATATGTAGATGATGAATTTTTGAATTTACAAGTCCTGGAAATATTCCTAGGTGCGCAACATAAAATTTTCTCATTCTCCTCTGCAATGGAAGCTAGGGAATATCTCGACAGAGAAAAAATTGATTTAGATATTATAATTAGTGATTTTCTAATGAAAGATGAAAATGGATTGGAATTTAAGAATAATCTATGCCAAGAATATCAACGAGTACCGTTTGTAATTTTAAGTGGATTTATAAAAGCCAATCAGATTCAAGAAGCGCTTGATAGTGGCACAATCTCCGCATATTTGGAAAAACCATTAGACCAAGAGGAGTTGTCAGAATTGCTTGAGGATCTTGTTTCTTAGGATTTAGATAAGCGAAGTTAAGGGGGTGAGAAACAAGCCAGAGATAGTCCAAGTGGTTTTGGCCATTAATCAATATTTTCATCCAAGAATTCACTTTGGGATTCCTCTTTGTTTTTGTGAGCTGCTCTATACATCAAAATCCAATGAGAAATGATGTAATAACACGTAATTAAGAGGAAAATGACGAATGCAAATACCGACATGATAAGTGAGTCAGATCTGAATTTGATTCCATAGAAGGCGTCCAGAGATTCTTGAACTAATGCGGCCAAAAAATAACTCCCAACGGCTCGTACCCATATTTTTTTCATAGCCTATTTTCAATAAAATCTCTGACTTGAAAATTAGTCATAATTTTAAGGAATAGGTTCATTCCTTTTTTATTGAAATATAACATGTTATAAGTGTGATATGTCATGTCGATTGGTTTGAGAATTGAACGTAATATATATGAGCATTACTTGGAGTTAAGGATTCTAATTAATAATTTCCCTATATTTGCAGTCAAGATAATGATTAGAATAACAACAAATAATACTTGGCAGTGGCTTAGCTTCAAATCTTTCGAAGTGAGCTAACGCTATTATTGTTGTAAAAAATATATATAAGCGGCTTATCACTTCGATAAGCCGCTTTTTTTGTGCCCAACTTTTTGGGTGTTAGCTATGAAGAATAAAAATGAAATTTGAAACAAGACATCAAAAACAGCTTGCTGACCTGATCACACCGGTTAGTGCTTATATGAAATTGCGGAGCAATTTTAGTGAGTTACTCTTGTTGGAAAGCACGGATTACAATAGTGTTTCCAATAGCAAGTCGTTTATTTGTATCCACCCGCTAAAAACATTCTCTCTCAAAGAGAAAGAATTAAAGATCTCTGAAAGGAAGGACTATCAATTATCAACTATTAACCCCGAATCAGCCTTAGAAGAATTGCAGGCCTTTAAGAACTCTCTTCAACCAGTTCAAACAACTAATGGCTCTTTAACCTCCGTCGAAGGGGTAGCCGAAATTAATCGGTCACTGAGCGAAGCCGAAGTAACTAACTACTCCGGTCTTTATGGTTTTACGAGTTTTGAATCAACTCAGTACTTCGATAGTCATGAATACGACTATTCTAAGCGAACCAATGACATTCCAGACATGCATTATGCATTTTATCGATTTGTATTAGTGTTCAATCATTTTAACAATGAACTGGAGCTAATAGAGCATGTTCCTGAAGGAGAGGAGTCAAGATTGGAAGAGATCAATGGAATTTTAAATCGACAAGATGTAGATGTGTTTCCATTTAAGAAAACTACTGAGGTGGAATCTAATTTTACAGATGAAGAATTCAAAGATTTAGTTGTAAAAGGAAAGGAGCACTGTCAACGAGGAGATGTATTTCAAGTGGTGTTTTCTAGAGCATTTTCACATGAATTTGCTGGAGACGATTTTTGCGTATACAGAGCATTACGAAGCATCAATCCATCTCCTTATTTATTCTATTTTGACTATGGGTCATTCAAAATTTTTGGATCGAGTCCAGAGGCGCAATTGGTCGTGAATGACTCCGTAGCTGAGATTCATCCGATTGCTGGAACCTATAAAAGAACCGGTGATGATGTACTTGATAAGTCTGAAGCAGAATCACTAAAAAAGGATCCAAAAGAAAACTCAGAACATGTGATGTTGGTGGATTTGGCGCGGAATGATTTAAGTAGAAACTGTTCAGAGGTGACGGTAAGTAATTACAAAGAAATTCAGTATTTCTCGCATGTAATTCACTTAGTAAGTAAAGTCACTGGTGAATTGAAAGACTCTGAAGAAACGTTGCGCGTGTATGGAGATACGTTCCCTGCGGGAACATTGAGCGGAGCTCCAAAACACAAAGCATTGAACTTGATCAAACAGTACGAGAATCAACACCGTACTTTTTATGGCGGAGCCATTGGTTATATGAGTTTGAATGGGAAGGTCTTGAATAAGGCCATTATTATACGCTCCTTTTTAAGCCAACGAAATAAGTTGCATTTTCAGGCAGGTGCAGGGATAGTTATCGATTCAAGTCCAGAAAGTGAACTTCAAGAAGTCAATAATAAATTAGCTGCGTTGGTGTCAGCAGTAAAACTTGCAGAAACAGTATGAAAAAGCTACTAGTCATAGATAATTACGATTCGTTTACATACAATTTGGTACACATTTTAGAGGCTATTGGAACCTATCAAGTGGAAGTCAAGCGGAATGATGTTGTAGATGCTGCATATGCATTGCAATGCGATAAAATCGTTCTTTCCCCTGGGCCAGGAGTTCCGTCTGAAGCTGGAAATATGCTTGAAATCATTCAATCCGTTGCTACACACAAACCATTACTAGGAGTTTGTTTAGGGCATCAAGCGATCACTGAGAATTTTGGAGGAGAGCTATTGAATTTGCCAAAGGTGTACCATGGAATTGAAGGACAGTTGATACGTACGGAGGTAGAATGCCCCATACTTAAAGGAATCGATAGAAAATTTCAGGCAGGGAGATACCACTCGTGGGTAAGTGAGAAAAAATCGTTTCCAAAAGAGCTAATCGTTACTTCGGAAGACGAGAATGGAGAAATCATGAGTTTTAAACACGAAAGTTTACCGGTGTATGGCGTACAGTTTCATCCAGAATCGATCATGACACCAAATGGAAGATTGATGATGGAAAATTTTCTAAACGTATAGTGCAATGAAAAAGATACTCAATAGATTATTCGAGCACGAAAAACTAACACGAGACGAGGCTAGAGAAGTGCTCTCTAACATTGCCGCTGAAAGCTATAATGATGCACAAGTAGCGGCATTCATCACAGTCTATTTAATGAGGACAGTGAGTAAGGATGAATTGATGGGGTTCAGAGATGCATTGCTTGATTTATGCTTGAAAGTAGATATGGAAGGAGTCAACAGCATCGATTTATGTGGAACGGGAGGTGATGGAAAAAACACGTTTAATGTGAGTACTCTTTCAGCATTTGTTGTGGCTGGTGCAGGATACAAAGTGACCAAGCATGGAAATTATGGGGTGAGTTCGGTGTGCGGTTCTTCCAACGTGTTGGAAGCGTTAGGATATAAGTTCACGAATGATGTGGACAGATTGAAACGTCAGTTGGATCAAACGAATATCAGTTTCTTTCATGCACCATTATTTCACCCTGCTATGAAGTCAGTAGGCCCTGTGAGAAGAAATTTAGGGGTTAAGACCTTTTTCAATATGTTGGGGCCTATTGTAAATCCAGCGCGTCCTACGCATCAGATTTCAGGAGTATTTAGTTTAAAGCTGTTGAGGTTGTACAATTACATATTGCAAGACACAGATGTAGAATTTAAAGTACTTCATGCCTTGGATGGATATGATGAAGTATCACTGACCGGAGATTTTAAAATGGGATCAAGCAGGGGAGAAGAAGTACTCTCTCCTAGTGACCTCGGATTACCAATCGTTCAACCAGAGGCTATTTTCGGGGGAGATACAGTAGAAGAGGCAAAGGAGTTATTCGAAAAAATCATATCGGGAAATGGAACGGTGGAACAAAATGCAGTCATTCATGCAAATGCTGGATTGGCCATTCACTGTTTTAATCCAGAGCGTACACTCAAGGAGTGCGTATTGGAAGCCAAAGAATCATTAGAAAGTAAAAAAGCAGAGAGTGCTTTAAAACAAATAATAGAATTATCATGACGACAGAAGCAATCCCAAATATTCTATCCGAAATAGTCGCTCACAAGCAAGGCGAGGTAGCAAAGAAAAAAGAACTGTACCCCATAAAATTATTGGAGCAATCCACATTTTTTGAGTCACCATGTGTGTCATTGAAGGAATACATTTTACGACCAGATAAGAGCGGAATTATTGCCGAATTCAAACGTAAATCTCCATCAAGACCAAGTATTAATCTATATGCTGATCCTGAAAAGGTGACCATTGGATATATGCAAGCAGGAGCTTCCGCCTTGAGTGTCCTGACAGATGAAAAATACTTTGGTGGGAGCTTGAAAGATTTAACTGTTGCCAGAAAATTCAATTACTGCCCCATTCTAAGAAAGGATTTTGTCATTGATGAATATCAAATTATAGAAGCAAAATCGATAGGGGCTGATGCTGTTTTATTGATCGCTGAAATTCTAACCAAGGAACAGTTGACACAGCTGACCTCTTTTGCTCAAAGTTTAGGAATGGAAGTGCTCTGTGAATTACATTCTGAAGATATGGTAGAGAGATTGGCCGAAGGCATTGACCTCATTGGGGTTAACAACCGTGACCTAAAAACATTCACCACAAGCATAGAAAACAGTTTAAGGATTAAGGAGCACTTACCGAAAGACAAAACATTGATTTCAGAAAGTGGAATTCACTCTTCAGAACAATTGATTCAATTGAAAGAAGGAGGGTTTGACGGGTTTTTGATTGGGGAGTTGTTCATGAAGGAAGACAATCCTGGAATGGCGGCTAGAGGATTTGTAAAAGAGGTTAGGGAATGAATGACTTAATATTCATATTCTCTGCTCTACTACTAGTCGGATTTCTTATATGGGTAATTAAGATTTTCACCAAGGATAGCTTTATGGAGGTATCATCTTCTAATGAAGAGGTTTTTATTCTTGAGACTGAGGAAACCATAACAGCAGCAGAAGCTGAAAGAAGAGGAAAGAGCAATTATTATAAGGGACAAATGTTAACTGTTTATGTTGGGTTGGATCAGGAAGAAAAATCCCGAATTCTGGGGATGAAAGATTTAGACAATCCAGAAAGATATTCTATAGAAGACCTTACAGATGCTCAAATAGAGTTTTTATCTTCAACTAACCTGCTTGGTTCATTTGACAATTGGTCTTATGAAGATAGTAAAAAGGCGAAAATATATTCTGGCTATTTTATTCCAGCCAGTGTAACTTCAGGTACTGATGGTCATGAAACCAGATCAGTATCTACTGAAAAATTTTTGTTCTGGATCAAAATTGAAAACATGAATTGTCACTATTATTTTAGGGGTAAATCTAAAACGGAGAAGCTCTTTGACAAATTCAGGAGAGATGACGATATATATCTAGGAAACTATGAGTGCTTTACAAAACATCCTAGTCGATTCTTTGAGGATGTGCGAACCTTTTTGGAACCTATAGAAACATTAAACCCTTTAGATTTTGAAATTTTGGATGACAATCTCTTTGTCTCATTTAAAATTATAGACAGGCCTAAAGTCAAAATGATTGAATCAACACTAATTAACCTTGAAAAATGAATAAAACATATATAAAAGTCTGCGGAAACAGCAAAGAGGAAAACAGTAGAGCAGTAATGGATACACAACCCGATTTAATGGGGTTCATATTTCATAAAGAGTCTCCTCGTTATGCCAGTCTCTTTGATTTGAAGGACTTTGTTTACGAGGTACCGAATTCCATACGAAAAGTGGGAGTGTTTGTGAATGAACCCATCCCTAATTTGAAAAAATTGATTGTGTTACTGGATCTGCACATAGCGCAACTCCATGGAGGAGAGGATGTAGAATATTGTAAGGAGTTAGTGAAGCAATCCGATTTTGGAGTGATCAAGGTCTTCAATGTAGATGACGATTTTGATTTCAATGTCACTAAGGAATTTGAAGAGGTCGTGCATTTCTTTTTGTTTGATACCAAGTCAAATCAATTAGGAGGTTCAGGAAAGAAGTTCAATTGGGAAAAAATGAAGGAGTACAAAGGAGAGCTGTCTTTTTTCCTAGCGGGAGGAATTGGACCAGACGATTTAGACGAGATCAAAGCTCTCAATCATGAGAAGCTCATTGGGGTGGATTTGAATAGCGGCTTTGAAACCGCTCCTGGGCAAAAAGACGTGGAGCAACTTGAACAATTTATAACCGAATTAAGAAAATGACTTATTCACCAACAGAGCAAGGATTTTATGGAGAATTTGGAGGGGCGTTTATCCCAGAAATGCTCCATGCGAATGTGGAAGAACTTCGACAGAATTACCTGAAATTTTCACAACAGGAAGATTTTAGAAAAGAGTTTGATTCACTTCTAAAAGACTATGTGGGACGACCAACCCCATTGTATTTTGCAAAGCGATTGACGGAAAAATATGGCTCTAAAATCTATTTAAAGAGAGAAGATTTGTGTCATACTGGGGCGCATAAAGTGAATAATACGATTGGTCAGATTTTACTGGCGGAGCGATTAGGGAAAAAGCGAATCATTGCGGAGACTGGGGCAGGGCAGCATGGAGTGGCTACAGCTACAGTTTGTGCCCTGAAAGGACTAGAGTGCATTGTGTACATGGGAGAGCATGACATCAAACGTCAGGCCCCGAATGTGAGTCGGATGAAAATGCTCGGTGCTGAGGTAAGGCCTGCTCGTTCTGGGAGTAAAACCCTGAAAGATGCTACGAATGAAGCCATCAGAGATTGGATCAGTAATCCGAATGATACGTTTTACATCATTGGTTCAGTAGTAGGGCCACATCCTTATCCAGATATGGTAGCGCGATTCCAATCGGTGATCAGTGAAGAAATCAAGTGGCAATTGAAAGAACATGAAGGTCGAGAGAATCCAGATATGGTCATTGCTTGTGTCGGTGGAGGAAGTAATGCCGCTGGAGCGTTCTATCATTTTATGGAAAATGAAGAAGTGAAATTGGTAGCTGCAGAAGCTGCGGGAATGGGGATTGATACTGACAAATCCGCAGCCACTAGCATATTGGGTACCAATGGGATTCTTCATGGAAGCAGAACGTTACTTATGCAAACTCCTGATGGTCAGGTGATAGAGCCATATTCTATTTCGGCAGGATTGGATTATCCCGGAATAGGTCCGTTGCATGCGCATCTGATTACCAGTGGCAGAGCGCAGAGCTACCCGATTACTGATGATGAAGCACTGGAAAGTGTATTGGAGGTTTCTCGATTGGAAGGAATCATTCCTGCATTAGAGACTGCTCATGCGTTTTCTGTGCTAGGGAAAATTACCGACCATCACGAAAACCGAATTATTGTGGTGAATCTGTCTGGAAGGGGAGACAAAGATTTGAATACTTATATCGATCATTTTAATTTTTAAACCATGACTGTAGCGGAAATCATCAAGAGCAAAAAGGACGTGTTGAATGTGTATTTCACAGCGGGCTATCCCGAGTTGGGAGATACAGGGGAAACTATTTTGGCATTGCAACATGAAGGCGTAGATATGATCGAAGTAGGAATGCCTTACTCGGACCCAATGGCAGATGGGGAGACCATCCAAAACAGCAGTGCACAAGCTATTAAGAATGGAATGACTTTGGAAATTCTATTCCGTCAGTTGTCTGAAATCAAAAAGGAAGTCAGTATTCCACTGGTATTTATGGGTTATTTGAATCAATGGATGCAGTTTGGAACAGAGCGGTTTCTCTCCGAAGCGAAGAACGCTGGGATTAGCGCATTGATTATTCCGGATTTACCATTGGATGTCTACGAGAATGAATACATGGCATTAGTAGAAAAATATGGCATGAGCATGTCATTTTTGATCACACCTAATACTTCAGATGAGCGAATTAAAAAAGCAGCCATGTTAAGTTCAGCATTCCTGTATGTGGTTTCACAAAGCAGCATTACTGGGGCTAAATCTGGGATTACTTCAGAGCAACTGGCTTACTTTGATCGAATTAATAGCCTCGATCTGGATACTCCAAAGCTGATTGGTTTTGGTATCAGTGACGCTCATTCATTTCAGCAAGCGTGTCAATTTGCTGATGGGGCTATTATAGGAAGTGCATTTGTCAAAGCGTTGCAACGTGAAAATTTAAAAGAGAGCATCTCCACATTTATTTCGTCCATTAAACAACCAGCATAATACAAGAAATCATGATCATTCAATTAGAAAACAATATATCAGAAGCACAACTTGAGTCGATTCAGCAAGAAGTGAAGTCACTTAATTATAGTCCAAATTTGGTGTCTACGCAGTTTGGAAGTTACCTTGTTTGTATCGGAAAGGCGGAGTTGGATCCAAGAAGAATCGGAAGCATCGAAGGAGTCAATGACATTCATCGAGTAAGTGATGCGTACAAGCTGGTTTCTGCTAAATGGAAAGTAGGGACCACAACCATTGATTTAGGTGATGATGTGAAAATAGGAAATGGGAATTTTCAGATTATGGCTGGACCTTGTTCCATAGAAAATGAAGATCAGATTGAATGCACAGTAGCACATTTGGTAGCGAATAACATCAAGATTATGCGAGGTGGAGTGTTCAAGCCAAGAAGTTCTCCATATAGCTTTCAGGGCTTAGGTATAGATGGACTAAAGATTTTCTACAAACACTGTCAAGCCAACGGAATCAAGATTGTGACTGAAGTCATGGAAGTGGAACAGATCGAAAAGATGCATGATTACATTGATATCTATCAGGTAGGCGCCAGAAACAGTCAAAATTTCAATCTGTTGAACGAACTAGGGAAGGTAGACAAAACGGTAATGTTGAAACGAGGAATTTCTGGAACGCTGGATGAATTGTTGCACTCAGCAGAGTACATTTTTTCCAGTGGAAACGAACGCATTATGCTCTGCGAAAGAGGAATTCGTTCGTATGAGAAAGCATACAGAAACACTATGGATATCAATGCTATCGCTATTTTAAAGGAGCGAACACATTTGCCAGTGGTAGCTGACCCATCACATGGAATAGGTATCCGGAAATATGTGACACCCGTAGCGTTGGCAACTGTAATGGCGGGAGCAGATGCGGTGATCATGGAAGTGCATGAAACTCCTCAAAAAGCATTTAGTGATGGACAGCAGACACTTTCACATCATCAGGCAAAGAAGACCTATGAGAATGTGCTTTCTACTAGAGCGCATTATAGAAGTTTGGGAGTTTAGGTCGTTAATTGAAGATCCGATGGTTATTGGGTGAAGAGTGAAATGAGAGATACCTCATATACATGGATAAATTCAATACTTTAGCTGAAACAACTATTCTATTATGACTATGCTCTACCCTTCTGTAAGTTCCTTAATAATCAAAAGTATTTGCCGTGTTTCAATTTTGAAGGCCGCTATGATCCTCTCTTTGATTTTATTCTTGGGACAATCAATATGGACTCAAATTCATGTGGATGTACCTAATACATCTATAGAAAATGTCTTAGAAGTGGGAACAATAGCGCCAGATAGCCCAGCCCAGATTTTCACCTATGATAACCTTCCTGCCAGTGGAGTCCTCTACTTTAGAGTTGACCCTTTTAATTCTTATTCTGAAGGATCATATGGAGGAAGTTGGTGGGTATTCGAAGTTAACGCATCAGATGATTATCAGATTTTCTATAATTTGAATTCTTCAACGTCAGAGGGGTATTTAGAAGGTGCCGAGGATTATATACCATACACCCCAGTAGACTTGGTAAGTCGCTATAGAGCTGAGTACGGTTGGAAAGTAATTATCGCGATTGTGTTTGATGGAAATATTACAAACAATAGTATTACTTTAGGATTCAATCAAATCACGGTGGAAAGATATGCTGAGTTATATAATGGGGAATTTGATATTATGTATCATCAACCTTGCATGATTCAGTATGTGGAGTCGTACAATTCTTTAAATAATATATATGTTGCAAATTGGAGTGGTTATTGGCTTTATCCTTCTGACGAACAGACCGAATGGGATACATGTCATTTTGAAAAATGCTTTGATTCAGACGCATGCAACTATAGCCCTGGGGGTTCTACTCTGAACGTATCTGAGGCAGATTGTTATTATGGGTCAAATGATTACCCTGGATACTATCCGCCTGGAGATTGCTATTACCTGGAAGATTGTAGTTGTGTGGGTGAAGTCATAGATGGATGCACAGATCCAAACTCATGTCTGTATAACCCTCAAGCGAATATCTGTGGGTATGGACAAACTACCGCTTGTTGGCAGGTATGTCGTGAAGGTGAAGGGTTCTATCCCGGAGAAAGTTGTTATGACAATCAATTGAATAGTTGGGGTGTAAGAACGAATGATTGTGAATGTTTTGTAGAGATTAGTGGATGTACTGATGCTGTTGCGTGTAATTTTAAAGCAGGAGCCAACGCCAATGATGGATCATGTTGTTATGAGTTTTGCGGATGCACAGATGTCGAAGCTCAAAATTATGATTCATCTGCACAATGTAGCGTTAACACGTGTCAATACAGAGTTGCGGGAATTGTCTTTTATGATGAAAATGAAGATGGAACACAACAACCTGAAGAATATGGACTTTCATTTCAAAACTTAACGATAGAGCCAGAAGGACTCCAATTAATTACAAATGATGAGGGAGAATATTCATTTGAGAGTACTTCAGGGGCATATACAATCACTTTAGGCTTATCGGATAATTTTCCATTTCCTACGAACACAAACCCCAAACAAATAACTCTTTCAGGAATGGATCAGGATGGATTAGATTTTGGTGTTTCAAATGAACTAGTTGAATTCGCTATTTGTATAGACCTCTATCCGGATGGAAATGGATCATCATGCAATGATTACTCTACGCATAACATTTGTTACAGAAACATGGGGAATGTGCCCATAGATGGAGTGGTGGAATTAGAGTATGATGAGTTGTTTCAAGGCTATCAAGAAATTACCGCAATCGATTCCGTGAATGGAAATAAGGTCTATATGAGTTTTGAAAACCTGTTACCTGGAGAAATGTTTTTCTATGATGTTAGTCTTTTAACACCTACAGAGGATCATATAGGAGAAAATGTAACTAGCACTGCAAGGGTTTATGGGTATTATGATGAAGAACAAGTGGCCTATGGAGAGCAGGAACTCACTATGGAAGTCACGTGTGCTTATGATCCGAATGACAAGCAGGCATTCCCCCAAGGGTATACTGAAGACCACCTGTTACTGCAACAAACAGAGCAAGAGTTTTTAGTACGTTTTCAGAACACGGGAAATGCTGCTGCACAAAACGTGAGAATCATAGATACGCTGGATGTAAATTGGGATTTAAGCACGTTAGAGATTGTGGCTAATTCGCATTCAGTGATGACCAAGATTGACACTGAGAAACGTGTGGTGGACTTTTTCTTTGAAGACATTATGCTTCCAGATTCAGTAAACAATGAACCAGATTCACATGGATTGATATCCTATAAGATTACCCCTCTCGCTGGTTTGCAAGTCGGAACTGAGCTAAACAATACAGCATATATCTATTTCGATAACAATGATCCTATAGTGACCAATACCACTTGGACAACGATTCATGAGTGTGGTGGAGAATCAGAATTTGATTTAGCGACAACCACTACTTGTTTAGGAGAATTAATATGGACACAGCCGGAATATGAGTGGATAGAAAATCACTCTTGGTCCATGGGAGAGGAAGTATTCTCAACAGAGGCTGATGCCAGAGAATACATTAATGAACTGGGAGAATACACGTTGAGCTTCACGGCTTCAAATGCGCTTTGTGAGGAAAGTTCTTCAATTGATATTGTAATCGATAATTTAGAGCAAATCGACCCATGCATTGGAGATATTAATTGTGATGGAGCCGTAGGGGTAGAAGATTTGGGCACTTTTTTATCAGATTTTGGATGCCATTCTGGATGTATTGCTGATTTGAATGGAGATGGTTTTACCATCGTATCAGATTTGACGCTTTTTCTACTGTATTTTGGGAAGAACTGTGCAGAGTAGAAGTCTTCTAGTTGATTTTGTATGACTGATTCACGTTAATTGAATGCAACGCACAGTTTTGAGCTCTCAATTTGATCATAAATTTTTGACAATTTCAAACCTAAAATTTCGAATTTCAAATACTTTTGGAAACAAAAAGAATCCATGTCAAAATCAATTTCTGAATTAGCCGTCCATCTGGATCAAGCAGCAATAAATGCCGATGCAGTGCCTCAAATTAGCTTAGAACAAGAGCTTTCATTGACAGATGCATACAAAGTGCAAGTAGAGTCTATGAACCAACGATTTTCTAGAGGAGAGAAGCTACTTGGATACAAAATGGGTTTCACTAGTAAAGCCAAGATGGAACAAATGGGGGTACATGAACTTATTTGGGGAAGATTGACTTCGAATATGGAGTTCAAGAATGGTGATGAATTGAATCTGGCAAAGTTCGTTCATCCAAGAGCAGAGCCAGAGGTGGCTTTTCGGATTTCTAAAGACATTGATGGAGCTCTTACGGAAGAACAAATCCATGAGCATGTCAATGCAGTGACCGTAGCGATTGAGATTATAGATTCTAGATACAAGAATTTTAAATTTTCATTGGAAGATGTGGTTGCGGATAACTGTTCTTCTACAGGCTATGTGATTGGGGAATGGCAAGATGTCAATAATGATTTGGATAATTTGAAAATGACCTTAGAAGTGAATGGAGAAGCAGTCCAATCGGGAGTGTCTAATGATATTCTAGGGAATCCGTGGAACTCATTTTTAGAAGCAACTCGAATTTTTGACAGAGAAGGAATTGAGTTGAAAGCTGGAATGATTCTGCTAGCTGGAGCAGCTACACCAGCAGTTTTTCTAAATAGCGGAGATAAAGTTTCAGCCTCTTGTGAAGGACTTGGAGTGGTGGGATTGAATGTGAAATAGGTCTGTATTGAAGGACTACTATCTTATTTTAGGAATTGACAAATCTGCCAACTTTAAAGAGATACGAGCGGCATACAGAAGTCTTTCCTTAAAATTTCATCCTGACATTAACTTGTCCAAAGATGCTACAGATAAGTTTATTGAAATAAGCGAAGCTTATTCGGTTCTTCGAAATGCCATGAAGAAATCGAGGTATGATCGACTATCAAATACACTTAGTAAGAGGACCGAAAACAGAGGGAGAGGGGTTGATCGAGCAGCTCAAAAAGGACAAAGGAAAGGAGCAAAGTATGCCGAAAGAACAGTGAAACACTTTGAAAAGAAAGAATTCAGGTGGGGGTTCGATATCTTATGGGATTTAATTATCGAAGCCATATTTTCTTTTTTCTGACTTGCTGTTTTTACTAACCTAGTTGAAGACTATTCTTTTAATTCAACACCACTTCCTTTAAATCAAGATTGACCAGACCGATTCCTTTTCCATAAATATCTAATCCAATCAATTCTCCAGCGTTGTTCTCTAGTCTGATAACCAGACAATTGTTATAGTCGCAGTCTGTCGTAGAGAAAGCATAGCTTAGGGATTGCACTTTTCTTGTTCCAGTTTCTACTCCCGCTGAGGATAAAGGATACTCCCATTCATCAGCGACTTGTGGATCGGCGGGTATATAAAGATATTCTAATCCACCATCAATTCTTCGGTATATATCTCCTACATCAGTCTGTCTAAAAGTATCTTGAGATCTATTCACAATTCCAGTATCTAAAGTATCTGCATATTCTACAATGAAATAGATATCATTATTCAACACAATACTTTCGATAATCGTAATTTCCATGCCTATGCTATCGGCGTTTTGATAATTCCAGTAATTGTCGACAGCCAATGGAAAGTAACTATCACCACCGTCTCCAAAGCATAGATTGTCCTCCTCTAACTGGTTCTGTCCTGAGGTACTTAAGTTTGTGTTGTCGTCTTTCGAACATCCAACAAAAAACAGCATTGATAAAGCAAGGAATAACAAAAAGGAGTGAAATGTTTTCATAGGCGCATTAATTAATGTTTCAATGCCAAACAAAATTAGTGCTATATGCATTGATAACCCACGAATTTGCTGTTAATTCTTACATGATGAGTCTTCGACTCTCAATGTTTTGATTACCGCTCTATTTTCTCATACGATGTAACAATCCCTTTGATCAATGCAGAACTAAATCCATTGTGTTCCATTTCGTTCAATCCGGCTATGGTACAGCCGCGAGGAGTGGTTACTTTATCAATCTCATATTCAGGATGCTGCTTGTTCTGAATCAACAGTTCGGCAGCGCCTTTTACTGTTTGAGTTACGATTTCGTTGGCCGTCTGCGCATCAAATCCAATTTCTATTCCTCCTTGGATCATTCCTCTAATGAATCGCAGTACATACGCTACTCCGCACGCTCCTAAAACGGTAGCAGATTCCATTAGACTTTCATTCAAACGTATTGATTTTCCAATCGAATTAAATATTTCAAAGACCTCATTTTCGTTGGCTGAGGTTGATTGATTAGAGCATATGCAGGTCAGAGACTCTTTTACATCTGCCGCTGTATTTGGCATAGCTCTATATATAGGCAAATCACTACCTACAACCTGCTGAATTTGTTCAATGGAAATACCAGTTGCCAATGAAACAATAGTGTGTTTTTGAGCATCTAGTGAAGGAGCGAGTTCCTCCAATATTTCCAATATTTTAAATGGCTTCAGTGCTACAAGTATTATTTCAGAGTTCTTGACAGCCTCCATATTGTCAGTTGTAACAGTCACCCCTTGAGAAGTGTAAGTCTCTAAAGAATGTATATTTCTTCGAGTCGCTGAGAGTGATTCATTCGCATAAGAATCGCTTGAGATCAATCCGTTTAGAATGGATAAACCTAAGTTTCCACAGCCTATGATCGCTATTTTTTTATTCATCGCTTTCATTTATTGTTTTGTCTTTGGGCTAGCACAGACTCTATGTCCTCTAGATTCAGTTTCTTATAACGTAAGAGTACTAAAAAATGATACAGAAGATCTGCTGCTTCATCTTTGAATAATTTCTCATTATCATCTTTAGCTTCTATGACTAATTCTACCGCTTCTTCACCCACTTTTTGAGCAATTTTGTTGACTCCTTTTTCGAATAAATCTCGAGTGTATGAACTACCACTTGCCTCTTCCAAACGCTCATTAATTGTGCGTTGCAACGCATATAAGAACCCTTTGTCAGTAGTTTCTTTGAAGCAAGATTTACTTCCTGTATGACAAGTAGGTCCGTTGGGAATTACCTTGATTAAGAGAGCGTCACTGTCGCAATCCAGAAGAATATCTTCTACTTCTAGATAGTTTCCTGAAGTTTCTCCTTTTGTCCAGAGTCGATTTTTACTTCTACTAAAGAAAGTGACTCTATTTTCTTTCACAGTTTTAGCATAGGCCTCTTGATTCATGTATCCGACCATAAGCACTTGGCCAGTGGTCTCTTCCTGAATTACTGCGGGAACGAGTCCGTTATCTTTGTTAAAATTGATGTTCATCGTATTGGAATATTAAGTTGAGAAAGTGCTTTTTTTAGATCAGGAATGGCCACTTCTCCATAGTGAAAAATGCTGGCTGCCAGCCCCGCACTAGCAGATGTTTTAGTAAATAATTGACCAAAGTGATCGATCCCTCCTGCACCGCCAGAGGCGATTACAGGAATGTGTAATTCAGAACTGACCGTACCCGTAATGTCAAGAGCAAAACCTTCTTTAGTTCCGTCATTATTCATAGAGGTTAATAGGATTTCTCCAGCACCTAATTCTTGAGCTGTTTTGGCCCAATCCAGCGTTTTCAAATCAGTCTCTGTGCGCCCGCCATGAATAAAAACTTTCCATTCATCACCGTTAAATTTAGTGTCGATGGCCAGCACGACGCATTGACTTCCAAAACGCTTGGCTAGCTCAGTAATGAGTTCTGGACGTTTGACAGCAGCAGAATTAATGCTCAGTTTATCAGCCCCAGAATTAATCAATTCAGCAGCCGTATCTACAGATGTAATTCCACCACCAACTGTGAAGGGAATGTTGATTTCCTTCGCAATTCTCTGTACCAATTGGACTAGGGTTTTTCTTTTTTCTATAGTGGCATTAATGTCAAGAAAAACGAGTTCATCGGCTCCTTCATCTACATATCTTTTAGCCAGTTCTATTGGGTCGCCAGCATCCTTGATCCCTTCAAAGTTGATTCCCTTGACTGTCCGTCCACCTTTGATGTCAAGACAGGGTATAATTCGTTTCTTTAACATAATTCAGAAAGTTGTTGTAATGTAATTCTCCCCTCATAAATGGCCTTTCCAACTATGGCGCCTTCACAGCCAATGGTTTGAAGCTTTCTCAAATCATTGATATTAGAAACGCCGCCACTGGCTATTAAATCGAGTGAAACTGCCTCTAGAATTTCTGAATAAAGTTCATTGGAAGCTCCTTCCAACATTCCGTCCTTGGAGATATCGGTACAGATCACTGATTTTATTCCTTGTTTATGGTAATCGATTAAAAATTCCATGATGTCCAGCTCGCTTTCTTCCAACCACCCATTGGTAGCGATTTTTCTGTTGTGGCAGTCAGCGCCTAAAATGATCTTATCGGCACCATAAGTTTCTAACCAATTCTTAAATAATACTGGATTGCTCACCGCTATGCTTCCGCCAGTAATCTGTGTAGCACCTGATTCAAATGCGATTTTCACATCCTCATTGGACTTAAGCCCACCTCCAAAGTCTATTTGGAGTGAGGTGTTTGTGGCAATGTTCTCCAATACCTTTTGATTCACTATTTGTTTGGACTTGGCTCCATCTAAATCAACCAGGTGTAGGTATTTGATACCATTATCTTCAAAGGACTTGGCCACTTCCAATGGATTTTCACTGTATACTTTTTTTGTCTCAAAATCTCCTTTGGAGAGTCGTACACATTTGCCATCAATGATGTCTATAGCAGGTATAATTCTCATAATTGTATAAAATTTTGAAGTACTATTTCTCCTATGTCAGCTGATTTTTCTGGGTGAAATTGTGTGGCATAAAAATTATCACGTTGCAATGCTGCTGAAAAAGGAAGAATGTAATCGCATGTTGCGGTTGTTTCTGCAATGATTTCCGCATAGTAGCTGTGAACAAAGTAGAAGTCGTCTGAGAGATTAATGTCAGAAAACAAATTGGATTCAACATTTTTTAAGTTGTTCCAGCCCATATGCGGGACGTTCAATTCAGGAGAGAAAAGTTTGACTTGAGTGTCAAATATTCCTAGACATTTGGTATTTCCCTCTTCTGAAAAATCACACATCAGTTGAAGTCCTAGGCAAATACCTAAAAAAGGCTGAGTGACCTCTTTAATGACTTGGTCTAATCCTTTTTCGGTCAACCAGTTCATTGCTGAGGCTGCATGCCCAACCCCAGCAAAAATGACTTTGTCTGCATTTTTTATGAGTTGTGGGTCATCGGTGATGATGCTGTCTGTTCCCAGCCTCTTCAGTGCGTTTTGTACAGAAGTGACATTTCCCGCGTTATATTTAATAATGGCTATCATAAGGTTCCTTTGGTGGATGGAATGGAATAATTTGTGGTTTTGGAAACAGCCATTTTTATGGCTTTTGCCCATGCCTTAAAAATGGCTTCTATCTTGTGGTGTTCATTTTCCCCCTCAGCTTTAATATTTAGATTGCACTTGGCAGAATCACTGAATGATTTGAAAAAATGCATAAACATTTCAGTGGGCATTTCCCCTATGAATTCACGCTTAAAGTCAGCATCCCAAACAAGCCAAGGCCTTCCTCCAAAATCAATAGCTACTTGTGCCAAACAGTCATCCATTGGGAGGAGAAATCCATAACGTTCAATGGCCTTTTTTCGATTTAAAGCATTTAAAAATGCTTCTCCAAGGGCCAACGCTACATCTTCAATTGTGTGGTGTTCGTCTATTTCCAAGTCTCCCCTTACCTGTACATTCAGGTCCAGATTTCCATGTTTACTGAGTTGTTCTAGCATATGATCAAAGAAGCCTAAGCCTGTGTCAATGTTATTTTGTCCGGAGCCATCAAGGTTGACAGAAATAGAAATATCTGTTTCATTGGTAGTTCTTTTTACTTCTCCAATTCGAGGTTGACTGCTTAAAAACTGATAAACCTCGCTCCATTTTGTAGTAGAAAGTACAGCTTCAGGAAGTGCCTCATTCCCAATAAAAATCCCCTTACTTTTTAGGTTTGATGCTAATTCTATATCTGTTTTTCTGTCTCCAATCACAAAGGAGTTTTCTAAATCATAATCTCCATGGATATATTTATTTAGTAATCCTGTTCGAGGTTTTCTTGTTGGAGCATTGTCCTTAGGGAAGCTTTTGTCAATCAGTATTTCTGAAAATGCAATTCCTTCATTCTCGAATGCCTGAACGATTTTATTTTGGGCTGGCCAGAAAGTATCTTCTGGAAAAGAATCTGTACCCAATCCATCTTGATTGGTGACCATCACGAGTTCATATTCTAATTCTGTGACTATTTTGGAAAGCCACTGAAATACTCCTGGAAAAAACTCCAGTTTTTCTAAGCTATCCAGTTGGTAGTCCACTGGTGGTTCAATCACTAGTGTGCCATCTCTGTCTATAAAAAGTGCTTTCTTCATGGGTTGAATGTTTGCAATGCTTGAATTAATAGTTGGTTTTCTGCGGCTGTTCCCACAGTCAATCGCAGACAATTTTTAATGATTTGAGTTCTACTTCTAATAATAATTTTTTTTGCTAGCAAGTATTCATAAACTCGTTGAGAGAAATCCATTTCTACCAATAAGAAATTGGCGTCAGAAGGATAGACTTTCCGTACAAATTCGATCTTTGAAAGTGCTTCATTAAGTAGATCTCTTTCCTTTAAGATGGCGTTTAGATTTCTAGTGTATGATAACTCATCTTTAAGAGCATTAATGGCGGCTTGTTGGTTAAGTAAGCTGACGTTATAAGGAGGTTTTACCTTATTGAAGAGTTCAATTATTTCGGCCGAGGCAAAGGCCATACCTACACGAGCAGCTGCCAATCCTCTGGCCTTGCTAAAAGTTTGTAAGACCACCAGGTTTGGAAATGAAGGTAGAAGTTCTAAACAAGAAAATGTACTGAAATCAGCATAGGCTTCATCCACCACTACTATCCCATTGAACTCTTCTAGAATAGTTGTAATTACCTTTTTATCGATAACGTTTCCAGAAGGATTGTTAGGTGAGCATATAAACAGGAGTTTGTATTCCGTTGGCTCTAGGAAAAGGCTAAGCGTACTTGTGTCTATTTGAAATTCATCAGTTAAAGCTATTTTTATAAGTTCAACATCATTGATGTTAGCTGAGACTTCATACATACCATAACTAGGAGTAAAAGCGACAGCTTTATCCTGTTTAGGCTCGCAGAAAATACGATACGCTAAGTCAATGGCCTCGTCACTTCCGTTCCCTATGAAAATATTCTCCTCAGAGACTGATTTAAGCCCAGCAATATGACTTTTGAGTTCTCTCTGATACGGGTCTGGATAGCGATTGAGGTTCCCATAAGGGTTTTCATTGGCATCTAGGAAAACTCCTTCTGTTCCTGTAAATTCATCTCTTGCGCTTGAATATGGGGCAAGAGCAAGAATATTTTCTCTTACTATCTTATTTAGATTCTTCATTTTTTTAACGAGTTTAAACGAACAGTAACTGCATTTTTGTGTGCTTGTAGTTGCTCAGCCTCAGCCATAATTTCTATAGCCGGTCCAATAGTTTGAATCCCTGTTGCTGAGAGCTCTTGGAAAGTGATTTTCTTTAAAAAGCTGTCAAGTGAAACACCACTGTAACTTCTTGCATAGCCATTGGTTGGTAGTGTATGATTGGTGCCGCTGGCATAGTCGCCGGCACTTTCAGGGCTGTAATTCCCAATAAACACTGATCCAGCATTTGTTACGTTCTCTGCTAGGTTTCCCGCATCTTTAGTAGCTATGATGAGGTGTTCTGGTGCATACACATTGCTAAACTTAATACAGGCATCTAGATTTTCTAGTTGAATAATGCGACTGTTTTGAATGGCCGCTTGAGCAATCTCTTTTCTTGGAAGAACTTCTAGTTGCTTTGTCAATTGAGCCAGAGTATTTGCTATTGTTTCAGGGTTTTGAGAGACCAAAATCACTTGACTATCTGCGCCATGTTCCGCTTGTGAAAGTAAGTCTGAAGCGACAAATTCTGGTATACTCGTTTCATCTGCAATAACCAACAGTTCGCTAGGTCCAGCAGGCATATCTATTGCTGTACCTGTTTGTTGAACTAATTCCTTGGCAGCAGTCACATACTGATTTCCTGGTCCAAAAATCTTATAGACTTGAGGAATTGTCTCTGTTCCATACGCCATCGCAGCAATGGCTTGAGCCCCGCCAGTTTTATAAATTGTAGTAATTCCAAGCAACGCTGCGGTATAAAGGATCACTGGATTTACCTTCCCTTCCGTATCTGATGGAGTGCAAAGGATGATTTCTTTACAGCCAGCCAGCTTAGCCGGAATTCCTAACATTAGAATAGTTGAAAATAACGGAGCTGATCCAGCTGGGATGTAGAGCCCAATCTTTTCTATGGCTACATTTTTTCGCCAACAATTCACTCCTTTTTGAGTTTCAATGACGTTGACTTTTTCGGCCTGATTGGTATGGAATTTTTCAATGTTTTCTTTCGCCAATAAAATAGCTGATCTTAATTCTGTGTTCACCAGAAGTTCAGCTTCAGCGAATTCGAAATCTGTAACTGTAAGACTTGATAATTCTACATTGTCAAACTGCATGGCATATTCGAAGAGTGCCTGATCTCCATTTTGCTGAACTTTTTGAAGGACTTCCGAAACCGTTTGTTTGACCGTAAGATTATTTGTGTAGGGGCGTTTTATCAGTTGACTCCACTCCGCCTTGGTTGGATTGTTTTGAATGGTCATTATAAAATCATTTTTTCAATTGGTACAATGAGGATGCCTTCAGCTCCTGCTGTTCTTAATTCATCGATAACCTCCCAGAAGGTCTTTTCAGAGATGACTGAGTGCACTGACGACCATCCTTTTTGTGCCAAGGGGAGTACGGTAGGACTCTTGAGTATAGGAAGGATATTACTTACTTCTTCAATTTTATCATTCGGGACATTCATTAAAATATACTTCGACTTCTTAGAATTGATAACCGCATCCATTCTAAACAAGAGCTTATCGAGTATCTGAGAGTTCTCCTTTCTGATTTTTGGAGATCTGGCCAATACTGCTTCTGAGGTGAGAATTACCTGAGTTTCTTTGAGTCCATTTTTGAACAGTGTACTTCCTGTGCTTACGATATCGCAAATGCCTTCTGCCAGACCAATGTTGGGTGCTATTTCCACAGATCCAGAAATTTGGTGAATTTGAGCTGAAATGTTGTTCTTATCTAGAAAAGTTTGGAGTGTATTTGGATACGAGGTGGCGATACGTTTCCCGTTTAAGTAGGTCAAAGTAATATCTTCAACCGACTTTGGAACAGCCAAAGACACTTTGCATTTAGAAAAACCCAGTTTTTTCATGACTGTTGCCACACTGTTCTTTTCTATCAGGACATTCTCCCCCAAAATCGCGCAATCAACGACACCATCCTCTAAGTACTTTGGTATATCGGAGTTTCTCAAGTACAATATTTCCAGTGGGAAATTCCCTACTGTCACTTTTAGCTGATCTGCCCCATTAGAGGTTTCTAACCCACATTTTTTCAGCAGGTCTAGGGATTCGTCGTGAAGTCTGCCTTTTTTTTGAATGGCTATTTTCAATTGACTCATTGTGTTTGTAAAATGTCTGAGTCAACTTGGAAACGATATGGAATAAAAAACCCGTCTAAGTTAACTCAGACGGGTTTAATAATATGTTTAGAAATTACACATCACTTCCACCTCGCCTGAAGGCAAGAATGAACGGGATGATGATGTAATTGATTCGTATTCATTTTTATTCGCTGATGCAAAGGTAAACGTTTTTTTTCGTTGACCTAAAAAACTAAATTTTTTCCTGATCTCAACCTTTCCCTAACCTGAGCAGATCGGAATAGACTCCTCGCGCAGTAACCGCTGCTCCAGCACCAGCCCCTTGAATAATCATGGGCTGATCACCATAGGTCTCAGTATAGATTTCAAAAATAGCGTCAGCATTTTTAATGCCTCCTAATGGAGAATCTGCGGGTACTTGAACTAATGACACCGTCAATTCAGAAGTTTCCATATTTAAATCTCCTGTATACCGATATACATGTCCCGGTTTGAGTTCAGTTTTGAGTTGCGCATAATGAAAGTCAAGATCTACCTGCTCAGCTATAAACTCTTCATATGTTACTAAATCTCTTAATGCTTCTGGAACCAGATTCTGAATTTTAATCTGATCCATTTCAATTTTAGCCCCGAGTTCCCTAGCCAGAATAAGTAATTTTCTGGCTACATCCATTCCTTTAAGATCTTCTCTAGGATCTGGTTCAGTAAATCCTTTTTCTCTGGCTTCTAGCATCACTTCTGAAAAGGGGACATCCTTTACCGAAAAGTTGTTGAAAATGTAGCTCAATGATCCACTAAAAACACCTGTTACTCTAGTCACATTATCTGCTGAGTCATAAAGGTATTTTAAAGTATCAATGATGGGCAATCCTGCACCTACATTGGTTTCATATAAGAATTTTTTTCCTCTTGATTTTAAATGACCTCTGAGTGATTCATAGAAGGAATAATTCATCGAGTTCGCCTGTTTATTCGAGGCTACAACGTCAAATCCTGCAGTCACGAAGCTGGGGTACTTCTGTGTAATTGTATTGCTGGCGGTATTATCTACTATTACAACGTTCTCCAATCCAGATGCTGATAATGTACGTATGATATCATCTGGATGATTGGAGTGGTTGCCAGCTATGAGCTGCTTTTCCCAATCTTTCCCTAATCCACTTTCATTAAACACTGCTCGCTTACTATCTGCAATCCCAACTAATTTAATTCTCAACGATCTTCTCTCTTCAGTCTCTGGTGAAGTAGATAGTATTTGATCGATGAATCGGCCTCCAACGGTTCCTTTACCAAAGGCAAAAGCGTGAAGTGTTTTTACGACTCCAAAAACTTGGCTGTGTACCACATTGACCGCCTTTTTCAGATGTTTGTCCTCGATCACAAGAGAAATATGTTCTCCTGAGATGCTGTTACTGATCATGTGCATCCAAATCTTATTTTTTCGAAGACCTGAAATGGCTTTTTCTAGCGCAAAATTATGTCTTCCTATGATGGCGATAATGGCCATATTCTCATTAACTGAAATGGAGGAAATAGATTTGTTTTGAATCTCAATTTCGAATTCTTTTAGTAGTGCTTTCTCAGCTAAAATCCGATCAGATTCGCTAATCACAAATCCTACTCCTCGCTCAGAAGAGGCCTGACTAATCACCTTGATGCTGATATTGTTTTTGCTCAAAGCAGTAAAAATTCGAGCATCTATGCCTACTTTTTCATGTAAGCCTGATCCTTCTATTTTCACTAGTGCAACATCTTCAATTACAGACACCGCTTTCATTCCTTTTCCCTGCTTGGTTTTGGAAACATAAGTTCCACTTCCAGAAGGATTATTGGTATTCAATATCTTTAGAGGAATGCTGTGTTTGATTAGTGGCTGAATCGTTTTATGGTGAAGAATATTTGCACCAAAGTTGGCAAGTTCATGTGCTTCCTTATAAGTTAATGATGAAATTTTAGAGGCATTTTGTACATATTTTGGACTCGCTGTGTACACTCCATCAATGTTCGTCCAGTTTTGAACCTCTTTGGCTTGAATAAACGAAGCGACGAGAGTGGCACTGTAGTTTGAACCATTTCTACCTAAAGTTTCCGTTTTTTCAAATTGATCTCTTGCGATGAATCCGGTAATAACAGGAATTTCATCTAATGACAAAGTTCCAAAATATTCATTCGTCAATTCTTTAGACAGATCTAAATTCACCACCCCATCGATGGTTTTGATAATTTCTCTTGCATCTTTGAACACAGCTTTAAGTCCTTGATCATTTAACACGGCTGCGATACTCTTGGCGCACATTAATTCCCCCAAAGCCATTACCTCATTTTTTATCTGATCAGACCCAAGTCCAAGTACCGAAATCGCGTGTAGTTTCTCCGATAAATACTTCTTCTCTTCAGTTAAGTCAGAATCAAGTATGGGTAAGTACTGAAGCTGGAAAAGTGCTTTTAATTCTTCAGAATAATCTTCGTTTTTAAGTGCTTTTTCATAAAGAATTTCCAGTATATCTGTGCTGTTTCCTCGAGCTGAAACGACTACTGTCGTTGGTCCAAGTTGACTTTCCTTTCGTACAATATCGATTACATTATGAATGGGTTTTCCATTCACCAATGACTTCCCTCCGAATTTGAGAACTGTTCTTTTCTCTTCGTCGTTCGCTTCTTCTCTCTTATTGAGGAATGAACTGACTTCTTTCGTTATTTTTTTTGTCTCTACAAGAAACCCGTCATGGCCAAAATTGGAAGAGATTTGTTTGTATACCGAATTAGGAATATGTTCATTCATGTATTCTTGAAGTCTCACTGGAATAAGCACATCTGATTCAATTCCTATAATTAATGTAGGAATGCTAATTTTAGAAAGTGCGTGGGATTCTCCGCCTCGCCCTCGCCCAATATTATGTCTGTCTAGACATTTAGATAGGTAGTAATAGCTGAGTGCATCAAACCTTTTGGTAAACTTATCTCCTTGATATTGGATGTAGGAAGACGCTTTAAAGTCCTCAAATGTTTCTTCACCATCTGTTTGCGTAGCGATGAATGCGTCAGACGTTCTGTAGGTTAGCATTGCCAGCGATCGAGCTGCTTTCATACCTGAGATCCCTCCATTTGGTTGCCCTAAAGTTGGATCGGATTCCAGCGCCAATCGCTGAGATTCATGAACAGCTATTCCCCATGCAGACTCTCGAGAACAGGAGGCAATCAAGATCAGACGATCGATTACACCTTTGAATGAATAAGCAAATTCTAAAGCTTGATTCCCTCCAAATGATCCTCCAATGGCCACATTGATCTCTTCAATGTTTAGATGCTGAGCTAAAAGTAAATGTGCGCTCACCACATCTCTCACGGAGAATACAGGAAAATCCTTGGTTTGTGGGGCAGTACTTCCATAAGGTGACCCTAATACATTGGCACAAATAATAAAATGATCTTTTGGATTGAAATAATCGTTTTCTCCAAATAGTCCATTCCACCACTCCATCGCGTTTGAATTAGCAGTTAAGGCATGAAACACCCATACCACGTTATTTTTAGTTCCGTTTAACTGACCAAATGTGTGATAGGCAATGGATAAATTATCTATTTGCTCTCCGGACTCTAACAAGAGAGGTTTTTCAGGTTGAAAGTGTTTTGTATTGCTCATTATTTCGATGCTTCTAAGGCTTGGTCTATATCTTTAATTATGTCTTCTACATGCTCTAATCCCACAGAAAACCGGATGAATCCTTGAGTAATTCCTACCTCTAATTGCTCATTTTCCGGTAATTTGGAATGGGTAGTTGAGGCTGGATGTGTGGCAATGGTTCTGGAGTCTCCAAGATTTGCTGTCAGTGAAAGCATTTTTAGCGAGTTTAGAAATTTGGCTCCACGTTGTTTTCCTCCTTCTACTTCACATCCGACAAGCCCTCCACCGAGTTTCATTTGAGACTTTGCCAACTCGTAATTCTCAGAATCTTTGTCTAATGGATAGATGGTGTAATTGATTTCATCATGTTGTTTGAGGTATTCATTTACCTTTTCCGCATTGGAGCTGTGTCGTTCCATTCTCAGAGCTAGGGTTTCTAAACTTTTAGAAAGAATCCAAGCATTGAATGGAGAAAGTGATGCTCCGGTTCTTCTAATGAAATCATAGCATTTTTTTATATGTTCTTCCGTTCCTACAATACAACCTCCAAGAACTCTTCCTTGCCCATCGATATACTTAGTGGCAGAGTGAATGACTAAATGTGCCTTAAAATCTACTGGAGTCTGAATGTATGGCGTTGCAAAGCAATTATCGACAGCAAAAATGAGTTTGTGCTGTTCGCATAAGTCACCTAAAAACTTCAAATCGGCAATTTTTAGTGTAGGATTTGAGGGTGTTTCTACAAATAGAAGTTTTGTATTTGGCTGCACCGCTTTTTCCCATGCTTCATTAGTGTCTACTTCAACGAATGTGCATTCAATTCCATACCCTGGAAGAATCTGAGATAAGATGTATCTAGAATTTCCAAAAATGGCACTTGCCGCGATCACATGATCTCCAGATTTTAAAGTGGCAGCCAGTGATGTAAAGACGGCGGCCATCCCGGAAGCTGTAGCTATACCTGCTTCACATTTTTCAAGAGCACACATTTTCTGTATAAACTCATCGGTGTTGGGATTAGAAAATCTTGAATACAGATTTCCTTCTTGTTCACCAGAAAAAATAGCGGCCCCTTCTTCAGCACTGTCGAAAGTAAAGCTAGAAGTTAAATAAAGAGGTACAGCATGTTCTTTTTGATGTGTACGCTCAGATTGGAGCCTAATGGCTTGGGTTTCAAAATTCATAATTATTAAATCAGTCTATAAGTAATGTTGATTTTTGATGTGGCGCTTAAGATTTTGTAAACAGTACAATACTTGTCCGTTGCCAATTTTACTGCCTTTAGAGTTTTTGAGATATCCAGTTTTTCGTCTAGTTCGATTTCTACCTGAATGGATTTGAAAACATGAGGAATCTCCTCCTCTCGTTCTCCACTTATCTTCATAGAAAACTTTTTAAGAGGGGCTCTTTGCTTCGTGAGAATATTTTGAATGTCTATGGAAAGACATCCTCCTAACCCTGCCAAGAGCAGTTCTGTAGGCCTAAAACCTTCTCCATTTGGAGTTAGTTTTTCTGAGGCACAGATGTCTACGGATGCCGTTTTATTTTCAGCTTTAAACTGAAAATCTTGTGTTGTTTTATGTAATGAAATTTCCATTCTTGTGTTGTCAATTAATCAAGAATGGTATGGAAATGAATGCCTCATTTTCCAGAACGGTCAAAAGAGGCTAGGTGTGTCTACTTTCGACTTATCTTTTTCCGCGTATTCGGAATGGAATTAGCACCTTCATAGTTTTCACTAAGGGTTGCTAAGGTTTCACAGGGCCTATCCCTCCACCTTTCTTGATAAGTTATAAAAAGAACAATTATCCTACTGGACGATGCAAAGTTACAGCAATTAGATCATATAAAAGCGTTGATTGGTCCAAATTGTTTAATTTCTATAGGAAAAGTTCACGATTTTTGGCAAGTGTTTGAAAGTTTGAATTAGTTGAGAATAAAGGAATTGGTATTGTTTGCAAAAGCCCTTGATGAACAGAAAAAGTTCTTTGAAGAAACTCTAGGATTTAGCTTGGAGTCTCATGACGAAACCATGTTTTCGGTTCAAGTTGGTCATACCAAGCTTACTTTTAAGCGAAGTTCCGAAACTCATAAGTATCACTATTGCTTTCTTATCCCATCTAATAAGGTCAAAGAATCATTAAAGTGGCTGGAGGCTAGATTAGAGCCAATAATGGTTGATGGTTCAAGAATAGTGGAACCTACAAGTATGTGGGATGCGGAGTCTATTTATTTTTATGATGGAGTTGGAAATGTCGCGGAGTTATTGCCCGCTTTGATTTGAAGAATGAATTGAATGGGCCCTTCTCAGAACAGCAGATTCTTAATGTAAATGAAATCGGAGCCCCTTCTTCTAATGTTGAAGAGATGAATTCGTTTTTAGAGCAACATACTGGATCTAAGTTTTGGACAGGGGACAGGTATCGGTTTGGAACTAATGGAGATGAACACGGAATGTTCTTGCTGTTAAACAATAAGATAAAAGATAGCTGGTTTCCGACCGACATTTATCCCGAAAGTGCTCCTTTTGAGATAGTAGTTGAAGTAGATGGAAGGGAAACTAACCTTAGTTTTGCAGAAGGAAAATTTTACAAAAAATGAACATCAAAAACGCACATATTCTGGTTACTGGAGGAAGTCTTGGAATTGGAAAAGAAACGGCTAGACAACTTGTGAATAAGGGAGCCAAAGTAGTTATTACTGG
The DNA here is from genome assembly GCA_965224545.1 of Flavobacteriales bacterium. GTDB lineage: Bacteria > Bacteroidota > Bacteroidia > Flavobacteriales_D > Sanyastnellaceae > ASP10-05a. Next base: position 1,741,795 of record CBDCZM010000001.1, on the reverse strand, counting down.
AAGAAATAAAGAGTCGTTAGAAGCTTCAGCAAAGGAAATTGGTGCTGACTCGGTAGTTTTTGACATTTCAGATTTAGATTCAATTCCTGGAAAAACCGCTGAATGTTTGGAAAAATTGGAAGGAAAAATTGATGTTTTATTGAACAATGCAGGAATAGGTGATTTTCCAATTTTGGGAGAGATTACTCCAGATAATTTTAATAAAGTCTTCAATACAAATGTATTTGGATTGGCGCTACTCACACAGGAGCTCGTAAAGCCGATGAAGACGGTACAATCAGGAACGATTATCAACATAGGCTCTACAGCGAGTCAACGAGGATTTGCAAGAGGGACCGTATATGCTGCTTCTAAGTTTGCTGTGAGATCCATGACTCAATGTTGGCAGGCTGAATTAAGAAAAGACAATATTAGAGTATGTCTAGTCAACCCAAGTGAAGTGACTACAGCCTTTAATGTAGATTCAAGGGAAGAAAAACCTGAAGAGTCGAATAAGCTATCCCCCTCAGAAATAGGTCACACTATCTGCTCAGTAATAGAAATGGATAACAGAGGATTCATTCCAGAAGTAACAGTTTGGGCTACTAATCCATTTTAATTTAGGATCATTTGAAATTATTTTCTCCAAGTCATATTAACGCCGGTATTCTCAAAGTACTTGAGCAAAAAGAAATTCATGAGCCTACTGAGGTTCAGTCAGAAACGATTCCATTATTGTTGAAACACGATGGTGATTTTGTGTGCAGATCAGCCACTGGTACAGGAAAGACTTTTGCTTATGGAATTCCATTGTTGCAGCGAATAGATGCTTCAGTAGGAAAAATTCAAGCGGCTGTCATTGTTCCTACGCGAGAATTGTGTGAACAGATAGGAAAGGAGTTAAACCAATTGGCTGAGTTCATGCCTGACGTGAGCATTGCTGCTATTTATGGAGGGATTTCATTAAAATCTCAAACAAAAGAGTTAAAAGAAGGAACTCAAATTATTATAGCAACTCCTGGGAGGTTGATGGATTTGTTAGAACGAAAAATGGTGAATTTATCTGCGCTGAGATATTCAATCATAGATGAGGCGGATAAAATGTTACTGACCGGCTTCAAAGCCGATATTGATAAGATTCTTTCCAATGTTGATTCAGATTTTTCCACTTGGTTGTTTTCTGCTACGATGCCTGCAGAAGTGAAAACGATAGTAGAGAGTTTGTTGACAAACGATCTTAAAGAAGTGGAAATTGGAACTCCTGAAAGAACAAATGAGGGAATTAAGCATCAATACGTAGAGCTAATTCCTGAAGCGAAATTGAGTGTACTGCTCCATTTTCTAGCCAAATTCGGAGATCAGAAAGTAATTGTCTTCTGCCGAACCAAGTCAGGAGTTCAGAAACTGTACAAGCAGCTTTCGGCCAATAAATTTAAAAGTGGAGCGATTCATGGCGATTTACCTCAAGGATTGAGAAACAAGGTGATGGATCAGTTTAGAGAAGGGCATATAAACATTTTATTGGCTACAGATGTGGCCTCCAGAGGAGTGGATATAGAGGATGTCTCTTATATAATTCAATATCATTTACCAGATACAAAAGATTCGTATTTGCACAGAAGTGGAAGAACCTCAAGAGCTGGAAAAACTGGAATCTGTCTTACGATTGTATTTGAAGAAGAAAAGCCAAAACTACTAGAGATTCAGGAGGGGCTTCAATTTGAGCTTACTCAATTACCACTCCCAAGTGAAAAAGATCAATTGCTAAATAAGGCGATACTTTGGGCTAGAAAAATAGCCAAAGAAAAGCCAGTTTCATTTGAAAATTTAGATCAAGAGAGCCGAAATGAATTTAAGCTTCAGGTAGATCATTTAAGTAAAGATGAGCTGATAGAGAAGATGTTAGCGGTTTATTTAAGAGAGTCTCAAGGTTAGATTTTTCTCTTTTCTTGAAAAAAAATGCAACCTTCTTTTTAAGGGGCTGTCTTTGTGGCATACTAATTTAAAAACCTAGCCATGAGGTCTGTAACATTCCCCTTTCAACCACGTCTTACCAGCAGTTGTAGGACCATTCTATCGATGAAATCACTATTTATTGCTGTCATCTCAATGATGACTTTCTCCTCAGATTATTGCAATGCGCAAGACTATACTCAGACAGTTAAAGGAGTACTGATTGATAGTGATTCTCAAACTCCATTAGTAGGGGCAAATGTTTATATTACGACCACATCGCCGGAAGTGTCTACCACTGCTGATAGCAATGGTAAGTTTTCGTTTTCAGAAGTTCCTGTTGGGAGACACAATTTTGAGGTAACATTTATAGGGTACGAAGCTATAATGATGAACAGTATTCTTGTCACTTCTGGAAAGGAATTGGTGTTGAATTTGGAAATGACTGAATCTACTTTATCCTTGGAGGAGGCGGTGGTTTCTGCTGAAGATAAAACCAAACCGATCAATGAAATGGCGACGGTTAGTGCGAGAAGTTTCTCCATAGAGGAGACCAGTAGGTACGCCGCGAGTTTGTCAGATCCAGCTAGAATGGCATTGAACTATGCAGGAGTATCTGTAGGGGCTACAGATGACTTATTCAATGAAATAGTTATTCGAGGAAACTCTCCGAGTGGCGTAATGTGGAGACTAGAAGGGATTCAAATTCCAAATCCCAATCACTTTGGTGCCATGGGGAATTCAGGAGGAGGAATAAGCATGCTCAGTAGCACTACGCTGACAAACTCAGATTTCTATACTGGTGCTTTTCCTACGGAATACGGAAATGCACTTTCAGGTGTTTTTGATTTAAAAATGAGAACAGGAAATACTGAAAAGAGAGAACACTCATTTCAGTTTGGACTTCTTGGAGTGGAATTAGCCACAGAGGGTCCACTTTCTGTAGGATCTAACACTTCCTATTTGGCGAACTATAGATACTCAACATTAGCCATGATAGATAAATTAGGGATAAGCCCTACGGGCGATATTCTACCAGCTTATCAGGATTTATCCTTTAAAATTAACATGCCTTCTAGGAAACTAGGGACGTTCTCTTTATTTGGATTGGGTGGGATCAATGAAGCTGTGGAAGCTCCAGATGCGGACAGTACTCTTTGGGTGGATTTCGACGATGATTCATATGGTTTCTACGAAAAACAACAAGTAGGAACTTTAGGGTTATCTCACAATATCTTGATGAAGAATAACAGCTATCTAAAAACGGTGGTAATGGGTTCCTATGAACGCTTGGAAGAATCAGACTATAGTCTGGATCCTTTTTCAGATTATAAGAAAATCCCTGAAGATATAGAGGATACTCAAAGCACCACTTACAGAATTAGTACTACATATACTAGAAAACTGAATGCTAGGAGTACTATCAGAATAGGAGGAATAGCAAGTCAAATGGGCTTTAAATATGAATGGGATCAATACGACTCTCTAGGAGTTACTCGTACAAGGTATTTTGATAACGAGAGTAGTTCTGGACTGATTCAAGGATTTGCTCATTTAAAACATAGAATCACTGATGTGTTGACGTTAAATACGGGAGTTCATTACACACAGATGACTCTCAATAATAAGAATTCTATAGAACCTAGAGCGGCATTGCAATGGAAGTTCAACCCAAAACAAACCCTAGCTATTTCAGCTGGACTTCATAGTAAAATGGAACATTTAGCCGCATACACTTTCGAAGGCAGTTTCTCTGATGGCCCAATTATTTCTCCAAAGAATAATTTGGGATTATCGAAGGCGTTTCACGCGGTACTTGGATATGATTATGTATTTAATCCGAAGCTGCGATTGAAATCCGAAGTGTATTATCAATACTTATATGACATTCCAGTTCAGGATGTAGCAGGTAGCAAAATTTCTTTAATCAATGCTACAGATATTTGGGACATTATAGGAATTGATAAGGCAGTGGCAGATGGAACGGGAACTAATGTGGGTATTGATCTAACACTAGAAAAATTCTTCTCAGATCAATATTACTTTATGGTGACCAGCTCGTTTTATGATTCGAAGTTTGTCCCTAAAGATGGAAAAACCTACAATACCAGATTCAATGGGAGGTTTCAGTTAAATGTTTTAGGAGGAAAAGAATGGTCCATTGGAGCAAATGACAAGAATATTTTTGGAATCAATGCGAAGTATGCACTGGCTGGTGGAAATAGAGTAACCCCGATTGATTTAGAGGCATCAATAGCTGAAGAAAGAACAGTCCGCAAAACCGATCAGTTTCTAGAAGGATGGGCCGGAACTTATATGAGATTAGATTTAGGTTTTAGTTACAAGATTAATGCAGAGAATAAAACGCATAGTATTTCCTTGAACATTCAAAATGTTGGCAATAGAGAGAATCCGCAATACGAATACTTCAGTACAAATAGTAATCAGATCATGAAAACGACTCAAACAGGGCTTTTTCCTACATTTAGCTACAAGATTGAATTTTAGTCAAATAAGAATGGAAAAAAGAACAAAAGACAGCCCTTGGAAACTAAAGACACCGCCTTTGTCTTCTGATTATGAAATGTATGTAGATGAAAAAGATGGAGAAGAAATTATCGTTTGTACGGTAGGAAAAACAGTGTTGCATTATAAATATAGGTGTTTGGAAGATCTACATGCTATGTTGAAAGAACATGGAGACTGGATGCTTTTAGGAAGCAAAGATGAGAAGGTAGAGACAAAAGAGGGAACGATAGAACATTGGGGAAGGTCTGAGGAAAATCCTGTAGGTAGTTGGTACGGGTTGAAGAAGAATTTTCGAGGAAGGTTTGGGATGTATATTCCACCGTTGATGGAGGAGTTAGGTTTGGCAGAGGTGGAACATAACAAACGAAATAATCGAATGAGAGCCATCTAATTGACTCTAAAAGCGCAGTACAAAAAAGGCTTTCAGTTTTCTGAAAGCCTTTTTGCTGAATAATATTGTTTTTTACATTCCTCCGGCAGTATTCGGCCAAGTATTCATCGCATCAACTATTCCACCCATAAGGGCAAGGGTGATGATCCAATATCCAGCATTGATCCATATATTTTTCCAGGAAGTTTGCTCAAATAATCCTCTAGTGATGAAAATAGGGATAACGAAAAAGAGACTGATGATGACGCCATGTGCTGCACCGTGTTTAAAGGTGTCAAAGGCGTCTTCCTGTCCTGTTCCATTGCAGAAACCAGTCATAAAGAAGGCAATTAAAAATGCCATCACTAAAGAAATTCCCATGGTCATCCCCATGTTTGCTTCTTTAATTTTTTCATCTGTTAATCCCAATGTTTCCATCCATACTTTTCCGAACAGAGATTTGTGATAATAAATAAATCCCACAATCATGGGTACTAGTGCGGCCAGGGGTGTACGACAAATTTCACAATTGCCAGTTTGTAATTAAACTATTGGTTTTAAGAGTTTGTTTAAATAACGATTAAGATTATGTTTTTTAATAAACGACAGACCTCTATACTATGACAACAGAGACTCCAGTTCAAATTTTCAATAGACTCTACGAAGAATGGAAAAACAATTCCAATCGAATCAATAACGGACATGATTATGAACAAACATATGCAGCAATGATGGAAAAGGTTGGACAAGAAGTTTTACAGAGTAGTGTAGGGGAATTTTCAGAAAACAAAAACTTAAAAAAAAAGTCCAGACCAGTTTTGGAAAAATAGAGATGAGAAAAGACCATCTACTAGGCCAGAGTTCCTCCTCATTTAGCATTAGTAGCTATGCCCAAGAGCTAATGTGTTATGTTGGTCAGCATATGGTTTTTACAGAAGCAGAAGAGCTGTTCTTGAAATTGAAAGGAGTCAGTATAAATGCCAAACAAATAGAGCGTGTTAGTCACTATTATGGAGAGCTTATAGAAGAGCAAGATGCTAAAAGGATAGAAGAAGGAGGTATCCAGAATTATGCCCAAGAGGAACGAGGACAGTTACATTATGCTATGTTAGATGGGTCGATGTTTCTGACACGTGAGCAAAAATGGAAAGAAGTCAAGGTTGGGCGAATTTTCAAAGCCAACGATCAGGTTGAAATATCAAATAAAAGAAACATGATTACAGACTCTCAATATGTAGCCCATCTAGGTACTCATGAAGAGTTTTTGCCAAAATTCGAATATTACCTTGACCAACTTAAGTCATTAGTTATTGTAGCGGATGGAGCAAAATGGATTTGGAAATGGGCTGATGCCATCTATCCAGACGCCACCCAAATACTTGACTTTTATCATGCAAAAGAGCATTTGTGCGAATTTGCCAAAAAGTACTTTGGAAGTAAGAACAAGCGAAGTCAATGGATAGAAGAACAAAGCCAGATTATGTTAGAGGATGATATAGAGATCGTTATCCTAAATTTGAAAGAACTGTCTCCAAGCAGAGCTAAAAAAACGGAAGAAAAAAGGCAACAGCTCATTAAGTACTATAATCGAAATTGTAAAAGAATGCGCTACAATGTCTTTCTAAAAAGAGGCTTGTTGATTGGTTCAGGAGCAATCGAATCTGCTCATAGAAACGTACTGCAAAAACGGATGAAACTAAGTGGTCAACGATGGACTACACCTGGCTTCCAGCAAATCGCTAACCTTCGAGTTGCTTACAAAAGCAATACATGGCACAAAATCAAGGATTTAACAAGAAAAGCCGCTTGAAGGAAATTTGTCGTACACCCGCGGCCAGTACTAGGGAGAGCCAATTCATATGTTCCATTATATTATGTATTAGTTAGAATTGCTTTAAATTAACAGAAATATTGAGTTATCCCTAAATGGGATAATGGAATCTGTTAAGAATCAATTGTTTTAAAGTAGAAAATATAGGAAAATTGAGACTATCTGTTAGAGAAATTCAGACCTCAGACATTGTATCGGTTGCCGACTATTGGTTAAGTGCTTCATCAGAGTATTTACAGAGTATGGGAGCTGACCCAGATAAGAATTTATGGGAAGTGGCTTTTAACCCCTATTTAACATTGGATGATAAAGGAAATGTCAAGTGAATGTTAGTTTTTATTCCCTTTGATAGTGATATAATAATACGCCCCTATCGGACCAGGAGCACATAGATTATCGTCGTACTCAAGAAGAAAATAATCAGATGTACATTTTCCAATTGTATCACCACACTTAATGATGTCTCCATTCTTGTCCAATTCATATGTGACAGCTGAACCATTCTGCCCAGTGATAGAGATGCTATTTTTCCCATGAATTGAAAGATCGCTACAATAGAAATCAGTAGTATCTATAACAATCAGAGGAGAGTCTAAAATGTGGGTTTCAATTGAACGTTCAACATTATAAGTTCCAACGAACTTATTTCTATAATCAAGTTTTTTGCATGAGATTAAATAAATAATTATGGCAAATACAATTGTAAGTTTATTGTTCATTCTGTGTTATTCAATACAATATATAAAACAACATCCATAACTAAACCAAAAAAAATTCTTGTCTACATTTACTAATCATTCTTAAAAAGCACTTTTCAGCTAATGTCAGAACTAGTAGGATATATCAATAGTTACTTTGAACTGGGAAAGGAGGAGGCGAAATTGGTCGCTTCTAAATTTGAACGATTGGGTATTTTCAAAGGGGATTTTTTTACCAAAACAGATAAATACTGCAGCCGAATTGGTTTTGTCCAAAGTGGCTTCTTAAGAATTTATGCGAACAGTGATGGGAAAGAAATTACTCAATGGATTTCTACTTCAGGAGAATTCACTACGGATCTGTCAAGCTTTATGTTTGATAATCCAGCTAGATGGAATATTCAGGCATTAACCGATAGTGAGGTGTATGTCATTTCTAAGACTGATTTTGATAGAATTGGAGATGTAGTTAAGAATTGGAATCAGCTTGAGAAGCTTTTTTTGTCTAAATGTTTTGTAACTCTGGAAGATAGGGTGCATTCTTTTTTATCAAAATCAGCTGAAGAGCGTTATTTAGAATTGTATCAATATAAAAAGTCATTGTTCAATGAGGTGCCGCTCCAATATTTGGCTTCCATGCTAGGAATGACTCCAGAAACTTTGAGTAGAATTCGAAAGAAAACCATTTCTTGATATAGATCAAGTGAGATGAACATAACTCATATGAACTTTGTGACATAATTAAAAAACAGATAAAATGTCACTAAAATTAACTACTCAAATTCACATTCAAGCTGCTCCAGATAAAGTATGGGACGTATTAATGGATTTCGATTATCATCCTCAATGGAACCCTTTTATTAAGCACATCTCAGGGAGTAGAGAGATAGGAGAAATGCTCAACATAGAACTTGGTGGAATGAAGTTCAAACCTATTGTGAAGGAGATGAAAGAGAATCGTGAGTTTCGATGGTTGGGGAAGCTATGGTTCAAGGGACTATTTGATGGAGAACATCAATTTATTTTAGAACCCAATGAGGATGGGACAACCACATTTCATCAGAATGAATCCTTTCGAGGGGTACTTGTGCCTATTTTTAAAAAGAAGTTGCTTGAAGAGACAAAATCTTCATTTGAAGAAATGAACGTTGCTCTAAAAGTGGAATGCGAGAAAAAGCTAAATTAGAGCAGATTTAATAATTAGATATGAATAGAACCATATTACTCTTTGCTTTAGTGTTTATTTCATCGGTTGCCATTTCTCAGAAGAAAGAGATAAAAGCCGTTAAAAATTGTTTTGAATTGTACAGGACAGCCCTGCTTTCTGAGAATGGAGAAGATGCATTAGCGCAGGTCAATTCTAAAACGGTCAACTACTATTCTCAAGTCTTAGAAAATTGTAAGAATCTTGATTCTGCTGAGGTAAGTTCACTCAATTTAATGGACAAATTGATGGTTCTTGCTGTGCGATATAGAACTCCTGTAGACGACATACTCAAATTCTCAGGAGAAGAGTTGATAGTTTATGCGGTTAACAATGATATGATAGGCAAGAATGGAGTGATGAATGCAGAGCTTGGTTCTATAGACGTAGATGGGGATTTTGCAGATTCAAGAATTAGACAAGGAAAAGAAGAGGCCCCGTTTGGTTTTCACTTCTATAAAGAAAACGATCAATGGAAAATTGACCTCACTTCCGTTTTTGATGTTTCTATGGCCCCTTTTAACCAAATAATAGAGAGCTCAGGTATGACAGAAGATACATATTTAGAAATGATAGTAGGAATGATGCCTGAAAAATCAGGAACGACAAATATTTGGGAAAGAACAAGCAAATGAGAATTGAGATTATAATAACAAGTGTGATCATTTTGATCTTTAGCTGCGCTCAAAAACCGGAGTCTGAACGCAAAACAGATTCAAACGAGTTGATTGAGAATTCAATGACCACTTCAGATTTTGAAAAAGTAACTCTCAGTGCTGAGGATGGATTGGCAGTCACAGCCGAAGTTTACATCAAGAATGAGAGTGCTCCTTGGATTGTACTGTGCCATCAGGCTGGTTTTAGTAGAGGAGAATATAGAGAGATTGCACCAAAATTAACTCAGCTCGGATTTAATTGTATTGCCATAGATCAACGTTCAGGGAGTGAGGTGAATGGAGTCAAAAATCAGACGGCTATAGAAGCTGAGAAAGCAAGGAAAGGAACCAGTTATCCTGATGCCATTCCTGATGTTGAGGCAGCCATTAATTATGTGAAGAATGATATGAAAGCTCAAAAGATAATTCTTTGGGGAAGTTCCTATTCGGCTTCACTGACTTTTGTGTTGGCTGTGAAGCATTCTGATGATCTAGCCGACATTCCCCACCCCCTTTCAAAAAATGAGAATTTAACTTTTTTGGCACTCTTTTGACCTAACGGAGTACTTCATTTTCACCTTTCGAACACCAATTGCTTAACAAGATGAGATTGATTTGTTAAATTTTGAGCGAAACGGGTTGGAAATTTCGATTTTCAAAACAGGGTGGGAAATGTCGGATCTAGATGCAATTGTGGCTTTTTCACCTGGTGAATACTTTGAAATTGACCAAAAGAACATTCAGTCATTTGCAGGAGAGGTAAAGTGCCCTGTTTTCATTAGTTCTGCTAAGAATGAGGAAAGACAGTGGAAGGCTATTTATGAGGCTGTTACTTCTGAGAAGGTATCTCATCTTCCTAAAACAAAAGGAATTCACGGCTCTAGGGGGTTGTGGGAATCTACAGAAGGTTATGAAGAAGCTTGGAAGATGTTAGAAGCTTTTTTTAAAAAGCATATATGATATAAGCCTTTCGATAACCCTAAAATAATATTCGAAGAACTCCAATGACAATGAGTGCGATTCCTGCAGGAACTTGATATTGAGACAATCCTTTCTTCATATTGCGTCCTATTTCTGTGGCTCTAGCATTATTTTTCAACAGATAATTTTGGATCAGTTCGTACGCCAGTAAAAAACCTACCACAAACTCTGCAATGTACATGCAGGTGCCAATAATTCCACCTGCATATGCAAATCCATTGGATAGAATGCGGATAATGCCAACGATTCCCCAAAAAGTTAAGGCCACACCTATATACCCTTTATACTCAGATATACTTGAGATAAAACCACCGCTGGTTGGTCTTTTTGAAATGATCAACGGAGAAGCTGCGATGATTCCTCCTAAAATGGCTACGATAGCATGTATCATGAGTTGAATTATTTTGTGCTAATGTAGGAATATGTCGTTATTCTTCTTCACAATCAAAGTAAATTGATAAAATCTCATTATTCAATACCAACATTCGAATTAGACTTTTTTTGTCTAAAGATATTTTTGGATATGTAAAGCTGTTACTACTCTACCAAACTATCCACCTGAACTAAGTGATTCTTTCCATTTTTATATATCCCTTAAATCCGCAGGTCAAAAAAAGAAGAAACAGAAAACCCCTATAAAACTAATGCTTGAAGGACTTTCTGATTCAGAATATTTTCACCTAATTAGGTGAAAATACCATTGCAGATGAAAAGTACAATTTCAACCGAACAAATCGGTTCTTTTGGAGGGCTTAATTTTATTTCAAAGCATTTTACAGATCTTGGTCTGGAAAAGTTGATCAACGAACACCTGGGTTCAAGACCTCTTCAGTCACGATATAGTTATGCCGATGTGATTAAAAATCTTTGGTTAGTGTTTTTTGCTGGCGGTGACTGCGCTGAGGATATTGAAGAACATCTGAAAAGAGATTTAGAACAAACCCTAGATGTAAATAGTTGTTCTGCTGACACATTGGCTCGCGTTCAGAAAGGCTTATCGGGAGAGAAAGAGATTTTTGTCAGCAATTCTAATACGGTGCATGAATTTAGTAAGCATTCCAAATTAAATGAACTGAATTTAGATCTTTTACTAAAGACAAAGTCTTTGATTCCTAGTGAATATTATGACTTTGATTACGATAATCAATTTATTCCTTGTGAGAAATACGACTCAAAAAAGAGCTACAAAATGAAGCATGGCTATTTCCCAGGAGTATCTACAATTGGTAGACATATAGTCCATTTTGAAAACAGGAATGGCAATAGCAATGTCAAGTACAAACAAGCCGAAACACTCAAAAGCGCTTACGACCTACTCAAAAGTAGAAACATTAAAATCGACCGAAGTAGAATGGATTGCGGATCTTTTTCCAGCGATATTTTGTCTGTAATTGAATCCAACAGCAAACGCTTTTACGTCAGGGCACAACGATGTGGGGAATTATCAGAGCAGGTCAGACAGGTTGAAAAATGGGAAAGGGTACAAATTGGAAATATTGACGTTGAAGTTTGCAGCATTCTTTATGCTCCTTTTGGAAAAGAGAAGAAGTACCGATATGTGATTCAAAGAGAAACCAACAAGACAGGACAAGCCGATATAGAATTTCAGGATCACTTCATTTACAGAGCCATCATTACCAATGATATAAAAACCATCGATCGGGAAATTATTGATTATTACAATCAACGGGGAGCAGCAGAAAGAATCTTTGATGAGATGAATAATGATTTTGGATGGAAAAATCTCCCCTTCTCCTTTTTAGAAGAAAACACTGTTTTTATGATTATCATGGCAATGTGCAGGAACTTTTATCTCCACATTGTGAATCAAATGGCCGAGAAAGTTCCCTTCATCCAGCCCACCTTTAGGATGAAGAAATTTATTTTCAGATTCGTTGTTGTCCCCTTTAAATGGATCAAAAAAGCAAGGCAAAAAATCTTAAAACTGTACACTGACAAACCTTATCCTCAGCTGATTTAGCCAAAAAAAAGAACGGAAAATCACATCTTGGGATTGGTGGTTTCACCCCTAAAACATAACCTGCTGACTGTAAGATAGTTGTGGTTGCTGGTGTATTTGGCTTGGATTCACATTAATATCAACACGTAATTCCAGCATCACCTCAACCAAAAAGTGACATTTCCAAAGAAAAACTTAGACCCAAACCTCTTTGAGGTGGTAAAAAAACTACCCTGTTAAAGGGTTGTGAAATCAAAATTATGGACCTGCGGATTTGAGGATATAGCATAATCAAATCCTGAATGTATGGAATAGGCTCCGACCTCTCCAGCTTTGTTGACGGCGATATACCCTATTTGAAAATTTTTATAGTCCTGTTTGGCAGCGATTCTTTTTACGGCTTCCTCACAGGCCTCTTGTGGTGATTTCCCTTGACGCATGAGTTCGACAACTAGAAATGTACCGCAAGTTTTAAGCACGGCTTCTCCCATACCAGTTGCCGTAGCAGCACCAATCTCATTGTCTACAAATAGTCCAGCGCCAATCACGGGAGAATCACCCACCCTGCCATGCATTTTATATCCCAATCCGCTGGTGGTACAGGCTCCAGATATATTGCCTTGCTTGTCCATAGCAATTAGACCTATTGTATCATGATTTTCTATATTGATAACGGGTTTATATTCAGAGGTCTCTAACCATTTTTTATAATCTGCGCGTGTCTCTTCAACCAGCAGATCTTCTTCAATGAATCCCTGAGACTTGGCAAATTTCAATGCACCTTCTCCTGCTAACATTACGTGTGGAGTTTCTTCCATCACTTTTCGAGCAACAGAAATAGGGTGCTTGATGTTTTGAAGAAAACTGACGGAACCAGCGTTTCCTTTTTCATCCATTATCCGACATTCCCCACCCCCTTTCAAAAAATGAGAATTTAACTTTTTTGGCACTCTTTTGACCTAACGGAGTACTTCATTTTCACCTTTCGAACACCAATTGCTTAACAAGATGAGATTGATTTGTTAAATTTTGAGCGAAACGGGTTGGAAATTTCGATTTTCAAAACAGGGTGGGGAATGTCGGCATTATGCAGGCATCCAAAGTGACAATCCCATCTCTGTCAGGAGTTCCTCCTATTCCAACACTTCTTCCAGTGATATCTGCTTCTGAAACTTTAACTCCAGCCTCTGCGGCGTCAAGGGCATTTCCATCATCGGATATGATTTTCCAAGCTTCATTATTGGCCGCTAACCCGTGATTCCAAGTAGATATTACAAGCCCATCTTTAAATGTTTCTTTTGATTTTGAGCTTGTTGTGTTCTGCGAAACGGTATTAGCACTTTTTTCTTTTCCGAGTAAAAACCCGATTCCAACTCCTACTGCTCCAGTTACTAGTTGTCCTAGGAAGGTTCTTCTCTTTTGTGACATTCATGTATATTTACTTCTGAAATTTAACAATTTAAACTTATTGCCAGCCTTAATTCCTCAGCTAAAGAGATCCATCAAGGATTTATATTCTTTATTGTATCCTGCATTTTGTCCTGGTTGCAATGATGCATTAGAGACGAATGAACAAGTGATATGCACTACTTGTAGGGTAGAGTTACCAAGAACCAATTTTCTTCCTGCTACTGGGAATCAGATAGAAAAACACTTTTGGGGAAGGGTAAAGATAGAACAGGCACTGGCATATTTGCAATTTCACAAGGATGGAAGTACAATGCACTTGCTGCACCAGCTGAAATACAAAGGGAAGCAAGAAGTAGGAGAGGTGTTGGGTAGGATGTTTGCTTCTGAGTCTATTCATACGGGTTTCTTTAGTTCAATTGAGGTGATTGTTCCCGTCCCACTACATATTTCAAAGAAAAGAAAAAGAGGGTACAATCAGTGTGATAGTATATGCAGAGGAATTTCTGAAATTACGGATGTTCCTAGCAGTTTTGGAGCGCTGAGAAGAACAACATCAAACACCACACAAACAAATAAAAGCAGATTTGGTAGGTATGAAAATACCAAAGGTTTATTTGTTTTGAAGGAGAAGGAACTCGCTGGAAAGCATGTGCTGTTAGTGGATGATGTAGTCACTACTGGTTCGACTATGGAAGCGTGCATTCATCCGTTAATTTCGGCAGGATGTTTGGTGAGTGTCCTTGCATTGGCAGCCCCTGTTGATTAACAATTAGTCAATTTTTAGCTCAGAAATGAGCTGTGTTGACTATATCTTTGACCCGTAATGGCAGAAATAGAATTTGATTCGAAGAATCTAACTACAGAAGAAAAGTACCAATTAATTCGAACACAGCTTGCTGCGTTGTTTGATTCCAAAGTGGATTGGGTAGCGAACTCCGCGAATATGTCAGCAGCTTTGAAAGAAGTTTTTGAGTGGCTTTGGGTAGGAGTGTATAGAAAAGTCTCTGAAGATTATATGCAATTAGGACCATTCCAAGGTCCTGTGGCATGTACTTTTATTCAGAAGGGAAAAGGAGTTTGTGGGACTGTATGGAAAGATGAAAAGGCATTAATAGTACCGAACGTAGATGCATTCCCAGGTCATATTGCTTGTAGTTCACTGAGTAAATCAGAAATTGTACTACCCATCTATAAGGAAAACGAATTCTGGGGCGTTTTAGATGTTGATAGTTCGGAATTGAATCATTTTACCGACACTGATAGGATCCATTTATCAAGCATAATCAAAGAATTTGAAAAGCACCTATAAGTACATTTTACTTTCGTTTTTTTGCATTGCAATGCTCTCACGATGTGCGCAACTTGGAGCCCCTACTGGTGGAGCTCCTGATGATGAGCCACCCAAAATTGTGAAATCAAACCCATCAAATGAGTCTGTGAATTTTGCTGGAGATCACATATCGATAACGTTCGATGAGTATGTGCAATTAAATGATATCAAGAATCAGTTAATCATTTCTCCTACCTTAGAAAACAAACCAGAAATCACACTAAAGAAGAAGACATTAACGGTTCGATTTCAGGATGAGTTAAAGCCAAACACGACTTACTCATTAAATTTTGGTGAAGGAGTGAAGGATTATAATGCTGGAAATATTCTTAGGAATTTCATCATGGCATTTAGTACTGGATCGGCACTGGACTCTCTAAGTATTGGTGGAATGGTGATGGATGCTAAAAGTACGTTGCCTAAAGAAAATGTGAAAGTGATGCTTTATGATTCACCGGAAGATTCGTTGCCTAGAACCACCAAGCCTCTTTATTTTGCCCAAACTGATAAGACTGGAGCTTTTCAAATTAAGTACCTGCCAAAAGGAAATTACAAGCTTTTTGCCTTAGAGGAATTGGATGGGAATTTTCTTTATGATAATCCTGAAGAGAATATTGCTTTCAGTAAGGCTCTCTTGGATTTAAAGCCCATGCAGGAAACTTATGACTCTTTGAGTCTGTTATTGTTCAATGAAGAGAATGATTTAGGATACATAACGAAGGAAACTACTGATTCTTTGGGAATGTATAAGATCGACTTTAGTATACCTCAGAAAAATATGACGGTCAATCAATTTGTCAATGGAGATAGCATTCTAATAGATCATTATTTGACTGAGGAGAAGGATACCTTGTTTTATTTTCTGAATGATGAGTCGGAGGTGTATGTGCATAGGTATGATGATAGATTTCCGGATCGCACTCATTTAATCGACACGATTGGCTTAATTCCAATTGATACTTCTGAAGTATATACTAAGGAGAAAGGATTGATACTTAAAGGTCAAGAGAAAAGACAATTGATTAAGGGGCAAAAAATGTTTTTTAGTTCTTCCAAACCAATTGAAAGCATAGACCGAAACTATGTTGCAGTAAAAATTGCTGATAGCATAGAAGTGAACGATTTTAAAGTGAATAAACGAGATCAATTTGGTCTTACTATGGAGCTTTCTCTTGAAGAAAACCAATCTTATGCGATCTACTTTTACCCTCAAGCGGTAAGGTCTGAATATGGAAGCTTAATGGATACCATGAGGTTTCAATATTCAGTAAGTGATATTAGAGAATTAGGTGAATTAAGCCTGACTGTCAAGTTGCCAATGGAAAATCCAGTAATTATTCTTAAAAATGCAGTGGGAAAACAAATTAGGAGTGTATCACTTGATTCTACCCGAAAAGTGCTTTTTAGTGATATTTTCCCTAGTAAACTAGACATATATTGTTTTGACGATGTCAATGGTGACGGGACCTGGACGGCCGGAGATTATGATTTAAAATCTCCACCTGAACAGATGTACAAATTCCCTAAAAAGGTTGAAATAAGGTCTAATTGGAGCCAAGAGTTCATCTGGGAATAATCTTGGAGATGGAGTTTTTGAGATAAAAACGGTGATTCAAGTCTGATCGAATCATTGTCCTAATTGCTCCGAAAGCAACTATTACAGTATCTTTGGCGTAATCTACAGTACTTGTGAAGTCAAGAATGTACGACATAAAACTCCATTTTGTAAGGACCAGAATCTATCTGGTGTTAATGCTACTGCTCTGCTTTCACGATGCTTTTTCGCAGGATGTAGTTCCAACTAAAGGCACTGAGTTTTGGGTAGGGTTTATGGAGAATCATGAAATAGAGCCCACTGAGAGTCTCGATTTGTTTATTACGTCTGATGTGAATACTTCTGGGACTGTATCAATTCCATTACAAGGCTGGTCTCAAAGCTTCTCCGTAGTAGCAAATATTACTACAACGGTGACAGTTCCCAATAACCTGGCAGAACACCTGAACGAGAATCAATTAGTTTCTTCTCGAGGGATACTTGTGGAGACTGAAGATATTTCAAGTGTATTTGCCATTAATTTTAACCTGTTAACGGCCGATGGAACGAAGATTCTACCTATCCAATCATTGGGTACAGAATATAGAGTCATTTCTTATAGTGGTGTAAGCGGATCGCCCGAATATGGATCCGCATTGTTAGTAGTAGCGACAGAAGATGATACGGAGATAGAAATCATCCCTTCTGTAGCCACACAGAATGGAAATCCGGCGGGAGTGCCTTTTAATGTACAGCTCAATAGGGGAGAGTCTTATCAAATAATTCAATACTCAGATTCTGAAGATCTAACAGGAACGATTGTAAAATCCACTGAAGATAGTGGAACCTGCCGTCCTTTTGCAGTTTTCAGTGGAGCATCATGTGCTACTATTCCAGCGGCTTGTCCAGCATGCGATCATATCTTTGAACAGAATTTCTCAGTGGAGACATGGGGTACGGAATATTATCTTGTTCCATACGAATTTGCAAGTAGTTACACCTACAGGGTGATGGCACATGAGGATAATACTCAAGTGATTGTGAATAATGATCCACCATTTATATTGAATGCTGGCGAGTACCAAGAGTATAATTCAGAATCATCTGTAGTCTGTGTGAATACTTCAGCTCCCTCATTAGTAGCACAATTTATGCAAGGGGTGATATGCTCAGGAGCAGGAGATCCAGCCATGTTAATTTTAAATGATGCCAGTCAGAAGATTAACAATGTGACATTTTCAACCGTTGTTTCTGGTCTGATAACAGATCATGGCTTAAATGTTATTGTTAGGTCGGAAGATATAAGTTCTCTTTCTTTAGATGGAGCTTATGTTGACCAATCAGTATTTTCAGTATTTCCTAGTTGTCCCAGCCATAGTTATGCCCAATTGAACATTTTGGAAGGTAGTCATACGTTGGATGCTCCGAATGGGTTTACGGCTTATGTTTTTGGGACAGGAGTTTCAGAAAGTTATAGTTACTCTGTTGGGTCATTCAGTTCAGAGACCTCGATATTAGAGGATATAGAGGAAAGTTACTGTTCTAATTCTCAGGTGATATTGGCTATACAAGAGCCTGGGAATAATACTGTCTGGTACAATTTAGATTTTCCAGAAGACACTCTCGAATGGGGAGATCAGTATGTGCTTAACCCGCCAATAGTTTCAGGAGTATATGTAGGGGCATACGAGAGTCCTATTTCTGGTTGTGAACAGCAGGAGGTTTTTAGCGTTGAAGTGCCAACACCACCTGTATTGATTTTACTACCATCTCTTGAAATATGTCAGTATGAAAGTGTGGCATTGGATCTTCAGGTCGCGCCAGAGAGCAGTTTTTATAATTATTCATGGACACCAGCTATAGGTTTGTCAGATCCCAACATTCGAAATCCTATAGCGTCACCTCTAAGCACCACAACCTATCAGGTAGAAGTCTCTTCGCCCACAGGTTGCTCTGCTTCCTCCATAGCTTCTGTTGAAGTTGTCGTGTCGAATGGTCAGTTGTCTAATATAAATGCGGCAGCTAATTTTTACGAGATTTGTCAAGGAGATCAAGTCCAGTTAAGCTTGGCGATCAATGAACTGACATTTCAAGATAATTTTGATCCTGGTATTAGTTGGGGATTGTGGGAAGATATTGAAAATGGATCTCAGGGGTCATTATGTGGATCTATTAGTGGAAATGCGCTCTATTTTAATGGAGCTGGACAGAGGGTCGCTCAAACTATTCCGGTAGATGTTTCTACAGGTGGGTATGTTTCTTTTGCGCTGCAATACGGTGATGGGGCTTTTCCATGTGATATTCCTGAGGTTGGGGAAGATGTGATCTTGGAGTATTCTCTTAATAATGCAGCTTGGACTTCCATTCAAACATTTTTTTCAGTGGTGGTAAGTGGTTGGAATCAATACACTATTGAAATTCCAGTTGGAGCCATTGGACCAGCTACGTATTTTAGATGGAGACAGCTTAGCAGTTCAGGAAACAACGAAGATAATTGGTCATTGGATAATGTAGCAGTGAGTGTCCTCTCTGACTCTATGTTAGAATATGACTGGTCTCCTGCGATTGATTTTTTGACAGACAATGCGATTGAAAATCCTATTGTAGCACCTTCTCAAGACCAATCATATTATGTAGAAGTAACAGACTTAAGTACGGGGTGCACTTATATAGATTCGTTAAGTATTGATGTTGGACAGAGTTTTAACTTGGAAATTACTGCTGATACTACTTTATGCGGTAGTACACCACTGCAATTAGAGGTCATCCCAAGTATTGATGAAGTGTTTACTTACTTGTGGTTTTATGATAATGGTACTATCTCTTCTGTGTTTAGTGATTCTCCAATAGTCGAACCCGCAGAAACGAGTACCTATAGAGTTGAAGTTACGTCGAGTCAAGGATGTGTCAATACGGAGCAGGTAGATGTTATAGTAAGTCAACCTTTGAGTGTATCAGTAACGGCAGATGATATGGAAATTTGTTTGGGTGATCAAACAATTGTTCATGCTAACGTCACTGGAAATCCTGATGACATTAAGTACGAGTGGTCGTCTCTTTCCAATATTTCGGATTTGAACTCAAAAGATCCCTCTGTTCAACCCACGTCCACTGATATTTTCGAAGTGTTAGTAACAGACACTATTTCGGGATGTGTATCCACAGGACAAATTCAGATAGAAGTAAAAGGTGATTTTTCCATTGAAGCTTCGTTAGATATAGTCACCTGTGATGCCGTGGGAATAGGTCTAACTGCCACCCCTAGTGTTGCTGGTTCTTATGATTGGACTTGGGAGCCAAGTGCGGAGGTTATAGATTCAAATAGTCAGAATACTCAAATAGTAAACAACACCTCTAACGAGTTTGTTGTTACAGCTTCAGAAGATGGATGTGAACAGACTGATACCGTAGACGTGTTGGTGATTTTTCAAGATTTTGATTTAGGAGAGGATTTAGAAATTTGTGAAGGCGAACAAGTGACACTTGATACAGGTTATCCTGATGCCAACAATGAGTGGAATACGCAGCAGTTCACTTCCAGCATTATTGCCTCAGAGGAACGAATGTACGTCGTGGAAATAACTTCAGATTTAGGATGTAGTGTGATGGACAGCTTGTATCTATACGTGTCTCCGATACCTCAGGTGAATTTAGGTCCTGATCAGACCATATGTGAAGGAGAAGAGGTAGAATTAATTGCAGGAGTGGGAATTGGCGATATTAGTTGGAATACGGGCCCTTCCTCTGAGAGTATTGTAGTCACTACCTCAGGAATATATTCGGTAGTTGTAGTCAATGATGACAATTGCTCCAATTCAGATGAGGTGTTGGTTCAATTTTCCCCTCTGCCTTCAAGTGACCTATTAGATAGAATAACCAAATGTTTTGCTGCAGATGACGAACAGATTGTTTTAGATGTCACTAATGTGGGAAGCACCTATTTGTGGAATACTGGAGCAAATTCAAGTTCGATAGTAGCTACTGTTCCTGGCATTTATAGCGTAGATATTACCTCGGCATTTGGTTGCGTGAGCACGATATCTACAGAAGTGGTAGATGCTTGCTTCGGTTCTTACCTTTATGTGCCCAATTCTTTTACTCCAAATGGAGATGGGAAAAATGAGGTTTGGAAAGCCGAAGGAGCCTTTGTAGCCGATTTTGAGATTCAGGTATTTGATAGATGGGGAGAAGTCGTGTTTTCGAGTAATGATATTAACGAATCGTGGATAGGGAACGACGAAAAGGGAAGTCACTATGTGCCTGTTGACTCATATTCCTATTTCATAAGATATAAATATATCAGGGATGCGGCGGGAACATTGTCCGACTGGGTGATAAAAGCAGGACAAGTGTCTATAATCAGATAAGAGGTTATTCGTTCACTTCAATAAAACGCTTAATATTTTTCAGCGTTCCAAAAACAACTAGAGTATCGGTATCATAGATGATTGTTTCACTATTAGTAACACCAATAATGTGTTCTTCTACAATTAATTCACCATCCTTTTTTTCTTCGAACGCTCTTTTCAGCGTGATTAAGTTCAATTGATACTTGCTATTTAGTTGCAACGATGCCAGAGTTTCATTGGCAATTTTCTTTGGCGTTTTAATTTCAGCGATCTCGTATTCGTCGGGAAGTTGAAGGAAGGCTGTAATGTTTGGATTGATGAGCTTTTCCGCCACACTGTCTGCTACTTCATCTTCAGGAAGAAGGATTTCTTCTACACCAATTTTTGCAAGAATTTTTTCTTGATTGTGTCCAGTAGCTCTGGCGATAATCCTCTTTACTCCTAAATCCATTAGGTTTGAAGTAGTAAGGATTACACCTTCAAAATTTTCTCCAATGGCTACTACTGCTGCATCAAATCCATTAAGATCCTGAGCCATGAGTGCCTTTTTATCAGTGGAGTCTAATGACACAGCCAATGCTACATCATCTTTAATACTCTCAATTTTTTCTGGGCTAAGATCAAAAACGTGAACTTCACTTCCTTTTTTAGCTAAGGTTCTGGCAATAGCTGAGCCATATTTACCTACTCCGAAAACAGCAAACTTACTTCCTTTCATAATGAATAATTTATTTTAGACTTGCCTTTAGAATTTCTCCAAATTTATAGACATCTTCAAAAGAATTGTATATAGGGACAGGAGCCATACGTATCACATTAGGTTCCCTCCAATCTGCAATTACGCCTCCTTCTGTCAATTGATCGAAAAGCTCTTTTCCTTTACCATGTGCTACAATTGAAAGCTGACACCCTCTGTTTTCAGGTTCTTTTGGAGTAATAATTTCCAAATGACTTCCTATCTCTGAATTGATTTCTCCAACGATAAACTCTAAATAACCGGTCAGTTTTTTCGCTTTGTAAGCAAGATTTTCCATTCCAGCCTTGGCGAATAATTCCAAAGAAGCCAGTAAAGGGGTCATGCTAAAAATAGGAGCATTACTTAACTGCCATCCCTCTGCAGTATTCATTGGTTTGAATCCAGGATTCATCAGGAAACGTTCTTGCTTATCATGTCCCCACCATCCTCCGAATCGGTGAAGTTCTGTATTTCTCGCGTGGCTTTCATGAATATATACTCCAGAGACACTCCCAGGGCCTGAGTTTAAGTATTTATAGGTGCACCAGCATGCAAAATCTACATTCCAATCGTGCAATTTCAGAAGAATATTTCCTGCTGCATGAGCTAGATCAAATCCAGCTTTAATTCCATATGAATGTGCACATTCAGTGATGGCTTGCATATCGAAAAGCTGTCCAGTGTAATAATTTACTCCACCTATAAAAACCAAAGCGAGTTCGTCTTTATGTTGATGAATAGCCTCCTTTATATCTTCAAGTCGAATTGTTTCTTCACCCTCTCTTGGATGCAACTCCACAACAGCATCTTCAGGTGAAAATCCATGTTGTTTTACTTGAGTTTCCAGCATATACTGATCTGATGGAAAAGCTTTGGTCTCACAGAGTATTTTATATCGCGTAGCAGTCGGTTGGTAGAAAGAAACCATCATTAAATGCAGGTTTGTGCTCAATCCGTTCATTAGTACTACTTCATGAGGTAGTGCCCCCACCACTTTGGCCATATTATCTGTGAAATTCTCATGGTAACTGTACCAAGGTCTCTTTGCATGAAAATGTCCTTCTACACCGTATTTTCCCCAATCATCCAATTCTTCATTGAGGTATTCTCTTGCTTTTTTAGGCATTAATCCTAAAGAATTACCTGTAAAATAAAGTGCCTGTTTTCCAGCAAAATCAGGGAAAGAAAACTCTTTTCTTAGAGAGTTCAAGGAGTCGCACGCGTCGAGTTCTAGAGCGAAATCCCGAGTAAATTTATATTCCATTTGAGAAATTTCTTACGGCCAAAAATAGCCACAAACTATCTATGACACGTGATTATTACTTTACTTTACACCCTCAAATCCAAACAATGGCAACTATCACGACACTCAGTGAATTTATAATGGACAGGCAGGCGGAATTTCCGTACGCTTCAGGGGAACTTTCAAGACTTTTAGCTGATATAGGAATTGCTTCTAAGATTGTAAACAAGCAAGTAAATAAAGCAGGCTTGCAAGATATTTTAGGTTCTGAAGGCACAGAAAATATACAGGGAGAAACTCAACAAAAATTAGACGTATATGCGGATGTAGCGTTTATAAATTACTTCAGGTCAGGTGGATTAGTGTGTGGAATTGGGTCAGAAGAAAATGATAATTATTTAGCATTTGAATCTGAAATAAGTAAACGAGGAAAGTATGTGGTCCTTTTCGATCCTTTGGATGGGAGTTCGAATATAGACGTGAATGTTTCTATTGGAACTATTTTCTCTGTATTCAGAAGGACTAGTAGTGTAGGTGATTTGGCTAACATTAATGATTTTTTGCAGCCAGGGGTTGATCAAGTGGCTGCAGGTTATGTGATTTATGGTTCCAGTACTATGCTGGTTTATACTACGGGGCATGGGGTGAATGGATTTACTCTTGATCCTAGTATTGGCGAATTTTGCCTAAGTCATCCTAGTATGAAGATTCCTGAAGAGGGGAAGATTTTCTCCGTGAATGAAGGAAACTTAAATGACATGGACAAGTCTGTTAAGGATTACATTTCATATTGCAAGGCTCAAAATTACAGCGGTAGATATATTGGAAGTCTAGTTTCGGATTTTCACAGAAATCTTATAAAAGGAGGGATATATATTTATCCATCCACTGGGAAATCTCCGAATGGAAAACTCAGATTGCTCTATGAATGCGCACCCTTAGCGTTTATTATAGAACAAGCTGGAGGGGTAGCCACTGACGGAATAGGAAGAGTAATGGAAATTAAACCTCAAGAATTGCATCAGAGGATACCATTCTTTATCGGTTCCAAGAAAATGGTAGAGAAGGCGATGAAAAAAAACAAATAGAAGTTTACTTTCTGACTTCCATCCATTTATCTACATATTTTCCAATGATATCGTATTCAATATTTGCCGTATCTCCAATTTTTATTGATCTAAAAATGGTTGTCTCGTAGGTGTATGGAATAATGGCTACATCAAATTCGCCAGGTCTAACATCTGCCAATGTGAGGCTGGTTCCATTAACAGTAATAGAACCCTTGGGAACCATTAACTGATCTTGTGCATTATCGATCTTAAATGAAAATCTCCAACTGCCGTTTTCATCTTTAATAGCTGTACATGAGGCCATACCATCAACATGGCCTTGAACCAAGTGCCCATCTAGACGACCATTCATCTGTGTACACCTTTCTAAGTTTATAAGGGATTCCAGCTGTAAATCACCAAGATTACTAAGATCTAGGGTCTGCTTGATGGTCGTCACAACATGACTTTGATCATCTTTTTCGATCACTGTTAAACAAACACCATTATGGGAAATGCTCTGATCAATTTTAAGTTCTTTAGAGACATCAGATGAAATAGTAAAATGGATATTTTCTCCCTGTTCTTCTATCTTTTTCACGGAGCCTAAACACTCAATAATTCCTGTAAACATTAATTTGTAGGTTGTTTTTCACCATCTAAAAGAACGATATTACCTGACCTTTTTTCTTCGATAACACCCGTAAGTTTGGAGGTGTAAATAGTTATTTCATAAAAGTAGACTCCGTCGGAACTTATTTCGCCGCTGTCTTTATTCGTTCCATTCCAGTTAATGTCAGGATCTATAGTCTTGAAAACAGGAGCTCCCCAACGATTGAAAATTGTTAAGTCTATAGAATCTACAAACTTATAAGGGAAAGGCCTGAACAAATCGTTGAATCCATCACCCTGAGGAGAAAAGACATTTGGAAGCATGTATTCTGGACAATTCTCACTGCATATTTCCAGACTGGCAACACTCTCATTTTGATTTGGAATTCCACCTAATCCAGGTAGAATAGAGTCCAAAGCCGTCACGTAAAAACATCCTGTAATGTTAGCTTCATTTATATATTCATAATTCGTCTCTTCTGGATTTGAGATAGTTTCCAAAAGTTCATATTCTGAGTCAAGGAAGGGTTTGTAGTAAATGCGGTATTCGGTGACATCGTCAGTACAAGATTCATTTGGATTGTTCCAAGACAATGAGACAGTGGCCGTTTCACAGTCTGCTATTCCTACAAGAGTAGGGGCACATGGAGCGGTGAGATCTACAGGAAATGCACAAAGTTCTTGACTAAGATTGATAGTTGGATCTGGGAGTACGTCAAGTGAGCTATTGAATGTCCCAAGTGCCCGAACATAGTAGCAATAATCCACATTGTTCACTAACCCTATGTCTGTATAAAATGCTTCTTGTGTCGAGGCTAAGTATTCAAATGTTCCAGAAAGATCATTGAGTTTGAAAATATCAAAATCCGTGTTTTCCCAGCTGGTATTGCTTTCCCAACTAATGGTGAGTTGATTGTCGTCAGGAGCAATGGAAATGAAAAGAGAAGAACTCGGCTTTGAGCTAAGAATAGCTCCATCTGCATCTACAAGTTCCACTCTATAACTATTTGGGGTGTCTACGGTATTGATTCCATTGTGGATGAATTGTCTTGGGAGGTCACTTATAAATTGACTTGTTGCAGATTCGAAAATTAAATTTTCCGCTTCGTTGAAACCAGCTCCATGATACAATCGATATAAAAAAGGAGTCGTTAAAAGGAGGGTATCTTCGGTGACAGGAGGAGCCCAGTTGATCGTATCTTTTCCGTTTGTGATATCAGTTATCCCAACGCTAACTTTTGTTATTACAGGAATAATTAAATCAATGGAGTTACAGATTTCGTTTGAAGCAATGCTTTCTGAACCATTTGCCAAGCAAGCTACAATCATGTAGCAAGATTCCGTACCAAAGTCTATATCCTCAGCATCGTTATAGGTAATATCTGGAGCTATCACTGTGGTTAAAAGTTCGTAACCAGTGTATGCCGGTACACCCGTTTCGCATGGACCTGGGATAAAACCAAATTCTCCATTTCTCTTATAAACTTTGTAGGCGATGGTCTCATCACATAAATGGGTATCCCAATTAAGGTCAAAGGATAAACCGTTGGTTTCAACAGTGAAATTTTCAACAGGTGGAGCCACTACGGTAATGTTGACTTCCATAATATCTACCAAATCAGTATTGAAGCTTCCACGGTCTTCTCCAACAAAAAGCATCTGATATGAACCGGGTCTAACTTCTTCGCATTGTGGACTCCATGTGAAAGTTCCTATAACTGTGTCCACTTCGTTAATCGTGGTGAATGTGGCAAGGTTAGTCAATTCTGTCATTGGCGCTCCGACTGCTTGCAGGTCTACTTGAGAACTCAAATCATATGCGGAAACAGTGAAAACAAGTGGGTCGCCCCCAGCCACCACACATGTATCTTCTACAATACTCACTATTGGTGGTTCATTCGCGCAATTTCTTACACTTACTTGCATGTCCCTAATGACATAACCAACTAAGATTCCATTTCTAAATTCTGAAATTTTGATAGCGATGTTGTATTCCCCAGCGATAACTGGATCTACCCAAGCAATAGTTCCTGTAAGAGGATTGATAGTGAAGGAGTCGTCTACGTTCACCGTTTCATCTATCATATTTGGAAGTTCCCAGCTAAGAATAACGTTCCCTTCCAGACCACGACAGGCTACTAGAGAATAGGACAATGAGTCACCATCTACATCATATGCGCCTGGGTTGTGTTCCCAGAAGGCATTTATGCAAGCCTCATCTTTGGCTGGATAGAGCAATTTTACAGAGTTGTTGTGACCTCCAAAGGCAGAAATGATCAAAAGACTTTCAATATAAAAAACCTGACTGATAGATTCATCCATGTTGATTACACCCCCATTCCTATTAGGGTCTTCCATGCTGATGACATATGAGCCTGGTCCAGGATACGTATGTATAACAGTGTAACGGTTTATTCTGGCATCATCAGGTGGAATGTTCCCAACTGGAGGATCGGCATCTACTCGGGCAATACTATCCACAGGAGCTCCCAGGGGCTCATCTCCAAATCTGACATTTAAGAAAGGTCTGTCAGCCTGAGATGAGGCCTTTGTGCATGTAACAACCGTAATTTCATATTTAAAATCATTTGGATCGTCAGGAACGACCTTTCTATATGATATTTCTCCTGCGCGATTGTGTGTTGCAAAAGCTGATCCTAAAAGGCCTAAAAACGCTACTATGAAGAGGGTAAACTGTCTCATGCTATTAACAAGTAAAAATAAGCATTTATAGGGGGTTAATGTAGAACGTTTTCATCCCAATTTTAGTTTGCAAATCACATTTCTATAATGAAGCCGTGACTTAAAAAAAGTTAACTTTGATCGCGAAATAATTGTACGAAAACTAAATTTTCGTTGAAACGCATAAAAAACCTGAAATGAGCACCGGTCAAAAGAAAGCATTGAGAGTAGGTATAACTATGGGAGACTATAATGGTGTGGGCCCAGAAATAATCTTGAAAACATTTAAGGATTTAAGAATGTTTAGCAATATTGAGCCAGTTGTTTATGGCAGTATAAGTGTGTTGAAACATTATAGAAATCTTCTTGATTTTAAGGATTATTCGATAAAAAAAGTGGACAGTGCAGATGAATATAAAGGAAAACAATTGCATATTGTTAATGTCGGAGAGCCGTCTGAGATTACTCCCGGAAAACCATCTGCTGATGCTGGTAAACTAGCATTTGAGTCATTAAAAAGGGCTACTGAAGATCTGGCTGCCACTAAGATAGATGTGCTGGTAACGGCACCAATAGATAAGGATACAATTCAAAATGAGGAGTTCAAATTCCCTGGGCATACAGAATATCTGGCTGAAATGAGCAATGTTGAGGAATGCTTGATGCTTCTAATGACTGATTATCTGAAAGTGGGGGTGGTTACTGGGCACGTTCCCTTAAAAGATGTTGCTTCAAGTCTATCAAAGGATCTAATAAAAAATAAGGCAAGGTTACTGATAGATTGTTTACAGAAGGACTTTGGGTTTGAAAGACCAAAGTTGGCTATCTTAGGATTGAATCCACATGCTGGTGATAATGGGCTGATTGGGGAAGAAGAGAAAGAAATTATCAACCCCGTTGTTAGAGAATTGAAGGAAGAAGGACATCTAGTTTATGGAGCTTATCCAGCAGATGGCTTTTTTGGTTCTAGTACTTTTCAGGGTTTTGATGGCATTTTAGCAATGTATCATGATCAAGGATTGATCCCTTTCAAAGCTCTTGCTTTTAATGAAGGAGTGAATTTTACGGCAGGACTTCCCATTGTGAGAACATCACCGGATCATGGGACAGCCTATGACATTGCAGGGAAGGGAGAAGCTGATGAAACATCGCTCAGAACGGCTATTTTTCAGGCGATTGACATTTTTACTAAAAGAGCCGAAATGAAGGAGATGAATGCAAATCCATTATCCGCGAACGTTTAATCTTCATTCTCTTGCCCAATTGTTTAAAACTTACTATTTTTGCACACCCTTAAAAAATTGGGGATGTCAGAAGCGAACACATATAAAATTCCTTTCATAGGTTTAAAGAATGGAATTCATAAATATGAGTTCACAGCTGACGAGACGTTCTTTTCTAAGTTTGATGAGTCTTTAATGTTAAAGGCTAAGGTGAATTTTGAGATAGAGTTAGAAAAACTAACGACACTTATAAATTTAGATATTGATTTGGTCGGTCTTGTGGAGACTAACTGCGATAGGTGCGGAGGAGAGCTCACTTCAGAAATAGACGGTGAGTTTAGAGTGGTAGTGAAGTTTGGAGACGAAACCTCTGATCTTACTGATGATGTTATTGTACTAGGCCCTAGTGAACACTTTGTACAGCTAGATCAATTGTTTTATGAGTTTACACATCTTTGTCTTCCTCAGCGTAGTGTGCATGAGTTTGAAGAGGATTGTAATCAAGAAGCCTTGGAAGCATTAAAAAGATTTGGACTAAAGGACAAAGAAGAGAGCATAGACCCACGCTGGGCTCAATTAAAGAATTTGAAATAGGAAAATAGAATAAAATGGCACATCCTAAGAGTAAAACGTCAAAACAGAGAAAACGTAAGAGAAGAACGCATTACAAAGCTGAGGAGCCTACGTTGGGTACTTGCCAGACTACCGGTCAAGCTCACTTACTTCACCGTGCTCATTGGCACGAAGGAAAGCTTTACTATAAAGGTAAAGTTGTAATGGAACAAGAGGTAGAATAATCCTCATTCTTTAATTATAAAGATACGCAGAGCCGCCTTGGTAGATCCGAGTCGGCTTTTTTTGTTAGCCCTTGAATTAGCGTTATTAATTATCTCTAATAACGATAACAGAGGCTCTTTTTTTTGGAGGGTTCGTCAGAACGGTTAATTTAGCGTCCCTTTTAGAAACCAAAAAAGAAGGAATGTCTGAAATAAAAGCAGCAATTACCGGAATAGCTGGGTATGTCCCCGAAGACGTGCTTACTAATGCTGATTTGGAGAAAATGGTAGACACGAATGACGAGTGGATACGTACCAGAACAGGTGTTGAGCAGCGACATATTTTAAAAGGTGAAGGCAAGGGAACTTCTGACTTAGCGGTAGAAGCGATCAAAAAATTGCTTGACAAGACAAAAACAGCAGCTACAGATATAGATTTGATTATCTGCGGGACAGTAACTGCTGATTACAATTTCCCCGCTACAGCTAATATTATTTCGGATAAGATAGGTGCTACCAATGCTTGGAGTTTTGATATCAACGCTGCATGTTCAGGATTTATATATTCTTTAACCACTGGAGCACAGTTTATCGAAACGGGTAAATACAAAAAAGTATTAGTTGTAGGAGCTGATAAGATGAGTAGCATTGTAGATTATACAGATCGAGCTACATGTGTCATATTTGGCGATGGAGCAGGAGCTGTGTTGCTAGAGCCTACTACAGATGGACTAGGTATTCAAGATAGTATCTTAGGTTCAGATGGGTCAGGAAGACATCATTTGCTTCAACGTGCAGGAGGTTCTGTACTACCAATTACAAAGGAAAATATTGACGAGAAATTACAGTACGTTTATCAGGAAGGTCAGGCAGTGTTTAAGTCCGCAGTGACTAAGATGGCTGATGTTTCTGCTGAAATAATGGAAAAAAACAACCTTACTGGAGAAGATGTTAAATGGTTAGTGCCTCATCAGGCAAACCTTAGAATAATAGACGCTACAGCCAGGAGAATGGGGTTGACATCTGATAAAGTGATGATCAACATTCAGAAGTATGGAAATACGACTGCTGGAACGATTCCACTATGCTTATCTGACTGGGAAAGCCAGTTGAAAAAAGGAGATAATATCATACTAAGTGCCTTTGGTGGCGGCTTCACTTGGGGAGCCATCTATTTAAAATGGGCTTATTAATTTTTATTTAACTTTCGCACCGAAACCTAAACCCCTTTAGATATGAATCTAACGGAAATTCAAGATTTAATAAAGTTCGTTTCTAAATCAGGAGTATCTGAAGTAGAAATAGAGCAAAAAGACTTTAAGATTACAATCAAATCTGATAGTCCTAAGAGAAGAGGAAGAGTTGGTCAACAACAAGTGGAGGCTCAAATCCTTCCTCAGATGGCAGTAATGCCACATGCTCAAATGCCACAAGCACAGGTTCAAATACCTACTGCTCCCGTAGCGATTCCAACAGAAGTCCCAGTGGCCAAAGCTCCTGTAGACGATACAAGCAAATATATAGAAGTGAAATCTCCTATGATAGGAACTTTCTATCGCAGTCCTTCTCCTGATAAACCTTCTTTTATAGAAGTGGGTGACCAAATTAGAGAAGGTGCTACCGTTTGTATCATTGAAGCTATGAAGCTTTTCAATGAAATCGAAGCTGAAGTGTCTGGTAAAATAGTAAAAGTGCTTGTTGATGACAATTCTCCTGTAGAATACGATCAACCACTTTTCCTAGTAGATCCCTCATAATCTCTCAAAACATAAAAGCATGTTTAAGAAAATCCTAGTAGCCAATCGAGGAGAAATAGCACTGAGAGTTATTCGTACGGCTAAAGAAATGGGCATTCGCACTGTGGCTGTTTATTCCACAGCGGATGCAGATAGTCTGCATGTAAGATTTGCCGATGAGGCAGTCTGTATAGGACCTCCAGCAAGTGCAGATTCTTACTTGAGAATTCCTAATATCATAGCAGCAGCTGAGATTACTAATTCTGATGCTATACATCCAGGATACGGGTTCCTTTCTGAAAATGCAAACTTCTCTAAAGTGTGTGCAGAAAACGGGATCAAGTTTATCGGAGCGAGCCCAGAAATGATCGATGCCATGGGAGATAAGGCTAATGCCAAAATTACCATGAAAAATGCTGGTGTACCAACCATTCCTGGATCTGAAGGAATTATAGAAACACTGGTAGAAGCAAAAAAAGTGGCTAAAAAGATCAAGTATCCGATCATACTAAAAGCTACCGCTGGTGGTGGTGGAAAAGGGATGCAGATGGTTACTAAAGAGGCGGATTTGCAAGATGCTTGGGAAGCAACCAGAAGAGAAGCAAGTGCGGCCTTTGGAAATGACGGCATGTATATGGAGAAATTCATAGAAGAGCCGCGTCATATAGAAATCCAAATAGCCGGAGATAAAAGAGGGAAGGCATGCCACTTGTCAGAAAGAGACTGCTCTATTCAGAGAAGACATCAAAAGCTAGTAGAAGAGACTCCTTCTCCGTTTATGACACCTAAGCTAAGAGAGAAAATGGGTGATGCAGCTATCAAAGCTGCTGAAGCGGTAAAATATGAAGGTGTAGGTACTGTAGAGTTTTTAGTAGACAAAAATCGGAATTTCTACTTCATGGAAATGAACACTAGAATTCAGGTAGAACATACGATTACTGAAGAGGTAATCAACTATGATTTAGTAAAGGAACAGATAAAATTGGCTGCTGGTAATAATATTTCTGGTGTCAACTATGAGCCTAAAATGCACGCGATTCAATGCAGAATCAATGCAGAAGATCCATATAGAAATTTTGCGCCAAGTCCTGGAGTAATTACAAGTTATAACCAGCCTGGAGGGCATGGAGTTAGAGTCGATACGCATGTGTATGCTGGATATATGATTCCTCCCTATTATGATTCTATGATTGGTAAATTAATTACAGTGGCTCAAACTAGAGGAGAAGCAATTCTAAAAATGCAAAGAGCTCTTGATGAATATATAATAGAAGGGGTGAAATCTACTATTCCTTTCCATCAGCAATTGATGCGCGATAAACAATTCAATGCTGGGAAGTTTACCACAAAGTTCATGGAGACTTTTGAGATGGAATAATCTCTAAACTCGTTTCTGAAGTTTTATTATATACTCAAATTATTTAGCTTTTCGGTTTTTGACTGGTTCTTTTTCCCTTTACCAGCGTTAAAAAATGAAACCATAGCACAGGCTATGATAGAATTTTTTGCCTTGTTAAAGGAAACACCAATCTCGCCAAAATTCCGAAAAGCTAAATAATTTGAGTATAGGTTTAGATGAATTGATCTCAACTGCCAAGAATTTTGTCGGCTGAGGCTATTTATGGTCATTTCTTCGTACTAAATTGTTCAAAAAAGTAGTTTATGGCTTAGGTCTTGCTCAGTATTGGGTTAGTAGATTTACCATAAATTGATTTTCAATGAAAAAAGCATTCGCCGCTGTTCTGTTTACAACGTTTGCCTATCTGGGTTTGATTTCTCAGGAACAGAAGTATGTAGACTATTATGACAAGGAACAAACGCTTAAAAGAGCAGAGGGCATATATATTCGAGGCATAGAACATGGGCTTTGGAAGTCCTACTATCAAAATGGAAATCTTCAAGATGAAGTCAATTACTTCATGGGTAAGTTGGATGGTGAGGTAAAACGATATCATGAAAATGGAAAACTTTCCTCTGAGCAGCACTTTAAGAAGAGTAAACTCGATAGTGTAGCCTATCAGTATTATCCTGATGGTCAAAAAATGTCTGAGGGTTATTATGCCGAAAATCGCAAGTCTGGCGCGTGGGAATATTATTACGCAGATGGGAGACTCAGATTAGAAGAGGAGTTCAAGGATTCAAAGCTATTCTTACTAAGGTTCAATGATATTACGGGTAATTCGGAATACCAAATTGTCAATGGAAATGGGACGTTCGTTTCCTATCATACCAATGGAAATCTTTTGGAGAAAATTAAGTACACAGATGGTATTGAAAATGGAGTGTATGAAAAGTACAATATCAATGGTAACCTTTCTGCCAAAGGGAGTTTAGTTGATTCCAAAAAAACAGGAGATTGGGTCTATTATTATCCATCTGGGAAACTTAAAGAAGAGATTTCATGGTTAGATGACGTTGAAAATGGAAGCTATAAAAAATACAGCACTAGTGGTGACATTCAGGTAAACGGAAGTTATACGGGTGGTAAGAAGAATGATACTTGGACTTGGTTTTTAGATGCTGAACAAAAAGATATGCAAGGAGATTTTCTTAATGATCTTCAACATGGACAATGGACCTATTGGTATGCAAACGGCCAGATTCACCACGAAGGAAATTATGTAGAGGGTGAATTAGAAGGAGAATGGAAATATTATTACGAGGATG
The DNA here is from genome assembly GCA_965224545.1 of Flavobacteriales bacterium. Classification (GTDB taxonomy): domain Bacteria; phylum Bacteroidota; class Bacteroidia; order Flavobacteriales_D; family Sanyastnellaceae; genus ASP10-05a. The sequence goes on along the minus strand of CBDCZM010000001.1, from coordinate 1,708,287 downwards.
GTTCTAATTATAAAAAAGGAGCCTTTTCTAAAGGAAAGAAAGAAGGACTTTGGGAATATTGGTTTGAAAATGGACAGGAGCTGCAACGTGGAAATTTTAAGAATGATTTAGAAGATGGAGAATGGTCAAGCTGGCATGCTAACGGTAGAGAGGCTAGCAAAGGTGGTTTCACCAAAGGAGAGCTTTCTGGCTTGTGGATTGGTTGGTATGAAAACGGGGTGAAACAATATGAGGGCAAGTGGAATGGAAACTTAAGGCTGGATGAATGGAATTTCTATTTTGAAAATGGGAAGTTGCATGAAAAGGTGACATTTGGAAAGTCAGGTGTAAGAGATGGAGATTATGAGAAGAAAAATTTGTCTGGTATAACACAAGAATTAGGAGCTTATAAGAATGGAGTTCCAGATGGTAAATGGACTTACTATTATCCAAATGGAGGAGTGATGCGGACTGCAGAGTATGAGGATTCTAAGTTGAATGGAGAAGCCGTAACCTATACGAGAAGAGGGAAGCCATCAGAAGTTGTGAATTACAAGAATGGTAAGAAGAACGGGTTGTATGTGAAATTCAATGAAAAAAATGGAAAGGTGGAGCAGGAAATTATCTATAAAAATGGAAGAGCTGAGCAGGTGAAAATCCAAAACGGAAAGAAATTATAGTGCCTTTGAAGTGGGCTTTTTCCAACCTCCATTGGTAAAATATTGATGTAAAGTGCAAGTGAGTTTTAAGAAAACGTACTAAAAAGAGCTAGACTAGCTGTGTAAATTAGTTGGTTTGAGTATATTTGCATCATCAAACAAACGCGAGAAAAGAAAGGAGGGGTCGAAACCCCTCCTTTTTGTTAGTAGAATGATTGCAGTTAAAGAAGTAGAAAGTCTTATTGATCAAGCTATAGCGGAAACGTCTATATTTCTGATTTCCTGTGAAATAAAACCAGGCAATGTCATTAAAGTACTTATTGATAACGAAAATGACACGTCTATTGAAGACTGTATGAAGGTCAGTAGAGGGATTGAGCACAATTTAGACAGGGAATCGGAAGATTTTGAATTGAGCGTGAGTTCTCCTGGATTGACAGAGCCATTTGTAGTCATAAAGCAATATGTGAAAAATATTGGCAGAAGAGTAACTGTAAAGACGTTAGATGGAGATAAAATTGAAGGAAAGTTAGAAGAGGTAACGGAAGAGGCGATTAAACTTTCAGACAAAGTAAAGGAAAGAATAGAAGGAAGAAAGAGTAAACAATGGGTGGATAAGGAATACCACCTAAGTTTTGAAGAAATTAAAGAAACCAAAGTTGTAATATCATTTAAATAAAAAGTAAAAATGAATGGTGTAAATCTAATAGAATCATTTTCTGAGTTTAAGGAGCTCAAAAACATAGATAGAGAGAATATGATGAGTATTCTCGAAGATGTTTTTAGAGGGATGATAATTAAAGAGTTCGGGAATGATGAAAATTTCGATTTTATTATCAATGTTGAAAAAGGAGATTTAGAAATCTGGAGAAATAGAAAAATTCTACTGGATGATGATATCGAGGATGATAACTTGGAAATAGCACTTGTAGAAGCTAGAAAGGTAGAACCAGATTTTGAAGTGGGAGAGGAATTTTCTGAGGAGATTCAGATCGAAGACTTCGGAAGAAGGAATGTATTGTCTATGAGACAGACCCTGATGGGAAAGATCATGGATTTAGAAAAGGATCACATTTACGGGAAATATAAAGAGAGAGTTGGAGAGATTGTGACTGGAGAAGTGTATCAGGTATGGAAAAAAGAAATTTTACTTCTTGATGATGAAGATAATGAGCTGATTTTACCAAAATCAGAGCAAATTCCTTCTGATTATTTTAGAAAAGGAGATTCAGTGAAGGCGGTAGTAGCGAAAGTGGATATACGAAATAACAATCCTCAGATTATTCTTTCAAGAAGTGCTCCGGAATTCTTAGAAAGACTGTTTGAACAAGAAGTACCTGAGGTGTTTGACGGATTAATTACAATCAAGAAAATCGTTAGATCTCCTGGAGATAGAGCGAAGGTAGCTGTGGAATCATACGATGACAGAATTGATCCTGTAGGAGCTTGTGTAGGGATGAAAGGAGCTAGAATTCATTCAATAGTTAGAGAATTGAAGAATGAAAATATAGATGTAATTAATTATACTGCAAATGAGCAGTTAATGATTGCTAGAGCGCTGAGCCCAGCGAAAGTTTCTTCTATCAATATTGATAAAGATAATGGTAGAGCTGATGTGTTTTTAAAGGCAGATCAAGTTTCTTTGGCCATTGGGAAAGGAGGACATAACATTAAACTAGCAGGAAAGTTAGTTGGTTATGAATTAGATGTGTATAGAGAAAACGAAGCTGAAATCGATGACATCGATTTAGAAGAGTTTGCAGATGAAATAGATGGTTGGATCATTGATGAGCTTAAGAGCATAGGATGTGATACGGCTAGAAGTGTATTGGAATTAAATGCTATAGAGTTAGAGAAGAGAACAGATTTAGAGGAAGAAACTGTTTTAGAAGTATTGAGAATACTCAAGGAAGAGTTAGAATAACCTAAGCTCCCATTTAAGTAAGTAGGTTTTTAGAAAAATAATTTATGTCGATAAGTAAACCAGCCAGATTAAACAAAGTCGCTAGAGATTTTAACGTGAGTATTAACACGATTGTGGATTTCTTAGAGGAAAAAGGTGTAAGCATTGAAGCGAGACCTACCACTAAGATTGAGCCAAATGTGTACGATATACTTATGAGCGAATTTGCCGCTGATAAGGAGATGAAAGAAAAATCTTCTGAGATCTCTAATAGAACTAGAGAGCAGAAGGAAAGTATTTCTATTAACTCGAATCAGCAGGTAGTAGAGACTCCTGAGGAACCTAAAGAAATAAATTTAGACAGTCTAAAGTCAACCACAGAAACTACTGAACCTCCTAAAGCGGAGCTAGAAACTGTAGCGCCTGTTGTGGAGGTTGAAACACCCAAAGCTCCAGAGCCAGTTGCAGAAGTCAAGGAAGAGAAGGAAGAGAAACCTGTGGTAGAAAAACCGAAGCTTGCAACTCTAAAAGTGATTGACAAGATTGATCTTGACCCTAAGCCAGTAAAGAAGCCTGAGCCTGTTAAGGAAGAGGTGAAAGTTGAGGCGAAGAAGGAAGAAGCTCCTGCACCAGTGAAAGTAGAGGTTAAAAAAGAAGCACCTGTTGTTGCACCAGTAGCACCCGTGTCGACTGAGCCCGAAACGATCAAAGCAGAAGTGAGAAAATTATCTGGAACGAAAGTGGTAGGTAAAATTGTACTTCCAGTAGAAAAGAAGCCTTCATCAGACGCCGAGAAAAGGAAGAGAAAAAGAAAAAGAGTTAAGGTCAATATTGATAAAACGATTAACACCGGCGGTCCAAGAACTGGAGGTGGTGGCCAACGTGGAAATACTACAGGAGGAAATACTGGAAATACTACAGGAGGAAATAAATTCAACAAGAAGAAACCTTCAGACTATAAAAAGCCAGAACTTTCTCAAGAAGCGATTCAAAAACAGCTGAAGGAGACAATGGCACGCCTCAGCGGAAAAGGCAAGAATAAATCTGCCAAGCTGAGAAGAGCGAAAAGAGATGCGGTAGCGCAAAAAACAGAAGAAGAATTACAGAAAGCAGAAGAAGAAAAGTCAATATTAAAGCTAACTGAATTCGTAACGGTTTCAGAATTGGCAAACATGATGGCTAAGAGTCCAACGGACATTATCTCGGCATGTATGTCTCTAGGAATTTTTGTTTCGATCAATCAGAGATTGGATGCGGAAACTATCCAAATCATTGTTGAGGAATTCGAATTTACGGTAGAATTTGTAAGTGCTGATGTACAAGAATCAATTAGTGTAGACGAAGATAAAGAAGAAGACTTAGTATCTAGACCACCTGTAGTAACAGTGATGGGACACGTAGATCACGGTAAGACATCGCTACTTGATCATATTAGAAAGGCCAATGTTATTGCTGGAGAAGCAGGAGGAATAACACAACATATTGGAGCGTACAATGTCGAATTGGACAATGGGAAGCATATTACTTTCCTTGACACGCCTGGTCACGAAGCATTTACAGCGATGAGAGCCAGGGGTGCTCAAGTAACAGATTTAGCTATTATTGTAGTGGCTGCAGATGATGCTGTGATGCCTCAAACTAAAGAAGCAATCAATCACGCCCAAGCAGCGGGAATTCCAATGATTTTTGCCATCAATAAAATTGATAGACCAGGAGCGAATCCGGATAAAATAAAAGAAGAGCTTACTTCTATGAATATCATTGTAGAAGAATGGGGAGGTAAATATCAGAGTCAGGATATTTCGGCTAAGATGGGAACCAATATTGATCAACTTCTGGAAAAAGTATTGTTGGAAGCTGAATTACTTGATCTTAAAGCGAATCCTAATAAACGAGCTATAGGTACAGTAGTAGAATCTTCTCTTGATATTGGTAGAGGTTATGTAACGACCATCCTTGTAGAAGGAGGAACACTTAAGGTGGGAGATCCAGTACTAGCTGGACAGCATTCTGGTAGAATCAAAGCCATTCAAAATGAGAGAGGAAACAAAATCGAAGAGGTTGGTCCAGCAATGCCTGCCTCTGTTCTTGGTTTTAGTGGTGCTCCAAATGCAGGTGATAAATTCTATGTGTTTGCAGATGAGAAAGAAGCGAGAGAAGTAGCCAATAAACGTCAGCAGTTACAGCGTGAACAAGGAGTTAGATCTCAGAAGCATTTAACTATGGAAGAGATCGGAAGACGTATCGCCATAGGGGACTTCAAGGAGCTGAATTTGATTGTAAAAGGAGATGTAGATGGTTCTGTTGAAGCATTGACAGACTCATTACAAAAACTTTCAACTGATGAGATTCAAGTAAATATCATTCATAAGGCAGTGGGTCAAGTGTCTGAGTCAGATGTCTTATTGGCATCAGCATCAGATGCTATCGTTATTGCCTTCCAGGTAAGACCTTCCTCATCAGCTAGAAAACTGGCTGAGAAAGAAGAAATCCAAATCAAGCCGTATTCAGTAATCTATGCAGCTATTGACGAGGTGAAAGAAGCAATGGAAGGATTACTTTCTGCTAGAATTGAAGAGAAAGTGCTTGGAACAGCTGAAATAAGAGAAGTATTCAAAATCTCTAAAGTTGGAACTATTGCAGGTTGCTTCATGCTTGAAGGAAAGATCAATAGAAACAATAAGGTGAGAGTTATTCGAGATGGCATCGTAGTTTATACTGGATTCCTTGGATCTCTGAAGAGATTTAAGGACGATGTAAAAGAAGTGGTGAAAGGATATGAATGTGGGTTGAACATCGAAAAATACAATGACATCAAAGCAGGAGATCATATTGAAGCTTACGAAGAAGTGGAAGTGAAGAGAACGTTGGAATAATAGAGTCGAAAAGTTAGAAAGTCTGAAGTCAAGAGTCTTTTTAACAGCTCAACCTAATCTACGAGCATTTGTAGAGCGAAGTTTTTTTGAAAACTGATAATTTAAAAGTAACGACACTTCTTAACTTGGTAATCATCAATTGTCACTTATCAAGAAAGAAGTTAACCTTTTCAAAGTTAGATTATTACTGTTTTGTGATGTCGTACTCTTATCCCGAATCCACGCTGGATTAAATCAACAAGTTTTTCAGTCTTTAGACTCTTGACTAAGGCTTGATTCGTTGAAAGCAGACTCTCGACTGAAGCGAGTATTAGAATTAGATGGATCCTACTTTAACTTAATCTTGTCTCTAACGACATAAGCCCCGGGATAATTATCTTTAATAGAAATCAGCTTTTCTTCGGCTTGAATGTAAGATCTATAATCGCCAATTCGCACATAATAATCGGAGTCATTATAATCTAGAGTAGCGCGTTCACCTTGGCCGAGCATTCCAGATCTGACTTTTCTAGCTTGGGTGAGATCCCCCATAAATACTTGAATTCGAAACCCATTGACCTGAGAAGAACTTATTGTGTCTAACCAATGTACAAGTCGATCGTCCATTAAAACAGTAAGGTCACCTACTTGATCCGTTTGTGGGTTTCTTTTATATTCTTTACCATCAGCAGGTGTTGTTTCTCCATTTGATTCTGAAGGGTTATTTCCCAAGTGATTATGGATGAGTGTAGCCAGTGAGTCTTGTGAATTCTTAGGTTCTTCTACATTCATAGTCTCACTTTTCTTTCCAAAAAGACGTTGCCAGAAGTTTTTATCGTTCTGCCCAAGGGAATTATGAACGATCATGAAGCTAAGCCCCACTAGAATTATTGCCTTTATTTTATACATCTATGCAAATATATGGTGAACGAGTTTAGTCTTATCAACTAAAAAATAACTCGTTATTTGTCTCAATCTCAAGAACTGTGCTAGGATCAAATATATTGCTTTTGAGAATAAATTTATACAAGCACAATCCGTATTATTTAGAACGGTTCTAAATAAATTATTTGCACTGCAAAGTATCACCCTACGGGTTAAAAACCGTTAAATTTGCCAGCGAAATTTCGACCCGATTTAGACAATGAAGAGCGAAAATAAACCGTTGCGGATAGCGCAAAACCTTAAGTCAAAGAGCCTTGGATTCCTTGGTCTCTTTTCTATGTTATTCTTTAGTATTCAGTCGTTTGCTACTATTCATGAGGGTGGTGATTACGATGCTGGAGAGACTCTGTTTAATAATATCTGTGCTTCGTGCCACTCGGTAAAGGAAGGTAACGTTGTAGCCGCCCCTTCACTCTTTGGTGTTTCTGAAAGATGGGATGGAAAGGACGAGTTGATCGAGCTTTGGATTCAGAATCCGCAAAAAGCATTTGCTTCTGGCGACCCTTACATCATAGGAATGGTGAATCAGTCGTTACCTAAGTTTGGTTGGATGCAGGGTCAATCTGTAAATGCCGAAGAAATCAAGCATATTTTCACATATGTTTCAGAATATAAAGGGATAGATGAGACGCCAGTAGATGATAAGTGGAAAGGTATTTATGATCCAACAGTTAAGGAAGCGGAAGCTTCAAATCCTGTTTTTTGGTTTTTAATCTTAGCAGTAGTTCTTGCGATTATTGCAGTTGCAGCTTCTGGAGCTGGTAGAGCCATCGACTCAAGTATTCTTGAAAAAGAAACAGGAACTGGTTTGCCTCATTTGTCATACGGAACACGTGTAAAAAATTGGATGTGGAACAATAAAGTTGTCGTTTCACTTCTTTCATTGTTTGTCATTGGGTTTTTCTTGACAAAGAGTTATATCATGGCAATGGATATTAATGTAATGCAGGATTACGAGCCTGATCAGCCAATTGCATTTAATCACAAGTTGCACGCTGGGAAGAATGGGATCAATTGTCAATACTGTCATAATTCAGCTGCTAAGTCAAAACACGCGGGTTTACCTGAACCTATGTTGTGTATGAACTGTCATAAAGGAGTGAAAGAAGGGCATAATGATGAGATGACGGCTGAAATTCAAAAGATTTATGATTATGTTGGTTTTGATCCAGCTACTGCGTCATACATAGATGATTATGAGCAGAAACCAATCACTTGGAATAAGGTACATAACCTTCCAGATCATGTTTACTTCAATCACTCGCAACACGTGAATGTAGCTGGTCTGGAGTGTCAGAATTGTCATGGGCCTGTGGATACTGAGTATATGCTTGGAAAAGTGGCTACTTCAGCAGAAATTATGAAGCTGGCAGAAAGCGATCCTAATATTATCTCTTTGGAGAAGGATGTGTTGACTATGGGCTGGTGTATTGAGTGTCATAGTAAGGCAGGAGTTTCTGTAATGAATTCAGAGAATGGATATTATCAGGAGATTCATGATAGACTATTAGAGTCAGATTTAGGAAAGAGAGATTTAAAGAAATATTTAGAGGACAATACGATTACAGTGAAGGAACTTGGTGGTTGGGAATGCTCTAAATGTCATTACTAAACCATAATTCTTAGATAGAACAGAATGGGAGTAACTAAAAAATACTGGACAGGATTAGATGAACTGCATGAGACTGAAGGGTTTCAGGAGTCAGTACAGAATGAATTTCCAGAAGAAACTCAAACGGCAGCTGATTTCTTAGCTGAGGAAGACCTTGATGAAACTTCTACCCCTAGAAGAGACTTCTTGAAATTTATGGGGTTTAGTGTTACGGCAGCTACTCTAGCAGCATGTGAGGCTCCTGTAATTAAGTCAATTCCATATATAAATAGACCAGCTGAAATAGTACCTGGTGTAGCGAATTTTTATGCGTCTACGTACTATGATGGAAATGACTATGGAAATGTCCTTGTAAAAACAAGAGAAGGTCGTCCAATCTTTATCAAACCAAATGCAGATTTTGGTGAAGGAGGAATCAACTCGAGAATTAACTCTTCTGTAATTTCTTTGTATGACGAAGAGAGACTGAGGGGTCCTCAGGTGAGTGGTGCAGCAAAAACATGGTCTCAAGTAGATAAGGAGATAGCTTCAGAGCTTGCTTCTGCCAAGACTGTCAAAGTGTTAAGTAGCACAATAGTTAGTCCGACAACTAAGAAAGCAATCAATGAATTCTGTGCGCGCTACAATGCAGAGTTAATTCAATATGATGCAATTTCATACAGTGGACTTAAAAAAGCAAATAATGGAATCGTTCCGAAATATGATTTCTCTAAAGCAAGAACTATCGTTTCTATTGCTGCGGATTTCATTGGAACATGGTTAACACCGAACTTATTCCAAACACAATATACAAAGAGAAGACAACCAGAAGGTTCTTGGATGTCTCAGCATTTTCAGTTTGAGACGAACATGTCTCTAACAGGATCAAATGCAGATCAGAGAGTGATGATCAAACCTTCTGAAGAAGGAAAAGTGGCTGCTGCTCTATATAAAGCAATTTCTGGTGGTTCTGTTTCAGGTCTAAGTGATTCTGCTGCGAACATGGTAACCATGGCCGCGAATAAGCTAAAGGCAAATAGGGATAAAGGAGCATCTTTAGTAGTTTCTGGTAGTAACGATTCAAATGTTCAAAGAATCGTAGCAGAAATCAACAGTGTGCTAGGAAATGAAGGAGTAACTGTAGATTCCACTACTGGAATTAATTTATTCCAAGGCGACGATTCTAAAACGAATCAGTTAGTGAAGGATATGAATGCAGGAAAAGTAGATGCTTTGATTGTATATGGGGTGAATCCAGCATATTCGTTACCAAATGCTTCAGAGTTTAGAGCAGGATTATCTAAAGTAAACACTTCAATCTCTTTCAATTCTCATGCAGATGAGACAGGAAGCAGATGTAAATATATGTGTCCAGACAACCATTCTTTGGAGTCTTGGAATGACCTATCTCCATACAATGGTAAAGTTGATTTAGCACAACCTGCAATTAACCAACTTTGGAAAACACGACCTGCTCAAGAGAGTTTATTGAAATGGGCAGACAATGATATGTCCTGGTACAATTACCTAAGAACAAATTATAATTCTAGCTACTCAGCTGCCACTAAGCATTTTGATACTGCTTGGAATAAAGCTGTAATGACTGGAACAATGGCCGGTATTTCGGCTAATAGTGTGGTAGAAAGTGCTGAGAGCGATGAAGTAGCGAATGAAGAGACTATTGAGACTGCTCCAGTAGCATCAAATGTAAACGCAGCGATTAGCGCAATTGCATCTGTTCCTTCTGGAGATTTGGAAGTGAAATTATATGAGAAAGTAGGAATAGGAGCGGGGAATCATGCTGGAAACCCATTCTTGCAAGAACTTCCTGATCCATTGACTAAGGTCACTTGGGACAACTACATTACTATGGCTCCATCTGATATGAGAGACCAGGGAATAGGTGACCATATCTATTTAGGACAAAGAACATTTGCGAGAGTCGGTAAAGTGACTGTCAACGGAAATACACTAGCACTTCCTATTATGCCTCAGCCAGGACAAACTCCTGGTACTATCGGTATTGCCTTAGGGTACGGTAGAGGAGATGGAAATGAAGCTATTGGTAGATCAGCATATCAGACAGGAGAGTACGGCGACTATGTGATGTCTGGAGACGGAGAGAATGGTGCTAGAACTCCAATTGGAGCGAACGTGTTTGGTTTTGTTTCTACAACCAATGGAGATTGTGTGTATTCAAACGTTGCAACGCTTGAAATCACCGCTGAAGAATATAAAATAGCTTCTACTCAAATGCACAGTACTGTGATGGGTAGAGAGTCTGTAGTGAAGGAAACAACACTGTCTCAGTTTGCAAAAGAAAAGAACAAGCCTAAAGGAATGTCCACATATAATGTAATGCCAGGATTGGTAGTGCATGAAGATGTGAACCATGATGGAGAAATTGATGGTAGAGATAAGAGCCATGTAAGGAACTTCGATCTTTGGGAGGCACATTCTGTGGAAGAAGTAGGTCACAGATGGGGTATGAGTATTGATCTAGGTGCTTGTAACGGATGTAGTGCTTGTGTAACAGCGTGTCATATAGAAAACAATGTTCCTGTTGTAGGGAAGGATGAAGTGCACCGTCATAGAGACATGCACTGGATGAGAATCGACAGGTATTATTCTTCTGAAATCAAGTCTATTAATGACACTGATAAGATTGAAGAAAAAGGGTTAGGTGCTATTGGAGCCTATAGAGATATGGAAAACCCAGAGGACAACCCTCAAACGGTTCACATGCCTATGATGTGTCAGCATTGTAATCACGCTCCTTGTGAAACAGTATGTCCGGTAGCGGCAACTACACACAGTAATGAGGGACTGAATCAAATGACTTACAACAGATGTATCGGAACAAGGTATTGTGCGAACAACTGTCCTTATAAAGTAAGAAGATTTAACTGGTTCAATTATCAGGCATATAAAAAGTTCAAGCACATTACCGTATCTCAGCAAGAGTATGGAAGAATGGTGTTGAATCCTGATGTGACAGTGAGATCAAGAGGTGTAATGGAAAAGTGTAGTCTTTGTGTACAAAGAATACAAGCTGGAAAATTAGATGCTAAGAAAGCAAGTACTCCTGTAGCAGATGGTGCTATTCAGACTGCTTGTGCAGAAGCGTGCCCAGCAAACGCAATTACATTCGGTGATTTAAATGATAAGAAGTCTATGGTTACTGCTCTATCTCAGGATAACAGAGCGTATAGTGCATTGGAAGAAATAGGTGTTCAGCCAAATATGTACTACCAAACTATAGTAAGAAATACTGAAGCTTAAAAGATAAGATAGTATGCAAAAAGAAGCAGCCATAAGAGAACCCCTCATACTAGGTGATAAGTCCTACTCTCAGATTACTGAGGATGTAGTAGCTCCTATTGAAGGAAAAGCTACGATGTGGTGGAAAATACTGATCACAATTAGCGGATTGATAGCTGCTTGGGGTATTGGTAATATTCTCTACTTACTAGGAGTTGGAATCGGAACATGGGGTCTGAATAAAACAGTAGGTTGGGCATGGGATATCACCAATTTCGTTTGGTGGGTTGGTATCGGTCACGCCGGTACACTTATCTCCGCAGTGCTTCTGTTATTTAGGCAAAAATGGAGAATGGCCATTAACCGTTCTGCAGAAGCAATGACCATCTTCGCCGTAATCATGGCAGCATTATTCCCTGGAATTCACATGGGGAGAATCTGGCAGGCATACTGGGTGTTCCCTCTTCCAAATCAATTTGGTTCTTTATGGGTCAACTTTAACTCACCACTTCTTTGGGATGTATTTGCGATTTCAACTTACTTCTCTGTATCATTGGTTTTCTGGTACATTGGGTTGATTCCTGATTTTGCTACCATTAGAGATAAGGTGAGTGGAGGATGGAGAAAGAAATTATATACAGCGTTGAGTTTTGGGTGGTCTGGTAGAGCAAAGCACTGGACAAGATTCGAGGAAGTATCATTGGTATTGGCAGGTATTGCTACGCCACTTGTATTCTCGGTACACTCGATTGTATCTATGGATTTCGCCACTTCTGTAATTCCAGGATGGCATACGACTATATTTCCCCCTTACTTCGTGTCGGGAGCGGTATTCTCGGGATTTGCCATGGTACTTACATTGCTTCTTGTGATGAGAAAAGCAATGGGCTTAGAGGCATACATCCATACGAAGCATGTGGAATACATGAACATCGTAATCATTGTTACGGGATCTATTGTAGGGGTAGCTTATTTGACAGAGCTTTTCATCTCATGGTATTCAGGAGTAGAATATGAATCTTATGCATTTATCAATAGATTCTCAGGACCATATGCATGGGCTTATTGGATCATGATGACGTGTAACGTGATTAGCCCGCAACTATTCTGGGTGAAAAAATGGAGACGAAATCTTACATTCACATTTGTGATGTCCATTATTATCAATATAGGGATGTGGTTTGAGAGATATGTGATTATCGTTACCTCTCTTCATAGAGATTACCTTCCATCTTCTTGGAGTGAATTCCACTCTACGTTTGTGGATTTGGGAATTTTTGTTGGAACAATTGGAATTTTTATGACGCTATTCTTGCTATTTGCTAGGTTCTTCCCAGTATTAGCATTGAACGAGTTAAAGACAATATTAAAATCATCTGGTGAGAACTTTAAAAAGGCAGACCACTAGAAAGAATAAATCTTAGAACATGGCAAGAAAAGTATTTCATGCAATGTATGACGATGATGACAAGCTGAAAGATGCGGCTCAGGCAATCGTTGACAAAGGAATAAAAGTAAAAGAGGTGTTTTCACCATTTCCTATTCACGGTATAGATCCGATAATAGGAGTGAAGAGAACAAGATTGGCTATATGTGCATTTATGTATGCACTTACGGGTACATCATTGGCTCTTTTAGGGATGTGGTATTTTATGATTAGTGATTGGCCTTTGAATATTGGTGGGAAGCCAAATCAAAGTTTGATTGATAACGTAACATCATTCATTCCAGTAACATTTGAGTTTAGTGTGCTATGTGGAGCACATGGAATGTCGATCACTTATTTGTTAAGAAATGGAACTGTTCCAGGAATGACTGCGGATAATCCAGATCCTAGAACAACCAATGATCGTTTTGTGATGGAAATTACAACGGACGAGAATAGTAAAATGAGTTCTGAAGAAATTGCAGCAATTATCTCTGCTACGAATCCTGAGGAATTAAGCGAAAAAGAATATTAATCACATGAAAAAGACTCAGTTATTTTTAATAGCAATTGTATCTATCTGTTTCGCATCATGTGTAACGGATTCTAATAGCCCAGGATTGGAGTACATGCCTGACATGTATCGTTCTCCAGCTATCGAGGCTTACGTGGATTATGGATTTGATGAATTCAAACCAGGAATGACGGCTGAAATGGCTGATAGTATGAGACTGGTACAGCAAGTGAGAATTCCGGTAGAAGGAACTATCCCTTATAAAGGAAAGGATCAATTGGTATTTAATGCACCATATCCGTACCCTAACACTACCGAGGGATATGAAGCGGCAGGAGTTTCATGGAAGAGCCCTATATCAACTACAGCAGAGAATATTGCTGAAGGAAAGCAATTGTTCGAAACGTTTTGTATGCAATGTCATGGAGATGGTGGAGAAGGTGATGGAAGCATCACTCAAAAAGCTGGAGGAAAATATCCAGTAGTTCCTTCATATTCTTCAAGAAAAGGATTGGAAGAAGGAAAGATGTTCCACACGATCACTTATGGTAAAGGATTGATGGGGTCACACGCTTTCATTCTGAACCAAGAAGAAAGATGGAAAGTGATCCAATATATAAAAGAGCTTATGGGAGATAACCCTACAGTGGATGCTTCAGAAGAAAATGAAGAGGAAGAAGCTCATGATGAACATGAGGAGCACGATCATGCTGAAGGTGAAGAGCATTCTCATGATGAGTCTGACGGACACGAACACTAGAGTAACGGATTATTAGATTTTAAAGATTTCAAAGAAAAAGAAACATGAAGTTCAATTTTTCTAAAAGAGCCAAGATCACAACCTTTATCTTAATGATATTGGGAGTTTTGGGAATAGTAGGTGGTTATATCAACGTTGCCAGTCATGTTGGTGAAGTTCACCATGGTCATGTGGCTACTATGCAAGAGTTTTGGTCTAATTTACTGATATGTGGATTTTACTTCTTCGCCATCGCATTGGGAGGATTGTTCTTTTACGCGTTGCAATATGCTGCTGAAGTGGGTTGGTCTTCTCAGTTAAAAAGAGTGTTTGAAGGAATTTTTCATAGAAATATTTTAGCGTTCTCTATTATATTATTAGTTGTATTTGGGGCTGCATCAGCACATATGCATCATACCTATCACTGGATGGATGCGAGCACTTATTCGGATTACGTAATACCAGCAGCAGAAGAAGGAGGACATGCACAGTATACAGATGATGCTGCTGCACCTGGAACTCAAGTGAACTTAGGTGTGGATACACCTATCAAAAATAAAAGAGCATATTTAAATCAAGGTTTTTGGTGGGGAAGGACACTAGTCTACTTAGGACTGTTTATCTGGTTTGCAAACTGGTTTAGAAAGAAGTCATTGGAAGAAGATGAATTAGAAGGTACAACGCTTCACGTTAAAATGTTCAAGAGAGCAGCTATTTTCTTAGTGTTATTTTCGGTGTTTTCTTCTACACTTTCTTGGGATTGGCTAATGTCAATTGATACACACTGGTTCAGTACCATGTATGGTTGGTATGTGTTCTCTGGAATGTGGGTGACGTTCATGATATTTGCGACGATAGTTACATTGTATTTGAAGCAGAAGGGATATTTACCTAAAGTGAATGATTCACACATACATGATATGGGTAAATGGATGTTTGCCATTAGTATGTTGTGGAGTTATTTAGGACTATGCCAGTTCTTATTGATTTGGTATGCTGATTTTGGAGAGGAAGTGGTGTATTACCAGCAACGATTTGAGCATTACTTGATACCATTGGTGGCCATGTGTGTGATTAACTTCGCAGTGCCATTCTTTGTCCTCATAGCTAGAGACGCTAAGCGAAATCCTCTCTTTTTAAGATTGGCTGGAGCGCTTATCTTAATAGGACATTATGTAGACGTATATTTATTGGTAATGCCTGGTACAATGCACGGTCACTCTCATTATTCTTGGTGGCAACCGCTGATATTCCTAGGATTCTTAGGACTGTTTTTGTACCTGATGTTTAATGCCTTCACTAAAGCAGTTATGGTTCCTGTGAATCATCCGTTTATTGATGAAAGTGAGCATCACCACATTTAATGAATTAAAGAATAGAAAGGAAAAGATATGTTTAGTCTTCTTGTATTAATAACGATAGTTCTTGGTGTAATAACTGCGGTACAACTCAGTAAAGTGTACCAGTTAGCTGCCAAATTGAGAAACCACAGAGAGGAGAATATTTCTGAGGCAGATAATAAGCTAAATGCATGGCTAATGATGCTATGGATGGTGGTATTCTTTATAGCCATGATTTATCTCTATGTAGTGTATGGAGATTACTATGGGCCAAATGGAGATTACCTTCCTATCGCGGCTTCTAAGCATGGTGTGGAAATTGATTGGCTATTTAAGATCAATATCATCTTAATTACAACTGTATTCTTTGGTGTACAATTCCTACTGTTCTTTTTCTCTTGGAAATATTATTATAGAGAAGATCGAAAGGCTTTATTCTTTCCCCATAGTACTAAACTGGAGATGATTTGGACAATTATCCCGTCTATAGTTTTAGCGTTTATAGTCATCTTTGGACTTAGAGTTTGGAATGACATTACAGATGAAGTTCAAACAGAAAACCCTGTTAGGGTAGAGGTTTATTCTCAGCAGTTCACATGGACAATGAGATATCCTGGAGCAGATAATGAATTGGGATATTCTAATTACAATCTAATTACAAGTTCTAATCCTCTGGGTATTGCGAATGATGTAATGATAGATGAGAAGCTACTTGAATTGGATGATGAGATAGCAGCTCTTAAGAAGAAAATTGCTAAGGAAGGAGATTATTTGCCTCCAGCTCAGTTAGAAGAACTTGAAGATAAGGTGTATCGTTTGGGAAGACATAAACTACGTATAAACGATGTTGAAATGTCTAGAAAAGCTTCTTCGGGAGAATTCAAGGCAGGTGATGATGATCTCATAGTAAAAGGGGAATTACACTTGCCAGTGAATAGAGAAGTGGAATTTATATTTAACTCAAGAGACGTTATACATTCAGCATACTTTCCTCATTTTAGAGCGCAGATGAACTGTGTTCCCGGCCAGCCGACACGATTTAAAATGACTCCAACGATTACGACTGCTGAGATGCAATCCAAGTTAGAGGATGATAAATTTGATTACATTCTTTTATGTAATAAGGTCTGTGGAGCATCGCACAATAATATGTTTGTGAAAGTGATCATAGAAAGTGAAAAAGAGTATCAGGATTGGTTAGAAAGTCAAAAAACTTTTGTCCAATCCGATGAAGAAGAGGGAGATGAGTCTGCTAATTCTGAAATAGTGGCTTCAGAAGTCGTAGCTGAAAAATAATAAAGAAAAAACGTGTAAAATGGCAGATCACGCACATCACAAAGAAAGTTTTATAAGTAAGTATATCTTTTCTCAAGATCATAAGATGATATCAAGACAGTTCTTGATTACAGCTTTGTTTATGGGAGTAATAGGTGTATTGCTATCTATATTATTTAGAATCCAATTAGGATGGCCAGGAGAATCTTTTGAGATATTGAATGCATTCCTAGGCGATAAATGGGCTCCAGAAGGTGTGATGAACCAAAATGCATACTTGGCATTGGTGACCATACATGGAACCATCATGGTATTCTTTGTACTTACAGGTGGATTGTCAGGTACGTTTTCGAATTTGTTAATTCCTCTACAAATTGGTGCTAGAGACATGGCCTCTGGATTCCTGAATATGTTGTCTTATTGGTTCTTTTTCGTATCCAGTATAATTATGGTAGCTTCTTTATTTGTAGAGACGGGAGCTGCATCTGGTGGATGGACCGTATACCCTCCTTTGAGTGCACTGCCTCAGGCGATGCCAGGATCTGGATTGGGTATGACAATGTGGTTAATATCTATGGTACTGTTTGTAGTCTCTTCTTTATTGGGAGGATTGAATTACATCGTAACTATTGTAAACCTTAGAACAAAAGGATTAAAAATGACAAGATTGCCATTGACAATATGGGCATTTCTTGTGACTGCAATATTGGGTGTACTCTCGTTTCCTGTATTAGTATCAGCAGTGGTATTGTTGATTATGGATAGAGGTATGGGAACAGCTTTTTATCTTTCAAATATATTCATTGATGGGGAAGCACTAGATGTAACGGGAGGATCTCCTATTCTATATCAGCATTTATTCTGGTTCCTTGGTCATCCTGAAGTATATATTATTATACTGCCAGTATTGGGTATAAGCTCAGAAATTATTGCTACAAATGCTAGAAAGCCAATCTTTGGATATAAAGCCATGGTTGGATCTATTTTAGCGATAGGATTCTTATCGTTCATTGTATGGGGACACCATATGTTCATAACAGGAATGAGTCCGTGGTTAGGTGGTTTGTTTGTAATTACAACACTATTGATAGCCATTCCTTCTGCAGTAAAGGCATTTAATTACATCACCACTCTTTGGAAAGGAAATCTTAGATATACACCAGGAATGTTGTTTTCTATAGCACTAGTTTCCACGTTTGTTTCGGGTGGTTTGACTGGAATTATCTTAGCCGATTCTGCACTGGATATTAATGTGCATGATACTTATTTCGTAGTAGCTCACTTCCATGTGGTAATGGGATTATCAGCTGTTTATGGAATGTTGGCTGGTATTTATCATTGGTTCCCTAAAATGTTTGGAAGAATGCTGAACACGAAATTGGGATATATTCACTTCTGGGTCACTTTTGTTTGTGGATATGGGGTGTTTATACCAATGCACTTTGTGGGAATGGCAGGAGCGCCTCGAAGGTATTATGACAGTAGTAATTTTACTTATTTGGATCACGTAATGGATCTAAATGTACTCATCAGTATTTTCGCAATCATTGGTGGAATAGCCCAATTGATATTTTTGTACAACTTCTTCTATAGTGTGTTCAGAGGGCAAAGGGCTGTTCAGAATCCTTGGAAGGCAAATACATTGGAATGGACTACTCCAGTAGAACATATTCACGGAAACTGGCCTGGACCACTTCCTGAAGTTCACAGATGGGCTTATGATTATAGTAATCCTCAGCATGAAAACGACTTTGTTCCTCAAACGGTTCCATTAGGGCCAGATGAACACGACCACTAGGTCAATAAATGAAAACAATTAATGAAAAGTCTCAGCTCTTATGCTGAGACTTTTTTGTTTTGAATAACAAATGGGTAAATTAGCACTGCATGGAAGAATTCAGCCCGAGAGAAGAAGCAGAGAGAAATTCTGATAAAGAATTAGAAAGAGTATTGCGCCCTAAATCGTTTGACGATTTCACGGGGCAGCGAGCAGTACTAGAGAATTTGGAGGTATTTGTGCAGGCGGCAAAGCTCAGAGATGAATCTCTGGATCATGTGCTTTTACATGGCCCTCCGGGCTTGGGAAAAACGACTCTGGCTAATATTATCGCTAACGAGATGGGAGTAGGGGTAAAGACTACCTCAGGTCCAGTTTTAGATAAACCAGGAGATCTAGCAGGGTTACTTACGAATTTGGAAGAAAATGATATTTTGTTTATCGATGAGATTCACCGGCTAAGTGCTGTGGTCGAGGAATATTTGTACTCAGCCATGGAGGATTATGTGATCGACTTAGTGATTGACTCGGGACCAAATGCACGAACTGTTCAGATTACGTTAGAACCATTTACCTTGGTGGGAGCTACCACAAGAAGCGGGCTACTTACAGCGCCTTTGAGGGCTCGTTTTGGTATTAACTCTAGATTGGAGTACTATGACTCTAAACTGCTCACAGATATAGTAACCAGAAGCGCAGAAATCCTTGAAATTCCTATTGATGCAAATGCGGCTTATGAGATTGCAAGAAGAAGCAGAGGAACTCCCAGAATTTGCAATGCACTTCTAAGGCGAGTAAGAGATTTTGCCCAGATTAAAGGAGATGGGACCATTAATATAGACATCACTCACACAGCACTTACTGCATTGAACGTAGATGAGTATGGATTGGATGAAATGGACAATAAAATCCTTACAACACTTCTTGAGAAGTTTAAGGGTGGCCCGGTTGGTTTGAATACATTGGCCACAGCTGTTGGAGAGGATAAAGGGACCATTGAAGAAGTGTATGAGCCCTTTTTAATTCAAGAGGGATTTCTGGTTAGAACTCCTAGAGGAAGACAGGTCACAGAAAGAGCGTGTGAACACTTGGGATACAATAGCCACACTTTTCAGGGCAATCTATTCTAAATGACTTCTTCAAAGACAGAGGGACGTACGAAACTAATCAAAGCAGAAGCCTCGAGATTAGGTTTTATGGACTGTCGTGTAGCAACAGCCGATTTTTTGGAAGACGAGGCCGCACGATTAGAGCAATGGTTGAAAAATGAGCATCATGGCCAAATGGGTTACATGGCCAATCATTTTGATAAAAGATTAGATCCTCGAAAGCTGGTAGAAGGAGCCAAATCCGTGATTTCTTTATCATTAAATTATTACACGGATCAATTACAGACTGATTCAACTGCACCTAAGATTTCTAAGTATGCTTACGGGAGGGATTATCACAAGGTCATCAAAAAGAAACTCAAAGAACTCATTCATTATATCAATAAAGAAATAGGAGAGGTAGGAGGAAGAGCTTTCGTGGACTCTGCTCCCGTAATGGATAAGGCATGGGCCGTAAGAAGTGGGATTGGTTGGATGGGGAAGCACTCAAACGTACTCACAAAGCAAACAGGATCTTTTTACTTTATTTCGGAATTGATTCTAGATTTGGAGTTGGAGGCTGATCAACCTGTGACAGATCATTGTGGAAAATGCACTGCGTGTATTGATGCTTGTCCTACTCAGGCCATTATTCAACCCTACGTTGTAGATGGAAGCAAGTGCATTTCTTATTTCACCATTGAGCTCAAAGATCACCTGTTTCCAAAAGAGTATGAAGGAAAGTTTGATAATTGGATGTTTGGATGCGATGTATGTCAGGAAGTGTGTCCATGGAATAGATTTAGTAAGCCACATTCCGAACCAGATTTCTATCCTCACGAAGAGTTACTCAATTTGACAAAAAACGAATGGGAAGAATTGACCGAGGATGTTTTCAATGAGTTATTTATAGGAACTCCAGTGAAACGCACCAAGTTTGAGGGCCTCAAACGAAACATTGGATTTGTATCTTCAACGGATAATCATAGAGATGCACGTGAATATTGACAAGAAATCTGAGATATAAAAAAACCCCGATCAGAGTCGGGGTTGGGTTATTAAAATCTGTCAAATCTTCCGTTAGGCTGGAAGAGCTTTTTGGAAAGAATCTTCTATTAATTGACGGTACAAATTTCCGAATTTTATGAGGCACCATCTTCGTAGTACTTCTAATTCTTCTGATTTTACCCATTTAATAGCTTTCAGCAATTCTTTTCTGAAGAGATATCGGTCAAAGCTCACCTTTTCCAATACTTTTTTACAAAATTCAAGCATTTCCTGTCGCTTTTGGTTTCATTCTAAAATTAATCAATTTTCCCGGTTCCATTGTGTAGGATTATTCCGATTTATTCACATTTCTCATGTCAATAGGCCGGAACGCATATAAAACGCGGTTTTTTTTGCGAAATTTCGCTCATAATGTTAAAAAAAGACATCATAATTGAAATGTCATTAAAATTATCTGAAATCAACAACTTGACAGAAAAATAGTACTTTTGTCGACTGTAATTTTTTAGTGATTTCACACATAACTTGAAATTGTGAGGTGAAAGTGCTAGAAGTCAATCAGAATGTGCCTTATTGCATCGCAATATGTTACAATTCTCAATGTCTTTATGCGTTTTCGTCCTACAAATAATACGGTAACTCGAAAATGAAAAGACTCTATAACATTGTTGATTCAAAGGAATTAAAAGAGAAAATGAAGCAATCGCCAGAAAAGCGATTCACATTATCATTCTATAAATACCAGCAAATTCCCAATTCCCAATTTTTTAGAGATTACTTATTTATTCATTGGTCTGCATTTAAAGTATTTGGACGAACCTATGTTTCTGGAGAAGGAATCAATGCCCAAATATCTGTTCCGATCAATCAATTCGAAGAATTTAAAGAAGACCTCTATTCAATTTCATTCTTGGATGGGTTGAGACTCAATTTGGCTATTGAAGATGATGGAAAGAGCTTCTATAAATTAAAAATTAAGCTAAGAGAGAAAATAGTTGCAGATGGGTTAAATGATGGATCTTTTGATGTAACCGAGACGGGGAAGCACTTAAATGCAAAAGAGTTCAATGAACTAACAGATGATGAGACAACCATTCTCATAGACATGAGAAATCACTACGAGCATGAAGTGGGGCATTTTGAAGGAGCTATTTTACCAGATGTAGATACATTCAGAGAAGAACTTCAGGACGTGCGAAAAATGCTAGATGGGAAAGAGGATCAGAATATAGTGATGTACTGCACTGGAGGAATCCGATGTGAAAAAGCCTCTGCTTGGTTAAAACATGAAGGATTCCTAAATGTTCATCAATTGGAAGGGGGAATTATAGAATACGCCAGACAAGCTGATAAGCAAGGACTGAACAATAAGTTCAGAGGAAAAAACTTTGTCTTTGATGAACGTCTAGGAGAACGAATTTCGGATGAAATCATTGCTTCATGCCATCAATGTGGAGCTTCTTGTGATGACCACACCAATTGTGTGAATGAGGCCTGCCATCTTTTATTCATTCAATGTAATAACTGCAAAAAAGAGTTCGAAAACACGTGTTCTGCAGAGTGCCGAACAATTAGCAAATTGTCAGAGGAAGAGCAAAAAGAACTCCGCAGAGGAAAAGAAACTCCTAGGAATATTTTTAAGAAGGGCAGATCAGAGAAATTGCCTTTTATGAAGAAGCAGCCAAAATTAAATAGTTAAGTAAAGACCATTATAGAATAGAGGGTAGACTTTAATAGGGGTTAGTTGTTAACTGACTGTGTGTCAGTAAATGTATCTTCTTTTTCTTCTTTTGTGCCCAGAGAAATAGCTTTGAAATATGTAGTACATTTGTATTACATACATTAAACATTACAACAATTATGAAAAAACTATTTATTAGTGCAATTGCATTAATCGCAACAGTAACTACATTCAGCCAAATCGGTGGTGGAGGTAAACTAGGTTATGATATTTATTTTGGTGGAACTGGAATAAAGACATTATCTATAGGAGGTTTTGGAACCTATGAGTTGGATAACGAGATTTTAGTAAGAGCAGGAGTTCAGATTGGACTTCCATATAAAGAATCTGGAACGTACACAGCTTCAGCTCGGGATAATTTTTCTCAACCTCAATCTATTCAAGTTAATGGTGAATACAAAGTAAGTACAATTAACATTTATGGTGATGGTATCAAGTTTTTCGGGAATGGTGATGCTGATGATGGAGGAGCCTATGGTTTAGTTGGAGTAGGTATTACCATCGCTTCTGATCAAACGACTTATCAAGAGTATGACAGATCTATATATTCAGTCACAGGTTTTACTGATGAAGGAGAAAAAGCAACATTTGCTCAACCTATGATCAGGGCTTTCCTTGGGTATGATTTAGCGTTCGATTCAGTTCATGGATTTGCTGAGTTAGGCTTGTCTATAGCTGCCTCTGAATCAAATAGTAGAACAGGAAGTACAGCCTCTATTCCTACGTTTTTCGAAATAGGTGCTGGTGTAAGATTTTAATGTACGATTATATGAACTAGTAAACCTTTAGACCTAATACGTCTAAAGGTTTTTTTTTGCTATTAAGTCGTCATGTGGAGAAGTCCATGAAATCTCTTTGATATAGACCCATCCATTAAGTCGAAAGCGAAAGAACTTGAGAATCTTGTTTCATTACTTGTATAGCAATAGAATGGATAGACTGGTTTATGCATTTGAATCACAAATAAATCATAGCACTAAAATTTAGTCTATGGAATCAGGACTTTGTTTATAGTTCTGCCAAAGGTTATTATGGTGACAAAGGCAAACTGAAAATAGAATTTATAAGTTGAGAACGATAATAGTTATCAAAGACGATTGAAAGTCCGCATCATTGAGGTCTAAGAAATTGCTTTTTATGAAGAAAATCGAAATGATCAACACTCATGACCGGAGAGACATGCGTCCAATATACCAGAGTCAATTCGGCACGGATCAATTTGTATATTTGATTGATTGTGTCAAGTGAAGAATGAAACTTTATGAGGGTCCATACCTAACTATTTCTTTTGTCAAAAGAAATAATAGATTCATCCAATTTTGGACCAAATCCCCTAGTGATATTAGCGAGTTTAAAAGTGAAATGCTCCAATTCACCTCTCTTTACACAAAATACAAGGCTACTCAAGCTCTTTGGCTCCAAAAGAACAACGCTTTGATCTTAGATACTGAGGCCATGAGTTGAATTGAGGAAAACGTAAATATGCCCTGTTCAGAAAATGGTAAATCAGAAGTTGCTTTTGTTGTTAGCAAAGATGTACTGGCTTACATGAGTATTATCGAAATTTTTGAAGAAACTGAGGCCAATGTTATATCTAAACATTTTTCTACAGAAGAAGAAGAAGAAGCATTAAATTGGCTCAATAAGGAGCCTGAAATACCTAAAAAAGGGATCAAAACAGATATTACGTACAAGGGAGTCGATAAAAATGGAAGTGCAGTAATAGAGGTTAAAAGTGCTTCTTCAGATCTAATTAGTACCATAAAGTCATTTGAGAATCTAATAAGCAAAAATGACTTTATTAAATCTAATATTGACAAGTATGCATCGCTCACTACTAGAGAAAAGGAGGTTGTAATTCTCTCTGCGAAAGGACAAAAACATCAAGAAATAGCAAATCACCTTCATATATCACTACATACAGTTCGGACTCATTGGAGGAATATTAAGAAAAAATTAAATCTGAGTTCACTAGCTGAAATTATCAAGTATGCAGATGCTTTTGACATGAAGTAAAATACTCACATGTGAGTATTGACCTCTATTGTCATTGTTGATACCTTTGTAGGTTAGGTAAATCTCTCTCTCATACTCTTTACCGCAAAATTTAAAAAAAAATGGCCACAACACGAACTACTCCTCAATCTATTATTTTACTTCTTACTATTTTTTTATGTAACTCAATATATGCCACCACATACACATGGACAGGAAATAACAGCAGCAACTGGTTTGACTCTGGGAATTGGGATCTAGGGAGCGTTCCTTCTGATGGAGATGAAGTGATCATTAACTCAGGTTTTGCTTCTACGAATAATGGCAGCATTACACTTAGTGGATTAACAATTAATAATGGAGGTACATTGGATATTACACTTAATTCTATTTTGACTTTAAATGGAATGAATAGCGTAAATGCTGGTGGATCGATAATTTCAAGAGGGCAAATACTGCTCAACAGTAACATGGATGTTGATGGGGATCTCACCCTCAGTGATGGGAGTGTTACAGGCGGTGGAGATTTAATTATTAATGGAACGCTTACATGGACAAATGGTGTAGCATGGGTAGGAAACACAGGACAGTTTATGAACAATGGAACCATCAATGTGACTGGCGGAGCCCGTATAAGAACCACATTGATTAATTCGGGCACCATCAACTTAAACGGAACCAGTCAATTTGTGCTTGAGACTGGTGGTCATATTGTTAATCTATCTATGATAGATATTCAGGACAATTCAGGCTTCAATGAATTTTCTGATACAGATGAGGGGATATTAAATCAGGGAATAATATTAAAAACAGGTGGGGTTGAACCAGGAATTTCTATGATTCAGACTCGACTGTTCAACAACGGAACGGTAGAGTCGCAAAGTGGAGAATTAAGACTAGCTCGAAGTGGAATCCATGGAGGTGATTTTATTTCCAATACTCCTGGCTATATTAATTTTGATGGACGGGATACACTTGTTGGAGGAAATATTCTTGGAGGGAGTGGCTCTGCCATTGTAGATGATGGAGGAACCATCTTTTTGCAAGGCAATGTTGATGCAGTCAATTTAACAATAGATCAGGGAGAAATTTATGGTTCTGGAGACCTATTCATATCCGGTGATTTTGATTTTTTAAGAGGAAGACTCGGGCATAATACTTTAACAACTGGCGACATATATGCCAATGGAACACTTCAATTGGGTGGAGAAACAAATTCTTCTCCAACTATATATACAAAATTGTCGAACAATGGAACAGCCACACAGATTAGAACGCTTGTTTTAAATGAGTCGTCAGAGTTCATTAATCATGGAACATTGGACATTCAAAATGATTCAGATATGAATGGCAGCTCTTCTTCAGCTATTCAAATTGTGAACAATGGAATCATTACGAAGTCTGGTTCTGGAGGTTTTTATTCTGAATTTTTCGTCTTTTTGTTGAATTATGGAACTATAAATGTTCAAGTGGGTGAGTTGCGACTAAGAAAAGGTGCTGATAATTTAGGAACCATTAATATTTCAAATGGGGCGACACTTAGTCATATTGGGTCAAATAGTGTGTTTACAAATACGTCATTAGGACAAATAGTAGGTCATGGCGATTTCTTGGCAGAAGCTGAAGTCATCAATAATGGTAGCATTAGCCCTGGTTCCTCACCTGGAACTTTAACGTTCAATACGGGCAATAATTTTAACTTATCAGACTCTACCATTTTCAATATGGAAATAGGTGGAACAACGTTAGGAATAGAATACGACCACTTGGTGCTTAATGGAACTGTTTCGTTAGCAGGATTGCTTAATGTTGAATTGATAGATGGGTTTACTCCAGCTCTCAATGATACCTTTGTTTTAATTGATTATACAAGCTTATCCGGGTGGTTCGATAAAGGAATAAATGCATGTACCGGTGTGGATAGTTTAGAGTTTCAAATTACCGATTCTGGGAGTGAAATTATAGCTACCGTTGTGGCAACGGCTCCATTACCTACCACCAATGTGAGCATTTGTTTTGGAGATAGCCTTCTGATTTACGATATCTTCCGACATAGCGAAGGGACTTATTATGATTCTTTACAAACAACGTTTAGCTGTGATAGTATTTTATCTACATCGCTAACGGTGAACATGGTGAATACAGATATCTTTCAAAATGGGAATACAATAACCTCAAAGGCAGTTGGAGCAGTATATCAATGGATCAATTGTGATGACAATGCACCTATAAACGGAGAGGTCAATCAAAGTTATACCCCTTCAAATAATGGCGATTATGCGGTAATTGTAACAGAGAATGGATGTGCTGATACTTCGATTTGTACTACTATTAGCGTTACAGGAATTAGTGAAAATAATGGTGCAGATCAGATGAAGATCTTCCCCAACCCTGTTAACCAGTTCCTCACAGTTGATTTAGCAAGGGTATACGAAAATGCTTGGATCACTATCTATAATATTACAGGAGAACAAGTTTCTGTCCAGTCTGTTACTGATAAAAACACCCTTGTTGATTTGAGAAATTTCAACATGGGAGTCTATTTCATTAAAATCCAAAATGGCATTTCATCAATGACTAAGAAGATTATCAAACTATAAAGATCAAACGGCATAAGTGCAGCCGAAAGATATTTAGGGAAGAATTATTCGGTTAAATGTGATAGATACCGTGCTTTAATTCTCTAGCTTCTTTAAAATGATTTTAAAAACCGATATTTATAATTTAACTAACAATTTAATAGCCATGAAACTCTCCCGTTTTTTTACTCTCCTTTTATTACTTATAACAGTATCTATGTATGCTCAAGACGAAACTCTTTTGGATCAGACATTTGCCGGCATAGGTTATCAAACATTTGAATTTAGTGATAGAAATTTTTCTACTTCAGTAATTACTAGCGGAGATAAAACAATTGTGGCCATAGTCACTGTTAATCCAGACCAGACCAGAACCACAAGAATATTACAATTCAATGAGGACGGGATTCCTGATGAGACATTTGGAGACAATGGAGAAGTTGTTCTTTCAGAGATTGGAGGTGCTGTTAATATTGGGAATATAATTTTGACTGAGGATTCTAAGATACTTCTGATCGGTTGGAATTCCCCTCAGCCTTTTGGGGCAAGTATATATGCTTCAAGACTCTTGCCTGATGGAACTATCGATACTGATTTTGGAATGGATGGGGTGTTTACCCAAGATTTAGGAGGTGTAGATGTTCCTACAGATGCACTGATTAACTCGGATGGAGAAATATTTATATGTGGATCAACTCAGTCTAATGGAGGGTCTAATTCATTTATTATGAAGTTAAATTCAGATGGGACAGGAGCTAATAATTTTAGTGTGAACGGGACCAATGTTTTTTTCGGCTCATCCTATGATTGGTTCTCTGGACTAGAGGAGGATGGAGATGGAAATGTAATGGCTATTGGTACTAATGGAGCCATAGCCTATGTTTGGAAGATTAATTCTGTAACAGGTGCCGTGGTACCAGAGTTTGCAGACCAAGGACGATTGACTCTGCCATCTGAGGGAGCAGATGCTACTACTGGTTTGGCTATCACTAAGCAAGAGAATAGTGATGATCTAATAGTGTTTTGGGAAAAATCAGGCGCTAATGGCTCACATTCAAGTATTAAGAAATATACCTCAGAAGGGGAAGAGGTGAATAGTTTTGATGAGAATGGAGATACTGAAAATTTCCTAGAGGAAAATAACTCTGTCTATATTGATGCGGTAGAAGCTTTTGGAGCACTTATCTGTTTTGGAACGAGTAATTCGGAGGCGCAATTGTTAGCCGTAAATTATGACTTTGGAACACAAGGTGATTTTAGAGATAGTTCCCCAACATTTAATTTCAGCGTAGAAGATCGATTCACCATTTTTACAGGACTCGTTGAAGACGAACAAGGTCGTTTAGCATTTATAGCCAATGCCACTGATACACTTACTGGGGAAATTCAAGCTGTTGTTGGCAGAATAGTTTTAGGAGGAATAGATTTTGATTCAGTTAATTCTGTTGAAGAGAATGGAACAATGGAATCAGTTTTTTCAATTTTTCCAAACCCATTTAACGAAAGCATAACTCTAAACATCCAACTTACGAATGCAAATGCAAACGTACAATTGGAGGTAATGTCTGTAACAGGTCAATTACTATTGAGCAAGAAATTTTCAGCATTGAGAAAAGGTGATAATACCGTTTTTCTTCATGAGTTGAGCAAACTTACATCTGGTACATATCTCGTAAGAACAACCATTGATGGAGTGCAAAATACCTCTAGACTCTATAAGATTTAGATGGCCGTCTTGCTGAACTGTTTAGTGATATACAGTTGAGTTTGAAATTGCCCAACTCTTACTCTATGAGAAAGGATTCTCCACGATAAATTGATCTGTTCGGATAGTTCTAATTTCATAAATCTAACCTTTCGACAATTGCACAATGAACACTCACCAAAACGAGAGTTTGGAATAGATAAAATCAATCGGTTTCAATTCTCGAAATTCTTAACTTCGCCACCAGAATCAGTAGCATGGAAGAATTTCTTTTTTCAAAAATAGATGAGATAGCATTTACAGAAGTAACCAGAGATGAACCACTTTGGACTTCGGGGGTTCTAGATTCTATTACTGTAGTGGAACTAGCGGTAGAGGTAGAGAATGAGTACAACATCAATGTGCCATTTGAAGAAATTATTGAAGATCATTTTGAAACAGTTGGAAGGCTGACTATATTTATTGAAAAGAAACAAAGCGAGAAAAACGCCCAATGATCAAAGGTCTTATCTCCCATCTCATCTCCTTTATAATTGCATTTGTTCTTCTGTTGGTTGTCATTTATTTCTGCCCCAATACTATTAAAGATCATACCGAAACAGTAGTAAAAGGGACTCAAAAGAAAGTCATGGGATACCATTCTAATTTGACTAGTGGAGAGCAGGCAGAAATTGATTTTATCTCTAGTTTGGTTAGTGAAGATCAATTGACCATTTTTGGGTCTTCTGAATTCAATGGTTCAGAGTACTGCCCATACTCGTTTTTGCCTAATAATTTCGGATATAACGTAATGGGTTTAGGCCATCAATTTCATCAACAATTTTCAATTCTTGGAGAACTCGCCGCAGCCAATGAATATCTGGAAAACTCAAAGGTTTCCATTATTATAAGTCCAGGTTGGTTTAGTACTTCTGGAACCAATTCCAATGCATTTATAGAGTTTTTAAGACCAAATTTTTTGAAAAAAATTGCTTTGGATACTACTCTTTCTGAAGATATAAAACTGGCCATAGGAAAGTTTATCCATGAAAAATATGGAGAGTTTGAAGGAGTGACTTATGAAATGGATGTGTTGAGAGAGATTTATCTACAGTCGAAGGGAGTGCTTTCTCAGAGGATTCTCTCTAGCTTTAGGTCTTCTATCCGGCAGAAGTTTGAAAGGACTTATCACATTCAGCCAGTCAGTTATGAGGTCAATTTGCTAGATTCAGAAATGGGCCCTAAATCAAAAGACTTAAGGTTCATTGCCGATAGTTTGAAATCCGATTTCATAGGCAAGATTAGCTCCAATGAGATATATGTGAATGATGCTTATTACACAAAATATCTTATAAAAAAAAATGGATCTGTGAAGACTGGTAGATTTAGAAATGTGGATTTGGATTCGAATCAAGAGTTAGAAGATTTTAAAATGTTGGTGAAATTCCTAAAGGAAAAATCTGTTGATTGTACGTTTATCTTGTTGCCATTTAACAACTATTACTACCGCGATATGGGAAATAGTCCTGAGCTAATGCAAAGAATTACGTCGACTCTTGACAAGAATGAGATAGCTTACCTCAATTTATTTACTGAGACCAAAGAAGAATACGAACCAGCACTGCTGCGAGATGTCATGCATGTCGGAGATTATGGGTGGATGAAAATCAACCAATTTTTATTAGATCACTATTATGAGTAAGGAAAAATCATTTTTAAACAGAACCCTGATCTATTTTCTGCTGCTGGTAGGATACGTTTTTCTCTATGTGGTAGATGTTGATTTGCTAATGCATCCCGAAAAAGAAGTGGAGTCAAAATCAAAGGTCAATTTTATTTATCAGCAGTTTTGAAACCAATTCTAGATAGCGCACTTCCTTTTTCATCAACCAGTTTTTTCTGGTTCATGGGCTTAACTATTGTCTTCTCGCTACTAGTTAAGATAGGTTTAAAAGAGAAAATTCTCCCATACAAATGGCTGATGCTTCTGGTATCCATTGGTTACATTGTTTTCCTATACCCAAAACCTCTGAATGTCCTTCTTCTTATTTTGTACTTATATGGGGGAATAGTAGGGTTAAGGAAATGGTATAAGTCTGATAACGTAGCAGTGCCAATGCTCATTTTGGCGCTACCCATGATCCTTATGAAAGGGCTAAATGTAATTGATGCCGAAGGATCAAAAGGGCTTTTGAACACTCAGAGATTCTTTCAAATTGCTGGGATATCGTATATGGTATTTAAAGCGATAGGACTATATATTGACAGAAGAAGTAACAAGGAATCAATTGATTTTTTGGATTGTTTTACATTTCTATCTTTTGTCCCCACATTGTTGATTGGCCCCATAGATCGGTTTGATCGATTTAGGTCTGACATTAAAGGGGGATATAATCATATAACGGCCACTTTATACGGAAAGGGGTGGAACAATTTGATCAAAGGTTTGCTCTACAAATTTATTCTAGCTGAGGGAATTAGAAGATTGATATTGGTATACTTGATTGACGATGGTTCTGTTTTTTACCATATGTCATATATGTATACCTATTTACTGTACTTATTCTTTGATTTTGCTGGTTACTCGCTTTTGGCAATAGGGTTTGGTAATTTTTTAGGAGTAAATGTACCGATCAACTTTGACCGGCCTTTTTTAGCAGTCAACCCAAAAGAGTTTTGGAAGAAATGGCACATTACTCTCGGAGATTGGTTAAATGATTATTTCTTCAAACCCATTTTTAAGTACTTGACGCAGCGTAAGATTTTAGTATCTATTCAGCGTCAAGGTATTGCCCTTTTTCTCACATTCACATTGATGGGTTTTTGGAATGGGTTCGAGTTGCATTACATTCTCAGTGGAATGTTGTTTGGCGTCTATTCAGTAGTGCATAATTATTATGTTTACAAATGTAAGAGAGCCAAGAAAGATGTGTTTTTTGGGAATATGTCTCCAAAACTAGTTCAAATGTGTTCCATATTTATGATGTTCAATTTGGTGGCATTTGCGATTTATATTTTTAGCGGTCAGTTTATTTAAGAGGACATGAGATTTTGCTTTGCAACGAAAGATTTTATTGAGCCAGAACTTTATGCAGACAAACTCGCTGTGGTTGGCGAGGATTATGAACTGATTTGGAAAGATTTTCAAAAGAGCGTTGATCAGCTTTGTGAAGAATTTAGAAATAAAGGGTTAGATCAATTGGCGTATCCTGTGATGGTCTATGGTCATAAAAGCGCTCAAATGATTGTGGTGATGTATGCCATGATGAAATTAGAGATCCCCTATATCCCTGTAGATATCATTTATCCTTTCGAAAGAATCAAAAAGATTCAGAATACTTCCAATACCCAAGTCGTCATTAACACTACTTCCGACTCACTGAATCTTCCTGACTCGCTTGAATTAATGATCTCCAAAAATGGGTCTTCGGTAAAAGGAGACCTGTCTCCGAAAATGAGTACGGAGAAGAATGTTGATCCGTTGATTTATACGATTTTCACTTCGGGAAGTACTGGGGAGCCAAAAGGAGTAATGATTAGCACAGAAGCTGTGCAATCGTTCACCAGATGGATGACAGGAGATGATTTTGGGTTTTCTGAGAAAGACACATTTATCAATACGGCCATTTTAAGCTTTGATTTGTCTGTTTTTGAAGTGATGACTTTTGGAGCATTGGGAGCCACAATTCTGTTAAATTCAAAAAGTACTTCTTCTGATCCGAATTTGTTGATTCCTAGAGTTCAGAGGTATGCTGGAAGCGTTTGGGTATCTACCCCTTCATTTGCCTTTGCTTATTCGAGAATTGGAAAAGAATCTCGACTGAATTCTATACACACGTTTTTATTCTGTGGGGAGGTACTTCCTCAACCGTTAGCAAAGAATTTATTGACCAATTTTGAGTCTGCCAGAGTATTAAATACGTACGGACCCACAGAGGCTACAGTGGCCACTACCATTGTAGATATCACTGCTGAAATAGTAGAAAAATATACTTCGTTGCCAGTTGGACGATGCAGAAATGAGGGCCGATTGATTATAGAAAACAATGAAATAATCATTGCGGGTCCACATGTATCTAAGGGGTATATGAATAATGAGTCTTTAAATGCCAAGAAGTTCACACTAATAGATGGTTTAAGGGCTTTTAGAACGGGTGATGAGGGATGTTTAGAGAATGGGATGCTGTTCTTTTCAGGTAGGAACGATGATTTGGTCAAATTGCATGGCTATAGAATAGAGCTCAATGAGATCACATCGGCTTTAACAGAACTCGCATACATTTTGCAAGCCGAAACTATTCCCTTAAAGAGGGATGGCTCTGTGAAGAAGATAGTGAGCATAGTATGCTTACGTGATAACAAGGAGCTAGAAATATCTAAAGAATCGATTCAAAAAGACCTATCAGTTAATTTACCGCCGTATATGATTCCATCGGATATTAGAATAGTCCAGGACATCCCGTTAAATTCGAATGGAAAAGCGGACAAGAAATTGCTACTAGAACTCTATAAAAAGGCTAGATAGGCAAAATCTGCATGTATTGTTAAAATTGATTGGAGGTTAATTATTAGATGATTCAGTCTGAATCATCGGTTAACGTTTATTTATGATCGCTTAGTGGTGATATTCCAACATTTTTCTAAAACCACTAAATGTTAAAAAATGAAAATCAAGGGGTTAACTTCGTTTTAAGATTGTATTAATAGTAGAACATTCTAAAAGCAATTGAACAGAAGAACCCTGAGGAGGTTTAGTTTTTTAGTTTAGTTTTCATAATAGTTGAGTTGTTTAACCTCAGCGGTTCTTAAAAGTCAAAGAATTTTCTAAAAAAAGAATGGCCACCAAGTACCTTGGTGGCCATTCTTATATAATATTGTTTGAAGTGTTATTAGCTAACTATAAGAGGAACAGTTATTTGTTCTCTGTAGCGTCTTCAAGGATGTAATTCAACTCGTATACATCTGTAGTGTTCAGTCTAAGCTTTCCCGTAAATGTAAGCCGCTCATCCTGTTTGAATTTTCTTCCTTCTTTTTTGAGTCTTAAATCTACAACAGATTCTGGGCCAGCATTTCCACAGAAAAAGCACTGTGCAAATGGGTATCTAGACAACACAAAGTAATCTGTAGTGACATCTACTGGAACCATATAACCTGTAATAAACACTTCTTCTCCGTCATAATCTTTTACACTTTCACCAAATTCTGGTTGCCAGAACCAGGCATCTAGTTCCTCCAGATAAACGTCTTTGTATTCTACATCCGCTAAAGTGGTCCAAGAAAGTTCCTTGGCCTTGACGTCATCCATATTCACCGAAGAAGCTGTGAAAAGGGATACCAGAATAAAAGTGAGCGACTTTAACATGATTCTAAAATTTTACCGTTTGCATAGTAATGGCAAATAACCTGCCATACTTACACAAAGATAGTGAGGGAATCCAAATGACTTAAGGGATAGCATTTTTTGTGATAAATGAATGATACTATAACTGTCGGGAATAATTGGATTTATTTCTATTCCACTAGATTAGTGTCTTCCAAGATTAGGCTAAGTTCGTATGGATCTGTATGATTTAATCTTAGTTCTCCAACAACTTCAATAGTGTCTCCATTACAGAGCTCAAAATTGTTTTGTTTCATCCTTAAATCAATCATTTCATTCGGGTGGTTGTTTAAGGTATTTCCACACATGGTACTATGTATTCTGTTTTTTGATAATAGGAGGTAATTGCTATTAATACCATGATAAATGCCAGAAATTTTAATCTCTTTCCCGTCAAGTTTTAAAATTTCCTTTCCAAATACTGGGGCTAAGAATTCTGCTTCAAAATCTTCTGAATATTTTTCTTCGTATTCAACCTCTTCAAGGTTTGTCCAATCAATTTTAATTGGTTCTGTTTTCTGAAAGAGAGAACTGGAAGAAAAAATGGAAGCAGTTATAAGAATAAAGACATATTTCATTGAGATATAAAATTAGTCAATTGTTAGATCGTTGAATTGTTACATCAGAGAAAACATTAGTTTTCCGCCAAAGTCTTAGAAATATCAATTCGTATAGATTGTAACGCAGGAATGAATGCGGCTAGTATCCCCACTAACAAAGTGGCACCAGCTAAAGCCCATTCTTGTGGCAATAGACTCCATTGGGAAATATCATAGTGGAAACTCTTTTCTAGACTTGAGTTCATAAAGAATAGCGCTATTCTTCCTAATACCAAGCCTATTATAAGTCCAATGAAAGCTAAAACCAATCCTTCGAGAATAATGATGGTGAATAACTTGATTTGAGTAGCCCCCATGGTTCGTAAAATGGCGAGTTCGTACTTGCGCTCTTTCAATGAGTTGAACAACGAAATAAAAACACTGATGAAGGAGATGAAAATAATAATATAGGCGAGCCATTTGACTACCTCTTTACCGATTCCAAAGTTCTGTTCTAAACGGTTCTTTTCAGAGGCGGCCATAGCTATCTGCATTTTTGAATCCTTCAAAATAGTTGGCAACATCACATTGGCCATAATAGACCGTTTCTTTAGCAGCACCGAGGTGATTTCTTGTTGATCTTTAGGTAAATCTTGTAATCCATGTACTGACCACATAGAACTAATTTCAGTCAAAATAAGTTGGTCAGCGACAGTACCACTGGGTTTGAAAATACCTACTACTGTGAAAGTGGCATTGTCATGAACATCATCACTCTCATCCAAGCCATGTGAACTGAAAAAAGTATCGCCAATGCCAATACCCAGTTTCTCTGCAACTTTATAACCAATAGTGGCTTCGAGCATTTTTGACCATTTTTTTCCTTCGGCTATTTCAAGAGTATAATGATCAATGTATGATTGGTCGGTTCCAACTATTCTAAATCCCCCATAATTGTCTCCAAAGGCCATAGGAACACCATATTCAATAAGCACTTTTTGTCTCTTAAGAAGTTCTTTGACTTTTGAATAATTGATATTTCCTGTTGGAGCATCTACCTGGTAAACAGAGCTTAATATTAATTGGAGAGGACTTCCTTTAGCACCAAGTACAAAATCTATATTCTTGATATTCCGATTGAACTGATCACTGAGTTGCTTGTTGATCAGAAGCATAAAAGAAATGATTCCAACTCCGAAGGCCAGTAATATCAAGCTCAGAACGGTGTTTAATGGCTTAGCAAATAAGTTTTTTATGCTCAATCCTAAACCAGTCATAACTCTACAATGTCTTTATACAAGTTCTTCAATCGATTGTCATGTGTAACAATCACTAATGCAGCCCCCTCTTGAGCGGCCTGCTCTTCTAACAACCCCACCACGTGTTCGGTATTTGTATCATCCAATGCGCTTGTGGGTTCATCTGCGAAAATAATTTTAGGCTGGTGTATCAGTGCTCTAGCTATAGAGACTCGCTGTCTTTCACCAATGCTTAAGTGTTTGATTTTGGAATTCAATTTGTGACCGATTTGTAGTCGTTCTAGTAGCTCTACAATGCGCTTTTCATCTGCTTTTTTAGCTCCCAACCAAAGAGGAACTTTCAGGTTTTCTTTTACTGTTAGCGCACTAATAAAATGAGCAGTTTGAAATACTAATCCTATATTTTTTCCTCTAAATTGATCGAGCTGACGGCCACCAAGCGTTGCAATGTCTGTTCCGTCAAGTTGAATACTGCCACTTTTTGGGCGAAGTAGCCCAGTGAGAAGATGGAGATAGGTGGTTTTCCCAGTACCTGATCCACCCAAAATCAGCTTCTTCTCCCCTTCATTACAAGTGAAATCTGGAAATGAAAAAGAGTTATGTTGATCGTAGGAAAACGTTATGTCTTTAGCCTCAAGCATGGGGAGCGAAGGTAATCAAAGAAAGGAGGATTTAAGATCTGAAGATTTGATAAATTTAAGATTCTTGGATTTTTTAATGCATAATGCGGGTTTAAACGAACACTTGTATTTAATTCTGGAAATTGATACATTGTTACATCAAAATCATCGGGACATTACTACCTTCGCATCATGAGTGGTACCATGAATTTTAAGCAGAGACTTATTCGTTATTTGATAGGGATGGGAATGGGACTTGGGTTGGTGTTTATGATTTTTGGACCCAGAGGTTGTGGAAAATGGCTTCCTGGGAATCAGGTAAAAAAATGGATTCGAGAAAACAATAAGAACATCGAAGTATCATCAAAAGCCACCTGCGAGATGAAATGTCAGGGATTGATGATGGATGACATTATATGGACCATTCACGAAGAAGGTGACGGAGATGTGCTTTTTGAAGAAAGTCAGACGAAAGGATACCCTAAAACGTACGTCATTCAGTCGAATAGAGGTGATTCAGTCGATTTCAAATTTGGTTTTGTTTTGAGACAGGATTCTAGTAGTGTGGTGTCATTTGCCACACGTATAGATAAGAAAACGGAATGTGATTGTGAGTAGCCGTTTTAACCACAAAGGACACTAAGAAGGCACAGAGTTCTCAATAATTTTGTTAGTTTGTAAAAACGTAACGTCATGACTGAGAATGAACTATCTTACAAAATAGTTGGACTCTCGATAGAGCTTCTTATTAATTTTAATGTCTCTATGCTTAAAAATGGAATTCGAAGAGTCATAAATGGGGAGTTGTAGAACCTTTGAGGTCTTTGTGATTATTTGTTTGGTATACAGGTGGATAAGGTGTAATTGTGAGTGGTAGTTGAAAACTAATAAGTAGGCCTAAGTTGTAAAAAACAAAACTTTACAATCGTCAATCGTCAATCGTCAATCGTCAATCGTCAATCGTCAATCGTCAATCGTCAATCGTCAATCGTCTACTTCTTTCTTCGTTTCATTTCGGTCTTAATCAAAGAAAGTTCCCGTCCAGTTTGTCCATTCATTGAAGTGTTTTCATCAGCACGTCTGATGAGATAGGGGAGTACTTCTTTTACAGGTCCATAAGGAACGTATTTGGCCACTCTATAACCGCGAGCAGATAGATTAAAGCTGATGTGATCACTCATTCCAAAAAGCTGTGCAAAGTAGGCGTGCTTATGATTTGGTGGAATGTTGTTTTTTTCAAGTAAATCTGCCAAAAGTGCTGAACTTTTTTCATTATGAGATCCTGCACAAAAAGCTATTTCCTCAATGTGATTGACACAATACTCTAACGCCAAGTTGAAATCTCTATCCGAAGCGGCTTTATCAGGTTGGATAGGAGATGGGTAATCATTTTCCTTTGCTCTCTCCCTCTCTTTTTCCATATATGCCCCACGAACCAACTTTACAGCGCAGAGAAAACCTTCTGATTTCGATTGTTCATGAAGTTTTTTGAGGTAATCCAATCGATCATGTCGATACAGCTGGACAGTGTTATAAACTACAGGTTTCCCTTGATTATAAGTAGCCATCATCTCCTCCGCGATCCGATCAATAGTCTCTTGAATCCAGCTTTCTTCAGCGTCTATAAACACCGGAGTTCCAGTTTCATGAGCCAATGAGCAAATTTCATCTACGCGTCCTTTTACTACTTGAAGTGCCTTTAAATCTTCATCAGATGCTTTTGAGGGATCATTCACGGCCTCTAAAACAGAAAAACGAGCAATGCCCGATATTTTAAATACGCAGAATGGAATATGTTCATTATCCGCTCCAGCTTTTACTGTGCGCTTAATTTCCGCGACTGTAGCTTCGAAGTCTTCTTCAGAGGTTTTACCTTCTACAGAATAATCCAAAATAGTTCCTATTCCATATTCATCAAGGACTTTCGTGGTAGAAGCACATTCAGCGATGGTTTCTCCGCCACAAAATTGGTCGAAAATCGTAGGCTTGATAATCCAGTTCATCGGCAACCGTAGCTTAATAGCCATGTTTGTCATGAATTTTCCAATCTTAGTGAAAGTTGGATTCCCCACTAATTTAAAGAGCCAATATGCCTTCCTTAATTGGCCATTGGATTTGCTCTTAAACGCTATTTCTGTATCGGTAAATCGGGTTTGCATTGCGACGCAAATATAATTTCTTTCCGTCTCCAATAATTAGAATAAAAGACTCCAAAAGTTATTACATGGATTAAGCCGTTGGAATAAATGATTCGGCTATCAATCCATCGATACATTAGCACATCAAACAATCGCAAAATCAGCATGTCAATTAATTGTTACGTTGAATAATCATTACATGGATTAATTTCTATATAGTCACATCAGTTATAGCATGAATCGTCGCTACATCGTTACATCGAATAATTGCGACATCGCTAAGTAGCAGAATCAATCATCGCTACATCGAATAATTGTCACATTGTTACATTCATTCATAGATCCATTACTACCTTCGCGGCCATAAAGAAAGAACAATGATCAACGATTATATACAAAAAAACAGAGACCGATTTTTAGATGAACTTCTTGATTTGCTTAGAATTCCCTCAGTAAGTGCAGATCCGGCATATGCCGATGATGTGGTAAAGACAGCAGATTTTGTAGCAGATAGTTTAAAAAAGGCAGGGGCAGATAATGTAGAGATCTGTTCTACGGCTGGTTATCCAATTGTATATGGAGAGAAAATCATTGATAATAGTCTACCCACTGTTTTAGTATATGGACACTACGATGTACAACCAGCTGATCCATTAGAATTATGGGATTCTCCTGCGTTCGAACCTGTGATTAAGAAAACAGATATTCATCCTGAAGGAGCCATTTTTGCTAGAGGTGCTTGTGATGATAAAGGGCAGATGTACATGCATGTGAAGGCCTTTGAAGCAATGATGGAGACGAATTCTTTACCCTGCAATGTTAAATTTATGATTGAGGGAGAGGAGGAAGTCGGTTCGGAGAATCTGGGAATTTTTGTTGCTGCAAATCATGAGAGATTGGCTTGCGATGTTATTTTAATTTCAGATACGGGAGTAATCGCGAATGACATCCCATCAATCTGTACAGGACTTAGAGGATTATCTTATGTTGAGGTAGAAGTGACAGGGCCAAATAGAGACTTACATTCGGGACTTTATGGAGGAGCTGTTCCAAATCCTATCAATGTACTTTGTGAAATGATTGCAGAGCTGAAGAATGACAAGAAACAGATTACTATTCCTGGATTTTATGATGATGTAAGAGTACTGAGTCAAGAAGAAAGAGAAGAAATGGCCAAAGCACCTTTCAATCTCCAAGACTACAAAGATTCCATTGGATTAAAGGACATTGAGGGAGAAGAAGGATTTACCACGAATGAAAGAAATTCAGTGCGTCCGACTTTAGATGTTAATGGGATTTGGGGCGGATATATTGGAGAAGGCGCTAAGACGGTGATTGCTTCTAAGGCTTATGCCAAAATAAGTATGAGGCTAGTGCCAAATCAGAGTTCGGAAAAGATCACTCAGTTATTTCAAGAGCATTTTGAGTCTATCGCCCCATCAAGTGTAAGTGTAAAAGTGACTCCTCATCATGGAGGAGAAGCGGCTGTAACACCAACAGATTCTATAGAGTATCAAGCTGCAAGCATGGCTATGGAAACAACTTATGGAAAGAAACCGATTCCTCAGCCAAGCGGAGGAAGTATTCCTATTGTGGCGCTTTTTGAAAAGGAATTGAATGTGAAAACAGTATTGATGGGATTCGGACTGGACTCAGATGCAATCCACTCACCGAATGAACATTATGGTTTGTTCAATTATTTTCAAGGAATAAAAACCATTCCATTGTATTTCAAAAATTACGTGGAGTTAAAGAAAAAGGCATAATTTCTGTGTCTCAATAGATATGAAAAGTACAATTGTTGTTACCCTACTGTCTATTCTTTTGACCTCTTGTACTATTTATAAAGACATAGAGGTAAAAGAAGTAAGAGGTGTGAGAATCACCAAATTCACCGACAAAGGAATAGAGGCAGAAGTGGACCTAAGGATTTTCAATCCGAATAATTACAAGGTTTCGCTGGTTTCTGTAGATGCTGATTTATACGTCAATGACAAAGATGTGGGAGATGCTAAATTGAATAAAAGAGTCACTTTGGGTAAGAAATCTAATGAGGTTCATACCGTTAAGCTAGAGGGAGATTATTCCGACATGGGAGGAGGATTGTTAGAGACATTGATAGGGACCTTATTTGCTCGTTCAATTAATTTCAGAGTGGATGGTACAATGAAGGGAAAGGCTTTATTTGTAGGCAAAAGCTTCTACTTTCAAGTAGATCAAGATGTGAGGCTCTAGAAGTAACACCAATTATAAAGCAGAAAGAAGGGAAAAGAAAAATCAGATGCGGCGTTTTAGTGATTAATTGCATAGAACGGTTAAAGTGAGCGTAATGTTGTTTATAGTTAAGGATAGTCGGACAGGTGGAGTTCGAGGTGTTACGTACCCTTAAACTTTTGGATTGTAGCCATAGTCGTTAAAAAACTTAACGAGCTTTTCATAATTGTGAAATGCCAATCCTCTTTTACCGTTGACAAAAAATAATAATGTGCCTTTTGGGATTGGTACTTTCCTTTCAATCTTGCTGAGTATAAAGATTGGGTTATCTATAAGCCATTCTCTAAAATGATTTTGCTCTGGTCTTAATATGGTCATTATTCAATTAAAAGTATAATATCATTTTGAACAGGAGGATCTTTTTGCATCTGTATCAAAAGTAACGCCCATTATTATTCAGTAGGATATTCCCAGTCCCAATTTTCAATAATTTCATCTATGAGAATATTATTGGATGTACCAGACAAAGTGAACCAATCTGTCT
The DNA here is from genome assembly GCA_965224545.1 of Flavobacteriales bacterium. Lineage (GTDB taxonomy): Bacteria > Bacteroidota > Bacteroidia > Flavobacteriales_D > Sanyastnellaceae > ASP10-05a. The sequence continues at coordinate 1,667,234 of CBDCZM010000001.1, read as the reverse complement.
AAAATAGCATCAGCGATTAAGTTCTAGCAGTCCATTTGCTTCAACTGTGCTCAGCATCATAACGCGTGTATCCAAAGATGTTTTTATTAGTCGAAAGTCCAGAGTCATTAGTCTATAGTCACTTTTTGCTGTTGCAGTCTTTTACTTCCTTCTTTTAGACTCAGCACATAATTCCCTGAACTCAGATCAGAAATATCCACCATCAACGTAGTGTTTTTGTCTACTACAGGAATCGACTTCATTAATCTCCCTTGCATATCATACAACTCGTAAACCGCTAACGGTGATACTTGATGAATCTGATAAATATTCAGAAAGTTACTTGCTGGAATTGGCCCAACTTTGAAATATTCTTTATTCTCTTGTTTTTCAATTTCAGAGACATGATCAGATAAGTGACACCCCTCTACCAAACAGCCATGCTCATCTACCTTAACCAACCACCCTTGCTGGTATGGCCCTGTCACTTCTGGATTATCCTCATCCGTTCCCTTAGCTTCTCCACAAAAGATAAACCCGCCATCACTTGTGGCTCTTAAATCATAAAGCTCATGTTGGTCATTTCCTAAGTCAAAATACTTGTATTTACGCTGCCATAACAATTCCCCTTCTGTATTTACTTTGGCTAAATAAGCACTACTGCTTTCTAAGAATGAACTTCCTACTCCATACACCCCACCAGAAACATAATTTCCATCTTGTGCTTTTACAATTTGTCGGTGTCTGTGGTATGCTCCGTAATCATCTTCCCAAAAGTCAGTCATCCAAGAAATATTTCCCAAGGTATCTATTTTGAGAATTGCTGGAATTCCATCGAATTCTTCCCATCTAATGTTGGCAGATGCACATATTAAATATTTTCCATCCAATATGGCATCTTGAATGGAACCTATATTAAGATTGGGGTCTGTAAAAAACTCCCATTCCTGATGCCCATTAGAATCATATTTAAAAAAATGCAGATTACTCGATTCACCTTCTATAACCGTCAATGAAGCCGAAGAACCCCCCCCCCCCATCTGAAGTGGGAATGATCGTGTTTACATAATCAGGGTCTTGCTCGGTAGCATATTCATACGTCCAAAGTAATTCTCCTTCAGGTGTGAATTTTTGAATCATTTGGTCATTTCCTGTTCCTCCTTGGTTTAGAATACCACTTAACACTAAAAAATCACCTTCAGAATCTATCGCTAAACGAGATGTAGTAATAGAATTATAAGGATATTCTTCTTCAAAATTCGGAGAATAAAATCGCATCATTTCTAATGTATCTCCCTCTAAATTAGATTTCATTAAATAACCTTGCCGAACCCAATTTTCATCATAGGTAACTCCACTATGAATTAAAACACTGTCATTCAAGAATTGTAAGTCTGGGTTTTGGGAACTAAACCTTCTTTTTTCCAAAAGTTCCTCTCCTCCGTATGATGTTTGAAAAATCAATTCTCCACTATGGTTGAATTTAGCATAAATAGAAGGTCGTCCATTTATTACTCCAGAACTATCCGACACAAATCCTATACTGATATATCCATTATCAACCTCTAAGACACTGGAAAAAAGAGTACTTGGAAATTCACTATCATACCTCACGTTAAAACGCTCTTGAGCGATTCCGTTTGAACAGAATAAAAGCAGGAGCATAAAAACTCCTGCTTTTAATGATATGTTAGTGTACAATTTCAATCTTTTTAGATTTTAGAACTTCAGCGTCTTTCATTACTTGAATCATATAAAATCCTTCAGCCCATTTTCTAGAATCTAAAGATACATATTGCAATGTATAATTGATGGCGTAACTATCAATTATTTGCCCCACTGCATTGATGATAACCAACTTATTTGGTTGTTTTAACTGGTTTCTATAGTCCAATTCTACATTTACAATACTGGAAGCAGGATTGGGATAGATATGCATTTTAGCTTCGCCAAATAGTGATTCTGAATTTAACTGAGCTGAACGAAGTTCGATTCCTTTTTTACCATATACAGGAGGGGTGTAATGGTCTGCATCAAAGAACATGTTCAACACCAAGCTGGCTTTCATTCCTGCAATGGTCTGGAATTGATTTACTGCCAAACCATAATTAGTCGAAAGTCTAAAGTCAGTTAGTCTAAAGTCATTTTTTGATACATTTTTTACTTTGTAACAGTTGACTTCCTTCTCTCAGACTCAACACATAATTCCCTGAAGGAAGGCTCGTAATATCTACCATGAGGGTAGTTTTCACATCTGCTGACGGAATTGTTTTTACCAATTTCCCCTGAAGATCATACAACTCGTAAACTGCTAATGGTGATACTTGATGAATCTGGTAAATATTCAGGAAATTACTTGCTGGAATTGGCCCAACTTTGAAATATTCTTTATTCTCTTGTTTTTCAATTTCAGAAACGTTGTCAGATAGATGACACCCCTCCACCAAACAGCCATACTCATCTACTTTTATCAGCCACCCTTGCTGGTATGGCCCTGTCACTTCTGGATTATCTTCATCCGTTCCCTTAGCTTCACCACAAAAAATAAACCCACCATCACTTGTAGCTCTTAAATCATAAAGTTCATGCTGGTCATTTCCTAAATCAAAATACTTGTATTTGCGCTGCCATAACAGTTCCCCTTCTATACTCACTTTAGCTAAAAAAGCACTACTACTTTCTAAAAATGAACTTCCCACACCATGCACACCTCCTGAAACATAATTCCCATCTTGAGCTTTTACTATTTGTCGATGTCGGTGGTATGCTCCGTAATCACCTTCCCAAAAGTCAGTTATCCAAGAAATATTTCCTAAGGTATCTATTTTGAGAATTGCTGGAATTCCATCGAATTCTTCCCATCTAATGTTGGCAGATGCACATATTAAATATTTCCCATCCAATATGGCATCTTGAATGGAACCTATATTAAGATTGGGGTCTGTAAAAAACTCCCATTCCTGATGCCCATTAGAATCATATTTAAAAAAATGCAAATTACTTGATTCACCTTCTATAACCGTCAATGCAGCCGAAGAACCCCCCCCCCCCATCTGAAGTGGGAATGATCGTATTTACATAATCAGGGTCTTGCTCGGTAGCATATTCATACGTCCAAAGTAATTCTCCTTCTGGTGTGAACTTTTGAATAGACATATCATTATTAGTCTCATCTCCAACCACATTGCTTAGAACGAGAAAATTATCATCAGCTGATTTTTCAGCTCTTCTTGTAGTGATAAACTCAAATCCTTCTGAAATATTTGGAGAATAAAAACGCAGAGATTCTAATGTATCTCCAAGCAAATTAAATTTCATCAGATATCCCTGACGAATACCATTAGTATCCGCTGTAATTCCACTATGAACTAAAATACTACCTTCAAAGAATTGTAAATCTGGGTTTTGAGAGAAAAGCTGCAAATCATTAAACCCTCCGTAAGTCGCTTGGAACAATTGATTTCCAACAGAATCAAACTTTGAGAAGATCATAGGAGTAGCATTGGGATTAACGGAATCTCCCAAAAATCCAGTACTAACATACCCATCTTCTACTTCAATTACACTGGTAAGAATAGTATTAGGAAAACCACTATCAAACCTGATATTGAATCGTTCCTGACTGAGGATGATATGGGAAAAAAGCAAAAGGAAGCCCGTAACAAAGCCTCCTTTTGTCCCTAATATGTTAGTGTGTAATTTCAACTTTCTCAGATTTAAGTACTTCTGAACCTTTCATAATTTGAATCATATAAAGCCCTTCAGCCCATTTTCTGGAATCTAAAGATACGTGTTGCAGTGCATAATTAATGGCGTAACTATCAATTATTTGTCCTACAGTATTGGTGATGACCAACTTATTAGGCTGCTTTATTTGATTTCTATAGTCTAATTCCACATTTACAATGGTAGATGCTGGATTTGGATAGATATGCACTTTAGCTTCACCATTTAAGAATTCTGAATTTAACTGAGCAGATCGAAGCTCGATTCCTTTTTTACCATATACAGGAGGAATATAATGGTCTGTATCAAAGAAGATGTTCAATACCATACTTGCTTTCATTCCAGCAATGGTTTGGAATTTATTTGTTGCCAAACCATAATTAGTCGAAAGTCGAAAGTCAGTTAGTCGAAAGTCATTTTTTTACTTTGTAACAGTTGACTCCCTTCTCTCAAGCTCAACACATAATTTCCAGAACTCAAATCAGAAATATCCACCATCAATGTAGTTCCTAAATCTGCTATAGGAATTGCTTTTATTAACCTTCCCTGAAAATCATACAACTCATAAACAGCCAGTGGAGATACTTGCTGTGCTTGGTAGATATTCAAGAATTGACTTGCAGGAATTGGCCCAACTTTAAAATATTCTTTATTCTCTTGTTTTTCAATTTCAGAAACGTTGTCAGATAGATGACACCCCTCCACCAAACAACCATAAGAATCTACTTTTACCAGCCACCCTTGCTGATATGGCCCTGTCACTTCTGGGTTATCTTCATCCGTTCCTTTGGCTTCACCACAAAAGATAAACCCACCATCACTTGTGGCTTTTAGGTCTCGCAGTTCGTGTTGGTCATTTCCTAGATCAAAATACTTGTATTTACGCTGCCATAACAATTCCCCTTCTGTATTTACTTTGGCTAAATAAGCACTACTGCTTTCTAAGAATGAACTTCCTACTCCATACACCCCACCAGAAACATAATTCCCATCTTGTGCTTTTACAATTTGTTCGTACTTATGGTACTGACTATAATCATCTTCCCATAGACTGGTTATCCATGAAATATTTCCCAATGTATCTATCTTGAGGATTGCTGGAATACCATCAAACTCTTCATGTCTAACTTCAGCGGACGCACATAACAAATATTTATCATCTAATAATGCATCTCTAATGACACCCAAATTCAAATTTGGATTTGTAAAAAATTCCCATTCTAAGTTACCATTGGTTGTATATTTAAAAAAATGTAAATTACTTGATTCACCTTCTATAATGGATAGTGCAGCAGCAGAAACCCCCCCCCCATCTGAAGTGGGAATGATCGTGTTTACATAATCAGGGTCTTGTTCGGTAGCATATTCATACGTCCAAAGCAATTCTCCTTCAGGAGTGAATTTCTGAATCATTCGGTCATTTCCAGTTTCAGTATTATTGATTCCACTTAAAATCAGAAAATTGTTATCTGCGGACTGCTCCAGCCTTATCGGAAAAAGTGAACTGTAATCTAAGTCTTCTGGGTAATTTGGAGAATAAAAACGTAATGTTTCCAATGTATCACCATTCAAATTAGATTTCATCAAATATCCAAGCCTAATTCCTTCGTTATCGAAGGTAACTCCACTGTGAATTATAGTAGTATCATTTAAAAATTGTAAATCTGGATTTTGTGACCAAAATTGATAATCATTAAATCCTCCATAAGTCTCCTGAAATAGTTGATTTCCTTGAGAATCAAACTTAGAAAATATCATTGGAGTAGCATTTGCATTAACAGAATCTCCTAAAAAACCTGTACTTACATATCCACCTTCTACTTCAATTACACTCGAAAGGATAGTATTGGGGAATCCGCTATCAAACCTCACGTTAAAACGTTCCTGAGAAGTTCCGATTAAACAGAATAAAAGCAGGAGCATAAATGCTCCTGCTTTCAATAATATATTAGTGTGTAATTTCAACTTTTTCAGATTTTAAAACTTCAGAACCTTTCATGATTTGAATCATATATAGCCCTTCCACCCATTTTCTAGAATCTAAAGATACATGCTGTAGCGCATAATTAATGGCGTAACTATCAATTATTTGTCCTATAGCATTTGTTATTACTAGCTTATTGGGTTGCTTTAACTGGTTTCTATAGTCCAATTCCACATTTACAATGCTGGAAGCAGGATTGGGATATATAGTGACTTTTGCTTCACCAAATAGTGATTCCGAATTTAACTGAGCGGAACGAAGCTCTATTCCTTTTTTACCATATACAGGAGGGGTGTAATGGTCTGCATCAAAGAACATGTTCAACACCAAGCTGGCTTTCATTCCTGCAATGGTCTGGAATTGATTGACTGCCAAATCTTCCAAAACCAATTGATCGGCAGAAGAAATAGTGTTCCAATCACTACTTAGATTCGTCACCAGATTCTTTTTGATGTCATACCAACTACTAAAAGCATCTACTTCATTAATCGTGGTTTCATCCTTGAACTTCTTTCTTGCCTCTAAATGATTCATTAATTCCTGAGCCTTGATATACTCTTTATCATCCAGTGCTTTATCTATAATTACCAAATCACAATCCAAACAATCAATGCTCTCAAGTAAGTCTGCTGCTTGCTGATAATCTCCATTCTTCTGTACCATATAATGCATCACTTTATTCTTAGCTACCATTTCTTTGGTATGAGCCAAACTTATATCATCTACCAAATGGTCTCTGTAAGTGCCTCCCTGAGCTACTGCATTTAGCATGGTCACCATATACTCTGGCATAGGATTGGCCTTATCCTCTAAATGAATCATAAACTTTTTATCTCTTAGTATCCAAGGGTTGGCTACAAAGATTTCAAAGGCGATGGCATGAGGAATTTTATACGGCTTATCGGAGATGCTCCATAACACCTCTTTACTCACTCGTGGTGAAATAGCCAATAGTCTATCTCTATAATTCCATACACTACCACTCCATGTAAAATCAATATCCTCAATCAACCCATCCGTATCACCATCATCTTGTAACACTGAATGCAGATAAATCTTATTGTTCTTGTCTTCGTGTGCCTCCTCTCCATCTTCAATGGTACGGAACACATCAAGCACCGCTTCTGTGTATTCACCATTTATTTGTAGTTCAGTAACTTCAGTATCACAATTATTTCCATCTCCTTGATTTATTTTAGAAATGTTCTCAGTAAAGTAAAAATCATCATTATTATCCAAAGAATTTCCATAATACCTTACAAGAGTAGAAGTTTCTCCTCCTGTATAATTAAAATGTTTGGGGTTATTTGGGTCTGCTGGTGCATCAGAAAATGTATTTCCAGCGTCAGACCAAGCTCCACCAAAGATTGTTGGTGGCACACCTTGATCTGCTCCAATGACAGGGGTTCCTGTTTCTAAATAGTCAGAAACCAGAATATCAGCACGGCTAGTTCCTATATGCCTATTACATAAGAAACGAAGCCCTGCATTGGATTCTCCTGAAGAGGTGTTACTGTTATCTCCATTACTCAAATTGCCATAGTCTACATTAGAGAAAGTATTCTTTCTAATAATGGCTTCGTCTCCAATTACCTCTAATATTCTTATACCAATGGTAGTAGCATTATTCTGGTTGATGTCCTTAATGGTGTTTTCTTGAACATCATGAACTCCACAGTGGTCGAGGAAAATTCCTTCTCTGTCCATTCCAGAATTATCCAAGGCACTTATTCCTATATTATCACCCAAGATAATTTTGTTCCAAATAAGATACTGTAAACATTCTCCCCGGTTATGAACCCCGACTCTACATTGAGCTATTGAGTTATCACTAATGAAATTTCCGTTAAACTTGAATTTTTCCACCTCTATATCCAGGGCTTTGTTGAACCTCTTAAAGTTACATCCAGTATACCTGTTTCTGGCATTATAGGAAGTCACTCCATTCCCCATATCTAACCACTCATTTGCAGTGGTTCTGTTGTTGTTAAATGTACATTCATTCACCTCATAACTTCTGGCATATCTAAAGTGAATGTGTTCCTGAAAACCTTCATCAGGAAAGTGAAGGTCTAAAAGATCGTTGACCTCGAATGTGCAATCATAAATCACAGAGGGAGTACTGTTATTACTCATTTCGGCTTCTTCTATCCGAATGCTGGATAAGTTATTGGTAAAAGTAACTCCATTCAGTTGGATACTTCCTGCCTCAGCGTTATGAATGCCCACGCCGAAATGAACATCAGAGTTTTCATCTCTGGTATAAATAGCCTGTTTGGAATTTCGGATTTCTCCTCCATTCATTACCAGTTTTCCCGGAGCTTCGGGAGTAGAACTGTTAGAATAAATATTAATCCCTTCCCAATTCGAATTACAGCTACTTAACACACAATTATTAAGGATCAATGTACCTCCCTCTTGTATCACAAAGATAGAAGGGACATCACCAGTGGTAGATTGTCCGTTAAATAATAAGGTTTTATTAGTTAACTCTACTGTAGAACCAGCCTCTATAAGCACAGCTGGTGCTTGAGTGGCCCATATTTCATCTTCTGAAGAAGATGTGAAATTCTCTGAAAAACCAGCAAAGTTATTGAACGCAGCATTCCAATTCTCCTGGTCATCACAAAACTCAAATGCCGGTTGAACTTCTCCTGAAAAATCACTTTGACTACATTCATTACAGAGGGTACTTACTTGAAATTCATAGGTAGAATCTATCAAGTCCAGCCCATTAATCACTGCCATATCCAAAGCTGTTTCTTCGGTAAGATAAAACCATTCAGTAGTCCCAACTACTCGATAACGTATTTCGTATCCATTAGCCCCAGGGTTAGAGTCTGTCCATATTATTTCCACCGAATTATCTGATAAAAACAGGACTTCAACATTCTCTGGAGTTTCACATGCTACATCCAAAGCTGTTATTTCTATATCCTCTAAATAGAGGCAGCCTAAAACTGAGTTTTCATATAAAAAGGAGTATGTTCCTACTGCAAGCCCAGAAATAGTCGAGGTAGAAACATTGAGATCATTGCCTGCGGCATCGAACCATGAAATTGTTTCTGTACCTGCATTATTTGGCACTGAAATGGTGATGTTAATCGCCCCATTACTTTCTGTGGAACAGGTGTTTGAAATTGTTTCTGAGTACTGAATCTGGCTTTCTTCCAAAGTGATGTTGACCATCTCTGTTTGATTAGAGCATCCCGAAGCATCTTCTACTGTTAGTTCATATACTCCAGGTGTAAGGTTGGGGTCTTCTTCTGAGGAGATTAATTGACCATTTTCATTTCTCCAATTGAAATGAACATTCGGAGTACCACTGATGGTAACATCTACATCATAGGTATAATCACAATTCAATACTCCTTCTTCATAACTTACGATGTAAGGACTCAGGTAATCCACCCCTATAAATACAGGTTGGCTTTTCGAGCACCCCGTACCGATATCTGTAACTAGAATCTGATACTCTCCAGCCTCCAGATTCTCTAAGATGGTTTGGTCATTGGCTAAAAATCCGTTAGGCCCGGTAACGGTAATGGTATTCCCCATTCCAGAAATCTCAGTCGCCAAAAATGAAAATGAACCATCATTAGCGGCTGCACAGCTCACATTGTTCTGGTTTAGCACCAGAATCCCAATTTGAGCTGGAACGGGAAGGGCTATTTGTTCTTGGATAGTACATCCATTATGATCTACCACTTCCACACTATAAGACCCAAAGAATACGTTATCTAAATCTTCTGTGTCATATAAAAGTGGGGTTAATGTTCCCTGAGGAGAAGAAACGGAAAACCAATTATACTCATAAGGAAGCTCTCCCCCCTGAACAGTGAGATCAACACTTAAAAAATTCGAATCATAACATTGGTCTCCACTTACGGTATAAGATAGACTAAGTGGATTATTCGCGCAGCAATCTGTATTTTCTATGATGACTTGCTCGGTTTTAAAACATCCAGTTAAAGAGGTGATTCCTACGGTATATGCGCCCATTGGTAGATCATTCCAACTTCCATTATCAGCGAGAACAGTTCCGTCTGGGTTGACTAAATAGAGTTCCCAATCATCATTAAAGTTCGCTGTTCCTATTTCACCTCCGATGATATGAGTAGGATCATCACAGGAGGGCTGTATAACGGTCAATTCTGGAATTGAAACAGAGGAACTCTCCAGTAACGTAGCAGAACCAGTCAATAAACAATCCTGAGTAAAAAATGAATTTGGGTTCACTAGCCCCTGTAACGGAAAGTCACCTTCATAATCTACTCCCTCCTCATTAGGAGCTTTAGCTGTTACCTTCCACCAGTAAGTTCCCATAGGAACATTATAAAGTATGCTTCCAACAGAGAGAGGTGTATTTGAATTGTCCGACCATTCCACTTCATATTGTGCGGCTGTCCATCCACCAGAAATAATTAATTCAATGCTTCCTGTACCTCCTTCACATACTGGTTCGGTAAGTACGGTTGTTTCAGAAACTACTGATGCTGGTTCTAACAGTTCGACCGTAAATGTCCTTGAACATCCATTTTCTGTCCAGCGTAGTTCATATGTTCCAGGACACAAATCAACTAAGGGAGTAGAAAAAGGCTGAAATGTGCCATTATCAAATGCCCATTCAGCATCCCCGTTAGCCAAAGAGGGTATCTCTTTTATCTGAATCTTTCCGTCACATTCTCCAAAACAAGAAGCATGAGTAATATCAAACACAGATCGATGAAAAAGTTGGTGACTCACCACAGGAGAATGTCCTATGCATCCATCCCCATCTTTTAAATCATCTATCTGAAATACCAACGTTCCTATCTCATTCGCATTTGTACTTTCCACTGTTATGTTGAACTGGTAGGAGGCATTGTTTGCCAGCGTTCCTGCTGGTAATGTGAAATTTCCATTGGCATCCAGTAGTACATTAGGGTCACTACTGGTATAAGTCAACATAGATGAATAATCTCCCTGATCCATACCATCAGCAAAAAGGGATGATTTCAAACCAAAATTTAAGGCTGTATTATAAATCTGTGAATCATTAATATCTGGACTAATGGTCACCTGTAACTCCATGTCATCACATGCCTCGGGATTCAGATTTTCAATAGAGACACTCACAGGAGAGGCAGATGATGGGATGAATACCACATCATCCAGAAACATGGTATAGTAATAATTGGCTTGAGTGATTTGTTCTGTTTCAGCCACACTGAACTGAATGCCATTTTCCATCGTGTTTAACTCTACTACCTCTATTTCTTCATACCACATATTTTCTATGGAACTAAGCGATGGAGAATGCGATAAATTCACAGATGCCGCAGGAAAAGGCCCATTTTCAACTCCATTACAATTATTCCCTGAAGTAAATCCTATTCTATTTTCAATTTGATTAATATCCTGAAGGTTTGTCTGATATGCCCAGTAGTACTTGAATACATATTTTGTATCTGTTGGTGTAAATGAGGTGGTAACCCCTCCATACAAATCATGCTGATTATCTTTCGCTCTAGAAAAACGCATGTAACTTTCATTTTCAGTATATAAGGGATCGGTACTTAATGAATTGGTGTTGCCATATAAGTTTTCAGGAGGGATGGGTGAAAAATTCAGGGGTAAATATGGAAGTACTGTCCAAATAAAATTTGGTTCATTGACTCTATTCAAGTGAGCATATCCATGAGAATCCCAACAAGACAAATCAAAACCAGGAGTTGTACAAGTGCTTTGATAACTCCCAACATCATTATATTCAAATCCTGAGTTGCAAATTAAATTACATCCATTTGTGCAGTCCTTAATCTCAAACAGTTGATCTGTAGCACAAAACCCTCCTTCGTCACTAGTCACTTCCAGAGAAATGGTATAGCTCCCAACTCCCAATCCATCGAGGATCAAGGAAGCAGAAGTGCCTACACTTACTCCATTCATAAGCCAATTAAAACTTGAGTTTGACAAAAAAGGAGCTGTAGGAGCAGAAAGCTCAATAATTCCTAAACATGGGTCAAAATTATCGGTATTGAATTCAGAGCTTATTAACTCAAAATCTCCAAGACATTGTGCATTAAAAATCCCTATGGATAAAAGATTTTCATAAGAAGAAAGGTGGGGGTAAACCACCTCTAGCCATGAACCCATTCTATCAATTTGTCCTTGGCTAAACAACCTTCTGACTCCATCTGAATTTCGAGACATATAATTCTCTGGAATGTCATAGAGGTCAGTTACATTACCGTCTATAGGTAAGTCCAGTGGGTTAGGGAAAGGAACCCATGTGTCAGGGAAAATCGGAGTCAACGTGGAGTAAGGAATATTTTCCTGACAAGAGTTTCCTACATCAATTCCATTTTCATCATAGAAAGGCCCTGCTATATCATTTCCCATATTTAGAATAGAAGGTGGAGTATCACATATTCTATCTCCTTCCTGCTCGCACGTTTCTAGTGTTAGTCCAAAACACCCTGTGTCTGTGTGTCCTAGCCCAAATCGATGGCCTACTTCGTGTGAAATCGTTCCGTTTAATGGGAAATTTGAATCAAGACTAAAGTCATTATTCACATCCGCACTTTCCAGTCCAAAAGCAAAATGCGTAATCCCTACATAGTCATGATACCCACTAGCACCTGTAAAATAATCAGCTTCATATGGGACAACAGTAGAACTTACCCCCAATGCGGTAAAGCTGCTTGCTATAACAATATTTAAATAGTCGGTACTTGGGAAAATGGTTGCATTTCCTTCAAACACTACTTCAGAAACCATTTCGTTACTCAACATTTGAGTGGCTGGATAAGGGTTTTGGTAACGCATTATTCCCTGATACGCTCCTCCTCCTACATCAGACCATTCCGTCTGTGAACTACTCCATGGAAATGGAACAGAAGTTTGTGCTAGACAAAAACTTATATTGGAGTTGATTCCTCCTTCATAGTCTCCTGCATAAGCACTATTTAGCCCTTCTATAGCAGAAGCAACTTGTTCATTACTAATGTTTGAGCCTTGACTATATGGCTCTCCTTGGTGAATCACATGCACCACTACCGGAATAATGAATTTTTCATTGTTCAAAATTTGCCCATTGAATAAGGCTCGGTTCTGAGAACTGTATCCTAGAGAAACTCGCTTGGATAATGCAATTGCATTTTTTAGATGGTTTTCATGGAGTATTTCATAATCAGGATTTAGACGAAAAGCTTCTTTCAGGTCTTCGTCATGTTTACAAAATGGAGTATTCTGAGATTGGATCGCAGAAGTGATGAGCAAAGCCCACCATAGCATAAGTAGTAATTTAGTTTTCATTTAAAATTTGTTTAAGGCATTACACGAATTGAATTTGCTAAAGTAGTATTTAGCTGATTACAAGAGTGGTATAGGTAGAAAATTTATCTGATCCCCCCAAATCTTACCAGTAAGATTTAGCCACAGCTAAAGTGAGCCTATCAAAGACCCTGTTTCCAAAATATCTACGATTGAGTTTATAGCAAAACTCGTTAAGATATAATTGAAGATATTTTCCTTTGATTTTATGGAAAGTGCCAAGCAATGTTCTTTTAGCATTACTAATTGTAATATGAACCCATTTGAGAGTTGATTTAGTAGTTTGTTTGTCTGATTTTTCAGTAATGTGAGTTTCTACATAATCAGCTATATCAACATAACTGGTGCTTTTATCAGAAAAAACAATACTCTTTTCTTCTATTGACTCCTGTATCTCATCATTTATGGTTTCAGCCTTATGGTCATGAAGAACTTTCATTTTAAAGTATCTGCACTGACTACTTTTTTCTCCTGTTTCAACATCTTCGATTGGTGTAGATTCAGCCATAACAGAGACATTCATTTGTCTCTGGCTCCCCCGTCCTCTCTTCAACTTTACCTTTTCTGATGTTGCCTTTTCAAAATATCCTTCATCAAATTCAATAGCGCCCTCCAATTGGTAGAGGGCATCTCGCTTTCCCATGGCCGAGCGTATTTTATGCATCAGTCTCCATACGGTATCGTATTTAGGATGATGTAGTTGCCGTTGAAGTTCTGATGCGGAGATTGTCTTTTTACTGTAAGTCATAAAGGCCATAGCCATATACCAAGTGTGAGAATCAACTTTCGAACCTTCCATTATGCTACCACTTTTTAGTGTCGTACGAAAATCACAATGCTTACATTGCCATTGATCCTTGGCTTTTAACCAATAATGATCTTCACTTCCACATTTTTTACATCTAACTCCTTCCTCTTCTCGCTGGTTCTTGAAGTGTCTCTTACAAGCCGATTCCGTTGGAAATTCGATCATGAAATTTAATATCGTCATCTTGTTTTTTCTTCAAAACTAGAATCCAACTCCATAACCAATTTACGCTCTGGTAATTTGCGGGGGAATCAGAAATTTATTGGTCTCAATTTAGGGTTTAAAACCCTGCAATTTATTGCAGCACTTTAGTACTACGAAAAAATCTATACATTGTGCCCTGTGAGCAGAAAATCACGAAAAGGGTCACATACAGTAAGTCGATTAACGTGTCATATAGTCTGGGCAATTAAATATCGATATAAAGTATTGAGAGGTGATATTCAAATACGATGTAGAGAATTGCATACACAGGTTTGTGAAGCAGAGGATATTGAAATTCTAAAAGGAGTTATAAGTTCAGATCATGTGCACATGCATATTGAATATGCTCCAAAAGAGAATGTAAGTTCAATAGTTAAACTTTTGAAAGGTCGTAGTTCGAGAAAATTACAACTTGAATATCCAAAATTAAAAGAGCGTTATTGGGGTCGTCATTTTTGGGCAAGCGGCTATGGAGTTTGGAGTTCAGGAAATATTACAGATAAAATGGTAGATGATTATCTAGAGCATCATCGAAGGAAAGATGATTCAGATGAGAATAATTTCATACTTGAGTGATTAAGAGAAGGACTTTCAGTCCTGGAGAGATTAAACCCCTGCACTTTCAGTGCAGGGTGGTTTAGTTTGAATATGCATGGTTGTTTTTGTTTGAAGTACAAATAAACCAAGCCAGAACGTAATCAATTTACGTCCTAATCTAAATACACCAGAAAATCAATATGGTTGCTTAATTTGAAAAGGGGATCAATGAACTTGTTCAATGTAAAAAGTTGTGTTTACTCATCGAAATTTGGATCGGGTGATCTGATGTAGCAATTTCTCAATCGGATAATAGATCCACAGAGGGGGGAGTTCGTTAGAATAAAACGAAGTCATCATTTCAAATTTCTCTGATTCACTAAGGTATTGTCAAGTAAACAAGGTAAAATCTTTCTCAGGTTGAACCAGCCGCTCAACTCAGCTTTTGGTCATGATCCCACACTTACTGTTCTAAACTCCAAATATGCTGCTCTGAACTGCATACTTGCTGTTCCGAACTTCAATCTTTCTGCTCTGACCTCTGACCTTTCTATTCAGAAACTGTATGCATAGTGTTTCGAGCTTCAACCTTTCTGTTTCAAACTCTGAACTTACTGTTCCGAACTCCAAATGTGCTGCTTTGAACTCCACACTTTCTGCTCTGACCTCTGACCTTTCTATTCAGAAATGGTATGCATAGTGTTCCGAGCTTCAACCTTTCTGTTTCAAACTCTGAACTTACTGTTCCGAACTCCAAATGTGCTGCTTTGAACTTTAAACATGCAGTTCTGAACTCCATACTTGCTGTTCCGAATACTAAACTTACTGTTTAGGAACTCTACACTTGCTGT
The DNA here is from genome assembly GCA_965224545.1 of Flavobacteriales bacterium. Classification (GTDB taxonomy): domain Bacteria; phylum Bacteroidota; class Bacteroidia; order Flavobacteriales_D; family Sanyastnellaceae; genus ASP10-05a. The sequence goes on along the minus strand of CBDCZM010000001.1, from coordinate 1,651,828 downwards.
TCTGAACTTCAATCTTTCTGCTTTGATCTCTGACCTTTCTATTCAGAAACGGTATGCATAGTGTTCCGAGCTTCAACCTTTCTGTTTCAAGCTCTGAACTTACTGTTCCGAACTCCAAATGTGCTGCTTTGAACTGCATGCTTACTGTTCAGGAACTCCGTAATTGCTGTTGTGTACTCCATACTTGCTGCTTTGAATCCAAACTTGGCGTTATAAACAGAATATTATAATTTTCACACACGTTTTATCAGAGGTCAAAAACAAGTTCATTACCAACTTTCAACCGATCAAGGCGCTTAGGAACGAATAATAATTGGTTCTGGATTACTTAAGTAATTCTGGAAACTTTTCTTTAAAACGATTTAGTCTGGTAACGGAAACGGCTTTAATGTATGGATGATTTGGATGCTTGTGTTCGTAATCCTGATGGTCGTCTTCTCCCATCCAGAACTTTTCAAAGTTCATTACTTCACTAGCCACTTTAAATCCTTCAGCTTTTAGAGCTGTAATTTTTTTATCAATGATCATTTTCTCCTCCTCATTTTGATAGAAGGCGATGCTTCTGTATTGACTTCCTATATCACCACCTTGTCCATTGAATTGTTCTATGTTTTGACTACCAAAATACACATCGACTAAGCTGGAAAAGCTAATGATGCTTGAATCATAAATGATTTCTACCGCCTCGGCATGACCAGTTTTTCCAGTGTTAGAATCTTCATATGTAGGATTTTTGCTATGACCACCAGAGTAGCCGTTATAAACCTCTTCGACTCCATTCACGCTTTCAAAAACTGCCTCTACACACCAGAAACAGCCGCTAGCGAAATAAGCTCTGCTTTTACCATCAAGGGTGACTTCTTTTTTTGCTGAATAATGATCACTGTTTTCAGTTTGGACATCAGCTGATTGGCAAGAGACCATTAAGAATAAGAAAGAGATAGAGAAAATAAACTTCATAAGTATGATTTTGAATTATGAAATATAACGACAAATAGAAATCTAAATTCTCACGATAATGTGCTGGACGATTGCCAAAGCTTCAATCGGACCTTGCTCCAGCTAATTTCCATCCTAAAAATGCCATTGGGAAATAAGCAAATAGCAGGTCAGAAAGAACGAATGAGATTGGCTTTGATACTTTCAAAGTCTGATGGATCAACTCCATTGGGAGGAGGAATAATTGACCCCCCATTCATTATTATCAAGGAATTGACCGTGCCGCCAATAAACAATCCTAGCACAACCACTAGAATATTTCTAAGAGTTGGATTCATTGCAGAATTAGATTTAGGTGTCACAGTTTACAAATTCGTACCGAATCGTGATTTATAAAGTCACCGATCATCTAATTTTGTAAAAAAAGAAAGAATGCTAATAAACGAATCAACGGATAAACACAAAGAGGTTCAGCAGTACTATGGAAAGGAATTATCCTCTAGCGAGGATTTGAAGACAAATGCCTGCTGTACACTTGTGGAGCCACCCTCATACATTAAAGAAGTGTTGAGTGAAATTCACGATGAGGTGATGGCGAAGTACTATGGATGTGGTTTAACGATTCCTAAGGATTTGGAAGGACTAAAGGTATTGGATTTGGGTTCTGGAAGTGGGAGAGACTGTTATATAGCTTCCAAATTTGTTGGACAAAATGGTCATGTGGTTGGAGTAGATATGACTGATGCTCAATTAGCAGTGGCCAATAAACATATTGATTACCATACTGAGAAGTTTGGATACGATCGCCCAAACGTAGAATTCATAAAAGGAAATATAGAGAAATTAGATGAGCTTGGTCTGGAAGAAGGAAGCTTTGACTTAATCATTTCTAATTGTGTGATCAACTTAGCTACTGATAAGCAGAAAGTTCTAAACGATGTATATAAGCTATTAAAGCCTGGGGGTGAGATGTTTTTCAGCGATGTATACTCTGACAGAAGAGTTTCTCAAAAATTACAAGACGACCCTGTTCTTTGGGGAGAATGTCTTAGTGGAGCCCTATACTGGAATGATTTTCTGAATTTGTCCAAAAATGCAGGATTTGCTGACCCTAGGGCAGTTGAGAGCAAATCAATAACAGTAGAGAATTCTGAATTGGAGGAGAAAATTGTAGGTTATAATTTTTTCTCTGTGACATATAGACTTTTTAAGCTAGATAAATTAGAGTCTGATTGTGAAGATTATGGCCAGGCTTTAGAGTATTTGGGTACAGTGCCTAACGCTTCTGAACTATTTGAATTGGACGATCATCATTTATTTCCTAAAGGTAAGATCATGCCAGTATGTGGGAATACTTATATGATGTGTCATGATACAAGATTTCAAAGGCATTTTAAATTTTATGGATCATGGGACACTCACTACGGAATTTTTGAAGGATGCGGCGGCTCAATGCCATTTAATACTGATGACAATTCAGATGCAGCTTCTTGCTGCTAATCTTGAAGGAAAATAATAAGTATAAAAAAAACCCAGCGAAACATCGCTGGGTTTTTTATTGAATTTATGAGGTGTAATTATTTAATCTCTAAAAGTTCTACTTCGAAAATAAGTGTAGTATGAGGTCCGATCATTTGTCCTGCTCCTCGTTCTCCGTATGCTAAATCAGCAGGAACATATAATTTCCATTTAGATCCAACAGGCATTAATTGAAGTGCTTCTACCCAACCTGGGATAACTCCATTTACTGGGAAAGTAGCTGGTTCTCCTCGCTCAACAGAACTGTCAAAAACTTGACCATTTACCAGTGTACCATGATAATGAGTAGTGACTTGATCTGTGGCAGCAGGCTTCGCTCCGCTTCCTTTATGCATCACCTCATATTGAAGTCCTGAGTCAGTGATCATTACTTGATCCCGCTTTGCATTTTTCTCTAGGAACAGTTGGCCTTCAGCTACTGCTTTTTGAGAAGCTTTTTCCTGAAGTTTACCAAAATACTCCTCAAGAAATGCATCCATTTCTTGCTGACCCATCTTTGTGTCGCCTATATAAATAGTATCATTAAGTGCTTCCATAAACACTTCTAGATCTATTTCTCCAATACCTTGTGCTTTAAGACTAGCCCCTACATTAGCTCCTAGACTATAGCTTAATTTTTCTATTTCATTTTTCATCGGGAACAAAAGTACAGTTCATCTTGGTTCCAAGTATGATTTTCCTTTATTATATTGTTCTAAATATTAAGATAATGATCTACACTCAAGAAATACAAATAGACCTTTCTAGAAAAAAAGTCCTAGAGATTTTTGACAATCCTGAGAATATGAAACATTGGCAAACGGGCCTCCAAGGGTATGAACACTTTAGTGGGATTCCGGGAGAGGTAGGGTCCAAAATGAGATTGGATTTTCTAGTTGGAAAAAGAAGAATTGAACTTACAGAAACAATTACCAAAAGAGAATTTCCGGAGAAATTTGAAGGAAAGTATGAATGGGGTGGTGGATGGAATACCTTAAAAAATCAGTTTATTGAATTGGGGGAGAATAAAACTGTATGGATTAGCGAAACAGAAATGCACATGAAAGGAATGATGAAATTGATCGGTTGGATCATGCCGGGTTCCTTCAAAAAGAATTCTTATAAGTTCATGGAAAACTTTAAAGCATTTGCTGAAGCAAATATGAATTAATGATGAAATTGTGAATTCAGTTCAAAAAATTAGCATTTGATAACAAATTGGCGATGAAATCGTGGGCTTTGAGTGAAACCCACAATGTACTTTCGCATGAGGCAGTTAGTCGTGGAGTTGACTCTGTCTACCTAAAACCTTAATTTCATGATATATTCTCTAAAGCTTGATTCTTTATGCATTGTTGTGGCATTTTGTATTGCAACACTCTATAGTACTTCTATACATTCTCAACAGTTAAACGAAGATATTCAAGAATCCATGGACATGAGGTCCATTGGTCCTGCCGGAATGAGTGGAAGAGTGACCGCAATCGATGTCGAAACTAATAATTCAGAGGTTATTTATGTAGGTACGGCTTCTGGAGGTGTTTGGAAATCAGTGAGTGGAGGGATCACCTGGGATCCTGTTTTTGATGATCAGCCTACTTTGGGAATAGGAGCTTTAAAGATCAACCAAAACAATACTGATGAGATTTGGGTGGGAACTGGAGAGGGAAATCCAAGAAATTCTCATACAAGCGGTGCTGGGATTTATAAGTCGATAGATGCAGGAAAAAGCTGGGATTTAGTGGGGCTGGAAGCAACTAAGAATATACATAGGGTCATACTAAATAAATACAATTCTAAGGAGGTTTTTGCTTGTGCTATGGGGTCAATTTGGGGGCCTAATTCAGAAAGAGGAGTGTTCAGAACTAGAGATGGAGGCGAAACTTGGGAGAATGTGCTTTTTGTCAATGATACTGTGGGATGTGCTGAGCTTATTCAGGATCCTTCAAATCCGAATAAGCTATTCGCAGCTATGTGGGAGTATGGAAGAAAACCATGGACATTTAATTCTGGAGGAAAAGGCTCAGGGCTTTATGTGACGTACGATGGAGGAGATAACTGGAAGTTGTTGAATGAAGAAAATGGACTTCCTGATGGACCACTTGGAAGAATAGGATTGGCTATTTCTGCAGCAAACCCAGATGTAGTATATGCGTTAGTCGAATCGGCTAAAACTGGGTTGTACAAGTCTGTTGATGGAGGAGAGAATTGGTCATTGGTTTCTACAGAAAATATTGGAAACCGGCCGTTTTATTATGCGGAGATTCATGCCGATCCTCAAAACGAAAATGTGCTGTTTAATCTTTGGTCTTATCTAAGTAAGAGCATTGATGGAGGAAAGACATTTTCTACAATTATGAATTATCCAGCATACCACCCAGATCACCATGCGTTCTATATCCATCCTGAAAATTCAGATTTCATGATTGAAGGAAATGATGGGGGATTGAATATCACTAGAGATGGAGCAGAGAACTGGGAATTTATTAGAAACTTGCCTATAGGCCAGTTCTATCATATAAATGTAGACGATGAAGTTCCTTACAATGTGTACGGAGGAATGCAAGATAACGGTTCTTGGAAAGGGCCTGGTTTTGTTTGGCATGTAGACGGAATTCGAAACGAAGATTGGCAGGAAATTTTATTTGGAGATGGTTTTGATGTAGTTCCTATTCCTCAATCGGATGGCTTGGCTTATGCGATGTATCAGGGAGGAAGTGTGCAAAGAATCAACACTAAAACTGGGAGCACTACAGATGTTAAGCCGTTACATCCTGAAGGTGAAACGCTCAGGTTCAATTGGAATGGTGCTATTTCAATTGATCCACATAATAGTAATGGTGTGTATATGGGTAGCCAATACTTACATTATTCAGAAGATATGGGAAACAGTTGGAGAGTCATTTCTCCAGACCTCAGTACTAATGATACATTAAAACAAAAACAGGCTTTGAGTGGAGGGTTGACATTGGATGCTACTCAGGCAGAGAATTATACTACAATAACATGCATTACTCCTTCATTGATGGATGAAAAGGAAATTTGGGTGGGTTCTGATGATGGTAGAATTCACTATACTCAAGATAGTGGAGTTTCTTGGAATGAGGTGGAAATTAAAGACATGCCAAGTGGAGCTTGGGTGGCTCAAATTGAAGTTTCAGATGTGAACAAGGGAGAGGTCTTTATTGCAATAAATGATTACAGAAGAAATAACTGGGAAACCTATTTATTTCATACATCTGATTATGGGAAGAAGTGGGATAATATAGCCAATCAGAAAGAAATAATCGGCTATACACATTGTATCGTTCAGGACAATGTTGAAGATGACCTATTATTTATGGGTACAGAGCATGGATTGTATGTTTCCACTAACCATGGTAGCAATTGGACTCAATGGACAGAGAATTTCCCCTCTGTGGCAGTCACTGATTTAAAAATTCAAGAGTCTTTTGGCGATTTAATAATTGGCACATTTGGAAGAGCTGCTTATGTATTGGATGATATTTCTCCTCTAAGAAAATTGGCCTCTGAGAATAAAGTAGATTTTACTTCAGAATTTGAGGTGTTTGATCCTCAGCAGGCGTATCTCGTTGATTATTCCAGACCAAGGGGAGAGCGATTTCGGGCGGATCACTTTTTCTCAGGAACAAATAAACATGGAGGAGCCAAGATTTTTTACCATTTAAAAGAATTGAATGATTCGTTAAAAGGAGAGGACCAAAAGATGCAAATAACCATTCTCAGTCAATCAGGTGATTCAATTCGAAGCTTTAAAGTAGATCCGGAGGAAGGAATGAATCATTTCTCGTGGAGATTGGATGCTAAAGGAGTGAGATATCCAAGTAGAGAATTATCCGAGGATGAAGACGAAGTAGGAGGTGGAGTTCTGTTAGCAGGTACTTATAAGATGGTCGCCTCTTATAACGGCGTTTCGAGCGAAACTAATTTGGACGTACTTCCAGACCCTAGAGTGGCATACGTTGTACCTGAAACTTTCCAAAAGGCAGAAGATGACTTGAATTCATTAATAGCTGATGCTTCAAAAACATTTTCAGCATTGCAACGCGCCAGAAAATCACTGCTTCTGTCTCAGAAATTATTAGAGAATTATCCTAAGGATAGTTCAATGGTACAACTTTTGGATTCTTCTAAAGTACTGGTGAAGCAAATCGATAAATTAGAAGAGCATTACATGAGTCCTAGAGGTCAAGTGGGGTATGAACATGTCACAGTAAGGCTCATGAATATGCATTTCTAATGCATCTTCCTTGATCAGAAATTTGGATTTAACCTATGCAGAAGGCTCCAATTCGTTTATAGCGATGAAAAATGCTAGAGAAAAGTATGAAGAAGCTAAAGGAGAGATCGATGTTTTTTTGGAAGCGGTCTATAGCCCGTTCAGAAAAGAAGTGGAGAGTATAGGGCTAAGTCCTTTTAAAGATTAGAATTCGTATCCAAGCATCAATTGAATCACGGAGTTGTACTGTCCAGCTTCATAAAATGAGAGTGGGTTAACTACACTTGGTGCTTTTCTTATAGGAATAATGCTTTGAGAAAAGCGGGCATTGACAAATAGCTTTTCTGCAAATAGATAGTTCACGCCTAGAATAAAGGAATATTCATTGTTATCAAATGGCTGCTGAAAATCCCTTGAAAACCCATTATCTATTTCCTGACTGGAAAGAAGGGTTCCAAATGAAACTCCAGCTTCACCTCTTAAGTTTTGATACGTGTAGTTAAATAGAACAGGAATTTCTACATAATTAAGAGCTATTACATAGGTCCTAAAATCGTTGTTATCCGGGTTTGCATTTTTTTTACTTCCCTTATTGATATACAGAATACTCATTCGAGCGGAAATCTTTTCAGAGAAAGACGCTCTGATATAAGGCCCGGCTGATAATCCAAACTTATCATATCCACTTAAAGCGTCACCGGAAACTTGACTGGTGGATGCTCCAGCTTCCAGTCCTCCTGAAAATTGGAGTTGGCTAAAGGATGAAGTAAAAGAAAAGAGGGAAAACAAACATCCCAACATATAAGTTCTAACAATCATTATTCTATAATATGCGCAACTACAACATCTTCTATTTCCAGTGTAGTGATGTTATAAATATAGGCATAAATAGAAATCTCTTCTTCATTGAATTCTTCATCTAGTTCAGACTCATGAGATAGATGAGCATGAGCAAAAGAGGTGAAGTCAAATCCTCCTTCGATGAGTGCTTCTCCTCTGGTTCCATTAATCTGAGCTCGTAGAACATGTCTATGAACATAATTTTCAATGTCTCCTCCAGGATAATTATCATCAGAAGGAAATCCCGTTGCTCCATTTTTTTGCCAATCAATAATGTTGTCTTCTACAATAGCCAATACATAGTTGTAATCACCCTCTAAAGACGTATTGAAGTCAATTTTTGATTCAATATTGATCATTCTAACTGTGGTATCGTAACTGAGTTGGATGTCAATAGATACTTTTCGTTGTTGAGCGTTGAGTTCTTCACATAAAGCACGCCAACTACCAGATCCATAGGTATATGAAGATTGATGAACAGTTCCGCTAACTGTCCCTGTTGGCAATGCAAATGGACCATAGTGTTCACCATGTTGATTGCCTTCTTCGGTTCTCCAATCCGTAAGGAATTTCCCCAATATGTTGTTTTCTATGGAATTTGGAACGTTCAAATTGGTGTTTGGATGAACTGCAAGTGAAAATACCTGTCCAGGGAAATCTTCAGAAATTTCTATGGCTTCTCTTCCTGCGCTGGGGCATATACCACACTTATGTCCTGTATAATCAATTAATAAGGCTCTTCTAGAGTCAGAACTTTCGTTTAGAACAGTTTCACTTTCAACAACTGGATTTTCTTTTTTATCACACGAAGTAATTAAGAACAGCATGAGTGCAGCGAAAGCAGCGATGGCATATTTAAGTCTCATTTTTTTTAGTAAGTAGTAAGAGACCAAATGCGGTGATTAGTTACCGATGACATGAACTTCTGTCACATCAATGATCTCGAACGAGTTAACCTCATAAATGTAGGCATAAATTGAAACCTCTTCTCCATCGTCATCACCAATATTGATAGGCAAAGTACTCGTATTATTGTTCTCGAAAGTAGCTCCAGCATCTACAGAGCCTGTAACCAAAGACTCTCCCGTTAATCCATTGATATGATTCCTAAGAACATGTTTATGAATGTAATCAGGGATATTCCCTCCTGAAAAATCAGAATCTGCAGGAAATTGAGATGTCCCATTTTTTTGCCAATCAATAATGTTATTCTCTATCGTGGCTAGAACAAGGTTATAGTCACCATCCAACGACATATGGAATTCGATATTACTAGAAATATCCATTACACGAGTATTATCATTAAATGTCACTTCTGTCTCTATAGTGACAGGTCTTTCTTCTGCAATTAAAGATTCGGCTTGACCTCTCCACGTTCCACTAGCATATAGTACAGATCCATTTACTTCAGTACCACTGACAGTTCCAGTGGGAATAGCTCCTGGCACTTCGTATTGATCTTGATATTGATTTCCTTCTGGAGTTCGCCAGTCCGTGTTAAATTGATCTCCAGTTGTTTGAGGATCAGTTAAACCTTCTATATCTGGATGGATGGATAGCGCAAAAACTCGCTCAGAGAAGTCTTTAGCGATGGCATTGGCCTCTTTGGCAGCTGTAGGACAGCCCGCACATCTGTGCCCAGTGAAATCGATAACTAGAACCCTTCTGGTGTCCTCACCACCCACAGGAGGAGGTGTAATCTCTCCATCTCCTGGCTTATCTACGTAATCACACGATGAAAAGCTGAACGCTATAATTAGCGCAAAGCTGAAATATTTTAAAAATGCTTTTATCATTACTCTTAATTAAAAACTACTTGTTAATGTGATAGTTAATCCATTTGAAGCTGGAACCACTCGACAAACACCTCCTACGCAGAATAAACCAGCTCTTCTTTTTCCATATTCGAAGGAAATCCTGTGAGCATCTTTACTGTATGCCACAGACGCTAATGGATAATGAAGTCTTGGTTCCAATCGTTGTCCATCTTTATTCCTAACTTCATTTCCAAAGTTATTGTTGTCTACCAATGCAAAATTCCAATGCGGAGAAATGGTGTATTCAAGAACGATAGCAGCCCAATCTCCTTGGTGTTGAGTGGTACGAAGCAACTGACCCACAATTCTTAAGTTTTGTTTTGATTTTGTCTTGATATTTATCTCTGCTACATAAACATCTGCATAGACAGTTCCTTTGACTTGTGCAAGGTCTAGTAAGGTAGCTCCTTGATTGACATTGTTGTCATAGACAAAATTGTAATAAGTGAATTTCGTTTTTAATTTTTTGCTGAATTTTTTCTTGATTTCAACATTGAAATCGCTGAAATATACATCTCCATTAGTACTGAATAAAGGAGATTCATAAGCCACACGTGAAGTGTTAAATTCTAATGAATCTGTGAGATTTTTCTCAATACCAGTTGCTTGTGCATAATTAATGGTCAATTGAGTTCCATATTTACCCCCGATAGGAGTGTCTTTTTTGAATTTGTAAGATAATTCACCCATGTAAGCAAACTCACCAGTTGGTTGAGTCGCATAGGCATAAAATTGACTGGCTAGCATATAACTGTGTTGACGTGTAAGAGCTGGTAAGAAATTAACCATAGGAGCTAAACCTAGTGAAGCCCTGTCTGGTCTATAGCTGAAATTATCGATATATTTGGCATCAGCACTTATAGCAAAACCTTTTTGAGAATAAGTAAGATTCCCTAAAATAGCAGTTCCCGAATTGTAAATATTGCCATTATCTGCGCTTGGATCATTGATTTTCTCAGCATATTCCCCCATCATGCTCCAGTTCCCTCTACTGACATTTATTCTACCAGCATAATTCCCTACATTTTCTGGAAGCTCTAGGTTGGATTGTCTATCAGCTTGGAATTTACTAACGAAACTTCCTCCTATAGAAACTTTTGTTTTTTTCTCTTCCCAACCAGGAAGAGCATCATTTAGTGATAATTCACCATCTACACCACGAATGAAACCTTCAGAATTGATAATTCCATTGTCAAAGCTAAGTCTCATTTTTCCATAAACTGCTTTGACATATAAACCCTTAAATGGAGTAACAGTCACTTTAACTCCATCCATTGCATTTTCAAGGCCTAAATTCCTGTCCTCAAAACTTCTAAGAGTAAGCCCATTTCCAAACTGCTCATAGAAATTCCCTACAGTGATGGAAATGTCGTCATCAGTGTAAGAAGCGAATCTATATCCAATTCCAGATCCCTCAAATCTAACAGGATTAGAATAACCTAACTGTTGAGGTAAATAACTCTCGTATCTAATTCCCGTTTGAAACTTCCCTTTCGCAATGATAAGGTTGGCAAAGGAATTGACAGTCATTTTCTCATCAGGTACTTGAGCATTGATAAGTGAGTCTTCGTTGTATGATTGAGCTAATACTTGAAAGTTACCGCTCACCTGAAAATCATTGTTTTCTTGTGCAAGTCCGGTAAGAGCAAGCGAAAGCAATGAGAATGAAATTATGATCTTTCTCATAATATAAAGGTTTGGTTGGTTTATTGGTTACAAAAAAAAGCAGGTTGTAGACTTCGTTTGAGTAAAAACTAGTGCTTACTTGAGCTCTTGAATTTTCTCGAACAGTTCTTCCTCATCTCCAGGAGAATACCCACTGTGCGTCCATACAATTTCTCCATTTCCATCTACTAGGAATGTTTGTGGAACATTGTTCACATTTAATGCTCTTTTAAAATCTCCATTGACATCTAATAGTACATCATAGTCCCAGCTAACACTGTTTACATATGGTTTTACTCTTGTCGCGCTACGAGCATCATCTATAGACACAGCAATCACTTTTACCCCCGTCTCATCTTGCCAATCTTCGTACACCTCATGAATAGCGTTTAGCTCTTTTTTACAAGGAGCGCACCAGGTAGCCCAGAAACTAATAACCATAGGATTTCCGTCATTGCTCAATTCAGCAGTATTCACAATGTTACCATTCAAATCTTTCACTTTTACAGATGGAATGGTTTTACCTCCGTCAAGAGACATTGATAGGGTAAGAAAAGCCAGAAGACCAAGGAATATATTTTTCATTTTTCTATAAATTTTAAGTTAAAAAAAGAATCAGTAGCTAGTAAACAAAAGGTGTACCAAACTACTGATTCCAAAAAATCTTAGTTATTCTTATTTAGTAAGATTAACCTTTTTAGTAATTATTTGATCGCTAGAGAAAAGAGTTACAAAGTAAACTCCTGCGTTCTCACTAGAAAGATCTAAAGAGTAAATGTTTTTTCCAACTGGTTGAACACCTAAATCTTCGAATGATACAGTCTCTCCTAATAAGTTAGTCACTTTTAAAGTAGTTCTTCCAGCTTCAGTTAAACCGTAAGATACTTGAGCATTTCCACTAGTTGGGTTAGGGAATACGTTGAAACCAAACTCAACATTTACTGTTTCTTCAACACCTACTACAGAAGTAGCTTTGAATCCTTCAGTTAAAGTCGCGTATGGAGTCGTTCCATCATAAGCCATAATAGTTGTAGTAGAAGCACCATCAACATCTTGAACAAGTACAGTACCGTTATTAGGGCATCCATCTACACCCAGACCGTTTAGACCGTCACCATAACTATCTGTCATTGTAAAAGAATAACATCCTATAGCTGGTACATACGTGTCAACACTAACGCTTTCAGTTCCAGTTGGGTAATCTCCAGCAATTCGAGAATCGAGTATCGTCCCATCATTATCTTTCAACTCCCAACCAGTTTCTTGAGACCAACAATCAAACGTAATGTCAATACGTAAGTGAGTAGTAGCTTCTGTAGTTACTACACCAATTGCCTGAGTATAAGTGTTGTTTTCAGTAGCATCATCACCAGTAATAGTAAATTCAACAGTGATGTCTTCTGCTACAGGAACAGCTCCAAGATCAATTTCCACAGAAGTAAAAGATGCAATTGTACCACTATAATCATATGAACCAGTCTCTCCAGCAGATGAAACCCAATCAATAGTTGGGTTTACTAAATCCATTTGACCCATGTTTCCAACATTTAATGACATATTAGCATCAGAACAAGACTCAGTAGCTCCTGTATAACCTAAAACAAAACCATCAGAACCAGCATCTGGAAGAGCACATCCAGTCGCAATTGCATAATGATCAGCTACAGAAATTTGACTAGACTCAGTAATGATTCTGTTTGGACAAATTGTATAGATAGTTGGGTAGTAAGCCAATGCATATAAGCTAGCAATAGCATCATCATTTACCATTGGGTATAATACACCCTCTAACCAGTTTCCTAAAGAGTTACCACCACCTTCGATAGTATTAGCTGGAGTAGTGGTATCCGCTTCTATACCGAAAACCATCATTTCATCAGTTCCGTCAGGACCGTAAGTAGTATATACTTCTTCTAACGTTCCACCAGTGTGATAGTTCCAACAAGGACCACACCATACAGCATATAAGTCTAAAATCACTGATTTTCCCTCGTCTAGGATGTCGTATAAATTATACTCAGTACCGTCTAGGTCAGTCAACGTGATGTCTGGCGCAAAAGTACCATTGGCCAATTGAGCTTGAGAGTTAAATGCTAGTACTAGTGCTAACCCCACAAGGATTGTTTGTAAATATTTTTTCATTGTGTTATATTAAATTAATTTTTCGAATGCACAAATATGACTTTTATCTGGGTTAAATCAAAGCTTAGAGATTCTAAATAGTCCTAAATAATTGAAAAGCTACCATCAGGGCAGAATCATACTTTTCAAGCTTAACTGATAATCAGTGGATTAAAAACTTATGATTTCTGAAATTAAGATTTCCCAGAAAAGTAACTCACTTAATTTTAATGCGATATAGAGTTATTAAAAATAAAAAAGTATGATTCCGCCCTGAAGCTACCATCGTGATAATTTAAGAATTCAATCTTATGAGTTTATTGCTTTTCTGTTAATGAAGCCAATTTCGTATCTTTGATAGTAAGTAAAAAGATACACCATGAAAAAACAGTTACAAATTGCCTTATTGATGATGATTTCAGCAGGAAATATCATTGCTCAAATTGAAGTGAGTAGCACCTATACTCATATATCTGCCGAACCTGGGACAACTGAGTCTGAGGAGATGAATTCATATATCCTAGTGACAAATACTTCGGATGCTCCTATTGAGCTGAAATGTAAAAGAGAAATTGTAACCGAAATAGCCAGTTCGCAGAATAGATTCTGTTGGGGAGGAACTTGTTATGGTGTAAATGACGCTGTTTCTTTAAATACGCATACTTTGAATCCTGATGAAAGCATTACTTTTAATGGAGTGGATGGATTTGCGGGGTATTATATTCCAAATGGAAATACTGGAATGACTCAAATTAGATATGTGTTTTATGAGGCGTCAAACTTTACAAATGAGACTTCTATCATAATTAATTACTGCATGAATGATGTTGGAACTTGTGAAGCTGTATTAGGAATAGAAGAAGCTGACAAAGCTGTGGCTACTTCAGCATCTCCAAATCCTGCGACGAATCAAATTACAATTAGCTATGCTTCGAATTATTCTGGAGCGAATACTTTGAAAATTTACAACGCTATAGGTAATGAAGTGAAGAATGTTAATCTTATGGCGACTGAAGGTACAGTTAGTTTAGATGTGAGTGAGTATAGCGAAGGTCTTTATTTCTATACATTTATGCGAGATGGAGCACTATTGACATCCAAGAGATTTATTGTGGCGAGATAGCCATTAACAACATAAAGAATATAAAAAGCCAACTATTTAGTTGGCTTTTTTATGCACCAATAGTTCATTACTAAACCTTGTTTGGTACTTGCGATTGTTACCTTTGTCTGCCTATTTAAAAAAATGATTCTATGAGCACGAAGAACAAGAAGGAAGCTTTGGACTATCATTCCAGAGGAAGGAAAGGGAAGATAGAGGTAGTCCCTACTAAACCTCATAGTACACAGAGAGATCTTAGTTTGGCATATTCTCCTGGAGTAGCAGTTCCTTGTTTGGAAATTGCTGATCGTCCAGAAGATGTATACAAATACACAACTAAAGGCAATTTAGTAGCAGTAATAAGTAATGGCACAGCAGTATTGGGGCTTGGAGATATCGGTCCGCTTGCTTCAAAACCGGTAATGGAAGGGAAAGGGTTACTGTTTAAAATTTTCGCTGATATAGATGTTTTCGATATTGAGATTGATGCATCTGACGTAGATAAATTTGTGGAGACTGTCAAGGCAATCGCTCCTACGTTTGGTGGCATTAATTTAGAAGATATTAAAGCCCCAGAAGCCTTTGAAATTGAAAGAAGACTGAAAGAAGAGCTGGATATTCCAGTCATGCACGATGATCAGCATGGCACGGCTATCATTTCTTCTGCTGCGTTGATAAATGCGTTGGAGCTGGCAAAGAAGAAAATTGAAGAGGTCAAGATTGTTGTAAGTGGTGCAGGAGCAGCGGCAATGGCTTGTGTGGATTTGTATGTGAGCTTGGGAGCTATACGAGATAATATTCTTATGCTTGATAGCAAAGGAGTCATCAATAAAGAGAGAAAAGATGTAGACGAGAGAAAGAAAAGCTATGCCACCAGTCATTCTGCGAAGGATTTGGGTGAGGCCATGGTAGATTCAGATGTGTTTTTGGGTTTAAGCAAGGGAGGGGTCGTTTCTAAGGAAATGATTCAGTCAATGGCTGTGGATCCCATCGTTTTCGCATTAGCCAATCCTGATCCAGAAATAAGCTATTTTGATGCTTGTTCAGTACGAGACGATATCATCATGGCTACAGGTCGTTCTGATCACCCTAATCAGGTGAATAATGTGTTGGGATTTCCATACATATTTAGAGGTGCTTTGGATGTGCGTGCTACCAGCATTAATGAAGAGATGAAATTGGCGGCAGTGGAAGCCATAGCTGAATTGGCCAAGGAGGCAGTTCCTGAGGAGGTAAGTCTAGCATATGGAGAGCAGAACATCTCCTTTGGTAAAGATTTAATCATTCCAAAGCCACTAGACCCTAGGCTTGTAATTCACGTTGCATCAGCTGTTGCTAAGGCAGCTATGGATTCTGGCGTTGCAAAGCTACCAATTGATGATTGGCAGGAATATCATAGATCGCTAGAATTGCGATTAGGGAACGACAATAAACTTATAAGAACACTTACAGAAAGAGCCAAAAAGAATCCTAAAAAAGTGGTTTTTGCAGAAGCAGACGATTTTAAGGTGTTAAAGGCGGCTGAAAGCTCTTTAGAAGAGGGGATTGCTACGCCAATACTCTTGGGGGAAAGAGAGAAAATCGAATACATAATAGAGGAGAACAACCTAGAGTTAAAAGGAGCCGAGATCATCAACCCTAAAACATGGGATAACAGTAAAAAACGTAAAGAATTTGGAAAGCTGCTTTTCGAAAAGAGATACCGAAAAGGGATGACTCAAATTGAAGCAGAAAAGTTGATGCGTGATAGAAACTACTATGGAGCAATGTTAGTAGAAACTGGTTACGCAGATGCATTGATCTCTGGAATGACAAGGAATTACCCAGACGTGATCAAGCCAGCTCTTCAAATAATCGGGTTAGAGGAAAGCAGTTCTTTGGTTGCAGGAATGTATATCATGCAAACAAAAAATGGCCCAGTCTTTTTTGCAGATACGACAGTAAATGTGGATCCAACTGCGGAGCAACTTGCTGAGATTGCCCACCTCGTGGCAAAAACAGTGAAAAGATTCAAGTTCACCCCTAGAATAGCCTTCTTATCTTATTCAAATTTTGGTTCGTCTAGTGGATCAGATCCTGAAAAAATGGCAAGGGCAGTTCAAATAGTAGCTGAACAAAACCCATCTTTAGCTGCAGATGGAGAGATTCAAGCCAACTTTGCTTTGAACAATGATATGATCAAACAGACATTTCCGTTTTCTGATTTAAAGGATGGACGAGTAAATACACTCATATTTCCAAATCTTTCTGCTGGTAATATTGCTTACAAGTTGATGCAGGAAATGGCAGGCCTAGAAGCAATAGGTCCGGTTCTTCTTGGAATGAAAAAATCATTTCACATTCTCCAATTGAACTGTACGGTAAGGGAAATTGTTAACATGACGACCATAGCTGTGGTCGAAGCACAATCAAAAAAATGATAGACTATCTCAAAGGACGGTTGATAGAAAAATCACCGACACATGCCGTTATTGAATGCGGTGGAATTGGATATTTCGTTAATATCTCTGTAAATACTTTTGGAGAAATGTCTGATACAGAGTTGTGTCAGTTGTGGATTCATTTTATTGTCAGAGAAGATGCTCAGGTTTTGTACGGATTTGCAGGAAAGGACGAGAGAGAAGTCTTTAGAAAGCTAATATCTGTATCAGGTGTTGGTGCCAATACCGCACGGATGATTTTAAGTGGGATGAGCACGGACGAAGTACGCTCTACAATACAGAACCAGAATGCTACAGCGCTTAAATCCATAAAAGGAATTGGGGCCAAATCTGCCCAAAGAATTATTGTAGATTTGCACGACAAAATTTCTGGGGTAGATAAAAATCTAGAAAATATAACCTTGGTGGGCAATAGCATTAAAAATGATGCGTTAGTAGCATTGTCCTCTTTAGGATTTGATAAAACCAAAACAGATAAAACTCTTGATAAAATTATCAAGAGTCAAGACGATGAACTATCGGTGGAAGAGCTTATTAGGTTGGCTTTAAAGCAGTTGTAAATTAAAAAGTGAGATTAAAGGCTAAATATACGGTGAAGCTGTCGGTAGCGATTCTGCTAATAGCTACAGTAGTTTCTGGGTATGCAAGAACTGCATTCGATACCTACATTATTCCAGTAATTATTTCTGAGGAAGAAACTCCATTTAGGAAAGTAGAAGTCAGGGATACGACAGATCTACCATTCCCTCTTCAAGATCAGGGAATCAATGCTTCAGAAAATGGATCATCAGGAGTCAATCTACAAGACCCTAGTAATATCAACTCTGACGTAATATATGATCCAGAAACTGGTACTTATAAAATTGTTCAAACGATAGGTGATAGCTTGTATTATAGGGCTCCGATTGAATTAAATCAAGATGAGTATTTAGATTATGATTTCAGTAAGAATTTATCAGAGTACTGGAATGAGCAACAGGATGACCTAGATGACAAAACGAAGGCGTTTGCTCCTAAAATGACTATTGAAAGTAAGGGATTTAGAGACATATTCGGAAGTAATGAAATTGAAATAAGACCTCAAGGTTCCGCTGAACTAAGTTTTGGTGTGAATATCAATCAAACAGATAACCCAAGAATTCCTGAAAAGCAAAGGAGAATTACAAACTTTGATTTTGACCAGAGAATCCAATTAAATGTTGTAGGTAATATTGGAACGAAGCTGCAACTTTCTACAAATTACAATACAGAAGCTACTTTCGATTTTGAGAATCAAATGAAGCTTGAATTCACTGGAGATGAAGATGAAATTATTCAAAAGATTGAAGCAGGTAATGTGAGTCTTCCTCTTTCTGGTTCGTTGATTCAAGGGTCCCAGAGCTTATTCGGAATTAAGTTAGAGACGAAATTCGGAAGATTGAGAAACACTACTGTTCTTTCTCAACAAAAAGGAGAGAGAAAAGAGATTACAGTGGAGGGTGGAGCACAGACCCAAACATTCGATATTAAGGCAGATGCATACGAAGCCAATAAACACTATTTCTTATCTCAATATTATAGAAATCAGTATGATGTTTCTATGCAGAGTCTACCAATAGTCAACTCGGCTATTAATATTACAAGAATTGAAGTATGGGTAGTAAATAATCAAGCGAACACACAAGACGTGAGAAACTTGATTGCATTTACAGATTTAGGAGAAAACACATTATACCAATCAGCTGGTTATTCCAACCCTGGAACTCTTTTCCCTGCGAATGGATCTCGACTTCCAGACAATGCTCAGAACGACATTTATAACCTTATGTCGAGTGATCCTGATATTGTTGGGTATAGTGGTGCTATCAACGCTATTCAAGGGTTGAATCAGAATTTCCAGCAAGGAGTACATTTTGAAAGAGTTGGGAATGCGAGAAAATTGAGCCCAAGTGAATTTACTTTTAACAGCAGACTAGGTTTTGTGAGTTTAAGGCAGTCATTGAATAATGCTGAGGTGCTTGCAGTGGCTTATGAGTATACCGAAGGTGGAGAAACTTATCAGGTTGGTTCATTATCTCAAGATGGAATTACTGCTCCTAATGCATTAATTCTTAAAATGCTAAAAAGCTCCATTACTCAGGTGTCTGATGTCAATGGAGATCCATCCCCACTTTGGGATTTGATGATGAAGAATGTCTATAGTATGGGGGCGTTCGGAGTGAATAAAGATGATTTTAGATTAAATGTTTGGTACAACGACCCAGCCACAGGAATTGATCAAAACTATATCCCTAGAGATCCGTTTGACGGAAAGCTTTTAGTTCAGGTTTTGGATATGGATAAGATCAATGTGAATGGAGAGCCGTATCCAGATGGTGTATTTGACTTTGTAGACAATGCTGCTACCCAAGGTGGGTTGATTAACTCCCAGAATGGAAGGTTATACCTCCCTGTAGTAGAGCCATTTGGAGAACATTTAGCAGGTTATGTTGAGGATTCAGCAGCAGTATATGGTTTGAATGAACAAGAAAAGAATGCGTTAATCAGTCAGCTTGTATTTACAGAATTATATGACAGCACGAAGACGGCCGCTCAGCAGATTCCATCCAAGAATAGGTTCAGCATTCGGGGACAGTATAAGTCTTCATCATCCAGTGAAATCAGCCTAAATTCTATTAACATTCCAAAAGGGTCGGTATCTGTAACCGCTGGAGGAGTGAAGTTAATAGAGAATCAAGACTATACAGTAGATTATAATCTGGGAAGAGTAAGAATACTGAATGAAGGCCTTCTAGATAGTGGGACACCAATTAATGTTTCTTTGGAGAGCAACTCTCTATTTAATATCCAAACAAAAACTTTACTAGGAAGTAGGTTTGATTACGAAGTCAATGAGAATTTCAATATTGGAGCTACTATTCTGAATTTAAGGGAAAGACCTCTTACCCAAAAAATTAACGTAGGTGATGAGCCGGTTAATAATACAATACTAGGTGCGGATATAAAGTATAGAACTGAGAGTAGGTTTATCACTTCTCTCGTAGACAAGTTGCCATTTTATGAGACGAAGGCAAAATCTACCGTTGATTTCAATGCGGAAGGTGCCTATCTAATCCCAGGATATTCTAGAGCCATTGGTAAGAATGGAAATGCATATATAGATGATTTCGAGGGGAGTCAATCAACAATAGATTTAAGAGCGCTCAACCAATGGTTCTTGGCTAGTACTCCGAGACATCAGAATACATTATTCCCAGAGGCATTAACTGATGAAGGCTTAAAGATTAATTACAATAGGGCAAAACTGAGCTGGTACCAGATAGATCCTTCTGTTTTCTACCAGCAAAATTCAAATATTAATGGAGTTGATGCCAATGTTAGGAGTGACCACAGAATGCGTGAAGTTCTTGAAGCAGAAGTATTCCCTACGAGAGAACTAGCTCCTGGAACACCTAGAAACATTGCAACGCTAGACCTTTCATATTATCCTGAAGAAAGAGGACCGTATAACTACGATCTTCCTTTTAATGACTCCGGTTTGGGAGATGAGTCGGCAGGATTAACTCCAGATGGTTTGCTGGTTGATCCTGAAACTAGATGGGCTGGTATTCAGAGATCACTGACTGTTAATGATTTTGAGTCAAGTAATATTGAATTTATCCAGTTTTGGGTAATGGATCCTTTTAATGAGGATTCACAAAATCAAACTGGTGGAGATCTCTATTTTAACTTGGGTAATGTAAGTGAGGATATATTAAGTGATTCAGGGCTAAGTTTCGAAAATGGATACCCTAGTTCAAATCAGGAGTTACCCACAGATTCTACCGCTTGGGGTTTGATTCCTGATCCATCTAATTTTAACGTTGTAAATGCTTTTGACAATTCTACAGATGATTATGACGATCAAGATATAGGAATTGATGGATTGAATGATGTGGAAGAAAGAGAGTTCTTCCAGAATGAGTATGGTTATTTGACGGCATTGGAAAATTCGCCATTGAACGATGCTGCTTATCAAGCTATCCTCTCTGATGTATCGGCAGATAATTACGAATGGCCAAGAAGAGATATTTCAGGAGATGGATTGAATACGTTAGAGCGACATAAAAACTTTAATGGATACGATGGAAACTCGCTAAATCAACAGGAGGCAGCTACTACGATTCCTAATACTGAGGATATTAATAGAGATAACACACTCAATACTATTGAGAGTTATTACCAGTACAAGGTAAGTCTGCGACCTGAAGATCTTACGATAGGAAACATTGGGAATAATTACTTGACGGATGTATTACAAACAGCGGAGGATACTGAAGTAGAAGATAATCGCCCGATTGCTTGGTATCAGTTTAAGATTCCTGTAAGAGACTTTGAAAAGAGTTTCAATGGTATTACTGATTTCAGAAGTATTCGATTCTTAAGAATGTTCATGAAGGGTTGGGATAAAGAAGTTACTTTAAGATTCGCGAGACTAGAGCTAATTAGAGGAGAATGGAGAGTATTCCAGGGTTCATTAAAAGAGCCGGGTATCGTAGATCAAACAGACAACGATGAAACAACATTCGTAGTGAATGCGGTTAATATCGAAGAAAATGCGAAAAGGAGACCGATTAGGTATGTGGAGCCTCCAGGTATTATTCGGGAAACGGATGTAGGTGCGGCCAATCTTAGAAACCTTAATGAGCAGAGTTTATCTCTGGAGATTTGTAATCTGGCCGATGGAGATAGCAGGGCGACATATAGGAATGTGAATTTTGATATGCGGATGTATGAGCGGCTAAAAATGTTCTTGCATGCAGAAAGTGCGGATCTTAACAACGAACTTGAATATGGTGATCTGACAGCATATCTGAGATTGGGGAGTGATTTCAATGAGAATTACTACGAGTACGAAATTCCTTTGACCATTACAGGTCAGACTGATACACAGGCTGAAGATATTTGGCCAGATGCCAATATTATGGATATTGAACTGTCTCAGTTATTGGATGCTAAAAAAGAGAGAGATAACGCTGAAGTTAACCCTACTCTTGAGTATGAATCTGTAAGCTCACCAGCCAATACACGGATTAGAATAAAGGGAAATCCGAATTTGGCCAACGTAGTGACTGTAATGATTGGGATCAGGAATCCAGATAGGGATAATAACCCTTATGCGGTGGATGATGGAAGATCAGAATGTGCAGTGGTTTGGGCGAATGAACTTCGACTTACTGACTTCAGTAGTCAAGGAGGAGGCGCTGCATTGGCTACGCTTAGTACCACATTAGCTGATTTTGGTAACTTGTCATTGGCAGGTTCAATTTCCAATCCAGGTTTTGGTAGTCTGGAGCAGCGAATTCAGGAAAGACAAAGAGAGAAGATTCAGACTTTTGATGCGAGTAGTACACTTCAGATAGGAAAATTATTTGGGGAACGTCTCGGAGTACAATTGCCTGTATATATGGGGTATTCAACAAGTGCGACAGATCCTCAATTTGATCCGCTATCTCCAGATATTGAGTTCTCGGAATTGCCACTTGACGATAGAAAGAGTAGAAAAAATGTGAGCAGGGATTTAACAATTCGAAGAACGATTAACTTCTCAAATGTGCGGATTAGTCCACAAGGGGGTGGGGGTAAAGACAAGAAGAAGGATGATAAGTCGAAAGAAGGGGATGGAAAGTCTAAGCCTACTAAAGGAGGAGGGAAATCGGGAGGAAAGAAACAAACGCCTTTTTATAGCATTAAAAATTTCTCAGTTTCTTACAATTATAACGACATAAACAAGCGAGACATCAACACGAAGAAAGACTTAACGATCAATGAAAGTGCTGGATTGAGCTATAGTTTTTCATACAAACCTATCGAAGTAAAACCATTTTCTAAAATTGGATTTGTAAAAAACACGAAAGCGTTGAAATTTGTTAAGGACTTCAATTTCAATATTGGGCCAAAGCAACTTGGATTTAATACCGTTACAGATAGAATGTACAGAGAGAGTAGAGTTCGAGATAATTCTGAAGCTTTATTTGGTATTGAATCTGGCGCTATTATTCTAGATCAGGTGGTGAAGAATTGGAATTGGACTCGAAACTACGTGTTCAAGTATGATTTGACGAAGTCATTGAAGTTTGATTTTGCTGCAGGAAACGAAGCCCTCATTAGAGAACCTCAGGGAGTAAGAAGTGATTTAACTAAGGCGGAGTATAAGGATGAGTTGGCCAGATTGAATGGGTTTAGAACAGATACAGTTGGAATAGTACCTGGGATCACTACCGCCTATAATCATAGTGCTAATTTGAGTTATAAAATTCCATTCGATAAGTTCCCGATCATTAATTTTATTTCAGGTGATACCCGATATGCCTCTACTTATAGGTGGAATAGAGCTCCTTTTGCACAAGATACGCTCGGAAACACAATTCAGAACAGTAGGAATATTACTTTTAATGGACAGGCGAACTTTGCAACGCTTTATAATAAGTCTGACTTCTTGAAGGCGCTGAGTAAAGGGAAGAAACCTAAAAAGAAAAATAAGGAGGAAGAAGAAAAGGTTGAAGAGGAAGAAGTAGATGGATTTGGAAATGAGGTAGAAGACGATAAGAAGAAAAAGAAAAAACCAATCAAATTCAATCCTTTGCATGAAGTGATAAAAGTAGCCATGATGGTGAAGAATGTTTCTGGTAGTTATACCCAGAATGAAGGAACACTCCTTCCGGGATATGATTTAAACACCTATATACTTGGGATGGACAGGAATTTCAATGGTCCTGGGGCTGGGTTCTTGATAGGTCAACAGGAAAAGCAGTTATTTGGCACAGAATCTTCTGGTCTATTAGAAGGTATTTCTGATAAAAACTGGTTGGTGAGACAGGAGAATTTAAATATTCAGCAAAGCAATACTTTTTCTAGATCCTATAATTTCAGAGCGAACATAGAACCAATTAAGGATGTGAAAATTGAACTGAATATGAACAGTCAAATTTCTGAAAATAAAAATAGCTTCTATGTGTATGATCCAAATGCGATTGATGTAGGAGGGGATATTGTAGATGGTGATTGGATAGAGCAATCTCCTAACATTACTGGGAACTATAGTGCTTCGATCATTACCTGGCCAACGGCGTTTAAAGACAATAAGTCGGATATTGAATCTGGAGTATTTGATACTTTCTTAAATGAAAATAGACTGGCTATTTCTGAAAGAGCCAGTACAGAATATGGAGGGGATGGTGTTTCAGGCAATGATATTCAACAAGAGGCTAATGGATACTACTATGGATATGGCCCTTTGAGTCAAAGAGTCGTTATTCCCGCTTTTGTGGCAGCATATACTGGTAAAGATCCAAACAATGTGTCGCTTAATCCGACAAAGGTAAAAATGGCTCCGAACTGGAGTTTGAGATACAATGGGTTGACTAAGATCAAATCACTGAAGAAAATCTTTAAGCAGTTTAGAATTAATCATAGTTATAAAGCGACTTATTCCACGTCATATTTAACCAATGTTGGGTACGTTGGACCTACTGAGTCTAATAAGAATATTGCTGAAGAATTAGATGCAGCAAATTTCCCTAATTATGTCGATTCCAAACAGATTAGCACAGTGTCGATTGTTGAGCAGTTGTCTCCTTTGTTAGGTTTTGATATGACCATTAACAAAAAGAACAAGAACAAAAAGCCTATAGACCCTCAGATAAAGATTGAGTTCAGAAGAGATAGAACAGTGACATTAGGATTGGCTAATTATCAAGTTACAGAAACCAAGAGCAAGTCATTTGTTATAGGAATTGGAGGGAAGATTCCAGAAGTGCCTTTGGGGTGGTTAAGAAGTAAAAGAAGTAGATTACCTGGAAAGTATTTGGAGAATTCACCGATTAATTTAAGAGCAGATCTTACGATAAGAGATAACGTGACAATCATAAGGAGAATTGAAGAGAGACAGAATCAGCCTACGGCTGGACAGAGATTATTTTCTCTAAAAACTTCTGCAGACCTGCAAGTATCAGATAAGCTGACCGTAAGATTCTTCTATGATCATCAAATTACTGAACCAAAGATATCGACTTCATTTAGAACGGCGAATATTAGTTCTGGAATCTCGCTGAGATTTACCTTAACTCAATAGTAAGCGGAAAGCATCTTTAAGTATCAATATTTCGAGCTATTCTAACGGGTTTATTAGAGTGGAATATATATTTTTGGGGACCTTTTAAAATAGAAAGAAATGGATTTTCCAAAAGAATTAAAATATACTAAAGACCACGAGTGGGTTAAGTTGGATGGTGATGTAGCTACCATTGGGATTACTGGGTTTGCGCAAGGGGAGTTAGGAGATATTGTATATGTAGACGTAGATACTGTAGGTGAGACATTGGACGCTGAAGAAACTTTTGGTTCAATAGAAGCCGTAAAAACTGTTTCAGACCTTTTTATGCCGGTAACCGGTGAAATACTTGAATTTAACGAAGGGCTTGAATCAGCTCCTGAAGCTGTAAACGAAGATCCTTACGGGAATGGATGGATGGTGAAAATTAAAGTGTCAGATACGGCTGATATTGATTCACTTTTATCTGTTGACGACTACGAGAAACTAATAGGATAAGCGGTGGTTTGGCGGCACTTTAGTTTTACGCTTATTTGGGCACTGATCATTTTAATACTTTATGGAATTCCAGGGTCTGATATGCCAAGCGTGAGCTTTTGGAAAATCTTAGAGCCTGATAAAGTAGCTCATGCAGGAGTGTTTTCCGTTTTAATGTGTAGCCTGTCATTTTCTGTATTTAGACAACATCGTTTTCCAAAGTTAAAGAGACACACCATCCGCAATAGTGCTTTGATATGTCTTGTATATGGTACTTTATTAGAGTTATTTCAGGGAACTATTTTTAGTGAACGGTTCACAGATGTTTACGATATACTGGCGAACTTGATCGGAGTCCTTCTTGGAGTTGTTATTTTAAAATTATTTTTTAGGGATATCCTCACATAGATTGGAATAATTATTGTTTATTTACGTATATCAGTATTTTAAACTGAATAGATATGGAATTAAAAAAGGCCAAAGACGCTAATTTAGAAAGAAAGAAATTTACCTGGCTCGCTTTAGGGGCATGCGGAATTCTTTCTATGCTACTTGTTTCCTTTGTAATTACTTCTTACGATATTAAAGAAATTAAGGAGCAGAAGGAAGTTCAGAAAGTAGACGAACTGGAAGAAGAAGTAGTAGCAGCTTCCACCCCTCCGCCACCTCCACCGCCTCCACCACCACCACCGACGACAGCCGTGTTGGAAATAGTAGAGGATGACGAAGAGATTATCGAGTTGAATCTAGATATGGATGTAGATGAGGATGAAGAGATAGAAGATGTGAATTATGAGGAGCCTGAAGAAGAAATATACGAAGCTCCGATTATGACTAGGGCAGAAAGAATGCCAGTGTTTCCAGGAGAGTGCGATGGTATAGCAAATGCAGATGAACAAGCGAAGTGTACAGAAATGGCTATTATTAATTTTGTTCAATCAAATGCCGATTATCCAGACATAGCTAAGGAGAATGGATTTCAAGGGAAGGTTTTCTTGACTTTTATTGTAGACGACAAAGGAAAAGTTGGTGACGTAGAAATCCTTAAAGGAGTTCATAAGAGTTTGGATGATTCAGCTAGAAAATCTGTATTAAAACTTCCTAAATTTAAGCCTGCTTCTCAAAGAGGTAAGCCTGTAAAACTGAAGTATACGATCCCCGTTAATTTTAAACTGAGATAGATTTAAGATAAGAAATTTATAGAAGACCCTGTTGGATAGAATCGACAGGGTTTTTTGTGCTTTTAAATTAGTCTAAAGTCAATAAACTCTTCGCAGAAAGTGCTTTCAGCCGACATTCCCCACCCCCTTTCAAAAAATGAGAATTTAACCTTTTAGGCACTCTTTTGACCTAACGGAGTACTTCATTTTCACCTTTCGAACACCAATTGCTTAACAAGATGAGATTGATTTGTTAAATTTTGAGCGAAACGGGTTGGAAATTTCGATTTTCAAAACAGGGTGGGGAATGTCGGATAAAACCTCTTCAAAAATAGCCGTTTCACTCGATTTTCTGATTTAACCATAGTCCTTCGATAAAAACAGGAAAATCGTTGTTTTTATTAAGCTTTTGGGATCAAGTCAAAAAGCTTAAGTGTTCGAAACCTGTTTACAAGACATCGTTGAGTATTTTCACTAAAGTTCTAATAGTATGATCACTTATTTATGAGCTTTATCGCCATGAATGTCGGATGATAGGTTGTCAAAGGCGTGAAATTTGTTATGTCATTTTTGCGGTACTTTTTGGACAAGCAAAAAGTAGCAGGTTTCATTGTTATTCCGAATTTAGCTTTTGTAAGCTTAGACACCACCACTATGTGAAGTATCACAACTTTTTCCTTAAAGACGATAGAAATTTTGCTTAACCACAACAAGTTGTCATGATCCTCCATTACCAAGGTTATCTTATTTGATTTTGGGTAGTACTCATCAGCTATTCTCTTTATAAACTTTGCCCAATCCTTTTTAGTCTTAAACTTTGTTATTTCAACGATCCGTTTTCCTTTTAAAGGTTCATTTGCCATGAATATATTAACCATTCCGTGTCTGAGATATTCGTAATCTACTCGAGCATCTTGACCTGGTTTAATTGGTGTTGAAGGTTGTGCTGATGAAATTAATTGTTTGGGGGATTCATCCATGCAAATTACTGGGTAATCAATATCATAAGGTCTTTTGTAAACATCTAAAACTCTTTCCATGTTAGCCACAAATTCGCTGTTTTTATTTGGAGGAATTACCCAGCCACGGACTTTCCAAGGTTTAAGTTCATTTTTTTTAAAACATTCCCTACCGAAACATGAGAAATACTTTCTACATAATTTAATTCTACCATCTTATCTGATAATAAGCGTAATGACCATTTAGAAAAACCCTTTGGGGGTTCACTGCAACATAATTGCACAATCTTAGCCTCTACATCTCCATCTATACTATTGTGCGCATCCCTACTTTTAATACTTTACTGATTTGCGCATTAGTTACCTTCTCTGAGTAATCTCCAACATCGCAATTTAATAGTATGTAAGCCGTACGATACGTCTTTGTGCTATGAGATCCTTTATTAATTATTGCCCGAAGCCTAATAACCTCCTCTTGACTTAGTTTGATCCTGTATCTCATCATTTTTTTAATGAAAATACGAAAATACTACGTCATAGTAAGCTTAACTTAACACTAGTTAAACCCTTCCGAAATTAACTTGCTTTCAAAACCGATTATGTGATTTCTATGTCACCTCTTGGGTTGGGCTAGCCTATTTTCTTATTACAACATTATTTTTATTACTTCTTCCACATCACCTTTAACCAGTTTTATGATATATGCTCCTTTTTGATGAAAGTCTATTTTTTGAATACCCCCATCTGAACCATTTAGTTCATGTTTCATAATGAGTTGTCCAGATGATGAGTAGATGGTCATTCTATCTGCTGATGTTTTAAGGGCTATTTGGTCGTCAGATTTCCAAATGGTCGAGGTGCTTTTTCTCTTTTCTATTATATTAGATGAAAGCAATTTATTTTCTAATAACCCAACGCTAGGCTCAGTGCCAATTGTGCAATAAAATATATCTAAATCTCCATCTTGATCATAGTCATAAGTTAAAAGATGATTGACAAGATCAACCGATGCCAGAATCACTTCATTTGACAGTTCACCAGAAACCGGGTTTACATCTACTTTAAGAATAGTTCCTTCTGAAAATTGGTCTGCAACAAGCCACTCTGGATTGCCGTCATTGTTAAAGTCTACAAACTGTCCTCCCTCATAATACGCACCATCGGTTGGAATAGACTCATAAGTGTCCATTGTATTGAAGTTAACCACTTCATAGCGATTAATTAGTCCACATCCGAAAAAAGTGGTAGAACCTTCACTTTCAAAATTATCAAAAGACCAAAGATCTCCTGGAATTCCTGGAATTACTGTTGTGGTCCAATTTTCATTTTCAAGTTCTAGCCAGTAAGCTTGACCAGAGTCTATCAAAACAATATCCTGGTTAAGATCGCCATCCAAATTCATGTCATATGCAGAGCGTCCTCCAGATCCAATTTGTGCAAGTGTGTGTTCAATTGGATTATTCCAATCGTCCTGATTTTCAAACCAAGAAACAATAGACTGTTTATAAATAACAAGATCTAGATCCTCGTCACCATCCATGTCCTTTAAAAAAAAATCTCTTAGAAGATAAACGAGATCGAGTTCAAAACGACCAATCTCAGAAAAATTAGCCTGTCCATCATTCTCTATAACTCGTATGTGATTAAAATCCGGGATTATTAAATCGATATCACCATCATTATCAATATCACCTACAGCAAATGTATTACCCGGAACAGAAACCCCCAGATCGTTAATCACATTTGAGCGCTCCCAATTGGTTAAATCTGCTGGGTCAATTTTAATCTGCTTGATTTCTGAACTAGTTTGTAACAGTAATTCTGGGCTATTATCCCCATTTAAATCTGCAAGTTTAAGAGTGAAATTATTCTCATCAGTATTCCACAAAGTATGGTGTTCAAACGTTTGAGAGTTTCCGAAAAACGTTTGAAATAAAAAGAAGACAGAAATTAATTGTAAGTTCATTTGTTGTGAAATTTTGAGTGTTAGTGAGCTAGATGGTTTCGTTTGCTAATGACTATGTGCTTTTAATGAATTTGCAGTTTATTCGTTCGGAGAAATAATTAAAGTGCTAAGTTGACTTAGGAAATACATTTGGAACAAGAGGTTATTAGATGATTTTATGATAGATTACATCCAAAACTTCGAGAGTAGTTGAATCATATACATAGGCGTATATGAATATTTCCTCTTCAACAAAGTTAGTCTGTAATATTTGTGTATTTGAAAAATCAAACAGTTGGCCAGAGTCAATTAACCCTTCTGAAATCAACTCACCTTGAAGTCCATTTATGTGATTTCTCATTGAAAACCGATGGAGATAATTAGTGACATAACCCCCTGGGTAATCATCAACAACAGGGAAGTTTAGAGTGCCATTTTTTTGAGAAGCGATAATATTGTCTTCAACTGTGGCGAGCACAATTCTATAAGTCCCATTTAAAGAATCATGAAATTTTACTTTTGAGGAAACTTCCATACTTCTTGTGTCTTGATTGTAGTCTACAATGAAATCTATGGTTAATTTTCTTTCTTCTTCCAGCAAATCTTCAATTTTTGGTCGCCACTGATTGATAGGGAATGAGTAGCTATTAGAATCATATGGTATACCACTAATTAGAGTTGATGGTATGGCATTGATTCCATACTGTTCCTTATATAAATCAGATTCTGCTGTTCTGAAATCTTGATCTAACCCCTCATTCCCTGACATGGGAGGGATGCTGAAAATATTGTCATGGATGATAAAAGGAAAAACGTTACTGTTAAAATCAGATGAAATTTCGGTTGCGTTTTTTAGGCTAAGTGGACTTGTCAGCGCCTGTTGACCCGCAAGCACAGCTAGCATAACTCTTCTTGATCCAGGTTCAAGATTGAAGCTGGAAGTAGAATCTTCTGTAGAGCTTGAGCATTCAGTCATAAGATCTTCTTTTGAATCACACGATAGAATAAAGGTCAAGAAGGCAAACAAAAGAATTAGAATATTATTTTTTTTGGACTTCATGGAGTTGATTTTTTGCGGAAGATAGCAGAGCGTGGATTGAACTGAAGAGAGAAAAATAATGAAGTATGGTTAACGAGTGGGAAAAGAATGGTAACCGCGTCATGAGAAAAGCACATTTTAGAATATCTTCATACACCTTTTAAAATAAGGGTTGTTTGAAGAAAGCGATGTATACCATAATTGTCAGTTTTTTAATACTTGTTGTTTCGATAGCATGCTCGTCTCAAGGGCTTTATGTTCAGAATTATACCACGAGCGACGGTCTGCCAAGTTCAGAATTTTACGATGTACATATAGATAGCAATGGGTTCGTATGGTTTACTTCAGATAGAGGTGTGGTGAGATACAACAGCTACGAATTTGAGACATTCTCTATTGAAGATGGACTTGCAAATATGGTGAACTTCACATTCTACAAAGAGTCTGAAAATACGTTTTGGATCAATGGAATAGACGGTTCATTGACGTTTTGGAATGGGGTAAGGTTTATGCCATTTGCGTTTAATGGGTGTCTTAAGGAGTATTTGAAGGATGAGTTTAACTGGTTTGAAATTATTGGAACCGATGAGTCTAAAATATACTGCCTAAGTGGTAATACACGTTCCATGATTCAGTATGTAATTGACCGATCTACGGGAGAGATTGTAGAAAGAGGAGACTACCCGTTAATTTGTTCTGACAAATGCAGTCGACTTACCAAAAGAAAGGTTAATTATTTTAAGTACTGGGAGGAAAGAGGAAGCCCAAAAAATGATTATGTCCTATATAAAGATAGGTATTGTTATACTTTAGGTGCTCCTTTTAGAATAGATGAAAGAATCACTTCATTCGCTATTCGTAATGAACTCGTATTGGATAATAAAAAACTGTTATTGATGACTGAGGGAGGGCTTATTATTTGTGACCAATTGGGTCGTGGGGCGATAAGCTATTTAATTGAGGGGGCGAGTATCACTTCTGCAGTAAAGACATCTTCAGATGAGTATTGGGCTACCAGTAGATCCAATGGGATTTTTAGACTTCCCTCCATTTCCATTAAGAATATAGACTTCAAGGCAATGGAAAATAATATTGATGGGATGTATTTAGCGGATACTCTGTTGTATTGTAAGTCTCAATTAGGACAGGTCTTTGCAATTAACAAAGGTAATCGAGTTAAGAGGATTTCAACATTAAACAAACCAGGTTTTTATAGAGGGTACGCCGACCCAATTAATAAGAACTTGTTTTATTTCGGAGGATTTCAGTACAAAAATGGAGAGCCTTATGACAGAGTGGGTGGAGACTATGGAAATTATATTCCTATAGATGGGTTCAGGTCAATTGAGTATAACTATAGGGAAATAGTATACTTCACTCAAAAGGAAGGCCGAAAAGACACCCTCTTTCAGCTCCCAGAAAGACTAATGAGTATAGCCATTGATAGTTTAAAAGACGTTTATTTAGGAACCCATAAGGGGGTTTATAAATTAAATTATTCCAATAGCAAAACATTATTCTCCAGTAGATATTATGAGTCAACTTGTGAAATGAGAATTAATGATATGGAGTGTTCTGGAGATATTGTCTGGGCTGGTACCATCGGAAACGGATTGATTTATAAAATAAATGATGATTGGAGCAGGTTTGATAATTCATATTTATCATCCAAATCTGTAAATGCTATTTTCTCTCAGAATGATAGTACACTTTGGGTAGGGACCAATAGGGGCTTGAACAAGGTAGTGTTTGCTATAACAAACAAGAAGATTGTGATTAAGTCAGTAGATTATTACAATACGTCTAACGGGTTGATTTCTAACTACATAAAAGACATTTTGTTTTTTAATGGCAACCTATATGTAGCCTCAGATAAAGGTATTACCTACTTCCAACCTGAAAAAATAGTCTATCCAGCACCTCATATACACATTGATCAGATAATAGTGAATAATGAAATTGTTGAGCCGAACGATTCTATTATAGTTTTGAGCCATCATCAAAATGATGTGAGAATTAGGTATACAGGACTTACTAATTTTAGACCTTTAGGGAGTGATTTTTTTTACGAGTATCAGCTTTGTAATGGGTTAGAAACAAATTGCATAGACAGTAAATGGGTAGCCACGAACAATAGAGAACTTGAGTTTTTAAATCTGAAACCTGGGATGTACTCCTTTCATGTGAAATGCAAAAACCTGAATCGTATTTCTAGCGAAACGAAATCGACTTTATTTAGAATAAAGCAACATTATTCTGAAACGCTACTTTTCAGGGTTGTGTTAACCCTCATGTTGGCCATTTTTGTTGGAATTCTCATCTGGATCAGAGCAAAGGCTTTGAAAAAACAATTGTCTTTGGAATTGAGAGTGAAAGGAGCTGAATTGGATACTTTGAGAAATCAAATAAATCCGCACTTTATTTTTAATTCTATCAATACGTTGCAACAATTTATTTTTTCGGATAAGAAAATAGAAGCGAATCAATATGTCTGTTCTTTGTCAAATATGATAAGGAAAAGCCTCGCATTTTCAAGGATTGAAAACGTTTCTTTAAATGAGGAAATAGAATTTATTAGAGAATATTTACTCCTGGAAAAACTGAGATTTAAAGAAAAGTTTGAGTTTGAAATTGTTCAGAATTTCCCAGACAACATGGATGAAATTTTTGTCCCGCCTTTATTGACTCAACCTATGGTGGAGAACGCAATTAAGCATGCTTTTAAGGATATTAGTTATGTGGGAGTGTTAAAAATAGTTTATGGCTTAGGTAAGGAGGCAGTAGAAGTCAAGATAATGGATAACGGAGTAGGGTTTAAAGTGAATGAAAGAAAGTCTAATCATGATAAAACATCTTTAGGGATTCAAATTGTAAGAGAACGAATAGAGCTATTGAATGAACGATTTAGATTTTCTACGTCCAAATTAAGTATAGTGAGTGTGCCCGGTGAAGGAACTCAAGTGATTATATATTTACCCATATTTAGAGATGAAACTTAGGGCTCTGATCATAGAAGATGAAGTAGGCAGTCAAAAACTGCTGGAGAATTTTTTGATGAATTACTGTTCCGATATCATGGTAATTGGTAAAACAAAGACGGTGGCTAAATCCATAGAGTGTATTAGATCATCCAGTCCAGATATTGTTTTCATAGATATTGAATTGCAAGATGGGACAGGATTTGAGGTTTTGAAGCCATTTTCTGATTTTGATTTTTTGACTGTTTTTATCACAGGTTATGACAACTATATGCTTGAAGCCATTAAGCATGCCGCTTTTGATTATATCCTGAAGCCATTTTCAATTAAAGACTTGCAGAAAGTGGTGGAGAGAGCCAAATCCAAAATTAAGACTTATAGCCTCTTGAGTCAAATTGAGAACATGACGAATGAAGTTGTACAAAATGAGGGGAAGATTTTGCTTAAGTCAACAAAAAAGAAAAAACTAATTTCAGTTAGTCAGGTCTTATATGTGAGTTTTGATGATCCCTATAGTAAGCTGTACTTAAAGAACAATGAGACTATGTATATGAACGAATCTCTTAGTAAAATCTGTGAATTGTTTCCAGAATTTTTCTTTAGAATTCACAAAAGTCATATTGTCAATTTATGGGAAGTTCAAGAATGGGAAAATGGTAGAGGTGGTGATGTTGTATTATCAAATGGAGTCATATTACCCATATCTTACAGAAAGAAGAAGGCTTTTAAAGAGAAGATTAGTTCTTTAAAATAAAATTGGATAGGTCAGGTAAGTCTCGAGCTTAGCCCTTACAATTTTTAACTATGAGCTTGTTTAACCAGGGCAAAAGCATTTAAAAAACAGCTGTACTCATTAATAAATTTCTATAGTCTGTGTCAAAAGCCGCTTTCATTCTCTTGTTTTTCAAGCTAATTTTAGCTGAGCTTTCTTTTTTTAAAACTGTTAATACAATTTTTAATAGGATATTAAAGTTTTCCACTTGATACCCTATTCTTTTTTTAGAAAAGTCTTCTTGAAATGTCACATCGAGGCTCCAATGTAAATTATTTTCAACTGACCAATGTTTTCGAACCCCATTGTTAATTGCTCTTGCAGATGACAAATCACTAATGAAAAACCGTTCATCTGTTGTCATTATTCCGGTTGCTTTTTGAGTAACTTCTGATGTTATCTTCACTACCGAAATTAAATTTTCCCATTTATTAGGGTTTTCTATGTGTTTCAAGTTAGTAAAAACTTCACAAGTTCTTTTTTCTATTCTTCCGTGTCCGAAATCATCTTCAACATCAACACTATCAGGATTTGTCAATACAACTGTATCTTGAATATTACTAGCCAAAGCAGGTTGATTTCCTTTAACTGCAATAATATAATTGGCTTCACTTTTCACAATTTGACTTACAATCTTTGTTTGACACCCCATTGCATCAATGGTAATTGTATTACCCTTTATATCTAACAATTCTAATAATGCAGGTATTGCAGTAATTTCATTGCTTTTTTCATTCACTTTCAATTGACCCAGACACAGTTGATTCTCTGATGCAAAGGCAGAAACAATATGAGGGGTTGTTATTCCGTCAAACTTACCGCCCCTCACTGTTTTACCATCAAGAGCTATAACTTCTCCTTTTGTTTTCACACACAAATGATTAATCCAAGAGATAAAACAATCATTGAAATTCTCAGAATCAAGAGCTGAAAAGACTCTTCGCATAGTATCTATCGATGGAATACCAGCATCAAAGTTTCCATACTGCTTAAGCCAGTAATATTGACTTTTACCAAAAATGTGTATGGTCTCCCATTTATCACAGCCACACATTATCCCTGTTATAACCAATAGCAATATGTCGCTCAAAGAATGGTGGTAATTTCCCGCATCTATTCGCCTTGGGTCTTTTAGAGCAGAGAAAAAACAGGAAAGTGAATTTGTATTAGAAAATGTGGTTTTTCTATCCATCTTTTTCGAATGAAAAAAACGCTTTTCAAAAATACTACTGATTGAAAATTAAAAAATTAAGAACAAAATAAAGTTAATAGACATTATTATAACTGAATTACTATAGCTTTCTTTTCGTTGGACTCAAAAAGTCAAAGCATTGGTTTTAGACATATAAACTAACTTTTTGCATTGTCAAAAAAGAATAATTTGACCTATACTAAATGAGTCGTAATAATGTCTAATGGTTTAAATGCTTTTGCCCTGCTTGTTTAACCCGCATTATGTATTATAGCCCAGTCTATTGCGGTTTGAAATTTCCTTTATGACCTTAAACAGGCTTGTTAAGAAAGGATATTCAACCCCCATTTTGTACAAGCTAGCTCGTTATGAGGATTTAGATAGGAATAGATTGGGCTAACCCCCCAAAAAAAAAGCTTCAATCAAAGTCGCAATTGCACGGAGGTGAAAGAACGACTTCAGTATTTGGTAAAAGAGAAGTAACTAGCTCCTGCTCCTTTGCTGACATTAGATTATTCAACAAGTCAAGTTTTTCAAGCTTTTCCAGATCTCGTAATTCATAAGGGTACTCATCGATGAGGTTAGACCATAGGATTAACCTCTTTAATCGCTTAAGTCGACTTATTTGATTGGTGATAGCGGTAATTTGATTATCTCCTAAATTGAGTTCTTCTAGTTGGGATAGTCTAAATATACCATTACTTATTTCAGAGAGTTTGTTAGATTCCGCCGATAGAATTTTAAGACAAGTCAGCGTTCCGATTCGTTCTGGAATCTCTTTAAGTTTATTCTTGTCAAGGATTAAAACTTTTAGATGTGTAAGAAAAAATACTTCAGAAGGAAAATCTTTGAGTTTTTGTTTAGAAA
Organism: Flavobacteriales bacterium; assembly: GCA_965224545.1. Taxonomy (GTDB): domain Bacteria; phylum Bacteroidota; class Bacteroidia; order Flavobacteriales_D; family Sanyastnellaceae; genus ASP10-05a. The sequence continues at coordinate 1,615,685 of CBDCZM010000001.1, read as the reverse complement.
GATCCAGATACTCAACAGTTTCTGGTTCAAGCATAGCTTTTTCCAGACTTCTGAATACTTTCATTTTCGACGTATCCACCGAATCTGAGCACTGGGTCCATGATGCCACTGAACAGAGTAATGATATGATTATAAAAAACGATCTCACTTTAGAATTTCTATAGTATGACTCTTGTCTATATTCAATTGTTGTACCAAATCTTCCAATGAGTTAAATTTCTGTTCGTCTCTTAGTTTTTTTTCCAATTCAATTTCTAACTCTTCTCCGTAAATATCTTGATCAAAATTAAGGAGATGCACTTCTATGTGTGTATCAGTATTGGTATTAAACGTAGGATTATGCCCAATGTTTAGCATTCCTTGGTGTTTCTTTCCATTGTGCCACGCGAAACAGGCGTAAACACCATTTGAAGGAATAATTTTAAGATCGTCGTTGATTTTAAGGTTTGCTGTTTTAAACCCAAGTTGCCTTCCCCGTTGCGCTCCCTTGATAACTGAGCCACTAAATTTGTACCTGTATCCTAAGTATTCGTTGGCCAAATGGATCTCACCTATGGAAATTGCTTTTCTGATTTTCGTAGAGCTGACACTAATTTCTTCAATATCTAAAGCTGATATCTCCTGTACTCCGAAATCATAAGTAGTAGAAAACTCGCGTAGCAATGCCAAGTTTCCCTCTCTGTTCCTGCCAAAATGATGGTCATAACCCACGACCATCGTATGAACATTGAGTTTATTTACCATAATATCTCGAACATATTGCAATGCGGAGAGCCTGCTAAATTCTTTGGAAAATGGTTGAATTACCAAATGGTCAAGTCCTGCCTTTTCTAAAAGTACTTTTTTCTCTTCTAATGTATTGAGCAGTTTTAACCCATGATCACTAGGAAATAATACCATTCGTGGGTGGGGGTAAAACGTAAACAACACTGATTCTCCCTGATTTTTACGAGCAATACTATTTAGCCTGTCGAGAATTTTCTGATGGCCTAGATGGACTCCGTCGAAAGTCCCAGTGGTAATGACTGGGTTAGCGATGATTCCAAGAGATTCTAATGAATTATGAACTTTCAAATTTCTTGTTGACTTCTAACGCAAATATAGCTACGATTTACACTGTGATATAGTGTGGATTTCCAGTGGATAAAATAAATTCGAAACCTCATGGTGGATTAGGGTTAACCGAGTATTTTTGCACGGATTTTCAAACCCGTAATTAAAAGAAAATGTCAGCGAACATTGGTAAAATATCACAGGTAATTGGGCCAGTAGTAGATGTAAGTTTTGCTCAAGGAGTAGAGCTTCCAAAAATATTAGATGCGCTCATAGTAAAGAGAGACGGTGAAGACCTTATTCTCGAATGTCAAAAGCACGTTGGTGAAGACACTATTAGAGCTATTTCTATGGATTCTACTGAAGGACTTAGCAGAGGGATGGAAGTAATATCTACAGGAAGTGCGATCACTATGCCAGTAGGGGAGCAAATAAAAGGGAGACTTTTTAACGTAGTAGGAAAAGCTATTGATGGAATCGGTGAGGTGAGTATGGAAGGTGGAAAAGGAATTCACAGAGAAGCTCCAAGATTCGAGGATTTATCAACTTCTTCTGAAATCCTGTTCACAGGTATTAAAGTGATTGATCTTATTGAGCCCTATTCTAAAGGTGGAAAGATTGGTCTTTTTGGTGGAGCTGGAGTAGGAAAGACAGTTCTTATTATGGAGTTGATCAATAACATCGCTAAAGGTTATGAAGGTCTATCTGTATTTGCAGGAGTTGGAGAGAGAACTAGAGAAGGGAATGATTTACTTCGTGAGATGATCGAGTCAGGAGTAATCAAATACGGTAAGGAATTTGAAGAGTCTATGGAAGCCGGTGGTTGGGATTTAACCAAGGTGGATAAAAAAGAATTAGAATCATCTCAAGCTACATTGGTGTTTGGTCAGATGAATGAGCCTCCTGGAGCGAGAGCAAGGGTAGCACTTTCTGGTCTTACAGTAGCAGAGTACTTTAGAGATGGTGATGAAGAATCTGGTGGTAGAGATATCCTTTTCTTCATTGATAACATATTTAGATTTACTCAGGCTGGTTCTGAGGTGTCGGCACTTCTTGGTCGTATGCCTTCAGCAGTAGGGTACCAACCTACACTGGCTTCTGAAATGGGAGCGATGCAGGAGAGAATTACTTCTACTAAGAGGGGATCTATTACTTCAGTACAAGCAGTATATGTACCAGCAGATGATTTAACGGATCCAGCACCAGCAACTACGTTTGCCCACTTGGATGCAACTACAGTACTTTCAAGAAAAATTGCAGAACTAGGTATTTACCCAGCGGTGGATCCTCTTGATTCTACTTCTAGAATTCTTACAGAAGAAATTGTGGGAACAGAGCACTACAAGTGCGCTCAGGATGTGAAAGAGATTCTTCAAAGATTAAAGGAGCTTCAAGATATTATTGCCATCTTAGGTATGGACGAACTTTCTGATGAAGATAAGACTGCTGTACACAGAGCTAGAAGAATTCAAAGATTCCTTTCTCAACCGTTCCACGTAGCGGAGCAGTTTACAGGTATCTCAGGAGTTTTGGTAAGTATTGAAGAGACTATCAAAGGGTTTAACATGATTCTAGATGGTAAAATGGATCAATACCCTGAAGCATCGTTCAACCTTAAAGGATCAATTGAAGAAGTAGAAGAAGCAGGTAAGAAAATGCTTGCAGATGCTAAAGCTTAATTAAGTCAAATGAAATTAGAAATTCTTACACCAGAAGCTAAGTTGTTTGAAGGAAATGCATCATATGTGCAAGTTCCTGGTATCGACGGTCAGCTAGGGGTTTTAGATAACCACGCACCATTAATTACATCATTGGGTGAAGGGAGCATTAGAATCAAGTCTGATGGCCAGCCTGAACTTATTAAGGAGGATAGATTGGGGTCTGCTTCAGACTGTGATTATGCTTTTGATGTTAATGGTGGTACAGTAGAAGTTCTAAATAATAAAGTGGTTATTCTAGCTGAGTAGATCAGTTTATTGGAAAAATAATTAGAAGGGTATTGCGCAGCAATGCCCTTTTTTGTGTCTAAAAACTACGTTTTTGAGATCTGAAGAATGATCATTCGTGGTGGTAAGGCTCCCCTTTAAGTATCGTAAACCCCCTATACAGTTGTTCAACAAAGAATAACCGAATCATTTGGTGAGAAAAGGTCATTTCTGACAACGATATTTTTTGAGAAGACCTTTGAATGATCTCATCGCTAAATCCATAGGGACCACCTACAAAGAACACAATTGATTTGGTGCTATTAAGCATGAATTTTTCAAGCCACTTTGAAAAAGAAATCGAGTTGAATTTTTTTCCGCGCTCGTCTAGTAAAATGAGAGTATCTGAAGTATTCAACTGTTTTAAAAATGCTTTGGCTTCAAGTTCTTTGACATCTTTTTCCTTTGCCGATTTAGGGATTTTTACTGGAATTTCAATGTATTCTACCTTTGCGTAATGCTTTAATCTATTCAAATAGAGATTTATACCTTCTTTCAGATAAGGAAAACTAGTCTTCCCGACGACTACAAACTTGATGTGCATACTTTAGTTTTAAATCTAAAGTTGACACTTTAGAAATTAATTCAAATAAGTGACAAAGAAAGTCATGATTTCTCTATTCCAGATATTAAATAACTCTTGCCTTTTTGATTCAGCCGTTGAAAATTGCGTGTTCTGATCGTCAATGGCTTGATTAAGAGGATCTATTAAAGAGTTGACGTGAGCAATATCTGTATTTGTCTTTTCTTCTTCAGGTAATGTGTCAAATACTTCTTGAGCCATATTAAAAATGTGCTTTCTTTCTATTGCACGTAATGCTGTTGGAAATACTTCATTAGCTTCGAAAAGGAATTGCTCAATAATGTTCGTAGCTGCGCTATGGAGCGAATAATCTTCCATAAAACCATCCAAGATCAATAGTCTATCAAGACTAACTTGCGCATATTCTTTTAGAGTTCGAATTTCGTTTGAAATCTTCTCCATGTTTTCTGATTTCAATGCATTGTAAACACTTAGTTTTTGATGATAGACTTTGAAATATGAAAGGTAGACTTGGTTGTAGTATCCTAATGCTTGAGAAGCGCGTTCAATTTTGACGGCAAGTGCACTTTTTTCTTCCGTCACTTCTATTTTATACCTGTTTGCAAATCTTTTTAGTTCATTATCTAGTCGTTCCCCGCCCTCACTTAGTCGCTCATTGGCTTTGTTTTGAGACATGAGATATTTTTCCATGGCCTCAAAAGATTGGGGAGAGCGTTTTTCTAGCGTACGGATCTCCTTGAAATCTTGAGACAATATATCATAAGCAGTACGTAAATAGACAGTCATAGCCACTTTTGCAGAAAGGTCGCCATAAAATCCTTCTTCGTTGTTTATTCCTTTTCTTGTAGATTCTATTTTGTTGGTTAGCCCTAGAATACGAGATTCTAATTCAGAACTGGATTTATTCTGAACCGTTGATTTAAGCACATTCCATGTGTCAATTCTAAATTCTTCTAAGGAGCTTGTTACCTCTGTGAGATATTCCAATGCTTCTTCAGAAGATTGTGCTTTCATAGTAGTGGAAAGAACAATGAACGTAAGATATAATATGGGCTTAATAGTATTCATTTTATTAGTGCAGTTGGTTCAACCCTTTACGAGAAATCAATGTATTAGTTACTTTAATGACATTTGTGAGAGTCACCGTTGATGAGGCAAAAACCGCCACCAGAGCACTACTTAAGGTGGCGGTTTGATTTAATGTTAAGCTTTAATATCACTGTTAGTGACATGCAAGCTTTTTAAGTGGATTAGTCCAGGGAACTATCCAGTTCCCATGAAGGCGTCAATGGTAACAATTCAAGGTATTTCTATATATCCATGCTGATTAGGTTGGTCATGATTATAGAGCACAGAGATTGTACTTGTTTTTGATTAGAGTACAAAAGAAGGAATCATGGCCGTAAGGTATTTACGTCAGTACTTGATCGGATATATTATTTGATAATCTATAAATTAATACGATCAAAATTAGTGACAGCAGCTATGAGAGTAAGAATGATAAGGACTACAAATGCGATTTGATAATTCTTAATTTTCGGCTCACCTCTTAATGGATAAACACCATTACTTTCTAACGGTATTGGACGCTCGACAAATGTATTGATCCCATTTTATTCAATCAGTCGATGAACTGTTAAGTCGTCTGTTTCCTGAATGTAAATTCTAAATCTATCTTCAGCGTAATAAGGATCTCTGTGAAAGACGATTCCTTCTTTATGGAGAATAGATTCGACATCAACTAGTCCGTTAATCTCCACATAGAATTCAATACATGGCACCTTAAAGTATTTCTTCAGAAGGCATTATTTAATCATTAGTTGCTGCTGCCATGTGAACTCTTTTGATTTTAAAGAAAGCACATATTCACCAGCAGCCAAATGAGCGATTGAGACTTTTTTACTTTCTAGCGTGGATGTAGGTACAAAGAGGTCGGAAAGTACTATTCTCCCCGAGGCGTCCAATAGCTCTAATGAAACTTCATCAGAGGTAAGCTCTGTCAGACTGATAACAAACTCCTCTTCCGCAGGATTGGGATAAATAGAAATCGATTCATTCAATAGTTTTTCACTGATACTATTTATGGTTTGCCCGCATTCATCTATAAATATTTCATCTGATGCTGCACAAGGTTCCGTCACTGAAACGGAGTAATTCCCTCCTAGAAAGGCGGTGTATGTCTGCCCCGTAGAACCATCTTGCCATAGATAATCAGAATAACCCGGACCAGCATCAAGAATAATTGCCGAACCATCACATAATTCCTGATCAGGTCCTAAGTCTATAGAAGCATTTAGTTCTCCTAGAATTTCTATCTCATCGGTGATAAAGCACCCTTGGTAATACCCTCTAGCTTCTATAGTTTGTGGTGCAGGACTTTCTAATGTGATGCTTTGTTCTGTACTTCCTGTACTCCAATAGTAGAAATTGAATTCATCAGACATTTCTAGCACGATTTCACTGTTCGACGGACAATAGCCTATATCTGGTCCAAGATCTAATTCTGGTGTTGATATAATGGATATATGCAGAGTATCTGTAATTTCACCGCAATCAGAATCTGTTTTTGCAATTAAAGTAGCAGATCCAACTGCTGGGAAAGAAGCCGAGACTGTCTGATTTGGGTTGATTTCAAATGTACCATCCCCAGAAAATTCCCAGTCAATATCTGAGTCTATACAATCCGACCCAAAGACAGAGAATTCATGCTCAGTACCAGCACATATTATTTCATCTCCGTCGATGAGAATGTCTTGACCGGCTATATAGGCATGATAAAAATTTCCAAATCCATTGATGGTTGCATTTGAGGATACAGATCCTTCTGCATATTGCATTGCTGCTCCTAAAAGATTAGGAAAAAAAATAGTGCTGACCTGCCCTAAGAAAAACTGATCTATATAAATAATGTTGTCTTTTCCTTTTTGCAAATCCTTTCCTAGAGCAAAAGGATCTATGGGAATTGTATATGGGTCTATAGAAATGAAATCTTCTGGTAAGGTGAGGTCAAATTGTTTCAGATAGGCAACACTTTCTCCAGGACTAATATCCTCCCCAGAAATGACATAGAGAATCTTTCCATTTGGTGAGAAATCGTGTGCGAAAACAACTTCTGATTCGAGGCCTAAAGACATGACATTGTCAATTTCTCCTGTGCTTTGGTTGAAGTCTAACAGAAAATTGTCAAAGATTAGTCGATCTCCTTGTGGAGAAGGCTTAAGCTGTTGGCTAAATACTACATTGGTGAAGTTTACGTCCAATTCGGTTTCCACAGGGTCAGCGCTAATCCCATTTTCAGTGATTAGGTAGGATTTAACCTTTTCCTCTGGTAGATCATAGAAAATTAACCAACGATCTCTTAAATTACAGTGCTTGATAATATTGACATGTTCTGTTCCCGTAAACTCAACAAGAATGTTTTTTTCATCAGTAACTAAGCCAAGACCACCATTTTGTTCGGAATCTATGATGCTATATCTTAGGCCATCAATAAAGCCACTGTCTTCACTACTTGTAGTAAATAAGTAATACTTCGATTCATCTCCTGGAACTTCCAGAAACATTGTTCCAAAATGACTGGACTGATCTCCCATTAATTCATTGCCATTCTGTACAAGGTCATAATTTCTGTCGTATACGGCTACTCCTGTGCTTACAAAAAGAAGGTTTCCTGCATCATCACAAATTGTTGCTTTGCAATGCCCCGGATCAAGCATGGGATTCTCTGGTAAAAGGGAAGTGGGTTGATCATTGAAATCGAACCCAAATCCATTCCCCGAAGGATTGTTCCAATGCCATATGTTGTTTTCATTCCCAGAAGTGCATGAACCAACGGAAATGTTCCAGACTTGAGAACGAACCTCACACAGTCCATTGGAAGCAATTAGGAACACGGAAGAAGTACCTATATCATTAAAAGTATAGGAAAGGTTCTCAGAGGTGGCTACAGATACATTATCTACAAACCATTCAAATTCTGAAGCACCTGTAGTAGTTACAGAGAACTCTACGGTACCTCCTTCCGAGACATTGGTTGTGTTAGGAATTATTTCTATGTGAATTGGACAATTGACATCAACAGGAAATGGAATAAACTGATAGCATCCGGGGTCACTGTTGGTCAGCTCTAACTCTATAAAATACTCTCCTTGTACACTTGGAGTAAAAATATATTCTGATGAGTTGGATACAGAAACCCCATCTAAGGTCCATTCAGAGGTAGTGAAATTAGTACTTGAGTTAGTGAAAGTGATAGATTCTCCCACATCAATTATGTCAGCTGAAGCTGTAACATCAACAATTATAGGATCTTCACAAGGAGGAGAACATTTATCATCTTCCAATAGAGAACTTCTGATTTCGGTAATCGCAGCGATCATTCTTTCAGATTGCCCCTCAGTGAAAATATCGAAGCAATAAACATTGCTGTAATCCATATAATTCGCTTGTTGGTCAAACTGATCTCCCAATCCACCAAGAGTTTCTGCTCGAAACGGGTTATTCAGGGAGGTATCATCTTCGTCTGTAGTGCATGAATTAGTCCCGTCAAAGCATGCAATGTTGAATAAGTTTTGATCTGGAGGAGTGTCACAAACCATATCACCACTTGTAAGACAGTCATCATTTGGACAGCCTCCTTGAAAAGTATGAAAGAGACCCAGATAATGTCCTGTTTCGTGAATAAATGCATTATTGGCTACTTCTGTAGAACCAAAATTATCAGCTTCTATGACGATTCCGTCTATTTCAGTGCCATGAGCATCAGGGAAAGTGGCATATCCAATTACTCCAGGAGAATTAGGCTCTCGCGTGATTGAGTTGACTACCCATATATTTAAATATTGTGTTGGATTCCACCTACTTATGTTTTTTAATTCCAAATCTTGTGATGGAACAAGCATATTGGTAAGGTTGGAATTGACATAGTTGATTCCAGTTGTAAACTCTCCGTCAGGATCTCTTTTAACTAAGCAGAACTGAATCGGGATAGCAATACCATCGGGATTAAAGGAGCCATTGGTATTTGAGTACGCTTCATTGAGCCAGTCAATGGCATTATTCACTTGCTGTTCAGAAATATTTTCTAGCCCATTTTCATGTATCACATGCACCACAACAGGAACTGTGCATGTTTCTTCATCTCTAAAATTTGAAGCTCTTCGTTCAATGATCCTGTGCAGGATTTTTTCGTTCATCAAACTGAATTTTGTCTGATTTCCTTCAGACTCAAGGAAGAGATTGTGTTGATGATCAGCACAACATTGTTGTTGTGAGTATGATCTGAAAGTACTTATACAGCAAAGCAGTACTAGGGTTAGGAGTGTTAATCTTTTCATTTTAGGGTGGGCCTTAATAAAGGTCGAGATAAGTTACTGATTTATTGCTATAAACCAATGTCAAGAAAATAAAAATGAAGAAGATTGTTCTGTACTAGAACTTAGCGCATGGAATAATACGTCTTTTAGAAAGTCTTTTATTGCGCTTATTGGCCCATTCATAGCTGAATGATATTTCATGTGCCCCTGCCGTATTGGCTACTCCTAATTGAGAAAGGTTGACGTCCACGCTATAACCAAACTTGTAGTGTCTATCATGATACCCAATGACTAAATTAATTCCTTCTCTATTGACATAATTGTACCCATTATCTTTGGTCGGAAGACCCCGATACCAGATGCCAAAAACCATTGGATTCAGCTCAACATAAGCGCCCAAGTCCAATTGATTAAAAGGGTTTTGATCTTTATAGTTGAATGCTATTACAAAGTCTTTTTTAGCGCTTCTCTTTCGTGGATTTCGAACCTTGATTCGAATTCCTCCGTGCGCCGAGAATTTCTTAGCCAATTTACTGATACCAGTAGTGATCGTTTCATTTGGTTCATTGATGTGATGTTGACTTAGTCCAAACCAATACTTTTCGCTGTAAAGAAGAATTCCCGTAGAAAAGTCCATAAGTCCAACAGGTTTTACATTTAGAACTTCATAGGTGGCATCAGCTCCGTCCCTTAAAAGTTGATCTCCGAATATAAGCCGCTCTTGGTGAAGCGATTTCCTTGTATATCCTATTTGTAGAGCAGGCCTTAAGGAAAACATTCGAGAAAGTCTGATCTCATACGCATATTGTAGACCAACACTGGTGTTAGAAAGTGCACCTACTCCAGCTTGATCACGATTAACTAATAAGCCAAAACCAGAATTAATTTCTGGCAAGTACTGGTCATAAAAAGCATTATAAGTCACGAATGCCTTTGGGAGAGCTGGCCATTGATTTCGGTAATTCATACCAAATCTGCTTTGGATCGATGTTCCCACAAAAGCTGGATTCAACAGGGTAGGAGCGGCATAAAATTGAGTGAAATGGGCATCCTGAGCCACTGACTTGTTCATGGAACAGAGTACGATCAAGCTGATTATGGTTATGAGTCTTTTCAATTTAATTCAGTACAATGACTTTTAAATCAATTTCATGGTTTTCTTCTTCTGGAAAATCAAAGTAGAGATCCTTTGTTATGGACTCTCTTCCTTCTGCCTGAATAATAACTTTGTACTTTACCATTGGGTTCAATAGCAGAACATATTTGCCATTATTCTTGTTAGAGTTATAAACTCCCTGTAAATCCTTATTTCTTTCATCTATTACTGTCAATTCACCTTTAATTGGTTGACCCTTGGCATCGGTTAGAGTACCCTTTACCACGAGATTCGTTTTCTGTCGATAGATGAAATTGATCTCGTATAAATCCTGGTCTCCATAACCATTGGCTTTCTCCGAAGAATAATATCCTTTCTTACCACCTGGAGTAAGACTCAAATAAATATCATCTTCTACAGAATTTGCGGGGAAGCCTAGATTCTCAGGAGTTGACCATGTTTCTTTTCCTTGTCTTTTAGAAATGAAAATGTCATATCCTCCCATAGAGTTGTGTCCTTCTGATGCAAAGTAGAGTGTTCTATCATCTACATCTAAAAAAGGAGAATCCTCATCATATTGAGTGTTAACTGCTGCTCCGAGGTTCTTAGGTAAACTCCACTCTTTATTTGGTAACATTCTTACTCTGTAGATATCTTTACCACCAAAACCACCTGGCCTGTTTGAAGAAAAATAGAGTGTGTTTCCATCTGGGCTAAAGCAAGCACTGGCTTCTTGAAATTCAGAATTGATATGTTCATCAAGCATTTTAGGCTCTTTCCATTTATCATTTACTTTATTGGTAATGTATAAATCACCACCGGTCAACTGTTTGTTAGTGCGGTAAATAAGCATGCTCTTTCCATCAGCGCTTATTGCTGCCGTAGCATCATGGGTTTCCGTGTTTATATCCGAAAGCGTATTCGTAGGTTTCCCCCAAGTGGTGCCATTCTTTTTAGTGTAATACACATCTTCAAAGTACTGATTGTTAGGGTCTCGTTTGCCTCCAGTACTATTATCTCTTCTGGATGTAAAGTAAAGTTCGTCTTCAGCAGAAGTAATTAATGGGACATACTCAGCATATTTTGAGTTGACGGTTTCTCCTAAGTTGATGACCATAACATCTTCAGGGTAGTTGGTTAAATTTTTGGCTTCTTGACAAGAGTTAATACATCTCTGTATAAACTCATCTTTCTGTTCTCGACTCCCATGCTTTTTGTATTCATTGAAAAGCGAGATGGCCTCATCAAATTTGTGATTGAGATGTTGGATTTTTCCTAGGTAAAAGAGAGATTCTTTATTTCCAAGCTGTAGTGCCATAGAAAGCAGAGCGCTGGCTTTTTCTTTGTTTCTGAATAATTCTAATTCACATACTCCAAGACGGAATGCTATTTCTGGATTTCCATCGTACTTTTCGTACAAAGAAACCAGTATACTGTATGCTTCAGAGTATCTTTCTTGATAAAAATAAAAGTCAGCATTTGAGAATTCTGACTTATCTACACGAGAGAGTTCTTCTTGAGCAAATGCTGAAAAAGAGCCTAGCAGAAAGACTATATAAATAGCTATATTTTTCATTTATCTTAGTAGTGTTACGTCTCCAGCCTGAGTAAGTTCCGTTCCATCGGAAAATTTAACTTTTGCTTTCCATACGTATACATCTTGTTTGCATAATTGTCCTCTATACATACCATCCCAACCAATAAAAACGTCCTTACTTTCAAATAGTAGCTCTCCCCATCTATTGAATATTTGGAGTTGGTACTCGTCCACACCAGATTGAACAGGGAAGAAGACATTATTGTTAAATGATTGAGAGTCGTAATCACCCGATGTTCCGCCGTCTATTGGTGTAAAGGCATTTGGAAATTGCAGATTGGCTACGTCGGTTGCCGTTACTACATCCACAAGTGTCAGCGTATCTGGACAGTTTTGTTCGTTATTGGCAATTAAAGTCACAGAGTATATTCCTGATGTTTGGTAATAATGATCTGGATTGACCTCTGTAGAGGTTTCCCCATCACCGAAACTCCAGAGATATTCTGTAGCGTTCGAGGATAGATTGACCAAGAAAATTGGATCTTGAGGAATGGATACATTCTCTGGTGTAACTGCAAATGCTGCTTGTGCAGCAGGATACACCTCTATAATATTTTCACGTATTAACTGTTGAGTCTCGCCATTGTTATAGCCAGTCACTGTTAACTTTACCGAATATGTTCCTGGGTTTTGATATATATAAATAGGATCAGCCACAAAAGCTTGTCCTCCATCACCAAATTCCCAATGATACCCTAATCCATATTCACTAAGATTGGTGAATGGCACTGTTAAAGGAGCACATCCCTGTGCTGGTCCATCAAAAGCAACAAATGGCGTAGGAGCAATTATTTCCACATTGACGGAAGCATCATCAGAGCAGAATCCGTTATCCGCTAGTAAGGTAATAGTGTATATTCCCCAGGTGTCATATATATGAGTTCCAGGTTGTTCGTCGGTTACTATATTACTCCCATCATCAAACCCCCATTCGTAATTGACCGTGGTGCCACCAGTGGTTAGATTGTTTATAGTTACAGTAGTATTAGGAAATAGTTGACTGTCAGGAGTAGCGGTAAAGTCTGCGACTGGTCTCGGAAAAACAGTAATATCTTCTGTGTGTGCATCTACACATCCAGCGGATGATTCTGTCGTTAATGTAACAGAATAAACTACAGGTTCATCTGTGTCATTTGTAAATAAATGGTTGGCATGAAATACCGTTTCGATATTTGAGCCATCATTGAAATTCCATTGGTATTGCAACGCTCCGGAAGAGGTATTCTCAAATTGTACTATAAATGGTGTACAACCTTCGGTGGGAGCATCAAAGTCGGCAATTATTTGAGGCTGGACTTCCACGAATACGTTATCTGAATGCATACATCCATCATCAGTGATAGCGTTTAAGGTGACTTCATAAGTTACTGGTGCTGTTCCTAAGTTATAAAATGTATGCGTATGAAGAGGGTCATCGGTATCACCAATTTCACCAGTTCCATACACCCATGAGTAAGATGAAGCTCCTTGAGATTCATTGCTAAAGGTCACGTCTAAAGGGTAACATCCAGCGGTTTCAGTAATAGAAACTTCAGCTATTGGAGCAGCAAATACTGTAATATCTTGTGAGTAGGTGTCTGAACATCCATAAACGGAAGTAGTGACCAGTTCTACTGTATATGTAATGTCATTTAGTGTAGTATTCTGGAAAGTATGTTCAGGGGAAGTCATGGAAGAGGAGCTGCCATCACCGAAATCCCATACGAAATCTGTGTTTGCACCAAAACTATTGTTGTCGAAATTAATAGTTAATGGGGGACAACCATTTTGTTCTTGCTCAAATTCGGCTTCGATTTGTGGATATACTGTGATGGGTAAAGTAAAAATGTCTTCGCAACCAATGTTGTTTGTTGCAATTAGAGTAACAGTGTACTCGATAGGGAGATTGGTGAAGTTTTCGAAAGAATGGAAATGTGTATTGAGAGAAGTCACATCCGTATCTCCATCTCCATAGTCCCAAGCATAGGAAGTGGCGCCAACGCTGTTATTGGTAAATTCAACGGATACGATACTGCATCCAGAATTTACGTCTGAGGAGAAATTGGCAATAGGGGAACTATAAACAATTACTTCTACTGAATCGGTATGATCGCATCCAAAGCCAGAGAAAGCGGTTAATTTTACTTTATACGTAGTATCGGTGCCAGAATTATTAATGAATGTTGTAGCTCCTGTGTTTTGAGTAGACGTTACTCCATTTCCAAAATCCCATAAGTATCCTGTGGCATTGGTACTGTTGTTTTGGAATGTGGTGGAATATGGCGAACATCCATCTGGAGGCCCTACTATTTCAGCAGTGGCGCTAGGTGTTACTTCTACTGGTTCTGTGTGAAAAGCTGAACAACCACTGGCATTTTCAGCCATAAGGGTGACCGTATAGCTTTGAACGATTCCTGTATTATTGTCGAAGGTGTGGGTCGTAGATCCTGCATAAGGCTCTGATTGCCCATCCCCAAAATCAAAAGTACCAGAGGTAGCCCCATTAGAATTATCTGTGATATCCACTTCTAGTGGAGAACATCCGTTGAATTCGGAGACATCAAAATCCACTGTGGGAGAAGGATATACATCCAAAGTACTTGTACTTGAACCGGCACATCCAAACGCAGATACAGCATTTAGAGTTACTGTGTAAGTGATTGGTAATGCGGTGTTGTTTTCGTATAAATGGGTGGGGTTAGGTACCATGGAGGTTTGTCCATCTCCAAAATCCCAGTCAAATGTTTGCCCACTAGCGACTAATGGCATTTGAACTATTAGAGGAGTACATCCACTGTTAGGAGTGACATTGAACGTGAAATCAGGTTCTGGAAATACAGTCATTGTTTGAATCACAACATCATTACATCCATTAGCAGAAAACGCAGTCAATTGTACATCATAGGTTTGGATAAATCCTGTAGTGTTATTGTACAAGTGACTTGGATTCTCATCTGTCGTAGTTGGTGAGCCATCACCAAAATCCCACTCGTATCCGATAATGGGGCCAAAAGAAGTGTTGGTAAACACTGCTGTAAATGGAGCACATCCAGGCGGCTGAGCATTGTCCGTGAATGCCGCTTGTGCACCTGGAGAAACTGTAATATCTAACGAATCACTTTGGTAACAGCCAAAATTTGAGGAGGCTGTCATTACCACAGTGTAGACGGTATCTGCATTTGAAAAATTGTAAAATGTATGTATAGGTGAATCTTCAAAACTGCCTGATTCATCGCCAAAATCCCAAGTGTAGCTATCAGAATTAGTACTAGTATTCTCAAAGGTGACATCTAATGGGGCACAACCTGAGTTGACATCAGGAGAAAATATGGGAATTGGCGCTACTTCTACTGTTAGCACCTCAGTATTTGAGGCATTACAATTGACTGTGCTCACATCTAATGTGGCCAAGTAATTTCCGCTTATGGCGTACACATGAGTTGGGTTTTGATCCACACTTCCACTGGAGTCACCAAAGTCCCAGGTCCAGGAAATGATAGGATCTCCTCCATCGGAGGTACTCATGTCGGTAAATTGTCCTAAAGTTCCTTCACAGACGTTGTCTGCTAAAAAGGCAACCACAGGAGAGTTGAATACATTCACTACCTCTTGATCAGTTTCTATACAACCAGCAGAATTTGATGCGGTTATATTTACGACGTATGCTCCAGGAGTAGTATAATCTTGAGGTGGGGGGGAATCGCCGTTAAAGGTATTCCCGTTTCCAAAGTCCCAAACCCAGGTGTCGGCATTGGTGCTGGTTTCAGCAAAGTTGACAGTAATATTATCACATCCTGCTAAATTATCGGCCAATATATTAATGGTGGGTGATGGTGCCACTGTTACTGTGGCGTAGGCAGTATCTGCACAAGCCGTTGTGCTAGATGCAATGCTGACTGCGCTTGCGACATTATAAACTCCTGGTGTACTATATAAATAGGTGATATCTGATCCACCTGTAGTTACCCAACCCAGACCATCTCCAAAGTTCCAGCTAAATGTATCTGGATTTCCCGTATAATTTTGATTAATCGTTACTGGGTCTCCCACACAAACCTCATCATCTACAATCGCAATGTCTGCAGCTGGCGGAGATACGATGGTTACTGTAATACGTGCAGTGTCCAAACCACAATAATTACTGTCTATCATCATTACTTCATAAACATCACCAAGATTACCAGGATACTGAATGGTATGTGGGGTTGTAGGTGGCCAAGGATCCCAATTTTCTCCGATAATGGAATCCTGTCCTAATCCCCAATAGTCTCCAAAATTCCAATATTCATATCGTTGAAATATATTTCCTTGGACAAAACAATTTCTGTCCGTTGTATTGGTAAACGTTACTTCATTGTCAGGAAAACATAGAGAAGTGGCACTGGCGGTAATGGCTGCATCATCGGTATCGTAAATTTGAATAGGAGAAAAAGTATTAAAAAATGCTCCTCCCTGAATCGTGTTACAATAGTTTTCTGCAAATAGGGTAACTTCTGTCTGACAATCAACAGTGTTTTCTAGATAGGTGTGAGAAATAGTCTGTCCAGAGTTTGTATTGTCTAAAACTAGATTTGCACTTCCATCACCAAAATCCCAAGTAAATATGGTATTTTGGGATACATTACTACTTTGATTGCTAAATGAAACTGGGTGTGGAGCACAGGCTTGCGTCAATACTCCTGTTGGAATAACAATTGACGGATTAGTCGCCTCTTCCATAACTAACACTCCTGAGATGCTGCATCCTAACGTAGGATTTGAAATCACAACGGTGAAGTTTTGAACTGTAGCAGTATAGACGTGCGAAAGAGTATTCGGAGAAATCCAATTGGTGCCATTTTCTATTGGAGAACCATCTCCCCAATCGATAGAATAATCTGTCCAATCATTAGGACCATAAATATTCAAGGTGTAGTCACCTCCGTTACAAGCATACCAAAAGGGTTGAGGAACTAAATTGTCATAGAAATCAAAGACCTCACACTGCGATAAAGTAACCGTGTGAACTCCAATAATTCCGCATAACAATAGTCCAATATGTTTCAAAGTTTTCCGCATTACTAAGATTTATACGTAGAAAGCGATTAAAAGTTTAGGTCTGTTTTTCAGTATAGATAGGGGATGCATGTGACTTTTTAGTCAGCTTAGGCAAAGGCATGAACAGATTCGATGAATGTCTTATCTTTGTAGACGTAATGATTAGAAATTATACATATTACTATTATTTGCTTCACGCTAGGCGTTAGAGGTACTGATAGTTATATGTTTTAAAATAACGGAACCCTTTTTCGCTACTACGCGGGAAAGGGTTTTTTAATGCAAAAAAAATGAGACAAGAGTATGACAAGTACACAAGTGAAGACCATGCCATTTGGAAGATTTTATTTGATAGGCAGGTTGAAAATTTGAATGGGAAAGCCTGTAAAGAGTATATGGATAGTGTATCTGAGCTCTATCCTCATATGTCAAATTCCGAAGTTGCCGATTTTAGAAAGGTAGAAGTGGCTCTGCAAAAAACAGGTTGGAAAATTGAAGTGGTTGAGGGACTAATACCTGTAGAAGACTTTTTTCAGCTATTGGCGGAAAAACGTTTTTGTTCAAGCACTTGGTTGCGGTCAAGGCAGCAATTGGATTATTTGGAAGAACCTGATATGTTTCATGATACGTTTGGCCACATCCCATTATTAATGAATGAGACATATGCTGCTTTCATGCAAAAGTTTGGTGAAATTGGAGTGAAGTATTTAGAGGATGATAGAGCACTAACAGCATTGCAGCGTATGTATTGGTTCACGATAGAGTTTGGTTTGATGAAAGGGAAAGGGAAACCTCAGATATATGGGGCTGGAGTACTTTCTAGCTTTGGTGAAGTCAACCACATTTATGAAAATTCAGCTGTGGAATTATTAGAATATGATGTCAAAGCGATTGCCCATAATCACTTTGTAAATTCTGAGATCCAGATGAGGTATTACCTCATAGAAGATTTTGAGCAGCTATTTCACTCTCTGGAGGAAATGGACGAAATTTTAAAAGAAGGTCTTCAGATAGAGCCTCAAATTGTGAGGTAACAATATGAAATTCAGAGATTTGTTGTGCATTTCAAATCTCTGGATTTTCTATTCATTGTATGACATAACATCATGCCCGCCTTTCAAAAGATATTGGTCGCGTTCAAACAGTTTAACGTCTTCGTCAACCATCTCATTTATAAGCTGTTGAAGCGTGTGCGTTGGCTCCCATCCTAAGTCGGTTTTTGCCTTAGATGCATCACCAACTAAGAGTTCCACCTCTGCAGGTCTAAAGTATTTAGGATCAATCTCTATTCTTGTTTTTCCAGTAGCAGAGTCGATTCCTTTTTCATTTACCCCGCTGCCTTCCCACTTAAGGGTAATTCCTGCACGAGTAAAGGCTTTTTCTACAAATTCTCTAACAGTCACCATTACACCTGTGGCGAGTACATAGTCATCTGCCTTGTCTTGCTGAAGCATTCTCCACATACCTTCTACATAATCCTTGGCATGTCCCCAGTCTCTTTGAGAATCTAAATTTCCTAGATATAATTTTTCTTGTAGACCAAGTTTGATTTTTGCAGCTGCTCTTGTAATCTTTCTAGTCACAAAAGTCTCTCCTCTTAAAGGCGACTCATGGTTAAAGAGAATACCATTGCATGCGTAATAACCATAGGCTTCTCGGTAATTTTTTGTTATCCAAAAAGCGTACAACTTAGCCACACCATACGGACTTCTAGGATAAAACGGCGTAGTTTCTGATTGAGGGATTTCTTGAACCTTTCCGTACAATTCTGAGGTAGAAGCTTGATAAAAGCGTGTCTTTTTCTCTAGTTTACAAATTCGAATGGCTTCTAACAATCTAAGAGCTCCCGTAGCATCAGCATTTGCAGTGTATTCAGGCATGTCGAAAGAAACTTGAACATGGCTCATCGCTGCTAGGTTGTAAATCTCATCAGGTTCTATTTCTTGAACCAATCTAATGAGATTTGTGGAGTCTGTCAGGTCACCATAATGAAGAAAAAAGTTGACACCTTTCTCATGTTGATCTTTATACAAATGGTCAATTCTATCTGTATTAAATAGAGAAGATCTACGCTTGAGTCCGTGCACTTCATAGCCTTTTTCTAAGAGCAATTCAGCAAGGTAAGCGCCATCTTGGCCTGTGATTCCTGTTACTAGGGCTTTTTTCTTCATAGAGCAAAGGTAAACAAAGGAAGGGATTATAAATTCGAGATTTGACTCAAATAAATGTGATGTTAATTCAGGAAGTCATAGCTAAATTGACATGAAATCGACACGTGGAACATATCTAATACTTTTAAACTTCCATTTGAAGCTCGGTCAAATGCTGATAGATTCCATCTTTTGCCTGAAGAAGTTCTTCATGAGTACCTGTCTCTTTAATTACACCTTCGGAAAGCACAATGATCTTGTCTGCTTTTCTAATCGTTGAAAGTCTATGGGCAATTACAATACTTGTACGATTTTCCATAAGTCGATCTAACGCATCCTGAACCAGCCTTTCAGATTCGGAATCTAAAGAACTAGTGGCTTCATCTAAGATCAGAATTTCAGGGCTTTTTAATACAGCTCGGGCAATTGCTATTCGCTGTCTTTGCCCTCCAGAAAGCTGAACACCTCTTTCGCCTACCAACGTATCAAATCCTTCCGGAAATTGCTTGATAAAGTCAAGTGCGTTTGCTTTTCTAGCGGCTTCAGTAATCTCTTCTTCTGATGCTTCAGGTTTTCCATAAGCTATGTTCTCGGAAATGCTTCCGCCAAATAAAATAACTTCCTGAGGTACCAATGCCATTTGGTTTCGTAACTCTTTGAGTCCGATCTCTTTCGTAGGTTTTCCGTTAAATTTTATTTCTCCATCAGTTGGTTCATAGAAGCGTTGCAACAATGAGATCATTGTGCTTTTTCCTGAGCCTGAAGGTCCAACAATGGCAACTTGATCCCCCTTATTTACAATGAGATTAATGCTGTTAAGTACCTGTATGTCTGATCTTGAAGGATAGCTGAAGCTTACATTTTTAAATTCTAAGGCACCAGTTAATTCCTCTGACTTTTTAGTGTCTTTTAGGAGGGTAGCTTCAGTTTCTAGATCTAAAATATCCATTACATTTTCTATGGATCCAATTCCTCGTTGTAACGCGCCAAACTGAAAAGCTATTCCAGCAATCGAGCCACCGATTATTCCAGTCATTAGGATAAACGCCATGAAGTTAGCTTCAGCAAACCCTTCTGTATTCTTGAGTTCTGCCCCTTGAATGATCACTATTCCAATAGCTCCAAACATGAAGAAAACGATGAACGTACTCAATAGCCCTCTGCCAATGGCCCCTTTCATCGCATTCTTTCTCACTTCTCTGATGCTTTTTATATACCTGTTTGTTTCGAAGAGTTCATTGGCAAATGATTTTACGCTCATTATACCTGTCAATGACTCCTGAACAATTGTATTACTGTCGGCTACTTTATCTTGAGTGTTTTTCCCTAATCCTCTGATATATCGACCAAAAAGCACTGCTATAATGGTAATAATGGGAACTACAGCTAGCATTATAAGTGTGAGTTGCGCAGATACAAAAAATAACACCACTATCCCTAAAACAATCATCATTAATTGTCTCAGTAGTTCTATGACAGTGAGTGATATAGTCTCTTGAATAGTGGTAACGTCAGATGAAATTCTGGAGTTGAGCTCACCAATTTTTCGCTCGTTGAAAAATTGCATAGGCATATTAATAATTTTAGAGAAGGTGTCTTTCCTCAATGTGAGGATTGCCTTTTCGGAGAAAGAGGCTGTAACATAAACTCTGAGGAAGGAAACAATACTTTGGAAAGCAAGCAGGCCAAATAGGAGATAAACCCAGGGACGTATATCACCGCTGGTCGCTTCAAATCCTAGCCCAGACATCATATTAGCCATGAAAGAGGGACTGTTAACGCTTTCATCGCAGGCGCAGGTGGTGTCAGTGCCAGCTATTTGCCCCAGAATTCCAGTTATGACCAATGTTAAAACTGCAGAGATAGTCAGCAAGAGTAAACTCAGAGAAATCATTCCTCGATGAGGCCTTAAGTATCTGAGAATTCTGGAAGATTTCTTCCACGATTCTTTGGTCACTTTCTTTTTCTCTTCGTCCTTAGATTTGTCAGCCATTGCCACGAATAATTTCGACAAAAGTATTGCCAATTCACTCATGCAAAAAATCTTTAGGACTTTTTGTGGCTTATTGATAATCTCTAAAGTCGATATCCAAACTGTTCCAAAGGACTTGACAAGGTGAATCAAATTGAAATTGTAAGACAAATTCAGGGTAGATTTGCCTTTTTACGAGGGTGCAATAAATATGCACTAAAAATTGTGAGAAAGAAAAAAACATTTTATCTTTGCGCTCCCGTTTCAAAACGGGGCTAATATTAAGAGTTATGAAAAGAACATTTCAACCTAGTAACACAAAAAGAAGAAACAAGCACGGGTTCAAGAAAAGAATGAGTACTGCTACAGGCAGAAGAGTTCTTAGTGCAAGGAGAAGAAAGGGAAGAAAAAAGCTTTCTGTTTCTAGCGAAAGAAGACACAAAGGAATAGTTCATTAAGAACTTACACTATAAAAATTAAAAAGGGGGATCGCTTAGCGTTCCCCCTTTTTTTGCTGTTAACTGCTGTTTGACTAAACATAGTTTAGCAAAGTAGCTCTATTATATATGTATACGTTTTGGTAGGTCAAACTAATTAAATGTGTTATTACTAAGATACGGATGTAATCTTTATTTGACCAAGCTATTAACTGCTAGAAAGATTGATTTTTATACGGGTGAAGGTCGTAGTGAATTTGATACGAATATGATTATGAAGGGCACTTATCCATTTGGAAAACTCATTTTGGATTGATAGTCTAAATTGATCTTTTGAATTTCCGCTTCTTTAATATAGACCAATCTTCCACTCACTGGTTTTGAGTAGATTTTGGAAAGTAATCTCATATAATTCTGTACTTGTTCTGAATGTCTATCGGTAGCCCCACCTGTTTTATAGTCAACCACTATTATTTCGTTAGCGAATTCCATCACTCGATCTGGGATGAACTCATTTCCTTCAGAGTCAATGAGGTGTTTTTCGTTAAGCACTTGGATTGGTTCAGAAAACCATTGCTTCCACTCGGCGGTTTTGGATAGGTTCTTTAGGCCTTCGATAAGCTGTTGGTCAAAAACAATTGCTTCCAGCTGGAGCCATATTAATTCCCAATTGTCGACAGTAACCAGTTCTGCAAGCAAGGAATGAATAGCAATACCAACAGACCGCTCTGAGACAGAAGTTGTTTTTCCATCTAGGGTTTGATTCGCAAATCGATAGGCCAGTCGGTTTTTCCAATCATAAGACTTTAATGAAGTTTGTATGGTGTTTGAAACCTCTTGGTCTTCTTTGAGTTGAGAATTCTGTCTTTTAGTCACTAATTCCCCTGAGGTGTATACATCCGTATCGAGCTCGTGATTGAAAGCGTCTCTAAAAGCTTCTTTAACTGGTTTAATAATTCCGCCATCTGCAGAGAAACCTACGATAAATAAATTTTGACTTGCTCGTGTGTTGGCCACGTAAAACAGGTTCATATCATCAATGGTTTGATCTGACTTTTCCTTTAGAGAATGAGCTTTAATAGTTTCATATCGTTGAAGGTTTCCTTGATGATCTTTCAATAACCCACCATCACTATAGTAAGTGCTTTCTAGAGGGAGTTTCAAATCGCTTAGATCATACCAAATTGAGTTGCTACGGCTTCTATAAAATGGCTCGGCATAGATAACAATAGGAAACTCCAATCCTTTGGACTTATGCACTGTCATTAGTTTTACGCTGTCCTTGCTATCAGTTGTTGCCAGACTTAATTTTTCATTTTCATACCAATGTTCTAAAAACTCTTTAACTGAATTCTTTCCTAGTCTAGCTGTTTGAAAAGAGAAGTCCAATAGCGTTTCAACATAATCGTCTGTTTGTTGATTTAAATTCAAGTATTCGGTGATTTCAAGAAGTGCATCATAGGCCGATGAACGCCTCCATTTTTCAGGATTTACTTTGCCAAGTTGTTTTTCTAAATAGTTCCAAATCTTAATTCGATAATGAACTCTTCCATTTTTGGTTGAATAGGTGTCTAGTTCGTTTTCATGCAGAAGTAGGTCTGGGGGATTTCCTTTCCAGCGTTCCATTAAGGTGAAAAGCTGAGTGTTATTGCTGTCATCTGTCGGAAACACAGCTGAATGAAGCGTGCAAATGATTAGTTGGACTTTTAAGTTCTTATGCAGGAGCAAACCTTCTTGTGAGCTTGTTTTGATGTTTTGGTCATTAAGATAAGTTGCTATTTCTGTGAGAGTGTTGTTTTTACGTGTGAGAATGGCGATGTCACCATAGTTGAACTCTCTGGAGGCGGCTCCTAGAATAATATTTTTTATTTTATCTAAAAATTCTTCTTTATCATCTGTGGCCTTTCCAAAAAGTTGCACTTCTACGTAGCCATCGCCTAGATTCAGGGTTGGTTTTTGCTCAAACTCTTTATACATAGTTAGCCCTGTTTCCGACAGCTCAGTCTTTAGCCCTCCAAATAATTTGTTGTTAAATTCAACTATCTCTGAGGAGGACCGAAAATTGTGGCTAAGGTGAACTGTGGACGATGCTTGACTTAGCTGTCTTTCGGCTTCTTTTAGTATAAAATCACCAGAATCATACTCCATTTTAGGAAGATTCGCAAAAAGTTTAAAATCTCCGTTCCGCCATCTGTAAATGGCTTGCTTACTGTCTCCTACTATCATGGCCATGTTTCCATTGGCTAGTGTGTGTGTAATAAGTGGAAGAAAGTTTTGCCACTGTGTAATGGAAGTATCCTGAAATTCGTCAATTAGATAGTACTTATAGCGTTCCCCCAATCTTTCATATATAAATGGAGCAGGGTTGTCTTTGACTACGTCATGAATAATTTGGGTGAAATCTGAAATGAGAATGGTATTATTCTCCTGCTTATATGCTTCAAACCTCTGTTTATAATCCTGAATTAGCGCAATCAGGTAACAATTCTTTATGAGTTTGGATACTATTAGATACTCGTCAAGAAGAGGAATGAGTTCATCTAAATGTGTCAGAATAAGAGTGTTTACCACTTGATATTCCCCCCCGCGGTCTAAAAATCCTTTTTTGAAAATAGTTGATTTGGCGAGCAGGTTCACGGGAGTTTTGGCATAATCCACGAATTTGCTAAAATCAGAATTTTTTATCCAGTTGCCTAGATTTCGGTCTATTCCATCCAATTCACCTATATCCCTTTTCATTTGTAGACGAATAGCGTCTATTTTAATTTGTAGCTGTTTGGATTTTTTCAGAATATCCTGTCTTACTATTTTGAAGTCTTGAAAGGATTTTGCCGAAATTTTATCTAAACTCTTTTGGGAGTCTTCATCAGAGTTACTTTTAAAGAAGCTGACTAGCTCGCTTTTTAATTGTGTGGATTTTTCTTCATCTAGCTGATGCTCCAGAAAGTTTTGAAGTATATGAGAAAGTTCTTGATTTTCACCCATTTCCTGAAGCTGGTCTGAAACCACTTCTGTAATCACTTTTTCCACATCCATTTCCACTTCGAAGTCAGTAGAAAGTTTTAAATCGCGTGAGAATGATTTAATAATTCGATGTACAAAACTATCAATCGTCTGTATGGAGAAGTCTGAGTAATGATGAAGAATATGTTCGTGCATATTTCTTGCACGTGACTGCAGTGTTTCGTTGGAACATTGCAGTGCCTCCGTAATTTCTTGAGCTTTGGAGTTTTTGCTTAAATCATCTGAGGTGGCAAATTCTTTCAGCCATTCGAGGATTCGAGATTTCATCTCATTAGCTGCCTTTTTGGTAAAGGTGACGGCTAAAATCTGTTTGTAAGACCACGCGTTTTCAGACCTTAAAGCAAGTTTTAAGAATTCTCTGGTGAGGGTGTATGTCTTTCCCGAACCAGCACCACTTTTATATATCAAAAAAAAGGAGCTCAAGGCTCCTCAAATTTGATAATTTTCGTGTTAATACAGGTGTTGTTTTAGTTTATTTTTCTAACAGTGCGTTTAGAAAGTTTAATGTTAATCCTTCAGTTGGCGCTGAATCTGGATTAGGGGTCGGTTTAGCCTAAAAACCGTAGGTTAATGTGTTATATGTATCGAGCATATTCTCTAAATCGCTCCTATCTACTTTTCTATCATGGTTCACATCTGCAGCACTAACTCCATTTGATCCATATTCGATAAGTACAATTCTTAAATCTGCTACATCTATTCTTTCTGATCGATTGATATCTCCATATTTAAATACTACTTCTTGATAATCTACAATACCGTTGCAGTTATTGTCTGTTCCTTGTTCTGAAGGCTGTGCATTGGGATTAATTCTGAAATTAAGATCGTTACAATCGGTTCCTCCGTGTTCGTAGGATAGAAACCCATCTCCATCAAAATCTTTCGATATTGATTTACCTTGGGCCATGACGCTACTGGTCATAATTAAAGCAAGCATTGATACTAGGGTGGTTGTAAGTGTATTCATTTGTTTCATTCATCTATTAGATGGTTGTAGATACGGGAGTGAATTCTATAAGTTTCGTTTTGGAACTATTTTGTTTTGTTATATGGACATGTGAATTCAGGCATGGAGACTCAATACTTGGAACAATAGTTGTGTGCTTTACCAGTAACTAAAAAGCTCAAATCATGATGAATACTACTCTAAAAACAGGTTTAATATGCCTTCTCATTACGTTCTCTCTTTTAAGTTGTAGAAAAGATGGGGGAATATTTAAGCCAACTGATGAAAAAATCCAAGGGACATGGGTTTATGAAAAAGTAAAGTTCAGAAAGAACTTTTCACTATCTAGAAAAGATCTGACCTCAGAATTTAAGAATAAAGCGGTGCAATTTAATGGTGACATCCTTACTTTAACAGATGTCGCTAGCAATACAGCCTACACTGGTTATTGGCTTATAGATGAGGTGTACACTCCTGCATATAATGAAACAAGTTCGGCTTCTCGCAGCGAATTTTTAGTTGGGACTTTTGATGAACCGACAGATTCAGACGAAAGAGTTTGGGTTTGGAAGGAGCTGCGAGTTTCAAATAAAAGGATCAGATGTGTTGAAGAGAAAGATGGGGGGACTTATAGTTATGTACTCATCGAGCAGTAAGTCTAAGAACTATTCCTATTCAATATAAAACCGTATTCTAAGTTTCCTGCATTATCTTCGAGAACCAAAAAAGATAACATTAGCTTACTATGTTTAAAATTTATCCTATTACTACTGCACTTTGCACCCTATTATTTGTCCTTTTTTCTAATCATTCTGCTTGTCAGATAAATTTCATAGAGAACATGGGACAATGGAATGATCAAGTAAAATTTAAATCTGAGATAAATGGTGCGAGCGTTTACTTAGGGCAAGGGAAAATTACCTACCAGCTCTATGATCCAGAATTTTTAGATCATCTCCAGCATACTGGGAAAAAATCATTTCCAAAGGATACGTATAAAACACATACTTATGAAGTAAGGTTTTTAAATTCAAATGAAGAAGCACTGTCAGGAGAGAAGAAGTGCGAGCATCACAATAATTACTACCGCAGTTCTGAGTCAACTCAATGGGCGACTAACGTTCAACTTTACCAACAAGTTAGATACTCGGAATTATTCCAGGGAATAGATATGTTGTTATATCAGGGGAGTAATTCATTGAAATACGATTTTATAATTCAGCCTTTTGAAGATCCAGATCTGATACAATTCGAGATTTTTGGTGCCAATTCTGTTTGTTTAGAAAATGGCAGAATTTGGATATCCACAGAAGTGAATGATGTTGTAGAATCCGAACCGTATTCGTATCAATTGATTGATGGGAGACTGATTAAAGTGGAGTGTGAGTATGTTCTAAAAGATAATGTTGTTTCGTTCAAGCTGGGGAATTATGACCCTAATTACAAATTAATAATAGATCCAGAATTGATTTTGGCGACTGGAACAGGATCATTAGTTAGCAACCATGGTTTTTGTTCCACTTATGACCAAAATGAAAATATCATTTCTGGAGGCACCGTATTTTCTTCTTCATTTCCGACTACACTAGGTGCTATTCAAAATGATTTTACCGGTGGTTATGATGATACATTCATTAATAAATTTAACTCTGATGGTACCCAACTACTGTACTCGACCTATCTGGGTGGATCAGATAATGAGAGGCCACATAGTTTGACTACTTCTGGTAGCGGTGATATCTATATACTAGGAACGACTGGATCTAATGATTTTCCGACCACTGCAAATGCATATGACCCTTCCTTTAATGGAGGGGATCCACATTCATTTAGCTACTCACTAGGAGATCACTCGTCAGGTTGTGATATGTACATTTCTAAAATTAATGCTATTAGTGGAGAATTAGTTTCTTCTACTTACTTGGGAGGGGCTGGTAATGATGGGATAAATTCGTCTGATTTTCTTGAATACACTTACGCTGACTCTTTCAAAGGCGAAATAGAAGTGGTGAATGATAAGGTTATTATTGCTAGTACTACTTCTTCAGTAGATTTTCCTGTAACGCTGTCAAGTGCACAGCCAAATTATGGCGGTGGTCATACGGATGGAGTGGTTGTTCAACTCAGTTCTAGTCTTGATGAGATTATTTGGTCTTCTTATTTTGGAGGCGATGATGACGATTCTTGCTACAGTTTCGAGAAAGATACCGCAGGAAATATCTTTATTACAGGAGGTACTCGTAGTTATAATCTTCCTTCTACTCTCAATTCGTTCAATCAGGACAACTCTGGTAATACAGATGGATATATAGTCAAGTTGAGCGCTGATGGAACCGAAATCCTACAGTGTACATACATTGGGACCAATGAATATGATCAAGGTTTATTTATTCAACTAGATCAGGATAATAATGTCTATGTGCTAGGTCAAACGGAGGGGGAGTATCCTATTCAAGGAGATGTCTTTTCAATTCCCAATAGCGGCCAATTCATTCAGAAATTAGATTCTGAATTATCGACATCAGTGTGGAGCACTACTGTTGGAACTGGAAGTGGTGAAGTTGACCTATCCCTGTCAGCTTTTTTGGTGAATGATTGTTATGAAATTTTTCTCGCTGGATGGGGAGGAACAGTAAACACAATATCTCAGGCTACTAATAGCACTACTATAGGTCTTCCTATAACTTCAGATGCATTTCAACCTGAAACAGATGGGAGTGATTTTTATTTACTAGCATTAACGGCCAATGCGTCAGACATATCATATGCTACCTTTTTTGGAGGAGGCATATCAAAAGAACATTCGGATGGAGGTTCAAGTAGTTTTAAAAGTGATGGAACGCTCTATCAAGCGGTCTGTTCGGGATGTGGTTCTAATGACGATTTTCCTTTTACCCCAAATGCTTGGAGTAATGTGAATAACACTTCCAACTGTGATTTAGGTGTTTTTAAGTTTTCTATGAAAAAGAATGAAGTTGAAATTGGAATAGAAGGATCCAATTTGGTATGCATAGGAGACTCCATTCAATTCACCAATTTGAATTCTGATGGTGAAATTCTAAACTGGAATTTCGGAAATAATGAAGAAAGCAATTTACCAGATCCAATAACTGCTTATAACGAATCAGGAAATTATACTGTGACTTTACAGGGGGTGGATCAAAATGGATGTCTGGCCGATGATATCGATCAAATAAACATAGAAGTCATAGATCATGTGAATCCATCGGTTTTAGCTCCATCAATTATTTGTGCAGGAGATACTATTAACATTGAAGCTACTGGGTCTGCAAATGCGTTTTGGACCAATAATGACATTTTTCAAGATACGCTCAGTTTCACTCAAACTCTAGTTGTTGATAGTACTATCACTCTTGAATTTGTTGATGCCAATAGTTGCAGTGTAGATACTGTTTTGGTTACTATCGAAACTAGTAGTTTAAATGTTGAATTTACTTATGATGGGCCATTGGGTGTGAATAATGATATTTTTCAATTTTCGCAGTTTTCTTCTGGAACTGATTCATGGTATTGGAATTTTGGTGATGGTTCTGAATCAACAGAATTATCACCTGCACATGTATTTGAAGACTATGGAAGCTACGAAGTGACTCTTACTGCAATTGATAGTTTGGGGTGTGAGCATCAAACTTCTCAGACGATAGACTATTTTATTGATGGAGTCTTAGAAACAGACTTCAATGTGTTTGAAGTTTACCCTAACCCAACTAGTGGTGTGCTTTATCTGAAGAATAAAAGTAAATTGAACATGCTTTTTGAAGTGACTGATCCTCTTGGTAAAATTATCCAACAAAAGACGCTGTTAAGAATTGGGGAGAATCGTATAAGGCTGAATAAGCCCTCTGGAATCTATTTTCTGATCATTTATGATGACAATCAAATATCAAAGTATAAGGTTGTGAAACACTGATTAACTCCATAAATGAGTTATCACAAATCATAAAACAATACCACATTCATGGTATTTTTCTTTTCGTTATTTAGACTTCTTCTAAATAAAAGAATTATCTTTGCAGTGCGTAAAAATCGCTAGCAAACGATGATAAAAGTTAAAGATTCAGCACGTGAACAGGCCAAAAGATTAATGTCAGAAGAAGGCATGAATGAAGGAGCCTTTATAAGAGTGGGAGTTGAAGGAGGAGGATGTTCGGGGTTGATGTACCAGCTTACATTTGATACTGAAATGAAAGATGGAGATCAATCTTTTGAGGACAACGGAGTAACTGTGGTTGTCGATAAAAAGAGTTTTCTATATCTAGTAGGAACAGAATTAGATTATTCAGGTGGGTTAAACGGAAAAGGATTTGTGTTTCATAACCCGAATGCTAACAGAACGTGTGGGTGTGGTGAAAGCTTTTCACTTTAACTAAAATTCGAAGAAGATGAGTTATCAAGGAGATGAGGTTTTAGAAGAAGTCACCAATAAGGAATACGAATTTGGTTTTGTCACTGATATAGAGTCTGATAAAGCCCCTAATGGGCTGAACGAGGATATTATCCGCTTAATTTCTAGCAAAAAGGAAGAGCCCCAGTGGTTATTGGAATGGAGACTGGAAGCCTTTAAAGTTTGGCAGAGTATGATAGAGCCTGAATGGGCTCATGTTCGTTACAATAAACCAGACTTTCAAGCAATTTCATATTACTCAGCACCTAAGCAGAAGATAAAACTTAACTCATTGGATGAAGTAGATCCTGAGTTGAGAAAGACAATGGATAAGCTAGGAATCTCTCTTGAGGAGCAAAAACGACTTCAAGGAGTGGCCGTAGATTTTGTAATGGACTCTGTTAGTGTTGCTACATCCTTTAAAGAGAAGCTGGGAGAGCTTGGGATCATTTTCATGTCCATGAGTGAAGCTGTAAAAGAACATCCAGCACTAGTAAAGAAGTATTTAGGATCTGTTGTTCCTCAAAAGGATAATTTTTATGCGGCTTTAAATTCAGCTGTATTTACTGATGGTTCGTTTTGTTACATTCCAAAAGGAGTGAGATGTCCAATGGAACTGTCTACCTACTTCAGAATTAATGAAGCAGGGACCGGTCAGTTTGAGAGAACTTTATTGGTAGCTGATAAAGGAAGTTATGTGAGTTATTTGGAAGGATGCACAGCACCTCAAAGAGACGAAAATCAGTTGCATGCAGCTGTGGTAGAATTGGTGGCTTTGGATGACGCGGAAATAAAATATTCAACAGTTCAAAATTGGTATCCAGGGGACGATAAAGGGAAAGGTGGAATTTTCAACTTTGTAACTAAAAGAGGTATTTGTGAGAAAAACGCAAAAATCTCATGGACGCAGGTAGAAACTGGTTCGGCAGTAACTTGGAAATATCCAAGTTGCATTCTTAAAGGAGACAACAGCGTGGGTGAATTTTATTCTGTAGCTGTAACCAATAACTTTCAACAAGCTGATACTGGAACCAAAATGATCCATATTGGAAAAAATACTAGGAGTACTATTATTTCCAAGGGAATTTCAGCGGGTAAGAGTCAGAACTCCTATAGAGGATTGGTTCAGATAAATAAATCAGCATCTAACGCTAGAAATTTCAGTCAATGTGATTCTCTTCTGATGACTGATACTTCAGGAGCACATACATTCCCATACATAGAAGTGAATAACCATACGGCGAAGGTGGAACATGAGGCTACTACCTCCAAAATTGGAGAAGATCAATTGTTTTATTGCAAGCAAAGAGGATTGGATGAGGAAAAAGCAATTAGTATGATTGTGAATGGATACGCAAAAGAAGTGCTAAATAAGTTGCCTATGGAGTTTGCTGTAGAGGCTCAAAAGCTGCTAGCTATTTCATTGGAAGGATCGGTGGGATAGATTATTCGAGATTTGAAATTTGAGATTCGAAATTAAGAGATGGCAACAATTAACAGATTTGAAGATTTAGAGATTTGGCAGAAGGCTCGAAAGCTTTGTCAATTCGTTAACTCATTCACTTCATCTGAGAAGTTTAGCAAAGATTTCGATTTAAAAAATCAAATTAAAAGATCCTCAGGTTCTTGTATGGACAATATCGCTGAGGGATTTGAAAGAGAAGGGAATCGAGAATTCAGAAACTTTCTATCCATAGCTAAAGGATCAGTTGGGGAAACACGTTCTCAAATGTATAGAGCATTAGATTTAGGATACATTTTGAAAGAGCAGTTTGATGTGGCTGTAGAACTTTGTGAAGAGTTAAGTAAGAATATAAATGGGTTGATGGCTTACCTAAAAAAGTCAGAATATAAAGGAAATAAATTCGGAGAGCCAGAAATAGAGTATGGTCTAAAGGGTACCGATAAAATTGATTGAAGATGAACATTTGAATTTGAATCTGAGAATAACATTGCAAAGCGATAATCTCAAATCTCAAATCTCAAATCTCAAATTGAAAGGAATGATCAACATAAAAAACTTACATGCCGAAGTAGAAGGAAATAAAATCCTTAAAGGCTTAAATCTTGAAGTAAAGGCTGGAGAGATCCATGCGATTATGGGACCAAATGGGAGCGGAAAGAGTACGCTTGCTTCTGTATTGGCAGGAAGAGAAGATTATGAGGTGACAGAGGGAACCGTAGATTTTAACGGAACTGATCTCTTAGACTTAGATGTGGATGAACGAGCTAAGGAAGGATTGTTTCTTGCGTTTCAATATCCAGTGGAAATTCCTGGAGTGAGTAACATTAATTTTTTGAAAGCGGCACTGAACGAAAAAAGAGCTTACGAGGGAAAAGAACTCATTAAAGCAAAAGAATTCTTAGCACTTGTAAAAGAAAAGTCAGAGCTTGTTGAATTGGCAGGGAAATTAAAGAATAGATCTGTAAATGAAGGTTTTTCTGGAGGAGAGAAAAAGAGAAATGAGATTTTTCAAATGGCTATGTTGGAACCTAAGTTTGCTATTTTGGATGAGACAGACTCGGGATTAGATATAGATGCACTGAAAGTAGTTTCTCATGGAGTCAACTCAATGAGAAACGGGGATAGAGCTTTTTTGGTCATTACACATTACCAAAGATTATTAGATTACATAGTCCCTGATTTTGTACATGTACTTTACAATGGTAAGATTGTAAAGACAGGAGGGAAGGAGCTAGCTCTGGAACTAGAAGAAAAAGGATATGATTGGGTAATTGACGAAGTAGAGGCGGTATAACATGAGCACAGTAGTAGTGAGCGATAAAAAACAACAGTTTCTTCAGTCATTAGAAGAGAATTTCGGTGGGGCGGACCTTTTTGGAGCAGTTGAAAACCTTGAGATTCCAACGAGAAGAACTGAGAAATGGAAATACACGAGAGTGAATTCCATAGTGAATCAAGAGTGGAAGTCTGGGGTGTCTGATGTGAAGGATATTACTTCATACAATCCCTTTCCGTCACTCGAAGCTGTGGAAATTTATATGGTTAATGGCTTAGTGGCACATATTTCTGAAGATGTGCCTGATGGCTTATCGATTGAGTCAGAACATTCCGAATCAGGGATGCTGTCATCAAAGAATATATTTAGTGCACTGAATTATTCGCTTTGCAATGTGTGTTTAACTCTTACAGCCGAAAAAAATCAAATTGTATCTAGACCAGTTCATATCATTCATGTGAGTTCAGGAGAGAATGTAGCTAGTTTTTCTAGAATAGCAGTAAAAGCTGAACAGAGTTCTTTTCTTCAGGTAATAGAATCATTTGTTTCTGCCGATGATCATAAGAAATGGGTCAACCATGTCAATGAGGCAAATGTGCAGTCCAATGCTAAGTTGAGCATTACTAAGTGGCAGGAATTGGGTGAGAATGGTCATTTGATGCTTCACGAGGATGCACAACAGGCGTCTGATTCCACGTTTACTTCGACGACTCTTACTGAGAATGGGGCTTTTACGCGGAATGACGGTCAGATAGCTTTGAATGGCAAGAATTGTGAGACAAATCTATATGGGGCATACCAGCCACATGGAAAAGAGCATATAGACAATCACACTACTGTAGATCATAAAGAACCGCACTGTAACTCGAATGAGCTTTATAAAGGAGTGATTTATGATGCAGCTACAGGTGTTTTTAATGGGAAGGTATTTGTGAGAGAGGATGCACAATTGACAAATGCATTTCAACAGAATTCTAATATTATTCTTACTGAGAATGGAACAATGAACTCCAAACCGGAGCTGGAAATTTATGCGGATGACGTCAAGTGTTCACACGGTTCAACCACAGGTCAGTTTGATGATGATGCACTTTTTTATCTTAAAGCTCGTGGTATTTCGGATGAAAATGCAAGAAAATTATTAGTTCAAGCTTTTTTACAAGAAGTGATTGAAAACATTGAGTTCGTTGAGATTCAGGAACGAATGATTGCCCAATAAAGCGGTTTAAAACCTCGATTAAATGAAATTTTTAGTCGATTAATTAATTTTAAGAAAATATTTAATTATTTTTGTAGTCGAATTATTATGATTAAAAGTAATATTATATCAATCGTCATTTCTGTTGTCATTATTGGCAGCTAACTGGGGATGGTATAATTTAAAAATATAAAATTTTGATTAAAGCCATTCCGAAAGGGATGGCTTTTTTAGTTTAAAGAAATATGAAATTGAGTATAGTCATTATCCGCGTCATCATTTTAACTGTCATTATTACATGACGGGATAAGAAGGATATGCTGTAAGTATTAAATGCCCTTCTTAAATTTTAAGAAGGGCATTTTTTTTATGGGGCTAATTCGATTATTCACTAGATAAACGATAGTCATTATTAATATAAGTCATAATATCAGGGTATTATGTGATGTATAATCATTTAGAAGTACGAACAGAATAAAAAGTTAGTTAATCGTCAAGAAATACTTAAAAGAACTTTGCAAAGCGCAGGTGTTAAAGAGAATAAAAAAGAGAAAAATGTATTACAACAATGACTCAGTAATTTTTTTAGATGGCCAATGGGTGAACCCATCAGAAACAGGTATAGATCCTTATAGTCAATCACTTCATTATGGAAATTCTGTATTTGAAGGAATTAGATCATATCAGGTCGGAGAAGGGTTTAGTGTCTTCAAGTCAAAGGAACATTATGAAAGATTGAAGTATTCAGCTGAGAAAATGCATCTGGCTCTTGATTATTCTGTGGAGGAGCTGATGCAGATTACTGAAACACTACTGCAGAAAAACAATCTAACCGATGCATACATCAGACCTCTTGTGTTTGCTGATCAAGCGATGAAACTGGATCCGGAGGAGAAATGTAAGTTGTTTATGGCAGCTTGGTCCTGGGGTAAATTTTTGAATGACGGTCTTGATATTATGATTTCTTCGTTTCAGCGTCCAAATCCCAAGTCAACATTTATTGAAGCAAAGATTTCTGGACATTACGTGAACTCGATACTCGCCACGAGAGAAGCAAAGGCCAAAGGATTTGATGAAAGTCTTTTATTAGATCAGAATGGTTTTGTAGCAGAAGGACCTGGGGCGAATTTCTTCTATGAAAAGGATGGTGAGCTATATACAGCACCAACTGGAAACATCCTGCGAGGAATTACTCGACAGACCATCTTTGAGTTAGCGGATAGTATTAACGTAAAAGTGAACGAAAAGCACTTTGAAAAAGAGGAGGTATATGAGGCGGATTCTGCATTTTTTACTGGAACTGCAGCTGAAGTAGCTCACATAAGATCCCTTGATAGGGTCGATTTGGAAATGCCGTGGGAAGAAAGTGTTGGTGGCAAAATCTCAAAAATGTACTCCAAATTGGTAAGAAACTCTTTGAATTAATTCATCAAGATTAGATAAGAAATGGAACTGAATAGAATAAGTAAACAAGTAACTCAAGATCCTAGTCAACCTGCGGCGCAGGCAATGCTTCATGCTATTGGGTTGAAAAAAGAGGATTTTCAAAAGCCATTAGTGGGAATTGGGAGTACGGGTTATGAAGGGAATCCCTGTAACATGCATTTAAATGGATTGTCTCTCCATGTGAAAGAAGGAGTGAATGGTGAGAACGGTGTTGGTCTCATTTTCAACACGATTGGGGTGAGTGATGGGATTTCAATGGGTACACCTGGGATGAGGTATTCACTTCCTTCTCGAGATTTAATTGCGGATTCAATGGAAACTGTAGTGGGAGGAATGAGTTATGACGGTTTGGTAACAGTAGTTGGTTGTGATAAGAACATGCCTGGTGCGCTGATGGCAATGATCCGATTAAATCGGCCAGCAATCTTAGTGTATGGAGGAACCATAGCTTCAGGATGCATAGGAGATCAAAAGCTAGATGTGGTTTCGGCATTTGAAGCATGGGGAGAAAAAGTAGCTGGTACTATTGACGAGCAAAAATTTCAACAAGTGATTCAAAATGCGTGTCCCGGAGCTGGTGCATGTGGAGGAATGTATACTGCCAATACCATGGCTTCAGCCATAGAGGCATTGGGAATGACTTTGCCCTATAATTCATCAAATCCAGCGGTTTCTAAAGATAAGGTGGAGGAGTGTAAGATGGCAGGAAAGCAA
Source organism: Flavobacteriales bacterium (assembly GCA_965224545.1). GTDB lineage: Bacteria > Bacteroidota > Bacteroidia > Flavobacteriales_D > Sanyastnellaceae > ASP10-05a. Next base: position 1,580,046 of record CBDCZM010000001.1, on the reverse strand, counting down.
ATGCTGAAGTTGTTAAGGGAGAACATTAAACCATTGGATATCATCACTAAAAAGTCTCTAGAAAACGCATTGACCTTAATCATGGCTTTAGGAGGCTCTACAAATGCAGTCCTTCATTTTTTAGCGATCGCGGATGAGGCTAATGTGGATCTAACCATTGATGACTTTCAAAGAATCAGTGATAAGACCCCTTTTATAGCAGATTTAAAACCTAGTGGTAAATACCTAATGGAGGATGTACATCGAGTAGGTGGAGTTCCCGCTATAATGAAGTATCTGTTAAGAGAAGGTTACTTGGATGGAAGTTGTCTTACGGTAACTGGTAAAACATTGGCAGAAAATTTAAAAGAGTTGCCAGATTTAGATCCAGATCAATCGGTGATTTGGCCAATAGAATCTCCTATCAAGCCATCTGGCCATATAAGAATTCTAAGAGGAAACTTAGCTGAAGAAGGAGCTGTAGCTAAAATCACAGGGAAAGAGGGGTTGTATTTCAAAGGAAAAGCGAAAGTGTTTAATGGAGAATTCGAAGCTGTAGGAGCTATTGGGGAAGGAAAAGTGGAAAAAGGAGATGTTGTGGTAATCAGATATGAAGGACCTAAAGGAGGGCCAGGAATGCCAGAAATGCTAAAGCCCACGGCAGCCATTATGGGAGCCGGATTGGGAAAAGAGGTAGCCTTGATCACTGATGGAAGATTCTCGGGAGGAACACATGGGTTTGTAGTTGGCCATATTACTCCAGAGGCACAGGTTGGAGGAGTTATTGGGCTGCTTGAAAATGGGGATGAAATTTCTATTGATGCAGAGAAAAACACCATAGAAGTTCACTTGTCTGATGAAGAATTAAATCAAAGAAAACAAAACTGGTCTGCACCAGAGCTAAAGGTTCAGCGTGGAACATTGTATAAATATGCAAAGAATGTTACGTCGGCTTCAATGGGTTGCTTAACAGATAAATAAAGAAGGTCATGGATAATAAGACTAAACAAATAACAGGATCGGAAGCTGTTGTGAAGACACTTATAAATGAGGGTGTAGAATTGATTTATGGATATCCAGGAGGAGCGATTATGCCTATTTATGATGCACTTTATCATTACCATGACGAACTTTATCATGTCTTGACAAGACATGAACAAGGGGCGACTCATGCGGCTCAAGGATACTCAAGAGTTACGGATAAGGTCGGAGTTGTGTTCGCTACGAGTGGTCCAGGGGCTACAAATCTTATCACTGGATTGGCTGATGCGTTAATTGATTCGACTCCCATGGTTTGTATTACTGGGCAGGTGTCATCACACCTTTTAGGTTCTGATGCTTTTCAAGAGACTGATATTATAAGTATGTCTACTGCCTGTACTAAATGGAATTATCAAATCACCAAGGCTGAGGAGATTTCTGAAGTATTGGCAAAAGCTTTTTACATATCACAATCGGGGAGACCTGGACCAGTACTTATTGATATCACCAAAGATGCGCAACTGGCTGAACTTGAATATTTCTATGAGAAATGTACACAGGTAAGAAGTTATTGTCCAGTACCGAAAGTGGAACAAGCTGCTTTGGAGCAAGCTGCAGAACGTATCAATCGTGCTGAAAAACCATTGATTGTTTTTGGTCAAGGGGTGATTCTCGGGGATGCAGAGGTAGAGTTGAAAGCACTGGTTGAAAAATCAAATATTCCAGCGGCTTGGACGATTCTAGGATTGTCAGCAATGGATACAAAACACCCTCTCAATGTGGGAATGGTGGGGATGCATGGAAATTATGCTCCAAATATTCTAACGAATGAGTGCGACTTGCTCATCGCTATAGGGATGCGTTTTGACGATCGGGTGACGGGTGATTTAAATACATACGCGAAACAGGCAAAGGTTATTCATTTTGAAATAGATCCTGCGGAGATCAATAAGAACGTAGAGGTAGATACAGCAGTGTTGGGGAATGCCAAAGAATCTTTGGGTAGAATTTTACCATTGATCAAGGAAAAACCACTCAGATCTGAATGGATGAGCAGATTTAAAGACTTGGCTCAGAAAGAGTATGAAGTAGTGATCAACGATGCACTGCATAGGTCTGAAGGAGGATTAGGGATGGGTGAGGTAATGAACCAGATAAATCAGGCCGCTAATGATGACTATATCGTTGTTTCTGATGTAGGTCAGCATCAGATGTTTGCATGCAGGTATGCCAATTTCACCCAAACTAAAAGTAACATTACTTCAGGTGGCTTAGGTACCATGGGATTCGCTCTGCCTGCGGCTCTGGGCGCAAAAATGGGGAGGCCAGATAGAGAAGTGGTAGCGGTAATTGGCGACGGAGGGTTTCAAATGACTATTCAGGAACTAGGTACAATTTTTCAAACTCAGGCAGCAGTAAAGATTGTGATTCTGAATAATAATTTCCTTGGTATGGTGCGACAGTGGCAGGAACTGTTTTTTGATAAAAGGTATTCAGCTACAGAGATGGTAAATCCGGATTTTGTTGGAATCTCGAAGGGTTATGGAATACCCGCGGAAAAAGTAAATAAGAGAGAGGATTTGGGCATTGCAATTCAAAAAATGATTGATCATAAAGGCCCCTATCTATTAGAAATAACGATAGAAAAAGAAGACTGCGTGTTTCCGATGATTCCGACAGGAGCAAGCGTGTCTGAAATACGACTTTCATAAAACCAAAACCATGAAAAAAGAGAAATTTTTCTTGTCGGTCTATACCGAAAACAGGTCTGGACTGCTCAACAGAGTGACAACCACGTTTGTGAAACGGCATTTAAATATTGAAAGTATTACTTGCTGTGAATCAGAAGTGGAAGGAGTATTTAGATATACGATAGAGCTGATTACTACTAGGGAAAATATGAGAAAGCTGGCAGGTCAACTTGAAAAACAGGTAGATGTGGTCAAGGCATATTTTCATGGCCAAGAAGAGGTGATTATGCAAGAAATAGCCCTGTATAAGATTACTCCAGAATTTCTTTATAAGAAAGATTTTCAAGGACTTCTTAGAGAACAAGGGGGAGCTATTATGCACGTCGATAAAGAGTTCGCTGTAATAGAAAAGCGTGGAACACAAGAAGAAACTCAAAAATTACATAATGATCTGGCTGAGTACGGCCTATTACAATTTGTACGCTCGGGTAGAGTAGCTATCACAAGACCAGCTATGCCCGTTTCAGAATTATTAAAAAACACATAAAATGGCAAAATTAAATTTTGGAGGACAGCTGGAAAACGTTGTTACAAGAGAGGAATTTCCTCTTACTCAAGCATTGAAGACATTAGAAAATGAAACCATTGCGGTTTTGGGTTATGGTGTTCAGGGGCCAGGTCAATCATTGAATCTTAAAGACAATGGATTCAATGTAATCGTCGGTCAAAGAGAAAATTCTAAATCTTGGGATAAAGCTGTCGAAGATGGTTGGATTCCTGGAAAAACTCTTTTCCCTCTAGAAGAAGCTGCTGAAAGAGGTACGATTCTTCAATACTTGCTTTCCGATGCAGGTCAAATTGCTCAATGGGAGATGGTAAAGAGCAAATTAGAACCTGGGAATACACTGTATTTTTCTCATGGATTTGGAATTACTTATAGCGATAAAACAGGGATTATCCCACCCGAGAATGTAGATGTGGTTTTAGTTGCTCCAAAGGGTTCAGGAACTTCGCTTAGGAGATTGTTTTTGGAAGGCAAAGGATTGAATTCTAGCTATGGAATCCATCAGGATGCGACTGGAAAAGCAAAAGACACTGCGATTTCCTTAGGTATAGGTGTCGGTTCTGGATACTTATTTGAAACTGACTTTAAGAAAGAAGTGTATTCAGACCTTACAGGAGAAAGGGGGATTTTGATGGGAGCATTAGCAGGGCTTTTTGAAGCTCAGTATAATGTATTGAGAAAAAACGGTCACTCACCTTCAGAGGCTTTCAATGAAACCGTGGAAGAATTAACTCAAAGTTTGATGCCTTTAGTGGCTGAAAATGGGATGGATTGGATGTATGCCAATACCTCAACGACAGCTCAAAGAGGAGCATTGGACTGGAGGCATAAGTTCAGAGAAGCTGTAACTCCAGTTTTCGATGAGTTGTATGAAAGCGTGGCTTCTGGAAATGAAGCAGAGATTGTAATCGCAGCAAATGGAAAAGCGGATTATAGAGAGAAGCTTCAAGATGAATTGAAAGAACTGAGAGAGTCCGAGCTTTGGCAGACAGGGAGTCAGGTGAGAAAGCTTAGACCTGAAAATGCATGATGGATATGGAAAAGCTTAAAAAGCGAACTTCTTATTTCCCAGATTTAAATGATGTACGAACTGCCGCTGACACGATTAAGTCAGTGGTGTTTCGTACGCCATTGACTAGGAATTTTAGCTACAGCCAGAAATACGAGGCAAATGTCTTTTTTAAGAGGGAAGATATGCAGCCTGTGCGCTCTTATAAAATAAGAGGAGCATTCAATAAAATATCTTCTGTAAAACAAGAAACAAAACAAAAAGAAATAGTTTGTGCCAGTGCAGGAAATCATGCTCAGGGTGTCGCACTTTCCTGTCATTTATTAAAGATAAAAGGACATGTTTTTATGCCAGTAACAACTCCTGGGCAGAAGATTCAACAGGTGAAAATGTTCGGGAAATCTTGGGTTGAGGTTATTCTGATTGGGGACACATTTGATGATGCTTATGAAGCTGCAGCTCAGTTTTCTTCTGATCACAAATTTCCATTTGTACATCCATTTAATGATAAGAAAATCATTGAAGGGCAAGGAACAATAGGGTTAGAGATAGCAAGTCAGTCTGCAGAGCCTATAGATTACATATTTATACCTATAGGAGGCGGTGGCCTGGCAGCCGGAGTATCTTCTGTCTTAAGCGTGATTTCTCCAAATACAAAAGTCATAGGAGCGGAACCGAAAGGAGCTCCTTCCATGAGCGAATCTTTAAGGATAGGAGCGGTTACAAAATTAAAGACGATAGAGAGATTCATAGATGGAGCAGCAGTGAAGGAAGTAGGAAACCTAAATTTCAATGTTTGTAAAGAGACGCTGACAGATTGTATTGTGATTGATGAAGGAGAAGTGTGTCAGACAATTCTTGATCTATATAATGAAGAGGGAATTATAGTAGAACCCGCGGGTGCGTTGTCTCTTTGTGCGTTAGAGATGTTCAAGGAGGAGATCAAAGGGAAAAATGTGGTGTGTGTGATTAGTGGGAGTAATAACGACATTACCAGAACAGAGGAAATTAAGGAAAGAGCACTGCTCTATCATGGACTGAAACATTATTTTATTGTTAATTTCCCTCAGCGTCCGGGTGCTCTGAGAACGTTTGTGACTGACATTCTTGGTGAGGATGACGACATCACTTTTTTCGAATACGCGAAGAAGCATGCGCGTAGCAATGGTAGCGCAACAGTAGGGATACAGCTAAAAAATAAGGCAGATTTTAGTCAGCTTTTGTCGAAGATGAAGAAGCATGGTTTTTATGGAGAGTATCTAAACGATAAGCCCCACTTGATGAATGTGCTAGTGTAAAGAGGGAGCTTCTAGATGTAGAAGTTGTCCCTCATTACCAAGTGTTTTTTGGGAGCGAAGTCATCCCCATGTTCAATTTTCAGTGCAATCATTTCGCCTACAAGTGAACAATCCATTGGGTTTTCTGTATTGATATCTTCTGTGGAATATCCTTCATCTAAGCTCCATTGCACCGCGTCCTCAATTGCTTTAGCTTCTTTAGTTAGATTTAAGTGTCTGCACATCATAGCAGCAGATAAAATAGTGGCAACAGGATTCGCTTTGTCCAATTTCGCAACTTGTGGATATGAGCCATGTACTGGTTCGAATAATGAGTATCTGTCTCCAATAGAGGCAGATGGCAATAATCCAATAGAGCCACAAAGAACGCTAGCTATATCAGAAAGGATGTCTCCAAACATATTCTCTGTCAAGATCACATCAAATGAAGAAGGGTGAGTGACAATTTTCATTGCTGCATTGTCCACAAAGAGATAATCTACGGTAACATCTTTAAACTCTTTGCTTAAATCCTGAACTACTTCTCTCCAGAGTCTAGATGTTTCTAGAACATTGGCTTTATCTACAAGAGTTAATTGGTTTCGTCGCTTTCTGGCTTCTTTAAATGCTTTTCTAGAAATTCTTTCGATCTCTTTTTTACTATACGAACAAGTGTCCATAGCAGAGTTTCCATCTGCAGATTTCGTTTTCTCTCCAAAATAAATCCCCCCAGTTAACTCTCTGTAAATGGTTAAGTCTACACCTTTTAGTCTCTCTTCTTTTAGAGGAGAGATAGGGTATAGAAATGGATAAGATTTTACTGGTCTTATGTTGGTGTGTAGTTGCAGAGCTTGTCTTAATCCTAAAAGTCCTTGCTCCGGTCTTACTTTAATCTTTGGATCATTGTCGTATTTCGGATCACCTATGGCACCGAGTAAAATGGCCTGTGAATCTAAGCAGATGTCAAGTGTTTTTTCTGGAAGAGGATTACCAGTTTTATCTATGGCAGCTCCACCGAAATCCGCATTGATTAGATTGAAGGTGTGAGAAAACTTGATTTCTATGGCGCGCAATACTTTCTCTGCTTGCTTGATTACTTCAGGGCCAATTCCATCTCCAGGAAGCACTGCGATTTTGAATTTCATTTTCGACTTGTTTCGTAGTTCGTAATTTCTTCTTTAGCGTCGATGAGAAGAGCGAATTCATCTTTACCTTCGAGTATACAGAATTTTTTGAATTCGTCAATTTCAAATGTTTCTTTTTTACCGTTGATTTCAACCGACTGGTTTTCCAGATCAATGGCTATTTCCGCTCGTCTATTTTGTTCAACTTCTTGGATTATTCCCGAGTAAAAATCCTTCGACACTTCGATGGGCAGTAACCCATTATTCAAGGCATTGTTTTTAAAAATGTCTGCAAAAGATGTGGAGATCACTGTTTTGAATCCATAGTCTGAGAGTGCCCATACGGCATGTTCTCTGCTGGATCCACACCCAAAATTGTCTCCAGCGAGTAAAATGTCTCCAGTTATTTCAGGGTCGTTCAAGACGAAATCGATTCTAGGTGTGCCATTGGTGTCATATCTCCAGTCTCTGAAAAGGTTATTTCCAAACCCATCTCGAGTTGTTTGTTTTAAGAAACGTGCAGGAATGATTTGGTCTGTGTCTACATTATCTATAAGTAATGGAACAGCTCTTGATTGTAGTTTTTTAAATGGTTCCATTAGTTTAAAAATTTTCTTGGGTCAGTGATTTTTCCTGTGATTGCAGACGCTGCAGCTGTTAAAGGACTAGCTAATAATGTTCTAGAGCCTTCTCCTTGTCGGCCCTCAAAATTTCTATTGGATGTGGAAACGCACAAGGAGCCGGCAGGAACTTTATCTTCATTCATAGCTAGGCAAGCGGAACAGCCTGGTTCTCTAAATGGAATTCCTGCTGACTCGAAGATATCGACTAGACCTTCTTCTTGTGCTTGTTTCAAAATACGTCTTGATCCAGGAACTACCCATACGGTGGTATTCTCAGCTTTCTTGTTCCCTTTAATTATTTGAGCCGCAGCTCTAAGGTCTTCTATCCGACTGTTTGTACAGCTACCTATAAAGACGTAATCAATCGGTTGTCCCTCTAATTCTTGATGTTCTTCAAAGTTCATGTACTGAAGAGCCTTGCTGTTTTGAGCGGTTTTTTCTGGTATTTTTTCCGAGATACCAATGCCGGCATCTGGGCTTGTGCCATAGGTGATCATTGGTATAATGACATCGGCATTTATTTCCACTTCATGATCGAATACAGCATCATTATCTGATTTAAGTAGTCTCCATTCAGCAACTTTTTTGTCCCATTCTTCTCCTTTAGGTGACATTGGTTTGTCCTTCAGGTAGTCAAATGTTGTTTGATCTGGGGCTATTAAACCTCCTCTAGCTCCCATTTCTATGGTCATGTTACAAACGGTCATTCGTTCCTCCATGGTCATCTTTTCAAATACAGGGCCAGCATATTCGACAAAATAGCCTGTGCCACCTGCAGTGCCAAGTTTTGAAATGATGTATAAAATTAAATCTTTGGACGTCACCCCTGCAGCTAATGAGCCATTTGCGATGATTCTCATTGTTTTCGGTTTGGAAGCTATAATGCATTGTGAAGCTAATGCCTGAGCTACCTGTGAAGTTCCTATTCCAAAAGAGATGTTTCCAAAGGCACCGTGCGTACTAGTATGACTATCTCCACAAACAATGGTCATTCCTGGCTGAGTAATTCCCATTTCTGGACCTATTACATGAACGATTCCTTGATTTTCATGACCTATTCCGAAGAGTTCTACGTTATGATCTTTGCAATTTTCTACAAGTTTCTGGACTTGAAGTCTCGATAATTCATCTGCAATTGGCAAATGCTGATCTTTAGTAGGAATGTTATGATCTACAGTGGCCGTGGTTTGTTTTGGGCGAAATACCTTAATGTCCTGCTTGTTCAATTCAGTAAACGCTTGAGGGCTGGTCACTTCATGGATGAAGTGATTGTCAATATAGATTACTTGAGCGGTTTCTCCTACCGATTTTACTACATGAGCATCCCATATTTTTTCAAAAGTAGTTTTTCCCATTAGGCGATGACTTTATCTAAGAAAACCTTAAGGTTTTCGTCTGTAATTAATTTTTTTGAATCAGCTAAATCTAGAAATTTTTCATAAACAGTATCCATGTCTTTGTCTTTAAGATTTACGCCTACATGTTCCGCTTTATAGCGTAGTGCTGCTCTTCCGCTTCTGGCTGTGAGTACTATCGATGATTTATCCGCACCTACTTGCTTAGGGTCTATAATTTCGTAGGTCTCTCTATTCTTAATTACACCATCTTGGTGAATTCCTGAAGAATGAGCAAATGCATTTTTACCTACAATAGCTTTATTCGCTTGAACAGGCATATTCATGTATGCTTCCACAGTTTTAGAGATGTGAGTCAAGCGGGTGGTGTCAATTTCATGATGAAGATTCAGTAATTCATGTTGATTCATGACCATAACTACTTCTTCTAGAGAGGTGTTTCCAGCTCTTTCTCCGATCCCATTAATAGTACATTCTATCTGTCTAGCTCCATTTCGTACTCCGGCAATGCTGTTTGCTGTAGCTAGACCTAAATCATTATGACAATGAGTGGATAAAATCGCTTTATGGATGCCTTTTACATTCTCTTTCAGAAACTTGATTTTTTCCCCATATTGATCTGGAAGACAGTATCCCGTGGTGTCAGGGATGTTTAATACAGTTGCTCCTGCTTCAATAACTTTTTCTAGAACCTGGGCCAAAAACTCATTGTCTGTTCTTCCTGCGTCTTCAGCATAAAATTCCACGTCTTCAACAAAAGTTTTAGCGTACTTTACTGCGGCTACCGCTCTTTCTATGATTTGTTCTTTCGTACACTTAAACTTAAAGTTTCTATGAGATTCTGAAGTTCCTATCCCTGTGTGAATTCTAGGGTTTTTAGCAAACTCAAGTGCTTCAGCCGCAGTTCTGATGTCTGACTCTACTGCTCTAGATAATGCACATAACGTGGGTCTAGAGAGTTCTTTAGAGATTGTTTGAACTGCTTTAAAGTCAGCTGGACTAGAACATGGAAATCCGAGTTCTATAATATCTACCCCTAAAAGGTCAAGCTCTCGGGCAATGACTAATTTTTCTTCTGGATTTAATTGACATCCAGGGACTTGTTCTCCGTCTCTAAGGGTGGTGTCAAAAATATAGATCTTCTCGCTCATGATGAATTTGCTTTAATAAAAGCAAAGTTCCAAGAGAGGGGTGATATTTTCAAACAAAGTTAATTGCATATTCGTTTTTCAAATGATTAAATATTAAGTTATATATTTGAATATTAATTTATTGAAGTTGATATTTTCCTATGTCTAAAGTTCGATTAGAATATTTATATAAGCTAGTAAGGTCAATGGGGCAGTCGGAAAAAAGGAGTTTTAAACTCTTTTCCCAAAGAAGTTTTAATGATCAGAAAGAGCTCAACTTTGTTCATCTATTCGATGTGCTCAATAAAATGAAGGTGTTCAATGAGAAGACTTGTAGATCTCAATTGAAAATATATACCCCAAAGCAGGTGTCAGACCTGAAATTTAATTTAAACTATCACATTCTTCAGAGTCTGCGAATTGTCTATAGCAGAAAACATGACTTTAAGATTAGAGAGATGATCGATTTTGCGCATATTCTCTATAAAAAAGGCTTCTTTAATCAGAGCTTGTCTCAATTAGAAAAGGCCAAGAGCAATGCACGTTTGATTCAGAATCATACATTAGAATTGGAGATCATAGAGTTTGAAAAGAAAATAGAATCTAGACATGTAACATATAGTCATAGTAAGCGAGCGGAACAATTGACCACGGAGCTGAACTCAGTACGTATGAAGATAAGATTAGAATCCAGTTGGTCTGACTTGTCATTAAATTTATATGAAAAATACCTTCAAATTGGGCATGTGAAGAGTGAAGAAGAGCACTTGGAATTCGAGATTTTTTTTCACAATCAGATCCCAAAGAAAAATGAGCAAGCCGAATCTTTTTACAGTGAGTTGTTTAAGACGAGGAGTTATGTATGGTACTATTATATTCAACAGGATTTTAAGTATGGATATAAGTATGCGTTATCATGGTTGTGGTTGTTTAGAAAGAACCCGCAGTTTGTTGAGATAGACCCATTAGGTGTGATCAAGGCGTATCACAATTGTTTGTCAGTCCTGTTTTATTCTGTTGATAACAAGAGGCATTCAGTCATGTTGAAGCAGTTACTCGATTTTATCGAAAGACATGAGGAGAATTTAGATGCCAATTCGCGGTCTATCTGTTTTGTCTACTCTAGAACCGCCATGTTAAACGCCATTATTTTGGCTGGAGAGTTCTCTCAACGATTGGATAAGGTTATTTTAATTACTCAAGAAATAGAGAGGCATGAAGGAGAGCTTGATCACCATAGATTAATGGTTTTTTGGTACAAAATAGGATCTATTTATTTTAGTGGTGGAGATAATAGGGCCTGCATTAGAATGTTGAATAGAATTATTAATCAATCTGATTCGACGTTAAAAGAAGATGTACAGTCTTTCGCAAGAATCCTTAACCTGGTGGCGCATTTTGAACTTGGAAATGATGACTTATTGTTTTACCGAATTAAGTCTGTATATCGGTTTTTGCTTAAAATGAAAAACCTTCAACCAGTTCAAATGGAATTTATGAAGTTTTTGAGGAGCTCAGTATACATGGATAGGACCGATATGAAGGAGGATTTTGTGAGCCTCAAAGTCAATCTGGAGAAAATTAGAGAAAATAAGTTTGAACGTAGGCCATTTCTCTACTTAGATATTATTTCATGGTTAGAAAGTAAGATAACAGGCGAAGCTGTTGATGTGGTTATTCGTAGAAGCATAGCATTAAGAGGTTAGCTTATAATAAATAAGAAAGCTAGAATGGTTATAATGAACTGTTCAAGATATTGAAATCACATCTTAATAACATAATCATTCTAAATAGACCTTTTGCTTTGCAGTGACTTGTTTGGACTTTAAATTTGCGCGCAAACCAAAAAGCTCATTTAATGGCTAACCAAGGTCTCTTGAAAACCTCAATCGCACGAAAGTTTGCTATGGCACTTTCAGCGCTTTTCCTCCTTATTTTCCTCTTACAGCATTTGTCTATTAATATGTTATCTGTGTTCAGTCAGGATACATTTAATGATGTATCTCACTTTATGGGGAGAAATGGAATAGTTCAGGGGGTATTACAACCCGTTTTATTTTTCGGAGTGATTTTTCACTTTGCTATGGGATTTGTTCTTGAATTAAAAAACTCAAGTTCAAGAGGAGTGAAGTATGCTAATTACAAAGGCGGGGCAAACGCTTCATGGATGAGTCGTAACATGATTGTTTCGGGAATAGCGATTCTTCTTTTCTTATTACTTCACTTGTATGATTTCTGGTGGCACGAAATCTCGGTGAAATTTATTCAAGGAGATATGAGCGGTTTGGATGCTGATGGAAACTTGAGGTATTATGAAGAACTAAGACACAAGTTCAAAGGAGATGTTGTTAGATTAATTCTTTACATCGTTTCATTTGTTTTCTTGGCACTTCACCTGAATCATGGTTTCGAATCAGCGTTTCAATCAATGGGTGCTAGAAGTAAGAAGTATACTCCAGGGATCAAGAAATTTGGTTTGATCTATTCGATCCTAGTTCCACTAGGGTTTGTTTTCATCGCAGTTTATCATTACATCACTCAACTTTAACCACTAAATAAAAAGATTCAATGGCACTAGATTCTAAAATTCCAGAAGGTCCTTTAAAAGACAAGTGGACAAAGTATAAAAACGATATTGACCTTGTAAATCCTGCAAACAAACGTCAGATTGATGTTATTGTGGTTGGAACAGGGCTTGCTGGGGCTTCAGCTTCAGCTTCATTGGCAGAATTAGGATACAATGTAAAGACATTCTGCTTTCAAGATTCTCCAAGAAGAGCACACTCTATAGCTGCTCAAGGAGGAATTAATGCGGCTAAGAATTACCAAGGTGATGGGGATTCAACCTATAGATTGTTTTATGATACCGTAAAAGGTGGGGATTACCGTTCTAGAGAAGCCAACGTATATAGACTGGCTGAGGTATCGGCAAATATTATTGATCAATGTGTAGCACAGGGAGTTCCTTTCGCTAGAGATTACGGTGGTCTTTTGGATAACCGTTCTTTTGGTGGAGTACTTGTAAGTAGAACCTTCTATGCAAAAGGTCAGACCGGTCAACAGCTACTTTTAGGAGCTTATTCAGCTCTTTCTCGTCAAATAGTCAAAGGAAAAGTGGAGATGCACAACAGGCATGAAATGCTTGAGCTAGTGAAGGTGGATGGAAAGGCCAGAGGAATTATTGCCAGGAACTTAGTTACTGGTGAGATTCAAAGACATTCAGCACATGCCGTTGTCTTGGCTACAGGAGGATATGGAAATGTATTCTTCCTTTCTACAAATGCGATGGGATCAAATGTAACCGCAGCATGGAAAGCGCATAAAAAAGGAGCGCATATGGCCAATCCATGTTTTACACAAATTCACCCTACGTGCATTCCTGTTTCAGGAGGGTTCCAATCGAAATTGACATTAATGTCAGAGTCATTGAGAAATGATGGTCGAATTTGGGTTCCTAAAAAGAAGGAAGACGCCATTGCTATTCAGCAAGAAAAAAAGAAAGGATCAGACATAACTGAAGAAGATAGAGATTACTATTTAGAAAGAAGATACCCTGCGTTTGGGAACTTAGTTCCTAGAGATGTGGCTTCGAGAGCAGCTAAAGAAAGATGCGATGCTGGTTTTGGAGTAAATAAAACGGGTGAAGCGGTATTCTTAGATTTTAAATCTGCTATCCAACGTTACGGAAAAGAAACCGCTTTCATTGATGGAAATAAAAATCCATCTCAAGAAGAAATTTTGATATTAGGCAAGGCTGCAGTAGCGTCGAAGTATGGGAACTTATTCCAGATGTATGAAAAAATTACAGATGATAATCCATACGAAATGCCTATGAAGATTTATCCGGCAGTTCATTATACAATGGGTGGACTATGGGTAGATTATAATTTAATGACAGACATTCCTGGTTGCTACGCAGCCGGAGAGGCTAATTTCTCTGATCATGGGGCAAATAGATTAGGTGCGTCGGCATTGATGCAGGGGCTGGCAGATGGTTATTTCGTGCTTCCATATACCATAGGAGATTATCTTTCTAAGGACATTAGAACAGGAACTATCCCTAATGATTCGGTAGAATTTATGGAAGCTGAAAAAGAGGCGAAGTCTAGAATAGATACATTCCTGAACTCTAAAGGAACTAAACCCGTAGATCATTTCCATATGAGATTAGGAAAAATCATGTGGGAGAATTGTGGAATGGCTAGGAATGCAGAAGATCTTCAAAAAGGAATAAACGAGATTAAAGCATTGAGGGAAGAATTCTATGCAAATGTAAGAGTCCCTGGAGTAGCGAATGGAGTGAATCAAGAATTGGAAAAAGCGGGGAGAGTTGCAGATCTGTTTGAGTTAGGAGAGCTGATGTGTAAGGACGCATTGCAACGCTCAGAAAGCTGTGGAGGCCACTTTAGAGAAGAGTCAGTGGAATTAGACGGAGAGCAGAAGGGTGAGGCAAAAAGAGACGATGAAAACTTTACATATGTATCTGCATGGAAATGGACAGGTGAGTCAGGGGCGCAGGAATTGGAAAAGGAACACTTAGAATTTAAAGACATCGCTGTAAAGCAAAGAAGCTACAAATAGGCAAATTCAAAACCATAAAAAAGAAGTAAATGAAGTTACTACTTAAGATTTGGAGACAAAACGGATCTCAGGATAAAGGTAAAATGGTCGATTACCAAGTGGATGGAATTGAAGGCGATATGTCTTTCTTAGAGATGATGGATGTCTTGAATTCTCAATTAATAGAAAAAGGTGATGAGCCTGTGGTTTTTGATCACGATTGTAGAGAAGGAATTTGTGGAGCGTGTAGTATGTTTATCAATGGGGAAGCTCACGGCCCTGGAAGGAATGTGACGACGTGCCAACTGCATATGCGTTCTTTTAATGATGGAGACACTATTTATATTGAACCATGGAGAGCCAAAGCATTCCCTGTGGTTAAGGATTTAATGGTTGATAGATCAGCTTTTGATAGAATTATTCAAGCTGGGGGATATGTTTCTGTAAATACGTCTGGAAACACACAGGATGCCAACTCGCTTCCGATTCCAAAAGAAGATGCCGATTTAGCATTTGATGCAGCTACGTGTATAGGTTGTGGAGCATGCGTTGCCACGTGTAAGAATGCCAGCGCAATGTTGTTTACTTCAGCTAAGATTTCTCAATTATCTCTGCTTCCTCAAGGGCAGGTAGAAGCGAAAGAAAGAGTGATCAGTATGGTCAATCAGATGGATGAAGAAGGTTTCGGAAACTGCACAAACACTGGAGCATGTGAAGTAGAATGTCCGAAAGGAATTTCTCTTGACAATATAGCTAGAATGAACCGAGAGTATCTTTCTGCTACTGCTAAAGGGAAGAAATAATTTTTTAATTCTGAATGGTTAATTCTGAATTGTAGCACTGCTATAGATTCTGCGCCAATTTAGAAATGATATTTAGAGCCTTCGATTTTTTCGGGGGCTTTTTTAATCTCCTAATTTGTAAATGATGAGGCGCTTATATATTGTTTTAGGATTAGTTCTAATTGTTTCGATTTCCTTTCTTTATTGGATGAATAGAGAGCCAAAAGAGCTTTTTAGTGCCAGGCTATATACTTCACATGTTGGCCTTACTGGGTCAGCAGGTATTCTATTACATGATAACAATAGTTATGCGGCTTGGTGGTCAGGTTGTTTTGGTGGTTATTCTTGTAAAGGAGATTACTCTATTTCGAATGACACTCTTTATATATCAGATTTAAACAATATGATAGACAGTCTTGAAATTCGATTTATAGCCAAAGATTCTATTTTGGAATTTGAGTCTTGTGACACATTAATTCTAGAAAAATTTAGATTTGTACTTGCTGAAAAGAACAGCGAATAGGCCAATTTCCTATTTACGGCTAAGTTCTAGTTAACACAACATAAAGGTGTTATATTGTGTTTTATGGTAAGTAGTAAAGAAATAAAGGAGTTGTTTTCACGATTGTCGTTAGGGACTCAAGAAGCATTGCTAGAGGAATTATTGCAGGATCAGGAACTACAAGGAAAAGTTCTAGTCGATGCAACGAAAGAAGTTTCATCAAAGCGCGAGAAAAAACCCTGCCCTCATTGTAGTAGTACAAGTGTATATCGCAGAGGTCAACAAAAAGGAGTGGCGATGTACAGTTGCAAGGATTGTTTAAAATGGTACAGTGAAACCCCAGGCACTCCCTTGTATGAGATAAAGCTAAAAAATAAGTGGCAAGCTTATCTCAAATGCATGGAACAGGGAATGCCGATAAAGAAGATTGCCAAGGAACTGGGAATTTGTATTCAGACAAGTTTTGATTGGCGTCATAAGATTTTAAGCTCGTTGGAACAGTTTGCACCTGTAGAGCTTTCTAATGAAGTAGAGTGTGATGAGTTAGAGTTAGCCCTAAATAACAAAGGGAACAGGGATTTAGATAGAGCACCGAGAAAGAGAGGGAGTGATTTTAAAAGAAATCAAGGGAAAGACAGTATTACCGTAGTTCAGGTAGTTACAGCAGTAGAACGTAAGGGAGGCAAATACTTGAGAGCTGTGGCAACAAAACGGTTGAGCAAACAAGACATTTCAGAAGTACTAGACCATAGACTGGCAGATGATGCCACCTTAATAACCGACAAGCACCCTTCTTACAAGGCTTATGCAAAGGGAAAACCCTCTTTAAGACATAAAGCACTATTAGCTAAAGACCATGTAGATAAAAAAGATAAGACCATACATCTTCAAAAAGTGAACAATACCCATGCATAGCTACGAAAATTCTTACTCCCCTTTAATGGTGTAAGCTCTAAGTATCTGCAAAACTACCTCAACTGGTATGCATACGCTGATAAAATACAGGGGAGCAAGCAAACCATAAAGCAATGGCTAATCGCAGTACTCTTAGCCGATCAGGGATACCAACTCTTCGAACTGTTTAAACAAAATGCTGTGCTAATTAGAACTTAGCCCTATTTACTAATTAAAAAGAAAATGTTCTGGAAAAAGAAATCAAAGTTTGAAGCTCCTCATATAACAGATGATACCTTTAATGACTTAGTGTTGGAGTCAAAAATTCCTGTGTTGTTAGACTTCTATGCAGACTGGTGTGACCCCCTGTAAAATAGTAGGACCAATTATTAACGAACTGGCTGAAAAATATGATGGGAAAGCATTGATAGCCAAAATCAACACAGAAAGCAATCCTAAGCTTAGTCAGCATTTTAAAATTAAGTCAATACCGACTCTACTGATGATTCACAATGGGAACATGGTTGAAAGATTCCAAGGAGTTGTCCCAAAACCAAATCTCGAAGAACTTATAGAGAAGTACTTAGAAGATACCAACGGATAACCGAGCATATTTAAGCAATGGATATCTTGTCGCTTTGACCGAAAGTGAGAAATAGGAATAATATTTTAGAGTGTTAAAGGTGATCTATGCCCTCTTTTTTTGCGCAGCGCTGATTATCTTTGTAGTCTTAATGATCAGATTGGCATCATTCATAATATCTTCTTTAATCGTATTCAGCTTATCGTTGAATACGCTTGTACTTTCACATTTTGAGTACAACTACGAGTATATTGTATCTGAATTGTGTGTGGAAAAGGACGTAAAGGATTCCTGTTGTAAAGGATCGTGTCATTTGGCTGCGGAATTTTCAAAGGTAGATCCTTCTGCTAGTGATATGGAAATTAGTTTTGTAAACTCTGTAGAACTATTGAACTGGTTTCAAAGTAAAAAATTAGAAGAAAAGAAGAGTGCAAAACCTCTTCTAATAGAGTATAAAGACTTCTCTAGATTCTCTTTACTCAAAGGGAACTGTGAATCCATTGATCACCCCCCTGCAGTCGTAATTTAAAATCCGATTCAATAGATTTTACAATTACAATTACAATTTATAATTAATGAAACATTTTTTAAATGTGTTTTTGATTGTGTGTGTATCTGCTAGTGCAGGAGCCTGTGATATATGTTCCGCTTTTAGTAGAATTCAACCTAATGATTTTAGGCATACACTTGGAGTACATTTTAACCAAAGGGTATTAGAAGGCGAGATTCCGTCAGGTTTGCCTTTTTTGAAACATTTAGGCCATTTGGATGGTCTATATTCCACTGATTTATTGTCGGAAACCTACGCCACTTTAGAACTAAGAGGCAGATATAGATTTTCTGATAGGTTTGCATTGTTTGGGACGCTACCCTTTAAGTCAAACCTCAGATTTCAAAATAGAGAGTTGAGAGAAGAGAGCCAAGGAATTGGCGACCCAACCGCATTTGTCGAATACAGACCTTTTTTGGCTTCTTCTGAAAGAAAATTGAAGCTAATGTTGAACTTAAGAGCTGGAGTGAAGTTCCCATTGGGAAATACACGTGTAAAGTATCAGGGTAAGTATTTAGACCATGATTTCCAGTTAGGTTCAGGAAGCTATGATTTTATACTAGGTTCGGAAGTTTACATAGGATCTGAGAATATAGGGTTAGTAGTTTCTCAATTGTATAAAAAGAACACAGAAAACTTGACAGAGTACAAGTTTGGAGATGTTTATACCACATTGGGACTAATTAGTTATAGGTGGAATAAAGATGATCTTAGCTTTTCATTAGGGATAGGTGTTCAGTCAGAAAAACAGTGGGAGGACACAGAAAGAGAACAGCCACAAGAAGGCACAGATCGAATAGTTATATCGGGAGCTCTTAGAGCCGATGTAAACATTGGGAATTTGGAGTTTTATGCGATGGCAGTGACTCCAGTTAAACAAACAATAAACGATTTAAAAATAGTGCCCCTGAAAGAGCATTTTCAGTTGGGCATCAATTATTTAATAGAAAGAAAATGAAACATAAATATTTAACCTGTGCATTAATAACATTATTCATCGCATTCGTTTTTACCTCATGTGATAAAGATGACGATTCCAATAAGTGCGAGCCGAGTCATTCTCATGGAGGTGGTTCTGGTGATTCTGAGGTAGAATTGGAATTTGAGTTTAAAATGGGCGATGAGCCATTTGCTTATAATACTACGTATACCTTAAATGGTGTAGCCATTGAATTCAGTGAAATTCGTTTTTATTTATCAGACATAATGTTGCACGATGATGGAGGTGATACAGACATGTTGGATAAGACCATTTTGGTGGATGTTGGAGGTTCGTCTAATTCGTATTCAGTGGGAACTTCTTCATTCCCTCATATTCATGAAATTCATATGTTATTAGGACTAAATGACGTAGTCAACCATGAAGATCCTACGCAAGCAGAAGCTCCTTTAAATGATGCTTCTATGCATTGGGGATGGGATCCTGCATCAGGATATAAATTCATTAAAACGGAAGCAACCGTGGATACTGATGATGATGGTGTTCCAGATAATGCGATTTCAATTCATTGCGCGACTGATGCTTTAAGCAGAGAAATGATATTAGAAGTGCATCAAGATGCAGATTCAGATCATGCTCGTATACATTTGATAGCTGATGTGTCTGCATTTTATACTGGGGCAGACTTTCTAAATCTGGAAGGAACTCATGGAGATTCGGACCTAACTAATCTGATCGCGGACAAAGTTGCTGCTACAATCGATACGGAATAAATCATATTTGAAGTAACTTTAAAGAAGAAATGCAAAAAGTAAATTATTTCCTTGTTTTATGCTGCTTAGCAATCGTTTTTTCATCTTGTAAAGATGATGATGATCCAGAGGTAAGTTGTTCTTTGCCCGAAAGTCGTTCTTCTCTGAAGATTACTTTCGTTCCCACTTGGAGTGGAGAAGTTGTTCAAGCAGCCTCAGAATATGAGGATCAGTTCGGTAATAGACTTCTTCAGTTTAATTTCAAAACGTTCATTTCTAACATTCGAATTTCTTCAGATGGAGAAGATTTGGAGCTATCTGAAGTAGAGTTGTTGAGTTTTGATGAAGGAGCGGTGTCGTTGTCCTACTCAATTCCTGATAACAATTCTTATGACCAATTGAAGTTTGCGACCGGAGTGCCTTCCGAGTACAATGTAGATTACGACCCCAGTACATGGCCAAACGACCACCCGTTAAGTGTTCAGGGTGCCCAAGGAATGCATTGGAGTTGGAATACTGGTTATATTTTCACCAAATTCGATGGAAAGGCAGATACTACAGATGTTATTGAGCCTGTTTATCTCTATCCATTTGCATTTCATACGGGAGCAGATGAATTTTATTTTGAGCATGAGTTTGATATTGACATTGCAACGCAAGTTCAAACTGATACAGAAATTCAAGTAACAATTCAAATGGAAAAATTCTTTGACGGGCAAACCCAGATTGACATTAGAGATGATGGTGAAACTCATACTGGAGGAGACTTTGGCCTGGCTGAAGAATTTATCAATAACTTCAATCAGAGTTTTACTGTAGAGTGAAAAATTGGTGGATCATAGGATGTTTTTCTCTTGTATTTATGTGCTGCAAGGATGATGAGGTTTCTCAATGCGTTGAAGCAGACTCCCCTTATATTTTAGAAATTCCTGCGCATTTTCCTGCGATTGATTTCCCTGAGGACAATGAACTCACAGTGAAGAGGGTGGAATTAGGTAGAAGGCTATTTTATGATACAAGATTAAGTGCGGATAACACTATTAGTTGTGCTTCATGTCACCATCAGGAATTGGCTTTTTCAGATGGGTTACGGGTGTCTGAGGGAATAGAAGGGAGGCTGGGAAAAAGAAATGCACCCACTTTGGGGAATGTGGTTTATCAAGAGCGTTTGTTCGGTGAAGGGGGAGTGCCAAATTTAGAAATTCAGATTCTGGCTCCAATTGGGGATGAAAATGAGTTTGCCCATGATGTAGTTCAAATAGAGTCGGATTTAAGATCCGATGCTACTTTAAACGGGTTAAGTAAGTTAGCCTATAATAGAGAGATAGACATTTATGTAATTACAAGAGCCATCTCCTGCTTTGAAAGAACAATGATTACGGGAAATAGCAGATATGATCAATTTTTGAATGAAGGACTTGAATTGACTGAGGAGGAAGAAGTAGGAAGGGAATTATTCTTTGGTGAGCAGCTAAAGTGTGGTACTTGTCATTCGGGACATAATTTCACGGATGGTGGTTTTCACAATATCGGACTCTATTTGACGTATGAAGATGAGGGTAGGTATAGAATAACCAACGATGAGGCCGATAAAGGAAAATTCAAGACTCCTACATTGAGAAACATTGAGTTGACCGCTCCATATATGCATAATGGCAGTATAGGAACATTGGAGGAAGTCGTTGAGCACTTCAATTCTGGAGGTTTAGGTCATGAAAACCAGTCTGAATTAGTCGTACCTTTGGAATTGACCGAACAGGAGAAAAGCCAACTATTAGCGTTTTTAAAGTCGCTAACAGACAATGAGTTTATAAATAACCCACAATTAAAACCGATCAATTGAAGCGAATTATTTACATAGTTTCTCTAGCGATGATTGCAATGTTTACGTTGCAATGCAGAGATGGATTTGGAGAGGAGGAAGAATGTAGGACTTCTGTGGGGCTAGCTACGCCATATGATCTGGATATCCCTCCGTTTTTTCCGCCTATGGATATCCCTCCAGATAACCCACTGACCGTAGAGGGTATTGATTTAGGAAGACACTTGTTTTGGGATGTGAAGTTGAGTGAAGACAATACACTATCGTGTGGGGGATGCCATTTTCCAGAGAACGCTTTTTCAGATCCAAATCAATTCTCTGAAGGAACACAAGGGTTAGTGGGAGATCGTCAGGCAATGCCACTTTTCAATTTGGGTTGGGCACAGAATTTTTTCTGGGATGGTAGGGCTTTAACTCTAGAGGAACAGATATTGCAGCCTGTAGAGAATCCTATTGAAATGAATATCTCATGGGAAGAGGTGATAGCTAAGCTGGGAGAAGATAATTTTTATCCTAATAAGTTCAGTAAGGCCTTTGGATCATCCGAAATCACTAAAGAAAAAGCAGCGAAAGCAATCGCTCAGTTTCTTAGAACAATGATTTCAGCAGGGTCTAATTACGACAAGTATAGATTGGGGCAATATGAAATGACTGCTCTGGAAGAGAGAGGATTGGACTTGTTTATTCGTGAAGGAGGGGATCCTCAAGATGGAAATGGAGGACAATGGGGTGCTGATTGTTTTCATTGTCATGGATTTGGAAACATGAGTTTTACGGATTTCTTACCACATAATAATGGTCTTGATGCAGAGTTCGAAGACTTAGGTTTTGGAGGAGTCTCTGGAAATGAGCTAGAGATGGGGCTCTTTAAGACACCTAGCTTACGTAATCTTGCGTACACAGCCCCGTTTATGCATGACGGAAGATTTCAGACATTAGAGCAAGTGATCGACCACTATAATTCTGGAGGACAGGCTTCTGTGACCATAGATCCTTTTATGAAATATACGACAGGAGGACTTCAGTTATCCGATTTAGATAAAAGCGCACTGATCGCCTTTTTAATGACATTGACGGATGAAGAGTTTGTGATAAATGAAGCGTTCTTCAATCCATTTTAGGAGAAGTTTCCAGAATCAATTCCTGATTTTTTTCAGAATGTTTAATTTAACGTATTGATTTTTAAGTTTTACACTTATCTGTCAGATAGCTCAATAAGTACCTTCGAATTAGTTTGTAGTAAAATCTTTATTCAGAAGCTTTACCAAAAACTTAGGATTAGTGTTTGTTTGGGGTTGAGTCAATAGTTACCAGATAAAAAATCGATCTGTAATTAGTATTATCAGCGAGAAACAAAAACTATTCGGAACCCTCACAGATAATAAGGCTTTAACTGAAGTTATACTACTTAGGTAAACATACGGAGATGCATTCAAGATTTTATTGATCTTAGTTTGGACTTTGAAAAGTTGAATTGAGAACAGATTCCCTTTTTATTATACTTGTAGCTAGTTTAAAATAGGTCTATTTTTGTATTTCTTAAATTCAATCGATTAACCATGATAAGATATTGCACTGTTTTTTTAATTCTAATAATGACATTTTCAAAGATTGGATATGCTCAGGATAGCGTCATCTCTGAAGAAGTTAATCTTCAGTCGGAGTTAACTATCACAGTTAATCCGAATAATGAGAATGAACTAATCGTTGCTTCAATGAATGGGAATTCTCCAATCATCTTATTTAATAGTAACGATGGAGGTGTTACCTGGCAGGAAGTCTCATTAGGGCAGGGAGTTGCAGATCCGGTATTAACGTATGGAGATAATAATACGGCATATTTCACTTATTTGGATTTTGGAAACACGTTGGAAATGTACTTCGCAACTTCTACTGATAATGGAGAGAATTGGAATAGTCAATTGCTGACTTTAGATGGTCTGGCAGCAGATAGACAATGGATTAAAAGAGATAATTCTCCCTCTTCTCCTTACTATGGAACAATTTACTTATGCTACTTCCATCCTGAGAATGAGCCAGATATTCATATTGTAAAGATAGATCCGGATGGAACAATTGGGATGAATCATACTGTTCAAGTGTCTGGTTTTGAGTTTGTTCAGAATCCTGCTATGGATGTGACCAATGATGGAACGATTGTTATAGGCTTTTTGACACGAGGGGAAGATAATTCTTATAAAATTGTGTCTGTAAAGTCCAATGATGGTTCTGAGACTTTCTCTCAGGAAGTGGCTATAGCTGATGTATTTATGTATGATGGAAATGGTAATCCATTGGTTGATGTAGTTGGGTTTGCTCCAGGAAATAGCAGTAGATTACAAAACAGTCTGCAAATGGCTATAGATAAATCCGGTGGCACATATGAAGGAAGAGCATACATTACTTGGACAGATTTTGTTGAGGGTAATACTGAAGAAGGGATGAATATATACCTTAGTTATAGTGATGACCAAGGAGCTTCCTGGTCTTCACCTATAATTGTGAATGATGATAATGTTTCAAGCAGCCATCAGTATTTTTCTGCTATCGACGTAAATTCAGAAGGAGTGTTGTGTTTATCCTGGTATGATAGAAGAATTGATCCTGTCAATGACTCTGAGACGGATTTCTATGCTATATCTTCAATTGATGGAGGACAGAGCTTTTCTCCTTCTATGAAATTAAGTTCTATGAGCTCAGATCATAATGCAATAACAAATGGAGATACGACATTTGGTGTAGGCGAGTACAATTCTATTGCTACATCTTCCACACATATATTTACTATCTGGTCCGATGGGAGAACTAATGATGGTGATCTGGACGTGTTTTTTTCGAAAGTCGACTTGAATGATGTAAGAAACCTTGATGAGCATTTATTATCTCCTTCTATAAAATTGGAACGACCATACCCGAATCCAGTGATTATTGGAGAGCAACTGATTATTAAGTTCAATAGCAGTTTTGCTACCGAATTAGAATTCAGTATAAAAAGTATTAATGGAACTGTTGTTCTAAGAAAAGAAGGGGGTAAGTATTCGGCAGGAACCCATGAAATTCCAATTGATACTCGTGAATTATCTGAAGGGAACTACCTCGTTGAAATTAAGCATTCAAAAGGGACTGCTATCGAAAAGATTGTTTTACTCAAGGATTAGGTTAGAGTAAATTTCCCTGAGAATTTCATATATCATGGTGAAGAGCGATAACAAGTTCAATATATTTATACTAAATAGATAATAGGCACATTGTACAGTGCCTTTTGTAGTTTGTTAGTATTCTGTATTAACGCTAATTTCAAGCCATTTAGACGTATATCTTCATGAGAGAGAAAAAGGAAATGAATGAAATAAGTACAAAAAAACCTTCCTATAAAATTGGAGAGGAATTGGTCGTTTATCTGAAAAAGCACCTTAGATATAGAGCTTTAGATATCACTTATGAAGCACTTCTCCGATTCAATGAGTCATTTCCTGTTTACGATGAAAATGACAATGATACCTTGTGGAGGTTGAGCATGTATGCTCATTATGAGCAAGACGAGATTCATGCTGCTTTACTGAGAATCTACCTGCAGCTTACTGGTGATTTAGATGATTCAGCCAGAGTTCATCTGAAAATAGATAGGATCGACTATTGCTTATTCGGAAATTCTAAACCTTTCCGGATTAAGGTGAAGAACCTAATCAATGATAATTACGATTATTATTACATCAAAAGAGCGGACTCTTCACGTGTTTATGGGTTGGAACTAGAACAACTAATTTCTCCGAATAAAGTGAATTACTTGGTCAATGAATCTACTCTAATAGAAGAGCATATTATTGGTATTCCAGGAGATCAGTTTTTGACGAAAAATCTTATAAATGAGAACCACAATAAGGTAAGGTTAGCGAAGGAATTTGTAAAGTTTAATGAGCGTTGTTTTATTAGATTATTGGGGGATATGCGGTCTTATAATTTCATTATCGATATGACGCCTGATTTTGATCAGATGCAGTATCGAGTGAGATCAATTGATTTTGACCAGCAAACGTTTGAAGGAAAACTGCCCATTTATACGCCGCAATTTTTTAGAGAGAACAGGCCATTTGTGGTTATGGTGAAAGAAGTACTTAATGAACAAAGTATATTGCAGTATCAGAATGAAGAACGATCGTTGGTTCGAAGAAGAATTTCCGTTTCGGAGTATCAGCTGAGAGAACTTATATTGTGCATGAGACAGGAAGTCATAAGTGTGGATGAAAAGATAGAACACTTAGCTCAGGACTTGGCAAAGTTTCATAGTGATGATTCCTTTTTGTCTTTGACGTGCATGGGAGATATTCTTTTAATGCATCTTAATACTCGCTTAAATATGAGTATTAAGATTTAGAATAGCCCAAGTTGCCCATCGAATCGGGGGCGCGTAAAAATGGATAAATCAAGCGGTTCGAACTCCTTTTGAGTAATGTATTTCCTATTGGCTATGGACATTAGATCCTTGACCTGCTGAGCTATGTTTCCTGAACCAGACATGCGTTGTTTCCAAGTACTATTATTTAGGTTCCCTCCATGTGTTTCTTTGATATGATTGAGTACTTTTTCAGCTCTTTCTGGGTACATTTTTTGAATCCAATCTGAAAAAATATCTCCAATTTGTCCGTTTAGTCGTACCATAATATACGTGAGTCTGTACGCGCCTCTGTTGCCAACCTCTTCAGCTAACTTTAGAATTTCGTGGCTGTTTAAATCAGGGATGATTGGAGCCATGTTAACGTGAACATCAATTCCATTTTCTATAAGCGTTGAAAGTGTTTTTAAACGTTTATTTATACTTGCTGTCCTGGGCTCTAAATGTCTTCTTAATTCATCGTCTAGTGTGGTGATGGATAAAGTAACTCTCAAAAGGTTCTTTCGATTGAGCTCTTTAAGCAGATCCAAATCACGAAGTATGAGCCCATTTTTAGTGATCAAACCAACAGGATGATTGCATTCATTGAGTACGTGTAATAGTTGTCTTGTGAGTTGGTACTTCCGTTCTATAGGCTGATAGCAATCTGTATTTCCACTAATAGAAATCATATTGGGTTTCCATGACTTTTTAGCCAATGTTTTGCGCAATAATTCTGCTGCTTTTTTCTTTACTAAGATCACTTTTTCAAAATCGGTTCCTGCAGAGTATCCCCAATATTCATGTGAATTTCTGGCATAACAATAGACGCAACCATGCTCACAACCTTGATATGGATTAATACTCCATTTGAAGGGTACATCAGGACTGTTTACAGGATTGACAATTGTTTTTGGATGAACTTCGATAAACTTTGTTTGTGCACTTTCTATTTCTTCTCCTTCCAAGTGGGCAAATTCTAAAAATTCAGAGTCCCATTCGTACGTATGTTTTTCGAATTTATTATGTGGTTTTGATTGAGCGCCACGTCCTTTTATTGTTGAGTTTCTTGCGTTCATAGTTCTAAGGTGGTTTTATGGTTTTTGATTGATGACTCAACTTGTCAACTGTCTTTGTCTTTTATTTGAATACAAGTTGATTCGATTGGTAGTTCGAGCGTCGTCAAATCGAGGATCAGTGACAATAGATAGCTTTTTAAGGAATTCGACATCTATATGATAACATCCAAATTCTTCGATTACTTTTCCATAAATGAGATAAATCCCTCTTCCTCTGAACGGATAACGCTCGGCTACAGGAGGAAAATGAACAGAGTCTAACCATTCTCCTTCCTCATCTATGAATGTGCCGAAATTCATAACACGTCCATTAGCTGTTATTGTGTTTTTTGCAGTGACCAGATAGCCTACAGCAGTCACATTTTTTCCTAGAGCATTCGGTAAATCCTTAGACATAACATGTCCCGCTACTCCATCTTTGAGTAGCGAAAATGGATTGCGAAGTGGAAACCCTAAAAGTTCTATTTCATCAAATGCATCTTCTAATTCAGCGGTATATAGCGGAGGTAATTCAAATGATCTTGGATCAGATTCCAGTGGTAGTTTTAAAGAAAGGTCTTGTGGTCGCTTATGGATACCTAAGTGTGCTTTCCAGAGTAATTCTTTCTTACCCAGCCCTGTGAACCTAAACGCACCTATACGTATAAGCAAGCTGATCTGCTCTAAGCTGATGTTGACACGCTCAGTGAAATCATGAAAAGAGGTGAATATGCCTCCTTTTGTACGTGTTTTTAATAGCGTTTCTATAGCCTGATGATTCAGAGCTTTAATTAAAGCGAATCCTAAGAATATAGATTTATCATAGATCACCGTTTCTGCATTGGAATTATTGACACATGGGGGATGAATTTCGCCACCCTGCATTCGGGCTTCGTGTACATATAATTCAGTATGATAGAAGCCTCCAAAATTATTAATGGTAGCCACCATGTATTCTAAAGGGTAATATGTTTTTAAAAAGAGACTTTGGTAACTTTCTACAGCATAAGAAGCGGAATGTCCTTTAGCAAAAGCGTAGCCTGCAAAGCTTTCTACTTGTCTCCAGACTTCTGCTACCAACTCTGCTGGATGTCCTTTAGCATGTCCCTTTGTGAAAAATGCATTTTTAGCTTTATCAAACTCTTCTCTGGAACGAAATTTTCCACTCATGCCTCTACGTAGGACATCAGCTTCTCCTAAATCTAAACCAGCAAAGTAATGGGCTACTTTAATGACGTCTTCTTGGTATACCATTACTCCATAGGTTTCTGGCATAATGTCTAGCAATACAGGATGAGCATCTTTCCTCCTTTCGGGATTTCTAAAGCGCAAAATGTACTCTCTCATCATACCACTTTTAGCGACTCCTGGACGAATCACGGAGCTAGCTGCTACTAATCCTAAATAATCATCTACTTGAAGTTTTCTCAGTAACATACGCATGGCAGGAGATTCCACGTAAAAGCAGCCAATGGCCTCGGCGTTTCTAAGTATATGTTTAATGCC
Source organism: Flavobacteriales bacterium (assembly GCA_965224545.1). GTDB lineage: Bacteria > Bacteroidota > Bacteroidia > Flavobacteriales_D > Sanyastnellaceae > ASP10-05a. Next base: position 1,551,991 of record CBDCZM010000001.1, on the reverse strand, counting down.
CTCATCATGCTTAAATCGCTTCATGTCATGAATGTCTATGGGAGCTTCAGAAGGACGATTGTAACGCACTATTTCTATGGCATCTTTTATCTTCCCAAGTCCTCGTTGGCTCAAGATATCGAACTTATAGAGCCCCGCATCTTCTGCGATGACCATGTCAAATTGAGTGGTGGGATATCCTTTTGGGGGCATAAAAGTGCTTGTATAGTGACGCATAGACTTTTCAGTAATTAAGATACCTCCAGAATGGATACTCAGGTAGTTAGGGAATCCATCTATGAGCTTACTGTATTTTAATACTAGTTGAGAAATATGGTCTAGACTGCTCAATCTGAATTTTCCAGAACTCAGTAGATCTATTTCATGTTTAGGCAATCCAAAAACCTTTCCTAGCTCTCGTACCATTGCTTTATGCTTGAACGTATTGTAAACAGCTAAGAGAGTCACATGGTTGAATCGTTCGAAGATATAGCGGGTGATATCATCTCGATCAAGCCAGGAAAAGTCGATATCAAAATCAGGAGGGTTTTGTCTATAAAGATTAATGAATCGTTCAAAATAGAGGTCTAGATCAATGGGATCTACATCAGTGATCCTTAATAAGTAGGCAATTACACTATTGGCTCCACTACCTCTGCCAACATAGAAGTAACCTTTCTTTCTGGCATAACTTATAATGTCCCAGTTGATTAAGAAATAGGAAAGAAATTTTTTCTCTCGAATAATAGTGAGTTCTTTTTCAATTCTATCTAGAATTGATCGGTCTGACTTTGGGTACCGGTACTTCAACCCTTGTTCGCATAGTTTTTTTATCAGCTTGAAATCTTCGTCTTCAGATGCTGTGTAGGTGGTCAAATTTTTATGAGGTTGATCAACACCAAATTCGAATTGAATAGAGCATTTCTCTAAGATATTTTTACTGTTCTTGATGATTTGTGGAAAATCATTGTACTTCTCTTTTAGCTGGTCATGAGAGCAAAGCATATGATTGATATTTCCTGCTTCTGAAATAGGTAGTTTACTTAATAGACAATTGGTATCAATGGCTCTGAGTAAACGATGGGCATTGAACTGTTTTTTACTAGAGAAGGTAACTGTGTGTAATACGACTAGTTTGTTTTTTAATTGTGTGGCAATGTTAGAGAATCGAATGAAAGGTAAATCTTGAAGAGAGATTCCTATCAATTCGTTTGGGCGTAAATGGTGAATCCAGCTTGCATTTTTCACTTTGGAAAAGGGATAAATAATAAAGACATGTTCTAGTTCTGGAGATCGCTCATCAAAAAACTTGTCATGGTGTAAGTGATCTGAAAGATGGTTGTTTAAGTGAAAGTAACCCTGATTGTTCTGAGCAATACCCACATAGCATTGATGCGCTCCGTTTCGGAAGTCAACACCTATAGCTGCTTCGATTTCCATGTTTTGAGACATACGTATGGTGTCCAAACATGCTGAAGTAGTATTGATATCGGTAAGCACAAACTTTTTTACTCCGGCTTCAGAAAGTTGAGTCAGCAGCTCTTTTGGTTTTATAGTACCATAACGTAGTGAGAAGTAAGTATGACAGTTCAAGTACATGTTAGATTGATTTGACGTAAGATTTACGATTTTTTCTTGATGTGTTGATTGAAGAGACGATGATTGAGAGAATTTCATTTGCTTCTTTTAGTAGAGGTTTAGTTGTGTTTTGTAGTGATACATCTAGTAGTATTATGAGTTCTAAGAAGTACATACTTTCATCACATTCTTCTTCTACAATTTTCAGTTTATTTATGAAGTCTGCTGTGGACTTGCCTCTACATGCAGCTCGATAATTAGCCCCTACTGAGCTAGAACATCTGTACAATTGTCTTGAATATGTTCTAAAACAATCTCGTTGTGGTAAGGTTTCGCAAAAAAGTGCGATAGAAATGGCAAGTTTTTGAGTTCTGTTTTTAAGTATTTCTGAATTCATCTTATTTTAGTGGTTTATATTGAAACAGTTTTAAAATCGTAAATCGTAAATCGTAAATCGTAAATCGTAAATCGTCAGCTTCTTCTGTTCGCTAAAAGAGGTGGTGGTTCTCCTTTGAAAGGATTGAATCGGCTAATGGTTCTGGCATCAATTCCGGCAGCACGGATGACACTTCTATCTCCATAGCGTTCTCTCATTTTGTCCATCGCTTGGTAGAGATTCATTTGTTCTTCAGTATCTTCAAAAAGGTTAATTTGATAAGCTCCACCAACCATATGACTGAATCGAACTCCAATAAGTCTTACTAATAATCTACGGTTGTAGATTTTACTGAAGAGCTCCATGACTTTAGGAATAATAAGATGATCAGCAGAAGTGTAAGGAATTCGGATTTGCTTCGTATAAGTGCTGAAATCAGAATATCTAATTTTAACTGTGATGCATGAAGTGAGTTTTTCTCCTCTTCTGAGTTGAAAGGCTAAGTTTTCAGCCATGGCTAGCATTATCCCTTTGAGTTTGACCACATCTATAGTGTCTTTGTCAAAGGTGCGTTCGGAGGAAATAGATTTTCGTTCTGAATGCTGTACTACAGGAGAATGGTCAATGCCATTTGCTTTTTTCCATATGGAGAGGCCATTTTTTCCAAGTACATCTTGCATTAGTTCCGGAGAAATGTTTTGAACCGTTTTAATGTACCGAATGCCTAAGTGCCGAAGAGTTTGGTAAGTTTTATCTCCTACCATAGGAATCTTTTTTACAGACAGTGGAGCCAAAAATGGTTTTTCATCTTCCTTAAGAAGTTTGAGTTCATTATTCGGTTTAGCTTCTCCCGTCGCTACTTTAGAAACAGTTTTATTACTCGATAACCCAAAAGAAATAGGGAGGTGTGTTTCTTTTATAATTCGTTGCCTAAGGTTCGAAGCAAATTTGGTACATCCGTAGAATTTGTCCATTCCAGAAAGATCGATGTAGAACTCATCTACAGATGTCTTTTCATAAAGAGGTACTTCCTCCTTAATGATGTCTGTGACCATGTCAGAGAACTGCATGTAATTTGCTGAGTTTCCTTTCACTATAATTGCTTCAGGACATAGACTTTTTGCCATTTTCATGGGCATAGCTGAATGAATACCAAATGTTCTCGCCTCATAGCTACAAGCTGCGACTACTCCTCTATCAGTGACTCCTCCTACAAGTATAGGTTTTCCTATAAGCTCTCTGTTAAGGAGTCTTTCTACAGACACAAAAAATGTGTCTAAATCCATGTGCATGATGCTTCTTTGCATGTTTGTCTTGATTAAGCTATTTTGCTTTTATAATTTTATGCATAGCTCTCCCAGCATGAAGGCAATCATTGCCTTCATTAAAAAGTTTTATGGCATAAAAACACATTGTTGTATCACGCTTTGAAATGAAAGCGGAGCAACTTATTATTGTCTATTTTCCTGAATGGACAAAGCGGATTTTCATTGCAAAGCAATGAACGGAAAAACAGAAATACTTACGATTAAGCATTTATTCTAGAGGGCCCTAGAACCATTTTTCTTTTGATTGTTCAATTTCAATGTCGTTCTAATTTTTAATTATCAGAAATACCTGTATTAATCTTTAGGAGACTTGGTTAAATTGAGTACATCTTTTCTCAGTTCCGCCACTTGGTAAATGAGTGCTTGCATCCCAGACGGAACTGGCTGCGACTCAGGGAGTGAAAACGTGGTATAGCCAATGGCTTTCCATACTTCCACTAGTTGGTTAATATTTAGGTAATAAGGATCATAATCAGTGTTGTCTGAAATGAGTTTAATTTTTTGTTTATCCGTAATATGATTTTCTAATCGCTTATATACAACCCCATCTTCCTGGGTAACTACGACATAACAGTGGTTATCTTTTATAGTGTTCCAGTCTTGAATGTATTCACAGATGATATAAGATTCTGAATGAATGGGAAGCATGCTATCACCTTCGATTTGAAATACACGATAAGATTTTTGAGAGCTAATCTCAGCAAGAGGAAGGTTGAAGTGAGGTAATTCACCAATGTAATCCGCATCTCCATAGCCTAGAGCGTAACCAGCAGAAGCTTTTACTGGAACCAAGGGCATTTGTTCTTCATCTGTTTTTCTATCGACTATAATTGGAAGTATTCTTAGACGATCTCCCTCAATAAGAGCTGAAGCTTTCTTTTTTTCAAAATCTTTAGCTAAAATCTCATCGATTGATACTTTATGATACTGACAAATATTTTGAAGTAAACTCAATTTCGGTTCAGACCTCCCTTCTTCGTAAGCGCCTATTAAAGAGCGTTTAACGCCAATTTTGTCAGCGAATTGTGCTTGTGTAAGCCCCTTTTTCTTTCGTAAGAATTTTATGTTGTTAGCTAAAATCATATCGTGAATGCTAAAATAGTTAGAATACTAAAATAAATAGCTAATCGCAGCTTTTTTTTTATACTCTGATAAACTTGATTTAAACTGTAACCTAAGGGCATTAAATACAGTATTGTAATGAGTAAAAAAGGCGAAAATTCATCCTAAATGGGATGAAAACTGTTGTATGAAACTTAGCAAAATACATTTAACCATTTTGTTTTCCTTAGCTTTCCTAATTGGTAAGGCAGGGGATAATAGCATTCTATCCAATAGAGCGTTTATGCCTCCGATAGAAATTTGTTCTAATGGTATAGATGATGATGGGGATGGGCTCATTGACGCGTTCGATCCAGATTGTCAGGAAACCGTAGACTGTTTTGTGCAAGGGGTAGAGCAAGATTTTACAGTCATGTATCCAGAAATACATTGTAGTGCAGTGTTATCAGCTCCTTCTGCATATTCATCGCCTATAGCAGGAGATGTCGATGGGGATGGAGAGGTAGAAATACTACTTATCAATCATCAGTTTGATAAGCTGATGATCATTAGTGGAGTCGATTGTTCTATAGAAGCAGAATATTCTTTTCCAACTTCTTCATTTGCCAATAAAGCAGGAAACATAGCTCTAGGAGATGTAGATAGTGATGGGTACATTGACATCTTTGTAGCTTATGGAAAGACTACGGCTTCTCCAGATCCTCAAGGAATTAAAAGAATTGAATTTAATGGTTCTGCATATGTAGAAGTCTGGTCCATTGAAGGAGTGGCTACTGCAGATGCAAAACATCTGGATATTATAGATCTAAACCAAGATGGGATTCCTGAAATTATTCCTAATGGTGGATTTATGGTCAACTCTATTACTGGAGCACAGTATGCTGGAGTGCTTCCATCTATCGAAGGTGGAATTAATGGAGCTAAAGGCTTATATGCTTATTCCGCTGATGCCGATGTAGGTAATAACGGGAACGAAGGAAATGTAGAGCTCATCAGAGGAGTAAGTATTTATAGATATGACTTTTCTACAAATGCATGGAATTTAATAAGAGAGATAGCGACTCATTCTGCCCTTTGGAATGATCAAACAAAAGTATCATTAGCAGATTTAGATTTAGACGGGGATGTAGATGCAGTCGTGGGGAATCATGAAAACAATGGTTTACTAGCATGGGACCTTCAAACAACTACCATTTTTGCAGAAGAGAGCATAGGTGGGCCGCTTGGAATTAGTAGGGCTTCCATAGGCAATTTTGATGATGATCCAGAACCCGAATTTGTATATATACAATATAATAGTCTCAAGGTAATAGATGATATTGTAAACTCGAATGCCACCGTCTTAGGTTTTTCCAACTTATGGTCACTAGCTATAGTAGATCCATCAGCTCATACTCAAGTAACCCTTTTTGATTTTGATTATGATGGAAAGAAAGAAATTGTCTATAGAGGGGAAACAGCGTTGAGAATATTTAGGGGAGATGCCGATACATTTGGAAATGCTGAAGAAATATATAACTCAGGGGCATCCACTATTACGAGTGAAACTGGTATGGAATATCCAGTAATTGTAGATGCTAATGGAGATGGGCAAGCAAATATTTTAACAATAAGTGATTCAAACGGAAGCTTAGGAGAAGGACTTCATATTTTTAAGTCGTCAGGTGATCCATGGGGTCCCTCTCGAAAGATTTGGAATACTCAGGCGTATTCCACTACAAATGTGAATGATGATGGAACCATTCCTGCAGTCATGCAAGAGAATTATAGGGTTTATAACGATTTTCAAAGTCAGCAAGGGCCTTTCACTCCACTTCCGCCAGATAAAATTCCTTCAGCTGATTTAATAATGAACCTCTCAAACGGGGTAGGAATTGATGGGATCATATATGATAATTGTCCTGATTATGGGATAGCATTGGAAATTTGTAATCAAGGAGATGCGATGTTGTCAGGGAACCTCAGTGTGGAATTATATGATGGAGACCCATATATAAATGCTGCCGCAGTATACATAGGGAATTATAGTTTAAACACACCTATTGATACTTCTGAATGCATCTTGGATACGGTCTTTTTTACCCCGAATCCATCCACTAATTATGATTTTCATTTTTTCATTAATCACATTGACCCAACTTCTAGTTATCCGTTAAATATAGCAGATATAGAAAGAGAGCATTTAGAATGTGACTATACGAATAACTCATTTAACCATGAATTTTCATGCAATAGACCTCCTGACTTAGTTAATGATCCAGTAGATGTTTGTTCTGAGATAGCGATAGATATACCAGTGTTGGATAATGATACGGACGTGGATAATAACATAGATGCAGCTACATTAAGCATTTCCACGAACCCCGTTAATGGAACGGCGAATATTGTAGCCGGAGAGATTGTATACACCTCAAATGTGAATTTTTCAGGATTGGATTCTGTAGAATATCAATTAAGTGATACAGGTTTTCCAGTATATACTAGAACAGCTTGGGCTGTAATAAATGTAATTCCGGCGAATGATGCAGGAGTACCTGCAAGTGTCTCTTTATGTCAATCTGAACCACAAGTGGATTTAGTCACTCTTTTAGGAGGAACTCCCGATATAGGCGGAGAATGGGCTGATGGTTTGGGAAATTTACAGTCAAACATCTTTGATCCGGCAGTCGATGTAGGACAAATATTGACATATAGTTTCCCTAGCGCTGCGGCGTGTTCAGGAACCTCTACTGTTGATATTACAATTGTTAATTCAAATACTGCTGGAACAGGTGGTACATTCAATGTATGTGAAACTGCAAACCAGTTCAACATGATCACTCTACTTACTGGTGTGAATACATCTTCTGGTAGTTGGTTTGATAGCTCATTGAATGCGGTCAGTACATTATTTAATCCAGGAACTACTTCCGATGGAACATATTCTTATAGAGTTCCCGCGGATGGATCATGTCCTGCTTCAGAGGCTTTTGTAACTATTACCACTGTGGGTGTGCCCTCAGCAGGTGCTGACGGCAGTCTAACCCTTTGTGAAAACTCAAGTGCGGAAGATCTATTGTCTAATTTAGGAGGAACCCCAGATACCGATGGAATATGGTCGTTTGGCGGAATAGATTTAACAATAACAGACTTTGACCCTCTGGTAAATACTCCTGGAGTATATACCTATACAGCTTCTTCTAATGGAAGTTGCCCAAAAGTAACCTCAGAATTGACTGTTGCGGTTAACTCATTGTCGAATGCTGGATTAGATGCTTCGGTTCCAGTGTGTAATTCTACAGCAACAGTAGACCTTACATCAGTTTTAAACGGGACCCCAGATCCTGGAGGTCAATGGTATGATGATTTAGGAAATGCAATAGGTACATCTTTTAACACGACTCCCGCTGGGACATATGATTTGATGTATGTTGTTTTTGGGCAATCACCGTGTCCAAATGATACTACTTATTTAGAATTGGAAGTCCAACAGCAGTTGTCAGCAGGTACAGGAGATACCTATTCAGTTTGCGAAAACGGATCTATTTTTGATTTAAATGATGGTTTATCTGCAGGTGCTTATACTGGGGGAAGCTGGATAGATCCCAATAATAATATTCATAATGGAATAATCAATCCGTCATTGTCTGTACCTGGTCAGTATGTTTATCAAGTAATAAACCCTTCGGCATGTATAGACGAAACAGCAGTGTTTACAGTGAATATTGAATCAATGCCGAATGCTGGAGATAATGGAGGTAATGCCTTTCTATGTGATATTTATACAGGTTTTGATCTGCTTAGCTATGTCCAAGGAACACCGCAGCCAGATGGATATTTTACCGACCCTAATGGAGATTTAGTCACGGATTTTAGCAGTCCAAGTGGGCACCTTTCAGGTTTTTATACATACCATGCAAATCCAACGGGTATCTGTCCTGAAACGACTTCCTTGTTGGAAGTAACGATTTCGATTACAGGTAGTGCTGGAATAGATACAGATAGGATTCTTTGTGATAATACTGTGGATGTTGACCTGACCTCTCTTTTGAATGGGAGTCCAGATATGGATGGTCAATGGATTGATGAATCTAATAGTTTGATTGGGAACATATATACTCCTACAGGTCCTGTGACATTAACTTACAGAAAAAACGGAGGTTTTCCATGTCCGACCATATTTTCTACGTTAGAAATAACTCTTTCTGAAATGGTGTATGCAGGAGATGATGCTTCAATTAGTTTTTGCGAAATAGATGCGAATTATAATCTGGTAGATTACTTAAGTGGAAACACAGGAAATGGCTATTGGCAGAATCCAATGGGAGATGTTATTTCTGATACGGAAATAGAACCAGGAGTAAGTTTAGTAGGAGATTATTTGTATCTGACAACACCTAGTAACTCTTGTCCACAAGATACCGCAATAGTTAGCGTTGCAACGCAGAATTTACCAAATGCAGGAGAAAGTGGTTATTTGCTTGAATGTAGTATTTCTGACCCTATTGATCTTATTTCAATGTTACATGGTAGTCCGGATGCGGACGGTGTGTGGATAGGTCCTAATAATACTATTGTTCCATCAGAATTTGATCCTAGTTCGGATGAGCCAGGAAATTACACATATCAAGTGGAAGGAATTTTCCCATGTCCGGTGGATGCGTCAACTTCTTCTGTAGAGGTGATTACTGCGCCGTATGCTGGAGAAGATGTGATGAGGGATTTATGTAGTACAGATGATGTAATAAATATAGAAACGTTAATGCACCCAGATGCCACGCCAGAAAGAAGGTGGGCCGATGTAGATGGAAATCTCATTATTAATCCAGTGGAGGATCCCTCGGATACTCAAGGTTCACAATTCTTATTAATAGCAAGTGGAGATAGTCCATGCGTCAGTGATACTGCAGTTTTTACAATTAATGTACTCGAACCAGTTGAGCTAAGTCAGACGACTCAAATACTTTTGTGTGAGGTGGGTAGCCCGATTGATTTAGAGAACTATGTACTTGTCAGTAATGCAGTTTCCTATGAGTTTAGAGATGAAAATTCAGTCAGTATGTCAAATGAATTTGACCCATCTAATTATTCAGCAGAAGAAATTTGGTTAATGGCGGAGTCAGAGTTTCCATGTCCCGCTGATTCTATAAGACTGGATATAACTGTAAACACTCCTGAGAACCCAGGTGTAGATACGTTGGCTCATGCATGCAGTACAGACGTTCCATTTGATGTTTTTGAATATATCGGAGGGAAGCCTTCTCAAGGAGGTACTTTTGTTTGGGAAAATGATACGACTGATATTCTGGAATTTGATCCATCAATTAATACAGGCAGTCATTTCGTAGAATATATAGCTCAGAGTAGTTCACCTTGTGCTTCTGGCAGCTCACTTTTACAAATAGATATTCATCAAAGTCCTGATCCACAATTTTCGGTTGATGGTGATGATTCTGAGTTGTCAAATCCATTATTTCACTTTTATAATGAAACTGGTGGAAATTATAACTTCACTTGGGACTTTAGTGGGTTAGGAACAGCTCAAACTTTTAACGTGGATTATACGTTTCCCGTAGATGTCTCCAGTGTGTATCAGGTATGCTTGCATGCAGAAGATGTGTTTGACTGTGGGGCTGAAGTATGCGAGGAAATAGAAGTGAAGGATGTCTTTTCATATTTCATCCCTAATACATTCACACCTAATTCGGATGGAGATAATGACCTCTTTTTGATTCGAGGAAGGGAAATTGATCCAAACTTTTTTGAATTACTTATTTATTCTAGAGCCGGTATTCAGGTATTCCATACTAAAGATTTGGATGAAGGATGGGATGGAACTTGGTTAGGAGAACATCTACCGACAGACATTTATTCTTACAGATTAAGGATAAAGGCTAAGAGTACCAGTAAAAGAAAAGAAATTATGGGGCATATCGCCCTACTTCACTAATTCCCTTGTTTTATCGGATTATGATAGGAAGTGCATTTTCACCCTTTGCTTTTATAATATAAAAACCTGCTTCTAGATTGATTTGGTGCGTAGGCTCCTCATGTACAAATTCATAAACCATCCGACCACTTACAGAAAATACTTGAGTGGAAGTCCCAGTCGTTTTATTGATATAAGAATTAGAATTAGAATCAAAATAGGCTTGGTCTATTTGATTTAGTTGATCTGAAATTGAGGTGACCTGTCCAGAATTGTCTTGATCACAATGAGAAGTACTATAGTCGTCGTCACTGGCATTGTTTCTAGTCCGAATAACAAATGCATCATTTTGTCCATTCCCTAACCCGTCGGTAAATCCAGCTAGAATGTATGCATTGTGTATTCTAATTCCATGAAATCCTTTTTCATTATTGGGCGTTCCGTAGGTCTTCTGATCTATAAATATTCCGCTTCTAGTTACTCTTAGAGATAATATATCATCCCCAGCATCTCCAAATCCACCATTCAGAGTAAACCCTGTGCAAATCAATTCTGTAAATCTACCCAGTTCCAAATCAAGCCATTTTTGTGTTCCTTCGGTGTTTCCTTCATTAAATACCCTGTCCCAAACTAGTGCCCCATCGTCATCAATTTTTGCCAGATAGGCTTTGATGGTTTCTGTTTCTGAGCTATAAAGCTCACCAGCTATATAGTATGATTCTCCAAAGGGATCCGTAGCTACAGAGTAAATTCTATTTTCGTTAGCATCTCCAAAAGTTCGCTCTAGGATGATGTTTCCATCACTATCTGTAACCAAAAACCACTGAACGATAAGATCTTCAGATACTTTTTTTTCTCCTCCTAGAATGTAGTTTCCATTTACAGATTCCCTCCCATCATAAAACCCTTCATCAGAAGTGAAATCAAAATTCTTCTCCCAAATTAATTCACCATCATGGTCTAGTTTTATGAGATAGCCGTCACCACCACCTGAAAATCCGAATGTTTTTCCAGTAATGATATAACCATCGGCTACAGGGGAGATGGACTCTGCCAAATCCCAATTTGAAGTTCCGAACTTCTTATCCCAGATTATATTTCCATCCTTATTGAAATAAACTAGTGAAATATCATAACTCGTAGAAGGGTTTAGGATTCTGCCAAGTACAAGGTACCCGTCATCTTTTTGAATAACATCTGAAAAAGAGGAACTCCCAGTATCGCCATAAGTGATACTCCAAATATGATTGAGAAGTGTATCTGTTTTCACTAAGTATGCTTTACTTCCAAAGTTATCCAATGAGCTTGTTACCCCACAGAACACAAGGTTTGAGTCGTTGTCATAAAATGCGGAATGGAATTTATCCTCGAATTCACCTCCAAATGTTTTGTAGATGGAAGTATCTTGTTGAGAAAATGAAGCGACGTAACAATGTATCATTGTGACGCATAGTATTAGGGACTTAAGTAATTTAGGATACTTTATCATTCTAGCACAAATAAACTCAATTTATGCTAAAATTTTAGATGCTAGATGTTCAAATACTTCATGAGTTCTTCATACCGATCCTTTAACGAATCTGAGAAACGTTGTTTCTGATATGAGGCTTTTATTTTATAGTCATATCTTTCAAACGTTTGAATGATAGCACTTAGATCTTGTCGGTTAATTTTTAAAGTAACTTCGGCATAATCCTGAGTTACTGATGAAGTAATACTAGCACTTAAAATTTTAGCGTCATTTTCTTCCACATGCCTTGCAATTTCAGTAAGAGAATAATCTCTTTCTGCCATTTCTAGTACAAGTACACCTCCAGGCTCCTTTACAGACTTCATATCAGTCAGTTGATTTAAAAGATCAGGAGCTGAAATTGCACCTATGTATGCACTTCCATCTAAAGTGACAGGTAATAGGCTTAGCTTGTAATTGGACATAATACTTAAGGCATCAAATAAATGCGAGTTCGCATCTACAGAAATTTGCATCAAGTCATGAGGAATAGAATTGAACGCTTTAGAAGGATTCTCCAAAAGAAGAATTTCTTCTTCAGAAATAATTCCCATAAATATATCGCCGCTAACGACAGCCAAATGCTTCACATCAAACTGTTCCATTAGAATAAGTGCATTCTCACCACTTTCTCCAGGAGCTAAGACAGGCAATTCTCGTGATATGATTTCTGCTGCGTTCAAATAATTAAATCTTCTGCTAGTAATACAGTTTTGTAAGTTTATACCCTATTCCCTAGCGAATAGTTACCACTATCTTTGTGCCATAAAATAGTACTAGAAAAATAGCATGACAAAACTCAGCGTAAACGTAAATAAATTAGCCACACTAAGAAACGCAAGGGGAGGGAATATTCCCAACTTAGTGAAGACTGTTGTTGATATAGAGAGTTTTGGTGCGGATGGTATTACTGTCCATCCTAGACCAGACGAAAGACATGTCAGATATAAAGATGTCTATGATTTGAAAGAGGTTGTTCAGACCGAGTTCAATATAGAGGGATATCCCAACAAAAAATTCATTGATTTGGTCATGGATGTGAAGCCGGAGCAAGTTACTCTAGTGCCGGATCCTCCTGATGCTCTTACGTCCAATGCGGGGTGGAATACTATAGAGCATGCCGATTTTCTGAAAAAAGTAATTTCTGATTTTAAGTCTGAAGGTATTAGAACATCAATTTTTATTGAGACAAAAGCTGAAATGATAAAGGCTGCGAAGCAGACTGGGACAGATAGAATCGAACTGTATACAGAAAGCTATGCCGTCAATTATTCTAATAATAAAGAAATGGCAATTAAACCTTTTTCTGATAGTTGCATACTGGCTTCGGAAATGGAGCTTGGAATTAATGCTGGCCATGATTTGAATCTAAATAATTTAAATTATTTCGCGTTGCAATGCAAAGACCTATTAGAAGTATCTATTGGTCATGCGCTAATTAGTGACGCACTGTATTTAGGGTTGGAGAACACAGTAAAGATGTATAAAAGAGCGCTAAGATGAACTTGAATTATAAGATCAAAGGAGAAAAGGGAAAACCACTTGTGATTATCCATGGTCTTTTCGGATCACTAGATAATTGGCAGACATTGGCCAATAAGCTAGCCGAGTTGTTTAAGGTATACTTGATTGATCTTAGAAATCATGGAAAATCTCCTCATACAGACGATCATTCTTATGAATTGATGGCTGAAGATTTAAAGGAATTTTTTGTTCAGCACAATCTTAGTGACGTAAATCTCATTGGTCATTCGATGGGGGGGAAGACTGCTCTTTTGTTTGCTGAGAAGTACGCTGAATATTTGAAAAAGCTGATGATCGTAGATATCGGTGTCAAAGAATATCCACCTCATCATACAGCTATTTTAGCAGGATTAAATTCGGTTCCACAAGGTCAATTATCTTCTAGAAAAGAAGCAGATGGACTATTGATAGATTATGTTTCTGATTTTGCTACGCGGCAGTTTTTACTTAAAAATCTAACGCGTGATGAAAACAAAAAACTTGTTTGGAAGATGAATCTTTCTACGCTCGAAAAGAATATTTCAGGGATGGGCGCTGAGTTATCTATTGGTGAAATTGCTACCGAAACACTTTTTATACGTGGAGAGATGAGTAATTATATTCTGGAAGAAGATTATGCTTCTATTAAGAATGTATTACCAAATTCATCTATAATTACGGCAGAGAAAGCTGGACATTGGGTGCACGCAGAAGCTCCCCTGTTTTTTTATAACTCTGTTATGGACTTCTTTGGATAACAACATAGGTAGCCTAATGAAACTAAGGAGGGGATAATTTCGTAATCTAATTGGTTCTAACTAGAATTTTATTATGAAATTAGCTCAGTATCTTACTATCATTATGTTGATAGGTATAGGTCTTTCATCGTGTAAAAAGGATAAAGAATCTCCTGTTTGCGACGAATTATCTGAATTAGACATCCAGTTGAGATCTGCCATATATGACGCCACCGATGGAGCAGGTTTATCATCTCTTATTTTACCTGAGAGTGATGACTTTGCTAACATTCCTCAGGATCCTTTGAATGCATTAACTTCAGCTAAAGTAGAGCTGGGTAAATTGCTATTTCATGAAACTGCTATTGGAGTAAATGCGAAGTATCAGAATGGCGTTGGCACCTATAGTTGTGCCTCCTGTCATCATGCGGCAGCAGGGTTTCAAGCGAATTTGGCTCAAGGTATTGGTGACGGAGGATCTGGATTTGGCATCTCTGGGGAAGGAAGACTTCCCAGTTCGGAGTATGACTTAGATAGCATTGATGTACAACCCATAAGGACTCCAACGGTCATGAATGGTGCGTATCAGAAGGTGATGCTGTGGAATGGGCAGTTTGGAGCCACAGGCCCAAATACTGGAACAGAGGATCTATGGTCAGTATTATCCCCAATATGGAATAACCAATTTGGTCACGAGGGTCTTGAGACTCAGGCCATTGCTGGGTTGTCTGTGCATAGAATGGATTGTACACCAGAGATAGCTGTACAAATGCCAGAATACGGCGAAATGTTCGAAGCAGCATTTCCAAACATTTCCGAGGAACTTCGGATGACGGTGCGATTTGCTGGGTTAGCTATAGGTGCCTATGAGAGAACAATTCTAGCGAATGAATCTTCATGGCAAACCTACCTTAAGGGAAATGAAGCAGCATTAAGTGATAGTGAAAAAAGAGGAGCTGAATTATTCTTTAATAAAGCCAATTGTTATCAATGTCATAATGGTCCTGCGCTTAATTCGATGAAATTTGAAGCCATTGGAATGAAGAATTTAGCTGGCTCGGGAGTATATGGCACAGATGATTCAGATTCTGAGAATTTAGGAAGGGGTGGTTTCACAGGAAACCCTAGTGATTATTATAAGTTTAAAGTTCCACAGCTATACAATTTAAAGGACTCTCCGTTCTATGGTCATGGAAGTTCATTTACAGACATTAGATCAATTGTGAAATATAAGAATACCGCTGTTCCTGGAAATGAAGATGTCCCATCGTTTCAGCTATCGGAGCATTTTGTTCCTTTGGATTTATCAGAAAGTGAGATTACTGATTTGGTGAATTTTCTTGAAAATTCATTGTATGACGGTGATTTGCATAGGTATGTTCCTGAAGAATTACCCTCAGGAAACTGTTTCCCTAACAATGATCCAGTTTCTCAGGTGGATCAAGGATGCATTAACTAGAATTAGGTATTTTGAATTTTATCTCTGTAGGTGGTAAGGAGTTGAGTTCTTGAGATCACGCCTATATATTTGGAATGATTCACAACCGGTAGTTTCCAAGCTTTTGTTGTTTCAAATTTTTTCATTACAGTTTTCACGTCATCTTCTAAATAAATGACTTCAGGAGAAGCTGAAAGTACATCTGCTACTCTGGCTTTAGAAAAGATTTCTGGTTTAAATAATATGGGTCTGAGATCATCAATAGTGACTTGGCCCATTAAGTTCCCATTTTTATCAATTACAGGGTATAGAAGTTGATCTGTTTGTTCAAGAATAGATTCGACATCTTTTAATAATTGGTCAGGACGGAAAGTTTTGAAGTCGGTAATAATAAGTTCTTCCAGATTCATTAATGTAAGTGCAGCATCATCTTTATTGTGGGTGATGAGTTCTCCTCGTTGAGCTAGCTCCTTTGTGTAAATCGTTGTACTCATGAATGATTTCGATACGTAAAAGGAAGTCACTGCTGTAAGCATTAATGGAATGTAAAGCCCATAGCCTCCAGTAATTTCGGCAATCATAAAAATTGCTGTAAGTGGAGCATGGAGTACTCCTGCCATCAGTCCTGCCATTCCTACCAATGTGAAGTTTTCTGAAGGGAGTGACACATTGATTTCGCAGTACTTAAAAAATCTAGAGAAAAGGAACCCAAGAGTACCTCCCATGAATAGAGAAGGGGCAAAGATGCCCCCAATTCCACCTGAACCGATTGTTAATGAGGTAGCAATTACTTTGAAAATTACAAGACAGAAAAGGAAAAGTAGCATAAGCGAACCATTGTCTGTCCAATTCCCAAAGAAAGTGTCTTGAGCGATGCTTCTGAATTCTTGATTGTACCCATTGTCAGAAATTAGTTTGTTCAGAATTTCATATCCTTCACCATATAGAGGTGGAAAAATCCAAACGATAATTCCTAGAAGAAGACCTCCTAAAATTACACGAGCCTTCCAATTTTTAATGGATTGAAATTTGTTTGTGATGGTTAAGTAGAATCTGCTAAAGTACACTGAGGACAATCCTGTAATACCTCCTAATAAAATGAAATAGCCAGATTCTTTTAGAGCGAACGGTTTTAGCAGATTAAAGCTTATTATAGTATCCTGTCCGCCGTTTAAACTTGTGATTAACACTGCCGAAATTGAAGCCACAAGTAGAGGGATTAAACTGGAGACAGAGAATTCCAGCATTAGTACCTCCACGGCAAAGACTACAGCTGCTAACGGTGCTTTGAAAATAGCCGACATCGCTGCCGCTGCCGCACACCCAATAAGTAGAGTTTTAGTTTTGTAATCTACCCTAAATAACCTTCCGAGATTGGAAGCCCAAGCAGCATTTGTTTGTACTAATGGTCCTTCAAGTCCAGCGGATCCTCCAAATCCTGCAGTAAAAATACTTGTCACAAGAGAAGAGTAAAGATTGTGTGTTTTTACGTTGCTTCGCTTTTTACTAATTGAATAGAGAGTGCTAGGAATTCCTGAAAAAATGCGTTTTTTAATCACCCGCTTGATAAGAAATACTGTGATGAGTATTCCTACTAAAGGATAGAGTACATAGAGGCCACCAAGAGTTTTGCCAGATGAAATTGATTCTAAAAGTTCCTTTATAGAACTTACTGACCATTTGAGAAACAGAGCAAGACACCCTGAAAGTAACCCAATACAGATAGCTAATACCACCACAAGATGATTCCTTCCGAGTTCCGAAAGCTGCGATTTTAGCGTTAACAGAATTGATTTTGCCATAGATTAGCGTAAATATTCAACTGAATTTGTTAGGTACTCCTTCTCTCGATTCTTTTTGCTAACAGTGTTTCATGACTAACCTTTTAGAAAATAATTCTCTTTCATCTAACTCAGATGTGCGTCTTGTAGCACTTCAATTGCAAAAAGATTTTATGATGTTTGGAGAAGATATGGAAGTTGAATCGATACAGAGTTTCTCTCAGTTAGAGGAGTTGATCAATCGTGTTGTTTGTGACTTATTGCAGCGCAATAGGACAAAGCTGACTCAGATTATTTATAGAATCGATATCCCAGAAGAAGCCATTTCCAGAGCTATAGAAAAAGAGAATATGGATGGGTTTGAACGGATAGTTTCGCGCCTGATGATAGAACGAACTGTGCTGAAAATTGAAATTAGAAAGCAAAATTTCTAGTTGGAAATTTTAAAGTTCTAGATTGTGTAAACTTCTATCATGATTTATACATTAAAGAGATAGTTTTAAAAATCAAGTTTGTAATTTTGTTTACAATAGAATCCAAAGGATTTAAAGAAAACATGGATAAATATTCCTATCTAAGTAATGGCGATGTCACGGCCATAGAAGAACTGTATAAGCAGTTTAAAAATGACCCCTCAAGTATTGATTTTGGTTGGCAGAAATTTTTCGAAGGTTTTGAATTTAATAAGGCCGATTATACTGAGGATGCTTCAGTTCCCGAGAATGTCTTAAAAGAATTTAAGGTTCTCGATCTTATTAATGGTTATCGTACAAGAGGACATTTGTTTACAAAGACTAATCCAGTAAGAGATAGAAGAGCGTATACTCCGACTTTAGCTCTTGAAAATTTTGGTTTGTCAGAAGCAGATTTGAATGAGCAATTTCAAGCAGGGGAAGAAATCGGGATTGGAAAAGTCTCTCTGAAAGAGATTGTGGGGCATATGGAAGATACATATTGTCAATCGATAGGAATTGAATACATGTACATTCGTGAGCCAGAGCGTGTGCAGTGGCTAAGAGAGAGAATCGAACTAAAGAATCGACCCGTATTTTCAGTAGAAGACAAGAAAAGATTTTTCAGAAAACTCAATCAGACAACGCTTTTTGAACAGTTTCTTCAAAGAAAATTTGTAGGACAAAAGAGATTTTCTGTAGAAGGGGGAGAAGCACTTATTCCAGCATTAGATGCTATTATTGAAAAAGGAGCGCAGAAGGGAGTGAAAGACTTTGTCATTGGAATGGCGCATAGAGGGAGACTGAATACGTTAGCACATATAATGGACAAGCCCTATGATCAGCTTTTTGCGGAATTCGAAGGTAGAGAGTTTGAAGATGAATCGTTTGACGGAGATGTGAAATACCACTTGGGATATTCAAAAAATATCAAGTCAGATGAAGGAAAGGATGTATGCGTTACTCTTTGTCCAAACCCTTCTCATCTAGAAGCAGTTGATCCAGTTGTTGGAGGACTTTCAAGGGCCATTATTGACGTTGAATTAAAAGATGAAAATAAAATTGTTCCGATTCAAATTCACGGAGATTCAGCTATTGCTGGTCAAGGTGTAGTTTACGAAGTGGTGCAGATGGCTCAGTTGAGAGGATATAGAACTGGCGGGACAATTCATCTTGTCGTGAATAACCAAGTTGGGTTTACTACAAATTATTTAGATGCTAGATCTAGTACTTACTGCACAGATGTAGCCAAGACAACTCTTTGTCCTGTGTTTCATGTAAATGGGGATGATATCGAAGCGGTGATACAAGCAGTGTTGATCGCTTTGGACTATCGAAATAAGTACAATAGTGATGTGTTTATTGATCTATTGGGATATAGGAAGTACGGACACAACGAAGGAGACGAGCCTAAGTTTACACAACCAAAACTTTACAATATCATAGCCAAACATCCTGATTTGAGAAAAATCTATTTGTCTCAATTAATAGAGGAAGGTGTGATGACAGAGGAGGATGGGAAGCTTGCTGAAGGAACTCTTTTGGAAGAGTTGGATGCAGAGTTTAATAAGTCAAAGAAAATTAAGAAAGTGACTGTAGAGCACTTCTTACAAGATACATGGGAATCTTATAGGTTCTCTACTAGCAAGGATTTCGAGAAGAGCCCTGAAACTGGTGTTACAATGAAAACATTGAAAACACTTGGTACCAAAATGAGTACACTTCCTGAAGGAAAGAACTGGTTCAGAAAGATCAAGAAATTGATGAATGACCGATTAACTATGTTAGAAAAAGACAAGCTGGATTGGGGAATGGGAGAAATGTTAGCCTATGCCTCATTGTTGAATGAAGGTCATCCAGTCAGAGTATCAGGTCAAGACGTGGAAAGAGGTACGTTCTCGCATCGTCATGCAGTTGTAAAGGATGAAAAAACAGAAGAGACTTATATCGGTCTAAACCATGTCGCTACGAATCAAGCAGAATTTAGTATTTATAATTCGTTGTTGTCTGAGTATGGGGTGCTAGGTTTCGAATATGGATATGCGTTTGGTAATCCGAACGGCTTGACAATTTGGGAGGCTCAATTTGGGGATTTCAATAATGGAGCCCAAATAATGATTGATCAATTTATTAGTGCAGCCGAAGATAAATGGCATGCAATGAATGGACTGACGATGCTACTTCCGCATGGATATGAAGGAATGGGATCAGAGCATTCAAGTGGAAGAATAGAGAGGTATTTACAGCTTTGTGCCGGTGACAATATGGTTGTATGCAATGCTACTACTCCGGCCAACTATTTCCATTTGTTAAGAAGGCAATGTAAGTGGGATTTTAGAAAACCGTTAATTGTATTTACGCCTAAGAAATTGTTGCGGTATCCTAAAGCTGTTTCATCTATTAAGGAGATGTCAAAAGGAAATTTTCAGGAAGTATTAGATGATGCGGACGTAAAAGCAGCTTCTGTGAAGACTCTTGTCTTCTGCTCTGGAAAAATATACTATGATATACTTGAAGAGAAAGAAAATAGAGGAGCAGGGAGTGATATAGCAGTAGTTCGTTTAGAACAATTGCATCCTTTTCCTAAAACTCAGATTAATAAAATTCTAGCGAAGTATAAAAATGCCAAGAATGTCATTTGGATGCAAGAAGAGCCAGAGAATATGGGACCTTGGTCATATATTCTAAGAACATGGGATGATAAAAGTATTACTCTACTCTCAAGAAAATCTAGCGGTAGTCCTGCAGCTGGATCGTCTAAAGTGTATCAAGCTCGACAAGAGAAATTAATGGATAGCTTATTTAAGTTTTCCTCAAGTACAGTATTGAAATAAATAAAAATAGAATATGCCAATTCTAGAAATGAAAGTACCATCTCCTGGTGAGTCTATCTCAGAGGTGGAAATAGCTGACTGGTTAGTGTCAGATGGAGATTATGTAGTAAAAGATCAGGCCATTGCTGAGGTTGATTCAGATAAGGCTACTCTTGAACTTCCTGCAGAGGAATCTGGAATAATTACTTTAAAAGCTGAAGTTGGAGATGCTATTGAAGTGGGTTCAGTAGTGTGTTTAATAGATACTGATGCGAAAGCTCCTGCTGGGTCTTCGGCTCCAAAGGTTAAGGAAATAGAAGAGCCAAAGAAGGAAGAAGTTAAGGCTAGTGCTCCTGAGCCTACGCCAGCTCCTACACCCGTAGCTAGTTATGCCAGTGGTCATCCTTCTCCCGCTGCTGCCAAAATGATGGTGGAAAACGGAGTAACTGCAGGTCAAATTTCTGGAACTGGAAAGGACGGTAGAATTACTAAGCAAGATGTAGTAGTTGCTATGTCAAAAGGGTTTGATACTTCTGCTGCTGTTGAGTGGGGTGGTTCTAGAAACCAGCATAGAGAGAAGATGTCAATGCTCAGAAGAAAGGTAGCGGAGCGATTGGTAGCTGTAAAAAACGAAACAGCAATGCTCACTACGTTTAACGAGGTGAATATGAAACCAATCATGGACATGCGTTCGAAGTACAAAGAGAAGTTTAAAGAGGTTCACGGAGTAAACCTTGGGTTCATGTCGTTTTTCACAAAGGCATGCACTGAGGCATTGAATTTATTCCCAGCCGTGAATGCCATGATAGATGGAAAAGAAGCCGTATTTCATGACTATGCAGATATTGGTATTGCGGTGAGTTCACCCAAAGGTTTAATGGTTCCGGTTGTGAGGAATGCTGAGCAAATGTCGCTTCATGAGATAGAGGCAGAAATTAAGCGTCTAGCCATAAAGGCCAGAGATGGAAAAATCACGATAGATGAAATGACTGGTGGTACGTTCACGATTACGAACGGGGGAGTATTTGGAAGTATGCTAAGTACTCCAATCATTAATCCTCCTCAAAGTGCCATTTTAGGAATGCATAATATCATACAGAGGCCAGTAGTAGAAAACGGTGAAGTAGTTGTACGACCAATTATGTATGTCGCTTTGAGTTATGATCATAGAATAATTGATGGAAAAGAATCTGTGAGCTTTCTTGTGAAGGTAAAAGAAATGCTAGAAAACCCTGAAAGAATGATGTTTGGAGCTAAGTCTCCAGCAGAGGTCTTATTAGGACTATAAGGGATCATGCCAAAAGTTGTGTTTTAAGGATCAGGAGAATTGAGTGGGGTGATTTGATGTAGCAATCTTGATAGCTATTGAGAATCAATGAATCGATGTAACTAGAGTTCTTCCGAGAGCTCTCGGAATTAGAGATACGCTTTTTCTTTCCAGATGAACTATTTTTTTGTTAAACACAAGTTTCAGGTTTGCCCCACTATAAGTTGAAGTTTTTTTGTTTTATAAATACCTTATAGGCTTGTCCTGAGGATTTTGGTTTCTTGAGAGAAAATCTGCGAATCTCTGCGAAATCTGCGGGAAGTTAGAGTATACAATTGGTATACACACTTTGTTAAGATTTATATGAGGGATTAGTGTTTCGAGCTCCAAGCTTTCTGTTCTGATCTCCAAGCTTTCTGTTCCGAACTCCAAGTTTTCTGTTCCGAACTCCAAACTTTCTATTCTGAGCTCCAAGTTTTCTGTTCTGAACTCCAAACTTTCTATTCTGAGCTTCAAGCTCTCTGTTCTGAGCTCCAAGTTTTCTGTTCCGAACTCCAAACTTTCTGTTCTGAGCTCCAAGCTTTCTGTTCCGAACTCCAAGTTTTCTGTTCTGATCTCCAAGTTTTCTGTTCTGATCTCCAAGTTTTCTGTTCTGAGCTCCAAGCTTTCTGTTCCGAACTCCAAGCTTTCTGTTTTGATCTCCAAACTTTCTATTCTGAGCTCCAAGCTTTCTGTTCTGAACTCCAAACTTTCTGTTCTGAACTCCAAACTTTCTGTTCTGAGCTCCAAGCTTTCTATTCTGAGCTTCAAGCTCTCTGTTCTGAACTCCAAACTTTCTGTTCTGAGCTTCAAGCTCTCTGTTCTGAACTCCAAACTTTCTGTTCTGAGCTCCAAACAGGTTTAATTAACGTGGGTTCAGGATAAAGAAAACATATAATCTGGGACGTACACACTTCTAAAATCTGTATTCATCAATCTTCATTTTTCGATAAAAGCTAACAAGTTCACATTAAAGTGCTTGTTTTTAAAGTGACTCCACGATATAATAGACTTTTTAATGCATAAAGCGGGTGAAAGATACTGGTCACAAAGTGGGAATCTCCAGACAAGGAAATTTCCGCTTACTGGCTGTAGGAAGTTTCCTACACTCTGATTGTTAAATATTTAGTAATTTTATCGCTTAATTATAACATTACACATACAGATGAACAAAACTATACGACTAACGCTAATGCTATGCTTAGTATTATCCTCGATGACTACGACTTACGCTCAATTTTCAAAGAGGGCTTATTTAGAAAAATTCCAAATCAAAGGAAAACAGGCGATAGCCTTTAAAAGCTCCATCATTAAAGGAAATGACGGGTATATTTATATCTGTGGAGCTACCCTTAATACCAATGGTGACTATGACATGATACTCACCAAGTACACTGCTCAAAACCAAGAAGTGTGGACAAGAACCTATGGAGGAATTGCGAACGGAAACGACTTTGCTACCGACTTAGTACAAGACACCGATGGAAATATTGTAATTACAGGAACAGAACAGATGAGTCCTACTAATTACGATGCTGTTACGATAAAGTATAGTGCAGATGGAGTCGGGATATGGGCGAGACAATATGATGGAGCCGCCAATTTACTAGACGGTGGTGTTTCTATAAAAACAGATGCCTCTGGTAATTTATATATGTGTGGAGCAACCTCTACACTATCTACACAGATGGATTTTCTGGTAGTTAAATACAACACTTATGGAACCCAGCAATGGGTAACCACTTGGGATAACGTGAATTTACCAGATGTAGCAGCCAGATTGGAAGTAAGAGGTTCTACCGTATCAATTATAGGAGCTTCTGGACTAACAGCGAATAAATGGCAAATGGCGAACCTAAAATTAAATGCCACAAATGGAGCTATCAGTGGCTATAGGTTAACAGGA
The DNA here is from genome assembly GCA_965224545.1 of Flavobacteriales bacterium. Taxonomy (GTDB): domain Bacteria; phylum Bacteroidota; class Bacteroidia; order Flavobacteriales_D; family Sanyastnellaceae; genus ASP10-05a. The sequence goes on along the minus strand of CBDCZM010000001.1, from coordinate 1,528,314 downwards.
GGAGATGCTCAGGACATAGATAAAGTAGCAGACTTAGCTATAGATATGAATGATAACACCTATATACTAGTGTTAAGTTAATTATTAATTGACGGATATAGTTTTCTTAATTTCACTCTTGATTCTTTTGTTGTGAATTGCCATTTTATAGTGCCTTCTTTATTATTTCTATGGTTCTGCCAAGCTTTGACCTCTTCCTTTACTTTTTCTATGGTATCTATATGCCTGTTTAAACATTGACCATTTAGTACATGTAACTCAATCTCTGCCATATTGAGCCAACTTCCATGTTTAGGTGTATAGATAAACTCAAACCTATCCCATAGCCTTTTAGCTTCTTTAGGCTCAAATGTTTCATAAAATGCAGAAGCGACATGGGTATTAAAATTATCCATTACCAAGGTTATCTTATTTGATTTTGGGTAGTACTCATCAGCTATTCTCTTTATAAACTTTGCCCAATCCTTTTTAGTCTTAAACTTTGTTATTTCAACGATCCGTTTTCCTTTTAAAGGTTCATTTGCCATGAATATATTAACCATTCCGTGTCTGAGATATTCGTAATCTACTCGAGCATCTTGACCTGGTTTAATTGGTGTTGAAGGTTGTGCTGATGAAATTAATTGTTTGGGGGATTCATCCATGCAAATTACTGGGTAATCAATATCATAAGGTCTTTTGTAAACATCTAAAACTCTTTCCATGTTAGCCACAAATTCGCTGTTTTTATTTGGAGGAATTACCCAGCCACGGACTTTCCAAGGTTTAAGTTCATTTTTTTTAAAACATTCCCTACCGAAACATGAGAAATACTTTCTACATAATTTAATTCTACCATCTTATCTGATAATAAGCGTAATGACCATTTAGAAAAACCCTTTGGGGGTTCACTGCAACATAATTGCACAATCTTAGCCTCTACATCTCCATCTATCTTTACATCATATATTCGCGAACTCTCACGTCTCTCAAGCACCGCTTCAAATCCTTCTTCAATAAATCTCTTTTTTACCCTATCTATTGTGCGCATCCCTACTTTTAATACTTTACTGATTTGCGCATTAGTTACCTTCTCTGAGTAATCTCCAACATCGCAATTTAATAGTATGTAAGCCGTACGATACGTCTTTGTGCTATGAGATCCTTTATTAATTATTGCCCGAAGCCTAATAACCTCCTCTTGACTTAGTTTGATCCTGTATCTCATCATTTTTTTAATGAAAATACGAAAATATTACGTCATAGTAAACTTAACTTAACACTAGGAGCAGTAAAAAATATAGGAAGAGGTTATGACCTAAAACTGGTAAAACTTGATCCGATGTTAAATGTGATTTGGGAGAAAACCTATGATGGGGCTGACCACCTGAATGATGAAGGGCTCAATCTGGAATTAACTACAGATAATGATGTGGTAGTGTGTGGATATACCACTGTAAACGGACAGGATAAAAACTTTCTTGTTCAGAAATACTCAGGACAAACGGGAGATGTACTTTGGTCAAGCACCTATGACAGCCAATCAGGAGCAGATAAGGCAGTAGCTTTAAAACTGGACTTCTACGGAAACCCTATTGTGTGTGGTTCTTCCAAGACAGATGGCAACCTTGATTTTGCGTTGCAAAAATTAGATGCTTCCACAGGAGACATTATCTGGAAAACTGAATGGAATGGAGACCAGAATGCAGATGATACCCCAGTGGATTTAACACTCGGAGAAGACGGTTCTATTTATGTAGTAGGTCAAACAGAAAGCAGTGAGGGGGACTATAACTATGCCATCACCAAATGGAATGAAAAAGAGATTAAAATGCCAAACCCTTCTGATAGGAAGAATCCAAACGGGTTTATCACCAACCGAGGACAACTTCAGAACAACGATGGGTCACTAAATACAGACATCAAATATTATCAGCAGGGAACATGGCCTAGCACCTATATTGATGACGGTAAGGTGTCTTATGTATGGTTAAAAACAGACACCATAGAACTTGACACTGTGCATAGAATAGACATGAAGTTCAACAAAGGAAACACGACTGCCAAAGTATATCCTACAGAAAAGTTAGGGCACTACACCAATATTTATTTGGGTTATTTACCACAGAAATTAGAGCGAACAGCCCATTATAGTAGTATTAGTAAACTGGATGCTTACACAAATACAGACATCATTTACACCAGCCATTCCCAAGGCTACAGACATCATATAGTAGCACAGCAGGGTGCGCCAGTAGGTAGTTTTGAAATGGAGTACAGTGGTCATCATTCACTTACGTTAGACACAGATGGAAACTTGGTTTTCGGGACTGTATTTGGAGATCACGTACAGTCTAAAGCTAAGGTATATACGATGGATCATACTACAGGAGAATTGACCCTTCTTAACTGGCAACCCGATTATGTGATTAATGGAAACAAGGTGACTTTTAACTATACTGGTTCATGGACAGGTACGCTTGTGATAGAAATGGAGAAACAACGAGTACAAGGCGGAAGTGGAGCTACTGCTACAGATGATCCTAGAAATTTAGAATGGAGTACATACTACGGAGATGGCGCTAAAGAATATAATTGGGATTTGGTTAATGATACAAAGAATGTGTACACGTGTGGTGTAACTACAAATGAGCAATTTCCTGTTGTAATACAAGGTCTTAGCACATATAATTGTTTGATTTGTGATAGTCAAAATGGATTTATTCAAGCCTATAGTATAGACAATTGTGAATTAAAATATGCCATTATTTATGGAGGATCGGCAAGCGATGCAGGGCAAAAGCATTTAAAAAACAGCTGTACTCATTAATAAATTTCTATAGTCTGTGTCAAAAGCCGCTTTCATTCTCTTGTTTTTCAAGCTAATTTTAGCTGAGCTTTCTTTTTTTAAAACTGTTAATACAATTTTTAATAGGATATTAAAGTTTTCCACTTGATACCCTATTCTTTTTTTAGAAAAGTCTTCTTGAAATGTCACATCGAGGCTCCAATGTAAATTATTTTCAACTGACCAATGTTTTCGAACCCCATTGTTAATTGCTCTTGCAGATGACAAATCACTAATGAAAAACCGTTCATCTGTTGTCATTATTCCGGTTGCTTTTTGAGTAACTTCTGATGTTATCTTCACTACCGAAATTAAATTTTCCCATTTATTAGGGTTTTCTATGTGTTTCAAGTTAGTAAAAACTTCACAAGTTCTTTTTTCTATTCTTCCGTGTCCGAAATCATCTTCAACATCAACACTATCAGGATTTGTCAATACAACTGTATCTTGAATATTACTAGCCAAAGCAGGTTGATTTCCTTTAACTGCAATAATATAATTGGCTTCACTTTTCACAATTTGACTTACAATCTTTGTTTGACACCCCATTGCATCAATGGTAATTGTATTACCCTTTATATCTAACAATTCTAATAATGCAGGTATTGCAGTAATTTCATTGCTTTTTTCATTCACTTTCAATTGACCCAGACACAGTTGATTCTCTGATGCAAAGGCAGAAACAATATGAGGGGTTGTTATTCCGTCAAACTTACCGCCCCTCACTGTTTTACCATCAAGAGCTATAACTTCTCCTTTTGTTTTCACACACAAATGATTAATCCAAGAGATAAAACAATCATTGAAATTCTCAGAATCAAGAGCTGAAAAGACTCTTCGCATAGTATCTATCGATGGAATACCAGCATCAAAGTTTCCATACTGCTTAAGCCAGTAATATTGACTTTTACCAAAAATGTGTATGGTCTCCCATTTATCACAGCCACACATTATCCCTGTTATAACCAATAGCAATATGTCGCTCAAAGAATGGTGGTAATTTCCCGCATCTATTCGCCTTGGGTCTTTTAGAGCAGAGAAAAAACAGGAAAGTGAATTTGTATTAGAAAACGTGGTTTTTCTATCCATCTTTTTCGAATGAAAAAAACGCTTTTCAAAAATACTACTGATTGAAAATTAAAAAATTAAGAACAAAATAAAGTTAATGGTTTAAATGCTTTTGCCCTGGCAAGTGATGCTATGGGTAATATTACAGCAGATACTAAAGGGCATATACTTGTTTCGGGAAACACTTTTTCTCCACCAAATACGTCTTCATTCTACTCACAATCCTTGGGGGATGCTTATTTTGAAAATCAATCTACAGACCCGAATGACGACTCATTTACGTTCCTTACCCTATTTATAGGTGTTACTGGAACAATCCAATGGAGTACTGTAATAGCTACTCATTCAGATTGGACGAACCACCCCACCTTCCCATTAATTGTAAACGATGATGGAGAATTATATATGGCAGGTGATGGACAAAGTCTTTCGGGAATAGAAGTTCAGGGAGGTGGTTATCAACTGGATGTTGGCTCAACTGATTTTGATAAGGGGTATATCCTTCGGTTCAATGAAGATTTACAGTTGGATTGGGCTACAGAATTTGGCAATGGATGTAATATTCGTGATATTGACATTACCCCACAACAGGAGCTGGTCATCTGTGGGAATATGAACATTATAGGCCAATCAGATTTTCAACCCTATGCACTAGAAGGTCAATGGACATCTGGTTTTGGTGGAGGTGTTGTTGATGGTTTCTTTGCTGTATTCAGACCCGATAACACCCTTAAATGGTCTTCTTGGTTTGGTGGAGATAGTGGTAACGAAACTATTTCTGGAGTAAGTACTGTAGAAAATTCCATATTCTTTTGTGGTCATACTTTTAGTGATGAAGATTTCCCGCTTCAATATCCGCCCAATTTCTTTCAATACTATGACACCGAGAATTCTGCTTATGATGGATTCGTTACCCAATTTAAGAACGAGCAGCTAGTTTGGAGCACCTATTTCGGCGGAGATGATTGGGATTATTTAACAGATGTCTATGCCAGATCCGAGTCTGAAATTTTCCTTACAGGAACCAGTAAAAGTCAAGATTTAGACTTAGTTGAATTTGAGGGGTTCTTCTTTGAAGAAGAACTGAATGGAGGTGTTGAAAACAGATATGATTCATTCGTTGCTTGTTTTCAGGATAAGTATTTGATTTGGAATACCTATTTAGGAGGAAATCATGGTAGTGGTACTGCTGATGAAAGTGGTTTTGAGCTTGCTTTAGTAAATGGGTCTAAACTCTATGTCGCAGGAACAGCCGAGTCTACTATGGATTTCCCGTGGTGGGATTTTGACGGTGAAGAGTCAGATGTAGCTTATTTTGATGATTTCTTGCAACCTATTGGCAGTGAGGATGCTTGGATAGCTCGTTTAGATGTGCATGACATTATTAGCCTATCAGTAAATGACTATTCGCCATCTACTGTAGCTGGCATTGGTGTTTTTCCTAATCCAAGTTCAGACCTTATTCATATTAGCTTTAATTTTCGGTTAACAGATGAAGTAGAAGTTCAAATTTTAGATGTTCAGGGGAAATTGATAACTACTGAATCGTTTAACGCTATTGGAGATAATATAGTTAGTATATCAGTAGAAGACTTACCAGTGGGAATATATGCTGTGCAGTTTGTTACAAATGAAATAAAAGGATCGGCTAAATTTATCAAAGAATAAAAATGACAATGAAGAAATTACTTATCGGGTTGGTTTTGGCATTAGTCTCTTATAGTTTGAGCGGCCAAAGCTGGACACCCGTATCAGAGCAATTCAGTCAAAGAGTAACCACGTTTTATCATGATCCTGTAAGTGATTTACTGTTTATAGGCGGTCAGTTTGGGTATTTGGGAGATGAGCATGTGGGAGGAATAGTGAGTTTTGACGGAACGGAATTTTATAACTATGGGTGTGCCTATGATTGTGATGAACCGATTAATCAACTCTGTATAGGGGCTGTAGGTATTTCTTCCTATCATGATACTTTATATGTTAGTGGTTCAATTTGGGAAGAGTATGATACACTTGTAAATCAGGTACCTGGAACTAGGGGAATGGCTATGCTTAAAGATGGTGAGTTTCAAGCACTGGATGTTCCTTTTTATAATGATGAATTTGTAAGTGATATAGCTCCAATTCATGTGATTGATGACACACTATATGTTCTAAGTAATAGTTTTGGTATGGTAGCTGGTTTTGAAGGGTATGGAGGAGCTAAATATGATGGTAATGTTTGGGAACCCTTCACATTGCCATACTGCTGCGATACTTGGGGATATAATGAGTTGGTTAAATACAGTGGAGAGTTGTATATCGGTGGAAATTTTGCTCCTTCTTTTGGGGAGCTTTTACCCAGAGATATAGCTCGATTGGTCAATGGAGAATGGACACTTTTGGGTAATGGAATTCCAGATGCTGGTGCTAATGCTGTTTATGGCATGGAAGTTTATCAGAATGAGCTTTATGTATTTGGCACATTTCAAAGAAATGGGGGTAATGCAGGGGAAGGTATTATGAAATGGAATGGAGAGGAATGGTCAGATTTGGGCTCTGGTGTTACTGATGGGGTCGTTACTGATGCCGTAGTTTTTCAAGATGAATTATTCGTCTGCGGGAATTTTTCAGAAATAGGAGGAATCTCTGCCAATGGCGTTGCAAAATGGGATGGGAATAAGTGGTGTGCAATAGGAGCTAATTTTTATGTCACTTTCTTAATACAAAAAATGACGGTCTATCACGATGAACTATATATAGCTTCCAGAGAAGAACTGGGATATCCTAGTCTTTACAAATGGAACGGAACAGTAGATACATGTAGTATAGAGTTTAATTCTGTGAGTGAGTTTGAAGTACTTGAAAATATACAGATTTATCCCAACCCATCTACAGAACAGATCACAATTTCGCTTCCTAAAAACCTTTCAGGAAATGTTACTTTAACGGTTTATGATGGATTGGGGAAAGAAGTTTTAGAATTCTTTGAATTTCTTAATTCTAAGAATCAAATAGAAATTCCTTTGGTGGATTTAGCTACTGGTTTATACTCCCTTAAATTCAGGCATGAAGAAGTCATAGGCTCTGCCAGGTTTATCAAAGAATAGAAACAGGATGAAAAAATTACTTACAGGGTTGGTTTTGGTATTAGTATTTTGTGACTTGCTGTGTCAGAGTTGGACACCTGTATCTGAACAATTCAGCCAAAGAGTAACCACGTTTTATCATGACCCTGTAAGTGATTTACTGTATATAGGTGGACAATTTGGGTATTTAGGTGATGTACATGTGGGAGGAATAGTGAGTTTTGACGGAACGGAATTTTATAGCTATGGATGTGCTTATGACTGTGATGAACCTTTTACCCAAGGAGTATCTGGACCGTCACCATTTGCTCGTACAGAGACACCCTATATCTGCGTGGGATATACACGGATGATCCGTGGGATCATTTAGTTAATAATATTCCTGGAACTAAAGGGATGGTAAAACTTGTAGATAATGAATTTGAAAGTTTGAATATTCCATTTACTAATGGTATTTCTGTAAGTAATATTTCTGAAATTGTTCCATTGGAAGATACTATGTACGTTTTAAGTAATGATTTTGGCATGGTCGCAGGGTTTGAAGGATATGGAGGGGCGAAATATGATGGAGAACAATGGTATCCTATTATATTACCATATTGTTGTTCCCACCAAACTTATACTGATTTTGTCAAGTACGATGGAGAATTATATATCAGTGGCAACTTTTCGGGCAATCCTCCTGCTTGGGATTTAGCTAAATTAGTTGATGAGGAATGGACACTTGTAGGTCAAGGTATTGCTGGAGCTGGTTTGGCTGGTATATACGGTATGGAAGTATATGATAGTGAGCTTTATGTTTTTGGTACATTTAAGCGAAATGCGGGAAATGCGGGTGAAGGCATTATGAAATGGAACGGAGAAGAATGGTCAGATTTAGGTACTGGTGTGACGGATGGCGTAGTTACGGATGCTGTGGTATTTCAGGATGAACTATTTATCTGTGGAGTATTTACAGAAGCAGGCGGTATTCCAGTTCAAGGAGTGGCTAAATGGGATGGTGGCCAATGGTGTAGTGTAGGTTCTAATTTTTATTTTTCGAATGTGCAAAAGATGACCGTTTACCATGATGAATTATATATTTTTTCTCGTGAGGAGTTGGGTTATTCAAGCCTCTACAAATGGAACGGAGATGTAGATACGTGTAGTGTAGAATTTAACAGAGTAGATGAAATTGCACTGTTAGAAGAATTAGAAGTTTACCCTAACCCGACTAAAGAAAAATTAACGGTTTTACTTCCTGAAAATATGTCAGGAAATATTTCTTTGACGATTTACGATGGATTAGGAAAAGAAGTATTAAAGTTTACTGAACTTCTAAACTCTAAAAATCAACTAGAAGTTTCTTTAGTGAACTTACCTTCTGGCTTGTATTCTATTCAATTTAGACATGAAGAAGTAGTTGGCTTTGCCAAATTCATCAAAGAATAGAAACAGGATGAAAAAATTACTTACAGGGTTGGTTTTGGTATTAGTATTTTGTGACTTGCTGTGTCAGAGTTGGACACCTGTATCTGAACAATTCAGCCAAAGAGTAACCACGTTTTATCATGACCCTGTAAGTGATTTACTGTATATAGGTGGACAATTTGGGTATTTAGGTGATGTACATGTGGGAGGAATAGTGAGTTTTGACGGAACGGAATTTTATAGCCATGGATGTGCTTATGACTGTGATGAGCCGTATACTCAGGGAGTTAGTGGCATGTTTTCTATGGCTTCTTTCAATGACACCTTGTATGTCCGTGGTGCAGCAGAAGAAGAATATGACATTTTGTTAAATCAGGTTTCTGGCACTGAAGGGTTAGCAATGCTAATAGATGGCGAATTTCACGCACTGGAAGTTCCTTTTTACAATGACGAATTTGTCAGTGATATACAGCTTATGAGAACGATTGATGACACATTATTTGTCATTAGTAGTAATTTTGGAATGGTAGCAGGGTTTGAAGGATATGGAGGAGCTAAGTATGATGGAGAACAATGGCATTCTTTTTTGTTGCCATATTGCTGTTCTTACCAATCTTTTAATGGTTTGGTCAAGTATAATGGAGAATTATATATCAGTGGTAATTTTAGTTATCCATCTTTAAATAATCCTTACCCAGATGATTTAGCACGTTTGATTGATGATGAGTGGGCTTACGTAGGAAGTGGTATCGCAGGGGCTGGTTTGGCTAGTGTTTACGGAATGGAAATCTATCAGGATGAACTATGTGTATTCGGCACTTTTCAAAGAAGTATAGGAAATGCTGGTGAAGGGATTATGAAATGGGACGGTGAAGAATGGACAGATTTAGGTTCTGGTGTTACAGATGGGGTTGTTACGGATGCCGTAATATTTCAAGATGAGTTGTTTATCTGTGGAGTATTTACCGAAGTAGGTGGTATTCTAGCTCAAGGAGTAGCTAAATGGGATGGAAATCAATGGTGCAGCGTAGGTTCTAACTTCTATTTTCCTTCAAACGCACAAAGAATGACGGTTTATCATAATGAATTATATATTTCTGCTCGTGAGGAGTTAGGTCATTCAAGCCTTTACAAATGGAACGGAACAGTAGATACATGTAGTATAGAGTTTAATTCTGTGAGTGAGTTTGAAGTACTTGAAAATATACAGATTTATCCCAACCCATCTACAGAACAGATCACAATTTCGCTTCCTAAAAACCTTTTAGGAAATGTTACTTTAACGGTTTATGACGGACTTGGGAAAAAGGTGTTAGAACTCATTGAATTTTTAAATTCAGAAAAACAAATAGAAATTCCTTTGGTGGATTTAGCTTCAGGTCTATACTCCCTTAAATTCAGGCATGAAGAAGTGGTAGGCTCTGCTAAGTTTGTGAAGGAATAATTTTCATTTAAAATGGAGATTAAAAAAAGTGAACTTATTTTCTTGCATTTTTACAAGCAGAACATTTCCCGTATGAGAAACGCCCTCACTATACTATTCATTTTATGCATACAAGTATGTTTTTCACAGAACTGGGTGGATTTGGTCAATGTCTATTGGAGAGCGTCACCTAATAATACAGTAGAAAACTTAACAGAGAATCATGATCTTAGCGCTATTAGCGTGGATCTAAAATTACCAATAGTGCTCAATGATTCCAATATCATTATTGTAGGGTTAGGTCAAACATTGAACCAGCTGTCTTCTTTGAAAACAAGTGCTGAGTTGAATGAAATGAAATTCAACTCAGCAATGATTCAATTGGGATGGGAACATAAATGGAATCAGACTTCAAAAATCCTACTGATGAGTATGACCCGATTGAATTCTGATTATAGGAATATATCCCTATCTCATTTTCAACAAGGAGGATTGCTCTTGGGCACGACTAAGAAGAATGCAAACTTTGATTGGAAGTATGGGGCGTATTACAATTCAGAATTTTTTGGACCTATGATAGTTCCTATTATTGGGTTTAATTGGAAGATTAGTTCCGAATGGCGTCTAAAACTGGCTGCTCCAGTTAATGCGGAGATATCCTATTCTTTAGATAAGTTCCGAACCGGTATAAAGTATGAAGGAATTAATGCATCATATCGATATGAGGGTCTTGGTTATATAGATAAAGCTGATAACAATATCTGGTTGTTTGCTGAGGCCCATATTGGCAAGAGAATATGGTGTCATATTAAGTTAGGACACTCTATTTTAAGAGAGTACAATGTTTATAGGAATTCTGAAAAGTTAGATTTGAAAGTGAGTACAGCAGGGATTGGTGATGATAGAGAGGGAAGGTTGGTGCTAGGAAATGGATTGTCGATAGAGGCTAGAATTATTTATCGATTGCCTATTTGAACGTAAGTAGCATTCTTATAAAGATATAATCGGACAACGTTTAATGTAACGATTAATCAATATGTAAATGTACCAATTGCAGCACCGTCACATCAGCCAATCACTACATTGATTAATGATTACCTCAACCCTGTCATCCGTTCGGAATCCAGTTTAATGAATATGAATAGCATAACTGTGAATGCCATCATGGATGATCCGCCATAACTAAAAAAGGGGAGGGGAATACCGATCACAGGAGCTAACCCAATCACCATACCTATGTTAATGAAGACATGCATGAAAATGATACATGCGACCGAATAACCAAAGATTCTGCTGAAGACAGATCTCTGTCTTTCTGCCATGATGATAAGCCGAATGATCAGAAATGTAAATAGAGATAATATGAACAGAGACCCCACGTATCCCCATTCTTCACCAATAGTGCAAAAAATGAAATCGGTGTTTTGTTCTGGTACAAACCTGAATTTGGTAATGGCTCCTTCTCTATAGCCTTGACCAAATAAACCTCCATTTCCAATGGCTGTTTTGCTGTTTTTTATATTCCAATCAGCCCAAGGATCATCTTCAACAGGAAGTTGTAGAAGAATGTAAACCCTGTTTTTTTGGTAGGATTTTAGAACGTCATTAATTATAAAGTTTACACTGCTAATAAAGCCTACAATAGATACAGTAATGATTACCGCTAGTCTCATGTATTTTTTTCTATTCCTAGGGAGAGCCAGCTTTTTGGACATAAAAAATGAGATTATTCCAAGGATAAGAAATGTGGTAATAAGGAGCCATTGACCTGAAACTTCTGCTTGTGTAAATGGGATGTTGTAGGAACTTGAATTGACAATTATAGACATCACAGCAATGATGATGGCTGAAATTCCTATGATTAAGGGTGTTCCTGAAAGACCTTCTCTATACATTACCAAGACGAATGCAAAGAGGATAAGTACAGTACCAGTATCAGGTTGCAGAAGAATAAGCCCAGCAGGAAATGCAAGTATTGCTAAGGCGGTTATTCTAGATTGTATATTCTTTAAAGGTTCTTTCCCTTCACCAAGAAATCGTGCTAGAAGTAGCGCAATAGCAACTTTCGAAAACTCTGAAGGTTGTATGCCAAAGCTTCCAATTCCAAACCATGATCTTGCCCCACCACGTTCAGTCCCCACGAGTAGCACAAGTATCAAGAGAACCATTACAGCTCCATAAACAGGTAGACTGACATTCTTAATCAAAGTAGAATCGGTAAGGAGTATAATTCCAGCAAGAACCGCGCTAACACCGATCCACATAAGCTGTTTTCCATAGCTCATTGAAAAACTAAAAATGGATGGATAGTCGTCGTTATATGCAGCAGAATAGATAGTAGTCCATCCAATTAAGCATAGAACTAACCAGGTTAAAGCTGCAGTCCAGTCGATTCTATTTTGACTTCTACTTGCCATATTCTCCTCTAAAATCAGCTTCTAGAATTCTTTGAACGCTCCAGTCATTGGTAGTTTCTCCTGTTAGATATTTTTCTATCATTAGAGCGGAAATTGGAGCAGCCCAAGTGCCACCAAAACCGGCATTTTCTACATAAACTGCGATTGCTATTTGAGGATCCTCTTTTGGAGCAAAGCACATAAATACGGAATGGTCTTCCACGGGGGGCTTATTTTGTACTGTTCCGGTTTTTCCACATACGGTGATACCCAAATGGCTCAAATTGGCTCTTCCTGCAGTTCCTCCTGGCTCATTAATTACTCGCTCCATTGCGTTTCTGACTACCTCAAAATGACGAGGCTGCACTCCTACCTCTTTTTTCTCCGTGAACTCATTTGGTAACGGTGTCCCGTCTTTTATTTCCCTTAATAAATGAGGAGTAATGTACCAGCCTTTATTGGCTATAATGGTAGCTAGATTTGCCATTTGGAGAGGGTTTACCTGTAATTCTCCTTCTCCGATGCTCACAGAATAAATCATACTATAAGTCCAAGTGGCATTTGGATACCAACGGTTGTAAAAAGCAGTGTCAGGCACTGTTCCACGCTTTACAGATGGAACATCTGAGTTTAGTTTGGTGTGCAACCCAAATTTTTTCATTCGTTCATGCCACGATTGAACTCCCTGTTTTAGATCGGTGAATTCATCTTCATGATTTTCACGAAGTACCATCCTACGCATGACTTGTCTAAAATAGGGGTTACAGGAATGTTTGATTGCATTTTCTAAATCATCATTGCTATGCGCTCCATGACACCCAATAATACCTCGATTACATCTTATTCTGGTTTGTGGAGTGATAATACCCGTTTCCAATGCTATTAGACTTTGAACCATTTTGAATATGGAACCAGGTCTGTAAAGACCGTTTAAGGCTCGATTAAAGAGTGGCTCCAATGTGTCTTGACTTAACTTGTTGAAGTTTTCACCACGTTTTCGTCCTACTAAATCATTAGGGTCGTAAGTAGGGGCGCTAATCAGCGCAAGTATTTCTCCAGATGATGGTTCAATGGCAATAATAGATCCTCTTTTATTCACCATTAACTTTTCTCCGAAAGCTTGGAGTTTGGCATCTATAGTACTCACAAGGTCAGCTCCAGCAATGGGTTCTTGATTCTCTTCACTTCGAGCCTCTCCTACAACTTTGTTGATGTTGTTTACATAAATAGCCTGTTTCCCCTTAACCCCCCTAAGTAGTTTTTCATATGATTTTTCGAGCCCTCCTTTTCCAACATAATCTCCCAATTGATAGAATGCTCCACTATCAGCATCCAATTCTTTTCGATCAATTTCACCAAAATTCCCTAGCACTAAAGAGGCACAGCTATCTGGATAGTTTCTCAAAGTTCTTCTAACAGCGAAAAAACCAGGGTATTCGTTCAGTTGTTCGGAGATCTTAAAGTAATCTCCTTGGTCTACATGTTTTGCTACAGTATGTGGGTTGAACATTTCCCTTCTACTTTTCGCACGATTCAAAACCTTAGTTAAATCTTCCTTAGTGATTTCGAGCAATTCTACTAACTTTAGTGTATCTAAGTTTCTGATCCTTTCTGGAATCACTCTAATGTCATAAATGGGAGTGTTAGCTACAAGTATTTTTCCATGTCGATCATAAATTTCGCCTCTAGAGGGTTGGATCACTAATTCGCTTTCTGTGAGAGATGTGGCTCTTGCTTTCCATTGACTATTTGTCACTTGAAGAGAAAATAGTTTTACAGCAAATGTGACTATGATGAATACGATTAAACCTAGGATTGCATATCTTCTATTTTGTAAACTATTCATTTATCTCTTCTTTGGATGTACGATAAATTGATATAGAATAGCTACAAGAAGTGTGAAAATAGAGCTTAGAATGACTGTAAGAAAGGTGTCGAAGAAGTTTCTCCAAGAAAGTTTTTCTAAAAAGAAAAGAAGGAAATGATGAGTAACTATTAAAATAGATCCATAGACAAGAAACCAGTTAGTTCCTTGGTCAACAAGTGTAGGTTCACTGTTGAAATCATAATCATCCCGAGGACTTAAAGATTTAGTGAGTGTGGGTTTAAAGTAAGCGATTGTCGTGCATGCAAATGCGTGCAATCCTTGAGTGTCAATGCTATAATCTACTAGTAGACCTGTGACAAATCCTATACAGACCGAAAGCCAGGTTGGAGTTTCAAAAGGAAGAAAAAGAATGAAAAGCACATAGATTTGAGGAAGAATGTAAGAATTTGAGACACCAAGATTTTCTAGATTATTGAAAATGGCTATTTGCATAAACATGACCAATAGAAAGCGGATGATATTTCGGACAGCAATTGGCATCAGTTTGGTCGCGCATCAGGATTATCAGATTCAATGGATTGCTGTTCTTTTCTTAAAACGTTGGAGATTGTGAGTACGTCTAATACCTGTGTGAAGTCTGTTTTTAGTTCAATTTCTATATCGAGAACATCTCCGTTTGGCTCTATTTCTGTAACGTAACCAACTCCTACTCCAGCTGGTAGGTATGCCGAAGCTCCACTGGTTACAATTGTGTCTCCAATGACAACATTCACTCGTTTTCCTATTTCATTTACTTGAGCGAATTTTATATCACGACCATTCCATTGTAAGAGACCATCTACATTGTTCTTCTTTAGCTTGATTCTAAGTGCAAATTCTGCGTTGATGATTGGAGTAATAAGACTGTAGTGCTCAGACACTTTTGAAATTCTACCAACAAGTGAATTATTGAATCCAATCACACCATCATCAACCTGCATTCCGTTAGCTGATCCTTTATTAAGAGTAATATAATTCTTTTTGTATCCAGTTGTTTTATTAATAATCTGAGCTTCTCTATAGGTGTATTGCAGTTTAGTTAGAGAATCTGAAACAATCGAAGAATCATTTGCAAGCGAATATGAACTGTCTACCAAGCGCATTTTTGCTAGAGCTAATTCTATTCTTAATTCATCGTTTCTTCGTTGAAGTTCTAAATAATTGCTTATTGAAGAGGTTCTTTCATAGATATTCCCCATCATCTCGTTTGAAGAATTTAGAAAGCTGTTTTGATGATAAAATCCGTTGGAATAAAGCAAATAAAGACTAATAACAGAGAAGAAGATATAGATTAGAAGGTCTTTGAACTTGGTAATAAGTTCTACTAAATTCTTCATGGTTAGTAGCGTTTATGGGTGCTTAATCTTTCATTAGGAATTGGAATCTGTCGATGTTTTTAAGTGCGATACCTGTCCCATTCGCTACAGCTTTAAGAGGATCTTCAGCTACATGAACAGGAAGTTTAGTTTTCGCCGAAATACGTTTGTCCAATCCTCGAAGTAGGGCTCCACCTCCAGCTAAGTAGATACCCGTCTTATATATATCTGCCGAAAGTTCAGGAGGGGTATTTTCTAAACAACTGAGAATTGCTTCTTCAATCTTTGCAATTGATTTATCTAACGCAGTAGCTATTTCTGTAAAGGAAACCTTAATCTCTTTTGGAATCCCAGTCATCAAATCTCGACCTCTAACTGGATAATCTTCTGGTGGATTTTCTAATTCTGTAAGTGCCGCTCCAACTTCTATCTTAATTTGTTCCGCAGTCCGTTCTCCAATCAAGATGTTATGCTGTCTTCGCATGTATTCCTCAATATCTGAGGTAAACTCGTCACCTGCTACACGAATATTTTTATCAGTAACAATTCCTCCTAAGGCTATAACGGCAATTTCTGACGTTCCACCACCTATATCAATAACCATGTTTCCCATGGGTTCTTCCACATCGATACCAATACCAAGCGCTGCTGCCATCGGTTCGTGAATTAGATATACTTCTTTTGCTCCAGCATGTTCTGCACTATCGATTACAGCTCTTTTTTCTACTTCTGTGATTCCAGAGGGGATACAGATAACCATTCTATAAGAAGGTGCGAAAAGAGATTTGGACTTCTTAATCATTTTAATCATGCCTTTGATCATATCTTCAGCATACTTAAAATCAGCAATTACTCCATCCCTCAAAGGTCTGATTGTCTTTATGTTCTCATGGGTCTTACCGTGCATTCTTTGAGCCATCCTTCCAACGGCCACCACTTTTTGAGTGGTTCTGTCAACAGCCACAATAGAAGGCTCATCTACCACTACTTTACCATTATGGATAATAAGAGTGTTGGCAGTACCTAAGTCTATGGCGATTTCCTGGGTCAGTAAATTAAATAATCCCATCAGTTTAAAGGGTCTGTCTTTTCGGTTATGTAAATCCTTAAAATTAGCAATTAAGCATTCCTAAATCTCATGGTGTAAATCGGTTATTTACAAACATTTGTTAATGTTTGAAATGTCTTGTCCCGGTGAAGTACATAGACATTTTTTGAGCATTGCAATAATCAATGCTTAATTGATCCTTTATGCTTCCACCTGGCTGAATCACAGTGTTTACGCCAACATTGTGAGCGATTTCTACACAGTCTGGGAATGGGAAAAATGCATCTGATGCCATTACCGCTCCTTCAAGATCAAAACCAAAAGCTTGCGCTTTAGTTATTGCTTGATTTAAAGCGTCTACACGAGAGGTTTGTCCTGTCCCACTAGCACATAATTGTCCGTTTTTGGCCAGTACTACTGTGTTTGATTTAGTGTGCTTCACCAATTTTGCGGCGAATTCAAGATCCAATTTTTCTTGCTCTGTACAGTCGCTTTCCGTTGCTAATGAGCTTTCTGCAATTGCATCTTTCTTAGTGTCTTTATCTTGCCATAAATAACCGTTAAGCGCTGTTCTTATTGTGAAGCTCTCGAACTGGGCCACTTTTTGAACTAAAATGATCCGATTCTTCTTAGACTTTAATGTCTCAAGGGCTTTTGTAGCATAACTAGGAGCAATAACTACTTCACAAAACAAAGAGTTGATCTTTTCCGCTGCTGCTGCGTCTATTTCTTGGTTTGAAATCAAAACCCCACCAAAAGCGGAAACAGGATCTCCGGCCAATGCAGCCTCATATGCTGATACCACTGTGTCTCGAATGGCAAGTCCGCATGCATTGTTGTGTTTTAAAATGGCAAAAGTGGGTTTGTCTGTGGGAAACTCAGACATTAATTGAACTGACGCATCAACATCTAGTAAATTATTATAAGAAAGTGCTTTTCCATGAAGTTGATCAAAGAGAGCGGTTAGATCACCGAAAAAAGCCCCGTTTTGATGAGGATTTTCGCCATATCTCAAAGAAGTTTTTTCTGACTTGCTCACTTTTATAGCAGAAGTTTCTTCTCCATCGAAATAGCCAAAGATGGCCGAATCATAATGACTTGAAATTTCGAACGCTTGTTTGGCTAAATATTTTCTTTGTTCCAAGTTGGACTCAGCTCCCGAACTGTCTAAAATTTGCTGCAAAAACTCATATTCGTCTTTTGAAGGAACAATCACAACATCTTTAAAGTTCTTAGCCGCAGCTCTGATTAAAGAAATACCACCAATATCAATTTTTTCGATAATAGCCTGTTCCTCTGCACCAGAAGCTACTGTTTTTTCAAACGGATAAAGATCTACAATCACTAAATCGATTTCTGGAATATCATATTCTTCTAATTGAGCCACATCACCGGCCAACTCTCTCCTGCTCAATATTCCACCAAACACCTTTGGATGAAGTGTTTTTACACGCCCCCCAAGAATAGAAGGATAACTTGTGAGTTCCTCTACAGGTTCCACATTTATCCCTAGATCTTCAATATATTTTTGAGTTCCTCCTGTGCTATAAATAGTCACTCCTTGCTCAGACAATTTTTCGACAATTGGAGCTATTCCATCTTTGTCAAAAACAGAAATTAAGGCATTAGTGATTCGTTTGTTTTGTGCCATTCTCAATGTGTTCTATTATAATGGTGCAAAGCTACCAAACCTAGTCATTTTAACATGGTTTTGGTCTGCAATTCCGTGGTTATGTTGATAATTAATATAAGTTTGATTATTATGATGCAATCTCAAAAATCGTAAGCCAGTTATGGACATGATGCGACTGAAAATATTTGTCAGATTATTTAAGGAAAGTGTTGCTTTTGCATTTCAGGCGTTGGTGGTTAATAAACTTCGAACTTTTCTTTCTCTTTTGGGAGTTACTATTGGAATTTTCAGCATTATCAGTGTATTTACATTGGTGGATTCGTTAAAATCGGGTATTGAAGATAGTTTTGATATTTTAAATGAAGATGTTCTATTTGTTCAACAAATGCCTTGGGGCCCTGAAGAGGGAGAAACAGAGTTCAAGTGGTGGGAGTTCATGAGAAGAAGACAACCCAGTCTGAGGGATGCGGAAAGTTTGAAAAAAAGATTGAATAAGGCAGACGCAGTGGCTTTCGTTGCTGGGACAAAAGGAACTGTTGAGTATAAAAATAACAGCTACTCTGGAGCGGATGTAGCAGGTGTAAGCTATGACTACAAAGAGGTGATCAAGCTGAATATAGATGAAGGAAGATACTTTACAGAGGCGGAGGTAGAAGGCGGTAGAAATATTACGATCATAGGGAATGAAGTGGCCGAATCCCTTTTTGGGAATTTAAATCCAGTTGGAAAATCAATCAAAGTCAATGGTCAAAAAATGAGTGTGGCAGGCGTTTTTGGTAAGGAAGGCACATCCATTTTTGGTTCTCCATTTGATAAGCTCGTGATGATTCCTGTGAAGTTTTCAACTCGTTTAGTAGATCTCAGAAACGTGGATTGCCAAATTTTAGTGAAATCGAAAAAGGGAATTTCAAATACTGAGCTAAAAGATGAAATCATAGGTCAGTTCAGAGCTATTAGGAAGTTGAGTATTAAGAAGAAGAATGATTTTTCTGTGAATGAAGCGAGTATGCTCACGGCCATTGTCGATGGTGTTTTTTTAATGATTAATGCCGTAGGTTTTATCATTGGATTTTTTGCCATTCTGGTAGGAGGATTTAGTATTGCCAATATTATGTTCGTTTCAGTAAAGGAGCGAACGAATATCATTGGTATTCAAAAAGCTCTTGGAGCCAAGAATAGCTTTATTCTTCTACAATTTTTGGCTGAATCAGTCACATTATGTGCCATTGGTGGAGTCATTGGTTTGATATTTATGAGTATACTGGTATTGATTGTCAATCTTGTTTCGGATAGTTTTATACTTCAGATATTTTGGTCAAATTTGATTATTGGGGTGGTCATTTCTATCATCATCGGTTTAATTTCAGGAGTATTACCAGCATATCGAGCAAGCCGACTTAATCCTGTAGATGCTATTCGAAGTAAGTAACCATTAGCAGAACAACGAGATGGGAAGGACATTTTAAAAACAGAGGGATGTATGGTCTGCAATAGTAACTCATTTTAGAGTGATGATCGCATTATCAGTGACTTCTATCAAAATGTGCAAATCAATAGAGTCAGACCGTCATTGGCTGTTTTTCTTGAGGTGTTTTGCTGATAAGATCATCGCTAAATTTAAAGGTAAAGGATATCTCTCCAGTTTCTCTGTTAACATTTATTTTGGGTTTACCATTAGAATGAAGGTCATTTCCTGTGGTCATTTTGAACAAGCCAGCCAAGAAATCCATTCCCTTTGTCATTGTCTCCTCCATTTGCTCAAATGGATCATCTATAGCTGTAACGGTTTTTTTTGGAGAGGTAGTTTTGTTATCATCAATTGGTTGTTCTTCAAAATCAGGAGAGGAAGGAATTTTAGAAGTAATTGTCGGGGAATCAGTTTCTAGAAGTTTTTTGATGTCTCTTGTGTCATTTGGAATTTCATTTGGAATCTCAAAATCACTTGGAGTATGCATCTCATTTGCATCAACAATGGATTTTATCTGATTAAGGAATTGAGATCGTCCTTTTTCTGAGAAGCTGACTTCATCGGTGGTATTGGTTGAGTTTAAAACGCCATCAAAAAGGCTTTGTTTTAATATCAGTCCTGCGGCAATTTTCATTTCTATGGAATCTAGGGAAACAAGATTGAAAATTTGGAGCTTCTTATTTTTTTGACCTATTCGGTCTATTCTACCAATACGTTGATTTTTTTTAGCAGGATTCCATGGTAATTCAAAATTAATTACAGTATCAGCCATTTGTAAGTTAAGCCCTGTTCCGCCAGTTTCACTTGAAAGGAAGATTTTACAGTCGTCATTTTCTTCAAATTCCTTCAGTATGCTCCCTCTTTTTTTAATAGGAATCTTGCCTGTAAGTAGAGTGTAGACAATATTTTCTTTTTTGAGCATATTACCAATAATAGTTAGCATAGTTACCCATTCTGAAAATATAATAACCTTTCGGTTAGAATTATGAATATTCAGTTTCTCGATTAGAATATCACGAAGCTCAATGAGTTTAGGAGAATGGTGTGATTCTTTGTCTATCAAATAACTGGAATTACAAACCATACGCATATTAGTAAGCAGTAACATTAGTTTTTGCCAATCAAAAGGAGTCTTTATTTTTTTGATCATTATAGCCGCGATTCCTCTGGAAAAAGAAGAATGCAAATCAGCTTGTTCAGGTGATAATTTGACAAAAATATCCTTTTGAACAATATTTGGGAGTTGAGAGAATACTTCATTTTTTTCTCTTCGGATTAAAAGCGTATTTAGTCTCTTTTTTAAGTTGTTTAGATTATAGTAACCTGAAATTCTATTTTTCGACTGAGCATCGAAAATACAATGCTGGTATGAAAATTCCCATTGTGGAGCTAAAAAAGATTGATCTATAAACTGCACTATGGAATACAGTTCCAATAAGTTATTTTCTATTGGAGTTCCTGTGATCACAAGACCATGATTTTTTTGAATTGATTTAATAGCGCTGGACGTTTTAGTCGTATAGTTTTTGATTTTTTGCGCTTCATCCAATATAACTAAGTCATAATTTGCACGATTTATTGCTTTTTTATCTCTTAATACTTTTTCATAATTGATGATATGAAAGAAACTTGTATCGTGCAGATATAAATAAGCACGTTGGTCAGGTAAACCATCAATTACAATAGTCTTTTCATTGGAGAACTTCTCAATTTCACTTTTCCATTGATATTGGACTGAAGCTGGACAGATAACTAGGGTCTTTTTGAAATTAAATATCCCTTTTTTAAGGATGGCTGTAGCTATAGCTTGTAAGGTCTTTCCTAACCCCATTTCATCAGCTATAATAGCTCCTTTTTTAAACACACAAAACTCAACCCCTTGTTGTTGGTAAGGATACATAGAAGCA
This sequence comes from Flavobacteriales bacterium, assembly GCA_965224545.1. Lineage (GTDB taxonomy): Bacteria > Bacteroidota > Bacteroidia > Flavobacteriales_D > Sanyastnellaceae > ASP10-05a. The sequence goes on along the minus strand of CBDCZM010000001.1, from coordinate 1,506,883 downwards.
TTAATTAGGGAATAGTCCAAGACTTGTTTTTCCTTAAGTTGAGTTAGGTTTTTAAGTTCAAGATATGCTTCTATTTTTTGAATTACCTCAGGTCTGATTTTTATTCTTTCATAGTCAATTGCTTCAGTAAAAAATGAATAAAATCTACCTAAGTCGTTATCTAGTATTTTTTGATCAGAATCAAAATATTTATTGAGCAACTCTTCCTCTTCAGGATACAGTTTTTCTGGGTATAACCATGTAATAGTATAATCATTTAGGGGGTCGGTGTAGATCTCAATGAATGGAAATTTTTTCTTTAAATTTTTAGTTTTTTTTGGAGCATCTTCTAAATAGTTAATCAAGTACATTATATGCTTTGTAGTGCAAAGCTTATTTGATCTCCAGTCGATATTATTTATATAACCAATTTTCTTTTTAAAATCATAGATGGTCACCTTATAGGGTTTACCTACGTCATTGGTTAAGGTGTGTTCTCCAAAAATATTGTCAGCAAGTTTAACTTTATAGGTCTCTTTTTTAGACCGGTCAGATCTTTCGTTAAGTACGCGGAACTTCATTCCTTCCCGTGTGTATTTTATTCCTTCCTGAGCTATATCGTTATCATTGAGGTTCGCTAGTATTGTCACCATGGCTGCAAATGATGTTGAACTCAAAATTTCCTTATGACTGGAAGTGCTGAATTCAAGTGCGTCATTTTCCGTGTGAATTTTCACGATATCTGATCCATCATCGTGTTCAACTAATACGGTTGTGACTTGAGAGCCATAAGATAAAATAACGTGCTCATATTCATTAATTATTTTATTCGCTAATTCTAGATCTTTTTCAGATATATTTTCTTTTTTAGCGTTTTCTACAAAATTCTTAATAAGAGATATCATACTTTTGAATGTAAATGATTTAAATACATGAAAATGTAAGGTAGTGAAGTTTTGATGGGGCAATTTAGAATTAAATTTGTTGGTAACAAAGTGTTTTATAAATAGGGTCAGGGCAGAATCATACTTTTTTTTGATTACTGATAATCAGAATTTTAAATATGAAAACATTTCAAGACATTGAAAATAATAACTTTTTGAAATTCAATAGGTAAAGTTTTTGTTTTTTAAAGTATGATTCTGTCCTGTAAATAGGGTATCGATAAGTTGATAATTAAAACTCAAGTATTATTTGTGCTAATGAGTTTGTGTGGATCTACAACAGTATAGTCGGAGAGTAAGTTAAGATACGATTGCAAGCTTGTGCAAACAAACCATCTGGCTAATTAAGAATTGTTTTAACTGAAATTATTTATAGCCGAGAGGTGAAATTATAGAAGAAATATTGAATTATAATGAGTAAGCAAATTAGTCTTTTTGAAGAAAAAATCATATCCAGAAGCACAGCGAACATTGTTCTGAGTGGCATGTCATCTAAGAAGATGAGCAAGGACAAATTACTGATAAGGAAAAAAATAGATATCGTAAGTGCTCTAAAAGAAGACATAGGGAAATTAAGAGATGATCTTTTAAAGTCAAACCAAATTTTCTTAGAAAAGACGAGTGAATCACAGATAAAGATGTGTGAGGTTAAAGAGAAGCTTTTAATAAAACTTTTTAAAAGACACCAGCAAAAAGGATTTTCTAAGTGGCATATAGAACTTTTAGAATATGAGATTTTTCAAACGCTGAATGGGATAATGGAAGCAAACTATACTTCTAAAGAGATAGAGAGTATTCGGGAAGAAATGACTCGGATTGATAGTGAAAATTTATTGGACGAAGATGTTGAATTGAGAAGTCAAATTATGAAAGAGTTTTTCGACTCAATGGGTATAGACATGGCTGATGTGATAGATGAAATAGATTTAAGAGACCCTAATGCATTTGAAAAATTCCGAGAGGAGTTTGTGAAGAAGCACGAAGAGTCTGAAAATAGAGAAATGTATGAGGCTAAGGCAGAAAAATTATTAGATACAGATAAAGATTTTAAAAAACTATATAGGAAATTAGTGAAAGAGGCTCACCCTGATTTAGCGACCAACGAAGAGGAAAGAATAGAAAGAGAAATAATCATGAAAAAGATATCTGAAGCTTGGGAAAAGAGAAATTATCTTGACCTGCTGTTATTAGAAAAAGAACTTGATTTTGATGATGAAAATTTTGATTTATCAGTTGACTCAGATCAAATAAAGGCCATTTTAAAGCAGTTAGATAACGAAATTTACGAATTAAAAAATGAGGAATATTGCATAAAAAATGAGGATCCACAATTGGCATTTATATATCATGAAATTCACGCTAGGTCGCCAAAGAGTATAGATAAAAACATAGCCAAGTATGTAGAGTCAGTTCTGGCACGAACAGAAATGGATATGGAATACTATGAAGATCTGGCGACTAAGACCAGTACTAAAGAATTGTTAAATGAGATTAGAGAGTCTCAATCATTTATGAGTGGTTTTTTTGAAGTCTAACTTTTCACATCTAAAGCATCTCTTAAAGCGTTCCCTAACAGCATAAAAGCAAGCACCAAAACCATAATGCAAATTCCGGGAAGAATGGCTAAATAAGCATAGTCAGTGGTGATGTATGCGTAGTGCTCCTTAATCATATTGCCCCATGAGGGTGTTGGAACTTGGGCGCCTATACCTAAGAAACTCAATCCTGCTTCGATCAAAATTGCGGCTGCAAAATTTGCGGCTGTAACGACGATAACAGGACTGAAAATATTGGGCAGTATGTGTCTAAGCATAATTCTAAAATCTGAAAAGCCTAGTGAACGAGCTGCTGTTACATAATCCAATTCCCGTTCAGCGATGACCTGCCCCCTTACAATCCGAGCCACCTCTACCCACATAGTCAGACCTACAGCAAGAAAAACTTTCCAAAATCCTTTACCAAACACTAAAGTAATGGCCATAACCATTAGTAGTGTTGGAATTGACCAGATGACATTAATAAACCACATAATTAGTTCATCTGTCCTCCCTCGGTAATAACCTGCTAGCAGACCCAGGATAATCCCTATGAGCAAGGAAATGAATACAGCTATAAACCCTACTGCAATTGAAATAGCACTTCCAGCCATTAATCTGCTTAGATAGTCCCTTCCATACTTATCTGTGCCAAGTAAATAAGTCTGTTGTATTACAGCATCTTTCGTTAGTTCATTCAATTCAGTGCTACTTATTTTAACCGATTGAAGTTCGCCATTAACGAAATGGTCAAACGAATAATTAGTTCCGATCGAAGAGATATTTCCATTTAGATGGAATAAGGCGTTTAATAAGTGAATAGATTCAGATAAATTTTCTCCAGTAGCCAGATAAACTAACGAATCATTTCGGACTTCCCATTTTTCGATTGGAATGTATGTAGAACAGTTATCCCAACCCCCTGCAGAAATGCATTTCCAAATATTGGGTCTGGTATAAGGTTCATTTTTGTGAATCACTAGCAGATTAGCAGTGTAACCTGGTTTCTGTCGTGAAATGCTTAGAAGCTGGGTATTGGCATCTGGTGAGTGATCTGGTCGAACGAAAGGTCCTAGAATAGCCACTAGTACAATTAACAGAATCACTCCGAAACTAAACTGTGCTATTCTGTTTTTGAATAGTCGTTTAAAAGCTAATTTTTCTGGTGATATTCCTCTGTTCTTAGTCATTGAACTCTTCTTCCTTTCCATGTAGGTTTTACAAACAAAGAAGCGACGCTTACAAAAGTGATGTAAAATGGGTATATGACTATAAATAGTAGTAAGTACTTACTAAGAGCGGTGCTTTTATAAGACCTCAATATTGGAAATAAAAAAGCAATATCCGCAATTGACTTGAAAAGGAGGGCTCCCAATAAATAATTCCATTGACCTGTGACAGCAAGTGGAATCAAAACGATATTGGATAAGAATATTAGTATGGATGTAAATATGGCCTCAGGAAGTTTGTATCTCACACTCTTAGCTCCCCATCTAATGCGTTGATTGAATAGCTCTTTTAGGGTGTCACTGGATTTTGTTTTCACCATTAAGTCGTTATCAAATGCATATCCTACTTGAAGGTTTTCAGTGGTTCTGAAACTATGCAAGAGTAAAACATCATCACCACTGGCAAACTGGCTATGAGAAGTATACCCTCTGGCCATATTGAAAGCAGTTTTTCGAAATGTCAGATGAGCACCATTGGCTAAGAATGCTTTTTTTTTTGCTGCAAAACCAAATGTGAATCCTTGCATTGCTAAAAAATCAAGGGATTCTAGCTGTTGAAAGAGTTGATTTCCTTGATGTACCTGAACAGGTAAGATAATTAGATCTTGACTGGATGAGGAGCAAACGTTTGAAATGGTCTGAGCCCATTTTTTTGGTAATCTTACATCTGCATCCAATGTAATGATCCACTCCGAGTCGGTTTGTTCTATTCCAGTTGTAAGAGCTGCCTTCTTACCCTTTTCATAGCTGTTCATCAGTGAAAACTTAGAGTTTCCCACGATCAGTTTTTCTGATGAAGAATACGAATTATCCGAAGAATGGTCGTTTATTAGATATACGTCAATGTTCTCTAAATTTTCGAGTTGAGTTATTAGCTCTGCGATGAGTCTATCTATAACACCATCTTCGTTTCTAAAAGGAATGATTATGGACAATTTTTGAGGAGTAGTTCCGTGGTATGACGCAGCTGTTTTATTCACGAATTGCCAATTCAATCCTAATCCGACTATTAGTAGAAAGTATGGTGCATAAATCAGGAATATTAATAAAAGCCATAGGTCCATCCAAGAACAAAGAAATACTATTTTTCGGGATACGTTAATTATGGCAGAGAAGAAAGCAGTTCAAGAAAGAATCATTTTGGGTATAGACCCTGGCACGAGTGTCATGGGGTATGGAATCATCATGGCCAAAGGGAAAAAAATGACATTGATGAGAATGGGGGTCATCCGGTTAAGTAAGTATCCCGATCATGCAGTGAAGATGAAAAAAATATTTGATCGATGTTGTCAATTAATAGAGGAGTTTAGTCCAGACGAATTGGCTATTGAAGCTCCATTCTTTGGGAAGAATGTTCAGTCTATGTTGAAATTGGGAAGGGCTCAAGGAGTAGCCATAGCAGCTGCTTTACGATATGATATGCCCTACGTGGAATATGCCCCAAGAAAAATCAAACAATCCATCACGGGAAACGGAAATGCAGCTAAAGAGCAAGTAGCTGCGATGCTTCAGTCGACCTTGAACATTCCTGTTGTAGACATGCCGAAAGACATGGATGCTACAGATGGATTGGCGGCGGCGGTATGCCATTTCTACCAGTCTTCAAATAAAGTTGGAGGGAAATCTTATGCAAGTTGGAAGTCATTTTTGAATGAGAACCCATCGCGAACAGCTAAAAAGTAAAGAGTTATCTGACAGACACATAAGTCGTATATGAGTCTATTCTGAACAAATTCAATGGAATTTGCGTATGAATATGTGAAACAATGAATTCATAGACTATGAACTTACTAAAAAATACTCTGGCTTTATGCCTTGTGCTATTTCTATTTGTTGGAGGTTCTTTTGCTCAAAAGACAATTGAAGAAAAAGTTGTCTGTCCAGCTAAAATGACTAAAATTACTTCAAAGGGAGATTGTGGAACTACCGTGGATTATGTCGAGCCATTTTCTGAAGTCGAATCTCATGATCTTGTCAAAGTTCAGAATAACTATACACCTAAGTCCTACTTTTCAAAAGGAGAAAGCACTGTTTATTACAAAGGAACGGATGCGGAGAATAATAATTACTTCTGCATTTTTAAGGTGAAGGTAAAGGATATGGAAAAGCCCTATTTCACAGAGTTTCCATCGGAAGTTTTCGCGAATGCTACTGAAAAGAACGGAGCAAAAGTGTTTTGGAAAGAGCCTGCTGCCGAAGATAATTGTGAAACAGTTTCTATTCTTTCAAGTCATCAGGCTGGAGATTTCTTTTCTACGGGAAGTACTGTTGTGACATATTGGGCATATGATGAATCAGGAAATTACACTTCAAGAGAGTTAACTGTAACTGTAGGAAATAACGAAACACTCGTGTCTGCATCACGATAACATAGTTCTAAAGATTAATCTCATCCAATAAAATCGTTATTAATTCTTTTTTGCTGATCCCTGCTGCTGCTGCCTGTTGAGGGATGATGCTTACGTCAGAAAATCCGGGAACCGCGTTGACCTCAATTAAATAGGGACCATTTTCATTTAATAAAAAATCTATTCGAAGCATTCCTTTAGCTCGAAGTAGCTCGTAAATTTCTACTGAAATATGTTGTACCTGAGTAGTGATTTCCTCGGAAATATCCGCTGGTGTGATTTCTTGACTGTTTCCTTCATATTTAGCTTCGTAATCGAAAAAATCACCATTTGCGATTATTTCGGTAATCGGAAGTGCTAGAGGTTTTCCATGTCGGGTAATTACACCACATGTGACTTCTCTGCCTGAAATAAACTCTTCAATGATCACCTCATCGCTCTGACTAAATGCTAGTTCTATGGCAGATGCTATATCATTGGCTTTTGAAACTTTTGATATCCCTAGACTCGACCCCCCTTCATTTGGCTTAATGAAACAGGGTAGCCCAAGAATATCTACAATTTTTGAAACAGAGTAATGGTCCGTTTTTCTGAGTACGTAGCTTTTGGCACATTTGAAACCGTGCTGGAGTAAATAGGTGTTATTGGCTGCTTTATTAAATGTAAGGCTCATGGTGAACACATCACAGCTTGTATGGGGAATGTCCAACATCTGAAAATAGCCTTGGAGTAATCCATCTTCACCAGGTGTACCATGTATGATATTGAATACAGCATCGAAAATGAGCTTTTTATCTCCAATTTGAACTGAAAAGTCATTTTTATCTACTGGGAAATCTCCTTTGTTTATTTGAGCTGTCCAAGCAGATTTAGTAATGCATACAGGTATAGCATCGAATTTATGAGTGTCTATGTTTTTGAGCACCATTTGAGCGCTTTTTTCGGATACCACAGACTCTCCAGAGTATCCTCCATATACTACAGCTATTCTTCGTTTCATATTATATACAAACTTCCTACAATTAACACTTATTACATCGCTTCATTTGGGTACAGTATTCACATGATTTGGTTAATTGTTATCTTGGCACGTAAAATTAATGGAACATGAATAAAATAATTGTACTTTCTTTTTTCTGTGTGACAGTGCTAGTGTTAGCTGCACAAGATGAAAAGCCCGTTTATCAATTTGAGAATATTGTCGATCTAACTCGGACAGAAACCAAAGATCAGTGTCAAACAGGAACATGTTGGAGCTTTGCCACAGTGTCTTTTTTGGAGTCTGAATTAATTCGAATGGGTAAGGGATCTCATAATCTTAGTGAGATGTTTAACGTTAGAATGACGTATCCTGAAAAGGCAGAGAAGTATATTAGAATGCATGGGAAACACCAGTTTGGTCCAGGAAGTTTGAGTCATGATGTGATTAATGTTCTCGAAAAGCATGGATGTGTTCCTGAATCAGTATACGCTGGTAGGGAAAGTGAAGAGGAAGATTATGACCATGGACAATTAGATGCGGTGTTAGAGGCTGTGGTGAATGCAGTACTAAAAAACAAACAAGGTAGTGGTGATTATATGGCAGCAATTCACGGAATTCTAGATGCCTACATCGGCGAAGTACCTTCTAGTTTTGATTACAATGGAAAAACGTACACTCCAGCTTCTTTTAGAGATGAAATGGGGCTTAGTGCAGACGACTATATTAATTTCACGAGTTACTCCCATCATCCATTTAATGATAGTTTTATCTTGGAAGTACCAGATAATTTTTCTCAAGGGGAGTTCGTAAATGTTCCCGTGAATGATTTAGTATCAATAATTGATCATGCTCTTGAGAATGGATATTCTATAGCATGGGATGCTGATGTAAGTGAGCGTTCATTTTCATTCAAAAATGGAATGGCCATTTTGCCAGTTAGCGGCACTAAAAAAGAGGATATGTGGAGTACCGTGGTTGAAGAAAAACGAGTGACCCAAGAAATGCGTCAAGACACATTTGACAACTTTTCTACTACAGATGATCATTTGATGCATCTAATTGGAAAAGCAAAGGATCAGAACGGAACGATATACTATATGATCAAAAACTCTTGGGGAGACAGTAACCCATATGATGGAGTTCAATACATATCACAAGAGTACGTGAAACTAAAAACGGTAGGTATTTTACTTCATGAAGATGGCGTTCCTAAAGCTGTGAAAAAACAGTGCGGAATATAGCATAGAGTTTTTAGTCTTCAAGTTTGTCCTACCAATTACCAAGACCAGCTTCAATTCCAGCTCTAAAGAATGGAGTTGCTGTTTGATCAAGTACATCTAAATAGACACCAACTGTCGCGTATATTCTGTTGGAAATGGGAGTTCTATATCCTCCTCCCAGATATAAGCGATCTCTATTAAAGGTTTCTGGTGGGGCATCTGAAGCATTATCTAAGATATATGTTAGATTCTGGTAATCAGATCTTATAAATAGGCTTTCATTCACTAAAACTCTTCCAAAAGCAGTAGGCCCGTGAAGTTTATCATTAAATCGAACTCCAGCGGCCCTGAAACTGTTTAAATAATAGCTGTAACCTACTCCAGCCACAATTCTATCCGTAAATCGATAACCGATTTGAGGATTTCCACCCACTAATGTGAACGTTCCGAATTGTAGCGAGAGGTTACCATCTATGACAATCTTATCTTTTAAAGATGCTCTTTCTTCTTCATTTTCGTCTTGACCAAATAAGGTGAATGAGATGAAGATAGAGCAAAGAAAAATTGCCGTTAATTTCATTATTTTTTAATTAAGCTAATCGTTTGACTTTTTGTATTAGTAGTCAATTCACAAATGTAGGTTCCTTGTTCAAGGGCTAAACCTGAAAGAAGAACCTTATGTTTTCCTGCAGATAGGTTTTCTTGCAACAATTCGTGTACCAATTTTCCTTGAGTATCATAAATAGTCAAAGCACATTTTGAATTTTGTTTCAATTCGAATTCTATATAAGAACTCTCAGAAATTGGATTTGGGTATACAAAGAGAGAGAAATCTTGATTTATTTCTGATACATTATCAGGAATGGCAAAGGAAATGTAGAAGACGTTTTGGACTCCTGGATCTGCTATGGCTAATGTGTCTATTCCAACAGCATATGAAATGTCAGCAGGTAGAGATAATCCGGGAGCTGTGATAGTTTCTTCAGTGGTAAATTCATTGCTCAATTTAGTTATTCTGGTTGGATCCCATGATGAAATGTAGAAATTGCCATTCTCATCATGATCAATACCATCAATAGCCTCTAATCCTGTATTAATTAAAATAGAGCTGGAATAATCTGTCAGGTCTATGCTTCTGATATCACCGCCGGTCCAGCAAGTATGAACTAATCGATTATTAGCCTCGTCATATGTAATACCATTTGGAGTACATACTGTATTGGAAACAACTTCTGTAGCCACAGGATTATTTAAATCTGTCACGTCAATTTCATGAATTTTATTGGTGTCAAAATCGGTTACCCAAATTCTATTATTGGCTCCATCGGAAGCCATTCCATTTAGAAGGCTACTTCCTGGAATATCTAAGCTCATTTCTTCAGCTTCTGTTACTAGGTCATAAGCTTCAACTGATTCTGAAATAGCAAATAATTTCCCATTCATAACTTCCATTCCTAACCCTGCAGCTCCATCTCCGAAAAAATTGAGGTCGTCGCTTCCACTATCTTGTTGAAGGATACGACTTTCATTTGTAATTAAAAAACGATTTCCTGTGGGATCATATTCTATAGCCTCCGTGCTAGTAATGGATTGTGAAAGCGTGTTTAAAGCAATAAGCAAAAGGGATGTTAAAATGTAAATATTTTTCATGTCTTTTTTTTTTGGTCTCACGAATGTACGAAGTGAATAAAAACAATGGAAGATAAAGTGCTTCATAATCCCTAGGACTATCTTTGCATGGATGAAAAAATTCTATGATAAGGACTTTAAGTTGGGTATCCTAGGGGGAGGTCAATTGGGAAGAATGTTGATTCAAGAAGCAACTAATTATGACATTCATATAAGCATTCTAGATCCATCTAAGGATTGTCCTTGCGCTGAATTGGCCAATTCTTTCGTTGAAGGCAGTTTTAATGATTTCGATACAGTGCTGGAGTTCGGTAGATCTGTAGATGTATTAACTATTGAAATTGAAAATGTAAATACAGAGGCACTTTTAGTATTGCAAGATGAAGGAAAGCAGATTTATCCTTCTCCTGAGAACCTAATCACAATAAAAGATAAAGGACTCCAGAAGCAGTTTTATGCGAACCATAAAATAGCCACATCAGATTTTAGGTTGATAGAAGGGAAGTCCGAAATAACGGCTTTTCCTATTGTGCAAAAGCTTCGAACTGGAGGATATGATGGGAGAGGGGTCCAATTACTAAAATCATCAGAGGATTTAGTCAAGGCATTTGATGCACCTTCTGTACTTGAGGATCTTATCCAAATAGAAAAGGAAATTTCTGTTATAGTAGCCAGAAATCCTCAGGGAGAAGTGAAGACATTTCCAATAGTAGAACTAGAGTTCAATCCAGAGGCAAATTTGGTTGAATTTTTGTTTGCACCAGCAACGATCAGCGATGAGGTGAAGAAAAAGGCCTTTGATCTAGCGGATCAGGTCGTGAAAGCATTTGATTTCGTCGGAATTTTAGCCGTGGAAATGTTCCTGACAAAAACGGGAGATGTGCTGGTAAATGAGGTGGCTCCTAGAACCCATAATTCAGGTCACCATACTATAGAGAGTTGTCACACATCTCAGTTTGAACAACATATTAGGTCGGTTTTAGGATTGCCTTTAGGAGATACTAGGCTACTTTCTCCTTCTGTAATGCTAAATCTATTAGGAGAAGATGGATTCTCAGGTCCGGTGAATTATGATGGGATTAACGATGTTTTGTCCATGTCTGGGGTACACATTCATATTTATGGAAAAGCGGAGACCAAGCCTTTCAGAAAGATGGGACATGTTACCGTACTTAAAGAAACATTAGAGGAAGCAAAATCCACAGCGAATCAAATTAAAAAAGAGTTAAAGGTTATCGCATAGTTCTCAACAATACTTGCGGAAACAGCCGACAAACCTGAAATTTGTTCGGAGTACAATTCAACACTAGATAAATGAAGCAATACCTAGACTTATTAGAGCATATTATAGAAAACGGGAATGTGAAATCTGATAGAACTGGTACTGGTACAACCAGTTGTTTTGGGTATCAGATGCGTTTTGATTTAAGTGAGGGTTTCCCTCTTCTAACGACCAAGAAATGCCATCTGCGTTCAATTATACATGAACTCCTTTGGTTTTTAAAGGGAGAAACGAATATCAAATATTTGAAAGACAATGGAGTGAAGATTTGGGACGAATGGGCTGATGATAACGGAGATTTGGGCCCTGTTTATGGTTACCAATGGAGGAGTTGGCCCAATCCTGATGGAACATCGACAGATCAGATACAGAAGTTGATGGACCAATTAAAGAACAATCCAGATAGCAGAAGACACATTGTTTCAGCTTGGAACCCCTCTTTTATAGATGAAATGGCCCTTCCTCCTTGCCATTGCTTATTTCAATTTTATGTTGCAGATAACAAATTGAGTTGCCAATTGTACCAGAGAAGTGCCGATGTTTTTCTAGGAGTTCCGTTCAACATTGCGTCTTATGCACTACTTACAATGATGATCGCTCAAGTATGTGGATACGAGCTGGGAGATTTTGTTCACACGTTCGGAGATGTCCATCTATATAGTAACCATATGGAACAAGCTCAGCTTCAATTATCAAGAGAGCTTAGACCAGGGCCTACGATGAAGCTGAATCCTGATGTGAAGGAACTGCTGGATTTTACTTTTGAAGATTTTGTTTTGGAGAATTATGATCCACATCCACATATTAAAGCGACAGTTGCGGTATAAGATTTGTGTTGCAACACTAAAGACAAATAGAGAAGAACCTGAATGAAGTTAGTATCAATAATAGTGGCAGCTGGAAAGAATCTTGAAATAGGAAAAGACAATGATTTGATGTGGTCTCTTCCTAGGGATATGAGATTTTTTAAAGAAACTACATCTGGACATCCTGTGATTATGGGACGAAAGAATTGGGATTCTATCCCTGAAAAGTGGAGACCACTTCCAAATAGAAAAAATATTATAATGTCTAGAAATCCAGAACTTCCACAGAATGAAATTTTGGTTACGGACAAGTTGAAAGAGGCTTTGGATGAGGCGTGGAAAGATGAAGAAGAAGAAGTATTTATCATAGGAGGAGGGCAGATTTATGATTTAGCCCTGCAAGAGGATAAAGTTGATAGAATGTATATCACTCATATCGATGCTTCTTTTCCTGGAGCACATACTTTTTTTCCTGTATGGGACGAATTACGATGGGAAAGAAAACTCTTGTTTTCTCATGGTGCTGACGAAAAACATGATTACGGATTTGAAGTGTATCAATACGACAAACTAATTAAATAATAGGATGGAGAGTTTTGTTCAGGCATTTTTAGATGGTATTAGCCATATTTTCTGCTTGGATGCTTTAGACCACATTATCTATTTGTTAGTTCTTACCGCTTGTTATGATTATTCCAAATTGAAAAGAATATTTTGGTTAGTCACTGCATTTACAATAGGACATGCCATCACTTTTATACTTTCTGCGTTAGGAATGACTCCTGGAGTTCGTTCATTTGCTGAGATAGCCATTCCAATTACAATAGCTTTGACAGCCATCATGAATTGGTTGAAAAGGGATAAGAAAGGACGTCAACATAAAGAAGGGATATTGGTTTATCTTGTGGCTATATTTTTTGGTTCACTGCATGGTTTGGCCATCGGTTCCATGATCCAAATGAAACTGATTGGGGGAGAGAGTTTTCTAGCGCAGCTGGCTGGGTTCAACCTTGGTGTAGAAATGGCTCAAATTGTAGTAGTAATAGGAATAGTATTTGTCCAGATGTTGTTAATGGGAATCTTTAGAATTAAACTGTCAGATTGGAGAATAGGTTCCTCTGGAGTAGGGTTTGGAGCGGCTTTAATGATTCTTATGAAAAATCTATGACTATGTTCAGTAGATTATTTATACTTTTAATAAGGCTTTATCAAATGTTATTGAGTCCTTTCTTGGGTGCTAACTGCAGACATGAACCAACATGTAGTCAATATGCTGTGGAAGCATTTAAAGAATGGGGAGTATTCAAAGGATTTTGGTTAAGCCTTAAGAGAATATCAAAATGTAGACCTAGAGGTAGCTGGGGATATGATCCAGTTCCTAAAAAAGAAAACAAATGAATAGAATTTTTGGTTTAATAATACTAGTATCAATCTGGAGCTGCGACCACACCCATGAGCACTCTGAAACGATGAAAGAAGTGATTCAAATAAACACAACAATGTGGGAAGAGTTGAATAGTTTGAAATCCAAAGTTTCCACAGAATTAAAGTCTTCGACCGCAATTACTGAAGCGCTTGACTCTCTAGAGAAAACAAAGATTTCGACTCGATTGATCCATCTAACGGCCCAAAAGGAACGATTGAAGCAATTGGATGCTATGATTCCAGAATTGAAAGGTTATGAACCAAAATGCAATCATGAGCCGGGAGAGACCCACACCCATAATTCATTGGATGTATCTGGTATTCCAGAAAATGAATTACTGGAGCTTCATAAAGAGTTAAAAAGAGAATTGGAGAAGGTGAAAGCCTCTTTAAAATAAGCCGATGAAAAGTTTTGTTGTATTGTTATTTCTTGTTGCAATTTCGTCGGGGGTGTTTTCTCAAGAGTCATCTAGATTTAAAAATGTTCAAATAGACATACAGAGTGATGATGGGTTTGCACCTTGTGAACCCTCCATAATAATCAACCCTAAAAATCCTGATGAAATTATGGGGGCGGCCATTTTGGATAAGGTGTATCGGTCTACGGATGGAGGAGAAACATGGAAAGTGGATCGGCTAAGATCCTCAATGGGTGTGTTTGGGGACCCGTGCTTAGTGGCAAACTCTAAGGGACATTTTTATTATTTGCATTTAAGTGATCCTAAAGGAATGGGATGGGCCGATGAGGGATTGTTAGACCGAATTGTATGTCAACGTTCCAAGAATGGAAAAAAATGGAATGATGGAGTGGGAGTGGGCTTGAACGGAACTAAAGATCAGGACAAAGAATGGGCTGTTACTAATCCATCAACTAATGAAATTTATGTTACTTGGACACAGTTTGATAAATACAACAGCAGCCAAGAAGGGGATAGCACTATAATTTTATTTGCTAAGGCTGATAAGAAGGCAAAGAGTTTTACCACACCAGTTAGAATTTCTGGGATTGCAGGAGATTGCTTAGATGATGATGAAACCACTGAGGGAGCTGTGCCTGCCGTGGGGCCAAATGGAGAGGTCTACGTGGCGTGGGCTGTAGACGAATCTATATACTTTGATCGTAGTTTTGATGGTGGAATTACTTGGTTGAAAAATGATATTGAAGCAACAAAAATTGTTGGAGGATGGTCTCAAGATATTCCAGGAATAGGGCGATGCAATGGAATGCCTGTTCTTAAGTGTGATCTTTCTGGAGGTAAGTTCAATGGTCGTTTATATATTAATTGGACAGATCAAAGAAATGGAGAGGACGACACTGATGTTTGGATGAGTTTTTCAGATGATAGAGGAACTACGTGGAGCAAATCTGTGCGGGTAAATCAGGATGTAACAAATAGGCAACAATTTTTCACTTGGATGGATGTAGATCAGTCATCTGGACATGTCTATATGGTTTATTACGATAGAAGAAATCATTCTAATCATGAGACAGATGTTTTTCTATCCGTATCTACAGATGGAGGGCTCTCTTTTAATGATTACCAGATTAGTGAAAGTCCATTTACGCCAATCAAAAATGTCTTTTTTGGAGATTATAATAATATCTCTGCACAATCAGGTGCTATTAGACCAATATGGACGAGGTATGAGAATGGTAAGTTGAGTATTGTAACTGCTCTGATAAATGAGGCGGATTTAACTCCTAACTAAAAATTAATCAACGCAGCTGTAGCTGCCAGCTCTTCCTGTGAAGGAGTCAGTTTTTCTCTTTCAAAATTAATATCTGAAACGTTTTGAAGAGGAACCAAGTGAATGTGAGCATGAGGAACCTCAAGCCCTATAACAGCTACACCAATCCTTTTGCAAGGGATGACATTTTGAATCTTCTTAGCTACCTGCTTAGAAAATACGTGAAGTCTACCGAATAATGCATCATCCAAATCAAAAATGTAATCGATCTCTATCTTTGGAATCACCAAGGTATGACCAATTGCAAGGGGCATAATGTCGAGAAAGGCTAAAAATTCATCATTCTCGTCAATCTTATGACAAGGAATTTCGCTGTTTATGATCTTCGTAAAAATACTGGACATTAGATTATCTAGAAATGTCTAATATTTCAAAAGTAATCTTACCAGCTGGGACTTCGACCTCAGCCAAATCACCCACCTCTTTTCCAACCAGACCTTTTCCTATTGGTGAGTCAATGGAGATTTTCTTTTCAGCAAGATTGGCCTCGTTTTCAGCCACAAGGGTATATTCCATTACCATATTGTTGGCCTTATTTTTAATCTTGACTTTAGAAAGAATAAATACCTTGGAGTCGTCAAGCTGAGATTCATCAATTTCTCTTGCAAAAGCAAGAAGATTTTCCATCTTATTAATACGAGCTTCTAAATGACCTTGAGCTTCTTTTGCAGCGTCATACTCAGCATTTTCCGAAAGATCACCTTTATCTCTAGCATCGGCTATTTGTTGTATTACTGATGGTCTTTGAACTGATTTGAGATCATGGAGTTCATCCTTAAGCTTTTGAAGACCTTCTTCTGTATAGTATGTAATTTGACTCATGTTATGCAACTAATGTTCTAATCGAATAAAAAATAAGAAAACCCCTTTTGGGGTTTTCTCACTATTAACGTACAAAGATATTTTAATTTTTTAATACTACAGCTCTAGGTGAAAACCAATAGAGTGAATACCACCAAATTTAGTAGTGCTTTTGTAGCTATAATCAAATCCAATTTGAGACTCATTCTTACCAAAAGGAACATCAACAGAAAGACCAGCAGTCAATCCTGTCATAGCTGTCGTTCTTTCAATATCATCCGTGATTTTATCTTCCCATAAGTAACCCGCTCTTAAACTGAAAAGTTTTCTAAAGCCAAAATCAGCAGCCAGACCTATTTGATCCCTACTGAAAGAATTACTAGTAAATTGTCCAGAGGCTGTAAGATCCATGTCTTCATTCAATAGGAAGTCATAAGCAAAACCAATATTTACAGCACTAGGAAGCTCTAAATCTGCTGACTTTTGGTTCAAATTGATGTCAGTTCCGTTAGAAATAATAGTAACGGCAGTAGACAATCCATCTCCGGAATAGGTCATTGTAGGACCAACATTCTTAAGAGAAATACCGAAATGGACATGGTCTCTTTCTCCAGTAACATATTTAATTCCAGCATCAAAAGCGACACCTGAGGCTTTTACGTTTGATATTGACTCCGAGATGACCCTCAAAGTAATACCTCCATAAATACTGTTTGAGAATTCCTTGGCATAGCTCAAAGCCAAATTAGAGAAAGTTGGAGAATAGTCTCCGATTCCTCCTGCAGGAATATCTTCAGTTCGAATGGCAATGTCTCCAAAACTCATAGATGAGATTGAAATACCTAGAACAGAAGTCTCACTGACTCTCTGTCCCAGTGCGAAAGAGTTAATTCTCACACCTGAACCTGAAAGGTAATTTGTGTTGGTAAATACAAGATCAGTTTTCTTGGTAAACGCCAATCCAGCTACATTGAGGAATATGGATTCAACACCTCTAATGGAAGCCATATTTGAGTTAGCTAATCCACCACTTCTAGCCCAAGGATTGATCAAAAGTTGGGGAGCTCCAGCAGAGCCCGCTCTATCTTTATTTCCCGACAGCATACTAGTTGGGTTGACCAATAAAAAGGCCAGAATAAGTACGCTTGATATTTTAGTTAGTTTTTTCATACTAAATTATGTTCAATTTTTTTAGAAATTATCTAAATCTACTGGTCTCAATACACCAAACCACTTAAGGATTTTTTCCCCAGCGTCAGTTTTTACATGGATTAAATAAACTCCACTTGCTATGGGTATATTGACATTATTTTTAAGATCCCAATCGAGATATGTGATAGGATCCGCCTTCTTATATTGTCTAATGAGTGTACCCGAAAGATTGTAAATTGAAACCTCACATTCAAACGGTAGGTTGATAATTTTCACTCGATTATCCAGTTTATTATTCTCGTATGTTGAGAAAGCGTAGTAAGGATTAGGAACGACTCCTATGTCAGCTAGTGCATCTTCAAGTACATCCAATTGAGCAGATTTAGTTGCTATTGTACTAGTTTCAAATGTATATTCTGGATTAAAGAAGTTAAGAGCTGCATCTTGAGCTGCTTCATTCTCTTCATCTTGTCCTGAAGGAGAGAATTTTTGATAATCTTTAGCCACTCTCAATCTCATCCTAGCGTCATTAGGAATGATTCCATCTTCTACGCTGTTCAATTCAAATCCTGGAGTTAGCATTGCAGAAAACACCCATGAACATCCAGCATATATTTGAATGAGATCACTACTTTGGAATGAAGGATCTACGAGACGATCGTATAAATATTGACCCTTATCATATCCAGGAATAAGTGTTCCTTCATCGTTGCTTTCCTCAGCATTTCTGAACACATATCCCCAATGTTGTCCTCCTTTATATACTGTACCGTTAGAAGCAAAAGTACCTGTTGGGTTCCAAATCATATCTCTACCATTCTCACTTCCTAACCAGCTATCTTCACCAAACGCCATATTCAATCGTTCTCCAGTATCTAAATCCACAGCGTAACCTGGGAACCAACCCATTCCTTCTGGTTGTTCTCCATTTCTATTACCGTCGAATGAATTAAAACTAGGTTGACCTGCATAAAGACCATTCTTATCTACTGATAAATGACGACGAGTACGCATTTTACTTCCGTCTGAAATGTATGTATATCCGTTGACAAATTGAGTTTGAGCAAGGTTGTTGTTCCATTGCATCTCCAATACAGGACATCTTGTCCATAAGCTTTTGTCGCTAGTGAACACAATATCTACATTATTTAATCTGGTAAGGTTATTTGCATTTGGACTGCTTTCTTCTGCATAGGCAGAGATAGATCCTTTAATGGATTCTACAGTTGGAGCTACATTAATTAATGTGCCTACACCAGCATCCGTGTCTGAAGAGAATGAAGCAAGTACATATGGGGCAACAGTACCACTTAATAAAGATTCATATTCTTCATCATTATCTATATCTTCATAATCATCAAACGGCTGCTCATTGGGAGATGCTGCGGCATCTTCAGTTATTGAAGCTCCAGATCTGATCCAGTTGAATTCGCTGAATCCATCAGTGTCAGGGAATCCTGTTAACCAAGGCTCGTTTGAATTTGTGAATTCTAAAGTAGCTTCTAAAGGCTCTCTATAATTAGTAAAGGTAGGAGTAGGGTTCACATACTGATTCCAAGTAATGCTAATTCCATAATCAAGAATAAGTTGCTCATTCAATACGTCAATTGAAGCCGATGAGTAAGTAGTATCATTTGTATTGATATTTATTAATCTCCAGCTAGCAGTATCTACTCTTTGAGGGTTATCAGAACCTAATGAAAGTTTAAACTCAGCATCTTTAAGTCCGAGAGGATCGATCACTTTGACATTAACAGGACTTCCTCCAGCCAAATACTTCGTTTCAGAAACTTTCCATGGTGAAGAGGAAATAATCTGATTTTCAGTAGCAGGATTAAGATCAAGAATGTTAGTGCCGTTTCCTTTTCCTTCTAATCTCGTAAGAGCGATTCCATCCCCATATCCAGCAGATAGCAGTGTGCCATTAGATTCAGATGTCACAGGGTGAGGGATTGTACTTTTAACTTGTACTGCTGCACTCGCTCCTTTTCTAGAGGATTTATACACTTCTGCTTGTCCTGTTTTTGTCTGAGAATTGTAATCTTCATAGTTATTATATCCATAGGCTACAACCATAAAATAATAAGTCTTATAGTTAATCAATTCTCCATTACCTGTAGAGAAAGCATCTTCTATAATTGAAATACTATGTTCAATACCAGAGTTTTCACCCGCAGCTTCTAGTGTAGGTGCTACTTCTCCTGACTCTTGATCTAGGTCCCAATTTACAAGAGTAGTAATGTCATCTTGAAGATCCAAAGTCTTAATTAAACGAGAATTGTCCAGATCGTCTAAATCGTTAATGGTTACTTCATCATTAGCTAATTGGTAAACTTGATATCCTTGGAATTTATAAGTTCTATCTTCGTCTGACAATGGATCTCCATTAGAGTCTGATTCAGGAATACTAGCATCAAATCCTTGATCATTGTTTCCATACTGCTCTAGATAATTATTACTAATTGTATTGTTGTTAGTAAGGTATAGAATGATTTCCTCATCTAGTTCCTGAATAGTAACATCTGGAGCATCAGGACCAGCAACAATTTCGAAGCAGTTGTCAAATAAGGCTTGAGCTTTATCGTCAGCTTGCCTTAAGAGTTCTACAGACTCGAATTGATTTCCTGTAAGAGCTCTTGCATAAACTACACCAACTGTAATGTTGTTATAATCACCAGGAGCCAAGCTAAAAGGGCCAGCAGATTGTATAAATCTTCGATCTTCAGGCTCATTTCCGGCAGTAAGTTCGTTCCACGGTTCTCTAATATTTCCTTCTGTTCCAAATCCAACCACATCGGTGTCATCTGGGAACATGAAGTCAGATAATTGACTAGGGTCATTTCCTGAAGTAAACCCGTCTCCCCCATACGTCATTGGTAGACCATTTTTCCATAGACCTATCATATAGTTATAGTGCTCTAAAGCAGTATCAGGGTCACCGTTTGCTGCTTGAGAATTATTGTAGTATAGGAATTTTCTCATTCCATACCTTTCATTATCTACGATCTCATCACCATAACCAATACCTAATCCTTTGTAAGGGATACCATCAGTAGATAGGGCATCATCATACGATATAGGTGTCAATGTGCTCTCAGGTCCAGCATTATCTAAACCATCATAATCTTGATAAGGTCCCTCGAAAAAGTCAATCCCTACAGCAGGAGGATTTGCTCCATATCCAGGAGAAGTATTAGAGCTTTCATCATTCGCATCACCATTGTAGCAATATCCCAATCCTCTTTGAACATCACATCCTACATAATCATCGTCACCTGATCCCAAATCGGCGTCCACCCATTGACCGAAATAAGTGTTATTCAAGTTAGTTGTTCCTCGATTGATCAATGTGTAATTGTAGAATGTCATATTGTTGATCTCATCATTTGTTGTGAACGCAAATGCTTGAGTCCTAATTTCCATTCCGATTGGTTCACCATTCGTTTCTGAGTGAACATTTCCTTTATCATTGAAGATATACCAAATGTTTTGATCACCAAAAAGAGGGACTACATCTTCTCTGGATTTGTTATTACAATCAACATCTCCAGTAAGGTCATACCACGGATAATCTCCATCATCTGGAAAGTATTTCCCATCATCGTTATAATCGAAGAACGGAGCAAGATATTGATCTTGGAACTTATCTGTGTTTCCTTCGGCTGGATAGTCATAGAACTCAGAAGGCGTGACGTATCCTTCTGGAAACAAATCCGAAACTTCACATCCTCCTTGATTATTTAAACAATCATAATATGCTCTATGCTGTTCTGCCCATTGTCTTTCAGTTACGAAAAACCTATCGTACTCTTCACATGTAGCTTCATCAATTTCAGCGGTTCCATTGAGAGTTAGTGGGCCAGGCCAAAAATCATTACCATCAGCCCTAAAGGTAACTGCTGCTAATTTTAACTGTAGGTCATCACTAATACCACCGAGCCATAATGCTCCTGCGAATATCACTGAAACATTTCCTTCAGCCGGAACTCTATAGAAAGCACGACTTGTGGCTCTATCTTGCCACATATTTCCTCCCGTTTCTATTAATGCTCTTACGTTGTTATACTGCAGTAAAACAAGTTCGGTAGCAGGTGCACAGGCAGCTGCTTTCTGCACAGATTGCTTGGCATCTTTCGTACTCTTCCAATTGTACCTCATAGCATCTGCCTGAGTACTTAAGAATAGAATGATCGTTAACAGCGCTAGTAACTTCTTTATATTCATTTTTACTGTGATTTTAGAATGATAGATTAACACCAAGTCTTATAGTTCTAGGAGCAACTACATTAAATGGATTTCTTATAAATGCGGAATACAGATCCTGATATGATTGAGAATCATTTTGTCCTCGAATAGTCTGTTGAGCCTGAGGCGAAGCCAACCAGCCGTCATCATCAGAAACACCAGTAAATCTATACACACTGTTAATATTTCTGATATTAAGTAGGTTGTTCACCAATAGATAAACATTCAGATTAGCTGTCTTTGCAGCATCCCCTTCTTTCTTGTTCAGATTCAAAGAAAAGTTCTTATCAGCCTGAAAGCTTGTATTAAAGATCCAAGGTAATCTTGATCCATTAATAGAACCCTTAGTAGATGGACTTGATCCGCCGGCTGCTGATGTAGCGAATTCTTGAGCCGTATACGGAGTTCCAGATCCTAAATCTCCTACTACATTAATTCCGAAGTCAGCCAATACTGGTTTTCCGAATATAATAGGGCCATTGTAATCTTTTTTACTACCGTATCTATAGTCCATAGTCAATACAAATCTGTGACGTTGGTCACGATTTGTAGGATTTACCGTTCTTAGGTTAGGTAAACCAGCATTGATCAATGTAAGGGCAGTTTCAGTATTACTTCCAGTACCATCAGCAAATTGAAGTGTATAAGAAGCGTTCATTCTGATGTTTCCAGTTCTTCTCATATCATAGCTAGTAGTAAACCCTTTTACTGTTCCAAAATCTAGGTTACCAAAAGCAGTGTATTGTCTTGGATATGCTCCGATGAATGATCTTACTTGGATGTCGTCTCTTTGCTCTCTGTAGAAAGCAGATACTTTAAGAGAAGATGTTTTTGTAAGTACTTGCTGGAAACCTAACTCATAATCAATTGTCTTCGTAGGTTTAAGGTTAGGGTTAGATATCAATCTGTTTCTTGATTCAATGAAGAAGTAATCTACCGGATTAAATCTATTACTAGAAGTAGGTCGTTGAGTAAGGACATCATAGTGAGCGAAGAAAAGTGCTTCATCCGAAATAGGGAATGAGAAGGCTATCCGAGGCATAATGTTGATCTGAGGTTCATAATCTTTAAAAGCGTCACTTGATAAATCCCCATCACCATTACCCACCACCATTGGTGCAGGAAGTCCGTTAGAAGAAGCCAATAGAACCAATGGATCATTAATTTCTGTACCTTCAGAGTTGAACCAAGTGTCTCCATCTCTATATCCGATTACATTTGAGGGGGAACTGATATTGTCTACATAAGGAACGAAATCACCTCCAATGTTAGAAGGAACGTTTGCAGGACGAATATCTTTATCAAGCTCATCCACAGTAATTGCTCTACCTACTACATATGGATCTTTCAATACTTTTTGATTGGCATCGAATCTGTCAACCCTCACACCAACATTAAAGATGATGTCATCAAATGAGAATTTATCCATCAAGAAACCCGAGATGTAAATAGGCTCATAAGCTCCTACTGGTCTAGTATAATAACCATTGTCATTTGTTTCATTGAAAAAGTCTTCTAGAGATGGTTTAGAACCACTTAGTTTGTTCCCTAGGTGATCGTAACCAGAATAAGAAACTAAATTAGTTCCTTGATTTAAAAGATCATCTGCAGAAAAGAAATCAAGTTCAAAGAAATCAGGATCGATACCATCTATGTTAATGAAATCATTACCGTTTGGATCCAGACCGAGAGCTTCCCTTAAATTACGATCAAAAGCGAACTGATTGTTACCAATCCTTCTTTCGTATTCAATTCTTGTAAAACTACCGAAGTGATCAGTTTGAGCAATTCGAGAAGTATCGATCTCTGCAATATGACTATTGGCGTATAGTCGCCCTGTTTCCCATAAAGCAACCGGTGATAATGAGTAACTAGCATCTTTTCTTTGTTCATACTCGAAACCAAGTTGAACTGCATGATTTCCAATATCGGCAGATCCTGCACCTGTAAATCTAATTTGAGATGAGTTCTGAATCGTATAGTTATTCGAAGGAGTTCCTATGTAATTCCAAAGACCATAAGTACGGGCAATCGACTGACCATTCAAGAGTGCATTACCATTTTGCAGGTTATTCAAACTCGTGTAGGCATTTTGAGGAATGCCTGCTAGTGGGTTGTTTACCAGATTTTTGATTTGAGCATCGTTCAATAATAGCTCTGGAAATGCATTAAAGTATGCACTGTTAATAGCAGCTAAACTTGGGTTGAAATCCGATGGAGTATAGTCCACATATACATCTTGGAACCCATTATGAGTAAGAATTGTACCCCCAGCTTCATTATTGGAATAGAAATTTCTCTGTGTCAGATCAAAGGTTCCGACATGACCATATTTGAAGAAATCATCCCCATGTCTTTTGTCTTCTCTTTTGAAATTATTTCTAGAGTAATCAACCATTAACGTATAGTATACGTTTTTTACATTGCTTACAGACTCTTTACTGTTTTCGAATCGTTGACTGAATTTCCCATATGCTCTCCAATCTAATTGAGTGTCAAAAGCATTATTCTCAGTGTTCATTAGCATGTTTCCACGAGAACCAACACTTTGAGCACTATAATTTCCAGAACCTCCAAATGTTAAACTAACTGTAGGAGTAGTGGCTACGTCAATTTTCCCAGATAGTGAAGCTCTGTTCACACCTACATTTTGTCTTGTTGGAAGGATTTCAATATCGTCCTCTCGTAAGAAGTCGGCATTATAAAAAGATCCATTGATTTGACCGCTATCTGAAAAATTTGGAAGAAGGGGAGTAGTTAATAAACGATTTCTAGCGTCATCCTTAAGGTAAGGAACTCCGTCGAAAGTAGGTCTAGGATCTACCTGACTATTAAAGTTACCTGAAAGAAAGAATCCAAGTAATGGTCTGTCCTTAGACCCATCCTCATTCTTTTTAAACAACAAAGGTCCAGATAAGAATCCTTCTACTAGGTTGTAACCAAATTTATCTAAACCTACGGCAGTTCTTCCATTCTTAAATCCTGAAGATAATAAATCCAAACCTCCGAAATAGAAAGAAGAAGCTCCTCTAGTAGTAATACTAATAATACCACCTGTAGCATCTCCATAATTAGCAGGAATACCTCCAGTAATTACAGAAACCTCTTCGAGTGCTGCTTTCGGTAAGTTGTTAGATCCTCTTACTTTAATACCATCTATATAGTAAAATGTACCAGAACTTCTAGACCCTCTTATAGAAAGCCCGCCTGTACCAGCACTACTTACTCCAGCTACTGTAGTAGCAATCGAGGCAGCACTTCTTCCAGGCATTTTTGCTAAATCTTCTCTAGTAACAGTTCCCCCAGAAGCACCTCCATCTTTATCTATCAATGGAACAGCATAGTCAATAACGACAGCTTCTTCTAGATCAATACCATCAGATTCTGATAAGGTGGCATCAAGGAATCCTTGTTTGTTAGACTTCACAACGAATCCGTTAATTCGTTGAGGAGTATACCCTACAAAGGAAAACTCAACATCATAAGTTCCTGCATTTATTGGTTTAATAGAATAGTTTCCGTCAAAGTCAGTTGTAGATCCGTTTACTTGATTTCCATTTTGATAAACAATAATGTTACAAAAGGGAACCCCTTCTCCTGTAGCGGCATCTTTAACTTTTCCTTTGATTGAACCAGCTCCTTGCTGGGCATAGCTTAAACTAGAAACTAGTAATAGCACAAATAAACTGAGGTAATACTTTCTCATTATTCGGTTTGGTTTAGGTTTGGAGTAAATAATAATTTCTCACAAGAGGGCGTAAATATAGAAATTTTTGGTATGGTGAAAAGCACAAAAATTTCGCGACGCCCCATTTTTAATTGAAAATTCGGAATCCTAAAAGTATCTCGCTATTTTAGAATAAATTAACTTCCATTAACAAACCTACGAAGTACAGACTACTTAGGGTGTGAGATTTGAATCAAAAGAATAGAATAATTATACAGGTCTCAGGGTTAAAACTAGTTTCTCTTGAACCATCTTTTATAAAATGGTAGCTTCTTTTTACCTGCATGAATCATGCTTTTTTTGCGTGTTTGTTTCATGCGTTTAAGAGTCTTCTTGTCCTGTATACCATCATGTTTATCACGACTCTCCCTATACTGAGCCTGTTTCTCAGCTTTGTTTGATTGTTCTTTGACAATAGCAGATTCTTGCTTATTCTTTTTCTTTTTTGGACGCTTATTTTGAGCGGTACATGAAGTAACCATTGCAACACTTAGAATAACTGTTATAAATAAGGCCCGAATGTTGAAATCTAATTTGCTCATGGGTGTATGTTATATCTGTATTTCGTGATCTTAATGTGATTTGTTTCAGGATTCTGAATTATTAAAGCATCTAACCAACCCGCTTCATTGTAGACCAATTCGTTTATTTGCGTCTTTCTATTTTCTTTCCATACCTCTACTTTCTGAAGTATATCATTCCTATCGTAAAATAAATGGAACTTTTTTGACAAGTGATTTGATTCAAGTTCAATTTCTGAATTGAGCCCTTCCTCATTATAATTGTATCTCTTTTGCAGTTGATAACCACTGAGTTCATACTTTATATTTTCGCTTTCGAGTAATCCTAAATCACTAAACGTGGTTTTCTTCGATTGAACGTGAACGCGATTTTTATTATAAACACGCTCGAACAATTTTGAGGTCAATCTATATTTTATATTGATTAGCGTACTATCCAATTTAGAAGAAGAGCTTATCGGATCGTAATGAATTGCTCTGTACACTTTGGAGACAAGTGTATCATTGATATGTTCAAAATAGGAACAAAAGTACCCAGTTTCATCCCTTTCGATTAATTGATGCAGAATATCCAATTTGTAGTCATATATCTGATGTTTTTCAATTTTAGCGGAACCAATATGTTTAATAGATTTTTGTTCAATCAGTCGACCTTGAAAATCAAATTTTTCAATCTTTTCATCTGAGGATGGGCGGATGATTTGATTGGGCTTTTTAGAGGAATATTCAAAAGTTATTTGAGCAACTTTTTTCTCTTTTAAGAACTCAGGCTCAAGACGAATCTCCAATTCGCCATCCCAGTTGACAGATACATGAGCTATCTGGGTATGGGCGTGCAATGAATAGGTGAGAATAAATGCAAAAAGAATTTTCATCAATCGGTGATTTGCTTCATAGCTTCTTCTACAGAATTAACTGGAAGTTGACATGTTTTATTCTCACAAACAAATATGGTTCCAACCTCCAGGATTTTCCCTTCTAATAAGGGGAGCGTTGTTTTTTTTAGAGCACCAAGTACTAATTTGTTTGGTACATACTTTTGATGAAATTCTGAATTCAGTGAGTGGGCACTTTCACCAGTTATTGCTACCTCATAAAAAGGATGAGTATGGTAAAGTGCTAGTCTAAGCCAATTGCTGTATGATTGCCCATAGTCAATGTGCGGTAAAATATTTTGAAGCATTTGGTAGGATACCTTTTCATAATGGGGATTGTAAAATAGCTTGGAAAGCTTGAATAAATTATGAGCCATTACTGAATTAGAAGCAGGGATGACATTGTCAGAATTTTCTTGCTTCTTAGCTATCAGTGGTTCATCTTTATTTGATTTGAACCAAAACATGCCGCTTAGATCATCATAGAAGTGGTCTAGGCAATAATCAGCCAATCCTTGTGATTCTTTCAGCCACTTTTCATCAAAAGTAGCTTCATACAGTTTTAACAAGGCTGAAATAGTGAATGCATAGTCCTCTATATATCCATTAATATTACTCTTCCCATTTTTAAAAGTGTGGTGTAAGCCTCCATCGTCAGTTTGAAGATTTGACAATAAAAAGTCCATTTGAGTCTTAGCGGTTTCCAGATGTTCATTGTTACCTATGTTCAGGTAGGCATCAACATAACCTTCTATCATTAGTCCATTCCAGGAGGTGAGTATTTTGTCATCGAGACTTGGACGAACTCTCTTTTCTCTTTCTATTAATAATTTATGTTTAATTATGTCCAAACGATTTTGGAAACCTTCAGTCTCAGACGCTTCTTTTTCCGATTTTTTGTCCTTTAAAAGGATGTAATTCCCATGTTCCCAAAGTCCCTTTTGATTTATATTATAATAGTGTTCTATCAAATTGAACTCATCATCGTTTAATAGTTCTTTTAGCTCTTCTTTATTCCATACATAGTACTTTCCTTCCACTCCCTCAGAATCCGCATCGAGTGCACTATAAAAACCACCTTTTGGAGAAGTTAATTCTCGATTTACGAATTCGAGAGTTTCTTCAACGATCATTTTATATCGGTTATCTCTAGTCGCTGTATATGCCTCTGCATAAAGCGAAACAAGTTGTGCGTTGTCATATAACATCTTTTCAAAATGAGGAGCTTTCCAGTTTTCGTCAGTACTATATCTGGCAAACCCTCCTCCGATTTGATCATAGATGCCACCCATGGCCATTTGATCAAGTGTGGTCTTGACAAAATCTAGGCTTTTGTCGTCTTTAGTAAGGTGGGCGTATTCAAGTAGAAATTTATAATTGTTTGGAATAGGAAATTTAGGAGCTCTATTGGGCCCTCCTTTTTTTAAGTCCCAATAGTTAGACCATTCAGAAACGGATTCTTTAATAAAATCAATCTTTATCTCAGGATTCTGGTCGTTTCGCGTAATTAGTTCTGACTGTTGTATTCCTGCTGTAAGGTTGGTTGCGTATTCTTCAAGTTTGTCAGGATTCGTTTCTTTTAGGCGTTGCAACGATTCCAATACTTCCACCCATTTTTCTTTTGGAAAATAAGTTCCACCATAAACAGGTCTTCCATCTGGAAGAGCGAAACAGTTTAACGGCCATCCCCCACTTCCAGTCATCAGTTGAACCGCGTTCATATAAACTTGATCAACATCAGGACGCTCTTCCCGGTCTACTTTAATGTTGATGAAGTGTTTGTTCATTATTTGTGCCACCAATGTGTCTTCAAAACTTTCATGTTCCATAACATGGCACCAGTGACATGCACTATACCCAACACTAATTAAAATGAGCTTGTTTTCCGCTTTAGCCTTTTCAAATGCTATTTCTCCCCACGAATGCCATTCAACAGGATTGTGAGCGTGTTGTAATAAATATGGACTGCTTTCGTGGATTAGGTCATTTGTATATTGATGATGTGTTTTTTCCTGCATAGGGTGATGTTCTTTACAAGTTACAAGTAGAGCAAGCAGTGGTAGAGAAAGAAGAAAATTCTTTGAATTCATTAAAACAAATTTAGAGTCAATAGAGGCCAATATTATTTCTATTTCCGTGAGTTTTCAAAATCCAAGATAGAGTTAAAAAAAGAATTTTGGTTTGTTCGAAAATGAAAACCAATGGAACGTGCCTTTTCCTATTTTTACATCCTTAATTCGATTACAGAAAATGAATACAGATTCGCAAATATTCGACCTGATTTCTCAGGAGAAAAAACGTCAAGTTCATGGTGTTGAACTGATAGCTAGTGAGAACTTTGTCTCTAATCAAGTGATGAAAGCCATGGGGTCAGAGCTGACTAATAAATACGCGGAAGGATTACCCGGAAAGAGGTACTATGGAGGATGTGAAATAGTAGATCAGGTGGAGCAACTGGCCATTGATAGAGTGAAAGAACTATTTGGTGCTGTATGGGCAAATGTCCAACCTCATTCTGGGGCAAATGCGAATTCGGCGGTGATGTTAGCTTGCTTAAATCCAGGTGATGCCATCTTAGGTTTTGACTTAAGTCATGGTGGGCATCTTACGCATGGTTCTAGCGTGAATTATAGCGGAAAGTTATACCAACCTAATTTTTATGGAGTAGAGGAAGAGACTGGTATAGTGGATATGGATAAAGTGGCTGCTAAAGCGAGAGAAGTAAAGCCAAAGATGATTATATGTGGAGCTTCTGCTTATTCAAGAGATTGGGATTATAGGAGATTCAGAGAAATAGCAGATGAAGTAGGGGCAATTTTATTGGCCGATGTGTCGCACCCGGCGGGGTTAATTGCAGCTGGAATTTTAAAAGATCCATTACCACATTGTCACATTATTACTACCACTACGCATAAAACTCTAAGAGGGCCACGAGGTGGTTTGATAATGATGGGACAAGATTTTGACAAT
Organism: Flavobacteriales bacterium; assembly: GCA_965224545.1. Classification (GTDB taxonomy): domain Bacteria; phylum Bacteroidota; class Bacteroidia; order Flavobacteriales_D; family Sanyastnellaceae; genus ASP10-05a. The sequence continues at coordinate 1,477,464 of CBDCZM010000001.1, read as the reverse complement.
CCATATGGCAAGAAAACCATGAAGGGGGTCGTAAGAAAGATGTCAAGTTTGCTAGACTCTGCAGTGTTTCCAGGGATGCAAGGTGGGCCATTAGAGCATGTGATTGCCTCAAAAGCAGTGGCGTTTCATGAGGCCCTCCAGCCAAGTTTTAAGGAATATTGCCAAAGAGTAGTGTCGAATGCTTCTGTAATGGCTGATTCATTGGTGGGTATGGGGTATAAAATTATCTCTGGTGGTACTGAGAATCATTCTATGCTTATAGATCTTAGGTCCAAGAATATCACTGGAAAGGATGCTGAAAAAGCCCTTGGCAAAGCTGACATTACAGTGAATAAAAATATGGTGCCATTTGATGATAAATCACCATTTGTAACAAGTGGAATGAGGCTGGGAACTCCCGCTATTACCACACGTGGTGCAGGTGAAGAAGACATGAGAAAAATAGCAGAACTAATAGATCGAGTAATTCTTAATCATGAGAATGAGTCAGAAATAGCAGCTGTTAAGGCAGAAGTGAATTCGATGATGATGAATAGGCCGTTGTTTATGGCTTAGTATCTAAAAGAACACTTTCTCTATCCTGAGGTTTCTTTTCGATACTCCAAAAGAAACCTTCTAATTTTTCATCTTTATCAACAGCCTGTATAATGGGCAGCATGGCTCCTTTAGGCTTCGTGAGGAATTTAATACGCTCTATTTCACTTTCTTTCATGTAGATGACAATGTCACTGCAGTCAATCTTATTGACACCCTGAATAGTCTTTTTTCCGTTCTTTTCTTGTATTGGATAGTATACGGCTTGACCATTTCCCAGCATGTCTAGTCGGTGTAGCTTATTATCCATGAAGTAACCAATTAGTTCTCTTCCTTTAATTTGGTCATACTTTTCAGCTCCTTTAGAACTGATAATGAATGCATTTTTTTTTGCATGTAATTGATCAATATGCCCATTTCTCATTCGAATATTAATCGAATCGGCTGACATTTGGTTTTTGTCATTCCAAATAATCGGATCATAAAATAGTTGTATTAAACTGTCCTTATTTAGCCAGACGAGTGAGTCAGCTTGTCCCTGAATGTCTGGCTTAAAGAATCTGACATCATGATATGCTCTAATCATATTTTGATCTGAGGAGTCTCTTACTGACAATAAGGTGTCTGCGTGAAGAAATAAAGAGTCTTCACCAAAGTCTTGAATGTAAAGAGCTTGACCGATTACAAATGAAGAGTCCAGTTCTTGATGGTGATAACCATAATCTCCCTGAATAGAAAATTTGTCCAAAGAGTCTGAGATCATAACATTTTTAAATGCTTCTCCATACTTTTTGGAACCATCATAATAAAGACTATCACCTTTTAAAACTCGAGTTTCAGAAGTGATCGTAGCATTTTCTGAAAATTGACAAATGGCTGTTTGGGTATTATACCATCCATTTTCACAGTAGATTTCAGAATCCTCTCCTAAAATAGTTGTTGGTCCAAAGAAAAAGGCTGTCTCGGTTTTATTATTATAATGAAGTGTGTCTGAGTTGACTTCGTATTCTGGGTTGATAAGCACAACGTCCTTTTTGAAATAAAAAGTCTCTAGATCAGAGCTGTAGCTGCCATTCTCGCTGCTAAGATTGTTGTTGTTTTCCGTACTTGTAATAACCCCACCGTTAGAATAAGTCCCTATATCAGTTGTCAAATTATAGGTGAAATAATTCGTTTTCAGTGTCATGTCTTTATCCTTAAAGATGACGTTATCTTTCAAGACAGCCGTTTCTTCTTGGTGGCTGTAGTTGATCAAATCTCCATAAATGTGAATACTGTCTCCTTGATTGATATGGATATTATTAAATGCTCTAAAATCATTGTTTTCAAAGATGTAAGCACTATCACAGGAAAGAGTTACTTCATCAAACTCTAGGACAACGAAACCCACCAATCTTTGGGCTCCGTCAGCAATTTGATCATCATATTCTAGAAATTCAGCCTGAATAACTTCTACTTGCTTCTGACTAAAACAAGTAAGAGAGATAAAACTGATGATTATGGATAGAAAGAGATTCACCGCAGAACTAACGAGATAATCATGCCAAAATTTTATCTCTTAGAATAGTTTGGCTTCTATCCGGCCCTACAGACACGATACTAATAGGAGTTTCCAATATATTTTCCAAGTAAGAAATGTATTCGTTCAGTTCTGAAGGGAACTCATTAGGGGAAGAAATTTGAGTCAAATCTTCAGACCACCCTTTAAGACTATCGTACTGAGGTTTCATTTCATCAGTAAGATCGAAAGGAAGTTCATTGATAATCTCGTTATCGTATTGATAAGAAGTACACACTTTTATTTCTTGAAATGTGCTTAAGACATCTGCCTTTGTCATATGAAGCTCAGTAACTCCATTTACAGTAACAGCATATTTCAATGCAGGAAGATCTATCCAGCCACATCTTCTTGGTCGCCCAGTTGTAGCTCCAAATTCATGTCCAATCTTTCTGAGTTTTTCTCCAGTCTCATCAAATAGCTCAGTTGGAAATGGTCCACTCCCTACTCGAGTAGCATAGGCTTTGAAAATCCCATATACTTTTCCAATTTTATTTGGTGCAATCCCAAGGCCGGTACAGGCACCAGCAGCTGTAGTATTGCTTGAAGTGACAAATGGGTATGAACCAAAATCAATATCTAAAAGAGAACCTTGAGCCCCTTCAGCTAGAATTGATTTTCCCTGACGTAGAAGAGAGTTGATGTAGTTTTCACTATCAATTACTGGAATGCTCTTTAATGTTTCGAGGCTTTTAAACCACGCCTCTTCATGTTCAGAAATGTCATAGGCGAAATCTTCATATTGACTCAATAACCTTTTGTGCTTTTCAACTAGTGAATCGTATTTTTCTCTAAATCCATCCTTGAAAATATCTCCTACCCTCAATCCGTTTCTTCCCGTCTTATCCATATAGGTAGGCCCGATTCCTTTTAACGTGCTTCCAATTTTGGCTTTCCCTTTAGAGTGCTCTGAAGCTGCGTCTAATATTTTGTGACTAGGAAGTATGAGGTGTGCCTTTCTGCTAATTTTAAGACGATCTTTCACAGGGCAATTCAATTTTTCTAGATCTAGGATTTCCTTTTCAAAAATGATAGGATCAATTACAACACCATTTCCCACAATGTTTTCTTTCCCTTCGTGAAAAATTCCACTTGGAATAGTATGGAGTACATGCTTTATGCCATCGAATTCAAGTGTGTGACCCGCATTTGGTCCACCTTGGAATCTAGCAATGACATCATATTTAGGTGTCAGTACATCTACAATTTTACCTTTTCCTTCGTCTCCCCATTGGAGTCCTAATAAAACATCTACCTTCATTTCTACTTAGGTTTCGCGCAGCAATTGTTGTTTCTGAATTACGACGCATGATTCTCTTAAAAACAAGCGCACAAACTTAGGGTTTTAACGTTGCTCAAACCAGTTTTTTGGAATGAACTTATCACCATATTAGGACGATTTTTTCTTTCCGTAAAAATTAAGTGAATGATGCATGATTTCTACATCGAAGATTTCTTCAAGTGTTTGTTTGATATTCTGAATTCTAGGATCACAAAATTCTAGTACTTCTCCAGAGTCAGTCAGGATAATATGATCGTGTTGCTTATTGCCTAATGCTCTTTCAAATTGTGCTTGATTTTTACCGAATTGATGTTTTCTCACCAGATTGCATGCAAGAAGTAACTCCATGGTATTGTATAATGTAGCTCGAGAAACACGGTATTTTTTTTCTTTCATTTTGACATAGAGGGCTTCTATATCAAAATGCTCATTATGACTGTAAAGTTCTTCAAGAATGGCAAACCTTTCAGGAGTTTTTCTGTGTCCATTTTTCTCTAGATAAATAGAGAAGATGTTTTTTGCTTTTTCTTGAATTTCTTCTGATACCATACTCATTACATATTTCAACAAAGTTAGAGAATTACTCCGCCTCTTTCATTCTATCAACCGTTAGTACGCCAGAAACAAGTCTAAGTCGCTCCATTAATAGCTCCAAATGTTCTACATCATGGATTTCCACTTTAACCTGCCCATCAAAAATTCCGTCATTCGAGTCAAAGCTGATGGACTTCATATTTACATTTAAATCCTCCGATATGGCCTTGGTAACATTGTGAACTAGTCCAATATCATCTATCCCTGTAAACCTCAATCTGGAAGTGAATTTCTTCAAATCCTTACTATGCCAGATAGCCTTCATGACACGGTAATTGTAGTTCGAAAGTAGTTCTACTGCATTCGTACAATTATTTCTGTGAATTTTGATAACACCACTGGAGGTAACAAAACCAAATACGTCATCACCAGATACTGGATCACAACAAGGTGCAAGTTCATAATCTAAAGTCTGTTTGGCATCTCCAATGAGTAAAACATCCTTTTTGCCTGGAATTTTACTCTTATCAGGAGCTGCTTTTTCTGGACGTAAAGATTTAGTTCTTTTTACTGGTTCTTTTTTGAACTGGATTCTTCCACCTTCTATTTCGAAATCTTTGAATTTCTTTAAGTTGATGACCCCTTTTGCTATATTGAAATAAAGGTCAGTCGCAGATTCTTGATGGTAATAGTTTTCTAATGCCGTTATGTTTACACTAAGAAACTCTGCACCTATAGCTTTGAATTTTCTTCTTAGAGTTTCTTTGCCATCAATAGCAATCTTCTTCTTTTCCTCCTTGAGAGCCGATTTGATTTTTTGTTTCGCACGTGCGGTATTGGCATAGTGCAGCCAGTCTTCTTTTGGCGACTGAGTTTTAGAAGTGATGATTTCTATTTGATCTCCACTTTTAAGTTCATGACTGAGAGGCACCAACTTGCTATTTACTTTGGCTCCCATACATTGAGAACCAACTTGGGAATGTATATGAAAAGCGAAATCAAGCGCTGTAGCTCCCTTAGGAAGTGTTTTCAAATCACCATTAGGAGTAAACACGAATATTTCCTCACTGTACAAGTTAAGTTTGAAATTATCAATGAATTCAAGTGAATTTTCAGACTCATTTTCCAAGACTTCTCTTACTTGAGCTACCCACATATCTAGCTTGTCCGAAGCGCTGGAATTTTCCTTGTACTTCCAGTGTGCGGCAAATCCTTTTTCTGCCACTTCATCCATTCTTCTAGTACGAATTTGAACCTCTACCCATTGTCCTTTGCTACTCATTACTGTAGTGTGGAGAGATTCGTAACCATTCGCTTTTGGCATAGAAACCCAGTCGCGAAGTCTGTCTGGATTTGGTTGGTAAAAATCAGTGACTATTGAATAGGCTCTCCAGATTTCAGCTTTTTCTTGAGTTAATTCTGTGTTATCAATGATAATTCGAATGGCAAACACATCATAAATCTCTTCAAATGTGACATGCTTTTTTTGAATCTTATTCCAAATGCTAAAGATAGATTTTGGTCTTCCTTTAATCTCAGCCTTGAATCCTTGATTATCTAATTCTTCCTTTAGAGGTTGAATGAATTGATTGACAAACCTAGTTCTAGCGGCTTTAGTAGATTTTAGTTTACCCGCAATGCTTTGATAAATTGCAGGCTCCTTATACTTCAGCGAAAGGTCTTCCAATTCTGTCTTCACCTTATAAAGCCCTAATCTGTGTGCTAAAGGGGCATACATGAATGAGGTCTCCGAAGCTATTTTTAGTTGTTTTTCTTTTGGCATGCTGCCAAGAGTTCTCATATTATGAAGTCGGTCTGCGAGTTTGATGAGAATTACCCTAATATCATCGGAGAGAGTGAGAAGCATTTTCCTGAAATTCTCAGCTTGTGCCGATGTGGAGTGATCAAAGACGCCACTTATTTTCGTGAGTCCATCAATGATATTTTTGGTCTTCTTATCAAAAACATTTTGAATGTCCTCTAGGGTAATGTACGTGTCTTCAACAGTATCATGAAGCAAGGCGCAGACGATTGACACAGTATCTAATCCCATTTCCTCTGCCACAATTCGAGCAACAGCAATTGGATGATAGATATATGGTTCACCGCTCTTTCTACGCATACTACTATGCGCTTCTAAAGCAATGTCAAAAGCCTTTCTGATCTTTTTCTTTTCAGCCTTAGTAATAGACTTACTAGCACTTCTAAGAAGACCTCTATATCTCCTTAATATTTCTTTTTTCTCTAACTCTAAGTCTATTTTGTTATCCATTTATTTAGCTGGCAATACTTTAGTTTTGACTTCTCCAAACCCAATTCTGTTGCTACCATTTGAGCAATACCCTCTCATAATTACGGTATCATGATCATTTATGAATTTACGTTCAGTGCCATCCGAAAGTTGGATTGCTTTAGAGCCTTTCCAAGACAATTCTAACATGCTTCCATAAGAATCAGGTGTTGGGCCACTAATGGTTCCACTAGCCAACATATCTCCAGTATTAATATCACAACCATTCACTGTATGATGTGCTAACTGTTGATTCATATTCCAATACATATATTTAAAATTGGATTTGCATATGATGTTTTCTTCACCTCCTTCCGGTTGGATGAGCACTTCTAGATTAATATCAATGTTTTTGTCTCCTTTATATTCAAGGTATGGTAACACCTTAACGTCTTGTTCTGGACCAGCTACTCTATATGGCTCAAACGCATCCAGTGTAACGATCCATGGAGAAGCAGAAGAAGCAAAGTTTTTTGCTAAAAATGGTCCTAGAGGAATGTATTCCCATTTTTGAATATCTCTTGCAGACCAATCGTTAAATAGGCAAAGTCCGAATATATAGTCATCAGCCTCGTCTGTAGAAATGCTGTCACCTAAAGGCTTTCCTGGATAAGTAATAAATGCCATCTCGAGCTCAAAGTCAAGTAGTTTACTCGGACCAAAAACTGGTGGTTCATTGTCATTAGGTTTTTGTTGACCTTTCGGACGGTATATATCTACCCCTGATGCAATTATTGAAGAGGCTCTTCCATGATAACCCACAGGCAAATGCTTCCAGTTTGGCAAAAGAGCATTGTTAGGGTCTCTAAACATTGTTCCAACATTAGTGGCGTGCTCAATACTTGAATAGAAATCTGTGTAATCACGTATATCAACAGGAAGAAGCATTTGCGCAGAATCTTGTTGAATTAGACATTGATCTACATGGTGTTGCTTGTCTTTTAATTCAGGATTGTCATGTCTTAGTAAGACACTAATTCGTTCCCTTAATTCTCTGGTCGCATTCTTTCCTCTACTAATGATTGGATTAAGAACGTTTGTGTCTAAATCGGATTTAGTAAAAGGAAGGTTTGATAAGTACCCTAGGACATGCAACGATTTTAGATCCAAAATATACTCACCTATGGCCACACCTACTCTGGGAGAAAGCTGATCCGTTTTGAATGTACCAAAAGGTAAATTTTGAATTGGGAAATCAGAGTTTGTTGGTACTTCCACCCAACTTTTGAGCTCAGGATTATTTGCAGGAATCATTCGGTTATTTTTCAGACAAAGATACTTATTACCACTTGAAATTTTACTTTTGTTCTCATACCTCAATCCAAATTTTTTGATCGACAGGAAAAAAATATTATCGGGAATTACCTTGCTTGGAATCGGGACCATTGTCGGACACTTCATTCTGATTAATATTGCGATTTCTCCTAGAAATTGGAACAATGATAAAGCTAGGTTTTGGGCAGAAAAATATATGAACCCGCAGTTCAATCAAGGTTGGGGTGTCTTTGCACCTGTGCCAAGAGAAAAATCACGCTTATATTATAGGTATTACTACAATGAACAGTGGAGTGAGGTGATTTCTATTGATGAGGAAATGGAAAAAATCCCAAACATATTTTCAGAAAGGATAGCTTTGAAATCGGCGCACTATTTAGGTTATGAAGCACGAGAGAATACAATAATAAATGAGGATGGTACTAAAGATTATAGAGTGGTTATGGCATCGTCATATTATAAAAGAGCAGGCTATACGTGCCTCCAGAATTTGAAAATCACTAAAGATATTCGACCAGACTCAATGCAAATAATTCTGGAAAGAGATCTTTCGGCAAAGTCAGGTAATCAATCAAAGAAAACAATCACAGACAAATTTGGAATTGAAAGCATTAAATAGAGTAAAAGCCCTATTCGCTAGGTTTTCGTCTGGTGAAGAAAGCTTTGGCGCAGGGGGAGTGCTCTTTAGCAGATTTGTATACTTATGGTTTATAACGATAGGGCTTATTTGTTGGCCAATTATTGATATCACTTTTGGTCCAGACAGCTATACTTATAGGGCACATGTGCCTCCTGGACTTAGGGAGAATTTGATTTATATTTTAAGTTATCAACCGCAACATTATATGTTGGTTTTTTCAATATGGATGATCACAGGGGTGCTGTCTTTCCTGGATCTAGGAGGGATGATTATGAGAGGTACTTTTTGGTTGTCTGCATTGATTTTAGCTATGAGCTCTTATCTGGTTTTTAATGCTGGAATTTTATTGGCGTGTAGTTGGGGTTTTTTCCTGATTTTCTTTTTCCCAAAAAAGAATAGTGATTGGAAGATTGTTTTTTCCAATTTATCCATTCTTGCGGCGAGGGTTCAATTTTTAATAGTCTATGTATATGCGGCACTCTACAAATGGAGAATTCCAGAATGGCAAGAAGGAGAGTCTGTTCACTATTTAAGCATGCTTGATCATTATACACCAGAATGGTTGTTTTGGTTTTTCCATTCTATTCCAGGTTTACTGATAATAATGAATTATGTAGTGCTGCTGTATCTCACTCTTTTCCCAGTGCTAATCTGGTTTAAAAGAACTAAGAATGTCCTAATAACTGTTGGGATAGGTTTTCACCTTTATACAGCCTTTATTATGAGAATCTATGATTTTGGTTTCATAATGCTCATAGGTTATTTGTTGTTTCTTGATAAGAAACAAATTACTTGGATGGAGAAAAAACTTTCCTTGGTACTAGTTTATAAGAAAATTCGCTTTAGAAAAGTGACTTGACAATTCTTTCCACAGAGTAACCCTCTGCTTCCGCCTTGTAATTACGTACAATTCTATGACGCAAAATAGGAAGAGCAACTGCCTGTACGTCTTCAATATCTGGTGAGAATTTTCCGTTAAGAGCGGCGTGACATTTGGCACCTATTATAAGATATTGCGAAGCTCTAGGGCCTGCCCCCCAAGATAAAAAGTTCTTAGTTACTTCTGGGGAAGATTCATTATTTGGCCTTGTCTTACTCGCAAGGGTAACTGCATATTCCACCACATTATCATTCACAGGAATTTTTCTAATCAAGTTTTGGAAATAAATTATTTCCTCTCCAGACAAGATTGATTTTAATTGTACAGAGTTATTTCCTGTAGTGCTTTTTACGATATTGACTTCTTCTTCAAATGATGGGTAATCAACCCAAACATTGAACATAAATCGATCGAGCTGAGCTTCTGGAAGAGGGTATGTTCCTTCCTGCTCAATAGGGTTTTGAGTAGCTAAAACGAAAAAGGGACTATCTAACTTGTATTGATTTCCTGCGGCTGTAACAGCTCGCTCTTGCATAGCTTCTAAAAGAGCAGATTGAGTTTTAGGAGGTGTCCTATTGATTTCATCAGCAAGGATAATATTTGAGAATAAGGGACCTTTAACGAATTTGAATTCTCTATTTTCTCCTAGTATTTCAGAACCTATGATGTCCGAGGGCATTAGGTCAGGAGTAAATTGGATTCGACTAAATCCTAAGCCTAGTGAATCTGCAATGGTGTTTACCAATAACGTTTTAGCCAATCCAGGTACCCCAACCAAAAGACAATGACCATTACTGAATATGCCAATAAGTACATTCTTTATGGTTTCCTCTTGTCCTACTATTACTTTTCCGATCTCTTTTGTCAGAGAATCGTATTTACTTCTCAAGGCTTCAAGAGCCTCCTTGTCCGAACTGAAATTCACTAGTTAAATATTTATATGAAGGCTAAATTAGCTATTAATTGACTACCCAATCATAACGATAAGAGCAAGATTGATAATCATCGTTTAAACGCTTGTAAGTGTCTGCAAGTTTCTTTTTGATCCATTTTTCAAGCGCCTTATTTTGAAGCTCGTTTTGAGTGATCTGTTTCAATAATCTGTAATCGCTGTCAATGTTCGCCACATGGGCATCCGATCTTGAAATAAGTTTGAAGATTCGGTATTCTTTTTGACCTGCTTGGTTTTCAAATAGAACTGGGTCACTTATTTCATTTGGTTGAAGTTGATTCAATATTAAAGTAGTTCTTGGATCCACTTTGCTTAGCTCGTGCTTAGTTCCTCCAGTGTATGGATTGATTACTTTCCCAGCTGCATTTTTTGTGTCTTTATCTTGGCTAAAGATACCGGCAGCAGCCGAAAACGATAAGCTATCTGTAAGAATCAGATCTCTAATCGTATCCAGTTCTAACTTAGCCAGTTGATTATCTGTTTCTAGAATTTCTACTTTGTTTAGAATGTGGCAAACGGAGTAGTACTTTCCAGATTTTTCTTCCAGCCTTGCAATGTGCCACCCAAAATCAGTTTTGAAAGGTTCACTGATTTGTCCAGGTTGAAGGTTCAGTACTGCTTCTTCAAATTCCTGAACCATGGTTCCTCGTTCTACTTTTTTGTAGCACCCCTGATTTTGACTGTTCGCAGAGCCAGGGTCATCAGAATATAATGTGGCATATATGCCAAATTTGTATGGGTTTTTTAGTAGTTCTTCTTTGTGCTCAGCGAGTTTCGTTTTTACAATCTCTTCTTGACTTTTTTGAACTTTTGGTTTGATTACTATTTGCGAGTACTGTACTTCTGATTCTATCAACGGAAGAGAATCTTTTGGGATGCCATTGAAGAAATCTTCCACATCATTAGGTGTGACATTAATGTTTTGAGTAATCTCAGCTTGCATTTTTTGAGTTAGAATTTGATCTTTCACATCATCTCTGAAATCCTCCTTTAATTGAGAAGCTGTCTTTCCATAGAATTTTTCAAATTCTTGTTCATTTGGGAACTGGGAAATGTAATACTCAAGTCTCCGCTCCAGTTGACTTTCAATATCGTCGTCAGTTACTTCCAAACTGTCTAGTTTGGCTTGATTTACTAAGAGTTTTTGGTAAAGTAATTCTTCTACAATAGCGCATTGGGATTCGTCATCAATTTTAAATCCCTCTTGTTTCATTTCTTCTTTTCTGCTATCTACGTCAGATTTAAGAATTATTTCTCCACCGATTACTGCGACTATTTCATCTATTATTTGCCCTTTGGGTTCCTGTGCGATTAGCAGAAAGGAAGTGAAAATGCAGATAATCGATAAAGCTGGTTTTACTAAATTCATTCAAAATATTTTATCTGATTCTCTCGAATTGCTTGTTGGTACAAATCGGATCTCAGCTTTTTAATTGTTGCTTGTTTTCTTCTATTAAGGATGAGAGTTTTGATCTTTTGACTCACTACATCCAATGGTGCTTCTTCATCCTTCAGTTTGTATTCAGGTATATAAACGAAATATCTAAAGTTTTCAGATTCAAAGTCTGTAAATTTTTGTTTTTTTAAGAAAGATTCGTTGTTATAGACCTCAATAGGGACATTTTCCAAAAATTCTTCCAAATACCACCAATGAGCACTGTCAATACTGTAAGTCGCTCCTATTTCGGAGCAGAAGTCTCTTATTTCATCTGTAATATCTTCTGATGAGGACAAGAGCGACTTTACTTTTCGTATGTCGATATTTTTAAAAGAAGAAGGTACCTTGATTAATCGGTATCTTAGTATATAATCACTGAGAATAAAGCTTGCTTTATTCGACTCATAATATTCTAAAATCTCTTGATCCGAAATCAGTGTATCTAGCTTCTCTTTAATGTATTCATTTTCATACGTGTATATGAGTAAACTGTTTTTTTCTGCTTCCAATTCTCTTGTGAAGTCTTTAAGACTGTCAGGTAGATTTCTTTCTGCCTGAGAAATAAGCATTTTGGTTTTTACCCAATTCTCTATGATTCCAGTGGCCATTATAGCACTGTCTTCTAGGTTGAGGTCATCATCTATTTGGTTGGCTACTTCTTGAAGTGATAATTCCTGATCAAAAACCCTAACAACTGTTGTTTTGGGTACTTCATTTTCTCCACAAAAAGAAAAAAGAAGAACAATGAAAAATAAAACTAAACAAAGATGTTTTTTATTCATTAGCTATTGAATAGAGAACATCTTTATTTACAGTATAGTTATATTTATTTCTTAAAGAGTCAATCCAAGCTTTTTCTAGGTGGGTCTGATAGTCCGAGGTAATAATTCCTTTCGCTTCATTCAACTCTTTTTCTTTAGTTGGAACAAACTTTAAAAGGTGAACCACATGAGTTTTCCCTTCATGCTGAATTGTGTAAATGCCTTTATCCGAACTATTTAACTCTGAAAGGAATAGTTTTTCTTCAATAGAGAATAGTCCTGTTTCTAGGTTGGCATTAAGGTTTGAGGACTCATTCACAATTTGTAGAATAGAATCTTTTGTGGCTCCTTCGTTCAATAGAGTCACGATTTGGGTAGCGATTTCTTCTGAATTTGTAGTGTAGACATCTACACTATATCTATCTGGCCAGGTATAGTTTTGCTTATTTAATTCATAAAAATTTTGAAGTCCAGTGGTGTCTTGAATAGCTTTTGACCAAACCAGTTGATCTGTAAGTTCGAATAAAAGAATGCCATCTCGGTATTCTTGCATTAAGAGTCTAAATGGTTCATGTTTTTCTTCTAGCTTTTGGTTCTCATAGTCCAGTAATTCGTCTTTTACCCAGTCGTTATATGTAGCATCTATAAATTCCTTAGCATTATCAGTATTTGCCCTTCTTTTCTTTTTATTCATATAGTTATTAAAGTCTCCGAGGGTGCTTTTTTGATCTTCAATTTTTAAAACTGTTTTCTTGAGTTTTTTGGGAAGGGACATTTTCCAGCTCTTATCGAAGAAACTTGTGTCAGCCGTTTTATAAATGAATTTAAGTGCTTTTGGCTTTTCCTGCACAGAGTATTCATTTCTTAGCTTATTAAGGAATGACTGCTTGGTTTTATCTGCCCGACTGTCCTTACTAACTTTGGTTTTAATTTCAGATTTTAACTCGTCAAAATCACCAATAATCTTTTCATCAAGTTTTTTTACAATGTGCCAACCATATTCTGTGCGGAAAGGTGCTGAAACATCATCTATATTGGCTAGGTCGAATGATACATCTTCGAAGGATTTTACCATTTTTCTAGTACCAAACCATGGAAGCTCTCCTCCTTTTTTGGAGGTGGTTCCATCCTCAGAGAATTTTCTAGCTAGTTCCTCAAATGATTCTCCATCAAGGTGTTTTTGATGAATTTCCATAATTTTCTCTTTGGCTTTGTCTTGAGTAGCTTGTCCGGCTTGGTTTCCGGCCTTAGTCATTATATGAGCAACTAAAACTTGACCTCTAGCTTGTCTTGTCTCCACAACTTCCAAAATGTGATATCCATAGCGTGTTCTAAGTATTTTAGAAACGTTACCCACTGAAGTGTTGTATGCCGCCTCTTCAAAAGGGTATACCATTTGAAATGCAGAAAAGAATCCTAAATCTCCACCATTATCTTTTGCTGAAGGATCCTCAGATCCATTCGTTCCCTTTGCTACAGTCACAAAATCTTCTCCTCCTGCAACAACCCTTGTTCTCAAAGCACTAATTTTATTCCAGGCAATCAATGTATCTTTGGGTTCAGCATCAGGGTCCAATCGAATGAGGATATGTCTTGCATGGACTTCTGTCTTTTTTCGCTCATAGGCTTCCTTTGTCATTTGATCCAACATCTCACTATCAGTAAGGTAAGGCCGAGCAAGTTGCTTTCTGTATCCCTTTAACTCATTAATAAAAGATTGGTTGGTATCAAGCTTCGCATCTTTGGCAGCTTTGACTTTTAGCTTATAGTTGACAAACAATTCAATGTATTCATCTAATGACTGCTTTGTAGTGATTTCCTGATTGTTGTTCTTTTTAAAGATGTAATCGAAATCCCCGAGAGTGATTTTTTCATTCTCTAAAGTCATTATGATATCATTCTTATTGACTTGACCAAAGCCAGCAATCACAGCTAAAAGCATTAATACTAAAAAGACGATTTTTTTCATTGTTTTATTTATTCAATTCGAACGGCGAAATTACAATTCTTATTTATTTGAGGCTATAGTTTGGAGCTTCTCTGGTAATGGTTACATCGTGCGGATGACTTTCCCTAACTCCAGCACTCGTAATTCTAACAAATGTTGCTTTTTGCAACGTGCTAACGCTAATTGCTCCGCAATATCCCATTCCGGCTCTAAGTCCACCCATTATTTGGTGCATTACTTCTTTCACTTCACCCTTATAAGGTACTCTCCCAGAAATTCCTTCTGGAACCAATTTCTTAATATCATCCTCCGCATCTTGAAAGTATCGGTCTTTAGAACCTTGCTGCATAGCCTCTACAGAACCCATGCCACGATAAGATTTAAACTTTCTGCCTTCATAAATGATAGTTTCTCCAGGTGATTCCTCAACACCAGCTAATAGTGAACCAACCATCACAGTATTTCCTCCTGCAGCTAAGGCTTTTACAATGTCTCCTGTGTACCTTATGCCTCCATCTGCGATTACCGGAATACCACTGCCTTCCAAAGCCTCAGATACAGCCATTATAGCACTTAATTGGGGTACACCAACACCTGCTATAACTCTAGTAGTACAAATCGAGCCAGGCCCTATACCTACTTTTACCGCATCAGCTCCTGCTTCTTTTAATGCGATAGCAGCTTCCGCAGTGGCCACGTTTCCTACAACTAGATCTACAGATTTATCCAGTTCAGCCTTTAGTTTTTTAAGTAGGTCAATTACTCCTTTAGAATGCCCATGAGCTGTATCAATAATAATGGCGTCTACACCACATTTGATAAGCGCCTCAGCTCGTTCTTTAGCATCAGGAGTTACTCCAATAGCTGCTGCTACACGGAGTCTTCCATATTGATCTTTACAAGAGTTTGGGTATTGAGTAAGTTTCATAATATCTTTATAGGTTACTAGACCTATTAGCTTATTATTTTCATCCGTTACTGGAAGCTTTTCTATTTTATGTTTTTGTAGGATAGATTCCGCTTCTTTTAGATCGATTCCAGCCGCCGCTTTGATCAGATTGGTTGAAGTCATTACATCACGAATAGGCTTATTCATGGTCTTTTCAAATCGGAGATCTCTATTGGTTACAATTCCTACCAAATGTTCTCCCTCATCAATCACAGGAATACCTCCAATTTTATTTTCAGACATCAATTGCAATGCGTCTGCCACTGTCGACCCTATAAGCTGAAGCGTCACCGGATCTTGAATCATTCCACTTTCAGATCGTTTCACTTTTCTTACCTCATTAGCTTGGGCAGCAATAGTCATATTCTTGTGAATCACCCCAATGCCCCCTTGTCTGGCCATAGCTATAGCCAGGGTGCTATCAGTTACAGTATCCATTGCCGCAGAAACCATAGGAGTAATTAGCTCTATATTTCTGGAAAATTGACTTTTAAGACTGACATCTCTAGGAAGGATTTCAGAATAGGCAGGAACTAGAAGTACGTCGTCGAAAGTAAGACCTTCTTCTATTACTCTTTTAGAGTTGAAAGACATGGAATATTGAATTTACTATTAAAAAAATAAATTCGCGCAAATATACTAATTTAAGGAACAGAAGGACGGACTAGCTTCAATTCGAGATGAGCATTGTTAGGTGCCCACGATATTCATAAAGTTGTCCTGCTCCATCTCTAATTCCAATGTAATACATATAATTTCCCTCTTGTACTAGGATGCCCGATTTTGTGCCATCCCATCCCTCAGAAATCTCACTTGAATTAAATACTTGTTGGCCCCATCTGTTATATATCAGCATTTTATATGTATCTCTATCTGCAAATGAGATTACGGGTTTAAATTCGGGGTTAACGCCATTAATAGTGAAGGTGTTGGGAATCCAGACTTTAGGAGGTTGCGTTAGGCATAGTAAGTTGGAAAGAGAACGAGCGTTCAACCCTAATGGACTGCTAGACTCACTTGCTTCGATGTAATAACAAAACTCTCCTTTAGATTCAAGTAATTCGCTAACATCGTCTTCAAAGAAAGTGATGTTTTCTTGGTTAGAAGCAATTAATTCTGATGGTCCTCCATCTACCGACCTGTAAATATCATAAGCTCTTATTCCGGAGTCCCATTCTAAATATGAGTTCCATGAAATGGTATTGATTAAAGTCTCCTCATTTGCTAAACCATCCAAGAGCATGGTTTTACCTAGATTGGAGTAAGTCACGGTATCTCCACACTGGTCAATCAGTGCCACTTGATACGTGTAGCTGAATACAGAAGGATCTACATCAGTGTCAGTGAATGGAATGAAAGTCTCATCTTTTTCAACAAAATTGCCTACTTCTTGAAAAAAGGCCTCATTCTCCGTCTTACGTAGCAATGAATATTCAAAGAAATCAGTTGTAATACTGGTGCTTGTAAGAATAGAAATCTCGTTTCCGTTGGTTACAGAAGCTGAGAAAAGCCCAAAATCATTTGGAAGAAGAGGCGAGGTTACGCTAACATCCACAAGATTTGAAAGACTCGTAGCATTGGGGCCACTAGCGCTTTGCGCTTTTACGTAGTAGCTGTATAAAGTATTCGTGTCAATTGAGTTATCTCTAAAGTTGGTTCCATTTTCCGGCTCGATTAGAGATAGAAACTCGTCTGGTCCGTTATTGGTTCTTCTGTAAATTTCATAAAAGGCCACTCCCTCTTCACCCCAACCTGTATAGGGAGTCCATGCTAAGTCAATATAATCTTGACATACCACCCAATCCCAATCCAGAAACATAGTGGTGTATATAGAGGGACATACGGTAGGGAAGTCTGGAGGGACAGTGGTACTTTCGTTTGGTATAGGACAATCGTCAAATGAAGTAATCAAATATCCTTCTGATTGTATATTAGGTGTAGAGCCAGTGTCCGTATAAATACTTGTGGTTTCGTCTGTGCTATCAAATAAAACTTCAGAATTCCCTATACATTGATAGATGTTATAACCTGCAATATCGGAGATGTTTACTGAATTCCAGTCTATTACAGCTAGTTGGGTGATGGGATCCACTGATACGGATAGGATAAGTGGTATCTCTGGTGCGGTTTTATCTTCTACATTAAAACCAATAACGTTGGAAGAGGAAGCGCAATTTGAATTGGGATATTCTAGATCCACTCTAAAATTGACAAAATCATCACAGACCTTGACTTCATGAACAAATTCTTGATCACCTGCAGTATATTCCCTAAAACTATCTAAAATCCAATTTCCTGCTGGAAATTCATAATAGATTTTGTAAATACTTCCCTCAGGGACTTCAGAACCAGCAGGCACTGGGTCGTTCCATGTCAGATCAACCACTCCAAAAAGAATATTGGAGTTCCCTTCCAAGTAAATCGTACACAAATCACTTGAAGAGGTCGAGCTTGCACTTAGAAGAATCTGGTAGCAATAAGAATCAACATTCGCATCCGTGGAAATGTCAGAATCTGTAAAAGATGTTTGATTGATATCGAAAATTCCACCGCCACCAAGAAGAATTGGGATTCCAGAAACAGGGTCTATTCGACTAGGTTGATAAAAATTAAAATCACTAGGAAGGTTGTCGTATTGTTCCCATGTTATGGTGACAGATCCATCTGGATTAACCACTAGACAATTGATCATTTGGTCATTCTGGGCGGTCGATAGAAGAGAAACTCCTATTGAAACTATCACCAGATACAGATTGCGCCAAATTCTCACCATGCTTAAATTACTTTTCGCTTTGCAAAGATATCACATCTAACAACTTACTTGATTAAAGACGCTAATTATTCAAAAAGTGTTGTGTGTCTAGCGTTTTTATGTAACCACTTGTGGTGCTTTAACGTATTTATTGTTTGTGTAAGTGTCTGGTTTTTTAGATATTTGTGCGATCATTGCGTGTCCTTTGGGCTAGCCATATAAATTTTTAGATGACAAGTAGAGTTTTACTTTTAGCCGCTTTCACTCTTTTGATATCAATTTCTTCTACTGCTCAGTATAAGTGGGATGTTGGTATTAAAATAGGCGCTTCCAATTACTTAGGAGAGATCGGAGGGAATGAATTGGCTGGACGTGATTTTATATGGGACATGCGTCTCGATCATACTAGAATGAATTATGCGGTCTTTGCTAGAAGGAAAATGAGCAAAAGATGGGCTCTTTCTTTTAACGCGGATTACGTAAGTGTATGGGGTTTTGACGCAAATTCATTAAATCCGGCACGTCGTGCTAGGAATCTTAATTTTAGAAATAGAATTTATGAATTGGGTGGAAGAGGTGAATTCACCATATTTTACGACAACGATGTAGGTGGAAAGGGATATTATGATCCTGATTTTAGAGTTTTTGTTTTTGCAGGGTTGGCTGGTTTTTATCACAATCCACAAGGACAAATATTTAGTGCTATAGATGAGAATGGGACAATTTTAGAGCCAGACTACAAGAATCAGTGGTATGACCTTAGAGAATTAAGGACAGAAAATCAGAGTGAAGAGTATGAGAAAATAGCTTTGGCTGTTCCACTAGGTATTGGAATGTACTTCACCTTTGATAAAAAGTGGAGAATAGGGTGGGAGATTAATTGGAGAGCCACATTTACTGACTACCTGGATGACATTAGTGGTAATTATGGTGATATTGGTGTGATTGGAGATGAACGAGGAGAAATTGCGGCTGCTTTAGCTCAACAAAGTAATCAGCAAATTATTGACGCCATTAACGCAGATCCAGAGACATTTGGAGCTGGAGGTACATTAGAAACACATAGATGGAAAGATGACGACCTCGATGTTATAAAAGGGAACCCTGAACGTAATGATAATTACATCACAATGGCTTTGACAGGAAGTTATACTTTCAGAGGTACGAGTTCTTTCTATAAGGCTAAGTATTCATGGTTAAAGCAGAGAAGAGGATCGCGAAGATCTAGAGCTAAGTTCTGAGATTCAGGGCTATGAAGCCACATTTTTCTTAAAAGAGTTTATTTTGACTATTTAAAGAATTGTTTGATTTTACTCAGAGGTTTTCTTATGAGAGTAAGAGCATTTGGCTGGAGTCCATTCATTTTCCATGCTTTTCTATCTTCCTTGTTTGCTCTTATCCTGTTTTTAAGGCTGACATTACTTTCACCTCCAACTCTCATCTTTGTGATTGTTTCTGGCAAATAGCAAGTGCTGATTTCATGCTTGTGTAGCATTCGAAGCATGAGTTCATAATCAGCTGCAGATTTCAACGAAGTTTCATAAAGGCCATGTTTTTGGTAAATAGATTTCTTTAGAAAAAAAGTGGGGTGGGGAGGCATCCAGCCTTTTAAAAAAGCTCCTTTGACATAGTGTCCTGAAATCCACTTTCGAGTTACTTTATCAGTATCCTCTCTATCGACATATACTAAATCAGCGTATATTGAATCTGTTTGATGTTCACTAATTTTCCTAACAATTTCGGTAATGACTCCAGAATGAGCGTAAAAATCATCAGAATTAAGTATTCCGACCAACTCTCCTGTTGCCAGCATAACTCCTTTATTCATGGCATCATAAATCCCCTTATCTGGCTCTGAAACCCATTTGTGGATGTGTTGATCGTAGGACTTAATTATATCGGTTGTTTTGTCTGATGAAGCTCCATCAACGACAATATATTCAATGTTCTTATAGTCTTGAGCAGCCACGGATTTGATGGTATCCTCTATCGTTTCTTGGCTATTATAACTAATTGTAATGAGTGAGACTTTCATCCGTTGATCGTACGTTTTCGAGTTTCTTTAGCAGGATTCCCTCTATAAATTGTATAAGCTTCTAAATCAGAACTCGAAGCTGAATTAACGGAAAGTATTGAGTGACTGTAGCATGTGACTCCACCGGAGATTACACTTTTAGCACCGATCCAAACACCATTTTCTAAGAAAATTGGCTTAGTGATTAAATCAAAGGAGCTGGATTTATAGTTGTGATTTCCACATAGTAGCAATACTCCTTGAGAGATGCAGCAGTTATCGCCTATGGTTACTTGACTCAAATTATCTATCCATACATTTTCTCCTATCCATGAATTATCACCAATCTTTAATTTCCAAGGGTACTTGATATTAACAGATGGTTTAATAACAACACTTTTTCCAATTTTGGCACCAAATAGTTTAAGAAGCGCTCGTTTAATTCCGTAAAAAGGGAACCAATTGGATTTGAAGATAACTATGTTTATTGGATACCATAGAGCACGTTTAAAAACCCCTCCAGGTTTAAAGTCAGCGTTGTTGAATGTTGAAAGATCAACTGAATTCATCTTCTAAATAGTTAGAGACAAAGTTAACCATCTAGGTGAAATGGAATTGTTTAGTGACCAATGTATTTATGCAAAAAGAGCGAGATAATTTTTAATTTTTGATTCTGAAGAAGCACTCTTATTTCCGTATTCAAGTGCCGCCTGTGCTATCAGTTGGTAATTATTATCATCTAGGTCTGCGTAATATAGAAGCGATTCAATGAAGGAATCACGGTCATCTAGCGAATGCTCTCTTATAGCTCCGTTAGCCCTCCAAGGAGTTTTATTACTTATGATCACTGGTTTTTTGTTTAATAGTGATTCAATAATAGCATGACCAAAATTTTCACCAGTACTGGGAAATAGCATTGCATGATAAGGCTTGAGTTGGGAGGTTAATTCGTAAGGTTTTAATAACCCTTTATAGTTGATCGTGACGTTGGAAGGAGTTGAAGAAATGACTTCTTGGCATTGTTTGAAATATTCCTGATCATAGATAGCTCCGTATATATCCAGCGTAACATTGGCGTTGGAGATAGATTTCACGAGCTGCATAGCATACAGCGTATTTTTTTCGGGAGATACTCTACCAAGGAAGAAGAGATTTAATTCTCCTTTTCTCTTTCGAACAGAAGGTTCGAAATTCTCATAAATAGTTCCCTGAGAGAGGTTAGAAGCTAGAACAATGTTGCTATTTGGAAAGTGTTTTTTGATCTGTTCACTTTCATTTTCAGAAGTAGACTGAAAAGTAACATGTTTGAAAAGTGCCAATGTCTTAGCGACTCTTAAGAACATTGATTTCTTAGCAGATTTTACTCCGAGTGCTCCTTCTGAGAGCATTCCACGCACTGCTATGGACGTTTTTTCTTTTCGATAATAACTTGGAATAAGCGTAAAATACAAGCTAAACAAGCCATTTAGATATAAATGATCGTGTTCAGTTTCTCGTATTAAATTTTTTATGGTTTTTCTGTTTAACTGCTCTTTGGAGATATAGAAAATACTTGTAGATTGATCAATAGGAGTCCATTGATCACTCTGAATATTTTCATAGGGTGTGGTTTCCGTGTAATCAGTATTTCGGGTAATGATTTTGAAGTTAAAATAGGATTTTAGATGACTAACAATGTTGGCAACAGAGCGAATGGGACCTCCAGCTTTAAAACCCGGTTCGTACCAATCTATAAAGATTAATATGGTCTTTTTATTGGATGTCATTTCGTTCTATCCAGTCAGAAAGTACTATGAGAGGCCAAATTCTAGACCAAGCAATGATTTTATCTCCATTTAAGAATCGTTCCCATAACTCATCTAAGGACTTTGAATCGAACTCTTCTCGAGTAGCTAAAAAAGAGAGTTTAGATTCGCAAAAAGATCTTAATTCATTCTTCATCCAGTGTTCCCATGGAAAGGTGAAACCCATTTTAGGACGATTAACAATTTCATCAGGAAGAAGGTCACCAAGCGATTCAACCAAAAGTTGTTTTGGACTATGAGGGAATTTTAAATTGTCATCTAAGGATAAGCAAAACTCAACTAAGCGATGATCTAAAAATGGCACTCTTACTTCAAGAGCATGTGCCATACTCATTTGATCGGAATCTCTTAAGAGCACGTTTCTCATGTAAGTGTCCATTTCCATGATAGAAACTTTGCTTATAGTTTCTAGAGAAGTTTTATCCGAAAGCAGATCTAGTTCTTTACAACGCTGAAGAATAGGGTTTTTTACTTGTTCTTTAAAAGTTAAAAGCGCATTAATTTCTTTATCAAATAACACCTTGCGATTTACGGAATAGGAGTGAGGTAAATCCATGTATTCTTGACTCAGCACATCAGCTACTTTATATGAAGCAATTGATGGTTTGACTGTCTTTAAAACTTTCCCTGCACTAGTTCTAAAAACTCCGGCGAAACTAGAAAGCCATTTGTTTTGTGCAAGTTTGATACTTCGATTAAATATAGGGTATCCAGCGAAAAGCTCATCTCCTCCAAGCCCAGAGAGTGCCATTGTTATGCCTGATTCCTTAGTTACTTTGGATACAAAAAAAGTGTTTGGTCCATCTCCGCTTGGATGATCCATAGAGGCCAAGGCGGAGGGAAGTTCATTAAGAAAATCGTCAGCGGTGAGAAGAATTTCGTGGTGATTTGTGCTAAATTTTTTAGAGATTAATTGTGCATATGGTGCTTCCGAGAATTCTCGCTCGTTAAAAACCACGGAAAAGGTAGATACCGGTAAATCTCGATCTTCACTCATGAGACCCACAATAGCTGAACTATCAATTCCACCACTTAGGAAAGCACCAAAAGGAACATCTGCCCTCATACGAAGGTCTACACTAGACTTGAGTAAGGATTTAACTCTTGATTTTACAGCCTCTCTATCTCGGATGTTTCCGAGAACTTTGGGGCGTGTAATATCCCAATATTGAGTAAGTGTTCGTTCGTTGTCATTGATTACTAGAAAATGTCCTGCAGGAATTGAATAGATTCCTTTTAGGAGTGTTCTGGGTGAATGAACAGTTTGGTAACGAAGAAATTCTACAAGGCTATTTTGATCAATTTGACCTTCTGTTACACCAGACTTGAGGAGTGCACGTATTTCGCTGCTAAAAGCAAAAGAATCGTCCGATTCTGTGTAATATAATGGTTTGATTCCAAGTCGATCTCGGGCGATTAAGAGCTGTTGTTTGTCAATGTCCCACAATGCCAAACCAAACATTCCATTGAACTTGGAAAAGCAGTCTACCCCCCATTTTTCGTAAGCAGCTAGGACGACTTCTGTATCTGATGAAGTATTGTAATCGTAATCTGCGAGTTCTGATTTTAACTCCAGATAATTATAAATCTCTCCATTGAATACCAGAACGAGAGACTTGTCCTGAGAAAAGAAGGGTTGATTTGATGAACTAGTTGTGTCTATGATACTGAGTCTTCGATGACCGAGTACAACACTTTGATCTTCATAGATCCCATCGTTATCAGGCCCTCGATGAGCTAATTTGTTATTCATAGCTTGAATAACTCCTGCAGGCTCTTTGATGGATTCTAGTCCGAATATACCGTTAATTCCACACATGAAGTGGGCAAAGGTATAGAACTAAATGAACGTAAACCTATTTTGATCAAAATTTACATGAGAGTCATATCTTTCCAGATTGATAGCAGCATGTCTTGGTATATTTAGTTTCTTTCATGAGAAGAATTGAGATAACGGCGATCACACTATTTTCGCGTAAAATTCATTTAGAATGAAAGATGTTCACTTATATAGTTCGTTCAATTCAAGCAAGTCTTTATACGTCACGATGCGGATGAAGGCGAGAGAAGGGGCGATCTATGCCTTGTCGCATCTAAAATCTATCGGTGATTCTTCAAATTGGATACGATTCCCATATTATCATCATGTATTTGATGATGAGAAAGCTGATTTTCATAGACAGCTAACTTATATGAAAAACTTTGGAGAATTTATAAGTATGGATGATGCCTGTTCAATGCTTGAAGAATCAGATAAGATAAACGGTAGATTTTTTTGTTTAAGTTTTGATGATGGTTTTGCAAATTGTGCCACAAATATGGTTGATGTCACAGAAAGTTTGGAAGTTCCAGTAATTGTCTACTTGCCAACAAAGTTTATGGGTTATGTTCCAAATGAAAAGAATATCGATGAACTAGAGGTGTTTAATGTAGAGGGAAATCCACCCGTAAAATTCTTAACATGGGAGGAGTGTATAGGTCTACTTGGAAAAGGAGTAGACTTCGGTTCCCATACTGTGAATCATGTAGCTTTAAAGAATCTGAGTAAAGATTCACTTAAAGAAGAACTTGGTAAATCTAAATCAGAAATTGAAATTAACTTAGGTAAAGAATGTATTCATTTTGCATGTCCTTGGGGAAGACCTGATATAGATTTTGACAGAGAACTGATGCCAGATTTAATGAATGAATTTGGATTTCGCTCGTTTTCAACAACTTCAAGAGGTAAAATGGATCATATCTCCAATGATTTATGTCATATTAAGCGTGACCACTTTTTAGCGTCATGGCAAAATTTCCAGATTAAATACTTCTTGTCTCGTTAGTTTTACTGAAGACTTGCAGCAAGGAATCAGCCCATACCTGAGGAGTTATTCTTGTAGCGAGTTGACGACTAGATTCAGACATTTTCCAAATTTGTTCGGAAGATAGGTTCGTGAACTTTTTCATAATACTTTTAAGCTCTTCTACGTTGTGAGCATTAAAAATGAAGCCATTTTCACCGTGTTCCAAAAAGACTTCTTTTGCGCCAATTTCGTCACTTAGTATCATAGGGAATCCTGCTGCTGCCATTTCATGAACAGAAACTCCCCAAGGTTCAAAATGACTAGGCAAGATGTATATTCCAGTTTCTCTTAGGAATTTTTCCATATCCTCTGGTTGGATGAATCCTAAGTGTTTGATTTTAGGATGCTCTACTCGATTTTCAAATTCCTCTCCAGCACCAAGACACCACAATTCCCAGTCTGAAGGTGCTTCTTTTTGCAATTCGATAAAAGCATTCCACAAGTCGAAAATGCCTTTTAGGGTTTTATATCTTCCTATAAAAAGAAATCTCTTTGGAAAAGACTCTTTTTTTTGTGGTAGTGTTCGCAGCGCAATGTCATTAAAATGATCAAAGTCGGCAGAGTATGCATTTTTGATAATGACATCATCATTGAATCCTAGCTTTTGAGCAAGAAGTTGTTGCTCACTGCCTGGAACAAATACAAAATCAAAGATAATTTTGAAAGGAATTTTGGCAATGCTAGTAGAAATTTTTTGTTTAAGAGTGCCTGTCCATTTTGTATCAAACCCGAACAAAGTTGTGCACTGTTTTCGCAGTTTATATGTTACTTGAAGATACTTTTTATTGCTCCATCCAGCGCAATAGATTAAGTCTGGTTCAATGGTTTTCACGAAATCAAGTAGCTTGGAATAAGGATATTCATCTTCATTGAGGATATGAATGTTTTGGGATGTATTGGTAAACTTAAATGGGGCTTCGTCTTGGACTTGATGTCTGAATATATAGAGTTCAGTATTAGCTCTTGAACTAAGCTCTTGAACACAAGCCATGAAATATTGTGCTAACTCTGGAAACAGAATGACTATTTTCCTACTTTGTTGTTTCATAGAGCCTCTGGACGTTTTTCTAATTTAGTGGTTAATTATATTTGCGAGCAAATCTAGTGAAGCAATGAGCGATTTTAAAATAAAGTTATACGAAGATTGGATGAGGGATCAGGTCGTTGATTTGTTTTGTGCCGAATATGGAGAAGACCGAGAAGAGTTTGCTCTTTATTTTCAGAAATTTTATGAAGAAGAGTTTCAAAAAAAGAAGTGTCTCAAAGTGGTCGCTTTGGATGGCGACATTGTTGCTGGATTTCAAAGTTATTTCTATTGGCCGTTTGAATTGAACGATTTAACTTACAACTCCTATCAATCTGGAAATTCTCTTGTTCATGTAGATTACAGAGGTAGAGGTATTTTCAAAAAGCTTTTAGAGTTTATTAATTCTTTGATTGAAGAGGAACAGGTGAGCTTTTTGATCGGTTTCCCTGTAGAAGCTTCATTTAATTCTTTCATTAGAAATGGCTGGGAAAATCCATTTAATCTTAAATGGTATGTGCGACTGGTAAATGTATTTGCCCCTATTTCTGTTTTACTCGGAAATAAGGATTTCTCAGGTCAAGCGGTTAAAGAAAGCGAGAATTCTGATTTCTTGTATTCTCAGTTTCACCTCTCTTCCAGTGCAGATTTTTTAGCTTGGAGAAAAGGATTTCAAAAGAGGAATGTAGAGATTCATTATTACGAAGAAGGAGCTTCTCGAATTAAGTTTGATCTTAAATATGTGAAAAGAAAAAAGCTTTTTGGTGAACTGATAATTGGGGGGATTTCTTCAAACGATCTTTCTGAAGATTTTATCCTTAAAGGTTTAAAAAGTGTTTTCAAACTGGCAAGGAAAAAGAAGAACGTTCTTTTTGTTTCTTGCGCAGTAAATCCCTTTTCACAGACTGAAATATCTAAATTGGTTCGAACAAAGCTCAAACCCATCAATAAGGAAGTTTATTTCATTATTCGAAGAATTGATGATTCTGTAGCTGATGTAGATTTCACCAAATTAGAGATGTTCAGAGGTGATATAGATACGTGGTGAATTTAGTGAACTACAGCAGGTTGATCTGAGGAAATATCCATGGCCTGATTATTCATTTGACTTCTTTTCCAGATTGTATCATTATTTGTGGCGTAAATGGATAAGATCATAAAAAACACAACGGTAACCGGATTTAGTGAGCCCGAAAGCCATGACTCCATATTGGCGGAAAAAGTGACACACAGTAATACTGGAATAGCTGTTCGGTAACGTTTGAATGCTTTAATAAAGAGTAAAAAAATCGGAGTGAAATATGTTATTACTCCAAGTAAACCCGTATTTAACCAAATAGTGAGATAAGAATTGTGAACATTTCCTTGGTGTCCGGATTGTCTGAATTCTAAAGCCTGAGTACTGAAAACCTGTTCGGCATAGGTAAACCCCTTACTCAGTATGAAATTATCCTGAATTCTTAACCACGCATAATCCCATGCAACTGTTCTCCCTGATATTTCCTTTATAGTTTCTATTCTTAGATATTCTTCTAGCCCTAATCCGATTATGACAAGAGTGATATTAGCAAGTATTACTTGTCCAAGAGCGAATAGAACTAGACATAGAATGATGGCTATTGGAAGCTGAAATCGAAAGACATAATTAAAACAATAAAAAAGGATGAGCATACCCATAGAAGTTCTAGATCCTGAAAGAATGAGGCTTAAGATGATTAAGCCAAGAATTGCAATTCGCTCATTTCGAGTAAATATTTTGCCATGAACATCTTCTACCACTTTGAATAGAAGAAAGTACATAGCAGCAAAAACTCCTAATCCATTTGGATTTCCTAATAGTCCTCTAAATCGATCTACTGCTGAGGTTAAATTTGGACTGACTAGGTGAATTATGAATCCCGTGATTAAAATGGTCAAGGGGATTATGAAAATAATTTTAATTGAGTATTTATGTGTAAGGTTATTTTGCAGTTGCTCTATTATCAGTGGAACAGCGAAGACTAATAAGGTAAGTGAGAGGGTTTTTTGGAATGAGAGAAAAAGCATGTCATTTCTTAGTACACAGATAAATGCAATGGTGAAGAATGGAATAAACCATTTAAATAGCTTGTTTTTTTCCTGAATGAAAAAGGCCCCCGCCCCTAAGAGAACTATGAAAATCGGTTTGATAGTCTGAGCAAAGGAGAAAAATAGTAGTCTGCTGTCAGAAAATGTTAGGATAAAAATGGTGAACAGTAGTGCTAGAATATTCTGTTTTTTTAGAACCAAAATTACCCCGGCAAGTATCGCAAATATGGCCCCTATTCCGCTAGCCAAACTTTCTAAGAACACCATTAATAACACTAAAATAATAGGAGTTATTATGGATTTATCTTTAAAATTTAGTATTGTGGTCATTAATTACTAAAACAACTTTTGAAGACCGAATATAGTGCGAACTTGTTCAAAGTCGGAATTTGAACAGAATGATAATTTCAATTCATTTGCATAAGACCGTTTTTGTAATCAAACTTTCCATCTGTTCTATGCTGCGCGAATTTCATAGTAAACATTCAGAAGATCAAAGTATATGGTATATTTGGGCTTTTATTCGATTAATATTCCACTTAAGTCACTGATTATGAGAGTGAAAATAAAAAATCTGAACCCCTTAGTAAATCACAAATTATTTACCCTTAGTTTGTTTACCTCTAATAATTGAAAGCAAAATGAAAAGTCAAATTAAACGTATTCTAATGATACCGTTCACACTGTATAAAAATGCGGAATTAGCTTTGAGAAAGCCTCAATATACAAGTAAAGTTTTTTGTATTGGATATAACAAAACAGGCACTACAACTCTTGGTCAAGCACTGGATATGCTTGGATATCGGAATAGTAGTTTTAATAAAAAGGTTTGGAGAAAATACTATCGAAACAATGAGATAGTGAAAATTTTAAAGTACACGGCGAAGTTTGATTCTGCTGATGATTTGCCTTGGTTAAAGGAAGATATGATTCCTATTCTTGACAGAGTATTTCCAAACAGCAAATTTATTTATTTAACTAGGGATGAGGAGCAGGGCAAAAGCATTTAAAAAACAGCTGTACTCATTAATAAATTTCTATAGTCTGTGTCAAAAGCCGCTTTCATTCTCTTGTTTTTCAAGCTAATTTTAGCTGAGCTTTCTTTTTTTAAAACTGTTAATACAATTTTTAATAGGATATTAAAGTTTTCCACTTGATACCCTATTCTTTTTTTAGAAAAGTCTTCTTGAAATGTCACATCGAGGCTCCAATGTAAATTATTTTCAACTGACCAATGTTTTCGAACCCCATTGTTAATTGCTCTTGCAGATGACAAATCACTAATGAAAAACCGTTCATCTGTTGTCATTATTCCGGTTGCTTTTTGAGTAACTTCTGATGTTATCTTCACTACCGAAATTAAATTTTCCCATTTATTAGGGTTTTCTATGTGTTTCAAGTTAGTAAAAACTTCACAAGTTCTTTTTTCTATTCTTCCGTGTCCGAAATCATCTTCAACATCAACACTATCAGGATTTGTCAATACAACTGTATCTTGAATATTACTAGCCAAAGCAGGTTGATTTCCTTTAACTGCAATAATATAATTGGCTTCACTTTTCACAATTTGACTTACAATCTTTGTTTGACACCCCATTGCATCAATGGTAATTGTATTACCCTTTATATCTAACAATTCTAATAATGCAGGTATTGCAGTAATTTCATTGCTTTTTTCATTCACTTTCAATTGACCCAGACACAGTTGATTCTCTGATGCAAAGGCAGAAACAATATGAGGGGTTGTTATTCCGTCAAACTTACCGCCCCTCACTGTTTTACCATCAAGAGCTATAACTTCTCCTTTTGTTTTCACACACAAATGATTAATCCAAGAGATAAAACAATCATTGAAATTCTCAGAATCAAGAGCTGAAAAGACTCTTCGCATAGTATCTATCGATGGAATACCAGCATCAAAGTTTCCATACTGCTTAAGCCAGTAATATTGACTTTTACCAAAAATGTGTATGGTCTCCCATTTATCACAGCCACACATTATCCCTGTTATAACCAATAGCAATATGTCGCTCAAAGAATGGTGGTAATTTCCCGCATCTATTCGCCTTGGGTCTTTTAGAGCAGAGAAAAAACAGGAAAGTGAATTTGTATTAGAAAACGTGGTTTTTCTATCCATCTTTTTCGAATGAAAAAAACGCTTTTCAAAAATACTACTGATTGAAAATTAAAAAATTAAGAACAAAATAAAGTTAATGGTTTAAATGCTTTTGCCCTGGGATGAGGAGTCTTGGCAAAAGTCACTTTATAATTGGACCTATCAGGTAACTGGAGAGTATCCTGACTTGGAAAAGCGATTACAGGATTATAGGAATCATAAAGATTTTGTCATGAATTACTTCAAGGATAGATCTAAAGATGAATTTTTGATATTGGATGTAAGAGATGAAAAGGGTTTTAAGAAACTTGCCGACTTT
The DNA here is from genome assembly GCA_965224545.1 of Flavobacteriales bacterium. Classification (GTDB taxonomy): domain Bacteria; phylum Bacteroidota; class Bacteroidia; order Flavobacteriales_D; family Sanyastnellaceae; genus ASP10-05a. The sequence continues at coordinate 1,447,480 of CBDCZM010000001.1, read as the reverse complement.
GTGGGGAAATCAACGGATCAATTGGCTTTACCGCATTTCAATAAAACTCAAGTTGCTGCAAAAAAAAAGGTAACTAATCAATAAAAGTAAAAAGTTCAAGTATTCATGGTTATCGTGGCTTAGAGAGTTTAATTTTTATCTTCTGTTGGTTTCTATGTGGAGACGTACACACTTTGATTATTTATTCTCATATATCTTTAATACCAACTTATAAAAAATACTAGAGTTTATTATTGAAGCAAGATGTTTTGGAATAGAGGAATCTACATGTTCATTTAAAAGTCTATTTTTTTCTTTATGTTTTTTCATCTTTCCAAATAACATGGCACAGTAAAGAAATCTGGAAGAAAACCTCTTAGACAAATACTTATCCCATGATTTATTTTTTAGAAGCAGATTTTTGGTCAAAACCATGGATAATTCTAGGCTTTTTAGTTTTTCAAGGTTAACATTGTTTCCAACACGGTCGTTGTCATGAACACGATATAGAGAGTGAACTGAGTCTATAAATCCAATTTTTTGACGAGATGTTATCAAATATCTCATTGAAAACTCCCAATCATCATTAAGTGATAGTTCTTCATTCCATACACCTATTTCATCAATTAGATTTCTGGAATAAAGAGCACACATAGTTTGCCATGGGAACTCAAAATAATCAGAAGAGTGTCCTGATAATTCTCTTCCCCAATATTGGTTCAGTCGATTGTTTGTATCATGTTCAAAAAATTGAGCTTTTGCATAAACGAGTTTAAAATCTGAATCTTTCAGATAAGCGATTTCAGTTTCCAATTTATGAGGAAGAAGAAGATCATCAGAGTCCAGAAATTGAATATACTTTCCGCTTGATATAGTGAAACCGTAATTTCGAGCTGACGCAGCCCTTTTCTTCGTATTTAATTCCAGAAGAAAACTCACTTCTTCTTGTTCATTTTGCTGAATGAAATCTTGTACTACCTTAAAAGAGTCATCTGTAGAGTGATCATCTATAATCACTATTTCTAAGGGTCTATATGTTTGATTTAACACAGAGTTGAGTGTATCCAAGGCAAATTTGGACCGATTATAATTGGGAATTATAATGGAAACAAGATCATTCATTATGAAGGAATAATTTACTAATTAAACTGTCGTTAAATATTTCCACACCACTTTGATTCAAGTGTGAAGAGTCATAAAAGTGCAGAGAATCGTTAAGATTTATTATTTTATTAAAATTGGTGAAGTGTCCTAGGGTAGTAAGAAGACTATCAGCAGAATCTCTTGTTGGACTAGATAAATATCTATACTTGGTCACAGGAGCATTAATCAGAAATAGCTCTGCACCAAAGTCATGGATCATTTTTATGTTGCTTTTAAAAGCTTCCAATTGAGCGTGTCTTGGTTCAAATTTCTTTTGTGTCACATGTAAGGGGGCTCTGATAGTGTAATATTCAGTTTCTTGTTCTACATATCCACCAGAGATGTAAGTGTCAATTTGATATAAAGGATTTTCAACAAAATCCTCGTCTAAATTAAATTTTTGTCTAAATGCGCTGCTTATAAGTGTGTTGTAAGTTTTTAAGTGATTGATTTTTAATGCCATTTTTAACATATCAAAATTTACAGGAAGGCCATGAATTACATCAAGTGAGGCTTCCACACCATCAGATCTTAAAAGTTCATGATTGCACTCATAAATAACATATTTTGGTTTTAATAGGTGCAAATAATGCTTGAGTACCAATGAGCTCTGCAAATGAGTTTGAGCAGAAGAACCCAAATTAAACAGTGACAGATTATGTTCTTGAAACTTCCTGGGGTCAATTCCTCTATAGGATAGTGAAGAACCAATTGCTAGAATCTCAACTGGTCCATAATTGTCAGCTTCGGTGATTCTAGTATGTAAGAACCCTTTATAAACTCCTTTGCTAGCTATGTTTACAGGTGTCTGCCTTGTAATGAGAGATCCCCACAAAATCACTCCTATGGGATAGCATAGAAGAGTAACTACAGATAAGGTTATTATTTTTCTAAAAAAAATTCTCATCAAAACTGAAAGTAAATAAATGGGGTTTCTTCAGTTTGCATAAACATGCCAATTAGGAAAATGATTCCAATATAACATGCCCACCTAATGACTTGTGACTTGATCTTAACTAAATTGGCGATACCGAATTCCTCTTTTCTGCCAAACCATTCTACGGTATACATAAAAATGATAAGTAAAATGGTAAAGAATGATGTTTTAAGCGTGTTATCAGGGAGACTAAACAATGATGGATCACATATTCCTTTGAGATAAGAAAATGCATGCGCTAAGTTTTCTGCTCTGAAGAAGATCCATGCTAACACCGCCATCAAAAAAGTTGTAGCTATTTGAAATAATTCTTTGAAAGAGGGGAAAACCGTGTTTTCTGCAACGACATCTATATTAGATCGATTTTTATTGCGGAGTAAAAGTGGTAGGAAGTATAATGCATTTAGAAACCCCCATACGATGAATGTCCAATTAGCTCCATGCCAGAACCCACTGACTAGAAATATAATGAATGTGTTTCTGATTCTCATGTTTCGACCTCCTTTACTTCCCCCAAGAGGGATGTATAAATAGTCTCTAAACCACGTAGAAAGGGAAATGTGCCACCTTCTCCAAAATTCCGCCATATCTCTGGATAAGTACGGAAAAGAAAAATTTCTTTTCAAATCAAATCCAAACAGTCTAGATGTTCCAATGGCAATATCTGAGTATCCGGAAAAGTCCCCATAGATTTGAAAGGTAAAGAAAATGGCACCCAAGACTAGCGAACTACCTCCATAAACCTCATGATTGTTAAAGATCATGTTAGCATATTCGGCACAGTTGTCAGCAATTACGACCTTTTTAAAAAGTCCCCATAGAATTTGACGCATACCATCAGTCGCCTTGGAATAATCAAATTTTCTGTGCTTATAAAATTGAGGTAAAAGGTTACTTGCTCTTTCAATTGGACCAGCTACTAGTTGGGGAAAGAAACTTACAAACGCTCCAAAGGCAACTATATCTCTTGTTGGCTGGAGGTTTCTTTTATAAACATCGATACTATAACTCAGCGTTTGAAAGGTATAGAAACTAATTCCTACTGGTAATACTATTTGTAGTGTCTGAGGAGAGAATTCAGTTCCGAAAAGTTTAAAGCCGGCCACGAAATTGTCTAAAAAGAAATTATAGTATTTAAAAAAGCCTAAAAAACCAAGATTGACGAGAATCGAAATCCATAAGAACATTTTCCGCTTGGATTGTTTTTCTTCTTTTTCAAGATTTACACCAACGAAATAATCTACTAGTGTGCTAAATGCAATAAGGGAGAGAAATCTCCAATCCCACCAGCCATAAAAAACATAGCTAGCAACTAACACTAATAAATTTTGAAGACGTAAATTCTTCTGAAAAACAAACCAATAGAGTAAAAATACTATTGGGAGAAATAATCCGAAATCGAGTGAATTAAATAGCATAGATCAATAATTTTTCTGCCCTAACAGCTGTTTTATCTCGTTATAAAATAGACCTACAGGATCTGCGGTGGATAAGGCTTCTACTGATTTAAATGCCGCTTCCCCCATTTGTTTCCAGTTTTCTCGAGTGTTCCACGCTCTTTCTAGAGTTTCTTTGAACATGGAAATCTTAGGTGCTGCAGCCAAATAACCATTCACGCCTTCAGTAATGTACTCGGCATGCCCTGCCACATCGGTGGTAAGAACAGGTCGTTGACAAAACATAGCTTCTATAATTGACAAAGGCATGCCTTCGTATCTACTAGCCATAACGAGCATATGATTTTGCCTCCAGATTTCTTGTATCCCGCTTACATGGCCATGAAACTTAATTTGAGATAGGTTTTGTTTTTTTGCTAATTCTTTAGCGAGCTCAGTATTCCCTTTACCATAAATGTTGAGAGTGAAATTTCGATTTTTCCATTTCTCATCAGAAAAACTTGAAAGAAGAATGTCTATTCCTTTGTGAGTGAAATCGAGTCGACCAACATATGCCAGATTGTAAGTGGATTCACCTGGCCAAGCTAACTTTTGAATATTATCAAAGTTGTATGGGTTAGAAATAACTTTAAGATTGGGCAAATCGAGTGCTATTTGGCGCTTGAAAAGCTCCATATTACCATGTGAAACAAAGTAATTCATTTCCGAATTTGCATTTGCTGAACGAATATTAGAGAAGTTCTCATCTGTTGGCCATGAGTATTCCGAATTTAGCTGCGTCACAGAAATATATGGAATGTTCAAGGCCTTGCAAAAGTTCATTTCTCTGTACATAGAGAATCCGCTTGACTGTGAGAATACTATGAAGTCAGGCCTAAGTTTAGAAATCACTTTTTCGATTCCCGATTTGATAGGTAATGATTTCAACTTTGATACACTAGACTTTAGCTTGTGACTAAAGAATCTCATCCTGCTCTTTCTAAGATGAAGCTGAACTCCTGATTCTTTTAATGCAATAAGCTTTGGATGCAACTCTCCATAAAAAGAAGCTGAGGCATGCACGCTATATCCTGAGTCACTAAATTTTCGTGCAACTTTGCTCCAAAGTTCTTCACTTCCTCCCCAAGGAGAACCTACATCCGTTATGAATAATATTTTCGTCATTTAGAAGGATCTCCGATCAACTATTTTTTCATAGGCATAATTAAAACTTTCCTTTGAGAATAGATTTTTAGCCAAGTTTTTGATTTTCAATTTATTGTCAAGAGTAGGTTTGTCGAGAACTGGGATCTCTGCTTCAGAAATAAGATGGCCTATTTGGTGGTGTTCTACTAGAGCTGAGAAATCTCCAATTTCTGTAGAAATAAGGATTTTCAATCCAGCATACATGTATTCTGCAAACTTTGTAGGAGAAGCCACTCTATTGGTGATGGATTTTTCACGAATTAGGATGCCATAGTCACATGATTCTAGAATTGGAAAAACTTCATGAGGTTTTACCCAATTAAATTGTATCCGATTAGCGAACGGTGTGAGCTTAGGAAAATCTTCTAATTTGGCTGTAGTGAGAAGTAATAGTTCACTGCCAGGTGTGGTTTCCAATATTTTCACCAGAATCAGAGACATATAATCTCTTGATTGCCATAAGTCACTTCCTCCTGAAAAAACAATTCTAACAGGTGAATTAGAGTTGTTTTTTAAAGTTGCAGATGAAAGCTGAGATTCCTTAAAGGTACATGGGATTATTTGATGATCATCTTCTTGATAATTATAGGTGTCAGACCAGTATTCTAGTAATTTACTGCTAACTGCAATACGAAAATCACTTTTGATTACGGAATTTTTTTCCCATTTATATATGTTGTTTATAAGGGCAGGGTTGTCTTTTGAGAGATACTCTTTATGCTCTGCCCAAATGGCTCCTCGTCCGTCATAAACATATCTTTTCACCAATCCAATCTTTTTCCAAAATAGAATGATGTTGGCAGAAATAACTCCTCGCCCTATACAGATAGGACGGTTAACTAGAAAGGGTAGGAGAAATAATGATGATAGTGGCCACCAGTGATTTCTGCTTGGAATCATCGGAAAAACATGGGTTTTAGGATATTCCCTTTTAATGATTTTTTTTTGCTCACTCCAGATAGTATATGGCACGAACGAAATGAGTCTAATTTTTATCTTAAAGAGAGTGTTGAGGTGACTGATTGTATCAATTACCTGACTTCTGTATATACCGCCATATTTGTCTCCAAACGTAATGTAAATCATAATATTTGGGCAATATACTCAACAATTCTTTCTGTTGCTTTTCCATCCCAAAGTGGTGGAATTTCTCCTTTTTTGTAGGTTCCGTTTTCAATTTGCTCAATGTACGTTTCAATAAGTTTGACATCAAAAGGAACTAGGGTGTTTGTACCAATTGAACAGGTAATAGGGCGTTCCGTATTTGGTCTAAGTGTTAGACATGGGACCTGTCTGAATGACGTTTCTTCCTGAATTCCACCACTATCTGTTAGCACAAGTTTGGAATGTTTAACTAATTTTTGAAACTCAAAATAACCCATTGGTCCAGATGTAATTAGATTCTCTAAATTTTTGAATTCTGTATCAAGTCCATAGGTGTCTATTCTGGCAATAGTTCTAGGGTGAATAGGGAAGACGATTTTGTAACGACTGTTTAAGCTCTTAATCAGATGTATCAGATTTTTTAGACCTTCCTCCGAGTCTACATTTCCTGGACGATGAATAGTCATTAGTATATATTTTTCTGGCTCAACCGCAAGTCTATCTAATACATCTGATTCATCAATCTCTGGTTCAAATGCAACAAGTGTATCTATCATTGTATTTCCTACAAAAACTGAGTTTCCGTGCAAACTTTCTTTCTTGATGTTATCTAAACCAGACTGTTCTGTAATAAAAAAATGATCGGTTATTTCATCTGTGAGTATTCTATTAATCTCTTCTGGCATGCTTCTGTCACGACTTCTTAAACCACTTTCTAAATGTGCCAGCGGAATATTCATTTTATTAGCGACCAATGCTCCTGCTAAGGTTGAATTGACATCCCCTGGTACGATTAAAATATCTGCAAGAAATTGTTCTTTTATCAACGCTTCAAGTCGCATCATAATCTCACCCATTTGAGTAGCAGGTGAAGAAGGTGAGATATCTAAAAAGTAATCAGGGTGCAGTCCAAATTGTTCAAAAAACACGTCTGCCATGTTCTTGTCATAATGTTGTCCGGTATGAGCTATTTTACAGTCAATGTTTTCAAATTGCTCAACCACTCTTTTAAACTGTGTTACTTTTATGAAGTTTGGTCTAGTGCCAACAAGAATTAATATTTTTTTCATAATTTTTAATGAATGGTGGTTAAAACATATTTAGGAATTGAATTCTTTTAAAATTTGTTTGGCAATATTTGAGAAATCATATTTGAGAAGATCGTTCGATATAGCCTTAGTTATTGGTTCATTAACAACTGTATCTACTATTTTTTTAATTGTAATCTTGTTTACATTCTCGGGTTCTAAATGAAAGCCAAATGAGTTTTTTTGTATAAAATCAGATAAAATTCCTTTTTTACTGATCACCAATATCGGAGTGCCTATATAGAATATCTCAAAGAACTTAGCACTAATGAAATTTCTTGCATGTTCAGGAAATATTACAACGTATATATGTGAATTATTTATTTCTTTAAATAGCTGTTTTTCGGGAATATACTCGCTTTTTTTAAAGAGGATATTTGTAGTAGCGCTTAGATTAAAATCTGAAACACGTTCAGGAAATTCTGTATATATTCTATAATTGTATTTGTAATTCTCTATTTGCTCAAGAGATCGCAGTAATTTCAGAAAGGACTCATTAATATCTCTATACCAAGTGCCTCCATAGATCAGTTTGATTTCACTGTTTTTACTCTGTTTTTCAGAATTATTAAGCACACGATCTATCTTTTTCTTATCAAATCCATGAGGGATGATAATAGTGTTACTATTTGGATAGATCGAATGAATATGTTCTGCCATTGTTTGGGCGGGGACAGATACAATGTTACTTTCAGTAACCACTGTTCTTTCCCTTGTTTGTTCAACAGCCTTGCGTTTTGAGTTGAGATTAGCTATACCATATCCTTGACCCCATGTCCATGGATCGCGAATATCAGAGAGAAATTGAGTAGTTGAGAATAGCTGGTTTTTTTTAAGCAGAACCACATAATATAGAAGAGAAAATGGTGCCCCAGTGCAGATAATAGAGTCATAATGATTTTTTTCTTGTAGACCGATTATTCTATTTCTGACTTTTTTGCCATCTAAGCTCGTCTTGTCATAAATTGTTCCTTTGACAAGTAGCTTTCTTTTATAGTGTTGGAGCTTGTAAGAAATTCGTTCAAAAATTGAGCTAGGCTTTTTATCTAGAATTTTCGGGTAGGAACTTTTGATGGTATAAATTTGGTTAAAATCACCAGAATTCTTGGTGTTTTCAGCAAATGTCAGAATGTCCACAGTGCACAGAGTGTGCAACTCTTTACCCAAGTTAAACCATCTTTTTCCTCCAATTTTAACAGATGGAGGGAAAATATAACATACTACTAGAATTTTATTTGTCAACTAATTATAGTCTTTGTTGCAAAGCCAAAGTTGAGATTTTTTTTTGATTAACCTACTTGAAATGTTTTGCAATAGCCCTAATTATTCACAATGCTATTCTTCTCAGAGGGACAAAAAACTTAGTGCTTAAATTTTTCGATTAATGTTTTCCCTTCACTGGAGAACCTTAGTATTAAAGTGCCATTTTGGTTTGCTGGAATTTCAACCTGTATAATTCGCTCACCCTTATTTACCCTTTTCACAGCAATTTTTTTTCCTTGAAGGTTGTAAACTGTTGCAGTACCTTCTTGTTCTAGGGAAGATTTAAGATATAGGACACAGATATTATCTTCAATAGGGTTCGGATAAATTATACCTTCGATAGAACCAGCTGTGGAGCCATCAGAGTAGGTATACCAATCATCGGGAAGTGCTTCGTTGAATCCAAATCCACTTGAATCATCTTCTAGAGTTAATACACAAAAATCTCCATAATCTCCAATTTGTAGACCATTTGCCACAATAGGTCGCACAGCTACTCTGTATGTGGTGCCTGGGGTTAATCCAAGTGCAGCGGTATTCACAGAACTTCCACCATCTTGTGTAATTGATGGACCTATTGGAGTTAGGGTGGGATCGCCTTGGTTAATCGGTGCAAATTGCCAAATGTACCCACTTCCTGCTGTTATGGTTGAACATGTTAAGAAAGAAGCACTCGGTATAATGGATCCACAGTCAGCAAAGACCGAAACGTATGGTATGTTTTCTGTAAAAAAGGGGGTAAGTTCACTCCATGCTCCAGTTTCACCACAAGTTGTCGCTCTATGTCTTATCTCATAAAGACGATTGTAAAGAATATTTGGAATATCTCCAACAGGCAGATCTCTTACGCCTTGGGGTGATATTATAGTAGAATATAACTCCCCGTACTCATAAAGCTCCCATTCTAAAACCTGATCTTTATGAACTCTGTATGCTCTTAAAAAACCAGAGTATAAACTTTTGAATGAACCTATATCACTCTCTCTCAATTTTCCTGCTGGCACTTCTTGGAAATTGATTTTGTTTATGTTGCCATAACCGCATGGAAATCCGTCTACTTCAACTTCTACACATACTTCTAAGCTGTCACCGTAACACATGAAAGGATCATCTACAGTACCTAAAATGCATTCAACACGATCTAATACAGCAGTATAAGCATTGTTGCTAGGGTTATTAGGGACAGTGAAAATGCTAGATTCTCCAGTCACTAGATTTCTGAATCTCCATCTTGTCAAGTCAATATTGATGGTGCCATCTACCGTTCGTCTTATATAGTCATAAAGTTTATATTCATCATCGTCTATGCTGGTTCCAACAAATTGTGGTAAAAGTTCCCATAGAGGCAGATAGCAGTACTCAACGGAAAAGTTCCCGTCACCAGCAATGCCATCCGCAGAATGAATTCTTATATAGTAAGTTTCATTTGGGGTGAGATTATTTAATCTTAGAACTTCAACAGCGGTTCCGTTTGCTTCATTCAGACATCCCATGGAATTACCGGTAGCATCTAGTACTCCTACCACTGCGTCAAATGAAATAGTATTCACAGAGACTTTAATAGCTTTTGTGACACTTACAAACTGATAATAAACATCATCATTTGCCAGAGCTCCGCATGATGCAGCTCCGGAACTAGTAGCACCATTGAGTGTGCCATCTATATTTGTGGGATTTGCATAATTATCAAAGACTATAACAGGAGATGTCAGAAGATCGTCGCTCTGAGAAAATAGAAATATCGGAAATAGTAATGTAGGAATTACTAGTAAATATCTTAACATTTCGAAATTAGGTTAGTAAAAGGTTCTCTCAAATATAGGATTTTTTTAGTGTTTTTTGTCCAAAAGCATGTAAAAAATGAGTCAATATGATAAAAAAAGAATCTTTTCTAGCTTTTAGTTCAATCATGATTGATGAGAATATATAGAAAAAAATAGAGACGCAGGAATTTTAAGAGCCTGTTTTACAGTAGAAAAAGTTTTGTTGTTGAGGATGGAAGATCCTCTGGAACTAAAAAGGAAAGCCTTTTAATTCACTAAGTGGGAGGGATTTTTATCCTCTTTTATTAAGAGAAAATCATTTGAGAGTGGCTTGATCTTTTCCAATTTCAATAATTCGATCACAATTTTTAAGTGTACTCAATCTGTGAGCGATAATACATATGGTAAGTTCTCCTCCTATCAATCTCTCAATCGATTGAGTAATTTCTTGTTCGGTTTGCTCATCTAATGCAGAGGTGGCTTCATCAAAGAACAGAATTTCTACCTCTCTATAAAGTGCTCGAGCTATTCCTACACGTTGACGTTGGCCTCCAGAGAGTTTTGTGCCGTTCTCCCCGATATGTGTATCGATTCCATTAGGGAGCTCTGATACAAAGCTATAAAGACTAGCTTTCTTAAGAGCTGTTTCAATGGCGTCATAATTAATTTTACTTGACATAACTCCTAGGGCTATGTTTTCCGCGATAGTTCCATCCATAATGTATACCTGCTGCTGTACATATCCCACCTTCTTATAATAGGATTGGGAGTAAGTTTCATCAAATGTCTGAGTGTCAATTTGCAATGTTCCTTTTTGAGGAGAAATAAATCCTAGAAACATATTCATAAGAGTGGTTTTACCAGAACCGGAAGGACCAACGATACCCACACATTCTCCTTTTTTTATTCTCATTGTAAAGTTGTCAAACAAAGCCGTGGAACTATCTTCGAAATGAAAACAAATGTTGTTCAGAGAAAGTTCTTTGGAGAATGTCATTTCTTTTTGAGCCGGTAGGCTGGCTGTAGAAGCCTTTAAAAGCTGTAGTATATCAAACGTCCATAGTGTTTGATTGAGTCCGTTTAATGCGACCATGATTCTATTAACAGAAGGCATGATGCGGTAGCCAGCTATGGCGAATAACCCAAGAAGTTGAATAAGTTGAACTTTTTCCAACGAAAAAGAAAGACCGAAAATGATAATCAAAGTTACTGCTAGGATAATTGATGATTCAATTATCCTTGTTGGGATAAGATTAATTACGGCAGAGTTGATGTGTGCCTTAGACAGCTCAGAAACGTTTTCTTTCACCTTATTTCGAAAGGTTAGTTCCTTTTCAGCCAATATAATATCTACATATCCATAGATGCTCTGGAAGATGTTTTTGGAAAGGAGAGGGGTGATTTTCTTAATTGATGTTCCAATTTGAAGGGACTTTTTTCTAACCCACAAATAGAAAATGCTGAACGTTGGAACAATGGTGACCATTAAAAGCCCGAAGATTTTAGGGTTGTATAAGAATATACATATGGAAATAACCACTAGTATTACCAGCTCGTTCAGTAGACTTATCAAGCCTAGGACTTGCTTTTGAGAAAACTGAAGAGAAGCAAAATTGATATTTCTAACAAGATTATGCGCATTATTATCCTTAAAGTAAGCAGCACCTTTTCTGTAGTATATGCCATGCAGTTTGATTGAAAAGAATTCATATAAACTAAATGCGAATCTGCTTTGGGAATATGAAATTGCAATACCCATGATATTCTTGATGATGATGATTAAAAGCAAAATAATGCTCACCAGAATAATTAGTTGATTTTCAGATGTGAGATTGAAAGTTTCGTAGAGTTGTTTTGCCCAAGCATATTTTGAAACCACATCATCATCCAACAAGACAGTGAAAACTGGGATCAGTGCTCCTAAGCCAATCAGCTCTAATGCCGAATTTACAAGTAGAAAACTACTAAGAATAAGAGCCTTTCTTTTGTGCTTTGCTGGTAAGATTGACCCTAAAAATAATACAGACTTTTTAATTACTTTCATATCAAGTTGCTTTGAAAATAATTAGGATTTTTTTGAATCAGAATCGTCCTTATGCGAACCGTACCCATACCCATACCCATACCCATACCCATAGTTATAACTGTAGCCATATTTATAGCCATATTTGGAATAAATTTTATGCCATTTTGTAAGCTTAACGTTATTCAGAATAACTGTAACATTAGAAATTTCGTTTTGACTTAGCGTTTCTTCAAGGAAGTTTACCCCAGCTTTTTGAGCTTTTTCTGTGTTCATTACGAAAATCGAGTTATCAACTAGCTTGTGCAGTACTAGACTATCACTAATGAGCATTAAAGGAGGGGTATCGATAATGACGTAGTCGTAAGTCTTTTTTAGTTCCTTCACTAATTCTGCAGTTCGATCATTAAGAATAAGTTCTGAAGCATTTGGAGGTACTGGCCCAGCAGTGATTACGTCTAAATTTTCAATCTGTGTATGGTTTGTACAGTCGGCCAATGATGCTCTATTAGAAATGATACTAGAAATACCCTTGTTATTTATTAGTTTAAATGTCTTATGGATTTTAGGCTTATGAAGATCAAAATCTACGATAATGGTCTTCTTTCCAGCTTTAGCCACCATTGACGAGAGATTACTACTGATAAATGTTTTCCCTTCCGAAGGGTGAAGAGAAGATACCAGTATAACGTTTCCATCTTCGTTTGAAAGCAAGTATTGAAGATTGGTTCTTAATGCCCTAAAAGCTTCAGAAATAGAGGATCTTGAATTTCGTAGGATGGCAATTGGTTCCTCATTAATTTCAGTATAATGAGGAATAGAGCCTAAAACGGGAATCTGCGTTACTGATTTTAATTCAGAAACGCTTTCTATTCGTTGATAAAGCAGAGTACGAATCAAACCTATAAATCCAGCAAACAATAATCCTAATCCGATCGCGATGGAGTAGGCACGAGAGTTTTTAGGATCTACCATACCCGTATTTCTCGCATTTTCTATAATGCTAATTTCAGGAAGAATAGCGGCTTTAGCTATCACCGTAGAAGCTTTGGATTCTAACAAGTAAACATATAGACTTTCGTTTACTTTGAGTTTTCTTTCTATCTCCAAGAGAGCTCTTTGAGATTTTGGAACACTAAATAATTCCACTGTGATCCCCTTGATGGCTTCTTGTTGAAAGTCAATATCATTTCCAATGGCCTTTTTAGAGTTAATCAGATAAGTGAGAATATGATCTGTTTGATCTTGAATAAGAGAGTCTTGTCTATGAATACTTTGAGTATTCTCTTTGAAGTCAATAAGTAGTTTTCCTTTTTCCTTCCGAAATTCATCCAATTCAATGACCATTTGTTTAAGCAAGACATCCTCATTATAAAGATAAAAACTCGGGGGCAATTCATCAATATTATCATCGTTCGAGACAAATACCTCAAGATCATCGAAAGATTTTTTAATACGCATCAGGCGCGCTCTTTCTTCCTCAGCAGAGAGTAACGAGCTAAACAAGTGGTTTTGCTCCTTACTAAGGTCTATAATATTCTTTTTGTCCTTATATAGCTCAATAGAGAGCTCTAGAGAATCCATAATTTCTTCAAGCTCCGTAAGCTGTTTCTCAATGTATTTCTGAGTATTTTCGTTTACTTGACGTTGTTTTTCAAGAGAATAGTCAATATATTCATACGACAGCGTATCTAGGAACATTTTGGCGAACTTTGGTACCTCATGCGTTGATGTCAAGGTTAGAATACTGGTGAACTCCACATTTTCAACCGTCATTACGCGTCTAAAATCAGAAATCACTTTAGAATCTGGATAAAGTTCAATTGTATATGTCGACTGTTGGAATTGTTCCACTGTGCTTAGGTCCAATGAAGAAGAAGGGTTGATGGTAATTCCTTTCAGTCTATCGTCTGAAGATTCTAAAGGAGTTGAAAGATCATGTGAAATTCGTATTTCAGATTCTTCATATGTAAAACTTAGATTGATTTTATATGGTCCGTCCAAATCAAATTGAATGGGATTATTGAACATTTTTTGATCACAATTTGCTAGATCCACACTTATTTGAAAGGCAGGAAAATACGGGGTTCTTTCAGTTTTTAATCGGCCTTTTATGAAATATCCAACGTTTAAATCAAGCTTATCAACTGTCTTCTTAACCAGATCATAGGAAGTTATGATCCTTTTTTGATTTTCAATGTCCGCATATTGACTGAAGTATCCGAAATTACTCCTAATCTCATTCTGGTAATTATACGTTTCATTGCTCTTAAGAAGAATCTCGGTCCTAGCTGAGAAATAAGCTGGGATGCTTCTTTTGTACAAATAAGTTACAATAAATGCAGCGAGTGGGAATAAGATCAATATGATCAAGTTCTTGCTTAAGAATTTCCATATTGGACGCAGATCTTCCAAAGAAAGAATATTTCCTGAGTTATTCATATTTAGGTTTCCTGATCAGAAAAGCAAATATACTTTTATCTCTCAGATAAATGAGCAATCATTTATTAAAAGAAACTTGTCACTTTTAGTCGCGGATTACGTCTAATTATATAGCTTTGTTTTAAATTTAGTGATATGTTTAAATATGTTATTACTGCCGCTTTTTTACTGACAGTTCTTACGCTTTATTCTCAGGGTTTTCCTACTGCGGATGGTGGTCAGCCATGCGGCCCTCCATTTGATCCTTGTCCTGTACCTATTGATGGTGGTATTGGTGTGTTGATCGCTGCTGGTTTAGCTTATGGGGGTAAGAAATATAGAGACCATAAAAAGAACATTTAGTAGTTGCTAATGAAAGGAAGTAGATTTTTAATTCCTTTTTTAGTCGCTTTAGGTGTATGGTTTTCGCTATATGAATTGGTTATAAAACCAAACAGGATTTATGACAGTTTGGTTATAGAAGCAATCGCTCTTCAGGCGGAGAGCGTCTTAGGCTTTATAGGAAAGCCGTCAAAATCGTTCGATACTGATGGTTCTGGATTTAAAAATTATGTTGAGATTTCAGGGTCAAACGGAGTGCTAATAGGTTCTGGTTGTGATGGCCTAGTGATTATTGCTTTGTTTGTCATTTTTATTTTATTTTTTCCAGGTAAATGGAAACATAAAAGCTGGTATTTGCCCTTAGGGGTGTTGCTGTTGCATTGTCTAAATGTTATCAGGGTGTCGGTGCTTGCCTTAATCGTGAGTGAGTCACCAGAATGGCTGAAATTCAATCACGACTATACGTTTACAATTATTACCTATGGGTTTGTTTTTCTTCTCTGGTATATATGGGTGAATAGATTCAGTCATTCTAGTTCTAGCTGATGCCGAGAGTTTTTTATATTGGTTTGTTGGTTTTGACTTCCTTGTTGTTAGGTCATTTTCAGGAAAGAGTCAAGATTAACGTCAATTCAAACTTGTCACTTGCCAGATCAGTGGAAAATTATGATCAACTGGATGCGGTGCAACGAAGGAATCTTGTAAGCGCAGATGCGCCAGCATATAATTATTATAAAGGTCATGAACGATTTGAATTCTTATATCATCTAAATTCGAAGCGACTTAGCCAGTTGAAATGGTTGTTGACCCCTTTTTTTGTTGTCATTCATATGTTCATTGGAGTACGGTTGATTCTTTTGTTTGATTCAGACAAGAAGCGTGGGCAATTGCTAATGAAATTATATGTCATTTGTTTTACGTTGGCAATTTTGATTTTTTTAGCAGGAAAGTTATTTGAGTCTGATATGTATCCTCTTTCAAGAAGAATAGTTGGTTTTTTACAGTCAATACTCCCAGTGGGTATATTGATCTTATATTTAAAGTTAGAAAATTAGAACAACACATGGACATAACACATTATAATCCTAATTCGAAAGTTTGGATTTTTCAGTTGGATAGGTCACTTGGTGAATTAGAGGCTGATGTTTTAAAAGAGGTAAACGAATTCCTTTCTAATTGGGGAACGCATGGTAAGTTGGTTGAGGCGGTGGCTGAGGTGGTTGAAGGTGTTTTCTTAGTGGTTATTTCCAATGAAGACGCTTTTCCAGTAAGTGGTTGTGCTATTGATTCGTTAACTCACTTTGTCCAAAAAATTGGAAATAAGTATCAGATTGACTTTTTTGATCGTGAAAAGTTCTATTACAGATCAGGTTCTGAAATTGGTAGTTGCGATTATTCTGCTCTGAGTTTGGCTATGGAAAGCGGGAGGATAAATTCAGACACATTAATGTATGATTCTTCGGTGAATACAATGAAAAGATATTTGAACGGTTGGATTTCACCTATAAAGGACTCATGGCTGTTTTTGAGGTTTGCATAGCAATTGAGTTCCTCTAAGTTCGCCCATTGTTTAAAAAATCATTAAGAAATATTTGGATAATATGGCATATAATGATTATCTTGGGCTCCGCTAAGAACAATCGGATTAATTCACATCATCTCCACTCCTTATGTTTTCGAGGTAAATTATGCTTTTTCTTAAGTGAAACTAACTTATTCTTAATCCTCTTGAAGAAACAAGAATTATTGAATTTAAAAAATGTAGGTCTATTGTGCTTGTCTTCAATTTTGAAGAATGTGTAATAAGGCTTTTAGTGCGTATATAATTTAATCTTATAATAGAATAATAATTAACCAAAACCAATTCAAATGAAGAAAATGTATAAAAATTTAGTTATGCTCTGTTGTCTGGCTGTGTTTACACTGTCAGCTAATGGGGTATTTGCGCAGGTGTCTGTGAATGACTCGTGTGCTATGGCGACTGTTCTTGTTTTAGATGTCCAAGTTGCTGATAGTATTACAAACGAGACGACTGCTTCTTTAGGTGGTAATCCAGATTTGTGGTATAGTTTTACATCACTTACTGATGTTTTAGTAGATGTAGAAGGTCTCGGTACTGTTGATGTTGAGTTCACTGTTTATTATGGTGCTTGTGGCGGTCCTGAAATCGCTACTGTAGCTGGTTTCAACGTAGATGGTTTTTGTGCTGAAGCAAACGTAACCTATTTAATTGGGCTTAGCTCTTTTGATGGTAATCCAGGTGTAGGTGAAGCTGATGCTTTTTCATTTGAAGTGAGAACTTCATTAGCTGATGCTACTTATTGTAGTGATCCTGCTGCATTGAACTTTAACCCAGCTCCTTCTGCTTGTTTAGTAGAAGATAATACTACATGTCAGTTAAACGATGCTTGTTCAGGAGCTACTGTAGTTATCTGTGGTGATGTAGTTAATGATACAAACATTGGTTCTACTGTAGGTACTGAGTTGCTAGCGCCTGCTTGTGGACCCGTTATTGAAGGGCCAGGTGTATGGTACACTTTCCAAGGTGATGGACAAGAAATTACTGCAAGTCTTTGTGGTTCTGTTTATGATTCAAGAATGCATGTATTCTCTGGAACATGCGGATCTTTTGTATGTGAAGGTGGAAACGATGATTTCGATTGTAACGGTGACGGAAACACTTTTGATGATAACTTCGTAAGTCAAGTGACTTGGATTTCTTCAGCAGGTACTGATTACTACATCCATATTTCTGGATTTGGTGGTGGTGTTGGTGATTTCCAATTATCAATCACTTGTGATGTGCCTTCTTGTACTCCTCCGTTAAATGATAAGTGTATAGACGCTGCTCCTTTAACTGACGCTATTCCTTTAACAGGTACTAACGTTTGTGCTCAAGCAAATGACGTTCAACCTACATGTGATCCTTTTGCAGTGATCAATGGGGTTTGGTATGAGTGGAATTCAGGATCTAACAACGCTGCAAATATCACTTTTGATGTTGCTGCTGCTCCAGCTGTTGCTGCTGCCGTTGCTCCAGCTATCGCTATTTACTCTGGATCATGTGGTGTACCTACTGAACTTTTATGTGATGACTTTACTTTACCACTTGATCAAGCTTTAATAGGTTTAGACTTGAATACAGATTACTTTATTCTTGTTTGGACAACTACTGATGCTGACGAAGGTGAGTTTGATTTAACTGTAACTGGTGGAATTTCTGGTTGTACCCTTGAAGGTTCATGTAACTATGATCCGGTTGCTACTATTGATGACGGTTCATGCGACACTTCTTGTAGAGGATGTCTCGATATCAATGCAATTAACTATCAAGCTCCAGACGGTCTGGGAGAGCCTTCATTTGACGATGGTTCTTGTATAATCGCAGGTTGTGATCCAGCTCCAGCTGATGGTAACCTAACAACTGTTACTCCTGTTGCATTTGGTTTCTGTTATGGGAATGATGATGTAACGGTTTATACTTTTGCTGCTGATGTACCAGGAGAAGGTGTTGCTATTGTGATTAACTCAGGTACTGTTGAAGTAAACTTCGATGAGTTAGAAGTATATGACGGTGCTGATAATACTGCAGCTCAGATTAACACTGCCCCTTATGGTAATGCTGGAGATTTCACTGGTTTTACTTTCGTAGCGACTGGTGATACTCTTTCTTTCGCTGTACTTAGTGATGACTCTAATTCATGTGGTTCTGGAGGTGAGACTTCTCTTGATATCTCTGTTTACTGTGCTAGTCAGATAATAACTGATTGTACTGACGTTAATGCAATTAACTTCAATCCTCTAGCTAACGTAAGTGATAATACATTATGTGTTCTTAATTACTGTAACGATGTTATTGCATGTAATTATTTTGATGCATCTGCTAATGGTGGTGATAGTCAAGACCCTTCTGTTATTGAGACTGGATGTTGTTTCGAGAACTGTACAACAATTTCTATGACTGATGGTTTCGGAGATGGTGGTACTACAGTTACATTGTTTGACGATGAGTCTAATGTAATCGGATCATTTACTGCTGATGCTCTAACTAATGAGTTTACTGATATGTGTATGCCTGACGGATGTGCTTCTTTAGTAATTAGTACTGATTTTGCGCCAGGTGAGGTGGGCATTACTGTAACTACTACTAATGAAGGTGTTTTATTCGATGCTCCTGTTGGATCACTTACTGGTCCTGAAACAGTACGTATTGATTTCGGAAATACTGGTGATTGTATATTCGATGGATGTATGGATCCTACTGCTCTTAACTTTTTCCCAGAAGCTACTCTTGATTGTTTACTAGTAGAAGCTGGAGGAGATTTCTCTTGTTGTATTTATGAAAGAGCTGAGAACGAATGTACTGGTGCAATTGCGCTTGTAGCTGGTGCTCCAGTGGATTGGAATACTACTACTGATGTAGTTACTCAATTAGGAAGTACTAACAGCGGTAACAACTGTGGTGCTAGTGATTCAGCTGATTCTTGGTATTCATATACTCCAGCGTGTATTTTAGATGCTACATTTACGCAAACAGCATTTTTCACTTCTGGTACTACTTCTGAGCTTGCAGTATGGGAAGGAGATTGTGCTTCTTTAACTAACGTTGAATGTGTTACTTCTGATGACTTTGAGAATGCTGAAGTGACTTTAACACTGACAGGAGGAGTTACATATTATATTCAAGTATCAGGTACTGGTGGTAGTGATCAAGGTACATTAGATGTAGCTGAAGGTCTATGCCAAGGATGTACTTATTTGAATGCAGATAATTATGATATAGGAGCTGGTGTTGATGATGGAACTTGTGAGTTCCCTTATAACACTTGTGCAGGTGACTTTAATGAAGATGGTTTCATTACAGTAGGTGACCTTACTGGATTCTTAGGAGTATTCGGTACTACTTGTCCATAATTTAAGATAACAAAAATTCAAACCAGGAGCCTCTTACCTTAGGCTCCTGGTTTTTCACAAAATTTAATTAACTACCTCAAATCCGCAGGTCCATAATTTTGATTTCACAACCCTTTAACAGGGTAGTTTTTTTACCACCTCAAAGAGGTTTGGGTCTAAGTTTTTCTTTGGAAATGTCACTTTTTGGTTGAGGTGATGCTGGAATTACGTGTTGATATTAATGTGAATCCAAGCCAAATACACCAGCAACCACAACTATCTTACAGTCAGCAGGTTATGTTTTAGGGGTGAAACCACCAATCCCAAGATGTGATTTTCCGTTCTTTTTTTTGGCTAAATCAGCTGAGGATAAGGTTTGTCAGTGTACAGTTTTAAGATTTTTTGCCTTGCTTTTTTGATCCATTTAAAGGGGACAACAACGAATCTGAAAATAAATTTCTTCATCCTAAAGGTGGGCTGGATGAAGGGAACTTTCTCGGCCATTTGATTCACAATGTGGAGATAAAAGTTCCTGCACATTGCCATGATAATCATAAAAACAGTGTTTTCTTCTAAAAAGGAGAAGGGGAGATTTTTCCATCCAAAATCATTATTCATCTCATCAAAGATTCTTTCTGCTGCTCCCCGTTGATTGTAATAATCAATAATTTCCCGATCGATGGTTTTTATATCATTGGTAATGATGGCTCTGTAAATGAAGTGATCCTGAAATTCTATATCGGCTTGTCCTGTCTTGTTGGTTTCTCTTTGAATCACATATCGGTACTTCTTCTCTTTTCCAAAAGGAGCATAAAGAATGCTGCAAACTTCAACGTCAATATTTCCAATTTGTACCCTTTCCCATTTTTCAACCTGTCTGACCTGCTCTGATAATTCCCCACATCGTTGTGCCCTGACGTAAAAGCGTTTGCTGTTGGATTCAATTACAGACAAAATATCGCTGGAAAAAGATCCGCAATCCATTCTACTTCGGTCGATTTTAATGTTTCTACTTTTGAGTAGGTCGTAAGCGCTTTTGAGTGTTTCGGCTTGTTTGTACTTGACATTGCTATTGCCATTCCTGTTTTCAAAATGGACTATATGTCTACCAATTGTAGATACTCCTGGGAAATAGCCATGCTTCATTTTGTAGCTCTTTTTTGAGTCGTATTTCTCACAAGGAATAAATTGATTATCGTAATCAAAGTCATAATATTCACTAGGAATCAAAGACTTTGTCTTTAGTAAAAGATCTAAATTCAGTTCATTTAATTTGGAATGCTTACTAAATTCATGCACCGTATTAGAATTGCTGACAAAAATCTCTTTCTCTCCCGATAAGCCTTTCTGAACGCGAGCCAATGTGTCAGCAGAACAACTATTTACATCTAGGGTTTGTTCTAAATCTCTTTTCAGATGTTCTTCAATATCCTCAGCGCAGTCACCGCCAGCAAAAAACACTAACCAAAGATTTTTAATCACATCGGCATAACTATATCGTGACTGAAGAGGTCTTGAACCCAGGTGTTCGTTGATCAACTTTTCCAGACCAAGATCTGTAAAATGCTTTGAAATAAAATTAAGCCCTCCAAAAGAACCGATTTGTTCGGTTGAAATTGTACTTTTCATCTGCAATGGTATTTTCACCTAATTAGGTGAAAATATTCTGAATCAGAAAGTCCTTCAAGCATTAGTTTTATAGGGGTTTTCTGTTTCTTCTTTTTTTGACCTGCGGATTTAAGGAACTATATAAAATAATTATGAAAAAACTCTTATTTTCATTGTTAGCACTTTCCATTGGATATGCATCCAATGCACAAGTTGCTAATGTAACGTTGGAGTCGACAGATCTTGTAGGTACCGTAGGTGCAACAGATTTTACTGGCTTCACACAATATAGAATCTTCGCAGAGATGACAAGTGCTGCTGATGAGGTTCTAAATGTTCAAGGGGATGAATCTTGCCCTGGTAACATTTCTACAACAACTTCGTTTTATAGACATCCATCTTCAGCTGGTATAGTTGGTTCAGGTCTTCCTGAAGGTTTCTTTGGATTTGTTGCAGAGTTACGGTACCAATCAGTTGTAACAATTGGTAGAGCTACTGACCTTAGTTTAGGTATCCCATTTGCTGAAGATGCAACGGGTTATGTTGCTGCGACAGGTAATGCTGTTACTCCTCTTGAAGGAGCTTTACCAGCAGATGCGTGGATTACTGCATTTGCTGGCGGAGGAAATATCGAATGGAACTCTTTTAATGGAGGATCTTATTTTACGACATTAGGTGGGGTTAACTTACTTGGTCAGGGTGTAAATAATTCTGTATTATTGGGAGCATTTACAACAGCTGGAGATTTCTCATATGCAATTTCAATTGGCTCTAAGGCTGATGGTGTTGAGGCTGTTACGGTAACTAACTGTGTTGACAATATCGATAACCTTCTTTTTCCTGCACCTGGTTGTATGGATAACACAGCTTGTAATTATGACGCTAATGCGGATGTAGATGATTTATCTTGTGCATTCCCAGGAGACGCTTGTGATGATGGTGACGCTGGTACTACTGGAGAGGTATACCAAGGTGATTGTTCTTGTTCTACAGGGCCTACTGATGACTGTGCTGGTGCTACAGCATTGACGGTTGATGGAGGAACTGTTGTTGGAGATAATACGGGGACTACTGATGAAAACGATGCTACTGACGATACGGATGCAGATTGTTGGGGTGATGATGGAGATGATGGGGATATTTGGTTCTCATTTGAGGGTACTGATGGATTGGTTGACATTGAGACTTTTGCTGGAACAAACGATGATACTCAAATTGCAGTTTATGATGCATGTGGAGGTAATGTTGTTGCATGTGCAGAGGATAATGATTTAGATTTCCTTTCAACAATAACAGGTCTTTGTACTGAATCTGGAATTACATATTACATAGAGGTAGAAGGATACGATGGTACTGAAGGAACGTTTGATATTGAAGTTAGAACTTCTTTGGCAGCGCCATTTACATATTGTTCAGATATCAGTGCTGCTAACTATACTGACCCTGCTACTGTGGACGCATGTGCTGTTGAGGATAATTCAATTTGTTCTTTCAATGACATATGTGCAGATGCAATTGCTTTAACGATTGATGGAGGAACAGTTTCAGGTGATAATACAGGTACAAATGATGAGAATGATGCAACAGATGATACTGACGCTGCTTGTTGGGGTGATGATGGTGACGATGGTGATGTTTGGTATTCTTTTGACGGAACAGGTGGATATGTAGATATTGAAACTTTTGCAGGTACAAATGATGATACTCAAATTGCTTTATATGATGCTTGTGATGGTAACGTTGTTGCATGTAATGATGACAAAGACGCAGATAATGATGATTATATGTCGTTAATAAAATTCTGTACAGATGCAGGAGCTACATACTATATTGAAGTAGAAGGATGGAGTGGTACTGAAGGAACATTTGATATCGAAGTTAGATCTGGTGCTCCTGAAACTGTTTGTACAGATCCAGCTGCTACTAACTACGAGCCAAACCCAACTGCTTGTGATACTGAAGATAACTCAACTTGTATTGCTCCTACTGTAGCTAACGATGTATTTGTTGCTGCTGCACCACTTGGAATGTCTACTTTCCCAGTTTGTACACCTACTGCTGGTACTGTTACTGGTGCTACGGATTCTCCAGAGTCTCCAAATGCACTTAATGATGTATGGTATTCAATCGTTCCTTCTCAACCAGGAATTAAAATTGAGATTACTTCTGATGATTTTGATATTTTAGTTGGACTTTATGATGGCACAGGAACATTGATTACTGAGCAAGATTTCTTTGTAAACGGAGAAGTTGTATTTGCTGATGCGGTAGCTGGTGACACTTACTATGTGGCTGTTAGTGATGTTGATGGATTTGGAGGAGATTTCGATATTTGTGCTCAAGATTTACCAGAAAATGCTGTAGCTGCTGCTCAGTTAAATGCTTCATTTAGCTGTACATCTGCTGTTGTTTCGAGTGCTTTCAGTACTGTAGACGGATCAGTATGGCGTTTTGATAATGGTGTGGATCCTGAGATTACTTATTTCTCTAACTCTCCATTTATTGATTTAGTTGATGATGCAGGATTATCTTCAGGTGTATATACTGTTTTTGTAGATGCAATCTATGAAGGTTTCCAAGTAACAAGTACTTTCTCTACTACACTTACTGTAGAAGAGCCAACATCTGCTCTTAAAGGAGCGTATAGAGGTGCTACTGTGACTTTAATTGATAATGCATTTGTAAGATGTGTAAGAGGTACTGCTTGTGGATGGGAGTCTTTCCAGTGGTTAATCACGGATGTTGAAACTGGAGATACGTATGACTTCAACACTACTACTGACCTTTTAAGAATTCAGAATATTCCTGGAATTACTTATGAGAAAGAATATGTAGCTGAGGTAGCTGTTGTTTACAATGGAGGTACAGAAAGTGCTTTTGGTACTGCTTATAACTTCTTTGTAGGTGGAGTTCCTTTAATTTCACTTAGAAGTGTAGATAATTCAGATAATACTTCATTGATTCAAACACAGAACATTTGGACAACTAGAAGAGTTGTCGGTGCTTCACAGTACACTTGGGAAGTAAGTCGTACAGATGTGGTAGAGATACCTTTCGAATATTCATCTGGTGTTGCTTCTAGAGCGGCAAGAGTATTTAACATTCCTTTAGCTGAAGGTGGAACATACAACCTAAGAGTAAAAGGTGACGTTCCTGGATTTACTTCATCTTATGGACCTGTTGAAGAAGTTGTTGTTATTGGAGGAGTTACTATTCCTACTAATGATGGTGTTCTTGAGCAAGTAGTTCTTAATGAGCCACAGGTAAAAGAAGATATCGTATCTGTTGGTATTGAGATGTATCCTAATCCAACTGCGGATTTTGTTACATTGACTATAACTGATATTGAAGAAGGAACTGATAAAGTTCTTGTAGATATCTTTAATGCTGTAGGACAAGTGGTACAAACTGAGCAGTTAGTTGCTGATGGAAACTATGTTAATTCTGTAGTTTCTTTAGACGGTCTTTCTGAAGGTGTGTACAACGTACAGATTACTGTTGGTAGTTCTGTTACTACACAAAGAATGATGATTCAGAAATAAGTTTCTAAATACATTATATAATATAAAAAAGCCCTCTACCAATTTGGTGGGGGGCTTTTTTTGTTTAAATGTGCTGGCTCTACAGCTTAATGTTATGATAACAATGTCCAAAAAAATGAATGAGATGGCTTAAAGATTTATTTCTATGAGCTTGTATTTGAATTATTACATTTTAGGTTATCCAAGTGGAATTTGGTTGTAGACCGAAACTTATTCTTTGTAATGTTCAAGTATCAAGTAAGAATCAGAAATGGAAGGGAATCCATAAGTGTAAAATGGAATAAATAAGGCATTAGAGCGGATTAACCTGCTAGCTGTCAAATGATCTATAGTGGAGGGAGATTTGATCAAGTTTAGCTCTTTCAAGAAGCCTGTATCAGAGATCAGTGCTTTATAGTGGCTTGTTCCCCAGATATCATCTGAGTCCGGTGTTGTGAGTAAAAATTGAATGTAAGTTGAGGCATTGTAAAGTGAGTATAGATTGGAAATAGAGTACGGTTCTGTTGTAGTAGATTTTATTTTTAGTGGTAGATCAATTTCTCCTTTTAACCTGAAATTAATCATTGGTAGATGTTCTAACGAGAATAGAACGTCTTTTTTTCCGAAAGTGGTTGTATGGGAAATGTCATTGAATTGGCCTTTTGTATACCAATTGCCAATTTGTTCTCCAAAATCATAATCACCGTACCGGAGTACATTTTTGTTAATGTAACTCGTATACCTTCCGTTTAATATTCCATTTGTATAAGAAAAAACGGCAGTGGTATCTCCGTAGAAATCATAGGAAATCGCCACACCGTTCAATAGATTATTTCTTAAACTATAGATTTTTGACTTTTGGTTCTTTGGACCGTATAAAGTCCATTGAAGACTACCATCCTCATTGAAATTCACTTGATTTTTGATCTTCCCTGAATAAGATTTGGATATCCATGAACCCGTTGGAATTCCACGAATATATGCACCCGTTCTATGGGTGTTATTTCCTTCATGAAAAAGCTTAATTGGTCCATGCTTATGTCCGCCTTGATAGTTGATAATAGCAGCAGTATCTTTATAATGGTGAAAATGGACAACTTTGCCGTTACCGTCATTAAAAGGAAAGTTTAGAGAACCATTATCTGGAGAATTGTTTGCTAAAACTTCTATTAATAAATCGTTGTCAAACTCCAGAAAGATCCACTCCTTTCCAGAGTTAAAGTAGCGCTTATAAAATCCAGAAAGTTTGCCTTGATCATTCGAGTGAATTCCTAAGTGAGGGGATGCATGAACCAAACTTCCAATGCCCGAATCCGTGATTAGTTGTTTAAGTGAGTCAGTGTGCTGGTATGTGGTGTATTCTTCGAATGGGGAGCCGTTTTGATAATATGATTTCACGAATAGTTCAACTTCGTTGGTTGAATAGTCATAGAGTTTATTTATGGCGAGGCGATCGTTCTGAAAATACAATCGGATTTGAGAAGGGAGTTGTTGATCATTCCACAGTATTTCACCCTGCAGATCGGCATTTGGATAGTACGACTTCCATAACCCTGAAGGAACGCCTTTTTCATAGCGTAAATCGCTTTTCAGCTGCCCACTGTCATAATAGTGCAGGCATTTACCAGATACTATGTCTTTGTTGAAAGTACATGTTATTCTGACGGTGCCATTTGGAAAGTAAAACTTCCACTCTCCGTTTTTTTGATGTTTAGAATCTATAAGTCCATAGGCTAGCAGATAGTTCCCTTTTTTGATGTTTACTAAAGTGCCGTTAAGAGAAATATCAAGAGTGTCTAGGGTGATGAACTCATTATTTGCTTGACCACAAATGCTGCATGCAGTAAGACAAAATAGGAAAAAACATATAAAGTTCTTACTTGTCATTGATATGGCTGAAGTAATTTATTCCCATGTGATAGGCCTTGCAATATATTCCGTTAATTTTGGAATTTAATTTCATAGATTTAAAATATGTCTTGGCTCTAGTTTAGATTAGCTATTATTTGTATCTTTCGCTTATGAAAAAAGAGGCAATAATATCGTACTTCTCAGGTTTGTCAGTTAGCGAGCGTCACGTACTGATAGAGGAATTACAACAAGTTGGTCAATTAGGTCTTTCAGTCCCCAAGTGTCAAGAAGTTCGAAGAAAAATTCTGGACAACAAGCAGGGTTGTTGCGCTCACTGTGGTCATGCTAAATATGTAAAATTCGGAAAGGATAAGGGAGCCCACCGTTACAAATGCAAGTCCTGTAACCGTAGTTTTACTGAATACTCAGGCACATGGATGGATGGGCTTCACCGAAAGGATAAAATAGATGCCTATCTAAAGCTTATGCTTGAAGAGAAGAGCCTTGACAAGATCAAAGAGGGGTTGGGGATTAATAAAAAGACTGCTTTTGATTGGCGTCATAAGATACTTTCATCCATAGAACAATCTGAAAAAGGTGGATTTAGCGGAATAACTGAAAGTGATGAAACCTTTTTCTTGCGTTCAGAAAAAGGAAAGGAAAAGCAGGGGACAAAGCCAAGAAAACGTGGAGGGAAGTCTTCAAAAAAAGGTGTTAATGATGAACATGTCGCAGTTATTGTAACCCAAGATCGTAAAGAACAAGTCGATTTAACTGTAGCCACAGTAGGTCGACTGAAAAAGGTGGATATAGAAAATGCCATTGGAGAAAGGCTCACAGAACAAACAGTTTTATGTACTGATTCTCATGTAAGTTATAAGGGATTTGCTATTGATAATCATCTGGAACACCACCCATTACGCTCTGATTTGAAACAACGTGTCAAAGATGGGGTTTACCATATCCAACATGTCAACTCGACACATCATAGGTTAAAGAAATGGATTGACAATAAATTCTGGGGCGTATCAACCAAATATCTACAGCAGTACCTCAATTGGTTTAGGATCAAAGAAACCTTGAAAGATAGTAAGCAGTTCCTCAAAGACTTTGCACAAATGTCTGTACAGGATGTGCATGCCTATCAAAGGTTCGCTACTATATCGAGTAGGTATGAAATGATAATTTCAACGCAAACCTAAACTAGAGCCTATGTCTTTAACACCGACAACACAAGCAGAATTAGGCTTTAAAGCGCCTTTATTTTCACTTCCAGATGTCCTTTCTGGAACGGATAAGAATTATTCGGAAGTTCGAGGAGAAATAGGTACGGTAATGATGTTCATTTGTAATCATTGCCCTTTTGTAATTCATGTTAGGGAAGAATTGGTAAAGTTAGCTAAAGAATATATTCCAAAAGGAATTGGTTTTGTTGCTATTAGTAGCAATGATATTGTGAATTACCCTCAGGACGCTCCTGGCTTGATGTTGAAAATGGCAAAAGAATTTGATTTCCCATTCTCCTATTTATATGACGAAACTCAGGAAGTGGCTCGATCGTATGATGCTGCTTGCACACCAGATTTTAGCGTTTTTGATAAGGAAGATTCGTGCGTCTATCGAGGACAACTTGATGATAGTCGTCCGGGAAATGGAATTCCTGTTTCTGGAAAAGATTTAAGAGCGGTTTGCGATTTGCTACTGCTAAATAAAGAAGTTTCCTCGAAGAATCAGCAACCTAGCATCGGTTGTAACATTAAATGGAAATGAAGTATAATTTGAGTGAGATTACAGAAGTAATCAAAAATAGGAGATCAGTTTACCCAGAAGCATATACGGATAGAAAGGTGCATAGAGAGATTGTGGAAGATGTCCTTAATAATGCTATTTGGGCTCCGACTCATGGAATGATACAACCTTGGAGATTTAAAGTGTTCATAGGGGAGGGGGTGAAAAGAGCAGGAAAAGAGTTGGAAAGAATATATAAAGAGGTGCTTCCTGAAGAGAAGTGGAGCGAACGTAAACTGCAAAAATTGCGAGATAGAACCAATTCTATTTCTGTTTTAGTATTCATCTGTATGACTCCTGATGGAAATGAACATATACCTGAAATAGAAAACGTATCAGCCGTGGCATGTGCAGTACAGAATATGTATCTGACATGCACTGCATATGGGTTGGGTAGTTATTGGAGTAGTCCTAGTTATGTGTATTCTGAACAAATGAACTCTTTTCTTGGCCTAAATGAAGCAGATAAATGTCTCGGAATGTTTTTTATGGGATATCCAGAAGGAGAGTGGCCAAAAAGTCATAGAAAGCCACTGGAATATGTATCAGAATGGTTTGAGGAATGATCAACTTAATGAACTATTACGAGCACCCAGGTGATAATCGCTATTACATATTTGAGTATAGACACGTGGAAAAGGCCATGAATTTTGAGAGTTTACTAGAGGAATACTCAGTAAATTTTGAGAAATTAGTGGAAGAAGAAACAGAGAAGAAAGTATGGATGGTTTTATATGCTATCTCGAAAGATGATTTCAAGTTAGCACTAAGAGCGAATAATCTAACTGAAGCGAAGTATAGGTCTCCTCTCATAGGAAATGCCTATTTGAGATATTTCTTTGTTTTTTTAATGATATCGTTAATGGTATTGGTGTTTTATGGATACATGAAATCGAAATAAATGAGGTGCTTTTTTTTCATAATTGGGTTAATTGTTTGTTCAAAGGCTATGGGTCAGTTGAACGTTACAACTGTGGGTTTTCAGTTCAAACCTATGATTAATACAAAGTTTGTTGATAGAGGAGGTGGCGAAAGTACTTCTGGGTGGCTTGAGGCGAATCACGAGGCTACTGGTGGCTATGCCATGGGCATGGTTATCAGAAGGGGGATTACCCCGACGATCTCTTTGGAGACAGGTATTGGTTATATCAAAAGAAATTTCAAGGTCAATGTCTTGGACGTTGACTCACTTCATATGGGCGAAATGAATTATGGATTAATCGCCTATCAAGTCCCAGTTCAGGGACTAATCTATGCAAGGTTAACAGATCAACTTTGGATGAATGCCTCGGCAGGAGCTGGTGTCAATTTTTTGCCTTCAAATGTAGAGACCGGCGAGTTGCAGCACAGTCAAAGAACTTTTAGGTTAGGGAGACCTGATTGGGTTAAAATGTCCATTTTAGCTAATTATGGGTTTGAACTTAGAACGAAAAAGGATGGATATTTTTATTTTGGTGCTTCGTATGATCGCCCGTTAAGTGATTTGGCCATCAGTCGAGCTACCATTGAAAGATCAGATGGAACGGAGATGTCTGCAGATGGAGTCTACACGGGAGCATATCTGACCATTGACTTTAGGTATTTTTTTCATGAAGATCCGGAAAGGAAAAGAAAGATTAAAAAGAAGAAATCTTCGAAGTAGCAGATCCTTTGGGAGGAAACCATTTGTTATGTCCAGCTTTGAAATAAGCAGTTTTTCCAGTTCATATTTTGAAAAACATGGTCTTTCCAGCCATATGCGGTAGTCAGACCATATTCAATTGTATTGTTTATGCTAGGAGTTGCTTCACAACATCACTAATGTCTTTTCCATCTGCTTTGCCTGCTAGTTGTTTTGACGCCATCCCCATCACTTTTCCCATATCTGCCATGGAAGAGGTCCCCGTTTGAGATATAATTCCCTCTACAGCTAATTTGAGATCTTCTGGACTCATTTTTTCTGGTAGATATGCTTTGATCACTTCTGCCTGAGATAGTTCATCTGAGGCGAGATCCTCCCTGTCTTGCTGTTTGTAGATATCTGCAGCTTCCACACGCTGCTTGTATAGTTTATTTAGAATCTTGAGCCCGGTAGCTTCATCAAGAGCGGAAGCTCCGTCTTTAGTGGCTTCAAGAAGAAGTTTAGATTTAATATCTCTGAGAGCAGCCAGTTTTACCGATTCTCTGGCTTTCATGGCTGACTTTATATCATTGTTTATTTGTTCTGTCAAATTCATTTCTAGTGTTTAGATCAAAATTAGTGAAAAAGAAAAGGGCGAATGAATTCGCTCTTGTAATAACTTTATAGGATTATATACTTAATACCCGTACGTAAGCAGTTTACGTAGCTGTAGAAGAAATTGGTTAGAAAAAGATCAATGTCAATTATCTTTCAACGCTAAAATCAAAGCATTTAGAGCTCAGCTTAGAGGAGTGAAAGACCCTAAGTTTCCCCTGTATAGACTCACCAAAATTTTTGCTTAAACACAACAATTAGGCTTGATCCATTTGAACCTCACAGCACCCTATAAACAGCGGTGCACGGAAACTGCACTACTCCGTCTACAAGGTTCGCAAAAAACCATTAACAAAAGAAAAACAGTCCGTGCACCATATGCACGGCTTGAACTTTCTTATTCTTCTGTAATAGAAAAATTTGCGATTTTGTAGACAAAGAATAAGGCGTCAGCCAATATTATATTTTATGCTTCAAAAATACGCACTTGTTGAATAGGAAGCGCATGGGTGTTTTTTTGATCTAGCGTAGGAGTCTTCCTACAAGAAACAGAGCCAAACTCCTACGTCTGTGTAGGTCTGTTTTCGCAGAAAACCATTAAAAATCAAATATTTAGATATGAAAACACTACTATCAACGATGATACTGGCTATCGCCGTATTATCTCTCAACGCTTAAAACGTAAAAATCTTTGCTATAGCGAAGAGGTAATTAAACAAACTTATTAGTCGCTTGGGCTTAAAGAGAATCTGAGATCCTTCATCATATAGGATCAATAGATAATACTCCCAAAATCAGCCAGACATGAGGTGGATTTGATCTTGCGACCTCAATATTTATTACAGCAAGACGCTAATCAAAAATAAATTAAACGATGAACAAATTAAACAATCTACTGGTGCTTATATGCGTCATGTTGTGCGGTTTTACCATTTCAGCACAAAAAAACGATGTAAATAAAGAATGGTCGCGCTTCGCTGGATCAATCGGTGAAATTAGTAGAACAGCATCCGCTATTGATACCTACAAAAACCTAATTGTGGTTGGAAATACATTGAATGGTAGTACCACTGATGTTCTGGTTACAAAGTACAACAAGTACGGTAATCTCATTTGGCAAAAGACTTTTGACGGAGGAATAGGCGGGAGCGATTACGGGGTTAATGTCAAAATAGATGCAAGCAATAATATCTATGTAGCTGCGGCATTCCAAAGTACAAATGGGTTTGATTTTGGAGTATTAAAGTATGCGTCAAATGGATCATTAGTCTGGTCAAATCATTGGAATGGCAACTCGAATGGAATTGATGTCCCCACAGATATTGACATTGATTCGAGCGGTTCAGTTTATTTGGTAGGTGGTACACAATCTTCTAACCTTCAATCTGACTATGCCATTGTGAAATTCGCTTCAAATGGGAATTTAAACTGGGCTAAAACCTACGATTATGTAGGGTTCCATGATGCTGCCACAAGTATTAATATTCGCAACAACAGCATTGTTGTAACAGGTGCCTCAGCTTCATCCCCCTCAAATTGGGATTATGTAACCTTAAAAGTAAGTCCTTCAAATGGACAAATTGGTGTTATAAGAAGAACGGAAGTAGCTGGAGTAGGACTAGATAATGCTTTGGCAGTAACAACAGATAATGACAACAATGTTTATATAACGGGGTTTGTAGAAGTGAATGGAAATAAAAATATTCAAACTGTAAAAATTGATGAAGATTTTGAATTGGTTTGGGTAAGGACATTTGATGGAGGACTTGAAGATGTAGCCAAAGCATTAAAAATCGACAATTTTGGAAATGTGTATTTAGTTGGACATACTAGAAAGACAAATGGTGGATCAAGATATATCACGATAAAGTATGACACTGATGGAAACGAGGTTTGGGCTAAAGAATTTGGAAGTCCAGATGGTATCAATGAGGCAAAAGCTGAAAATCTGGCTTTGACAGACAATGGAGATATAATTGTTACTGGGTCAGTCACTAAAAATGGGGCAACAAATTTCTCAACTGTAAAATACTCACCAGATGGTGAACTAAGGTTTGCGAAAGAATTTGATGCTGGTGAAGGTGAGAATAAAGCAGAGGCCGTAACAGTTAAAGGAAACGATATTTATGTTTCAGGAACATCAACTGTGGAAGGTGTTAAAACCAGTACTACGGTAAAGTATAGTAGTTCTGAAAGATCATCAGCAGTAGCGATTGATGACAACGGAAATGAGTATGTTGCAAACCGTTTAATTATTCGTTTTGACGAATCTTCTGTTAGGCACGAAACAATATCCAAACCTGAGATTACACATGGTGTACTTACAGATTTTATACATTCTGATGTTAGTGCTGAAATCTCAGCACAGCTCGGGTTTGATTGTAAAAATTTAAAAACATATAAGATATTCCGTAATCTCACCCCTGCTCATCAAACATCTATATCGAGGCTAGGTGACGAAGTTGAAATACCTCACTTTTGGGCGATACTCAGTATTGATTTTACAAATGAAGTAACCCCTGAAATGATTGAAAGTCTTAACTCGATGTACCCAAAAATTCGCTATGCAGAGAGAAGCCCAGTTTTAAGAGTAGATGACACTCCAAACGATGAATTTTATGCAGATACTCAGGAAAGTCTTCAAGATGGTGACGGAGGTGGAATTGAAATGGAAACGGCTTGGGATTTTGAAGTAGGAAATTCAAATATAAAAGTTGGTGTATTTGATTATTCTATTTTTTGGGAACATGAGGATTTTGGAGATGGAACAGAAGAAGGTTCTAAAGTAGTAGGCGGTTGGGATTTTAGAAACAATGTATCTTATACGGAGTCTCCGAGTTTTGATGTGGGAGATCATGGGACAAAGTGTGTTGGAATTATAGGAGCACTGAGAAACAACGAAATTGGAATTTCGGGGATAGCAGGTGGTGATATGGAAAGTGATAACACTGGCGCACAGTTATTTTCCTTTGGATGTGGTGCTGATAATGGATCAACCATTAGTATAGAATCTACATTTGAAGCTATGGTGGAAGCGGCTACAGATGATAGTAACGGAAATTTTGGCTATGGTATTCACGTTCAAAATCATAGCTATGGTGGGCCAAGTTTTAACAACACTCAAAGAGATGTTATTGAGTTCTGTTGGAGAAATCATTCAATGGTTGTTACCTCAAGGGGAAATACAAGTGCCGCAAATGGAAGTGATAATTTGACCTACCCTGCTTGCTACGATGATGAGCAAGTAATTTCTGTAATGGCAAGTGGAAATGACGGACAATACATGTATGAAGCAAATGGTGGTGGTGGTATTGTTTCAATGTTTGGTCAAGGCGGTGACTTTTTAGCTCCTGGGAGTGCTGAAATAATTACATCAACCTCAAATCCAGAGGTAGACCAGCCTGATTATGTTGATAATTGTGATCCTGTAGAAGGAGACTACAATTGTTTTAGGGCTACATCAGCTGCTTCTCCTCATGTAGCGGGAGTAGCTGCCTTATTGTGTAGTCAACATCAGGTAAGTAATGGTGCACCTACCAATTTAACTACCGAAGATGTGGAGAACATCCTTCAAAATACAGCTATAGATGTTGAGGGGCTGAGTGAAGATGGTACATTTAATCATCCTGTGGGTTTTGATGCCAGAAACGGTTGGGGGTTGATAAACCCGACTGAGGCTTTAAATGCCATTGATTATCCTGATAGATTTATTAAACACTATGATGAGGCAGATCCTTTGCATATTCAGGAAACGAATGATTCTCAATGGATTCTTATTGAGAGCTCTTATGGATTAGCAGCGGGTAGCTATTTTGTGGATAGATGGAGGGTTTCGTGGAACTATGTAGAGATATTGCCTAGCAACGAAATAATTCTTGATTGGTGGCAAATAAATTCTGTAGCTCACGCGGGGATGAATGGAGCAAACCCAAACTTTGGAGAAAATAACTATTTTAATATTGATGAGAATGTAACTATCAATGGCAATGTTGCCGTTTTCAGCGTATTCACTTTTGCATATTGGGTAGAGAACAGTGTTGGAGGACAAACAATTGACAAATGGATTCCTGAACCTCCAAACCAATTAAAATTCGCTTATTCTCTTCATATTGAAGATACTGATGCAACCGCTATCTCTGAAATTGCATCAATAGGACAGGAGCTTAATGTGTATCCCAATCCTACCTCTGATATGCTTAATATTTCTTTTAATCAAAAAGGAAATTCTGAGGTAACTTTGAGGGTGTATGATGCTATCGGGAAGTTAATTGTAGAACAGAACATGCCCAACTTAATATCTGGTGAAAATAATTTCACTATTAATATGGGAAATGTAGAAACAGGCGCTTATGTAATTTCATTGTCTTCGGACAATTCAACAGTTACAAAAACGTTTATCAAAGAGTAATATGACAAATCGGTCAAAACAGATTCAATACAGGAAGGGCAACTTTCCTGTATTGATCTTTTTCTTGTTATTTCTTACCCTTTACACCTCATGTAAAAAGGATAAGGATTTAGAAATAGAATGTAATTCATGTGATTGCCAGCCAATACCTCCATCTCCGAGTGAATGGGGTTATAGTTTCTTAGTAGGTGGGTTCGATATTCAGAATACAAGTTTTAATCCGAACAATGACAACGAATTGGTTTATTCAGTCAAAAATTATTCAGAGAATAGCTTTGGTATTTTCAAATATGATTTAACAACCCAAGAATCAGTACAAATCTATGATGGTGACTCTAACTATAACGTGGATTGGGGAATTAATGATTGGGTGATCTTTACTAGCACCGAGGGCTACATTTGGAAAGTAAAAAGCAATGGGGATGACCTTACCCAATTGACGTTTTTAGGGGGTGCGTCTTCGGCTCAATGGAACTCCACTGCCGATAGTATCGTTTTCAGGAAAAGTTGGGAAAATATATCGGTAGTAATAGATGAAAATGGAATAGGGTTAGATACTCTTTCAGACTTCTTTTCTGCGTTAGGGCAAGCATGGAATCACCCTAAATATATTTCAGGCATATCGTTAGGATCTCTTACACTAAAAAGCATTAAAGATAGCTCACTTACTAATATTCGTAATCTTAGCAACGACCTTTCAATATATAATGGTTGTGAAGAGGAAGTAATTGGCACTGGTGGAGTCGTATGGGAAAATGACAACATTTATTACTCGCATAGTTTAGGGGTTTTTAAAAGTGATATAAATGGCATTCAGCCTTCATTGATTAAGGAAAGTTGCAGTACAAAAAGGTATACTAGCCCGTCTATCAATAAATCTAAAAACAAATTACTCTTTGTGAGATGGGATCAAAAAATAGTTGGCGAAGCTGAAAACACGCTGCTAACCACAAAAGAACTTGTTACTATGAATTTGGATGGAAGTGACGAAACCATCCTTGAAGTGGAATAAACACCTAGAAAGAAAGCATTTGATTCTCAAATAGCTTTTCTCGAAAATTAATCGAACTCACAAGTCCTCAAATCCTTCTGAGAATCATTAGCAAAGATTTCACATGAGGAAATATCAAAGTCAATGCTGTTAGCTCCTGTTGTCTGGAAAACTCTAAATTCTTTTTTAGCGACCAAATAAAATCAAGGGTATGTGACAGGGCGACCGCATTTAAGAAATTGACAATTATTATTTGAATAGATTTAGAACTTGCATTCTCTGCATTAGTATTCGGTTTTAAGTTAGCTCTAAAATCAATGGTTCCAGAAAAAGGAGACTTATCTTTTGTTCAATTTCCAGCGTTTTTTTCAGATATAGAAGATCCTAGGCGAACAGAGAAAGGAAATTTAAGACATCTACTATCAGCTATTCTGTGTGGGGTAAATGGTTGGAAATTAGTCAGAGTATTCGGTGAATCTGAACTATCATGGCTTAAACAATACGGTGATTTTTCTAATGGTATTCCTTCAGAGGATACTTTAGAACGTGTTTTCTCGATTCTTGACCCAAAGTCTTTCAATTCTTGTTTCATCAATTGGATGGCCTCTTTTCGAGATGAAATCAAAGGAGAAGTAGTAGCCATAGATGGAAAGAGTATGAGAGGAGCAAAATCTAAGAAACAAGACAAAAGTATATCCCACATAGTCTCAGTATTTGCCTCAAGCAACGGTCTTGTTTTAGGACAAATTAAAGTCGAAGAGAAGAGTAATGAAATTACTGCAATACCCGTTTTATTAGATCAACTTTATTTGAGTGGATGTACAGTAACGATTGATGCTATGGGATGCCAAACAAGCATAGCAGAAAAGATTATAGACAGCAGAGCTGATTATATTTTGGCTGTCAAAGCCAATCAAAGTAACCTACAGCAAGCAATAAAAGATACTATACTTTTAGAAAATCCTCAATCAACCGATATCTGGGATGACTTTGGCCATGGTCGTATTCAAAAAAGAACCTGTAGGGCATTTCAGGAATTAAGTCATATTGAAAATCCTGAAAAAAGGAAAGGACTTTCAACACTATTTGTGATTGATACAGAAATACTAGATAAAAGCAGTGGAAAAATATCTCAAGAACAGCGATTGTACATTTCTAGCCTCCAGCCAAATGCTAAAGAACTCAATAGAAAAACAAGAAAACATTGGTCAATAGAAAATAATTTACATTGGGTGCTTGATGTCGAATTTGGCGAAGATGATTCTAGGATAAGAAAAGGATACGCTTCTGAAAATTTTAACATCATCTTGAAAATCGCTATGGGACTACTCTGTAATGACAAAAACTCAAAACACAGCAAGAAAGCTAAACGTCTCAAAGCTGCTATCGACAAAAACTATAGAGAAAAATTACTAGGCTTTTTTTAAATGCCATTGATTATCCTGATAGATTTATTAAACACTATGATGAGGCAGATCCTTTGCATATTCAGGAAACGAATGATTCTCAATGGATTCTTGTTGAAAACTCTTATGGATTAGCAGCGGGTAGCTATTTTGTGGATAGGTGGAGGGTTTCGTGGAACTATGTAGAGATATTGCCTAGCAACGAAATAATTCTTGATTGGTGGCAAATAAATTCTGTAGCTCACGCAGGGATGAATGGAGCGAACCCAAACTCTGGTGAAAATAACTATTTTAATATTGATGAGAATGTAACTATCAATGGCAATGTTGCAGTTTTCAGTGTATTCACTTTTGCATATTGGGTGGAGAATACTGTTGGAGGACAAACCATTGACAAATGGATTCCTGAACCTCCAAATCAATTAAAATTCGCTTATTCTCTTCATATTGAAGATACTGATGCAACCTCAATCTCTGAAATTGCATCAATAGGACAGGAACTTAACGTATATCCAAATCCTACCTCTGATATGCTTAATATTTCTTTTAATCAAAAAGGAAATTCTGAAGTAACTTTGAGAGTGTATGATGCTATCGGGAAGTTAATTGTAGAACAAAACATGCCCAACTTAATATCTGGTGAAAATAATTTCACTATTAATATGGGAAATGTAGAAACAGGCGCGTATGTAATTTCATTGTCTTCGGACAATTCAACTGTTACAAAAACGTTTATCAAAGAGTAATATGACAAATCGGTCAAAACAGATTCAATACAGGAAGGGCAACTTTCCTGTATTGATCTTTTTCTTGTTATTTCTTACCTTTTACACCTCATGTAAAAAGGATAAGGATTTAGAAATAGAATGTAATTCATGTGATTGCCAACCAATACCTCCATCTCCGAGTGAATGGGGTTATAGTTTTTTAATAGGTGGGTTTGATATTCAAAGCGCAAGTTTTAATCCGAACAATGACAACGAATTGGTTTATTCAGTCAAAAATTATTCAGAGAATAGCTTTGGTATTTTCAAATATGATTTAACAACCCAAGAATCAGTACAAATTTATTCTGGAGATTTCCATTTTAATATTGACTGGGGAGCTAATGATTGGATTATTTTTAATCGTCCTGGCGGTTATATATGGAAAATACAAAGCAATGGAGAGAGCCTTACTCAATTGACATTTCTGGGAGGAGCAACTTCAGCACAATGGAATTCGACTGCTGATAGTATTATTTTTAGAAAAAATTGGGAAAACATTTCTGTAATTATTGACGAAAATGGAGTAGGGTTAGATACACTCCCGGAGCCTTTTTCTGCATTAGGACAAGCATGGAATCATCCGAGATATATTTCGGGCACATCATTAGGGTTTCTAACTTTAAAAGATTTAAGAGATAGCACAATTACTAATATTCATAATCTTAGCAACGACCTTTCAATATATAATGGTTGTGAAGATGAAGTAGTTGGCACTGGTGGGGTCGTATGGGAAAATGATAACATTTATTACTCACATAGCTTAGGGGTTTTTAAAAGTGATATAAATGGCACGTCTCCTGTACTTATTAAGGAAAGCTGCAGTACAAAGAAATATTTTAGCCCTTCTATCAATAAATCTAAAAACAAATTACTCTTTGTGAAACGAAATCAAAAAGTAGTTGGCGAAGCTGAAAACACCCTGCTAACCACAAAAGAACTTGTTACTATGAATTTGGATGGAAGTGACGAGACTGTTCTTGAAGTGGAATAAATAGCTAGAAAGAAAGTAATTATACACACTCAAATTATTTAGCTTTTCGGAATTTTGGCGAGATTGATTGGTCTCAGCAGGAGTTCAAACTATGCATTTTAGTGCATTTCGCTTTAGCCTCTAAAAATGACCACTTACCATTTTTGCATAGGTTTCACGTAAATCAAAAATCTAAAACCGTAAATAGTGTCTGGTCGGAAATCAGCTCTTTTGAAAGATTACACACCCTAAATTCAACTAAAAAAGCATCGGTTTTCAAATTTTAGAGCTCAATATTTTTCGGGCAGGCATGTATTCCGTTTTTGGGCTTTAAAAATGAGTTTTGCGGTCAATTTCTTCCCGACAAGACGCACCTTCCCTATGTCAATTGTATCTGCACTCAAATTTAGGCTGCCTTTTTATGAACCTGTTCTCTGCTTATATATTCACCTATCTTGTGCAGATTATAGGCCAAAACGCTTAGGGAAACGTAGCGTTTGAAGTTTTTAATCCCCCTGTCTGGACAACGACCCAAGCCATTGTGCCTTAACTGGTTGATGTTTGATTCTACTGCGCTGTGAGCATTGCGGAGTTTTATGAACTGGTCCTGATGTTCCTGCTGGGTTTCCTCTTTATTGCGCTTGCCTTTTTTGGGCATAATCGTATTGGGTATTCGCTTTTCCACAAAAGCCTTGTTCTGTCCGCTATAGAACCCTTTGTCAAAACTTAAGGAATCGATCAGGTCTGGAAATCTTTCCACCAGCTTTGTTGCAATATCCTGGGTTAGCTGAACATCAAATTGATTCTCAAGTATTTGATGATGAATGATGAAGTTAAATTGATCGGTGGCGATTAATACATTGTGACCTATTTCGATCGGGTTGAACTTTTTCCCTTTAGAAAGCCACTCTGAATGCGTTTCAAATATGGAGTATAGCTTTTCACTTGAAGTAATAACTTCTCCATCTATTATTCTTCTACTGACTAGGTCGATGTGTTTGGTCAGCATTGCATGAAAATAAACCAATTGGAGATGCTTGGATATTGACAGAACACTCGTGTGACAGGCTGTTAGACTTAGCAGGTCATTGATTTTCAATTCAAGTTTCTTGCCTAATTCCAGGTACTGGCTAACAACATCCTCAAGCCTCGATTCTTTGTTTTTCCCGCCTGAACTGCTGACCTTGGAACTAGCCCTGAAAATGCTTTTGATCTCCCGTTTCAATGATCTGGATTTTCTCCAACCTGTGATGTTTTCATTGTCCCTGAACCATTCAGAGAGGTCAATGCACTTACGTACTGAATCCCAAAGTAGATTCATATCTGTGGGGAAATGTACATTAGCACCAACGGGAAACGAATCGGCTTTTACCTGGAGTAGCTCTTCCTCTTTTTTTTAATAACCTATGACCGTAGTTAATCACCAAATCATTGACCTCTTGGATTGTTTGCTCATCCAACAATGCTAGATTATCCTTGATCGTAGTAAGCCCGTACTTCTTCTTGTCTAATCGTGATTCTGTTTCAATACCCATTACCGTTCGCATTGAGGTATCAACATTGGCCAGATAATGGATACGATCATAATTTGCATTTAATCCTTGACGCATTACTCCAAGTACTAGTATCTCCCACAGTCCCATCCCTTTGCGACCTGATCTAATCAATGTCTCTTGCTTGGGATTTATACGATTGGATAGCAAAGAAAATACAGCAGAATTTATCTCCTTGTTCATGAAAATTGCTTGAAGTCCTTTCAATAACTTGGGAGCCTCGTCTCTGCAATTATTAGGAAATTCAGCTGATGTAATTGGCAGCGTGAATAAGTCTGGATCTCGTTCAAATAGTGTGCGCATAAGCTTCGAATGTTTAACCGACATTCCCCACCCCCTTTCAAAAAATGAGAATTTAACTTTTTTGGCACTCTTTTGACCTAACGGAGTACTTCATTTTCACCTTTCGAACACCAATTGCTTAACAAGATGAGATTGATTTGTTAAATTTTGAGCGAAACGGGTTGGAAATTTCGATTTTCAAAACAGGGTGGGGAATGTCGGGTTTAACTAAAATACAGCGTCAACACCAGTAATTGTGCTGAATAGGTCACTATTTATGAAGATATTCATGGGATAAATTTGGCTATATCACCCGCCAAATAAAGACTCTGTGATTTCCGACCAGACACTAAATATTGATAGTCAATCATATAAACACGACTTTTAGTCATGATAATCCTATGGTACTTTCAGTCCATAGTGGTTTAGTTTTCCTTTAACAAGGCAAAAAAATCAATGATAGCCTGTGCTATGGTTTCATTTTTTAACGCTGGTAAAGGGAAAAAGAACCAGTCAAAAACCGAAAATCTAAATGGTTTGAGTATATAAATCCTATAACTTTATTGTTATAGGTCTTAATCTACATTGTCATGTAAAAAAGAGTTGTTGTCTTTCAACCTTGTCTCAGAATTTCCTTGTTCATCTGTTTCTTCAGAAAGAGTATATCTGCTTACTTGTGATTCAGAACTATGAGGAATGTCATCGAGTCTTACATTTCTTCTGACGTACGAAGGTTCATTTTCAAGTTGAGCCAATCCTCCTGGCGTTCTTAATTTGTGAGAAAATTCTTTTACTCTGTTTTCTCGTTGTTGATTCAACTGAGCCAAGTCAGCTCTGCTAATTCTGTCAGTAGGGTCTTGATGAGTAAACTTAATAGAGCTATCAACAGGTGCTTTTGGAGCTTCTGCTGTTGGCTCTAGCTCATCGGTTTCTAATTTGTAAACAATTTTACTCTTTTCCTCTTTTGGCTCTTCACTTACAGGCTCAGAAGTTATTGGTTGTTGAGGAGGAGTGAGTTGTTCATTTTTGATGAAAGGTCCTTCAATGTTCTGATCACTGCTTCCCTCTTCGTTTAACAAATCCATTGAAAGAGTATCATCGACTACATCTTCAGTGCTTTCCACTTGTTCTAACCATTCTGGAGCTTCATTAACTACTGGTGGCATAGGGGCTTGAGTAGTAACATCTTCTGTTTGAGGCTTTAAAAATGGCTGGTTGAAGGAATCTTCTTCAAGCTTTAAAGCCTCATCTACTGGGATTGTTGGTTTTGCTATAGGTGCTGTAATCTGTTGAGGTTCTTTATCTTCTAATGAGAATTTTTTAATCTCTGGTGCCACAGCAGGTATTCCTGATATTATTTGGGCAGAAGAGAATCCAGTAGCAATTACTGTTACACAAAGATCATCACCAAGAGATGTGTCTTCTCCATATCCCCAAATAACTTCGGCGCTTTGACCTGCTTTATCTTGTATGTAATCAGTGACTTCCATTACTTCATCCATTGTTACGGCATCACTTCCATGCGTAACATTAAGAAGAACAAATTCAGCACCAGTGATATCGTTGTCGTTGAGAAGAGGTGATTCTAATGCTTCAGTTACAGCTGTCATCGCTCTATCTTCACCAGATGCTTTTCCTGATCCCATTATCGCCACACCACTATTTTTCATTACAGTGTTGACGTCATTCATATCTACGTTCACTTCTCCTGTGAGAGTGATTACTTCAGCAATGCCTTTTGCAGCGGTACATAATACCTCATCGGCATGTGAGAATGCATCTCTAAGCGTTAGATTTCCATAGAGTTCTCTTAGTTTGTCATTTTTGATAACTAGTAGTGTATCTACAGAATCTCTCATTTCTTTGAGTCCCTGCTCTGCTTGATTTTTTCTTTTTCTACCTTCAAACATAAATGGAACAGTCACGATACCTACAGTTAAGATTCCAAGATCCTTTGCGGCTTTTGCTATAATTGGAGCTGCACCAGTTCCAGTTCCACCTCCCATTCCTGCAGTAACGAAAACCATAGTGGTGTTCTTAGTCAATATCTTCATGACATCGTCTAAATTTTCTACAGCGGCATTCCTTCCTACTTCAGGGATTGCTCCGGCACCTCTTCCTTCAGTTAGAGTTGCTCCTAATTGGATTTTCAACGGGACAGGACTGTGGTCTAAAGATTGAGCATCAGTATTACACACTACGAAGTCCACTCCATTTATGCCTTGTTCATACATGTAATTGACGGCATTGCTACCACCTCCACCAACACCTATGACTTTAATGATTGAGTTGTGCTCAGTAGGTAGCTCAAATCTCATTATGTCTGCTGTATTTTCACTCATGACTTTGGGTTTATGTGTTGTATAATCTAATCGTGTTTAACAAACACTAAAAAGAGTCCGCGAATAAGCAAAAAGGTTTCGGTCTTTCGGCCAAATTCTTTCTGTTTTTATCCATAAACAATTTCTAAAATTGTTAGTTTTTATTCTTCTTCATTTTCAAACCATGCTTTGATATTTTCTAAGAATTTCATAGCACCTTTTCTACTTTCTCCTTGTTGTTTTTTTACAACCTCATCTGGGCTTGGGCTAACGCCGTTTTCAAACCCTTTCATTACTAAACCAACACCAGTAGAATATGTCGGTTTTACAACGTCCTCATTTGGAGCCTTGTATAAATGTTCATTTGGATATCCAATTCTGCAATCCATTCCAGTAATAAATTCAAACAGTTGAGTAATATGTCTCAATTGTGATCCACCTCCAGTGACTACAATACCTCCGATAAGTTCTTTTTCAAATCCACTGTTTTTTATCTCGTAGTAGATGTGTTCAATAATTTCGGACATTCTAGCTTCTATAATGTTGGCCAGATTTTTAAGTGAAATCTCCTTGGGTTCTCTTCCTCTTAAGCCAGGAATACAGACGATCTCATTTTCATTGTTTTCGCTGGCGATTGCAGATCCGAATTTTTTCTTCAAGGCTTCTGCTTGGTTTTTCATAATAGTACACCCTTTCTTGATGTCTTCAGTAATAATATTTCCTCCAAACGGGATCACCGCCGTGTGTCGAATAATACCATCTTGGAAAATGGCCATATCTGTGGTTCCACCACCAATGTCAACTAAAACAATTCCAGCTTCTTTTTCCTCTTGACTAAGCACGGCTTCGCTGGAGGCCAATGGTTCCAAAATCAGTTGATCTACTGTGAGACCAGATTTTGCAACGCACTTATAGATGTTTTGAGCGGCAGCTATGTGGCCAGTGATAATGTGAAAGTTTGCCTCAAGTCTTACCCCAGACATTCCTATAGGATCTCTGATTCCTTGTTCGTTATCCACTATAAACTCTTGTGGAAGCACATGAATAATCTCCTCTCCGGGCAGCATAACCAGCTTATACATATCGTCTATTAGCTCGTCAATGTCCATTTTGGAAATTTCATTTTCAAGGCTATTACGCATTTTGATACCTCTATGCTGAAGGCTGTTAATGTGTTGACCAGCTATACCGACATTCACTACATTAATCTCTACGTCTGAATTCTTTTCAGCTTCTGCCACGGCTGCCTTTATGGAGGCGACAGTTTTCTCGATATTGGATACAA
The DNA here is from genome assembly GCA_965224545.1 of Flavobacteriales bacterium. GTDB lineage: Bacteria > Bacteroidota > Bacteroidia > Flavobacteriales_D > Sanyastnellaceae > ASP10-05a. The sequence goes on along the minus strand of CBDCZM010000001.1, from coordinate 1,402,976 downwards.
CTCCTCGAGTGACACCAACGGATTCCGAAACTCCCATTCCTAGGATTTCGATTTTTCCATGTTGATTTTGTCTACCTACAAGGCAGGCGATTTTAGTGGTTCCTATGTCCAGTCCTACTACTATTTCTGACATGTTTAAAGTCTTTACAGGTTAATAGTTAATTTCTTTGCACACCACCTGATCTTTAAATCGTAAATCAACTGTGGTATATTTATTCCAATCTTTTTTTCCGATTGTCTCTTTGTAAAAGACTTCCAATCGGTTGAATTTATCTTCAATATCTTCGGCAGCACCTAAAAGAACCTTATGACTGCCCACCCGTGGGATCAGTTCGAATTCTTTTGTGTCATTCACGTACACATGCTCCACTTGGTTTTTCCAGAAATCAGACGTTTCCAAAAAAGTGGCTACTAGGAAAATTTCATCTAAAATGGATGATTCACGCATTTCATTGTTCACATTGAGTAGTGAAATGGTAGTACCATCAAGAGATTCGTCAATCTTTCCTGTAAATAGCATTAGTCGTGGGTTCCCGCTTGGTAAGGTTGGCATTTTAACACCATCTTTATCTACTAGGAAACTCACTCCTTCTGTATTTATAATTCTAAGAAACGGTACTCGCTGTTCTGCGCAGACTCTCAGTTTTCCATCAACAGTTTTATGAACAGTGGAATTTTTGATAAGAGGGTTGGCTAATAAGGTCGTTTGAATCTTAGTCAAGTTGATATCATCAAGCTTGGCGCCAATGATAGGTGTACCTATTTCGAATATTCTCTTTTCGATCTGTTTTTCAGTGATTAAGGCGTCTGTACTTCTCACTTTAAGATCAATTTCCATTGCCCAGCATTTTATTTCCGATTGAGTATTAAAGGCAAATGCGGTAAGCATTATTACCACAATTACGGATGCTGTTATTCCTATTTTTCTCCAAATTTTCTTCATGAGAGTATTTGTTTTATAGGTTGTATTAATTGATCAATATCTCCCGCCCCAAGTGTGAGTAGGAGTGAAGGTTGATTTTCTTTAACCCATTTAATGCTCTCTGCCTTTGAAAGAAGTAACTTTTCTGTAGTCACTTTTTCCAATAACCATTCGCTGGTTACTCCTGGAATTGGAAGTTCTCTGGCTGGATATATGTCTAGCAGAATGAGCTGATCTAGGTTGGAGAGACTCTTGGCAAATTTAGTGGCAAAATCTCTGGTTCTACTGTACAGGTGGGGTTGAAAAATACCGACTAATCTTCTTAGAGGATGTAATTCCTTAGCAGCTGAGATCGCAGCGTCTAGCTCAGTTGGGTGATGCGCATAGTCGTCGATATACACGTGGTCGGAAGTGTTTACAAGCGTTTCAAAGCGTCTTTTAATTCCTTGAAAAGATTCAAGACCAGCGGCGAGTTTTTTTGTGTTTAATCCATATTCAGAGGCCAGCGCCAAGGCAGCTAGTGCATTTTCGCAGTTGTGTTTTCCTGCCATAGGAAAAACGATGTCTTCAAAGTGCCCAGATGGAGTTTTGATGTTCAGTTTAAAGGAACCGTTCTCAAGAGTCCTCGAGGTGATTTGATAATCTGCCGAAGAGTTCCATCCATAGGTTCTAAATGTTGCATTTCCTGAATAACTAAGTTGACCTGAAATTCGTTCGTTGACAATAAGTGCGTCTGAAGTTTGATTTATAAATTCCTTAAAAGACTGTAACAAGGCATCTTTCTCTCCATAAATATCCAAATGATCTGCGTCAGTAGATGTGATAATAGCTCCCCAAGGATGCAGTGTAAGAAAGCTTCTATCATATTCATCTGCCTCTACTACAGAGGTGATGGCTCCTTTTTCATGAATAAAGTTGGAATTGAAGTTAGAAGCTATTCCTCCCAAAAATGCACTTATGGGTTCGTTGTATTCTTTAAGAATGTGAGCTAGAATAGAACTTGTGGTGGTTTTCCCATGTGTACCAGCTACGGCTAAGCCTTTAGTATTGCTGACGATTATTCCAAGAGCTTGTGATCTTTTGAGAATGGTAAAGGCGTTATTTTTTAAATACTTTAATTCTTGATGTGAGTTTGGAATAGCAGGAGTATATACTACTAGGACATTTGTTTTGTCCATTGTTTTTATGCTCTCTGGAATTTGACTTACATTATCTTCAAAATGAATATTTATTCCTTCTGATTCTAGACTGTTGGTCAGTTCCGTCTGAGTTTTGTCATAACCGTGTACATCTTTCCCTATTGAATTGAAGTATCTGGCTAAGGCACTCATACCTATTCCCCCAATTCCAATGAAATACACTTCCTTTATTGTTTCTAGCTCAATATGATTTACCGATATGTTTTTTTCAGCTGTCATCATTTAAGTAGTTGTTCTATTTGATCAACGATGTCACTAGTGGCATTTGGTTTGGCCAATTCTTTTATGTTCTCACTCATAGAGGCCAGCTTATTGTCATCTTTCATTAGTGGAGATAGTGTATCAAATAGACCCTTGTTGGCATCGCTGTCTTTCAGTAGGATGGCTGCGCCTACATCCGATAGTGCTCGTGCATTCTTGGTTTGATGATCTTCGCTTACGTTTGGAGACGGGATGAGAATGACCGGCTTACCAACCAAACAAAGTTCACTAATAGACATGGCTCCAGCTCTGGATATGATTACATCTGCAGCAGCATAAGCGTAATCCATTTCTTTAATAAAGGTGGTAAGCACTAATCCAGAGTGTATGTTTGAGATCATCTCAGGAATGTGATCTTCAAATCTTTTGCCGCACTGCCATATAAGCTGATAGCCTTGGCCTATAATAACCGATGCCCAAGTGGATAATGCGAAGTTAATGCTTGATGCTCCCAAGCTCCCTCCAACAGCGAGAATTGTTTTTTTTGATGAATCGAGTCCGAAATGTGTAAGAGCTGCTTCTTTTGAAACTTCTGCGTTGGCAATTAACGCTCTTACTGGATTTCCTGTAATTTGAATTTTTTCTATTGGAAACCATCGTTCCATGTTTGGATAAGCAACACATATTTTGTCTGCTTTACCGGCGAGCCATTTGTTTGTGATTCCTGGAAATGAATTTTGTTCCTGTAGCACAGTTTTTACTTTTCGTGAATTGGCTCGCTTTAAAAGTGGCCCTGAGGCATAGCCTCCAACACCAATGGCAACATTAGGTTTGAATTTCTTTAGAATAGAATTAGCTTTCCATAAACTTGAAATTAGCTTAAATGGAAAGGATAAATTGGACAGTGTAAGCTTCCTTTGAATTCCACTGATCCATAAGCCTTCTATTTTATATCCTGCTTCTGGAACTTTTGTCATTTCCATTCTTCCCTTGGCACCAACGAATAGAATTTCGGCATCTTTATGCCTCTTTTTAATTTCGTCAGCGATGGCAATGGCGGGAAAAATATGTCCACCAGTTCCTCCTCCAGATATGATTACTTTAAGCAAAGACATGCTCTCCTCCTTTTTCTGATTTTATTTCTTTCTTCTTTATTGGGTTCGCTTGTTTTTTCTCCTTTGTAGGTTCAAATTTATAATCTTCGTCAAATACACTTCTGCTGACACTGAGTATGACACCTATGGCGAAGCAGGTAAATAGAATAGAGGTTCCTCCCATGGAAACTAGAGGTAGCGGCTGTCCCGTAACTGGGATAATATTTACGGATACTGCCATATTAATAAATGCTTGAAATACTAATAGCATACTAAACCCTAAGGCCAAAAGCCCACCAAAGTGACGAGGGCATTTGATAGCTATGCGAATACTTCTGTAGAAGAAAATAAGATATAGCATTAGAATTCCCAGTCCTCCGAAAATAGATCCATATTCCTCGATAATGAAAGCATAGATCATATCAGAATAAGCGTGTGGCATACTGTTTCTTGCGTGAGCTGTTCCTGGGGGTGAAGGGAGGATCCCTCCACGATAAATCGCTGCTTTGGCTTCTTCAGTTTGATAATCAGTGGCTGTTTCAGAACTACTTTCCCCTTTTGCAAACATCTCTATTCGAGACATCCATGTACTTGCTCTTCCTGGAACGAGTTGAGGATTGATTTTATAGACAGTGAACATTAGTACCAATCCCAACAATGCGGTCCCAACAATTGCTGATATATGCTTTATATGCACTCCACCGATATACATTAGTAACAGGCAGACTCCAAATAACAATGCGGCGGTGGAAAAGTTAGCTGGGAATATTAATGCACAGATTCCAGTCACAGGAATTAGAATGGGTAATACACCTTCCTTAAAACTATGGAGCTTTGTTCTCTTCACTGTGAGCATTCTAGCTACAAACATGATGAGTATAATCTTAGCAAAGTCAGAGGTCTGAAAGTTCTGATTGATAATAGGGATTTTAATCCACCTACTAGCACCGTTAATGTTCAACCCGAAAAGTAACGTAACAAGTAAAAGTCCCGCAGCAACCCATATGAGTAATTGACTGACTCTTGAGAAATACTTGAATTTCACCTGATGTACCCAATATATCACTGCTATACCTGCAGCCAACATGACTCCATGTTTTATTAGGTACTTCAGCGAACTGTCATGTCGATAAGCAAGCGCACCGGTAGCACTGTACACTGCCAGAAGAGAGTACAATGCTAAAAATATAGTCACCATCCAAATGACTTTATCCCCTTTTAACTTACTTATAATATGCTGCATTTCTGAGTGTTTTTCTATAAAGCCTTTACAGCCTTTTTGAACTTTCTACCTCTATCTTCATAATTTTCGAATAGATCAAAGCTGGCACATGCTGGAGAAAGTAATACGGTTTCGCCTTTAAAAGCTACTTGGTACGCCACATCTACGGCATCTTTGGCTGATTGAACTTCGTGAATGAATTTTACTTTATCACCAAATGTTTCGAGCAGCTTTTTGTTGTCTGTTCCCAGACAAATAATTGCTTTCACCTTTTCGGCCACTAATGGAAGGAGGTCAGTGTAGTCATTTCCTTTGTCTACACCACCCACTATCCAGATAACTTGCTCTTTTTGACTTTCAAGGGCATACCAAGTGGAATTTACATTTGTAGCTTTTGAGTCATTGATGAATTTCACACCATTAACTTTGGCCACTAATTCTAAACGGTGCTCTACCGTGTCAAAATCGGTTAAACTGTTTCTGATACTCTCATTTCTGAGGTCTAGAAGTTTTCCTGTTACTGCAGCAGCCATGGAGTTCATCATGTTGTGTCTGCCTTGTAACGCTAAATCCTGAATAGACATTTTTAAGGGGGATTTGAGGTTAATTATTAATTGATTATTGTCCACATGAGCACCTTCCTGAGCGCTTTCTGTGGGTTGGTTTAGTGAAAAGGGATAAGCTCTTCCTGAATACCCTTTTTCTTGTAAATTCTTAGTAATGACTTCGTCTTCGGCCCAGTATATAAAGGCCTCTGTCGAAGTATGATTTTGAATGATTCTGAATTTAGAATCAATGTAATTCTGTAATTCATTGTCATATCTGTCCAGATGATCTGGCGTAATATTGAGGAGGATGGCGATGTCTAATTTCGTTTCAAACATTCCATCCAGCTGAAAACTACTAAGTTCGATGACCCAGTAATCTTTATCTTCTTTAGCTAATTGAAGCCCAAGACTCTGTCCAACGTTTCCTGCTAAGCCTACGTTTAATCCCGCATTCTTAAGAATATGATAAGTGAGTAGAGTCGTTGTTGTTTTTCCATTGGTGCCTGTGATCCCGATAAGTTTACCTTGGGTGTAGCGTGCCGCAAATTCAATTTCAGAAACTATAGGAATGCCTTTTTCTTTGAAGTAATTGACTATTGGCGAGGATTCGGGAATGCCAGGACTTTTTATCACCTCCGAAGCGTCCAGCATTTGTTCTTTAGAATGAGTTCCTTCTTCCCAGTGTATTGAAGATTCATTCAAGAGTTGTTTGTATTGATCTTTGATCGTACCATAGTCTGATAGGAATACAGCATAGCCGTGCTTCTTGGCTAAGACAGCTGCACCAGTGCCGCTTTCGCCACCGCCTAGAATCACTATGTTTTTATTGTTGATCAATTTCTTCTATCGGATTTTTAATGTCACAATTGTTAGTACAGCTAGCATAATTCCTACAATCCAAAAGCGAGAGACAATCTTAGATTCATGGAATCCCAGCTTTTGATAGTGATGGTGTAGTGGAGCCATACGAAATACTCGTTTTCCTTCTCCAGTTTTTTTCTTTGTGTATTTGAAGTAGGAAACTTGTAGCATCACTGATAAATTCTCTACTAGAAATATTCCGCACAATAGGGGAATCAATAACTCCTTTCTGATGGCTATAGCAAATACAGCTATGATTCCACCAAGCGCCAGGCTTCCGGTGTCTCCCATAAACACTTGTGCGGGGTATGAGTTGTACCATAAGAAACCGATACAAGCCCCTACGAACGCGGCTCCAAAAATCACGAGCTCTCCCGATAGAGGGATATACATGATATTGAGGTAATCGGCAAAGATGTAATTCCCAGATACGTAGGCGAATATTACCAGTGTTAACCCTATTATAGCTGAGGTACCGGTAGCCAATCCATCTAATCCATCAGTCATGTTGGCGCCATTGGAAACTGCAGTAACGATAATGATAACCACAGGAATGAAAATGATCCACAAGAAATCTTTGGCAGAATCTCCGATCCAACTGATTAACCAGATGTAGTCAAATTCGTTGTGTTTAACGAATGGGATAGTGGTCTTAAAGGATTTCGATTCTTTCCAAACAGTTGGATTGTTTGTTCCTTCGGATTGACTGATTACTTCTTCAATATGAGGAGTGGGAGTATCTATTATTTTTTCTTTGATTGTCACATCTGGACTGCAATACAGCATGGACCCAATAAGGATTCCACCCACGACCTGCCCCATAATTTTGAATTTTCCAGCAAGTCCTTTTTTGTTTTTTTTGAATACCTTAATGTAATCGTCGATGAACCCTATGGCACCAAACCAAACTGTAGCTACCAGCATTACTTGTATGTAAATATTGGTAAGATCTGCGAATAAAACTGTTGGCAGCAGGATGGCTAGAAGAATGATGATTCCTCCCATTGTAGGTGTGCCTGCTTTCTCCATTTGTCCCTCTAAGCCAAGATCCCTTATTGTTTCTCCTACCTGCTTGTTTCTGATCCAATTGATTAGGCTCTTACCAAAAAACATAGAAATTGTGAGCGATGTAATAATCACCAAAGCAGCTCTGAAGGATAGGAACTTGAACAAGCCAGCTCCAGCAAAATCATACGCGTTATTTAGATAGTCAAATAGATGATATAACATTACTTGTGAAGCATTTTAAAGGTGGTTTCTACTGTTTCGAAATCATCAAATGGGTATTTTACTCCATTTATTTCTTGGTATTTCTCGTGCCCCTTTCCAGCGATAAGAATGATGTCCATTGGTTGGGCTAGTGTGCATGCCAGTTTGATGGCTTCTTTTCTATCTGTTATTTGAAGCGTTTTAGCCATTGCGTTTGGATCCAAGCCAGCTGCCATGTCTTTTATAATTTCTTCTGCTGATTCTGATCTTGGATTATCAGAGGTCAGAACTAATTTGTTACTGAACTCAGCCGCGATCTTTGCCATTTCTGGTCGCTTGGCTTTATCCCTATCTCCACCACATCCTACAACTGTAATCACTTGTTCGTTTCCTGAACGAAGTGTCTTAATGGTTTTTAGGACATTCATTAGTGCGTCGGGCGTATGCGCGTAATCAACAACTGCCATTATCTGCTTGTCGCTGGTCATTTGCTGAAACCTTCCTTCTACAGAATTCAAAGAGGATAACTTTGTAAGCACTTCGAATTTGTCTTGTTCCAATTCTTGAGTAATCGCATAAACAGCCAATAAATTGGATGCATTAAACTGTCCTATTAATTTAGAATAGAGTTCATTCCCGTCAATGTTGAGGTGTAAACCTGAGATGAGATTCTCTAATATCTTGGCTTTGTAATCCGCCATTGTTTTTAAGGCGAATGATCTGATTTTAGCGTTGCAATTCTGAACCATCACTTCTCCATTCTGATCATCTTCGTTGTAAATGGCAAAAGCTGATTTACTCAATCCGTCGAATAACAGTTTCTTGGCGTAGATGTATTCCTTGAATGTTTTATGATAGTCTAAATGATCGTGTGAAATATTACTGAATAAAGCTCCAGAGAAGTCGATTCCTGAAGTCCTTTTTTGCGCTAAAGCATGAGAACTTACCTCCATGAAGCAGTATTCGCATCCTGATTCAACCATTGTGGCTAACAGTGCTTGTAATGAAACTGAGTCAGGTGTTGTATGAGTGGAAGGAATTTCTCTCTTTCCAATTTTATTAACCACTGTTGATAGTAGCCCAACGTTGTATCCAAGTTCTGTAAATAGATTAAACAATAGTGTTGTGATAGTGGTTTTGCCGTTTGTTCCAGTGACTCCAATTACTTTAATGTTTTCACTTGGGTTGTCATAAAAATTGGCAGCACATATACCTAAGGCATGTGCAGAGTTTTCAACTTTTACATAAGTAACATGAGGTAAAGGATTTGCGGGAATTGTTGTGCATACAATTATTGAAGCTCCAAGTCCAATGGCCTTATCGATATATAAATGCCCGTCTACTTGAGTTCCTTTAACTGCTACAAAGATGAAGTCCTTTGAAGCTTCCCGTGAGTCAGCAGTGATCCCGTTTACTGCTACATTGGTATTGCCTTGAATCTCTATCGAGCCAGCTTTATATAATATGTCTTTTAATGTTTTCACTTAGTTTTTATGACTCATTTGTAAGTTCACTGTTGAAATACCTTTGAGACTAGTACCCGATTTGACGCTTTGCTTTTTTACAGTCCCATGTCCTGAAATCTGCACCGTAAGTCCAAGGGACTCCAATAGATATAGGGCGTCTTTTAATCCCATGCCCACTACATATGGCATTTTATCCTTGCTTATAGTTTTAGGTTGAATAGCTACACTTTCTTCACCCGTTTCTGTGAAAATCCATTTGGCATCTTTTTCAGAAGATTCATATCTCACTCCTAGGTGGTTATATACTGCGGATAATTCAATCTGATGTCCATCTTTAGAAGCAGGAAGTCGGGTTGTAGAAATTTCTTTATCAGCAACCTCCGATGTGAAAAACTCTTTGGTATACATCATGTCTGCGATGTCTCTAAACACTGGTGCAGCTAATGCGCTTCCATAATAAGTTCCGCTTTGAGGGTTGAATACAACCACCACGCAGGAATATTTCGGTTTTTCAGCCGGAAAGTATCCGCAAAATGAGGCTTGGTATTTTTTGTTAGCATAGGATCCGTCCACTGCTGCCCATGCTGTCCCTGTTTTACCAGCTACAGAGTAATAATTGTTTTTCAGGACGCGTTTTGCTGTGCCTCTTAATACAACTCCTGCCATCATTTCCTGAGCGTCTCTTATCGTAGAATTACTTAGTATTTTTTCTTGAAGCACTTCTGGGTCTATCGTCTTGAAAACTTCACCTCTTCTGGAAAGGGCTTCCGCAAATAAGGGTTTCATCATACGCCCATTGTTGGCTATTGTGTTGTAGAAACTCAATGTTTGAAGTGGAGAACATTGCACTTCGTAGCCAATAGCCATTTGCGTAAGACTGATTCCAGACCATCCTTTATCTCCAGTAGATGATTTAATGATTGGAGATTGTTCTCCAGCAAAACTCAAGTTTAACTTGTTGTAAACTCCCATTGAAGAAAGTTTGTCTAAATAGTTTTGAGGATTTTTCTTATAAGCACGCTGTAGAGCCAATGCGCAACCAACATTTGAACTCTTTTCAAATGCTTCCTGAATGCTAATGGTTCCTGATCCTCCCTTGTCCCAATCAGAATCCTTCATGGTAACACCGTAAAACTTAGTGATCCCATTTCCCGTTTGTACTGAATCGGAAATGTCTATAAGACCCTCATCTATAGCTGCTAATAAAGAAGGTAGCTTGAAGGTGGAGCCTGGCTCTGTTCGAGTGAGGATGCTTTGATTCACTCTTTCTTGATAGCTTACTTCTTCAGTTTTTTTGTCGACATGCTTTGTAAGGTTGGCCATTGCTTTAATGTACCCTGTCTCCACTTCCATTACTATAGCTACTCCCCATTCACAGTCATGCTTTTGTAGCATATTTTCTAATGACGTAGTAGCTATATCTTGAATTTCAGAATGGATAGAACTGATGACATCCGCTCCTTCAACAGGTCTTTGGATGTACTCATCAGAAATTGGCTTCCAAACATTCCCTGCAATCTTTTCCTCCAATCTGTAGCCAATCTCACCTGAAAGTTCATCATCATATGCGCGCTCAAGTCCAACTTTCTGGTTTTCTCTGTGAACACCAATTGTTCTGTTGGCTAGTTTTCCTAGAGGCTTTTCTCGTTTTCTTTTTTCTACGAAAATGAACCCGCTTTTAAACCTACCCATGTTGAAGAAAGGCATGTTCTCTATTTCCTTTTTCTGAAGAAAATCTACATTTCTCTTGATAAGTTGATATCTGTTTTTGGTCCTAAGAGCAGATTGAAAATCCTCTCTGATTTCACTCGAAGATTTTTCTGGGAACAAGGTGGTTAATGCGAAACTAGCAGAGTCGATGTATGTAAGTAGTTCCTGGTCTTCCATAGTTGGAGCTTGGCTGTCCCAACGGACATCAAACTCAGAAATCGAAGTGGCCAATAGCAGTTTGTCAGAAGAAAAAATTTGACCTCTTGTTGGTTGTATTTCTCTTTTTTGCACCGCAGACTCTTGAGCCTGTATTTCCCATGATTCTTCTGCAAAGAATTGAATAGCAAAAACCTTTACGGCAATGCTTAACGCAAGAGTAGAGATGAGTATGTACATTACCCAAACCTTGATCGATATGTTCTTTACGTTTTTCATTCCAGAATCTCCGGGCTATGAGTAGGCTTTTTTAAATCAATACTTTGAGAGCTCTTAAGCATATTTGAAAGTTGCGTTTTGCTTTCTTCGTTTGAAATCACTGTGTTGTATTCAGATTTTACTTCGTGTAATTCTTTTGTTTTATCAGAAATGTCTCTGATCGTGTTTTCTGAGAAGTAAACCCACCAAATGTGGAACAAGAAAATTCCAGTCAGAAACAAGATGAAGGGCATTTGATTGATGCCGCCTTTCACCAAGAATTCACCATTAAGAAGCCAGTTCACACTTTTTGAAAGTGCTGATTTCTTTTTGGTCTGCTTAGGTTTTTCTTTTTGTTTAATCCTGTTCATTTATTTTTTTGCGCTACTCTTAGTTTGGCGCTTCGTGCTCTATTGTTTTTCTCTATTTCACTTGGATCAGGAATAAGTGGTTTCCTGTTGACGGGTTCTAGGGGTCTGATAAGGTTCCCATAGAAATCTTTCTCCTGTTTGCCTTCAATGTTCCCTGAACGCATAAAATTTTTAACCATCCGGTCTTCCAAGCTGTGATAAGAAATGACCACCAATCTGCCTTCTGGTGTTAGCACTTCTACACTTTGCTGAAGCAATTCTTCCAATGCTGAAAGTTCCTCGTTCACTTCAATTCGCAGTGCTTGGAATACTTGTGCTAGAAATTTGTAATCATCAAATTTTGGAGTCACAGGTAGAAGAGCTTCTTTCAGTAAATCAGTAGTGTTGATCTTAATTTCCCCTCTCTTTAGAATAAGTTGACGTGCTATTCTTCCGGCATTTTTCAGTTCTCCGTAAAGCCAGAACATTCGTTTGAGTTGTTCTTCCGAATAAGTCATTACAATGTGTTCTGCGGTTTTAGAACCGTTTTGACTCATTCTCATATCTAGAGGACCGTTTGTTCTAGTGGAGAATCCGCGTGTATCGACATTAAATTGATGAGAACTCACTCCTAAGTCAGCTAGGATGCCGTCTACTTGAGTGATCCCATTAAATTGAAGGAAATTTCTCATAAACCTGAAATTTTGGTCTATGAAAAGAATTCGATCATCGTCTGGAAGATTCTTCTTTGCGTCTGGATCTTGATCGAAAGCGATCAATTTCCCTTTGTCAAGTGATTTCAAGATTTCAATTGAATGCCCGCCTCCACCGAAGGTGACATCCACATAAACCCCGTTTGGGTTGATGTCCAATCCATTTATGGAGGGTTGAAGCAATACCGGAATATGATAGGCTTCTTTTTCCATCTCTTATTAGTTCAATTTAGATTGGGAAGCGTCGTCCAAGTCTTGTCGCACTTGTTCTGCTAAATCACCGAAATCATCTCCTTGGTTAAGGGTTTCTGCTTCATAAGCCGGCTTACTCCACAGTTCAATTTTTTGTCCGATGCCATTCACCTTCACTTCTTTGGTGTTTTTTGGATCAATTCCAGCGTATTCTAAGAGTGTGGCAGGGATCAACATTCTTCCTGCCGAATCAAGCTCTAAGGAAGTAGCCCCATTCATAAACCTTCTTTGAAACTGCTGGTGAGAACGATTGTATCTACTTAATCGACTCATCTCCTCGTTCACCTTGTCCCATTCTGGCTTTGGGTAAAGCACTAAACACTTTGCGAAGATGTCCCTGTTGATTACTAATCCATGACTGAGTACAGGCTCCAGCTGCTTTCTTAGCTTCGCTGGAAACATGAGGCGACCTTTTGAGTCCACCTTACAGTCATATTCTCCTAGTAAATTCAACATGTTTTGAACATTGGAGTGTAAAAATAAAATTAATTTACCACAATGTGACACTTTCTACCACTATTTCCCACTTTGTGGAAAAGTTAAACGTGAAGGTGTATAAGCATATCGTGTTTGAGTGGAACTAGATGTAGAGTATAAATGATATGTATAACAGTCGATAGAGGGCTTTTAGATGAGTCATAGGTGTATTTTTAAATAGAAAAATTGCAGCGCAAATGAATTTGATTACATTTGAGATAATATGGATTACGAATTAAAAGAAGACGGCAAATTCAAGTATTTGCAAGAGGGCTCAGGGCCTAACTTGATTTTGCTTCATGGGTTGTTTGGAGCTTTGAGTAATTATGAGCATGTGGTGGAGCATTTTAAACAAAGGTATTCTGTGATTATTCCGATACTCCCGCTTTATGAGTTGCCAATTATTAATACCAATGTGAAAAATTTGGCGAAATTCTTAAAGGAGTTTTTAGACCATAAGCGGATAGAAAAAGCGAATCTACTTGGTAATTCTTTGGGCGGACACATTGCGTTGGTTTTTACAAAAGCGAATCCAAGTAGAGTGAATTCACTTATTCTTACAGCGAGTAGTGGGTTGTATGAGAATGCGTTCGGAAGTTCGTTTCCAAGAAGAGAGGACAAAGAATTCATTCGAAAGAAAGTAGAGGTTACGTTTTATGATCCAAGACATGCAACTGACGAATTGGTGGATGAATGCTACAGTATGGTGAATGACAGACATAAAGTAATTCGAGTCTTGGCAATTGCCAAATCAGCTATTCGTCATAACATGGGAAAGGACATAAAAAACATGAAAATGCCGGTTTGCCTTATTTGGGGAAAGAACGATACAATCACCCCTCCAGAAGTAGCGAAGGAATTTCATGAGAAAATGGAGAACAGCCAGATTTATTGGATAGATAACTGTGGACATGCTCCTATGATGGAACATCCTGAGAAATTCAATTTATATTTGGATGAGTGGTTAGAGGCAAGTGGAATCTAAGCTAAGAAGGTGGAAATAAAACAATGATAAAAGAGGAGTTATTTTATTCTGTAGGGAAGTTGGTCAGTGGTTCAGAGCAAAGTCAAATGTTTGGAAAGCCTTGTTTTAAAATTGGGGGCAAAGCCTTCGTTTGTTTTTTTCAAAAAGAGATGGTTTTCAAGCTTTCCGGAGAGATGCACAGTGATGCTTTGAGCTTAGATGGTTCGCAATTATTTGACCCGTCTGGAAAGAGAAGGCCAATGAAAGAATGGGTTCAGGTTCCTTTTGATTATTCAGATAAGTGGATTGAATTTGCACAATCGGCTGCCAAATATGTTAGTGGTAAGTGATTTGGACTTTTTTTTGCATTGAAAAAGATCTATCAGCCTGCGAGGCCATACAGAGTAATTATTAATTGGACCAACTAAAAGGTCGTTTCAAATCATGGAAATAAAATCAGCCAAGTTTGTTGTTAGTAACAAGGACATTAATAAGTGCCCCAGCCTTGATATGCCAGAGTATGCATTTATTGGCAGAAGTAATGTGGGGAAGAGTTCACTGATTAACATGCTTTGCAATGAAAAAAATTTAGCCAAAACTTCTCAGAGGCCAGGGAAAACTCAATTGATCAATCACTTTCTTGTAAATGAAAAGACATCAGACCCCTGGTATTTGGTAGATCTTCCTGGGTATGGCTTTGCTAAAGTCCCCGTGAAACTCAAGAATAAGTGGTTGGGTTTTATTACTGGATATCTTAAAAACAGAGACAACTTACTCTGCACCTTTGTGCTTATTGACAGTCGTCACGAGCCTCAAACGATTGATTTGGAGTTTATGGAATGGTTGGGCGAAAATGAGATTCCATTTGTGATAGTGTTTACCAAGACGGATAAACTAAAATCACTAGAGAGGGATACTTTCTTAGAGGCCTACAAAACACAGATGCTGAAAGTATGGGAAGAACTGCCTCAAATATTTGTAACGTCTTCTGAAAAATATCTTGGAAAAGAAGAGTTATTAGGTTTCATAGGGAAAATCAATGATGGTTTTGAATGACCAATCCCAATCATTTTAAATTTAGTTGATCTGAATATTAAGAATTTGCTGCGTGGATTTTTTACTTTCTTAAAGTTCCGCCTAGCCTATCAGTTTCAACTTCTCTGCAAATGTTCTGGAGAATTCTGTCAGCATTTTAGCAGCTTCTTTTTCGCCAGTAGCACGTTCAAATGTATCTGCCATAGTAGCCAAAGTCTGGTGCGCAAAACGTTTCATATCATCAACCTTCATCTCTTTATTCCAGAGATCGATTCTTAAGGTGTTTTCATCTTTTGGATCCCATACAGACAACATGAAAGCGTTACATAACCCATCAATCCCTCCATCGCTTGCAGTCCAATGAATTTTTTCAGGAACATGATTTTCGTCCAATCCTACAGTGATTTTTATTTCGCTATTCTTTACTATTCCGTCTGCCATGTGTTTGGATTAAATTACCTCTTTGGATTGTAATATTTGAAAATTTTTCTGGAATTGATTTCAAGCATCTCGTTGATAGAAACTTCTGGGTTTTCTCGCATGAAATCGCGAATCATCTGAAGCCCTATCCATTCTCCCATTCTATCCGTAGCTTCTTCTGAAAGTGCTGAGGTAAATGGCCCTTGCGATATCCATTTGCTTATTTCTGATTTCTTTTCTTCGTACAGAAAAGAGGTTTTGTCAGCCTGTATTTTAGTTAATTCTCTCCACACAGCAAGCTGCTTTTTGTAACACCATTCAAGCTCTTCTTCAGAGTAATTCATGATTACAGATTCGCTTAAGCTGGGGAACATGGCTTCAAGTAAGTATCTGACTTTCCCTTTATAGATCATGTGGTCAAGAAGAGTGTTTTCTTCACCTTTTGTTGGAAATACTTTATTAAATAGCCAGCCATACATTGCATTTGTAGCTATGAATTTGGGTTTCATATCTTGCTTCATGTACGCATAAAACTGAGGAGGGTATACTTTTTGAATCGCTGTATCAGGAACGAAAAAGTCTAATCCAATGGCAAGGGTGCTGTCTGTAGTGAATACGCCATATTGAAACCATGAGTTCATGAGGACGATAGCTGGAACTTCAGCTTCTGGGAAGTAAAATAGTAAATGCTTAAAACTACTTTCTAATAGTTCTATCTGTGAAGCAATATCTTTTTCCATAGCGTCAATACCCCCCTGAGTTGTTAATACAAGGTCATAAACAGGATCAGTCGCTAAAGAAGGAAGTGTACTCAAATCTTTAAGCCCTCCAGTTTGCAAAATGTAACTAAGGTAGACATCAGCAAATTTGCCGAATTCCTTTTTTAACTGTTCGTGCTTTAATCCCAAATTCGCTGTATCAATAGGAAAAATGGACTTGTCAAGCCTTTTTGTAACCAGCTTTAAGTCAACTCCTGAAACATCTATGTCCAACCTATCGTTATTACAGGAATTCAACAAGTAAAGTGGGATTAAAAAAATAAGTGCTTTGTATTTCTTCATGCTAAAACGCTAGATTTGGCTTCGTTTTTGAAGAGTAACGGTTTTTAAATAAAAAAAACATATTGGCGCGAAGATATAGAATTGAGCATTTCCAACTACTAAAAAGAAGTCCCGAGATGATTGTTAATTCTGTTATCATAATACATATACACCCTTAAAATTAAAAGTCTAATAAAATGAAACGATTTACAGTACTATTATTCTCAGCAATTATGGCTTTTTCTGGACTTTCTCAGGAAGATGGAGATTATAAAAAATTCAAGTTTGGATTTAAAGTGGACCCTAATTTAAGCTGGATGACTCCAAAGTCAGATGATTTAATTAGTGACGGATTACTTCTTAGAGGTGGTTTCGGGTTAAATGCGGATATCATGTTTTCTGAAAACTATGCCTTTGGAACAGGGTTTTCTATCAACGGAAATGGGGGTGTTTTGAGTTATTTAGATGATGAGGCAAGAGATAATGATAGCACGGAATACATTGTTCTTAGAAAAAGAAAGTACAAGTTGAAGTATGTTGAGATTCCTCTAACGATAAAACTTCGGACCAGTGAGATTGGATATATCACTTATTGGGGGCAGTTTGGTTTGGGACTTGGATTTACAACAAATGTGCGTGGAGAAGATGATTTGAAATTCATTTCCGAGCGTAAAGCTGGTGACCCAAATTGGGAGTCAAGCGAAAAAGCAGATTTAACGGATGAGAATCTAGATATCTCTGATGATATAGTTCCTGTACGAGCGTCTTTGATAATAGCCGCTGGAATTGATTACTCATTAAGTGGTAGTACGTCGCTAATGTTTGGTTTGACATATAATAATGGACTTACAGATGTTTTAAGAGGAAAAGGAATTCAGCAAGATGATAATGGGCAGCCTGTGTTTGAGGAAGGACAGCCTAAGGGGCTTGATTTAAAATCTTTCTCCAATCACTTTATGTTAACAGCCGGAATCCTCTTTTAATGAATACTAAAAGTGTAGCAGATTATATAGTTAACTGGTTAGATGATTATGTAATTAAAGCTGGGTTAAATGGTTTTGTAGTAGGAGTGAGCGGAGGTATTGACTCAGCTGTGACTTCTGCATTGTGTGCCAGAACAGGAAAGAAGTTGATGGTATTGAACATGCCAATCTATCAAAAACCATCTCAGTTTGAATTAAGCTCAAGACATATTTCTTGGTTGGAGGAGAATTATGAGAATGTTAGTGGACAGATTATTGATTTAACGGAGCCTTTTAAAGCTACTGAGAGCATCTATCCACAGAACATTCAGGATCATTTGACAATGGCAAATGTGCGTGCTAGACTTCGAATGACAACCCTCTATGCAATGGCTGGCCATCATAAGTTGGTGGTAGCAGGTACTGGAAACAAGGTAGAAGATTTTGGAGTTGGTTTTTATACAAAATATGGAGATGGGGGGGTGGATTTAAGTCCAATAGCTGATTTATATAAAACAGAGGTTTGGGCTTTAGGCAAAGAGCTTGGTGTCATAGATGACATCGTAAATGCCGCACCGACTGATGGACTCTGGGACGATGGCCGAACTGATGAGGATCAAATTGGTGCAAGTTATAAAGAGTTAGAATGGGCTATGGAGTATTTGCGCATGAGAAAAGATGAGTCAGATTTGGAAGGGCGACAGAAAGAAGTGATGGTATTATATAAAAAACTTAATGGGGCTAATCAGCATAAGATGCAGCCTATCCCTGTTTGTGAAATTCCAGAATCTATTAAGTAGTTCTGGCGTCAACTCAATTTTTTGTTGTTGATATGCCTGTCAGCATCTCTGCTTGTTTTCTTTTCAAAGTTCTTTTCCAGAGCAGTAGTTAGATCTATTCCAGTTTGATTAGCCATGCACAAAAGCACCCAAAACACATCGGCCATTTCATCGCCTAAGTCCTTGTTTTTATCAGATTCTTTTTCTGATTGTTCCCCATACCTTCTAGAGACTATACGCGCTAGTTCTCCTACTTCTTCTGTAAGAATGGCCATATTTGTAAGTTCGTTGAAATAGCGTACTCCGTAGGTTTTTATCCAATCATCAGTTTTTTGTTGAGCTTCTTTGATCGTCATGTGGTTTTAAGTTTTGTGAAATGATAAATTTAGATCCGGTTTCATGAAAAATATCTGTGTTGTTTCAAAAAAGCTAAAGTTCTTATTCTTTGTTTTTGGAATCGATGAGGATGGTCACTGGTCCATCATTGATAAGAGCTACTTTCATATCTGCACCAAACTCTCCAGATAGCACCTCTTTTTCCAATGTGTTAGACAATGTTTTTTTGAATTCTTCGTAGAGGGGGATGGCGATTTCTGGTCTTGCGGCCTTGATATATGAAGGTCTGTTGCCTTTTTTGGTTTTCGCGTGTAATGTAAATTGACTGACCAATATGATTTCACCTCCCACTTCTTTAATGTCCAAGTTCATCTTGCCGTTTTCATCTGAAAAAACTCTCAGTTGAATTATTTTTTTGCAAAGCCAGGATATGTCCTCTTCTGTGTCTTCACTCTCAATTCCAAGTAAAATGAGATAGCCTTTTTCAATGGAGGCTACCATTTTGGAATTTATAGAAACTGAAGCTTCAGCGACCCGTTGAAGTACTACTCTCATGCAGCCAAAATTAGGGGATAATTAAGAGAACGTAAAGTACATTTTCAGCTGTTGAAAACACCTATAAAACCACCAGTAGAAAATTTAAGGTGTTCTAAAGGTAAATTCTATCTTTGCATCGCAATTTAAAGCACTGTCGAATGAGTCAAATAAGCGTTTCCGTAGAAGCTACATTAGAGCAAGCTGTAGAAATGGGTCTAAGACCCGAAGAGTTTGAGAAAATCAAGGAGATCATGGGGCGAACCCCTAATTTCACAGAAATGTGTATCTACTCTGTGATGTGGAGTGAACATTGTTCGTATAAAAACTCTATTAAATGGTTAAAGACATTACCTAAGAAGGGGCCTCACATGTTAGTGGAAGCTGGAGAGGAAAATGCTGGACTAGTAGATATAGGAGATGGATTAGGATGTGCTTTTAAGATCGAGAGTCACAATCATCCATCGGCTATTGAACCCTATCAAGGAGCGGCTACAGGAGTTGGAGGTATTAATAGAGATATTTTCACCATGGGAGCTCGTCCTATAGCTCAACTAAACTCACTTAGGTTTGGTAAGCTAGATAATGAAAAAACCAAGTGGCTATTAGAAGGAGTTGTGAAAGGAATAGGTGACTATGGAAATTCATTTGGAGTGCCTGTTGTAGGAGGAGAAGTTTTCTTTGATGAATCTTACCAAGTGAATCCGTTGGTAAATGCAATGAGTGCTGGTATAGTAGCCACAGATAGGATTATTTCAGCTACTGCTAAAGGGCCAGGGAATCCAGTTTATATCGTAGGTTCATCTACAGGAAAAGATGGAATTCAAGGAGCTTCATTTGCTTCAAAAGACATTACAGCAGATTCTGCCGATGATCTTCCATCAGTGCAAGTTGGAGATCCATTTCAGGAAAAACTGTTATTGGAGGCAACTTTAGAACTTGCACAAACAGATGCAGTTGTAGGGATGCAAGATATGGGTGCAGCTGGAATTACCTGTTCTACTTCTGAGATGAGCGCGGCTGGAGAAGTAGGAATGAAGATTAATCTTGATAAAGTTCCTACGAGACAAGCGGATATGAAACCATTCGAAATCCTGTTGAGCGAATCTCAAGAAAGGATGTTGGTAGTAGTGCACAAAGGACAAGAACAGGTAGTTGAAGATATCTTTGAAAAGTGGGATCTTCATGCGGTTGAAATAGGAGAGGTAGTAGAAGGAGATACAGTGACATTTACAATGGAAGGAGAAGTAGTTGCGGAAGTTTCTGCTCATTCATTGGTATTAGGAGGAGGAGCTCCGATTTACGAAAGAGAATCAAAGGAGCCAGCATACTATTCCGAAAACAAGAAATTTAACATAGATGATATTGAAGATCCAGATATGGAAAAGCTAAAGAGGATAGCTGCGGCCATTTTGGGACTGCCAAACATTGCGTCAAAAAGATGGGTGTGGGAACAGTATGATTCTATGGTGGGCACAGGTAACATGTGTACCAATAAACCTTCTGATGCAGGTGTAGT
Organism: Flavobacteriales bacterium; assembly: GCA_965224545.1. Lineage (GTDB taxonomy): Bacteria > Bacteroidota > Bacteroidia > Flavobacteriales_D > Sanyastnellaceae > ASP10-05a. The sequence continues at coordinate 1,382,749 of CBDCZM010000001.1, read as the reverse complement.
GAATATCAAAGGGACAAATAAAGCAATCGCTCTTACTGTTGACTGTAATGCGAGATATGTTAACAATGATCCAGAAATAGGAACTCAGATAGCAGTCGCAGAAGCAGCAAGAAATATTTCTTGTACAGGAGCAGTTCCTTCAGCAATTACCAATTGCTTGAATTTTGGAAACCCATACAATCCTGAAGTGTACTGGCAGTTTGAAGGTGCTATTAAAGGGATGAGTAAAGCTTGTTTAGCATTTGGAACACCTGTAACTGGAGGAAATGTAAGTTTCTATAATCAAACGGCTAAAGAAGATGGTTCAGCGAGTCCTATTTTCCCTACTCCAACTATAGGAATGCTAGGAGTGATGAAGGATAAGTCTCTTCATACAAGTTTGGAGTTTAAGTATAAAGGAGACCTAATTTTCATGTTGGGAGAATCCAAAAACTGTTTGGGATCGAGTGAGTATCTGTCTACGTTACTGGGAGTAAAGTATTCACCAGTTCCATACTTCAATTTAGAAGAAGAAGTAGAAGTTCAAAAATGTATTAGAGGCCTTATTGAAAACAATTACATCAATGCTGCTCACGATGTAAGTGATGGTGGATTATTCACAGCATTGGTAGAAATGGGAATGCCTGGGAATCTTGGATTTGATATCGTTTCTGATTCAGAAGTGAGAATGGATGCTTTCTTATTTGGTGAAGCTCAAGGTAGAATTGTGGTTTCAGTAGTAGAAGATTATCAAGATCAATTCCTTGATTTTGTTGGGGAAACAAAAGTAGAATGTACACTCCTGGGACACGTAACTAAGGGGAAAATGCATGTGGATGGAGAACATTTTGGTTTTATAAATGAAGCTAAGAATACTTTCGACAATGCATTAGAGAAAAGAATTATGGCGATTTAAAAATCGCATGATCAATTTTCCGAATTTTGATATGTTATAGCTAATTAAAGTAACCTAATAATCATTTTGAGCCTGATCAAGTATATGTTTAGTAGAGATTTTGTTCGCACAGTCGTTAAGTCGTTAGTCGTGGCAATTTTTCTGATAGGCGTGACTTGGCTAACTCTACGTTATTATACGAAACATGGAGAAAAAGTAGCTGTACCTGAGGTTGAAGGGATGTCTCTCAAAGATGCCGTTGCGAAATTGGCAGAATTTGATTTATCCTATAAGTTGATAGATTCAACCTTTGTGAAAGGCAAGTCAGGTATGGTCTATGCTCAGATACCTTCAGATAGTTCGTTCGTTAAATCAGATCGGGAAATTTATTTAAAGGTGTATCGCACTATTCCGCCACAAAAGCCCGTTAGGTTCAAAGTGGGTGAACCACTTGAAATAGCCAAGACAAAGATTTTAAGTAAAGGTTTTGAGATAGAAACAAAGTATCAAGCAGGAGAATTTAATAATGTCGTTTTAGGAGCTTATTACGGAGATAAAGAGTTATCTGATGGAGATTTGGTTGGAATGGGGGAGAAGATCAGACTTGTTGTAAGCGAAAAGAAAGCAACTAAAATTGACCTTCCAGATTTGTATGGAATGACGCTTGAACAGGTAAAAGAAAAGTTAGGTGAGTTATCTCTTAATTTGGACTATCCCCTTTACGATGAATCTGTATTAACTAAAAGCGATACGTTAAGTGCTAAAGTTTATAAGCAGATGCCTAAATATGAAACGGGCAAGCAAATTCGCGCAGGAAGTACAATAAATGTCTGGTTGAATAATAATGTAGAAATACCTTCAGAAGACGAGGTTTTAAATGAATCATTGAATGGCTAAACATTTTATTATTACTCTAGTTGCGCTTACACTAACGTTGCAATGTCTATCACAGCATATTGCTCGACCACTTACAATAAGTGTGGAGCAAGCTGAGCTTCATAAAAAAGAACGATTGTTTCCAAGTAGAGAAGCTGCCTCCTATAGAAACGGTGGATTGGAACTTCCTTTTGTGGATGATTTTTCTAGATACTCATTGCCAACTTCAGACCCATCAGTGCCTCCGGAATGGCAGTTATGGGTAGACAATACTGCGCGAATTAATACATCACTGGCACTAAATCCGCTTACAAAGGGAGTGGCCACATTGGAAGGTCTAGACATAACGGGATTTCCTTACGGTTTTGATAACTCTAATAATCAAGGTTTTGCTGATACGTTAACCTCGTGTCCAATTGATTTGTCTGGTAAAACGGCAGCGGATAGTGTCAAACTCATTTTTTATTACCAAGAAGGGGGCTTAGGTGATCCTCCTACAGCAAGTGCTTCACCGACTGGAACTGTTGATTCTTTGTTTTTAGAATTTTTGGTACCGAATAGTTCGCCTCCTTTATGGCAGCAAGCTTGGTCCACACTTCCAAATGGCGCTCTCGATTTTCAACAAGTGATTTTGCATATCGCAGATGAGTCACTTTATCTTCAAAGTAATTTCCAGTTTCGTTTTATAAACTATGGTAGATCTGGGAATGTAGATCATTGGCATCTAGATTATGTTTGGTTAGATGATGGAATCGTTGATGCAGATTTTAAGATAATTGATGTGTCTGCTGTAGGACATGAAAGCACAATGCTTCAACAATATAATTCTATTCCGTGGGAACATTTTCAGAGCTCTCCAGCGGCAGAAATGAAAGTGAATGATTTGATAAAGTTTCGCAACTTAGATCAGGATAAGAATATTTCGTTTGGCTCTAAAGTGTTCTTTGATGGAACTGAATTAGCGGATGTTTCTCAAGGATTAAGCACAGCATTGAATGGTTTTTCAACGTTTGACAGGGATTTTACTATCAACCAAGGTGCAGATGCTTTTGTGTTTCCAGAAGACATTGCTGATACCTGTGCTACATTTACTGTCAAATACTTTTGCAGCACAGAACCTGATTTAATAGCTTCAAATGATACCATCGAATTCGAGCAACATTTTTCAAACTACTATGCTTATGATGATGGTACCGCAGAAGGTTCTTTGGCGTTAAATGAGGGGGGGAGTGCAACTGCTATTAAATATGAAACACTCATAGAAGACACCTTATTAGGTCTCTTGATTCATTTTGCCCCTTTTCCTAATAACATTAATAATGAATCATTTTTATTGAGAGCATGGAAAGATAGCAGCGGTATTCCTGGAGAAGAGTTTTCCGAAAATTTCACGTCACATAATCCAGACTACTATGAAGATGGTTATGATATATTTGAATTTTATGAATATGACGCGCCAATAGTAATACCAGCAGGTAACTTTCATGTGGGTTTTGTTCAAACCTCTTCAACAGAATTAGGAGTTGGATATGATAAGCATTTTGATGCTAATACATCAAATCTAAAAGTGAAACTTGGTCCTTTTGGCACTTGGATTCCTGGTGGGGTAGCTGGATCAATAATGATTAGACCAGTCTTCCAGTCAGATAAAGAATTGGGTTGGGATTTTGTTGGCGTCAATGAGATACCTTTGTCTCCATTGGCCTTCAATGTCTATCCAAATCCAGTTGAAAATAGTCTCTCTTCTTCTGAGTTTTCCTATGGTAGAACAGTGCGCATTTTAAATGCGGTAGGAGCTGAGGTGAGAGAAGAAATAATCGTGACTTCCGAGGTGGAGATTGATAATTTACCTTCAGGTATTTATGTCATTCAACTGTTTGAGAAAGAGTCTTTCATCGGATTGTCAAAATTCATTAAGAAGTAATTGGAATCTACAGATCTGAACATAGACGACACAGACGAACTGTTTGAGCATTATAAGTATGTAGCTGACCCTGGGCAGCAATTATTAAGGGTAGACAAGTTTTTGTGTGATCGGTTACCTAACACTTCCCGAAATAGGATACAATTAAGTGCCAAAGCTGGGTTTGTTAAAGTGAATGAAAAATCTGTCAAGCCTAACTTCAGAATTAGACCGCACGATGTAATCACGCTGGAACTTCCTTTCCCGATTAGAGATAAGGAAATCACTCCTGAGGATCTTCCATTGGATATTCTTTATGAAGATGAAGAGGTGCTTGTTTTGAATAAAGCAGCTGGAATGGTAGTGCACCCTGGATATGGGAATTATACCGGTACAATGGTCCATGGATTAATGCATCACTTTAGCCAACTCCCGAGTGGAAATAACCCTCAAAGACCCGGTTTGGTACATCGATTAGACAAATTGACTACTGGTGTAATGGTAGTGGCTAAAAGCGATGATTCTCTGGCTCATTTAGCGAAGCAATTTTATGATCGAACCACGGAGAGAAGGTATTGGGCACTTGTATGGGGAGATGTTTCAGAGGATGGAACGGTAACGGGTAACTTAGCTAGAAGTTTGAAGAACAGAAAGCTGATGGAGGTATATGATGATCCATCGATTGGTAAACATGCCGTAACCCATTATAAAGTACTGAAAAGGTTGGGGTATGTCACTTTAGTGGAGTGCAAGCTGGAAACGGGACGTACGCATCAGATTAGAATCCATATGAAGCATATTGGACATCCGTTGTTCAATGATTTGGAGTATGGAGGAGATAAAATTCTCAAGGGAACTGTCTTTACGAAATACAGACAATTTGTAATGAACTGTTTTTCGATGATTCCTGGGCAAGCGCTGCACGCTAGAAGTCTTGGGTTTATACACCCAACTAAGGGAGAGTTTATGTCATTTGAAAAGGAGCTACCTGAGGGGTTTGAAGCTCTTATTGATAAGTGGGAGAAATATTCGAAGCAATCAAATAAATCTTAGGATCTTCTTAGTAATCTTGAAAGAGAGGCTATCAAAACAAAATGATAAGCTGGAATACTCATTTGATTCACAGACTTAAGTGCTTCATGAAGAAAATATCGGGATTCCTTTTTGAGGAAGTTTGTAGTGCCTTTAGAGTCTTTCAAAAGCGTACCTTTTTTTTCCTCGTGTTCTAATCTTAATTGGGTCAATAAAGATATTTCTTGACCTTTATTCTTTCTGGCAATGTCGGTAATTATGTGTTGTGCAGCTAGAGCATTTCGGAATGAAGCCATAATTCTTGGAAGATGATCAGGATCTTTTAACTTTCCACAAAGACTGGTCGCACTTGCTATTCGAAAGTACTTGTGGTAGTACGATTCTATACCCATCAGATACGACTTTCGGCTCATCTTTTTGGGTGCATTCTCTTTAGAGAATTCTAGGAAGCTTCCCTCTTTATTTTCCAGAAGTTCTTTCCAACTTTTACTATGGTCTCTGAAAAGATATTTATACAGTCCATCTTCAAGAGTCTCAAGTTCTGCGAGTTTCGTTGTGTCGTAAATGTATTTGGGGTGGATAGATTCGTGTGAAATGTAAATTAACGTGTTGAGAATGGCAATTTGAGTTTGATTCAATTGAGCGAGAATTGATTGCCAGTCTTCTATCGGATTCACCTTGAGGAGCGTTCTTACAGAGCGATAATCCCCTTCAGTTAATATCTCGACGACTTCTGTTGGGAGGGAACTTTTAGTGATTAATTCAAGAGCTTTTTGGGAGGGGCGTGGTCTTTGGTAAATCATTGGCTATAGGTAACAGGTTTTGGTTAGGACTTTTGCATACGGAGAAAATCCAGTAAGAGTTATAGTATTATGGCACGAAAACGTTATTGGGAGCGGAAGTCCTTGATTTGGAAAAAGTTATTTATCATCTTTTCAGAATAAAAACTGACAATTTTTAAGGTTAGGGAGCAAGAGTAGCAAATTAGATCTTCAATACTTTGAGAACAATATGTACTCTACCAAAAGTTTACTTCCATTCCACAGGAGGAAGAATAAAAGATTAGTGGCTTTAAGGTGAAGGTGAAATTTGATAGTGAAGCGAAGGAGGAAGTCTTAGAGTATGAATGTTCTCTGTAAATGAAGTACTTTCGATGAATCCTGCTAAATAAAGAAATGTCTCCAAAATATTTGTTACTTCTTTCTATTTTCTGCTGTTCGCTTGGTTTTGCTCAGGAAACGGTTGAATCTCAAAGCCGATTGTCGATTGGTCTCAATTTTTCACCAAACTATAGCTTCAGGAATTTAGAATATTCAGACGAATTTGAGTGGCTCGCTAAGCAGAGAGAGTGTAGAATCCAGCCATGTTGATCCGCCAAATCCGTTTGTTGCTGACCCATTTAATGTGCTTGTATTCAGAGATATAAACGGCTCAGTTATTCCTGGATTTAGTGGGTCACCAATCATGGAATATACAAGCAGTGGTAGAAAATTATTCTTTCTTCATTAATCTTGACATAGAACTATATCTGATCAACTTGTCAATTTATAGAGTCATATTTTTCTTTGACCTTCTTTAGTCCTTTATGAATAGCAGCTTTCAGAGCTATGGCATATAACCTTTCAAAGTGGGATGAGCTTGAAAAAGAAGGGTGAATGTAGTAATTGGAATTTGTAGTGCTTTGAATTATCCTACCATCATCAAATAAAAATTCTAATTTTAGTTTGATAAATGCACTCTCTTTTTCAGGTTTTGTAAAAGTAGAGGGAGAAAACTCTTGGTAACCCTGAAGAAGTGTTACAGATACTGTTGCGGCATCTTCATAACCAATACATTGTTTATCTATTTCATTCGTAATGATTCTCTTATGCGGTGCTTCAAGCGTAGGGTTATGCTTAATATTATCTAGCGTTCTAATGAGTGGCATTTTTATTACTCCTGAATCAATTATTTCTCGAGCATCAGTAATAATAATGGAGTCAACAGCAAGATCAAGATTGATATAGTCATTCGACTCTGTCTCGAACTGCGTTAAGGTGTAGTTCATGTTACAACTGAAGAGACCAAAGAAAAAAAACGATATGATAAGAATATTTCTCATTAAGATTTATATATAGAAGAGAGCCATCCTCTATTGAAGACAGCTCTCATAAAATTAAACTAATTCGAAACTTACTAGTTTTTAATGAAATTCCATTCTATTTGCTGATCCAATACATTAGATTTTAAAAAATAGCTCCCATTTGCAAGAGAAGAAACATCTAATAGAGAAGAAGCATCCGTCAATACATCTGATTTCACCAAATTTCCAATTGCATCATAAATCTCAATTGAGATGTTGTGCTGTTTTCCTGTGGTGTTAATAATATCAACAGTAATATTATCTCGAACAGGATTTGGATAAAAAGAGAGACTTAGTTCTCCGTCTTCATCTGCTATTAATATCTGACTAGATGAATTTTCACCTAAAGTTGATTGCTCATAACCATTTCCAGCTTGTTCAACTTCATCCTCTTGATTTTCTATTAGACCTTCTACAGGAAACCTCATCGTTCGATTTCCAGCATCGTCATAGTCGAAATATATTTCTGTTTGAGCACTCAAATTTCCAGTTAAGAAAATTACCGCGCTAATAATAATTATATCCTTTAATATTTTCATTTCTTATCTTTTTTCCATTTTTTAAATTCACTTTTATCGCACCAGAACCATTTTTTTTTGAGTAACCAAAACCCCTCTTTTGGATCAATTCCCAAATCAGATGGGACAAATTCAGCAGTAGAATATTTGAATATACTTGAATCAATATTAGAAGGGAAATTTGAGCAATCACCTCCAGAAATTAATTTAATGGTATTCATATCTATAATTTCAAAAATCATCGAAATACAGCTAGAAGTTGATGACCCTACTCTTATCAATTTAACATCAATAGTATTATCATTAAGATTATATAATCCTACTTCTGTTCCTCTTGCAGCCCAAACTAGTTTATCCTCAGAATCACTATTTTGAAAATCCAAAGAATCTCTTTGGGCATATAATCCATTATCAGTAAAAATGATTCTTTTATTGTAATAATATTTTTCATTAGTACTGTTATCTTGATATGAGTATGATAAGGAATAATAACCATCAGTCCTGATCTGTTGTTCTAGATTAGTTAGCTTTTTATCATAACATCTATCGAAAGAACTCTTTGTCGATTTATGAACGACAAAGCATGAGCTAAAAATGCAAATGATTATTAATCCAATATATAATTTCTGATTTTTCATCTTCCCCACAGCGAAAAAGGATTAGTTGGTCCACGGTAAAAGTAAGAACCATACACAAATTCACTATAATTTGGATAAAGGTGCTGTCTTCCTATGCTTAAACTGCTATGAGCCCCATTTTGTGTCACATCTTGAAAAGAATGATGACTATAACCAGCTCTATTTGTAAAGCCACCTTGTCTATATGCGATATATAAGGGAGAAGTAAATGTGAGTCCATTTTTCCAAGATCTCCAATATTTCTTCGCTCTTTTATCATATTTATTGGTTCCCCATATTTCGCTTGGTGTATCATCCAACAGATGGTCAACATTTACTTCCTTTGAATCAGGATTATTGTTATATAAAAACGTTCCTATACTGATATCTCTATAGCTTATTTCTAATCCATTTGAACGCCATCTGTCATAACCAGAAAACATTAGAAAATCATTCTCTATTTTAATACTAGCATCACCTAATAAAATATTAACTCCTCCTACTCCTTGAGGGTTAGATGTTCCACTAATACTGCTAACAGCATCTCCATATCGAGTTTGATAATAACCAGCTCCAATGCCACCTACAGAAAAACTCGCCCCAATAGCCCAATGATTATTCCCTACTCCATATCCTATTCCTGATCTTACAGTGCCATTGTCGAACCCTACACCTCCACTAATAAACCATGTACCATAACCGAAACCTGCCGATATTGTATTGTATGAATTTCCGGTAATATTTGTGATAGATATACTAGCAGAAACAAGAAATGGATTAATTCCTATTCGGACATCTAAGTTTCCTATATTGAAATTGAATGAGGCTGAATTGTTCAATCCGTTGTATGCTCTTCCGGAATTAGACCAAGCGTTGGCAGCAGCGTTATTCACTCCCTGAATTTTATTACTTGCATAATCGGCCGCAAACATCCCAGCACGACTTATAGCACTAAAAGCTAATAGTAAAAGAGGATTCTCTCCACTAGGATCGGTATATTTCAATGGATTGTTTAATACGTAACTATACCTATTATGACTCTGAGTAGAGCTAGGGTCTGACACGAAATTATCCACTTGAATCATTCTTGCTAGTCGTGGATCATAGGTACGCCCATTCATGTTGATGAGATCATATTCGGCATAATATTCATGGCCAGTATATCCTCGAATAAGCCACTCGGGCATTGGTGTAGCATTTTCAGTCTGATCCCAAGAAATTGGATTTCTTGTTCTTCCCCAAGCATCGAAACTCTGTTTTCCAGCGATGTTTCCATCAGCATCTGTACAAGCTATTATTGATCCTTGATGATCACCATATAGGTAAAAGAGCCCTTCACCTACTCCTTCTTCAATACCATCCTCTTTTTCTATATATACAGCTCCTCCCGGCAAATACGTAATGTTTGTGGTTAATTCTGTAGCATCTACATAGAGTTGCTCAAATTGCTTACCGTACAGTCGTCTGTAAACTAAATTATCTGATGCATCTCGTGATTCTATCTTCTTTCTATTTTGACCTGGACCATAAGACAGTGCCAACTTAATATCAGACTCTATGATCGTTTCTATTTTGTCAAAATAAGTATAGGTAATATCCTGTTGATCGTAGTCAAAATCATCTACCACGTCTTGGGTGTACGACAAATTTCACAATTGCCAGTTTGTAATTAAACTATTGGTTTTAAGAGTTTGTTTAAATAACGATTAAGATTATGTTTTTTAATAAACGACAGACATCTATACTATGACAACAGAGACTCCAGTTCAAATTTTCAATAGACTCTACGAAGAATGGAAAAACAATTCCAATCGAATCAATAACGGACATGATTATGAACAAACATATGCAGCAATGATGGAAAAGGTTGGACAAGAAGTTTTACAGAGTAGTGTAGGGGAATTTTCAGAAAACAAAAACTTAAAAAAAAAGTCCAGACCAGTTTTGGAAAAATAGAGATGAGAAAAGACCATCTACTAGGCCAGAGTTCCTCCTCATTTAGCATTAGTAGCTATGCCCAAGAGCTAATGTGTTATGTTGGTCAGCATATGGTTTTTACAGAAGCAGAAGAGCTGTTCTTGAAATTGAAAGGAGTCAGTATAAATGCCAAACAAATAGAGCGTGTTAGTCACTATTATGGAGAGCTTATAGAAGAGCAAGATGCTAAAAGGATAGAAGAAGGAGGTATCCAGAATTATGCCCAAGAGGAACGAGGACAGTTACATTATGCTATGTTAGATGGGTCGATGTTTCTGACACGTGAGCAAAAATGGAAAGAAGTCAAGGTTGGGCGAATTTTCAAAGCCAACGATCAGGTTGAAATATCAAATAAAAGAAACATGATTACAGACTCTCAATATGTAGCCCATCTAGGTACTCATGAAGAGTTTTTGCCAAAATTCGAATATTACCTTGACCAACTTAAGTCATTAGTTATTGTAGCGGATGGAGCAAAATGGATTTGGAAATGGGCTGATGCCATCTATCCAGACGCCACCCAAATACTTGACTTTTATCATGCAAAAGAGCATTTGTGCGAATTTGCCAAAAAGTACTTTGGAAGTAAGAACAAGCGAAGTCAATGGATAGAAGAACAAAGCCAGATTATGTTAGAGGATGATATAGAGATCGTTATCCTAAATTTGAAAGAACTGTCTCCAAGCAGAGCTAAAAAAACGGAAGAAAAAAGGCAACAGCTCATTAAGTACTATAATCGAAATTGTAAAAGAATGCGCTACAATGTCTTTCTAAAAAGAGGCTTGTTGATTGGTTCAGGAGCAATCGAATCTGCTCATAGAAACGTACTGCAAAAACGGATGAAACTAAGTGGTCAACGATGGACTACACCTGGCTTCCAGCAAATCGCTAACCTTCGAGTTGCTTACAAAAGCAATACATGGCACAAAATCAAGGATTTAACAAGAAAAGCCGCTTGAAGGAAATTTGTCGTACACCCCACGTCTTCTATTGAATGAATGGCATTAATCTTTTCCGTATTATAATTATAACTTCCGACATCTGACTTCACATCAATGTTTCCATTGTCAGAATAGCTCTGTGTTTGTGTATGAAGTGTGATTGATTCATCAACAAGATCAACAATTTTACTCTCCTTCAACCTATTTAAATCGTCAAATTCAAAAAGTTCCTTCAACCCAGTACTATTGTTTTGTCGGAAAGACATATTACCTGTGGTTAATTCATAATCATACTCTATATCTACCATGTCAGAAATCTGTTTGTGCTTCAAGAATCCATGTTTATCAATTTCATTAGTCGTTATTAATCCATTTCCATTGCTATATTCTGTTATTTGACCTAATGAATTTATTGAATTGATCTGGTAAATTGGCTCTGACTGCCCCTGTATTGAGACTGAAGTTAAAAACCCTCTGTCACCTCCATCAGGTTCTATATATGAATTAGTGGTAGTCACTCCAGACGGGTAGGTGATGTTTTTTACTCGCCCTAAATTGTCATAGGTCAAACTTGTAGTCATTAATATCCCATCAGTGACTAAGTTCTCGGTTTCTTCAATGGTTCTGCTATACTGGTCATAAGTGTATTCTTTTGTGATCTCACCATTAACTCCAATGATCTTCTTTAACTTATTCTTACCATTCACTGAATTCTCATACAAATAGTCAATAGTTCCGTCAGGTGTTTCTTCATAGTCCATCCTTCCTTTTTCGTCATAAAAGAATTCTGCGATATGATTGTTGGCATTTTTCTGCCAAAACAGTTGTCCATAGGCGTTACGATTGTATTCTATTAGTCCAGCGTTTACTCCTTCCAGTTTAGTTTTATTTCCCCAATCATCGTACTCCATAGTACTTGTAACCAATCCATTTACCTTGACTTCTTTAATCTGACCATTGGCATAATATTTTTGCTCAACTGTCCCACCCTCATCTTGAGATTTAACTAATCTCCCAGAGGCATCCAGATAGGACATTGTATTGACTCCTGTCATAGAGGTTTTTGTTATTGCAAAAAGTCCTCCGCTTAAATCATAGGAAGTAGAGACTGTTCCAATTGAATTACTAGATGACTCGATCATCTGATACTCTGAATGATATTCATGAGTAGTTATTACAGCATTATAGGCTTCTCCATCATAAAAAGGAGTTGTTTCAGAATCGATTCTTCCTGATTCATCATAAGTGGTAACTGTTCTGATTACTCCACCATTAAAACCGTCTAACTCTGATTTTCTAACTCGACCCAATCGATCAAACCACTTTCTGGACTCTGTTCCTCCATCAGTATCGGTTGAGGTATAAAAAATACTATTGCCTACTCTTGTGCCAGTACTCGTAGTATTTCCCACATCCCAATAGTAATTGGAATAGGTATTTCGTCCTAAAGGATCAGTTGTTCTTTTTAATCTTCCCAAACTGTCATATTGGTAGTTAGTCAAGAGTCCTGTTACTCCTTTTTCCCATACTAGTTGTCCTGTTATTGGATCATACTCAAATTCATTGTAGTCTCCCCCCGTAATGGTTATTCTGATTGGATAGCCATAATCACTGTACAATGTTACTGTTGACTTTGTTGGTAGGGCACCATAGTCAGCTGTTGCTGGGCTTGAGGTTTCCTCAAAGGCAAGTAATCCAAGACTATTGTAGCCATATTCCGTAGTTACTGGACGATCGGATAAGGGATCTATTACCTTGGTCTCTACGCTACCATTTGTATTATAAGTAAAACTCGTTTTTCTGATATATGGAACTTCGTTAACTACAGTAGTCTTTATTTCTACATCCTCAGGATGTGTCGGTAGCCAACTCCCATTTGAAACAAAGTTTGAATACGTTTCTATCGTAGATCTCAAATTCGCTTGATTTGTGGTCTTCTTCTTAATGTTCCCATCAGTATCGTGGTCATTAATCACAGTTTGTGATTGTTCTCCAGTAATATGATTCTGCTGATCGCTTTGAACCATGAGGTGCCAAAACCGCTGATCACCTAGTTCTATCAGTTCATAATCAACAGATGAAGAAGAGAGTAGGTTATTTTGATTGGAATAGACCTCGGTAGTAGTACTGAGTGGAACAAAGTAAGAAGCAGTCTGCCCATTACTATTATCAATATCTAGTATGCTATTTGTAACTGTGCGAGTACCCGAGGTCTCATTGAGCACTTCCACAGTGGAAAAACCTAAAAATCCTTTTCCTTGAAGATGAATTCTTGCTTTATCATATTTATAACTAACTGAATTCATTCCTCCAATTCCATTAGAAGTAGAAACTCGATTCACAACAGCAAATGCTCCTTGAAAGTCGATTACAGGAAATATACTATTAGCTCCTTTTTCATAGTCAGCATCTTGGCTCAGCTGGGTATAGTCAAACGCCGTTTCTCCATTAAAGCCATCTAAGACTTTATGAAGTGTTCTGCCATGCACATTTTCTCTATATTTAAATATTTGTGAAGAAATAGAATAATTAAGTGTCGTATTCCCCTGTACAAAGTCATACGCACCTCCAGGAGAGAGAAGATTGGGATATCCATCTCCATTAAAATCTCCTACAAGTAGCTTTTTATTAGCAGCTTCCTGAAAGGGATAGGTTTCAAATTCAAAATCAACACCAGTAGAAGTGTATATATCCAGTTTTGAATGAACCCAATAATCAGGGGTCAGTCCACCAGTAGGAATTTCCATAATTCCCGTATTGACAGAGACTATGTCCGATTTCCCGTCACTATCTATATCAAAAATATAGAGTTCATCTTTATTTAAAGAATGATTAAAGGACTCTGCCTGATAACCGCTTCCTGTACCATAGGTTACTTTCCAGTCTACTCCACTATTCCATGAAGCAAGAAAATCAGTAATACCATCACCATTAAAATCTCCTGGGTATAGGCTATCATAAAAACTTGGGTACGCTTCATGATATAGTATGTTGTGGGTAATTAAACCAGCGGTGAAGGAGGATGGATTAAAGGAGAATACTTTTGAGCTTGTTTCTCCATTTTCAACGACCATTAATTCTGATTTCCCATCCCCATCAAAATCTATTGGCCATAAACTATCAAAATCTGAAAAATCCATAAAACTTACTTCTTTCCAAGAATTTGAAACTCCCGGTCTACAAATAAATGCCTTAGTCTCCGCTGCTGTACTTTTTCTAAAAAGGGCGTAAATATCTTTCATACCATCGCCATCAAAATCTGCTATTCTCACTCTTTTGGACGGGTTAACGATTTTACCGTAACCTGATGGAGGAGAAATCGAAGATGTCGTAATACCAGAGCTTGAATCATACGACATAATCGTAAAATCATCTATTGTCATGATTCCAGCATATGCCTGACTAAGGTTTGCAGCACCGCCAGTGACAACAATAACCTCATCTATACCATCTCCGTCAACATCCCCAACCATACTTGCTTTTTCTGGAATGTTAACAGTCTCAACATATTGATTGGCTAAGATCGAAGGGTTATCTAGACTTATTTCATCTGCAAGGGTCAACGTTCCATTCTCATTTATATATAGACTAAAATTTTCTTTACAATCGTCTGCATCCAAGGTCTCATAGCATCCAGCAAACGAACCAAGACTTCTTAACATATCCGTTAATCCATCTCCATTAAAGTCTCCTGTATAAATTTTCAAGTCTCCTTTAGAGTAATAAGGTCCGTACATGTTAAAGGGAAGAGAATGTGATTGTCCCAAAACTAATGGACTATCAGGAATATTGTATTTAAATCTCAGAGAGTTAAGCTCATTACCTGCTCTATCTGTTTCTTTGACTTCTTGAAGGTATGAATATTGATCTTTGGCATAATCTAACTTATATTCTCTAACAGAATTATCGTTATGTTTCAATTCTATCCCACTGAGAATATGATTTTGTTTGAACTCTGTCCCTTTAGCAAAAATTGAATTAATATCTTCCCGTAAATCATAGTAAAAATTTACACTTTGGAATGGCTCTCTTCCTGCACCAACGTTTCCTGTATAAAGAATTCGTTTAATCCTACTCTCTTGAGAGCTATTGTCATATTCATAGACAATATAGTTACCATGTCTATCTATTGTTTTACTTATTCTCCATGAGAGGATTGCGCTACCACTTCCATCTCGAATCTGAGAATTAGAATCCTCGCCAAACCATAGTGTCATCCCATCTTTGGTCTCAACTTTAAATTTAGAAGGACCAGATCCACTATCTCCAATAGCTGTAATTCTTGTGAAATTCTCGGATTCTGTTTTGTAAACTCCAGATGAACCATACGAGCCACTTTCTTTAATTAACCTTTGCCCATCTATAACATATCTATCATCACTTTCTGTCAAAGTAATTGGAGCTGTAACTCCGTCAAAATAAATATTTTTACCTGTTCTAGATATCGAGGATAGTCCAGAAATATTCCATCCAAAACCGGCAATCCCTGTTCCTGACTGACTGTTATATACTAATGAGACTTGTGGCTCCATTCCACTGATTCCTGGAAGAGCCTCAATAGGAAAAGTATATGAAGCACCTCCAGTTGGAGAAACACCATGAGAGCCAGATGTAAGGGCAACAGGCAATGAAGTATCAATCTCTCTATCAAAAGTAGTATCGGTAAACATATCAGAATAGTCTGTATCTACAGAAAGCCATTCATCTATATATGCTCGCACATGAGCATCCTGCTGTGCTGAATACTGATACCCAGGCTTGAATTTTATTTGTTCTCTCGCTACGTGAGTGTGCGTCGCTCCTGTTTCTGCTTGATCCAATATAATTACATCTACATCGTCTTGTGAGAACAACGAAGAAGAGAAGAGAAGACCAAGAAAGGACAGGATGATGTATTTTATTCTAATCATCTTAAAAGTTTTTAGTTAGTTAAAATGACTATTTCTTTACTCTCTCTGGAGTTACTTGCTTCCCATTCTTGTTTCCATCAAGAGCATCTAAACGCTTGGTTAAAGCATCGATTAGTTTTTGCTGAGAAGTAATTTGCTTTTGTTGAGCATCAACTAATTTCTGCTGATTGATTGTATGAAGTGTCAACTCTTCAACCTTTTCAACGAGCACTCTATTAATCTCACCAATATCTCCACCATTCTTAGCCACGTCTGTTGAAGATGGCATGTTAGGTAAATGCTTGTTTCTTTCAATGTATTGTTCTAAATCATACAAAGACATCAGCTTATAATCCTTCTCAAAGACATAATCAGGGAAGCTTCCTAATGTGATTGTCAACTCTCTACAGAATACTTCACCTTGATCGTTCACTTTGAAATTATTACTCGCTGCAACAAGTCCAGCTCCAACAGTGAGGTCAGTGGACACGCCCATATCTCCAACTACATCTAACCTATGCTGAGGGTTTGATGTTCCAATTCCAACATCAGTTCCACTGATACAACGAGAATAAATTTTACCTTCTTCATATTTCCAATAAGAATCAAGTCCTGGAGCACAATCGGCATGAGTAGGTTGTAGATACTTATATAATCTATCCTTCTCAATATATGACACAATACCGTTTGTTCCCCTGACCACTATATCTCCTGAAGTAGCATTAGATATATTAGGAAGATAGAGTGACTGTCCAACAACCACACTCCCTTGAATACTGTTATCTCCAAGAATATATACATCACCTCGAAGTTTTGCATCTCCATCAA
Organism: Flavobacteriales bacterium; assembly: GCA_965224545.1. Classification (GTDB taxonomy): domain Bacteria; phylum Bacteroidota; class Bacteroidia; order Flavobacteriales_D; family Sanyastnellaceae; genus ASP10-05a. Next base: position 1,366,172 of record CBDCZM010000001.1, on the reverse strand, counting down.
CATCTAGTTTCTTTTCAGGAACGAGCCCAAGACCGAGTTTACCATTGAGTGTATAGACACTACCGTCTTGAGAATAGAGGGTGAAGGTGAGGGCAAGAGCCACGATTGTAATAAGTAAACTTTTCATTGGGTTGAATATATAATTTGTGTGTTTTTGATTTTTGGAATTCTGTTTGAACTCCCTTGTTTCTTTAATTTGACTATTGGGATATAGGGGGATAATTTTCATTTCAGTACTGTTTAGTTCTTTCCTTTAAATACAACTCGAAAAAACAAGGGTTGCGTCGTTTATAGAAAAAAACAGATGTTTATCGACATAATTAGACGATTCGCCTAAAACAAAGATACAATACTTCCGAAAAAGACCCGCCCACAAATACACCCAAATTTGCTGGGTATTTTTACCCTTTTTTTGACGTGTATTTGTGGATTATCGTCATTCCCACCTATCACTCTGACTATTATCAAAAGCTACAACCACTCCCGTTGTTGCCAATCCCAAACCTCCCGCCATCATGAGGATCTGAAAATATCCACTGCCTTGTGGTTCTGTCAATGCTCCAGCGAAAAAAAGGGCTCCTCCTCCGATAATGAGAAGGGCTGGTGGAATTCCTCCTTCATCTTGGTTATACATATCAAAAGAAAGCTCTGCCTGTGGAGCGAGAGAGCTTTCAATAGAAGGTTTAAACATAAAGGACTTGGTTTGTCCGCATAAAGAGTTTGCACATACAAGTGCAAGTGAGAGGAGTACTAAATATTTCATTTTAATCGTTCTTTAACGTTGATCCTTTATCTTCAAAGTATCCACACAACTCGACCTATGCTTTTAGCGAGAACAGATTAATTGATGGTATTGAACTAGAAGGATTAGAGGTGTTTTTGGTACAATTCGAAGTGCGTGCTTCTGTTCCAATAATTGGCGTAGGAGGTGTAACATCGGCAACCTCATATGGAATAGCTATTGACCTGTACGGAGATATCATGTATTACACTACAACTTCCTTAGGAGCTCAGGCGGGAGTTTATATTAGAGCAGGAATTGAGTTTGGTTATTCTAATGTAGAAACTGTTAATGATCTTGAAGGGTGGGGAATAAATGTTGGTGCTACAGCGGCACTTGCTACTTTAAAGTTAGGAGTAGAAGGAGGCGCGGTTGTAAAAACAGAAGAAGGAGAGGATTCTGAATCTTTTCTTGATGATACGCCTGATTTTGGCGATGATGAGATCAATGGAATACTAGTCGTGGCTCCTCCAAAAATAGGAGCGGGATTTGGTTTGACTGCTTATTTAGAAGGTGCTTACACCGAAAACCTACTTCAAACTGACTGGAATGAGATCATTGAACATTTGTACAAAACAATGCCATTGGGTACTTTAGTTAATATAGATGGCAGTACAATGGGTCTTGATGAGTTTTCTTTCACTGTTGCTAAGGCTTGCTACATGGTACCTCAATCAATTACCTACTGATGAAGATGATGAGCAGTGTGAGGATGATTGTAATTATTAAATTTATAGTCAATTATGAGTCTTTTTCTTTTTTATCTCTTTTTCGTTTTATCATCTATTAGGTGCTTTCGTGTTATTTTTCCGAGTGATGACCGTTCAACTAAAAGATAACTACAAGGAGCCAACAAATAAAATTGAAGAGGAGGATCTAATCCAAGAACTTAAAAAAAGGAAAAAGGCTTTAACAATTCCATTCCTAGGTTTTTTAATCGCTGCCATTTTCTTTATTCTTGCAATTGAATAAAAATGTTGAACTGGATATTATAACTCTGCAATGAAAAGCCTGTATACTGTTTTCTTATTGTTTTTTGTGTTTGCAACATCAGCTCAAAAGCAGAATGAATATCCCAGTGCCCCTACGGGCACATCCTCTGATATGTATTTTGATCGGTTGATTGAAGATCCTTATCAATGGATGGAAAATCCAGATGATCCTCGACTTCAGGAATGGTTGAGTCAGCAGAAGAAAATCAACACTAAGCAAAGCAGAAAGCAGGTACAAAAGGAGTCTTTGCTTCGTCAAATTTCTACTATGTATTCTGCAATAGATAGAGAAACTATCAAGGAGAATCTTCAGAAAGAGGCTAAAAAACTAAGTAAGTACGAGTTTAAAAATGATTATGTAAGTTACAATAGGTCTCCAGACCTTATGTACAGGCTAAGAGGTTCCAAGATCTATAAGAAACTGATTCATATAAAGAAGTTTCAAGCCAATAGAGATGATTATGCAGAAATTACTGGACTCACCATATCAGAAGAACTTGATTTAGTTGCTGTAGAAATGGGACACGGAGGGAGTGACTGGAGAGACATTCACTTTTATGATCTTACTTCAGGAGAAAAGCTCACTGACACCTTAAAGAACTTAAGAAGCTCAAGTCAAATAATATGGAATGGTAACGGATGCTATTATGACAAATATGATGAGCCAGTTAAAGGGCGGAAACTTTTAGATAAAGCCATAGGACAAACATTTTGTTATCACAAAATGGGGGCCTCTCAGAATGAAGACACTCTGCTTTTTGAAAATCCTGATCTAACAGGGACTGACTCCTTCAGTTTCTTTACTAATGAAAATGATTATTTGTTCTTTTATCATTACGTCTATTCAGGAGAAAAGACTTTTAGAGCTATTAGCACATCAAAATTGACCCAAGGAACATCTTTTACGCTCGAAGATTTTATGTTGTATCCTGATAATGGAAAGACATATATGGATGTTAGTGCAGTACTTGGAAATAAGATAGTTTTAAAATCCAATTGGAATGCTCCCAATGGTAAAGTTCTCCTAGCCGAAGTTTTGAAACCAAATCAAACCAAGCAAATCGCTCCAGAGTATGATGTGTCACTCGTAGAGGTCAATCAGCTAGGAGATAAAATCGCATGTGTTTACAGAAACAAGGGACAGTTCTCGGTTTTGATCTATAATTTAGAAGGAGAGTTGTTAAAAAAGATGGACTTCCCAGAAGGAAAAAAGATCAACGGATTCTCTGAAACAGATTTGAGTGTAGATTATACATTCTTCTCAATCTCTTCATTCTATCACCCTCCACTAAGATATCAACTTTCTTTAACTGACTTTACATTTAAACCAGTGGAGTCAGTTAGTGTCCCGTACGATGCAGAAAATTTAGAAACAAGGTATGTCAACTACACTACCAAAGATGGAACACAAGTTCCAATGTATGTTACCTGCTTAAAAAGCACTGTGTTAAACGGTGAAAATGCCACATTACTATATGGATATGGCGGATATGGAACAACGGTAGAACCACAATTTAATCCATCTCAAGCCTTATGGCTTTTACATGGAGGAATTCTTGCTATCCCTAATATTCGAGGCGGAGGAGCTGGAGGAAGCGATTGGGGAGGAGCTGGGAGGAGACTTAATAAACAAAATGCAATCGATGACTTTATAGCAGCGGCAGAATACCTAATAGAGGAAAAGTATACCAACCCAGTAAAGCTAGCTATCAGCGGAGGGTCTCATGGAGGCTTGTTAGTAGGAGCTACCATCACTCAACGACCAGAGTTGTTTAAAGCTGCGATAGCTGAAGCTGGAGCTTTTGATATGCTGAGGTTTGAGAATTTTACTGTTGGGTCAGTAAGCACAAACATCAAAGAGTTTGGATCTGTAGCAATCAAAGAGGATTTTGAAAACCTATTGTCCTATTCACCCCTTCATAATATTAAAGAGAATACCACGTATCCAAACATTCTGTTAATTACGGGTGATAAGGATGATAGAGTACCGCCTTTGCACTCCTATAAGTTCTTGGCAACCTTACAGGAAAAGGGTGACCCAAAATCCCTTTATCAACTCTATTTGATTCCAGGTGCAGGACATGGTGGGGCACTGACAGATGTCACATTTACAGATAAAATACTCTTTAAGTATTATTTTCTATTTAATGAGCTTGACGTAAGGTTTTGGTGATGATATGAATTAATTTCAAATCATCCCGTAGAAGCACTGACTCACTTTAATCCGGCCTTAGTGGATCTATGTGACCATTTTAGCACTTCTTTAACGTTTTAAAAATCTCAAGCTCTGGAATCTCCTTTTCCATCTTCTTCGCAGTTGTTTCGCAACAATGAAATCAACTCGTCTTCGGATATGTTTCTGGTTCCTTGCACCTTATTTGGAATGGCCAGCGAAAACATGAACAAATATTGTTCTAACATTAATCAATATAATGTGCTCACCTAGTTCAGCATCCTAAAATAATTTCAAAAAAAGAGGCGGTCAAAAATCCAAAGACATTTTTCAGTCGTATGTCTGAAAAATGTGGAGTCCAGATACCACTAAAAACGGGGTGAGACTGAAAAACCAAACGAGTAGGAATAAAACAAACTCATTTTTATGACAGATAATATTTTTTTCATTGCAGACGGAGGGGCTTCAGTAGCAGTCGTGATCACTGTAGCCTGTGCTGTAATCAGTGCAATATTTGGAGGGCTAACCCTCATTAGTTCGAATTCAGATAAAGCAAGCATTAAACTAACAGACCTAAAATTGGATGTAGTAACCACACATCCTGATGGAATTCGGGTAGGGAACAAAGCTAAAGTTATAGCTACAGGAACAGTGAACTATGGGAATGTTTACGAATTCCACGATTCCGATAAAGCGGGATACCTCAGAGCCACATTTATAGGGCCGTGGGGGGAGAAAAAGGTTCGAACAATTTCAGGAGCCAATAATCCCGGGTCTCATAAATTCAAGTTTGAATTTGAAATCATGGGAACTGATGTCGGTGAAAACCTTGAGGTAACGGTAGAGCTTAAGCTTAAGGGTGAAAATTATGACTGGCTGAATGATAAGACTGCTCGATTGACAGAGAAAATCTCTAAGGAAATAACAGTCCTACACGCCTATGAATTTGACAGTATAGAAGTCAGCCCTAAGACAGTGTTTCATGGCGAAACTTCTACGGCGACGGCCAAGCTGAAAACGCATGCGATAGTGAAGGGCATAGCACCAACGGTAACCCTGGATAAAGCCATTCTCGCTAATGTGGAGTTGCCCATGGCCAAAGATGAAAAGTCCGACTTGACCTTTGATCTAATTAAGGCAAATAAATCTCATGACACCACGCATAAATGCGATCAAAAGGAGGATAAATTTCAGTTTAGAAATTTCTACGCTCATTGTAAGATTCCAGCGAGTAATATGCCTAAGGCCAAAAAAGATTACGAAGTACGTTTTTTAAAGCCTGATGTAGCTATTCCTATTAACTGTGTCATTTTGGATAAAGATATATGTCAGGGAGATCAGCCACCAAAAGTGGTTCCACCGCAAACGCCAGATGATATGAAACGTCGACCGAAGAATGTGCTAATATCAGGAGCCATAGACACGTCAGATTCACAGTTTGCTATGGTATCTGTAAAAGATGGTTTTGGCAATTCTCATGCCCTTGAAGTAAATTCTAAAAAGGGTTTTTCCCAACGTTTAAAGTTAGGAGATCCTGTTACCTTAACTTATGGAAGTACCGATGGTTCATATGAGCAGGTAAGTACAGTTCTTTCCAGAGAGAGCCTGAGTAAATTAGACCTGTATCCTCCTGAAATCTACACTCCTGAAATTGTTGGTAAAGCTCTTACGCCTGAAGACGAAGTAATTCCTGTTGTGATAAAGGTAGCTTCAAAAATTAACGAAAAGCAAGAGGATATAACAGCTGATTTTTCTGATGAAAAGGGGAGTTTCAACATTCCTCCTGTACAGCGAGTTTCCCTAGCTCACTCAGATAAAATTGAAGTCTCCATTTCTCCCTTAAGAATGCTGGGAAGGAGATTTGTGTCTTCGCTACCAAATCTGAGTCTTCCGCTTGCCAACCTGGATACATCGGATAACGAAAACCAAATTAACATAGGTCGCATTGACCTCGTTGAGGTATTCCCGGAAGAACCTCAGAAGGATGTCGTTTGGTCATGTAGCTTTTTCGCTGTTGACGGTAAAACACCTGTGTCAGGGGCAGAATTTCAGGCTGTAGAATTTGGCAATGGAAAAGTACTATCGGCTGCGTTAACTGGTGAAATGGGACAATTGGAACTAAAGATTCCGTATAACTCAAAATTTCAAATTAACTGTGTTAACCATGAAGAATTAGGAGTTGTTGCTCCTGATGAAACTCAGATTTACTTTGCCAGATGGGATGAGGAAATAATCTCTACTATACAATTAAAAGGACCTGAGATCAATGATGTGATTGCTGAGGATTCGAAAATCTATGGGAGCGTGTCTAACAAAGATGTACAGAAGTTGGTTGTTAAGATCAATGGAAAAACAGTAAAGACATTAACTCAGGATGAGTTCAAAGGTAGATTTTTTAGCATAGAAGAAGTTGCAGGTTTAGAAAATGCTAAGACAATTGAATTAATCGAAAAATCCAAAGGAAGAACTGTTAGCTCTGGACTCCTTAAAGTTAAAGGATAATTTCTGGAATCTCTCCTTCCATTTTCTCTCTCACATGCTTTTCTCTCGATACTCCCTCTTTATCATATCTTCTCACCGTTCCCTCATCAAGATTGAGCTTCTTGGCTAATTTCTTAACGGATAGTCCATTCTTTTGCCTATAAATCCGCATAACATCCTTCACCGTTTCTGAATTTTCAGAGAAAGGATGATAGCCTAAGAAGGAAATAATCTTTGGGTAGTATCTGAATTGAACGGTAGCTTTTTCTGTCTCCCAATTGTGTATCGTGTCTTTACTTACTCCAATGATATTTTCAACTTCTCGTTGTAAAAGCTCTCTGTCGAGGCGTACAGCTTTAAGGTGGCCTCCTATGCTCGAAAGGGTTGTCGAATAGCCCTGTGCCTTTGAGGACTACTAAGCTCTGTGTGTAAGTTTGGCAACGCAACGACAGTGATACAGTTATGCCAGATGTTAGTCAAAGTCTCAAACCTACACTGTCAGGGGTGTTAAAGATAATTAAAACTGTAAAAAATAAAGAAAGTTTTCAAAATATAATCTCGAATGAGAAGAATTACCGAATAATTGAGATAAATCCAAAATCTGATTTTATATGGGATAGACCTTCGAATTTGATCTCAATTTTCCAAAGAAATACGTCGGTACTGACATAATGGGATTGTTGTTCCCCAATTCCTCCGGTCCAATATTCATTATGGTCGTTTGTTTCAAAAACAGTTTGGCCTTCTCTATTGATGATGGCTAGGTGATAATCTTCGATTGAGAGGTTCGAAGAAATTATTGGTTGAAATATGTCGTTTATTCCATCTTGGTCAGGGGTAAATGCCTTGGGCACGTATATGTTTGTATCTAAACTATGAGAGAGAGTCTTGATATTATAAGTAGAAATTGGAGTTAATTTTTCAGACAAAAAATCACCGAGAGTCATATTATTTGTATATCCATAAGAAATAGTACTAACGCAGATAGTTAGGAAAAGACAAATACTTTTTGACATTAGTTAATGATTAAGAATAGAGGGCAAAGTTATGGTTTATAATCCTCCCTAGAAAGAAGTCTCAAACCCCAATACGTCTCATCACTTGAGCTTCTATTTTCTCGAATAAAATGTCTGGAGTTTTAGTCCGCCATTTAATTTCATTAAGGATACCACCTCCAATCAAATAGGAGTCTATGTTTCCTTCTTGAAAATCTTCATATACATGTTGACGCATATTCATAATCGTGATCCATCCGTCTGCATCCATTACTTCTTCAAACCATTCTTCGTAGTAGCAGTCATCAGAGTAGTGAAAGTTTAAGACATTTTCTGCGATAAGAATGAATTTGGAAATTCCATTCATCATTAATGCTTCCAGAATGTTTCTTTTCAAATGCATAATATCATTGTGGAGTAGATCATTCCATTCACCAATAAGTTCTATAATCGCATAACCTTGATTATAATCAGCAAAGATTATTTTTATATATAATGTGGGAGAGCCCATATTATCCCATTGAGGGTGGATGTAATGGTTGTAGATTTTTTCATTGCAGTAGAATTCGCTGTATTCCTTTTGAAAGAAAGGAGATGCAGGGTCTTCACTACTAATGTAAAGTCCTCTCCAATTGTAATATGGTTCTATCTCATGCATTTTTTGAATCTACTGCATTTCTTACACTACCATGCTTCAGTAGTAGCTCTTTTGCTTCTACTTCATTTATGCTTAATTGTTCCATAATCATGCGAATTCCTCTAGCAACTAATTTATGATTACTTAATTGCATGTCTATCATTTTATTCCCTTTTACGTGGCCTAATTGAATCATCAGCGCAGTGGAAATCATGTTTAAAATCAGCTTTTGAGCTGTTCCAGCTTTCATGCGAGTGCTTCCTGTTACAAATTCAGGCCCTGTTTCAACCACAATGGGAAATTTGGCTTCCTTGGAAAGTGGACTTCCTGGATTACATGTGATGCATCCTGTGAGTATTTCATTCACATTGCACTTTTTTAAAGCTCCAATCACATAGGGAGTCGTTCCAGAGGCTGCTATACCAATAACGCTATCAATTTTTGTAATATTTTCAATCTGTAAGTCTTTCCATCCTTGATCTGAATCATCTTCAGCAAACTCTACAGCTTTTCTTATGGCAGAATCTCCTCCTGCTATTAAACCTACAACAACCCCATGATCTACTCCAAAAGTTGGAGGGCATTCACTGGCATCTACCACTCCAAGTCTTCCACTTGTTCCAGCACCCATGTAGAACAATCTTCCTCCTTTTTTCATCTTTGGGTAAATAGCTTCTACTAAAGAATTAATAGATGGAATAGCACTTTCGACAGCTAATGCCACAGTTTGATCCTCTTTATTGATATTGCACAATAAATCCATTGAGGACATATCCTCAAGTCTATTATAATGCGAATCCTGTTCCGTAAGTGGTTTTTGCATATGGCTAATTTAGTATTGCAACGCGCAAAATTAAGACTGACAGTTGTCATAAATATCCCAAGTTCTGCACAACTATAGAAGATAATTTGGAGTTTAGCATAGTAGTTGTATAAAGCAATCCGTAATTTTATGCTCACGATTAACCACGCCAATGAAGAAATCATTTTTACTTACTGCCTTATTATTAATGAGTCTTGCATTCAGCTTTAGTTCCTATGCTCAAGTGGAAGAGGATAAAAAGGAAAAGAAAGGGAGCACTACTTACAAAATGGCAGCTGCTCGCCATGAGTTCTTGGATCATAATTATCGTGGAGCGCTTTTAATGTATAGAGATATTTTAAAAGTAGAAAAGGAGAATGCACTGGCTCAGTACCGAAGTGCAGAATGTCATTATAAGCTGAAACGGTATGATCTGGCTTTAAAGTATCTGGAGAAGGCAAAGGCGAATGATCCTGAAGTAGTAAAAGAGGTTAATTTCTTCTATGGTCAGACCTACCACAGGATGGCCAGATTGGATGAAGCGATATCCAGCTTTGAGCAATTTTTGGCTTCAGCGCCTAAACGAGCTGTAGAATATGAGCTTGCGGAACAATACCTGGCCCAATGTAGGTACGCAAAGCTGTTAATGGAGGAGCCGGTACCCGTAGAGATTTCCAATGTAGGTAGAGAAATCAATTCTAGATTCGATGATTATGCCCCAAGCATTACGGCTGATGGTAAAACATTGGTTTACACATCCAGAAGATCTGATACGAAAGGAGGCGAAATAGATGAAAGCAGTGACTATAAGTTTTTCGAGGATATCTACATATCCAAATGGGATGAGAAATTAGGAGAGTGGTCCGATAGCGAAAGTCTGCCGGGAGATGTGAATACAAATAGCTATGACGCTGTTTTAAGCATTGAACCGAACGGCAATAGAATGTTTATTTATAAGAATGACGCTAAACTAGCTGGAGATATTTTTGTTTCTAAGAAGAATAAGACTAATGACACTTGGTATGCTCCGGAAAAGTTGGATAAGCCTATAAATACGAGTTATTATGAGGGATCTGTAAGTATTACTAAAGATGGTCAAACATTGTATTTTATTAGTGAAAGAGCTGGTGGAGTCGGTAGAGGAGATATTTATGTGAGTAGGAAAGAGAGTGATGGGAGTTGGGGAAAGACTAAAAATTTGGGAGAAACAATTAACACTGGGAATGATGAAAAATTTGTGTTTATCCATCCCAATGGAAAAACACTTTATTTCTCTTCCAAAGGACACCAAACGATGGGGGGCTATGATATTTTTAAGTCTGAATTGGTAAATGGTGAATGGGGAACTCCTGTAAATTTAGGATATCCAATCAACACAGTAAATGAAGAATCTACCTTCTCACTTACTGCAGATAATTCTAAATTATTTCTCGCAGCTGAGTATGATGATTCTAGCGGTGAAAGAGACATTTATATGGTGGATGTAAGCAAGTACTCCTTGATTTCATCTGGGTATGATAGCGGAACGTTTGTGAGCATTGTTGGGGATATTACGTCTAATGGTTCTGGTGCGAAAAAGGCCATGGTTAAATTTTACAATGCGAAGAGTGAACGATTTGTAGGAGAAGCAATGACGAATAAGGATGGAAGATTTAGAATTAACCTAACGGGCGATTCTGAATACAAAGTACTAATAGAACATAAAGGGAAAACAAAAACGGTTATGGTGGATACCAAGCTTGCTGAAGAGGGAGCAACAGTATTAAAATTTAACTGGTCCTTATAAGAATGAATAGGTACGGGTTACTTGGGAAAAAATTAGGACACTCATTTTCCCCTGATTATTTCAAAGGCAAGTTTGAAAGAGAAGGACTAATTCATAGTTCATACGAAATTTTCGAGATTCCGACTATTGATGAGTTTAAGAATTTGATTCAATCAAATTCCGATATAGCAGGATTAAACGTTACAGTTCCTTATAAAGAACAAATCATCCCGTATTTAGATAGATTAGATGAGGTAGCTTCAGAAATAGGAGCCGTGAACACAGTTCTATTTCAAGAAGGACAACTCATAGGGTCTAATACTGATGCTTATGGATTTCAAAGATCATTAGCAGCTGTTTTTAAACCGTATCATGAGAGAGCATTAATCTTGGGAACGGGCGGAGCTAGTAAGGCAGTGGCGTATACGCTTAAGAAGCTTGGGGTAGATTTTGTATTTGTTTCTAGGATTCCTAAAAATGGACAATTGCATTACGAAGACTTAAATAGGTATGTGATAAAACACTATCCACTGATCATTAATACCACCCCCTTAGGAATGTTTCCAGACATTGAGGGTTGCCCTGATATTCCATTTGATGATCTAACTGAGAAGAACTTACTTTATGATTTGGTCTATAATCCCAAAGAGACACTCTTTCTTCGAAAAGGAAAGGAAAAAGGGGCAGCTATACTGAATGGTTATAGGATGCTTGTACTTCAAGCTGAACGAAGCTGGGAACTTTGGAATCAATAAATTAACGGTTATTTCATTCTGAAGTCTTTTCTCAAAAAGTTATTAGATAGTGTCTGGTCGGAAATCACAGAGTCTTTATTTGGCGGGTGATATAGCCAAATTTATCCCATGAATATCTTCATAAATAGTGACCTATTCAGCACAATTACTGGTGTTGACTCTGTATTTTAGTTAAACATTCGAAGCTTATGCGCACACTATTTGAACGAGATCCAGACTTATTCACGCTGCCAATTACATCAGCTGAATTTCCTAATAATTGCAGAGACGAGGCTCCCAAGTTATTGAAAGGACTTCAAGCAATTTTCATGAACAAGGAGATAAATTCTGCTGTATTTTCTTTGCTATCCAATCGTATAAATCCCAAGCAAGAGACATTGATTAGATCAGGTCGCAAAGGGATGGGACTGTGGGAGATACTAGTACTTGGAGTAATGCGTCAAGGATTAAATGCAAATTATGATCGTATCCATTATCTGGCCAATGTTGATACCTCAATGCGAACGGTAATGGGTATTGAAACAGAATCACGATTAGACAAGAAGAAGTACGGGCTTACTACGATCAAGGATAATCTAGCATTGTTGGATGAGCAAACAATCCAAGAGGTCAATGATTTGGTGATTAACTACGGTCATAGGTTATTAAAAAAAAGAGGAAGAGCTACTCCAGGTAAAAGCCGATTCGTTTCCCGTTGGTGCTAATGTACATTTCCCCACAGATATGAATCTACTTTGGGATTCAGTACGTAAGTGCATTGACCTCTCTGAATGGTTCAGGGACAATGAAAACATCACAGGTTGGAGAAAATCCAGATCATTGAAACGGGAGATCAAAAGCATTTTCAGGGCTAGTTCCAAGGTCAGCAGTTCAGGCGGGAAAAACAAAGAATCGAGGCTTGAGGATGTTGTTAGCCAGTACCTGGAATTAGGCAAGAAACTTGAATTGAAAATCAATGACCTGCTAAGTCTAACAGCCTGTCACACGAGTGTTCTGTCAATATCCAAGCATCTCCAATTGGTTTATTTTCATGCAATGCTGACCAAACACATCGACCTAGTCAGTAGAAGAATAATAGATGGAGAAGTTATTACTTCAAGTGAAAAGCTATACTCCATATTTGAAACGCATTCAGAGTGGCTTTCTAAAGGGAAAAAGTTCAACCCGATCGAAATAGGTCACAATGTATTAATCGCCACCGATCAATTTAACTTCATCATTCATCATCAAATACTTGAGAATCAATTTGATGTTCAGCTAACCCAGGATATTGCAACAAAGCTGGTGGAAAGATTTCCAGACCTGATCGATTCCTTAAGTTTTGACAAAGGGTTCTATAGCGGACAGAACAAGGCTTTTGTGGAAAAGCGAATACCCAATACGATTATGCCCAAAAAAGGCAAGCGCAATAAAGAGGAAACCCAGCAGGAACATCAGGACCAGTTCATAAAACTCCGCAATGCTCACAGCGCAGTAGAATCAAACATCAACCAGTTAAGGCACAATGGCTTGGGTCGTTGTCCAGACAGGGGGATTAAAAACTTCAAACGCTACGTTTCCCTAAGCGTTTTGGCCTATAATCTGCACAAGATAGGTGAATATATAAGCAGAGAACAGGTTCATAAAAAGGCAGCCTAAATTTGAGTGCAGATACAATTGACATAGGGAAGGTGCGTCTTGTCGGGAAGAAATTGACCGCAAAACTCATTTTTAAAGCCCAAAAACGGAATACATGCCTGCCCGAAAAATATTGAGTTCTAAAATTTGAAAACCGATGCTTTTTTAGTTGAATTTAGGGTGTGTAATCTTTCAAAAGAACTGATTTCCGACCAGACACTAGATATCCTCCCAAATGGGTCGTTTCACTGCGCTTTTTTTTGTTTACCGATTTGTCCAAATGAAAAATAGTACTTTCGCTTGAATGATGAATCATGTGATCATAGTTGCAGGTGGAGTTGGAAGTCGTATGAACTCTGATATACCCAAGCAATTCATGGATTTAGATGGAATTCCTGTGATTGTTCGTACCATTCGAAGATTTTTAGAATGGAGTGAAAACGTGGGATTGATTGTGGTAGTGCACTCAGATTATTCATCGGTCTGGATGGGAATAAAAGAAAAATATTTTTCTCATTATAATATTCATTGGACAACTGGAGGAGAAACCAGATTTCATTCAGTGAAAAACGGACTGGAACTGATTGATCAAGAAGGGATCGTAGGTGTTCATGATGCTGCTAGGCCTTTAGTTTCACTCGAAGTAATAGATAAATGTTTTAGCGAGGCAAAGGACAAAAAAGCTTGTATTCCAGTATTTCCTGTCTATGAAAGTATGAGGCGAATAAACAAGACTAATTCTGAACATATTGATAGAAAAGAATATGTGTTGGTTCAAACGCCACAATGTTTTCGTTCCGAATTAATCAAAAAGGCCTATTCACAACAGTATAGTCCATTGTTTACAGATGATGCTTCTGTGGTGGAGAAGTATGGAGAGGTAGTTCACTTGGTTGAGGGAAACAAAGAAAACATTAAGATTACTGAGCCTTCAGATCTGAAAATTGCAGCATCATTGATCATCAGGTAGGTTCAGTTGTGTCATGTTTGTTGAGTAGTATTCATATGCCTCTTTTCTTTCTTCCCAGTCCGAATTTTTCTTCATTAAATACATGATAGCCCCTACAATTATAATGCTAACTACTACTGTAATCCATCCTACTTCAGTACTCTCAATTTGCTCCTTAGTCAACCAGTCTGTGTTCTGTGCGATGTAATACCCTAATACTCCAATTGAATTATTGATAAAATGAGCTAATATGGGCATCCAAATGCTTCCAGAATAAATAAGTACATAACCGAAGATAGCGCCAAGCACCATTCGAGGTAAAAACCCGAAAAACTGAAAGTGAATGGCACTAAAAATTATAGCAGTTACCCAGATGGCTAAATGAATATTTTTAAAGCTCTTTGCTAGTTGACTCTGGAGAACCCCTCTGAAAGCGAGTTCTTCGCAAATTGCAGGGACTACCGCAACAAGAAACAAATTCAGAAGTAATTGCCCAATGTTTTTCATTTCCAACATTGTTTCGGTGGTCAGTGCAGCTTGGTCTTCTAGTTTCTTAAGTTCGGCTATAAACCCACCCCTTCCTTCGAGAATTTTCAGATTAATCTCTCCTGAATAAGCTACGATCCCCATTGCCGAAACCGCTAATAGAAATGTCAATACCCAATAAATCGGAGAGGTAGAATTTAGATGAAATCCACCAACTGAATCTCTACCAAATACAACAATAAACAGAATAGCAGGAAGGATAAAACCCGTGAGTTGGCCAATAAATGTCATTAATTGTAACCCCAATTTGGACTCAATGGAGATATTTAGAATTTCCATAAGTCCGTTAGTCAGCAATGAGCCAATGATCAAGCTAAAAAGGCAAAAGGTGAAAAATATAACAGCCTTACCAATCGGGTGAGAATTTCTTATGGAAAGATTATTCATAGTACTTTTGCATTTTAAAACTCAAGTTGGTAAAAATAGCCGATATAGAATTAGGAGAGTTCCCATTGCTTTTAGCTCCAATGGAAGACGTAAGTGATCCACCGTTCCGTGCGCTTTGTAAAAAGTATGGGGCTGATTTGATGTATACAGAGTTTATTTCCTCGGAGGGACTGATCAGAGATGCCGTTAAAAGTACTCAAAAGCTTGATATTTTCGAATATGAACGCCCAATAGGGATTCAGATTTTCGGATCGAATATTGAATCGATGAAGCGAGCTACAGAAGTAACTGAACAGGCCAATCCTGATATTATTGATATCAATTATGGATGCCCAGTTAAGAAGGTGGCTTGTAAGGGTGCTGGAGCTGGTATCTTACAGGATATTCCTAAAATGGTCGAGATGACCAAGGAGATCGTCAAATCTACCAATCTCCCAGTAACAGTGAAGACTAGATTAGGGTGGGATGACAACTCGAAATACATTTTGGAAGTGGCAGAACGACTTCAAGATGTGGGTATTCAGGCCATTTCTATCCATGGAAGAACTCGAAAACAAATGTATAAGGGAGATGCAGACTGGACACTTATTTCAGAAGTTGCCAATAATCCCAGAATGAATATTCCTGTTTTCGGAAACGGAGATATTACGACTCCTGAAAAGGCGTTAGAGTATAAAAATAAGTATGGTGTAAGTGGAATTATGATTGGAAGGGCCAGTATTGGATATCCTTGGATATTTAATGAAATCAAGCATTTCATGGCCACAGGGGAACATTTGCCTTTACCTACTGTTATGGATAGAGTGGAAGCTACAAGAGCGCATTTGCAACGAAGTTTGGAGTGGAAGGGTGAAAGACTCGGGGTTGTAGAAATGAGAAGACACTATGCCAATTACTTTCGAGGGATTCCTCATTTTAAGGATTGGAGAATGAAATTAGTGACAGAAATGGATCCTCAAGTTCTGTTTGCAACGCTAGATGAGGTAAGCAAAGAATTTAAGGACTTTGAGTTTTTCAAAGCGAGCTGAGTTCTCTTACACGTTACTAGTCTATGAGAAAGTCTGAAATATTTTTCCACTGCCAATAGAATCGGAAAGTTGATTACCCTAGTTTCACCTATATTAACAATAACTGATTATTTATGTAGATAAATTAACGAATTCGAATCAGAATAAGGTTGGATAAAGAAATAACCTGACTTTCAGACTTTCGACTCTCTAACTCTTGACTAGTTTAATCACTTAGATAGTCTTCCTATGAGATAAGTGACCATAAGATAAGTGGCTGAAGCTCCTACAAGAACCACTGTAATCAGTACCATTGATAGATCGGACCATTTTATCTTGACAGGGTAAAAATCAACCACTGTTCCATCCCCATAGATTCGTACCAAACCGAATTCTTGTTGGGCATAGCAGATCACCAAGCCTAAAATGGTTCCGATAACGACTCCTATAAGATTGATGAGAATCCCTTCAAATATGAAGACTTTCTTCACAAAAGCCCATGTGGCTCCCATCGCTTTCAGTGCAGAAATATCTCTTTGTTTTTCTAACACCAGCATAGTTAATGATGCCATGCCATTGAATACAGCAATAATTAATACGAATAGCAGGATTAAAAAGACAGCCTTTTTCTCACTGGCGTTTGTTTCATAAACCAAAGGATTTTTTTCCCTTCTTGTTTTTACTTTATACGTCTCCCCTACAATAGATTGCAATTGCCTCTTCACCTCCTCCGATTTTTCCTCATCAATTAGCT
The DNA here is from genome assembly GCA_965224545.1 of Flavobacteriales bacterium. Lineage (GTDB taxonomy): Bacteria > Bacteroidota > Bacteroidia > Flavobacteriales_D > Sanyastnellaceae > ASP10-05a. Next base: position 1,349,531 of record CBDCZM010000001.1, on the reverse strand, counting down.
CAATACCGATAAAAGAGCTTTTATTTTCATAATCAAAAATGCTCCTTGCAAATTCCAGCGTAGTGATAACATATTTTAAGTCTAAATCGGCATTTATACTAAAGGCTCCTGTAGTAAGAGCTGTAACATTTTTAAATGCTTTTTCTCGGACTTTGGCTATTTTTTTTCCTCGAATAGGTGCGTAGACTTGAACATTTTCAGCTTCTCCATTTCGAAGCATTAGACCCAAATCACTAGCGACTCCAATTCCAGGAATGATGTAATTATCACCAGCATTGTGCAAATTGAATTTTCCATAGATGACATCATTTTTGAGGCTCGAAAGAGCCACAAATGTCGTGTCAATGCCGATTAGCTTGCATAATGTTTTTTTTTCTTCTCCTTTCGTTAAAATAGCCGTTTCTTCAAGTGCCGAAGTGACATGAGAAATACCATCTATTTGATAAATAGATGAAAAATCGATACTGTCATTGTCTAGTACTTTTCCTGCAACTGGAGAAATGGTAATGTCTGGATCAAACTTATTATAAATACCATCCACCAGCTCTTCTATTCCGTTAAAAGCAGATAGCAAAATGATCATAGCCGCAGTAATGCAAGCTACTACGATCAACGAAATTCCGGAAATGATATTGATTACATTTCTGGTCTTTTTAGAGAATAAATATCTAGATGCTATTTTAAGAGGTGTACTGTTCAATGTGTGTATTGCAACGTGAAATTTTATGGGCTAAAATAGTGAGTAAATGTCGTGGAAATTACTTCCATGCTTTTACTACTAATCCTGAACCTGTTATATGAGCACGTCTTACATCCATAATATTTAGAATAAATGCTATGGGATAGATAATCAGGTAATAAAACGGAAGAATGATTAGAAATATCTTAGATATACTTAACATTTTCATTGGATATTTCATGGATAATTTCCAACTCAACTTCCCGGGAACACCATAGGAATAGTGTGCTTTGATTTTAGAGAAGCCAGCCTTTCTCAACTTTTCCTTAATCTCATCCATGGAGTAACCAGAACACGACGAATCATCTAAATGTTCTTTCTCACATTCTGCAGTATCTGAGCTAGAAGAAACTAAAAGCATTCCTCCGGGTTTAAGAGATATGAGAATATTGTTCATCACTCTTTGATCATCAGAAGTATGCTCTAGAACATCTGCGCAAAGGCACAAATCATACATGTTTGGTTTCTGGAATTCAAGTAGATTAGCCACTTTGAATAGCACATTTTCCTTTTTGATAGCCCTAAAAAACTGGTTGCAATCTGAAACTTGATCTTCTTCCATATCTACTCCAAGTATGCACGTAGAAGGAAACAGATTCTTTATGTAAAGTGTATACTGACCGAATCCAAATCCAGCATCTAGAATTTTTGGATTTTTAGGGGCGTCTTTTTTCCATTTTTTTAACTCCCTATGAACATGCCAAGACCGAAGTAGAAGAAGGTCTAAGAGTTTGTAAAAAACCTTTCGAAGAAAGGGACTCTTGTTAAAAAAGTTACCTAAGGTTTCTTTTATAGGCTCGTAATGCATGATTATTTTAAAAGTTCATCAATCTGGGCTGCCAGATCTAACGAATCGTCTATCTTAAAAGTTAGCAGTGGTACAATTCTCATTGTTTTACCGACTCGCTCCCCTAAAAGTTTCCTTACTTTCCAGTTATGCTCGTTAATCATCTTAAGATCGGCCTTAGTATCCTTACTGGCCATGATGCTCAGAAAAACATTAGCATTGGCTAAATCAGGTGTGATTCTGACGTGAGTGACTGTGATGAACCTTCCGTTAAAAAGTATATTGCTCTCTCTTTGGAAAATGGTAGCCAACTCTCTTCGAAGAAGACTTTGTATTTTTTGTTGTCGAATGCTCATTTTGAGAGTGCAAAGGTACTAATAATAAAAGTTGTTGTAAGGGTACCTTTCTGCATGTATTGTCTTGATGTTTTCGTATAGCTTATGTCTTAGTTCTTCGAGGTTTAGTTTGTTCAGGGCAGAGATAAAAACGACGTCGCCTTCACCAAGATTTGATAACCAAGATTTTTTTAGTGTTTCAATAAGGTCTTGTTTTAGCTCACTGGAATGATAATTATTTGTGTCATTTGCCCAGTCTACAGCATCTATTTTGTTAGCTACTACAATAATCGGTTTGTTGGCTTCGTGAATTTCAGCTAAAGTTTCATTCACTGTCTTGTAGTGATCCTCAAAATTCTTATGACTAATGTCAATCACATGGATTAAGAGATCTGCTTCGGTAGTTTCTACTAGCGTCGATTTAAAACTTTCAACTAACTGATGAGGAAGTTTTCTTATAAACCCTACTGTATCACTCATCAGAAAAGGAAGATTCTCTATTACTACCTTTCTTACAGTGGTATCTAGAGTGGCAAATAGCTTGTTTTCTGCAAAGACTTTGCTTTTGGCCATGGAGTTCATCAGTGTGGATTTTCCAACGTTGGTATATCCTACCAGTGCCACTCGAACCATACCACCTCGATTACTTCTTTGAGTAGTCTTTTGTTTATCTATAACGACCAGTTGTTTCTTTAGATGAGCGATTTTATCTCTAACAATCCTTCTGTCAGTTTCTATTTCCGTTTCTCCAGGTCCTTTCATTCCAATTCCACCCTTTTGTTTAGAAAGGTGTGTCCACATTCTCGTAAGCCTAGGCAGTAGATATTGGAGTTGTGCCAGTTCTACCTGAACTCGCGCAGGTGCTGTTTGAGCTCTAGAAGCGAAGATGTCGAGAATGAGGCTACTCCTGTCCATTACCTTTGTCTGATGTTCAGCGAATTCGTCTGGGTTAAATTTAGTCTGGAGATTTCTGATTTGGGCTGGAGAGAGCTCGTCATCAAAGATCACTAGATCGATCATGTGATGTTCCACATAGTCATGAATGTCTTGAAGCTTTCCTTCTCCTACAAATGTTTTGGAATTAGGTTTTTCTAATTTTTGCGTAAATCGCTTTAAAGTAACCGCATTTGCTGTTTCAGCTAGAAATTCCAGCTCATCCAGATAGTCTTTCAACATCTCTTCATTTTGACGTTGAGTTATAACTCCTACTAATACCGCAGTTTCTCGGTCATTAGCCGTTTCTATCACTTTTGTTTTACCCAAATTGAGATTTATTTCGTTCTAAACGTAAAGGCATACTTCGAAACTGCCTGTATTTCTTCTTTTGTTAATTGAGTATTGAAAGCTGGCATCTGTCTTTGACCATTGGTTACCATTGATTCGATTTCCTCTTGGCTTAGAGAAGACTCCGTCAGTTTCTTAGCACCACTTAGTTGCTTATCTCCTGTCAAACCATGACAGACTGAACATTTTGTTTTAAAAATCAGTTCTCCTTCTTCCTCCTTTTGAATCGCTTGACTTGCTCCTTCTGCCTCACAGGACAGCATTAAGATGAACGAAAAAGCCAACACTATACTAGTTACTAATCTGCTAATCGATGCCATGGAATCAATGCCAAAATGAGTATAAATGAAACAAGATATGTCCACAATAAAACTTTAAATTTCTTAAAATCATGTTTAAGCCTCTTGGACCTAGAATAACCTACAGTAATTAATGCGATCGCCACAAGCATTCCCACGAGATGTTCTACAGCAAAAAATCTTAAGTTACTATCACTCATAACCTCTTTGGCATTTTCTGCCAATAATTGGGGGTAGGGTCCCATGAAGTACATTATCAAACCAAATACGAGTTGGAGATGAGCTAGAATTAATGTCCACAACGCTAGTTTTTTGTCAGAAGTTTCAAACACTCTATTTCTACTCCATCCAGTAAAGAATTTAAAGATAGCGAGTATGATCGCGACTAATAAAAGCCATCTAAGTCCACCATGGGTATGTTTAAGAATGTCATAAAATGCCATTGTACTGGTTTTATATTGAGAAGTCAAAGGTACAAACCGAAACCGATTCACACCTTCAATTCTTCTTATTCTTCAAAACTTGCTCTAAAAATTAAATTCAAATAAAAATCCAATTATTCTCTTTTTTGGAATTTCACAGGATAGGATCTAAATATTTGATCTTAAGCTGATAAAGAATATAATTGTTATGCATTTATTTCTAGACTAAGAAAATCCTGACATTTTCTTCAGATGGAGCCCCACAGACAAAATTTCCAATAAACTCGTAGGAGAAGGGATCAAAAACTAATTATTGCGAAGAATGAAAATCAAACTTTTTACCCTTTCCTTAGTCATGATAATGGCTGGGTTTCAGCTAGGAGCACAAGAAATTTGTGACAATGGCATTGACGACGATACCGATGGCCTAATAGATGGCTTAGATCCGGATTGTAATTCTCAGGCTGCGTGGAGCTGCGAATCTACAGGTATTATTATGAAGCAAGCCAGTGTTTACTCCCTTAATTTTAGTTCTGGAGTGATTACATATTTAGGAGCAGCAGCTACTAATTCCCAAGCTATTGGATACAATCTTAGTGAAAATCTGGTGTGGGGAGTAGATACGGATGGAAAGATCTTTAGTATGGGCAGTGATTTAAGTATCACCTTGTACCCAACCACAGGTGCGACTATATCTTCGAGTACTTCGTACAATTGTGCTGAGGTGGGAGGAGATGCGTTGTTCATTTATTCCTCCTCAGAGTCTGAAGTTTTAAAAGTTGACATTGATTCCAATAGTGCTTCCTATTTGGAAGTGACTTCACACGTGATTACAGGAGTCAACTTTGCTGACTTTGCCTACAATAGTATAGATGGAATGCTCTATTCAGTGGAAGGCGATAATCAAAACTTATATAGAATAGACCCCAATGATTTAAGCATGACTGATTTGGGTACGACTGGGTTACCGGATGCCAGCGGTGTAGTTTCTTTTGGTAAATTGTTTAGCGATGCCAACGGAAACATAGTGACATACACGACGAAGGCAGGATACGAACTTGAGAATAAATTAGTAGTGTTAAAAAAGGTACATGATTATAAAGGAGGATACCAAGAGCTGGTTACAGTGAATACCACTGTTGGAGGAGATGGGGCATTTTGTTATTCGAATGTCATTTTCACCAATGAAGTTTGTGACAACTTGATCGATGATGATGGCGATGGCGATGTGGATTGTGATGATAGTGATTGTGACTACTTTGGCGATTGTGTTTTATTAGATGGAACGATTGCCTCAACTGAAAACTCATGTCAAAATGGTTTGGTTACGTTTCAAACTTTTTTTACGAATAACTCAGGCGTAACTGCCGAATTTGATGTGCAGGCTTCTTTAGCCAGTGGTTTTGTATACGCTCACGATAGTATTAGCTTTTCAGACGAGGTCTCGGTTTTCAGTTTTACTTCAGGACCGACGGATGGTGATACCGGAAGTTTATCATGGAGTAGTTTAAGTCTTGAAGCTGGTGAAACAGCCCGATTGACGTTTGATGCAATCGTAGACGGAAGCCAGGCTTATGCGGATTATATCACTTCTGTAACAGTGACAGGTGCGAACTTAATTCAAACAACACTTAATGCCACAGTTACCATAGAAGATTGTTCGGTTTTAGATACTTATGAGTGTGATCCTGCTTTTTATCAGGTATATAGAAAGAAGGGAAGTCATCAGCCCAATGTGTATGGGGTGTTAAATCCCGTTACTGGTGATTATACCCAAATTGCTCTTGCTTCTGAAAAAGCCAATGGTTTAGGGTTCGATATCAATACAGGTTTGGTATATGGAGCCAGTGGTAAAAAATTCATTCAGTTAGAAGAGGATGGGACAGTACTTTACCTTGGACTAAATTTCGCAAAAAACTGTTATCGTGGAGATATGGATGACAATGGCTTTTGGTGGGGTGCTGTGGGTAGCGACATGATAAAAGTAGACCCAACTGTTCCTGAAGTTGTAGCCACCTACTCTGGGCAGGCAATGTCGGGATGGGATATGGCTTTTAATAAAGATGGAAACTTTTATGCACTTCATGGCGAAAAGCTATATAAATTCGATACCACCACAAATACAAAGTCTTATCTAGGTGTTGTTAATGGAGATGGGATTCCAACCACTGGATATGGTGGACAATGGACAGGATCTGATGGTAGGCTTTATGCAAGTAATAATAAATATGGATCTATTGTCCGTGTGGATGTAACGACGTTAGAGGCTAGAATTGTTTCAAGTTCAATAGATGGTTTGAGCCAAAATGATGGTTTTTCTTGTCCAAGTTCTATTCCAGCAGTATATGAATTTGATTATGGAGACAATTCAAAACTACTTCAGTCGAGAATCCTTAATTACTATCAGGATTTAGACAATGATGATGTTCCTGATTTTACTAGTGTTTGGTTGGGAGCCACAACGACCTATGATGAGATAGATCCAAAAAATGCTGCGGCCAACGGAGATTTAGATGATGGATTTGATATCTCAACAGAAATCCTTTCTGGAGAGGTGACTGCGAGTTTCGATTTGAATTCAACGAATGCTACTACTGCGTACTATGGAATAGGTGTGGATTGGGACGATGATGGAGTGTTTGACTTTGAATCTTTCTCTTCAGAATCTATTGATGGGGTACAATCGTTTACTCTTGACCTAACAGTACCGAATGGAATGTTATTTGGAAATGTAAATGCACGGATGATCATTAGTGAAACCGAAGTTAATTCAGGTGTGATGTTTGGAGATATATTGGAAATGGGAGAGGTAGAAGATTTGAGAATATTTATATATACAGCAGAAGATTGTGGAAATGGGCTTGATGATGATGGAGATGGATTGACAGATTGTGATGATCCTGATTGCTCAAATGCTGAGATTACAAGCATCTATATCAATCAATCGGAGCGGTTGGATTTAACAGAAGGGCTGGTAGTATGTACGGGGGATTTAGAATCAGATCCGATTTTGATTAATTCTGGAGTTTTTGGAACTTCAGAAAGTGCGGTGTTTACAATTACCGGGGTAATAAATGACGTGATTATTGATAATACCTCTCCATATCAAATTAGTCTTTCACCAGTTTTAGGAGAGGTGACCATAAGTGTGGCAGCATATGTCGAAGATGATGGGGGAGGTTTAGGGTTGTGTACAGCTGAACAAGTGACGTTTACCTTTGAGGAATGTGTTGAGATTTGTAATAATGGGATTGATGATGATTATGACGGACTCACTGATTGTGATGACCCAGATTGTCAAATTTCAACTAATGCAGGAAATGATAAAGATGTGGACTATAATGCCTCAGCTTTATTGTATGGTTCTGTTACTGGAGGAGAGGCGAATTATTCCTACGTCTGGACACCCAATACAGAAATCGACGATAACTCTTTGGCGAGTCCTACTATCTCTCCTTCGGTAGACAGAACATATACAGTAACAGTGACTGATGCGAATGGATGTTCAAATGCAGACCAAGTCTTTGTTCATGTCGATGGTGATGGTCAAGACCCTTTATTATACCCATGTGGATGGGATGAAGATGGAACTCTAAATTGTTTAGAGACAACCACTTTGATATGTGATGAGGATTTTCTAGATGATTTAAATTATACATATAAAGAAGGCCGTGATTTAACGGTTGAGTTGTCGCACGCGCTGCAATATGACGGTGCGGGAGATATTCATGTAATTGACGATAATACAGAAGTCTTTGTTACATTTATTCACGAAGGAACTCCCTATCAGAATTCCTTGGCGTATTATACCTACAACACATCCAGTCCATTGGTGGATGAAGATGAGGTTCTTAATATGACTACAGTATTTCCAAATATGTCATATGATGCGGGAGAAAGTGGAGCTATAACTTATGGAGACAAAGTCAGTCTTGGGACTTTTAACTCAGGAACCAGTATCGGATTTGCACTCATAACTAGGGGGTGGCAATCAACGACTCAGACTGTACAAGATAACTATCTGACAGTTTATTCAAGTCATAAACTCAACCCAGAGACGCTAGAAGCTGATAGAATCCATAGTCACTCTTCAATTGACAATCATAACAATGGAATCATTTTCGGGTTTGAGGAGATCAACAGAGAATATTTAAGTTGTGATAATGATTTTAATGATGTTCTATTCCTTGTAAATTCTTCAGATTCTCAAAACGATTTTGATTTATCCAATCTCTATGCGTTGTATGATAATTCTGTTGGAAATAATTGTGTTCCATGTGGGCTTTTATCAAACAGTATTGGTCTATATAAAGCGACAGTAAATTGGTCAACATTATCAAATGCTACTAGTTACAAGGTAAGATACAGAAGGTGGGGGACCAATGATGATTGGAATTACATGAATGCCGGAACGAATACATCTTTAATTGTAGGAAGTATAGATAACCTAGATCCAGGAACCCATTACGAGTGGCAAGTTTCAGCATACTTTGGTGCTACACAAGGGTGTAATTCAGTGACGAATGTCTTCACTACATTACCAGAATGTGAAATGCCTACTGGAAACTCAGCGACAAGTATTACCGAGACTTCTGCCACTTTAAGTTGGGGAGGTGTACTAAGTGCTGAAAAGTATACTGTAAGGTATAAGCCATTTGGCACAGCAGATTCAGAATATCAATGGAGGAATGCTGGTACCAATACATTTTTAGCTGTCACGGATTTGACTCCTGGGACAACTTATGATTGGAGCGTTGCTGCTACTTGTGGAGCTTCACATTCTTGCTATGGTCCCTATCAGGATGCGCATAACTTTACAACAGAATCATCTAGTAGAAGCATGCAAGAAAGTGCCTCTTTAGATGTAGCATGTCAGCTACCGCTTGCTATGATTTCTTTTGAACAAACTCAACCAATTCAGACAGACTTTGAGGTGGACAGAGCATTGTATAATTATGATATTGATGGGGACGGATTGGAAGATATTATACTAAAGTCGGCAGACGGGTTGAATAAAATATCCGTGTACCTCAATAACGAAAATCCAGATTTGAGATTTAATACCTTCTATGATGTGAATATTCCTGAACCGGTGGATTATTTGAATTTTTCTCATATAAACAATGACGAGCTTGTAGACATTGTATTTACGAATGTTAGAAGTGAGAAAATTTGGATTCTTGAGAATTTAAGTCAACCTGGAAATATAATGGTAGAGGAGTTTGACTTTATTGAAACAGATATAGAACCGACAGGAATAGCTGGTATCAACTTAGATGGTGGACCTAGAGTAGAGTTGATTTCATTGAGTTCTGGAAATGATCAGGTGTATCTATTCGAAAAGAATAAGACTCAAGCACAAGCAAGCCATGCAGTTAAAAGTTACAATTCAAACAACTACAGTCATTTGGAGAACTTTACAACAGGAAAGGCTCCCTCAAAGTTGAAGATGACAGATTTCAATCAAGATGGCAGACAGGATGTAGCTATTATTAATAAGCTTGAAAATACATTGACTCTCTTCTATAATCGAATAGGAAATAATGATTCAATTCCTCATGTAAACACACATTTTACGACAGGAAACTTACCGGTGGATTTAGATATCGCTGACATAAATAGCGATGGTCTTATGGATGTGGTAGTAGCAAATGCAGGAGAAAATTCAATATCGATCTTCCAAAACTTAAGTGGAAATAGCGAAGAGTTCACTTTTGTTCCTCTTGATAAGATACTATTAGAAAGAGCGCCTAAAGAAGTTGCTTGTGGAGACTTTAATGGAGATGGAATAGTTGAACTAGTGGTGTCATTTGAAGAAAGCAATGTGCTCTCTATTTACCAGCTTACAGATGTTAATCAGATGACTTTTACACTCAACAGAAATTTGAGTTTGGAGTCAAATGTTGAAAGAATCCTTGTCTTCAATCCGAAAGAAAAATCAAAGAAATCCGATTTAGCAGTTTCAATTGAGAACGCGGATGCATGGATTTATTTTAGAAATGATTCTCCGATCAGTAAACCCCAAGCAGAAATCACCAAATACTATTCTGAGGTGACGGATGAAGCTGAGTTGAAAGGATTCTCGGATTTGGAAGGAGAATACAACTGGGAACTTTTGGTAGGAAATACGTTTACCTCTCTTATGAATTCTGAAACTATTTCTGGAGCGAATTCACAATATCTAACTATTTCGGATCCAGCATCTCTTTCAGGAGCGACATTGAGATTTGTGGCCACAGATGAAGAATGTCCAAGTATTAAGACAACTACTACAGTGAAAATGGATGAGTTATTAGGAGCAAGAAACAGAAAGATAAGTGTTGCACCAAATCCAAATGAAGGACTCTTTTATTTACGGATTAATAAGTTGGAACTGAACTCAACTATTCAAATTATAAGCCCAAGAGGCCGAATTATTGAAGAAAGGAGTTTAGGAGAGCTAGAAGGAAATATTACTCTTGATTTCGATCTTACAGATCAAGCTCAAGGAGCATATCTGATCAAGCTAATCGATTTAAAAGAAACACATACAGCGAAGTTGATTATAAAATAGGATTAAAGTTTATCATTTACCGTAAAAAAGGGGGCAGTTTCAAGTGAGCTGTCCTCTTTTCTTTTTTCGAAACTAGAAGATGGTTTATTGTAAGCGTTGCAATGCCTAGAAGGAAAAAAACACTGCTAATCCAAAATGTTAGGATAATATTTTTAGGATAAAAATGAAGCCTCAAACAGTGAGTTCCTTGAGGAATATCGACAGCCATGAGCAGGTCACTCACTTTCTGAATTTTCACTTCATCATTATTTAAGTATGATTTCCAATGGGGGTAATACGCCTGTTGTATGATTAGCTTTGAGTTTTCTTCGGTTTCAATTTGAATTTCCATACCATTATTGTGGTACGAAGAGATCTCCAATTTTTTGAAATCTGGAGTGGAGAAATTTTCAATATATCCATAGTCATCTAATGCATTGTGTGCTACAAAAAAAAGAAAAGGCTTGGCAAAAACTTCCTCACTTGTTGAATGCTCCATAAACTGATGCATTCCCTTAATTCCATATGGACTAAATCCATCCAGACTAGGCATTTTTTGATATGTGGCTAAGTTTCGCCATAAAAAGGGAACTGACCTTTTCAATGCTTTATCCGATGTTTCATTCATAGGTTTGTTGAGGTCAGGAATAGGATAGTCTATCGGTAGAACGCTAAGTGCTTCACTGAAAGTATCTGGATTCCGCTCAGTGATTACAGTGTCACTCATATTTAATTGGGTGGCCACTGCCATATCCAGAACGAAAAGAGACATCATTGCAATAGGGGCGAAACGAATTGACTTTTGTTCAAACTTTATGAGTAAAAAGGCCATTAAAAGAATGGAAAAAGTAATTCCACTTTGAAGCGTAAATCGGTTGATGAGTTCTACTTTTTTTAATCCATTTTGATCCACAATATCAGTGGAGGTAGAGTAGAAGAGTAAAATTAGAGTGGAGATACCTACCAAAATTGTGGTGAGCGTTAGGAAACGAAGGAAGGCATTTTTAAAATTTTTATTTGATCGAATTCTGTCTAACCCATTACCAGCAACAAGTAGCAAAAAGAATATCCCAAGGAAACGAAATAGGGAAGGATACCTGAATAAGTCCATAAATGGAAGCTCTGACGACCAGCCTCTCAGTGGAGTATGCTTTCCTAATGCCAGTAGCATAAATAGAATGCTCAACAGACCAAATGTTCTAAATTTAGAGCTTGTATTTCGGTGAAAAAAAGCAGTTAAGAAACACACCAGCATTAAGATTCCTGCATAACAATTGATAAAAGCAATTTTAGTATCCCAAAAACCTGACCTCCATAGACCAGATGGATGAGGGAAAATAAAAGAAGAAATTGCCTTGGGGTCTAGAGATCCATGGAAAATATTCCATGTTGAATTTGATTCGGATAATCCAGTCCCTCTGGTTAAATGTTCTGAGAGATCAAATGAAGACACAATGACTACCGCACTTATGACCAGGGAAAAGACCGCCGCTAGTCCAAATTTCCATGACAGTTTTCTAAGCGTGAAGAAATTTTTTCTCCTCACACTTTTACCGATTAAAGCCAAGAAATAGAAAAGAAAGATATAACCCGTTGAGATAAAAATCCCAGGATACCCCCCACTAAGCATTAAGAACAAGACAAACCCAAATTTTAGAATTGCTATCTTACTTGAGGTAAAGGCAATTTGTCTGAAATAAAGAAAAGCGAATGGAAACCAGGCTGCACTAACAAGCCAACCAACATGCTGGGCATTTCCAATAAAAAATCCCGAGAGCATATAACTTGTCCCAATAAGTATACTGGCTGCTCTCGTAAGTTTCAGGTTTTTTCCTACACTGTACATTCCAGCTCCTGCCAGCCACAAATGGAATAAATATTCAATATTCAACGAAGTGAGATCGTACTTGCCAAATAGGCCAATGAGCCAACTTATGGGATACCATGTTCCTGGATCTCCCATTTGGGCGAAGCCATAGTTTAGGCTGGGGTTCCATAACGGAAGTTCTCCACTTTTTAACGATTCAGTGATGAAATGCTTCCAAGGCAGGTAGAGGTCCAACGCATCCCATTTCAGAGTGGCTAGCCCTAAAGTTAATGGCCACATGGCCATGAGCACAATGACAAGTAAAATGACATAGTCACAGATAGGGTGCCTGCTTATAAAGTGTTTAACAGATGTTGTCATAAATGCTATTTGGCTCTTTGCTAGAGTCAACTATAGAGCTTGCAAGTTAATACTTAGAGTGAAATTTATCTCTCTGTAGTTAACAAACCTATTATGTATTAGTATACGTCACCTATAACGAAAAAATGACCCATTTTTAAGTGACCCATTTTTTTAGAATACATTAATGTTATAGCCATTTGACCTCAAATTGGTATTAATCACAAATAGTTCCAAAAGCAACTAGCATAGCTGATAGATCGTCAGATGTAATAAGCGAATCACCATCAAAATCAGCTGACAGAGAATAACAGTCTGTAACACTAGTTCCCCAGAGAGTCAAGAAATCGGATAAATCAGACGCTGTAATTAATCCATTTCCATCAAAATCCCCTTTGCACGATGCAGGTGGGTAATTCACTTTATAAGTTGGTGAATGGCAGATATATCCGGAGGGGCTGCTGGAATGAACTTCAACGGAAATAATTGAATGCCCCACAGCATTAAAAGTAGGGGTGAATTGAGCTATTGCAGTAAAACCAAAATCACTTATTTGTCCTGCAGGAATGGTCAACATTCCGTTTGGCCCGAAGTTAAATGGAGTTCCCAAGTCTTCAAATGCAACATTCGTTGGACCATCAACATTAAGTTCTAGCACTATATTACCATTTGTATTTCCTACAAAAGATCTGTTGATACGCATAATAATAGCTGTACTCTCGCCACATGTTGCTGTAAATTCCTGCTTATGAGTAAGTTCAGAGGTGCTTGGATCGATGAATCTGACTGAGATAGGATTGTCACTTACCGGCATTACACAAATGTCATCTATATCAGTATAATATGTACTATTGCTGTTACCATTAAGAGGTATAGAGCTGTTGGAGCCTCCACAGATCAAAAAATTCGCATAATTAGCATCCGCAACAAAACTTTGGTTGAGCTCGTGCCAGCCAGGGTTTATTTCAAACTGTCCGCTCACTTCAGTTGTAGGAAGATATGATGGTATTACCTGATTGTTAGGAGGTGAGCTTAACCAAGTGTTAGATCCCTCTAAGAATGGAATACCATTAGGATTTACTTCCACTACTGGGTTATTAGCTGGATCGTTAGTTAAAAGATCTGATAGTATGTTCAAATCGTGATTATCAAATAACCAATGGATTCCAATAACATCTGATTGATCAGTAAACATAGATCCGTCAATTCTGCCCATGACACTTGCCACATACTCTTGCCCAGCCTGTAGGTTGTTCAATAATGGGCCGTATCTTCCTCCGGTTTCTATTTGAGCCAAAGCACCATTTTGTTCTGGTTGTGCAAATACAGATGATATGTTTTTAATTTTACCAAACACATCGTCTAAATGCGAATATCCTTGATTTGTCAATAAGATGTTGGAATAATTGAATATTGATTTCCAACAATCAATTGGGTCATTAAGACCAAGCTGAATTGGAGGCAAAGTAGGGTCAAAGACAAAATCATACTCTCCTCCTGAGTATGGACATAAATTAACTCCATCAAAAGTGTCATCACAACCTGGAAACTGTGAATACAAAGTGTTAAATGAGATGAAAGTCATAAGTAGAGAAAAGATTCCTCTCTTGGCATTGGCAAGTTTCATAAGAATGGGTTTTTAGATAAGTATGTGGATGCAAGCTACAAAAAAACTTCGCTCTTAGAATGAATCTGTTGGTTTACAAGTAAATTTTAGTAGGTGCAATTACTAAAGTACTTTTTGTTGAAGACCTTGGTGAAAAAAAGAGCCTCTGGAACTTCCAGAGGCTCTTTTAATATTTAGAGATGAGAGCAAATCTGCTTTACATCACTGTTGAATATGATTAGAATATAACCACTTTCTTAATCGCTATCTCGTCGCCTTTCCTTATTCTAACAAAGTAAACTCCTTTAGCTAAGTCACTTGCATCAATGTCTAGAGTAGTACTCTTATTAGCTAATGATGGAAGGATCAGCTCTCTTTGAGTATGATCTAGGATAGTAATGTCTATTTCATCAACTAGGCTTTCGCTGATCGATATTTGGAATACTCCATTATTTGGGTTCGGGTAAACGATCACTGCATCGGCCAGAGCATCCACGTTGATAGTGATAACTGCACATATCTTTTTCACACATACTTTTCCGTTATCGTCAACCCTTAGTACTGTCACACATACATTATATGATCCAGAAGTTGCATACTGATGTGTCACGGTTTGATTTCCTGATGTTTGAACAAGAGGTGTATTGTCACCAAAGTTCCATCTCATTCTATCACAACCTTGGAAATAATCGCCAGCAGTCATGGAGAAGATATATTCAAGAGGGGTACCTGTAGGTTGATATTGGAAACCTAATCCAACCATTTGTAAGAACTCATGACTGCAAATACATTCACAGACAGGAAGAGTAATACAATGTTTGAAATTACAGCAATCAATAGCCTCTCCATCTGCATTTGTATGATGGAATGATGTAGTGAAGCAAATTTCATCGTTTGCTATCGCTGGAGCTCCAATATTTATAATAACTGGTCCAAATGAGCTTCCAGGAGCCAATGACCCAACAGGAATAACTTGATTGTAAGCACTTAGAGCTGGATCATCAAATGTGATATAGATTTCTTCAACTGTCCAGATAGACGTGTTTTGAATATATGTTTCATAAGTCCAACCTGTATCAGAACATTCAACTACTTCATCGAAGTGATAACCACAATCAGGCTCACAGAATAGACTGATAGTGTCTGTACAAACCACATCTCCCATAGACATCCAATTGATTTCTATTTGCTGATTTGGTGCTACTTCAGTATCCAAACAAATTTCTGGAAGAGTAAATATTCCTGAAGGCGCATAGTTACCTAGAGCAGCTGTAGGTATCAAGCTAAATGAAGTGGGGGTATAGCCTGATGTTAACCAACCTGAAGCTATTGTGTTATTCACAGTAACTGTTGTTTGTGGTGAAATCACATTGAAACTAATCTCGTCAAAGTAAGTTGGAGAGAAATTATTGAAGAGCTGAACTTCATAACAACAATTATCCTCATTGGTTGCATCTGTAGAATGAACACCAGTAAATAGACATGGATCACAGAATGGAATCTCTGAGCAGTACGTTTCTTCTGCAGAGCAGCATAGAGCTTCAGGAACAACCGCTGGGTCAAAGTCATGAGCTATAATTTCAAAGCAGAATGTATCACCACTGGCTGTAGGGTCATTAATTATAAGTGTAAACGTTTGACAGGTTCCTGGAGTAATTGGTGAACCAGTGATGTCAAAGGCTGCTGGTGAAACAGAAAGTCCTAATGGAGTAATGTTTTCCAACGTGAAATAGCCAATATCGAAAGCTGCACCGTAAGGATTGCAAAGCACAAAATCATATCTAATTTCGCCATTTTCACAATAGATAGTATCACTTTCTAAATAGACGCAATCAACTTGGATAGGACATTCTGTTGTCAAAGAATCTTGACAAACCACATTGCCATTTTCATCGAACCAATCAATGTAAATTAATTGTGGACTGTTGGTTACGTTGGAATTACAAATGGTGATCACATCGTTCACATTTCCAGTAGGAATTGGGCCACCTAATGTAGCACTTGTTAGGTCCACAGAGTTAATTGTAGAACCCTGATAATTTAATCCTGCGTTGATTGATGCCAGATCAATTTCAAATTCAGCATCAGAAGTAAAGATGGAAAGACCATAAATATCTTGACTATAATTATGCTCGTAGTTGATGATATAGCAACAAGAATCGATCACATTATTTTCGATCACGTAATTGAAATCAACTGATAAGTCATCACAATCATCCTCGCTACAATCAATTACTTCTAAAATAAGAGCTTCGGAAGTATCTTCACAGCCAAAATCGTTGGTAGCTGTGATGGTATAAGTACCACTTTGATCCACTATAAGACAAGGAGCATTTTCTCCTGGAATTGCAGAACCATTCAGGTTCCACTGATAAGTAGTTAATCCTTCAGGAGCACAAATAGTGTCTGGAGAACATACCTCATAACATCCTTGTGGGACAGAACATAGGTCTGGTTGAGGATTAATAACAGCTGTAGCAGAAGATGAACAACCAGTATCATCATTCACACCTAAACAAGTATAGGTTCCAACTTGTGAAGTCATGATCACGGGTCCACTTTCGCCTGTGCTCCAGCTATAAGTTACATCTGGCTCAACAGGAACAACTTCTAATGTGTTTAATGTTCCTTCACATCCATTTGGCGTCACTTGAATAACAAATGAAGGAGATGGTCTGACTCCTACATTTACTACATCAGAAGTAGCAATACATCCATTTGGATCAGTTACTTGTACAGAATAGCCACCTAAAAGAGATCCACTACAAACTACAATTGAAGAGCCATTTTGTCCTAGAAGTGGGTTTCCACTTTGGTCAAGCCATTGAAAAGTACTTCCTGCTGCAGTGTTGGCAAATAGGGTAGTACATCCTGCATCGCAAATGACTAGGTTACCAGTAATGGTAATCTCCGGAGCTGGCAATTCCGTTACTGTAACATCAGCCAATTGGAGTTCACATCCAAATGCATTGGAAAGAGTGACATTGTAAGTACCTGCTCCAACGGTTATTGTTTGATTTATGGATCCGTTACTCCATAAGTAAGTATAACCGAGAGGTGCTGTAAGTGTAGTTGTGGCACCAGCACAAATAGCCAGATTTCCAGTGATTTCTTCCGCAGGAATTCCTGAGTTAACTATAATGTTGATAGAGGAAGTAGCTGAGCAACCCTCGTCATTGAAGGCAGTAACTGTAATCGTATAAGGATTTGGACTAGTATAAGTATGACTAGGATTCTGACCGATAAAAGTTGCTAAATCTCCGAAGTCCCACTCATAAGATGTAGCACCAAAAGCTGAGGCAGACAAATCAATAGCTTGATCTACACAGTAAGGACCAGCAGGGATATTTATTACTGGGATACCTACTGAATCAATAAATACGTTTTGAGAAATTTGTGCAGTACAACCTCCAACAGTAGTAACAGTTAAAGTAACAACGTGAGTTCCTGGAGTTGTAAAGTTAAATGTTGGATCGGGGCTACTTGAAGTACCTAATCCACCAAAGTTCCAATTGTATAGGTTAATCACATTATCTGGATCCGTAGCAATGTAGCTAGCTAGTTCCGTAAACTGTACTTCAGTACATCCAAGATATTCAAAATCAAAGTCTGCTGCTACTGGCACACAAACATTGGTGTCTCTCCGTACTTCACAAAAGTTAGCAGTGCCTACTTCCGGAACAAGTGCTGTGGCCACTACATGATAACAACCAGCTTCTAAGTAAACATTAGTAGCAGGATTAGTACCTGAAGAAGTACCGTCACCAAAATTCCATGATGTTAAAGATGCATTGGTTAAACTGGCTTGGAAATCTGCCGTGTTACAATTCGGGAACTGAGTTTGTGCTAAAATGATATTAAAGTCATAAGCCTCTGGAGTACAATCTGGATCTGGGCAATCTCCCTCAGTTACCTGAAAGATCAGGGATAGGCTTTCACATCCAGTGATTGTGTTACTTACTCTTACCTGATAGTTGTATGTTCCAGCTACTCCTTGAAATAGATGATCAAACACAGAGATGGTTGAACCTTGAAGAACACCATTGCAGAACCATTCATATTGCCAGTCGCTGTTAAAAGGAGTAATTAATTGCACAGAATGTGGGCTAGATAAACATATAGTAGGATCGTCGCCTGAAGTAATATGAGCATCTGGCCCTGGCACCTCGTTGGCAGTGAAACTACCTGTAGCTTCGCAACCATTTGCATCGATTGTTGTCACCGTATAATTTCCATCTGAAGAAATTGCCGTTGTCGGAGAAGAATCTCCTGTAGACCAAGAATATGATGCAAAAGGCACTGTAGTAGATAATGTAGCACTTACCCCTGGACAAAGAACTCCAGTTTGAACAATTTCGGGTACTATTGCTTCATGTACCATCACATCTACATCAACAGCTTCAATTTGTCCACAAAGCTCAACTTCAACCTTGATGTTGGCAAGAGTATTCCAATTATTCCATTGTACATTAGTTGTCAATTCTCCCTGATCTAATATGCTTCCCGCTGCGTTGGGGGATATGGTCCAAGTAGCTGTAGCATCTGGATGCTGTAGTAAAGGAGAAATGGAATAAGTTGCCATTTGGTTGGCACAAGAACTCCCTAAAGACAAACTAATTGGCCCATTGATTTCTTTAAGATTTACATTAAGAGTGAATGGATCTGAAGTACAAAATGGTTGTGAAGTCAATTGTTGTGTCACTGTGAGTGAATAGTTAGGGCTAACGACATTGTCCCAAGTCACTCCTACAGTACTTCCGAAGGTGGTTAATAAAGTTCCATCTGTCGCAGTCCATGAATATGAAGCTCCTGGTAATCCACCTAGCACAGTATAATATTGAGTATCACCTCTACAAACTTCTGTTTCACCATCTATACCTGCTAATGGAGGTGTTTCTACTACAGTAATTAATAGCGTGGCAGAGGTGTTACAATAAGCTGCAGCGTCAATTGGTGTGGCAGTAATCTCGTATGTTCCAGGAGTATCCCAGTCAACGTTAATGGAAGAAGTGTTCTGTCCTGTGAAGGGCACACTTGGATCAATTGTCCAAACACTATTTGGGTTAGGAGATGACAATGCTAGAATCGTTGAAGACTGTCCTACACAAACCGTAGATGGCCCAGTATTAAGAAGTGAAAAACTAGGGACAATGCTTACCGTTAAATCAGCTACTCCAGAGCATTCATCTCCACTATGATTTGGAAGTCCATTTAAAAAGTCATTTTGATACTCGACATGAATAGTACCAGTTCCAGCAGCTCCCCAGTTAATAACTACAGAATGTTCCCCGTTTTCAGAAACCAAAGTTCCACCAGTCACTTGCCAGTCATAATAAGTACCTACCCATTTAGGCAGGTTATAAGTAGATGAGGTATTCTCACATACAATTGTTTCACCAGTAATGCTTCCTACTGAAGAGATAATAGGAACGGTTACAGTGGTTGGGTTGTCACAAAAAGTTTGATCACAATCAGTTACCGAGAGAGAAATCGTTCCGAATGATCCTGTGGACCACACCACACAAATGGTATCATTTTGTGCATTAGAAGTGAAAGGAACGGAGTTCCCCATGGCATCTGTCACATCCCATTCATAGTCACTACAGTTCGTAGCATCTGTCCAATATTTGCTTGTATCACCTTCACATAGAGTGGATATCCAATAAATTTGTGGACCTGGTAAAGGATCTACCTCTACATCCATCATTTTAGTAGCTGTACAACAGCACAATGGGTCACCATTGTCGTCAAAATTAAAACTGGTAACTGTTAATACAACCGTGTAGATTCCAGGGGTGTCGTATGCATGACATGGATTTTCTTCTGAAGAAAAATTACCGTCGCCAAAATCCCATGACCAAGCGTCATCGTTTGAACTTAGGTTGCTAAAGCAAATAGGAGCATCTAAACATGTATAGCCATCTGAAGAAAAATCGGCAACTGGCCCTTCCAGAATGTCCAGACATAAATTGATGAAAGTGCTATTCCCAGCACCATCTATAATTTCAAGATTAACAAATCCTGATCCAAATGAAGACCAGGAAGCAATAAATTCAGCATCGTTAGTACCAGTGGTTCCCGTTCCTCCAGCTGAGATTGACCATATATAAGTGTTGTTTGCATCATAAGGAACATAGAATGTGGTAGGAGAGTTTTGACAGATGCTAGCACATGGAGCTTGTTGTCCATCTCCTGCGGGATCAATTGGATCTGCAAAGTCTTCCAGATTGATCAGTGAACAATCGGGTTTGTTACATTTAACTGTAATAGTCACGCGTGCCTCTCTACAATCATCAAATTTGCATATTCTGTAGGAGAGAATGTGTTCACCACAACAATCTGTTGCATTAGGATTTTGTATAATCCTACCTGTCTGAGTAATAGTAAAGCATTCATTTTCTGAAATTTGTTCTACAATAACTTCAAATGTTGTTCCGTCATTACACAGCACATTGTATAAAAGATTTTCTCCTTCGTCGATACAGATAATATCATTAGCTGCGTAGAATTCACAATCTTGGAAGACACAGGTTCCGTCGTCCAGCGTGGCAGCTGGATTGAAGTTACATGCCGTGGCATCGGTGCATCCGCCGCAATCTGTCTGAGCTTCAGATAGTTGTGGGTGAAAGAAAATCGCTAAAAAAAAGAGTAGTGTTTTACAGAGAAAGTGGTACTGTGTTTTCATGACAATTAAAATTTGGTAAATAGTTTGCGCGAATTTTCCGTTAGGAATTCGCTCATAGGTAAAATTAAATTTTTATTAAAGATAGAGTAATACTAGTACTCAAAATGAGGATTTTAGCTCGCGGTAGCGTTTATTGAGAATTCGGTAGGCTTTGATGAGAATTTGGTGATTTATGAATCTGAGGTAGCTGCTTAAGTGATTGAATAAAAGCTAGAAATTACTTTTACTGTTGGTTGTGATTTCGATGATGTATAACAAGAATTAAACTCACCTTTTAGAAGGGGGAAATATCTCTTTTCAAAAATCCATATTTTGGATAATCACATATTAATATGGGCATTTGGCCCCTGTTTTCTTATATCTGAGATAAGGAACTTGCTAGTATAAAGTGGTTCTGGCTTTTATGAATTCTCAGAATAACAAGTAGGAGGGAAATAGTCGATAAATTTCTTGAAATTCCAGACTAAATTCGTTTTCTTTGCGTTAAGAAATTAGTGAGTTCCACTGCTCACTGGTAAATTTATATTAAACTCCTTTTAACTATGAGAAGAGAAACCTTCCTTGTAATTATTTTTCACCTTTTTCTAATTGGATCATCGTTTTCTCAAGACTATTATAACGATGAAATAGATACACAACGTAGTGCATCGATAATTAACGACGCATTAAACTTTGACAATCTTATTCCCCCATCTCCAGAAGCTTCAAGTCTTGGTATTTATGGAAATGTTCCTGTTTCTGAGTATACAGGAACTCCAAATATTTCTGTTCCAATATGGAATATTGAAAGCGGTAATTTGTCTTTACCAATTTCTCTATCGTATAATGCGAGTGGTATTAAAGTAAAAGATGTAGCATCACGAGTTGGACTTGGATGGTCACTTAATGCAGGTGGAGTTATAACGAGAGTGATTAACGGTGTTCCAGACAATTATGGAGATCATGGCTCATGTAAATATAGTGATGGTTTATGGTTTGGTGGATATGACATACTTCCTGTTGGCTCTAGTGACAATCACACTAAAGATCAGCCAGATAAGTATTACTATAACTTCGCGGGATATCAAGGCAGTTTCTATATAGACCATACGAATGGGTATGAAATAGTGAACGGTGGCCTTAATGATCTCACGATAGAATTGAACTACATATATTTTGGTGATGTTCCTGAAAAAGGAGAGGACTGTGAAAAAGTTGAAATGCATTCTTTTACTGCAACTACGCCTGATGGAATACAGTATACGTTCGCCGCTAAGGAAATATCAGTTAAAACTGATATGAATTATTTGTATAAAGAGGATGGTACGCCACAAACATCAAGTTTTGCTTCTTTCTGGTCAGATGCCAAAAGAATTATTGGAACAAGTGCGTGGTATATGACTGAAATAGAACACCCTGTTTATGGATTAATTTCTCTGGAGTATGAGACCTTAGACGAAATTGAGTCTGAAAAGTCATTTAATCTACTGGACACACAGGATGCCCCAGAAAGATCTACGGCAGATCATTTGGATGATGACTGCATTATTTGTGGCACAAAGTCTGGAACAATTCAAAACACTGATATTACAACAGGAGGAACATTAGCCCCCCAAACAAAACATTGGGATGCTAAAGTTCTTAGTAAAATTACCTTTTCAAACGGATATGCAATTTTTAATTCAGAAGAGCGATGGGATGTTGATGGGGATAAGAAGATATCCTCGATGGATATTTATATAAATGGGACATTAACGAGAACATTTAGATTTAATCAAAGTTATTGGGTTCTTCCCGATGCTGGAAATTCTTATAAAATGAAGAGATTAAAACTTGATGGTATCGAAGAACTCAATCATGAAGGACAGTCAAAATCTCCATTATCTCACTCTTTTGAATATTATGATGATATTGTTCAATTACCAGCGAGAGATTCATATAGAATAGATGCTTGGGGGTATTATAACGGAAATAGTGCTACTTCATATATTCCCAAAATATATCTCTATGACAGTCCAGTTGGAGAACGATATTCGTTTTTAGACCGTGGAATTCCTACACTTCAGGTTTATTCAGGAGCTGATAGAAGCAGTGATGAGCTGTTTATGAAGGCAAATACTCTTAAAAAAATAAACTATCCAACAGGTGGGGCAACTGAATTTGAATATGAAATGCACACCTTTACTCATCTCGGAATTGAATTTAGTGGAGGAGGACTCAGAATCAAAAAGACAAAAGATATCCCAAAAGTATCCCAGTCGAACAGTGCTATTGAAACAGTCTATACCTACGAAGGTGCTCAAGGAGAAACAACAGGAAGAATTATCGGATTACCACAACTTGCATATTTATGTAGACAACCTTCTACTGAATATCCGAATGGAGAGCCAATGCGTCTAGCACACAGTTCGAATGGACTTGGAGTCGTAGAAGGGAGCCATATAGGATATAAATCAGTAAAAAAACGTGTTGGAAGCGGAAACGGATATATTATGACTGAGTTCACTAACCCAGAAGACCAGCCAGACATAGAAACAGAATTTGTAGAAGGAGTAGATGTATATCAAGAAGATGTATCTAATAGTTGTTTGCCTAATTTGTGGCAGTTTGATAAGTGGCCGTTCTATCCAGCGAGGTCAAAGCATTTTAGAAGAGGTTTAACAAAGAATGCTTATTTATATGATGAAAGCAATAACCTAATTTCACATGAAAGCAATGATTATGAATTTCTTCTCAAAAAGAGTTTTTCACATAAAAGAGTACCATCATATTGTACCAGTACTGATGGATCCAACTGTCCTCCTTATGGCTACGAAGGGGGAACCATTTATATGGACTATGAAAAAGTATGTTTAACCAACAGAGAGAAAAATGAGTATGGAGTTAGTCAGAGTGTAGAATACAGCTATGGATCCAATCATTCAAATCCAATTAGTATCAAGTTTAGCAATGAAGATGGTACTTCTACAATAAAAAGAATCAAATACGTATATGACTTTAAGTTTGATCTGGAAGATCATAATATTGTAAATGGTGTTTATGCCGACCCAAAGGTACAGGCACTCAAGCAACTCTATTCTGAAGGTAGAAACCTTCCTATTGAAGTTCAGACATTTCGAAAATCCGCCTTTGTAAACGACTATCAACTTCTTTCTGGGAATATTATCGAATACTCCGTAGAAAATGGATTAGCAGTTCCAAAGGCAGGTTATGCGTTTAATAGGACTCAAGATTTGAATTTAGGCACACTTGATGAAAAACTTTCTCGATTGACTGAGCATGGAAATTGGTGGAAAGAATATAGTTACTACGAAACGGCAATCTTCGAAGAATACAATGATATTGGACGGCATCTTTCGTTCAAGAGAAGTCCGAAAGCTCGGCTAAAGTCGTATGTATGGAATACAATTACCGGTGATCTACTAGCACAATTTCAGAATGCCAAGCCTTCTGAGATAGCCTATTCAGATTTCTCTGAGGGGTCACTTGATAACATTAATTTAGCATCTGTTTTCGATTTAGGAGATGGAAGGCTTAATAATAAGCAAGCACTCATACCAAGTTCCTCTAGTGGAGAAACAGCATGGGGACCGTCTATTGAAATAGTTCCTGAAGGTCAATCAGACAAATACATCGCTAGTGCTTGGGTTAAGATCGAAGAGCCTACTTATAATTTGAATAGTGCACAACTCGTCATCTCAACATTTAATCCAGAAACAGAAGATCACACAGTATTCCCAACTGGTGTTGATGCATGGCAGTCAAAACCAATACAGTATCAAAATGGTCAATGGGTTTTGTATGAAATAGAAATAGATCTTGAAAAAATAAAAGAAGACAGTGGCTACAATGGAACGCTTGGTCTTCGTTTTCATGTATATGGAACAGGAACTAACAGTTCATTGCAAATAGATGCAATCTCACTTCGTCCATCTGATTCGATCATTTCAACATATAGCTATGATGAAAGAGGTCGATTGTCATCGATATCAAATAATTCTGGATACCTCACTTCATATCTGTATGATGATTTTGATAGGTTAATACTCTTAAAAGATGATGACCAAAATATTCTTCAACTAACAAACTATAACTACACCAACCATCAATAAGCTGAAATCATGAAAGTTTATAAATTCACCATACTTTGTCTATTATTTTTGGGTTTTCAGGGTAAAGCCCAAAACAATAATGAAAACTACGTTCAAACAATTACTCCTAGAGTTGAGGTTCAAAATGTGACTGATTTGAATCTACTTCTTTTGAAAGAGACATCTTCTAGCATTTTATATTTTGATGGGTTGGGACGAGTTCATCAAGAGATTAGCCAAGGTCAATCTCCAAATGGGAAAGATGTCATTCAACCTTTTATATATGACTCTAATGGGAATGAAACCAAACAATATCTGCCATTTGCTACAAATGGTAACGCTGGAAACATGGTCTCTAGTGTTATAGGTAGACAGCAGATTTTTTATAATTCAGCCCACCGAGTGCCACATACCAGTTACGCATATAGCGAAATTAAATTAGATAAATCTCCAGCAAAAAATGTTCTTGAAAAAAGTAATCCTGGTGCTCAATGGAATTTACAAAATGGAGAAGTGACAAAAAGTGACGTTGTTGTAAATGGGTCAAACGAAATTATAAATTGGAAAACGGGCGTTAATGGAGAACTCACGTTTGCTCGATATTATAGTTCTGGAGCACTTCTTGGTAGTCAAATTATTGATGAAAATGGGCAAAAATCCCAAATATTCACAGCATATTCTGGAGATGAGATTCTATCCAGAAAAGAACTTGATAATTCTTGGGTAGAAACATATTCCGTTTATGATAACAGCGGAAAACTTCGGTATGTAATTCAACCTCAGGCAACTAAAGATTTACTTCAGACGTTAGAGTCTGAACCATATACGGAACCATCTGAAATATTAGCAACTGAGAATTTTCAACAACACCTTTTTATCTATGAATATGATGAGAGAAATAGAGTGATTAGGAAGAAAACCCCAGGATCAGATTGGGTTGAGTATTATTATAATGAACTTGATCAAGTTGTACTTAATCAAGATGGAAATCACCGATTAAACGGTACCTATCTGTATTATAAATATGATGTTTATGGTAGAGAAATAATGAGTGGTTTATTAAACTCAAACGTATATAATTACTCGCTCGATAGAGAGGTAATTAATAATCACATTCAGACTTCTGCACAATTATGGGAAACTCGGTCAAATCAGGACTATCAGGGCCTTCAGGGGTATACTAATCTGTCATTTCCTAACCTTGGATTAGACATATTAACGGTAAACTACTATGACACTTACGATTTTAACTATGATGGCTCCAATGATTATAACTTTCAATCCTTAAGCTATCAAGCTATCTCTACAGAAGCACTCGCTCTTGAAATAGTTTCAGGAGGTCTTTCCAATACTCCAGATTTCAAAACTGTAGGGGCGTTAACAGGAACAAAATCAAAAATTCTAAATGGCCCGAAAACTGGGACATGGGTTTCATCAATAAGTTGGTTTGATAAAAAGGGTAGAGAAATTCAAGTTTTGAATTATAATTATATAAATGGATTTAGTCGTCTTGACAATTATTATAGTTTCTCAGGAAAAGTTGTTCATAGTAACATATATCATACGGGTGATCCTGATAATGATGGAAATTTTGAAAACGTTCATATCAAATCAAGAAATGAGTACGATCATTCTAATAGACTTTTGAAATCGTATAGTCAATTCAATGATCAGACTCCCGTATTAATGGTGGAAAACCATTATAACGAAATTGGCCAAGTAATTGAGAGTAATTACCATTCAGAGGTTCTAGGGAGTTATCTCCAATCGGTAGACTTCAGCTATAATCCCAGAGGATGGCTAACACATATCAATAATTGTGACCTTGAAAATGATGATCTTTTTACTGATTTTGAAGGTGTGAATTATGACCACATTAAAACTGAACTAAAAACCATCAAGCTTAATCTAGATGAGGTGCACAATGATGGCACGCTCCAAATTCAGCTAACAATAGTTGCTGATAGAGAAGTTACCGTTAAGGAGAAGGAGTCTACAAATACAAAAACTGTTACCAAGACAGATACAAGCGATCAAAACGTAAAAACTAAAGAACCTGATTCTTCTGGAAATGATCCTGTATATGAGAGTTTACTAGCACTTTCAAGCCAAAACATAGAGCTTGACCTCAACGATATTGAAATTGAAGCTGGAATGACTACTGCACAGGTATATGCAGAAGCTGAACAAAAGCTAGAAGGAGAATTAAGGAAGTTCAATGTAACAGACACTCGAACAAAAGATCTTTTAAAATCTCGTATTGGAGATTATATTGTCCGAAGAATGGGCAATGTCTATTTCAATAACGATGACAATGACCTTTGGGGAATGTGCATTGAGTATAATACTACTTCCGAAAACTTTTCAAATGATCCGCTTTATAACGGAAACATTAGTGAGATTCAATGGAAGAATGGACTTGATAATGTCAAAAGAGCCTATGGGTTTAAATATGATGATTTAAATCGTTTTAAAAGTGCAACTCATAAAGCATTTAACAATGTGACAAATAGTTGGAATCTTGAATTGAATCATTATAATGAATTTGGGTTAGAGTATGATGCAAATGGGAATATCCAAGCTTTAAAACGAAATGGATTTACAAATACTGCAGATCAATTTCAGTTGATAGATGATCTAGCTTATTCATACAAAGGAAATCAGTTGTCGGCTGTTCAGGACAATGCTTCGTATGAAAATGAGAATCATTTTGATTTTACAAATGGTGTCGATTTAGTTGAAGAATATATTTACGACGCTAATGGAAACATGGTTGAAGATAAAAATAAAGGAATTGTATCAATCTCATATAATCATATGAATTTACCCGAAGTTGTCTTATTTACTTCAGGAGATCAGGTTGAGTTTGTCTATGATTCTGAGGGTATTAAACGTCATAAGATTGTATCCACAGCAGATAATCAAGCAAACAATTCTTATTACGAAGGAAGTTTCCATTACGCAAATTCTCAAATTAACTTTATTCAAAATGACTATGGTAGAACAGTTCCAATTGAAAATGGAGAGCTAACAGAATATAAATATGAATATCAATACGTTGATCATCAGTCAAACACAAGACTAATCTACTCAGATTTAGACAGCGACGGTGAAATCAACCCGCAAACGGAAGTTTTGCAGTTGAACGATTATTATCCTTTCGGTTTAGATCACAAGGGGCATTCAAATTGGCAACAGATTGGTGCAAGCAATTCATACAAATTTCAAGGACAGGAATCTCATCTGGATTTTGGTTTAAATTGGAATCAATTTAAATGGAGAAATCATCAAGCTGATCTAGGAAGGTTTTTTAATATTGATCCTCTTTCAGACAGGGCAAAAGCATTTAAACCATTAGACATTATTACGACTCATTTAGTATAGGTCAAATTATTCTTTTTTGACAATGCAAAAAGTTAGTTTATATGTCTAAAACCAATGCTTTGACTTTTTGAGTCCAACGAAAAGAAAGCTATAGTAATTCAGTTATAATAATGTCTATTACCTTTATTTTGTTCTTAATTTTTTAATTTTCAATCAGTAGTATTTTTGAAAAGCGTTTTTTTCATTCGAAAAAGATGGATAGAAAAACCACGTTTTCTAATACAAATTCACTTTCCTGTTTTTTCTCTGCTCTAAAAGACCCAAGGCGAATAGATGCGGGAAATTACCACCATTCTTTGAGCGACATATTGCTATTGGTTATAACAGGGATAATGTGTGGCTGTGATAAATGGGAGACCATACACATTTTTGGTAAAAGTCAATATTACTGGCTTAAGCAGTATGGAAACTTTGATGCTGGTATTCCATCGATAGATACTATGCGAAGAGTCTTTTCAGCTCTTGATTCTGAGAATTTCAATGATTGTTTTATCTCTTGGATTAATCATTTGTGTGTGAAAACAAAAGGAGAAGTTATAGCTCTTGATGGTAAAACAGTGAGGGGCGGTAAGTTTGACGGAATAACAACCCCTCATATTGTTTCTGCCTTTGCATCAGAGAATCAACTGTGTCTGGGTCAATTGAAAGTGAATGAAAAAAGCAATGAAATTACTGCAATACCTGCATTATTAGAATTGTTAGATATAAAGGGTAATACAATTACCATTGATGCAATGGGGTGTCAAACAAAGATTGTAAGTCAAATTGTGAAAAGTGAAGCCAATTATATTATTGCAGTTAAAGGAAATCAACCTGCTTTGGCTAGTAATATTCAAGATACAGTTGTATTGACAAATCCTGATAGTGTTGATGTTGAAGATGATTTCGGACACGGAAGAATAGAAAAAAGAACTTGTGAAGTTTTTACTAACTTGAAACACATAGAAAACCCTAATAAATGGGAAAATTTAATTTCGGTAGTGAAGATAACATCAGAAGTTACTCAAAAAGCAACCGGAATAATGACAACAGATGAACGGTTTTTCATTAGTGATTTGTCATCTGCAAGAGCAATTAACAATGGGGTTCGAAAACATTGGTCAGTTGAAAATAATTTACATTGGAGCCTCGATGTGACATTTCAAGAAGACTTTTCTAAAAAAAGAATAGGGTATCAAGTGGAAAACTTTAATATCCTATTAAAAATTGTATTAACAGTTTTAAAAAAAGAAAGCTCAGCTAAAATTAGCTTGAAAAACAAGAGAATGAAAGCGGCTTTTGACACAGACTATAGAAATTTATTAATGAGTACAGCTGTTTTTTAAATGCTTTTGCCCTGCTCTTTCAGATAAGTATACTCATAACTCAACTTATGCGTTTAGTGAAAACAGGCTTGTTGATGGTGTTGAGTTAGAAGGACTGGAGGTTGTTCAAATTGGAAAACAGGTTACGGCTGGGGCAGTCCTGGCTGGAGTATCAGAAGGAGGTGTCCTTATAGCTCCTGATGGTGTGTATTCATATGGTGCGGTTGGGATAGGACTTGAAACGAATGTTTCAATTGCTAGTCAGGTCTCGGTGACTTTATTTCCAACGATGCCCGATAGCAAATATGCCGAAGGTTGGGGCTTTGATGGTGGAATTGGAGGAGGAGAGCTTGTGGTAGGATCAATAAACGGATCAGAATCTGGAGGTTACCCGGGAATCAACGTTACTATTGGAGTGGGAGCTTCTCTCCTTCCAATCGAAGTTTCTGGTTTTTATAGCTTTACAACGCTAAAACCTTTGTCCGAGTTAGCGAATGCAAATACTATGGCAGATTTGTTGAAACAGACAAAATCGTATGCAGAAGGAGAACTTAGAGATTTAAATAAGCGTCGTCAAGATATCCTTGACAACTGCACGTGTGCTGAAGAAGAAGATGCTACAAAAGAAATTGATCAAAAAATTGAAGAACAGGAAAAAATAATTGAAGGAATTGAAGAAGGAATTGAAGAACTTGAAGAACGGTTATGATTTAATATGAGATACTCCAACTTAATAGTTTTTCTAAGTTTTACTTTAGTAGGTATACTATCAACTACTAAAAAAATTGGAATACATGGGGCTAGCATTTACGCAGTTTCTGTCTTAGTGTCAGCGGTTTTTTTACTATCTAGTTATATTTTTTTATTGGCTCGTTTGACAGAATCATTGAAATTACATTCTCCAGAAGCCTACAAAAGGTTAGGCGGAGTATCTAAGTTTCGTGGTGACAGGGTTGTGAAACCTACTTTTGTGTTTAACAGAAAGATGGTAAGTGAGTTAGACGATAAGAGTAAGACGTATAGTAAAAATCTAAAGTGGACATTTATATATAGTTTATTTACTTTCGTATCCTTTATTATTTTGGCAATTTTATCAGTACCATGATTAATCTTGATAATCAGTTTGAATTTATTCAACAAAGTCAAAGCTTTTAAATATAGCATCTGTTTTCTTTTTGATTGAGTTAAATTTATAGGTTAATGAGGTTGTTGTGAGCTGATAAACTTTTTCATTTGCAATAAAGATTATTGACTCCCACTCAATTGGTATGGCTTGAACAATAGCATTACAACGATAATTTATCGCACTATAATCCTTGAATGAAATATCTTGTTTTGATTTGATTTTGAAATTTTCAAAAACTTCATTTTCAATCATCTTGTTTTGATAATCGTTAAAAAAACGATTCAGATCACTATAACCGCTATGCCTTTGAATATCGAAGGTAGTCATAACTGAAAGTTCCTCTTTGGGAGGCTCACTCACGAGCACTATATAATTATCTATATCCTTAATAACCCATTCAGATGGGTAATTAATAGAAATTCCATCTTTTTTCAGAAGGTTCGTTCTTGAGGCACAAGAAGTAATACCAATTAAAAAGAAAATTATATAAACAGCTTTTTTCAAAATATCCTATTACTCAGCAAACATACAATGTATCATAATTCAAATCCGCTTTAGCATTTTATTAAATACAGATATAAATTGATTGGATTATATACCTAAGTCGTTTGTGTAGCTATTTTATAGCTAAACTAACCTTTTCCATTCATTCTACAAAGTAGTGTAAAATCCTATGACACTAACCCACTAAATCCAATTTTCATTGACCCATTTAATATATTTGAAATCAGATCTCTAAATGGGTCATCAATTTCTGGAATCGGTGGGCCAAAGGCTCGGTTCTTGTTCACATTTGGGGAAATTAGGCAGAAGACGATTTCGTTTTAACCAATTGATTGTAAGTAATTTATGCTAATATTATTATGTCATTTAGCCAGATATTTGTTATCTTTAAGTGTTTGTAAACCAATTATTTATGATGATAAAACAGTTAATGGGAATGCCTAAATTAAAGCTGGAAAATATTGAATATATCAATAACAATGTCCAGATAATTGCATCCTGCAAGTCAAAACGGTGTGGGTGCCCTGTTTGTGGAAAATACAGTAATACAATCCATGGTTACTATACTCGTACCATAACTGATCTACTCGTATTTCAAAGTAGAACGATCATTGGTTTACATACGCGCAAGTTTAAATGCAAGAACAAAAAATGCAGTAGGAAAGTATTTTCAGAGCAATCACCATATATTTTACGATACTCCAGAAAAACGATTCGGGCAACGAAAATATTGGAATTACTATCAATTGAATTAACTGGAAATCTTGGTAGTTTCATCTCAAAGCAGCTACTATTAACAGTCAGTAATTCAACATTAATACGAATGGCTCACAATCAGCTTCTGCCAGAGATACAACAGTCTAAAGTACTAGGTATTGATGATTGGGCGTATCGCAAAGGGGTAAGCTATGGAACAATCCTAATAGACATGGAAACATCTAAACCCATTGATATTTTAGAGTCAAGAGAGAGTAAGGATTTAAAAACATGGCTCTTGAAGTATCCTGATATAGAGATTGTCACCCAAGATAGAGCTAGTTCTTATTCCTGTGCTGTTAAAGAAGTTTGTCCAAAGGCTGTTCAGGTTGCAGACCGATTTCATTTGTATATGAATCTATCGGATGCTTTGGATAAATACTTCAAGAGCATCCGTTTAAAAATAAGAACGTTAATAAAAAAGAAAACCAATGAAATTTTAAGTCTACCTGAAGGTAAGCAGGTAAACAATGAAGACCAAATAGGGTCTGTTCTCTGCGAAGGTATTCATGAGTTTATTGATGTTAAGTTTGACCAAAGATTAGATATATTCAATAAAGTCAAGGAGTTTCAAGCACAGGGAGTTCCAATTCGTAAAATTGGAAAAAATTTAGACATTAGTCGGAATACTGTTCGTTCCTATTTTATGCAGGAATCGTTATCTCCCAGAGCACACTCAAAATCTACAAACATTGAGTTATTTACTAACCATATCGTGAACCGGTTAAACGTAAAAGGGTATAAAATAAAAGACATTATAGAGGAGATTAATGAGTTGGGGTTTACTGGTGGTAGAGCACAAGCGTATTATAATATAAACTCTATCAAAGAGAATTTTAAAATCAATACTCCCAATTTCTCACAAGTCCAACAAACGATTATTCCTTTTGTCAAGCCTCTGAACTCAAGAAAGTTAGCAAAATACGTTGGTTCTTGTCTGGCTGAGATTACAGATCAAGATGAACGTAATTATTTGAAAACGCTGTTGGCTAATATATCCGAACTACAGGTAGTTAGGAAGTTGGTACAAACATTCAAAAATATGCTCAAAACAGGTCGCGGAAATATTAAAAGGTGGATTGAAATTGTGAAACGTAAGTTCCATGGATTGAAATCTTTTGCCAACGGGTTAACTAGGGATATCGAAGCTGTTGAAAATGGAATACAAATGACATGGAGTAATGGTGCTGTAGAAGGGCACGTCAATAGAATTAAGAATATCAAACGACAAATGTACGGCAGAGCTGGCTTTGATCTATTACGAAAAAAAGTAATCTTGTCTCAATCCGGATAAGCCTTCCCCAAATTTGAACAAGAACCACTATCAATCGGATTTAGTGGGTCAATATCACTGGATTATACACTCAGACTCGTGATGAAAAGAAAGTCATCTTGGATAGACTCAAAGACCTGAAGAAAGATTTATCAATTCTTTCAAAGTATGCTTCTTCCAAAGAATTGGAGATGATACAAGAATTAGGTCTTGACCTTGAATCAACATCTCGTGGATTAAATCCAGTTGCACAAACAGCATTGGATATTATGACGGAGAAGAAAAGTCTTACTAATGAAGAGTTATATAACTGGTATTTAGACTCTCTTAATGATGCTAAGACAGCTGACAGCTATACACAGTTTAATATCCGTATTAGACCTTTGTTTAACTCTCAGTATGTATCAAGAAAGAAAGGTAAAGACCCTAAAAATTCAAGAGAAGACATCATATTGTCTCTGAGTAAGAGTAAGTAGTGTAAAACCCCGAAATGATTCGGGTTTTTTTGTTTGTTATTACAATTTCTTAACCTAATTCAAGCATTCCAAATAGAATAATTACTAACTTTATGTTGGCTTTAACTGAAAGGTCTAGAAAAAAAAATCCATAATCGTAAATCCAAAACGCATTTAATCATATATAGTCAATATAGAGTATAAAGAGGTACATGAGTCCCGATTAATTAGCCACAGCTGTAGCAGTATAGTTTCTGTGGCTGATACTATAAGGTCTTGATTCATATTCTTATCTAATTAGGTGTTTGCTGGTTTTCGGATTATGGTAACTTAGTTATGAAATTTATCCATTCAGTTAACTCAACCAATCAGTTTATAGTTTCTTGCAATACTGACAAGGTTCAGATTAATACATCAGCTGATTTATCAGATGACCACATTTCTATTATTAAAAAAGTTCTAAATAACCAAAAGGAACTTATTGACTTACAGGAGTCTCATGCTACACAGAGAAAGATCATAGCCGAAAGAGAAATCTCTAAACGGAAGTTGCTAGAGTCCATCGTTAAAATCATTAAAGCATTAGCGGTATTAGGCTTGTTTTGTTTTACCTAAAAAAATCGGTGACAGAACGGACTCTGATTAATTTCGAGTTTTTTACTATGCAATAATTCGCTAGTACGTTAATCCGAGGTTAAGTTGAAAGTACATTATGAGCGCATTCTATGTGATCTTTACAGTATCTCTGAAAGCACAGACTTTCTGGAGATACAACCCAGAAAGGAGTCTACTTCGGTAGATTCCTTTTTAATACTGTAATCAATGAAAGCAGAGGTCGATTTTTCACTACTTCAAAAATTAACAGCGAATGAACTTCTCCTTTTTTCCTTCATTAGAGAAGTTGAAAGGCGTTCACCCTTTGGATGTTCACTCACGCAGACGGTAATGGCTCAGAAGCTTTATTTGGCACGTTCAACAGTGTCGCAGTCTATGGCTAAGTTAAGAGAACTAGGATTGATTGAAATTAGTCATGACTGCAAGAGTCATATAACTTGTATTTAGACTCTCTTTCTGATGTTACAACATCAGAAGCTATACACAGTTTAATATCCGTATTAGACCTTTGTTTAATTCTCAGTATGTATCAAGAAAGAAAGGTAAAGACCCTAAAAAATCAAGAGAAGATATGATTTCTTTGGGTGTGAAGGAGTAAAATCAAACACCCAATTTCGGGTGTTTTTGTTATTAACATCACTATTATTTCTCTTGTTATGGTGGTAACTTTGAATTAACCCTAATGAATTAACCCTAATGAATTAACCCTAATGAATTTGCCAATATGAACAAAAGAGAGCTTTTATTAAAACAAATCAATGATGAGGTTTCATTTTGGCAAGTAAAACTTGAAAACCTGGGCTCTCAAAATTTACTTGATGTGCACAATCTCTCAGAAGATAGTCTCTGTGAACTATTAAATCTTGTCTATGATTATAAGCTAAAGAATCTGAACACTCAGAAAGCAAGGTTTCCAGCTATAGATTTAGGCGATGAATATAATTCAATCTGTTTTCAAGTAACTTCTGATAAATCTAGTGGAAAGGTTCAAGATACTCTGAACAAATATTCTAATCACCAACTCTATGAGATGTTCGAAGAGCTTTTCATTTTTGTGTTGGGTAAGAAACAAAGACGCTATTTAAATCTCACCATTCCGGAAGATGTAGATTTTAACTCTGATTCCAGCATTCTCGATTTTCAAGGTTTGCTGAGAACAATTCGCCCTCTGTCTATTTGTAAACTTGAGCGAATTCTCTGGATCCTAAGAAATGAAAATAATAGAGATCACAACAAAGAGAAAAAGCCTTCAAGTACTTCTCGCCTTAATCGCAAACTTTCAATAAAAAAAAGGCTACAGCAGGCTTTCATACTAAAGTTAGACCATAAAGAACGGGAGCACTCTTGGTACGAACCTTGGATTAAGTTTAAATATGGTCAGGTACTTATAAGATCGGTCGATGATAATAAATTTCCAGAAGCAGATATTAATCCACCCAATGGAACCAGCTCATGGTTAAAATTCAATTTTTGGGATTTTTATGACAATGGAATTGAGTTAATTGATGGTCTAGGCGGAGACGCAATTTTTGATAAAGAGGGATATTGGGACATGCTAGATCATATTGATGACACTAGAGAAAACAATAACAATTACAAAGTTGTTGGATTTCGCTATTACTACAGAATACCATTTGAGTACATTGTGAACTATGATATGGAAACCGATCCATATTATGGACTGCCTTCTATTTATGTAAAGTATGCTAAGAATCATGCTCCGTATGAAGAAATACGCATAGGAAGTGGGGGTGTATACAAACTTAAGCAGCACCGCTGGCTATTTGATGAGGACATGAGAAAAAAACTTCCTTAAACACTTATTTATCAATATATTTCACTGGTTTAATAATTACAGATGGCTAAAGCAGAATTAGAAAAAACACTAAAGATTGCCAATCAATGGGATAACAGAGAGGCAAATGTGACTTCGTTTACGGATATTTTGAAAAGGATTTATACCACGGTGAAATGTCATAAATTTCAAAACAGAGAATTATACATTGAGGAGCTAGAAGTAATTGAAGATCTTATCGATGAGGTTAAAAACTTGCTTTTTGAAGATCAGCTTGTACGTGTCGAAATCAAGAAAAGAGGAATTACCCTAATTCATAAAATTTTAGCTGAAACAAAGAAAATATTTATTGTTCATGGAAGAAATCAAATGATACTCAATGAAGTTACATCTTTTTTAGGAAGACTGAAGTTAGATTATATAGTACTGCATAAGGAATCAAATCAAGGAAATACAATTCTTGAAAAATTCATTTCTCAGGCTGAAGAGTGCTCTTATGCCATAGTAATCATGTCAGCGGATGATGAGTCTCGGCTTAAGGGTTCTAATGATTCACTAGTAGGCCGATCGAGACAGAATGTTGTACTTGAACTTGGATTTTTTCTATCACATGTTGGTAGAAAAAATATAATTATACTTCATGAACTAGGTTCATCTCTGGAGATACCAAGTGACTTTAGTGGAATAGTATATCAACCATTTGATGAGTACGGTGCTTGGAAAAATAAAGTAATTTCAGAGATGAGAGAATCAGGAATTTACTTTGAACAAAAACATGCAGACAGAGTTTAAATATAGCTGGTACGTCAGATAGACGAACTACAGATGCCTCGTAAGAAGCTCATATTACTTAAGAATTGCTAAAAAAACATTCTTGATTAGATTCCTAAGAATAGATCTATTATCTTGATAGTCAATTTAAATTAAACAGACATCTATGAAACTTGTAGTAAATGATAGTATTGATTCATTCGAAAGTTGGCTATCTCGAGAATATATTCCTAATGACCTAAAACAATCCTTATCTAGTGCATCAATTTTAATTGTCCCGATAGAAGATCTTCGTGAGAACGTTGATCTAGCTTTCCCAGTTGGAACCTCTGAATTATTTCAATATTTTAAAGAGAACTTACCAACTGATTTGGGTATCGATATTTGTATTAGAGATGAAGATTATCAAGAATTTGCATTTTTCAGTGATTACAAACGATATGGGAAATTTTTTGTCAAATCTTTAGCAGTTCCAGTGTTTGTGACGGTTTTATCTGCTTACATTACTTATAAAGTATTAAAAGAAGACAAATCTAAACCTCAGATAGAAATAAAAAATTCGACAGTTAATTTTTTGGATGGTGAACACATTAGCAATCTAACTGACAAGAAATATCTTGAACCAACACATATTTCATTTTCAGTTACAATTGAAGATACGCTCGGAAATACAAAAAACATCAGTTACGATGGGCCTGCTGAAAATGTCGATGAAGTATTCAAAACTCTAAAGGAATATGAGGATTGAGGATGCCGAACCTAAATTGAGCGCAGTCCATACGCAGGAATACTCTATAGCCGAATTTGATCAAGAACTAGAAATTCTAAAGAAAGACCTTGTAAAGAAGGATGATCAAACAGGAGCAAAAAAGGTTTGGGTTTTACAAACTATTGCAAAAATTCACCGTGACTATCTTGATGCATTTACTTTGCTAAAGTCTAAGGAATATTATGATGGTTGGTGCAAGTTGGAAAAAGTTGAAATTACGATTAGTTCATTAAAGAAGCACTTTTCTTACGATAAACAACAATATTTCTTGTGGCACATTGAGAAGTCAATTGCTAATCTACAGGTGCTGTTTCCATATCGATTATTTGCAAGTACGGAGTATGTATATAAAAAGGTAAAATGCACAACCTGTAATACCGTAACATCTCTTAGAAATCCTTGCGGTCATATTGTAGGGGAAATCTATAATGGAGAAATGTGCATGAGAGCGGTTGTGGAAGCGGAAATAATTGGAATTGCCGTTGTTGAGAATCCAGGGAACAAGTATTCCGTTATGCATAGGACAGATAATGATGGAGACGATAATCTAAACTATAAAGCCGTAGATTTTCTATTTAAGCAAGTTGAATCTCCTTACCAACATTGGGATTTGGAAGTGAGTCAGAGAGAACACACAAAAGAAGATTATGGCAATATTGGCAGAAATGACCTTTGCTCATGTGGTTCTCAAAAAAAGTTTAAAAAATGCTGCTCAGTTTATGTTGGAAAAAAATATCCTCACTATTCAATTCTTTATGAAAAAGTAGGATAACAAATAGTGTTGGCTTATCCCCCCCTCTGGATAAGAGTTTTTGATTTTAGCGTTATTACTAATTTGTTAAGTCATGGTTAACTCAATGGTGGATTGACTATAAAATAATTGGTGACTTTTACCCTAAATGAAAATAGAAGTAGATTTTTCCCTCTTAAACACACTCTCCCCTCAGGAGCTTCTCCTCTTTTCCTTCATTAGAGAGGTTGAAAGGCGTTCACCCTTTGGATGTTCACTCACGCAGACGGTAATGGCTCAGAAGCTGTATTTGGCACGTTCAACGGTGTTACAGTCTATGGCTAAGTTGAGAGAATTGGGATTGATTGAAATGAGTCATGATTACAAGAGCTATATGGTTAGAGCAAATGCTCCAATTGACAAAGAAAACAACAAGTAAAAAGTAGAACGTTTCGCAGGTTCTTAATATCTTCAAACAAATTTAAAATCACCAATTTCATTTCTATTCTGAGCGTCACGAAGCATTGAAATAAAGCGAATAGCGTTACTTTCATAGTGATTGTTTTTTACACATCCATCGAAAGCATCAAGTTAACCTGATGATACATGCCCTGTTATTTTAACCAGTATGGGCTTAGGAATAAGTTCACTAAAGGTTGTAATGAAGCTAACTCTTCCTACCTTATGGCTTGACATAAATTCTCCTTTAACCGCTTTCTCTACCTTAACTCTTCCTCCAGCTAACTTCGTTTTTTTATAATACATTTCGTTAATGCCAGCATTAACTGCCACTTCTTTTAACATCTTATTCATAAGCTGATTAACCATTGGTTTTGGAAGCCCATATTTTTGGATAATATCCTCTACAGGCTTAAGAATGGGTATGCCACACCAGATTCCTTTTCCACTATTGTGCTTTCTGGTTTTTTCAGGACACATTTTTAGAAAGCGATAATTTTTGCCTTGTATTTCAATTGTGGAGCAAGATTCTCCAAAGTCTGTTTCTTCACCTGAAAGCAACGTATAGGCACGTTGCCAATCACTAAATCTAAGTCTATTACAATAGCCCACAATACTCCATACGAGAGCGTTGGTTTCCATAGCACTCTTAGGAGTGTAAGTAATAAGCTTGCTCAAATCATCAAGAGTAAAATGAATATCGTCTGAACTTGCCTCAGAAACTCTACCTTCTGATTGTTTAGGATTCCATAATGGGCATTCAAATCTATTGGCAAGTGCTTTGTTTGCTAGTGAGATTAACCACTTCTCATGCCCTCGTACGGTGTTCTGAGCATAGTAACTTCCATCTTTTTGCCTCTGGTCTTCAAACCACGCTACGCACTCATCAACATCATCCATTGATAAGGTTGAGAGATAGATTCTCTTCTTTTTAGTAGTATAGTATCGTTTTAAACGTCGGTATATTTTCTTGTAATTTTTTATGGTTCCTTTAGCTTTGCGCTTATCAAACGGAATCCGTTCTTGCTTAGCGACGTACCAAAGAATGAACTCGTCCAATGTATTTACCTTATTTCCTCAACCTCCGTTTCTAGCTGTTGTTTAACATGAGACGCTGTTACAGTTTCTCCATTGGAGGTGTGCGCTCGGTTAAATGCCTGTTTAACCATCTCGATTTTAGCTTGAAATTTTTGGAACCACTGAGCGTGCTGGTGAGTGAAATGAGCAGAAGGAGCTTGGTTTTCTGTTACCCAATCTGATTCAGATATTTGCAATCCTGTAGAGATTCGTAGTCGCTCTCTCTTGGTCTTGGACTTAAAGTAACAAGTGATTTGAACCTGTGAATCCTTGCTGTTGCTAGTGGTTCGTAATGCTGGATAGATACTTGCTATAATCATGAGAATTGGTATTTGAAAATGTACCCCAATCCATTGCATAAAACGTGGCAAGCACTTAACTGGAACTTAACCAAAGACCACATTTCTATTCCTTTATTTTCCTTTTGGAAGACGAATGTGTGACACACAGATAACGCTGTGCCACACGATTTTCGAGATTTTATTGGAAAATGAATAGTGTAAAACGAACGAAAGCCGCTACAAGAGCGACTTTCATTGAGTGTGGTCTGTGCCACAAAAGTGACCCGGAGAGGATTCGAACCCCCAACCCTCAGAGCCGAAATCTGATATTCTATCCAGTTGAACTACCGAGCCAATTATTTTGCAAATCTAACCAATAAAGTGAACTTGATTGTGAAAGATTATGTTGCCTGATTTCTATCTTTTCATTGGCTACGAGACCAAGTTTTCGTCTGAAATAAAGTTTAAAAGTGTCAATTCTATTTCATTTATGCATTTACATATATGAAACTGCATAAATTTGCGTTCTCTCTCTAGTCAAACCAAAACAAATGAGATCTATATTATCGTTGATTGCTATCGTAGCAATGGCTGGTTACTGCACCGCGCAGAATGAAGTCCTTAGTTGGAAGGATCATTTTTCATACAGAAATGTAAGATCGGTGACCTCTGCATCTAATGCCATATATGCAGCCACTGAGATAGGAGCGTTCAAGATCGATTTACCCGATTATAGCATTACTCGTCTGAATAAAACCAATAAACTGTCTGATACGGGGATAAGTTTTCTGCATGGGATTTCAGAAAGAGAGATGGTCATCATTGGTTATGACAATGGAAACATAGATGTTTTGATTGGAGAAAGAGTGGTGAATTTGTCAGACATAAAAAGCAGTTCGATCATCGCTTCCAAAGGAATTAATGAAGTATTAGTAATAGACAATGCGGCTTACCTAAGCACGGAGTTTGGTATCGTTAAATTAGATCTGGATAAACTTGAGATTAATGATACCTACTTAATTGGTGATAACGGTAGCTTTGTCAATGTAACTGATTTAGAGTTGGTTTCTGGTAAACTTGTCGCTGCAACTGAACAAGGGATTTTCGAAGCAAATGTTAACAATGCATTTTTGTCAAATTTTGAATCATGGTCGCAAGCAAATGATACTCCCGACCCCTCCGGAAATTACCAGAATCTTGAGGTATATGATGGAAGATTATACGCTCATTTATACACAGATACGATTGAGTACATTTATTCCCGAGATATAGCGGAGGGATCGGAATGGAGTGAGTTTTGGTCTGTCGATTCAGAGCCAATAAGAGACATTAGAAGTCATGAGTTGGGTTTTCTGGTAACCACAAAGGGAAAAGTATATCAGTACGATGAATCGCTTACAATTCAAAGAACAACTTCATCCTTAGGGCCTGGCTGGACAGATAACTATCAGTCGATTATGAGTCCAGACGGAGATGGTATTTGGATTGCAAATAGCAGGGCAGGCCTCTTTCAGGATACAAAATCCATTGGTAGCTACGAGAGAATCCCAAATGGACCAGATAATTCTAGTGCTAGGAGAATTAGGTCCTATTTTGAAAATGTCTGGTCTTCCACAGGAGGAGTTAGTTTAGGTTATGCTAATAACTTTAAGAAGGATGGAATTAATTTTTATCTTAATAACAAATGGGGAAGTCTTACGAGTAGAAATTCACCTTTGTTAGCTGGAACAAACGGTTTCGGTGGAGTGACCTTTGATATGATGGATGTAGCAATAGATCCTGAAGATAACGGCCATGTGTATGCCAGCAGTTGGGATGAGGGGTTATTTGAAATTAGAAATGGTGAGGTGGTTGAATTATACAATACAGAAAATAGCCCATTAATTGGTGTAAAACCTGAGCATGATAATAAAGTAGTTTTTATTGACGGGTTAACCTTTGACGGAGACAATAATTTATGGGTAACCAACAGTCAGACAGAGAATTGCTTGCATGTGAAAACCCCTGCTGGAGAATGGCATACGTTTAATTTTGCGCCTGACATTGGAGCTGCAACAAATCTTGGAGATATTGTTATTGATGAAGGAAATGATAGGGGGGATTACATTTGGGTGATTTTGCCAAATGGGAGAGGAATTTTGGTGTTTGATTACAACGGAACACTGGGAGATACTTCAGACGATCGGTATAAAATTCTTACATCGGAAGAAGGAAATGGAGGACTACCTACAGATGATGTTTATTCTATTGCACGCGACGTGAATGGTGAAATGTGGATAGGTACGCTTCAGGGAATCGCTGTGTTTTACAACACGGATTGTTTGTTTACAGAGGATGAATGCGATGCTCAGCAGATTCTTATAGAACAAGATGGAAACTTTCAGTTGCTTTTGGAAACAGAAACAATAACCAGCATTGAAATCGATGGTGGGAATCGTAAATGGATTGGAACGCAGACTTCGGGTGTGTATCTACTTAGTAATGATGGGATAGATCAGGTGTATCGATTTACGAAAGATAATAGTCCGTTGCTTTCAGATAATATTCAAGATATATCGTTCAATTTTACAACTGGTGAGGTATTCTTCGCCACTGATTTAGGAATTGTGTCTTTTATAGGGACAGCCACTGGTTTTGATGGTTCTATTTCAGATACGAAAA
The DNA here is from genome assembly GCA_965224545.1 of Flavobacteriales bacterium. Classification (GTDB taxonomy): domain Bacteria; phylum Bacteroidota; class Bacteroidia; order Flavobacteriales_D; family Sanyastnellaceae; genus ASP10-05a. Next base: position 1,306,645 of record CBDCZM010000001.1, on the reverse strand, counting down.
TTTATCCGAATCCAGTCAGAGAGGATTATTCGGGATACATCACAGTAGATGGACTTACCTTCAATACTGACGTACGAATCACTGACATCAATGGAAATTTGGTGCATACGACTACCTCCGAAGGAGGAAGAGCGATTTGGGATGGAACGAATGAAACAGGACAGAGGGTAAGTACTGGAGTGTATCTTGTTTTTGCTTCAAATTCCACTGGAAAAGAAACCACAGTTGGAAAAATTGCAGTAATCAACTAGGAACGTTCAAAGACGAATTTGGATTATGGCTACTTTTAGGGTCTGAAAAATTCAGGAGGAATTGTGTCTCTTCACTCATATTCACTATGGAATTCAACGGATCTATAAAATCTAAACTTCCCAATGTAGCTACGACTATTTTCACTATAATGAGTGGATTAGCTCAGAAGCATCAAGCGATTAATCTATCTCAAGGGTTTCCTGGATTTGATATTTCGAGTGAACTTATATCGTTAGTGAATAAGCACATGAGTTTGGGTAGAAATCAATACGCTCCCATGGCTGGTGTAATGCAGTTAAGAGTTAGCTTGGCAGCGTTGCAATATGAATTGTATCAAGCTTCATATCATCCCGAAACAGAAATCACTATTACTGCTGGAGCTACACAAGGAATTTATACTGCTTTGTCAGCACTGGTTCAACCTGGAGATGAGGTGATCATGTTTTCTCCCGCATATGATTGCTACGCCCCAGCGGTGGAAATAAATGGAGGCAAAAGTGTATTTGTTGAGTTGGATCCAAGCGATTATTCAGTGCCTTGGGATCAGGTAAAACAAGCGATCACAGTTGGAACCAAAGTTATTCTTACAAACACGCCACATAATCCAACAGGAAGCGTCTGGAGTTTGGAAGATTTAAAGAAACTCGAGGAACTTGTTGATGGAACAGATATCATCATTATTAGTGATGAAGTATATGCTCATATTATTTATGATGATATTGTTCACGCAAGTGCTGCATTATCTCATAAACTGAGAAGTCGTAGCGTAATTGTCCACTCTTTTGGGAAAACTTTTCATGCCACTGGCTGGAAAATGGGATATGTATTGGCACCAGCCAATCTGATGAAAGAGTTTAGAAAAGTCCATCAATATTTAGTGTTTAGTGTAAACACTCCTGTGCAGTATGCTCTTGCAGAGTATATTGAAAATCGACAGAATATTAGTGATTTGGCTTCATTTTATCAAGAGAAAAGAGATTACTTTCTGAATTTAATTGAGGACTCGAGGTTTAAATATTCTCCGGCATCTGGAAGCTATTTTCAGCTACTTTCTTATGGTGGAATCACTGATGAGTCGGATGTAGCATTGGCAAAAAAATGGACAATAGAAAAAGGAATTGCCTCTATTCCGATTAGCGTCTTTTATTCAACGAATCAAGATAACAAAGTACTTCGCTTTTGTTTTGCGAAAGAGAATGAAGTACTAGAAAAAGCTGCAGAAATACTATGCAAGATTTAACTATTTCACTCATCCAGTCTCCACTTATTTGGGAGAATCCAGAAGCCAATCGTCAGTATTTCCAAAAATTGATAGAAGCTTATGAGGATAAATCGGACGTGTTTGTACTTCCAGAAATGTTCACTACAGGATTTACAATGAAGGAGGAAGTTACGGAGACATATTCTGAAAATTCAGAGACGGTGGATTGGATGAAGAAGTTGGCCATTAAAAAGAAAGCTGCTATTTGTGGAAGCGTGATTATGACTGAAGATGGAAAAAGGAGAAACCGTTTTTTATGGGTGGATGCTGATCAAATAGTGTATTATGATAAGCGTCATTTGTGGAGTTATGGCGATGAACATAAGCATTTCAAGGCCGGACTTGATCGGGTAATCATAGAATATAAAGGTTGGAGAGTGCTTCCTCAAGTGTGTTACGACTTGCGCTTTCCTGTATTTGCCAGAAACTCATGGGATGGAAAAAGAGCAGATTTTGATTTGATGATTTATGTGGCCAACTGGCCAGATGCTAGAGTGCATGCATGGGATACACTTGCAGCTGCTAGAGCGACAGAAAATCAATGTTATGTGGCTGCTGTCAACCGAATAGGAAGAGATGATAAAAATTTAAATTATGTAGGACATTCAGCCCTTGTAGCATCAAATGGTGAGCACATTATTCATCCAATACATGAAGCTGAAGGTGTTTTTTCTTCCCTTATCGAATATGAAAAGCTCATTCGCTTTAGAGAGCGTTTTCCAATTTTGAAAGATGCTGATCAGTTTGAGATAAAAGATGAATCTAGGCCTGGTTCAAAATCATAATCTTTTGCCAAATTTTTCTACTTAATCCAGTAGTTAATACTTCTATCTCATTCACTGCAGTTAAGACACCCTGATCAGGAAGGCTTTGAGCATATAAAGAGGCTACTTTAGCCAGCAGAGCATTCGCCTCTGAACAATAGTCTAAATACCTTTGAAGTTCGAATTTAGTGAGAGAACGCTTGGGGGAATTTAGAGTAGACTGATTGGTTTGGTTATTAAGGTTAGGGTCTTTCGTTAGTTGGTGCATGTCTATTACGTGTGCTATTACGCGTAGTTCATGCAAAGATTCAAGCGTACGTTTTCTTTTAACCCTTACTTCCATTGTAATTAAGAAAAAGATAGCGGCACCTAACAATACGACGTCATTAAATATAGCCTCTGTGATAGTTACGATATTGGTTAATGAGGTGCTTTCTATCTGAAAATCAATGTATTTTATGCTGAAAAACAGTCCAAACACCCCCGTGAGAATAACAAGATAGGCGAATATCCTGAGAGGAACATTTGGTTTGGTAATCCATTGAATATTTTGTTTGGTTTGCCTGGAAACAACAAGAAGTTCGTTGCAGACTTTTCTTAGTCCAGATTCAGGAAATCTATCAGCAATTCTGTGCTCTAGAAGATTGATAGTTTTAATGATTTTTTCGGGATCTAATTTCAGGGAATCACGCATGTAGCTTTATCACGGCTTAACTTTATTAATGATAGATCTGGCTAAAATAATCATTTCTCAAATGAATTAATCTGATCACCCTTCTACAGATGAATTGGAGTTTTGGATGAGATTTGATCTTAATTGCTTGATGTATTCAGTAATTCTACTTTTAAGTCATCTATCCAGATATCATCTTTTTTAGGAGTCCATATGTACAGCTTTATTATGTCATCTGGATACAAAGTATCTTTGACTTGAAAAGAGGATATTACTTTCTGCCATTCATTTTTAGGGTTGAAAAAAGGACTGATTTTGTTAGCCTTCCAAATGGAGGGTTTATTTTTCCTTTGAACATCTAAAACTACGAACCCCTTTGTGTCATGAGTAAATGAACTCATAAAAGAGACTTTAAATTCAATATCAGATATAGAATCCTTGATTGAATATGAAAAAACGCTAGAATAAATGTTATTTGAGTCCAATTTTTGACTGTGAATTCCTGAAAATTGTTTTGAAGAGTCAATAGAAGAAATTTCATTGACTACTGGATGATCAAAGTCGTTATAATATAGAACAAATTGATCAGAACTGCTTTTGTGAAAGGGTGTTCCAACGAAGAATTCTAAAGATTTTTGAGTGCTAAAATTGTCGGTTACATTCAAGTTGTTTTTAATAATGTTGGAAATGTTATGGGAGTTTCTATCCAACGTTTGTAAATAACAAACGAATGGCTTGCCATCAAAATATGGAATTAATTTTCCGTAGTCATATTTATTAGATTCTGAAATATAGTAACAAGGATGTTTTTTCGCAAAGTCGTTGAATAGTGATGAACTGTAAATATTGAAGACAAATGCGATAGAGTCTTTATGTGTTTCTCCAAGCGAATCAAGTTTGGTTTGAATTTTAGAAAGCCATTGTTCCCTTTTACTTAGTAGGAGAACGTTATGATATGTTAGGTCTTCATTTAAGATCGACAGATCATATTCTTGTATCTGATCGAAAGAGTAGGGGTGGTTTGTAATTACATATATGCTGTCACTAATTGATAAAAGAGAATCTTGTGCATTAATCTTGGCGTACGGAATATCGAACATATCGAGATAGTGAGGTATCCCATGAGGCATACATCCGTTAATCATTACTGGAAGAGGTTGTGCCTGATAGTACTGGTTAAAATCAGTTACATCCAATAAGGGTTGATAGTTAGATGAATAGTATTGAGTATACATATTTTGAGATAACTTTCCTTCTTGAATGTTACTCAGGGTGTGTTTCTTATTAGCGCAGATCTCAAATGTAAAGATGATAACAGAATACAATAGAATGAGACCGTAGACACTATGATTAGCCGATTTCATTTTTATAAAGCGATTTATTATCAAATAAATTCCAGCAGAAATGAGTAATGAAAAAAAAGGAGCGATGACGGTAAAGACTCTAGAAGGTGGCTGATCACCACGTACATATACAATAATAATTGGAAATAAACAGATAGATAAAAATATTGTAATTGGAAGAATCCAGGTTTTTCGCTTAGCTAAAAATAACAAAAGGCCTAAGGAACCTATAATGACCAGTGGCCACCTGTTTGAGTTCATGCCTCTAAAAATGTGGTTGAAATAGTACTCAATTTTTGATAGGAGAAATGGCTCATCAGGAATTACATAGTCATTCATAAAAACTTCCCTAAATATTGGAGAATAAAGTGCTAATGCTGTTGTTACACCAAGCCCAATTGAGATAGTAAGATGAAAATAGTGGTTATGTAGTATATCCTTTATCTGCATCTTTTTGAGTTTGACAGTGGACAAAATAAAATGAACCCCTAGTATGAAAAGAATACTTAAGATGAAATAAGCATTTGACGGTATGGTATAAAAAAGAACAGCAGAGATTAAGCCTACTGCCAGCAAATAAATCTTCTTAGGCTGTCTGGTATGCGAAATGATGTAATAGACAAATAACACCAGTAGTAATGTACTTAATCCGTAGCCTCTCATCTGCAATGAGAAGTTAAAATAGGGAATGGTGGTTAATAAAACTCCAGCACCGAGAATTGCTATCAATCGATTGTGAAATTTCAACCCAATTTTATAGACAAATATTAAGGTGCATAACGAGTAAAACAAGGGAATGATTCTAAGTTTCCAGGGATTATTTAGTAAGTCATGTAACGAATCTACACCTATAAATTTTAGATAAATGTTGTTGATTAGATTGAAAAAAATATGATTGTTAGGAACATGGTAATCTGAAACCGTAGTTTGGATAGAAGTAAGTGTAAAGTGCTTCAAAGTATAAATCTCATCATTCCATAAATCCAAGTTGATATGCTGAAGCTGTATCACGAAAAAAACGAGTAACAAAAGAACTTCGGGTATGATTCCCCATCGATAGTTTCTGTATTGAATAGTTCGCTTTTTGGCTGGCATTAACTTTCGAAGTTCTTTTGAAAATTGAAAATTACGACTAATTAAAATGCATTTGAGAAAAGCGATGCCGTTCTTTTTAATACCCAAGATTACTCGTGGTGATTTTAATGTGCGATGTTGGTTAAATATGAAAACCTACTCTGAAAATATTCCTTTTGGTTCTAAAAAGCATATGCCTAATAAAGACTTCACAAGTGGAGTTGCATGAAGATCAATTATTGTAATGATCTTACATGCTCTAAGACCAGAATCAGAACTTTATGTGCACTAAATTGACTAAATTACAATAACCTTAATACCAAATAAAATGAAAGAGTTATACTTATTGCCTGTGGCAATGCTAGTATGTGTGCTATGTTCTACTGCACAATTTACAGATGATATCGAAAGTTATGATGAAGGTCCAGTATTTACTGATCGTTGGACTACATGGGACGGAACAGACGATGGGGAACAAAATGCAATTGTCTCTACTACGTATGCCGCTTCAGGAACAAAGTCGATTTTTATCGATGCTGGTGCTGCTGATGGAGGACCTCAAGATGCTATTTTAAATTTAGGAGATGAAATCACATCTGGAGCATGGTCGGTACGTTGGTCAATGTACATTCCTACTGGAAATTCAGCTTACTTTAATATCCAGGGAGAACCTAGATCCTGATGCTAATACCAATGAGGATTTTCTATCCGGAAACATCAATTTTAATCTTTTGAATGAGACTCCAGGACAAGGAACTCACGATAACGTAGATAATCCCTCAAATTTTAATTTTCCTCACGACGAGTGGTTCCCAGTAATAGTAACGGTCAACTTTAATTTTGGAATATATAGTATAAATATAAATGGGACGGAATTAGAAGGTAGTACTGCGGAATCTACTGAGTTTGGAGGTATTGACTTCTATGCATTAGATCCTGCATGCGGATTTTACGTAGACGATGTAGAGTCCTATTCGAATCCATTGTCAATAGATGATACATTAGAAACTGATTTTAAGGTTTATCCTATTCCAACCGAGAATGTATTGAATGTTGAAGCTGAATCACAGATTAATTCTATTCTCATTTATAATGTATTGGGGGAGTTGGTCTTGAGAGATGTCCCGAATTCGAACTTTACTACATTAAGTGTGAACGATTTAAGGTTGGGGACCTATTATGTAAAAGTTTCTACAAACCAAACAACAGGAGTCACCACTATGATACGATAGTGTCAACCAATAAAAAATAGCAATAAAAAACCCTGAGAAATAATCGCAGGGTTTTTTATAAATTTTATTTGGAGTGGATACTCTATTTAAAAGCATTTTCTCCAGTAATATCTAATCCTGTAATTAGTAAATGAATATCATGTGTTCCTTCGTAAGTAATTACAGATTCTAAATTCATCATATGACGCATGATTGGGTATTCATTAGTGATTCCCATAGCTCCATGAATTTGTCTAGCTTCTCTAGCTATCTTCAGTGCCATGTCCACGTTATTACGCTTTGCCATAGAAATTTGTGCAGATGTTGCTCTGTCCTCGTTCTTTAGCTGACCAAGTCTTAGTGTTAACATTTGAGCCTTGGTGATTTCTGTAATCATTTCAGCCAATTTCTTTTGCTGAAGTTGAAACCCGCCTATTGGTTTTCCAAATTGCATACGCTCCTTGGAATATCTTAGTGCAGAGTCGTAACAATCCAGAGCAGCTCCGATAGCTCCCCAAGCAATTCCGTATCTAGCAGAATCTAAGCATCCAAGTGGCGCTCCTAATCCACTCTTATTTGGAAGTAGATTCTCCTTAGGAACTTTTACATTGTCAAAAACAAGCTCACCAGTGTCGCTGGCTCTAAGACTCCATTTTCCGTGCATAGTTGGAGTCGTAAAACCTTCCATACCTCTTTCCACCACTAATCCATGAATTCTTCCTTCTTCATTCTTAGCCCAAACAACTGCTAAATCAGCGAATGGCGCGTTAGAAATCCACATTTTTGCACCATTTAAAAGGTAATGGTCTCCCATATCTTTATAATTAGTAGTCATTCCGCTTGGATTAGATCCGTGGTCAGGTTCTGTTAATCCAAAACACCCAATAAACTCTCCAGTAGCAAGCTTAGGAAGGTATTTCATTTTCTGCTCTTCGTTTCCATATTTCCAGATAGGATACATCACTAAAGAACTTTGAACAGAAGAAGTTGATCTCAATCCTGAATCACATCTCTCCAACTCTTGCATCAGCAGTCCATAAGATATTTGATCCAATCCTGGACCTCCATATTGTTCAGGAATATATGGACCGAATCCACCAATCTCCCCTAATCCTTTTATAATGTGTCTAGGGAACTTACCTTTCTCAAAAGCATCTTCAATAATTGGAGAAACTTCTTTTTTAATCCAAGCTCTGGCAGAATCTCTTACTAACTTATGCTCTTCCGAGAGCAATTCGTCCATGTTGTAGTAATCGTGTCCGTTGTATTGGTCTGTTCGCATTTTCTTCGATTTTAACCCATGTGGGTAATTTACTGGGCGCAAATTTAACACTTTCAATACGTAAATTGGTATCAAAACTCTAGTTTTGGTATCATGATGGAGGCTATAAAAAACCAAGTGTCGGAAGTTTTTGCGTTGCAACGCACTCATTTTCTATCAACACAAAAAATGGAATCTATAGCTGAAAGGAAAAAGCGGCTTAGAAAGCTCAAGAAATGGATTTTAAACAATGAAGAAGCCATTTGTACAGCCATATATAATGACTTCAAAAAGCCTCCTTTTGAAGTCAGAATTTCTGAAATATTTCCTGTAGTGTCTGCTATTCGGCATGCGCTTAAATGTTTAGATGACTGGACTGCAACGAAGACAATGTCAGGTGGAATGGGATACCTATTTACAAAAGGAAAAGTAAGAATGGAACCAAAAGGTGTGAGCCTCATTATTTCTCCATGGAATTATCCATTTATGTTGGCAATTGAACCGACCGTTTCGGCCATTGCAGCTGGATGCACGGTAATGGTAAAACCTAGCGAAGACACACCTCATACCAGTGATTTGATCAAACGTTTAGCTGCCGAAATTTTTGAGAAAAAAGAATTTGAGGTTTTTTTAGGAGATTATAGAGTATCTCAGGAGTTGCTAAAAATGCCATTTAATCATATTTTTTTTACTGGCAGTCCTAGGGTAGGAAAAATTGTAATGAAGGCAGCAGCAGATCATTTGACATCTGTAACACTGGAACTTGGGGGAATGAACCCGGCAATTGTGGATGAATCTGCTGACTTAAAGGATGCAGCGGAAAAAATACTTTGGGCGAAGACAATGAATGCTGCTCAAACTTGTGTTTCAATCAATGAAATTTTTATTCAGGAGTCTGTACAAGAGAAGTTTATAAAGAAATTGCATCAGGCTGAAAAGAAACTGTATCCTTTCGGTTTTGTACAAGGAGAATCTATGGCTGTTTTAGTAAATGAGAACCACTATAAGCGAGTGAAGAAGCTTCTGAAGGATGCTGAATTAGCTGGAGGAAAAATTGTTTATGGAGGAGTTTATAAGGATGAAGATCGATGGATAAGTCCAACTGTTATTGCAAATGTACCTTCAGAAAGTGAAATTAGGAATGAAGAAATTTTTGCACCTGTAGTTGTCTTGTCACCGTATAAAAAACTTGATTCTGTCATTTCCAAACTATCCAATAGACCTGTCCCATTATCGGCATACATTTTCACTAAGAATGCTAGAAATAGAAAGAGGTTCTTGGATTGTATTCAGGCTGGAACAACTTGTGTAAACGATACTACTATTCAGTTTGCGCATCCTGAATTACCATTTGGAGGACATAATAATAGTGGTATAGGAAAAGCGCATGGTTATTATGGATTTTTAGAGTTCGTCAATCAACGATCTGAATTGCATCAGCGCAGAGGGTTCACAACAGCAAAGCTAATTTATCCTCCTTATGACAAGAAATGGAAACAACAAATCGTCAAAGCGTTTGTCAAATGGTTTTAAGTGGATGGCTAAATGTGACTTCTTTCATATAAAGTCGTCATAATACTGGTATGAGTAAAAAGCACTAACTTGGCTGCAACAGTCTAAATTTCATACAAAAATGAAAAGTATATTATTTGCAATATTTGGTTTGATTTCCTTTTGTGGGTTCTCACAACAAGAAACCTTGTCTAAAGTCATTAAAGGGCTGGAAATGGGACAGGTAGGGCAAATACAAGATCACCTTATGACAGAAGTGGATTTTACTTTGAGTGATTTTGAGGATTTTTGTTCTAAATCTCAAGTGACCACTAAGCTAAAGGAGTTTTTTAATTCACATTCTCCTAAAAGCTTTTCAATGAAGCATATGGGGGAAAGTGCCTCTGACGAATTATATAGAATTGGAGATTTATCAACTTCGAATGGCACTTATAGAGTCACTATTTTTCTAGAAAAATCTGGCTCAACTTATAAGGTGAGCCAACTTAAAATAGAATAAGCAATACCAAACCATTATAGTATTAACTAAAAGAAAAAACCCTGAAACGATCGTTTCGGGGTTTTTTCTTTTATTGATTCTTTTCTTCTCTCAATTGGTTAAAGAATCCCCTGTTAGTGTAGAAAAACATTCCCAGACATAATAAAATTAGAATGATACTTCCGGCTTTAGAAATAGCTCTGGACGTATAGTACGTTTGCGGTTCAAACTTAAATACAACCTCTTTAGCTCCAGCTGGAATTTCTAATCCTCTTAGCAGATAATTCACTTTTTGATGATCTACCTGACTACCGTCAATGTAGGCATTCCAGCCTGCTGGGTAGTAGATCTCAGAAAAAACTGCAAATCCCTTTTCTGATGAATTCACATCATAAGTAAGCTGGTTTGGCTGATACTCCGATAGCGTTATGCTACCATCAGTGGAGTATGTATGATCAAGTCCCTGAGCAAATTTTTCTTGAATTACAGCTGTATTTTCAGGGACAATAGTTCCTAAAGTAGTCATCTCGGCATCTGCGTTTGGAACTTTTTGAATATTCTTAACGAACCAAGCGTTTCCATAAGAACCGCTGAATGGAATGACTTCTCCTTCGAGATTACCAATAAGGTACTTTGTGTTGAGCATTTTTAGCATGGGAAATTCTCCATTTGGATTCCCTGAAGTTTGCAGCTGATTTAGGAGTGTTTTTACTTCTTCCCCGAGATGAAAATCAATGAGTTCTTGATAATTTTTTAGCTTGGCACCATGATATCCACCAATACATTTGTGGTAATATGCTGTTCTGGCTTCACTCCAAGGGTTTCCTAAATTAAGAACTCTATAATTGGTGTTTTGATTAAGAACTTCAAACTCTCTCTGAAGTTTCTTAGAATCATTGTTTCTTTTATCTCCTGAGTTTTCCTGATAAATCTTAGTCGCCAAAGCAACTTTTGATTCAAAATCGGGGATAGTTGATTTTTCTCGACCTAAAATTTGCTTGTCTGCATTTTCTGCCGGGAAGGGAGTATTGTACTGCTTGTTTGTCTCAAATGCTGAAGAGGAATCAAAATACCTGTGATCAACACTCCACATGTCGACCAAGAAAATAAGGCCAAGTGCATAAGCACAGTATTTGGCAAGATCTTTACGCATACTGGAGAAAATTAAAACCCCAAAACCAAGAATGAAAATGATGAAACTTCTCATGAGATCGGCATTAAAAATGGCTTCTCTTCCTTTTATGATTTCGGAGATTATTTTCTTGCCCTGAGCTTCACCTTTTAGTTGCTCAAATGCTTTGACTTCTGAACTTGATAAAAAGTCAAATAGCGAACTTGGGGCGGTCAAGAGAATAATATTGAATAGTGCGAATCCACCTCCAATTAGGAATAGTTTCTTTTTAGCGTTTGTTCTAAATTCTTCAGAACTTATAAATTGGTTAAGAAATAGTGATCCTAATAGAGGAACGATAATCATTAGCAGAATGAGCATCATCTTAGTATCTCTGAACTTATTCCATAAAGGCAAATTATCAATAAAAAAATCAGGAGTAGAACCTAACTTCCAAGAGGCTATAATAGAGACAATGCCGACAAAGAGCAATGACCACTTGATAGTATCTTTGAGCAGGAAGATAGCGCAAATGGCTAAGAAGAACATGAATGCCCCAAAGTAAAATGCCCCAGCTGTCCCTAATTGCTCACCCCAGTAACTATAGATTTGGTATTGGCTAGAGAATTCTCTGGCCTGCTTATTCATGACTTTTTTTGCTTCAGGGTTACCGGCTAGCAATGCTGTTCTTCCGCCTTTTACATTTGGTGCATACACACTGAACCACTCTCCGTATGCCATGTTATATTGAAGGATGTATTCCCTTCCTAATCCATCATCCGTCGTAGTAATCAGACCTTCGGTTTCTGCCTTCAATGTTAAATCTGAAGAACCTCTTGTAGAGTAGTTTCCGTATTCAGCAGTAGTGGATAGTAGATTGTAGTTCGGAATGGAGCCTATAATGGCCCCAACAATAAGAAATCCAATTGTCTTAGGCAAACTGTTGGTGTCTTTTAAAACGATTTTACGTATGAGTTCTCCTAAGCCTACGAATACAATAAGAATTAAAGCATAATAGGTCATTTGAAGGTGGTTTGAGCCAATGTGAAGCGCAAGGAAAAGACTAACAATTAAAGCTCCTTTTAGCGCATGCCTTCGAAATGCAAAGAGAAGCCCTCCCAGTATTGGAGCGATGTATCCTACGGCATTCATTTTTGTCGCATGACCCGCTCCGAGATAGAGAATAAAAAAACTGCTTAATCCAAAACTGATGGCTCCTATTGCCCCTACTACTGGATTGACACGCATGCACATGAGCAAGATGTAAAAACCAAGCATGGCTTTGAACAAAACATCTATAGGCCTAGGAAGCCACAGTCGGTAGACCTTATCCAAATGTTTAATTAGATTTCCCGTATCGCTGACGCTAATTTGATATCCCGGCATTCCGCTGAACATACTATTGGTCCAGATAGCTTCTTCTCCAGTGGTAGCTTTGTAATCTCTTAATTCTTTAGCCATTCCTTTCCACTGAGTAAGATCTCCCATTTTTAGTTTCTTACCAGAAAGAGCAGGACTATAGAAGGCAATTGAAATCAGTGCAAAACTTAGGATAGCGATCACATGAGGCAGTGCCTTTTTCATAAGAGTTTTCATCAGCGAAATTTTGTGTGGGCTAAAGGTAATTAGATTCTTTGGTTCAAGAAATTTGATTGGTATTTACCTATACGGACTAGAATGTTCATCTTCATACATAGTTAAGTAACTTCTGTAACGATGCTCACTAATCAATCCTTTTTCTATGGCATCTAGAACAGCACACTTAGGTTCATTAATATGCCTGCAATTGTGAAATTTGCATTGTGGTAGAAGTGCCATCATTTCAGGGAAAAGCATATGTAATTCATCTTTATCAATGTCGATGATGCCAAACCCTTTAATTCCAGGTGTATCGATGATAAATCCACCATCTGCGAGTTCATGCATTTCCGCAAATGTAGTAGTATGCTGCCCCTTGTTATGAGAAGTAGAAACATCATTTACACGAATGTCAAGCCCTGGACTAATAGCATTTACTAAGGTTGATTTCCCAGCTCCAGAATGCCCCCCTAACATGCTGATGCTGTGATTGAATTCTTCTTTTAGCGTGACAATGGTTGTTTTGTCCAGTGCTGATATTTTCCTTACATCATAACCAATTTCAGAGTACACCTGTTCGAGTTCATCGACTTGTTCGAGTTCATTCTGGTTGTAATCATCCATCTTATTGATCAAAATGATCACTGGAATTTTATATGCCTCTGCGGTTATAAGGAATCGATCAATAAATCCATAACTTGTTTCAGGACGTGCCACGGTCACTATAAGGAAAGCTTGATCCACATTGGCTGCTATGATATGAGCTTGTTTGGATAAGTTAACTGATTTACGAATGATATAGTTTTTTCTATCTTCAATGGCCGTAATGATTCCTGATTCGTCATTTTCCATTTTCATGGAGACATTGTCACCTACGGCAATAGGATTGGTTGTTTTTAACCCTTGGATTCTGAATTTTCCTCGAATTTGACCATCAACTACATCTCCATTTTCCAGACGAACTTTGTACCATTTACCAGTGGATTTTATAACTAGACCTTTTTTAGACATTGCTACGCGAAAGTAGTCAAGGCCATTGTGAAATCAGAAAATATTCGATAGCAGAATAATTTCATGTAAGAGTGCATAAAGCCACATTAAAATAAATGAGATGGTATGAGTCGTTACTTGGTTATGTATAAATTGTGGTTTTCTTGAGCTGGAATAATTGCAATGTTTCTGATGTTGTAGTTACTTTACCCTAAAATTCGGAGGATGTCTGTAGAAGCTAAAGGAGTTAGTAAATATTATGGGAAGCAAAAAGCGCTAGATGAAGTAAGTTTTAAGATTTCTTCAGGGGAAATAGTGGGTTTTCTTGGTCCAAATGGGGCTGGTAAATCTACTATGATGAAGATTATTACTGGATATTTCCCCCCGAATGAAGGAGAGATAAAAGTTATTGGATTGAATGCAGTAGAACAATCTTTAGAGGTGAGAAAGTCTGTAGGGTATTTGCCAGAGCACAATCCACTGTATCCTGAGATGTATGTTACCGAGTACCTTAGGTTCGTAGCTGGTATTTATAAAATTAAGAACAAAAAGGAGCGAGTAGAAGAAATTATTGTCCAAGTGGGATTAACTCCTGAGAGACATAAAAAAATCCAGGAACTCTCAAAAGGATATAAACAACGAGTAGGCCTGGCTCAAGCTTTGATTCATGATCCTAAAGTACTCATTCTAGATGAACCTACTTCTGGATTGGATCCAAATCAGCTGGTGGAAATAAGAAAGCTGATAAGAGATATAGGTAAGGAGAAGACAGTTATGTTATCTACTCATATTATGCAGGAGGTAGAGGCCATTTGTGATAGGGTGATCATTATCAATCAAGGAAGAATAGTGGCAGATGCTCCTATTTCAGAAATGAAAAACATGGGCAATGCTGAAGGCTATATATTGGAAGTGGAGGTGAATGAATCCATCTCTGAAGAGGTGTTATTAAAAATTACGGGCGTGGATAAAGTTATTTCTAATAGTGGATTTAATTATTCCATTGAAATCTCTAGCCCTAAGGATATCAGAGCAGAAATTTCCAAAGCCATTTCTAATGAAGGAAAAGCCGTGCTTTCCATGGTAAGGAAGGAGAAGAGTATGGAGGATGTGTTTAAGGAGTTGACGAGAAATTAGAGTAATCATATGTCAGAAGAAATAGAACAAGTCAGAAGCCAACAAGCTTTAAAAGAGTTCAGTAGTGTTTTTTGGGAGTCTATAAAATCTATAAGTGATTTTATGAGATTGAATACTCGGAAATTTTATAGCCTAGCACTTTCTTTTACTATATGCGCATATTTTATTTCGATTATTTTCGGTGTGCTAATTGGATTAAGACTATTTGCAGATTTAGCTAAGGATCAAGGTTATGAAGGCTCTGGAATTTCGCAATTGTTATATATAAGTATGGGGTTTCAAGTTCCTCAAGTGACAAAATATTTAGGAATTGTTTCTGCTTCCATATTTGCCATTTTTATTGTTAAACATTTAGGCCATTCGTCTCTAAAATCATTTAAACTTAAAAGTGTTTTTAAAACAGTAGATAGTGACAATTGGACGAGATTCTCATTAATATTTATGGGAATAGTATTTTTTAATGGGGTCTTTTATAAAGAGATATTTAATGTCTTCAACTCAGATTTTGGTTTTATAGAATTGGAGCAGTTTAGTCCTGAATGGAAGGAGATAATATACGTTTGGTTAAATGGTGTCTTTAACTTTATAAAAAGTCTTTTGCCATATATAGCAGGGTTCTTCGTTTATTTTTTTAGTCGAGTGACAGTTTCTCAAAGGAAAAAATTACCACTTAGAAAAATTCTGTTTTCTACCATGGTGGTATGCTTTATTTTAGATATAGTATTTGTAGACATAATACTAGAGCTATACAATCTGGCGTGCGCACCGCTATATGCGATGTTCAAATCAGAGTTCATAATTACAATTTTCAAATGGGCAATTATGTTGCCTGTCACGGCATTATTTGTAATCTTATTTTCTGCTGCATTTATTTTCCCTCTGGAAAATGAGTTGGTAAATGAAGAGTTATCGTTGAATAGTTGATTGGAATAAAAGATTATGGTCTATTGATAAATCATACTTGCGATTTCCAATTTCTTCTTAATTCTATGCCTTAAAAATCTAGGTTTAATAACCTCTATAGTTTCCCCAAAGCCTAAAATCATGCGTTCTAATTCATAATTATGATCTACGTTTAGTTTTATAATGATTCCGCCACCACCTTCCTTCTCTATTGTTTTTTGAGAAGCATGAAAAGGCTTAGTGATGACATATGGAGCATTTGAAGCATCTACTCTGAGTATAACATCCTTTACATGTTTTTTAGGCAAAACGGTGACGCCTATGGTATGGCTATAATACTCATCTCCGTCAAACTCTTCATCTATATATGATACATCTAAGTTATATTCTATTCCATGAATCCTGTCTAAGGCAAAGGTCATGACATTAGCACTCTTCTTCTTTTTTCCCACCAGAAACCATCTATTATTAAACTCTTTGAGCAAAAAAGGATGAAACACAGTTGAGGTGGGTTTTTTGGCTTTAAATGATTGATAAGTTATGGTTAAGCAAAGCTTTTTAAGAATAGCTTGATACAACACATCTAAATGCTCTAATCCTTTCAACTTTTCGTTTTTATCCAAATGAATAATAGAAGACTGCTTGGTTTTTTCTGTGTAGACTTTGTCTTCTAGTCGTTGGATTATTCCGCCTAATTCAGAAAAAAGAGAGAAATCTTTAAACTGCTTCAGCATTTCTACTGTCTCAGATAGTACATTCATGTCATTCTCTGTAATAGGAATATTAGTAATGGAATAACCATCCTCTGCATAGTGATAGTACTTTTTTTCATAGACTTCTATGGGTGCGTTATAGCCTAGCTTGTCACTGCGCATTAGCTGAATGTCTAGTTGAATACTTCGCTTGCTTACGTTTACCTGTCGACCCTCATATTCATAAAGAGCCTCGGAGCAGGCCTCTATAAGATCGTTTAAAGTCCATTGCTTATATTTATTTTGTAGGCACTTATCTATTGTTTTATAGCGAATTAGTGCATTTTTATTTTGAGCCATGACACCAAAAATAAAGAAATTATCTTGCTACGCAAAATAGTTGCGCAGTAGTAATTGAATATTTGTCCAGAATTTAGAACAAGGCGTTATAGCGCTGAACAAAGACAAAGAAAATGGAAAATAGAAAAGTAAACGGAAATGATTTGATAGCCTTAGGGTTTAGACCAGTTAAATGGTTTGCAGAAGCGATCAATTCCATCAATGAGAAGAACATGAGCGCAGAGGAAATGAACACTTACTTGGAAGAATATAAGCAGCCAGACCCCATAGAACTTCATGAAAAGGCGGTGGATTTTATCATTAATATAAAAGCTGAAAATGAGCTAGAAAACACCAATGTGGAAGCAGTAGTGAACTCTATGAATGTCCTTATGAAAACACCAACTATGGTGAATGGAGCAGTAATGCCAGATGCCTGTCCCACAGGTCCAGCGGGAATTATTCCTGTGGGTGGTGTAGCTGTGGCTAAGAATGCCATTCACCCAGGAATGCATAGTGCAGATATTTGCTGTTCAGTGATGTTGACCGATTTCGGTAAGGCGGATCCTAAAACTATTTTAGATGCAGCTCATGAAAAGACACACTTTGGTCCAGGTGGAAGATCTAGAGAAGATCAGTTCAGATTTCCTATGGACTTAATGGAAGAAATAGAGGGAAACTGGTTTTTAAATGATCAGAAGTGTATTTCTGCAGCTAGGTCTCAGTTGGGAACTCAGGGTGATGGTAACCACTTCTTATTCGTAGGTAAGTCTAAAAAGACAGGTAACACCATGATGATTACTCACCACGGAAGTAGAGGTTTTGGTGCTAATTTATTCACTAAAGGAATGAAAGTAGCTGAGCAATTCAGAAGAGAAATTTCTCCTGATACTATGACGCAGAATGCGTGGATTCCTTATGATACTAAAGAAGGAAAAGAATACTGGGCAGCGTTGCAAATAGTAAGAAAGTGGACAAAGAAAAACCACGAGTGCATACATGATGCGGTAGCAGAAAAGTTAGGGGCAGAAGTAGAAAATAGATACTGGAATGAGCACAACTTTGTGTTCAAAGATGGAGATTTATTCTACCATGCCAAAGGAGCTACTCCACTAGATCCGAAGTTCATGCCGGACATTACAGGACCTAGATTAATTCCTTTAAATATGGCTGAGCCAGTATTAATAGTGGAGGGAGAAACCACGGAGTCCAACTTGGGTTTTGCACCGCATGGAGCAGGTAGAAATATGAGCAGAACACAGCATAGAAAGAGCAAAGCAGACAAAACGAACTTGGAAGTATTCCAAGAAGAAACTGCAGGATTAGACGTGAGGTTCTACTCTGAAGAAATAGATGTAACAGAGCTTCCGAGTGCCTATAAAAATGCAGCTACTGTAAGAAACCAAATGGATGAATACGGTTTAGGAAAAGTTATAGATGAGGTAATGCCATACGGCTGCATCATGGCAGGCGACTGGCAGAAAAACGCTCCTTGGAAAGTTAGGAGAAGAAACAAGAAGAAAAGTAATGGATAAAGTATTTGATAAACTAATGCAAGTCATCGCTCGAACTCTCTCTCTGAAAGAGTTTGAACTATGGCTCTATACAGATGAATTTGTTAATTCTCAAGCTTCAAGCGATGATATAATAATAGATTTATTATCGGTGAACTTTAATTTGAAAAATTCAATTAGTAGTTTAGAAAAAATTGCTCTATCGAGTTTTAAAAAAGAGGAGGTTCTTATTTCTGTAATACAGCACAATTTTGGAAAGCTAATTGAAGAGAATATAGAAAATTCTCTCAATACCTGTTTCTATAACATTAGCTGTTTTGATGACTTTCAAGAAGAGTATGAACTGCTTAGCGACATTAGAGTTTTAAGCTATGAGTGGGAGTATGCCGAAAATGGTATTTATTCAAAAGAGGAGACCCTGAACGATTTAATCCCAATTGCTCAAAAAATATTCGAAGAATTATCTTCTAGAACTCATATTGAAAAAATTGAATTATTGAAAAATGGACTTGAAAATGGTACTAATAATCATGAGAATTCAGGCCGAAGTCAATTCATACCAACTATATCATATACCAAGATAAAATCTCGCAAGTGGTATCAGTTTTGGAAATAAATAAGTGATGAATCTAAAAGAAGCTATACAGCATTTATACGAAGTGTTTAAATCATATCCTTTAAAAGGAGGATTGAGGGAACGCTCATGTGAATGCTGTGTTTCAGGAGATGAGATCAGAGAACTCATCTCTCAACCTTTGGAAAAATTAACAGCCAAGAAAATTGGTCATTTTGCTAGATCAGTTGTTTCTACATTCGGAGATATAGAAGATTTAAAGCATTTCTTACCTAGAATCTTAGAGTTGATGATGTTTTCAAACAATGACGTATTAGATGATTTTTTGACATTTGAAAAATTGAACTACTCTGAATGGGAAACATGGAATGTTAAAGAAATACAGGCCGTAGATGATTACTTCTTTGCCTTGTGGAAAGAGGTAGTTTCAAACGAATGTTCAACGTTTAATCAAATTGAAAATACTTTAACAATAGTTTCAAAGTATTCAGGATTGAACAAAGCGCTTTTGATTTGGGAAAATAGTATGTCAAGGAGATCAGTTGAATTTATAATTGATTCTGTTATGAATAGCTCCAACTTAGATTTAAGTGAAGAAAATCTTAATCTATTTATGAATTGGTTATCTCAAAAGCAGACACTTCAAAAAATTGAACAATACTTTTTTGAGACTGAAGATAAAGACGAAGCCAATAGAATATCTATTGCTTACACATTACTTGAAAAAAACAGGCAGTGAATTACACGATAGAAAAAGCCAACAGAATAGCAGAACAATTAAGAAAATTCACAACTGGATATGCGCATCATGTAGCCGGACAATTTTCAAATTTAGATTTTTGGCTAGATGAGGTAAAGACGGCTCAAATAACAATAGATGAATATAAACCTCGGTTTTACAACATTCGGAATACGCAAAGAGAATGGGTGGAAGAACATGGCACTGTAGTTTTTGATTATTGTCCTAGATGCGGAGGCAAATGTCAATTGTCCATTGGAAAACCATTGACTCCAAACATGATGTCAAATAAAATGTTGAAAAAGGCTAGAGTGGAATTGGTTAATTCGACTTATTACTTTCTTACACGTTGTTATAGACAAGGATTATTGAATGAAAAGGGTTTGAAGCAAAAATGTGACTTCATAGGTACCAGCATTGATCCGCAGGACTTGGAGAAAAAAAATGAATAGAAATGAAAAACAGAATACTAAATAAGCTGAAAGAGATAGAAGCTACTCATGGAGTAGAGATACTCTTTGCAGTAGAATCAGGAAGCAGAGCATGGGGCTTTGCTTCCCCCGACTCAGATTATGACATTCGATTCGTTTACAAGCGAAAGATGGAATATTACTTGAGCCTATGGGAGAAACCAGATACCATACAGTTCATGACAGAAAATGATCTAGATGGAGTAGGCTGGGATATAAAAAAAGCCGCTCTTCTTCTAGCTAAATCCAACGCTTCATTTCTAGGCTGGCTATTCTCACCTATCGTTTATCTAGACAATGGAAATTCTCTAAATGAAATGAAGGAACTAGCGAAAGGTAATTTTAATCCTGTTTCAGGATTTCACCACTTTCATAGCATGAATAGAGGGTTTAATGAACTTCTGGGAAATCATGAGTTTACTATAAAGCAGTTTTTCTATGCCATGAGAACAGCGCTATGTGCCAATTGGATTCTGAAGAGAGGAGAAGTAGCTCCTGTAGTATTTACAGATCTATTTTCTCTGATAGAAATAGACTCAGCTGATGCTCTACAAAAACTGATGAAAAAGAAGTCAGAAACGGCTGAGTCGGGGAAAGTAGAAATACCTGAGTCAGTGCTCAAGCTGGCTAAAAGTATAGTAGAAGAAAACGAGAAAGAAAAAAATAATGTCCTAAGCCGAAAACCAAACTTTGAAGAGTTTGATTGGTTTTTTATAAATACGGTCAATAGCCTCTAAAATAAAATGATGATACGCGTATTATTTGACCAACTTGGTGATTCACATTCCGATTTATTCATAAAATTAGATGCTATGCCATCCTTGTTAATAGTCTCTGACTCCTTTTTTTTGGAAGATTTTCTTGAAATAGTATGTGAAACAAAACAAGAAGTAATTCTGGAATATATTAAGTATTTCAAAAAATCTGTCGATCAGCTTGCTGATAAAGAACTATTTGTTCCAACGGACCTGAGTGATGAATATATCGGAGGGTTGATAATTAAAAATAGGAAAAAAGGACTAGTAGAAATAACTAAATCTTATAACAGAAATCTTTATGGGTGGTCAATAACTAAAAGTAATATTCACTCTGAAGCAGAGAGATACTGGACTAGTTTTCAAAAGGAAAGAATTTTTCTTTTTTCTAAAGAAAGTATCATTAATGGTTTAGACTGGAGTATTATGAATCTCGAGAAAAAATAATTTTAATATCATGACCTTAGAAGAACTAAAAAAATCAGGGCATATCATCTTCGAGTGTGTGAGTGGGAGTAGATCCTACGGATTACATACCCCTAGATCAGACACTGATATTAGGGGTGTGTTTATTCTTCCTCAGGAAAAATTCTATTCATTGGATTATGTAGGTCAGGTGAATGATGAAACGAACGATACGGTTTATTTCGAGCTAAGAAAGTTTGTAGAGCTCTGTGCGAATAACAATCCTAATATATTAGAGTTATTGAATGTTCCAGAACATTGTGTGAGATATATTCATCCTCTTTTTAAACGGTTCTCTCAAGAGTTATTTCTAAGTAAAAGATGCGAATTGTCTTTTGGTAATTACGCTTATTCTCAGATTAAAAAGGCTAGAGGATTAGAGAAAAAAATAGTCAATCCAGTGGACAAAGAAAGAAAATCTATACTTGATTTCTGTTATGTTTTTTCTAATGGAAAGACGTTGTCTTTGTTGAAGTATTTAGAATTTAATTCTATTGAGCAGTCAAATTGTGGTCTAACCAAGCTCACTCATATGAGAGATTGTTACAGCCTATTTTATGGTAAGAATGATGGATATAAAGGCATCATGAAAAGCATGTTTTCAAATGAAGTTTCTTTAAGCTCTATACCCAAAGGGGAGGTTTCATTGTGCTTGATGTATTTTAATCAAGATGGATATTCTACCTATTGTAAAAAGTACAAGGAATACTGGGAATGGGTAGAGAAACGAAACCATGAGCGTTATGCAACTACAGTAAAACACGGAAAAAACTATGATTCTAAGAACATGATGCATGTCTTTAGATTACTTCACATGGCTAAAGAAATAGCTCTAGAGAAAACTATAAAAGTTGAGAGACCAGACAGAGAGCTTTTACTGGCTATAAAAGCAGGAGAATATGAGTATGAAAACTTGGTGGGAAAGGCGGAAAAATTGAAGAATGAGCTCATAGAGTTTTATAAAAAAAGTGACCTTCCATTGTCTTCAGATAAGAAGAAAATTGATTCTGTTTTGGTAGGGGTAAGAACAGATTTTTACATCTCCCAAAAGCAACCCTGAAAAAAATATTCCGTCTTTCTCTTGCATGGCTCACTTTTATGATTTTAAATTTGCAGTCGCAAAGAATTGCGTATTAATCAATTAAAAACCCAAAGAAAATGTTTGTTCGTTTATACCAAGCAGAAAAAAGTTCGACAGCACCAGGTGCATGTCTGAACCAGCTTTGGGCTTTATCATATCCGTAGAAGAAGACTTTTCCTCCAATGATAGATAAACCCGAAGCCTTAAAGTTTTGGGTTTTTTGTTTCTGCTGATTTCCAGTCACTCCCGAAACTAAGCGAATCTGAATAGTTCAATTCGCAGTTATTCAACACCTAATTAGTTATGGGAAATAAACTAAAAGGAAAAGACCTAATCAAATTGGGCTTTCCGCAAAACAATACAATAAACATCACTCTCGGACAAATATCCAGGTACCGAAAGCGAGAAAAGAAAGAACGAATTCTTGAGGAAGCAAAAACCGTTTTGCTTAACCCTGAAGATTTCAAAGGAGATGCCGTTTGGGGAAAAGTAGCCGAAGGCATGATAAAACCAGTAGAGGTGCGCATGCATCAGCTCATGAATCAGCGGGCACCATTTAGCATATTCGGAGAAAATGAAATCGATGAATTTGCCAAGCGTCAGCTTTATGATTCGCTGAAGTTACCCGTGGCAGTTTCTGGAGCATTAATGCCAGATGCACATGTGGGTTATGGACTGCCTATAGGCGGAGTGTTAGCCACAGAAAATGCAGTTATTCCTTATGGAGTAGGAGTGGATATAGGATGCAGAATGAGTCTTTCTGTGTTTCCGTTAAAAGCCAGTTATATCCAAGGGAGAAAGTTCGCTCTGGAGAATATACTAAAAGACCATACCAAGTTCGGTATGCGGGAAACACATAAAGTAAAGCATGACCATGAACTCTTCGAAAGAGATGAGTTCCGAGAGATTCCGCTGCTTAAAAAGCTAAAAGATAAAGCTTACAACCAGCTAGGAACCTCTGGAAGTGGAAACCACTTTGTAGAATTCGGCATAGCTAATTTTCCAGAAGGACATACAGAACATGGCATTCCAGCTGGAGAATACTTGGCTTTACTCACCCACAGCGGTTCACGAGGAATGGGAGCAAACATTGCAAAGCATTACACTTATTTAGCTGCTAAACAATGTCCACTTCCAAAGCAAGTGAAACATCTAGCATGGCTTGATTTGGATACACATGATGGACAGGAATATTGGTTAGCCATGAATTTGGCTGGCGATTATGCCAAAGCTTGTCATGATAATATCCATCAGAGAATAGCCAAACTACTAGGGAGTAAACCGTTAGTGAATATTGATAATCACCACAATTTTGCTTGGAAAGAGAAAATAGGTGGAAGAGAACTCATTGTTCATAGGAAAGGTGCTACTCCAGCCGCAGCAGGGGTTTTGGGAGTAATTCCAGGATCCATGACTGCACCAGGGTTTATAGTAGAAGGCCTAGGAAATGAATCTAGTTTGAATTCAGCTTCTCATGGAGCAGGAAGACTTTATTCTAGAACAGCTTGTAAGAATAACTTCACTCGTTCTGAAGTAAAAAAAGAACTGGATAAACATGAAGTAACACTAGTAGGAGGTGGAATAGACGAGGCGCCTATGGCTTATAAAAACATAAATAAAGTCATGGCTAATCAACAGGAACTGGTAAAAGTTCTAGGCACGTTCACTCCTAAAATAGTAAGAATGGACAAGTAAGATGGACAAGTTAATGATACAATTTACCTCAGGTAGAGGTCCGGC
Organism: Flavobacteriales bacterium; assembly: GCA_965224545.1. Classification (GTDB taxonomy): domain Bacteria; phylum Bacteroidota; class Bacteroidia; order Flavobacteriales_D; family Sanyastnellaceae; genus ASP10-05a. The sequence goes on along the minus strand of CBDCZM010000001.1, from coordinate 1,282,728 downwards.
AGAGTGTTGTTGGGTAGTAGAAAAGGCGTTGCAATGCTTTTTAAAATCCGCCCAGAAGCATTCTCTAAAAAGTGAAGTGATCTCTCAGGTCGAAGGGCCTGAGAGGCACACGCTCTTTTCAGCATTAGTGATGATAGAAGGAAAGGATTTACAAGCGTTTTGTAACACATGGACAGGAAGCATATTATGGAAGGGCCAAAGCCCATTTAGAAAAAACCATAAAAGAAAAAACTGGTTCATAGGTGCAGAAGACTTTAGTGTTCCTAACCAAACAGTTCAGCTAAAAGATTCAGAATTGAGTTACCAAACTTTTAGAGCTGGTGGCGCAGGTGGTCAGCACGTTAATAAAGTAGAAACAGCAGTAAGAGTTATACATGAACCTTCAGGTTTAAGTGCTTACTGTTCGGATAATAGGTCTCAGTTGATGAATAAAAAAAGAGCGAAAGAAAAACTAATACAATTAATAGAAATTCAAAAGTCAAGAGGAAAGGAAGAGCAGATAAAAGTTGGATGGCAAAAGCACAATGAACTCGAAAGAGGGAATCCAATAAGAGTCTATGAGGGAGAGAAATTCAAATTGACTAAAAATTAAAGAAAAATGGACAGTTTAAGCGATCAATATTTGGTGAAAGCCATAGAGAACTATCCTTTTGGTCTGTCAGAGGCAGTGGAGTCATTGAATTACGCATTGTCTTATGATGATGAAAATCCAGAGGCGTTAAAGTTAATGGGGCAGGTGTATGCAGAACAATTGAGAGATTTTCCCTCAGCCATTTCATATTTCCAAAGAGCCTTAGCTGCAGATGCTAGAAATGCTGGAGTATTTCCTCATTTAATCTCTGCCTTTATAGATCATGGTGATTATGAGGAAGCTTTAAAGGCAGCGGACTACGCACTGAATTTAAAAGGAACCAATAAAGGATACATCCATTTACTTAAGGGTTTAGGTTATGAATACATGGAAAATTATAAGAAAGCTTTAAAGAGCTTTAAGCTCAGTAAAAAGTCGGCTTATGACTCTTATTTCATGGACCATGTAGAATCCTGTGTGAAGAGGGTAAAGGATAAAATGCCAACTAAAAAGAAGACTACCAAGTCTAAAAAGAGAAAAAAGAAGAAGAAATAGTGCGTTGCAATGGCTTGTTGCAACGCCACATAAAAAAATGTAAACTAAATGATGAAATAGAAAGAAAGCACATAAAGCTGAAGTGAATGCATAAACAAATTGGGAGACAGTCAATTACTAAAAATGTGGGTTTATTGCCAAAAGGCGATCTAGAATACTACTGCCTGATAAGTATTCAATTGACTGATAATCAATAAAATAAATTGAATTTTTCTTGTAGGAGCTAAAAAATCATTTCATATTTGCATCGCCAAAACGAACACATGTTCTGAGGCATTAATAAAATAACATGAAGTATATAATAGAACATAAAATTTCAAATCCTCAGTGGAACCTCTTACAAGAGGAATCGTGCCAGGCAGAGCTGATTAGTTATCCGCGTGTTCATGAATTATTTATGGAGAATGTTGATAGTATGAGTTGATAGAATTAATATCCAATCATAACTAAAAGTGCCTCCATCCGAGGCGCTTTTTTTATATGGCTTTTTTTGGAAGAGCAAGCAAATTGGTGATTGCAACAGTCTTGAAAACTGTCGAGCTGATGAGGCCTTGTGGGTTCGATTCCCACTTCTTCCACAATTATGCTTAAGAAATGAGCAATAAGTAAAAATGAAACGAAATAAGAAATGAAAATGTGGGAGGAGAAGTTCATACCGAGCTTTTGTCGAGGTGACTCCCACTTCTTCCGCTAGAATAATTGAAAAATGGAAGAATATAAAAGAGATTAAAAAGGGGAGGGAGGTTTAAAGTGAGCAATTCAGGTTCTAAGATGCTTTAGAATTTGAATGCTCCCAAGCCTCCCAAAAAATGGAGAATAGGTAAATGCTGGTTTGTTACGTTCACCTGCTAAGTGAATCCTCTGAAAGGAGGCAAAGGTTCGATTCCTTTATTCTCCGCTAAATAATTTGGAAGTGTTAAGCAATTGGTTGGCTTGCCTGACTGTAACTCAGGTTCTTTCGAGACATGTAGGTTCGAGTCCTACCACTTCCACCTCGGCACTGCGGTTTACCGAGCTTTTCGACTGTCTCTCGAGGAGTTTGTCCTGAAATAATAGGAACAGTGCCATATCTGGGAACATAACAGTGGTTGTTTACCCGCCTTGGACGCGGGAGGTTGTAGGTTCGAGTCCTGCCAGGACTTGTATAGTCCTGTGGCGGAGTGGTTAAACGCACTAGATTTAGGTTCTAGCGACTATAATTGGTAGAGCAACACGCTGTTAACGTGTGGGTTGGTGGTTCGATTCCACCCCTTTGAGGCCAGGTAGCTCAGGTCTCATCTTTAATTCAGAAAATCGGTTTTTCCGATCTGGTTTTGAGTTGAAAATCAAAAAAATGGTTTTTTACGATGAACAATCTGATTGATGCCAGAGATAGAAGAAAACAGATTTCTCCTAAAAGAGATAAAGCTCCTTTTGCGAAAGAAGTGGATTTTTTTAAGTAGTGATTTGTACCCTTCTAAGTTTCCTCTCTTTTGACTTAAAGTCAATACTTGTTTGGAAGCCATTGCTCCGCTGAAATTAGATGGAAAAGAGAAATTGATTTTCTTTTAAACTGTATACACAGCTTCATAGGAAGCATAAATATAAATGTCATGTTAAGATTGAAAATTAACACGTATGAAAAAGGTCTTGTGTACCAAGACCAGAAATTAGTAGAGGTTTTAGAGCCGGGTAAATACTGGATGTTTGGAAACAAATTGGTAATACGCACAAGTACTTTACAGAGGTTTATGCCTAAGAATGATCTATCTATTTTGATGGAGAATAAGGCACTAGCTGAACAGTTAACTGTGCTAGAGATTTCTGATGAGCAGGTAGCGCTGGTGTTTAAAAATGGAATTTTCCAGAATATACATCCAGAGGGAGTTTATGCTTACTGGAAAGAACCTATCAACTACACGTTTAAAATTTTAGACATGACGGCCCTAAGAGTAGAAGCAGGAATATCTAAAAGAGTGATGAATCATCTGGTATCTGTAGGCTTGGTGAAGTCTGTGGAGATTAAAAACTACCAGACGGGAATGCTTCAAGTAGATGGTGAATTTGTAGAGAAATTGCCAGCTGGTTTACATTATTTCTACTCTCAATTAAAAACTGTGCAGGTAGATGTAATTGATAATAGACAGCAGTCCATGGAAATGTCTGGTCAGGAGATTTTGACCAAAGACAAGGCCAACTTGAGAATAAACTTCGAAGCTAGTTATAAAGTAGTGGATACAGCTGTAGCTATGTTGCAAAACGTAGATTATAGAAAACAGTTGTACACTATTATCCAGATGACTTTAAGAGAGTATGTGGGTGGTTTCACCTTTGATGAACTCTTAGGTCAAAAGGCTGAAGTGGGAAGTGTAATTACCGAGTTAAGTCAAGAAAGATGTGTGGAGTTAGGAGTAGAGTTAATGTCCTGTGGTATTAAGGATATCATTCTTCCAGGTGACATCAAGGAAATCATGAATCAGGTATTGGTAGCTGAGAAGCAAGCCGCTGCCAGTATGATTATGAGACGGGAAGAAACAGCTTCTACTAGGAGTATGTTAAACACCGCCAAACTGATGGAGAATAACCAGATGCTTTACAAGTTGAAGGAGATGGAATTCGTAGAAAAAGTAGCTGATAAAATTGGCGAAATCACTGTTTCTGGAAACGGAAACATGGTAGGCCAGTTAAAGGAGATCTTAGGTTCTTCTGCTTAGCTATGAGTAACTATGAAAGTTGCCATAAAAGGTCGCCAATAAGGCGGCCTTTTTACATTATCTTATGTTGTCAATTAATCTGGAAATTATTTTTTATGGTCAATCCACAAAAACATCTCGGTTTGTATTTGCCAAACAATCTCAATAGTACTGTAATAGTTAGACAGCCATAAATGAATTGATACTTAATTAGCCATTTAAGTAGTAGAAGTATCCTACAGGCGTTAGGGTGAATAGAATGGCCATTAAAACTATAAAGATCTTAGTTCCAATATGATTTAGAGCCCTCGGGTAGTATGGCACATAAACTTCTTCATTTATTGTATACGGCTTTTCTAATTGAAGAATATCTCTTCCTGGAGAAGAACAAGTAACGTAGGTGTCATTGTTTTGCTTTGAAGAGTTGTTTTTCCGATTGAAATAAAAATAAATTCTGATTCCCCCGCAAATTACCAGAGCGTAAATTGGTTATGGAGTAGGCTTCTAGTTTTGAAGAAAAAACAAGATGACGATATTAAATTTCATGATCGAATTTCCAACGGAATCGGCTTGTAAGAGACACTTCAAGAACCAGCGAGAAGAGGAAGGAGTTAGATGTAAAAAATGTGGAAGTGAAGATCATTATTGGTTAAAAGCCAAGGATCAATGGCAATGTAAGCATTGTGATTTTCGTACGACACTAAAAAGTGGTAGCATAATGGAAGGTTCGAAAGTTGATTTTCACACTTGGTATATGGCTATGGCCTTTATGACTTACAGTAAAAAGACAATCTCCGCATCAGAACTTCAACGGCAACTACATCATCCTAAATACGATACCGTATGGAGACTGATGCATAAAATACGCTCGGCCATGGGAAAGCGAGATGCCCTCTACCAATTGGAGGGCGCTATTGAATTTGATGAAGGATATTTTGAAAAGGCAACATCAGAAAAGGTAAAGTTGAAGAGAGGACGGGGGAGCCAGAGACAAATGAATGTCTCTGTTATGGCTGAATCTACACCAATCGAAGATGTTGAAACAGGAGAAAAAAGTAGTCAGTGCAGATACTTTAAAATGAAAGTTCTTCATGACCATAAGGCTGAAACCATAAATGATGAGATACAGGAGTCAATAGAAGAAAAGAGTATTGTTTTTTCTGATAAAAGCACCAGTTATGTTGATATAGCTGATTATGTAGAAACTCACATTACTGAAAAATCAGACAAACAAACTACTAAATCAACTCTCAAATGGGTTCATATTACAATTAGTAATGCTAAAAGAACATTGCTTGGCACTTTCCATAAAATCAAAGGAAAATATCTTCAATTATATCTTAACGAGTTTTGCTATAAACTCAATCGTAGATATTTTGGAAACAGGGTCTTTGATAGGCTCACTTTAGCTGTGGCTAAATCTTACTGGTAAGATTTGGGGGGATCAGTAAATAAATTATGCCAGTCAAAAGTAGAATTAGAAACATATACAGAGATTCCGGAGCTATTTTCTGAGAGTAAATAATGCGAACGGGTTCATCCCAACCGAAGCAACTGTATGTTATGCCTATAAACATCACTGTAAGTTACTGATTAAATTCGATATTCATTTTTTCCAATGATTCTATCGAATGATAGATTCCAGGTCTTCAAATCTTGAATTTCAAACAAAAAAAAAGCCGCCTTTCAAACGAAAGACGGCTTTTAAGTATTTTAAGATAAATTAGGTCGTAAGACCCAATTATGTTTTACATCATTCCTGGCATTCCACCTGGCATTCCACCTCCCATTGCTGGAGCAGCAGCTTCTTCTTCAGAATCTGTAATTACACATTCTGTAGTCAAAAGCATACCTGCAATAGAAGCAGCGTTTTCAAGAGCTATACGACTTACTTTAGTTGGGTCAATTACACCAGCTTTTAATAAATCTTCAAACTTTTCAGTTCTGGCGTTGTAACCGAAATCTTTCTTTCCCTCTCTTATTTTCTGAACAATAACAGCACCTTCACCACCAGCGTTAGCTACGATTTGACGAATTGGTTCCTCGATAGCTCTCCGTACGATAGAAATACCAGTCACTTCATCTTCGTTTTCACCCTTCACCTTCTCTAAACCATTAACGGCTCTGATGTATGCGACACCACCACCAGGGACGATTCCTTCTTCTACAGCTGCTCTAGTAGCGTGAAGTGCATCATCAACTCTATCTTTCTTCTCTTTCATTTCTATCTCAGTAGTCGCACCTACATAAATTACAGCTACTCCGCCAGCTAATTTTGCTAGTCTTTCTTGTAATTTCTCTTTGTCATAGTCAGAAGTAGTAGATTCTATTTGAGCTTTAATTTGACTTACTCTAGCTGTAATGTCTTTCTTCTTACCTGCACCATTGATAATAGTCGTATTGTCTTTATCAAGAATGATTTTTTCTGCTGTACCAAGATCTTCTAAAGTAGCATTCTCCAATTTGAATCCTCTTTCTTCAGAAATAACCGTTCCGCCAGTTAGAGTAGCGATGTCTTCTAACATAGCTTTTCTTCTATCTCCAAAACCAGGAGCTTTTACAGCAGCCACTTTAAGAGCACCTCTCATTTTGTTTACTACAAGAGTAGCTAAAGCTTCACCATCAACATCTTCAGCGATGATCAATAGAGGTTTTCCTGTTTGAGCGGTTTTCTCTAAAACTGGAAGAAGGTCTTTCATATTAGAAACCTTCTTGTCGTAAATAAGAATATATCCAGACTCTAATTCAGCTTCCATTTTCTCTGCATTAGTTACAAAGTATGGAGATAAATATCCTCTGTCGAATTGCATTCCTTCCACAGTTTTCAACTCATCAGAAGTTCCTTTTGCTTCTTCTACAGTGATTACACCTTCTTTCCCAGCAGCTTTCATAGCCTTAGCTATAAGTTCACCAATGTTTTTGTCATTGTTTGCTGAAACAGTAGCTACTTGTTCTATTTTAGAAAAGTCCTTTCCTACAGTGTTAGAGATTTTTTCTAATCCTTTTACGATGTGGTGAACCGCTTTATCGATTCCTCTTTTTAAATCCATTGGATTAGCACCTGAAGCTACAGACTTAAGACCTGCGCTTACAATTGCCTGAGCCAATACGGTAGCGGTAGTTGTTCCATCACCAGCTTGATCAGCTGTTTTAGAAGCTACTTCCTTTACCATTTGAGCACCCATGTTTTGGATTGGGTCTTTAAGCTCAATTTCTTTAGCTACTGATACACCATCTTTAGTGATACTAGGTGCTCCGAATTTTTTATCAATGATTACGTTTCTTCCTTTAGGACCTAACGTTACTTTTACTGCGTTTGCTAATGCGTCTACTCCTTCTTTAAGTTTCGCTCTAGCATCTACGTCAAAAGAAATTTCCTTTGCCATTTTATTCTTGTTTTTAGAATGTTTAAATTGATTAGATAATACCTACGATGTCACTTTCTCTCATAATGAGATACTCTTTTCCATCTATTTGGATTTCAGTACCAGCATACTTTCCATAAAGAACAGTGTCTCCTTTCTTTACTTCCATTGGTTCCTCTTTCGTTCCACTTCCTACTGCGATTACGTTTCCTCTTTGAGGTTTTTCTTTCGCGGTATCAGGAATGATAATTCCACTAGCTGTTTTTTCTTCTGCTTTTGCAGATTCCACAAGAACTCTGTCTTTTAGAGGTTTGAATTTAACTGCCATTTTTCTAATTATTTAGGTTTAATTTTTGATTCTACTAAAGCGATGCAATGTTGCCTCACTACGCAAGTCCTCTTAGTCATTTTTTATGCCAGTATGAAATCATGGACGATTTGGCAGAAACTGACCTTTTTAGACAAAAAAAATGTCAGCCTGTAAGCCAGACTGACATTAAATATGATTGTTTGTCTTTAACTCTTATGGGGTAGCAGAAGCATCATCTCCTCCTGCACCGTCTATATTTTCAATAGTATCTTGCTCAATTTCTTGAATACCATTGTCTGGTAAAAAACTAGCAGAAACAATACACAGTACAAAAAGTACTACCATTAATGTCCAAGATCCTTTTTCTAAAAAGTCAGCGGTTTTTTGAACACCACCTATCTGATTACCTCCAGTAAACCCGGAAGCTAATCCACCACCTTTTGGATTCTGAATAAGCACGAAAAGCGCCATTACTATACTCACTATGATGATTAATACTGTAAGAAATACTTCCATTTTTTTTATTTTTTTCGTCCCAGTCGTTTAATTCGGGCTGCAAAATAAATGCTTTTTTCTGGATATTTCAAGGAAAGAAGCTGGAAAGCACGTTTTGCTTTCGAAATATTTCCCTGACTTGCATAGATTTCGGCCAATGTTTCTGTTACAAATTCTTCGTTATCTACGAGACTATCCTTGGCTAGGTTCTCTGTTCCGAACTCTTTTGACTTCCCCCGACTTATTTGAGGTTCATTTTGAATAAATCTATCGACGATAGAGTCAACAGATTTATTGAAAGGTTGAGTTGATTGTTGATCGAAAGAAGGGTATTGAACTGAAGCTGCATTTGAAACTAGCCAATTGATGAAATCATCTGAACTTACAGAGGGAGAGTCTGTTGGGGTGGATGGTAGCTCTGGGTATGAATCGGATGATACTGTTTTTTTACTTGCTATATCTTCCATCACATCAAGTGTAATTGAGGTGTCAATAGCTTCTGAAATAATGAGATGATTTAGTTGTTCAGATTCAGGAGAAATGCTCTCCAAAGTTTTTTGTTTGTCACCTTGTTTAGCAATAATATTTTCATCACGAGACTCTGAAATAGAAGCAGTTTCATTTGACTTATTGTCATTTTCTGTCTGATCTAATAGTGAAGAATTGTCAACAGATTCTTCAAGTAAATTTGCTTCAGCAGCGGATTCGTTTTCTATTGCGGCATCAATTTTAATCGCAGGAATATCAACTTCGACTTCTTTTATATCTTCTATTTGGGCTGTTTCTGCTTGAAAAGAGTGCTTGGATTTTTCCCAATCTGGAGAAATCAATCCTTCCACTTCAGGAAGTTCAGCCATTTCTTTTTCAACTTTGTCAATGGTGATTTGCAAATCAGCACTGTACAAGTATTTATACAATCGAGCTCTATCTTGGGAAACGAGAGAGACATTCTTTAATTCTTCTGAAAATCGAAGGTCATTAGAATCTTTAAGTGATTTTAAATGTGCGATCTGAATAATCTCACTCCAAGGGTACTCCTCTTTCAGTTCTGCTAAACGGGACTTTTCCTTTAAAGAAATAGTGTGAGAGGGATCTAATAGATGTTCTATGTTTAAATCGATTACCAATTTCCTAAGCTAGCATTGTACACATCTTGTGTAAGTTGGTTTGTAATCACTTCTATTAAGTCTTCCTCCACAGTTAAGAAGTCAACATCACTGGCATAATCCGTATACCAGCTAAAACTTCTTTCAAAACTTTTGTCTTTTTCAATGGTGTTTTCATACTTCACATTGATACCAATTGTTAGTCTACTTTGACTTGCCGTTTCATCCCCTTGAACCGAAATAGGTTGGGTGTCATATTTTGTGATAGAGCCTTCAAACATCAATTCTGACTTGTCTTCTACAAGTTGAACAGTTGATTGTTGTTGTATAAGATTTCTAAGTTTTTCCGTAAAAGTTTGGCCTATCAGTGGATTGGCTTTTGGAGCCTTTACATCAAACATCTGTACACTGAAGGTCTTTGCGCCAGAATCATCCGTACCATAAAAGCTATAGATACCGCACCCCGAGAGAAGTGATGTAATAATTAATATGATAAGAATTTTCTTTAGCATCGTCAGTCTTATTGCAACGCAAATTAAAGTGAATTATTTACTTCAAGTCGTACTCGTTAATTTTTCTGTAAAGTGTTCTCTCAGAAATCCCTAATTCCTTCGCTGCGTATTTACGTTTGTTATTGTGTTTTTTAAGCGCTTTCCGAATCAATTCTTTTTCCGTTTCAGCCAATGACAACGTTTCTTCTACATGAATAGTTGTTGGCTCAGAAGGCTCTGTAACACGTGAAAAACCAGAAGGTTTGGATGAAAGAATCATCTGCTCAGAAGAAGCTGCAGGAGAGCTATCGAAGTAATCATCATCGAATACTTTTTTAATTAGTTCAGAATTTTCAGGATTTTCTTGGAAATTACCCCCGTTCTTGATCATTTGCATCACCAACTGCTTCACGTCGTTCATATCCTTCTTCATATCAAAGAGAACCTTGTAGAGAATTTCTCTTTCGGAAAAATCTGATTGCCCTTTACTTTCTTGTTTGATTACCATTGGTTTCATACTGAAACCTTGTTCAGGAAGGTATTGTCTAAGTGTGGTGGAATTAATGTGACGGTCATTTTCTATAACACTAATCTGCTCAGTGATATTTTTAAGCTGACGAATGTTTCCTGGCCAAGCATATGAAGCTAATAAGGAGACGGAATCTTCAGTAAGTTCAATCACTGGAATTCCATATTTCTCACTAAAATCCGTAGTGAATTTTCTGAAAAGCAAATGAATGTCTTCTTTTCTCTCTCTCAATGGAGGAATTAGAATAGGAACAGTACTTAGTCTATAAAATAGGTCTTCTCTGAATTTATTTTTGGCAATGGCCTCTGAGAAATTGACATTTGTAGCAGCCACTACCCGAACATCTGTTTTGATCACTTTGGAAGAGCCCACTTTGATAAATTCCCCGGTTTCTAGAACCCTAAGGAGTCTTACCTGTGTTTGTAAAGGAAGCTCGGCCACTTCGTCTAAAAAGATAGTTCCTTTATCTGCTTCTTCGAAGTATCCTTTTCTGCTTCCTATCGCTCCTGTAAAAGCTCCTTTTTCATGTCCGAAAAGCTCAGAATCTATGGTTCCTTCTGGAATCGCACCACAGTTAACCGCAATGTAAGGCCCGTGTTTTCTGGTGCTTAATTGGTGAATGATTTTAGGCATTACTTCCTTACCAGTTCCACTTTCACCATTGATGAGAACAGAAATATTTGTGGGAGCAACTTGAACAGCCACATCAATAGCTCTGTTAAGCGCTGGTGAATTACCTATAATTCCAAATCGTTGTTTTATTGCTTGTAATTCCATTAGTCAACTAATTCTCCGATTAAAGTCATCGTTGTACAGTCTAAAATTCGCACATTCACAAATGTTCCTCTTTCTGCGGCTCTTTTAGGGAATACAACTACTGAATTTTGGGAAGTCCTTCCAGAAAAATCATCCTCAGACTTCTTACTGGTCCCTTCTACTAGTACTTTCTGAACAGTACCAACATATTTTTTCACTTGTTGATGTGATTTTCCCATTTGAACTTGAATCACTTCAGAAAGGCGTTTGCCTTTTATTTCTTCCGAAATGTCATCTTCGTATTTTCTTTCTGCCAAAGTTTTTGGTCTTTCAGAATATTTGAACATATAAGCCATCTCGAACCCAACTTCATCCATTAAGGAAAGCGTTTCTTGATGCTGTTCCTCTGTTTCACCACAAAATCCAGTGATTATATCAGTAGAGATAGCACATTCAGGTGCTATCCTTCTAATAGCTTCTATTCTGTTGAGATACCACTCTCGTGTATATCCTCTATTCATTCGTTTGAGAATTTCATTGTTCCCTGACTGAATGGGGAGATGAATATAATTGCAGATGTTATCATATTTAGCTATAGTCTCTGCTACGTCATCGGTTAAATCCTTTGGATGAGAAGTACTGAATCTTATCCATAATTTGGGACATGCTATAGCCACTTTTTCCATCAATTGGGCAAATGAAACGGTCTCCATAGATTCATCTTTCACTTCTCCTTTTTTGGTCAAGTTCCATTTATAAGAGTCGACATTCTGTCCTAAAAGAGTCACTTCTTTGTATCCGTTTTCGAAAAGTTCTACAGCTTCTGTCACAATAGATTTAGGATCTCGACTTCGTTCTCTTCCTCGTGTAAAAGGAACTACGCAAAATGAGCACATGTTGTCACAGCCTCTCATAATACTGATGTAAGCGTTGACACCATTAGAATTAAGTCTTACCGGGCTTATTTCGGCATAAGTTTCCTCTCGAGATAAGAGAACGTTTACAGCCTTTTGTCCGGTTCCCACTTGTTCTATTAAGTTAGGCAAATCTCGATAGGCATCTGGCCCGACTACCAAATCTACTAGTTTCTCTTGTTCCAGTAATGTCTCTTTCAATCGCTCTGCCATGCATCCTAAAACTCCCACAATCAAATGTGGTTTTTGTCTCTTTATGCGCTTGAAATTGAGGAGTCTGTTTCGAATTCTATCCTCGGCTTTTTCTCTAATAGAACACGTGTTCAATAAAATAACATCTGCTTCCTTTTCGTCTTTTGTTGTAGTGAATCCTTCTTCTGCTAAGATGGATGCTACGATTTCGCTATCAGAAAAATTCATTGCACAACCATAGCTTTCTAATAAAAGCTTCTTACCATTCGATTTTTTTGATTGAACCATCGTAGCTTCACCTTGTTTAGACTCATCTATTGTCTTATTGCCTACTTCTAATTGCATATTTTAAATAAAATGGTGTGCAAAGGTAATCTTTATTCAAAAAATCTGACAATTTGACATGGTGTAAATGATGTGAAAAAATCAAAATCACACTGAGCCAGATAATAGTTAGATGAACTTTTTTTGGTTTCCATTCGTAGGGATACTGTTTTTGCAGGTATATAATAAGCGTTGCAATATTTGGATTACTAAGAATCTTTGATGTTAATTTGCACGTCTTTAAGGAAACATTAGATTCATATCGTTAGAACCTTAAGATCACGTTTCGTTGTTTAATGCAAGGAAAACGTAATGATTTGAAACTAAAAAAACAGTGATATAGCTTCATGAAAAATCTCGTTATAGTAGAGTCCCCAGCTAAAGCTAAAACCATAGAATCGTATTTAGGAAAAGACTTCGTGGTCAAATCTTCATATGGCCATGTGCGCGATCTGGTTTCTGGAAACAAGGCCATCGATGTTGAGAATTCGTTCAAACCATCATATGAAATTTCCGCAGATAAAAAGCAAGTGGTAGCTGAGTTAAAAAAATTAGCAAAAGAAGCTGAAATGGTTTGGCTAGCGACGGATGAGGACCGAGAGGGAGAAGCCATTAGCTGGCACCTCATGGAGGCGTTAAAGTTGACGGATGAAAAAACCAGAAGAATCGTTTTTAGCGAAATTACCAAGCCAGCGATTCTGAAAGCCATAGAGAATCCAAGGAAAGTTGATTACAATTTGGTGAATGCTCAGCAGGCACGAAGAGTACTTGATCGATTGGTAGGTTTTGAGCTTTCTCCAGTTTTATGGAAAAAAGTAAAACCATCACTCTCTGCTGGAAGGGTACAGTCAGTGACTGTACGAATTGTTGTTGAAAGAGAAAGAGAGATATTGAATTTCAAGTCGACTTCTAGTTATAGAGTTGTGGCTGAGTTCAAGACAGACGGAAAGACGTTCAAAGCACAGTTAGGAAAAAGATTTGATACCGAAAAAGAAGCAGAGGCGTTCTTAAAAAAATGTCAATCGGCAAATTTTAGTATTGACAAACTAGAGAAAAAACCTGCTAAAAAATCACCCGCAGCTCCTTTTACAACTTCCACACTGCAACAAGAAGCGGGAAGAAAATTGGGATATCCAGTAGGAGTGACTATGAGCATTGCTCAAAAACTATATGAGTCTGGGAAGATTACATATATGAGAACTGATTCAGTTAGTCTTTCAGATACAGCTTTGGAAGCAGCTGAAAAGGAAATTAGATCAAGCTATGGTGAAAAGTATTCGAGAAGAAAGAACTACAACACAAAATCCAAAGGAGCTCAAGAGGCGCATGAGGCGATTCGTCCTACCGATATGAGTCTTCAATCTGTTACTGGAGATTCTTCTCAGTCCAAGTTATATGATTTAATTTGGAAAAGAACGCTGGCTTCACAGATGTCAGAAGCAGAGTTTGAAAGAACTACAGTAGGTATTTCACTCGATAATACAGATGAGCGATTTACAGCGAAAGGAGAGATCATTACGTTTGAAGGATTCTTAAAGGTATATCTTGAAGGAACAGATGATGAAGATGGGGAAGATGAATTAACAAAGGATAGTTTGCCTGCCCTTACACAAGGACAGTCTCTTGAGTATGATGAAATATCTGCTACGGAACGATTTACTCAGCATCCTGCTAGATACACTGAAGCTAGTTTGGTGAAAAAGCTAGAAGAGTTAGGAATAGGAAGACCGTCAACTTATGCACCAACGATTTCGACAATTCAGAAGAGAGGTTATGTGCATAAAGATGAAAGAGAAGGCACGAAAAGAAATTATGGAAAGCTGACACTTTCTAACGGTACAGTAGAAGCAGAAAAGCTTAATGAAATAACTGGAAGAGAAAAAGGAAAACTTCAACCAACTGATATAGGTATGGTTGTGAATGACTTCTTAGTAGAACATTTTGAAAATGTTTTAGATTTCGGGTTTACGGCTAGCGTTGAAAAAGAATTCGATGACATAGCTAACGGAATGAAGGAATGGAATAAAATGATCAAAGAATTTTATTCGCCATTTCATAAAGATGTAGAAGAAACGTTAGAGAATTCTGAAAGAGCAAGTGGGGAGAGAATTTTAGGAACACATCCAGAAAATGGAAAAGTGGTATTGGTAAGAATTGGTCGTTATGGTCCGATGGCTCAGATTGGAGACGCGGAAGATGAAGAAAAAAAGTTTGCCTCTTTATTAAAAGATCAAAGTATAGGAACGATTACTATAGAACAAGCACTTGACTTATTTAAGCTCCCTAGAAAATTAGGTGAATTTGAAGACAAGGTTGTTACTGCTGCTATTGGTCGTTTTGGGCCATATATTAGACATGATGGGAAATTTGTCTCAATCAAGGAGGCTGATGGAGACGATCCTTTCACGATTACTCTAGAGCGAGGTGTTGAATTAGTGATAGAGAAGAGAGAGTCAGATGCAAAGAAGTTGATTAAAACATTTCCTGAGGATGAAACAGTGACCATCCAAGAGGGAAGATGGGGGCCATATATTAAATTTGGAAAGCAGAACGTGAAAATCCCTAAGGATAAAGAAGCTAAAGAATTAACTTGGGAGGAAGTTAAAGCTTTGGCTGAAGAAGCGGCTAAAAACCCACCAAAAAGGAAAGGACGTAAAAAATAATGAGTGATTTAGAAGTTTTTTTTCAGGCAATAGATCAGGATCTTTTTACAGAATTGTTACCCGAGACTATTGGGTTGAAAATAGCTGTGCATACTGAGTCATTTTTTCCAACATTAGAGGGGGCGAGATTAGCTATTTTGGGTGTTCAGGAAGATAGGAACTCCATCAATAATGATGGTTGTGCCCACGGTACGGATGTGATAAGAAAATACTTCTATCGACTTTTTGATTTTGATGATGAATCAGCCATTGTTGATTTAGGGAATATTGCTGCAGGTGCAACTACTGAGGATACGTATTATGCTGTAAAAACAGTTTGCGCAGCACTTCTGAAGGCCAATATTATTCCTATTATACTTGGAGGTAGTCAAGACATTACATATGCCAATTATTCGGCTTATGAGTCATTAGAGCAAACTATTAATTTAGTTACGGTAGATAGCAAATTGGACGTCGGAGACAATGATGAAGAGATCGATTCCGATAATTTCATGAGTAAAATTATTCTGCATCAACCTAACTACCTGTTTAATTATTCAAATATTGGTCATCAACGTTACCTTCAAAGTAAGTCTATTTTAGAATTGATGGATAAACTTCATTTCGAAACGATGAGGTTGGGTGAAGTTACTGGAAGCATTCAGGATTCTGAACCATTCCTTAGAAATGCAGACTTGGTTAGTTTTGATGTTTCTGCAATTCGATGGGCAGATTGCCCAGGAAACAAAAAGGCTGGACCAAACGGACTGTATGGAGAGGAGGCGTGTCAATTGGCAAGATATGCTGGAATTAGTGATAAGCTGACCTCAGTGGGGTTCTATGAATATAATCCTGAAGTCGACCATGATGAAACGAGTGCTCATCTAATAGCACAAATGATGTGGTGTTTTATCGATGGTGTTCTGCAGCGTAAGGATGATTATCCAAAAGGGTCTAAGGAATCCTATATTAAGTATATTATCGATTTAGCTAATTCGGAACACCAAATTGTATTCTATAAATCAGATCGCTCTGATCGCTGGTGGATGGATGTGCCATATCCTGCAGGAATGAAGAATCGTTATGAGCGCCACCATTTTGTGCCATGTACTTACAAAGATTATGTACAGGCAACGAATGAAGAAATGCCTGATAAATGGTGGAAAACCTATCAGAAACTCGTTTAATAACATTCTCCTTATAAGTAGTATTCTGTTTAACCGCAGTGGTTTATCTATTCTGGAGATTGTCTTCCTATTTTGTATCTTTTATCATAAGTTAGTATTATAGTTGTAGTACGCACATAGTAAAATATTGTGGCACTCCAATGTTAAAATGACGATTGGTCATTAACATTATTTGGTGAATATTTTAATTTGACTATTTTAGCAGCTTTCTTAACCGGAAAATAGTATTTGAAACCCTTATAACCTAAAGGAAAAAAATGAAAAAAACACTTGGTATCTTAGCCTTCTTAGCTTGCTCACTCGCTGGTTTTTCTCAGCAGGACTATCAATTCAATCAATTCTTTTTTGATAAAGTTTCTGTGAATCCAGGAGCAACTGGAATGAAAGATATATGCGTTGGATTGTTCTTCAGAGAACAGTGGGCTGGATTTAGTGGGAACCCTACGACAATGTTGTTAAATGCGCATGCCCCCGTGAAACTGCTGAAAGGTGGAATTGGAATTACCGCTTACAACGACGTAATAGGAAATCAGGTATTGGGTGTTGCAGGTTTAAGCTCTACTGAAGTAGATGGACATGCGATCACAACAAATGCATTCAGATTACACTATGCATACCATTTGAAAAATGTTGGTCCAGGAACTTTAGGTTTAGGTCTTTCTCTCGGCTTCCAAGGAGCCAAGTTAGGCAGTAACTGGTATTCTGTAGATCCAGTAATATTAGATAATGCAATTCCTAATGTCGAGGATTCAAAAGGGGCTGCTGATTTTAACTTTGGAGCATACTATCAAACAAATAAATTCTGGGCTGGCTTAAGTTCTACTCACCTAAGTGCTCAAGATTTGCAGTCTAACAATTTTGATTTTAGTGTTGCCAGACACTATTATTTCATGACGGGGTATGAAACTCAATTGGCAAGTACTGCTTGGCAATTGAAACCTGCGCTTATGGTTAAATCTGATGCTGTAAGTACATCTATTGATGTTAATGTTCGTGGAGAATGGAATAACTTCATTTGGGGTGGTCTTTCTCTAAGAACAGGTATTGATGCTATTTCTCCAATGGTTGGAATTAATTGGGAAGCAGTTAATCAATCGACTGGCGTTGGTACACTACAATTCGGATATTCTTATGATGTAACTCTCAGTGACATCAATAGCTATAGCTCTGGTTCACATGAGGTTTTCCTCGGATTCTGTTATAAGCCAATTCAACTTCTTATTAGAAAGGCACACAGTAATCCAAGATTTTTGTAAAATAAATGTGTAACAAATGGAGTTAAATCTTCGTAATTAAGAAATTATATAAGGAACCTGCTATTCTTACTTATCATTATTTTTAATGACAAGTTAAATTTTGAAATCATGAAAAAATCGTTGTTTTATTTACTGGTTGCCTCTTTTCTGGCCAGCTGCTACGGCGGCGACCGAGGAGAGCTCGTGGGTGTATACCCTAGAGAAGACTGGGTTCAAGTGAATCCCTATGGGATGAACTATATTCATTTCGGTTCTTACACCATGGGGCCTAGTGATCAAGATGTACCTTATGCCTTGAATGCTACCTCTAGAACCGTAACTGTTCCTGCGTTTTACATTGATCAGCATGAGATTTCGAATAACGAGTACAGACAATTTGTCTACTATACTAGAGATTCCCTTTTCAGAACTGAATTATACAACAATGATGATGATAGGTATTTTTACGTGGAGGATGAGTATGGTCGAGAATTGGATAGGTTCATAAAGAAAGGATATATCATTAACTGGGAGGAAGAAATTGATTGGGAAGATGAAGATGTTTTTGATGCATTGTATGACCGATTTTTTCTACAAGGAGTGGAAACGTTTTACGATAGAAAAGAGATCAAAACTACTGAGTTAAATTTCAGATATTGGTGGTTTAATTATCAAGCAGCTGCTAATAAGGACAATAAAGATTTAGAACTTGGTGTAACCAACGAGTTGGATCAATTACATTCCGTAAAAAGACACTCAGACAGATCTCAGTTTGTAGTTGAAGAAGTAATCAATGTTTACCCAGATACATTATGTTGGGTTCATGATTTTACATATGGATTTAACGAACCTTTAACGGAAACTTATTTCTGGCATCCTGCTTATGATGATTATCCTGTTGTAGGAGTATCTTGGGGACAGGCTAAAGCGTTTAATGCTTGGAGAACAGCTTATTTAAATTCGTGGAAGCAATCTCAAGGAGAAGTATTCGTTCAAAGGTTTAGATTACCAAGTGAAGCTGAATGGGAATATGCAGCTAGAGGTGGTTTAGATTTATCTCCATTTCCATGGGGTGGGCCATACGTAAGAAATATTCAAGGGTGTCCATTGGCAAACTTTAAACCTATGCGTGGAGATTATGTAGAGGATAATGGATGTTACACAGTACCAATTGATTCTTACGAACCGAATGATTATGGATTATATAACATGGCAGGAAATGTAGCTGAGTGGTGTAATACTGCTTATGATCCATCAGTATATGAATTTGCTCATGACATGAGTACTGAGTATGAATACAATTCTCAAAAATCTGATCCACCAGCGTTAAAAAGAAAAGTAATTAGAGGAGGATCTTGGAAAGATATTGGATACTACATCCAAACTGGAACTAGATCCTACGAATATCAAGATACTGCAAAATCATATATAGGATTTAGAAGTGTAATGAGTTATCTCGGTAGAGGAAAAACGGGAAACCCTGAGGATTGGAACGCTCCTCAATAATAGATTGTAATAAATAGAAACCAACAAGGAATATTTAGTAAACCTTTTAAAGCAAGAAAAAGATGAGACCTGGAAGTAAAAAATGGAAAAATTTTATGGCTAAGCTGTATGGTATTGGAGCAGCAGTAGTAATTGTAGGAGCGATGTTTAAGATTATGCACTGGCCTGGAGCAGGTCCAATGCTTGTGGCAGGATTAACCACAGAAGCCTTCATTTTCTTCTTCTCTGCCTTCGAGCCACCACATGAAGATCCAGATTGGACTTTAGTATACCCTGAATTGGCGACTGGAGAAAGAAACGAACATTCTGCTATAGGAGCAGGAGGAAAAGGTTTGACAGAGCAGTTAGATGAAATGCTCGTTGAGGCCAAAATAGAACCCGAATTGATTCAAAGCTTGGGAGATGGGATGAGATCACTTTCTACTCAAGCCAAAGATTTAAATAACATTACTGACGCTTCCTCTGCTACTCAAGAGTATGCAGAAGGGTTGAGATCTGCAAATTCTAAAGTGGGTGAATTATCTGATACATATGCTGCGGCTTCAGAGTCATTAGCAGGCTTGACAGAAAGTGCTGGTATTGGAGCATCTACTGGAGAACATTTACAGAAAATGACTGAAAACCTTTCTGCTCTAAACAACATGTATGAATTGCAGTTGACAGAGTTAGAAAAGTCTAGAAATATGTATGCTGGAATCAATGAATTGGTAGAAAATCTTAAAGATTCAGTGGATGATACTAAAGCGTACAAGGAAAACATCCGAGAGTTATCTACTAACCTACAATCACTCAACAGAGTTTATAGCAATATGTTAAATGCTATGGGATCTGGAGTGAATCAAGGGTAAGCCAAGTGCTACTTTACTCAATTAAATTATTATCTAATTAAAAACAAGTAGACATGTCAGGTGGAAAAGAAACCCCACGGCAGAAGATGATCGGTATGATGTACTTAGTACTCACCGCTCTTCTGGCAATGAACGTATCCAAAGAAGTTGTTGATGCATTTGTAACGATTGATCACAATCAAATGAATAACCTAGCGGCTATCGATGGAAAGTTAGGTACGCAAATGAACGCATTGCAGAAAAATGCAAGTGAGAATCCAAAGAAATATGGTCCTGCAAAGACATCTGCAGAACGTGTCCATAAAGAGGCATCAGCGCTTATTGAGCATATCAATAAAATAAAAGCAAAGACTTTTTCTATCTCTATAGGAAATGGTGTAGAAGCAGATATTCCACCAGAAGTATACAGTAACGGTGAATTTCTAATAGACTTGGACAGTGTTAAAGCATTGGTGGGTATTGATAATTACGATAACAATACCAACTTGATGGTACAGGATGCTTCTAAACCTACTACAGAGCCTAATGCTGATGGATACAACTATACAGCTGTAGAGTTGAGGAATAAATTAGAAGCATACAGAGATGCTGTTATTAGTGAATTAAAAAAAATCAAAGGAACTGAGATTTTGGTGAAAAATGTCGAGAAAAACTTTGATTTTCCTAAAACGAAAGAAGAAGATCCAAATTCAACTATTAAGGCGGGAGAAGAACAATGGGTGGTAAAGAATTTTTACCATGTACCATTGGCTGCATCTACAGCAATGTTATCTGGGCTACAGAACAGAATTAGAACTGCAGAATCTGATTTAGTAGATAAATTGTACACTGATGTAGAGGGAGATTCGTTTAAGTTCAATAGATTAAAAAGTGCTGTGATTCCGCAGGCTACTACAATTTCGGCAGGATCAAATTATGAGGCGGATGTATTCCTTTCGGCTTATGATGACCAGAATGCACCTGTAATTTGGTTAGGAGACCCTGGAGTAAAATGGGACTCTATTAATCAGAAACTTAGTGGAGAGTATAAAGTTGTAGAAATGGTAGGAACCATGGGGAAAGTAAAACTTCCTGCAAGTGGTTTAGGTGTACAACAAAGAGAAGGAGTAATTAACTTTAAGCCTGTTGGTGGCGATCCAGTTGTGCAGCCATTTAAGCTGGATTACAGTGTGGTAGCTCCTCAACTGGTAGTCTCTCCTACAGCGATGAACGTTTTCTACAAAGGGATTCCAAATCCTGTTGAAGTGAGTGTTCCAGGATTTACAGCGGATGCAGTCTCTCCATCTATATCGAATGGATCAATATCTAAAGGAGCAAATGGGTATGTGGTGAACGTATCATCTGGAAAAGAAGCGAATGTAAGTGCATCTGTGGAATTACCAGACGGAACGAGAAGATCTATGGGACCAGCTAAGTTTAGAGTGAAAAAAATTCCAGATCCAGTACCATCATTTGGACAGAAAGGACCATCAGACAACATTATTTCAAAGGCTGTGGCAAAAGCAGCTTCTGGGGTTAGAGCAAAAATGGATGGTTTTGAGATGGATGTACCTGGTATTGTTGTAACTAAATTCACAGTGTTTACTACCATAAATGGTGAATTCAAAGAAATAAAGTGTACAGGAAATAGGCTTTCACCTGCTGCCTCTGCATTGATAGCTAAGTTAAGAAAAGGACAAAAGTTTGGTATAGAAGAAATATTTGTGAAAATGCCTGATGGGGAAAGAAAAGTGCCAAGCCTTTCATTAAGAATACTATAATTTTAGAAGCCATGAAAAGAATCATCTTCGTAGGAATAGCATTTGTTTTAGGTTCTATCGATGTGAAGTCTCAAACTATTAACACTGTTTTAGATGGAGCATACGTACCAGAACATACACAGACTAAAAGAGTAGTCCCTTATCCGTATCTTCGAGAATCAGATGTAATGTGGTCAAAGAAGATTTGGAGAACACTTGATTTGAAAGAGAAGCTGAATCATCCTTTGTACTTTCCGTTGGAAGAACTAAATGATAGAAATAGTTTATTTACTGTCATTAAGAATGCTCTGCTGGAGGAAGGATCTATTACTGCTTATGGTTTAGGACCTACACAGGATGATGATGAATTCAAGTATCCGCTAACTCCTGCTCAGATAGATTCTATTCTTAATCCTACGATATCTGTTCCTATTGAAGATTTAGATACTGGTGAGATCAGTTATGAAGATCAACCAGCTCCTATTGAATCGGAAAAGGTAACACAGTATCAAATGAAGGAGCACTGGGTATTTGATAAACAGCGTTCGGAAAGATATGTAAGGATCATTGGTCTATGTCCAAGAGCAGAGAGTTACGATCCTGAAACTGGTGACTTCAGAGGGTATAAGCCGTTATTTTGGTTGTACTATCCTGAGTGTAGATATGTTTTCCAAAATGCTTGGGTATTTAATCCTAGCAATGGTGCAGAAAGAAGATCGTTCGAAGAAATATTCCAAAAAAGAAGATTTTCAAGTTTCATTCATAAAGAGGACAATGTGTATGATAGACCAATTGCATCTTATGCTTTAGGAATTGATGCACTATTGGAAGCGGAAAGAGTTAAAGAAGAGTTGTTCTTAATAGAGCATGATTTATGGCATTACTAAGGACAAATTTTTAAATAATATTAAAAGAGCTGCCTCACTGAGGTGGCTCTTTTTGTTTTACGCGCAGAAAAGTTATTGAAGTATTCAATGGAAGGGCTAATAATTTTTCTAGATTAAACCCGCATTATGCGTTAGAACCTTGTGATGAGGTTTGAAAGTGCAATCAAAAAACGAGCAAAGCGTTTGTTTTTGAGGGGATTTCAAGGCGTAATAGATTTTCTAACGCATAATGCGTGTTAAAGATTCCTTTTAATAAGAAATGTCTTCCAGACCGATCGTTTGATTATATCTTTGCGCCCGCATGGTTTCAATCAATAATTTTAGTGTAATATTTGGACAAAGAGCTTTGTTCAAGAATGTTTCTTGCTTCATTTCTAAGAAAGATAAAATTGGCTTAGTAGGAAAGAATGGAGCAGGTAAATCAACGCTTCTAAAAGCGATGTTCGGTCTTCAAAAAGGAACAGAAGGGGAGATAATAGTTCCTAAAGAAACTACCCTAGGATATCTTCCTCAGGAGATGGAGCATAATGATAATGCTACGATTCTGGAAGAAGCTTCTTCAGCATTTAATGATATCAATGAACTAGAAACAAGGTCAAACGAGATTAGTCTGGAACTCTCAACTCGAGAAGATTATCAATCTGAGAGTTATACCAAGCTTATTGAAGAGCTTAATGATATCAATGACCGTCTTCAGGTGCTAGGTTCTGGAAACATGGAACAGATGGTAGAACGCGTTCTTAAAGGACTTGGTTTTACAACCTCTGATATGAACCGGCAAATGAATGAATTTAGCGGTGGTTGGAAGATGAGAGTAGAGCTGGCTAAAATCTTATTAGTACAGCCAGATCTAGTACTATTGGATGAGCCAACTAACCATTTGGACATTGATTCGATAGAATGGTTAGAGGGATTTTTGTCTTCTTATCCGGGTGCTATAGTGATGATTTCGCACGATAGAAACTTCTTAGATGCGATTACCACTAGGACGGTAGAAATAGCAAATGGGAGAATTTATGACTATAAGTTTTCTTATAGTAAATATTTAATACAACGTGAAGAGGAATTAGAAGGGCAGGTTGAAGCAGCTAAGGCGCAACAGAAGTATATTAAGGATACTCAGATATTGATTAATAAATTTAGAGCCAAGAAGAACAAAGCTGCTTTCGCCCAGAGTTTGATCAAAAAGTTGGACAAGCTGGAAATCATAGATATAGATCAGCTGGATACGGCGGCTATGAAATTTAAATTTCCTACTGCTCCTAGATCAGGAAAAGCGGTAGTCACTTCAGAAGGATTGTCCAAGTCATATGATGACCTGGAAGTGTTTAAAAATGTCGACTTACTCATTGGGCGTCAAGAAAAAATCGCTATGGTCGGTAAGAATGGAGCCGGAAAGACAACACTTACGCGAATTTTGAATGGTCAGATTGATTTTGAAGGTATGTTGGGGTTAGGGCACAATGTTGAGGTAGGGTATTATGCTCAAGATCAAACGGAAACGTTAGATGCAGAGAAAACAGTATTCGAGACCATAGACGATGAAGCTCAAGGAGAAATAAGAACACAGCTTAGAGGACTTCTTGGAACGTTTTTATTCCATGGTGAGGATATAGACAAAAAAGTCAAAATACTATCAGGAGGAGAAAAAGCGCGATTAGCGTTGTGCAAATTGATGCTTAAGCCGTACAATTTGCTGATTATGGATGAGCCCACAAATCACTTGGATATGAGGTCAAAGGATATGCTTAAATCAGCGCTTCAGTCTTATGATGGGACATTGATCGTGGTAAGCCATGATAGATATTTCTTACATGAATTAGTAAATACAATTTATGAAGTAACGCCTAAAGGTCTCAACCAATATATAGGCGATATCTATGATTTTCTCAAGAAGAAAAAATCAGAATCAATTGCGCAGTTCGAGCAAGAAAAAGGGCGAAAAGTAGAGAGTGAAGAAAAAAAGACAAATTCAAATAAGGAAAGCTACGAGGCCAGAAAAGAAAAGGATAGACGAAAGAGAAAGCTATCAAATCTGATTTCTAAATGTCAATCTGAAATAGATGAATCGGAAAAGAAATTAAAAGAAATGGATGTCGTGATAGCAAATCTGGATTATTCAGATCAAGCAGCTGCTGATAAGATTTTGAACAACTATTCAGAATTGAAAAACCAGGTGGGTGAGCTTATGGGAAGATGGGAAGAGGCTGAAATGGAGCTCGAAGAAATTTCAGCGGGTTAGTTTAATAATTCTAAATCAACGTTCCTCGAGTCATTTCTCGTTTTCCTGGGGGGCCAGGCAGTCTTTCTATTGAAAATCCAGCTGCCTTCAAGTTTCTTTTAAACTGTCCTTGAGCACAGTAGGTAACTAATATGGCTTCTTTATTCAGATATTTAGCGAGGTGATCAAAGATGCTTTGTTCCCAAAGTTCTGGTTGTGCATGTGGTCCAAAGGCATCGTAAAATAGAACATCGAATTTACCGCTATATTGGAATTCTTCGGCTTTCGTTTTCACTTTGACAAGACTAAAATAGTCGTGTATTTCAATGGTTTTATTCCAGTCGGAGTGATGAATTTTTTTAAACCAATCGTCTGATTTTTCATGTTCCAATAGACTAGCAAAGTTCATTTTTGAAATAAGTTCTAATGAAACTGGAAAGGGTTCAAGAGTTACTAAGGAAATTTTACGCTTGTATTGCAATGCGTAATTACAAGATAGTAAGACATTTAAGCCTGTTCCCATACCTACTTCTAGGACATTTAGGTTTGGCCTTTCAGGAAGTTGCTTCAAACCTTCTTTTATGAATACAAATTCGGATTCTTGGAGCGCACCATGCCTTGAATGATAAGTCTCATTGAGTTCTTCAACGAACAAGGATGATGATCCATCATTGGTAGAAATATGCTTGATCAAAGGATTCTAATTTATCACAGCGAAGTTACAATATGCCGTCGAACTAGGGAAGACCTCTGTTAAGTTGTAATACATTTACCAAACCAAGTAACCAATTTTATGAAGCACTTATTTTTTATTTTATCAATTGTTTTCAGTTGTTATGGAATTTCACAGGAGAATTGGAGTGATTTAAGAGAGCAGGGAGCCAGTTTTAGTGAAATTCAAGAGGCATTTGAACTAGAATGGGACAATAAGGAGTATACAAGAGGTTCAGGATATAATCTTTACAAGCGATGGGAGTATTTCATGGGACCAAGGTGTTACCCTTCGGGAGATATCAGAATATCTCCAAAATATATAGAGGCATATGAAAAAACGGTTTCTAAAAAAAGATCGATAAGAAAGTCTGCTGGTGACTGGGGGCCTCTTGGACCTACAGAATGGAATACACAGTCTTATAACCCGGGCAATGGTAGAGTGAACTTGATAGTAAAGGATCCTTCTGCATCCAATACTTATTATGTTGGAACTCCTGCTGGTGGGCTTTGGAGAACTACTAACGAATTTGGTACTTGGGAACCATTAACGGATAACCTACCAACACTTGGAGTGAGCGGGATTGTTATTCACCCAGATAACTCGGACATTATTTATATTGGTACAGGAGATGGGGATGGAACGGACACTTATTCAAACGGTGTACTCAAAACTAATGACGGTGGCCTTACTTGGAATACCACAGGGTTTAGTTATAGTTTGTCTGAGGAATTACAGGTACACAAACTTTTGATGCATCCTGAAAATCCAGACATTCTTTTTGCGGCTACAAGAGTTGGACTTTGGAAAACTACCACAGCGGGAGAAGTATGGTATGAAGTGAGAATAGGAAATATAAGAGATGTAGAATTTCATCCTGAAAATCCTGATATTGTTTATTGTTGTTCAACGCGATTTTATAAGTCCACTGATGGCGGTGAGAATTTTAGTACTTCTGGGTCAGGATTACCAGGATCGTCTTCTGTTGGAAGAATATCTTTAGGAGTTTCTGTAGACGAACCAAATTACGTTTATGCATTATGTGTGGATGATGACACGAACGGATTATTTGGCCTTTATAGAAGTACAGATTCAGCGGATACATTTGTTGAAAGATCCAATGCATCAACAAACATACTAGGCTATTCCGTAAATGGTGATTCCGAAGGAGGACAAGGATGGTATGATCTAGGGCTAGCTGTAAACCCTGCAAATGCCGAAAATATTTTTACAGGTGGAGTCAATGTTTGGAGAAGTATCAATGGTGGGAATGGCTTCATTGTTAATTCTGATTGGTTTTATGTGGATGACATGACCTATAACTATGTGCACGCAGATATACACAATATTCAATACATCGGTTCTGACCTTTTCGTATGCAGTGACGGAGGAGTTTTTAGAAGTACTAATAATGGAGTTTCCTTTGAAGATATTTCCAAAGGACTTCAAATTTCTCAGTTTTATCGTATTGGTGGATATACTCCAGATCCGTCGCTACTGATAGGCGGGACACAAGACAATGGAAGTAACTTGCTATCTGGTACAACTTGGACTCACGTTTTAGGCGCTGATGGTATGGAAGCAGCTATACATCCTTTAAATCCTGATGTGATGTACTGTGCTAGTCAAGAGGGAGGATTAAATGGAAGTTTGAATGGGGGAGACTCCTTCCAATATATAGCAGGTAGTATTTATGATGAAGGGAATTGGGTGACTCCATATGTTCTTCATCCAACGGAAACAGGAACCATATATGCGGGGTTCACCGATATATGGAAGTCTGAGGATAATGGAGGAACGTTCACTCAAGTTTCGGAGTTGAATTCAGGTGGAATTGTCGATATGACTATTTGCAAATCAAATCCAGAAGTTCTATACGCATGTTCATCAAGCAGAGTTTATAAGTCTTTAAGTAGTGGGAATAATTGGGAGGAAATTGCTTTCAATATTTCTCAATATTCAATAACGTACATAGATGTGAACCCATCAGATGCAAATGATGTTGTGGTGACTTATAGTGGATTTGGTGACGGAGATAAGGTATATAGGAGTAAAGATGGAGGAGAATCATGGGAAAATGTGTCTTTAAATCTTCCAAACGTTCCTGCAAATTGTGTCGCAGTAAATGGTGAAGATGGTAGTTTGTACGTTGGAACTGATTTGGGTGTATACTATTGGACTCCCTTACTTGTAAACTGGATGCCGTTTAACGAGGGATTGCCAAATGTCATTGTCAACGAAATTGAAATTAACAACGAATTTGATCAGATAACGGCCGCTACGTTTGGAAGAGGGATATGGAGAAGTTCACAATTTGGTGGTGTAACAGAAGAACCGACAGCATTATTTGAATCAGATAAACGTATTATTTGTGAAGGAGATAGTATTCAATTTACGGATATAAGCTTTGGACATGAAGCTGTTTGGCAATGGGATTTTGAAGGAGCCAACCTTGAAACTTCAGAGGAACAAAATCCATTGATACAATATGATGTACCGGGTGTTTATAGAGTAACACTTACAGTTCAAAATGATGAGGGGGAAGATATTTCCACAGAAGAATCGTATATCATAGTACAATCTTCGGATGAAGAATTTCCTTATTCAGAGCCATTTGGGGATTTGAGTCTTATTGATTATGAATTTGTAACAGAACCTCTTTCAGGTGATGTAAACTGGAAAATAAATGACGATATAGGATACAGTGATCCGGGATGTGTTTGGATAGAAAATGGCAACCTTGATGAACCTTTTCAGACGGAGTTGTTTTCTAAACAATTTGATTTGAGTGATCAGGGAACCGTTTTCCTTTCTTTTAGATACGCTTATGCTCAAAAACATCCTGAGAACGATGATAGAATGGTACTATTCGTATCCAATAACTGTGGTCAAACTTGGGATCAACGAGAAACTTTTAGAGGTCCTGACGAATTGAACTCAAATGGTGCTGCTTTGCTAGAAGAATTTGAGCCTGATCAAAATAATAAGTGGCGATTCTATATTGAAGAATTAGAAACAGGTGACTTGGTAGAAAACTTCTCATTTAAGCTTCGGTTTATGAATGACAATGGGAATCATATTTATGTTGATGATATTAATCTGTCTTCAGTGAATTTGAGTGTCGCATCTTCATCCGCTGAAGTAGTGGGATTATCTATCTATCCAAATCCAGCCCGAGATGAAATAATCATTGCCAGCGATGTTAGAAATGAAGGTTTATCATTAATTCTTACGAATGCTGTAGGCCAAAATATTTACGGAAAAGTTCTCGCACTTCCTTCAGGAAATTCTTTTTCAAAGTTGGACGTGTCAGGATTGACCTTTGGAGTATACTATTTACAGGTTATAAACGACCAAAATCAAACAGTAACAACCAAAAAATTGCTTATTCATTAACAAGCACATCTTTCCCTAGGATAGAGTTCCACAACACTGAAAAAACCTGTTTCATATCGTCAAAGTCAAATTTTTCGCTAGGGAGTTCTTTTTGAGAGAATGTTATCGTTCCATCTGGTTGAGGTAGGGCATAAAAAGTGAACACCCAATCAGAATTTCCATCTGGAAATTGAATCTTACCAAATCTTAGATCGTGTATCTTGATTGTGTCAGTAGCAGTGCCTTCTACAGCATATTCTCCACCAGTGAATCGTTTAAGTTTATCCCATTCAGGCTGATCTTTATAAGGTTCCATTAAAGAATGATTCTTTGCTACTGTTTTCCATTTAACATTTTCATTATCAGAAAGTAAGGTGTAATATCCTAGTAAGAAGTTACTGTTGGTTTCTGCGACGGCATCCCACAAGATGGAGTTTAAAGGAGTAGGTCTAGAGCTGAAATCTGAATACTCGATTCCTTCTTTATCCAACGATTTTGTGAATACAGAGTTAACAGCGTCTTTATTTACAAACGTAAGTAGCATGTAGAATGAACTTAATGTAATTCCAACAAGGTTTAGCTTTCTTCTAATGGATGAATTCCTCTTTTTGAACATTAGCCAAATAAGACAAACTAGTAGGGGAAGAGTGTAGGCCAAGTCCGCCACAAATATATTATTCCACGCAACTCTAGCTGGATGTGGCCAAAAGAGCTGTGTACCCCAAGAAGTAAAACAGTCAAGAATAGCATGTGTGAACATCACCCAGAAACAAAACCAAAACCAGTTTTTTAGCGTTGCTGCATTAGGGTGGATTTTATTAATAACCCAAGCGAAGATGGGGGAACTAAGAACAAAGAAAAGCAAAGAGTGAGAGAGCCCTCTGTGCATTACTAAGCCATCCACATATGAGAACAGTGGTTTAAATAAGACATCCAAATCTGGAATTGTGCCCATAATCGCACCCCAGAGAATAGCTTTATTGCCAATTTCCCTACCTAAATAGGCCTCCCCAACAGCCAATGTCATTAAGTTAAGGTGTAATCAGGTAAATATCAGTAGATTACAATGTATTTTCGATTAATATTTCGTATATTTGGAGTGTAAAACACTTAAAATCAAGACATCATGAACGTTAAGAAGTCAGCGGAAAAATCGTGCCAAACTATTTGAATTTGTAATAAATCTAGTCGAAAACCCTTCTTTTATCAGGGTACACAAAAATAACAAGAGGTCTTTTACTAGGAATCGAGTTTGGAGCTTTAAAAGTACCTTCCTTTTTCTTTGTAATCATTTAAATAAACGAGCTCAAAGTGAGATCGATTTATTCTTCTCAAAACTATTGGAAATTCCGGAAGAAGTTAGAGTTGTTACTTCATCTTCCTTCACACAAGTACGGGACAAAATTAAGTTTGATGCTTTTAAAGAGGTGGCAACTAAACTTTGTGATTTTTATTATAGTAGTTTTAGCTACAAGACTTTTCACGGGCTACGATTAGTAGCTATTGATGGTTCTGTTTTTACTTTACCAAGAAACAAACAAACCATTGAGGAATTTGGTGAAAATGTACTCTCAGACAATAGGAAATGGATAAAATCGCAAGTCTGCTTTGCCTCTGATGTGATTAATAACATCTGTCTTGAGGCAAGTATCTCTGCCTATAAAACAGATGAAAGATCATTGGCTATCCAACGCTTTAGCAAGCTTGGTAAAAACAATTTGTATTTGTTTGACAGAGGTTACTTTGGGAGAGATTTCTTAGCAGATGTTTTCAGTACAAATTGCCAATTTTGTTTTCGTGTATCGGTAAATGCTTGTAAAGAAGTAATGGATTTTATCAAAAGTGGAAGTGAAGATGAAATTACTAACATCAAAACTAAGAGCGGTGAAATTAGAGTTAGAATAACGAAAATTCAACTTGGTAAGAATGAACACGAGTATTTGGTTAGCTCACTGCTGAACACTAGTCTATTCTCTGTCCAGAAATTAAAACAATTATACCATAAAAGATGGGGCGTTGAAGAGCAATTTAAAGACATGAAACAAGCTTTGCTAATAGAGAATTTTATCGGCAAGAAACCAAATTCAATTAGACAAGAATTTTACGGTAATATCATCAGTTACAATTTATCCATGATGGCATGCAAGCCTTTAATAGATAAGTTGTCTAACAGAACCAACGGCAAAAAGAAACATAAATATAAAGCCAATAAAAGAGCTTTAATTTCAAAGCTAAAGCAATGTTTTGTTCGCTTATTTTTTGGAAAAGATTCTATCGAAAATCTAATCCGAAAGATTGTATTAATCCTTAGTAAGGAGTCTGTCCCAATAAGGGATGGCAGGAAATTTGAACGAAGCAAAACTTTCAAAGCTAAAAGAAAACCCACTAGCAACTGTGTTCCAGTTGTTTAATGCTTAACTTAATGACATTGCCCCAACAGCTGCCCCAAGACATATCTGTGTTAATGAATCCATGATGGAATTGTTTTATTAGAATGCAAAAGAACTATAACTTAGCCGCACAGTTCTAACGAAACAAGTTAATTATGGCAAAAAAGAATTTATTAAATAAGAAGGCGAAAGACTTCATGTATGAGTATTTAAATAATGCCAGTCCCACTGGATTTGAAAGTCCAGGACAGCAGATTTGGTTGGATTATATGAAGCCATATTCTGACGAGTATATAGTAGATACATATGGGTCGGTGGCAGCAGTAATTAATCCCGGAAAAAAATACAAAGTAGTCATTGAAGCTCATGCGGATGAAATTGCATGGTTTGTTCATTATATCACAAAGGATGGATTTATTTATTTAAAAAGAAATGGAGGCTCTGACCATCAAATAGCTCCTTCTAAGCGTGTAAATATTCATACAGAAAAAGGAATGGTTAAGGCTGTGTTTGGATGGCCTGCAATTCACACGAGAACAGCTAGCACCGAGAAATCTCCAAAATTGAATAATATTTTCTTAGACTGTGGATGCAGTACTAAGGAAGAGATTGAGGAGTTAGGAGTGCATGTAGGGTGCGTTGTGACTTTTGAGGATGAATTTATGGAACTCAATGATCGATGGTATGTAGGAAGAGCTCTTGACAATAGAATGGGAGGATTCATGATTGCTCAAGTAGCAAGAATGCTTCATGAAAACAAGAAAAAACTTCCTTACACTTTATATGTTGTAAATGCAGTGCAGGAAGAGATAGGGCTCAGAGGAGCTCAGATGATTGCAGAAACAATAGGACCAGACGTGGCCATTGTTACTGATGTATGTCATGACACCAATACTCCTATGATAGATAAGATTGCTCAGGGTGATTTTAAAGGAGGAGATGGTCCTGTTTTGACATATGGTCCTGCGGTTCAAAATAACTTGTTAAAACACGTTATTACAGCTGCTGAAAAGAATAAAATTGATTTCCAAAGAGCTGCTGCTAGTAGATCTACTGGTACAGATACCGATGCATTTGCTTATAGTAACAAAGGGGTAGCAAGCTGTTTAATTTCTTTGCCTTTAAAATATATGCATACAACAGTAGAGAGTGCTCATAAAGATGACGTAGAAAACGTAATTAAATTGATGTATGAGTCCCTATTGACCTTAAAAAGTGGTCAAGACTTTAGATACATTAAGTAGTTAGAAACCTGTTTAAAGCGCTAGATGTTTTTTGAGAACAAAAACATCTAGTGGCTTTTCCAGAATAGAAACGGCCAAAGGATTTCCTTTGGCTCTTTTTATATCGTTTTCATCGATTGTACTTGATAAGAAGAACACTTGTGTTTTTTCTCTAAATGAATCAGGTAACTCGCGATATTTTTCCAAACACTCGAATCCGTCGATATCTGGCATTTGAATATCTAGCAGAATGATTACTTCACATTCTACGAAATTTTCAATGTTGTCTTGAATGAAATCCAAAGCCTCGCAACATGAAAGAAACTCAAAATATTCATTTCCAACGTCCATGATTTTAAGAAGATTAAGGTTGACCTTTGTATCTATCTCATTGTCGTCTATTAGTATAAATTTTGTATAGTTATTCATTGATTAGAGGTGCGGTAATTATAAAGTTAGATCCTACTCCTACTTCGCTTTCCAGAGAGATGGCACCATCGATTTTTGCGATGGCTTCCTTAACAATATGAAGGCCAATTCCTGATCCGATGGATTTTCCATTTGTTCCAGTAAAGAACATGTCAAATACTCTGTCTTTTTGAGATTCTGAAATACCTTTTCCATTGTCAGAGACTGTTATTTTAAAATCTTCTTGTTCCTTCTCAAAAGAAACACAAACCATCTTATTCGCTTTTAACGGGTCATGATACTTGATAGCATTTGACACTAAATTATTTAAGATAATCTTAAGTCGTAATTCATCTGATAAAATAGCAGTATCCCCAGTAAGTTTCTTTTTAAATTCAATATCGTCAGCTCCATCATAGTGCCTGAAGTTTGCATAAACTTCATCGATGAGAAAGTCTAAATTGATTTCTCGCAAATTTGTCTCTTGTTTCCTGTTTTGGTAATAGTTAATAATATTCTTTACGAACTTATCTAGATTACCAACAGAGTTTTCTATCAGACTTAGATAATCTAGCTGCTGCTCTCCACGTTCTTCCTGTGCTCTGGCTAGTTTAATAACTCCTAAGATAGACACTAAAGGAGCCCTGAGGTCATGACTAGCACTATAAACGAAGCTTTCCAGCTCATTATAAGACTTGATCAGTTCTTCATTTTTCTGTCTAAGTTCTACCCTTCCTTTATATACTTCCATACAATGGGTAAAAGCTTCAGCCAGTAGTTCTTCGTTCCATGGTTTTTGGAAATACTTATAGATCTCTCCTTCATTAATCGCTTCTATCACAGCATTTATATCTGCATAGCCAGTTAATAAGATACGGATGCTATCCGGATATTTTTCCCTTACTCTGGAAAGAAATTCAGAACCAGTTATTTGTGGCATTCTCTGGTCGGCCACAATGATTCCGACCTCATTTTTTTCCAATAGTTCAAATGCTTCTTCGCTATTTGAAGTCGTTAGTGTATTCCACTTTCGTCTAAAGGAAGCTTTGAATGATGTGAGGTTATTTGCCTCATCATCAATAAATAAAATAGTACCGTTGTCAGTAGGCATGGGTTGTGAGTGCTTTAAAATTATTAAATTACCCGAGGTAAATTTATTATTATTTCGGTCCCTTTTTGAGGTTCTGAAATAATTTTTACTTTACCATTATGGTTCGTAATTATGCCATGGGCTATGGACATTCCAAGTCCGGTTCCTTCTCCCACATCTTTAGTGGTGAAAAAGGGCTCGAATATTTTGTTTTTCACTTCTTCTTCCATGCCTATTCCATTGTCCTTGAGGGATATAGTTGTTTCTTCGGCGTTTTGAGAAGTAGTGATTTGAATGGTTGGAGTTTCTTCATTTTTATATTCTTTTTTATTACAGGCATAAACAGAATTATCTAAAATGTTCATAAAGAGTTGATTTAACTTTCCAGGAAGACATTCAATTTGTTCTATGCTTCCATACTGTTTTTCGATATGAATAGAATCAAACTTAGATTTTAGTATTAGAAGAGTTGACTCAATCCCTTCATTGACGTTTGCTTTTTTAAATGTACTTTCATCAAGTCTGGAAAAGCTTTTAAGGCCTTTAACTATTTCGGCAGTTCTGTCTGCGCCATCCTTTATACCTCCAAGGAGTGTTTCTATTTCGTTCACTGTGAATTTTAAATCTAGATTTTCTTTTAACTCATTAATACGATGGGTGTCCTCTGCAGATATTCCGCTTTCTGATGTGCTCTTTTCATATTCATTAATGACTTCGACTAGGTCTTCAATATCCTGTTTTAACGGAGATACATTGGAAGAAACGAAATTGATAGGGTTGTTTATTTCATGAGCTATTCCAGCAGTCAATTGACCTAGTGACGCCATTTTTTCAGCATCCACTAACTGACTTTGTGCATCTTTTAATTCAACTATCGCGTGAGATAAATCCGTATTAGTTCTTTCAAGTTCTACTGTTCTTATTTTAACGCGATCCTCTAACTTTACATTTTGTTCTTTGATAATCAGTTCATTTCGTTGTAGTTCTTCCAATGCTTGTTTCTGACTGTCTTCTTTTTCTTTTCTAAGTGTATTGATATAGTCTCCAAGAGCAAATGATAGAAGAACGACTTCCATTGCGGAACCGAAGTGTAGCATCCTTGTCGTAATTTGATTATAGGCAATGATTCCTGTATCCGTTAGAAGAAATACAATAATGCCTATTAAATAAATTGTCCAAGCTGCAAGGTAAAACTTGGCTTCTCTTATCCCTTTCGTTGCTAGTTTAAGAGCAATTCCAAATGTGATGAAAACTGAGATACTTAGAGCTAATACTCCTTGCTGTCCAATTGCTATCTGTCCAAAAAATGCTAGAAGAAAAACTATAAAATAGCCGACTATAAATCCAATAAGTATTTTTCTAGCCCAAGGCATATACAGTTTTAGTTTTAAAAAACTAATAGAAAAAGCCAATGCGGCTATAGGAATAATAGCGCTTACAATTACAAAGGCTCGGGTTTCAAGCCATGGTGACTGAGGCCAGAAATATTTGAAACTATATCCAGACATAGTAAATAATCCCAGACCCATTGCAAATACAAAAATGGAGTACGTTAGGTAAGTTCTGTTTTTAGTAGTAAAGTATAAGAAAAGGTTGTACAGAAACATCACTAGAAATATTCCTAGGTAGACTCCGTTGGCCACTTCATAGTTGAATAGTCCCTCCATAATGGCCTTTACAGTTCCAATTTGGATGGGTAATGTGGTTAGATCTGCATTTTTTATACGTAAATAGAAAGTTGATTTTTCTCCAACTCTTAAATCTAGATCAAAAATAAAATGAGGATGATCGTATTCTCTATCCGAATACTTAAATGACTGACCGTAAGGACCTTCTGATCTAAAGTGTTGGTCTTTTTTCTTGTATAGAATTAATTCATCAAGATTAGGTTTCCTGATTTCTAGTAGAATCTGATTTAAATTGGTATTGTTTTCGATTTCAAATTTAAGCCAGACTGTGTGTGGGGTAACTTGGATATTGATTATATCTGTTTTATTTTTAATGAACTCATGTTTTCCAGAGCTTACCTGATGTACGTTTAATTCATTAGTTTCATCAATAAATACTGAGATTTGGTTACTTATAAGCATAGGAGAATGCTCCGATTCAATATGAATTGTATTGGAAAAAGAAACTAAAGAAGAAAAAGTTAAAACAAGAAGAGTGAAGAATTTAAGCCATAACAAGCTGGCGCAGTCTTTTCTTGATCGTGAGATCATATTGTATAAGTATACTTTTCTCTTTCTCATTTTCTAACCTCATTAGTTGCGGATTCTTTTGGAGGCCTAGGATCAACTTTTGCTCCCTTTGCTCACTACCGCCAACGTTTTTCGCGTCGTGCAAAAGTGCGACATATGACTCAAAATCCTTTGTAGGATAAAGGAACTTTCCGTTGTCACCTATTTCTGAAAAGATTTCAAACCCCATACAAGATATAGTTTTAATAGTGTATTGCGATGCAAAGGCAATGGATTTCTTTATCCCAAGGGAAGGAAAGACAGATATAGCAGCACGTATTAGTATTTTGCTAATACCCAGCCCGTTGACTTGGTCTGAAACCCATAATCCACATATTTCGGCTATTCCTTCATAACTATGGTCACGTACAATACCTAGTATATCTGAAGAGACACCTGCTAAACTTCTAATAATAGGTAGTGTTTTTGTCTCATTCCAGATGTCAATTTTCATTCCAGCGACTGGTCTGTTGGTCTGTACATCCATAAGGCAGAATACAATCACGTTTGGATCATTAATCCATTCAGGCGTGCACGAGGCTACTTTAGTAACTCCTATTTTTTTGAGTTCTTCAGTATGCGCTTTGACGAACTGCTTACTCGCTACTTTGTTTTCCGTAGCCCTAAACGCTTTGATTAAATAGGGAGCGTTATTTCTCAATGTGAATGATGTCATTTTTATGTCGTCTTAGAGATGGATGAGATGGTTTTTTGGCTTTGGATAGTCTAAAAAGGAAAATAAACCCTTCGGTTCCTTTGGTAGGGAAAAGTGCATTAAACCGTTGATTAATGCTGGCAAGCATCTGTTTTTCTTTTTCAGAGAACCCTATTCCATTTCCCCTGTTCAGTCTTGTTAAGTATGGGAGAAGAGAGTACATAGGGTGGAAGGCCAAATCGAGTTTAGTAGCGGCTAACCAAACTTTTTCGGTGGCTCTTCCTCCATTAAAGAAGTCCAATGCAGAGTCACTTGACATCTTAAGAAAACCAACGGCAGAAGATGAAGAAATGAGGTCTCTACTCATTTTCCCTAAGCCATCTCCCAGCCCCCATTCATTTAATTTTTTAATGACATTGGGGTTGGAAGCAATTTCTAGACCGATTTTTTCTGAAGCAGTAAGATCCATCAAATTCATATCGATACCGTCTCGGTATTTTAGGTTCTCTTCTTCTGTTTTTCTTAGCTCCTTATTAAATAATTCATAGTGACTTTGAGGATTTAGAAACCTAATTTTATCTCCCAATGCCATGAGTTTCCCTATTTCATCTAGTTCTTGATTTGAGGTTAAGAATTCTAGTTTTGCTCCTTCAACTCGTTGGGCTACTTCTTGTAAATAGTCTAGATTTTCTGAAGGAAGCGTTGTTCTTTTAGAGAGATTTCTGTTGGTGAATCGCTTCAAAAGAAATGAAGAAAGGTTGTCTGTCGATTTTTTTTCAAATCGCTCAGATTTTGTGTTGGATTCAAACAATTGAAAAACGGCTTTTAATGAGTGTTCCCCCCCAAATGGAAGAGCATTAAGTTGGATGTTAAGCCCTTCATTGTGAGATGCTAAAATAAAGTTTTCTGTGGCACATCCCATGGAAAGATGAGAGGCACAGTCTTTATAATCATTATGAGAAACACTGTAGTGTTTGTCGTGGAAGAGATAATATGCATTGTCTTTTACTAGCCACTTCCATGGCTGACAATTGGCACCACTTGGAGCAAATATAGCACTGGTTAGAATACGATCTTCTTGATCGAGTGTTGCCCTAGTCCTTATTGGATCTAATTCAAAACTTTGAACTAATCCAGATAAGTCTTCATTTTTTAGTTTAGGGTACGCTCCTGGAACAAAATCATTTGAACTTGATTCAGAAATACTTCTTGTATCAGGGATTAGTTCATTGGTATCCACGTAAAATCTACCAGATTTTGTGAAGCTATTTAGAAAA
The DNA here is from genome assembly GCA_965224545.1 of Flavobacteriales bacterium. Classification (GTDB taxonomy): domain Bacteria; phylum Bacteroidota; class Bacteroidia; order Flavobacteriales_D; family Sanyastnellaceae; genus ASP10-05a. Next base: position 1,244,816 of record CBDCZM010000001.1, on the reverse strand, counting down.
ATTCGACGAATCACATTTGTCGAAATGGCACCACCAAGAGTAACGTCACTAGAAAGTTGTGGCCACGTAGAGATGGTTTGTTCGATTTCCATCATACTGGCTTTTATTCTTTCACTTGCTTCCTCTAAACCAATTATTGGTAAAGTATATGCGATTTTTTCCTCATTGGTTTTAAGATTTTTACTTTTCTCTATGTCTAAATGATCCACCAGGCCATGAAAAATTTTCCGTGTTGGTTCTAGGTCAAAGCGCTCTATGTCTAGCATGCCTCTATCACTAGTGTCCATAAGCACAGGTATCTGGTGAGCTTTGCAACTTTCTCTAGCAAAGAACTTGACATGAATTGTATCACATTCATCTGCGACAAGATCCAATTTCCCTCCCTCTAAAAGAAAATCATTAATGTTTTCTTCAGTGATTCCTTCCCAGTAGCAAGTCACCTTAAGGAAAGGGTCTATCTCAGCAATTTCTCTTGCAACAAGTGCTACTTTAGACAATCCGATTTGATGAACTCCAGCTCTAATTCGATTCAGGTTTGTAAGCTCCAATTCATCAAAGTCTGCGATTCTAATTTCTCCAAACACTCGTTCCATTGCCATTGTGAGTGCAATACTTTGGCCTACGGAAAGGCCCATAATCCCCACCCTTTTAGAACTCAAAATTTGTTGTTCTTCTGGAGTGATTTTGTAGTTGTTTCTGCTGGTCCTGGTTTGGATGAACTCTTTTTCAGGAAGAAGGTGGACTAATGCGTTGTTCCATGGATAGTAAACCCAAACTCCATAAACCATGAAATTGTCAAAACCTACATGTACTTTCGCTAACTCAAGAGCCTTTTTGTTCGATAATTTTAATTGTGGATTTTTTATTTTCATCAACTCTATTAGCTGACTTTCTATTTCATTACAAACATTAATATTGGAATTGTGTTTGACGAGATTTTGAAAATCCGCCAAATCTGTCTGCTGAGATAGATCGAAAAAAGTAGGTTGGACTAGAACATTCCTTTTGGAATTGATCTTAGTAACGTTTGACACAGTCATTTTACTACGTTTTTAACGCAGCTAAGTCTGTAAAAAGATAATTAAGAGAGTCGAAGTTAACGGTTTTTTTTGTAGTTCCTAATTTTTGTCCTACAAAAAAATAATTGGGCTAGTTCAAATCAGAATTGACTTCTCCTGTTTTCATTTCCTTATATTTTAGACTAAGATAGGCCATCATTTTAGAGAATGAGGTCATGGCAGCAGCAGTCTCTTTGCTAATATTTTTTTTCTGCATTCGTAGGATTAACCATCCGTAAAGTGCAATAAGAGAATGCTCTACGAGATTTTTATTTCCTTGACTTTTTTCCATTAAGCCTTCTAAATTGGGTTCCGTAATTTTAAAAAGATCAATGTATTTTGCGTCTTTTAGAATATCAATCAAAGTATTATGAAGATAAAATAACTCGGCTAAAATTGTAGCTATCTCCGTAGTATTTCCTTTTTCTCCTACACCCTCATTTTTCATGCGTTTGACCAATCCCGAAATCCAATTTCGTTCTTCGGACTTAGAATCATTAGAGTCCGAAAGGCGCATTTTCTCAAAAAGTGCGTTTGCATCTAATTTTACAGATCTAAGTAAATCTTGCATTTGCCAAACATATAGAACATATTCGGCTATGTTTTCATTGAGTTTTTGATGCGCTACAGACATTATTCTTTAGAATTAGATTGATCAGCTTCATATTCAGTGTTCAAACCATCTACTATTTCCTTGGTTACATCAAGTTTTCCATTTGCATAAAGCCCATTTATTCCTTTGCTAAATAGCATGATTACGTCAATGGGTTTGTTTGCCGTATATGCGTCTACATATCTATAGAGTCTTGCATATAAAGAATCGTTGATTTCCCCTTCTAGTTTTGTTAATCTTTTTAACTTCGTTTCCATTTGCCTTTGATAACCAGGCAGATCTGTTGTTAGCTGTTCTATTCTTTTTTCTGCTGCAAACATTTCTTCATCGTTAGCAAATCCAGCATTTTGAGATTTCCCCATTATTTCATAATAGTCCTCTTGGGCCTTAGCTATTCTATTTTCTATTGCTTGAACATCTAAAGAAGCCTTCTCAAGAATTTTTGATTTATCAATTCTGAATTGATAATTGAGTGATAAAGAGTCGTTATTAACGTATGCTATTGAGGGATAACCGTCTTTTGCTTTAGTCCCTACATGTTGAACTGGAGAAGCTTTTGGTTCTGGAGTTGAGTCCTTGCTGTCAAGTTGTGTGAAAAGATATATTACTGCGATTGTTAAAAGGATGTTAATTGCCAAGCTAATTTTTCCTGCCATAATTATAATGTTTTAAGTGCGTTATTCCAGTCTTCTCTCATCGATACCATTCTTCCCATGACTTGATTCAAAAATTCATCAGTTATAAGGGCCTTTACATCTTCAAGACCGTTTACATTTGTCTCATCCACTTTATAAGTTTGTTCAAATGGACCTATTTCCAATTTTATCTGGTATTTTCCATTCCAGTTAAAAATCTGAATCTTAAAATGTGAATGCGGTATTTCAGCGACTACTCTCATGAACTAAATTCGCGTGCAAAGATAACCCCACTGATGAAAGCTTTATGCTTTTTAAGCATAAAATAGTGAATGATCTTGCTTGGGTAATAGGCAGTGTCCCTATAATGTCCTTCAATCCGAAATCAGAATCATATTGTCAATTAAACCAAAGATGGTTTGATGATGAGTTTGAGCGTTGCAATGACTTTCTGTGGAGGCTTGATGCTTCACCAGCTTCGTTAGAGAACTTTGTGAATGTGGAAGGGAAACAACTTTTAGGCAAAAGATTTGAAAGATTTGTTGAATACTGGCTGCGGTATGGAGGAAGATTTGAAGTGTTGATGGCGAATGAACAGCTAAAGAATGGTAAAGTTACTATTGGCGAGGTGGACTATTTGATCAGGGAAACTCTAACTGGTCAAATTTTACATCTAGAGGTGGCGAGTAAATATTATTTGGGATACAATAATTCCTCTCTTTGGTCCAATTGGATTGGACTAAATGCCTCTGATACATTGGCAGATAAGATGGCCAAATTTGAACGTCAGCTAAACATTTTTCAAAGTAAAGAAGGAATGGAACTGTTGCATCATGAAAGAATAAAGTCTCCAAAATCATTTTTAATGATGAAAGGATTTTTCTTCTATTACTGGAGAAATGTGATGAATGCCAAATCGCCTAAATTCAGCACAAAAAATCACCATACTGGTGTCCATTTAAGAGAAGGGGAAATTGGAGATTTTTTTACTAGTGTTAAGTTAAGTTTACTATGACGTAATATTTTCGTATTTTCATTAAAAAAATGATGAGATACAGGATCAAACTAAGTCAAGAGGAGGTTATTAGGCTTCGGGCAATAATTAATAAAGGATCTCATAGCACAAAGACGTATCGTACGGCTTACATACTATTAAATTGCGATGTTGGAGATTACTCAGAGAAGGTAACTAATGCGCAAATCAGTAAAGTATTAAAAGTAGGGATGCGCACAATAGATAGGGTAAAAAAGAGATTTATTGAAGAAGGATTTGAAGCGGTGCTTGAGAGACGTGAGAGTTCGCGAATATATGATGTAAAGATAGATGGAGATGTAGAGGCTAAGATTGTGCAATTATGTTGCAGTGAACCCCCAAAGGGTTTTTCTAAATGGTCATTACGCTTATTATCAGATAAGATGGTAGAATTAAATTATGTAGAAAGTATTTCTCATGTTTCGGTAGGGAATGTTTTAAAAAAAATGAACTTAAACCTTGGAAAGTCCGTGGCTGGGTAATTCCTCCAAATAAAAACAGCGAATTTGTGGCTAACATGGAAAGAGTTTTAGATGTTTACAAAAGACCTTATGATATTGATTACCCAGTAATTTGCATGGATGAATCCCCCAAACAATTAATTTCATCAGCACAACCTTCAACACCAATTAAACCAGGTCAAGATGCTCGAGTAGATTACGAATATCTCAGACACGGAATGGTTAATATATTCATGGCAAATGAACCTTTAAAAGGAAAACGGATCGTTGAAATAACAAAGTTTAAGACTAAAAAGGATTGGGCAAAGTTTATAAAGAGAATAGCTGATGAGTACTACCCAAAATCAAATAAGATAACCTTGGTAATGGATAATTTTAATACCCATGTCGCTTCTGCATTTTATGAAACATTTGAGCCTAAAGAAGCTAAAAGGCTATGGGATAGGTTTGAGTTTATCTATACACCTAAACATGGAAGTTGGCTCAATATGGCAGAGATTGAGTTACATGTACTAAATGGTCAATGTTTAAACAGGCATATAGATACCATAGAAAAAGTAAAGGAAGAGGTCAAAGCTTGGCAGAACCATAGAAATAATAAAGAAGGCACTATAAAATGGCAATTCACAACAAAAGAATCAAGAGTGAAATTAAGAAAACTATATCCGTCAATTAATAATTAACTTAACACTAGTTCCAATTCCTGGATAGTATTAAGTAAACACAATTGGTTTGCGCCATATACTGCTGATGCAAAAGAAGAAACATATTCAGAAATCACCATACAGAATGTCATTAGGGAGCTTTTAGAAAAGTATCAATCTGGAGTTATGCTTGCAAGATTAAGGGAACAGAATGGAATGTTCATGGAAGATTTACGTGTAGCAGTAACGATAGATTCATGGCCTAATAACAAGTTGTGAAAAACGAAGAAGCGTAATTTTTCTGATATGAAAAGCACTATAAAGTTATTGTCTAGATATCAGAAGTATGTCATAATTTTAACGCGATAAAAATGAATTCGGGCATTTATGAATAGAATTGTAATGGTACATATGATTAGGATAATTTTAGTTTGCATAGCAATATTAACGGGAGGAGTTTCGGGGAATTCTCAGGGAGTGTTGGATGGTTTTATTGATGCCCCAAAATCAAAGAATCTAGCGTTATCACTTAGTGCAGAGAAGGCAAAGATTTATTATTTGAGGGAAGGAACAACTCCAGCCCCCCACAGTCAAAATTCTATTTCTTTATATTATAAACATCAATTTACCAAATGGTTTGGTGCTGCAGTTAATCTTCCACTTGTGAATTATATACCTCATGATGGGAATCTATATTTGAAGTTTGGAAGTTCTTTTAAAATAAATGATGTATTATCGATTAATGGAGTGCTAGGATTAGGAATGACTAGACCATTGAGTGACTACGAAGCTGATAATAGTGATGCAATTGGTCAACAAGCTCAAGCTTTTAATTTTAGGGCAATTACTCAAATTACGATTAAGAATAGTTTTTTCCTGAATATGCGCGTTGGGCATGACGAAGTAAAAAAGCCTACACCTAGTGCCAATATTTATTCAATAAAAGTGGGTTACTATAAAGATAAGTGGTATGGAGATTTATGGTATGAGAATATTGCAGCTGGTAGAGGTAAGGATTATTTAGGTGTCGGGGATTTGGCCCCGTCAACTTTCAGAGAATTGGGAGTATCAAGTGCTAAAATAGGAGGAGTAGTTTATCATCAAACCAAAGAAAAACTTGGTTTTTTCCTTGGTGGGGCAAAAATAGTGGCTGGAAGAAATACTAGAGGTACCAGACGAATATCTTTAGGTTTGGTTCTAAAGATATAATCAATAAGTAATTTATATTCCTAGTAACCTTTTTACACTTTCTCTTTTATTTCTGGATATGGGTATTTTCACCTTATTGAGAAGTTCTATCATTCCACCATCTTCTCTGAGATATTTTACAACTTTGTCAATGCTAATTACATGAGAATTACTCACTCTAAGAAAACCAAGGTTTTCAAGTAGTGATTCATAATGTTTTAGGTTTTTTGATGTGGTGTATTTATTCTCAGATGTGTGTATGATAGAATAAGAACCATCACTTTTAATAAATTGAATGTCTTCTAAAGAGAGGAGCAGGTATTCGTTTCTTAGCGAAACAGGGATTTTAGTCAATTTTTTCTCTTTGACAGTAGATAATAGGTTATCGTTTTTTTAGCGTTTGATCAATATTGATTTGATTTTTAGCGCTTTCAAATGCGGTAATGAGTTCATCGATATCTATAGGCTTCATAACATAGTCGATGGCATTGGCACGTAGGGCTCTAATAGAATAGTGTTCGTAAGCCGTAGTGAAAATTATTTGGAAATTTCTGTCACCGAGACCTTCTATAAGGTCGAAACCACTTCCTCCAGGCATTTCGACATCCAGAAGAACCACATCAGGTGAAACGGAATTGATCAATTTTATTCCCTCTAAGGCAGAATTTGCTGTTCCTACGACTTCGATTCCATCGCAGTACTCGTTAATTATAATTCTTAATGATTTTATAGCGTCTTTTTCGTCGTCTACAATCACTACTTTCATTTTTCGATCTTTTAACTATTTCAAATAAGGTAATTGAATCTCAACTCGAGTTCCAACAGCAATACCATTTTCTACGAGGTCAATGAAATCTATTGACACGTCGACGCTGTACAATATTTTAACTAACTCCAGACGGTTTGCTGTTATCTTCAAACCTGCTGATTCATATGAAACGTTTTTCTCTTCTCTTAATTGCCGGGCTTTTTCCCTACCGATTCCATTATCTTCAATACTACACAAAATAAAGTTATCTCTGCCATCTATCACTACTGAAATTGTGCCACGAGATTCTTTTGGCATAATGCCATGCCAAATAGCATTTTCAACATAGGGTTGTAGTAGCATTGGAGGTATTTTGAGTTCGTCTAAATTCAGTGATTCTGTTGTTTGAACTGAAAAAATAAATTTATTTTTGAATCTCAATGCTTCAATTTCGGCATATGTTTTTAGAGTTTCTAGTTCGTTGGAAATAGGGATCAATCGTTTTTCAGAATTTTCTAGAATAGATCTCATTAATTTTGAGAAAGTAGCTAGGTATTTATTGGCACTGCGTTTATCGTTACTAAGAATGAATGTTTGAATGGAATTCATAGAGTTAAAAATGAAATGAGGATTCATTCGTGCGCGTAGTGCTTGCTGCTCTATATGGATGAGTTTCTTTTCCGTTTCCAATTTGAATTTCATTCTTTTTAGTCGAAAATAGATGTAAGTATAAACTCCGGAGCCTAGTAATAACAAAGTGGTGAGATAAAACCACCAAGTGCTCCAAATTGCAGGGGTAATGGTAAAAGATATTGAGAGAGGTTCTCCACTAGTAATCCCGCTGGAATTGATAGCCATTACATGAAACGTGTATTCTCCTGGAGGAATGGAGATGAACTCTACGCTACGGTCATTCGTGTAGTTCCAATTTGATGTTTCGCTACTTGCTAACTTGTATTTGTAACTCAGATTGTCGGAATATGAAATGCCAGTGAAATAGATTTTTAAACTATTTGTTCTATGGTCTAATTCATATGATTTTTGAAGTGGAACTGTTTTGTGTTTAATTTGAATTTCATCTATACGAATTTTAGGAGGTACTGTTTTCTTTTTATAATTCGTTGGAAATTTTGTGATGCCTTCATCGTGTCCCACTAAAATGTATTCATGATCAAGATATAAACAGTTGATTCCATTTGAAAGTAATCCATCTTCTGTAGTACAGTACTCGACTGCGTCTGGGTTTTCCAATTCCACTCGCATTAATCCTTGTTCAGTTGATGTCCATGCATAAAGTTCATCTACAATGACATTTCTACAAATGGTTCCTTTGGAGTCTTCATCAGAATCAATCGATTTTAGTTGATTTTTTTCTAATAGAAGTAATCCGGATTCGTTGGTCGCTATCCATAGTCGCCCATGTTTGTCCACAGCCACTGAATTAATCCTATGGGCTAAGAGTTCAAATTGATCTTTATAAAACAATGGACCATTTTCGATATCATATCTAATTAGTCCTCTAGTTGTTGGGATAAAAATGGTGTCATTGTATACCAAAGGTTTTGAACGAGTGAGTCTCTTCCCTATGATTAGGTAGAGTATTTCTTTATTAGACTCTAGATTCTTGACAGAAATATCCCCAGAGCCGACTCTTATCTCATATCTATTATTTAGGACGTAATTTTTATAGGCATAATCTTTATAACCCACATTTTTCTCAATAAATCTGTTGTTTTTACTGATCAGTATCTGCCCAATGTTTCGGATTACTGCACCTCCTGACTCATTCAGACGAACTTCTAAAAACTCTCGTTGACTCACCTTATTGTCATATGTTTTTTGGAAAGAATCTCCAGTATCATTATAAATATCTCCATAGTAGTCAAATACTAGAAGTTGATCTTTTGTTCGAATAATATCTAGAATTCCACTATTCGATTCGAATTTATATACCTTAACCTTTAAATTTGGAGTGTAAAAGACACCATTGGAAAGAGTGCTGAACCAATAACCATTTTCTCTATCCTTGATAACAGAAGTTACATGAAGCTGGTCAAGAAATCGTTGTTTGATTTCATACGTTTCATCTAGTAAATGAGCACCTTTGGAGCCACCAACAAATACTTCATTGTCTTTAGTAATACTAAGAGAAACATCTTTAGCATCGAATTTCTTTATGACCAACATGGTATCATCTTTGAATGACAAAATTTTATTATCAAAGTCTGCCCATATTTCAGTGTCAGATCTATTAAAGCTATTATAGATATGGTGGACAGAAGATTTATAGTTGGGTTTAATTTTATTGACTTGGAACTCTTTTTTGAGAGGCAGAAGAGCGTTAATATTATTCATATAAAATTTCATACCACAGAGAACGCCATGTTTGCTATTATCAATTTTTCTTATTTGATAAAAACGATCTAATTCTTGATGGTGATATCCTTTCCCATTAACTTTAGAGTAAATTTTGTGCTGTTTACCCCCCTCTGAAACCCATATGGTGTCTGAATTATCTACATATATGGAATAGATAAGACCAAATTCTTTGTCAGGCAGAATTGTATGTACAACATCATCTTTTAAATAGGATAAATGTCCATAAAAAGATCGCATCCATATTTTACCGTTATGATCTTCGAAAAAATCGAATATGGTATTATTTGGTAAACCATCTTTTACAGTGAAATTTTTAAATTCATAGCCATTGAATTTGCTAACTCCTTGATCTGTGGCGAACCAAATATTCCCTTTTTTATCCTCTAGAACGTTATATACTTCATTGCTCGCTAGCCCATCATCAATAGTATAATTGATGTAGCAGGGATTTTGAGTCTTCCCAACAAAGGACAAAGTGAGAAATGAAAAGAATATGAGAAAGTACTTCATGTTACATAAAGGCAAATATATTCGCTTATTTGTTTCTTCATTTTGGATCACCTTAAGTAAGGTAATCGAATTTCAATTCGAGTTCCAGTTGTTGGGCCGCTGTTTTCCAGATCGATGAATTTTACTGATACATCGACTCCATAAAGCACTTTCACCAAAGACATTCTATTGGCCGTGATTTTCAGGCCAGCAGGTTGGTGTAAAACCTTTTTCGTTTTTTGCAGTTCTTTGGCTTTCTTTCTGCCAATGCCATTGTCCTCAATAATGCATATAATGTTTTTACCCTTATCAAGAATCTCTACGGTTATTAATCCATTCGACTCCTTTGGCATGATTCCATGCCAAATGGCATTTTCAACATATGGTTGAAGTAGCAATGGAGGAATTTTCAATTCATCTATATTTAAGGAATCTGCGATTTTAATGTCAAACGTAAATTTATTCTTAAATCTTAGAGATTCAATATCTGTATATGTCTGAAGAGTTTCTAATTCCTTAGAAATAGGAATCAATTTCTTTTCAGAGTTCTCGAGAATTGAACGCATTAATTTAGAGAAAGTGGATAGGTATTTATTCGCATTTCTTTTATCGTTACTCAATATAAAAGACTGAATTGAGTTCATTGAATTAAAAATGAAATGTGGGTTCATTCGAGCTCTTAAGGCCTGTTGTTCAACATCAATAAGCTTCTTTTCAACTTCTAGTTCATACTTCATTCTTTTCACTCGAAAAAAGACATAGGCATAAACTAGCCCCCCTATGGTTAATAAAATTATTAGGTAAAACCACCAAGTGTTCCAGAAAGGAGGGGAAATTGTAAATAATATGGAAATAGGTTTTCCACTTGTAGTACCATTGGAATTGATAGCAACCACTTGAAACGTATATTCTCCTGGTGAAATGGATACAAATTCTACACTGCGATCATTGGTATATGTCCATGCAGATTCGGGACTGTTTTCTAATTTGTACTTGTAACTTAAATTGGAAGCATAGGAGATGCCAGTATAGAAAATGCGAATGTTGTTTTCATCGTAATTTAATTGATATGCTTCTTGTGCAGGTACTTGTTTGTTTTTTACTTTGATTTGATCAATTCTAATCAATGGAGTAGTGGTTTTCTTTTTGTAATTTCTAGGAAACTGTGAAACCCCTTTATCATGTCCTAGAAAAATGGTGTCATTGTCTGAATAGATATAGTTAATTCCGTTGGAGAGCAACCCGTCTTCAGTGGTATAGTGCCGAATGGATAGAGGGTCTAACAGGTCAACTCTGATCAACCCTTTTTCTGTTGAAGCCCACGCAAATAAGTCGTCCGTAACAAGATTTCTAAATATTATTCCTGTTGACTTTTTATGGTTATCAACTCGGATTAAATTTTCTCCATCTAAAAGAAATAGACCTAACTCATTCGTGGCTATCCAAAGCCTTTGGTATTTATCAATGCTGACAGAATTTACTCGATGAGACAAACTAGGGTAAGTATCACCGTAATTTATCAATCCGTTTTTGATATCAAATCGATACAAACCGGTCGAGGATGGGATGAAAATGGTATCATTATATTGAATTGGTTGTGTTCGTAATAGTACTTTTCCAATCTGTTCATGTAGAATTTGATCACCAGACGTGATGTCATTTACTTGGACATTGGAAGAATTAACTTTTATTTCATAGTTGTCATTTAGAGTGAAAAGTCTAGACTTAACGTCTGTATTGATTAATTCGTTGTCCATATATAAGAATGAACCCTGATTAGTTTGTAAGACTGGCTCCCCATCTTGATTAAGACGAACACCTATGAATTGTAGCTTGTTATTAGTGTTGTCATATACTTTTTTGTATAAATCCTGGTATCGACAATAAATGTCTCCATAGTAGTCAAAGGCTAGGAGTTTTTCTTTTGTTTTTATAATACTCAAAATCCCACTGCTTGTCTCAAATTCAGAGACATTAATAGTTAAGTTGGCGGCATAGAATACTCCATTTGATAGAGTGCTAAACCAATATCCACCTTCTCTATCCTTAATCATGTCGGTGACATGAAACTGTTTTAAAAAGCTCGATTGAATCTCATTTCTTTGGTTGAGTAAATGGGCCCCTTTTGAGCCTCCAACAAAAACCTCATTGTCCTTAGTAATGCTAATTGTGATTTCAGCGGCATCAAATGTGGTTATAACTTTGAGAGAATCCTTTGCTAACGATAAGATTTTATTGTCCAGAGACACCCATATTTCATGATCAGATATGACGAAGCCGTTATGCATTAAATAGGATCTATCCTTGTAGTGATCACCTAACTGACCAATGTTGAATTTTTTTTCATCAGGAATAACACTTTCGATGTAATATCCTGACGATACCCCTACAAGAACTCCATTAAGAGTATTGTTGATCTTTCTAAGATGATAAAAACCTTCTAGTTGCTGGCACTTGAACTTTCCCTTGAGATCCTCAAATATTTTATATTGAATACAATTTTCTGAAACCCAAACAGTGTCGGCATCATCAACGTATATTGAATAAATTTGATCAAATGTTAGTTTTGGTAATATCGTGTGAACTGTATCATTTTTAATATAAGTGAGGTGTCCCGAATGAGTCCTGAGCCAAATCCGCTCTTTTTGATCTTTAAAAAAGCCAAGAATGGTATTATTCGATAGCCCATCTTCAACGGTGAAATTCTTAAACTCATACCCGTTGTATTTGCTTATTCCATGATCAGTTGCGAACCAAATATTACCCTGGTTGTCTTCAATAATATTGTAGACTTCGTTACTTGCTAATCCATCATCAATTGTAAATTGGGTATAGGAATGTGTTTGGGTAACCCCCTTTAACACCACAACCAGAAATAGCGTTACAATGATATATTTCATGAGAATAAGTACAAATAAAAGAATTTATACTGTCCAAATGATTTAAATTAAAAAGCCACCCTGCTCAAGGAGGACGGCTTTAAAGGCTATTCAATTGGTAAGTATTTTGGCTTATAGAATTATTTTTGTTGCTACAAGGACAGGCAATTTCTGAGAAATTTGTTCTTGTAGCAACATACATTTTGTCAGGGCGCATAAAAACTTTATGAAATATAGAATTCGTTTTGTTTGCTGTTTTATCAGATGGATTTAGAGACTTTCTCAGTTGAATTTCACTCAGAAACCTCTACAAAATCTACGTAGTCATCATCAGAGGATGTTTTTGTGGTAGAATTTGATTTTTTCGATTTGACGTTTTCTACTGTTATAGAACCTTCAGGACGCTGCTGTTGTTTTCCATTCATATCAAACCCCTGCTTACGCATTTGATCTTCTGCCATATTTTGAATCTTAGATTGGGCTTTTCGCATCATCCAAGGCGCTAAAAGCTTCCCTAAAAATCTCAATGCATATATAACGATTAGAATGGTAAGGACTGTTCTTAAAAACCCCGAAAACTCTGCCATATGAGACACTTGATCCATGGTGTAAAGAAAAGAAATAATCTGTAAGACTTGGCAACGCTTTACTATAATATCTGTGAAATTGCTAGTTGCGTCTCAATCCTGAAGTTGTGGCAAAAACAATTAGCATAAGCACAGCGCACCCTATCCAAAGAACTTGAAACCCAAAATGGTCTGCTACCCAGGTCCCAACTAATGGGCCTAATACATGTGAAGATGAAAAGGCCAGCGCGTAATATCCCATGAATTTGGCTTTGTTTTTTAATGGGGTTAAATCAAGAGCTAATGAGTTGGTAAATGGCAAGTAAAAAATCTCACCATAGGTAATGAATAGGATATACATTACAGGAAAAATCAGCATTTGAGGTTGCCCAAATACAAGAAAAACAAATGAAATAGCACTTAAGATGATTCCCCAGTTCAAAATAGGAATAATACGTTTCTCTTGTAGTTGATGGACAATTGGCATTTCAGTAATGAATATGAGTAGCCCATTCAACGTAAAGAAAAGCCCAATCGTAAATTCGTCAAAAAGCATTTCCTGTTTTAAGAAAACAGGGAAAGTATAGATGATTTGAAAAAAGATAAATGACCACACAAAAATGCCGGAGAGAAGCCAAATGAATTTTTTAATATCAGCTTGTGGAGCTGGATCAGTGGGAGCTACAACTTCAATGAAATCTTCCGTTTGCTCTTTTTCGTCAGTTTTAATAGCTACTGCTTCCCCAGCCTCATTGATCTCTGGATCTTTAAATCCAAGAAGAATAAGCATAAAAAAACCTGCGAATATGCAAGTTATCCCGTCTACCCAAAAAAGTGATTCATATCCTACTTTTAAGGCTAAGAATCCTCCGAGCGCAGGACCAATACTGATTCCTAAATTAATGGCTAATCGAATAAGGGCAATAGATCGTTTTCGGTTTTCAGGATTGCTATACCAGGGAATAGTAGCCATGTTAGCAGGCCTAAACATATCAGCCGTGGCTGACACTAGAAAGGAGAGCGTGATGAATTGCCAGTACTCGGTAGCATAATACATGGTGATAAACACAAACCCGCTCACCAGAAGTGCAAAAAATTGAATTCGTAAATAGCCAATTTTTTCAGCCAATAATCCACCTAACCAAACACCCACCAGGCTACCCCATCCATAAAAGCTAACTACAAATCCTGCTTCTGCCACAGAATAGTCAAAAGATTCAATTAGATAAAGCGATAGGAATGTCATTACCATTAATCCGCTCCGATTGATCAGAAGTGTGGTGGCTATGATCCATGTTTCTTTTGAAAGCCCTTTATATGTTCCAAAATACCAGTTTAGAAATTTCATGATATTTGTTCTCGTTGGTGCAATTTTTTGTAATAAAAAAGGCTTCGATGTCGAAGCCTTTAATTTTAGTTTTTTATGTAGTGATTCATAACAATCATTACTTGCTTAAATAAAGGTTTCGTTCGGAGTATATCTTCCTAAAATATGGATCCTTTAGATCTTTTATGAATCGAATGGCTTCACCAGTAGATTTCATTTCAGGTCCTAACTCCTTATTCACACCGGGGAATTTTTCATAACTAAAGACTGGAATTTTAATAGCATATCCTTCTTTATGAGGATTGAAGTTAAAGTCAGAAACTTTCTTTTCTCCAAGCATCACCTTAGCGGCATAATTCACATAAGGTTCTCTATATGCTTTAGCTATGAATGGAACTGTTCTGGATGCTCTAGGATTGGCTTCGATGATATATACTTTGTCATCTTTTACCGCGAATTGAATATTCAGTAATCCTTGAGTTTCAAGTTTAATCGCAATCGTATGTGTATATTCCCTAATCTGGTCCATCACTAAATCTCCAAGGTTGTATGGAGGGAGTAATGCATAACTGTCACCACTATGAATTCCTGCAGGTTCTATGTGTTGCATAATACCAAGTATATGCACATCTTCACCATCACAGATAGCATCGGCTTCTGCTTCAATAGCTCCTTCTATGAAGTGATCAAGGAGAATTTGATTTTCAGGAAGAGCTTGCAAAATATCCACTACGTGCTTTTCCAGTTCCTGTTCATTGATCACAATCTTCATTTTTTGACCACCTAACACGTATGAGGGACGTACCAACAAAGGAAATCCTAGTTCCTGTGACAATTCTATAGCTTGTTCTGCTGATTCTACTACGCCGAATTTAGGATAGGGAATGTTATTGTCCTTAAGTAAATTAGAGAACCTTCCTCTGTCCTCTGCTAGGTCTAGCGCTTTATAGGAGGTGCCCAGAACTTTAATTCCAAATCGTTCAAGTTTTTCTGCAAGCTTAAGGGCTGTTTGGCCACCTAATTGGACAATGACTCCTTCGGGCTTTTCATGCTTGATAATGTCATAAATGTGCTCCCAGAATACGGGTTCAAAATACAGTTTATCTGCAATGTCAAAATCTGTAGAAACAGTTTCTGGATTGCAATTGATCATGATTGTTTCGTAACCGCATTCTTTTGCGGCGAGCACTCCATGTACACAACAATAGTCGAATTCGATTCCTTGCCCGATTCTATTTGGACCCGATCCTAAAACGATTACTTTTTTCTTGTCGGAGACAACACTTTCATTTTCATATTCGAAAGTGGAATAGTAGTAGGGCGTTTGTGCTTCAAACTCTGCAGCACATGTATCCACTAACTTATATACTCTATTGATACCAAATTCATTTCTCCTATCATGAACTTGACTTTCGAGACATTTTAATAAATGCGCAATTTGTCTATCAGCATACCCTTTTTGCTTTGCTTCAAACAGAAGTTCTTTTGGCAAAGAATCAAGTGTATGTTTTTCAATTTGATTCTCAGTCAGAATTAAATCTTCTATTTGCTTCAAGAACCAGTAATCAATCTTAGTCTTATCCTGAATTGTTTTAAAAGGAATTCCCAACTTAATGGCATCATAGATATGAAACAATCTATTCCAACTAGGATGTTCCAGTGAATTTAAAATCTCCTCTTGATTCCTCAATTCTTTTCCATCAGCACCTAATCCATTTCGTCCTATTTCCAGAGATTGACAAGCTTTTTGTAATGCTTCCTGGAAGCTTCTCCCAATAGCCATAACTTCCCCTACAGCTTTCATTTGCAACCCTAGTTCTCTGTCTGCTCCATGGAATTTATCGAAATTCCATCTAGGGATTTTCACAACTACATAATCAAGTGTAGGCTCAAAGAAAGCGCTCGTAGATTTTGTAATCTGATTACTCAATTCATCTAAATGATAACCGATCGCAAGTTTAGCTGCAATCTTAGCTATTGGGTATCCTGTAGCTTTTGAAGCCAAGGCAGAAGAACGGCTTACTCTTGGATTAATTTCAATAGCTATAATATCTTCTTTTTCATCTGGACTTACAGCAAATTGTACATTACAACCCCCAGCAAAATCACCGATCGAGCGCATCATTTTGATGGCCATATCTCTCATTCGCTGATAGGTAGTGTCACTCAAAGTCATAGCAGGAGCTACTGTAATCGAATCTCCTGTGTGAATTCCCATAGGGTCAAAATTCTCAATGGAGCATATAATAGTCACATTGTCATTGGCATCTCGAAGTAACTCCAACTCATATTCTTTCCAACCCAAAAGCGCCTTATCTATCATCACCTCATGAATAGGAGATAGGTGAAGTCCTCTGGTTAAGAGTTTATCGAATTCTTTCGGATCATGAACTAGCGATGCTCCTGCTCCACCAAGGGTGTAGGATGCTCTAATGCACAATGGGAAACCAAATTCTTGAGCCACTTCCTTTCCTTCAAGGAATGATTTGGCAGTTAATTGAGGAGCCATTGGAATACCAATTTTGTCCATCAACTCTCGGAATTCTTGACGGTTCTCTGTTACATCAATGGCTTTGATATCTACACCGATCATACGTACCCCATATTCTTCCCATAATCCTATTTCATCACACTTTATAGCAAGGTTTAATGCCGTTTGACCACCCATAGTGGGAAGTACGGCATCAATAGTATGTGCTTGAAGAATTTTCTCGATTGATTCTGTTTCAAGCGGTTCCAAATAAATATGGTCAGCCATTACAGGATCGGTCATGATAGTAGCAGGATTGGAATTGATCAATGTTACCTCGACTCCGTCTTCTTTAAGAGACCTTGCTGCTTGAGAACCTGAATAATCAAACTCACACGCTTGACCAATGATAATAGGACCACTTCCAATAATAAGTACCGAATTGATGCTTTTGTCTTTAGGCATTTTTTTTTTAACCGCCCACTAAAGTATCTGAAGAAACTTGTGGACAGTGGTTAAAGCACTGGGAAAAAATTCTGCGCGAAGATACTGGTTGAACTAAAAATAAGACGAATACTTTATCCACAAAATTTGAGTTTTTTTCAGAAACTTCAAAAATGCAGCGAATTATCCTCGGTTAACTGTTTAATTACCGTGTTTGGTGCTGCTTTAATTGTGTGATACACATCATCTTGAAATGCAATCAGTCGGAATTATGATAGCGCCTTGTTTTGAGTCCTTTGTCTGTAACTTTGCCAAATGGCTAAAAAAGTTCAGTTTAAAGAACACCTTTTTGAAGAGTATATCACTTCAGATAAAATTCAAGAAATTGTTTCTGACGTTGCAATGCAGATAGAAAAGGATTTAAAAGGTGAAAAACCTCTATTTATTGGAATTCTTAATGGTTCATTTCGATTTTTGAATGATTTGTTTAAGAATTTAACCATGGAGTGCGAAGTGGAGTTTGTAAAGCTGAAATCATACGAAAGCACGGAATCAACAGGGGAAATTACTGAACTAATCGGTTTGAGAGATTCTCTTGAAGGGAGAACTGTTGTTATAGTCGAGGACATTATAGATACTGGTTTGACAATGGCTAATGTTGTGAATGATATTCTGAACATGAAACCAAAAGAAGTGAAAGTAGCCACTATGTTCTTAAAACCAGATGTTTACACAGGAGCTTTGGTTCCAGATTATTTAGGAATGGAGGTGCCTCCAGAGTTTATTATTGGGTATGGTTTAGATATAGATGGATTAGGAAGAAATCTGAATTCGGTATATAAGAAGATAGATTCAGTATCTTTGGCCTCTTCAAATAAGAGAGAAATGCTGAATATTGTATTATTTGGGCCTCCAGGGTCAGGGAAGGGAACACAAAGTTCTATTTTGAAAGAAAAGTATGGCTTGGTACACATATCTACAGGAGATGTGTTTAGAGGATTGGATCCGGAGTCAGATTTAGCTAAACTAGCGAAGAGCTACGCAGATAAGGGAAATTTAGTTCCTGATGAAATCACAATTAAAATTTTAGAGTCAGAGGTAAAAAAGTATCCTGATGCGAAAGGAGTGATATATGATGGTTTTCCTAGAAATATTGCACAAGCTAAAGCCTTAGATAAGTTCTTAGTGTCAAAGGGAAGTTCTGTTTCTTGCATGTTAGCTTTGGATGTGGAAGAGGGAGAACTGAGAAAGAGATTGAAAGGAAGAGCCTTAAAAGATGGCAGGCCAGATGATGCTGACCCTAAAGTGATTCAGAATCGAATCGATGTCTACAACGCGCAAACAGCTCCCGTAGCGGAGTTTTATAAAACTCAAGGGAAGTACAAATCTGTAGATGGAATAGGCTCTGTGAAGGAGATTTCTAATATGCTGTGCCATAACCTCGATGAGGTAATGGCTTAATTTTTAAATTCTTTTTTAGCGTATGGCTGGTGCCAATTTCATAGACTATGTGAAGATCCACTGTAAAAGTGGAAATGGAGGTCCTGGATCAACACATCTTCACAGATCAAAAATCACGAGTAAAGGTGGACCCGATGGTGGAGATGGAGGTCGAGGCGGTCATGTGATTGTGAGGGGTGATAAGCAGTTATGGACTTTATTGCATTTAAAGTATAGAAAGCACATTAGGGCTGAGCATGGTGGATCTGGATCAGGAAATCTAATGCATGGGGCTGAAGGGGAAGATATGTACATAGATGTTCCTTTAGGTTCTGTAATTAAAGATTCTGAGACAGAAGAGATCCTAACAGAAATTACATCTCACGGCGAAGAATTTATCCTTATGAAAGGTGGTCGTGGAGGAAAGGGGAATTCTCATTTCAAGTCTAGTACGCTTCAAACTCCAAGATTTGCTCAACCAGGTGAAGACCTAGTAGAAGGATGGAAGATCATCGAATTAAAAGTTTTAGCTGATGTAGGACTTGTTGGTTTCCCTAATGCAGGAAAGTCAACGCTATTGTCAGTGGTTTCTGAGGCCAAGCCTGAGATAGCAAATTACCCTTTTACTACCCTCGTTCCTAATTTAGGAGTAGTTGCCTATAGAGATAATAAATCGTTCATTATGGCAGATATTCCTGGAATTATTGAAGGTGCTGCTGAAGGAAAAGGGCTAGGATACCGGTTTTTAAGACATATTGAAAGAAATTCTTGTCTACTCTTTCTTATCCCGGCTGACGCGGATGACCATTTAAAAGAGTATGAGATACTTATGGAGGAACTTAAAAAGTATAATCCAGAATTATTGGATAAGCGGCAAATTATTTCCATATCAAAGAGTGACATGCTGGACGATGAACTCAAAGAGGAAATTAGTGCTCAGATGCCAGATCACGATTTACTTTTCTTTTCAAGTGTTGCACAACAAGGACTTCAGGTTATAAAGGATGAGATTTGGAAGTGCCTGAATTAAAATTTCTTTAGGTTTTTTTGAATTAATCGTTCCCATTCAGATTGTTTGGTGTTTTTAGTACCATGCTCTGTTTCTTTGTCATATTTTTCCTGATACGCATCCATTTCGTCAAATATGTGATCGAAATCTTTCTGAAGTGATTTCTCATATCCCTTTTTGATGAAAGTATCATAATCCACTCGGTATTCTTGATAGAGGACATCGAGTTTACGCTTGAAAATCTCTGCAATATCAAAATGAACCTTTTCATGTTTCAATAGGTGGGGCTTTTTAAATCCTTTCATCACCCAACTCTTTCCATAAATAAAATATGCTTGTACATCAATGTTCACGATTCCATTCTCAACATCCACTTCATACATAATTCCTGAATATGTCATGGCCTTTATGTAGCCATAACTAGTCCTCTTTTCTTTAAACATATCCCAGCTAAAACTCAAATCTTTGTCCCATAACACCTTGTCCATGTTTTGAGAATACCCCACGATCGATCCCAGTAAGAAAATGGAAAATAGAGCAATATGTAGAAGAAGTTTTTTCGTCATATAGAACTTAATACCAAAACCGTTCCTAAATAACAGATAAATATATCATTTGTTACATTGGAAATTCTTAATTATTTATAACCCCAAATTAATTAAACCATTAATTTCCTTGAAAAATGGAGGATTTCTGTTAGATTGCGGGCGATTTTCAAAAACACATTTAGAAATGGCAAGAAAAGGAAGACCAGCTACCAGAGCATTGGACCTAAGAGATGGATTTTATCTTGAACTTAAAAATTCAGCTTCCAGCAAAGGCATCAAAATAAGAAGAGATACTCAGAAAGAGATGGAGGATGCAATAGAGGAATACTCTAAAACAAAGATAGTAATTGTGCTTGGAGAGTTTAAAGACGGAAAAGCGCTAAACGCAAAGAAAACGAAGAAAGCTAAGAAAGACTAATTTGTGATTAGCTACATAAGATTTGGAAAGCCAGTGTGTTGTGCGCTGGCTTTTTTCAATTAAAAATTTCATGTAACTACAGAAGAGGAATGCTCGTATACTGAATCACCTCCTTATTTTACATCCTACAAATGAAAACTTTTATGACTCGCTAAGTTCTACCTGAGTATTGTTTTACTCAAACCTGCTGAGCCATGAAAAATCATTACCGAATTCGCTATCTCGATTTGTCGCTGATAGTTCTCTTTTTTTTACTTTCACTTAATAGTTATTCTCAAGATCCAGTACTGTGTGACACCGAAACCTGTCAATATTCTGGATATGGAGATAATCTAAGATTGCTTTGGATTCCTGGCCTTCCTGGCCCCTCAAATATTAGATATAACACAACTGAAACAAGCCTTTCTTTCGACAAATTTGCTGATGGTACATGTCATATATATGGCGATATGTACAATCAAGCAGAATCAGACTATGGATTTTACATTGACGTTTGGTTCAGGGATAGGAGAACATGGGATGAATGGATGCCATTAGGAAGATGGTGGAAAGGAGATGAAGTGGATGTTCAGGATAATTATGAAGATTGGGACTACTATGTTATGGATGAGTCAAAGACAAATCAACTCGTTGGACTTGGCGCATATGAAGGCTCCCTTTTAAGCTTAAGCCATAAACCATCCAATCATTATTATGGACTTCAGGTGGGCTTGGCTGCAAATGATCAAGATGCTGATTATGGATTTAGTTGTTGGATGTTTTACGAAGGACAAGTTTTGGGTGAAAACGTAGATGGAGCCTGTGATATTAATGGAAAATATGAGTGCACCAATGAAGTGGTTATGGAATGTATCGGAGATGTAGATTTAGTGTGCGGAGAAGAGTTTTCATTAGAATCAACAGGAATTCCAGAAGTTACCTGCCCAGGATACACTTTGAGTTATAGTGATGAGATTGAAGGAGATTGTCCAGTTGAAGTGACCAGAACTTGGTTAGCTTCAAATGAAAATGGAGAAAGTATGACATGCGTGCAGAGAATTACCATCCCTGATAGTGAAGGGCCTGCGTTTACTTTTACCCCTGATAATATAGTAGTGTCTAACATATCTCAGATTGATACTGATTTAGTACAAGCTATAGATAATTGTTCAGATCCAGTTGTGAGTTCTGCTGTGGATGCCATCCAGTCAACCGGAGATGGAGAATGTGGACAGTTTAGAACGCAAACACCTGGAGGGTGGGGATCGCCTGCCAATGGAAATAACCCTGGAAGTTACCGAAATGCTAATTTTGAGGCTGCATTCCCAGATGGGCTTGTGGTGGGATGTGCAAACACAATTACATTAACTACTGCATCTGCCGTGGAGGATTTTTTACCATCAGGAGGGACACCTTCTATACTAACACAAAGTTTTGTGGATCCGACCGAAGTTGGAAATACATTGATAGGTCATTTAGTTGCGCTTAGCCTTTCTCTTGGATTTGATCAGTATGATTCAGGTTTTTCTGAAGCAAGTCAACTGTTAAAAGATCAGATTCTTATAGGTGGAACCTTTAATGGATGGAGAGTAGGAGATCTAGTTGAACTAGCAAATGATGTATTGGGAGGGTGTAACCCATCGTATACAGCATCTGAAATTACAGAAGCACTAGCAACAATCAATGAAAATTTTGTTGATGGTACTATGGATAACGGAAACGTACTTTGTATAGACGTCTTAGGGGAGTGTGAAGAGCTATTTCTTGTGACGTATACAGCGACGGATGAGTGCGGAAATACTTCTGTCATTTATCAGTTAGTGACAGTACAAGCGGGAGAAGAATTTAGTTTTACCGACTGTCCAGAAGATTTAGAGGTAGAATGTTCAAATGTTCCTGAGGCACCAGAAATATCTTATTATACTGAATGTACAGAAGAACAAATTGCTCCATTAGAAGAAACGATCATAGATGGTGATTGTGCCGGATCTTACACCATTATAAGGACTTGGAGTGCTATCAATTCTTTAGGAGAAGTATTTAGTTGTTCGCAAACTATTTCAGTAGTAGATGAAACAGCGCCCATATTTATGAATGCTCCTGTGGACATTACAGTATCCTGTGGAGAAGTTCCTGAAGCCTCAATTGAGGTAGAAGAAGGGTGTGCATTGCAACAAACAGATATTCAAATCCAAGAAGAGCAATTATCAGGAAGTTGTTATCCAGTAATTCAACGAATTTTCATAGCTGAAGATGACTGTGGGAATGTAAGTTCTCATACACAGTATATTACTGTTGTAGATACTGAAGCTCCAGAGATTTCCAATACACCGGACAATTTGACACTTAATTGTGGTGAAGAAATACCTGAATATTCACCTGAGGCTACTGACAATTGTGCAACGGAATTCATTGTGGAATTTGTAGAAAGCGAAATAGAATTCGATTGCGGGTATCAATTAGAACAAGTTTGGTTAGTAACTGATAATTGTTTTAATACTACCAGCGTGAGTAGAGTAATAAATTTTGAAGATACTAGTGCACCATATCTAGAGGAAGAATTGGTGCCTATTACAATAGAATGTGGAGAGGAAATACCTACCCCAGATTTTATTGACGATTGTGGAGGAGAGGTGTTTGTAGGTACATCAGAGCCTGTGCTTTCTTCCTGCAACGAGAGTTTTGAAATACTATTCGCGGTAACAGATAATTGTGGGAACTCAGCTGAGTTTTCGCAGTTAGTTACTCGAATAGATTCCAATGCTCCAATAATAGAAATCTTAAGTTCAGAAGTAGAAGTGAGTTGTGGTGCGCAAGGAGACGTTGATGTTCCTGAAGTAATTGATTGTTCAGAGGCAGAACTCACGTATGTAGATACATTTGATAGTAACGGAGGTTGTCCTATATTACACAGAACATGGACTGCAACCGATGCATGTGGGAATGTTTCTACTGAAAATCAAGATATTATTTTAGTTGATGATCAAGCTCCACAATTCTTGAATGAGTTGATGGATATAACTACCACATGTGTTGATTTATCAACTCCGGTGACGCCTCCAGTGACGGATAATTGTGATGATGATGTGGAAGTGACATTTGAAGAGTTGTCAACACCGATTTCATGTGGTGTTGAACTTGTAAGAACATGGATAGCCACTGACAATTGTGGAAATACATCCATAATGTCACAAACAGTGACAGTTACTGACGAAGTTTCTCCTGTAATTACTGGAGAAACTGAGATAACTGTGGACTGCGGAGCTTCTCCTGAATCGTTAGTGACAGTGATGGATGATTGTGCAGATTACGTTGATCTAACCTATGAGGATACTGAAAATTCAGCTGATTCTTGTCAGAGAGAAGTAAGTAGAACATATACAGCCACAGATGTTTGTGGGAACACTTCTACTTTTAATCAGACAATCATGTTCATTGACGAAACGGCACCAGTTATTTCTGAAGTGCCTATTTTAAGATACCAGTGTGATAGTGAAATTGAAGAACCTGTGTTCCCCGAAGCTATAGATGATTGTAGTGAAGTATTGATGAGCTATGAGGATACAGAAGAAATAATCGGATGCAGACGAGTAATTACAAGAACATGGACAGCTGAGGATGAATGTGGAAACTCTAGTACCCGCATTCAATCGATAATTATTTCAGATACTACACCTCCAGTTTTTGAAGGAACACCTGAGGATTTATCCTTAACCTGTGGAGCATTTATTCCAGAGCCACTAGACTTTTCTGTGACAGATAATTGTTCCGCAGTAGAGGTCAGTTATAATGAAGAAACTATGCCTGGAGCATGTGCCGACACATATACAATTACAAGAACATGGACAGCCACAGATCAATGTGATAATTCATCAGAACTTATTCAAGTAATTGAAGTTGCAGATAGTGATCCACCTGTATTTGATCAGGTGTTATTGGATATTACTGCTTCTTGTGGTGAGGAATTACCAGTTCCTGAGGTCACTGCTAGTGACGCTTGTGGAGGAACGGTGAAGATTCAGTATGACCAACAAGTATCTCCAGGAGGTTGCCCGAATATATTTAGAGTATGGACAGCTTCTGATATGTGCGGAAATTCTTCAACATTGGTTCAAACCATATTTATTGAAGACAACGAACCACCATTGATGGAAGGAGTGCAATTTAATTTGGAGGCTACCTGTGAGAATGTACCGGACTTGCCAGTTCCATTTGTTTCTGATAATTGTGACGATAATGTAGATGTTACGGTTTCAGAATCAGTGAATGGCTCAGGTTGCGAACAGATGCTTATTAGAACTTGGATAGCTACTGATGACTGTGGAAATACGACTATTGCCACACAGAGCATTAGTTTAATAGATGAAGCTCCTCCAGTATTTATAAATCCAATTGAGGATAATGCGGTGGAATGTGATGACCTAAACATGCTTCCAATGCCAGAAGTTCAGGATAACTGCGGCGGAGATGTAGATATTACATTTACGGATGAAGTGTTATCCGAAGGGTGTGAAGGTGAAATTTTAAGAACATATGTGGCTGCTGATTTATGTGGTAATACTGCATCTCTCGAACAGACAATTCATATAATAGATTTGTCTCCGCCCACAATTTCAGGTGTTCTGGCTGGTACATTTGTAGACTGTAGTTCTATACCACCAGCCTTAACTCCTGTTGTCTTTGATAACTGTAACAATGATGATATTGAAGTTGTTTTTACTGAAGAAATTCAAGGAAATACCTCAGATTGTTCTTATGTAATAGTTAGAAGATGGGTTGCCACTGATGTATGCGGAAACTCTTCAGAAGCGGTGAGATATATTTTTGTGCAAGATATATCTGCCCCTGAACTAAGTGAGATGCCAGATAATATGCTGTTGAATTGTGATGGAGTTCTCCCTTCTGCAGAAACTATAACTGCATTTGATAATTGTATGGGAGTAGTAGAAGTGGAATTCACAGAAACCACAGTGACCACCTCTTGTGGTTCTGTAACTGAGAGAACATGGTCCTCGAGCGATGGGTGTGGAAATGGAGTGGAACATACACAAACAATAGAAATCACAGATTTGGAGGAACCAATACTAGGAGATATTCCAGAGGATGTTTCTACAGATTGTTTTAATGTTCCTGTGGCTTCTGAAGTGACGGCGACTGATAATTGTGACGTATCACCGACTGTAATTATGTCTGAAGAAATTGTCACTGGAGAGTGCCCGTACTCTATTTTGAGAACGTGGACTGCTGAAGATAAGTGTGGAAATACTTCTTCCAGAACCCAAACGATTTTGGTGACGGATGAAGAAGCTCCTGTATTTGATTTCTTACCCGAAAATACAACAGTGAGCTGTAGTGATTTGGATGCTCCATTCAATATGACAGCTGCGGATAATTGTGCTGAGCCTGAGATAACATTTAGTGAAGAGATTCTTGGTGAAGGATGTGAACGAATATTGGTGAGAACTTGGGAGGCGAGAGATTATTGTGGAAATACAACCACTCATACACAAGAAATAATGCTCCTAGATACTGAAAATCCAATTGTAGGTGATTTTGATCCTGAAGTTTATTTTGAATGTAGAGAAGAAGTAATATTTCCTGAAGTAGAGTTTACCGATGATTGTACAGAATTGCAAGTGAATTATACCGAAGAAGTTATTGAAGGAACATGCACCTCTGTGTATGACGTGGTAAGAAATTGGACTGCAACTGATGCTTGTGGAAATGCTACTTCAGTGAGTCAAACAATTCATGTTACTGATACGTTGTCACCGCAGCTAAGTGAAGAAAGCGAAGAAATAACAGTTGATTGTGATGAGGTTCCAGCAATCCCTACAGTAGCTGTTTTAGGAGAATGTGGTGATTTTGAGACAGAGTTTAATCAAGAGATAGAATTTCTGGAAGAACTAGGAAATACATGCCAATTAGGGAATGCTGAATCGCTGAACGGAGATATATCTATCTGGCTCCCTGACTTAAGTTCAGCAGGTTCCGACTTCGTGTTTGGTAGTGAACCAGGAACATTTACATCTGATCATGCTAGTGGTGAGGTAACGATTACGGGTCAAGTTTACAATGTGAATAATCAAAACCAAAGCTGGATTTTGAACCTGATACTTTACGATCAGCAAAAATGGAATGTTTGGTCTTCAAATGGAGGAAGTTATAAGGATGATTTAGATTTGGCTGGAGATAATTATCTGAACTGGGATTATTACAAGCTTAGTAGTGAAAGTACTCTAATTGGAGCTGGAGAATTTGAAGGTTCTGAATTAAACTTGAGACACACTCCTGTAGATTATACTTACGGTTTTCAAGTTGGATTAGGAGCCAATAATAGAAATAGCGAATATGGTATTTCGGGATGGTTCTTTTATGAAGGAACATTGAACGGAGATTATACATTCGGTTCAGGAGACTTAATCGCAGAGATCAAGTGTTGTCCAGATCAAGATATTATTAGGACATGGACAGCTGTGGATTGCGCCGGAAATAGCTCGGTAGTTACTCAGATCATTCACGTTAGAAAAGACCTGAACCTGACAGATTTAGGAGTTTCCGAGATTTCAGAGGCTCGATTTGATGTATTAAGTACTGTAGGAAATGAATTTATAATGACATTCGAGTCTGGTGATGATACGGAAAAAACGTTGATTATGACCGATGCTTCGGGGAGAATAGTAGAGTCTGTGACATATTCGGGACTAGAAAAAAATACTAGATACACTAGGCGAATTTCCAAGGATGGAATTATAAATGGAATGTATTTCTTTAATCTTAAAGGTGATACAGAAGAAGGTTCAGACAAAGAGTTGAACATTAATTAAGAAGACACCTAACATATATATATATTAAAAGGCCCTCTCTGGAATATCAGGAGGGCTTTTTTGGTTTGAGTCAATTTGTTGTTGGTAACCTGTTTTGATAAAGCGCTTTAAAACCGACATTCCCCACCCCCTTTCAAAAAATGAGAATTTAACTTTTTTGGCATTCTTTTGACCTAACGGAGTACTTCATTTTCACCTTTCGAACACCAATTGCTTAACAAGATGAGATTGATTTGTTAAATTTTGAGCGAAACGGGTTGGAAATTTCGATTTTCAAAACAGGGTGGGGAATGTCGGTTAAAAGAGCTTATTTGATTAATTTGAGAGGACAAACTCTAACCTTTTAAAAATGAATTCAAAAGTAGTTTTAGGTGTACGTCTTCTTCTGGGGGCGTTCGCATTATTTTTCGGACTAAATAAGTTCTTTTTATTTATGAGTATTCCACCATTAGAAGGTGATGGAGGCACATTAATGGGGATTTATGCCACTTCAGGTTTTATTAAGTTAATAGGAGTATTGGAAATTTTATCAGGAATTGCCCTGTTGATAGGAAGATTCGTACCTCTGATTTTAATTCTAATGGTGGCAATAATGTTTAACGCTGCTGTTTTTCATGCGCTGCATGATATGCCAAATATTGGAGGAGCAGCTTTGGGCCTAATTTTAAGTTTGATTCTTGTCTATGGATATAAGGATAGGTTTAAATCTATATTGTCGAGCTAATATTTAGAGACTTCTTAGTCCTCCTTTGAGGTTGACTAGATCTAGGGACGGGTTCTCGTTTGTAAGTAGCTGAATTGCTGTTTTACTTCTGGCACCTGATTGGCAGGTCATGACAATTTTTTGTGAAACGGGAACCTCATGAACCCGCTTTGAAAGCTCAGCTAATGGGATATTAATGCCTCCAATATTATGAGTTTTATATTCCTTTCTTGTTCTTACATCGATCAACACGTAGTCTGTTTTGCTGCTTAAAAATTCATTCATGGAAATCTCTGAAATGTTTGCAGTTATTCCACAGAAGTAATCATAATTATCCAGTAATTCATGAATATATTGATCTGAGTTTTTATTGAATGTTAGAATGGAAAAGTTCAGAGATAAAGCCTCAAATGTGAGCAATTTTCCAGAAAGAATGGTTCCAATACCACAGATTAATTTGATAGTTTCATTTGCTTGGATACATCCAATAATTCCAGTAAGAACACCTAACACGCCAGCTTCCACACATGAAGGGGAGTCCTCTGGAGAAGGGGGGGCAGGAAATAGGCATCTGTAAGTAGGGCCGTTTTTATAATTGAAAACAGAAGCCTGTCCTTCGAAAGAGAGAATTGATCCAAAGACTACAGGTTTATTAGCAATACATGCGGCGTCATTTACTAAATAGCGAGTAGAGAAATTATCACTACCATCAACGATGATATCGTATTGATCGAATAATTCAAGTGCGTTTAAATTGGTTAATCTATCCAGGTAAGTGTCTACTTTGATATAGGGATTGATACCTAGCAATTTGGTTTTTGCAACAACCGCCTTATGTTTTCCTATGTCATTAGTTGTATACAGAATTTGTCTCTGTAGATTGGTTTGATCCACTTGATCGTCGTCAATAATACCAATAGTACCTACGCCAGCCGCTGCCAGATACTGTAATACAGGACATCCGAGTCCACCGGCACCAATAACTAATACCGAGGCATCTTTCAATTTCTGTTGTCCACTAATACCTATTTCTTCTAAAGAAAGATGACGTTGGTATTGAAGCTGTTCTTCGGACGATAAGTTCATTGTGTCTTTTGCTCAATATATTAGTGATGTGGTACCTCTAGTTCAGACAATTGCCGATCTAACCAATTATTTTCCCAATCTTTCCAGACCACCTCTTTACCTTGGGATTTCAGCATTTCAGCAATTTCCTCAGTGGTTCTTTCATCCGAAATCTCAAATTGCTCAAGGCTCTGTTTTTCAATGGTGTATCCTCCGGGATTCGTCTTAGATTCAGCACTTATAGAGGTGATACCTAGATGAACGACATTATTTCTAAAAAGCTCGGTTTCTCTTGTAGACATGGAAAGTTCTATGTCTTCATCGAATAATCGATATGCACAAATCAACTGAACCAAGTCTCGATCTGTCATTTCTACTTTAGGTTCTATTCCACCAGAGTGGGGTCTTAATCTTGGGAAGGAAATAGAATATTTTGTTTTCCAGAATTTTTTCTGGAGATAATTAAGGTGCAATGCTGTGAAGAAGCTGTCCGCTCTCCAATCTTCTAAACCGAAAAGAGCTCCCAATCCAATTTTGTGAATGCCAGCTTCTCCAAGACGCTCTGGAGTATCTAACCTGTATGAGAAGTTAGATTTTTTTCCCTTTGGATGATGTGTTTTATAAGTTTCTCTATGATATGTTTCCTGGTAAACTAGCACCGCATATAAGCCGTTGTTCTTTAGTCTCTCATAATCTGGTTGGTCAAGCGGCTGAACTTCAATACTAATATTTGAAAAATGCGGCTTTAAAATGCGAATGGCATTTTCTATGTAATCAACGCCAACAGTTCGATTGGCCTCGCCAGTAACCAATAAGATGTGATCGTAGTTTTTCTTCTTTAGAAATTTAGCCTCTTTCAGAATTTCATCATCGGTGAGCGTTCTTCTGGGGGTTGCATTGGTCATGCTAAACCCGCAATAAGTACAGATGTTTTGACATTCATTACTAAGGTACATGGGAGCGTACATTTGCATCGTATTTCCAAAACGTTTTTTTGTCAACGCGCTACTGATTTGAGCCATCTCTTCAATAAAACCTGCTCCAGCAGGTGAGATAAGTGCTTTGAAATCTTCAATGGATCGTTTCGGAGCATTGAGTGCTCGAATGACATCTGATTTAGTCTTAGAGAGGATATCATTTAAGGTTTCGTCCCAATTGTAGGTGCTAAGTATGGAGTCGAAGTTATTCATGTGCGCTTTCTAAAAACTGAGTGAGGGGGCTACTTGCTGAAGCTTGGTTCGATTGACTTGCCAGTTGTGCGTTAAAAGCCATTCTTCCAGCCTGAACGCCCATTTTAAATGCTATCGCCATTTGAACTGGGTCTTGGGAAACTGCGATTGCAGTATTCACTAAAACAGCATCAGCTCCCATTTCCATTGCTTGCGCAGCATGAGAAGGACTGCCTATTCCTGCATCAACGATTACCGGAACCGTGCTTTGATCGATAATGATTTCCAGAAAATCAGATGTTTTAATCCCTTTGTTACTTCCTATTGGTGATCCTAAAGGCATCACACATTGTGCCCCCACTTCTTCAAGTCGTTTGCATAAAACAGGGTCTGCGTGGATGTATGGCATCACTACAAAACCAAGCTTTATTAGTTCTTCTGCCGCCTTAAGAGTCTCAATGGGATCGGGTAATAAATACCTTGGGTCGGGATGAATTTCAAGTTTTATCCAATTAGTTTCGAGTGCTTCTCTTGACAGTTGCGCTGCGAAAACGGCTTCCTTAGCATCTCTTACACCGGAAGTGTTTGGTAAAAGATTAATATGAGGGGCGGTTAAATGAGTTAATATATCATCATCTTCATTGGTTATATCTACGCGTTTTAACGCCACCGTAATCAGCTCACTGTCTGAGGCGATCAGCGCATCTCTCATAAGTGCGGAAGAACTGAACTTTCCCGTTCCAGTAAATAGCCTTGATGAAAATGTTTTATCCGCGATGGTCAAAGTATCATTGTTCATTTGATAAATTTTTTAGAGACGTTCATTAGCCACGGTTGAGTAATTTCTTTAATCTGTTCAGTGGAAATATTAGAAATATGTCCGGAAATAGCTATTCCATATACCCCAATATCAAAGAGTTTGGAAAAGTCATTCGATTTAATTCCCCCAATGGCATATATTTTTGGATGAAATCCTTTTGATTTTAAATTGGCGATTATGGATTGGTATCCATTGATCCCTAAAAATGGGCTGAGTTTTTTCTTTGTTTCTGTATAAGCATATGGTCCGAGACCGATATAATCCACACCATGAGAGATTAAATTCATGCAGTCCTCGAGAGTATTTGCGGTTCCTCCAATCAATTGCTCTTTCTTTAAGAGTGCCTGTGCCATGTCTGGCTTCAAGTCATTTTGTCCAAGATGAACTCCATCTGCTTGAGCTTCTAAGGCCGCTTGAGCATTGTCATTAATAATTAGTTTGGTTTGAAACTCATTGCAAATTTTCTTTGCTTCATTAGCCGCTGAAACATAATCTTTATGCGAAATACTTTTCAGTCTCAGCTGCACAATCCGTACACCAGCCTTGCACACATTTTCGATGTTTGATAGATGTTCGCTGATAGTAGCTCCTTGCGATATGTAATAGATTCTATCCATAGTTATGATGAGTGATATGCCAGTAGCTGGGTGCTGGATTCCAATGCTTTTTCTATGTATCTCTTTCCTAGTTCACAAGACCTTTCCAAGGTGTTTCCTAATGACATGTAGGAGGCAATTGCTGAAGAGAGGATACATCCACTTCCGTGCTTGGGAGAAAAATTAGTATGACTTGGCTCAAAAGTGAGTCGTTGTTGATTGGTCATAATTAGTTCATCTAGACCAATATTTTCTGGTTGATGTCCACCTTTGAGAAGTAGATTGGTGTGTGAAGTAATGCGATCTATGGTTTTCTCAAGGGATAGATCAGGATATAATCTTTGAATTTCATTGTGGTTTGGAGTGATCAAATAAATGTCACTCAGCACTTTGTCCAAAATATTCCCGTCTGATAAGTGAAAGTCAAATTTGGAACTTGAGCTAAGGATGGGATCTAAGATGATCTTTATATCAGGATTCAATTGATGTAGTAAAGTCGTTAGTTCCCCTAAAACGGACCAATTTTCTATAATTCCGACTTTCACAAAATTAATCTCAAACCTTTCGAATAACAGATGGATCTGACGGAACATGATTTCTGGTTCTGTCCAATAACAAGACTCCATTCGAATGTCGTTTTGAACAGTATTGGCTGTGCAAACGGACAAGCCATAGCAACGAATACTCTCAAAAGTTTTTACGTCTGCAGTTAACCCCGCTCCACTCGATGGATCTAGGCCAGCAATTGATACTATAAATGGCCTATCAAACATGCACTTCTAATTTAGAGTAGAGATTCACTAAAGAGGTAAATACCTCTAGAGGAGTTTCATTTTGCCACACAGTACCCAGAACTGCTATTCCATTGTAGCCCAACCCCTTTGTTCTAAGTGCATTCTCTATTGTGATGCCTCCTAAAGCAATGATCGATCGATCAATATGGTTCACGTTATATTCTTTTCCAGGATAGTTCTTCTTCGAAATAGAAGTAAATACTGGACTTAGAAAATGATAGTCGAGATTGAGGTTGGAACGCTCTATATCTGTAGGATGATGAAAAGATGAACTAAAAGAAATCCCCTTTTCTGAAGTTTGGATGGACTGAAAGTCATGCTCTTTGGAAATTCTATCTTTTTCTGTAAAATGAATGCCTCGTAAACCATATTCTTTACGAAGACTATGGTGAGAGTGTATTACAATTCTACTCAAGAATTTGTTGTTTATTCCGTCCAAATACTTCCTCTGTTCATCTATTGAAAAAAGCGGTTTTCTCAAATGAAAACAGAGCAATTCTTCCTCAAACATCTGATCAAGAATGCGCAGTTCTTGGGGAACAGTTGTTTCAGGAGAAATGAGTACAATCATCTGAGAATAATTTTGTCAAAATGTTTACTTTTGATTAGTAATCAACCAACTATACATATACTTCACCACCTTTTTCTAAAAATTCTTTCGACTTTTCTTCCATTCCTTTTTTGATGACCTGTCCATCCTTTATTTCATGCACTGCAGCAAAATCTCTTACTTCTTGAGAAATTTTCATTGAACAAAATTTAGGTCCACACATAGAACAGAAGTGAGCAATTTTAGCTCCATCTGCAGGAAGGGTTTCATCATGATATTCTCTGGCAAGTTCAGGATCAAGGGACAGGTTGAATTGATCTTCCCATCTAAATTCGAAACGAGCTTTGCTCAAAGCGTTATCTCTGTGCTGGGCTGTTGGGTGTCCTTTGGCTAGATCGGCAGCGTGAGCGGCCAATTTGTAGGTAACCACCCCAGTTCTTACATCATCTTTATTTGGTAATCCTAGATGTTCTTTAGGCGTTACGTAGCATAACATGGCGCAACCATACCAACCAATCATTGCTGCTCCAATACCTGAAGTAATATGATCATATCCTGGAGCGATGTCCGTAGTTAATGGTCCAAGTGTATAAAAAGGAGCTTCGTTACATACTTCCAATTGCTTGTCCATATTCTCTTTGATCATATGCATTGGTACATGTCCAGGGCCTTCAATAAAGGTTTGTACTTCATGTTTCCATGCAATTTTTGTCAATTCTCCTAGTGTTTCCAATTCAGCAAATTGAGCTTCATCGTTTGCATCTGCTACACAACCTGGTCGTAACCCATCTCCTAACGAGAATGCCACATCATAAGCCTTCATGATTTCACAAATCTCTTCGAAATGAGTGTATAGGAAGCTTTCTTTATGGTGAGCCAAGCACCACTTTGCCATTATAGAACCTCCTCTAGAGACAATTCCTGTAATTCTGCTGGCAGTCATAGGTATATAACGAAGAAGAACCCCAGCATGAATTGTAAAGTAATCGACACCTTGTTCCGCCTGTTCTATCAATGTATCTCGATAGATTTCCCAAGTCAAATCCTCGGCTTTTCCATTTACTTTTTCTAGTGCTTGGTAGATAGGAACGGTTCCTATAGGCACAGGAGAATTTCTAATGATCCATTCTCTTGTTTCATGAATGTTATCACCTGTAGAAAGATCCATAATATTATCTGCGCCCCATCTGCAAGCCCAAACGGCTTTTTCTACTTCCTCTTCTATACTGGAAGTAGTGGCAGAATTACCAATATTTGCATTAATCTTCACTAAGAAATTCCGACCCAGAATCATGGGCTCACTTTCAGGGTGATTGATATTTGATGGGATAACAGCACGTCCACGTGCTATTTCTTCTCTCACAAATTCGGGAGTGATTTTATTGGGGATTTGAGCGCCAAAACTCTCACCTTCATGGTGTTTACATAGACGGGTCATTTCGTCAATTCGCTGGTTTTCACGAATAGCCACATATTCCATTTCTGGTGTGATGATTCCTTTTTTCGCGTAATGTAGTTGCGTCACATTTTGACCGGCTTTTGCTTTCAGCGGTTTTTGGAGATGAGAAAACCTTAAATGATCTAGTTCCTCATCGTTCATTCGCTGATTGCAATATGTGGATGAAAAGTCATCAAGTTGTTCCACATCTTTACGGTCTAATATCCATGACTCTCGGTGTTTTTCTAATCCTTCATGAATATTTATTTCTTTACTTGGATCAGTATAAGGTCCAGAAGTATCGTATACAGTCACAGATTCATTTTGCGTTTTCTTTCCTGTTAAAGAATCCTTCGTATCTGTTAAGGAAATTTCTCTCATGGCCACTTTCAGTTGCTTATGAATTTGTCCTGAAACATAGATTTTCTTAGAATTTGGGAAAGGGTTTCTGCTGATGGTTTCCTTCTGTGGTGCTGTATCTTTTTTCTTCATGATTTTATTATTAAGGGTAGCTAGGTAAAGAGTTTGATCTCTTATCCTCCTTGAGTCGCTTTTATAATGAGCAGCTTATCGCTTTTTTTTAACTGTGTATTTGGCCAGCTCGCTTTGGAGATAATGTTTTCGTTAACAGCTATGGCTATTCCTTTCTTGGGAATATTAAGCTGGTCTAAAACATCATTTATGGATGCTGTCTCCGTAATTTCAATAGGTTCGTTATTAACAAAAATGTTTGTCAAATCAAAAGGTTGAAATAGAAGTTTAAAGAGAAACTAAACTTGGAGGTCAAAGGTGGAACGACTGTTACGTCTGTTTAACTTTTCCCTACGCTGGTACTAACCAAATCAGGTTCCAAGGATATTTCTCAAATCGGCTTAACCCGATTACTCCTAAAGTTTATCGTACACAAATGTATGGAATTTAGGATTTGAATATGGAAGCGGAGAGTCCTTAATTACTCAGTCCAATTGACAGAGATTGAATAGGTTGAAATTGTAAGTGAAGTGATTTCACAAAGATGTCGTCCAATTAGCCATATAGGTTAAACCTTTTTGCTATTAGATTGTCTTAATTAATTACTTAATTCGTCGTTGATGAAATTTATTCAGACCATTCTTGTTGTTTTATTGTTTTGCGTTGTAGCACAAATTTTGGTAGCCCAGAATTCTACAATGGGTACTGGTCAACGTCCAGCGATAGGTGTTCTTTCCGGTGAAGTTTTCGAGGAATCTTCTGACGAGCCCATTCAATTCGCTACAGTCACACTTTTTTCTCCAAATGATAGTTCGGTAGTTACCGGAGGTATTTCGGATGAAAAAGGATGGTTTAAGATTACTGAAATCCCAATAGGAAGATATACAGTGGAAGTCACGTTTATTGGCTATGAAAAGGAAATAATTCGAGGAGTGAAATTGAGCCCGAAATCAGCTATAGAGCTGGATTTAGGAAGAATTTATTTATCCCCATCATCGGTGTTAATTGAAGATGCTGAGGTAACTGGGAATAAGGACTTGATGAAATTGGAGATAGACAAGCGCGTATTTGATGTATCGCAAAGTATTACTTCCACTGGAGGGTCGGCAAATGAAGTCTTGGAAAATATTCCTTCGGTTGAAGTGGATATAGATGGAAATGTAAGTTTGAGAGGTAGTCAAAATGTGACAGTGTTGATCGATGGAAAACCATCGGGTTTAACTGGTGGTTCTCGTCAAGCAATTTTAGATCAACTACCAGCTAGTAGTATAGAGTTAGTGGAAGTAATTACTAATCCCTCAGCGAAATATGACCCTGATGGAATGGGGGGAATCATTAATATTATTCTTAAGAAAAATAAACTGCAAGGTTACAGTGGTAACCTGAGCTTATCGGTGGCCACTGGAGATAACTACAATGGCTCATTTGGAATAAGCAAACGAAATGAGAAGTACAACATATTTGCAAATTACAGCTACAGATATTCAAATAGATTCAGTGAGCGAGAAACGGATAGAACTTCTAAAAATGA
The DNA here is from genome assembly GCA_965224545.1 of Flavobacteriales bacterium. Taxonomy (GTDB): domain Bacteria; phylum Bacteroidota; class Bacteroidia; order Flavobacteriales_D; family Sanyastnellaceae; genus ASP10-05a. Next base: position 1,208,524 of record CBDCZM010000001.1, on the reverse strand, counting down.
AGACCTTAATTCGATTTTAGATCAAAATGGAAATGGAGAAAGAATCAATGATAGTCATAATGTTGGGCTAGGTGTTGAACTTTATATAAGTAAGAAATCGTCGCTTTATGCAAATGCAGCTTATCAATTAAGACAACGAAATAATAAGGAGGATATAGATTTCTTGACATCTGAAGAAACAGAAGGGGTCTTTTCTAATTTCACGGAGTATTTCAGAGAGAATACGAATGAAACCGACGGTGGAAACATCGATTTAAACTTGGGGTATGAAATTAATTTTGTTCCAAGGAAAAATGTATTAAAACTTGATTTGTCAGCTACAGATTATATTTCTCGTGATGAAGGTTTATTCAACGAATTTGACAATCTAGCCAATGATTTTGATTACATTGAAAAGAACAAATTGAATAATACCTTTCAGTTTTTTTCTGGGCAGTTAGATTATGAGAATAAAGTCAAGGAGAACTGGAAAATTGAATCTGGATTAAAAAGTACACTGAGAATCGTAAATAATGATTTTAGCGCCTTCTCAAATTCATTTGATTCTGATGAACTGGTAGAACAGGTTTCTCGTTCAAATAATTTTGAATACACAGAACAAATCAATGCGGCTTATTTAATTGTAGGGAGAAGTTTAGGCAAATTAGGAATGCAATTAGGATTGAGGGGAGAGCAAGCAAACACGGAGTCTTATTTGGTTACTACCGATTCGCTTTTTGAAAACAACTATTATTCAATGTTTCCAAGTGGGCATTTGAAGTATTCTATTTCTGATCGCAAAGAGCTAATGCTTAGTTATAGCAGAAGAATTAATAGACCCAGAACGAGACAATTGAATCCCTTTACCAATTTTTCAAATCCCTTGCAGATACGAGTGGGGAACCCTTTTCTGCTTCCTGAATATGTAGATGCAGTAGACTTGTCTTATTCTATAAGTAACAAATTATTTCAATTAGTTACTTCTCTGTATTACAAGCGTGTAAATGATGTAATTAGTCGATTTATTGAAGTCTCTGGAGAGGTGAGTCAGGTGTCTTATCAGAATTTAGATAATTCGATAAATCAAGGAATAGAGCTGATTTTGACCTGGAAAAAGTGGAAAAAGTGGAATCTAATGCTAAGTGGAAATGCATATAAAACAGCTTCTGATGGATCAAATGTTGATAGTGATCTTGGAAACGAGGGTTATGCGGGTACTGTAAATACGAATATTACCTGGAAAAATAATGGCTGGCAAACGCAGGCTTCTGTACGATATAGAGCCCCCTTTGTTATACTTCAAGGAAATATAGAGAGTGTATTTACTTCAGATTTAGCGCTAAAAAAAGGCGTGTTAAAAGAGAAAGGAACCATTGGCTTAAGGCTGAGCGATGTATTCAATACACGTGAGTTCAACTTTAATACATCTGGAGAAAACTTTAGTCAAAGTGGAAGAAGAAAGAGAGAAAGTCAAAATCTCTATTTTACATTTTCGTACAACTTTGGTAAGTTAGAAAAGAGAAAGAAAAAAGGCGGAAGAAACTCAGGTGGTGAAGGATTTGAAGGAATTGATTTGTGATTTCCCCTTTACCTAAATACAGAAATATGCCCCTTTTTTTCTATTACTTCTTTGTTTTTTCCCTTAGCCACTAAAATATAATTATAAATTCCGTCTGGCACATAGTAATTTCCACCTAGTCTGGAGCCATTCCATACCCCTTCAGGATCTTTACTTTCATATACTAAATGTCCATTTCTGTCAAATATGAGTATGCTGAATTCTGAAAGAGAGCTACCGACTATTTTTAAAGCTTCGTTTATTCCATCATTGTTAGGAGTAAAAGAATTTGGGATCCAAATAAGTGGAGGTGGATCAATGAGAAATGAAACTGTATCAGTACATCCAATTTCGTTAATTGCCGTTAAAGTTATTAAGTACGGAATGTAAGGATCGGCAAAAAAGTGAGTGGGGTCTTCTTCAGTAGATGTGGTACCATCATCAAAGTCCCATGAGAATGCTGCAGGAATATTTGTAGCATTGAAAAACTCAATATTTTGATCGTCTAGCTTGTTGATGTTGAATCCAGCTTGAAGATCATCTACTGTAACGATAACTGAGCCTTCAGCTTGATTATTGCAGACATCGTTAACAAACAATGTGTATGTAGTCGTTATGGTTGGTGACACGGTAATTAAATCAGTGTCCTCCCTTGTAGGAAGCCAACCATAAAATAATTCTCCGATACCTCCAGTGGCAAGGCCTATGAGTTTAACAGAATCAGATAAGCAAATTCGCTGATTTTCTGTCATTTCCAAATCTATTGGTGATGCTGGCATGGCTATAACCACTTCATCTCTTGCTTCTTGATTACAATCGTCAGTTATTATTAATGCAATTGTTTGAGAAGAGGTAATCACAGTTTGATACGTAGTTTCATTTCCAACATTCTCTCCATCAGATGTCCAAGAGTAGCTGTAACTGTCAATTGGCCCATTTACCACAGGGATCAGTTCCAGATCGTCTAAGCATTGCAAAGTAAGATTACTCCCAAGGTCAAGGGATATTGGAGTAAAGCTTAATTCAAAACTCTCAGAAGTAGTTTGTTGGCATCCATCTTCAAGTTCCAAGGTTATTTCTCCCGCCAAATTAGGTGTGGTCATGAGATTTGGGTCGGTGCTCAAGCTTGCTGCATTTTTGACCCAGTTATAGGTGAAATCACCATTTCCACCAGAAACGCTAGAAAATACTTCCAAAGGTTCTCCACAATTCAAGGTAACATCATTAAGTGGGTCAATGACTACTGGAGGATAAAAAGGGACAGTAACTATTGAGCTTGCACTTGCTGAAGGAATATTGCAAACGTCAGTAACCGTTATAGTATATGTTGTGGTGGTCCCAGGAGAAACTTCCCGTTCCAAGTCAGGATGGTCATCATTCCATACAAACGTATATTCACCTACTCCACCTACAATTATAGGTATTAGCGTGGCGGAAGTGTTGCAATCTGAATTAGCATCTTCCAAGCTAACAGACAGCGGTTCTATATCTTGTATATAAAAGGTGAAATCTGTATCGACAGTCCCCCCCGCACAGGAAATAGAAGTGTAGGTAATAGTCACACTTTCTAATGGCTCGTCCAGATTATCTTGAAAAATAGTGAAGGGAAACTCAGTCACAGTTTCATCTTGAGCGAATGCTACTGCTGTAGGGATTCCAGTATAATCAACACCATTTTCTGCTGTTCCAGATATTACAATAGGGAATGTAATAGCAGCTGTTTGATCTTCCGGTCGAGTAAACCTGAATACTTGATCTCCACAATCTTCAAAAACCGTAGAATCATTGGGAGCGTATCCAAGGTCGTTTGTCAATTCTAATTGAAATGCATTACTTGAAAAAGAAGATGCCTCCAAGAAAACAGCAGAATCAAAAGAGGTGTCTGCAAAACCATCACCACCACCATCGCCAATAGCCATCTTAATATGATATGTTTCACCACACTGTATATCGTAAGTAGCGTTCATAACCACTGTGAAACCATCATATTCAATAACTGTTGAATTCGAAGACATGGAAGAATTATCAGTGTAATAAATACTGTGATCCGCCCAATTTGGATCAATGTCATCACAATTACTTTGTGTTCCATTGTCGCCTACTACACCTGGGTTTACAGAATTGATAGTCACTGGTATGGGAGGAGTTGTTCCAGGAACTATTGCCAGATTGACGGCATTGTTCGAAAACATGCCCCCTCCATCTATTCCAGGTCCGCTTAAGAAGAATCCAAAGGCATCATTTACCGTTCCACACACATATTCTGGATATTCCTCAGAGGCAAAAATGAAATTAAATTCCACGGTTTCCCCAGTAGCAACAAAATCAAATTCTAGCACAGCAGCATCACCGATGGTAGCATTAGAAATCGCTTCTAAATCAGAATCAGAGGCCGTGTCGTTTCCTCCACCTAAACTTGAGCTTCCTTGATTGTTTCCTCCAGGGCCTGGGGCGTCTGGATCATCATAATCTGTTGTTCCAGAAGCAAGATTACAATTTCCTGTGGCTAAAATTACTCCTTCACCAATAGGTAGAATAGATCCGTTCGAGTTAAAAGAGCCAATTTGATTTGCATCTCCAGTGAACTGAATATTCGATGCTACTACTCCAGATCCCAATAAAATGTCATCTACGGCTGTATTCTCATTTACAGTATTATCAATGATGATTTGACTATGAGCAAATAGTGAGCAAAATAAGATAATACATAAGCTAATTAGCCGTGTCATATACATTGATTTTGATAAAGAGAAAATCACAAATAGTAATAAATAGTATAACAAATATTGTAATAAATATTGTAGTCCTCCCAAATTTATACAATTCAGACGCTAATAGCCCTAATTTAGTTGCTTTTGATGTGAAAGATTATTAGTGTTTGACAAAAGTATTTCTCAACAACTAGAGTTATTATTCGATATACTATCCACCCAAGAAGACCATTTTAGGTCTTAATTTTTCTTTTCTGAGGTAGTGTGTTCTTCGAAGGGGTTACGAAGTTCCGCCGGTTCAAAATCTGTTCTATTAAAAAGCCAATTTAAGAAATCTCTTTTCCAAGCTTTCTTTGAATGTAAGAAGATAGATGTTTCTATAGGAAGAGCGCCTAAGCTTGATTTTGCTACAGGAGCGGTTCTTCCAAATTTCACCTTTTTCATATTATGTTCAATGCCTATTTTCACCATGTCCACAAGCATTCGGTGATACACGCTGTAAGTGGAGTTTTCTCTATAGCGTTGAATAGCTAGATGTATGTAATAATCCTCGTCTTTTCTGGCTGCGATAAAATATCCCGCAATATCATCACCATCCATATAGACATAGGGTCTCCAGCATGGGTTCTCGTTCTCTAGGTGGACGGTGAGTATGTTAAGGTCAAAATGATCAAAGTGAAATCTGTATTTTTCACTAGCAATCGTATACAGTTCTGTGAGTTGTGAGAGATTGTCGGACCACCATTTCTGGGTAGGTTCAAAAACACGCAGATGCTCTGTTTTATTTAAAAGAGAATTGGCTCGTTTTCTATATTTCTTTTTAAGCTCAGCTCTGTATTCATCAAATGTTTCCCAGTGAATGTTAAGTGAGAATGATTCTTCTGTAGGTACATAAATCCAGGGACGCTGAAAATATCTTTTTTCACCACTTTTTAATAGTATGTACTGCTGTTTTACACCTTTGGTTTTTGTGATTGATATTCCAGCCTTAAGTAGGTAATTGGTCTTCTCCACTTCGCTGAAAACTTCATTGAACTTAAATCCTAAAGCACCATCTAAAATTTTGTCACCGCAGAGTAAAAGTCTGATTTTTCTCATTCCAGTAGCAAACTTAATAGTCGAAATAAGGTTTTTAACAAAGTTAGAAACGTCGAGTGAGCTCTCTTGAAACTTAAATGTGACTTCTTCGAAAAGAGCAACGCCTGAGATTTGAGAGCCTTTTTTAAACATAACGGCCCACAATTTTGCGCCAAATTTTCGTCTGTGGTCGATGTTACTAAGACCTAAAACAGGATGTCGGTACCCAACGAAGTCACTCCATTGCGAGCGATCAATTTCTGAGGTTAAAGGAGTTATTTCAAATTGTAATTGGTCCATATAGGAATTTGGCAAAAATATGACCCTATTCAAACCTAATTCTGTTTATTTTGTAAATATTCCTTAAAAGTGTTGGAAGGTAAAATAATCTTCATAGATGGTTTTTGTGTATTGTGCAATGGATTGGCTCAATATGTCCTAATCAATGATCGTAGTAATGCTATTAAAATTGCGTCTTTGCAGGGGGAGACGGCAAAAAAGATGCTTTCAATACCTGAATCTGTTTCTTTAGATACTGTAGTTTACTTAAGGAACGGAATACCCCATATTCAGAGCACGGCTGTTCTTTACCTTATTTCTGATATGGGAGGTTGGAGAAAAGTAGTCAAATTGCTCTTAATTATTCCCAAAGGGATTCGTGATTGGATCTATAAAGGAGTAGCCAAGCGCAGATACAAATGGTTTGGTAAGAACGAATCCTGTCGACTGCCAGGAAAAGAGGGTTTTGGACGAGTGTTGGATTAAACTTTAAACTTAGAGTGTCTTATGGCATTGATATCCAGAATTAAGTCTGGATTTTCCTCAAATGCAGTTCCTATAACTACAATATCTGCTCCAGCGTCGTATGCAGCTTCAGCTTGTTCTGGAGTTCTTATTCCTCCTCCTACAATTAGCGGAGCAGAAACAGCTTTTCTCACTGCTGAAATCATTTTAGAAGAAACAGAAGTTGCTGCACCAGACCCACCGTCAAGGTAGAACACCTTGTTTCCCAATAGTTCGCCTGCTAGTGCAGTAGCAGCAGCTATTTCAGGTTTGTCATATGGCAAGGGAGCAGTTCCAGAAATGTATGAAGCAGTGGTACTACGTCCACAATCTACTAGCATGTAACCAGTGGAAATGGCTTCTAACCCATATTGTTTGATTAATGGAGCTGCTATAACGTGCTGGCCAATAAGTAATTCAGGATTTCTTCCTGAAATCAGTGAGAGAAATAGTAATGCGTCAGCACCTTTTCTCAATTGAACAGGGCTTCCAGGGAATAAAACGCTTGGGATAGAAGTAAACTTCCTAATGTCGTCAAAACAAGCATTCAAATGGTCTTCTGTCATTAAGCTACCGCCAACAAAAAAAAGATCTACTCCACAGTTTGAGGCCATCGATATAATTCTTCTTCTGCTTTCATTATCTCCCAACTTATCAGGGTCCAATAGAACCGCTAATCCTCTTTTCTGCTGTTGTTGAATATTCGCTATTTGATTAAAAATCTTCACGCTCCACAAATGTACAAGATTAAGATGGTTTAGGTTTTAAAAGTTACCCAAACCAAAGACCTGTTTTAAGAATAAATTCTGCTGTTTGGTCATCTAGGATCACATGTCCCTTATCTAATAGATATTTTTTTGCTAGATCTTTGTTTTGAAGTCGATCTATAAATCGTTGTGCTAATGAGTGGTGTATAATCACATCATGCTTACCGAATATGAAGGAAATAGAGATTTTATTGGATTCAATATTTCTTTGAAAAAGGTGTAGGTCTGGAATGAAATGTCGGTAGACTCTGTAGACGTCATATACTAGTTCCCGTCGTTCTGAGTCTCCTATATGATGATGCACAAATTTCTTTAACTTAGGAGAGAGTATTTTTATATGGGTAAGAAAGTCAGTAAACTTTAAAAATGTTTTTGGATGGTTAATAATACGTCTGTATGTCCACCTCCCAAATGAGGAAAGACTTAAGAATTCATAATATCTATTCTTTTTAAAACCATCTGGTGCCAATAAAATAAGTTGACGTACCCTTTCAGGGAATAGATTGACTGTTTCCAGAGCGACTTTCCCTCCTAGACTATAAGCGAGCAACGAAAAGTTTGTATGCCCAATATGTGCTAAAAAAGACGAAATCAGAATTTTCCATTCATTTTTAGTTAGCCCCGAGTAGTCAGCAGATTTGCTTTCTCCATGATCGAAAAGATCGATAGAAATCAGTTTCTGATGAGGTTGGATCAATCGATGAAATGAAATGAAAGCATTTCTATCCATACCAAAACCATGGAATGCCAGAATTAACTCATCTCCATGACCAGCTTGGAGATAACTTAGGGAATGATCGTTATAACGAAAGATGTTGTGCTTTTCAGAATTCAAATGAATTGTATTCAATCCTCCAAAAATAGCATAGAAATTAAAGTTTCGATAATTCTTTGGTCATATGGCCTTCTTATTTAACGCCTGAGTTAATGATCGAATAGATGTTTAAATAAGATCAAATGAAAGGTTTTTTAATAGCTTTGCAACGCTTAAAAAAATCATAAAGAATATGAAATACGATGTAATAGTTTTAGGAAGTGGTCCTGGCGGATATGTTACTGCGATCAGAGCCTCACAGTTAGGATTAAAAACAGCCGTTATAGAAAGAGAATCTTTAGGTGGAATCTGTTTAAACTGGGGATGTATTCCTACAAAGGCCTTATTGAAAAGTGCCAATGTTTTTGATTACATCAATCATGCTGCAGATTATGGAATTGAAGTGAATGGTGCAGAAGCAAAGTTTGGTGAAATCGTAAAGCGAAGTAGAAGCGTAGCAGAAGGTATGAGTGGAGGGGTGAAATTCCTTATGAAAAAGAATAAAATTGATGTGATCATGGGTACTGGGAAAATCGCTCTTGGTAAAAAAATAATGGTGACTGATGACAAAGGAACAGCTTCAGAGTATTCTGCTGATCATGTAATCATAGCCACAGGAGCTCGTTCAAGGGTATTACCTAGTCTTCCTCAAGATGGAAAGAAAATCATTGGATATAGAGAGGCGATGTCGTTACCTAAGCAGCCTAAGAAAATGGTAGTAGTGGGCTCTGGAGCTATTGGTGTTGAGTTTGCTTACTTCTATAATGCCATGGGAACAGAAGTGACAGTAATTGAATACATGGATAGAATTGTTCCTGTAGAGGATGCTGACGTTAGTAAACAACTTGAAAAAAGCTTTAAGAAAGCAGGAGTGAAGGTAATGACTGGTTCTGAGGTGACGGGTGTTGATACTTCTGGCGCAGGCTGCGTGGTCTCTGTTAAAACAAAGAAAGGAGAAGAAAAGATAGAGGCAGATGTTGTGCTATCTGCAGTTGGAGTAATATCTAATATAGAGGGAATTGGACTTGAAGATGTTGGAATAGTTACAGACAAGGGTAAAATTGTAGTAAATGATTACTACCAGACAAATATGCCAGGTTATTATGCCATAGGTGATTGTGTTCCTGGACAGGCATTAGCCCATGTGGCTTCAGCTGAAGGAATTACCTGTGTGGAGAAAATCGCTGGGCATTCTCCTGAGCCAATTGATTACAATAACATTCCTGGATGCACTTACTGCATGCCAGAAGTCGCTTCTGTGGGATATACAGAACAAGCAGCCAAAGATGCTGGTTACGAAGTTAAAATAGGAAAATTCCCATTCTCAGCTTCAGGAAAAGCTTCTGCGTCAGGTCATAAAGATGGTTTTGTGAAGTTAGTGTTCGATGCCAAATATGGAGAGTTATTAGGAGGACATATGATTGGGGCCAATGTGACTGAGTTGATTGCAGAGATCGTTGCTATTAGAAAGTTAGAGACGACTGGGCATGAGATTATTAAGACCATTCACCCGCATCCTACATTGAGCGAGGCGATAATGGAGGCAGCTGCGGCGGCGTATGACGAAGTAATCCATTTGTAGAATAGCAGAAGTCGCTTTTTGGCGATTAGTTGAAATAAGATATATAAAGCCATCTAACTAGTTAGATGGCTTTTTTATAATGAACTTGTTCAAAGTCGAACTAAAAAACTGCGCATAACCTCTTGGTCTCACTGAACTTTAGCCAATTTTCTCTCCATAGCTATACTTCGACAAGCTCAGCAGAACTAAAGCTATCCAGAAAAAATGAGGCTTCGCCAGTAAAACCAATAGTTCATGCTCGAAAAATTCATTTCAACTTTGAACAAGTTCAATCTAACCGTGTGATACTTTTAAGAGTTCAAGGGTTATTTTCTATTGGGAATTATTTCGAGACTAATTTTTGTCTTCAATCGTTATCTTGTGAGAATACTCACTTATTAAAACAAGATAGAATATGATAGAAACAAATGTTATAGGGATTGAAAAAGAAGAGATTAACACCTTAACCTTTCCGAAAGAAAGCATTTCTAGGACAGAATTAAAGGTTAAACAGCTTCATTCCATGTTAGACAAGGCAGTCCTTCTTGGAAATAGATATAAGGATAAAATAAGAGTTGTTTTTAGAGATTCGGTTGGGTTGAAAATGGTAGAAACGACCATCTGGCACGCTTCACAAAATCATGTCGTTTTAAAGGGTGGGGTTACTATTCCGTTTAATAGAATAGAAGAGGTTCGACTTTGAAGGTGAGGCGCTATGACGCTTACAGGCGTTATTTATTCCTTTTTTTGCTCATTTCGTATATTTAGTAGGGGTTGAGAGTAACATTATTAGGAAAGTCGTCGTAGGAAATTGTAACAACTAACTTTTCCAAACTTATGACTCAAACAGCTCCTGTAAAAATTCAGAAAGAGGACATTTCTCTTTTAAATTTCCCTAACAAAAGTGTTTCGATATCGCTAGTAAAAAGTACCAAGCTGTATTTGCTTGCTCAAAAAGCTGTAATCCTAGGGAATCGATACAAGAATAAGATCAAAATTATATTTAGCGATGCTACTGGTTCCAAGGTTGTAGAAACGACGTTATGGCATGCTTCCAAAAAGCACCTAGTGTTGAAAGGAGGGATTACTATTCCATTTAATAGAGTGGAAGAAGTAGTGCTTTAGAAAGTATAATTGTGTTTATCAAATCTTCTTTAGTAACAAAAGTTTAAGAAACCAATTCCTTCACCGTGCAAAGCTCCATGAGCTTCTCAACAGCTGAGTCAATATCATTTTTAGTAGTAAATCTAGAAAAAGAGAATCTAAGGCTAGCTCTGCCGTCTTTTATCGCATTAATCGATTCAAGTACATGAGAACCTTTAGCTGCTCCTGAAGAGCATGCGCTTCCACCTGAGCATGCTATTCCTTCCAGATCCAGCAAGAAGAGCATCATGCCAGCATTTTCACAGGGAGGAAAGGTCATATTTAACACAGTGTATAGACTATCTGGATTGGCAGAATCGCCATTAAACTCTGTTCCGTGAATCTCTTCCGAACATCGTTGAATCATATATTGCTTCAATCCGCTGACGTGGATTTTATGTGCCTCTAATTCTCTATTAGCAATTTCTAGTGCTTTTGCCAACCCAACTATTCCATAAAGATTCTCAGTACCGCCTCTTAATTGTCTTTCTTGGCCACCTCCAATAATTAGGGGTTTGATTTTTAAATTTTTATTTACATATAAAAAACCAATTCCCTTTGGTCCATGAAGTTTATGCGCTGCGCAAGTAAGAAAATCAATCTCTAAATCCTGCAAGTCAAAAGCATAATGTCCCATTGTCTGAACAGTATCAGAATGAAAAACGGCATTGTATTTTTTACAAAGAAGACTTACTTCTTTGATAGGTAGAATATTTGCGATTTCGTTGTTTCCATGCATTAGACTCACAAGAGCTTTTCCCTTTCCATTAGATAATAACTCTTCTAAATGACGAAGGTCAACATGTCCTTTTTCATCCAGGTTTAGATACAGAACTTCAGCTTTTCCTAAAGATTGGATATTATCAGCAGTCTTAATTACTGCGCTATGTTCTATGCTAGTAGTTATTATTCTAGTGCAGTCCAAGTCTTTGACAGCAGAACGGATAGCCAAATTATCGGCTTCCGTGCCACCAGAGGTAAAACAAATTTCTGCAGGAGCACAGTTTAGTAAAGAGGCAATCTTTCTCCTTGATTGCTCAATTGCTGTTTTTGTTTTCCTGCCAAACGAATGACTAGAACTAGGATTACCGAAATATGTCTCCATGAATGGGATCATCGCCTTAATGACTTCAGGATCCATAGGAGTAGTAGCAGCGTTGTCTAAATAAACTGGATTCATTATCAAGTTATTTCAAAAGTTAGTGGTCAAGGTTAACCTATCTCGTTCATTATTTTCTGTGCTAGAGAATCGGCTTCAGAAGGTGATTTGCCTTCGGCATACACTCTAACAATAGGTTCGGTGTTGGATTTACGTAAATGTACCCAGCCATCCTCAAAATCTATTTTCACACCATCTACGGTCGTGAGCTTTTCGTTAGCGTACTTTCTTTGAATCTCTGAAAGCGTAGCATCCACATCCAATTCAGGTGACAAATTCACCTTGGATTTAACCATTGAATACTGTGGATACGAATCACGAAGTTCCGACATTTTCAGTTTTTTCTCAGCGTAAAGTGAAAGGAATAATGCAACTCCTACCAGAGAATCTCGTCCATAGTGAAGTTCGGGATAAATAATACCTCCATTTCCCTCTCCACCAATGACAGCGTTCGTCTCTTTCATTGCTGTAACTACGTTTACTTCTCCAACAGCAGAAGCAGTATATGTTTGTCCATGTTTTTTTGTGACGTCAGCTAAGGCTCGTGTACTTGACAAATTGCTCACGGTGTTTCCAGGTGTTTTGCTTAATACATAGTCGGCTACAGACACTAGCGTATATTCTTCGCCAAACATACTCCCATCTTCACAGACCATTGCTAGCCTGTCCACATCAGGGTCTACAACAATTCCCATGTCGCATTTTTTTTCTTGAACCACTTTCGAGATCTCCGTTAGATGTTCTTTTAGTGGTTCAGGATTATGTGGAAAATCGCCGGTAGGATTGCAATAAAGTTTTTCTATTTGTTGAACTCCTAAGGCTTCTAACATGGCAGGAATTGCAATTCCTCCTGTAGAATTCACAGCGTCTACAGCTACCTTTAAATCGGTAGATTTGATCAAATCTATATTGATTATGTCTAGTTTCAGAATTTCGTCAATATGTTTTTGAATGTAGGAGTCATCCTTCCTGTAGCTTCCCAAGTCGTATACTTCCGCATAGTTGGCATTTCCAGCTTCAGCATTGGCTAGAACATCTGCTCCATCTGATGCTGAAATAAACTCTCCTTTTTCATTCAATAGTTTTAGCGCATTCCATTGAGTAGGATTATGACTTGCGGTTAAGATGATTCCTGCATCAGCTTTTTCAATTGGTACAGCCACCTCTACTGTTGGAGTAGTGCTCAATCCAAGATCAATAATGTTTGCACCCATTCCCATGAGTGTGCCGCATACTAACTGATTGACCATCTCTCCGCTGATTCTGGCATCCCTTCCAATAACCACTGTGATTTTAGATTTGTTGGATCTATTTTTAATAAAGGTTACAAATGCGGATGTGAATTTCACAATGTCTTCAGGGGTGAGATTGTCCTCTCTTTTCCCCCCAATTGTTCCTCGAATACCGGAAATAGATTTGATAAGTGTCAATTGATGCTTTTTTAATGAAATTTTACCGAAGGCACCTTACCCTACAAGTCGTGCAAATTTAAGAGTATTCAACATGTTCCAATAGGTAAAGCTCAGAGGTTTATCAAAAGTGTTTTTGTCAGTATTAACAGTAGTGCTGTTTTTTGTTAAAAACAATGGTGCAAGCATAGTATAAACAGAGTATTGATCGTTATATTTGAAAGACTGGGTGTTGAATACTGACATTTTGGCTCTCAATGCTGGTATGGCATAAGTATTGAGCAAGTAGCATTAATTAAAAAGTGAACGTATGTGGATGGATGATGAAGATGCTCACTTAGACGAGCAAAACTCAAGCGGGTTAATAAAGAAGTTTAACTCAATGATTAAAGATTCTTCTAGTGTATATTTTGATGTAGATCAGCTAGAAATAATTATAGACCACTATTTAGAGAGGTCAAAACCAAAAGCAGCTTTTAAAGCGGTGGAGCACGGTCTCACTATTTTCGAGAATAATAGTTTTCTTCGACTTCGTAAAGGGCAAATTCTTGTCAGTTTAGGAGATTTTGAAGCAGGTAGGAAGTTGTTGGACGAACTTTTAGTTTCTGATCCTACAAACCAAGAAATTTTATTTGGTTTGGGAATGGCATATGCTCAAGTGAAGGAACCTAGAAGAGCTATTAGCTATTATAAGAGAGCGTTTGATTATGCTGACGAAGACCTCCGCGTAGAAGTTCTTGTGGAATTGGCTTTGCAATATCAGATTATTGACGAGATAGATAACTCATTAAAGTGCTATATGAAGGCACTGGAAATTGGGATAAACATAGATTTAGTGCTGAGAGAATTTACTTCTTGTGTAAAGAGAAATGGCAAATCACTTGAAGGTATCGATATGCTGGAGAGGTATCTAGATGAGCATCCTTATTCAGCGAAGGCCTGGTTTTATTTAGGAATGTTGCACTTTGAAAACGATCTTTCTGATAAAGCAGTTGATAGCTATGATTTTGCGTTGGCAATTAAGGAAGATTATGCCCTTGTTTATTATAAAAAGGCGGAAGCTTTAATTAAACAAGAAAAGTATGAGGAAGCATTGGTAGCGTTGAATGAAGAAATCAAGTATCGTGAGCCAATGGCGCTTAATTACTGCATTATTGCAGATTGTTACGAAAACTTGAATGATTACGTTCAAGCGGAAACTAATTATAAGAAAGCTTTGGAACTTGATGGTCATTTTTCTGAGGCTTACATAGGTTTGGGTTTCTTGAAAGAAATTCAGTTCGATTATTTGAATGCAGTGCCTTATTATAGAAAGGCAATTGAATTGGAACCAGATAATTACAATGCCCATTTAATGCTTTCTAGTGTTCTTACTGAACTCAATAAAATTGAAGAGGCGAAATCAGCGGTAAGACACTTGCTTTCTATTGAAGAGGGAGTAGAGGAAGCTTGGATTGAATTAGCGTTTATATACGCTAATGAAGGAAACTTAGAGCGTGCATTGACTATTGTGGATGAAGGAATAGAAACTGCCTTCTCTAATGAGCAGCTTTGGTTAAAAAAAGTAGTTTATTTGCACAAAATTGGAAAGCGAACTGAAGCATTGGAGTTGGCTCGAGAACTGCTTGTAGAGGATGAAAGTGTAAAGGATACGCTAGCTTCTGCCAGTCTAGATATTCTGGAGGATCCTGAATTTGTAATGCTTTTGAACGAATTCTAAGAGATAAAATAGATGAAATTACACCTACCTCATATTCCTGAAAGAACCATGAAGCCTAGAGAAAATGGCGTGAATATGATCATGGATAAAGCATTATCTACCAGAGAAGCTGAAGACATGATTTCAGTAAGTGGAAGTTATGTAGATCTAGTTAAACTTGGATTTGGAACCTCTTACTTCACGAATAACACCCAAGAAAAAATCAAGCTTTATCATGAAGCTCAGATGGATGTATATCTTGGAGGAACCTTATTTGAAGCTTTCTACGTGCGAGGCAAGCTTGACGAGTATAAGAAATTTATAGACCATCTTGGAATACATACTTTGGAAGTGTCTGACGGCTCAATTGTGTTACCACATGATGAAAAATGTGAGTTGATTGCAGACTTATCTAAAAATTACAAGGTACTGTCAGAAGTTGGATCTAAAGAAGAAGGAATCCTTATTTCTCCAGCTAAATGGATCAGCATGATGAAGACTGAACTCGAGGCAGGAAGTTGGAAAGTAATTGCTGAAGCAAGAGAAAGCGGAAATGTGGGAATTTACCGTCCTAATGGTTCTGCTCATACTATATTGGTAAATAAGATATTAGCTAAGTTAGATGGAGATCAAATACTATGGGAGGCTCCTAAAAAGCCTCAGCAGGTATGGTTCATCAAACTTCTAGGGCATAACGTTAATTTGGGTAATATTGCTCCGAATGATGTCATTCCTTTAGAAACTCTTAGAGCGGGACTTAGAGGGGATACATTCTTTAACTGGTTGCCTGAAGATATAGTAAATTTAAGAGCTCCTAAATAATCTGTTGTTCTGATGAAAGAAATTACTCCGGAAGAATATCAAAAAAAAATTGATAATAAAGAAGATCTCCAACTAATTGATATTAGAGAAGAGTTCGAAGTAGAATATTGTAGTATCAATGGGGAGCATATACCCATGGCTGAGATTTTAGGAAGCGTAGATAAAATTCGAAAAGATGTACCTGTAATTTTTCACTGTCAGTCTGGAAACAGATCGAAGGCTGTAATTTACATGCTCGAAAAGAAACATGGGTTTACAAATTTATATAACCTGTCTGGTGGCGTAAAAGGGTATGCTTCAGATGTTGATGATTCTCTTAATTGTTATTAGATTAAACAATGCTACCGATAAATCGCTTATTTCTATTCTTAAAGGGCGTTGCAATGGGCGGTGCAGATGTTGTTCCTGGAGTTTCTGGAGGAACAATTGCTTTTATTACCGGAATTTATGAAGAATTACTCCAGACGCTTTCTGGGCTCAATTTAGGATTACTGGTAGTTTGGAAGAAAGAAGGATTTAAAGCATTTTGGGACAGGTTAAACGGTGGGTTTCTATTAACGCTATTCGCAGGGATATTCACTAGTCTCATATCATTAGCGGTTGGTGTAGAATATCTATTGGAACATCATCCTATCTTATTATGGTCGTTCTTTTTTGGTCTTATCCTAGCATCTGTTTGGTTGATGGGAAAACAAGTAGGGAAATGGGATATCAGAAGTATTCTAGGAATTGTTCTGGGAACAATAATTGCCTATTACATAACCACCATTGCCCCGACTGAAGGGAGTCAAAGCTGGTGGTATATTATTTTAAGTGGCTCAGTGGCTATTACAGCTATGATAATGCCTGGGATTTCAGGAAGTTTTATCTTGCTATTGATGGGAATGTACACAACTGTGTTAGGAGCGCTTAGTAGCAGTGTGAAATCAGCTATGGCTTCAGAGTGGGCAGAGTTGGCTATTTCTGGAAAAATCATTATTCTTTTCATTATAGGGTGTTTGACGGGTCTGATTTTGTTCTCAAAAGCCCTTAATTGGCTCTTTAAGAATCACAGGAGTGTGACTATTGCGGTACTTACAGGCTTTTTAATAGGAAGTTTAAATAAGATCTATCCTTGGAAAAATGTCTTGGAGACATTTACGAAACACCCAGGAACCAATAAGGAAGAGATCATTCCAGTAGTGTTGGAGAATGTTTCTCCCGCTAGGTTTTCTGAATTGGGACTTGGTGACAATCAGTTGACTACGGCGATTATATGCGCACTTATTGGAATAGCTCTTATTGTGGTTTTAGATCGCTTTGCTCCAAAGGAACAGTAGAACTTTTGATTACAAATGAGTCACTGCTAGTGACAGTAATTCTGGTGATTATTTCGGAATAGAATAGCACCATTAACATTTCACCATTGACAATAGCCTTGCTAAGGCGTATTTTTGCAAAATCTTTTCGGGAATATCTTTGGAACGAAAGGATCACTTAAATTATCTACATAAATGGCGGAAACAATAACTCAATCAACTGCAGCAGGAGCTTCTAGTCCTCACGTAAATAAAATATTAGAAGACTATAGAATTGCGTGCATTAGTCGTGAAGCATCCTTGCTGGGAAGAAAAGAGGTATTGACAGGTAAAGCCAAATTTGGAATTTTTGGAGATGGAAAAGAGGTAGCTCAGTTGGCTATGGCTAAACAATTCAAAAACGGTGATTTTAGAAGTGGATATTATAGAGACCAGACTTTCATGATGGCGATAGGGGAGTTGTCTGTAAAGCAATATTTTGCCGCACTTTATGCGCATACGGATGTCACAAAAGATCCCTCTTCAGGAGGAAGACAAATGGGAGGGCATTATGCAACGAGAAGCTTGAATGAAGATGGTTCGTGGAAGAATCTAATGGAGCAAAAGAACTCCTCTGCGGATATCTCTCCAACTGCAGGTCAGATGCCGCGGTTGTTAGGATTGGCTCAAGCATCAGTAATTTATAAGCAAAATCAGGATTTAAAAACAGGTTTTGAGAAATTCACAAATGGTGGACAAGAGGTGGCTTTTGGAACCATAGGTGATGCCAGTACTTCTGAAGGGTTGTTTTGGGAAACAATGAATGCTGCATCGGTATTAAAAGTGCCTATGTGCATGAGTGTATGGGATGATGGTTATGGAATTTCAGTTCCAAAAGAATACCAGACTACTAAAGCAAGTATTTCCAAAGCACTTGCTGGATTTGATCCTATTCCAGGTGAAAATGGAGTGAAGATCTTCAATGTAAAGGGTTGGAATTACCCCGATCTTATGAAGGTATATGAAGAAGCAGTTTATGTATGTAGAAGTAGACACCAACCTGTTCTTATTCATGTAGAAGATGTTACTCAGCCTCAAGGACATTCAACATCTGGTTCTCACGAAAGATACAAATCGCCTGAACGTTTGAAATGGGCGGAGGAATTTGATTGCATCAGAAAGTTCGGAGAGTTTATTCAAGAGATAAAAATTGCTTCACAAGAAGAGCTTGATGAAATACGAAAGGCTGCTAAAAAAGAAGTACGTGCTCAACAAAAGGAAGCTTGGTCTGAGTTCAGGGCTGGCATAGATAGTGAGGCACAAGAAGCCATAGCTATTTTAAATCCACTTGTAGCTGTATCAGCACAGGGTGAGATAGTTCAATTGGTGCAGAAACTACAATCGGACACTGAACCTCTAAGAAGAAGCATTGTATCCACTGTAAAAAAGTCATTAAGACTTGTTTCTTCGGAGACGTCACAAGAAAAAACGGCAGTGATAATGTGGCTTAAGGAATATCAGGCTGTTAACCATGCGAAATATTCAGATTATTTATATAGTCAATCTGAGAAAAAAGTATCTAATGTTCTGCATATCCCTGCTCAATACCCTGCTGAACCAGAAATGGTGGATGGACGAATTGTACTAAGAGATAATTTTGAAAAGATTTTTTCAAAACGACCAGAAGTGCTCACATTTGGTGAGGATACTGGAAAGATTGGTGGAGTTAACCAGTCTATGGAGGGAATGCAAGAAAAATTTGGTGAACTCCGAGTTTCTGATACAGGAATTAGAGAAGCAACAATCCTTGGTCAAGGAATTGGAATGGCTATGAGAGGATTAAGACCAATAGCTGAAATTCAATATTTGGATTACCTGTATTACGCATTACAAATTATGCGCGATGACTTGGCTACAGTGCATTATCGAACGCATGGAGGACAAAAAGCTCCGTTGATTGTTCGGACCAGAGGGCATCGATTGGAAGGAATCTGGCATGCTGGTTCCCCGATGGGAGCCATTATAAATTCTGTAAGAGGAATAAATGTATGTGTGCCTAGAAATATGACTCAAGCAGCTGGAATGTACAACACGTTATTGCAAGCTGATGAACCGGCTCTTGTGGTAGAGTGCTTAAATGGCTATAGAACAAAAGAATCTCTTCCGACTAATTTAGGTGAGTTTACTGTTCCTCTAGGAAAAGTTGAAACAGTGCAATCAGGAACTGATGTAACTTTGGTTAGCTATGGCTCCACGTTTAATATTTGTATGGCCGCTGTAAAAGAATTGGAGCATGTGGGTATTTCCGTGGAATTAATCGATGTACAAACACTTCTTCCTTTTGATGTAGATCACGAAATTGTGGAATCTGTGAAGAAAACAAATCGATTGATTATTACTGATGAGGATGTTCCGGGAGGAGCCTCAGCGTATCTATTGGATAAAATAGTGAATGAGCAAAATGCCTGGAAATATTTAGATTCTCAACCGGTTACTATTGCAGCGAAACCACACTTACCTCCTTATGGAACTGATGGCGATTACTACAGTAAACCATCTGTTGAAGACATTTTCGACGTTGTTTACGATATGATGAATGACGCAAATCCAACTTCTTATCCTGCTATATATGAGTGATATAAGAGAATTTCCATTGACTAAGGAGTACATTGAGCTTAACAAGTTATTAAAGTTCGAAAGTCTTATCTCAAGTGGAGCAGAAGCAGGTATGATGATTACTGAGGGATATGTTTTGGTTAATGGAGAAGTCGAAACCCAAAAAAGAAAAAAGCTTAGATCTGGTGACATTGTCTTGTTTGAAAATGTGCAGATTAACGTGATATAGCTGGTAGATTTCTTTGTATTTTCACACCTAATAGTATGCACGCATAACATTTTCGCCTGCTTCTAGACCTTCTTAACCCAAAGAAAGAATATGATCAAACATTTCAGCTTTTATGAAATAAAAACGGCTTTGCTGCTGTTTTTTGCCATTTGTGGAGGCTTTTCGACTCAATGTCAGAATCAATTACAAGGCGTGGTTAAGGACAATTCGAATGGAGAACCTGTTCCATTTGTTAATGTGCTTATAGATGAAACTGAGACAGGAACAACAACAGATTTTGATGGAGAATTCAAACTTCAAGGTTTAAGTTTTCCACTTACGCTAGAATTTTCATTTGTTGGTTATGAGACTTTTAATCAGTATTTTGAAACTGGATCCACTAAAATTGTAATAAAACTTGTACCTACAACTGTAAATATCGATCAAGCCGATATTGTAAGTGATCGTATCTCAGAGAAGCAAAAACAACAACCACTTACCATAGAAACTATGGATATCTTGGCCATCAAAGAAGCGCCATCTGGTAATTTTTATGAGGGATTGGGAAATTTAAAAGGAGTTGACTTGACATCTGCAAGTCTTGGTTTCAAGGTGGTTAATACCAGAGGGTTTAATAGTACTTCACCGGTACGGTCGCTTCAATTGATTAATGGAGTGGACAATCAATCTCCTGGGCTCAACTTTTCACTAGGTAATTTTTTAGGAGCATCTGATTTGGACGTGAAAAAAGTAGAAATAGTAGCAGGGGCTAGTTCTGCATTTTATGGTCCTGGAGCCTTTAATGGTGTAATAAATATGGAAACAAAGGATCCTTTTTACTTTCCAGGGTTAAGTGCTAGTTTTAAGATAGGAGAAAGGAATCTAGGAGAAGTAGCAGTACGATGGGCTGATTATTTTACGAATGAAGCAGGGGATTATAAGTTTGGGTATAAGATTAACATCTTTGGTATGAAGGCCAATGATTGGGAAGCTACAAATTATGGACCAATTGATGGCTCTGAATATGGCGCGACTCACCCTTTTGGTTTTGATGCTGTAAATATTTATGGAGATGAACCAATAGCTACAAACAATAGTGTTACTGATCAATTATTAGACTTTAAAGGGCTTTCTGTTTGGTATAGGAACGGTTATAAAGAGGAAGATTTAGTGGATTATGATACTGAAAATCTAAAGTTTAATACGGGGTTTTATTATTACTTGAATAAGAATCTACTGGCGACATATAATTTTTCATTTAGCACCGGAAGTACAGTGTACCAGGGAGATAATCGATATAGATTAGACAATATTCGATTCTTTCAAAACCAGTTAGAGCTAAGTAATCCAGGTAAATGGTTTATTAGAGGGTATGCGACTAACGAGGACGCTGGGGATACTTATGATATTGTGACTACGGCTATTCGAATGCAAGAGGCCAGCGGTGAAACTGGAGAATGGAATAACCTCTTTAGTAATTTGTGGCAAAATCAGATTGATCCGATTGTAGATGCCAATCCAATGGAAGATGAGATTTTTGCTTTGGCTGTTGCTGCTGGTGATCCAGGGGAAAGTCAACGGATTTACAATGAGCAGATGTTAAACTGGATTGCAACTGATTTTGATTATTTCCATGAGCTGTATCTTCAAAATTTAAATGCGGTTAATCAGCTATCTGGATCTTTTTTGCGTCCATTTTACGAACCTGGAACAGATCGGTTTGATAATTTATTCAATGAGATAACCACTAAGGAATTTACTCAAGGTGGAAGTCTTTTTTACGATAAAAGTGCCCTTTATCATATTCATGGCGAATACCAACTAGAAAAGGAATGGGCAGATTATCGGTTTGGTGGAAACGCCAGAATGTATCGCCCGCAATCTAGAGGAACTATATTTAAAGACACATTATCTTATGACTACCTTAAAGATGAGTTAGGGAATTTTGTATTAGATGAATCTGGTCAAAGAGTGGCTACTGATAGTAGTAGAACGGTTATTACTAATAAGGAATTTGGTATATATGCGGGATTAGAAAAGAAATTTGTGGAAAACAAGCTGAAACTAAACTTGACGGTGCGTGTTGACAAAAATGAAAATTTTGATTACTTATTTTCTCCAGCTGCTTCTCTTGTCTATTCACCAAATAAGAACAATGTTTATAGATTGACCTTCTCGTCTGCAGTTAGAAACCCAACTCTAGCTGATCAATATTTGTTCTATGATGTTGGAAGAGCCATTTTATTAGGAAATATTGACGGGAGATTTGAGTCGGGAAAAGATTCATTATTTACTACTGATAGCTTCACAGAATATAGAAATTCGACATCTTTAGCTGAAGGACTTGAAAAACTTGAGTATTTTAACGTGGAGAAAATTCGTCCTGAGAAAGCAAAGACGATAGAAATTGGCTATCGAGGAACACAATGGGAGCGCGTTTATTTTGATCTAGGATATTACTTGACGTTCTACGAAGATTTTATTGGATACAATATTGGATTAAATGGAGAATTTGATCAGGCAAGTGGTTTTCCAAATGGCGGTCTTCAAGTGTTCAGGGTAGCTTCTAACTCTATTGAAACGGTAGTTACTCAAGGCCTAAACATAGGCGTAAATTATTATTTTAAAAAGTATAATCTGAGTGGTAACTACTCTTGGAACAAACTTACGAGTGCAAATGCTGATCCAATTATACCAGCATTTAATACTCCTGAGCACAAGTTTAATTTAGGTTTTTCTGGAAGGGAGTTGACCTTGTTCAATAAGATTAAAAATGTTGGGTTTGGAGTTAATTATAAATGGATTCAAGGATTTACATTTGAAGGCTCTCCACAATTTACAGGATTCATTCCTACATATGATATGGTAGATGCTCAAGTAAATTTGATCGTTCCAAAATGGAATACAACATTTAAACTTGGAGGATCCAATATTTTAGGTTTAATGCCATTGTTTAGGGATGTTGATTCCGTTAATGGGATTAAGGAAAGCACGGTTTTTGATAATAGAAATATTCAAGTTTATGGTGGTCCTGAAGTAGGCAGATTGGCCTATTTCTCGATTACCTATGACTTCAATCATAAAATGAAATAATTTTAATATACTAACTAATCAATTTAAATAAAATGAAAAGAACTTTACACATCCTATTCTCATGTTTTTTTGTTTTGGCGTTGCAACTAGGATACGCTCAAACGAGATACCATGATGAAATTTTTACAGATGATCAAATCGTTATGTCTACAGTGACATATGCGACTAACATTGATTTCCTTACTTCTAATCTAGCAGGTGAAAATACAGCTGCAAATGTCCTGGAATTGCAGACAGCAGTGGCTACTGGCACAGAAATTCCGGCAGCATATTTTGACGCCTTAGACACATCAACTGATGTGAAGGTGACGGACATAGCAATGGATATTTATCAGCCAGACCAAACTGTAGATACCGAAGTAGAGAGACCAGTTATAATTTTCATTCATACAGGAAATTTTCTTCCACCACCATTGAATGGAACTCCAACAGGAAGAAAAGAGGACCTTACTGGTGTGGAACTATGCATGCAATGGGCAAAAAGGGGATATGTAGCCATTTCTATTGATTATAGATTGGGATGGAACCCTATAGCAGAGACGATCCAAGAACGTACAGGAACACTCTTGAACGCAGTATATAGAGCCATTCATGATGTGAAACATGGAGTTAGGTTCTTAAAAAGAGATCAGGCTGTGGATGAGACTTACGCTATAGACGTGTCTAAAATAGTATTGTATGGTCAAGGCTCAGGAGGATATGTAGCTCAGGCGTACACTACTTTAGACAAGCCCTCTGTAGAATTATTTTTACCGAAATTTAGACCAAACGAGTTTGATGCTACAATTTCATACATAGACACTTTGCAGGTAGGAAATCCAGAAGGATTAAATGGTCAAGTAACTTTGTATAAAAATGCTGATAATATTTCCTCAGACGTACACATGTCCATAAATGCTGGAGGAGCTTTAGCTGATGAATCTTGGTTAGAAGCGGGTGATGTGCCCATGGTTTCTTTTCATACGATCAGAGATGACTTCGCCCCATTCACAGAAGGAACTGTAATTGTTCCAACGACCGATCAGCCCGTAGCTGATGTAATGGGATCAAATTTCTTTATTAAGAAGGCAAATGACTTAGGAAACAATGATTCATTCGCAATGATTCCTGATGGAGATCCATATACAGATGCTGCCAGAGCATTATATGGAACTACACATGGGGTATCATTTGGAGCGATGGAAACAATTAATGATAGCCCTGAAGGGCTATATCCAGTTTTACTTCCTTTACGAGATTACTTGCAAAACCAATCATCTCCATGGGAATGGTGGGATCCAGAATCTCCGATTTCGATGGCAGTTGTTGGAATGGTAGGTGAACAACCTGTTACGGCACATCAAGCCAATTTAGTTTCAAACCCAGATATGTCTGAGGCTAAAGGCTTAGCTTATTTGGATACTATTCAAGGATATATGTTGCCTAGAGTGATGTGTGCATTAGAACTTCCTGGAGCTGTTTGTAGTGCTCCAGATAATGTCTCTGAAATTGAAAATGAGGATAATATAAGCACATATCCAAATCCTGCCATTGACAATGTGGTGTTGCAGTCTAAGGACAATATCCAGTCTGTAGCGGTTTATAATGTAGCTGGAAAATTGGTTGCTACACATGAAGGAAAGGTAGGAACTAGATTAGAGTTCGACGTAGCTGATTATGATCCTGGTTTTTATTCATTGATTGTAAGAACAACCAGTGGAATTTACTCGGAAGAGCTGATTAAGAAATAAAAGAAACTGAGACTTTTAGTTTGAAAAGGGGGGGGGAGCTTTGGCTTCTCCTTTTTTTTGTCATAAAGATTGTATACTGCGCAGAGTCTATTTTTTTAATACTAGCTTGGAACTTCCCAAGTCGACTAATTATTCACCTTGACTCGAATCTCAATCCAGTAGGGTGATTTTTTTGTGTTGGCATGAAGTTGGATTTTTCGGTACTGCCAGCCTATTTTTCCTTTTGTGTCGAACGTAATGGTAATCTCACCATGATCATCTGGCATGATTGGTTCTTTCGAATAGATTGCTTTTGTACAATCACATTCAACATTATAATTAGAAATAATCAGAGGAACTAGCCCTTTGTTTTCGAATTTGAAGGTATGGGTGAGTTGTTCGCCTTCTTGGACTTCATCAAACTTGTGAATTCTTTTATCAAAAGAAAACTCCGCATATTGTCCTAAAACAATAGCGGAGTTCAATATCATGATAAAAGCTATACTAGCTTTTATGCGCATTCTTATTAGTTGTTTACTGGAGCTGCTCCGTTATCTTTAAGAACAGGAGTTCCACTAGATGCTGCCTTTACCGTTCCTTTAATTCTTATCACTTTTAATGGCTCATTTACAGCGTTAGAAGTAATAGTTACAGACTTATTAATAGGACCAGTTCTTTTTGTGTCATACTTCACTTTTACTTCAGAAGTAGCTCCTGGAGCAATAGGTGCTTTTTCGCACTGAGGTACAGTACATCCACAAGAACCTTTACATCTAGAGACAATCAATGGCTCTGAACCAACATTTGTTATAGTAAACACACAAGTTCCATCTCCTCCGTTTTCAATATCACCGTAATCATGTACATCTTTATCCAATTCAATCGCAGGTCCCATAGGGGTCTGAGCATCAACAGTAATAGTGAAGGCAAGTAGCAATCCTAATCCTAAAATTAACTTTTTCATTTTCGTATTATTTAATTTTTATATTCAATTTGGTGTCTCAAATATATGTGAGAGTTGTTCAAGAAATTCTCCTTTTAACAAGACATTAACACACTATTTCCAGTTATTTGGCAATTACCGTGCCCGTAATTTTTAATACTTTCTCAGATTCATTACTCGCATTGCTGTAAATGGTTACAGTTTTGGTGAAAGGACCCACTCTATTTGAATCATATCTTACTTTGACTTTTGTGGATTTTTTTGCTAAAATGGGTGTTGTATCACATTTTGGGGTTGTGCATCCGCAAGAACCTTTACATTTTGAAATAATTAGTGGAGCATTGCCTATGTTCTTTACCTCAAAATCGCAATAAAT
This sequence comes from Flavobacteriales bacterium, assembly GCA_965224545.1. Taxonomy (GTDB): domain Bacteria; phylum Bacteroidota; class Bacteroidia; order Flavobacteriales_D; family Sanyastnellaceae; genus ASP10-05a. The sequence continues at coordinate 1,182,820 of CBDCZM010000001.1, read as the reverse complement.
AAACTCTCCGCGATCTGTTTGTTCGATCTCACCAAAGTCATAGATTTCTGTGTTTGTGTCTATTGCAGCGTCTGCGAAATAAACTGGAGACTGGGCTTGTGTAAGTGTTGCGATGCAACAAAAAATAAGAATGATTAGATGTTTCATTTGTGTAGATTTAAATATTTACTCAATACTACACGTTGTCCCAGCATTGGGTTCAAAAATTAAGAGATCCTTGACTTAATTAACGATAAATTAATAGAATTAACAGAAATATTTCATCTGGAAAGGCTTATTGAGCCGTAACGTTTGTTAGAGATTATTCTGTTTTGCTGATCTAAAGTATCATATTTTAGAAGGTAATTATACATTCCATCTTTTGCATAATGAGATCCTCCATTGACTTCTCCTGTCCATGATTTATTAGGATTCGACGACCTAAATATGATTTCTCCCCAGCGATTAAAGATGAGTAATTCATAGGTCACAAAATCACATTCATGCACAATTGAAAAGACCTCATTTAATTGATCAGAGTTTGGAGTAAATGCATTTGGGATATAAATTTCACAGGAGCAATCCTTCTCAAAGACCTCGTAGGTATAATTGTAAGTACCACAAGAATTATTTACCTGAGCTCCATAAATCCCCCCCTCATTGACAGTGCATTCATGGCCAGCGAATCCGTTGCCCCAGGTCACCGTTCCGTTATTCTCTGGAAGGCTAAGAAGCTTTTCTGTTCCGGTACACAAATCCAATGAAGTTGTAAGTAGAGTAGGTGCTTCATGGACAGTAATTTCAATTGAATCTTGGAAAATGCAATTCTCAGAAGAAATATCAACCCAGTAGATTCCTGCTTCACTGAACGATTTGGTCTCAGAATTTTCTCCAGTGTTCCATTGAATTAAGAAATCAGTACCAAAGTGATCTAAATTGGCTATAAATGATTGTCCATTACAGATAGATATGTTACTGGGAAGCACTTCCTCTGGATATTCGATGAATATATGAATAACAGAATCACATCCAGTAGCAGACTCCAGCGAGTCTATAAACATTCCATTAGTAGCATCGTAGTACCATTCTCCAGAATCAATTTCTTCCTCTTCACAAATTACAAAAGTGTGCTCTGTGAGGATGGATTCTGTGACGGTCAATTCCGTAATAACAGTAGAATCACATCCAAATATCGTAGTGTAAATATCTGTATATATTCCAGTTGTCGAATAGATAGAATTGTCTTCGGAATAAATTTCCCCTGCGCAAATCTCAACATCATTGATTGTGGACTCACCTTGAAGAATAATGATTTCTGTCATAACCAACGAATCACATCCATTAACACCAGAATACATATCCATAAACATCCCTGAGGTATCATAAGTTGAATCCCCCTCCGTATATGTCTCACCAGGACAAAGTGTAACGATTTGTGGAGAAACGGCTGATTCGGCTATTTGTAATTCTGTAATAACCAAACTGTCACATCCGAGTAAATTTTGATACAAATTGGTATAAGTCCCAGTGAAATTATAAATAGAATCACCTTCAGTGTACGTTTCTCCATAACAGAGAAAAATATCATTGGAGGTCACAGAGAGTAGAGCTACAGTTAGGTTCGTAATTACTATAGAATCACATCCTTGAGAGCTGTAGCTGTCTGAATAGCTACCAGTCATTGAATATTGAGAATTCCCCTCAGAGTAAGTTTCACCATCGCAGATTGTGATATCATTAGTGATCGCAAATGTAGGGTTGACAGTTAAAATGGTAATTATTATGGAGTCTGTACCTAGAATAGAAGTATACAAATCTTGGTAAGTACCACTTTCGGTGTACTCTGAATCTCCTTCTGAATACGATTCTCCCTCACACAATGAGATTGTATTTGTAGTTTGATAGACCTCATTTACAGTCAGTATGGTGGTGACCAGTGAATCACATCCATTGATAGTCTGATAGAGATCAGTAAAAGTTCCGGAGCTGGTGTATTCAGAACCTCCTTCAAAATAAGATTCCCCTTCAGGTATTTGAATTGTATTGGTGCTATTGAAATTGTCAAAGACAGTGAGCGAAGTTGTGATGGTAGAGTCGCATCCAGATTCAGAACCTCCTTCAAAATAAGATTCCCCTTCAGGTATTTGAATTGTATTGGTGCTATTGAAATTGTCAAAGACAGTGAGCGAAGTTGTGATGGTAGAGTCGCATCCAGCAACTGTCTCATATACATCAATGTAGGTGCCAGATGTTGAATAGTTCGAGTTTCCTTCCGAGTAAGTTTCACCATCGCAAATAGCTGCATCATTGGTGAACAAATAGACAGGATTGATGGTCAATGCTGTTATTACCAGAGAATCAGTGCCTAAAACAGACGTATACAAATCCTGGTAAGTACCACTTTCGGTGTACTCAGAATCTCCTTCTGAATACGATTCTCCCTCACACAATGAGATTGTATTTGTAGTTTGGTAGACTTCATTTACAGTCAATATTATGGTAACCAGTGAATCACATCCATTGATGGTTTGGTAGAGATCAGTATAAGTTCCCGAACTGGTGTATTCCGAGTCTCCTTCAAAATAAGATTCCCCTTCAGGTATTTGAACTGTATTGGTGCTATTGAAATTGTCAAAAACAGTGAGCGAAGTTGTGATGGTAGAGTCGCACCCAGCAACAGTTTCATATATATCAATGTAGGTGCCGGATGTTGAATAGTTCGAGTTTCCTTCAGAGTAGGTTTCACCATCGCAAATAGCTGCATCATTAGTGAACAAATAGACAGGATTGATGCTCAATTCTGTTATTACTAAGGAATCGGTGCCCAAAACAGAGGCATACAAATCCTGATAAGTACCACTCTCGGTGTACTCTGAATCTCCTTCTGAATACGATTCTCCCTCACACAATGAGATTGTATTTGTAGTTTGGTAGACTTCATTTACAGTCAGTATAGTGGTGACCAGTGAATCACATCCATTGATAGTCTGATAGAGATCAGTAAAAGTTCCGGAGCTGGTGTATTCCGCGTCTCCTTCAAAATAAGATTCCCCTTCAGGTATTTGAATTGTATTGGTGCTATTGAAATTGTCAAAGACAATGAGCGAAGTTGTGATGGTAGAGTCGCACCCAGCAACTGTTTCATAGAGATCAATGTAGGTGCCAGATGTTGAATAGTTTGAGTTTCCTTCCGAGTAAGTTTCACCATCACAAATAGCTGCATCAGTGGTGAACAAATAGACAGGATTGATGGTCAATGCTGTTATTGCCAGAGAATCAGTGCCTAAAACAGACGTATACAAATCCTGATAAGTACCACTTACGGTGTATTCAGAATCTCCTTCTGAATACGATTCTCCCTCACACAATGAGATTGTATTTGTAGTTTGATAGACCTCATTTACAGTCAGTATGGTGGTGACCAGTGAATCACATCCATTGATGGTTTGGTAAAGATTTGTATAAGTTCCCGAGCTGGTGTATTCAGAATCTCCTTCAAAATAAGATTCTCCTTCAGGTATTTGAATTGTATTGGAGCTATTGAAATTATCAAAGACAATGAGTGAGGTTGTGACAGTAGAGTCGCATCCAGCAACAGTTTCATAAACATCAATGTAGGTGCTAGATGTTGAATAGTTCGAGTTTCCTTCCGAGTAAGTTTCACCATCACAAATAGCTGCATCAGTGGTGAACAAATAGACAGGATTGATGGTCAATGCCGTTATTACCAGAGAATCAGTGCCTAAAACAGACGTATACAAATCCTGATAAGTACCACTCTCGGAGTACTCAGAATCTCCTTCTGAATACGATTCTCCCTCACACAATGAGATTGTATTTGTAGTTAGGTAGACTTCATTTACAGTCAGTATGGTGGTGACCAGTGAATCACATCCATTGATGGTTTGGTAAAGATTTGTATAAGTTCCCGAGCTGGTGTATTCAGAACCTCCTTCAAAATAGGATTCTCCTTCAGGTATCTGAATTGTATTGGTGCTATTGAAATTGTCAAAGACAATGAGCGAGGTTGTGATAGTAGAGTCGCATCCAGCAACAGTTTCATAAACATCAATGTAGGTGCCAGATGTTGAATAGTTCGAGTTTCCTTCCGAGTAAGTTTCACCATCACAAATAGCTGCATCATTGGTGAACAAATAGACAGGATTGATGGTCAATGCTGTTATTACCAAAGAATCGGTGCCTAAAACAGAGGCATACAAATCCTGATAAGTACCACTCTCGGTGTACTCAGAATCTCCTTCTGAATACGATTCTCCCTCACACAATGAGATTGTATTTGTAGTTAGGTAGACTTCATTTACAGTCAGTATGGTAGTGACGAGTGAATCACATCCATTGATGGTTTGGTAAAGATTTGTATAAGTTCCCGAGCTGGTGTATTCAGAACCTCCTTCAAAATAAGATTCCCCTTCAGGTATTTGAATTGTATTGGTGTAGTTGTAATTTTCGAACACCGTTAGCGAAGTTGTAACTATGGAGTCACAACCAAATACTGTTTGATAGATATCGATATACACCCCAGAAGTGGTGTATTCAGAATCTCCCTCGGTATATGATTCGTCGTCACATATATCAATGTTGTTGGCTGTGTCTGCCGAAGGATGTACCACAACGGTAGTTGTAACTATGGAATCACATCCCAATGATGAAGTGTAGATATCCTCGTAGTCCCCAGTTTGGTCGTAAGTTGATTCTCCTTCTGAGTAGCTTTCTCCTTCACATAATTCTATAAAATTGGCAGTGGATATTTCTTCATTAACAGTAAGCACTGTCGTAATCGTTGAATCACATCCATTGATTGTTTCGTAAACAGTGGTGTAAGTCCCTGGGTTGGTATATTCGGATTCGCCTTCGAAGTAAGAACTTCCTTCGCAAATAATACTTTCTTTGATTTCAGAGAACACAGGATAAACTGTAAGTTGCGTAGTGACAATAGAATCACATCCCAAATAGCTCAAGTAATTGTCAATATACGATCCAGAGGAGGCGTATTCAGAATCTCCTTCTGTGTGTGTGTCACCGTCACAAATGGAAACTTCTCTTGGGGTGGTCTCATTAGGAATCACATTCAGAACAGTGTATACAAGGGAGTCACAACCTTCTTCTGATTCGAAAGTGTGGGGGTAGGTGCCAGATTCAGAATATTCTATTTCTTGTACAGTGTATGACTCACCTTCGCAAATGGATATTTGAACAATATCAGTGATTAGAGGTAAAACTACAAGCATGGTAGTAACCGTTGAATCGCATCCAGCCGATGATTCGTGTACAGTCTCGTATACCCCAGAACTAGTGTATTCAGAATCTCCTTCTTGATATGATTCTCCGTTGCAAACGAAAACCTCATTAATTGTGGATACATCGGGGATAATGGAGAGGACAGTAATGACGGTTGAATCACAGCCTGCGTTGGTTTCATATGTTTCTTCATATGTCCCTGCGGTTGAATAATCGGATGTACCCTCTGTGTGTGTGTGACCATCACAAATTGATACTTCAATTTCAGAAAAGAGTTCTTGAACTATTTCCAGAATAGTAGTGACAGTTGAATCGCAACCAGCCACCGATTCATAGATGTTTTGATACGTTCCAGCTACCGTGTAAACGGAATCATCCTCCGTATACGATTCTCCATTACAAATGGAGATAGGATTCACAGTGATAATGTCAGGGATAGCAGTAATATTTGTGATTACAGTGGAATCACACCCTTGAATTGTTTCGTATGTGTTTGAATAGATGCCTGCTGAGTTGTATTCGGTTGCACCCTCTGTGTATGTTTGACCAGCACATAGATCAACATTGATATTTGTATTAGGAATATCAGGTAAGATTGTTATTATGGATTGTACTATTGAATCACATCCAGTGATCGTTAAATAGTTGTTTGTGACTGGTTGAGAGGACGTGTATTCGACTCCATTAACAGTGACCGATGAGCAGCTTGATAATTCTTCCGTAATATTTGAATAATCTGATCCTCCACTCATTGTAAAAAATGTATGAGAGGAGCAGGCATATTCATCTACAATCACTAGAGTGTAATCACCAGGGCATATTGCGTCATATGAGAAAGGTTCAACTTGATCAAAGGAAAGCGCGACTAATGAAGGGGTGGTTTCTGAAATATCAATGAGACGATAGTCGAAAGGTCCTGCTCCATCAGCGACAACGTTAATTTCTCCGGTACAACTGCCAAAACAACCGGGCTCAGCATATTGTATAGTGGGATTCGTGCAGCAGGGAAGTGGAGCCGTGAAATTTTCTGTGGTTGTACAAGTGAGGTTTGCTGTGAAATGAGCCGTTAAATCACAATCTAAAGCATCAGGGTAAAGATCCGTCAATTCAAAATCGATAGTGGCTGCAAATGGCGCGAAATACTCCGCTTGGTTTCCATTGCAATCTGCTAGTATTAAGCTTCCTGTAGCTGGAGGATTGGTTAAACCGAGAGTTCCGGTGATGATATATCTATTGGTGACTGGATCACATTCACCAACGTCAAATCCAATTTGGATTTCGTTCAAAAAACTTGATTCTGTCGTAGCTTCAGCTTTAAGATTATAAATTGAGAATGCCGCAACTGGGGATACGTATGAAAGCATCAAAAAAAGAAAGCACAACAACATAAGTACTCTCTCAGAAGAAATTGGTATTTCTTTTAAAGCCGCGATAATTGATTTTGGTTAGGTAAAAATCTAAAACGAAGATAATCAAAAAAGGAGTGAAAACCTAGATAAAGCCAATGTGTTTTAAATGATTACGTGTCGACTAAACAGTTTTTAATATCGATTAAAACCTCTTTTTTGTAGACGAAGCAAAGATCGTGTCGAGGGTGAATAACTTGCAAATTGATTCTTTGGATAGAGGTCTCAAATTGCTCGTAGAGTAGAGATGTTTCAGTCAACATTCATAGATGAGTAAAAGTCTTTTTTTTTATAACAGCACTAGGACACTTGATTTATCTTTGAAGCCTAATTTTTTTTAAATGGAAATTCCAAGCAAGTACGATCCGATAGAAACTGAAGATAAGTGGTATAACTTTTGGATGGAAAATAACTATTTTCATTCTGAGCCAGACGACAGAGAATCATATACAGTGGTCATTCCACCACCGAATGTTACAGGTGTTTTACACATGGGACATATGTTGAACAATACGATTCAGGATGTGCTGGTGAGAAGAGCAAGAATGCTTGGTAAAAATGCATGTTGGGTTCCTGGAACAGACCATGCTTCAATAGCTACGGAAGCTAAGGTAGTGAAGAGATTACGTGAAAAGGGAATCAAGAAATCAGATATTGGAAGAGATGAGTTCTTAAAACACGCTTGGGAATGGAAGGAAGAATTTGGAGGTATAATCTTAGAACAGCTTAAAAAGTTAGGAGCTAGTTGTGACTGGGATAGAACTTCTTTTACTATGGACGATGGTTACTACGATGATGTAGTAAATACCTTTGTTAGACTTTATGAAAAGGGGGTGATTTATAGGGGAGAAAGGATGATTAACTGGGATCCCGCAGCGCTAACAGCGCTTTCTGATGAAGAGGTAATTCACAAAGAGGTGAATTCCAAGTTATACCATGTTCGTTATAAAATTAGTGGCTCAGAAGAGTATGTGACAATAGCAACGACAAGGCCAGAAACTATTTTAGGGGATTCTGCGATTTGTATTCACCCAGAAGATGAAAGATATACGCACTTGCATGGAAAAACGGCAATTGTGCCTTTGATTAATAGAGAGATTCCAATTATTCTTGATGACTATGTAGATCGAGAGTTTGGAACTGGATGTTTGAAGGTAACCCCAGCTCATGATGTAAATGACTTTGATTTAGGTGCTAAGCACAACCTGGAGACAATTAACATCATGAATGCAAATGGAACTTTGAATGAAAATTCCGTGTTGTATGACGGAGTTGATCGTTTTAAGGTGAGAAAGCAAATCGAAAAAGACTTGAATGAGGCAGGGAGTCTTGTAGAGATAGAATCGTATCAGAATAAGATAGGTTATTCTGAAAGAACAGATGTGGTTATTGAGCCTCGATTATCTCTTCAGTGGTGGGTGAAGATGGAAGAAATTGTGAAGCCAGCATTGCAATCTGTGAAGGATGGAGAAATCAAATTTCACCCCGAGAAGTTTGTCAATACCTACAATCACTGGATGAATAACATCAAGGATTGGTGCATTAGTCGTCAGCTATGGTGGGGACATCGAATCCCTGCTTGGTTTTATGGAGAGGGTGAACATGATTTTGTAGTGGCTAAAACTAAAGAAGAGGCACTAGAGAAGGCCAAAGAAAAGTCTGGAAATCCTGATTTAGCAGGTTCAGTCTTGAAACAAGATGAAGATGTAATGGATACGTGGTTTTCTTCTTGGTTGTGGCCAATGTCAGTATTCAACGGACTAAAAGAAGAAAAGGAAGTATCCTATTATTATCCAACTGCTGATTTGGTAACAGGGCCTGATATTATTTTCTTCTGGGTAGCGAGAATGATTATGGCAGGTTATGAATACCGAGATGAAAAACCATTCTCGAATGTTTATTTCACAGGAATTGTAAGGGATAAGCAAGGAAGGAAGATGAGTAAGTCACTTGGGAATTCTCCAGATCCCTTGGAACTCATTTCTGAGTATGGGGCTGATGGAGTGCGTGTTGGTTTATTGTTGACAGCTCCAGCGGGAAATGATATCCCTTTTGATGACAAGTTATGTGAACAAGGACGAAAATTTTCAACTAAAATTTGGAATGCCTATAGATTAGTAAAGGGTTGGGAAGTCGAAGATAGGTCTCAAACAGAAGCAGCGGCCATGGCCATAGATTGGTTAGAGTCTAAGTTTGGAACTATTTTGAACATAATAAATGATAGTTTCTCGAAATTCAGATTGTCTGAAGCTTTAATGACCACTTACAAGTTCGTTTGGGATGATTTCTGTCAAACGTATTTGGAAGCAGTAAAGCCAGCTTTCGAAGAAAAAGTTGATGCCAAAACATTGAAAGCGACAATTTCGATTTTTGAAAGTGTGCTTAAACTTATCCATCCATTTATGCCATTTTTAAGTGAAGAAATCTGGCAAGGACTCGCTAATCGACCCAATAAGGAAGATGCACTAATTGTTGCGTCTTGGCCTACTTATAAATCAAACAATGAAGTTTTGGAACGAGAATGGGAAGTGGTTATCGAAATTATTTCTGAAGTAAGAAACCAAAGAAATAGTTATGGAATTAGCCCAAAGGAGGCACTGCAAGGAAGTGTGAATATTTCTGGGACGATAGCGGAGGATTATTCTAGTTTGTTTTCTAAGTTGGGAAATTGTGATATTAAGATTATCTCTGATGGAAAAGATAGCCTACCTAGAAAGAACGGTGTGGTTTCATTGGAACTTGGAGATAAGCTTCAGGAAGAGGAAAAAAAGAATCTTAAGAAAGAATTGGAATACACCAAAGGATTCATGATTAGTGTAGAGAAAAAGCTATCAAATGATCGATTTGTAAATAATGCACCAGAACAGGTTGTAGCTGCTGAAAAAAAGAAACTAGCCGATGCGCAGGCGATGGTATTGCAGATTGAGTCGAAGTTGGAACAGATGAACTAATTAAGCGATACAATGAGTAGACTATTATTTGCGGTAGTGCTTTCAGCCATTATGTTTAGTGGTTGTAGGAAAAGTAATTATGAGGATCTTGAATTGGAAGACTGGAGTCCTGTCTTAGCTATTCCGTTAGTTTCTACAGAGATTAAGATTGATGATGTGTTAACCGAATTAAATCATCCTGAAGAAATTTTGATTCTAGATGACGGAATAGTGGCCTTGAATTATAAAGGAGAACTATTTTCATTTTCACCTGAAAACATAGTTGTCATAGAGAGTCAGAGTGTGTCTGAAACAGTACAATTAGGAGCTACTGAGGCACAAACTCTTGATATGAGCCCAACACCAATTGATCTTCCAGGTATAGCGATTCCAGTAGAATTGGAACTAGCACCTGCTGAAGTTAAAATTGATGAAATAGCCATAGAAAGTGGTAGCTTATCTATGAGTTTGACTCGGTTACAAGATGAAAATGTAAGCGGACAACTTCAGATTAATGAGCTCTTAGATCAAAATGATCAAATTGTAACGATCGACATCAATGGCGGTGAGCCAGTAAACACTCCAGAGGAAATCTCAATTGATTTGGCAGGTTATAAGCTCCAACCTACGCTAATTCCACCATTTACAAATCAAATAACATTCACAGTATCGCTTACTCTAAGTGACAATTCGTCAAATACAGCAATAGCTGGAGATTTTATTTCAGTGGATTTGACATTGTCCAATTTGCAGTTTGAGCATGTGATTGGTGATTTTGGAAACCTCGATTTGACGGGAGATAATGACACGATCAATCTGAATTTGTTTCAGAATATTCAAAATGGAGAGTTTGGACTAACTGAGGCAATTATCAATCTAGACATTACCAATTCGTTTGGCTTTCCTTTTGATATTGAGTTAGGAAATGTAGTAAGTGTCAACCAAAATTCGGGAGTTGAAACTCAGCTGTTTTTGGCTGACGTAAGTTTAGAAGGACAACTAACGATAGGAGGAGAGCCTGAGATGAAAACATTTTCGTTTGATAATGACAATTCTGACGTCACTCCATTGTTTGATCCAGCTCCTGTAGATATTATTTTTGATATCACGGCTGAATCGAATCCGTCAGGGCCTCCATTGCCAAGCCAGCCTAATTTTATTACAAATACAAGTTCATTCGATATTGATGTAGATGTGGTTTTGCCCTTGAACGGTTATGTCTTGAACGTTTTAATCAGTGACACTACAGATATCAACATTTCCTTTGAGGAATTCGCTCAAATAGATTCTTTGGAATTTAGATTGAATACTGACAATGGTTTCCCCCTTGACATTGAATTACAGGCATTCTTCATAGACAGCACTTCTACAGTTATAGATAGTCTATTCCTGAACGATGAGAGGATTATTTCCTCAGCTATGGTGAACTTAGATGGAGAGGTGGTGACCCCTTCATCAGAAGTAACTTTCATCACCTTTACTAGTGAAAAAGCAGAAAGGTTAGAGAGTGCAAAACGTGTGAGGTTTAATGCAATTATTAATTCAAACCAATCAACTTTGCAGCAGGCAGTGAAGATTAAAGAAAATCAAGGATTAGATCTTGAGTTGGGAGTTAAAATTTATGGAACCGCAGAGCTATGAAAAAACTATTAATAATCATACTTTTTCTGGCGTTTACTTCAGAATTTTATAGTCAAGTTAATACATATTACTTAACTAACTGGAATCCATCAAGTCAGTGGCACTATAATCCTGCTTTACAAAGCAAAGAAAAAGTCTTTTTTTATGTGCCCTTGTTGTCAGGTATACACTTAAAAGCGGGGCATACTGGTTTTTCGTACAATGATGCTGTAACGAATAAATCAATTGATGTTTCAAGCTTGATAGACGATTTAGAGGATACAAACCACTTTTTTGGAGAGTTCCATACGGATCTAATAGGGCTTGGAGTAAAATTTGGAAACGTTCAACTTAGAGCAGGAGCTACTGCAGTTTTTGAGAGCAGACTGGGATACTCTAAAGGATTATTGGAGTTATTATGGAAAGGAAATGGACATGAAGATGTCATTGGTAAACGAGTATCGATGGATGGTACAGGGACCAACATGATCAGTTATGGATCCTATTTCTTAGGTGGTTCGGTTAGCCTTTTAGATAATACTTTAAACCTGGGATTAAATGCAAGGATGAATAGTGGAGCAGCTACGGTATATACAGAAGAAAGTGTTTTTGGCTTGCGTACAAATGCGGATAATTACCACATCACAGCTGATGGTAGTTTTAGTGTGTTTACATCGGGAACAGGGCAGTTTGAAGATGAGATTGATCCCCAGATGTTTGATCCATTTTCGGGAAAAGGGAATAACGGTATTGGATTGGATTTAGGGTTAACCTATTCTCCAGTAGAATCATTTACCATTGAAGCATCTGCCAGAAATTTGGGGAAAATCAACTGGAAAAATGATCTAAAAAACTATGAATTGTCAGAGCAGGAAATTACCTATTCAGGTTATGAACTGAGTGACTTCTTATCACAACCAGATTCAGCTCAATCAAGCATTGAGCAGTTTGGAGATTCCATTTCTGATTTATTTTCCCCCACCGAAAACATGAAAGAGTTTTCTACAAGGATGAATAGCGAATTCTTTGTGAAGGGAATATACAATGTCTCAGAAAGTGTAAAGGTTAGTGCATTTTTAAGCAGTAGAAAGAATTTTGACCAAAATTTCACAAGCGGTGGAGCTTTGTTTTCTAAAAGTCTTGGAAATACTTTATTGTTAAGAGGAGGAGTGCAGCTATTCAGAATGAAAGATGTACTAATACCCGTTGGTTTAATAGTCAATGCTGGACCTGTTCAACTGGGATTGCATACAGATAACGTCGTTTCTGTTTTTAATCCGAAGGCTACTAAGCATGTTTCAGGAATGTTTTCCATAGGTTTTAGGATAGGGAAGGAGAGAAATGAATAAGTAAGGTTAAATTGAGCCTGAAAATTGAAGAAGTTGTTACGTGAAGTTTGAATTTGTAGGATAGTGTATATTAGATTTTCTAGTGGAATATATTAATAGAGAAATAAGTTGGCTTTCTTTTAATGAGAGAGTGCTTCAAGAAGCAGAAGATGAGACAGTCCCTCTGATAGAAAGAGTGAGATTTTTAGGCATTTTCTCTAATAATTTAGACGAATTTTTTAGGGTTAGAGTGGCCAGTTTAACAAGACTGGCTGATCTTGGTAAAAAAACCAAGGCGAAGCTTGAAGAGGATCCAAATGAAGTGCTGTATGAAGTAGGAGATACTATAAGAAAACTTCAGGAGAGAAGAGATCAAGTGTATGCAAGGTTAAAACTTGAGCTAAAGAACAAGAATATAGAGCTAATTTCTGATCGTGAAATTCCATCTCAGGATAAGAATGAGGTAAAAGAATTTTTCTATCAGGTCTTAAGGCCTAAGCTTGTTCCCATCATGTTGGGGCAGGTAGACTCATTTCCAGAATTGAATGACAACGCCATATACTTGTTGGTGAAATTGAAATTGGAAAGTGGGGAGACTAAGTTCACGTTAATCGAAATACCTAAATCGATCAACAGATTTTATGTTTTAAAATCAGAAGACTCAACCAAAGTTCTTTATATCGACGATATTATTAGATATAAGCTTCCCAAGCTGTTTAGAACATTGAGCATTATTTCTTGTTACGCTTCTTCAATTAAGATCACAAGAGATGCCGAATTAGATTTTGATGATGATTTCTCGAAAGGGCTCTTGGAAAAAATGGAGAAATCCGTTAAGAAAAGAAAGGAAGGAAATTATGTCCGTCTGTTATATGATCGAGATATGCCTGAAGATATGTTGCTCTTTTTAAAGAGTCAACTAAAAATAAAAGGAGACTCTAACATTATAGCCAGTGGCAAATATCATAATAAAAAGGATCTTTTGGCTTTTCCTACTACCGACGATAAGAGTTTGGTTTACAAAAAAAAATCAGTTCTTAGACACATCAAATTCAAAAATGAGAATAGCCAATTTGCCGTAATCGATCGGAAAGATGTGCTGCTTCACCTGCCGTATCAACGATTCGATTACATTACAGCTGTGCTCAGAGAGGCTGCTATAGATCCAAATGTGAGATCAATTAGTATTACACTGTATAGAGTAAGCAAGAATTCAGATATTATAAACGCGTTAATTAATGCGGCTAGAAATGGCAAGCGGGTGACTGCAGTAATTGAACTACAGGCAAGGTTTGACGAAGAAAATAACATCTTCTATTCTGATTTATTAAGAGATGCTGGTGCCCATGTGATTTTAGGAGCTCCAGGACTAAAAGTTCATTCGAAGATCATTTTGATCCAACGAAGAATAGATAAGCAGCCGGCTCATATCGGATACGTAGGTACTGGAAACTTCCACGAAGGGAACTCAAGAATTTATGAAGATGTAGGTGTTTTCACCTCAGAAAAAGCGATTACGAATGACCTTAAAAAGTTATTTAGTTTATTTGAAAATGCATTTCAGAGAATTAAATTTTTGTCGTTAGTTGTTTCCCCGTTTGATACGAGAATTCGGTTTTCAGAACTAATTCTAAATGAAATCCGATTCGCTCAGCAAGGGATTGATGCTTACATTAGTTTGAAAATGAACAGCTTGGTGGATAAAGAAATGATTGATCTTCTTTATCAGGCAAGCAAGGCTGGAGTAAAAATTAAGCTTATCGTAAGAGGAATATGCTGCTTGAAGCCAGGTGTTGAAGGATTAAGCGAAAATATTGAAGTGATGAGTCTAGTCGGACGCTATTTAGAACATAGCAGAATTTTAGAGTTTGGAAACAATGGATCACCAAAGGTTTTTATATCCTCTGCAGATTGGATGGGAAGAAATCTTGATCGAAGAATTGAAGTAAGCATACCAATTTTAGATTTAGAGATTGTCAACAAACTAAGGGAATATTTAAAGCTGCAATGGTCTGATAATACAAAAGCCAGAATTCTTGATAGTAAGCAGTCAAATACTTATCATAGAAACTCAGAAAAACCAGTTTGTGCTCAGGAAATGACCTATATGAAGCTAAAGAAGGAATTGGAATAATGAGATTGGCTGCGATAGATATCGGATCGAATGCGATAAGACTCCTGATAGAAGAGGTGTTTACAGCAGAAGGTCAGAACTATGTGAGAAAAATATCCCTTACCAGAGTTCCGTTGCGGTTAGGAGAGGATTCTTTTACTGCAGGAAAAATATCTACTAAGAAAACCAATCAACTGGTGAGAACCATGGAAGCATTTTGGAATTTGATGGATGTACATGAGGTAACAGATTTTAGAGCCTGTGCCACTTCAGCCATGAGGGAAGCTGCAAATGGAAGTGAGGTAGCAGAAATTGTTCGTTTGAGAACCAATGTGAATATTGAGATTATAGAAGGACATGAAGAAGCGTCTTTGCTTTTTTCAAACTTTAGTGATATGAGGTACATTAAGTCTGACGAATCTTATCTATACATTGATTTAGGAGGGGGAAGTACTGAGATTACTCTTATCGAAAATGGAGAAAAAACTGCAGCCAACTCATTTAAAATTGGAACGGTAAGGAGCATAAATAACCATGACCTTGAGGATATTTGGGAAGAACTTCAGGGATGGATCATTGAGAACAAATTGAATGTTAAAAAACTCATTGGAATAGGGACGGGAGGAAACATCAATAGACTCCATAAAGAATCAGGGCTTAAGTCGTACGAACCTCTTACATTGAATGAATTAAATAATACTTATGAGTATTTAAGGAGCTTTAGTTATGAGGAGAGAATTAGTAAGTTGCGTTTAAAACCTGATAGGGCAGATGTTATTGTTCCAGCCGCTATGATTTATTTGCGGATCATGAAGCTTTCAGGAGTATCTGAAATAAAGGTTCCTAAAGTAGGATTGTCAGATGGAATTATTTTAGAGCTATATAAAAATTGGGAACAAAAAATCACTAGATCTCTTATTCCCAATTCATAATCTTTTAGTAAATATTGGTTCTTACTATTGGAAGTTAGAGGACATCCATTTTTCAAGTTTAAATGCTCTATCTGGTCTTAATAAAAGTTCTCCTTTAGAGTCTACAAGAAACATCACAGGTGTGGAAGAAACTCGATAATCTTTTGCCACAGCGCTTTGCCATCCTTCTAATTGACTCACATTAATCCAGTCACATTGTTTTGCTTTTATTCCATTTTCCCATGCGGGTTTGTTCATATCCACAGAGACTCCGATGATCTCAAATCCCTTCTCTTTGTATTGATTATAAATTCTTTTAATCACAGGCATTTCCTGTTCACACTTGTGACACCATGACGCCCAGAATAATATTAGAGTGAGGTCATTTTTAGATGCCACATTCCGCAAATTAACTGTCTTTCCACTTAGGTCAGGAATAGAGAAGTCAGGTGGGATTTGACCGATCTGTAGACTTCTTAATCCTGCAGCTTTAGTGGCAACTATGTTACTTATTTCTTGATCTCCACAAGCATCACCATAAATATAATTGTCTACGATATATAGTGAAGCATCAGTCATTCCACTAGTATAGAAACCTTCCATCATCGTATAAAGCATGAAGTTCATTACATCTTCATTTACGCTAGACTTAGAGTAGATCTGATCCACCGCATTTAAAAACCCGTCTTCTCCATCTTTACTTGCATGTATTCTCATATAGTCTTGAATACGATCATTAAGTACCATGCTTCTAATGAGAGAAATATCGGTAAAATCGATGTCATTCCAGTATTTTCCTTTATCAAAACGATTAGGGCTTTGCCATCTTCTTACCATTTTAGCGAAGAAAGTATCTGGGTACTTATCGGCCATGGTTTCTTGAACTTGATTCAGTTTAGCCTCCTCTTTGTACATAATATCAAGCTTTACCTTAGTTTCAGCTTTCATACTTCTTATTTTCTTCAATTCAACTTCGTGCTTCTTATATTCCCCTTTGTATGCTGAAAGCGCCTCATTTTCCTGAGAATTAGTCACTTTAATGGTCCTATCCATTGCTAATGCGTTTGCAGTTAGATCCAGTTCCTTTTCATTTGGATTGACAATAAACTCACCTAGCTTGAAGCTTTTGAAACCAATTTTGTAAATACCAATCTTAGCATTCTTTATTGCCATTGTGAATTTTCCACCACTTACTTTCGCGCTGTCAAATAGGAAAATATCTTTCCCTTCTGTTTCATAAAGCTTGACGAATTTTCCTTCTACAGAGTTACCGTTCGAGATAGTTCCATTAATTGTAAAAGCTCCAGCGATATCAGCTACTTCATTTTTTTTGTTGTAGTCTGTCCCCGAGTACTTTACGGGGCTGTTTTCATCATTTTTTTCTGTTGTTTTTTCTTGAGAAACAGTGTCATTTGACGCCACTGTTGTGGTAGAGTCGCAGCCAGCAGACAACAAGATAAGAGATGTTAGTATACTTAAGAAAGATTTCATTTTTCCGTCTATTTTTGGGCTAACAAATATACGAATATGTTTGGCTGTGATCAAGCCTTAACAGTATTGTAACAATTATTATTTACGTCAATTTTTGGAAGAAAATAGAGTCAAATTAATCCTTAATCTGGAAAGTATGCCACCTAAAGATGTCTTATTGGATATCATTGAGGAAGAAGTATTTCACACTCGAGATTATTTTTTGAGGAATCCAGTTATTTCAGTTTTGTTTAGATCCAGAATTAGGAAACTGAATCAACTATCGGATATAAGGAAATTCTATTTCAGCGAATCGCCCCCTCTTCTTGATAAAAGAGAGACGATCACCCCCAGATTAAATTCTTTTTTAGATCTATTTAAGCGGTTGGAAAAGGAACTTTCGATAGTGAAGGTGGAAATGAGTTCTAATTTGAATCCATCAGACGTTGCAATTTTGGCTGAAAAAATGGTGCTGATTCAAAATATTTATGAAGCGAATTATCTAAAATTGTATTTAGAAACGTACTCTATTGACGATAGATGTGAGATTGTGAAAGCCGCGGATCACATTCCTTCTGGGTTAACCATCAGAATGTTAGAAGAGTCAAATGAAGAAGAGAAGTTACTTTTAATGCTTCGTAAGGAATATGCTCGAATAAAATTACTCATACCGAAGTGAATCTATAGGATCTAATTCTGCGGCTTTTTTAGCAGGGTAGTAGCCACTGGCAACGCTAACTACAAAGCATAACAAAACACCAATAATTAACCATGCCCAAGGAACAGTGAATCCAGTGCCTAAGAACAGGGCAGTCACGTTTCCGAATAGCACTCCAAATATAATTCCTACCAAGCCCCCGATCTGGCCGATAATAATAGCCTCTATAAGAAACTGTTGCCTAATAAGTGATGAGCTAGCTCCAATGGCCTTTCTCACTCCGATTTCGCGGGTTCTTTCTGTCACAGACACTAGCATGATGTTCATGAGTCCTATCCCAGCCCCAAGGAGTGTTATAAAACCAAGAACTGTAGCGGCAATGGTGATGTTACTCAGATTGTCTATGACCATATTAGCTGTGCTGTCTGCTTTGGTAATTCTAAAGGAGTCTTTACCCAATCCATCTTTTCGGATGACTTTCATTTTACCCATGGCAGTTTGAATGGCTGCGTCTAAATCTCTGGGATCATCTACCATCACGTTCGTTCTGTATTCGGTGCTGGTTACCTCATAGTTTTTCCTGACTACACTGACAGGAATTAAGCACTGATTATCACCACTGAGATTCAATGTATTTCCCTTTGATTCGAGTACACCAACAATTGTAAAGCGTTTGGAGTCAATTGCAATAGATTCACCTATAGCCATGTCGGCAGAGGTAAATAGTTTTTTGACAATGTCAGCACCCACAATTACTACTCGATTCCCTAGGCTAATTTCGGTGGTTGAGAAATTCCTTCCTGCAGCTATTCCGTACCCAGAAAGTTCAAGATAATTTTCATCGACACCATTCACAAAAATATTTGGATTGGTCAGTTTTGATTGATACTTGACAGTTGCCCCAAATTTGGCTAAAGCGGTAATACTAATTAAGTCATTTCTGGTATATTTTTTTTTGAACTCTACGGCTTCATCATAGCTTATGTTTTCATACACCTTCTGAGCTTGTCCCCCTCTATGTCTGCCTATGTTATTGGCCTTAATGATGTATGTATTCGTACCGAGTGACGTAAATTCGCTGGTAATTTTGTTCTCCAGAGCCTCGGTCGCTGTAATAATGCTAATTAAGGCGGTAATACCAATGGCTATAATTAGCACAGTTAAAACAGTTCTTAGAAATTGACTACGAACAGATTTAACGGCTACTCGAATATTTTCTAGAGTCGTTTTTTGATTCACGGAAGTAAAAGTAAAGGATCATGAGAGTTGATATCGTGAATAATTCATAAGAATTCTCAAATTTTGCTTACTCTTTTCAAGCAATGAAGGGTAATTTCGTTTCGAATTAATTGTGTTCTTTGGACACGGTTTTTAGGTGCTTAAACCCTTAATACCGTGAGTTCTAGAGGCTTCTTGAAATCCATTTTAATTAGTACATTTGGGCTCCCATTTAATTTCACGATAATTATATAAGTATGGCATTTGATATAGACATGATAAAGGCGGTTTATGACCGTTTTCCTGAACGAATAGAGGCAGCGAGAAAAGCTGTAGGTAAACCTTTAACTCTATCTGAAAAAATTCTTTATGCTCACCTATGGGATGGCGCAGCTACTGAAGTATATGGTAGAGGTAAATCATATGTAGATTTTGCACCAGACAGAGTGGCTATGCAAGACGCTACTGCGCAAATGGCTATTCTTCAATTCATGCAGGCTGGAAAGACAAAAGTTGCTGTGCCTTCTACAGTTCATCTAGATCACCTTATTCAGGCCAAAATGGGCGCTGATAAAGATCTTCAAAATGCGATTAATCAAAGTAGCGAAGTATTCAACTTTTTAGAATCTGCGTCGAATAAGTATGGCATCGGTTTCTGGAAACCAGGGGCAGGGATTATTCATCAAGTTGTATTGGAGAATTATGCATTTCCTGGAGGAATGATGATAGGGACTGATTCTCACACGGTGAATGCTGGTGGATTAGGAATGGTAGCTATTGGTGTAGGTGGAGCAGATGCTGTGGATGTGATGGCTGGAATGCCTTGGGAGTTGAAATTTCCAAAGCTCATTGGAGTGAAATTAATTGGGAAATTAAGCGGATGGACTGCACCAAAAGATGTAATACTTAAAGTGGCTGGGATTCTTACAGTTAAAGGTGGTACAGGTGCCATTGTAGAGTACTTTGGTGAAGGAGCTACATCAATGTCTTGCACTGGAAAAGGAACGATTTGTAACATGGGGGCTGAAATAGGAGCGACTACTTCTACTTTTGGTTATGATGAGTCAATGGAAAGATATTTAAGAGCTACAGATAGAGATGATGTGGCGGATGCTGCAAATGCAGTGAAGGAATACTTAACTGGAGATGCTGAGGTATATGCAGATCCTGAAAAATACTTTGATCAAGTAATAGAAATCAACCTGAACGAATTGAAGCCACATGTAAATGGGCCATTTACTCCAGATTTAGCCACTCCTGTGGGAGAAATGACGGATAAAGCTACTAAGAATGATTGGCCTCTAGATGTAGAATGGGGATTGATAGGGTCTTGTACAAACTCTTCTTATGAGGATTTATCAAGAGCTGCCTCTGTGGCAAAACAAGCCTTAGAAAGAGGATTGACCACCAAAGCACAATTTGGAATTAATCCGGGATCGGAGCAGGTGAGATTTACTGCTGAAAGAGATGGCCTTTTAAATATTTTTGAAGACCTAGATGCTACTATTTTCACCAACGCGTGCGGGCCTTGCATTGGTCAATGGGGAAGATATAGCGATCCAAAAAATGCTCCTAAGAACAGCATTGTTCATTCCTTCAACAGAAACTTTGCAAAGAGAGCAGATGGAAATCCAAATACACATGCCTTTGTTGCCTCACCAGAAATGGTAGCGGCTATTGCCATATCGGGAAGATTGGATTTTAATCCTCTTACAGATACACTAACGAACAAAGATGGTGAACAAGTTAAATTTGAAGAGCCTACAGGGTGGGAGCTTCCACCTAAAGGATTTGATGTAGAAGACAATGGTTACATACAACCTGCTTCAGATGGGAGTGGAGTACAAGTAGTTGTAAAAGAAGATTCGGAAAGACTTCAGCTATTGACACCGTTTACCTCATGGAATGGAGAGAATATTACAGGGGCTAAGTTGTTAATCAAAGCATTTGGAAAATGTACGACGGATCACATTTCTATGGCAGGTCCATGGTTAAGATATAGAGGTCATTTAGACAATATTTCGAATAATTGTTTAATAGGTGCTGTAAACGCTTTTGGTAAAGAGACAAATAAAGTAAAAAGTCAAATAACTGGAGGATTTGGGGAGGTTCCTGCAATAGCAAGAACTTATAAAGCAGAGGGAATTCTTACAGTAGTTATTGGAGATCATAATTATGGAGAAGGATCTTCTAGAGAACATGCGGCCATGGAGCCTAGACATTTAGGAGTAGTGGCAGTAATTGTGAAGTCTTTTGCTAGAATTCACGAAACAAACTTGAAGAAGCAGGGAATGTTAGGGTTAACATTCGCCACTGAATCTGAGTATGACTTGATTCAAGAAGATGATACATTTAACTTTATAGATTTAGCAGATTTTTCTCCGGAGAGACAATTGACGCTGGAAGTGGTTCACAAAGATGGATCTACAGATATGATTCAGCTGAATCATACATACAATACTCAACAAATTGAGTGGTATAAGCAAGGATCAGCATTGAATTTGATTAGAAAGAATGAAGGATTGTAAAATCCTTTTTGCGTTGTGATAGCGGCTTCCACGCTATTGCAACGCTTTATAAAATACTTAAGGCTTTCCTATTGGAAGGCCTTTTTTATTATTCTGAAAATGGACTTGATTATATGGTCATACGTGAAATGGTACTTCTGCTTTTTATACTTTTACTCGACTGGAAATGGAAGTAGTACTTAGAGATAACGCATTCTGGCTTGGGAAGGAAAAAGAAATGTATTGGCCTGAAGAGAAAACCTTAATAATTTCGGACTTGCATTTAGGGAAAACAAAGCACTTTATTACCAATGGTATTCAAATACCCAAGTTGGTGAATCAGAATAACTACTGGAGATTGAGTGAACTACTGGATAAATATGAAGTAAGTAGAGTCATTTTTCTAGGAGACTTATTCCATAGTGTATATAATGATGAATGGGAACAGTTCAAGGATTTTATGAATAACTATGAACAAGTTAAATGGGTTCTAGTTTTAGGAAATCATGATATTCTCCACCCTGAACACTATGAAGAAGCGGGGTTGGAAATTTTGGAATCTATAGAGGAGCATGGGTTGTTGTTCACGCACGAACCTAAAGAATCGACTGAGATTCTTTATAATATTTGCGGGCACTGACACCCAGCTGTAAGAATGAGAGGAAAGGCTTCTCAAAGTTTAAGACTTCCTTGTTTTTATTTTGGAGAAAATGGAGGAATTATGCCAGCGTTCGGCGAATTCACAGGAACGTATACTATCAAACCTAAAAAGGGAGAAAAAGTATTTGTGATTGCAGATGACGAAGTAATGCGCCTTAGTTGAGTTTGGTCTTGTTGATTAGCACACCTTTAGCATAAATATACTTTATGGATTTTTTGCCACCTCGGTCATAATCGAACATAGTTCCTTCTTCTAGACCGTTTTCATAGAATTCTTGAGATTTGATGTTACCATCTTCCCAATAATAGGTCCAGTAACCATCTTCTAATCCGTCCGAATAATGCCCTTCATAATCCAGTTGACCGTTTTCATAGAACACCTGTTCTTTTTGAATATCACTAGTACCACTTCCTAAGAAATAGACGACCATAGGGTTTCCGTTAGGCCATGTTCTAGCCAAGTACTCATCCTGAGCAAACCCTGATAAACTCAAGGCACTAAAAACCATAGCTAAAAATATATTCATAGATGTCTTCACAATATTCTGTCAATGGATTACGTCAAATTTACAATGAAAGTTACCAAAAATGATTCCAAATTCCAGATATGCAGTCACAAAGGGCTTTTCATAGAACTTAAGCGACTCTTAATCGTATAAACGTATTCACTTTAATTGTACTGTCATCAGACTCATATTCCTCATATGCATCATTATTAACGCTAGTGGCATCTGTGCTCAGACATTTTCTGATTTTTCAAAGGAGGAGATTGTTGATGATTTACAGTTCTTATATAAACAGCTTAAAGAAATCCACCCCAATTCTGAAGGACTAAAAGATGAAAGTTTGATGGGGTTAGTTCATCAATTGAATTCTGAAATGTACTCGGAAACAGATGCTTTTTTCATTTTTAATGGATTGTTGAAACAGCTGAATGATGGGCATAGTAATGTCAAATTCTCTGAAGAACGAACGAAACAATTTATTAAGTATGGAACTTTTTTTCCTTACGAACTGGAATTCTTTGATTCTACTGCTGTTGTAACAGGAAGTATATCTGATGGGAATAAGCAGTTTTATAGACGGGAGATATTCAAAATAAATAATGTGCCAATTAAGAAAATTCTCAAAGATCTAGCTGTAGTAGCAATGATGGATGGAGAATTCAATGAATCTGCTTCTGAATGGTTGGCCGAAGACTTCTGGTTTTATTTTTCATTATACAATGGATTTAGAAGTTCATATAGCATTACTTATCTCGAAAATGGAAAACAACTGCATGAGATAGCCAAGGCGGTGAGTAGAATCGAATTCTTGAAGTCCTCTTTTTTAGAAGATTATTTGAGCGAACCGGTTGAGCTAAGTTATATAGCTGGAAAACCAGTATTGGACGTAGCCAATTTTGATCAAAAATCTGCTTGGTGGTGGCGTAGAAAAGTAAGAAGGGTTTTCAAAGAACTAAAGAAAAATGACGATAATGAACTGGTTCTTGACTTACGAGATAATGGAGGGGGACAAGAGAACCTCCAGAATATTTTATTGAAGGCGTTTGGTATATCGGCGACAGAAAAGTATGAAGTAGAGGCGATTAAAACTTTTGAATTTAAGAATGTGAATGGACTAATGAATAGCCATTTTGAACGATTAAAATCATTTGGACTCGAGAATTTTATGTTTACAAATAGGGTTGAAAAGGGTTTCCGTCATAGAAAATTAAAAAAATGTAGAGGGCGGAATAAGTCACTTTTTGAAGGAGATTTGTATGTGCTTTTCGATGGAACTACCTTCAGTTGTGCTAGCGATGCCGCGGCAATTTTAAAGAGGAATTACCCCAAAACTGTCCTTCTCGGGACGGAAACCAGAGGAAGTGGGAAAATCAACTATGCTGGATACTTTATGCACGTTTCTTTGCCCAATACACACATGCAGGTACGTATTCCGCGTGTCAAATACGTTTTAAAAGATTCAGAGTTCTCTGCAGATTCTGGAGTAATTCCTGATGTACAAGTAGAAATGAAAAAAGAAGATATCCAAAGTAATATTGATACCCAGCTGACCTACATTATTAACCTTCTTTATAGGGAAAACGATAGAGTTAAATCGAATTAGATTTCTTCTTTAGCCGCAGCAAGAGTCCCGTTAAAAGGAAAAGCGAATCCAGCAGCGGACCCATTTACAGATCGTACTACTTCCAAACTAAACTCTATGTTGTCAACATTGGTGTTTTCTTGTACCAATGTGAATTGACCAGAAATCACAACAAACTCATCAATTGTTGAAAGAGAACCTTCAGTAAAATTTACATCTTGAATATCAAAAATGACATCTACTGAATCCGTGTCAAAAAATCTTGTTTGGCCATTACCTAATACATCTACACCCTCTTGAATGTTAGGGATAGTCAGTTTTAAATTGACATTGTGAGCTCCTTCTCCATTTTCCGAATCCCCAGTTTCAATTTTAGCAGTAGTGTAATAATCTTTTGACGTGATGATTTCCAGTCCCAAATCATCAAACGCTGTAGCAGTTGTTACCCAATGAGCGTCGGCTAAATCGTAAGCAACACCAGCCCAATTGAAGGATCCACATTCACATTTGTAGCTCACATCCTCAGGAGTTACTTCTTTTTTACATGCAGATAAAATAAGCGTAGAAAGGGCAAAAAACACAAGTAATTTTTTATACATCATCATAATTTAGAAGCCGCAAAGTTACTAAATTAAGGGTATATCAGGTAATTTGATCTGGTTTTTTTGAATTTTAACAATTCGTCTTCCCATGAGTTTCTAATCTCTTTTTCACTCACACCATCTAAGATTTGGTTTCTTAATGTACTGCTTCCAGCAAGTAAATCGAAAAAATCAGGTCTTGTAAAGAACTCATTTTTAGAATGAATGCTTTTATATGTTTGAATCAAAGGGCTTAAATCAAGTTGAGACTTGCATATGAGTGCTTCCAGCTGATTCTCATCGTAAGTATGACCTGAACAAGTTTGCCCTTCCAATTTGGGATGAGGTGCTTCCTTTCGCGGTTTTGGAGTAAAAGAAAAACCATTTTCTTCAAGTTGTGGGTGTCCATACATTTGGAAGGGAGTATCTGTTCCTCTACCGATACTTACTGTAGTGCCCTCGAAGAAGCAAAGTGAAGGGTATAAGTAAACGCTTTTGGCGTTAGGTAAATTGGGGCTGGGTTTTATAGGAAGTTCATAGCGCATATGATGAGTATA
Source organism: Flavobacteriales bacterium (assembly GCA_965224545.1). Taxonomy (GTDB): domain Bacteria; phylum Bacteroidota; class Bacteroidia; order Flavobacteriales_D; family Sanyastnellaceae; genus ASP10-05a. Next base: position 1,157,535 of record CBDCZM010000001.1, on the reverse strand, counting down.
GTTAGAACAGGATAGAATGGAAAGGTCACAGGGTTTATTTGCTTCTAACCAACTCTCACCTTGAATCATTTTTGCATATTCTCCAATTGTCATTCCATGGCATACTGGAATTGGATGCATTCCTACAAATGATTTAAAGTCTTTTTGCAGCACAGGGCCATCAACCACATGACCATTTGGATTGGGTCTGTCCAAAACTAAAAGTGGTATTTCATTTTCTGCAGCGGCTTCCATCACATAGTGAAGCGTAGAAATGTATGTGTAAAAACGAGCTCCTACATCTTGAATATCAAAGATCAATATATCTAATCCTACTAGGTCCTCTGCTTTTGGCTTTTTATTCTTTCCATAAAGAGAAACTATTTGAAGTCCAGTTTTAGGATCTGTCGAATCATCTATTTTGGCTCCAGCAGCACCTTCACCTCTAAATCCATGTTCAGGACAAAATATGCGTTGTAATGCTATTCCAGAATTCAAAAGTGTATCTACAAGATGTATTCCATTGACCTGAGATGAAGGGTTTCCAATAAGTCCTACTCTCTTATCGATTAAAAGAGGGATCAGTTTTTCCATTTGATCTGCTCCAGTTTTGAATTTGGGATGAAGAGGAAGAAGACATGGGGTGGTTTCTGATTCCTGCACGATATTATCTACATTTGCTGTTTTCTGTGGGGATAATTCAGGATTTACCTGAAAAGCGCACGAGAAAATTACTAGAGAAAAAATGACATAAATTAATTTCATACGATACTAACTATCAAACAGTGTGTCAAATTTCAAAATTGGTTTAAAACTCTGTAAAATCCATCTGTCGCTTCAGTATTTTCGCACTATCTCTAATGAAAAACTTCTACTGGTACATATCCAAAAGAATTACTCAAGGAAAAGGCTTCAAAAAGGGTTTTTCTCGTCCTATAGTTATCATAGCTAAAAGTGCTATTGCATTGGGAATAGCTGTAATGATCATCGCATTATCCATTGTTATTGGATTCCAGAATGAAGTTCGAGATAAGGTGGTAGGATTTGGGGCACATGTCCAAATTACACAGAATTCAGGCGCTCAAAGTAAAGAGTCTGTACCTATGCCTATGAATGACTCGTTAGTGAGTGAGATTAGAAAGGTGCAGTCGGTAAAGCATGTACAAAGCTTTGCTATTAAACCAGGAATTTTAGAAACTAAAAAAGATATTGAAGGGGCGATTATCAAGGGAGTTTCTGGCAATTTCGATTGGTCTTTTTTCGAAGATAAAATAGTTAGCGGGACGACATTGGCTGAGGATTCCGTGTTGCAAAAAAACTCTATTGTAATTTCTAAGATTATTGCCGATAGACTTCAGATCGAGGTGGATAAAAAAATCACGGTTTATTTTATACAAAGCCAGGAAGAAGTAAAGCCAAGAACATTTAAGGTAGTGGGGATTTACGATTCTGGATTTATGGAATTTGACGAGCAGTTTGTTTTTGTTCCACTGGGAATCATGGCGAAAGTCAGTCAATGGGGAATAGAAGCTCAGTTGAAGGTGAAAACTGATGATACATCCGACAATTGGATTGTAGAAGGGTTTGGGTTTGGAGGACAAGGCCCATTAAAATATCAATGGAATGTACCTGGCTGGCGAGGGAAAGGACCACATCAATTGGCAAGATCATCAGCATTTCCAGTGAAATTGATCGTGAGGGATATGTTTAGCACGATTCCAGATACGGCATTTCTCCATACCCGATCAACGGATCTTTCTGAAGTATTACCAGAGCCACTTGTCAGGACTTCAGGAGGTACACATTCCGAGTATTGTGGTGGATATGAGGTGCTTCTCACGGATTATGAATCAATATTAAATGCTGATGATGCGCTCACATTTTCACTGCCTTACTATTATAGAAGCGATACAATTCTCTCCAGGTTTCCTGAAATCTTTAGTTGGTTAGCTACATTGGATATCAATGTAGTTATCATTGTTATTCTTATGATTTTCGTGGCTGTAATTAATATGGCGAGTGCTATTTTGATCATAATTTTGGAAAAAACAAATATGATTGGACTGTTTAAGGCGTTCGGTTCAACCACCTCTCAGCTTAGTAGAGTGTTTGTGGCAGTTTCTATGAGAATTATGTTAGCTGGTGTATTCATTGGAAACGTTCTAGGGATAGGTTTCTGTTTATTACAACGCAAATTCGGAATAATAAAGCTCAATGCTGAGAACTATTACTTGGATGAAGTACCAATAGATTTGGATTGGTCAAATGTGATTTCCATCAATGTTATAACAATAGTGGTATGCGTTCTTTGCATGCTTCTTCCTGTTTTATATGTCTCCAAGATAGATCCTGTAAAGGCTATTCAATTTGATTAGGCATTCGAATGTGTCTCGTACTGATGTCTTCATTTTTCCATGTGAAACGAACTACTTGTGTCTTGCTTAAAACAGTACTTTTGCGCCGTAATAATTCAAGATATGAAGCGCGTTTACGATAATATTTTACAAACAATTGGAGACACTCCGTTAATTAGGCTTAATAATATAGCAGCAGATATTCCTGGTGAAGTTTGGGCCAAAGTGGAGTACTTTAATCCTGGACATTCTACTAAGGATAGAATGGCTCTGCAAATGCTGGAAGATGCAGAAAAAGAGGGGAAGATAAAGCCAGGTGGTACAATTATTGAATGTACTTCAGGAAATACCGGAATGGGGCTAGCACTTGCTGCTGTGGTGAAAGGGTATAAGCTGATTTGTACCATGAGCGACAAGCAGAGTAAAGAAAAAATAGACATTCTTAGAGCCATGGGAGCAGAGGTGAGAGTGTGTCCTACGAACGTGGAACCAGATCATCCAGAAAGCTACTATAGTGTGGCTACTAGATTAAGTAAGGAGATTCCAAATTCATTCTATCCATTTCAATATGATAACTTGTCTAACAGAAAGGCTCATTACCTTTCTACTGGTCCCGAAATTTGGGATCAAACAGATGGTAAGATCACTCATTTTGTAGTAGGTGTTGGAACTGGAGGAACTATCTCTGGTGTTGGTCAGTATTTAAAGGAGCAAAATCCAGATGTGAAGATTTGGGGAGGGGATACCTACGGATCAGTATTCAAGAAATACCATGAAACGGGAGAGTTCGATGAGAAGGAGATCTATTCTTACATCACAGAAGGAATAGGAGAGGATATACTTCCTAAGAATGTGGATTTCGATTTGATAGATCATTTTGAAAAAATTACTGATAAAGATGGAGCACTTACTACTCGAGAACTGGCATTAAAAGAAGGGCTACTTCTGGGGTATTCTTGCGGATCTGCATTTCAAGTGATACGTCAAATGAAAGATCAGCTGACTGAAGATTCTGTGACCGTTGTTTTATTTCACGATCATGGAAGCAGGTACGTTGGAAAGGTATTCAATGATGATTGGATGAAAGAGCAAGGGTTTATCGATTAAGTCTAAGTTGACTTACTTCTCCTGAGTAGATTTTTTCCAAAAGCCTGAAATGGTTTTCCGCATCTCCTAATCGAGTGTGATCGTTGATTCGATCCAATTCTTTCCCTTTTTCATCAAAGGCAATTATTAGGGGATATTCTTTCAAAGGATTGTATTTTGAAAGAAGTTCTTTTCGATTAGAAAATTCTTCGATACTTCTTTCTGAAATAGGGATTTTCACAAGAACGTAGTCGAGCGCTATCGAAAGGAATTCCTTAGACTCAAAGAAATCTTTATTGAGTGATTCACATTTGTCACAATGCTGATTTCCCGTAAAAAAAGAAGCATTGGCTTATTACTTTTCTTCGCTAATTCTTGAGATAGTTTGAAGTTAGTATGCCAGGTGATGTTATTTTCTGGCAACATATTGAGCCCTAGTAGAGATAGAAAACGATGATAGTGAGAATCAATTTCATTGGTGGTAAAGATTAGCACGTACAAAAAAAAGAAATCTAGTCGGTTAGAATTCAGATTTTAGTGAAAATTATTCAGTTTGAAATGTTACTGATAATTAAAATGCTCCTGAGCCATGTCGGCTACTTGAGAACCAATAGCTAATGAAGCTGTAGCTGCAGGAGAAGGGGCATTTAATACATGAATACTATGGTCAGTGTATTCTATCCTAAAATCGTCACGAGTGTCACCATCTTGTTTAAGCAGTAATGCGCGGACCCCAGCTCTCCCTGGGCGGATATCGTCCATCGTTAAAGAAGGAACTATACGTTGCAATGTCTGTAAAAATAGCTTCTTGCTAAATGCTCTTCTATATTCATTAATTCCAAATTTCATGTTCTTCATGAACAATTTCCATGTACCTCCATAAGAAAGTGCATCTACTGTGTCCTTAAAGTTGAAATCGGTTTTACCATATCCTTCTCTTTTGAAAGTGAATACGGCGTTAGGTCCACATTCTATTTCTCCGTTAGTCATCCTGGTGAAATGAACTCCTAGAAAGGGAAAATCGGGATTAGGGACTGGATAGATAAGATGTTTTACTTTATGCTTCGCCTGCTCAGTGAGTTCGTAATAATCACCTCTGAACCCAACGACACGTTCTTTTAGTTTAACATCATCTTTTTTGGCCAATCTGTCTGCCTGTAAGCCACCGCAAACAATCAGTTTATCACAGCTGTAGATGCCTTTTCTTGTTTTTACCGTAGTGAAATTCCCCTCTTTTCCAAAGTCTTCGACCTCTTCATTTAACTTTAAGGCATTCACTTGGTTTTTGGCTAGTGCAAGTTCTACCATTTTTTCTGTAGCGGCTCGATAGTCAATAATACCTGTGCATGGTACCAATAACCCTCCAATAGATTCACAGTTTGGTTCTATTTCTTTTACCTGCTCGCCTGTGATTTTTTCTAATCCTTCTATTTTATTTTCCAATCCAGTGTGATAGATCTTTTCCATTTGAGGAAGTTCCCACTCTTCTGTTGCAACTACCACTTTTCCACATACATCATGTGCAATACCATGTTTTTTAGAAAATTCCACGATTTCTTTTCTTCCCTGAATGCAGTTGACTGCTTTTAAAGAACCAGGTTTGTAATATAGCCCAGAATGGATCACACCACTGTTATTCCCCGTTTGATGATCTGCTAAGGATTTTTCCTTTTCTATCAAGACAATACTTTTCGTGGGAAATCTTTCTGAAAGCTTGTAAAATGTCGCAGCGCCTATGATACCCCCGCCTACGATGGCAATGTCGAAATGTTGTTTCATAAAAAGGATTATTGCGGTGCAAATCTAGTGTATTTCACAACGCTTTATTTGGTGGACTAGGTCCCTTATTATAACTTTCAGCCGATATGAAAACCTACTCCAAGAAAACTACTCAGAAAGCTTGGGCCATGTACGATTGGGCCAATAGCGTTTATTCTTTAGTCATCACTTCGGCTATTTTTCCACTTTATTATGAGGGAGTTACATCTGCGAATTATCCTGATGGTAAGATTTTAATTTTAGGAAGAGAAATTGTTAATACGGCATTGATTAACTATGTGAGTGCAATCGGTTTCCTGGTACTTTCAGTTCTAATACCGATACTAACCGGAATAGCAGACCATTATGGAAGAAAGAAATTTTTTCTAAGATTATTTTGTTATTTGGGAGCAGCTTCTTGTGCAGGATTGGCCTTTTTTGATGTTGGAAATCCTAACCAAATAGGATGGACATTACTATTTTATTTTATGGCTCTCATCGGCTTTTGGTCTTCTATTGTTTTTTATAATTCATACCTCCCTGAAATTGCTTCTCCTGAAGAGCATGATAAACTTTCAGCCAAAGGATTCTCATACGGCTATGTTGGGAGTGTTATATTGCTGGCTTCCTGCTTGATCCTTATTCAAGGGTTTGGAATGAATCCCAGAATCGCATTTGTTTTAACCGCTATTTGGTGGGCAGGATTCACCATTTGGCCTTTGAAAGTTCTTCCATCTTCAACAAAAGCAAAGGATTTGACAGACTCTAAAGTAATATCTCAGGGTTTAAAGGAAATCAAGTATGTATGGGAAAGAATCAAGAAAACAGTAAGGCTCAAGCGATATATTCAAGCATTTTTCTGTTACTCAATGGGAGTTCAGACAGTTATGTTGGTGGCAGTTTATTTTGCTGCGAAAGAAATTGACTGGCTAGATGATGGAACAAAAACGACTGGGCTGATTATTAGTATTCTGCTGATTCAATTAATTGCGGTTCCTGGTGCTTATGTAATGAGTTGGATGAGTTCGAAGATGGGTAACGTAAAGGCGCTTGTTATTGTAAATGTATTTTGGGCAATTATATGCACTGCAGCCTTATACATATACACCCCTACTGAGTTTTACTTTATGGCAGCGTGCGTAGGATTTGTTATGGGTGGTATTCAATCACTGTCACGTTCTACATATTCCAAGTTTCTTCCTGAAGTAAAAGATACGGCTACATATTTCAGCTTTTATGACGTTTCTGAGAAGGTGGGTATTGTTATAGGACTATTTTTATTTGGGTTCTTAGAAGAATTAGGACGGCTTGAATTCTTTGAGCCGTTTGAGCGATTAAGTGGGATGAGATTATCAGTAGTTTCACTCATTGTATTCTTCTTTGGAGGAATTATTCTGTTGCTGCGAGTTCCTAAAGAGGAAGTCAGTTTAGATCCTCAGACCTAGCGTGAAGTATGTAGCTTTTTTCTAGAATCTCAAAGGCCACTCGTCTATTTTGAGCTCTTCCTTCAGAAGAATTGTTTTCAGCTACAGGAGCAGTGCTGCCGTGATATTTGATGATTAATCTGGAAACATCAATTCCTTTGTCTTCAATGAATTTTTGAACAGCTTCTGCACGCCTTTTACTTAATTCTTTATTATAGCCCTCTCGTCCTACAATATCTGTATGACCATTGATTTCTATATATAGATTTTTATTACGCAGCATAAGTTTAGAAATGTCTCTCAGTTTTTCAGAAGCATTAGGAGTCAGCACCGTCTCGTCAAAATCAAATAAAACAGATTCAAATTGCAGTGAAATGGCTTCAGATAGTTGAGCTGGGGGGTCAACAACCAATTCTTCAAGGATTTCATTCACGCAACTGCACTCTTCTTTAGTTTTTATTGGTTTCACTACCACACTATCTAAATAAATGTAGGCCCAGTTGTTGGCGGCTATCTCCCCTTCTGTGGTTCTTTTTAACACATTCAGTAAGTGATCTGGTTTGAAATTACCTATGGTAATAAAGCGTTCGTCTCCTTGGGCAACATATTCCTTACTTAACGTAGTCCATTGGTTATATCCATCAATTAGATAAAGTTGAGGTGCTTCCATAGAGGCTATTACCTGTATGACGTTGTCACCCTGATGCTTCAACTGTTTTTTGCTTAATGAAACACCAATACCATCAGTTACGTAGCGAGAATCATCTGCGGGACTTACAAAAAGTTCTATACATACCATTTCTCCCGCAGTTAATTTCCTAGATAGTGGAGCGGTCAAGTACTCTCTATAATCTCTTTTAGACGAGGCGAAAGTGACCAATCCTGAATAGGCATTTCCAGACTTTGCAACTTGATTTCCAAACATATTCTCTGGTACTCCCGCTTTCTTGCTACAAGAATGAAAATAATCAGGAGTTCCTGTGCCCGCTTGTCTCCAATTGTCAATAATCCTAAGAGAAGATTGATTGTAAGTGACAGGGCAGTACTGATATTCTTCGAAGCTAGGGTTTGGGACAAGATTTTGTCCATGTGCCGTGCTGAGGAGGATGCAAAAAAGTAAGAGTAATGCTGGTTTCACACTAAATAGAACTTAAAAGAACAGAGATTATTTGAAAAAGCCCTCATAGCATTGCTATGAGGGCTTCTAAATTTTTAAGTGTTTTACTATTGGATACTAAATTCGACTCTTCTGTTTTTGGCTAACTGAAGAGGAGTTTTGTATTTAGACACAGGCGAACTTGCTGCTTTATCCTGAGTTGTAAATCTAGATTTGTCAAGTCCTTCAGCTATAAAGTAATCGAGAATGGCTTGCGCTCTTCTTCCTCCAATATCTGATAAACGTGCCTTGATCTTAGATTCATCAAATTCGCTAAGGTCCATATGCCCCACCAATTTTAATTTCAAGCTTGGGTTTGCTTTTAAAACTTGAACAAATTTCATCAAGTCTCTTTTAGCTACTGGAGAAATCTTAGCTGATTCTTGCGCGAAGTAAGCAGTACTATTTGCTACTTTTTCTTCATTGGTTAACTCTTCAAAGTCAACAAATGAGGGGGAATAGATTACCTCCTCTTTAATTCCTCCATTTCCACAATCACATTGTGAAGCGGCTACGATTTCTGTTACTTCTACATTTTCCAAGTAATAGTAAGCATCAAGAGATTGAGTTCCCAGCATTCCAGAAGGCTTTTTCAGCTTTTCAATATCTAGGTTGCTGTCTGACTCAAAACACCCAATAATAATAGCACCTTCACCACCTTTTGCATTGTAAACACCACAGATTGTTGTCCAACCTTCTCTATCTTTAATAACTGGGTTCAACCTGTTTTTAATCTGAAAATCTGGTTTAATAATAGATTTGGAATCTCCTTTTTGCATTTTATTCTTAGAGACATAAACTCCAATATTGTCGACAGCATATTTGGACATGTCGGCAAGACTGACTTGCATTTTAATGCAGTAGTTTTTGTCTTTTTCCATTTGTTCTACCAAGTTTCTTCCAATGTAAGTCCTTTGTTTTTTAGAATCTTTCGTATATGCTCTAAAACCAGCATAGTTGTTTCCTTCTACTGTGGTTTGACTTCCGTATGCATTCTGAGGGATTTTGAGTAAATCAGATTTTGCTGTTTCACTAAACAGGTCTGCTTTTATATAAGTTCCAGAGATCCACCCTTCAACATGGTCATCCAAGTTTTGTGGTTTTTTCATACCCGAAGTTTGCCCCTGTTCGAATGATCCGTTTTCGATCATACTTTTTCCGTCGTCTTGACTGTATAGTTCAGGAGTTGCTAGAGCAACTGCTAAAAAGGCTATCAGTATATATTTGAAATGTTTCATAAGTATTTTGATTTTAAGAGTCTAGTATAAAACAATGGTCGTGCCAGAGTAATTTACTTTCCTGCGAATATCTGAAAAATTAGGGATTATCTGGGGTCGTGAAGGATTTTAAAAGTCAGTTCCTTAAGTATTTCCTCGGAAGAAGTACTAGTGTTGTTGACTCCTTTAGACATTGTATCTGCCTTTCTAAGGTGACCAATAATGCGGGCTAGGGCTCCAGCATTGTAGTTCTTTTTTGCGGTGTTGTAATCGTTTAAGAAATAAGGGTTTACTCCTAAGAAGCGCGCAGCATTTTCTCCTGCTGGCATTCTATGAAGCTTAATGATTTTTGTGAAGTAACTGTACAAATTGGGAAGAATCAATTGAAGAGGATTCTCTTTAGGATTGGCAGAAAAGTAGTTAATTATCTGATTTGCCTTGAGAATGTCCTTTGTAGCTAGTACTTTTTGAAACTCGAAAACATTGTAATCTTTGCTTATTCCTATATTTTTTTCTACGTGAAGGGTTGTGATTTGCTCAGATTCTTTCACCAGAACCAAAAGTTTTTCAAGAGCATTTACAACTTTCCCTAAATCATTCCCCAGATATTCTGATAATAGGGCACACGTAGGAGCGTCAATTTTTCGGTGTTTGTTTTTAACATAGTCACTTATCCAGCCAGGAATGCGGTCTGTCCTTATTTTTTTTCCTTCATAAAAAACAGCTTCTTTTTTAATGGCTTTGGCTACTTGACTTCTGCCATCAAGACTTTTATGTTTATGTTGAAAGACAAGGATGGTAGAGCCCAAAGGATTTTCAACATAATTTAAAAGAACTTCTATTTTATCTTTCGATTTCCATTCTTTAAGTGCTTGAGCCTCTTTGACAATTACTACTTGACGTTCAGCCATCATAGGGAATCTTTTGGCAGAATTCATCACTTCATCTATCGTAGAATCACCTCCGTAAAGTACTGTAAGGTTAAAATCTCTCTCTGATTCATCTAAAACATTCGCTTCAATATAATCAGAAATTTGATCAATAAAGTACGGTTCTTCTCCAGTCAGAAAGTAAACCGGAGCGTATTTTTTGGTTTTTAAATCTTTGAGAATTTCAGTCTCGGACATTATCTAAATTTAAGATGTCTTACAGATCTACCGTTATTTTTGAGCTCTTTGAGCGAGTCTATACCGATCTCTAAGTGTGCACTCACATAATTTTTGGTGATGCCTTCATCACTTTTGCTTGTTTTTACACCTTGAGGAATCATGGGTTGATCACTTACGAGGAGTAAGGCTCCTGTAGGAATTTTGTTGGCGAATCCAGCGACAAAAAGTGTAGCTGTTTCCATGTCGATAGCCATGGCTCTTAGCTCACGCAAATACTCCTTAAACTTTTCATCATGCTCCCACACACGTCTATTGGTTGTGTAAATAGTTCCAGTCCAATAGTCCTTAGAATAATCTCTTATGGTTGAGGAAACGGCTCGTTGCAATGCAAATGCCGGAAGCGCAGGAACTGCTTTAGGCATATAGTCATTCGAAGTCCCCTCTCCACGAATGGCAGCAAGAGGGAGAACAAAGTCTCCAAGTTTGTTTCTCTTTTTAAGTCCTCCACATTTTCCGAGAAATAGAACTGCTTCTGGAGAAATGGCTGAAAGCAAATCCATAATAGTAGCCGCATTAGGACTCCCCATTCCAAAGTTGATAATGGTGATGTCCTCAGCAGTAGCGCTAGACATCGCTTTAGTCAACCCTTTAACGTCAACCCGATACTTGTCTGCAAACTGAAATACATACTTGTTGAAGTTTGTCAACAGTATATATTTACCAAAATCCTCAAGTTCAACCCCTGTATATCGAGGGAGCCAATTGTTTACTATTTCTTCTTTAGTCTCCATAGGCTCCAAAGATGCTAAATTCGCAGTCAAATTATGTCAGTTATCTTATAAAATTATGAAGGAGTTTTTTCCCGAGTTGAATCTTCCCATGGTCAAACTGGAAATATCAAAGTCTGGAGAGCATTTTATGGTGAAGTGTCTGGTGCGGAAAAAACAAATTGTCCTTACACCAGAAGAATGGGTAAGACAACAGTTTATCAATTACCTCAGCACAGATTTAGGATACCCTCTTAGTTTAATGAAAGTGGAAAAACAGATTTTAGTGAATGGGTTAAAAAAGAGATTTGACATAGTCTGTTTGACCAACAGAGGCGACATGAAGCTTCTAGTTGAATGTAAGTCAAGCACTGTAAAGTTAACTCCAGCTACTTTTGATCAGGCTGCTCGGTACAATATGACTCTAAATGTTCCGTATTTATGTATCACAAATGGATTGGATCATTTTTGTGCAAGTGTGATCTCAGAAGAAGAATCGGTTGTTTATTTAAAAAATATCCCCTCTTATAAAGAGGTTAAAGATTAATTTTGCGCAGCAATTACTAATAAAACCAAATTCAATGAACTTAAAAGACTTACTATCAATTTCCGGTAAGCCAGGATTGTACAGAACTGTGGGGCAGAATAAGAATAGCCTTATTGTAGTGTCTATCAGTGATGGAAAAAAAATGCCAGTGTATTCGGCTCATAAGATTAGTGCTTTAGAAGACATAAGTATATATACATACGAAGAAGACATTCCTCTGAAGGACGTATTCTCAAAAATTGTGGAAAAGGAAAATGGAGGAAAAGCCATTAGTCATAAAGCCTCATCCAAAGAGTTAAAAGAATACATGACTGCGGTTTTACCAGATTTTGATGAAGATAGAGTGTATACATCAGATTTAAAGAAAATTTTTGGTTGGTACAATAGCCTGCAAGAAAATGACCTGTTACATTTACCGGAAGAAGAGGTAGATTCAGCATCTGAAGAACAATAACTTAAATTTCTCGGTCATGTTATTAGAAAAAACCAAGCGTAAATTTCTAGATAAGAATTTTGACATTACAAAATGGGAGACATTACAACCCATTTATGATGACTTAATGAATAGAAAAATTGACTCTATTGAGTCTTTTATGCAATGGCTAGATGATTGGAACGAGCTAGATTCTGCGTTGGAAGAAGAATATGCTTGGTCTTATATTAACATGACTATTGACACGTCAAACGAAACTCATTCGAAGCGTTACAATCATTTGGTTACTCAAATTTCACCTAAGTTATCACCTCTTTCTAATGAGTTGAATAAGAAATTGAATGACTCAAGCTTTCAATCAGAACTTCAAGGAAAAGAGTATGACATCTGGCTGAGAGGAGTAAAAAATGCAATTGAACTATTTAGAGAAGAGAACATTCAGTTAAATGCGGATGTTCAGGTGCTAACACAAAAATACAGTAGCATTTCTGGTGGAATGCAAGTGGAATTTGAGGGGAAGACATTGACGATGCCTGAAGCAGGAAAGTTGTTACAAAGTACTGATAGAACAATAAGAAAAAAGGTTTTCGAAGCGATTAATGAGGTGAGACTGGCCGCTAAAATTGAAGTGAATGACATTTTTAATCGGCTTGTGGAAAAACGAAATACAATCGCTGAGAATGCTAATTTTTCTGATTTTAGAGATTATAAGTTTCGTAGTCTTGGTCGATTTGATTTCACCAAAGAAGATTGTTTTAATTTTCATGAGAGCATAGCTAAAGAGGTGACTCCTCTGGTCAATTTAATCTATAAAGAAAAGAAAGAGAAACTAGGAGTGGACCTGCTAAAACCATGGGATATCAATGCTACTCTTCCAGGGAAAGAATCGTTAAAACCTTTCACAGGTGCTGAAGATTTGATTCAAAAGAGTATTTCGGTTTTTGATCAATTGGATCCATATTTTGGTCAGGCATTGACTGATATGAGTGATTTAGGACACCTCGATTTAGCTTCTAAGCCAGGGAAATCCCCTGGAGGATATAATTATCCTCTTTATGAAAGTGGAGCACCATTTATATTTATGAATGCCGTTGGTACTCCCAGAGATTTGGTGACGATGATGCATGAGGGTGGGCATGCTGTTCATTCTTTTTTGACTCATAACCTAGCTTACTCAACTTTTAAATCATGCCCGAGCGAGGTAGCTGAATTAGCTTCGATGAGCATGGAATTAATGAGTATGGATCATTGGGATGTTTTTTATACTAACGAGGAAGACCTTAAAAGGGCAAAAAAAGAGCATTTAGAAGATTCTATAATGGCTCTTCCATGGATAGCTATGATCGATAAGTTTCAACACTGGATCTACGAGAATCCTCAACATTCTTCAGAAGAACGTGAAGAGGAGTGGTTGAAAATCAATCAGGAATTAGGGAATTCAATAGTTGATTGGTCTGGTCAAGAGAACGAAAGAAGAAATATGTGGCAGAAGCAGCTCCATATTTTTGAACTCCCTTTTTATTACATTGAATACGGAATGTCTCAACTTGGGGCAATGGCTATTTGGAAAAACTATAAGGAGAATCCCAAAAAAACCATTGAACAGTACAAGGCTGCTTTGCAGTTAGGATACACAAGAAGTGTCCCTGAAATCTATAAAACTGCTGGTATTAAGTTTGATTTTTCAGCAGCATACATTAAAGATTTGATGGTTTTTATGACTGAGGAGTTGTCAAAGATTTAAAGAGGAAAATACATCAACTGATGAAGTCCGATGTTTTTGACTTCATAAAAGTGTCCAGATCCTTGAAAACCCAATTTTTCGTAGAAACCAATTGCTATTTGTCTGGCATCGCACCATAATACATCATGTTTGTTCTTTTTTAGTAGCTCGATGGCATGCTTAACGATCAGTTTTCCAGCACTTTTACCTCTCATGTTTGGGTCAGTAGCCATGGCTCTTAATCGGTATTGATTTTGATAATCCAATAGATTCGAGCTCATTTGAAACAAAGAGCATACGCTAATTATTTCGTCGTTCACTATGGCACCAATGTGAATTGCATCATCTCTGTCATCAATGTCTATGACACAATCTTTTTCCAATTTAATGTGTGGCCACAATACTTGATGTCTTAAAGGGTGGCATTCAATCGCTGTAATCGTCTTCATCTTCATTTTCAAAGTACTTATGGATGGCTCTCCTTTCTTTCTTTGTTGGTCTCCCCATTCCTTTATTTCTAGCCGATTTATTGGCTTCTCGGATCATTTCTAGTTTCTTAGTCTCTTCTTCAGGAGTAATATCTTTTACATATTCTTCAACTAATTTTGCTCCCACACGACTTTTGGGAAAGGCTAGAACTTTGTATGTATAGAAAATAGGACCTTTCTTGAGAATGCAGATGTCGTTTATCTTTAGTTCTCTAGAGGGTTTGACGAGTTCTTCATTAACGATTACGTGGTTCTGTTTACACTCCTTAGTGGCCAAACTTCTCGTTTTGTATAGCCGTACTGTCCATAAATATTTGTCAACTCTCATTTAGGTATTGGCCATTGTCTATATGGTTTGGCCGGGAATTTGCTGTTAAAATTTGTAGAAATGTAATATATTCGTAATATCTAGATTTTCAAAGATAAAAAATCAAAACATGAAAAAAATCAAATTAATATTTTCCCTTGCTGTATTTTCTCTATGTGTACTATCATTAAACGCTCAAGAACAAGCTAGTCCGGCTAAAGAAGCTGCGACAATAGCAAAAAAATCTACTGCAGAGATGGTTTCTGCTGTGGGTATTGAAGAAGAGGAGAAAATTGCTCAATTGACAGAAGTGAATGAGAGTTATGAGATGACTTTAATGAGAGCCAAGATGTCAAAAAAATCACAGGAGGAAATGGATAGAGTTAAAGCCAATGTGGAAGTAGTTAAAACTAAGAAGTTAAAGCAAATTTTAAGTCCTGTAGAGTACAAGAAATATGAGGCATGGATGAATCGTAAGAACAAAGCTGAAACTGTTCCTGCTGCTAAGAAATCAAATGTTGTAAAAAGAGCTCCTGCCGTTAAGAAATAAGCAGTCTGCGAGCTAAGAATTTAAATGATCAGATCCCTGAGCAAGTGCTTGGGGATTTTATTTCAAATCTAAATCGAACAACTTTTTAAGCTTTTCCAGGTTAGGATTATCATCGATCATTTGCCTTAAAACCTCAACTTCTGAAAGAAATTTCTTTTCTGGAGGCATTCCATCTGTATCTATAATCCCCTCAGATCTTAGACTAAGATTATTTACAGATAGCTTTCCTTTGAGGAATTCAGTTAGATCCTGTCTTACATCATTGAAAAAACTCTCGTCTGTTTCACTTCGAACAGGAAAAACAATCTCATTCTTTTCATTGATCTTTGGAGCAGAATGACTTAAAACAGCAAATAAATTTTTCTTTCCAGAACGTCCTAAATGATCAGTAAACTCTTTCCATCCTCTGTTCACATCTTCCAACTCTAGTTTGTCAAGAATAAGTTCTTCCTTATTCTTATCAAGGTTTGCGATCCTTTTTTTCTCTTCAAGTTTTTCCGTGTGTGCTTTTTCTAGCTTTTTGATTTCGCCATTTAGCGATATTCCGTGCGTTGAATGTACATAGTTGTTACTCTTCTCATCCAATAATGGGCTAGTAGCAATCTTAATTAGCGTTTTTTCAGTACCCTCAACTTGCTTTGAAGGCATTTTAGCAGCTGGAATTTCAGGAATTTCTATACCAGAAGGGATTAGACTAAATGAGTTTTTTTTTTCAGTCTCATTGTATTTGAGACTGCATAATTGCATCAGAGTAAGTTCAACTAAGAGACGTTGATTTTTACTCATTCGATAGCCGACATCGCATTTGTTGATGAATTCTAAGCCTTGAATGATTAGTCGTTGATCAAATAATTGAGACTGTTGACTGTATCTCTCCTTAATAGAATCGGTAACTTCTAAAAGCGTCACAGTAATTTCATCTTTAGAAACCAATAGGTTTCTAAAGTGTTCTGCTAGACCATTGATGAATATGTGTCCATCAAATCCATTGTTTAGAATTTCATTGAATAGAACTAATGACGAGCTGATATCTTCATTAAGGATATATTCTGTGGCTCTGAAATAATAATCATAGTCAAGCACGTTCAAATTTTCAATCACTGCTTGATAGCTCAGATTTCCTCCAGAGAATGAAACCATTTGATCGAAAATAGAAAGGGCATCTCTCAAAGCACCATCTGCCTTTTGTGCTATAATATGTAACCCTTCCTCTTCAAAAGTAATCTCTTCCTTCTCCGCTATTTTAGTTAAATGCTGTGTAATAGAAGGAACTGAGATTCTATGAAAATCAAAAATCTGACATCTGCTGAGGATGGTAGGAAGAATCTTATGTTTTTCCGTAGTGGCAAGAATAAAAACAGCGTGAGCTGGGGGCTCTTCCAGTGTCTTTAAAAAAGCATTAAATGCAGCTTGAGATAACATGTGCACCTCATCAATAACATATACGTTGTAGCTGCCCACTTGAGGAGGTATTCTTACTTGAGCAGTTAATTCTCTGATGTCATCAACAGAGTTGTTAGAGGCTGCATCCAATTCAAAGATGTTGAATGACAAATCCTCTGGTTGAATACCATCCGCTTCATTGATCTTATGCGCAAAGATTCTGGCACAGGTAGTTTTACCAACACCTCTTGGGCCACAGAATAAATATGCTTGGCCAAGTTTGTTTGAGGCAATCGAGTTCTTTAGCGTAGACGTAATACTTTCTTGTCCCACTACTTTTTCCCATGAATCTGGCCTGTATTTTCTCGCTGATACTACAAAGTCACTTGACATGGTTCAAATATCGTGATTTACTTAAAAATTAGGAGTGGATTTAACCGCTATTTATTCACCAAATAGAAAGAGTGATAGATTACTCAAAAATATTATGGTGTGAATAAGATAATTTGAGGCATAAAAAAGCTCCCGAACCATATAGGCAGGGAGCTACTATTTTTTAACAATAGCTATTGGGCTAGCTATTGGCTTTCTTTTTTTCTTTTGCTTTAGCCTTACTACATGATTTTGAGCAAGATTTAGAACAGTTTGATTTCGTTGCTGTAGACGCATCAGCACCTCCAGAAGCAGTAGTTTTAGAATTACTTGTGCTTACAGCAGTCGTATTCATTTCTTCTGTGGCAGCTTTTGCTTGATCAGCTTTTGCACATTTCTTAGCACATGATTTTGAGCAAGACTTAGCACATTCAGTTTTTTTCGCAGTGGTAGTGGCAGAAGTCGATTGAGCATTAGAGTATGTCACTCCAAAAGCGAAAAGAGCCGCCAGTAAAAATATCTTTTTCATTTTTTTTAAATTATAGAACTAATATACGAATTAACGTAGGACATGTTTTCATTTATTGTTTCATAAACCCTAAGTTCTGTTAATATTATTAATTTTAGCCCATGATTAAATCTGCGTTTTACGTCACTATTATTTCTCTGTTTGTGTTTTCCTCATGTACGGAATGTATTAAAGGAGTGGGAGAGGAGATTCCAGAAACAAGAAGTGTAGAGCCATTCGATGCTATTGAATTAAATAGTTTTATTAACGTTTCATTTCGTCAGATCAAAAAGAGTGGAGTGGACAAAGTAGTGGTTACGGCACAAGAGAACCTCCTTCCTTATATTAAAGTGACCGTAGAAAATGACGAGTTAGTTTTAGAAGTGGAAGAATGTATTGAGACAGACAAGGATATCACCCTTGAAATTTATGGCAGAAATCTTCGTTCTATCACTACAAACGGGTCGGGTGATTTTAACTCAGATGGTAAGTTGGTCTTGCAAAAACTATCTCTAGAGAATAATGGCTCTGGAGATATGATCATAAAGACTGATGCACAGAGTGTAGAACTAGAGGCTAATGGGAGTGGGGATGTAACACTTAGTGGTTCTTCTGATTATTTAGAAGTAGAAAGTAATGGAAGTGGAGATGTAGAAGCGTTAGAATTGAGAACCTTTGAAGCAGAAACCGTTCTAAATGGTTCGGGAGATATTTCGGTTTATGCCAAGGAAAATCTGGAGGTTGATATTAATGGCGCGGGAGACGTTATTTACAAGGGAAAGGCAAAAATCACAAAGACTTTAAATGGAGCAGGTTCTCTAAAGTCGCATAAATAAAATTGAATGCCTGAATCATCCACTTCTCAGAAAAAAACTTCAACCGTTCTGGAAGCCATTATCTTGGCATTAATGATTCACGTTGTCTTACTTACGAGTATTTATTTTTCTGATATTGGAATGTTTTCTTTGAATAAAGAAGATGCTCATACAGAAGATATAAGTATGGAATTTATCGAGCTTACAGAAGAGCTGTTGGCTTTGCAAGAAATACCTGATGAGCCTGATATTGCTGCGCTGCTCGAGAAATATAAAAATGTGACCTCAAAGGAAAACACTCCACAGAATGATGAAGTAAAATCATACAGTTTTAACAAGAATCGTGTGGACGAACAAGTATTAGAAGAGCTGCTGAAAATGGAGCAGGAAGAATTCGAGAAGTTAAAAAAAGAAGGAGCCATCCCAACTGATTTGGGCAAAAATTCTGAGGACGAGCCAAAAAAGATAAAGAGAAAACTAGATGCTAACACATCAAGTAATGCCAATAGTTATTCAGCGGCGACATCTAACTATGACTTTTCAAGAAATCATGAATTAAAGAAAGATCCCGCGTATAAGTGTAGATTGTTTGGCCAGATCATAGTTGAAATATCGGTTAATCGAGACGGAGAAGTGATTTCAGCGAAAGGTATTAGCGGAGATCTAGAAAAAGACTGTCTCCTTGAGGAATCTGTAAATTATGCTAAACGCTGGAAATTTCGTGCAAAGCACGATGCTCCTAAATCGGAAAAAGGGACCATCACATTTACTTTTATGCCTCAGGATTAGAAGTAGCCGAAGTGAATCCTACGTACTCAGCTAGATAGTTAAATTTTTCTGTAAGCGTTCCTTCAAGAGTGGTTTCTGAAGCACGTCCTATTACATTATGAGGATCATTTCCAATGAGACAAGGAAGAATTTTATCAATCATTACTTGTCCAAAATCTTCGCTAGCATCCTTTGGAAGTTCACAAGGGAGATTATCTACAGCCATTACCGCGATAGCATCTTTGTCATGGACATCACATTCCGTTTCTTGTATTTTATGATATCCATAAATAGGAGAAGCTATAGTGGAAGGTCGAATGGTACTGGCTACAGGTCCATCGATATCGCAACTGATATCAGCTACTACAGAGATATTCCAGTTAGGATCTTTCATATCCTCTCTAGTATATATGAAGGGAGAACCTTCACCCCAATAGTGACAGGCAATATAAATGTCAGTTGCCTGAGCATAGCTAGGAAATGAGCTTTTATAAAGTTCTGGTTGAGTGTAAAATTCACTTTTATCAAATCCACCACCTTCTATTCGCTCATTATAATCTTCCGTTCCTAAATGAGTAAATACAGGTTCGTTGAATTCTTTGGACAAATAATCTTCTTTAGAGACTTCTTTGATAGGAAGCAGTGACATTATTTCTCTTGCTCCATGTCCTACTCTTCCAAATCCAGTGAGAATACATTTAAAATTGGATGGAAGTTTAACGTCCTTAAGATAACTTTCCATTTCAGCTCTGTTGTCACAC
The DNA here is from genome assembly GCA_965224545.1 of Flavobacteriales bacterium. Classification (GTDB taxonomy): domain Bacteria; phylum Bacteroidota; class Bacteroidia; order Flavobacteriales_D; family Sanyastnellaceae; genus ASP10-05a. The sequence continues at coordinate 1,138,030 of CBDCZM010000001.1, read as the reverse complement.
TCATGAGCTGGCTTTATGTCATATAAATGATGCTTGATGCCAAACGTCCTAAATCCATTATAACACCCAACAACACCCGCATATCTACCAAACCCGATTAATCGTTTGTTATTTTCATCTTTTAAAACCTCATAATCTACAAGACGAATCTGTTTCTTAAGAATCTCTCGAAGTAACTTTGCATTGTAAGGTTGTAACTTAAAAGTATGACTAAAAAAGAAGTAAGTCTTATTAGGGATGAGCATATCCAGAGGAACTTCTTTTACTCCCATTAGTACATCACAGTCCGATAAATCCTCTTGTAGTGTAATTCCTGCAGATTCGTAGTCTGAATCTTGGAATTTTCGTATTGGGCTGGGTTGAACCACAAGCTCTATTTCAGGAAATTTATTCTGTACATCTGCACACTGCATAGGACTTAGAGGAACTCGTTTATCCGGTGGTGTTTTTCCTTCTCTGATGATTCCAAGCTTCATAGATTACTTTTTTTTATTGCTATGCGAAAATAAGAAGTCTTGCTAAAAAGAAAGGTACTATTTTTGTTGATCCTTTTATAATCCTATAAAAGGGGTTGTTTTATTCTGGGGCCGATTTGGTTTTGACAATAGGGCAGATTTTTTAGTAAGCATGTCGAGTGCTGAATGTTCACTCGCTAATAAATTCATTCAAACTTTTAAGTGGAAACACTTCTTACGCTCTCGCGGCTTAATCCGTCTTAGACAGATTACCTAATTCTACTACTAGGTAGTAGAACGAGATGCCTCACTGTACGTTTCGTCTTTTTACGGCAGATTTGAGGTATCGTATAAAAAGACTAGCAAGTTCAGCGTCTGGATGAACGAGCGAAATTAAACAGACTAAGCCATGATTTTGCAGCTCCTAGTGTGTTCATGGTCTAAAATTAAATAAGAGCTAAACATGTAGAAAGCTAACGGATCCCTTATCTGGACGAGGGTTCGAGTCCCTCCGGCTCCACATTAACCCTTTGCAGCACTTGACTGTGAAGGGTTTTTTATTTTGGGTGGCTCACTATTTGACGAATTCTATCAATTGCTCGCCTTCCTAGATGTAAAATTCTACTTCCAGTTTGTCTTATTAGGATGAGTACTTTGTAAGACTTCATCTTTAGGAGCATCATAGAATTTAAACTTCTCACCAAATACTGTTCATGAGTCGTTTCAAATATGATTTCAATTGGTCGTTACTAAAGTCAAGTTCCTGCTATTTAATTCATTCCACTATTCCTTTTTTTCATCCTTGTCTTCGCGCGCTTTTTTATGAAACCAATTGCTCCGTGAGCCCGTAAACAAAGGGAAATAAATGAACCTGCAAGGATCAGGGATTAGACGATATATGATTAAACATTTTTTAACCATACTGTTTTTCAGTTTGTTGTGGAGTTATTCTGCAGCCCAACTAGACATGGATTGGTTTGTCAAATCAAACAATGGTGATTTATTCACCGTTAGCGAAATGACGACCTCTAAAAATGGAGATCATGTTTACATCGTTGGACAGGTCAAAAATGTAGCTGGGAACATTATTTCTTCCCATTCAGGTTCTAGTGTTTTTGTTCCAGTAGATACTAGCACAGGAACTAATCCTGGAAATGGGAATGTAGATGGCTTCATATGCAGTTTTGATCTCGATGGAAACTTTGAGTGGGTCACCTATCTCGGAGGAGCTGGAGATAATGATATGATAGAGGCTGTAGATACGGATTCTGCTGGTAATATTTTTATTACAGGATATTTTGAGAGTACGTTGACTGCTACCGGCACTGGTTATGCATCTTCACTGGATTTAGATTCTGGGGATGCTCAAGAAGATGTTTTTGTGGCTATGTTAGATGAAGCTGCAGGTACTGTTACCACAACTAGATTGATGACGGGAAGTGGAAAGGACTTTCCTAGCGACATTACTGTTACTAACGATGAAATTTATGTTAGTTTTCTTAGTAATTCTTCTGATCTAAGTTGTCAGGATGTGGTATTATCAGGAACAGGTTATTATACCGGTTTGGCAAAGTATATTTTCACATCACTTGCCGATGATTGGGTAATTACAGGTGATTCTGCTGGAGATGATATTGGTGCAGGTTTTCTTTCAGCCAAACAGCGAAACAATGTTGTAGTTTATGAAGATCAGGTAATTTGGAATGGCATTTTTAATGCAGCTACTTTTACCTTCAACTGGGCAGAACTGAATGGGGTACTAGTAACTGAGTATACACCATATGGTACTTCTGTTACTTCTCCAAATCCTGCTAATTCTGATGTGTTTGTCGTTTCTTTCGATGATAATGGAAATATGCTTTGGGCCAAATCTATTTGTTCTAATGTGTCTCAAAATTTGGGGACTGCGTTAAGTTTTGACGCAGGAGGGGTGTATCTTAGCGGATCAGTAGTAACAACAAACGTTGACGAAATTAAACTTCCAAGTGGCACAACTCATAACTCAACGACATTACCAACAATTGGAACCGATTCATACGTGATTCGGTTGGATCCTACAACTGGTGATGAACTTTGGATTCAAGTACTTGAAGAAACAAGTTCATCATACGTTAACTCCATTTCAGTAGATAGATATCAAAACGTTCTTTTAGCTGGAGCCTTTGAAGGGGATTTGGTGTTTAATGGAACAGCATATAGTAGTGTTTCCGGTTCAGATGCTTTTATAGCTATTCTGAATGATGCTGGAGATGAAGAATTAATATGGTTTGGTGGGGGGAACTCTTCTGATAGAGGAGTGTCGGTTAGTTATAATGCCGTCAACGATGAATTCCTTTTTGCAGGAAGTAATTCTGGCAATTTCACATGGGATGCCATTTCATATCCTGGTTCAGTAGACCAGTTTTTCCTTATGAGTTTTAATCCGTATTTAGCAAGTATAGATGAAATAGATTTTTTAGCTGCGTGTCCAATAGATGTATCTGTCAATAATGATGCAGGTGCTTGTGGAGCAATATTTACCTATTCTCAGCCAATAGCAGATGAAGATTTAGTAGCAGGGTACAGTATTACTCAAACTTCAGGACCAGTTAGTGGTACAGAATTTCCTGTTGGAGACACTACCATAGAATATGAACTTACTGACGGATTCACTGTATGGGTTTGTAATTATATCGTCACAGTGAATGATAACGAAATCCCTATTGTAAATTGTCCATCGGATATTACTCTTTTTTATGATTCTGATTGTAAAGTAAGAATAGGAGACTATACGGGTAGCGCATCAGGAAGTGATAATTGTACAGTGTCTGGCTCAATAGTCTATACTCAGTCTCCAGTTTCTAGTACAATTGTCAGTGGAACAACTGTGGTTACGATCACAGGAACCGATGAATCAGGTAATACAAATACCTGTACACTTACGGTTTTTGCAGTGGATAATACTCCTCCAGTCACCCCAACATTATCGGATGTAACAGGACAATGCACAGCTATGGTAACAGCTCCAACAACGACAGATAACTGTTCAGGAACAATCACTGGAACCACGAGTGATGCACTGACTTATAGTGCTCAAGGAACTTATGTAATCACCTGGACATTTTCTGATGGAAATGGAAATTCAATCAGCGTGAACCAAAATGTGGTGATCAATGATACAACAGATCCAGTTACCCCAACATTATCGGATGTAACAGGACAATGTACAGCTACGGCTACAGCTCCAACAACGACAGATAACTGTTCAGGAACAATCACTGGAACCACAAGTGATGCACTGACTTATAGTGCTCAAGGAACTTATGTAATCACCTGGACATTTGCTGATGGAAATGGGAATTCAATCAGCGTGAACCAAAATGTGGTGATCAATGATACAACAGATCCAGTCACCCCAACATTATCGGATGTAACAGGACAATGTACAGCTACGGCTACAGCTCCAACAACGACAGATAACTGTTCAGGAACAATCACTGGAACCACGAGTGATGCACTGACTTATAGCACTCAAGGAACTCATACCATTACTTGGACGTTTGCTGATGGGAATGGAAACTCAATCAGTGTAAACCAAGATGTAGTAATTGATGATACAACGGATCCAGTCACCCCAACAATATCGGATGTAACAGGACAATGTACTGCCACAGCTGCCGCAACTCCAACAACGACAGATAACTGTTCAGGAACAATCACTGGAACCACGAGTGATGCACTGACTTATAGCACTCAAGGAACTCATACCATTACTTGGACGTTTGCTGATGGGAATGGAAACTCAATCAGTGTAAACCAAGATGTAGTAATTGATGATACAACGGATCCAGTCACCCCAACAATATCGGATGTAACAGGACAATGTACTGCCACAGCTGCCGCAACTCCAACAACAGATAACTGTTCAGGAACAATCACAGGAACGACGAGTGATGCATTGACATACACAACTCAAGGAGCACATATAATCATCTGGAATTTTGACGATGGCAATGGAAACTCAATCAACGTGAACCAAAATGTGGTGATCGATGATACAGTAGATCCCGTAACTCCAACATTATCAGATGTCACCGGACAATGTACAGCTACTGCTACAGCTCCAACAACAACAGATGCATGTTCAGGAACAATCACCGGCACAACGAGTGATGCACTGACTTATAGTACTCAAGGAACTTATGTAATCACCTGGACATTTGCTGATGGAAATGGAAATTCAATCAGCGTGAACCAAAATGTGGTGATCAATGATACAACAGATCCAGTCACCCCAACATTATCGGATGTAATAGGACAATGTACAGCTACGGCTACAGCTCCAACAACGACAGATAACTGTTCAGGAACCATCACTGGAACGACAAGTGATGCACTGACTTATAGTACTCAAGGAACTCATACCATTACTTGGACGTTTGCTGATGGGAATGGAAACTCAATCAGTGTAAACCAAGATGTAGTAATTGACGATACAACGGATCCAGTCACCCTGACTTTATCAGATGTCACCGGACAATGCACTGCCACAGCAACAGTCCCAACAACGACAGATAACTGTTCAGGAACCATCACCGGAACGACCAGTGATGCACTGACATATAGTACTCAAGGAACACATGTAATCACCTGGACCTTTGATGATGGGAATGGAAATTCCATCAACGTGAACCAAAATGTGGTGATCGATGATACAACCGATCCCGTGACTCCAACATTAGTTGATGTAACAGGACAATGTACTGCCACAGCAACAGTCCCAACAACGACAGATGCTTGTTTAGGAACAATCACCGGAACAACCAGTGATGCACTGACATACACAACTCAAGGAACACATGTAATCACCTGGACCTTAGATGATGGCAATGGAAACTCAATCAACGTGAATCAAAACGTGGTGATCAATGATACAACAGATCCCGTGACTCCAACATTAGTTGATGTAACAGGACAATGTACTGCCACAGCAACAGCTCCAACAACGACAGATAACTGTTCAGGAACAATCACCGGAACGACGGGTGATGCACTGACTTATAGTACTCAAGGAACTCATATAATCACCTGGACCTTTGACGATGGCAATGGAAATTCCATCAACGTGAACCAAAATGTGGTGATCGATGATACAGTAGATCCAGTAACACCAACATTATCAGATGTGACCGGAGAATGTACAGCTACAGTTACAATACCAACAACCACGGATGCATGTTCAGGAACGATCACCGGAACGACAAGTGATGCTCTGACATATAGTACTCAAGGAACACATGTAATCACATGGACATTCGATGATGGGAATGGAAACTCCATCAATGTGAACCAAAATGTAGTGATCGATGATACCGCAGATCCTGTAATGCCGATTTTATCAGATGTCACCGGACAATGTACTGCAACAGCAACAGCACCAACAACAACAGATGCTTGTTTAGGAACAATCACTGGAACAACCACTGATCCATTGACCTATACAGTACAAGGAACTTATACAATTACGTGGACATTTGATGATGGAAACGGAAATTCGATAGATGTAAATCAAACAGTGATAGTAGACGATACTATCGATCCAATAACACCAACATTGCTGGATGTAATAGGTCAATGCTCAGCTACGGTATCAATACCAACGACAACTGATGCTTGTTCAGGAACAATCACTGGGACAACAAGTGATCCATTAGCCTATATAGTGCAGGGAACCTATACAATTACTTGGACGTTTGATGATGGAAATGGGAATTCAATAGATGTAAATCAAACTGTAGTAGTGGATGATACTACGGATCCAATAGCGGTATGTCAAGACATTACGTTACAATTAGATGTTTCAGGAAATGGGAGCTTAACAGTCTTTGACATTGATGGAGGAAGTTCGGACAATTGTAATTTCACCTTAGGTGCTTCTAATACAACGTTTGATTGCTCCGATTTGGGGATCAATATTGTAACACTAACAATTACTGATGATAAGGGAAACACCTCTAGTTGTGATGCACAGGTTAATGTAGTTGATAGCATAGACCCAACACCTTTATGTCAAGATCTTGTGTTGCAGTTGGATGCTTCTGGAAGTGCTATTTTAGATCCGACCCAACTGGATGCGGGAAGCTCAGATAATTGTACTACAATTATTTTTTCCGCTTCACAAACAGTCTTCGACTGTTCGCATTTAGGCACAAACACGATAACACTAACTGTTACAGACGACTCAGGAAACACAGCTTCTTGTGATGCAGTTGTAACGATAGAGGATAATATTGCGCCAATAGTTCTTTGTCAGAATATTACGATTCAGTTAGACGCTTCAGGAAATGCCAGTATTGATCCCATAGATTTGGACAATGGAAGCTCGGATAATTGTGGATTTTTAGAATATGAATTATTAGGCAGTTCTACCTTCAATTGTTCAAATATTGGTACTAATCCAATAGTACTAATAGTAAAAGACGCCTCTGGGAATTCTGATTTTTGTGCCGCGGTAGTTACGATAGAAGATAATACAAACCCAATCGCGATATGCAGAGACCTGACTCTCGAATTGGATAATACAGGAAGTGTTAGTATTATGGACTCTGATTTAGATAATGGAAGTTCAGATAACTGTGGGACATTGTCATTTTCCGCCACGCAAACATTATTTGATTGTTCTCATTTAGGTACAAACACGATAACATTAACTGTTACAGATGGCACCGGAAATTTCACCACCTGTGAATCTACTGTGACCGTTGAAGATAATATAGACCCAGTAGCAGTATGTAGACCGTTGATTGCTCAATTGGATGCTTCTGGAACAGCAATAATTTCTGCTGCGAATATAGATAATGGAAGTTCAGATAATTGTGGTTCTGTAAGCCTAATGATCTCACAAACAACTTTTGATTGTTCTCATATTGGTATGAATACCGTACAGCTGACTGTAACAGATGGCTCTGGGAATACTGATGTTTGTGATGCCCAAATAAATGTTATTGATATTCGACCTCCTACGGCTATTTGTCAGGATATAGTGATCTCGTTGAATGCTTCAGGTACAGCGACAATTACAGCTGCTCAATTGGATGGAGGAAGTTATGATAATTGTTCAGCCGTTAGTTTAGTGGCCTCTAAAACCGAATTTGATTGTAGTGATTTAGGAGATAACACAGTGATACTAACTGTGAGAGATGCATTAGGCAATTTCTCCACTTGTTTGGCAACGGTTACAGTAGAAGATAATATCGAGCCAACTGCGATTTGTCAAAATGTAACAATAGAATTAGATGCCACAGGAAACGTAAGTATTACAGCTGATCAAGTAGAAAATGGTAGTACAGATAATTGCACCACATTTACTTATGATCTAATTACACAAGTTGATTTTGATTGCAGCGATATCGGAGTGCATCCTGCTATTCTTGAAGTAACGGATGCCTCAGGAAACTCAAGTCAGTGTGTATCATTAATAGAAGTGGTAGATGTAATGGCTCCGATAGCTATATGTCAGAACTTAACTGTGCAACTTGATGGTTTTGGGGATGCTAATATTATTGCATCCGATTTGGATGGAGGAAGTACAGATAATTGTGGTACAATTAGTTTTGGCGCTTCCCAAACGACTTTTGATTGTTCGAATTTAGGAGATAATGCAGTAACATTAACCGTGACAGATGACTCTGGAAATAGCTCAACTTGTGTTGCAATTGTCACTGTAGAAGATTTAGTTGATCCTATTGCTATTTGCCAAGATGTGACCATTTACCTGGATGCGTTTGGAATAGCAACAATTACAGCAAATGATATAGATGGAGGAAGTACAGACAATTGTGTGAACGTGACACTTTCAGCGTCTCAAACAGCATTTAACTGTGGAGACTTAGGATTAAATACTGTGACACTTTCTGTGGAGGATGGATCTGGAAATATAGCTACTTGTGACGCTATCGTGGATGTGGTAGATAATATAGATCCAGTAGCTGTCTGTCAAAATATTACTGTTGCACTTGATGATTCTGGAAATGCTTCTATTGTGGCATTGGATGTTGAAAATGGCAGCACAGATAATTGCTCTGGGCTAACCTCTAGTTTAATAGGGCAGACGACCTATGATTGTAGTGATTTAGGGCTTAACCCAGTAATACTACAAGTGACTGATACATATGGAAATACTTCGATATGTACTGCTATAGTGGAAGTAGTAGACTCTACTGAACCCGTGGCCATGTGTCAGGATATAACCATACAGCTTGATGCTGCTGGTAGTGCCAGTATTATTCCATCTCAGATAGATGGTGGAAGTTTTGATAATTGTGCAGCGATAACTTTTACAGCCTCTCAAACAACATTTGATTGTTCCAATATGGGAGACAATACTGTTACTCTGACGGTAGAAGATGGCTCAGGAAATACTTCAACATGCGATGCTGTAGTTACAGTGGTCGACACTGAAGATCCAGTGGCTATGTGTACAAATATTGTGGTGCAGTTAGACGTTTTTGGAAACGGAAGCATTGTACCGGCTCAATTAGACAATGGGAGTTACGATAACTGCGGTGAAATAACCCTTACAGCTTCCAAAACTACATTTACCTGTGCAGACTTGGGACCAGATTTGGTGACATTAACGGTGACAGATGATTCTGGAAATAGTTCCACATGTGACGCTCTTGTGAATGTGGTGGACCTAGTAAATCCAATAGCCATCTGTCAAAATATTACAATAGAGCTGAATTCAGCAGGGATTGCTAACATTGTGGCAGCAGATATTGATGGAGGAAGCACTGATAATTGTGGAATTCAGACCCTTGTAGCTTCTAAGACTGGTTTCAATTGCTCAGATGTAGGAGCTAACGATATAGATCTTACGGTAATTGATGCTTCTGGAAATACAAATACATGTACCGCTATAGTAACAGTGGTAGATGCAATAGATCCTTTGATTCAGAACCTTCCTGTAAGCTTTACTATTTCTACTACTGCAATCACATGTTCTGCTACTACCAATTGGGTAGAGCCAACGGCGAGTGATATTTGTGGTGTCACCATGGTATCTTCAATTGCCAATGGGACAGAGTTAGCCAGAGGCGTTCATGAAGTAATTTATACTGCAACAGATACAAATGGAAATGTAACTCAGACTAGTTTCTTCATCACCATCGAGGATGATGTCAATCCGATTATAGCAGTTAGTGATACTATTTGGGCATACTCTGCTCCATATTTGGATTTCAAATGTGGAATTGAGTACGTTGATATTCAAAATGATCCAAATCTGGTAATTACAGATAACTGTGAGGTGAATTTTGCTACGGTTGATATAGGAGGGCTCTATATGCCAAATGAAGATGGCTATCCCATTTCTATCTCTGTAGATGACACCAGCGGAAATACAGGAAATAATGCTTTTGTGCTTATGGTGAGAGATACACTTCCACCTATTCCAGAGCCAGGAATTACTCCACCTACGGAAGCGACTTATACTGTTGCAGAAAACTGTTCAATTGAAGGAGCTCCGTTACAATATGTGGACAACTGTACTTCGGTGAATTATGTTCCTTCAATTCCATTAGAGGATTTGCCGCACAATATACCTACCAATGTCACTTGGACGATTTCTGATGACAATGGGAACAATATCTTTTTTGATCAAGTTATAACTGTGGATGATCCTTTTGGACCAGATATAGACTACTATGGACCGACTGAAATTTCAGCAGATGCTAGTACTTGTTTGGCTGATATTACAGACATGGTAAATTCTGTAACATTCAGTGATCCTTGTGATGATATACTCACGTTAACGACAAGTATAGAAGTACTAGGTCCTGACAACCTTCCTTTTACCGATTTTACGAATGCAACTATTGGAATTTATACATTGATTTACGATGTGAGTGATCCTGCAATGAATGCACATGAGCAAGTTGTTCAAACCATTTTTGTAGTGGATGATACTCCACCGGTAATCTCAGATTGCTGGAATGATACCACTATTGTTTTAAGTGATAACTGTGATTATACTCTACCAGATTTTGTTGGTGTTGGAAGTCCAGATCGATTGACTTTTGTTGATTGTTCAGGAGTGCAAGAGCCATATTACAATTCGGATCCGTTCGCAAGCGATATTCAATCATTTGATGATTTATACATATCAAATGCAGCGGGAGACGTTGTCAACGTAGAGATTTTAGTGAGGGATTTAAGTCTTACTCATATCAATATAGCCGTTTGTCAATTTAGCGTCACGTTTGTTGATGAGACTGCTCCAATATTAGACTTGTCCAATCTTTCAGACACTATTGTATTGGACAAAGTAGAAGATTGTCAGGTAATTATTCCAGACTATTCCGCTGATTTGATTATTACTGAACATTGTGGAATTGACTTGATTGATCAAGACCCTGCTCCGGGAACATATGATGTGATTGATTACGAGAATTTTGACCAGATCATCTTTGAAGTTTATGATGAATCAGGAAATATGGCTACGGATTCACTACCACTTAGATTCGAAGACAATATGATTCCTTACGGAGAGGATATTGCCATCGCAAGTATTGAGGTAGGGCAGCAATTATCAAATGGACAATGGATTTGTGATTATACGATATATGAGAATTGGATTACTGCTCCAGTAACAGGTATAATAGCACAAGAAATACTTGGACAAGGAGATAATTGTACACATATTGATGCATTAGAGATCACATTACCCGAATTGGACGAAAGTCCTTTTGGAGAAATTCAAGTATTTGGGAGTGATACACTCATCTTTGAAATTAAGGATGAAATGGGGAATATCAGTGAAGTTCCTCTTGTTTTTGACGTAACCGATAGCTCTGTGCCCTATTGGTCTGATGATGCAGTAGTCGATAATTTAACCGTGTTTACAGAAGAAGATGGTGATGGTTGTGGATATGAATTTATTCCTGATTACCCGCTGGCTTTAGATCAGTGTAATCATGATATTAGTTACTCTTATTTATCTGACCCAGAGGTAGAACACCTGAATTATTTCCCTGCTGGAGAATATACGATCACTTATTTTGCTGAAGATGAATACTCAGATGAGAATCATTCTAATAGAATAGACACTACTTTCAATTTAATTGTTGTCGACAACACTCCTCCAGTTATTGACCAATGCCCAGGTGGCTTACAGTTTTGTACTCCTCTTTTAAGTATGGAATTAATATTTGGAGAAGAACATCCAATGGCGGATGATTGTGGAAATCCTTTAGAATTGGTTCAAGATGCATCAGACGCTAATCAAATTGTTAATGGTGACCTGTTTCCAATTGGTTTCAGTCAAATCAATTTCTTAGCTACAGATTCCAATGGAAATAGTAGTTACTGTCAAGTGACAGTTGAAATAACCGATTTGCTAATAGCCAATTTAGTGCTTGATGATAAAGACATTTGTGTGGATGAAAGTGCATTATTATATAATGACATTGCTGGAATATCTTCCCCAGGAGGAGATTGGTGGCTGTTTAGTGAATTTAATGGAGTGGACTATGAAAACTCTATTTCTGTAATTGACAGTATAGAATTCACACCATCTCACCATGGTGCCGGGAGGTATAAAATAAAGTACCAAGATGGTTCAGATGTATGTCATGTATCTGACTCTCTAGAGATCGTAGTTCATGACTTACCAGAAATTATTCTCCCAGAATTAGCAGACGCCTGTATCCTAGAAATGGAATTACCAATTCCAACAGCAGATGGAGTAGAATATGAGTGGTCCAATCAATTTGGTGTACTTCCTATTAATGGGGATATGGCAATGCTGGTGGCAGAGGAAACAACTCAATTTTCACTATATATAAATGCAGTAATGACAGATCCATTAATGGGATGTCAGAATGTAGATAGTATAGATGTAACGCTTTATGAAGTGCCAGAGATAGATGCTGGAGAAGATCAACAGTTGGATTTTACTACTACTGTATTATTGACTGGAACAATTGACGGAGAGGGAGAAATAGTATGGGAGTCCACAAATTCTGGAATCTCATTTGATTCAGAAGATGATTTGGAAACAGACGCTTATGATTTGGCTCTAGGAGAAAACCATTTCACATTCACCGTGACCAATGGAGTTTGTGAAACAGTAACAGATGAAGTGATTATATCAGTTCAAGGATTCGTAATCCCGTCAGCATTTACTCCAAATGGAGATGGTATAAATGATTTATTTGAAATAGAAGGATTGAATTCATTTGCTAACAGATCATTGAGTGTCTTTAACAGATGGGGAAAACCGATTTATGAAAACAACAACTATACTAATGATTGGGATGCTCGAACAAGCAGTGGAAATGAGCTTCCAGAAGACACCTATTTCTATATCCTGAAATTAGATACAGAGACACATTCAGGTTACATAATTGTAAAGAGATAAAACGATTCAGTTTACATATCATTTTTATTCTGGGGACACTAAGTGCTTTCGGACAAAACGGAACTGTTCTTTCTCAGTATATGCAGAATAGTCTTCCGCTGAATCCGGCATTTGCGGGAAGTCGTAATTCTACCAGTTTTACTTTTTCGAATAGAAATCAGTGGGTGGGTATAGATGGTGCACCAAATACACAAACTTTGAGTTTTCATACGTTGATGAAAAGCGAGAAACTCGCTCCTGGGTTTTTCCTCACCAATGAAAGTGTAGGAATAGCTAAGAGTACAGGAGTTTTTGCGAGCTTGGCTTATAGAAATAAATTGTATAAGGGAACGTTATCGCTTGGTTTAGCTGGTGGAGTTTTCATGAACAAAAATAGCTGGAAAGATGTAGTGATAAATACTGTTGGAGATGATGCTATACCTATTATGTCTGAACGAGTAATTATGCCTGACTTTAGTTTTGGAGCTTATTATTATACAAGAAAACACTTTGTTAGCTTTTCAGTACCATTCTTATTAAGTCATAGCCTAGAAACAGGTGGCAAAATTGGGATAAAGAATGATTTTTCGAATTATCATTTTCACCTGACTGGAGGAACAAATCATCGACTAAATAGAGAATGGTCGTTTAGGCCATCACTTCTGTTGAAGTACCAAGGATCTTATGGTGCGCAACTTGACGCAAACGCATTATTCGGATATAAAAAAGCAGTGATCGCAGGGGTTTCATATAGAACAAATGATGCCATAATGTTCTTATGTAGGTATAATATTTCTAGACAGTTTAATATAGGATACACCTACGATTTTACGTTAAGTGAGCTGTCAGTATCGAGTAAAGGATCACACGAAATTACACTTCAATATGATATAAAGTATAGATCAAGAGCTTCTAACCCTAGGTTCTTCTAATGAGAAAACTAGTATCCATATCGTTTATTGTGCTTGCATTGCAATGTCCTGCTCAGAATTTTAAAGTGGAAAAGGCAAAGTTCAATACGACGTATGCAGAATACTGTGCAGGTCTATTAAAGGATGGAGTTATCTTCAGTTCAAACAAAAAACCAGAAGTACTTCGAACTTTTGTAGATGAAGAGGATAATTATTATACCAATCTCTATGTTTCTCGAGAAAAGGACGGAACAGCGCAGGCGGAACAAGAACTATTCTCAGCTGAGATCTCTTCTGTGCTAAATGAAGGTAGTCTTTCTTTTGAGCCAAATGGAAAGGTCTTTTGGTATACTTCCAATTTAATCATGGAAGATCAAAAGGTACGGCCTGGACTTGAGTTTAAACTAGGGATTTTTAAAGCCGAAAAACAAGACGGGAAATGGGCAAGAACAGGAGCTTTTCCTCATAATACTCAAAAGCAAAATTACAATGTAGCTCACCCAGCAATTTCACCAGATGGAAGTTATATGGTTTTCTCCTCTGATAAGGAAGGAAGCATAGGATCCTCTGATTTATGGGTTTCTTATAGAGAATTTGACGCATGGACAGAACCTGTTCGTTTACCTGCAGGAATTAATACGGAGGAGAATGAACTCTTTCCATACATTGATAAATCAGGAACACTTTATTTTTCTTCGAATGGGTTGGATTTGGGAGTAGGGTTGGATGTATATAACACCAAGTTATTTTCTCCTGATGAGTTTGAACATCCTGTGAGGATGAAAGCCCCCATCAATACTGAGTTTGACGATTATGCATTTATGATTAGAGATGATGGAGAGACGGGTTATTTCAGTTCTAATAGAGAAAGTATGAATGATGATGTATATAGTTTTGAATACGTCTACCCTGAGTTTACAGCTTGTGAAGAAAGCTACATGCCATATATGTGCTATTTGATTGAGGAAACAAACATCACGTATATAGATTCATTGCCTTTAGCATATGTGTGGAACTTTGGTGATGGAACGAGTGCTGAAGGATTTACTCAGGAACACTGCTATGTAGACACTGGATTTTATAAAATTAATTTAAATATTATAGATACTTTAACGGGGGCTGTTTATGCTGAAATAAGCGGCATGGAGCTCCTAATAGAGCAACCTAACCAACCATATATAACATCTCCAGACACTCTTATAATCGATGAAGAAGTTCTTTTTTCTTCGAAAGAATCCACATTTAATGGGTTTGAGATTGAAGAGTGGTTCTGGAGTATGGGTGGAAGTAAGAAATTCAAAGGAGAAGAGATTTATTACGCTTTCACACAACCAGGGTATTATCAGGTTCAACTGGGAGCCATAAGTGCTCCTGATGAAAGCGGAAATCAAGAAAGGATATGTGTCTATAAAGACATTTTTGTTGTAGAAAATGAATTGGAGCTTGAGATACTAAGAGAATTAGCTGTTCAAGAGTCAGCTGAAGAAATTGTGTTGGATTATGATCACATGGATGGAGAAACAATTATGGCCAATGAGCCAGAAAAATCTGTCGTGGAGGAAGAAGTGGAATCCACTTATTATGTAGAGGTGACAGAATCGGGTCAACAGATAGAGCTTGATGATCCATTTTTTGAAAAAATCAACCATGAAATTACGGAGCGATTTAAAGAAGAAGGTGGAATCTACATCTATTCTGTGGGTCAAGCTAAAGAGGTGTTTTCCCTGTGGGATATGTACAAAGAAGTGTTGGATAGCGGATACTTAAGTGCCATTGTAAAACAGGAAAGGCTTAAAGCATTTGAAGAAGAAACTGAAAAAGTAGGACATTACTATCCTGAAGACGAGAGAGAGGAATGGAATAGAACGGTTACGGAATTTGTAAATATCAAATTTGACAATAATAGTTCCAGAATTAAAGAAGAATCGTTCGGTAGTTTGGATTATTTATCCGCTATGCTGAGTATAGAAGGAGAATTCAAATTAAAGATAGATGCCTATACAGATAATAAGGGAGATGACAATTATAATAAAGGGTTGAGTGAGCGAAGAGCAGAGTCAGTGAAAAGGTATTTAATAAGACAAGGTATCGAAGCTGAAAGGCTAATTTCAAACGGTCATGGCGAGGCCAGTCCAATTTCTACCAATGAAACGGAACTTGGAAGGGCAAAAAACCGTAGAGTAGAGTTCGAGATAGTAACAGTCTTGTTTAAAAAACAAATCGAATGATCAGATTTAGAGTCATATTGAGTCTACTCATAGTCTTGCTATTTATTTCTTCCGAGTCGTTAGCTCAGGCAGTCCCTGCTTCGGACGAGAATATTCCATATCTAGTCACTTTCGGCAAGCAGGCTGATAAAGCTTGGGGAGACGATGATTTCACACAGGTATTTTTCTTTAAAGTACCTAAGGAGTATAGTCAACCACTTTATTTTAGAGTATTTGATCCTGAATGCAGCGGTGAGATAGACGAGGCAAAAGAATCATTTAACACTGCTACCAGATTTTCCATTTATGGAGGTACGGGTTGCATTACTAATGATGATGCCATTAGTACCGACCCTGTTGGTGATTTTAAAAGTGGCAACCTCTTAGATTCTAAAGTATTTGCCTCTAAAACTACCTACGATAACGGATGGTACACATTTGGACCGTTTAATCCTTCAGAAGGAGAGCTTTCAGAGAAGCATGGCGGACT
The DNA here is from genome assembly GCA_965224545.1 of Flavobacteriales bacterium. GTDB lineage: Bacteria > Bacteroidota > Bacteroidia > Flavobacteriales_D > Sanyastnellaceae > ASP10-05a. Next base: position 1,121,591 of record CBDCZM010000001.1, on the reverse strand, counting down.
TATTTTTAAAATGATTGCAGAGGGTGTGAAGGGTGACGACGGTAACCTGTATAGATATTTTATGTCGGTTGATCCGAATAAAAACATTCCAGTAGAAGACGGAAATGCATTTTGTTATGAATACACCTTTAGACTTCATTCAGACCCCAAGCAGGTAAGTCATATTTATCCGTATCTGGATGACAAGGTAATTGCTTTGAAGCAATCAAATTTTGACTGGGATTCTGATGGATACATCACATTGACGAGTAGAGAAACGGAATCGGATAATCTTCAGATTTCTGGAGATAATGAATTTTCTAAAAGTGATTATAAGGTGAAGGATGGAGAAAGGGGGCACAGTGTAGATATTGCCTTTAAAAAGCACCCAAATAAAAAAGTAAATAACAATAACGTTGTGTTCTCTGTTACCAACCAGTATGGAGAATTACTACCATTTTATGTAGTGCCAATCGGAGGAGTTCCGAGATACCAACCTAGACTTAGCGCAAAAGCGATTAAGCGTAGGTAGACTAAAACGGTCAACTAATGAAACGATTAAAATTATTAGTACTAGGGGTATTTATATTCAGCTTCTTTACATCTCAAAGTCAAACTCATACGTACGAAAAATTCAATTCGGAACAAAGCGTAAATCCATTTGTTTATAACATGATACAAGATAAGAATGGCTTTCTTCTTATCGGTACTGGAGACGGTTTACTGAAGTACGATGGACTTAAGTTTGAGCTAATAGATGAGGAAGATGGCTTAGGTGGAACAATTGTGTCGTGTTCATTCATTGACTCTAAATCAAGAGTCTGGTTGGGACATAGTAAATCAGGCACCTTATCTGTTCTAGAGGACGAAAAGATCACTACAATAGACATTTCTGAACATGTAAAAAACAAAGTAATCAGCATTACTGAAGATGGTTCTGGAAACATATGGATTGCCACTCAAAATGAGGGTTTAATATGTTATGGGAAAGATGGCCAGTTTACGAACTTTACTGATGAAGTAGATGGTTATATGTTAGAGAGCATTCATAATTTAGGAGGAAATGCGTTAGCATTGGCGACCAATGAAGGAGTGTTTCTTATTGAGAATACGAATGTGAATCCCAAGTTTACCTTCATGGATGAAGGACCATACACAAAGGTATTTGATTTTGAAAAAATAGGTTCTTCACATCTCTTATGTACTGAAGATGATGGATTATACAAGATTCATTTTGACAATAACAAGTTTCAAATTGAGCAAATTATAGATGAGTTTGATTTGTCTTCATATAAACTCACTGACCTAGAATATGGAGAATATGGAGAGTTGTTTATCACTGCTGGAGATGCTTTATTAAAAGCAAATATTGCACCAGAGGGTGTTTTTAAGGTTCTCTCTGTAATGGATATGAATGAAGGAAATCCTATGGAGACTTCAAACTTAAAAAGTTCTTTTGTAGATCAAGAAAAAACACTGTGGATAGCCTCTTTTGGAGATGGAATGTTTAAGCTGAGCGATAATTATTTTACATCCTATCATCTTCCTGAGAATCCTGAAATATACGGATTGTCCACATTTGATAATCGAATAAAGGTGTGTTCTAGAGGGAAGGTTTTTTGTTTTTCAGAAGTAGCAGAACTCAGTGTGTTGAATGAAGAACAAGGTGTGCCTGATGATGCTATTCTTTGTATTGATAAAGACAATAAAGGATGCGAATGGCTAGGTACTGAGTCTAATGGGCTATTCTTCAAACCGCATAACGAAGATAAGTTTGTGGCTTTTCCTCTTCATGATGACATTAACGCAAAAAGAATCAATTGTTTGACATTCTCGGACAAAAAAGTTTATGTAGGTTCCAGTTATGGATTATTTGTGATTGATATAGAAAATGGTTCTTTTGAATGGTTAAACTCTAAGATTCTAGGACATAATGTGATTAATGACTTGTATCGGGATTCCAATGGAAAAATATGGGTATCTACTTTAGGTCAGGAGCTCATCTATTTTGAAGATGATCAGATCAATTTTAGAAAGATTAGTGAAAATAAAAGAATGCTGATAGAGACTAAGGCTGTTGCAGAGGACTCTAATGGAAATATTTGGATAGCTACTGGTACACAAGGTGTGGTGAAGCTTGGAGAAAAAGGAGAAGAGAATATTCAGTTCACTAAGAGCTTTGGACTGTTCTCAAGTTCCACATATGGAATAACTTGTGATAAAAATGGAAAGATATGGGTAACTCACAGAGATGGACTTTCTAAAATTGATCCTGAAACGGATGAAGTGGAAGTTTATAATTATAAAAATGGAATCACTCAAGACTTTTCTAATGCTATCACTTGTGATTCAGAGGAAAATATTTGGTTTGGTTCCAACGATGGACTAGTGAGGTATGATCCTGATTTGGACAAGGAAAATGAATCGGAACCGAAGATCGTGTTCACAAAGCTCATGGTTTCAGATAGTCTAAGGTCTACTGCTGATATATGGGATTTGGAGTATGGAAAGCATAAAATAGATATAGAGTTTATTGGTGTCAGTTTAGCTGCAGGTGAAGGGGTGACGTATCAATACTATTTGGAAGGATATGATGAAGACTGGGGAGATCCGACAGATCAGAATAGAGAGTCATACAAGCCTACATCAGGAGAATATGTATTTAAAGTAAAGGCTTTTAACAAAGATGGTATAGGTGGAGAACAAGTGGCTGAGTTCAAGTTTTCTATAGACAACCCGTTCTGGTTGAAACCATGGTTTATTGTAATAGCGGTCGTTTTTGTACTAGCCATCATAAGAGGAGTCATCTACTTGAGAGAAAAACAGCTGAAGGAAAGACAAGAATATTTGGAGATGGAACTCGAGGCCAGAACTGAGGAAGTGGTTAACAAAAACCATGAATTGGAGGAAAAGAACAAAGATATTACGGATAGTATCAACTATGCACGCCATATTCAATCAGCCCTAATTCCGTCAACTGAATTGTTGAAAGAGAGCCTACCAGAGTCTTTTGTTTTCTTCAAACCTAGAGATATTGTCAGCGGTGATTTTTATTGGGTGAAAGAGTATGAGAAAGATATAGTAATTGTAGGAGCAGATTGTACAGGACATGGGGTGCCAGGGGCATTTATCTCACTCATTGGAATGTCTATTATAAAAGAGATAAGTAATAGAAAAGATATTAAAGACCCTGGGAAAGCATTGAACTTTCTAGAAGTAGAAATAGAGAATACCCTCAATAAGAATAAAGAATACGGGGTGAAAGATGGAATGGATCTTGGTTTTATTCAAATGGATAAGAAAAGCAAGAAATTATGGTATGCTGGTGCTAGAAGACCACTTCTGATCTTTAGGGGAAAAGAACATTTCATTCTTCAAGGAGACCGTCAAAGTATAGGAGGGTCTTATGAGGATGAACCACTAAAAGAGTTTACTGTGAAAGAGTTCCAGCTACAGGAGGGAGATCGACTGTATCTTTGGAGTGATGGTTATCCAGATCAATTTGGAGGACCAAATGCTAAAAAATTAAAGCAGAAAGGGCTGGTTGACATCATAGAAAATATGCAAGACAAGCCTATGGATGTTCAGTATAATATTATTAGAGAAAGCTTTCTTACTTGGAGGAATGGTTGCGATCAAATTGATGATGTACTGCTCATAGGTATTGAGATTACAGGATCAGAACAATCGATCTAAGAACAATTTCATTAATTCAGGAATGAATAGACTAAAGATAAGTCCACCACCTAAGGTCATCTTTAACCAAAAACTAGCGCGCGTAAAGTGGGCTTTTTTTATTTCTGATTTTCGGATACACAGAATAGCCATAATAAAAGGAAGGATAACCAATATCCCAAATGCCGCTGCACTCAATAGTGTATATTCTACTGACAACGAATAAGCTATTTTAATTAGGACCAAAAGCCAAATTAGCTGGCCAGTCAATAAAGCGATCCTTGTTTTTGTCCATCCCCATACAATGGGCATAGTTCGGTACCCAAATTCTTTATCTCCTTCCACATCTTCAGCATCTTTTACTATTTCTCTTAACAATGAGATGATGTATGCTTGAATGGTGTACCCTATGATAATTGCAGCGAAAAAAAGATGCATAGAAATTATAAGAGAATTAGGTGTAGTTATGGGAAGTGTCAGAAGTTCGTAACATGTCCAAATAGGAACGACGCTTACAACCAGAGCCACTAATATATTACCCAATAAGAAGGTCTTTTTCAGATAGAACGAATAAAACCACAAGGAACTAGCTATAATAAGTGGAGTAAATGCATAAAACCATGTTTTTTCTACCCATCCTAAATATATTCCGAGTAGTACAGCCATACTATTTAATCCATGATGTGCGGCCATTGCCACGCGTCTCTTTAGTGTTTTACCTATGGTAATTCTGTATGGTTTATTGATTCGATCCACTTTCACATCAAAGTAGTCGTTGATCAGGTTCCCGGATGCGGCTAGAAATACCATAACTAAGGTAAGAAGAGAGAAGTGAAAGTTAGAAATTCGTGAACTATCAGAAATAAGGCCGCGATGAATTAGTAGCTTCACATAACTTCCTTCTATGAAATAGCGCATAAACACCATGGTAGCAGCGATAATCAGTAGGTTTACTGGTCTCGTAGTTTTAATAAATGCCCAAATAGGATTCATGTGCAACAAGCTACTTTTTCATTGGCTAAGATAACTAGCTAAAGTATATTTGTACCCTCTAATTAGTATCAAAATGCCAAACATTTCACAAAAAGGTCAGGTGATGCCTGCTTCTCCAATAAGAAAGCTGGTCCCATATGCAGATCAGGCAAAGTCTGAAGGGAAAACTGTATTTCATCTGAACATTGGTCAACCTGATATAAAAACACCTGAAGTAGCTAGAGAAAGAATAAAAAATCTAGAGATGGATGTGGTGGCATATTCAAATAGCGCGGGAATTCTTTCTTATAGAAAAGGATTGGTGAATTATTATGATTCTGTAGGAATTAATATTTCAACCGAAAACATTTTAGTAACCACGGGGGGATCAGAAGCGCTGACGTTTACTATGATGAGTTGCATGGATCCTGGAGATGAGATTATTATTCCAGAGCCATTCTATGCGAATTACAATGGGTTTGGTGTTTCTGCAGGAGTGAATGTGGTTCCCATCACGGCTAAAATTGATGATGGATTTGCATTACCACCCATCACGGCATTTGAAGATAAAATAACGGATAAAACCAGGGCGATCTTAATTTGTAATCCAGGGAATCCTACAGGATACTTATATTCCAAAGATGAGTTGGAGCAGCTGAGACAGCTAGTATTGAAGCACGACTTGTTTCTAATAGCAGATGAGGTATACCGTGAATTTGCGTACGATGGACTCAAGCATTATTCTGTTATGAATTTAGAAGGATTGGAGGAGAATGCGATTATGATTGATTCAGTGTCGAAGCGTTACAGTATGTGCGGAGCCAGAATAGGTGCTGTGGTGACAAGAAATAACGAGTTATATGAGACAATTCTCAAATTTGCTCAAGCTAGACTTTCTCCTCCTACATATGGTCAAATAGCAGGAGAGGCTGCGTTAAGTACTCCAGCATCTTATTTTGATTCTGTAAAAGAGGAATATGTGAATAGGAGAAACACCTTAGTAAATGGGTTGAACAAAATCCCTGGTGTGAAGTGTCCAATGCCTAAAGGGGCATTTTACTGTATTGCTGAACTTCCTGTAGAGAATACAGAGCATTTTTGTCAGTGGATGTTGGAAGAGTTTTCATTCGATAATCAAACGATTATGATGGCTCCTGCAGCTGGTTTTTATAGTTCGAAAAACCTTGGGTTAAACCAAGTAAGGATAGCTTATGTTTTGAATGAAGAAGATTTAAACAAGGCGTTGCAATGCCTTCAAGTAGGTCTTGAACAATACGCCTCAGTATTGGCTTAATTAGAAATTTCACTTAGTGATTATAGACATCATAATTCCTGCATTTAATGAGGAGGAAAGTATTCCTCTAGTGTTGGCAGATATAGATAGAAATCTAGTCAGAAACGTTGTGGTAGTGAATAATAACTCCACGGATAATACTGTAAATGTTGCGCTAAAGGCCGGAGCGATAGTAGTTGATGAAACACATCAAGGTTATGGAGCTGCTTGCCTCAGAGGAATTCAATATGTGAACCAAACAAGTCCAATAGCCGATATCGTTGTATTTATGGATGCGGATTATTCGGATTATGGAGAAGAAATACAGCAGTTAGTGGATCCTATTATCAGAGGAGAGGTTGATTTTACAATTGGTTCCCGAGCACTAGGAGAACGGGAAAAAGGAGCGATGATGCCCCAGCAGTTATTTGGGAATTGGTTAGCTACTGGACTCCTAAAATTGTTTTATGACGTTAGATATTCTGATCTAGGCCCTTTTAGAGCCATTAGACTAACGACGCTGAATGCTCTAGAAATGAAGGATAAGGACTTCGGGTGGACTGTAGAGATGCAGATAAAGATTGCGAAGCAAAAAACAAAATTCAAAGAATATCCAGCACGCTACAGAAAACGAGTAGGGGTTTCCAAGATAACTGGAACACTTAAAGGGACTATCTTAGCTGGTTATAAAATCATTTTTACCTTAATCAAGTACAGATAACATGGAGGTTATATTAGTTATACTCTACGGTTTTTTCCTCCTATTCATATTTGGATATAGCATCATTCAACTGAATTTGGCGTTGGCTTATTCTAAGCAAAAGAAAGCTGTGAAAACAGTTTGCTGCAGTATGGAGGGGCGGGAGTGGCCGCATGTGACCATTCAACTACCTCTTTATAATGAATTGTATGTAGTGGAAAGATTAATTGAAGCCATTTCATGCATCGAGTATGATAGGGACAAGCTAGAAATACAAGTTTTAGATGACTCTACCGATGAGTCCTTTGAGGTGGCTGCAGTCAAAATTGCTGAGGTAAAAGCGCTCGGAATTGATATAACTCATGTGCAAAGACCAGAAAGAAAGGGATATAAAGCTGGAGCTTTGGCATATGGGATGAAAGAAATAAAAGGAGAATTCATAGCCATTTTTGACGCAGATTTTGTTCCTGATCCACTCTTTTTGAAAAAGACCATTCCGCATTTTTATGCTTCCAAAAATATAGGCGTTGTTCAGACTAGGTGGCAACACTTAAATAAAAACTATAGCTTTCTTACAAAACTTCAGGCATTTGCATTGGATGCTCATTTTACGGTAGAGCAAGTAGGAAGAAATTTTTTAGGACATTTCATTAACTTTAATGGAACCGCCGGGGTTTGGAGAAAGGAATGTATTGATGATGCTGGTGGTTGGCAAAGTGATACCATTACTGAAGATTTGGATTTGAGTTATAGAGCTCAGCTAAAGGGATGGAAATTCACCTATTTGGAAGATGTTCTTTCTCCAGCAGAACTTCCTGCTGAAATGAATTCCCTCAAGAATCAGCAGTTTAGATGGACGAAAGGAGCTGCAGAATGCGCCATTAAGAACTTACCTAAAGTAATGAGAACAAAGCAACTGGATTGGAAAACCAAGTTGCATGCAGCATTTCATTTGCTGAATAGTTTTGTCTTCATCTGTATTTTTAGCACAGCTATATTAAGTGTTCCTGTATTACTCATCAAGCATAACTTTGAAGGATACGATGCCATTTTTAAATTGGCCAGCGTATTTATTTCCAGTTTCATTATCCTAAGTTATTTCTACTGGTTGAGTGCTAGTAAAGTAGAAAAAGGAGGAGCGAAGAGTTTCTTTAAATTCTTATACAAATTCCCTCTGTTCCTATCTGTTAGTATGGGACTTTCTCTTCATAACAGCATCGCTGTGATTGAGGGGTATGTTGGAAGAAAAACTCCGTTTGTGAGAACGCCGAAGTTTGCGCTCCAAGAAAAAACAGGGACTTGGGCTAATAAAAAATACAGAGCATTCAAGGTCAATTCATTGACGATTATTGAAATGTTAATCACAGTGTATTTCATGTGTGCTATTGCTTATTCCATTTATTTAGAGGATTATGGGCTGTTGCCCTTCCACGTGATGTTGGCTTTTGGATTCGGAGTAGTCAGCTTTTATTCTGTGAAGCACACTCAAATGTCATAGACTTCTAATGAGTTACACCTATATGACCTCTTTTTGGAGATACAACATTGTATTTCTGATGGTTATAGCTCATATCGTACTAACGATTACTGCCAGAGAAGATTTCCATTTTATTTTAGGAGCATTTGCCGCTGCATTTGTACTTTACATACTGGTTGTAGAAGAATACGAATTAAAACAAGTGTTTTATATAGCCATTGCGTTGCGCCTATTATGGCTTTTTACCACTCCAAATTTATCCGATGATTATTACCGTTTTATTTGGGATGGAGAACTCACGTTGAATGGAATAAATGTATTTTCTAGTACCCCTTCAGATTTAATAGTGACGCCTGAGTTCAGCTCTGAATTACACAATGAATTGTATGACGGGATGAATTCTAAAGACTATTATTCGGTGTACCCACCCATAAATCAAGTTTATTTTATTCTTTCTGGATTGATTTCAGATTCCATCTTTGGAAGACTGTTGACTCTTAAGCTCTTATTTTTTCTCACCGAGTTCATTGGACTTTTTGTATTGTTCAAGTTGGCTTCAAGCGCTCAAATAGTGAAGGATAAATTTTCACTGTGGGCATTAAATCCTTTAGTAATTGTGGAGGGAGTGGGCAACTTGCATTTTGAGGTGTTGGTGCTTGTATACATATTACTAGCGATATGTTACTTTAAAAGAAACTGGTGGCTGTCAGCTATTTTTTATGGAGTCGCTATCAGCACAAAGCTTTTACCATTGATGTTTTTGCCTTTGCTTATTCCGTTTTTTGGATGGATGAAAAGTATAAAATATGGGGCAGTAGCTGGAGGAGTATTTGTGCTCACATTCGTGCCATTTATGAGCTTGGAAATACTTCAAAATACTTGGAGTAGCATTGATCTCTATTTTCAAACGTTTGAGTTTAACGCTAGTATCTACTACATCGTTAGATGGATCGGAGAACTTAGTTTTGGTTGGAACATCATACAAACTGCTGGTCCGGTGATGGCAGGAATTACCATACTCGTGATTGCTATATTTAGCTTTACTCCGAAGAGATACCTCAAATTGAATTTACCTGCAACCGCTTTGATAGTTAGTACAGTATATCTTTTAATGAGTACCACAGTGCATCCCTGGTATGCACTTATTCCATTCGGAATTTCCCTTTTTTCCAAACATAAGTATCCATTCTGGTGGACAGGGCTAATCTTTTTATCCTATTCTTTTTACCTGAATGGAACCGCTGAAGAAAAGCCATTGTTCTTATTTATAGAGTATGGGATTTTATTTGGGCTGATGGGTTGGGGAATAGTAAAACGACGCAAGAATAAAGTTGTTTCTTCTATTTGATTATTCTCCAGTAGTTTAAACAGTGTGCTCTAGTTGATTGGTCTCAGCAGGAGTTCAAACTATGCACTTTAGTGCATTTCGCTTTAGCCCCTAAAAATTACCACTTACCATTTTTGCATAGATTTCACGTAAATCAAAAATCTAAAACCGTAAATATTGATGGTCAATCATATAAATACGACTTTTAGTCATGATAAAACCTATGGTACTTTCAGTCCATAGTGGTTTAGTTGGCTTTGCTTCTAAAAATTAGGTGCAAATCGAAATGGGTGAGGTGACAGTCCACGAAAAGTGTGAAATTCAGTTTTTACACATCAGAGAGAATGCTAAAAGCAGATGAACTATAGGAGGGCCATAGAAAAGCTAAAGCCTAGGAGACTAGAAAATCTGAATTTGATTTTTGTGGCTCCCTTTTTCGTTCTTTTTTGGGAGTGCAAAAAAGGACAAGACGAAATTCAGGCGATTAACTATTTGTTATTTAAAGTGATGATACGATAGCTGTTGGATTTGATGTGTAGAAAACTCATCTGTGATAAGCTTCTGTGATGGTCAACTAATCTGGTAAAGTTCAGGGGAATCATTGTAAATTCCCTCAATTCTGTAAAAACCCATAAAACGCAAATAAATCCTACGTTTTATGGGTAGTTAAACAAATTCATAAAAAAACGCTATAACTCTGCCGAACTTTCTTCTTCAGAACTAGAATCAGTTTCTGATGTGTTGTTACTTTTTCCTGGGTATCTCTGTTTCAGATCAGAAAGAATAACACTGATGCCAGGAACGTTCATTTTCTCAGCTATTTTCACCGAGCTATAAAACGTAAGTGCAGCTGAGTAGGCTTCACTACCAGCTAATAATACGGTATCATCTATAGCATCTACTAAACTTCGTAGTGGACGTAAAATAGTTTGTAGGTCTGCTACCAGTTTCATGTCTTTTTCAAATTCTTTAAAATCTAAATAAGGAGGAACTAAGTTGGGATTTTCTTTTCCGTACTCCAGAGATTTGCTTACAAATGCTACTGTTTTATCTGCCATTTTAGGATAAGATTGTCTTTCCTGTGGGGTGAGATTCACCAGAAAATTGAGTTGATTTTTAATGCTTACCACATTATTTTTCATTGCTTTTATCTGCTCAGCTGTGAGGCTGGCAGAAACTTGATTGTCTTGCGCCATTTGTGATGGTGTTTTTTAAATTAGTTAATGTGTGTTTTATCAGAGGTCAAAAACTTCTGATAAAACGTGTGTGAAAACTACAACAAATCTGTTTATAACACCAAGCGTGAAGTTCCTCAACAACACGTATAGAGTTTAGCATAGCAGGTGTGGAGTTCAGAACGGCAGGTGTGCGGTTCCTAAACAGTAAGTTTAGTGTTCAGAACAGTAAGTATGGAGTTCGGAACAGCAAGTGTAGAGTTCCTAAACAGTAAGTTTAGTATTCAGAGCAGCGAGTATGAAGTTTAGAACACCAAGAGTGGAGCTTCTGAAGAGCAAGTTTATAGTTCGGAACAGCAAGTATAGAGTTCAGCAGAGCAAGTATGGAGTTCAGAACTGCATGTTTGAAGTTCAAAGCAGCACATTTGGAGTTCGGGACAGTAAGTTCAGAGTTTGAAACAGAAAGGTTGAAGCTTGGAACACTATGCATACAGTTTCTGAATAGAAAGCTCAGAGGTCGGAGCAGAAAGATTGAAGTTCAGAACAGCAAGGTTGAAGTTCAAAGCATTGAGGCAACTTATTATCAGCTCTTTGCATCTATTAGAAAAACCTTGTCCGATGAACTATCTATGCTTTTTGCTTCTGAACTTGTTCAAAGTTGAAATGAAATTTTCGAGCATGAACTATTGGTTTTACTGGCGAAGCCTCATTTTTTCTGGATAGCTTTAGTTCTGCTGAGCTTGTCGAAGTATAGCTATGGAGAAAAAATTGGCTAAAGTTCAGTGAGACCAAGAGGTTATGCGCAGTTTTTTAGTTCGACTTTGAACAAGTTCTCTTATTCTGAAGCGCTCATTCCTTAAAAAAATAGTTTTTATAAACGTAAATTGATTACGTTCTGGCTTTGTTTATTTGTACTTCAAACAAAAACAACCATGCATATTCAAAACAAATCTCCCACTTATTCTTCTGGCTATCAGTAAAATGTTATCTTCAAAAGATCAATTAGTTAAACACCTATAACAAACACAAAAATGAAAACCAAATTATTACTGGTGCTGATATGGATTCTATCCATCTCCTATAGCACTTATGCTCAAACTGCTCAAAATGGAGCATCACAAACAATTTACAAACCATCCACAGCGACGAGTTTATCGGATGAGAATATTAAGTCTATTCTAGGGTTGGATTCTGAAACAATTTTAGCCTCACCTATCCCATCAGGAAATTTTGAAGGAACCAATTATTACCGTTACAGTCAAACCATAGACGGTTATAAGGTGTTGGGAGGAGAACTTATTGTTCAAGAGAAAAATGGAGACATCGAAAAAATTGTGAATCATTTTAAATCAGAACAAGGTGGAGCTTCTTCAGATATTAATTTTCTCCAAGACTGGGCGAATGAAATTGTAAGGCAGCAATTTGAAGATGAAGGATTCATCTGGAACGATACAACTGACCCTTTATATAATCACGAGCTCCTATATGTTCATGAAAGTGGAAGAATACAATTGTGCCATGCGATTAATGCCTCAGCGGACTTTCCGTTTAGGAAAAGGTTGTATTTAGTGAGTACTCAAAATGGAGCGTTACTAAAAACAATTGATTTAGTTTTTGAAGGGTTAGAAGAAGGAACAGCAGAAACAGGTCATAGTGGTACTCAGCAAATCTTGACTGGTATTACTTCAGAAGGAACAAACGAATATATCCTTAGAGATTGTTTGGATGGCACTGGTGCCAGTATTTCGACAAGGAATGTAAACTTCACCACAAGTTTTTTCGGAAATACTACCCAATTTTATGATGAGGATAATAATTGGTTGGCGAGTGAATTTGCTAATCCAGAAGATCAATATGCTTTGGATGTGCATTGGGCTTCACGGCAGGTAATTAATTACTACAATGACCTGAATATGGGCCTTTCCGCTACTGGGGGGCATACCTTATGGAATTATGTGAATTACCAAAATGAAAATTATCATAACGCTTTTTTTTCAGGGGAGGAAAATGTAGCCAGAGCAGCTTATTCCACCAGATTTGATGGGGAGTTAACACGACCAGAAATTGTAGCACATGAATTAACTCATGGAGTGTTACATTATCTTACTGAAGATGGTCTATTCACCGAAAATGGTGAGCCTAGAGCGTTAAATGAAGCGATAGCTGATGTTATGGGGTCAGTAATTCATGGGGATATTACTGGAGCAATGAATTGGCAGATTGGTTCGATTAGAAATTTATCCAACCCTAATCTATTTAATCAACCAGACTGTTATAAAGGAGCTTATTGGTATTATGGGCTGGCAGATAACGGAGGGGCTCATACTAATGGAGGCCCACTTAATTATTGGTTTTATTTATTGGCTAATGGAAATGGAGGTTCAGGTACTAACGACTTAGGAAACTATTATGATGTAACTTCCATTGGTCTTGAAAATGCAACAGATTTAGTTTTACTGACCCTTTTAGAAGGAGTTTCTCAGGATACAGATTATGAAGACTTCAAAGAATTATCACTTCAAGTGGCAACAGATCGTTATGGGCGATGCAGCGGAGTTTATAATAGTATTTTGGAGGCTTGGTATGCTGTTGGACTAGGAAATGAAGCTACAGGAATTAATGAGCCTCATGAAGTTTTCACCAGTAATATTACTTCTTGTTCTGCTGTAGTGAACTGGCCAATCTCTTCTTTTGATGAATATAAATTGTACTATAGAGAAACAGGAACTGCTGAGTGGTTGGGATTTACAACCGCTCAAAACTTGGCCGTTCTTCAAAACCTTAATCCTCAAACCTCTTATGAATGGTTTATAGAAGGGTATTGTGAATATGTGCTAGATGAAACTAGCCCAATTAAACTCTTTACCACGACCAATTCATGCCCGATAGCTCAAGGATTGAGCGCACAGAATATAACACCGTGCAGTGCAGATTTGGTTTGGGATACTGAATTTGGTCAAACATATACACTTTATTATAAAAGAGTAGGAGGACCCATTTATACAGTAGTTCCCCAATTGACAGAAGGGTTTCATCATTTCAATAGCTTGAGTCTTCAAGAACAATTTGAGGCTTACGTAGTGAGTGACTGCGGAGGGTGTACAAATGAATCTGAAAATATATATTTCACAGGAACCGCACCATACCCCGCTTTAGACTTTACTTTGAATATAGAGCCACTTACATGTAGGTTGAGGATTTCATGGGATGGGGTGATTCAATCTTCAATGTTTGATAATAAAGCATATAATATCAACATAAATGACCCCAATACAGGGCAAAGTTCCCTTAGAACCGTTGATGGATTTTATAATTCAGTTTATCTTGAATATCCAGATGGAGTTGAATCTGGAGATTTACTGATTTTTTCTATCACAGAGTTAAGTTTGCAAGGTGAATGTCCTTTTCCGATACAAACACAAACTTTCAATATTGTAGTTCCACCAACCACCACGATTCAACCACCTACAAATGTTACTTTATCACCCTCTCTTGATGCCAATTTCAATTGGAATATTGGTTGGGAAGCACCTGCAAATTCAAGCTATATTGAATGGCAAAGTTTTTCACTTACATATCCCGACTTGGGTTGGGGAGTATCGTATGGCAATACAGGATCGAATTCTCGCTTAACAACTGTTCCAGTCAACCAGTGTATTAAAATAAGGGCCAGAGCAGTTGGCTGTAATGGAGAAGTTTCTGACTGGGTAGAGACCGAAGAACAGTGTTTACCTGATTGTTTAACCGATGTTATAAATGGGGCATATCCGATTTGTGCTACAGAAGTCACTTTTCAATGTTTTTCTCTAACTCCAGCAGATACCAGAATAGTCCAACTTTTTGGTTTGGGTGGTGTGGCCAATTGGTTTGATATACCGTTTACATTTATTTCACCCATTGATGATTTTGTATTTGGATCATACCAGATACGTATTGAAGAATTAAATACAGATGATCCACATACAATGAGAATCATCACCACATGTGGAGGAGAAGAATATATCACCGATACTTTTTCTTTTGTAACAGAGAAGAAATGCTTCGAGCCTGAGAACGTTACTTGTCTGGCTGTGAGTCAGGATTTGTTGGAAGTTACTTGGAATGATCCAAATACCCAGAGTGATTTTCTTGAATTCCAATATAGGTTGATGGGTACAGAAGAGTGGATGTCTGAATTAGTTTTAGAAAGCCCTGCCATTATTGGAGGATTGGATTTACTCAATGAACAATATGAGTTTCGCATAAATTCTAATTGTACCTACCAATGCAATATCAGTCCATATACAGATATTCATGAGGTGCCGCAATTTGATTTGTGTGACTATTTGTTTGATAATGAATTTACCTCTGAGTTCCAATATACAGGAGGGCAAGATTATTTTTCTAATGCGACCACTTATTTCGAAAATGGCATGGTCATTAAAGAGGGGAGTTCACTGACACTTACAAACGCAGTATTAGTATTCAATGAAAATACTGCACTAACCATAGAAGAAGGAGCGACACTGGAATTGATTGATTGTTCTCTTTCAGGCTGCCCAAATTGGCTAGGGATAGATATGGAAGCCAATAGTTCAGATGGGTTTAGATCTACTCTTATTACCAATAGTGGTTCTATCAAGCATGCGTTGAAGGCAATTGAATCTACTGATGCAAACACAAATTTATCTCTTAGTCCAGATCAATGGGAAGCAGGAATAATCAGATGTGACGGAACGAACTTCATTAACAATCTGGTAGGTTTTGAAGCAAGTTATTCTTCAGATCAATTATTTGCCTCATTAGGAGGTACAGCGTTTAGAGGATGTACATTCTCTCTGAATAATGATTTTGAGAGCCATTTTGAGTTGTTAGATGAATTTGCGTTTCATCATCATGTCTATTTAGATCACTCAAGAGACTTCATATTTGAGGGCTGCGCTTTCTGGAATTTCCATGATGTTGGTTTATGGAAGGAGTTAGGGAAAGGAATAGACGCTTACAATGCAGAATTTGATGCGATTTCAAATAGTTTCAGAAGACTATATCGTGGTGTAGATGCCTCAGTAGAAACTTGGAAGTTCAATGGAATGACATTAAGAGATAATGATTTTGATGAGTGTATGGTAGGAATTCACAATTTTGGTGAGTGTACGCAAGTGATTTATGAAAATAGGATAAGACTCGGTGATTTAACTGGAAATGTTCTTTTGGATAACAACCTTGATGTAGAACGAGAAGGAATTGTGTTAAACGGCTGTGGAGTGTTTCAGGTTCAGGATAACATCATCACTGATGTAAATGAAATAGATGCCATGACCATAGGAATTAGAGTAAGAGATGTGATTGGAAGTGCAGCGGTAATTCGAAAGAATACACTCAACAATTTGGAAATAGGAAATCTTTCTAATGGTGATAATAGAAATTCAGATGCGGATAATCCATCAGAAGCAGGACTTAGATATATCTGTAATAACAACTCTGGAAACACGTATGATACATTCGTAGCTGAGTTTGGAAATGTCACTTCACAGGCAGCGGTGAGTCCAGAACAAGGGGTTCCTCCTATAGTTGAAGGTGATCCATGGACAGATGCAGGAAATAACTTTTCAGATGCGCCTGCAGACCCAAATGATCCACGTCATTTTAATCATCAGGGAGATCAGTCTCAGATTCTATTGAATTATTACGGGAATAGTACAGATAACGGGAATGATTGGTACTTTACAAATAATATTGAGAAAATAGCTCAAGGAGCAATAAACCAATGTGACCCAGAGGTGCCTGTAGTAGAAATTGTCAATGGAGGTGGAGGAAAAGGAGATGTCATTGAGAGAGCAGAGGCAGCCAATACTACCAAGCATGAATTATTCTTTATTTATGATGTACTACTCGATGGAGGAAACACGGAAGAAATTCAAGATGAAGTAGATTTTGCATGGAGTGATGATGTTTGGGAATTAAGACAGAAGTTGCTGGATATTTCTCCTTTTGTAAGCCATGCTACGCTGTGGAAATTAGTCAATAGAACTTCTACATTCCCACATCCTATAGCTTTTGAGGTGCTAGTCGCCAACCCTTCCATTCTGAAGGACAATAACTTTATGAGCTATTTAAGCAAGAAATCAGACCCAATGCCAGAGTATATGATTTCACTTCTTTATGAAGCTAGAGACCAAAAAACATTTAGAAAAGACCTCACCGATGACATCACGCAGGTGCATACCACCGAGATGTATGAAAAGAACAAGTGGATTAGTTACATCGCTGAAACCACCAATAATAAAGAGGAAATCTATGAAGTGATAGCCTCTATGGACTGTTTTGATTGTGATTTGTTACTCATCGAAAAAGCATTGGATGAAGAAGATTTTACAGAGGCAGAATCTTTATTAGCGGGACTTGAGGACAGAAAAATATTCAATGATGCGCATAGAACGGAAGAAATCGAGCTATTTACCAGATGGCATGAGGTGAAGAAGGATGTGATCATCAACTTAAATGGAGATTGGAGCCAAATAAATGACAATCACAATGTAGAGCTAAAGGATATGACAAAATCATTCCATACGCTTGGTGGAAAACGAGCAATGCAAATCTTAAATAGATATAGAGGTAATGAATATTTTACACCTCCCGCCTACGGAGTAAGTGGTTTTGAATTTAGATCATATGAGTGGAATCAAGATGTTTTAGCAAGTGCTACGGTGAGTGTATATCCTAACCCTGCTTCACATATTCTAAACATAGAATTGGATTACTCTAAGAGCATGGATCAACCTACTAAAATGATGATTTTAAATGCCGTAGGAGAATTAATAGAAATCCGTGAAATAACCAGTAGTGTACAATTCGTATCTTTGGATACACGTCAATGGGCTGCTGGAACTTATTTGATGCAGATATCAGGCAAGAATGCAGTTCTTCAAACAGAGAAGATTGAAATTATTCATTAGCATATTTTTAAAGAAAGAAGGGGTTTTACTACTCCTTCTTTCTTATTCTTTTTTCTGTCAATCTCAAGAAAGATTCAATATTAGATTTGATAGCGAATTCCCAAATACTTTGTTAAGAAGCGTGATTGAAGTAGAAAATGGATATGTATCTACTGGGTTTTTAGGGGATTCTGTTAATGCTAATGCAACTCCTATGATTTTTAGCAAATTTGATTTTCATGGAGAAAAAGTATTTCAGGAGACTTATGGAGGTTTTAATGATTATCAATTCTGGGCACAGAATCCTGATCTTCAATTTTTAAATGATACAACTTTAATTCATAGCGGAGTTACTTTTGATGATGAGGGGATAAGGCTTGGATATTTAATGAAATTCAATTTGGAGGGAGATACATTAGAAACCATCCGCTTTTATTCCCCTAATTATCCTGATGATCTTGAACATAGTTCGATGTATCCAATAAGGTTGGAATTCGCATATGATGGCAACTTTTTAGTTCTAAGTGGGATTGTAAATGATGAAACGAATAATGACATAATAATTCAAAAATTTACTTCTGAAGGGGAGTTGCTTTGGGATTATCAATATGCGACGGAACAAGACCCTGATATTTGTAATGTTCTTCTCCCTACTGCTGATGGAGGGGGGGTTTTGATTCCAATAATTGTTATTGAAGAATACCCTTTGCAGTTTCATGATATTATAAAATTGGATTCTAGTGGAGCAGAAGAATGGAGATTTCAAACAGAATTTGAAAATTATGCTGGTACTTTTAAAGATGCTATTCTGGAAGATGAATTTATAATTGCTGCCTCCTCTTCTAAAAATGGCACAGAAATAGGAATCATACCATCAATACTGAAAATGGACTTATCTGGGAATCTTATTTGGCACACATCTGCTTGGGAAGAAGATTACAGTCCTGATCATTCAACCAGACAGCTTGTTAAATCACTCGATAGTGGCTATGTTATAGGGGGAATCCATACTACATGGATCACAGATGCACCAGACGATAGTAGTGCATTTTTGGCAAAGGTGAGCGCGGAAGGTGAAGTTAAATGGCAAAGACGGTTTAAGTATTTTGATTTGTTCAATGATGAACATGAACTCTATGATCTAAGAGCAACCAATGATGGAGGTTATATCTTCTGTGGAGAAGCCAAAGGAACTGATGAAGATAACCCAGAAGTAACAGGGCCATATCAGCAAGGGTGGCTGGTAAAAGTAGACGAACACGGCTGTTTGGTTGAGGATTGCCACTTATCTGACAATGTTTCTGAAATTGATGTAGAGAACAAAGAATATTTTAAAGCTTCCCCCATTCCAGCCAGTGATTTTCTAAATATTTATCAGACGATACAGGTATCGCCAAGTGCTGTGTATGAGCTGTATGATCTTCAAGGAAGATTGGTGAAAACCATTCCGACAGCAGATAAATACACCACGTTGATGGTGGATGTTTCAGATGTGAGTTCAGGGAATTACTTGTTGAATTTGATAAATAGAGGTCAAGGACTACAGCAACAAAAAGTGACTATAGACTAATGACTCTGGACTTTCGACTAATAAAAACATCTTTGGATACACGTCAATGGACTGCTGGTACTTATTTGATTCAGATATCAAGTAAGAATGCAGTTCTTCAAACAGAGAAGATTGAAATTATTCATTAGCATATTAAAAACAAAAGGAAGTCTTATTACAGGCTTCCTTTTGCTTTTTGCTTTTTCGTCTTCTGGTCAGGAAAGGTTCAATATCAGATTTGATAGTGGATTTGACTTTACAATATTTTCTGGTTTGGAAGAAGTGGATAGTGGATATTTGGTGACAGGGATTGTAGTTGATGCCGAAGGGTTTTCCAGTAATAGGCCTGTTATTTTTACCAAGTTCAATTATCAAGGTGGAATTGAATTTCAAAAATCTTACGGAGGAGATGAACTTTTAAAGAATCGAATATTCAGTTCCCAAAACCCCGATTTACAATTTTTAAATGACACTGTGCTAATCCATAGCGGTGTAACTAGAGATGCGGATTGGATTCGACATGGGTATTTAATGAAATCAAATTTGGAAGGAGATACACTGGAAACCATTCGGTTTTATTCGCCAAATTATCCTGAAGATATAGAGCATAGCTCCATGTATCCTATAAGGCTCGAACAATCTACTGATGGTAATTTCTTGGTGTTAAGCGGCATTGTGAATGATATTACCAATAATGACATTCTCATTCAGAAATTTACTCCAGAAGGAGAATTACTTTGGGATTATCAATATGCCACTGAACAAGATCCTGATTACTGTGAGGTGATTATCCCCACAAATGATGGAGGAGTAATTATGATGCCCAAACTGATTTTAGAAACACCTCCTTCGACTAATAATATTATTAAACTTGGTTCAAACGGAATCGTAGAGTGGGATATTAATACTGATTTTGAGCAATTCACTGGAACTTTTAAAGATGCGATTTTAGAGAATGAATTCATTGTTGCATCTTCAGCATTCAAAGATGAAGAATCTCCTGGAGGAGTACCTGGAGTTATTAAACTAGATACTCTGGGTAATTTAATATGGCATACTCCGATTTGGGAAAATGATAATGGGTTTGAGCATCGTGGAAGACAATTAATAAAAGCCCATGATGGAAACTACATCACAGGAGGAATTCACTACGAAAATATACCTGATGTTCCAGATGATAGCAGTGGTTTTTTAGCTAAGGTAAGTACAGAGGGTGAAGTAAAATGGCAAAGGCGGTTTAAGTATTTTGATTTGTTTAATGATGAGCATGAACTCTATGACCTTAGAGCAACCAGTGATGGAGGCTATATCTTCTGTGGTGAAGCCAAAGGAACAGATGAAGATAATCCTGATGTAACAGGACCTTACCAACAAGGATGGCTAGTAAAAGTGGATGAACATGGATGTTTGGTAGAAGGATGCGAGGAGTTTGATGATAGCGTATCGGAAATTGAAGCAGAGAACATTGAGTATTTCAAAGCTGGTCCAGTTCCAGCTAATCAATTCTTGAATATCTATCAAATCCAACAATTGTCTCTATCAGCAGTTTATGAGTTATATGATATGCAAGGGAGATTAATGAAGTCGATTCCTGTAGTAGACAAAAACACTACGTTGATGGTGGATATTTCTGATCTGAGTTCAGGGAATTATGTGCTGAGTCTAAAAGAAGGAAGTAAAAGACTGCAACAGCAAAAAGTGACTATAGACTAATGACTATAGACTTTCGACTAATAAAAATATCTTTGGATACACGTCAATGGGCTGCTGGAACTTATTTGATGCAGATATCAGGCAAGAATGCAGTTCTTCAAACAGAGAAGATTGAAATTATTCATTAGCATATTTTTAAAGAAAGAAGGGGTTTTACTACTCCTTCTTTCTTATTCCTTTTTCTGTCAATCTCAAGAAAGATTTAATGTGAGATATGACAGTGGATTTGACTTTACAATATTTTCTGGTGTGCAAGAAGTTGATAATGGATATTTGGTGACAGGTATTGTGGTTGATACTGAAGGTTTTTCTAATAATAGACCTTTTATTTTTGCTAAGTTTAATTACCAAGGGGAACTTGAGTTTCAAAAATCATTTGGAGGAGATGAAGCTCTTCAAAATAGATTGTTCAGTTCTCAAAATCCTGACCTGCAATTTTTAAACGATACTACTCTAATTCATAGTGGTATAACTAGAGATGCAGATTGGATCCGCCAAGGATATTTAATGAAATCAAATCTTGAAGGAGATACGCTAGAAACCATCCGCTTTTATTCCCCTAATTATGAAGAAGAAGCTCCCTACAATTCTATTACTACAAAAAGAGTAGAGATAGACTATGAAGGTAATTTTTTAGTTTTAAGTTCTTTCCTGAATTTAGAAACAGCTAATGACATAATAATTCAAAAATTTACTTCTGAAGGGGAGTTGCTTTGGGATTATCAATATGCGACGGAACAAGACCCTGATATTTGTAATGTTCTTCTCCCTACTGCTGATGGAGGGGGGGGGTTGATTCCAATAATTGTTATTGAAGAATACCCTTTGCAGTTTCATGATATTATAAAATTGGATTCTAGTGGAGCAGAAGAATGGAGATTTCAAACAGAATTTGAAAATTATGCTGGTACTTTTAAAGATGCTATTCTGGAAGATGAATTTATAATTGCTGCCTCCTCTTCTAAAAATGGCACAGAAATAGGAATCATACCATCAATACTGAAAATGGACTTATCAGGGAATCTTATTTGGCACACATCTGCTTGGGAAGAAGATTACAGTCCCGATCATTCAACCAGACAGCTTGTTAAATCATTCGATAACGGCTATGTTATAGGGGGAATCCATACTACATGGATCACAGATGCGCCAGATGATAGCAGTGGTTTTTTAGCTAAGGTAAGTACAGAAGGTGAAGTTAAATGGCAAAGGCGGTTTAAGTATTTTGATTTGTTCAATGATGAGCATGAACTCTATGACCTAAGAGCCACCAGCGATGGTGGATATATCTTCTGCGGCGAGGCTAAGGGAACAGATGAAGATAACCCTGAAGTAACAGGGCCATACCAGCAGGGTTGGTTAGTAAAAGTGGATGAACATGGTTGTTTGGTAGAGGATTGTCATTTATCTGATAATGTTTCTGAAATTAATGCAGGGAACAAAGAATATTTTAAGGCTTCACCCATTCCAGCCAGTGATTTTCTAAATATTTATCAGACGATACAGGTATCGCCAAGTGCTGTGTATGAGCTGTATGATCTTCAAGGAAGATTGGTGAAAACCATTCCGACAGCAGATAAATACACCACGTTGATGGTGGATGTTTCAGATGTGAGTTCAGGGAATTACTTGTTGAATTTGATAAATAGAGGTCAAGGACTACAGCAACAAAAAGTGACTATAGACTAATGACTCTGGACTTTCGACTAATAAAAACATCTTTGGATACACGTCAATGGGCTGCTGGAACTTATTTGATGCAGATATCAGGCAAGAATGCAGTTCTTCAAACAGAGAAGATTGAAATTATTCATTAGCATATTTTTAAAGAAAGAAGGGGTTTTACTACTCCTTCTTTCTTATTCCTTTTTCTGTCAATCTCAAGAAAGATTTAATGTGAGATATGACAGTGGATTTGACTTTACAATATTTTCTGGTGTGCAAGAAGTTGATAATGGATATTTGGTGACAGGTATTGTGGTTGATACTGAAGGTTTTTCTAATAATAGACCTTTTATTTTTGCTAAGTTTAATTACCAAGGGGAACTTGAGTTTCAAAAATCATTTGGAGGAGATGAAGCTCTTCAAAATAGATTGTTCAGTTCTCAAAATCCTGACCTGCAATTTTTAAACGATACTACTCTAATTCATAGTGGTATAACAAGAGATGCAGATTGGATACGCCAAGGATATTTAATGAAATCAAATCTTGAAGGAGATACGCTAGAAACCATCCGCTTTTATTCCCCTAATTATGAAGAAGAAGCTCCTTACAATTCTATTACTACAAAAAGAGTAGAGATAGACTATGAAGGTAATTTTTTAGTTTTAAGTTCTTTCCTGAATTTAGAAACAGCTAATGACATAATAATTCAAAAATTCACTTCTGAAGGGGAATTGCTTTGGGATTATCAATATGCGACGGAACAAGACCCTGATATTTGTAATGTTCTTCTCCCTACTGCTGATGGAGGGGGGGGGTTGATTCCAATAATTGTTATTGAAGAATACCCTTTGCAGTTTCATGATATTATAAAATTGGATTCTAGTGGAGCAGAAGAATGGAGATTTCAAACAGAATTTGAAAATTATGCTGGTACTTTTAAAGATGCTATTCTGGAAGATGAATTTATAATTGCTGCCTCCTCTTCTAAAAATGGCACAGAAATAGGAATCATACCATCAATACTGAAAATGGACTTATCAGGGAATCTTATTTGGCACACATCTGCTTGGGAAGAAGATTACAGTCCCGATCATTCAACCAGACAGCTTGTTAAATCATTCGATAACGGCTATGTTATAGGGGGAATCCATACTACATGGATCACAGATGCGCCAGATGATAGCAGTGGTTTTTTAGCTAAGGTAAGTACAGAAGGTGAAGTTAAATGGCAAAGGCGGTTTAAGTATTTTGATTTGTTCAATGATGAGCATGAACTCTATGACCTAAGAGCCACCAGCGATGGTGGATATATCTTCTGCGGCGAGGCTAAGGGAACAGATGAAGATAACCCTGAAGTAACAGGGCCATACCAGCAGGGTTGGTTAGTAAAAGTGGATGAACATGGTTGTTTGGTAGAGGATTGTCATTTATCTGATAATGTTTCTGAAATTAATGCAGGGAACAAAGAATATTTTAAGGCTTCACCCATTCCAGCCAGTGATTTTCTAAATATTTATCAGACGATACAGGTATCGCCAAGTGCTGTGTATGAGCTGTATGATCTTCAAGGAAGATTGGTGAAAACCATTCCGACAGCAGATAAATACACCACGTTGATGGTGGATGTTTCAGATGTGAGTTCAGGGAATTACTTGTTGAATTTGATAAATAGAGGTCAAGGACTACAGCAACAAAAAGTGACTATAGACTAATGACTCTGGACTTTCGACTAATAAAAACATCTTTGGATACACGTCAATGGGCTGCTGGAACTTATTTGATGCAGATATCAGGCAAGAATGCAGTTCTTCAAACAGAGAAGATTGAAATTATTCATTAATATATTTTTAAAGAAAGAAGGGGTTTTACTACTCCTTCTTTCTTATTCCTTTTTCTGTCAATCTCAAGAAAGATTCAATATTAGATTTGATAGCGAATTCCCAAATACTTTGTTAAGAAGCGTGATTGAAGTAGAAAATGGATATGTATCTACTGGGTTTTTAGGGGATTCTGTTAATGCTAATGCAACTCCTATGATTTTTAGCAAATTTGATTTTCACGGAGAAAAAATATTTCAGGAGACTTATGGAGGTTTTAATGATTATCAATTCTGGTCACAAAATCCAGATTTACAATTTTTAAATGATACTACTGTAATCCACAGTGGAATTACCTTCGATAACGAAGGAATTAGGCTTGGATATTTGATGAAATCTAATTTGAATGGTGACACATTGGAAACGTTGCGTTTTTATTCTCCAAACTATCCTGAAGACTTAGACCACAGTTCGCTCTTTCCTATACGACTTGAGCAGTCTACAGATGACAATTTTCTTGTTTTAAGCGGTATTAATAATGAGGGTACTGGAAATGATCGAATGATTCAAAAGCTCACACCTGAAGGTGAATTACTTTGGACGTATGAATATGCAACTGAACAGAATGACTTTATTCATACTATAATTCCTACTTCTGATGGAGGAGGGATTTCGGAATCCTATCGAATTATTGAATTAGGTGTTTCAGGGCAGAATCATTTTTTTAAATATGATGGCCATGGAGAATTAGATTGGGAGTTTTTTACCTCCCCTGAAAATAGTTTTGGGAATATTGTAGACGGTATTTTGGATGACCAGTTTATCGTTTGCACCACAGCGGAGCGAAGATTTGGAGCCAGTGATGATTGGACACCTTTGCTTCTAAAAATAGATACCCTTGGAAATGTTGTATGGAAAACTAAAATATGGGAAAACGATTTTAGTAGAGAGCATAGACACAGACAGATAGTAAAAGCTCAAGATGACAATTATGTTTCAGGTGGAGTACATGGAATAGATACGTCAGGATTTCTTTCAAGTAGTAGCGCTTTCTTAGCTAAAGTAAATACAGAAGGAGAGCTGATGTGGCAGCGCAAATACAAATATTTTGATTTGGGAAATGACCGACATGTGCTACGAGACTTAAAAGCCACAAGTGATGGAGGATTTATTTTCTGTGGTGAAGCCAATGCTACAGATGAAGATAACCCTGAAGTCACAGGACCATATCAGCAAGGATGGTTGGTAAAAGTAGATGAACACGGCTGTTTGGTAGAGGATTGCCACTTATCTGACAATGTTTCTGAAATTGATGTAGAGAACAAAGAATATTTTAAGGCTTCCCCCATTCCAGCAAGTGACTTTCTGAATATTTATCAGATTCAGTCGTTACCTCCATCAGCTGTTTATGAACTGTATGATCTACAAGGGAGATTGGTGAAAACTATTCCTGCGGTGGAGAAAAATACTACATTGATGTTAGATATTTCTGATCTGAATTCGGGGAATTATGTGTTGAGCCTTGGACAGGATAACCAACTGTTGCAAAACAAGAAAGTAACCATTAATTAGTAAGTTTTAATTTTAGCATGAGGACTTTTTTTTTAGTGAAATTGATCATATTTATATTGTGTTTTCACCTCCAATTATTTGCTCAGTATGGTCCACAAAATGTGATAGCTCCTACCTTATGTCAGCCCAACTATGGTGTGGCAGAAGACCTCGATCAAGATGGAGATGTAGATTTGGTTGTATCAACTTTTACTGGAGGTGTTTTAGTCTGGTTTGAAAATACAGGTGGTGGAGAGTTTACAGAACAAAAGTTAATTGATAAAAATATTTTTGTGTCCACTAGATTATTTTTAGAAGACCTAGACGAAGACGGAGATATTGATATAATTACCATTTCAGAACATGATGATCAAATTATTTGGTATGAAAATAATGGACAATCAGAGTTTTTAACATCTTATAGCTTTGAACATGGAAATCAGAATTTCCAAGATTTTTGGCTTGAAGATATCGATAATGATGGTGATAAGGATGTCCTTCTTTTATCTACCTCTTACTTTGTATTATTTGAAAACGTTGGTCAGGGACAATTCGAGTTCGCTTTAGAAAAATCAGTTGCCGCTGCCTTTTCATCTAATCTCACTGCTTATGATTATAATGATGATGGTTTGAAAGATGTTGTGGTAACGGGTAATGGCTTGTTCTTATTCGAGAATTCAATTGATGGATTTATAAATTCGGAGCCTCAACTAATCACTTTAGCAACACATCATCATGAAAATATACAGTCAGCCGATATGGATCAAGATGGAGACTTAGATCTCATTTACACCACCTATTATGGACAATCGGTTCGTTGGATGGAAAAAGAAGGTTTAAATTATACAGAGCACTTAATTAGTATAGATCAAGCATTTAGTCTCAGTCAAGGTGTGTCAGATAAAATTACCCCTTATGACGTTGACCAAGATGGTTTTTTGGAAATACTTGTTTCAAATGTAAATGGTTACACTAATTATTTAAACTTACCTCCCATAGAACCTGTTGATTTATTTGATTCGTCAAATAGAATTTTTACTATTGGGGACTCTCGTCATTCTGTAATAGCTGATTTTGATGGAGATTCCTTTAATGAAATAGCTTTTTTAGATGATGAAAGGTCTGGTCAAATTGTTATTACCACTGCTGATATTACTTTCGAGATTGAATCTTCCATAAGCAATCGATTTGCTGATGCTTATCGTGTTGTTTCCTTGGACGTTGATAATGATAATTATAAAGATGTAGCATATATATCACTGTTGGAAGGAGATATAGCTTGGTCTAAAAATTTGACAAATGGCACTTTTTCTGAGAAAATATTAATAGGGCAGGAAGAGTCATTCCCTAAAGAAATAGTTTCATCAGATATTACAGGAAATAATTTTAATGATCTAATTGTAGCCTATTCTTCTCCACAGGCATTAAAACTATATGAAAACTCTGGAAATGAGTTGTTTTTGTCTTCTACCATCATTACTGAAAATGTAAATAATATTAAGAAAATGACTTTAGCCGACATTGATAATGATTTAGATGTGGATATTATAGTCTTGGATGATGATGCTGCTGTATGCTCGTGGTATGAAAACATTTCAGGAGATATGACTTCAGTAGTCAAGCACAACGTAGGTACAAGTGAAAATTCAGCAATTGATTTAGTATTGGGAGATATAGATAATGATGGTGACCTAGATATAACTTATAGTAAGGATTTACCCAATGGGAGTAGTATTCAATATATGGAAAATCTTGGACAAGGAATGTTCTCCCCTTCTGAAACAGTAATAGAAATTACAAATAGAATTACTTCTATGAACATAGGAGATATGGATCAGGATGGAGATGTAGACCTAGTTTGTGGAAATGAAGGAGGGAACTCTGGGATTTTTGGCATAGTTCTAAATTCACTGGGTAGTCTGGAATCAGGATTTAGTGTTCCCCTTACAATTGTTGAAGGCATGAGTGATGTTGAACTAGGTGATGCAGATAATGATGGGGATTTAGATATTTTAGCTGGTGGTGGAAACAACATAATAGGGAGTGAAATAAGATATATCGAAAATCTCGGCAATCTGGATTTCACACAAGGAATAATATTAAATCAGTACGCCTTATCATGTAGGGATGTCGAATTTGCAGATTTTGATAACGATGGAGATTTGGATGCTATATCCGCTTCAAGAGTTGATGGAAAAGTCGCATGGTATGAATATGATGAAATCTATGTCAATCCCCTTAACAATATCAAACAGTATAAAGATCTTCAACCTGTTGAAATAATTTACAACTCTAGCTTGAAACAGATATCTATAGAATCTCATGAGTTCTCACATATCAATTTAACTGTATATGATGCAGTTGGAAAAACCATTATTTCCGAAAACAATCTATTAATTCAGCCTTCCGTCAAAATAGAATTAGGGGCGTTAAATGTTGGAAATTACTTAGTAGTTCTTCATACTGCGGATAAGATTATACTCTCAGAGAAGATAGTAGTTTATTGAGGAAGTCGGAATATATGA
This sequence comes from Flavobacteriales bacterium, assembly GCA_965224545.1. Lineage (GTDB taxonomy): Bacteria > Bacteroidota > Bacteroidia > Flavobacteriales_D > Sanyastnellaceae > ASP10-05a. The sequence goes on along the minus strand of CBDCZM010000001.1, from coordinate 1,093,278 downwards.
TTATCGCTTTAGTAGAAGTTGTATCTAGTGGAGATAATACATTTATTAATGACTCATTGGAATTGGATATAACAGATTCTTATCAACAAGGTTGGCTAGTCAAAGTAGATGAGCATGGTTGTTTGGTAGAAGGAAATGAGCTGTTACAGCAACAAAAAATGATTATTGAAAAGGTGTATTGAACCAAAACTCACCGAATCTCCTTAAGTTCTCCTTGCAATCGATGAATGACTTTGTAATCATTCATTTTAATCACCTTTCTATGATTGAATTTCTCACATATTCCAGTATGAATATTCACTTTTAAGTTGGATTCATGCTCCATAAAAAAGTCAAACGAATCTAGAGACTTCAAAAGCTCTAGATCAAAACCACTGAAAAAAGCAACCTCATCGATTAAAAAATCCTGGACATCAGTTCGTTCAAATGTTTGCAAGTAGAATATAGAGGCTAAATCATTTTCTATTTTCTTCATCCCTAGAGATACTAATGTGGGAATGCTGTCATTTGAAAAAAGGATAGGCATCATTGCATCTATCTTGTAGACTTCCCCCTTTTGAAAATTTAATCCATTTGCCAAGAGCCACAATTGGGCTTCTTCTACAAAGTGATCCTGAAGTTTACTTTCAGTGCTTAACGTTTCTTTTAGTGTATCGAAATTAGCTACAAGCTGTTCGTTGTACCCTAGTGAAATTCGAATGTCATCAAGCATCTTGTGTGCCTGATCTCTCAGGTCTTCCCAATTAGCAATTGATTCTAACGTTCCCTCTCTATCTAAGTTTAACTCGATAACCAGTCCCTTATCCAAGTGATTGATTTGGTCAAACCAATCAGGCTCGTTATTGAAGAATAAGAAATCCCTGAGATCAAATTTCATTAAATAACCATTGGCATGCTTGTCTAAAATGTTCACCTTTATATCGTATTCATTTGATGACTCAGAGGTCATCTTCTTATCTTCATATACTCTTGAGCTCTCGGTGATTTTTAAAATAAATCGCTGGCCTTTCTGATATTCAGGAACAACATGAATAGTATCTGTCTGTGCCCAAAGAGAAGTGAGTAATAAAAGTAGCGTAAGAGTGATAAGGTATTTTAGTTTTAACATATTCAGCACGCAAAGACTTAGTATTTTTATTGCTCTGCAAAAATACTCATGAAATTTAAATTAGTCTCAGATTTTAAACCTACCGGAGACCAACCGGAAGCGATCAAGCAATTGACAGAAGGTGTCAATAATGGAGCTGAACATCAAACACTTCTAGGAGTTACTGGATCTGGGAAGACATTTACTGTGGCCAACCTAATCCAGGAAACCCAGAAACCCACACTGATTCTTTCGCATAATAAAACATTAGCGGCTCAGTTGTATTCAGAGTTTAAACAGTTTTTTCCTGAAAATCAGGTAGAATACTTCGTGTCTTATTATGACTATTATCAGCCCGAAGCGTTTATCCCAACGACTGGAACCTATATAGAAAAAGACCTCTCTATCAACCAGGAAATAGAAAAACTAAGACTTTCTAGCTCGTCAGCGCTGCTAAGTGGGAGAAGAGATATTATTGTGGTAGCCTCGGTATCGTGCATTTATGGTATTGGAAACCCGGTAGAATTTCATAAAAGTGTTATCCCAATTAACAAGGGGCAGGTCATTAGTCGGAATAAATTTCTATATAAGCTAGTAGCAAGTCTTTATAGTAGAACAAGAGACCAATTCACTAGAGGAACATTTAGAGTAGTAGGAGATACAGTGGATATATTTTTGGCTTATGCTGATCATGGGTTGAGGGTTGTGTTTTGGGGTGATGAAATCGAGGAGATTTATACGTTTAATGTGGAATCTGGTACAACCATTACCGAGTTTGAAGAAATCAAAATATACCCAGCCAATCTTTTTGTAACAGGGAAGGATACTATGGACCAATCTATTTGGGAAATTCAGCAAGACATGGTAAAGCAAGTGGATTTCTTTAAGAGTGAAGGGAAATTTTTAGAAGCAAAGCGGTTACAAGAACGAGTAGAACATGATCTTGAGATGATGAGAGAGCTTGGTTTTTGTTCAGGAATAGAAAACTATTCGAGATATTTTGATAGGAGACAGCCAGGGGAACGTCCGTTTTGTTTGATGGATTATTTCCCAGATGATTATTTGTTTGTAATTGACGAAAGTCATGTGACTATTCCCCAAATAGGGGCCATGTATGGAGGAGACAGGGCTAGAAAAATCAATTTAGTAGATTATGGATTTAGACTACCATCTGCCGTAGATAATCGACCTCTGAAGTTTGAAGAATGGCAATCCATGCTCAACCAAGTAGTTTATGTAAGTGCTACACCAGCTGACTATGAATTAGAGAAATCAGAAGGTGTTATAGTGGAGCAAGTCGTACGTCCTACGGGATTACTTGACCCTCCAATCGAAGTGCGTCCTAGTATCAATCAAATAGATGATCTGTTAGAGGAGATTCATAGGACTATAGCCAAGAATGAGAGGATCCTAGTGACTACACTTACAAAGCGAATGGCGGAAGAGTTGTCTAAGTATTTAGATAAGCTGGACATTGCGTGTAGATATATTCATTCAGAGGTGAAAACATTAGATCGAATTGAGATTCTTAGGGATTTAAGGGAAGGGGTGTTTGATGTACTTGTCGGAGTGAACTTGCTCAGAGAAGGATTGGATCTTCCAGAAGTATCACTGGTAGCTATTATGGATGCTGATAAAGAAGGTTTTTTGCGTAGCAATAGATCTCTGACACAAACTGCAGGAAGAGCGGCAAGAAACGTCAATGGGAAAGTAATCATGTACGCAGATAAAATCACTAAATCAATGCAAACAACGATTGATGAAACTGGCAGAAGAAGAGAAAAACAAATCGCTTATAACGCTGAGCATGGAATTGTTCCTAAACAGATCAGTAAGAAGAATCAAACACTATTTGAAAACTCGGGAGTAGTTTCTAGGCCTGGTAATTATGGCGAGAAAGAATCTCTTACATCTATAGCAGCAGATCCTGTGGTTCAATATATGACAACGGATCAGTTATCCAAGTCAATACAAAACACACAAAAGGCCATGGAAAAAGCCGCTAAAGAAATGGAATTCATGGAAGCAGCGCGACTCAGGGATGAACTCATTGAACTTAAAAAGTTGCTTTCTGAAAAACAATCATAATTAGAATCCTCATCTTTGGCAGAATTTTGGTAACACTATTCAATAAATAAAATGATGAAGTATTTAATCACCCTTTCACTAGTTCTCTTTTGCTTGGTTTCGGTATTGTCATCTTGTAAAAAGAATAAGGAGGCATCAGCCACTAATAATTCGGTAGTTGAAAAACCAATGAAAGTGAAGGAACAGAAGAAAATGGCAAAATCAGTGGTGGTAGATCCACTATATAGAGCTAAGCAAGCGGAGAGTTTTAAACTTTTAGAATCAAATATCAATGGGGATAATCTAATCTTACTTGTACAATATGGTGGAGGGTGTGAAACGCATCAGTGGGAATTAAAGACTACTGGAGCCTATGCGAAGAGCATGCCGCCACAGATTACACTGAATTTAGAGCATAACGCCAATGGCGACATGTGTAGAGCTCTCTTGACGGATACATTGGAGTTTAATGTAGAGAAAATCAGATATAACGGCAGTTTTGAGTTGGATATCAAAATTTTAGGATACGAAAATCAGGCTGTCAGGTACAAATATTAATGGACTTGTTCCATATAGTTGATGAAAAATAGTTTAATACTTATTGCTTTATTTGTTTTGTTCCCTGCTACCCAATGGGCACAAATTTCTTATGGAGGGGAGCCCTATGATTGGGCTCAGAAAGAGATAGATGACTTTCATATCCAGTTCTTGCAATTCGCGGAGCCAGATATGCAATTGATAGTGGAACAAGATGCGATATCAGATAGAGAAAAGGATACTCCATTTAGATTTGGGGTAGAAAACGACGTTCAAATCACTCCAGATACTCATGGAACATGGATGGAGTTGCAGAATGGAGATAGAATTTGGTGGTTAGGAGTAGAGGCTGAGAACGCAAAATCACTGTCATTTCATTTTGACAAGTTCAGATTAGATAAAAAGGCAGAGTTATTTATTTGGAATGCTGACAGAACGGAGTTCTTGGGCGCTTTCACCTATAAAAATAATAAAGAATCCAAAGTACTTCCTGTAAGCATACTCCCCGATGGTAAGGTAGTTATAGAATACCGCGTTCCTTCTGGAGTTGAGGTAGGTGAATTGAGTATTTCTATGGTAATACAAGGATATAGGGCTATTATGAACAAGTCTGAGGAAACGGACAGAGGACCTTACGGAGTTTCTGGGATATGCAATGTGAATATTAACTGTCCTGAAGGCGATGAATGGCAGACAGAAAAAAAATCAGTAGCCCTGATTATAAATGGAGGTTCTGTTCAATGTTCTGGGGCGTTGGTAAACAATACCGCAAATGACGGTACTCCCTATTTCTTAACGGCAAATCATTGTTTAGGGAACCCTTCCAATTGGGTATACTTGTTTAACCATGAATCCGCTTCATGTGATGGTACTTCAGGACCAGTTTTAGAAACGATTTCTAGTGGAACCTTGGTGGCAAATAACTCAAATAGTGATTTTGCCCTAATTAGACTTAGCGAGTCCCCTCCTGAGAGTTATGATGTTCAATATGCTGGTTGGGATAGAACTGATACGGAAACAGTTCTGGGGGCAGTAGGGATTCATCATCCTAGAGGAGATGTAAAGAAAATATCTATCGAAGAAGGTACTCCTTACCATTCATTTACTGATGGTTCAGAGGTATGGTACATTGATGATTGGGAAAAGGGAGTGACAGAAGGAGGCTCTTCGGGGTCGCCATTATTTGATCACAACCATAGAATCATCGGGCAGCTATTAGGTGGGTTTGCCTTTTGTGAGGGAGAAGACAATAATGGACAATCAGATTGGTATGGCAGATTTGGGGTGTCATGGGATGGAGAATCTGCAGACACAAGGTTGAAAGACTGGTTAGATCCGTCAAATGAAGGATCATTTGTACTGAGTGGTTTTCCTTATGAATCAGAAATTCCTGACACTGATCCTGGAATATTTTTGGCAGAAGAACCTCCGGTGTTGCTATGTGCCAACACCTTAAGTCCTGAAATAATTATTATCAATTCGGGTATGGAAGTGCTTAACGAATTAACAATTTATTATTCTATAAACGGATGGGATGAAGTTGTTTATGAATGGATAGGGATTCTCAATCCATTTGAACAGATTCAGGTCACATTACCAGCTATTACTATGCCTAGCGGGTTTTCAGAGTTCCATGCGTATATAGAGTTAGAAGAGGACCAAAGTTCAATCAATAATAATGTCCATGCCACATATCAAGTAACAACTGAGAATGTAGAATATTTTGATTTGGAGATAGTGCTGGATGAGTTTGGCAATGAAACATCTTGGCAGATTTTGACCGATACAGATATTCAAGTGTTTGGAGGACCATATGAAACAGATAATGAAGGATTACAAATATCGGAGAGTTTTTGCCTACCCGAGGGATGTTACCTTTTAGCATTCTTTGATTCTGAAGGCGATGGAATGTGCTGTGACTATGGTTTTGGAGGGTATGAGCTCTACAACAGTTTAGAAGATTTGTTAGTAGAAGGTGGTGAATTTGGTTTGTTTGAGCAAAACGAGTTTTGCTCTGAAAATGTGAGTGTTAATGAGATAGAGGAGAAGACATTTCAGGTGTATCCTAATCCAGTTTCTGGTGAATTGCGAATTCGTTCAAAGCAGACATACTCTTCGATTCAGATATATGATGTCGCTGGAAGAGAGGTGTTTCGCAGTAGTAGCTCTGAAATAACGAATGGAACGATTGATGTAAGTACGTTTCAGGTTGGGAGTTATTTAGTGGTTCTCCAAACGGGTCAGGGATCCAAGCACACGATTTTTATAAAAGAATAAAGCTTATAATTATGTGGAAAAAAGGCCTTTCGACTACTGTTGAAAGGCCTTTTTTTCTGTCGAATTTTACCAACTGAAAAGAAGTAAAAAATTCGAATGATGGAATTGATAAATAGCATGGGCAGATTGGAGGTAACACTTTTGTTACTGTTATTTGGGGCAGTAATTATTCAATTCTTTTATCTCTTCTTTTTCTACATCAGACTAGTATTATACAAGAGGAAGAATAATCCTACATCACCTTCTGGAGTTAGTGTAGTTATTTGCGCCAGAAATGAATCGGAGAATCTGATGAATAACATTCCAATCATTATGGAACAAAATTACCCAACATTTGAGGTGATTGTGGTCAATGATGCAAGTTGGGATGACTCTGAAGACATTCTAAAGGCGCTAGATGTAAAATATGACAATTTGAGAGTGCTAAAATTGAATGAGGATGTTCATAGAATGACAGGGAAAAAGTTCGCACTGACCATGGGAATAAAAGCGGCCAGTTATGAGCAGCTTTTGCTGACTGATGCTGATTGTCAACCAATAACGGATTCATGGATTACTAATATGATGGCATTAAAAAATGAAGACAAAAAGGTAATATTAGGAGTAAGTCTGTTGAGAAAGGGAAAAGGAATATGGAAGAACTTATTTAGATTCGAATCAGTTCATACAGCGATTAATTACGTTTCCATGGCGTTAGGAGGAAACCCATATATGGGAGTAGGTAGAAACCTATCCTATGACAAAACCTCTTTTTTCTCTGTTGGTGGTTTCAGGAGACATATGCATGTGGTGGGTGGAGATGATGATTTGTTCATTAATGAAATAAGTACGCGAAAAAACACACGTACAATGCCTGAGTTGAACGCGCAAACAACCTCTGACAGTCCATCCAGTCTAAAGAAATGGTGGCAGCAGAAGAGAAGACATTTGAGCGCATCCAGTCAGTATAAATTCAAACATAAATTTTTGCTTGCCTTAGAACCGATGTCATGGTGGGCTATGTGGATCAGTCTGATAGCTCTTCTGGTTTTACGCACAAATCTCTTGTTAGTAATTACTCCTTTCGTCTTGAGATATTTGATGGTATATGGTACTTTTATAGCTATTGGTAGAAAATGGAAAGCAGTAGACGCTGTGTGGGCTTTTCCCATTTGGGAGCTATTTTTAAACCTCACTAAACCAGCGATTCTTCTGTCTAACCTCATCTCAAAACCGAAACAATGGATGTAACTAAAAATCTCTCAGAAAAAGGGAAACATGATTATGCTTTGGTTCAGAAAGCATTGAATGATCAAGATCAAAAGGCTTATGCAGAGCTCATGGAGAGATATAGAGACTCAATATACTTCATGTTGTTGAAAATGGTCAATAACACCGATGATGCAGATGATTTAACAATAGAAGCCTTCGGAAAAGCATTCAAAAGATTAAAGCAATATACCCCGGCATTCGCTTTTAGTACATGGTTGTTCAAGATTGCATCTAATAATGCGATCGATTTCATAAGAAAAAAGAGAATCAATGCGCTGTCCTTGGATCAAGGATATACGAATGACGATGGTGAAAGTATTGGTTTTGCTGTGAGAGATGATCGATTGGATCCTGAAGAAACATTTGAGAAGAAGCAGCGAATCTTAAAGATGCGTGAAGTAGTCAATAAATTGAAACCTAGGTATAAGGAACTTGTAGAGCTTAGGTATTTTAAAGAACTTAGCTATGAAGAGATTTCTCAGGAATTGGACATTCCTTTGGGGACTGTAAAGGCTCAATTGTTCAGAGCAAGAGAATTTCTATACAATCTTATGAAACATACCAAAGAGACCATCTAAAATGGCTTCAGGCGTAAGTTTAATTACCAAGTACTTTCCTGATCTTACAGAGAAGCAGATCGGACAACTTTCTGCATTACAATCACTTTATGAAGAGTGGAATGCTCAAATAAATGTGATCTCCAGAAAAGATCAAGAAAACTTGTACGAACGTCATGTACTTCACTCTCTTGGAATAGCAAAGGTGAATCAATTTGCAAGTGGTAGTAAAGTATTGGATGTAGGCACGGGAGGAGGATTTCCTGGTATTCCATTGGCCATTATGTTCCCAGAGACCCAATTCCATTTGGTAGACTCTATTGGAAAGAAAATAAAAGTAGTAAAAGCGGTTAGTCAGGAAATAGAGCTATCTAATGTTACTGCAGAGCATCAGCGCGCTGAGAATGTGAAAGGCAAGTTTGATTTTGTGGTTAGCAGAGCAGTGACTAAGCTCCCAGCGTTTATGCAATGGATTCAGCACAAGTTTGAGAAAAGGTTTTTGAACCCAAAGCCAAATGGTGTGCTCTATCTAAAAGGAGGAGATCTAAGCGAGGAGATTAGAGCTACCAAACAAACGGTTGATGAGTACGAGTTGTCTGGTTACTTTGAAGAAGAATTTTTTGAAACTAAAAAGGTTCTTTACGTCAGAGTGATTTGATCCAATTAGCGTTGTCTCATCTATTTATACAATACGCTCCAACAAAAAGCCCTTCCAGTATTATGAAAGGGCTTTAATATTATGAAAAGAAATTATTTCTTATTCTGCTACTACTTCAAAAGGAACGACCACTGATACTTCTTTATGAAGTTTTACAGTTACTTCGTATTTTCCTAATTCTTTGATAGTATCATCTTTAAGAGAGATATTCTTTCTATCGATCTCGAATCCTTTAGCCGTAAGCGCTTCTGCTATTTGAATGTTATTTACAGAACCGAAAATCTTTCCGTTCTCACTCGCTTTAGCACCGATGCTTAGAACTACACTTTCTAACTTAGAAGCTAGAGCTTGTGCGTTGTCTTTGATCTTAGTATCCTTATGAGCTCTTTGTTTCACATTTTCAGCGTGCATTTTTAATGCAGACTTTGTAGCCATTTTAGCTTTTCCTTGTGGAATAAGGAAGTTTCTAGCATAACCTGGTTTTACATTAACCACGTCATTTGAGCTACCCAAGTGATCTACGTCTTGTAATAATATAATTTCCATGGCTTATTTCATTAAATCGGTTACGTATGGTAAAAGAGCAATGTGACGTGCTTTTTTAATTGCCTGGCCAACTTTTCTCTGATACTTTAATGAAGTTCCTGTCAATCTTCTTGGAAGAATCTTTCCTTGCTCATTTACTAGCATAGTCAAGTAATCAGGATCTTTATAATCTATATATTTTATTCCATTCTTTTGGAACCTACAATATTTATCCTTTTTAGTTTCAATATTGATAGGATTTAGATATCTAACATTTTTGTCTGCCATAATCTTCTGGTTTTATTAAGCCTCTTGAGGGCTGTTAGCGTTAGACTTTAATTTTGCTTTTCTCTTCTCAGCATAGGCCGCATGATGCTTGTCCATTTTAGTAGTTAAGAATCTAAGCACACGCTCATCTCTCTTAAATTCTACTTCCATTGGTCTGATCGTTTCGCCTGGAACTTCAAATTCCATTAGGTAATAAAAACCTGTTGATTTTTTTTGGATTGGGTATGCTAATTTCTTCAATCCCCAATTCTCATCATGGGTGACCTTTCCATCATGTTTTTTAACGAAGTCCTTGAACTTCTTTACTGTTTCCTTTGCCTGGTCGTCTGACAAAACGGGAGTTAAAATGAAAACAGTTTCATATTTGTTTGACATATACTTTATGTATTAAATTTTAAAAGGAGCGCAAAAGTAAGCATTATCCTGCTTTTATGGAAATCTGTAGCGTAATATCTGGCATGTAGGAGATCTCAAGTCAATATTCTTCAACAAAAAAGAGCCACATGTACATGTGGCTCTTTTAGTATATCAAGTTTGTTATTCTTCTTAATCTCTAGCAGACTTACTTAAGTCGATTACAGATGGTGTAGCAATAAATATAGAACTGTATGTTCCAACTATTACACCTGCCATAAGTGCGAATGTAAATCCTCTAATAGAATCACTACCTAAAATGAAGATAGACAGTAATACCACAAACGTACTCAACGATGTATTGATCGTTCTACTTAATGTACTGTTCAATGCTTTATTGATTACCTCTTTTTCGTCATCTTTCTTGTAAATCCCTAGGTACTCTCTAATTCTATCGAATACAACCACCGTATCGTTGATTGAATATCCAATTACTGTCAAGATAGCTGCAATAAATGCCTGATCTACTTCTAGTGTGAACGGTAAGAATAAGGCTCCAATAGAATAAAGAGACAATACAATAATAACATCATGTATCATTGCTAATAATGCTCCAAGACCATATTGCCATTTTCTAAATCTAAAGAAGATGTAGAGGAAGATAATTAGCAATGCTATTATGGTCGCATTTCTGGCATCTCTTCTGAAATCATCAGAGATAGCTGAATCTACATCCGTACTTTGATTTAGGGTAGCATTTAATCCAAGACTGGTAAACGTTTCTGCCATAAGTTTCTTGGTCTCCGCTGATCCCGTTTGCTTATTATCCAACATATAGTCGGTGGTTACCTTAATCTTATCTTTAGAAGTCCCTAAATCTTTAACGATAATACTGCTTCCATCAAAGGCTTTACTTAATGCCGATCTGATGTCATCTGTATTGATAGTTTGATCGAATTTGTAGGTGTTTTCTCTACCACCTTTGAACTCTACACCGTAGTTTAAACCACCGCTGAAAAGAGCGACCAAACCTAATGTTACAACCACTCCAGAAAGCACATAGAACTTCTTTCTGTTATCTACAAATCGGTAGTTCATATTAGTGAACCAGTTCTTAGTAGTAGAAGTAGAGAAAGCAATGTCTTTCTTCTTCTCCATTCTGTTCCAGAAAATCAATCTAGTAATAACAATTGCAGAGAATAAAGAAGTGAAAATACCAATGATCAAGGTAGTTGCGAATCCTTTAATAGCCCCTGAACCAAACACGAATAGTACAATTGCAGTAAGAAGCGTAGTAATATTGGCATCAAGGATTGCAGAATAGGCTTTGCTATAACCTTCAGAAAGGGCTACTTTTAGTCCTTTACCCATTCTCATTTCTTCTCGAATTCTCTCGTAAATAAGTACGTTAGCATCTACTGCCATACCCAGTGTAAGTACTAAACCAGCAATACCAGGAAGAGTCAGCGTAGCGTGAATCGCAGCCAAGCCTCCAATTAACAGGAAGATATTAAGAATAAGCGCGATATTAGATACAATACCCGCTCTACTATAATAGAAAATCATGTAAGCCATGATCACCACTAAAGCGAAGATGAACGACCATGACCCTTTACTGATATTTTCAGCACCTAAAGAAGGACCTACGATGTCAGAATTCACAATATTTGCAGGCGCAGGAAGAGATCCTGCTTCTAATAAGTTAGCCAAATCATCTGCTTCTTCTAATTGTTCGTTGATACTTCCAGCACCCATGGAAATAGAAGAATTACCGGTAAGAATAGGACTGTTTACAGTGGGAGCACTGTAGACTAATCCATCCATTGTGATAGCAATGGCCTTGTTTGGTCTATTTTGATCTCCATCAAATGCTGCTTGAGTCAATGTGCCCCAAGCCTGAGTTCCTTCACCATTCATTTGCATAGTTACCTCCACATTACCATATGGGTCATAACTTTGAGCTGCATTAGTAATAGAGCCTCCGTCCAAAGTGGTTTTACGCCTTCTGCTAGCATCATTCAATGCATAAAGACTGTAAAATTCAGTACCATCTGTAGTTTGAGTGGGTTTTGCATCCCACATCAACATAATGTTGTCAGGAATAACTTGCTCTGAAAACTTATCTCCCTTGGCATCTGTAGCCTCAAGTACTTGGTTGATTTTATCTTTTCCTTCAGAAGTAACTCTGAATAATACCGAAGATCTTGGAATTCCCTGACCCGTACTTCCATAATTTCCAGAGTACGCAGCTATTGGATACCTTCTTGAATAAACATCCCCATTGAGAGATCTATTTACTGTGATAGAGTCATTTCCGTTTACATCTAGCAAAGATAAACCAGCCTCATCCAATGCGGGAAGGCTATCAACAACTGTTAGCTCTTGTTCGAATGCTGCAGGATCTTTGTACTTAGAAGCCACAGAATCTAACTGCTCTAAATACTGAAAAACAGCTTTTCCACCTACTAATTCTGTGTTTTCGAAAACCGGCCAGAATTCTAAGTTCGCAGTAGCTCCAATTAACTTTTTAATCCTTTCTGGATTTTTCACACCAGCTAACTCAACAAGGATACGCCCCGTAGATGATTGTCGCTGAATGTTAGGCTGAGACACTCCTAATTGATCGATCCTTTGTCTAAGAATGTTCTCTGTGTTGTCAATCGCAGTTTCAGCTTCTACACGAAGGAGAGCTATTACTTCATCGTCAGTTTTGGCAGTTTTAAACTTATCAGTGTAATCTCTGTTATTAAAGATTTTTGACAGTTTAGAGTCTTCACCTTCAGGTTTGTTGTTATTCCAAGCCGCAGCAAAAAGAGTGATAAAATCGTCACTAGAACTTTTTTGTCCTTCTCTAGCTTCCGCTACAGCCTTCTTAAAGTTCGGGAACTTAGAATTTCCACTTAAATTTTCTACTAACTCGGGCACTGAAACTTCCAATGTCACACTCATACCTCCTTGTAGGTCTAGACCTAAAGGAAGCTCTTGCTCCTTCACTTCCCTGAAGCTATGCCCCAATACAGGGTAAGCTTGTGTACCGGCACTATCAATTAAGAATTTTCTCGCGGTAGAATCGATTAGCAAGTCTCTTTCTATTGCCGTCATTGATCCTGTAGAATCCAGGTCATTTACGTAGTCTACGGCAAATTCAGTAGCTTGATCTTCAAATTGGTTTGAGAAAAAGTTAAAAGATAGTTGGTATAAACATGCTAAAACTAGCAGAACAGTGAATATCCAAATCGCACTTTTATTTTCCATTGTTTATGGTTTATTTTTAAAGAGCCGCAAATATAAATATACGGAGTGGATTAGGCAATGATAATTGAATATTGTAAATCAAACACATAGCTAATCATATTTGTTAATAGCGGCCTAATGTAGACAGGTTTATACCCATCTGAGCAACGTAGCGTTACGTTTTTACTAAATTTATTATTAGTCACTTTTAACCTTAGTGGTTGTGCATGATTATTTACCTTTGGGTTCAATTTAGTTAGAGCAGGACAGTATGAGATTTCAGAAGTTTTTATTAGTTAGTTCCCTTTTTATTCTTTGGATAATCACTTCTTCATTCAATTCCTTTTCCTATCAGATCGCTGTTGTAAAGTACAGTGGTGGAGGGGATTGGTATTCAAACCCTACTTCTATTCCTAACTTGGTAAAGTATTGCAATACAAATTTAACCACCTCAATAGATACTGAAGTGCCCTATGTGGAAGTGGGAAGTCCCGACTTATTTAATTATCCTTTTGTGCATTTAACAGGACATGGAAACGTCGTTTTTTCTAGCTCTGATGTTGACAATTTGAGGACTTATTTGATCGCTGGAGGATTTTTGCACATCGATGATAATTATGGAATGGATCCATTTATTCGAGTACAAATGAAGCGGGTGTTTCCTGAGTTAGATTTTATAGAACTTCCTTTTGAACATCCAATTTATCATCAACGATATGATTTTCCACAAGGATTACCCAAGGTTCATGAGCATGATAAGAAGGCTCCACAGGGTTTTGGTTTAATCTATGAGGGGAGACTCATTTGTTTTTATACGTATGAGTGTGATCTTGGAGATGGATGGGAAGATTTTGAAGTGCATAAGGATTCAGAAGAAACGAGAACAAAAGCGCTACAGATGGGAGCAAATATTTTGCAGTATGTTCTGATGGGAGAAAGGGATTAGGCAATGTCAATTGGGACATTTACCCAATCATCTTAACCTACTTTTATTACGATACCATTGCCATTGTAATTATGAATTACGATTTTATCCATATCACTTTTGTAGCTGTTTACAAGGGCAGTAATGCCCTGAGTCATTGGAAATCCGTAATCATTAAAAACAATAATGCCTCCTATATTTAATCTACCCCAAATCCAATCGACGACTTCTTTTGCCGAGTTATAGGTGTCAACATCTATATGACAGAAGGAGAATGATTTATCATCGATAATGTGTCCTGTATCTTCTGGGAATATTCCCTTTAAAAGTGTTACATTTTCTAGATTGAAATTGCCAAGAATTAATTGATTAACTAGCCGATGAGATGTATTACTATGTTCTCCATCCCGGTAGAAGTTATCAAACTCTGAGTCAGATTTTACTACACCCTCGAAAGTGTCACAGGCATAAAGGTGCTTGCTTGAATTTATCTGTATGAGTTTGCTAGCCATGATGATGGAAGTTGATCCACGCCACACGCCGACTTCAAGAATATCACCAGGTATTTTTTCCACTTGTTCTACAAGCTGCCATAGTTCATATCCTTGGTAAAAATTGACTAACGAGTTCTTCTTAGCTTGCTTAAACAACTTCTTAAACTCAACGTCCTTATGCCAAGGTGCATATGTTGAAGCCGGAATGAATATCTGATAAGAAAGTTTGAGCAATTTTGATGCTAAGAAGAAAGGCATATTCATTAGTCGAATACTTGCAAATGTGCATTGACTAAGGGCATATTTTACGGTCATTTTTGTAGTGTTTTCTTAGATTTATGTTCTTCTACTTTTTTTCAGCAATCTCACTACTATTGGAGGAAGTATATCATTGGCTGCGTTCACCAAGTTGTTGTAAAGTTTCATCGTGGAGCTATCTTGTCCCTTTCTTGCTGCAAAAGTTGTGGTAATGCGATTTACCCTATCTACGTTAACGTCGTCTGAAGGTCTTCCATTAGTGTAATAGTACAACGCGAGAGATTTTCTACTGAGGTTGGAAGGGCAGTTAAGTGGATTGGGATGTCCATGCCAGGAATCATCAGTGGTAGAGAAAACTACCAGACGATTAAAAGTGGGCGCAATTTTCTTGGCACACTTTCCCATGTCCTTTCGCCATAGCTCAAAATGTCCTCCATATTCCTCTTTCCAATCTTTGTTCAAGTACACTAATACATTGACGCGTCTGTCGAGTTTCATCAGTTTGTGTTGATGAAAATCGACATGAATCTTCAAATATCCTTTCGATTTAATTTGATGCATTCCGCCACCTTCGAGATAGGGATCTGGAATAAGTGTTTCTTTAATATTTGTGAGCGTCTGAAGAAATTCGAGAAATGGTTGGGAGTTGAGTTTGTGTATAAGTGAAGTGCTGCTAGGGCTTAACTGACATTCTCCACTGGAAGCATGTTTATTTTCATTTGGATTATTGAAATGGATTCCTTGATTTGGTTCCAGATCTTGAAACTCTGAGAGAATCAATTCCAAGTATTGTGAATTGAACAGGTTATCAATACAGATGTGAGGAAAGGGATCTGCATTTATGTATTCAGGCCTTTTTTGTTTCGCAAGAGACATGAGCTCAGAGCTCGATAAATTAAACATATTCATAGTAATCCTTTTATTCCCTTTTTCATTTAAGTCACATTAATTATTTCATGTCTCGACCTAAATAATATAAGGGATGCTTGATAATAAACACGAGAATAGAAGAAGAAGGAGGGGGGATGAGTATAATGTTTAATAAAATAATTATCCTTAAATAGCTGATAATTAGAGTGTAAAAATTCGTTTATCGTATGATTTGATCTTCTGTTGTAACTGGTTTGTTACGAGTGTGTTACTTTTGTTCGTTGCCTTGTGTAATTGATTTTGGGGCCAGAAAAGGCTTCAAGAATAGTTTCTTATAGAGCACTATAAATGCCACACTAAACAATGCAGAAACCAATGCTATAATCACTGGGACGGAACTAAATCCGAGACCATAAAAAATGGCTAGAAGAGTTATTAATTGTACGATGAGGTACAAATTGTATCCGCTTTTTTTCCGTAGAAACATCAGGATTACTGAAGCAATGGTAAGAAAGTAGATGGCTGTCTTTAAATAAAAAAAATCCACCCCAAAATCCTGATAATGCCTCGCACATGTCACAAAGGATTCACCCAACCATTCAGGAACGTTCTCCAATGTGTGATGATCATTGACGTGTCGGTAAGTGTCCAAAAGGGTATTGGCTACATCTTCCTCAAGAGTTGCTATTTTCTTACTTTGGATAACTAATTGTGCCACACTATTTCCTAAGGAAATTGCTAATAGAGTTATGAGTCCACCGGTTCTTTTCAACTTATATGAAAATTTATTAGGACTAAAATAATTATGACTAGTGATGTCAATTGATAGTCATTTCATATTTATCAACATCGGGATGATTCTCAAGTTTAATTGACAACACTTATGAGTATGTAATTTGCAGTGAAAGAGCCTGATGGTTAAAAATCAGATATCTCAATCGTGTCCAAAAACAATCGATTATACCATTTTAGGAATAAGATGCTAATTCCTCCAGTAATCAGAGCAGCAATAACAGTAATCAGATTAATGCCGAACCCATAAAAGATGGAATAAAACCCTATGAATTGTACCACTGCATAAAGCCAATAGCCATGTTCTTGTTTAAAGAATATAAGTGTGATTGATATAAGAGCAAGTAAACAGATAAAAGCTTTGAGATAAAAAAAACCAACTCCAAATTCTTGATAGTGCTTGGCACATTCAACGATTCTAGAGCCAAACCACTCGGGAATATGTTGAAGCTCTGGCTTATCGCTCAACATGAAATACAAATTTTTCATTGTATTGGTCACATCTTCTTCTAGGGTGTACCACTTCTTACTCTGGAAAACAAGGATTAATAAATTATTCCCAAAGGAAATGACTAAAAGAATGATAAGCTTGATTGAACTTTTCAAAACATGCAGAGAATTTAGTTCTGCTCAAGCCCATTATACTATGAATTAGATTCTTAGGTTACATAGCCCATTTGTCAAAGTTGCTCCAACTAGAGAACATCTTGTTTTGACTTTCTGAATGATCAGCTACTTTTAGCAGAGAAACGTTTTGAAAGTAATCTCCCTTTTTTGAGTTGATTCTAACCAGACTAATATTCCCTATGTGGCTAATACCAAGTTCGCAATCCAAATCAAAGTTGTGTTCTTTGATAGCATCATTTAGGTTTTCATGGATTCCATTTATTGATACAATCTTGTCACCAATATGAATCCCAGAAACGTCGGCTGGAGAGTGTGGCTCTATATCAATAATTTTAAGTTCGCCTGTTGATAGAGCACCAGCTTTTATTCCCGTGTGACTAACTAGTCTACTCTTATTTTCTTCAAACTTCAATTGGAGCCCAAACTTGGATAGAATTTGATCGAAATATGGTCGAAAGTTGTTTGTTCCTTCCAAAAGTCGCTCTCGAATATCTTGGAAAGAAATCTTGGCTATTTCTTCGAGTGTTTCAAAGTAATTCTCTGCAGTGTAACCGATTCCAGTGAGACCATATTTTTTCCAGAGGAGGTGCATAGCAGTGGCAAGATTTTGGGTTCCATTAGTGGCCTCCAAGATCTTCAAGTCACATAAAAAGGCAACTAAACACCCTTCTGTATAAATAGATGTTTTTCGACCTGGAGCACCTGCTATATATCCATCTAACCACGTGTCAAAAGAACTTTCAGCAACGCTATAATTGTGTCTGCCGTAATTTTGAAAGTGTCTGTTTAGATATGAGCCTAAATGCTTCGCATAAGTTGAAAAGTCAAAAACACCCGAACTCAATAGATACCAATCTCCCATATAAGTTGTCACGCCTTCATAGATATAACCCAAAGAGGAGTAGTTCTCTTTCGTGTAATTATATGGCAGCATATCCTTCGGACGAAGAGCCTTTACATTCCATGTGTGATAGAGTTCATGCGAACTAACTCCTAATAATTCCTCATAGAATGCTTGAGTGAGCAATTTTTCTGCCGGACCCAATGTGATGACCGTACACTTTTCATGCTCAACGCCATGGTACCCCTTTTCTGCTAAGAAATGAAACAGGAACAGGTAATCATCCACTGGAATTCCATCAAAGTCTCTTATTTGTGCGTGGCAAAAAGGAGTAAAATCGGCTTCTATTTTCTTAAGATCTAGCTGATGAGTTCCATTTATCCAGATGTGGAAATGGCATTTTTGAACTTCAAATTGATGGTGTTGAAGGGAAGAGGAAGTCATGAAAGGGCTATCCATGAGCTCATGTACATTTCGGGCAATGAATGTTTTTTTTGTTTTATCAGCTAAAGGACTAGCTAGTACGAAATTTTCGGGAACACAAAGTTCTACTTCAAAGCTATCAACTTCTTCTCTGCCGGGACGGTACATAAAGCAATTTACAGGGTTCACATATAACAGATGTTCATCCAAAAATGTGCTCCCGGCATTTAATTCGGCTGCGTAAAATTCATACTTGACGATTATTTTAGACTGGAACTTGCCCTCAATCTTCCAACAATCTTTGGTTTTCTTACTAAAAGCCAGAGGTTTTTCAGAGGCATCAAGAGCTCTAAAATTCCGAACATTCTTGGCAAAGTTGCCTAATTCATATCTTCCAGGACGCCATGCGGGAAGTTGCAACGCAAAATATTCTGAACCATCATGTTCAAATTCAGCTCTGAATTGAATGTATTGCCGATGTGCATTTTCAATGCTTATAGTATACTTGATCATATGTGTTTATTGACCTAAAACTTCTAAAATTGGTTGACCCGTGGCTGCATTGGGCATCTGTATTCCTATCATAGAAGAAATGGTGGGGGCAATGTCTTTAATCGTTGTCTTTAAGTCGGTAAACCCGCGGTGAACATTGTGACCAAAAAAGATGAGAGGAACATGGGTGTCATAGTTGAAGGGAGAGCCATGACTAGTTCCTGTAGTAGGATAACTCATCCATCCTGGCCTTGGAATAACCAACACATCTCCTGATAGCTTTTGGTTGAATCCAGCATAGACTATTTCTGATAAATTGCTTGTGTAATCAGCATTTGAGAGCTGAGTTCTAGTGAAAGTTTGATACACCCCATTGTAAGCAAGTGCGGCGTCTGAAACTGTTTTTTCCACTTCTGCTTTTTTTAAGTGATTTGCTCGAATCAAAGAATCATTCAAAAAAATCTGGTTGTTCGAATAGGATTCAATTAAACCAATAATACCATATGTCTCAGTAAGAGCAGAGTCTACGCGAATTGAAACCTGATCGAGTTTAAAATAACCTGCGGGAATCCCTAATTTTTTAAGATAATTAGGGTTGTGTACAGCGCCATGATCGGCAGTGAGAAATACAGTGTAATTTCCTTTGCCGACTTGTTTATCCAAAGATTTTAATAGTCTGGCTATTTCCAAATCTAATCTTAGGTAGGTGTCCTGCGTTTCTATAGCCGCGGGAGCAAATTGATGCCCCACGTAATCTGTAGAAGAATATGACATCGCCAAAAAGTCACAATGCTCATCTTTACCCATAGATTCATTGGAAATACAATCCAGTGCAAATTGAGTGACTAATTCATTTCCCAGAGGAGAAGCCTTAATCAGGTTAAAACCACCGTTGCTATCTTTTAATTGTGAGAAGTCGTAGGGAAATGTTGGCTGCAGCTTACCATTGAATGGTGCTTCATATTGATTGTTATCAATGATACTCTCGTCATATTCTTTTTTGTCTAAAAGTAGGTTCCAACCTGTATCAAGCAAGGAGTCTGCATAGTTAGAATTATTAAATTGTTCAACCCACTGGGGAAGTTTATCCATGTAATAACTACTGGAAATAAACTTTCCCTCGTTGTTCCCGATAAACCAATAAGCAGCATCTGCAAGATGACCTGCCGGAAGAATAGCTCCTCTATCTTTAATAGATATTCCAATAGTTTTCGAGCGTTGATTCGAGAATAGCTTTAACTCGTCAGTGATAGTGCTTACTAACATGTTCTTAGGAGACATTTGTCCCGCCATAGTGGTGTCACCAATACCAAAAACAGAGCGATCTTCAGAACAGTATACACCAGACTTTGTGGTTCGATCATACCAATCATTCCCTATAATTCCATGGTATTTAGGGGTAGTCCCAGTATAAATAGAAGCATGTCCTGGCCCCGTATATGTCGGTGCATATGAGAAATGGTGGTTCTTACATAAGAATCCTTCATTTATGAGGCGTCTAAATCCATCTTCGGAATAGTCGTTCCAGTACTTGGTGATATAGTCATATCTCATCTGATCGACAGTAATTCCAACAATCAGCTTTGGTTGGGACAGTTCGAAGGATTGATCAAATAGGTGCTGGTCAATAATTTCTTTTTGTGTTCCGCAACTCGCTAGATAAAGAAGAGGAAGGCCTAGCAGGAAGTAAAATAAGTATTTCATAAAGGATGATTCAGGAGCAACAAATTTAAACTCTTTTGCTCCTTAATTAGTGCTATTCTGGGTTTGTAATAAATGAACTTTGTTGGCCTTAATTGGAGAGGATGTTCTTATTTACTTAGAATGAAATGCATCACTAACCCACAAGCCACAATTGAAATAATGCCGTTTAAAACCGCTACCCCCACAAACCCCTCTTGAATCAGACGAATATTTTCTAAACTGAACGTTGAAAATGTGCTAAACCCTCCGCAAAATCCAGTAGCAGCTAGTAGCATCGTTCTGTCCTCGATTTTATTATTTAATCCATATTTCACAAGTATGGCCAATATAATGCAGGCTAACAAGTTACTTATAAAGGTGGCTAATGGGAAATTGGAAACTTCTTTAGGAATCAATAAACTGATACCATAGCGAGCTAAACTCCCCAACCCACCGCCTATGAATACTGCAATTAAATTCATTACGTGAATTTTTTGATGATGAATTTTTGGACTATATAGTGAGAAAAAACACCAGTCAGTATTCCCAGAATAATTCCTCCTAAAATGTCACCAGGATAATGGACCCCAAGATAAATTCGGCTATAAGAAATGAGCAGTGCCCAAAATAGGATAGAAATAAACCATACTCTTTTAGGGCTTAAAAACAGAGCCACGAAAACAGCTATACCTGTAAAGTTAGAAGCGTGTCCTGAGATAAAGCCAAACCTACCACCAGTATATTCTTTTCCAGATTTAGGATTGGTTACCAAATGAACCAAGCCATCTAATTCGGGATTTCGGCTTGGTCTTAATCTTTGAAATACCTCTTTAAAGCACTCTCGATGAATGGTGTCTGCAAAAAGCACAACAATTCCAACGCCAATCAGAATCCACAGTATTCCTCGATTTCCATATTTCTTGTAAGCGGCAAATAGAAACAGAACATAAACAGGCACCCAACAGACAGGGTGACTGATATACCACATATAAGAATCAAGCCAGTCAATATGCCAGCTATTGATTTCTAAAAAAATGGATCGATCAATTTGATCTAATGTGTCTATAAGGTTCAAGAGTAGTAGAGTAAAAAGGGTTATATCTGAGATTTAATCTCTGCTTTTAGCATATTAATGGCTAAATCCAAATGAGTGTTTTTTGTCTCAATTTCCAATGCCAGAATAGCCTTAGCTAAATCTAGATTGCTAGCTCCTGGGGCTACTTTAGATCCTGCAATTTTCACTAATTCTAAGGTCTCTTCTTTGGCTGCTTTTACATGTCTCCATGTGTTTTCACTCACATACATTTGCATACTCAGATTATGTTCAAACTCTTCACGTATACTTTTAAGACATTCCAGCTGAAGTTGATTAGAATTAAATTGGGAAGAATTAAGCCTCATAATCATGCTGTTAGGTTTTATGCGTTCCATGAATATGATAAGTCTTTCATAGGCTTTGAGTTTAAGGGGAAGTACTATTTTTGTAGCCGTGTCAGAAGTGATTTTTACAGGTTTTTGGTTTTTTTGAAATTTCTCAAAAAAGATAAATGCTGTAAAAAATACAAGGATTGCTGGAAGAAAAATCTTCATCAATTCTATGAATGGTTCCATGCTTAAAGGGGTTTTACGGTTTCAAATGTATCTATTATAACGAAGTTGAGTCGTGGTTTCATTTATATTTATAACGAAATTTTTTAAGAAATGAAGATTGTATTATTGATTTGTGCTTGTATGTCAGCGCTCAGCTTATTTTCTCAGGGGTTTATTCGTCAGCTTGATATTCCTGTAACTGAGGAGGGAAGAATATTGTCAAATCCGTGGAGTGGAGGACTTAACTATGTTCAATATTCTAAAATTGACCTTGATGGAGATGATCAAGAGGATTTATTTGTATTTGATAGATCGGTAAACAAGGTGCTTCCATTTATAAATGAGGCGACGGAGGCAGAAGAAATCAATTATAAATATGCCCCGGAGTTCGAATCTATCTTTCCTGAAGAATTGAAAGACTGGGTGCTTCTTAGAGATTATAATTGTGATGGGTTGAAGGATATTTTCACAAGTGGTTCAGGAGGCATTAAACTGTTTCGTCATGAAGTAATTGGAGGAGAAGTGAGTTTTGTGGAAGTATATGCCGATGCACTTATTCCACTTATTCCAGCCGAATATGATTTTGGAGTACCGTTTACAGCTCCAGTGTATAATTCAGGAGTGGATTTACCACATATAGGAGACATAGATGATGATGGAGACATTGATATATTGTCTTTTTCAGACAATAGTATAGGAGTCAACCTTTTTATTAATACAGCATCAGAAATAGGCAGATGTGATACATTAATAATGGAGTTGGGAAATGCGTGTTATGGATTCTTTATGGAATCTTTTGAGAATAGTACACTTTTCTTAGATCATTCATGCGAAATGAATGTTCTGAATCCTCGATCATCCTCATCACGTGATGCCCTTCATGCAGGAGGAACACTCCTAAGTTTGGAAACAAATGGTGATGGTTATCCTGAACTAGTCATTGGAGACAGTACAGTTGATAGCTTGGCTCTTTTAATCAATGCTGCCAGTGTTCAGGGGCCAGACAGTATAGTGATGCAATTTTCTGATTTTCCAGCAAGCATTTCCACCTCTGAAGCAGTTAGCTTTTACGAATTTCCTGCTGTGTTTCATGAGGACTTTAACAATGACGGATTGTTGGACATTGCAGCAAGTTCATTTAGTACGTTTAACTCTATCGATGATTTTGGTTCTTGGCTATACTTGAACGAAGGAGACAATGATTTTCCTCGTTTTGTACTTCAGAATAAGGATTGGCTTCAAAACGATATGATAGAACATGGAACGAGAGCTATGCCTGTTATTTTTGATTATGATTCCGACGGTTTAGGAGATTTAATATTGGCGCATGAAAGAACAATTACAAACGCGACTACCACTGCATCCAGACTAAGACTTTATAGAAACACGGGAACGGAAGAAAACCCTGAGTTTGAACTAATGGATGAAAATTGGTTGAATTTAGAAGAGTTGATGTTAAGGAATATTTATCCTGCATTTGGAGATTTAGATAATGATGGAGACATGGATATGTTACTTGGTGAAAACACAGGAACTGTTCATTATTTTGAAAATAGTGCTGGAGCTGGAGTGCCTGTTAGCTTATCTTTAACTGAAGCGGCTATTCAGGATACTTTTGGAGAAAATTTGGACCCAGGGCAAGATGTAATTCCACAGTTATTGGACTTAGATGAAGATGGACTTATTGATTTACTATTAGGAGAGGTTTCTGGAAATGTGAATTTTTATAAGAACGTGGGCACTGCAGAGTCTTTTGCATTTGAACTCATAAATGAACAACTGGGAGGGGTCCAAGCGGACAATCCTCTTGGTATACACGGAAATAGTATTCCTCATTTTTATAAAAACTCGGAGAATGTATTTGAGCTGATCATGGGTAATGAATTAGGAAGACTACAAAAGTGGAAAAATATAAGTGGAAACTTAAGTGGTGAATTTACCTTGGTTAGTTCTGCGGTGGATATGATCAATGATGGAGATTTTTCAAGCCCATTTTTATATGATATTGACAATGACGGTTTTTTAGACCTATTTCTTGGAAATGAACGAGGGGGAGTGACCTATTATAAGGGTCAATTTATAGATGATATTACAGAAATAGGATCTCCTATAACTCCTGCAGTCAACCTCTTCCCGAATCCAACGTTAGATAAGCTAAATGTTCAATTTAAAAAGGGGGAGGAACCGAAGACTTTGAATGTTTTTAATGTGCTAGGAGAATTGGTGCTTACAAAATCGATGACTTCTCCAATTGTTGAATTGAATTTGGGCTCTCAGCCTTCAGGAATTTACTTGATTGTTGGAGAATTTGAATTTGGCAATTTGAATGTGGGAAATGTGATTGTGGAATAGCAAATAATCTTCATCGGAGTAAATAAGGGATTGATTCATTTGAATCAATCCCTTATTTATTTTGAGAATTCATTCTTATATAAAATCAACTTTTCCCGTGTCAAGATTATAATAGGCGGGTACAATCTTTACTTGACCAGAGTCTACAGCCTTGCCAATGATTGAAGATCTGTTTTTCAATTCTTCTACTGTTAATTGGGCATTTGTCTTCACCACGTCGTTTATGGCAGCACCTTCTTTACTGGCACTGATTGCAGGTGTGATATGAGAAAGCAAGTGGTTGAGGTTATATCCATTGTCACCACCAGCGACAGCAGCAGTCACCGCTCCGCAACTTTCATGGCCCAAAACAACGATCACTTGTGAACCACAATGAGCCACTGCATATTCAATACTAGCTATAGAAGAACTATTCGCAATATTACCAGCTACACGAACAACAAATAGTTCGCCTAATCCAGCATCAAATGCCATCTCAGGTACTACTCGGCTATCTGCACAACTTAAAACAATTGCAAATGGTTCCTGCCCAGAAGTTAGATGTTCTCTTCTGGTATTATCTTGTAGTTCTCTATTTAGGTTATCCGCTACAAATCTGGAATTACCTTCTTGTAGTCTGGATATAACTTGTTCAATATTCATTTAGATAGGGTTTTATTTCATTGGAGTATAAAAATAAACTTCGATTCCAATTAAAGATTAACAGAAGGTTATCTTTTTCTTTTATTATGATCTGGATACAAGTATTCTTGTATTCTTGATCGATATTTCAGAAAAGACACAGACAAAAATTAAAATAGCTAATGATTTATAAGCTTGCTAATTTCATCGTCAATGACTTTTTGTGCATTTTCTTGGGTAAGAATTCCATTTTTAATGAGATCGCTAAACCAGGAAGAAAATAATGTTGCTCCCTTGTGGTTTAAGTGTTGAGGATCAGCAAACTCATAATCTTTGAGAGGGAATTTTGAAAAATCCATGAAATTGATACCTGAAAATTTGGAAGAGCGTATTTCATGAAATAATTGCTCATTTTTATAGCCATTATGTTTAGGGTGCAAAGGGCTTCTTACTAAGTGAACTACTTTATCGTTGGAGACACAGAAGTCAATCAGTTTTTCAAGATATTCAATACTCTTATGTGATAGCTCATTTTTGGCAATGGAATCATTTGTGTTGATCTCCTCATCAGTTTGAAGTTCCATCTCTTTATCTAAGTACCTGTAACCACCCATTTGGTTAGAATAGTCGAGTCCTTTAGCTATGGTTTTTATATTGTTTTTTAAGATAGGAATAAGGCATTTCTTAAAGCCTTTGGTATTGTTTTCAAATAACAGCTTTCCCGCTTCTGTATCCATAAAGACTGCATAGCTAGGAAGGTAGCTTGGCATGAATTCATCTCCCCATATCCAGTCATTCATTCGTGAGTCGATAAGGTTGTTAGAATATTCAATGAGCACAGTATTTATATGAGGATTTTGTTCCAGCAGCTTGACTGATTTAAAATAATTATAGAAATAAGATTGTCCAGCCTTGGAAAAATTGGAAACACCATCAATTAGAGAGTCATTAAAGGCGCATGCGGGATGGGGATGACCAAGGATTATAATTTGATCTTTACTCGCGTTGAAGGTGGTATGATATCTCACGAGATAACTCGTTAAAAGAATAAATGTCACTGGTAACGAAGTAAACAATACTATTTTCTTTATGAATTCCTTCATTCTTAAACTCTATGTGAGTTAGATTCATTTTATGAGCTAAAATAGAATATTAATTGACTCCAGAATTCGCCTTTTCCTTGTATTGAAAGCTCTTTTTTATCCATAGGACTTTCAATTATAATATGCTCTAACTTTATGACAATTAATTGAGAGAGGATCCGTTTGCTCATTGGACTATTTGATTAATTGATTTTGAATAAAATTCTTACTCTTATCCTTGCTTTGTTTTTTTCGTACTGCTTATTCGCTCAGGAACAAGCAAGCCGAAAAGTTTATGTAGGTGTTTCTATATCCCCAGTGAATTCAGCAATAAACGCTGACGAACTAACGCATAATCCCTTTGGAGAATATGGACTTGATTATGTAGTATCAAATGATTTTGGAATAGAAGTAGGATATCATTTTGCTCCAAGATCAACTGTGTCACTGGGAATTTCTAACCACAATTATGAACTTGACTTTTCATCACAGAACCCATTCCCTAGTTTTGTTGAAGATGAGGTTATTGGTGAGGAATCCATCAGAGTGGTTAGCTCTTATGTCTTAGGATTAACCACAAAATATTCATTCCTTTCAAAGGGAAAAGTGAGTATTTACGGACTAGGAGGAGTAAAAGCCGCTATGCCTTATAAAAATAAGCAGTCAATTACGACCGAGCTGTTTTCTTTAGAAGGGAATTATACAAAACAAAGCGAGGTTGAAGTAAAGATTCAGAAGGAACAACTCTCTTGGTTCCTGGCTGGAGTTGGCTTTGAATATAAATTACTACCATCTGTTTTAGCGTCTTTTGGGGTGAACGTTAATGCTGGAAAAATCGTATTTCCACCATTTGGAGATGACACTGGTGGAATATTAAAATTGAATAGAAAGGAATTCTCATTCCCTATTGGCTTAGGATGGTTGTTCTAACAAATCAAAAGAAAAAAACGCAGAATAGTTCGCTATTCTGCGTTTTATAGGTACTTCATTAACCCTAAATAGTTTGCCTTAGCACATGAAGTACAATTATCTTTTAATCACCACCTCTTTGGATTTGTTGAATCCTTTTCCCTTTACTCTAACTATGTAAGTTCCAGTGTAGACTGTCTGAACATCAAAATATGCGATAGTACTTCCCTTTAGAATAGTTGTGAAGTCAATTAGCTTTCCAGAAAGGTCAAAGAGTTCAACCTGCACATTCTCTTGTACTAGAGAGCCAATTTGAATAGCAATTAAATCACTAGTGGGATTTGGAAAAATATCAATGCTTGGTTCATTTGTAATGATATCAAAAACAGAATTAGATGAATCGTAAACAGTAGTAGTTTCACTGATTGTAGTTACTAATCTGTCTTCAGCGTTACCATAGAATGAAGGCCCAACAATATATGGGTATGTAGAATTCCAGTTTTCATCGACTGTAGCAAAGTAGGCATATGTACTATCGGGATATTCAGGGGTCACACAGATCCGACCATTGTGTTCATCCAAATAATCTTGGCTGTTATGAGAAACATATTCATAGTCTTCTCTAAAATACCCAAGAAAATAAGTAGGATTTACATCAGGGCCGTCATCTACATCTGTTCCATCCGCCCATTCTGTTCTTGTGGTAATATCTCTTAATTGATAACTGGATTTAATGCTAGTGATTCCTCCAGTCCCATCTGCATTGGCATATCCGTAGGCACCGTAGATAGGATATCCATCATAGGCAAAACCAATTAATGGAGAGTGTTGATTTTCGTTAATCATGTATAAGCCATCAGCATCATATAAATTACAAACAGAAGATACTACGTCAATGTCTAGATCAAACGCAGTTGGATTTTGATGGTGGTGATAATTGCCCATTGCAGGATGTCCCTTTGAACAATCAAAACCTTCCATTTCTGCAGGAATAGCATCGCGATTCCAATCACTCATAGCACCAGGCCCACCATCACATGGTGAATTTCCAGGTCCTCCACAAAGTGAGTTCGTGGATGAATCCCAACCAACGCCATCTCTAAAATCGAAAAGAGCTACTCCATTTATAAATATGCCAATATTCCCAGCATTCGTGGAAACAGATGCTCCAGTATTTTCTTCAGGGTTTAGAGGGATTTTGAAAATGGCACTTTGGTTTTCGACTTGAGAAGGGTTTCCATCTTGAAAAGGACCAGTAGCGTAAGAAGGAATTCCTGTCGCCGTAACGTAAACAAAATCAGTAGAATATTCTACTTGTTGGCAGTTTACTAGAATGTCATTGTCAATTGTATCAGGGTTCCCTGATACATAATAACTTCCAGTTTCAGTTGTGTTTTGAAGAAAGGAAGTGATGGCAGGGTTCAATTGGGTGAATCCAAAAAGACTTGCGGTTAAAAGGCTTAGAAGCAGGATTGTTTTTTTCATTTTTTTGAATCGTTTGTTTATTAGACGACAAGGATGAGTCATTACTTCGTGGAGAGAAGAATTTCTTTTGGATATTGGTGCTTTTGATTGAAAACAAATTCACTATCGTTCAGCGTTAAGAGAAATGCGATTACATCAGTTTTTTCATTATCGGATAATACAATCCCTTTTTTTAATTCTTTAGAAACGGAAGAAACATGTTCAATTCCATTGGTGTAATGTTCCATCACTTGATTCAGCGTTCGAAAACGTCCGTCATGCATGTATGGAAAGGTGAAACTAAGATTTCTAAGTGAGGGAATTTTAAATAAAAGACTATCCTCAACATTTCTGGAAATAGTGTATCTACCGAAATCATTTAAAGTAGTGTCTATTGAGAGTCCATTATTTGCGAAGTCATATGTTGAGAAACAGGGTGGTGTATGGCAGGAGTTGCAATTTTTCTGAAAGAGCCGATACCCGTTTTCTTCTTGAGTGTTCATAGCGTATTCTCCGTGTAGGTATTGATCATATTTTGAATTTGCTGAAACCAATGAAAGTTGAAATTGAGCTAAGGCTTTAAGAGCATGTTCTCCAGTAACAATACTATCTCCATATGCAGCCTCAAAAAGGACTGGGTATATTGGGCTGTTTTGTAATTTAGAAATCACCTTTTCAAGGTTTCCTCCCATTTCTTTAGGATGGCTGATTGGGGCTAATGCTTGCACATCCAAATGATGAATTGCACCATCCCACATGAAAGTCGATTGCCAGGCCAGATTAAACAGTGCAGGAGCATTTCTGTTTCCCATTTGGTCATTGATTCCATGACTGAGATCATGGTCAGTGTGTGCAAAAGCATTGTAAGGCGAGTGACAAGAGGCGCATGAAATTGTAGTGTCTTTAGATAATAAAGGATCATAAAAAAGCGCTCTTCCTAATTCTATCTTATCTATTTTCAATGGGTTCTCAGAGAACTGATACACGGGTTCTGGAAAATGAGAGGGAAGAAAATCTATGGTGACCTGAGGCATATTAAAACTGAGCATGCTCAAAATTCCTATAATAACAATAGAGCCAATTTTTCTCATTTATTTTATTCTAAATAAGGAGGAGAAATGTTGAGCCATCTTTACTGCCTGGGAACTCGGACTCATGATAGCATATTCTTTACGAAGGTCCACTTGACGAAAGAACTCGGTCAAATCAATTTCAATAATTAGTTCGTTCCTTGATCTTGTCATCAAAGAAATTGCTTGAAGGGTATTGTTTGGGTACGAATACCCTCCTAAATGATATGAAAACTCATTTTTTCTAGCAGGGCAGGAAGGAGAAACACCCTCAAGTTTAATGTTAATATATCCACTTTGCCAACTCCAATACATTCCATTCATTGGGTCTAAAGCCCCACCCATAACACCTGAAACATTTACAAGACTATCTATGCCTAGCTGAAAGTTTAATTGTGTGTGATTTTCAATGGATGGCAGTGAAATGTGAAGTGATTCTTCTTTTTCTATGTCGAGTAAATAGTGATTTTTTCTCGCATATGAAGAATCATTCTTGTTGGATAATTCTATATTAGAGATATAGAGTTTTAAACGATCAATTTTAATGCTATCATCAAGTGATGAAACAAAGTAGTTCTTACCGATAATCAATGGTTCTTCATTGATTAAAAATTGAAACTTCACATTGCATTGAGAAGTTTGTCCTATAGAATCATTCATACTAGTGGACAGATAGAAAAGGAAGGCAATGCAGAAGAATTTCATCATTTAACTTATTTCTTTGGCTTTTTTGGTCTTCTGAAGATTTTTTCGATTTCTAGCACTAATTCTTTATAGGCTTTAAGCTGGTCTGGCATACAGATTTTTTTGATATCTCTAAAATGCGTGTAATGTGCCATCTCTATTTCCATTTGTAAAGCGCCAATTTTGCCAATGATTTGATCGCTTGAATCCTCACTCTGGTTATTTCCCATTGTAGCATATAATTCATTCTTTAATAGTACAATTTCATCATCTTTTTTATGAATGGTTGACCTATGTACCTTAATTAGCTCATCATATAGAATTATTTGGTCATCATCTAGCTGCAACTTTTCAATTACTACATTTCGTGGTCTATCATGGTGGGGAACCTTTCTAATGAATTTCGAACTGATTAGAATAATATTTGATATAGCCAACAGGATAATTATACCTATAAGAAATTTGTGTTTAGTCATAATAGAGCATGTTATTAGTAGATGGTACGATCTCGCTTAAGAAAGAAGTGTCGTTAGTTTTGAGGGTGGCGTTTGAGCTCAAATAAACTTCTAAAGAGATGAGGCATAGGAATGCGGCAGCTACAATTTTCACATGACTTAGTGGAATGAGTTTTCCCATTTCAATCCTAGATATAATTTTTTCATACAAATCTTCTTTAACGGGAAGCTTTTTTACATTTTCTAGTATATCGAAATTCGGTGTCATTTATTTCTTAGACGATTAATTATTCTTTTTCCTTCGTTTGTTCTAGGTATTCCTTCAGCTTTTTCTTTGCTCTATTGAACAAAGATTCTACAGCCTTTGGAGTTGTTTTCATGATTTCAGCAACTTCTTCTTTGGTCTTATGTTCGATTTTTAGAAGCAGCACTACCGTCTTTTGATTGTTTGGAAGCTGTTGAATACAATCGAGTACTTTTTGCAGAGCTTCTTGCTGTTCCATGGCTATTTCTGGATGATGGAAATGGACATGCTTATTCTCTAATTCAGAGTTGTCAAGCCCTGAAGAATTAAACATTGCCCATCTTTTTTTTCTCTTTTTAGCTTTAAGATAATCAAGAGATTTGTTGATTGTAATCCGATAGATCCACGTTTTTATAGTGGATTCACTTTTAAATTTTAAAAGGTTCTTGTGGACCGATACGAACACATCTTGAGTCACTTCTTCGGCGTCTTCTATACTTTGAGTATACTGTAAAGCAAGATTAAAGACAAGATCTTTATGAGTAGTATAGAGTTGTTCGAGAGTCACCAGTAAGTATCCTAGTTAAGGAGTTTGGTGAAAAGTATACAGAATTTAAATAGTTAAATAGTCGATCCAGGATTTGTATCAACCAAGGCCTTTTTATTCATTATAAAATAAGTTCGTTCAAAGGCACAGTTTTGTGCAGACTTACTTAAAAAGATTTCCAATCTTCGAAAACCCTTCTTTAAATGAATCCAATGATGATGATAGTGAGTCTTTTAGCTCTTCCCATTTTTCTTCGGAAGCATCCATAATTTCATCGTATTTAGCGGATAGGTTTTCTTTAGTCGCTTTTAGTTCTTCCAGTTTTTCAGCATACTTCTCTTTTGCTTCTCCAACTGCTTCATCTTTTTTGGCTTCCAATTCGTTAATCTTGTCAAATAAAACGTCAATGTTATTCTTGATTTCTGATTTAATATTTTCTTTATCCATGTTTTCTAATTGATGATAGATTGCTTTAAAAGTAAGATTTTTCATTCCTCTAACGGATGCAAAAAGAGTAATTTATAATTATTTGGATAATTCTTGATATGTGGAATATTCCGCCCAATTCCAGGATACCCCCCCCCTTATTTTTCCATTTTCGCTTAAACTTGGTTGATTGGTTGTTGAGAATGCCTAGATAGACCGAAGCGCTGATACCATTTTTCTCAAAAGAGTAATTTTTCTCATGAAATTTCGCTATTTGTTCTAGCTCCTCTATGCTAATGGTTACTATGGGAATCGTAGTGTTTGATAAACTAGCCATATAGGAAAAATGATAATAAGATTTTTGACTGTGATTTATGTTGTACTTGGCTATGATATTATCCCAATTGAAGAATGAGCAGAATGTCAAAAATACTGAATTAGATAAAGCCTCGTATAGCGAATTTCAAGATTTATTAAATCAATATTTAACTAAATATGATATTTCTGAATATCAAGAACCTGAACGGAATTCTCCAGAAAGCGATACATTGACCGTTTTCCCAGAAATAAGGGCTTTCGAATACCCCAATCAAAACCAATTAACATTGCCAAAAAACTCTCATTTAGCTTTGTACGATTTTTGGTATCAAGATTGCCCACCTTGTATTAAAGCTATACCATACTTAAATGAGATTTATTCTAAATATTCAGATAGAAATTTTGAGGTTATAGGTATAAATCCTATCGATAATAATGAAAAAGATATTCAGCGTCTTGACAAGTTTTTCAAATATAATCAAACTAACTATCCAGTATACCTCACTTCTCAAGAAGAAATAAAAGCGTTAAATTTAAGAAGTTACCCCACTCTTTTTCTGGTAGATTCAAAGAATAAAATCTTATTCAAAGAGATTGGTTTTGACATTCATACTATGAACAAACTCGACAGCATTATTAATGCTCATTTAAATTGAAAAAATGTTATTTATGAAATAGGTAAAGCCAGATTCTATGATTGGATACAAAAGTCTTTTGAGTTAGGAATTCAGGAATTTAATACCGCAGCAAACTCTGTCAAAAATCACTTAGAAAACATCATTAACTTCTTTAAAAATAGAAGTACCCATGCAAATGCTGAATCTTTTAACGCTAAAATCAAACTCTTTAGGGCTAATCTAAGAGGTGTCAAAGACACTACATTTTTCTTATTCAGATTACATAAACTTTTTGCCTAGTCCCCATAAAAATGCACTTGACCCTCTTTCTATCGAGTTTATGGGAGAATATGAAGAAAGCAATTAGTAGTAGTTCAAAGATCAATACATTCAATCCAAGTGATTGTCGGTAAAACAAAAAGGTAATTATGCAGGCACCAATTATGGTTACAAGTGGTAAATTGAGTTGTTTCATCTAAGGTTGATTGCATAGATGAAACGATATAGCTTTTAAGTTAGTATGTCTCCATTTACGAGTGAGGCAAATCTATAAATTGGAGTTTGCTGTTTCCAAACTGAGAATCATATTTTTTTAAGCCTGAACTCACTGCTGGTTAGACTGAATTTCTTAATCATTTCGGTATTCTTCTTCTGAGCAATAAAATGAATATAGTGGAATACGGCTAAGAATTGCTCTGCATTTTTAATCAGCCAAGCCCCTTCTTTTAAAAGTGCTTGTCTGAACTTGAAATATTCAGTGTCAATGCAAATTCCGTCTTCACATGCATCCTCCCAGTCTATTATTATACACTCATTTTGTGCAGTTTGAACGGTATTTGAAGAGCTAAAATCAGAATGCATAGTCGCCACTCTGAACCGTTCAGAATTGTATTTGTGATAGAGCTCTTTGATTGACTTTAGCAACTGGTTTTCTCCGTTTTCTTTGAGGAATTGAGTCATGAAAGGCATTCTATTGACAATGTAAGGATGCTCGCTTAGAGGAAAGATCCTTTGACTGTTAAGGCTTGCAAAGAAAGAGGCTACACCAGGAGAAAGGCGCTTCATATGCATTCCATCTACAAAACCCTGCATTAAGCAAGTATAGTTGGAAGCGTCTTCAAATCCTTTTATGTCTGGGATGTGAATACCAACAGATTTAGAAGTGTCAATTTTTTTTAGAAAATCGTGTTCATTCCGAACCATTTCTCTGGTTTCATCGGTAAAGGCATATTTATGAACTATAATGTCAGACATATCTTCATTAAATGAAATGTAGGTAAGCTTGTCACAGATTTTTTGACTCCATGGAAGAATAATGGAGTGTCTCCCATTTTCATTTGGAGCTGAGAAAACCAACTGTGAGAATTTCTTTTTAAGCCATTTGGGTGGAATGTAACTGAGTATTTTTTTCTTCAATTCCCCCTTTCCGCTAATGGGTTTTATAAGAGCTAAAGCTTTTACATAAGTTTGCTTAGAAGATATGGGAACCAAAAAAGCAGGTTCAGCTGCGCTAGGCATAATTATGTATTCTCCTCCTTCAACCGTGGTAAGCTGTAATCGGCTTATAAAATTCTTTTTTTGTTCTTCTGATAATAGCATATTTAATTTTTTCCAGATAAAATGTAATGAAGGTGCTCAAGTTCCTTCTTAATATTAGTTCTTTCGTATAACGAGCGAGTTCTGTAGTCGTCTGAAAGTTGTTTTCGCAGAATTGATGAAGTACATACTCTGCATCATCTTTCTTTCTTTTGAATACCCGGTGTAACCAGATTTGACAAAATTCGGATTGAAGCATTTGTAATGCGTTTTTAGCGTATTTCTGACAGAATATATCGTAGCTTCCCGATAGGCTGGGATGCTTTTTGTCAAGAAAGAAATGCAGAATCCAAAACGTAAAAAGTTTCTCAGGAGATACTTCTGGATATATAATCCCGTCAGATTCAATTTTAATTCCTGAATACGGTGGAGGATTCTTAAATGAATAAAACTTACTGGGAAGAAAACAAATTCTAGTTTTAATATCTAGTAGAAGGTCGTTGTCCACTATGATTCCTACAGAGTACTCGGCCACAGAGGTGGTTACCTCTGCATGAAAATTCAATTCTTTTAATCGTTGTGCCAAACGTTGGACATTTGCCTTTGAAACAATGATGTCGACGTCTTTTTCATCTTTTTTGAGGTCAAGAGGTCGTAGAAGATAATAAGGAATGTCCCATTCCTCTAGCCTCTTGAACCATTTAAGAATGTTCTGATTTCTGTTGATATTCATGGATGTATGTTTTAGCCAATACAGTGGACTCTTCGATACTATTTTCAGTAGTGTCAATAGTCTTATATCTTATGTTTTTCTTTTGAAGGAAACTTTTGTAATTAGTGATGTACTCCTTAATTAGCTCAGGATTCAATTCTTTTTTTCTATTCCAGATTTTATTCTCATCTCCAGCGAGAAGTATTACGAGGTCAGGCTTTGGAAAGAGAGTCACCACAATTTTGTAATAGTGACGCATGAGGCGTTTGTACACTCTGGTTTGTACCAAAGAATCAATAACCCATCGATCTGAAATACGCATTTTTTTTTGAGATTTCTTGTATTCCAGATAGTCATTGAATGTGATTATGAACCGCCTAATTGGTTTAAATAAAAAGAATTGACTTCCTTTCGATTGCAAAATGTGATTGAGCCATAAATAGCTTCTATGCTCAGGGTTATGCCCTAAGTACACATATTCAGAACCGTTGATTGCATTGACCACATTTTTGGCCAATGTTGTTTTGCCTGAACCATCAGGACCTAGAATTGTTACTAGCATTTTTTCTTAGTTGTTTAAATAGTATTGCTTCGCAATAAAATGAGTAGCCTAAAGTGATAACCCCAAAAGAGGCCACTCCTGCAAGTGCTGCTCCTTTGACTCCCATTGTTTTAGTGAGTAAATAGGTGAGAGTAATGCTGACTAGGATAGATAGGAAAGTCATGATTACTCGAATGTTTTGTTTTCCTGCAGAGGTAATTACAACGCCATAATTTGAGCTAATGAATCTTAGTAAGAAGGCAGCCGAGAAACATCTAATTAGGTAGTTGACAGTAGATTCGTCAAATTTGTAATCATAAATGTAATTGACAAATCTGCCTCCAAATGTGAAGTAAATAATAAAGAAAAACACACCAGTACAAGTAACAGCTTTTAGAAATTTTCTAAATACTGCTATTTGATCTAGGGGAGAGTTTTTTAAACTAGAGAGTTTGTTTAACGTGACTTGTGAAACTACACTTGGTAATAGACTCACGGGAGTAATAAAAAGCTGAACACTACGAAACATTCCTAATTCTTCCTCTGGGACCATGAATCCTAGTATTAGTAAGATCACATGGATATAAATTGCCCCTTGAATTTCATGGAAGCCAAAGGGAAGTCGCTCTTTTAAGAATGATTTATAGTTAATAGAGCTGTCTGTCGTACCATTAGAGAGCCAGTTTTTTACTGATAGAACTCCTTTAATAAGAATGATGCATTGCAAGGCACAAAACACTCCAAAAATAATATGCATGTTTTCTACTATTCCAATTAGCCAAAGACACCCAACAACCAATATGCTGAAGGCAAAAAATACAACCGCAGCCTTAGATTCTTCCTCAAATCTTCCTAAACCTTTGAAAAAAGCAAATAATTGAGCATTCATTGATAAAATCCCACCTAACAGAATGGACCAAAAGAAGTATGATAGATAGTTAATCTGAACTTCTAATAGCACTAAAAAAAACCATACACTAACTGTAAGTAGGATGATCCGCATCGTTAAGTTAATACTGGTTTTAAGTTGATTATATGCAGAGAATTGATTCTCAGAAATTCCATGAATGAGATGAGCAACAGAGCCGAATGAGAAAAAATTCAACAGAAAATTCCCTAGCGCTTGGATTAGTGTGAATACTCCAAACAATGAAGGGGAAAGAAGTTTAGCCAAAGTGAAGTTGATGATCCACTTTCCTGTAAAAATAGAACCTTGGGAAATTAAATTGAAGCTAAGCTTCTTGATTAAAGGTTTCCTAAGCACTGCTGTCGATATATTTTTTGTAGTACTCAAATTCATTTGATAATTAATACTTCTACTCTTCTGTTTTCATCATTCATGCTACTAGTAGGCATTTCTTCTCCATAGGATAATGGGAGCATTTTTTGATCAGTTAAACCGAATTGTGCCAAGTATCTTTTCACGGATTCTGCTCTCCGGTATCCCAATTCCATGTTATAGAGTTCATCTCCCGTTCTATCAGTGTGCCCTCGCAGAACAATTCGAATATCCTTAGAGGTGTCCGATGTGTTAATGAAATCTCGAAGTCGTTTCTTATCAGAGAAATCCAGCATGCTTTCATTTTTATCAAAGAGGATAATAAGCTTATCAATGACTTCTTCGTTTTCTATTGAATGCACATAATCAGAATCTTCTGAATGAATGTCAGATCTAGAGCCTGAAACGTCTGGAGGGTGGGTTTTTCTAGAGTTTGTGAATTCATTTACTTGATACGAGTGTTTATGATAGGTTTTTGGTGATTGAATAGGGAGAACGTCGGTACTTTTAGTTTCAGGATCCTTTACTTCTTCAACTAAGTACTCTCCTAATTTAGAAGTTGGCTGCACCAATTTGTTATCTGGACACCCTTTGTTAGTAGTTAACCCAAAAGTGGCTGGACAAGCATCGTATTTGTCAGAGATTCCATCTTGGTCTGAATCTGGGCATCCTTGAAAATGAAGAGCACCATATAGAGTAGGGCATTCATCATCTATATCAGCCACACCATCTCCATCAGTGTCTGGACATCCACCATGAATGTAACTTCCAGCCACACCAGGGCAAAGGTCTACTTCATCTGCTATTCCATCTTTGTCAGAATCAGCTCTTCCAGGACATCCTCTATTGTGCGCATTCCCTGGTATCGTGGGACATTCATCTTTTTCGTCAGCTACCCCATCATTATCTGTATCTTCAATTCTTAAGTTAACAGTTTCCTTATAATCTTTAGCTTCTTTAAACTTGAATAGTAGACCAATTTCGAACGCACCAAAGCCATTTCCAACTGCTTTTAGTTTAGAAATGTTGACATCATATGCCATGGAAATAGCGAGGTTCTCAAGTTGGAATTCCGTCTGAAATATCAAGGCGTCTTTAAGGCGAATACCTGTTCCTAAGGAGATGAGTTTGTTACCTTCAATTTTCTTTGCGGCGCTTATAGCTAGAATAGATTCATGTGCAGTTGTTTGATTTTGATACAGCAGGCTTGGAGTCAAAGCCCAATCATTAACAATAGGTATTCTAACGCTAGCATGAATCGTTTTTTTGCTGAGCAATCTTTCTACCCCGTCTATATATAAAGTGAGCTTGTTTTGAGCGATATGAGATAGGTTGAATCCTAAGTTGATAGTATTACTTCCAGCTTTTTGGTTGAAAAATAATCCTGCATTTAGATCAACCGAGGAAGCTTTATTTAGAGTTAGATTTTCTTCTGTATTGCTACCAAGCGTCCCATTACTGCTGTGCTGAGTTTCAAAGACTGCACCATTCCAATCGAGACTATGTTTATAATAGCCCACTTGCATGCCCAACCTAAGAAATCCATCTGAATTAATGTTGACTTGTTTGCTGGCTCCGAGCGCAATCTGATTAGAGATTAGGCTTCCTGCCCCAGCACCACTTTTGTTCCAGCTAATGCCGTATCCCCAAAGTCCATCTTGCTTTTCAGCCTCGAGCGAAAGATAGGTAAGGGGAGATATACTATTCCATTGAGTCCTGTATAATGTTCGAACTTCAGCCTCTTCTTGTCCATAACCAGTTAGTGCAGCATTTAATCCCCCATGTCTATGATGGTATAGGGAATAATGACTGTCTTGTGCTTGGACTAGAGAGGAGTACATAAATAGTGATATGTAAAGTATAAACCTCATTATCTAACCAAGGTGATCAAACCATTGAAGTTTCTTTTTTCTCCTTGAGCATTTTCTCCCGAGATGATATAGGTGTAATTTCCTGCTTGCGTGTTTTCACCTTCTGAGGTTCCGTCCCATCCGTTTTCCAAGTCGTTTCCCTGAAATATGAGCTGTCCCCAATGGTTAAATACGCACATTTCACTTTTAACAAGGTCGGAGTCTAATATTCTAAATTGATCGTTGCTGCCATCTCCATTTGGAGAAAAAGCGGTGGGTATAAAAGTGAAATCTTCATATTGAATTGTTATAGATTTGGTCAACTCATTTTCACACCCGTTGTTTAATACAGTTAGAATAATTTCATACTCCCCATCTTCAGTATAAGTGTAATTGGGGTTCTCTTGAACAGAAAAACCGCCATCTCCGAAGTCCCAGCTGAATGAAGTGGCATTTTCTGTGAGATTTGTGAGCTGGACAGATCGCCCAGATAAAGTGTTGACATTAAAATCTATTTCAGGAATGGCATATATAGGAACATTAAATAGTGCCGTGTCGTTACATCCTGAGGAGATTCCTACTACTTGAAACTCATATGTTCCAGGAAAATCGAAAAGATAATTTACTGCCGAACCTGAGGCATCATTGAAGCCATCTCCGTCAAAATCCCAGGTATAACCAGTTATGGGAATGTCAGGAGTTTCGTTAGAAGCTGATAGTTCAATCAAGTCTCCTTCACAACCTTCATAACTATCTATGAAAATAGAAGGCCTTTTTTCAACTTGTATAATAGTGGAGAACTCTGCAGAACATCCAAGCAAATCTGTAATGGTTAGTCTTATTTCGTATGAACCACTTTCTTCGTATACATAGTTTGGTTTCATTTGAAAGCTGTAATCATCGTTTCCAAACTGCCAAAACCAGCTAGAAATAGTTCCTGCTAGGTCATTTTCATCAGTGTCGAAACAAGCAGAACTGAAT
Organism: Flavobacteriales bacterium; assembly: GCA_965224545.1. GTDB lineage: Bacteria > Bacteroidota > Bacteroidia > Flavobacteriales_D > Sanyastnellaceae > ASP10-05a. Next base: position 1,053,760 of record CBDCZM010000001.1, on the reverse strand, counting down.
ACGTCAGGAGTGAAAGAAGTTTCCGTACATAGTTCATCTGGCACTGTGAATTCAGTAAAAATTTCATAAGAGAAATCGGAATATGTCACGTTTTCTTGAGAGAAATTATAGAAGCCAAACTGACCGATCTCAAAACAATCCTGACGATCTATAATTTGAACATTATCCATTGTGATGGTGACCCTATTGGGTCTTAAAACCAGTTCGAAATTGTGAACTTGTCCGGGTACCCACCCAAGGTTATCATTATATACTTCTTCCTTAATGTCGAAACCATCATTAGATCCATGAGTCCAGAAAAAAGGGGTGAATTCTTCATCAACTGAGAAGTTGAAAGTGTCATTGATTCTAACCAGAGAAAATCCCTCATCTGCAGAGCTTTGGGAAGCACCCTTCCAATCAAGAAGCCATAAGTCTAAATTGGTAACCGTGCCGCTGGAGGGAGAGGTAGGACTCAATGCGCTAAAAACAAAGCCTACAAAATCGTCATCAGTGGTGGTGGCATCTACCTGGATTGATCCAGTGATTCGAACATTCATAAATTTATTTGGACTGAGAAAAAATGTGGGGTTTCCATTGACCGATTGTACGACCCCTTCTCCATCAGAAGCTACGTCCCAATCACCACTGTCTACGGGCCCTACCTCACTCCACTCGTTAAAGTTAATGTCGGTAGAGCACTGACCGAATAGTTTTATAGCGCTCAATGAAACTAGCGCCAAAAATATTAATAGAGTTCTTGGATCAGGAGCATTCGTTTGTAATGCCGATAGTCTTGTCATTTTCATTAATTGATACACGAGTGTACGCAGCCGTGAATCGCGTTGTCTGTAGGATCAAGGACTATGATTGTGTAGTCGCACTTAGGTCATGAAAATGGATGATGATGCAGTTTGAAAATAAAATTTGGCACATTTTATGAATTGAGATGTAGTAATCGAACTAGGTAAATGGGGTGAAATAAGTTCAACAGAACTGCGTTAAGAATTTTACAGTAAATACTGATTACCACAACTAGTCCGACTTAATTTTAAAAAGTTATAATCGCTTAAAATCAGAGCCCATGAGGATTGGAATAGGAGTGTTAATCGTAGCGTTTTCTTTAGTGTTTAGTACATCTTTTGCACAGAAAACGGCCATTGATTATTCAGAATACTATGAGTACAATGAAGGGCTGCACTTCTTTAGTAAAGAAAAGTTCGCTTCAGCACTACAAATGTTTGAAAGAACGGTTCTTTCAATTGAGGACCCGTATCAGGAAGTTCGAGTGAATGCAGAATATTACAGAGGTATTTGCGCACTGTATTTGAAGCATAAAGATGCAGAGTACTTGCTAGAAAGGTTTACCATAGAACATCCCGACAGCCCCTGGGTTCAGAAGATTTATATGGAATTAGGAGATTACAACTTTAAGAGAAAGAAGTATAAAAAGTCAACTTTTTGGTACAAAAAAGTAAAGGAACACAAACTAAAAGGAGATGCTGAGATAGAATATAAGTACAAGCGTTCGTACTCCTATTTTTATGTAAGTAACTACACTCGGGCGAAACCTGGGTTTTTTGAAATAAAAGACCTTGATACAGAGTACAAAGATCCAGCGACGTATTATTACTCTCACATTGCCTACGAGGAGAAGAATTTCCAGACAGCTCTAGATGGATTTTCATTACTTGAGAATAATGAATCTTTCAAGCCAATTACACCCTATTACATTGCTCAGATTTATTTCTTGCAAGAAAAGTATGATCTTGTGTTAGAATATGCTCCACCTCTAATTGACGGAGAACAAGTAAGTGTAGAGCGCGTTCCAGAAATTGCAAGGATTGTAGGGGAGTCTTACTTCATTAAGGACGACTATGATAAGGCACTTCCATATTTGGAATTGTATCATAAGGAGACCCATGCTAAGTACAAGACGAGATCAGATTATTATCAGTTGGGATATGTTTACTACAGAAATTCTGAGTTTGAAAAAGCGCTCGAAAACTTCTCAGAAGTAACAGATGAGAATGACGAAATGAGTCAATTAGCCAACTACCATATGGCTGACTGTTACTTGAAACTCGATCAGAAACCCTATGCACGCTCGGCTTTTAAGCAAGCGTTTGAAATGGATTTTGATGCAGAGATAAAGGAAGATGCATTATTTAACTACGCCAAGCTGGCGTTTGAACTAAGTTATAATCCATTTCATGAAGCCATTGTAGCATTTGAAGAGTACATCGAAGATTACCCAGAGTCAGAACGTAGCGAAGAGGCGTACGAATTCTTGTTAAACGTTTATATGAAATCAAAGAATTATGAGGCTGCACTTAAAAGTTTGGACAGAATTTCAAATAAAGATCAACGAACGAAAGAAGCCTATCAAGTAGTGACGTTTAATCGAGCAGTAGAATTGTTTAACCAGAAGAAATATGACCTGAGCGCCGAGTATTTTAATAAAGTAAATACATATAGAGTGAATCAAGATTTGATTGCTGAAGCAATTTACTGGAAAGCAGAACTAGCCTATAAACAGGGAGATTACCAAAGATCAGCATCCATGTTCACGGAATTTCTCCTAGAGCCAGGAGGGTTTAACTCGGATTGGTATGATGACGCTTATTACAATGCGGGCTATTCTTATTTTAAACAGAAAAAGTACTCGCAGGCTTTGAGTATGTTTAGAAAATTTTCAGACAATTATAAAGGAGATGACTCTAGAAAGTTAAACGATGCCTACTTGAGAACTGGAGATTGCTTTTACGTGGACAAGAAGTATACGCAGGCAGTAGATTTTTATAACCGTGCGATCAGTTTAAATCAAGTAGGGAGGGATTATGCGATGTACCAAAAAGCAGTTTGTCAGGGCTTACAAGGAGACTCTGATGCTAAAATTGCAACACTGAACAGTATTATTAACAGTGAGAGTAAAGGTAAATATGTTCTGGATTCGAAATTCGAAATTGCGGAGACGTATCGAATTACGGATCAAGATGCGAAGGCATTGGCCGCTTATTCTGGAATTATCGAAACAAACCCACATAGTCAATACGCCAAGAGATCTTTAAAGAACATTGTGTTTCTTTATAGAAGACAGGGTGATAATACAGCAGCATTGGCGACATTTGATCAAATAGTCGAAAAGTATCCCTCAGATAAAATCATGTCTCAAACCTTAGATCTAGTAAAGGATGTTTACATAGAAGAGAGAGGATTAAGAGCATACAATGATTTGATTACTGGAAATCCAATTTTAGATATAGCTACGAGTAGTGTTGATAGTACGGCATATCAAGTGGCTATTGATCATTATTTCAATACGGATTATGAGAAGGCTAAAAAGTCACTCAATGAATATGTCAGTCAGTTTGATCCGGGACTCTTTTCTGTTGAATCACACTATTACTTAGCAGAGATTTATTTTGAAGAAGAGCGTATGGAAGAAGCTCTGTTGAATTACAATTATGTGATCACACAACCGGTGTCGGAATATTCAGAAGGTGCGTTGAAAACTGCAGCCACTATTAATTTTAATAAGCAAGATTATAATTCGGCTTTGAATAATTACATAGAGCTTGAAAGTGTAGCAATTCAAAAAATGAACGTTTTAGAGGCTGAAATAGGCCAGATGAGGTGTTACTATGAGTTGCTGCAGTTTGACTATGCGCTGGACTATGCGAAGAGAGTTCTTGATAATGGAGATACTCCTGTCGATATTAAGAATCAGGCATACATGATTCGAGGAAAGGTACGCTATGACAAGGGGAATTATGACGAGGCGTATTATGATTTTAAGGAAGTACAGAAGATCGTTTCCTTGTCGGGGGCAGAGGCAAAGTTTTACATGTCTAAGATTGCTTTTGAAAAAGGTGCCTATAAGAATTGTGAGAAAGAAGTATTTGAGTTGATTGAGAAATTCAGTGGTTTCAGTAAATATAAATTTGAAGGATTTCTGCTCTTAGTGGAAGCATATGTAGCATTGGATGACATGTTTCAGGCGAAGGCTACCTTAAGTGCTTTGATCTCAAATGCCAACGAAGATTGGGTAAAGGACAGGTCTCGTAAGCGTTTGGCGGAGCTAGAAGCACTGGAAGCTGCAGAATTAGAGAAAGGAGAGGATAACGATGTAGAGATTGATTTATTTGGAGAGGGAGATGAAAAATAAAAACACTAGAACTATGAACATGAAAGAAATAAATATCAGATCAATAGTGGCTTTCACTGTCTTGTTTTTCAGTGTTAGCGTTGCCATAGCTCAAGATGATGAGCAAAAGGAAGAGATAGATTTAAGTGTAGTGATTGAGGGACAAGCTGAGCTATTTTTAAATGATGCCAACAAAGTCTCTAAGGTGCCAGAGGTGATAGAGTCAGAGGTAGAGCTTCCGTCGTTGAAGTATAGCCTAATACCAAGAAAACCTACACAAAACATAGAGCTTAAACCTGTACCTGCAGCCAAGGTGAGTATAGAAAAACCACTACCGAATTTATTCAGAGGATATGCGAAAGGAGCGGTAGGAACTAAGCTTACTGGATTAGCTGAGTTGAGGTTTATGGATGGGTACAATCGAAATGGAACTTTTGATTCTCATTTAAAGTATTTCACCAGTGATGGTTTTGTAAGCGCAGCTGATTCTATAGCTGATTCATTTTCAGAACTTTCTATGGGTGTGAGTGGGAAGCGTTTTCTTAAAAAACACTCGGTAGGGATAAACATCAATTATGACAGGGAAAAATTGCACTATTATGGATACGACCCCGAATTGTACCCTCAAAACTTTGAGATAGATGACAAGAGGCTTTATCGAACATTTAATGGGGGAGTCAACCTCAAGAGCTATTTTAGGGATACAACGAAAATCAACTATGTAGGAAGGTTTGACTTTTTCCAGTTTTCCGACAATGCGAATAGTAGCGAGAACAATTTTATTTTTCATGCAGACTTGAACAAGTTTGTTAAAACTGAAAATTTCGCTTTAGGAGTGGATTTAGACTATAATAATTTGAATAATATTTCCTTTAGAACAGACGGAGAGCAGAAGTTCAATAATACTGTGATCAACTTAAATCCAAGAATTACAACTTATCGAAAGGGTCTAATGGTCAAAATAGGGGCTAGGTTGACCGGAGATGCTATGGGAGGGCTTCAACCGAAAGCATATCCGGACTTAGAGATTAGATACAGTCTGTTTGGTGGAGTTTTCATTCCATATGCTGGCTTGGGTGGAGAATTGCATAAGAATAGGTACAGAACAATTACTGATGAAAATCCATTCGTTCAGAGCTTTCTTATCTCTGATTTAGTAGATTCGGATGTAATTAAGAATACCAACGAAAAAATCAACGTATTTGGTGGTATACGTGGGAATATTTCATCAAATATGAGCTTCAACGCCAAGCTTTCTAGAGCCTCATTTGATAATTTTATCTATTTTGTAAATGACACCTTGGTGTCAGAGGGAAATCGTTTTAGAACAGAGTATGGTGCTCTAAAGAGAACAACAGTTACAGGAGAAGTAACCTACAATGCAGGAGACAAAGTGAAATTTTTCGGTAGAGGAGACTTCTATATTTATGATAAGTTAGATACTGAAGAACCATGGAATCAGCCCAATAATAAGATTTCAGTAAGTGCTAGCTATAGTATTGAAGACAAGCTCATAGCTCAACTAGAAGTTTCAGCACTAGGAAAGAGAAGAGCTAAGTCGTTAGGGTTTATTGATGGAGGAGAACTGAATGAGGATGGGACATATTACACCTATGATTTAGGTTCCTTTGTGGATGTGACACTTAAAGGAGAGTACCGCTATACCAAACGACTTTCAGTATTTGGACAGATAAATAATTTAGTGGCTGGAAAGTATCAGCGATTTAATGCATATCCAGTGCAGAGGTTAAACATTATGGCAGGGGTCACTTATTCTTTTTAATTTTTTGGTTGATGGTGTAAAGAGTCCAGTATCATAAGCCGAGGTTTCAGCTGGTTATCAATGGATTTGGACTTAGTTTGTAGAGGCATATGTACTCATTTTTAACTAAATCCACGGTAGCGGAAGCACTTTAAAAAGATGCTTTTTCCTTTCAATTAAACTAGTATTAGAGGTTGTTGTGAATAAAAGACATAAACTGTGGAAAAACCCCTGATTTTACTGGTGTTTCAACACTGTTTCCCCTTATTAATTTCGTACCTTTACGTAATAGATAAAACCGTGGATATTTCTGCGGTTTTTCGTTTAAGACAGACTAAGATTTTTAAGATATAAAATTATGAGTGAAGAACAAAAGAGTAACTACGATGCCGGTAGTATTCAGTCCTTGGAGGGAATGGAACATGTAAGGTTAAGACCTTCTATGTACATTGGTGATGTGGGTGTTAGAGGATTGCATCATCTGGTTTATGAGGTGGTAGATAATTCTATTGATGAAGCGTTAGCAGGATACTGTGATACAGTGGATGTGATTATTCAAGAAGGCAATTCCATCAAAGTATCCGATAATGGTAGAGGTATTCCCGTGGGAATGCATAAGAAGGAGGGAGTTTCTGCACTAGAAGTAGTAATGACGAAGATCGGAGCGGGAGGTAAGTTTGACAAGGATTCTTATAAGGTTTCTGGTGGACTCCATGGTGTAGGTGTTTCTTGTGTGAATGCACTATCTATAGCGTTAAAAGCAGAAGTGTTTAGAGAAGGAGTACACTACGTTCAAGAGTACTCTGAAGGAAAAGCACTTTATCCAGTAAAAGAAACGGGTAAAGCGGACCATAGAGGTACAACGGTGACTTTTAAGCCAGACGATAGTATTTTCGAGGTATTAGAGTATAATTATGAAACACTGGCAGCACGTTTAAGAGAATTATCATTTCTTAATAAGGGATTAACGCTTACTCTGACTGATGAACGAGTAAAAGATGAAGAAGGAAATTCTGAGACAGAAGAATTTTTCTCTGAAAGAGGGCTTCAGGAATTTGTAGAATATATAGATGCTACTAGAGAACAATTAATGTCCGCTGTGATTCATATTACAGGAGAAAGAAATGGTATTCCTGTGGAAGTAGCCATGACTTATAACACATCGTTTAACGAGAACATTCATTCGTACGTGAATAATATCAATACGCATGAAGGAGGAACGCACCTTTCTGGATTTAGAAGAGGGTTGACAAATACGCTTAAAAAGTATGCGGATTCTTCAGGAATGCTGGACAAACTGAAATTTGAAATTGCAGGGGATGATTTTAGAGAAGGATTGACGGCGGTAGTTTCAGTAAAAGTACAAGAACCACAATTTGAAGGGCAAACAAAAACAAAACTAGGAAACAGAGAAGTAACAGCTCCTGTATCACAGGCGGTTAGTGAAATGCTTGCGGATTATTTGGAGGAACATCCTGCTGATGCACGTCAAATCGTTCACAAGGTAATTCTAGCTGCACAAGCTAGACACGCAGCTCGAAAGGCACGTGAAATGGTGCAGAGAAAGAATGTAATGAGCGGAAGTGGGCTTCCAGGGAAGCTTTCTGACTGTTCTGAGAAAGATCCAGCTTTGTGCGAGGTCTATTTAGTAGAGGGAGATTCGGCAGGTGGAACAGCCAAGCAGGGAAGAGATCGATTGTTCCAAGCGATTATGCCATTGAGAGGAAAGATCTTAAACGTGGAAAAAGCAATGCCTCATAAGATTTTTGAAAATGAGGAAATCAAGAATATTTACACTGCCTTGGGAGTGAGGTTAGGGACAGAAGAGGATGCGAAAGCGTTGAATCTGGAAAAATTGAGATACCATAAAGTAATTATCATGTGTGATGCCGATGTAGATGGTAGCCACATCGAAACTTTGATCTTGACTTTCTTCTTCCGTCACATGAGAGAGTTAATAGAGAATGGATATGTCTATATAGCTACGCCTCCTCTTTATTTAGTGAAAAAAGGGAGTAAGAAATCATATGCTTGGGATGATGACCAACGAGATAGATTGGTTCAGGAATTTAAAGGAGCAGGAAATGAAAGTGGAGTTGGAATTCAACGATATAAAGGTCTTGGAGAGATGAATGCGAGTCAGTTATGGGACACAACCATGAATCCTGAGTTCAGAACGTTACGGCAAGTGACTATAGACAATGCTTCTGAAGCTGATAGAGTCTTCTCAATGCTTATGGGAGATGAGGTACCACCAAGAAGAGAATTTATAGAGAAAAATGCCAAATATGCAAACATAGATATCTGATCTCTATGTTTTATACTTAATTACTATGAGAGAGCTGCTTCTGGAGAGAGGCAGCTCTTTTTATATTTACGGATATTGAATAAATCTCTGGATATACCCTATAAAATTAGTACTCTGATTTCCTCAGTTGTTTTAATAATTGGAGCTGTCCTTATTTTCACCTTTAGTAAAGGAGGTCAAACGCTCGCTTCAATTGATGATAAGTCTAAAGCGATGGCATGCCTTTTGGTCATTATTTCAACGATTCAATTACGCGTGTTCTACAAGTCTAGAAACTGGTTCAAGTCCATTGATGAAGACGATTTGCTTACTACTCTTGATGAAAGTATTGACCCAATAGTTAAGCCTATATCAGTTAGGGTAAGTACTTCTTCGATATTACTTTTGTTCGTTAGTGGATTACTTCTGTTTTTTACATTTTATATGCTTTTTTTTGAATTTAAATGGAATGATAATTTATCTATGTATGTATATGTACTTTTTCTATTGATGCTCATAAACTCTCTTTTTCAGGTGCACAGATCTATACTTATAATTGTTAGGAGTCGTTCAAAATCGTAAAAGAAATGCTAGAAACTCCCCGTTTGATTATTAGACCAGCCATTTTGGAAGATGCTGAACTCTTCTTTAGAATTCAGACACAGCCTAAGTGGATTAAGTATATTGGAGATAGAGGACTAAAAGAAGTAAAAGATGCAGAGGATAAGCTGCGAGTGAACCTAAAAAAGTGTCATGATTTGAACGGTTGGGAGCTTTTTACAGTTTCTCTTAAAGACACCAATGAGCCCATTGGTGTCGCTTCGTTTATGCAAAGAGACTATTTGGATTATCCTGATATTGGGTATGCAATGCTTTTGAAGTATGAGGGGTGCGGATATATGACTGAGGCTTTAAAGATTATTAGAGATCATGGAATGTTAGCGCTTGGGTTTACCAAGCTCCTTGCGATGATTGCGCCAAAAAATAGTCAATCAATAAAGCTCATAGCTCGTATAGGCTTTTCTGAGATTAAGAGAATCCGCGTTGAAAATGAAGAGTTGATTTTATTTTCAAACTAACGCCCTTCCACATTCAACACCTTTGTTTTTTTCTTCAGAGTTCGAAGAGTGATAAAGATGATAAAAGCGATGATGGTCAAGTAAATCCACCAATCATTGATCAGAAATTGAAGAGTAAACGTCTCGTATTGAATGTAATTCTTCAGCATATTCAATAAAGTAAAGGACACAAAAATGGCGAAGAATCCGTTGTACTCTCTTTTTAGGACATTTTTAATGGAAAACGACATGTTTGCACTAGACCATTTAGACAGCCGTGGAATAAAAGCTGGAGTTTTTTCTGCCCAGTTTAAGTACGTATGTCCGAATTTTTTTCTCAGAAAATGTTCTTCAGCAAACATAATTCGCTCATAATAAAGCCAAAATAGTAAGACAATAAAAGCAGTAAACCACCAACTCCCAACGTACATTACAATGCCTAACCACATAAAGAAATTTCCAACATACAAAGGATGTCTTACTGTACTATAAATTCCTTTTGTATTCAGCACATCTGCCACTTGACCTGCCTTGGTATTTCGCCCAGAAGTAGATTTAGGGGTAAATCCAACGGTAATAATTCGAATTAGCTGACCGAAAAGACTAATGGCTAAACAAATCATACTCCACGTAAAATTGTCATGCGGAATGTCTGAGGTATCGCCCATAAGAATTACGGCGAAGGCCAAAAAATATAGGGCTATTGGTAAGAAACTTCTCCAACGAAAAAGCCAGTTTCCTGATTTGTCAAATTCTTCGATTAACGCCATCTAAGAGCAGAAATTATTTATGAGGCAAATGTAGGTATAAGTAGAATCTGTTCAAATGTTTGTTTTCATTCTATAAGTTAAGGATGAAAGTGTAAACAAAGTGCTAATAAAGTATGAGTCATCTAACTGATGGGTTCTTAGCTGGTTTGTCGACGAAATAGCCTTATTCTTTGATGAAATATCTGTTTCTATCTATTAACTATCTTTGTTGTACCTAATCAAATTCAAGTTTGATCACTAATTCGCGCTATATTCTATGGAGCATTTTAATGCTCTGTACTTCCATTTTATGTGGTCAGGAAGAAGAGAAATATACCGTAGTAGTAAACTTATATCAGCCTATTTCCTCAGAGGAGTCCAAATTGCTTGAAGAGATTCTAATTACCCAACTCGAATTCTTTATCGAAAATTCAGTGGAATGGGATGGGAATAAAATTGTCTTTGCTGAAAAACCGAAAAGAATGGTTTCCAAAATGGATGAATTAGTAGAAGAGGATATTCGATTTCATGATTATGAAGCCCTGTCTGATTTTAAAGGATTCTCTAAAACAGTAGAAAAAAAGGTACAGAATATTACTGATAGAACTTACGATCTCTCGTTAATTAACGGTTTGAGTAAAAGCGAGATTGAGTCGGAATGGCTTAGCCATGAGATTCGTGAACTCGTTTCTATTTTAAAAACAGAATTGTTTGTTTTCGGAGAAAAAGATGTTTTTGTTAATACGACAGAGGTATATCCAAATCTAACCTTGGACGAAAAGAACAGATTGATCAAGGAAATTGAAGAGATTAAGGATGGTGATTTGCTCACTCCTATTGAGTTATCTTATAAGGAAATCACTACAGGGGACGATTCAGGTATGTTTATAGGTAAAGTAGGAAAGAAGGATTTTGCAGATAAAGTTTTGGATTTGCTAGCTGAGAATTCGCAACGACTGGAACGTTTAGAATCAGAGCTAATTCAGTTACAATTGAATGAGGGAGGTTTAAATGGTGGTGTTTCTGTATCAAAACAAGATTTTGAGCTGCTTAATCAACTTCCTGAATCTATGAATTTTTACTTTATTACAGGGAGTTCAGAATTGTCTACAGCCACATTACTTCAGTTAAATGAGATTGTGGAAATCTTGGCTAAAGCTAAATCTATCAATGTAGTTATAACTGGATATGCTGATAGGTCAGGGACTCCGGAACTAAATTTAAGACTTTCAAAAAAACGGGCTAAAGCGGTGAAACAATTTATGAGAGAAAGTGGAATGTCTGAAAGTCGGTTTATCATCAATTATTATGGCGAGTCCAAATCTGAGAGCTATAGTAATCAAGATAGACGAGTGGAAATCAAATTTTTTATCTAATAGTAGTAGGTCTTTTACTTACGAGATTTGTAATGATGAAGATTATCTGTATTGGTAGAAACTATGTCGATCATGCGAACGAATTGAATAATAAAGTTCCTAATCAACCGTTATTTTTTCTCAAGCCAGACTCTTCCATCCTGCCTAACCGCAAAGCTTTTTATATACCAGAATTTACTCAAGATGTGCATTACGAGGTAGAACTTGTTTATAGAATTTGTCGCCTGGGAAAGCACATTGAAGAAAAATTCGCTCACCGTTATTTTAACGAAATTGGACTGGGTATTGATTTTACCGCAAGAGATATCCAGTCCGAGTTAAAAGAAAAGGGGCATCCGTGGGAAAAGGCTAAAGCATTTGACGGTTCAGCTGTGCTTTCAAGATCCTTTTTTCCTTTAGAAGATTTTGACAATCTAAATGATATTCAATTTTCACTTCAGAGAAATGGAAAGATTGTTCAAGAAGGAACCAATGCTGATATGATTTTTAGCATTGAAAAGATCATCAGCCATGTTTCTCAGTTTATGACACTTAAGAATGGTGATCTGATTTACACAGGGACACCTGCAGGAGTTGGACCCGTTGAAGAGGGAGATTTGTTAGAAGGATATCTTAAAGGGGAGAAGATGTTTCGAGTGAACGTAAAGTAGCATAAAAAAAGAGCTGCCTATAAAAGCAACTCCTTTTTATAAATGCTAGCGTATATTATTTAGGTTTATTCTTTAATAAATGAGACTTGATGATTCGCCCCATTGGCGCTAATTCTAGCGATGTAAGTACCGCTAGATAAATCGATTAAACTTATTCTATTATCTTTAATCAAGGTTTTCACAACCACTCGTCCATTTAAATCCATTACCTCAAGAGGGAAATTATTGAAGTTCATGTCTGAGGAAACATTCAGATAATCACTAGTGGGGTTAGGGAAGATTGTGAAGTTATCTTCTAGAAGTTCATTCACACTTACAATCGTGTCATCTATTTCTACCACATTCAGGGTTTGATTAATTTGAACATCCTCTATGACGGTCACATTTCCGGATGGCCAATGTACCGTTACTTCATAAATTTCAGTATCCTGGCCTATACCGAAATGAGCGGTTAGACTACTCATATAGGCGAAGCCATCACCACTCTTTATATCTCGAATTTGACTTCCTAAAGCACTTTCTACAGTCACTCTAGCTCCGATTCCATTTTTATTACTTTCGACTCCGATCGTATTCACTTTTAGGTAGTTATTTCCTTCTTCCATGTTGTAATAAACATCTCCTCCCCAAGCGCTAATAATGTCTAGATAACCATCATTATTTAAGTCGCCAACGGGTCCATTTCCCACTGCAGTATTTGAATGAGTAAACGTCATGTCACCATTGTTCAACAGCATAGTGTTACCAGCAATATCGATGTCTACATAACCGTCGTTGTTGTAATCGTGAGCTGTATGTTCATTTCCAGTTGGCATATTCGAAAGTATCCCCGTATCTGCCGTGACATCAACAAAAATACCATCATCATTTCTCATCAGCTTATGACTGCCATTAAAAGTAGAACTGGCTCCAATAAAGACATCCATGTCTCCGTCATTATCGTAATCAGCCCAGGCGCTTGACCATGTTTGAACATTGTCTGCAAGGCCTATTTCTTCCCCTACCTCTGTGAATGTACCATCTCCATTATTACGATGCATTTGATTAATGTTTTCAGGAGAATCTCCTCCTCTGCATTTAGCAATGAACATATCAATCAAACAGTCATTGTTATAGTCAATCCAAATTGATCCATAGTTTCCACCCGCACCTGTGTCACCAAGCCCTCCTTGAAAGTATTCAAACCCTCCTTCACCATCACTAATGAAGAATACATTTGGAGCTACATCATGGCAAACGAAAGCATCTAGAATACCATCATTATTAATATCGACCATGTTGGATCTTTGAGAAAAGACATATTCCTCAGAAGCATATTGTTGATCGAATGAATCTCCCTCATCAGATCGCATCATAATAGAGACCCCGCTTCCATCTCCATACAATAGATCATTGAATCCATTTCCGTCAAGATCTCCTGCCGCTATGCTCCATGAAGGAGTGAACTCTGCTGTTGGTGTGTTAAGAAATGTGCTTATAAATGAGCCATCTGCTTGCTGATAAAGTATGTTCACACTATTTTGATTTGTAGCTACTATGTCATCTAAGTAATCACCATTCATATCTACAACGCATTCTGAGCTTCCTGTAACAGCAAAAGGTGAAGCTTCGAAGGTGATCAGTGTTTCAGGTGTTTCACCACCTCCACCGCCGCCGGTGTTATCTTCCAAGTATCCTTCAACGTCATCAGGATTTCCCAAATAGAACTGTCCAGCACTGTCTGTCCATCGATCATCGAACACGATATAGTATGTAGTTCCTTCAGTAACACTTATGTTCAAATCAGAAGTAGTACCAACTCCACCATCGTCATCGGAGTCAAAACAAATAAGATCGTCACAGGTTCCTGTCAAAATTTGTATTCTTGAGTCCCATCCCAAATTTTGTTCTAAGCTGGTAGTGAGAAGCAATGTCTCTGAAGATTGGGCTGTGAATATGAACCAATTGGCAGATTGAGCAAATCCAAAAATGGCACATGTGAGAAAATCAGAATATTCACCAGATATAATTTCACAATCATGAAGACCTGTTCCAATTTCTAGAGCATCTGCACAAGAAGATTGGGCTAATAAACAGCCCTGCGATAGGACTATTGCGAGAGTAATTAGTATTGTTTTCATTTCGGTTTGATTTAATAAGGTTTCTATTTAGTTGCAAATGATGTCTATCTCATCGATCCATTCTTCGATCAGTTGTAATCCCTCTTCATGCACAATAGATCTGCCTAACAACGGCATTCTTTCAGAGGGGTCTGTGGCATTTAACCTGTAGTACATCATCGATTTATTAGGTGATCCTGGAGTAACTACGAATACTTGCAAAGGATCGATTGTTTCAGCTATTTCAGTACATATACCCAGGTTTTCAGGTGTGCCTGTCTCATTCCAAGCAAACCTCATTGGTCTATAGCTGCAATGACTGTCTTCTTTATGGCAGTGCCCGCAGTTGATGTCGATATAGGCTCTTACTCGATCTGAAATAGGAAGTGCTTCATCTTTCCAATCAGCCACAGTTTCTATTTGAGCAGGAATGGTTGGTTCTAAGTATCCTACATCAATCCATTTAGCCAACTGATTCATTTCACCATCAGAATAAACCATTGTTTTATTTAGATTTTGAGGCTTTGGGCCTATAGGAATGGGAGTATTCAATTCTTTATGGCAAGTAATACACTCGGTTTCCGAAGGAATTCGGTAGTTTATGGAAATTGTTTCATCAGATTCGTTTTGAAATTCAACAGGAGTGTTCCCACCGTCTAAATCAAAGATGGCCTCTTCTTGATCGTCATTCCATATATAATCGGCGAAATTCCAATCACCATTCATTTTATAAAGTAGCCGGGTTTCTACAATTCTTGTATCTAGGTTAGGCAAGACGTTGTCGTAATAGAATGTTTTGATGATAATTGTACCGTTTGGCATATTCAAAACTTCATGATCTCCGTCATAACTCGCTTGAGCTCCTTCTGGCATCCAAATGAACCTCTTTTTATGTGCATAATCAGTAAAGAGAGGAGTGATCACATCATACGGAAGAAATCCTTCGGCAGGAATTTGTTCTTTCATTTCACCAGAAAAGAAATCGTAATCGGAAAGTTTCGGGTAAGGAAAAGAGCTAAAATTAAAACGCTCTGTAGTAGGAATACCACAAGTCTCCTCAGTAGAGTCCTTGTCATCTTTTCTGCATTGCGACAGAAATAGCACAAATACCGCTATAGGAATCAAAATAATCTTGGTTCGGTTCATGTTGTGGCAATAAAGAAGTGTCCATATTATAAAACCCAAATGAAATCACAATGGTTGCTTTTAGGGATATCTGGTGAATTTTCAAAATATTTTTTGTGATGACAATTGAATTTTCAAAATGAACTTATAGGGTAGGTTTACTTGACTAAGTAACAAGTGTATTTAATACGTATTCCTCTATTTTATTCATTTTATAAGGTTGTTTGTTGATTTGATATTCATGATTAAATAGTTGAAATTTTAGTAAAGCTACCATGTTTTTAGACAGATAATTATGGTGTTCTTTGTGTCGCAGATTGATTTTTATACATTGTTTAGGGAAGTATTAATGTTCCTTGTATTACTTAAAAGAACACTATGAGAAATTACAAATTTATTTTGAGTTTGTTTCTTCTCCTCATCATGGTAGAGTTGGCAAGTGCACAATCTCAGCCCATCGAAGAGAGGACAGAAAACTCTACAAATAGCTACTTAACTGATTTTAGCAATCATATATCCAGTCAACTGACTAAAGAACAGATCGGAGAATCATTCAAGAGATCCATCTTCGAAGTGGTATTAGGGGATAATGGATTGGCTGCTGAAGTTACCGCAATCAATCATCCACTACAGATTGATTTAGAAAATCATTTGATTCGATTGATTCAAAGCTCGAGTATAAATTTTGAATCAATCAAAACAAGATCGAAAAAAAAGAAGTACGTCATAGTTCTCTTTAATGAAGGGAAGATGAATATTGACATTATTTAAACTGAACGAGATGAAATTGATATATATAATAACACTCGTTATGGCACCTCTATTAATGTTTTCTCAGGAGAATGGACAGGCCATATTTGATGATCAGATAATGCATGAAATTCGTGTGAATTTTGAACAAGAACAGTTTTGGGATTCGCTGGAATACTATTATTCTCAGTTTTTGGATTTAGGAGAGGATAAGCAATACATGATGGTTCAGGTTGAAATTGATGGAACCATAGTCGATTCTATCGGAATAAGAGAGAAGGGATTCTTTTCGAATTGGGGAGCTTTTGGATCTAGAAAAAAGCCACTCAAAATAGATTTTAATGAGTACGTCAGTGGAAAGAAATATGATGGATTGAAAAAATTGAACTTGCAAAATGGTTTTGCAGATCCAACATCAATGAGGGACATAATGGCCTATAAATTCATGAGATTGTCTGGAATTCCTGCCCCGAGAGCATCTTTTGTGAGGTTGTATCTCAACGATGAATACTGGGGGGTATACATTGCTGTGGAACAGATAGATAATAAATTCTTAAAGAATCACTTCAGTGATAACGATGGGAATTTATTCAAATGTATCAATAACACTAGCTTTACTTGGCAAGGAGAAAATTCAATTGATTATAAAGATGAATTTGGATTAAAAACGAATAAAACAGAAGATGATTGGAGCGGCTTTATAGAATTGGCGAGAACGATTAATAGTGATCAGAGTGAATTCGATTCTGATATTGAATCCAAAATCAACTTGGATGGGTTTTTGAAAGTCCTTGCAGCGGATGTGCTGATGAATAATTGGGATTCCTATTATGAGCATGGTAGAAATTTTTATATCTATGAAGATCCCGAATCTGGCTTGTTTCAATGGTTACCATGGGATTACAATTTGTCTTTCGATGTAAATGATCAGCCAATTGAGATTGAGTACGATAATTCGGAGATGACCGAAAGTAAACCGCTTGTGGTGGGTGTGATGAATAATGACTCTTTTAAAGAAATTTACTTCACGCATATGTGTACTTTGATCAACGACAACTTTAACCTAGAAAGTCTTGAAGGAGATATTGATTATTTCAAGAATCTAATTAGAAGTGACCTTGATACTGACCCAAATAAGTTTTATTCGATTGAGAATTTTGACACTGCCATTGAAGAAAACTTATTTGATGAATTTTCTGGACTTGATATAAGAGGGTTAAAACCATTTTTTGCAACTAGGTCTGAGGTGGTACTAAATGAATTTAATAATTTTAGTTTCGATTGTAATGACAATATAAGTAGTGTAGAAGAAGGAAATGGCTCTGATATACAACTCTTTCCTAATCCTGCCAAAGACCAAATTCGAATTCAGACTAATGAATGTATTGGACAGATTGAGATTGTAAATCTTTTGGGAGAACAAGTAAGACATTTCGAGAATGTATGTTCTGAAACTGAACTTGACTTAAGTGGGTTATCGACTGGAATGTTCGTCTTGCAGCTCAAGAATGAAACTTGGAGCAAGTCCATCAAATTTGTAAAAGAATAGTAATATAGTAGTAAAGCAGCTCTTAGTTTTAAGAGAAAAACAAGGGACTTATATAGAACATAAGTCCCTTATTTGTTTTGTAAAAGTTTGTATCTAGCTCTTTGAACTAAAGTCTAAAAACTCTGGATACCTTATGAGAGTGGCAATCCATGAAAGTACGAGAACACTACCTTGTAGGCCAAATGATTCGCCATGTCCCATATGAGCCGCTATGGCTCCCCCCATGAGTGCACTCACAACTAAAATCCCAATTTTCCCAGTCCTAGGAATTAGAAATAAGACCACCGCTGCTAGTTCGCCAATAGCGATAATTTCTGTCCAATCAGTATATCCAATTGAAGCCATATGAGATCTCATTTCAGCGTTAGTAAATTTACCAATCACTCCCCAGGCCGGAGGAATCATCGCTAAAATAGAAATGACCCACCCTGCAATTTTTCTTTGTTTACTCATTTTGAATGGTTTTGATTATTCCGTAACAACAGCCATCATAGGATGAACTTCTATTGTAGTGTTGATATCATTAAAAATAGGATTGCGTTTGGCAATCTCAACTGCGTGATTAATATCATTAGCTGTGATGTGAAAGAAACCAGCTACTACTTCTTTACTTTCATTAAACGGCCCATCGGTTAAGGAGCCATTTTCTTTAGTAATCAACCTGCTTCCTTCATCTATTGGTTTGGCATTTTTGAGCACACCTGATTGCATGAGATCCCCAATATAAGCCCCGCCATTTTTAATGTGTTCTTGTAATTGTTCTGGTGACAAATCTTTCCAGACGCTTCCTTCCGTTTTTAAGATTAATAAAAAATCTTTCATTGCATTAAATTTTATTTGTTTCTATATCTAAGGACAATTGACCTTTTCCTAAAAGGACACTATTTGAAATTATTTTTTTGCAATTCTATTTTTCGTTGATTAAGTATGGTTTTTTCTGCAGTTACAGATGTAAGCTCAATGGCTTGATCAATAGCTTCCAGCGCTTTTTGGGTGTCACCAAGATCACGCTGAATTTCCGATAAAAATGCAAAGTATAAATAACTTGATTGCATCTCTGGTTCGCTTTCAATCGACTGTAATTCTTCAAGAGCAATTGCTACACCAGAACGCCTAAATAGGGCAATAGCTCTATTAAAGCGAAGAGTAGGAGAGGAGTCAATCTCCATGAGTTGGTCATAGCACTCAACTATTTTTAGCCAATTCGTAGATTCAAAATTCTTTGCGCTACAATGGTATGCTGATATAAGTGCAAGCTGATGGTATTTAGAAGTGAAACCTGATTCTTGAGCACATTCTAAAGAAATGAACCCATCTTTAATTATGCTATAGTCCCACAGATCTCTATTTTGATCTTCTAATTTAATGGGGTTTCCCGAATTATCAGTACGGGATGCAAATCTGGATGAGTTGAATAACATTAAAGCGAGCAGAGAGTGCACGTAATGATTCTTTCTGAAATCGTTGTGATCAAGAAATAGCTGGGTCAAACGAATGACTTCTAGACATAAGCTTGACCGAACGACGTCATCTCCATTCGATGCTTTATACCCCTCATTAAATAGCAGATACAATGATTTTAGTACTGCATTCAACCGGACATTTTGCTCTTTGTCACTTGGGAATTCTAAAGCAACTCCTGAATCTCTGATTTTTTTTCTAGCCCTTACCAGTCGCTTGTTAATAGTTTCTTCTGAAGAAAGGAACGCGCTGGCTATTTCAGGTATGGTGAAACCGCATAGAGTCCTCAAGATAAGTGCTACTTGGGAGTCTATAGAAATAGATGGGTGGCTACAAGCGAAAATCATTCTTAGCTGATCATCGACAATAATTTTATCAGTGAAAATGATATCAGAAATTTCATTTTTAAGATCAAGTTGATTTGAAACATATTGTGACTCTTCAACAAATTGACGGTTGTACGATTCTCTACGAATGATATTAAAAGCTTTGTTTTTAGCCACCTTATACATCCATGCGCTTGGGTTTTCGGGAATCCCTTTTTGTGTCCAATTATCTACGGCCTCAGTAAGTGTGTCCTGAACTATGTCCTCAGCTGCACTAATATTAGAGAATCCGAAAAAATTAGTCAAGACTCCGACCATCTTAACGAATTCTCCTCTATAAATACGTGTGATCAACTCATTGACTTCTTGACTCATTAGCTCATCTTCAAAAATTCTTTGTGAAGATAATGACAAAGTAAGTTCAAGCTCTCGTCAAGTTCTTTGTTAGAAATTCACCCGATAGCTAATCACTGGTAATAATGAAAGCTGAGTGCTCTCCTTGATACTTTGGCTATCTCGGCTGTAATAGACGTCAACCACAGCGGTATTATTAGTCGCATTTTGAATGTCGAATTTCCACTCTGTACTGATGTTCGCTCTGTTCCTTCTAATTCCAAAAGCGACATCAAGTTTGAAAACGTCATCACTCTTTTTAGAAAAAGGTTGGTCTTCAAAATTTACTCTTGCCCCTTCAGCGATACTTTCTTCTAAGTTTATAGGTGTATACCTTCTTCCACCAATAAGCGCTGTTTTTACATTTACAAACATTGTTTTATCCTTTGTCTCTTTACCAACTTTAAACTCCTTTCCAATTAGGAAATTTGCCACGTAATTACCATTGAATCTGGTATCTTTCCATTTTTTGTCAAGCGCTTGGTATTCTGAATTATAGAGTGAAACTGTAGTCAGGTAATATAGACCCTTATTAAAATACCTTTCTAGAGTAATCTCAACTCCGTAATTCTTTCCTCTTCCCTCATTAGTCAGTTGCCTTGTGGTGAAAAAATCGACGGAATTGAGCATTGACCAGGTCTCATCAACAGGCACATTATATAGATGTTGGTAATACAGTTCTGTTTTGAAATGTAAATTTGATCCAATATTTCGAGAGTAACCAGCTACAAAATGTGCTGCTTTAGTCAAGTCTAAATCTTTATTTCTTTGGATTGGATTGCCATTTTCATCTTGTGAGCTTGCCAGATAAGTTGATAAACTTTCATGCCTGCTATGAATACCAAAACCGCCAAATAGCGACTGGTTTTTATTGAAATTCCAATTAATACTCCATCGAGGTTCTATGGAACTATGATCATTTAGAAGAAACTGTAAATAATGAATTCCTGAAACCATAGATAGTTTTTCGGAGATACGAAATTTCCAGGTAGCGAAGGCTTGCAGCGTATTTGCGTTTCCATCACTTTCTAATGTTGTTTCCAATCGTTCTCTTTGAAAATTGTATTCTTCTACATGGAAGTTAAATTCTCGATTGGAAAAGATCACTCCAGTTTTGAATTTGTTTCGGGTATTGAATTTATAGTTCAGAGTACTGGCCCCACGAAGTGTTTGTTTCACCATGTCAATAGTACCGGCGGTAAAAAAAGCTGCATCATCTCCTACTAAGGAATAGGAGGACTCATTTTCTGTAGCTGTAATGCTTAATTGATTTTTAAGAAATGCTTTCTTACTGATAAATAGTACATGATTAAGACCTAAGACTCCTAGGTCTGCTCTGTCGCTGAACTTTTCAATGACCCTGTTTTCATCTTCAGGATCGTTGTCTGTTCCAGAAATATTACTTAACCCTCCAAGGCCAAATAAAGAAACAACATGTTTGTCTCCGACGGGAAGTGAAACTTTAAAAGAGGCGTCTTGATATTTAGGAACGCCACCAAAATCCATAATTCCCAATTGATCAATCAGAGCCAAAGTGGAATACCTATAATTAGCTAAATAAGAACCAGCATATCCTTTTTTTATTGGTCCTTCTGCTGTAAGATCTGTTCCCAAAACACTAATGGAAGCACTTTGTTCGTGCTTTTGATTGTTCCCTTTACGAAGGTTCATATCAAACACACCAGAAGTGGCATTTCCATACTCAGCAGAGAATGCCCCTGTAAGAAAATCACTGTTATCAAGCATGGCGCTATTGAGAGCATTTATGGGGCCACCTGTAGACCCATCACCAGCAAAGTGATTTGGGTTTGGTATTTCCATACCTTCTAATCGCCACAGAATTCCTCTGGATGAATTCCCTCTCACTATAATATCATTGTTTCCTTCGGCGTCTATATTTACTCCCGCGTATGCACTTACCATACGAGCAGGATCATCAATTGCACCTGCATAGCGCTTTGTTTCTTGAACAGAGAAGGTTCTGGCGCTAATCTGGCTCATTTCATTGAGTGTCGCATTTTTATTTTCTTCAGCAGTTACTGTGGCATTCGTTAGCTTTATGACTGCTTCCACCATTTTGACATTGAGAACAATTTCCTTTCCACTTCCTACGAGAATATTAGGAATAGTCTTAGGTTCATATCCTATAAATGTAAACTGAATATCTACTCTGCCTAATGGTACATTTTCAATTGCAAAATTTCCATTTGGATCTGAAATAGTATATAGATTGACATCATTAAGGATCTGAACATTTACACCGGGTAAACTTGATTCAGTATCTTGGTCTGTTACTTTTCCTCTAATTACCTGGCTAGGATTCTGGGCGTAGGCACTGAACGTCGAAAAACATGTAAGGATTAGAATAAATGCGATTTGTTGAAGATTTTTCATGTCTTGAATTGTGTTTTTATACAATTATGAAAATTGAAGAAGGACTTACCCCTATGCCTTCTTAAATTATTTTTAGAACCATAAACCAAGTCTGTACCCTGGCCAATAAAGAATTTTATCAGTAGCCGAATTACTTGAAACATCAGATACTGACTGTGTGAGGTCTTCTCTTAAGAAGTACGTGTGAAGAATTGGCCCAATATTGAGTGATTGGTTTCCTTTGCCAAATTTGATCCCAAAATTGAGTCGCAAGTCTGCGCTTACACCGGACTCAAAATCGAATTTTTCGACAGCATGATTGGTCATTCCAAGTAGCTCCAGACTAGTATATGTTCTTTTGGTTAATTTCTTTTGGGTTCCAAAACCCAGTCCGAATCCCCATCTAGAATCAGTACCATTCATTCGAAATCCGACACTTGTAAATTGATAAAAATATTCATTTCCGGACTTGATGTTTACTTGTGTATGAAACATGTCGTTTGACTCTATTTCAAAGTGTGGGACACCATTTTTAACCCAGTTGAAAACACCTATGACTGCTCCTTTTTCAATTGTATCACAAATATTAAAAGGGGCTATTTGGAGTCCATTAACTTTTTTAGAAAGGTTCAAAAACCCTGCAATTTGAACGCCCTTTATTTCCTCGGTTTTATTTAAAAATCCAGCGATTTGAGCTCCATTAATTTTTTGTGTCTGGTTAATAAAACCAGCAACTTGGAAACCTTGTATTTGTGTTGCAACGCTTGAAAACCCAGCAACTTGTATTCCATCAATATCTGAAGCATAATTTCCAAATCCAGCGATTTGCGCTCCATTGACATTCTCTTTAGTGACGTTTCCAAACCCTGCGATTTGAGCACCAACTACTTCTTTAAGAGCAGTGTTTCCAAATCCAGCTATCTGAACCCCGCGGATTTGTCCATTGACCACATTTCCAAATCCTGCTGCTTGGACCCCATACATATTTTGTCTAGTCAAATTGAGCATTCCACCTAGCTCTACACCATGCACATGTTGTGTTATTCCCGCGATTAGATTAATGGATAGATTATGAACTATGTTTTCATTTGAAGCGAAATTGGTACCGAAAAAAGGAAGTACCGAGATTTGGACAAAACGATTCTCTAAATTTTCTATAGTGTCCAATGATTGCTCATTATTGAGAACAACTGAGTCTAACTCATTATTTTGACAATGAGTAATTAGATTTGTACAGCAAACGATTGTCGCTATAAAGGTGAAGAGTTGTAGATTTTTCATTTCTAATAATTATATTTTATATAACTATGGAAGTTGAAATCTACTTTACCCCTATGTCTCGGTAAATTATTTTTTTTAGAACCATAATCCCAGACGGTATCCAAGCCAGTGATTCAGCTCGTTTGGTTGTGTGTCGATAGAAACATCTGAAATAGATTGTGATAGTTCAGAGTTTGATTCTCCATTTGTGAAATAAGTATGTATAATAGGACCAATGTTTAAAGAACGATTTCCTTTGAATTTCATACCAAAACCGAGTCTTAAATCGGCACTCACTCCGGATTCAAAATCAAATTTCCTCACACCATTATTGGCCATACCAAGAAGTTCCATATTGAGGTAGGCTCTTTTACCAATGTTTTTTAAGGTTCCAATCCCTAAGCCAAATCCCCATCTGGAAGCTTGTCCATTCATTCTCATTCCAGCACTCGTAAATTGATAAAAATGGTCATTTCCAGATTTAATATTTAGCTGAGTATGGAACATGTCGTTCGATTCGATCTCGAAATGAGGAACTCCTCGCTTTACCCAATTGAAAAGACCTACTACGGCTCCTTTCTCGATGGTGTCACAAATGTTAAGTGGTGCGATCTGAAGCCCGTTTACTTTTTCACTTATGTTCAAGAATCCTGCTAATTGGACTCCCTTTAACTCTTTGGCCATGTTCATGAACCCTGCCAATTGAAACCCTTTTATACTTTTTGATCGATTATAGAATCCAGCAATTTGGACTCCATTTGATTGCTCACTTTGGTTAATAGCTCCTGCTATTTGAGTCCATTTTAACTCTTGGGTTTGATTAATGGCACCAGCGATTTGAACTCCTTTTGATTGTATGGCTGAGTTCAGAAAACCGCTCATTTGAAGTCCATTCATAAAAACGGAACGATTTAAAAATCCTCCCATTTGGATACCGCTTAATATTTGCCCATGATTTCCGAATCCACCCAGTTGTACACCCCTGATTTTACCAGCTACAAAATTTCCGAATCCTCCAATTTGTAGACCTAATAGATCTTTTCTAACGATGTTAAATACACCTGCCATTTCGAATCCACTCACTTGTTGAGTGACTCCTGCAATTATATTAATGGATAGATTGTTACTAGTGTTTCCTTTTAGCAATCTATTAGATCCTAAGAGTGGAAGAAATGAAACTTGAAAAAAACGATTTTCAAGGATGTCCACATTGTTCAGTATTTGTAGATTTTGCTCATTTATCAGAAGCTTTAATATGGAAATGGAATCAAGAGAAGACTGACCGGATTTACTGTTTTCATCAGGGTAAAGTGTTACATTGAAATTTGGAGAAAGCCTAGACACATTGATGATAGTATCCCTATAGTTTTCTCGGGAAATGGCTATTTGTAGTTCTTCATTCTGTGTTTTTAACGCCAAGTCAAACCCTCCAGATGAGGATGTTTGAGCAGATTTTAGGTTTCTGACTTCATATACAGTAGCCGAAGGAATGGCTTTCCCTGTTTTTCCATCTAACACATTCCCTTTCAAGGTCACCTGATTAAGATCTGATTTTCTTGCGCTCCCAGAAGGAAACAATACGATATATTTTCCTCTGTTTTTTGTGACAATTCTATCCCCGAAAAGCTGAGAAAGTACATCACCTACCGTTAAGTTTCCCCCTTGCAACGTGACAGTGGCTTTCGGGTCAAATAAGTTGGAGTTGTAAGCAAAACGGAAATTGCCTTTTTCCTCTAGTTCTTCTAGAACCGTTTCAATATTGGTATTTGTGTTATCTAATGAAACTATTTGATTAAGAAGATTTTGTCCGAAAGTACCAGTCGACAGAGATAGAATAGTTCCAAGTAGCAAAAGTTTTATGTGCTTAACAACCGATTCCATAGAGATAGATTCCCGAAGAATCTTGTTTAATTTGGATTTCAAACGAAGAGGAGAGTATATCTAGGATTGTATCTAATTTTTCATCTTCAAATGTGGCTGAAAAAGGGCAATTAGATAAGTCCTTCGATTCAATAACGATGTTTTTGTTAAAAATCAAATTCAGTTCTTTTATCACCGAGGAAAGTGGAGTGCTACTGTAATTCAGTGTACTGTTTTTCCAATATAATGGATTGATTAATGAATCGTCGGAAATCGCCAGTGATTTCTGTTTTGGAGAAAATGACGCAGAATTTCCGGGTACTAGAAGCAATTCATCTTTTCCGTGACTGAACATTACCTGCCCTGATTCTAAAAACACCGAGACACTATCGTCTATGGTGCTTACACTGAATTTGGTTCCTAAAACTTCTATTGCTGTTGTTTGAGCCTCTACGATAAATGGTTTGTTTTTATCATGAGCTACATCGAAGAAAGCTTCTCCTTCAAGTTTTACTTTACGGGTAGCTCCTTTGAATTCGGTAGAATAGGAGATGGAACTGTTCGCGTTTAAAGTGATTATAGAGCCGTCTGGTAATCGAATGTCTTTTTGGTGATCGAGAGTTTTTATTTCAGAAAAAGGAGTATTCAAATTGTCACTGAAAATGTAATTAATTACCTGCATTCCTACAGCCACTATAATTACAGCAGCAGCTACTTGCCACCATAATTTGAGAGATTTATTATGTGAAGTAACTGGCTTTTTGGCTTCTTCTATAGAAATGTTGGATTGAATATTACTCCAGGCTGTATCCATATCTACATCAGTATCGAAAATGTCTTGCGATATTGACCCTGTATCGTGCCAAACAGTGGTGAGTTGATCAAAAATAGCCTTGTTCTCATCACTTTTTGAAATCCAACGATCTACAAAAGCTTTTTCATCACTGTTCGCTTCTCCAGCGATGTATTTGGCTATGATGTCGTAATCAATGATATGTTCGGTATTTTCTTTACCCATGTGCTTGTATTAAGACAACCCAAATGGAGGATACCCCTATGGACCAATAAAAATTTAATGAAAGAAGGAGGAAAATCCAAAGAGGTAAGTAATTAGAAAGGGATGATCTGAGAAGTTTGAGAGCTTTTCCCATTTGATTCTCAACCGTTTTAATTGAAATGGCTAGCTTATCTGCTATTTCCTGATATTTTAATTCTTCAAACCTGCTGAGCTCAAAAACTTCACGACACTTGGGAGGGAGCGAGGTAATGGCTTGTTTCAGTTCTTTTTTTAGCTCGTCATATTCGATTGAATTTTCACTAGTAAAGTTGATTTCATCTTTGGCAGCTTGACTAGCATAAGCTCGTTTTATTTTTTCATGCTTTAAAAAGTTTAAACAAGCATTTCTTACTGCTCCATAGAGATACGACTTTGGAGAATTGATGATGCCTATCTGTTCTCTTTTGATCCAAAATTGACTGTAGACTCCTTGTACTACATCTTCAGATTTAGCAGTTTCTTCTAGATATTGTTTCGCGAAGCCTACTAATGGAGCATAGTGAAGTTTAAAAAGAGTCTCGAAACCTTCTTTTGAAATTGTATGTTTTTGAGAATCTCTCTCCATTGAAATTTACGATGCCCAAAACTATACAAATTGAATGGATATGGTTCAATATTGTTAAATCTATAATCGAATATGGTCATTAGTCATGATCCCCTTTTCAGGCAAATAAGAGCGATTTGAATGGTTTTATTGCGCATAAAAAAAGCCAGATCTTCTGGCTTTTTGAATTATTTAGCTGAGTAATGTACTTAGCAACAAATCGTTCCAAATTGAGGTATGAAGAGTAGTAGATCGTTGAGGTCAACACGCCCGTCACCATTGATATCCTGAGGACAGGTGCAAACCGTATTGAAGAGTGATACAAAAGAGAGCCAGTCTAAAATGTCGACTACACTATCACCGTTAAAGTCTCCAACACAATTAACTCCTGTGGCTCCTAATGAAGCTCTAACCAAATTTAAGTCCGCTACATTTACCAATCCATCCCCATTCACATCTGCGCAACAGCTGCAGGAAGTTCCCAGAAGTCCAATAACCTGAAGCAAATCATTTGTGTTTACTATTCCATCATTGTTTACGTCTGTCACTGGATTTAAAACTTGGGCTCCAATCATGTTACTCACTCGGTTAACATCCAATTGATCGACAATGCCATCCCCATTGACATCTTGTGGACACGTACAAAACGTTCCAACCAAAGCCGTGACGGAAATAAGATCTGCTGTATTGATGGCGCCATCTCTATTCACATCTTCAGGACAGCAAGACCATGCTGATAAGTTAGAAATTAGAATTACAAAAACTGTTGCGGAAAATTTAGAAAGAGTTTTCATTTGTATAGGGTTTTAATGAAGTGTTAATTTACAACTTTCTTGTTAACAGATGTTTAAGGCTGAGTCGAAGATGTGGGAAAGGAGCAGTAGCGGAGTTTTTACGAGGAATTCACTCCTTATTTCGTTCCAGATAGGAGGAAATGTTGAAGCAAGATTTAGTGATAAAAATGGTTTGACCCTATGGTCGGAAAT
This sequence comes from Flavobacteriales bacterium, assembly GCA_965224545.1. Taxonomy (GTDB): domain Bacteria; phylum Bacteroidota; class Bacteroidia; order Flavobacteriales_D; family Sanyastnellaceae; genus ASP10-05a. The sequence continues at coordinate 1,025,969 of CBDCZM010000001.1, read as the reverse complement.
AAAAAAGGGAGTTTGAAAACTCCCTTTTTTTAAAATTATTCTTTGTCAAATTCAATGACCCAGCCAACTTTTTGTGAACCATTTAATTGAGTCTGGAATTTTAGATTTTTTCCAGCGCTTTGAACATTGATGTCTTTTTTATTTGAACCTAAAACTTCATCTAGCTTTTGTTTGTAAGAACCTCCTCCTGACGAATTGAGCCGTTGATTGAACTGGTCATAGTCTATAGGTTCATTAGTGACAACAACTGCAATTCGGTCTTTGGATCCTGCATCATCAGGATACATGCTTTTATCGCTAGGGAATACTCTGGTTCCTGTAATACCGCAATAAGGGGAGTGCTTTTCAGTGTAGGGAAATAGAACATAACTAGAACCATCAGTTTCTTCTCCAAAGATGTAGATGTAACAAGGAAGGGAATTGGAAACCTCTACTTTGAACCGGGATCCATCTTTTCCTTTCTTTAAGGGTTGTTGCGCTTGCATTGCTCCACTGAATCCCTGCTGTAGGTTGATGTAGTCATTTTCATTTGTCAAGTACAATCCAAATGAAATATCGTTGGTGGAACCAGTTGGTTTGTCTGCATCCCCCATAGGATATATGCCATATGCTTCTTTAGTGAAATGCTCAAAGTCTTTGTATCGAACCCAACCAATTCCATTATTTCCCCACTCTTTTCCCCAGCTATTCATGATCTGGAATGCTCCTTCCCCATTCGCTTTATAATCGTCATAACCGATTACACACATAGCATGACCACCAAATCCACTCATACTATAATCCTGAGAAGTAGGAGCCCATATGTCATTTCCCATCATGCCCTGCATAAATGATCCTCCTACCATCATCCCGATGACAATAGGGGCGCCTTGTGCTAGATTTTGTTTTATCCCTAGCATGTCTACGGACTTCAGGTTATCCCCTTTGGTTAGTCGTTGGTACCCATTGATTTTATAGTTCTGAGCGGCTACTTTATCTTGATTGTCCGCATCAAATTGGCAGCTATTTTCGTTATAGGCATATTCATTAAATGGGGCAACTCCGCCCTGTTTCATATTGGCCATGGCATCATGAAGATAAGCTCCTTGACAGTTATTATTCAGTTTGATTTGATTGTACAAATAGGAAGGACTAAATGGCATGGCATCTGGATTTTGTCCAGTCTCTTGGCTGTGTAAAATTGATCTAGCAGCATAGCTTGATGCCCAACCTACACAAGATCCTTGCCTTCCTTGGTTTCGTCTTTTTGGAGCATGATCTAACAGGGACACTTGTTCTGGAAGCGGATTTTTTTTGTTATCAGCTAGCGGCTCAAAAATTTCTGTAGCATTATATTTTTCTGGGTTGGCATCGAACCCAGTTGAAAACATATCTGTAATTTTTGATATATTGGTTCCACCTCCTTCAGCACCACCACTGCATCCACCAGTCATATATTGGTAACCAACAAAAGCAATCACCGCTACTATAAGAAGTTTAGGTTTTTTTAGCAGTAAAGGGAGTAGAGCTCCAATGAGACCTCCTCCTCCTTTTCCACCACCAGTATTTCTTCGTGGGGTTTTATTTTTTCCAGGGTAATTGTCACGACCTCCAGATTTTTTTTGGTCGTCATCCATTCTAATTGGCATAGTAACTAGATTTTGGTTAATTATTTTCTGAGCGCAATTTAGGAATATTGAAACTGATTTTCAGAGATATGGAGAAAATTGCTGATAGGTATCATAACTCATGGTATTCGAGACTTAGTTAATGATTGTCAGGAATTGATTGAGTCTAACAGTTAAGAGCCAAAGTATCTTTTAAAGTAGTCGATACATTATAAGAGTATGACTATTTCACAAAATGTGAATGGTCAGTAGCTATTTACTATAACCTTCTAATTGTACTTTGATGCGGACGTTAATTTTCATACTGGTGCTTATAAGCCACAGCTCATGGGCTCAAGATACACTATCTATCTATCTATCTATCTATCTATCTATCTATCTATCTATCTATCTATCTATCTATCTATCTATCTATCTATTTTGATTTTGGCAGTGCTAAGATTAAACCATTTTATTTCAATGAGTTGAATGACTTGTCTGTGAATTATGATCTATCTGAGATTGATTCTGTTGAATTTATTGGTTTTACAGATGCTGTGGGAAATTCCAAAGCTAACCTGAGGTTGTCCAAAAGAAGAGCTAAAAACACCTATAAATTTTGCAAGCGAGTTTTTGATAAGGAAAAGAAGATTTTTATCGATGCAAAAGGAGAGGGAACAAAGGATGATCCTTCACTTAATAGGAGGGTAGATGTCATATTTCATCATAAGGATAGAGAGCAGAAAGTTGAAGAAATACTAATAAAGAATGCAGACCCAAGGTGTTTTTTCATTGACTTCGTGGCGCTTCAGAAGTGTAACCTCAGAATAATTACAAAAAAGCGCGAGGAATATGCTCACATAGAGGCCTTAGCTGAAAGTAGACTAGATGATACGAAGCACTACTATGTGAAGAAAGACCTTAGTGGGAATACAACGATTAAGCAGTTGAGGTGGGGTAGAAAAACCACAGGAAAACTATGGTGGAAAAAGAAAAGGCTAGTAGCTACACTCCCAAAAGAGAGTTTCGACCGATTTCAGTTTTTCACATTGACAGATGGTCCATGTGATGGGTGTAAGGAAGAAGTATTGACAAAGGATACAATAATAATGACGATTAGAAAATACTATCCAGATGTTTTTTTGATGTCTAATATGCAAGCAAAAATTAGATTCTTTAGCAAAGGAAAAATGAAAATAAGAGTGCCAAGGGAATATGTGGATAATTCTGATACGTATTATTATGGATTCAACAAGTATGATTCCTCTCCAAATGCTCGCTTAGATTGGGTGACAAAACGAGCTAAAAGAAAACAGCACTATTATTTTTCTGAGGTTCTAATTGAAGGCGGCCGCATTCCATATATCAAAAAATCGAGACTAACTACCAAGTGCGTGAACAGCTGGGAAAGGGAGTTAGACGATGGAACCAATGACTTTTGGAGATGCGGATATAGATATAACCCACCTGTTTTTGGCGTTCAGGTGAATGTTGAGCCAGGATTGGTTTATCACAATGATTCTATAGTGGGTTTCCTTGCGGCAGGTTTATCTCATACTTCTGATCCATTTTATATTTCATTGTTAGGGGGGATAAATACCCATTTAGGTTTTTTTGGTATGGGGAAGTTTCAATTTCATTTTTCACATTTCCCACTTAAAGCCTTAAGCCCCTTAAGTAAGTGGCAAGCTCCTAGTTTTGAGACTATTTCTAACTATGGGAGGCTTTATTTGGGAACTCAGGTTCAAACGAGCTATAATAAGAAGTACCAGTCCTTTTTAGAAGGTAGTGTTCATTTGGGGCTTGGTTTTTTAAACGCGAAGAATAAAAGTCTCGTCCCTCGGATTTATGCTCAGGGTGGTATCAGTAAAGATTTCATCAATCGGATTAACAAAAAGCCATATGCATCCTTTCAGGTAGGAATGACTTTGAATATTGGGTCACTCTTTTTGAACTAGAGATTGAGTAGAAGCAAAATCTAACCTTTTATATACATCGAAAAATTTCTTACTCCCTATTAAGGGTTAAACCTCAAATCCGCAGGTCCATAATTTTGATTTCACAACCCTTTAACAGGGTAGTTTTTTTACCACCTCAAAGAGGTTTGGGTCTAAGTTTTTCTTTGGAAATGTCACTTTTTGGTTGAGGTGATGCTGGAATTACGTGTTGATATTAATGTGAATCCAAGCCAAATACACCAGCAACCACAACTATCTTACAGTCAGCAGGTTATGTTTTAGGGGTGAAACCACCAATCCCAAGATGTGATTTTCCGTTCTTTTTTTTGGCTAAATCAGCTGAGGATAAGGTTTGTCAGTGTACAGTTTTAAGATTTTTTGCCTTGCTTTTTTGATCCATTTAAAGGGGACAACAACGAATCTGAAAATAAATTTCTTCATCCTAAAGGTGGGCTGGATGAAGGGAACTTTCTCGGCCATTTGATTCACAATGTGGAGATAAAAGTTCCTGCACATTGCCATGATAATCATAAAAACAGTGTTTTCTTCTAAAAAGGAGAAGGGGAGATTTTTCCATCCAAAATCATTATTCATCTCATCAAAGATTCTTTCTGCTGCTCCCCGTTGATTGTAATAATCAATAATTTCCCGATCGATGGTTTTTATATCATTGGTAATGATGGCTCTGTAAATGAAGTGATCCTGAAATTCTATATCGGCTTGTCCTGTCTTGTTGGTTTCTCTTTGAATCACATATCGGTACTTCTTCTCTTTTCCAAAAGGAGCATAAAGAATGCTGCAAACTTCAACGTCAATATTTCCAATTTGTACCCTTTCCCATTTTTCAACCTGTCTGACCTGCTCTGATAATTCCCCACATCGTTGTGCCCTGACGTAAAAGCGTTTGCTGTTGGATTCAATTACAGACAAAATATCGCTGGAAAAAGATCCGCAATCCATTCTACTTCGGTCGATTTTAATGTTTCTACTTTTGAGTAGGTCGTAAGCGCTTTTGAGTGTTTCGGCTTGTTTGTACTTGACATTGCTATTGCCATTCCTGTTTTCAAAATGGACTATATGTCTACCAATTGTAGATACTCCTGGGAAATAGCCATGCTTCATTTTGTAGCTCTTTTTTGAGTCGTATTTCTCACAAGGAATAAATTGATTATCGTAATCAAAGTCATAATATTCACTAGGAATCAAAGACTTTGTCTTTAGTAAAAGATCTAAATTCAGTTCATTTAATTTGGAATGCTTACTAAATTCATGCACCGTATTAGAATTGCTGACAAAAATCTCTTTCTCTCCCGATAAGCCTTTCTGAACGCGAGCCAATGTGTCAGCAGAACAACTATTTACATCTAGGGTTTGTTCTAAATCTCTTTTCAGATGTTCTTCAATATCCTCAGCGCAGTCACCGCCAGCAAAAAACACTAACCAAAGATTTTTAATCACATCGGCATAACTATATCGTGACTGAAGAGGTCTTGAACCCAGGTGTTCGTTGATCAACTTTTCCAGACCAAGATCTGTAAAATGCTTTGAAATAAAATTAAGCCCTCCAAAAGAACCGATTTGTTCGGTTGAAATTGTACTTTTCATCTGCAATGGTATTTTCACCTAATTAGGTGAAAATATTCTGAATCAGAAAGTCCTTCAAGCATTAGTTTTATAGGGGTTTTCTGTTTCTTCTTTTTTTGACCTGCGGATTTAAGGATTTAATAAAAAATTAATCTTCTATTTTTACTTTTTTAATTTGATAGTATGAATATTTGTTTCATTATGTATCCCTGGGAGGAAATAAAGCCTGCCGATGGTTCTCAATCAGCAGAAAAAAGTAATCATTAAAAAGGGGGCTCGTTTCACACCTAAAGGGTTAGAATATTTGGTGGCTCTAGTTTAGATTAGCTATTATTTGTATCTTTCGCTTATGAAAAAAGAGGCAATAATATCGTACTTCTCAGGTTTGTCAGTTAGCGAGCGTCACGTACTGATAGAGGAATTACAACAAGTTGGTCAATTAGGTCTTTCAGTCCCCAAGTGTCAAGAAGTTCGAAGAAAAATTCTGGACAACAAGCAGGGTTGTTGCGCTCACTGTGGTCATGCTAAATATGTAAAATTCGGAAAGGATAAGGGAGCCCACCGTTACAAATGCAAGTCCTGTAACCGTAGTTTTACTGAATACTCAGGCACATGGATGGATGGGCTTCACCGAAAGGATAAAATAGATGCCTATCTAAAGCTTATGCTTGAAGAGAAGAGCCTTGACAAGATCAAAGAGGGGTTGGGGATTAATAAAAAGACTGCTTTTGATTGGCGTCATAAGATACTTTCATCCATAGAACAATCTGAAAAAGGTGGATTTAGCGGAATAACTGAAAGTGATGAAACCTTTTTCTTGCGTTCAGAAAAAGGAAAGGAAAAGCAGGGGACAAAGCCAAGAAAACGTGGAGGGAAGTCTTCAAAAAAGGGTGTTAATGATGAACATGTAGCAGTTATTGTAACCCAAGATCGTAAAGAACAAGTCGATTTAACTGTAGCCACAGTAGGTCGACTGAAAAAGGTGGATATAGAAAATGCCATTGGAGAAAGGCTCACAGAACAAACAGTTTTATGTACTGATTCTCATGTAAGTTATAAGGGGTTTGCTATTGATAATCATCTGGAACACCACCCATTACGCTCTGATTTGAAACAACGTGTCAAAGATGGGGTTTACCATATCCAACATGTCAACTCGACACATCATAGGTTAAAGAAATGGATTGACAATAAATTCTGGGGCGTATCAACCAAATATCTACAGCAGTACCTCAATTGGTTTAGGATCAAAGAAACCTTGAAAGATAGTAAGCAGTTCCTCAAAGACTTTGCACAAATGTCTGTACAGGATGTGCATGCCTATCAAAGGTTCGCTACTATATCGAGTAGGTATGAAATGATAATTTCAACGCAAACCTAAACTAGAGCCTATTTGGTTCATCATGAAATTGGTGTTCATATGGTAACGACTATGAATAGTAATATTCAACCCTTGAAAATTTTCAATTTAGGGCTTCCAGTAAACACTAAAACTCAAGAAGGCTTAGCTGTTCTCGCTGAGTTTCTATCTGGAAATATTATGATGAGCAGACTAAGAGAATTAGGACTTAGAGTACTGGCGTCGGACATGATGATTAACGGTGCAGACTTTAAAAAAACATTTAGATTTCTAGTAAACGAGCATAAGTTGGATGTGGAAAGTGCATTTTATATGACGACTCGTACTCTACAGAGGTGGTGGATTCACTAAGGACTTTCTCTACTTAAGGGGACTCAAAGAAATTTACAAATTCTGGAAGGATGGCAATGACCTCACTCCTCTTTTAATAGGAAAAACCAGCTTTGACTTTTATGGAACCATTGTAGAACTGCTAGAAAGAGGGATATTGAATAAACCAAAGTATATCACTTCAGTATTTACTAATCCACAACATAAAAACAACAACCCTATTTACAATTTCGTACTGGATTCTATTAAGTAAGTAATTGTCAATTAGACTTAAGATCAATGCCTCATTTCGCGATCTTGAAGCATTGGCACAAAGCTGAATTTTCCGAATTTTTCTACTGAAAAGTCTGTTTCAGAATTCTTAGTAAACCGAAACATTTCTTGCGTTTCTCCTTCACCAACAGGAATCACTAAGTACCCTCCTACCACCAGCTGTTTGAGTAGGGCTTCAGGAACTTCTGGAGCACCACAAGTAACGAGTACTCTATCAAACGGAGCAAAGGCTACTTTTCCTTTATATCCATCCCCATAAAACCTTCTTGCTTTAAATCCCATCTGGCTTAACAAACGATCTGTTTTCAAATACAAGGCTCTTTGTCTTTCAATTGAGAATACTTTTGCACCTAATTTCTCTAATACGCATGTTTGATACCCACTTCCAGTTCCAATTTCCAATACTTTCATTCCAGGCTGTAAGTTCAAAATAGAACTCTGAAATGCCACTGTGTATGGCTGAGAAATTGTTTGATCTGAACCAATGGGAAAAGCCTGATCCTCATAAGCAAATTTTAAAAAAGCACTGCTCATAAAGAAATGCCGAGGAATAGACTGCATAGCCTCCAACACATCGTCATTCTTAATCCCTTTCAATCTCAATTGGGCTACTAAGTTTCTTCTCAGCCCTTTATGTCTATATGAATCTTCCATTTCCGAGATCACAAAGTAACATTTCGATCTAGAGATTTATTTAACCGTTTAGTAATTCCGTTAACTTTTGATTGTCAAAAAGACTTTCATGTACTTTCGCAAAAAAATAAAGCATTGGCAATACTTAAAATTGGCGTATTAGGAGCAGGACACTTAGGCAAAATTCACCTTAAGTGTCTTGGATTAATTAAAGGCAAATTTGAAATCGTGGGTTTCTTCGATCCAAATGAACAAATGGCCACAGTGGCTGAAAGTGATTTAAATATTCCGGCTTTTGGTTCAATGGATTCCTTAATCGAAGCCTGTGATGTTATCGATATTGTTACTCCAACTCTAGCCCATTTTGATTGTGCCAAAAAAGCGTTGCAACTTGGAAAACACGTTTTCATAGAAAAACCTATTACTAATACCATATCTGAAGCAAAGGAGCTCATTGAACTGGTTGAAACATCAGGATTAAAACTGCAGGTAGGTCATGTAGAACGTTTCAATCCAGCGTTTACCGGAGTACAACAACATCTTCAAGTTCCAGGTTTTATTGAAGCCCATAGGCTTTCTGAATTTAACCCTAGAGGAACAGACGTATCGGTTGTATTGGATTTAATGATCCACGATTTAGACATCATTCTACATACCGTAAATTCTCCTATTAAAAGTATTCATGCTAGCGGTGTAACGGTTGTTAGTGACACACCAGATATTTGCAATGCTAGAATCGAGTTTGAAAATGGTTGTGTAGCCAACCTCACTGCCAGTAGAATTTCTCTAAAGACCATGAGAAAAACACGTTTTTTTCAGAAAGATGCCTATATCGCAGTGGATTTCTTCAAAAAGCAGTCAGAAGTTATACGAATGCAAGATGTCGAAGGAATTGCAGATCCTTTTAGTGTCGTTATGGACTTGGGAAAAGGAAAAGGACAAAAGGAAATCTTCTTTGAAAAACCAGACATTCAAGAAGATGCCAATCCAATTAAGGATGAATTATCCGCTTTTGCTGATTCAATCATCAATGATTCCACCCCGCTAGTTTCCGTTCATGATGGTTACAAAGCACTAGAAACTGCTCATTTGATTTTAGAAAAAATTTCAAACTCTTAAAATAAATGAACCAATTCCGCGTTAAGTAAACCAGTGAAATTTCTTAGAAATTTCGTGAAAACCTTTAAACCCAAAATAGCTTAAGAAAGACGCAATAATCTATTTTCGCGCTTTCTTTAGAATGCATGAGATGAAGAATTTAATACTTATTTCCATTTCCTTGTTTTTTTTCAGTTCTTGTTCACTATTTGATAGAGAAGAAGATTTACCTGCCTTCTTACACGTAGCACCGTTTGAGTTCACAACTGGCGAATTTGAAGGATCCAGTTCTACAAACATTACAGAGGTGAAGGTAACTCTCAACGGGAACTCGCTTGGTCTTTTTGAATTGCCCGCTACAATTCCAGTTTTGGAAAAAGGAACTCAGAGCATTATCTTATCTCCGGTAGTAAAACAAAATGGAATAAGTACTACCAGAGTGACTTACCCTCTTTATAAAGGATTTTCATCTGATGAAGTTTTCTCTCCTCTCGACACCACTTTTGTGTCTCCATCATCAAGCTATATTGACAATCTTATTTTCTGGATAGAAGATTTCGATAATTCAGTAAGCTTTGAAGAAATTGAGAGTAGTCAGGGTGAGTTGGTTCGTGTCACAGCGGATGACTTAACATTTGAAGAACAAGGAAGCGCTTTTTTTGAATTGGAGCCAGATGCCGAATTCTTCTATACGGAAACTGATGAAGGATTCTTTTTACCCACAGGAACTGCCGTCTTCTTAGAGTTTGATTATTCATGCACCCATCCATTTGTCGTCGGCATTAAATCTCGAATTGGAATTTCTGAAACATCTGCTGATTTAATTGGAATAAGCGCAACAACTTCTGGTGACCAGTCGTGGAAAAAGATTTACATCAATTTAACCGATTATGTCGCAGACAACTCCTCGGCTAACTCATTTGACATTTACTACAAAATGGATCGGAGCGATCTTTTTCCTGAACCCTTAATTTATTTAGATAATGTGAAAATTATCTTCTAATTAATGAATCCGAAAAAGCAAATATTCAAATACATTACCTCAGACGTAATTGCAGCGGCTATGGCTTGGGTCGCGCTATTTGTTTATCGAAAAAAGTGCATCGAATTTTCTACACTAGAATTTGACAAAAACTTTTTTTATGCACTGATTCTAATTCCAATCTTTTGGGTGTCCCTTTATACGTTGGTAGGGCTGTACAATGATATTTTCAGAAGACATCGACTGAAAGAGCTAGGACAGGTATTTGCAGTCACAATCATAGGAGTATTGGCTCTATTCTTCGCTTTCATATTGGACGATCAAATTAGTAATTATAAGAATTATTATGAGTCAGTAATTGTTCTGTTTCTTAGTCATTTTATTCTCACATTCTTACTGAGAATCATACTCACCTCGCAAACGGTGAAGCGCGTTCATACTGGTAGAATTGGATTCAGTACTATCATTTTAGGGGGTAATGAGAGGGCTCTAGCTCTTTTTGAAGAAATTCAAATACTAAAAAAATCTCCTGGCTTTAAGTTTTTAGGCTACGTAAAAGTCAATGGAATTGATAATATTCTTGAAAAACACCTGCCAAAACTGGGCGACTATCCAGACTTGGCAAACATCATTGTACAGCATAAAATCGAAGAAGTGATCATTGCTTTAGAGTCCTCTGACCATAAAAAAATTGGAGAGATTCTGAACCAACTTGAGGGCTTAGATGTCAAGCTTAAAATTGTTCCTGACATGTATGATATTATGAGTGGCTCTGTGCGAATGACTAGTATTTTTGGGTTGCCACTTATACAAGTGAACCGAGACATCATGCCTCAATGGCAATTTGCTCTTAAACGGTTTATAGACTTAAGTTTTTCTGCCTTTGCAATTATTCTTCTTTCTCCTGTCTATATCACTTTAGCGATTCTAGTAAAAATGAGTTCTTCAGGCCCCATTCTATTTAAACAGCAGCGAATTGGGATTCATGGAAAACCTTTTACAATATATAAATACCGAACTATGTTTGAAAACTCAGAGGCCAATGGTCCTCAACTAAGCAGTAGTTCGGATGCACGAATCACCAAACTAGGACGCTTTTTAAGAAAAACTAGATTAGATGAATTTCCACAATTTTTTAATGTTATAAAGGGGGATATGGCGCTGGTTGGCCCCCGTCCTGAAAGACAACATTACATCAATCAAATTATGGAAAAAGCCCCTCATTACCGACATTTACAAAAAGTAAGACCCGGAATTACTAGTTGGGGACAGGTAAAGTATGGATATGCTGAAAACGTTGATCAAATGATTCAGCGACTAAAATACGATGTCATCTATATTGAGAACATGTCGTTGTCAGTCGATTTCAAAATACTGTTCTATACAATTCTTACCGTTCTTAAAGGAGATGGGAAATAAAAGCTTAATAGCTAGCGTACTCCCAAGCTGTTCGATACGTTCCTTTTTCCTCTGCAAACTCCAGAAATTTCGAATAAAACTTGTCTCCTCCTATAGTAGCACTATCTCCTATTAGGATCAGTTTTTTACGTGCCCTAGTCATGGCTACATTCATTCTTCTATAATCTCTTAAAAAACCTATGATACTATCTTCATTGCTTCGCACAAGAGATACTATAATGATGTCTCTCTCCTGCCCTTGAAAAGCATCAACAGTATTAATGCTTTCTTCATAATCAGAAAGTTGCTCTTTCAAGTAATTCACTTGCCCTCGATAAGGTGATATTATTCCCAATGACACCCCTTTAAGTTCTCCAAACTCCGCAATTCTAGCTTGAATAATTTCAGCCTCACCTGCATTCCGAAGACTACGCCCACTCTTTGAGGACTCCTCATTATGGTTACAACCTGCAGTATCTATAAATTCTACTGGTTGGTACCCATTATTCCTCATGCCATGAGTAGCTACAGAATCATGAGCCATCAATTCCCCTTCATAAAACTGTAGATTACTGAATTCCATGATGGATTCGTCCATTCTATACTGGATTTTCAATTTCTGAGTTCGAACCATGGAGTTTGACATTAACAACTCCAACAGCGAAATATCTAGACCATTCTTTGCTGCTTTATCATTCTTCACCAGAGGAGGTAATTGAAAAGGATCTCCAGCCAACACTAGTTTTTTGGCTCTTTTCAATGGTGTTAAAGCCGCAGGGATAAGTGCTTGAGCAGCTTCATCTACAAAAGCTGTCTGGAATTTAAATGACCGGAGCACTTCTGAATCGCTACCTATTAACGTGGTAGCAACGACTTGTGCATTCTCTATTGTTTTTTGGATCAGATACTTCTCTGTTTCACGTGCTTCAGCAATAAGATCTCTGCTTTCTCTATACCATAATCTACGGTTTTCTCTATCCTCAGAATTAAATGAACGCTTGAATTTCTCAGCCTTTTTTCTGTAGTCAATGGCTCTTTTCTTCAGCTCTTTGACAAGCTTATACTTCTGATCATCCTGAATTCTCACATCTATTTGTGCTTTTTGCACATCGGCATCTATTCTTGCAAGGTTCCCTATACGAACTACATCCAACCCTTCTTTGATCATGCACCTCACCAAGTGATCTACAGCCGCGTTACTATTTGCTGTGACTAGCGTTTTCCCTTCTTTCTTTACCGCCTGTTTAATACATTGTACTAAAGTGGTGGTTTTCCCTGTTCCTGGAGGACCATGAATGGCCATATAATCCTCAGAGTGCATACTCAATTCAACACTTTTATTCTGCCATTCGTTTAGTTTTTGTGAATTAAAAGACTCTTCAATTTTTAACGGCTTAAGTTCTTGATCTCCCCAGAACTTCTTCAGTAATTGCTTCTCCTCATTATCCTCAGTATTGATAAAATAATTAAGAGTATGCTCCATTACTTTATATGTTCTATCATCCACTGTAACGTCAATTCCTATCTTATCTTCAAGATCTTCTGGAATGTTATCTGACATCACCAGTAGCACTAATTTCTCTCGTTTTAGGCTTTTAACAGCTGCATTAATGATATGCTCCGTTTTAAGGTTGTCAGGGCTTTTAAATATAGACACCATCGCACCTGAATTAAAGAAGCTTGTATCGATTTCTTTGTCTAGTTCTATATGGAGCTCTACAGCTCCTGCCAATCCATATTTTGTATCCGCTACGGTTAATGGGTAGAGACATCTTCCTGAGGCCTTTCTTTCATGTATGGATTTATTTTTAAGCATTTCTTCATAACGCTTCATCTCATAGTCTTTCTCTTCTGCCAATAGCCTAGAATACCGAACTAATTCATCAAAATATTTCATACCTCCAAAAATAAAAGGGGAGCTACAATCTGTGCAGCTCCCCATAATTTCATTTATTATTTTTTTATTCAAAAACGGGAATCATACCTCGCTCCTTTCTACCATCAGATAAACTCAATGAATAAACATAAACACCATTTACCAATTGGTGCCCATAAGACCTCCAGTTTCCTTGGTAATTCACTTCTTCCAGAACCAAAGCTCCAGTCCTATCAAAAACAGAAAGTTTTGCTTGACTCGCATATCCAGATTGATACAAAAGAGGGATGGCTTCTTTACCATCAGCAGATAATTCGAATATCGATACATCACTACACAGTACAGCCTCCACAAATAGTGTATCGCTATCAGATTGATTATCACAACCAAAAACGGTCAACAAGTAGTTTCCTCCTTCCAAAACTGTTATGGTTGGGGTGTTTCCCAAATACTCTCCTTCCACAAATGTAAACCAGTTCAATGAATCAACTGCTCCTTCAGGGACTGCAGTTAAAATAGAACTCTCTGATGGACACCAATCAGACATTTCATAGCTTGTCGTTGGTGAAGACAAGGGAGTTATAGTCACTTCGTCAGAAACAGCACACTCTGGAAATCCTTCAGGAAATGCAGTTACAATAAATACGGTTTCTGTTTCAACTCCAAATGGCGAGTATGCAGCATTTGATACAGTATCTAGTAGTGGTTCTGATGGCACCCAACTGTAAATCAAATTTTGAAATTGCCCAGCAGAAGATTCTATATCACTACTAATTAAAAAAGATTCATTAAGACAAACAGTCGGCTCATCCAATGAAGTGGAGATATTAATGTCTGAAACTATAACTTCTACATCATGAGTATAGAGGCATCCATGATTGTCAATTGCATTGTAAGTAAAAATGTATTCCCCTTCTTCAGAAAAGCTCACAGTGACTGAGTCACAATCTGAACTAAATTCATCTACATTTATATCATTGGAGACCCAATATGTACTGTCGCATTCTGCTCCAAAACTCGGGGTAAAAGGTGAGCCAACATTATAAAAAGAAGAATCAAAATTTATTGACCAATCGAAAACAAATCCATTATCTGAAGCAAATCTATCGCAGATTTCTAAAGTCCACACCCCATTTATAGGGCAACCAACAAGATTTTCCCATGGTTCCTGACTTGCATATATGCCTGAAGGAACTGGACTTACCATATCATTTTGAACTGTCCAATCTACCCATGAAGGTTCAGTAGTATCTGATGACCAGAAATAGTCATAACCTATACCAGATAGCTCTGGCTGAGATTCATCATCAATTGGCTCTCCTATATACACACCATTTCCTCCTTCGGCATGAGTTATCAGAGATTGTCCATTTGGACATATTAATCTAATTGATAAATCACCCATATAAGAATGCTCCATATTTATGAAAAGATTAGCAACACCAGCTACCTCAGAAATAGAATCATTGATATCAAACCCACTAACTTTTGCTTCTGAAATAAAACATTTGTTAATAAGATCAGCTAGCTTAAGCGGGTCATCTATATCAATATCTGGAATAACATCATTTGCCCAAGCTTGAGGTGACACTTGGCCGTTTAGAACTAATTCCACTCCTGGACAAACAGTAATATCATTTGTAGTTCCTTCAAATGACGGTATCGTACTTACTTGAATTAAAATGTTGATGGAGTTTGTATTGCTACAACCCGCGTTATCAGTTACCTCAAGTTGCACCATATAAGATCCAGGGGTATCATAAGAATAAGTAATAATCGGCGAATCAAACGTATCATTTGATCCATCACCAAAATTCCATTCGTATGATTCAAGGGACATTCCTAGTGCGGCAAAAGAAAAAGAAGCATCTATAGAGAACTCTTCTCCCACACAAATCTTATTCGGCAGCTCAAAATCATGAGTTACAATTGCAGTAGGGGGTTCACATGGAGTGCCACATGAAATTTCAGCGCTAAAGTCACCACTACCTTCAGAATCTGAGGACCAAACCAAAGTAAGACACCCATCCATAGAACTGGAAATCGTTGTAGATTCTAAATCTGCTAAGATGTAAGTTCCTATTAGTGGATTTGAAGTATCCTGCCCGTCATAAATAATCAACTCATCTCCAACACCTAGATTAAAGGTATCCCAATAAAGATTGATAACCGCTTCAGAGGATTCTGCACAAATAGTCATTGTAAAACTTTCATTATCAGAATATCCCTCTATGGTTCCTCCTGTATCTATCAGAATTCCCTCACAGGTATCAATAGTGGCATTCCGAATCACTTCTTCTTGTCCCAGTAGTAAATAATTTGTAAGCAAAGCAAGGGTAAGAATCACCGTTTTAGTCATTTTTTCTGTTTTCTGTTTTATAGGTAAAATCGAATTTAGCCATCCAATTTCACCCTTGAAATTTACCACTAAAAAATGTCTAAATTCGCCCTTGTTCTAATTTTGTTCAATGTTGAATGTTATCGAAGTAAAGGAAGGAGCTGATGCGAAAGCATGGGTATTGTTCGGACGTGAGATCTATAAAAATCAAAAAAACTTTGTTCCCTTTCTTAAACAGGATATCGAAAAGGTATTTGATCCTGCAAAAAACCGTGCGTTTAAAACTGGAAAAGCACAACGATGGTTAATAAAAGACAATAACCGAATCGTTGGTAGAGTGGCCGCTTTTGTAGATAAAAAGTATTCTAAAGGCATGGAACAACCTACTGGAGGGATCGGGTTTTTCGAATCTATTGAAGACAAGCAAGTGGCCTTTCTGTTATTCGATACTGCCATTAATTGGTTGAAATCTGAAGGAATGGAAGCTGCAGATGGAATCATCAACTTTGGTGAGAAAAATCAATATTGGGGTACACTCATAGAAAATTTCGAGGATCAAAACACCTATGGAATGAACCACCACCCTCCATACTACATGAAATTTATGGAGGACTATGGCTTTCAATCCTATTACCACCAATTGGTTTATTACCGAGACATGCACATACCTCTACAAGATATTTTTGAAAGAAAAAATAACATCCTAGAGCTAAATAGAGATTATCATGTAAATAACTGTCGAGGAAAGTCGCTTGAACAAATAGGAGATGATTTTCTAACTGTATATAACAATGCCTGGGGAGGACATCATGGATTCGCCCCCATGAAACGTGCTCAAGCACAAAGAACCATGAAAGCGCTAAAGCCCATAATGGATCGCGATATTCTGATTTTTGCATATCACAAGAAGAAACCCATTGGATTCTATATCAATATCCCCGAGTTGAATGATATGTTCAAATATGTTAATGGAAACCTAAATCTAATAGGCAAGCTCAAGTTCCTGTACTACAAATGGAGGAAGGTATCCAACACCATGGTTGGAATTGTTTTTGGCGTAGACCGAGAATATCATGGAAAGGGAATCGAAGCTGCTTTGATTAAATATGCTGAACAAAATGTTGTGCCTACTGGCGTCTACAATCAAACCGTAATGACCTGGATAGGAGACTTCAACCCAAAAATGATAAAAGTGTGCGACAATTTGGGCGCAACAGTTTACCGAAAACTTGCCACTTATCGCTATTTGTTTGATAGAGAGAAGGAATTCAAGCGGGCTCCAATGGCAAAATAAGAGAATTTAAAAAAGTCTGTAAATAGTTCAACTTTTCTTTTTTTTATTCAGATTTATCATATTACATTTGCACCCTCAAAAAAGATTGAGAAGATCTCTTAGCTCAGCTGGTAGAGCATATCCCTTTTAAGGATAGGGTCCTGGGTTCGAGCCCCAGAGGGATCACCAAAAAACCCTGACAACAGACTGATTGTCAGGGTTTTGTATTTGTAAATCTACCGTAATGCGCATCAGTTGATGCAGACCTAAATATTTAGTTTTCATTGTCTTCTATTCTTAACACCTTGAATTCGGTCCGCCTATTTTCTTCATGCTCAATGTCAGAACATTCTTGACTATTTTTACAATGATTGATCAATTGTGTTTCACCATATCCTTTGAATGCTAAACGTGATTTTGGAATTCCTTTACTGATCAAATATTCTTGAGCAGATTTTGCTCGTCGTTCAGACAAGTCCAAATTGTATGAATCACTTCCTCTGGAATCTGTGTGAGAACCAAACTCTATAACCACAGAAGAATTGTCTTTTAATAGCTTCACAATTTTGTCTAGTTCCACTGCGGCATCCTTCCGAATATCGGCACTGTTGTAGTCGTAATTGATATTATCAATTCTTATTGTTTTATTTATTTTCAATTCATAAAACTCTGTTTCCATTAACTCTGAAAGATCCATTTCACCAATGGATTTACCAGTGATTACATCTGACTTGATATCAAACCAACCCTCTTTATGAGCTAATATATTGTAACCAGTCTCAGGTTGCATGTTCAATTGAATATTTCCATGTAAATCGCTTGTGTTAGAGTGTGTCAATCCAGTATATTTATTAGTCAAAAAAACTTCCATTCCCTTTATTGGCTTTCCAGAAAGTTTATCTGCAAATTGACCTTCGACATAGAAGGACAAATCTTCTAATAAAATGGGTTCAAGCTCAACCTTTTTTCCTTTCATGCAGAAGATCTGGTCGGAAGTAAATTCCGTCCAAAAACCATTTGTCTTTATAGCTTTGATATATGGATCATGATTCAAGTCGCTGATATCAAATGTAAATTTTCCATCTGTAGAAGTCACTTTCTCAGTTATCTTCTGATCTAATTCATTATACAGTATTAATCTTGTATCTGATATAGGCTCTAAAGTTTCCTTATTCATTACCATGCCTTCAATGGTCTTTGAATAATCGGGAACTTGGGAAAAATGATATATGTCATCTCCAGTATTTAAATTTCTGTTGGATGAAATATATCCCTCAGTATTATCGGTGTTGATAATGAAAGAAAAATCATCTTTCTCAGAGTTAAATGGAGCACCAAGATTTTCTACAAGCATGGTTTCTTGATACATTTCAGCTTTAAAAATATCAAGTCCACCCAGTCCCCACTGACCGTTCGAAGCAAAATATAATATTCCATCATAGGCAATAAAAGGGAACATTTCGTTTCCTTCCGTATTTATAGGGGCGCCTAAATTCTCAGGGGAGCTCCAACTTCCATCTTCTAGCAATTTAGATTTATAAATATCCGTACCTCCAATTCCTCCTGGCATATCTGAAGTAAAATAGATGACCTGACCATCTCTAGATAGAGTCGGGTGGCCAGTAGAATAATCTCCATTATGTTCAAATTCCTTAATCTTTCCCCAGTCGTTTCCAGACTTTTTTGCTATGTAAATTTTCAAATCGATCAGATTTTCAGCGTTCTTTTGTCTCTTCCCTTTAGCGCTATTGTTTCTTGTGAAATAGAGCATTTCACCATCTGGAGATAAAGTACAATTAGCCTCATGGTACTTTGAATTGACCTCCCCACTCAGCTTTTGTTCAATCGGGTTTTCTTCATTCAAATTATGAACATACATGTCTAAAAATGGTTCATCTGTCCATTTGTACTTATTCTTAATTCGCAACCCTTCATCTTTAGCAGATGCATAAATAATCTGATCACCAAACCACGAAACACCAAAATCCGAAAAATCAGTACTGAACTCAGTTCGGGTCATCTGAACGTCCTTAGAATTCGCCTGTTTCAATTCTCTGTCTTTGGCATTTTTTTGATATGCTATGGCTCTAGAATCTGATTGTTTCAATTGATAAAACTGTTTCATCAGCTCGTCTGCTTTTTTATAATTCTGATTGCTTAGCTCCGCTTGTGCATAGTTAAATAGATCTTCTGGAGTTGAATCGTTCTGAATCAAAACGTTATACCATTTTGCTGCCTCAGCTGGTTGAGAGATCTTCAAATAACTTTCGGCTAGAACGCGGGCAACAGATAAAGAATCGATCTTGTTTTTTCTAATAAGACGTAGACCAATTTCGATTACTTCATGGTGCGCCATCAATTGTTGTTTTTTCTCTATTCGTTGAAGACTCCTTTCCTCCTTATCAATTTTATCGTAGTTGACAGAATCTTTTTTTAAATCAGACACTTTAAGCGTATAATTACACAAGTTTGAGGAAACGGCGTTGCAATGCGTTGCCAAAATATATACAGGTGCAAAAAGGACTAAATAAACATATTTGTTAAATGACATAATGTGTGCTTTAGGTTAAAAGAATCTCGGAGAAAGCAATCCTTGCTTTTCAAATTTAAAATCAAAAGAGAGCATCAATTCATGAGTGCCTTTGTTGTAATTATTCAAGGCACTAAGACTTTGATCAAATGAATATCCAATTCTAAATTTTTGATTGATCTTGTATGACAACATAATTCCCAGTGCATCTTTTAATCGATACATCACACCAGCCCACAATGATTCTTTAATCAGTAAATTCACTGTAGCCTCTGTAGATACAGGAGCTCCTTTTACCAATCTGATCAAAGCTGTTGGCTTCAATTTCAAATCTTTGGTCAAATCAAAGACGTATCCTCCAGATAAGAAAAAATGTCTTTTTGTTAGCGCCTGAGACATCAGTACATCGTCTGTTGAAATATCATTTCGAATAAGCTTGGGTATGGATAACCCGATATAATAGCGTTCATCCCAATAGTAAGTTCCAAAACCAAAATTGGACAAAGGTTTTGCGGAAATATCCTGATCAAATAAAGGATCATCTGTGGCCCCTTGAAGACTTGTAAGGTCGGCTTGGAATATATTAACTCCTGCTTTAATTCCTAAAGATAATCTGCTAGTCGATGTGATATTCATTCGGTAGGCAAAATCACCAGTAAATGATATAGAATTGACAGGCCCAATTTTATCATTAATGGTAGAAAGACCTATAGCCATGGCTTCGTTCCTAAGAGGGGATTGAACAGTAAATGTTTGTGTTCTAGGTCTTCCATCGAGACTTAGCCACTGCTCTCGAGCAAGAAATTTTATATTTAAAAGGTCTGCTGATCCTGCATAGGCTGGGTTCACGGAAATGGGATTAAAGAAATATTGAGAAAACATAGGATCTTGCTGAGCCCTGAGGTGAAAAGTACTCGCCAGTAGTAGACAGAGCAAGAGTATATCATATGTTAAAAGCCTTTCGATTTTTTTCATGATGCTTATATTTTATTAATTATCAGTAAACTGTTATCGTTGAAGGTATAAGTAGCCCTGCTGTGGATTTAAGCCATCTTTTGGAGGAAACTCAATGATATAGAAGTAAGTACCAACAGGTAAAGTTCCTGCTCCATTTTCGTTGCCTTCACCATCCCATGAGTTGTCGTAATTTTCATTGGTATATACATGATTCCCCCACCTATTATAAATTTTCACTAGGGTTCCTGGATGTTTCTCAATTCCACCAATGAGCCAAGTGTCATTGATTTCATCACCATTTGGAGATAAAACTTCATTCACAATTATATCACAAGGAATTGGGCTGCATAGGTCTGATGGATCCGTATTGTTGTTGACTTCAGTTAGATCGTTAACTCCATCATTATCAGAATCTTCATCCAAAGGATCTGTTCCTTCTTCAATCTCATCTCCATCGGTTAATCCATCGTCATCCGAATCTGGATCGTTTGGATCAGTACCATGGTCTACTTCTTCTCCATCAGTCAGTCCATCATCGTCAGAGTCACTATCATCTGGATCGGTGCCCAAATCATTTTCTTCAGTAGTGGTCAACCCATCATCATCGCAATCATTGGTCGCTACTGCATCAGCTGGTGAACAATCATCCAAAGGATCTGTTCCTTCTTCAATCTCATCTCCATCGGTTAATCCATCATCATCCGAATCTGGATCGTTTGGATCAGTACCATGGTCTACTTCTTCTCCATCAGTCAGTCCATCATCGTCAGAGTCACTATCATCTGGATCGGTGCCTTGCTCATTTTCTTCAGTAGTGGTCAACCCATCATCATCGCAATCATTGGTCGCCACAGCATCAGCTGGTGAACAATCATTGAGTGGATCTGTTCCTTCTTCAATCTCATCCCCATCGGTTAATCCATCATCATCCGAATCTGTATCGTTTGGATCAGTACCATGGTCTACTTCTTCTCCATCGGTCAGTCCATCATCGTCAGAGTCACTATCATCTGGATCAGTGCCTTGCTCATTTTCCTCAGCAGTAGTCAACCCATCATCGTCGCAATCATTGGTTGCTACTGCATCAGCAGGTGAACAATCATCCAAAGGATCTGTTCCTTCTTCAATCTCATCTCCATCGGTTAATCCATCATCATCCGAATCTGGATCGTTTGGATCAGTACCATGGTCTACTTCTTCTCCATCAGTCAGTCCATCATCGTCAGAGTCACTATCATCTGGATCGGTGCCTTGCTCATTTTCTTCAGTAGTGGTCAACCCATCATCATCGCAATCATTGGTCGCCACAGCATCAGCTGGTGAACAATCATTGAGTGGATCTGTTCCTTCTTCAATCTCATCCCCATCGGTTAATCCATCATCATCCGAATCTGTATCGTTTGGATCAGTACCATGGTCTACTTCTTCTCCATCGGTCAGTCCATCATCGTCAGAGTCACTATCATCTGGATCAGTGCCTTGCTCATTTTCCTCAGCAGTAGTCAACCCATCATCGTCGCAATCATTGGTTGCTACTGCATCAGCAGGTGAACAATCATCCAAAGGATCTGTCCCTTCTTCAATCTCATCTCCATCGGTTAATCCATCGTCATCCGAATCTGGATCGTTTGGATCTGTACCGTGATCTACTTCTTCTCCATCAGTCAGTCCATCATCGTCAGAGTCACTATCATCTGGATCGGTGCCCAAATCATTTTCTTCAGTAGTGGTCAACCCATCATCGTCGCAATCATTGGTTGCTACTGCATCAGCAGGTGAACAATCATCCAAAGGATCTGTCCCTTCTTCAATCTCATCCCCATCGGTTAATCCATCATCATCGGAATCTGTATCGTTTGGATCAGTACCATGGTCTACTTCTTCTCCATCAGTCAGTCCATCATCGTCAGAGTCACTATCATCTGGATCGGTGCCCAAATCATTTTCTTCAGTAGTGGTCAACCCATCATCATCGCAATCATTGGTCGCTACGGCAGCAGCAGGTGAACAATCATCCAAAGGATCTGTTCCTTCTTCAATCTCATCTCCATCGGTTAATCCATCATCATCCGAATCTGTATCGTTTGGATCAGTACCATGGTCTACTTCTTCTCCATCAGTCAGTCCATCATCGTCAGAGTCACATTCAGAATTACAATCTTCATCCTCACAATCGATCAATTCATCTCCATCATCGTCAATGTTGTTGCCACAAATCTCCTTAGGACATTCGGGAATATGATAGGGGGAGGTTTCAACAGAACACCCGGCTCTACTAACAACCAGTGTATATGACCCAACGGTTTCAGCTATTATTTCGCGAGATGTTTGCCCATCTTGCAACATTCCATCAATGTACCATTGATAAGTATCGTAATCATCTGGTACTCCCAAAGTGGCATTACCAGCGCATGGATTGATATCACTCGATGAAATAAGTCTTATCCCTGGATATGAACCAAAACCTGAATAATAGCTAACAAAACCAACAAAACCAGCTGCTCCAAAATGACTTAAGAAGAGAGTTCCTGTACTTGAAACAGACACATTTCCACTGATATTGGGTACGCTGTAAGTTTTCCATTGAGGTTGTCCAGGAATATCAAATGGCCCAGAAGATGCAGAAGGTGAAGTACCATTCACAAAAACAGAAGCTCCCGCAGTGGTAACAAAATTGGCATAGGCAGTAATTATTGTTGACCCCACTTTTTGTGCATCAGCTATTTCAAGCACCTGATTTGGTGCAAAACAATGCAAAGGAGGCACAAAGTTCAATCCTCCTGTAGCATCCGAAGAAGATCCTGCCATGGATTGGTAAGCATACGCTGGCTGTGAAGTAGTTACTGACATGACTCCATCAGTAGAAAACTTAGAGTCAGAAATCTGATAAAACTCACCTGGCTGAAGTGTCGCAGCTGGCGAGCTTTCATCGTTGATAATCACTTCCGTGTTTTCATAATGAGCAATAATGATAGGGGTTTCCATCACTGAAGACCCTTCACCTTTCATAAAAATGTATTCGTAACCAATTTGAGTAACTGGAACACTTTGTTCAATACATATATCTCTTACACCAGCAGTAGACTGTCCCCCTAACCATGATCCATTTGTCACAACAATATTTCTATTGGATTTTATGAGCGCTCCAAGCAGCCCAGTGCTATTTGCTTCGTTTGCTCCTAAATAGACGGATACTACGTAAGTTTCACCTTTGTTTAAGATTACTTGTAAGCTGTCATCTGTGAGGTCTGAGTCAGAACCATTGGCAAACGTAACTCCTGAGTCAAAGTTGGATATCTTCACTGTTGTTTGATCCTCAGTGGCCATAATACCAAGGAAATTTGACTTTTTATCTGCCTGAGACGTATTGTTATTAATGATCTGCCCCATTCTAAAAGTGGTACCTAAACCTGCACCTCCTTTTCCAAGAAACGAACCTGCTTGATTAGGAGCAACACTCCGAAAATTGACAAAAAAGGGTTTGCTTCCCTTCATAATTAGTCCTTTATCAGATCTAACACTATTCAATTGGTTTCCAGAAAATTGCATTTTAGTAGAGCTTCCCGTTCCCAGATCAACTCTTACTGGGGCTCCATTTACCACGGAAAATGGACTTCCTGCAATAGGTGTACCTCCTCCATCTGTTATTTCTACATCGAATGGTGTTGTTTCAGGTGTAGATATGTAAATGAATTGATCATTTACATCTGTCTTCCCATGAAGAGGAGGGATATAATGTGTCGTGTCTAACTGAGCATTTACTTTTAGGGAAAAAACTATTGTTAGAATTAATGAAGAGAGAATAAAAAGAGAGCTGTTGAATCGTTTCATTGCCAAACCAATTATTTGATTGGCGCAAATAACTAATGCATTTGAAATGAAAATGGTAGTGGTAATTCCTAAGAAAAAGTGGGAATAAAGAATTGATAATTGACAGGTGATTCTTACGTACTATCTACAACTTTTAAGTCACTATGAATGTGCATCAAACTGCGCATCAAAGCTAAAATCTTCATTTTCAAGGAATGTTGTAAACAATTCGTTCTCAGGAGGAACCGTAGTTCGTGACACGAATTACAGTTCGTGAAAGTGTTAATAAAAATCCCAGAGGGATCACAAAAAAGCCTGATACGACTAAGTATCGGGCTTTTTTTATTACTAAAATTCCCCATATGAGGAGATTGTGCGTGCGAAGTAAGTACTATGCTAAATTATCCTCCTGAGGTTACCCCTAAATCGTTGTTCTTCGATTTATGAACCAAAGCTCAACAGCTGTCGTCCTAAAAATTACTATTTTCGCAGCCCTTTTCTAAATTGATTTTAGAATCAAGTACCCGCCCAAGTGCTGAATCCTGATGGTTATCGGGGCGTAGACAAGGCGAAAGCATTTTGCCCAGGTGCTGAAATTGGTAGACAGGCATGGTTGAGGGCCATGTGTCCTTATGGGCGTGCGGGTTCGACTCCCGCTCTGGGCACTCTAAGGGGCTCAACTAGATTTTCTGGTTGAGTCCCTTTTTTACTCCCTCTAATTCTCTTGTCAGCTGCTCTCATTAGAGAAAAAAGAGAATTGACTCCAAGGATTGGATAAAAACGAGCGAATTTCGATCAAGACTCAAGAAAATATCACAAACACCTTTAATTCAGTACCTTATGTCGCTCAAATCCCATAGAAGGGGGATTAACACTGAATCTCATGTCATATTTAAAGCACATTTGAGAACTAAAAAGCATTCCTTCTTAGGGTTGTTGGTATCTATGAATCCTTGCCGTTGCGTGCCCCAAACACCAAATTGCCCTGAAATCACTCTAAAGGGCCTACTACCAACAAATCCCAACTATCCAACAGAGTTACTAACTTGGGGAGATCATCTGAAAAAGAAACGGCTTGATGAGGGGCTATGCAAGACTGAGATAGCCCGACTTATGAGTACAAATGAATGGACGATTCGTAATTGGGAAGAAAATAGGTTTGTGATTCGGATTAGTTCCTATCCAAGAATTATTTCATTCTTGGGTTATCATCCATTTTCTGAAAATCCTGAAACTGTAGGTGACGTTGTCAGAATTCATCGAGAAAAGCATGGATTGTCGATTAAAAATCTAGCAAAAAAGATTGAGGTTGATGAGGCTACGGTGAAGCGGTATATACAGAATGGAGGGAGTAAGTCTGAGAGGGTGAGGAAGAAGATGGAAACTGAAATTTCTGAGCTTGTAAACCATCCGATGAAGTAAATATATTAAACGTATTATTTAATATATTGATAGATATGTATATTTACAACATGATTCAGTCATTTATATCGTGGATTAAGAAATATGAAATACCTGAACCGAAACCTATATATAGCTGGTTGATGATTGCTTTAACTGTCCTAAACACATTTATTTCTATCTATTTTCTTATATAAATCCTGTGGAGGCTGTAGGATACTAATTCAGCTCAATTAAATCTGAATATTCATATACACCTGTGGAATTTTTCGAATAATAATGATAACATTTAGCATACTCAACCCTATCATACGTTAGATTCAGCTCGATTGCATTAAGTTTTTCACCGGTATCAACCGTTACTGCGATATCAACTGCTATGCAATAACTTTTTGTTTCTCTTTCCTCAAATACCTTTTTCAATTCAAGAAAATATTCCTTTGCACTACCAGACCACTCTTGAAAGATGAGGGGGCGATATTCTGTCCCATCAAGATAAAAGCAAACTGGAAAAAATTGATTCACCTCTTCCAAAATCTGCTTACTCTGGTCAGTACAAAGCTTCATTAATTTATGCATAATATCAATGTTATTCATCATATTCTATTTCTTAAATGCAATCAGGTGTAAAATCCTATAACACTGATCCACTAAATGTGGTCATCAATTTCTGGAATCGGTGGGTAAAAGGCTCTGGAATTTACACTAGCGCTTTATTTAATAATAAAGTGACATCTAAATTGGAGGTATTTAACATGAAATTACTCCTAAGAATAGTCAAATACTTTAATCTACTCTTGCTTGTAATTCTTTTTCTAAAAGATCAGGTCTTTTATCATACAATGTTGGTTTTTGAAGCCTTAAAATCAACTCTGCGCTTTGCTTTATTGTAAGTTCTTGAATTGGTTTTTTAAAGTATTGTATCGCTAAGCTATCGATTGGCAATTGATCATAAACGTAGTCTAGACATTTGCTCTCTTCTGTATATTTCTCAAATCCATGAGCTGTAATATATGCAGTCCAACTATGGTAATCGATTGGTACTTTGCTTTCAAAAAAATTAGTTGCTTGAATACAATTACATTGCTTATAGTTCAGCAATCTATCACTGTTCATTGTCAATGAATACCAAATTCCCTGTAGACTCATTTTAGCAACACTTCTATCTCGCTGGTCAGGAAATAATCTGTCGTATGCAGTATAAAAATTTTCTGGGAGTACATGTGCTGAATCAATCTGGCTTGTCATGAATTTCATTTCCGATTCTGTATAAAAATCAGTCCATTTTGTAGATAGCCAAAGATGTATGCCAACGAATCCAATAGTTAATAGTGTCAGGGTTGAACCTAAAATCCATAACAATATTTTAACCCATTTTTTCATATGTATAGAGTGCTCTTTTAGTGTTGCCTAGTATAAAGCTGAAGTACTAAAATAGAGATTAAAATCTGTGATTTCTCTAGTGGTTGTAAAGTTAATTAATTCTCCGTCTTCTGATTTCCCATATATAGTAGTTTGATCATGGTAATATTTCCCATCCTTTTTATAAAATTTATCTACATTGGTGCTTCCTGTTTCGTACACCTCACCTAGAGTTAATTCCTCTGGTGAAGTATAGTAGACAATTTTTCCGACAAATTCATCTGCTTCCTCTTCTGTATATCCTGCTGCGACAAACGCTTCTTTTAAGGCATTACTTACTTGACAAGTGCACCAAAAACCGTCTTCGGATTGGTTTCGTACAACACCTTCTACAATTGATTCAAAATTATCCAGCACGTTTTTAGGAAGATCATAATGAGTTCTTTGTACGATTTCCCCATCATCTAGATATTGCTTGATAGTATTTGCTTCGCTATTACCTAGGTAGCTTGATCCATCCTGACCAACTCGCTCTTGATCATTCCTATCGCTTCCTGAAAAGGGTCCATATAAAGTAGTGTTATCAGGATAGTTTGGATTATAGACTCCTGCACCTGTATGACCTAGAAGTCCTCCAAAATCAAAATTATCACCACCAACATAGTATACAAAGGCTGTTTTACTTGTTGGAACTCCTTCAAGCCCTTCAAGCTCTATATGGTCAAGTAGTTTGTTTTCACTGAAGGCATAAACTGAGTTATGTGTATAGTCTTCAGATAATGGATCAACGGTAAAGAACCTCCCTATATCAGCTTGATGGTTTCTCCATTTAAATTGATTCCAGTTCAATCCAAAATCTTGATGTACTTCTTGCCCTTGGAATTTATACGGGTGGTTTGCTCCAATCTGTTGCCAGTTTGAATGTCCCTGATGTTCCAATCCGAAGGGGTAATAATCATTTAACTGTAATACTTCTGTTTCGGGGTCAATTTGACCGTTATGATCTAAATCCGAGTATGATAGCCTAGTATTATTTTGATGATCAATATAATGATACTCGTATTGATATGTAGTAACTCCTTGATTTTCCACTGGAACCACCCTTCCTTTACTCTGTTGGATAAAACTAATTTGAGTACCCGAGTAATGAAATGCCCCGTCGTAGTATGAATTGTTTATTTGATCAATGGCATTCATGGAAATCTTATGGCGTCTAATTCCATTAGCATCATAAATAAATTCGATTTTCTCACCAGAGGAGAAAAGAACTGATTCAGGCAGGTTTAGATGATTGTAACTAATTGAAGAAATGCCTTTATTTTTATCTTCAATCATGTTTCCGTTAGCATCATATAGGTATTCTTCTGCAAGATCTGCACCATCAGTAAAGTCAAAATGATTTTCATTTTCATACAATGAATTATCTTGAACAGCTTGAAGCTGGTTTCCTTTATATGAATATACCAAATCGTCCATTAGTTGAAATTGGTCTGTAGTATTTGTAAATCCATTTCGCTTTAATGTTTGGATGTTTCCATTGGCATCATATTCTAACCCAAACTCGTTATAATCCCCTAATTCGAGGTTCCAGGTATTTGTTGCTGGACTATAGGCCTTATGTGTCCCACTCTTGAAACGACTTAAGTCATCGTAGGTATAACCATATGCTCTTTTGACATTATCTAACCCATTTTTCCAATGAACTTCACTTATATTTCCATTATACAATGGATCATTTGAGAAATTCTCAGAGGTAGTGTTGTACTCGATGCACATTCCCCAGAGGTCATTGTCATCGTTATTGAAATAGACATTACCCATTCTCTGAACAAGGTATTCACCAACACGAGATTTTAAGAGATCTTTTGTTCGTGTATCGGTCACATTGAATTTTTTTAATTCGGCTTCTAATTTTTGTTCAGCAACTCCATATACCTGAGCCGTTGTCATTCCTGCCTCAATTTCAATATCATTGAGGTCAAGCTCTATGTTCTGGCTTGAAAGAGCTAATAAGCTTTCATAGACAGGATCACTTCCTGATGCATCTGGCTCTTTGGTTTTTACATTTTGATCCCTTGTATCTGTCTTAGTAACAGTTTTTGTATTTGTAGACTCTTTTTCCTTAACGGTTACCTCTCTATCAGCAACTATTGTCAATTGAACTTGAAGCGTACCATCATTGTGCACCTCATCTAGATTAAGCTTAATAGTCTTTAGCTCAGTTTGAATGTGGTCATAATTTACGCCCTCAAAATCAGTAAAAAGATCATCATTTTCTAGATCACAATTATTAATGTGTGTTAGCCATCCTCGAGGGTTATAACTAAAATCTACTGATTGAAGATAACTCCCCAACACTTCTGAATGATAATTACTTTCAATCAATTGTCCAATTTCGTTATAATGGTTTTCCACCATTAATACGGGAATCTGATCATTGAATTGACTATAGGTTTTTAGTAATCTTCCCGCATGATCATATACATTCCTTGTTTTAACATTTGCTGATTCAATGTTTCCATCATTATCTGGATCACCTACATGATAAAGGTTACTATGTACGATTTCTCCCAAAAAATCATAGAAACTGTCTAGTCTACTGTATCCATTGATATAATTGTGATTGAAGGTTTGTATTTCACGACCTTTGTCATCAAACCAACTTACTGTAGAAATCCATATTCCTTCTTTTGGCCCATTAAGTATTTTAGATTTTGTACATGTGAGGTGACCTCTTGTAATCTTTCGAGGAGTGTTTGTGATTATCGAAGGTGCAGTTCCTGTTGGATCCCCCAAAGCTTCTGAATATACAGGAAGGTAATCGTTCATGTTAAACACATAGTCATCTGCTCCGTCTCGATTAAAATCATAGTCATCATAATAGTTAACAGTGAGCATGTTGAGTCCTCCTGAAGGGAAAGCTTGATTAGAATAGCCCTGATTTGTCGCAAAGTATTCACCAGATGGAGTTTCCCATAATTCAGACGAAGATTGAATGAGAGATTCAATAATATCTCGATCAATACTATAGTTGTACACATCAGCGTCGAAGATTCCTGTCATAATGATATTACCGTGAACGTCGTATTTCTTATATGAGAAATCATTAGCAAGTTTTTGATTTCCGTCTTGGATTAAAACAACTTGGTTAAGATCATTATAGTAATATTCTATCCAATGAGCTCCAGGTATTTTTTTCTTTATGACTCTTCCTTTATTGTCATACTTGTAGATGAAAACAAATCTATGAAACACATCGCCTGTTAGAGCTTGTTGCACCGTAAGCCCCGCATTACGAAAATGTTCTATTCCTTGTGGCTGAATAATAAATCGTAACTGCCCTTTGGCATTGTAAACAGAATATGTCTCTATCCATTCATTCTCAAGTTTTCTTCTAGACAAAACTTCTAATCCTGAAGCTATAGAAAATACTTGAGAAATCGTTCCATTTTCATCAATTACTTCGTACCCAACGAGCCTGTTAGCAGAGTAATTACCGTTATACACTAACTGACCATAAGAACCAATACTCCAATGGATAATTTCATCAGCTGTATTTATGACTACATTGCTATTTGCAGTATGCCCATCATTAATGTTCCACTGGGTTCCTGGGCTACTCTTCTCTACGACTCTTCTAATAGGAGAGTTATCAAGCTTGACTTCACTAAAAGCATACTGAGTATGAGAGACCCTATGTGCTGAATTATAAAACACCTCCTGTCTGCCTAACACACTTGAAACCAGATTTCCAGCACTACCATTTGTTGCAAAGGCAAGATAATCTTTAAGCCTATTCCCATTGGAGTCATATACTATGGGCTTGACTATATCTTTTCCTTTTGGAGATAACCCTTGGGATATTTCCTGTTTTGACCTTCCCAAACCGTCAAAATATGAAATAGAAGACGTTTTTTGACTTTGAGGAAGCAGGTCCAAATCACTAATAGTTTGAACAGCTTCGTGAGGAACAGTCGTGTAAATATAATTTTCTCCTTGACTTTGAGTTCTTACTTGAAAAATCAAGATGATGATGGCAAATATGGTTAAACTAAGCTTTTTCATGATTTAAGACTTATTTAGTTTTAATGATTTGTGTAATTATAGTTTATAAGCTGAAGTATGTTCTCGTCATTATCTCTCGACAGAATAAGCCGATCAAAGGCGTCGTATTCGTAAGAACTAACAGAACCAGTATTACCTGACTTTGAGATAACCTCTCCACGTTCATTGTAGCTAAACGATGACATAATTCCGTCAGACGGATGAAGAGATAGAGCATCAATTTGAATCGAACTTTGAGTATTAGTCCCATAAATATGAAAACGAATACCTAATGTTTCTGTAGAGCTGCTTTCAGCTTTAATAAGGTCTAGGTCGATCTCTATTTCGTATACTTCCCATTCTCCCTGCTGATATTGTATTCCTTGGGATTTCCACGAACTAGAAACTCCAGTAGGAAAAACTTCATGACCCCCAACCCCTGCGTTGAAAGTAGATATTGCCAGTTTTGCACTATTCTCAACATAACTAGAAGCATCAACTTTTACCCATGCACGAGCAATATATTTTCCAGATTGTTCTTCTGGAACTATCTTAATAGAAGGCCCCCATGCAGTCTCTTCTTCACCTGAGTTTGGCATGATGGCTTGGTGAGAATTAAATTTTCCAGCCCCTGCGTCAAAGACTACTAACGAATTGTCATTTTCAAATGTGTTTGGTGAAAAATCAGTGAAAGCAACTTCCGAGGGAGAAGCATTAATGAAAAGAGCTAATAATTCATTTGTATCATCGTTCCATAGAAATGACTCGCTTGTTGAAGAGTTGGATCTTTTAATGGACAAGGGTCTACCTTGAGGGTTAAAGTCTTCAAATGAAATTGTTTGGTAGTATGAAGGATCTTTTTCCCATTCCAAACTTGGAAGGTAATCAGAAAAACGCTCGTTTAACGATGTTACTGTTTCATATTGTCCAATGGCCATTGAATAACCTTTATGTAGCATAGTAATGTTCCCAAACTTTCTATATTCTATAATACTTCCAGATAAAATCTGAGATTCACCTGTCGAGGTATTAGTTTTAAATGTTTGAATTTCAATCGGTGGGTTTCTTTGTTGATTTTGAAGCTCTAATAGTGCTTCCCCTTGATAACTTGTAAATTCACCATGCTCAATACGATAATCATAGGCATATTTTATTTTCGTAACAGTAATTGATCCATCACTATTAGAAGATGTCATCAATATTGGTTTTTCATGATCTGGTCCATACTCATAAGTAATATTTTTTAGCACTCCATATGTGCTAATCTCTTTGCCTATAAGACAAGCTTTCTCGAAGTCTTGATTAATGGTACTGACAGTGTATTCACTTTGGCAAGCAAGCTCACCGTATTTATCGAAACTAAATATAGGTCTCATTTCGTATGAGAACTGATCCTTTGTAACAAAGTCATAATCGGATTTTTCTTGATTTAGTAAAACACCGTTTTCATTATAGACTTCAAAACATTTGATAATTCCTCTCCTTAAATGCCGAGAATTAGAAGGCAAGAATGGCCATTTGTCATATTGCCAAAGTACTGGAAGAAACCAATCGCTTATATCTTCTTGATATACATCTACGCCAGACATGAATTGAGTTTCAATATCAGGTTGATCATTGTGGTTTGTAAACTCAGAAATGGTGTGCCCATTTCCAGCACCTTCACGTTTCTTCACCGATTTATATCCAATCCAACTTCCATCAACAACACCTAAGCCGTTCCGGCTTAATCCTGCTCGCATGGGATGAGCATAAATGTCATTAGCATCTGGGGTTGAGCATATATATGCAAGTTGTGGAATTCCTCCAACTGTTCCTGTTGTATTTCCGTTTTCATCAATGTATTCATAACTATTTACTACAGGACTTTGAGTCGATGAACCAGGATAATCTTTTGTTTTTTTAATCCTTAATCCACCTCCTGAGAATGTGACTCCCAAATGCTCAAATGAGTGTATCTCGTATTCAAATTCTGTGCTACCCCCAGTTGGATAATTTATGCGCTCTAGTGTGCAGGCTTTCATGTACTCTTCTTGACTGCTTCTATCAGCCCCATTGTATGTTGTCAATGCAGGTATCCCTCGATTTAAAAAAGAATATCGCTCGCCAATAGGGCCTTCGTATAAGTAAATTTTAGGAAGGAAGGAATTAGCGTCGTTGTTATTGTAATATCCCCAGGCATCGGTCTCATAACTATCGCGAGGGGGCATTTCTGTACTATTGTATTCAAAAGAATGGGGGAGATGAGAAAGAGGAACTCCATTATTATCCAGAATTTCAATTCCATCGAGTCGCAGCCTCTTGGACTTGTATGAATTTCCAGCATTTGCAGGAACCCAATAACTTTGATTAAAAGAAATAGTCTTTACTTTTTGTCCTCTTTTAAAAATATCAATTGAAGATATTTTTTTATCTCCGCGAATATCCCATCTTTCTTCATGATTAAACTTAAGGTATCCATCGAGAAAAATTATTTTTGACAACACTTTAGCCTCTAAAATCTTTGTTCGGGGAACCCAACCAGTATTTAGAGACCAACCAGGAGGACTACTTCCTGGGTACTGTTCTGTGAAATGGTTTCCGCAGTGACAGCCAGAACCATGTTCTCTCTCCCGCCATTGACTTTGTTGAAAGTAGTATTCATCTTCAGGCCTTATAGTTCCAATGTCATCATACTCCAAAGTGATTTCTCCAAAAACAGGATGTGAAATACGTGATAAATACCAAGCACTTACACCTGTTATTGGATTATTAAACAGTGATGATGCGAGTTCATTTTCTGGATCATTGTAATATCCATTCGTTTGAATCGTGGAACTTTTTTCTTTAGGATTAAAGAAATAAATAATGCCTTCTGATGTTGTTATTTTAAAACCGATCATTTCAGTGGTGGTGCAGTATTGTTCTTCTCCCAGCTCCGCTTCAAACACTAAGTCGTTTGGATTACCGCTAATAACATTTCCACTAGAATTAATATAAAAACTGCCTGTATAAGAGGCGAAATTGTAATAATATTTGTCTGGCTGGTCTTTCAGGTGTTCATTATAAGGACCCCAATTAGCAAGATCTTCATACCAGATTCCTGAACCTTCTTCAGAACAATCGTCATTTGGCGGTGGTAATGCTGCCTTAGAATTATCTGGTCTACCATTAATAACTCTCGTAATTACACCACCAGCGTTTAAAGACCAACCCAAGCCTATTCGAGATGAGACATCTCTAACCTTGATTCCACTTGAGTTATATGACAAGGAAACAGGTAATACTAATCCTCCGCTTTTTGCCTCGCACAATGGTATATTTATTTGAGTGGTTCCAGTATATAGAGAGACAGGGACATTGCCGTAAACACCAAGGCTTGCCGCTTCAGGAGATGGAGGGATAAAGTTATCTTTATTAATAGGATTACTTATGAATGATTCGTAAAATCCAGGAGTTTCGACTTGAGAGAATACAGTTGAAAAAAATATAAGGTGCAGAATTATTACAAATAAGGTTTCTCTTCTCATAGTTAAAAGGAGTTTAATATAAATTTACCAGTGAGCAGTGGAACTCACTAATTGCTTAACGCAAAGAAAAGACTTTTAGTCTACACTTCAAAAACTTTTATCGGCTATTTCCCTCCTTTCCTCCCCCTCATAATATCCACCACCCTCTTCGCCAACTCCTCCTCCTTCGCTTCACTATCAAATTTCACTTTTACCTTAAAGCCTCCAATTCTCTGTTCCTTCTCCTCTGGCTTAGAGACACTTCTGAGCCATGCTTGGAATTCTTGCTCCGAAAACACTTTAATGAGTGCCACATCTTCTTCAGAAAACCGCTCAGAGACTTTCTCCCTCATGCTATCTCTTTTCTTTTTATCAGGAGACAGAAAGACAATGTAGTCACTCTTACCATTAATGCACTTTTGAATATTCTCAAGCTCGTATTCTATGGTGTTAGTCACCGACACCTCAACAGCAATTTTAGTGCTATCATTCTCCAACAGCACATCAACTCTGCCACCAGCGAGCTCTTGTTCCAGTTCTGCTCGAAAGCCCAGTGAATGAGCAAGCGTTTTGACTTGTTCTTGAATCTGTACATGGAGTCTCTTTTGCTGTTTCTCGACTTCTCCTTTATGAAAGGCTTCCTTGCTTTGCGTGAAGTCATCAAGCTCTTTGGTTGGTTCTTTTGGAATTTCTTCTTTAATCTCTTTCTCTACAACCTGTGTCTTGAGATTATAGAGATCAAGGATAATTTTCTCGATCTCCTTTCTATCATGAGAATACTTCTCTCTGGTAGTATTCTGCACCGTTTCAATCGAAGTTCGTATCCTCTCAACCATCTGCGTCTTCATCGTACACTCATCTTGTGCTTTTCCGACTCTCAAGATTACATCACCAGTACCAAGGTTCACAAAATCACTCGGTTCAAAATGCCGACTATTCTTAGCCAATATTTGTGCATCATCATCACCCAATCTGAATGTTGATCGCACATAGGCGTTTGAAAGCATGATTTCTCGCAATCCAGAGACTTTGTTCATCTGAATAAGGTTCTGACAGGCACAGGTTAATCCGAGGCCATATTTGCGTATCCCTGTCAATATTCCAACAAAAGAGGATGAGATGAAGCTATGGAACTCGTCAACATAGAGATAATGAGGATGACGCTCACTACTTGCTGTCCGCTGTCTTCCTAATGCTGCTTGATAGATTTTAGAAAGCAAGAGTTTGCCAAGCATATTTGAATTATCCTCACCAATTTGTCCCTGAGAGAGTTTGGCTAAGAATATCTTTTTTGATTGCAGTAAGTCTGAAAAATCAAGTCCGTCTTTTATAGCCATCATGTTACGAATGATCTTCGGACGTAAGAATGTACCGAGTCTCGTTAAGATGGGAGCAACAGTGCCTTTCCGTAATTGTGGAAAATCATTGAGCCAGTAATTGCGAATGATGGGGTCATAAATACTTGTAAGTACTTCTGTTCGATAATCCTCATTCTGCAAGAAGTGTTGGAGTTCGAGGAGTGTTCCGTTTTCTTTTCTTTCGAGGAACACGGAAATAGCGTTGGCGAGGATACTGCTCATCTGATCTCCCCATGAGGTAGAGCTATCTTTAAATACTGAGACCAAATCGGAGCTTAATATGATCTCCTCCTCTTCTGATTGTGCTTGAAGAAGGTTGAAGCCAATGGGAAATTGAGTGTCTGATGGGTCAAAAAGAATGACATCTTTAAGACGATCTTCTGGAAGACGGTGTAATATATCATCAATGAGGTCGCCATGTGGGTCGAGGACGGAGAAGCCATTTCCTTTGAGAGCGTCTTGAATGGCTAGAGAGACCAGATAGGTTGATTTCCCAACACCAGTGGAGCCGATGACAAAGTGGTGGCGTAAGCGTTCTTTGTCGCCGACAAATGCTTCTGCCTCAACTCCCTCATGACTGTTGATTCCAATTTTATAGAGACCATTCTTGAGGTGTTCTGGGAGTGGAACTGTTGTTAGTACGCTTGGTCTGAGTTTGGAAATGTGTGGCAGTATCTCAGGCACACGCACAAGAACACCAAGCTCCTCTCCATTCATGAGGAAGCCTGGGCGATGAAAGGTTCTATCATGGATGTCAACGTAATGGTCTTCATAAGCCAACCCTTCGTTAGTTAATGGAATGAGACTATTGGATTCATAGCGCTCTGTTACTCCCAAAGCTTGAATACTTCTGACAGCTAAACCTATAACATCATCATACTCTGGTGCATCAATGACAGAGCGTATACGAACAGAGAAAAGAGGCTCGATAAATTTCTCTTCATAGAGTTCAATAGCTGTGCTTCCATCACTATATATTCCATCAAGTCCACCTTCAAAGAGAACCTCAGCCATAATTGGCGACCACTTAAATTCATTTCCTTGAAACTGAATTTGAAAGAGTATCTCTTCTCCTTGTGTTAGATCATCAAGAAGGGAGAGAATATTTAAGAGTGGTTCCGTTCCAAAATTCGTAACTGTGGCAAGCGGACGAGTCACAACATTGTCGAGTCCGAAGTCAATAATGGCGAGTTCTCTTTCTTGTGAGAGCATGAGAGTTGGGTCAACGGTGCTTACCTGATTACCAAAGTAACCTCGAAGTGTTGCACCAAGTGCTCTGCCTTCTGATTCACAACAGACAAGGCGAAAGGTGATCTCCTCGCTGTTCCCATGAATCTCAAAGGTGATTGGGTTTTCAGTTCCAGATAGTGTTGCTAAAAGCCCAAGCAGTGCATCATCCGAAAGGTTGAATTCATTGAGACTAATACCAAAGGCCACGAGCTCCTCTTCTACGAGGAACTCGTGTGCTTCTGGCTCGACCAATTCAAGGGTAGGTACTTTCTTTTTTCTTTCAAAGAGACGGAATCGTCCATCGTCAATGACAGGAGCTTTACCATATGACGGCTCTTGTGGAAGTGGCTCTATGTAGACTGGACAGTCGAATATATCCCAACCACGTAAGCGATTCTCCCATGATTCAAATACATGATACCTGTCCTCATCAATCATTGAGAGGCTCTAGGTCTCTTTTGAGTGGTGCTCTCATTTCTGGTTTGACTGCAATACCTTGTGGGATCGTGACATCAACACCATCAGTGAGTCGTTCAACTTCTGTTGTTACAGCGTCATGAATGAGAGTGAGTGCACTGTAACGAGCGTCTGAGCGGTAGAATGTTTTCTCCATATACATTGTTCCGAAAATCTGATTCAGCACTGGAATTTTGAGAACAATCCATCTGAGAAGACTGATCTTCGGAACGATTCTACTTGAAAAGAAGTTTGACGTTCCAAAATGTCCAGCTGATATGTAAATCCGGAAGTGTTTGACAGCCACACGGAGGTACTTTCTTTGTGGACTTATGAGGCTTCCTTCACGTTTCAGAACAATAGTGACTCCACGAAAGTCAGGGATATTCAGTGCCATCACTTTATTCGTAATACTTGAATAGAAATCGTCAGTGGAAGTCTTAAAGTCCTTTACAACGTGTTGCCATTCCTGAATACTTGATCCAGTGTATGGTACTTTGATTAAAATGAGAGGTACAATGAGGGCGGCGTAGATAAGGGTGGTAACCCAAAAAGCTGGGTATATACCCATTTCGTAGAGTAATCCTGAGAGCATTTAATTGAGGTTTTTGTGAGTTAGCGAGTTACAGAATTTTAGCCAAAGAGATTGTAGGAGAGTGTCCTACATTGATGGAGAAACTCACAAAGAAGAGGTTAAAACTCTCGGGAAGTGGTTGTTTTGGAAGGAGTCTTCCAAATATCTTTAGAAGCAATGTAGTTTATTCCGATAATGGAATTTTGGTTAAGGTAAATTTGGAAAGAGAGTCAGGGATGGCTCTCTTTTTCTTTAACATCACTCAAAGAGCTAAAGAAGCATTCTCTCTTAATCAACTTGTTGAAAACCTACTTTTTCAACCATTAAATTATGCGTCCTCCTGAGACGCTCTTGTTCTTCTGTCAAACCGACTTCTCTTTCAAGAATATCCTCTTGGATTTGATCATTAACCTCTTTTACCTTGTTTTTTACTTCTAGTAAAGCCTGTTCGGATAACTCATTCCATTTATGTTTATCGATGGACATAATAGACATATCCTTGTCGATTGTAGCTCTTTCAAAATAATCTTGAAATTCACTAGCGAACAATTGCTCCGTTTCATTTCTTTCAGCATGAATACTTATAATGTTATGGCGAGATGTAACTTCTGCTAAATCCTTATCTAGCTCCAAAATGGTTGTTTTATCATCAACAACAGCAAAGTTATACCTAGTATCTGCGAGTACATGGAAATAAAGCTTAAACCTATTCTCCATCACACTAAAACAGTCGCTTATATGATTATATAGCGGTAGTGGCATCTGTTGAATGAATTTTATAGGTGCCTCCTTTGTCAATTCAAAAATCCTATTGCAATTCAATGCTATTACCCTATTGATTTTTAAATCAGATTCTTTTAAGGCTTTTTCTTTTAGCCGACCATAGTAAACATTAAACCTATCGGTTATGTGCAAGTCTTCAGAAATACTCGACCAAAATGGTTGCAAATAATCATATGTGGAAATTTCTTTTTTTGCACTTAAAATACGACTTTCAAAGTAGCTAAAATATTTGCTTGTTCTTTCGGCTATATTATGTGATAGGTGAGAAACTGTATAAAATTTCGAAGAGTATGAATTGTTATAGTGTGACCCTTCAAATAAGTTTTTTCCATTCTCAAATTCTGACCAATCGTACTCTATACAGTAATCAAGAAGTATTAATCGGTCTTTACTTATAACTTCCGAATTGAACCAGGTATAAACTGTACTTTTATTCCTATCAATCGCTTTGGCTACCTTAGACGCATTCCAACCTAGATTGGCCAATACGGATCGTAATTGCCTACCTTCTTTTCCATCTGGTTTAGATTTCTTTTGATTTTCATTTTGCATATCAGTCAAGGGATAGGTTTTGTAAAGCGCACAAAATTAATGAGATAATAATATCTTGTTAATTTTAGAGACATCTTTTTTCAACACCACAAAAAAAGCGCTTGTCGCTTAATTAGGTTTCTTAGTCAGGCCAAATAGTGTTTTCGTCTAATAACTGGAGAAGGTCTTTCCATTTATTGGAATCAAAAAATCTAATTAATAGGAAAGCATCAAAATGAATAAAATTGGTAGTGTTTTAGCCCTTTTGTATTGAAGACTTTTTATATTTTTGATCACATTGATTTAACGAAATCAAAAAAAGCATCACAAAATTCTATTAGAGAATCTGGATGCTTTTAAGTATGTAAATAGGTTACAAAATCTTTTGCCGAGACTTGATAATTTACATACCGTAATTTTTTTTGGGGTGCGAATGTACTCAAAATTATTGAATTATAAAGCATAACGCTGAAAATTCAGTATAAAGTGTTTTCTCTCCAAGAAACCTTTCTGGTTAATGTTACCCTATTTCATATTTAATTGCAAATGCTTCTAATAGATTTTGTGATGCTCTAAATTATTAATCTAATTAAAAGAATGTCATGAAATTAACAGATTTTTTTCAACAATTTAAGAGTAAAAAAGAAAATCAGCCTTCCTCGCAACATAATATACGGGAACAAGGTCGATCGAAGTATCTCACCCCAGGGCAAAAGCATTTAAACCATTAGACATTATTACGACTCATTTAGTATAGGTCAAATTATTCTTTTTTGACAATGCAAAAAGTTAGTTTATATGTCTAAAACCAATGCTTTGACTTTTTGAGTCCAACGAAAAGAAAGCTATAGTAATTCAGTTATAATAATGTCTATTACCTTTATTTTGTTCTTAATTTTTTAATTTTCAATCAGTAGTATTTTTGAAAAGCGTTTTTTTCATTCGAAAAAGATGGATAGAAAAACCACGTTTTCTAATACAAATTCACTTTCCTGTTTTTTCTCTGCTCTAAAAGACCCAAGGCGAATAGATGCGGGAAATTACCACCATTCTTTGAGCGACATATTGCTATTGGTTATAACAGGGATAATGTGTGGCTGTGATAAATGGGAGACCATACACATTTTTGGTAAAAGTCAATATTACTGGCTTAAGCAGTATGGAAACTTTGATGCTGGTATTCCATCGATAGATACTATGCGAAGAGTCTTTTCAGCTCTTGATTCTGAGAATTTCAATGATTGTTTTATCTCTTGGATTAATCATTTGTGTGTGAAAACAAAAGGAGAAGTTATAGCTCTTGATGGTAAAACAGTGAGGGGCGGTAAGTTTGACGGAATAACAACCCCTCATATTGTTTCTGCCTTTGCATCAGAGAATCAACTGTGTCTGGGTCAATTGAAAGTGAATGAAAAAAGCAATGAAATTACTGCAATACCTGCATTATTAGAATTGTTAGATATAAAGGGTAATACAATTACCATTGATGCAATGGGGTGTCAAACAAAGATTGTAAG
This sequence comes from Flavobacteriales bacterium, assembly GCA_965224545.1. GTDB lineage: Bacteria > Bacteroidota > Bacteroidia > Flavobacteriales_D > Sanyastnellaceae > ASP10-05a. The sequence continues at coordinate 985,239 of CBDCZM010000001.1, read as the reverse complement.
TCAAATTGTGAAAAGTGAAGCCAATTATATTATTGCAGTTAAAGGAAATCAACCTGCTTTGGCTAGTAATATTCAAGATACAGTTGTATTGACAAATCCTGATAGTGTTGATGTTGAAGATGATTTCGGACACGGAAGAATAGAAAAAAGAACTTGTGAAGTTTTTACTAACTTGAAACACATAGAAAACCCTAATAAATGGGAAAATTTAATTTCGGTAGTGAAGATAACATCAGAAGTTACTCAAAAAGCAACCGGAATAATGACAACAGATGAACGGTTTTTCATTAGTGATTTGTCATCTGCAAGAGCAATTAACAATGGGGTTCGAAAACATTGGTCAGTTGAAAATAATTTACATTGGAGCCTCGATGTGACATTTCAAGAAGACTTTTCTAAAAAAAGAATAGGGTATCAAGTGGAAAACTTTAATATCCTATTAAAAATTGTATTAACAGTTTTAAAAAAAGAAAGCTCAGCTAAAATTAGCTTGAAAAACAAGAGAATGAAAGCGGCTTTTGACACAGACTATAGAAATTTATTAATGAGTACAGCTGTTTTTTAAATGCTTTTGCCCTGTATCTCACCCCAAAGTTCTTCTACGAAACAATTATAGCAGCTCTCATTATGGGAAGTATTTCTGCTGTATTACATTCGTGTGGAGAGCCTACTATTGATAGTGATATAAATGTCAATATAATAGGTGAAAAAGCAAAATCCCTTGAGCCAGAATTTCTGGCTCAAGGAACTTACCTCCAAGAAGCAATTAAAGACCTTAAAGAATCATTTAAAAATCCACATTTAGATGATAATTTAAAATCAGAGAATAAAGAGCTTCTAAAAAAACTACGTCGATTTGAAGAGAGAGCAGAGGCTTTGTATAAACGTGGTAGTAATTCAGCTATCCTCAATGACAACATAGAATGTCAGCTATTTGCTGAAGATTTGGACATTTTTTTTGCTGAAGCAACGGGCTTGCATGAATATTCTGTAAAGCATTTGGGGAAATTGGCAGAGAAAAATACAGAGGCACTTCGACTTGTTTCAGAAAATTCGAACTTGAAAAAAGTAATCGCTGAAAAAGATGAAAGATTTGCAGATAACGATTCACAATGGAGAAATCGATATAATGGGTTGAATGGCAGACATACAGCTTTACAAAACGATTTTAATGCCATGGAAGATAGACTGGCACTCAGTGAAGCTGAAAGAGAAAAACACGGAGAGTCATTAGCTGTTAAAGAATCAGAACTTACTCACCAAAAGTCACTCTATACTTCCTTGAAAAACAAGAATGGAGAACTGAAAGACCTTCTAAAAATTGAGAAAGAAGCGACAATGACAGAACAGCAGAAGAAATGTGATGTGATTTTTGATCTTTTGGACATTGCCAGAACGATGAAGGATAGGGCCGAAATGACCTTTGGACGAAAGAACAGAAAAAAGCTTGATGTAATACGGACTTTGCGTCAAATACTTCAAGATCAAAATTATCAAAATGATTGTGGGTATGAAACCGATGATCTCAGACAAGAGTTTCCTAAGTATTACAAGGTTATAAAGCTTGGAAAAAGTAACAATTTCAACTAGAAATAAAGGCTTCATGACGACATAGTTAAGACAAATAGATTCAAATGAGCGATAAAGATTATACAAACATTACTTCAGAATTAAAAAAGCAATTACAGCAGGAGAAATATGTAGATGTAACTAAAAAGTGTCTGTATATCTTTAAAGAATTAGATCTGAATGATCTTAGATTGTATAATCTGATTCGCTCAGTTGAAAAGAATATAAATCAACAAGTAGATCCAATAATTATTGAAAGTGGAATAAATCACGTGCTTGACAAGTTCAAGGAGTATAGACAGACCAAAGCTGAACAATTTAGTAATCTAATAATAGCCGTTGTGTCTTACTCTCTTATTCCAGCCTTAACATTTGTAGCTGTATATATAAAGTCTGGGGAAGCTCCTATGGGAAGCGTGTTAACTATGTCATTAGCTGTATATTGTATGTCCATCACTCTGTCAATTAAAGGAAAAGCAGAAAGGATAATGGGGCTGTTTTTCTCTCTTTTTGTCTTTGTCTGTTTTGCGATCCAAGAAGAAAATAAGGAGAATGCTGATTTGATTATATACGTTAACATTTGCACATCAATGGTAATAGCGTTATTTCTATGGGATAGAATACACCGACATTTATTAAAAAGTGAACAAATAGAAACTAAAATTTAGAATTATCGACGAACCTAATAACATAATAATTATTGCTGCAGCTATCGGAACACTGACCTATTTAGGTTGGAGGATAAAATCTGTGCAAACAAAGGTAAAGCCTACATTTAGTACTTTTGGTATTTGGAGTATTTTGGTAATTTCAACCATTATATTATCGGCACTTGTATTTTTTTATTCATCGGCAGTTATCAAAAAATCGAAATTGGCTATAGATGTTAATAATGAAATTAAAATTAACATAGGTCAAAGAGTAGATTCGCTCCAGCCAGAATTCTTGGCTGAAGAAGCTTATCTACAAAACGTAATTAATGGCCTTAAAGTTTTATCCAATAATCCTCACATGGATAATAGTCTTAGAGCAGAAAATATAGAGCTCCTTAAGAAATTATCTAAATTCCAACATATAGCAGAGCACCTTTACAAAAAAGGCAACGATCCTGAAATATTCAATGACCCAAAAGTATATCAAGTATTTATTGAGGATTTAGACCAGTTCTTAGCGGAAACAACAGGATTAAATCAATACTCTGTAAAGCATTTAGTAGGGTTAGCAGAGAGAAATATGGAGACACTTCGACTTGTTTCAGAAAATTCAGCCTTACGAACAGCGATTGCTGAGCAAGATGACAGGTACACCGAAAATAATTTGCATTGGAAAAATAGACATAACGTGTTAAATAGTAAACAGACAGCTTTACAAAACGGCTATAAAGAATTAGAAGCTACACTAGCTCTAAATGAAGAGAAGAAAGAAGAACTTGATAAAATATTAATGGATATCAAATCAGAACTTGATCACCAGAAATCCTTGTACGTTTCACTGAAAAACAAAAATAAGGAGTTAGAGAATCTCGTGAAAATCAAGGAAGAAGCAATAAAAGCTGAACAACAAGAAAAATGTGATATCATTTTTGATCTTTTGGATGTTGCCCGAGCTATGAATGACAAGGTTGAAATGACTTTAGGGCGGAAAAACAGGAAGAAACTTGACATCATCCGAGTACTTCGTGCAATACTTCAAAATCAGAGTTACGATAGTTATTGTGGATATGGGACTACAAGCCTCCAGCAAGAATTCCCTGAGTATTATAACGTCATAAAGCTAGGTAAAAGGAACACCTTTGATTAATAAAACTTTTTCCTTAACCAATCTTACCCATCCTTAAAAGAAATGGGTAAGACGTGCTTGGCGGTGCCTTTTAGCTGTGGAGTTACAAGTAGCTCTACAGCCAAAGTAGATGAGATTTTGCCATTCTACACCATTTTTCTTTGACTTTGTAATAGCTGGAATCGTAATACAAGCCGTCATATTCACAATGTTAGAAATATCAATTCATCTCCTAATCGAATTTATATATCCTATGCTTAACAGCATAGAGGACTATTCCTACTCTGCTCTTTAAATTACACTTTTTGAGTATTTTCATCCTATAATTATCAAGTGTGGTTATGCCTATCCCCATACGCTCCGCTATGTCCTTATACAGTAACTCAGAACAACACAGGACTACAAACTCTAATTCCCTCGCGGTGAGTTTTGGTATCTCTGGTTTCTCACTTAATGCATCTAGAGCAATCGCACCAGATAATTCATTGAAATAGAATCCGTGGTCAACAACAGACGAGATAGCTTCGATCATCTCTTTAATTGAAGTATCATTAGAAAGGTATCCTTGACACCCCAACTTAAGAGAATGATACACCGACAGGTGATCGTCTAAAGCACTCACGATCATCATTTTTAATGATTTACGACTTTTTTTCAGATCTCTAATAAGCTGTCCAAACCCACTTGATAGAGGTGATTTGAAATCCACAATCATTGCTAGATCAATCTTTCTTCTTTTGAGAATTTTTAGAGCTTCATTACCACTATGAGCAGTGACGAGCGTATAGTTTTCTTCATTAAGCCTAAATGCCAGTAATTCAGAAACAAGAGTCTGGTTATCAATTAACAGAATGGTAGTTTTTCTCATTTACGTTATATTGCTTGGGTAAAGGTATGAATCCATGAGATTCTACTATTGCGATAGTATTCACTTCTTCATACTCGTACTTTCCACGTAATACTATTCCAGTGAGAAAATTCCTTAGAATTTTCCTGTTATTCTTTTTATCTTCTCTCGGCTGGTAAAGATTAGAATTACCTTCTAAAAATCCTGTTAGGAATATTTACGTTACTTTTTCTTTTGTAATAGTTATCTTTTGTTATTCGTAGTTTTTACGGTTGTTTGAGGAAGATTGTACGAAAGTTAGGGGGTGTCTTTCGTAATATTTTCTGGGTTTTCCACAGATCTCAGTTTGGATTTGTATAGATGGAAGACACGTTGCTTCTAAAATTGTCAATCTCTGACACTGTCACGAAGTGTGTTACAATGTGATTATGACTAAAGAACAAAGAAAACTACATATTAAAAACCTTGTGGAAAAGAACCTGCCAAATTTTATTGAGTTAAACAAAGAAAGTGCGGATAACATTCTTTTACATCAAGATGCTTTTGCTGCTGATTATCAAGAGGAAGAATTACTGCTTCTAGGAGCTGCAATAAAATATATTGGAATGACTTCTGGTAAAGAGGTCACGATCATAGGGAAAGACCAAGAAACTCTTAAATAAGTTTAATTCTTTTTCTGATTTTGTCTTTTCGTTTTGATAGTTCGGAAAGCCAGGTGATTAGGGTCACACACCGCTTGAAGTCGATTTTCAAAGCACAAATAATCGTCTTGAAGCCTAAATCTAAAGGTAGAATCGGAAATGAAGAGTTCGGAAAACATATTTTGAATGATTTTCTCTTTTTGAGCTGGATTTGCTGATTCGTAAAGCCCTGCAAGGGTTTTTACCCGTTCGGAAAATTTCATTACATCTTTCATAGTTTCTCTCATTGCTTCTTCCGAAGCCATCTCTTTGAGCATGAGTGAATCAAGCTTTTTGGCAATTATCTTTTCTTCATAATGCAATTGTTCTGGGGTATATACTCCTGCTTTAAGAAATTGTAATTTGTTCTCCATCAGATATTTTTGATCTGCTCGGAGTTTCTTTTTCTTTCGCTCATAATCCTCAATCTCTATGAGTCTTCTCTCTTCAGCCGATGCAATATCTTTACTTAATTTCAAATCAATCTCCTCAAGTTCCTTGTCAGTAAAATGGAGATGTGTAATCTTCTCTCCAAGAAAGCTGGTAATAAATTCATGGTTAAAAGTTCTCATTGTATTACTACATTCTTTTTTGCATCGGGAACTATAGTAAACCATCCTTTTTTCTTGTATGGGGTGTATGCTCTATTGCAGCCTGAGCAACGTAAAATGCCTCTCAGAGCAAGATTAAGTGACTTTGTGTACTCTACTCACTAATAGCAGGTTTAATCATTGCCAAAGTTACAGAAGGTAAAAAGAAACTCAAAAAACATATAGCCAGCAAATCATAGAGAACCTGTTTCCTTTGCGATAGCTTCGTATCTAAAGTACTGCTCTTTTAAATGTAAACAGCCGCTTTCAAGCGACTGTTTACATATCCTTTATTCTCGTTCGTCTTGATCAAAGATGTACAGAGAGGTATCTGGCTGATGGAACATTGTCAGGAAACGTCCACCGTTGTGGGTCTCCTTAATGAACCCCACCTTATACCAAACACGTTTTGTTTCCCCGTTCTCTTCGTAGTCACGGGATGAAAACACATTAAAATATTTCATGTGAGTTATACAGATCTAAGCTTATAGCTCTCCAGAGCATAAAGGTCAATCGACCTACGCAAAACGCGCTGCACCATTTAATGGCACTTCATAGATTGAAGAACTCTCATATTCGCTATTGATCTGTATAACATTTTATAAAAAAGTGGAACATTCAAACTCAATCGTTGCCGAAGTAATCTCTGGATAGCCATATACTAACAAAATGGAGAGTAATGTGCAAGTAAGGCAACGTGTTCTTGCATTTTGTGTGGATTTCTTTAAGATAGAGCTAAGCATAGTATATATCTCACAGAGTGTGAAGAGGGTTTGGAATCTTCTTTATCCACTAACCTTTCTATTCTTTATGATCCCAGATCATTTTATTCGTGAATATCAGGAACTATATATGAATCACTTTAATATATCTCTTACCTCAGAACAGGCTATTACCAACATTAATGATGGGCTCAAGCTTATTGAGCTAATCTCTTTTCCATATGACAAACAGAAAGGCAAATAACTATGTTCTTCACGTACGAAAATCTTCTGAATCAAGGGAACGTCAAGAGGCATCTCTCGAGGATCAAAAAACAGAATTAACCGCGTTGGCAAATCGACTTGGGCTGAATGTTGTAGAATTTATTTCAGAAGCAAAATCAGCTAAGATGCCAGGAAGAGATGGTTTCACTAAATTATTACAACTCATTGATTCAGGAAAAGTCGATGGTATTTTATGCTGGAAGCTAAATCGATTATCGCGTAATCCAATAGATGGAGGAGAAATCCAATGGAGACTTCAAAACGGACAAATTAAACATATTCAGACCCACTCAAATAGTTATTATCCAGAAGATAATGTGATTCAAATGCAGGTAGAACTTGGAATGGCTACCCAATACGTTCGGGATTTAGCCCAAGATGTTTGTCGAGGAACAAGACAAAAAGCTGAACGAGGGTGGTATCCAAGTAGATGCCCTGTAGGGTATTTACATAGAAACAAACATGTCCGAACTCAAGGTGAGGATGAAATAATTTCAGATCCTGAAACATTCGACAAGATGCTTCTGTTGTGGAAGCTGCTACTTGAAGGTAAAACTAGTCTTATGGGAATCTTTAGGGAAGCTCAGGCTATTGGAGTTGTTACTCCAAGAACCAAGAATTTAACCTACAACGGACTTCAGATGATTTTCAGGAATGAATTCTATTGTGGCTATTTCTACTGGAAAAACAAAGAAGGAGTGAAGATTCGACACAAGGGAAAGCATAAAGCTATGATCACTGAAGTAGAATTCAGAAAGGCTCAGATGATTCTTTCAAAGAATGTATATAACAAGAGGCCAGATGGAGTTAAAAACAACCTATTCTCCAATTGCTTCAAATGTCAGCTGTGTCAGTATTCTTATGTTGCAGATAAAAAGGAGCAAACTAAATGCACTCAGTGTAAAACCAAGTTTTCTTCATTAAGAAAAAAGCAATGCCCAAAATGCTCTCTACCTATCTGCAAAATGGATGCACCATGGTCATTTAAAAGAACCTATTACAAATGTGTTGGGAAAAAGCATGGTTGTTTGCAACCTCAATCTTATGAAGAGGAGATGAAAGAAGCACTCAAAAAAACGCTCCGTAAGTTGAAATTCAATGATGATTTTGTTGAATTCTATTCTCGACTTATCTCTTACTATCAAGAGAATGGTCCAGCTCAACAGGACGAAGAAAAAATTTCTATTCTAAAGAAAGAGCTTACGTTGAATAGAAATAGACTAACGAAGCTCCTAACGAGTCATTTGGACGGAATAATTGATCCAGAGACATATACGCTCAAGAAAGTGGAGCTTGATAAACGAATCTCTGAGGTTGAGAATCAGATTGAAGAATTGTCTAGTGTTAAGTTAAGTTTACTATGACGTAATATTTTCGTATTTTCATTAAAAAAATGATGAGATACAGGATCAAACTAAGTCAAGAGGAGGTTATTAGGCTTCGGGCAATAATTAATAAAGGATCTCATAGCACAAAGACGTATCGTACGGCTTACATACTATTAAATTGCGATGTTGGAGATTACTCAGAGAAGGTAACTAATGCGCAAATCAGTAAAGTATTAAAAGTAGGGATGCGCACAATAGATAGGGTAAAAAAGAGATTTATTGAAGAAGGATTTGAAGCGGTGCTTGAGAGACGTGAGAGTTCGCGAATATATGATGTAAAGATAGATGGAGATGTAGAGGCTAAGATTGTGCAATTATGTTGCAGTGAACCCCCAAAGGGTTTTTCTAAATGGTCATTACGCTTATTATCAGATAAGATGGTAGAATTAAATTATGTAGAAAGTATTTCTCATGTTTCGGTAGGGAATGTTTTAAAAAAAATGAACTTAAACCTTGGAAAGTCCGTGGCTGGGTAATTCCTCCAAATAAAAACAGCGAATTTGTGGCTAACATGGAAAGAGTTTTAGATGTTTACAAAAGACCTTATGATATTGATTACCCAGTAATTTGCATGGATGAATCCCCCAAACAATTAATTTCATCAGCACAACCTTCAACACCAATTAAACCAGGTCAAGATGCTCGAGTAGATTACGAATATCTCAGACACGGAATGGTTAATATATTCATGGCAAATGAACCTTTAAAAGGAAAACGGATCGTTGAAATAACAAAGTTTAAGACTAAAAAGGATTGGGCAAAGTTTATAAAGAGAATAGCTGATGAGTACTACCCAAAATCAAATAAGATAACCTTGGTAATGGATAATTTTAATACCCATGTCGCTTCTGCATTTTATGAAACATTTGAGCCTAAAGAAGCTAAAAGGCTATGGGATAGGTTTGAGTTTATCTATACACCTAAACATGGAAGTTGGCTCAATATGGCAGAGATTGAGTTACATGTACTAAATGGTCAATGTTTAAACAGGCATATAGATACCATAGAAAAAGTAAAGGAAGAGGTCAAAGCTTGGCAGAACCATAGAAATAATAAAGAAGGCACTATAAAATGGCAATTCACAACAAAAGAATCAAGAGTGAAATTAAGAAAACTATATCCGTCAATTAATAATTAACTTAACACTAGTCTGATTCGTGGTGGTTCTTTGCTCTTCGTTTTTACAACTGTAAAGAACAACAAGAAATACTATCACAGGAATAACTTTAAATAATTGGATGGTTTTCATAATAATTCTATTTTAAGGTTCGGAAATATTCTAGAATATCGCGAGCTTGCTCTTCTGTCAAATTTTGATTTGCCATCGCTGCTCCATTAAACTCAACTAATAAGTCTTTTGCACATTGGTCTTCTTCGATCATCAATTTTGGATCTAAAATCATATTCATAACCCATTCTGGACTTCTACGCTCAAATATCCCAGTAGGATTTGGTCCGATAAAACGCTTAGTTGTTTTATGACAAGCACTACAATTAGTTTTAAAAAGAGCAGCACCTCTTTCTGCCATTGCATTATCGATAGTTGGACTTAACACTAATTTTTTGATTTTTCCAACTCCTTTGTTATCCAGCGTAATTCGTTTGGATGCAGGAACTCCATCAGATATTGGGGTTTTCTTGTTAGTTTCAACATTAGGTTTTTTGTTTACTTTGATTCTATTTTTTATCTTTTCTTCATCAGCCCCACAGCTTACTAATAAGCCTAGTGTGATGAATAGTGCTATTTGATTGATTGTTTTCATTGCGATATAATCTAAAGTTGTTGATTTTAAACCCGTAAGGATGTTTTATCTACCGTGATACCACAATACTATAGGAGAATTATATCTAAAAACATGATTTTAATCATATTTCGGACAGTTTTATCTTTCTTTTATTGAAGTACTCGTTGGTCGTCAATTCATTGTGCAAAGGTTAAGGGGATTTCTCCCCCTGGTCTTGTTACATAGCTCCTCAATGAAGGAGGGTTTTGTTAGGAACAAATTTGATGTTGTTCTTACTCTAGGAGAAACAGAAGAAGATGCGGGGGTACATAGATCGTTTATTGAACAGAAAGTATTATAACAACAGTTTGAAGCGAAGAAGATGAATCGATTTTTGGCTAAATGAATCGATTCTATCTAACTGGTATTACTCTGAACAATAATCTCCCAAAAGAAAGTTGATCTATTCACTTGCAGTGATTGAGTTATTATGGATCCTATCCAGCGGTAGTTACCAATACTACTTGGCATACAGTCCATGAATATGAAGGAGAGTCTGCTTTTGAAGCATCTGCAATTGAAATTTGTATGGGAGAAACGATTGTTTTTGATAGTACTTACCCACTAGTGGAAGATTCCCATTGGAATTTAGATGAGAATCCAGTCGTGTTGATCTACCAAATTGATCAGTAAATAATTTTTCGGTTATTTCTCAAAATAGGTGTTGCTTTAAAACTTTAGCCAAAAAGTTCGATATAGACCCTCGAAGGGCACTCCGTAGGACAAAGCTTTAAAATTTCACTTTTTTAATTCGACTCTATTTCTAAAACTTGATTTTACCATTCGCTTTCAACATCTTGCTGTTTTGCGCTTCACCCCGATTCTCCCCTTAGCGATGACTTTGTCTATGTAATCACTGGCTAGTGGCACTTTACACGCAGTTCCTCCAACATCCACAGTAACTTTTCCCATCTTCATTGCCACCTCTTTTGATTTTTTAGTCAACACTTCTATATAAGTGCCTACAGCAATCACAAAACCATTCATGGCATACCGAACCCTGTTTTGGGCACCATGAATTTCTTTTTCAACGGTATTAAGTAATTTGATGTAGATCTTGGTATCCAGCTTTTCATCTTCATGTACAGCGGCGTAATAAGCCAATGTTCCCCAACCAGCAGCAGCTACAGTCTCTATATCTGATTGAATCCACTTTAAGCCCAGATCAAGGCCATACTCTGTTTCAGCAGCTATCCAGGGCACCGTATATTCACTCAAATACGAAAAGTATGCTCTACCTACCCATAGTTCAAGTTGCTCTTTAGTGATTTGCTTTTCATCAGCCATTAGACCAGCCAAGTACATCGCGTCATAGTTTCCGGTAGCATATAGCTCTATAGAGAGTTCATGATTCTTCTTTGTTTTTTTCAGAATCTTCTTCAGATCCTGAACTTTAACTCCAAAAAGCGGCTCTTTTGCTCCCAGTTTCATGTATGTCTTTTTGGTTTGCTCATTTCCATATTTTTCAAGCTCAGATAGAATTTCTTTTGTCATCATAATTTTTCTGTCCAATTACTGCCAATGTTTGGCTATGAGGCCTTTTAATACATCTTAGGTTTTGTTAATTCTATTTATTTTTCGATTAGTATGAAAGTAATAAATAATGAAACATATCAATAGTGTCACAAAGTAAAATCCAAAACCATTTTCATTATATGGATATCCATCATTTAAAAATATTCCTCCAATCAGAACAATCACCCAAATCAAACCTAAAATACTCATTGTTATGTTCAATGAGTTTCTTTCTTCCAATCTTATAAATCCATTGAGAGAATACGCCTGAAGCCCTGCAGATGATGTTAATAATAAAACTGAGCTTCCTGGCCAATGCAATATGTAAAAAAGTATATGATCCCCCCGCACTTTACCAGTAGCTTTTAGCGACAGCTATGGTAAGCCTATTAAAGACTTGATTTCCAAAGTATCTTCTGTTGAGCTTATAGCAAAACTCGTTTAAATATGACTGCAAATACTTTCCTTTGATCTTATGAAAAGTCCCCAGCAACGCCCTCTTGGCGTTGGCTATAGCAATGTGCACCCATTTCAGGGTGGTATTGGTTGTGGTTTTGTCTGACTTCTCTGAAAGGTGAGTTTCCACATAGTTGGCTATATCCACATAACTAGAACTCTTATCTGAGAACACTATGCAGGCCTCATCAAAGTTTTGTTGAACTAATTCATTGACTTCGCTCTTGTCATGAGATTCCATTACCTTCATTTTATAGAACCTACACTGTTTCTGCCCCCCTGTCTGTAAATCCTCTAATGGTACTGATTCAGCCATGACTGCCACGTTTTGCTGTTTTTGACTACCGCGACCCCTTTTTAATTTAACCTTAGAGGAAGTAGCCTTTTCAAAATACCCTTCATCAAATTCAACCATATCTTCTAACTGATACTGATCATCGCGTTTACCCATGGCATCTCTGATTTTGTGCATTAATTTCCAAACTGTATCGTATTTGGGGTGGTTCAATTGGCGCTGAAGCTCTGAGGCGGAAATAGTTTTCTTACTGTAGGTCATAAAAGCCATCGCGATATACCAAGTCTGAAAGTGCACCTTTGAGTTTTCCATGATTGTTCCACTTTTTAGTGTGGTTCTAAAACTACAATGCGTACACTGCCACTGATATTTGGCTTTTAGCCAGTAATGGTCTTTGGACCCACAACCTTTACAGTTAATTCCTTCTGCTTCCTGTTGATTCTTGAAATGATCCTTACAGCTTTCTTCTGTTGGGAATTCTGACATAAATTCTAAAATATGCATCTCTTTGCTTGATTTTAAGCAAATGTCGCTAGGCTGTACGTAACTTATTTACGTTCTGGTAAAGTGCGGGGGAATCATTAAAAAGTATACCTACAAGTAAAATAGCTCCCCAAATTATATATGTACTTATTCTGAATACAGTCTCGTATTCTTTATTGTCTAAAATTTGATCTAAAATCTCGTCTTCCATCATATATTTTCGTAGTTAGAGTTAACTTTTCGTCTATAATCAATAAGGGAATTCAAAGTACTAAACTTTGGATCAAACATCAAAACCTGCTAACAATAAAACTATGAGTAAACAAGAGCTAGAACTAGACAGTCTGGAAGACGAAAACCAAATCGAAGTAATATATCCAGGAGTATCTGACAGAATTAAAGCAGCCGTTACAGATTCATTTATAATCGTTATTCTGATGTTTGCAATAACATCTCTGCTATCCAAATTTGATAATGTCCCAGATAACGTGAGAATTTTAGCTGCTGTATCACTCGTTCTGTACGATCCAATATTTACAAGTCTTTTTGGAGGGACCCTAGGGCATATGGCTATGAAAATTCAAATCAAGAGAAAAGACAATCCTAAAAAAAACATTGCATTTCCAGCAGCTTTAATTCGATACTTCGTAAAATTAATGCTGGGATGGATCTCTCTTTTAACTGTTGGAAGCAATAAAAATAGTATGGCAATTCATGATAGTGTAGTTAGCTCTATTGTAACGTTCAGAGAAAATGGCTAGCTTATTCGAGATACACGTGATAGGCATGCACCAGACATCTTCAAAACTTGTCCATTAGAATAATTACACGTTATTCTAGGATATCCCTAAAACTCTGGTTACCTATCGAATTACAACTGTATCCCAGTCCATTCAGCATAATACTACTCCCAATCTGACTTTTCTAAAGTGAAAATTTGACTCACCTCTATTTCAAATATATGAGCCAACCTTAAGGCTAAAACTGTTGACGGTACATATTTGCCAGATTCCATGGCATTAATCGTTTGTCTACTGACTTTTGTGAGTTTCGCTAAATCGGCCTGAGTTAAATTTTTCCTTGCCCTCTCAACTTTTATACTATTCATCATAACTCACCGATTTTTTAAGTTTTGAAATTTGCCAGTTAAATCGAAATGTAAAAATCCAAAGAACAGTAAACATATTGAATATCATTACCCATAAAAATGATAAGTCATAGATAAACAATAGAGAAAACAGAAGAACTCCATAATTGATGTAGGTGGCCCAAACTAAAGACTCCAATCTTATTTTAGAAATAAACTCATCCTCAGATTCTTCCTTAGAAAAAGCAACCAGTAGCGAGCTTAATATCAATGAAATTCCTAGGAGTTCATTCAACAAATTGTTTTCCACTATCCCAAAAAGCCCTTGATCTCCTAAAAACTCGTGAACAAAAATTGCAGGAACACTACAGTCTAAAAAGTCAGGCTCAAAATCAAAGATAACCGTGAACAAACCAATAATCATAGTTGGAATAAGTACAAACCAGCCCATTTTCTTGTATTTACTGTGAAATAGATAGTTCATTTTCATGATAAATATTTTTTGAATTTCTCCAAATGTAAAACAAACCAATCAAAAAGACAAACAAACTTTACATTATGTAATATAAACCATACTAAAAACTCCTTGAGTTATGATTCAAAAAATCATTCATTAGACGATGACCATGACATGGGCTATGAAGGACGGTAGAAATAAACAACCGAGTTCCTATCGATCATCACTCTCATTAATGAGTAATTTTACCTCATGAAAGATCATAATCAAGGTTTATGATAAAAAAGAACTACATATCTATTCTATTGTTTGGAGCCTTACTCGCTCTATTCGCATTAACGCTTCAGTTCTTTGAGTACAAATATCACATAGGTCGTCTTAACAAGGATATATACACTTCAGTAGTCGCAACCATTTTCACAGCAGTTGGAATTTGGATAGGAATCAACTTGCTTAAAAAAAGAGGGGCACCTAAAGCAGATGAGAAAGATCCAAAAATAGAATCTTCAAGGGTAAAAGAATTGAATCTCAATAATAGAGAATATGAAATTCTTCAACTAATCTCCCAAGGATTATCCAATAAAGAAATCGCAGATCAGCTTTTCTTAGCTCTACCTACTATAAAAACACATACTTCTAATTTGTACTCAAAACTGGATGTCAAAAGCCGTACTCAAGCCGTTCACAAGGCTAAATCAATGAATTTGATATAAATACACGTTCAATACTAAAGTATGATGGTTATTTTAACTCGTTACCTGAATTTTGAGCCAAAATCAAAACAATAGAATGATGAAAAAATTAATACTTATTTATGGAGCAATTGCAGGACTAATTATTACGTCGATGTTCGTAATATCCTTTATTGGATCCTCTTCTAATTTTGAATCTGGCGAACTCATTGGTTATTCATCCATGATCATAGCGTTCGCTTCCATTTTTGTCGCGGTAAAATCATACCGAGATAAAACCTTAGGAGGAAGCATCAGTTTTGGGAAAGCTTTTAAAATTGGCCTTGGAATATCATTAGTAGCCACTGTTATCTATACTGTTTCTTGGCTGATTATGTCTGAAACAATTGCCAAGGATTTCATGACAGATTATTACCAGTATCATATGGAACAAATGAAATCCAGTGGATTGAGTGAAGATCAACTCAATGAAAAAATTGTCGAAATGGATTATTTCATGGAACTCTACAAAAATCCATTAGTGAAAATTGGCATGACAATGCTAGAAATATTTCCAGTTGGGTTAATCGTTTCATTAATCTCTGCCCTTATTTTGAAAAGAAAATCTTAATACTAACTATTAATTGAAATCAAAATGAATAACAACAAGCCAAAGGTCACAGGTATAGGTGGAATTTTCTTCAAATCTGCTAATCCTAAAGTAACCAAAGACTGGTATAGTAAAAACCTAGGGCTTGCCGTAAACGATTACGGTTCAGCCTTCGAATTTAGAAATGCTCACCATCCAGAAGAAATCAATTACCTCAACTGGAGCCCATTTAAAGATGACACGGATTATTTCAATCCTTCGAAAAAAGAATTCATGATCAACTACCGGGTTCAAAATATTGAACAACTGGTCAAAGATTTAAAAGCAAATGGAGTAACAATAGTTGACGAAATTGAATCTTTTGATTATGGGAAATTCATTCATATCATGGACCCTGAAGGAAATAAAATTGAGCTCTGGGAACCAGTAGATAGTGTGTTCACTGCTATGGGAGGAGAAACAACCAAATGATTTCTAACCAAAATCATTGGAACAAAACAGTCTAATTAGAAACTGGAATGATTTGAGTCTAAATTCATTTGAATATTTCCGTAGTCTTGTCTTATATTTTGATCATGTTAAAATCAGCTTTGGAGACCTTGGAAAAATGGCTTATTGAAAGTCTAGGAATGAGTGAAGTAACTGCTTCAGGCACCGGCACACTAATTTTCTTCATGGTAGCCATTTTCATTGTCTACATAGTATGGCGTGTAAGTAGGTTCGTTCTTTATAAACTGATTCCTAAGGTGACAGCGAAGACAGAAACGCTATGGGATGAAGTTATATTTAACGACCGTGTCATAGGTGCTCTAGCACTTCTGGTTCCTGTTCTTACGCTAGATTGCCTTGCCCCTATTGTGTTTAAACACTTGCCACAGGCACTCCCTTTGGTGATGGGTGGTACCAATATAATTATTGTCTTTACTGTCGCATGGATTATCAGTTCTGTATTTAACTCCATCAATGAAATACTCGCTGCTAATCCAGATTTTATTGACAAACCAATCGGTAGTTTCACCCAGCTTGGTAAAATATTCATCTATGCCATTGCTTTTTTATTGGCCATTTCTATCCTCATTGATAAGAGTCCGATCTATCTTTTGAGTGGATTTGGAGCCATAGCTGCTGTGGTGATGTTGGTATTCAAGGATAGTATCCTGGGATTTGTAGCCAGTGTGCAGTTATCTGCAAACAATATGGTCCATGTTGGTGATTGGGTGACAGTTCCTAAATATGACGCTGATGGCGATGTACTTGAGATTAACCTGACCACGATTAAGGTTCAAAATTTCGATAAGACCATCACAACTATACCCACGTATGCATTTGTTTCGGATTCCTTTACAAATTGGAGGGGAATGGAACAATCCCAAGGAAGAAGAATCAAGCGATCTATACTCATTCAAATCAGCAGCATTCAGTTTTGCAACGATGAAATGATCGAACGGTTTAAGAAAATTGATTTGGTAAAGGAATATATCGTAGAACGACAGGCAGAAATAGAAGCACACAATGCCGCTTATAATTTTGATGGCTCAGTGATGGTGAATGGCCGAAAACTAACCAATATTGGAATTTTTGAGGTATATCTAGAAAATTACCTACGGGCCAACACTAATATTCATCATGACATGACCACTATGGTGAGACAAATGTCTCCTACGTCTGAAGGATTGCCAGTACAGGTGTACGCATTCTGCATTCATAAAGAGTGGATTAAATATGAAAAAGTACTCACAGATCTTTTTGATCATATTCTAGCATCTGCTCATGCATTTGACCTAAAGATTTTTGAGAACCCCTCGGGATCAGATCTCCAAAAATTGATTTAACCTTAAATCCGCAGGTCAAAAAAAGAAGAAACAGAAAACCCCTATAAAACTAATGCTTGAAGGACTTTCTGATTCAGAATATTTTCACCTAATTAGGTGAAAATACCATTGCAGATGAAAAGTACAATTTCAACCGAACAAATCGGTTCTTTTGGAGGGCTTAATTTTATTTCAAAGCATTTTACAGATCTTGGTCTGGAAAAGTTGATCAACGAACACCTGGGTTCAAGACCTCTTCAGTCACGATATAGTTATGCCGATGTGATTAAAAATCTTTGGTTAGTGTTTTTTGCTGGCGGTGACTGCGCTGAGGATATTGAAGAACATCTGAAAAGAGATTTAGAACAAACCCTAGATGTAAATAGTTGTTCTGCTGACACATTGGCTCGCGTTCAGAAAGGCTTATCGGGAGAGAAAGAGATTTTTGTCAGCAATTCTAATACGGTGCATGAATTTAGTAAGCATTCCAAATTAAATGAACTGAATTTAGATCTTTTACTAAAGACAAAGTCTTTGATTCCTAGTGAATATTATGACTTTGATTACGATAATCAATTTATTCCTTGTGAGAAATACGACTCAAAAAAGAGCTACAAAATGAAGCATGGCTATTTCCCAGGAGTATCTACAATTGGTAGACATATAGTCCATTTTGAAAACAGGAATGGCAATAGCAATGTCAAGTACAAACAAGCCGAAACACTCAAAAGCGCTTACGACCTACTCAAAAGTAGAAACATTAAAATCGACCGAAGTAGAATGGATTGCGGATCTTTTTCCAGCGATATTTTGTCTGTAATTGAATCCAACAGCAAACGCTTTTACGTCAGGGCACAACGATGTGGGGAATTATCAGAGCAGGTCAGACAGGTTGAAAAATGGGAAAGGGTACAAATTGGAAATATTGACGTTGAAGTTTGCAGCATTCTTTATGCTCCTTTTGGAAAAGAGAAGAAGTACCGATATGTGATTCAAAGAGAAACCAACAAGACAGGACAAGCCGATATAGAATTTCAGGATCACTTCATTTACAGAGCCATCATTACCAATGATATAAAAACCATCGATCGGGAAATTATTGATTATTACAATCAACGGGGAGCAGCAGAAAGAATCTTTGATGAGATGAATAATGATTTTGGATGGAAAAATCTCCCCTTCTCCTTTTTAGAAGAAAACACTGTTTTTATGATTATCATGGCAATGTGCAGGAACTTTTATCTCCACATTGTGAATCAAATGGCCGAGAAAGTTCCCTTCATCCAGCCCACCTTTAGGATGAAGAAATTTATTTTCAGATTCGTTGTTGTCCCCTTTAAATGGATCAAAAAAGCAAGGCAAAAAATCTTAAAACTGTACACTGACAAACCTTATCCTCAGCTGATTTAGCCAAAAAAAAGAACGGAAAATCACATCTTGGGATTGGTGGTTTCACCCCTAAAACATAACCTGCTGACTGTAAGATAGTTGTGGTTGCTGGTGTATTTGGCTTGGATTCACATTAATATCAACACGTAATTCCAGTATCACCTCAACCAAAAAGTGACATTTCCAAAGAAAAACTTAGACCCAAACCTCTTTGAGGTGGTAAAAAAACTACCCTGTTAAAGGGTTGTGAAATCAAAATTATGGATCTGCGGATTTGAGGTAAAGGAATTATCTGTGCTGGATTTGTAAGATTTCACCTTAAATCTATATCAGATAAGATTGTTGTTTTTGTGATTTTTGATTTAAAATGCATGAGCAGGGGTGAAAAAGAGGGGTGTTTGTGGATAAAAAAGAGTTTTTGTGTAGGTTGAGGTGAAATATTAGGGGGTGTTGGGTTATTTTTGCATAAAATTTAAAAAAATAGAGGATGCCTACTTTTAGAATTAAAGCTTTAGAAGACGTTTTTCATAGAAAACCGTTAGTAGTGAACACTCCATCGGAGAGAGTATCAGAATACTATGGAAAAAATGTATTCAATCAATCTACAATGAGAGAATACCTTACAGATCTGGCTTATGAGTCTGTAATGGATGCTATGAATAATGGAACTAGAATTGACCGAAAAATAGCAGATCAGATAGGATCTTCTATGAAAGACTGGGCTATTTCTAGAGGTGCGACACATTATACTCATTGGTTTCAACCTTTAACAGGTTCTACTGCAGAAAAGCATGATTCTTTCTTCACACCAACAGCAGAAGGTAGGGCTATAGAAAAACTTGATGGCTCGATGCTTGTTCAGCAAGAGCCAGATGCGAGTTCTTTTCCACATGGAGGAATTCGAAATACATTTGAAGCTAGAGGATATACGCTTTGGGATCCGACATCTCCGGCATTTGTTATTGGAACTACATTATGTATTCCAACTATTTTTATCTCTTATACTGGATTCGCTTTAGATTACAAAATGCCATTATTAAAGGCATTAGGAGCTGTGGATCAAGCTGCCACAGAAGTATGTAAGTATTTTGATAAAAATGTAACAAAGGTGAATGTAACACTTGGTTGGGAACAAGAATACTTTCTTATTGATAAAGCACTGTACAATGCACGACCAGATATTGCATTGACAGGAAGAGCATTGTTTGGATATGCATCTGCTAAAGGACAACAATTAGATGACCATTACTTTGGGTCTATTCCTGAAAGAGCAATGTCATTTATGCAGGAATATGAAATTGAATGTCATAAATTAGGAATACCTGTTACAACAAGACATAACGAAGTCGCTCCAAATCAGTTTGAGTTGGCTCCAATGTTTGAAGAAGCAAATCTGGCCAATGATCATAATTTGCTTTTGATGGACTTGATGGAGAAAATTGCAAGAAAGCATGATTTCAGAATATTGTACCATGAAAAGCCATTCGCAGGACTTAATGGAAGTGGTAAGCATAATAACTGGGCACTAAGTACAAATACGGGAGTAAATCTTCTAAGACCTGGAAAGAACCCAAAGTCGAATCTTCAGTTCTTAACTTTCTTCGTAAATACTATTAAGGCAATTCATGACAATGCAGATGTCCTTAGAGCATGCATTGCTACTGCTGGAAATGACCATAGGTTAGGGGCAAATGAAGCACCTCCAGCTATTATGTCAGTATTTATTGGCTCTCAGCTAACGAAACTTTTAGATGATATAGAGAAGAATGTCAAGGCTGGTAAGATGACCCCAGAAGACAAGACTGAATTAAAGTTAGAAATAGGGAAAATCCCTCAAATTTTACTGGATAATACGGATAGAAATAGAACATCTCCATTTGCCTTTACAGGAAACAAATTTGAGTTTAGAGCAGTAGGATCGTCTGCAAATTGCGCTTATGCTATGATCGTGGTAAATACAATTGTAGCTTATCAATTGAACTTATTTAAGATAGCCATAGACAAGCGAATCGCTAAAGGAGATAAAAAAGATGAGGCAATTCTTAAAGAACTCCAAAAACTAATTAAGGAGTCGAAGAAGATCAGATTTGAAGGAAATGGTTATGGTGAAGAATGGGTGAAAGAAGCGAAGAAAAGGGGCCTTTCAAATTTAAAAGATACTCCTGCAGCTTTGAAAGTTTGGAAGGATAAAGCTGTGCAAAAAGTGTTCGCAGATCTAAATGTTTTGAGCAACGAGGAGCTAGATGCACGTTATGAAGTAAATCTTGAAAACTATGTAATGAAGCTGCAGATTGAGGCTAAAGTTTGTGGGGATATGGCTCAAAACCATATAATTCCAGCAGCTATAAGTTATCAGAATAAATTAATTGAGAATGTAACTGGCCTTAAAACAATATTATCAGCGGCTTCTTTCAAAAAATCGGCAAGTACTCAGCTAAAATTAATTGAAGAAATCAGTGTTCACCTGACTGGACTGAAAAACACGATTGATGAGCTGAAGAGCATCAGAAAGAAAGCAGAAAGTATATCTAGTTTAGAAAAAGAAGCAGCAGCATATGCGAAAAATGTAAAACCACTGATGGAGTCCGTGAGGGAACATGCAGATAGATTAGAGCTTTTGGTAGATGATGAGATTTGGCCAATGCCTAAATTGAGAGAGATTCTATTTACTAGATAAATAGTTGTACTGCATTAAGTAGGTTAAAAAGTAACCCCAATAAATAAACCCTCCAAAGTTAACTTTGGAGGGTTTATGATTTTATAATGACGACTATTTAAACTTCTCTGAAATCAAATAGATCATCAAGACGATTTCTAGAATAATATCAGTGTTTAAGGAAGTTTTATAATTCTCTTTGTCTGCACTCGGTCAAAAGAATGGATAGATACTAAGTAATTTCCGGCTTCTAAAGAAGAAACATCAACTGTGTACACTCCATTTGCACTAGATACTGAGTTTAGGTTTTTTACTGCTTCTCCTAAAGAGTTGTAAATTTTAATATCAATCTTTTCCGCGATATTCGAGGCTGCTTTTATTTGAAATTGATTTAAAGTTGGGTTAGGGAAGAGTTCTAGATTTAGATCGATTTGTGCCACAGTTTCATCTATTGACGAAGCTATGTTTTCTGCGCATAGAGTAGGATCTGTTTCTGCCCAATCAGAGGCGTTGTCTCCTTCACCATCATAGGATAATGACTTATCGGAGGCAAAAACTGGAGCAAAATCTCCAGTAGTCCATAAACCGGCGTCAACGGCAACCGAAGAACGTTCATGTCCTGTACTTCCCCATTCCACATAATCAATCATCGCATTAGAAGAGCTAAATGTGTCTGTTGTGTATATGCCTATTTCACCATCTGATTCACTAAAAGAATCGAAATCATCAATTGCAACCGTTGCTCCAGATGCAAGAGTTAAACTTCCGCAAGACACATTCAAGTCTGACAGTTGTGAGTAATTTGGGAAATTACACAGCCAATAGCTACTAATGTCAACTGATTCTGTGCCTAAATTTTTAATTTCTATGGTTGCCCCAGGAATTAACTCGTTTATTACTATCTGTGCTTGCATAGCACTTGCACTAAGAATTATGGTGCCGGCAAGCAGCATTTTCGAAATGTCATTTTTAAACGACTGTACTGTAAATCGGTTGTTTTTCATTTTGTAAATGTTTCTCATATTTTATTATTTAAAGTGTTACTTATTGCTTGATTTTGTGAGTGTTCAAATGAGATTGAATGTCAGAAACTAAATTTAGGATGAGTGGAAGGTTCGATAACTGACTAGGTGAAGTTGTTATGAAAATAGTTTTTAACCATTTTCAAGATGAGATTTCAAGGACAGTTTAGATGTCTGAATTAATGTTTCAAAGTGGCAGTTCTGTTTCTGTAATTAGGCTCTTTCTGTTGCGAATTACAGTTGTTATTCACTGTCACACCAACTCGTTGTATCTTTTGTGAAGTGAGTTTATTATAGATGTTAAACGATAGACCTATGAAATTAAAAACACTTTTTATTTTAACCATGAGCCTAATCACTTTTCATGGAATCAATGCGCAAAATCCTCATTTAGAAAAGGCAAATTTAGAATTTGGTAATGAAGGGTATGATCTGGCTGCCAGATACTATAAAATGGCTTACAAAAAGGAGAAAGAGATTGATACTAAGGCTATGATATTATTTCAAATTGGAGAATGTTATAAGTCCATCAATAGGCATCCTGATGCCAATAATTATTTTAAAAAAGCAATTACTGCAAAGTATCAGAGGCAAGATCCAATAGTGTATTTCTCCTATGGTGAGTCGCTTCAGGAACAGGGGGATTATGAAGAAGCATTGATCCAATTTGCTAAATATAAAGACAATGGTGGAGACGAGTCCTTGGCAAATTTCTCCATTTTGGAAGCTGAAAATGCAGTATTGAAGTTGACTGAATCTGAGTCAAGATATGAAGTGGATTTAATGCCTTCGTTATGTTCAGAGTACAATGACTATGCTCCAATGATTTCCTCAAATAAAGGTGATGAATTGATCTTTACCTCAAGTAGAGTGGCTTCGATAGGGGATGATGCAGATCCTATTACCGGCGAAAATTTCACGGATTTATACATAGTAGAAAGAGATAGAAAGAAAAAATGGGAGACACCAAAGAACTTAGGTAATACGCTAAACACAACAAGTCATGAAGGTGCTGCTTCCTTCTCTGATAGGAAAGATATTATGTATTTTACCAAGTGTGAAGTGACAAAAGACGATAGGTTTGGCTGCGATATTTATTGGGCAAAAAGAAAAACCACAAACTTTGGGCCGGCCACATTAGTGCCAATACGAGAAAAAATTGATGATACCACTAGAGTTGGACATCCATTCATGATAAAGGGAGGAGAAGTAATGCTTTTTGCGGGAAATCTTCCAGGAGGTTATGGAGGAAAAGATCTCTATTATATCACTTACGATAGGAAGGATGATTTATGGGGGAAGCCGGTTAATTTAGGCTCAGAAATCAATACTTCAGAAGATGAAACATATCCTTTCGTGAGGATGGATGGAGCACTTTATTTTTCGTCCAATGGGCATTCTGGATTTGGGGGACGGGATGTGTTTAGAGCAGAAACTGCAGGAGATTTGATTTGGGCGGATGTGACAAATCTTGAATATCCAATCAATTCGTCAGCCGATGATTTCGGTTTGTCGTTTGACGGAGATGAAGATAAAGGATACTTTACTTCTAATAGATCTGGCGGTAAAGGAATGGATGATATTTACTCATTTAAAATGCCGCCATTAGAATTCATTTTAGATGCTATAGTTTACAATGCTGATACTGGAGAGCCTATACCTGGAGTTCAATTAATTCTGAATGGAACTGATAATTCGTCCTATGATTTAAAGACAGACAATGATGGAGGTATAATGTTAGAAAATAGCGAAATCAAAGAGGCGGCATCTTATACAGTGAGTATAAGTCTGGATAATTTTTTTGCTATCAGCGATCGTTTTTCGACTGTTGAACTAGAGAGAAGTACAACGTTTATTAAGGAATACTTCTTAGAGCCTATAGAAGATAAGACATATCCTTTCCCCGAAGTACATTACCCATATGGAAGTCCCGAATTACTAGTAGATGAAAAGGTTAATTCAAGAGATAGCTTGGACTACTTGGTTGAATTGTTGAATGATAATCCAAATTTGACAATTGAATTGCAAGCACATACAGATACAAGGGGCACCACAAAGGAGAACATGGAGCTATCTCAAAGAAGAGCGGAAACCTGCAAAGATTACTTGATTTCTAGAGGTATTTCTTCAGAGAGATTAGAGTCAAAAGGTTTTGGTGAATCAGATCCTATCATTTCTGATTCTCAAATTGGTACTATGCTCACTAAGGAAGAAAAAGATGCAGGACACGCAAAAAATAGACGTACTGTATTCAATATTTTACGTCTTGATTATTTTGAAAAGAAGTAATGATGCTGAAAACAAATAAGTTAAATAGCACTTGTAGCCAGTCTAGTGTTCCGTGTTTGCTGGAGCGAAAAAATAGTATGCCTTCTGTAATTAGATGCTGATATGCAGTGAAATCAATAGTCAGAGAATTCTTTTTTGCTTATCTCGTTTTAAATTCTTTATTTTCGCCTTTAGTAAATCAAAAAAAACTGCAAGCGGATGAAACTAACGCAATTTATAATTTTAGTCTTTGGCCTTTGTGCTTTCTCTGCGGCTAATGCCCAGACAGAGTACTTGGAAAAAGCAAACTTAGAATATGACAATGGAGGGTATGATGAAGCTGCTACCAAGTACAAAATAGCCTATAAAAAGGAAAAGGAAATAGAGACTAAAGCTATGATCTTGTACAGAACTGGAGAATGCTATAAATTTATTCACAGGTATGCTGAGGCTGATGAATACTTTAAGAAGTCCATTACAGCAAAGTATCATAAACAAGACCCAATAGTTTACTATTCATATGGTGAGTCACTTCTTGAGCAAGGAAAGTATGACGATGCAATTGTTCAATTCAACAAGTTTAAGGACAATGGAGGAGATGCTAGCATGGCTAGTAAATCGATTTCAGAGGCTGAAAATGCCGCTTTAAATATTGAAGAATCAGAATCTAGATATGAAGTAGAATTAATGGCTTCAATGAATTCAGAGTTTTATGATTATGCTGCTACGGTATCTTCGAAGAAAGGGGATGAGCTTGTGATTTCATCAAGCAGACCTGCTTCAACTGGTGGAGACTCAGACCCAATTACTGGAGAAGATTTTTCAGATTTGTATAGGGTGAAAAGAGATAAGAAAGGGAAATGGGATTCGCCTAAAATTTTGAACAATACAGTGAATTCAGCTAGTCATGAAGGTACTGTTTCCTTTACGAAGAAAAAGGACATTATGTACTTTACTAGATGCGAGGTAACTGATGAGGATAGATTGGGTTGTGATATATATTGGGCTAAGAAGCAAGGAAAGAACTATGGCCCAGCTACTTTAATTCCTTTAAAAGAAGAGGGAGATGATTCTACTAGAATAGGACATCCTTTCATGACAGTAGGAGGAAAAGTACTTTTATTTGCAGCGAATCTTGAAGGAGGTTTTGGAGGGAAAGACCTTTATTCTGTGACTTACGACAAAAGAGGTGATTCTTGGGGTAAACCTGTAAATCTTGGAGCAGATATTAATACTGAAAAAGATGAAATGTTTCCATTCATAAGAGAAGATGGAGCATTGTATTTTGCTTCTAATGGACATCCTGGATACGGAGGTCTTGATATTTTTAGAGTTGAGGCAAATGGAGAAATGGCTTGGTCGGGAATTACAAATATGGAATATCCTATCAACACGTCATCTGATGATTTTAGTCTGATTTTTGAAAAGGAAGAAGACAAAGGATACTTTACTTCTAACAGACCAGGGGGGAAAGGAATGGACGATATTTATTCGTTCAAAATGCCACCACTTGAATTTGTGTTGGACGCAGTCATTTATAATGCAAAAACAGGAGAGCCTATTCCAGGAGCTAAATTGGTTATCAACGGAACAGATAATGCATCGTTTGACCTTCAGGCTGATGGAAATGGAGGTGTGAAATTGGACAATGGAGAGCTTTTAGTTGAGACGACCTATACAGCAGATATTAGTATGGAAGGGTTTATCGCTGCTGGAGATAAGTTTTCTACTGTTGGTTTAGAAAGAAGTACCACTTTTGCTAAGGAGTATTTCTTAGATCCAATTGATACAGAAGTTACTTATGACATTCCGCAGGTATTGTACCCATTGGGAAGTGCTGAGCTTCTTATAAATGCTGAAGTGAATTCAGCAGATAGTTTAAACTACTTGTTAGAATTACTTCAGAAGAATCCTAATCTTGTGATTGAGCTTCAGGCGCACACAGATACTAGAGGGGGAGATGCTGCTAATAGGAATCTTTCTGAAAGAAGAGCAAAGACTTGTAAGGATTACTTAATTTCTAAAGGAATTACATTAGACCGATTAGAGTCTAAAGGATATGGAGAAACTCAACCTCTTGTTTCTGATGGGCAAATCGCTTCTATGGCTACTGAGACTGAAAAAGAAGCAGGTCACTTGAAGAATAGACGAACAGTCTTTAAAATTCTTCGATTTGATTATGTGCCAAAAGAATAAGAATTTTCAAACAAATTTAAAGCCTCATTCATTGAGGCTTTTTTTATGCCTTGTATTTGTCTTCTTTGAAATTTTTGCTACTAGATTCACTCAAGTTATTTCGTGTAAATTGGACTAAGTGGAAAACTCTGCAGTAAAGTGAATTCTAAATCTGTCAAAATCCTATACCAATCAAACATCTATAAGTACTTTTGTACGCACAAATGGCAGTAGAAAATAGATATCAGAAAAGAGGAGTTTCTGCAGGAAAGGAAGACGTTCATGCAGCTATTAAGAACCTCGATAAGGGATTATTCCCAAAAGCTTTTTGCAAGATCCTTCCAGATTTAGTTGCTGGAGATGAGGAGTATTGCAATGTGATGCATGCGGATACGGCTGGAACTAAGCCATCTCTAGCGTATGCATATTGGAGAGAAACAGGAGATGATTCTGTTTGGAAGAACATCATTCAAGATGCCATGATCATGAATATTGATGACCTTATTTGTGTTGGTATCACCGATAATATTGTTCTCTCTTCTACAATTGGTAGAAACAAAAACTTGATTACAGCTGGAGTGATTAAGGAATTGATTCAAGGAACAGCAGCCTATATTGAAGAGTTGAGAAAGCTTGGAGTAGGTATTGAACTTGCGGGTGGTGAAACGGCTGATGTTGGAGATATTGTGAGAACATTAGACGTCGGTTTTACAGCATTTGCCAGAGCGAAACGTTCCGATATCATAAACAATGGAAACATTCAGCCTGGAGATGTAATTGTTGGATTGTCCTCTTTTGGTCAAGCCACGTATGAGAATGAATACAATGGAGGAATGGGGAGCAATGGACTAACCTCTGCTCGTCATGACGTGTTTAGTAAGAGCATTGCATTGCAATATCCAGAGACATTTGATCCGCTTGTTCCTGATGATTTAGTGTATTCAGGTTCTGTAGAGTTGACGGATGAGGTTGAAGGAGTTCCCGTAAATGCAGGGAAATTGGTTCTAAGTCCAACCAGAACTTATGCTCCAATTGTAGCTGAAATGCTAAAATCATTGAGAAGTGATATACATGGAATGGTTCATTGTTCTGGAGGCGCACAGACTAAGGTGCTGCATTTTGTAGATAATGTACATATCATAAAAGACACTCTTTTTGAGGTGCCGCCTCTTTTTAAGTTAATTCATAGAGAGTCAGGAACTGATTGGCAAGAAATGTATCGTGTATTTAACATGGGACATAGGTTAGAGGTGTACCTTCCAGAAGAGTATGCCGAAGAAGTGATAAAAATTTCTAAATCATTTAATGTGGATGCCCAAATAGTGGGAAGAGTAGAAGCTGCTGAGACTAAGAAACTGACTATTAATTCACCTTATGGTGAATTCGAATATTATAATTAATCCATGACCGATTTACTAACGAAATTAGGGGCTATAGCTGATCGCTATACCGAAGTAGGGAAGCAGATAGTAGATCCATCGGTCATTTCTGACCAGAAAAGGCACACTTCATTGATGAAGGAGTACAAAGAACTGGAAGATATTGTAAATGTCTATAACGAGTATAAGAATGTATTAGAAAATATTGAGTCGAGTAAAGCACTTTTAGAGTCAGAAACAGATCCCGAAATGAGGGAGATGGCTAAAGAAGAAATTGATGCATTGTTTCCTCGAAAGGAGGAACTTGATGAGGAAGTGAAGATTTTGCTTATCCCAAAAGATCCTGAGGACTCTAAAGATGTGATTATAGAAATCCGAGCAGGAGCAGGGGGGGATGAAGCAAGTATTTTTGCTGGAGATTTGTTTAGAATGTATTCTAAATACATTGAGGACAGTGGTTGGAAGATGGAAATTGCTACAGTCAATGAAGGAACTTCAGGAGGTTTTAAGGAAATCAGCTTTTCCGTTTCAGGAACCACGGTATATGGAATTATGAAATTTGAGTCTGGAGTGCATCGAGTTCAAAGAGTTCCGCAAACAGAATCTCAAGGAAGAGTGCATACTTCGGCAGCATCAGTAGCCGTATTGCCAGAGGCTGATGAGGTGGATGTTCAATTGAACATGGGAGATGTTCGAAAAGATACTTATCGTGCGTCAGGAGCTGGAGGGCAGCACGTGAATAAGACAGAATCTGCTGTTAGATTAACTCATATTCCAACAAACACAGTCGTGGAATGTCAGGATGGTCGATCTCAACATAAGAATTACGAAAAGGCCCTTTCGGTTTTAAGAACCAAGCTTTATGAGCAAGAGTTCGTGAAGATTGAAAAAGAAAGAGCTGCCAATAGAAAATCCCAAGTAAGCACAGGTGACCGTTCTGCTAAAATTAGAACGTATAATTATCCTCAAGGGCGGGTAACAGATCACCGAATTAATTTGACTTTGTATAACCTCAATAATATCATCAATGGGGATATCCAAGAAATTATAAATGCACTTAAAATGGCTGAAAACACGGAGAAACTGCTTTCTAATTCAGACACGACCAAGTTGTAATCATGACAAGAAAAGAGTTATTTCAAGAAATTCGGACTAAGAAGTCTTTTCTATGTGTAGGATTGGATGCTGATTTAAAACGAATTCCTAAACACTTATTGGAATACGAAGACCCTATTTTTGAATTCAATAAGGCCATTATAGAAGCCACTTCAGATTTAGCAGTAGCCTACAAACCAAACATTGCTTTTTACGAATGTCTTGGTGAGCAAGGATGGAAGACGTTAAGAAGAACTCTTGAGCTGATTCCGGAAAATTGTTTCACGATAGCGGATGCCAAAAGAGGAGATATAGGCAATACGAGCAGGTACTACGCGCAAACGTTTTTTGAGCAATATAATTTTGATTCAATTACTGTAGCTCCATATATGGGTTCTGATTCTGTGAAGCCATTTCTTGAATTTGAAAATAAATGGACGATTGTTCTGGCTTTAACCTCTAATCAAGGAGCGAATGATTTTCAATTCATTTCAGCTGATGGAAAAGCAATGTTCGAATCAGTATTGGAAACATCGGCCAAGTGGGGAACTGCCGACAACATGATGTACGTAGTTGGAGCTACAAAAGCAGAAAAGTTGGGAGAGATTAGAAACATTATTCCAGATCATTTTCTTCTAGTTCCAGGAGTAGGAGCGCAAGGTGGGAGTCTTGAAGATGTCGCTAAATATGGGTTGAATGAAAATTGTGGACTTTTAGTGAACTCCTCAAGGGGAATTATTTATGCAAGTTCTGAAGAAGATTTTGCTGATGTAGCCAGAACCGAAGCAGGAAAATTGCAGCAACAAATGGAGCAAGCTCTTTTAGTGCACGGATTGATTTAATCTCCTGCTGTTTATTTCTAAGTAAATATGTTCAGGGACTTCCTATCTGGGAGTTTCTGACTCAAACGCAAAATTCATTTTGTTTACTTGATATTTAATACATCAGTGAAATTTGAAATGAGGACTTCTTTTAATTTGATAAACTCTTTTTACTGGTTTTTACAAAAATGTGCCTAATCTAACCTTTATCAAGGTATTTCACTGCAGGTCTAATTGCTACATTAATTCATCCGATATAGTCATCGGATGGAAAATCGCTACATCACTTAAATGCCTAAACGCAACTATTTGCATTGGTTCTAATCTATATTTTTCATGACAAACTCAGTTATTTTGTCACATCTACTGAACCCAAATTCAAATACGTTTTTATCTAGGGACAATTCATAAAGTTTCTCCTTCAACATTAGTTTAGCTCTATGAACGCGAACTTTAACATTTGCTACAGTTATATCTAAAGAGGTAGCTACTTCGTTAAGACTCATTTCTTCTAGCTCCTTCATAATATATACTGTCCTATATTTTAAGTCTAATTGATCAATAGCACTTTCTAACAATATTTTTGTTTCTTTTTGTATGATACTATCTTGTGGGTTTGGTTGCTTGTCATCTGGTATTTCTAAGAAGGACGAACTAAAGAAATTTTCAGGTTGTCTATTGATATAGTATAATTTCCCTTTTTCTTTCAATAGTGCTAAAGCTTCGTTTATTCCAATTCTGATAAGCCAAGTAGAAAACGAAGAGTCAGATTTAAATTGAAATAACTTTGAGTAGGCTTTTAGATAGCTATTCTGCATTACGTCTTCTATTTCGACTTCATCTTTTAAATAGCTTCTAACTACACGGTATAATTTCTGGTTATTTCTTTTTACTAATAACTCATAGAGTTCTTTTTCTCCGCAAAGAATTCTTTTAATCACCTCAGACTCTTCTAATCTTTGATTACTGAAATCGCTAAATTTTATGGTGTTCATATACCAGATCTTTTTGTATTAGATGGAGAACGATAACATAAGTTACAATGTTTGTAACCTTTTTTGAAATTTTCAATCCAAAGACTAGTTCGAAATTTTTAAAACAACAAAAAGATTAAGCAATGGATTCAAATATTCAATTAGTGAGAAATGTATTAAAGTATACTTTTGGTTTAGTGCCTATCGTAGCAGGGTTAGATAAATTCAGCAATATTTTGACCAATTGGAGTCAGTATGTCTCAGAGGGTTTTGCGAGTATGCTTCCTTTCGAGTCGACTACATTTATGGCAATAGTCGGAGTTATTGAGATCAGTGCTGGTATTCTAGTATTGGTTAAAACAAGAATTGGAGCTTATGTTGTGGCAGGTTGGCTTATAGCTATAGCTTTGACTCTAATTTTTAGTTGGAGTTACGTAGATGTGGCAGTGCGTGACCTAGTAATGGCCATTGGTGCTATTTCGTTGGCAAAGCTTTCTGAAAATACTGTTGTCAAGGTGAAATAACCCAAGACATCAAGAGTTGACCGAGATTTATCTACTTTCGTCCCGTTAAACTTTAGTGACTATGAAAGAAGATTTCCTCCATTTTATATGGAAGTTTAGGCTGTTCAATACGCTGAACTTATTTACCACAGAAGGAGAGAAGATTGAAATTATCCAAACAGGAAATCACAATCATCATTCAGGACCAGATTTTTCAAATGCCAGAATAAAAATTGGGGATACGGTTTGGACGGGCAATTTGGAGATTCATATTAAGGGAAGTCATTGGTACGAGCACTCTCATCAGAGTGATGTAGCTTATAAAAATGTCATTTTACATGTTGTATTTGAAAATGATATTGTGGTACATCATCATAAAGAGGGGGATCTTCCTGTTCTTGAGTTGAAGGAATATATACTAACGGAGTACTTAGAAAAATACGAAAAATTGGTATCTTCTAGGGGCTGGATTCCTTGTGCGAGTCAATTCCCGAAAATTGACAAATTCAAGATGAATCAGTGGTTGGAGCGTCAACTTGTAAATAGATTTCAGCGCAAGTCTATAGATATAATTCGTATCTATTATGAATGTGACAAAGACTGGAACGAAACATTTTATAGATGGATCTCAAGAAGTTTTGGATTGAAAATTAATGCCAATGCATTTGAAGAATTGACGTCTAGAACTCCTCTTAAATTGCTGAAAAAACATTCAAGTTCACTTTTTCAAGTGGAGGCACTTCTTTTCGGTCAAGCTGGAATGCTGGAAAAAAACTTTAGTGAAGAGTATCCAAAGTCATTGAAATCGGAATACGATTTCTTGGCCAGAAAATATGCCTTACACCCTATGAATCGCTCTGAATGGAAATTTTCTAAAACCCATCCGTCCAATTTTCCTACAAAAAGAATAGCACAGCTGTCTGCTTTTATTTGCTCTGAACAGAGTACATTTTCCAAATTAAAATCAACTGAAATACCCGAGATATATAACATATTGACTGCAAGTACATCAGAATATTGGAAGAATCATTATGTGTTAGATAAACGTACATCGCAATTGCGATCTACAGTAATGGGAAAATCATCTATTGAAAGCCTTATAATAAATGGCATCGCTACGATGTTGTTTACTTGTGGTAAAAAACAAGAAGATGAAGGGATGGTTGAAAAGGCAATTTCAATTTTAGAAGAATTACCACCAGAAAAAAATGGAATTATTAAGAAATGGATAGAACTTGAAGTCATGCCGGTAAATGCAAAACATACTCAGGCACTTATAGAATTAAAACATGAGTATTGCGAAAAGAAAAAATGCTTATCTTGCTTACTCGGTTCAGAATTAATTAAAACCAACGACTAATGCATCAGTCTGTGAAAGACATATTTGAAAGACAGTTTTTTGGAGTATGCGCTTACTGGGGCAAATACTGGGGGATCAAGCCTCATCGAGTTAGGTTGTCATTTATTTATCTATCGTTTATAGCATTAGGATCACCGATCATTGTTTATTTAGTGATGGTTTTTCTACTAGAGAATAAAGAATACTTTAAACTTGCACCCAAGAAACCGACGATCTGGGAGCTAGATGAATAATTCTAAAGACCATTTAAATTTTTTTTCTTCTCGTATTCTTATCGCATTGCTGGCGATATTAACTCTTATTGCAGCAGGTACCATTGGGTTTGCGGTTATAGATGACTATGAGTGGGTCGATGCATTTTTCATGACCGTCATCACGATGAGTACTGTTGGTTATGAAGAGGTCAAGCCTCTTAGTACTCAGGGAAAAATATTTGCAAGTATTTTAATCATATTTAGTTTTTCGACTTTCGCATATGCCATTTCCGTGATTACTACTTACTTTGTCACAGGGCAATTTAAGAATTCACTAGCTCAAAGAAAAATGATGAAAACTGTGAACAATCTGGAAAATCATACCATTTTATGCGGATATGGAAGAGTAGGAAAAATGGCTGCTAGAAAGCTGAATGACTATTCTGAAGAATTTATCGTGTTAGAGAAGGATTTTGACAAGGCTGGATACATCACAAGGCACGATGGTCATGTTTGTGTCCACTCGGATGCGACAAAAGAGAAAAACCTCATAGAAGCAGGAATTCTTAAAGCATCTTCTCTAATCACGACATTACCGCATGACGCAGATAATTTATACGTGGTCTTAACAGCTAGAGAGTTGAATAAGAATTTGACAATTATTAGTAGAGCTTCGGAAAAGGAATCCATAAAAAAATTAAAAATAGCTGGAGCAAATAATGTGATCATGCCCGATGGCGTCGGAGGAGCTCATATGGCTTCTCTTGTGGTAAATCCAGACATTATGGAGTTTATTGATCATGTGAGTATTCAAGGAGCTGGAGATGTCAATTTAGAAGAAATAGTATTGAATGAGTTACCTGAATTTAATGGTGGTAGGAAACTCTCCAGTATTGACGCTTTGAAGGAGTTTAACTTAAATGTTATAGGTTGTAAACGTACTTCTGGAGAAATATTAATCAATCCGGAATTGGAATTAACAATAGAAAAAATGGATAAACTCTTTGTTTTAGGGCTCCCACAGAACATCTCTTCCTTTCGCTTACATTTCAGTTAGACCCGTTAGCATCTAATCTTTATATTTGAGGCTTAACTATAAGTTAATACCTGTGATGAAGACCCGAATATTTCGACTGTTTACCCTATTGATTTCTCTTAGTGTAGGATTAATTGCATATTCTCAATCTGGAGAAAATTCTCTTTATGATCTTGTTTCAAACAATAGTGAATATTCAACTTTTACGTCATTAATAGATAAATCTGATCTTAAGAATCTATTAGCGGGAGAAGATTCTTTGACTGTTTTTGTGCCAACGGATGCAGTTTTTAATTCTATGTCTAAAGGCTTGAAGGATTCTTTGTTAAATAATGAAGAATTTTGTTACGCTTTTTTAAACAGGCATGTTCATTTAGAGCCTTTTTCTGATAAAGAACTGTTTAATCATATGGTTCTTAATTCTAGAGCTGGGACTAAGATAAATGTTGTGAAAAATGATTCTGGTAACCAGATTAAAACTAAGGAAGGAGGAAAAAGGACAGTAGCTGTATTTCAAGATGAGACTAAGGGGTTCAATGGTTATTTATATTCTATCAATGGCGCTTTTATTCCTGCAGAAGCTAATTTTGACAGCAAAGCAGATGCTTTTATGGCACCTGCAACGGAATTTTTAGGTAGAATCGTATTTGCCACAGAACCATTTTCAGGTAAAAATATTCCATGGGTCTTAATTTGGTTAGTAGTAGGAGCTCTTGTTTTTACCTTTTATATGAAATTTATAAATATAAGAGGCTTCAAACATGCTATAGATGTAGTTAGGGGAAGATACGATGATCCGAATGACCCAGGTGAGGTTTCTCATTTCCAAGCTTTGACGGCAGCTCTTTCAGGTACTGTAGGAGTTGGGAATATTGCAGGAGTCGCAGTGGCTTTGTCATTAGGTGGGCCTGGAGCTACCTTTTGGATGATTATTGCAGGGCTGATAGGAATGAGTTCCAAATTTGTGGAGTGTACTCTTGGATTAAAATATAGGAAGGTTAATCCAGATGGTACTATTTCTGGTGGGCCAATGTATTATTTAAGTAAGGGATTAGCGGCCAAAGGATTCTCTGGGATTGGAAAAGTTTTGGCAGTAGTTTTTGCGATAGCCTGTATAGGCGGGTCTTTTGGAGGGGGGAACATGGTTCAGATAAACCAAGCAACTCAACAATTGATATCGATTACCGGAGGAGATGCTAGTTGGTTTGATGGTAATGGTTGGGTATTTGGATTAGTAATGTCGATTTTAGTTGGAATTGTAATAATTGGTGGAATTAAAAGTATAGCTAAGGTTACGGATAAAATTGTTCCATTCATGGTTGGGATTTATGTGCTGGCAGCTCTTATTGTTATTGGTATGAATATTAATAACATTGGATGGGCATTTCAACAAATATTTAAAGGAGCATTTAGTCCAAATGCTGTTTATGGAGCTATAATAGGAGTTATTATTCAAGGATTTAGGAGAGCGGCATTTTCAAATGAAGCTGGTATCGGTTCCGCTTCCATTGCGCACTCTGCTGCAAAAACAGAAGAACCTGTTAGTGAAGGGATAGTGGCTCTATTGGAGCCGTTTATAGATACTGTGGTTATCTGCACCATGACCGCTTTAGTTATTATTTTTGCGGATTATGGAGCATTTACGCCAGAGCAGGCTTTTTATAATGCTTCTAATAATAATTTGGATGGAATTTTGATTACTTCATCTGCATTTCAACAGAGCATTAGTTGGTTTCCCTATGTTCTGGGAGTCGCTGTAATTTTGTTTGCACTTTCGACAATGATTTCTTGGAGTTATTATGGTTTGAAATCTTGGACGTATCTATTTGGTGAATCTGCAGGTTCACAAAATTCATATAGAATAATATTTTGTTTGTTCATAATAGTAGGTTCTGCTATATCTGCTCAACAGGTTTTTGACTTTGGAGATATAATGATATTTGCGATGTGTTTTCCAAATATTCTAGGGCTCTACTTTTTGATGCCTGAAGTAAAGAAGGATCTAAGTAACTATTTGTCTAGAATTAAGTCAGGAGAGATCAAAAGGTTTAAGTAGGTATGTCTTTGCTTCAATCTCTTAAGGATTACTTTGACCTTCATCAAAGAGAGAGGAGAGGGGGTTGGTCTACTGATTATATTACTTTTTTGTACTCTGGCTTTAATGGCCTTTATGCCACATTTAGTTAAGCCAGAGATTCCGAATCATTCTGATTTGGAGAACAGAATGAATGATATTCTAATAGCCAGAGATAGTCTGGCAAACAAGAAGTCTAAGAATTCAATATTTCCTAGTTCCGATTCAAGACCAACTACATGGAAGGAAGAAGCTATATCCAGAGAGAAAGGGATATCTAAAGAACTATTCAATTTTGATCCAAATACTATAACGGATCAAGAATGGAAAAAGCTCGGATTAAACTCTGGTCAAATCAGGACAATTAAGAACTATAAGTCTAAGGGAGGCAAATTCTTCAAGAAAGAAGATGTGGCAAAAATGTATTGTATCTCACAGGAACAGTACGAAGAATTGTCCCCTTTCATTACTATTAGAGAGAAAAAAATAGAAAGAGTTATTTCAGACTTCAAGGAAGAAGAAACCTTGGAAGAAGTTCTTTTTATAGACATTAATACAGCCGATACCACAACATTGAAAAAGTTAAAAGGGATAGGATCCTACTATGCCAAGGAAATTGTGGAATATAGAGAGGAGTTAGGAGGATTTGTAAGGCTGGAACAATTACTTGAAATTTGGAAGTTCTCTGAAGAAACGTTTGAAGAAATCAAAAGTGAGATACAGCTAGGATCAGTGCCAATTAAAAAGATTCACCTGAACTATTGTGGTGCAAAAGACCTTATTAGACATTCTTATATCTCTTGGAAAGAAGCCAATGCACTGATTGCATTTCGAAACCAACATGGGCCTTTTAAAGAAATAGATCATATTACGAAAAGCCATTTAATATCTGAAGAATTATGCCAGAGAATAAAACCCTATCTGACACTAGATTAATTTTAGAGAAGGACATTTTTAATGCCGTGAGAGAGGTTCCCGACTTTCCTAAGGAGGGTATCTTGTTCAAAGATATCAATCCTATGTTTCAAGATTCAGAACTATGTAAGAGAATTATTGATCACCTAGCCGATCATTATAAAAATGATAAGCTAGATGTAATTGCTGGAATTGAAAGTAGAGGATTCTATTTTGGATTTCCTCTGGCGTTACAACTTGGTATCCCATTTGTACCCATCAGAAAAAAAGGGAAATTGCCCGGGGAATTGATAGAACAGTCCTATGACTTAGAATATGGTCAAGCGACTATTGAAGTGCAAAAAGGAGCAATAAGTAAGAATAGTCGGGTGTTGATTCATGATGATTTATTGGCTACAGGTGGTACAGCTCTGGCGGCTGCGGAGTTAGTGCGTAAATCTGAAGCTGAAATTGTGGGGTTCAATTTTATAATAGGATTGGAATTCTTAAATGGTGAAGAAAAATTGAGACATGCTTCCCCGAATATTTATAATTTAGCGCTCGCTTAAATCGAGAATAAATGAACTTTGAAAGATCGGAGAATCAGCAAATGATTGCTGATATGGTTAGGGATTTTGCCAGAAAAGAAATCCTCCCAAACGTAATGAAGTGGGATGAGTCACAGGAATTCCCTGTGGACGTTTTTAAGAAAGCGGGTGAGCTTGGATTGATGGGAGTGCTTGTTCCTGAAGAGTATGGAGGAGCAGGACTCGGATACTTCGAATACATTACTGTGATAGAAGAAATCGCTAAAGTTTGTGGTTCCATTGGTTTAAGTGTAGCAGCTCACAATTCTTTATGCACCAATCACATTTTGACTTTTGGAAATGAAGAACAAAAGAAAAAATACTTGCCAAAGTTGGCTTCAGCAGAATATATTGGAGCTTGGGGATTGACAGAATCTAATACTGGTTCGGATGCCATGAGAATGAAATGTATTGCAGAGAAAGACGGTGACTACTTTGTGCTCAATGGGACAAAGAATTGGATTACTCATGGTAAATCAGGTGATGTAGCTGTGGTTTTGGCACGAACAGGAGAGTTGCTAGATTCTCATGGTATCACCGCTTTTGTTGTCGAAAGAGGAACTGAAGGGTTTGGTTCTGGAAAAAAGGAAGACAAATTAGGGATGAGGGCCAGTGAAACGGCAGAGTTAGTGTTTGATAATTGCAGAGTCCATAAAGACCAGGTACTTGGTAAAGAAGGAGAAGGATTTATTCAGGCAATGAAAATTCTTGACGGAGGGCGAATTTCTATTGGTGCATTAGGTCTAGGAATAGCCAAAGGTGCATATGAAGCTTCTATAAAATATTCTAAAGAAAGAGAGCAATTCGGAAAACCGATTTCTCAATTTCAAGCGATCTCTTTCAAGTTGGCAGATATGGCTACGGAAATAGAAGCAGGAGAGTTGTTGTTGTATGAAGCAGCAGATCTAAAGAATAAGGGGAAGAAGTGCACAAAAGTGAGTGCCATGGCTAAATATTATACTTCAGAAGTAGCAGTGAGAGTGAGTACTGAAGCTGTGCAGATTCATGGAGGGTACGGATATACTAAAGAATTTCCTGTAGAGAAGTTTTATAGAGATTCAAAACTATGTACAATAGGCGAAGGGACTAGTGAAATACAAAAGCTAGTTATTTCAAGAGAAATTCTAAGCGAATAGTTTTTGATTGCGGAAAAAGAATTACTTTCGCAGTCCAATTTTTTTATAAGATAGAAGATGTTAATTATACCAGTAAAAGAAGGCGAAAATATAGATAGAGCAGTTAAGAGGTTCAAAAAGAAATTTGATAAGACTGGTTCTATGCGTCAATTGAGAAAAAGAAAGCAATACATCAAACCTTCTGTAAGAAGGAGAGAACAATTGAAAAAAGCTATTTATACAAATCAGGTGTTATCTGAGATGTAAACAATAGTATATAAAGAAACTGAAGGGCTAAGTCTTGAAAATATCAAGATTTAGCCCTTTTTTTATGTCTGTGAATTTCGAGACATTTATTTCCTATCTCCAGCATGAAAAAAGATATTCTATAAACACGATAGAGGCTTATAGAAGAGATCTGGATAGTTTTAATAGCTATCTGTTAGAGATGTATGAGATAGATAACGTAAAGCACATTTCTCATACGGCTATTCGTTCTTGGATTCTAGAATGCTTGGAAGTAGGAAACTCGGTTACGTCCGTAAAAAGGAAAATATCCACGCTCAGGTCTTTTTTTAAATTTCAAATACGAGGTGAGGTTATTTCAGAGAACCCAATGCTCAAGATTATTCCGCCTAAATCTCCAAAGGTGCTTCCCCAATATGCAAAAGAGTCGGAGATGGCTTCTTTGCTCACACAAATTAAGTTTACAGATGATTTTTATGGGTTAAGAGATCGACTCATACTAGAGCTCTTCTATCAAACAGGAATGAGAGTGTCAGAACTCATTGGGCTTAAAGACGGCGATGTTGATTTTCATAGAAATCAGTTGAAAGTATTAGGGAAAAGAAATAAAGAGAGATTTATTCCACTTTCGATAAAACTTACCGATGAAATTCGCGTATTTATACTAGAGAAAAGGAAGTTTTTTAATCGATCTGTGATAGAATTAATCGTTTTGGATAGTGGAGAGAAAGCTTACCGAAAGTTTGTTTATGACAAAGTTAAATACTACCTTTCTCAGGTGAGTTCTTTAAAAAAAAGAAGTCCACACGTTCTCAGACATACGTTTGCAACCCATATGCTTAAAAATGGTGCCGACTTAAACGCTATTAAGGAGATCTTAGGTCATGCGAGTCTGGCTGCTACACAAGTGTATGCTCATAATAGTTTAGAACAGTTGAAACAGGCTCATAAGGGAGCTCACCCTAGAAATAACAGAAATATAAACCCTTAAAAAGTACAAATCATGCAAGTACAAGTTCATTCAGTTCATTTCGATGCAGATTCGAAACTCTTAAATTTTATTCATGAGAAACTTAACAAGTTAGAACAGTTTCATGATCAGATTATAGGGACAGAGGTTTTTCTAAGAATAGATAAGTCCGATAGTAATGAGA
The DNA here is from genome assembly GCA_965224545.1 of Flavobacteriales bacterium. Lineage (GTDB taxonomy): Bacteria > Bacteroidota > Bacteroidia > Flavobacteriales_D > Sanyastnellaceae > ASP10-05a. The sequence continues at coordinate 945,289 of CBDCZM010000001.1, read as the reverse complement.
ATAAGATAACAGAAATTAGGATTGCGGTGCCAGGAAAAGATTTGTTTGCTAAGAAGCAAAGTAAAAGCTTCGAAGAAGCAACTGACGTGGCAGTGGAAGCGTTGAGAAGACAAATAAGAAAACACAAAACGAAGCTACAGGACAGGAAATAAGGCAACAAGATTTTTTTTCAAAAAAAAATGAATTTCTAGTTTCTTAGACGAAAAAGTTTAATTACATTTGCACTCCTTTTGAAAAAGGGGTGCTTTTTTTTGGGGAAATTGTTCATTGAATAGTAGTTTAAGCCGATGTAGCTCAGCTGGCTAGAGCAGCTGATTTGTAATCAGCAGGTCGTGGGTTCGAGTCCCTCCATCGGCTCAAAATATTGGGGAGATACCAAAGCGGCCAACTGGGGCAGACTGTAACTCTGCTGTCTTATGACTTCGTAGGTTCGAATCCTGCTCTCCCCACAAAAAAGAACTACAAGGTATTACCTATATAAGCGGGAGTAGCTCAGCTGATAGAGCATTAGCCTTCCAAGCTAAGGGTCGCGGGTTTGATCCCCGTCTCCCGCTCAAATGGTCACTACGGAGCGCTTCGAAAGAAGCGCTCCCGAAGGCCTTTAAAAGGTGTAAAACCGACATGTGGCTCAGTCCTGGTTTTTATCGGTTTAAGTTTTTAAGCCGATGTAGCTCAGGGGTAGAGCGTTTCCTTGGTAAGGAAGAGGCCACGGGTTCAATTCCCGTCATTGGCTCAGTTTGCGGAACTAGTTCTGCGATAGTATATAAAAAGATATTTCAAGCCGTACTTTAGCGGCTTTTGTGTATGAGTAAATTAAGTATAAATAAGAAGTAATTCAAAAATTAAACGGCTATGGCTAAAGAAACTTATGACCGGTCTAAACCGCACGTGAACATCGGAACAATCGGTCACGTGGACCATGGTAAGACTACATTAACAGCAGCGATTACGAAAGTATTGGCAGATGCTGGTTTTTCAGAAGCGAGTGCATTCGATGAAATCGATAACGCTCCGGAAGAAAAAGAAAGAGGTATCACTATTAACTCTTCTCACGTTGAATATTCAACAGCCAACAGACACTACGCTCACGTAGATTGTCCAGGTCACGCGGATTACGTGAAGAACATGGTTACTGGTGCGGCACAAATGGATGGAGCTATCCTTGTAGTAGCTTCTACAGATGGACCAATGCCTCAAACAAGAGAGCACATTCTTTTAGGACGCCAAGTTGGTATTCCTAGAATTGTTGTTTTCATGAATAAAGTGGATATGGTTGATGATGAAGAGCTACTAGAATTAGTAGAGATGGAAATCAGAGATCTTCTTTCATTTTATGAGTATGACGGAGATAATGCTCCTGTAATTCAAGGGTCTGCTTTAGGTGGGTTAAATGGAGAGCAAAAATGGGTGGATACAGTACTTGCTTTAATGGAAGCTGTTGATACATATATTGAGCTACCTCCTAGAGAAATTGACAAGCCATTCTTAATGCCTATTGAGGATGTATTCTCAATTACAGGTAGAGGAACTGTGGCTACAGGAAGAATTGAAACTGGAGTTATCAATACAGGTGATGAAGTGGATATCGTAGGTTTGGGAGACGAGAAATTAAAGTCTACTGTAACTGGAGTAGAGATGTTCAGAAAGATTCTTGATAGAGGTGAGGCTGGTGATAACACTGGTATCCTTTTAAGAGGTATCGATAAAGCTGACATTAGAAGAGGTATGGTTTTAGCTGCACCGAATTCTATTACTCCTCATATCAAGTTCAAGGCTGAGATTTATGTTCTTAAGAAAGAAGAAGGTGGAAGACACACTCCTTTTCATAACAGATATAGACCTCAATTCTATTTCAGAACAACTGACATGACAGGTGAAATCACTTTGGATGCAGGAAGAGAAATGGTAATGCCAGGTGATAACGTTTCTATCAATGTTGAGTTAATCAACAAGGTAGCGATGGACAAAGGACTTAGATTTGCTATCAGAGAAGGTGGTAGAACTGTAGGTGCTGGTCAAGTAACTGAAATTGTAGAGTAGATTACTCTAATAGATAAATTTTAAATGAAGGTGGATTTGTATAATTAAATCCACCTTCATTTTCATGTTTACAGAAGAATGTGCTTTTTTAGCGTTGCAATAGTTGTAACCAAAAGGCATTATTTACGGGCGTAGCTCAGCTGGTAGAGCAGTGGTCTCCAAAACCAAAGGTCGCGAGTTCGATTCTTGCCGCCCGTGCAAATAAAAAAAACTTATCAATGGCAAGTTTTCTTACATATATAAAAGAGTCTTATAACGAGTTACTAACTAAAGTAACCTGGCCTGCTTGGAAAAACCTTCAGCAGAGTTCAGTATTAGTATTCGTTGCATCACTAATAATTTCCCTTATTGTTTGGGCAATGGATTATGTGTTTGGAATGAATGGAGCTGATGACCTATGGAAGGGAGTTATAGGATTTGTTTATAGTATTATTGCTTAATCTATGATAATGGCAGATCTAAACTTTAAATGGTACGTTGTTAGAGCGATTAGCGGAAAAGAGAAGAAGGTAAAAGAAGCTCTTGAGAGTGAAATTAGTGCTTTAGGTCTTAAGGACTATGTAAAGCAGATTCTTATCCCAACGGAGAAAGTATACCAAATAAGAAATGGTAAGAAGACAATAAAAGAAAAGAGTCTTTTTCCAGGATATGTTCTTATGGAAGCTGCTTTAGTAGGAGAGTTACCTCATGTAGTAAAAAACATGAATAATGTGATTGGTTTCTTAGGCGCCAAGAAGGGTGGAGATCCGGTTCCGTTAAGACAGTCAGAAGTGAATTCTATCTTAGGTAAGGTGGATGAAATTGCTGAGAACGATAATGAAATGAATGTACCTTACATAGTAGGAGAAAATGTGAAGGTAATAGATGGTCCGTTCAATAATTTCAATGGAGTTATTGAAGAGATCAATCAAGAAAAGAGAAAGCTAAAAGTAATGGTGAAGATTTTTGGAAGAAAAACTCCACTGGAACTTGGCTATATGCAAGTAGAGAAGGAAAGTTAATTAGAAATTTTAGTTTTTGGACTTTGACTAAAGCTTCCCCTAGTCCCAGAAACGCTTAATTATATATAGATTAAAATGGCGAAAGAAGTAGCAGGATTAATCAAGCTGCAAATTCGCGGAGGTGCTGCAAATCCATCACCACCGGTCGGTCCCGCATTGGGTGCCAAAGGTGTGAATATTATGGATTTTTGCAAGCAGTTCAATGGTAGAACTCAAGATAAAGCCGGAAAAGTATTACCTGTTGTAATTACTGTATATGGTGATAAGTCTTTTGAATTTATCATTAAAACTCCTCCAGCCGCTGTCCAACTTATGGAGGCTGCTAAGATTAAGAAGGGATCTTCTGAATCTAACAGACTTAAAGTTGGTAAGGTTACCTGGGATCAGGTGCGTGCTATTGCAGAAGATAAAATGCCCGATTTAAATTGCTTTAAAATTGAGTCAGCTATGAGTATGGTAGCTGGAACAGCGAGAAGTATGGGGCTTACAATCAGTGGCCAAAGCCCATTTTAGTTAGAAATTCATAAACATGGGAAGATTAACCAAGAATAGAAAAGCAGCTCTAGAGAGCTTTGACTTAGAAAAGTCATACACTCTGGATGAAGCAGCAGGAATGGTGAAGAAAATGACTTCTACCAAATTTGATGCTTCTGTAGATATAGCTGTCCGTCTAGGAGTAGACCCCAGAAAGGCCAACGAGATGGTAAGAGGTGTAGTATCTCTTCCTCACGGTACTGGTAAAGATACCAAGGTTCTTGTGCTTTGTAATCCGGATAAGGAAGATGAGGCTAAAGAAGCTGGTGCTGACCACGTAGGTCTTGATGAATACCTTGCTAAAATAAAAGGTGGATGGACTGATATTGATGTTATTATTACCACACCAAACGTAATGGGAAAGGTGGGTGCATTAGGTAGAGTTTTAGGACCAAGAGGTCTTATGCCTAATCCGAAATCAGGAACTGTTACTATGGATGTTGGCAAAGCAGTGAAAGAGGTGAAAGCCGGTAAAATTGACTTTAAAGTTGATAAGTACGGTATCATTCACGCTCCAGTAGGAAAAGCGTCATTTGACGCGGAAAAGATTTCAGAAAATGCAAAGGAAATTATCCAAACATTGATGAAATTAAAGCCTGCTTCTGCTAAGGGAACATATGTGCACAGTATTTCTATCTCTAGTACAATGAGTCCCGGGGTATTAGTTGAACTTAAATCTGCTGTGTAAGCGGATTAAAATCAGACAAGATGACAAAAGAAGAAAAAAATCAGGCGATTGCTGAATTGGTAGAACAAGTTTCTGCTGCTCCAGTAATTTATTTAACTGAGACTTCCGAGTTAGATGCTGGATCAACTTCCAACCTCAGAGGATTATGCTTCAAAAATGATGTCACAATGAAAGTGGTGAAAAACACACTTTTAAAGAGAGCCATGGATGAAGTAGAAGGGAGGGACTATAGCCCATTATATGAAACTTTAAAAGGGAATACCACTCTTTTATTGGGACATGTGGGTAATGGACCAGCTAAGCTCATTAAGGAGTTCAGAAGAAATCATGACAAGCCAGTCTTAAAAGGCGCTTTTGTTGAGGAAGAATGTTACATTGGAGATGATCAATTACAAACTCTTGCTGATATCAAGTCGAAAGATGAGTTATTAGGAGATATTATTGGACTTCTTCAATCACCAGCTAAAAACGTTATTTCAGCTCTTAAATCTGGAGGTGGTACAATAGCGGGATTAGTGAAAACTCTTTCTGAACGTTAATTAATTTTTGTAAAACAGTATTTAATAAATAATAAAATGGCGGATTTAAAAGCTATGGCAGAAGATCTAGTAAATCTTACTGTTAAAGATGTAAACGAGCTTGCGCAAATTCTTAAAGACGAGCATGGAATCGAACCAGCTGCTGCGGCAGTTGCTGTTGCTGCCGGTGGCGGCGGCGGAGACGCTGGTGCTGCTGAAGAGAAGTCTGAATTTGACGTAATTCTTAAGGCTGCAGGAGGTTCTAAACTAGCTGTAGTTAAGTTGGTAAAAGAACTTACAGGACTAGGTCTTAAAGAGGCAAAAGATATCGTAGATAGCTCACCAGCTCCTTTAAAAGAGGGTGTGTCTAAAGATGAAGCGGAAGCATTAAAGGCTCAGTTAGAAGAGGCAGGTGCTGAAGTAGAGCTTAAGTAATTAAGCTTCATTCATAGTATTAAAAAGGCGTGGCGATGGGCTTAATAGTCCATCGCCATTGGCCTTTTAAGTGGTTTAAGGGGGGCAACCCCATATTTTGTAGTTCATTAAAATAATTGAAAGCTTTGGCATCAGCATCTAAACAAATTGAACGAATTAACTTTGCATCAGCAAAGAATCTTTATGACTACCCTGATTTCTTAGAAATTCAAGTGAAGTCATTTCAAGAATTTTTCCAGTTAGAAACTAACCCTGAAAACAGACAAACTGAAGGTCTATATCGAGTATTTAGTGAAAACTTCCCGATTACAGATTCTAGAAATCAGTTCGTATTGGAGTTTTTAGATTACTTCATAGATCCTCCGAGATATTCTATACAAGAATGTATTGATAGAGGGCTTACTTATAGCGTTCCACTTAAGGCGAAGCTAAAATTATATTGTACAGATCCAGAACACGAAGATTTTGAAACGATTGTTCAAGATGTGTATTTGGGTACTATCCCTTACATGACTCCTAGAGGATCATTCGTGGTGAATGGTGCGGAAAGAGTTATCGTTTCTCAATTGCATAGATCTCCTGGTGTATTCTTTGCACAGAGTAGACATGCAAATGGAACAAAGCTATATTCTGCAAGAATTATTCCTTTCAGAGGATCTTGGATAGAATTTGCTACAGATATCAATAGTGTGATGTACGCATATATTGATAGAAAGAAAAAATTACCGGTAACGACACTTCTTAGAGCTATTGGATTTGAAAGTGATAAAGACATCCTTTCTATTTTCAATTTAGCAGATGAAGTAAAAGTATCGAAATCTGGACTTAAGAAATGTGTTGGTAGAAAACTTGCGGCAAGAGTTCTTAAGACTTGGATTGAGGATTTTGTTGATGAGGACACTGGAGAGGTGGTATCTATTGAAAGAAACGAAGTGCTTATCGATAGAGAAACAGTTATTGAAAAAGAACACATTGATCTAATTGTAGATTCAGGTTCTAAAACAATTATTCTGCATAAAGAAGATATAAATGCTGCTGATTTCACCATCATTTATAATACGCTTCAGAAAGATTCATCGAACTCTGAAAAAGAAGCAGTAGAACATATCTACCGTCAACTTAGAAATGCTGAGCCGCCTGATTTGGAAACTGCAAGAGGTGTGATTGACAAATTATTCTTCTCTGAGCAGAGATATGACCTTGGTGAGGTTGGTAGATTTAGAATTAACAGAAAACTTGGTATTGATGTTTCCTCTGACCAGAGAACATTGACCAAAGATGACATTATATTGATCATCAAGTTCCTTATTGAGTTAGTGAACTCAAAAGCGGAAGTAGATGATATTGATCACCTTTCTAACAGAAGGGTTAGAACGGTTGGTGAGCAGTTATACAATCAATTTGCTGTAGGTCTAGCTAGAATGGCTAGAACTATTAGAGAAAGAATGAACGTTAGAGATAACGAGGTCTTTACTCCTACAGATTTGATTAATGCAAAAACACTTTCATCTGTAATTAATAGTTTCTTCGGAACGAATCAGCTGTCTCAGTTTATGGATCAAACGAATCCGCTTTCTGAGGTAACTCATAAACGAAGAATGTCAGCCTTAGGACCTGGTGGTCTTTCTAGAGAAAGAGCAGGTTTCGAGGTAAGGGATGTTCACTATACGCACTACGGAAGACTTTGTACGATTGAAACACCTGAAGGACCAAACATTGGTTTGATATCTTCATTATGCGTATTTGCGAAGGTGAATAAGCTTGGTTTCATTGAAACACCTTATAGAGATGTTAAGGATGGTAAAGCAGTAATGACTAATAATGCTGTGAAGTATTTGAGTGCTGAAGATGAAGATGAACAAGTAATTGCACAGGCAAATGCAATCATTACTGATAAAGGAGAGTTTGAAACTGCGACCGTAAAAGCAAGGTTAGAGGGTGAATTTCCAGTAGTTCCACCAAAGGAATTACACCTAATGGATGTTGCACCTAATCAGATTGCTTCTGTAGCAGCGTCGTTAATTCCATTCTTGGAACATGATGATGCGAACAGAGCCCTGATGGGATCTAACATGATGCGTCAAGCAGTTCCTTTAATGCAGCCTCAAGCGCCAATCGTTGGTACTGGTCTTGAAAAACTTGTAGCACAAGATTCAAGGGTCTTGGCAAAAGCTACTGGAGATGGTGTAGTAGAATATGTAGATGGAAATGAAATTCAAGTAAGATATAAGCGCTCTGACGAAGATGAATTGGTAAGCTTCTCTGGAGATGTGGAAACTTATCCATTGACTAAATTTCTTCGAACTAACCAAGGAACTTGTATGAATATTCGTCCGCTCGTAGTGAAAGGACAAAGAGTGAAAAAAGGAGATATCCTCACTGAAGGATACGGAACTGATTCTGGAGATTTGGCAATCGGTAGAAACCTTCAAGTGGCATTTATGCCATGGCAAGGGTATAACTTTGAGGATGCGATTGTAATTTCTGAAGATGTAGTGAAGAATGATGTATTCACATCTATACATATTAAAGAATATACATTAGAAGTAAGAGATACGAAGAGGGGTGTGGAAGAGCTTACCGCAGATATTCCTAATGTAAGTGAAGAGGCTACGAAAGACTTGGACGAAAGTGGAATGATTAGAATTGGAGCTGAGATTAAAGAAGGCGATATTCTAATAGGTAAGATTACTCCTAAGGGAGAAACGGATCCTTCTCCAGAGGAAAAACTTCTAAGAGCGATCTTCGGTGATAAAGCTGGGGATGTAAAAGATGCTTCTTTAAAAGTAAAACCTTCTCAGAAAGGTGTGGTTATCGATAAGAAGTTGTTCTCAAGAGCTATAAAAGATAGAAAATCTAAAGCAGCTGATAAATCTGATTTAGAAGCTCTGGAAAGAGAACATGAAACAGTGGTAGGTGACTTGAGAAAGACACTGATTGATAAACTAATGAAAATAGTAACAGGGAAGACCAGTCAAGGTGTTTTCAATCACTATAAGGAAGAGCAAATTAAAAAGGGAATTAAATTCACTATTAAGGCACTTCAGACATTAGATTTCTTAACTGTTAGGACTACAGGTTGGACGAAAGATGATAATTTGAATTCTTTGATTCAAAGAACAATCCACAATTATATCTTAAAGTACAACGATCTTTTAGGAGAGCACAAGAGAAAGAAATTCCAAATTTCAGTGGGAGATGAGTTACCAGCTGGTATTATTAAACTAGCTAAGGTTTATGTAGCTCAGAAAAGAAAACTGAAAGTAGGAGATAAGATGGCAGGGCGTCACGGAAATAAAGGAATTGTATCTAGAATCGTAAGAAGAGAAGATATGCCATTCCTTGAAGATGGAACTCCTGTAGATATTGTACTTAATCCACTAGGGGTACCATCTCGTATGAACCTTGGTCAGATTTATGAAACAGTACTTGGATGGGCAGGAATGAAATTAGGATTGCACTTTGCTACTCCTATTTTCGATGGAGCTCATATTACACAGATAGAAAAGTATTCTCAGGAAGCTGGAATTACAGGAATGGGTACAACTTATCTATACGATGGTGGAACTGGAGAGCGTTTCGATCAACCTGCAACAGTAGGTGTGATTTACATGCTTAAACTGGCACACATGGTAGATGATAAAATGCATGCACGTTCTATCGGACCATACTCGTTGATTACTCAGCAGCCTCTCGGTGGTAAAGCACAGTTTGGTGGTCAGAGATTTGGAGAGATGGAGGTTTGGGCACTCGAAGCGTTCGGTGCAGCTAACATCCTTCAGGAAATCCTTACTGTGAAGTCAGATGACGTTATAGGTAGAGCTAAGACGTATGAAACAATCGTTAAAGGTGAAAAGATGCCTCTGCCAGGTATTCCAGAGTCGTTTAATGTATTGTTACATGAGCTTAGAGGTTTAGGATTAAGCGTGAGCTTAGACTAACTCCGAGAGTATTTTAAAGCGTTGCAGTGGTTAGCTAGTTAAGCATTGCAACGCAAAACAAAACAAGATTTTTCTTTCATAAGATTATATAAAAAACATGGCCTTAAAGAAAGCACCAAAGAAAACAAGCGGGTTTAAAACCATCACTATTAGCCTTTCATCTCCTGAGGAGATTTTGGAAGCGTCACATGGTGAGGTGTTGAAGCCTGAAACAATTAACTACAGAACTTATAAGCCTGAGAGAGATGGATTATTCTGCGAAAGAATATTCGGACCTGTAAAGGATTATGAATGTCACTGTGGGAAGTATAAAAGAATCAGATATAAAGGTATTGTATGCGATAGATGTGGTGTAGAGGTTACTGAGAAAAAGGTAAGAAGAGAAAGAGCAGGACACATCCAGTTGGTAGTACCTGTAGCTCATATCTGGTACTTTAGATCATTGCCAAATAAAATCGGTTACCTATTAGGATTACCTACAAAGAAGTTGGACCAAATTATTTATTACGAGAGATATGTAGTAATTAATCCAGGTGGAGCGTTGAATAAGGAAGGGGAAGTCCTTGAAATAATGGAATACCTTACAGAGGAGGAGTATCTGGATATATTGGAGACAATGCCTAAGGATAACCAATATCTTGATGACAAGGATCCTAACAAATTTGTAGCTAAGATGGGTGCAGAAGCACTTCACGATTTACTACAAAACTTGGACTTGGATGATTTATCATTCTCTCTTAGAGACATGGCTCAAAAGGAGACTTCTCAGCAAAGAAAGAATGAAGCACTCAAGAGACTGCAAGTTGTTGAAGCATTTAGAGATTCTAACAGTAGAATAAAGAACAATCCAGAGTGGATGATCATGAAGGTGGTACCAGTAATTCCACCTGAATTAAGGCCTCTTGTTCCTCTTGATGGAGGTAGATTTGCTACTTCTGATTTGAATGACCTTTACAGAAGAGTTATTATTAGAAATAACAGATTAAAGAGACTTATTGAAATTAAGGCTCCAGAGGTAATTCTTAGAAATGAGAAGAGAATGCTTCAGGAATCTGTTGATTCATTACTGGACAACTCTAGGAAGTCTAGTGCTGTGAAAACAGAATCGAACAGACCTCTTAAATCTCTTTCAGATTCGTTGAAAGGAAAACAAGGTCGATTCAGACAAAACTTATTAGGAAAAAGGGTTGATTATTCAGCGCGTTCTGTAATTGTGGTAGGTCCAAATTTGGAGCTTCATGAGTGTGGTATTCCTAAAGATATGGCTGCAGAGCTTTACAAGCCTTTCATCATCAGAAAGATGATCGAAAGAGGTATTGTGAAGACTGTAAAGTCAGCGAAAAAAATAGTCGATAAGAAAGAGCCAGTAGTTTGGGATATTTTGGAGAATGTACTAAAAGGACACCCGATTCTTCTAAACAGAGCCCCAACTCTTCACAGATTGGGTATTCAGGCTTTCCAACCTAAACTGATTGAAGGAAAGGCAATCCAACTGCACCCTCTTGTATGTACGGCATTCAACGCCGATTTCGATGGGGATCAAATGGCGGTTCACTTGCCATTGGGTAGTGCAGCTATTTTGGAAGCACAGATGCTTATGTTGGCATCTCATAACATTCTTAACCCAGCAAACGGTGCACCTATTACCGTACCATCGCAGGATATGGTACTTGGTCTTTATTACTTGACAAAATCAAGAGTTTCAACAAAAGACCATACAGTAAACGGGGAAGGAGGAATTTTCTACTCTCCTGAAGAGGTAATCATAGCTCACAATGAGAAAGCATTGGATATGCATGCAAATATCAAAGTGAGATGGGAAGATATTAATGGAGATCCTCACATCGTTGAAACCACTTGTGGTAGAGTAATATTTAACGAGTTTGTGCCTAAAGAAGCTGGTTACATCAATCAGATTCTTACAAAGAAAGCACTTAGAGATATCATTGGTGATATTCTAAAAGTAGTAGGAGTAGCTAGAACAAGTAAGTTTTTGGATGCGATTAAGCATTTAGGATTTACTATGGCCTTTAAAGGTGGATTGTCATTCAACTTGGATGATGTAATTATTCCACCAGAAAAGGAGAAGTTAGTGAAAGAGGCTACTTCTAAAGTAGAAGAAGTAATGGGTAACTATAACATGGGGCTTATTACTAACAATGAGAGATACAATCAAATTATTGATATTTGGACGCATACAAATTCAAGATTGACCAATATCCTTATGGATAGATTAGAGAAAGATAACCAAGGTTTCAACTCTATCTATATGATGTACGATTCTGGAGCAAGGGGATCTAAAGAGCAGATTAGACAGCTTTCAGGAATGAGGGGATTGATGGCTAAGCCACAAAAATCTTCAGCAGTTGGTGGACAGGATATCATTGAGAATCCGATTCTTTCTAACTTTAAGGAAGGTCTTTCAATTCTTGAGTACTTTATCTCTACTCACGGTGCCAGAAAGGGACTTGCAGATACAGCACTTAAGACGGCCGATGCAGGTTATCTTACTAGAAGACTTGTAGATGTTGCTCAAGATGTGATCATTACTGGAGAAGATTGTGGTACGCTAAGAGGATTGGTGGCTACTCCGCTTAAGAAGAATGAGGATATCGTAGAAAGCTTAAGTGATAGAATTTTAGGTAGAGTACTTGTTCATGATGTAGTTCATCCTGAAACGGACGAAATAGTGGCAGAAGCTGGTTATGAGGTAAGTGAATTGATGGCTGAGGAAATAGAAGGCCTTGGAATTGAGGAAGTAGAAATAAGATCAGTCTTGACATGTGAGCAACCAACAGGATGTTGTGCGAAGTGTTATGGTAGAAACTTAGCTACTGCAAGATTGGCTCAAACTGGAGATGCGGTTGGAGTAATTGCAGCACAGTCAATTGGTGAACCTGGAACTCAGTTAACACTTAGAACATTCCACGTGGGTGGTACGGCTGCGAATATTGCTGATGAAAACGATATCAAGGCTAAGGCTGATGGAAAACTAGAGATAGAAGAGCTTAGAATAGTAGAGAAGACTGGTGAAGATGGAGAAAAGGAAATTATTGTAGTGAGTAGATCATCTGAAATGAAAATTGTAGATGAGAAAACTGGAGTAACAGTAGCGACTAATAACATTCCTTATGGTGCTAAGCTTTTAGTTCACAAGAAGAGAAAAGTGAAAAAGGGTGAAGTGATTTGTACGTGGGATCCATACAACTCCGTGATCGTTTCTGAAGCAGAAGGGAATGTAATCTTTGATAATGTAGAGGCTGGTATCACGTATCGTGAGGAAGTGGATGAGCAGACAGGATTTACCGAAATGGTAATTACTGAAACAAAGGATAAGAAAAAGAACCCAGTAATTAATGTAGAAAAGGGTGGAGAAGCGCTTAGAAGTTATTCTCTTCCAGTGGGAGCACACGTTTCTGTTTCAGAAGGAGCGAAGATCAAACTTGGTGATATTATTGCTAAGATCCCTAGAGTAGCCGGTAAGTCTGGTGATATTACGGGTGGTCTGCCTAGAGTAACTGAATTGTTTGAGGCTAGAAATCCTTCGAATCCAGCAGTAGTTTCTGAAATTGATGGTATTGCATCTTTTGGTAAGATCAAGAGAGGTAACAGAGAAATCATCGTAGAATCTAAGACTGGTGAAGTAAAGAAGTATTTATGCTCTCTTTCGAAGCACATCCTTGTTCAGGAAAATGACTTCGTAAAAGCAGGAATGCCTCTTTCAGATGGAGCTATTACTCCTGCGGATATCTTAGCTATTGAAGGACCTACTGCAGTTCAAGAATACTTAGTGAACGAAATTCAAGAAGTATACAGATTGCAAGGGGTGAAGATCAATGATAAACACTTCGAGGTAATTGTTCGTCAAATGATGAGAAAAGTCATCATCGAGGATCAAGGAGATACAATTTTCTTAGAAAAACAATCTGTAGATAAAGCTTCTTTTATGAGAGAAAATGATTCTGTTTACGGTATGAAAGTAGTTATTGAGGCAGGAGATTCGGATACGGTGAAGGCAGGACAGATTCTATCAGCAAGAAAGCTAAGAGATGAAAATTCTAAGTTAAAGAGAAAGGCGATGAATCTTATAGAAGCGAGAGATGTGGTTCCAGCAACTTCAAGACCTCTTCTTCAGGGAATCACGCGAGCTTCTCTTCATACACAGAGTTTCATTTCAGCAGCGTCATTCCAGGAAACTACCAAGGTACTGAATGAAGCAGCTGTAGCTGGTAAAGTTGATTACCTGGCTGGATTGAAAGAGAATGTAATTGTTGGACACCTGATCCCTGCGGGAACAGGAACTAGAAAATTCCAAAAAGTAGTTGTAGGTAGTCAAGACGAATTTGATGCTTTAACTGCAAAAGAAGAGACTGTAGAAGAAACACCTACAGCGGAATAGGAACAACAGTATAGAAATAATTAAAAAAAGGCTGTCCCATAATTGGTGACAGCCTTTTTTGTTGGACTGTATGTACAGTTCAGATGAAATAGAACCGACATTCCCCACCCTAAATTAAAAAGTAGTATTTCTTATAATTTTCGCCTAACAAATCTAGTATTTTACGATGAACATCTTTGATATTTAAGACTACCTCTTCATCCAAGTCGTAGAGTACATGTATCCCTTTAAATAATTGAAAAATCCATCTTGTCGTGGGGTTTTGCTTAGGTTTCCCTATTTGATTCTTTATGGTTTGATTTTCCTTTTTTAGAGCGGCTCTAATTTTGTATTCTAACGAATCGTAAATTGTTAAGCACAATGTCATTACAAAAACTAAAGCTTCCAACCTTTCTGGTTTTTTAACAAAGAAATTTGAAGCTACAAATTGTGGGTCTTTTATAAATCTAAACCCTCTTTCTACACGGGATTGCTCTTTGTAACCCTTTATTACTTCTTGGTTTGAAAGTAGTTTATGATTGATTTGATTGGTTGCAATAATGTATTTCCCTTTTGTATCTGATTGCTTTTCAAAACGTTCAACCGAGCATAAAACGGTTCCCGTTATAATGAATTTATCCGTTTTCTGAGTCTTTGTTTTTTTTGATGAAACTATACTTGTGTCCACTAAAAGGGTGTGTTTTAGTTTGTTCTCAAGCTTATTAAGTGCCTTTTTTGCATCTTGTTCACACTTAAAAATTTCTTTGCACAGCTTTTTAAAGTCCTTTGATTCTTGTTCACTTGATTTAGCGTAATTCTTGGTTAGGGTTTTAATTTCTCTAGCAAATGCTTCTTCTGAATATACTAGTAGCCATCTTTGGTCCACTCCTGCGTAGGAAGTGTTTAGTTCTGAATATTTTACGCCTTTCTGGTATTCAACCCACTGCTTGTTGGATGAGATAAATTCTTTTGCTGTTTTGATGCTTTCAGGAACTCGACTTATCCAATGTGTTAAATTGCTAAATTCAGCTATTCCTTCTTGAGTATAACCTGCACTATCCATTACTATAAAGCTTGAAGGTGCTCTATTTTGTAGTTCACCTATATGCTGCTTTATCGTGTCCCGAAATACCGTTTTATCACTACTATTTCCATTTAACACCTCCATATGCAAGGGGATTCCTGCTTGATTCTCTGTTATCAAATTTAGAACTACTTGATTTAAGTCTGGGCGATGATCACGACTGTATCCTTTGGTGATAAAAACTGTTGACGAATCTCGGTCAGGTTTATCATTAGAGTTATAGACTCCATCGACATGAAAATCAGTGCTATCCATGTGTATTCTCGTCGGTGATAAATTTAAGCCACTAACAACTTTGAGTGATATTTGTGAAAATAATTTTGTTGTCCCGTATGCTTGTACTGCATCAAGTGCTCTGCCTAAAACAGTATCATTAAGGTGAGATGCTTCAATTCCTTTTCCTAACAATAATGAGGTTGGTTTTTTTTCGAAAAAATCACTCACTAGATAGAGGGTACGTTCTGTAAAGCCAAGACCATTTAAAACTAGTGATTTACAAATATCCCCGATACTTACATTCCGATATGTCTCGTCTTGCGGTACTGCTTTGTCTATTGTTGCACTAATTTCTAATTCGTCCCAAACACCACATATTAATCCCAAATGATCCAAAATTTTACTCTCCATATCTTTTTTACCGAAAAAAAGAAATTTAGAGTGTTACTCTCGGGGGATATATCTTATTTATCCACCTGAATTCGGTTAAAACAGCTTGTCTGTCAGTTTTGAAATCAGGGTGGGGAATGTCGGATAGATGTTCTATTGTAGCATTAAGGTTAATAGAATTGCCCTATGTTTCAGTTTGAGGTAAGGAAAAAAAAGGGTTACATTTACTCTACACTAAATGCTGATAATAATGGTAAAAAAGGTACTTTCCAATTTCTTATTGGGAGTGATGTTCATGCTCCCTGTTTTTCTTTTAGCTCAAGAACCAGCGCAATCCACTCATGAAAAACGTGTTTACATCAATGATGGTAACACCTATGTTCAAAAATCATTGCCTTTGTATTTCACATTCTCTACCTCGTTAAATGGAACACAACATCCGTTAACTAGTAAAAAGTCTGCTGATTATGCAGCCCCAATGTTTTTAGACACAGAGGGAGTCAACTATATGAGAAGTAAATGGGCCGTTGACCCTACTACTGGTAAGACTGTTATGCCAAAAGAAGAGGTATTGTATGAATTGTACGCGGATGGATTGGCTCCAAGAACTAAACTATCATTTTCTGGGGCTGCTGTGTATCGAAGTGACAGAGTCTATTATGGACCAGGACTTCAGTTAACGTTGAAATCCAAGGATGGCGTTTCGGGTGTTGAAAACACATTCTATTCTTTAGGTTCTGGGTCATGGACAAATTATTCTAGTCAGGTAAATGCTGCTACTGAAGGCGAAAATGTTTTTTATTATTACGCCAATGATAATGTAGGGAACGCTGAAAAAACCAAAAATTCCAAGTTCGTTGTCGATTTGTCACCCCCCTCTTCTAATCATGAGATTGTTGGAATAGTATACGATGCGAATATTATTGCTCCAAGTACACGATTTGATTTATCCCAAAGTGATAATTTATCAGGAGTAAACCGCACTATGTTTTCATTTGATAGTGGTTCAGACAAAAAAGAATCAGGTAAATTGAGTGTTTCTTATTTAAGTGATGGAGAACATACGCTTTACTATTATTCGGTGGATAATGTGAAAAATGTAGAATCAAAAAAATCCTTTTCGTTTTATTTGGACAAAATTGCTCCTGTCGTAACATTGGCTATCAACGGAGACCAATTTAAAGGAAGTAAATATTTATTTGTCTCTAATCGTACCACGGTTAATCTTTCAGCCACAGACAATAAATCTGGGGTTAATAAAATTAATTACCAGATTGATAAAGGTGAAAAAAATGATTTTTCTTCTGATTTTAAATACCCAGATGTGAAAGGTGTACATACAGTAAAGTATAATGCTACAGATAACGTTAAAAATTCATCATCGAGTCAGTACAAAACAGTTTATGTAGATAACAAAGTACCTCAATCCATGATTAACTATGGAAGCCCTCAATTCTTCCATAGAGACACGCTGTTCATAAACAAAAATACCAAAGTCACATTGACTTCGAGAGATTATGAATCAGGTGTAAAACAAATTGAATACGGTGTTGATGGCGGTGGTTATCAAAATTACAGCCAGTTTACCATTCCTTCGGAAGGATATCATACTATAAGATTTAAAACTACAGATAATGTGAATAACGTAGAAGCAGAGAAATCATCTAATGTATACGTGGATAACACTGCACCCATTATTTATTATAATTTCAGTATTAATTCATTAGGAACTAAAAACGGAATGGAGATATATCCTAATTATACGCGTTTATACTTAGGAGCTACAGATGATCATGTTGGAACAAAAACGATTAAGTATTCAATTAATGGAGGTCCTTTAACATTGTATTCTTCTTCCTCTACTTTGGATATTTCAGAGAAGAATAGATTCTTAAAAAAGAAGGTGAAGTATACAGTGAGAGTTGTGGCAGAAGACAAATTAGGAAACTCAACTGAAAAGAATATCGAGTTTTATGTGGGACTAGAAAATGAGTAGAGATATTTTTAAGTCTAATTATATGTAGAATGATCGTCTACAACAGAGTAGATGCAGATTTTATTAGATAAAATTTAAAGGGGTGATGCGTTTTGCATCACCCCTTTTTTATGAGTTATTTTTAGAATCATTCAATCAGTATGCTTATGAAATAGTGATGGATAGTACACTCTGTATATGGCATGGATTTTGTTTCATCTTGATAAAATTTAACTATGAGAAAAATACTTCCAGCTCTACTTTTGATGTTCCTATACAGTCAATTCTGCCATTCATATGTAAAAACAATAAACTTGATTTATGACTCTACTGAGGTGTATGCTGGAAACAAAGTAAGATTCTCTTTAGAGTTTATAAATCATAGAGGGAAGGTATTCTCTTCAATACATAATAACTCAAGATATAATTGCAAAGACGTGGTTATATCTACATCTGAAGGAATAGTTCTAGAAGAGGTTAATGAGAACGAGTTCTCGATATTGTTGAATACAGATGTTCAATTTAAGAATGTAGAGTTGTATATAGTGGAGTCAAAAGACAAAGAGAAAAAAAGACCGTTTAGTTTTAAAATTCCTGTCATTGATTATAATGAGCAAATAATGGAAGCACGAATTAGGGCACTTCAGGGATCATTGTCTCCAGGGAAAGAATATGACTATACGCTAGAGGTTTTAATGAATGATGGTACGTTATTGTATCCGACTGTTGATAGAGTCGGAAGATTGCGATTAAGAGATTTTAAGGTATCCATCCTAAAAGGAGGAAGCATAATTGGCGATAGAAAAGTCTTAGTTTCGGAACATCATCTTTGCGAAACAAGTCTAGTGTTTAAAATTGAGCATAAGTCGAATGCTGAAATTTCAAATGTTTGTGAGTTTGAAATTCGCCCCTTGGAGAAAAACGTTCTAGATTATAACTTCAACGGTGCTGATGGTGTACGAGGAAAATCAGGGCGTTTTGGGAGGCATGGAAAAAGTGGTGGAGTATTCAGAAGTGCCGATGGTGGAAATGGAGGTATAGGGAGCAGCGGAAAAAAGGGAAGTAATGGTAAGTCTGCATCCGATTTAGAGATAAGATTGAGCTTGGCTAAAGATGTATGTTCAGAGGACACTGTGCTAAGTGTAGAAGTTCATTATTTAGATTATGATGATAAAGAGTTCTTTCAAATGCCGCTGTCATTTGAAAGTATAGAAATAACGGCAGAAGGTGGAGACGGCGGATATGGCGGAAATGGCGGGAATGGCGGAGATGGACGGTACTAATTATTCTGCAGAAGGAAAACCTAGAGCAGATGGAGGTAATGGAAGTGATGGTGGAGACGGTGGAAGTGGTGGAGACGGAGGTAATATCGCCATATTTTATACGAATGATACAGAAGTTTATTTGGAAAGAATTAGTATCTCCAACAGAGGAGGAAAGGCTGGTAGATATGGAAAATATGGAATAAAGGGTAATGCAGGGAAGTCCGGAAATGGTGCGGGAGGTAATTATGGAGTTCCAGGACGGAATGGACAAATAGGTCACGATGGATATCCTGGTAGAGATGGTGCTATTCACTTCAGCAGGTATGAATAACCATGTAGGATTTTGAAGGAACAAAACGTATAATCAATTGTGTTTCTCGTGCATTTATTTCACTTTTGATCTGATTTTCACCTAACTAATTATTTTGATATTCAGACTCACATTTACAATATGATTTGTTCTATTGCGTTCATTCCATAAATCAACTAATTAACGATACTAAGAAATGAAAGGAATTACGATAATCTTTTGCTGCTTTTTGTTTTCAATTCAACTATACTCTCAAGATACCAAAGACATTGGGATTTTAGTTTCTCTGGAACAATCACCACGACCAATGATAGAATATAGAACACCAATCAAAGAAGGCTTCAAGCTCAAATTAGGTGCTTACTATGGAGAGCAAAGTAACCCTTTTTCATATGGTGGAAAGCTGGTAGAGGTTTCGGATGATTCAATAGTTGAACGTTTTTTCTATAGTCAGTCAAGCATAGGGAAATTGATGCTAGGAATGGAAAAGCAAATCAAATCATCTGTTTTTTCGTATGGGGCGGATCTTTTAATTGGTTACCGACAGTCCCAAAACTCGTATTATAACCAAACTAAAAGTTTGACATCTGATGGAGACTGGGAGTTCTTTTCCAATATTGGTCCTTTTAATGATTTAAACACTTCTCGTATTACACGACATTATATTACCCCTGGAGTTAGAGTGAACATGGCAATGAATGTGCCCGTAAGCGACAGGTTTATTTTTAACTTTTTCCTGGCGAATACGTTTGACTTTAATATTCATCTAGATGATACTGAAGTTTTAGATCCACAAAAGGAGTTTAGTTCATCTTCTGACTTTGCAGAGAGTTTCACTAGTATAGGATTTGGACTGAGATATGTATTGTTGAGCAAAGTTTAAATTTCGAAAGCTGGTTATTTCTTCTCTTCACTGCTACCGGGGAAAGTTAGATTAGTACTGGTATAGGTTGTGCCAAAAGTGACTACAGAAAAGAAAATCTGATTGATAGCATCCTCTACTTGATCCTCTGATAGTTCAGCTAGAGGGTGAACAAAAATAGACCACACAATATCATTGCTTATGGCATATTTAACGTCCAACGCTGAATGAAAGTTGGCTTCCATAGCCTCTTGATCTTTTTATTGGAAACATCTTTCATTTCTGAAATGGCGGCTACGATTCTCATTCTGTTGTTTTTCTCGTCTGTGATGCAAATCATGGGAAGTTGCTCATAGGTGAATTTCCAATAGCCGTTTTTGTCTTCGGTAACCTTACTGATATCATCAATGATATTTCCGATTTTTTTATTGGTCATATTTTGAGAATACGTGATAGAAATTGCCATTAAGGCGAAAAAGAAGGAAAGAATTAGCTTACTCATTGTTTAACATTTGGTTATACTAAGTTAGTAGAAATGTATTTGAAACTATCACAGATCAATATTCAAAAAGCAGCATTGCAATTTTCAATTGATTTCGAAAAAAGAGTACAACTGAGAAAGAATATTCTTTGAACCTTGCTCAGAAAAGATAAAACATCATTGTACTAATTTCTTTTTTACTGCTTTTCTCATTGATTTTAGACATTTTCAAATAGAGTCTTCGACCATTATGGTGGACAAAAAAGCCAAACACTTATTGGTGATGGAATACACTTACAAAACTGAACTGAACATGCTGTATTCCAAAACTAAAATCACTTACAGTAGCACTCAACTCAATCAAAGAATATGTATCCGTAAAATTTGGTAGGTCAGACTATTCAATAATCATAACTTCGACCAATTACTAAAAGGCTTTGTTATTCTAATGATCTATTTATTAATATTCTAACTTAGCCCAATAAATATTCATTAAAATGAGATTACTGACTCTACTTTTTGCTTTGTTGGCCGCAACGGGTTATTCCCAAATCGAATACCAACCACTATTTTGTCATTTGATGGAGGTAAATCAGGAATGGGATCAGATGAATGCTGACTCAGAGGACTTGGAAAAAGAAATGTCATTTGAAAATGATGTTGAAAGAATTCAAATGCATTTGAGACTAGTAGAAAAGCACCTAAGAGCAAAGGATGTTTCTTTATTGAATGAATTACAACGTAACAACCGAGAAAAATGCTTGGACGTATTAAGAAAGTATGCTTCAGATGTCGTATTTCCTCAAAACAGGTATCATAAAGAACGGATACCATACTTTATTGATCATAGGGGAGTGCACTGTGCAGTCGGACATTTGATTATGAGTACAGGATATGGTGATTTTGCGCAGCAAGTTCATAAAGAGAACAATTATTTGTATTTGGGTGAGCTTCAAGAGATATATCCTGAAATTGAGTTCTGGGCTGAAGAAAATGGATTTACACCAAAGGAATTGGCCTGGATTCAACCAGGTTACTCCCCATGTGTGACTGATTGCTCAGAGGAAATGTTTATAATATGCTCTGGAGGGGTTGGCTCTGAAGAGTCATACACCTATACATGGTCTAATGGGGAGACGGGATTTCACATAGATAATGCATGTCCTGGTCAAGCTATTTCTTGTATAGTATTAGATTCACTTGGTCAAGAAATACCTTCCAATAATTGTTCAATGATAGCTGGTGAATCGGGTTTATTTGTGGGGACAAATTCCATTGTTTTGCCTGAAACTTCTGGCGCTATTATGGAGATAACTAGCATAGCCACTGACTCTGATGAATGTACTGGCGAAGCCACGGTAACTGTTCTGAATAACGTTGTAACTGATACTCCACAATGGGAATCTTCTGGTCAGTCTGGAAGTACAGCTACCAATCTATGCGAAGGTTGGCACTATGTCACTATCAATTCAGGAGTTTATGAGACCTATGAGTGCCAAACTACAGATAGTATTTATATCTCATTATCAGATCAGATTTGTGAGATACATCCAGGAATAAACAACGAATACGAATTACCAAATCCTGTTAATCTAAGGACATTTGACCTTGGTGAGACAGACGCTTTGATTGAAAGTGGGACATTACTTCAATACAACGATGAGGATCAAACAGCCACACTTACAGCTCATTTCACTAGTGTTGCTGATCCATCTGCTGGTTGGGATTTAGAACTGCAACTTACTAATGGAATGAATTGGGAGGAATGGTCAACACAAAGTTTTCCAACATCTTACAGAGATGATACCGAAACGGTGATTGATGAATACTTAGCTTGGAAGTATTACATTGTTTCTTGCGGAACATTAAGTGGTTGGGGGAATTGGGAAGGTTCCCATTTAAATTTAGCCCAAGCTCCTGAGAACCATTATTATGGTTTTGAATTAGGGATGAACAGTAATGGTTGGAATTCAGGATTTGGAGCAAAAGTCTGGCTTACAGGTGCTGGACTATTCTACAACACAGAAACATCTGTTCTCGAACCTGTTTTAGGTGCTCAACTATCTCTTTATATGGACATAGATGAATGTGCCGAGACAACTCTTGAAGTAGAGACTGAAAGCTGTGAGCCCTTTTTGTTTGGTCAGACATGTGAAATAAATCCAGGAATAAACAACGAATACGAATTACCAAATCCTGTTAATCTAAGGACATTTGACCTTGGTGAGACAGACGCTTTGATTGAAAGTGGGACATTACTTCAATACAACGATGAGGATCAAACAGCCACACTTACAGCCCATTTTACTAGTGTAACTGATTCATCTGCTGGTTGGGATTTAGAGCTGCAGCTTACCAGTGGAATGAACTGGGAAGAGTGGTCAACACAAAGTTTTCCAACATCTTACAGAGATGATACCGAAACGGTGATTGATGAATACTTAGCTTGGAAGTATTACATTGTTTCTTGCGGAACATTAAATGGCTGGGGGAATTGGGAAGGTTCTCATTTAAATTTAGCTCATGCCCCAGAGAATAATTTTTACGGTTTTGAATTAGGGATGAACAGTAATGGTTGGAATTCAGGATTTGGAGCAAAAGTCTGGCTTACAGCTACAGGACAAGTTTATAACACTGAAACTTCCACGATCGAATCTGTATTGGCTCAGCTATCTCTCCATATGGATATAGATGAATGCATGGAGACAGTTATTGAAACGGAACCTGAAAACTGTGAGCCCTTTTCAGCAGGATCTGATATTTTCATGTGTGACCTGTGTGAATGGAATACTCAGTTAGGAGCTGCTCTGCCTTGTTCAACAACTGGCGAATGGAGTTTAATTCAAGGAGCAGGTACTTTCGAGGACATAACAAATCCTAATTCTTTTCTTGAATTGGATGGATATGGCATACATATATTGGAATGGAGTGCTGAATGCAATGATGAATTACTTTTAGATACCGTAGCAGTGTATCTGTTTGCAGATAGTTTTATTCCACCAAATGCAGGAGAAGATTTATTTGTCAATTATTGCGAGGGAGATTCTGTGCAGTTGAATGGAGAAATACCACAACCTCCATTGATGGCCTTTTGGGTTCAGGAAGATGGTTGCCCAGTAGAATTTTCAAATGTTGATGACCCCAACAGTATGGTTTATGGGTTACTTCCCGGAGTATATACTTTTTCATGGAATTTACCAATTTCTTGCAGTTGTCCTGTTTATGATCAAGTTACAGTTACTGTAACTGGTTGTGAAGGAGGAATAGAACTATGCGAACCATCTCTTTCAGGGTGTACATTACCATTTGCGACCAATTACAATCCAAGTGCAATTGAAGATACAGGCAATTGTGAATTTGACTTTAGTATCTGTGATTGTTTAGGAAATGTACATTCTCCCTATGCATACTTACAATTAGGAGATGGAATTCCAAATAATGCGGTCAACCTTGATTTTAATTGTGAACTCTGGGGCTATGACTGTGGAGACATAGAAAATACGTCAAATGGAGATTTTGAGGTGTGTGATGGGAATCTTCCAGCAATGTATGGGTGTACAGATAATGTAGAAGAACGAAGCTCCACAGGATTGAATATTTATCCAAACCCAACTGGAGGTATCATGTATATAACCCTACAAGGGTTTGGTAATGACATTAACCTTGAAATTTACAATTCGATAGGAGCTCTTGTACATAAGGAACATGCCAACTCCTCTCATGTCAGATTGGATTTGAGCAAGTTTTTGGATAATGGTGTGTATAGTATCAGAGCATTTAATGATGATTTTATTCTGGCAAAGAGAATTATCTTAGAGAAATAAGGAAGATTTCAATGTAGCAATTATGAAGAGTATTTTAGCTGTTAGCGACCTTTTTTTCTTCCGTGTCTTCAGATTTAGCTTTTCCATACCCGAAAAGTTTCTTGTCTTTGATTATGGTATCGACATAAGCTGGAACCATAGATTCCCAACCTGACTTTCCTTCTTTAATCATTTGAAGACATTTTCGACTATGAATATTCAGCACATCCTCATTATAATCATCAATGTCCTTGATGCGCTTGTTGTATTTCAAATAGTCGAATAATGGTGTTAGTCTAGGGTGAATAGGAGCATTTTCACTATTGAGGACCTTATCATTTTCCAACCATGGATAGAGATACATTTTGAGATCTCTAGAAAATAAAATACCAAAGGCTTCGAGAATTCCCCCGTTTAAGTTTCTATAATACTTCTCATTGAAAATCTCCATAAGGTTATTCACTCCCATTATAATTCCCATACGCTTTTTAGTGTATCGTGAGAAATATTCTACAAGCTTGAAATACTTCATGTAGTTGGAAATCAACACTGTTTGTCCTAGAGAACAGAGGATGTCGGCTCTGTCAAGAAAATCCTTCTCATCAATATCTCCATCCGCACGTAAATTATTCAACGTAATTTCAAAAAGAACTTGAATCTTATCGGGCTCTACTTTATGTTCTGCTTCGAAGAGCTTAAAACCCTTCATGATCATATCTATGTTTACTTTCGTAACAGGACGGAAACTTCCTCGAATCGCGAGGATATTCTTTTTATAAAGGACATCTGCTGCTTGAAGGTTTTTTCCATCAGGAGAGAAGATCACTGCATCTGTCATCCCGTTCTTCACTAATTGCAAACTCATCAATCGATTATCCACTTCTTTAAAGTCAGGCCCATGAAGTTCGATCATATCAATCTCTACCTGATCTCGAGTGATGTTATCGTAAAGTGATTTAAGTAGTTCTTTTGGCTCTTGATGAAAATAAAAACAGGCATAAATAAGGTTAACACCCAATACTCCTGAAGTCAATTGCTGTAGTGCAGAGTCATTTTCATGAAAACGAACATGAATAACTACAGTGCTTGGTTTGCTTTCTGGAGAAGTTTGAAACTTTACGCCTAACCAACCATGACCTTGAATCGTTTTTTGATAGTTGATCGTAGCAATGGTATTTGCAAACGAGAAAAACATTTTAGTAGGATGGTTTTCTCTTTCGAGGCGTTCTTCGATCAAACCATACTCATAGTTGATCATTTTTTCCAGTCTTGGTTTGCACACATACCTTCCCTTGGATTCCTTGCCATAAATGGCATCACTAAAATCTTTATCGTAGGCACTCATTGTCTTGGCTATAGTGCCACTAGCTCCTCCTGATCTGAAAAAATGCCTAACCACCTCCTGACCAGCGCCTATCTCAGAAAAAGTCCCATAAATATTTTGATCCAGATTAATCCTAAGTGCTTTTTGCTCGGGGGATAATATTACTCTATCTATTTCCACGGTGTCATGTCTTATTACAAAAATAGCAGCTTTCCATTAGATAATGTAACAGAATCAAAGCTCTTTTCTAATTATTGCTTTCTTCTTTTTACGTAAGATAATTCTTAATCGTTTTTTTTTATTTTGCAAGATCGAATTCCTTATGGATTCATCAGGTTCTCCATACCTTTACCTTCGAATTTAAAGTGTAAATGAAAGTAACCATTCTTGGTACGGGCACTAGTCAAGGGGTACCAGTCATAGCCTGTTCTTGTGAAGTATGTCAGTCGGCTGATTCGAGTGATAAACGGTTACGTGTGAGTGCTTTCGTAGAAGTAGATGGAGTGAATATTGTAATTGATACAGGACCGGATTTTAGACAGCAAATGTTAGCAGCAAATGTCCAAACGTTGGATGCGGTTTTATTCACTCATGAGCATAAGGACCATACTGCAGGATTAGACGATGTTCGGGCTTTTAATTTCAAGCAGAAAAAGGACATGGAGGTCTTTGCAGACGCAAGAGTGCAAGCTGCGCTGAAAATGGAATTCAGTTACATTTTTGCAGAAAACAAATACCCAGGGATACCAATGGTTCACTTAAACGAGATTTCAAAAGAATCAACGTTTACTGTTAACGGAGTTAAAATAACTCCAATTGAATCGCTTCACCACAAGCTGCCAGTTCTTGGTTTTCGAATAAAAGATTTTACTTATATAACAGATGCTAAAACAATCTCGTCGGAAGAGAAAAGGAAACTGAAAGGAACCAAGGTGTTAATACTTAATGCATTGAGGAGAGAAGAACACATAAGCCATTTAAATTTAGAACAGGCCTTAGAGTTAATAGAGGAAATACAGCCTGAGCAGGCATACCTTACTCATATAAGTCATCTATTTGGCAAGCACCATGATATTGAAAAGGAACTTCCTGACGGAGTAAATGTAGCATATGATGGGTTAAATTTTAAGTTATAATAATGGGGAATAAACTGCTTTACTATTTAGTGGTAAAACCACTTTCGTTCTTACCTTTTTGGACACTCTACATTATCTCAAATGTTCTTAAATTTATGGTTTACCATGTGTTTAAGTACAGAAGAAAAGTCGTAAGAAAAAACATAGAAAACTCATTTCCAGAGAAATCACCTTCTGAAATTCGTTCGATTGAGAGCAAGTTTTATCTTCATTTTACAGACTTGGTTATTGAAAGCGTGAAAATGTTTAGTGTATCCGAATCAGGACTGAAGAAGAGGATGCGTTCTATGAACTCAGAAATATTCGACAAATATTATGAGCAGAAGAGAAACCTTATCTTGGCTTCTGGACATTATGGCAACTGGGAGATGTGGGCTACAGCAGGAGCATGGCATATGCCCCATAGTCCAATGGGCGTTTATAAACCGTTGAAGAATAAGTTTTGGGATACTGTTGCTAAAAAGTCAAGAGGAAAGTTTGGAATGAATTTGATCCCAGTGCAGGAGGCATCTGCTAAATTTGGGTTAATGGAAGAGCCATGTGCACTCGTCTTATTAATGGATCAGAGCCCTGCAAGAACTAAGAAATGCTATTGGACCACTTTTTTGAATCAGGAAACACCAGTTAACTTTGGTGTGGAAGCTTTGTCAAAGAAAAATGATGCAGTAGTTTTTTATGGTGATATTCAAAAGGTAAAAAGAGGATATTACGAGGTGACGTGGTCGCTGATTACTGATAATTCGACGAAAGAAGAGCATGGTATGATCACCGAAAAAGTCACAGCAAGACTAGAAAAGAAGATTCGTTCCTATCCTCATTTATGGCTTTGGACCCATAAGCGTTGGAAACGTGAGAGAAGACCAGATGAAGAATTACTAAATGTTCTAAAAGATAAATGAGTCAATTGAATTTAAACATACCGCTAGCAGAAAGAATGCGCCCTAAGACATTAGATGAATACATTGGTCAGGGACATTTGGTAGGTGAAAATTCAGTGCTTAGAAAGACATTAGCTACCGGGAATATACCGTCTCTTATACTTTGGGGACCTCCAGGGGTGGGTAAAACGACACTTGCTCAGATTATCGCGACTCAGGTAAAACGACCATTTTACACACTAAGCGCTATTAACTCTGGTGTGAAAGATATTCGAGAAGTGATCGATAAGGTGAAAAACCAGGGCCTTTTCGGGGGAAACAATGCGATCTTGTTTATTGATGAAATCCACCGCTTCAGTAAAAGTCAGCAAGATTCTCTTTTGGGAGCTGTAGAAAAGGGAACTGTTACTTTGATTGGAGCAACTACAGAAAACCCAAGTTTTGAAGTCATTTCCGCGTTACTTTCTAGATGTCAGGTGTATACGCTAAATTCTCATACACGGGATGATCTAGAGAATTTGCTAAAAAGAGCAGTGGAATCAGAGTCAGTGTTGCAACGCAAAAAAATAGTTCTTTCAGAGACCGTAGCACTGTTAAAGTTGAGTGGTGGAGATGCGCGGAGATTACTGAACTGTCTGGAACTGGTCATCAATAGTTCAAATGAACCTGAATTAGACATCACTGATGAATTAGTGACTTCACTGGTGCAGCAGAACTTATCAAAGTATGATAAGAATGGAGAACAACATTATGATATTGTTTCGGCATTTATAAAGTCGATAAGAGGCAGTGATCCAAACGCAGCGGTTTATTATCTCGCCAGAATGATCGAAGGAGGAGAGGACCCCAAGTTTATTGCTAGAAGACTGTTAATTTCGGCATCGGAAGATGTAGGGAATGCCAATCCTACGGCACTGGTTATAGCCAATGCCACATTTGATGCTGTTGAAAGGATTGGTTTTCCAGAAGGAAGAATTGTGCTAAGTCAATGTGCTGTGTATCTGGCAAACAGCCCTAAATCAAATAGTACCTACATGGCTCTGAATAGGGCGCAAGAGGAAGTCAGAAATTCAGGAGACTTATCTGTGCCATTGGCTCTTAGAAATGCACCTACTAAGTTGATGAAAGAGCTGGGATATGGCGCAGACTATAAATACAGTCACAATGGAGAGGGGAATTTTGAAAGTCAAGAATTTCTCCCAAACGAAATTAGTGGACAACGATTTTATGAGCCTGGAAACAACCCGAGAGAGCTAAAAGACAGACAGAAGTTAAAGGAGCTTTGGAAGAAGAAATATGGCTATTAAGTTTTTCAAGCATGAATACCAGTTTTAGTCAAAAGTCATCAAGTCTGAAAGTCTAGAATGGGGTGAATTTGTTACCAATGCTAGAGTATATATTCCACACGAAAACCACTTAGACTTTCGACTAACCCAGTATTAGAATCAAGCCAACTCTAGACTAACTAGTAATCATGCCAGCCATTTCAATTTTCAACTAATCGTATTTGCACCAGAAACTTTTGACTTTCGGCTAACCCAGTATTAGAATCAAGCCAACTCTAGACTAACTAGTAATCATGCCAGCCATTTCAATTTTCAACTAATCGTATTTGCACCAGAAACTTTTGACTTTCGACTAACCTAGTATTAGAATCAAGCCAACTCTAGACTAACTAGTAATCATACCAATCATTTCAACTTTCAATTAATAGTATTCGTACCAGAAACTTTTGACTTTCGACTACCCCAGTGTTCGTACAAGCAAAAAATCAAGAACTATATTTGCCCTAACTATTATAACACGAAATAAATGAAAGCGTATGTTTTTCCTGGACAGGGAGCTCAGTTTCCTGGAATGGCTCAGGATATCTATGAGATTAGCGAGAATGCAAGAAAAAGATTCTCTGAAGCAAATGAAATCTTGGGGTTTGACATTAAAGAAATTATGTTTAACGGTGCTGACGAAGACCTAAAACAGACCAAAGTTACTCAACCAGCGATTTTTCTTCACTCTGTTTTATTGGCTGCAGAATTGGGAGATAATTTCACTCCGTCGATGGCTGCAGGGCATAGTTTAGGTGAATTTTCAGCATTGGTGGCATGTGGAGCATTGGATTTTACAAATGGTCTGCAGCTAGTCTCTCAACGAGCGATAGCCATGCAGAAGGCATGTGAACAGAATCCGAGTACAATGGCTGCAATATTAGGATTGGATGATGAGGTGGTAGAAAAAATATGCGCCGAGACAGAAGGAATAGTGGTCGCTGCAAATTATAATTGTCCTGGACAGCTCGTGATTAGTGGAGAAAACGAAGCTATTGATAGAGCGTGTGAAGCATTGACAGAAGCTGGGGCTAGGAGAGCACTTAAATTGCCAGTAGGTGGAGCTTTCCACTCACCATGTATGGAACCAGCAAGAGAAGAATTAGCTGCAGCCATAAAGTCAGCTTCTTTTAAAGCGCCGATATGCCCTATATATCAGAATGTAACTGCACAACCAGAAACTGATCCTCAGGTGATTCAAGAAAATTTGGTGGTACAGTTAACGGCTCCTGTAAGGTGGACTCAGACCATGCAAAACATGATTGAAAATGGTGCTTCTCAAGTGATTGAAGTTGGACCGGGCAAAGTACTCCAAGGACTGTTCAAAAAAGTAGATAGATCTTTCCAAACGAGTAGTGCGGAAATTCACTCAGAAGTGTAACTGGCAGAAAATTAAAAAGGACTTCTAGAAGAAGTCCTTTTTTATAGATGAATTAATTTTTTATACTGTGATAATCAAACGATTTAAAGAGTTCCTTAAGTTAACCGTTGATGTGAGAAAGTAATGTTTGGATTTTTTCGTCCTTAGACTCCAATTCCGTTTTTAGCGATTCAATTTCTTTCTGTAGACGTTCAATTTCCTCTTCTGCTAGAATCAGTTTTCTTTCTGTCTCGAAATATCGCTTCACAATCTCTTGTTTTTCTTTACTTTTAGTATCCACGTTCATAACCTGACATAGCTTTTTGTCATAAGAGTAAAATTAACTCATCTTGCCTTTTATGTAAATTTGAGGGGAATTCATTTTTAAACAATACAAACAAGTGACTTGTATCTCTATTTTAGTGAAATGCCAGAGGAATGAGATGATCCAGATTCCCATATTCGTGAATAACTTTTTTAGCACCAAGCTGTTTTAACCTCCCATTTTGATGAAGGTCAACTCCTATGAAATTAATTTTTAATTCTGCGGCAGTCATAAAATCCCATTTACCATCTCCAAGTGCACAAATAGAGCTGAAATGTTCAACACCATAGTGTTTCTTTGATTTTTCTATAGCTGATTTTACAATTTCGGAGCGCTTTCTATATTTCCCCGCATGCTCCCAAGGAATGGGTGTAAGGTTATTATCCAAAGATGATAACTTAGCTAGTGCAGACTCTCGCCACGCACCAGTAGCCATGCAGAAGGCTGTGTCACCTTGGTTAAGAAGCTCGTTGATTAGAGATTCTACACCACTTGCAGCATGAAATTTATGAGAATGACTGGATTTCTCTGCCCAAACTAATTCTCCCATTTTCCGCTCTACCACACCTATCTCTTCTTCAGTTGGAATCCTTCCAAAGTGGTTTTTAAGAATATCTTCTGTAACTCCTTGATCAGTTACATCTGAGAATTTTTCCCAGTCAAAATCATCAAAGACAATATGATGTGTTTCTTTCATTGCCCTTTCGTAGCATTCTTCATCTACGCCAGTAGAATCTAGTAGTGTACCATCTATATCAAAAACAAGTAAATTCACAGCAGAATAATTTGGGTTCTAAGTTATGGGATTAGCAGCTATCAATAAAAATATGGACCGTGTTCTTTCCAAGGCGCTGCGATTCGGAATGGAAAGTGATCAATCTAAGCTGATTGTATTTTCTGATCATCACAGAGGGGTGGGAGATGGTGCTGATGATTTTGTCAATTGTAAAGAAGTCTATCTTGAAGCATTAAACTACTATTATAAAAATGGGTATACATTGGTTCTTCTCGGTGATGTGGAAGAGTTTTGGGAATGTGTTCCATTAATGGTCATGAAGAAGTACCGAGATGCTTTAGCGGAAGAAGCTAAGTTTCATACAGATGCTCGTCTAATGAAAATCTGGGGAAACCACGATGATCAGTGGCAAGAATCTTTATTTAGAACCACGACCATGCCTAAGTCATTGAGGGATTTATCTATTTACGAGGGAATTGTTTTGGAGCTGAAAGATTCTCAGTCACAACGCGAGATAGAAATAGTGATGACTCATGGCCATCAAGGAACTTTAAGTAGCGATAAATTTGCTGGTATTAGCAGATGGTTTGTTCGCTGGTTTTGGAGGCCATTTCAACAAATATTTAAAATTAAACTGAATGCCACACCAGCTACAGATATAGAACTAAAGAGTCAGCACGATCAAGATATGTACAGTTGGGCCAAAAGTAGAGGGAATACCATTTTGATCTGTGGGCATACACACCAACCCGTATTTATGTCCAATACACACTTGGATGAATTAATAGCTAAAAGGGAGCACGATGCCTGTGAGGAATTAGAGGAAAAAATCAAGGAGGTGGAAAAGAGATCAACAGAGATCAGAGTAGACGATAAGATTCCGTGTTATTTTAATTCAGGATGCTGTTCCTTTGATAATGGTACGATCACCGGATTAGAAATAGTGGAAGGAAAGATTCAACTTGTTAAATGGAGTACAGAGGAAGGTAAGTCCGTAAAACGTGAAGAATCGTTGTCGAAATTGTTCGAATTGTTAAGTTAACGATGGTTACATTTGCGCCAAAATTTAGTTAGCATGAATTCAGTTGCAGTAATTGGAGCAGGCACAATGGGAAATGGAATAGCCCATGTTTTCGCTCAAAAAGGATATAACGTAGCATTAATAGATATTTCTCAGGAGGCGTTGGATAAGGCTGTCTCTATCATTTCTAAGAATCTAGACCGTCAGGTAAAGAAAGAATTGATGGATGAAGCGGGGAAGAGTGCAGCGCTTAGCAATATTTCTACATTTACTGATATGGCAGAAGGAGTGAAGGGAGCAGAAATCGTTATTGAGGCAGCCACTGAAAATGTGGACTTGAAAATGAAGATTTTCAAATCTCTTGATGAAGTTACTGGAGACGATGTAATTCTTGCTACAAATACCAGCTCAATTTCTATTACACAGATTGCAGCAATAACATCAAAACCAGAAAAAGTAATAGGAATGCACTTTATGAATCCTGTACCAGTGATGAAATTGGTAGAGGTAATTAGAGGGTACGCTACTTCAGACGAAGTGACCAATCAGGTGATGGAAATGTCTAAAGGTTTGGGTAAAATTCCAACGGAGGTAAATGATTATCCGGGATTCGTGGCGAATAGAATTTTAATGCCCATGATTAATGAAGCTATCATTACGTTACATGAAGGAGTGGCAGGAGTGGAAGAAATAGATACGGTGATGAAATTAGGGATGGCTCACCCTATGGGACCACTTCAACTGGCAGATTTCATTGGTTTGGACACCTGTCTTTCAATAATGCGAGTGCTGTATGATGGTTTTGGAAATTCAAAATATGCTCCAAGCCCTCTTCTAGTAAATATGGTAACTGCAGGTAAATTAGGCAGAAAGTCAGGAGAAGGATTCTATTCTTGGACACATGGGACGAAGGAATTGATCGTAGCAGATAATTTTTCTTAAAGGAAAGGTCGCTGTGCTCTAGTCTGTTAGTCGAAAGGCGGCTTAATACGAATACTAGCTTTGTTAAAAATACATTAGCAAACAAAGAAATGACATTTTGACTTTCAGACTCTTGACTTTCGACTAATTAAGAGTAAACAACCATCCTTTTTCAGTTCGATCCATTCGGAGTACGTCCCATGAAATGAGTTTAGCGAGAGTATCCTCTGCTTTCCATGGTTTTTGTCTCATGATATTGCAGAATTTTCTAAATGAAATATATTGATTGTCGTGGAGGTAGCTGAATAATTTTTCTTCCTTTTCGGTGATGGTTAACTCCTCTCCATGGTCTTTTTTCTCAAATTTCCAGAGTTTGATTTGGACTCCATTGACCAAGAAATTATTGTCGGCCTTTCGAATGTATGCCTTCCATGATTTATCTTCCATTTTGGCGAAATGTGGCCTTTCAGTTGACTTCATCACAGTAATTTCAAGTACTGCTTTATTCTCAATCTTATATACTTTAGAAGTAAACCCAACTTCTGGTTTACAATAAAGATCTGAGGCTCCTTGAATCATATGAAACTCTTCTTCAGGTTCAATTCCTGAAATTTTACTATTGTCTTTAACTCCAATTAGAATTCGTCCTCCTGAAGAATTGGCAAACGCGACCAATGTTTTGGCTATTTTTTTCGAATCATCTATACGTTGCTTAAAGTCCTGCTGCTGATGTTCGCCTTGGGCTATAAGTTTTTTAATGTAGAGTGACATAATCGTAAATGTAACAAGAAGCCTTAAGAAATTCTAAGGATTTATTCACGAGTTTTATTTAGACAGGGCTATGAATATGTCTTTATAATCATCCCAAAATTGGTCAAGAGAAATCAGCTGATTCTTGAGAAATAAGACTCCCTTTTCCAAATCATCATCACTGAAAAAGTTAAGTTTTGGATCTTCAGCTGATATGCGAGAGCAAAAAATACCAGAAGAATCAATGAAGTGTATGGCTTTGAATACAAGCGGAATATCGAAGCACTCTTGCATGACTTTTTTCAGTTCTACAAACTGCTCATAAAAGAGTTCTCGAATACTTTCATCTTTTTGTTGAAGATCTAGGCACAATCTTACTCCCTTACCATCAAACTCCATTCGAATGTAGAGGTCTTTCACGTGACTTTTATAAGTCAACCAGCTGATCTTGTTGCCATGTACCCCTCTAATAGGAGACATTGTTTCCTCAAGCTGTGTCCAGAACTGGACTCGTCTTTTTTTAAACTCTTCTTTGGGTAACATAATTGAGGGCAAAAGAAACAAAAAAAGCCGAGCATAGCTCAGCTTTTAAATAGATTTCATTGCAACGCGATTATTTAAAAACGCTTGTCTTTTTAAGCTCTACAGCAGTCAGGTAATAGAAAATAGCTCTGTGCTTGTTCTTGTTAGAAGCTCCCATCGTTTTTACTACGTTAGCTATAGCACTATCGACCTTCTTTTCATCAGTAATACCTAATTTGTTAGCTACAAAGTTTTTCTTTACAGTGTTCAGTTCATTTTCATCAGTAGAAGATACTTTAGAAGCATCTGCTCTGTAAACTGAAGGTCCACAAGCTGTGAATACGTTAGCGAATACTTTAGCATCGTATTTTACGCCCATTTTGTCCATTTCCTTGTGGTACTTGCCGATTAATTCTTCTTTCTTACTCATTGTGTTGTTCTTATTAGAAAATTGATTTACGATTTTTTGACGTTAAGGAATCATTTAGTCACTTTGAAGCATGTTTATCATTTCTTCATTGCTTTGCAGTTTGGCATGATCCATAGCAGAGTTTCCTCTTGAGTCGGTGATAGAAAGATCTGCATTGTGTTCTAACAATAGTTGAACAATCTCTTTTTGTCCAAATGTTACAGCATAAATTAATGATGTAGCACCCATTGCATTAGTACTATTTATACTTGCTTTATGATTGATCAAAAGTTTGACCAAATCAATATATCCTTTGAAACAAACCCCCATAAGTGCAGTGTTTCCGGAAGCATCTTTAATATCAATCTCAGCTCCTTTTTCTAACAGAAGCGCTGTAATTTCAGCATGTCCATAATAAGTAGCTAGAATTAAAGGGGTAGAACCTCTGGAATCTTTTTGATCCAAAACGGAAGCATCGATTTCTAGCAGAGATTTAACAATGTTAATATCTCCATCCCTAATCGCATCGAAAAAAGAAACGTGCTCATTCATGGTTACTCAAGATTGATGGGAAATTAATCAATTTTAATGATGAAAACTGATCAGAAATAAAAAAAATAATTCTCTTGTCATTGTCAATAACGATAAAAAAAAGAAGCTATCTGAATAAGATAGCTTCTTTTAATTTGATCGCCGTAAAACTTTTAGGACTAGTTGTGTACGATAACTAGTCTTTCAGTGGTAGTGTATACTGATGAGTTAATTTTCACAATGTAAGTTCCTTCAGTAAGGTGGGAAACTTCTATTTCCGTTCCAGATGGACTAATGGTTCTATATTCATTAAAAACTAATTTGCCTGAAATATCATATAACTTAATTCTTCCATCGATATGACTTTCAGAAGTGATTTTGACAAAGTCACTAGTTGGGTTTGGATACAATCCAACTGTTAGAATGTCAATTTCTTCCACGTTTACTTGACAGGATATTGGTTCTAAGTCAAGAATACATGAATCGAATTGCTGACTTTGAACTGAAATATTTACTTCCTGATCAGATGGAAAAGTAAGCAGTAGTTCCGAATCTGCTCCAGAAAGGAAAAGAATTTGACCATTGATATCATTCGTTAATAAGTACTCACTGTTAACAGGCAAATTGCTGACAGATAACGTGATATATAAAAAACTATTGTTACAAGAACTCTCCACTACGGATATAGAAGGCATAGGACACTCTGTGATGCAATCTCCACTATCAATTGTGGCATTGGAGTCATAGTTTAGTGCAGTTTGATCTGTGCAGCCATAGCAATCATAAGAGCACACCCCATCTTCAAGAATAGTGGCAGTTTCATCAAAGTTACAGGCCTCTTGATCTGTGCATCCATAGCATTCATAAGAACACAGAGAACTGTCTTCGTTATCAGCGTCGGGAGTATAATTACACGCTAGTTCATCGAAACAACCTGATGTTTCTTGTTCATCGCAGATTCCGTTTTCATTTAAATCATTCAAGCATTCTCCTATGCAGTCAAGAAATTCTTGAGCGTACGTACATGAACCGTCGTCTACATTTGCTAATTCACTATAGTTACAAGCCGTACTATCCATACAGCCACTAGAGTTAACTGTTACGGTAAAGTTGCAGGTTGTTGCTTCTTCCGTATTTACAAATTGAAGATAGGTTACTTCGGTAGTTCCAATTGGGAAATCGGCCCCACTTTCTAATCCATCATATAAGAAAAAAGGATTGGGTATTCCCCCACCAATGAAGTCCGTTACTTCATTTTCAGAATAACAATATCCTTCTTGGCCAGCCCAAAGAAAATAATAGAGCATTTGAGCACCTTCAATTCCTGAAATATTATGCTGGTCGTCATCAGTGTCAGTAGCGAAAGTGTGACTGGCATCAACGTCATTACTAATAAGAATTAGATGATTTACAGAAGGGTCTCCTGCGCTGCAAACTCCTTTGTAGTAGGCGTTAAACCCTGCTACATTTAATTCAAAGGCAGAATAAGCTCCGTCGCCATCAGCACCTAGTTCACCGTAGATTCCGAAATTCTCTATACTGTCAAGTTCTGCGGCCATCATGAATAAACCGGGCATTTCTCTGGTGAAGTATCTCCCATTATCACCAAAACTGGTAGAGGCTACTATTTCTCCACTGGTATAGGGAATTACACCAGAGATATCAGTTGATAGGTAATTGCCATCATCGTACATATCGTCTAATCCATCACTGATGTAACCATCTTCCGGTAGTACATCATAATTGAATATGGCGATATTTGGAAGTGCATTGAGCCATACTCCATAATTCTCTTCTGCAGATGCATTTAGCTCTTCTAGACTTGTTAAATAAGGAGCAAGACTAGCTGAACAAAACCCTTCAACTGAAGGAAGTTCATACGCTACCGCTGCCGATGTTTCTCCGGCATCTAGAGTCATAGTGATATCATCTTGGCAGTTCAAAATCAATTCTTCATAGAAACAAGATTGACTGTCTTCATTTGCCAAAGCATTGTAATTACAAGCTAATGCATCCATACATCCTGAAATAATAGGAAGGTCAATATTGACAAGTTCAAGACTAACTGTATTGCCATTATCTGGATGTAGTATATCATCCACTATATATTCTATCGTAAATGTATAAGAGCCAGGTAATAGCGCGGAACCGCTTTGAACATGATCATATGTACTAGGATCATCACCAATGGTGTATGTAAAGTTAGAAGCGCCGGGAAATGAATTAGGGTCTATCACTTGCCAAGAAGTGGTCAGTACACCTTCCTGATAAAATTGAAAGTTGATAGATCCGGGTACAAAATTGAGATTTAAGTTGTAATTAAATGGAATATCCCCCAAGAATGTGTTTGTCGCGGCATATTGATCTGGGGAATATATCTGCCCATAGGAATTGCCTCCCCCTGCAGCTTTTGCTTCTGAGGCTGAACTGGCAAATAACCTGTTCGTTAGGTTGGAGGTAACTATGATTAGAATCAATAGTACAGTTGTTTTACTTAAAGCGTTTAATCTTTGCATGTGCAATTAGTTGTTAGATTGTTTATAGGGTTGAAGGGAGAGTTTCTCCCGTTTTTGCTTGGTGAGGGCTATAAGCCCATTTACTTGTAGGAAGCAAATGGGCTAAAAAGCCGATGATTAATTCTGTTATGATAATTTCTACTAAATCAAAAAACCTCTAGAATTATTCTTTAATCAATCGGTATTAGACATTATTACGACTTATTTACTATAGTATCCTTTTTGCTTGACTCAAAAATTCAAAGCACTGATTTTAGACATAATAAACCAACTGTTCGAATTGTAAAAAAAAAGTAATTGACCTATACTAAATAAGTCGTAATAATGTCTATTGTTTTATTCTAAACATACTTAATAGGGTATAAATTAATTTTAGTCTCTTCGAGATTTGGATAAATGATATTGAATCCCAGGTCTAAGAAGAAGTAAACTTCCTACTTCATCTTCAAGCGATTTTAAATAACTGGCGTGAAAGTATGCGTCTATTCGTGGTGAAATTGTAAGATCAGTTCCGATTCTTATACCTAGATATTGACTACTTACATAAGGTGAGTTTGGGCCTGAAACAGAAACTGATCCATTGGGAGTAAAAAACTCATAACGAAACTTATGATATTGTGATCGAGTCCAACCGTACTCAAACCCGATGAAAGGAATGAATCTTTGTTGGGGTTTGAAAACATATTCAAGAGCTATTGAGTGGGAACGATATTTATTATCAAAATAAACTTCTTCCGCTACCCCTCCTTCAGGTACATCTACTCCTGAAAGATCCAATTCTTCAACACCTTTAAATTCTCCAGTTGAGTTTCCAAGTTGAGCAGCCACGCGGCTTCGTATATGCTTTGAAAATAGGGTGCTCATTCCTAGTGAAAAAGACCCTCCAAGAGACTCTCCAAATCGATGCTCTGAAGCGTATATGAAACCAGCTTCTGTAAACAATGAAAGACTTTTCGGAGATATGGCTTGAACGATGGTTTTACCAAAGCCTTTCTTAATAGAATAGGGTGTAAGGAATACTTGATGAACCAATGAATAGGGCAATTCAATTGCCCCTTCTCTTAAACTCATCAAATTCAAGTCTTCATCAATCTTATTAGAAAGGGTGTTATTATTTGTGGTAATGCCATTTTCATAACTAGCAGGTATGACGGCATAAGCTGGAACTAAGGCGTTGCTAGATCGATAATTATAGTTATAACTACCACTAGAATTTAATGTTTGAAACTGATTGACTTTTTTCAGTTCAGATTTAAGCTGATTGATTTGACTCTCCAAATGTCCAATGCCTTTGACATTCTCAGAAAGGTCCTTAATCAGATAAATTAAAGAATCATAGTTGTGGTTACTATATGTGTGTTCAATGTTTTGAAATTCAGTAGATATACCTTGTCTGTTTCGAGAATTATTGGAGATGTAAATGGTATCTGTAATATACTCTGTGACTGCTGTAGTTTTATTATTGTGTTGACCACTATTCCACCACCAGAAAATGTTTGATGCAATTAGAAGCAGTCCTAGCCCCCCAAATCCAAGAATTGGCCAGGGAATAACACCAAAAAAATTTCTTTTCTTTTGGTATTTTTCAAAATCCTCCCATGCAGTTTCAGGCACTATAGGAATTGGTTCCTCTGAATGACTGTTTTTTATTTCATCGAATTGATCAGCCATCATTCTTTAATTTTAGTATAAATCTGGAATCTTTTTCCAGCATATCATATAGCAGTCTCTTAGCTCTAAATAGATTAGACTTAGAA
Source organism: Flavobacteriales bacterium (assembly GCA_965224545.1). GTDB lineage: Bacteria > Bacteroidota > Bacteroidia > Flavobacteriales_D > Sanyastnellaceae > ASP10-05a. The sequence goes on along the minus strand of CBDCZM010000001.1, from coordinate 905,857 downwards.
GTGCCCACACTTATTCCTAATATTTTAGCAATCTCTTGATGCTTATATTCTTCTATTACGTATAAGTTGAGTACAGTCTTATACGCCTTAGACAGCTGAGCAATTAGTTTCATGTAGTGAGGACTTTCTGGAAAGACATAATCATCCAAAGGAGTATCTTCATTATCCAATTGATTGTCATTTGTGAGCTCAACAAAAGTTTCTTTACTAGAATACTTCCTCATATGTTGAAGACAACAATTCACACAGAGTTTGGACAACCAAGGGACCAAAGGTCTATCTGTATCGTACTTGTTGATGTACTTAAAGGCAGTATAGAATGTATCGTTAAGCATTTCTTTAGCTTCGTCCGCTCCTGTGGCGTATCGCCGACATATAGACATAACAAGACCATATTTCAGTTGAAATAATCTTTTTTGTGCTGCGGGAACTCCTTTGACACAACCGTCAATTATGAGTTGTATGTTAGCCGAATCAGGTCTCAAATTGTCTTACGACTGTGTGTCTTTCGCACAAAGCCTCATTAGTCAACTCTTTCTATATGTGAATATGAAAGATTTCATTCAGATGGTTGCGTAAATGTTAATTTTCTTTTGAATTGTTTTTAAGCTCAATTTTTTTATCCACTGATAATTTGGAATTTAATACCGAAATAAGCTAGTACTCAAACTGTTTCAAAATGAATTTTTGAAACAGTGGAATCATATGATTGTACGATGTTAGATTAAGGCCAAATATTTTTAATTTGCGGCCAAATACTTACCTAATTTTAACAGGAAATCAACCGTAATGGATCAACTATTTGACACACTTCTAGTTACCTCTCAACATAACAATGAGATGGAGCACTTGCTTGCAGAAGTGAACTCTCTGTTGGAGCAATCCGACGACTTAGAGCAGAACGAGAAAGAACGCCTAGGTGAATTGTTTTGTCAAATTGTCAAATGGAACAACGATGGTAATGAATTTGAGGAGTATTATTTAAAGTTTAGTCAAATGATGAAATCAATGAAAGAACTTGATTTCTCCAAACGACTACCTACATACGGATTTCAAAAGAGTTTTCTCAACTTTATAGCCTTAGGATTGAATACAATCAACGAGGATCTAGAAAATGAAGTTGTCTCTAGAGCTTCTTTTGATCATGTTAAAAATATATCTGTTTTCGGCATTTTTGTTACTGATACAAATTATTGTATCAAGCAAGTGAATCAGAAATTTCTCGATAAACTTGGCTTTTTAGAAGAAGATCTAATCAATAAATCAGCAGAAACACTCTTTCCATATTTTGACGAGATTGAAACAAGCATTGAAGAAGGTTCAGCGTCGGAAGGTATGTTTGGGAAAGTTCTAAATAAAGGTTACAAAGTGGTTGATTGTAAGCTTGCAGTAGAACGAGCTACGATGAAGGACAATGAGTCTGTAGGTTTTACATTTATCATTTATGAATTTGGAAACAAGTTGAGTTTTATAGATTGCGGTGTCCCTTCTCTCAGTTATAAAAGGAGAAAGGACAACGAGTAGTTATCTTGATTTACTCTTCTTAGGTATAAGACTGATTAAAGCATTATTAAAGCTATCTTTTAGTTGAACGAAAGCCACTTTTGGCAGCGTTAGTGCACCAAACTTTCGTTTGTTTTGTGAAGCTGTAAAACCTAAACTTATTGTATTCAATTGAAGTTCTTGAGCCCTTTTAATTGCTTGCCATAATATTTGAGGGTATATATAATCATCCAAATATTCGTAGTCCATTCCTACAAAAACGGGGACATAAGACTCATTCCCTTTATAGCACAACATTACTGCAATGGGTAGCTTTTGAGATTCTTGTTTTGACGAAAGTTTTAGCTCAATGACTTCCCATAAGGTGGATTGAGCCAGATTCACAAAGAATGCCTTAGGCAGATCGAATGTGTTTATGGACATGTTTTTATGAATGACATTGGAACATAATTTCTCCCAATGTTCTACTTTATCTGAGTCGAAACCTTGAATTATATCCACTTGGAAATTGCCTTCGAAAGCAAAAACCTTCTCTTTGATATACTTCCTACTTTTTGATTTTAATGTTCCTAAAAATTCTTCTTTGTTTTTCCAATCGATTGTTAAAGAATGATTAGAGGCAATACTGATTTTGACAAAGTCTGAATTGTTGTATTGAGAATTGAACGCTTCATTTTCTGAGTCAAAGTCTCGAAACATGAGCTGATCAGCGGGTTCTCCATGGAAGATGTTGTTGATTTCTCTAGTTAAAATACCCAATCCATACCGCCACTCTTTGTGATCAAAGTTGATATAAAGATGTTCCCCTTCGGTAATTAATGACCCCATCATCATGGTGTACGAAGTCATATAATATGGTTCATGTATTCTTCGCAATTCAATTTCCTCAGATACAGAAGAGGGGGAAAGCATATCATCTTTGGCCAAAGCGATTGTGCAGAATGTGGCTAGTACAGGATTATTTTTTTTGTCATAGACTATGAAATAATGAAATTCCCAGTTGTGTTCTTTCTTTTCGTTTTCTTGAAATGTTTTCTCTTGAAACAACAACGCTTCCCAATCAAAAACTCCTTTTTTTAGAAATAGTTGATTCCATAGCTGTTTATTAATATTTTGTATGGTTGTTTCATGTTGAATGCTAAACTGTTGTGGGTTTTTGTCACTTAGCCCTGCAACGGGAATATGCTCCTTTAAGTTCAGCAGTGTTTGTGAAATGTCTTTGGCACGCCTGAACGCTCTAGAAATATCATTAAGGTTCACGTTTTCCTCAATAAGAGCTAATCTATATTGCTCCGCGAGTGTCGCTACAAACAAGTCAATATCTTTTAGTTCATGTGCCAGGGTTATGGTGAATCGGATTCCAGTACATGTTTTGGCCACAGCCGGAAATGCCGCAATGTTCACAAAGAATCCGGCATCAATAATCCGTTTGACGACATTATAGCCGAATGAAATGCTTCCCAGAGCAATAAAGAATATAGGAGTGTTTTCATCTGAAATGTCTGGAAGATTATACTTCTTAAGTAATTTACAACAATAGCGCACTCGCTTCATTAGTTCCCGTTGCCGTATGGTAATTTCAGGTGATAGATGAATATTAGCAGAGGCAATGCATGCAGCGAGCACAGGAATAGATAAGGCTCCAGAAAAAATAAGCGATCCAGAGCAGTTTCTAACCTTTTGACTTAGTTCGAAATCGGGAATAATAAATACACCACCTTCGACACCAAATCCCTTGGCCATCCCTACGGCTAAAATCATTTTGGGATGGAGATCGGTTTGACTCAAAACAAAACCAGTTCCATGTTTACCATAAACACTCATTCCATGTGCATCATCTACATACAAATGGAATTTTTTGTGCTTATCGAGGAGTTGTGTAATTTCTTTTAAAGGTGCACAATCTCCATACATTGAGTACAGGCTATCTGAAGCATACCAAACCTTCTCGTGACTGTTGGATAATTCTTCGATTTTTTTAACTAGCTCATCCATTCGATTGTGCCTGACCATTGTTAATGTGACACCATTTAATTGAAGTTTTCTAGCTGCATCTTGGACACTTGCATGCACATGCTGATCAAGAATAACTGCCTGATTTTCCGTAATAACTACAGGCATTACGCCGTGATGTCCTAAAGATAAAGATTGCGTTACCACCACATTAGATTGAAACATTCGAGCAAGTAAGCCCTCTAGTTCAGGATATAATTTTGTGGTGATGTAAGCCTTTGAGGAAGGATAGCTAATTCCAAATTTTTGGATGGCTTCTACACTAGCCTTCTTTAGCCTTTCATCAACTTCTAAATGAAGGTAGGAGTATGAACCGAAGTTGATCAGTTTTCTTTTTTCAATGGTAATAATGCGACCATCTAGACTGTCATCATCGGAAATTAGTTGAGCGATTCTTTTGTTCTTGGCGGTTAAAACGATTTCATTGACAATGTCAAGTGTATGTTTGTTCATTTTAATTTGGTGGAATAGGTTAACTATTTGGGCCAAATAGGAGAGAGTGCCAATGCAATTGATTGACAAACGCACATAAAGCCTGATATGTATATTGGGAAAGATAAAACAAACCCTTCGAAGTTTATTTAGGTCGGATTCTATCTACGGCTGAAGAATGTATAGGTTCTAATAATAATTGTTGAGAGTTGAGTCTCAGGTAGAAAAATTTTAATTGCCAAAATCAGTTGGAGTAAATAATAGAAAATAGAGATATAAGAATTAGATTTATCTGATATCTTTTAATCTCTTGTCATGTTAAATGCTGTCGAAAGTAAATATGCGACTACTTATCTTAAAAATAGTATTGTATATCAAACGCTTAGCTCAGACGTAAATAGTATCAACCTGGAAATAGCGAAACAACTAGTCGCCGACCGTCGTCAGGTGATGAGTGCTTTGGACGAACGTGTTCCAGTGATTGTTGACGTGGGCAATGCCATTAATGTAGAAAAAGAAGCCAGGAGGTATTACAAGGAAAAGGAACCATATGAAGGACTTTGTGCTATAGCCATGGTAATGGATAATTACATTGCTAGAATGATAGCAAACCTGGTATTCATGTTTAAGGAACAGCCTGTTACTACTAAATTCTTCAATGATAAAGGACGTGCTCAAACATGGATTGAAAATATCGAAAGCCAGTCGAGTAGGTATTCTGCATAGTGATGCTCAATTTGTGGGATAAACGGAAGGGCGAAAGTCTGGAGTTTTCTACTATTTGGTTTAAAGTTACAGTTGATTGAATTTTTCTAAGAAGGTTTTTTTCCTAGAGGCTGATAACGGAATGTAATTCCCATTGGAAAGAATGATTTCGCCAGTCTTCCCCTTTTTATACTGCTTGACCCAGTTCAAGTTAATCATATAAGATTTGTGAACTCTGAGAAAATTATAATCGCTTAGCAATTCTTCGTAAAACTTGAGCGTTCTGCAAACGGTTTTCTTACTTCCATTGGAAAGGAAAATTTGAGTGAAATTATCGTAGGCGTTGCATTGAACAATTTCTTTCAATGTGACCACTTCAAATCCATCTATAAGTGGAAGCGCTATTTTTTTGAGTTGTTGATTTTCAATAGTCAGGTTTTCAAGAAGAATATTAGAAGAGTGTATCCTTTTCTTGTTTCTGGCAGATTGAGCAGCTTGCGTCACAGATGAGATTAATTGATCAATGTTAAGTGGCTTAAGCAAATAACTGCTTGCACTTAGGTTTAGCGCCTTCAAAGCATATTCGCTAAAAGCAGTAATAAAAATGATTTCGAACTCAATTGATTTAAATTTTTCTAGAAGGTCGAAGGCGTTTCCAAACGGCATTTCAATATCTAAAAAGACAAGTTCTGGATCAGTGCTGTTAATGAGTTCAAATCCTTGATTCACATTTTCGGCCTCCCCCAAGAGCTCCACATTTGGGCAGTATTTTTCCAGGTAATTTTTTAGTGTTGTTCTACTCGCCTGTTCATCCTCGATAATTACTGCCTGAAGTTTATCCATTTAATTGAGGGATTAATAATGTGACTTGTGTTCCTGTGAGCTCATCAGTGAGATCTTTTACGTTGACTTTGATATTCATATTGTGCAGCTCATTAAAAAGATCAATCCGACTTTTAATGTTTTGCAATGCACTACTAGCATGTGCTTTTTGATTCTTTGTTTTTAGCTCAGCGCTTTTTTTTCTGCCTATGCCATCGTCTTGAACACAAACCCGCAATATGTCTTTGTCTTTTTGAAATGAGATGCTTAGTTTCCCAGGAGACTCTTTATATCGTAGCCTGTGCCAAATGGCATTTTCTATGTATGGTTGAACAAGCATTGGTGGTATTGAAAAATCAAAATCATTCAATTCTGGGTCGATATTTAGTTCATAAGAGAACTTATCTTTAAATCGGAAATATTCTAAATCTGTATAAATTTTTAAGATCTCAAGCTCTTTGGATAAGGGTATAAAATCATGCTCAGAATTCTCCATAACCGTTCGCATCAGAGTTGAGAATTCAGTAAGGAAGTTATTCGCAGAACGATCGTCATTTTCAGATATAAAGCTGTTTACAGAATTTAGTGCGTTAAAAATGAAGTGAGGATTCATCTGAGATTTCAGGGATCTCAATGCCAGTTTTTGGTTGGCTATTCTTCTTTGTTTTGAAACTTTATTGATGTAGATAAGAGTCACTATTCCTAAGATAATCACACCGCATAAAATATAAATAAGTGTTTTCTGAAATCGGACAAGATCCAGTTTGAGACTGTCTTCTCTCATTAGGTGTTCAATAGCAGAATTGGATATTTGCTTGTCAGTTTTTAAGCGTTCGAGCTCTATAAATTTGGCGTTTCCCTCTGCATTTATGATTCTAGAATTTCTAGAAATCAAATCCAGCCTGTTTGAAATAGTATCTGCCAGAGACTCATAAGTTAAAAGATAATTTAGGGCTTTAGAATTCTTGTTGTCATTTTCAAGACGAATAGCCATGGTTTTGAGCACTTCAATATCAGTTTTATCCAATAGATTGAATGAAACGTTGCTTAGATACTTATCTAGTGTCTGGTCGGAAATCAGCTCTTTTGAAAGATTACACACCCTAAATTCAACTAAAAAAGCATCGGTTTTCAAATTTTAGAGCTCAATATTTTTCGGGCAGGCATGTATTCCGTTTTTGGGCTTTAAAAATGAGTTTTGCGGTCAATTTCTTCCCGACAAGACGCACCTTCCCTATGTCAATTGTATCTGCACTCAAATTTAGGCTGCCTTTTTATGAACCTGTTCTCTGCTTATATATTCACCTATCTTGTGCAGATTATAGGCCAAAACGCTTAGGGAAACGTAGCGTTTGAAGTTTTTAATCCCCCTGTCTGGACAACGACCCAAGCCATTGTGCCTTAACTGGTTGATGTTTGATTCTACTGCGCTGTGAGCATTGCGGAGTTTTATGAACTGGTCCTGATGTTCCTGCTGGGTTTCCTCTTTATTGCGCTTGCCTTTTTTGGGCATAATCGTATTGGGTATTCGCTTTTCCACAAAAGCCTTGTTCTGTCCGCTATAGAACCCTTTGTCAAAACTTAAGGAATCGATCAGGTCTGGAAATCTTTCCACCAGCTTTGTTGCAATACCCTGGGTTATCTGAGCATCAACTTGATTTTCAAGTATTTGATGATGAATGATGAAGTTAAATTGATCGGTGGCGATTAATACATTGTGACCTATTTCGATCGGGTTGAACTTTTTCCCTTTAGAAAGCCACTCTGAATGCGTTTCAAATATGGAGTATAGCTTTTCACTTGAAGTAATAACTTCTCCATCTATTATTCTTCTACTGACTAGGTCGATGTGCTTGGTCAGCATTGCATGAAAATAAACCAATTGGAGATGCTTGGATATTGACAGAACACTCGTGTGACAGGCTGTTAGACTTAGCAGGTCATTGATTTTCAATTCAAGTTTCTTGCCTAATTCCAGGTACTGGCTAACAACATCCTCAAGCCTCGATTCTTTGTTTTTCCCGCCTGAACTGCTGACCTTGGAACTAGCCCTGAAAATGCTTTTGATCTCCCGTTTCCATGATCTGGATTTTCTCCAACCTGTGATGTTTTCATTGTCCCTGAACCATTCAGAGAGGTCAATGCACTTACGTGCTGAATCCCAAAGTAGATTCATATCTGTGGGGAAATGTACATTAGCACCAACGGGAAACGAATCGGCTTTTACCTGAAGTAGCTCTTCCTCTTTTTTTTTAATAACCTATGACCGTAGTTAATCACCAAATCATTGACCTCTTGGATTGTTTGCTCATCCAACAATGCTAGATTATCCTTGATCGTAGTAAGCCCGTACTTCTTCTTGTCTAATCGTGATTCTGTTTCAATACCCATTACCGTTCGCATTGAGGTATCAACATTGGCCAGATAATGGATACGATCATAATTTGCATTTAATCCTTGACGCATTACTCCAAGTACTAGTATCTCCCACAGTCCCATCCCTTTGCGACCTGATCTAATCAATGTCTCTTGCTTGGGATTTATACGATTGGATAGCAAAGAAAATACAGCAGCATTTATCTCCTTGTTCATGAAAATTGCTTGAAGTCCTTTCAATAACTTGGGAGCCTCGTCTCTGCAATTATTAGGAAATTCAGCTGATGTAATTGGCAGCGTGAATAAGTCTGGATCTCGTTCAAATAGTGTGCGCATAAGCTTCGAATGTTTAACTAAAATACAGCGTCAACACCAGTAATTGTGCTGAATAGGTCACTATTTATGAAGATATTCATGGGATAAATTTGGCTATATCACCCGCCAAATAAAGACCCTGTGATTTCCGACCAGACACTATCTAATGAAGATTCAGCTTCGTTAAAGTTTCCATTGTCAAAAAACAATTGAGCAAGTTTTAAATGTTCTATGCCATCGTTTAGGTAATTCAGAGAATAATTTCGGGCTTCAATTTCTTCTGCAAATTTGTTTTGTTTTCGCAGCGAGTTTGTTACTATCTGAGTATTGCTGTTGAAGCTGTTTCTATCAATGCTTTCTGGGAGTTCGAGAAATGATTTTCTATAGAACTCCAATCCTTTTTCTGTGTTCCCAATAGATATGTAGCATGCTGCCAATCTCGAATAGCACGTATTAATGATGAGGTCATCAGACTGTTTTGTTAGCAATTTTTCATAAAGAGAAATGGCAGGTTTAAATTCCCCTTGGTCGAAGTAATTTTGTGCGATTGCCAAATCAATCCTATCACTCTCGGAGCTGTTGTTTAATTGTTGCTGGTATAGCTTATAGTTATGCGTTGATTCATTCAACCGTCCTAGTTGAGACAGTACTTCTCCCATTTCTAGATAATACCCCATTTGGCTTTGGGAGGTAGAGATGGTAATTTCTTTTATTCTTCCTTTTTCTGGTATCTTAAAAGTGGGAGATTGCTCTGAACTTAGACTCAAATAGTGAAAAGCGAGTTCCGGCTGACCTAATTTTTTATACGCCCTTCCTGTTAAGAGGTATGCTGATGCTAATACACCTGAGAGGTTTTGGTCAATTGAAGATCTGATAACACCGTCTAACTGAATAATTGCTTCTTCCGTTCTGGAGTCGATTAACAGCTCAATATCAACTAATTTTTTAGTCAGTAATTTCTCTTGCGATACGATACTGGTCTTGTCTTTTCCTCCGGCATGCATGCAGAACGAAACACATATAAAAGCAATTAATATGGATATAGGAATTCTTTTCACGATTTAAAATTAGTCTTTTTGAAATTGATTGGAGTCTTGTGGTTTGACTTTAAACGCTTCATATATAGTGTTCTGAGAGCAGTTGTTTTCATTAACTAATTGATGGTTAGCATTCCCTAAGTCATATGACCTGTTCCCTAAGTTCTCTATTTTGAAGAGAGTATTGGCTGTTACTTTTTGAGAAAATTTAAATTTAAATCAGATGAAAATAATCACAATTATGGCCAGTATGGCACTGATAATTTGCTCGTCTTGTGGTCAAAGCGACGTTAGCGAACAAGGTTCACTTTTAGGACCTGCAATTGCAACTCCTGTAGCAATAACCGCTCAACCAGATCCAGAAGAAGTAGAAACTAAAATTCAAGTGGCGATTTTGTTGGATACGTCAGGGAGTATGAACGGTTTACTAGAACAGGCAAAAAACCAACTTTGGAAAATTGTTAATCAGTTGGCAAAGGCTAAAGACAAGTATGGCAATGATCCAATGATAGAACTTGGTCTTTATCAATATGGGAATGACGGCTTGCCAATAACAAATGGATACATAGAGAAGATAAGCGAATTTACGACTGAGTTAGATGAAATATCAGAGCAGTTGTTTGCCTTGAATACAAATGGGGGTTCAGAATACTGTGGAACTGTCATCAAATCGTCTTTATCAGACCTGAAGTGGTCGGAGTCTATTGATGACATGAAAGTGATATTTATAGCAGGAAATGAAGAGTTTACTCAAGGGGCAATTAGCAGGGCAAAAGCATTTAAAAAACAGCTGTACTCATTAATAAATTTCTATAGTCTGTGTCAAAAGCCGCTTTCATTCTCTTGTTTTTCAAGCTAATTTTAGCTGAGCTTTCTTTTTTTAAAACTGTTAATACAATTTTTAATAGGATATTAAAGTTTTCCACTTGATACCCTATTCTTTTTTTAGAAAAGTCTTCTTGAAATGTCACATCGAGGCTCCAATGTAAATTATTTTCAACTGACCAATGTTTTCGAACCCCATTGTTAATTGCTCTTGCAGATGACAAATCACTAATGAAAAACCGTTCATCTGTTGTCATTATTCCGGTTGCTTTTTGAGTAACTTCTGATGTTATCTTCACTACCGAAATTAAATTTTCCCATTTATTAGGGTTTTCTATGTGTTTCAAGTTAGTAAAAACTTCACAAGTTCTTTTTTCTATTCTTCCGTGTCCGAAATCATCTTCAATATCAACACTATCAGGATTTGTCAATACAACTGTATCTTGAATATTACTAGCCAAAGCAGGTTGATTTCCTTTAACTGCAATAATATAATTGGCTTCACTTTTCACAATTTGACTTACAATCTTTGTTTGACACCCCATTGCATCAATGGTAATTGTATTACCCTTTATATCTAACAATTCTAATAATGCAGGTATTGCAGTAATTTCATTGCTTTTTTCATTCACTTTCAATTGACCCAGACACAGTTGATTCTCTGATGCAAAGGCAGAAACAATATGAGGGGTTGTTATTCCGTCAAACTTACCGCCCCTCACTGTTTTACCATCAAGAGCTATAACTTCTCCTTTTGTTTTCACACACAAATGATTAATCCAAGAGATAAAACAATCATTGAAATTCTCAGAATCAAGAGCTGAAAAGACTCTTCGCATAGTATCTATCGATGGAATACCAGCATCAAAGTTTCCATACTGCTTAAGCCAGTAATATTGACTTTTACCAAAAATGTGTATGGTCTCCCATTTATCACAGCCACACATTATCCCTGTTATAACCAATAGCAATATGTCGCTCAAAGAATGGTGGTAATTTCCCGCATCTATTCGCCTTGGGTCTTTTAGAGCAGAGAAAAAACAGGAAAGTGAATTTGTATTAGAAAACGTGGTTTTTCTATCCATCTTTTTCGAATGAAAAAAACGCTTTTCAAAAATACTACTGATTGAAAATTAAAAAATTAAGAACAAAATAAAGGTAATAGACATTATTATAACTGAATTACTATAGCTTTCTTTTCGTTGGACTCAAAAAGTCAAAGCATTGGTTTTAGACATATAAACTAACTTTTTGCATTGTCAAAAAAGAATAATTTGACCTATACTAAATGAGTCGTAATAATGTCTAATGGTTTAAATGCTTTTGCCCTGGGGCAATTAGCTATACGGAAGCTTGCAATACAGCCAAAGATTCAGATGTAACAGTGAATACAATCTTTTGTGGCGATTATCAAACTGGTATAAATACTTTTTGGAGGGATGGAGCACTTTTAGGAAAGGGCAGGTATATGAATATCGATCATGACGCTGCTATTGTGCATATTTCTACGCCATACGACCAGCAAATTACCAATTTGAATTCAAGTTTAAATGATACTTACATTCCTTATGGAAGAATGGGATATGAGAAGAAAAGCAAACAATTGGCAGAAGATGCAAATGCACAATCTCTAGGCTCAGCAAATAGCGCTAAGAGAGTAGTGTCCAAAGGAAGTAAGGTGTATAGTAACACGAAATGGGATTTGGTAGATGCTGCCAAGCAGAAAGAGTTTAAGCTGGAAGAAGTGAAGGTAGAGGAGTTACCAGAAGAAATGAAATCAATGACGATTGAGGAACGAAAGAGCTATGTGGAGCAAAAAAACTCCAAAAGATTGTCCATCAAGACCGAAATAGCAGAATTGAATAAGAAGCGAGAAGCACATGTGAAGAGTGTGAAGGAGAACGAATCAAAAGAATCTCAAAGTCAATTAGATGACGCCATTGTTTCAGCCATCATCGAACAAGCAGAGGATAAAAGCTTCACGTTCGAAGACGAAATCAATTAACTAACAAATCCGCCTACCTTTAAACTACGATCTATAGAGCATCTTTTCTTTTGATTAGGTGCTCTGTTTTTTTGCGCTAGTTACTTTCCAATACAAAACTTAGAAAAGATATTCCCCAGTAGATCGTCTGTGGTAATCTCACCGGTGATTTCTCCTAGATGGTGGAGAGATTTTCGAATGTCGATAGCTAGAAAGTCCCCGGTAATGTTGTCATCAAGTCCCTGACGAACTTCAGCTAAAGAATTACTTGCGTTGACCAGCGCTTCATAGTGTCGAGAGTTCGTGACAATCGTATTTCCGCTAGCCAATCCTGATTTAATTAACTCAACGAGCTTTGAACGCAATGCTTCTACACCAGTTCCTTCCAGAGCTGAAATAAATATAAGATTGTCTTTTTCTGATTGGTCTACTACAGAAGCAAGGTCTGTTTTATTCGCAACAAAAATCAAATGGGCATTTTCTCCCGCTTTCGCCTCAAACTCTTGTTGTAGTGTTTGGAGTTGATTTTCAGAATAATCTTTGGCATCAAATAAATTCAATACGATTCTAGCATCTTTGGCTTTTTCCCAGGAACGCTCAATGCCCATAGACTCAATGGTATCTTCTGTTTCTCGAATTCCGGCAGTATCAATAAACCTAAACTGGATTCCATCAATGATGGTAGAATCTTCAATAGTATCTCTGGTAGTTCCAGCAATGTCAGATACTATGGCTCTGTCCTCTCTTAAAAGAGCATTTAGGAGCGTAGATTTCCCCATGTTAGGAGCACCTATGATGGCTACAGGAACTCCATTTTTGATCACGTTTCCAGTAGAAAATGAATCCGCCAGATTTCTACTCACTTTAAGAATTTCATCCACTAGCAGCTTTAGATCATCTCTATCAGCAAATTCAACATCTTCTTCGGAGAAATCCAGTTCCAATTCTATCAACGAGGCAAAATTGATGAGTTGCTCTCTAAGTCCATTGATTTCTTTCGAAAATCCGCCCCGCATTTGATGCATGGCCAGTCGATGTGCTTCTTCGGATTCACTAGCGATTAGATCGGCCACAGCTTCTGCTTGGCTCAAATCCATCTTTCCATTGTAAAAAGCGCGCATCGTAAATTCTCCTGGTTTTGCCAGTCGTATGTCCTGAGCAAGGAGTAGGTTTAAAATCTCCTTTTGGATGTAAGGAGAACCATGACATGAAATTTCAATAGTAGTCTCACCAGTGAACGATTTTTCTCCTTTTAAGAGGGTTACCAATACCTCATCAATGATCTTATCCCCATCGGCTATTTTTCCAAAATGAGCTGTATGTGAATTGGCTGTGAGAATATTCTTAGAAAAACAAGGCTGAAAGGTTTCCAAGGATTGAAGTCCCGAAATCCTTATTACGGCTATAGCTCCTAATCCTGGCGCAGTGCTTAGGGCACAAATGGTGTCTTTGATGAATGGTGAAATCACGAGTGCAAAGGTATTTTAATAGTGCACAAAACTGAACCATTTAATTCACTTCATTTTCCGAATGATGTGTTTTATTAAAAGAGATTAATTGCGAATGAAGTAATTGTTACCACTAATGGTAGAGTCATAAACATTTCCAGGGAAATCGCCTACGTCAAGAGTGTCATTTTGAAGCCTCAGGCTGAGCTGATCGTTGAAGTCAAGATCCTCAGATTTATTATCTTCTTTGAACATCTCTATGACCAAGTTTAATGTTCCATCATCTTCTTCATTTTGTTCTGCTATTCTAAACTTTGATTTATGTATTTCTTCAGAGTTTGCGTAAAAGTAAATTTTAGACTTATTGTCCAGTTTGATGGAGGCTGTATATCCTCTGTTTTCAGCATTGACTCTAGTGGTTTCAGATGACCACCAATCAGCTTTAAAAACAGAGTGTGACCATGTATATGTCCCTTCAAATTGATCGAGATTCCCCGTTAATCTATCTTTATTACAGCTCAAAGTGGTTATCAAAAGGATGAGAAGTAGATACCTAATTTTCATGTTGAATCGAATATGTTCCGGATGCAAGATAATTAATTAAAATTTTAATGATTGAGTGGAGTATTTTCAGTTTTGTATAGAGCTTTGATGTAATTTATTCATTTAGGCTGTAGGCGGTTGTTATTACTGAGGTTGTTAGGTCTTTTTGTTTTACGGAATTCTCTTGCTTGAATTGGTTTTTAAGTTGTGATAGCCATGTGTTAAAATGGTTCACAATTTTCTGATTTTTCCATTGCACACACGCAGCTTATCTTCTATTTTCGCTCAAAAATTTTAGATAACGAGCATGAGCGTTTTAGTCAATAGAAATTCAAAGATTATTGTACAAGGTTTTACTGGTGGAGAAGGTACTTTTCACGCAGGTCAAATGATCGAATACGGAACGAATGTAGTGGGTGGTGTAACTCCAGGAAAAGGAGGCCAAACTCATTTGGATAAACCAGTTTTTAACACTGTAGCTGAAGCTGTAGTTAAAACAGGAGCTGATGTTTCTATTCTTTTTGTACCGCCAGCTTTCGCTGCTGATGCGATTATGGAGGCTGCAGAAGGAGGAATCAAAGTGATCATTGCCATTACGGAAGGAATTCCAGTAGCGGATATGGTAAAGGTGAAAGAATATATTTCTGATAAAGAGTGCACGCTGATTGGACCTAACTGTCCAGGAGTAATTACTGCTGGTGAGGCGAAAGTGGGAATTATGCCAGGGTTTATTTTTGGAAAAGGGGAAGTAGGTGTAGTTTCTAAATCTGGAACCCTTACTTATGAAGCTGCGGACCAAATCGTAAAGGCTGGAATGGGTGTTACTACGGCAATTGGTATCGGTGGAGATCCAATTATAGGAACGACGACTTTAGAAGCAGTGAAGTTGTTAATGAATGATCCTGAAACTAAGGGAATCGTAATGATCGGTGAGATTGGGGGTGATTTAGAGCCAAAAGCGGCTAGATGGATTAAAGAAAATGGAACGAAGCCAGTGGTTGGATTTATAGCTGGAGTGACTGCACCTAAAGGAAGAACTATGGGGCATGCAGGAGCGATTGTTTCTGGAGAAGATGAGTCTGCTGAAGCGAAGAAAGCCATCTTAAGAGAATGTGGAGTTCATGTAGTAGATTCTCCGGCAGATATTGGAACGAAAATGGCTGAAGTCTTAAAGACAGAAATGGTCAACTAAGAGTTTATCAGCATTACATAAAAAAGTTAAAGCCCAATTGGATGAGTCTGATTGGTTTTTTTGTTTTTTTAGTCCAAAGTCCAAAGTCCAAAGTCCAAAGTCCAAAGTCCAAAGTCCAAAGTCCAAAGTCCAAAGTCCAAAGTCCAAAGTCCAAAGTCCAAAGTCCAAAGTCCAAAGTCCAAAGTCCAAAGTCCAAAGTCCAAAGTCCAAAGTCCAAAGTCCAAAGTCCAAAGTTGAAGATTGGCTATCACGAATACTCGTTTAGCTGTGAGTCTAGTTATTAATTTTACTTAATGATTTGATCAATCCTTTGTTGATTTTTGAAATTTCTTCAGATCTCATTCTTAGATTTCTCGATACATCTGGAGTTAAATAATTTAATCTTTCTGCCAAATAGAGCATTGAGCGAACTTCACTACAAGAAGCTGAAGAGATGTATAGAAAACGAATGAATTCTTTGTCACTGTTTCTGTCAAAACCTTCAGCTATATTATTAGAAATGGAAACCGCAGCTCTGCAGATTTGATTTCGGAAACCAAAATCCCTAACATTTTTGAAATTGGAATAAATGTCAAAAGCAATTTCCTGAGATTTTTGCCACGAAATGATATTCTCAAATCTATCAATTTTCATAATGAATGTCCTAGTTTAGTCTTTCAATAGTAGTCATTTATACTAAGAAGTAATATAAAAAGAGTGGAACTTTCGACTAAACCAGTATCAGAATCCAGCCCGACTTTTCGACTTTCAACTAAACCAGCATCAGAATCCAGCCTGACTTTTCAACTTTCGACTAAACCAGTATCAGAATCCAGCCCGACTTTTCGACTTTCGACTAAACCAGTATTAGAATCCAGCCTGACTTTTCAACTTTCGACTAAACCAGCATGAGAATCCAGCCTGACTTTTCGACTTTTGACTAAACCAGCATCAGAATCCAGCCCGACTTTTCGACTTTCGACTAAACCAGCATCAGAATCCAGCCCGACTTTTCGACTTTCGACTAAACCAGCATCAGAATCCAGCCCGACTTTTCGACTTTTGACTAAATCAGTATCAGAATCCAGCCTGACTTTTCGACTTTCGACTAACTAATACTAGAATCAAGTTTAACTAAACACTGACATAACTCACCCCATGAGGATAAGGCTGACTAATTAGGTAATGTAGCTTTTCATAATCTTGAGCATTGGCTACGAAATCTAACTGGCTTGTATCGATAATGATAATAGGCATTTTAGCATTTTGACGAATGTAGTTCAAGTAATTTTCTTGCACTTTCATTAAATACTCGTCAGCGATTTTCTGTTCATAATGTCTGCCTCTTTTCTTGATGTTTTGCTGCAATATTTCAATGTCATTATGCAGGTATACTAACAAGTCTGGCTTTGGTAGATTTGCATCCATAATTAAAAACATCTTCCGAAAAAGCTGATATTCATGTTTGGACAGATTTGTTCTGGAGAAAATCAATGATTTGGCTATATAGTAGTCACTGACCACCAGTTCCGAAAACAAACTTTGTTTGGATAATCGGTCTTTTAATTGATGGTACCGTTCTGCCAGAAAAGAAAGTTCCAGAGGAAAAGCAAATTTGTCGGGGTTCTTGTAAAATTTAGGTAGGAAAGGGTTATCCGCAAATTCTTCTAAAATCAATGAGGCATTCATATCATTGCCTAGCATTTTGGCCAAGCTGGTTTTCCCAGCTCCAATGTTTCCTTCTATGGCTATAAAGTTATAGTGCATTCTTCTTGTGGACAGATCCAGTATCTGTTGACCTGTCACGAAGTGATTCTGATGATACCAAATATAACGGGTGTACCCAGTTTGGAGCTATTTCAGCGAGCGGTTGTAATACAAAGTTTCTAACATGCATCTGAGGGTGGGGAATGGTTAATTTAGAAGTGTTGATGACCAATCGATCGTAACTAAGAATATCTAAATCAATGAGTCTATCTGTGTATTCCTCAAATGTTTTGGACGCTCGTCCTACTTGTTTTTCTGTGCGTTGCAACGCTTCTAAGAGTCCGTCTGGAGATAACATAGTTTGTATCAAACAGACACCATTATAGAAATCATTTTCACTCGTGAACCCCCATGGTTCTGAGCTGTAAATACTGGAAGTTGCTAGAATCTCCATGTACGGTGACCTGTTAATGTATTCAAGAGCACTAGAAATAGCCATTTCTTTATCTCCTAGATTGCTTCCGAATGCTATGAATGATTCATGTTTCACAAGGCTAATTTAACATTCGTTAATTTACGATTAACAAATATTGAAATGACTGTAGGGCAAGTGCTATGACTAATACATACATTTGACAAAAAATAAATACCTTACAAAATGAATTTTTGGAAAATGTTCTTTGCCTCATTGGCGGGTTCAATCATTGCCATCTTCGGGGTGGGACTTATTCTTATCTTGATTTTTACTGTAACTCTTACGACTTCTTTAGCAGGCGCAATGGGAGGAAAGGATGAATCCTCTAAAAATGTTAAGAAAAACACTGTATTAGAAATTTCTCTAGATGGTCAGATAGTTGAAAGAGGATTAAAGGATTCTCCTCAGTTTAATTTTGCTTCATTAGGTGGAGGTACAGAAACAATTGGACTGAATAATATTTTATCTAGATTACGCGCTGCTGCTACTGATGACAAAATTGAAGGAGTTTATTTAAATCTTTCAGGTGTAACCGGTGGCTTCAGTATGATCACTGATATCAGAGATGAGTTGATGAAGTTTAAAGAGTCAGGGAAATGGACAGTAGCTTATTCTGAAGGATATACTCAAGGAGGATATTATTTAGCTTCAGCGGCAGATGAGGTCTATCTGTTTCCGCAAGGATCTTTAGATATTAGTGGATTAAGTGCTGAACTTCTTTTTTATAGAGAAATGTTGGAAAAGGCAGGTGTAGAAATTCAAATACTGCGTGGACCAAACAACAAGTATAAAAGTGCTGTAGAGCCATACTTTAGAGATGAAATGTCTGCAGAAAGCAGGCTTCAATATGAAGAACTCTTAAATGACCTATGGCAAATTATGGTAGATGATATTTCTGCCAGCAGAGGAATTTCAGGGGATGAATTGAACCAAATAGCAGACAGCATTTTAATTAGAGTGGCAGAAGATGCTGAGGATCTCGATTTAGTAGATGAACTGCTTTATGAGGATGAGGTATTGGAATTACTCAAGGAGAAATTAAAAATTGAATCGGATGATGAAATCAATTTCATGTCTTTGGTAGATTATAGATCAAAGAAAGACGATGAAGATGAAGATATTTCGGATGAAATTGCTGTAGTTTACGCTGTTGGAGGTATTGAAAGTGGGGAAGGAGATGATGCTACAATTGGTTCTGAAAGAATAGCTCAAGCATTGAGAGATGCTAGATTGGATGAGGATACTAAGGCGATAGTTCTAAGGGTTAATTCTCCTGGTGGAAGTGCTCTTGCTTCAGATGTTATTTGGAGAGAGACCCAATTAATTAAGCAGGCAGAAATTCCATTTGTAGTTTCCATGAGTGATTTAGCAGCCAGTGGAGGATATTACATTGCATGTGCGGCTGACAGAATATTGGCTTCTGATGCTACCATAACAGGTTCAATAGGGGTATTTGGTATGTTACCTAACGCCAAATCTTTAATGGAGGATAAGTTGGGAATTCACACCGATAGAGCAGGTACCAATGCCAATGGAAGAATTGGTGCATTTAATCCATTGAATGATACTCAAAGAGAGGCTATTGAAGAATCAGTGTTTGATATTTATGGAGATTTTGTGGGAATTGTAGCCGAAGGTAGAGGAATGACAGTGGATCAAGTAGATGCGGTGGCTCAAGGAAGAGTTTGGAGTGGAACTGATGCAATTACTGCAGGGTTAGTAGATGAGTTGGGAACTCTGGAAAGAGCAAAGGAAGTGGCAGCAGAGTTGGCGGGAATTTCATCATATGATGTGCGAGAATACCCAAAACTTAAAGATCCTTTCGAGGAGTTACTAAAAGAATTAGGTGCTGAGATTAGAATGGAAAAAATCGCAGAATCGTTTGGTGTGGATGCGGCTTTGATTAAGGAAATGAATTCATTACTAAAAGAAAAGAATACTGTTAGTATTCAGGCTAGAATGCCTTACAGCCTGAAAATTCGGTAATGAGTGACAATAAGAAATTAAAACTTGCTGAACTCGGCAGAATATCTGATGCCGAGTTCAAGCAGGCAAAGAAAATACCTTTAACTGTTGTACTTGAGGATATAAGGAGCATGCATAACGTAGGCTCCTTTTTTAGAACAGCAGATGCGTTTCGAGTGGAACGCATTTTTCTTTGTGGGCTAACGGCTAAACCACCTCATAGAGATATCGAAAAGACTGCGTTAGGGGCTACTAAAACAGTAAATTGGGAATATAAAAGGTCGGGGTTGGAAGCGTTAGAACAACTTAAAAAAGAAGAATACATTGTGTGTTCTATTGAGCAAACGCAGAATTCCATGATGCTCGAAGATTTTAATCCTAAGCTCAATTCAAAGTACGCACTAATAGTAGGAAATGAAGTCAAAGGAGTAAGCCAAATGGTGATTGACGAGTCCGACATCACTTTAGAAATCCCTCAATTTGGAACTAAGCATTCATTAAATGTTTCTGTTTGTGGAGGAATAGTGCTCTGGCACTTTTTTAAGACAATGAAATCAGTTCTGTAATATCAGGGTTGATTTTTATCTATGATTAATCCAACTTCCATGGCAAAAGGGAATTCAACCTTGGGCATATCATGTGAAATAATGTAGGTGTATTTTCCTGTTTCATTGTATTCTTTTTCAGGATCTATTAAGTGAGTGGAATCCCAAATATCAAATCCTGGTTCTCCAATATACTCGCCATTGGATTCTCTGACCTTAAGCGAATGCGTATTGGTGCTTTTCTCTCCAGAAGGTGAAATCTCTTCCATGATTACTCTAGCCTCATTCCATGGATATCCTTGGGCATATCTAAAAGCAATATTGAATTGATATGTTGATTTTGGATCCATAATATTTACTTCAAATGTTTTTACATCTTCTTTCAACCATTCAATGTCTGGAGAAAGGGATTGATGTTTTTCATAAATTCTATTTTCAGGAGTGCAGGCAGATAGAAGTAAAGTGCAGATAACACCTACAGGTAATAGTAGTCTCATTTTCCGGTTTGTTGGTTCTACACTATAACGAAGATTTTATGGGATTTATTCCAAGGATAATTTTTATTCAATAAAAAAGGGTAGCATTCGCTACCCTTTTTTACTTGTCAATTGTACCACTTATTATGTATGCCTGAAACTAGCGATGACAGGACATACTGACTATAGTTTGATTATTCTTTCGGTGAATGTTTCTTCTTTGGTCATTAATAGTAAAAAGTAGATTCCTTTTGGATAGGATTGAACGTCTATTTCAAGCATCTTTTCCTCATTATATTGTTTTTTCCATTGGATTTGTCCTAAGGAGTTAACGATTTGGACGTGTCTTATATCAGAGGAGTTATTGAAAGAAACTGATAGGTTAGAAATTACTGGGTTTGGAGAAATACTGAACTCGATTTGTTTCTCTTGGGTAGCAATGTCGCTGGTTCCTTCAACTGTAATTGAACCAAACTGTGTCAATGCATGTTCTCCTACAGAGCATTCATATTCATAAAAGCCCAATTGGGTAAATGTAAATTCATGTGTCCAACCCGATCCAGATGGTCCGTAGTCGAAATCTTCAGGTCCGGAAGTCGTCGTAATGTTATGCCAACCCTGAATGTTTTCCCAGATAACAATATCACCTTGCTGTATGACTAAGTGTTGTGGGCTAAAGTATGGATCTGGAGTTATTGGATATGGCGTGCCGCCAGCTTCCACGGTCCAAGTGGTTTGACTAAATGTTAAAATTGTGGACAATACCATTAAACTAAAGAGTAACGTTTTTTTCATGTCTTTTTCGATGTATTTTTGTTTGAGGCCATAGAACAGGTTGCCCAATTAGCCTGAGTCCAAAGCTATTTGGTAAGCATTTCTGGATACTTAGGGATTTGAGTCAAAACCTTGGTGATTTTGATGAAACGAAATAGTTAGGCCTACAACATGTAAAGGATTTTCTAGGGCAGAGAAGTTTGGGTACAACTTAGAGTAAATGAGAAATTAGAAGTGTGATTGATAGTTGCCTAGATCTTGATTTGAGGTTTATTTTATATATGCGCAGTTGCCCTTATCATCGGCTTTGTAGAATAATTTGGGTATACATTCAAATGTAAGAATCCAAAAACATTCATGCTGTTCAGAGAGACACACTGCTTTGATTTGGCTTTGAGTGGAAAAAACGGATACAAATGTCAACTTCTGTAACAGCGTAATAGAACTGTCTTTTATAGATCTTGTGTCTAAAATTTAGTTGTTGCTTCTACTGAATTGATCAAGTTGATTCAACAGTGATTATTTGCAGTCAGGATTGTTTTACTAGACTGTTCGTTGATATCATAATAAATTAGGGCACAAAAAAAGCCGCTCTTTTCAGAACGGCTTTCAAAATATTTTGATGGATCTAGTTTAGAAGCTAAACTGATCGTGGTATTCTCTGAATTCAAGATCTTTCATTGCTTTTGCTTTCAAAGAAGAATCTTTACCGATTGCAGAAGTTAGATTGCTCATTACACCAGAACTGTTACTTCCTCTTGCAGCTAATATTGCTCTTAAGTAATCGGCAATGGCAGAATCGTCACCGCTTGCATCTAAATCAGCAGAAGCACCTGCAGTGTCTCCATTAAGCATTTTAACCAATGCAGAGTTGAACGTTTTCTGACTATTCATACTACCAATAGCAGCATCGTACTCTCCATTTTGAATTTGAATCAGTCCTTTGTTATAGCTAACTTCTGATCCAGCTCCTGAAGCATTGTTAAAGAAATTCATAGCCGCCGTTCTGTCTCCAGATCTTCTTGCCAAGATTCCCCTGTTGTTGTTGGTAATAGCATTTTCTTCAGCAGCAGCAGCCTTATCCATATAAGTCTGAGCCATGTCATTCTCACCTCTCATAATATGAATGCAAGCTGCATTGTTCGCAGGTCTGAAATCATTAGGAAACTTTTCAGCTCCAGCTTTGTAAATGCTCAATTGGTCGTCCACACTTGTTACAAGAGTTCCAGCTCTTAATAGCTCTTCTACAGCAAGAGAAGAAGGATTGTTTTTTCCTAGTTCAATTAATTCTTCGTCAGAATATCCAGTTTCATCATATGCGATAACGATTTGAGATCTTCTTAATTCTGGTAAGATTTTCTTCTCAATTTCTTTGAATGTAGCAGCCAAGTTTCTGATCTCAGATTCTCTTTTGTTTTTATCCGCTTGCATTTCTAGAACTCTAATGATAAGATTTTTGTCTTCTATATCAGAAGCTTCCATCTTAGATTTGAATCCTTCCCAATCTTCTCCTTTAGGAACCAAATTGAAAAATGCTTCTTCATTTTCGATTTCCATTCCAGCAGCTTTAATCGCTTTTTTCACTGCTTTGGCAGAACTTTCAGCTCTTTCTTGTGCTAAATTTTCGTTGATAGAAATCTCACCTTCTGGAGAAGCATACGCCTGCATACTGACCTTTGTGATTGCTTTTCTTTCATCTTCATTGATCATAGAAGCAAATTCCTTCATTGCTTTCCAGTCTTCGTCTCTTAATTCAGAAGAAGAGACATTAGATCTGTTCTTTGAATAATTGATCTCCGTATCACTATTTGTGTAGCTGATCACTCTTTGGAACTTATCCTTTGCCATAATTGGCATTCCATCACTCTTCATTAGATATGGAGTCGTGATTACACCTGAACCAATAACCAATGGCTCAAATGTTTGATTTTTATTTCCCTTCTCTCCATAAAGCCTTAATTCAAGCTTTCCAGAGTTTTCCATTGCAGGATCATAGTCAATTTGATCAGAATAAGTAAAGCTTTTCCCAGTAGCGTAAGGAATTACAGTACCATTTCCAGCAGCAGATTCACCTTGGTATTCTACCATTTTAAAGGCTTTCTCACCACCTTCATAAACTAACACTGGAGTAGCTTCTACTCGCACTTTTTTATGGAAATACTTCTCAGGAAATTTACCTGTAATTTCCAGATCTACCTTATCCCCCTTAACGATTAGTGGCTCGGGATTACTTTTAGCTCCCAATTCCTCGATGTGGTCTTCCATTTTGCCCAATCCCGCACAACCTATTAAGAGAAGTGCTGTCACGCTGAAGAATAATGCTGATTTCCAAATTGATTTTTTCATTATCTACCTATATTTTTAGATACTTGTTTTCTTTCGTTTACTTAAAGGCACAAAGCTACTATTATCCTAGTGCTTCTGCAATCATTTACTGAAAAATCATTCACAACTATTTGTTGTAAACGCCCATGCCTCCAAATTTCTTAATTCGCTCATCCACACGCTTCTTCGGAGTCATTTTATTTAGTGTTTCTAGCTGAGCCAAAATTTCCTTTTTTACAAATTCGAATGCTCCTTTTGGATTAGCGTGAGCACCACCCACAGGTTCCTTTATGATACCGTCGATTAACTTGTTTTTAAGCATATCAGTAGCTGTCAATTTCAGACTTTCAGCGGCTTCTTTCTTATGATCCCAGTTTCTCCACAAGATCGTAGAACAATTCTCAGGAGAAATAACTGAATACCACGAATTTTCGAGCATCATTACTTTATCTCCTAATCCGATCCCCAACGCTCCTCCAGAAGCACCTTCACCGATAACAATACATATAAGGGGAACCTGAAGCTTGATCATCTCAAAAAGATTTCTAGCGATAGCCTCACCTTGCCCTCTTTCTTCAGCTTCTAAACCTGGAAACGCTCCTGGAGTATCTATGAAAGTAACGACAGGCTTATTGAATTTTTCAGCCAGCTTCATAAGACGAAGTGCTTTTCTGTATCCTTCAGGATTTGCCATCCCAAAATTTCGATACTGCCTAAGTTTGGTGTTAACCCCTTTTTGTTGTCCTATAAAACAAACAGATTGGCCATCAAGCATTCCAAATCCTCCAACCATGGCTTTGTCATCTTTCACAGTCCTGTCTCCATGAAGTTCTACGAAGTTTCCCTCAGTAATTGCTTCTATATATGATAGGGTATATGGTCTGTCAGGATGACGACTTACTTGAACACGCTGCCAAGGAGTAAGTTTCTTATAAATCTTTTTTCGAGTATCAGCTATTTTTTTGATCAAGTCTTTTTCAGGCTTGGTCATATCGATATCACTGGCGGTTGCTATTTCTTTCTGCTTCTCTAACTGTTCTGAGAGCTCTTTTATGGGCTCTTCAAAATCTAAATAATTCGGCATGCGGATTTATTTAAAATTGTGGCGAAAATTACGAATCTCTATAAAACTAATGTGAACTTTCAAGAAAAGTGACAAGTTTTCTAATGGCTATCCCTCTGTGACTGATGCTATTCTTTTCATCCTTAGACATCTCTGCGAAAGTTCGATCATAACTATCAGGTGTAAACACAGAATCATATCCAAAACCATCTTCTCCTTTTCTCTTTGTGGCAATGGTCCCTTCTGCAATTCCATTAAAACAGTGCTCTTCCCCATCTATGATCAGGAAAACTGCAGTTCTGAACTGAGCAATTCTGTTATTTTTTCTAGAAAGCTCTTTAAGAAGCTTGTCTATGTTGTCTTCATTGTTTCGCTGAGGACCAGCATATCTGGCAGAATAAACGCCAGGTTCCATATTCAAAGATTTCACCTCTAATCCTGTATCATCTGAGAAGCAATCAACCCCATAGTTTTTATATACATATTGAGATTTTAATAACGCATTGCCCTCAAGAGTATCTGATGTTTCTGGAATATCATCGAGACATCCGATGTCTTCAAGACTTTTGATGAGAAATTTTTCTTTCAGAAGTTCCTGAACCTCAGAGAGTTTATTCTTATTGTTTGTGGCAAAAACAAGTGTCTTCATGACTTTTAAAAAGGAGCGCGAAGATAGGCAGAGCAATTTGAAATCTACCCCTAGAATTTAGATTATTATAGCAACAGAATTACTTTCTTATTACTTTCCCTGATTCAGTTTTTTCGAATTGCTTTTTGTAGCGAATGTTGGTCGGACTCCAGAATTCCGGAAGGATTCGCTTTAATGTATTCAGTAGTATTTCCTTCTTTTCTAGTGAATCTTCTTCTCCTTCTATCACAAGTATTGGAGTTTCACCGTATTTGAGATGTTCTTGTTTTATGATATAAAATGACTTTTTAACATATGGAGCGATGCGCTTTTCTAATTCCTCGGCCACAATTTTAATTCCACTTGAATTGATCACATTGTCAAACCTTCCGAGCCATTTGAAGGAAGTGTCGGATAAGAGTTGAACGACATCATTGGTAAAGAGAGGAGAGGGCAGTATGCGAGACGAATTTATAATCAACCTGGAATCAGGATCAACATCAAACGTTACTCCATCCAATGCAGTGAATTCCGATTGACCATCCAGTTTTTTTAACGCCACATGAGAAGCGGTCTCTGTCATGCCATAAGTGGAGTAACTGCGGGATTCAGACCGAATAATAAGCTTTTCTAACTCAATATCTACAGGCGCGCCACCTATAATAACGTGTTTGAACATTTGTAGACCATTAATGCTCGAGTTAAGAATGTTTTTTACTTGCAACGGAATCATTGCTGCAAAATCAACATGTTGATCGTTTGGCATATCTGCTAATACTAGTGAAGGTTCAATGCATTCTAAGTTCCATTTTCCAAGAATGGCTCTTACAATCATCATTTTCCCACCTATATACTTAACTGGGATACAGAGTAAGGCCGAATTGCCGCTTTTTAATTGGAAAAAATTAATTGTGGCATTTGCACTTGCTTCTAACAGATCTCTTGGAAGCAAAATTTCTTTAGGGATACCTGTTGAACCCGAAGTATGCTGGAATAATCCTCCAGTTTTATTTAAATACCAGTCGATAAAATGAACAATGTCTTTTTTCCAGTGGGGAGCGGACGAATCAGATTTATATCGCAACACTATTTGTTGAACCAGATCGATATTTCCAAAGTCAAACCTCATTTTAGTTATCGAGGCCAGATACTCCGGCTTTTTTCAGTAGGGACAAGTCCCATTCTAGATTTAAATCATAATGAATGGCTCCATTTTTTACAACCAATGGGGAGTTTAAGTTGTTTGAATACAGTCCTCCTGTTCCTAGACCTTGAGGAAGAAGATTGTCCAGTGAACTAGTCCATTGACTAATGGCATTCAAACCGATATTCGATTCCAACGCAGAAGTGTTCCAGTAATCAATAGATAATTCATTTGCTAGTTCAATCCATTCCTCACTTGCTTTAAACCCTCCAAGTAGACTTGGCTTAAGAATAATGTATTTGGGACAAATGGTTTCCAATACTTTTCTTTTCTCAGACAATTTTTTTATGCCAATAAGTTCTTCATCAAGAGCTATGTGTATAGGAGAAGTGTTGCATAAAGTTGCCATTTCTTCAAGTTGCCCTTGTTTAATTGGCTGCTCAATGCTATGAATTTCATAGTCGGATAAAGCCTTCAGTTTTTCCAATGCCTTTTCGTGAGAAAATGCTCCATTCGCATCCACACGAATTTCAATATCCTGAGCAGAAAACTCTGCACGAATCATTTTGAGGATATCTAGTTCTTGTTGAAAATCCAGTGCGCCTATCTTTAATTTTACACATCTGAACCCATCAGACAGCTTTTGTTTCACTTGAGAAATCATGAATTCTTTATCTCCCATCCATACCAATCCATTAATTGGTATAGGGTGTCCTTTTTGAGTGAAGTTGGTTTCAAAAAGCAGCTGTTTCCCGCCCATCTTCAAGTCTAAAAAAGCTGTTTCCAAACCAAATCGAATGGCGGGAAAATCCACTAGTTTTGAATGATATAACTCAAATTCTTGAGGGTTTGATATCACCTCATGAAGTTTAGCTTCTAACTCTTTAGGGGTTTCTATGCTCAGGCCGGAAATGATACTGCATTCTCCTATTCCGCGATTTCCCTCATCATCTGACAAAATAAGAAACCAAGTGACCTTAGATCTTAATGCATCCCGACTAGTTTTTGCCAAAAACTTGAAATTGAGCGTGTGTTTTACCAGACGAATGCTAAGTCTAGAAAAGTCCATAAACCTGAATTATTTGAGAAAGGAAAAAGACTAGAAAAGTACCAAAAGTAATCAATGCTACTGTTTTAAGTTCAGGATCTAACAGTTGTTCATTCTTTGTGTTTTTAACAATATTCAGGTGCTTCCCTAGTGCTGTAGGAATTAAAAACACAAGTAACGAAAACCAAATATTCATCGGATAAATCAAAAGGAAAATAGCCAATGCTGCCATCCCTGAAATAATCAAGAAAAAATGCAAAGCCTTCGCTTTTTTCATTCCTAGCTTCACTACAATTGTATTTTTCCCATGTAGCTTATCGTTCTTATGATCTCGAATATTATTCAAATTTAAAACGGCTGATGAGAATACGCCGACAGTATATGCAGGGAGTAAGGAAGACCAATGAAAGCTTCCGCTAAGTAAGAAGTCAGTCCCTGTCACCCCTATAATTCCGAAGAAAATGAAAACAAACACATCTCCCAGACCAGAATACCCATAGGGGTTTTTTCCAAGTGTATATTTCATGGCAGCAGCTATGGCAGCCAATCCTAGAATTACAAAAAGAAATGTGGTGGTATTTATCGTTTCGAAGGAAAAGTAAATGGCTCCCAATCCTAAAATGAAACTTATAGATGCAAATAATACAATCATGTATTTCATCTGCTGTCTGGTAATAACTCCAGACTGAATACTTCTTGTTGGTCCTAGCCTATTTTCATCATCGGTACCTTTAATCGCATCTCCTAAATCATTGGCCAGGTTAGATAGTATTTGCAAAAAAAGCGTAGTGAAGAGAATAAGAAAAAAAACCTGCCAATTGAACTTGCCAAACGCAAAAGCTGAACTGGCTCCTGCTAAAACTGTTGAAGCTGCAAGCGGGAGCGTGCGCAATCTCATGGCTGATATCCAGTGTCTGGCGGTGGGCATCAAATGTGTTCTTTTAAAAATTTGAAATAATCGTTCAGTACTTGATCGTTTATTTCTGCTGGAGTAAACACTTCAAGTACAGCTGCTTTTTCTGAGTTGGAGTAAAACGATTTCAACGCTGTTTCTAGTTCCTTAATACTATCGGCCTTGTAATAATCCAAATGATGAAGTTCGCAAACCCCCTTTGCAGAGATGGAATGTCGTGCTTCAAATTGTTTTTCTATTATACCGGTCTCCTTAGGCCCTTGAATAATTCTGAAAATCCCACCACCACTGTTGTTGATGACTATTGCTTTGAAATTTGTAGGTACATGATGATTCCAAAATGCGTTCGTGTCATATAAGAAGGCCATATCTCCTGAAATAATCAATGTGTCTTTCTTTGATGCCACACATGAGCCTATAGCAGTGGAAGTACACCCATCTATTCCACTAGTACCTCTGTTACTAAAGGTGTCGTAATTTCTTCTTTTATACAATTGTAGATACCTTACAGAAGCACTATTTCCAGTATGCACTTGATAATGTTCTGGGATAGATTGATGCACGCGTTGCAATGCAGAAAAATCACTTAATATATCTGTATCTCCAAAATTCATCGTGAGTTTCAATAGCTCTGTTTCTCTATGATTCCATCGCTGAGCATACTGTTCATCAGCCGCTGTTGTATGTTGGTTAAAAACCTTGAAGAAATCTATTGGTTTAGAAATAATTTGACGAGTCAAACTCATAAACGTATCCATCAGATCATTTGAATTGTCTATGTGCCAATGCATTTTTGGTTGGAGTCTTCGGAATAAAAATCTAATTTTTTTAGAGATAATATTCGTGCCGTATGTGATCAATAAATCAGGGATGAAGTCTTCTTCTTCATTTTTAGAAAGTGTAACTAGCAGTCGGTCAATTCCTGTGATTGATTCTTCCAAGTGCAGGTTAGAAGTAGACTCTGTTAACACCAATGCTCCACTCTTTTTTTGAAATTCTTGAATTTCTTTGTTGAGTTTTTCATCAGGAAGACTTAACCCTGTCAGAAGCATAATTTTTTTACTACTCTGCCATTCTTGAATTAATTCCTGAATTTGAGAGGAGGTAATGGTTTTCTCAGGGCTGGTTGTTTGAACCACTTTAGCGTTTGGAGAGGTTTCTTCTGATCCATATAAATTTTCTCTAAAAGGGAAGTTTAAATGGACCGGCCCTGCCACAGGATAAGCTGTTTTCTCTATAGCTTCATTTACAAGTCTAGTGTTGAACCAAAGTTCGTTTTCAGAGTTGGCCTCCTGCATCAAGTTATAACTGCCACGGATGAAATTAGCGTAAATACCATCTTGATGAATGGATTGACCAGCTCCTTGATTGATCCACTCCTGTGGTCTATCAGCGGTAATTACTACTAAAGGAATTCTTTGATAATACGCTTCACATATTGCAGAAGAGTAATTTAGAGAGGCAGTTCCAGAGGTGCAACAAATAGTAACAGGTTTTTTAAGTTGCTGGGCCATGCCTAGAGCGAAGAAAGCGGCCGAGCGCTCATCAGGAATGGTATAACAGTTGAATTTTGGGTGATTAAAAAAGGAAATAGAAAGAGGAGCGTTTCTAGAACCTGGAGAAAAAACAATTTCAGTTATTCCTTTTTTTAAGAAGATATGGACTAAATCCTGTACCGATTTTTTATCAGAAATCATTCCCTGCGAATTTCTGCATTTTTTCTAAGGGTAACAAGAGACTTTGAGCTTTATGGCCCGTCTCAGCCCATTCAGCTTCTAAAATCGATTTTTTTGTAATCCCACCCCCTAAATAAAGAGTTGCCGAATTTTTATGAATTTGCATGCATCTAAGATTGACAAAATAATTTATCTCAGACTCATGTTCAAAGCCAAGGTATCCTGTATACAGTTTTCTGTCGTGAGATTCGATCTCCTTGATCGCGCTTAAGGCAGTTGATTTGGGTTTTCCTGAAATGGCTGAAGAGGGGTGTAATTGATGGATGAACTGATGAATGTCTTTTGTTTGAAAATTGAATTCTGTCTTTAGGTGATGGACTTGACCAGATTTGTGATTTTGTCTTTCCCTGCGTTTATAACTATCACTTGAACTCTTTAAGACATCCTCTATTTCATCGGCAACGATTTCATGTTCCTGAATTTCTTTTTCTGTCCAAACCGGTGATATATCTTTTTTATAAGGGAGTGTGCCAGCCAATGCCATGGTGATGAACTCTGAATCTTGGTATTGAACCAAGCGTTCTGGAGTAGCTCCCAACCATGTTCCTGTTTGAGGTGAAGTTAATAAATAGGTAAAGGAATTTGTGTTCGATGCCTTTAGGTATAACAGATAGTTAAGTATCTCTTTTGTGTTGAATGGGATAGACTTTAAACGAGAAACGATCATCTTTTCCAGTTCTCCTGAGCTCAATTTTTCGAAGGCTGATATAAATGAATCTGAATATTCTTCGAATGTAGTTTCTTGCTCCGAATCGTTGAAGTGCAGTTCAAAAGAGCTAATTTCCTCAAGTTCGATTTTTTCTACGTCTCCTTTAAGTAAGTATTCTTGGCCATGGAAATCAGCTATTTTAAATTGAGTTTTTCCCTCTTTTGGTAGTAATAAGAAGAAATCATACGAGTTTGGCAGAGAGTAAATCACTGCAAACTCATCTAAATTGGTTGATTGATCATCCATTAACAACAGATTTTATTCTTTGTATAAATACATCAAGAAATTCATTAGTAGGCATGGAGGAAAAGATCCAAGCTAAGAATTCGTTTTTATTTTTTACTGCTTGAGGATACAACTTCCTAATCTCCTTTTCACAATCTAATATTCCAAATAAATTATTCTCGTCAGAGTAGGTTACTGAAGGATTGTGACTTTGTGGTTCCCAAGAGATGAGACATTCAGATTCCCCCTTTAGGTATTTAAGAGAGTGTTGCCTCTTATGAACTTCAGATGTTTTTTGAAACCCCATATCTTCCAAAAACTCAAACGCTTGTTCGCATTTTTTTTTCATTGATGATTTATTTTTTATCAATGATCATGTTCGTTAATCGGCAAACGGCTACTTTTTTTTCTGCTTCATCAAACACTTCTATACTCCATACATGAAGTTTTTTTCCTCCATGTTGAAGAGTTGCTCTACCTATGACCCAGCCAGATTTCACTCCTCTCAGGTGATTGGCGTTTACTTCAATTCCTACAGTCGCTTGAGTATCTCTATTGATGATCATATAAGACCCCATACTACCTAAAGTTTCTGCTAGGGCTGCAGTAGCGCCACCATGCAGTAATCCCATAGGCTGATGAGTACGGCCATCTACGGGCATTTTCGCCTCTATAAATCCCTCTCTAGCTTGAGTAAATTCAATGCCTAAAGATTCCATTAGCGTATTTTCACAACTCTGATTCATAAAGCTGAGTAGGTCTTTTTTATCCATAGTTCGAAGGTCATCATTATTCGTGTTTCCATGGTCACATAGAAATATTTTTTTTTCCATAGGCAACCCCGTAAAACTTTACTCGTCTTTAATATAGATGCAGTTTCAAAACTGTGTCGGTTTCAAAATTTTCCTTGCAGGTTTACAGAAAGGGTTCTTCAAAAGACCCTTTTTTTTATGCCTTAATTTTAGGATAAACGAATCGTTGAATATTTCTAAAACTTTTTTTTCCATTAAGAGGCAACCCCTCGAAACTTTACTCGTCTTTAATATAGATGCAGTTTCAAAACTGTATCGGTTTCAAAATTTTCCTTGCAGGTTTACAGAAAGGGTTCTTCAAAAGACCCTTTTTTTTATGCCTTAATTTTAGGATAAACGAATCGTTGAATACTTCTAAAACTTTTTTTTCCATTAAGAGGCAACCCCTCGAAACTTTACTCGTCTTTAATATAGATGCAGTTTCAAAGCTGTATCGGTTTCAAAATTTTCCTTGCAGGTTTACAGAAAGGGTTCTTCAAAAGACCCTTTTTTTTGTGCGTATAATTTTCCCTGATTATTAATGTGAAAGGTCCATTAAGTGAGGTATTCGTGCAATTTATGAATACACGCTTTCCAACCGTCAATATGTAATTTCATTTCTTCTTCAGTTTCGAATTCACCATGACTCAAGTGAATCTTTGAACCCTGATTGTGATCTTTGAAAATGACGATTACTTTGGTGGTTTTACCATTTAGAACAGCTGTTAACCAGGTGTATTCTAGTTTTTCATTGGTTTCTATCTTTAAAAACTCTCCATGAATCGATGTAGGGTCATATCCAGGGTAGATAACCTCAATAAAGTAAGGTTCTTTGACTTGAAGATTAAGATTCACGCGTTTAACAACAACACCTTCATCTGCCATGAACCATTTTTTTAAAATATCTGGAGTAGTCCATGCTTTGTATACTTTATCCTTTGGAGCACGAAAGCTTTCTTCTATTTGTATAGTACTTTCTTTGGTTCCTTTTTTTGTAATGATCATCAGTCTAAAAATTTTATTTAAAACTAAAGGGGAGACTTTCTACTGCATCTTCATAAATGGAAAACAAATCGAGCAAGGAATACGCGCCTACGTTCACAATCCCGTATCGATAACTGCCAATTGCTCTCATTTCACTGGATAATTTAGTACCCTTTTTACCGTATATCTTAATGTTGGATTCGTGATACCTTTTGCTAAAATCATTAACATGTCTGTCCTCAGGGATCGAATGTAATTTTTTTCCTTCAAAAGTTCGTAAAACAAAACTAGCTGTACAGTTAAATACACCGCTGTTTTTTATGAAGTGAGGTTGTTTGCCAAGAGCTAAATCAAGCAATATTTCATAGGTGTTTTTACCATCAACGTTTTCATAAAGGTCTCCAAATTGATATGAAAGGCGTGGATTAATCTCTATAATGTGTATTTCATCTTTTTCTTTATTGTAGAATAATTCCACATTAAACTGCGCATTTTCAAAACCAATCCCTATAATAAGGTCTTCAACGATTGTCATCATTCGGTTTTGTACGTCGATTGGTAATTTAGAAGGATATTCAAATCTTTCAAAAATGTTGGTGTCTTCGAACATAATAGAATCTACTATCCCACAGAGGGTCACTTTTTTGTTGCAGACAAAACCGTCTACAGTTACCTGTTCCCCTTCAACAAGCTCCTCACCAATAAAGAAGTTGGCATTTTCATCAAGCGAAGTGTAATTTTCAATTAAATGATTGAAAGGCCGAGTAATTGTCCTTAATACAATACGCTCATACCAGCTAAAATTGAGATGTTTCTTTAGGTCATTTAGATGATCTACCCGTTTGGCAAATAGAGAAAATGTGCCTTTTACCGGTTTAACGAAAAAAGGGTAGGGTAGCTGAGAGTTAAAATTTTGTGGTATGTTTTGCGGAATTAATTCGCAACTTACAGATGCTTCAGGACAGTGCTCCTGTTGCTTTAATCGGCTAAAGTACTTGTGCTGGGCTAGGATGATTTTGGCTGGGTCAGAGCCTGGCATTTTAAGTTTTTTAGCTATAGCTCCCGCGATTATTGCTCCAATATATTCATCAGAAGAAAGGACAGCATCAATTTTTTCATTCTGAACTTTGTATGTCATTTTCTCTATAAACTTGGTTACTGAGAAAAAAGGAAGTTGCAAAACACTAGGAAATTTAAAGAGATTAGGCCCTGCATAGAAGAATTCATACTCCTCCTTGTATTTTTCTTTAGAAAATTCAGCTTTATCCCAGTCGTTAGGGAAGAGAACAAGTACTTTTTTCATTCTAGGATTTTAATCGGATGAATTTGTACACAAATATGGGATAATCAGACGAAATCCCACATTTGAGTGGCCTTGTATGCTTTGGTCAATTTATCATGGCATTTCAGAAAAAGGCGAGAGTGGTTGGACATGTGATATAGTTGGATCGTTCCTAAAATAATGTGTCCATTACTAAAATCGAAACCACTCGAAGAAGAACCGTATAATCCAAGGTTATATTTCTGACTCAATCTAAATCACTTAGAATCAATAATTTGTATTTCAGTTTGCCGTAACAATAGTTTGGGAGTGAATTCTATTTATTCAACAAGTGGAGTTTACATTGTAGAAATCCATAAAGGAGGTTTTATACGTAGTCAAAAAATGCTAAAGAAATAGATTCAGACGATCAACCGTATACAGTAAAACGCCATCTTAATTCGTTTGGAGTATGGTGTTTTGCTTTTCGACTTCTGTCGTAAGTTCTAATATATTTGTGCCGTGAGGTTATTTCTAATTCTATTTCTTACCGTTTCTGTCAAGTTAAGTTATTGCCAACAACCGTCTCATTTTATTCTTGGAGAAAAAGAGCTTGAAGGGGTAGAGATTTATGGTTTACTTCAGTCATTTGACTACACATATTGGATAGCCTCTGACCATGGACTTTTTTCGTATGATGGTTATGAATTTAAAAAGTATGACTGTCCAGAAAGACTTGGAAGATCAGTTTTCAATCTTACTGAAGATATATATGGAAATATCTATTGTAACAATTTAAATGGACAGATTTTTCAAATTAAAGAAAGCGTCTTTCAAGTATTTTATACAACTCCAAAAGCCCATTTAACACCCAATATAAAACTCGCAGCTGATCATTATGGACACCTTTTGATAGCGACCAATGGTATTGTTTTAATTCGAATTTCTGACAAAATTGTACAGGTTTTAGACCAGCTTTCAGCAGTAACTGTAAGTGATTTTTTTGTTAGAAAAGACTCTTCTATTGTAATTTACTCAGGAGACAAAAAGCTGTATAAAATCGTAGACGGACAATTAGTCAATAGAATAGATATAGGAATTCCAGATAGTGTAATGACAGAGTGCATGGAAATAGGAAAAGAATTATTCTTATTTTCAATAGGGGATGGAAGTATTTATAGATTGAATGAGCAAAGTGGAGAAGCAATACTTGTCTCAAAGTTAGATATTGGGATGAGAAGTATTGTATTTCCAGAAATGACAGGTCAGTCAGTTTGGATTAGAGGATTGGTTCCAGGAGTGGAGCGACTTGATGCTCATCTTTTGCAAACTGGACAAAAACTATTTGCAGATTTTTATATTTCTAAGGTGTATGAAGATATAGAGGGAAACATTCTTCTAGGAACTTTCAATGATGGAATTATTGTTATTCCAACTAACTCATTGTATGATTGCCAACTTCCTGAAATGATCAATTTTGTTTCTCGAATTGAGGCCTCTAGTTCTGGGGATATTTTTCTTGGAACCAGGAAAGGGAAAATTCTTCGGATTGATCAGGAAGGGAATGTAGTTCCTCTTTTGGATGAAGTATCAAAAAATGTAGAAACACTGTTCTATTTAGAGAAAGAAAATGTGTTGGTTTCTGAAATGGGTTTTGTACAGATGTCAGAAAGTATTGACTCTATATTATCTATTCATCAACAAACTGCAGGGGCTATTAAGGATATCAAAGAGATTAAAAATGGACAATTCTTAATGGCTTCAAATGTAGGCTGTTATTATTCAGATTCTTATAAAGTTGTTGATTTAGAAACTCATGTTGAGCCCTCAGAAATTCTACCAGTCGATAAGAATATTAATTTAATATCCTCTCTTTCAAAACGGTCGTATGCCATTGAGTATGACTATATAAGTAAATCCATTTTTGCCTCAACGGTTGAGGGAGTTAAGGTCATTAACGAATTTGGAGATTCTCATGAGCTAAAGATGAATGGAAAGAGACTTATGGCAAATGATTTGCTCTTTCATAAAGGAAGAATAATCGTATCTACTGAAAAAAATGGGATTCTTTTCTTCAAGAAAAATAAATTAGTTAAGGAATGGAATACATCCAAAGGTTTGATATCAAATTCAATCTCACAACTTCAACTCCACGATGATAAATTTTACGTAGCAAGTTCTCAGGGACTTCAGGTTCTTAACAGTGAAGGAGAGGAGGTTTATCTGTTAGATACAAGTAATGGTTTACACTCAGATAACATCATCGATTTTTGTATTGCTCGAAATAAAATATGGTTGGTATTAAACAAAAGGTTGCAATACATTGACTTAGACAAATTGAGGAAAACACCTTTTTCTCCATCTATTAAATTTAAGTCAGTTCAAATGAATGATTCTACTGTTTCGTTGGAAGCCTCGCCATTCTCATATGACAGGAACAATATCAGTTTTGAATTGCACTCCTCTAGTATTAAACATAATTCAAAAATTATGTTTAATTATCAGCTTGAAGGAGCTGACCTTGAGGAGACTTTAAGCTCTCAGGATGAAAACATCATTAATTATAAATCATTAGCTCCTGGTACATATTTGTTTAGGGCGAAATCAGTGTGGCATGAAGAAGAAAGTGAAGAGATTTCTTATGCTTTTACTATTTGTGAACCTTTCTGGAAAACATGGTGGTTTATTACCTCTCTTACCATTTTCATATTATCCAGTACTATTCTCTTTTTTTGGAGAAGGTTTCAATTGATTCAACAAAGAATCAGACAACAAAATGAGTTAAACACTGCAAGATTAACAGCGATTAAATCTCAGATGAATCCACATTTTATCTTTAATGCGCTGAACTCCATACAAGATTTGGTGCTAAAAGAGAAAACAGAGGATTCGTATAATCAAATCACCAAATTTGGAAGCTTAATAAGAGCCACATTAGATTATTCTGAAAAAGAATACATTGATTTTGAAGATGAGTTAAAATTATTAGAAACCTATTTATCTATGGAGAAGCTCAGGTTTAAAGAAAATTTTTTCTACATCATAGATAAAGGAGATGTTCAAAATATTCGAATACCACCAATGTTGATTCAACCTTTTTTAGAAAATGCTCTTTTGCATGGTCTTCTTCACAAAGAAGGAAACAAAAAACTAAGTATCAAGTTTGGTATAGAAGAGAAGGTTTTGATTTGTTTGATTAAAGACAACGGAATAGGGAGGAAAACGGCACAAGTAATCAGGGAAAGACAACAACAGAAGCATGAATCATTTGCAATCAACGCAATTAAAAGAAGGCTTGAAATTCTAAGTCAACAAACAAATACGGAATTAGGGATTGATTATACAGACCTAACAGATAAGAATGAAGACAGTGGTACATTGGTGAAATTGAGAATTCCATATATCAGAAATTTTTGACAATGACCATTCCTAAATTTATTTGGCCATTACTTCTTAATTCAACCCATTGATGATCCTTTCATCTAATTTTGTAACACAATGGAAAGAGCGAGTGCTGTTATTGTTGACGACGAAGAAGGAGCAAGAGATGTGTTGTCACACTTATTATCAAAATATTGCCAAGATATTGAGTTGATCGCTGCCTATACAGATTTAGAAAAGGCAGTTTTAGGAATCAAGAAACTAAAACCAAAATTGGTGTTTCTAGATATTGAAATGCCAAAATATGCTGGGTATGAAATCGCAAATTTTTTTACAGGAATAGATTTTGAAATAATTTTTGTTACAGCGTATGATAACTACGCAATAAAAGCTTTTGAGTTAGCGGCTATTGACTATTTATTGAAGCCAATTGATATAGCGCGCTTGCAAAAATCTTGTACCAGAGTTATGGAGAGAGTCTCGCAAAAGGAACATTCTGTGAGGTTGAGAGCACTTGAGTCTAACCTCCATCCTGAAAGTTCAAAAAAAATGGTGATCAAAGTCAAGGGCCATGAAAAGATTTTTTCAATTGACGAGATAGTGGCTATTGAGGCCAAAGAGGCTTATTCCTACATTCATCTTGTAAGCGAAGAACGGCATATGGTCAGTAAAAACTTGAAGCATTTTGAGAGACTTTTAGAAGACAACACTTCATTTTTTCGAACACATAAGTCTTGGATGGTGAATCTAGAACATCTAGAAAATCGCACAATACTCGCACCTGAAGTCAAGATGAAAGGAGGATTGGTAGCCAAACTGTCGAAATACAAAAAAGCAGAGTTTAAATCCAAATTAATCTCTTAAATCAAAACATTGAGTTTGCTGCCAGATGGAAGGATAAAACAACCAGCACTGATCCAGTCATAAACAAAGTAACCCATTGCTAAAGTAGTTCTGGGCTATACACAAAGTTCAATTTAATTTGGTAGCATTAAATACAATCAATTGATGAGTAAGCTACTATTTACTCCTGCATTCTAAAAGCACATGAAAATCAAAATTGCACTTTTATATTTCCTGTTTGTAGGAATACTACAGGAGACTTTTGCTCAGGGTATAGTTCAAGAGCTGACACTAGATCAGAAGTTGAATGACATTCGTTTTTTATTCGATGAATTAGAAAAATCATATCCTTATTTTGAGATAAACAAGAGAGTAACAGGTACTGATTGGTTGTCCAACCAAAAAGAATACCTAAAGAGGATTGAAGAAACAAAAACAGATAAGGCGTTTTTTGTTGCCTTAACTTCTATTTTGAATGACTTGAACAATGGTCATACGGATACCTATCCAACCATTATTTATGACTATTTCTATCAAGCCTACAGTCAGATTTTGGAAGAGGATGATTCCTATATCCCGTATGTGGAAGAATTAGAACGGACGGATTCTTTGCGTTGCACTTATTGGGCACGGATCAATGAAGAAATTCGATCCGAAACCACTGAATCGTCTGAAGAAAGTCAGAATGTTTCAGAACCTATGATTTCTCTTCCCAACCTATCGTATGCATTCAATGATTCAATTTCCGTTGCCATTTTGAGTATAAGATCGTTTAGTTATGACCTAATAGATGAAGATGCACCTCATTTTGGAAGATTTTTTTTTACAAGTGTTTGACTACAAGAATTTAGTAATAGATATACAAGGAAATGAAGGAGGAGCGACAGATTACTGGACAGAATATATTATGCCATACCTGATCAAAGAAGATGTGACGGTACCCATTGTTTATGCGTTTAAGGACTCTGAAAGAATCCAACGGTTTAAGCCCGAAATTTTGAATAACACAATAGATGTTTCTAGCTTGAACTTGCCAAACATACCGGCTGAATTGTATGAGGATCAGTATCAGTTTTACTCGAGCGAATGGACACTGTCTCCAGCCAATGATACGGGTGGTTTTAATGGAAGCATTTACCTTCTTGTTGATGATTTGGTGTATTCCAGTGCAGAGACGCTAGCTTATTTCTGCAAGGCAACAAAGTTTGCAGAAGTGGTGGGTGAAAAAACCAGTGGTGATGGTATAGGAACAGATCCAATACTATTAACCCTTCCAGAAAGTGGTGTCGTGATACGATTTACAAGCGAAATGGGATTGAATCCAGATGGTAGTGCGAATGAAGAAACCCAGACTATACCAGACATTTTAATCGAAGCAGAAAGTAAAAAAGAGCGGTTAGAAAAGTTGCTGCGTCATATTGAAAGCACAATCGAATGAACTGCTTCATTTAGTCCGATTTCACGATTTTCAGTGATGAAGCAACTATAGTCAAAAGCTTCGTTTATCAGAATAATCCTTCCATTCCTCAAGAAAAACATCCATTGGTTAACTTATTGAAACGACTGTTTTCTGTAAGCGTAGGCTTGATCAAATCAATCTAAAAAATTAAAAACTCTAATAAATCTAAGATGAATAAACTACTACTAAGCGTATTTGTGATAGCTTTTTTTGGCTACCAATTGAAAGCTCAGATACCAACAGATAACCTTCTTTGCCACTATAGTTTCAATGATACCTTCAATAATAGTGGTCACGCAAATAGTCCAAACCATGGTCAAAACTTTGGTGCCACCCAAGCTGCAGACCGTTTTGGGAATTTGGAGTATGCGATATACCTTGATGGAAATAGTATGGTAGACTTTGGAGATGTGGATATAATGAATCCTGATGTTACAATTTCTTTTTGGATGAATTATGATGCCCTATCCAGTGGGGAATACAGAATAATTTCAAAGAGAACCGCTTGTACGGCAGGGAATTTTTTTGACATCAATGTATCTTCAGATAATACTGGAATGGAGTGTTACAGTGGCTCTAATAACAGTGCAAATGCCGCAGGTGGTGGAAGTACTTCCAGTGGTGTTTGGCATCATATCTCTTATGTGGTTGATGACTCACAGCAAATCACTCAAAAATATATTGATGGAGTATTAGTATCCACTAGGAATTGGGATACGCCAATGGGATCTATTGACAATCCTGCAACATTAGGAATTTCACGTTCTCCCTGCATTAATGGAAGTTCCGTCTTCAACTATTCCGGGTATATAGATGAGATTCGAGTGTATACCAGACCTCTTAACTCAATAGAAATAGCAGCGTTGTATACTGAGCCCAACCCTTTTTCTGCAGTTCACATTCCTGATGCAAATTTTAAGACGTATTTATTAGGAAATGCATCGATAAATACAAACGGTGACACTGAAATTCAATATGCTGAGGCAATTGCATTTAACGGTCAAATTGTAGCTAATGATTTGGGAATCTCTAACCTTACGGGAATAGAGGCGTTTCTAAATTTGACAAGGCTGTGGTGTCCTGACAACTCCATATCTTCAATAGATGTTTCTGCGAACATTGCTTTAACAGAAATTGCAGTTCATCGTAATCAGTTGACAACATTGGATGTATCTGCAAATATTGCTTTAACGGAATTGCATTGTAATCAGAACCAATTGACCTCTTTGAATGTCTCCTCAAATACGCTGTTGTCAAGATTTTATTGTTATCAAAATCAGCTTACAGAACTGGATATTTCATCCAATGTGAATTTAACCGAGTTGGGTTGTAATGAGAATCAGTTGACCTCCTTAAACGCATCTTCAAATACGGCTTTGACTTTATTGTACTGTTTCGATAATGTACTGGCATCATTGAATGTAGCAAATGAGAACAATAATAATATTACTTCCAATTTTTTTAAAGCAGCAATGAACGCAGACCTTACTTGTATTACTGTAGATAATGTGGATTATAGTGCAGCTAACTGGACAAGTATTGATAATCAAACAGGCTTTAGTCTAAGTTGTGAAGCACAGATGTGTTCAGATATAGTGGATATTCCTGATGCTAATTTCAAAAATTATTTGGTTGGAAATACAATGATCAATACAAATGGTGATCTTGAAATTCAATGTGGGGAGGCAAGTACTTACGCTGGCTCATTAATTTGTAATGAATTAGGGATCTCGGATATGACCGGTATTGAAGCATTCATAAATATTATAAGCCTAAGATGTTCAGAGAACAACATAAACCATTTGGATTTATCCTATAATCTCGAATTGCAAGAATTGAGATGCGAAGAAAATAACATCTCATCTTTGGATTTGTCAAATAATGTAGATTTACAGGGGGAGCTATTCATTAGAAGCAATGGGTTAACATCTGTTGTTCTACCCTCAAATAGTGGAATTAGTGAACTTTGGGCTTCAGGAAATGGACTGCTTTCTGGAATTGACTTGACAGGTCAAACTGATTTGGAAATGGTGAGGTTCATCAATTGTGGGAATTTAACTTCTTTAGAGCTATCCACAAATACGTCTCTTGTCAATCTTTCTCTGAATCAAACAAGCAGTTTAGCTTCACTTGATATTAGCAATAACTCAAATTTGGAAACTATTAGTGTAGCATTTTCAGGCATTTCATCACTTGACATTAGTAATAACCCCAACGTATACATTGTTCAAGTAAATAATAATGATCTTACAGAGCTAGTCATGTCGAACGGAAATAATATGAGTTTTGCTCCAGGAAACTTCAATGCCTTGGATAACCCATTGCTCACATGTATAGAGGTAGACAATGTACTTTTTGCCAATACGGTATGGTCAACTGATGTGGATTCTGGAGCTTCATTCAGTACAGACTGTGCTAGTTCTACAGTACTTGTTTCTTCGATCACAGTTGAAGGGCAGGGAGGAGTATCTACTATTTCTACAAGTGGTGGAACATTGCAAATGGAGGCTACTATTCTGCCATTAAATGCCTCAGATCCATCAGTGATATGGAATGTCGTAGACGGAACGGGGTCTGCTACAGTGGACTTGACTAGTGGTTTGTTAACGGCAATGTCAGATGGAACAGTGATTGTAGGTGCGGCAGCTATTGATGGATCTGGTGTATTTGGAACAACAGTAATAACGATTTCAAATCAGTCAGTGGGAATCAACGAGGTTGATGATGTTTCAATTCAACTGTATCCTAATCCAACACACGGAAGTGTTACTATAAAAAGTGTTTCAGCAATTGATGAAATAGTAATAGTTAATATTACTGGGAAGTCGTTCGAACTGAGTTTAGAAGAAAACCAACTGAATCTGTCACATCTTCCAGTTGGTTTGTATAATATTAGAATTCAAACGAATAATGGATTGTCCCATCATAGAATATTTAAAGAATAGTCACTTAGAAAAGAAGGTGCTACGAAAGTTCTAAAAGCAAAATCAGAATATAGAAAAGGCTAGTCATTTGACTAGCCTTTTCTATAATTAAGTATTTAGTATTTTGCTTCTAAGGAGGTTATACTAAAATTCCTCTAACCAAATCGTAAGCAATTTATCGCTTCGGTCATGGTTGTAAAGAAGTATTTTCCCTTCTTTATTTTTTACAATTCCGATTTCTTTGATTCCGCTAGAAAAGGAATTATCCTCTCCTCGTATATCGTGTTTCACTGGGTTTTTAGGATCTGATAATCGAGCTATTCCGAAATATGGAACTCCATTAGAGAATGTCCCATTACTTGGGTTATTATAAAAAACGATAGCATCCTCCCCGTTTGAGTCTTCAGTAGTAAATCGGTATCCGAAGAAATTATTTTTCTTCATTGCTTGAGCGATGACCATTGTGCTAGTATACAATCCGCCACCTGTTTCTGTTCCAAAGTATGATTCCAAATCTACCGACCTAGGTTCTTTTTCAATGAAATTTACTTTCTGAACGACACCAGAGTTGCTGAATTCAAAAATGGAAAAATCCATTATTGAGAATTTCATCTGAAGAGATCCACTACGACCTCCAGCAAAGCTTAGTGCTGTTTGCAGTTGATCCACAGTTTTCTTAAACGTCTCTCCTATGACTCTGTATCCCTGTCCAGTATTTTCAATATCATGGAAAAGTACCATTGGTGCTGAAGACAAAAAGTCTTTTTTCATATTCTCATTTAGCGAAGCTTGTAAGCCCTCTTTCCAGTTTGTCGTTTTGAAAAACTCATTGTCTCCATTTTTATTGAACTTCATTAAGAATACTCCGTCAGAATTTGAGCTTTTTGCTTTAGGACCATCATAGTACATTCCACCAATCACTACAGATCCATCTTTATCTACTGTAGCAGAAGAAGGTATAGGATAAGTCTCAGGTGAGTTCAGCTGTCTGTCAAATAAATGCTCTCCTGATTCTGTGTCAAAGGCAGATAAATTGATCCCTGCCTTTTTATACCCAAAAGAATTTGGATACTTCATACTTGTTATGGCTAAAACTCCATTTTCGCTTATAGCACTAATTGGAACGATGAATCCTTTTTCGGGGATATAAGATTTGACCCATTTGGAGTCAAGCTTAGCGCCTACTTTTTCTACTTTATATCCATAGTTTTTTTCTTTCACCACTTTTACAATGTAGAATGTGTTATTATCTCCGCTAAAAAGTCTAGGTCTATAGGCAGGGTCGGTCACAAGCATTTTATTCTTAATGTCATCCAACCTTTCCTCAAGCTTGTTTCCATTTTCATTAAATGTTACGTAAGTCACTTTTAGATTTTTCCCGTCAATGAACCCCATTAAGAGATTTTCACCATTATATACCCCATCAATCAATATGATGTTTTTCGGCAAATTCACCTTTGTGGTGTTGATTTCGTTTAGGTCATAGTCATAAATCTTAAGAACAAAATCTCTATAGCCTTTTTTAGCTTTGTCTTCAAAGTAGAAGGTGTAATAACCCTTCCCTTCTAGTTCTTTTACTCCTTTGAATTTTCTGGCAGGTACATCTGAGATACTGATTTCTTGAGCTAAAGCAGATGA
Organism: Flavobacteriales bacterium; assembly: GCA_965224545.1. Taxonomy (GTDB): domain Bacteria; phylum Bacteroidota; class Bacteroidia; order Flavobacteriales_D; family Sanyastnellaceae; genus ASP10-05a. The sequence goes on along the minus strand of CBDCZM010000001.1, from coordinate 861,669 downwards.
AGTAAGTAAGATGAATGAAAATAAAATTGAAAATAGCTGTTTCATAGTTGAGTGTTTTCGTTTTCGATTTTTATCGAAAACGTGAAATTAGAGAAAAAACAGAGCAAATGACTTGCCAGTTTTTGATTAGAAAATGGAGATGTCACCAATTCCTTCTCTAATTAGCTCTGGGTCATGGCTAGTGCAGTCGTAAATGGTTGAAGCCTCTAGGTTTCCATAACCTCCATCAATGACAATATCCACTAACTTTTCATATTTCTCATGGATGAGACCAGGATCTGTGGTGTATTCTAGGATTTCGTCCTCATCATGCACAGAGCTAGCGATAATTGGAGAACCAAGCTCATTGACAATCGTTCTAGCGATCATATTATCAGGAATTCGAATTCCGATTGTCTTTTTTCGGGCTTTGAATATTTTAGGAACCTGAGCGCTTGCATTTAAAATGAAAGTGTAAGGCCCAGGAAAGGCCTTACGCATCATTTTATAAGTTCTATTATCTACCGCTTTTGAGTATACACTAAGATGTGAAAGGTCATAGCAAACAATTGAAAAATTGGCTTTTTCAGGTTTGATATTTTTGAGCCTTGCAACGCGTTCTATGGCCTTGTGCTTTTGAATACTACATCCGAAACTATAGACCGTGTCTGTGGGATACACAATCACACCGCCATCTTTCAAGCATTCTATTACTTGTTTGATTTTTCTTGAATCTGGGTTTTCTGGATGTATTTCTAATAGCATAATTTAAGAGGATAAACCCACTAGTTGTTTCCCATGGCAAAATCAGCCAGGAATTTTTCTAAACCAGAATCTGTTAGAGGATGTTTCAATAATCCTTCTATAGAGCTCAATGGTCCTGTCATAATATCAGCACCAATTTCTGCACAATTGATCACGTGCATTGTATGTCGAACAGAGGCTGCTAAGATTTCTGTTTCAAATCCATAATTATCATAGATATTTCTGATCTTCATAATCAATTCCAAACCATCTGTAGAAATATCATCAAGTCTACCGATAAAAGGAGACACCATAGAAGCACCCGCTTTAGCAGCTAAGAGTGCTTGTCCAGGACTGAAAACTAGAGTGCAATTCGTCTTAATTCCTTTTCCAGAAAAGTACTTGATCGCCTTAATTCCATCTTTGATCATTGGTACTTTCACAACAATATTCTTATGAAGTTGCGCCAGCTCTTCCCCTTCCTTTATCATTCCTTCCAAATTCGTGGAAATAACCTCAGCGCTCACAGGACCATCAACAATGTTACATATATCTACATAATGTTTTAATATATTTTCTCTCCCGGTGATTCCTTCCTTAGCCATTAATGATGGGTTTGTGGTTACTCCATCTAAAACACCTAAATCTTCCGCTTCTTTAATTTGTGCTAGGTTAGCCGTATCTATAAAAAATTTCATGATTATTGGTTATTTGGGCATTGCCCTTCAATTGAATTTGTCGATTAGTATAAAGCAAAGTTAGAGGCTCTGGTACTTTGGGACTAAAAAACTGTTTTCAGTTTATGAACTAGTTAATAACATTTACCTCAGTGATAATTATCTAATATCATCGGATTATATTTGTAAGAAACACAACTGTGCTATCTTCTAGTCAGAAGCAAGAAATAAAGGAAGCAATCTTGAACGAGCAAAAAGAGCTTAAGTTAAAGATCGCTGAATATAAGGAGCTAACGAAACCGATTGCCCCGGAGAACGCCATTGGCAGAATTAGTAGAATGGATGCCATTAATAACAAAAGTGTAAATGAAGCTGCACTTCGCCAGGCTGAAAAGAAGTTAATTGGAATTGAAAGAGCACTAGAACAGATAGGAGAAGATCATTTTGGTCTTTGTAAAGGTTGTGGAATGCAAATCCCCTTGGGAAGAATTTTACTAGTACTAGGAACAACTAAGTGCGTCAAGTGTGCGTCTAGATAAATAATGAACAAACTATTCTTTCTATTATTCTTGTTAGCCATTTTTGCTTTTCAATTTGGATTTTCTCAAACTGGGAATCCAGTAGGTGATGCTCAAGCTCTTTCTGGTGATTGCTATCAAGTGACTGCGAGCACTCCAAATCAGAGTGGAGCTGTTTGGTTCACAGAGCAACTAGATTTGTCAGAATATTTTGCATTAACCGTAGAAGTCAATCTTGGAACTAATGATGGAGGGGCAGATGGCATTGTGCTGGTAATGCAACAAGTAGGCCTAGATGCATTGGGAATAAGTGGTGTGGGGCTTGGCTTCGAAGGATTTGCTCCTTCATTTGGATTAGAATTTGATACTCGGGATAATATAGCAGAAGGAAATGGTGATTTGTTTCAAGATCACATGGCTATGTTGATCAATGGAACAGTAGACCATAATTCCGCAAGTAATATTGCTGGTCCAACACCAATCTTCCCAGGAGGAGAAAATGCAGAAAATGGTCAACCCATCATCTTAAGGTTGGTCTGGGAACCTGTTAGTCAACAGATATCAGCATTTATTGATTGTGAGCTACGGTTGTCAGCCAATTTAGATCTAGTCGGTGAGGTGTTTATGAATGACCCATCTGTTTTTTGGGGATTTACTGGTGCTACAGGGGCAGCATTTAATGAACAGACTGTTTGTTTTAAGGATTTGGTATACTTTGATGCTTCGCCATCACAGACAATTTGTGAAGGCGATGATCTTCAGCTATCTATAAATAACTTTAACCCGCAAAATGCAGTCTGGTCTCCTAATCAAGATATTGATGACATCAATTCGATTTCACCAATCGTAAATCCAACAGTCACCACCATTTATGCTGTAGAGTATGAAAGTTGTGGTGAAATTTTTACTGACGTGATTGAAGTCGTGGTGCTGCCAGAGTTAACGCTGGATGAAATTCTTCCTATGGAAGTCTGTTCTGGAGAAACTGCAGAATTTGAAGCCATTTACCCTGCTAGTTATGACATAGAATGGTCCACAGGATTACAAAATTCTTCCACTGAAACGTACGATCAAGCTGGGCAGTATTGGGTAGAAGTGACAGATGGAATATGTTCTAAAAGGGTCGAGTTTGAATTGACAACTCTAGAATCTCCGGTGATTGATGTGGTATCACAAGTTGAATATTGTGCTGGTGGTTCAACACTTGTTACCTTTTCTTCACCTACAGCTTCCACTACCACATATGATCCTGACGGAAATCAAGGAGGTTCTTTTTCAGCTAGCCAACCTTTGACATACACAGTGTCGGCAATAAACACGATTACTCAATGTGAAACTCAAGCTGAAGTGCTAGCCATAGAGGTGCCTTTGCCTGTGTTTCAAATTCAAAGTAATTATGATATTTGTTCTTATGAAACTCTAAATGTAAGTGTGGATTCAAGCTACGATGTACAGTGGAGTAATGGAGCCACGGCAAGTTCAACAAACTACTCTGTTGCTGGTACACACTCTGTGACGGCGGAGTTTAATGGATGTGCAAATGACACTGAATTTACACTAACTGTTAACCTTGCACCTGTTTCTGGACTTCCAGGAGCTTATGAGTTCTGTGAAGATGTGCCGTTAACGCTTTCAATGGATGATCCAGCACTTAGGACCACTTGGCATGACGGAAGTACAGCAGATTCATTCACTTATACTGAATCTGGAGTGTATCAAATAGAAACCGTAGATATTTCTACGGAGTGTGTTGAGATAGGAAATGTTGATGTTACTAGATTACTGAATCCTGTAATAGAGCTTAATGAAGAGTACTTTCTATGTGATGGAGACCGGACTACGGTGCGTCCTGTTATCAGATTTTCTGATCAGATCAGTTGGTCCAACGGTTCGCAAGCAGATGAATTTACATTTGATTTACCCGAAGAATTTTCTATCAGAGTTTCAAACTTCTGTAAAGAAATTGAGGAATTCTCGGAGGTTAAGAATGTGATATGTGAGTGTGATTCCTACATTCCTGTGGCATTCACTCCAGATAATGATGGGTTAAATGAAGTTTTTAAACCAATAATCACTTGTGATCCTCCTGAATACGAACTCGCTATTTATGATCGATATGGAGAGTTGGTATTTCAAACTTTTGATTTGACCGAAGGGTGGAGAGGCAATCATAAAAATGGCAATCATTACGTTCCTAATGGTGTTTATACGTACAAAATGTCATATCAATTGCAACAATTTGACGGACTTAGGACGGAAATCAGATATGGTATGATTTCTGTCTTCAGATAAACCATGAATTATTTAATAAAAATCCTATCCATAGGGTTGGCTGTTTTTGTAGCTGCTGAGCTACTTCCAGGAGTGACCGTTTCAGATTTTAAATGGGCATTTGCTGTGGCATTGACTTTGTCTCTGCTGAACACATTTGTAAAGCCTATCCTAATATTTATGACCATCCCTGCAACTATTGTTACACTTGGTTTGTTCTTACTGGTGATCAATGCTATAATCGTTTTACTTGCTGACTATTTCATTTCGACTGGATTTGAAGTTTCTGGCTTTTGGTCAGCGCTTCTGTTTAGTATAATAGTTTCTGCCGTGGGTAGTTTTATTGAACGGCTAACTGGACAAAAAAAACCTCGAAGTGGAAAAGCAGATTAAACCTTTTGATAATAAACTAGTGTTAAGTTAAGTTTACTATGACGTAATATTTTCGTATTTTCATTAAAAAAATGATGAGATACAGGATCAAACTAAGTCAAGAGGAGGTTATTAGGCTTCGGGCAATAATTAATAAAGGATCTCATAGCACAAAGACGTATCGTACGGCTTACATACTACTAAATTGCGATGTTGGAGATTACTCAGAGAAGGTAACTAATGCGCAAATCAGTAAAGTATTAAAAGTAGGGATGCGCACAATAGATAGGGTAAAAAAGAGATTTATTGAAGAAGGATTTGAAGCGGTGCTTGAGAGACGTGAGAGTTCGCGAATATATGATGTAAAGATAGATGGAGATGTAGAGGCTAAGATTGTGCAATTATGTTGCAGTGAACCCCCAAAGGGTTTTTCTAAATGGTCATTACGCTTATTATCAGATAAGATGGTAGAATTAAATTATGTAGAAAGTATTTCTCATGTTTCGGTAGGGAATGTTTTAAAAAAAATGAACTTAAACCTTGGAAAGTCCGTGGCTGGGTAATTCCTCCAAATAAAAACAGCGAATTTGTGGCTAACATGGAAAGAGTTTTAGATGTTTACAAAAGACCTTATGATATTGATTACCCAGTAATTTGCATGGATGAATCCCCCAAACAATTAATTTCATCAGCACAACCTTCAACACCAATTAAACCAGGTCAAGATGCTCGAGTAGATTACGAATATCTCAGACACGGAATGGTTAATATATTCATGGCAAATGAACCTTTAAAAGGAAAACGGATCGTTGAAATAACAAAGTTTAAGACTAAAAAGGATTGGGCAAAGTTTATAAAGAGAATAGCTGATGAGTACTACCCAAAATCAAATAAGATAACCTTGGTAATGGATAATTTTAATACCCATGTCGCTTCTGCATTTTATGAAACATTTGAGCCTAAAGAAGCTAAAAGGCTATGGGATAGGTTTGAGTTTATCTATACACCTAAACATGGAAGTTGGCTCAATATGGCAGAGATTGAGTTACATGTACTAAATGGTCAATGTTTAAACAGGCATATAGATACCATAGAAAAAGTAAAGGAAGAGGTCAAAGCTTGGCAGAACCATAGAAATAATAAAGAAGGCACTATAAAATGGCAATTCACAACAAAAGAATCAAGAGTGAAATTAAGAAAACTATATCCGTCAATTAATAATTAACTTAACACTAGTCTAATACATAGAAATCACTCAAAATTTATAAAGAATATGAAAGGTATTACAACAATTCTGGTGAGCATTTTACTTCTTGCCACCGCGACATTAAATGCTCAGGAAACGAAAAGACAGACAAGACTTGAACACCTGACAGCAAATCTAAATTTAACTGATAGCCAGATAGAGGAAGTCAAAGGTGTTTTGGAAAATACTAGAGAAGAATCGAAGGCATTGAAAGACAATCAGGAACTTGCTCCTGAAGAAAGAAAAAAAGCACTTCAGGCGACGAAGGATGCAAATGATCTTCAAATTCAAAACTTACTGAATGAAGAGCAACTTTCGAAGTATAATGAAATGAAAGCTCCAAAAGCAGGCAAAAAAGGAGCGAAGAGGCAAGACTTAAAAGAAGAGTTAGGCCTTACTGAAATGCAGTGGAAAAAATTCAATGCGATTAACAAAACAGCTAGAGCTAAGAAGAATACTTTGAAGTCTGATACTTCTCTTTCTGAAGAGGAGAGAAAGCACAAGTTAAAAGCGGTAAAAACTGATACAGAAGCACAGGTAAAGAGGTTATTGACGAAAGAACAGTATGTGAAGATGAAGTCATTAAAGTCGGAAAGAAAAGGAAAGAAACCGATGAAGCAATAACTGAGCATATCTAGTCTTAAAAAATAGACCACTGCCCGCTTGGGTGGTGGTTTTTTTATGTTCCAAATTTTGAAATGGTCATTTGTTGATGAGGCTGTTCATTGGATGTGGACAACTATAACGAGTCTGTAAATTAAAAATCGTTAGATCCAAAATATCTTTGTCTTTCTTAAAATAAAAGAAAGATGGTAGCGAATAAATTTTGGTTCAACTGTAGAGTAAAGTGGAAAAAGCCTGATGCAGACGGTGTAGAAGCCAATATAACGGAGCAGTATTTGATAGAATCATATACGTATACCGAGGCAGAAACAGGGATTAACCAGGTGATGCAAGAGATGGGAGGAGGAACTTTTCAGTTGTTAGCGATAACTAAAACGAATATCGTAGAAGTACACGAAGCAGAGGAAGATCATATGTGGTTCAAAGTGAAATTATCAATGGTCGCGTTTGATGACGAATCAGGAAAGGAGAAACAATCATCATTTAATATGCTCTTGTCTGCCGAGAATGTAAGGGATGCTTATGATAGAGCTAAGGGGATTATGAAAGATTCTGGCACTGGCTATGTGATTCCAAGTATTACTTATACCAAATTTGCCGATGTTTATAGATCTTCTGATTTGTCTATTGCGCCTGAGGGCTTTTCACCTGTAGAAGAAGTGGAGGACAACTACCAAGCGTAGAAAATTCTGAATAAGAATCTAAGAATAGATTCATTCGATTTGTGGTCGAGCACATTTAATCAATAAATTTATAGTTCTGACTATATATTTATGAAAAAATACTCTGTTTTTCTCACAAAGAATGAGGATAGTGGCTGCTTCTCAGCTGCCAATACTGATGGTTATGGATTAACTTTAAATGGTCTCTCTGAGGATGACAAAGGGAAGGGAATCTCTCCCATGGAAATGCTTTTAAGTGCTACAGGAGGCTGTGCGGGTATAGACATAGTATGCTTGTTAAAGAAAGAAGAATTTACTCTTGACTCATTTGATATTCAGGTGAATGGGGAGAGGAATTTGAGAGAGACTCCAGCATATTTTAGAAAAGTTGAATTGATCTTTCGTTCTTCAGGTGATATTTCCTCGGAGAAGATGAATCAAATTATACAATTAAGTTTGGATAAATACTGCAGTGTAGGAAAGACCCTTGAAGCTTTCGCAGAAATACATTGGTCATTAATCCATAATGGAATTATCGGGCAAGTAAATTTACTTGATTCTTCGGCAAAGAATAGTATGGAAGCCGTATTGATAGATAAGGATGAAAAGAGTTGATTTTCTCGCTTAGAATTGTCGTGAACCTATGTTGAGAGTCAAAGACTGCTCAGATTTATCGTGAATTGGGTGCATTAATTTGAGTTGCGGCTATAAATAATTTCAATTCTTCTATTTTTTGCTCTACCTGATTCAGTAGAGTTGTCTCCTTTAGGCTGAGTTGCGCCCATGGAAGAAGCCCTGAGATTGGATGCATTTACACCACTTCTAACAAATAGATCAAGTACCATGTCAGCTCTTTGTCTTCCTTGCTCATAGCTCAAAATATCGTCGTCTTGTTTGTCAGTATGACCAATGATATTTACCCCACGATTGGAATTTTTCAATTCATTGGCAGCTTCATCAATTTTACTGATCAATCGATCAGTTAAGAATGAGTCCACATCACCAGAAGGGAAGTAGATGACAATACCGTTACTTGTTTCTTCTACCCAAGCTTCTTTATAATCAATCACGCCGCTTGAGAATTTTATGCAATCACGCCAATACCCCGTTTCACTAGATAAGGATAGCATAGAAGCTATTTTAATTTGCTCAGGATCGATAGATGTGGAAAGTCTTTTCTTAATATTTCTAGCTCGAGCTATCCCCATATTTCGGTGTCCTTTTGGAGCTTCTTCGTCTGAAAAATAGTAACCTAAGATATGGATAAAGTGTTTTTCTTCTTTGCAAAGATTGACAAGAGAATCTTTCAGTAATGAATACTTAGGACCCAAATGCTCTTTTGAACTGTTATGTTGGAAGACGATAGCCCCCTGAATTTTTGATATTTCCTCTGTTGGAGTTTCAGTTGTGGTCTTAGAAGAAGGAGCCTTTGTCTTAGTATCACCCTGTGAACCTCTCTGACAAGAACAGACACTAGAGATTCCTAGAATAAGTAAAAAAGAAGCTTTCAAGGTAGATTTGAACATCACAGTTTGGTTAATCTTTATCTGGTAAAAATAGACTACAATGCCCATTTGCCAGTGTCGTGTTATGAAGTGAATAACTTGAGGTCATTGATAGTAAACTGTAATGTAATTTTAATGTTTCATTTTAAATTGGTAGCATTATGAAAATAGTTTCTTGGAATGTAAATGGAGTTAGAGCTATAGTGAAAAAGAATTTTTTTGAGAGCTTAGAGGAGATGGATGCAGATATTGTATGTCTTCAAGAAACGAAAGCTCAGGAAGATCAAGTTCAGGAAGCGCTCTTTGGATCTGGGTATGAAATTATAGCCTACAGTGCTGAAAAAAAAGGATATTCAAGTACCGCGATTTTGACAAAAGGAGTTCAGCCAATTTCAGTTCAGAAAGGATTGGGAATAGAGAAACATGACAATGAAGGGAGGGTGATTACTGCCGAATTTAAGGACTTTTTTGTTGTAACGGCTTACGTGCCTAATTCAAAAAGAGAACTGCTCCGACTACCTTATAGGATGGAATGGGATGCTGATTTATTGAATCATTGTACTGAACTCCAAAAAAAGAAACCTGTGATTCTTAATGGAGATATGAATGTGTGTCACCAAGCTATTGATATTGCTAGACCAGCTGCTAATTACAACAAATCTCCAGGGTATACTCAAGATGAAATCGATGGAATGACTAATTTCATTAATGCAGGATTGGTTGATAGTTTTAGACACCTCTATCCAGATGAAATAAAGTATTCATGGTGGAGTTATAGAGGAGGAGCTAGAGAGAAAAATGTAGGTTGGCGTTTGGATTATATGCTTGTTTCTGAAGCACTAATGCCTCATGTGAAAGACTCATTTATTCTCAATGAATATGTCGGTTCGGATCACTGTCCAGTTGGAGTCATAGTCGGCTAGTTAACACTTTAATGTAGTTATTCACAAAAGAGTGATTCTGGCATTGCGATGCACTATCTTAGTGCATGCATTTATCTCGTGTTTATTCACAGGTAGAAACAATCTTTTGGACGTATGTATATCATTTTTGACACCGAAACCACAGGTTTACCTAAAAACTGGAAAGCTCCAGTAACTGACTCAGAAAATTGGCCTCGATTGGTCCAGTTGGCATGGCAGCTACATGAGTACGATGGTACCTTGATAAATGCTGGAAACTTAACAGTTAGTCCGGATGGATTTGATATTCCTTATAACGCAGCTAAAATTCATGGAATTACTACTGAAAAGGCGTTAGCAGAGGGTATTGAGCTAAATGAGGTACTTACTCGTTTTCATGAAGATTTTTCTAAGGCAAAATATGCAGTAGGGCATAACATTGAATTTGACATATTCATAGTAGGAGCTGAGTACCATAGAGACAACAGAGATTATGAACCTGTAACGTTAAAGGATCAGCTAGATACCAAGACTTTTGGTACAGACTTTTGTCAGATCCCTGGAGGTAAGGGGGGACGATTCAAATGGCCTACGCTTACCGAATTGCATCAAAAGCTGTTTAATATTCCTTTTGATGATGCACACGACGCGGCATATGATGTACACGCCACGGCGAAGTGTTTCTTTGGTCTGATTGATCATAATGTTATTCCAAGGGAAGAAGGAATCGCCTCGGTGGTGTATCAGGCACCAGTGTTAGATGATTCGAATTTTGACAAAGCACATCAACAGCCCTCTATAGTTTCAGAGCAAGTATCAACTCCAACGATTGATGCTCAAGTATCCAGTGAGGTTTCTGATGTTTCGTTTGTTCATCTTCATTGTCATTCTCAGTTTTCTATTCTTCAATCTACTTCCACTGTTAACGATCTGGTAGGAGTGGCTAAGAAAATGGAGATGCCAGCCATCGCTATTACAGATCATGGGAACATGATGAGTACCTTCTCATTTGTAAGAGCAGCCAATAGAGAAGGAATAAAAGCCATTGTTGGATGTGAATTCAATATTTGTCAGGATCATACAAATAAATCGGTCAAAGACAATGGGTATCAGGTCGTTCTGATAGCCAAAAACAAAAATGGCTATCATAACTTGGCCAAGCTAAGCTCCAAGTCATTTACACACGGATCATATTATGTCCCTCGTATAGATAGAGATTTGTTAGTTCAATATAAGGAGGATATCATAGCGCTTACTGGTGGTCTCTGGGGAGAGGTGTCAAGTAAGATTCTAAATGAAGGAGAAAGACAGGCGGAAGAAGCTTTTGTATGGTGGAAAGAGCAATTTGGAGAGGACTTCTATGCAGAGATCATCCGTCACGGAGTGGAAGAGGAAAATGTTGTGAATGAGGTGCTACTGAAGCTATGTGAAAAACATGATGTGAAGTCGGTAGCGACTAATAACAGTTATTATACAACTCAGGACGAAGCTGAAGCTCACGATATTTTACTTTGTGTGAGAGATGCTGAAAATGTAAGCACCCCTAAAAAATACATAGGGAGAAGGGGGAGAGAGTTTAGATGGGGATTTCCTAATGATCAGTTCTACGTGAAGTCTCCCGAGGAGATGAAACAGCTTTTTGCAGACCTTCCAGAGGCTATTAAAAGTACGCAAGAAATTGAACAGAAATGTGAACCTTTTGAGTTGGAACGCTCTGTATTACTTCCTGAATTTGATATTCCAGAGCAGTTTGTTGATCCTGAAGATAAAGAGGACGGAGGGAAGCGTGGGGAAAATGCGTTTCTAAGACATTTAACTTACGAAGGAGCAAAGGTGCGTTATGGAGAAATTACTCCTGAGATAACAGAACGATTGGATTTTGAATTGGCTACTATCGCGAATACTGGCTATCCTGGATATTTCTTGATTGTTCAGGATTTTTGCAACGCTGCTAGAGAAATGGGAGTTTCTGTTGGCCCAGGAAGAGGGTCTGCCGCCGGATCTGCAGTAGCATACTGTATTAAAATTACGAACGTCGACCCGATTGCGTATGATTTGCTATTTGAGCGGTTTTTGAATCCAGAAAGGGTATCTATGCCCGATATCGATATTGATTTTGATGATGAAGGGCGTGGCCGTGTAATTGAATACGTAATTGAGAAATACGGATCGAATCAGGTAGCTCAGATCATTACGTATGGTACAATGGCAGCTAAATCTTCTATTAGAGATACGGCCAGAGTGTTGGAGCTACCGCTTTCAGATGCGGATCGAATAGCTAAACTTATTCCAGATATTAAGCTGGGAAAACTATTTGGACTTTCAGATAAAGAATTAAAGAGGAAATTAAGAAATGAAGATTATGACAGAGCACAGGAGCTAATTCGGTTGTCAGAAACCAATTCTGCTGAGGCCAATGTGATTAACCAAGCTAGGCAGCTAGAGGGCTCTGTTAGGAATACTGGAATTCATGCTTGTGGAGTAATTATTACTCCTGATGACATTACGAACTATGTTCCGGTGGCTACAGCCAAGGATTCTGATATGGTATGCACGCAGTATGACAACGCTGTAGCAGAAGATGCCGGATTATTAAAAATGGATTTCCTTGGATTGAAAACCTTGACTTTGATTAAGGATTCTGTTCGATTAGTAAAGGAAAAGCATGGTGTTGATCTGGATCCAGATAAGTTCCCACTAGATGATGAAAAGACATATGAGCTTTTCCAAAGAGGTGACACTGTAGGAATATTCCAATATGAATCTCCTGGAATGCAAAAGCACCTGCGAAGTTTAAAGCCTACGGTATTTGCAGATCTCATTGCCATGAACGCCTTGTATCGTCCTGGGCCTATGGAGTACATCCCCTCTTTTGTAGCCAGAAAGCATGGAGATGAAGAAATTATATATGATTTAGATGCTTGCGAAGAATACCTGAAAGAGACATACGGGATTACGGTTTATCAGGAGCAAGTGATGCTACTTTCTCAGAAATTGGCTGGATTCACAAAAGGTGAGGCCGATACTTTGAGAAAAGCTATGGGGAAAAAGAAATTGGATCTCTTGGCTAAAATGAAGCCCCAATTTCTTGATCAAGGTGCCGAACGTGGACATGACAAGAGTGTCTTGGAGAAAATTTGGAAAGATTGGGAAGCATTCGCATCGTATGCCTTTAATAAATCACACTCTACATGTTATGCATGGATTGCATATCAAACGGCATACCTTAAAGCGCATTACCCAGCTGAGTATATGGCATCTGTGTTGTCGAACAATATGAATGATATCAAGACTGTATCATTTTTTATGGAGGAGTGCAAACGATCCAAAATTGAAGTGCTGGGTCCAGATGTAAACGAATCCGCATATAAGTTCAGAGTAAATGATGCCGGTGCGATTCGATTTGGAATGGGAGCCATAAAAGGTGTGGGACGGAATGCGATCGAACACATTGTAAATGAGCGAAATGAGACTGGGAGATATGCCAGTATTTTCAACTTCATCGAACGTATGGAAAGTAAAGCTGTAAATAAAAAGAGCCTAGAAGGTCTTGTTTATGGAGGAGGCTTTGATAGTTTTGGATTAAAACGTTCGCAATATTTAGCTCTAGATTCTAGAAATGTTCCCTTTTTAGAAACGTTGGTGAAGTACGGAAATTCACTTAGGGAACAGGCGAATTCTTCTCAGGTATCCATGTTTGGAGGAGAATCGGGAGAAGTCAATATTCCTGAACCAATGATTCCTCAATGCGAGGAATGGACACCTTTAGAGCGACTGACAAGAGAGAAAGAGGTGGTGGGAATCTTTATATCTGGTCATCCGTTAGATGATTTTAAATTGGAATTGAAATACTTTACTGATCCTAAGGGATATTTGAAAGTTCTGGATTATAATTCGTTTAATAATAGAGAGATCAAAATTGCTGGAATCTTATCTGACGTGCAACATCGTGTAACCAAAACGGGAAAGCCGATGGGGATTTTTAATATTGAAGGATATACTGAATCTATACGCGTGATGCTTTTTGGAAATGATTACTTAAATGTGAAGCCAGTAATGGAGAATGGTTGGTTTGTTTATTTGAAAGGAGTTATGGAGCCTCGAAGATTTGGCAATGATCCGAAGGAACTGGAGCTAAAGGTAAAATCCATGGAATTGCTTTCCGAGTTAAGAGACAAAGTGGCAAAAACAATAAATATTAAGCTAGAACTGGCACATCTGACAGAAAATTTGGTTTCTCAATTAGAGTTTTTAACAGAATCTGAACCGGGACCATGTCGTATTAACTTTAGTGTGAAAGGGACGAAGGAAGTACTGGATTTTTCTAGTAAGACAAAGAGTATCAGACTTTCAGATGAGGTAATAGAGAAGCTAGAAAAGATTGACCAAGTGGAATATGATTTAGTTTCGTGATAAATTAGGATGTCAATAAGTCATAGAATGAAAGTTGGCAGAACTTTTGTCTTATGCTTGATAAGAAATAAATTTGGGTAATAATTAAATAAAAATAAAATGGCTGTAGAATTCACAGACGCAAATTTCGAAGAGTTAGCATTAAAATCAGATAAGCCGGTATTGGTTGATTTTTGGGCTGAATGGTGTGGACCATGTAGAATGGTAGGACCAATTGTTGAAGAAATTGCTAATGACTATGACGGCAAAGCTGTGATAGGAAAAGTAAATGTTGATCATAATAAGGAGATCTCGGCTAAGTTCGGTATCAGAAATATTCCAACTATTATCTTTCTTAAGAATGGAGAATTAGTAGATAAGTCTGTTGGTGCTGTGCCTAAAAATGTACTTACTGAAAAGATCGATAACCTATTGTAATCAGTAAGTATCGATAAAAATTTTAAAAGTCTGTAACTGTGTTGCGGGCTTTTTTTATGTTTCAAATTTGAAGAAAAAAAATCCCAATCGTCAAGAGAGACTCTATTAGATCGGGATTTTATTGGTATTGCACTAATATAAATCTTCTTAACCTCAATAGAAATAGCTGGTTTCATATTAAGCGGGTGAACCTAACTCGAAGTTTTAGGCAAATCTTCATTCTATTTTCATTAGCTAAACCAATCAATATTTAGTGTGACAAAGGTCTCTATTAATGAGGTACTGATCCTAAAGAAAAACACCCAGATTTGCAGGGTGTTTATACCCTTTTTTTTATGTGTAATTATGGACGTGATTCAGTAAGTTATTAGGTTTTAATTGTATCAGTTTGATTTTAAGTAGTTTAAGGTGTTAAAACTATAATGTTGATGAAAAGCAAAGTGAAAATATTATCCGAGCAGGAATATTGTCGCACATTTAAGCTAAACCAAATAATTTAAATTTTTAACGAATGGCACAGAAGTATACTGTATCACAAATGAAGGAGATGGCCAAGCTATATGCTCAGCGTATGTTGACCTCCTCAAGTTCTAACCTCATAGACCTGAATTATGAAGGTCTAGTTTTACATCTGGATAAAACGGATGTAGAGCATTTATTAAATCAACCTGGAGCCACAGGGTTGTTTGTAGTACTTGGACTAGACACAAGTCCGATGGAATCTAATAGTGACCCGACTCAGTCAGTCATTTTGGTTCCATGTGACTCCAAAGGAAAAGCGGTAGAGACTGATAATGCAATGACAGGAACAGAAAGGTTTCTTATTAGACCACCAAAACTTCATGATATCATTTACCCTAATGGGACAAGTGGCGGAGTGAATATCTTGGATGGTATTGATAATGCTTTTGATGCTCACGGAATAGTAGATTAATGCTATTTTCATGGCATGATGTATACAGAGCAATTTATTTATCTACTCATAGTCGTTGCCTGCATTTTGGCGGGATTGTATACTAGATATGCGTTGCAAAATTGTTACGTTATGCTGTTTTTGTTTGTGAGTTTTATTTCAGATTTGCAAACATTTTTTATCGGGGCTGAATGGCCCTCGCATATATACCATGCGCTGGAGTACACCCTTCTAGCGTTAGCGTACAAGAAAGTTCTAAAGGGCCACCGCGTTAAGAAGTTCATTACTCAATCGATACCGATTTTTTGGATGTTCTTTGCCGGTGGCGCTTTAATTGATGGCTGGAATTCACTCAGCACAACAAATATGTGTATAAGTCAGAACGCAATAATCATTTATGGCTTGATTTACATTAAGGATTCGTATGAGCCTCCATTTACAGAAAGTTCTGTCTTAGCCCGTCCATTTTTTTGGATTAATGCTGCAAATCTTTTTTATTTTTCTGGGCTTTTCATAAATCTTACTGTGATAGGAATATTCACCGATCTAGCTCACTCTGCTAGTATGACCATTTATATTTTAAGTACGATGATTAATATGCTTTATTTTGTTATTCTTTTTATTGGACTTACATGCACGAAACTTTTCAGATAATAATTGCGATCATATCTGGAACTATTTTGCTCATTTCTTTGGTAGTATTTGTAGTATTTTCTACATTACAATACCGACGGGCGAAGAAAATTCACGAGTATGAAAAAGAGCAATTAAAAATTAAGTTTGACAAAGAAGTTTTGAATGTTGAATTAGAGGTCAAAGAAGCCACTCTTCAGTTCGTCTCTGAGGAGATTCACGATAATGTTGGACAACTTTTGTCCCTAATTAAGATGAATCTATATCAACTTTCAAAAGAGACTGATGCAAAAAGAGTAGATGAAATTTCCCAATTGGTCAGTGATGCTATGAAAAGCTTAAGAGAAATCTCTCACATGCTTAGCCAGAATAGCTTGGACGGAAATAATCTTATCGAATTGATTAACAGACAGGTGGTGGCAATCAATAGAATTGGTAAATTTGATTCGAGTTTTACAACTGATTTGGATGAACCTCCTAAAATAGATAGTCAGACTATTCTAGTTTTATTCAGGATGTTACAAGAGTTGATAAATAACTCACTGAAGTATTCTGAAGCTAATTCTCTCTCAATTTCGCTTCGAGAAGATTCAAAGCATTATGAGTTAATAGTACAAGATGATGGGGTTGGCTTTGACCTTGATGAAAAATCAGTCAAAGGAAATGGTCTTCAGAACCTCTATAGAAGAGCAGAAATCATTGATGCTGATCTTCAAATTTGGTCTGAAGAAAATCAAGGGGTAAAGACGAAAATAATTATTCTAAAGAGAGAATGAATAAAATAAAACTTGGTTTAGTTGATGATCATGCGCTCTTTTTAGAAGGGCTAAAATCACTTTTATTATCAGAAGATAATCTGTCAGTTATTTTCGATGCTAGAAGCGGGGAGTTGTGCTTGTCAAAACTAAAAGAACTCACTCATGAACCGGATATCATTTTATGTGATATAAAGATGACCGGAATGATGGGATATGAATTAACAGAGGAGCTTGCTCGTTTATATCCCAATGTTAAAGTTTTGGCTCTTTCGATGTATGAGGACGAGGCGTCCATTATTCGAATGGTAAAGTCCGGAGCTAAAGGGTATGTGCTAAAGGGAGCAGAACCTTGGGAGCTCATACAAGCAATCAAATCGATTCACTTAGAAGGTTTTTATTTTGGCACGAACAGCAAAGCCCTGATCAATCAGGTTTCGGTTCCAGATAGATTCGATTTAAAAGATCATGAAGTTGATTTTCTCCTCAACTGTTGTACTGAATTGAATTATAAGGAGATTGCAGAGAAGATGGGTATTTCATTCAGAACTATTGATGGGTATAGGGAGCGAATTTTTCCTCGGATTAATGTCCGTACGAGAATAGGAGCAGTTATATACTGTTTCAAACATGGAATCTATAAAATAGATAACTAAAGTTTCGATAGTTTCAATGTCTTCTCACCGATGTCTGTATGCACTTTAAGGATGTATACTTCTGGTTTCAAGATTTCTAAGTTGATCAGACATTTTACACATCCATTATTAATATTATATGATTCAACAAGTTTTCCATTGGTCGTGAATACTTTTATTTTATAGATGATAGAAGATGATTCTACTATAAAACCAGATAATGATGGGTTAGATGATATGTAAACTTTAGCCTCTGTTTTGCATGTGGTTATGAAACGATACAAGATTGATGCAGTTCCAGATTCCACATCTTCTACGAGAAAGAATTCATCGAATTGGTTCACATGGATTGCTTCTATTTGGGAAGTGTTAATTTCAGCCCTACAGATCTGATTAGAAAGCCCTGAGGTTGAGTAATCTGAAAATAGCAGAACTCTTTGGTCAGAACAAAAGAATAGCTCATCAGAAGAGTGTTTATAATCAGCCCCTGTAATCCAAACTTCAGTAAATGTTGCATCAATTAGAGCGGCTTCCTGCAATGGGTTGGTTGTATTTAAAAGATACCTTTTGGTTGTTCCTGGAATACCGCGATCTTTTGAGAAGAGATGAATTTTATCCTCAAGAATAACAAAGGCTTCACAGTCAAAAGGGGTGTTATTATCTGGTTCGAAGGATATCTGATCTTCATATGTGTAGTGTATCGTATCCAGACGCATTTGTCGAGAGAAGTTGGCAATCTTATAGATCACTAGCTCTTCACGGTTTCCGAGATTATTTCCTGTGTCACCTATATAAAGATTGTCCCTCATATCTAATTGAAGGTCTTCCCAGTCTACATTTTGAGCGCCGTCCATATATATCTGATGGATTACTTTGCCATTTGCGTCAATTTGGTAGATGGTTGGAGCATTTCCACTATCACCTATAACGAAGATTTCTCCGGTGGATAATGCTGTAATTCCTGAAACCTCAAAAACTTCTCCCTCAATAATATTGATCTGCTGCAATAATTGCTCTTGCGCTGATACTACTAGTCCGATCAGACAGATTACCTGAGTGAGCAGAAACCGATTCACGGAATCATAAATTTACTTGTGTAGGATACGCTGGAGTTGGAAATCTTAAGTAAGTAAATTCCTGAGTGCAGATTTGTAAGGAAAGTGGTAGTGACGTTTTTTCCTTTCTCAATGACTTCTCGTCCAGATTGCATCAATTTTCCTTCTGGAGAAATCACACTTACATTGAATAGATCTGTTACGCTAGAATTGAGTACTGAAGAAACTTTTGAATCAGTGACGATGGTATTGACAATGAAAAAATCATCTTCTATATTGTCCTCGAACACAGCAGTTAATTTTCCAGACTTTTCGAAATTTTTTGTGAATGCACTTTGAGTGCTGTTATCCAGAATTTCTTGAGTAAAATCCCATCTTAAGAATGACATGCCTTCCGAGGCTACAGCATCCACATGAATGGGGTTTCCATTAAAATAATCTCCAATGAACGGTAATTCGGGAGAAATAGTGTTGATATTAATTGAGCCAGAATTAGGTGGATAAACGTCGAACTCAAGTTGAACCATGTCATTCATGTCAAAGTGTTCCATGATTTGCTCTTTTACAAACCCAGCTCTTACATTAAAAAAACTAGGAATGATCACATTAACCTCATCTGTGTATCTATTGAAGTCACCAGACCATCTATCAAAGTGATTCTCTATTTCTGGTGACATTTCATCTTCAATATACTTTAAATGTTGTGTTAGGTTTTCTTCAGTAAAACTGGTATTCATGAGATCCGCAAGTCTATTGATAAAGCGTGCTTTGAACTCATTGTTTCTTAGCAGAGATATGAATAGTTTTGAATTCACCGCCCATGATTTATCGCCGAAAATGAATTCGAACATATCTAGGTCGTATGGTAAATAGCTGAAAAGTCTCATAGTCGTGTCTAAATCGAACATGATGTATCTCCATTTTCCCTGATGAGGGCTCTCTTTCCAATATTTAATGTTGTTTGCTGGCCAATCTAAATTTCCCGCATAAATCTCAGTGCAGAAATAGTCAAGGTAACTGCCAATATCCAATTGATCTTGTACAACATTATAGTTTTCTGGTAGACTTAGATCTTCGTTAATCGCGAACTCCTTGAAAAGATGAAAGTAAATAGTATCACCTCTAAAGCTAGTCACCTCCTTTTCCATGATCAAGATGGAATCTGGAGAAATTTCATTGGATTGGGCGATGAAGTGCTCACTTACACGTTCACGCATATTCATAATACCCCAATATTCCCCATTTATGAGGACAATACAAGGCTGAAATCCAAATACATCAAAATCCAACTCTTCTAACAAAGCTACTTGATGCCAAAACCCGTCCCTAAAATTACTTTTCAAGAAATCAGAACCAGAATTTCTCAGGATGAGATGTTTGAATAGTTCTTCCTGTGGTTTTTCTTCAAAAAAGGAATATTGCATAAACTCATTTCCATATTCTTCTCTAGCCGTTAAGCGAAATGGTCTTTGTGGTTTGTTTCTAGAACTTTTTCCACCATGAATTTTAAGGTCGATATCTTGAGAAATTTGCCGTTCATTATTACTGAAATATTCGAATGAAGTCCTGATATGTCTTTTGTCCCAGTAATTGGCTCCAAAATGTGGCCAATTGGGTTCTGCGTCGGGTCCTTTCATATATAACCCATTAATTGAATCAAATAAACTATCATGAGAAACACTTAAGGAGATAATGGGGAGATTGTATGGATTATCGATGATATATGTGTCAGTGTGAGTATATGATGGCAGGTAATCATCTTCAACACAAAAGGCCTTGACGGTAGATATTTGGTCCAACTGGATGTTATCCGCGAAAACAGGACTGTCTTCCGTAGGAAAACTACCATCAATGGTATAATGAACACTCCCGTTTAGGCATTCATTTTGATATGAAATAAGCTGAGTTCCTTCAAAAAAACCACCTTCAATGTTCGGAGAAGGTGTCACCGAATATCCTAATTTTTCTTGATTCGAATTATCGCCGTTTGGAGTGAGCTCTTGATAATATACATAACTGTCATTGAAGACAGATTTTCCATAGCTATGATTCACTCTTAATTCAGGAATAGCGAGTTCCTGTTGTATTCCAACTAAACTTTTTGATAGGAATATTGATTCACCAGAATTGCTGATGCCAAAATCAAAATGGAAATCATCTGTATAATTTCCTTCTGAAAATACTAGGATATACTCATTAGGATAAAGGACGAGATTTGGAAGTCGCCATTTATATATATCTGTTACATTATCTGAAAGAAAATAGGAGCTAAGGTTAATGGCTTCAACCCCGGTGTTTTTCAATTCGACCCAGTCTTTCACTTCTCCGAAATCATCCTCTACTTCACTGTTAAAAGAACAGACCTCGTTAATGATCAGTTGACCATTCATCTTCAATGAAAATACGAGTAGGAGGCATATGAAAAGTAAATGACGCATTGCTTTGAGACTTCTTCTTGTAATTTATGCAAAAGTATTCAGTATTTAACGAGCAAATTGAAGTTTATAAAGATGTTATAATTCTTTTTGTTTGAATTTAAACACATAACAATCAGCTAAATATGTTTTGTAATTGATTTTTTTTGAAAAAAAATGCAACCTGAGACATCTACCTCTGTCTTTAGATCACAAATAATAAAACATGCTCAAAATGAAAAATTCAAAATTTGGTTTAATCGCTATTGCATTTTTAACACTAACAATGTCTTCATGTAAGAAGGTAGTTTTTGATGCTGGGAGGTTGACCACAGAGACTAGAAATATAGATAATGATTTCACCGAGATAGAAATAGATGGATCTATAGATGTATACGTAAATCAGGATTCAACGCCACTTAAAGTAGAAGCTGGAGAGAACATTCTAAAACACATAGAAACATACGTTCAAAATGGAGTACTATACATAGAGGAAGAGAGTAACAACTTTTTGACTAGAAAGCCAAGAAGGGTCTTTGTGAGTGTAGAATGGTTAGATAGAATTAAAATGAAAGGTAGTGGAGATTTAGAAGTTGATAATATCATGTCGGATACATTCACACTAAAAATGGATGGTTCAGGTGATTCTGATGTGAGTTTTAACGAAGTAAATGATGTGATTTTGGATTTATCAGGTTCAGGTGATTGTAAATTTTCAGGTGTGGCAGAGAGCCTATATGTTGGATTGAATGGGAGTGGTGATGTCAATGCCAAATTACTAGAATCAGAAACGGCAGTAGTAAATGTGAATGGGAGTGGCGATGTAGATGTTTATGCTACAGAAATGCTCACCGTGAATATTAATGGAAGTGGAGATGTGAGTTATTGGGGAGATCCTTCTGAAACCAACTTCAACATCAATGGAAGTGGAGATATCAATAGAATCAATTAAAATAAGTTGAATACAAATCAATTAGATTTAAAGATGAAAAGAATAGGAATAACACTAGGATGCGTATTAATGATCTTTCAATTAATGTCTCAGGATATTAATTTGGGAAGACAAGAGGATAAGAAAACGCTTCTTTCGAATAGAGCTCTTACTGGCGGTTTTGTCGCACTCACGGGAAAAGGGGGACAACTAAACAAGCAAGAAGACCTTTGGATGGGTGGAGAAGTAGCAGCTATTTTTGGCAATGATTTTGGAATCGGAGTAGCAGGATATGGTTTGGTCAATACTGTGAGAAGTAAAAACTTAAATTTTAATGGTAAAGAGCTTTATTATCAAGCTGGATACGGAGGTTTGTTCATAGAACCAGCTTTTTTTGAAGATAGAGTTTTAAACTTGAGTTTTCCAACTGTTCTCGGAGGGGGTGGAATCGCTGAATCTAGAATCCCAGGAGTCATAGATCTCCCAGAGGACTTTGATCTAGATGAGGATGATTTATATAACACAGACCTCTTTTGGGTAGTGGAACCATCTGTGGCTATAAGTTTGAACATAAGTAATTGGATGAAACTTACTGCGGGAGCTAGTTATAGATATGTTTATCAATTAGATTTGCCTAATACTAGCGATGATATTATGAACGGGATTAATGGGAATGTATCGCTAAAATTAGGATGGTTCTAAGTTAAATCAATAAATGAGTTGTAATGGCTGCTAAGTGGCACCATTGCAACGCTTAAAGAAGATAAAGCCGTTATTCTCAAAATGTCCGCAAACTCTTTAGATATACATAAGCATCTGGTTGAACGCATTAAGACTCAAGATAGGGTCGCTCAGCGTGAAATTTATGAACTTTATAGCGTACCCATGTTTCACGTTGCTCTTAGAATTTTGAACAACAGAGAGGAAGCAGAAGATGTATTACAAGAAGCATTTCTAGATATGTTTCGGAAAGTACACACCTTCAGAGGAGAAAGCACTTTTGGAGCATGGTTTAAAAGAATAGTGGCCAACAGATCGATCAATCAACTGAAGAAAAAAAAATACTTCACTGATGATGTAGAAAACCTCCCTGAGGTGGCAGAGGAAGAAGAGGAAGGAGAAAGGGAAAATGACTATAGTGTTGATCATATAAAAGAAGCAATGAGTGTTTTACCAGCTGGATTTAGAACGGTATTTTCTTTATATATGTTTGAAGATTACAGCCATCAGGCGATAGCCGAAGAAATGGGGATAAGTGTGGGAACCTCTAAATCCCAATTGAGTCGTGCCAAGCTCAAAGTAAAAGAATGGTTAACAATAAATAAGCGAGTATCATGAAAGATTTCATACAGAAGAACAAGTCCGATTTTGAATCAGAGAAACCTTCAGCTGGTCTTTGGGATAAGATCGAGGCAGAATTGGCTCCGGTTGAAGAAGGGAAAGTGGTAAAGATGATTCCTGTGAAGCGTGTATGGAAGATGGCCGTGGCTGCAGTAACAGTATTCGCTGTCTCGTTGTTAGCAATACAATATTCAAATGAGGGAGGAAATGAAATAGCTGAGGTAATTCAGGATATCGAAAATTTTTCTAGCGTGAATCAACTTGAGAATTACTATTCTGTTCAAGTAAATGACCGTATCGAAAAGCTGAAAATGTACGAAGTGGATGAGGAACTGTTGGGGGAAATTAAGTTGTTAAAGGATGAGTTTGAAGAGTTGAAAAATGAAGCAGGGAAAGGGTTGAATCAAGAAGATATCTTGGATTCCATGATAGATAATTATAGACTTAGAGTGAGCATTTTGGAAGATATTATGAGAGAGGTGCAGAGAAAGTCTGAAACAAATGAAGAAAATGTTATTCAGTAGAAAATATATACTTATAGGGTTACTGGTTCTGATAGGAGCCTCAGTAAAAGGAGAAGTGCACGAGATGACGAAAGACATGTATGTGGCTTTTAAAGTGAATGAGAACAGTAAAGTGGAAGTTGAGAACAAGTATGGGGACATATTTGTCGAGACATGGGATGCGGATAGTGTTGCTTTTGAAATAGAGATAGTCGCTTATTCTGAGAAAGAACAACACTTAGAAAACCTGATAGATATGGTAGAGATTGATTTTAATGACTATTCATCTTTTATCATTGCTAGAACGAAGATTGGAGAAGGAGAAAATATCCTAGATAAAGCAGCTTTTAATTTCTCAAAAAAAATAACGGGTACCAGAGAAGTGCGAGTGAATTATAGAATATTTATTCCTAATAACCTTACTTTCTCAATTGAAAACGAATTTGGAGATGTATTTATAGATGAGTATAAAGGTGAATTTTCCTTGGATCTTTCTCATGGAGATTTTAGAGCGAACCTTCTATCAAATGTGAAGTCTATAAAGTCTAAATATGGAGAAGTGAAAATTGATGAAGCACGAGGAGGAAGGTTTGATTTTAGGTTTGTGAAAGAGGCCGAATTAGGAATTTTGAATGATGTATTTATCAAGTCTTCTTCTTCGGAAATAGATATAGAAGAAATGGATATTTTGAGATTAGAGTCGAGATTGGATGAGATTTATGTGGAAAATCTCGGGGAGTTGTCTGGAAAAACACATATGACAAAACTTCACATTAAGCATTTGAATGAGAAAGCAGAGTTAGAGAGCACCTATGGGAATGTGAGAGTAGAAGATTTGATGCCAACTGTTACTAAAGTTAAAATGAGTGGCTCTAATACGGATTATGAACTGGATTTCTCAGATGATACCTCAGGTAGTTTTGAAATTCAAGTATCTAGTTCTAAATCCTTTTCATCAAGTAAAGAAAAAGTGATTATCAATGAGGAGATTGCTTTGGATGAAAAAACAAATATTTACGAAGGAAACATCAACGGTTCTTCAGGAGACCTGAGAGTATTTCTTTTTACAAAAAATGGGAATGTGGCCTTTGGAAGATAGTTTCCAATCCTTTATTAATATAATGGTTGCCAATTAATATGAGGTGTTAAGGTTCTTAAGAATCAATAGTTGGAATACAATAAAGGGAATAAAAAATGAGATTTAATAAAAATCAAAGTAGCTGGTAATCAGGGGTTTTATGTTATCTTGTGCGAGATGAGATTATTCTTTATAAAGAGTAATCTCAGAAATAAATAGGCTATTTGTTTCGTTTTAAGTATAGTGCAGATGTAAACCAATTAAACACCCATATCTATGAAAATTTTAATCTATAATGAAGATCTACTTTACCTTTCACCTCTTCAAATCTTATTGGAGAGTGGCTTAAAAAATGCAGAAATTAAAACAACGAGTTACAATAAGTCGGTAAATGGAATTTTAAATGATTTTTCCCCTAACATTCTTATTTATATATGTAAGTACCCAATCAAGAAGATAACAGATCAATTGAAGGCTTTTAAAGAAAGGTTTTCTTCTTTGAAATTAATTTTTGTATCAAACACTGCCAATAAGAAAATGGTCAAACAGGCTAAGGAAAATTTAGTCGATGCATATCTTGTACAAAAGGCCAGCCCAAGACATTTATTTAACGCTATTAACGCTGTATCTAATCAGGAGAGGTATGTATGCGATGAGGTGCTAAATGAGCTTTTAAATGAAGTTAATGATCCTTTTATGGCCAAATATGACCTAAATACGAGAGAAATGGAAGTGATGACACTTCTTGCTCAGGAAAATTCGACTAAGCTCATTGCAGATAAGTTGAATGTAAGTCACCATACTATTGAGACGAATAAGCGCCAGCTGATGAAAAAATTCAATGTGAGAACAAGTATTGGACTTGTTAAAATAGCTCTTAGAGAAGGGTTGGCGTATTGACGCAAAAACTTGATAATCTATATTTGATTTTCAGCAGTTTTAAAGAAAGGCTCGCATTTGCGAGCCTTTCATGTTTTTGGAAACCTTAGTGATGTTTCTACGAACTCCGATTAAACAGTCTATTTAATTAATCTTTAGTGGGCATGTCGGTTTATAAATCAGATAAAGTTGAAATAAAGATTTCTTTATTCTATAGAATTCAATTTATTGCTTCGCCGCAGCTTTTAACCTTGATTTTTAATTAGCTTATGAGATTAGAATTTTGAACATAACTTTTTTCGATTAAATTTTATAATAGACTCTTTATTAAATTAGAATTTTCAAAAATTGCGTTCTTCAATAATGAATTGAGATTTTCTTCAGGTGAACCAAGCACTGGATTATAGAGAAGTCCTACTGGTGTTATTGGTGCATTCATGACTAACTTACTGGCATAAATGAGCTTATTATTAACCAACATGTTAATCCTTGCCGAAGCAAATGCAATTGTCAAATTAGATATGATACGAGGATGATTGTAGTTTTTCTTAAGTACTCCTGCTTCATAAATGGAAATTTTTCGAGTTGACGAGTTACATTCAACGAAAAGACCCATATCATCATAGCCATTTGCTGCTATGTCTATAGATTGTGTGGTCACCCCTAAACCAACAGTGGTAGTTTCGTTGATAATGTTTGTTGTAATGCTATTATCTGCACTGAAAGCTTTAGAAGATAACGCTCCATTTTTCCAAAGAGAGCCATTTGGACTATTGTGTAGAACAAGTCCCCCTCCAGCTATTCCTTTTGTATTCACCAACTGTTTCCAGATCACACTGGGATCAAATGGAGGATCATTTTGAGTTTCAACTTCAACCTCGATATCAACAGAGTCAGTTTTGACATATTGTTTATCTATAATCAGAGTATTAGTCGTAGCTGCAGTCAAAGAACTATTTAGACTAAATGAAATCTTACTAGAGCCATTTCCAGAATGTATTCCGGTTATTTCTGTTCCACTGTTTAGAGTAAATCCGTTGGTGTTTTTCAGAGTTACTGGCTTCGAAAACTTCACTTCAAGAACGTTAGGTGATGATACTGGGTGGAAAGCTGATTTCACCGCTAGTTGAGTATTTTCTAACGAAGCTTTATTGAGTTCTAAATTATCAAAAGCCAGAGGGCTGTTGGTTACCAATCGTCCAATTCTCTTATTTCTACCAAGCCAAATGAATGTCTGACCATTGTACCAACGTGTTCGTTGATTTTTTTCTTCAACAATCAATCCTGCTTTGGGAACTTCCTCTATATGCATTAATAATTGTTCGTCTACTACTAATGTTGAAGGATTGACTCCTTTTGATAGAATTTCTGTGCGAGGTCTAATGGAGGATGGAGGGCTAGTATAATTTCTAAGAAGGTGCCCACGTATCAATTGGAAGTCACGTTCACCCGTAGCGAATAGTTTCGGCACGAATGGAATCCAATTTTCTGGTACTTCGTTTTGAAGTATATAGCTTAACGCAATTTCTCTAAATCCCGAATCATCTGAAACATTCAATTGTTTTTTTAAGTACTTGACAGTATTGTTACTGGCTATATTTCCATCGATGCTTCCTAGTACTTCATTAAATATTTTATGCTCAATAGCCCACACTCTGTTGTCTATTTCATCTCTAATAAAGTTGACTTGCTCAATGGGTTCGCTTTTTTGAACAAAAGGCAAAACATCTGGTAAGAAAATAGATGAATCAGAATAAGATTCTAGCGCATCTGTGGCAGAACCTTCGTTGACGTTTGGGTAGTATTCATTCGTGTCATTTTTGAAGAGCTTCCATCCATTCCATGGATTATCTGGATGCTCAGGTGTTCCGTCAGTGGTTCTTGTTCCTTCATGACTCGCCTTGTTGATAAGTGTTTTTTCACCAAATACATCTGTAACCACAATGGCTTTCACATTTGTAATTGCTCCTGTGTTTACCTGAATAGGGATTGTAAACCAGTCATTCGAATAAACTAGGGCAAATTCTGTAATAGCTAGTTTCACAATTTCATTGGATTCAGCATTCAGGTTGGCATAGTCGATGCTCTTATCTTCCATTTCCCACCATCTGGAGGCGGGCATTCCATAAAATCTGGCAGGAGTAGGAATACTAGTAACTTTTCTTTTGGTTAGATAACTGCTATCACCTATACCAGAAACTGTAGATGGCGCGGTAGAAATATCAAAACTGTGCCAGTCAAGATTCTCAGATGAGTAGTCATTAATTTTGTACTCGTCACTGTTAGTGGGAGAAATGCGAAACCCTATGGCTGATTCGTAATTCATCTTGGCTTCGTTCCACATGCTCACTGGATCAATTTGGAACGTTTCTTCTATCCAGTCTTTGAATGATAAAACAAGGTCAGCTGCATCTCCAATAGAAAAACCGGCAGTTATTAGATAGCCGTCAATTGTCCTGTCAATGGAGGACGCAATTAATGAGTCACGATAAATTTTATAACCATTAGGTACTTTTCCGGCAAGAGCTTTTAGCATTTGTATTGATCTTGGATCTGAGTTGATCCATTTTTCTTTAAGCTCTGTTTGACCACTTAAGTTGTCAATGTCTTCAGGGAGTTCAAAGCTACAGATATTACTTTCATCATCCAACACCTCAGAAATGAGTAGGTTTTCATCCACATCTTCATCCACAATTCCCGCTTTTTGCAACGCCATTTTCAGGAATTTTCTTCCCATAGAGGCTTGTTGTCCAATGGTGAATTTCATGGGTAGTGATTCAATATAGACCTCTAATGGGGGAAACGAATCATCTGCACTCAATTGATCCCAAGTACCATTATTTTCTCTGCTCCGTACATGAGTCATTCTTTTCTCTTCGATACAAGCTGTGGACATAATGGGTGAGCCTGCGTTTTCTGCTTTTAACTCACCAAATTGCCACTGTCTAGTAAGAAACCACAAAGGATCAAATGTTTGCGCTTTTAAAGAATGATCAAATTCCAATGAATTTTGTCTTCCCTCTATTCTATTCCTAGAACTAAAAGGAAGTTGATATGTGGATAATGATCCAACATCTATATCGTCTGTATAATTAGGGGCTGCCATTTATAGTTCTTTTTTATTTGTCAATGTTATTGTTGGAATAATTCATAGGTACAGTAAAGCCTTGTCGGAAGTAATCTTCTTCTGCATCTGCATCAAAATCGCTGCCTTTTGGACGTGTTTCCAGTGATGTGGCAGGGAGAATAGAAGCTAATTCTGGATCTTTTGCAATATCTTCAGAAGTGAGACCTCTGTACTTGGCCATATCCATAGTTTCTATAATCGTATTTAATAGATCATTGGAGTTCCAAACGACTGGATTTCCCTATTCATCATCTGTAACTTCTCTTGGGGGAATGGCTAATATCACAGCTTGAGGAGCTTCAGAATTTGGCATATCATAATTAAATGCAATAGCTGCTGTTTCCTCTTTGGTCGGAATAATTTCCGTCCAGTCGTCAATTCTCAAAGAAACGAACCCTACTTCAGGGGTATTAAGTAATTCAGGATGAGTCATGGCTACAGATAATTTTGATCCTTGTTTCACTATTCTATCCTGATCAGCGTCAGTCCATTTACCTCCAAGCCAAACATCAGAATTGTCATCTGATGCCTGCGGAAATTGATACATGCTAAGTTCTATTCCATTAGTTAATCTATTCATAAAGTCAAAAGTGATGAGCTCATCTAGATGTTTTATCTTCTTTCTTACTAAGGAGAGGCCTTGAATCCATCCCTCAGAAGAAGTACTGTAATTTTCCCCTTGAACGAATGGTGTTTCAGGGATGTGCAATGAAAATTTAGGGAGAATTTTTGCTGTATTTCCAACAAGTAGTTTTGCAAATCGCTCAGCTAGAGATAGCAGATCTTCTTCGCTTGTAGGATTTTCATTTAGTATAGAAGTAGCTTGTGCTAATCTATCTTGTAATATTAAGATTGCACTTTTAGCCTGTTCTTTAATATCATCTAAATTTTCTGCCGTAATAGGTTTTGTAAAGAGAATTCCTGGCGCATTGTAATCGGCGAGTTCCTTAGCAAAACCATATATATCATCTAAAGTAGCATTAGTGATTTTTGTTGTTATACTCGGAGTGTTTTCTAAAAACACTCTGAGATTTTCTTTAATCTGGGTCAGTCGGATTTTTAGTGTATTCCAATCATCATAATTGCCTGGATAAGATGTATCTCCAATGTCATTTTCATGAGTGAAATCATTCGCCCCTCCAATATTGGATTCAAGTAATAATTGATTGATAGCATTTAATTGAGGATATAGTTCATACAATGATCTTTGTCCTGCTGCCACGTTCATATCCTCATAATTGATGGCAATTTGAGCTTCTTTGGCCTCAGGAACATTGTTTCTGATAAATTGAGTAATTCTGGAGTCAAGCTCAAAATTCCCTTTAAATGGATCAATCTCTAAGATACGCATGAAATCAATGGCTTGTATGTTGAGATCACTAACCTTAACTGGAGGGATAATTACCGCAGTATCGCTACCTGTCAATTTGTATTCAGCATGGATGATAATCTTATCTGGATCGCCAATGATTTCTTGGAGCCATTTATTTAATGATGGCTCTAGTTGGGCGTACTGAGAAGAGATGTTTGTCCAGTTATTGTCTGCTGTAATTGTAGAGGCGTGAGTCATATTCAACATGACATTCTGCTTAAAGCTAATACCAGATTTTCGTGTTTTCACAATTTCAGGTTCTATTAATGTTCTGCTCCCCCCAAGCATTGTCATATATGCATTGGCGCGTTCTGTATTTCCTTTGACTATTTGGAATACTCCTTCTGAAATTGCTAAATCAGCAAATGCATCAAATGTGCCATTCAAGATTTCCAAACACGTTAAGAAATTGGATCGGGAATCTATTCCGAGTCCAGCTCCACTGAAATCTTCGGTATCAATTTTCAATTCAGTCAGGAGTTGATTGAAATTTTCAGCATTTATATCAACATCATCAATTATTTTTTCATCAAAGTGCGCAAGAATAGAAGGCTCACCAGGTTGCAATGTGTTTTCTACGATAGTAGAAGTCGCTTCTAGAATGGCAAGTCCATCGCAAACTTTGGCAAATTCATAGTTTCGATTACTTACAGGGACATCCAGAGTGGTGTCTACGATGTCATTAGGGAATGATTTTCTGAGAGAAATGACTAGCTTGCCTAACTCAGAGTCGGTCCGAGTCAACTTATACATTTCTTCTTCCAATCGATATCCTAAAAGGTGGTTGAGGTCCTGTCCGTTTCTCACTCCATTTAATAACTCTAGAGCCATTCTCACTCTCTTGGAGGAAAGGCTAACAGCCATTTGATTGGTTAAGTTGGAAGATTCATGCAATTTGGAAGATAAATAACCACTTCTGAGCACTGCTGCAGTCACAGCATGATCCACAGAAGGAGTAAATATAAATCCATCTTTAGTCGTGTCCTTTTGTGAAATATCAGCATTCAAAATAATATTGTATTCGTTTTCGAGTTCTGAAATCTCTTCTGTGGTAACAGCACCATTAGTTGGTTCGCTTGTGACCAAGCCGCTATCTTTAGTTAAACTTTCTACATAACCAAACGCTCCTATATAGGACCCATGATCAAATATACTTGGAAGATTTCGTGTACTAAAAGTGGATCCAGATGGTTTACGAATGTTTCTTATTTGATCTAATTTTTTTGCATATAAGCCAGATATCCATGAATCTAATCTGTGAGAGGAGATGTCCAGCGTTTGGCCCAATAGATAGTCTAGTTCTTTTTCAGAAAGGTTCGCAAATTCAGCGATGCAATCATGGAATTTTTCAATTTGATTCAGTAAACTAAGATTTCCACCAGCTTTATTGTAATAGTAAGAACTGGATGATTTTACCCAATCCAAATGTGCTTTAGTAACTTCATTAGAATAATCTCCCGGAAAAAGAAAGTCTGCCATGCTATATCTTCTATCAGCATGTAGAGGATCATTTGTTAGCTCATAATGAGCTTGATCGAGTTCATTTGTATGGTAGAGATCAAATTTATTATGAGCACCTGGGATGGTCATTAGTTCTGTAATGAATTCATTCTGATCGAATGAATCGAGAATATCATCATATATATTGTCCTGTGTTGTAGGTAACCCTTGGTCTCCGCTAAAGTGATGAGGGAATGAAAGTGGATTAAGAAGACTTCCTCCTAAATAGTAAAGACTATTTTCTCCATAAGTGGAAAACAAAACATTCCACTTGCTTAATACTTTTTTACCGCTGGAGAAGTATTTGTACCAATTATTGTTTGATAGATCCTGAAGAGTAGATGCTTCTGGTGTGCCTAAAAATTCAAGACTTTGCCAGCCTGAAAGGCCTTCGTTTACCAGAATCTCCATAGAGGTTTTTCTATATTTTAAAAGAAGGCTATTTCTCATTAATAAATAGAGCAGACTATTCGATTCATTTTGATACCCATTTATTTCAGGGATGCATTGCATCATTAAGTCCAAAGGGTGTGTGTTGGAGAGGTTGGTTAGAAAAGTACTGTATGGTACAGCTCCAGTTTTTTGTAATAGCCCGCCCTCAAGTTTAATAGCTCTAGAGAGAGGTTTATTTAGGAATGCAGATGTTGATTTAATATAGTTTTTGAAATCATCTAATCCATTAGAGTGATCATGAACCATATTAGGGTTCAAATGCTTGAGGTGTGGATAGGTGGGTAAATAGAAAAGTCCTTTTGGGAAATGGGAGGCATTTATATCATTACCAAAAAGAATGCGTTCTACGATTTGATGGCCTGAGGGTTGGATCTTGCTAAGATCATCACTTCCAACTTGATTGGGCCAAAAAGGAGCATTTTGTAGGCTTTCTACTGATTCTATCAGTCCTGTATTTAGAGCATGTCTCGAGAAATATTCAATGCTATAAGGGCTTTGTCTGAAGAGTTCTAGAAACTGTTTTTGGGGAGTTGCACTGTTTTCCGATTGAAAATGACTGACGTTATCTTCATATACGTTCTTTAAAGATGACTGAGCAAGATCTCTCCATTTAATATCTAAATGTTTTAGGAATTCTTTGATCCTGACATTAAATCGGATGTCCCAATCAATACTGTCTACTGCTGGGTCTACAACAAAGTCATCTGAGATTTCGTTAACGGCAGCATTATAAACAGTAGAAAAATCTAAGCTGTTTGAAAGTTGAGCAGTTTCTCCTTTAAATCTAAATCCATTGTGGTCAGTAAAATAGTTTTCTTCGGTTGGTAGAACTCCAGAATGATGGATTTTACTTCCAATGATTAATCCATAAGGTTGATTACCAACCATAAAATTGGGTAGTACGCCCTGTCCAAACACATAGTCTTCAAAAAAGTATTGTACTTTTTTTCTATCTTCAGGGGTGAGTAAATTGCTCCACATTTCGTCGATATGTGCTCCCAAAGTCCCTGAAAATAGAACTTGCTTCATTTTATGCGCATTCGCAGAAGAATGACTTCCCGCATTTTTCACATTGTAAAAAAGCTTTGAATCAATGCCTAAAGCCGTGGCGAATTTTTGTCCATCCGAAATTTGATCAGGCTTATTACTTGCCCAATTACTTTCTGAGAATAAATTCCCACTTGCGTGTACCTTAAAACTTTCGTCAATTTCTCTGTCAAAACTGCTAAATTCACTGGACTCTTCCTTTGTGTTGTTAGTAGTAGTGCACGGTGTCAAAAGACTAAGTCCTTTTGAATACTGATGATCTTCGAATAGCTCTTCCAGAAGTGTTTCACTTTGTTCTAATGTTTTGTCTTTTACTCCAAATACAACGATTTTAGAATAAGAGGCGACGGGTAGATCTATTTCAAAAGCAACTCCATTATCCAGAGCTGCCTGGAAGTCAGTCATCCAACGGAGAGAGTCATGAGCATTTATAGCGGGGTTAGAAGTACTGTCATCCGGTTCAAAGGAAAAATCACTATTGTCTTGTGTGCCCTCTGGTATTATAAGACCCGTGGCAATTGATTCCGGAACCTCAGCACTAAGTTTGACAAAATCAATTTGTTCTATATCGGAATCATCGCCATCACCTTCTATGGTATACCCGACAGCTACAAAGCGATTGGGAAGCATATCGGTATGTTGTTGAAGTGTCCAGTCAGAATTCTTAGTTTCCACCGAGGGGAAAATAAAATCAATTTCTGGTAGTTCTTCTGGCGGGGTTGCCCCATCATCTTTTACAACATCAATTGGAGCAAATGAAATGGGTGTACGACAAATTTCACAATTGCCAGTTTGTAATTAAACTATTGGTTTTAAGAGTTTGTTTAAATAACGATTAAGATTATGTTTTTTAATAAACGACAGACCTCTATACTATGACAACAGAGACTCCAGTTCAAATTTTCAATAGACTCTACGAAGAATGGAAAAACAATTCCAATCGAATCAATAACGGACATGATTATGAACAAACATATGCAGCAATGATGGAAAAGGTTGGACAAGAAGTTTTACAGAGTAGTGTAGGGGAATTTTCAGAAAACAAAAACTTAAAAAAAAAGTCCAGACCAGTTTTGGAAAAATAGAGATGAGAAAAGACCATCTACTAGGCCAGAGTTCCTCCTCATTTAGCATTAGTAGCTATGCCCAAGAGCTAATGTGTTATGTTGGTCAGCATATGGTTTTTACAGAAGCAGAAGAGCTGTTCTTGAAATTGAAAGGAGTCAGTATAAATGCCAAACAAATAGAGCGTGTTAGTCACTATTATGGAGAGCTTATAGAAGAGCAAGATGCTAAAAGGATAGAAGAAGGAGGTATCCAGAATTATGCCCAAGAGGAACGAGGACAGTTACATTATGCTATGTTAGATGGGTCGATGTTTCTGACACGTGAGCAAAAATGGAAAGAAGTCAAGGTTGGGCGAATTTTCAAAGCCAACGATCAGGTTGAAATATCAAATAAAAGAAACATGATTACAGACTCTCAATATGTAGCCCATCTAGGTACTCATGAAGAGTTTTTGCCAAAATTCGAATATTACCTTGACCAACTTAAGTCATTAGTTATTGTAGCGGATGGAGCAAAATGGATTTGGAAATGGGCTGATGCCATCTATCCAGACGCCACCCAAATACTTGACTTTTATCATGCAAAAGAGCATTTGTGCGAATTTGCCAAAAAGTACTTTGGAAGTAAGAACAAGCGAAGTCAATGGATAGAAGAACAAAGCCAGATTATGTTAGAGGATGATATAGAGATCGTTATCCTAAATTTGAAAGAACTGTCTCCAAGCAGAGCTAAAAAAACGGAAGAAAAAAGGCAACAGCTCATTAAGTACTATAATCGAAATTGTAAAAGAATGCGCTACAATGTCTTTCTAAAAAGAGGCTTGTTGATTGGTTCAGGAGCAATCGAATCTGCTCATAGAAACGTACTGCAAAAACGGATGAAACTAAGTGGTCAACGATGGACTACACCTGGCTTCCAGCAAATCGCTAACCTTCGAGTTGCTTACAAAAGCAATACATGGCACAAAATCAAGGATTTAACAAGAAAAGCCGCTTGAAGGAAATTTGTCGTACACCCAATGAAATCAATCTACCGTTCAAATTAGTTATAGCCTTAATTAAGCTAATGTGCTTTTTTTGAGCTCCTGGACTATGAACGCCTCCTTTTGGATCGTTCACATTTTTTAATGGATTCAATTCCTCATAGTACAGATCGTAATAAGATTGGTGCCAATTGGAAGTGAGGATAACAGCGTGATAAAAACTTTCGGCAGTACTGTTTCCTTTTCTTAATAATGCAGTTACCCCATCAATTTTCGTTTGAATTCCTGACAAATAAGCCTCCAGTGATTTAGAATCGGAGTAATCAGGTATGGTTTTGGCAGGAATATATAAATCGCTTATTTGATTAATGGCAGACATCACTTCGCTGCTTGTATTTGGCATATTTGTCAATTGGAACAACTTTGACTTATCTTTTAAATTCTCTAGTGTGTTTTTAAAGTTGGAGTAAGCAGTATTTAAAGATTTTTGTGCAGCTGATATTGTCTTTGTTGGAACCTCGGAGTGTGTATTGTAAATGCGTTTCACACTTCTATATACTAGATTGACTCCTGTTAAGTATGCAGTTATATCAGTAACATCAACATTGCTGGATTTTAACCTTGAAGCTTCGGAATCAATTTTTCGCTGTATTAATAATAATTCTTGATCAGGTCTGGAAATGGTAACTCTTATTGAGTTCAATCGGTCCGATTCATTGTAGAGTAAATCAGTAACAGTTCTTAACGGATTGCTGCTGTTTTTCTTAATAACGGCCAAAGTAATTAGTCGAGAAAAGCTTTCTAATTCATCTTTTGCTATTCTCTTAGACTCATGAATTCCTTCTAAATCTTTTTTATCTATAGAAGTCTCTAATAGAGATAATTGATTGATGTCGTAAGAAGTAAATGCAGCGATCAGATCTGTTGTAGCCTTAATTAAGGAAGGTACTTGATCAGAGTCAATAAGGTCCGATGAGAAATGAGATTTTAAATATGAAATATCATGAATAGTAAGGGTCAAAACTTTTTTAGCTGCAGCTAGCCTTACAATTTCGTTATCCAATGGTCTTGATGAAAAATTCTCAAGTGACGTAGCTTTTTCCGCTATTTCATTAATGAAAGGGTTAGAATTGTCAATACTCTCAACAGGATAATTAGTAGGCTTTAGTTGACTTCGTATCCATGCTGCTCTCTCCACTCCAAATTTTTTGACCAATTTTTCCCATGCTTCCTTTTCTGCTGTTTCGTCTTTATTTGCCTGATAGAATTCATTCCAGAAATCCATTCCACATTGTAGCTCTTCATCTGTAAGTGGTCTCTCGTGTGATTTGATCACCACTTCATCAGGGAATATTCGAATTCTTAATTTTTCAGTGACACCAGTACCGACATATTTTGTTTCTAACCGCACAGGAAATAGCATAATTGGTCGCTCGGATAATCCGTTGAGGATGTTTTCTACACCAGAGATATTGTCTAGCTTGGAGTTATTATCACCTCCATTTATCTTGAGATTCTTATGTTCGATTCTATCAAATGCATCTAGTCTTCCTGAAGAAGGTCCTAGCAATCTTGTTCCACGTTTGCTTGAGTTATTCGGCATCTTAGTTCAATTAGTATTTAAAATAGTTCTTGAATAGCTAAAGTTAATTCCACATGACTCTTAAAAACTCACGCACTTTAGTGAAAATCCTCCCTAATTATTGGTGTTTATTTAACCGAAAGTCTAGAATCCAAAGTTTTATTGGTCTCAATTTAGGGTTTAAAACCCTGCAATTTATTGCAGCACTTTAGTACAGCGAAAAAATCAATACATTGTGCTTTGTGAGTAGAAAATTTCGGAAAGGATCGCATACAGTAAGTCGATTAACATGTCATATAGTTTGGTCAACCAAATACAGGTATAAAGTTTTAAGAGGCGACATTCAGATACGTTGTAGGGAATTGCTTACTCAAGTTTGTGATGCAGAAGAAATTGAGATTCTCAAAGGGGTTATAAGTTCGGATCATGTCCATATGCATATTGAATACGCACCAAAACAGAATATTAGTTCCATAGTTAAATTACTGAAAGGCCGAAGCTCAAGAAAATTACAGTTTGAATTTCCAAAGTTGAAAGAGCGCTATTGGGGTCGCCATTTTTGGGCCAGTGGTTATGGAGTCTGGAGCTCAGGGAATATTACAGATGAAATGGTAAATGCTTATCTAGAGCATCATAGAAGGGATGATGATGAGGATAGTAATTTCATACTTGAGTGATTAAGAGAAGGACTTTTAGTCCTGGAGAGATTAAACCCCTGCACTTTTAGTGCAGGGTGGTTTAGTTGTTAGAATTGACCTAAAAAGAGAAGGACTTTATCAGATGGGTTTAATGTAACAATTAGCTAATCTAGCGATGTAACAATTGGTCAAGTCGGAATGTTACAAGAATTAATCTGGACTTTCGACTCTAGACTTTCAGACTTTTGACTGAATGTATTATAATGTAATAATTGTTTAATGTGTAGATGTAGCAATTGGTCAAGTCGGAATGTTACTAGAATTAATTTGGACTTTCGACTCCCTAGCCTTCGATACATCTCCCTATTGGTCGAAACTCAGTCAGCGGGTATAGTAAACTTCGACTTTCGACTCTAGACTTTCTGACTTTTGACTTTAACACTTTGATCAAGCCTCCTAGATTTTAACTATTTCAAAAGCAAGTTGTTTAATCATAAGTTCTATTTTTATCTTTCCATTCAAGCACCAACCCTATGAAAAGGATTTTTTCAGTTTCTATTTTTCTACTCCTCTCCATTTTTTCAATTTCTCAGGAACTTCAGTTTACCCATTCATATGGGATAACATCAGGGTCTGGAAATGGTGATGCAGTTAGATTTACAGAGTATGATGAAGAATATGATCGGCTGTTGGTAGGAGGGATATATGTGAATCAACTGAATCCTGATTTTGATTCTAATCTGTTGGTTGACTCAGACAATGCAAGTGATGCGGGACAAGGATTTTTAGCAATTTATGATGGAAATGATGATTTTATTGATAGTTACAATGTCGGCACTGTTATCAATGCTGCCAGATTCATTTCTGATACTTCATTTGTTGTGTGCGGTAGTTATTGGTTTGAAGCGGATTTGGATCCACGTCCTAATTTTGAAATGCTTAAAATAGGGTCTGAGTTTGGAAATGGTTTTGTTGGAGCATACCATATAAATGGAGAACCGTTATGGGTAAAAACGTTTGAAACTCCTTCTAGTAGTAGTCTAGTCTATATGAATTTATACGGGGATCAAATAATTATGGCATGTGATTTTGGTGCGGGAGGTTTTGGAAGTCTCACTTTTGAAGATGAAACGACAAATTTGGAGATTGATCACTTAGGAGGGCGAATGACTATTGTATTTAGTTTTAATTTTCTGGGCGAATATCAGTGGCACAATGAGTTTAAGGTAAGTGATGGTATAGCTTATTGCACAGACTTTAGGATTGATGATGATCTGATGACAATGCTATTTAAAGTAGGTGAGGGAGAAATGGATCTTCAAATGGCTGGAGGACCAGAAGTTTTATCCTTTGAGTTTGATGGAAATTTATTAATAGCTCAATACAACTTAAATGACTTAAGTGTTGAGTACTATGGAAGAATATCATCT
Source organism: Flavobacteriales bacterium (assembly GCA_965224545.1). GTDB lineage: Bacteria > Bacteroidota > Bacteroidia > Flavobacteriales_D > Sanyastnellaceae > ASP10-05a. The sequence continues at coordinate 823,003 of CBDCZM010000001.1, read as the reverse complement.
GTTGATGATCAAGCAGGGTCTGATGCAAGATCGCTTGATATAGGAAATAATGGTGAAATAGTTATAGCTTCTACTGCATCAGCGGGAACATTATCTTTTACTTCAAGCAATAGCATCGAGGAAGTAGAATTTTCTACAAATGCCTGGACATCATATATAGCAAAAATTAATCATGAACTCGGTTTATCATGGATCACACTGACCAATTCTGAAAATGTCAGTTCGGTTGAAGATATAGAGATCGATCAATTTGGGAGAATTTGGATAGTTGGTATTCATTTTGAGAATGTTTATTCAGACGGAGTATTATTATTTGAAGGAAATGATTCTTTTAGAAAAGCATATATGCTTCAATTATCCCCAAATGGTGTTATTGAGAACACTCATAAGTTTATTCATATTAGTGGTGATTTTTGGCGTAACCTTTTGACATATGAAGACAATAACATTTATTATTCAGGTAGATATACAGGCAATCATTTTTTTGATTTAAACGAGGAATTATCTTCCATAGGAAGTAGCCTCGGTGGATCAAATGGTTTTTTAGCAAAATATTCATTGGATAGTCCTACCCCCACAATTTATCACCATTTATTTGCTAATAGTGAAATGGCTTTTGAGGGAGGGAGTAATGCAATTTTAGAGATGAATATTAATTCATTGATTACTTCAAATGTGGATGTAGTACTTACTCCAAATGCTGAATTAGATTTAGGAAATGGATCAGGAATACCTATTACTAAGAGCTTTTTTCCTGAAGGGAATTATTCCTTAGTACAGGAGATAGTGGCCGTTGATGATCTGGCTATAGAAGGAAATCATGAAGGACAAGTAACAATCTCTGTGGTTTCAGACGATTCGAATTTTAACAATGTACCCGATCAAACTATTTCAGTTCAAATCGTGGATAATGATGTGATTTCTGTAGATGAAGTTCAGGGCAGATCGGATGTTCAAATATATCCTAATCCTACCTCTGACTTTCTCGAAATTTCCTTTAATAGAGATTTAGTGATAGATGAGTTCCAGATTTACAATATGAGAGGAGAAATGTGTAAACTTGTTTCTCCTGATATTTGGGAGCTAAGAATTGTTACTTCAGATTTATCTATTGGAAAATATATTTTAAAAATCATTTCTAGCAATGGAATTTATTCTAGACCATTCATTATTCAGAACTAAGTAATTCTGTGGCATGAACGGAGTACATTACTGGTTTTTGGTTGGTAATATTTGCCATATCAGAAGAGGAGCGTCCCCATTCAGGAATCTTATTCTCATGAATAATAATTTGAGTTGAAGGAATATTTACAGCAGATATTAAATGGGTCAAAGCAAGATCTCCCCAATACAAATTATTCCAATTTTCAATCGGATTAGATGGATTATCTTCAATAGAAGGCGCATCCAACCCAAACCTCATTTCGCCCATACGTTCTTGGAATACAAAAAAGTAACCTAAATCATCTCCTCCAGCACCTGTCCCTAACGCTTGTTCTTCCGTTAAATCAAAAGCGATTAGTGTAACGTCCGTGCCAATTTTTGCTTTGAAATCTGGCATGAGCGGAGTTGTGTCTGGATTTATAATTTTATTAGGAGGATTGTTAGTGGTGTCTTCAGAATCCACCTTGGCTTTTTGAGCATATATCTGTGTCCCTGGGAATTTTTGTAGCAGCTCTCCTCGGACGACTAAAATCAGTTGGTTGGAGTAATCACGTTGCGCTCCTAAAGTATTTGCAGAGCTCCAATGGTGAAGTTCATCTGTGTCAAAAAGCTCTTCATCGGAAAGATCCGAATCACCTTTGTCCCAAAACACTCTAAAGTAACTTCCCTTTTGATCTGTAGGGTACTTTCTCCAGGTTAATTCTCTTCCCATTTCATGGTTGGCTCCAGCGAAAAGAGCCTCCATGAATTTGCCATTTGTTTCCATCAAAGTCACACTGTTCTCTGGTACTTCATGAAGGTTAGGGATAATGGCGTCTTTGGATATTTTTTCCAGAAAATCATACAAAGGAAAATCCAATTCGGGGTAGGCCATAATGGATTTGAATTCCTCTACTGGAGCAAAATCTTGTGCTACGGGATCCCAAATCTCTATGTAATTCAGCACATTCTCTTTGATACTATTGAGTGGCTTTGTTTTCTTTCTTAGATCTTGGGTGATATCTAAGTTGAGAGCACCTTTGGTGATAGTGTTGTTTTGAGACTCTCCTTCCGAAGTAATTGTACCAAATAAACCAGATGTAATAATACTATTGTGACCATCGGCGTTGGAATCTAATCCATTTACAAAACCTTGTAATTCTGTAGAGTCGAGTGTATGAGGAGCTTGGTATGTGTCATATAGTGGGTATTCTTCTGAATTTCCAGAATCTCCAGTAGTTTCGCTAATCAAAGTATCGGTGAAATTCCCCGAGCTGGCATGAGAAACTCTTCTGCTCATGACTCTTCCAGGTCGAGTAATTTTTCTAAATACTCCAGATTTAATAGCATTAGGGAGTTGGCTTTCATCGATGAGTTTGTTTAAATGGTTGTACTGTCCATTGGTATCTACAGGTGTATCTTCATCAAGTACGTTATAATGAAGGTTATTCGTCATACGAATCAATCGTTCATTACTTAGAATTTCGGCTTCGCTCAATTCTGCATCGATGTCATTCTCTTGGATTTCTCGATGTTCTGAAGGTTTAATGTGTTTATGTACGATCCGTTCTCCAACTTCAGCGATGAGTTTGGCTTCTCTAATTCGCTGGTTGGCAGCATTTACTTCGTCAATCTGATCCCAGGCCTCTTCCATAAACAATTCCTGGTTTTCTTTTACGATTTGTGCACCTAACCCAGCCACAACTCGATTTCTAGGATCCAGATTTAAATCTTTATACCATTCAGTGTCGTTAGACGGAGCCATAAGATCTTCATCAACGATCCACTTTCCGTATGCGGGAGCAGTAACAACAGGATCAATATCATTATTTCCTGGCTCGATAATGGATTTGTTTAAATAGCTGGATAGCCCAGCTACAAACGCCAGATTGGAACTGTTTTTTCTAAACTCATCTGCTTCAAATCCTGGAGCCATTAGCGCACCTTCTAGTTCTAGAGCTACCTCTGTGCTTTCAGGAATGGTCAGTCCACATTCACTGATGTCCATGGTTCTTGTAGTGTTCAAAGTTTCGACTTTTGTAGGTTCGATTTTTCTCGCTAAAGCCTCGAAGTCACCATCTGCTGATGTTTTGAATTTCCAAGTATGGTAGAATGGGAAGTCTGCAATTGTTGCATCAGTTAGTGCCTCTGCATTGAATGTTGTTACATCCCATGAAGGTTGATAATATGGAGTACTTCCTAAGTCTATTCCTAAGCCTGCCCTTCTTCCAGTTTCAAAGCTTGGAATCAAGAATGCCTGATATTCTGTATTCTTGTCCAGTCTTCTAGGGGAGATGATGCGACTAAAAGCAAGATTTGGATTTTGTTCTATAGCTTCAGCTAAATCTTCTGCTTGAGGCATGTCATCGTTCACATGCACATGTGCCCATGCATACACCTCATTAGCAGGAGGGAGAATGGTAGATATATTAGCAAATACTGATGAATCTAAGGTAAGTTTCTTTCCTTCACTAGGTTTCTTGCTAAGAGTAAATTCGCCATTTTTTAGCACGAGTAAATAGAACCAAGGTCTAAGTTTTTGGTTTGTTTGATGTTCTTCGTTCTCAATTACAGTTGTCCCGTGAGGAGCTAGAGGTGTATAACGCCACGGTAAATCGGCATCATAAAACTCAATCAATGGCAGATAATTCCACTCCATTTTGTCAGAATCTGGTTCAGGTGCAACTCTAAAAATTTCTGTTTCCTGAATGTCCAGAACATCTCCAGGTCCCATTAAGCTAATGGTTTTGTCAATGTTCGCTATGGGAGTTGGATTGTCTCCAAGTGCTATGCTAACATTGGCTATGAATTTGGTCCTATTTCCAGCCCCTGTATCAGTATTCGACTCTGTCTTTTTTAGTACAGTTGAAATTCCCTTTCTTATCCAAGGTAGAAATGTATATTTAGTGTCTGCCATTTTTCTGTTGTTTAATTTTGTTAAACTCTCTTTAAGCGGAGTGTTAGCTATCGCTCATATTGTTCATCATTAGATGATCCGGAAATCATTCGGTAACTGTACTTCTAGCTGCCACTGTTCTCACAGTATGAATAGAACTTGAATTGGACCCATCTTGAATTTGCGTTGCAATTCTCTCTTTCACTGCAGTTTTACTTTTAGAGCTATAAATTACAGTTCCTCCAGAAGACTGATCTACAATGTCATAAATAGGCTTGGTAATTCTTACTTTCTTATTCTTAAATCTTCTCGCTGATTTTCTGAATTTGGTGGTTTTACCGTAATCTCCACTATTTGGTCTGTTGACATTGCTGCCTTTTTGATACACCATGTTTCTAGGAGGTTCATTATCGGTATCATAAGAATAAACATGGTCGTACCCAATTGGTGGAGCAATTTGATGAGAGGATACCACCCAGCTTTCTGCTGCCGAAATATCCACTCCACTTTTCATCAATTCGTAAGATTTCCCTTCTAGTTTTTCTTTGTCACTGAGTTTTTTATAGTTAGCAGGGGCAAAGTAATCCTCCTTAGGAATAACGTTGACAGGTAAATCTTGATTGGATCCATTTGCAACATCCGCTTTTAATGTGGCTCCTGAAATATTGAATTTTGAAAAATTTGTCACTTTATTCTCCCCAATTTTTTCTAAAGTAATGTCTAAAGGCACTGCCAATTGATCTACTCGTACGGTTCCATCAGTAGAAACTACAATTTCTGTTTCAGTTTCTGGTAGCTCTCTTCGTGTCACAGACTCATCCATAGGTGATGAACTATACCAGTTTTCATCTTTTTCAAGTTCATCCCGCAAGTATGCCCATGGGTTGATTGTTTCTATTGCTTCATTGTCTTCATCACCGAATTGCTTGTCAAATTTGGCTTTCAATTTAAGTTTGAGGATGACTAACTCGGCATGTCCTTTTGCATGCCATTTCCCTGGTCCTTTCAGATATAATCCTAAGCTGATACTAAAGATTGGTTTTTCTTTCCAGAAGATAGCTGCTCCAATATAAATGTCCACTTCGAACCTGAACGGATTAAAGACAAATAAGATATCCAATCCTGCGTAGGCTTCAACTTTTAGTTTGCCATTTTTGTGTATGTAAAGCAAGTCTACTCTGGCACCAAACATAACAGCGTTTGAAGTTACAGCGACGTACGCTGCTCCCATTAGTTTTAGCCTTTCTTCATCTTTAATGATGAGACGTACCCGTTTTAATTCTGGAAGAACAAATTCGTCGGTAGAATAGTTTGGATGGAACCCTCCGATAGAAATAAGAAATTGACGGTTATCTCCCCAGCCAATACGCGCAGCTAAATCACCCTCAACTCTGATTTTTCCAATGGTAGAGTCGAAGATAGAAGCATCGATAGAAATAAGTTTTTTACCAAGATCTACCAGAATTAAGAAGGCTGCATTTAGATTTAACTTCTTGCCTCTTTCTATTCGAAGAATACCAGCTATTCCAAACACCAGTGGTGATGGAATAGAAATCATTAAGGCTAGATCTAGCGTGAGTGCAGCTGAATATTTTAATCCAAAGACAATGGCAAAAGTATGTCGCCCTTTCTCTATGGGGAAAAAGCTTTCCAGAGCGACTAGAATATTATCAAATGTATTCAGGTTGATTTCAGGAAAGAACATGTTCTGAAGCGATCCATTTCGCACACCTTGCACCATGGCTGTACCATCTAAATCACGATTGATTCCAACCATTCCTCCCACTTTGGCCAAAGAAAACCCTAGAGCCAATGGAATAGGCTTAGGCAATTCCATTGTAATCAGTCCTAAGAAAGAGTTTCCTTCCGTACCATCTGGATACTTGGTCGTATAAACACCGATGGCATCCAGTGCAAGCTTTTTCTTTAAGTTAAGTTTGATAGATAGGTACCCAGCAAACCTGCCTCTTTCTTCATCAATGTATAAATACCCGCTGACGTAGACCTTTTTTCCAGGGCTCCCCATAGTGATGCCTATGCCTTTGGGTTTGACGAAGCTTAGGTCAATTTTGAGTCCACCAACATTGGCCTCTGCAATATCTTCTGGTTTGGTAACAATCATACCCATGCCCATTCCATCAAACCTTCCCTCTAGGATGCTCAATTTCAAAATAAGTTTTTGAAACTCAGCGGAGAACTCTAATCCATTGGCATCGGCAACATTTTCAATAGACAACTTAATGCCATCCAATGATATTTTTGGGTCTTCACTAGCCTGGTTCCAGGGAATATATCCAGAAAATCCAGCCTCAGTATTGCCACCTATTTTCGCTCCTCCAGGCCAGGCCATTTCCAAATCATAGGTGTTCTCTCGGTCTCCAGTTTTTATAGTAATATCATTAATTTTGATTTTATTTGGTAATATATCTTTTACCTTAGGGACACTTATATCTGGAGAAATAACCCCTTTTACTGTGAAATCATAAAGGTTATCAACCTTTTTCATACCCAGTTTAGTAAGAAGAAGTCCCACTTTAATGCTTGGAATATCTATGGGTGTAAGTTCAACACCAGCTTGGCTAGATAAACAAACTTCTAAACCATCTCCAAATAATACAGCAATGGCTATAGGACCTTCATGAGTAGGTATTTCAAGAATACCTGTTACCGAGCTTGATACTATTTTATTCTTGTGAAGTGTAAGAGAGAAGGTGTTTAGCTCAATTCGCCCTAAACCGATATCAAATCCTAATGGATTTTGAGTGAATTCCTCTTCGGTAACTGTTCCTGCGTTATCAATAAAAAAGATATTGTCTTCAGAATCCCTGATATGAAACCCTTCTGTCTGAAGATTAAACTCCTTGCTTGCTGGCTCAGTAAGTTCAATTTCTTCTTCGGTATTACCACTTGATATCTTTTTGAAACCATTAGCAGTCATCTTATTCGTAATTGAATCAAATTCGATGTCGTCTAATGATTGAATTTCAAAACTGATCCATTCTTCGTTTGGTCTGGCGTCACCTGCGTTAAATCCAATAGTTCCAGAGACACCTCCTTCTGTTCCAATGAGTAAATTTTTAGTAATAATAGCAGCTGCATTACCATCTCCCACCCAATCACAAGGAAACTCAACAGAAGCTTCTTTTACATAAACTCCTTTAAAGTTGTTTGGCCTCCCGTCATCATCAGCCTCTGGAATGTTTTTGTCTTCTCGGAAGTCAAACTTTAAATCTAAAATTGTTATAAGTAATGCGGTATCACCAATTTGGCATTTTGGAAGATTAACTACGTTAGCACCTTTGAACTCTATTCCTTTTTGGGTGTGGTAATTAAGACTTCCGAAGCTATAAGTTAAACGCACTTTTTCACTTTCTTCAGTAATTACATCATCATTTTCATCTAGAGGCTTCAAATAGGTTCTTGGAACTGCAAGAGCCAAATCCAAGCTGTTGATTGAGACAGAGAGTTTGGGAATTAGGAGAGCGAATAAATCTTCTCGTTCGACACTTCCAAGTATTTGACTAAAGTAGTGGAGTAAATTATCAAAAGTATCTTCAATACTATTTGTAACAGAAATAACCTCTCCAAATATGTAACTTACAATATCTACTTCATTGGAATCCATTATATATGCCAGTTTGATGGCAGAATCATTAGGATTTCCTTGAAGGCTTTGATATAGTTCTGGAATTTCTTGAAAATTTGGATTTGAGTTAAAATCTGCTATAAATTGCTCAAATGAGAGGTCATAAAATTGTACAACACATTCATAGATTAATCCTGTATTAGTTATTTCAAGAATCTCTGAGATTAAATTAAAGAAGTCACTTGGGGACGATATTTGATTTATTCTATCTCTATTGGCATATCTAAGAACGGGAAGGTTGAAAGATATGGAAATAGGTAATTCGGTGGTGTTTGTTGCTCCTGGATTGAAGAGAATTTCGAAGCCATCCTCTCCTCCAAATAGATTTAATCCAATTTCCTTATTTAAAACTAGCGTTATTCTATGGAAAGAATAATCACCAAATTTACTTTTTTCTACCAGATAACTTTTATAGAATAATTTACTTAGAATGCTGTTTAAAGAATTTTGTAAAAATTCTGGAACATTTTCTTGATTGACTAGACTAGAAACTGAAGGATGAAAGAAATTCGGCATGTTTTTATTTTTTAGTTATTTCACCAGCGTTGCTGATATAAAATTCGGTAGTTTCAGTGAAGTACGGTTTATGTAACTCTTTATCGATTAAATGAGAACCATCGTGCTCCCATATTGATGATAAGACTTGAAGTCTATTGAGTTCTTTCAGATTTATTTTGCCCTCAAAAGTTGTATTGCCATCAGAAAAGGATCTAGTAAGAATTTTCTTTTGAATGATTGTTCCTTCAGAATTAAAAGTAATCAGCATAGAAAATATACATGGAGCATAGTTGCAGAATGATTGATAGACAACAACAGAGTATGAAACATTTTGATTGGTTGTAGAATTTAGAACGGCATAATAACTACCGTTGATAGGCATTTTAAATTTTGCAAGGCTAAAAGCCCTTTCGGGGAATGGACATGAGGACTTGTTATTGGAAAAGCTAATTTTAGGATAGTGTGTCAATTTTAATGTATCTAAAAAATAGAGAGGAACTTCATGAGGCTCTAAAGTAGATTTGAAGTTTTGGATGTCTAGTTCAACGTCTTCTTTGATTTCTAGATGTTCTTTATAAAGAGACAAGAATGTTTTAGATAAAGAAACGGAAGGACAGACTTTATTTAAAGTATCTCTATAATTTATATAATCTTTATATGTTATAGGCCAGGAAGAAGTCAAATTGTTAGAAAGTATTTTTGTTTTTCCATCGCTCAGAATTTGGATGAGATTTTCCATGCTAGCAGGTGAATCTTCATAAAAAGAATGGTTTACAGAATGGACAATATCATTCTCATCAATGGTTAGGCCTATATAATTGTAATTATCCTCTCTATAGCGTTTACCTATTAAAACCAAATTGACTATTTGATTATCACATGTGGAGAGAATTCCAAAATACCTTGAACCCTGAACATAGCAACCGACAATGAAATAATCAGACTGACTAGAGCGATGAAACTTCTTCAAAGCAATACAACCAGAGACTGTAATTATTGAGTCTTGATTTTTATTATTTTCATAGTACCAATGAATTGCACTAGAGTCTATGTCAAACGAAAAAGATTGTTTTTTAGAGTATAAAATTGAGTCGAGCCCAGGAACTTGCAAACTTGTAAAAAAATTCAGATTAAGAATTCCATTTGACGAATAGGGTTTGTATTGGTCTGGCATTGAGGTTAAATGGTCAGGTGCAACGGAATTAAAATTCAGGTCTGTAGTGTTTAAGCTGCCCTCGTTCAATTTATGTGAGGAGTAATTTGTACAACTTGAAAAAGAAAAGCTCAAAAGGAACAATCCTAAAAGAGAATTAATAAGTTTAATATTTAATAGCCTATGGTCCATATTGAATTTATTCATGATAAATAGGGTCGAAACCTTCTATATGTAGGTGGTGATTATGAGGAGAGTCATTCACATTTGCACAATGATCTAGATACTCTTTAGACAATTGGTTATTCGAATAGTTGATATCCCAAGACCTAAATTCATGCGTCTTTCTACCAAATCCGAATTTATAAAAAGAAGCATTCAACAAGTTTTGTCTCTCTTTGTCAAAACCACCGACTGCCCATGAAAATTTAAAATTTATTATCCCCCCTATCATATCAGCTTTTGCTCTCAACGGTGATGGAGTGTCATTTCTTAAATATTTGAAATCAACGTTGTTACCATTTATGTGAGACACACTAGGTGCTCCGGTTCCGTCTGTCCCAACAGAACCGTTGTACATAATATCATCATATCCAGAATCAATGATGGCACCTAATACAGCAGCTAATCTCACAGGGTTGAAATACTCTCGGTTCGTATCTTCTGTGATCCGGATAATTCTAACATTGTTTGCTGAATGTTCAAATTCTTTATAAAAAAGAGCAGGAGGTTCACCATTAGAATTGGTAGGATTGGTATCATTTTCTGTTGGACCGTATTTCCCTTGAGTTCCAAAAATGGTTACTAAAGGAACCCTTTTGGTACCTTTTCCGTCATAGACATACCATCTTGGTTCATTATCTTCAGTAACTTTTAAAGAGTTGGTCTGAGAAGATTTATAACCCTTAACCCATCGCTGAACCCATATTACATCGAATGTTCCAAAATCATATTTTGTATTAGGTATGTCAGGGTAGTATGAGTATTTTACTCTTTTTATTAAATCCTGTGGATATTCTTCTTTGCTAATAGAACCATCGAAATAGATTTTTTGTTCTACCACTGGAGCTTTGAGAACAAGGGTGTTGTTAGAAAGAACTATTGTGTCGTCAGATTTTGTTAAATGTAACCTAAGATCAGCCTCAAAAAGGAGGCTGTTAGGTTGTGCATTATCATCTTCGGGCATTAAATGTTCTAACCAAGTATTGTATTCATCCGAATCTAGAGTTTTAAGTGTTATTTCCTGAACTGTAAATCCTTCTCTAGCGTGAACAGTGAATTCAGTCAATTCAGTTTCTCCAACGATTAGAGCCAAGGGCACATCACTGGCAAAACAATTACTTTCGTCAAACACCGAGAATGAAACCTCTTCGGCCAAGTTGGTCGTTTCGGCAATCAGGTAGATTTTTTCTCCGAGTATAGCTGAGCTGATTTCATCATAAAAATAAACATCATCTCCGTCAATCTTTACCGTCCTTCTTTTTCCAAAAAACGTTCTCACATTTGGTGATGCAATCACATCTAGAGGAGCATATGAAGAGGAAAGGTTGATATCTGCGTTAGATGAAGCTAACGTAATATAGAATTCCAATTCAGGATCAGAATCATCACTTATGGCGCTTGCATAGTCTGAAGAATCTGCCGATTCAATTGTAAGTGGAATTAGTGAGAGTCGTTCAGAAACTGTTATCTCCTTATTAACAGAACCATTCCAGAATAAAGCATCATCACTGGAATCAGAGTCTGAATCTAATAATGAAATGGTAAGCGTTTCATTTGTGAGGCCAATAGACCGTATTGCTAGAAAGACTTCTCTACTAAAACCACTCTTAACAATAGGGTTTTTGGCCGAGTTTAGCCAGTAGACATCAAAAATTTCAGGTGGAGAATTAATCTCTGTGGTGGAAACATAAGCTTTAGCAGCAATATGATCAGGACTATTAAAAAAAGGCTCTATATATACATTCATTCCGTCTAACCACTTCGAAAATTTAATTGTCAATCGGTTAAATGTTTCGCCTCCTTCATTGAGCACTTCAATAGTAGCCTCAAGATAACCATATTGCTTTAGATCTTCTTGGAAAGTAGAAACATTTGTGTTCAATGTAAAGTCGTTTTCGTTTTCGGCCATTAATGTTCGAGGTTCGATTTTGATATAATTTAATTTAGTACCCATTAAACCGTTATTCACCCACATTACCCATGTGATGTCAGACTTTCGCGCTATATAGGCATCTCGGTTGTCTTCGTCTATATCGGCCTCAGCATGTTTGTATTCTGTCAGATTGTAAACTGCACTCTGAGAAAGATCATAACTAGCGGGGCCAGAAGTCGTTCTTGGAAGCGGCTGCTTGACTTCAGTAGCAGTAGTTATATTTATAAGTGAAGGATTAGTTGTTAGTATCATGAGTTGTAATTTTATCAATAACCTTTTTCATTCGAAAAAAACCGAATAGAGAAATAACATTTAGAGGAAAAGCGAATATTATAAGAGAAATTGGCCCTAAGAAAAGGGCTTTCTTAATATCCAAAAGAGCCTTAAAAGCGAAATTTTTTTGACCTCCCAAATATCCTGTATCTCCCATGTCATAATACGCCCAAAGTGTTCCTCCAAATGTTAATGCAATCAATAGCCAGAGTATCAAGAATAGAATTTTTGGTTTTAAGTCTTGGCTGAAGAATTTAAAAATGATAAGAGTAAAGAATAGTGCGATCGCAACGCAAATAATAAACGGAGTAGGGTGAGAATTAATGAAAGGAATATTCCAAGCTTTAATAGTTTGAAATGGATTATTGACAATCAAACTTAGAAGATAAAATCCACCAATCATAATTAAAAATTGAGCGAGGGATAGAACGAGTGAATATGTTACGTATTTAATCATTTGGATTTGGGTCTATTATTGGCATATTAAATGTCAATATATCATTTCCCGTTAAAGTTATTTTTTTTATTCTGGAATATCTCCAATGATCTTGTCCTTTATTACTGAAGTCCTCCCTATATTGCCTAAAGTCACTATTTGAGAAACTAAAAAGTGGGGATCCAATAAAGGGCCAATCGATGCTTCTTACGACATTATTCCTTAAATCCCATCTGCCGAGATCATTTTCATCAAACAAAATAGAATCATCGTCATCAGCTTCAGCAAAATCAAATGCGTCTTTGGAGTAAATCCCTAGTTTATCTATAGTAACTTTAATATCAACTCCATCAATATATTCAAGGTTACCACCGATTACAGCTCTAATGTTGAAACTAGCTATGGCTGAAGTGAAATGACTTGGTGGATAAATTGCTCTAGGATCCAAGTCCGGGAGGTTATCAACATGAATTGGATCCCAAAGAGAATATCCTTCATTCTTATGATAAAAATTTTCCCATATTGGAGCATATTCGCCATTAGAATTGAAATTGGAGGTAATCCAAGATATAGTATCATCGTCCATTGCACTAATTTGAACTGGGGAATTAGTTGTTGGTAATGACAAATATGGAGTCCCTGTTTCGAAAATATTTCGGGTATACATTTTCCGGATTTCACCTTTAATAGTAGGGATGTTTTTCCAACCTTCATTCTTGAGTGTTTCATATACGTAGCCCACATCTAAGAATGGAAGCATCCAATCGATATCATAAAGGTTAATTCTAGGTTGAACTAAATTCTTATTCGATGCTGCTTGATTTTCAAACCAGTCTATTTGAGCTTTATATCCCTCTGTCCAATTCTTCGCTCTTAGTACATCTGATACATATCTCACCGCATGAATTTTTAACTTGCTAGTAGCTCCATCTGAGAATACATTTTTCCATGCTTCAGTTGGGCTCACATGAATAACAAATTCTTTAATATTTTCATCATAAAAATGCTGAGAGAAAAAAGCACCGTCAGCTTTAAAGTCGATCACAGTCACATTATTTTCTGGAACTATAGCATATTTTTTTGCATAATGTAATTGGTGATTTTCACTGTCGTCTACGTCCCAATGTTCTGTAGGAGCAAATAGCTTAACTAAAATTTCCTGTCCTTCGGCTTCCTCAGTAAATACTTTTACCTTAAAGTCGTTAATGCCAAAGGGTAGGAGGTTAATTATATGATCTCCATCATGACTCCAAAACGATGCGTCAATAACTTTAACTCCCCCCCACAATGACTTGCTATTATATAGTTTTTCTTTTGTAAATACTTCAATACTTGAAACAGCCTGATGGTAAACGATTTTACCCTCTGGCGTTTCTTTCAAACCCTTTAGAGCTAGTTTGGTTGTTGAAGCTGAATTATAATTCTCCAATAGATAATTAGTCTCAGCTACTCCTAAGTATATCTTATAAGGTGTTGCAAATTGGCTTTTTAATCCTTCCAATTCCAAATATTCATCATTTGAAATTGATATCAAATTAATATTGTCAATATCATATTTCATTCCTGAGCGAGGAGCTTCTACACTTATGTTTTCTGCAACAGCAGTTCCTCCAAAAGAATCTCCGATAGAATCATCGAGTTCTCCTGATGCTATAAGCTCATCATAGAATTCATCTCCAGAATTCATTTCATAGTATGTGTACTCCTCAGGGTCACTTTCAAAGAACCTTTTGACCACCTTACCTGAAGTTAATTTACCGTTTAGATAAGAAATAAAGCTTGATAGATTTTGATCGTTTGAAGATTCCGTTACTAATGGAATTTTTTGAACATTTTCGTAGTCATTTACTGAATGGTATTCTACTGGAAAGTGAAACAAATGAATAGATTCAGCATCTTTTGCTATTCCTATTGACCCAAAATATTCCGTCTCATTAATATCACTTTTATCTACATAGAACTCATGATTTAGAACTTTTACATCTACAGCGCCAGATTGAACAAAAGGAGTATTTAGATTAAATATGGGAAACAGTGTATCTAGGTAGCTGAAATTTCTAATTGATTTTTCAGACAGATTATGATTGGGTTTGGAATATCTGCTGATGTATTTAACCTGAATATACGAGCTTATGATATCTCCGTTTGTATTCTTGAATGTTCCCAGTTTATCAAAAATTAGATAATCTGTACCATCTTCAAGATATTCAAAGTTTAAAAATGTGCTTTTCTCACCGATAACTGTCTGATTATCGAGTATTCCTGTTTTTAAGTATATTCTAGGATTAACGTTATCACCTGTTGGCAATCCTATTTGAAGATTGTAGGAGGTGTTGGATCCAAAGTCATTGGGATCAAGGCACAATATGGGCCATCCATTGCGGTAGTATATGATATCTTGAAAACTATCATTATTTAAAAGGTCGATTTTAATAGTAGATGAATAGTTTTCATAATAATTGTAGCTGTCGTTGGTATTATTTCTAATGTCTACATACAACTTATTCTTATTATAGAATTTAATCAGGAAATTTTGATAGACCCCATCACCGTTAAATGGAATTGTAATATGATTCTGATCAAAAAAATTGATACCTTCAGAACTAAGGGAACCATATAAAGAGGATAAATCAAAGAAATTTAATATTTCTTCTTTATCATGTTTGCGTCTGAAAATATCTGAAACAGAGGCGTCTGAAGCTAGTGCGCTGAAGTTGATGCTTGGTTCTAAAGTTCTTGCTAAATTGAACTGAGGATAATATCCAATGCCTTCAAATATCACGGTTATTCCAATATGATTTTGATTAAAATCACCTATATGATCGCCAGCATTTATTGAGAAAAGATTGTGATTTTCGTTGAAAAATGCAAAATCAAGAGGCTTGTTGTGAGGTGCATTCAAAGTGTCCTCTCCATCTACTGTATAACCAAAACCTAAAATGGATTGAGCAGTTGGTGATTCAACAGTACTTTCCGAGTCAGCTTCTAGAGCAGTATGAGATTCCCAAATTTTTCTGGTTAAATCACTTACCGAACTGTCGGAAATAATGTTATTTGTGGTAAAGAATGATTCTTTTTTTAGTCCGTGGTAAATTATAAACTCAATTTTAGGAAGAGGAGTAATAGGTTGATCTCTAACTCGCAAAACCAAATTCACAAGGTCATCATTCTCAATTGCTTCTTGAATCATTACTGAACCTGAAGTCATTGCATATGCTTTAGTGTCTTCAGTTGCCGTAAACTTGTTACATAATCGGTAACTATTTTCATTAACGACTCCAAAAGCCTGATTCGAGGCTTGAGCACTTAATTTGTCAGTTTCAGTAAAAAAGAAATACGCCATAAGGACTAATGTTAATGTTTCCTCCAAATATCCTCATAAACAAAAGTTATTTCCCCACAGAAATCAGTACAATTACTCACCAGAAATAGTGAAATTCTAATCCTTAACAAATAGATTAAGATTAATGTCTATTTTCGATTCTGGAAAACTATAAAACATTCATTATGATACTTAAAGCCTACGGAAAGCACCTTGCTGACCCTACCTCCCTCCAGTCTGAACTAGATGACTTTTTAAAAGTTCAGACACTTCATAGCCTAGAACTTTTTAATAATCGATCCGAAGTTGCTCCCATAGAATTAGACCTAGAATTGGGGGATGTGATAGAGATTGAGGATGAAACAGGATTCATACAAATCACCACTTTAAATGAGCTTCATAACAATGCGGCCAAAGAAAATACTAGGGGGAGTTCGGCAGATCCATTTACATTAAATGAATTACTAGAAGACAGAACAGCTGAAAGAGGAATTATCAAGAATATTCTTAAGAAGATTAGAATTATTCGTGTTGACGATGTCTTAGCTGATCTAACTGTGGCCGAGCTTACGAAGCGACTAGAAGATAAATTTATGCCCAATGAAGGGATTTTTAAGTGTCCTTCACCTAAAAACTTAGGGCAAGAAGTGAATGCCATTCCAGCCACGGACGACCCAATTTTAATACTGATACATGGTACAGCAGTGAATACAGGATCAACTTTTAGTGGATTGGTAGAAGAAGGTGATAAGACCATATGGGAATCGATCAAAGAGACCTACAAGGACAAGATATATGCTTGCGAGCATAAAACGCTAAGTAAAAGTCCGCTAGAAAACGCGATTATGCTAGCCAAAGTGCTTCCTGAGAATGCAAAATTACATTTGATAACTGGTTCAAGAGGCGGATTGATCGGTGAGATTTTATGTCAGAATCAGGCAGAGATTGATCGAGAAACAGGATTTACTGAAGACGAGATTAACGTGTTTAGAAAGATAGATGGAAGGGAAGAGGATGTAGAGAATCTAGAGCTTCTCAATCAGATTTTTAAAGAAAAGAATATTCGAGTAGAGCGTTTTGTAAGAGTCGCTTGTCCGGCTGCGGGAACGACACTGGCATCAGAAAGGTTGGATACGTATTTTAACGTAATTCTGAATCTGTTAAGACTACTTCCGTTTATTCAGAATGGTCCTGTATACAAGTTTGTCAAATCGTATTTGATGGCTATCGTTAGTAAGAAGGTTGATACAGATTTATTACCGGGTATCGAAGCCATGGATCCTAAATCTCCACTTATAAAGATCTTGAACAATCCAGCTAAATCAGTTAATTCTGAACTAATTGTGATCTCAGGAGATGCAGTGCCTAAAGGAGGAATTCTTCATGCAATTAAGGTGAAATTGATCGACTTGTACTACAGAGCAGAAAACGACTTTGTAGTAAATACGGCAGCTATGTATGGCGGAATTAGACGTACAAGCGCCTTCTACTTTTTTCATCAGCATCAAACAGTCAATCACTTCAGGTATTTCTCTAATCCACTGACGCAGCAGGCTGTGCTTAAAGGATTAAAAGGAGAAGCTGATCAAGGAGGATTCAGACAAATCGGAGAGGAGGAGAGCAGAAATGTGATGGAGTTAATCCGCACTAGAGGATTCGATAAAACCAAACCAGTGGCGTACGTGATTCCTGGAATCATGGGCTCCAGATTAAAAGCGAAAGGGAAAAAGACTTGGGTGAACGTTTCACGACTCCCGTTCGGAGCTATGGCTAATCTAAAGGTAAACAGTCCCAGAGTAGAAGCTTACGATTTAATGGGATCAGCTTATGCTGATTTTGTGGAGTTTTTGGCTGCTTCTCACAATGTGGAATGTTTTCCTTATGACTGGAGGTTGTCTTTAGAATTGGCAGCTTCGCAACTGGCTGAAAGTCTTCAAAAGAAATTAAAACAAACAGATCAACCTATCCATATACTCGCTCATTCATTAGGAGGACTAGTGGTTCAGACACTCTATACGAATCATAAAGAGGTTTGGGAAGAGGCTACAAGTAGAAATGGGAGCAAGGTCATCTTACTCGGTTCTCCATTGAACGGGTCTCACGTGATTCCACAGGTAATGCTTAGAGAGGAACACTTTTTTAAGCTATTGCACCGCATGGATATGAAGCATAGCCAGAAAGAGCTGTTAGAGATACTGCTGAGGTATCCTGGTATAGCCGAACTATTGCCAGGCAATTTAGAAAATGGAAAAGCGGCAGATGGATATGATTACTTCGATAATTCACTGTATGAATCTTTAAACTCTGCAGATGATAAATTCTTCAAGCCACCGGCGGAAGTGATTGCAAACGCAAAAGCACTTCGGGAGAGACTGAAAAAAGACCCTATCCAAGGAGAAAATTTATACTATGTGGCTGGGTTAGATAAAAGGACTCCCGCTAAGTTGATAGAAGATACGGATAAGGATGGCAAACCATCTTTTAAACTAATGCATACAGCTAGAGGAGACGGGAGAGTGACTTGGGACAGTGTGATTACTGAAAATTTCACTAAGAAAATATGGTATATGGATGCCTCTCATGGTTCCATGATGAAGGAAGAGAAATACTTTGAGCCAATTCTGGAATTGATCAAGCATGGAAAAACTTCAGGTATGGCTACTTCACCTATGGTGGCTAGGGGGCCAGCAGAAGAGGAGTTCTTTGAGGTGCCAACAACAGAGCCAATAGCACTCAGTTCAGAATTGGATTATGAGTCAAGTTTGTTAGGAGTTACTGTCAAAGAAGCTACTAAAAAAGTGGTACTGCCAACAGTAAAAGTTTCTATTACGCATGGCGACTTAGGAAATGCAAAGCATCCTGTGGCTGTGGGTCATCACCTAGAAGATGGGATTGTAAGTGCTGAGTATGTCATGGATCAATACTTGGATAATCGACTGTCCACTTATCATAACTCGGGTATTTATCCTGGAGATATACAATCGTCACTAGTTGTACTCAATAATAAAGGACTCTTTAAAGGATCTCTGGTAGTGGGAATTGGCAAGTTTGGCCAGTTGACGAAGGGTGATTTGGAAGATACATTTGCTCATGGTCTTATAGATCTGGCCATCAAGGAACAAGAACGTTTTGAGAATTCAAAAAAGGCATCTAAAGGGCCGTTGAAATTAGGAGTATCTACACTTTTGATCGGAAGTAGCTACAGTGGGTTGTCTATAGAGGACTCTGTACTTTCATTACTAAATGGTGTGGCTAGAGCAAATGAGAAAATCCTAATGCTGAATGAAAATACGCTCAGTCCGATCACGGAAATTGAATTCATAGAACTATTTGAAGATAGAGCGATTTCTTTAGCGAGATCCGTGTGCAATATTCTAGGAAACGGAAGATTCCTAGAATATGAATTAGGCCATCCTATTTTGAAGAAGGTTTCAGGTAGGAAGCAAAAAATTTCTAGTCAGGTATCTAATGACTGGTGGTATCGATTAGAGATTGTAGAAGAACAGGATGCAAAAAGAGAAAATACTGGAGCTCTAAAATTCACGTCGATTACAGACAAGGCGAGAGCAGAGGTTCGAATAGTGCCTACGCAGCGAAATTTGATCGATAATTTGCTTAAAACCACGGTATCTACCTCACGATTTAATAGAGATGTGGCCAAAACGTTGTATGCATTGATTGTCCCAAATGAGTTAAAAGACTTTGCTTCTGATAAGCGTGACATTGTGCTATTATTAGACAAAAGATCAGCTGCATATCCATGGGAGTTATTGCACAATCCTGATGAAACGGACAAGAAACCACTAACTACACAAAGCGGATTGATTCGTCAACTGTCCACCACAGCGTTTAGCAGGACTGTGAAGTACACACTAAGTAATACAGCATTGGTTATAGGAAATCCACAGACACCTGAGGAGTTCTCCGATCTTCCAGGAGCGTTAGAAGAGGCACAAGAGGTTGCTTCTATTCTTTCTACTAAGGGATTTGACGTCACTACGTCCTTTGAGCGGGATTACGAGGATGCCATCGTTAAACTTCTAAGTAAAAGCTATAAAGTATTGCATATAGCTGGACATGGGGTAATCGATAAGGATGATCCAGCTAAATCCGGAGTGGTGCTTAGCAATGGGATGTTTATCACACCTGGAGAAATCAAGCAGATGTACGAAGTACCGGAATTTGTGTTTGTGAATTGCTGCTATTCAGGAAACATGAATGGAGAAGCAGAAGAATTAGCCAATAGAGATTTATTGGCGGATAGAAATTTGTTGGCAGCAAATATTGGAACGCAATTCATAGAACAAGGAGTAAAAGCAGTGGTAGTGGCAGGATGGGCTGTCGATGATTCGGCAGCTAAAGATTTTGCGAAACAGCTGTATAAATCACTTTTAAATGGAGATGAGTTTGGAAATGCTGTGCGCATAGCCAGAGAATACACCTATTCAAAATACAGCCATACCAACACTTGGGGGGCGTATCAATGCTACGGTAGCCAGTATTATCAACTTAAATCTGGAAGAGGGCATAGGTATAAAAAGGCAAGTTATGTGCATCCAAAAGAAGCGCTTATAGAGATAAAAAATATAAGAAGTAGCTCAGATGTGAGATCTCATGGAGAAGCTTCTAGGTTTATCAATAAATTAGAAGTGATAGTAGAGAGCCTTCCATCGGGATGGTTGAACGATACGGCTTTTCTAGAATCATTGGGCACTGCCTATTATGAACTAGGTGCTTACGAAAAGTCATTTCATTATTTAAAGTTGCTTTGCAATGGTGACGGAGATACTTATTCGATTTTAGGAGTGCGCAAACTTTCAAATATTTATATGAAGTTGGCTAGAAAAATCTCTCTCAAAGGTCAAGTATCAGTCAAAGAAAAGAAACAGATCAAAGAATATATTGAACGATCCGAAGAACTCGCTGATTGGCTATTAGCGCTTGGGAAAACTGGATTTAGATACAGTCTGATAGGAGGGAACTACAAGCGAAAATCCTTGATTGTAAGTACGAAGCCTCAAAGGATAGCTGCATTAAAGAAATCGAGAGATAGTTATCAAAAGGCTTATAAAGCAGCCGAAAGCTACTACCCTTTATTGAATTGGTTGACAATCGAAGAAATCTTAGAATACAACGGTCAAAATAAATCTAAGGAAATAGAAAAAAATGCGGTAGTGGTAGACATGCTTGATAAAGCTAAAAATTACCGTACACTTAAAAATCTGGATAGCCTAGATTTTTGGAATAGAGTTAGCAAAGGCGCTTTCAAAGCGTATGAACTTTTTGATCTAGCAGGAAATGCTGCTAAAACCAAAAAACAAATAGAACAGATTAAGGAAATCTATAGCGAGGCTTGGGAATTAGGTGGATCAGTTAGAAAAGCGGAGAACATTACTGAGCAGTACAACTTCATTGTTGAAAGTTTGGAAGCTGTGAGTAGCAGTGGGCTATCGAAGCTTAAGGCTGCAAAGCTTAAAAAAGTAACGACAGCATATAGGACATTGAGAACAGCCCTACAAGAAATATTAGTTGAATAAGAGAAAAATGTTGTTAGGAATTGATTGATTGATTGATTGATTGATTGATTGATTGATTGATTGATTGATTGATTGATTGATTGATTGATTGATTGATTGATTGATTGATTGATTGATTGAGTTTTGATTCCTAGCTATTTTCTATGTAGCGTCAATAATGTTTAAGTAGCTAGCAAAAGCTTGTTTGACATGCCCTGTTTCACATTAAATTTCTATGAAAGAAGAGTTGAAATTTAGAATGACTATCGATTGATGGATGGGAAATGTGTGAAAGGTTTTATAATTCAAGTTTGTTCATTACTGTTTAATGATTCTTTTTACCATTGTTTGATTAGAGTTGACCTCACAATTGATCAAATAAACTCCGTCTTGAAGTGATTCTAGAGACACTTCAATAGCATTAGCATGCTGTGCTGAAACAGAACCACAGTTTTTTCCAACTAGATCAGTAATCACAATTGTAACTTGTTCAGCAACCTGATTTAATTGAACGTTAACAATATTCTTGGTTGGATTAGGGAAAATACTGATGGGCACTGGTTGAATTTCTGAAACGCTCATTGCTTCCACATTTTCACAATTCGATTGCTCCTCGCAACCATTGCTGGTGATAAGGACAGCATAAGATCCATCTTCTGATGGATTAAAAACTGCTGAAGTCGCCCCCATAATAGGAGAAAAATTATCATTACAATCCAACCATTGGTAGCTGTAAGTGTTATTTTGATGTGCCGAGAGTGTCATCCCGTCTGCGCTTACTGCACTGTTAATGGAAGTCACTGTTAAATCCAAATTGATGATAGAATCACATCCATATACGCTCTCCAATTGTATGACATGATTTCCAGAAGTAGTAAAAGTCTGGTTGTTAATTTGAAAAGAATCTCCCTCGCAAATGCTTTCTGAAAGGTTAACAGTGTTGACCTCACGAACCACCAAGTTGGAGTAGATAATAGAATCCAAACCGCACTGACTGGTAAGTGTATCAATAAAAGATCCGCTCTGCGAATAATATGTATTTCCTACTTTGTAGCAATCGCCAAAACAAATGGTGTCATTCATTACTATAGAGTCGGTACCAGATACGATTAAGTCTAAATTTACCAGCGAATCCAAGCCGCACTGATTGGTCAATAGTTGAGAATAAAATCCTGTTTGGTCATAAGGAGTTGATCCAATGTAAAAAGTATCTTGAAAACAAATCTTCTCTTGCAAGTTAATCGTGTCTTTACCTGCTATTTTTAAGCGCGTGGTAATCAGGTTGTTGCCCCCGTTTAAATTAGGAATGGTATCTAGGTAAACTCCTGAGGAGGTATATGTTGTGGTGCCATCTGGACTAGGGAAATTATTGCATGCAATGATTTCTTGTTGGGATTTACTGTTCAGTAAATTTTCAGAAATAAAAATCTCGTTATCACCAAAAGCCGATGTAACTACATCTAAATCTCCATCATGATTGGCATCTATAGCAATAACATGACTAGGGGTAGTAATATCAGTCGATACGTCTATGGGTTCTGAAAATGTTCCTGAACCGTTGTTTCTTAACCAAACGATTGAATTACCGAAAATGTTTGTCGCAAGAATATCTTTATACCCGTCCAGATCGAGATCATAAAGAGAAATCATGCCATGATCTCCAAGAGTATTCATGGTTTCGGCAGTTGAAAAATTACCTGTGCCATCATTTTTATAGCACGATATTTTCCCAGATAAAGAACAACTAATCACATCTAAGTCTCCATCTAATTCGACGTCCATCACATCAACCCAGGTAACGAGTGAATCAGTAGAGGAAATGATGTTTGCAATGGAAAAGGTTTCATTGCCATTATTATGAAACCAGGCCACCGTATGGTCATTGATAGAGGCATAAAGTACATCTGGGTACGAATCATCATCTAAATTTGCACCCAATACCACTTGGGGTCCATCTGAGTTAATGCTTATTACCCGTTGATTCCCAAAAGTACCATCTCCCATGTTCTCATTCCAAGCTATTTTATTATCCTCGTACGAGGAAGACAATAAATCTGGTCTTCCATCCAAATTTAAGTCAGCCGTTGAAAGAGATGTAGGTTCTTCCGAATTACCAAAAACGGTAAGTGGTCCAGAAAAATTGAAATCGTTTTGTTGTTTGTACCACACAATGTTATTGGTAGAATCTGAAGATACTGCAATGTCCATTTTTCCATCACCGTCAAAATCTGCGCTAGCGATGGCATTGGGTTCAAAGGTCTGAGTTGAAATGATACGTTGGTATGAGAAGGTCTTATCTCCCTGGTTTTCATACCATGCTATTTTGTGATCGTTAAGAGAAGTGGAAACTAAGTCCAGATCTCCATCTGCATCAATATCTGCATGATGGAGAGAAAAGGGTAGTTCGGTTTCTCCATTTTGTGTAATGATTGTTTCGTTGTAAACATCTGTTTGACGTGTATAAAGAGCCAAAGTACTTTCGCTTCCGTTAGTGATAATATCGATACTACCGTCATTGTTAACATCAGCAGGTACTATAGTATTAAATCTATCAACCGACGTGGAGATGAATCGTTGTTCAAACTTTCCACAGTAGATGTTTTCGAACCAATATATCCTACCTGATTGATGAGTACTGGTAAGAAGATCTAAATCACCATCATTGTCCACATCAGCATGTGTAATTTCACCATTGTTTAAAATATTTGTAGCCAATACTACTTTATCAGAAAAAGTTCCATTTCCTAAGCTTTCGAAAAAGCCCAATTCAGAGGATACAAGACTACCATATTGGTATGTAATTGCACCAAAAAAAACATCGTCATCTCCGTCGCCATCATAATCCATAAGATCTGACATTAAAATGTGTGTATCGTGTATATCATCAATATCTGTGCTAACAACTGTAAGCGGTCCAAATCCATCACCAGTATTTTCAAGCCATTCGAGTTTGGTATCGTATGTGCTTAAAATATCTAAATCATTGTCTCCATCAATATCGCCAACGGACATGTGTCGCATGTAGCCCACATCTGAGATAGTTACCCCAGAAAATCCGCCACTACCATTGTTATAGGCGATATAAATTTCGCTAGGCCAACCATAATGAAACAATACATCTTGGTCACCATCTCCATCTACATCTACGTGTGTGAGTTCTTGCGGATTATTCACATTGTTTCGAATAGAATGATATTGAAGAGGCATGAAATTGGCATTTCCATGATTGGTGTACCAACCCACTTTGTCCTCAAAGTAGGAGGAAGCTAAAATGTCCAGATCGCCATCTCCATCCATGTCGACCAAACGAGCATCTGGCCAGTCAAGGTCAATTAATTTGTTGAAATCATAATAATTTCCCATTCCATCATTCAAATACAACGAGATTATATCATGAGCGGTGGATGAAGCAATTAAAACATCAGTATGCCCGTCACCATTTACATCACCAGTGCTAATGTGTGACGAATAACCTGAGTAATTATAGGCTGGCAATTTGTCTGCAAATTGTTGAGCGAATACGTTAGAAAAAAAGAAAAGAAATTGGGCAACAAGAATACATCTTAAGTAATAGATCATGTGTAAAAAGAAATAAGATTTAACCAAACCTAGACAAGGGGTAGTACTAATAGCAGATACGAAGTTAATCGATTTTCAATGCAAATCAGATTTTCTTTTCCAAGAGATGTTTATGTGTTTTTCTCTTGTAAAATAGATGTAACAGGTAAATTTTTGGAGCTTAATACTATACAAATAAATTAGCACTTTTATTTTTCTAAATTATTGACGTGATATAGTTTTTAATTCCAGTGAATATATTCCAAGCCAATTCCTTTTGAAATTCTGGATCGATGAGAAGTTTGTACTCCTCATAGTTATCGAAGAATAAGCATTCCAATAAAACAGCTGGACAGTTGGTTTTTCTCAGAACATAAAAATCTACTTCCTTGTCCTTGTCTGCATCGGTGGTGTCATATCTGAGTTTTAGTTCAAGCTCTTTGTAAAAAGGCTCTACTTCATTTGCTATGCTTTCGGCAAGCTTATCCGATTTTGTCACGCCTTTCGTAGTGAATATTTCGAACCCTCCAGCTTGACCATTAAATGCATTTGAATGGATGGATATGAAGATAGTTTCGGAAGCTTTATATTGATTAGCTACTCGAACTCGATAACCTAGAGAAAGATCTCTAGAGTCGTCAGCTCCTACTGTGGTCACAATATTTATTTTAGGTTGGAGAGAGCGTAAGTAGGCATGAAGAATTCCACCAATTTCGCGATTAATTACTCCTTCATACGCTATTTCTTTTGCGTTGAATTTATGGAGTTTTCCATTGGTCGTGTATTTTCCATTTTCATCCAATCCCCCATGTCCGAAGTCCAGTATTATGTTCTTAATCATCAGTTTAGTTTTTCGGGAAGTTAAAAAACTTATTTCTAATATTTTGTTATTCCTAACGATTTCATCGAATGGAATTGATCAATGCCTTTTTTGACGAAAAAGTTGTTTTCCTTTGCGTTTCAATCATCACCAATGAAGGAATTAGCCGAACTGAGGTCCATTGATATCTACTTACTTGATCAATTCTTTAAAGAAAGAGTGACTGAGCAATCGCGAATATTAGATGCAGGTTGTGGAAACGCCAGAAATATCAGGTATTTGTTGGACAGGAGTTATGATGTGACGGCTATCGATATTTCTAAAGAAGCCATTGACTTTTTAAAAGAGCAATATCCTAAACAGGCTCACAGTTTTAGTTGTTCTTCCATAGAAGATTATCGATCAGAGAGAAAATTTGATTTTATCATTTGCAATGCCGTGTTGCATTTTGCCAGTTCCCATACTCATTTTGATCAAATGATTGCTAACCTATCAAATTTATTAGAGGATTGGGGAATCTTATTTATACGAATGACCTCTAACATAAAGGTTAAAAATCCATTTATACTTCTAGAGGAAGGTTTATGGAAACTTAGAGATAACTCGGTAAGATATTTACTGACGGAAGAGAAGTTAAATGAATTCATTGAGAATCATAATTTCCAATATTTAGAACCCTTAAAAACAGTAAGCGTAGCCGATTTACGGTACATGACGACGCTCGTTCTAACCAGAGGTTAGGCATACGTTAAGAGTCTTTTGAGTTGATTTATGAGGATCATTAACAAATTGTTAATGAGTTGATTGTTTGTTTTTTCATACTTTTAGTGGAATTAAAATTCTTACCTATGCCATTCTATTCGAAACTGAAAATTGGAAAATCGACTTCAGCTGCCGACAAAAAAAAGAGAAAGAGAGTTTCATCTAAACTTATACAGCTAAGAAGCGCTCTTGATGAGCACTTTCAAGCATCTGGGGCTGCTGGAGATTCGTCTCAATCTGTAAAAATAGCCACTTGGAATCTAAGAGAATTTGGGGCTGGTAAATACAGTGGTCGAAGTTATGAATCGCTTTATTATATGTCAGAAATCATTTCCAGTTTTCAAATTGTAGCTCTGCAGGAAGTAAGGTCGGACATGAAGGAATTTAAGAAAATGCTCCAAATATTAGGACCAGATTGGGATTATGTCGCTTCTGATGTAACTGATGGCTCAGCAGGAAATGGAGAGCGAATGGTTTTTTTGTACAATCAACGAAGGGTACAGTTTAGAAATGTGGCGGGAGAACTAACATTGGAAGAGGGTGCGAAGATTAGGGCTGCATTTGGGGAAAGAATAAAATTGGAAGAAGGATTGGAAGTAGAACTCCCAGCCAACGTTGATTTATCAGGAACTTATGATGCACGAATTAAAACAGTCAGTGGGAAAAAAAAGTTAAATGCTGATTTAGAGATAGCTTTACCTGAAAATGCAAGGCTGGTTATACCAGAAGGCACAAAGCTGGTGGTAAAGAAGAACTCTGTGGTTACAAGTCCTTCTAAAGGAAAGGCGACTGTTGCGATTCCAGATAAAGTCTCAGGGAAAGAGTTTGGATTAAAGTTTCCCGAGAATACGTTTGATGATTCGTTGAGGCAGTTTGCCAGGACCCCATATTTAATTTCCTTCCAATGTGGGTGGTTAAAATTGAACCTTTGTACGGTTCACATCTACTATGGGGATTCGTCTTTAAAAAGCAAGTTGGAGCAACGAAGAAGTGAGATAGAGCAATTGACAAAAGCACTGGCAGATAAGGCTAAATCCGAGTTCAAATTTGATGATAAGTCGTTTTTAGGAGTGCTGGGTGACTTTAACATTGTTGGGAAAGATCATCCGACAATGGAAGCTTTGGAGTCAAATGGTTTTATCGTTCCTGAAGAATTAAAGTCCATTCCAGGATCAAATGTGGCGAGAGATAAAGCGTATGATCAAATTGCTTTTTGGAAGCCATCTAGGATTCAGGAGTATGCTCGTTTAGATATTAATGGGGCGAATGTTTTCGATTTTTACGAGCATGTATTCAAACTATCAGAAGAAGACATTTACAGGGGAGAGAGAGGCAATGGACTTAAACCAAGTTCGAGTTTCAAAACCTGGAGAACCTATAAAATGTCAGACCACTTACCCATGTGGATCGAATTGAGAACGGATTTTAGTAAAGAGTATCTGGAGTCGATTGGGGAGGAGTAGTAAAGGTCTTTGAAAAAAGATAATGGCTACGTGACTTTTGTGGATTCCATGAATTTATTCTATATAAGACCTAACCTTGTAATTCAGAAATGTCAAAACACTCATGAATAAGGTAAGAGAGGAATTACAGAAAGTATTTAGTGCTGTTCAGCGTGAGGCGAACATTGGGACTAATGAAATTGATATTGTAGATATTGAAGCCAGACTCAAAGAACTTGATTTTTTTGATGATCAGTTTTTTTTCCTATTTGATTCTCAGAATTTCGAATATCTCTATTTCAACGATAGTGGAGAAAAGATGATGGGGATGACACTAAAAGAAGTACAAGAAATGGGTGCGCTTGATTTCGTGATGAAAGTTGTACATCCAGAGGATGCCGCTTATACTTTCCACATGATTGAGCAATTCATGATTCTTTCAAAAGATTATGACATAGACTATTTAAAAAATCTAAGACAGATTTTCACCTATCGAGTTCGGAGGTATGATGGGAAATACATTCGAGTGATGGAACAAAAGAGCATTACCAAAGTTTCGAATAAAGGAGGAATGCTTGTGAGTTTAAGTTCAGTTTCATTAATGCCTTTTGGAGTTGAGTCTATGGAAACTACAGGAGCAGTAATTGATATTTTGACAGGAGAACAACTTTTGCTTTTTGACCAGACAACTACCGAGGAAGGAGAAAAGCTTTCTTTGCCCGAGAAGCATCGGAAGGGACTCGTGACTTCAAATTATATGAAAAAAGAGGTCTTGGAAAAGTCAATTCGGCAACAGTCCTGGACTTTATTATTAGTGGAGGATGATATCGTAAGACAAAAAAAAATTCGTGAGTTATTTGAGCCAGACTACAAAGTACTATCAACAGATACTGAAAGTGATGGCCTAATTCTGGCTTTAAGTGAAATCCCAGATATAATTATAAGTTCGTTGTTATCTAATACTGAAGGGCTAGAGCTAACCAGAAAACTTAAGCATGAACTAGCTACCAGTCATATTCCCATTGTTTTAATAGATACCATTGACGGTGTTAAATCAAGAGCTAGTAGTTTTGATCATGGTGCAGATGTGTTTATTGAACATCAGTTCGATTCAAATGAACTGATCATAAGTGTAAATAATCTAATTGCACAGCGAGAAAAATTAAGAAGATTGTTCGACAAGAATATCTTTTTTCCATCCAAAGAGATCACTGTTAATGTAATGGATCAACAATTTTTGGATAAGGCCAGAGTGTTGGTGGAGGAGAATGCCTCTGATTCAGAATTTAGCGTGGAGAAACTATGCAGAGGGCTTTCTCTAAATAGAAATAGCGTACATCTAAAGTTGAAATCTCTAACTGGAAAAAGCGCGGTTTACTTTATAAGGGCCATTCGATTAAAAAGAGCTATTGAGTTATTAGATAATGGGTCTTACTCGATGATTGAAGTGGCTGAATTATCTGGTTATAATACCAGGCAGGCATTTGACAAAGCGTTTAAAGCCCAATTTGACATGACTCCAAGTCAATATACTAGAAAGAACTAGGTCGCTTCCAAATAATTCATGCTGTTTGACCTTTTTGCATTGATTTTATAAAAATAAATGACATGAGTTTCTAAATAAATGACATCAGTTGATTTTATCCGCTTTATCCTGGCTGAAATTTGTAATTAGTTGATTTTTAATTGAAGTAAGAGCATCTTAAGTGAGTTTGTTCTAATGTCTTTGTTATTATTTATGTTCTTTGAGTTGTTCATCTCAAGATGCATCTTTCGAAAATTATCATTCAGCAGGCAGAGTCCCACCTTCTCATACCTATAATTATTTGGATTAAAATTTAGTCAATGAAAGGCATGTTTAAACTTCCTGTCATTAATGCTCTTATACTTCTGTTGGTAGTCGTATACTTAGTGATAGATGGAGTAACTTCAACTGAGAAAAGTAAAGAGGTGTACGCCACGACCTCAGAACTCTTTAATCAATTTGATTATCAGAAGGAATTAAATCTAATACTTCAAGAGAATAAAGAAGAAAAAGTAGGAGAACTGGAAAAAATCAGGAAAGAGCTATTGATTTTGGAACAAAGTATCAATGGGGCAGATTCCACAGAGCAAGATGTAAATCCTTTTCACAAAGAGTATGATGAGTTTCAAGAAATAGAACGCTCTATAGAAGAAAATTTGAAGGATCTTAACGACTTATGCGTCAATCAAATTTGGGAAAAGCTTAATGTCTTCGTGAACGAATATGCTCGAGAGAATAACTATAATATTGTTTTAGGGTCGGAGGAAGATGACATTGTAAAGCAAACTAAAGAGCATCAGAACATCACTAAAGAGTTAGTAGCATTTTGCAATTTCAGGTATAACAAAAATTGATTGAATTTATCGCCGAATCTATATTTAAATAGACCATGCCATGCTATTTTGTCTTTAAGGAATAGAGGCTTGGCATGGTTGTTTAAATTCTTTAATAGCTAAAGAATATTAGTGAAGTATAAAGGTGATTCTCACTGAAAAAATATGTTGATTTTCTGTGATCATGGCTTGTACGTGAAGGTTGATTTATTTAATCGTTACTTATTCTCCTCATAAATTTTCTGGGTTTATTCCATTTTAACATTTAACCTTGTAATTCATAAATGTTAGATGACTTATGGATAAAGCTAGAAAGGAGGTACAGAAAGTATTTAATGCCATTCGCAGCGAGGTAAATATTGGGGCTGACGAGGTTGACATTGTTGATGTTGAGGCAAGAATAAAAGAACTTGATTTTTTCGATGATCAGTTTTTCTTTCTGTTTGATTTTCAAAATTTCAAATATGTCTATTTCAATGATAGCGCGGAGAAAGTAATGGGGCTGACGTTGAAAGAAGTTCAGGATATGGGAGTGCTTGAATTTTTTATGGCGGTGGTGCATCCTGAAGACGCTCCATATTGTTCGTATATGATAGAACAATTCATGATCTTGACAAAAGATTATGACACTGAATATCTGAAAAATCTCAGACAGATTTTCACTTATAGAATAAAGAGATATGACGGAGAATACATCAGGGTTATTGAACAAAAAAGCATTACCAAAGTTTCTAGCACAGGAGGCATGCTAGTGAGTTTGAGTTCTGTATCATTAATGCCATTTGGGGTGAAGTCTGTGGAGACAACTGGAGCCGTAATTGACATTTCTACAGGGAATCAGCTCTTACTTTTTGATCAAACGAACACTGAGGAAGGAGAAAAACTCTCTTTGACAGAAAAGCAACATAAAGGATTGGTGACTTCCAACTATATGAAAAAAGAAGTTTTGGAGGAGTCACTCCGTCAACATCCATGGACTATTCTATTGGTAGAAAATGACAGTGAAAGACAAGAATACATCCGAAAACTATTTGAGTCTGATTACAATGTAATTACTGCGAATACCGATAATGAAGGAATTTCTCTGGCCTTAGAGGAAGTTCCTGACATCATCATAAGTTCGCTGCTTCCTGATTTGGCTGGATTAAAGTTGGCTAAAAAACTCAAGAATGAGTTGAGTACGAGCCATATTCCTATTGTTTTAGTAGATGCTATTGGAGGTACGCAATCAAGAGCAGACGGCTTTCATCATGGTGCTGATATATTTATCGAAAGTCCATTTGATCAAGAGGAACTAGTGATATGTGCAAGTAATTTAATTGCCCAGCGTGAGAAGTTAAGAAGGCTGTTTAGCAAGAATATATTTCTTCCAGCTAAAGAGATTACAATCAGCCCAGTAGATCAACAGTTTTTAGACAAGGCAACAACGTTGGTTGAGAAAAACATATCCGATCCTGAGTTTACTGTGGAGAAATTATGCAAAGGACTCGCGCTGAATAGAAATAGCGTACACCAGAAATTGAAAGCATTAACTGGTCAGAGCGCAGTGTATTTTATCAGGGCAATCAGATTAAAAAAGTCCATTGAGTTATTGGATAAAGGTTCTCATTCAATGATTGAAATAGCAGAGTTATCAGGATACAATACTCGGCAAGCATTTAATAAAGCTTTTAAAGCGCAATTTGAGATGACTCCAAGTGAGTATTTAAAGAAGGCTTAGTTTTATTTTTTAATTGCCTGATACAACCCAAGAGAGATATTCGTATTCAGGGAAATATGTGACTTAATTGAATCAGGTAAAAAAGTAGTTCTAGTTAACTTTTTGATTTAAAGCAAAAAACAACGAGTATTTATCTTAATTTTCAGAGAACCTTTCAAACAAATTATTATAAAAGATGAAAATCCTTAAATACATTTTTTTAACAATTATCGGACTTGTGATCATTTTTTTTGCAGTTGGATTAATCAAACCTTCTGTTAGCTATGGTCACGAAGTCACTGTAAATAAGCCTTTGAAAGAGGCGTGGGCTGTTTCTTTAGATGGATCTAAATATGAGCAATGGCTTGATGGATTTAAAAGCATTGAGTTAGTGAGTGGAGAAAAAGGAACAGTAGGTAGTAAATACAAAGTCATCGTTAATCCTGGCCATGGCCAGCCAGATTTTGAAATGATTGAAACAGTTGTTTCTGTAAAGGAATTCGATCATGTTAAAATGGATTTTGATAGTGATTTTATGGATTTCGAGCAAACAATTTTTTTCAAAGAAAACAACGGAATCACCACTATAACAACAGATTCTAAGGGAATTGGTAAGGGTATAGTGACGAAGTCTATGTTTGCCCTTATGGAGGGACTAGGAGGTTCTTTTACTGCTCAGGAGACTAAGAATATAGAAGCCTTGAAAAAAGTAATTGAGGGGAATACTATGGATTATTATCCGATCATGCAGGTACGTGAAGATGAAGTTGCCTCTATTGAGGAGGATTCAGAATGAATTTAATAAAAGCGAAAACGGTTAGTGCAAATGATCGTTTCAATACGCTACAATGTGCCGGTTTTATCCATAGATAAGCCACATTAGCGTTGATATGTTTTTCATGAGAATAATACAAGTTCCTTATAGACTTTAGGCTAGCCCAATTATGATGATAAAGGACCATTTATTTAAAAACGTCGATAGTTTTTCATTAGGGTTATTTAGGTGCCTATTTGGTGCATTAATGATCGTAGAAATGTTAATGTTTTATTCCAGCGGAACCTTTTTAAACTTGTTGACAAAACCATTATTCCATTTTAGCTATGACTATTTTGAATTTATAAGTCCAGCTGGAGAATTTGTGATTAATACCATTCATTTTGTTCTGGTTATAGCAGCTATCTGCATTATGATTGGATATTATTCCAGATGGGCATCACTGGTTTTTTTCATCTTGTTCACGTACTTTTTATTATGCTGTAGAGGACATTATAACAACCACTATTACCTGATTTCTCTACTAAGTTTTTTGCTGGTTTTTGCAGATGCTGACAGAAGTTTTTCTATTAGAAAAAAGAACCAACTCAGAGAAAAGATAATTCCTATTTGGCAGATAAATGCACTGCGGATTCAGCTATTTGTTGTTTATTTTTTTGGTGGAATTGCTAAGTTGAATCCTGACTGGCTGGTATTAAAAGAACCTTTGAGGAGTACATTTAACTATTGGAGCCCCAATGGTTTTTTAAGTAGTGAATTTGCTATAAGTTTTTTTACTTATGGAGGTTTGATATTTGATTTGTTTATTGGGTTTTTCCTTCTCATTAAGAAGACAAGAAGATTTGCAATTATTGGATTGATTTTGTTCAATGTAATGAATGGGATTCTATTTGATAATATTGAAATATTTCCCTATTTGGTCATCGCTTACATGGTGATTTTCCTCGATCCCGAAGGAGATACGATAAAAAGAATAAAATCAATTTTTGCACCGAGCAAAACCCAAAAAAGTTCGAGCTCCTTAGCCAGTTTCGTTCCTAGAAATAAACTGGTGATATACGGTTTAGGGCTGTACTTCGCTTTTCAGTTTTTGTTTCCATTACGTCATCATTTACTTACGGAGAATGTCATTTGGACAGGTATTGCTGGAAATTTTGCTTGGCATATGAAGGTTCAAAATAGGGGGGGCGAGGAGATCTCATTTTTATTAGTAGAAGGAGAGAGTGGACAAAAGTTGACTCTTGATTACCAAATGATAAATTCAAAAATCAGCAATGGTCAGATAGCTAAAATGACAAAAACTCCGGTGATGGCTTGGCAATTTGCGAATTGGATAGGAGCACATCTTAATGAAGAGCTGCGAAGGACAAATAAAAAGCAGCTCAAGGACATTCAGGTATATTGTAAGATAAAAACATCTTTTAATGGTAGGAAGCCACAATATATCATAGACCCTACAATTGATTTAACCAAAGTAACTTATAGCCCATTTAAAGAGAATACATGGATTTTACCATTGAAAACAGAATGGTGAAAAATCTGTTAGGGTGTCGTTATTGACAGCTTGCATCCGTGTTGTCAGTAAAACCAGCTAATTCGGAACTAGTCCATGAAGTGAAATAATAATGGTATCCATTGGCATCCTCTAGCGATATTAACAATGAGTCTCCTCCGTTTGGTAAAATTCTTCTAATCATTCTTCCCGATAACACAAGATTATCAGATGTGGAAAGCTCTAAATAATCTAGGTTGGGAAGTACTATCAAATCATTTATATCTGCACTAGATTCAAATATTGGGGTGGAATCAGATTCCAGTTCGTTAGAGTAATACATACAACCAGTATTTTCTTCTGGAAATTCTGGTTGATGGGATAACCTCATGCATTCAAAATAGAAATTTGATCCGACGCCATCAAGTTCCGTAAGGTCATTTTGAATGTTTAGCCAGTTATCACTGATACTCTCAGGCCATACAATAGTAGATTCTCTGAAAATTGTATCAGAAGTGAGAATAGATGAGCCTTGAGAAGTACTTCGTATCAAATGGTTGTCAGAATAAACTAGCAAAGCTTCATCATAAATTTCGATTTCAACAGTCTGCTCGGCCATGTCCATTGGAATTCTATATGCGAAAGAAGTTTCAGAATGATTATAAACTGTATTGAACTCCCCCTCATTCCCATTATCAATGGCATTCCCATTGATAATTACTTCCATACCTTCTAGATTCTCTCCTTCAAAAAAAAGTGAACCTCCAGCATAAGCATATCCAGGAAAAGGAGTCACTCTAGTAATTTGACTGTCGGAGGTTCTCAGAGTTAAAGGATAATCTGGTAAGGTGTTTTGAGATACCCCATTCCATACGCTAGCTATTCCTGGCTCTATAAAATTAGGAACTTCGAAAGAGATTATATATTCATTTGACAATTCAGGAATAAAAGTTCCAGGTGTACCATTAATTGACACCACCGATCCTGATTGAAAATTCACTCCATAGATTTCAACCGTATCTCCTATTATTACTTCTGAAGGAGCCAGCCCATTATAAATGGGGGAGAGGAGAGCGGCCGAAGTAATGGAGAATAAACTCACTCCAGGAAATTCATCTGAATCCTGTTCCACCGTTAACTGGTATTCTCCATCTGCCAGATCTGGTATTTTGACACACAATACTGTTCCTTGAATAATTTCAATTACTTCTGCAGAAGTCTCTCCAAAGAGAACATTAGAATTTCCATCTTCCAGATTCCATCCATTCCCTATAATCTTGATTGTATCGCCTGGGATGCCGCTATTTGGAATTGCCATTATAAATTGTGCAGGAGGAACTATTTCAACCGTATCTATAGTCTCAAATATTAATGTATCAGTCAAAGTTTCTGAACAAACAGCTGGGTCTTCCTTTTTACAGTTGCCTAAGAGAATGACAATTAGTAAAAAGAAGCTACTAATTAAGTATGTATGGAGAGATTTCATTTTGAAAATGATTTAGTGATAGATTTAGTTCTACAAGATCTTCGTTAAGTTCTGTTTTCCAATCAATTATTTTTTGAGCACAAATGTTCCTTTCATTCATGCCTTTTTCTGAAGATTCGTCTAAAGGAAAGACGTCTTTATAACACTGACTAATGTTATCAAGTCCACTCCTTACTTTTCTGTGTGTTTTTTCCATAGCTCTTTGATCCAGATTTTCAAACATGGAAACAATGGATTCAGAAATGTCAAATTGAGAGAGTTGTTGCTTACGGATTTCCCTCATTACTTCTATACTATCTCTCAAAGAATTATAGGTGTTATATGCACGAGCCCATTGAGATCTAGTTATCTCATTCCAAGGAAGCTGGTTTCTCCATTCAACCATGGAGTCAGAAACAGTAGTTACTTTGATTTCGTAGGTTTTGTAGTCGCTATTGATGCTTCCTAATAACGATTTACATTCGTCATTACATTCAGTTTTTCCAGTTGCATTGCCAAAATAATGATCAACATAGGCTTTCACATTTGGAGAAAACAAAATAAGAGCGACACCGATGACCACACCAGAAATGATTAAAAGCCTTTGTCTAGCTATTGACTTCATTTCAGTCAAGATCAGCATTACCTTTTGCTCTTTGTTCAGGTTGTCTGTATTTAGCTTTCGAAGAGTATTAAGTTCTTGTATTTCTTTTTCCACCAATTGGCTTCTATCTTCTTCTGCCGAGAGCTCAATACGCTTGGTTCTTTGTTTTAGCTTGATCACTTTATAAGACAAGTAAACAGCAAAAAGAAATGCAATTAAACTGATCACAGTGGTAATACTGGAAAAATCAAAATTGGGGATAATATTTCCGAGTTCTTCGTTCATAGGAGTGGTTTGAGAGGTAGACGCAGACATAAGCAGATTGACATATGAGGTTAGAGTGGTTTGTGCAGTTTAAAAGTACTTTATTCAAGACAACTGACATAATAAGAGAATATTAAATTAGTTTTCTTTAGATGGAGCTTATTATAGAGTGAGCATGTAAAATACAATTTAAGAGCAGAAAATTTTAATTTAGTTAGAGCACACAGGAATTTACCTAGTCCATTTTTCACTAAACTTGAGAATGATTGAATAGTCATTTGCGTCTATGCTTTTTTCAGGAAGCATGTAAGTTTGACTTCCGATAATTGAGATGTGTGTGTCGTGAATTGAAATCGTCTTTAGACTCTTCCATAATTCAATTGTCTTGGTAGAATCTTGAATCAAGGTGAAAGAATTTTCAGTAAGAATTAAAGTGTTTTTTTTGACTTGTTCTTGAGTTTTAAAAAAATGTTTGATTCCTTTTTTCCAATTGAAAAGTTCAATAGCTCTATTGATATAGAATAACAAGAAGACTGTGAAAAAAAATAATCCAAAGAAAAGAGGTGTAAATGATTTCGGGTGAGTTAAATAGTAGCACCAAGTAGTGAGCGGAAAAACGGTAGATAATACAAAAGGAAGTACCGCAGGTTTTACTATTGGGCTTTTAAAATAATTCCCTTCACCATTTTCGAAGTAAATTTTTTCGAAATCGCTCTTGTCGAAAATTAGGTCAATCTCATATTCTTCCATAAAAAGCTAAATGTTTTGTAGTTACCAAAGTTAGTGAAAAGGCAGATTCTATACTTTTATATTAGCACCATTCATTTCTGTACAAAAAGGGGAAACAAATTCTCAAACAACAAATAGAATTGTTTACCAATAAGCTGAAGAACTGTCTAATATCAAACTAGATTTAGAGGGTTCACCTTCGTTTGTTGTAGGTGGTTCTCTTTGTCCGTTCTATGCGCCTAAGTGATCCTTGCTGAAAAGAGCAAAACCACTCGGGAAGAAGTTAAATAATTTCACTCTTCATTTTCTGAGTGGGGGAGATTTATATTAAAAAAATATTTAAAATGAGATAGTTTTTAACATTTAATTTGCTGGTATACAATGGTCTTTGTGAGTTTTTAACAAAATATTGATATCTTGATTTTGGAAATTCCATTTAAATGGGACTATTTTTAGTGTTGAATAAATGTTAAATTATGCTAAGATTTGCTTTTCTGCTACTTTTTTTGGGCTGCTATTCTGTTAAGGCTCAGGACGATATCCAAGTCCAAATCATTAAAAAACTAGTTTCACCTATTGAGGTTAATACTGTTTTTGAATTGGAAGAGAATTTTCTCACAGAGTCAGATGAATTTTCTATTATCTATGATTACCAAATGATCGTTAGTGGTTTTGAGCTAAATCAGGCGAATTCATTTGATATTTCATATAGCGATGCCTGCGGTTCAGATATTGACTTTCAATACACCCTTTCAGATATTGATCTTTTTCCAGGTATTGTTAGAAGAAAGAATAGTATCACTTTTCCTTTAAAGCGAAGTGAAGGGTGTGAGTTGGGGCCTTATTCTGTCTCAATAAAAAACGAGAATGGTGAGGAATCTTATTCATTAATAAAAGAATAACAAATAAAATACCATATGAAAAATTATGCGCTTACAGTTGTGATGACAATGTTCATTTCAGTTTTAACATGGTCTCAAAATCAGGGAGAAGTGAATTTGTTCTTAGTACAAGAGCCAAGTGAAGTGACAAATAATCAAGAGAATGTATTGCAGAATTTGATAGCTTATGTTGGAGGGTTTCAACCAGGAGAAGTTTTTAGTTTCCATGCTACTGTAATGTATAATGGAGCCGAAATTGTAAATGTGACGAAGACCATCGAAGAGATTTTAGCAGATCCGAGCATAGAATACACTGGAAACTCTGTGTTTCTCCCTATAGGCAGTCATACATACATTGAATATTATACATGTAGTGTTGACTTGCTAAACGCTGCAGGAGAGGTAATTCAAAGTGTCCAAGAGGTTTCAAGTGAATAGTGTCAATCACAATTATATAGTATTCCTTAACAAGTTAACTAAATTATAATGAATAGATTATGCCTTTTATTGGTTTTGGTAATAAGCTCTCTTCAGGTTTACAGTCAACTGACGCCTGTTGTGTACGATGGCGTAGATACGTCATCAGATTTCTCTTATGATGCCGCGTCAAACTCCTTAGAACGTACTGTTTCGAATAATTTTCTTGGAATTGTTCATACTAAAAACATTTTGGATTCTGGTTCTGACGGAGAAATTTCGATCACTATAGAAAGACAGGTGCAGACTAAAAAGTTCATAGGATATACGCATCCTTATAGTACATCTAAAAAAACATCTAGTTTAGAATATGGTTTTTCCATTAGTGGTTCGTTGATAGAAGTATTCTATAATGGTCAAAATGAGGGAGTAGTGGGAGTGTTTTCTCAAAACACATCTAGTTTTGATTTGTCGCTTAAGGTAAGTAATGGCGGAGAGTCTGTAGATTATTTGGTCAACGGGCAGTCTGTTTTGTCCTATACAAATGAAGAGCCCAGAGAATTACGTGTTTCAGTCATGATGAAAAAACAGGGCGCGTTAATTTCAAATCTTCTCTCAACTATTCCAGAGTTTGTTCCAGTAACCTTAGAACCAGGAGACCCAATTAAGGTAGGAGTTGCTGAAGGATTAGAGTATTATCCTGAAGAAGAAAGATTTGAGAAACTGATAGATAAGTCATGGTCCAATGCATATGTTTATTCAGCAAATGTTTTGGAACTAGGAAGCAGTGGTTTTGTAGAATATGAAATAACAGATGAATCTGTGGGAACTGATCATCTTTCGCTGTTTGGGATGGCTCAAAAAAGTGCTACTGAAAATGGGAATAGCCACTTCAAATTTGGGTTTCGTTTATCCCGAAGAAAAATCAGAATTGTTGAGAATGGTATTATAGTAAAGGATATTGGTGCAAAAATATCAGGAACAAAACTCAGAATTGAATTTGATGCCACTACAAATAAAGCCAGTTATTTGGTGAATGGATTCAAAGCGTATGAAACTACCGTTCTTGTGCCCGTGTCTTATCAGGTGAGTGCTTTTCTCAATGAGCCAAATACTAATATCTCAAACATCCGAACAGATTTTCCTCTACAGTTAGACGAATACGAAAGTGTCTATTATGACAAATTGTTGAATATGGTTCAGAAAAGAAGCTTGAATTCAATAGAAAAAATTGGAGAAACACCTTCTTGGACGGATAATTACGCTATATCATTGAATAGTATTCAGAGTAATGAAGATGGAATAATTAGATATGTTATTCCTGAATCTAAGGAGGCTATTCGCTTTGGGTTGGTAAGTACATCCAGAGACATAGAATCTGCTTCTATTTTGGATTTTGGATTTTATTTCTCAGAGGAAAATAGAAGGGTTCATGTATTTAATAATATGTCTGTTTTTCGATTAGCAGGAGTTAGAGCGGTTCCAGGAGATGTGTTCGAGATAGCCTATTTAGGATCTCAAGGGCTAGTGGAGTTTCGCAAAAATGGAAATGTAATCTCATCAGGAGTTGTTAGCAATAATGAAAAATATATCATTAAGTCCATCATTCTTATGCCTGGAGAATCAGTGAAAAACCTGCGTACAAATTTTCCAATCATGTATCCCGCAGTGGTTTCTGGCATAGACCCTTCTTCGGGAAATTACAGCAGGGTTGATTACAATTTTGAAAACAATACCATTAGGAGACATGTGACAACTCCCTCCATTGGAAATGCTTCAAATGAGTTTCCCACAGGTCGTTTTGTTCCCGACGCTAACGATCAGGTAGTATTTGAATATACGGTTGACGGAGATTTAGAGAGTGACTGGAGAATTATCATGTTTGACTCAAATGATGACTCAGGCATCTTTGAGCTGGATTATGCCTTTTTCTTTGGTTCTTCTTTCAATGGAAATGAGACCAACAAGTTTTACATTTTTCACCAAAGTAGCATTGTCTTGGAGAGCAGTGCTGATCAAATACAATTGGGTCAAAAAATAAAGATTGTTTTCGATCCAACAAGTGTGAATTATTATTTAGATGATGCTCTACTGTATCAGGGGGAGCGACCTATTCCTGAAGTATTAGAGTTCTTTTCTGCAAATGGTAGGATTGAAGGGATATCATTTAATGATTTAAGGATGTCACAACCTCATTCCAATTTTGATCTGTTAACAGTAGAGGCTGTTTCCGAAACCGAAGCAGTAGCCAGACATCAGTTTTATGGCGAAATCAGTGATTATGAAGATTTTTATTGGGGTGATGCATACATTACAAAGGCTCAATATGATTCGAACAGTGCGCCTACAGATCCTTCCTATGAAAAGGCATTCAAAAAGAATTACAGCAATTATTATGGTCAAACTCCTTTATCTACGGCAGTACATGTGCCAAAAGAAGATGGTGTAGATTCTAAAAGAGTTCTTTTCGGATATAAACCACTGCCCAATTTTAATCAAGGGGTAGCCATAGAAGAAGGAGGGTACTATAAATCCAACGTTGACGATGCCAAACTTGTGTTGAACACTGCATTTACTGGGGAGAGCGATGAATGGATATCATTCAAAGCAGGTCTTTCAAAAGGAGTCGATATAGGTTTTGCTGATCCTGAAACGGAGGAAATTATATATGGGGTTCATTTAGATGGGAATCAACTTTTTCCAATAGAAGAAGGGGTTAAGTCTGACGTTTCAACGGAAATGTTTTTTGAAGATCAAATCTATTTTGAGTGGAATGCTGGGGTACTTTCTATATATAATGAGTTGAATATAATTTCCAGTTCAACTCTCACAGCCGAAGATATTAGTTCGCTTCATTTTCAACTTGGCTTTTCTCAAGCCTTTTCCTACATCAAGGATATTTATACATCCTCTTTAGATACGAATGAGCCAATCTTTGCTCAATATACATCTTTGAAATCAAAACCATCGGCTTACGTGACAGATGTAAAAAAGAACTATTGTTTTTCATTCTATAACAGAAAAAGTAATGAAAATGAAACATTGAATTATGCGGTTTATGACAGATTTCATAAGAACGTATCTTCAGAAGTTTCCTTATCTGAAGGTGCTGTCAGAATAGGGAATAATGAATTCTGTATAGACGCAAGTGAATTACTAGTTGGAGGTGTATATACGCTGGAAGTCATCACGCCAGATGGCGAAAAATTGTATTCAAAGTTTAGAAAACAGAACAGTGTGATTATAGGTGCAGTTAATACCCTTCAGAATTAGTGAGAAAAATGGAATTGATTTGGAAATATTTTTTTGTCTGTGTTGTGCTTTTTACAAGCAGTTGCTGTCAGGAGTGTGATACTAAATATATAGATGCAGTTAGAGCTTTTAATGAATTTAATTTGAGTGTAGAATTAAAAGAAAAGACAGAGTCGGAATCAAAGAAGTATGACTCTAGGTTAGATAGCACAGAGCTTGAGTTAAAATTAGAGAATAATACAGAAACTGAAGATTATAGAAGATTGGTCTACAAATATCAACAGTTACAGCAGGAGCAGCAAAGCCATATTAATGCTTTGGTGGAGGATTCGGATGGCAAAATTTGGGGGATTTTAAATGGATATTTCAAAGAATTTGGGAAAGAGAATCACATCTCTCTACTTATGGGAGGTACTGGAAATGGTACTATACTTTATGCTGATGAGAACAAGGATATGACCGATAAATTCATTGAGTATGCCAACAAAAAATATGAAGGAGAATGAGAAAATGGTTAATCATTATCGTGACTGCTATGGTGCTATTTGTATTAATGGCATTCATCTATAAATACAATGTGAGCGAACCACTAACTAAAGTTATAAATGATAACTTGGAAATAAGTGTTCTACCTGTATCGAGTGATAAATATGCTGAGTTAATGGGTGCTGAGAGAAAAGACTACTCTGAATATGGAGGTAGTCATTACTATTTTTTAAGAATAACGAATATAGGAGGGGTTAAAAACCCAATTCTTGAAGAACTGCACTCTATTGATGATTTTGGGTCAAGAGTTAATTATATATCAAACAATTTAGCTAGTGACTTATCTCTAATAGTTGGAAGTGACACGTTGGAGTGTTCTTTAGCCCATTGGGAGAGAACTTATAACATTAGAAAAGATATTACGGTGAGTTTGGCTTTTAAAAAAGAAAACAATAAACGGCCCAAAAAACTGATTTGGAATGACCAGTTATTTACAGGTATTCCATTAAAATTCAAACTAGACTAGATTATGAAAGTATTTCGAAATAGAAGAATAATAGCGATTAATGCGCTTGTATTCTCATTGTTGATGGTGTTAGATTGTGTGTTTGCTACTGCTACTTGGGCTCTTACAGGAGGACCGTCACAGCCAGAAGTAAGTTCGTTTACACCTATAAGTACCTCTGACTTGGTGAATCTTAGCACTGGAGACTTTAACTATAATATTCCACTACTAGATGTAGGAGGATACCCTATCAATATAAGCTATAATTCAGGAGTTTCTATGGACGAAGAAGCCAGTTGGGTGGGGCTTGGTTGGAACGTTAATCCCGGAGTAATCAATAGAAATATGAGAGGGCTTCCAGATGATTTTAACGGGTTAGGAGTTAGAAATGAGTTTAATATCAAAACAGATAAAACTTATGGAATAGAATTTTCTCCTGATGTGGAAACTTTTGGAATAAGCCTTGGAGGTGCAAATATAACAGCATCAATAGGAGCGAATTGGAACAGTTACAATGGCATTGGTTTAAACATAGGACTCAGCATAAATGCAGCGATGGAAAAATCGTTTATGGCTAAGAACACACAATTTGTAGCAAAGCCTGCTATTTCAATTGGATCTGGTGATGATGGGTTGGATGTAAGAGCTTCTGTAGGATTATCAGCTACTGAAAGTCAACAAAATGGAATTGACAATGTTTCTTCTGGAAACCTTGGACTTGGATTTAATTCCAAATCAGGTTTTACAGGTCTGACGATGTCTTCAAGCATTGGAAATAAGGTAGATAGAAATTTTGATGAAAACAGTGACAAAGAAGACAGAAGTGAAGGGGGTGTTTCTACAGGGACTAGTATCAGTTTGTTACCCAATACCTACTCCCCAAATATTCAAACAGCTAAAAACAACTTAGCCATTTCCTTCAATGTAGAAGGGGGAGGCGATATTTTTGGTGTAGATATCAATGGTGAAATTTCAGGGTATTATTCTAATTCTAAGCTGAAGGATGGTGAGCGAGATAAAAGTGTTAGGTCTTATGGCTATATCTACGAGCAAAATTCTTCTGGAAAAGCGGATCAACACGATTTCAATAGAGATAATGATGGACCATACAACGAGAATGTG
Organism: Flavobacteriales bacterium; assembly: GCA_965224545.1. Classification (GTDB taxonomy): domain Bacteria; phylum Bacteroidota; class Bacteroidia; order Flavobacteriales_D; family Sanyastnellaceae; genus ASP10-05a. Next base: position 779,334 of record CBDCZM010000001.1, on the reverse strand, counting down.
AAAAGGTTGCCAATCACCAATCACACCTATGATATTTTTTCAGCTTCGGGCCAAGGGGTAAGTGGCCAATTTAGACCATATAGGAATGATGTAGGAGTGCTGCATGATGCCTACGTAAAGTCTACAGGTCAAGATGGAAGTGGAGGAATAGAGTTTGGTGGAGGTGCTGGAATCAAATTGGGTTCGGATGTAATTGTAAACATCTCCAATAATGAGAGTGGAGAATGGACAAAGAATAACGAAGCCAGAAAGTCTTTGAAATTTGAGAGAAGAGAAAACACAGCATCTAATTTCGAACCTTCTTATTTTAAAGAAGTTGGTGAGCTGGCAGTGGATGATGAAATGATTTTGGATGGAGCACCTAGTTCTCCACATACATTTCTGGAAAAAATCGGTGGGTATGATCCTGTTCGAGTAAAACTCGGAACATTAGGAAGGGCTTTAAATACCCTAGAAAAATCCAATGGGACAGCCATTGAAAGTCCGAATTCAAACGAACGTTACAAGCAAAAAAAGAGGAAGAAAAGAAACCAATTATTTAGTTATCTGTCAGTAAGACAGGCGGTGAATTATGCGGTGCGTCCAGAGAATATTATAACTACTCCTGCCGCTGATAACACAGGAGCCACCAGTGGATATGAAGACCAAATAGGAGAGGTCACCGTGCTTAAAAATGATGGCTCCAGATATGTATATGGAAAACCGCTGTTTAATACCAAACACAAAGAGGTGACCTTCAATGCAGAAGGTCGGAGTATAAATCCTTGTGATAAAGGCTTGGTTGAATACACAGAAGGGGATGCCAGTGCCGATAATCAAAACGGACTCGATAATTATTTCTTGGCTAAAACCTTACCTCCATATGCGCATTCCTATGTCATTACGGAAATTCTATCTACCGACTATTCAGATAGCGATAATGAACCAGGCCCTTCCTATAATGATTATGGCAACTATACCAAGTTTAACTACAAGTCCATAGAAAACTACCAATGGAGAACACCATATAACAAAGCTAATTTTAATGAAGGGTTCAAGAGTCAGCAAAATGATAACAAAGGAAACTACACTTATGGGGAAAAGAACCTAGCATACCTATCAAGTGTTGAAACCAAAACACACATAGCCATTTTTAAAACATCTCCCAGAAAAGATGCTTTGAGCGCAAGAGGTGAACATGGAGGTGAGGATTCTAAATCTATGGAAAAACTGGAATCTGTAACACTATATTCATTACCAGAATACACTACACTAGGAGAGTACAATCCGCAAACAGGTGAAGGAGCAGAACCGATTAAAACAGTGCATTTTACGTATGATTATTTATTGGGAAGCGGAGAAAACACATGGGATTCAGAGAATGACCCGCTTGAGATACCTAGTGTATTACCAAATAGTGTATTACGAAATAACCCAAATGCATCAGTAGATGGAATAATCGAAAAAGAAAATCAGGGCGGAAAACTCACACTGAGAGAGGTCTATTTCTCGTATGGAAAAAGCAATAAAGCCAAACTCAGTAAATACGAGTTCAATTATGAGAACAAGAACTACCCTTATGACATAAAAGCGTATGACGTGTGGGGCAATTACAAACCATCCAATATGGAGGCTATTTGTGAAAATACAAATACCCTTATCCCGAGTACACCTGAATTTCCCTATGTAGTTCAGGATGAAAATGCAAATGACTATGCTTCTGCTTGGCATATGAGTGAAATTCTATTGCCTTCTGGAGGGTCCATAAACTTGGAATTTGAATCGGATGACTACCTGTATGTTCAGGATAAACGAGCTATGCAAATGTTCAGAGTACTTGGAACGGCAGATGATTCGGATGTTGCCAGTGAGAACTTACCAAATATATTCGGATACACAGAAGATTCACAAGTCGTGGGAGACTCAGATATTACTGATAAACTGTATAACGACGATGGAGACAAAGAAGGCAAACCCTGGGCCGTTATTGCCAGTGAGCAGGAATTGACACCAGAAGAATGGAATAAGGCTTTAGGTAGTTTCAAGAGCGGCTCTGATTTGGTTCAGTTTCGCTTTTTGGTAGATGTGGATAGAAACGGCACAGGAAGTTTTGAATACATTTCTGGCTATGCCAAACTAGATGGAGGAGACAGTCATAAAATTTCAGAGTCAAATTCTAAATATGCCTGGATCAAGTTCAAGGGAGTTAAAAAGGAAAACAAGAAAAATGATTTTGGGGCGAGTGCAGATAATCATCCCGTAGCAAAAGCTGGTTGGAATTTCACGAGAAAATACCTGCCAAGAGTAGCCAATGATTTAGATGAAATTAATCCAGATGGAGGAAATGTCGACATCATAAAGGAATTGGCTGATGCGTCAATAATTGGATCACTCATAGAATCACTTCAAGGGCCAAATGGCGCGTTAAAACACAAGAAAAAATCCAGAGTGTTTAAGCGAGGAAGAAGCTGGGTAAGATTGAATTGTCCGAAGGACCTAAAGTACGGAGGAGGCTCAAGGATCAAAACCATAACCTCTAATGACAATTGGAGCTCTATGACGAGTGATGCCAGAATAAAAGACAGCCAGTTTGGTCAGCAATACACCTATAAAACACCAGATGGTAAGTCTTCAGGTGTAGCATCTTATGAGCCTTTAATGAGCAAAGAAAATCCTTTGGTGCAGGTTCTCAATTATGACAACAACAATATTTTCACCGTTCCGGATTATGTGGAAGAACCTATAGGAGCTTCTTTTTACCCTTCTCCTTCGGTGACATACAGTAGAGTAGAGGTGTCAGACATCATCTATGATGACAACGAACTGATTTCTGAATCAGAATCCAGAGATTTAAATGGTGATGGAATAGATGACATGGTGACCACAAATAGAACAGGGTATGTAGTCAATGAGTTTTATACGACTAAAGATTTTCCTACAAAATATACCCCAACTGGAATTAACCCGAAGTTGATCAAAAACCCAGCGATTGGGGGATTAATTGGAGCGAACAACCTTCTGGCAGTATCTCAGGGGTATGCCATTGAGATCAATGATATGGACGGAAAACCAAAATCTACCAGAGTTTATGGAATAGGTCAGGAAAGTGCTATTTCTGGAGTAGACTATGCGTATGAAGAAACGCTGGAAGACAGTGGAAATCCGTTTTCACCTAGCCCAGAATCATTGGATCAAGTTCAAAGCTATAGTTTGAATAACAGTGTAGTTACCATAGATGAAAAAGGTAAGGTAAGCACTTCAGTAGTGGGAGTAGAAGTGGATGTGGTATCTGATTTTAGAGAAAATTACAGTAAAACCAGATCTTACGGGGTAAAGCTGAACATGAATGTCTTGTTTCTTTTTCTACCGATACCAACGCCAACGGTATATCCTAGCTCTGTTAAAAACAGAACGCGATTCCGATCATCTGTTATAACGAAAGTGATCAACAGAAGAGGGATTCTAAGAGAAACCATTGCTTTTGATAATGGAGCGTCAGTATCCACTAAAAATTTGGCTTATGATGCTAATACTGGTCAAGTATTGTTGACATCTACGAAGAATGAGTTTGGTGATGAAATATATAACCTGAATTTGCCAGCCTACTGGGCTTACAAAGAAATGGGACAGGCTTCTGAAAATATTGGATACAGCAGAGCGGTTGTGACCAATGAAGTAGGGAGGATTGATGTTGGAGACTCTCAGTATTTTGTTTATGGAGATGAGTTAGCCATATTGGATGGTTCTGGAAGGAAGGGATGGTTGTGGCATACTCAAAATGGAAATACTCAAGACAACCGGAAGTACATCATTGACACGGATGGAAATGCCATCCATTTACCTACAGCTACAAATGTAAGGGTCATCAAGTCAGGATATAAAAACACACATTCAAGTTCCATGTCATCCATGACATTAATGGCTAATCCCCTAGAAGGTTTGGTAAATGGCCGTATTTCCATTGACGCCTCTAAGGAAATTATAGATGTAAGCAACATCGAGTACAGTGACAGGTGGAAAACATTTGGAGAGCTGACTCCCATGGGACAGCAATACGAAGATGCGATAGGTGGGGCTCCAAATTCGGGTATGGGATTGTTTTATCAAAATCTATTTTTAGATGGACCAGAAGGCTATGATAATGCTTTTGATACAACAAGCGAAATAATCAATATTTCTGATCACATAAATGATGGTACTTTATTCTTAAGTGATGGTACTCCAGTTGAAAGCACATCATTCTCGACATTTAAACTTTATCAGGCAGATGACTGCCAAGGGAGACACATTGATTTTTACATTTTAACATCTACAACTTTACCAGATGAGATCCTTGCCTTTGGTTATGTTCATCCATTTACTAATGGTACCCATTCAGATTATGACGTTACTTTTAATTTGGACGAGTCAAATCTTCCAGTGGAATCCTCTACGAATTGGAAGAATTGTTTATCTAATTCTGTTATAGGTGGATTTGATTTTTCATCAGTTGAAAATTTACAAGAGTTTGCTTATCCTGGTGTGGAATATAGGAATCCAAATACTGATGATGTTGTTGCTTTTCCATTTGCCACTGTGGATATATTCTCAAATTGTTATATAAAAACTAGCAATTATGATCAAGTTGATCCTAATACACCAATTCTTGAACCAGATGCCGCTAACCCCTTCGTAGAAAATATGAGAGGTCAGTTCAGACCTGTAAATTCATATGCTTACTTAGGAGAAAGAGAATACGAATACAATACGGCAGGTGAAACAGACATCAGAAATGATGGGATTTATAAAGAATTCAGCCCATACTGGAATTACGACAATGCTAGTAATGAGTGGATTCAGGATGAAACTGATTGGACATGGACTAGTGCCATCACCGAGTTTAATCCATATGGACCAGAGGTAGAAAATATCAATGCGTTGTATCAGAGCTCCGCGGCAGTTTTTGGTTATAACAATACACTTCCTATAGCTGTAGGTGCCAATACGACATACAGTCAAATAGGATATGATGGGTTTGAAGATTATAATTTTGATGCGACTAACAGTCTTCCAAAACATTTTTCTTTTGAGGGGAATGGAATCTTGACACAGGAAGAAGCGCATACGGGATTATACAGTATGAAACTAGATATTGGACAACAAATAAGTTGTCTGCGTAGTTTGGACGCCGAGCCACGAGATGATTTTTCAGATGTAGATCCTGTACCTTTTCAAAATGTCCCATATCCATTAAGTTCACGTGATTTACTTAAGGCTTTTGGGCCTGAGACGTATGATACTGGTGGCGCTTATGAATTATTGACAGATGATTTGAATGTTCCCCTCTCTAATACACAAGTAGAAGCCTTGAAAGAAGATAAGGTGTATGTACTATCCTATTGGGTAAAGGAAAAAACGCTTTTTACTAATACAAAAAAATTCAACTATGATGCACATCAGGTTGCTATTCAGATAGATGGTGTTAATATCGATGTCACTAGTAAGAAAATTAGTGAGATTATAGAAGGCTGGGTAAGAGTAGAAAGCTATTTTACTATTCCTGAGAATTCTGAAGAGACGATTGAGTTGGTTTTTTCAAACCCACCATGTAGCCCTCCTTCTCCTGGTTCAGGTGGTGGTAATGTAAACTGTTTTGATAGAGTATTCATAGACGATGTTCGAATACACCCATTTGACGGCTCCATGAAGTCATATGTTTATCATCCTCAAAACCTAAGACTCTTAGCGGAATTGGATGACAATAATTTTGCGACTATCTATGAATATGATGAAGAAGGAAGGCTGCTTAGAATTAAGAAAGAAACAGAGAGAGGTCTTATGACCATTCAGGAGTCCAGAACCAACACCAAACTTCCAAATTAATCAGAATGAAGAAACTGTTTTTCATACCACTGTTGTTTGCACATGGTCTATGTTTTGGGCAAAATTTAGAGGATATACTTCATCAATCCAAAGAAGCTTTAAGCACTCAGGAATACGCTATGGATATCCTGTATACCCAGAAGTTTCAAGGAGAAAATGGTCTTGAAACAACTACAAGTAGAAGCACCTACAAGCGATTTGATACGGGTTATTTTCAGTCTATAGATGACTTGATTATTCAGGTTCAGGAAAATGGTGTTTTATTAACTGTAGACAAGGATGAAGAAGTGATTTCGTTAGATCATTCTACGGAAGAATCGAACATTTCCAGTGGAATGGATTTGGATATGTTCGACAATGAATTTTTTGATACCCAATTGGACTCTAAGGGAGATGTTCATAAAGTCACTGTTACTGCTAAAGGAGAATATGCCTCACTTAAAAGTGTGGAGGTTCATTACTCTAAAACAACTTTTTATCCAAAAAAGATCGTTATACAATACCCTGTGGATGAACTAGCCACAGGTCAGGTGATTTCCTTAACTATTGATTATAAAACTAGCGAGGTAGAAGGTCGTTCTCCCTCAGATTCTATTCAGCACTTTGTGAAACGAAAAGAAGATGATTTTGACATCTTATCGCCAGATTATGAAAACTTTGACAAATTATACCACTTATGGAATTAATAAATAAATTTTCGCGGTTTATTGCAACCTGTGTGTTGCTATTGTCCTCTTATTATAGTATCGGGGCGGATATTGAACTTGGTATTAATGGAGAAGGTGCTGAAGTGACTCAAGGTCTATTTGGAATTATTACTGATCCTAATTTTTCGGATGTTTTAGAATTAGCTGGGACAAGCACGGACTTATCCAGCATTTTTTCTGATGAAACCTACAGTAGTGTTGTCGCACTGGGGATTTATGAGAAGTATGATGGACAAGCCATTACGGATGAATATGATTTGACAGTGACTTACTCTGTTACTCCATACAGTGAGTCAAATGAGATGCTTCTAGATGAGGTTCTGACGTTCAGTCTGTCTACAAGCTATGAGTACATGGCTGAAGCCAATACTGAAAACTATAAAAGCGCTAAAAAGATTTCGGGGTACCGTAAAATCAAAATAGAAATTACGGACATTCAAATTGACTATCTAAATGATGGAAGTTCAGACCTGATTTCTATTTCAGAATTACCTTCCAATGCCTATGTCGAAGCTTTCTTTCAGGCAGATCGTTCGTATAAATTCGATTTTGATGTTATTCCTGGAGAGAATGTGGATGATTATTTGAGTCACCAGTTTTTACAAGGTCTTGGTGATGATGTGTTTAGCAATAATAATTTAAATGGTGTACCTGGTAGTTCAGATACAGATATGAGAATTACATGGGATCACATTGATGGAGCAGAAGTTTATGAGCTGGAATGGACCTATGTGAATGACTATAAAAATTATAATAATGGGACATATAGCTACTTAGGTTCTGGCGAAATAGACTTTTCCGAATTGGATTTTAAAAACAATTGCAGTAGAATTGTGACTAATTTTTTGCATTTTGACATTCCCTTAACTTTTACGCACGGTTATGTCATATATAGGGTAAGAGCCGTTGGACAAGCTGGCCCAGTATCCAATCCATATGGTTATCTGACACCAGGGAAATGGACTTCTGATGAAGCCATAAATCCCCAGACAGTCACTAACTGGCCGCACAAAATTCGGATTCTGAATACTGCAGTTCACGAAACAAATAAGAATTGGCAGTTGGTCACCACTTTCGCTGAAGAGGGGAAGAAAAAGGAAGTCATCAGTTACTATGATGGCTTAAATAGAAACAGACAAGTAGTTACTCGAATTAATACAGATCGGGAGTCGGTGGTAGCCGAAACTATTTATGACTACCATGGGAGAGCAGCCATTAATGTACTTCCTGCTCCTGCTGGTGATTCTAATCTGGAATACCATGAAGTATTTAACCTAAATTCTAGTGATGAACCATATGCTGCTGCTGATTTTGACTTGGATGGTCAGGCGTGTACTTCAGCCAAAGCATCTGCTATGAGTGATTTATCGGGAGCGGCTCGGTATTATTCACCCACCACCGCTGATGGAACGTATCAGGATTATACACCCAATTCATTTGGGTATGCTTTTTCTCAAGTTCAATATACTTCTGATAATACTGGCAGAATTAAATCTCAAGGAGGTGTAGGAGAGCATCATCAAATAGAGGGGCGAAGTACCAAGTACTTTTATAATAAAGCAGAGCAGTTTGAGTTGGATCGATTGTTCGGATATGAAGTAGGCTATGCCAGTAGGTATAAGAAAAATATCGTTGTGGATCCTAATAATCAAGTGTCTGTGAGTTATGTGGATGCACATGGACGTACGGTGGCTACTGCTCTTGCAGGAAGGTCTCCAGAAAACATGGGAGGGTTAGCCAATTTAGCTGAGGAACAGACAGAAACGGTGAGTTTACTTGAAGATGTACTATGGACGGATGACCCTGTGAGTTCTTCTTACCTCACGACCATTACTCCAGTGAATAACAATTCTATTAACGAACTGGATTATACTCTGGAGTTGGAGCCATTCACTAACGATTGTATGGAAGGAGCAGCGTTTAATATGGTCTTTGACTTTGACTATAAAATGACAGATGCCTGCGGAAATGCGTTGACCGAAGTCGATATTTCTAGAACTGTAGCTGAAGGAAACCCTGTCTTAGCCTCTAACTTTCCAACAAGTTTAGAATATGATGTCGATGGGAATTATATCAATGACTATTCTGCTGAAAGCACATTGTTCAGTGACAATGCCTCCACTCTTCTAGATATAGAATCCTATTATTTAAGTCGAAACCTCACATTGAATGAGGAGGCCATGAATAACTATGCGCAGCATTACGTGGAAATGGTGATGAATGGCAATTGCCTGGCTGATGACATTGCAGAGATGGACACTCTAATTACAGATGCAGTCAATGAATCCATCAATTGTGATTATGGTTGTCAGGATTGTATTGATGAGGTGAATACGGATTTTAATGAAGGGCTTTATACTGAAGCACAAAGAGATTTACTGCTCCGAGAGTGTGAAGAAATCTGTTTAGGTCAGAATAACATTTGTGCAGTGGCCAAACAAGAAATGCTTGCGGATGTGAGTCCAGACGGCCAGTACTGGTTTGATGCTGCTGGAAATTTGCAACCCTATTTCAGGTATGATGAGAATAATAACTTACTTACTTCTGATATACTATGGGTGGATGCTCCAGTCACCCCTTATAGAGATGAAGATTATTCTTATTCACTTATAGAATTAGGGCTGGAGTTTGACGGTAGTTTCTTTCCAGCAATGCCCGCTGACCCTATAATTACAGAGCTATTTTATTCAAGTCCTAACATGACCACTGATGCTGAAGTAAATACGGCTATTTATGACGCATTGACTTTACAGAACCCTGAAACGAACATTGTGAAATTAGCGGGTAGCTATTATACCCTCCCTTATTATTTAGCAGAATTTAGCGACTTTGAATCCAACTGGATAGACACTTGGGCAGAAAGTCTATTATTAAGCCACACCGAGTATTGCCGTTTAGAAGGATGTGAATCTTTGATTATAAATCCAATACCGCTTGATACACCTGAACCACTTGGTGTAGGCATGATTGATCCTTATACCACTGTATTTGCATTTGAAGAGTTTTTGTTGGGATTGACCTATGATGCCCCAGAATTCGATAGTGGATACGATGCATTTGCCTTAGAGCTTATGAATCTTGCCACTTCACCAGATCCTGTGACTGATATTGTCGCCGATGTTGGACTTTCTACACCGGCTCAACAAAATTTGAATTTCCATACATATGCCCCAGGAAGTGTATATGCAGTACCATCTACTCCAGCAGAGGTTTTAGCAAATTTCATGAATATGTATGAAGTTGCTACCAGTGGTGGTGATTGTGGAGGGTGGTTTGGAAATGATCCGGAAAACAATCCGGGAGCAAATTCAATGTCTTATGCCGAATGGAAAGTATTTGCAGGATTGTATGTGAGTAAGAGACAAACTTGGTTAAAAAGAGCGATTGAACTAACGTGCTCAGCGTATATTCCTGGAGGAAAAGAAAGAAGATTTTTTACTTCTCAACCACCTTTAGTGGATGATGGTACTGCAGAAGAACAAGTCGCTGAATTGGGAAATACTGTCAATTACACCATTTTTGATCAAACAGGAATTTGTCCATTGGCCAATTCATTCTTTGAGTTTTTGAAGTTTATGGCCGACCCTATAAATTGTGACACCAGTGAGCCTGAAACATCAAATTATTTGAATAGCAGCAATGTGCCATTGTTAAATATACCAATGTTTAATTACATGCTGTATTACCACATGACTGGTAGTTCAAATGAAGTTCCTTACCTGAACCCACAATGGACTTCAGTGGACAATGGAAATCAGTTGGACATTACGATTCATAATCCGAACAACACCGCAGTATACAGTACGATCACTTTATCTGGCTTACCAGCAGGACTGACAGACTTGAGTGCATTGCAATTATTGGAGTTTCAACCAACCTCTACCAATGGATTCCAAATTTTAGCCCGTTATGGAGAGAATCTGCAGGTGGTGTTGACTGGAACAGTATCGAATTTGGACTTAGAGAATTGTAATGAGTGGCTGACTGGGAATGTTGATTATGCAGAAGATGAGCCAAATGCTCAGTTGGGTGAGTTTTACCCTGAGTGTACTTTGAATGAGAATGGTAGAGAAGTGTTAGAAATCATCAACATTATTAGTTATGTACTTCAGTCTGGAAACCCGATAACTGATTATGAAGAAACTTTGCTTAGTCTGAACATTATAAATGACAGTGAATCAGCAGAGGCTTATTTATCGGGGTTAAATTTGGATGAGTTCGGAGAAGAAATTGTTTTTGGTTATCATCTGGAAGCCTTAGATAAACCGAACGAGGCTGATAGGGAAATAAGATTTGATAAAGCACTTTTTTATGATCAATCCAATAGTTTGTTATTAAATACTGATCAATCATACATAAATATTACAGAATCATCCTCTGCAAATGAATTTATTATAACTGCAAATAAAATTGTTGATGAGAATAATTACTTAAACATCAATTCTCAAATTTCTTTTTATTTCAATTTAGTTTTGTTATCCAACATAGAATTAAATGACTGTGGTTGTATTGATATTATTTCTGAATCTTTTTGTACAGATCCATTCTGTATAGATGGACTTCCAATATTAGGGTCTGTTCCGAGCTCTCAAGTTGTTCCTGGGACATCAATATCTCAATTAGTGCAAGCTATAGTTGATGGGAATCATGATGTTTTTTTGGAACGGGTTAGTAGGGATGAAAATGGGGACATCGTATTTGTTGCTGAGTCCCCTTGGGTTCATAGCATTAATATTGTGCGAAATCTACTATTGGAGGAGGAAGGAACTCTTACCATCGAATATGTGAAATCGATTCCTGAAATCATACCATCAGATGGTGATTTATCAATGGCTTTTTCAAGCAATTATCCAATGTCAGAGAGCACTTATTTATTGGAGGATTTAGATGATATATACATTAATGGAGAATCTATAGACAATAATGTTGGTTTTCCTGGGGCGTATCAAATTTTTATATCTAATGGGATATATGACAATAATACAATGACTGGGTTAATGCTAAATTTGGGAGACTTTTATGGACATTCACATTTTAGTAATTATTTTTCTACTGAGTTTCCAATTGAAACTAATACCACAATTATTAATTCATGTGATTCATGTGAAATCTTAAACCTCCCATTAACATCCTGCAATGATGCCTTTTTCAATTACATCGATTTCATGGATGATTATGACAGTGGAATAGGCAATAATGATCTAAATAACTATGAACTTGATGGCACAATCTTCGGAGTTAATCTGGGAAATGACACCTACACATTCAATGAAATAGAAGGAACCATTTTAGATACCGCAGAAGATGAAGCAGCAGCATATCTATTCCCTTCATTGGACTTCATGTGTGATGCGGGATTAGCTGAACATGTTCAGCCATACATAGAATATATGCGCTTGCTCAAGCCATACCATCAAATAGTAGATGTAGCAGATCCGTTTTATATGGACTTACAATTGTTTGCTATGGGCAATTATCATTTGTATACTGGACAGCCAACAAATAACACCCCTTCAGGGGTTTCTTATTTGGATTATTTAGCATCTTACCAATCTGAGTTGAATACTATTTTCACAGCATCTGTGGGAGATGAAAATGGACTCATTACCAATTACACTGTCTTTCAGGAAAGCGGTATCCTCACTTTAAAACAATACATTGAAACTATAGTAGATGATACAGCTCCTACCTATTGTGATCCTTTACAAACCTATTTCCCAGAATTTGAGTTAGAGCTAGAAAATGAATGTGAAGTCTATGCTACTGAATTGGCAGCGACTAACCTTGAGATTTTCACTTCCAACTTACAACAGGAACTGATAGAAGATTTCAAACAACAGTATCAAGCACATGCTAAGACTGTTACAGAAACGTTAGAGCACACTAAGCAAGATCAGGAATACCATCATACGTTGTATTTCTATGATTTGGCGGGGAACTTGGTCAAAACCACCCCTCCGGCTGGAGTGGAAGGCCATATACTATCGGAAGCTGAATACGAATTGGTGCATGAGAATAGAAAAAATGAGGAAGAGGTAGGCGATAACGGCACCTCTCATGAATTAAATACACATTATCAGTATAACACCCTCAACCAACTAGTCTGGCAGAACACTCCAGATGGAGGAGAGACAAGTTTCTGGTACGATGAACTAGGGAGACTAACGGCCTCACAAAATGCGGAACAACAGCCTTTGAAAGAATACAGTTATACTTTTTATGATGAGCTAGGAAGAATAGAAGAAGTAGGTGAGCTGGTGTTAGCTGGAGCTAGTATGTCGATACAGGATGTTGAAGCTGGGCTTAACCAAGTCATCTCTAATACATTTAGAATATGGGTAGAAGCTCAAGCAGCAAGAGATGAGGTTGTTTATACCCATTATAATGACCATTTTGAGGAAAGTACTGATTTAGCATTTAACTCTGGAGAAGGTAAATTCATGAGAAACAGGGTGGCCTCAGTAGTGTATAGTGAAGATGGTCAGAACTACGACTTTGCCACGCACTATGACTATGATATTCATGGAAACGTGAAAGAACTTGTTCAGGAATTTAAAGAATTGGAATTTTTAGACCAGAAGTTCAAGCATCTAGAGTATGACTATGACCTGGTAAGTGGAAACGTGCATGAAGTACATTTCCAGACCGGAGAAGCGGATCAGTATCACCATAAGTATGAATACGATGGAGACAACAGAATTACCTGTGTATATACATCAGAAAACCAGTTGTTTTGGGAGAGAGATGCGAAATATTATTACTACAAGCATGGCCCTATGGCCAGAATGGAGGTAGGAGATGACATTATTCAAGGATCTGATTATGCGTACACCATTCATGGGTGGTTAAAAGGAGTGAATTCCACCCGCTTAGGGCCTTTTGATATGGGTAAAGATGGAATTATTGGCATAGAGAATGAGAATCAAACTATTCCTGAGGACCAGTTTGGATTCAGTTTAGGGTATTTCAATAATGATTATAACGCAGTGGCAGAAGGAATTGGAGGTTATAGAACGTGGTTAATCAAAGACACCGAATCTCCAGATGGGAATAATCCCTTCGAAGCTACTAACAACCTGCACAACGGGAATATTGGTCATATGACCACCACCATTAAGCGGTTTGTAGATAATGGAGAACAACCGCTACTCATGGGTTACGAATATGATCAATTAAACAGAATCATGTCTTCTCAAAAGTATTTGAATGAGAATGAAATCAGTTTTATAGATGCTCAATGGGATACACCATTGGCCATAGAGGACTACCATACAGAGTACACTTATGACGCCAATGGAAATATCCAAAACCTGAAAAGGAATGGATACAAAAGCAGTGCATCTGATGATCCTGCAATGGATGATATTGATTATGTGTATACAGCAGGTACTAATCAATTAGAAAGTATCAATGACGGCATAACCAATGTGACAGTAGGGGTAGATAATGATCGGAAGTATGGAGATATTAACTTTGGAGCATCTGCATATCAGTATGATGAGATAGGTAATTTGATTCAGGATTTGACAGAAGAGATAGAAGAGATCAAATGGACCGTGACGGGGAAAGTATCTGAAGTGATCAGGACCGCGGGCTCTACTAAACCGCATTTGGTGTTTAAATATGATGCCATGGGGAACAGAGTAGTGAAGCTAGCGAAGGTCAATGCTCAAGAAGATGTTTCCTGGAACTATACCTATTATGTAAGAGATGCTCAAGGCAATGTGATGAGTACTTATGATCGAACTTATGTACCATCTCCATTAGAGGGAATAGGCTTGTATTCAGCTTCATTTGACGTATCGGAACATCATGTTTATGGATCATCTAGACTAGGATATGAGAGTTCTATAGAAAGAGTAAGCTCGAGTTTATTTCAGATAGATGGTTATAATTCAGATGGGGCATTTAACATATTGCCATATCCTGAGCCTCCAGTTGGGGGTGGAGGAGGAGGGCCCGGACTTCCGCCAGGTCCAGAACCTGGAGTGTTTTTAAGTGTTGAATCTGAAACAGATTTCACACAGACTAAAGGCGATAAAAAGTATGAATTATCGAATCATTTAGGAAACGTACTCGTAGTAGTATCAGACAAAGTGAAAAGAACCGAAGAAAATAGCGTTGTGACTTATAGTTCTACGTTGCTAAGCGCTCAGAATTACTATCCCTTTGGTATGGTGATGCCAGGGTCAGGAGAAGAAGGGTTGACGATTGATTATCCGATTGTATCCGAAGAGGAGGGAGACGTATTTTTAGAGCACAATTTCAATAATGGAAATACAGGCTCAGAGGCTTGGGAAGGATGTCAGGGAAGTACGATTCAGAGTAATCAAGGTTCTATTACCTTAAATGGAGAAATAACAGAAGCTGAACTTGATGCTATTGAACAGTTTTATATAGATTACTCTAATGGCATTCCTACGGGAGGAAATACGAAACGTTTAAGAGAATGCGCGCGTTATTACCTTTCAGAGGAAGAAAAGTCACAAATAGCAGCAGGAACTTCGGTTCAGTTAGGGTTTTCAATAGCAGAGATGAATCTCCCAGAGCATTTGGTGCTAGAAGTACAGTTGGTAGGAGAAAATGGATCAGGAATTGGTCATAGTGTTATCATAGCACCAGGGGAGAATATACTTCCACAGATTACAACGAACCAACTAATTAATAATGTAAGGATATATGTGGGATACTATTTTCTGGCTACACCGCATAGTAGTGAAACGTTTATTCAGCAAGATGAATTTAGTCTATTCCGAGATGATCTTTTAGGAGATTATACAGCAACAATAGATAAGTTCGTACTATCAGAATTTATTGTGGATCCTCAACCCCAAACATTAGAATTATCAGATGTAGTTGTTCCTTTTGGCCCATATGTAAATGGAGATGATTACCGTTATGGCTTCCAAGGCCAGGAACAGGATAATGAGCTCAAAGGAAATGGGAACAGTGTTAACTTTAAGTACAGAATGCATGACCCTAGAATTGGGAGATTTTTTGCGGTGGATCCGTTAAGTCCCCATTATCCATGGAATAGTCCATATGCTTTTTCAGAAAATAGGGTAATTGATATGATTGAGCTTGAAGGGTTGGAAATAGCAATTCCAAGAGTCTCTACTCCTTGGCCTGCATTAACCCTACCCAAGGTTCCGACCATACCAATGCCAGCTGCACCGACTCTACCTTTACCTCCAATAAGGATTAGTCCAAATCTGACTCATCAGATGACACCTACCAATGATTTTGGGTTTGAATCTGAAATTGATTGGGAAAACCCACCTTCATCACCAAGTGATTTAGGAGAAGGTTGGGAAGAAACAACTCACCCAGATCATAAAGGGAGTAATAGAGATTTTAAAAACAAAAAATCTGGGGAAGAAGTCAGATTTGATCCAGCTAAAAAAGGAAAGCCTGGTTGGGAAGGAAAGGATCATTGGCACCGAAAGAACCCAAATAAAACTGGAAAGATTGACGAGTATCTTGATAGGTTTGGTAATGCGGTTAAGAGAGGATCAAACGCTAGTCATATAGGAGCTGCTGAATCATTATATAATGCAATTCCAGGAATAATAGATGATTTAAAATCAGATTTAGATGTTATTTCAGGAGAAGGAAAAAGGTATACAATTTTTAATCCAAATGATTGGGATGCAATTATGAAACTATCTGAAAGGAAAGGTGCAATCAATGACTACATAGATAAACTTGAGGATTATAAAGGCGAGTATGATGATTATTATGATCAAAAGAAATCTATAATGTTACAACAGATGGAAGATGATCCTTTTGGTATGAAGGGAGGTAGCTAAGTGTCTAATAGTAGAATTTTTCAAAGATTAAATTTAAAATGGTTAATAAATTAGAGCAAATAGAATGGCATGATAGAGGGATAATATCTATGAATATAGAATTTTCGGAAAAACAAATTTCCTTCGAGTTTGACCCTATTCTTGACGAAACAGACTCCATAATATTAGAGTTCTGTGATGTTTCGAAACTCGTTTTCGAAGGTGCGATTGACTTAGAGGATTTAGAGGATTTAGAGTTGACCAGTGGAAATTTTAAGACTATCGAGGTTAATAATCATGTTCATTTTATATTTTTAACTGGGTCAGGTAAACCTACTTGGGAGATTTCGTTTGAATTTAATTCAGTTAATATGAGCAATAGGGTCATCAGAGAGATAAATGCTTAGTTCTGGAAGTCTAAACTAAAAGGGTATAGTAAATCAGCCGAAAAGGCTGCCGAGTACACACCTCGTCTTAGAGGGCTAAGACCTCTGGAATGTAGAAAATCAGGGCGGGTCACTGCAACCTATAACTGCACCCAAAGTTAGGTTATCCCCACAAAGTTTTTAAGAAGATAAAAACTAAACCCAATCGGGTTTTTAGCTAAAAATCATGCTCTGGAAGCATCTACAAACCAATACTCATTCATGTAAGGAAGGTGTGATGATAGAGTAAATTTTCCCTGTGTGAGATGATTTATTTTCATTCCGATTTGAATACAGGATTTCAGATTTTCGATAGCATTTTTACGATGAATAAGAATACTGGAATGAAGATTTAAAAATTGATCTGGAGTAGGGAATATAGAGCTAATTTTCCCTAGCTGTTCAATGGAACTTAATCTCAACTGTAGCTCTTGATCTGTGAGGCTGTAGTGTATAGATCCTTTTTCAAAAATTTTAACTGAAAACCCAGTAATAATAAATTCGCCATGAGCATTATCAAGGTTTTTAAAGTGTTGTTCATACTGGGTTGTGAGAGTTTTAACTTTTTGAATTCGTTCTTTTTTTCTGCGCTTTTCTTCTTGCTGTTGAGCTTTTAGACGAGCAGCTTCCTCTTCCTCTCTTTTTGCTTGTTTGGCAGCAATTTGTTCCTGTTTAATGCTGTCTTCCTTTGCCCATCTTTTATGGCGTTCCTCTTCTTCTCTTTTAGCCTTGATCCCAGCATGAGCAGTTTTTCTGCGTTCTTCTTCTTTTGTCTCTTTGATTCCTTCTCTGAGAGAGTTGACTAAAACCACAATGATAAGGATGACTGAAATAATTCCACCGATTATAAGCATGAGTGTAGAGTTTAGTTGGTTTGTGGGGTATTAAATTGTTGCTTGTATTCCAATTGCTGGTCGTATGCCTTCTCAATAAGCGGCTGAATTAGTGTAGCCAGTTTTTCCATTTCAGCTCTAAGGTTTAATCTGATTTGTTCAAATACAGTAAGACGTTTTCTAGCTCCTTGTTCAGGATCATCGTACAGGTCAAATATGGTTTTAACGATGGGAGCGTACGTCTGTAGCATCCATCGGTAATTGCTTTCTACTTTGGAATCTCTTAATGAGATGGCTTTCAAATTTTCAACGGAGATGTTATCTGTATTAATGTTTTTGAACGGTTTATAGAGCTGTTCTAAATCATCAGGTCTCTGTTTTTCGGTTTCAAATTCAAGAATAAGGTCAATGACCCTATCTCTGATTTTAAGAAGTTCAGGTATATGCCAATTTTGATGAAGAACCTCACAGAGGTTGGCCATCATTAAAACAGGTTCATCGAAATTATGGGATCTATTAATTTTTGAGAGCTGTTCCTTTCTTTTTTGTGGTAGCTCTATCAATCCTTCTGATAAGAGCTGGTAGAATTCCTTAACTGCCTCTTCCATGTTGGGTTTAAAAGAAATTCCAGATTCTTGTGCTGCCTCTGCAATATGTTTTTTCACATTTTGGAATGAAGGTTTATCTAACAAGTTAGGAAGGACGTTAGTGATAGGTTGTTTCAAAACAGGTAAATCCGAAGTTTGACTGAAAAAGTCAACAGATGACATGGCAGCAATATCAGGGAACATGTAACGGTCTTTATCTAGAAACTTAACGAAGTATGCCATTTTAGGGGCGAAAAACGGTTGTGAACCTTTGACAAAGAGGAGCTGATTTCTGCCAGAGATTTTATCCCGAATCATTCTGGAAGTCTCAATTTTCATGCGCTGTTGTTTGACCGTTACACTTCTGTTATTGGCTTCAGAATGATTGATTGTATGGCTTTGAGAGGAACTGTTGCTATTCCCTTTCTGATGAGTAGTCCCAGAAGAATGACCAATAGTGTGTCCAGAGGTAGTAGTTTCTCCACCACCTTTAGATTTTGTGTCGCTTGTGCCGGTAGTTTTTGTTTTCCCTCGTTGCCATGTTTTTCCAGAGTTGCTATTGGTTTTAAGAGTTTGTTTAAATAACAGAGATTTTATCCCGAATCATTCTGGAAGTCTCAATTTTCATGCGCTGTTGTTTGACCGTTACACTTCTGTTATTGGCTTCAGAATGATTGATTGTATGGCTTTGAGAGGAACTGTTGCTATTCCCTTTCTGATGAGTAGTCCCAGAAGAATGACCAATAGTGTGTCCAGAGGTAGTAGTTTCTCCACCACCTTTAGATTTTGTGTCGCTTGTGCCGGTAGTTTTTGTTTTCCCTCGTTGCCATGTTTTTCCAGAGTTGGTTGAGTTTTGTCGGGTGCGGCTTCTGTTTCTGTTGTAGCCTTGATATCCAGAACCTAACAAAGAACTTCGGTCATAATTATTAGTATTTCCTCTGGTTCTACTGTAAGAGGAACCCGAAGATCTTGACTTACTAGTTGAGTTGGATTTAGCCGTGTTTTTACTTTTGGTGTAAGCTTTCGACCAATTGATGGTTTTAGCCTGAGAAGTAGAATCCGAACTGTTATTGGTATTAGAAACAGATTCAGAATTACTAACGGTTTCAGAAGAACCAATGGTTTCAGAATTCCCCTCTGTTATAGTGATTCCTCTGGTAAAGGATTGGACGTCATGAAACTCTTCTCCAATGACTTTAGAAAAATACTCCAGCTCTTCAATTTCAGTAGACCCGAAAACTTGTAAAGAAGAGGTGTTTCCCATTATTACTCTGGTCTTTTCCTTTCCATATACGGCTTCTAATTGAGCAATATTCTGGATGAATAGCCATAGGTTAATGCCACGCCCTCTTACGGTAGCCATTCCACTGCTGATAATGTCAAGATCGCCAAAGGCAGATAGTTCATCCAAAAGAAAAAGAACTCTGTCTTGCTGTCTGAGTTCAGAAGTATTTATACCCATAGAGTTAAACACGTCAGGAATGGAAAAAGTAGCACTCTCCAAAATCATCCGTACCCATGTGGCACAATTACCCATGAACTCTTCAGGGATGACCATATATACGGTCATATTTCCACCAGCAAGATCACCAAAAGAAAACGTAGAGTTTTTTAGTACTTTACTAAATGCACGATTACCAGCCCAGCTTAATAACGTTTGCGCTTGAATTAAAGCATTGTCGGTGATTTTGGTGTTGGATTTAGCATCGGTCATCAGACTGAGTAACCCTTTGAGTTGTCGGTCTTCTTGAGCTTTGGGGTTAGCTTGGATTAAGGCTTTTAGCTTGTCGGTAAAGATTTCTCTTTCTTCAGGGGTGTAATTGAGCACATCTAATATCTCAATTAGGTGTTTTCTTTTGGGTCTCCAATACCTAACAATTAATGTAATGATGCCGCTAAGTAGAGATTGAGTGGCATTATCCCAAATAGGCTCATTACTTTGTCTACCAGATGGGTCATACATTAGAGCTTTGGTCAGTCTTTGAATTAGATCATCTGAGCTGTCTTTGTTGAGATTTTCAATAATGGCATCAAAAGGGTTGTAGCGATCCCTACCCCATTTTCCATCAGTGATGTTATAGGGATCAAGCACCACTATATGCTGTCCTTGAAGCATTCTAGCTGTAGCAGTTTTAGCTACTGTTTCCCCCCGAATATCAATCACAAAAGCAGATCCGGGATGGTCAATGAGATTGGGTATAATCAGCCCCGTTCCTTTTCCCCCTCCAGAAGGAGATATGGTCAGTAAATGCGTGTCTGTATTAAATCGCATGAGTTCATCACCCATGCGGCCAACGATGTATCCCTGCTGAGAATTTAAGAGTGATTCAACACCAGATTTAGATCCTGCTTCTTTCTCCAGTCTTTGGTGATCGACTAATCCCTTTGGGGTAGGTTTGGTAGAATGTAAGTCATTAGTTAAATCGCTCATTGTAAAAGTTTGATGAGCTAAAGATAATTAATGACTGGTTTTTTCGGGAGTTTGTTTCCATCCAAAATCACGCGCATCACTTTGTGTCATGTTATGATCTTTCAAGAAGCGTTTTTCTGCTTTAATAGAAGGTAATTGTTCCTTTCTAATTTCAGCCCATTTAATCATCCAGTCTAGAAAATCATAGACTTCCTCTAACGGAGTCATTTTTGGGCAGTCAGCTCTGCGTTTGATAAGGCTGATTGTTCCAAAAACAAATCCTTCGCACACTTCTCTTCTGGAAAAGCCCAATTCCTCCTCAAAAGATTGTGCCGCTTCCATCACGTGTAGCCATATTTCATCAAGGTTAGGGTTTTGATTCATATACGTATTGAATTCATCACGTTTTTTATCTTTGGACATGGTTCAACCTTTCAATTTATAAATCATGGGACTAGATGATACGCCTAATATTTCTCATAATTATAACACATCGGCCGATGTAGTAACAGCAAAATTGCTGGATAATTACAATTTATCTAATGACCAGAAAGAAGGGGCTTGGAAGCAAATACAAGAGATACGGGCAGATAGAGATCAATCTATTCAGGTTGAAGAAAATGATTATGGTAAAAATCTTGAAGACAGACAGAAATCTGAGTTTAATCGTTTGAAGGCAGAACAAACTCCTGGACTAGAATATAACATGGAGAATGTGGGTAGCCATAAGAAGGATGCTACGTTGTATCGGGAGGCATATATCAATATCCAGAATAACCATGAAGGTCGCTTAGAAAGCTATGAGAAAGAAAGTGAAAAACGTGAGAATGCTTTATTGATGCAGCTTAAAGAGCAAGGGCAGCAACAGGATCAAACCAGAGACAATAATCAAGATCAGGGGCTTTCCCAAGAATTTAATCGAGTCAGATGAAATCATTTAGAATTTGGGTTTGACACAGAAAAGTTGAACTAGTCTTGGTATTCTGATACAATCGTTTTATGAGAAATGATTTGTACGGAATTCTAAACGTGGTTTTTAATGCCACTCAGCAAGATATTAAGAAGGCTTATCGTCAGCTAGCTAAACAGCACCATCCCGATAAATATGAAGAGGAATCAACAGTAGCAATTGATGCAGCCGAGCGTTTCAAAGAAATTTCCAATGCTTACAACACACTGAAAGATAGCGATAGGCGTCAAACCTATGATAGCACACGAGGTAGAGGGTTTCAAGGTTCAGACTCATCCACTTCTTGCAATAGGAGCAGACCTGTTTATGAAGAAGAGTGGAGCTACAGTGGTGATTCTGATTCATCTCAAGCCTCTTCAAAAGAGGGGGAGTCAGCATTGGATGAAGAATGGGGCGATCCAGAAGTTAATGGAACTGCTCAATCAAAAAGAAAAACAGCATTGGATGAAGAGTGGGGCGATTTCACACCATCTTAATCAAAAAGATTCATTACTTTGAGGATAAAGTGTGCCAAGATGTGAGTTGCGATGTGATAATATTAATTATGACAAATCATTAAAAAAGTTGAATGGCTGTGATAACGGCAGCGGCAAGGGCGATTATAATTCCGATGACAACATCTCCTTTTTTCCACCAAGGTTTTTCTGATTTAACAGAGTGTTCATTGTCATTACGTCCTATGTTTTGTTTTTGGATTTTAGAATCTTCATTGTAGATAAAATTGCCGTGGTTGATGATTGTTTTGGTGTTATTTGGTTCATTGTTTGATTTTGGATCAGTAAAGGTGTAATCAGGTTTTTGATCAAATCCATGAACAGGAAGGTTAACCTTGATGAATTCCTCCTTTATTTTTAGAGCCTTTTCTTCATTGTAGTTCATTATAAACCGTTGAATAACTCCATAAGCAGTACTAGAAGGCTTGGGTGAAGAAGTGAAGTTGTACTTCTTTGTTATCCCGACAATATGTTTTCCCCAATAGTTTACAAGAGTATCAGAAAGCGCGATAGCATCGTCCAGTTTGCTGTCTCTTACATCAGGGTGTTGATCGTAATAAGGATACCCAAGGTCAGTTATGGAATTTTCAAATTCTCCGAAGAGTTTTCCACATAACCCATTGACTTCGGTAAGTTGCTTTCTAATTTTCTCTGGTTTTTTGTTTTTCAGTACTAATTCGAGTAATTGTTTAAGCGCCTCTACGAAAGCTTCCTGTCGAGCTTCAATAGTCTTTTCGTATTCTGAATATGATTTTGATTCCAACCTATTTTATGTCTACGAAGTTCCTAAAGCATCGTCAATTTGATCGATAATGTCATTGATATCACTAGGGTCTATACTTGATTCGGAAATCGAAAAACTGCTAATACCAGTAATGTCAGTGACAATGGATTTAATTCTGGTGGCCGTTCTATCACTGTAAGATAATTGACGGATTCTAGCAGCAATTCTAGTTGCTTGTGAATCTGATAATTCATGATTAGAAATTCCTAATGCTCTGGCAAATTTTATTTTTAGTTCTCTCATGCTTATTATAATTTGTGGTTGTTTTATTTGTTATGAGTAAGCCTTCTTAGCTTTAAAGTCTCGAATAATTAGATCAATCAAATAAAAGATCCGACTTTTTTCTTCTTGAGGTAGGTTTTCAATGTCCTCTAATCGAGCAATCATTTTTTTATCGAAAGTTGCCGTTGGAGTTCCTCCGACCAAATAATCTAGAGAGACATCAAACTTTTTAGCTAACCTTAAAAGAACATCTACCCCAGGATCACTTTCATTTCGCTCATACTTTCCAATCATAATCCGTGAGGCATTAATCTGTTTGGCTAACTCGGTTTGCGACCAATTTTTAGCTTTTCTAAGGCTTATTATTTTATCTCCAACGTTTATCATGACTATCAAAAACCGCTTGTTTTGTGCGGCTTTTAGCAAATTTAGAGAATCCTAGCTATCAAAAGAAATCATCTGTTTAGTTTTAAATGGAATCTTTGACATACATTTGTATGTAATAACTATCTAAAAACTTTTTTTACACATGTCCTCAACAAACTTCAATAACACGAACCCAGAATCCTTGATTTATGGGAATGATATATTACAGTTCACAGTGCTTGGCGGAATCAAGCTGGAGGGATTGGACAGAATGCGCGCGACCCTGAAAATTTGCCTTTTAGAAGGTTCAGTCCCTCCAGTCCGTCATAATCTGGATCTGTATAATGATACCCAGATGGAAAAGCTAATTAGAAAAGTATCCGAGCGATTAGAAGTGGGAACAAATGTGATCGCAGCCAGTATCGCAGAGCTGGTTCAGCAACTAGAGGAATACAGGTTAGAGCAGATCAAACAAACACAGCCACAGCAGCACCAGTCACCACCACTTACCAAGAAGGAACAGGAAGAGGCCAAAACCTTTTTGAAACAAGCGGATTTATTAGAAAGGACGAATGAATTGATAGGCAAAAGCGGAGTGATAGGCGAACAGAAAAACCGTTTATTAATGTATTTGATCTTCACCAGTAGAAAAAGGGATCATCCTCTACACATTGTTAGCTTGGGCGCCAGCGGCATAGGAAAAACCCACCTTCAGGAGAGAGTGGCGATGCTGATACCAGATGAAGACAAGATAGAAATCACTACCCTTTCAGAAAACGCATTTTACTATTTCGGACAACGGGAATTGAAACATAAAATCATACTGATTGAAGACTTGGACGGAGCATTGCATGTGCTCTATCCATTAAGAGAATTACAGTCTAAAAAGAAGATCATTAAGACCATCGCCATCAAAAACACCAAAGGAGAAACCAGAACAGTATCCCTTGTGGTGGAAGGACCAGTTTGCGTTGCTGGGTGTACTACCCAAGAGGCTATCTACGAAGACAACGCCAACAGGTCATTCCTGATTTATCTGGACGAATCCCCAGAACAAGACAAAAAGATCATGGATTATCAACGAGCGTTAAGTGCCAATAAGGTAGATACAGCTTTAGAAACTCAGGCACAGCAGCAACTTCAGAACGTGCAGCGGTTACTGGTGCCTATAAAAGTGGTTAATCCTTACGCACAAGATTTACAGATCCCTGAAGAAGTGTTCAAACCCAGAAGAAACAACACGCATTATCTACAGTTTATTGAAGCTATTACCTTTTATAAGCAGTTCCAAAGAGAACATAAGGTGGATGAAGAAACAGGAGAGCTTTATATAGAAACCACATTGGAGGATATCGAAGAAGCCAATGTGATGATGAAAGATATATTGCTCCGCAAATCCGATCAGCTCACGGGGGCTTGCAGAAATCATTTTGAAAAGCTGAAACTGTACCTTATAGGAGAGGCAGACAAACAATTTACCAATGCACATATCAGCAGCATTTTCAGACAACCGATTACGACTATTAAAAGGTATCACCACGATTTATTAATGTCTGGCTATTTGAAATTCCAAAAGAAGAAAGGCAGTAAAGCTCATATCTATGAAATCATTAG
Organism: Flavobacteriales bacterium; assembly: GCA_965224545.1. Lineage (GTDB taxonomy): Bacteria > Bacteroidota > Bacteroidia > Flavobacteriales_D > Sanyastnellaceae > ASP10-05a. The sequence goes on along the minus strand of CBDCZM010000001.1, from coordinate 754,293 downwards.
CTATCAGGAGTATGAACAGCTTAAAAACCGTGTTCACACTGTGCTTGATGAAGCATTGGAGAAGCTGAAAAAAATTTAGCACTGGTACAATCGCCCAAAAGCCCAGTAACAGCCCAGTAGGGTTTTGGGCTTTTCCTGATTAAGATAATCAGTCAGTTAAATCAAAAGCCCACTAAATCCCAAAAAAGACATACCGAAGCAAAAATCGGTCGGTGGCCGACCGCCAACTTCTTATTTAAACACCCCCTGTTCCAATGAAACATTTACCCCTTACCAGTAGCAGTTATGAATATTTGGAGCTTGCTTTTAAGGAATGGCTACAAATACTCGGTCATTCTGAAATGAGTGCCTATAATATGCCCTCTATTATTCGAGAGTTTTTTCACTATCTGGAAAGACAGGGTTGCCACCATATACAACAGTTAAAACAGCAACATTACAGAGATTATTTCACCTACATCAGTAGCAGACCAAACAAACGTAGAGGCGGAGGACTGAGTAACAATTATTTGAACAAGCACATTCAGGCATTGGAAAAGTTCCATGAGTTTTTGATTTACAAAGGCAATCAGAATGTGCCGCCAGTGGCTTTAAAACAGCTTAAACTCAATAAGAGCAATGTTACTGTTCTTACAGAATCCGAAGTGAAACAACTCTATACAGCCACCCTGCCCGTTTCTGATACTCCCAAATCACAAGCTATAGCCTCCAGAGATAAAGCAATGCTTACTGTGTTTTATGGCTGTGGCTTACGGAGAAATGAAGGGGTTCATTTAGATGTAGGAGATGTAAATTTTGACAGGCGCACCCTTCATGTAAGGAAAGGGAAGAATAATAAAGAAAGGCTTGTACCATTCAGTGAAGCAGGAGCCAAATACCTTCAGGAGTGGATTTATGATTACAGATCTTTACTGGTCAAATCTCCAATAGAAGGCAGACTTTTTATCAGCTATGCAGGCAAGCCCATGCTTGGAGACAGCCTGTATACACGGCTAAAATTATTACAGCTCCAGACAGAAGATCTTCAGTTACAACAGAAGAATATAGGACTGCATACCCTCAGACATTCTATTGCGACACATCTTTTACAAAGAGGAATGCCTCTTCAGAACATACAGCGTTTTCTAGGTCACAGCAGCTTAGAAAGCACGCAGAGATACACCCATTTAATACAGGAAGGATGAAAATTCAGAGCTTTAAGAATTATCTACAAAGTGATGGAAAGACCAAATCTACGGTCACCCATTATACAAGCTACATATTGGATTTTATCAGTTGGTTGGATCAGGACAATACAGAGGTAGAAAATGTCACAGCTAAAGAAGTACTGGGTTATATGAGCCACTTGCAGAAGAAAGGGCTAGAGAATAAGACCAGGAATATTCGTTTGAATGTGATTAAGCAGTTTTTCTCATGGCAGATTACACAAGGCCATCGAGCAGATAACCCTATTACACATCTTAAAATCAGAGGCACAAAACGGTACAAGTTGCATCACATATTATCGCTTCAAGAACTGGACAGTATTTACACAAACTACGTTGTGCCGGCACAAGAAGATCCGCGTAGTAATCGCAACTGGTTCAGAAATTACAAGCTCAGTAAATCCAGAAACAAAGCCGTAATAAGCCTCATGGTCAATCAGGGCTTAACCACTGCGGAGTTGGAGAAGCTATCTCTGGGAGATCTCAGGTTAAAAGAAGGAAAACTCTATGTCTGTGGCAGTAGAAGAAGTAACGAGCGCACTTTAGAATTAAAATCCAGTCAGATCATAGAGCTGATGGAATACCAGTACACCACCAGAGCAGAATTATTAAGCTATCAACAGCAGCCAACACACCAGTTATTCCTCCCTACTCCCATTGCAGGGCAAAAGAAAGCAAACGCGCAAACCCTTCAAATCTGGAAGGGATTAACCAGTGATCTTAGAGGACAGCAAGAAGGATTTATCAATTTTAAGCAGATCAGAGCCAGTGTGATTACTCATTGGTTAAAGAAATACAATCTCCGTGAGGCGCAATATATGGCTGGACATCGGTATGTATCTTCTACAGAATCTTATTTGGTGAATCAGACAGAAGATTTACAGGCAGATATAGATCAGTTCCATCCGTTTTAGAAATGAAACACAATGATTTTCAAGCTAATCATTTGTTGTGTGTCTAATCTGAATTTTTCAGACACTGTCTGAAATTTGTAAAACCTTAGAAGAGTACTTTTGAATTATGGATTTTAAACAGTTAATAAACAATATAGATGATTTGCATGATGAGCTACAACATCGTGCTATATCCGCAGTCAATCAGTCTTTGACCATTCGTAATTGGCTGTTTGGGTTTTATATTGTAGAATATGAGCAGCATGGCAATGACCATGCGGAATACGGTAAGAAATTTCTGCCATCTATGGCTAAGGAGCTTAAAAAAAGAGACATTCGAGGACTTTCAGAACGAAATCTCAGATATTGTAGGCAATTTTATCTAAACTATACTCATATAGGAGGTGTTTTAAAAGAAAACTCATTACCTTCTTCAATTTGGCAGACACTGTCTGCCAAATCTTTCAATCCTTTACAGACGGCTGATTCAGAAAGTTTTGGTGTGTCTCCTGACCTTTTAGTAAAGCGGTTATCTTATTCACATATAATAGAGCTATTAAATTTGGAGGAATCTCTTAAAAGGGCATTTTATGAAATCGAATGTGTTACAGGAAACTGGTCTGTAAGAGAATTGAAAAGACAAATAGAAAGCCTTTTATATGAGCGAACGGGGCTATCTGTAGACAAAAATAAACTGCTTAAGATCACTCAAGATCAAGCCGTAGAATTATTACCCAAAGATATTATTCGTGACCCTTATATTTTTGAGTTTGCAGGTCTTCAACAGCAAGAAGTTATGACCGAAATGCGGTTGGAAAAAGCCCTTTTGGACAACTTGCAGTCATTTATATTGGAGCTTGGTAATGGCTTTTGTTTTGAAGCTAGACAGAAACGTATTACGATAGACAATGAGCATCATTATGTAGATCTTGTATTTTATCATCGTGTATTGAAATGCCATATCATCATAGACCTGAAAACAAGAAAGTTCAAACATGGCGATGCAGGACAGATGAATTTTTATCTAAATTACTTTAAGGAAAATCAAATGACTGAAGGAGATAGTCCACCAGTTGGTCTTGTTTTATGTACTAAAAAAGGAGAGTCCACTGCCAAGTACGCCACTACAGGAATGGATAATCAACTTTTTGTTTCCAAGTACAAGGCATCTTTGCCAAGTGAAGAAGAATTAGAAGCCTTTATCAGTAAAAGAAGATAGAGATATGAAGGTTAATGCCCTCCTCCAATTAACTCCATTCATTAATTGTACAGAGGTTCTAGCCATAAAGAGATTAAGGTAGCACCGTAGCACACCCCTTAGCTGAAGCCGAACAACACAAAAATATCCACTCTTTCCAGCCTAGAAAGATCAAGCCCTAAAGGGTTCTGACAGATCTTTTTTCTGCACCATTGTTTTTCATAGGTATAAAAAACATCTGCCAGAAATCTTGCACATCCAGCCCGCAGTGGATGGTGTGGTGTTGTCGGTTCATCAAAGAGGTGAGCCACTAAACAACATAAATTATTAATCATGGCTGGAGCAGCAGTACAACCAACAAACGGAGTAGAAAAATCTACGACTAAACCAACAAAAAACGGTTCTAAAACCAAGATCTCACCAGAGGCTAAAACCTTACAGGATAAGATCGAACATTTTGAGAAACTAAAAGGATTAACCAATCAGAGAGAACGTCTGGTTGGAGCTTTAGGGAACTTGAATAAGTTTGTTTACAATCAAGGACATTCAGTATCATTTACATTGGTAGATGGAAATGACCAAGAATTTAAGACAAGCAACACAGAACTCATAAAAATTGTTGTAGATGGTTTAAAATCCACTCTGGATAAGAAAAAAGAAGAAATAGAAAAAGACATCTTGGCCTTTATCTTCTAACAAAACATCCACTTTAACTTGAAACCCTCGGTACTCACTGAGGGTTTTTTTGATCCCTGCCCTTAACGTGCATTTTGGTATAAGTTGAAACAGAGCGTACAGCCAGTGAGCCAATCACACTTCACTAAACAAGATGAAGTAAGATCTACTCACCACACATAGCACATAGAATAAACACCATCCGCAGAGCTGGCTGGTTTATTATCCTAAGAGCTATTTTTCCACCCCACGACAAGCTTTTATTTTTCTTTTCACCAGCAAAACTTTTTGATTAGCAATACCGTTAGAGCTTTATATCCGTATTTTTACCGTACTAGTGGGATGCCTTAAATTATCATATTACGATCAGAATAGTGCCTTAGAAAAAAGTCATCTTTTTTTGGAAAAGGGTCTAGGAAAAAGGGGTACTTCAGAAAAAAATCGCTGTAGTTCCTCTACCTTCGGGTTTAACGGTATGGAAAAGGATGATGAACTAAAAGGGCAAGGAAACTCCTACGACTTCGGGGCTAGGATTTATGATAGTAGATTGGGTAGATTCTTAAGTATAGACCCCTATGAAGCGAAATTCCCTTGGTATACACCTTATCAGTTCGCTGCAAATAGACCAATATCAAAAATTGATTTGGATGGGTTGGAAGAAGGAGATCCAGTTGTTCCTACTGAGTTAATTATTCAAGTAGCTAGTTCCGCAGAAATAGCTAGAAGTACTTTTGAAGAGGGGGTTACTCGAATAGGAGAATCATTGATAATTATGGCGACAAACATTCAAAATGCAGAGCTTTATCTAAATACTTGGTCAACTATTAAAGATCAAGAAGATGCAGAATTTGATACTGTTGTGTTTTTGAGTCATGGGGTAATTACTCAAGGGCAGGAAGGGACAACGTTACTTGTAAACACGGATGATGCTGCTGTGGGTGATGATGCAACACTCAATGCTGCTGAGATAGTAAAAGGAGGCGAAGCTAATGCAGACACCAAAAGTCTGGAGAATATTACATCTCGAGTTGCTGAAGAAGGCACTGTGATTATTGGAGGATGTGCAGTTGGTGATGAGAAAGATCTGGTGAATGCTATGACATTGTTAACACGAGAAAAATCTGCAACTCTAATCACAAACAAAGATTACACATTCGGAGGTGCTGCAACAATTACTACAGATAGTTTTGTCAGAACAACCAAAGATGGAAAAACAGGCGAGATTAAAAAAAGAGTGAGACATAAAACTACTTCCCAAGGTTTCAGAATTTACACTGAAGAATCAGGTCGCAGTGGAGGGTGGCAGTCGACAATACTTGTTAACGGAAAACCTGAATCAACAAATCTTGGCACAGGTTTTGAGTTTAAAACAGATAGAAAGTCTGAGACAACTTTAACACCATTGCCTCTGGAAAAATAGTAATACAAATGAAATATATTCTTATAAGTTCCTTTTATTGTGGGTTTTTGCTGTTTGGAATTGATTTAATTGCTCAAGTTGATTCTCAAGAGGATATAATTGAAACAACCATAGAAAAAGTTGATTCAAAATCTAATAAATTGCAATGTCTTGAACATGAGCCAAAAGTAAATGCCATTCAAAAAGATGACTATTTGTTTGCTGAGGGCTATAATAGTATCTATGATAAAATTGATAAACTGGTGGTGAGTTCAGGAGTAACTGATGAAGTTAAAAATGGCTGGATTGGAGTAGTTGTTTCGATGGATTCATTAGGACATTTAACCTCTTTAAAATACGGGAATCCTGAGTTTGTTGAGCACTTAGGTTTAGAAAAAGGACTTAATAAAATCATTGACACTCAATTAAACCTGATGTATTTAATTGATGGCAGAGGACAAATTATTGGCTATGATGACTCTGTGTATTTAGGCATATATTTCTGTCCTGATTCAAAATCATACATTTCAATAGTTTATGATGATGCTTATGCTGAGTCAGATTTAACAAGAGGGCATAAAACCTGTCCTGATAGATAAATTAATAATAAAATTCTAAAGAATTGGAAACTCCAAATAGATAGAGAAATGAATTTGGTAATAATGGCTGTGAAGTAATATTGATAGAGAATAAACACCTACCAACTTATTTCCTCAACAAAGAGCAATGTCATTTCACTTCTTAAATCAAGAACTAGTTTTAGGTCATCGTTTTCAATAATATAGATAGGCTCTGTAATATCAAAAAAGATTATTGACCAATAATAGTTTAATTCATCCGTATTTAACTTTCTTAGTTTTGATGGTGAACTAGCAAAGTCTTTAATAATCTGATTCCACACAATTTTAAAATCGTCAATATTCTGAATTAACTTACCGGACATATCCGTTAATGAACCATCTGTTTGAGGTACTTTAAAAATTATGTTGCCCTTATCTATTTTCGATATTTCTTTTAATTTTCCATATCTCTCCCAGAGGTTTGGGCCCATATAAAGCATATCATCAAATAATAAATAAGAAGGAGCATTCAACTCATTCTGTATAGCTTTAATAGCTTCTTGATTAACTTTTGCTTCTGCTGTTGAGTAGTTTACCCCTTTTGGTATTATAAGACTATCATTTTGAGAAAAAGAAACGAAACCACACATTATAAGCAGAGTGGTAAGGGTAAATAGCATTAATTTTCTCATTATTCTAGTTCTTTTTCTTTACACGGGTGATATTCAAATATAGACATTATCTAGGATGGGTAATGAGCAGAGTCCTTGATATTACCTCTAGAATCAGAAAGCCATATATCTACCGAGGTAAAGCCTATGAGCTAGATGAGATTGTTTTATATAGGCAATAAGGATAATCAAATATGGATTGCTTATGCTTTTAGAACCGATACAAATTGAAAGTTTAACACTGAGAACGAATCTCAAGAGATTGTAGAGAAAGTCAATTTGTTTTTCCAAATCACAGATGCTGCTGTTGGTAGCTTGTCTTAAGATATTCTTTTGGGGTTGAATATCATAGTTAGAAAAGAATAGAAGAGATAGAAAACATATCTATCCCTCCTATTCAAAGGCAAATTAATCCACAGCACAGTTTCCTCCAATTCCAGCAGCCAGAGACTCTTGACACAGATCATTCGCTTCATCCTCAGTGACTCCACCATAGTTATACACTGTTGGTGCTGTCCCACTGGCATAGGTACAGGTACACGTCCAGTCTCTTTTACATCCACTTGCTAGAACTACAGCGCTTACAAGCATTACTAAAACATATTTGATTTTCATTTTTCTTGATTATTTAAAAGGTTATTATTCTGATGCGTTTGAGAGAGCTACAATGATCCCAGAGATAAGCAATGTTCCTCCTAGTCCTGACAAAACATAGGTTCCAATTCCTGGGTTTTCTGTAATAAAAGGAACAGCAGAAAGAGCGAGCCCTCCAAGGATTAGTATTCCTGCTGGAATGCCTTCATCTTCATTAAGAATCTTTGGAGATACCATCACATTCGGGTTAAATTTTAAGAAGCTTGATCTAAGTTGGAATTGTCTCTCTTGAAACAAGGATGCTTCAGGAGCTCTTTGAGCATTCATAGTGCATACACCTGTAAGTACTATAGTTAGTATGATTACTATTTCTTTCATTTTACTTTGTTTTTAGTTGTTCTAGGAATTGTGTGTTGGAGAATTGTGCTTCAAGCTTTCCTGAAAGTTCATTTCCAATCTCTTTCACGGCCTTGTCGATTACATCGGTAACGCCAGCGATATCTTCTTTCAGAAGTGTGGCATAGAATTCAGTATATGCAGAGGTCTGAGTACTTTTGACATTCACTGTTACTTCATCGATTTCAAGCTCTATTCTTTGAAGAAGATTCTGTGTCTTGGGATCACGGACGATTATGAATGCTACAGGAGTAATATCGACTTCACCACTGTAATTAAACTTAAAGTTCAACCCACCTCCCAGCGGATTATATCCAGTCTTTTTCTTCTTTTTAACTCGGCTGTAGTCGTAGACGAGGTCAACATCGAATTGAAGTTGAACGTGGGCTACATCTTTTTGAGATTGTGGAATATGGGTTGCCTTTTTGTGTGAGCCGATAACCTCAGCGTGAATGAGGGCTGATTCTTCCAAAGCCTTTGTTGCTATATCACGGAAGTCATAGCTAAAGGGAAATTCATCATCAACCTTATTAAGTTCCTCTGTTATGGCATCAATGAGAATGACTTTGGGTTTTGGATCGTTTTTCCACGGTTTATTGGGTGGAGCAACAGCTCCACAGAAAAGCATACCAGCGATGGGTAGGCTTAGGAGTACAGAATACATTTTGATTTGTTTTGGTGGTCAGAGATTCCAACTGACCATACAACAAAAAAGAAGCGCTGGAATCACACTTATCTCCCGACAGAGGTACTGGTATACCGAACGACAGAGACAAGCAGAAACCAGCGCCTATATAGACGCGTTCCGCTTTGTGTTCTCTGTCGTTCTACGAAAATTACCAGTTTTCTGTCGTTAGAACAAAGTAACGCTTTACGTTAATTCATTATATGTCAGGTGCGAAGTTAGGGAATTTGTTGGGAAGGGAGGCGGGTAATATTGGGGTTTGTAATATTTGTAAATGAGGAGTATTATAAGCATGAAGTAGAAATGAATATTTCGATCTAAAACAAAAAACCCTGCTCAGCATCTTACTGAGCAGGGTTTTAATTTTTCCAGATTTTATATCCAGACATCGCGATTGTTCGATAGTTCTCTAATTAAATGTCTGTACTCTCTTCCTACCGGCATTTCATATTCTACTTCTCCATCTCCAATCCAGATGTAATCACACTCTTTGCTTATTCCTTGTATGAAATTGAGATTAATCAAACAGTGATTTGAAATTCTAAGGAGAGCTGGTTCTATTCTGTTAAACTCTATTAAAGAGCATTTTTTATATAAACAGGTAGTCAGTTGCTGATAGATACGTACCATATTGGATGCCGCCTCCGTTGTTACCATCATTATATCCTTATGCATGCACGGCCTGTCGCGATATAGTTTTTTGCGACCTTCTAGGCTTTCTTCAGATTTTCTATCCCATGCAAAGTAATAGATTGCACGAGGTTGTGGTCTAAAAGTGGGTAAATCATTGATTGTTGTAAGTCCTAAAGACTTTATTTCATTTGCCATGGTTTAGTTTTTAAATGGCTTTTTGTGGGAATATTCCCCGTGCCGACTAAAACCTGACCCTGTCTGTGTTTGGACTGATTTTTGATACTTGACTTAAGAATGCAGCTTTGTTAATATGGAGGAAAACTGATCCTTTGTACATTCGTATAAAATACAGCCCTTACATGTACATCCTCCGGTCCTGAAAAATTGGAAAGATGAAGTTTGGGTTTAGGCTTTTAGCCGGCGTCAGTTTTTACATTGTAATCTCTGGCGTTTTTTTTGTCAAGGTTTTTCTTCTTTTTGTTTTCATATTCATTTGATTTTATGGTTATAACATCAAAGATATTAAATAGTGTAATTCATTTGCAAAAAAATTACGGTAATATAATTTTATGTATTATATATATTGTCAACAATATGAGCTTGTGAATTATGAAACCACAAATAATATTTATATTTGTATTATTCAACTGTTGAAATGAAAAGAAATCCGTTATCAATTGCTTTTGGACACGCTATAAAAACAATTCGGCAAGAAAACTCCATACCTGTCGCCGAGTTATCTGCTGCAATTGGCATTAATGATTCCTATTATCGGGTTCTGGAGAGTGGGGCAACAACCATTCACACGAGTAAAGCCATTGAAATATATAATGGACTAGAATCTTTTGAAGTAGGAGTTGATTATAGAGGGGTCAGGGATATTCTTCTAGGTATAAGCTATGTGAATAATTTCTATGTCAAAACCAAAACAGGATATATTATAGATAAGGCATATAAAAGTACGCTATTGGAACACTTAATGGTCCATGAATACAAACTAAGTGTTCTATTAAATGACTTGGATAGCACTGGCGTATTTGAAAATCTTGATCGTCCAAACAGTTATCTCATTGAAATGTTTGAAGATTCGTTATTCGATCATACGATGGAAAAATTTATTTTGGATTATAGAAACGTTGGGGAAAGCATTGATGTAATAGAGCATAACTTCATAAACGATTTTTTTAGAGAAGTGCCGACATATTATTTTGAATCTTTAAACGTCATTAAGCAACAGCTTCTTGATATGCCAGTATCAATAAATTTGAAGGAAATGCGTAAGTGGGAATTGAGAAATGGAGAGAAGTTTAAAGATATTTCCATTGTAGTCACCGACCATAATCTTATCACAGGATTTAAAAACTTAAAGAATTACAAATACCCATATCTCAAGAATAAACATTTCGAAAGCGCTACGGTTATCTATCTAAATGATAATCAGCCAAAAAAGCCTCCATTTAATGAGTTTCATTCTAATCTTTTGAAAGCACATGATTTTAAGTCTGAAGAAGATTTGACATTGTTTAGCAAGACTGTTAAAAAAGTTAGGTTTATAAGACCTCCAGATGATCTCAGAAAAAAGGGATTGCAGATTCTAAATCATGAGAATGTAAACTACAATGTGACATGGTTCTTCACATTAGCAAGTGGTATCAAGGTTGGGTTCACTGCTACCATCATTGAGAAGGAGGATGAGATGTTATATACTGAAGGACTTTCTTTGAAATATGAAAATCTTATTAAGAGGCTAGAATATGTGAACAAAGTAAAGGCGATTTGAAGATAAAAACTCAAATAAATAGATGTTCTCCTAAACTCGACCAATCTACCTTATTTCAGAAGAATGTTGTGTTAGGTATAAGTATTTTTAACGACTTCAACCAAAAAGAATTGGTTGAAGATCAAATAAAATGGCTAGAACAATTCTCAGATTATAGAATTTTGATCGGGGATTATTTATATAGACACAACTATCGAATATTATCTGACCTGAATCAATTAGAATATTTATCTCTTTGTATAAAGAAAGGCGATTCTGTTTTCAAAAATTACGCTCAGTATATTAAAAAATCTGAAAGAGGAAAAATTATCTTCTGGAAAGAGCAAATTTCAAATGATAAATATTCTAGACAGAAAAAAAAGATATGTTCTGAATTTGAAAAGAGAGAAGCTCTTTATAAGAGTGTAGTTGATTCTGGCAGGGCTTTTATTCAACGTAGAAAACCCCATTTGATTCATTCTCCAGATTTTCAAGCTCTTTTAAAAGATTGTACATGTTTGATTATAGAAGAATTAGCATTAATGGCTTCACTTTGTGACAATGGTTACTTGGTGCATGCGTATAATGGAAATAGTCTAAATACGTTACATCAAATTAGTACAGGAATTATAGAAACAGAATCAGCTCTGAAAAAGGGCATTTTTATCGACATAGAAACTAAAAAGATGAAGACATGATCTCAACTATAATATCCGCACTAATATTATCCCTTCTGATCTACCTCTACATAGGGTTCTTCTACAAACAATCGATTAAACGAATTAGCGACATCATTCCAGTAATTAAAAACAGTAAGGCCTCCGTGGAATCTTCGAAGGAGTTTTCAGCTTCTACAGTAGCGACAACTATATCACTAGCTACTGTGATCATAGCTTTTTTTGAGCTAGTTCCTGGACTAGGCTGGTGGTTGTTATGGCCAGTGGTAACTACCGCTTTTGGACTTTGGTTTTTCGCTCGAATTGTGAAGCGAATTTGGGAAAAGATGAAAGCCTATGATCACCGTCCTTCTCTCCATGAATTCTTGGGGGTTGAGTTCGGTTCCAAAAACGTAGCAATGGTAGGTTCTGTTTTTACTGTTATAGGGTATTTAACCGCCTTTGCTGTTGAATTGACGGTAGGCTCACGCTTTTTGGCTAGCCTCATTCCATCTATTCCAGAATACGTTACTGTTACAGTAATCACAGCAGTCGCCTTCATATATGTAAGTATGGGAGGGTTCAGGGCTACTGTTGTTACTGATAGAGTTCAGATGATCTTTATCTGGCTTCTTTTAGGAACTTTACTCGTGTTCTATGGCACATATATATCAAGTAATGGGACTACGGTAAGCTTCGCTACTATTCCAGACAATCTTAAAACCATCCAATGGAGCAATGCACTCATTCCATTTGTTGTCGGAATCCTCTTTATGAACCTCTTTATGTATGTCTCAAATATGGGTCTATGGCAAAGAATATCAGGCTCTAACGAACCAGAAACTGTGGTAAAAGGAATGTGGGGAAGTGTGTACAAGACAGCATTAAGTTGGGGACTCTTCGTAGTAGTAGCGGTTGGAGCCTACATGGTTGTTCAGCCTGTAGAAGGTGAAAATCTCCTCATAACACTCATTAAAGCAATCGATGGCTCTTTCATTGGAAAGATCACAATATTTACTGTTGTGCTTGGTCTCTATGGTGCCATGCTCTCTACAGCCTCTACACAGCTTATCGCTGTTTCTCATACCATTTATGAAGATATACTAGCTCCAATACGAAAGATTGATTTAAAGGAAAGAATTGCTTCTAAAAAAGAACTAGGGCTTTCTCGAAGAGTACTTTTTATCTCTGCTATAGCTTCCGTAGGTGTTGTAGAAATTCTGAGAGTTGGAGGCTTCAGCGTTGCTGATCTTGCATTTGCCATATATGGCGCTGCATTAGCGATGACTCCAGCCATTCTTTTGAGTCTTTTCTCCAATAGAGATCGAATAAAAAAACTTGGTGGTTTTGCTAACTGGTCAGTTATTTTAGGATTTACTCTTGCATGGGGATGTGCCATCACAGGAAGAACAACTGGAGATGGAAATCTAGTCTTTCTATCTCCGTTAGTTGGTTTTGGAGTCGCTGCTATTATAATGGGCATAGGATGGACAGGGCAAAAGCATTTAAAAAACAGCTGTACTCATTAATAAATTTCTATAGTCTGTGTCAAAAGCCGCTTTCATTCTCTTGTTTTTCAAGCTAATTTTAGCTGAGCTTTCTTTTTTTAAAACTGTTAATACAATTTTTAATAGGATATTAAAGTTTTCCACTTGATACCCTATTCTTTTTTTAGAAAAGTCTTCTTGAAATGTCACATCGAGGCTCCAATGTAAATTATTTTCAACTGACCAATGTTTTCGAACCCCATTGTTAATTGCTCTTGCAGATGACAAATCACTAATGAAAAACCGTTCATCTGTTGTCATTATTCCGGTTGCTTTTTGAGTAACTTCTGATGTTATCTTCACTACCGAAATTAAATTTTCCCATTTATTAGGGTTTTCTATGTGTTTCAAGTTAGTAAAAACTTCACAAGTTCTTTTTTCTATTCTTCCGTGTCCGAAATCATCTTCAACATCAACACTATCAGGATTTGTCAATACAACTGTATCTTGAATATTACTAGCCAAAGCAGGTTGATTTCCTTTAACTGCAATAATATAATTGGCTTCACTTTTCACAATTTGACTTACAATCTTTGTTTGACACCCCATTGCATCAATGGTAATTGTATTACCCTTTATATCTAACAATTCTAATAATGCAGGTATTGCAGTAATTTCATTGCTTTTTTCATTCACTTTCAATTGACCCAGACACAGTTGATTCTCTGATGCAAAGGCAGAAACAATATGAGGGGTTGTTATTCCGTCAAACTTACCGCCCCTCACTGTTTTACCATCAAGAGCTATAACTTCTCCTTTTGTTTTCACACACAAATGATTAATCCAAGAGATAAAACAATCATTGAAATTCTCAGAATCAAGAGCTGAAAAGACTCTTCGCATAGTATCTATCGATGGAATACCAGCATCAAAGTTTCCATACTGCTTAAGCCAGTAATATTGACTTTTACCAAAAATGTGTATGGTCTCCCATTTATCACAGCCACACATTATCCCTGTTATAACCAATAGCAATATGTCGCTCAAAGAATGGTGGTAATTTCCCGCATCTATTCGCCTTGGGTCTTTTAGAGCAGAGAAAAAACAGGAAAGTGAATTTGTATTAGAAAACGTGGTTTTTCTATCCATCTTTTTCGAATGAAAAAAACGCTTTTCAAAAATACTACTGATTGAAAATTAAAAAATTAAGAACAAAATAAAGTTAATAGACATTATTATAACTGAATTACTATAGCTTTCTTTTCGTTGGACTCAAAAAGTCAAAGCATTGGTTTTAGACATATAAACTAACTTTTTGCATTGTCAAAAAAGAATAATTTGACCTATACTAAATGAGTCGTAATAATGTCTAATGGTTTAAATGCTTTTGCCCTGGGATGAAGCCACTGTATTCTAAAATCAAACCGTATTTCCGTCAGCCTTCTATGATGCGTAAAGTGAACATGCTCCTTGAGGAAAAAGATGAAGTAGAAACAAGAGAGCCAATCATAGAATATTTCTCATTCCCAGAATTGACCCTTGATGAAGACTAGCACCTTTCCATATACCTCGGTTCATGAGTTTTTGGATGAAAAATTCAAGGGGAAAGAAGATGTTTCAGATGAAGCGGTAATTCTGGCTAAACGAGAATACCGAAAACTCTATCAGAGGCATTACAAAGGAGCGTATCGGAAGAAAATGGTACAACTCGTCGTTACCATTCCACGTGATCAAAAATTATTACTAATAGAGAAAGCTCAAACTCAAGGATTGTCTTTGAGTGATTTTGTCAAATGGCTCATTGAACTGAACGGGAACACCACTATGCACACAGAAAGCTCCGCACTCGCCTTAAAACTCAGGGATATCATCGAAAGCTGGCAGTATGAGAATGGCTCACGTGAGTTGGGTAATGCTCTTGAAGTAACCGATTCACTTATCAAAACACTTTCCAATGGTCATTAAGTCGGTTGCAAAGCGAATTAGTAGCAAGAGGGAGATCCGAAAGTTCATTTACTATGTGGTGAATGATAGGAAATCTCTTGGTGACAAGCCCATACTCATTAAGCAGTTTTTGAGGGGATATGACATGGAGGATTGGGTAGAGCAGTTAAAATCCAACGATAATGCTAGACGCTACAACCATTCCAGAAGAACAACCTTTCGGCATGACCTCATTTCCTTTCATCATGAGGATTCTGAGCAACTCACGCGATCTGTTCTCAGGGACATAGCTCGTAAATACCTTGAAGTACGTGCTAAAAATTCTATGGGGTTCGCTTCGGTGCATTATGATAAAAAGCACATTCATATTCACGTTGGGATAGCAGCTGTTCAGTTAGATGGTTCGAGCAGTAGAGTGTCAAAAAAGGAATTTCAAGAGCAAAAAATTGAGATGGAGAGCTATCAACGTGAACGTCATCCTGAGCTAAAACATAGTCAGGTAAACTATTCGAAAAAAAAAGTAGAAGTCCCTCCTTAACTCAGACAGAGCTTTTAATGAGGCAACAGAATATGAAATCCCAAAAGCAGATTATTTCTGAAAAACTCATTCGACTGGCACAAAGAAGCAAAAGCCTTGATAGTCTGGAAAAGTTGTTGAAGAGGAATAATATTGAGACTTATCGCAGGCGAGGAAAATTCACTGGAATCAGAATCAAAAAAAGAAAATACAAGTTGACCACACTTGGAATTGACAAAACATTACTCAAACAATTAACCCATGAAAAAACACAAACAAAAGACAGAACAGCTTGAACCAATTGATCAAAAGATCACAGTAGAATCTCTTTCCCGTTATCTAGAAAAGAAGGGAGTCGAACCTCAAAAAGTTTTTGACGAGGAGTTTATGACTTCTATGAAACGACATCATTTAATTAATGATGTTTTTGGTGATTTCTCTCGCTGCCGCTATGCTCAAAAATCAGGAGTGTTCTATACGAAACTCAAGCTCAATGGAAAGTGGAGCACGAAGTACTTTGAACAGGAGCCTGATTATAGGTCAATTACTTCAATGGAGGGATTGGTAACACAGGTGAAGCGATATAGGACAGCTCGAAATCTGGAATTTCAAAAGAGGCGCGATTCACTAGAAAAGAAAAAGGGAGAAAAAGACAAAACAGATGAGCTTGAGAAGTAGTCAGGAAAAACCTCACCGAATCACCGAAGGTGAGGTTTTGAACTATATCCGTACAAGCTATTCTCTAGAGGAAGATGAGCTGTTTGACAAAAAAATTACTCCACTTCGAGCAAGGCACGAAATCCTGAATGATGTTTTCCAGAAGTACACAGCATGTAGTTTTGACCGGAATGGAACTTTCTGCACTGAATTTTCAGATCCAGCAAATCAGAAAACAAGGAAGGAGTTTCCAAAAGTGAGGAGTTATATGGTGATTAAAAACACAAAAAGTCTGGTGAAGAATTTAAATAAAGTGTCCCAGCACAGGGTTCTTGTGTCTCAACAATTGAGAGAAATGATTCGTGGACGCTCAGAGAGGGAACGGGAAGATTGACAAACTAGTTACTCATTAAGCTCTAATTCATTCTTGATTTCATCGAGAATCTCTTTGCATGTTTGAATTGTAAATCCGCCTTTTTCAGAGTGAATAAGTTTTGCTCTGATTGCTTTGTTTTTTTGTTCTCTTTGGATTGAATCGTTTACCTCTTCATCGTTTGATCCATACATGATTCAATATTACACCATACAGATTAAAAAAGCAGACTTGCTTTTCCTTAATCTGAATTTTCCAAGAAAATTCGAGGGGTTCTAGGGTCTCCCTAGCAAGATAGCAAGTCGAGGGTTACCGCAGGTGTTCTGAAGAACTTGCAATCTTGCCGTTACTTCACAGCACAATATAAATTAGATATCTTCCTCAAAGGAAAGCAGAGGTGAACTATCAATCTTGTATTTTTGTAGAGAATCGTTTATTTAATATTCTAGAACAACCGCCATGAAAATACTTCAATTACTATTATTACTAGTAACAATAGTTTCGAGTTCTAAGGCTCAAATTGAATTCGTTCCGAAAGAAGGTTTCGAAATTACAGAAACTTTTTCGATAGAGAAAGATGGTGTTTTAGTGATTTCTGCAAAAACGTATAATAGCGGAGTCAGAGCCTTGGATTTATTTGACCAAAATATGAACTTGATTTGGGCTGATATAGTTGAATTTTCAGCTAATACTTATTTAGTGCGTCATTTTAAAACGGAAACTGCTTTTCATATGATCTTTAATGTAGGCTATAAATATAAATCGGTATCAGTAATGCTTGAGGATCCAAAAATGATAGTCAATGATCTAAACATTTCTATATCCCATTCAATTGATGAGTTTAAGGCGATTGATAATGTGATCATTATGGAAGTTTCAGATAAGAAATCTCTTTATTTTCTTAATATTAAAACTGGAGAGGAGCGTTTTATTTTGTTTAAAGAGCTGGAATCAGATGCAAAGAAAGTAACATTTCACGAAATGCAGGTTATAGAGGAATCTAAAGAGCTCATTGTTTATACATATGTGAAAAGAAAAAAAGAATCAGGATATACTGCTTTTGGATTCAATGAAAGTGGAAATAAAACTTTTCAAATACCTTTAGAATGTGAAGACGATTCTTATGTAATCTCATATTGGTCAGGTATTAAGACAGATAAAAACACTTATCTGTTTTCTGGTTTCATGAAATCGAATAAATCTACGAACGGAATTTATTTTGGTAAGTATACAAATGGAAAGCCTGATTTTATTAAGTTGAATAAATTTTCAGATTTCACAGCATTGAATTTTCTTCAAAAAACTGATAAAGAGCACTATGGGTCTGTTTTGCATGATGTTAAAAAATTTCAAAATGGATATCTTGTCATAGCAGAATTATACAATGGAGTTACATATCCTGAGTATACTGGTGTTCTAGTTATTAAATATGGAGATGAAGGTGAAATGGAAATGAATAATGCTATTCAATATGATAATAGTGAGATGTATGGCGGCAGAAAAAAAATGCTATCAGTTTCTGAAGATTTAACAGAAGAGATTAGTTTGTGGCGAATATCTGAGAACATTGTCGAAAATTATAAGTTGAGAGGCAAGGAAGAAAAGTGGGAAAAGTATGATTTAGTAAAAAGTCTACCCGTAAAAGAACTATGTTCCAATTATCCGTTTACTAAAGTATACCTAACGTATTTGTATGAAGACAATTTATTAATAAAGGTTAGTGAAGAGAAAAAAATGGGTAAATCTCCTAAGAAATATTGTTTATCAAAATTTGAATTTAATCCATAATTATTGACAGTATTGCGGGTTATACTTAGGCGAAGGAAAAACGCCTTCTAAGAAGACGTTTTTAAAATATTAAACTACTCACTCCCATTCAAAGAAATCAAATCATCTCTAGTTGGCATTCCATCGCCAGCTCTAGTTTTAATCAGATATTGAGAGCTAAACAAGCTCCTAATCCGAATATTGAACTTGGTATATTCCAAAGCGTCTAAGGTTTCAGGAACGGTGTCTAAATATGCGTTGTATAACTCCTCATTGGTCAGCTTCTTCTTCTCTGTCAATATATCCAAAGCTATTTGAGCAACAGGATTCAATCCACTTTCAGAAATTCGATTGTCGAATCCAAGTGATTCAATAAGAGACTTCTGTTCAGCAGTAGCATACTTGTAGAGTACCGGAATATCCTTGCGATAATCTTTTAGCCGATCTACAATTTGCTTTTTCTCCTCCTTTGTTTGGGTAAGTAGTGTTTCTTTTTCTGTTAAAAGAACTTGATCTGATTGAATACTCTCTAAGAGCTGCTCAATCGGGCTTTTTTCTTTTTTTGCCATTATTAAATTGATTTTATGTTTTACATATATTTCTCTTCTTGCCAGACGGTCTTTGATCTCTCAAAACCACGCCAGAGGTTATTCTGATCGAATCCTCTGATAGATAACTCATACCGAACAAGCCGTTCCAATGGAACTTTATGCTTGATAATGAATTGAAGTAATTCAGAATCAGCAACGGCAAAGAGTCCACAGATTCGTTCCCAGTGAAGAAGTGGAGCAATGTCTCTTCGTATTTCCTGAATATGCCAGTAACCCATTTCGGTATATTTTCTGGTAAGAGCATACGTTTCAGGATTTTCAAACTCTTTGAGGATATCTGGTGAAACCACCACATAATCATCATCGGGACCATCAATGACAGAGAAGGGATTGACTTCGTCTCGTCTGACAAGAAAATTGAGCCAGACAGCTTCGTCTATGGCTTTGGTTGAATCCAGATGGATACAACAGTATTTGGTTGTTTGTTGATTCATGTATTTTGTTTTTAAAATGAACTTGGAATAGGGAAGTCTTAGATCGGATAATTCGCTGTTAAGACTTCCGTTTTTGTTTTCTGTTTTTTGACGTTAGCGGCAGCGATAGGCTTTTCAATTATTTTGGTATACCAACCACACTTGGAGATATATTTCTCCAGTATTTCTGATGGATAGCTCGAAAGCAAAAACTTTCCATCAAGCTGAGAAAGCGTACTCAAGAGATCTCTAAAATTCTCTTCAGAGTACCCTTTATAATGCCCACAATTAGAATTGAAGTAGGGAGGGTCAACATAGTGGAAGGTATCTTCTGAATCCCTTGACTTCAAAATCTTCAAAGCGTCAGAACATTCTAATTGAACACCTTCAAACCGATCTTTCAATTCAGGAGTGAGAAGTAATTTCTTGTTCTCCCACCCTTGAGCTTTCGTCCCTTTCTTGTAGCATCCCCATGAACCTATCCTAGAACTGAATCCTTGATTTGTTAGAACAAAGAATGCCCAGGCTCTATTCAATGAAGAAAACAGATGTGGCAACTCATACATACACAGCGCTACTTTGTAGATGACTCGTGAATAGGAAGTAGTGTCAATTTTCTTTTTTAGAGCTTCAAAATTGCAGGAAAGTGCATCATAGAAATTGATAATAGAAGCGTTGCAATCGTTAATTATTTCAGTCTGAGCTTTTTCTTTTGCGAAAAAGACGGCTAATCCTCCTGCAAAACTTTCGGTATAGATGGTGTGTTTTGGAATGAGTGGAAGAATTTCTTTGAGTAATTTTTGCTTGCCTCCGTAGTAAGTAATCGGGGTCTTCATAGGATGAGTTCTTCTTAAACAAGTAATGGATACTAGTGTCAGCACTGAAGGCTCTAGACGCTTTTCCGTTAATCATCATTCTGAGATAAATTCCAGTATTGGGAAGATTGGTAAAATCATGCGGATCAAATCGCTCGAATTCTTGAGCCATAATCTTAGCGTCTGAAATTCCCAATCGAAAACAAACAATCGTTCCAACATTTCCGAGGATTGCATCACGAACTTTCGAGGAAACCTGACTCAAATGCTGATGAGCAATCACCAGACCAATTCGGAATTTCCGAATCTCAGACAAAATCACACTCAGAAGGTCTTCATTAGTGAAGTTTTGAAACTCATCGATATACAAGAAGAAGGGAACACGCTCTTTTTCTGGCGTATCAATCCGTGAGAAGGCTGCACTTGCAATAGTCGTCAGTAACAAACTTCCTACAATCTTTGCAACGTCAGTTCCGACAGCGCCTTTGGCAAGGTTAATCATAAGTATCTTCCGATGATCCATGACTTTTCTTAGTGAAAGCTGATTTTTGTTTTCAATAAAAATCCTTTTGATAATTGGATGAGTGATAAATCCACTTGTCTTAGAAAGTATTGGTGCTAAATCACCTCCGCGATACAGAGGGAACTCCTGTAGCCAAAACTTCTTGATATCTTCATTGACAATGTTTGGTATGCACGAATTCCTATACTCTTCATCAAGGAGAATCTTGTTGATACAGCTGAGGTCAGCATAGGGCTGATCTAGAAGAGTCAGAATTACATTTCGAAGAATGTGTTCAATCTTCATCCCCCAAGCACTTTTCCAAAGTCGTTCAAAGACACTCAGGATTGAGCCACAGACAAGCGACCTTTTTTGATAGGGAACTTTCCGAAATGGATTGTATCCCCATGTTGTATTTGGGTTCGTTAAATCTAAATAGATCAAATCTTTTTTGCGTGACTCAGGAATGACAGCGGTAATATCTCGAATAGCATCACCGTGTGGATCGAAAAAACAGACTCCTTTGTTATTTATAATATCCTGTATGATCTTTGTTTTAAGGAGTGTTGATTTTCCAGTTCCAGTTTTTCCAACGATATAACAGTGAAAAAAGCGGTCGAGGTGACGGATGCCAAATTCTTTACGAGCTGATCGAAAATTTGTCCGAGCGAAGTATGTAATAGACACACTAAAAGAAGGGAATAGATGGGTAATGACTTTAGATTTATTTTATGATGATTTTAGGAGAAGTGTGATAGTGTCCTGCACTAACACTAGTGTTTTTATTGAAAGGGTATAGACCTGTATACATTGATAAGTATATCATTTTGGGTCATCCGAATCAACTCATAGTATGAACCAGACCTTAGAAATTAAAATAACGCAATGACTTGCCAAAGAAAACACGGTGATATATACTTGAAACAGAACTAAATGATTGAATACTAAATATACTCGTTGGCCGAAAGGCTCATTCTGACACCAAACCAGAATTGAAGGAACAACGGAGAACTTCTTAGCTATACTAATGGCTATGTAAATGACCCGCTGATTCCTTTGGCGGGTCTTTTATGTATATGAACCATAACAAATCAATAGAATTACAAGAAGCAGTTACAAAATATATAGAGTGGAAGGCAACATATATGGTAACAGCAAAAACTTCATATAGAAATATATTAAGGAAGTTTCAAAAATGTTTAGGGGATACTTATCAGATTCAGTACATCAACAATGATGATATCATTGTTTTCCATAAGTATTTGGTTGATTTAGGTTTTTCAGATAGAACTATTTTTCAAAGCTTCGTTATTCTAAAAGTATTTTTGCATTTCTGGAATGGACGTGGCCTGTTGAATTTAAATCCAAAGGAAATTAGATTACCGAGATATGTGAAAAAGATGCGTCCAGTTGTAGAAGAAGAAGAGTTTAAGAAGATGATTTCTGTCTTGGATCATAGTAATATGTTAGATCTTCAAAAAAGTTTAGTCATCAGATTGCTGTGGGATACTGGAATGAGACGAGGTGAATTAATGGATATGAAAGTCAGTAATTTATCCGTTGATCCGTCTACAGGTATAGGAATGTATATTACGGAGACAGAAAAATTACATCAAGACGATTATGTAACATGGAGTCCTGAGACAAATGAAATACTTCAGAGATATCTTCAGATTCGCAATAATCTAGGTGAAAAATCTGATTATTTAATTGTTTCATTGTGTCAATATAATAAATCTGCTACTGGAATGATAGCTGAGGCCACAATAAATAACTGGGTAAGGCGAGTCCGAGATAAAGCAGGTATCGAGAATAAGATTACTGCCCACAGTTTTAGACACGGAAAGGCACATTTTATTCTGGATAATAATGGTACAATCTTCGATGTCCAGAAAATCTTGAGGCATAGTAACTTGAACTCTTCAATAGAATATACAAGGATGAATCGCTCAAGAGTGTTGAATCGTGCTCAAAAGTTCTTCTCTCAGGATGAGCATGTTAATACGTTGGTACAAGATAGCAGAGTTTCAAATATTGCACCTGCAAATACATTCGTGTATAATAGACATTAGCATAACTAGTATAAAATACTAACTAACGGTAGTAAGAATACCATTAATAAAATTCAATCATTTTAGGTTCTCTTGTTCTATTTTGCCTATCTAGTACAAGACTACTAGATAAGAGAAAATATGACAAGTATTATTCTTACGCCTGATAGTTTTATTTTAAAAGGTTATGCTAATTACCAAATAAGCTTAACATACTATGCGCTATTTCAACATCTGCTCCAAGCGGACGATCACCACATCAAAGGGTGACAAAGACCTTTATCAGAAAATAGGATTCATCAAGACAAACAATCCAGAATCAGACGATCTCTGGTATATGCAACTCTATCAGCACCCAGAAGCTGATTATCATGTATTTCCAAGTACTGGCGAAGATTTGCCAGTGATTGAGTAGATATGAAAAAACTGAATAATATGACACCTGTACCGAACTCTATGTTCGACAGGTATTTCGCTGAACTTAAACCAACAGAATCAATCATCATGCTTATCGTATTCAGACAGACTATTGGTTGGGTTGATTATGTCACCAAGGAAAGGAAAACACGGGATTGGATTTCATTCTCACAATTCCACAAGAAAACAGGATTCTCAAAAGCAACGGTCTCAGGAGCTATTCAAACACTGGTCGAAAAACAATTACTTCTAGTGTCTGGTAGTGATGGGCGATACTTACTCACACCATCTGAACGCTGTGGAAAAACCAAACTGTTTTTTGAACCATTCTTCAAATAAAGTTCAAAATTTTCCTGTCAACGGTTCAAAATTTGAACGCTACAAAAGAAACTATACAAAAGAAAAAAACAGTTCAATTTTAAGACTAGCTGAGGATTATCAAGAATCTATGCAACCACTCAGAGACCAGTGGAGAGCATAATAGAATTAAGGAAAATTCTTAGGAATTTTCTCAACTGGAATATGAGTCATTTACTTGATGCAGATGGCTCATAGGTTTCAGTTGAACTAATTGTTCTTTGGAAACCAATTATTCTGCAGACGGTAGCAAGTGTATTCTTCTTCTGGTATACTTCACTTATGATTCGAAAGCTTCGAAAACTTAAAGTCAAATACGAAGATGGTGAATACGAGAACCCTTTAGAAGACGTCATTAAAAAACCTGAGCAACTCTACAAGATATTTAAAGGAATGGAAGATGAAACACAGGAAAAGTTCATTGCTGTTTATTTTGATGATAAAAACAGGATTATGTCATACAGCCTTATTAGTCTCGGAGATACTCGCATTCGGCTATCTTCTCCATACGATGTAATGAAAAAAGCGATACTCCTTGGATCAGTTAATATTGCTATTCTGCATAATCATCCTGACGGGACATGTAAACCAAACAAACAAGATATGATTTCTATTGAATTCATCAGAGATGGAGTTGGATATCTGAAAATGAAATTACTCGATTATATCATTGTAGGAAAAGAATCATTCTGGAGTCTCCATAAAAAAGGGGACGGGAAAGAATATGTTGTTGCCAAAAAAGGAGGTTTGAAATGGCCGTTTTAGAATCTATCAATAGCTTCTTAACACTTAAGAATAACTATTTTTGTTTCAAGCATTATTTAAAGAACTCCAGAAGTTAGAATTATCAGACGATGCCGAAAATAAAGATTGAAACAAATATCAAAGCAGATAAGAGAATCGTATTTGACTTGTCGCGAAGCATTGACCTACATCAAATATCAACCCAACATACAGACGAAAAAGTAATTGACGGAGTCACTTCAGGGTTAATTGGATTGAATCAATTGGTAACGTGGAGAGCAAAGCATTTTAGAGTGTACCAAAATTTGACATCCAAAATAACAGAATTTGAAGAGCCTGATTATTTTGTTGATGAAATGGAAAAAGGTATCTTCAAAAGATTCAGGCATGAACACGTTTTCAAGGAAACCCAAAATGGAACTTTAATGATTGATGTTTTCGATTATGAATCACCATTAGGGTTTTTAGGAAGGCTTGCTGATAAAATATTTCTGAAGAGCTATATGAAAAAACTGTTAGAAAAGCGAAATGCGACCATTAAAGAATTTGCTGAATCTGGAAAATGGGAGAATTTATTGACCTATAAATATTATAGCACTTGAAAAAATTACTGGAGCTACTGCCAGACGACACAAATAAATCATCTGCTGTAATATCATTGTTTATTGCTGTGGTATTGACTCTTACCGTGAGTATTCCTTCTGGTGACTTTGTTATCTCTGGTGCAATGGGGTTTGGTTGTGGCTTAATACTGTTCATTTGGTTAGTTACAGGAGAGCTTTTAGGACAAAGAAGGCATCATAGAATTCTTGATACTACAGGATTTCTAGATTTACAACAGAATGGTTTTGAAA
This sequence comes from Flavobacteriales bacterium, assembly GCA_965224545.1. Classification (GTDB taxonomy): domain Bacteria; phylum Bacteroidota; class Bacteroidia; order Flavobacteriales_D; family Sanyastnellaceae; genus ASP10-05a. The sequence continues at coordinate 729,460 of CBDCZM010000001.1, read as the reverse complement.
TAGAGGAAAAGAATCAGTATAAGGGATTAACTGGAGAATTTGATGGATACATATTTGATATTTATTACGATTGGGCAGCCTATGTACTACGTAAAATTAATAGAGCTGTAGTTTTTAATGTGTACTTTATTTCTCCTATTAACCTCAATGGTGAAACCGATATTGAAGCGTTGGAGACACTTTCAAAAAAACACGAAGTTTCACGCTGGGAATTTAAAAATCACAATTTCTGGTGGAGAGATGGTAACCTAGTGATGGGAAAAGGTATAGGTGTATTTAACCCTTCATCTAGAAAGTTGTGGAAGTGTATGAGAATGACAACCAAAATTCTTAAGAGCGAAGGATTAAAACCCAGGGCAAAAGCATTTAAACCATTAGACATTATTACGACTCATTTAGTATAGGTCAAATTATTCTTTTTTGACAATGCAAAAAGTTAGTTTATATGTCTAAAACCAATGCTTTGACTTTTTGAGTCCAACGAAAAGAAAGCTATAGTAATTCAGTTATAATAATGTCTATTACCTTTATTTTGTTCTTAATTTTTTAATTTTCAATCAGTAGTATTTTTGAAAAGCGTTTTTTTCATTCGAAAAAGATGGATAGAAAAACCACGTTTTCTAATACAAATTCACTTTCCTGTTTTTTCTCTGCTCTAAAAGACCCAAGGCGAATAGATGCGGGAAATTACCACCATTCTTTGAGCGACATATTGCTATTGGTTATAACAGGGATAATGTGTGGCTGTGATAAATGGGAGACCATACACATTTTTGGTAAAAGTCAATATTACTGGCTTAAGCAGTATGGAAACTTTGATGCTGGTATTCCATCGATAGATACTATGCGAAGAGTCTTTTCAGCTCTTGATTCTGAGAATTTCAATGATTGTTTTATCTCTTGGATTAATCATTTGTGTGTGAAAACAAAAGGAGAAGTTATAGCTCTTGATGGTAAAACAGTGAGGGGCGGTAAGTTTGACGGAATAACAACCCCTCATATTGTTTCTGCCTTTGCATCAGAGAATCAACTGTGTCTGGGTCAATTGAAAGTGAATGAAAAAAGCAATGAAATTACTGCAATACCTGCATTATTAGAATTGTTAGATATAAAGGGTAATACAATTACCATTGATGCAATGGGGTGTCAAACAAAGATTGTAAGTCAAATTGTGAAAAGTGAAGCCAATTATATTATTGCAGTTAAAGGAAATCAACCTGCTTTGGCTAGTAATATTCAAGATACAGTTGTATTGACAAATCCTGATAGTGTTGATGTTGAAGATGATTTCGGACACGGAAGAATAGAAAAAAGAACTTGTGAAGTTTTTACTAACTTGAAACACATAGAAAACCCTAATAAATGGGAAAATTTAATTTCGGTAGTGAAGATAACATCAGAAGTTACTCAAAAAGCAACCGGAATAATGACAACAGATGAACGGTTTTTCATTAGTGATTTGTCATCTGCAAGAGCAATTAACAATGGGGTTCGAAAACATTGGTCAGTTGAAAATAATTTACATTGGAGCCTCGATGTGACATTTCAAGAAGACTTTTCTAAAAAAAGAATAGGGTATCAAGTGGAAAACTTTAATATCCTATTAAAAATTGTATTAACAGTTTTAAAAAAAGAAAGCTCAGCTAAAATTAGCTTGAAAAACAAGAGAATGAAAGCGGCTTTTGACACAGACTATAGAAATTTATTAATGAGTACAGCTGTTTTTTAAATGCTTTTGCCCTGGATTAAAACCAGTCAATAGGACTACTATTAAAAAATGGCGAAAGCAAAATCCATATTATAATGTCCCGGAGATAGAAACTTAAATTGAATCGTTTAGCAAAATTTATCTCTCCACATCCCTATCCAACCGCCCTTTAACAATCCGTTCCCAATCATCAGTCAACCCATAGGTTCTTCCTTTCTTGGATGGATCAAGAATTTGAATAAAATCACTATCAATCCACTTTTTTAATAGTGTATGTACATTTCGATCTTTCATTCCGAGGTGTTGAGCTACTTCAGCTAATGTAACCTCACGGTATTTTGTGAATAGAGATAAGACCTGTCTTTGTTGGGGGCGTAGGTCACGCAGGTGCTTTGCCACAGAAATTTCAGGACTCGCCTTATCTTTCATTAATTCGGCTTTCTTTCTCACGCTACCAAACGATTTAGACATTCCATCTAAGAAATAATCTAGAAAGGGAGTAATATTAGCTTCGGCTCTCCCGAAGTAGTAGTTATGACTGCCTCCAACATCTAAAGCGTTGTAATATCCTTGAAGATTTTTAGCATAGTATTCTTCTAAGGAATAAATGCCGTTCATACCATAGCCTGTTTTATGAAGCAGAAATGTGGTAAAGAGTCGAGCAGTTCTTCCATTACCATCAAAGTATGGGTGGATCGTAGCAAACTGGTAGTGAGCAATGCCAGCTATAATTGGCACTGGTAACTCATCTTTTTCAATTTCATCGTTGATCCATATCACTAATGCTTTCATTAAAGGTTTTACATCCTGAGCTTCTGGAGGGAGGTACACAATAGCACCAGTAGAACTATCACTAATTCGGTTTTGTCCATCACGGTATTGCGTAGCCTTTTTTGATCCATGAAAAGTAAGACCATGTATTTTCTGAATCAGTTTTTCTGTAATCAATGCTTCACTACGAACCTCTTCTTCAACAAACTCAAGAGCTAGAAAATAATCCTTTACCTCTCGTTCATCCCTTTCTCTACCCAGAAATCCACCCTTTTTGCCATCAGAGATTTCTTTGACTTCCTTTTGGGTCAGCATATTTCCTTCGATTTGAGTAGAATAATGCGTTGTCATTAGTCGAGCTGTTTCTCGAAGAGAAGCAATGAAAGAAGCCGAAACAGGGAGGATGTTCAAAGCTTCTTTGTGTCGTTCGACTTCAAGCAAAAGCTTTGTCAATTCAGGTGAAATTTGATAGTTGGGATTGAATTTCATACTCTAAAAGTATATCATTTCAGTATAAAAATGCAATTAAATTGTAAATAAATTGTGTTTAAAATGAGGTGAGAATATATTGATTTAATAGTGTGATTCAATGAATATCAATGTTTTGAGTGTTACGAAGTCACTAAAAAAGAGGCTACATTCCAAAAGTGTCATTTACATTTGGCTTGGAGTACTGGTATACTCAAACGGCTAAGAGGCACCGCCAGACCGACCTCACTTGTTTCTAAGTAAAGGAACGGGTGAGGGAGGTGGTTGTTTAGAAATTATTGAGGATGGTTCTCTAAGGCGTATTGTAAATTCCAGAGCCCTTGACCCACCGATTCCAGAAATTGATGACCCATTTAGGGGTCTGATTTCAAATATATTGACGTTAATCTCAAGAAACTTGGCAAAAATCTTCAAAAGTTAAGAAAGAAAAAAGGGTACACCAATTATGAACAGTTCGCGTTCGTGCGATGAGTTTTCATTAATAATAACCTGAATATTTTATTGGATTAGTGCCTTCTTTTGATACTATGAATACTTATGTCCATGTACATTATATAGATCTGAATAGGGGCTTTCGCTTAATGTTTTTTCAATCTTAGCAAAGTCTGATTCAGTATATTTAATTCGTTTTTTATTTAGTTCTAGATATTCAACTTGCCCTTTTTGGTGACATTCTCCCTTACATAATTCTAAACCCTCTTTAAAGCTAATCGGTTGTGTTAGATTAAATTGTTTAGCAAGTTTTTCGCAGAATCCTTCCTTTCCAGATTGATGAATCGGGATTGCGGTATTGAAAAAGTGACCAGAATGATAGCTACTTCTCTCATTTATTTTTGTTGAAGAATATTTAACTCCAATCACCTTTTTACTTCCAACGTTTATATTGTTTTTGACCCATTGCAAAATTATTTGAGGTAGCACATACTCGGGTTTAAACGGAGAGTCAGGAAAGCCAACAGTAATAGTACAAGACATTATTAACAACCATCTAACTAGATATTTAAATTGATCATCAATCTCATTCCAACTAATAACATTGGTCATGTTTAATAATGTTTCAACATTTCCAAGCCATTGGGAATGTTGAAATTTTGATACAAAAAGATTTTCAAAGTCAGGTCTATCTAGTTCTTTGTACGCTAGGTATACTGAATTAGAAAGGTACAATGTTGGGTATCCAGGAATACTATATCGATTTGAGTTTATTATATTCCGTAATTCGAAAGGGACGTGGAATAAATCTTTAGCTGTCAGGCTTGTCTTTGAAAACCTTATTCTATAATTTATTGGATAGAGATAACTATAATCAAAGTAGAACGATAAAGACTTAAAACTACCTTCTTTAATTGACTGGTCAAAGACATTATATGCTTTATGAGGATTACCTTCATTAAAATATGCTTGGAGTGTTTTGTAAATAGCTTGATAGAATTCTCTACTCGCCTCTATTAGATGTCTTTTGGATAATTCCCCCAGAAAGTTATCATTACAATTAAACTCTGATTCATCTAATTCCGTGAGTAATTCTAAGTATTTACTGCCTTCATTAATTACACATTCATAATAAGATTTATATCCAAGTTCTTTCCAGTTTTTTGGCAAAATTAAAAGCGAATCATCTAGTAATTGCTTGATTTTCATTTTATATATTTTCTTTCTCCTTCAAAAAAGCATCAATCATCTGCTTGACCATTTCTTGCTTTAGTTCAGGCAGTTCTTCCATTTTCTTTACCTTATCCATAATAGACATATCCTCCACTTGGTAAGGCTTTAATAATTCATACGTCTGCACCTCAAGTGCCTTAGCGATCTTGTCCAACGTATCCACAGTAGACCCTTTTCCTTTCTCTATTCGAGAAACAAAGCTTTGATCCAACCCTAGTTGCTCTGCTAGAAATGTTCGCGTCCACCCTCGGGCTTCTCTGAACCGCTGAATGTTTTCTCCGATGATTTGAATTGTGTTCTTCATGATTATTCTGTTCAAATATATTACAAATATGCTTAAAAAAGCATGTTTTTCTTTTGATTGGTGTTTTTAACATGTATATTTACGCATAATTTAAACCCAAAAGGCATATAATATCAATTTTTAGAATAGAGACTTGAATAAAAAGGAGAACCACATATTAGAAATCGTTCACGATCACCACCTTCGATTTGAAGGAATGTCTGGGATCTTCTCTGTAATGGGTGGGCTTTCTTTTGACCTCTCCTCTCTCCGAGCATCGGTGCATATCGCATCATCTCATACCCATAAGCAACGATTACGTTTGGATTTGTATGACTATGCTCAAGTACAGCGTTCTTGTGAACACCTTTCAGAATTATATGGATTCAGTTTTACTGCTTTAGAACAGGACTTTTTGCGATTAACCGATCTTTTAGAACAGTATCGAGAAGAACTGTATAAAAAAGAGTTTGTACCAGAAACTGCTTCTACTCCACGACTTGCATTGACTATTGAAAAGGAAACGGTGGAACATTTGAAGTCTTCAACTCTGTTATCAGATATTCAAGAACTTCTATTAAAAGCAGGGATTGTAGGGGAAGACATTACCAAATTGGTACTCTTCATTATTGCCAGTAGTTACAAAAGTGACACTCTACTTTCTGGACTTGTTTCTGGAAGTGGAGCTCAATACATTATTAATACTATTGCTGAGTGTTTCCCACAAGAGGAAGTAGTCAAACTCTCTAGAATTACCAGCAAATCGCTCTTTCATTACAAAAAACAGGAATTGGATAACAAACTCATCATTATTCAAGACTTTGACCGATTGGATAAAATTGCACAGAAAGCCTTTTCTCAGTTAAAATCGCAAGGAGAATTAAGTAGTTCAGTGACGGGAAAAGACCAGTGGGGAAATCCATTAAGTAGAATACATACAGTAAAGGCTCGCTTTTCAAGTATTGGTGCGGGAGAATCTGAGACCAATCTCAACCTTTACACTGATGAATCCGTGGAACAAACAGAACGTATTGCTTCTGCTTCTATTAACCAAGTCGAACAAACTCAAGCACAAGGAGCGTTGCAAAATATGGTGCGTTTACTAAAGTCGGTAGAGGTGGTAAATCCATTTGAAACACAAATTGCTCTTGCTTCTCATCTTCCTCATGTCCGAAGTCTAGGAAAACAACTCAGGCAATTTGTAAAGCACATTGCTTTTCTACATCAGTACCAAAGAGAATATGACGAAAAGGGAAGAATCATTGCTACCAAAGAAGACGTGGAGCTTGGAGAATATTTATTCACTCATATACTCCATGCTAAGACTGACGAATTAAGCCCTAAACTCAGAGAATTCTTTGAGCACCTTAAAACATATCTCAACAAGAAATCAAAAGAAGATAAAGAGACTTCTTTCATTCAACGGGAGATCCGTCATGCGCTGCATATTTCTCGGTCTGCATTGCACCGATATATTCAAGAGCTGGTCTCTTTGGAATATCTGGCTGTGATTGGAGGTTCTAAGAATAGAGGACTTCATTACACAATTGTCTTTTGGGATGCTCCAAAACCTCTGGCATCCCACCGTGTCCCAAATGCTTTGGGACACCAGAATCAAGAACTGACGCGAGTTGTATCCTTAGCGTCCCATATCCCAACAAGTTGATGTGCAGGGGTGATTTGACATATACCAAACTGTATGAAGACTACGAAAAACTCGTTCGTCTGAAAGATTACAAAACAGGGAAAGGATATTTCTATACTTCTGCCATTTCTGAATTCTTTGATTTCTTGAAAGCCTCTGGCTATTCCACCTTTCAAATTACAGGTCAGGATATGGCCAACTATTTCCATTACTTAAAAACAAGACCAAACAAAAGGCGGGGCGGAACACTATCGGATACTTCGGTCAATCACCATCTGTTTGCCATTAAAATTCTTTTCGACTTTCTCTTAGATGCTGGAAAGTTTACTGCTTTGCCACTCCTACCCCGATACATCAGAAGAAAAGGAGAGCCACTTGAAATATTGACCGTGGATGAGATGCGTTTGGTTTATGGAGCTTGTACCACCGCTTTAGAAAAAGCACTTGTCAGTATCGCTTATGGATGTGGATTAAGACGGTCTGAAATACAGAAACTTGAGTTTTCTGATATTGATTTGAAGAAGGGAGTTCTGATTGTTCGGAGAGGGAAGAGTGGTAAACGAAGAGAAGTGCCGATGTCTGATATGGTGATTGAGCATTTGAGAGATTACATTGATCAAGAACGAAAATCTGATTACCTTAATATCTATGCACTCTTTGTATCAGCAAAGAGAGTAACCATGTCTGGAGAAACTCTGAACAATCAGGTGAAGAAAATTGTTCAGAGAATTCCTGTATTACAGAGCAAGAGCATTTCACTACACACCTTACGAAGAAGCATTGCAACGCATTTAATAGAACAAGGGGCAAGTGTTCACTTTGTCAAAAACTTCTTAGGACATTCTAACATTGATACTTCACAACTCTATGCATTGAAACGAAAACGAAAAACAAGAATCCAATGACCTATCTCAACTACCTACAACAGCAACACACCCTACAAACTGCCAAAAGCTATATGCGTGTGATTGACCATTTTCTCTTCCATTCCCCAAATAAGGATCAGAGTAGCTATGAGGATGTGTTCAATTACCTCGCAGATCACAATCTCAGAAGCGGAAGAGTCCTAGCAGGAATCAAAAAGTATTTTGATTATCTCTTAGAAACAGGGCAGAGAAACACGCATCCTTGCAAAAGTTTAACCATTTCCAGAACTCCAAAACCAGTTCAATTTCAGGAACTCTTTACCAAAGAGGAACTGGAAAGGCTTTTAGAAAGAAAAAGCAGATACAAAAGTTTAGAAGTTAGAAACAAACTCATTATTTCCTTTCTTATTTATCAGGGACTAACTCCAGCCAACCTTATCAATCTTAGAGTAAAAGATATTGATTTAGAACAAGGAAGTATATATATCAAAGCAACACAAACTATTTCCAAAAGAACACTCGAACTCAAGCCAAAGCAGATCATTTTATTGCAACGCTATTTTTCTGAGTACCGAACAAAAGTATTAAAACAAGATACAGAGGCACTTTTTATCGGACAACGAGGAGAAGCCTATACGGTATGTGCCATTGGCGGAATGTTAGACCCATTAAGAATTCTATTCCCCAACAGAATTCTCAATGCAAAAACCATTCGGAAAAGTGTCATTACTAACTGGCTTAATGAAGACAACTTCCCTGTCGATGATGTACAGCTCATGTCTGGACAAAAGTGGCTTTCTTCCACAGAAATTTATATCAAACCAAATATGGAAGATCGAAGAGAGAAGATTAATCAGTTTTGGGCGGTTTAACCGTATGTTTTCAGTATATTTGTACGTATAAACAATTGAATATGGATTCTAAATTGACATTAAAATTGGATGACGGAGTAATTGAAAAAGCCAAACGTTACGCGAAAGAAAACAATATCAGTCTTTCCAAACTAATTGAAAACTATCTCCAAGCAGTCTCTTCAAAAAAGAAGAAAGAGGTTGAAGTAAGTTCTTTAGTAGAAAGCCTCACAGGGGTTTTTACATTAAAAGACAAAGAATACAGAAAAGATTATTCGGATTTTCTTTCAAAAAAATATAAGTAAGTGGATAAGCTTTTAGTAGACACCAATATAGTATTAGACCTTCTAGCTAAGCGTGAGCAATTTGTTGAAGAAGCTCAGGAGTTGTTTACTCTTTCTGATCAAAGAAAAGTAAAACTCTACGTTTCCTCTCTCACATTCGCCAACACCTATTACATTCTTTCACAAAGTCTCAAACTTGATAATGCGAGAAAAATATTACGCAAATTCAAAGTACTAGTAAAAGTGCTTCCTATGGATGATAAAATCATTGACCTATCACTAGAATCAGACTTCAAAGATTTTGAAGATGCCATTCAGTATCATACGGCCATTGAGAATTCACTAGACATGATCATCACTCGAAATCTTAAAGATTTTAAGCTTTCAAAAATCCCTGTTTTGACCGCAGAGAACTACATGAATATCAGAAAATCATAGGCATTTATCCAACTCTTTTTTAATCAAATCTATTCTGTTTTTGTATCTTTGGTTTATCCAAAATGGGATGCAGAAAACTAGAATATTACCCTGAGGTTTCCTCTCATTTAAGAATTGTTCATTGCAAAGCTGAAAAAGAAGAAAAAAGTTATGTAGGAGCGTACCGTTATGGGTTCCAAGGTCAGGAACAGGATAACGAAATTAAAGGAAATGGAAACAGTGTAAACTTTAAGTATAGAATGCACGATCCTAGACTAGGAAGGTTCTTTGCCGTTGATCCGTTAGCAAGTTCATATCCTTGGAATAGTACTTATGCTTTTTCAGAAAATAGAGTAATAGATGCGATTGAACTTGAAGGATTAGAAAAGATAAGTGTTCATAATTATTCGTTTGCTCCCTTTAAAACATTTGGAGGTGGTTTTGCTGGAGATGGCGCTAACAGGCAATTCGGTGATCCAATTATTTACGATTTAGGGAAAGAAAATTATAAAATAGGTGCGGAAATTGGAATTGATTTATCTAATGAATCTTTAATCGAAGGAGGTTCATTTGCTCATGGTGCTGAATCACATCATGTTCCATCAGGAGTAGTTGCATATTCTGAAGCTAATTTTGACGAGAGAAAATTCGATAACGGGGTTCTGAATGTAGGTGTGGAAGGTAATAATGATGCTTTTCTGTGGGGTGCTAGCGCAGATATTGATGTTAATTTCGATATTACTTTTAAACAAGCAGGTACTAATGGAGAAAATAAATGGAGTATCTCTGGTGAAGTATATGGTGATAGATTTCCTGCAAATGAAACATTTATAAAGGATCAATCTGGAAATAAGCTTTTTATAGGAGTGTCTGGTGTGGATGCTAAATGGGCTACAACGGCTCCTTTCATTGAATTATTAAATTTGGGGACTGAAGAAATGCAGAAATTCGATTTTAATGTTGTTTTTAAAGAAAATGGGGATTTTAAAGGAGTATCCTTAAATGACGGTACTTGGTACGAAGTGACTGATTGGAATGATATGTTTAAAGTTCTTGAGCCTACTAATACAGGAGCTGGAACAAATATAAAAAGTGATGAAATTGAAACTGATTATGACTAAAACTCTTATTTATATTCTCGTAATTGTTGGCTTAATAGGATGTAGATACTCCGAGAAAAAAGAATTTATTTTTCAGGATGGATACAATGGATGGGCTGCAGTGGTATTTAATTGCAAAAATGGTATTGAAAAAAATGTTGTTGATGATTATGTTCAATTTGAGATACCGAAAAATGGTATTCTGCTTTGTTCTTTTAGTAGATCAAAAGGAATTTTAAATGATAGATTTAGTCTTAAAACTGAAAGTGGAGAGTTAATTTCATTAAATCGTAATAGTCAAGAATTCCAAGGAAAAGATGAATATTTAATTCGAGGTAATCAATTAACTAATATTTACGGCAAAGATTTAAGTGATGAGTACGAAACTATTTTTTTAAATTGTTCTGATAGTGATTCTGGAGTATCTGAATCATTTCAGCAATTTTCTAAATCAATTTCCAAATATTTAGTTAAAAATAAGATTGAATTAAATAAATGATTGTGGAAGGTTCTATGTTGAAACAGGAAACAGGGTCATCTGAGAGAAAAATGCTTAGTTCTGGAAGTCTAAACTAAAAGGGTATAGTGAATCAGCCGAAAAGGCTGCCCCTTGTATTTTAGCCGTCCGCCACACACATTTTTCTCTCAGCTGTCGCAGACTACTTTTAACCCTTATCATCCCAAATAGGTCGCAAGCGTGAGTTATTTATAAGGGTTAATCGCTGCTAGAGTGAGCCGTGCCTTCGGGTCGTGTGTGGCTGCGGAGATGTCACAGTTTTTAAGGGCAATACCCTGCAATCCTTCTGCACAATACTAAAAACTCCGCCAGCTCCTTGTGTGCGAAAAGCACAGGCTTATAAAAACGGCTACTTCGCACAGTCCCTCTCCAACGCCTTACTTTTCTAAGCCCTCACACTCAACACGGAAGACAGTCACGGAGGAAAAAGGAGACCCTCTTATTTTCAAAGTTCAAAACGCGTTTAGAATCGTTTTAAGGGCTTTTTTCTGGTCAACCGATAGTTTGTCTAGCTTCATGGCTAAAAGTCCAAGTAAAGGGTGTGAATCAGATCGTTTTTCCAGTCCAGCCAAATGATCAATAGAAACATCGAGTGCTTTTGCTAAATTAATCACCGCGTAAATACTCGGAGCTACTTCATCGTTTTCCCAACGCATGACATTTTTGATACCCACATTGATGTTTTTACCAAGGGCACTTTTGCTCAATTTCTTGTTTTCTCTTGCGGATTTAAGTCTAAATCCGAATGTTTTCTTAGCCATAAAAAGTTTTTTTAAGTTTTTTTTCTTCTACAGCCCTTTAAAATAAAGGGAAAACAAATATAGTACATATCTGTCTATTGACATATTAAGCAAATATGTCCAAATTAGCGGAAAGTTAGAAAAACATAAACTATACATAAATGTCCAATAAACTAAATTTTACCTGCCCTGAAACATTGATTTATGAAAATGAAATTTTACACCTTACAGTATTAGGCGGTATAAAGCTGGAGGGAATGGATCGAATGCGAGCGACCCTGAAAATTTGCCTCAGAGAGAGTTCCATCCCTCCAGTCCGCCATAATTTAGACCTGTATAATGATACTCAGCTAGAGAAGCTGGTGAGGAAAGTAGCCGAACGGCTGGAAATTGGTACCTCTGTCATTAGTGCTTCGTTAGCTGAACTTATAGAGCAATTGGAAGAATATCGTTTACAACGAATCAAAGAAACCCAACCACAGCCTTATCTCAGTCCAAAACTCACAGCAGCAGATACTAAAGAGGCAATGAGCTTATTAGAATCCCCAGACCTATTGCAGAAAACAAATGACTTGATCGGTCAAAGTGGAGTGATTGGAGAACTTGGGAATAGACTATTGATGTATGTGATTTTTACCGCTAGAAAGCGAGAAGAGCCTTTACACATCATTAGTTTAGGTGCTAGTGGCGTAGGTAAAACTCATTTACAAGAAAAGGTAGCCGAGCTTATTCCTGAAGAAGACAGAATAGAAATCACCAGTTTGTCAGAGAATGCCTTTTACTATTTTGGGCAGCGAGAGATCAAGCATAAAGTCATTGTGATAGAAGACTTGGATGGTGTACTGAGTTCCCTTTATCCTTTACGTGAGTTGATGAGTAAAAAAGAGATCCGTAAAACCATTGCTCACAAAAACACCAATGGAGAAACGCGCAGCGTTCATCTGGTGGTAGAAGGTCCGATCTGTGTGGCTGGCTGTACCACTAAAGAAAGTATCTATGAAGACAACGCCAACCGTTCATTTATGATCTATCTAGATGAATCACCCGAACAAGACGAAAGGATTATGGCCTATCAAAGAGCGGTAAGTGCTGGAAAGATCAATCTAGAGGAGGAGCAGAAAGCAGTGCAGCTGTTAAAAAACTGTCAACGATTACTCGAACCTATCCGTGTGGTCAATCCTTATGCTGAATACTTAAAACTTCCTAAACAGGTGTTTAAACCACGAAGAACAAACACCCATTACTTGCGATTTATAGAAGCCATCACCTTCCTACATCAACATCAGAGAACCAAAAAAGTAGAGGAGAAAACAGGAGAGATTTATATAGAAACCACACTGGAAGATGTGGCTGAAGCCAACAAGCTATTGAAAGAAGTACTACTGCGTAAGTCTGATGAGTTAACAGGAGGGTGTAGAAATTATCTGGAAGAGGTGAAAAATTATCTGAAACGAACCAACAAAAAAGAGCTTATAAATTTAGAACTCCGTAAAGAGCTTCGGGTCAATCCAAATACTCAGCGAGGATATAATCAACAACTCATAGAAGCAGGTCTTTTACAGAAGGTAAAAGGAGAAAAGGGTAAATCATTTACCTATCAGATAGCAGATGAAAAAGAATACACTACCCTTAAGTCTAAGATAGAGAGTGCCTTAGACGAATGTTTTACCAAGCTCACCCGTTTGACCTGTTTAGACCCGTTTAACGAGGATACAAAACGTGTTAACTCTCAGAAAGACAGTAAGTAATCATGACCTGTTCTCACTTTCCAAAAAAAGGATGCGCGAAGAAAAAAAAGAAGGAGTTACTTCTTTACAGATGGACGCGATTAACTGCTGAATTACACCCAACAACAAAAACGTCAAACCCTTATTTAGAAGAGGTAGACAAAATCAAGCTAGACATTCATCAAGAATTATTACTTGCTGATGTTATTCACGCGATCACTCTGATGAATAAAGAAGACAGAACTGTAATCTCTGGAAAAATCATAAGTGCTAGGGAAGATGTAATCAATGCGATTCAATTGCTACTACCTGCTTCGTATCGTCTGACGAATAATAAACTGGAAACACTCAATAAATTAGAGCAAACCTTTGGAGAAGCACCTTTTACATACCTCCAAGCTTGTCAGAAACTCAAAATGTCACATACCAGTTTGAAAAGGCATTTGCAGCCTCTGAAAATGTATAGATTAGTCATAGACTTAGAGTTCAACAGTGAAGGAAAAAGAAAAATGCAACTTGTTCCCAGAACTGTAGATGCCTTAAAAGAAGACTCTTCCATTTACACTCAGATGATGGAAGAGTGGAATGACTTTCAAGGATTTACAGACTTAAGATACAGAACTTAATAGCAACCAGAAACGTCTGGGCAGTAGCTTCCTCCTTTTATCCTTTAACTAAGCCCGCGCAAGCTTAGGAGCATTACAAAATGTAATGTAGGAGGAAGTTACTTTTTTTATCTGAATATTCTCCGCTCCCTCGCGCAGTTTGCATTCCAAAGGGCAATGCAAAGCGTAATCACCTCCCCTCTTCGATTCAATACCCTACTCGCTTCACATTACCCTTTGAAATGATTTAGACCTTGAAATCTTCAATTGCTCTACAATCCAAGTGAAGCTGCACAAATGGTCAATTAGAAACAAATCATCATCCGCTTTGCTTGGATTTTAGAGCAATATAACTGCGCGGTGGCAGTAACTCCCCTCCGCACAATCCAATCAATTATAGAAATTACTTCTACTTCTTTTTTTTAAAATGCTCAGCCGTCTGCGAGTGGAATAAAGGGTGCTGGACTGAGAGTGTGAGGTACGAACACGAAAGGACAGGTATGTGTAGAACACACTGGACTTTCCTCACCGCACGTAGTGCTACTAAACAAAAAGACCAGCCCGCCATGACTCGAAGGCGAGCCATACACTAGTAGCGATTATCCCTTATAAATTATGCTGTTGCCGATTTGGGATTATAAGGGATAAGAATAGCTACGACTGAGGCGAACGAAGCGTTGGCGGTGCAGACTCTTAGAAACCTCTAAGAGCAAACCCAGTGAGAGAGAGCCGATGACCGCTTTTCCTGTTACTGAAGATCAATTAAATAACATAGTAGTTGTTTATATTTGCCTGAAAATGAATTACAAACGATAAAAACTTACGTTATGGATTTAAATGGAACATGGTATAATGAATTAGGGTCAAGTATGACTCTTGTAATTAGTGGGAATAGTATAACAGGAACATACCAAACAGCAGTTGGTAATGCTTCTGGACTTTATGATTTAGTAGGACAAACAGATACAGACAATGACTCTAGTCAGGCTATAGGTTTTGTCGTTGTCTGGCAAAACCAGTATGGCAGCTCAGACTCTGTTACTGCTTGGAGTGGTCAGTATCAGGTTGTTAATGGTGTAGATACTATTGTTACTACTTGGTTACTGACGCAAGAAACTGATCCAAGTGAAGATTGGTCATCAACATTAATTAATAAAGATGTTTTTACTAAAACTCCCCCTACAGCAGAAGAAATTAAACAAAGGCGTGCTAAAGGGATTAAATCTTCCCACCCAAATTTAAAATAGAAACACCTCTATAACTATAGTTCTAACATTAAAAGGATGACTTTGCTCATCCTTTTTTTATGGCTTTTCATGGTAAAGACTATGAAAATCAATACATTTAGAACTATTATAAATGGGTTGTTTGGCATTAACATATCAAGAGGAAAGACCCTCATTACGAATTATTTACAACAAGGGTAAGGGAGGAGATTTAGAGAAAAACGATGTTTTTTTAGAGGTATGCCAGCAAAAAAAGGGTTGCGCGGAAAAAAAACGCTGTAGTTCGTACCGCTTCGGCTTCCAAGGACAAGAACAGGATAATGAAATCAAAGGAAATGGGAATTCTGTTAACTTCAAATACAGAATGCATGATCCTAGGTTAGGTAGGTTCTTTGCTGTTGATCCTTTGGCGGTTTCATTCCCTTGGAATAGCCCCTATGCATTTAGTGAAAATTCTACTATGGCATTTATTGAATTAGAAGGCTTAGAGAAGTACTCAATTCATCAGCGAAATTTTATTCCAGAGAGATATGTAATGGGAGGAATATTTAGAGGAGACAATAGAAATTTCTCTACTAGTGTTAAGTTAAGTTTACTATGACGTAATATTTTCGTATTTTCATTAAAAAAATGATGAGATACAGGATCAAACTAAGTCAAGAGGAGGTTATTAGGCTTCGGGCAATAATTAATAAAGGATCTCATAGCACAAAGACGTATCGTACGGCTTACATACTATTAAATTGCGATGTTGGAGATTACTCAGAGAAGGTAACTAATGCGCAAATCAGTAAAGTATTAAAAGTAGGGATGCGCACAATAGATAGGGTAAAAAAGAGATTTATTGAAGAAGGATTTGAAGCGGTGCTTGAGAGACGTGAGAGTTCGCGAATATATGATGTAAAGATAGATGGAGATGTAGAGGCTAAGATTGTGCAATTATGTTGCAGTGAACCCCCAAAGGGTTTTTCTAAATGGTCATTACGCTTATTATCAGATAAGATGGTAGAATTAAATTATGTAGAAAGTATTTCTCATGTTTCGGTAGGGAATGTTTTAAAAAAAATGAACTTAAACCTTGGAAAGTCCGTGGCTGGGTAATTCCTCCAAATAAAAACAGCGAATTTGTGGCTAACATGGAAAGAGTTTTAGATGTTTACAAAAGACCTTATGATATTGATTACCCAGTAATTTGCATGGATGAATCCCCCAAACAATTAATTTCATCAGCACAACCTTCAACACCAATTAAACCAGGTCAAGATGCTCGAGTAGATTACGAATATCTCAGACACGGAATGGTTAATATATTCATGGCAAATGAACCTTTAAAAGGAAAACGGATCGTTGAAATAACAAAGTTTAAGACTAAAAAGGATTGGGCAAAGTTTATAAAGAGAATAGCTGATGAGTACTACCCAAAATCAAATAAGATAACCTTGGTAATGGATAATTTTAATACCCATGTCGCTTCTGCATTTTATGAAACATTTGAGCCTAAAGAAGCTAAAAGGCTATGGGATAGGTTTGAGTTTATCTATACACCTAAACATGGAAGTTGGCTCAATATGGCAGAGATTGAGTTACATGTACTAAATGGTCAATGTTTAAACAGGCATATAGATACCATAGAAAAAGTAAAGGAAGAGGTCAAAGCTTGGCAGAACCATAGAAATAATAAAGAAGGCACTATAAAATGGCAATTCACAACAAAAGAATCAAGAGTGAAATTAAGAAAACTATATCCGTCAATTAATAATTAACTTAACACTAGTTCAGATGTTACATCGCGAATAAACTTTCAGTTTATTATTGATACTGATAAACAAAAAATTATGAATATAATGGCTTGGAGTGATCCTACGGGAATGTTGGTAAAAGGAACCGATGCACTTATAGAAGCAAGTGCAGAGCCATTTCTAAATGTTAGAACAAAGGATACAAATACATTTGAAGGAAAAACAGATTATTTCTTAAGCTCAAATGTTTCTGCTTCTGATCCTCTAGCCTTAGGGTTTGCTCCTGATATTGATTTTGCAAGTGATTATAGACTTTTCGAAGGGGAGGGATTTGTTGAAGTTTTAACTTCTGTTGTAGGAGATCAATATCCAGCTATTGAATCATTTATAAGTGATGAAGCAGACAATAGTGTATTTATTGGTGTCCAAGGCGATGAAGGATTAATATTCAATGATTATGGTAAAGGAGATAAAAATCTTATTTCAAGTAATATTCGAATTAATATGGACTCTAATGGTAATTTTACTTCTGTTATTGATTTAAATAGTGATGATAAGACAGAGTATTCTATAAGTGACTGGAATCAAAAATTCGAAAAAATTGACGCTGCCAAAAATGAATCATCATCTAATTAATAAAACATGAAATGTCTATGTATCCTTTCAATTATTATTGTATCTACTTTTTTTTCATGCTTTCTAAATGATGGAGAAGTTTATCTAATTCCTTCTGATTTTCATGGTACTGTTGCTATCATATACGATGTAGCAAATGGAGAGAAAGAAGAATATGATGGGGGAAAAAGAGTATATCGAGTCAATGATAAAGGGCAATTATTAACGAATTTCAGTTACCGTTCACAAATGGTTAATACAAATGATCTTGAGTTTTATTTTGTTAGCGGGGGAAAGAGAGGAGATAGAATTCAATATTTACATGATTATCTTACTGATAAATCCGTTTTAAATCGTGTTCAGGACACTACTGTTGTTGTCATAGGAAAACGTAATAGTGTGGGGTATACGAATGATACAGGTCAAAAAGTATCTTTTATGAGTTTCGTAGTTGGCCCAGCGAAAGATGTTAAAACTCTTTTACTGGAAAGGGAGACAATCTTTATTCCTGATTTGATATCAGGTTAGAGGGTCATCTGAGAGAAAAATGCTTAGTTCTGGAAGTCTAAACTAAAAGGGTATAGTGAATCAGCCGAAAAGGCTGCCCCTTGTATTTTAGCCGTCCGCCACACACATTTTTCTCTCAGCTGTCGCAGACTACTTTTAACCCTTATCATCCCAAATAGGTCGCAAGCGTGAGTTATTTATAAGGGTTAATCGCTGCTAGAGTGAGCCGTGCCTTCGGGTCGTGTGTGGCTGCGGAGATGTCACAGTTTTTAAGGGCAATACCCTGCAATCCTTCTGCACAATACTAAAAACTCCGCCAGCTCCTTGTGTGCGAAAAGCACAGGCTTATAAAAACGGCTACTTCGCACAGTCCCTCTCCAACGCCTTACTTTTCTAAGCCCTCACACTCAACACGGAAGACAGTCACGGAGGAAAAAGGAGACCCTCTTATTTTCAAAGTTCAAAACGCGTTTAGAATCGTTTTAAGGGCTTTTTTCTGGTCAACCGATAGTTTGTCTAGCTTCATGGCTAAAAGTCCAAGTAAAGGGTGTGAATCAGATCGTTTTTCCAGTCCAGCCAAATGATCAATAGAAACATCGAGTGCTTTTGCTAAATTAATCACCGCGTAAATACTCGGAGCTACTTCATCGTTTTCCCAACGCATGACATTTTTGATACCCACATTGATGTTTTTACCAAGGGCACTTTTGCTCAATTTCTTGTTTTCTCTTGCGGATTTAAGTCTAAATCCGAATGTTTTCTTAGCCATAAAAAGTTTTTTTAAGTTTTTTTTCTTCTACAGCCCTTTAAAATAAAGGGAAAACAAATATAGTACATATCTGTCTATTGACATATTAAGCAAATATGTCCAAATTAGCGGAAAGTTAGAAAAACATAAACTATACATAAATGTCCAATAAACTAAATTTTACCTGCCCTGAAACATTGATTTATGAAAATGAAATTTTACACCTTACAGTATTAGGCGGTATAAAGCTGGAGGGAATGGATCGAATGCGAGCGACCCTGAAAATTTGCCTCAGAGAGAGTTCCATCCCTCCAGTCCGCCATAATTTAGACCTGTATAATGATACTCAGCTAGAGAAGCTGGTGAGGAAAGTAGCCGAACGGCTGGAAATTGGTACCTCTGTCATTAGTGCTTCGTTAGCTGAACTTATAGAGCAATTGGAAGAATATCGTTTACAACGAATCAAAGAAACCCAACCACAGCCTTATCTCAGTCCAAAACTCACAGCAGCAGATACTAAAGAGGCAATGAGCTTATTAGAATCCCCAGACCTATTGCAGAAAACAAATGACTTGATCGGTCAAAGTGGAGTGATTGGAGAACTTGGGAATAGACTATTGATGTATGTGATTTTTACCGCTAGAAAGCGAGAAGAGCCTTTACACATCATTAGTTTAGGTGCTAGTGGCGTAGGTAAAACTCATTTACAAGAAAAGGTAGCCGAGCTTATTCCTGAAGAAGACAGAATAGAAATCACCAGTTTGTCAGAGAATGCCTTTTACTATTTTGGGCAGCGAGAGATCAAGCATAAAGTCATTGTGATAGAAGACTTGGATGGTGTACTGAGTTCCCTTTATCCTTTACGTGAGTTGATGAGTAAAAAAGAGATCCGTAAAACCATTGCTCACAAAAACACCAATGGAGAAACGCGCAGCGTTCATCTGGTGGTAGAAGGTCCGATCTGTGTGGCTGGCTGTACCACTAAAGAAAGTATCTATGAAGACAACGCCAACCGTTCATTTATGATCTATCTAGATGAATCACCCGAACAAGACGAAAGGATTATGGCCTATCAAAGAGCGGTAAGTGCTGGAAAGATCAATCTAGAGGAGGAGCAGAAAGCAGTGCAGCTGTTAAAAAACTGTCAACGATTACTCGAACCTATCCGTGTGGTCAATCCTTATGCTGAATACTTAAAACTTCCTAAACAGGTGTTTAAACCACGAAGAACAAACACCCATTACTTGCGATTTATAGAAGCCATCACCTTCCTACATCAACATCAGAGAACCAAAAAAGTAGAGGAGAAAACAGGAGAGATTTATATAGAAACCACACTGGAAGATGTGGCTGAAGCCAACAAGCTATTGAAAGAAGTACTACTGCGTAAGTCTGATGAGTTAACAGGAGGGTGTAGAAATTATCTGGAAGAGGTGAAAAATTATCTGAAACGAACCAACAAAAAAGAGCTTATAAATTTAGAACTCCGTAAAGAGCTTCGGGTCAATCCAAATACTCAGCGAGGATATAATCAACAACTCATAGAAGCAGGTCTTTTACAGAAGGTAAAAGGAGAAAAGGGTAAATCATTTACCTATCAGATAGCAGATGAAAAAGAATACACTACCCTTAAGTCTAAGATAGAGAGTGCCTTAGACGAATGTTTTACCAAGCTCACCCGTTTGACCTGTTTAGACCCGTTTAACGAGGATACAAAACGTGTTAACTCTCAGAAAGACAGTAAGTAATCATGACCTGTTCTCACTTTCCAAAAAAAGGATGCGCGAAGAAAAAAAAGAAGGAGTTACTTCTTTACAGATGGACGCGATTAACTGCTGAATTACACCCAACAACAAAAACGTCAAACCCTTATTTAGAAGAGGTAGACAAAATCAAGCTAGACATTCATCAAGAATTATTACTTGCTGATGTTATTCACGCGATCACTCTGATGAATAAAGAAGACAGAACTGTAATCTCTGGAAAAATCATAAGTGCTAGGGAAGATGTAATCAATGCGATTCAATTGCTACTACCTGCTTCGTATCGTCTGACGAATAATAAACTGGAAACACTCAATAAATTAGAGCAAACCTTTGGAGAAGCACCTTTTACATACCTCCAAGCTTGTCAGAAACTCAAAATGTCACATACCAGTTTGAAAAGGCATTTGCAGCCTCTGAAAATGTATAGATTAGTCATAGACTTAGAGTTCAACAGTGAAGGAAAAAGAAAAATGCAACTTGTTCCCAGAACTGTAGATGCCTTAAAAGAAGACTCTTCCATTTACACTCAGATGATGGAAGAGTGGAATGACTTTCAAGGATTTACAGACTTAAGATACAGAACTTAATAGCAACCAGAAACGTCTGGGCAGTAGCTTCCTCCTTTTATCCTTTAACTAAGCCCGCGCAAGCTTAGGAGCATTACAAAATGTAATGTAGGAGGAAGTTACTTTTTTTATCTGAATATTCTCCGCTCCCTCGCGCAGTTTGCATTCCAAAGGGCAATGCAAAGCGTAATCACCTCCCCTCTTCGATTCAATACCCTACTCGCTTCACATTACCCTTTGAAATGATTTAGCTCATTCTTCGCCGTAGAATCAATCTCCAATTGCTCTACAATCCAAGTGAAGCTGCACAAATGGTCAATTAGAAACAAATCATCATCCGCTTTGCTTGGATTGTAGAGCAAAATAACTGCGCGTGGACTGTAACTCCCTGCCGCACAATCCAATCAATTATAGAAATTACTTCTACTTCTTTTTTTAAAATGCTCAGCCGTCTGCGAGTGGAATAAAGGGTGCTGGACTGAGAGTGTGAGGTACGAACACGAAAGGACAGGTATGTGTAGAACACACTGGACTTTCCTCACCGCACGTAGTGCTACTAAACAAAAAAGACCAGCCCGCCATGACTCGAAGGCGAGCCAAACACTAGTAGCGATTATCCCTTATAAATTATGCTGTTGCCGATTTGGGATCATAAGGGATAAGAATAGCTACGACTGAACGGAACAGAAGCGTGGCGGTGCAGACTGGCAGAGACTTCTGACAGCAAACCCAGTGTGGGTGAAGAGATGACCGCTTTTCCTGTTCTACTACCTCTTCAATCGGAGAAAAAGATCATAAAAAAACTCCTATGTGAACGATATCACACAGGAGCTTGGTATTACACTTTATACGTAAACCATATAAAATGAAAGCACTAAAGTACCAAATGATCCTGAAACTGTAGAAAAACATGCTATTTTTAACGACTCATATACATGGGCTGCATTAAATTAGAAATATTAGATCAGGTAAGGGATAGCGAAAGAGCAAAACCGAAACTTTTTTTAGAGGTATGCCAGAGAAAAAGGGTATGCGCGGAAAAAAAAGGAGTTAGTTCGTACCGTTTCGGATTTAACGGTATGGAAGCTGACAACGAGATAGCTGGGAATGGGAACAGTTATTCTACTTTCGAGAGACCTTATGATGCCAGAATAGGTAGATGGTTCAAGACCGATGTAATGGAGTCAGAAGCTCCTATGTGGTCACCATATAGATTTGGATTTGATAATCCGATACTATTTTCAGATTCGGAAGGTAGTTTTGAAATTGATGAAGCTACCAAAAAGGCTTATCCTAAATTGGACGCTTATCTCAAAAATTTAGCTAATGAGTATGCGTCTAAGCCAGAAGAATTTAAAAAAGCATTTAAAAGATGGGGGGATTTAACAGACAAGCAAGTTGCAGATATGCTTGAGTATGGAAAAGGACCTACAATTAGTGTTGCTAATTTAGATCGAGATACTGATGGAGATGGTGTGGAAGATAGATTAATTAATGGTATTACAAATAGAGGCCCCGAAAACCCTGGAACAGATATTAATAGCGAAGAGAATGGACCTTTTCATACTAATATTGTTTTAGATGATGATATTTTAGCTTCATTTAATATGGATACAGATAGTGAGGGTAATGGTGAAGGGAAAACATTATTAGAGTCTACAGTATTTCATGAAGCAACTCATTATGGAGATAATAAAGACGGCGAGAAAACAAGAATAAAAGGGAAGGTTATGGAGACAGGAAAACAATTTGAGAAGAAAGTATATGGAAATGATGTTAGTAGAGGGAATTATAGGGAAACGCATAGAAGTTACAATAAAATGTTAACGAAAAAAGCTGATTCGGCAGACAAGGAAATAAGATTTAAGGCACATAAAGTCAGAGATTCTAAAACGTATAAATTTTAACAAATTAATCCAATTAAAATGAGAAATGTTTTTTTAATGTTACTTATTGCGTATTGTAGTAATCCTTCAAAAGAAATAAGTTTTTCGATTAATGAGTTGATATTGAATACAGATAATATTGTGTTTACAATTGAATGTGTTAATCAGAGTAAAAAAGGGGTTTACCTATATACTCCTATTGATGAGTTAGATTTTTGCTCTTTAATTACTCAAATTCAGCTGATAAGGGAGGGAGTAAGTTATTCATATGATCCATGTTCGTATGACTCGCAGCATGATGAGATATCTATCAAAAACCCCAGAGTTGTGTTTATAGGGGATGGGGAGATGGATAGATTTAGCTATGATTTGGCATTAAATAATTTTCGTGATATCCATAATTTTAAAGATGGGGATCTATTGAAGGTAATCATAAATTACCCTGCGTTGAATTGGAAGAGTGATAAACAAACATATTTTAATAAGGAAGTGATCCTAACATCAGTTTTGAGGAAATAAGGTTCTATGTTAAAACAGGAAGAATTATAGACGATTGGAGATGTGCAGATTATAAGGCATTCTCTCCACGCTAACTGAGAGCATTTTTTTATTAAGTTCCGCAGAGCTACACACCATAAAAAACATACTCTGCCTACGCTTCTGTTCCGTTCATCCGTAGCTTTCCACGAATGCCATTCTGCTGGTCTACGCTCACAGAATGTCATCCGTTCGCTACTTCGAGTTAGGCGCGCCTGCAGATCGTTCAGGCTGGTTATTTGGTTTGATTGCACTACGTGCGGTAAGGTATAACCAGTGTATTCTACATAACTATCCTTCCGTGTTCACTATCGTTCACACTCCCAGTCTAGTACCTTCTCTCAGCTTGCTTTTAGTCGCGCGGCACAAGGCTGTCGCACTTTTAAGATTGTTAGTCATCCATATCATCCAGCTGTTGTCCTGTAGTTTTAAGATACAGTCTCATATTATGCTGAAATGCTTTACGACTATTAATTTGAGTTCTCATAGACCCATCCTCTTGAATAGAAATATCAATCAGATTATTTTCTATTAGATCATTGAGTTGATCTTGAGGGATTAGAGGTTGATTGCAGACGTATTTGTCACCATATTTTTTGTAGAGATTTCTTTGGGCTTCTTTTTCCCAAATCTCTCTCATTTCCTGATCGTGTTTTTCTCTGTCTACTTCACCACTGGACATTTTCAATTGAACCTCTTGAGCAAATTCCTCATCTTTTTCATCTAAAGAAAAGAAAGCACATTCTTTAATGCCACATTCAGCAGACATATCACAAACACAAGCGTGAATACATACATCAGGGATCAATGTGTTAAAAGGGTGTGTTTCTGGTGGAAGGAGTTTGTTTAGCTTCTTAGACCATTTGTGAGGACAGGAGATGAACATTGTTAAGCTAAATTTTGGACTGTTGTTTTAAATATGAATCCATCTAAAAACTCAATTAGCAACTGTTTTTTGTTTTCAGGCATCTTCTCAATTTTTTTGAATTGATTAAGAAGACGTTCATCTTGTAGATTGATGTTGGCTTTGTCACTTAATGTTCCATTCATTAGAAAGTCAGGAGACACTTCTAAGACTTGTGCAATTTTATTTAGTATAGAAGAAGAAGGGTTTGCTTCATTTCTTTCATATCTACCAACATTAGTGTAATGGACATTTACTGCTTGTGCTAAATCTTGCTGTGAAAGTCCTCTTTCCTTTCTGATTTTTTTTATTCTCTCTGATAACGAACTCATGTCTAGCGATAATGTTTTATTCACATTCAAATGTACTGAAAACGCACTCTTTTAGAGGTGTTTTAATAGCGTTATGTGAATAAGTTGCAATATTTAAATGAAAGCAGAAAGACAGTAAAAGGTATGTTTGTAGCGAAAACGCACAAAATTTTAATTTTCAACAAAATGACCATACAAGAGATAAAAGACGGCTTAGACATCATTGATTTAGGCGAACACTTGGGTTTAGAGATCGATAAGAAGACAAAAAAAGCGAGATGCTTCAATCACAATGACAAAACTCCGAGCCTACAGTTCAGTAGAGACAAACAGATTTGTACGTGTTTTGGTTCTGGATGTAATCTAGGCACACAAGATGTGATAGGTTTAACCGAGAAGTATTTAGGGTTAACCACTCATGAAGCTTTGAAGTATTTAGAAACCACTTTTTTTGTTTCAGATGGACATGAGGAAATCTGGGAGACCAAAAAGTTAGAGAGAGTTTTAAGTAAACAAGAGGATTACGAGGGGGAAGAAGTCAAAGTAAACTTCCGCGACCTTCAGGAGAAAAGTCAAAGGCTCGACTACGGAAAAGATTTTGAGCAGATGCAGAGCAGTTATCTATCGAGTAGTCTAGCCAAGAAATATGCAGCAGAGAGAAACCTAGAGGCGAACAAATTAGAACTGGGCTACAATGCTTATAAAAGTTCCAAGTTCGATTATTTACGAGGCTGCTTGATTTTTCCGCTGAAAAACAAAACAGGACACGCAGTGTCTTTATATGGGAGGTCAGTGCAGTCCAAATCCAAGAGCAAACATTTTTACACCAAAAATCTACAAGGCCTATATCCTTCTTATCCGAAGCCAGAAACAAAAAGACTGATCCTCACAGAATCAGTAATAGATGCAGCCACATTATTAAGTTTAGAGGAGCCTTTAGATTATGAGATACTGGCTTTATATGGAGGAAATGGTTTTACTGTAGAACATGAACAAGCCATAAAACCCCTATCCAACCTAGAAGAAATCATCTTGTTTTTAGATGGTGATTTACCAGGGCAAACAGCCAGTAATAAATATGCCAAACGCCTTTCTTTGGAAAC
The DNA here is from genome assembly GCA_965224545.1 of Flavobacteriales bacterium. Taxonomy (GTDB): domain Bacteria; phylum Bacteroidota; class Bacteroidia; order Flavobacteriales_D; family Sanyastnellaceae; genus ASP10-05a. The sequence continues at coordinate 703,884 of CBDCZM010000001.1, read as the reverse complement.
AGGAAAAAAAGTAAGCATAGTCCAAACCCCAGAAGGAACAGACATTAACGAATTGTCCCAATCACACACGCACAGCGTGTTTAATCAATTATTGTCAGAACGAGTAGAAATCAGCCGAGTACAACAAGAGGTTAAAACAGTACGAGACATCCAGTTAGACTTAACCAAAGGCAACAGAATCCTTTACAACACCCAGACGGCCAGTTATCAGATCAAGGGCGGAATTAAGAAAGACCTAGACAGTCTAAAAATCACACTGGAAATCAAAAATCCAGAAACCCAAAAAAGCTTTTGTGACAAAGTAGAGCTGTATGAATACAAGCAGCTAGAGAAATACTGTAGAACAGCTGCAGAAAAATTAGGATTAAGAAGTGATTTACTAGAGCTCGATCTAACAGGGTTAATAGAGCTACTGGATAAATACAGGGAGGACAAGAAAAACTCAGAAGTAACAGAGCTGGATGTTCCCCGATTAACTTCTGGAGAGAAAGTCGAGCTGATAAAATTTGGTAAGCAAAAAAATCTGATGGGAGCGATCAATGGCTTGATCGGAAAAAGTGGAGTGGTTGGAGAGAGTGATAATCGCCAGTTTTTATTTGTAGTGGCGGTAAGCCATCTGATGAAAAAGCCACTACAAGTAGTAGTTCAAGGAGGTTCAGGCAGTGGGAAAAGCTACCTAATAAAGAAAGTATCCTACCTAGTACCGCAGAAACGGGTAAGGCGTTACACCCGATTATCAGAAAAGAGTTTTTACAATTTTGGTGAGTATGATCTGTGTAACTGTTTGATTATAATAGAAGATTATGATGGGATGAACGAAGAAGTAGAGTATGCATTTAGAGAACTACAATCCAATGAAGTGCTGGTCTCAGCGGTTAGCGGAAAAGAGTTCGAGAACTCAGAGATACAAACCAAAGACAAAATCGTACGAGGGCCAATAGCCAGTATGGTAGCCACCACCAAAGGAGAAATCTACCACGATAACAGTACCAGAGTATTTTTTATCTCAATAGATGAGAGCCCAGAACAAACCCAAAAGATCATCGACTACAAAAACAAAAAAGCCAACGGAGAGATCAAAGAATCCGAAGAAAAACAATCAGAACACTATCTACAAAATTTCGTGAGTACCCTACGCCCCTACAAAGTCAGAAATCCTTACCTGAAACAAATCACTCTACCCGTACCACACAAAGAACTCAGACGATTACACGAGCTATTAGAATCTTTTTGCACCCAGATCGTACTGATCCACCAACACCAACGAGAAAAGACAGCAACAGGAGAATTAGTAGCAACAAAACACGATATGGAACTGGCCGTACGACTCATGTTTGACAGCATTGTGCTGAAAGTAGATGAGTTGAACGGCCGTCTTAGGCAATTCTACGAGGAGTTAAAGCAGTATGTAAAGAAGCAGGGAAAGGACTACGAGTTTATCCAAAGAGAAATCCGTCATGAGCTAGAAGTCAGCAAGAGTCAGCTTCAAAGGCATATGTATCAATTAGAAGAGTACGAATACATCCAAAAGCGAGGACTAGGTAGTAGTGGAGCAAACCGTTATAAAATCATCTATTGGGATGACAACGAAGCGTTAAGACTCCGCATCAAAAAAGACTTAGAACACCAACTAAAAAATCTAAAATGAACCGCTTTTGGGTCGGTTCTGGGTCGATCTTAAAGAGTGAAAATCCAGTAAAACAAGGGTGTTACAAAGAAATCGACCCATGACCCAAGAAGTGAGTATAAGGAGCATTAAAAAAAGAGGATGGAAACAATAAAATTTAGAACCCATTTAAAGAGGTTAGGATATGGCAGAAGCACAGTTCAAATGCTACCAAGCTGCCTACAGGAGTTCTTAATGTTCACCAGAAAAAACCTAGATGAGATAAGATCAGAAGACATCCTGAATTACAAGCATCATTTAGAGACCAGAGCCAATAAGAGAAAAGGAGGCAGTTTATCAGAGAGCTATGTTCATCATCAGTTATATGCTCTTCAAACGTATTTTAAGTGGCAACAAGAACTAGGTCACATCATAGAAAACCCCATCAGTGGTTTAAGCTTTAAAACCCCTAAATCTCAGATAAGATCTATTTTGAGCAGAGAAGAAATAGAAGAGCTTTATAGTTGCTGTCAGACCCTACGAGAAGAAGCAATCCTAAGCCTATTTTATGGTTGTGGACTCAGAAGGTCAGAAGCACAGGGCAAAAGCATTTAAAAAACAGCTGTACTCATTAATAAATTTCTATAGTCTGTGTCAAAAGCCGCTTTCATTCTCTTGTTTTTCAAGCTAATTTTAGCTGAGCTTTCTTTTTTTAAAACTGTTAATACAATTTTTAATAGGATATTAAAGTTTTCCACTTGATACCCTATTCTTTTTTTAGAAAAGTCTTCTTGAAATGTCACATCGAGGCTCCAATGTAAATTATTTTCAACTGACCAATGTTTTCGAACCCCATTGTTAATTGCTCTTGCAGATGACAAATCACTAATGAAAAACCGTTCATCTGTTGTCATTATTCCGGTTGCTTTTTGAGTAACTTCTGATGTTATCTTCACTACCGAAATTAAATTTTCCCATTTATTAGGGTTTTCTATGTGTTTCAAGTTAGTAAAAACTTCACAAGTTCTTTTTTCTATTCTTCCGTGTCCGAAATCATCTTCAACATCAACACTATCAGGATTTGTCAATACAACTGTATCTTGAATATTACTAGCCAAAGCAGGTTGATTTCCTTTAACTGCAATAATATAATTGGCTTCACTTTTCACAATTTGACTTACAATCTTTGTTTGACACCCCATTGCATCAATGGTAATTGTATTACCCTTTATATCTAACAATTCTAATAATGCAGGTATTGCAGTAATTTCATTGCTTTTTTCATTCACTTTCAATTGACCCAGACACAGTTGATTCTCTGATGCAAAGGCAGAAACAATATGAGGGGTTGTTATTCCGTCAAACTTACCGCCCCTCACTGTTTTACCATCAAGAGCTATAACTTCTCCTTTTGTTTTCACACACAAATGATTAATCCAAGAGATAAAACAATCATTGAAATTCTCAGAATCAAGAGCTGAAAAGACTCTTCGCATAGTATCTATCGATGGAATACCAGCATCAAAGTTTCCATACTGCTTAAGCCAGTAATATTGACTTTTACCAAAAATGTGTATGGTCTCCCATTTATCACAGCCACACATTATCCCTGTTATAACCAATAGCAATATGTCGCTCAAAGAATGGTGGTAATTTCCCGCATCTATTCGCCTTGGGTCTTTTAGAGCAGAGAAAAAACAGGAAAGTGAATTTGTATTAGAAAACGTGGTTTTTCTATCCATCTTTTTCGAATGAAAAAAACGCTTTTCAAAAATACTACTGATTGAAAATTAAAAAATTAAGAACAAAATAAAGTTAATAGACATTATTATAACTGAATTACTATAGCTTTCTTTTCGTTGGACTCAAAAAGTCAAAGCATTGGTTTTAGACATATAAACTAACTTTTTGCATTGTCAAAAAAGAATAATTTGACCTATACTAAATGAGTCGTAATAATGTCTAATGGTTTAAATGCTTTTGCCCTGGTCAGAAGCAGAATCGTTGAATCTAAACGATATCAAATTTTCATCAGGCCTGTTGTATGTCAGAGAAGGAAAGAATAAGCAAAGAAGAGCCATACCGCTAAGTCATCGTGTAAAGAGGCATTTATTACACTACTGCCAGAAAGAACGTTATTCAAGAGATCATGAGACAGCTGTTATCTGTAACAGGCGAGGAAGAAGAACCAGAGGCGAAAGCTATAATTTGACACTAAAACACCTCTTGTCTCGAACAGAAATCACTAAAAACATCAGTCTCCATAATTTACGTCACAGCATAGCCACTCATTTACTTCAGGCAGGCTTGTCAGTAGATTATGTCAGAGAATTTTTAGGACATAAACATCTGGAATCCACCCAGATTTATACAAGAATTAGTCAAACCCAATTGGATGAGCTTTGAAGAATACTTGGCTGAACACCATACATCAGGAACAGCTAAACGCTACTTAAAAGAAGCAAAATCCTTCTTTTCTTCAGTAGAACAACCAGAAGAGTCGAGTTATCAGGACATCATGGATTATCTGGGAAGGTTAAGAGAGCAAAACCAGAAAACCATCAACGTAAGCCTAGCAGCGATCAAGAAATATTACAGTTATTTACTAGCTACCAAACAAAGGACAGATCACCCTGCCAAAGCCATCATCTTAAAAGATAAAAGAAGCAGAGATGTTCAGCTACAGGATTTATTTAAACCAGAAGAACTAGAATCATTACTAGAAAGAACCGAGAGGTATCCTCTTCTAAAGAATAGAAACAAAGTAATCCTCTCTTTACTTATTTATCAAGGCTTAACAAGTGGCGAGCTGAAAACCTTAGAGCTAAAAGACATCAATCTGGAAACAGGAAGATTACTAATCAAATCCACAACACGAACCAATCAGCGAACTTTAAAACTACGATCGAATCAAGTTTTTTGGATCATGAATTACCTTCATGTAGATCGTCCAAAACTAGTAAAGGTCAAATCAGAAAAACTCCTAATCAGCAAACGGGGGACAGAAGAAAATGGAGAAGGCATAGGTTACTTACTTGAAACATATAGACATCTTTTTCCCACAAGAAATCTCAATGCTAAAACCATCCGACAGAGTGTCATAACCAACTTGCTAAAACAAGGCAAAGATTTACGAGTAGTCCAAGCTTTTGCAGGCCATAAATATCCTAGTACCACAGAGAAATACAGACAGACTAATATAGAAGAGCTTAAAAATGAAGTGCTGAAATATCATCCATTAGATAAATAGGTCTAAATATCTAGTTCACAAAACAAACTATGCTTGCGCGCAGTGTGCATTACAAAAGATAATGCAAAGCCAAAAGACATTCCTCTTCGTTTTTAAATCCTACTCGCTTTACATTATCCTTTGAAATGTTTTAGACTTTGACAGCTAAGAATCAATCTAAAATTGCTCTGAAAGTAAAGTGAAACAAGCAGAATCCTCAATCAGAGACAAATAACAATCTGTTTTACTTCGCTTTTAGAGTAAAACAAGTGCGCGTGGCTGTAACTGGCCAGAGCTCAAACCCTTTTTTTACTGCGAAGCCGTCTGCGAGTGGAATAAAGGGTGCTGGACTGAGAGTGTGAGGCACGAACACGAAAGGACAGGTATGTGTAGAACACACTGGACTTTCCTTACCGCACGTAGTGCATCTAAACAAAAAAGACCAGCCCGACATGACTCGAAGGCGAGCCAATAATTAGTAGCAGTTCTCCCTTATAAATTACAATCGCAAAGCGACCAAATACGGGATGATAAGGGAGAAAAGTAGCTACGAATGAACGGAACAGAAGCGTGGCGGTGCAGACTGGCAGAGACTTCTGACAGCAAACCCAGTTAGGGTGGAGAGAATACCTTTCTTCCTGCTTTCGGAGACGTAAATATCAATCGAAATTACATACAGCACTTTTTGAATTTTAAACCGCTTCCACAAGAACAAGGATCGTTTCTCCTAATTGATACCTTGTTAACAACAGTTTGGCTCTTCGTTTGAGACATTTTAGGTTGTTTTTTGAATGCTTTAGGGTTCAGCATATATTCAAGTTCAGAAATATCGTCTTCCTCTTCAGGTTCGATTCCTCCAATGAATATCCAGTTATTTTCTTCGCAAATAGCAGCTAATTCGTTAGCACGATCAGAATTTTGAACTCTAAATTTGATTGGGTTTGAAGGTTTTCCGAGTTTATCCATAGGATTAGAAATAAAGAATTAAAATCAAAACTACTTTTTTTCTTTCAAATGAAACATCAGATGAAAAATGAAAGTATATTAATGGACTGGAAATGGGTTGTCTAAAACTGATACATAGCGAAACTCCTCACCATCTAAAAGTGGTGCATCGTTCTTTTTTTTCAGAAGAAAAAGCAGGTGCAGATGTCTACCGTTTCGGATTTAACGGTATGGAAGCTGACAACGAGATAGCTGGGAGTGAGAATAGTTATACTACTCACTTTAGGCAATTGGATGTTAGGATAGGAAGGTGGTTTTCGGTTGATCCTGTTACTAAAGAGAGTAGATCCCCATATGAAGTAAATAGCAATGCACCAATTACAAATAAAGATCCAAGAGGAGATGACGATACTGGCGGAGATGATGAGGGTGGTGGTTTCTCTTTTAACGTTTCGCTAAATGTTACTCTTGGAACTAATAATAATGGAATTTCTTTAAGTGGTTCTGCTACACAGAAATTTGGTAATTGGCAAATATCAGTTGGTGGTTCAGCAACATCATATGGTTCATTTAACGGTACAGGTGCAAGTTCAGGGTTAGAATTGAGAGGTTCTGCAAAAGGAGGATTTGATGATGGAAACACAGGTTTTCAGCTAGGAACAAATGTTTTTAGAGGAACTGGAGATTTTTCAGAGTTTAGTCAACAGACAGGAATTGGGAGTGTGAAATTTGGAGAATTTACAGGATCGCTAGAAAATGACGGAGCACCATTTGATGGTTTGAGGTTAAGTGGAGGAAGTGATAGTCATAGAACTGCTGCTGTAAGGTTAGGGTTAAGTTCGAAGGCTACAGGTTTATCTGAAGATTTATCTCTTGGGTTTAACTTATTTACTGGTGCGCGAACAGATTTTAGAGGGGATGAAAACAAAGTAGGTTTAGGTAGGAAATATGGAAGTTTAATTGGAGATTTTGATGAGAAGACTCCATTTGGATATGTTAGAGAAAAAGGACCTCAATATAGAGTGGGAATCGCTTATGCAGGATATGGGAAACTAAAACTCGGTATTGATTCAGATAGATGGATTAGGCATCCAATTCAGGATTACTTTGCACATGGTTTGCTTAAACCGCAGCCAGGATTCCAATCGCTTAGTACTGATATCAAACCATTGGTTCAATATGGAGGAACGACTGGCTCTAATTCACCTTTGTTTACCCTATATGATTATTAAAATGAATTTATTTAAGTTAATATTTATAACATTTATTTTGTCTAGTTGTGCTATCAGTATTAGACATACCTATCTATTGGATGAAATCACAAAAATCCCTAGAAAAGAAGGTTTGTTTGATGTGGAGAATAGAATCAATTCTGATCAGTTGGCAAATCTGAATATTGATGTGACTGTTATTTATGAACAACTAGATTTAATGAACGGGGAATTAGCAAGGCTCTCCGATGGTTATGAAAATCAATGGGTTTATGCGTGTTATCGATTTTATCCAAATGGAGCACTTAATCTTTTCATTTTACCTTGGGGAGAGTCAGAAGTTGATTCTAAGACATTTGATCCAACTTATTCAGGATATAGAGGTGTTTATTATGTCGACAAAGGTGAGATTAAATATAAATTATATGCCACTAATGGTGAATATTTACGTTTTGGAAAGCTTACTGGATCGTTTTCTTTTGATGGAAATAATTTGACTGAATATAGAGATATTCAATCTAAATATAATACTGATAGGTATGTGAAACGAGAGATTCCAGCAGAGTTTTTAGATTTTGAGGCAAATTGGTGAAACAGGAAGCAAGGACTTCTCTACACCCCAACTGAGAGCATTTTTTTATTAAGTTCCGCTATGCTACACACCATAAAAAAGATACTCGCCCTCGCGGTGGTAGGTCAAAAGTGTTGATATGAAAAGATAGAATTTTAAGTGGTAGAAAACAGTGTTCTTTATTGGAATTAAAATTAAGAGTAATATATAGATAACCTTAAGATTTTTTAAGGCGTTAAACGCTCTGCAATGCAGAAAAACTCTTACACTTGTCTCAAATGTGTTGATGGGAATACAGTTGTAAAAAACGGTAAAACAAAGAATGGCACACAGCGTTATTTATGCAACAAGACCAGTCAAGTGCATTGGCAAACCCTAAAGAACTTTCTTTTCATGAGAACTGGATGAAGGACCATAGTAAGAAGTTTACTCATAAATCAATTTCTAAGGAAATATTATTGGCTCCTGTGGTTTGGAAGACACTTCAGAATCTCTTTCAGTAAATCGTTTCGGAGACAAATTGAGTTCATTATAGTAGTTCTATCCGCTTGCAAATTGCTTGCAAATAAAAAAAGGGTTTCAGAGATAAACTCTAAAACCCTTGTCTTTGTTGGCGGTCTGGACGAGACTCGAACTCGCGACCCCCTGCGTGACAGGCAGGTATTTAATGTGTTTTTACGAATTCATACAATTTTATCTACCTGAATTTAAGCATTTTAATTTTTACCGCTTCATATTGGTTCAGATAAATTCGTAATTTGTGTGCAAATGGTGTGCAAATACAAACTCAATGAAAACAAGCATTTCTCTTAGGCTAGATAAAAGACATAAAAAAAATGGAGGAGTCTACCCTATTATTCTAAGGATCGGTCATAAAAGAAGAACTAATGGCATAAAGATAGGCTATGAAGTTTCTGAAAAAGATTGGGATAGTAAGAATTACGAGATTAAATCTTCTTATAAAGGAACTGAATCAGTTGTTCGACTAAATAAACTATTACATTCAAAAAGGGCGATTGGGCTTGGTGTAATAGCCAAATTAGACGATGAAGAAAGGTTAAATAATCTTTCCGTTACTAATATTAAAAAGGAGATAATGAAAGCTCTGAACATGCTTGTAGAAGATGCTTCTAAAACCTCATCAGAAACCGATTCAAGTGATTTCTTCTCATTCACAACTCAGCTAATCAACTACATGATTGAAGCTAAACAGGTTGGAAATGCTAGGGTTTACAAAGATGTACGAAATATGCTACGGACTTATATGAATGGCAAACCTCTCTCCTTTTCACAGTTGGATTACAACTTTCTTGAAAGATTTGAGATCAAACATTACGCAAAAGGGAATTCTACCAATAGTCTTTCGGTTTATATGCGAACAATCCGTGCCATCTATAATAAAGCGATTAAAAAGGGGGTAGTTGACAAAGAGTTGTATCCGTTCAAAGACTACAAAATCAAGGAAGAACCTACCAGAAAAAGAGCCATTGATAAGGAGGCGATAATGCGAATTATTAATTTGCCATTAGAGCCTGTCTCAAAGCTCCATCTGAATCAAGATATGTTCACCGCTTCATATTGTTTGATGGGGATGAATTATGCCGATTTATGTTTACTGAAAGTGAAGGATATAATTAGCGGCAGAATAAAATATCAAAGAGAAAAAACCCATCAGGAGTTCAATGTAAAGATTAACAGCAAGCTTCAAAGCATTTTGAATAGATATATCAAAAGCAAAAAGCCCAATGATTACATTTTTCCAATTGTAAAACGAAATACCGCAGAGGACATCTACAAAGATATTGAATGGGCAAGAGCCAGACAAAACAAGCGACTAAAGGAGCTAGCAAAATTAGCTGGAGTGGATGAGAATCTAACCACTTATGTGGCTCGTCATTCTTTTGCCACTATTGCTAAAAATCAAGGAGTACCAGTTTCAGCCCTTCAGGAGATGTTTAAGCACAAGAATTTAAAAACAACTCAAGTTTACTTAGATTCCTTACCAAGTAATGTGATTGATGATTATCAGGATAAGATTTTAGGCTTTGATTAAATGATTTGAGTTATTCTTTTTTCAATAGCTCAATTTCTGTTTTGATAATTAATTGAAATTTCAAAGACAGTTCTGCGATAAGCTTGAAAGGATGTTCTTCACTAAAAGCATATGAGTTAGAATCTTTGACTAGTTTATTCGTAATGGCATCTATTATTTTTTTTACATCGTCTTCTCCCACAATTGTAATTATTTTTTTGTGATACTGAATAGCCAGATAGGCGATTTCGTACAAGACAGTGTTTTGCTTACAGTAACCAGATTTATAAGCTTTATTCAATAGTTCGAGACAATCTGACGCATTTGGATATCCCTTTTTTGTACTTAAGAGATAATAAGCTCTGGAAAGAAATAGCTCACCTTGATCTATTCTTTTATATACTAGTTGTGAAAACTCCTGACTATGAGGAACCGTTACCAAATTAGTAGCATCTGTTCTGAGCGATCTGGCAATTTCCCATTCTGTGGAGTTAAATTCTCCTTTTATTGATTTAAAACAATCAATTTTAGCATCTAATAATTTTTTCCATCTATAACCCACTGGTTTTGAGGGGGGTGCTTTGTCCAAATCCTCTTTGTTTGAGAATGGTTTATAAACGATCATTCGGCTGGCGGCAATGGTTGAGTTTTTCCCTATTCCCATCAAAACTGCCGTGAAGAAGTTTTTTTCATCACTTTCCTCATCTAAATTGTTTTTGATCTCTTCACCATGAGTTCCACAATACAATATCATCGAGAGTTTAGGGGCTTCCCTCTTGTTTGGTTCAAAAATAACATGTAGATTTTCGTTTCGATACTCAATAACCTCACCTATGTATTTGACATCTATTCCAATGCTTAAATGGATATTAAATTCTACTGAATTATTAATGAAATGTAATGTAGGATAGCTGAGCTTGTATGATGGGTTAAGAACCAGGCATTGATATTTATTATTGCGAAAGGAGTCGGGTATTAAATCTGAATTCAAGTTATTGCTATGACTATCAGTAAACAGTTTTTCTTGCAAGAGCAGTTCTGATGTAGACAATGTCTTCTTACAATTTTTCCAATAATCCTTTGTTTTTACTCTAAGAAAAAACATAAATACTTCCCAGTATTTTTTAGAAACCTCTGAATTCTTGAATGATTTCATATCAAGCTCTAGGTGATAAGTATACTTTTTGTTGAAGTTAGAAATGTCATATTTATTCTTATTCAAGAATGATATTATACAAGATGATAGACCTTTTTTTTCAGCTTTGCCAAATCCATGTTTTTTTTCAGGTGAAATTACATCTTGAAGTTTGTATCCTAATTCTTCAGCTCTTGTGAATAGTAAGTGCAAGAGATTTCTTGTTGATTCCGGAGTGAGTATGAAAGCAATATTTTTTTTCATTGATTTAAACTTGTAGCTGTAAAGATAAGGTGAAAAAACGAATTATTTGCAAGCGAAATCGAAGGATTATAAATCATTAATTAATATTAATTAATAAATCGTATATTTGGATTGATCTTAAAGTCTAAGCCATGGAAACAAAACTACATACTTCAAAATCTCTTAAGAAATTCATTGAAAGCTCTGAAGATTTCTCATCAATAGTTGTACATATAGGCATTGCTGAACGATGTAAGGTGGTATTCAGAGAGCCAAGTGAGGCATTCAAAGTAATAGCAGAGATGTCAATTCTGTTTGACGAAGTCAAATTAGAGGTTGTTAAAGAACTTCGATCCTATTCAAAACTTCTTTTTAAAGACACACAATATTCGATAGAAGTAATTTCACCTACAGGTATGAATGCACTCATTATTGATGGGGAAAGAGCTATTGCTCATGGCGAAGGCTTTGAAATTACGGATGAAGCAATAGAAGCTCATGAGGTGGTGGAATACTTAGATTATTTACTTTGGTATTTAGGCTAATTCTATACTTAATTTAGATCTGGGAAAAGAGGTCTATTTAAATCCCTTCGTTTAATTTGAGTTATCTTAGATTTGGGTAAAAATCTTTCAAATCTTTTATCATCTAAATCAGAAATTGTGAATGGATTCTGTTCGAGATTTTCAAGAAATTTAATAAGTGGATGATCTTCATTTGTTGTTGTAATTCCTTTTTGAATTTGCTCAAGTTTAGAATTTCTATCTTCGATCTTTTCTCTGATAAAAGGAAGTAATTTGCTCTGGAATAAAATATCAGAATCCAGAGACAAATTTCCAAATTTCTCGCCTTTTGCCATAGCAATCGAATTTTGTTCAATCTCTTTGTTTGATCGTTTTCTCCAGCCTCCAATTTTAGCAAATAGATTAAGACCTGTCGTTCTAATAATTGAATTGGCTTGTTCGTAGCTATCGGGAGGAAGTTCTATTTTTGCCTTGTCATGGATACTTTTTGAATAGTCAAATAACATCTCCATTAAACAACTTTCCATAAGAGCTATTCTATCCCAATATTTTTTAGCAATCAAAATCATCTCCCAGTGATAGTTACATATATTAACTACTTATACAATATAGCGTACAAATTGGTTTCAATTCATCTCTCCAACATACATTTTGAGCTTAGAGTTGTATACTACTTTTTAAAATTTCATTACTCTCATCCAGTGGATGTTAGTGTAATTAAGATTAAGGATTTTCATAAGTTGGTTGAGGGGGGGAGATCAAGTCCAGCCGAAGCAGAAGGAAAAATGGATCCTGGAGGAGGAAGCACTATAGAACTATTATCAAATAGCAAAAACCTCAGAGCTATTTGATTTCTAGATACAATTACTGGTATTTGTCAAATATAGCTTCTCCATCACTAGTAAATAATGCTTGTGTCGAAATATCACTGCACATATTAACGGCAAATTATCAGAATATTCCTACACACATATCAGATAAATCGACCCCGATTAAAGGAAAATGCGTACTATTTTTTTCCAAGTGATTTCCTGAACAATCAAACACAATCAAACATAATGAAAACTATAAATTATAGCATGATGTCAAGATTCTTTTTCTTTTTCTTCTTTTTTACTATTCATTCAACTGGTTGGACAATTGACTCAGATGGTGATGGTGTAGACGATAGTGAAGATGGTTGTCCATTCGACATGACAAAAACCGAACCTGGCGCATGTGGGTTTATAGATGTTGACGAAGATGGAGATGGTATTTTTGACTGTGGGTGTTCTCACAAAGCATATATCCCTCACCAGAATAGTAATAATGTCTATGTTGTTGATTTGAAAGGTGATTCTGTTATCAAGATAATTAATGTTGGTGCTAATCCAATTGGTGTAGCTACTTGTCCAGGAAGTGACAGAGCCTTTATTGCAAATAGAGGCTCCAAAACTGTCAGTATAATTCAGATTTCTAATGACAGTTTGATTGGAGATTATCAACTGCCAATTAAGCCATGGGGAATAGCATGTTCATCCAACGGAGAATTTGTAGTGAGTACAGGAAGTGAAAATCCAAATTTTTCGGCCCAAATAGCCCACATTGATGGCAATTCCATAACTGTGGAAAGTATTCCTTTACCAGCATCATTGTCAATCTCAGGAGTAGTTATTTCTCCCGATAATACCAAAGCATATATTGCGCTAATAGGAAATGACCAAGTTGTTGTCATAGACCTTTTATCAAGCAGCATTATGGGTTACTTAGATACGGGTACCGAACCTAATGGAATTGATATATTTCCAAACGGAGAGCAATTGGCTGTTACCAATTACGGTGCTGGAACAATAAGTATTATAGATATTGCATCGAACACAAGTGATATTATTCCTGTTGGGACATATCCCCAAGGAGTGGCAATTTCACCAGATGGAAACAAAGTAGCAGTAGCTATTCAGGGAGAAGATAAATTATGTTTCTATGACATTGTAGCCGATTCTCTTAGTTGTGTTGGTGTCGGATCTGCACCAAATGGGGTTTCATATTCAGTTGACGGGTTGGGGGTTGCTGTAACCATGCAAACTGGAAATGAGCTGTGGTTTATGGATGCGAACAATTTGGATACGTTAAATATTATCGGAGTTGGACAAAGCCCGAAGTCATTAGGTAAATTTCTGGCTTCGACATGCTCTGGATGTACTGATCCACAGGCCTGTAATTTCGATCCTATTGCAACAATAGATGACGGAACTTGTCTAAGTTTTGACTCTTGTGGAGAATGTGGAGGAGTTGGAGTGTCTGGATGTACTGACCAGGCAGCTAGCAATTATAATCCTTTAGCTACTTGCGATGATTCATCATGTGCATCATCATATGATTGTAACTATTTTGGTTTTATCCCAAACGCTTTTGATGATAATGTTTCTGTTATTGATTTGACTAATGATATTGTTACAAACACAATTACTGTTGGTGATGAGCCTCTAGGAGTAGCAACCTGTTCTTCTACAGATCGGGTTTATATTGCTAATAGTAAATCGAATAATATCAGTGTCATCGAAGCATCTACAGGAACCTTACTCACGAACTACTCGTGTGGAATGGACCCTTGGAGTATCGATTGCACTTCTAATGGAGAAAAACTTATAATAAGTGGCTGCCCTTTGAATGCAACTCAACCAGTATTTGGGGTTGTTGACCTGACAGATTTAACCCAACCACCACTATTGGTTGATATAGCAGGGACATCCTCAGGAGTTGTGATTTCAGATGATAACTCGAAAGCTTTCCTTGCTTTGAGTGCTGATGACCAGATTGCAGTAGTTAATTTGGTAACAAATACTGTAGAAATGTACTTAGATGCTCAAACTACTCCAAACGGTATTGATGTTTCCTCTGATGGGAATTGGTTATATGTAGCGAATTATGGGGATAGCTCATTCACCATTTATGATTTGCTTAATGAGACTTCTGAAAGAATAAGTACTGGTCCTTTCCCAGAGGGTATAGAGCTATCTCCGAATCAGGAAGAATTGGCTATTGCTATTTTAGGAAATAATACTGTTGAATTTTACGAATTAACTACTGGCATTGCCACACTAGTAGATGTTGGAATAGATCCGAATGGTGTATCATATACTCAAGATGGCAGCACTCTATTAGCAACTATGCAAGGGGGAAATAATGTTTATTATCTGGATGCAATTAATCATACTGTTATAGATTCAATTGATGTAGGGAATCACCCAAAATCCTTGGGCAATTTTCTTATTTCCCAATGTTCAGGTTGCATGAACCCACAGGCCTGTAATTATAATCCATTAGCAAATGTGGATAATGGTTCTTGTATCACATGTGATCCATGTAGTCATTGCGATGGTTCGGAGGTTATGGGGTGTATTTATGGTTTTGCAATTAATTTTGATCCAGCCGCAACTCTAGATGACGGTTCATGTGTAATAGAAGCGTGCAACCCCTGTCCTTCAGATATCAATTGGGATAACCAAACTAATATTGCGGATTTACTTGTTTTCTTATCTGAATTTGGCTCATACTGTGATCACTGTATTAACGGTATTCAAGACCTAGATGAAACAGGAATTGACTGTGGTGGTTTGAACTGCCCCTTGTGCCCATAACTCCAAACATATTAATTAATTTATTAGTTTCAATCCGTGGATGTTATAGTAATAGAGACTGAGGCTTTTTATAAGTTGGTTGAGGAGGTTATTGATCGGGTTCAGCCTCGGCAGAGGGAGAAGTGGATTTTGGAAGAGGAAGCATTTGCTATGCTTGGGATTAGGAGTAAGACTAGCTTGTGGGAGCTTAGGACAAAAGGGAAAATACGTTTTTCTCAGCCATCTAAAAAGATTATTCTGTATGACCGAGATTCTATAGAATCCTATATTGAGAAAAACGCTAAAGATACTTTTTAGAAAATCATGGAGAAACAGGAGAAAGAAACATTTAAGAAAGGGTTTAATCATGGATATGTGTTGAGCTCTGTTCCAAGTTCTGATAGGGTGGTGCGACAATTAATAGATGTGGCTGAGAAGAGTGGTTCTAAATCTATTTATGCGAATGGGTTTAATTCTGGGATAAAGCAACAGCGGAAGGAAAAAACTATGAGTAAGGGGGCTTCAAAACTGAGAGAGGCTTTTGGGAAAAAAACTCTTACATCTTCAACTAAGAATATCACAAAAAAACCACCCACCAAGGGGCGGTAATTGGAATAGAACTAAAATTATATTAGTCCTTCATCTGCAAAAGAATAGTAAGAATCGCTAGTTATAATAAGATGGTCTAGAATATTTACGTCTATTAATTTACAGGCTTCTTTAATTTTTTTGGTAAGTTTTATGTCGGTTTTAGAGGGTTTGAGATTTCCTGAGGGGTGGTTGTGAGCTAGAATTATAGCTGAGGCGTTGGCTTTGCAGAGGGAGGCAATTATATGTTTGATATCGACTACTGTTCCTGTGACTCCTCCGGAAGATAAATTCACAAAGCCGAGTATTCTGTTGTTTTGGTTTAGTAATATGATTTTGAATTCTTCGTTCAGTTCGATTTTATTTTCATTCCAGATTGATTTTAGGATTTTATGGGCATCTTGAGATGAAGTAATTCTTGGATTTTCTTGTGTTTTTTTTGGTAGTTTATAAGTAAGCTCAATTTCTGTTACTTGATTTATTTCACTAAGATTCAAATTCTTTTTCATGGTTTTTTTGCCATGTTTAGCTTCGTCAAATAGACTTGAGGCAAAAGGAAGAATTCAAATTTTGCGGCATTCAGAACACCCAAATATTCCGAATGCATCTTTGCAAAATTTTAATTACTCTTTTGAGACAAGCCTATAGAAGCTTTCTTTGGCCAAAAACCCATGAAGATTTGATGCTTCTCGATTATACAGAAATACCAACTAAAACAGGTTATAGAAATCTCTATGTCCTTCTATAATGGTAACTACAAAGAACGATTCTTCACGATATTCATAGAAGATTATGTATTTCTTAAAAGGCTGGCATCTTAGATTCTTGGATAATTCTGATCTTTCTATGCCTAGAATACCTTTATAACTGGCTAACTCTTTGCATTTTTTCCGCAGTGATTTTACGAAATCTGCTCCAGTTTTTTTATGTCCGCTTTGTTTTGAAATGTAGATTTGAATCGCAAGTAAATCTTCCTTCGCTTGATCGGAATAAACTAGTTTCATGTTTTTTATTCCTGATTTTCTGCTAGAAAAGATTCAACTTCTTCATCAGAATTATCACCGCCTTTTTCTAGAGCAGATTCAACATGATCTTTTAGTTGCAAAAATTTTAATTCCCGTTGTTCAATTAGCCTTAAGCCTTCGCGAACAACCTCACTAGCATTATTATATCTGCCTATTTCAACTTGGGTTTTAATGAAATCTTCAAAATAACTGCCTACAGAATAGCTCATAATTACCTCTTATTATTTCCCTTATTATACCATTAGTTGCTATTATTTAGCAAATAGTTTCTTTCCTATATATAAGGTTTAGCCACTTTGTTCTTCGTAATTTAGCAATTAGATAAAATATTAGCGGACTTATTTCGCCTGTCGAATCTACCACATTCAACAAAAGGCGCTGGGATAAGATGTAGCTACATGCATAGCGTGTGGCCTAATCTTATGTTGAGCGCAATCGCTTGTGGTAGAGCGTGACAGGTCACTTGAGTGAGGGCCTCACGCTTCTTTCATTTATAATCTACCACTATTCGGGGTCGTGGGGGTGCAACACATATTTTCATGTTTAATAATTATTTTTTAAAACGGGTGACTAATTTTAGTCTGGGCTCTGGCTTTAGAGGGGTTGCTAAATTTTTTTTAATCTTTTGTTTTGTTGTTAGTTCGCATTTTTTGGTGGCTCAACAAGTTTCTGGTGATGTGGATTTTGATTCAGATTTTGATTCTGAATTAGTCGCAAAAACGGATTCCATGCCTTACAAACATTTTTCGTTTAATGTTGGGGTGGGGAATTATCGGGGTGTTGATATTGATGGAATCAGCCTGATGATATTTGGTGAGAAGGGCGGTAAATATGGCTTGCCGAGCTATATTTATCAGGGTAGCTATTTGCGTTTTCAGAAATCCTCAGGGTTCTTTTCTGATTTTTATCGGTTGGGATCGGGGTTGCGTTTTACTGCTTCTATCATTCCGCTAATCGAGGATATTTCCGATCAGGATTTTGGAGTTAAGAAAGTAGAATTTTATGCAGGGCTGATGGCTGGCTATGATTTAGTCGTTTATGGCGGGGGCAACGGCTTTGATATTTCAAAAACCAGTGGCTTTGGAATTGACCCTGTATTTGGAATCAGAGGCTATTTAGCTGAAGGTTTAGGCTTCCACGCTGAATTCGGACGCAGCACATATCGAACAATTACACTAGGAATTAATTTCAGAAAATTCCGAAAATCTCGACTTTAAGAGCAATATTAATCAGAAGATTACCAGCTATTTATAAGTATATTTGAAGCCCTTGCTAAAGGAAATATTAGCATTGTTATCAGCCATAATGTTGGCTAGGTAATTTAGGTTAAGGTTCAAAAAAGAGGCTGTTTCTAGCGTGAAACAGCCCTTTTGCCCCTTTGTCAGAGCAACGTAAATTGATTACGCTCACGCTTCAGTTATTTGTGTTTGCTAAAGCAATTCACTTCGATGAAAACTTAAAACATTCCTATGGAACGTGTTTTTCTTCTCAGGAAAGGGTGTTTTTACCCTCAAAATCTGGGTGTTTTTCTTTAGGAAGTTAGTAGTTGATTTACATAATTTTATAAAAAACAAATTCAAAATGAAAACCAAATTATTCTTGGTGCTGGTATGGGCTTTGTCCATAACCATTAGTGTCTACACTCAAACTGCTCAAAATGGAGCATCACAAACAATTTACAAACCATCTACAGCGACGAGTTTATCGGATGAGAATATTAAGTCTATTTTGGGGTTAAGTTCTGAAACAATTCTAGCTACTCCTGTTGAATCTGGAAATTTTGAAGGGACCAATTATTACCGTTACAGTCAAATCATAGACGGGTATAGGGTGTTGGGAGGAGAACTTATTGTTCAAGAGAAAAATGGAGACATCGCAAAAATTGTGAATCATTTTAAATCAGAACAAGGTGGAGTTTCTTCGGATATTAATTTTCCTCTAGACTGGGCGAATGAAGTTGTAAGGCAGCAATTTGAAGATGAAGGATTCATCTGGAACGACACAACTGACCCTTTATATAATCACGAGCTCTTATATGTTCATGAAAGTGGAAGAATACAATTGTGCCATGCGATTAATGCCTCAGCAGACTTTCCGTTTAGGAAAAGGTTGTATTTAGTGAGTACTCAAAATGGAGCGTTACTAAAAACAATTGATTTAGTTTTTGAAGGGTTAGAAGAAGGAACAGCAGAAACAGGTCATAGTGGCACTCAGCAAATCTTGACTGGTATTACTTCAGAAGGAACAAACGAATATATTCTTAGAGATTGTTTGGATGGCACTGGTGCCAGTATTTCGACAAGAAATGTAAACTTCACCACAAGTTTTTTCGGAAATACTACCCAATTTTATGATGAGGATAATAATTGGTTGGCGAGTGAATTTGCTAATCCAGAAGATCAATATGCTTTGGATGTGCATTGGGCTTCACGGCAGGTAATTAATTACTACAATGACCTGAATATGGGCCTTTCCGCTACTGGGGGGCATACCTTATGGAATTATGTGAATTACCAAAATGAAAATTATCATAACGCTTTTTTTTCAGGAGAGGAAAATGTAGCCAGAGCAGCTTATTCCACCAGATTTGATGGGGAGTTAACACGACCAGAAATTGTAGCACATGAATTAACTCATGGAGTGTTACATTATCTTACTGAAGATGGTCTATTCACCGAAAATGGTGAGCCTAGAGCGTTAAATGAAGCGATAGCTGATGTTATGGGGTCAGTAATTCATGGGGATATTACTGGAGCAATGAATTGGCAGATTGGTTCGATTAGAAATTTATCCAACCCTAATCTATTTAATCAACCAGACTGTTACAAAGGAGCTTATTGGTATTATGGGCTGGCAGATAATGGTGGAGCTCATACTAATGGAGGCCCACTTAATTATTGGTTTTATTTATTGGCTAATGGAGCTGGGGGCTCAGGTACAAATGACCTGGGAAACTATTATGATGTAACTTCCATTGGTCTTGAAAATGCAACAGATTTAGTTTTACTGACCCTTTTAGAAGGAGTTTCTCAGGATACAGATTATGAAGACTTCAAAGAATTATCACTTCAAGTGGCAGCAGATCGTTATGGGCGATGCAGCGGAGTTTATAATAGTATTTTGGAGGCTTGGTATGCTGTTGGACTAGGAAATGAAGCTACAGGAATTAATGAGCCTCATGAAGTTTTTACCAGTAATATTACTTCTTGTTCTGCTGTAGTGAACTGGCCAATCTCTTCTTTTGATGAATATAAATTGTACTATAGAGAAACAGGAACTGCTGAGTGGTTGGGATTTACAACCGCTCAAAACTTGGCCGTTCTTCAAAACCTTAATCCTCAAACCTCTTATGAATGGTTTATAGAAGGGTATTGTGAATATGTGCTAGAAGAAACTAGCCCAATTAAACTCTTTACCACTACCAATTCATGCCCGATAGCTCAAGGATTGAGCGCACAGAATATAACACCATGTAGTGCAGATCTGGTTTGGGATACTGAATTTGGTCAAACATATACACTTTATTATAAAAGAGTAGGAGGACCCGTTTATACAATAGTTCCCCAATTGACAGAAGGGTTTCATCATTTCAATAGCTTGAGTCTTCAAGAACAATTTGAGGCTTATGTAGTGAGTGACTGCGGAGGATGTACAAATGAATCTGAAAAAATATATTTCACAGGAACCGCACCGTACCCCGGTTTAGACCTTACTTTGAATATAGAGCCACTTACATGTAGATTGAGGATTTCATGGGATGGGGTGATTCAATCTTCAATGTTTGATAATAAAGCATATAATATCAACATAAATGACCCCAATACAGGACAAAGTTCCCTTAGAACTGTTGATGGATTTTATAATTCAGTTTATCTTGAATATCCAGATGGGGTTGAACCTGGAGATTTACTGATTTTTTCTATCACAGAGTTAAGTTTTCAAGGTGAATGTTCTTTTCCGATACAAACACAAACTTTCAATATTGTAGTTCCTCCAACCACAACGATTCAACCACCTACAAATGTTACTTTATCACCCTCTCTTGATGCCAATTTCAATTGGAATATTGGTTGGGAAGCACCTGCAAATTCAAGCTATATTGAATGGCAAAGTTTTTCACTTACATATCCCGACTTGGGTTGGGGAGTATCGTATGGCAATACAGGATCGAATTCTCGCTTAACAACTGTTCCAGTCAACCAGTGTATTAAAATAAGAGCCAGAGCAGTTGGCTGTAATGGAGAAGTTTCTGACTGGGTAGAGACCGAAGAACAGTGTTTACCTGATTGTCTAACCGATGTTATAAATGGAGCATATCCGATTTGTGCTACAGAAGTCACTTTTCAATGTTTTTCTCTAACTCCAGCAGATACCAGAATAGTCCAACTTTTTGGTTTGGGTGGTGTGGCCAATTGGTTTGATGTACCGTTTACATTTATTTCACCCATTGATGATTTTGTATTTGGATCATATCAGATACGTATTGAAGAATTAAATACAGATGATCCACATACAATGAGAATCATCACCACATGTGGAAGAGAAGAATATATCACCGATACTTTTTCTTTTGTAACAGAGAGGAAATGCTTCGAGCCTGAGAACGTTACTTGTCTGGCTGTGAGTCAGGATTTGTTAGAAGTTACTTGGGATGATCCAAATACCCAGAGTGATTTTCTTGAATTCCAATATAGGTTGATGGGTACAGAAGAGTGGATGTCTGAATTGGTTTTAGAAAGCCCTGCCATTATTGGAGGATTGGATTTACTCAATGAACAATATGAGTTCCGCATAAATTCTAATTGTACCTACCAATGCAATATCAGTCCATATACAGATATTCATGAGGTGCCGCAATTTGATTTGTGTGACTATTTGTTTGATAATGAATTTACCTCTGAGTTTGAATATACAGGAGGGCAAGATTATTTTTCTAATGCGACCACTTATTTTGAAAATGGCATGGTCATTAAAGATGGGAGTTCACTGACGCTTACAAACGCAGTATTAGTATTCAATGAAAACACTGCGCTAACCATAGAAGAAGGAGCTACCTTAGAATTAATTAATTGTTCTCTTTCAGGATGTCCTAACTGGTTAGGAATAGACATGGAAGCCAATAGTTCAGATGGGCTTAGATCTACTCTTATTACCGATGGTGGTTCTATCAAACATGCTTTGAAGGCAATTGAATCTACTGATGCAAACATGAATCTCTCTCTTAGTCCAGATCAATGGGAGGCAGGAATAATCAGATGTGATGGAACGAACTTCATTAACAATCTGGTAGGTTTTGAAGCAAGTTATTCTTCAGATCAATTATTTGCCTCATTAGGAGCTACAGCATTTAGAGGGTGTACATTCTCTCTGAATAATGATTTTGAAAGCCATTTTGAGTTATTAGATGAGTTTGCGTTTCATCATCATGTCTATTTAGATCACTCAAGAGACTTCATATTTGAAGGCTGCGCTTTCTGGAATTTCCATGATGTAGGTTTATGGAAGGAGTTAGGAAAAGGAATAGACGCTTACAATGCAGAATTTGATGCGATTTCAAATAGTTTCAGAAGATTATATAGAGGGGTGGATGCCTCTGTTGACATATGGAAGTTCAATGGAATGACATTAAGAGATAATGATTTTGATGAATGTATGGTAGGAATTCACAATTTTGGTGAGTGTACGCAAGTGATTTATGAAAATAGGATAAGACTCGGTGATTTAACTGGAAATGTTCTTTTGGATAACAACCTCGATGTAGAAAGAGAAGGAATTATTTTAAATAGCTGTGGAGTGTTTCAGGTTCAAGATAATACCATCACTGATGTAAATGAAATAGATGCCATGACCATAGGAATTAGAGTAAGAGATGTGATTGGAAGTGCAGCGGTAATTCGAAAGAATACACTCAACAATTTGGAAATAGGAAATCTTTCTAATGGTGATAATAGAAATTCAGATGCGGATAATCCATCAGAAGCAGGGCTTAGATATATCTGTAATAACAACTCTGGAAATACCTACGATGTTTTTGTAGCTGAGTTTGGGAATATTACTTCACAGGCTGCGGTGAGTCCTGAGCAAGGGATTCCACCAGCTACTACAAATGATGGATGGACAGATGCAGGAAATAACTTTTCAGATGCGCCTGCAGACCCAAATGATCCACGTCATTTTAATCATCAGGGAGATCAGTCTCAGATTCTATTGAATTATTACGGGAATAGTACAGATAACGGGAATGATTGGTACTTTACAAATAATATTGAGAAAATAGCTCAAGGAGCAATAAACCAATGTGACCCAGAGGTGCCTGTAGTAGAAATTGTCAATGGAGGTGGAGGAAAAGGAGATGTCATTGAGAGAGCAGAGGCAGCCAATACTACCAAGCATGAATTATTCTTTATTTATGATGTACTACTCGATGGAGGAAACACGGAAGAAATTCAAGATGAAGTAGATTTTGCATGGAGTGATGATGTTTGGGAATTAAGACAGAAGTTGCTGGATATTTCTCCTTTTGTAAGCCATGCTACGCTGTGGAAATTAGTCAATAGAACTTCTACATTCCCACATCCTATAGCTTTTGAGGTGCTAGTCGCCAACCCTTCCATTCTGAAGGACAATAACTTTATGAGCTATTTAAGCAAGAAATCAGACCCAATGCCAGAGTATATGATTTCACTTCTTTATGAAGCTAGAGACCAAAAAACATTTAGAAAAGACCTCACCGATGACATCACGCAGGTGCATACCACCGAGATGTATGAAAAGAACAAGTGGATTAGTTACATCGCTGAAACCACCAATAATAAAGAGGAAATCTATGAAGTGATAGCCTCTATGGACTGTTTTGATTGTGATTTGTTACTCATCGAAAAAGCATTGGATGAAGAAGATTTTACAGAGGCAGAATCTTTATTAGCGGGACTTGAGGACAGAAAAATATTCAATGATGCGCATAGAACGGAAGAAATCGAGCTATTTACCAGATGGCATGAGGTGAAGAAGGATGTGATCATCAACTTAAATGGAGATTGGAGCCAAATAAATGACAATCACAATGTAGAGCTAAAGGATATGACAAAATCATTCCATACGCTTGGTGGAAAACGAGCAATGCAAATCTTAAATAGATATAGAGGTAATGAATATTTTACACCTCCCGCCTACGGAGTAAGTGGTTTTGAATTTAGATCATATGAGTGGAATCAAGATGTTTTAGCAAGTGCTACGGTGAGTGTATATCCTAACCCTGCTTCACATATTCTAAACATAGAATTGGATTACTCTAAGAGCATGGATCAACCTACTAAAATGATGATTTTAAATGCCGTAGGAGAATTAATAGAAATCCGTGAAATAACCAGTAGTGTACAATTCGTATCTTTGGATACACGTCAATGGGCTGCTGGAACTTATTTGATGCAGATATCAGGCAAGAATGCAGTTCTTCAAACAGAGAAGATTGAAATTATTCATTAGCATATTTTTAAAGAAAGAAGGGGTTTTACTACTCCTTCTTTCTTATTCTTTTTTCTGTCAATCTCAAGAAAGATTCAATATTAGATTTGATAGCGAATTCCCAAATACTTTGTTAAGAAGCGTGATTGAAGTAGAAAATGGATATGTATCTACTGGGTTTTTAGGGGATTCTGTTAATGCTAATGCAACTCCTATGATTTTTAGCAAATTTGATTTTCATGGAGAAAAAGTATTTCAGGAGACTTATGGAGGTTTTAATGATTATCAATTCTGGGCACAGAATCCTGATCTTCAATTTTTAAATGATACAACTTTAATTCATAGCGGAGTTACTTTTGATGATGAGGGGATAAGGCTTGGATATTTAATGAAATCAAATCTTGAAGGAGATACACTAGAGACCATCCGCTTTTATTCTCCAAATTATCCTGATGATCTTGAACATAGTTCGATGTATCCAATAAGGTTGGAATTCGCATATGACGGCAATTTTTTAGTTCTAAGTGGGATTGTAAATGATGAAACTAATAATGACATAATAATTCAAAAATTTACTTCTGAAGGGGAGTTGCTTTGGGATTATCAATATGCTACTGAACAAGACCCTGATGTTTGCGACGTTATATTACCAACGGAAGATGGGGGTGTTATTTTCATCATGGATTTGGTAACTGATGATGGAGGATTTACAAAGTTGCACTTTAACAAACTAGATTCTACTGGTTCTATTGATTGGTCCTTCTTTACCAGCCCTTCAGATAATTTAGGAGGAGTAAAAGATGTGCTTTTAGAAGGTGAATATCTGATATGTACCACACCAGAAGTGAAGTGGGAGAACTGGTCTACTATGCCTGGAGTCTTGAAAATTGATACTACAGGGAATATTATTTGGCATACTCCTGTTTGGCAAGGTGATTATGGGTTTAATCACAGAGGAAGACAGTTAATAAAAGCTCATGACGGGAATTACATCACTGGAGGAATTCACTATGAAGATATACCTGATGTTCCAGACGATAGCAGTGGTTTTTTGGCTAAAATTAGTACAGAAGGTGAAGTTAAATGGCAAAGACGGTTTAAGTATTTTGATTTGTTCAATGATGAGCATGAACTCTATGACCTAAGAGCCACCAGTGATGGAGGTTATATATTCTGTGGTGAAGCCAAAGGAACGGATGAAGATAACCCAGAAGTAACGGGGCCATATCAGCAAGGGTGGCTGGTAAAAGTAGACGAACACGGCTGTTTGGTTGAGGATTGCCACTTATCTGACAATGTTTCTGAAATTGATGTAGAGAACAAAGAATATTTTAAGGCTTCCCCCATTCCAGCAAGTGACTTTCTGAATATTTATCAAGCACAACAAGTATCTCCATTAGCACTTTATGAGTTGTATGATCTGCAAGGGAAGTTGATAAAGTCTATTCCTATAGCAGATAAACATACTACGTTAATGGTAGATGTTACGAATCTAATTTCGGGGAGTTATATTCTAACTTTGAGAGAGGGACACAGCACCTTACAGAGTCTACAGATAAGTATTCGATAAATAGATAAATCATTAGCATTACTTTTTTTATAGAAAAAAGTAGATATCGATTTAATAGCCACTAATCCTCTGGTGTATTAAAAAATAATTCCTTCTCAGGCAACTTGTTCTAAAAAATAATCATCTATAGATCATTAATACAGATGCAGTTGACTTACTCAGCTACCTGAACCTTAATCAAACAAAAATGAGATCTTACATAATTCTGTTAGTCGCTTTGACGACTATCTCCTTTGCCTATACCCAAGAAACACCAACAGATGTTTTAATTAACTCTGAACACTATCAAACCCTTAAAGAAAGCGGCGAATTATTAAACGACAATTACACTATTTTACCTTCGAATGTTGGTGTTTCTGAACATGTTATTGTTCACCCTTCCACAGCAGGAGAAAGGGCTGGAGAATGTGAATGCTGGGTGGAGCCAGATGATACTTATACGTTAGCAAGCTTCTCTGCTTCTGATGATGGTAGTACAGGACAGATCAATATTCCTTTCGGTTTCAATCTTTATGGAACTGTATATACCAGCTTTTGGATCAACACCAATGGGAATATCACTTTTGAAGGTGCTTTTGGCACCTTCACTCCTGATGGATTCCCAGCGCAAAATGCCATGCTTGCTCCTTTCTGGGCGGATGTAGATTTAACATGTGGAGATTGTGGAGGAGTATACTACAAGGTGACTGATGATGCTGTTTACATCAATTGGCTAAGCGTTGGTTATTTCGGTTCTCATTCAGACAAACTAAATCGTTTTCAAGCTGTATTCACTCCCGAAACCAGTACGGTTCTCGATGGTGATAATAATGTACAATATTGTTTAGTACATGACAAAAATATAATTCATTGATAACCGGTAAATTAAACGCTAAAATGTTAGGATAAGGCATTGATTTTCAGTATATTAGAAGGATAATTCAAAACATTTTTCTAATGATGAAAACCAATGCCAGTGCTAAAGCTAGTGAATTAAGTTCAATCCTCAATACTCATTTTAGAGGAAAAATTAATTTAGCTAGAGTAAAACTAATCTCACACTTTATAATCGCTTTATGCAAGGTGCAAACCGTTACTTTTGAAAAACTGGCTAATGCTTTTGAGAGTTCAACCAGTTCCGAGTCATCTTTAAGGCGTATTCAGCGTTTTATCGCAAATTATAGTTTGGATTCTGATCTAATAGCCCGTCTAGTTTTTAACCTTCTACCCAAACAGGATAATCTTATATTAAGTATTGATCGTACCAATTGGAAATTTGGTCAAACTAATATTAATATATTTATGCTTGGTATAGTTTACCGTGGGGTCGCATTTCCTTTATTGTTCACTATGCTCGACAAAAGAGGTAATTCTAATAGTCAAGAACGTGTTGATTTAATAAATAGGTTTATCCGTCTTTTTGGAAAAGAAGTGATTGAATCTGTTGTTGCAGATAGAGAGTTTATAGGGGAGCAATGGTTAGCTTTTCTCAACCAAGAAAGAATTAGATATTACATTCGTATTCGAAATAATTTTAAAGTATTCATTCCCCATAAAAATAAAGAGGTTAAAGCGTCTCATCTATTTAACAGATTTAAGCCCAATGAGTTTGTCTATTATCCAAAGATTGTGAAAATCAACGGAGTGCTCTGCTATCTGTCAGGATGTAAGCTTAACAGACGCAATGCAAAACAAGACTTCCTGATAATTGTATCATTTAACAAACCTGAAAATGCACAACATGATTATAAAAAAAGGTGGCAAATAGAGATGTGTTTTAAGGCGATGAAATCAAGCGGATTTGATATTGAGAAAACCCACCTACAAGAAATTCAAAGATTAGAAAAACTGATCTTATTAGTGATGATCGCCTTTGTCTGGTCCTATAAAGTAGGAATATATTTGCACCAATTGAACCCTATACAAATAAAAAAACATGGCAGAAAAGCCAAAAGCATTTTCAAATGTGGACTATATTTCTTGGCTAATACCCTTCTAAACCCCCAATGTCAAAACAATATTGACGTATTTCGGTTTTTGTCATGTACTTAGACAATATTGTTATGAAGATATGCAATGGACAACTGGAGATATTACGGGTGCTGGTGGATTTGGTGGCGCAGCAGCCACTGTGGGTGCAGATGCAGGTAACAATTCCGATTATATTCAGTTTGGGAGATTTAGTGAAGATGATGATGACTACATCGGTCCATTTGATGAAACTAGTGGTGTAAGCTGGTTAGACGATGCCGCCATCTTTTTCGATTCAAGTGCTTCTATTAATGAAAATGTCCCTCCAATTGCAGTTGGAGATGTTCTCTGTGATACATTGGTTATGTGCTCAAACGATGAGGAGTTTCTCAATTTTACCTTCTTAGCACCTGAAATAGATCAAAATATATCTATCACTGTTGACGATGGTGGATTCCCAAGTGTTGTTGCTGACGTAACAGATGGTTCTACCGCTCAGGTCGTTCTATCTTTAGAAACAGGGACTGGTTTTGTTCCTGGAGTCTTTAATATGGTACTTACTGCTACTGATGATGGAACACCTCCTGCTTCCACTGAAATCTTTTTAACAGTGCAAGTCATTCCTGTCGAAGTTCCTGACTTTGACATCTTTTATGATGGCGACGTTGTAACCAGTGCTGTCCCGTATTGTCAGGGTGAAGATGGTGTTATCTTAGAAGGTTCGCCTGGATTTGATTCTTATTTATGGTCCAATAATGATACTACGCGAGTAGATACGCTTATTCAGGGAGAATATACTCTTACTGCATTTTTTATGGGTTGCGATGCAGAAGCAAGCGCATTAGTCTATCAAACTCCTACGTTTAACCCTTCAGTAGCTGTAGAAGAGCTATTTATTTGTGAGGGCGAGACTACAAATATTACTCTGGAAGATGCTGAGAATTATCCTCCTCCAGTTGAATGGTCAGTATTTCCTAACTTCGGAAATCCTAATGGAAGGATCTTAACTGATTCTACCCTTGCCACAGTTGAAGTGACACCTGGTACCTACATAGTTTCTGTTATTGATGAAAATGGTTGTTCAGGATCTAGAATTGTACCTGTCCAAGAAGATATAATTTTTGTACCAAACACAATTTTACCAGCCTCTTGCAATGACGACGATGAGGTTTCATGGAGTGGAGCGTGGTCAGATCCGCAAGAATGTGCGTACTTTATTTATCTCTTCGACTCAGATGCTGATGGATGGGAAGGGGCCAATCTTCAAGTGTTCATTGATGGTGTTGAACTCAACCTCCGGTAACTAAAGTCCAAAAATAGTTACAAGAGTATAAGCTCATAAAAAAGTATGAGCAATTCCCAAGGAGATTACCCATGGCTTAAAAATAAGCCAAATTCAGCAAATACCTTAATAGAGCGAGCCAAGCGCGAAGTACCCTATTTCAAGGAACATTATGCAAAGTTCGAGCAGCAGAAGACAATAGGAGGTTATTCCTCCAGTACGTTATTTAACTATTCTCGCTCAGTGGCAAGAATTAGCCTTCACTTTAAGAAATCGTTATTGGATTTAGATCCAGAAGAAGTGAATCAGTATTTGTTTGTCTTGGCCAAAGAAAAGAAAGCCAGTAGTACTTATTTTAAACACGCGATTTATGGTCTTCGCTTCTTCTTTCGTTTGTATAACATGGAAGATAGGGTCTTGAAATTACCAACGATAAAAAGTGATAGGAAACTACCCGTAGTATTGTCTGGAGCAGAGTTACGCAAGTTATTGAAGAGCCCCCAACGACTAAAACACCGGGTGATGTTATCTCTTATTTACTCAGCAGGGTTACGAGTAGGAGAATTGTGTAGACTAAAGATATCAGATATTGATTCAGATCGGATGATGATTCGAATAGTAAAAAGTAAAGGCCATACAGATAGATATGTTCCTTTAAGTCTTTATGTTCTAAAAGGGCTAAGAAAATACCTGCTTAGTTCCAAGCCCAACGATTATTTGTTCAATGGGAGAGAAAAAGGCAAGGCTTTGGGTACAGGAGCAGTACAGCAGAGTTTTCGATTGGCATTGAAAAAGTCAGGAATCATTAAGCCAGTGACAGTTCATTCTTTACGCCATACCTATGCGACTCATTTGCTAGAGCAGGGAGTAGATATAGTAAGTATCAAAGAGCTCTTAGGTCATAGCACCATAGAAACAACGATGATGTATTTGCACGTAGCCAAGTTCAGTAGATCTACAGTCCATAGCCCATTAGACAAGTTGTATCCACAACAACATTCAGATGAAGCCCATCCATGAGCTATCGGAGATAGTTCATCTTTATGGTTCAGAGTTTCTAAGAAAACACCCACAATCATTACAAAAATTAAAGACACTAGATGTTATCTCCAAGTGTCGCACTTCTGCATTAGGAGGTCGGAAGTTAGGTTGTAGTAGTTGTGGAATTATCAGCTATCAATATAATAGCTGTAGAAACCGACATTGTCCAAAATGCCAAACAGTGAACCGCGAAAGATGGATTCTCCAGCGTGAGTCCGAACTACTTCCTGTCACATATTTCCATACGGTTTTCACTTTACCCCATGAATTAGGTGATATTAGTAGAGAGTACCCCTAAGAAGTGTACAATGCGCTGTTTTATGCAGCTTGGAAAACGATTCAAACCCTCTCCGCGGATTCTAAACATTTGGGGGCTAAAACTGGAATGACAGCTGTCTTGCATACTTGGGGACAGCAATTGTGGCTTCATCCGCATCTTCATTGTATAATTCCTGCTGGAGGAATCACTCCAGATGGAAATTGGAAATCCACCAAAGGGAAAGGGAAGTATCTATTTCCCCAATTAGTGATGTCCAGAATTTACCGCGCTTCATTTATGAAACACCTCAGAGGGTCAGGAGTGATCATTCCTCAAAATATCGCTAAGAAGGTGTTTTCAAAGGACTGGGTAGTCTACGCCAAACAACCGTTTTCCTCACCAAAAACCGTAGTAGAATATTTGGGCAGGTACACCCATAAGGTAGCCATTAGCAACCATCGGCTCAAAAGTGTAGACAATCACCAAATCCAGTTTACTTACAAAGATTACCGACAAGGAGCCAAGAAGTTGACCTGTAGAATAAGTCCCAATGAGTTTTTAAGACGTTATGTCCAGCATATTTTACCCAAGGGGTTTGTGCGCATGCGCCATTATGGAATATTGGCCTCTAAAAACAAGAGTAAGGAATTGAATATAGCTAAAGCTTATTTTGATTGTGAGCTCTGGGAGAAGCAGAAGTTTACATGGCAAGAAATAGCACAACTTCAGCTTGACCTGAATCCAGACCAGTGTTCAAAGTGTAAGAATCTGACTATAGAAATACTAGGGACAATGTTACCAGAAAGAGGACCACCAATATTGGCTACCAAACCGAACCAAAATTTCACACATCAAAAAACCTCCAAAACTGCCATTTAATCGTGGAACAGGTACAGAAAATTAGTGTCAAAAAAAGGAAGAGTAATCTAAAAGGGAATCTCACTCAACCAGAAGAATAACATTATGAAAATCGAATTAGATTCTAGCCAAGAAAAACTCCAAAAGCTCCCAGATAGGTAAGCACAAATCCTATTAAAAACCCATAGACTCAGACAGTAGCTTGGCAGCTTGATTCAACAACAAGCATAATGAACCGCGGCCTTACCGCGCTGCATTAGTGCTTAAGTGTTGGGCCTCTCAATTTTAATATGTTGGCAGGATTCCAAAATCAGACTGGAATTCAACCGTTCCATGGTCAGCTAATTGAATACTATTGGCAGCCAGGGGTTGATGACGATGATATTGGAGTTCAGCTTTATGATTCAGACAATGAAGTCGTTTTTGACAGCGATAATGAGGGCGATGTTCTCTCCTCGGGAGATGCATTTTTTACTCAATGGGCAAATTGTGGCTACAGTACCCTTCCAGGTATATGGACTGTAGTTGACGAAAATGAAAATTCTGGTCCACAACCAGAATTTACTGATGTATTTAATCCTATTGACCTAAATAACCCGAATTCACTTACTGCTCCTGAAGGATTTAATGGAACCTATTACTTGACTTTTGAATCTGAAGTCTGTGATAGTATCATCGAATTTCCACTAATATTTTGGGAATCTCCGAGAGTGGAAGTAGATGATTATGAAGAGTGTGACAACCTAGATATACCAATAGAGCCAGTTTATAGTGGTCCTGATGAATTAACTGATCTGGAATTTTATTGGTCTCTTGAAGATTGTGATAACACCCCAACTTGTATTCCTAACTTCTCAGGTCAAGATACTATTCAAGCGACTCTTGAAGTACAAAATGATATATGCCCATCGACTACGGTTTCATTTGAAGTAATAATTACTCCTGAACCTAATCCACAACTAACTGATACCGTTTTGTGCAATGGGGGGTCACATGTTTTAGATCCAATTGCTATTGAGCATTCTTCCTATGTTTACAATTGGTCAAATGGAAGTTCAACTGAAAGCATTACTGTGAATACCGAAGGTAATTATCAGGTTAGAGTAACCAACTCTTGTGCCCCAGAAGGAGTAACCGCTACAGCTGCTATCACCACTGCCGATTCTCCTACAGTAACTTATGTGACTGATACTGTTATCTGCGCTGGAGATGAAATTGAGCTTATTCCATTTTGGACAGATTTAGGTTCTAATAATGTTATAGACTGGTATTTTTCGTGGACCGATGGGTTAGGAAATACTCAAACAGAAGTTTTAATTGAAACATCAACTGCGATTGTGTTTGGTTCCGATCAAATTCCTTTAGATGTTCAATCTTCTGGTGCAGATATTGTCTTTACTGCTGCAAATTTATGTGGGGTAGCAACAGATACTGTCAATGTACATGTAGAAGCTTGCTTCTTAGGTGCCTACAATGTGATCACTCCTGATGGAGATGGAGGAGCAGATTCTGAAGTGGATGGGGTTATCGGATTACTTGGATTAAATGAGGGATGGCAAATTGATGGAATCGACGGACTGGCTGGCGTTTACGTTAGAATCTTCGATAGATGGGGTAGTTTGGTATTTGAAGATGCTAATTACGGGAACGCTAACCCATGGAGAGGAGACAACTCTAATGGAAAAGCGCTTCAGGATGGAGTTTATTTCTATACTGTAAGCACACCTAGGGAAGAAAATGCACTTCAAGGAACTGTGACAGTTCTTAGAAAGAAATGACTTTTTATTTTCTTCAGTATAGTAAGTTGTTGACTTAGCTTATGAAGCTTAAAATTGAATTAGTCGTATAAACGCATTGGCAATATGTGATATGAAGAAAGGGATTTCCGAGAATGGAAATCCCTTTTTGTTGGTTGAGTTGTGAACCCTAGTAGACAAATTCTAAAATCAGATTTTCTAATTCAGTTTTCTTGACTTCCATTGTTTTTATTAGGTTAGAAACTACTATTTCCAAAAGCTCGGTGTTGCTTGTTTGGAAGGATTTATCGCTACTATCAACTAGTGTGAATGAAGCTGAGAGATCTTTACTATTGTCAAACTTCTTGAGTTTTTGAATACAAACTTATTTGGATAAAATAACCAGAGAGTGAATTTAAAGTTGGAGAAGAA
This sequence comes from Flavobacteriales bacterium, assembly GCA_965224545.1. GTDB lineage: Bacteria > Bacteroidota > Bacteroidia > Flavobacteriales_D > Sanyastnellaceae > ASP10-05a. The sequence goes on along the minus strand of CBDCZM010000001.1, from coordinate 670,584 downwards.
GAAGGTGAAGTATTGGGTGAAGGTGGTTTTGATGGAAGGGTCATATTCTTTACACTCGGAATGAAAGAACTTTTGCATTTACAAGAAAAAAATCTACAAAAAGTACACTTTTTTTACTTGATTTAAAAGGGCTAAGTGATCCATGTCATGTAGGAATTTTCTGATTTTCTTTCGTCATTCATCCAATAACACGATGTAGCGTAAATGATTGTTTTTCAGTGTTATATGTGGAATGCAAGCTGGTTAAGGACTCTAGACTGTTTTTAGAGTTTTCTGTTCTAAATTTAAAGAGATATGGTTGGTGTGGCAATTTATTCATGCTACATTTAATTCATTATTAATCATTTAAACCTTTTTCAATGAAAAATACAATACGGTGTTTTCTGACGATAATGGCATTATTGATGCTAATTCCATCAAATGTCAATGCGCAGAAAACGGAACAAATACTGAATTACCAACAATCAAAAATTGAGGGTGATTTATTAACGGTTCTTCGTAAGAAGCAAGTCCGAACTTATATTAATGGTTTTACCAAAACGACAGTAAGAGATGAATTAAAAGTTGGAAGTGCCAAACTTGAATTAAGAGAAGGAGAGTTATACGAGGGGGGGGCGGAGAATATAATTTTAACTAGTTCCATCCATCAGGAAGAAGATAGTGAACTTAGTAGATCTATTCAAAGTTATGCTCTTGACGAGGCTTCTTTGAATCTATTAGGAACATTACCTATTGCCGAGATAAACAGTTATTATATGCTTCCTGAAAGCAAGAATATTTTATTATCTGATGAATATGAGGGATTAGGTTATGAAATTGATTTATATAATAAAGAGCTTGAGAAAATAACAAGCTACCGCCCTTTTGGTGAAAATGGGTTTACGCAATCAATGGATCAATTTCAAAAGAATAAAGCAGCTTTTATTTTTTTCCCAGTTCAGAAAACATCTGAACCAAGGTTAGTTTTGATGAACACCAAAACAGGAGATATTCAGTTCGAAATAAAGCTGGATTCTGGATATACAATTTCAAAATTGACTTTGATGGGTGATTATGTGCTAATGAAACGGCATAAATCTCCATCTGAGCAAGAAGTGATATGTATCGATTCTAATGGAGAACATTTATGGACAAAAGATGGGTATGTATACGCCTATACTGGGATAAGAGAAAATAATGAATGGTATGCATTTGCAACTAGCAAAGTAGATTATTGGTTTATAGACCTTAAAACTGGAAGTGTTACCGATAAAAAATCGTTGCTTGAATATACTGGAGGTAAGTCATTAGGAACAGATTCGTGGATTGATTTAGAAGCTGTACATGGTGATAGAGAGATAACAATACTCATTTCCAAGAAAGGTGATGATAAATTTTCTAAGTTTTCAAACCAATTAATTCAAATAAAAGGGGTACATGCTCGACCAGAAAAAATAGACATGATTGAAAGTTCAGATCGAATTCTTTTAAAGAAACTCAGCTCGAAAATACTTCTAATAAATTCTAAGAATAAAATAATCAAACAACTATGAAGAGTTTAATAATTATTGTCGTGTTACTAGGAGTAAGCGGCATTTCACAGGCACAATGGCCTGTGAATAGCGGATCTCAAGGAGAAATAACAGGAACTATAGGAGAAGTAAGAGGGAATAGTGGGAATCGAAGAATTCACAATGGCACGGATTGTACAGGTGGAGCGAATGTAGGCGTCTACTCTATTAAGGACGATCAAATTCAACAAATAAATAATGCTTCAAGTTTGGGTGTAAATAGAAATATTAGAATGTCTAGTGGAGCACGTTATTTTCATGTTCTTTATTCAAATATAAATGAGTATGATATTGATGAAATTAACGCTGGAATGGTAGAGGTTACTGTAGCTCAAGGTGAAGCTTTTGCTGAAATGATTCAGAAAAATGGTTGGCCAACACATGTGCATATTTCAACAGGAGTAAACATAAACTTTCTTACAAGTGGGGGTTTTAATTCACCTGGTTATAGTTTGAATGACAATTTTGCTCCAGAATTTGGTGGGAATGAAATTAAAATTTATAAAGACTTGAATACAGGGCAGTTATGGAATCAAGAACCGGAATTTACAGATTATATTACTAATGAAGGTTTTCCTTCTGGTCAGCAACCACTATTAGTCTGGGGAGATGTGGATATAGTTGCCAACTCTTTTCAAAGAAGAATAGCTAGTAATGGGAATTCCTTAGGAGCAGGTCATATTGCTCCATTTGAGTTAGGATATAATCTGAAAAACCTAGCTACATCAGAAGTTGAGCTAGAGGATTTTCAAAGGTTGCAATTTCATCAAGGAACTAGTGAAAGTTCAGCATTTAGAAAAATTCATTCAAAAAAATCTACAAGCAGCAATCCACATTTTATTGTTTCGAATAGATTTTTAAATGGCACTGCCCAAGAAGAAAGCTTAGAAACTTGTAACTATTTGGATGGAGATTATAAAATAACAGTCAGAGCAAGAAATACACAAGATGATAATGTTGAAAGGAGTGTAATTGCAAGATTTGACAACTTTAAAACGTATATACGTAAAGTACAAGTGAGGGATGAGGATAATGAAGTTAGATATGAATCTGAGTGGAGTACCTTAACCAGAGGGGGAGATGGTTCTATTCAAGTTGACAGAAGGAACAATGAACCTTTTGTGGTTAGTTCAAATTGTTCAATAGAGGCTACGACTAGTGAGAAAGTCCCATCCTTAGAATTGAAATTACCTGGTGAGCCACCAATTTCTATGACGCAATTAGACGATGATGGGATGGTTTGGGGTGGAACTTTTGAAATGCCAAACTCAGCTTCATCTAAGGTGCAATTACGGTTTGATTCAGAAGGTCGTCTTTTTGGATTATTACTTAACCAAGATGCGGCAGATGTAAAAAGGCAAGAAAATGATAATTTTTTATCAATGACTTCTACTGATAAGAACCATGAATTAAGGATATGTGATGGTGTAGAGGTACCTTTATCATTAGAAGTAGAGGTTGATAGTTCAAATAATACAAGCATTACTTTGGTTGCAACCGGTGGTACTGAGCCGTATGAATATAGTCAAGACTTAACCCCGATACCCCCACAACACCAATCAAATTTCTCTAATAACAATATTTTTGAAATTGATTTTGATCAAAATTATCTTTTTAAAGTTAAAGACTCTGGAGGTTGTGAGGCTCAAGAATATTACACTTTACCAAATGTTCCATGCGATGCACAGAATTTTGCGGGAGGTCAAGGGACAGACATTAGACAGGTTAATTTAGGTACGATTGAGGGGACGGTTACAATTGAATATCAAATGTACTCTATTCCAGACAAGATGACAGTGACCTATAGAGGAAACTCTCAAACTACTGGGCTAACAAGCGGAACGGGTTCGATTTCATTTGTACATGCAGTCGAGCAAGGTCAAAGTAATCAGGTTACAATCACGATGTCTGCACCTAATTCAGGCACAGCTTGGAATTATCAAGTGGTTTGTCCTAGTATCATTCAGGCATTGTCTGCATCCGATTTAACTAATGAAGATAATCTTGATGTTTCTTACACAGAAAATGGAATTATCGTTTCTAATAAGAATTTTAATTCAAATCCTATTTATACGCTGTTTTATCGTGAAATAGGAGAAGATTATTGGAGTCGCATAGAAAAAGTTCGACTTCCATATGAATTAAACAGTGAAGGAAGGGATATTGAAGTTAAACTAAGTAAAGATGGTTTACAACCATCATTAAAGTCAAACCTCAGTGTAGCACCTAACCCTAGTATGGGGCTAGTTAACATCACCTATTTTTCAGAAAAAGAAGGTCTAGTCAATTTGTCCATGTATAATTCTTCTGGGAAAGAAATTGACAGATTTCAACATGCTGTTAACCATGGTTATAATACTTTGGAATGGCAACCAGAAGATCAACATATTGGATTGTTATTTATTAGAGTAATGCAAGATGGACAGTTTAGTAGTACTGAGGTTGTCATTGAAAAATGAGGGAATCGAAGACATTGCAGATTATTTATATCTACGAACTGGATTAGGATTTTTTGTGAAATGGGTTTATTTATTATATTTTTCATCAAGTCATTAATTAATGACTTGATATTTACTTTTTTCAAGCAAAAAGGATTATCTCAATTGAGATAATCCTTTTAAGATTTGAGTGGTTGTTAACCCTAGTAGACAAATTCTAAAATTTGATTTTCCAGTTCAGCTTTCTTGACTTCCATTGTTTTTATTAGATTAGAAACTACTATTTCTAACAGCTCGGTATTGCTTGTTTGGAAGGATTTATCGCTACTATCAACTAGTGTAAATGAAGCTGAGAGGTCTTTGCTATAGTCGAACTTCTTGAGCTTTTGCAGAGTATTCGCTATTCGCTCTCTTTTTGTGGTGAAGCCATGTAGTTTTTCATAACGATCTATCTTGTCATCAATAGACTCTTTGACCTCTCTTTTCACTGTTGAGATTGGTTTAACGATACTCTTTTTTTTAGGAGCATTTGTCGTGTTTGATTTCGGAGTAGTAGATGTTTTTTCAACTCCATTTTTTTGAATTTCGGCTGTTGCCATGATTATAAAATTTTAGTTTTTAGGATTATCACTCTTTGTGACCCCATATAATCACGTACGCAGCCGATGCTGATAGATAAAGCAAGTCTTCAGCGGTTATTTTTTGAGCGGAGAAAGAGGGAAGGCAAAAAATGTTCGGGAACCCGAAGGGCAACGCCTTGTAAGGCTTGGACTTGATTGTGCGGTTGCTTGTCGGCTAACTTTGTGATGATATGGGTTCACTGGTGATGATGCTAAATTCTATTCCTAAGCATGAGAATTGTCCATGTCGTCAACTATGGAAACGTATATTATGTCAAATGATTGATGATGCAACTTTGTCTAGCAAGAAAAAGGAGATAATTAAAATTAGATGTGAAGCTACATAACGGCTTTTGAAGAATAATGAAGATTTCCCTGTAGTTTGCGAACGTGCAAGGTTTGACCCTGAAATTGTAAGAACGAATATTCAAAAAATGATTAAAAACTATTTTCCTCAAGAGGTAGAAGATTGAAATTGAGTCCTGAGTAAGGAGTCGAACTGATTGAGAAGATGTAATTTGCCTTCAATTATAATGTTTCATACTTCGCTTGCGTAATGCTAAAATTTCATTTGGAAAACAAATTGAATAAGTCAATCACCCTTGGTTTTCTCAGGTTTTACACAGTTGAATTTTCGTACTCTGTTTAGCAGAATACGAAATGGAGGATACTCATCAAATTATCATCTCATCGAAATTACACCTGTAATTTCGGTAGAGAGTCGCAAAATCCAAGTTCTTTTACTTTAAACTATGCAGCGCATCCATAATATCATTGAAAGTCTTACTATCCACAAATATTTTTTCTTCTTTCAAGCGATTAAAAAACTCGTAAAGAGATTCATTTTCACCGGTGCTTTCACCAAATACTCTCCACCTTAAATAAAAAAGAAATCCAGGCTCCACAATATAAAGTGTATTCTGATTTGGTAACCATTCTAAAAGATCAAGATCATGGTTTTTTTGATGTTTTTTTAAATTTCGTAAAGTATTATCAATTGAATTAACCGTAGGTTTTTTATCTAGAGATATTCTACTAACTCTATGAAGAAGTTGGTCTCTTGATAGGCTAAAAGTAACTGGATCTAGTGAGAAAAGAAAAAGTAACACCTCATATGTTTTGTATTTGCTTCTACTTTTTCTTATTCCATTTGCAAGTATGGAATACATCGCTTGATAAAAAGAATATGACTTTTTTATCAATGATATAATGCTAGTATTCAAAAAATCCTCAGTAATGTTAAAGGTTTGATTTATGTCTTTTTTTAGGAAAACACCCTTTCCAGTAAATATTTGTAGACAAATCTGTTGTGTAATAATTGGTAATCCTACGCTTTCGGTAGCAATCTTTTCTGCAAGGATATTATCAATGGTCAGGCCCAAGTAATTAAACCCTTTGTAAACAATATTAGCTAGATCCTTATTACTCCATGGAGGTAATTCGATCTTATAAATCCTTCCTGATAAATCCTTGTTTTCAAATGTTAAATCAAACTTATGGCTGGAAGTTCCAACCATTAAAGCAGAAACTTCTTCGTCAATAAAAACTTTCCACATTTGAAATATACTTTTCTGAACAGGTGGGGTTAAATAATGAAAATCCTCAATTACAAGAATTTTGTTCGTGTCTTTTAGTGTTTGAGCTAAGTGAATAGCTGAAACTTTAGACAATACTTTTTCATAAATCTTTTTTTTCGAAGATTTGCCACTAAGACCAATTTTAGCTTGCCCTTTAACCAAAAGGACATTTGCGCCAAGCTGACCTTCAGTGCTAGTCCCTATTTCATTTGATTTCTCAATTTGTTTTATTCTTGAAGAGTCTAATACCTCAAATGCGCTTTCCCAAAAATCATCAACTGTCAAACCATCATTACACCGCACCACTACTTTTTCCAGAGACAAGGTTGAAAGTACTTTTTCATACAAGGTTGTCTTTCCTGTTTTTGATAGACCAGTCAATAAGCAAATTTTTCCTTTAGAGTATAACGCCTCTTTTAGATAATCCTCGTATTGGCCATTTTCTCTTTCAATATAAGTAGTCTCTGGAACACCAGTAGACTTGAATATGTCATATATCTTCATTAATTCTTTCTTTGCTGAAAGCATCTAAATTTAACAAATAAGAGACATGAATAACTTGAAAACTTAGTTGTTATTATATAGTCAATCATTTCTTTAACGCTTTCAGGTGTTGCTAAAATCACTTAGCAATTGAGTGGATAAATTTCTTATTGATTTTGATAGGGCAATTCATAGAAAATCATGGATAATTCTGCTGTTTTTGAAATGATAGTAAACGTCTCTACTTACATTTCCTCTCCTAAATATTGTTATACAAATCCATCAAGGTTGCTGATTCGAATATGTTAAGAAATACATTTAATAATCTCGAACATCTACTTAACATAGGATGTATTATACGACTTTGACTTTTCAAGGAATTTGACTTGATGCTCTATAAGGGAAGCACTATGCCATTTCATAATTTTTACATGGAGGAGCTAGTGGTTAGTTTAATCTAGGTTTTCCTTGCTGAATAGGTCGAATACGTCTTTGAACATTTCTATTAATTGCCAATCCCATTCTGCTGGGTCTAGGTTTTTGGAAACATATTTTACATATTCTTTCATTAAATCTATTACCTCGTTATCATAGAGGGCTTGTAGTAATTGGTCTTGTGGAAGATTATCTATGCCAATTGTTTCTGACCTAGAGTGGACTATCCAAGCCATTGCACATGCAATATTTGAATGGTAATTGGTTGTTTGTTTGGATAGAGAGTCTATATATTTTCTAAAGTGTTTTTCGGCAGTTTGAAAATTCTGCTTAACTCCTTCTCCATCATAATAAGCGTATGCTAATTGCCAAATGGCATGTACATCACCAAAAAAAGCCTTTTCGGATAAGTCGAGAATATTAATATCTACAAGGTTATTTTCTTCAAATAATTCTTGCCTCCAATCAAGTTTTGGTTGCTCAGCCGAAGGAGTAGATTCAATAGGATTAGGAATTTTCTCCAGATAATCTCTGATATTTTTAATTCGTTTATTTTTCTGTTCTTCAGCGCTTTCGATTGTCATATACCCTCCTTAAATTGCTATATTAGTATATCATAATTCTCCCTAAATGGCAAAAGGTAAACAGCAATCAAAATCTCGTGCAAAATCCCCAACGAAGAAAAATCCTGATATGGTTGGCGGCAAAAATTCACTGCCAACAAAAAATGGAGTGAATGAAAAAACTGTTAAGCTAATAGTGAAAAAAGGCGATGCCATGAAGGGCAAAACCCACAAGGCAAAATCTGTCACCAAGCCACCGCTTAAAACTACAGTTACAAAGGCCGCAAAACCTGTTTTGAAAGAAGGAACAAAAGTTGCAAAACCAAAAAGAACATCAGCCTTACAGCGAGCCATAAAAGCCGCCAAGGCCAATAAACCCAAAACTCCGAATCCAACTAAGACTAAATGATTTAGTTAGTTTAAGGAAATTTGGTTATTTCCTAGTTTTTCAACCATTAATTGTTTTGATAATTGAGTTTTTGGCGTTTCCTCAGGTAGAATACCTCTTTTTATCTTATCTGCTTTTTCTATAGCCTCAATGCTGGCTGCAATAGAGGCGCGTTCTTCAGCCTCCCAAATTACAAGCTGTTCAGCAAAGGTTGGTGTACCATTTAACCCAGCTAATTTATCGTGAAGATTATCTTCTAATCTACTAGCTGAATGTCTATCCATACCTACAAATTTGTTATTGAAATACTCTTCTTTCAGATCATTAATATCAGAATTGATATAGATTTCATAATTTGTAAACTTTACTCCTAGTACGGGAGAATGCGTACTTCTTGGCTTTTGATTCTGGGTTTCAGCAATTTCTTTTGATCTTAAAAGCACCTTCTCCCAATCTTCTTGAGTTTTAACTACCCTAAAAAAATTATTTGTTCTGTCTTGATCGGAGTCATTCATACTCCATACTAAGTTTTTAAGTGGATATTTAGCTTTTTCCTCTAGATAATCCCTGCTATGTTGCATTTCCCAGACACCTGTTGCTGGTGATTGGAAAGTGTCGTGGAGGACTCCAAGACGGATAAGTTCCTTATAATCTGCTTCAATTTTTGATTTACTCTCTTCTGCCAACGAACCTTACTACCCTCCATTCTATTTACCTACTCATTTTAGCATGTTTTTAACCTTTATACAATTAATAAGCATTGAGTATCTGGATTTGATGTTCTACAGATCTATGAATAGATTCAAAAATAGATGGTGCTTGTGTGTTATCCTGCGATTTTAGAACAAGATAATCTTGATGTCGGCAATGAAAAAGGAGAAGGGTCTTTATATTCTTAACAATTTCTTCAGGTTGATCGTTGCATATGATTTTTACCAACATATCGATTTGATCTATAGTAAATGTTTCACTGTCCTTTAGCTCTAGTTCTGGGATGTCTTGACTTAGATACATTATTACTCTTGTAATATCAGCTACCAGAATATCTTGAAAAAGATCGTATTCATCTTTGTCTTCTACGTAAACTCCATGTAATGACTCAAAATCTTCATGGATTTTTGATTGCATAATATTGTCTTTGCAAACTTGATTTTTTGGAAATTTACAATGCAGAAACGAATGAATTACTCTACTATAAAAAAGCTTAAACTTAGTATCTTCTTCAATTCGAATATTTTCAATGTTGAGTTTTTTAATAACTGCTTCAAAAAGATGGTAAACCCCATTAAACAATGCGAAATTTTCACGGGCTAAATAATAATTAAGAGCATGTTTCTCATCTTCAGATTGGTAGTTTCCAATAGAATTTAGTATATCAAGAGAGGTTTCTTCAGACACCTTCTTGTATTTTTTCAGAAGGTGTTTATAGTTACCTTCAAGAACGGGTAGCACCATAAAGTTCAACCGCCACAAATATTCTTTATAGGTATTTGAAAATCTATGGTTTTCAAATAGTTTTTGTTCTAGGTCAAATGGCTCTGAATCTTTCTCAATAGATTCTAGATGCCTAGGCTCAATAATTTGGACGAAATCGGGTTGAGAGGGGGTGTTGGTTTCATTTTCTTCGTTCATTAGTTTTGCTTTTTGTTTTTCTATTAGTTGCATATCGTGGGGGGCATCTTGGATGTCTAGGGCGGCATAGCGGATTCTTTTTTCTATGGTGATTTCTTCTATGAGGAGACAAATTGATCCGAAAAAGCATGCTATGGCTGTTACAATTAGTCCTCCAGCTAGGGCGTTGAGCCACATTGGGATTATATTGGCATTTAAATTAAAAATTATCGCACTAACAATTAGCAGTATAAGTAGGCCTATTGAACCTTGGACTATTCTTTTCGGTTCGATGAATCTTGTAATATATTCTTCACTTAAGTTTTTCTTATCCGATTCTTTTGCAAGCCATTGATGAAAATATTTGGTTTGGCCTCTATCGTATGAATAGGTTGGAGTGGGTTCTTTTTTTAGATAGATTGCCGAAAAATGTTTAATTCCGGCTCTAATGAATAGGGCTAAATATATTATGAATCCAGATAATAGAATAGCCACTAATATTGTTATGATTTGGTTAGTTTCAATAGAAATATCACTTAGTTTAACATCATGTTCTAGACGATAGGCGTCTTTATATATGGCAGTTGTTATTGAGAGAACAACGCCTAATAGAGCCAGTCCAAAATAAATATGTAGAGCAACAGAGGCGATAAATCCTGCTGGAGAAACGGTTCTTTCCCCAAGGTTTTTTCTTAGTAGCAATTTTGCAGGGGTGCTACCGAGGCTAATAATGAAATCAAAACTGGTTGCAAGAATATCTGTTATTGAGTGCCCTTTTTTAAACAGGTTAGAAAACTGGGTAAGGGACTGTTGAGAATTTAGGTTTGAACGCGGAGAGCTAATCATTGGAGAATTGGTTTTTGTAAAAATTAATAATTGAAAAATGTTTCTTTGAAAATGCTATTTATAGGTTTGTAAGAAGGTTGCTTTTATGTAGTTTAGGCCGTTGCTCCAGGTTCTTCCTGCGGAGGTTATTATGGCTTCTACTTGTTTGTTTCCTCGGTGACCGCCTGATTTTAGGGTGGTAAAATCTCGTGGCTCAACTAGCCAGTGGAGTTGTTGATTGAGACTAGTTCGTTGATCTTTGCCGAGTGAAACATTGGTTATGTTTCTGAAGGCTTTACCAATAACCCTGCTAGCCCATTCATTAGTAACGGCATCATTGTTAGCGTGAAAGATTTTAGTGCCTAAATTTCCTAGCAAACTATCTACTTTCGGCCTTGGGTTAGAACCGCCAATCGCACTATAAAAATTACTAATATTTTGAGTTAAGAAAACAGCCGCAGTTTTGCTACTTCTTGCTGTGGTCATGAAAATTTGGTCATAATCTGAAAGGAAAAGTTGAGCTTCATCTATCCATAAAAAATTAGGAACCAATTTGCTTGGATCATCGTTCTTGCTTCTTCTTTCCATTGCTTGCTGCCAAATCAATTTAAAAAGCCCCTGAGCATAAACGCCAGCTTTAAGGTAATTCTTCACTGGAAAATCTAGCACTATGATTTTACCCTCATGAGTTAGTTCTGGGCTGATGGTTGAATCTTGTGAGAAATAATCTTTTAGAATTCCCGATGAAAAAGCCTCTGAAACTCCTAGAAAACTCTCAATTATTATGGATTTAGTTTCTTGGGCGAGCTTGGGCATTTGATGATAAAAATATTGCTCAACTAGTTTAAATTTTTCTTCTGATGCATCTGGATTATTTTCTGCCCACTGAATACATTGAGCGCAATAATTTTCATTTAACCATTCATTTTTTTCATCTTCATCATCGTGATCGATATTTGCTAGCTCATCTTTAGATGGGATTGAATTTACGACCATCTGCATATGCTTAACGCTGATTTCTTCTCCGGCTAAATCCAGCAAAAGAATGGTTCTATTAATGCACCTTTGGAGGGCTGTTTCCCAAAATCTATCTTTTTCGCCTCCACCACCGCCTCCTGAAAAGCGATTACCCATGCGATATACTTCGAGAAAAAGATTGCTCAGATTGAAGATTTCGCCACCACCCTCAGATTTACGAGTCCATTCATATTCAAACGGATTAAATCTATGTCCCGAGCCTTTTTCTACAAAAATAAAGTCGTCTAATCGGTTTGTTTCTATTGCATAATCTTTCCACCTTTTAGCCTCATCAGGCTTAGCACAAAGCACTAATCCTCCAAAGCCATATTTAAGAAAAGTTTTGGCAAGAACTTCACCACTACCAGTAGTTTTACCCGAACCAATTCCACCAGCTATAAACACCCCTTTAAAGGCATCCTCCAATGTCCAATTATCTTCCGGCTGCTTGGTAAATTGACATAATGGAGTTTCCATTTCGAGATGAGCAGAATTATAAGTCATTTGATTTAAGTTAAATGCCTAAAAGTATAAGAAGCATATCTTTAATCTTGTAGGAAAACTCCTATATTTCAAAATAAAATACCACAGGACAGATTGAATATCTGAGTGTTGCAATCTCCATTTTAGGTCAAAACCAACACTAAAAGCACTGCAATCCATTCACGAAAACCCACCTTTCCCCCCACCCCCAAAAACCACCCCTTAGGTAATGTTAAGGAGAGATGCCTGTAGGGTTTTTTCTCACTGCGTGAAAGTTTACTGTAGCGCAGTGTTCTATAGTGGGAGTTTTCACTTTTGATGAATTTTTTTTCTATCTTACACTTCCATCCTCAAGAAGGGAAGTGTTACTATTCAACCGCAACTAATAATAGCAAATTTTTGGAGTATTTATGTTACGAATTACACAAAGTAATTCTGCTTCCGGTGCGGTTAAATATTTTGATGAGGGCCTTTCCAAAGCAGATTACTATCAAGACAAAGAATTTACCATAGGCAAATGGAATGGTAAAGGGCGTAAAATTCTTAGATTGGATGAGAAAGTTAATCGCCATGATTTTGCATCTCTAGCTTATAACAAGCACCCAGAAACAGGTGAGCAGTTAACTCCAAGAATGAATGAAAACAGAAGGGTGGGGTATGACTTTACTTTTTCAGTTCCTAAATCTGTTTCTATTCTAAATTCTTTAACTGACGATAGGAATATCAAGCTTGCTTTTGATAAAGCCGTAACTCTAACAATGAAAGAGCTTGAGAAGGAAGCTGAAACTAGGGTGCGGATTAATGGAGCCAATGAAAACAGAGTGACGGGGAATTTGATTTGGGCGAGCTTTACTCATGATGAAGCAAGGCCGATAAATGGTATTCCAGACCCGCATTTGCACAAACATGTATTTGTTTTTAATTCAACATATGACAAGACCGAAGCAAGATGGAAAGCGATTGACATCGCTGAAGTAAAAGCTTCCGCCCCATTTTATGAAGCAATGTTCCATAATCATTTGGCTAACGAAATGAAAAATATGGGTTATTCAATTGACAGAAACAGCCGAGATTTTGAGATTGCAGGGTTTGATAGAAATTTGATTGAGAAATATTCTAATCGCACAACTCAAATTAACGAGAAAGCAAAAGAGCTTGGAATTGAGAGCGACAAAGGGAAAAGCGAATTAGCTGCTAGAAATAGAGAGGGTAAACGTAATGTATTTTCACCATTTGAGGTGGATATGAGATTGAAATCTCGACTTTCTGAAAGGGAAAAAGAGATTGTGTTTGGAGCTAAGAATTCTAGCGATGGAATTATAGATAGGGTGAAATCCATCTTGCAAGAGAAGGATAAGCCTAAACAATTTTATTCTGCTGAAGAAGTTATTGAGCTCGCAATCGACCATAATCTAGAACGGAAATCTGTGACAACTAAAAAAGAAGTTTTACAGCATGCTTTCAGATTAGGTAATGGCTCTAGTTCCGTAAAGGAGATTAAAAAAGCTCTAGAAAATAAAGAAGATCTAATAAGAGGGGTTGACTCTTATGGAAGGGAGGTTATTACCACAGAAAATGCGTTAAATGAGGAAAAGAAGCTTATTCGTTCTGCAAAAGGTGGAAAGAATAAGTTTAAACCGATTAATCCATCATACGAGCCTAAAAACAAAGAATTAACTGATGAACAGAAACATGGGGTGCAGCATTTTCTGAAATCAAAGGATTCAATAACTATAATTTCTGGTGGTGCTGGAGTAGGTAAAACATGGAGCATTAAAGAAGTTAAAACTGCTTTGGACCAAAAAGATATTCCATTCAGGGCTTTTGCTCCTTCGGCAGCAGCATCTAGAGATGTTCAGCGAAAAGAGGGTTTTGAAGGGGCAACTACCATCGCTGAACTTCTAACAAATACAAAACTTCATAGTTCGATTAAGGATGGAGTAATGTGGATAGATGAGTCTGGTTTAGTTGGTATCAAAACAATGAATGCTGTAATTGACCTAGCAGAAAAGCAAAATGCCAGAATTTTACTTACTGGAGATATAAAGCAACATAATTCTGTTGAACGTGGCGATGCACAGAGAATCATTCAAGAATATGGTCATATAAAACCAGCTTATATCAAAAGCATTAAGAGACAAAAGAATTTAGAGTACCGCTCTGTGGTTAAAGATATTTCTGAAGGTAACATTTATCAGGCATTTGATAAACTCAACAAAATGGGGGCCATCAATGAGCATAAAGACACAGAAACGTTAAGACAAAAAGTAGCAGTAGAATATGCTGAAGCAGTTAAGAAAAAAGAAAGCGCGCTAGTTATTGCCACAACTCATGCTCAGGGTAAAGCAGTTACTAAATCTATTCGAGAAAGGCTAAAGCTAGAAGGTGTATTAAAGGGAAAAGACATCGAATTTACGACTCATGAAAACTTGGGTTTTACACAGGTGGAAAAACAAGATTATGCCAGTTACAAATCTGGTTTAACCATTGAATTCCACCAAAATATTAAAGGACAAGGTGGACAGAGTCAAATTAACAGAGGTTCCAAATTTGATGTGATTAAAGCTGAAGATGGAAAAGTGTATCTTCAGAATACTTCAGGGGCCAAACATGCATTGGATCTATCTAAAAAGATTAAATTCTCAGTCTATAGCAAGAAGCAAATAGGACTTACTAAAAATGACAAGATTAGGATTACCCAAAATGGATACGACATTAGCAAGAAAAGACTGAACAACGGAGATGTGTTAACAGTCACAGGAATTAACAAGAAGGGAAATATTCTAGCCAAAACATCAGGAAAAAGAGAAATTATTCTGCCTAAGGATTTTGCTAATTTTACTCATGCATATTATACCACTTCACCTTCTTCACAGGCAAAAAGTATTAACAGAGTCATTATTGTTCAAGACAGTTCTAGTGGAAAAGCATCTAGTAAAGAGCAATTTTATGTATCTGCTAGTAGAGGGAAAATATCTATTTCAATCCATACAGATGATAAAGAAGGTTTGCTCTATAACATCCAGAAATCCACTCATAGACAAGCGGCCTTAGAACTTTCTGCTCAGAATAGAAATCCACACATAGAAAAACTTAAAAGGATTAGCAGGATTTATAAAACCACCAAGGCATCAGTCAATAATTTAGGGATGGCTATTAAAAATAAGATGACTGCTAATCCTCCAGTAACTAAAACTCCAACACATGGAAGAAAAGGAAGGTGATTCAAAACGAGACATAAAGAAGCCTCTAAAGTCTGGTTTTAAAGAGAAGCCTAAATTCAGAGATTTAGGTTGTTATGGGGTCGTGGCTTCAAGCAAAGGACAAACTGAAGTTTCTCTTGCTACCAAAATCATTAAGAAAAGTGGTGAGCAAATTGCAATTTGGTATTACGAAATCCAATCTCCTATTAGTTTAAGTGATTCTGGGAAGATAGAGTTTAGTACCACAAATTTGAAGGTTTCTATTTTGGGTGAAAACCTTCAAAATTTGTTTGATGCTATTCTGGAACACAAAGTTGTTTGGATTAAAGAACCAGAAAGTGAGTTCAAAGCCGAGACAAATGATGCAAAAGCCTGGGTAAAACAAATAATAGTGGAAGGTTAAAAGCCCAACCCATTTCTGGGTTGAGCTAAGAATGAATTCTAAGATTCAATATTCTCATCCTTTTCTTTGGCAATTCTGACTGTAATTTTGCCATCTACGGGAATAGATTTGAGTATAATACTAAAACCTTCACTATCTTGATGTGCCCAAGCAGATCCTATTTTATTCCAAGATGTTTTTTGTTCTCCATCTTTCTCATAATTCTCAGTGATGTATGCAAAATGAGTTGGTTTGTTGCTGTTTGCATTATTAGTCATGATTTACTCCTTTTTAAGTTTATGAAGAACACGCCTATCGCGTCCTTTCCCCAATTCTTTAGAGGTGGATAGATTTTTATGCATGGTCAACACGGTCATTTGCCTTGCAAATGAGTGGTGCGGGCAGGCCATTGCATAATAAATCACACCTCTATTTTTGAGGGGAAGGAAAGCATAGGATGTTCCACATTAAGCTTTATAACAGAGCCATGAATAATGATGGAAGAGTGAGAGACCATTTTTATTCTTCTGAAATCGCAATTTTGAGAACTTAAAAACTCAGTGGATTCCTTTTGCATGCTTAAGTATCTGGATTGTAGTTTTTAATAATCACTCTAACGTTCATTTGGACAATCTCAGGACTAAACCCAGCTAATTCACAGACTTCTTTGAAACTTTCAGAATCTCCCAACAGCCATTGAGTGGCCTCTAACCTTGCCTCAATGCTATCTATCTTGGTGCAGCCAGAAGTACTATCGAAAATGGCCTGACAAATCACACTTTTCCAAAGCATTTTCATTGAACATTCTTCTTCCAAATACCTAAATGCGTTGACAATATTTCTAGTCATTTGATTTTCATCAATCATGTTAAACCCCTTTTGTTTTTGATTAGTGAATTCTCTCAAGAAATTCAGGAGTTTTATATCACACTTGCAATTTCTGATGGAAGAGAAGCGAGTTAATTAAATTTAGAGTTGTTACTTATTAATCACACTTCCATTAATTAGCTCTCTTATGATATGCAGCTTTTCTTAACTAAATAAGAGGTCCGTATGAAAAGAAAAAAGTTACCAAATGTATGTTTTAGAGTAGAGAGAAGTCGTGATAAAGAATTAGTCAGACTAAAAATAACCACAAAAACTGGTGTTAGTTTTGCATTTCTATATTCTCAAATTCAAGAAGTTTGTTATAGGTCATCAAATAAATTGGAAATATTCCTACCCAACAAAGAAATCATTATTTCAGGAAATAATTTAGAAGATGTTTATAATGCTTTTTGTCAGCATAGGTTAATTGAAATCATCGAAAATATGAGCGAATTTATACCTAATGATGAATCAAACCCATTAGTTACCGATATAAAAATTGGTGAATTAAATAAATACTAAAGATTAAGAAAGATAGAGCGGGTTAGATCAATCTACCCGCTCTATCACTGACTATGAGTTTATCCCATTTTCTTTTAAAAAGTTAGACCACCACTCAAGCATTTCTCTTCTCTGCTTCAAATATTGAGCGCCATTATAGGCTGCTCTGACACTATTTTCTTGATGGGCTAATTGAGCTTCAATTACATCACGATTAAATTCTCTCTCATTTAAAATTGTGGAGGCGGTGCCTCTAAAACCATGTATAGTTGCTCTAGAATGATATCCCATCCTATATAGAGCATATAGCATAGCATTTTCACTCATTGGCTTTCTAGGGTTTCGTTGTTGCGGGAAAAGCCAGTCAGATTCTAATTCTGAGTTCATACTGATGAGCTTTTTAAAAAGACTGACAACATCTTTTGTCAGTGGAATTATATGTTGAGTTTTCATCTTCATCCGTTCAGCAGGAATTCTCCATTCCGCATTCTCGAAATCTAATTCTTCGATTTTGGCAAGCCTTAGCTCAGAAGTTCTGACCATTGTTGAAATGATAATTTTAATAGCCAGTTGAGTTTGAGCTTCACCATGATATTTCTCAAGCTTTTCAAAGAAAGAGGGTAACTCTTTTTCCTCAATTCTTGCCATATGCTGAACTTTTCTGGTTTTTAAAAGTCCTCTGAAATTATAGGTTATATCAGTTTCGCACATACCAAGAACAACTCCATATCTAAATATTTGTCCGCATGTGATTAAGGATTTTTTAGCCGTTTCGTAAGCCCCTCGTTCTTCAATCATTCGAATGACGGCAAGTAAATCAGAGGGTTTTATATTTGAAATTTTAGTGTTTCCTAAATACGGATATATGTTTCTTGCAAGCCTCCTTTCTATACTAATTTTATGATTAGGGGTCCATTTGTGGGATGTTGCCTCTAACCATGACTTAGCAACTGATTTGAAGGTGGTATCGTTATTTGTATAAGTAGCCTCTTTAATCTTGTTCAGTTTTTTCTGGTTATTTGGGTCTATACCTTTTCTAACAGTGTCTTTCAGCTTGGCTTTTTCAATTCTGGCATCCATTAGTGATGTTGAAGGATAATTGCCAATTAAATAGGTTTTTCGCTTCCCATATAGGCAATAATCTAATTTCCATAATTTTTTACCATTAGGTTGAATCAGTAGATAGAGCATTTCGCCATCTGAGATTTTATATTGTTTTGTCTTAGGTTTTGCCTTTAGAATTTTCACATTTGACAGTTTCATTGATAGTTCTCCTTTAGTTAATTGATAAGCACTCAAAAGATTCGATCTGTTAAGAATCCCCGTAATTCTTTAAACTAAGGATGTTTCTCAATGGAAGTGTATGCGGTGATTTTTCTGAAAAAAGTACAATCAACCCTTTGGAATTGAGTCCCAGATTGGCTTTGAATGGAAAAGTGAGGTGCATTCTGCCCTGAACGCAAGAAACACCGTAAAAACACCTCAAAATCATGAGGTCTTTAATCAAACTAGAGTGAATTGTACTGAACGATGATTTCTCTTGAAACTGTCCGTGAGATTCGCTTTGGTGGACTATACTGAACGTAAATGGAAGGGTGGTGTGGTGCCGTCTGAGTGCTGAGGGCAGTCGGTTGTATGTGGCAGTTTTCTTGGTGTTCAAGTATTTTATTCCCAAATTCACCTCAGAAAACACCTCATTTATTGTTTTGCCGTGTGCACTTCCATATATCATTTGATATAGTGTATAATCTCTTTTCTATTTGTCAACCAATGGAGATTAAATGGATAGATTTTTAAGATTACCTGAAGTGAAAAAAATAACAGGGTTAGGAAAAACTACGATTTATGAAATGATCAAAAAAAGTGAGTTTCCGAAACAACGACAACTTAGGGAAAACGGGCATGCAGTAGGTTGGAAAAGTTCAGAAGTCCTAAGATGGATTAGTGATAGATAACACTTAATATTAATTACGTAAAAGAGCAATTCAAAAATACTGAAAGAAATTTAGAATAGATACATTGGTCAAACATCACTTCTTAACTTTTGGAGGAGGAGGAGGAGGATCTCTATGCCCAGGCATGCTATGAGTTTGAGTTCTACCTTTTTCTGGAGAGTTTGGAGTTCTTACTGGTCTTGGATTAGAAGGTTTTTTTGCCATTATAACTGGTTTATATATTGATTACATTTTTCTTCAGCCTGTGACAACGCCTTTTTATGGGTAATCACTATGACCTCATTCGGAAATTTGTCAACTTCGATGAGTTTTTTCTTAAGCTTATCAAATTCATGAAATGCTTCATCTTCATTTATATTATTCTTCTCAAAATTGTACCAAAGTTTTTCAAGATCCCAACATAATTGTTGAAGTAAGACATTCTTCTCGTTGTATGTTTGCACATACTTAGGAAATAGTAAAAAAGGTTTCAACAAGGTTAAAATTTGAGATAATCCAATTATAATAATCCAAACAAACTCTAAACTATCCCAAATTATCCATGCCGCTATACCTGAAGATGTAGCAATTACCAGAAATGAATTAAGAAACCATTCTGACCATTGGTAGTATCTTGTCACTTTTGAAGTATAGTATTCATTTGTTTTTGTGTGAACCAAGGAATACCAGATTTTAGACCTCATTTTAGCAGCTTAATTAGTTAAGAAATAATTCTATATGGGAAAGGTAAGTTTTTTATTTGAAAACCAAAAAGAAATAATAGTAAGCTATAGAAAATCTAGAGAATCAATATCCAAAACAAGTTGAACTGAGAAATAGGAATGTTAAATGGAGACATATGAAATTTAACAATTATTTGCTTGAAGCTAATTATAAGTGTGATTCCCGTGACCGAATCCATATGAGTCACTCAATAGCCTTTAAAGAAAGAATTTTGAGTTTTTGCACTCTTATAGTACCTCAAACAGTACCTCAATTCATAATAGCTCTATCTGCATATTAGGTTTAAGCCGAAGTGTCTGTGTGCAAATGGTGTGCAAATAAAAAAGGGTTTTAAAGCTACATGCTCTAAAACCCTTGTATTTGTTGGCGGTCTGGACGAGACTCGAACTCGCGACCCCCTGCGTGACAGGCAGGTATTCTAACCAACTGAACTACCAGACCAAATTTGTATTTCAATGTCTTCTAACCATTCCGATAACCATCGGAAGAACTACCAGACCAAAATTCTTATTTCAATGTCTTTCGACCTGAAATTGCTTTTCTTTAAAAGCGGAGCGCAAAGATAATTCCTTTTTTACTTTACGCAATAGGTTTACCGAAATATTTTAGAAAAAATTTTGCTTACTTGATGAAGTCCTTATTAATAGTAAGTCTTATGTAAATTACTTCAACTATTTTTCGATTTTTGACACCTACTAAATTGAAAATATCCAATAAAACCAGCCTATGAAAGAATACTATGAATCCCTGTCTGATTTGGAAGTGGTCAGACTCATAGAAACTGAAGATGGTTTGGTATTAGAAGCGTTCAATATTTGCTTAGAAATAATTTCGGAAAGAGGGGTTAGCGATAGATCAAAAATTCGATTGGCAAAAAAGATTTATGAAGAGAAACTAACTCCGATATATTTAGCGCGAGGTTTCTATCCAGAAAAAATGCCAGAGTTGTTTAGTTTTTATTTGAATGCTGAACGAAAAAGACAATCAACAATCAAGGTATTTAAAGAAGTAAGAAAAATGCTCAAAGATTTTAATAAAGATCTCCCTGATGGATAATGTATTATCAAATCGAATGTACATCTTTAAAATTCGTAATTCGTAATTCGTAATTCGTAATTCGTAATTCGTAATTCGTAATTCGTAATTCGTAATTCGTTAAAGCATTTTCTTCCGCTTCACTAAATATTGCAGTAAAATCTGATTGTATCCTTCGTTGATGTCCGCTTCTATATAATCGATTCGGTATTGCCCGCACTTTAGTTTGAGCTCATTTTTGAAGTCGGATATCCCTTGAACGTATTCGTCTCGCACATCTCTTGGGTTCACCTTTACCTCTTCGCCACTTTCCATATCTACAAAGGTGAAAGGACGATTGGCATAATCAAAGTCAATTTCTTTTGATTTATCTACTGTATGGAAGAGAATTACCTCGTGCTTGTTGTGCTTTAAATGTTGCAACGCAGAGAACAACTCATCAGATTTTGAAGAATTGTCTAGCATATCAGAGAAAATAACAACTAAGGAACGTCTAGGAATACTTTCTGCGACTTCATGCAGCGCATCTACAGTAAATGTTTGTTTTTGCTGCTGAGGTTGATCCATGCCTGCCAATAGATTCTCCAACTCATTGTACAAGAACTGGTGGTGTGCTTGACTGCTTTTCGCTTTTGTTTTGAGCGAAACAGAATCTGAAAATAAGCTCAAGCCAACGGCATCTCGTTGTCTTCTGAATAACTCTATTAGTGCTGCTGAAGCATAAATCGAGAATTTTAGTTTATTTAATTCATCAGAATCTGCTTTTACATTCGCCGGAAAGTACATACTAGAACTATGATCGATCACTAGGTGACATCTCAAGTTGGTTTCCTCTTCGTACCGTTTGATAAATAGTTTTTCAGAACGTGCATAAAGCTTCCAGTCAATATGACGAGTGGATTCTCCAGTATTGTACAACCGATGTTCTGCGAATTCTACAGAGAATCCATGAAAAGGACTCTTGTGCATTCCAGTAATAAATCCTTCTACAGCTTGTTTTGCCATGAACTCTAGCTTACTCAGCTGCTGAAATTTTCTTCTATCTATGTTTAAAGCCATTTTTCTTGTAAGATGCTAATTTAACGATCTATTCTCACTAAAAGTTATACGAGCAGGGCAAAAGCATTTAAAAAACAGCTGTACTCATTAATAAATTTCTATAGTCTGTGTCAAAAGCCGCTTTCATTCTCTTGTTTTTCAAGCTAATTTTAGCTGAGCTTTCTTTTTTTAAAACTGTTAATACAATTTTTAATAGGATATTAAAGTTTTCCACTTGATACCCTATTCTTTTTTTAGAAAAGTCTTCTTGAAATGTCACATCGAGGCTCCAATGTAAATTATTTTCAACTGACCAATGTTTTCGAACCCCATTGTTAATTGCTCTTGCAGATGACAAATCACTAATGAAAAACCGTTCATCTGTTGTCATTATTCCGGTTGCTTTTTGAGTAACTTCTGATGTTATCTTCACTACCGAAATTAAATTTTCCCATTTATTAGGGTTTTCTATGTGTTTCAAGTTAGTAAAAACTTCACAAGTTCTTTTTTCTATTCTTCCGTGTCCGAAATCATCTTCAACATCAACACTATCAGGATTTGTCAATACAACTGTATCTTGAATATTACTAGCCAAAGCAGGTTGATTTCCTTTAACTGCAATAATATAATTGGCTTCACTTTTCACAATTTGACTTACAATCTTTGTTTGACACCCCATTGCATCAATGGTAATTGTATTACCCTTTATATCTAACAATTCTAATAATGCAGGTATTGCAGTAATTTCATTGCTTTTTTCATTCACTTTCAATTGACCCAGACACAGTTGATTCTCTGATGCAAAGGCAGAAACAATATGAGGGGTTGTTATTCCGTCAAACTTACCGCCCCTCACTGTTTTACCATCAAGAGCTATAACTTCTCCTTTTGTTTTCACACACAAATGATTAATCCAAGAGATAAAACAATCATTGAAATTCTCAGAATCAAGAGCTGAAAAGACTCTTCGCATAGTATCTATCGATGGAATACCAGCATCAAAGTTTCCATACTGCTTAAGCCAGTAATATTGACTTTTACCAAAAATGTGTATGGTCTCCCATTTATCACAGCCACACATTATCCCTGTTATAACCAATAGCAATATGTCGCTCAAAGAATGGTGGTAATTTCCCGCATCTATTCGCCTTGGGTCTTTTAGAGCAGAGAAAAAACAGGAAAGTGAATTTGTATTAGAAAACGTGGTTTTTCTATCCATCTTTTTCGAATGAAAAAAACGCTTTTCAAAAATACTACTGATTGAAAATTAAAAAATTAAGAACAAAATAAAGTTAATAGACATTATTATAACTGAATTACTATAGCTTTCTTTTCGTTGGACTCAAAAAGTCAAAGCATTGGTTTTAGACATATAAACTAACTTTTTGCATTGTCAAAAAAGAATAATTTGACCTATACTAAATGAGTCGTAATAATGTCTAATGGTTTAAATGCTTTTGCCCTGTTATACGAGTGGGCTAGAAAAGGTTAAATTCTTTTTTGCTTATAATCAGCGTGTTATGGGGTTGTGGGTAGTGAAAATGAATCAGACATTGTATTAGAACCAGACAAAGCACTTCAGATGGTGGTTCTTTCGCCTTATCAGAACTGTTTGATCATTCGCTTTAGTCACCCCCTATAAGAGTAAACAATAAAAAGAATCCCAACGGGATTAAAAATATAGAAGGATGAAATTGTTAAAATCAATAGCACAGGCTCTTTGTGGTACTAAGAACGATTTCTGGCAGATGATCAGAGACGGCGCTTTGGTTTTGGATGTGAGACGAGCATGCGAATTCAGAAGAGAGCATTATAAGAATAGTATTAATATTCCACTGCGACAGCTAAGTGAGCGTATCGAGGAATTGAGAGATAGACGCATCATTATTGTTTGTCGCTCAGGTAAGAGGGCTTTGCAAGCACAAGTATTATTAGAAAGATCCGGCATACCTGCGATGAATGCGGGAGCGTGGCAAACACTGATCGAAGAGAAATAGGAGTTGGTATAATCTATATGATTTAAAGAAAATACGCCATAACAAAAGATCCACTTATCCGCATAAAATTCCCATTAGATTTGATGTGATTTAACGACAAAACAGTACCTTTAAAACGTGCAAAATAGGGAAGAGTAATTTCCAAATTTTGTCTATCAGAGTAAAGGATGATCGATATGATGATACACCGAAATAGTGAAGGTTTCAATGGATGGTTATTGGAAAAGGACGTGTTGCCTGATTTAAATTTGAATAAAGAGTTTAATAAAATAAATAATTGAAAGGAGTCTAGGAATAGGCTCCTTTTTTTATGGTTAATTAAAAAATAAATGGACCCACTAATTGCGGCCAGAATGCAAATGGCCACCTCAATGATGTTTCACATCGTATTTGCATGCATAGGAATGGTAATGCCTTACTTTATGGTGGTATCACATTACAAATGGCTTAGAACAGGATCGGAAGAGTACCTCACGCTGACCAAGTCCTGGCAACAAGGAATAGCTATATTTTTTGTGGTTGGTGCTGTTTCAGGAACGATGTTATCCTTTGAGTTGGGATTGCTTTGGCCTGAATTTATGAAGCATGCTGGCCCCATCATAGGAATGCCATTTTCGTTAGAGGGAACAGCCTTTTTTGTAGAAGCCATCGCGCTGGGGTTTTACTTGTACGGATGGAAGCACATTAAGAATAGGTGGTTTCACTGGTTTACTGGAGTTATCGTAGGGCTATCAGGATTGGCCTCAGGAATTTTGGTCGTAGCAGCCAACGGATGGATGAATGCTCCTTCAGGATTTGATTTTGTAGATGGAGAATACCTAAATATAGATCCAATAGCTGCACTTTTTAATGATGCTTGGTTCACACAAGCATTGCATATGTCGTTGGCGGCATTTGTAGCAGTTGGATTTGCTGTTGGTGGAATTCATGCGTGGCAATACATTAAATCTCAGCGAAAAACATTTCACTTAAAAGCCATGGGAATCGCGTTGACATTTGGGGCAATAGCAGCATTGCTCATTCCGATTAGTGGGGATTTAGCTGCAAAAGACATAGCAGTAAGGCAGCCAGCGAAACTGGCTGCAATGGAAGCACATTATGAAACTACAAAAGGAGCAGATTTAATTATCGGGGGAATTGTTAATGAAGAGACCAAGGAAGTAAATTATGCCATTCATTTGCCGGGCATGTTGTCTTTTCTAGCCTTTGGAGATACTGAAGCAGAAGTTATTGGTTTGGATCAAATTCCAGAAGATGAACACCCTCCAGTAGCGATCACACATTATTCATTTCAGGTAATGGTGGGATTGGGAACCTTATTAATGATGCTCGGATTGGTGTTTTTAATTGGACATAAAGAAGCGAAAATGGAGAACCCAGAAGTGGTTTTTGTACGCGGTAGTAGCAGCCACTCCTTTGGGGTTTTTGGCTTTAGAAGCTGGGTGGTTTGTAACTGAGTTGGGTAGGCAGCCATGGATCATTCATGGAGTAATGAAAACGAAGGATGCCGTTACACGAATAGATGGACTACAATACAGCTTTTATTTTTATCTGGGGATTTACATTTTACTGTCATTTGTGGTGTACAGGTTAATGAGCAGGCAGATTAGAAAAATTAATCAAACACAGGTGGCCTAATGATATATATAGTATTACTATTCTTATTTCTATCTATTCTGTTTTACCTGCTACTTGGAGGCGCAGACTATGGGGTAGGGGTGTTAGAGCTTTTTTCCAGTAAGTCTAGAAGGAAAATCACCAAAGAGACTGCCTATCGAGTAATTGGCCCAGTATGGGAAGCCAATCATGTTTGGTTGATTCTATGCCTTGTTATTTTATGGGTGATTTTTCCTAGCTATTACAATGTCATTGTTACTCAGTTGCATATTCCTTTGAGTTTACTGTTGGTAGGTATAATAGCTAGAGGAACTGCATTTGTATTTAGGCATTATGACGCTTATAAGGATGAATCTCATCGAATCTACGACCGCATTTTTGAATTATCGAGTGTATTCACTCCCTTGATGATAGGGATGTCTGCGGGAGCCTTAATTTCAGGGAAACTTATTCATCCATTGGAGATAGATGGTCAGGGCTTTTTGGAAATGTATGTACATGGATGGTTCAATGTGTTTTCAGTGCTTATAGGGGTTTTTGTGGTGGCTATTTGCGCATATTCATCGGCAGTATTTCTTATAGGAGAAACAGAAGGAAGCGACCAGAAATACTATTTGAGCAAGGCGTTAAGGGCAAATGTGGTGGTAGTGATCGCTGGAGTACTGGTTTTTCTAGAGTCATATGTATCTGATGGAAAGTTTATAGATCTAATGCTAGCAAGTAAGACGACAATGATCGCCATAGCTTTTGTTACTTTACTAATCCCAGTGATATGGAAGTATGTTACAAGTACACATAAATACTTGGCCAGAATACTTTTAGGACTTCAAATTACCTTG
This sequence comes from Flavobacteriales bacterium, assembly GCA_965224545.1. Lineage (GTDB taxonomy): Bacteria > Bacteroidota > Bacteroidia > Flavobacteriales_D > Sanyastnellaceae > ASP10-05a. The sequence continues at coordinate 644,437 of CBDCZM010000001.1, read as the reverse complement.
ATGATTGTGGCGTGGGTAGGTTTAGCATTTCCAAATTTGATCGTATTTCGCAAAGGAGAATTATCAATTTTAGACAACTTACCTAACGAAAAGGTAATTAACTCTATGGGGTGGTCGCTGTTGGTCGCAGCTGTATTTATACTGCCAGGGTTGTATCACTTATTCAAAACCTTTGGTTTGGTGACCAAGAAAAAATGACAATGAAATTACTATCAGTATCAGATTATAAGGAGAGGCTGTCTAACTATTTTGAAGAGGAGTTGATTAATGAAATAGAAGCTTCTGCTGAGTTAAGACTTATTCCGAATGGAACAGGACTAATGGAAATAGGACAGCTGATTACGTACATTCCCATTGTTTTATCAGGCTCTCTGAAAGTACTTACAGAAGATAAAAATGGAGAAGAACTGCTTCTTTACTATTTAGAGGAAGGTGATACGTGTAGCATGACACTTAGCTGTTGTAATGGTAAAACTAAAAGCAATATAAGCGCTGTGGTAGAATCTGAATCGGAAGTGATTTTTATTCCGGTGGAAAAAATGGATGAGTGGATGGCCAAGTATAGCTCATGGCGCAATTTCATATTGGAAAGTTATAACGATAGGTTCAATGAATTTCTGGAGGCCATCGATGGTTTGGCCTTTATGAATATGGAAGAAAGGCTTCTCAAGCATTTAAGGGACAAAGTGCTCGTGACTAAATCGGCGGAAATAATAGTAACTCATGCTGAAATCGCCAGAGATTTGCATTCTTCACGAGTAGTCATTTCCAGGTTAATGAAAAAATTAGAAAGAGAAGGGCAAATCATTCAGCGACGAAATTTAGTAGAGCTGGTGGAGTACAAGTAGAGGTTATGGATGTTTACGCCAGAATTAGTATTCCGTATGTGACCTAAATCACCTTCAGATAGAACAAGGAATTATATCTTTGTTTCTTTTAGCAACTAATGATAGAATTTTTAAGTCAGCCCTGGCCATGGTATGTAGCTGGTCCATTGATTACTTTGGTGATGTTATTCATGCTTTTTTTTGGAAAGACCTTTGGGGTATCTTCCAATTTAAGAACCATTTGCTCAGCTGCGGGAGCAGGAAAGAAAATTGAGTTTTTTAACTTCGATTGGAAAGCAAACAAATGGAATCTGGTTTTTCTGCTAGGAATTACTCTTGGGGGTGTTCTTTCAGCGACTCTTTTCAATAACCCGAATGATGTAACGATTGCCTCAGAAACAGTGGAGTCGCTTCAGGAGCTTGGCATAGAGAATAAAGGATTGTTGCCAATGGAGCTGTTTGGTTTAGATTCTCTGTTTTCATTAAAGGGTTTTTTCTTTTTGATTATTGGAGGTTTTCTAGTGGGGTTTGGAGCACGATATGCGGGAGGTTGTACCTCTGGACATGGAATTAGTGGTCTGAGTAATCTTCAGTTGCCATCATTGATTGCGGTGATTGGTTTTTTTATAGGTGGTTTGACCATGGTTCATTTAATATTCCCAATTATTTTCTAGCATGAATTATCTAAAATTTTTACTAACGGGGAGTATTTTCGGAATAATCCTAGTGAAATCGGAGGCAGTTTCTTGGTTCAGAATTTTTGAAATGTTCCATTTCCACTCGATACATATGTATGGAGTCATAGGATCAGCTGTAGTGCTAGGAGCATTGACCATTGCTTGGATAAAAAAGACGAAAGCCAAAGATTTTACAGGAGAAGAAATAGTAATTCAGCCCAAGGAGAAGGGGATTAAAAATTACCTCTTTGGGGGAATTATTTTTGGTTTGGGTTGGGCACTTGCTGGTGTTTGTCCCGCTCCTATGTTTGCACTCCTAGGACATGGTTTTGTTTCATTATTGGTAGTCATAATAGGAGCCATACTGGGTACTTTTGTTTTTGGATTGGTGAAGAAACACCTTCCTTTTTAATAATGGAGACATTGGTTTTAGCAGGATATGGACTGGCAATTGTGATAGGAGTAACTATGGGACTTTTAGGAGGCGGAGGGAGCATTTTGACCGTTCCCGTATTTGTTTACTTCTTAGGAATTAATCCCGTGTTGGCTACAGCCTATTCATTGTTTGTCATTGGAACTACTTCAATGGTAGGCGCTGGGAGAAGCGTATTTGACGGAAATGTAAATTTTCGAATAGCGGTTGGTTTTGCTGTTCCATCTTTTATATCGATTTATTTGACTAGAAGATTTTTAATTCCAGCCCTGCCAGAGGTGATGCTAGAAACAGGAGATTTTCTGATGACCAAAGGAATGTTTATGATGCTCTTTTTTGCGTTGTTAATGCTGGTGTCTGCAGTATCAATGATTAAGGGAAGAACCTCTTTAGAGCAGAAGAAACCGGAGGAATTGAGTTTTTCTTATCCTAAAATAGCAAGTCAAGGTGCGGTAGTAGGATTATTGGCAGGAATGGTTGGAGCTGGAGGTGGTTTTTTGATAATACCTGCATTGGTGTTGTTTTCTAAAGTTCCGATGAAAATGGCCATAGGCACCACTTTGTTAATCATTTCGTTCAACTCATTGATAGGATTTATGGGGGATGTTCAGAATACGACAATTGACTGGTCATTCTTACTGCCCTTTACAGGTTTTGCGATAATTGGGATATTGATTGGAGTGTATCTGACCAAATTCTTTTCAGGATCGAAATTGAAAAAGGGATTTGGTGTTTTCGTACTAGCCGTGGCGGCATTTATTGTCATTCAGGAGTTGGTACTTAGCTAACGTTAACATTTCATTGGTTTTGCGTTGCAACGCTTAACCGATAACAGAATAAATTTGTAATAGAAATACATTTAAAATGGTGATTCAACAATTGTATACGGGATGTTTGGCTCAAGGAGCTTATTACATCGAGAGTGAGGGAGAAGTAGCTATTATAGATCCGCTAAGAGAAGTGCAGCATTATATAGAAATGGCAGAGGGAAAGAGAGCAAGGATCAAGTATATTTTTGAGACGCATTTCCATGCTGATTTTGTAAGCGGGCATGTGACTCTGGCTGAAAAAACAGGAGCACCGATTGTTTACGGACCAAATGCTATCCCAAGTTTTGATGCAATCATTGCTACGGATGGACAGGAGTTCAAACTAGGGAATTTGACCATTGTGGCTATTCATACACCTGGCCATACGATGGAAAGTACGACATACCTACTGCGAGATGCAGAAGGAAAGGATACTGCTTTATTTACAGGAGACACCTTGTTTTTAGGAGATGTAGGGCGTCCTGATTTGGCGCAAAAAGCGGCAGACATGACCCAAGAAGAGTTGGCAGGAATTCTATTTGACAGTTTGAGGAATAAACTAATGCCGTTGGCGGATGATATTACAGTATATCCTGCGCATGGTGCTGGTTCTGCTTGTGGAAAGAATATGAGCACGGAAACGGTGGGTACGCTGGGAGATCAGAAAAAGACCAATTATGCGCTTAGAGCAAATATGACCAAAGAAGAGTTTGTCCAAGAAGTGACAGATGGATTGCTTCCACCACCAGCCTATTTTCCTTTGAATGTAAAAATGAACAAGGAAGGATATTCGAGTATCGATGAGGTGATTAAAAAAGGAGAGACAGCACTTTCTCCAGAGGCTTTTGAGGTGGCAGCCAATGAAACGGGAGCGATAATGTTGGATGTACGTCATCAAGATGAGTTCGTAGAGGGCCATATTCCAAATTCGATTTTTATTGGCTTAAAAGGAGGCTTCGCTCCATGGGTAGGAGCATTGATTAAGGATGTCAAGCAGCCAATTTTGTTGATTGTGGAAGAATACATGGTTACAGAGGCCATTACCAGACTTTCCAGAGTAGGATTTGACAACGTGATTGGTTACCTAGAAGGAAGTTTTGAAAATTGGAAGACAGCAAGAAAGGAGGTAGATACAGTGGAGTCTATTCCCGCGGATCAATTTTCGCAGCAAGTACAAGAAGACCATAGAATGGTATTTGATGTTAGAAAACCAGGAGAATTCGAAGCAGAACATTTAACGGATGCGGAACATACTGCATTGAGTAATCTTAACGATCATTTAGCAGAATATCCTAAAGAGGGTAAATTTTATATCCACTGTGCGGGAGGGTACCGTTCTGTAATAGCAGCTTCCATTCTAAAAGCTAGAGGAATTCACAACATGATAAATGTGAAAGGTGGTTTTGGAAGCATTAAAGAAACGGTATTACCAACGACTAATTTTGTATGCCCAAATTCATAAACCAATGGAACAGTTAACAGCAGAAGAGTGGAAATCGAAGTTTGAAGCATCTAAGGATGGCGTAATGATCGATGTGCGAACTCCTGGCGAATGCGCTGAAGGAATAATTTTAGGGGCACTACAGCAAGATATTCATGCACAACAAGAGTTCATCGATTTTCTAGAGACTCTGGATAAGGAAAAGCCTTATTTCATGTATTGCAGAAGTGGAGCTAGAAGTGGAAATGCATGCTCCTATATGGAAAGTATCGGATTCAAGGAAACGTATAATCTAGTAGGTGGGTTCATGGATTGGCCTTATTAGAAAATCACGTATCTCTGACTTAAATTAGGCCAAAATCCATGGCCCTCTTTACGAGTCCTACACTGTTTTTACGCTTATAAATAGCTTTTCTGCGATTTCTTTGGTGGTAAATTCTTCGGAGATGGCCTGTAACCTTCTTTTTCTCTTCTGGTTAAGCTAATGGGATAACCCCAGTAATTTCCATCTGGGTCGGAGGCTTCCCAAGTGAGTAGAGCTTCATTTAAACTTGGAAATACTTCAATCTCAAATGTACTGGGAGCTCTATTTGATGTCCTATTTCGCTCAGGTTCTTTGTCTTTTTACATGATGAGATAGAGACCACAAGAAACAAGCATATCAGGCAATAAGCGAGAGAAGTTTTCATTTTATCGATTTTATTTATCGGCTAAACTGCTATCTGTAAATAGATTAAGATTCAGGTAGATCACCCGGAAATGAGGGTAAGGGGTTTCCCTGAGTTCACTTTAGTGGTTCTTTCTTATATGCACTTTTAAAATTGATCGATAGTGTGAAACCGAAATTGAATTAAAAAAAAGAAATAAAAAAGTCAAAAATTTTCTTGGATTTTACCACAGTTCAATGTTGTAAAACGTTTTTTAATTAATGAGTTGTTAGTTTTGTAATATGTTTTTATAGCTTGTATAGATCAATAAACAGTTTATGAAGAAGAAAGAAAATGGAATGAACAGAGTAAGGAAGCCTTGGCCAACCAAAGATGTTATGGAACAGGTTTATGAAATGAAACTTTGGGGTGGTATCAAATCTGATTTTTATTCAGGCATAGGATCGCACCATCCTGGGATAGTAGATCCATATATAGATGTTTTAACATCATTTTTAGCATCTTTTAGAAGTCAACTCGTGGTATGTGATTTAGGTTGTGGGGATTTTAATGTTGGAAAAGAATTGGTAAGTCATACTAAGAAATATGTTGCGGTAGATATAGTATCAGCTCTTATAGAGCGTAATAAAAGAATGTTTAAAGACGAAAACTTAGAATTCCATTGTTTGGATATCGCAGTAGATGAATTGCCTTCAGGTGATTGTGCTTTGTTAAGACAAGTACTACAACATTTATCGAATGCTGAAGTACAAAGCATAGCGAGTAAATTAACTGATTTTAAGTATGTTATTGTAACAGAGCATTTGCCAGAAGGAGATTTTGTACCCAATAAAGAGATTATTTCGGGACGGGGAATTAGACTAAAAAAACAAAGTGGTTTAAACTTATTAGCCCCACCATTTAATTTAAAGGTAAAAGAAGAAAAACAAATGTTATCGGTGACTTTAAATGATTGTGAAGCAGTTATTGTAACTACGCTTTATGAAATTTTTTAATCTGAATCTATGTTGATACCCAGAGCTGCTTTGAAATATTTCACATCGTTCAAGGTTAGGAAGTTGTATGGATTCTCAACCAAGATTTTATTTTAAAGTTAGGACTAGTTTTCCAACCAAAATTGATACAATGAAGCATACGCACGTATGCTTTTTAGCTGTTGTGATCTACAGAATGCAGCTTAATGATAATTTTTCAACCGCTTTAATTTGTAGCCATTTTATAAAGCTCAATCTCAGCTTCTGTCATCCAATGGATATCATTTGCTTCGGCAGACTCTATAGTAAAAAAGTAAAATTCTGTGGCAGCACTATCAGACATCCCAACTGATTTGTAAAAATCGATGTATAAATAATGCTCTGGATCATCTTTAGGAAGATCTGTTGGGACTTTTCCTCCCCCGGCCCATGCATGTACACCTATTTTAGCTCCTGATTGGACTTCACGTTTGTTACCTGCCAAAAACAAATCGACCGCACCAGATGCAATTTCAGAATCCGAAAAAATTCTAGTATTCATACCTAAGTCATACATCTTCTTAGCCACTTTCAGGTTCACTTCATCGTTTTTCGATCCAGGACAATCCCCTAATTCAACCCATTTAATGTTTGGATATTTCTTCATTAAATTATCGAAATGATTATCTGTCCTGCCTCCTATTGTTCCATTCATCGTTATCGTTGAGTCATTCTTGACATCAAAAATGCCATATCTAGTCATAAAACCAGATTTCTGACAACTAGCCAAGCTTAAGGCTGAAAGTATTCCGAGAATTAAAATTGATTTTCTCATAATTAATTTAATTGTAATTAAACAAACTATGGCATATTCTGATGAAATCAGAACAAGAGAATAAGGGAGTTATTGGTCTTCCATAGTATTAATAACTACCTTTTTACATTCTCATCTTCATATAGGACGTTAAACATAATACTTTATTGTAAAAACCTAAATGTATTTTTTCTCCCTTGGTGCAAATGAACTATACAAATTGTTGTAGGTAGTTTTATTTGTTTTCAAAGTAATCCCAGGTAAGTTTAGCTATATCTGCAATTATTTTTTCATTTACATTACTATCTTCTTGTGAATCACTTATCAAAACACTCAAATAAAAATGTTTACCGTTCGGTAAAAAAACAATTCCTATATCATTTTGAGCACCAGTTAAACCAGTGTCATTTTTTCCTGAATGACCAGTTTTGTGAGCAACTACAGTTTCTTTAGGTAGGTGACCTCTAATACTGTTTTTTCCAGTCCAAGAACTCTTCATAGTCTCCCATAGAAACTTATGATTTTCAAAAGACAGTTGTTGTTTTGAGTTTTCAAAAAAAACTCTCAATGCGTTGTTGGCAGATTTTGCAGTTGTCCAATTCTTATATTGAAGTTCCCATTTACTCTGTTGGGTTGCTTCATTGTATTCAATGGCTACATCTGATATACCTACTTCATGTAAATATTTCTCTACTACATTAGTTCCTCCAACAAGTTTGAATAACAAATCACAACCAACATTATCACTTGATGCAACAGTATATTTCAATATTTCAGCTAAGGTCAAATCAGTTCCTTCTGGATACTCTTTGCGTATAGGACTCCATAAATTGTTGTTTAAATCTTCCTTGGTAATTGTAATTTTATCATTCAGATTAAACTTTCCTTTATCAACTTGATTCAAAACGGTTAAAGCCAGATGGTATTTAAATACACTTTGCAATGGGAGTTTTTTGTCTCCATTAATTGAAAGCGAATCATTAGGATTAACTCCACTAATTGCAATTCCGACAGTAGCATCTTTATCTACTAAAACGGTATTAATTTTTCCTTTTAAAGTATTTATTGATTGTCCTTTTGAAAAGTTAAAACTCAATAGAAGTATTAGCCGACATTCCCCACCCCCTTTCAAAAAATGAGAATTTAACTTTTTTGGCACTCTTTTGACCTAACGGAGTACTTCATTTTCACCTTTCGAACACCAATTGCTTAACAAGATGAGATTGATTTGTTAAATTTTGAGCGAAACGGGTTGGAAATTTCGATTTTCAAAACAGGGTGGGGAATGTCGGTATTAGAGTCAAAAGGATTGGTTTATTTCTCATAATTATTTTTCACTTATTACCTACAACGGTTAGTATAAGAAGCATTTTTATACATTGTTTAGCACAATATAATTGACGCGAGTATATTCATTATTGTTAGGGATATACTCTTGCTTAATTAGATGAGATGTATTTTTTAGTAAGCACTGAGTGGTCGTTGGTCACATGTATCAAAATTAACCCATCATAATCAATATTGAAATTGAGTGTTTTTGAAAACTTATTTCGATAAAGTAATTGTCCGTTAACCGAATAGACATTTATTATTGATGGTAATGTATTATTTGACTTAATAACCCCCTTGTTTTGATAGTACTCTATCTTAATATTTGAATCAATTTCATTCTCTTCAGCTATGTTGGTTGTATTACTAAAAAGGTATTCGGAAGTACCAATTCCCCAGTGACCAAAATCGGGATGAAGATCCGATCCTACTGAGTGTACATGATATGTAGTATCTACAGGGCCAATTTCGGCCAAGTCATAACCCCAATACCATATTCTAAGTCTATCGTTATCCATTAATGGAGTTGCACCCAAGAGCTGAGATAAATAATTACCATCTGTCCATGTAAAATCATCGCTCATGTGTATATCGGTTGTGTCATGATACCATTGATTAATGTCTCCATACGATTTGAATTGATGTAAACCAACTTGATTCCAGAAAGTAAATGTATCTGTGCGGACAAGATCGGTAAAAAGATAAATGGTATCTCCTACTAGAGTAGCATCAGGAGTACCCAATCCTAAATACCCCTCACTAACAGGGTAAATATCTCTAGGGATAGTAACTACTTGTGTTGTGTCTATAAAGGAACTACCATCTAAACTGCGAACAAGCCCAATACTTACATCTCCAATATTTGAAATCCCTGTATAGAATAAATATAAGGTGTCATTTTTAACTAAAGCACCAGGTTCAGCAACAATATCACTCATCCAATTAACTGCTGGAGCAGGAGTGAGTACTGGGGTGTTATCCATGGTCCAATTGATGCCATTTGGCGAAGTCGCATGGGATACTTTAAATAAAGAAGGAATATTTTGAAGATAAACGGTATTGTACATATGATATTCTCCATTGAAGAAAACAACATTTGGTGTTTCTATACCTCCTTCAAAAAAGGTTCCATTAACAGGCTCAAAAACGGGTGTAGTCGGATCCATTTCCCATGAATAACCATCTGATGAGGCAAACCGGTAAATACTAATGGGTTGAGGAGTGGAGATTCCACCATGCATTGCTGATGCATACATAATGTATTCATTGTCTACTTTTAAAACAGTTGGATCAGCCCATGAACCCACAATAAAGTCATTCCAATCAATTATTGGATTTTGAGTGTGTGGTACAAATTGAGGAAAGAAAGTGGTATCTATTGATTGACCAAATAGCTGACAAGATACCAGTAGCATAAGGAGGATAATTATCTTTCTCATTTTTAAGATTTAAAAAAAAGTTTGAATAAAACTAGCCATTTATGGCGAAGGGATAGCAGTGAATTTTATTCTTTGTTATGGGTTTTTTTAATTTTCTCTTTGTACATCTAGTTCGTCAAAATCTGTTATTTCAGACAATCTGTACAACTCTTTAATGTCAATATCCACCCAAGTGTCTTCAAAAATTTCATCTCCACTTTCTTCAGTATTTTGATTTACATTTTCTCTTGTCAACTTCTTTTTTGTAAGAAAGTTGATGCTTGTTTCATGATTTATTATTGGTCCATAATTGTCACTTGAATCATAACCTATTAACTCAAATTCCGAATTTTGATATCGAAATGTATACTTCCAATAACCATATCTCCCATGACCATAATGAACAAACAATTTCCCTTTTTCTATGTCAATTGATAGTTCAGGAGGAAAGTAAACACCTCCATCCTCATTTTCGGAAGAAAAGCAATTCAGATTTTTAGTCGTTAAAACAGGGCCTAATTCAGTGGTTAGATAAATCAGAATTCCTCTTCTGTTTCTATCGACTTCTTTGTCAAATCGATTTACAACAATATTTTCTTTTTCAGTCCCTTTGATAATAAGGACATAATCTGGTAAATCATCTCCATTTAAATCTCCTTGAAGTTTCTCGTACAATATATATCCCTCGGGTAATGCAAACTTTGTTTCGTTTGTAGATTCTTCAGGAGTTGATTTTTTGGTGGTCAACTCAGAAATTATCTCCCCCGTATCACTGATTTTAATTGAATCAACTTCGGTTTTTTCCGGGCTTTTGGAATCAGAAGAGTTTTTACAACTAACTATTCCCAAAATAAGCATTGATATAATTAAAATCGATGTGTATTGTCTTTGAATTTTCATTTTGTGTAATTGCCCATAACGTATCTAAGGTATGCACTGTAGCTTGGCAAAGGTATTTATTTTCAAATACCAGTGCGCTGGCTTAGTGGGGCTATGGTGTATCACCTGTTGTTAGCATATCGTTTTAATACTCGCCTACTTCAATTTTTTGGTTCACCCAACTCCCATTTTCCTTTATCAATGAAATCTTGGCATAGGCTCCCTCGATTGGAAAAGTGAAGTACACAGATGCTTCTGTTTCGTTGATTTTGAATTCCTTGAAAATCAGATAGTCTTTCTTGTTGTAGAAGAAAATATCCTCTTTGTCCAAGAACAATATTTCTCTATCGAATTTGACAATCCCTTTCATCTTGGGTACAATCCCAGTGTTGTAAATAACTAGTGTTAAGTTAAGTTTACTATGACGTAATATTTTCGTATTTTCATTAAAAAAATGATGAGATACAGGATCAAACTAAGTCAAGAGGAGGTTATTAGGCTTCGGGCAATAATTAATAAAGGATCTCATAGCACAAAGACGTATCGTACGGCTTACATACTATTAAATTGCGATGTTGGAGATTACTCAGAGAAGGTAACTAATGCGCAAATCAGTAAAGTATTAAAAGTAGGGATGCGCACAATAGTATAGATGGAGATGTAGAGGCTAAGATTGTGCAATTATGTTGCAGTGAACCCCCAAAGGGTTTTTCTAAATGGTCATTACGCTTATTATCAGATAAGATGGTAGAATTAAATTATGTAGAAAGTATTTCTCATGTTTCGGTAGGGAATGTTTTAAAAAAAATGAACTTAAACCTTGGAAAGTCCGTGGCTGGGTAATTCCTCCAAATAAAAACAGCGAATTTGTGGCTAACATGGAAAGAGTTTTAGATGTTTACAAAAGACCTTATGATATTGATTACCCAGTAATTTGCATGGATGAATCCCCCAAACAATTAATTTCATCAGCACAACCTTCAACACCAATTAAACCAGGTCAAGATGCTCGAGTAGATTACGAATATCTCAGACACGGAATGGTTAATATATTCATGGCAAATGAACCTTTAAAAGGAAAACGGATCGTTGAAATAACAAAGTTTAAGACTAAAAAGGATTGGGCAAAGTTTATAAAGAGAATAGCTGATGAGTACTACCCAAAATCAAATAAGATAACCTTGGTAATGGATAATTTTAATACCCATGTCGCTTCTGCATTTTATGAAACATTTGAGCCTAAAGAAGCTAAAAGGCTATGGGATAGGTTTGAGTTTATCTATACACCTAAACATGGAAGTTGGCTCAATATGGCAGAGATTGAGTTACATGTACTAAATGGTCAATGTTTAAACAGGCATATAGATACCATAGAAAAAGTAAAGGAAGAGGTCAAAGCTTGGCAGAACCATAGAAATAATAAAGAAGGCACTATAAAATGGCAATTCACAACAAAAGAATCAAGAGTGAAATTAAGAAAACTATATCCGTCAATTAATAATTAACTTAACACTAGTGGAATTCGTCCTTCAACCTCAGGATGGAAAAAAGTCTGAAATTCAGCTATATCCAAGCTCATTTGAAGAACCACTTTGTTATCCTCAATTGTTTGACAGAACAAAAAATTGCGGTAAGATCGAAGCATAGTGAAAAATAAAAAAACACATTTACCAGTTCAGGTATAAATTTTTAAAAATAATGGCTCTAGTTTAGATTAGCTATTATTTGTATCTTTCGCTTATGAAAAAAGAGGCAATAATATCGTACTTCTCAGGTTTGTCAGTTAGCGAGCGTCACGTACTGATAGAGGAATTACAACAAGTTGGTCAATTAGGTCTTTCAGTCCCCAAGTGTCAAGAAGTTCGAAGAAAAATTCTGGACAACAAGCAGGGTTGTTGCGCTCACTGTGGTCATGCTAAATATGTAAAATTCGGAAAGGATAAGGGAGCCCACCGTTACAAATGCAAGTCCTGTAACCGTAGTTTTACTGAATACTCAGGCACATGGATGGATGGGCTTCACCGAAAGGATAAAATAGATGCCTATCTAAAGCTTATGCTTGAAGAGAAGAGCCTTGACACAGGGCAAAAGCATTTAAAAAACAGCTGTACTCATTAATAAATTTCTATAGTCTGTGTCAAAAGCCGCTTTCATTCTCTTGTTTTTCAAGCTAATTTTAGCTGAGCTTTCTTTTTTTAAAACTGTTAATACAATTTTTAATAGGATATTAAAGTTTTCCACTTGATACCCTATTCTTTTTTTAGAAAAGTCTTCTTGAAATGTCACATCGAGGCTCCAATGTAAATTATTTTCAACTGACCAATGTTTTCGAACCCCATTGTTAATTGCTCTTGCAGATGACAAATCACTAATGAAAAACCGTTCATCTGTTGTCATTATTCCGGTTGCTTTTTGAGTAACTTCTGATGTTATCTTCACTACCGAAATTAAATTTTCCCATTTATTAGGGTTTTCTATGTGTTTCAAGTTAGTAAAAACTTCACAAGTTCTTTTTTCTATTCTTCCGTGTCCGAAATCATCTTCAACATCAACACTATCAGGATTTGTCAATACAACTGTATCTTGAATATTACTAGCCAAAGCAGGTTGATTTCCTTTAACTGCAATAATATAATTGGCTTCACTTTTCACAATTTGACTTACAATCTTTGTTTGACACCCCATTGCATCAATGGTAATTGTATTACCCTTTATATCTAACAATTCTAATAATGCAGGTATTGCAGTAATTTCATTGCTTTTTTCATTCACTTTCAATTGACCCAGACACAGTTGATTCTCTGATGCAAAGGCAGAAACAATATGAGGGGTTGTTATTCCGTCAAACTTACCGCCCCTCACTGTTTTACCATCAAGAGCTATAACTTCTCCTTTTGTTTTCACACACAAATGATTAATCCAAGAGATAAAACAATCATTGAAATTCTCAGAATCAAGAGCTGAAAAGACTCTTCGCATAGTATCTATCGATGGAATACCAGCATCAAAGTTTCCATACTGCTTAAGCCAGTAATATTGACTTTTACCAAAAATGTGTATGGTCTCCCATTTATCACAGCCACACATTATCCCTGTTATAACCAATAGCAATATGTCGCTCAAAGAATGGTGGTAATTTCCCGCATCTATTCGCCTTGGGTCTTTTAGAGCAGAGAAAAAACAGGAAAGTGAATTTGTATTAGAAAACGTGGTTTTTCTATCCATCTTTTTCGAATGAAAAAAACGCTTTTCAAAAATACTACTGATTGAAAATTAAAAAATTAAGAACAAAATAAAGTTAATAGACATTATTATAACTGAATTACTATAGCTTTCTTTTCGTTGGACTCAAAAAGTCAAAGCATTGGTTTTAGACATATAAACTAACTTTTTGCATTGTCAAAAAAGAATAATTTGACCTATACTAAATGAGTCGTAATAATGTCTAATGGTTTAAATGCTTTTGCCCTGAGCCTTGACAAGATCAAAGAGGGGTTGGGGATTAATAAAAAGACTGCTTTTGATTGGCGTCATAAGATACTTTCATCCATAGAACAATCTGAAAAAGGTGGATTTAGCGGAATAACTGAAAGTGATGAAACCTTTTTCTTGCGTTCAGAAAAAGGAAAGGAAAAGCAGGGGACAAAGCCAAGAAAACGTGGAGGGAAGTCTTCAAAAAAAGGTGTTAATGATGAACATGTCGCAGTTATTGTAACCCAAGATCGTAAAGAACAAGTCGATTTAACTGTAGCCACAGTAGGTCGACTGAAAAAGGTGGATATAGAAAATGCCATTGGAGAAAGGCTCACAGAACAAACAGTTTTATGTACTGATTCTCATGTAAGTTATAAGGGATTTGCTATTGATAATCATCTGGAACACCACCCATTACGCTCTGATTTGAAACAACGTGTCAAAGATGGGGTTTACCATATCCAACATGTCAACTCGACACATCATAGGTTAAAGAAATGGATTGACAATAAATTCTGGGGCGTATCAACCAAATATCTACAGCAGTACCTCAATTGGTTTAGGATCAAAGAAACCTTGAAAGATAGTAAGCAGTTCCTCAAAGACTTTGCACAAATGTCTGTACAGGATGTGCATGCCTATCAAAGGTTCGCTACTATATCGAGTAGGTATGAAATGATAATTTCAACGCAAACCTAAACTAGAGCCAATTTCTATTCTATTGAATCTGATTTACAGCTTTTTGTAAAAATTTATGAGCCCGATATGAAAATTCTTAGCGGGGGATAAAGTGCACTAATGTTGCACCAGTCATTGTCACGATTAATTCGATTATGAAATACCCATTCGAAGAATTAATTGATACATTCGTTCTATGCAAAACAAAACGAAAGTTCAATGTCCTAGCTGTAACACAGAGATTGATGTTCAGGATATTCTAGCTCATCAGCTAGAGGAACAAGTGCGTGCGGAGTTCAATGCAAAATTGCTTTCTGAAAAGCAAAAGTTTGAGAAGAAAGAGCAAGAGCTGGAGGCTCAACAAAAGAACTTTGAGGAGAAGAAAAAGAAGGAAAACGAACTATTCAAAGAACGCCTAGAGAAAGCCGAAAAAACATTGAAGATTGACTTGGAGGAAAAGCTGAAGAAAAAGTTGGTAGAAGAGCAGGAAGAACAACTCAAGTTATTGCATCGCGAGCTCAATGAAAAGTCAGAGAAGGTCAAAGAGTTTCATAAAGTTCAGGCAGAAATAGAAAAGATGAAGCGAGAGCATGGCGAATTAAAATCTGTGGCCGAACTTGAGGCTCAGAAGAAACTAAATGAGCAATTGGTGCATGAGAGGGAGAAAATTAAAAAGACAGAGGAAGAGAAGAACGAACTGAAAATGAAAGAGCTGCACAAGCAGCTGGAAGATCAGAAGAGGTTAACAGAGGAGATGAAGCGAAAGCAAGAGCAAGGAAGTATGCAACTCCAAGGAGAGGTACAAGAATTGGCCATAGAGGAATGGTTGGCTCATAATTTTCCGCTGGATTCTATTGAGGAAATCAAAAAAGGAGCGAGGGGAGGCGATTGTATCCAAACAGTGAATACGCGGGAAGTTCAAAATTGTGGAACGATTTATTACGAAAGCAAGCGTACCAAAGATTTTCAGCCAAGCTGGATAGAAAAATTCAAGGCGGATATCAGAGACAAAAATGCGAACATAGGAGTATTAGTGACCAATGTGCTGCCCAAGGATATGGACCGAATGGGATTAAAATCTGGCATTTGGATTTGTACCTATGAGGAGTTCAAAGGCCTGTGTGCTGTGTTAAGACAGAATGTGATTCGTTTTCATTCTGCCGTGGCTTCTCAAGAGAATAGAGGAGATAAGATGCACTTACTTTATGATTATTTGACAGGCAATTCATTTAAAATGCAAGTAGATGCTATTGTGGAAGGGTTCAAACAGCTGAAGATAGATTTGGATACGGAGAAACGTTCCATGCAACGGATTTGGAAACAAAGAGAAAAACAGATTGAGAAAGTGATGATGAGCACTTCTGATATGTATGGTTCTATTAAAGGAATAGCGGGAAGCGCTGTGCAATCTGTGAAAGGATTAGAGCTTCCTGGTGAAGATGAATTGATTGAAATAGAATAAGCATGGAGTTTTGGGAACCACTTCGTCTGGAGTTAAAAAAGAATTCTAATTCCGAAATAGCGCAACAACAGAAGGACTACATGCGTGGTCGGTATGATTATTTTGGAATCAAAACACCTTTGTTTCGAGAGTTGTTCACCCGGTTTTATAAAGAAAATGGGACTAGTGCCAGCGATTGGGATGAATTCAAAGACCAACTATGGTGGGCTTGGGAGCAACCTGAACGAGAATGGCAGATGATTGGGCTTATGTACATCCAAAAAGTAAAAAAGCTTTGGGGAGAAGACACGGTTGAATTTTGCGAAGAACTAATTACTACAAAAAGTTGGTGGGACACTGTGGATATGCTGGCGACAAATGTTGTGGGGAAGTTTTTAGAGAAAACTCCTGAACTGGGATTGGAAAAGATGACGGATTGGAACCAATCAGAAAACCTTTGGAAGATCAGAACGTCGATTTTGTATCAGTTGAAATACAAGGACAATGTCAATAAAGAATTTCTATCTCAGGCGATTCTGAATCATGCAGATTCCAAAGAGTTCTTTATTAATAAGGCTACTGGTTGGGCGCTACGTCAGTATTCAAAGTTCAACCCAGAGTGGGTGCGGGACTTTATAGCATCCAATGAATTATCCAATTTGACGGTTAGAGAGGGAAGTAAGTATATTTGACAGAGAGAATCTTTTCTATCGTTTTAGTCAACGAAAGGGAATAAAACCAGCAAAATAAATAGCCATGAATACCTCAATCAAATTATCAGGACTGTTGAGCATTTTAATCTTATTAGCCTCATGCGGTTCACACCCTAAAGACACCTCATCTAACAATAACACAGTTGAGACCGCTCCACCAGAGTTAACTTATGATTCGCTGAGAGCTGCCAAGTGTGGTGCAGATGATTATGGAATGAAGAAATACGTATTGGCGTTTTTGGAAAAAGGTCCAAACAGGCCAACCGACCCTGCGAAAGCACAAGAACTTCAAATGGCGCATATGGCCAATATAGATCGACTGGCTGAAGAAGGGAAGTTAGCTGTAGCAGGTCCTTTCTTCGGAGATGGAGATTTACGTGGTCTCTATATATTTAATGTGATGAGTATTGAAGAAGCAGAAGAATTAACCAATACTGACCCCGCAATTCAGTCGGGGAGTTTGAAGATGGATTTGAAGGAATGGTATGGATCAGCCGCTTTAATGGAAGTGAATGATATTCATAAGGTGATTTCTAAGAATATGATTACAGGAGAGGAATAGCCAGTTTTGTCAACTACCTCAAAAGCCATAGCAACTCATAAGGCACTGAATCAGGACATTCCCGTTAGACTTCAGGAATATGGAGTAGGAATATTTCAAATAATTTCAACGAAATCAGCTTTAAAGAAAGCGCTCAAAAGAGGGGAGGTGTTGGTCGATGGTAAAGTAGCCTCTACAGCTATTTTTATCAGTGGAGGCGAGCTAATAGAACTAACCGAATCAGAAGTACAAAGCAATAAAAGAGAGTTTGACTTTCAACTGGAAGTAATCTTTGAGGATGAGTTCCTCGCAGTGATTCATAAGCCAGCGGGTATAGAGGTGAGTGGGAACAGATTGAGGACTATTGATAATGCACTTCCTCAGAACTTGAAGAAAAGCACAGAAGCTGATGCGGTAAGACCGCGTCCTGTGCATCGTTTGGATTATCCCACATCTGGATTATTATTGGTAGGAAAAACGAGCTCGGGCATTCTTAGATTGAACCAACTATTCGAACAAAAGCAAATTTGTAAGAAATACTACGCTGTAGCCATTGGGGTGATGGAAACTGAAGGAGTCATTGATCTACAGGTGGATGACAAGGAGGCACAATCTTTATTCAGGGTCATCAAAACGGTGCCATCAGAGCGATTTTCCTATTTAAATTTGGTGGAGTTGTCTCCTAAAACAGGAAGAAGACATCAGCTTAGAAAGCACTTGGCTTCTCTAGGGAATCCAATTCTTGGAGACAAAGAATATGGAACGGAACCTCTAATTTTAAGAGGAAAAGGACTTTACTTACATGCATTTTCGTTAAAGTTTGTGCATCCATTTACTTTGGAGAAAGTGGAAGTAGCGCTTGAACTTCCTAAAAAGTTTAAGAAGCTTTTCGAATTGTTATGAACTACCTTCTTGTTTAATTTGCTTCTCCGGTTGTCTTATTTCTCTTCTTTAAATCTAGTCTTAAAGAGAATCGCATTGTGTTTGATGTTGGATTTTGTGCCTGTGTCGCCACTAAATATGACCAATCAAGAGTAACAGAGCGAAGAAATTTAACGCCTGAACCAAAGGAAATAAAACTGCCATATGCTTTATCTGGATTCTGAGAGGAGTAACCAGCCCTAAAAGACAGAAATTTATTATAGATGTATTCTGTGCCCATTGAAATAGAAATTTCACTCAGCTCCTCTTTGAATCGACTTCCTTTTTTTACAGTGACGGTTGCGTCACTGTTGAGGGTCACTTCGCCTGGAGCATCTGAGAAAGAGTTTAAAATCCCAGAGAAAATCCCAACATTTGGATCTTTACCAGAAGCTATAACTAAATTCTCATCAGCGGATAACGGATAATATATGGGAAGCGTAGGAACTAATAGCTTATTTACATCTAGAGCAAAGGTAACCTCATGTTTTTCCTGTGGGGCAAAAGTTAAAGCAGAACCTATTCCTAAATTGGTGGAAGGAAAATTACCTTCAGAGTTTGGAGTGTATGTTATTTTCTGCCCTACATTCGAAATATTCATTCCGAAGGCCAATTCTGCATTTTTGTGTATTATTTTCAAAGAGTCAGTTCTGTAATAAAGAGAGACCCCTCCAGTAATACTAGTTCCATTAGACGGAGTATTTCCATTTATAGATACCCCTCCAGTTAAATCTGAGTAGATATATCTGGTTGTAAGTCCTAGACTCAATCGATCATTTAATTTTCTGCTGTAGGTAATGTCTGGAGCAAATTCATAGGGTGAAAAATCTCTTATAACTTTTCCGTTGATATCAGTAAATGTAATTGTTCCTAGACTAAAATAACTGAATGAAATACCCAATACCGATCGTTGGTTTAATCGTATATAGGAAGATAGATGAGTTAGCGCCATATCATCAACTAAATTTCTAAGAACGGGAACGTAACTGATGCCAAGCCCAACTGTACTTGAGTCATGTGTAAACGCTAGTTTTGACGGATTCCAATAACTGGAGTTGCCATCAGGGGATGTTGCCAATCCTAAATCTCCCATGCTGGCAGCTCTAGCATCTGGCGCTATTCTAAGGAAGGGAGCAGCATTGTTAAAAGTTTGGCTATTCTGAATTAGCGTATTTTGACAACTGAGCTGTAAGCAAAATAGAGTGCAAAAAGTAGCAATTGTGGTCGCGATTTTAACGAGATAAAGCGTGTTTTTCATAATGCAAATATACCTTAAAGGTAAAGCTGAATCAATTCGTATGATTTAACTCAGATAAACACTTTTTTATTATTTTAATATCTGATGCATAGAGAAAAAAACCAGCGATTGTTTTTGGCAAATACGCTCAAAGATATCAGGAAAGATATATGGACGTGAGTTTGTATGCCTCTGTTTTGGATCAATTTTGTGACAATCTGGAAGATGAAGAGGTAAGGATATTAGATGTGGCTTACGGTCCGGGAAATGTTTCCAACTACGTGTTGAATAAGAAACCGAAAACGAGATTATTGGGAGTGGATTTGGCGCCAGAAATGATTGAGTTGGCAAAAGCCAACAATCCTTCTGCTGAGTTTTTAGTAATGGATGGTAAGGAAATAAAGAAGCTCAAAATAGCCTATCATGGAATCATCAGTAGTTTTTATTTGCCGTACCTATCAAAAGAAGAGGCTATAGATTTCATTCAAACGGTTTCACGCTTATTAGAAGAGAAGGGAATCCTGTACCTCAGTTTTATGGAAGATGATTATGGGAAGTCAAGGCTTATCGGCCCAAGTACTGGAGAAGATGATTTTTTGATGACCTATTACCACCAGGAGGATTATATGTATTCCACTTTAATCGAATGTGGATTTGAAGTTCTAAAGAAGGAACGAATTAATTATCCCGATAGACCGGATGAATCATGGAATGATCTGGTTATTTTGGCACGAAAGGAAAAAGAGATATGAGAACGGAAAGATTGTATCTAAGAAAGCTTACAAAAGAGAATGCAGAGAGTATTAAGCTGAGATCAATTGAAGATCAATTGGCATTTTATGGATGTGATTCTTTAGAGGCATTGCGTTCAGATATGAACAGATATGAACGCAGGTTTGCTAACGTGACTACTGATTTTATGATGTGGCATTTAATAGAAACAGATTCCGAAATGGTGGTTGGTAGTTGTGGGTTTCATAATTGGGATCCGCAGCATGAGCGAGCTGAACTTGGCTATTTTCTGTACGAAAGATACCGTGGTAAAGGGATGATGACCGAGGCACTATACAGTGTTGTCAAGTATGGATTTGATAAAATGGGTTTGAACAGAGTAGAGGCGCTCATTAGTCCTGAGAATCACCCCTCATTAAACATAATCAAAAGGCTGAAGTTTACACAAGAGGGAGTTTTGAGAGAGCACTATAAAAGGGATTTGGATATTTCAGATTCGATAGTGTTTTCCTTGTTAAAGAAAGAGTACAAGTAGTTGGATGATTTTATTTCTGATAATTCGTATGTATCCAATGCTAATAAACATCCTATAGAAATATGTAAAAGATTTGCTGAAAATTAGAGCCTCAATAGCGGTTTTTATCTAGTTGAATTTGGTGCGTTTTTAGAATAGTCTGGTGAACTGAAGCTTTTGTGATTGTGTAATTCAGTCGTTAAAATGTTAAATGCACTTTGAAGTTGGGAAGGATTATGTAACTTATTTGCATAGATAAATTAGGCATCATGAGAAAAGTACTGATCTCCTTTATGAAAATAGCACTGCTGGTGGTTATTGCTCTTGTTTCGTCAAACAGTTTTGGACAGGGTCTTAATCAGATGACCATTCTTCCTATCAATCCTACATCAGCCGATACCATAAGGATTGTTTCCGATTTATCATACACTGGAAATTGTGAGGAAGGATTGGTTCATTTACTGGTGCAGGAGAGCAATGGGGTGATTCAGATCTTCCCGCTGTATTGTGGCTACTTTGATACAACGATATGCCATAGTATAGATACTTTTTTGGTAGAACCTCTAATGGAGGGGAACTATCAAATAGAGATAGAATACCATCAAGGGAGTGTATGTCCTATCAGTGGGTTTGATGCCATCATTGCTACTTTGGATACAACGCTTACAGTAGGTCAAACAAATGATATCTTTTCTTTAGGTACTAGCGACAAGTTCAGTATATATCCTAACCCTTCCTCTGATTTCATTCATTTCAATATAAATTCCAGGGAGAGATTAAAGAGAATACAGCTACTGAATATAGACGGTACAGAAGTGAAGAATATACTAATGGAGGAATGGATAGACCTAAGGTCACTTCCTGCAGCTATTTATGTGCTAAAGGTTCAATTCACGAATGGAGAAATCATAACAAAAAAAGTCGTTAAAAGTGATAACTGATAAGTGAGATAGTTATTGTTTATTCGTTTGAATTACTGAGTACTAAGCAGTAGTTTTACATGAAATCTCTTTCCCTTTTACCATGGTACTAAATTCTTCAAATAAATCAATCGTTATAGTACTTGCATGCTTTTTTTTTATCCAATTTGGCTTCGGTCAAGAGTTGATAGAAAAGCAGTTTGATGCTGATTTCACCCTTACTTTGACTGATGTAGAAGAGCTAAACGATGGGTTTTTAATTGCTGGATGGGGTTCTTCGAGTTTGAATGATTCTTCGATGGCGATTGTTATCAGAACTGATGAACAACTCAATATTAGCTGGAGCAAACGGTATAAAGCACTTCTAAAAGATGACTTCACTCAGATTCTCTCTCTAAGTGATGGTAATTTTTTAGTTTCTGGTGCTAGTAAGCAGGGTCTTACGATTGGTTGCGGTTCTCAGGTTTATAAAATTGATTCTTCTGGAAATGTAATATGGTCAAAGACCTTTACCGGATCTTGCACCTACAGAATGCTAGCCATGTATGAAGAAGATGACGGTAGTCTGACTCTTTTCATCCGTCACGGTGTTACGAATGAAGGGACCAAAATTCTTCGAGTGAGTGCAGAAGGAACTCTAATATCTCAGCGGATTTATGAAATAGATGGTAATGGAGTGTTTGCAGATATTGTTACCAAAGGAGAAAACGGCATTTACTATTTATCTGGAGATTATTACAATGGACCTGATGAAGTTCATTCCTTATTCATATGGGCTATTAATGGTGTTGAGTCACTTTGGTACAAGCGCTATCAACTTGATAGAGCAGTAGGTGTCCGGGGACTTATTTATAGAGATGGCGGAGGAATTACTGTAAGTGGAGGTATAACTCATCCAACTGCATTTAATTTCAGAAACAATTATGCATTAAGTACAGATGTAAATGGAGTTGTTACTTCAATTATGGAATATGAAAAAGCTGACGAGAATTCTTGGTTAAATAGTACTGTGGGCCATTCAGATGATGGGTTTATTCAGCTGGGTTCTTCAACAAGTTTGAACGATACCACGGCCATCTTTTACAATGTATCAAATGATCTTTCAGTATCTAATTTAACAGGATACACCGCTTTTGGTTACCAAGCTTTATCAAGAGGAAAACAATTGGAAGATGGCAGAATTCTTTTGATAGGACTAAACTCGGAAGGCAATTATTTACTATTGGTAAGCTCAGAAGGACAGAGTGCTTGTAGTTCAATTCCTATTTCTCTTATCACGACTGAATTGACTGCCGTCACTTCAGTGCATAATCCAGTTCAGGAACCCCCGATTGTAGAAGGAATAGATGTTATTGTCGAAGTTTCGGATTTGGAGATAGTCTCTTCTGAAATATGTAATTCTTCTGTAAGCGTAGATGAAAAGTTAGCAGATAAGTTCTTTGAGGTGTATCCGAATCCATTTAGTAATAAAATCAATGTACATCCAGGAAATGCATTCGCGGAAAGTCATTCTGTTTCAGTTGAGCTAAAAGATCTTTTAGGGAATGTGATTTTAAGCCAAGACTATAATCATTCTAAGAAGATAAGAGTTGATGTGCCTAGTTATGTTAGTCAAGGAGTCTATGTTTTGACTTTAAAGTCAGAATCAATTTCACAGAGTGTTAGATTAGTGAGGAATTAAGAAAACTCGCTCAACTTTCTAGTTGAGGCTATCTTCACAGAGTCACGATTCCTGAAGCAGGGACTTTCAGCTGATTCACACCTGAATTCAAATTTACAGTTTCCTCGTAAACAATTTCCCCTGTACAATCGAGCACTTTCATTCGTGGGTTAAAGGTTTGAAGGTACTAAATCTATAAAAATTGCTTCTACTCCAATATTCAAATTCATGAAGTAGCCATTTTCATATGACGGTAGAATACATATTTACTCAATGCATAATAAAATTATGTATATTTGTGTTATGTATTCAAAGAGTTTAATAAAAGGAACATTGCAACCAATCATTTTGAAACTTCTTAAAGAGAACAACCGGATGTATGGTTATGAAATTACTCAGCAGGTAAAAGAACTGACCGCTGGTAAAATAGAAATTACTGAAGGAGCACTTTATCCCACGCTTCACAAATTAGAAGCTGATGGAATTTTAAAGACGGAGAAAGAGTATATAGGAAAGAGGGTGAGAAAGTACTATTCACTTACCAAAACCGGTAAATCTGTGGTGGCAGAGCGGATAAATGAACTTGCGGATTTTGTGGCTACCATGAACATTTTGTTGAACTCAAAACCTACGTCAAAATGAACTTGAGCGATACTCAAATTGAATTTATAATTCAAGATCTTGAAGAAAGAGGAATTACGATGGAACACTTGGCCGATGATTTAGTGGACCATATATGTTGCGTGTTAGAGAAAGAAGGCCAAAAGAATTTTTATGAAGCCTATTATCATTCATTGCAAGCTTTTGGAGCAGAAGGCATAAAGAAAATACAAGAACAAACAGTTTTATTATTAACACTTAAAAATCGAATAATTATGAAAGGAATCATGTATATCCTGGGATATGTATCGGCAGCATTAATCTCAAGCGGAGCATTGTTTAAGCTTCAACATTGGCCTTTTGCTGGAATTTTAATCACTTTAGGAATAGTGGTACTTAACTTCGGCTTTTTACCTATGTATTTTTACAATAGATACAAGTCGTCGATAAGTCAATAAGATAAAAATTCAACTTCGAAAATGAAGTAAGCCGGTTACCTAAGTACCGGCTTACTTTATTTAGTATTTTACGAACTAAATGAGAGCAATTTATTATGCGTTTATCGTGGCTCTTGCTATGCTTATTTCGTGTGAAGGTGATATCTTACTTACGTATGAATGGATAGGTATGGAAGCTTCAAATGCAGATACCAATGAGGAATATCCAGAAGTCAATGGGTCAGATTCTATACCTGCCGATAATTATACCATCAAGTTAAAAATGAACTCTAAGGAGATCTCAAAAAGTGGAAGGTATTATGATACTGAGACTCCTCCTAGAAATATGAATGCCTTAGATAGTTTGATGATTACGAGCAATTCAGACTTTGACGAAGAACACCTTCTAGGAACAAATCTGTCTGACTTATTCTATTTTTTAATAGGAAACTATTTTCATACGCTACCAGCTGATGGAAGTGAAGGAACTGGGATAACCAATGTGTATTCAAAGGGCTTTGAAGACGACCCTATGGTGGAGAATATAGACTTGGTATTGGATAAAGCTCCTACTCTGGGACAAATACATCAATTTAAGGTCACATGGATTCTAAAAGATGGCACCACTTTCACAGATGAAACCTCTGAAATTACTTTGTACTAAGATGAAAGAATTAGCGATCATCTTTTGCTTGCTTCTAATGGGATTTGCTGCTCGTTCTCAGAGTGACACACTTAGACTTTTCTGTGAATTTGGTTTAGGATATAGTAGAGCGAATTATCAATATGATCTAGAGCCCAAGTATGCCCTTGATATTTTTCCTTTTACGAAGTTGGATGCGGTGGATGTAAACATAGCCCTTGGCTGGAGGTTTGCAAATAATATAGAAATGGAATTGGATTATTTACATAAGAGTTTGTCTGTAAGTAGGTCTCAATTTGATCAAACTCATCGTGAGAGGCATCCATCTTATTTTTTGTACCATGATTTTGATTTGGATGAAACCAATTCTACTCTTACTGGCTTTCGATACAATGGTTTTTTGCTCGGGGCAAATTACCGATTGAATCTGAGCAAAAATCTAGCCCTTTTGCCTGGAGTGAAACTGGGAGTTGCAGCATGGGATCATAGAGACTATTCATTTGTACTGAGAGAAGCCAATTCCAATCAATTCAGCGAATTCATTGTTCAACCAAAGTTTAACCCCCAGCTATCTTACAAAGCAGGAGTAAAATTTTTATTCAATACCAGTATACCATGTTATCTTGATATCTACATTACACGTAGTTCAGTGTCTATTGAGTATGAAGTTAAAAATGATATGACTGAGCACACTCAAGAAAAAATTGACGTTCAGGCAAAATCTACGTTTCTCAGCGTGGGAATTGGTATCCGGCCATTTTTAAGTAGCATAATAACAGAATAGATCAGTATTCCGGTAGTTTGAATGTTCGAACCTCCTTTACTTCTCCAGGTTCCATGTCATTAAGAAGTTCATTACCAATTCTTATCCGAATCAGTCTGAGCGTGGCAAACCCAACAGCGGCTGTCATCTTTCGTACCTGTCTGAATTTTCCTTCTCTCAAAGTAATAGAAACCCAACTGGTTGGACCATGATGATCTCCTCGAATTTTAAAGTCATTGAGGTTTAATTTTGGCAGGATCAAGAGTTTTTTCACCTTGCAGGGTTGAGTGATGTATTTCCCCCCTTCAAAACCAATTTCAATGCCTTTCTGTAATAGTTCTAAAGCGGTTTCAGTAATGTCACCATCTACCTGTGCATAGTACTCCTTTTCGAATTTATTACTTCTTACAAGTTCACTTACACCTCCATCAGTGGTTAAGAAAAGCAAGCCTTCTGAGTTGGCATCAAGTCGTCCTATAGCCATAGTCCCTTTAGGAAAATCCCCTAATTCTCCAAGAAGCTTATTTCTCTTGTTTTTAGAGTTGGTGATAAATTGAGAGAGCACTCTCGCCGGTTTGTAGATAATGAAATTACGAGTCATGTGTTACCAGCTAAATCCTATTCCAATGGATAAAAGAGCAACGGGAATGTTAGCTCCATTAGTACTTCCAAAAATCAATTGTTTTGCTTCTTCAGTTATATCTAAAATTCCCATGATACCGCCTTGTAAATGAAGTCCAAAGTCTGACTTCCTACTGAAGCGGATCTTTCCGCCAAACTCACCAGCCATTACACTTATTAGTCCGAATCCACCGTCCTTATAACTGAGATTAAAAAACGACGAATTTTTGGATTCGTTGGTATGAATTTTCAATCCAGCAGTAAACCCTGCTAGTCCAGCTCCAAAATGGACTCCGGCATAATCTGATACCCTTACTTCATAATCAAACCCGAGAAGAGTTAATCCACCAATTTGATAACCAATTGCCATCACATTTCTATTTTCTATGGTAGGATTCAATACGGATTCCAGGTCTTGAGTGTAGTCTGTCCTTTCTGAGTTTGAATTGTACGAGTCAGGGATATAGTCGTCTTCATTGAGGACAAGACCATTGTAATACCCTTTAGCTTTTAGTATAGTATTGAGTTGAACCAGCGCATCTTTGAGGCCGACTATGATATTTTCACTATGTCGCTTTTCAGCGTTTCCAGTGGCTAACTGATGGTCTTCTTTATAGTTGAAAATAGTGTCGGTTGCAATTAGGAAATCACAGTCTATGAGTAGTAAGCAGACTTCCTTTCCATACTGAGCGGTCTCATTGACTTCAAACGTATTAATTACAATTTCTATTGGTAAAAACCCCTCTTTTTGAGGCAGTACTTGCTCAAAATAATTGTCTAGATAGTTTTCTAAATCCCCTGCGAAATTGGCTCTAATCCAAGTGTTGAAAGCTCCTTTTCTTACATATCCGATGGTATTGGTGACTTCTCTACGGTCAGTTACCTTTTGAATAAAAAAGTGACGATTATTAATTTCCACGGTGGAGGCGGGGAGCTGAACGAACATCTCTCTTTGTGAGCAAGATTCATAATGAATGAATAATACTGCAATCAAGCATAACCAAATTTTCATTCGACTAAATTAAGAATCAACGACTAATGTGTCAAATTATCTTTGGAAACATTTTGATAGTTCGCTAATGGAGAATAAAATTCTTCAGAAACAGTTAAGAACTCCATGTTGGAGATAGTCGCATTACCCAATTGTTTAGTGAGTCCTTTATCTGTTCTCCATTCCCAAAAACGCCATGTAGTGGATACAGGAATTCCATCTACTTGCTTATAATCGCAGTACTCTATGGCATGAGGATCTTCTTCAGCTTCCTCAATTGTTCCTCCAGCGGTCACAATATACGCTGCTGTATTGATGAGGTGTGATTCTGGATCAGAATACATAATGTACCAATCTTCTGGAGCATCTCCAGTACCAGCTGTGAAAGTTAACTTTTGGGCATCGTAATCCAACTCTCCCAATTGACCATTTTCATAGTCGTTCCATTGTGTACCGCCATCACTCAATTTATAAGGAAACATGAAAAAATACGACCAAGTATAAGCTGCAAATCGAGCGCTGCCTAGATTTTCAATTTCTGGTGAACAGAAAACCGTGTCATTATTAAATAGAATAACGGTTCCGTCTCCGTTCTCGATTTTTCCATTTTTTGAATCCGCTGAAAGTATTATTCTTCCATTGAGTCGTTCCGAACCTCCGAAAAACAATTGAATGTCAAAAGCCACATTTTTCTTTGACATGAATAGGTCCTTTTGGTGAGCAGCTTCAATTATGGAAACAGAAGAGGGGAGAGTGTTTTCCTTCATTTCATCTTCAGTTTTTTTTGAGTTTGAAGAGGAGGAAGATTGGCAAGAGGCCAATGTGATAAAAAGAAAAAACAATGGTAACAGCACTTTCATAAGCTTGGATAAAATAGGGGCTAATTTAATTGGAGTTGCTTTCTGAGGCCAGAATCCTTTACTGAATTCTTGTTCCAATAATCTGACAGAATCGATTTCATAAGAGTAGCGGTAGTTGTAATCACTGGAGAATCATCAGTCCATCCATCAGGGTATGATTCATCCCATGAGTTTATTTTGTGAGGAAAATCGGCACCAAACGTAATAGCTAGAGTTCTCTTAAGCTCAGGATATTCAATTATATACGTGTGCTCTTCTTGACCCTTATTGAGGGTTGTGACGCATGAATAAGCCTTTGTATCCTTATGTTTTAATCGCAGATAGAAAAAGCTTGGAATCATCTTTACTTCTCCAGTGGGTAACTCATCTGGATTCAATCTGATTTTTGACCAAATGTCATCTTCCAGAAGTTCTTTACTTATTGAGAGAGACCGTGTTTCATCTTCAAAATAGGAACGAATATCTATTTCAAACTTTTCTTGATTCTGGAGTTCCATATACGTGTGCCCACACCACTCTTGGCTGGAAGAACTAATTTTTAAGGAATGTTCAGTATTCTTTACAGGCAAAAAAGTACTGGTCATCATGGAGTATGGATATATTCCAGTATTGAACTTCTTAGTATGGTTGAGTTTTAAAACGTCAACATCTATATCGGAACCATAGTCAGATTTCACCTTTTTATCAGGATTGAACGGTTCAGTAACAAATACCATCACAGAATGCCCCTCATGTATTTCTCCATACCTGGCTTGTTTTAAGTCGTAACTAGAAATTTCTGCTTGACCATTAAACCAGTAGGAGTGAATGTCATCTCCAGAGGATTTCTTTCTGTCTTCAGGCAGATTTGCCGGAGTAGAAGCACATGTTAGTAAAACCAACGAACTTAATAGGACTTTTAAAACCATAATGAATCATTTAAAGCTCCAAAATAACGCATCATTTTGAGGCATCTCTCACAAAAAGTGACAATCGTGATTAATTAGTGGTCCTCAGAGGTTTTAGCTAATTCTAGAATTTTCATTGCCTCTTCCCGTTCTTCAAACCCTTTGGATTCCATTTTGCCTTTTCCTTTATAATTAGATAGCCATATTTCCAGAATTTCCGAAGTGCCCGGATATACATCATTTAATTCGGCTAGGGAGTTAAGTTTCCAAAATGGAGTATTTGGGCTCACGGCGATTAGTTTGTCATCTTGTTCTCCTCGATCTAAAAGTTTAAGTACTCCTAGAATTTTAACATTGAGAGTCGTTTCCCTTTTTACGGCTGCTCCTAGGACGAATATGTCTAGGGGGTCTCCATCTCCTCCATTTTCTTTAGCTAACATTGTATTTGGCACATATCCATAGTTAGCGGGGTAGGCCAGATATTGAACAACTCTGGGAACTCCATTTTTGTATTCGTGTTCTATGGTTCGCTTGCCCTTGCTGAGCTCATATTTGTCTAATGTTCCGGCTGGAATTTCTATGATGGCCTTGACATCTGCTTCAATAGGCGGAGGTAAAATTCTCTTTAGTCCAACATCTTCTCCCAGATCTCCACAGGAAAGAGTAAATATTAGAAGACCAGTAATAAATAGACGCATCAGAATTAGTTATAGGGTTTCTAAGTATAAAGCTAGGCAAAACTGACGTTTATAGTGTTAAGGTTGTATGGTGATTTGTGTTCCTTTTTGCATGCAGCGGTATAAATCCTCTATATCAACCGTAGTTAGAGCGATACATCCCCAGGTCCAGTTGATCTTTTCATCGATATAATAATCGCAGTTTTCAGGTACTCCA
Source organism: Flavobacteriales bacterium (assembly GCA_965224545.1). Classification (GTDB taxonomy): domain Bacteria; phylum Bacteroidota; class Bacteroidia; order Flavobacteriales_D; family Sanyastnellaceae; genus ASP10-05a. The sequence continues at coordinate 614,662 of CBDCZM010000001.1, read as the reverse complement.
TGTATTCCCACTTCCCCGCCTATAGTAGCATTTTCTGGTATGCTCCCCTTTTGTTTTGCTAGTCTATGATTTTCTCGAGATTGGTCATTGGGATAATCAAACCAAATGAATTTTGACCATCGATTGTGGGGATACAAATCTCTAATATGGAAAACTCCTTCTGGGGTACACCTATCTCCCTGCATTAGTTTTTGATCAATAGGATTACTTCCTAATACTACAGGGTAAGTTCTGAGAATATGACTATTACTTGTCACTTGTAATGTATAATCACTTTTATCGACTAAAACAGAAAGGTTAGACTTGGATAAGTTGAGCTCATCTATTAGTTCATAAAGAGGCTTTCTTTGTATTATTTCGTGCTTAGTTGGTTCAGCAATTGAACATGAAATGAAAATGACAATAGAAAATAAAGACAACGTTTTCATTTAATATATACGCTGTTTACTAAGAAAGATTTTATGAATAGAATACTTTATACAGAATTGTAGTGAATAGGGGATGGTGTTACAATTCTGATCAAAAGCATCAAACCAAGGGTAAGGATACTATAAAAGTGGAACCTTTATGCTCTTGACTGATTACAGAAAGGTTCCCTCCAGCAGATACGAGATATTTTTTACAAATACTGAGTCCTATCCCTGATCCTTCATATTTACGATCGAATCCGAAACTTTCTTGTTCAAAATCCAGAAAGATACGGTTCAGACTGTCAGCAGGAATCCCTTTTCCTGAATCGTTAAAGGTGATATTTACTAAATCAGAATGCGGTTCTTTTTTTATTTTGATGGAAACATGTCCCTCATCAGTATATTTGATTGCATTGTTCAGCAAATTACTCAGCACAATTTCGAGCATCGTTTTGTTGATCTTTACTAACAATTGCTCATCTGTAAGGGAAATGGTCATTACCAAATCCTTTTTATTAGCCATGTGGAGATACTTCTCATAGGTTTCTTTTATGGCTTCCTTAATATCGATTACTTTTTCAGGGTAGCTGTTCTTTTCATAATTGAGAAGACTAAGATTAGTGATTTTGTTTACTGTATCTAAAAGCCTTTCAGAGCTTTCGCTTATGATACTCACTGCTCGTTCCATGGTTTCAGTATCAGTATTTTTGCTCTTCATCAGTTCAACAGCCCCTGTAATTCCATTCATGGGAGATATAATCTCATGACTAAGTCCTGTGAGAATATTTCTCTTAAGAGTTTCTATTTGCAGAAATTTCTGTTCCGCAGCTTCGCGAAAGAGTTCAGCCCTTCTTCTTTCTGAAAGATCTATAAAGTAAAGGATTACATTTTCACAAATACCATCTTTATTTAGGATTGGAGTATATTGAATTCCAGCCCATAAGGAGCCACCATTACCTAAAACAAGTTCAAGTTCATTATAAATTTTGTTTCCCTTCAAGGCTCTTTCAAATTCGTGTAAGAATTTATTCAAGTGATTTGCTTGAATGACTTCTTCAAATCGTCTCGTCTCTTTTTTAATCAATAGAATTCCTCGAGGCTCTGCCTCGGGGTTGTTCATTATCTACACCAAACTCTTCCAGAATATACTGAACGGATTTCTTATCTGCGTTTAGGATAGTCCTATCTACATCTAAAAGCAGAGTATACAAAAATGCATTGTCAATAATGGTTTCCAGACGACCTAAATACAGCTCTACATCTTTTTCAGCAGTCACTCTTTTTTCTACATTGATCATGTTTCCCACCATTTCAGTGAGTTGACCATGCCGATCTCGATCTTTCCAAGCATATATTTCGTAATGCTCGATTTTTCCATCTTCGTGGACCAGTCTATAATGATTAAAATAATGATCGGTAGGCAATGCCAATTGTTCCTTATGTCTAGTTCTGGCTAACTCCAAATCCTCTTTATAAACTCGAGTCCATAGCTCATTTGCCAGCAACCTTGACTTGTTACCATTGATCCCAATCATCTTTTTGAAATTCGGCCCATATGTAAGTAGATCTGTAACCAGATCATGATGAAACAGACCTGATCGAATTCCTTTAAGAGCGAGTTGCTGTCTTCTGGATACTTGACGGAGAGATTTTATCAAGTTATGTTCCTTAGTGATATCTAGATTGTATCCTTTTACAAAAACAACAACTCCATTAAAAATCACTGGCTCGGCGATTGTCTTCACCCATTTTTTTATATTGTTTTTGGTGGTTACATGTCCAATATATTCGTAAGGTTTCTTCTCAGAATAGATCAGTTCGATGTGTTTAAGAAGCACTTTATGATCGTCTTCGTTATAAAATTCTAAAAAGAGATCAGGAGTGATTTCCGTAGAGCTATCCAGATCAAATATTTTATAGCATTCTTTCGACCAAATAGTAATATCATTAATAGGATCATGATACCAAGGCCCAATTTTAGAAATTTTAGAAATGTCGGTAATGGAATGATTGTTAAGGTTAGTGTGCCTTACGTCTAAACATCTCATATATACAACACCATCATTTTCAAAGATCTCGCATCTCATCGGATGGAGGTTGTTGGCCTTACCAATCAACTGGAACTCTAGAATCATGCTTTCCTCTTGTTCAGAAGCTTGTTTAATAGCGGACTGAAACGAGGCGATCTCCTCCTCTAAAAGGAATTCTGTGATATTTCTTTCAGTCAATTCAGATTTATCCAACCCAAAAAAATACTTTGATTTATCTCCAATTGCTAAAAATTGACCAGAAGTATTGATCTTTGCTGTAAGAACCTGAGTTCTTTTTTCTATGAGCTGATAGTCGTCTATAGTGAATTTCATCAGAGAAAAGTTGGTGCTGTAGATACAATAAATATAAGATAATTAACTGATTAAGCCAACTTAAAGAATTGGTTTATACATTGAATTAATAGAAAGTGAATTAAATGAATAGGTCTGCTTGGTTACTTTTAACATTGATTATTGCTGGAGAAGTGATCTTTTTTCTTCCTTTTGTTTTACCTAGAATTTTTAAACCAACACTACTAGAAGTATTCAAAATTTCCAATATAGAATTGGGTTTATTCTTTTCTGTTTATGGTTTTGTAGCTATCGGATCTTATTTGTTCGGAGGCCCTTTGGCTGACCGGTTTTCTCCAAGGAGATTAATGTCAGTCGCACTATTATTTACAGCGTTTGGCGGAGTGATGTTGTCTTTTATTCCACCTGTGGGAGTATTGTTTTGGTTATATGGTTTTTGGGGAATGACTACAATCTTGCTTTTCTGGGCCTCATTAATGAGAACGACTAGAATGATAGGAGGGCAGGACGCACAAGGAAAAGCCTTTGGTTTTCTAGATGGAGGGAGAGGGTTGGTGGCGGCTTTAGTTTCTACAGCTGCTATTTGGATTTTGGCAGCTTTTATGCCAGGCGATAGTGAGAATATTAGCTATGAAGAAAAGAAATTGGCTCTTCAAAATGTTATTTGGTTTTTTACTGCTTTTGTTTTCATCGCATCTCTAGTGGTTTTTATAGGACTCAAAAATGTTGAGAAAAACGCAAGTCTCGGGCAAAGAGTTTCATTCGATAAGATTAGGGAGGTGATAAAGAAGCCTGAAGTTTGGCTTCAAGCGGTGATCATTTTATGCGCGTATTCAGGATATAGAGTCACTGATGACTTTTCTCTCTTAGCTAAGGATGTTCTGCAATTCAATGATATAGATTCCGCTAAAGTGGGGTCGTTAGCTCTTTGGTTAAGACCTGTAGCGGCAATTGTAGCTGGATTAACAGCCGATCGATTTAAGGCCTCAACTATTTCTTTTATTTGTTTTGGATTGATGTTTTTTGGAGGGTTGTCTATGTCACTAGCACCAGAGAATTATTATTCTCTTACTTTACTTGTGGTGGTTGTCTCCTCTACTTGCCTAGGAGTTTATGCAATGAGAGGATTGTATTTTGCCATCATGGGGGAGGCTAAAATTCCGCTTGGAATTACGGGGACCGTAGTAGGAATCGCTTCTGTCGTTGGGTACCTTCCAGATATTTATATGGCCCCGTTAATGGGTTACTTTTTAGATAAATATCCAGGTCTTCCTCTAGGGCATCAGTACGTTTTTTTCCTGTTATCCATTTTTTCTGTATTGGGTGTCTTAGCCACTATTTCATTTCGTTGGGTGACGAAAAGACAAACAATGAACACTTTGAATTAAACGTTAAAATTTTTCTTCGTTAATTATTGGCAGACATAAATCTGTCAAGTAATCCACTTGTTTGGCGTTGTAATTTTTTTCTAAAGAACCCCGTCCACCCGAAAATAGTTCCGCTGGTTCCAAGAGCTTGTTTGGACCAATTGTAAAGATCAAAATCATCAACATGTTCAATGATTAAGCCGTCTTTGAATTTGAAACGAGCGTAGATTTTGTTATGTACTTTTCTATTGGTTCTACTAAATAGATAATGAGCTTCCCAGTTCGCAGACCCTGTACCTCCGCTTGATTGAACATTGGAGTATGTAACTTTAAACTCTTTTCCTTTTTGATTGGAGCAGAGCATTCTCCACATGTTGGTGGCTCTTTCTCCTTTAAGTTGTCCAAAAGCAGGATCCTTAAAAACGACTTCGGGATGATAGCATGAAACCATTCCTTCAACATCCAAAGTGTCAAAGGATGAATAAAATTTTTCAATCAATTCTGTCATATGTTAAAAGTAATCTAACTAATGGAATTACAACATCTAAAGAGTAATTTACGTTTTTCACTGGTAAACCCCAAGAACTCAATCGACATGTTAAAGGAATTTTTTTGGATGTGCTCCGGCACAGACACGGACCTATTATCTGAATGTCCGAAATCAGAACAGATAAAATTTGCTGGTATAGGCGGTACTGTTTTCTTTACAGCTGTCATGGCTTTCATCGCGGCTAGTTATGCATTGTATACGGTGTTGAACTAATCCTCGGATACCCTCGTAAGCCGAAGTAACTATCCCCAGTTAGGATATGTAATATAGGTACAACTATTAAATCCAAAAGGAATGTACCAAAAGAAAAGTAAAACACTATTACAAAAAGCACAAGAGGAAGTTCCCGATTTTGTACCATTAGTAAACAAACTTACCAAAAGTTTTATGGTGAACGGAAAGTCAGAAAGCACCTTAAACAACTACTTGAGATGCCTCTCTCACCTGGCATTACACTATAATAAAAGCCCAGAAACTCTAGAGAAGGAGCAGATAAATGACTACCTCTATCACTGCCAGAACCTACATAAAACCCCTTCGGAAAGCTTTTTTAAGCACACCATCTTTGGGCTAAGAGCAGTTTATAAAGTGCTAGGGATGGAGCAGAAAAGAGTAGCACTCCCTCAGATTAAACGTCAAAACGAGCTGCCTGTAGTTCTAAATAGAACAGAAGTTAAAGAACTCCTCAAGTCTCCTAAATACCTTAAGCACAGACTCATGTTATCTCTTCTTTACGGCTGCGGACTGCGTAGCTATGAGCTCTGTAATCTACTCCAGTCAGATGTGGACTTCGAACGAAAAACACTATTGGTAAAAAAAAGAAGGGGAACACAGATAGGTATCTGCCATTAAACGACATGCTTATCAGAGGGTTAAAATCATACCTCACCACAGAAAACCCTGTAAACTATCTATTTAACAGTCAAGTAACCGATAACGGAAAACCTCTCCCCATCACCACCAGAGCCATACAATGGGTCATCAAAGAAAGCCGCTCTAAGGTAAACACTAAGAAAAAGTACACTGCCCATACACTCCGGCACAGCTACGCCACACATTTGCTAGAATCGGGTCTGAATATCATGAGCCTAAAAGAACTGCTAGGCCACGCCCATATCCAAACCACCATCATATACTTACATGTAGCTAATACTGGTAGCTCTGTGAAGTTTAGTCCGCTAGACACACTTTACTCCCAGTAACCCCTGTACGCCAAACACACCGTGGCAGATGTCTTAAATTTAGAAGCAGATCAGCTAGACTCCATAGCCAGTAACTCATGGAGAAGCAGAACCCTTCATGCCATCAGAAAATGCCGCACTAAACACTTAGGAGGCCACCTAGACTGGTGCCTACAGTGCCATAAACTACACCTACAGTTCAACTCATGCAGAAACCGACACTGCCCTACCTGTCAAGGACATAAGCAAGAGGAATGGCTTCAGGCACGTAAGAAAGAGCTGCTGAATGTGCCTTACTTCCATGTTGTTTTTACGCTTCCATCAGAGTTAAATGAGGTAGCGTTGCAACGCCCAGACATACTCTACCCCATACTCTTCAAAACCTCATGGAACACACTATCCGCCTTTGGAGACAACCCCAAACACTTGGGAGCCAAAATGGGCATGATAGCCATCCTGCACACGTGGGGTCAGAACCTGAGCCTCCACCCACAGCTGCACTGCATAGTGCCTAAGGGCGGAGTCACACCATCAGGAAACTGGAAAAAAGGAACAGGCAAAGGAGACTTTTTGTTCTCCGTAAAAGCTATGAGTATAAAGTTCAGAGGGCTATTGGTGGCAGAACTGCGAAAAGAACTTCCAGAACTTCCTCAAGCTTTATACGACTCTCTATTCCGCCAAAAGTGGGTAATTTACGCCAAGCCACCCTTGGGGAATGCAGAAAACATAGTAGAATACCTAGGGCGTTACACCCATAAAATAGCCATCAGTAACCACCGCATACTAAAAGTAAATAAAGAAAAAAGAGAAGTTACCTACAGTTTAAAAAATTACAAGCAAGGCGGAAAACGCACCACCCAAACTCTGAGTACTAAAGAATTCATCAGAAGATTCCAGCAGCATATCCTACCCAAAGGATTTACCCGCATACGGCACTATGGATTTTTAAGCAGTGCATGGAAAAAGGAGAAGCTGGCTCACTTACAGCAGAAGTTAGCAGATAGAAACGCAGAGGTCATATCACACTGCATAAAGGAAGAAGGCACACTGCACAGAAAATGCCCGAGCTGTAAAACAGGAAAATTAGTAACCCTAATCACCTTTGATAAACGTGGGCCTCCTAAGAATTACCTGAACATAGCTAAATCCAAACTACTGAAAATGAACTCATAAAATAAGAACGGCATAGCTGTATGGCGGAGCCATGTCTAAAAATCAGAAAAACGCTCTAAAACCTACAGAAACGAGTTCCATTAAAATGAAAAACCAAACCAAGTACTAACTCTATACCACTAGAATAGCTCAGATATTACTGCCTCAAAGTACTCTGCTACCCAGAGCGTCCATCTTTCTTCTCGAATTACCCCTTATGTTCTAACGGATCAGTCAACAAGATATATAGCGTTGGCCTATCGGCACCCCATATACTTAGTTATTTGACAGTGTGTTTCTATCTGTCGCTTTTGGACTTATATGGGGTTTACTCATATTTAATCTTGATAGATTTATAGTCTCAAGTATAAAGAAAAGAGAAGACAAAATGGATGAGTTATTGCAGGCTGCCCCTCGATTATTATTGGCACTGATTATTGCTGTGGTGATCGCAAAACCATTGGAATTGAAAATTTTCGAGAAGGAAATTGATCAAGTACTTCTGGAACAGAAGAATGAAATGACGCTTGAGAACCAAGCTCAAGTGGGACTTATTTATGAGCAGGAAGAATTGGCATTGCAACGCGAAATAGAAAAAATAGATCAAAGAATTTTGACTAAGGAATCTGAAGTGAACGCGTTGTATGCTGTTTTTATTCAAGAAGCTGAAGGAACTGCTGGGTCGGGTATATTAGGGAAAGGACCGGTATATCAGGAGAAACGTGATAAACATGACGCAGCACTGGCAGAGTTGAGTTCAATGAAGACGGAAGGAACAGAGACTAGAACCTTAATAGGAGAGAAGCTTGCCGTCTTGGAAGAAAGGGAGAAAGCACAATTGGAATTGAACCAACCTATTATCGATGGATTTGACGGTTTAATGGCAAGAGTCGCGGCACTGGGAGAGCTCCCTTGGTTGCCTTCTTTTTTTATCTTCTTACTGTTTTTAGCTATTGAAACATCTCCTGTATTAGCAAAGCTCTTGACCCCATTAGGAGAGTACGACATTAGGTATGCTGATGCTGAGCAAAAAGTAAGCGTATGGGCGCTGCAAAAGAAGCAACAACGATCTGCTCTTTTAGCTGCAGATAAGTCGCTCAATAAGAAAGTGTACACTTCTATTGAAGAGGAAGAAGAGACATACCACTATAAAAAACAACAGGCTCGAGCGCTTATTCGTTTTCAAACGGATAAATTCTTGGATGAGCAAATGGGTGTAGCAAAAGGTTGATCAAGTGCCTGGTCTGATATTATAAAATCTAATTTCAGACCAGGTTTTTTAAGATTAATTCTTTTACTGGATGCTTATTCTTCTAGAAATAGAGCGTTTATTAGTATAAAGAGTTGCTAGATAAACTCCCTTAGGTAAGTGATTTAAAGGTAATCTCTCACTCACTAAATCTGTGGTTTTTTGACTGAAAACGACCTTTCCCATGAAGTCAGTTATTGTAAATAAAGAATGTTCGGTTATACTTTCAGGAAGTGTCAGTTGAATATATTCTGAAGCTGGGTTAGGATAAATGCTAAACTCACTTTCTTCAAGTTCACTATCTATTGAAGTAGTGTTGTTTTCAGTGCATCCATTATTCGTTGTAAAGTTTTCTAGTGAAGAAACGCTGATTCGACGCACAGTGGTATCCTCTGGGCAGATGACGTAGTAAGTAGGATAGAAATTAATTTCATAATCCATGGGCAGTGTGCTCTCAGCTTCAAGATTGACAAGAGGATATGGAGTACCGCTGACCCAATCTCCGGAAGTGTTACTTCCAGTTCCATTTAAATCTTCCAAAGTTGTGGAAGCGACTCCTTCTATTCCTATTACGAAATAATCACCTGTTCCATTAGGTCCTCTTTGGTTCCATACATCATTTAAGTGACCTTGAGAATGATTGGACCAGCTAACAGGATCGATGGTCCAAAAGAAACTGAGTACTACGGTTTTTCCTTCATCAATAAGAGAATATAGTTGGTGGCTGTCTCCATTGATATCAGAGACAGTAAAATCTGGCGCAATGGTTCCATCTTCAAACTGGGCGCTAGAAGTAACATTAAATAAGGCGAAAAGTGTAAGTGTTAGAAAGAGTGTTTTTCTCGTCATGATGCGTAATTTTAATTGGTTGAATATGATTTATTCATATATCGAACTAACATTAAAATGTCATCAAATAGAAAATATTTTTTATTTGAAATCCCCTCTGCTAATGAGTTCTTTGGCTCTAATTATATAGTTCTCAAGCCCTAGTAAATAGTTCTTATAAATGATCAGATAAAAACTAGCAACTTTGTTTTTGTAAAACGGGTCATTGGCTAAATATTCATAGAACTCAGTATCGTATTTTCCATTGATCCAGTGAGCATACCATTTTTTTGATTCTTTCCAATCATTCAAGTTATTGGTAACGTCATCTTGAATCATATGATTGATCAATTCCATAAGCGGCATAAATTCACCATAAAACTCCTTTATATCCAAAATTAACGTGTCTCTAGGGGACTTTAAATTTGTCTCGTGCTTTCTTAAAAGATCAAAGCCTACTTGTGTAGGGGTGAATGGAATCATTCGTGTAATCAATTTTAAACAAGGTTCACAGTTTTGAACATCTTCTAATGTTACCGAGTCACTCATCATTTGATGATAATGATCTTCTAAAGGGAGATAGTAATCTAGTGTTTTTTGGGCGACATCAACGTCAATTCGTAGATCTTGGACCACCTGGAAAATAGTATTATCAATTTTATTGGATTTTATTCTATTGCTATTCCAGTTATTGATAGAGAGAGCGATTAGAATTCCTACCACCACTAGAATTATCTCCCCAATAGCATATTTTAGGTACTTGTTCATTCCATTTTCTTGAATAAGTTGCTTTCTCTTTTTTCTAAGTAAAGTAATCATGCGGTGTTAAAGTAAGGAACATCAATGAATTTGATGAGATTGATTTTTCTTAAGCATCAGTTCTCAGAAAAATACTTCCACACAACTGCAGCTAACTTTAGACCAATTATTTTTTCAAGTTCTTCCTTTTGTGCTTCTCTTATGCGTTTTACAGATTTAAAGTGTTTCAAAAGTTTTGCTTGTGTCTTTGTACCTACTCCTGGGATTTCATCGAGAGAACTGTTAAAAGCATTTTTACTTCTTCTGTCTCTATGGTGTGATAAGCTGAAGCGGTGAGCCTCGTTTCTTAGATGTTGAATCAGTTTTAAACTCTCGGATTTTTTGTTGATATAAACGGGTAATGTATCTCCTGGGAAGTATATTTCTTCTAATCGCTTTGCAATACCTATAACAGCTAATTTTCCATAAGCGCCGCATTCTTTTAATGCTTTGATCGCAGACGATAGCTGCCCTTTTCCTCCATCGATAATGACCAATTGAGGAAGAGATTCCCCCTCTCTAATGAGTCTTGAGTAACGTCTGAAGACAACTTCTTCCATACTGGCGAAATCATCAGGACCCACAACGGTTTTAATATTGAATTTTCTATAATCCGTCTTGCTAGGTTTCGCATTCTTAAAAACGACACAGGCGCTCGCTGGATTAGTTCCTTGAATATTAGAGTTATCGAAACACTCTATGTGAATAGGTAAATCGGGTAGATGCAGGTCTTTTTGCAGAGTGGATAGTATCCGATTTTGATGTTCTTCAGGATTGGTTAGTTCGATTTCTTTTTGCTTGTCTCTCTTGTAGTAGATGGAATTTCGCATGCTTAGATCCATTAACTTTTTCTTATCTCCTCTTTGCGGTACGTGAAATTTCACATCTGGTATCTTGAGCTCTAGATCCAAAGGAATGTAGATGGTATTGGAATTACTCTCAAATCGATTTCTTATTTCTACAATAGCGAACTCCAGCAGTTCAGCATCCGTTTCATCTAATCTCTTCTTTAGTTCTGTAGTATATGTTTGAATAATGGAGCCATTGTTAATTTTCATGTAATTGACATATCCATTTTTCATGTCACTCGTAACCGTAAACACATCTACATTATGGATGTCGGGATTAACAATTGTACTTTTAGACTGAAATTGCTCTAGAATGTCCAGTTGCCGTTTTACCTCTGCAGCCTCCTCAAACTTTAATTCTGATGCTAGTTCTGATATTGCTAGCTTTAATGTTTTACTAAGCTCATTATAGTTTCCCTTTAAAATCTGTCGAATGCCATCGATGCTTTTGTTATAATGATCTTCAGATTCTTTTCCGACACAAGGTCCGAGACAGTTTCCTAGATGATATTCAAGACAAACTTTGAATTTTTCGGTTCGAATATTTTCCTCCGATAAATTGTACTTACATGTTCTGATTTTATAAAGCTGCTTGCACAATTCCAGCAGAGCTTTCATTCTCTTAACGGACGCATATGGTCCAAAATATTCTGAACCATCTTTGATCAGGTTTCTAGTGGGAAAGACTCGTGGAAAGCGCTCTTTTTTTATGATAATCCATGGATATGTTTTATCATCCCTGAGCTGAATGTTATAACGAGGTTGATACTTTTTGATCAGAGAGTTTTCAAGCAATAATGCATCTAACTCGGTTTCGACCACTGTAATCTTGATGTCAGCTATTTTTGAGACTAGTAAACGCGTTTTTCCATTCTCGTACTTATTTTTATTGAAATAACTGGAGACTCTATTCTTGAGATTTTTAGCCTTACCTACGTAAAGAATTTTTCCATCTTTATCATAGTGTTGGTATACTCCCGGTTCATTTGGAAGACGTTTTAATATGGCTGTTATGTGTTCAGATTTTTTCATCCGACGGAGCGACCGAAATTAGGACAAAAGTAATGACTAGTAGAGGGAGCAATCTTAAAATTTGTAGAGAACTAGAATTTTAGTCCAATATCAAAAGAAAAAGAAATTTGCATCTAGGTACATATTTATTGAATGACAATTAGTGCATGTAAACATGGGAAACTTCAATAGATATGACACTTCTAGTAGCTACCCGAGCGAATGCAAGAGATCTTGTTGGGTGGCTACTTAACTAGCTGATTAAGAGTAGTATATCAAGACCTTTGAGTTGGTGTAAATCTCTAATAGTCAGGCATCTGTATTTAGTCATAAAACAAGACCAATTAATGCTTTAAAATCGTCACTTAAAAATGTTAGGATATCATGGAATGATAACCATTCCATGATAGTCAAGCGGAGCAGTCTCTATTCGAGCTCACCTTTCTTAGCCATTTTTATCATCTTATCATTGGCATAAATAGCTATTTCTACTCTTCTGTTTTGTTGCTTACCCTCCTGTGTTCCATTATCTGCTAGTGGTTGTGTTTCTCCATATCCGATTGTACTGATTCTGGTAATTGGAATTCCTGTATCTATAAGTGATTTTTGAACTGCAGAAGCTCTTTGAATAGATAGATTTTGGTTGTGTTCATCAGTTCCATCACTGTCGGTATGCCCTTCTATTAAAATGTTTGTGTCTGGATATTTCTCCAAAATTTCAGATAAATCAGATAGGTTCTGTATGGAGTTGCTCTGAACGTCTGAGGAATTCACATTGAACTGTAGTCCCTCATTGAAGGTGATTAGAATCCCTTCACCTATCCTTTGAACAGTAGCTCCATCTAAATCTCGCTTTAGTTCTTCGGCTTGTTTATCCATTTTTCTTCCAAGGAGTGCTCCAGCAGTTCCTCCAATTCCAGCTCCAATAAGAACACCTACAGCAGTGTTTCCCGCTTTATGACCGATTAGGCCACCAATGGCTCCTCCTGCTATTACACCTACTCCAGCCCCCTTAGTAGTTTTACTTAAGTTGCAGGAAGAGAATGCGATGGCGAAACAGATAAGAATCGCGGGTAATAATTTTAAGAATTTCATGATAATTGATTTAAATTGGTTGGTGAACTAAAAGTTTTGACGACGGAAATGATCGAATGTCACATCTGCCTCATCAACTATTGATGAAATCGCTTTGAACGTGGCTGGTATAGTGCCAATAGACTGATTCAAGTATAACGATTGATCCATAACAAAGGGGGCAAGTTCAAAACTTGAGGGAAAGATAAACTTAAGGAGGACTAGCTGTCTAGCCCCATCGAAGGTTACAGCCTGAGCACGATCGAAGGCCTTTTGAACAAAGTAGAACGGTTCAACCAAATAACCACTAAGAAACAATTCGCTTCTTATTTTGGGGTATACTGTTAAAAATCAAACAAACTAGTTATACCATTTTGATTTTATTCTGACACTTTAGTCTTTGAGTTTTTCTTATTTCAGCAATCTTAAAAATGCAGTTATAATCGAGATTACGGCTTCATTTTTAAGTGAAGAATGAGATAAGGAAAAACGAAAAATAGGTGACATAATCAATTTACGTTCTGGTATTTTGCGGGTAAATCAGTTTTTCTATTTCCAATGGATATTTCGTCTCTGATTACAAGAAAATTACTAAGTCTGAACTATATCAAATAACGAGTTAAGGGTATTCTGCAAGTAATAAATCAAAAAAACTACCATCTGTAGGAGAAATATGACCGTTTATTGGAAAAATTAACGTTTCTAAATGATCACCGTTATTTCATAATACCTTTGTCACAAGCCCAAATGCAATCTAATCATTTATTAAATGATACAGAGTTAACAATACTTGGGAATATGTTTGCTGGCAAACACACACACGTAAGTTGGCAAACATTAAAATCAGACAATATGAAAACGAAAATATATTTTATAACACTGTTATTAATTGCAGCATTTACGTTAAACGGAAAAGCACAAGTTAATGGTAGCAACGATCACACCTTTAATCCTGACGATATTGGTTTTGATTCCGGGGCTGGCTCTAATGATCTTATCGGAACAATGGCTATACAGACAGATGGAAAAATTGTTATTGGAGGCAAGTTCACTTCCTATAATGGAACATTCAGAAGCGGTATTGCTCGTCTAAATGCTGATGGTAGTCTTGATACTACTTTTAATCCAGGGACTGGAATATTCGGACCCTCTCAACTTACTTCCGTCAGAACAATAGCTATACAACCAGATGGAAAAATTGTTATTGGCGGCTATTTCTCTTCCTTTAATGGGACATCCAGAAGTCATATCGTTAGGCTCAATGCCGATGGTAGTCTTGATACTACTTTTAACGTTGGAACTGGAGCTAGTAATAGTGTTGAAACTGTTTCTATACAGGCCGATGGGAAAATCATTATCGGTGGGTCATTTGTTTTCTATAATGGAACCTCCAGACGTTGTATTGCTCGGCTCAATACCGATGGAAGCTTAGATCCTACTTTTAATCCCGGAACAGGAACAGGTTCGGATGGTTATATTATCACAACAGCTATACAGGCAGATGGAAAAATTGTTATCGGTGGCGATTTCAATATCTATAATGGAACAGCAAGAAGTTATATTGCTCGTATCAATTCTGATGGCAGCCTTGACAATACCTTTAACGTTGGTACAGTTCCAAACTATTATTCTGCTCTTACTACGGTTGTACAGCCCGATGGGAAAATCGTTGTGGGCGGCTCCTTCCCTTCCTTCAATGGAATAGCAAGAAATAATATTGCCCGTTTTAATACTGATGGCAGCCTTGATGGCACTTTTGATTCTGGAACAGGAACCGATGCTAAGGTCAGAACATTGGCTTTACAGACCGATGGAAAGATTGTTATCGGTGGCGATTTCTATTTCTTCAATGGAATAGGGAGAAATGGTGTTGCTCGTATTAATACCGATGGAAGCCTTGATACTCTATTTAATGCTGGTTTATCTGCAGGGCAGAGTGTCATGGGAACCGCTTTACAACTCAATGGAAAAATTGTTATTGGTGGGAACGATTTCTTTGGATTAAACAATAGACATGGTATTACTCGTCTCAATACTGACAGTAGTCTTGATACTACTTTTAATCCTAACAGTGGAGCGAATAGTACGGTATATTCCAGTGCTATACAATCCGATGGAAAAATTATTATCTGTGGCACTTTCAATGACATCAATGGAGTAGCCATAAAACATCTCGCACGCCTCAATACTGATGGCAGTCTTGATACTACTTTTAATACTGGAACCGGACCAAACTATGGAGTCAGTGCAATTGCTATACAGCCTGACCAGAAAATTATTATTGGTGGCCAATTCAATTACTTTAATGGAACAGCCATAAACTATATTGTTCGCCTCAATACTGATGGCAGTATTGATCCTACTCTTAATGTTGCAGCAAGATGCTGCTCCACAGTCTCCTCTGTTATAGTTAATGCAATTGCTGTACAATCCGATGGAAAAATCATTATTGGAGGAACCTTACCTTATCATAATGGAACAAATGACCTCAATATTATGCGTCTACATTCAAATGGCAGCGTTGATAATAGTTTTAATGTTAATATGGCACCAAGCCATGTCAATACACTCTCTATACAACCTGATGGTAAAATTATTTACGGTGGAGAATATAGAACCTCACTTGGAGTAACCCAATACTATTTTGGCCGTCTCAACACCAATGGCAGTGTTGATTATTCCTTTATTCGAAGAAAAGATCCAAACAATTCTGTCCGAACAACTGCTATACAATCTGATGGTAAAATTATTGTTGGTGGATGGTTCACGACATTTAATGAAACAACCACAAACAGTATTTACAGTATCAATACCGATGGCAGTCTTGATAGTACTTTTAACTCAGGAATAGGAGCTGACAGCACGATCTCAACTATTAGCATACAACCTGATGGCAAAATGATTATTGGTGGCTCCTTCTCTTCTTATGATGGAACTCCTAGAAATAACATTGCTCGCCTAAATGTTGATGGTAGTCTTGATGCAACTTTTAATCCAGGAATAGGAGCGGATAATACAGTATATACCACTGCCATACAATCCAATGGAAACATTGTTATTGGAGGTAGTTTCACCTCTTATAATGCTATTGGAAGAAACAGAATTGCACGTATATCACAATGTGATGTTGGTATAAGATTAGATGTACAAATGGCTTGTAATTCATTTGTTTGGATAGATGGGAATACTTACACCGCGAGTACAACGACTCCCATGTTTCCTGTTGCTGAGGGCTCTACAGCGGGTTGTGATAGTATTGTAAGATTAAATTTAACTATAAACGCCACTTCAAGCATTGATTCTATTGTTGTATGTGATTCGTTGACTTGGATAGATGGAATTACCTATACTTCCAACAACAATATTGCTACATTTAGTATTCCAGGAGGTAATAGTAATGGTTGCGACAGTTTGGTTACTTTAGATTTAACTATTATCAATTCTTCCACTGGAGTAGATACTAGAGCAGAATGTGATTCGTTGACTTGGATAGATGGAATTACCTATACTTCCAACAACAATATTGCTACATTTAGTATTCCAGGAGGTAATAGTAATGGTTGCGACAGTTTGGTTACTTTAGATTTAACGATTTCAAGCTTAGATCCAAGCTACACCTATACTGATAATGGAAATGGAAATTACTCCTTTACCAATACTTCAACAGGTAATTTTAATCAATCACATTGGGCATTTGGAGATGGCACAATTGATAGTACAACAAACATTAATCATACATTTATTACCAACGGAAATTTCACTGTGGTACTAACAGTTAATGATTCGACACTTCAAGAGGGTTCTTGTGTTGGTTACTACTTAGACACAATAAATGTAACAGGAGTTACAAACCCTTTGCAATGTAATTCAGGGTTTGTGATCTATCCTGACACTACTGAAAATGTAACCATAGTTAATAATGCTACAGGAAATAATTTAACTTACTTATGGGATTTTGGTGATGGGAACACTTCTGTCCTTCAAAACCCAAATCATACATATGCAACAGCCGGACCATTTTATTTATGCCTAACAATAGATGATGGTAGTGAGTGCATTGACATGTATTGTGACTCAATTGGTGAAAATGGTATTATATTCAGAGCTGGTGGGTTTACTATTAATGTAATTCCTTCCGTTCCTATTACAACAAGAATAAACAACCACATAGATTTAAATTCAGAAATTGAAATCTTTCCAAACCCAACATCTAACCGATTAACAATTGATACTGAACTAAAGATTAATGAAATAAACATTATTGACATATCTGGTAAGACCATTAAAGCAATTACTACGGACTTGAACATTGTAAATGTGGTTGATTTATCAAATGGAATTTACTTTATTAAGTTAATTACAGAAGAAAGAACATTAATTAAAAAGTTTGTAAAACGATAGATAGTGTCTGGTCTCCGTAGATGATACAACCCCACTACATTTACAAATCGATTATCCAGACAATTCAATATAGACCTAAATTGCTGCATCAAGTTTTTGTTTAGCCCCCAGAAATTATTCTTGATCCGTAACAAGACCTATAGAAACTAAAAAGGGGTTCACCTTGCGGTAGAACCCCCTTTCATTTCGACCAAAAAAATTGGTCTCCACCCTATATCATTTAACAATCAGTTTTTGCTGGTACTTTCGTCCCGCGAAATCTACCTGAACCAGGTACATTCCTTTAGATAGTTTGTTATCGAAACTGTAAGTTTCTGAGATATGGGTAATTCCGTTATTTTGCTTGATCCACTCTGTAATGAGTTTTCCATTGGAATCAAAAATCTTAATATCTATTACGTGATTTCCTGGAGGAAGGTTATGTAAATCCAAAGAAAATTGTTCTCCTGAGTTTGGATTTGGGTATAGGCTGAGAATTGAATCATCTATATCTGGAAGTCCATTTACATTATCAATCACTTCATAAGTGAAGGAACAAGGCGCACCAGATTCTCCCCAAGTATCTCCAAATTTACCTTTTACACTCACAAGTACTACCTCTGCAGGTAGTAATGCCATGTCTTCTGAGATCATAATTTGATCAATGTAGGTGTAGTACTGGCTCTGATCATCACCCACAATAAATGTCCATTCGAATTCATTGGCTCCAGAATTACTTTCTGCTTTTAAAGTGTATCCAATGCTTAATATTCCTGATGTGCAGTCAGATTCTAATAGAGTAAGCAAGGGAAGGTCGTTATCCATAGAAATTGTACACGAATTTCCCCATTCTCCCCATTCTTGATTCTTCTCAACCTTTATTCTGACGTTAAAAAGATCTCCGTATGTAACGTTATCCAATTCTCCAATCATTATAGAATTGTTGTTCCCCATCGTATATATTTCTTCTATGAGCATTCCTGTAGCAGAAGTAAAGCTCCACAAATACATTTCTGCACCAGGTACTGCATTGCAATAAAGAGATTCATCTAATTCTAATCCTGAAGCCCCACATTGATTGCTGATTAGCTGCGTTGTAGGAGTGATGTCTTCACAGTCGTAAGGAATGTCAAATGTGGTGCTCACAGAACAACCTGAAAGATCTGTAGCAGTTACCACGTACGTCCCGAATGAAACATTTGCTAAGGACTGCTCTTGGGTGTCATTTGACCAGGAGTAGGTAATGGAGCCACTTCCTCCTAGTGCATTGGCTATTGCTGAACCGTTAGAACCGGCGCAAGTTTCTGCGACGATATCACTCACTGAAATTGTAATTTCAGAAGGTTCTACAATGGCAATTTCTTCAGAAATCGTACAATCTCTGGCGTCTGTAATGGTTAAAGTGAGTATGTCTTGGTCTAGTCCGCTCAAATTCGCATCATCCATCCCATTGGACCAGTCATATGAATATGGAGTACTTCCTCCTGTTACTGAAGCTGAGGCCGTACCGTCAGAGAGTCCATGACAGGATACATCTGATTTAAAAATGGTAAGACCCAATGACAATGGCTCTGAAATATTAAATTCAAGAGTAGAAGCGCAACCAGCAGAAGATGCTGCAGTGACTGTGTAATCCCCAACAGATAGGCCTGTGATGGTATTTCCAGATTGGTCATTACTCCATATGATCGAAGACGCTCCATTTGCATTCACGCTAGCTTGACCGTCTGTTAATCCGGCACAGCTTATATCTGACGTATTTAGAAGAATGTCAGGTGCGGCCTGAACAGTGATATTTACTGTTCGAGTATGAGAACCATGTTCGTTTGTGGTAATCAGTGTGACAGTATGAGTACCAGGAGTTGAATAAACGATGTTTTGTGGGTTCTGAGAGTCAGAAGAAGCTGGCGCACCAGCTTGAAATTCCCATGCCCATGAAGTTGGGTCTCCAGAACTTGTATCAGAAAAAGAAAGGCTTTCTCCAATGCAAATTGAGTTACTTGAGGCGGTAAATGAACTTATAGGAGCATCTCCAGCTACAATTTCTTGAACTGAAATGTATCCACTTTCAGTATGTGTATCAGAACCGAATTCATTGCTCGTTGTCAGCGTTACTGCATAGCTACCGGGAGCTGAATAAACTATATTTTGAGGATTTTGAGCATTTGAAGTTGAAGGAGAACCTCCATCAAACTGCCATGACCAACTAGTTGGATTTTCAGAACTTGTATCAGAAAAATGAACACTTTCGCCTTCTAAGATTGAATTTGCTGTTGCCGTAAAAGAAGCTACCGGTGGGTTTTGTTCTACTACCGCTTGAACCTGAATGTTGGAACTATACGAGTCAGAACCATGTGCGTTGGTGGCAGTTAGCGTTACGGTGTAGTTCCCAGGAGAATTATAGGTAATGTTTTGAGGGTTTTGAAGGGCTGATGAAGATGGTGATCCTCCTGTAAATTGCCAAGACCACGATGTTGGATCCTCGGTACTCATATCTGTAAAATCAATGTTTTCGCCCGTAAAAATGCTATTCTCAGATGTGCCGAATGAAGCTGTTGGAGGGTTTTCTTGTACCAATTCCTGTACTGTTATGTAGGCCGTTTGCGTACGTGTGTCAGCTCCATATGCATTACTTGTAATAAGTGTCACTGTGTAACTTCCGGGAGAAGCATAGGTAATGTTTTGTGGGTTTTGAACGGTAGACGATCCAGGAGATCCTCCATCGAATTGCCAATGCCAGTTAGAAGGATTCTCAGTACTTGTATCAGTAAAGTTGATGCTTTCACCTTCAAAGATACTGTTAGAGGAAGCTGAGAAAGAGGTCACTGGAGGATCGCCAACAGGGGTCTCCATACAGAATTCACCAGTAGCAGAAGAACCAAAATTATTTTGTCCAAATATTGCCTGATTCCCATCTCCATCTAGAACTTCGTAATGGCCAGTTAAAAAATCAAAACCATTGCCACCTTCATCATAGATATAAAAGGTATAACATCCAGGGTTGAGGCATACATCATGAGAAACTATGCCAGGGCTATTATCATTATAAGGGCCACCTGAAGCAGCCAGATTCCCTCCCTGAAAAATTTCCCAAGTGGTTTCAGTTCCTATATAATCCAACTTGATATTTACTTCGGCTATCCCACCTGTACCTATGGAAAAATTAGACTGAGAACCATCATTAGAAGGATACGAATCTGTATTTCCATTTGGAGAGGAGGTGTACGCATCAAAAGTGTGATTTCCTCCACCTGCAGTTAGTGTAGGTAAGCCTACCTCTTCATTTTCACCAGAGTTTAAACTTCCTGTCCAGTTAAATGTTTGTGCAGAATTATTGTCTACAGAATAATGAATGGTAGCTGTAGTTAATGTTTGACTTCCATAATTATAAATAACAACTTCTGGAAATAAGGTGCCACTGCAAAGTGATCCTATGGGTGCTTTAATAGAAGTAACGGCGACATCATATTCTGATGTAGGCACACATCCTAGAGAGGTTAGCAACGATTCTCTTTCTTCGAATAGAGTAAATCTCATTCGTACCTTTTGTCCTTCTGTAAATGAGTTCTTGCATGTTTGTCCTGTATAGTCCATGTAGTTCTCTATCATTTGACTACCGCTGCATTCAGGATTTGAACAATTGGAATTAAGCAATGTTACTGGAGTATCGCATACTCTATCTCCTTGAGTTTCACAATTGGATTCGATACAATCTGTAGAACTATGAAATGTATGATACAATCCTAAAAAGTGACCGACTTCGTGAGTCGTGGTTCTGTTAAGATTGGTATAACTTTTCAGGTTCCCAACGGTTCCAAAAGCATTATGAAGTATTGTTATTCCATCTTTGAAAGAATTGATAGGAAAGTGGGCGAACCCCTGTATACCGCTATTCCCGTCATTATCTTCTATTTCATTGACTATCCAAATGTTTAAGTAGTCATCTTTAGGCCAGAAAGAAAGAGCTTTAACAGGTTCTTCTGAGTTGGGTGCATTGTCATGTTCAATGATGATTCCCTCAGTGGCATAGTTTTGCACAGAAGATCCATCGACTCTGTTAATTCCATTGGTGCCATTTCCGTCTGGATCTCTAATTGCAAGACAAAATTCGATTCCAACATCTACGCCGATGCCATCTCCATTTGTTCCAGATACTTTTCTAAAATCTTCATTCAAAGCATCTATCGCACTTTGAATCTGTTCATCAGATATGTTTGACCCTGTACCTACATCTTCACCAGTGTGAATAATGTGGACAACAGTGGGAATCACGCAAATATCTCCGTCTCGGAGTTCAAAACCTGGAGTGCTTCTATGTTCTATTAATCGATTCTCTAGATTGAAAAGTCGTCTTCTAAAAAGCTCATTTTCCTCTTGACTTTGCCTCAATAGAACGTCACTTCCACAGCCTTCTTGATTTTGATTGATCCCTAGAAAAGGAAACGCTAGAATAAATACCAGTAAATAAAGTTGTGTTTTCATACCCTTGCAATTGTAGATTATAAGTTCTACGAGCACTACCTGCAAAGGTTTCGTGAAATTTCAGGTATAAAAAAAGGCTTCCTTGGAAGCCTTTTTATTCTTTATCGAAGTTGAATTAGTTCACTTTAATAAGCTCTACATTGAATACCAATGCGTCATTTGGCTGAATAGTCCCTCCTCGAGGATTTACTCCATATGCCATGTCTGGGTGAATATAGAACTCATAAACAGCTCCTTCCTTCATAATTTGAAGTCCTTCAGTCCATCCTTTAATTACTTGAGTTACACCAAAGGTTGATGGTTCTCCTCTATCTCTTGAACTGTCAAATTTTGTACCGTCTAGTAGTGTTCCTGTATAATGAACAGTCACTTTATCCGAAGTAGTTGGAGAAGCTCCTGTTCCTTCTTTTACAATTTTATATTGAAGTCCGCTAGCGGTAGTTAGTACACCCTCTTTTTTACCGTTTTCTGCTAGAAAGTCCTCAGATTTCTTAAGATTAACTCCATATTTGGCAGATTTTAGGTCTTGTTGATATTGTTGAATAAGTGCTTGGGCAGATTTGCTATCCATTGTTGCTGTTCCAGCCTTTGCTTCTTTCAATCCTTTAGCAAGCTCAGAGTAATCCAAGTTATCAAAACCTTGTGAGGCCAAATTTTCGCCAATGCTTACACCTAATGCATAACTAACTTCTTTGTCTGATCCTTCTACAGAAGAGTCAGAAGATCCATTTTGTGCCATGGTGTTACATCCAACGATGGCAATGCTCACTAGAGCAGGTAAAATATACTTTCTCATTTTTTTTATCTTGTAAATACTATTTTGCTTTCTGAGGACAAAGTTGCATCAAATTGATATCCATCTTCATTAAATTTCATTAATTCTTCAATATCTGTAATTTTTTCTCGAACGATGAATTTAGCCATCATACCTCTGGCTTTTTTGACAAACACTTGAATCATTTTCAATTCACCATTTTTAAAGTCTCGAAACTCCCCGGTAATTACTCTTCTTTTAGCAGAGACATGAGGGACTAAAACTTTGGCGTATTCCGCACTGGCCAGATTAATGATGGGTTCGCTGTCTTCCATTTCATTTTCTAACTGCGTTGCCACGCTTTTCCCCCAATATTTATAAAGGTTTGTTTTAGATGGGGTTACTGCCCATCGACTTCCCATTTCTAATCGATAAGGCTTTATTTCATCTAGTGGCTTTAGAATTCCGTATAAACCTGAAAGAATGCGAATTTTATCTTGTGAATAGATCAGCTCTTCTTTTTTCCAATTGTTGGCTTCGAGACCAAGGTAAACATCACCATTAAAAGCCAGAACAGCAGGTTTAGACGGAGCTGAATCCCATTCAGCGTATCGCTGCTTATTTAGTTGGGTGAGTGCTTCACTTAAGTCCATCATCTTACTCAATTTCCTAGATGAGGTTTTGTCCAATTTCTTAGCCAAAGTATTGGCTTTTTCCAGAAAGTGAGGTTGTGAAACAGCTATATCAGGTATAGTCGATTCGAAATCTAGTTTTTTGGCAGGAGACAGTAACATTTTCATGACTCTACTTTTCTAAGCTTTATTCCTCTTTTGGTAATTGTAACTTGTTCTTGTTGAATTAGCTTTTCAATTGCTTTTTTGAACATTGGTTTACTCATCTTAAGACGAAGCTTGATCTCTTCCTCATCTGAATCTTCAGTTAGTCGGACGTATTTTTTTTCCTGAATCATAATCAGTAAACGATGTGCAGCATCCTTTTCTGACTGTTCGCCGGGAGGTTGCATACTAACGATCAATGAACCTTGTCTATTGTTTTCTACATAACCTTTAAATCGGCTTCCCATTTTGTTATGAGATACGGCATTCTCGGCTTGTAAATATCCCCAATAGGTATTGTCAACATTTATTTTAAACCCACCTTCGCTTTTACCCACTATTTGACATTTTACTTCGTCCCCTGTTTTATAGGTGTATCCTTCTCTTTTAAGGAATTTTTCAAGATCTAAATCTCCGTTAAGTTTTCCCGTCATGCGATCTAAACGCATTGAAACGATGTATTTTTTGTTGATCTCAGGTTGTATGCCCTCTTCTCTTCTGTGGATGAAAAGATCCGCATCAAGTCCCATGTCAGCGAAATACGCAAAAGAATTACATCCCACTATTCTTAGGTAAGCAAATTTGTGGAGCTCAATAAGAGGCTCTTTCATAGAAGCAGCAAGGTGTCCTTCTTTCTTGTTGTATAGAAAAACATCAACTGAATCTCCCTCTTTAAGGAGTTTAGCCGTTTGACTATGAGCCATAGGAATTAATATCGGTATGATCTCCGTAATTGTTTCAGGCTCAAGTGTGAATTTATTCTTTATAGTTTTTTCAACTTCTTCAGTCAGGCCCTCAGGATGAATCAAATAAACAAATTCTCTGTCTATTTCATAGATCTCAAGCTTGTGCCGGTGTCCCAATAATTCCATGCAACAAAAATCCATGTTTTACCAGCGTAATCCGAAAGAATGATCATTTTTTTTATTGGTCTCAATTTAGGGTTTAAAACCCTGCAATTTATTGCAGCACTTTAGTACAGCGAAAAAATCAATACATTGTGCTTTGTGAGTAGAAAATTTCGGAAAGGATCGCATACAGTAAGTCGATTAACATGTCATATAGTTTGGTCAACCAAATACAGGTATAAAGTTTTAAGAGGCGACATTCAGATACGTTGTAGGGAATTGCTTACTCAAGTTTGTGATGCAGAAGAAATTGAGATTCTCAAAGGGGTTATAAGTTCGGATCATGTCCATATGCATATTGAATACGCACCAAAACAGAATATTAGTTCCATAGTTAAATTACTGAAAGGCCGAAGCTCAAGAAAATTACAGTTTGAATTTCCAAAGTTGAAAGAGCGCTATTGGGGTCGCCATTTTTGGGCCAGTGGTTATGGAGTCTGGAGCTCAGGGAATATTACAGATGAAATGGTAAATGCTTATCTAGAGCATCATAGAAGGGATGATGATGAGGATAGTAATTTCATACTTGAGTGATTAAGAGAAGGACTTTTAGTCCTGGAGAGATTAAACCCCTGCACTTTTAGTGCAGGGTGGTTTAGTGATGACTATATTTGAAGTAATCTTAAAAAATTCTAATGAAAAAAATCCTATTCTTAACCTTTCTGTTGTCTTATACTATTTTGTCTTTTTCACAATGTGAAGATGGTGAATCCGATGTTCAAATCACGATTAATACTGATAATTGGGGGTATGAAGGTTATTGGGAACTTTATTTAGAAGGACAATTGTGTGGAGATACTCCTGTTTTTCAAGGGGGGAATGATTTAGATGTAGGTTGTACGGGTGCTGGAGAAGAGGATGCTCTGGGTGAGAATGGATATGAGTCAAACGCAACCATTATAGAAAATTTTTGTTTGATTACAGGGGAGGTGTATCAGATATTTTATGTTGATGATTATATAGATGGCGGTTTCGATTTCGAAATAGAGCAAAATGGAGTTGTCACTCACTTTTTCCAAGAGGTTGGTTCGGGAGATGCTGATTTCTTATTCACAGCTGGGGATGAGAATCCTGCCTTTATTGATGGTGATAGACCATGTTGAACTAATCCTCGGATACCCTCGTAAGCCGAAGTAACTATCCCCAGTTAGGATATGTAATATAGGTACAACTATTAAATCCAAAAGGAATGTACCAAAAGAAAAGTAAAACACTATTACAAAAAGCACAAGAGGAAGTTCCCGATTTTGTACCATTAGTAAACAAACTTACCAAAAGTTTTATGGTGAACGGAAAGTCAGAAAGCACCTTAAACAACTACTTGAGATGCCTCTCTCACCTGGCATTACACTATAATAAAAGCCCAGAAACTCTAGAGAAGGAGCAGATAAATGACTACCTCTATCACTGCCAGAACCTACATAAAACCCCTTCGGAAAGCTTTTTTAAGCACACCATCTTTGGGCTAAGAGCAGTTTATAAAGTGCTAGGGATGGAGCAGAAAAGAGTAGCACTCCCTCAGATTAAACGTCAAAACGAGCTGCCTGTAGTTCTAAATAGAACAGAAGTTAAAGAACTCCTCAAGTCTCCTAAATACCTTAAGCACAGACTCATGTTATCTCTTCTTTACGGCTGCGGACTGCGTAGCTATGAGCTCTGTAATCTACTCCAGTCAGATGTGGACTTCGAACGAAAAACACTATTGGTAAAAAAAAGAAGGGGAACACAGATAGGTATCTGCCATTAAACGACATGCTTATCAGAGGGTTAAAATCATACCTCACCACAGAAAACCCTGTAAACTATCTATTTAACAGTCAAGTAACCGATAACGGAAAACCTCTCCCCATCACCACCAGAGCCATACAATGGGTCATCAAAGAAAGCCGCTCTAAGGTAAACACTAAGAAAAAGTACACTGCCCATACACTCCGGCACAGCTACGCCACACATTTGCTAGAATCGGGTCTGAATATCATGAGCCTAAAAGAACTGCTAGGCCACGCCCATATCCAAACCACCATCATATACTTACATGTAGCTAATACTGGTAGCTCTGTGAAGTTTAGTCCGCTAGACACACTTTACTCCCAGTAACCCCTGTACGCCAAACACACCGTGGCAGATGTCTTAAATTTAGAAGCAGATCAGCTAGACTCCATAGCCAGTAACTCATGGAGAAGCAGAACCCTTCATGCCATCAGAAAATGCCGCACTAAACACTTAGGAGGCCACCTAGACTGGTGCCTACAGTGCCATAAACTACACCTACAGTTCAACTCATGCAGAAACCGACACTGCCCTACCTGTCAAGGACATAAGCAAGAGGAATGGCTTCAGGCACGTAAGAAAGAGCTGCTGAATGTGCCTTACTTCCATGTTGTTTTTACGCTTCCATCAGAGTTAAATGAGGTAGCGTTGCAACGCCCAGACATACTCTACCCCATACTCTTCAAAACCTCATGGAACACACTATCCGCCTTTGGAGACAACCCCAAACACTTGGGAGCCAAAATGGGCATGATAGCCATCCTGCACACGTGGGGTCAGAACCTGAGCCTCCACCCACAGCTGCACTGCATAGTGCCTAAGGGCGGAGTCACACCATCAGGAAACTGGAAAAAAGGAACAGGCAAAGGAGACTTTTTGTTCTCCGTAAAAGCTATGAGTATAAAGTTCAGAGGGCTATTGGTGGCAGAACTGCGAAAAGAACTTCCAGAACTTCCTCAAGCTTTATACGACTCTCTATTCCGCCAAAAGTGGGTAATTTACGCCAAGCCACCCTTGGGGAATGCAGAAAACATAGTAGAATACCTAGGGCGTTACACCCATAAAATAGCCATCAGTAACCACCGCATACTAAAAGTAAATAAAGAAAAAAGAGAAGTTACCTACAGTTTAAAAAATTACAAGCAAGGCGGAAAACGCACCACCCAAACTCTGAGTACTAAAGAATTCATCAGAAGATTCCAGCAGCATATCCTACCCAAAGGATTTACCCGCATACGGCACTATGGATTTTTAAGCAGTGCATGGAAAAAGGAGAAGCTGGCTCACTTACAGCAGAAGTTAGCAGATAGAAACGCAGAGGTCATATCACACTGCATAAAGGAAGAAGGCACACTGCACAGAAAATGCCCGAGCTGTAAAACAGGAAAATTAGTAACCCTAATCACCTTTGATAAACGTGGGCCTCCTAAGAATTACCTGAACATAGCTAAATCCAAACTACTGAAAATGAACTCATAAAATAAGAACGGCATAGCTGTATGGCGGAGCCATGTCTAAAAATCAGAAAAACGCTCTAAAACCTACAGAAACGAGTTCCATTAAAATGAAAAACCAAACCAAGTACTAACTCTATACCACTAGAATAGCTCAGATATTACTGCCTCAAAGTACTCTGCTACCCAGAGCGTCCATCTTTCTTCTCGAATTACCCCTTATGTTCTAACGGATCAGTCAACAAGATATATAGCGTTGGCCTATCGGCACCCCATATACTTAGTTATTGTAGCCTTGAAATTATAGAAAACCAAGAATCACTTATAGTAAATACCATAGAAGCGACATCAGATCCAGGAGAATTACGTCCAGAAAATGGTCTTTGTGCCGAATATGGTGCTTGGTGTGATACTAATGGTGCAGTGAATAATACAATGTGGGTACGGTTTTCACCACAAACGACAGGTGCATATGAAGTATCGACTTGCAATGAGGGAACACTATTTGATACCGCGATAGCAATTTATGAAGTGGGGGAGTGCAACGATTATTCCTCTTATACGGTGATTTCAAGTAATGATGATTCATACAGAAATTGTGAAGGCGGAAATGGATATGCTTCAACATGTTATATAAGCTGTTTGGAGATAGGAACGGATTATTACATTCAGATTGATGGATGGGGGGGAGGTTCTGGTGATGTTGAGTTGACATTGACATCGTACGAAGAGGAGCCTGAGATAGAAAGTTTGGTTACAAATGTTGCTTGTGCCAATGTCAAAGGAGGTGCTGGAAGTGTCGCTTTACCTCAGGTAATCGGACTTGGAATAAATTATGACGTTGCTTGGGAAGGTCCTAGTAATTTTTCTTCAACCGATAGAATTATTAGGGATATTGCTCCAGGAGATTACACCTGTACTATCAATAATGCTTGTGGTTTTAGTGGAGAAACAGTGATTACAGTGGAAGTGGCAGAGCCTGTTGTAATTGACTTTTTCACAACAAATACCTCTTGTTTAGGGGCTGGAAATGGAGCAGTGGATCCATCGATCAGTGGTGGAAATGATCCTTATTCTCTTGTTTGGACTTTGCCTAGCGGAGCAACGTTGGAAGAAGATAGTTTAAGTAGTTTATCTGAAGGAAACTATTTATTGGAATTAACGGATGATAACGATTGCGTGTACAATGGAATAGTGACAGTTGGGACAGATTTGGAGTTCACTTTTAGTCTGGGCGAAGATCAAATGATATGCTCAGAAGAATCCATTAATATAGAAGGACCCTCTGGTTTTTACATCTATGAATGGCATGATGATAGTGAAAACTCATCTTATATATTCTCTGCTGCTGAAAATGAAATCGGGGATCACACGGTAAGTTTAACTATAACCAATCAAGATGGTTGTGTATATACCGATGTGGCGACAATAACCGTGGATGATTGCCTAGGAATCGATGATTTAGTTAGTAATGAATTTTTAATATATCCGAATCCTGCAAATGATTATCTATATCTTGACCTTAGTAAGATCAGTCACGCTTCCAATCAAGTTAAAATCTACAATCATACGGGGGAGTTGGTGTTATCTAAACGCATATATGATAATGCTTCAATAGATCTGGCCGGATTTAGTTCTGGTATTTATCTGGTTCAAATTTTGGGAGAAAAGAATGTTCACCATACTGCTAGAGTAGTAGTGAATGGATCGTCGAGAAACGAGTATTGAGTTCACCTTAGTTGATTTATTTCATTCCTTGGAAGTGTGTTTTCCGTCATGGAGTTGTTATTATACTCTTATAAATCAGAGAAAAAAAGAGGATTTAAAGAATAATACTCATAATTTTAATTTAATCCTACCTAAAATGTTAGCTTGTGATGAGTTAGCAATAATGCATTATCAATTCAACAACGAATTAAGAATGAAAAAGAACATTACTTTTTTTTGTTTCATGCTACTTCTAAGTGTTAAGGTTCTCGCTCAAGACATAATCATTACTGAAATCAATTGGAGTCCAATAGGGTTGGAAGATCTCGAATATATCGAGCTTTACAATAACAGTGGATCAGCCATAGATATGGCTTTCTATGAAATGCAGGGAGTAGAAATTGTCTTTCCAGCCTATACGTTTCCTGCTGGAGAATATATTTTGGTCGGAGAAGAGCAGTTTAATTTAGAATTTAGATTTCCTGAAGTTACTTCATTTCAATGGAGTGGTAGTTTGTCCAACAATGGCGAAACTATAGCCATCTTAAATTCAAGTATGCAGGTGATTGATGAGGTAACCTATGTACCAAGTGAAGATGATATGGAAGTATTAACAGGTACACCACTAGCTGTTGATGGGAGAGGATGTTCATTGGAACTTTGCGATATGGATGCGGATAACGATGATATGAGTAATTGGCAGGCTTCCACTCAAATGTGCATTTTCAATGATTACAGACCGTATTATGGGACTCCGGGTGCTCCTAATATGTGCAGTTCTGAGCCATTTGCACATTGTCAGTATTCAAAGAGAATTGGAGTTGAGTCCGAGACGATATTTGTTTCTATTTATTTTGAAAATCCAAATGCACTGCCATCTTCAGTGGAGATTGCAGTAGATCCAAGTTCCACAGCCTCAGAAGCGGATTACACTATTTTAAATGGTTCTACTACTATAACATCAGCAGGAGGAACACTGCCTGAATTAATACCAATTGAGATTGAAATTCTTGATGATACAGAAGTAGAAGGTTTGGAAACTCTAATTATTAATGTGACGGCATCTGATAATATTGGAAGTGTAACAAATGATCAAATTACATACGTGATTATGGATGAAGACACGGCTCCTGTAGATGATCTTATTATACTTGGGGTCTTTGATGCGTTTATGGATGATAATCCTAAAAAACTTTCTGGAGTTGAGTTATACGCTCTAAATGATATTAGTGATTTAAGTGCCTATAGTCTGGGGACGGCTAATAGTGGTGGTGGTACTGATGGAATAGAAGTTCAACTTCAAGGGGGTAGCTTGGCCGCTGGAGAGAGTTATTTTATTGTGGAAGATAGTATTCGATTCTCTAAATTTTTTGATTTTTATCCGGAACAGGAACATTTTGCTCTATGGATAAATGGAGATGATGCTATTGAGTTATTTCATCATGCGACGCTAATTGATGTGTTCGGAGAGCAAGATACGGATGGTACTGGCACAGAATGGGAATATATAGAAGGATGGGCTTATAGAAGATCAAACACTGGTCCTGATGGAGATGTATTCCAAATTGATAATTGGACTTTCTCAGGAATAGAATTGCTTGATGGAACCATGAACAACACAAGCACGAACCCCTATCCCTTGGGGTCATATGAGGCCTTGGGAGTAGAGGAGTTTGGTTCAGCTGAAGAATTAATTGCATATCCTAACCCCGCTACCGATCAACTGTATGTGAAAACGGCCAAAGGCCTTAGGGTTTCCAATATGGTTGTTATGAGCGTTGATGGCAAAGAAGTAATAAGTATGGACAGTGGTTTCGGAGAAACTTCGACTGTTCATTTGGATATTCAAAAATTAGAACGTGGTGTTTATTTTATACTCATGGAAACTTCTCAAGGAGAAATGAAGGCTACTTTTTCTAAGAAATAATAATTCTAGAAATTAAAAACTCCCATAGAACGTATTCTATGGGAGTTTTTGAGTTGATGTCCTAAATGTCGATGTCAAATAGGTTGAATACAAAAATTGATATTATTTTTTTCCGATATCCCATCGCATTCCAGCGTATATATTTCTACCGAAAATAGGAGCCCATATAACGCTTGCATCGAAAAGGTCGCTTTCAGTATTATCACTACTAATGATAGGGTTTGTTTGTTGATAATTCAATAGATTTTCTAGACCCACATAAAAAGAAAAGTTCTTTGAAAAATCTCTGGTTACTTGGGTGTTCACTATAAAAAAGTCTTCCGTATCTCTTGAAGTATCGAACTCTCCTACTCCAGACAGAGGAAGCCGTTGACTGCTGGTCCATAGAGTGGTGACATCGAATAACCATCTCTGACCTTTATCACCTCGTCTGGTTTTATACGCAGTGTTGTTAAATATACGGTGCTCAGGAATCAAAGGAGGAGTTATTAGTCCTTGTTTGTAATCTGCCTTCACATCCAGATATCTATATGCAAACTTTGTTTCTAGACGTTTGATAGGGTCCCACTTAAACTCAAATTGAAAACTATTGGAATAGGATTGTCCATCTAAATTGTAAAAAGATATTTCTCTAGGAGTTTCTCTATCCACAATCACTTGATTAGTAAACTTGGTATGGTAAAAATCGACAGACACCATTGCTGGTCTATAACTCAACTTGAATTTATTGGTATAACTAGCGCCAAGATTGACAGCAGTTTCTATATCCAACCCGTAAGCATTCTTTCGGTAGTTGGTTGGGAAATTAAAAGTTCTGTTGCTTGCTAATAGTCCTATATTATCCATTATGATTACAGGAGATCTGTGTCCAACACCAGCTGCTATCTTGAATGCCTGTTGGTTTGTGAATGAGTATCTCGCATGAACCCTTGGACTAAAGAGTGCTCCATATAGATTATGATAATCCCCACGAACTCCAGTAACAAGAACGAATTTTTCGGAAGGTTTCCATGTATTCTCAAAAAATACACCAGGAGTCATTTCTAATCGATCAAATTCTAATGAATCAAGATTCTCATTGTATTTGTCGTATTGTCCGCTGATACCAACTGTATACCCCCAATTGTCCGTTTGCTGGCAAGCGTATAACAGATTTGCTCTGAAGTATTGATGGCGCCCTTTATATTCTCTATCGCCAAGAGAAGAGGATTGAACATTGTAGCCACCATTAAACTGACTTCCGATGCTTTGCCATGTTTTCTCTGGCCAGACATACCCTGTTTTAGCAGAAACAGCAACGTGCTGCCCGTCCAAATTAACCTCCCATGGATTTGGAATACTCTCACTTCGTATTTGTCCACTACTAGACACAGCATTTACGTAATTGATACTGTAGTCACCATTCCATCCATTTCCACTCCTCCAAAGCCAAGAGTTTCTTACCACGAAGTCTAAAACTTGAGGCATGTCATAGAAATTATCTTTATTCGTATCATTCACCTTATTATTCCTTTCTGAATGAATCATGAGCATTGAGCTCCATTTCTGATTCACTTTAATGGGAGCATATGCATTCAGCTCAATTCTTCCACCACCATTAGCGAACATATTCAGGTGAGGTGAATCTGCTGTTTCTGAGTTAAAAGTTGCCACGTTGATTTGCCCTGTCAAAGACTCGTATCCATTAGTCACAGACCCTGCTCCTTTTGAAATATAGATGTCTTTAATCCATGTTCCAGGAATTCGTCCAAGTCCATATGTTGTGGATAACCCTCTTACAGTGGGAATGTTGTCCTGAGTAATTTGAACATACTTTCCTGAGAGACCTAGCATTTGAATTTGTCGTGTTCCTGTCACAGCGTCTGTAAAACTCGCATCGATAGAGGCGTTTGTTTCAAAAGCTTCACTGAGATTGCAACAGGCTGCTTTACATAGTTCTGTCGTCGTCAGCAGTTCTGAATCTCTGGCATCAAGGAGTGAAATTTGAACTCCAGATAGGTCTGCTTCAACCTTTGCTTCGTCAATGTTCACTCCTTCAGATGGCACAAGATCTACATGAAGAAATTTTCCTGTAGCAGCCATTTCCACATCATCATATCCAATAAAAGAAATGAGTAATGTGTCTGTTTCGGAGGCTTTTATGATTGAGAATTTTCCATCTTTATCTGTAGCTACACTTGGCATTTTTGTTCCAAGTACAGAAACATAAGCACCTACAAGAGGTTCATGCTTTTCATCATGAACTTTACCGGTATGTTTCTGAGCGAGAAGACTACAATTAATCAGGATGAAAGCAATCAACCATGTGCCCTTAATGCTTGTGGTTGTCATCATCATCATCATCATCATCATCATCATGGTTGTGGTTATGTTCGTCTTCAGATTTTTCTTCATGTTCTCCATCTTTATGAACATGTGTTCTGTACTTACAGCAAGAATGTATTTTTTCATAGGCTTCATCAGAGCATTTAGATTTCTCTGTGTCATGGCCGACGTCATTCAGCAGTGTATGGATCGCTTCTTCATTGATTTTAGAAGGAACATAAGTAATTTCAAGATTATGAGAGCTTAATGTGTATTCAACGAATTTAACTCCTTTCACATCTAGAGTTTTTTCAATACGTTCTTTGCACATTTCGCAGGTGCCACCTACGGTGAAATTGGTTGTTACTGGCTTATTCGATTGAGCGTAGGTTAGTGAACTGATCACCATTAATCCTACAAATATGATTTGTTTCATTTTTTTGTTATTGGTTTTAAATGCTTTAATCCAAATTAATTGGATAGAAAGCGACTACTGTTTTTGGATATTGCAACGCTTAGAGCGAAACAGATGCATGTGATGCATCAAACAGAATTAACCGTAAAAAATGAAACTGGAGTAGAGCAGAAATAAAGGTAGAGACGGCGGAGACCCTCTTGTTGGAGCATCTGAAGTCATAGTTTGGGTATCCACTAATATAGGTAAGTGGATCCCCTCACTAAGAGGAGAGAACTCATTATTGGGAAAATCCGCAGATTCAAATGTGTAATCTGCGTCAAGAGTGATAATCAGTTTTTCAGTCGAACAACAACCATCAGTACAAACCGTATGGTTCTCAGTGTCAGCGTGTTCATTATTGGCATGACAACAAAGACTTGATTCGGATAAAAGCGAAAAGCACGTCAATTCGCCTTTACAAAAGTGTAGTGATACACTAACCCCAACGGATATCACGAAGTAGTAACAAGCTGATATAAAGGTTGCCATGCGCATAGTCAAATATACGAAAAAATGATAATTAAAGGTTTCAAAAGCTGTTACCTTTGTGTCAAGTCAATTTAAGAAATGGATACAGAGATATTAGAAAGGGTGTTTCTCCCTACAAGTCATGGCGAATTTGAAATGGTAGCTTTTGAAAGTGGAATAAAGGATTTCCCACATTTAGCATTAGTGACCAAAGACTTAGATGTGACTCAATCTGTGCTTACAAGAGTTCATAGTGAATGCCTTACTGGTGATCTTTTTGGATCGACTAGGTGTGATTGTGGTGAGCAATTGGAAGAGTCACTTTCTAGAATAAATCGAGAAGGAGGAGCTATATTGTATTTAAGACAAGAAGGTAGAGGCATTGGTTTGATTAATAAAATGAAAGCATATAACCTGCAGGATGAGGGATTGGATACAATTCAGGCGAACCATGCCTTAGGTTTTCATACGGATGAACGCGATTTTAACATAGCGCTGAATATGTATAGACTTTTAGGAATAGACAAAATCAGATTACTTACAAACAATCCTGAAAAAATAACCGCATTTGATGGCTCAGGAATTGAGCTTGTGGAAAGAGTCCCCTTGATTATTCCTGCTCACGCAGGAAATGAAGGATATTTAAAGGTGAAGAAGGAACAAATGGGGCATCTTTTCGGAGTGATTAAGGTGGCCTAAGAGGAGTTCTTACATGATGAATTGAATGCTTTTCGGAGTAAATTTGTGAGCTCATGAATTTACAAATTCCAGGAAAAATTATTCTTAACTCTTTGGCCGGAAGTCATGCTTATGGGCTAAATACTCCAGAATCCGACGATGATTACCGAGGTGTATTTGTTGCTGATAAGCATCTGTTTTATGCCTCGAACTATCCTTTAGAAGTAAGTGATGAGTCAAATGATCAATCTTTCTTCGAGCTCAGTAAATTTGCTCAATTGCTTTCAAAGAATAACCCAACCGTGCTCGAATTTTTGGGATATTCGAATAGGTTCATTAAAGAAGAGCATCCATTATTCTCATTGTTCAAACCACAAGATTTTCTTACCAAACAATGTCAAAATTCATATGTAGGATATGCATTGGGCCAAATTAGAAAAGCCTATGGTCTCAAAAAACGCATTATATTTCCAAAAAATGATCATCAGAAAGGGCCGTTTGACTTCTGCGCAGTGATGTCAGATGGTAAGTTGTTCCCTTTTGTCGAAAGTGATATTCATGTAAAAGGATATTCAATTACGGATGTAGATCCACTCAATGATACTTATGCTATTTGGAAAGGAAACTCCTCAGATAAAATGAGTATGAATGATGATAATGAGTTCATTTACAAGAAGAAAGGGGTGTATTTCATGGGGTACTTATTATTTGATAGGGCTGGTTATTTGAAATATCAAAAAGAATCCAAATCATACTTCTTATGGAAGCGCGATAGAGAGAGTAAAGGACTCATTTCCGAACAAGGGGAATACGATGGGAAGTTTTTGATGCATACGTTTCGACTACTATACACCGCAAAGGATATTGCTACTAAAGGAGAGCTTATCATAGAAAGACCAGAAAGGGATTACTTAATGAGCATAAGACGTCATGAATTTCAATTCGGTGAATTGATAAAGAAAGCTGAGGATTTGGTTGAAGAGGTAAGAACTTTATTTCAAAAATGTGATTTGCCTGATCAAGTTGATGCAGCATTAGTGGATGAAATAGTATTTCAAATCAGAGATCAGGTCTATTCGTAAGAATAAATCTTGTGCTAATCTATACTTTTCTAGTTCTCCTATTTTATTTGAGTGAATAGCATTTAGGTTTAACTACGCCTATATAACGCGGGTGCTGGATGGAGCATAGCTAGGATCAAGAACAAAATGTGGGGACTAGGCAAAAATTTGTGCTAATCTGAATAAAAAGAAGTCAATATTTCTCATGTCTCTAAACTGGTATCTGAATGCTTTGATTTTGGCATTGAAATTTGATTCAATTGGTTTGACAAAAAAGTGAATGCGATTTAATAATCGTTAGCATCTAGCTACCTGAGCGTGAGAAAGAATGTGTGTTGGAAAGTCGAAGACCTTTGGAATTGACAACAGATTTTCACCGCCCTTTCGGTATTAGACAAATATTAGATTTTAGCAAGGACAACTTGTTTCTGCTTGCACAAGCCTTCGACTGGGCTTTCACAAAGGCTATCGTCTGCTCAGGCAGCTAACTCTATTTTTTATTCCCCCAGGTTTTGGACTTGATCCCATAGCTATTTGTATTACAGTTGATTTGTTAAAAAAACTCTAGTCTTTGAATAAAAAGGTGATCAATTTATCCGTCTTCGATTTGACTATTTTTCTACTGATTTTCAATAAGTTACCGATGTTTTGTTGAGGTAGCACGAGGGTCAATTGGAATTATTGTTGAGTTTTGATTTTCAAAATATTATGATTGGTGCCTTCTGAAGAATCAATGATCATACCACTGAATCCTTATCAATTATTCACGTTCTAAATATGTCAATCTCTTGGATCAACTTCACTAAGTTTTTAGCAAGTTCAATAGAGAGCAGAAAACCTAAATGGAATAAAAAGTATGAATTGCCCTATGTGAAATTGAGCGTTCTGTTACCATATGGGAAGAAATTTTAATGCTTAAGAAGAAAATACTTTCTACAATTTGTTGAAAGTATTAAAAACCCATGAGGGATAATGGATGGTTTTTTAAATAGGATGCAGCTAATGAAATCATTGGGAGAATTCTTACGAAGAATAAATCTTTTTTCTACTAACAATTAGTGAGTGAGATTAAGTGTTTGATTTTTAGGATAAAAGATGTGTTGATATTTTCTTGATATTTTATGATTGTTTTTTTTGTATACAATTTTTTTTTTCATTTTAGACATTTATTTATATGATAATCAGCCCAATATTGGTTTTTTATTTATTGAGAAAATGAATGGAAATACACTTTTGTGTTAATTGATTGAAATTTTAGTAGTTAGTTTGGCATCACCAATGAAGACCCTTTTCATTTAGGTTTCTTTAGATCACTTCTACTTTTTATCCGCACTAATAGCTGAAGTATAATCTTTAAAAATGAAATAAATGAATCAATTAGAATTGACAAATGTTATTAAGGCTGGTCTTGTGGACAGTATAAATAACATTGAAATGAGTCAGATAAATTTAGACTCACATCTCAAAAATGACCTTGGATTGGATTCCCTTTCTTCTATGTTCTTCCTAACCTATTTGGAGGAAAATATTCCAAACTTTAATGTAAATCCCGATACTATTGAAGCACGTAGTTTCAATACTGTGGAGACCATTTATGAGTATATCGTAGGAGAAATGGTTGGAATCCCAGTGTGATTGTGAGTTCTATTGTGAACTCACACTAAATCAATTAAATATTAATAATTAATTATTTTATAATGAAACAATTTATGTTATCGACATTAGTAATAGTGTCATTTTTTCTCTTTTCCTACACTCTGATAAACAATAAGAATACAGGTGAGACTAAGAAAGAGGTAGTTGAAAGTTCAATTACAGAAAGCCAACTTTTAAAAGTGAAGTATAAGGACTCTGAAGTCCGATACTACGGCACCGAGAATTATTCAAAAGAACAATTGATTAAGGAAGCTAAGCTCATTGATATTGCTGATAGAAGGTTCGAAAAAAAGTGGAAGGATAAAAATGCAAAGGGAATTTCAGAAGAGTATACGCATGAAGGAGCGGTTTTTATGAAGCCAGGGAAAAAGCCTAGTAATGGAAGACAATCAATTGAAAATGAATTCTCTGAGAGTGTGAAAGGAGTTGATCGAGTTTCGTTTTTTCAAGATGAATTAGAATTTTTTGGAGATCTAACTGTTGCCTTCCAGAGATGCCACATGCTAGGGTACGTTAATGATAAGAACGAACATGTTTTTGAAGGGTCTTATGTGATTCTTTGGAAAAAAGAAAAAGGTGAATGGCTCATTCAGTATGATATGTTCAATGCAGACAAATAACTTCAACCTTAATATCAAATTTTATGGAAATATTTAATGTAAATAAAGAGAGTATCCTTAAGGCAGTAAAAGTTCATGGGACTCCAGCCTATGTATATGATGGAAATCATTTGGTTGATAATTATTTAAGTCTCAAAAATGCTCTTCCAGAATGTGTAGATATTTTCTATGCGCTAAAATCAAACCCAAATACCTCAGTGGTTAAATTATTGAGATCTAAAGGAGCTAACACAGAAGTTTGTTCTTTAGGAGAACTTAGAATTGCGCTGAATGCAGGATCAATTCCTCAGAATATTATTTTTCTGGGGCCTAGTAAGAAAGATTATGAATTAAAAGAAGTGATCTCTCTTGGTATCTATGCTTTGGTTATTGAATCAGAAGATGAATTACGAAGAGTTTCTAGAATAGCGGGTGAGTTGAATCTAACAGCTAACGTTGCTGTTAGAATTAACCCTGACTTCTCAGCGGATGGATCACCATGGAAGATGGGAGGACGTCCGACACAGTTTGGTATTGATGAGCACATTGCTTTCGAGAATTTCGAGAAATATTTAGCCACTGAAAACGTAAATATTCGAGGAATTCATGTCTACAATGGTACAAATATCTTAAACGCAGAATCAGTGTATGAAAACACTAAATATATTCTTAATTATTTTAGAAAAATCTCGAATAAGTACCAAACTAACTTCACTATGGTTGATGTAGGTGGAGGAATGGGAACACCTTACTATGCCAATCAGGAAGCACTAGATATGGAAGTGTTTAAAAATCTCTTATATCCTTTGTTTGAAGAGTTTCGTGCAGAATACCCGGATACACGTATTTTGATGGAATCTGGACGATATATCGCCGCTAATGCAGGTTATTTTGCTGTAGAAGTGAATAACATGAAAGTCAATCACGCTAAATCATTTGTGATTACAGATGGTGGAACAAATTGCCATTCTTCTGCTGCAGGAACAGGAAGAGTTGTGAAACGAAACTTTCCTACCAAAAATATCTCAGCAAATGAAAATAGTGAAGAACATGAATATCAATTAACAGGTCCTTTATGTAGTCCAGATGATATTATCGCCAGAAATGTGATGATGAAAGAGACTAAAGTTGGAGATATTATTGTTATTGCAGCTTCTGGAGCTTACGGTTCAACATCTTCTCCTGGTTTATTTCACAGTCATGGGTTTCCCGCAGAAGTTCTTTTATATGAAGATGAGGTTTACCTGATTCGTGAAAGAGATTCAGTAGATGATATCATAGGTAAGCATACTGTTGTAACTTTTAAAGAAGCATTTGAGCTTGTGTAAAGTCACAAATCCCTTCGATTATTAAGAGCAGTTTCTTTTCATATAGCATGATGATATTGATTGCGCATATGTATTCCAAATGAGTCAGGTTATACCCAGTTTTCTCTAGAAAAAGAATAGAGAAGCCACCACTTTTTCGTACGGACTTTGATCAGGTTCTCTGATAAATTCTAGTTACCATATTATTAGAGCCAGTTTAAAAAATGGTTTTTAGAATTTTTTAAAAGTATTTTTTGTTTTCAAGGCACTTTTAAGAAGAATGATTATTGTGTTGAATAAAGTTGAAGAACAGTTATTTGACGAAAAAGTGACCTGCTCGTTTGGTAGGTAGACGTGAAAAAGACAAAATAAGCTCTGTAAAAAACGAAAGAAATATTTTTTAAACAGGCTCTTAAATTTTTAAACCCTATCCTAATGATTAATCTTATGCATAGCTTTCTGGAGAAAGCAACGCTGTCACATGCTTCTAAAAATGCAGTCGTGACTTCGGATAATATGATGTATTCGTTTGAAGACATCCATCTAAAATCAAATTCGTTAGCTCAATTTCTTTTACAATCTGGAATAGAAAAAGGAGATCGAATTGTATCTCAAATGGGAAACTCAGTGGAAACAATAATTTCCTTTTGGGCCGTACTAAAAGTTGGGGCAGTTATAGTCCCAATTGGAACGGAGCTTAAAAAGGATAAATTGATCTATGTTCTAAAAGATTCAGGAGCCAAGATCTGGATCACTGATAGCTTGAGAGATATTGATAACGATGCTTTTAGTAGTACTTCCCTGGAAAGAATTCTATTCTCAGGAAAGAATCTCCCTAAGCATAATTCGCTTGAAATTGTTGATTTTCAAAAAACTATAAAAGATCCAAGTACCTCTCTTCATCTTAATTATAGAATGCTTGATATGGATTTGGCAGCTATAATTTATACTTCTGGTTCTACTGGGGAGCCTAAGGGTGTGGTACATACGCATAGAAGTATGATAACTGCTACCAATTCCTTGAATGAGTATCTCAAATACAATGAAACAGACAATGTATTGTGTGTTCTTCCATTATCATTTGATTATGGATTGTATCAGATGATAATGAGTATATCTGTTGGAGCTACACTATTACTTGAGCAAGAGCAAACATGGCCTATATTCTTACTAAGAAAAATTAAGTCTCATCATGTTACAATCATTCCTGTAGTTCCTACACTGGTGATGATGTTATTTGAACAGCAGAGTCGATATAATTTGGATTTATCTAGCGTTAGAGCTGTTACTAATACTGGAGCAGCTCTGACAGAAAAAAACATAGCTATGACTCAGTTTCTTTTTCCACAAGCTGATATATTTTCTATGTATGGGTTAACGGAATGCAAAAGATGCTCCTACTTGCCACCAAAAGATATCGATAGGAAACCAAAAAGTGTTGGGATCGCTATCCCGAATACAGAGATTTGGTTGATTGATGCTGCTGATAACCGAATCACTGAACCGAACCAAGTAGGACAGTTAGTAGTGAGAGGGTCTACTGTGATGCAAGGTTATTGGAATAAACCTATTCAAACAGCTAAGAAGCTAAGGTCTGGCTTGTATCCAAATGAAAGGGTATTCTACTCAGGAGATTTATGTAAAATGGATGAGGAAGGGTATCTATATTTTGTTGGAAGAATGGATGAAGTAATTAAATCTAGAGGAGTTAAAGTTAGTCCGAAAGAAGTCGAAGACTTTATTTCCAAAATACCCGAGGTTGTTGCTTCTGCAATAATAGGAGTAGATCATGAGGAATATGGAGAAGTCCTATGTGCTTTTGTAGTTCTTAGTAAAGAAGGAATAATTTCTGAAAAAGAACTTATAAGTCAGTGTTCTAATGGGTTGGAGCCATATAAAGTTCCTTATTACTTATATATTATTAAGTCTATTCCCAAGACTCCTAATGGAAAATTCAATAAGCTAAAACTAAAAGAGTTAGCGTCCGATAATGTATTGAAAGCTGAATTAACTGAACAAGAAGTCGATGTTGAGTAAAGAAGTTAAACTAGACATCAATGGTTTAACCATTAGAGCTAAGATGTATGGTTCTAATAAAATGCGCAAGATGCTTGCGATTCACGGTTGGTTGGATAATGCTGGAAGTTTTGATAAGGTAGCTCCTTTGCTTTCAGATCAATATCATATTGTAGCAGTTGACCTAATTGGACATGGAAAATCTGATCATAGAGGAACGACTGACATGTATCATATTTGGGACTACGCATTAGAGTTGAAATATGTCATCCAAAAATTGGGGTGGACATCTTGTCGAATTATGGCTCATTCACTTGGTACTGGGGTTGCTTCCATTCTGACTACACTTATACCTTCAGTGATAGAGGATATAATTTTTATTGATGGTTTGGGCCTTCCTTTTGTTACTCCAGAAAAGGAACTTGCGCATCATTTTACAAAATCACTAAAACATTTGAATATGGCTAGAAAAACCAAACTTTTTGGGTTTTCTTCACCAGATATGGCACAGTTTGATACAGTAGAAGAAGCTATTGAAGACAGGAAAAAAGGGTTTGTTGGTGTCATTTCTGGTGAGGCAGCGAACTTATTGGTAAAACGATCTCTTATTGAAGTCAACGGCAAGTATAGATGGTCTCATGACCCCAAATTGGTATTACCAACTCCAATTCAGCTTTCTGAAAGTCAGGCACAATCGTTTTTGTCTGCCATCACTGTTCAAACAATAATTATCCTAGGGTCGGATGGACTTTTTACAAATGACTTAGGTCAGCGAAGAATTAATTGTATCCGTAACTCTAAAGTTTTTCAAATGGGGGGAGGTCATCATTTGCATTTGGAAGACGCCGATGAAGAAATAGCTGGTGTAATTAATAAAACCTTTTAAATCAAAAAACAAAATCAACAAATAATTTAAGTAATGAGAAAAATTCTACTATTGATATCACTTGTATACGCTTTTTCAGCCCAAACTCAAGAAATGGCAGAGAAAGAAGCAGATACCAAAGAACCAAAAAAAATATCACTCGTTGTGGACATGAAACACAATAGTGTCGCAGGATTTTATCCTGTATTTCTTGGAAATTATCCGTTAAAAGAAAAAGTAGATCTTACTTTCTACAATATTTTTTGGACAAATCCATCATTTGGAAATGCTGCTTCGGGAAGCGACCTCCTTCTAGAAAACGGAGTGGGATTAGGTTTTAAGATGTTAGATAAAAAACTATATGTTAATCCCACATTGGGGTTTGCACATGGAAAGTTTCTGACAGGAGGAAAGTCAACATTATTGGCAGAAGGGCTTGTTCCCAATTTGTTTGTCCTATATGGAAATAAGCGAATAGAGTTGGAAGGGTATTTAGGTTATTATGTAGCAATGAGGGAAGCAGCTGGAAATATACCCACAAAAGATTTCATTTTAAACTGGATAGTTCCGTCAATAAAACTTAGTAATTCAATTCATTTAGGACCTTACTATGAGTCATTTACTTTGTCAAGACATTCTGATGCTGCGGTTAAAACAGGGAATGTATACCAATGGCTTGG
This sequence comes from Flavobacteriales bacterium, assembly GCA_965224545.1. GTDB lineage: Bacteria > Bacteroidota > Bacteroidia > Flavobacteriales_D > Sanyastnellaceae > ASP10-05a. The sequence continues at coordinate 571,543 of CBDCZM010000001.1, read as the reverse complement.
GGGACACCTTACTATTAAAATGGCTAATAAGACATCGTTTAGGTTTGCTGCAGGGTCTAATGTAGATAATCAGGGAGCGGTTGGTAATGAGTTTTATAAGGTAAGTGTATTCTTTCCTTTGAACTAGGGAGTAGATATTACTCACAACTGAACCCGAACCTGTATCATGAGGCCGTCTAAGAAGAGTTTAGACGGTCTTTTTTAGGCTGGATATTAAGTTGATTCTTGTCATTATTATTTGAGAAAAAGCAATCTGTTCGTCCAGTAGGCAGTTACAGAAAGGATAGATAGGACCTGTAAAAAAGCATAAGGATTATTTTAAACGAGTTGTTGTAGTGGTAAAACAGACGATTAAAAACAATCGGATGATTGATCTAAGTCAACCTATTTGTATTTGAGTGAAGTATAAAAAGAAACGAAAGACAAAGAATCGTTAAATAAAATAGAACCAATTCTGTAAGATTCAGGAATAATCTTATGGAAGCTAAGCTGTCTATGCAGTTCATAATTTAAGAGTAAGATGCCAGTACGCGTGATGAATTCTTTTTAGTTTTTTTAATCTAAATACCTTTAATTTTAAAGGTAAGTTCTCTTCTATTCAGGCATACTTAGATCTATCATATTATTAAGAAGGATTGATTTCAGTGTGACTTCTACTTGTCTTGATTCATCAATCTCAACAAGAATGCTTTTACCAAAGATGGTTTTCCATATTGTTTTACTATTTTTATTAATGTATCCAACAGCTTGGTTTCTTTTGGGGTGGATTTACGCTGTAGAAACGGGGACAGAAGAAAAAAACGTCTGAATAGTGCCTTCATAGAGCAACTGCTCAGGAAGAAGCTCATATAAGCCTCCAAATCTATGATTCTCAGGTATAAGTGATGTCTGTATTAATCATTCGAAGTGGTTCTTAGTCTTTTCATTGGAAGCTAAGTCAACTCTTTACTCATGAAATCACATGCATTAGTTCCATACAAATAACAGCTGCAAGGGTTCCTACGGCATATCCCAGAACAGCAAGGAGAACTCCAACCGGAGCCAATGCCGGACTGAAGGCTGAAGCTACTACTGGAGCACTAGCCGCACCTCCAATATTTGCTTGACTTCCGACAGCTACAAAGAAGAAAGGAGCCTTAATGAGTTTGGCCGTAATCAATAAGATGCTGATATGAACGATCATCCAAATAGCTCCGACAAGAAGCATCGTCAAAATCTGAGAGTTTTCTAAAAAGTCGTTGATGTTGATTTTCATACCGATAGTAGCTACTAACATATAGATAAATAAACTTCCTATCTTAGATGCTCCAGCTCCTTCGTAGCTTCGAAGTTTGCTAAATGACAATGCTACTCCTATCACAGTTGCTATAACGATTAACCAAAAGAATCCATTTCCAAACGAACTGATGTAGTGTGCTACGGTTGAACCTTCATCTTTCATGTGATTGATGCTTGATTTAATTGCTGGTGAAATATTTTTTGATCCGAAATGAGCAATTCCTACTGCAGTAAATGCTATAGCTACAATTACCATCAGATCTTTTAAGCTGGGAACACGAGAAATGCTGTTTTGATAATTCTCCACTTTTTCTTTTAAGGCGTCAACAGCTGAGTTATCCGCTTTTAGAAACTTATTGATCTTCTTATCCATTCCAGCACCAAACAGTAAAAAGGCCATCCATACGTTGGCAAGAGCTACATCTACCAAGATCATGTTTGAAAATAATCCTTCAGGACAATCCGCTATTTCTTTCATAGCAGTTTGATTAGCCCCACCACCAATCCAGCTTCCTGCCACAGTGGAAAGTCCTCTCCATAATGCATTCGCCTCATCACCCCCAAGAGCATCTGGAGTAAAGGTGCCAACCAACCATAGCGCAAATGGACCACCTATAACGACACCAAGTGTGGCAGCAAAAAACATAATAAGTGCTTTCGGTCCTAGATTAATAATTCCCTTCATATCGATACTTAAACAAAGCAATACCAATGAAGCAGGTAACAAAAATCGAGACGCTACATAATATAGCTGAGAATCTTGGCCATTTATGATTCCAAAAGAATTAAGTATGGCAGGAAGGAAGTAGCACAAAAGCAATGCGGGTACAAATTTGTAGAACTTGGCCCATTTTGGAAGAGAGTTTGTATAGAACACCAAGCCTAACATTAACAATAGCAGTCCCAGTACAATGGCTTCGTGGGAAAACAGAGGCGTTTTATTAAATACTTTTAGTCCAAAGGATTTCGCCTCAACAATGGAATTGCCGTTCGTAGATTTCCCCCATTTAATTTCATAATCTCCTGCTTTTAAGTTTTCGAATTTTAATCCCTGATTGGAAATGAAAGGATATATTTTACTATCGAATTGAATGTAAAAACTATCAGAAGGCAAAGCCTGTTCGTTTGGCCAGTCTAAAATGATTCCTTCACTTTTATCAAGATATAAACTGAATTTTCCTTGAGAAGTGTGCAACTTGGTTAGCTCACTTTTTTTATAATCATCAGGTGTGACTTTAGTTATTTCAGTGGCTTTCACAGCGAGTGTTGCAATGCAAAAAAGAGAAAAAATCAGTGTTCGAATCATCGTTTAGGTTTTATGGTCAGCAAAGTATCCAATTAATTTCAGTGTGACAAACTTGTGATATATTACCTTTGGTTTAAATCAAATGAAAACAATATGAAAGTTCTAAGAATTATCCTAGTACTATTGGGACTGCTTGTAGTACTATTTTTAGGCGTTGGTTTATTTGGACCAACTGGTATGGATGTTTCTCATACTAAAGTGGTTAAAGCGCCTATGAGCTCAGTGTATGAGCAAGTTATAGAGTTTAAAAATTGGCCAAATTGGTCGCCATGGCAGGAGATGGATCCAGAAATGAAAGTGACTTATGGAGAGAACGGTTCTAGAGGAGTAGGAGGATCTTATAGCTGGGATGGGCCTCAAACTGGAGTTGGAGAAATGGAAATTCGAGAGGCAGTGGAGGGTGAAAAGATTGGGATGGATTTAGGTTTTGATATGGGAGATGGAATGGATTACAATACCTGCGACATGATGTTCAAGGAAGTACCAGAAGGAACTGAAGTCACTTGGACCTTTAAGAGTTCGGATAAAGACGGATTCATGGAGAGAATTTTTAATGTAGTAGGACCATCAATGCTCAAAGGATCGTATGAAAAAGGGCTTAATAATCTGGAGCAAGCGGCCATTGATAATCCGTATGTAGAAAAGAAAACTTTACCTATAGAGGAAGGAGTTAGGGAAGCAGATTATGATGGATTTTACTATGTAGGAGAAAAGTATTCAGATGTGAAAATAGAAGATGTATCATCAGATGATTTTGCTTCATCTTTTATGAAAGTATTTGCTCACCTTGGAGTTACGGGAAATATGGATAAAGTGGTTCAACCACCATTATCTGTAAACGAAGCTTATGACGAGGAAACAACAGTCTCCACTTTCGTGGTAGCTATGAGAACTACTGAAAAAGTAGACGGAGGAGCAGATTTAGTTTCGGAATATGTAATGCCGCATAAAGCACTGACATATATCCATGTTGGACCTTATGAGAATCTTCCAGCGTCTTACGAAAAGATTGTTGAAGTGGCAATGGCTAAGGGATACGAAATGCTTTTCCCATGCTATGAGATCTATTTAACAGATCCAGAAACAGAACCAGATACTTCTAAATGGAAGACTGAGATAGTGCTTCCAGTAGAATGGAAAGAAGCAATGTAGAAAGAACTACCCAAAAAAAGATAAAAGCCGGTTGATTTTCAATCGGCTTTTTTTATGCTCAAATTAATTGGTTTTTCGGAATTTTGGCGAGATTGGTTTTTCCTTTAACAAGGCAAAAAATTCAATCATAGCCTGTGCTATGGTTTCATTTTTTAACGCAGGTAAAGGGAAAAAGAACCAGCCAAGAACCGAAAAGCTAAATGGTTTGAGTATATGCTTGTTCGAGAGCCTCAAGAATAACCTTCACACCGAATTCTAAATCTTCTTGAGATATATTTAATGGTGGAGCAAGTCTGAAAGCATTGGTGCAGGATAAGAACCAAAAAGTCAAGACTCCATGGGCGAGACAATAGTCAAAGACCTTTTGAACTGACTCTGGACTCTTTAGCTCGATAGCCATGAACAATCCTTTATAACGAACTTTCTTCACCGCAAAGTGCTTGGATAATGAGTTAAATATGTAATCCCCCTTTTTTTGAACAGTCGATATGATATCTGGCTTCAATAATTCTTGCAAGCCAGCATTGGCAGCAGCACAGATAACTGGATTTCCTCCAAACGTAGTGATATGTCCTAACATCGGATCAAACGTCAGTTTCTCCATTTGCACTCTATTCGAAATCATAGCTCCAAATGGAAGCCCTGCGCCTAGTGCTTTACCTAAACATAAAATGTCGGGTTCAATATCGAAATGCTCGAATGCAAATAGCTTTCCTGTTCTTCCCATTCCTGTCTGAATTTCATCCAGAATCAGAAGAGATGCTGTTTCGGTACATCTCGCACGAAGTGCTTTCATAAAACGTGTCTCTGGAATTCTAATACCAGCATCTCCTTGGATGGTTTCGAGAAAAACACCGGCGGTTTTATCTGAAACCTTTGAGAGATCATCAAAGTTATTTAGCTCAATAAATTTTACATCTGGCATTAAAGGCCTCACCGCATATTTCTTTTCTTCATTGTAAGAAATAGCTAAAGACCCAGTTGTAGCTCCATGATAAGATCCTTTGAACGCAATTATTTCTGATTTTCCGGTTGCTCTTCGGCATAGTTTGATTGAAGCCTCTATCGCTTCTGTACCAGAATTAACGAAGTAGCACGTATCTAGATTAGTAGGAAGTTGGTCTGTGAGGTTTTTGGCTAACTGAGAAGTTGAATTTTGCTCATATTCACCATAAACCATGACATGTGCATGTTTCTCTAATTGCAGCGCTACTGCTTCTTTTACGGCCTTATTTCCGTGCCCAAGATTGGTAACGGCTAATCCTGAAATGAAATCAAGGTATTTCTTCCCATCTGTGGTATGAATATAAGAGCCTGAAGCGTGTGAGACTTCTAGTCCAACAGGAAAGGGGGTGGTTTGCGCCAGATGTCGATCTAATAAGAAGGAATTCATTCTAGTCGCGAAGGTAAGATGAGAAATCTATTATTTTCTACTAAACGCGCTCACATATCCTAGTTCTGGCGATGAGTCAAGCTTTGGGCGCATGTATTCTGATGAAATATTCCAACTTACTCCGAAAGCCGTATAATTCATAAAATGATTAATTCCAGACCCAAACGAAAAGTCTATTTGGAGGTTATCTTTTAAAAGGTACGTGAATCCAGCATCATAATTGGCTTTAGGAGTGTCTAATTCTACTAACTCACCGAATGCCTCAAAGTAAACACCAACTTTATCACTTAACATAGTGGATGCGCTGGCTGAATGAACAAAACCTCCTGTACCCTCTCCGAGGTAGCTGAAACCTACATTGTATCCAAAGTTCAAATTGTCTAAGATTTCATGTGAGAGTAATGCACTAGCTCTGAATCCATATTTATTTGCCGTTAGATTTTTAGAACCAGTAGGGAAAATAATGTGAGACAAAGCTGAAATTTTAGTCTTAGAATCTTCTTTTTTGAGTAACGCTACTTTGGCGCCAAGTTCCAAATCGACCATGCCATTGGTAGAAATTTCTGTTTGATCTACATATTTCGTTTTTACACTTCGAACTTGATGGGTCAGTCTTACTTCCACCATTTCTGAGATTCCATATCTGAATAAATTTGAAGGCACAGCAAGTGATCTTGTCGAGCTATCCCCGTTTTCAGAAAACATAAGTTGAACTCCAGATTCTACCTGAAGACTCTCTTGAGGAGTGACATGTGTAGAAATCGTTTGCTTTGGTCTATCGGTGGTTATCTCTTGACTCCAGCCTATGGAACTACAAGTAATGATAATGCAAAGGATTATAAATCTCACGTTGCTAATAATTAGGGTGTATAATGTTGAATGTAGCCAAATTATTCTGCTGTATGAACTACATTTCATTTACTTATTCAATCCCCATTAGGGATTTCGTATACGTTTATACGTTTTTGAAATAGCAAATAGTTTCAATTATTCCAAGCGTTTCATTATACCAGCTGTGTTTCTTTTTTAGCAGAGGCGTATTTCTTTCCATAGTATATATTGGCAAAAGTGCCAAGAACACCTGGTAGAACCCAAGGAACAATCATCCAATGACCAGTTAGGAATTCGCCAAAGAGTGTACGTCCTCCAAATGCAAAGAAAGCAGTGTAGGCGGCAATAGCGGTAGTAATCATTCCTATCGCATGTTCTTGAATTCTGTTTCTTTTACTAGGAAGGCTTTTAACTTTCCTGACAATTTCACTGATACTGGTTAATCCTAATCCTCCAAATATGAACATCAATACATTTTTCCCTTCCAGAACGAAAATATTGTATCCTATCATGAAAATGGCAAAAAGAAAAATAGCCACATTAAAAATGAGCAATATGTTCTGGTAGGTCCTATCTGGTGTGTTTTTAAATTTAAGAACAGCTATTCCGTACCAGAGTGGATTGGCTGTTATAATGGTTAAGAAGCCGAGAAATAGAGCACTATTATAACTTTGAAAGCACAAATTTTTCAAACAGAGTAATCCAGCAGATATTACTACAATCCACATAGCGTACACATAGATCTCCCCTGATATTCGATGAATACGCCCTCCTTTTTTAGTAATCATAGGGAGCCAGAAAATTAGAATACTGCAAAAGCCAGTGATGATATGAATGGTTAATAAAACTTGAGAAAGTTGTTCCATTGTAAGCTGAATTTTTATTCAAACTTAGGATGTGTTTAGTCAGCGAGAGTGGGGAAAGTGACGAGTGTCAACTTATTGTGATGTTTGACAAACGTATGTTATGACTGACAAATTGTTGGGGAAATTCGGTAAAGGAGTACAGTATGTTTACCCAAATGAAATGCATCGTGTGAAATTAGTTCAAAACATTTCTAATTATCGAGATATAGGCCCTCGAAACAGGTATGATAGGGCAATCTGAATACATCATTTCTAGTTTTAGGCCCTGCGCATTTCCTGTGACATTTTTTACTTGTGTAATATTTACTAAATAGGAACGATGACATTTTTGAAGATCATGGTTGGCAAATTCATCCACAGCTTTGGAAAGTGTCATTCGTTGGGTTTCCTTTTGAATGTTTCCTTCAATAAGTTTATAAATGTGGATATAATTCTGCATGGATTCGATGGCCAGGATTGGTTCCTTGACTGCGCCAACTATGCTCTCATTCTCAGATCCTGTTTTCAGATTACTAGTGATTTCTAACGCTTTTTTTCTGTGTAACCGCTCCAACCTAAGTTGATTCTGAAAGCCAAAGAAGACCATGGGTATAATAGCCACCAGCAATGTAGAAAAGGTCATGAAAAGCAGTCCAGAGAGACTTAATGGAAGATTAAATATGTAAGTGATAAATAGATAATTCCCAATAGCTATGAAAAGAATCATAAAGAACAAATCAATAATCCACTTTTTGATGTTCCATGAATCTCCCTCTTTATAGACTCGAAGGAAGTACCTAACACAAAAAGTATAAGCAGTACCAATAACAAATGTCACCATACCAAACCCTAGACATAGGAGCAAAGTAGAACCGTTATAGAATGAAAGTCCGAAAGGTTGAAACGCAAATAGGAAGAAGGCAACAATAAGTGCAGCGATGAAAATTTCTCTTACTTCGATCTTATAGGAATCTGGACTTGGGTAAGGCCGATTAAGAAATTTCCTTATTTTTTTTAATGGAGACATTGTATCATTGGTGACTTTTCACATTAGACATCCAAAGGTTTTTCACTTTCATAGCTTGCTCTAGAATATCTCTCACACACCCTTTCCCTCCGTTTTTGTCAGAGATGTAATCACTAATAGCTTTGATTTCTTCACAAGCATCATGTGGGGCTACTGATAATCCAACCTTTCTCATAACATCATAATCTGGAATATCATCGCCCATGTAACACACATTTTCTGCTGAGAGTTGATGTTTGTCTAGGTATTGATTAAACACGGTTAGTTTGTCATGGCACTTAAGGTAAACTTCCTTAATACCCAATCCTTCAAGCCTAGCTTTTACAATTTCACTACTTCCACCTGTGATAATTGCGATGTTTAGCCCATTTTTAATAGCCAGCTGGACAGCATACCCGTCTTTTACGTTCATAACACGAGCCATTTCTCCTGGAACCAATACAAGGCTTCCGTCAGTAAAGACTCCATCTACATCAAAGATAAAAGTGGAAATGTTCTTTAGTTTTTCTTTGTAGCTACTCGCCATGGTGATAGTTGATTATATGTCTAGAAATGGCCAAATATAATTCTTTGATTTCGGTTTTATCTGCCAAAATAGAGAGGTGTGCATCCATTGTTCCATAATCTTCTCTTACGGCTGGTCCAGTTTGTTTGGACTTGACGTTGCCAGAAGAAATGTTTTTAAAAGTCTGATCTATTAAAGGACGGAGTAAAGATAAATCAAGGTTATGGCTATTGAGTACGTCTTCAGCAAGAGCACCCATATGATTTGAAAAATTACAAGCAATTACCGCTGCAGTGTGTAATACGGCTCGTTGTTTTGAATTGACAATTTTCACTTGTGAGCTCAGATTTTCTCCGAGTATAAACAGTTGCTTTAATAAATGATCATCTGAGGCCTCTATACAAATAGGAATTTCATTCCAGTGAGGTGTTCTGCTCTTGGAAAATGTCTGAAGGGGATAGAAGACACCACTAGGTTCATCATTAAGTCGTTCCACCAATGATGTATTTCCAGAGGTATGAACTACGGGCGTATGATGAGGAAGTTGATGAATAAATTTAATGATGGCATCATCTGTAATGGACACTATGTATAAATCTGAATCTCGTAGTTGATTGAATTTAGAAATGGCTCTACATTCTAATTGCTTTGCAAGTTTTTTAGCGTTGTTGAAATTTTTACTCCAGACTTGAACTATTTCAATTCCTGAATTTTTAAGCGCAAGTCCTAGCTGCGTGGCAACATTTCCACTGCCGAAAAGTGTTATTTTTTGAATGATCTTTTCCAAAATTTTGTTGCTCTTCTGTTGATAAGAATGCTTAGTCGACTGAATTACTTTTCTTTTTCCGACTTAATCTGTTAGTCCTTATTCGTTCAAAAATAGCCAAGATAGTTCCAAGAATCATTATCAAACATCCAATCCATAGAATGTTTATCTGGGGGAACATCACCGCTCTCATCACTACGAAATCTCGATAGTTCTCCGCTTTTTCAGCATGCTCTAAAGTAATCTCTGCTGAATTATTTTTAGGTTGGATTAGTTTGACCGTTGCTATAAATCCTTCGTCCTTTAGTATGATCTGTTCACCAATAGCTTGATTTCCTCTAATCAATAGTCGAGCGGTCATCAATGTATCCTTTTTCTCTGACTCGAAGTGCATATAGGTCTTTAGAACAATGTCTGACGGAAGGAATCCAAAGATCTCCTTTTCTTCTCCTAATGGTCTCAAACTATCAATAATGAGAAGGCCTTCGGTTAGTTTTAAGGTGTCATGGAGCATTAGTTTGGTTTCTTTGGGAGGTAAGAAACCTGCACTATCGGCTTTCAACTTTTCAAGTTGAGCAAATTTCAAGAAGGTAAAAAGATCCTTATTCCCATAGTGTTTGGTGTCAGGTTCAGGAGCATTTCCAAATGTCTCATTTATTTGGATTCGTGGAGACAGTGTAAATTCTTTGTCACCAGGATTAAATGCTCTCCATTTTTTGGCACGTTCAAGCTGCTTTTCTGTGGGAACTGGCAGCGGAAACCAGTAGGTCTCCATGTCTTGTATAAACGTTGATGCGGAGGAATGATCCTGTTTGGCAATAAAGAAAACAGGTTGATTTTCAATTAATCTGTAGACAACATCCTCTTTTCTGAAGCTGTTAGGGATTTGCGAGAAGTAGTCCACATGGTAATACGCGTTTCTACCATCAGAATCATAGCCAGTATAAGTGGTCATGTAATTTCCCATAGTAAGAGTATCACCCATATACATTAGTTGATCTTCTTTATTCGAAATTCCGCCTCCTAGTCCAGTGATATCTGTAGATCTGGTTGTAGAGATAATTTCTTGCTGACTTTGACTGATCAATGCCCCAAAAACGAGTAATCCAAATCCAACATGAGCAACAGAACTTCCCCCTTTTTTAATATTCCCTTTAAGAACTCGTATCAAATAGTCAGCGTTAGCAACTACTGCAAATATGGAACTGAATAATAGTACATAGTTGGAGGGGTATGTGCGATCTTCAAACCCACCGAGAATAATGATAAGAAAAGTAGATAGAGCAGATATAATTAGAGCTAAAGCGATTTGTTTGAACCATTTCTGACCTTTGTTTTTTCCATATTTTAAAAACTGAGTGAATCCTACGAATAGAGTAATCAATACCGCAAATGGAATTTGCCACCTGTTGTAGGTGTTTACCACATCAGACCCAATTGACAGTTTGCCTTCAGCTAAAGTTTCTGCCCATTCCCATCCTGTAGCGTTTGCTAAGGATATAAATAAGTTTTTAAAGGGACCTGCTACAGTATTAAATACAGGAACACTGGTCCAAATGGTTATTTGCAACGCTGAAATGAATAACACCAATGCACCAATAAACATCCAAAACTCTCTGCTGAGTAGTGGTTCATCTTCATCAGTTCTATAATGCTTGATATAGGCATATACAAGATAAACGCCTGAAAGAAGAAGGAATAGAACTACAAATGCAGTAGGAGCGTATTCAAATCTAAGCTCCTCTGTATCATTTAAATAAAACACAATCCCAAGCACAAAAAGGAATACTGAAGTCCATCCATAAATCTTTCTTTCTTGTGTGTTTTTGTGCAACATCGCTACTCCCAAACCAATAAAGAACAACAGGTAAATAAGCAATTGTGGAAGAATACCGCTTTCTACAAAGCTGTGTACCGAGCTGTCTCCCAGAATTCCACTTCGGGTTAAAAAAGTAGAATATAGTATGAAAATAAAGCTCAAAATGATGAACACAAATGCAGAAAATAAACTCGTAGGCTTGGCTTTATTGATGAGCATTATATGGGCGCCAGCAACGAGTACTATCCAAGGAACTAATGAGGCATTTTCTACTGGATCCCAAGCCCAGAATCCTCCAAAAGTAAGTGATTCATAAGCCCATGCTCCTCCCATAAGAATTCCCGTTCCCAGAATCATAACTGAGAAGAATGTCCATGGAAGGGCGGGTTTAATCCATCCCGCATAGTCTTTTTTCCAAAGCCCAGCTATAGCGAATGCAAAAGGAACTACAGTACTAGCAAACCCTAGAAATAGCGTAGGGGGGTGAATAGTCATCCAATAGTTCTGGAGTAGGGGGTTTAGACCTCTACCGTCTGGGAATAGCAGTTCCAAGTATTTTTCTGAACTGGCCCAAGGCATAAGAATGGTATCTGATAACTCTCTGCTTAGAATGAATGGGTTACTGCCAAATTTATAGTCAAAGAAATACACTCCAAGTAGCATGGAGGAGATAAAAACCTGAACTAGAGCCAGTATGGTCATGGTGTGTTTTTCCCAATTCTTTCCTTTAAAGATGAGTAAGAACCCTAGAATAATATGCCAAAAGCTCCAAAGCAGAAAGCTTCCTTCTTGTCCGCTCCAGAAGGCGGAGAAGACATATTTCATTGGCATAGTTTTACTACTGTATTTGTATACATAGTTGTATTCATAGTAGTGATTCATGAAGAGATAGAACAGTATTCCAATGACGATGAAAACTGAGATGCCATGCACAAGGAAACCAGCTCTGCCTAATTTTTTCCAGGAACTATCTTCAGGGTGTTTAGTTGAGAAAAAGTAGCTGACCATAGAGAATATAGCAGCTGAAAAAGCAAGGGCGATGAAAAATTCTCCTATTTGACCTGGGAGCAGGTGTTCTCCTATGTATTCCATTTAGTCAATTGCAGCTTGCTTATTGATCATGTGCTTCTGGTCGTTGTATTTAGAAGGACATTTCATTTGCATGTCATGGCCATGGAATTTACCATCCTCTACATAACCAAATAGGTTGATAGACTCTGATTGTTCAAATCCCTGCTGTTTAGCCTCATTCAGATGCACAACAGAAGTTTCTCCATTGGCATCTTTCATAGTGAAAATTGTCAATGCAGCATTCTCTTCAGGGTTGTAAATAATTGGTTCCTCGCGAACAAGTGTTCCATTGATTTTATAATCGGCACCAGGATTGGCATAGGCAGTGGCAAAAACCTCTGCTTTTCCACTTCCACCAAGAGCGGCTACCATCGCAGCGATAGCTACACCTGCTAAGATAATTAGGGCTATTTCAGACTTTTTCATTGGTCTTTTTTTCTAGATCACTTACTTTTTTATCAATTCGAAACAGGTATATAAATAAACCCAGCGCAATGCTTAGGGCTACAGCCAATACCACTTTTATTTTTCCTGACTCAAAGAAATACTCTTCTAAAGCTCCATTTTGAGCTTGAGTCTGCAAGGTAAGAAGCAGAAATAAACATATGATCACTATTCTACTCATTTGATTCTTGTTTTAAGTTGAGCTATTCTAGCATGTATATTGTAAATCCAAATACCGGTCAGAATCCATCCAGCACAGGCTGGATAAAATACCATTCGAAGATTACTATCTAAATCGTAACTACTAAATGCTGGGTTTCCGTCTTCTCCTGGATGAAGCGAATCCGCTCCAGTAAGTCTAGGAAGTACCATTATAAGGGCCATAATCATAAAGAAAGAAATGATGTTATATACAGAGGCTATTTTCGCTTTATTCGGTTTATCCTCTGCTGATTTTCTTAAGATGAAATAAGCGGCTAGTAAGAGGAAGGAAACAGCAGCTCCATTGAGTTTGGCGTCACTTGTCCACCAATCCCCCCAAGCAAATCTTGCCCAAATACTCCCAGTAATAAGGCCCAGAGAGCAAAATACCAAGGCTATCTTGGCAGATGACGCTGCTTTTATATCGTAAGTAATATCTTCAGTACTCAAATACTTTATTGAATACCAAAGAGAAACTCCCATAAGTACAAACATTGTGAACCACATAGGCACATGGAAATTCAAATTCCGAATAGTATCAAATATTCTGAGTTGAAAGGGGAATTCAAAAGGAACTTCTTGGCCAGAAGAATAAGTGACATTGCAGGTTTCTTGTAGTTCTCCTTCTTTTACATTTTTAATTAAAAAAGTGCGTGGAAGAAAAATAGAACCATCCCTGTCGTTTGAAACGAATAAGTCGACCACTTTCTTAGGCATGTATGCTGGAATATCAGCGATTAATTCCAGATGAGTATCATCGATTATTCTAGAGATCTCTAGACAAATAGATTTCACACTATCTAATCTCAAGAATCCATTAATGGATTGAGAATGTTCTTTAAAATGTGTATTGTAACCAGTAACTACAAATGTGTTTTCCCCCTCAACTAAGCTGGTTTTGTCGACTTCAATCAATCCCGGCTCGAGTGGCCTAAAGAAACTAAAGAATGTGGCATAAATGACTAAGATAGCCGCTAGAATTTTCCACCAATTTTTTCCCATTTCTACAAATGCAGATTTGAATATTGATTCAAAAAGTTCAGGTTTTCACCAAGATTTAAACCTAGAAATCGACCTATACTTTGTAACAGAGCGATTTGTCTTAACTAGTTTTAAAAGATGATAAAAAAGTGCTCTTTCCAGTGATTGTTTACTGCCGCCAAAGATATGGAAAAAGCACGTAGCTGAGAGTGATTACTGCTAGATTAAGCGTTAAAAGTCCTAACAAAAAATTAAAGTTTCCACCAATGGAAACACCGTTCAAAGCTTGCGCAGAATATTTCTGACTAATAAGTATTAATGGAAATAGCAATGGCAGCCCCAGCACAGTAATAATCCCCCCTTTAAAGTCCAATTGAGCGGCAATGGCAGAAATAATGGTTAAGATGCCGCTTAGTCCTAATGAAGTAAGCATTAGTCCCATAAAAAAGCTGCTAAAGTTGATGTTTTCCAAAACTTGTGTCCCTAAAAACAAAGAAAAAATCACCAATCCTAATGTGGATAGGATCAACATTAAAACACTGTTGTAGATTATTTTAGCCAATATGAGTGCGCGTGGGTTTACTAAAAAGTAGAGGTAAAGTTGCTTTCCATTGGTTTCATTCTTAAAACTTCCGGTAATAGCATTGAACCCAGAGAAAATGATAATAATCCAGAAGAGTGCATTCCACACTTCCGCAGAAGGCATTTTCTTAAAAGTCAGAAAACACGTATAAATGGTAGCTACTAGAAATAGAAGCATTCCAGCCAAAGATTCCAAACTCTTAAATTCCAGAGTGAGGTCTTTTTTTATGAGTGTTTTTATTTGTGAAAGTAAATTCAACTAGTTACAAAAGTAAGTGAGGACATCTATTCAAATTATAGACTAGTTAAGTTTCCCATTCAGGATAACTTGTCTTATCATATTTTCCCCAAAGCTATAAGGTAGATATGCTAGGCTTTCCATAGGATGAGTAAGAATAATATTGGCTTTTTTCCCGATAGAAATAGATCCAAGTTGATCAGACAAGTTCATAGCATAGGCTCCATTAAGCGTAATAGCATTGATTGCTTCCTCCGGAAGCATCTTTTGTCTAATGCACCCCATAGCTAAGACAAGGTTCATATTTCCATTTGGTGTGCTTCCTGGGTTGTAGTCCGACGCTAATACTCCAATAGCGCCAGCGTCTATTAATTCTCTCATCGGGGCGTAAGGAATTCCTAAAAAGAAGGAACAGGAAGGAAGTCCCACTGCGGCACATTCCGATTTTGAAATAAGATCAATATCTTCTTTAGTCATCACCTCAAGGTGATCTACTGACAAGGCGTTGCAATCTAAAGAAGCTTCAATCCCACCTATGCTAGTGAATTGATTCACATGAACTTTTGGAGTTAAACCGATCTTTATACCAGCTTCTAAAACTTCCGTCATTTCTTCTGGAGAGAAATAACCCGATTCACAAAAGCAATCTATAAAGTCAGCCAGATTCTCGTTTCTAATTACAGGGAGCATTTCATTAATTATTAAATCGATATATCCCTTATGATTTTCTTTGTATTCCAGAGGAAAGGCATGTGCACCTAGAAATGTTGCCTTAATAGTTATGGGGTGTGTTTCTTTAAGTCTTTTGATTACGCGAAGCATTTTAAGTTCGGCTTCTACCGTAAGTCCATAGCCACTCTTGATTTCTAATGCGCCAGTTCCTAGCGCTGCCAATTTATTTAACCTATCAAAAGCCTGTTTGTACAGTTCATCCTCACTCATGTCAGCTAGTCTTCTGGCTGAATTCAAAATTCCACCACCTTTTTCAGCAATTTCCTGATAGGTGAGTCCTTTTAAACGATCCAAAAACTCTCCTTCTCTGGTAGCAGCAAATACAGCATGACTGTGTGAGTCACACCAGGCTGGTAGTACAAACCCTCCTTCGGCATCAATAATTTCTAAGTCACTCCAATCAGATATTCCTGGCCAATCCTTCATCTCGCCGAAATCAACGAACTCACCATTTTCTATTGCCAACCATGCATTTTCTAGTATTGGAAGATCTTTCATCTGCTCTCCTTTTTTGTAATTTGGAGCTGTTTCCAAGCTATTAACAAGCTTTCGTATGTTTTTTATTAGTATCTTCATGCCCTGAATTCGATTAGGCTAAAGTACTTCTTCTGAGGCTTTGAACTTTAAATTTTACTGTTATGAAAGGATTTTTTTGTGTGACAATATTATGTCTCGCATATAGCGTTATAGTCGCTCAGGTAGATACACTTCCGGATTACGAGGAAGATTACTACACTACGATGAAGGACCTACGTGAAAGCGAAAAATTCAGAGTGGGAGTAGATATTTCTACGCCTACAGTTGGTTTTTTAGCGGGAGTCAATCTAAGACCAAGAGCCGCTCTTTTTTTTAATATTAAATCGGCCCCGAATAAAGCATGGAGATTCTCTCCAATGTATGAACAAAACAGACGATATTCAGATTTCAACACATCTACATATAGAGCAAAAGCCGTGAATGACACGTCTATTGTATATAGAAATGAGTACAATGAAGAATATCGAGTGAGCTTAAGAGCAGGTAAAGAATGGTTCAAGCAGTACTCAAAGAACTCTTTAGTGTATGGGGTAGACGCAGTATTAGGATTTAACTCACAGTTCTACTCTTTTACAGATTCGTATCAGCCTTATAATGAGGATGGAACAGTAGAAAGTTTCACAGTTGGAGCTGGTTTTTTCAACAGTGAAGATTTTTACAATGAAGAAGTATTTAGGTTAATGCTTGGGGTAGATTTTTCCATTGGTTACAAGGTGTTTTTGGGTGAGAAAGCTGATTTTACTATAGAATGGATTCCAGAGATCACTTACCGTCCATTCTTAAAATCAGTGACTTCGGATGAGTCTGTGGACCTAATTACTTCGATAGAGGACGAAGTGGTGTTTGATATCAGAGGAATTTCCATCCAATTACATTACAAGTTTTTGAAGAAGAGCTAGTTCTTATTTATCCTAGCAATGGCTAAAAAGATTATTTGGACATTCGAACTTTAAATTTCGAATATCCATTTATCTTTGACCGCATGGCGGGAAATACATTTGGAGAAGTATTTAAGTTAACCACGTTTGGAGAATCTCATGGCGTGGCCATAGGAGGAGTCATTGACGGATGCCCTGCAGGTTTGCGTGTTGATGAAGATGCTGTTTATGAGGAGCTTGTGAGAAGAAAGCCAGGGCAGTCAGCAATCACTACCCAGAGAAAAGAAGATGATCAAGTGGAGTTTTTGTCTGGAATTTTTGAAGGAATGACCACAGGAACTTCTATCGGTTTTATCATTCGGAATAAAGATCAAAAATCAAAAGATTACAGTCATATAAAAGATTCATACCGTCCCTCTCATGCCGATTATACCTATCAACAAAAATATGGTGTTAGAGATTATAGAGGAGGGGGAAGGAGTTCTGCTAGAGAGACAGCTTGTAGAGTTGTAGCTGGAGCTATTGCGAAGCAAATACTACATCATTTTGGAGTGGATGTATATTCATATGTGTCCAGTGTTCATCATATTTCTACGAATTTAAATCCATCTGAAGTCTTAATTGCAGATATTGATCGAAATATCGTCAGGTGCCCTGATCAAGACAAGGCATTGGAGATGGAAACATATATTAAGGCGATTAAGAAAGATGGAGATTCGGTAGGGGGAGTAATCACTGGAGTAGCCAAAAATGTTCCCGTTGGACTTGGAGAACCTGTTTTTGACAGATTGCACGCGGATATTGGCAAAGCGATGTTGTCAATCAATGCAGTGAAAGGTTTCGAGATAGGCAGTGGGTTTGGAGGAA
This sequence comes from Flavobacteriales bacterium, assembly GCA_965224545.1. GTDB lineage: Bacteria > Bacteroidota > Bacteroidia > Flavobacteriales_D > Sanyastnellaceae > ASP10-05a. Next base: position 554,090 of record CBDCZM010000001.1, on the reverse strand, counting down.
CTCAATTGAAAGGCTCTGAGCACAACGATGAATTTATAAAAACAAGCGAGGGAATTGCTACTCGAAGTAATAATTCAGGAGGAATTCAAGGAGGAATCTCAAATGGTGAGTTGATCTACTTCAATGTAGCATTTAAACCAACTGCGACAATTATTAAGGATCAAAAATCTGTAAATAAAGACGGAGAAGAAGTGATTGTAGAAGGAAAAGGGCGTCATGATCCATGTGTATTACCCCGAGCGGTGCCTATTGTAGATGCCATGTTGGCGTTGACGCTTGTAGATCACATATTAAGAAATCGACTATCTAAACTATAAAATCATGAAGAAATTAGCACTTCACTGGCAGGTGATCATAGGATTAATAGCGGGAGCATTGTTTGCATGGGCTGCAATTATTTTTGGCTTTGGAAACTTTGTCATGGACTGGATTGATCCTTTTGGAGAAATATTTATTCGTCTGTTAAAATTGGTCGCAGTTCCACTTGTGCTATTTTCAATCATTGTTGGAGTTTCTAGTTTAGGAGATATCAGAAAGTTAGGAAGTATTGGTTGGAAAACCCTTTCAATGTACTTAGCCACAACTGTATTTGCCGTTGGAGTTGGACTTTTAGTAGTAAACATATGGAAACCAGGAGAGCAAGTTTCTGAGCAAACACGACTTGAATATCGAATAGACTATGAGTTATGGAAGGGAGAAGAGAAGGATAACGGAAATACTATAAAAGCACTGGATGATTTATGTTATTCATGCGATGAAGCCAACGAGTCGGTTGTTTTGAAGGTGAAAAAAAACAGGAACAAACTTTCCAGTTTAGAAGAAAAGGCTGAAAAAGGAGAGCTGACTAAAGAAGAGGAGGAAGAACTTGCAGAGCTTAAGAATGTAAAAGACAAGCTAGTTAAGGCTCAAAAAACAAAAAAAGATGGACCACTCCAACCGCTAGTAGATGTGTTTCCATCGAACATTGTAAAATCACTTAGTGAAGCTAAGATGTTACAGATCATTTTCTTTGGAATTTTCTTTGGAATCATGCTTCTCAAATTACCGAGGGATAAATTTGAACCTGTATTTAAAGTAGTGGATGGCCTAAACGAACTGTTTGTACAAATGGTATGGGTAATTATGAGAGCAATGCCCTTTTTTGTTTTTGCTTTGATGGCAGGTCAAGTGGTGGAAGTTGCAGGAGATAATCTGGATAAGATGGTGGATTTATTTGTGTTCTTAGGTCATTATTCTTTAGCTGTTCTTACTGGTTTATTGTTTTTAATATTTGTGTTTTATCCAAATTTGGTGAGCATTTTGATAAAGAAAATGAGCTACAAAAAGTTTTTGAAAGGAATGCGGCAAGCACAGATTACAGCTTTTTCTACTTCTTCATCTGTAGCTACTCTTCCTGTGACTATGGATTGTGTAGAAAATAAGCTGGGGGTTTCAGAACGAACCACGAGTTTTGTCTTACCCATTGGAGCGACAGTAAATATGGATGGAACCAGTTTGTATCAGGCGGTGGCTGTAGTGGCCATGGCTCAGCTTCACATGGTAGATTTGGATTTAACCCAGCAATTGATCATTGTGGTTACGGCTTCATTGGCTTCAATAGGAGCTGCAGCAATACCTAGTGCAGGGTTAGTGTTGATGATCATGGTATTAAGTTCTGTAGGGCTGGATGGAGCCTGGATTGGATTAATTATACCCGTCGACAGAATACTGGATATGGTAAGAACAGTAACAAATGTCACAGGAGATGGAGCAGTTAGCACAATAATTGCCAGCGCTGAAGGAGAACTGAAGACAGAATAGAACAAAACGTAAGAGACACACGTTTTATAATCGATTTATAGATATAGGTAAAAATGAAAAAACTGCTAAAAATTGTTGGGATCATCATATTGCTCTTATTAGTAGCGATAGTGGCATTGCCTATTGTATTCAAAGGTAAAATTGAACAAGCGGTGAAAACTGCTGTGAATGAAAACGTAAACGCCACAGTTAATTGGACGGATTATGGATTGAGTCTGATTAAGAGTTTTCCAGAAATGACTATTTCCTTGGATTCACTAAGTGTTAAAGGGAAAGAAGAATTTGAAGGTGTGCTACTGGCAGATATACCTCAACTCAACTTGAGTTTGGACATTATGTCTCTTTTTGGAGAAGAGGTGCAGATAAATTCATTTTCATTAATCGATCCATATATCAATGTTCAGGTCATGGAAAATGGCAAAGCGAACTATGATATAGCGATTCCTTCAGAAGAAGTCGTAGAGGTAGAAGAGTCATCAGGGAGTTTTAAGTTGGCCCTTAAATCGTACGAGATAAAAAATGGGACTATAAGCTATTTAGATAATTCTGCTGGAATGATGCTTTATCTGGAAGGTTTTAATCATAGTGGAGCAGGGGATTTTACAGAAAGTATTGTCGATTTGAAAACGGAAACAGATGCGAAAGAACTTGACGTGATATTTGACAATATTTCATATATCAACAAAGCGACTGCAGAGATAAATCTAGATCTGCTAATGAATTTGGACAAGATGAGATTTGACATTCAAGGAAATGAGATCATATTGAACCAACTGAAATTGGTATCCGAAGGATTTTTTGAGATGCCGAGCGATGGATATATAATGGATATAAAATTCAATGCACCAGATACAGATATAAAGCAATTAATATCAATGATTCCTGCTGAATTTGCAAGTGATTTAAATGGTGTCACAGCGAAAGGTATGCTAGCCTTGAATGGATTTGTTAAGGGAACCTTCAACGATACTCAACTTCCAGCAGTTGGCTTGGATATTAAAATAGCAGATGGCTTTCTCCAGTACCCAGATCTTCCTGAATCTATTAAGAACATAGGTTTGAATGCCAATTTTAAACTGCCTGAAGGAAACAACATGGATCTAATGGAAGTGAATGTTGAAGAATTAACCTTAGACATAGCAGGAAACCCAATTGAGGCGAGAATGTATTTTACTAAACCATTTACCTCTCAATACATCGATGCTGGCTTAAAGGCCAACCTTGATTTTGAGAAATTGAGCAAAGCTTTCCCTGTGGAGGACACAAAACTTAATGGTTTGATGAATGCTGATATAATTATGAAAGGATCCATTGTAGACCTCACAAATCAGGATTTTTCAAATTTTATAGCCAAAGGACAGATTGATGTTGAAAATGTTCAAGTTGCAGCTTCTGATACGTACGAAATGGATATAGAAAAAGCAAGGTTCAATGTGACTCCCGAAGCTATTCGTATGCCCTCTTTTAAAGGGAAAATTGGGAGTAGTGATTTTGATGCTTCCGGAGAAATAGAGAATTTCCTAGCCTATGCGTTTAACGATGAAATACTCAAAGGGGCTTTTGCAGTTAAAAGTAATACGTTCAATTTGGATGATTTTATGACAACCGATGATACAGAAGAAACTGTTTCTGCTGAAGAAGCAGATTATTATGTGGATATTCCGGAAAACGTAAAGTTTGATTTGAATGCAGATATAAAGAAGTTGATATATGATGGTACGGAATTGACAGATGTTACGGGGCTTATTGGTGTGAATGATGGAACAGCTGCTCTGCAGGGAGTGAATTTAAATTTACTAGGAGGATCGATTAAGTTGGATGGGAGTTATACTACTAAAGATAGGGAAACACCTTTGTTAGATGTTTTTTATGATTTAAAGAATTTGGATATACAAACCACGAATGAGTCGTTTGATATGATTGCTCAGTTGGCACCGATAGCTAAATACTGCTCTGGAAGATTTGGGTCAAAAATGACTTTTACCGCAGAACTGGGAAAGGATATGTTTCCAGTTTATGAGTCTATTGCAGCCAAAGGAAATGTGAATTCGGATAAAGTAGAGATTGAAAATTTTAAGCCATTAAATGAAATTGCTTCAAAGCTTAAGATTGATAAACTGTCGAAGCAAGATATAGGAAATGTGAAAGTGAGTTTTGTGGCTGCAGATGGAAAGATTACTATTGACCCATATGAGATTAAACTGGACGGAATGAAAACGGTTATCTCTGGTAGTATGGGATTCAATCAAGATATAGACTACTTAGTGAAAATGGATATTCCATTTAGTAAATTGCCTCAACAAGGAACTGAGTTTGCCACAGATTTACTGAGCAAGGTGAATCAACTTGGAACAAATTTTTCTTCTGGTCAAATTGTTCCGGTAACTATTAGAGTGACAGGAACGATGACTAACCCTAAGCTGGACCTGAGAAATGTGGGTTCTGGCATGGTAACTGATATCAAAGAGGAAGTAAAGGAACAAGTGAAGCAATTGGTGGAGGATAAGGTGGAGGAAGTAAAAGAAGATGCTACAGCTAAAGCCAAGGAGGAGGCAGATAAGTTAATGGCTGAGGCACGAACTCAGGCAGAAAAAGTACGAGAAGAGGGAATAAAATTAGCTGACAAAGGAAAGAAAGAGGCCTACAAAGGGGCAAAGCAAATTGAGGATGCAGCTAAGAAGCCTTGGGAGAAGATAGCGGCTAAAGCAGCAGCGGGAAAAGCGCGGAAAAAAGCGGATGAAGTCCATACAAAAGCAGTTAAGAAAGCGAACGAAAAAGCGGATAAAATCATAGCAGATGCTCAACAAAAAGCGGATGGTTTATTGGGGAAATAGAATTTTACTGATTGCGGCAATTTTATATTGCAATGCGACAAGCCTAATTCAGGCTCAGGAATGTGGAATAGAACTGGATGCGAAGGCTCAGAAACTTATAGACAAATCCAAAGATAAGAAGAAGTATAAAAGTGCTCAAAGAACACAATTCTTGAGAGATGCTCTGGAGATTGATGAAGACTGTTTGGATTGTATGTATCAATTGGGAAAAAAAGCATACCGAAGAGCAAAAAACGAAACGTATGATTTCACGAAAGCCAATGAATATTTCACTCCTCTAGTAAAACTTTGTCCGGATTTTCATTCTGACCCATACTATTACCTAGGAGCGATGGCTTATGCCGACCGACAATACAGTCTGGCCTTAGAGTACTTTGACAAATTTGTACATTTTCCTTCTGATGATGAATCAAAGTTCAGCAGAAATTATGATGAAAATTATGAAACGGTAAAGGCAGCCATTCCATCGGTAGAATTCTTTAAAAAATTTGCAGAGAATCCTGTAGCATATAACCCCAAAATTGTAGCCGAAATAAGCACAAAAGAAGGAGAAGAATACCTTCCGGTACTCTCTCCTGATAATGAGATTATCTTTTTCACTAAAAAACATCAAAAGAAGAGCAAAGGCATAATCGGAGATAGTTGGGTAGAAGAATTTACGATGAGTAAAAGAAAGGACATCAATTCCAAATTTGAAGAGCCTAAAGCGTTACCACCACCATTTAATTTAGGGGACAATTATGGAGGAGCAACAATTTCAGTGGATAATAAGGAGATGTATATAGCCAAGGTCAACCCGAATGGATTGAATCCTCAAAACATTGATATTTATAAGACTACCTATGCAAAGGTGTTTGATGAAGATAAGGGAGAGGATGTCTATAAATGGGGAGAGCTCAAAAGTGTGGGAGATCACATCAATACAAAACAAGGTTGGGAAGCGCAACCATCTTTATCGGCTGATGGTAAGTTGCTGTTTTTTGCTTCGGCACGCCCTGAGAGTACATTGGCTCCAAATGGCGATCCGAGTGTAGACATATTTTACTGTGAACGGAAATCTGATGGATCGTGGGGAAATCCAATAAATCTTGAATCGATTAATACAAAAGGAAGTGATAAAACACCTTTTATGCATTCTGACAGTAGAACGCTCTACTTTTCTTCCAATGCACACAGAGGGTTTGGAGGATTTGATTTGTTTTTTACACGTCAACTAGACGATGGTACTTGGACGGAACCAGAAAATTTAGGAGCCCCTATTAACTCTGAAAAGGATGAAGAAGGATTAATCGTAGCGACTGACGGAAAATTGGCATACTTCTCTAGTAAGATAAAAGGAAGTTATACTAAGGACATATTCAGCTTTGAATTGCCTGAAAGAGCAAAACCTCAGAAAGTAATGCTGCTTAAAGGAACAGTTAAGGATGAAAATGATCAAGTCGTGCAGGACATGGAAATTGAGATTAAAAGTGCCAGCAGAGGAGAACCTGAAACTATTAAAATTGATCAGGAAGATGGAACCTATGCTGCAGTTGTAAATGTGGAGAAAGAGGAAGATGTGGTTATAATGATGAAGAAAGATGGATATGCCTTTAATGCCCAACTTTTAACTACTAAGGACGAATTAGTGAAACCTGCAACTATAAAACTTGAAGTACAGGTTCAAAAAATTGAAGCAAACAAACCTTTTGTGATTAATGACATCAATTATTCTACGAGTTCAAGTGAAATCGATAGCGAGTCGAAGATTATTTTAGACCTATTTGCTATTTATTTATTGGAAAATGAGAGCTTGAAAATCGAGATTCGAGGGCATACAGACAATGTTGGAAACCTGCAGGATAACTTGGCTCTTTCAACCGATAGAGCATTTGAAGTCCTTGGATATCTTCAGTCTATGGGAGTAGAAAGTAAACGTCTTAGTTACAAAGGATTTGGACCAAATAAGCCATTGACGTCCAATGACACTGAGAAAGGGAAAAGAAAAAATCGTAGGACAGAGTTTGTAGTTACTAAAATGTAGTCATATTTGTATAGTAAATATTCGAACACCATGAGATTACTGATTTTTTTATGCGTTGCTACGCTCTTATATAGTTGCTCAAATGAAGTGACACCTTCTAAAGTAGAGGGAAGTAAGTCATTCTATGGGGCAGAAATTTCTATTGAAAATCCACTTTCCGTTTCAGAACTTCATAAAAAAATGATGACTGAGGATTCCCTGGTGAATGTTTTAGTTAGTGGAGAGATTATCGAAACGTGTGCCCATAAAGGGTGCTGGATGTCTATAGCTAATGGTGATGGTGAACCAATGAGAGTAAGATTTAAAGATTATGGATTTTTCGTTCCCACTTCTGGCGCAGGAGGAAAAACAACCATTTTTAATGGAAAGGCTTTTCATGACGAGGTGTCTGTGGAGTGGCAACATCATTACATAGATGACTCAAACGCTTCTCCAGAGGAAAAAGAGAGACTCAAGGCAGAAATCACTGAACCCAAAAAGGTGGTTTCTTTTTTAGCAAATGGTGTCGCTATAGAGGGATTGACCGCTGCTGAATAGTCAGTGCTTAACTTTTCATAAAACTTTCGGTAAACAGTAAGCCCATCCGCATCTATTAATATCTTCGAGATATGTTATTAGAGAACCTTCAATTAGATAAATCAGACCTTCCTCAGTTGGAAAACGTTATTTATTCTAAGCATCCTACGGATTATAGAGACATGAGATTATTGGTTTTGATGATCTTTATGTTACTTCTTTCTGGAATATGGATTATGCAGTTGATTTTTTGGAATTTGACTGCTTTAGGGGTTTTATTTGGAGTTTGGTCACTGATGATAACACTCTTTTTAGTAGAAGAAATTAAAGGGTTTAGAAGAAGAGGTTATGCCTTAAGGCAACGAGATATTACTTATAAAAAAGGATTCCTTTTTCACACTCAAACTACGGTGCCTTTTAATCGCATCCAACACTGTGAAACCTCACAAGGGCCTCTTTCTAGAGCATTCGGGTTAATGGCTCTAAAAATATTCACAGCAGGGGGGGCCACTTCTGATTTACGAATTGGTGGATTAAGACCAGAAGAGGCCAATCAACTAAAAGACTTTATTACTGAAGCTAGTTCCACTCATGAATAAGTACAACTTCGAAGAATTCAATAGACAGAATATCCTTGGAGTGATTGTGATCTTTACTCAAAGTGTAAGAAGGATGTTTAATGTCTATCTGGCGTTTTTTGCCACTACACTATTCACTGATGGCATAGCCAATTACGCATGGATTCTTTTTACTATTTCTATTGTGTTTATGGCGGTAAGCTCCATACTTAAATATAGAAATTTTCAATTCAGAATTAACGAAGGGCAACTTGTGCTAAATGCAGGAGTGATTGTAAAAGATGTCACCAACATTCCCCTAGATAGAATTCAGAGTGTTCATCTTCATCAGAATTTTGTGCAGAGAATTTTAGGAATTACTGGACTTAAGATTGATACGGCTGGTTCTGTTACACAAGAATTAGAGATTTCCGCATTGAGAAGAAGTAAAGCCAGTGCTATGCTCAAAGAGCTGACTTCTGAGATCAGTGTTAAAGAGGTAGAAACTGAATTAACAGAACTTCATAAGGAAGAGGTGATTGAAATAGAAGAGCTAGTAGAAAAGGAAAGGGTGAAGCTAGTAGATCTGGATTTTAGAGCACTACTTACATTAGCCATTACCGAAAATCATGTTCGAAATGGACTGATAGCTATTGCATTCGTAATGGGGTATGGCGGTCAGTATTTTGACTATTCAGAAGAGTTTCTTATTCAGTTATTTGATGATTATGCCCCTGAGCTGATTCAAAGCACGATCGTTCAGGTTTTCTTATTCATTCTATTCTTTTTGATTCTTTCAATATTGCTCTCCTTTGTGAAAACAATTCTACAGTTTTTCGACTTTAAAGCGTCAGTAGGAGGTGAGTCCTTTGAGATAAAATCGGGGTTACTTAGGAGAAATGAATTTACAGTACCACTTGATAAGATTCAATTTTTAGAATGGCAAACAAATATTATTCGAAAGTTCGTTGGATTTGAAAATATAAAAATACATCAGGGAAGAAGTACAGAAGCAGTAGGTAAAAACCAATTGGAAATTCCAGCATGTTATGCAGAGCAGTCTAATCTGGTGATGGAAACACTTTTCCCTGAAATAGAAGAAGATGAATACTTTTATCTTAGTCAACCTCATGGGTATCAAAAGGTATTTAGAAGTGTTATTCTTGGTTTACTGGGGGTTCCAGTTTTTTTGGTGGTAGCGTTTGCTTCTGAGTTTTACGTTTCGGCAATTGCATTATTCTTAGGGTACATTGCTTTCACGATTTACAATTCTCAGAGATACTATGAATCGGTTAATTTATGGATAAATGAAGAAATCCTTATTTATGAGCGCGGATGGTTATTTCCAAAAAGAACTGTAGTGAAATTATTCAAACTTCAGTCCGTTGATATTAGACAATCTATTTTTCAGAGGAAAAGAGGCATTTGCCATTTGTCATTTTCAACTGCTGCAGGAAAACGAAGTTTCCGCTTTTTTGACCAGTTCGAAATGGCACAACTGAGAGACTTTCTACTTTATAAAGTAGAAAGCTACTCTGGAAAATGGATGTAATAACCAAATAACATACGCATTGCAACGTACCTTTCTATCTAACCTATTTATTCTGATACTATTAAATGTATTGGTGAAACCACTTTGGGTTTTAGGAATAGATGTCGAAGTACAGAATACTTTAGGCCCAGAAGTATATGGAAATTATTTTGCCTTGGTGAATTTTGCATTTCTGTTTACTGTGATGCTTGACTTCGGAATCAATAATTACACTAACAGAAAGATTTCAAGAAACCCAAGTATTATTTCTCAGATATTGGTGGAAAGTGCTCTAGTAAAAATGCTATTGGCGATTCTTTTTGCAGGTATATTATTTTCCAGTGCCATCTTTATGAATTATAGTGTTGAAGAGATGATATTGCTAAAGTATATCTGTGTCATGCTATTTCTCCAATCCTTCTTAATCTTCTTAAGATCGAATTTGTCTGGAATTCAATGGTATCGTGCCGATGTATTAATGTCTGTCTTAGATAAATCGTTAATGATTGTAATTGTAGCAGCCATGATTTGGGGCAGTTTTCTTGAAGGGACATTTCAGATTCACCATTTTATCATGGGGCAGTGTATCGCCTATTTGATCGCCATTTTGGTAGCTTGTGGATTACTAATGTCTAGAGTGAAATCAGTAAGTTTGAGTTTGAGTTTTTCGAGAATTCTACTTATCTTAAAAGAGAGCGCTCCATATGCATTGCTTACATTCTTAATGCTAGTTTATTTTAAGGTGGATGCTGTGATGATAGAAAGGCTGCTTGTAAATGGTAATGTAGAGACAGGGTATTATGCTCAGGCATACAAGCTATTAGAAGCGGCGGTAATGTTCACTTTTTTGTTTTCGTCTTTGTTATTGCCAATGTTTTCCAGAATGATTGCCGCAAATGAACGTGTGAACGATTTGGTTCATCTAAGTTCAAGAATAATGTTGGTTCCTTCATTCATACTAGTAGTGATCATGGTATTGTATGGTGCCGATTTTATGAATCTAATGTATGATTCAGGGGCTACTGAATCGGCAGAGGTATTTCCTATACTGATGACTACACTACTTCCCCTAGGAGCAAATTATATATTTGGAACACTCATTACAGCAGAAGGGGATCTCAAATTTTTAAATAAAATCTCCTTATTTGCTATCATATTAAACATTCTAATGAATTGGATATTGATACCTGTCATTGGAATAATGGGAGCGGCAATTTCTACTCTTATAACACAATTTTTTGTTGCCATTGTTCAATGGTACATGGCTTCTAAAAAACATGCTCTTAATTATTCTACAAAAGACTTTATGAGAGCATTTGGGTTTATGTCATTGACTCTTATGGGAGCGTGGGGAATAAAGTTACTAGAACTTGATTGGATACTTTCAGTGTTTCTAATTGGGACGATCGGATTGAGTATCGCGTTTTTCCTGAGGTTATTCTCGAAGAGTTATTTTAAGGAGATTCTTAGCTATCAGAAGTAGGGAGTGTAAACGAAATAGTGACTCCACCGTGCTCATTATTAGAGACCTTGTAAGTGGAGTGATGAAGATCTAATACACCTCTAACAATAGCCAGACCTAAACCTGTTCCACTTTTTTTGTTTTTTCCACGGTATACGCGATCAAAAAGTTGAGGTATTTGATCCTCAGGAATACCAATTCCATTATCAATTACTTCTATAAGCAAATGATCGTCATTGTGAAGTTGTGCCGCTAATTCAATCCAACTTCCTTCAGGACAATATTTAATCGCATTGGACAGCAGGTTTTGGAGAACACGTTCAATAAGTGCTACATCAGCTGTTACTTTTGGAAGACTCGAATCAATGCTATGTTTGAGTTCTATTTCTGAGTTCTCTGCATTAAGCTTAAGACCTAGAAGAATATCATGTCCTAACTCACCAATACAAAATGATTGAAGTTTGAGCTTTCGATCTTTACTTTCTAATCGAGAGAGTTCAAACAATTCGTCTACCAGCCTTTTGAGTTTTTGAGCACTATTCAGAGTTATATTCAGATATTTGTTTCTATCCACGTCTGATAGATTTAACTCTGGCATGAGTAATGTTTCTACGTACCCCTGAATTGAAGCCAATGGAGTTCTCAAATCATGAGAGACATTAGCTATAAGTTCTTTTCTATAAATCGCCAGTTCTTTCTCGGTTTCCTGAATTTTTTCTTGTTGTTTTAAAAGCGTTGCGATGCTGAAATAAATAAGAATCGCGACTGTTCCAACAATAAGAAATGTGATCAGAATATTAGAATACATACTGTTTCTAGCCTTGGCGATGAACTGATCGAAAGTAATGTCAACCTGAACAACACCAATTGGTGTTTCATGATCAGATTTTTTAATTGCGCAGAAGGCAGAGAGCCAGGTTCCATTTTCGCTGACATATCGCCTGACCACGCCAGAAGTTTCATATTTCTTCAATAGATCTTCTGGATATTTCACGAAATGATGCATCCAGTAGGGTTCCTCGGCACTAGTAACTCCAAAGTGAAATTTTTCATCTCCTGGATGAAACATCAATGTATAAATTGGTGTGGTTATGCCATTGATCTCGGCCGACATTTTCAATTTGTCATGTATGCTTTTGTATACACTGTCTTGATCGGTGTTTGCTATATCATTTCTATTTGGGTAGTGCTTGTACAAATGCTCGAGATCATCTCCATTGATCTGTGAAGCCAATGTGCTGGAAATGGCTTTAAGTCTAGATAAGGTTTCTTGTTCATAAACCATTTCCTGAGACTTATAACTGATGTATGTGATGATAGCAGAAATCCCTATAATAGAGATGAGCGTTAGCATCAGTATTCCGTTCTTAAGATTAGAGAAGAATTTATTCATAACAAAAATGACCACTACAAAGGTACTAGCTTCCAGCGGTCATTCAATTCTTTATTATAACAAGAAAGTGTTTATTCGAAATCGTTAAATCGATACCCTACTCCCCAAGTAGTTAGGACATATTCAGGATTATTGGGGTCCTTTTCAACTTTTGATCGAAGTCTGTTGATATGACTATTAACAGTATGATCATAACCATCAAAGTCATAACTCCAAATTTGATTCAAAAGATCTTTTCTACTGTAAGTTACGCCAGGGTTAGACATTAAAAGGTGAAGAAGATCAAACTCTTTAGGAGTCAACTCTACCCGTGCTTCACCAATCATCACTTTACGCTTCTTTTTGTCTACCAAAAGGTTTCTGAACTGAAGTTCCTTAAAGTCCTCTGCTTCTGATTTTTGAATATCCGTTCTTCTAACCATAGCAGAAACTCTAGCCATTAGTTCTTTAACGCTGAAAGGCTTGGTCATATAATCATCTGCTCCGATATTTAATCCGGATATTTTATCATCTTCTTCAGAGTTGGCTGTGAGCATCAAAATAGGCTTGTTAACGTCTTTTGCTCTTACCTTTTGGCAAACTTCTACTCCAGATAATCCAGGTAGATTGAGATCTAGAATCATAATATCCCATGAATTACTTATTGCATAAGAATAACCAATTTTGCCATTGTCAAAATGAGTCACTCTATGGCCTTGACTTTTAAGGTGAAGAGTAATCAAATCAGCAATATCGTGCTCGTCTTCGATAATTAAAATATCCTTCATTCTATTATTTTTTAGCTAATATCTTGTGAAGTATAACTAGAATTATCACGACACTGAAACAATGTATGCGTTATAATGCAAGTTTTCACAGAATTTAGGAATATTGACGGTCATCCTTGGATGTTTTCACACATTTTAAGATAGACTGGTATTATCTTCGCAAACTATTTATAAAAATTAAGGATGAAACGAATTGTATTATTAGTTAGTTGTGTGGCGACAGTTACTTGCCTTATTTCTCAGAATCCGAATGCTCCAAAGAACTGGCATTTAGAACATGAATCTTCTAGTCAGATATTAGGGACTAGTGCTTCAAAAGCCCATTCAGATTTATTACAAGATAAAAAGTCGAAGGAGATAGTTGTGGCTATTTTAGATAGTGGAGTAGATATCTATCATGAAGACCTAAAAGAGAATATTTGGGTAAACGCTGATGAGATTGCTGGTAACGGAATAGACGATGATAACAACGGCTATATAGATGACGTGAATGGATGGAACTTTATAGGTGGCCCGGATGGTGATGTAGATTATGATAATCTAGAATTTACGAGAGTCTATAAAGGTCTGAAGCAGAGGTTTGAAGGCAAGTCAAAAGAGGACATAGCCAAGAGTGATAAGAAAGACTATGAGCGTTATGTGTCATTTGAAAAACAATACAAATCTAGAATGGATGAAACTCAGGCTGAGTATAACGAGTTCATGCAAGTTTACATGGTGTACCAGCAGGCAGTTGAAATGGTGAAGGACAAAACACGAAAGGAAAATCCAACTTTGGAAGAAATTTCGGGTATCGAGACAGCGAATGAGATGGAAACTGCTTTTAAGGAGTTTGTTTATGAAATTAAATCGAACGGTGCTGAAGGAGAGCTAGAAGAGGGTAAAGAGCACTACGAAAATTCTTTGAAGTATATGTACAATTTAGATTTTGATTCTAGAACTGTTGTTGGTGATAATTATGATGATGTAACAGAAAAGCACTACGGAAATAACAATGTGAAAGGACCAGATTCGACACACGGAACTCATGTGGCTGGAATAGTAGGTGCAGTAAGAAATAACAATATAGGTGCGGATGGAATTGCTGAAGACGTGAAAATCATGAGTGTACGAGTAGTTCCTAATGGAGATGAGAGAGATAAGGATGTGGCCAATGCCATTAGATATGCAGTAGACAATGGAGCTAATATCATAAACATGAGCTTTGGTAAAAGCTATTCTCCACAAAAAAGCGTGGTGGATGAGGCAGCTGAGTATGCGGCAAGTAAGGGTGTTTTACTAGTGCATGCAGCAGGAAATTCTAGTAAGAATATTGACAAAGGAAATAACTTCCCCACTGCCGTGTCATTGGAAGGCAAAGAAATAAGTACCTGGATAGAAGTTGGAAGTAGTACTTGGGAAAAAGAGGAATTGATGGTCAGTGACTTTTCTAATTATGGAAAAAAGCGGATTGATTTGTTTTCACCAGGAAGTGATATCTACAGTACTACACCAGAAGATAATTATAGATCATTAAGTGGAACTAGTATGGCAGCTCCTGTATTAGCTGGTGTAGCAGCTTTAGTTTGGTCTTACTACCCTGAGCTTTCTGCCGAAGAATTGAAGAGTATTTTGATTCAGTCAGCTACTCCTAAAAAGAAAATTTCAGTAGATATCCCTGGTGAATCAGCCAAAAAAGTGAAATTCAAAAAACTTGGAAAAAACGGGGGTGTGGTTAATGCGTATAATGCGCTTAAATTAGCCGAAGAAAAAAGCAAGTGAAATTTAAAGTAGAATCAAAAGGAATCCTACTGGATATTCTCAAGTCTGAGATGGGATATAGTTCTAACACTAAGACCAGAAATGTTATTAAGACAGGAAAGGTGATGGTGAATGGTACTATGGTAAAGATTCCGTCCACAGAAGTAGAAGCTGGTAGTGAAATAGAAATGGGGCAGAAGTCTCCATCAAAAGGAGGCAAATTACGTGAAGAAGTAGAGCTTAAGCATAAGATTCTATTTGAGGATGAAAACCTATTGATAGTAGATAAGAGAGCAGGTGTTATTGTAAAATCGGCGAATCAAAAATTCAAGACACTGTTCACAGATGTACATTACTATTTAAGGTCAAAAGGTATTGATACTTGTTTGATGGTGAATAGTGTAGATAAGAAAGAGTCTGGTATTGTAGTTTTTTCTAAGGATCTAGCGATTTATAAAGATTTTTCAGAGAATTGGAAGTCTTTCAGAAAAAGACATTACGTAGTTATTCCTGGAGGAATGTTAGAGGAGAAAGGAACGTTAGAAGACACGTTTCATGAAAATGAAATTGGATTGTTACTTCCTGGAAAGGGAAAAGTGACTAAAGAAGTAGAGCTGGAATATAGAGTGATGAAGACGAATGATCAATTCAGTGTGATCAGAATTGAGGAAGTGAGCCAGAATAAGAATCAAATCAGAGCGATGTTCGCGTGTTTAAAGAACCCGGTTCTTGGAGATGAGAAATACAGATCTGAGTATAAGTTTGATAAGGGAATTGCCTCTCACTTTTTTTCAATAGATCTACCTTATAAAGAGAAAAGTTTGGAGGTGAGAACCCCAATTCCTAAGCCATTCTTGAAAATGGCTAGATGATAGTTTAGAGCATTAAAAAGAAAAGCCCCTCCTCTGCCAGAAGCAGAGAAGGGGCTTTTTTAGTATTCACAGAGTTTATGCTTTTAAACATAACTACTCTCTTTAAGCCATGATTTCAGCTCAGTGGCTTCATCATCGACTAAGTTTTTAAAAGCCTTTCTTAATTCTTTTCTGAATAATAGTTGATCAAATCTAACTTTCCCTAATACGGTCTTGTAATATTCTAGCATTCTAATATGGCTGGTTTAAGTGTTATTAAAACAGCTCAAATGCAGTGATGTGATAGAAATTGGTGTTTTCGGTTAAGGTGATGTATGCTATTACGCAGGGGTGTAGGAATTGGTTACTTTTTTTTTGATTTTTGAGTCAAGTAGTTGATTATTATAAAGAAAAAAGTCAGCTCCGCTGAGCTGACTAATTCTCTTGCCATATAGAATGGCTCTAAACCTTAACCAAAATAATTATCAACCGAATTATCCTTGAATAGGATAATTAAAAAGATATGTGGGTTAACTCACCATAACGGGTGTACGACAAATTTCCTTCAAGCGGCTTTTCTTGTTAAATCCTTGATTTTGTGCCATGTATTGCTTTTGTAAGCAACTCGAAGGTTAGCGATTTGCTGGAAGCCAGGTGTAGTCCATCGTTGACCACTTAGTTTCATCCGTTTTTGCAGTACGTTTCTATGAGCAGATTCGATTGCTCCTGAACCAATCAACAAGCCTCTTTTTAGAAAGACATTGTAGCGCATTCTTTTACAATTTCGATTATAGTACTTAATGAGCTGTTGCCTTTTTTCTTCCGTTTTTTTAGCTCTGCTTGGAGACAGTTCTTTCAAATTTAGGATAACGATCTCTATATCATCCTCTAACATAATCTGGCTTTGTTCTTCTATCCATTGACTTCGCTTGTTCTTACTTCCAAAGTACTTTTTGGCAAATTCGCACAAATGCTCTTTTGCATGATAAAAGTCAAGTATTTGGGTGGCGTCTGGATAGATGGCATCAGCCCATTTCCAAATCCATTTTGCTCCATCCGCTACAATAACTAATGACTTAAGTTGGTCAAGGTAATATTCGAATTTTGGCAAAAACTCTTCATGAGTACCTAGATGGGCTACATATTGAGAGTCTGTAATCATGTTTCTTTTATTTGATATTTCAACCTGATCGTTGGCTTTGAAAATTCGCCCAACCTTGACTTCTTTCCATTTTTGCTCACGTGTCAGAAACATCGACCCATCTAACATAGCATAATGTAACTGTCCTCGTTCCTCTTGGGCATAATTCTGGATACCTCCTTCTTCTATCCTTTTAGCATCTTGCTCTTCTATAAGCTCTCCATAATAGTGACTAACACGCTCTATTTGTTTGGCATTTATACTGACTCCTTTCAATTTCAAGAACAGCTCTTCTGCTTCTGTAAAAACCATATGCTGACCAACATAACACATTAGCTCTTGGGCATAGCTACTAATGCTAAATGAGGAGGAACTCTGGCCTAGTAGATGGTCTTTTCTCATCTCTATTTTTCCAAAACTGGTCTGGACTTTTTTTTTAAGTTTTTGTTTTCTGAAAATTCCCCTACACTACTCTGTAAAACTTCTTGTCCAACCTTTTCCATCATTGCTGCATATGTTTGTTCATAATCATGTCCGTTATTGATTCGATTGGAATTGTTTTTCCATTCTTCGTAGAGTCTATTGAAAATTTGAACTGGAGTCTCTGTTGTCATAGTATAGATGTCTGTCGTTTATTAAAAAACATAATCTTAATCGTTATTTAAACAAACTCTTAAAACCAATAGTTTAATTACAAACTGGCAATTGTGAAATTTGTCGTACACCCACCATAACTGTGCCAAGGTTTGAATCTAAATGTTAAATCAGGTGAAATTTCAATGAAGCTGGAGTAAAAGTGTCCTTCAGTTGTGACACAATAGAAACACGTGGATTTCCTACTTTTGCAACGCAAAAAATAATTTTTAAAAATCATGAGAGAAGTATATATAATCAGTGCTAAAAGGACTCCAATTGGAAGTTTTTTAGGTAGTTTATCTTCTGTTCCTGCTACTAAATTAGGAGCAGCAGCTATTAAAGGCGCTATAGAAGCGGCAGGAGTAAAGGCTGATCAAGTTCAAGAGGTGTTTATGGGAAATGTAATGAGTGCCAGTCTCGGTCAGGCACCTGCTAGACAAGCAGCGATGTTTTCTGGAATTCCAGATAGCGTTCCTTGTACTACAGTGAATAAGGTATGTGCATCAGGAATGAAAGCGATTGCTTTAGGTGCACAATCAATAAAAGTAGGTGATAACGATTTAGTGGTCGTAGGAGGAATGGAAAACATGAGCATGGTGCCTCACTACGTTCATGGAAGAACTGGACAAAAGCTCGGTGATATTAAGATGGTTGATGGAATGGTGAAGGATGGGCTTACCGATGTATACAATAATACACATATGGGAGTTTGTGCGGAATTGTGCGCTAGAGAAAGAAACATTTCAAGAGAAGAGCAAGACGCTTTTGCTATAGGTTCTTATAATAGATCAGCTGAAGCTTGGGCGACTGGAAAATTCAATGATGAAATTACTCCAGTGGAAGTACCACAAAGAAGAGGAGATGCTCTAGTAATTTCTGAGGACGAAGAGTTCAAGAATGTGAAAATGGAAAAAATCCCATCATTAAGACCTGTATTTGATAAAGAAGGTTCTGTGACTGCGGCGAATGCATCTACACTAAATGATGGAGCTTCAGCTTTAGTTTTGGCAAGTGCTGACAAAGTAAAGGAGCTAGGATTAACTCCTATAGCCAAAGTAAGAGCAAATGCTGATGCGGCTCATGCACCAGAATGGTTTACTACAGCACCTAGTAAAGCACTTCCTATAGCTTTGGAAAGAGCTGGAGTAAATAAGGCTGATGTTGATTACTGGGAATTGAATGAAGCGTTTGCTGTCGTTGGAATAGCCAATAATAAAGAACTAGGATTGGACCCAGAAAAAGTAAATGTAAATGGTGGTGCTGTTTCATTAGGACACCCACTAGGAAATAGTGGATCAAGAATTATCGTTACACTTATCAACGTTTTAAAGCAGAACGGAGGGAAGATTGGAGCTGCTGGAATCTGTAATGGAGGAGGTGGAGCCAGTGCGATGGTAATTGAGAACGTTTAGAACTTAAGATTTTAAGGACAAAAAAAGCCTCTTATGCATGCATAAGAGGCTTTTTTTTAGAATATGTTTTGCTATTTAATGGCGCTTCTTCCTTTCTTACAAGCTTTTCCTAGTTGCTTGAATTTTTCTTCGGCTTTGGCGATTTTATCTTGGAATGCTGAAATTTCCTCAGCTGATAGTGAACCATCAGCTTTTGCTTTCATCAGTTTTACTTTTGCTTTTTCTATTTTAGAAACTGCACCAGCCATTTTGGACTCACTCTGACTGATTCTAGAGTTTGCCTTTACTGATTTTGCAGCTACTTGATCAGTAGGATCCAATTTGGAGATTTCATCATCGTTCATTTTCTCCATTTTTTTGATCTCAGCTTCTGATTTCCCATGCTTTTCCATGATGTTGGATTTGGCAGCTTCTGCATTTTTCACATACTCCTTTTCTTTCTTAGTTGAAGCATCACCTTTCACATTGTCCATTGCACCAGACGCTTTTGCTTTGGCCGTCTTCAATTTTCTCTTGAAAGCTGTTTTTTCTTCATCAGACATAGAAGACATCATTTCCTTGACCTCTTCATTGGTTAGTTTTGCATAATCCACTGCTGCCTTTACGGCTTCTTTAGGATTATCTTTCATCTTCTTACTGATTTCTTTCTTTTTAGAATTTACCTCTTCTTTCTTCCCTTTCAGTTTTTCCTTTTGTTTTTTAGCTTCTAGGTCGGCTTTTGACATCTCTTTTTGAGCCTTTACATTAGCATCCTTAACCTGATCTATCTGAGCGTTTGCAGTAAACACGAATAATGTTACCGCAAAAATTAGTATTGTCTTTTTCATATTAGTCCTTTATTTATATGTCTAAATCTTCGAGTGCCTGATCCAATTCCGTTTCCTTTTTTTCAAGGTCTTGTAAAGAATTGTCAATTATCTCTATTTTTTTCTTGATCTCTTGAGCAGCTTCTTCCGAAATGGTAGATTCTGGCTTATCATGATCGTGAGTGTGTTCTCCACAACTAGTTAGTAGCAGACTGCCACTAAATATGAGAGCAGTTACAGTTGATATTTTCATTTGATTTGAATATAAGTTGATATTTGATTTTTTGATTGAGGGTTAGTTTCTAGAATTCATTAATCGAAACACAAAATAGAGCATATTTGCTATTGCAGCCAAAGCTGCCACCAGATACGTTCTAGCTGCCCACTTAAGGGCGTCTTTCGCTCCTGAGTATTCTGATTCGGTTACCACGTGATTAGACTTCATCCATGCCAGTGCTCTATTACTCGCATCATATTCCACGGGTAAAGTGATCACGCTAAAAAGCGCTACAATTCCGAATATGATTACAGCTATCCATAAAAATATAGGATGATTCATTAATGCAAGCATGAACCCCCCCATTAAGATGAATTGAGTGGCTTTGCTCGCTACGCTTACCATAGGAACTAATTTTGATCTCATTGTTAACCACTTGTATGCGGTCGCATGTTGGACGGCATGGCCAACTTCATGCGCTGCTACGGCAGCAGCTGAAGCATTTCGTTGACCGTAAACAACAGAGCTTAAGTTGACTGTTCTATTTTGAGGGTTGTAATGGTCTGTAAGCTGACCAGGTACTGAAATAACTTCTACGTCAGTTATTCCATGATCTGCCAGCATTTTTTCTGCAATCTCTTTTCCGCTCATCCCGTTTTGCAGATGGAGTTCTGAGTATTTCTTAAACTTACTTTTTAATCTAGAGCTAACCAGCATACTAATTAGGCCAAATACAAGACCTATAGCGATATATGACATGTAACCTCCTGTTAACATCTATTTGTTTTTGTTTTCTGTACCTAAGTAACTACAATTCGCCATGTCTTCCAAGTTTTTAAAAGGAATTAAAGTCTTGTCATAGTTAAATATATCTTTCAACGTTTTGTTTTGAAAATAGTCACTTGTATTCATCTTAATATCTGTCATTTTAAGCAGGGAAGGATGAGCATATCCTGCAGCGTGACTGAGCTCTTTAAGTTCTTTTCTGTAAGCCCTAGCGTAATTAGCAAACCTTTCCGCCTTTGTCGGTATATGTATTCCTTTCTGTAACCATTTTTTTTGTGTTGCAATTCCAGCAGGACACGTATTTGTATGACATACTTGTGCTTGAATGCATCCAATTGATAGCATGGCTTCTCTAGCGACGTTGATGATATCTGCTCCCATGGCGAAAGCCATTGCTCCTTTTGCAGGCAACCCTAGTTTCCCAGAAGCGATAAACACAATATCATTTTCTATTCCTTTCTTTTGAAACAAGTGATAGATTTCAGTGAATGCATGTACAAATGGAAGAGAAACGTGGTCAGCAAAACTAGGAGGAGCAGCACCTGTTCCTCCTTCACCACCATCTATGGTGATAAAATCAGGGCCTCTATTCTCATTGGCCATTTTTTCTGCCAATTCCTCCCACATTTCTATTTTCCCGACGGCAGATTTAATACCTACAGGCAATCCAGTTTCCTGTGCAATTAGTTCTACAAAATCAACGAGTTCATCTACCGAGGAAAACACCTTATGGCGGCTTGGTGAGAGAACATCTTTACCTAGTTCTACTCCACGAATTGCTGCTATTTCCGCAGTGATTTTTTTTGCTGGTAGTACACCTCCTTTTCCAGGTTTTGCCCCTTGAGATAATTTAACCTCAATGGCTTTGATAAATGAATTCTTTGCGACCAAAGATTTGAGTTTCTCCATGCTAAATCCACCATCCTCAGATCGCACCCCGAAATATCCAGTTCCGAAATGAAAGATGACGTCAGCACCATTACTGTGATACGAACTTAAACCTCCTTCCCCTGTGTTGTGATAACATCCAGATTGCATCGCCCCTTTATTTAAACTTTCAATGGCAGCGGCTGATAATGAACCAAAGCTCATGGCTGAAACATTAATCACACTTCTAGGTCTAAATGGCTTTTGACGGTTATGTGATAATCCTATCACCTTTGCACAAGGAAGAAAATCTTTGTCTATACTTTTTGACTTGGCTGGAAAAGGAAGCAGATTGTTTTTGATGAAAATATAGTTATTCTCAAAGAAATCTTTGTCTGAACCAAACCCTTGATAATTATTCTCTCCTTTTGAGGAAGCATAAATCCAACTCCTTTCGCTTCTGTTAAACGGTAGTTCCTCTCTGTTATTCGCTACAATGTATTGTCTTAATTCTGGACCGATTTTTTCCAGTAGATAACGCAAATGTCCTACTACGGGGAAGTTATGAGTAATTGTATGTCCTTTATTAAAGAAAATATCTCGAATGGCCAATAGAGCAATTAGCCCAACAATCACCCAAAGGATGATGGACCAAGCGGAAAGCACTAGTAAAATTGTCATGATTTAATACCTTAAATTTGAACAGTAGCGAAATAACTAATTTTTACGGAACGCATGGATTATAGAAGTAAATTCTTAATAACATCAGATACTGAGAGGCTGGAAACGTCAGCTATTCCAACAAGTCTAGATTTAGAGTTGGAAGAAAATCAAGTAGAGAAACGTTTAAAGAAGAATCGAAAAGATTTATCGGAATTACAGGAAAGGCTATATGCAGAAGGGAGAAGGGGGGTCCTCATAGTGTTTCAGGCGATGGATGCGGCAGGAAAGGACAGTACGATTAGAGAAGTATTTACAGGATTAAATCCTCAAGGCACAGGTTTCTTTACTTTCAAAGCTCCAAGCAAAGAAGAACTAAATCACGATTTTTTATGGCGTTGCAATAAACGACTACCAGCGAAAGGACATATCAATGTATTTAATAGAAGTCATTACGAAGAAACGTTAGTGGTACGAGTACATCCTGAGTATTTACTTGGACAGAAACTTCCTGAAGTCAGCACAATTGAAGATGCCGACCAAAAATTTTGGGATTCTAGGTTCGAGATGATCAATGAGTGGGAAAAGAGAATTGCTAAAAATGGAACTACCATTATTAAGTTTTTCTTAAATGTAGGATTGGAAGAGCAAAAGAGCAGATTTCTTAGAAGATTAACCATTCAAGATAAAAACTGGAAGTTTAATTTTGGAGATTTAAAAGAAAGAGCGAATTGGGATAGTTATATGAACGCATATTCGGATATGCTGTCAAAAACCTCGCATCAACAGGCACCTTGGTACATTATACCTGCAGATGACAAGCCTTCAATGCGAATGATCATTTCTGAAATTGTGAAGGATACTTTGAATGAGATGAACCCGATATATCCTAAGGCATCTGACGAATTTGAGGTAGAGAAACTCGAGGCATTTAAGATTCTTCAGGCATAGTTTCAATTACAATTTATTTTAAGGTAACTGACCTTTTAAATATTTGACAAGTTTGGTCGTTATGTGGACGTAATATCCCTCTATCAGATTTGCTTTAGTTGATGGAGGTGACTAAACATTGACAATGATAAAAAGAGCTCTGATCATTTCTGTTACGATTGTTTCTTTAGCGATTACTGTAACGTTAATTGCCAAAAATAAATCCATGTCTGGTCTGCAGAAGACCGATGTTAAAACTTCCAGTGTTTTATCTTCTGAATTACAATTTGGTGATATCATTTTTCAGTCCTCCAAATCAGGGCAGTCATTAGCTATTCAGCTGGCCACCGAGTCAAAATACAGTCACGTCGGAATGCTATTTAAAGAGGAGAAGGAATGGATGGTGCTAGAAGCTGTCCAACCGGTAAAATTGACTCCTTTGGGTCAATGGATTACTTATGGAGATAATCATCATTACGTAGTGAAACGACTTACAAATGCAGAAGAGCTGTTTACAGAAGAGGTGATTTGGGAAATGACATCGAAAGGAAATAAATGGGTAGGTAAGAATTATGACATTTATTTTGATTGGTCAGATGATGAACTCTACTGTAGTGAACTAGTTTGGAAATTATACCGTGACGCTCTTAATGTGGAGCTGGGAGAACTACGACCCTTAAAAGACTTTAATCTGGATGATCCAGTAGTTCAAAAAATCATGAGTAGAAGATATGGGAAGGACATTCCCTTAGAATCAAAGATGATTTCCCCAGGAGATATGTTCGCTTGTCAGAAACTCACAACAGTTCTAAAAAGGTGATTCTAATTCCTTTTTTTCTTAAACCTATTTAACGTTTTCAATGCAAAGGCCTTAAAAAAGCCATATTGTCCAAAGAGAAAACCATAAAAAAGAAGAAAAAGGATGTAAATGGGAAATATAAGAATGAAGTAGACTACAGAGAAAACCACCGATTTTTCTCCTCCAGTAATGAATTCAACAACAGGTTTCTTTAATAATGCAATAGTCGTTCCAGTCAGCGCAAAGACAACCAATATAATAACAACTTGTTGAGCACTTACACCCCATCTTTTCTGAAGATTATCGAACCAGCCCATGATACTTTGTTGTTTCTTTATTTTAGAGATTTTGTCTGATTTATTTAGCTAAAACTACCAGTTAACAAAGTTAATTAATACGGCTATGCATAGTAAATGAAAGATGCATATTCTTTGATTCTTGAAAGAAACTGATGGTTTCATAACTTGCCTGATCATAGGTAATCGTCTGGCTTCAGGTTGTCAGAAATGAATCATTAAATCTAAGTAGCTTTCTAACATAGCCGTGAAATTGCAATGACCGAAGGTGCAGATTCACAAAAATTTGCAATCTAAAGGATGTATAACACGTATTTTTGATCGATCAAAATAATCAAAATGAAAATCAAATTACTCTTAGCCTCTATGGCGTTTCTGCTTATTGCGGGAACTACTTTTGGGCAAATTTCTGCTGTAGAATACACGGAGTTTGACCTGAAAAATGGACTCCACGTAATTCTTCATGAAGATCATACGACACCAGTGGTGGCGGTGACAGTGATGTACCACGTTGGTTCTAAAAATGAAAACCCTGACAGAACGGGAATGGCTCACTTTTTTGAGCACTTATTATTTGAAGGTTCAGAAAACATCGATCGAGGAGAATTCGACAGGCATATTGAAAATGCAGGAGGAACGTTAAATGCGAATACTTCAAATGACAGAACTTTCTATTATGAGATTTTACCGTCAAATCAGTTAGAATTGGGATTGTGGTTAGAAAGCGAGAGAATGCTACATGCTAAAGTCGAGCAGGAAGGCATTGATACTCAAAACGAAGTAGTAAAAGAAGAGAAAAGGTTAAGAGTAGATAACCAGCCATACGGGAAGCTAATCTCAGAAACGATGAGTCATGCTTATATGGTTCATCCATACAAATGGCCTGTAATTGGAAGCATGGAGCACCTAGATGCTTGTACTCATAAGGATTTCATGGATTTTTATAAATTATTTTATGTTCCAGAGAATGCAGTACTTTCAATAGCTGGAGATATTGATGTTAAAGAAGCAAAGAAATTAATTAATAAATATTTTGCATCTATTCCTAAAGGAGGAAAAGAAATTCCAGTTCCTAAAGACATGGAACCAGCAAAATCAGCTGAGGTAAGAGATACTATTTATGGAAGAGATCAGTTGCCAGCTATTGTAATGGCTTATCATATTCCACCACAAGGGACGAAAGATTATTATGCTGTGGATATGCTTAATCAAGTGCTTAGTGATGGTGAGAGTTCTAGATTTACAAAGTCTGTGGTAGATGAGAAGCAATTGGCTGTGTTTGCAGGGGCATTCTCTTTTGGAACAGAACATCCTGGCCTCTCAATTGGATTTTCAATTGCCAATATGGGGATAGATCCTGCGGAAGTTGAAAATGCAATGAATGAGGAGATAAATAAGTTAAAAGTAGAATTAATCTCTGAGAGAGAATTCCAGAAATTAAGAAATCAAATCGAATCAAGTTTTGTCCAGAGCAACAGTTCTATGGCTGGGATCGCGGAGACATTGGCAAATTACCACATGTATTATGGAGATGCCAATTTAATTAATACCGAGATTGACAAATATTTAGCAGTAACTAGAGAGGATATTATGCAGGCAGCTAAGAAGTATTATAAAGAGGAAAATGGAGTAGTGCTGTATTTCTTATATGATGAAAACTTCGATAGCGAACAGTAACCAACAACCGGAAAGACGAAAGAAAATGAAAAATTTAAAATATATAGCTCTTTTAGCAATCGGTTTTATGGCCGCTTGTTCACCAAAGTTAGACAGGTCTATTGTGCCATCACCAGGAGCGGCACCTGTAGTTCAGATTCCAGAATTTCAAAGCTTTACTATTGATAATGGCCTTCAAATAATTCTTGTTGAGAATCACAAACTTCCAAGTGTTTCATACCAATTGAGTGTGGATTGGGATGTAATTATTGAAGGAGATAAAGCTGGAGCAGCAGAAATGGCTGGAGATATTGTGAGAAAAGGAACTGCTTCTAAAAGTAAAGCGGAGATTGACGAAGCGATGGACTTTATCGGGGCATCATTTGGAACAAGTTCTTCAGGCATGTTTGGAAGAAGTTTAACAAAGCACAGCGGAGAGTTACTTTCTCTAATGTCTGACATTCTTATGAATCCTACGTTTCCAGAGGAAGAATTGGAGAAGGCAAAAACGCAGACTTTAAGTGGATTAGTATCGGCTAATACTGATCCAAATGCGATGATGTCTAATGTGAAAGGAATTACCAACTATGGTATGGATCACCCGTATGGAGAAATAGTTACTGAACAAACAGTTGAGAATATTTCAAGACAAGATTTGGTTGATTTTTACAATGCTTATTGGAAACCAAATCACAGTTACTTGGTAGTGGTAGGAGATATCACGAAGGAAGAAGCTAAAGCGAATGCGCAGAAATACTTCGGAAACTGGGAAAAGGGAGATATGCCTAATCCATCATTTGAAGCGCATAAAAATCCGAAAGGAAACAACGTAGTTTTTGTTCCTTTAAAAGATGCTGTTCAGAGTACTATTCACGTGACATATCCTGTAGATTACAAGAGAGGAGCGGAAGATGCAATGGCTGCGAGTGTGATGAATACAATCTTAGGTGGTGGAGTATTCTCTGGAAGGTTAATGCAGAACTTACGTGAAGACAAAGGATATACATATGGATCTGGAAGTAACTTGAGTTCAGACAGAGTGGTAGGTGTGTTTACAGCTTCTGCGAGTGTGAGAAATGAAGTGACAGATAGCTCTGTAACTGAAATTCTGTATGAACTTGATAGAATGATTACAGAACCAGTGAATGATTCGATTTTGAATTTTGTCAAAAATTCAATGGCTGGAGGGTTTGCCAGATCATTGGAAAGTTCAAGAAGTGTTGCTCGTTTTGCATTGAACACATTTAGATATAATCTTCCTCAAGATTATTATAATAATTACCTACAGCGTTTAGAAGCTGTGACTGCCGCAGATATTTCAGCAGCGGCTAAGAAGTACATTAAGCCTGGCAATGCAAATATTATCGTAGTAGGAAACAAGGATGAAGCAGAAAAGTTGACTAAATTCTCCGCAGATGGCAAGGTTATAATGCTAGACCAATATGGGAATGAATGGAAAGATATGGTTCCTGCTCCAGATGGAGTAACAGCAGTTTCTGTAATAGAAGATTATGCGGAGGCAATAGGAGGAAGAGAGAATGTAGCAGCTATAAAGACTTTACAACAATTGGGTACAATGAATATGATGGGAATGGATATTGCCATTGACACTAAGCTCGAAGTTGGAGAGAAATTCAGTATGAAAATGGGAGAGGCTCCAATGGTGATGTACGAAGTGGTTTGTGACGGAAAAGAAGTTTCAATGAAACAAATGGGACAATCAATTCCTACTGAACCATCGATGGTAGAAGAATTCATTTCTCAGTCGTATCCTTTTCCAGAATTGGAATACGAAAAACTAGGTTATACATTGACCCTAGATGGAGTAATTGAAATGGACGGAGAAGAGGTTTACGTAATGACCGTGACTGATAAAGAAGGAATGCCTAAGACTGAATATTATAGTGTCGCTTCTGGTTTAAAGGTCAAAGAGGAACAAACACAGGAAGTTCCTGGTATGGGAGAAATGACTTCAATGACCATGTACAAGAAGTACATGGAGCAGGATGGAATAAAATTTGCCTCACAGATGAGTCAGATAGAAGGTCCCCAACAAATGGAGATATCGGTTAGTGAAGTGAAAATTAATCCGAAGTTCAAAAAAACTGAATTCAAAGTGAACTAAGTTTTGCTTTTTATTATAGTACTTGAAAGCCACCTTTTATAGGTGGCTTTTTTATTTTACTCGACTTTCTTTTTATAATTAGTTGAGCATATAATTGAAATCAATCAATCTAAGATTTTGCGAATGATGGTTTAGATTAAATTAATGAAATGATGGTCGTCGTTGATTTTCTGGAGAATCATTATCAGCTGCATTATGAAAGGTCAATAATTTTTAGCGACATTGCGTTTTATATTTAACTGTACAAACAAAGCCAAGCCAAATAAATTCCATTTGACTCTTAAAAAATGATTTTTTAAATGAAGTTAAAATTCATTGTAACATTTTTAATATTTCTAGTTAACCCTCTTTTTGGTGTTTGTCAGTTCCCCATAATTAATGAAATTTTATCATCAAATGAAATTTATATTTCTGATTTTGAAGGTGATTTTCCTGATTGGATAGAACTCTATAATCCTACTGCATTGCCCATCAATCTTGAAGGTTTTAGGCTTAGTGATGATTCATCTGATTTACTTAAATGGGCATTTCCAAATACAATAATTAACCCGGATGGACACTTGTTAGTACTTGCATCGGGTAAAGACCTTATCGTTGAAACTGAAATTCACACAAATTTTAAGTTAAAATCATCTGGAGAAAAAATTTATTTATCTAATGCTGACGGAGAGCTTATAGACGAAATTCTTCCAGTGCCACTTAAGAAAAATCAATCCTACGGGAGGTTTGTTGATAATGATGAAAGATGGGTGATACAGTCAACACCGACACCAATGCAGCCTAATAACTTTTCTGCTAACATCATTCCATCCACTGACTCAGGAATTTTTTTGGAGCCCGTCATTCTGGAATTAGAGAGTAATCAGAATTTAGAAATTAGGTATACATTAAATGGTTTGGACCCAGATGAAACCAGTACGATGTACCCAAATTTTTTGGAACTGATAGAATTAGACGATCAGGGGTATAGTATTAGTTCTATACCTACTACACCATTAGTGGGTGAGCCTCAATTAGAAGATTATAAGTGGAAAACTCCCGAGTATGTAAGAAGGGCATATTCTATAAAATACGCTGGTTTCATTGATAATTTAATGGTAACTCAAGTTTATTCGAAATTTTACTTAATAGGAAATGAATCATTTGAGCATTATGATATTCCTGTAGTTTCAATGGCTATAGATAGCTTAAGTCTTTTTGATTATGAGACTGGAATTTACATTCCAGGTTTAAGGTTTGATCAAGATGGTTTCAATTGGTTTCCTTTTGGAAACTATAGTAATACCGGGGATGATTGGGAGCGAATAGCCAACCTTACGTTTATAAAGCCCTCGGGACAAATTTCATTTCAATCTGATGTCGGTATACGAATGCGAGGGTTTGGTAGTGCTGCGAATCCTCAGAAATCTTTAAATATTTACTTTAGGGAAGAAATAGGATTGGATAAAATTGTTGCCCCTGTCTTTCCAAATGACGACTCTAACTATTATAAAAGATTGATCCTTAGAAATTCTGGACAGGACTTCACAAAAACTCATTTTAGAGATGCTCTTTTACATGGGGTTTTACGAGAAATGAAATTGGAGAGCCAAGATATGGAGGTGGTGGCACTATTTATAAATGGGGAATATTGGGGTATTCATAATCTAAGAGAAAAATACGATAAACGCTATTTGATTAGTAAGCTAGATGATAGTTCTGTAGATGTATCTATCCTCTCTGTGTGCGGTTTAGAAGAAGAGGGAAGTAATGATGATTTTTTTGAGCTAAAAGAATTTCTACTTAACAATGACATTGAGAATGATGATGTCTATAATGAAGTGAAAAATCAATTAGACATTCAGAACTTCATGGATTTCATCATAACTGAGGTATATACAGCTAACTATGACTGGCCTTGTAATAATTTTAAAATTTGGAAGTCAAATGCTTCAGATTCGAAATGGAGATTTATGATTTATGATTTGGACGCATCTTCTGGTTTAGATTATTTGAGTTTATTTGATCATAAATCTCTAGACCATGCATTATCTGAGGAAAATAGTTGGCCATATTGTACCTGTTCAAATTTCTTATTTCGAACTCTTATTCAAAATGACTCCTTTAAAACAGAATTCATTTCGAGATTCTCAGATAGATTAGCGAATATCCTAAATCCTGAATCGATGCTCGCTAGGGTTGATTCCGTCAAGACTTTATATGTGAGCTTAATGCCAGAACATATAAGTAGATGGGGATACCCTGAAAGCATAGAGGAATGGGATGATAATATAGAGGATATGGAGATTTTTTTTGCGAACAGATATTGTTTTATGATTCAGCATCTAAAAGATTATTTTTCACTAGAAGACATTGGTATTTCCTGTGATGAGAATTTTAATACTCTAGAATTGAATGTTTATCCAAATCCATCCAATGGTGAATTGCATTTAACAAGCAATGCAAAGTCAAATATCAAGGGAACATTTAAAATATTTGATTCGAGTGGCCAGCTTTGTGCTTCTTATAATGAGTTGGTTTTAAACCCTTTTCAAGAGTTTGAGTTTGAATTTAGAGATCGTAACGATGGGTTATACTTTCTGATATTTTCGAGTGAAGAATTTTCAGTAAGTAAAAGGTTTGTTCTTTTAAATTAGGTCTGCTTTTTTTGAGTTGTATTCAGCTTTGGGAGAAGAACCTTAATATGCCCTAGTATTTTAAGACTAATTCAGAATGCTTATTCTAACTTTTTTCTTCTTCAACCTGCTGTTATTGAGCTGTCCTATAAGTGAATCTGCCTTTATCTTGGGAACGGCTACAAAGGCGCAATCTTGCTTTAATTCTATAGTTCCAAGTTCTTCTTTCTGCAGATTTCCTTGCTTGAAAAATAATCCGGCAATGTCCCCTTTTGATATCTTGTCTTTTCTTCCTCCTGATATGAAAAGGGTTTCCCATTTACTTTCAGCCAGTTGCAAGCCAGGTTCAATTTCTATTTCCTGAACGCCTTTAATAAACTCTGGAAGAGCTTCGTTTTTCCATTTGATAATATAAGCTGTACCAGAAGCATTCATTCTAGCCGTGCGGCCATTTCTGTGGGTAAATTCTTCTTCTCTGAATGGGATTTCGAAGTGAATAATGAAATCTAATTCAGGAACATCGATCCCCCTAGATGCCAAGTCAGAAGCTATTAGTATTCTATGCGATCCATTCCTGAATTTAATCAATGACTGTTCACGATCCATCTGATCTAAACCTCCATAAAAACAGGCATGACTTATGTCTTTTCTTTTAAAGTCGCTACTCACAATTTGAATGGTATCTTTAAGACTACAGAAAATAATACCGCTTTTGTCACCTATCTGTCCTAGGAGTCTTTCCAAAATAATTAGCTTGTCTTTAGAATGTGAGACGACTATTTTCATTTGTAGTTTAGACTTTCCTACATCAAGAAAATTAAGTTTCTTAGGATTCTTGATACGTGTGAATTTTGGAATTTCTGTTTTCTGTGTAGCAGATGTCAGGATTTTTTTCTGAACCCATGGAAGAGCATCCATGATTTCTCTCATTTCTTTTTCAAATCCAATTTCTAATGATTTATCAAATTCGTCAAGAACTAACGTTAAGATGTCATTGGTAGATACGTTTTCTCTCCTGATATGGTCTGCTACTCTTCCTGGAGTTCCTACCAATATGGCTGGAGAATGTTTTAATTCTACTTTATCTTTTGATCCTGATCTTCCTCCATAAACAGCATTTACTTTAAAACCACTGCCCATCTCCCGTATCACCTGTTCTATCTGAATAGCTAATTCTCTAGAAGGAACCAAAATCAAGGCTTGTACAGTATTAATATTAGGATCCAACTCATAAATTAGAGGTAGTAGAAAAGCCAAAGTTTTACCTGTTCCTGTAGGAGAAAGCAGAATGATTTCTGAGTGGGAGAGAATCGTTTCGTAAGCTGCCTCTTGCATCTGATTTAACTTGGAGATTCCAAGTTTCTTGAGAATAGCGGTTTGATCTTTTCTGGATGTTGACATTGGGCAAAGATATCTTAATTAGTACCATCTATTTTTGACGAATCACTTTACAATCTATCCCCAATATATTCTTAACTAAAATTGTACTTAACAATAAATTCATAAATCGCTTTGTTCTACTTTAGAGATTACAAATCTTCTGGATGAGCGATAAGAAAAACATAGTAGAGATCAAACACGCCACTATTGCCCAAGCAGATAATATTATTTTATCTGGGGTAAATCTTGAGATTAAGGCTGGTGAGTTTATATACCTCATCGGAAGGACAGGGTCAGGAAAAAGTAGTTTCATGAAAACCCTTTATGGAGAACTTACTCCACAATCAGGTGAGGGATCCGTTTGTGGTTTTGATCTCAGCAATTTGAAAAGGAAGCAAATTCCTTTTTTGAGACGAAAAATCGGAATTGTGTTTCAAGATTTTGAGTTGCTAATGGATAGAACAGTATCGGAGAACCTTTACTTCGTGATGAAGGCTACTGGATGGAAGGATAAGAAGAAGATGGAGATTCGTAAAGATGAAGTTCTTGACGATGTCGGACTAAAAACCAAGGGATTCAAAATGCCTCATGAACTTTCTGGGGGAGAACGACAAAGAGTTGCTATAGCACGCGCACTAATTAATGAACCCGAATTGATTTTAGCCGATGAGCCTACAGGAAATCTAGATCCGAAAACTACTGAGGACATTTTAAGCTTACTTCATAGTATTAGTCAACATGGGATTCCAGTAGTAATGGCCACACATGATTATATCTATATGAAGAAATTTTCATCGAGAGTATTGGTTTGTGAAAATGGTCATTTGATTAGCCAAGATGAGGTGGATGATGTGGTCGCTTATACTCACCTAGGTTAAGGCTTATGCTTTCCATTTTAATACCAGTCTATAATTATGATGTTACGGTCTTGGTCAATGAATTGCATAAACAGGCGGTGGAGTTATCCATCGATTTTGAGATCATATGCTTGAATGATTCTTCAAAAAGTAAAAATCCATTTGTCTCATTAGAACATTTTCAATGGATAGAGAACGAGACCAACTTAGGACGTTCTCGAACAAGAAATAAGTTGATGAGTATGGCAAAGTACCCTTCTCTTCTTTTTTTAGATGCTGATATGCGTGTTTTTATCCCAGAATTTCTAAAAAGATACGTTGATGCTTCATTAGAAACGTCAGTTGTATGTGGGGGTATAAGTTATGGGTACGAGAAACCAGAATTTTCAAAAAGACTGCGATGGAATTATGGCAGACAAAAAGAGGTAAAATCCTTAAAAAGTCGGCAAGAATCTCCGTATTCATCGTTTATGACAGGAGTTTTTCTAATTAAAAAAGAACTCTTAGAGCGTTTGCCGTTTGATGAATCATTAATCTCGTATGGACATGAGGATACACTTTTAGGAAAGGAGTTGTTAGAACAAGCAGCTGATATTAAGCATATAGATAATAGATGCATTCATGATGGGTTGGAGTCAAATGAGGTGTTCATCTCTAAAACAAAAGAGGGCCTGAAGAGTTTGAATATTCTCTATGGGGCAGGAAAGATGAATCGAAATTATTCTAGTGTTATTCGGCTTTACGAAAATCTCAACACATTAAGATTACTTCGCTCAGTTATTTCTATGACTCAATTATTGGAAAAATTGTTCTTTAGATCAATGATTTCGAAAGGAAGACATATTTGGTTATTTCAGCTATGTAAGCTGAGGTGGTTCACAGAACTACAGAGGTCTATTTAGATGCCTTCCACTTGTCGTATTCCTCAGTAAGAATCTTTTTAGTATAAAGGGCGAAATCACCATTCATCATCCATGCATAGTATCCACGTTCCTTTTCAAAAATAGCAGAGAGCTTTTCTCCTTTGAATTTCCCAAAGTTTAAACAAACCTCTTTA
Source organism: Flavobacteriales bacterium (assembly GCA_965224545.1). Taxonomy (GTDB): domain Bacteria; phylum Bacteroidota; class Bacteroidia; order Flavobacteriales_D; family Sanyastnellaceae; genus ASP10-05a. The sequence goes on along the minus strand of CBDCZM010000001.1, from coordinate 520,376 downwards.
TCATTGTCATAGACTAGTCTGCCCATAAAGTCAGCGATTTTATTTCTCTGACTCGTATTATGAAGCACTTCCATGTCATTTTGAACAGGTTTCACTTTTTCTCCTTTTTCATTTTCTATTTCTACGTTTTGATACCGCTCAATTTGAGCTTTAAGTATTTCATACGTAGCCACTGTGTCAGGAAGGGCTTCGTGTGCTCCGTCAAGTTCTTTGTCACAATAGAATTTATATCCAGCTGAAAGCGTTCTTTTCTCCATCATATGGAAGATGACTTGAACGTCTAGTACGTTTCGTCCTTCCATACTAAAATCAACACCTACTCTCATAAATTCCTCTGCGAGCAGAGGAATATCGAATTTGTTAGAGTTGAAACCAGCAAGGTCGCATCCATGAAGAAATTTAAATATGCCTTTAGCTATTTGTCGAAAGGTAGGCTTGTCCGCCACGTCCTCATCATAAATTCCATGAATAGCAGATGTTTCTGCGGGAATGGGCATTTCTGGATTGACAAGAAATCGATTTTCTTTTCCCTCTTTTTCGGGACGAGTAATGATTGATCCGTCTGGCATTACTTTCACGCATGCCAACTCCACAATTCGATCTTTTGATACATTGATTCCTGTGGTTTCAAGATCAAAAAACACCAATGGTTTCTTCAGATTGAGTTTCATACTTATAAGTAGTTATTTGTGTATATACCAAACGTTTTTTAATTACGTTATTAGAATAGGTAGAGTAGTAGACTTCAATTTCAGTACTCGGAAAGGCTGATTTTGAAGGTAAAAAAAGGGCTGTATTCACAATGAATACAGCCCTCTTTTCAATATATATTATTCTACGAACAATTTGATGTATTGATAAAGTTCATAGGTTGATTTGTTTTTCGTTGCGTCGTTATTGTATTTAGGCCCTTGAACACGTGTTACAGCTGGTTTGAATGTAATCTTAGAAGGATCAACCCCCCTAGCTTTAGCAGCTTCAAGTACCTGTCTCTTTGCCATTTTAGCTCTTGATTCGGCTAAGAGATCATTCGTAGTAAAGCGGCTTGAAGGCACATTTGAAGCGCTTGCTTCTATAGACACCACAGCACTTGACTTAGTATCGATTACCTTCTTAAGATTATCTGCGAATTGTTCAAACTTTTCTTCTTTTAGACCAAAGTCATTAAAATCGTATAGAAAATATCTTAAGTAATCAGCTTCTGCTCTTTTATCGTCGTATGTTGTAGTGATACTGTTGTTGTCTTTTTCCAGAAGTTTTTGGGTAAGCAGATCAATTTGAGATTGAAGCTTGGTGATTTCATCATCACATGGAGTTCCATCTGCTGAGGCATCTTTTGTTTCTTTTTCCAGTTGTACTGGAAGTAGGAAAACTTCTTTCTCTATTGTCTGATATCCTGACTCACATGGAACATTTATAAATTCCTCTTCAATCAATTCATCATTTACAAAATATTCAATTTCATAAGCCACACAAGGAGGCAAAATAGCTACATAACTGCCATCTCTCTGTCTCACTTTATATTCTGTTACTTTTCCTGTCGTTTTATTCGTTACAAGAACAAGTGTGTTTTCAGGCAGTTTATCCCCTTCTGCGGGATATATGTAGCCTTTAAGTACTGAAAGTTCTGCTTCGATTTCAGAATCTGGCATTTCAATTAAGTAAATGTCTTTCAGTCCGTATCCACCTTCTTTTCTGGAAGAATAATATGCTCTGTTATTTCCAGCTGTTGGATAGAAAAATACATCAGCATCTGTAGTATTTAAGGGATACCCAATGTTTGTAGGTTTTGACCATTCTCCATCATCACCAAGAGTAGAATAGAAGATATCAAAATCACCCATGCTAGTATGTCCGTTTGATGAGAAGTAGAGAGTCTTCCCATCTGCGGAGAGGAAAACGGCATCTTCATCGAAAGGAGTATTGATGGACGGTCCAATATTTAAGGCTTTACTCCATTCTCCAGTAGGCAGTTTTACGCATCTATAGATATCTCTACCGCCGTAGCCTTTACTTCTGTCAGAGACGAAATACAATGTTTTTTCATCAGAAGAAACAGTGATGTGAGTTTCCCATGCGCCTGTATTTATATTGGATGCCATAGATTCAGGCTTTGTCCAACTTTCTCCTACCAGTTTACTTTTAAAAATATTTCCATTTCCACCATCGTCATAGTAAATGTAGAGTGACTGGGCATCTGGAGATACACTAATTGAAGCGGCATGTTCATCAGTATTAATATTGATCAATTCAGGCTCTTGCCATTGACCTTCTCGATTTTTATAGCTTACGTAGATATCCTCTTTCATTTCACCTGTGTCATCATCTGTAATGTTGACATTGGTGCTATCAGAACGAAGTCTTCTCGAAGTAAAGAACATGGTCTGCTCATCAAGAGAAACAACAGGACTGTAATCATTAAATTCATTATTGATCACAGTACCCACATTTGTAATGATATAGTTTTGTGGATTGTTTACTTGAAAAATAGCTTGATTACACATCTCTATTTGCCTTTTGGCTAGAGGAACTAAGCGGTGCTTTTCTGGAATATCAGCTAAAAGTTGATTGAAGTTAGAGATAGCCTTGTCCATTTGATAATCCAAATGAAGAGCTCTTCCCAAGTAATATTTAGATTCAATAGGGGCTTGTTTTTCGTTCGAATCGAAAGGATCGTAATTCTTTGAAATCCCTCCTGATACGGCCGTTTCGAGATATTTTAGAGACTCTAACTTTCTGTTAGCTGTTTCTAATAAACAGTAACCTAACTTGTAATTAACGTTTCCATTAAATTGATCTTCGGTAACCAACTGAGTCCAAATGCCCGCTGCTCTATTCCATAATTTTTCTTCCATCAGCTGGCTGGCTTCAAGAAATTTAGAGTTGAACTCTGTATTTGACATTTGAGCATTCATGCCAAATATTAAAAGAGAGAAAAGTATAATTGCTACTCCTTTTTTCATTGTTTTAATAAATTTGTTGGTCTAAATAGTTAAAATTAGCAATATACCTATGCCGATAACCTTATTATGGGAATTAGTTGTTTACAATTCTCTATTAACATCAAAATTTTCAAGGTAGTCAGCAACTCGTTTAACGAAAGTACCACCGAGCATTCCATCGACCACTCTATGATCATACGCATGAGAGAGAAACATCATGTGTCTGATACCAATCAAATCTCCATGTTCTGTTTCTATTACCGCAGGTTTCTTTCTAATTGCCCCTGCCGCCATAATAGCCACTTGAGGTTGATTAATAATAGGAGTTCCCATTACATTTCCGAATGTCCCCACATTTGTGAAAGTATAGGTTCCACCTTGAATGTCTTCTGGTTTAAGCTGATTATTTCGAGCTCTATTAGCTAAGTCATTTACATTCTTGGCCATCCCACCAAGATTCAGCATGTCTGCATCTTTGATTACAGGTACGATTAAGTTTCCTGTAGGAAGTGCTGCAGCCATACCGATGTTAATGTGCTTTCTCTTGATTATATTCTTTCCATCAACAGACACATTCACACCAGGCATATCCTTAATTGCTTTAGCAATTGCTTCAATAATAATTGGTGTGAAGGTGATTTTCTCACCTTCTTTCTCCAAAAATGTGTTTTTCACCTTGTTTCTCCACATAACCACATTAGTCATATCGACTTCCACGTAAGAAGTTACATGAGGGCTAACTCGTTTAGACATAACCATATGATCAGCAATGAGCTTTCTCATACGATCCATCTCTACTATTTCATCTCCACTACCTATGGATATAACTGGAGCTTTTGGTTCATTTGAAACAGGGGCTTTTTTCTTTTGAGGAGCCGCCGTTTCTGTTTTAGTTACTGGCGCAGTTGTCGCAGCTGGAACCGATGCAGGAACAGGAGGAGCAATTGCTGCAACTCCATTTCCATTTTGACCTTTATTCTCTATATAAGCAAGAATGTCATTTTTCGTTACTCGCCCTTCTTTTCCTGATCCAGAAAGTTGATCCAGTTCTGATTGTGAAATACCTTCAGTTTTGGCAATGTTTTTTACAAGAGGTGAATAAAATCTTCCACTACCAGATACTACGGGTGTACTAATCGTAGCTGCTGCCAGAGGAGCCGCCACTGTTTCTAGAACTGTTGGTTCTGGAGTGTTTATTGTTGCAGTAGCCATTTCAGGTTGAGCTGCAGGTGCTGCTGATACTACAGTTGCCTCACCACCAACATTAAATACGGCTATTGGTTCACCAACTAGAACTACGTCGTCTTCATTAACTAATATTTTTGCGAGCACGCCATCTTCAGGTGCTGGAACTTCGGAATCTACTTTATCAGTAGCAATTTCTACAATAGGTTCATCCGCTTCTACGGTATCTCCTTCACTTTTTAACCATTTGATTATTGTAGCTTCGGCTACACTTTCTCCCATTTTGGGTAGTAGGATTTCTATATCTGCCATTGATGCTTGATTAAAATTGTCGGGCACAAAATTAAGTTTTTATACCGTGTAAAAGGCACATTTTGATTAATGATTAAGCCTTTTTTACATCTAATCTCTTGAGATTCTTAATAAGTGTGAATAGATCGTTTCTCCATTTGTAATCTCGAGCATAGAGAACGTTCATTTTCTGTCGAATATCAGAAGAGACATTATTTGATACAGTAGGTATAAGGCAAGATTTTATAGCTGGCAGTTCAGCATACTCAGAGATTTTTCCTGTATACCCTATAAGCGTCTTCTTACCCAGAATCACCCCAATTATATTTTTGAAAAATGAATTGATATTTGAGTTCATGAAAATGAGAATAGGAGAACTAATTAACAGGATGAGGCCAGCAGTTAAATCAAATGTTCTTTTTTTCTTTTTGTTATCAATTTTGGAGATTGAGTTGACATCTAATATGAATAGATCTCCTTTTTTGTCAATGCTGTTACTGCCTATCAGATATAGAGACTCTGGCGGAGCAATCTTAAAATCAACATCTTTGATAGTAGAAAGACTCATCAGTCTGATGATGTCTGAAGAAGTCAAATTAGCAGCACAGAAAACGATTTCGTTAAGATTATAGACTTTAATCAGGTCATCTATTTTTTCGATTTTTGATTCATCTATGTTTGAATCAAAATGGACATATTCTGAATCAAGAGTTCTCGTTTGAGAGATTAATTCGGTCACTCGAGCAAACTCCTCCTTATCTCCAATAATCCCAAATTTGGTCTTTCGGTCTATTCTAAATGGAAAACTCTTCTTAGAAATCAGATTTAGGAGTCCTCGTGATAAGAATATATACAAGAGACTAATGACAGGAGATAACAAGATGATAGCTCTCGAAAACCTCATGGTATCTGGCATTAGACTGTACAGACCCAGTGAGATTCCAAATCCAACTAGGGCGGAGCGAATAAGATTCCATTTTCTCCACGGTTTTCTATAAGCTTTATTGAAATACATGGAGAGCACGTACACAATTGATACTCCAGCGAGAACCTTGAGGACTAAATTTTCCTTATATGATATGTCTTGCCATTTACCATATGACTGTAATACATGATAAAAGGCAGTGTACAAAAGACCTATATCTACTAGAGGGAGAATGATTTTTTTAATAAACCGGATGAAGATGGACCACGAGGCACGTAGCCATATGGCCACATTGATAAGTTTGGAGAAGATGCTTGCTTTTTTAGAACTAAAATGTTTCTCAGCAAAAATGACCATAGCGTTGTAAAACACAAACACATAGTTTAGACTTCCCTTCTTTGTACTCTCTCCTTTATAATGAATAATGCTCGTTTCAGGGAGATAATAATTCTTATACCCTCCCAGAATGATCCTATAGCTTAAGTCAATATCTTCTCCATACATGAAAAAAGCCTCATCTAATAACCCAACTTCGTCCAGAGTATTCTTCCTCATAAACATGAAAGCCCCGCTTAAAATTTCGATCTCATTGATTTCTTCTTTATCAAGCTCTCCCAAATAATATTTGTTGATTCGCTTTGATTTTGGGAAAATTTTATTGAGACCGGTTATTTTGTAAAATGCGGTTTCAGGAGTTGGAAGTCCACGTTTTGATTCAGGAAGAAAAATTCCTTTTCCATCAACCATTTTGACTCCAAGTCCCCCAGCATCTGGTCGGGCATCCATAAAATCGATACAATTTCTTAGGGTATCCTCTTCAATAACAGTGTCGGGGTTTAATAATAGGATGTATTCCGCATTTGAAAGCCTCATGGCTTGATTATTGGCTTTGCTGAATCCTACATTGTCCTTGTTATCTATAACTCTTACTGAGGGAAATTTCTCGCGAACCATTTTTACTGATCCATCTACAGATGCATTATCGACCATGAATATTTCTGTAGAAAGTCCTTCAGAAGCTTTCAGCACAGAAAGTATACACTGTTCTAGGAAATACTCAACGTTATAATTAACTATGACTACAGAAAGCTTCATGTTATTTGGCCAAAGAATCTGAGTATGGTGCTCTGTTCATGATAGATCTTCCGAGAGAGATTTCGTCAGCATATTCCAAGTCGTCTCCTACCGCAATTCCTCGAGCGATAGTGGTTACTTTCGTTTGAAATTGGTCCAATTTCTTGAATAAGTAAAAACCTGTGGTTTCACCCTCCATGTTTCCTTTAAGTGCAATAATCACTTCTCTAGTGTCTTCTTTTTGAGCTCTTTCTAGGAGCGTATTGATGTTGAGATCATTAGGTCCGATTCCATCTATTGGTGAAATCACACCTCCTAAAACATGATAAGTACCATAATATTGTGATGTGGCTTCAATAGCCAGGATGTCTCTAATGTCTTGTACGACACAAATCAGTTGTTTGTCACGCGTTTTATTGTTGCAAATGGAGCACAAATCCATGTCAGATATGTTGTGACAGGATTTACAAAATTGGATTTTCTCTTTAAGGTTTAGGAACGAGTTAGAGAATCTTTCTACTTCGTTGGAAGACCGATCTAGTAGGTTTAAAACCAATCGGAGAGCTGTTTTTCTTCCTATTCCAGGTAAGGATGACATTTGATCTACAGCCTCTTCAATAAGTTTGCTAGATGAACTATGATTCATGAATCCAAAGGTAATGCTATGAGAATAACTACCATGCTTCTGTGTGTAAAAAATCCGTTTTATATCAAGTGAAATGGGAATCATGGAGTTACTTCGTGACTATGACTCCAACACTTATTTTGGGTTTTATCGGCCTCTATTTTGTAATGCTATTTACCATTTCTAGAATCACTTCTAAAGGTTCTACGAATTCAGACTTTTTCTTAGCAGGGAGAAAGGCACCTTGGTATCTAGTGGCATTTGGTATGGTAGGGGCTTCTCTTAGTGGGGTTACATTTATTTCTGTTCCTGGTTGGGTAGAGGGTAGTCAGTTTAGCTATATGCAAATGGTTTTGGGCTATGTACTAGGGTATGTGGTTATTGCATATGTGCTTATTCCCGTATACTACAGGTTGGGATTGGTCTCTATATATACATACTTAAAAGACCGTTTTGGGGTGTATAGTTATAAGACTGGAGCAGCATTTTTTTTGCTATCAAGAACGCTTGGAGCGGGAATTAGATTGCTTTTAGTTGCTAATGTGTTGCAATACCTCATCTTTCAACAATGGGGTGTTCCATTCGCTGTGACTGTGTTTTTATCTATTGTGCTTATTTGGTTGTATACTCATAAAGGAGGACTTAAAACGATTATTTGGACAGACACATTGCAAACTGCCTTCATGTTGATTTCTTTAGGGCTAACAATTTATTTTTTAGCACAAAATCTTGGTTTTTCAGGGATTACAGAAACGATTGCAGAGGTGCGAAAAAGTGATTTTTCAAAGACATTCTTTTTTGATGACCTTTTTTCTAAAGGGCATTTTCTCAAGCACTTTTTTGGAGGAATGTTTATAGCTATTGGTATGACGGGGTTGGATCAAGACATGATGCAGAAAAATTTAAGTTGTAAGTCTGCAAAAGACGCTCAGAAGAATGTAATGAGTTTTACTGTTGTATTGGTCTTTGTGAATTTGTTTTTTCTTGCTTTAGGAGCGTTGCTATATATGTATGCTCAGCAGAACGGAGTAGAAGTTCCTATAGTAGATGGGGTTAAAAGAACGGACTTGCTCTTCAGTGAAATTGCACTGAACTCTGGATTGGGGATTTCTGTTTCGATCTTTTTCTTGCTTGGACTGATCGCAGCAGCCTATTCAAGTGCTGATTCTGCACTCGCTTCTTTGACCACTTCTGTAAGTATTGATTTCTTGGATTTGGAAAAAAAATCACTAGAAGATCAAGAAAGGTTAAGAAAGCGGACACATTTAGTAATGTCAGGAGTTCTATTTTGCGTGATTCTCATTCTAAATGAGACCTTTGATAGAAACGCGATATTCCTAATTATTTCCTTAGCAGGATTTACGTATGGGCCATTGATAGGTCTTTATTTTTTCGGGTTGTTTACTACCCGTTTAGTGAAGGACAAGCTGGTGCCTATTATCTGTATCCTCTCAGTGGTTATAACTGCAGCTTTATGGTACTTTTCTTTTAGAGGGATAGAAGGTCAAACTCCAGAAACAAGTCTTTTTGGAGGGTACGTATTTGGGGCTGAGCTTATCATCCTTAATGCAGCAATTACTCTCTTAGGATTACTATTTATAAGTACTTCGGGTAAGACGAAAAGTGGAGGCTCTAGTTTAGATTAGCTATTATTTGTATCTTTCGCTTATGAAAAAAGAGGCAATAATATCGTACTTCTCAGGTTTGTCAGTTAGCGAGCGTCACGTACTGATAGAGGAATTACAACAAGTTGGTCAATTAGGTCTTTCAGTCCCCAAGTGTCAAGAAGTTCGAAGAAAAATTCTGGACAACAAGCAGGGTTGTTGCGCTCACTGTGGTCATGCTAAATATGTAAAATTCGGAAAGGATAAGGGAGCCCACCGTTACAAATGCAAGTCCTGTAACCGTAGTTTTACTGAATACTCAGGCACATGGATGGATGGGCTTCACCGAAAGGATAAAATAGATGCCTATCTAAAGCTTATGCTTGAAGAGAAGAGCCTTGACAAGATCAAAGAGGGGTTGGGGATTAATAAAAAGACTGCTTTTGATTGGCGTCATAAGATACTTTCATCCATAGAACAATCTGAAAAAGGTGGATTTAGCGGAATAACTGAAAGTGATGAAACCTTTTTCTTGCGTTCAGAAAAAGGAAAGGAAAAGCAGGGGGCAAAGCCAAGAAAACGTGGAGGGAAGTCTTCAAAAAAAGGTGTTAATGATGAACATGTCGCAGTTATTGTAACCCAAGATCGTAAAGAACAAGTCGATTTAACTGTAGCCACAGTAGGTCGACTGAAAAAGGTGGATATAGAAAATGCCATTGGAGAAAGGCTCACAGAACAAACAGTTTTATGTACTGATTCTCATGTAAGTTATAAGGGGTTTGCTATTGATAATCATCTGGAACACCACCCATTACGCTCTGATTTGAAACAACGTGTCAAAGATGGGGTTTACCATATCCAACATGTCAACTCGACACATCATAGGTTAAAGAAATGGATTGACAATAAATTCTGGGGCGTATCAACCAAATATCTACAGCAGTACCTCAATTGGTTTAGGATCAAAGAAACCTTGAAAGATAGTAAGCAGTTCCTCAAAGACTTTGCACAAATGTCTGTACAGAATGTGCATGCCTATCAAAGGTTCGCTACTATATCGAGTAGGTATGAAATGATAATTTCAACGCAAACCTAAACTAGAGCCAAAGTGGATTATAGGATTCTGATAATCAGCTATTTTATATAAGTTTTTTCAGTGGTGTAAGAGTGCAATTGCGGTCATCGATTTGGTATGGTCGCGGGAATTGTTTCTTCTAATTTGGCAATAGTTAAAAACCAAAAAATCACAAAATGAAAAAACTCTTATTTTTTATTGCGGGATGCTGTTTTGTTGTCAGCATGAACGCACAAATTGGTGCTACTGCGCCAGACTTTAATGTTACAGATATAGATGGTAACACTATCAGGTTATATGCAGATATCTTGGATCAGGGACTGGTAGCTGTAGTAGATGTTTCTGCTACTTGGTGCGGGCCATGTTGGTCTTTACATCAATCCCACGCTTTAGAAGAACTTCACCAAGCTTATGGTCCTAACGGAACAAATCAGTTACGTGTTATTTTTTATGAAGGTGATGCTACAACTACTTCTGAGGATTTGGCAGGAACAGGAAGTAATACACTAGGAAACTGGATGGAAGGAATTACCTATCCAATTGTTGATGAGGCCGTATTATCACTTGATTTGAATATATGGGCTCCAGAAGGATTTCCTACTGTGAGTGTTATTCATCCAGATACCAAAGAAATCTTGGCGGATACCTATGATCAGTTTTCGTTGGAGGAGCAAGTGAATGCAATTAATGAATAGAATTCCTCGAGGCTCTGCCTCGGGGTTAAGAGGAAAGTTTGAAAACCTAAAGGTTTTCATCACACTTTGTAAAAGTGTATTTTCGGTTTATGAGCGATCATATCCATAAGCGTCATAACAAGACGTTGCTCCTATATCATTTTGTTTTTCCGTTAAAATATAGACGGAAGGGGATAAGTAACTCAGTAGGAGAGAGTTTGAAGATAGTCTGTGTTGAGATTTCCGAGCGTTATGAAGTTCAGTTCATTGAGATAGGTTATGAATCGGATCACGTTCATTTTTTAGTTCAGAGTGTTCCAAATTATTCGGTTTCGAAAATCGTGAGAATGCTAAAAAGTATAACAGCTAAAGAACTATTTAGTCGTCATCCAGAATTGAAAGCTATGCTCTGGGGAGGAAAATTTTGGACAAGTGGGTTCTATGTCAATACAGTTGGTCAATATTCAAATGAGGAGGTTATTCGAGCATACGTTAGAAACCAAGGTATGGAAAATGATTATCATCAATTGCATCAGGAACAACTTACTTTGTTTTGATACCTCGACGGCTCTGCCTCGGGGTTGTTCATTAATTCTGGTGCGGGAATTACTTTAGATGCTGTAAGCATTAATGAAGTGGAAGCATCAATTACTATAGATGCGTATCCAAACCCATCTTCAGATGCAGTTAATGTAGATTTGTCTGGTTTTGATGGGCAAGTAACAGTTCAAATCTTTAATGTTTTGGGAGAAGAAATTCACTCATTAGTAACCACAAATGAATTGGAAAGAATAAATGTTTCTGAATATCCGGTTGGAAGCTATTTATTAAAAGCCTCAAATGATAAAATTGAAGTAACAAAGACACTAAGTATAGTGAAGTAATTGTTTTTCGATTAGTTAGTAAAAAAAGGCAGCGAAAAGCTGCCTTTTTTGTTTAATGAATTTCTAATAGTCAGTTTTTTATGGGTATTTTAATTGCAGATTTATACGGTATCTAAATACTAGTTTAATAGCTTTGCAATGCTCAAAAAGAAGAGTCAATTATATAGCACAGAGATACCTCAAAAAGAAAACCATGAATCGTACAGAGAACGTTTCCAATTTATTGAAAAATCTACCCGAGTCGGCTACTTTGGCTATGGCTCGAATGAGTCGAGAGCTTAAAGCTGAAGGAAAAGATGTGATAGGCTTAAGCTTGGGAGAACCCGATTTTAATGCTCCAGACTTTGTGAAAGAAGCCTGTAAGCAGGCAGTAGATAATGATTACTCGCATTATGCTCCAGTTACTGGATACCAAGAATTGAGAGAAGCTATTAGTACAAAGTTTAAGAGAGACAATGGGTTAGAATATACTCCAGAACAAATAGTGGTGAGTACGGGAGCGAAACAATCCATTAGTAATGTGGTTTATGCTTTGGTGAATCCAGGAGACGAGGTGCTTTTACCTGCTCCTTTTTGGGTGAGTTACGCAGCTATGGTGCAGTTAGCTGGTGGTATCCCGATTATTGTACCAACAAAAATTGAGAATGATTTCAAAGTCACCGCCCAAGAATTAAAAGAGAATCTGAGCGATAAGACGAAATTGATGATCTATAGCTCTCCATGCAATCCTTCTGGGTCTGTATATACCAAGGAGGAATTATCAGAAATGGCTGAGGTGATCAAATCAAAGCCTGATTTTTATGTGGTTTCTGATGAGATATATGAACACATCAACTATCAAGGTGAGCATGCAAGTTTAGGGGCCATCCCTGGTGTTTTTGATCAAGTAATTACAGTGAATGGAGTGAGCAAGGCCTTTGCCATGACAGGATATAGAATTGGTTACATTGGCGCGCCAATTTGGATAGCGAAAGCGTGTGCAAAAATGCAAGGACAAATAACGTCAGCACCTTCAGGGGTAAGTCAAATGGCAGCGAAAGCAGCAGTAGAGGCTGATCCAGCTAAAGTATCTTATATGAAAGATGCTTTCCTAAAGCGAAGAAATCTAATGCTAGAGAAATTAGGAGAAATTCCTGGTTTAAAGTTAAATGTACCCGAAGGAGCCTTTTATATATTTCCAAATTGTATGGGACTTTTAGGAACGGTTACAGAAGAGGGTAAAGAAATTAATACAGCTGCTGATTTATGCTCCTATTTATTAGAAACGGAATATGTAGCATTAGTGTCTGGAGAATCTTTCGGGGCTGCGGAGTGCTTTAGATTGTCATATGCTGCTAGTGAAGAACAACTGATCGAAGCTGCAGTGCGAATGAAGAGAGCATTTGGGAAATTGAAAAAGCTTGTTTTAGCTTGACAGACTTCAAAAGTCTCATAGAAAGCTTTCAAGGAGCGAAGGTGCTCATCGTTGGTGATGTGATGATAGATGCATATCTATCTGGTACCGTAAGCAGAATGTCTCCTGAGGCTCCTGTTCCTGTAGTTTCTATAGAAGAAGAAGTATACCGACTCGGTGGTGCAGCCAACGTAGCATTGAATGTTATGACGTTGGGTGCTGAGCCAATTATTTGTTCAGTGATAGGGGATAGGAAGGCTGAACGGTTTTTGAACTTACTTCGCAATAGAGGTTTCTCGGAAAAAGGAATACTGATTTCTTCTGAAAGGAAGACCACGCAGAAAACGAGGGTTATCGATCAGGGAAAACACTTACTAAGAGTAGACGAAGAAAACATTCACGATCTCAGTAAAACGGAAGAATCTCAGTTTCTAGAAATCATAAAAGAGCTCATATCCAAAGAACAGATAGATGTAGTGGTGCTTCAGGATTACAACAAAGGAGTTTTAACCAATAAAGTCATTAATGAGTGTATCAGTCATTGTCGTGCGCGTAAAATACCGACAGCCGTTGATCCAAAGCTAAAGAGGTTTCTTGATTATAAAGGAGTGACTTTATTTAAACCAAATTTGAAAGAAATCAATGAAGGCCTAGGGTTAAAAGTGAACGGAAATAATATTTCGGATGTGAAAGAGGCTATGGAGAAATTGGAATCAAGGTTGGAGAATGAGATTTCATTTGTAACGCTATCAGAAAATGGGGTAGCAATAAAATCGAGAAGTGAATTCAATCACATTTCCGCTCATCAAAGAAATATTGTTGATGTTTCTGGGGCGGGCGATACTGTGATTAGTGTAGCCTCGCTTTGTCTAGCTAGAAATGCTGCTGTAAGAGATATCGCAGAACTGTCTAATTTAGCAGGAGGATTAGTCTGTGAAAAGATAGGAGTTGTGCCAATAGAAAAGGGAGAGTTAATTTCTGCAGCTGAAAGTCAAATTAATGTCTCTTAAATCGATTAGAGAAAAAGCCAATTTGTTCCTTTACGAGAACAAGTCTCAAGTAATGCGTGTTGGAAGAATGCTGCATGTCATTATTTCTATCACGGCCCTCGTGGTATTGGGGTATTTATATGGCTATGATCATTCTGATTCTGGTAGAAGGTTCCTGCTAGGAATTATTGAAGCATCATTTGTTTTTTACGTATTATATTTTATTCTAAGGTGGATATATGATTTTAATCCAACTAATTTCTTAAAGCGGAATTGGATAGAGGCAATTCTCATATGTGTGTTGATTCTGGAGGGTATTAGCTATAATTTCTTTGATGTTTTCTTAATAGAAGAGTTGGCTAAGTCAATGAATATCTCTCATTATTCAGATATATCCACAGTGCTAATTCAACTTTACTTCTTTTTTACCATTTTGATTACTTCAGGTAAGGGAGAGCGCTTATTCTCATCAGTAAAGGTGCATCCAGCCATGGTCTTTATTTTTAGTTTCCTTCTGTTGATCGGAGTGGGAACAGTGTTGTTAATGTTGCCTAAAATGACCAACACACTAAATGGAATGAATTTCATAGATGCGCTATTTACGAGTACTAGTGCTACATGTGTTACAGGTTTGATGGTCGAGGATGCAGTGAATTTCTTCACCTTTCGCGGACAGCTAATTATTTTAATTTTAATTAAGCTAGGAGGGCTGAATATTATCGCTTTCGGATATTTTATGGCATTTGCAGGGAGGTTAGGTTTTAAAGTGAAACAGCATGATGTAATTGAAGACTTTGTAAATAAGGGAACAGCTCTTAATGCTAAAGCTATGTTAGGTAAGGTTGTACTTTGGAGTATTGGAATCGAGTTAATCGGTGCGTTGATGATGTTTATGGTATGGGGAAATGAAATGTTCACCAGCATAACAGAACGTATTTATCATTCCGTTTTTCTTTCTGTTTCGGCTTTTAATAACGCGGGTATTTCTTTATTTACTGACGGGCTTGCTGATGTTGAATCTGGAGTAGGAACGAACTACTTAATACACTTAATCGTGACATTGCTCGTGTTTTTTGGTGCACTAGGTATGGTCGCAATATTTGACTTGTTTGATCCTAAAAATTTAAAGGAACGACTAATTAAACCGTGGAAGACGATCACATTTAGCACTAAAATAGCCCTCTATTTTTCATTAGTTCTAGTGTTCATAGGAACTGTTGCTTATTATTTTCTTGAGTATAACAATACATTGGCTGATTTAGGGCCTGTAGAAGCAGTTATTACCTCTCTTTTTCAATCTGTCACCCGTACTTCTGGATTCAATACAGTGGACATTGGGTCAGTGGGAGTTCCGATGTTGTTTTTAATGATTATTCTCATGTTTATTGGTTCTTCCTCAAGTTCTACCGGTGGGGGGATAAAGACAAGTACGTTTGCGGTAATTTTGGCGGATGTAACTGCTACTATAAAGGGATTGAATCATACTTCATTGTTTAAAAGAACGATACCCAATGCTCTTAAATCTAGGGCCTATGGAGTTTTGGTTATTTTTATTGTTGGGAATGCTTTAGGAATTTTTGTTCTGAGTATTTCAGAAATTGACATACTTAATGCACGTAAAGATGGTATGTTAGCACTTGTTTTTGAACAAGTGTCGGCAATGGGAACTGTTGGTTTATCTATGGGGATTACATCAGAATTATCCACTGTAGGAAAGATAGTTCTTTCAGTCAGCATGTTTGTTGGAAGGGTAGGTACTCTCACCGTGGCATTTGCGCTGGGTAGAAAGTTAATTAGTAAGAATTTCAAATATGCCGAAGGTCATACGATGGTCGGCTAAATACAGAATCACATTGGGAACCAAAGTCACTCCATATTCTAACGAAGCTAGCAAGAAAGAACAGGTAGCAGAGATGTTTGATAACATTGCTCATAGCTATGATTTTTTGAATCATTTCTTTTCTCTAGGAATTGATAAGCTATGGAGAAAGAAAGCGATCAATATTCTGAAGGAGGAGAAGCCGGATTCTATCTTAGATGTAGCCACGGGAACGGGGGATTTTGCCTTGCAAGCGATCAAGAATGGTTTGCCAGCTTCTGGTAAAATCACAGGTTTAGACATTTCCAATGGAATGCTAGAAATAGGACGAAAGAAAATTCAAAAAAGGAATCTTTCTGAAAGAATAGAAATGGTACAAGGAGATTCCGAGAACCTTCCGTTTAAAGACAACACATTTGATGCTACTATGGTGGCCTTTGGAGTAAGGAACTTTCAAAATCTTAAACTAGGATTGCAGGATATGTATCGTGTAATTAAACCCGGCGCATTATGTGTTGTATTGGAGTTCTCAAAACCAAAGAGGTTTCCTATTAAACAAGTATTTGGATTTTACTTTAAAAAAGTAATGCCTTTTCTAGGGAAATTAGTGAGTAAAGACTCCAGAGCATATACGTATCTTCCTGAATCAGTTGACGCATTTCCTGAGGGAGAAAAGTTTTTGACTATTATGGAAGAATGTGGATTTAAAGAGAGTAAAATCAAACTTCTCTTTGGTGGAGTGGCCTCCATATATTGGGGAAGGAAATAAGTCTATCTGTACGGAGCCCTCAAAGGAAAAGCTCTAAAGATTTTCATCTAGTAATTCGTAGGTCTTAGTCTTAGACATGAATTTGCGGGCTTCATTTATAAATGAAAAAATACTCAACGAAGCCATGAATAGGATAGGATATCCATGGATGTTGAATATGAGACAAATCACAACAATTAGAAAGAAAATGATTCCTGTTAAAATTCCCGGTCTTAGCCCCTTTTCCTTCTGATCCATTGATTGCTCGTATACTGTTAGTGTAATTTACAAACGACAGATATAAACTTCTAGTACTTAGTAGAGTTTTTTAGTCAATTATAATCTCATCCGCAAAAACCCAAGGCTTGTTTCCCGCGCTGATATGCCAATCGGGTAGTGATCCAAGATTGGCTGCAGTTACCTTTACATAGCGTGCCAGTGCAAATTCTTCTCCTCCAAACAGTTTCTTTTTGACATCTTCGTCGTTTTCTTCTGTTTGATGTGTTATGTGGATGTATTCATCCCATATCTCTCCATCTACGGAAGTTTCAATTCTTACTTCTTTGGGAAAGAAAATCCATGGTCTAGTGTCTTCAATACAACTAATGTATACAGACGAGATTGCCGTTTTTGAGCCTAGATCTACTATGGCAATAAGATCATCTCCCCAGTACCCTTGGTAATCTCCGCTCTTAAAATCAGGTCTTGCTAAAATACCATTCACTAAAGCTAGATTTCCTCCTCCAGTATATTGACTATTGTAATCTGTCAACAATTCAATTTTCCAATCAGCTTTTCTTTTAACTAATTCAGCTTCAACTGTTCCACTTGCCGAGGCTATTTGTTTTTGACTTCTAGCTTGAATTTTAGTTGATTGACGAATTATAAATGGCTCTGTATACACTTCCCAATCATTCCAATTATTAGAAGTGTTGGTTCTATATTCAGTGCGTGCTCCTTGCTCAGAATTGATTGTCACTGTAGTTTTATCAAGAAAACTTCTTTCTCCAGAAATGGTAGGGGCCATTGTGATGTCAAAACCATCTATTCTTGAAGTAGGACGATTGACTTGATTTTTTCCCCAAGTATCACTAGGTGTTTCTCCAAGAGCAAATGATAAATGTCCACCCTGCATTATCATTTCCTGTGTGATATAAGCACTCCTCCATGGTTGTCCGTTATAAGTCACGGATTGAATATATCCTGTTGCATGAGAAGCTGTTTGGGTACTGTCGCTAACAAATTTAGAATGAGTCATTCCAGAAGTAGAAATCTTAAACACATTTCCATTTTCTAGTTTAATGGAGGCACTATCCACTATAGGTACGCTTAATGCATATTGGTCACTTCCAGGAGTTACGGAGTATATTCCAAGGGCTGACAGTACATACCAACTGCTCATTTGTCCACAGTCTTCGTTTCCACACAAACCATCAGGTTTTGGTTGGTACAAATCATGAAGAATTTCTTGTGTTCTTTGTTGCGTCTTCCATGGTTGACCAGAATAATTATAGAGGTAAGCCATATGATGGCTTGGTTCATTTCCATGGGCGTATTGCCCTATTAACCCAGTAATATCAGGTTGATGTCTTCCTTCAAGATCTGAGTTGGCAGAAAAAAGGACATCTAATAATTCATTGAATTTCTTTTCGCCTCCCACATGACTGATGAGTCCATCTATGTCTTGAGGTACAAAGAAGCTATATTGATAAGAATTTGCTTCTGTAAAATTGAAGTTTACTTCTGATGGATCAAATGGACTGATCCAATCTCCGTTTCTTTTTGCTCTGCAATACCCAATCTCTGAATCAATAGTATTTCGATAATTTTGAGCACTTCTATAGTATACTTCAGCCACTTGCATTTTTCCTATGGACTCAGCAAAAACAGCGATGCACCAATCATTATAGGCGTATTCAAGGTTTTTAGATACGGACTCTCCTTCATCTTCCATAGAGATGTATCCCCTTTTTCGAAAATATTCTTTTCCAAATTCTGCAGCTTCCGATGTCTTGACCATAGCTTCCAGTGCCATTTCCGTATCAAAATCGGTAATACCTTTCATATATGCATCTACGATTACTGGAACAGCATTATATCCAATCATACAGTGGGTATAATTCCCAGCTAATTCCCACATCGGAAGATCTCCCCCTTGCTCATACATTCTTAAAAAAGATTCTATGAAATCTTTGGTTCTTTGACGCTGGGTAATGGTATAAAGAGGATGGGATGCCCTAAATGTATCCCACAAAGAAAATACCGTATACTGTTCATGGTCAGTAGCTTTGTGAATATTCATATCCATTCCTCTATACCTGCCATCAGCATCTGTAAAGGTATTAGGGACAGTGTACGAGTGATATAACGCGGTGTAGAAATTTTTCAAGACGTTCAAATCTTTAGTCGCAACTTCTATTTTCTCTAATTCACTTAACCAAGATTTCCTCGCATCCGCTTTGTATTCCTCAAAATTCCAATGAGGAGCTTCTGTTTTTAGATTGTTTAAGGCACCATCAATATCCACTGGAGAAATTCCGACTTTTATCATTAAATCAGAACCACTAGTAAAGATCAACGGAAAAACAGGAACTAGAGTCATTTCTTCAGTTCGTTCTCCAGTTTCAGGACCTGTAATAAAATGACTTTCGAAGGTTTGATCTTGATAGATGAAAGGACGAGAAAACTCAGCTACGAAATATACATGTTGTTGTTCTGCCCACTCCTTGGATACACGCATTCCAGCCACCGTAGAATCATTTAGAGGATAAAATTGATATTCGATTAGCGGATCTCTATGCGCCATGTCCATGAATACCGTAAAACTGTCTACTTCATTGGTTAATTCATATTTATGAATACCGACTCTTTCTGTAGTAGTAAGTTCCACGTTCATGTGTTGATCATCAAGATATACGCTATAGTATCCGGGACTACTTTTTTCGGAGTCTTTAGAAAACGCGCTGCAATATCTTTCATTCCACTTTGAACCCTCACGCACATTACTGTTCGTTGGGGCTATCAAAATATCTCCATAATCAGAGATTCCAGTACCTTGAAGATGTGTATGACTAAATCCGTAAATGATAGAATCTGTATTGTGATAACCACCACATCCATCCCAGCCTGTTAATCTTGTGTCAGGACTTAGTTGAACCATTCCAAATGGCATCGTAGCACCTGGATATGTGTGACCGTGGCCACCAGTTCCTACAAACGTATTGACAAAATCTAAAACTGTCAGTTCCTCTACATATGGTTCTGTGGAGGCCTGATACTTTTTAGATTTGCACATGGTTAGGGTTATTATAACCAGAAGAATTAGTCCTATAGATGCAGCTAGCTTTTTCATTTGTGGATAAAGAGGGTTGTTTTCTGATGGTAAAAGTATTCTAAAAGTTTTCTTATTTCTTCAAGACAAATCAATAATTGAACTTGAAATTTAAGCTGAGTCCGTCTTTTTACGTGTGATGTGTTTTTTTACAATTTCTTTGGAATTTAAATGCCATTAATGTAGATCATTTGCTTTTAATTTGAGACTAACAAATACTATTTACCAATGTCCCTTTCTAAACTGACTAATCTTAAAGGAGTTCTTATAGAGTCGTGTATGAAGAATGATTTGAGTGCATTTAAACCGATTTTGAATTCACCACAAGTAATAATTGATGGCAATGACAAAGCCAAGTTCTTCAGTTTTTTTGAGAAAACACTACAGGAGGCTCATAAAAAATCCAAAGGGGATTGGAGTCTAGGAATCGAAAATGCTGATTGGATAAAAGATAAGAGCGCAGAGGTTTATGATTTTTATGATGGAAAGAATAAACAGCCTAGAATTTCAGTCGTTCTGGAGGAATCCGAAAATGGGGTTTGGATAGAAGTACTTCGAGGGTAAATGATATTACCTTGAATGTGAAAAATAGACGAAATGCTTGAAGTCATAATCTAAATATGAATCCGATAATCCACTAAAACCTGACAAATTCCTATGAACCGCACTACCAGTAAGTACTTAATTTTGTCTAATCTTAATAATGATCAATTTAAAATGAATCACTTAAAGGCCCTTTTCATCTTCAGCATTATTCTCATCAGTTGCAGTCAGACGAAAAAAGTAGAAAAAGAAATAGACTATGTTATTATCTCCGCTAGTCTAGAGAATTATGGGAATGATACGTTGAAAGTTGGTATGTTTGATTACTCTCACAAAATAAGTTCTAGGGATAGCAGTCATTTTTTAGATACTGTTTCAATTCTTAAGAATGGATACCATGAAGTCTCTATAGGATATACTAAAATTCCTCTCTATTTGACTATGGGAGAGACTATGGAGTTTTCATTAGATGTGGATGATATAGAAAATACATTGACATTTTCGGGAGGTAACGCCAATGAGAATAATTTAATGGCCAAGGTCTCAAAAATGTATTATGAAATCACTGGAAATACCAGAGAGCTATTTAGTTTAGAGGAGCAGGAATTCTTGAAAAAAGTGAATAGTACTAAGATATACATAGATGATTATATCAATGGTCAAACTGAGGTCAGTGATTCATTTAAAAAACAACAATTGTTGAATGAAGAATATAGCATGTTAGGAGATTTGAATAATTATGAGATGTATCATGCTGGTCTTACTAAGAATACTGACTTTAAAGTGACTCAAGATTTCGAAGATCAAAAAGCAGCTTTGGAGAATCAAGTTCAGCTCGATTTAAATGATGAGAAATTATTTAAAATATCTCAAGGGTATAGAGAATTAGTGATCGATCAGATGTACAATAGAATATCTGATATTTATGAAGATGTTGATGATTATAGCCTATCTATGCGACAAGCAATAGAGGAAATACAAAATAGCTTTATTAAGAATGAAGCCGTAAATCTAATGTCTTCAATGTTTTTGTCACCAAATGAAGAATTAGAAGGAAACTATCAATTTTTGCTTGATAATTCTACCTCACAGAATTATAATAAGGAGTATACAGAAGTATTTAATGAGTTGAAAAAGCTGGCTAAAGGTCAGCCTTCGCCACAGTTTGTAGATTATGAAGATCATAAAGGTGGCACTGTTTCCTTAAACGATCTTAAAGGTAAGTATGTGTATGTAGATGTGTGGGCTACGTGGTGTGGGCCATGTGTAGCTGAAATCCCTAGTTTGAAAGAGGTGGAAAAAACATATCATGGGAAGAACATTGAATTTGTAAGTACTTCAGTTGATAATGTAGAAGACCATGATAAATGGAAGGATTTTGTCAAAGAGCGTCATCTAGAAGGAATTCAGCTAATTTCAGATAACTCGTGGGATTCAGATTTTGTCATGGACTATGGAATTCAAGGAATTCCAAGATTTATACTAGTAGATCCTGATGGAAATATTGTTTCAGCAGATGCTCCTAGGCCTTCAAGTCCAAAATTAACAGAGTTGTTAAAATCTTTGAATCTCTAATCTTATTATTTCCCCCCAAAAGGCGGCATAGTGGGTTTGTCGCAGGCCTTGCAGTCAGCTTTATTATGTCCGTAATGAAGGACAGGTCTGGCTTTAGCAACAATTTCTTTTTGATATTTCACTTTTTGTTCAGCAGAAAGAAAATAGACCAAACGTTCTGTTTTCCAATTTCTTAAGTCTTTTCTCTCCTTGAAAAGAATACTCGTTTTTTTTCCAATCTCGTCTTCTGAAAGATCACTCATTTGAAGAGCCTTGATAGTGGTATTCAATGTATCCAATTGTATGGAGTAATCTAGGAATACTGAAGTAATTGAAGCCACCTGCGAAGAATCTAGAGTAAGTTCTTTTTTCAACTGTTCGAGAAGTTTTTCATCAGCAAGGCTTTGACATCTTCCCGCGTGTTGCAACGCTAAAGTGAAAAAAAGTGCGAATATTATGGCTCGGTAATTGAACATGCTTTACAAAGGTAAACTTTTAAATATGAGATATAATTTTATACTATTGCTACTGTCGTTTATTCTAGGAATGACAAAAACCGTTCCAGCACAGTCTCTAAATGAGGTAATGGAAGTTTTTACAAAAAAAGATGAGTTAAGGAATGCATCTGTAGGGTTCTCATTACTTGATGAAAACGGAACACCTATTGCTGCTTATCAATCAGAAAAAAGTTTGGCCCCAGCTTCCACGCAAAAATTACTCACAAGCATTACAGCGTTAGAGGTGTTAGGACATGAACATAAATTTGTCACGACATTATCGATCCAAGGAACTGTCTCTGAGGGGGAACTAGTTGGAAATGTATTGATTAAGAGCGGAGGAGATCCCGTGTTGGGAGCTGAGGATTTTAAAGGACATTATGGTGATTTTATTCAAGATTGGATCGACGCGGTCAAGGAAGAAGGAATCACCACTATAAAAGGAAGAGTTCTAGTTGATGATAGAATTTTTTCAGGAGATAGAAATGCCGGTTCTTCTGCTATAAATGACATAGGGAATTATTATGGAGCAGGTGCCCCAGGATTTTCTTTTATGGATAATGAGTTTCAAGTGTATTTTGATACGAAGGGAGTGGGAGCTATATCGACTGTTAGTTCAATAATTCCAGAAATGTCGGAGAATACAGAAATTATAAATCAAGTGAAGGCTGGTAAGGTAACTGGAGATAATGTGATCATTTATTCATTAGACGGTAGCAATCAGATTTTTTTGAAAGGTGAATTACCTGCCAACAAAAAGGCCTTTAAAGTAAGAGGAGCTATTCCAAATGTGACGGAATTCACCGAGTTTTATTTGACAAAAAAGCTGAGGGAAGCGAGTATTGACGTGACTGGCGAAGTAAACAAGGGACCATTATTTATGAATACGAAAGAATTAGTGAGAACAAAATCTCCTGCGTTGATAGAAATATTGAAAGTGTTAAATGAAAAGAGCGTGAATACATATGCAGATGTTTTGTTGAAGCATATTGGTTTGGCCAGAGATAAGCAAGGGAGTTTTGATGATGGAGCGAAAGCTATAAAGGAATATTGGACTGAAAAAGGCCTCGATACCAAAGGAATAAATATTGAAGATGGAAGTGGACTTTCTAGAAAGAACAATGTGACTGCAGAATTTATTACTGCTGTTCTATCGTCCGTTTCAGCTAATTCTCATGTGGATCAAATACTAGCCAAGGCTTCTAAATCAAGTTCAGTTAAATCAATGTGGGGAGGAGAAGTAAAAGGTCATGTTCAAGCGAAAAGTGGATATATTGGTCGGGTGAGAGCATATTCTGGATATCTGATCAAAAATCAAAAGAAGTATGCATTTCACTTCATGGTCAACAATTTTGATGGAAGCCCTAGCCAAATTAGAAAGCTAATGGGAGAGACACTCGTAAAGATGAGGTCTTTGTTGTAGGAAATGAATTTTTAAAGAATGAAAGAGAATATTTTATCCTTGCTTGTCGCTCTTGTTATTGGTTTACTCTTCTTCCCGATGTGTTTAAATGGACAAGACAAAGGTACCTTCATAGATAGTAGAGATGGCAAAGTTTACAATTTTGTTGAAATTGGAGAACAAACATGGATGTCAAATAATCTAGCATATAAAGCTGACAGTGGTTGTTTTGAATTCCGATATAAACGGAGAAATGCAAAGAAATATGGGTATTTATATACTCTAGAAGCGGCACAAAATGCATGTCCTAGTGGTTGGCATTTACCCTCTAAAGATGAATTTGGTTTATTAGCAAATTCCATTGATAGTATTTCTTCTGGTCGAAGATATGAAGCAATTAAAGAGGGGAGGGACCAAGGAGTTTCATTTCAGTTTGGAGGATATTATCATAGTACGCATGATTACTTTAGAGGGGGAATTCCTTTCAGAGCTGTGTTCTATTGGGCATCTGATGACCCACTTACAAATCAATACGGAGTTACAATTATGCATAGCTTTTGTATCAATAGTTTTTTGAAAACTGCTGGACTCTCCTTTGAATTTGACGAGAATAACGGATACTCAGCGCGGTGCTTAAAAGATAAAATCAAATCAGAATCCTCTAATGATTAGCCTAGCTTACCATCTGGGATTCTTTTTTTTAATCGTCGTAAGAAAGTGCTATTATATCCGTTTTGGGATGACTTTGACAAGTAAGAATGTATCCTTCTTCAAGTTCATCATCGGTCAAAGCAAAATTTGAATTCATTTCTACTTTCCCTTTGGAAAGTTTAGCTCTACACGCTGTACATACTCCTCCTCTGCAGCTGAAGGGTGCGTCTAATCCAGCGTCTAACGCCGCATCAAGAATCACCCCTTTTTCATTATTCATTGAAATAGAATGCTCTTCATCATCAAGTGTAATTGTGATTTGAGCGGTTCCTGAAAATGCTGTTTCTTCAGAATCTTTGGCTACTTCCTCTGTAGTACTAATTGATTCAGAAGTAGGTGCTGTAAAGAATTCGGTATGAATTTGATTTTCAGAATATCCATTGTCTGTGAGCGCATTTTTCACACTGGTAATCATATCCCCAGGACCACATACAAATGCATGTGGTGTCAATTCACTTGTGTGCAATCTCAAGAGCTCAAGTGTTTTCCCAAAGTGTATTCTCCCCGAATGAAGAGCATCTGAGCCTCCTGCTTGAGAATAGATTAGTTCTAAATTGAAATTGGAATTGGTTTCAGCCAATGCTTCTAATTCGGATAAAAACATCGTATCCTCAGGAGATTTATTTCCATAAAACAAAGAAATTTTACCCGCATTTTCAGAGTGCAGAAGACTTTTAATCATTGAGAATACAGGAGTTACTCCACTTCCTGCTGCGAAGAAAAGGAAATGTATCCCCGAAGAGTTTTCCTGTGGGAGTATAAAGTTTCCCATTGGCTCCAGACACGTCACTTTGTCACCAATTTTCAATGTTTGGTTTAGGAATGTAGAAGCTTTTCCGTTGGGTACGTGCTTTACCCCAACTTTCCAATGAGTTTCATGAGGAGCACTGCAAAAAGAGTAACTACGATTGACTTGTTCTCCATTTACCTCTAATTCTAAGGCAATATACTGACCAGAAACATAAGAATGATCGGGCATTTTTTCCAATGTGATTACCACAGAGGTTGGAGTGTTTTTATCTACTGAAACTACTGTAAGGTCTTGCTTTCTGCTCATGGGGTTAATTGTATCCTAAAAATGTTTTTATTTTATCTGAATTCCAATCAGTATGTTCTGATTCTGCAAATTCTATTTTTCCATCTTCTCCTATGAAGTAAGTAAGTGGAATGGCATTTACACCAATATCTTTGAGCCCATTCTCCAATTGATATGGAGTAAAAGGAATATTGTATTTTTTGGTCATGTTGGCCATTCTCTGTGGATTATCATCTGTGAGATAATAAATCCGAATGTCTCCAGGAGCCTCCGAAAGTACCTTATTAGCATCTGGCATTTCTCTTCTACAATCGCCACACCAGCTAGCATAGAAATGGATCACAGTTTTTTGACCATTACCAGTTTCGACTGACCTCGTAGTTCCTTGATCCAGATAGTTAATAGTATTAAACTCCAGATCTGGTTTGTAATAAAAATCGCATTGATTGAACATTGCGACGCTAATAAAGAGGGCTGCTACAATTCTAAATAACTTCATTTTAGAAATTTAGTGTTTCCTCAATGGCAGATTTCACTTTTTCAGCACTATTGAGCACAGCCTTTTCTAAAATCTTGTTAAGAGGAATAGCTACAGTATTTTCTGAACCAACTGTTTTTACCGGAGCATCTAAATTTTTGAAACACTTTTCTGAGATTGTCCCAGCCAATCCTCTTGCGAAACTCTGACTCTCTTGTTCCTCAGTAACTACAACACATCTGTTTGTCTTCTTTACAGATGTTAGAATAGCTTCTTCGTCTAATGGAAGAAGACATCTTAAATCGATGATTTCCACTTGATCTTCCATTCCCTTAGAAGCTGTTCTGGCCCAGTGAACTCCCATACCGTATGCTATCACCGTTACAGAATTCTCGTGTGTAGCTTCTTGTTCTATTCTTGCCTTGCCTAAAGGAATAATATAATCTTCAGCAGGCTCCACACACTTGGCTGTTTCAGTTCCAGATATTTTCGACCAGTAAAGTCCTTTATGTTCCAACATTATTACAGGGTTTGGATCATAAAAAGCTCCTTTCATTAACCCCTTTAGGTCTGCCCCATTACTAGGGTAAGCCACTTTAATTCCTGGAATATTTGTGATAATAGATTCAATGCTTGAGCTGTGGTATGGTCCACCGCTTCCATAGGCGCCAATGGGCACTCGTATAAGAGAACTCACTGACCATTGTCCATTTGAGAGGTAATAACTTCTACTCAATTCTGTGAACAGCTGGTTAAGACCAGGCCATATATAATCGGCGAATTGAACTTCTACTAGTGGCTTTAATCCAACCGCACTCATACCGCATGTCGAACCAATAATAAATGCCTCTTGAATAGGAGTGTTGAATACTCGTTCATCTCCAAATTTCTGAGCAAGTGTAGCTGCTTCTCTGAAAACACCTCCCAGTCTTCCTCCTACATCTTGTCCGTAGAGTAGTGCCTCTGGATGCTTTTCCATTAGCTCTTGAACCGCAAACAACGCACAATCAACCATTAACTTCACCTCTCCGTCATTAGGTGATCTTTCACCTTTTTCTTCAGTGATTTCACTTTCTGCGTAGCAATAGTCAAAAATGCTTTCAGGACTGGGGTCTTCTGCGTTTAATGCGCGGTCGTAATCAGCTTGTACTAGTTCTTTTACTTCTGATTTGATTCGAACAATTTCTCTAATGTTTATCCCGGCATCAAGAAGGTTGGTTTCTAATCTTGGCAGCGGGTCTCTACGTTTATGATCCTCTAGATCGTCTCTGTACCATTCTCTTCTCACACCCGAGGTATGATGACCTAGAAAAGGAACCTTAGCGTGAATCATAAATGGACGTCTCTCTCTTCGCACAGTTTCAACGATTTTACCAAAATCAGAGTGACAATTGATGAAATCAGCTCCATCAAATGAGCGAGCCTCAATTGGAGGAAATGCTTTCACAAAATCCATGGCAGTTCCGAAATGGACCTCCTCAGCATTTGCTGAAATGTCCCAACCATTGTCCTGAACAAAGAAAATGATGGGAAGCTTTTTTAAGGCAGCCATATGGAATGCTTCACTAATTTCTCCTTCGGTCATGGCAGAGTCTCCTATACTACAAACTACTACAGGAGCCTCTCCTTCTGGATAGGATGCCAGATTTTGAATTTCCTTATACTGCAGTCCCATTGCTACTCCAGTGCTAGGAATAGCTTGCATTCCAGTAGCTGAAGAATTATGAGGGATTTTGGGTTTATCAGGAACATTTAAGCTTGGGTGTGAATAATACGTTCTACCACCTGAAAAGGGATCTTCTTTTTTGGCGTGAAGTTGAAGCATTAATTCATATGGAGTCATTCCTATTCCTAAAAGAATAGAATCATCTCTATAGTACGGAAAAACATAATCTTGAGGCTTCAAGTGCATGGAAATGGCAAGTTGTGCCGCCTCGTGCCCGGCAGAAGTAGCATGAACGTATGTTTTAGTTACTTCTTTTTCGTCCTCATACTTGTCCGCCATAGTTCTGGCTGTAAACATGAGTCTTAAGCCTTTAAGCGCTGTTTCTTTACTTAAATCTCCCACTTTAATATCCTCTGAAATTGTCTCCATCCCCGCATTTGAATGGCGAAAATTACAAAATGGTAGCCAGTAATCGGCTCATTTTTCTCTTACATTTGAACTGGATATAAAATGGAGATTAAATTCACTAAATATCAAGGAACAGGAAATGATTTTATCATGATTAACAACATGAAGAATCAAATTAGTCTTTCTTCAGAACAAGTACAGTTTCTGTGCGATAGAAGATTGGGAATCGGGGCAGATGGGTTGATTTTGATTGAGACAGATGAACAGCACGATTTTTACGTGAATTACTACAATTCTGATGGAACACAAAGTTTTTGTGGAAATGGAAGTAGATGTTCTGTTGCTTTCAGCCATCAATCCAATATTTTTTCTGGAAATGCTTGTCGGTTTAATGCGATAGATGGAATACATTCAGGAGAAATTCTGGAAAGCGGAGAAGTGAGTGTCTCTATGGCAGATGTTTCTGAGATAGAGACATACAATGGCGATTTAGTTCTAAATACTGGGTCACCTCACTATGTGATTAATTGCGACTCTTTATCTGATATAGATATTCAGGCTGAAGCTCGTAAGATACGTTATAATGAACGGTTTCAAGAAAGAGGTATCA
Source organism: Flavobacteriales bacterium (assembly GCA_965224545.1). Lineage (GTDB taxonomy): Bacteria > Bacteroidota > Bacteroidia > Flavobacteriales_D > Sanyastnellaceae > ASP10-05a. Next base: position 491,912 of record CBDCZM010000001.1, on the reverse strand, counting down.
ATGTGAATTTTGTAGAAATTCAAGGTGATCAAATATCTATGCGAACATATGAGAGAGGTGTGGAAGATGAAACTTTATCATGTGGAACAGGTGTTACCGCTGTAGCCCTTTCTTTGGGAGATAAAGATGGCATGCATTACACAAAAATTGAAACTAACGGGGGTGTTTTAAGTGTTTCTTTCAATCAAAAGGGCGATCAATTTTCGAATATTCATCTAGTTGGAGAAGCGACACATGTATACGTTGGAATGTTAGTGTTAAGGAAATAGTGCTATCTTTATAGTAACCTTTAACCAATCTAATTATCATGAGAGGATTTTTGCTCTTGCTAGCAGCTGTGACTTATGCTGTGATTTCTTTTTCTCAAGCCATCTCAGTTGTTAATCATTCAATATCATTTACAAATATTTCTGATAGTCTTAATGAACCTCACGTATACTCCGATAGCGGTTTTGCAGGTGGAGGGTTGAGTTTTGTTGATTTCAATCTTGATGGATATGATGATATTTCGTTGACTACCAGTGATGATGATAAGATGTATTTCTACTCAAACAATCAACAAGGGGGATATGAGAGGGTATACCTGAGCGGAATAGATGATAGAGGAAATACAAAACAAGTTTTGTGGGGAGATATAGACAATGATGACGATTATGATCTATTCATTTCCGCTAATGACACTGGAAATAAGATGTATTTAAATATGGGTGATCTCCATTTTTTAGACATTACGACTTCTTGTGGCATGAATCGCTCTTCTATACATAATAATTCTTTTGGGAGTGTTTTTGCGGATTTCAATAAAGATGGAAATTTAGACTTGTATGCTGTAAATAGGACAATAGGAACTAATATTCCTATTGGTAATTCGATGCTTTATGGAGTTGGAGATGGAACTTTTACAGATGTTTCAATAGTTACCAACTCACATGATAGTTTCCAAGCTCCTTTTAGTCCAATAGTATTTGATTATGATAAAGATGGTTATGAAGATATATATATATCGCTCAGGATAAATTTTACGGGAATACACTGTTGAAAAACATAAATGGAGAATTCTTTTTTAATTCAAGTTCTTCAAGCGGTACAGCGGTACGGGTGTACGACAAATTTCACAATTGCCAGTTTGTAATTAAACTATTGGTTTTAAGAGTTTGTTTAAATAACGATTAAGATTATGTTTTTTAATAAACGACAGACCTCTATACTATGACAACAGAGACTCCAGTTCAAATTTTCAATAGACTCTACGAAGAATGGAAAAACAATTCCAATCGAATCAATAACGGACATGATTATGAACAAACATATGTAGCAATGATGGAAAAGGTTGGACAAGAGGTTTTACAGAGTAGTGTAGGGGAATTTTCAGAAAACAAAAACTTAAAAAAAAGTCCAGACCAGTTTTGGAAAAATAGAGATGAGAAAAGACCATCTACTAGGCCAGAGTTCCTCCTCCTTTAGCATTAGTAGCTATGCCCAAGAGCTAATGTGTTATGTTGGTCAGCATATGGTTTTTACAGAAGCAGAAAAGCTGTTCTTGAAATTGAAAGGAGTCAGTATAAATGCCAAACAAATAGAGCGTGTTAGTCACTATTATGGAGAGCTTATAGAAGAGCAAGATGCTAAAAGAATAGAAGAAGGAGGTAGCCAGAATTATGCCCAAGAGGAACGGGGACAGTTACATTATGCTATGTTAGATGGGGCGATGTTTCTGACTCGTGAGCAAAAATGGAAAGAAGTCAAGGTTGGGCGAATTTTCAAAGCAAACGATCAGGTTGAAATATCAAATAAAAGAAACATGATTACAGACTCTCAATATGTAGCCCATCTAGGTACTCATAAAGAGTTTTTGCCAAAATTCGAATATTACCTTGACCAACTTAAGTCATTAGTTATTGTAGCGGATGGAGCAAAATGGATTTGGAAATGGGCTGATGCCATCTATCCAGACGCCACCCAAATACTTGACTTTTATCATGCAAAAGAGCATTTGTGCGAATTTGCCAAAAAGTACTTTGGAAGTAAGAACAAGCGAAGTCAATGGATAGAAGAACAAAGCCAGATTATGTTAGAGGATGATATAGAGATCGTTATCCTAAATTTGAAAGAACTGTCTCCAAGCAGAGCTAAAAAAACGGAAGAAAAAAGGCAACAGCTCATTAAGTACTATAATCGAAATTGTAAAAGAATGCGCTACAATGTCTTTCTAAAAAGAGGCTTGTTGATTGGTTCAGGAGCAATCGAATCTGCTCATAGAAACGTACTGCAAAAACGGATGAAACTAAGTGGTCAACGATGGACTACACCTGGCTTCCAGCAAATCGCTAACCTTCGAGTTGCTTACAAAAGCAATACATGGCACAAAATCAAGGATTTAACAAGAAAAGCCGCTTGAAGGAAATTTGTCGTGCACCCAGCGGTAAGCGGTACAGATATTTATATGGAAGCAATGTGTGCTAGTATAGCTGATGTAGATGGGAATGGACATCTGGATATTTATTGTACTAATACTTCTTCAGGAAGCATTCTACTTATGAATAATGGAGATGAAACCTTTACTGAAGAAGCCGGAATTAGAGGTTGTAAAATGCAAGGTCAATTTGGTTGGGGTGCATCATTTGTAGATATGGATATTTTTGTCAGTACGGCTTCATTCTCGGCGGCTTTTCATGACAACTTATTTCTTAATAACGGAAGCGGTTTTTTCACAGCTGCGGATTATGCATTTGGTCTTCAATCTGTGCCTGAAGATATTAGTTATGGAAACTCATTTGGAGATGTAAACGATGATGGTTTCCCTGATTTGATGGTAAACAATCATTATACAGAGAGTATTCTTTGGGAAAGTAATGGCAATGAGAATAATTGGTTGAAGTATAAGTTAGCTGGGACGACGAGTAATCGTGATGGGATAGGATCGTATCTTACTTTTTACTTGGATGGAGCTTCTTATTTAAGGAGTACTAATTCTGGTGAAGGATTTTTAGCTCAGCAGAGTTATACCAAGATTTTTGGTATGGGTGAATATGAGAGTGTAGACTCACTTTCAATTTTATGGCCAAGTGGACATAGTGATTGGTACTATGACCTAGCACCTGATTCCACGTATCAATTCATGGAAGGAGCAACTCTTGATTATACTTTACTTGCTCCGAATGGGCTGCATATATGTCCTGGAGAATCTACTGTTTTAAGTATTCAGGGAAATTACGAATCTCTAATTTGGAATGATGGGGAAAGTAGTGCTATGGAATTAGAGGTGCTATTACCTGGGACAGTAAATGTCCAGATTATTTATGAGTATGGTATTGTACAAGAGTTGGATATAGAAGTCTCTTCTGTGAATCCAGGTTTTGGTGTTTCAGGGATTTTTGGTACGGGAATATGTCCAGAAGAGAGTGAAGCAGAGGTAGATTTGGTGGTAAGTTCATCATTACCTTATGAAGTGTTTTGGGATGGGATTGCTGAAGATTTAGCCTCTACTTTATCTTTAGGAGGGCATGAGTTGAGCATTGTGGATACCGCTAATTGTATATTAGAATATGGTATACTTATTACACAATACCCGGAAACATCTTTAGAAATATTCACGGAGAATCCTGGGTGTTATGGAGAATCATCTGGAGAGTTGGTTTTAGGTGTGTTGGCTGAGGAGCCTTTTGAGGTACTGGTCAATAATGAGCCATTTGGGTTATATACTTTTGGGCTTCCTCATGGAGAATATGAGGTTCAAGTCATTGATGCATATGGTTGTATTGTTACAGAAACAGTAGATCTTATTGAGCCAGAAGAATTAACTTTAGATCTTGAAGTTACTCCAGATTATGGTGAAGGAGAGGGTGTTATTGAAGTTTTTATTTCAGGTGGTACAAGTCCTTATCTTATTAATGGAGGTAAGATGACACTGTTTTCTGGACTAACAGCTAATACATACAGCATAGAAGTATGTGATTCTAGCAATTGTTGTGTAGATGCAGAAGCAATAATCGAATTTGCAATCTCACTGGATAAAATAGGTGTTATTAAGCCCTCTATCCATCCAAACCCTGCGGAAGCTGTTATTTACTTGAAAACTATCCATATAATCCTGGTTCTCTTAGGTTGTATAGTACATTAGGAAAAGAGGTTAGGAGCATCAACCCTGTCAGAAATGGGAATTTAGTCGAGATAAATATTAGTGGAATCTCTCCGGGGATTTATTACTTAGTATCTAGAGAAAATTCATTATCCCTAAAACTACTCAAAAGGTAGATAATGGATCATTCATACATTTTGTGCTTATGTGTTAAATGTTTGTAAATGAGTTGTGTATAAATAATTATCATGAAATTGAACTTTATGTTTGAGATAGCATTTTTTACGATGAAAATGAAAAAAACAGCAATCATCTTTATTTTTATTAACCTAGGATTTATTGGTTTATCCCAAGAAGAGATCACCTTTTTTGATGCGTCTGATGTTTTGCTTGAACCTCATTCTTATACTGAAGGAAGTGAAATGGGAGGAGGATTGAGTTTTGTGGATTTTAATCAAGATGGTTATGATGATTTATCTTTAACTACCAGTGAAGGGGAGCGTATACATTTTTATATTAATAATCAGTCAGGTTCTTATGAAAGGGTTTATTTGGAAGGTGTAGTTAATGAAGGTGTAGCGAAGCAGATTCTATGGGCAGATATAGATAATGATCGTGATTATGACCTGTTCATTTCTGCAAATGACACTGGGAATAGAATGTATTTGAACACTGGTAATCTAAGATTTCAGGATGTGACAAATTCATGTGGAATAGATCATTCTGATGTAGATAATAATTCTTTTGGAAGTGTTTTTTCTGATTTCAACAAAGACGGGAATTTAGATCTTTATGTTGTAAATAGGAATTTGGGAACGAGCTTTGGGCCCTTTGGAAACAAAATGTATTATGGAAATGGCCATGGGTCTTTTATAGATGTAACTGAAACTTCAAATACTGACGATGGCTATAAAGCTCCAATGTGCGTCACAGCTATTGATTATGATTTGGATGGATGGGAGGATTTATACATCCCTCAGGATAAACATCTTGTCAATACCATGTTAAGAAATGTGAATGGAAATGGATTTGAAAGTACAGGAGTGTCTACTAACACTGATTTTGCTTTGGATGGAATGTCGAGTAGTGTGGCAGATGTGAATGGTGATGGTTATCTAGATATCTATTGCACTGATGTTACTGCTTCCATTCTTTTAATAAATAAAGGGAATTCGGTTTTTGTTGAAGAATCGGAATTAAGAGGATGCAGAATGCTAGGAGAATTTGGGTGGGGAGCTTCATTTTGTGATGTTGACAATGATTTAGATATTGATTTGTTTGTAAGTGTTGGATCATTTCATGATGCTGGTCACGATATCTTATTCCTAAATGATGGGAATGGTTTTTTCACAGAGGCAGAGGATTTCCTTGGTGCGGAGGAAATGCTTCCAGACTTTAGTTTTGGAAATATGTATGGGGATATAAACAATGATGGATTTCCTGATTTGGTGACTAATAACCATTTTGAATCTAGTGTTGTATTGAAGAATAGAGGAAATGCAAATAACTGGTTGAAATATAAATTAACTGGAACCCAAAGTAACAGAGATGGGATAGGTGCCTATTTAAGATTCTATATTGATGGTATTTCATATTTAAGAAATATGCAGGCAGGAGAAGGCTATTCTTGTCAGCGAAGTTATCGTCAAATTTTTGGAATGGGTGCTAATCAGGCAGTGGATTCACTTTCCATTCTATGGCCAAATGGACAAGAGGATTGGCACTATGATTTGAAATCTTTTGATACTTATAACTTCGTTGAAGGTGAAATTATAGAATATTCGCTTGTTTCTTCGAATGGATTGGAAATATGTGATGAAGGATCAACAGTGTTAACTGTGGAAGGAGAGTATCAGTCATTACTTTGGAATAACGAATTGAATTCTAACCATTTTGAGGCTAACTATCCACAACAAGTAAGCCTCATGATAGAGTTTAATAATGGCATTACAAGAGATTTGATCATTGAAATAGAACATTCAAGTCCTAATTTTCAAATTGAAGAAATAAATGGGACTGAAATATGTTCAAATGAGGTTGAGGCAAATGTTACAGTCGAGTTTAACTCTGATGAGCCAGTTGAGATTTTTTGGAATGATGTTTTGGGTGAATCTTCCACTGTTATTCCACTCGGGGTGTCTCAACTAAAATTAATCGATGCAAATGGGTGCACTATTCAACAAGAGTTTGAGGTAACTAACTTTGAGGAAACTGTAATTAATTCTCAAACTGTGAACCCAAATTGTCACGGAGAATCTTCTGGACAGTTGATTTTGGACTTACAAGGACAAGCTCCATACCAAATAGTTGTGAATGATGCACCTACAGGACTCTATTTAGGAAATCTGCCTCACGGAGAGTATTATATTGAAATAGCCGATGCATTTGGTTGTGTTAAACAGGAACAGGTTACTATTGAAGAACCAGAAGAATTTAGTTTTGAGTTTCTCACAATTCCAGATAACGGCACTAGTGAAGGAGAAATTCAATTTACATTTATGGGAGGGACAGCTCCGTACTACATTGATGGAGATGAAACCAATTTGGTTTCAGGATTGTCCGAAAACAATTATGAATTCGAAATATGTGATGCTAACAATTGTTGTTCAATTTTAGAGGTGGAAATTGAGTTTATTAATTCCATTAAAGAAAGAATACAAACTGAATTAGTAGTATACCCTAATCCGACTAGCAATAGGGTAATAATAAAAAACTATTCTGGGCAAGTAGAGAACCTAAGACTTTTTGATTTTCAAGGAAGGGAATTGAAGATAGTCTCGATTATGACGAACAAAGATTCGATAGAATTGGATTTCTTGCAATATTCAGATGGAATTTATCATCTTACAAGTCGAGATAATTTGGTATCTTTAAGAATAATTAAAATGAGTGACTCATAAATGATTCACTTCACCTTTGCTATCTTAGTCCCGAATTATTTTCGGGACTTTTTTATGAAAAATATCTTATTTCTATTAGCATGGCTTTCCATTCTTACATCGGCATCAGCTCAATTTGAGTCCCAATCAAGTGAGACATCCATTTATATTATTTCCTGTAGTCCTGGATATGATTTGTATTCGGTATTTGGTCACTCGGCTATTTTAGTTAAGACACCCACTACTGATTGGGTCTATAATTATGGGACATTCAATTTTGATACAGACAATTTCTATGTGAAATTTGCGAAAGGACAATTACCATATAGATTGGCAAAAGAGCAGTTTGGCTATTTTCAGTACGGCTATATTCATGAGCAACGATCAATTATGGCACAGGAACTTAATATGACTGATGCAGAAAAGTACAGGTTGGTGGAGTTGTTAGAGAAGAATGCACTGCCTGAAAATGCAGAATATAAATACGATTTTTTTTACGATAACTGTGCCACTCGAGTGATGGATATTGTAGACGAAGCTACAGGAAATAGTATAAATTGGAACCAAAACCCGAATGGAAATGGTCTTTCGTTTAGAGATATGATTCAGGTATACCTGAATGACATGGAATGGGGTGATTTGGGGATTGACATTGCTTTAGGGTTACCATGCGATAAGATATTGGAAAAAAATCAGCAGGCATTTCTGCCAGATTCTTTAATGACCATGTTTTCTGAAGCCACATTAAGGGGAAATTCCTTGGTGGGCAACGAAATAGAAGTTCTGCCTGCAGAAGAACAGACGATTATAAAGAGATTTGAGGATTCTACTTTCAAAGTAATAGGTCTCATATGTTCAATTTTGTTTGTTCTGATTCTGGTCTTCAGAAAGACAAAGCTTGGACGTGGACTGTCTATGGTTGTTTTAATAATAAATGGCGTATTGGGACTACTCTTTTTTACGTTATGGTTTTTTACAGATCATAATGCTACCGCTAATAATTTAAATATACTATGGGCCAATCCTCTAAATTTAGTATTACCATTTTTAAAGAGAGCTAGGCTTCCATGGCTGAGAATTTTTTCGCTTCTGATTCTGGCATTGTTAGCCACATGGATATTCTTGCCTCAGGATATGCACGAATCGCTACTTCCATTTATTGGATTGTCACTTTTATCAGCTTTAGTATACGGTAGGATATTGAAGGCCTAGATTGTATTCTTAATCTAACATTCATGCTTATTTTTACCGACCAATGAGTAAACGGTTCTTCTGCATACCCCTTGTTATAATTATATTACTTCTAGCACGTTGCAATAGGGATAAAACAGCTTGGTATCCTGAATATACTTTTCCTATAGCGAAGGGGGAGTTGAGTTTTAATAATTTCAGTAATAAGAACAATACCTTGGTGCTTGATGGTGAAGTAGTCACAGTGCATTATTATGATACACTCACTCCATTGAACATTGATGAACTGGTTAATCTTGGAGATACTGTTTTACAAGCAATATATTCTCCGGGGTTCGCTTTCGGACCTATTCCATTTGAAAGTGGAAACAACATTTTTTCGCTGGTAGAAGACTTCAATTTCAGTCTTGATGGGGCAGAACTTCGCACAGGGAAGGTTAAATCAGGAAGTCTTAAAGTAACTTTTGAAAGCAATGCAGATGGATACCTTGACTTGTCTTATGTCATTGGTGGGATTCGATTGAATAATAATCCTTTAAGCATTTTAGGGAAAACAGAACCTGCCTCTAGTGAAAACCCATATATAGATGAGTTAATCATAGATGTCAGTGGATATGAACTTGATTTAACAGGATCTACTGGATTGGAACGAAATACATTGTCTGGAGATTTGAACGTATCTACCTCTTCTCTACCAGCCTATACTGCTCAGATTTATGGGATTGATGAGATCAATGTGAAAATGGAGTTATTGGACTTAGAAGTAGAAGAGTTAAGAGGATATTTTGGTCAATGGGAAAAAAGTCTTGACGAAGAAATTATCCTTGATTCTTTAATTTACCAAGGGGGTACTATATCATTGGCAGAGATCAATGCGTCATTAGAATTCATTAACAATTTTGGTATAGATGCACAGGTACAGCTGTCAGAAATTGCGGCTGTTAACACCGTTAATTCAGAACAGGTCTTGCTTCAAACTGGAGGATTAAATGATATTGTAAACATTTCTAGAGCCATTGAAACAGAAGAATCCGTTATTGGAAATAGTGTGACCTTTGAGTTTGATGCGAGCTCAAATTTGGCGGATGCAATTTCTGCAACGCCAAACAGGTTTAGACTTGTTGGAGAAGCTAATTTGAACCCCTTAGGCGATGTTACAGGTGGTTTTGATTTTTATTTAGACCGATATCCCTTCCAAATAGTAACGGAAATAGACTTTCCTTTATGTGTTGGACTGAATAACCTGTTGCTGGTAGATACACTTGCCGTAGATTTAGGGAGTAATGCGGATCAAATTAAGTCGGCCAAGTTGATCGTGACTCTTGAGAATGAATTTCCAGTAGGGTTTGACCTTTTGGTTCATATGCCTGAAGTTGAGGAGGCACTTTTTGAAGGAGAACTTTGGGCAGAATTGAATGCAGGAGAATCAGAAGTACAACGGATAGAGATACCTGTTTCTTCAGAGCAAATCGAACAGCTTTTAAAAGCAAAAAAAATCATCATTTCTGCAAATGGAAATACGGTAAATTCCGAAGAAGTGAAAATCCTTACAGAAGATAAATTGGAGATATTAATTACCGCTGAAATAACATATGAAGCAGATTTTTAGATATTTATTCATATTTCTTCTCTTCTTTTCTGTGCAGACCTCGGCTCAGAATATTCTAGATTATACTCATGAACCTCTGGATCATAAGAAGAGCACTTTATCATTTGACGTGGAAGCGGATTATTTTTCAGACGCGGTCCAGAATTCACTAGTGACTAAAATGCTATTTGGAGGAACGTTAGATAGAGAATCCCTTAGTAGTATGACTAATGACATGGATGGGAGAAATACTTTTGGTGGATGGATGAGAGCCGGGGTGACATATAGTGCTCTTTCAGATAGTATTCGACTGGAAAAACCTATTGGACTTATGTTAGAGTTTGGAGTGGAAGGGTATGGTTATTCTTCTTTCCCAAAGGATGTTTTTCATTTGGCTTTTTTAGGAAATGCTGATAGATTAGGCGAGGTAATGTCTCTTTCAAATACTGTGTCAGAAGCCATGCTTTATCAGTACGCAGGACTTGGTTTAATTAACGAATCCACAGGTAGCTACGCTTCTTTTAACCTGATTAATGTACAAAGTTACTTCCGCTCTGAAATCGAAACGTTAGAATTGTTCACGGCTGCAGATGCATCTGAATTAGCGATTGACTATGACGGAGAGGTATTTCTTAATGATTCGCTTAGAGGAGATTTTTTGAGTAATTCTGGAACAGGGTTCACATTAAATGGACGTTATAATTTAAAAGTGTCTGATGATAATGATCTGTTTTCATTGGAACTAAGAAATCTTGGGTTTGTATCATTGAATGATAGGACTAGAAAATTTTCCGCAGATAGTACGTTCCAGTTTAATGGCATAAACATAAATGATGTATTGAGCTCAAACAATCCATTGAGAACTATTTCTCTAGAGGATTCGGTTGCAATTGATGAATCTCAAGAGGGTAAAACAGTCGTAATGCCATTGGATCTTAAAGGAGCTTATTTTCATAGAATTAATGACCGTGACCATTTGGCGATTTCAGTAAGAAAGCGCTTTTTTTCCGAGCATAGTGCAGAATTGGGATTTAACTATTACCACAATGAAGTGGAAGGTATTGGTTACAATGTGGGATTAAGTTACGGCGGATACGGAAATTTAAGAATGAATGCAGGTGCTTATGTGAAGCTAACTAATTGGAATCTCTATTTAACCACCAAGAATTTACTTGGAGCTTTTTTGAATAGCGCCAAAGGGAGAAGTGTTAGTTTTGGCATTTCACGCACTTTTAGACCAATCAAATGAACTTACCAGGTAAAATAAATCACCCCAAATCAGATAATTTTTTCTTACTAGCTGGGCCTTGCGCTGTGGAAAATAGGGAATTGGTTTTTAATGTTGCAACGAAGGTAAAATCTATTTGTGAACGCCTCGAAATACCATACATATTTAAAGGGTCATATAGGAAAGCAAATAGAAGTAGATTAGATTCTTTTACTGGAATAGGAGATGAAAAAGCGTTAGGATACCTCTCCGAGGTTGGAAGGGAACTGAGTGTGCCTGTAGTCACCGATGTGCATACTTCAGAGGAGGCTATTCGAGCAGCAGACTATGTGGATGTATTGCAGATACCTGCTTTTTTATGTCGACAGACTGATCTTTTAGTAGCCGCCGCTAAAACAGGGAAATATGTGAACATAAAAAAGGGACAGTTCCTCGGAGCGGAATCTATGCAGTTTGCAGTGAATAAAGTCAGAGAATCAGGAAATGACAATGTGTGGATTACAGAGCGTGGAACTACTTTTGGCTATCAGGACCTAATAGTGGATATGAGAGGAATTCCTGTGATGCAAAATTATGCTCCAGTAATTATGGACGTGACTCATTCACTTCAACAACCAAATCAGACGAGTGGAGTTACAGGAGGTAAGCCAGAGTTGATAGAAACTATAGCAAAGAGTGCCATCGCTGCAGGAGCAGATGGATTATTTATAGAAACACATCCAGACCCGAGTCATGCTCTTTCTGATGGTGCTAATATGTTACAATTAGACAAGTTGGAAATGCTGTTAACGCGCCTGGTACATCTTAGAAAAGCAGTGAATAGCTTACCAGAGTAATTATACAGACTTAAGTTTATACTATAAAGCATGATAAGAACTGAAATTTTATTTTTCTCTCTGCTGATCCTGTCCTGTACAAATCCTAGCGATAAGGTACTTGATGAAATCAGGAATGAACCTCGTTTCGAATTGTGTAATTGGATGGAAGAAAGCACTCCTTTTGATTATCCAGTGAGCCCCACAAGTAAAAATCAGGATATACAAGTAAGCGAATTTAAGCCGATAAAGAGGTTGCCTGAAGGAATGGATGTTCAGCTTATCTTGACACTTCAATCAGAATTTAAAGAGCGTGCGGAGTTAAGAAATATTGAGTCAAATATCAATCAGTATTGTGTCCAGTATTTTCCTTTTCAGAAAGAAAACGGTGAATATACTCAAACCATTTAGCTTTTCGGTTTTTGCCCTGCCAAAATTCCGAACCGCTAAACAATTTGAGTATATTTCGTGTACATAAATTCATTCTGTATGAATCATAGAAAGAAATGTGATAGCGATTTTGTAAGAGTGAAGGACGGAGGTACTTGCTATTGGCATGCAAGAATAAACTTATCCCAACGGAAAGTTCTTTCGTTAGTATTTAATGGAGAAGCGTAGAGGGAATAATTCCTCAAAATCTTTAGAACTTAGTAGCCCACAAAGTAGTATTCATCGCCGTTGTCAAAATATTCCTTAAACTCATTTTCGGAAAGTGGCCGTTTATCTTCGAGAAAAGTCTCTAGTGTGGTAATAGACATGTCACACCGTTTTACAAAGAATTCGAAAATCTGTTCTGGTTTGGTTTTGTAAAAATCCGCGGCCCCTTTTCCGTGCTCAAATATCACCAATGGTTTTAGTGATTTAATGGTTTCTTGGGCTCCTTCTAAAACTTCTAGTTCTGCGCCTTCTACATCAATTTTAATGAGGTCCACCCTTCTTAGATTTTCATCTTTCAGAGTTTGATCAAGAGTACATGTTTTAACAGTGATGGTATCAATGTTTACTTGCCGATTCTGATAATCACGTTCTTTAAAACCACTAAAAGCCTCTGCATTCTTTACGTGAGTAAATTCTTTCTCTCCTTTCTCATTACTTAAACCACAGGCTTTGATGACTACATTGCCATTGTATTTGATCTTTAAATTTTCTGCCAGATGTGGAATTGGTTCAAACCCCACATGTTTTCCTTCAGGTGCATATTTTAGAAAAAGATCCAATATTTCGCCTACATGACTACCGACATCAATGCAATTCGAACTCACTAAAAGTCTTTTCTCCAAGATCTTTTCCAGAAGAGCATCGTACTTTTGATTCTTTGATATGTAAATTCCTAAAGCAGATAGAAATTTTTTGACGAACAGTTTCAAGGTTCTAGAAGTTTGATTATTCTCTTGAAATTATAGGGACTTCCCGTAAAATCGGTGCAAAGAACTTATATTTTTGGCATTTATGGAATGAAATTTGAAATTTCTTATTTATGAATTATAGAATATTTCTCTCAGTTGTTTTACTTGGCTTGCTGTCAGCGACTTGTGGTACTAAATCTGATATGGTCACTAGTCAAATAAATACGGATACTGTACAATTGGACAACAACTTGGATAAAGAGACACAATTTACAGCTGCTTCTATTGAAAGTCAGGCTACGTTTGGAGGTGTTAAATCGAATTTGAAGGGAACTCGTAAGTATGAGCTGAATTTCGAGGTGATTGTACCAAAGACGATTGAAATTACAAGACTTTTAATTGATTCTATTGCTATTCCCTTTTCTGCTTTGCTTGTGAATGGAGAAAAAAGGAAGGGATTTGTTTTAAGTGCTGATACTAAGTTGGCAAAACTTGCAGCTTACAGAAACCTATATAGTTCAGATGCTTCTACTCCTCAGATAGTCAAAGTGATAGAATACGATAAAACGGGGTTGAATCTTGGTAATAAAGCTTGGGTAGAATATCAGAAAAATGGCAAGCTCTATTATGTAGAACTTGACGAGATTAAAAGAAAGCAGGATATCTATGCTCCTTGATTAAAGAATGTCTCTAGTTAAACGCCTTATATTCCCTTTACTTCCTGCCAGCATTATGCGTATGCTGCGCAGCAAACACTATTTAAAGAAGTTTTCAGAGCTCACAGGTGATGATGAACCAGAAATGAAGGTTATTTCTAGTTTGGTGAAGAAAGGTGATACAGTTTTGGATATAGGAGCAAACTTTGGCAGTTATACAAAGTTTCTGGCAAAACAAGTAGGTGAGGAGGGAACTGTTCATTCATTTGAGCCCATTCCAGAGGTTTATGGTTATTTGAAAGCAAACATCCAATCGGTAGACCTTTCTAATGTAAAACTTCATAACTGCGCTTTAAGCGATTTTGTAGGGTCGGCACAATTTTCAATCCCAAAATTTGAACATTCTGGAGAGAATTTTTATGAAGGTCATCTGACGGAGAACGAGGGAGACATTACAGTTGATGTTAAGAAATTGGATGAAATGACTTTTGATCAATTGATATCATTCGTTAAGTGTGATGTAGAGGGAGCAGAATTAAAAGTTCTTGAAGGAGCTAAGGAGTTTATTCGAAAGAATAAGCCCATTTGGATGTTAGAAATCAATTTTGAACTAGAAACTCCAGAGGCTCAAGAGATTATTGATTTTATGACTACAGTAGGATATGAGATCAACTTTCTTCATGAAGGGGAGTTGATCACAAGTAAACCATCAACTCATGGTGTGAATTATTTCTTCTTGCAGAAAAGCTGATATACCATCAAGTCAAATGGATAAAAATAATATTTGTACAGTATGTGAAATTCAAATTGAAGAAAACTATTGTTACAGATGTGGGCAGAGTAAATCAAATAGACCAACCTCAACCAGATTTTTATTTAGTGATTTTCTATCGAATTTTTTTTCATTGGAAAAGTCTGGTTTTGCTACAATGCTTAAGGTTCTATTGAATCCAAAATTGATAGTAAATAACTATTTTTTTGGATTTAAAAACTACTATTCAAGCCCTGGGAGAATACTATTGTATGGCATTGCTTTCGTGGCGTTGCACGTGAACTTTGTGGATAAGAGTGTTTTTGGACTTTCATTCAACGTAGAGAATGTTGGTGCACAGTATGCCTTCTGGATAATTCTGTTCCCGTTTCTATTGATTTCATCTTACTTGACTTTTATAAGAAAGGAGAAAAAATTCTCTAAGCATATAATATCAATTATTTATATAGCCACTGTTATGTGTATCCTAGCTACGGTGTGTAATGATTTAATGGTGCTACTTTTTGATTACAATTTAGATTTTGTAATGCTAGCAATCTTTGTGCTAGTTACATTTTTATGGAATAGCAGAGTTTTTACTGATGATAAACAGTATTTGAAACTGACTTTAAGTACAATTTTACAACTGGTAATTTTCACTGGATTAGTGATATGTTTAATACTGGTTGCGAGTTGATTAATTACTCGTTTGTTGTTTTAATAAACCTGTGGTTCTGTCAAAAAACAGGAAATAAAAAAGGCGACCATTGGCCGCCTTTTCCAGAAACGTAGTTTCTTATTTCTTTAATGCATCTCTGATTTCTGTCAGAAGATCATTATCAGAAGGTCCAGCTGGTGCAGCTGCTTCTTCTTTCTTTTTTGTTTTTTGGTATGCTTTAGACATCATGAACAGAACGAAACCAACGATGATTAAGTTGATGATGGTATTGATCCACGCACCATATCTAATAGCATTAGCAGGTTTGGTAATTGCTCCAGCTGCATCTTTTACTTCTGCAGATAAAACATACTGTAGTTTCGCAAAGTCCATCCCACCAGCAAAGTGACCAATGATTGGCATCATTATATCACTGACAAATCCTTTGACAACGAATCCAACGGCTCCGGCGAGGATGACTGCGATCGCGAATTCAATCACGTTTCCAGTCATAATAAATTTTTTAAATTCTTTAAGCATAATTATTTGTTTTAAATAGAGTTTGTATCGCAAATATGACGAAATAAAAAAGGGCAAGTCACTCGACTTGCCCTTTTTTTATTCACTTCTAACGTAAATGCTTAATCCTCTTTAACTTCTTCGAAGTCAACATCAGTAACTTCTTCTTCAGTAGAATCTGATTTACCTGCTTCAGCATCAGCATCTCCACTATTCTGTTGAGCTTCGTTCTGAGCTGCATACATATCTTGACTAGCTGCTTGGAATACATTATTCAGTTTATCCATAGAAGCATTAATAGCCTCAATGTCCTGATTTTTGTGTGCTTCCTTAAGCTCAGCTAAGGCATCATCGATAGGCTGCTTTTTATCAGCTGGAATCTTATCTCCAAACTCTTTTAGTTGACTTTCCGTTTGGAAGATCATACTATCTGCTTTGTTGATTGTTTCCACTCTTTCTTTAGTAGCTTTATCTGCCTCTTCATTAGCAGCAGCTTCTTGCTTCATCTTTTCGATTTCCTCATCGCTCAATCCTGAAGAAGCTTCGATTCTAATAGTCTGTTCTTTACCGGTAGCATTGTCTTTAGCTCCTACCTGAATAATTCCATTCGCATCAATATCAAATGTTACTTCAATTTGAGGAACACCTCTTGGTGCAGGTGGAATATCAGAAAGGTGGAATCTACCGATTGTTTTGTTATCTGAAGCCATTGCTCTTTCTCCCTGAATCACATGGATCTCTACTGAAGGCTGGTTATCAGCTGCTGTAGAGAATGTTTGTGATTTCTTAGTGGGGATAGTTGTATTGGCATCGATCAATTTAGTGAATACACCACCCATTGTTTCAATTCCTAAAGAAAGTGGGGTTACATCTAAAAGAAGTACATCCTTCACATCTCCCGAAAGGACACCTCCTTGAATAGAAGCTCCTACAGCCACTACTTCGTCAGGATTTACTCCCTTAGAAGGTTCTTTTCCAAAGTATGCCTTAACAGCATCTTGAACAGCAGGGATTCTTGTAGAACCACCTACTAGGATAATTTCGTCAATATCACTTTTTGAAAGTCCTGCCGCTTTAAGTGCAGTTTCACAAGGCTCAATAGATCTCTTGATTAAAGAATCAGCCATTTGTTCGAACTTCGCTTTAGTCAGAGACCTTACCAAGTGCTTAGGAATACCGTCTACTGGCATAATGTAAGGAAGATTGATCTCAGTTGAGGCAGAAGAGGAAAGTTCAATTTTTGCTTTTTCTGCAGCTTCTTTCAATCTCTGTAAAGCCATTGGATCTTTAGTCAAATCTAATCCTCCGTTTTCATCTTTGAATTCTTGTACCAAGTAGTCAATGATTACTTGGTCAAAGTCATCTCCACCAAGGTGAGTATCTCCATCAGTAGAAAGTACTTCAAATACACCGTCTCCTAATTCAAGAATAGATACATCATGTGTTCCACCACCTAAATCAAATACAACTATTTTTTGATCGATAGATTTCTTATCTAAACCATAGGCTAATGCCGCAGCAGTAGGCTCATTTATGATTCTTTTGACTTCCAAACCAGCAATTTCACCAGCTTCTTTTGTTGCTTGTCTTTGTGCATCATTAAAGTATGCAGGTACTGTAATTACTGCTTCAGTTACATCCTGACCCAAATAATCTTCTGCCGTTTTCTTCATTTTTTGAAGAACCATAGCAGAAATCTCCTGGGGAGTATATTGTCTGTCGTCAATTTTAACTCTAGGAGTATTGTTCTCTCCTTTTACTACTTCATAAGGAACACGTGAAATCTCCGTACTCACGTCAGTGAAAGAGTTTCCCATGAATCTTTTGATAGAGTAGATTGTTTTTGTAGGATTAGTAATGGCTTGTCTTTTAGCCGGATCACCAACCTTTCTTTCTCCACCCTCTATAAATCCTACTATAGAAGGAGTTGTTCTTTTTCCTTCACTATTTGGAATTACCACTGGCTCATTTCCTTCCATTACGGCTACACATGAGTTTGTAGTTCCTAAATCTATTCCAATGATTTTACCCATTTTATTTTCTATTTAATTTTTTAAAGTCTGAAAGCATAAGTCAATCTTTGTGCCATCTGTTTTTTAAGAAATTCTGTCAGGAAGTACATGACATGCATTGCGACGCTGTAGGAAAGAGCATGACATTTTGACCATTATTCGCCTATAGCGAGGTTATCTAATGATATTAATGTGTCCCATATAAACCTCTTCATTAGTGCTGAAACGTTGCTTTACCTTAAGCTGGTAAGAATATGTAGAAGCTGAAACATAGTGTGTTCCATTATTGACTTCTCCAAGCCAAGATTCTTCAGGATCATTAGTTCGAAAAATAATTTCTCCCCAACGATTGAAGATAGTAAATTCATAATTTGATGCATCATGCCCATTTAAAAAGGGTTTAAACCCTTCATTTAGGCCATCGTTATTTGGTGTGAATGAATTTGGAATAAATACCTCTAATGGACTAATGAATTGAATGATTTTTCGATCAGAGTCTATACATCCAAATTGATCTTCAATAATTAAATCCATTACGATGACGTTATTCTCGCCAGGATCAAGTGTCATTTCTATTATGTCAGAATCAAGAGAGGTCAGCACATCGTCTATGAAAAGTGAGCTGGACGTATAATTTCCAGTAGAAAGATTTTCAATTGTAACTATCGGATTTTCTAGTTCAACAGGATTAGGATTAACTCTGAGAACTGCTTCCATAGAGCTCTTTGTAATCACTGCTTGTTGAACAGTGATAGAACAATTGTCTTGACTAGTCAGTACAATCTGATAATTGCCAGCGCATAAATTATTGAAACCATCTATAGACTCATTGAAGGCAACCTGAGGTGAACCAATGGAGGTTGCATTTTGCGCAGTGACTTGTATGGAACCATCGCACATATCTGGACAGGTTTCATCATCAGCAGAAAGAGAGGTGATGGTAGGTTCTATCAGCTGATCAATAGTGAAAGTTTGATCAATAGAGCACCCAATGGCATCAGAGATCACTAGTGTGTGATCTCCAGCACAAATACCTGAAAAATTGGTTGTGCCAGCGACATTTCCTCCATCTATTTGAATGATATATGGAGTGATGCCATTTATTGGATTGATCGTAAGCTCTCCATTGCATCCTTCGCCACAAGAAGATTCTGTTGACAGTGTTGGATTGGCAATATCTGAAAACGTTATTTCGATTGTATCCGTTATGTCACAGCCGTCTTGAGAAGCTGTTAAAGTAATGGGATATGTTCCGCTGGAATTGGAACTAACAGAAGTGTTCATATTTGTATTATCTGCAAATGAGATATTTGCTGGACCACTCCATTCGGTCACACTTTCATTAGTACTACTTCCCAACAAATTGTATGAGAAATTGCAGGAAGAACCACTGTCACCAGCAGAGATTTCAACTAGAGCTATTTCATCTAATGTCACTGATTCAGAAAAAGTGCATCCATTACCATCAGTTAGCACTAGTTCATAATTTCCTGAAGACAAACTGTCAAATAAGGGATCGTTTTGTTCGGTACCGTTGGCGGAATAGGAAAAAGGGTCAACTCCATTTTCAACAGCGTCGAACAAAATACTTCCATTACTTTCTGAGCAATTAGCATCTTCCAACGTTGAAGTAAATGTTAAAGTTCCATCGTATGTAAAGTTAGGAGGAGAATTTTCGATCACATTCCCACAAAGATCTGTGAGCAAACCATTGTCAGGATTGAGTAACAATGTCAGTGGTGTATTCATTGGCAATTCCACCATATCAGAGAGTACCAGTGTGAAACTACTGGTTGTAGAAGAAGATTCAGAACAACTTGAAATAAGTTCTGAAGGATTATATATAGTTCCTTGAGCGTCTATCGAAAAATCTTCAAGAGATAGGTTAGAGCAAACAATATTCTCAGACATAGTCACCAGAATTTCATTTTCACAAATGAACTCGATGGAAGAAATTTCAGGTGCTGTATCGTCAAAAATGGAAGCAGTAGAGTTTGAAAAATCTAATGTATAACCGTCTGAAGTCCCAGACCAATCTTGAATGTATAGCAGATATGTTTCTCCTGCCAATACATCTACATCGCTATTATATGGAGGACCATTTAGATCTCCTGGTCCATTGGAATTTCCCGTTCCACCATTAGCGCTACTGATACCGGTAGCACCATCATCTCCAATCAACCCAAAGGAATTACAACTAACGATGAAGGAGGCATCTGAGGAGATATCATCACATGATCCAGTTGAAAAGTCAACGAGCACCCAGTCATAATCCACATCACCTCCATTTGGGCTTAAATCAAAGTTTAAAATACCATCACTTTCTACAGTGAAAACATACCAAACTGAATTGTCATCGATAGTCAAGCATGAGTTGAAGTCCACTGGTAATTCATTACCTATTGCTCCAGTGCCTGTATATCCTGATGTTTGATTATAGAATCCATCGCAGACAGGAATGGCACCTACACAGTCTTGTTCATTTTGACCGAAAGAGCTAAATGTCATTAGAACAATAAAAACGAGTACCACATGTTTCTGCAACATAGATTTTTTATTTACATCAAATTTGTGAGATCAGAAGATCTCGTCTGTCAAGAAAATCAAAATACCTTACAAAATCAAATCTACAAATGAAGATTCAATATCTTAAATATAACTTCCCTCATTAAGACACAAGCACATTATGTTTAGTTGCCTAGTGTCGGACGCAATTTAACTAAGAGTGTTGTAAAATAAGCATATCTCATAGAGATATTGTAGCTAATGAAGTTGATTGGAGCCAAGACTGTGAAGTTTGACTTCGTCCCAGTTAAAATCAAATAGCAATTTATCTAGGTCTTTAGGAGGATTCGCTTCTAAATGTTGAATGATTGCCATCAATTGAGTGATAGAAAGATCTTTCCAAAATTTATAGGTGGACTGAGGTACAAGATGGAATCTATTTCCAAATTTTTCATAGATAGAGATGAGTTGATCAAACATTTTTATGTGTCCCTCGCTGACAGAATTGGCTGGAAAATTAGACATGGCCAGATCTTCAGTGAATAAAAAGGGAACTGATTCAACTTCGGATTTTCCATGTTTAGAAATAAATCGAAGTAAAAGCTCTACATCAAACGTCTCATTCATTGATTCTAGATATGGCAGTACTTCCGACAAAGCTTTGGCATCAAATGCCTTGAACCCAGCTTGTGTATCCTTAATATGTTCTAATTGCGGAAGAAGTGCCTTTCTGGCATAGTGTCTTAGCAAAATAATGAGTTTGCCTGGCTGAGAAATGGTACTGTCTGGTTCGGTGGTTGCTTTGTTCCCCTTAATTAGTACACTTTTTTCAGTTCCATACCTATGACCAATTGCTGCCTTTTTTTTATTGGTTATAATAGGGAAAATCAAGCTGCCAAATTGGGCTAAATTCGAAGATAAATCTGCATCAGTAAATGCTATGATGTGCTTCGTCCCATTTGGAACAAAAGTGTTTTGAGCTTTCCATAACCCGCAAGTAATAGCCCCACCTTTTCTGGAATCCTCAGTAGTTTCAAGATCAATAAAACCAGGGCATATGGCTAGGTGATGCAAATAATCTTCTAGTTTAATCACACTAATATTTGTATGCAGTTCGTTCGCCAGTATTTCTTGTGCCACATCGTAACTACTTGGTTTTTCTACACATCCGTCGTCTACAGCGATAATGTTCCAAGAAAAACGTTCTTCTATTCCATGAGTCAGCCAGTCCAACTGCCGTATTTTTTCTCGCAGACAATCTTCCCCATGAGGGTTGTTAGATGATTTAGGAAGTAGTCGAGAAGCCTCTTGGTACATGGCAAATACTACCGTTAGGTGAATGGGTATTGGAGCAGTTTTTAGCTTCTTTTTTGCAGCGGCACATTTGATTGCTTCTAACAGTACAGGATTTGTTTTTGAAATGAACTTAGAATCTCTGAAAAGTTGATCTTCAACTTCAACTATGTTAGGATTCGTGGAAACTATCTGTTGCGCTAGTTCCAAAACCTTTGTGTTTTGATCTGTATTGGTTAGCTCTCTTTTTTCTAATGGGTAGTTTGAAAAATCTGAAATGATCATTGGTTCTTGCTATTATTGCGGAAACAAACGTATTATCAAACTGTTTCAAGCCGAATAAGGAAGCGTCTAATCAAATTGTAGGATGATTCTCAAACGGACAAGTGTGGTTTTAAGGTATTGCAACGCATGGTAGTGAAAGATCAACTTCATAGAACAATAAATGTAATCTCCACTCCTAAAAGGATAGTTTCGCTAGTTCCTTCACAGACGGAGTTTCTAGTAGATGCTGGTTTAGGCGATAGGCTAGTCGGAGTGACAAAATTTTGTGTATACCCTAAAGGACTAAAAAATAGAGCAACTATAGTTGGAGGAACGAAAAGTGTCAAAATTGATATTATTCAGTCTTTACAGCCAGATTTAGTAATCGCTAACAAAGAAGAAAATCTTGAAAGTGACATTGCAGAAATAGAGCATATTACAAATGTTTGGGTGAGTGATATTCATAACGAGATTGAAGCGTTCAATATGATGGAAAGCTTGAATCAACTACTGGGATTGGAGTTTGACTATTCGCTTATCAAACAGAAAATGAAAAAGCTCTCTATTACAAGAGAAGATTTAGGATCTGTTCTTTACCTCATTTGGAGGAATCCTTATATGGCGGCTGGAAATGATACATTTATTGATAGGATGTTAGAGATTTCTGGGTTCAAAAATATTCTTTGGGATAAAAGCCGCTATCCGGAGATTAGTTTAGAGCATATAAAAGAGCTTCAACCTGATCACATATTTCTATCGTCAGAGCCCTTCCCTTTTAAAGAAAAGCATATACTAGAACTGGAAGATCTCTTCCCAAATTCCAAAATTAGACTAGTGGATGGAGAGGTTTTTTCTTGGTATGGCACTAGAATGACGTATGCTATGGATTATATCGTGCAGGAATTTTATGAATGACCTTTATTGCGGACGTTCTTCGATTCTATGTTTTACCCGATCAGCAAGTTTTTTTCTCAATTGATCTTCTAGTGATACTAGTTTAGTGCTTTTCTCTACTCCGAGAATGGGTATGCAACTAAGAATCATTTGCCGCCTTGAATCAGCAAGCAGTATTTCTATTTTGTAAATATCATTCAAAGACTTTTTCAGTTCTTCTTTGGTCAGTTTATTCGTAGCTAACTCTTTCCGATTGAATCTGATCGTTTTTTTTGCTTTCGTATGTTCCTTTTCAAATTGATAATAAACAGGCCAGAATTGTTTGCTTTCTTCAATAGAAAGGTCCAATTCTTCGGTGAAGAATTTAACTTTTAAGGCGTTCATTTGCTCTCTCTTTTCAGCTTTCGACTGTTGTCCCCAGCAGGAAAGTGTAGTAAAGAGGAGCAATGTAATTAAGAGTAAATTTCTCATTTGTATATCATTATAATTCTAATAAATCTTCAGCGATTTCCTCTATAAAGTCATCGTCTTCGAATATGAAATCCAAACTGTTTACTTCGAGCAAATTAGCTTCTGTTCTGTAATATGTAGTAGCATCTATTATTTCAGCTAATTCATCATATTCCAGATATGAAATATGTTCTTCAGTTAGCTGAGTATTAGCCAATAGTTCTTCAAAAGATTGTTCTTTGGTTTGGGGTGTGTCCCAATTTGTTGTGAGAAGAAAAACAGCAATGAAGCATGCGGCCATGCCACTTACCCATTTGATAGTCTTGTAGAGTGAAATTGGCTTCTTTTTTTTAGAAGAGGAGTGATTCGTAATGTCTTGTCGCAGATTTTCAAAATACCCATTGGGCACATTAAAACCATCGTTGGTTCCGCAACTATCAGCGATGAGCTTTTCATCTTCCAACAGTTCCACGTTTTTTAATAGCTCCTCTTGCAATGAAGAAAAATATCCCTCAGGAATACCAAATTCGCTATTTCTATCGTCATTATTCA
The DNA here is from genome assembly GCA_965224545.1 of Flavobacteriales bacterium. GTDB lineage: Bacteria > Bacteroidota > Bacteroidia > Flavobacteriales_D > Sanyastnellaceae > ASP10-05a. The sequence goes on along the minus strand of CBDCZM010000001.1, from coordinate 468,233 downwards.
TTTTTCAAAAATTCCTTAACCTTCTTTACGGCCAAGTGGTATGAGGCTTTTAGTGCTCCTTCAGATGTGCCAGTTATCTCCGCTATCTCACTGTATTTTTTGTTGTCAAAATACTTTAGATTAAATACCAATCGTTGTTTGTCCGGAAGGGTTAGAAGTGCTTTATAAAGCTTTTTGATTTCCTCGTCTCCATTAAAGTAACTATCGGAAGTAAGAGAAGAAAAAAAATGCTCATTCCACTCGCTCGTGTTGACTCTTCTTTTTTTCTTTTCTAGAAAGTTGAGGCTTTCATTGATAGCGATTCGGTGTATCCAAGTATAATAACTACTCTGTCCTTTAAACTCTTTTAGGTTTTTCCAAACTTTTAAGAAGACCTCTTGTGTAACATCATTGGCGTCTTCATGAACCAATACCATCCTTCTTATGGTCCAATAAACTCGTTCGCTAAATTCTTTAACGAGAATATTAAATCTATCGTTAAGAGGCAGCTCTTTTTTTTCTGTTGGTATTTCTAACGAACTCTTAATAGTCAAAAAGTACTCTTTTTCATTTAGACAAATAAAATGAAGAAAGGTTTAATGAGAACGAGAACGAGTTTTGACTTTTTAGATGTGAAGCTAAATTAAGCCGTGGCTTCGGCAGAAGGATTGACTATAGGTTCAGGAAGTTTAGGCTGAGGAATTTTCCCTGTCCGTACAAGTAATAAGAGGATAGCACCAAAAAGAATAAAGCACAAGGCGATGATCTCTGCTTGGGTAATTGTCATAAAGCCTAAATCAAAAATATCATTCACTCTTATTTTTTCGATAAAAAATCGCTCAATTCCATTCAGAATAAAATAGGACGAGATGATAGTCCCGGCCAATTTCACTCTTGTTCTTAGACGCCAAAGGATAAGGAAAATAACAGTAGCTAGAACTAACTCATAAAGAGGAGTAGGGTATACAGCAGGGTCCAAATAGGTGCCATAATCAGGGAAATTAGGAACACCTGCGTCCATCATTTCTTGTGTGATAGGTTTTCCAGTGTAGCCTCCAAGAGGATCATAATGGCTCACCACATTCACATTATTAGGGTAGCTGTATGCCCATAACCAATCTGGAATCCAACTTGGACAGGGCTTCGCATTAGCAATACCCCAGTCACCATCTCCGGAAACATGACAGCCAATTCTTCCTATTCCATAAGAAAGCATTACACCAGGACACAGCGCATCCATAAAATGTAATGGGCTGATATTTTTCATCTTTGTGTAGACAATTAGTGCGATTCCACCACCAATAAGACCACCATAAATAGCCAATCCACCAAGCAATCCTTCAACGGTAGGGTTTCTGAAGAAACCTAAAAGATCATTAGGATTTTCTAATCCAGCAAAAATCTTAGCTCCCAAGAAACCAAAAAATGCTGCCACTATAGTAATTGATCCCACTCGGTCGGAAGGTTTCACCAATACAGTTTTGGTTTTAGGCTCTGGAAGTTTATTCTTTTCTGATTCTCGATAACGCAAGAAAACGAAAACAGTGGCAAGTAGAATACCTCCAATCCAGTTTCCATCAAAGCTTAGTAGGTATTTTTGAGGTAGTTGTCCATCGGCAAATACATCTGCTCTGTTCAAAAATATATAAACGAATTTATAGCCTAACACAAAACCTAAAAGTCCACTAGTTAAATAGTCTAGAATAGAAGCAGGCTTACCCTCTGTAATTGTTTTTTTCGAATAGTTAAATAACCCTTGTGCTTCCTTTCTTTTTAACTCTTTGATCAGAAAATAGGTTGCAGCTAAGAATGCCAATGCCACAAAAAAACCAAAGCTATTCATCATCTTTAGCCAAGGCCAGTCGATTCCAGTGAGGTCTAGTAATGCGTGATATAAAGTAGGATACATTTAAGCGAAAATAGGCTCTTTTAGCGTACCATTAAAAATGCAATCTGCATTTAAATGATCCAATTGGACCTCTGCAAGTTGATTGATCAACCGCTCATCATAAGGTACCTGAACTTTAAGATAGTTTTCTGAGAACCCTCTAATAAAACCATCATGATTCTCTGATTCAAAAAGCACAGTTTTTACCTGGTTATTGAATCCTTGATAAAAGGCGCGCTGCTTTTTACTAGACAAAATTCTCAACCTCTTACTTCTATCTCCTCTTACAGATTTTGGCACCACTTCTGATTTTCTCACAGCGGTTGTATTTGGACGTTCGGAGTAGCTAAATACATGCAGATAGCTAATAGGAAGAGCGTGAAGAAATTCAAAGGTTTTCTCAAACTCTTCGTCCGTTTCTCCAGGAAAACCAACAATCACGTCAACACCTATACTACATTCTGGCATCAACTCTTTGATTAACTCTATTCGAGATTTGTACAGATCTGTTTTATAACGTCTCCGCATGGAAGATAGAATAGTATCAGAGCCACTTTGTAGTGGAATATGAAAGTGTGGAACAAACTTTTCAGACGAAGAACAGAAATGAATAATATCATCGCTAAGTAGGTTCGGTTCTATACTGGAAATTCTGATTCGCGAGATCCCTGTTAGTGTATTCAACTCTTGGACCAAATCATAAAATGATTCATCATTGGCAGTTCCAAAATCTCCAATATTGACTCCTGTAAGTACAATTTCTTTAGCGGAGGTTTGAGCTGCTTTTTTGGCTTCCTCCATTGTCTTATGAATACTGGAACTCCTGCTTTTACCTCTGGCTAATGGAATAGTGCAAAATGAACAGAAATAGTTACAACCATCTTGTACTTTAAGAAAACATCTGGTTCGGTCCCCTTCTGAAAAAGAAGGAATAAAATCTTTAGTTTGTTTAATCGGATCTACATGAAATTCGCCATGCTGCTTCTTTTCAATGTTCTGAAGATATTCATGTACATTGAATTTTTCATTCGCTCCAAGTACTATGTCGACCCCCTCTATTTCAGCTATTTCCCTAGGTTTTAGCTGAGCGTAGCACCCGATTACTGCGATAAACGCGTTAGGATTCACATTCAATGCTCTTCTGACGATATTTCTACATTTTTTATCTGCATGGTCTGTTACAGAGCAGGTATTAATAATAAAAACGTCAGGAGAATTGTCAAAGCCAACTCTGGCATATCCTGAGTCTGTAAGTCCTTTAGCTATTGTTGATGTCTCACTAAAATTCAGCTTGCATCCCAGAGTGTGATACGCTATTTTTCCATATTGATTCACGCGCTGCAAAGTTAGGAATTAAACATGCATTGTTTTCATAGCTACATCAATGTATGTTTTATAGAAATGTGAGACTAAGGGAAACTCAAATAATCATCTTCGCATAAATATCATGGAAGAACATATTGTAATTATTGGTAATGGAGTAAGTGGCATCACTTGTGCCCGCCACGTTAGAAAAAGAAGTAATAAGAAGATCACTGTAATTAGTGCTGAGACCAAGCATTTCTACTCTCGTACCGCCTTAATGTATATTTATATGGGGCATATGAAGTACGAGCATACAAAGCCATATGAAGATTGGTTCTGGGAGAAGAATAGAATTAATTTGGTAGAGGATTATGTAGAGAGTGTGGACTATTCTTCAAAAAAACTGAGTTTAAAATCAGGAACGTCAATTTCTTATGACAAGTTGGTTTTAGCAGTTGGATCTAAACCAAATAAATTTGGATGGCCAGGTCAAGATCTTCCTGGTGTTCAAGGGTTGTACAGTTATCAGGATTTAGAACTTCTCGAGAAAAATACGCATGCGTATGGAACTAAACCCGACGCTCAAAGAGTAAAAAAAGCAGTGATTGTCGGAGGAGGATTGATAGGTGTTGAGTTAGCCGAAATGCTTCTTTCCAGAAATGTCGCAATTACTTTCTTAGTGAGAGAAGATAAATTTTGGGGGAACGTACTTCCAAAAGGAGAGGGAGAATTAGTCGCGAGACATATGCTCGAACATCACGTAGATCTCCGTTTAGAGTCTGAACTGGATGAAATTCATGCTGGAGAGGACGGTAGAGTGGCTTACATCACCACTAAAAAGGGGGACCGCATTGATTGTGAGGTTGTAGGATTGACCGCAGGAGTAGGTCCAAATGTAGATTTTCTAAAAAATACTGCTTTGGAACTACAGCGAGGAATAATGATTAATCAATATTTTGAGACCAATCAGCAGGGTGTTTATGCCATTGGAGATTGTGCTCAATTTCATGAAGCAGTGTCAGGGAGAAGACCTATGGAGCAAGTGTGGTACACTGGCCGGATAATGGGAGAAACCCTTGCTGCGGGGATTTGTGGTGAAAAAACGAAGTACAATCCTGGTCATTGGTTTAACAGTGCCAAGTTTTTCGATATAGAGTATCAAACTTATGGTTGGGTATTCGCTCAGAATAGAGAAGGTGAAAAGAGTTTCTACTGGGAGCATGAGGGAGGAAAAATGTGTATGCATTTTGTCTATGAAGAAAGTACAGGGAAATTTCTGGGATTGAACACTTTTGGTATCCGTTTGAGACATGAAGTGATCAATGATCATTTAAGCAATGCACAATCATTGGCTCATGTAATACAGCATTTGGAAGATGCTAATTTCGATCCAGAGTTTTATAGAAAATACGAATCTGAAATTGTTGGAACATTTAATTCTGAGACAGGATCAAATGTTCAGCTCAAGAAAAAAAGTTGGAAAAGAATACTACAAACTATAAAAGGATAAGAAATGAATTCAAATGAAGAGAGTTTATCATTAGCAAATCCACATCCAGAGGGATTAAAGCTAATTCAAAAATTAGGATTGACAAGTGCGTCTTTAGGAGTTCTTATTCTGTTCGTTGCTTTTTTCGGGGTACACCTGAACGCAAAAGTCTTCTTGACAGTATCGATGTCATTGATGGCATTGGGTGGTGGTTTGTACACCTATGGGCGATATTCAGGAGTTCCAGAGGGAATAAAGAATACTGGAGTTTGGTTTGATTCTTTGTCGGCTAGAGGAGCCTTAGGTTGGGCCTTTGGAGTTATTTTGACTGGATTTTATGTTCTTTTATATTGGTTTCCTACTATGTTAGGTTATCAGGCTGGAGTTGATGGAGCTAACTTAGGAGTAATTGCCTTGTTTGATCCTTTGAGTCTTGTTTTGAATGGAAATACTGCTTCGCAGTGGTTTGTTTATGGGACGTTATATACAGCGTCGATTACCATCTTAGGAATTAAATTTATTTATAAATACCGTCATAATAGATATCAAAGAATCAGAACTATTGTAGTTATTATCAGTCAGTCTTTTCTGGCATATTTCATACCAGAGATATTGGCAGGATTAAATTATAACAATGCTACCACTGCAGAAGGCGAATATTTAGGATGGTATGACACTGATATAAAGAATACATGGCCATTGGATTATGATTTTTTCAACGATTGGCACTTAGATGCTATGCAGGCTGAGGCATACCAGCCAATCGGGATGACTTATTTATGGATTGGTATTCTAATGTTTTTAGTGGTTACTCCAGTGCTTACCTACCTTGTAGGAAAGAGATGGTACTGCAGTTGGATCTGCGGATGTGGAGGATTAGCGGAGACCGCAGGAGATAATTTCAGGCAACTTTCAAGTAAGAAAATGTCTGCATGGAAACTTGAAAGATGGCTCATACATGGAGTCATGATTTTTGTGTTTGTTATGACAGCGGTTACATTGTACGGCTACTTTGCTGGTACATCAGAAATATTTGGCATTAGCATTTATAATGGATTTCAAAAACCGTATGGATTTCTTATTGGAGCAGCTTTCTCAGGAGTAATTGGAGTAGGGTTCTATCCTCTTTTAGGAAACAGAGTCTGGTGTAGGTTTGGTTGTCCAATGGCAGGTTATATGGGTGTAATTCAGCGATTTAAGTCAAAATTTAGAATTACTACAAACGGAGGTCAATGTATCTCATGCGGAAACTGTTCAACTTATTGTGAGCAAGGAATTGATGTAAGAGCATATGCACAAAAAGGAGAGAATATAATAAGAGCAAGTTGTGTTGGTTGTGGAGTTTGTTCTGCGGTTTGTCCTAGAGGAGTACTAAAATTAGAGAATGGACCAGAAGAAAAAAGAATATCTTCTGATAACCCTATCGTTCTAGGTAATAATGCGTTCCAACTGAATTCTGATCTAACAGATAAGTAGAAATACGTTTTTTGCGGTGTACCGTGATAATTGAATGAATCAGCGTGTTATCTTTAGCTGAAAAAAGACACAATGAAAAAATTACTCTCACTTGTGTGCATTGCTATGCTGGCGGTGTACACTCCTTTTAACGCGCAAACGTTTACGAATTCCAGTGATGAATTGCCAGAATCATTTAACAGCGGTGGTTGTGTAGGTGTAACTGATATGAATGGAGATGGTTTTGACGATATCGTCGTGCTGGATCAAAGTTTACACGTTCATATTTATTACCAGAATCTAGACGATACTCCTGGATATACTTTAAAAAGTTTCAGCTCTTTTGGAGAGTCTGGCGAGTATAGGCAATGGGGGATGGCTGTGGCTGATATAGATAATGATGGTCACAAGGATGTTTTTTCTGGAGGTGATGCTACAAGAATTGCTTATTTCGGAGGCACTAGCTCAGGTGTTTTTTATACAAAAATTACTAGCCCAGATGCCTTTGAACTGATAGAGTTGGATGTGGAAGAGGATTTTGTAGGAAGTGATGGATTGATGTTTATGCAATGTGCGAATCTAGCAGATATCAATAACGATGGTTGGATAGATGCGTTTGGTTGTGATGATGATGCAGAATCTAAAATTTGGATCAATGACGGAGAAGGAAATCTAGAGATTCAGAACAATGCTATAGATATGAGAACCACTCCAGTTTCTGATAACTCCGGAAATTATGGAAGTACATGGACGGATTTTGACAATGACAATGATTTGGATTTGTTTATAGCCAAGTGCCGTCAATTTGTAGACAATCCTGAAGATCCTCGAAGAATCAATATGGCCTATATGAATGATGGGGCGAATAACTATACAGATGAGGCTGAGGATAGAGGGTTAATACTTAATGAGCAATCTTGGTCAGCTGACTTCGGAGATATTGATAATGATGGTGATTTTGATTGCCTATTGACAAACCATAGTACAACGTTGATCCTTATGGAAAATGATGGTAAAGGCCATTTTAAAGACATTACTCCAGGATCAGGACTAGAAATTTTAGGTTTCTTTCTTCAGCTAAAGATGGTTGACTTTGATAACGATGGTTATCTGGATGTGTTAACAGCAGGAGGAGATGATGATTCCTTCGGAGAGCAGCGTTCTCAAGGTTTATACAGAAATAATGGGGATAATACATTTACAGATATGGGTATTACTTCTAAACTTCCGCATGATGACCTATTACACTCATTTGGATTAGGAGATTTGAATAAGGATGGTTATGTAGACATATATGCTAGTTATGGAAGTGCGTATGTGAGCGCTGATTTTCAGAATGATGATGCTCTTTGGTTAAATGATGGTGGAGATAATACTTGGATTGGGTTTGATCTAGAAGGAGTTGAAAGTAATAGAGATGCCATTGGCGCAAAAATTCAAATTTATGGAGACTTTGGTACACAAATCAGAGAAGTAAGATCGGGAGAGAGTTATGGAATTTCTAATTCAAATATCATTCATTTTGGTTTGGGTACATATACTGACGTTGAATATGCTGTTATTAAGTGGCCTTCTGGAAATGTACAGGTTTTGGAAGATCTTTCTCAGGGAGAATATTATGCTGTTGATGAGGAGAGTTGTGATACACAAACTGTTACCGTTTCTGCTGATTCCGAACTAATTTGTGAGGGAAGTACTACAGCAATTTCAACTACAAGTACAGGAACTGTGTTATGGAGTAATGGGATGATTGGTTCAGATGTTGACGCTGCTGGGGGAAATCATTCGGCTGTAGTGTTAGAAAATGGATGTGCTTCACAATCTAACGTAGTTTGTGTTGTTGAAGAATCCTTGTTAGATGTAGAGATTACTGCACAGGGAAGCCTGATTTTCTGTGAAGGTGAATCTGTGACTTTGGAGTCAACTCCTGCTGCTGGTTATCAATGGAATACGGATGAGACTTCACAGAGTATTACGGTCTCTGAATCTGGAAATTATTTTGTGGAAGTAAATGGAGAAGTCTGTTCTCAAAGCGTTGAGTCAAATATTATTGTAGTAACTGTTTTAGATGCTCCAGATTCTTCTCCAACCTCAGGTACTATTAATTCTTCTCCAGGTATGGTGGAATTAACCGCTACAGGTGATGATTTGGTTTGGTTTGATGATGCAGACGGGACAAATATTGTAGGAGAAGGTAGCCCAATTACTTTGGATGTGCCTGATAACACAGTCTTTTACGTTGCCAATCAAATTGTCCATGGAACTGCTGTAGCTGCTACTGGAGGGAAGTTAACTACTTCCATGCCAGGACAACATCTTGATAATTCAAACAATGGATTGGTATTTAGCGCTTTTGATGATATGGTCATTAAAAATGTGCGTGTCTTCTCCAACGGAAATGCAGAGAGAACTATTTGGGTAGAAGATGTTGATGGAAATGAAATAGTTTCTGATCAGTTTGATATTCCAGATGGAGAATCAGTGGTTGAGTTGGACTTTTTCATTCCTGAAGGAACTGGTTATAGAATTTATGCGACGACAGAAAATGACAATCCTCAACTTTGGAGAGATTCTGATGGATCTGGAGTCAGCTTTCCTTATGACCTAGGCGAAGTTGCTAGTATCACTGGTACGACAATTGATGGTGATAATGAGTTCACTTTTTATTATTTCTTTTATGATTGGAATGTAGAGTCAGCACCTACAGTGTGCTATTCAGAATTAGTTCCTGTATCTGTAATTGTAGGCGTAGAGGAATTAAAAGGAATAGAATCGTTTACAATCTATCCTAATCCTGCTGCTACAGAGATTAGGTATGAATACAGCACTTTGTCTGCTGGAAATCTATTTGTGAGTTTGTCAGACAGTCAAGGTAAAGAAGTATTCGTACGTCAACTGGATGCACAAAATGGAAGTCATCAGGGAGTAATTGATTTATCAAACTGTGCTCCTGGAAACTATGTATTGACATTAATGGAAAATGGAAAGGTGTCTAGCCAAAAAATAGTGATTGAGTAAATCGATTTTTGGTAATCTATAACCGAATTTACTTTTGATTCGGATTTAAAAATATTTAAAGGCATGGAAATTCCATGCCTTTTTTCAGTTCAAAAAGGGAGTGTCTATAATCACTTTTTGATAGATATTTGACTGTAACATATACGCTTCGCTATGCTATTGAAAGCATTAATAATGTATTTGGACTTAAATATGAGTGTGATTTAGGTTTTGAAACTCTGTTGTTAATCGCTTATTTTTAGGTGTTTAGATGTTTTTCTATTGTGATTAGGTCTCAATGCTTCCAATGAGACTTCCGTTTAAGTATTAGAATTTAATTTTGATTGAAAATTAACTGATACAATGTCTATGATTAAAACGGTTTATCCTTCCATTGCTTTTTTTGTTTCGCTTCTATTTACGACTACCGCTTCTAGTCAGAATTTTGAATGGGCTGGTTCCTTTGGAGGAGATGGTGAAGATGCAGTAATTGATTTGCATGTGGATGCAGCTGGAAATTCATATGCCACTGGATACTTTACAGATGAAGCAGATTTTGATATTTCTGAAACGGAGTTTAACGCTACTTCAGCTGGTTTTTATGACGTGTTTATTCAGAAAACAAATACTCATGGAGAGTTTCAATGGGTGAAAATCATAGGAGGAGATCCTTTTGAGTATGCCACTGGAATTTGCTCTGATGAAGATGGAAATGTATACGTCACCGGAGTGTTTGAGAATACCATTGATTTTGATCCTGGAGAAGGTGTTTTTGAGCTCACTTCTTCAGGAGGGATTGATATTTTTATATTGAAACTAGACAGTCAAGGAGAATTTGTTTGGGCCGTAGGTCTAGGAGGTTCAGATTATGAAGAGGCTACGGAGGTGGAGATAGATCATTTAGGAAACGTGGTTTTACTTGGTTACTTCTACGCTCAAATGGACTTTGACCCTTCAGAATCAGAATATCTAATTACTCCAGAAGGGTTCAGTGATAGTTTTATTATGAAACTGGGTGCAGAAAATGGTGATTTTTTATTTGCTAGGAGCTTTGGGGGTTCCGATTTGGACCTTGCCATGGATATGGAAATAGCTGCCAATGGGGATATTTTTGTCACAGGTTTTTTTCAAGGAACGAGTGATTTTGATCCAGATCCTTTGATTGAGAATTTAAAAACTGCCGGTCAGTTTGGATCGTCTGGTTATGTGTTGCAATTAAAGCCTAACGGAGGTTTTGTAACCATGATTCACACTCTAGGAGGAGATGTTAATTGTAGAGGAATTGCAGTTGATACTGAAGGAAACTCTTATGTTACAGGAACTTATAGTTCAACCGTGGATTTTGATTCTGATCCAGATAATGGGGAGGTAAATACGTATACATCCAATGATAATTTTAATGGTTTTGTAATGAGAATCCTTGAGGATGGAGCGTTTGATTGGGTGCGTCCAATTGATTGCGATTCCCCTTTGTTCAGTTACAGTATCGCAGTTTCTTCCTATGGGAATGTATTTTCATCTGGATATTTCTCTGGAACAGCAGACTTTGACGGAGATGCAAATTCTGATTTTGAATTAACTAAAATAACCTCGAATGCTTCGGAGGCTTACCTCTTAGAGATGACAAACGAAGGAGAATTTGTTTCTGCAAATCAATATGGTGGGGCTAATTTCCTAGATGCACACTCCATGGGGATTGATGGTGCTAATAATGTTTATCTCTCAGCGCATTTCGAAACTACTGTAGATATCAATCCATTACCAGATGCTAATTTGGAAGTAACAGCAAACAACTTCAGAGATAACTACTTGATAAAACTATCTCCCAATTCGTCAAACGTTGAAGGAGTGACTGAAGACTTGGGTAAAAAAACATTCTGTTTTCCTAACCCTACTCATGGAGTAGTGAAAATCACTTCAGATAGATCATTAAAGAATACACCCTATGAAATTCATAGCATCGGGGGAAGACTGATAAAATCAGGATTGGTGACCAGTAATAATATAGTAGAGTTTAATGAGATAAGCGAAGGAGTATACTTCCTTTCCTTAGGTGAAGGAGTTCACTTCACAGTAATAAAGGAATAACTCCTATATCTGCGGACATTATGCTATTTTTCAGGATAGAATTTAGCGTAATGTTTGTAGATTTCTTCTTGTCAAGTGGAGTGGCGTTATTAGTATTTCTGGTGATTTTTTCTTTGAAATCGAAATCTGATTTCTCAAAAAAAATTCTATCAATATTTTTTATCAATGCCATTTTCTTCCTGCTTTATTACTATGCGTATCGCCATAAACTCAGAGGTCTAGGAAGTATCGCTATCCTTTTTGGTAATGGCTCCGGATTTCTGCTTGGGCCGCTTCTTTTATTGGTCTCAATTTAGGGTTTAAAACCCTGCAATTTATTGCAGCACTTTAGTACAGCGAAAAAATCAATACATTGTGCTTTGTGAGTAGAAAATTTCGGAAAGGATCGCATACAGTAAGTCGATTAACATGTCATATAGTTTGGTCAACCAAATACAGGTATAAAGTTTTAAGAGGCGACATTCAGATACGTTGTAGGGAATTGCTTACTCAAGTTTGTGATGCAGAAGAAATTGAGATTCTCAAAGGGGTTATAAGTTCGGATCATGTCCATATGCATATTGAATACGCACCAAAACAGAATATTAGTTCCATAGTTAAATTACTGAAAGGCCGAAGCTCAAGAAAATTACAGTTTGAATTTCCAAAGTTGAAAGAGCGCTATTGGGGTCGCCATTTTTGGGCCAGTGGTTATGGAGTCTGGAGCTCAGGGAATATTACAGATGAAATGGTAAATGCTTATCTAGAGCATCATAGAAGGGATGATGATGAGGATAGTAATTTCATACTTGAGTGATTAAGAGAAGGACTTTTAGTCCTGGAGAGATTAAACCCCTGCACTTTTAGTGCAGGGTGGTTTAGTTTATTGGTCTCAATTTAGGGTTTAAAACCCTGCAATTTATTGCAGCACTTTAGTACAGCGAAAAAATCAATACATTGTGCTTTGTGAGTAGAAAATTTCGGAAAGGATCGCATACAGTAAGTCGATTAACATGTCATATAGTTTGGTCAACCAAATACAGGTATAAAGTTTTAAGAGGCGACATTCAGATACGTTGTAGGGAATTGCTTACTCAAGTTTGTGATGCAGAAGAAATTGAGATTCTCAAAGGGGTTATAAGTTCGGATCATGTCCATATGCATATTGAATACGCACCAAAACAGAATATTAGTTCCATAGTTAAATTACTGAAAGGCCGAAGCTCAAGAAAATTACAGTTTGAATTTCCAAAGTTGAAAGAGCGCTATTGGGGTCGCCATTTTTGGGCCAGTGGTTATGGAGTCTGGAGCTCAGGGAATATTACAGATGAAATGGTAAATGCTTATCTAGAGCATCATAGAAGGGATGATGATGAGGATAGTAATTTCATACTTGAGTGATTAAGAGAAGGACTTTTAGTCCTGGAGAGATTAAACCCCTGCACTTTTAGTGCAGGGTGGTTTAGTTAAAGTCTTTGATAATGCCTAGAGCACTGTACATCAGGTCGCTTTGGAAGCATTTGATCCCATATTTTATATTCTGATTATTGATTTCATTACCAAACGCTATAAACATAGCGACGGGATCTTTAGCTGCTTATAAGATGAGATATGTGGAACTGGCAGATTACTTTAATTTGATCGAAAACATATTTTTCTTCGGTTATATGATGGTCTCTTATCGCTTTCTCAAGCGAATAGAAAAACGATCAAAGGACTATTTTCTTATCGGGAGAATCACAGTCTGGAGTGGTTTAGAGTATTGCTTATAGGGTTGATAGCGATCGTAGCCTTTGACAGCCTATTGTCTATTTATGAACTGAACTTTCCTATTCCATCATGGAACGTGGGGACCATTATCGCTTTTTTGCTTGTATTTCTGTATAGCTACCTTGGTTACAAGGGTATTTTCCAATCTGGAATTCTGCTGCCTGAATTTTTATTAGAATCTGAAAATCACTCATTAGGAGAATTTGAGGAGAGGAGTAATACAGAAGCGCCTATTGAAGAGAAAAAAGCAAGACAATTAGACGTATTGAATACGGAGGAAATAGAAAATTTGAAAATCAATTTGTATCAGTTATTTGAAGATAATAAGATCCATTTGAATGAATCGTTGCGTTTAACTGACTTGTCGTCAGAACTGGATATATCAAGTAAAAAGCTTTCTGAATTACTCAATGCTCATCTGGGAATAAGTTTTTATGATTTGATAAATGAATATAGAGTAAAAGAAGTCCAACAACGGATCAAGGCAGATTCTTCTGATAAATACACGTTGATAGCAATAGCCAATGATTCTGGCTTTCAATCTAAATCAAGTTTCAATAGGATTTTCAAGCAAAAAACGGGAATGTCTCCATCCAAATATAGAGAGTCGACTCGAGAAGAATTTCAAGGTTAATAAGCGATTTAGATGATGCACAAAAGCGAGACTATGGATATTGAAACCCATAGGATGATGGCGAATAACATTGGTTTTATCCCAGTATCTTTTAAGTCATCGATGGATAGTGTTGCACCCACAAGAAATAATGTCAAGACAAGTAATCGCTTAGAAATAAGGACAACAGTAGACGTGAGTTCTGTAGGTAAAATGTGACTACTATTCAAAATAATAGCTGCAATAAACCCTAGAATAAACCATGGAATCTTTATTCTCTTAGAATCACTTTTAAACATAAACATTGAGATTACAGCTAATGGAATAATCCACAATGTTCGAGATAGTTTGACTGTTGTGGCTACGCGCAATGCTTCTTCCCCGTAATTCATAGCAGCGCCTACAACCGAACTGGTATCATGAATAGCGATGGCGCTCCATAATCCAAATTGATGTTGAGTTAATTCAAGAAGCTTTCCCAATGGAGGAAATACAAAGAGAGCAACTGAATTCAAGAAAAAAACGATTCCCAACGCTATTGAAATGGTTTTTGAATTGGCTTTGATGATTGGCGAAATAGTTGCAATGGCACTACCCCCACAAATAGAGGTGCCAGTAGTAATCAGATGTCCCAGTTTTTTATCCAGTCCAAATACCCTGGCTAATATTAAACCAAGGGTTAGTGTAATACCAATAGAAATCATTGTAAGAAAAAGTCCATCTCTACTGGTTTCTATAGTTTCTCTTAAAAACATCCCAAACCCCAGACCTATAACAGCTATTTTAAGTAAGTAACTAATTGCTTGCTGACTTTTCTTCTGAAAAGGGTTTCCTAAAAGAAAGGTCAATAAAAAACCTGATAACAGCGCTATAGGACTATTCAATAGCCCACACAAACAGAGGACTATGATTGTAAGAAAAATAACTTTTGATGTTTTTTCCCGCATATCGGATGAATCACATTGATCAAACACAAAGGTAATTTTGGTAGCTACTTTTCTTTTATAATTCCAAATGATTCGCTTGAACTAAATCTGATGATTCTTTGGTTCTTAAGCTACCATTCAAGAAACAATTTACTAAGAGTAAATTGAGAAATTCACCTTCTTCTTCTTCTTCTTCTTCTTCTGGTTGGTCTACTCGGAGTATTTTGAAGTTTTAATTGATATTCGTTTATAGTAGGGAGTTCCAGTTTGTCAGCGAGTGTATGAAGTAAGTCCTCTGCTTTTTTATAATCAGTAAATTCTTTAATTTCAAATAGATGACTTCCTTCGCTTCTTAGTTGGACTTCAAAAACATGTGTGCGAATAGTATTGGTGTTATAGCGTTGATTGAAGTTATGAGTATGCCTAAATTGAGTAAGAAATACGGAATCATACTGATCCATTGGCTCCCAAGACCCAGTTTTAAATAGAATGAAATCGAGGTGTTTACCTACTTTTCCCTTCTTTTTGATCAATACGAGTACCGGCTATAGAAAGTATAAGTAATAGAGCTAAAATTAAAGTGAAAGCACTCAATATAGTATAGCCCGCTATTGCCAAAACGGCCGTAGCAATAAGAGTAAATATTCCTTTGAACAAATGTTTTGTTGTGATGCCCTCACTGACGTAAATAATGTTAACGCATTAGCCCTTTAGTTCCCTAACCGTATATTGGTTACGTTCATATGCTAGAGTTTTGATCTATCAAAGAGATCAAAATGAAGAGAAAAAAGAAAAGTCAGACCCTGCTAGATTTCATAAATAGATTTGGATCCGAAGAATCTTGTCGTCGCTATTTATGTGATTTAAAATGGGAAAAGGGCTACACCTGTTCAAAGTGTGGTCATCAGACACATGTAAAAGGGAGAACATGGTATTATAGGAAATGTCAAAAGTGTCAATATGATGAATCTTGTACCAGTGGCACTTTGTTCCATCAGCTAAAGTTTCCATTAGAGAAGGCTTTCTTGATGGCATATTTGATTTCAAGCCATAGAAAAGGGATTTCCACCTGTGAACTAGCACGCCAGTTTGGAGTAAAGCAGACAACAGCTTGGTTCTTCAAGCGGAAAATTCAACAAGCAATGAAACCTTCAGGGATGAACTTATTGGAAGGTGTGGTAGAAGTAGATGAAACGGCTGTTGGAGGTAAGGAAAAAGGAAAACAAGGCCGAAGTCACGGTAAAAAAAAGATCGTACAACTAGCTGTGGAAACTGATATCGACAAGAATGGGAAACCAATCATTAAAAAGGCATATGGTAAATTGATCTCAGGATATGATGCCAAATCACTTAAAGAAGGTCTCGATCAAATGGTAGAGAAAACAGCTAAAGTGATAACAGACAAATGGAGTAGCTATCCTGTGGCAGCTATAGAGTATGAACATCAAAGCAAATACTCTGACAATGGAAGTAATTTTGAACTCTTACATTGGCATATTTTCAACTTTAAGAATTGGATCAGAGGAACTCATCATCATATAAGTAATGAACATGCTCAGCATTATGTAAACGAATTCCATTTCAGATTCAATAGAAGGAATAGTAGAAAATTTATTGCCATACCTTTAATTCAAAGGATGGTAAATCACCCCTGGCTACCATACTATAAAGCTAAAGGGAATTAAAGGGATAATGCGTTAATGTTATTGCTTATTTTCATTTGATTGGTAGAAAGTACATAGAGAACTTGTTCAAAGTCGAACTAAAAAACTGCGCATAACCTCTTGGTCTCACTGAACTTTAGCCAATTTTTTCTCCATAGCTATACTTCGACAAGCTCAGCAGAACTAAAGCTATCCAGAAAAAATGAGGCTTCGCCAGTAAAACCAATAGTTCATGCTCGAAAATTTCATTTCAACTTTGAACAAGCTCAGATAAAGTTATTGAAAGCACATCAAAAAAGCACTAAACCGGTAATTGATTTATGAATATTTAGGTCTTCCACCAATACGTGTTCTCCATATATGTAAGTTTGCAACCCTAAAATTGAAGCATGATTTCTGTTGATGGTATAGGTGTAGAATTTAGTGGGCAAGCACTTTTTAGTGAGGTTTCGTTTTCGATCAATGAAAATGACAAGATTGCCCTAATGGGAAAAAATGGTGCTGGTAAATCTACTATGATGAAAATCATAGCGGGAGTACAAAATGCGACGAAGGGACAGGTACGGTATCCCAAGGAAACAGTAATTGCTTATTTGCCACAGCATTTATTCACTGAAGATAATTGTACTGTTTTCGAAGAGGCCTCTAAGGCGTTTGGACACATTTTCCAAATGCAAAAAGAAATGGATAGGCTGAATAAGGAATTGGAAACAAGAACAGATTATGAGTCTTCAGAGTATATGGCCATTATAGAGAAGGTTTCAGATTTAGGAGAGCAGTTTTACTCGATCGAAGAAATCAATTATGATGCTGAGATTGAAAAAGCGTTGCAAGGTTTAGGATTTAAACGTGAAGACTTTAATAGGCCTACTGATGAGTTTAGTGGGGGGTGGAGAATGAGAATTGAATTGGCTAAAATACTCCTTCAGAAACCTGACTTAATACTTCTTGATGAGCCAACAAATCACGTAGACATAGAATCTGTAATTTGGTTAGAGGACTTTCTTTTGAATAAAGCCAAGGCTGTGGTGGTGATCTCCCATGATAAAACGTTTATTGATAATATCACAAATAGAACTATAGAAGTAACTATGGGTAGAATCTATGACTATAAAGCAAACTACTCACATTACCTACAATTAAGAGAAGAACGAAGAGCACATCAAATTAAAGCGTATCAAGAGCAGCAGAAAATCATCGCTGATAATATGACCTTTATTGAACGCTTCAAGGGAACATATTCGAAGACCAATCAGGTAAACTCGAGAGAGCGAATGCTTGAAAAGCTAGTTCCTATAGAAATAGATGAGGTGGATAATTCTTCGTTGAAACTTCGTTTCCCTCCTTCAATGAGGTCTGGAGATTATCCGGTTACGGTGAAAGAAATGTCTAAAAGTTATGGAGATCAGGTTGTATTTAGTGGTGCCAATATGTCTATAGCCCGTGGGGAGAAAGTTTCTTTCGTTGGTAGGAATGGAGAAGGAAAATCTACTATGATCAAAGCCATTATGGGAGAGATCGAATTTGAGGGGATATGCGAATTGGGACACAATGCTAAAGTGGGATATTTTGCTCAGAATCAAGCTTCATTATTGGATCCAGACCTGACCGTTTTTCATACTGTGGACAATGTGGCCAAGGGAGATATGCGTTCTCAGATTAAGAATATTCTAGGAAGGTTTATGTTTAGCGGAGATGACATAGAAAAAAAAGTAGCAGTATTGTCAGGAGGGGAGAAGACCCGTCTTGCGATGGTGAAACTGCTGCTAGAACCTGTAAATGTGCTTATCCTGGATGAGCCTACCAATCATTTAGATATCAAGTCTAAGGATGTGCTCAAGGAAGCACTCATCAATTTTGATGGAACGCTTATTTTAGTATCTCATGATAGGGATTTTCTCATGGGGTTATCCGAAAAAGTATTTGAGTTTAAGAATCAGCGGGTAATAGAGCACTTTGAAACAATTGATGATTTTCTCGAGCGGAATAAGATTGAGAATTTAAAGGAAATCGATTTGAAGGGGTTTTGACAGATATTGATTGAACTCAAATCGAAAAAGGCTGCCTAAATGATCTTTAGACAGCCTCATCAAACATATTTTAAGACCAGTTGATGGAAAAGTAAATGCTATTTATGAGTACTGGTTTTACTCTGATCGAACTATATTCATTTTAATAGTTTTGAATTTCACAATTAATATCCGACATTCCCCACCCTGTTTTGAAAATCGAAATTTCCAACCCGTTTCGCTCAAAATTTAACAAATCAATCTCATCTTGTTAAGCAATTGGTGTTCGAAAGGTGAAAATGAAGTACTCCGTTAGGTCAAAAGAGTGCCAAAAAAGTTAAATTCTCATTTTTTGAAAGGGGGTGGGGAATGTCGGTAATATGCAAACTGATGATGAACTTGTTCAAAGTCGAACTAAAAAACTGCGCATAACCTCTTGGTCTCACTGAACTTTAGCCAATTTTTTCTCCATAGCTATAAAGCTATCCAGAAAAAATGAGGCTTCGCCAGTAAAACCAATAGTTCATGCTCGAAAATCTCATTTCAACTTTGAACAAGTTCGATAAATTAATCGTGGTAACAATTGGATTTAGTTTGAAGACTTACAGTCAGGTAGAACCAAATTATTTCATAACGGTAATTTTCTGTGAAGCCATTTTTTTACCCATTTGATTGTAAATATGGATGATATATAATCCTTCCGAAACCTCTTCAAGGTTCACTACCAAAATCCCATTATGATTATGTGACAGGCGTATCACCTGTCCATTCATATTCATCATTTGAACAGTATAATTCTCAATTGAATTCTTAATAGTAATTTGACTTGAAGCAGGATTGGGATATATGTTCATTGCACTTAATACCTTCTCATTATGAAGTCCTAATGTGGTATTGTCATGATTTGTACTTAGTGTTTCGTCCATCAGTTCTCCTTTGCTATGATTTAGATCACCACCACCATCATTGATGATAAGCATATTTGCAGTTGTTATCGTACATGATGGTCCAAATGCTCCCCAGATGTTGCCTACTCGTGCTTTAACTTGAACTGTGTAGACTGTATTTAAAGCGCTAAAGCCCGCCCAGGTCAGTTTTTCGCTATGCCAAGGTCTTGAATGGTCTACCGCAGTACCAGCTGAAGGAGTTATTCTGAATATATATTCTGCTGCTCCGGCAACTGAATTGCAATAAAAAGTTTGACCTATGTTTGAAAGTGTTGTGTTACAAGAACTCGGTGCCAATTGAGTTATTGGTACAGCTAGAGGAGAGGTTAACTGACAAATAGATCCAAAAGGCCCCCATACGGTACCTATTTTTGCTCGGACAAATACATCATAAATCGTTCCTAAAGAAAGAGGTAATGAATTAACCAATGTTAATCTATTGGTTGGTAGGAGCCTTATATTTGAGTACGATGTGCCTGTATTTTGGTCAATAAATTTGAAATCGTATTCTGTGGCTCCTGATACAGCATCACAACTAAAAAGCTGATTAAAAGCAGTCAACTGCCCACCACACCATGTTGAATTAAGTTGCGTTGGAGGTATGGAAGCCGGAGAAATCACTTGACACAGAGGGCCATAAGTTCCCCAAACACCACCTGCAAATGCTTTTACTTCTACATCATATACTGTATTTAAAGCGCTAAAACCCGCAGCGATTAAGTTACAATTATTCCAACTATTTGTGTACTCTATTGGAGCTGAACCACTGCCTTGCTGAAAAATTCTAAATCTATACTGAGTGGCCCCCGATACTGAATTACAGAAGAATGATTGCCCTATTGACGAAAGCGCTGTATTGCAGTATGCACTTGTTAGTTGAGTGCTTGGAACTGTTTGGGGTGCAGTTAAATAACAAGCTGTTCCAAAGTTCCCCCACACGTCATTTACTCTGGCTCTCACGCTTATGGAATAAGTTGTCCCAATGGAGAATAAACTGGCCATACTTAAACTTTCAGTAAAGTAATTGCGATTATGTGTTGTGATATTGCCTGTTGGCATTAAGTTAGCACCCAATTCAACAAATTGAAACTCGTACTCTGTGGCTCCGTTAATCCCATGGCAATTAAAAATCTGATTAAAGGTCGTTAATTGGGAGTTGCAATATTGTACGGTAATTTGAGTTTGTGGTGGTAAGTCTTGCGCATGCAATTGACAAACTGCACCATATAATCCCCAAACACCATTGACTTCAGTCCTTACCCGAACATTATAGCTGATACCTACATATGGCACTCCTGCCCATAATAAATTGTCATTTGGAATTGGTCGAATATGAGTCATTACATTACTAGTTGGCAAACCAGCTCCATTTAACTCAGTATATTCAAACTCATATTGAGTGGCGTTTGTAATAGGGTAACAGTAAAATACTTCATTTGATGTTAGTAAATCTCCTCCACAATGTGAACTTGTTAATTGAGTCATTTGATTCAACGGACTATATAACTGACAAACAGCGCCAAAACTACTCCACACACCTCCAACAAGTGCCCTTACTTTTACATTATAACCTGCGTTATTATTAAACAAACTAGCAGAAAGTAAATTCGTTGAATTAGTATTTACTATACTAAAAGATACAAATGTTGTTGGGTTTCCTACAAAATCCAATTCAGTAAATTCAAATTCATATTGAGATGCTCCGGGTAAAGTGGTTGAGTAAAACATTTGGTTAAATGATGTTAGTTGAGTTCCACACCAAGCAGAAGTCAATGAAGCGGTTGGAACAGGACAAGAAGCAGTAACCTCTATTTCTGAATTACATCCTGGAGCATTATTTTGAATATCAATAACAGTAAAAGAAGAACTGGCTAAAAAGTTGCATACTGACAAAACAGAACAGATACTCAACTGCGGATTATTCTTAATGAACAAAATACTGTTATTCAACACTATACTGCTCATCCCATTTAGTGAAGTAAGGGATGCATTATCTTTAATGTATACAGCATAGTTAACTGTAAATCCAGCAGGAAGATTTAACGAAGAAAGAGAAGAATTACCTCCAATAATTAAGGTTGATACTGTTAGACCAGAGGATAATCCAGACAATGTTGAAATTCCAAGATTGTAGTTAACTGAGAGTACACCAGAAACTGAAGTTAAATTAGACAAACCTGATAATGAATTTAAGACTCCATTATGATTTATTCCAAAAGTCCCACCAACTGTCGTAAGAGATGTCAACCCTATAGATATTAGAGCTGAGTTACTGGTAATGAAAATAGAACCTGTTGTCGCAACTAGAGACGAGAGGCCTGAAAGGGAGGTAAGCGAATCATTATTAGACACTTCCAGCCCGCCAACGTTTGACAAAGAAAACAAGCCCGTAAGGGATATTAATGGCGTATTTTTCTTAATATAGAGGATGCCAGTAACTTGACTGAGGTTACTCAGCGCTGAAAGATCTGAAATATTAAAATAGACACCCCCACTTGTATTTGCAGTGCTTCCAATTATCAAATCTCCTGAAATTGTAGTACAATTGGGATAATCTAAGGCAAATTGATCTACATCTGCTTGGCTTGAAAATGTAACATTTCCTGGCGGACATTGTCCAAATAAGTTTAAACTGAGAAAAAGAGCAAGTATAAAAAATAGATGTTTCATGATTTTAAATTAAGATAGTGTGTGTTAAGAATAGATTTTTGTTAATACAATTTGCTGAGTTAGGCCCTGAATCAAATAGGACTAGAACCATTAACGCTTGTTTAAGCTATTGAATAACTACTTTTAATGTCTCGTTATACTTTTCAGATGAACATTGAATTAGGTAGATACCTGAGACCAAATTTGAAAAATCAAATTTGGTTGTATGATCAGCATTATGGCGATTATAATTTCCAATTATTTTACCATTTAGATCAAAGAGCCTATAATGGGTGTCATTCTTTTCCTCATTAGTAATGCTAACTAAATTAGAACTCTGAGCCTGAGTGAGGCTATAGTTATTAAATTGAGAAATATCATCATTTAGTACAAAAAATGTAGATGTCACAGAATTTCTTTGCTTAAGAAAAATTTGATCTGGGTTAGTGGCTCCTTCTTCTGTAACATAAATAATTGCATCACTATAACTTCCATTGTTAGCGGCATCAATTGAGTAATTATATTCTGCAAAGTCATCTTGCATGAAATTCACCTCTTTCAAATTTCCAAGTCTATTGCCATAAAAGTCATATTCACCAACTATAATATCTGTTGTACCTGTTTGTGTTGAGCTATTTGCAAGGATAATATTATTACAAAGTGTTTTTTGTGCCCAAGCTATTAACACTTTGTCGTCTGAAAAAGTGGTTGATGGGTAGTTTTGTTCTGGACAATTAATACCTGAAAATTCTGGATTGATAACAGTTATTGCGGGTTGAAGAGGGTTTTGAGCTCCATTATCTTGAAAGAAAAGACTTTCTATATTTTTATAAACTAGTAGGTTGTTTAGGTTTTCGGCTTTAACATAAGTAACAACAAAGTTCGTGATTTTATTAGGAATCAATGTTGAGTATTGTCGTCTAGGCATTGAAATTCGTGGAGAAGACCAATAGTCGAAACTGGTGCCTGCATCATAACCTCCGAGTGAATACGAGACAGTCGGTATCCCAGCAATAAAATCATTCTCATTATACAGTGAGATTTGCAGATCATTTCCGTTCAAAGAATTAACTGGCCCAGAACCAGAGCTTATTGGAGCATCATTATAGACAACACCGATGACTCCATTTTCTTGTATCCCCACATCACCTAGTTGCGCATTTTCATAAATAGTTGGAACAACGGAAGATGCAGTAGTACCTAAATAAGAAAGGTCAAAATTATTACTAGGATTGCTAAAGGTTCCATCGAACTTACATAGGTACATATGTGTTCCATCTGTCTGATGGTTTTTATCAAAAACCATAATACCCTGATCGTAGTTATTAACATCAATTCTAGGATGACTTACAGAGAATGTACCAGGATTAAACGATACAAGTTGATCTAATTCAATTGCATATTGTAGTGTATTGCTTTGCAATGAAAACTTCACAAGACGAACCGTTGTAACACTGCCTCCTGGATGTTTTAAATAAGTCAAATAAAAATTGTCAGAGCTGCCCCCATAGGAGATATCTGGTCTAAAACCGCTGGTGGTGTATGTTTGAAAAATGTTATTAGCTGAATCAAACCATTTTACTGTAATAATCCCTGTATTAATATCTTCATAAGCTATAGCTGTCAAAAAATTATCAGGACTAACAGCAATGGACGTTCCTAAACTATAAGGGAATGCATTTCCTGCATTAAAATCAAGTATAGAAGCAGCATCTAAGGTAGTTGTCTGCGCATTTGAGATACTTCCAAGAAGCAGGCTCATGAGTAAAAAAATAATTGTTTTTAAATTCATAATTTATATTTTTTAGTTATTCTACTTTGTTCTGAATTTTCAGTTTACTTCTTTTTTGAGAGGATCTCGATCTTGAGAGATCGAGATCCATTTTTTTAAATACTACTTAAACCGGAGCTCTCAGTGCTTAATTATCTTAGCGGATGCACTTTCAGATTCATTGAAAACCCTAACAAATTAACTACCAGGAGCCAAGCTATTTCGGGTTTACCAGGGGTATACTTGTTAAACTATTCAATCATAATTCTATCTGACCATTGTATTTCTTGATTAGAAACTAAAATAACATATGCTCCAGGAACAACTCCCTCTAGATCAATTGAGTGATTATTTAATTGAGGGTGTAATCTTTTGTAGATGGTTTTACCAGAAATATCTTTCACTTCCACTAATGTATTTAAATGGGGGAAGGTCTCAGAACCTGTGAGAGTAAAACGTCCTTGACTCGGATTGGGATAAACTTCTAGATCAACAATTTTGGGTAATTGAGAAGACATCTTATATTCTCCTGATTCTCCTGTACAGCCATTGATATCAAAGGTACTGGAAGGAATAACAGGACCATTGAAAGACATCAGTGGATGAGGATTCAAGGAACTTGTATAAGCTATAAAGTTATTATTTGTTTGATTATCAATATCCAATAATGATCCAACAAATTGATTGTTTGGATCTTCGTAATCCCAATTTTTCACATCTGTCCCAAGCATTATATCGGTAATCATCAGGCCTACATCACCTGTTTCCATAGTATTACAACTCAGATATGTCTCCGTATTTCCTCCAGAGAGGTATACCGCTGATTTGTATATATCAAAATTATTACCACATATATTAATAGGTGATGGAGGTACAGCATGTGCAGCCTGAGTAAGGCAAATAGGGTACTGAACACTCCAAAATGTGTTGTTCTTAATATTAGCATTAGACAAATGCCCAAAAGCACCATTATTAATACCGTCTCCTACAACTATACCATATGCTTTTATGTCCGAAGGGCCATAGAAATAATTTCCGCTAAAAGTTGCCCCGTCAGCAGTGCCACCACTAACTTGGTATCCCACAGCAATTCCAGCCTGCCAATTCTTTCCGCCATTAAAATCAAAATCGTTATTTGAAATATCAATATTCAACGAGGCACCATGAAAAACAATATTTACACGTCCTGTATTATAAAACCGGCAGTTTTTGATTTGCACATCCCTAACGCTGTTAAAATGAATTGTTAATTCACTTGAATAGCTTGTATTTCCATAATTGAAAAAACAGTCCTCTACGACTAGATATCTATGATCTCTGACCCAAAAAGGCCAACCTGTGTTCGGATTAACAAAGGAACAATTCTTAAATGTGATCGAATTAATGCCATGATCTCTGGAGAAACCACCAACATCTAAGAACCTACCACAATCAGCAAAAGCAGTGTTCTCAACATGGATCTTACGAGATTTTGGAGTTCGAAAAACAGAACCATTGAGAGGGGTCACTTTAATGGCACGCAATGCATGCATAATTGAAAAATCCTTTACATAGATTGCATGACTGGTATCCCCACTTGTGGCCTCTAGTATAATACCTTGCCATGTTCGCTGTCCTGTACTTGTATTCAGTCCATGAATACTTCCTCCATTGGAAGATAAAGATCCTCCATTATTTATTCTAATGTGGTATTGAAGTGACGGATCGTTAGGGTGACCAAATGTCAGATTCCCGGCAATAATCAATGTGCCACTGGACTCTATTATTATGTCTTCTGTTAAGTTAATATTACCCAATGTAGTTATTCCGTTTGATACAGTTAATGCATGGCAGGATTCAACTGATAATAATACTAATAGAAGTAATGCAAGTGTCTTTAAAGTAAATTTCATGATTTTGTTTTTATTAAAAATTAAATGATTTTGGACAAAAAACTCCTTGTCCAAGGATGACTATTTGATTCTAGGGTTACCAATGCTATGTTATGATCTCTCAAGATCGAGTCCGTTTTTCTATAATGTTGCTTAAACTGGAGCCTTTAGTACTTAATTATCTTAGCAGATGCACTTTCAAATTCATTGAAAACTCTTACGAAATAGTTGCCAGGAGCGAAGCTGCTCATGTCAATTTCAATTCTATTATTGAACACAGTAGTTTCCAAAAGAATTCTTCCATCTAAATTCAAAATGGTAGCTTGATGATGATCAGAATTGGAATTCTCAATGGTTAAATTGAGCAGATTTGCCACTGGATTTGGATTTGCCTCCAATACCATTCCCTCAGACCATGGAGTTTCAGCACTATTACCACTGGTAACATTTTCGGGTACATTGTATTCTATTGTTCTACTGTATGATTGACAATTTTCAAAATTGGTAACGAATAAATTGACCTCAAACTGATCCCCAGAACTAAACGTAAAATATGGTGTTTGATAATTGTTAAATATGCCCAGAAAGTTTCCATTCTTATTAACGGTCCACCTAAAAGCGAAAGTAGAATTCATGGATAATTCAGGGTGAAACAGGACTTGGTTCCCAGAAGTTTGAGTTTCAATATTGGCTATTATACTTGCACTAAAATGCTGATAAACATTTGTTACTGTAAACGAGAATGTTTGGGTTCCGCAAGCAGAATTGACTACGACAGAATATTCATCTGGCGTAGAAAAAGAACCGTCTCCTATCCCTTCAGATTGACAGGGAATATTCAATTGTACTTGACTACCTAGATCTATTTGTGAACCATTGTAATACCATTGGGTGGATGTGATGTTTGGATAATCACTTAGGTTTAAGTTCCATCCCACTATTGGACAATCCTCTGTCAATGAACAATATTGAACATCGGGTAATTGAGGGAGTTGAGGTGTATTATTAATAAAATCGATTTGATACGATTTGGTGCATTTGTTTTCATCTGTTACCTTCAATGTATAAGAACTATTTCCAAGAGTTTCAGGTGTAAAGCAATTACCAGATCCAACTAATACAGAAACCCCTGTCCAAGGATTGGTTTGGTACCAATTGTACTCAAATCCAAGATAATCGTTGACGCAACCAGATGTTATAGTATTCCCACAATTATAAAATGGACCCAAATTGGTCATTGGTGTGTATAACAGTTCACCATCGACTTGCTCTGGAAGAGGGATTAATGGATTACTTTGTTGATTAGTATTTGAATACATTTCATCAATATTATGAGGAACAGCATTGTCTATCCAATTTGAAGAGTTTGTGGCTCCATTAGGATTGTTTGGATCGGCTAAACTGCTTAACCCATTGTACCCAGCAAAGTACATTTTGCCATCATGTGCCATTTCAATAGAACCAATTTGAAACTGCTCCCTGTATGTATCGGAATTGTGAGGGCTTGGTAAACTAAGAGTATGGAATGGGTTGTTGTGTGTTGTAACATCAACGTACTGAATATGTGGTCGCTCAAGCTTTGTTACATACAAGTGATTTCCATCTGGAGAAAACTCTACACCTCGAATGTGTCCTGAATAGGTGAAATAATCGTACGGGTTTACCGTATTTAGCGTTCCATCGCTATTTACATTAACAATAAAAACTCTCTTTGTACCATTTAAGCCAGACACTCTAGCGAGTCTATAACTCCCATTTGCTAATTGAATAACCTCCATTTCAGTTATTTGAGAACCAAAACTTGGAAAAGGATGGGCACCATTCCATGGGTATGTCGGAAAAAATTGTCCAAGCGCATTATTTGTGGTGGGTGTGAAATTGATTCCTGAATTATCTATCCTTGCCAAGAAAATATCGTTTTTCGTCCCAAAAAAAAGAAGCCTTTCGTTGTTGTGATTTAGTTTGGATATTGCTAAATTAGTGTCTCCTAGTTGACCTATGTTACTAAGTACGTTGTTGGTTGTAACGAGATTTCCAAGTACTTCACCTTCTATTGAGAGAGTAGAATTTGCATGTTGAATAGAAACTCCCAATTGATCTTCAAAATGATTAGTACTGGTATCATAAATGTAGTAATGAAGCCTGTAATTAGCTGTACTATTGATAGGGGCATATCTAATAATATAATATTTACTGCAAGATTCAGGTACTCTACAAATCGCTAAATCACGATCTTGAATACCTCCATTGTTTGTTGTAAATGGAAACCAACTACCATTTGCGTCAGTTAATCGATTCAAAAAAGTACCATTAACGTCATATACCATATCTTGTGCTATAAAGATCTCTAAATCCCCATTTTCATCATATATAGCATTGTCCGCTTCCTTTAATGAGTATACGGCCTCTATATTTATATTATTACCAGGCAGATCATTGTCTTGCAGATACGGAGGTATGGAGACCTGCGGGGTGCCAAGTGAGGTGTTGGCTATGAAATTAAATAAATAGGAAGGGTTTCCTGTTCCATCTGTGGGATATGGAACAGTAGCTTCAGTGTTCTTAATATACCATTGTGGTTGTTGTGAAAATCCAAATAAAGCAATTAATAATAGGCAAAGGGTTAAAAATAAGTGATTCAAATTCTTCATAGTTTCTTTTAAATTTTCTGCTAAATTAAAGTGTAGATTAATCCTAAACCCACTGAATTTATAGGGATGTGACGAACTTCTAATGAATAAGTGACGAACTTAAACCGGCTCTCTCCATTCTGTGGAAAATTTATCTCTTGAATTAGAAACAAATCAGATTTGGAATTCACTTTATCCGTCTTGTTGCTTAGAAATATTCTTGAGATATAATTTTGTTTCTCTCTTATCCCAATTACATTCAGTATGGTTTTTTTATTCTACAATTAATTTTTTTGTAGAAATAAAGCTATCAGAATAAACCTTGATGAGATATATCCCTTTTGAATAACCAGATACATCAATCGGCATGTTAGAGCTAAGCATAGATCTTCGTTGAATAAGCTGATTTGTAGAGTTCATAATGTCAATTGAAACTAATTCTGAATTGTAATCTCCTAGGTCGATTGTTATAAAATCTGAAGCAGGATTAGGAAATAAGTTAAACGTTACACCATCTTCTGAATTTTCAGATATAGAATCAACTATGGAATAAGTGACTTCAAGTTTAGGCCTTAAAGTAGAGTCTAAGTAATCACTTGAACAAAATATCATACTATTATACAATGATTGATCAATTAATTCTAGTAAAATGCCATGATTTGATAGAGGGTCAGAATACCAATCTGTTACAAAATCTGTAAGATCAATGTTAGGGTAGTCTTGGTTTGCAGAAGTACTGGTTGTCAGGAGTACCTGGTTCGTATCTGTTGAGTTTGGAATTGTATTCCATGTAACCAGATTCTCATCCCAATTAGATGTGATCTTTTTTAAATAACAGGCATTGTTCCCTGCCTGGCCTGCTGAATTAGATGTAGGATTGTGGTACAAAGAGAGTGTTGCTTCTATGATTGTTGAACCTATTGGTAGGGTTGACAAATCAAATTGAAGAAGGGAGTATCCTCGTGCCTCAATTCCTGAGAATGTCCAATCAAATGAAATAATGTCCGGACTGTTTCCAAAATTAGTGCTCGGATTATTTTCGTGTACAAGCGCATCCTTTCCCGCTACTGCATCTGGTTGTATTGCAACGGTAGCTTGAGCATAAACTAACTTAACTAATAACATTCCTAAAAGGGTCAGCATAAATTTTGTAGTAAATCTCATTTCTTTCATATCAGTATCACGTTTTAAATGTTGAAATAAGTGATTCAAATTTTTCATAGTTTCTTTTAAATTTTCTGCTAAACTAAATTGTAGTTTCATCTTGAACCCTTTGAATTCAGAGGAAAGTGACGAACTTCTAATGAAAAAGTGATGAACTCAAACAAGCTCTCTCCATTCTGTGAAAAATTTATCTCAGTTTAATTAGAAACAGGTGAAGTGGGGAATTAAATTTGCTTATAAATCGTAGCCAAATACACTTGCCTGACTACCAAAAACTACAATTGAATTTTCTTCAATACATCCAAATAAGTTGAACCTACTTTAAGGTTTTGTCCATTGACCACAACATAATCTTTACCCACTTGCTGCACATTATCAATTCGGACAATATAAGATCTTCTAATTTGAACGAATTCAATTGGGTCTGGTACTAAAGATAGAAACGCACCAATTTTATGTCTGATGATGGCTTTTCCATCCTCATGTATTATTTCTAGGTAATTTCCTTCAGATTTAACATAGTAAATATCTCTCGACTGAATTTTTACGGTTTTGTTACCTTCTTTGACAACAATGTTGGGGCTCTTTCTTTTTAATCGTTTAAGCAATTGTCGCAGCAATTCACTTACTAAATCTTTGTTGTACAATAAAACCCGAAACCTAAAGAAAAGGTACACAAGGAATATGCATGAACCGATGGTTAAAGAAATGAACCACCATGTTTTCCAGAAAGGAGCGTGAATTTTAATCTCTAGTGCAATTTCATTCTCTTCCCATGATTCATTCTCTCCTTTGATTTGTACCATAAAATGGTATTCACCAGGAAGTAAATTCGTATAAATAGCCTTGCGCTCTTTCGTATAATTCCATTTGTTATCTGTAGCCCCTATTAGTCGGTATCTATAGTCTAACTCTGATAAAGAAAAGGCGATTGCAGAAAAGGAAATGGAAAGTCGGTTGAGATCATATGCCAACCCTTTACAATCCAATGCACTAGCAACTTCATCATTTACAAGTGTTTCAGTAAAATGCAATCGATAATCTTTGATTACGGGTTGTTTATCAAAGTAGCTAGAACAAACGGTAAACAGTCCCTGATTTGTAGCAATCCATAGTGTATCTCCAAGCAACATGGCATCATTAACTTCTGTAGATGTTAACCCCTGATTTTGATTGATCGATGTACTTTTTATAGTTTCTAAGTTGTTGTTCAATGTTATTTGAGAAATACCTTTTTTGGTACAAACCCAGAAAGTAGAATCATTTTTAGAAACAATACTTGAGACAAAATTACTTGGAATTTGATCGTCATTGATAACTTGTAAAACTTCTTGAAGATTTTCATTAAGTACCAATACACCATGCCCATGGGTTCCTAAAAAAATGTGACCATTAATTTCAGTAATTACATTGATTCTTCCATCGTAGACAGAACTTTTTATTAAGGCGATACTATCTGTTTCCTCATTTTGGATATACAGGCCATTTCTGGTTCCTGCTAAAATTTTTGATTGATGATAGATGGCCGAATATACTCTCTGTCTCAGTAACCATTTACTTATATCATCTCTCCACATGATAAACCCATCAATATTACCAATACCGAGAGTCTCGTTTGGAAGCAAAATTAGTTGATGTCTATGTGGAAAACCTAACGTATTCAAATGTTCTGACTTACCCTCTCTAAAGAGTTTTGAATCCGAAGCAAAAATCAACTCATCATTTATATCGTCATAAACCATACTCGGTAAACTCCCAGTGCTACTTTTGTAGATTTTATTAAAGGAAGTCTTACTCTTTTTGCTTACATCTCCATTGTGATAGGACAAGTACAAATCACATGATTCATTTTTCTCAAGATCAATGATATGAGCATTTTTCAGGATAGATTTTACATTGTCCACATCGGGCTTTATGAAAACACCGTGATAAAGAGTTGATATCCAAAGTGAATTTTCTGCGTCTACCCAGACATTGGTCACCCATTTTCCTTTTAAAAAATTATTTGTTTGGTTACCATTGACATCAAAAATCGATATTCCAATTTTACTTGAACTGACCCAGAAGTGTTCTGAGTCAATGATTCCCGTTTTTAAATAATAGGGTAAAAAGAGAGATTTTGAGGTGTCATTATTTTGAATTAAAACCGAATCTCTTTCGTATAATAGAACAATAGTTTCTCCATCAGGCATAAAGAATCCACTGTTTCTAGAAAACTGCTTCTTTTTTATAAGAGAGTTGTACGAATTTTTTAGATCTAATTTTGGTTGGATCGTAGACTCATAATAAAAATTAGATGAATCAATAATAGAAAATCCCTTCTCGCCTTTGCTTGATACTTGAGAGACTAAATCACCATCATTGGACATTTGAACATATCCATGACCCTTGATGTAAGATATTTTGATATAATCTAGACCAAGAAACAATCTAGAAGGAAGGAATGATTCAAATTTATTTAGCTTGTTGTTGTATTTATACTTTTTAAATCCGTCCTTAGAAATAATAGTAATGGTGCTGTTCATGGCGAGTAACCATATCGATCCATCACTATGTTTCTGCGCATCAAAAAAAACATTATCGGATAGACCATCTGCAGTACTGTAATTTTCAAACTCATATCCATCATATTTACTGATCCCCATATCGGTTAAAAACCATAGATAGCTTAGATCATCTTCAATAATTTGATAAACCTGATTGCTGGGTAAGCCGTCTTGTGTTGTGTAATTCGTGTAATTTTCATCTTGTCCAAAAACGATTGGTTGGCTGGAAAGAATAGCTGATAATACGATTATAAATTGGATTTGCTGCATTAACTCTTAATCTCCTTCTTTTTGTGAAAGACTTATAATTCTTGGTTTTTGGAGAGGGTTTTCTTCCGTTAAAAAAAATGATTTTCAGCTTATTGTGAATTGATGATTAGCGTCTTTTGTTTCCGCGGACTCTATCAGAATCATTATTCGTATTTCTCATGTGCAATCCATACACTGTCAGACTTAGATCATCTCCGATATTATAGGTGTTAAATTGTTTTTTTTCAACTTTTTTGATTGATTAAATCATCTGAGAAAAGCCATTACTCTTTACTATTGTTCAAAATTGCTCAATAATATGGCACAGGACAATACCCAATACTCGGTAGATTTTCACGTTCTTAGTACTAATCAATAATTATCATGACTTCTTCTTCTGAATTAGAAAACACACTTAATGTTCTTCAAAAAGCCACTAAACTCTGTCAGGAGGAATTAGACATAGTAGATATTAAGGAGAGACTTAAGATGTTGAATTTTATGGATGGTCAGTTCTATTTTATCTTTGATTTTCTCAATTTAAAATACCTGTATATCAGTGATAACGCAAATGACATGATGGGTATAAATATTGAATTAGTAGATAAGCTGGGAGTAGTGAAATTTATGCAAGAATTTATTCATCCAGACGATACTATATATTGTGATAGTATGATCAGTCAATTTATGGACTATGCTAAAACTCAAAGTTCAGATCATATTAAAAACTTGAGGGCGCTTCTTTCATATCGAATAAAAAAGAAAGACGGTCAATACACAAGAGTGTTAGAGCAAAATAGTATTGTTAAGGTTTCTCACACTGGGGATGTCTTAATGAATTTCGGTTCAGTATCTATTATGCCTCTAATTCCTAATTCTATGTCTACTGCTGGGGCAATAATCGATATTTCATCTGGAGAGCAAATTATGTTACTTGATGATAAAACTAAGGAGATTCCTCACTTAACTAAAAGAGAAAAACAGATTGTAGGACTTATCGCTACTGGCTATATGAATAAGGAAATTGCGAATAAGCTATACATAAGTCTAAGGACTGTGGAGACTCATAGAAAAAACGTGATAAAGAAACTTGAAGTAAAATCGCCATTCGAGTTAATTTGGAAGGCTATTCAGCTGAATTTAATATTAAAAGACGAGTAATGTTTTTATCCTTTATAGTTGTTTCTTGTCAATAGTAGGGTAAACCAATCTGAGAAAGTATTTATATAAACCAAAACCATGAAATCAATTATCCTTACCTTATTTATCTCATCTACATATTTCATCAGTGCTCAGGATCTTGAGCAGATACCTTTCGAAAGTATGCAATGGCACTATTCTGTCCAATCAATAATAGACACAGATGTCACTGAATATATGACTGAGCTGAATGCGGGTGGTGAAACTGTTGACATCAATGACATTACATACACTAAAATTTATGCATCCAATGGAGGAGTTATTGGTTCAGTTAGAAATGATAACAACAGAGTGTATTACATTCCTGAGGGAGCAGGTGCAGAGTTACAAACGGTTAACGTCAGTACCGAAACAGTAGAAACGACTACAGAATTATTGTTATATGATTTTGCCGTTGAAACTGGAGATACCATTTCTGGTATTTATCAGCTTAGGAGTGAGGCACAGGGAATAGCTACATACAATCTTATCGATCTTAGAGTTGACCAAATAGAAATTGTCACTATTAACGGTTATGAAAGAAAAGAACTGTACTTATCAGATGTTAATAGCTCAGGTAGTTATCACCACAGATGGATTGAAGGAATAGGATCTACGGGGTCTTTCTTTCACACACCAGCACCTGAACAAGCTCTAGGAGGTACTTACGCATCTCTTATGTGCACTGCTAGCTTCACCAATTTAATCTATGGAGATCTGGACCCATTTTCTTATTGTGGGCTCTTTTTTGACAATATATCAGAGCAGGTTTCCCCTTCTGATATTACAATTTACCCCAATCCTTCCAATGGAGAATTTATTATTTCAGTGGATAGAATCAATACTCAAATCAGCTCAAATGACATTACCATTTATAATTTTTTAGGTGAGTCCATTGTCCCCCAAATAGATGTCTATGATAGAAAAGTGTTTGTCCATCTAGAAGATTATCCTATCGGTGTTTATTCCGTTAACTTAGATTTAGGACATCAAATAATAACCAATAAAATCGTTAAGAAATGAACTACCCCGTACCCTTGGGTCGCGGGGTAGTTCATTTCCCCGATGTTTATATTGTACAAAGAGGAAAGTTTGAAAACCTAAGGTTTTCATTGAAAAAGCTTTCGCCTACTAAATACCTCGCATGCTTGCATCGAGACAGTTCATTTCTTTGAGTGGCCGTGGCAGAGTAGAATATTCATTGCTGCCGAAATGCTACTGATCATCAATAATTACTCGCTCTGAAAACACTTCTGAATCCTTATTAATTAAACTGAATACATAGACACCAGAAGAATAATGTTGAATGTTCATCTGATTAGAATTTGATAAATCTATCAGAGAAAGTGATTCAATTATTCGTCCATCCACTTGTCTTATTTCTATAATCAAATTCTCCAAATTTTGCAAACTTGTCGGAATTGAGAGATTTAAGATATCTGAGGAAGGATTCGGATGAATTGAGAAATCTAGTGATCTATATTCTTCGACATTGATGATATTCTCCATTTTACAATCAACAATCTGAGTATTCCAGTCATTATTGTAAAACGATAGCGACTCATTTTCATAGAAAGTATCCGTGTCTTCGTAACAAGTCAAAATGGACTCATTAAGTTGATCACTATAATTCTCATAGGGACCTAGAAGCCCCCTGAGGCTTCCAACACCCTCTACAAAATGGTTTATTCCACCTAATACAGGAGGAGATTCTAACTCATAAATTTTTCTGTATTGACCTCCTATCAAAATGGAATCTTGCTCCATAACTATGTAGGAATAGGCTTCATTTTCTTCCAACTCAGCATAATTAGCATAATTCAATGTATCTCCCACTTGAATATTGTCAAAGTCGTACAATAAATAATCTTCATTAAACGAAGGAAACCACAACGAATAGTCATCTTGCAATAGACCTTCTGTATCATGAGGTCTGAAATAAATACGTTTCAAAGAATCTTCTCTAAGAGCTCCGATGTAAATATCCTCAGTGCTGTGGAAAACCTTCTTATAAAGAGTGTCACCTATAAGTGTATCTCCGTTTAATTCAATTATCTGGTTACTCCAACCTTCAAAACCCAAGCCGATGACATAAGTGGCTTCATTCCATTTAGCATATTCGCTGTTGAAGGGCACATAGTCCTGTCCATATCCCTTCGAAAGAAAAAGTAAAACTGGAGTTAACATTAATAATTGAATTCTTTTCATTCCAAGAAAATTTTTTGAGACTTGAGTATTCCATTCCCATTTGATAACGACAATAGATATATACCTCGTTCATAATTTCTTACATCTACAATATAAGTAGTGTTTTGAGCTCCTAAAGAAAGAGTTTCTATCAGTTTTCCTTCTAAGTTTCTTAATTCCAGAGAAAGATTATTGGATATAATCTGCTCTGGAAGATCAGGAATAAAAACGTTTAAATAATCGCTCGCTGGATTTGGTCCTACTAAAAATTGTATCTGCTTTAGTGACTTGATTTCATTTACCGAAGTGATCGTATCACAGCCAGCCACCAAACACCCCTTATCGTCTACTTTAATCACCCAAGCATTTTGTCCAGTTTCCAAATCATTTCTTTCTCCACAAGCCACATACCCACCCCCTTCTGGAATTTCCACCACATCATAGAATCTATTATGAACGGCAAACCCCTCGGTGGCATGCTGGTACTTTCGTTCCCATAAAAGTTCTCCTTCGCTTGTAAACTTCATAATGACTCCATACTCATGCGCTGTAGGAGGATCTACCCAAATACCGACTCCTATTAATGTTCCATCTTCATTTTCTTTTAACTGCCTTAAAGAAGCGATTGGAGAATTGGCATTGTGCTCTTTTTCCCAAATAATATTTAAATCGGCATCTAGTTTTATTAAATGATAGAAACTTTCATCCTCACTTTCTTTCTTAATCGTGCCCATTAAAATAGAACCGTCAGATAAGGGGTTGATTGAGATTCGTGATACCGAATGATGAATATTCCCAAATATTAGATGGTCTAGATATTCACCATCATGATCATGAAGAACAAGGAGAGGTCTACTATTTGAAATTACCGTTTGTTTATAGCTTCCCGCAGAGAGATAATTCCCATTACTCAATGGCACAATGCTTCTCATGATATGTAGATGGCCAGGAATCGCTTCTGAAAAAGTCTGCCACTCTTCATTATCTTCACTGTCATACTTCGTTAATAAAATTTCATTTCCATCTTCAGCAGCATCTAGCCAACCTACTGCAATATAT
The DNA here is from genome assembly GCA_965224545.1 of Flavobacteriales bacterium. GTDB lineage: Bacteria > Bacteroidota > Bacteroidia > Flavobacteriales_D > Sanyastnellaceae > ASP10-05a. Next base: position 431,819 of record CBDCZM010000001.1, on the reverse strand, counting down.
CCCCCATCTTCTGTAAAACGTGCTTGAACTAAACTATAAAAGTCAATTCCATTTCCTATGATATGTGTTTTCAATGTATCAAAATTTTGATCGAACACTACCACCTCCGCAAAACCTCTAAGCTCTTCCATGTCTTCGAGCCAAACTCTATATTGTTGAGCCAAAACAAATTTTTCGGAAATCTCATTATGATCTGTAGAATTATCCTCTCCCGCTGTTCTTGATACAAAATTGACGCTATAAGTCTTGATCCAATTAATGTTACCATCCGACAAGAAAAGATTAGAAACAACTAACCTTTTACCTCCATTCGGGTTTTGATCAGAATAAACCAGATAAAGACTATCATTATTATATTCCACATCTACTGCTATATCTGTCCACGCTGGTATAAAAACACCATAATCTTGATTCCACGTCTGTGTATTTGCAACAAGGACAACAACTAGTGATATAATTAAACTTATTATTTTCAACATAATTAAAACAATCTGGAAGGGTGATACCCTTCCAGATATAAAGTATTATTTTCTATTTAACAACTACTATTGATTTTTTCGAAATCATGTGTCCATCTACCGTAAACAATGTAGTGTACACTCCCGAATCATAATTGGAAACATCTAGTCTTAATACATTTCTGATCCCTGATAAATCTATTTGCTCCACTTGTTTCCCATTGGTATCGTATATCGAAATATACGATTTACTTATCTCTTCAGGTAACATAAATGTAAAGTAAGCAAAATCAGAGGTAGGGTTTGGGTAAATTTCGAACAACTCCAGCCATTGAGCTTTATCCGCCTCCTGATTATTCAAACTCTTTCTTGTACCGGCTTCAGGCAAAATAATAATTTCTTCTGACTCAATTTCGTTCTCATTTTCCAACAAAGCTTGTGCTAAGAATTTACCCTCTTTTTCCGAGTCGGCGATATTTTGCAAAATATTCACATGGTTCACAGAAAGTTGACAGCAATCATCACCACTCATTTTTCTATCCAATCGTATTTGAGCAATTTCCCCGAAAGCATCTTTTTCAGAAGAGTTCGGATACGTATCGATGAGTTGCTGAGCAATAAAGTAATTCTCACTCTGTAGTACTCGGTCAAATTTGAATCGATAGTCAGTGGATACTCTTTCGGCTTCCAAAACTTCTTCTAACTGATGTGCCTCAAGCGCTGCCTCTTCAAGCTCAAATAAGATCAGTTTTAAATACTTTGATTTCGCCAATTGCTTGTCCGTGGTTACTTCCTTTTGAGTTGCTTTTAATGAACTTAATGATGATTCACCAGTTTGATATAGTAAAATAAGGTAGTGAAAGAAATCTTCCATTCTGCCATTCTCATAATAGGTGTTCAATACATCAAGACTGAGAGGAGAATTAGCGATTAACAATTCCGTTACATGCCAATTTGAAAGCGGTATTTGCCTTTCAATAATACCTTTCAACGCTCTATCAGAAAGATAAGGACTCATAGGATACAGCGTATTTCTTACTTCAAGAGAAGTCCTGGTTAAATCATTGATGACAGAACCTACATAAGTCGAATTCCCGCCATCTTCCAATTCTTCCACTTCCTGTTTCTTTTCGAGTTCTTCTTCCTGAGCTTCGATATATCTACTTTTTACTGTGTATATATTATCTCCAGGATTATAAATGGTGTGGATAGGGCAGAAATTTTCATAAATCTCATCGTCTTCATCAAAAAACAGAACAGAAGGAAAAACTTCATTTGAAATGCTATTTGAATTCGGCTCTTGATATTGACTGTCATAATAAAGATACACAAACCCTTCTGAATCCTCGTTCACCTTCAGCGTTCCTTCCTCTACATCCTGAGTATAGAAAAAGTTTCGAGCAGCATAATCAGCACCATCGGCAGTACTCCCTTGTTGTACTTCTATTGTCCCTTCGTTTGTAACTGCTACATGGAATTGATTATTTTCATATTCACCACACAATATCTCTAGTCCAATATCATCTATACCAGTTCCACTGGAGTTTGACCCCTGAGCAATAGATCCAGCATAAAGATCATGAAACTTATTACGATATATTCTATTGTAATCTGCCTGTGTAGCCTCCACATCCAATTCAGGATTACTTTTTGAAATAACAATACCTACATTTTCTAAATCGGAATTTTGCTCTCCATAGAATTCATTGTTCTCCACCGTATATCTTGAACAGGCCAGTAAATGTACCCCGTAGGCTGGAACTTCTGGTTCAATAAGAAAATCAGGATTTACATTAAAGGTGTTTTTTTCAATTTCTGTTAGGTGTACATTTTTAGCTTTGATCCCATAAGCACATTGCTCAAAATGACAATTCTTTGCGGAAAACGCATTGAGTTGATCTGTAGAAGAGGCCAAAATACCCTTGTCTAATTTAGTAAACGTATTGCCATCCATAGATGTCTCTGGACAAGTCTGTCCCGTCCCTAGAATTTGTGTGCAATTCGCTATAGCTTTAAAAGTGCATTGTCGAAATTATTTGTAGATAACAAGGAAGGTCTAAAATAAATCTGCTTGGATTCATCTTCACGCAATCCCCCAGCATAAATTACATCTTCTGAGAAAAAGCCTCCTCCACGATGAAAATACATTTTCTTATACACAGTATTTAAAATAACTGTATCTCCAAACATTTCATGATAATCATTGCTCCAACCACAAAACCCTATACCAATAAAATTTGATGACTCATTCCATTTAGCATAATCAGTGCTAAAAGGCACATAATCTTGTCCATTGACAGCTGAGCATATAAATAAATAAGATACTATTTGTAAAATCCGTATTACTTTCATTCCAATATGATTTTTTTATGGCTAAGTACCTTGTTACCATTCATCATAGAGATAACATATAATCCTCGATCATAACTTTTAACATCCAAAATATAAGTGGCTTCATATCCTCCTACTTGAACAGTCTCTATAAGTTTCCCCTCAGAGTTTCTTAGTTCCAGTGAAATGAAATTCGATTCTGTCTGCCTATGAATATCTGGTACAAATACATTTAAATAATCACTAGTTGGATTCGGGCCAACTAAAAATTGTACTTGTTCTATTGACTCAAGTTCATTTACCGAAGTGATTGTATCACAACCGGCTACTAAGCAACCTAAGCTATCAACTTTTATCACCCAAGCATTTTGTCCAGTTTCCAAATCATTTCTTTCTCCACAAGCCACATACCCACCCCCTTCTGGAATTTCCACCACATCATAGAATCTATTATGAACGGCAAACCCCTCGGTGGCATGCTGGTACTTTCGTTCCCATAAAAGTTCTCCTTCGCTTGTAAACTTCATAATGACTCCATACTCATACGCTGTAGGAGGATCTACCCAAATACCGACTCCTATTAATGTTCCATCTTCATTTTCTTTTAACTGCCTTAAAGAAGCGATTGGAGAATTGGCATTGTGTTCCTTTTCCCAAATTATATTTAAATCGGCATCGAGCTTTATCAAATGATAGAAATTTTCATCCTCGCTTTCTTTCTTAATTGCCGCCATTAAAATGGAACCATCAGATAACGGATTGATTTTTGCCCATCCTTCAGAGTATTGTATGTTTCCAAAAACTCGATGGGAAAGATAATTTCCGTTTTGGTCATGCAGTGTTAAAATAGGGCGATTGGGAGTAGTAATTGCCTGACGAACACTTCCTCCTGTCACATAATTCCCGTTACTCAATGGTATTACACACCTTGTTACATGCCAGTTATTATCAAATACTTCCGAAGCCGTGACCCATTCCTCATGCCCTTCATTGTCATATTTTGCCAAGAGTATCTTGGAACCAGAGTCACTATCATCTAGCCACCCTACCGCAACATATCCTCCATCTTGAGTAAAACGGGCTTGAAGAAGACTATATACATCAATACCATTTCCTATAATTCTCGTACGAAGGGTGTCAAAATTTTGATCTAAAAGTATTGTTTCACCATAATTATCATATTCAGAATCTTCTTCTCTCCAAACTCTATATTCTTCTGCTATAACGTATTTTTCTCCATTATAATCAGTGGAGTTATCACCTCCAGAGTTTCTTGAAATAAAATTTTCTTCAAAGATTTTTGATCGATTAATCAATCCATTTTCTGTTGAAAGATTTGAGATAATTAGTCTTCTTCCTCCATTTGAGTTTTGATCTGAGTAAACTACATAGATACTGTCGTTTTGATATTCAATTGATCTTGCTATATCTGCCCACCAAGGGGTAAAAACACCATAATCCTTATTCCATGTCTGTGTATTTGCAACAAGGACTGCAACTAGTGATATAATTAAACTTATTATTTTCAACATAATTAAAACAATCTGGAAGGGTGTACGACAAATTTCCTTCAAGCGGCTTTTCTTGTTAAATCCTTGATTTTGTGCCATGTATTGCTTTTGTAAGCAACTCGAAGGTTAGCGATTTGCTGGAAGCCAGGTGTAGTCCATCGTTGACCACTTAGTTTCATCCGTTTTTGCAGTACGTTTCTATGAGCAGATTCGATTGCTCCTGAACCAATCAACAAGCCTCTTTTTAGAAAGACATTGTAGCGCATTCTTTTACAATTTCGATTATAGTACTTAATGAGCTGTTGCCTTTTTTCTTCCGTTTTTTTAGCTCTGCTTGGAGACAGTTCTTTCAAATTTAGGATAACGATCTCTATATCATCCTCTAACATAATCTGGCTTTGTTCTTCTATCCATTGACTTCGCTTGTTCTTACTTCCAAAGTACTTTTTGGCAAATTCGCACAAATGCTCTTTTGCATGATAAAAGTCAAGTATTTGGGTGGCGTCTGGATAGATGGCATCAGCCCATTTCCAAATCCATTTTGCTCCATCCGCTACAATAACTAATGACTTAAGTTGGTCAAGGTAATATTCGAATTTTGGCAAAAACTCTTCATGAGTACCTAGATGGGCTACATATTGAGAGTCTGTAATCATGTTTCTTTTATTTGATATTTCAACCTGATCGTTGGCTTTGAAAATTCGCCCAACCTTGACTTCTTTCCATTTTTGCTCACGTGTCAGAAACATCGACCCATCTAACATAGCATAATGTAACTGTCCTCGTTCCTCTTGGGCATAATTCTGGATACCTCCTTCTTCTATCCTTTTAGCATCTTGCTCTTCTATAAGCTCTCCATAATAGTGACTAACACGCTCTATTTGTTTGGCATTTATACTGACTCCTTTCAATTTCAAGAACAGCTCTTCTGCTTCTGTAAAAACCATATGCTGACCAACATAACACATTAGCTCTTGGGCATAGCTACTAATGCTAAATGAGGAGGAACTCTGGCCTAGTAGATGGTCTTTTCTCATCTCTATTTTTCCAAAACTGGTCTGGACTTTTTTTTTAAGTTTTTGTTTTCTGAAAATTCCCCTACACTACTCTGTAAAACTTCTTGTCCAACCTTTTCCATCATTGCTGCATATGTTTGTTCATAATCATGTCCGTTATTGATTCGATTGGAATTGTTTTTCCATTCTTCGTAGAGTCTATTGAAAATTTGAACTGGAGTCTCTGTTGTCATAGTATAGATGTCTGTCGTTTATTAAAAAACATAATCTTAATCGTTATTTAAACAAACTCTTAAAACCAATAGTTTAATTACAAACTGGCAATTGTGAAATTTGTCGTACACCCATCTGGAAGGGTGATGCCCTTCCAGATATAAAGTATTATTTTCTATTTAACAACTACCATTGATTTTTTCGAAATCATGTGCCCATCTACCGTAAACGATACCGCATACACTCCTGAATCATAATTGGAAACATCTAGTCTTAGTACATTCCGCATACCTGATAAATCTATTTGCTCCATTTGTTTACCATTGGTATCGTACACGGAAATATACGATTTACTTACCTCTTCAGGTAGCATGAATGTAAAATTAAGCAAAGTCTGAGGTAGGATTTGGGTAAATTTCAAATAACTCCAGTTGTTGAATCTTACTGACTTCCTTATTATCTGATTCAACCTTATTCCAAGATAATTTTTGTAGAGTTCAGCATCTTATTCCCATCCATCAGAGATAACATATATATCCCTCTATGATACGTTTTAACGTCCACAATATAAGTCGCCTCATTTTCTCCGACTTGAATAGCCTCAACAAGTTTTCCTTCAAAGTTTCTTAATTCCAATGTAATAGAATTAGATTCAGTCTGACCAAATAAACCAGGTACAAAAACATTCAAATAATCACTTACTGGATTTGGACCAACTAAAAATTGTATCTGCTTTAGTGACTTGATTTCATTAACCGAAGTGATTGTATCACAGCCAGCCACTAAGCACCCCATGTGGTCTACTTTAATCACCCAAGCATTTTGTCCAGTTTCCAAATCATTCCGTTCTCCACAGGCCACATAACCATTCTCAGGAATTTCTACCACATCATAAAGTCTATTGTGAACTGCAAATCCCTCGGTGGCATGCTGGTACTTTCGTTCCCATAAAAGTTCGCCCTCACTGGTAAACTTCATAATGACCCCATATTCATAGGCTGTAGGAGGATCTACCCAAATACCTACTCCTATTAATGTTCCATCCTCATTTTCCTTTACTTGTCTTAATGAGGCAATTGGAGAATTGGCATCATGCTCCTTTTCCCAAAGAATATTCAAGTCTGCGTCTAGTTTCATCAAATGATAAAAACTTTCATCCTCGCTTTCTTTCTTAATTCCTCCCATTAAAATAGAACCATCTGATAGAGGATTGATACTCGTCCAACTTTGCGAAAACTGAATACTACCCAAAATTAAGTGATCTAAATATTGTCCCGTTGGGCTGTGAAGAACAAGAAGAGGTCTATTGTTTGAAATAGCCGTTTGTCTAAAACTACCTGCCGTTATATACTTTCCATTGTTTAACGACACTACACTCCTTGTAAAGTGACGATAACCTGGAATTGCTTCTGATGTAGTTTGCCATTCTTCATTATTTTCGCTGTCGTACTTAGCTAGTAAAATTTTATTACCATCATCAATATCATCTAGCCAGCCTACTGCAATGTAACCACCATCATCTGAAAAACGAGCCTGAAGCAAACTGTAAAAATCAGTCCCATTACCTACAACATGAGTTTTAAGAGTATCGAAATTTTGGTCAAATAAAACTATTTCAGCAAGATCTTCATCTCCTTCCACATTTTCTTCCCAAGTTTTGAATTGTTGAGCCAAAACAAACTTCATAGAGTTGTCATCAAAATCAGTGGAATTCGACCACCCAGCAGTTCTTGATATAAAATCAGCGGCATAAATTTTGGTCCAATTAATATTCCCATCAATGAATGCAAGGTTAGAAATGACCAATCTCCTACCTCCATTTGGATTTTGATCAGAGTAAATCACATAAATACTGTCATTCATATATTCTACGTCTACCGCTCCTTCCGCCCACCAAGGAGTAAAAACGCCATAGTCTTTATTCCATGTCTGTGTATTTGCTACAAGGACAACAACTAGCGATATAATTAAACTTATTCCTTTCAACATAATTTAAACAATCCAAAAGGGAATACCCTTTTGGATCTATGGTTTGTTTTCTATTTAGTAACTACCATTGATTTTTTCGAAATCATCCGGCCATCTACAGTAAACGATACAGCGTAGACTCCTGAATCGTAGTTGGAAACATCCAACCTCAATACATTTCGAATACCTGATAAATCTATTTGCTCCATTTGTTTACCACTGGTATCGTACACGGAAATATACGATTTACTCACCCCTTCAGGCAACAGGAATGTAAAATAGGCAAAATCAGAGGTAGGATTTGGATAAATTTCGAACAATTCCAGCTGTTGAACTTCATCCATCTCCTTACTATTCAAACTCTTTCTTATACCAATCTCAGGCAAAATAATAATTTCTTCTGACTCAATCTCATTCTCATTTGCCAGCAAAGCTTGTGCTAAGAATTTACCCTCTTTTTCTGAGTCGGCAATACTTTGCAAAATATTCACATGGTTGACGGAAAGCTGACAACAATCATCACCACTCATTTTTCTATCCAATCGTATTTGAGCGATTTCTCCGAAAGCATCTTTACCCGTAGAGTTTGAATAGGTATCAATAAGCTGTTGGGCAATAAAATAATTTTCACTCTGTAAAGCTCGATCAAATTTGAATCGATGATCGGTAGATGCTTTTTCGGCTTCCAAAACTTCTTCTAACTGATGTGCCTCCAACTCTGCCTCTTCAAGTTCAAATAGGATTAGTTTCAGATATTTTGATTTTGCCAACTGTTTGTTTGTCGTCACTTCCTTTTGAATCGCTTTTAATGAATTCAATGATGATTCACCAGTTTGATACAATAAAATGAGATTATGAAAGAAATCCTCCATTCTGCCGTTCTCATAATAGGTATTCAATACGTCAAGATTGAGTGGGGAATTAGCTATTAATAGTTCAGTTAAATGCCAATTTGTAAGCGGTACTTGTCTTTCAATAATACCTTTTAAGGACCTCTCAGAAAGATAAGGACTCATAGGGTACAAAATATTTCTTACTTCAAAAGAAGTCCTGGTTAAATCAGTGATTATAGAACCTACATAAGTCGAATTTCCACCATCTTCCAATCCTTCTACCTCTTGCTGCTTTTCGAGTTCTTCCTCCTGAGCCTGTTGATACCTGCTTTTGACAGTATATATATTGTCTCCAGAATTATAAATGGTGTGTACTGGGCAAAAATCAAGATAAATTTCCTCTTCACCATCATTAAATATTTCAGAAGGAAATACTTCACTTGAGACACCATTTTGATTAGGTTCCTGATCTTCAGAATTATAATACAGGTATATAAACCCCTCTGAATCCTCATTCACCTTTAGTGTTCCTTCTTCCACATCCTGAGTATAGAAAAAGTTTCGAGCGGCATATTCCGCATCATTGGCGGTACTCCCTTGTTGTACTTCTATCTTACCTTCGTTTGTAACAGCTATATGGAATTGATTGTTTTCATATTCACCGCATAATATCTCTAGGCCAATATCATCTATACCTGATCCACTGGAGTTTGATCCCTGTGCTATAGTTCCTGCATATAAATCATGAAATTTATTACGGTAGATTCTATTGTAGTCTGCTTGTGTAGCATCCACATCTAACTCTGGATTACTTTTTGAGACAACAATACCTACATTCTCTAAATCGGAATTTTGTTCTCCATAAAATTCATTGTTCTCTACCGTATATTTTGAACAGGCCAGTAAATGAACTCCATAAGCTGGAACTTCTGGTTCTATAAGAAAATCAGGGTTTACGCTAAAGGTGTTTTTTTCAATTTCTGCCAGATTTACATTTTTAGCTTTGATTCCGTAAGCACATTTCTCAAAATGACAATTCTTTGCGGAAAACGCATTGAGTTGATCCGTAGAAGAGGCTAAAATACCCTTGTCTAAATTAGTAAACGTATTGCCATCCATAGATGTCTCTGGACAAGTCTGTCCCGTCCCTAGAGTTTGTGTGCAACTCGCTATAGCTTTAAAAGTAGCATTGGAAGCTTTAATTCCTATGCCCTGAGGAGCAGCCAATCCCACTGTCTCATTTCTGAAATCACATCCATATATATCTACTCTGTTTACATCATCTAAGTGGATTCCATACTTCATCTCAAATCCACCATTGATTTCCTGATCAACAACAAATTCGCAATTTTTAAAATAGCTTCTATTGGATAAAGGTGTATTCGCAATATTGATTACTCTATAGGGAGCAAACTCTGATCCTATATAGCAGTTATAGAACTTTACATCATTGGCTTCTACAATTCCTCCTCCTGTTCCAGGAACATATTCACACGTCTCCGTATTCTTTCTTAACCACACACCCGTATGCGCATTTTCAAGAGTACAACCGTTCAATTTACACACTCCTTGATTCACTGGGTACTGAGGAAGGTCATCTTGCCCCCAAACCTCTATTCCTCCCCATAGAGCACCACATTTATTAGTAATCGTCACTCCCTCACTAACGACTAGTACAGCTCCTGGTTCTACACGGATATATCCTTTTGCTGGCATATAGAAATCTGCATTGATGGTCAATGTGACTCCCGTTTTTACTAAAATATTTTGAGTGGAATATCCAACTTCATTCCATTCCGTATCTTCTGAAATTTCTCTTGAATTCGTTAAATGCCTTCCTTCTGGAATATCGACTTCCATAATGCCTCTTCCGAAAGTAGCGGCTCTTAACTGATTTGAACATCTGTTAATTTTCAATTCCATTACTCGTACTCCTGGCATATTTCCATATTTAGTCCAGTCAGTTTCCCACATTGTTTTTGTCCAAACTCCTGCGTCCGTTCCTATGAACAGTCTGTCATCGGTTCCATCTTGATAAGCAATATTATTTGCAGGAAGGTTGTGTAAACTTCCATTGGGATCGAAGTTATACCATTGGGTCAAATCAGCCTCTTGCCATATATTGTCAGGGTTTACCGTACTCCAAACCTTTACATCCTCATCAAATCCATTAAAAGTAACCCATACTCTTTTCGGATCAGTTGTGGAAACAGCAACATCTGTTACTATGGGCTTAGTAAGCTCACCTCCATATTCATAATCAGGAAGATATTGTATGTAGTCCTTAAATACTGGCTCTGCATCACCTGTTTCTACACTATTTCCAAACCCTGTCGTACTAATAAAGAAATGTGGATCGGCAGGATCTGTATCAGCACCATTGCTAATGCTTTGACGAATAGCGACATAAACATAGTTCGGATCACTTTCAGCAATAGAAAAGTCAGTAATCATACGATGTCCCTTCCACGCCTCTGTCATTCGCAAATCAGATAATGGGGGAGACCAATTATTTGAGACTGCGTTAGGGTCACTTTCTGGAACTAAATCTTGCTGAAGCTGTTGATGCAGTTCTGTCATACCAAAAATGGGTAATCCATCGTTAATATGGTGTATTTCAAAGCCGCTTTGTACATCTGCCTTTCTACTATCGAACCCATTATCAAAGGGTTTCTTATTGCTATTTCCATTAGGAGTATTCGGATCCATTAAACCTGATGCACCAGACCCCCACGAAGAGTCATCACTACTTAGAGTTTGGTAGAAATTATTTACTCTTACCTCTGTATTTCCAGATCGATAAACCCTTCTATAATAATCATCTATCCTAGTTCCGTATCCATCTCCAGCACCTATTTTGATCCAAGCCCCATTGTTGTAGTCTGGATTTTTGAAATATGTGGCATTATCATGTTGACCCTGGCTAATGATATTATAATCAAAGTCACTATCATCGTATGACCAAATAATGTGGGCATTAATTCCATTGCACTTTTTAAACCAATTTCCTATTCCACTAAAACTTTCTTTAACAGAAATACCTCCATCACCAGCTTCAAATAACCGAACAATTGAACTTTGTGGACTAAACTTTAAATCGTGACAATCAGCATGTCTTGTACTTCCACCATATGGTGATTTAATTTCAAATTGGAGTTGGTCTGGATTGGTATCGAGAATAGAATTTAAAGGATCACTATCAACCGAGCCTCTTATTTTAGTATGTCCAATAGCAATCAAATCAGGATTTTCATTATGGACACTAATGGCATTCCATGTATTTGATACAGATTCTGAGCCAGAAGCAAAACTATTTTGAACACAATCTGCGGAATATTTATGAAACGAATATAAAATAGACCATTCTGTTCCATTATAAAACAAAACATTTGCCTGCTGAGTGAACTCTTCTATAAATGTGCTTGAGCTATTGCAATAAACTCCATCTCTATTCGTAATAACATAGGCATAGAGCCATTCTGGTTTGGCCGCACTGGTCGCAATATTGATTTGAGCAATCTCTCCATTATCTTGAACAAATGTCTCCAAATCAAATCCAAATTCAACAGTAAACATATCCTCATACTGATTGAGAGAGGTATCATATTTATAAATACTTGTTCCACTAAAGTAAACAGTTTCTGGTTCATTTGGCTTGTATTCAATACCTCTATAATTACCCAGAGTAATGTCGGGATCAACACTATGTTCCTCTATTAAATCCCATGATGGAGAAACTCCAAAAGTATCAGAGCATTTATACATTCCTTGCGTCGTAGCTACATACACTTCATTTTCGTTCGCTGGATTAATTTGAATTCTCCTACAAGAATACCCTGGAGAATTCTCATTGAAAAATTGGTCATTAATTGCTTCCCAAGTTTCTCCTCCATCAAAAGATCTATAGATTCCAGCGGTATACTGAGAGTTAAAGAACTGTAACCCATTGTATAGCTGCAGAGGAATATTATCATCTGCAAATCCAGTAGCCACAACTAAATGATCTTCATTTTGGTGACTCACAGCAATGTCTGCGATAGCAATGTAAGGAATTTGAAAATCAGCATTAGTCGTTGCCCACGACTCTCCATCATCAGTACTCTTCCATAATCCTCCATGCGAAGAGCACGCCCAAATGGTCTGATTACTTACTCCATCATAATTCGGTGAAAATGTAATTCGATGAAATCTCCCTGCCCAAATATTTCCCTCAGTATTATTATCTATTGTTGGGCTAACTTGGAACCAATCTGCGTCAATAATATTCTGATTATTAGGATCAAATTCATCTGCATAATCATAAAATTCTTTAGCAGCACCGCTTGGATCCCCAGTCGGATATAGTCTATCAAGCCATATCTTTCCCATTCGTTCCATCTTTCTTTTAAATCCTCCTTCTGCAACTTCTTCATCAGATTGATTTTCGGTATTGGTTAATCGGTCATAAAGTTCATAGAAATTTGTTATTTCATTCTGTTCATCTTGAGCATAGGGAATATTCATAGCAAAGAATAATGCAATGAATATTGAAATGGTTGTTTTCATTTGTAAAGGTTTAATTGTTACGTAAATAGAAGCTAAAGAGTGACACTATCAAATTTAGAAATTATTTATAAGCAAAAAACATTTTGATAACGTAATCAATTTACGCTCAATCATTTTTTGACGGACAATTTTATTAATTCATCACTCCCACTTATCATTCTAGCTATTATCAAAGGCCACAATAAAGCCTGTCGTAACCAATCCAAGCCCTCCTGCCGTTATAAGAATTTGAAAAATCCCACCTCCTTGTGGTTCTGTTCGTGCTCCTGCTATAGAAAGAGTACTCCACCCCCGATAATCAACAACGCTGTCAGAATTCCTTTGTTTCTGTCTTACCACCGTTGTTCTCAGATGGGCTTTCTTGTGCTCAGTTTTCATTTATTGACTTAAGTCAACGAGTTACAGCTCAACTCAAATCTAGTTTTGCATATCACAGTTAATATGCAAAATGATGATAAAGAAAATCTTAATGATGATGGGCTGCTGCTTGACCATTGCAACGCTCTCAATAAGTCAGAACATGACACAAACGGTTAGAGGAATGGTTATAGATGCAGATAGTCAATTACCCTTAATAGGAGTGAGCATATGGATAGCTGATTCTGATCCATATGTGAGTACTTCCACTAATGCAGAAGGGAAATTCAGGTTGGTAGATATTCCCATAGGAAGAATTAACCTTCAAATGTCATACATCGGCTATGAAAATAAGACGGTACCCAATGTAGTTTTAAATTCTGCGAAGGAAGTTGTCTTGAAAATTGAGATGCAGGAATCTTTAATGGAAATTGATGAAGCTGTAGTTGTCATTGATAAAGAGAGAGGAGAAGCGTTAAATGACATGGCTTTAATCAGCGTGCGTTCCATTTCACCTGAAGAAACCAACCGTTATGCCGGTGGATTTAATGATCCATCTAGAATCATGTCCAATTTTGCTGGTGTCACCAATACACAAGATGGAAGTAATGACATAATCATTAGAGGAAATTCTCCGAAGTACATTCAATGGAGATTGGAAGGAATTCAAATTACCAACCCAAATCATTTTGCAGACCAAAGTTCTGTTGGCGGTTCAATAAGTACTCTTAATAACAATCTTTTATCGGCATCTGATTTTTATACAGGAGCATTTTCACCTGAGTTTGGAAATGCACTTTCTGGAGTGTATGATGTCAGACTTAGAACGGGAAATAATGAAAAAATGGAAGCAGTTTTTGGGTTTGGATTAATAGGAACTGATTTTACACTTGAAGGACCTTTCAAAAAGGGGTATGGAGGATCTTTCCTAGTGAATTACAGGTATTCGACTGCCTCTATTATTGCAGATTTAGGACTTATTGATGATTTAGGAGGCGTTCCGAAGTTTCAGGATGCGGCTTTCAAAGTAGTCTTACCCACGAAAAAATTTGGTCTATTCTCTTTCTTCGGACTTAGCGGGATAAGTAGTTTTCTTTTCGAAGATGTAAAACCTTCTTTTTGGGAAACCCCCGGAGATAATGGTATGAAAGGAAGTATTACGGAAGACTTTGATAAAGGTGCTCACTTGTTAAATACAGGTATGAATCATACAATGACACTTTCTAATCGAAGCTTTATTAAAACGACACTCTCTTATTCAAATGAGGGAATTAACGATGGAGTGTTCGAATCGCAGGCAATAAAAATTTATGATTCTCAGAATGTGTTTCTAAGAGATTCTATTGTTGATAGAAGACTGAATTTTAAGAATGATTTAAAAAAGTCAGCTTATAGAGGAGCTGTTACATATAACAATAAGATTAGTTCAAGGCATAAGATTCAAATAGGGACTAAATATGCTTACTTGACACATAAGAGCAATCAAAGTCAATTAACAGATGGTACGGGTGAACGGTTTACTCTGGCTGATTTCAATGAACACATCAGCTCTTTGAGAAATTTCGTTAGTTGGAAATACCGGGTGAACAAAAAATTAACTCTGGTTTCAGGTGTACATCATATGAATGTAATTCTGACGAAGGAAAATACAATAGAGCCGCGAATTGCAGTCAATTGGAAACTAAATAATAAAAATTCTATTCATGCTGGATATGGAAATCACAGTACTATGGAAAGCATACACCATTATTTCACCAAGGTAAATAATGAAGGTGGAACAATTTCAGAATCCAACAAGGAGTTGGGGCTTCTTAAAGCCAATCATTTTGTTGTGGGGTATGAGAAACGAATAGGTAAGAATCTAATGGCTAAAGTGGAGGGGTATTATCAAGATTTATATGATATACCAGTAGAGAATGATAGCACTAGTTTTTATGCGACCATTAATGAAGGACTTGATTCTAGGTATGTAGATTTAGTGAATGAAGGAACAGGTGAAAACTATGGCGTTGAATTCACTTTGGAACGTTTCTTCGATAAAAATTACTATTACCTGATAAATGCTTCGCTTTATGAATCTAAATACATCGCTCTAGACGGTATCGAAAGAAATACGCAATACAACAGTAACTATCTAGTGAACTTTTTAGTGGGAAAGGAATTTGAGGACCTTGGCAAAAAAAACAACCAAACCTTAGGATTAAATGCCAAAGTTTTTTTCGGAGGAGGAAAGAAGATCATCCCTTTACTAAGAGACTCGGAAGGAAACCTAGATGTTGATCCGGATAACAATCAGTTTTGGGATTATGCCAAAGCGTATGAGAACAAATTAGAAGATGTGTATCAAGTAATAGTGTCGGCAAGTTATAAATGGAATAAGCCAAAAGGAACGCACGAGTTGTTTTTGAATTTGGATAACGTTACAAATACAAAAGGAAGAATTTCTGAATTTTATGATGAGGAAGAACCAGATTCCATAGGTTATTTGACACAGTTTGGATTCTTTCCTAACCTAATGTATCGCGTCTATTTTTAATCGGGTTTAAGTCAAGTTGATTCATAAATATAGGGTGGTGTCTAACATTCAATGGGACAACATCAGATTTTTGCAGAAAGGCTGGGATTTATTCTGGTCTTTTCTGTAACATCTTGTTTCTTAGATCGTCTTTCTATAGATAATCAAGAAACGTGTAATGGACAATAGTAACCTTAATTCAGGGTATTCGGCAGAACCCTACGAACAAGTGACATTAATAAACAAGCTTGAAAATGAGATCATTGAATGTGTTGAGACCAAGATTCAACTATCTGAAAGCCAGAAAGAAATGCTCATGAATTTAGTCTCTATTGTTGAATTCAAAAAGGGAGAACACATCATTACTGAAGGAGAAGTTAATACCAATTGTTACCATGTAATTAGTGGATGTGTGAGAAGGTATTATGTGATAGATGGAGAAGAAAAAACAACTTTTTTCTATACAGAAAACCAGTCCATTATGTCGTTGTCAGGTGCCAAGAAAGGAGAACCAGCAAGGTTTAATTTAACTTGTGTAGAAGACACAAGCATGAGTGTTATGAACGAAGAAAATGAAGTGAAGTTTTTTGAAGCATTTCCAGAGATGACAGATATTGCTAGAACCTCAATGGAAGAGGAAATAGGGAATTATCAATCGATGTTAGATATGTACATCACCACTTCTCCAGAGGAACGGTATGTGGATTTATTGGAAAATCGGTCTGGTCTTTTAAATAGAGTTCCACAGTATCAGCTAGCGAGCTATTTAGGTGTAAAACCTGAGTCTTTGAGTAGAATACGGAAGCGTATTTTTCTGAAGAAGTGAGGTCTAACCGTTAGAATGAACTTTTAGAATTATATTTCCGATTTTTTGTCCTGTCTCCACATAATCAAAGGCCTGTGAAAACTGATCAAAGTCATACGTTCGATCAATCACCGCTTTAAACTCACCACTTTCCATTAGCTTTTTTATAAACATAAGGCTTCCTCTTATATCTCTCGGAATAGGGAAAATGACTTTTTTATTTCCCATAATTGGAGTGGTCAATGCGAGCATCACGTTAACCGATCTTTTTCCTAGTTCGGATGAAATATAAATGCCTTTTTTCTCAAGTATGGGTTGACACTTCCTAAAAGAACTCTTTCCTACAGTGTCAAAAATCATATTATATTTCTCAGGAGTCGCTGTAAAGTCCTGGTGCTCGTAGTTGATGACCACATCAGCACCTAGTGACTTCACTAGATGAGTATTTTCAACTCCGCATACTGCTGTGACATGAGTTCCTAAGTGTTTCAGAAATTGAACTGTAGCTGAGCCTATAGCTCCAGTAGCGCCATTGACAAGCATTTTTTGTCCTTGTTCAATTTTCACTTTATTGATCATGTTGTATGAGTAGTGCGCACCTTCAGCACAAGCTACTGCTTCGTCAAATGAAAACTGCTCGGGAATCGTTAATATTCCCTTGTCCTCAGGAAATATAACATACTCACAGTGAGAACCACTAGTGTCATCAAAACCGAAAACACGATCTCCGGGACTTAGTGAGGTTACTTTTTCTCCAATGCTTTCTACTTCGCCTGCGAAATCAGAACCTAAACTTTGATTTTTCGGTTTGAATAAGCCTGTAACAAATCGCATAATGAAAGGCTTTGCCCTAAGCGCTGCACAATCGGTTCGATTTACTGTTGTAGAGTAGACTCTCACCAAAACCTCATTGTCGTTTGGAGATGGTTTTTCTACTACCTTAATTTCTAAAACATCTTTTGCGCTTCCGTATGCCTTATGTACAATAGCTTTCATTTTCAATATCTCTAGTGATTATGGATAAGTGACAAATGTCTTAAAATCTTCTAGAAAATTGATTGACTAAGGTTAAGAATTGAGAGGCAGTAAACTCAAATTACCTGTCGCTTTCTGAGTCCTCTTTTTATCTTGTAAAAGTTGTATAATTCCCTAGGCACATGCTTGATGCTTCCCTTACTTCGTTCGTCATTTATCCATTTTACAGGAACTTCGACTAACCTTAGGTCTAGCGACTGAGCTTTGGCTAAAACTTCTAGATCAAATGACCATTCATTTATAGTACAGTTTGGAAAAATATTTTTCGCAGTCTTTGCTGAAAAAGCCTTGAAACCACAATGTGGATCTACAATTCCAGGAAGTAGTAACTTTTGAACCACCCCATTGGCCGATCTGCTCCATATTCTTCGGTATAGAGGCTGTGATTTTTCCAAGATAGATTGCTCTAAATAGCGTGAACCGATAGATATATCAGCGATTCCAGTTAAAATTGGTTGTATGACACGGTCTAATTCTTCAATAGGAGTGGAGCCATCTGCATCTGAGAAAAGTCTGATCTCACCAGTGGCCTGTTGCATTCCCACTCTTACGGCATGGCCTTTTCCTTTATTTTCTAAGGAAGTAATAATTTGCAATTGAGGAATATTCTTCATCAACGACTTCACCAAATCTACCGTGGTATCGGTAGATCCATCATCAACGACTAAGATTTCATACGTTATTTTTTTAGTGAGTAGGTATTGATTGAATGAATGAATCGTAGGACCTATTCTTTCAGCTTCATTGTATGCGGGAAATATGATACTTAAATCCATTTTCTAGTTTTTTTGATATCTAAATTTGTCTATTCTGCTTCCTAAATGTGCATAAGCAATTGGACAGGTTTTCGAACATTCTTTTTCAGAGTTAAAATTGGCTTTGATATCTTCCAATGTATATTCAGATAGCTTTTTCCCAGGAAACCCCGTTCTTGGTTGACAGAGATGGACGACACCATTTTGATCCACTTCAAAGTGTCTAGCGCCGGCTCTACATTTCCATTTGACCTCTTCTCCACGGACCAAAGGCATTTGAAATCTGTCATTGAGCGCCGCAGGAAGTCGCCCTCTTAGCTCTCGAATTTTTAGGTATACTTTTTTGGTCTCTTCATCTAATGAAATAACTCTTCCTTGAGAATCTCTGACAAGGGAGCACTGAAAATCAAAATCATAGCTCATTACTACTTTAGCTACTTCTAGTGCTTCTTGAGGTGGCCCAGAACCCAATACTCCATTGACCCGAATTCTAAAATTGGCATGCTCCTTCAGCATTTCCAGTTTTGGTTGAAGCCGCTTCATGCTCTTCTTGGTGATTTCATTGTCTTCCAAGCTATCACAACTTAACTGCATTCCGAACAACCCAGCTTCATTGAGTTTTAGAATAATTTCAGGTTTCAAAATATGTCCATTCGAATTGATCATGGGAATCATTCCTAGATCGGAAATGTATTGAACTAATTCAGTAATTTGTGGATGCAGCAAGGGTTCACCTCCATTGAGCGTGACGAAAACCGCTTTTAATCTTTTTAGATCATCTATTCTGGATTTAAGCTCGTCCAGAGGAACTGGTTTAGAGACTTTATCATATTCATAGCAATAACCACAAGAGAGATTGCATCTACGTGTAATAACTATTTGAGCGAGCAATGGCCTGTTTTTATCCACTCCTGCCTTCAGTACTTTCCAAAACACCTTTGGATGGGTGTTTGTCATCAAATTTCCTTTCATTGAGTTGCGTTTTACAGTGTTTCGAAGTCACTAACGCTACCTAGAATATTTTATGCGTTGAAAGATTTAGCATTGCAACGCTAAAAAAGCTCTAAGGAAAAGATAAATTGTAATTGTTAAAAGTGACTCAATGTACTATGTGGTTGGGTATAAGGAATACTTTAAGGAAAGTGAAAAAGTGAAATTAGATATGCTGTTCTCATGGAACACTTTAACAATTGTTCGTCTTTTTACTGAAAAATTGGGAAGAACACATTTCTATCCTTCGTTTGTTAAATCGCTTATTTTTCACCAGAGTTATATGCCGAATTACTTAATTCATACCAAATACACCTTTCAAAAGTTGTGTGCTCCTTGAGTTTTGGGTGGTTGAAAATTCCCATTCGAGTCATTCCTATTTTTTGCATTATATTTTCAGACTGTTTGTTGTGGATAGTGCATATAGAAATCACTTTTTCGAGGTGTAAATTGTTAAAAGCAAAGTCCAGACATCTTTTAGCACCTTCTGTGGCATAACCATGGCCCCAAGCACTTTTCTTTAGCCTCCATCCAATATCCACAGCAGGAGTAAATTCTGTTTCATATTCTTGATAGGCCAATCCGATGAAGCCTATGAGTTCTCCAGTCGTCATTACTTCTACTGCGAAGTAATTGTAGCCTCTTTTTTCAAAATGTTGCTGAAGCCTTTGAATGAATCCCTTCGTATCTTCCAATGACAAGGTGTAAGGAAAGTGCTCCATTACTTCTATATCAGCATTGATCTTGGCAAACTCTTGAAAGTCGCTGTCTTTCCAATTTCGAAAGCCTAACCTTTCTGATTCGAATAAATACCTAGTGCTCATATGATTGAAATTTATTGACTTAGTGGTGGAAGTTCTTGAGGATTTTTTATTCGCAGAGGAGTAAATCACAAAACCAGAATCCCATTCCCGTATTCTCATTTGAATTGCTGTCCTCTTTATTCAAATTATACTCCCTATAAACCTTTTCGCCAAGAGTGAATTTTATGGGATTAGAGAAAATTGGACCATCGAAGCAGAACGTATGAAACTCTCCATTCTCCCCACAAGGATCAACATTCTCAGGTAAATCATTGATAAAATCTTTATCGATTTCTCGCCCCACAAAAGAAGCATCGAGCAATTCGGATTTGATGCAGATAACGATAGCCCTAAAGCCTAAATCTAAGAATTCGTGAAGGATTTCGTTTGTATCTCTTTTCCACAATGGAAAGCAACATTTAATACCGAAGGAGTCAAGATGATCTTCACGATACTTTCTTAAATCTTCTAAAAAAATATCGCCAAAACCAGAATGTGTGTACCCTTCGAGTTGAAGTCGTTCCACGGTCGTTTGCATAATGTTGTTATAGACCTCCATCGTAGGTTCTTCAGGTAACTCCAACAGAGTTACAGGTAAGCCAAGCTCTTGAACTTGTTTTATCAGCAACTCCTTTCTGAGCCCGTGCATTGATACACGGTTATGATGGGCGTTAATGGAAGTCAATAATTGATCTACTTGATATCTACCATCTTTTAGAAGATGATATAGAGCTAGAGAAGCATCTTTCCCTGTGCTCCAGTTAAAATATGTCTTTAGAAGTTCTCCCATTTTGTATGGTTTAGTAATGTTGTAAATTCATGTATTAATCCCGTAAACATCTACCTTCATTCCTAAGAACTCTGTTTGAAACAGTATTTCCATTTGGTTTTTTATAGCCACCTTCGATGATTCAGAATTTTCAACATGTATGATAGAAATCAGTCGTTGAGTATTGATGTAATTCTGTCCAAACTTTTTCATTTGAACAGCGATCTCTGTGGCATATCCTTTTCCCCAATAGTTTGGTTTCAGTGAGTATGCTATTTCATACTCTTGTTTCCCATGTAATTCTCGTGACAGAATTCCTCCCATTCCAATCAACTCTTGAGATTCTTTCAGTTCAATTGCTAAGTGACCAAGTCCATTATCTTCGTACCTCTTTAGCTGAGCTTGAATCCAATCTGTAGCTAAGTTCTTGGGTTCTTTTTGAAGGTCAATGCCGAGGTATTTGAGATGTTTGTTATTCGAAAAAAACTCAATCCAACTAGAAATATCTTCTGACGTCAATTTGCGAAATTTCAATCGCTCACTTTCCTGATTAAAATAGTCCCCTTCGATTTGTTTTCTATCGATTTCCATAGGCCATTGTTTGGCTGACAAAGCTATCAATTAAAAAGAAAAAATATTTTATATGAGTACATCCAATAGTGCTTTGAATGTGTAACAATTCACAATTTTTTACCGTTTCTATATAGATTGAGAAATGCAATTAATTTTGCACTGTTATCCTTTTGAAGAAAATGCAAAAAGAAGCTGCAGTAGAACATATAATACAAAGGTTGAAATCGGAACTTTCCGGTGATTATCTGTATCATAGTGTAAGGCATACACAGAATGTCATAGAAGATGTGATTCTTATGGCAGAAAACGACCAATTGGATACTGCTGAATTTGACTTATTAGTAACCGCAGCGGCTTATCATGATAGTGGTTTTTTGTTAGGGTCAGATAATCATGAGAATTCCAGCTGTAACATTGCGAAGCAAATTCTTCCAAAGTTTGATTATTCTCCTGCTCAAATTGATCTTATATGCGAACTGATTATGTCTACAAAAGTTCCTCAGAATGCCCAATCAAAGTTAGCAGAGCTTTTATGTGATGCAGATTTGAAATACTTGGCTGGGGACAATTACTTTGAAATTTCGAGAAAATTGCTCTTGGAATTAAACATTCTAGGACATGATTTGGACGAATCCAAATGGATCAATATGCAGATTGGATTTTTAGAATCTCATCATTTTTGGACGGACCCTTTGAGAGTGGATGGACAACTGAAAAAAGAAAAGCTCATTGTTCAACTCAGAGAGATGAAGTCACAAGCAGCTTCCTAAACAGTTAAAAAAGAATATTTCGAACTGACATTGCTCACTTGATGAGCATCGATGATTAATACTGGTATTTGGTGTCCATTTGTAATAACGTCCTGAGAAAAGGTATCGAATTGTGGAATGATACTTTCCGAGTGATGGGCTACAGCTATTAAGTCAGCAGCTATTTTGGAACTATATTCAATAACCTGATCCTGAAAGCTTTGTTTTCCAGCTAACTCCTGAAGCTCATATTTTACCTTCGTTTTTTTGATTAATAATTCAGCAATTCCCAAATTGCTTTTTATTTTTTTCTGTAACCATTCATCCGATTCACCGTGGTATACAATGTGTATCTCTGCCGAAAACTTAGTGGCTAGATCACAGGCAAATTGTATGATTTGAACACTCTCGCGACTTAGATCTATCGGGAGAACAATTGATTCAATGTTATCATCAGGAATGCTCGATTGAGTGACGATAAAAGGTGTTTTAGAACTGGTAATTACTTTGATTGCTCTTGAACCAAAAACTTTTTGTAGACCACGAGGTCCATGAGTTCCCATTACAATCAATTCAAATTTCCCATTTTCCACTTCAGCACCAATGTCTTGATAAATATCTCCGACTTTAATTTTCGTTTCGATCTTTTCTGACGCAGAAGGCTCCAGTGAATTGATTAATTCTACAAAATTATTCTCAGCTTGTTCTCTTTGGTTTTCCTTTGATACAATATGCAGTGCTTCGATTTTGCCTGGAACTATGGCGTTAATTCTAAGCGCGTACAAAAGTGCATTTTTGGAAATAGGAGTAAAATCAATAGGTACTAAGAAGTTCATTTGATGAGTTTATAAATTAATAGAGTCACTTATTTTGAAGAAAAGTTTACTGAATGACTAAAAAGACATTCCTTAATTCTCTCCAGGCCTTTAGGCAAATTCGTTATTTATGTGGTGAAATTAATGAAAATATTACCGATTTTCTTTGAAATTGTGAAGCTATTTGGAAAGGACTCAATTTGAAAATATTTTGGACTTCCAATGATGATTGATTCGAACATTGTATTAGTACAAAGCATAAACTCAACTGTATTTTTTTGATTTATAGTAAGTTTTTTATGATTTATTTCTATAGAGTGTTTTGTCAACACAGGATTTCATCTTTTCAAGATCTAAATCTCTTGCGAGAAAAGATTGAATATCATTTACAACATCATTGGTGTTTTCCAAAACATCTTTATACTCTACATAATGAATATCTACTCCTGGGTGGTTGTGTTCCCACATCTTGACGTCTTCAAGTTGTCTTTCATAAGAACTTTTTAATTTTAAGGGGAGTACGTTCGTATCTTTTTTGAGCATAATCTGCTGAGACGTGATGATCTCATAAATATTTCTTTGCATAAAGATCACCTTGTAACGGTATTTGGTATCTGTGTGTTTGAGTAGTGGTGCTACTACTTTGACAACCTTGTTTTTTGCTAAGGTTAGCCAGCTATTATCGTTTCTTAATGACATTACAGGCTCATATTCATAGTACCCTTTGGGGTTAGCATCATCGGCGAGGCGTTTGTTATCAGTTAGTAGAGACAAACCAGAGGCATTCAGCATTTGCATCATCATGGAAGTACCAGAACGAGGAAGTCCAGATACTAGAATAATTTCATTGCCATTTGGAATGGTTTCAGCCGTTGGTTTTTTAAGAAGCTCTTGCTTTACTCGTATGTTTTCTAATGCATGATCCGCCTTATGCATTTTTGGACGAAGATTTTTGGCGGTTTCAAAAGCAATTTGAGCATTTTCTATATCGCCAAGCTTTTCTAAGCAACGTCCTAACATGAAATGAGCTTCTGGAATGTATCGAACTAATTCTATACTCATTAATGTATGATCTGCCGCTTCTTCATAGGCTTCTAGTTGATAAAGTACTTGACACATTCTTAGATGTAGCTGTGCATTATCTGATTCTATTTTTTGAGCTTTGCGATACGCACTAAGTGACTTATCGAAGTTTTTCAGACTGAAATAAGTGTTCCCTAATTCCATGAGGATAGAAAAGGAAGAACTCTTTTCAGCGACTTTTTCTAAGAGTTCTGACGCCTGATGCAGTTGTCCTTTATGGATGAGAATTTTGGCTTCAATTAATTTTGTGTTGACAATAAAATTTTTATCTAATTCGCGCAGTTTTGTGAGGTACTTTTCGACAAGCTGATACTCATTTTCCTGTATGGAAATGTTCATTAGATCCATAAAAAATGGAATCGTATCTACTTCAGTGTCTTTCACTAAATCAAGCAATATTTCTTTTGCACGATTAAAATCCTTTTTGCCGAGATAGACTCTGGCCAGATTATGCTCCAGATCACATTTGGTTTTGTGAATTGCCTTTTCAATTTTTTCATCAGGACGCTCAATATACCCTAGTTCTATAAGCTGTTCCATAGCTTCTTGATCAGATAACGAAGTGTTGGCCAATGCGCCTTTGTGTTCTCCAAAATCACCTTCAATGGCATCCCAACTGTCAATGTAAGTCGGTTTCGATGGTTTTTCGAAAATTTCAAGAGAAGGCTTGCCATCCATATCTTTACCAATGGGTAGGTTGAAATGATGAAGAATGGTTGGGGCTACATCTATTAAACTCATCCCATAAACTTTTGAATTCTTTCGAATATTGGGTCCCGATGCTACAAAGATTCCAAATTTGCGGTGTTCTAAAGCAGGAGGGTGTACGACAAATTTCACAATTGCCAGTTTGTAATTAAACTATTGGTTTTAAGAGTTTGTTTAAATAACGATTAAGATTATGTTTTTTAATAAACGACAGACCTCTATACTATGACAACAGAGACTCCAGTTCAAATTTTCAATAGACTCTACGAAGAATGGAAAAACAATTCCAATCGAATCAATAACGGACATGATTATGAACAAACATATGCAGCAATGATGGAAAAGGTTGGACAAGAAGTTTTACAGAGTAGTGTAGGGGAATTTTCAGAAAACAAAAACTTAAAAAAAAAGTCCAGACCAGTTTTGGAAAAATAGAGATGAGAAAAGACCATCTACTAGGCCAGAGTTCCTCCTCATTTAGCATTAGTAGCTATGCCCAAGAGCTAATGTGTTATGTTGGTCAGCATATGGTTTTTACAGAAGCAGAAGAGCTGTTCTTGAAATTGAAAGGAGTCAGTATAAATGCCAAACAAATAGAGCGTGTTAGTCACTATTATGGAGAGCTTATAGAAGAGCAAGATGCTAAAAGGATAGAAGAAGGAGGTATCCAGAATTATGCCCAAGAGGAACGAGGACAGTTACATTATGCTATGTTAGATGGGTCGATGTTTCTGACACGTGAGCAAAAATGGAAAGAAGTCAAGGTTGGGCGAATTTTCAAAGCCAACGATCAGGTTGAAATATCAAATAAAAGAAACATGATTACAGACTCTCAATATGTAGCCCATCTAGGTACTCATGAAGAGTTTTTGCCAAAATTCGAATATTACCTTGACCAACTTAAGTCATTAGTTATTGTAGCGGATGGAGCAAAATGGATTTGGAAATGGGCTGATGCCATCTATCCAGACGCCACCCAAATACTTGACTTTTATCATGCAAAAGAGCATTTGTGCGAATTTGCCAAAAAGTACTTTGGAAGTAAGAACAAGCGAAGTCAATGGATAGAAGAACAAAGCCAGATTATGTTAGAGGATGATATAGAGATCGTTATCCTAAATTTGAAAGAACTGTCTCCAAGCAGAGCTAAAAAAACGGAAGAAAAAAGGCAACAGCTCATTAAGTACTATAATCGAAATTGTAAAAGAATGCGCTACAATGTCTTTCTAAAAAGAGGCTTGTTGATTGGTTCAGGAGCAATCGAATCTGCTCATAGAAACGTACTGCAAAAACGGATGAAACTAAGTGGTCAACGATGGACTACACCTGGCTTCCAGCAAATCGCTAACCTTCGAGTTGCTTACAAAAGCAATACATGGCACAAAATCAAGGATTTAACAAGAAAAGCCGCTTGAAGGAAATTTGTCGTACACCCAAGCAGGAGCTGCTGGATACTTTGGCATTTTTAAGATCCGCTTGCTCCCAGATTCGTATCCATGATCCGACATTACTATCACTGTTGTATCCGAATCTACCAAGTCTAGCATTCGCCCGAGCATCACATCTTGAAAACGGTATCCTCCTTCCACTACCTGACAGTAATAGTTGAAAAAATCCTCTGGTATTTGAGGAAGTTTGGGAGGATAGAATTTCATGGTCGCGTGACAAAAATGATCTATAAGATCATAATAAACCGCCATGAAGTCCCATTCTGTAGAACGCAAAGCTTTTGTAGCTGCTGCATGAACTGAAGCATTTTCAGCAAGCACACGAGGGATGCTTGTCAGAATTTTTTTATGCTTCTTATCCTCAAGATCAATTTGTCCCAATTTAGGGATCAATGGTAGAATGTGTGCTTCAGTAAGTTCATTGTGGTGCACTCTTAAAGGGACATATTCTGTCTGTTGTTCAGAAGGGTGAATAGAATTTGCAGGTAACGACCATTTACCTTCTTCAGAAAGTCTTTGCTTTTGAAATTTGTCAGAAATAACGACTCCATCTATAGGTTCGGCAGGATGACTTGGCCACCAGCCTACTAAGTTTGCAGGGCGACCGCATTTAAAATCTTGAGCAATTACATTAGGATTTTTCGAAATAGTGAATTGTAGTAAAATCAACTGTTTGGCATGTGTAACTGGTTTCCTATAGATACAGATTTCATTTAGGCTTTGTTTGAAGTCTAAATGAGATAAGCGAGGATATCATGCTGATTATAATAGGGTTAAACTATTACTATGTAAGACAGACATTTTTAAATGCGGTCGCCCTGACTAAGTTTGTTTTTAATTTCTGATTATGAAATATATTCCATAGAGCTCTCGTTTTTCGTGATCCAACGGTAACTGGTTGGATTGTTTGACGCTCTGGATGTAGTTCTATGAACCCAAGAACGCCATGTTTGTCTGGTGTTTTCCCTGTAGCTACAGAAGTCCATAACATAGGAGAGTATGGAGGATTCATTGTATTCATGTTTCCATGAACTCCTTTATTAATTAAAGATTGCAATGAAGGCATTTGTCCTTTTGCCAATAGCGGACCTATTATTTTCCAATCAGCCGCATCCCAACCTAATAGCAAGACCTTAGGTTTTTTCGCCATTTCTTTTTTCTTTTTTTTGTTCTTCTTCTCGAGCTTTCCGCCAAGCTATAACACCAACGTCACCTAAGGACAGTAATCCTAAAGACCCTCTTGGGTCTATTTCATATGGAATTTTGTTTTGTTCTTTTTTCATATTTCAACCAATCAATCTGCAAATCTTCTTCAAAGCAATAGAGTTAAACCTAATATTTTTTTATATGTTCGTTAACAATACTAACTATTTTTTGATGAAAGACAATAAGACTTCAAGTTTAAAAAAGAGACTGTCGCAGTATGGAACACTTGCTGTAGCGCTCTCAGGAGTGGCTGAGGCGAATGGTCAAGTGATATACACAGATGAAGATCCCGATTTTTTGGGTGAGATTGGAAGCGAGTTCGTAATTGATCTTAATAATGATGGTATTTCTGATGTTACATTAATGGGTATGGGGGTTCAGAATTCATATTCTTCGTTTGCAAGTGTTATTGCAGATATTGATGAAGACAATGTCAAGTTGATTGGAACTTCAGATGAAGCTGCTGCGTTAGATTCAGACGTTGTTATTAGTATGGGAACTCCAGGAGGTTTTATTTCTAATAGCGGTGATCCTATAAAATTAGGAGGCTTTTACAGTTACTTTAGTACATCCTATACCTCTAGTTCAGGTCTATGGTTAGGGGCTACAGATAAATTTATCGGGATTCAATTTAAATCAGACATTGGGGATACTCATTATGGGTGGATTCGATTAGATGTAAATGAAACTGCTACAGGATTCACTGTAAAAGATTACGCATATAATGCTACTCCTGATGCTGCTATCAATACAGGTCAAATGGATGGTGTTTCTGTAGAAGACCTTTCTAAAAAAGATAAGATTACGATTATCAATACACCGACAGTGTTAAAAGTGAAGAATGAGAATTCAGCCCCAATAGATTTTCAGTTGGTAAGTATGACGGGACAAATCATTGATTCTGGTAGAATTCACACTGAAACAAGGGAGATTTCGATGAACGCATCTACAGGGATTTATGTGCTTAGAATTGGAGATGATACTCAAACGATACTCACTAAAACAATTTTGAAATAAGTAGTAGATACACTACTTAAAACCTACTTATTCAAATCGCTTTTTGTTTTATGGGACTAGTTTGTTAGTGAAGTGAGGTAGCTTCCTAATCCATCAAAAACAGAACCCCATCCGTTATAGAAGCCCATTTTTTCTTGTTGCTTACAGTATTCTTCAGTTGGATGTACAACGTTAAAAGTGAAATGAGTTTGGTCGCCCTCTTTTTTAAAAAGAGCTTGTATTTCTACGCCTTCAGTCATTGGTTTAAAATCTGCGGAAGAAATAATCTTTTCATGGTGGACTATTGAGGAGTAGATACCTTCAGAGATAAACTCATTTCCATCTGGCATGGGCATGCTGTATTTCCATTTACCTCCTACCTTGAAGTCATGCTCAAGTACGTTAACTTCCATTCCCTTTGGACCCCACCAAAGAGCTATGTGAGAGGGTTGAGTCCATGCTTCCCAAACTAATTCAATAGGAACATTGAATAATTTTTTTATGGTTAATGTACGGTTGTTTAATTCGCTCATTTTATTGATCTTTTTTATTGATCTTTTTTATTTTTTGATTGTAGTTGGATTAAATAATTTTCAAAAGAATCAAGTCTATCTTCCCAGAGCTTTTGATACTGCTCTATCCATAGAAAAGCGGGGATAAGGCTGCTAGGTTGGATTTGACAAAGTTGTTCTCTCCCTTTCTTATGGAGCGCCACAATACCGCACTCATTGAGGATTTTTAAATGTTTAGAAATGGCAGGGCGGCTGATTTCAAAATTTTCAGCAATTGCATTTACGGTGAGTGTTTTATCTGCCAATAGTTCAATGATGTCCCTTCTGACGGGATCGGCAATTGCTTGAAATACGTCCCTTCTCATTATTTTACGTAACTGTTTGGTTACAAATATAAGCGTAACTATTCGGTTACGCAATTTTTTTTGTACTTATCCAATTTTGCATGCAATTACTATTGAAGAATGGTTGTTAGGAATTTAATATGTTTAGTGCGGAACGTGCTTTTCAATGGCTAAATAGTATCTATCTGCGATTTCTTTGGCACCAACTTTATTAAAATGCAATGCATCAGCCATGTAAGAATCATTCCAGTCACTTTCGATATCTACTGCGATTATTCTGGATGGAATTGTTGTTTGTCGCTCTACGATGCCGACAATACGAGCATTCAACTCTTGCAATTCATCTATAAGATATGGAGACATTGCCCTAGAATGTCCGGGTGTAACGCGTTCTAAGAATATGATTATTGATTCATTTTCACTTTGTAAGTGATTAATGATTTTCTCCACATTTGAAACGACATCTGAAACAGGAACACCCTGAAGAATGTCGTTTATGCCTATTCCTAAAAGAGCGAGGTCAGGTTTTCCAGAAGTGGAGACGTAGTGGTCGATATTCTTCAATATGTCCTGACTCGTATATCCTGCTACACCAGAGTGATCCGAGTCAAATTCTTTATTCATATATGAGGGATATACAGCATCGTCTGAAAAAGGGCCGATAAAATCTACATTCCACTTATTCGCCGTCAAATTTTTCCAGAGTTCGTAACGATAGCTCTCATAATTTGGTCTAGCTCCTTGAACTCGTGAGTCGCCAATAGGCATGACTTTTAAATTTACTGAATGGCCAAATTTGCTAGAGCAAGAAGTAAGCAAAAGTGAAATAAGCAGAGATATGAATACTGAAATTCTCATTGAGCAGAAGCTTAAGCACTAATTAATATGACTTTTTAGCAATGAATTTCGCATATTCAAACCCATTCGTTTTGTTGATTCCATAAACAGGAAAATTCAATGATTCAGACGCGTTATCCCCATAAAAGAAGTTAAATAGAATGTTGTATTGATCCTCTTTTTTATTCTTCTCGTAGAACTGTTGTAGATAGTTTTCTTCTTTCTTTTTTTTCTCCATTGAATGTGCTTCCATCTGTTGAGATACATAGATTTCTTGGTTAAGATAGTCTTCAAGTATTTTAGGCTTTGGGTTTGTCAACCAATAAATAGTCCTATGGATATATTCTTCTGTCCTTTTCTTTATGAGAAATTCGCTATAATTCTCACTTGTCCAAAAGTATGGAGTACAGAAACTTCTAGCAACTAGCGCATTTAATTTGAATTTACTGTCGAAATCTGTTGTGTATCTATTTGTCCATCCTCCCTTTAGATCATCGGCTAGATTCAAAATGACTTTAATTGTAACATCAGGTAATTTAGAAATGGTAACATTTACTTTTTCAATGACTCCTGAAATTAAGCCTTCGGCATCGATTGATTTTAACTCGCTGATCTTCTCACTGACATGTTCCTTTGCCATCGGGTTGAAGCCACTTATAGGCAAATCTAGATCTCCATTTGTTTTTCCCTGAAGCTTGGAAATATATAATTGAAATCGCTCAGCCGATATAGGTAGACTATAAACTTCTTCCATAATAGAAAGTATTGGAGTGATTTCAAATTTCATTTCTGGCTAGACTTACTATTTTAAAATTACAATTTTGATGGTGCTGAGCTCATTCAAAACCGAAAATTATTTTTTCTCACTCCAGATCCAAGAGTACGATCATAGAAAGATTGTTCATTTTTGCTGACCAAATTGCTTATGATATCAAACCACATAAAAAAAGTTGTATACCTTCAGGTATACAACTTTTTCATATAGAAGGTAATTCTTGATTTGTTTCTTAGTTATGAGTTTTACTTAAACTAGACCAATTTTTATCAGCCGTACTTTTTAATTGACCATGGTTATTTTCAGTTTTCCATAGTTGTTTAGCATCCAATTCTACATTGTTTAGATATAAAAAGTACGTGTCATCTTTGACTATGAATTTGTTCGGATCTACTCTGAATTTTGCTCCTGCATAAATACCAAAGGCGCAGAAGCCACCATATTGAGGTAAGTACTTGGTTGGATTTTTATCAAACATGGCTTTTTGTTCTGCAGAGGTAAAGTAATAGGCTACCTTTTTGTGTTCGGATTTAAAATTCTTATTGCCCCTTTGAGCTAGTTGCAGATTTAGATATGATATAGGACTGAACCCCTGAAGTCCAATGTTACTGTTGTCAATGTTGTTCGCCATTTTATCTTGAGCGAATAAGAGGGGTACTTAATCTGTTGCGAGTGCGATTATCACAGCAATTGATTTTAATAAATTCATGATGTTTTTTTATACTGATTAATTATTCCGCGTTGAAGTATTCTTCTTGAATTATTTTTCCTGATTCGCTCCAGACTCTTCGAATTATTTCATGCCAATAGATTTTACTACCATCTGTCATGTTGAAATCAAAAGTGAATTCTGAGGCTGATACATTTCCATCGACAATTGAGTGGTGATAGGTTTAATTTTTTGGATTTTCATTAAAACCAACCATCCAACTTATTTCGAATTTATCAGTGAGCATACCAAAGTAGCTGCCCCAAAATGTATTAGCCATTGGCATTTTAATTTTTCCTTCATCAGATAATTGATGAAAAAGGTGATCTGCTTCTTCCTTAGTTTCTGCACTTATCGAAATGGAGAAGTTAGTTCCAATTTTATAGTTCGAAGCCCATTCTCCACCTGTGTCACTTCCCATGAGAATAGTTTCCTTACTGATGGGTAAAGAGATATGCATTATTCTTTTTTTCATGTCTTCTGACATTGGAGCCATTCCTTCTTGGGGTGGCATATCTGCAAAGGTACCCACGTATGGGAATTCTCCTCCAAAGACTGATTTGTAAAAGTCAAAAGCTTCTTGACAGTTGCCGTTAAATGTGAGATAGACGTTTATTGTTGCCATGAAATATTACTTAAAATAATAAAGAACAGAGCCTCCTAAGGCCTATAATAATTTTAGATTCCTCTTATTCTTCTGAACAAGTTTTTATAATTTTTGACAGGACCCTTTTGTTTCCCCGATTTGTCAATTCTAATTTTTTCATCCTCTAACTCATTTTTGTTAAAGCAAAGGGGATTGATAAATTCAGGTTTCCCAACATAGTTGACCGGGCCGTATTTTATGGCGTAAATAGAAATATTCCCTTCCGGGTCTTTTTTAATTAGAGGGAAATCTTGAGTGTATTCAAGATAATAGTTCACCAATCTGTTTTCTTTTATTTTTGGAATTAGATCGTTGGCACTATGCTCAAACTGAAATTCAATTTCATCTCTTGTATCGAATAGGCTATATGTTGCCATGTAATACCCATTCTCCACTTTTGCTATTCCATGCCATAAAACAGAGTTGAAAGGAGTGGGTGAAACCATTAATTTTTCATAGCCAATCTCTTGTCTTTCGAGCTCAGTTACAAAATGTTGATTGGCAATTCCCTTAGAAACAAATGTCCAAAGTAAGTATGTTGTAGAAATGATCAGAGTCCAACGAACAATTTTTTGCCTTTTACTACATGATTGAGGCCTAAAGAAGAGCGAGGCTGCACCTATCAATAACACAACTGTATATATAGGTTCAAATACGTGAATATTATTGGTTGAGAACAGATGATCATTGAACGGACTTAATAATTTTGTTCCATAGGTGGTGCACCAATCTAATAAAGAGTGAGTCATCATGGACAGAAAGAAGGCAAACATCCAGCTCAGTCTGGATTGTTCCTTTTTAAAAATTCTATGAAAAATTTCTCCCAATAGTAGGCTCAACAAAATTGCTAATCCAATCGAATGCGAGACACTTCGGTGGATAGTTAAAGACTCGACGTCATTGAATAATGGAGTTAAAAGAACATCTAAATCTGGAATTGTTCCAGCGATAGCTCCAATTAACAAAGATTTTTTGCCAATTTCTTTATCCTTTATCAGAGCAAAGGTAGTAGCGCCTAAAAGTCCTTGAGTAATCGAATCCATTTGTCGTTTCGTATTTCTTAATTGTAATTCAATGAACCAATTCGACTATAGAAGTAGTTAATTAATTATGTATCTTACTCTTTGTAGCAATGATTTTTCATTCAAAAGAACGCGACTGATAATTGTCTTCATCACTGTATCTAGTCGTTGTCTTGCAACGTTAGCCATTCTTTTCAAGCTTTTTTTCTATTCGCTTGATCGTATTCCAATTTCGAGTGGTGATCTCCTTTCCAAAAGATCTCTCCAGAGCTCCCATCGCTTTTGGTGTTTTGGCTATGGAAAGGTCCAAAATGCTTACTATAGTTTTATCTTTTAGATCGATAATTTTAAATGAATTATCATCACTTATCCAAGGCAAGGGTAAACTCATTTTTGCTTCTTTTTGTAAAAGGGGAACGTATAATCGAGTGTCTTTTGTATGCTCCTCGTCTTTAAATGGATCACTAACCGTTAAGTCAATAATTGTGCTAGACCTTCGTAAAATGGTTGGAATGGGGAAACCAAAGGTCTTTTCCAAATGCGCTGCAATCTTCTTTTCAAGGTGTTCTAAATCCTCACTGGTGGAATCAAATATGATATTTCCTGAATTCAAAATAGTCATCACTTTTTTAAAGCTCAAGCCTTCCATTTCTTTACGCAGTTCTGCCATCGGTACCTTATGGTGACCGCTTACGTTGATTCCACGGAGAAAAGCAACATATCTATTCATTGTATTCAAGTGTGTTTTCCTTACCCTTGTTATCCTCTATGAAAAACAAAAGGGCAGATTATAGTTTTCTGAAAGGTAATAATTCTATCAGATGAGCGGCAGACAATTTGAATACTTCCATTTACTCTAGACCTTCTCAATTATCGAGTGTTTTTTTGCGATGATGAACGAGTAATCTCCTGAGGAATTGGTATATGAATTAATAATTTGATGAATCTTTTTACTCGCAATATCTTTTTTGAGTTGTCGTAATCCACTATCGATTTCAAAGGCATTGGCTAATGATGAAAAAGAGGAGATCCCTCTTCTAATTTCTGTATTGAGGTATAATTCAGGTTCATGTTTCCCACAGTAAAGGAACTTGTCTTCTAATTCAGATTTCACCGAGTATTTTTCAGTTCCAATTAGTGTGAACCCTGCATTGATCAGTGAGTCTTTAACATTTTCAAATGATGGCATTTGTGCCATTGAGTCTTTAAGCATTTTTGGGAAGTAATGATTTAACCAATAGCCCTTCATTTGTTTTGGTGTGGAGGTGAAAATCACAATAATTCCGTTATTCTTTAATATCCGATTTAATTCAATGAAAGCCTTTTTTAAGCCATTCCAATGATGGATCGTTAATGAGGCAATAATGCCATTTATAAAATTGGATTGAAGTCCTGTTTGTTCAGAAGAAGCACAAATCCATTGAACCCTACTATTCCGTTCTTTGGCAGACTTTAGCATTTCAACGGAAGGATCTACTCCTATAAAATTATATCCGGCTTTTTGTAGTTCATTTGTGTAGTTGCCAGTTCCACATCCAATATCTAGGTAAGTACTTTTTTTATTGGGGCTTAAATGATGAAGCAATCGCCCGGTCAAATACGGATCTGCTTTTCGAGTCTCATCATAGCCTTGTCCTATTTTATCATATCGCTCCATAAATACGATTTAAAATACTCTTCCATAGTAGTTTAGGTCGACTAGTTCACCTTTGACAGTTTTATAGTCACACCTGATGGTTCCCTCAAGTTTAAACCCAACTCGTTTTATGGCATGGATACTACGGATGTTTCGTGGAGCTATTCTACAGAAAAGCTTTTTGAAATTGTACTGATCTACGATTTGATTTATAACGACACTCATAAAGTGAGTTATAAGCCCTTTTCCTTCGTACTTGGCATCTATGAATGCTCCTAGTTCGGCTTTAGGAATATTCCAATCAATGTTTTTAATGTCAATCAACCCCAACAGCTGACCTGTTTTGGTTTCGACAATTAAATAAGGCAAATAAGTTTTACGCTCAATTTTATTTTCTATTACCGAACAATACTCAAGTGTAGCTTTTAAACTACTCGTTTTTTTCACTGTACCAGCAAAGAAGTCTTCCAACCTCGTTTTGTTGTTATGGATTAATGTAAAAAAGGATTCAGCTTTAGCTAAACTTAGAAGTTCCAAATGGTAGAGGTTTGCATCAATCATGTGCCATCATTTTAAATTAACAACGAAGCAATACTAATGGAATATTCTAACTCTAAACTTGATTGAACTCAAGAATTTAAAATTCGGGAGAGGGTTTCTGGAGCCATTCGTAAATAAGATGCGATGTATTTATGAGGAACGTGTTGAAAAAGGAGGGGGTGCTTGAGCAACTCATTGTTGTATCTCTTCGAAGGAGAGCTGATTAAAAGGTTTTTTTCTCGTTCAATATGCCACAGAGATAATTCAGAAAGCACTTCTTGCCATACAGTTGAGATCTCTTTGTTTTCATTCATAAAATTCCAGAACGTTGTCTTGGAAATAATGTGAACTCTTGTTTTATTGATACATTGGATAACCAGTGGTGATGGCTTATCAGAAAGAAATGAGTCCAGCGCAGAGATTAGAGATCCATTGTACCCAAAATACAAGGAATGCTCATTAGCGTCTTCGGTAATATAAACACGTGCGCAGCCACTTTCTATAAAGTAAAGATTTGTATCGGTTGTGTCTGCCCTTTTAATGTAATCTGATCGATTTAATACTATCTCATCATCCCACATATTTGCTTTGGATAGTCTTTGTTTTAGGTTTTGTATAAGCAGTAGGCATGGCTAGACTTGATTATTTCAAATTAAAAGAGGTAATTGGTATTTGAAAGGTAGTTCATTTCTCAAATCGGTCTTAATGCTATCTGCAATCAGTACTGTTCTTTAGATATTCGATGCATTTAAGGTCACCAACTTGTGCACTTAATTGATATCATCACAAAACCCTTTAAAATCTCCTTTCTCTTTTTTTGCTGTTCTTATGACTTTTTACTTTTTGACAAGAGTGTAGAAAGTGATTCCCTTTCTAGACTTTGCTATCATTCCCTCTTTTGTGATTTTCCATTTAGTATGAAATGAAAACTCAGAGGTGTAATTTTTGAGGACTATGTGTTTGTTTTTTAACTCCCAATTGCCAGTAACATCTATCTTCTTAGTGAGGTTAGAGAAGTCTTTGTACGTAAAAGTCTGATCTTTATTCAGTACCAATTCAATATTCGTTGGATCATTTTCGGAAACACCATAAACTCCAGTGAAATCAGACTCTGATACACTTGCAAAAGAAAGCATGGTGAATAATGCTCCAATGATAAATGATGTTTTGATCAGCTTTTTCATAATTTGTAATTGTTATAAGTTGTTTATAGTGCTAGTCCTTATTTTATTAGTTGCATTTGTTTGAAAGCTCTAAAAGTTACATCTTTCCTTATCATTGGAAACATGTCCATATTAAATTGCTCTTTAGGCTCCACATTGGTTGCAAAGAAATACACCTTGTTTTTTGATTCAATATAACCTACGAACCACCCGTTATTATTTCCATTCCGAATGGACCAACCTGTTTTTCCACTAAGACAGTAATCATCATTTTCTTCAATTACCATTAGTCTTTTCATAATGTCTTGAGTTTTTTTAGAAATTGTCAACTCCGATAAATAGAACCGGTTTAAAAAATCGATTTGTTCAAATTGATTGATTCGAGAACTCCCTTCAAGCCAGAAAAGGTCAATGTTATTAGAATCAACGTTCATGTTTCCGTAGTTCAGTTTATCTAGATACTCATTCATTTTTTTCACTCCAATCTTTCGAGCCACTTCTTGGTAACAAGGAACGCACGAAAAATGAAAAGCATTTCTAAAAATCAAGTCTTGCTCCCAAACTTTGAGCCGTCTTTTTTCTCCACTCCACTTAAAAAGTGTACTGTCGTTTTCAACAACATTGGTTTCAAGTGCTATAATTGAATTAGCTATTTTAAAGGTGGAAGCAGGTAGGTTTCCTTTTTTTATCCATTCAAAATTGTTCGAGTAATATGTGTCTTTTTGAAGATCATAGATTAAAATTGCTCCTTGAATGTTGGCTGAATCAATGATTGAGTCAAATTCTGGTTTTGTGATTTCATTGGTTGTAGTTGCCTCTTCTTTATCCTTCAAAGAGTCTTTTCTTTCGGTACAAGAAAAGAATCAATAGTATTATGATTGAAAATACTTTCATTTTTTAATAAGAGTGTTGCTAAGAAGGCTTTGATAAACCATAGCTATAACATCTAATGCGCCCTTTTATTTATAGACTTATTTTAAGACGGATGGTTAGCCAAATAACAAAGCAAACTATTCCAATAATAAAGATAGTGTGGCCATGTCTTTGGTCACTTTTGCTATAAGCATTCACTTTCCGGCCATCTGGAAGAGTTTTCTTGTAAGTCCACAAATACCGGCCTATAAAAAGTCCGATGAGCCCACCAAAAATAGCAAAGAAGTAACCCAAGTATATCCATGGTTTTTGTCCTTGTTCAGGCTGAGCCATGTCTTCAATTCTTTGCTTTCTGAGAGTTTTTATTAAATCCTGATCTACCGGTTGCCCCTTATCATTTAGTATTTTCTGTGTGAGTTTGTAATCGAAAGCACTCCACTCGTCTGGTTTCATAAGTATTTCGTACAATTCCTCATTCGTGAAGTCAAATAAATAGTGGTTTTTGTCAACCTGGTCAATGAGATTTTCTGCTTGTTTTTCAAGCAACTCATTGGCCATATCAAAGTCAGATTGCTTAATGAGTATTTGCACCTCGTTCTGTAGGGTATTGCCAGAAAACGTAATATCAATGGCTGGTGAATTATCTACAAGTTGATGATCAACATTATGGTCCTTCAATAGTGCCATAAGCTCTGTTGCTTGCTCAATATTTGAGAATTTCTTAAAAACTGCGTATTCGTCTGTTGATGCCATCTTAAATAAATTATGCTTGTTTTATTCCTTTCTTTTTCATTCCAACTTCTTACACTTGAGGCAAGTTATAGAAAACAGTTCAAACGAAACTAAGAACTGAACATAGCATTTAATTTGAAAGATGAAAGGTGGGCTATAAATCTAGGAGAGCACAGTTCAGAGGCAATCTTGAATTGTCTATTTTCACCATTTTATGTCTCAGAAAGAAATTTTAACTATTGGAATTCTTGCTCATGTAGATGCTGGTAAAACATCTCTTACAGAATGCCTTTTGCATAAATCAGGAGCCACTAAGGTGAGGGGGAGTGTGGATAAAGGATCTACGGTTACCGATGGTTTATCTATGGAAAAAAGTAGAGGGATTTCGATCAAAACCGCAACGGTTGATTTTGTCTGGCGAGACAGACGGATTACTATAGTGGATACTCCTGGGCACATTGATTTTTCAGCAGAAGTAGATAGAGCCTTGGCTGTTTTGGATGTAGTAATATTGGTAGTGTCTGCCAAAGAAGGCGTACAGGCGCATACCCTTAATTTATGGGAAACTATTCTTGAAAGAAAACTCCCAGTATTGGTTTTTATGAATAAAATTGATCGAGTAGGGGCAGATTTGGAACAAGTGTTTTTTGATTTCGAGAAAGATTTGGGCGCAAAACTATTCGCTTTGAACTATGGAGATAATAGTGAGCCAGAGTCTCCTAAACTAATCGATTTTATGGATCTTGAACCATACCTCACATCTGGGATCATTGAAAAATCATTTGAAAATTTTGCGGAATTTGATGAGGTTTTTTTGGAAGACTATCTAGAGGGAAATCTAAACGACCTTGGAGGAGTCCTAAAAAAAGCTCATTCGCAATTGCAGTCTCAGAACTTGATCGGCTTGGTATTTGGCAGCGCTAAATTGGATTTAGGTATTGATCTATTATTAGACAAGATAGCGACACTGTTTTCGGCAAAGGAACCCATTTCGGATACACCATCTGCAAAAGTATTTAAGGTGGAATATGATGCAAAACTTGGGCGTTTAGCGCACATAAAATCATATGGAAAAGGGTTGAAAAATAAAGATGTTATTTGGTCACAAAACCTAGATAAATCTGTCAAAATAAATCAAATTTTTAAGCAAAAGCTAGATGCTCTGGAGCAAGTGGGGGAACTAGCCGCTGGTGAAATTGGAATGATTACCACTTCCGATTTAGTACTGGTAGGAGATGTTTTAGGACAAGAAAGTTTGGTGGATGATTTTGCTACAATTAATCAAGCTGTGTTAAGTGTTCAGGCGGTGGCTGATGAAGAAAAGGACTATCAGAAGCTGGGAGAGGCTTTGGAAATACTAAATATTGAGGATCCTCAATTGGAATTTTTGTGGTTCAAGGAGGAATGCGAATTTCATTTGAAAATACTTGGCCCCATCCAAACAGAAGTGCTGAAGGACAGCATTGCTACGCGCTTTGGTTTAGCAGTCAGTTTCTTATCGCCGAAAGTAATTTATAGGGAGACCCCTAAAAAGTCTGCAGAGGGATTCGTCCGTTATTGGATGCCAAAGCCATGTTGGGCTATCATGACTTTTTTAGTGGAGCCCGCTCCACTTGGGAGTGGTGTTACTTTTAGCTCAAAAGTGCGAACAAGTGAAATAAGTGTCAAATATCAGAATGAAGTGAAACGTGCCATTCCGTGGTCTTTGAAACAAGGGATAAAGGGATGGGAGGTCACTGATATCAATATTACTCTAATAGAAGGTTCTGAACATACCGTACATTCCAATCCAGGAGATTTTTTATTGGCAACTCCAATGGGGATTTTACGTGGATTGGAATTAGCTGATACAGATTTGTTAGAACCAATGTATTCGTTTCAAATCAAGGCCAACCACGAATTGTTGGGATCTATTTCAAGTGATTTGAGTCAGATGAAGGCACAGCTAAATCCGCCCGTTTTCCAAGATGATTTCTTTACGCTATCTGGGAGGGTTTCTGTGGAAATGGCTATGAATTATAGCATTAAATTCAATACTACTACGTCTGGCAAAGGTCGCCTGAAATTGACAATGGATGGGTATGAAAAGGCAATTACAAGTGATGAGAAAATTCGAGCGTATAAAGGAGTATCTCCTTTGGATGAAGCTCAATGGATTTTACATAAAAGAGGAGCTTTTAAAGCTGATGAGCGTTAGGTTATCTGGAGTTGAGAGGATATTTGGGTTTTTATAACCCCATGATGTAAGAGATTATTATGAGTTGATTGCCCTAAAAAAGTCTCAGATTTAGTAGGCTTCATCTGTTGTTATCACCCAAAGTTTTTTGTCTAAACTGTATTTGGACAGTACGGACTCATTGGGTATCATCCATCCAAAATTTGCTTGATTTTCATCTGCTATTGTCATGGTATACATCTTTCCAACTTCAAAAAAATCTTCTCCAAAGATTGCTGGACAGGTGAAAATTACACCAATGGAATCCGATAGGTA
The DNA here is from genome assembly GCA_965224545.1 of Flavobacteriales bacterium. Lineage (GTDB taxonomy): Bacteria > Bacteroidota > Bacteroidia > Flavobacteriales_D > Sanyastnellaceae > ASP10-05a. The sequence continues at coordinate 391,057 of CBDCZM010000001.1, read as the reverse complement.
AGTTGAATCTGAAAACTCAATTATTTCAAATTCTACGACTATTCCCCATGCAAATATTCCACAATGCGCAGTTAATGGGACTTCGTTAATTATTTTTCCTTTTAGTTCAAATTGATTGCCTCGAATTGAGTCTGTTTGTGCAATCCCAAGTATGGAGGAAAGCATCAGTATATATAAGAGTATGATTTTTTTCATTTCTATAGTGTATTCTTAGCCTTGTCAATTATTAGCTCCCAATACCCAACATCAATCCATTTTTTGAATTTATGTCCAACTTCCTTGAACTGGGCTACTTTTTCAAATCCAAACTTTTCATGTAAATAGATACTTGGTTCATTTGGTAAAGAGATACCTCCAATTATCGCGTGAATGCCCATATCTGAAAGCTGACATATTAACTCCTTATACAAGGAAGAACCAATGCCTTTGTTCATTTCGCCCTGTTTTAAATATATAGTGCTTTCTACAGTGCGTTTATACGCAGTTCTCGATTTCCATTCACAGGCATAGGCATATCCCATAATTTCACCTTCTTTCTCATATACTAGCCAAGGATATTTAGAAGTCATGGATAGAATGCGATTTTTCATTTCTGTACAGTCAATACATGCCTCTTCAAACGTCACCACAGAGTTGAGGATATAATGATTGTATATCTCAACTAGTTGATTTGCGTCTTCTAATTTAACTCTTCTAACCATCTGTAATCGGTCGTATTAACTTTGTCGACTTACCATTTCTCTGGATGTTAACGCTTTTGGCTTGATTAATAACGTGGATAGGAATTTTGCATCGATATTTTCAGTCTGCCAAAGGGACATTGCTAACTCGTGATTGGTTTTAATCTTTTTTGCCAATGACCGTATGTCTCCAAGTTTAACCCCAAACTGATTGTCGCTTGCTCCCCCTTTTTATTCTGGGTAAATACTTTCTCGTTCCCGAGGGCTTCAAGTTGAGCAAGTGTTTTCTTAAGAGTCATATTCATCTTCTCATTAAGGAGTTTTCCATTCAAATTTCTTCTATTAAGATCAATTCTGCAAATTTGCCCTTCCCAATGATGGCTTTGTGTTTGTTTGACTCACCAGATTCAATGTAGATGCCTTCTCCATATTTGTAATGGCATAACTTTCCATCAAAGTCAATGCTTATTTCTCCTTTTAGAACATAACCTATATGTCCAGAACTGCACCACTCATGTTCGGTAAAATCATCTTCTAATCTTAACAAGCGAACTTGCTTGGTAGGGCTTCGAAAGACTTTCTGTTTGGCTCCAATTGAAACAGTTTCCCATTCTATAGTGTCAAATTGAATTTTCATTTCTTTAGGATGCTTAAGTATTTGATCCAAGGCCCAACTTTAGCTTTATACTGTTTTGCCATTACCCTTGAAATTTGTGCGATATGTCCAACGTCATGAACAACCCAGGTTGAAATTAGTTGTTCTAATGTTATCTCCCCAAATTCAGGGTGAATTCCAACTCGTTTTAAATCTTCTTGTTCAATACTTAACGAATTTAAATCACTTAGATTCTTTTTTCGAATCTTACTGAATTCGCTAAGTAATTCATCGATAGATCTGTTTTGGTCTTCATTTTTTTGAGCGAACCTGTCGAATGGTTCGAACAATTTACCTTCTGAATTATTCATGATTGTTTGGATACGCACCATCCAATCTGTTTTCTCTCCAACTATTAAATGTCCAATTACATCATATGGACTCCATGTATCTTCTCCTTCATTATTTTTTAACCACTCGTCGGATAATTTGCTCAAATATGATTCTAAAATAACAGGAGTTCTTTCTAATATTTCGAGTGATTTCTCTAGTGTGAACCTCATCTATGATCTGTTTCTACTTGGTAAAATATTTGTGCTGTCAGAGTTTCAAATTTAGATGATATTGTTATTTCAATGCATCCCATTCTTCCTGAGTTCCATCAGACTTCTGGTATTCCATTGTAGCTAGCCACACGTTATTGCGTTTTACTAGTAACATCTCAAAATGCGTGATATATTTAGCAAGGATTTTGCCATTGCTATCCTTGGATGTGAAAATGAACATACCAGTTTCATGTGCAGTGGTGTCATTACCTATTCTTTGTGAAAACTTGAATTCAACATCATCTTGTTTCTTCCCTGTACTAGTGTCAATAAAACCTTGTTTCCAACCTGCTAAGGCTTTAGCAATAGGTAGAGACACTTTATTGGTCTCAATTTAGGGTTTAAAACCCTGCAATTTATTGCAGCACTTTAGTACAGCGAAAAAATCAATACATTGTGCTTTGTGAGTAGAAAATTTCGGAAAGGATCGCATACAGTAAGTCGATTAACATGTCATATAGTTTGGTCAACCAAATACAGGTATGAAGTTTTAAGAGGCGACATTCAGATACGTTGTAGGGAATTGCTTACTCAAGTTTGTGATGCAGAAGAAATTGAGATTCTCAAAGGGGTTATAAGTTCGGATCATGTCCATATGCATATTGAATACGCACCAAAACGGAATATTAGTTCCATAGTTAAATTACTGAAAGGCCGAAGCTCAAGAAAATTACAGTTTGAATTTCCAAAGTTGAAAGAGCGCTATTGGGGTCGCCATTTTTGGGCCAGTGGTTATGGAGTCTGGAGCTCAGGGAATATTACAGATGAAATGGTAAATGCTTATCTAGAGCATCATAGAAGGGATGATGATGAGGATAGTAATTTCATACTTGAGTGATTAAGAGAAGGACTTTTAGTCCTGGAGAGATTAAACCCCTGCACTTTTAGTGCAGGGTGGTTTAGTTTCCGCTGAGACAAGAACAATAACTGCATCTTCATGGTAAGCCGCTTTATACCTCTCGAAGTTGCCTTTTTGTACAGTTCTGGATAGCTCGAACCAAAAATGGTTAAGCTCGACTATGCGTGTTGAATTCTCTATAGTTTGCACTTTAGTGATAGGATCACTTTTTTGATTGTATGCAAGTGTAGGTTGTATGCCTGAGACAAGTATAATTATGGAGAACAGTAGATCTTTTATCATAACTTTCCTATTAGTGCACAATCGTTTCTTAATTCGATGGTGTGTTTAGTTATGAAAGTTAATCAAAAGAATTCCAGTTAAATGTCTAGCTATGTATTATGACAAGCATTGTTAGTAGGTTTAGAGTTCATTCTTTATTTGGATAACAAGGTCCATACATGCACACTTGAATTTTTATAGTGAGAACTATAAGCCTTTGAAAAATCGTGTTTATATTAAGTAGCTGAATAATTCTATCTCTACTACTAATTTGATTTTTATTAAGTTATATAACTTATCGAAGGTTTAAAAGGTTGATCACACAGCTTTCCATATTTCCAACAATTAATATGAATTCTTGTTTTACTCTGGTACCATTAGAATATTCTGCTGGTTTCCAATCTGACATATTAGAAATTACCTTTAGTAATAATTCGTCTGTTTCTTCATTTTTGGATGTCTCCAATACATGAGCATCGATGACCTGTCCCTTCTGATTAATAGCAAATTTTACAGCAGCTAAATCTAATTCATTGAAGCTATCATAAGGGATTTTATCGATGGCATTCTCCTCTAAGTATTGATTTAATTGTTCCTGTCCACCAGTGTATTTTGCTTCGTTTTCAGGATTGACTATAAATGTAAAATTGATCTCCTTGATATCATTATGTGATAAGGTGTTATTTGGGATGTATTGCACTTTAACCGAAATGTCTGTACCCACGTCAGCTACATTCATAATGTCTTTTTGTTCCTGACTGAGGATCTCATTTTTACTCACAGCCTTTCTTATTCTTCCTTTATGGCTTGTGAAAACTTCAACTAAAATATATTCTCTTATCCAAGATGATTTATAATTTTCATCAAGATCAATTAAGGTCTGGGCAGTGGTTAATTTTTCCTTAGTAATTGAAATGGATGGATACACTCTATTGACTTCATAATTTAATTCAGAGGTTATATCCTCTTGTCCATTACAAGAGGTGATTAAAACCAAAAAGAAGAGTAGAAGTTGAATTTGGAAGAATACTAAGGTCTTTTTCATAGATATCTGAATTCTGTTTCCATAAAAGTATACTGAAGTATTTCCAATTGTCTTTACCAAGTGTAAATTAATGTAAAAGAGGAGTAAATACTTCAAATGATAGTTTTCTTCAGTATGGGATTTAATTCAAACATGGCATTTTCAGTCTTCTAACGTTTCGCAATAAAAACCACAGGTTTTTAAGAGATAAATGATATCGCTTTCATAGATTCCGTCATGGGTTTCTATTCGCAATACATTATCAACATCTTCAGTGTCAACGAACCAGCTTTTGATAAGCGCATGATTGTCAAAAATGGGTTTGATTATTTTTACCTTTTTTTTGGTCTTAATATCCGTTCTAAAGATCAACAATTGGGTTGAAGGCGTTTTACGATTGTACATGTTTTTAATTAGAGTGTTATTCTGCGTCATCATCCCCATTTGTACGTTTGATATATGCCTTATAGGCTTCACCTCCTTCTTCCTCCCAGAATTTGTCGTAAAGTTCCCATTTAGAAAAATCGTTTTTAATGCTGTCATCTTTACAGTTATACTTCTTTTTGGCAGAACTCTTATTTCCTGAACTTCCTCCAAATCCACTAAATAGAACTTTGAACAGAATTAGCAGCCCAACCGCTTGCCAATAATCAATTCTTATTAGCCCAAAAATATCTGGTATTAATGCATTCCATAGCCACATGACGATGAACCCAAATAATGTGGCAAACGCTAATGCAGCCATTACACCCAATACGATCCAGCCTACTATTGACGATGGCTTTTTGGTCCTGATTTTATGTTTAAAATAATTCGACATTTTTTTTATTTTAGGTATTTATATTCATTTTAAGTTGCTTGTTAAGAATAGACAGAGCTCTGTGACGTCTTGACATCAATGTTCCTGCAGGGATTCCAGTTTCCAGAGACAACTCCTTATAACTAAATCCCTCAAAATCTATAGCAATAATGATCTGTTTATAGTGCGGTTTTAGCTTTGAAATAGTTTTGATCAATTCATGCCTCATCTGTTCAGAATATGATTTACCATAGAATAGCTCCACAAATTCAACCAACCTTGATTCACTTTCATCTTGAATATTGGTCTTATGCTTTTTTGTTCGTATGGTATCAATAATTTTATTTCTTATTGAATTGTAAACAAAGCCTGCCACATTGTTTATCGGAGAAGTGTTGTCGGCACGAGAAAATAATTTCAAAGCGACGTCTTGAATTATGTCTTCGGCATCTCTATCCGCACTATTAGTAATTTTTGAATTGACATATGATTTTAGTCGGTCATATTCATCACCAAAAAATGCGTTCAGTTCTTTATTATTATTCGTTTCCGACATTCATCAAAAGCCATTTAGCTGCTGCTTACATATAGAGACGAAGCTTCTTGAATTCATTGCATTTTTTTTTGAATTAGTTGTATTCAATTTGTCATAGATAATCTTCTCTGTGAAGAAATGCTTTGGATCCACTCTTAAAAAGTGAAGTAAGCTCATTCGACTTCTGGAATATTTGCTCTACTTTTTTTGTGGTAGAGACACATAAAAGAAAACCTGATATTATAATTGTAAGAAACGATTTCAATTAAGCAGTCTGTAACAGATTGAATCAACGTCTCTGTTTTTAATGGTGCTTATTTTTTGATGTGCTTATTTTTCGTTCGTCAGTTTCAAGAATTGAATATTCAAAGTTATCAGACCAGCCTGATTTCAAAGGTAATAATTGCCTTCCCCGTCCTTCCTTTATCATACCTGCTTTTTCGAGAACTTTGATTGATCCAATATTATCTACAGCGCATCCAGCCTGAATTCTATGCAAGTTTAATTTATCAAATCCAAAATCTATCATTGCGACTGATACTTCTGTTGCGTATCCTTTATTCCACTGCTCCGGATGTATTTTATACCAAACTTCTCCTCTGCGGTATTTTTTGTTCCATAATTTAAGACCAAATAAACCGATGAATTCTTTATCCAATTGATCTTCAATTGCAAAAATATAATTCGTCGTTTCGATTAAATTATTTCCTGCAATCCAAGGTTCAATTATAGATTTTGTTTCTTCAATATTTTCAGGAATCCCTAAAGTATTGAATTCATCCGTTTCTGGCAAAGAATGAAGATTGTGAATAGATTCTAAATCAGATAGATCAATCAACCTTAATCTTGTTCTTTGAGTCAATATTTTGATTTCGTTCATTTATTTAATTAAGCACAACGTTAATAATATGAGAAATAGAGGGTTTCTATGTTAGATGGAATTCACTGAATAGACGTCTGTCTTACTGTCGTTTATTTTTTACAATCATCCAAACCATAAATTTAAGTAACGAAATCAGGATAAAGACAAACCCAGTTAATACGCTTGCAATTGCAAATGAAAACATTGTTTCAGCATGCGCGCTTTTGATTTCATCTCCAATTCCATAGTCAAGAATTAATCCATTTTTAATCCATAAATAGACGCCAAAACCGATCAACAACATGCTTATTAATTCGGCTAGTAGCGCATTGTTATCCTTCTTATATATGTTGATTCTGATTAATTCTAAAAGAACGAATGAAATCATAACAACGGATATCAATATTTCAATTATGTAATTCATTTTTTTATCTTTAAGTACACTACAAGGTTTGGTGTGAAATTTTTATATAGATTATTGATAACCAGGTGTTTTTTTGTTCGACATGGTTTATTTTATTAATAACGCAAATGCTGAAAGTTTAAATATATTGGTGTCTCGCATATTTCCCATTCCAATGTCGTCTGGGGCAGGGAAATTGTTTATAATCCACTCTTTTGTCTTTCCAAGCTTTATGAAATCAAATTTCCCAGATCGAAAGAATTCCAGGATGTCAATCTTTATTTTCTGATTAAGATTCATTATATGCTATTGTAGCATCTCGAAGGGTGCTATGCACTATACGCATTATTGAACTGGATTTTGTTTTTTTACTTGAAGAATGGATAGAATATGTAAAAAGACCGCTGTAGGCATTAGAAAACCCGCAATTAGCACATATGGATAAGACATTGACTCAAGCGGTAATAAAGGCAACTCACTTCCATAAATTTCTGGTTTGTAAAGTGATGTTAAAAATAAAATGATAACGCTGGCTAACACACTTAGACCAAGGTAATTCCATATGAGGACGATTTTTCTTGAAAGTACTTTCTTATTATACACTAGGAAGGCAATTATTGGGGCTGTGAAAGCAAAAATCATATCAAAATTATATCCTTCAATTGTAACTTGATAATTGAAAATCCCTTGAGCTAAAGACAGGACAAATAAGATTTCTACAAAAATTCGAAACGATTGGAAATAAATTATCCAATGTTCAGGTATACTCTTAATCCACTGTTGGTTTCTATTTCGGTATAAAAAGAAACCAGTAAAAATAAAAGAGGGGATGATAAACACAATTGCAAAAACAGGTGGGAATTCATAGGATTTTAAAATATCCGTTGAGGCAATTGAAAAAATGAATACCTGCCAGAGTACTAATCCAAGAATAAGTTTCGTCTTTGATTTTTTATGGTAGCTACTAGAAGAATTAATAGCTTTAAAACCGATAATAATCAAAAATAAAACAGTAACGATGGTTAACCCTATATATGCTAATCTAAGTTCCATGTTATGTGTTGCTCTTTGTAGTTTTTCTTGTTGTCAACGTCCTGTTTAAGCGGCGTAGCCCGATTTTTCTGGCTATGAAGATCTTAGTCTTTGTTGAGCGTTCGTCTTTATTTTTTAAATATTTCCCTCTCTATTTTCGCAAGTCTTTTTGCTCCTTTTTTGCTGAAAATAAACTCCCCAATATTGGGGCTTGTTTTCATCCAATTACATGCTAAACAAATTGTCGAATGCCCAACTATTTTGTTTTTCTCCCCATAGAACACATATCCAACATGAGGTTCAAAGCAACTTGCAACCTCTTCGCCATAAGTTGATTTATCTGTGAAAATATTTAATAATTCTTCAACTTCTTTATCTTCAAGTTGCTTTCCCTTTCCTGTTACCTTATCTGAGATTTTTCCATTTTCAATTACCTCACCATATTCTCCTGTCATTTTAAAGGCTATTACTTTCTCAAATTCATCCTTAGGAAATTCATTCAGATTTATCTCTCTACCACAATTTGTCAGAATCAGTGATAATACTATCAAGCTAGCCAAAATTCTTATATTCTTAATTCTATTCATGATCAATGATGTTTATGTATGTTCCTCTCAAATTGAAGAGATGAAATCCGCAATGTTCTGTAAATACTCTTACTTCATTTAATTTGGGTGCATTTATTAATAGTGAATATCGAAATTCTGCAAAAGAATCATTTTCAAATTTGATTTCACTTTTTGATTAGAATGGAAACCAAAACACTTAATTTATTTCTTTTAATTTTCTCCATTTGACTTCAATTATTCCCAACCTACACTTTTTAGGTAAATCTTAGCCTCTCATATTGATTTTTATATTAATTCGTTCCATTTTTCAAGAATTCGGATGTCTTTCCATTCCAATAGCATTTTTCACATCTACCATTCTCAAATTCGTGTGAGCAATTTTTATATCCATATAATTTATGGGAACAATCAGGGCATAAATTTGACATTTCTGAACTCGTTTCATAATATTCAGACTTCCACTCATTACAAATCCTCGTTTCTCGATTCATTTTTTCGATGCTCTACGTACCAGTTATGAGACGTAGGACCGGTTTGGTTGGTTAGGCCTACGTTTTATAGCCATTGTTGACAGCTGTTTTAATTATTAGTTTTCAAAAGGTTCTCATCATGGAAGACATAAATCTCTCCGCCAAACTCGTAGTCCAGAGGGCATGGGATTGATCCATCCGAGTTTAGTTCCTCCGCAATTAAGACGGTCAATTGTCGTCCATTCTCAAATCCAATTTTCACTTTGCAAGGGATAAATTCAGCTTCATCAATATAAGTTACTTTGAAGTTTGAGACTTTGGAGTCTAGGTATTCATTCCATCTTGCGGTAGCATCCCATGATTTTACCTCGTTCGCATTAAGGTGCTGGTTTCGTTCGAAATGACCCTCTCCAAGTTCAAAGTATTCCTCATCCTTCCATCCAAGGTTCCAGCAAAAGCCATTTATCATTTGAACGTTAATGGCGTGGTCAAAAGTATCGAATCCTTCAAAATCGAATTTGCCCTCATGATGATTCACTTCACTATATATGACCCTTTCAATACTATGTCCTATGATTTTATCGTCCATTTCTTTAAATCAATTACCATCAATATTGCGTGTAAAATGCGTTTTAATACATTTTTACATAGTGTTAGCGGTATTTTATTTTACTTTTTTCCTTGTCATTAGCACGTAGCTACCTGTTGAAACTATCACAATTGAATATTCCCAAAAAGTGGAGTCTTGTGACCAATGGAAAATTTTTATTTCTTTTTTTTTCGAATCATATTGATAGGTGCATTTTACAATTGTGTCATCCAATCCTTTCCCTTGCTTATATCTTTGAATCAAAATTTCATTATCTGTAAAAGTCAAAATAAATAAGTCACTTTTTATTGAGTCTACTGCACTTTTTAGTTTTGAAATCCTTATTTCTTTTAATCCACCAATATTAAAATCATTAATCTTAGTCTCAGAAGTCCATTTAGAATTCATTAATCCGTCAATCAATATATCTTGGCCAAAAGACGGTAGTGTCCCAAACCCAATAAATAGGATCAATATTATTCTTTTCAAATCGTTCATTTTTATTACCGCTAACACTTGACTATGCGTAGTGCGGGATTTCAAAGCTCTGAACTTTCAAATTAGCATTTAGCTAAACCTTTGGTGTTTTGTTTTTATCTTTTTATTTTTAAAAGCTAAACCAAAGGTTTAGCGGTTTTATTAATTGATCCAAACTTCCAATTTAGCACCAAATCTCGCATTGCGTATAGGTTTTGTTAGCACCTTTACTTATTTACAATTTTCCCAGTTTTAAAGAACGCTATCCATTTTTCTTTTAAGTCTGTTGGGATTGTAGCTTTTTTAATAGCTCTGAAATTTGTGTAAAGAGCTTGTTTTCCTTGAATAATGTACCATAATTGAGATTCAGGAGTTTTGTCATTTTTAAAACTTGGAGATTCAATCGTGAAAATTATCCAAGGATATTCAGTGGTTTCATTTTTTTCAATAAAAACTAATTTTGCTTTTGGAGCATTTTGTTTAGTTTGGTCGAACATTAAATTCATTACTTTATCCATTGGAACACCTTTAATTCCTTTGATTGAAGTCATATTTCCTAATTCAGTCCAATTGTCAATTGTTTCGTCAGAATGAATCAAGTCTAGTACGTGTTGTTCCGAATTTTCTTGGTCATCACCTATTTTCCAATTTTCTTCTTCTGGCCAGTCAAGCAAAAGCGACTCTCCTAATTGTTGCTCATTTCCACAAAATTGGCTAAGATATTTATCTGCTTGACTGTCACCAATCTCCTTTGCATGATTAAAATCTTCACAGGCTCCTTTTTTATTTCCTGTTTGAGCACGAATTTGTCCTCTAAGAGTCAATACGTTTGGAATGGTTGGGTCTAATTCAATTGTTTTATCAAGGTCAGGTAGTGATTCTATATATTTCTTTTGACTTACAAATACAGTTGCACGACTATAATATGCTTTTTCAAATTTTGGGTCTAATTTTAACGTTTTGTCAAAATCAGTCATTGCTGCCTTAAAGTCTTTCAAGGCTAACTCGCAAGTACCTCTATTATAATAAGCGTCTTTGTTTTTTTTATCAGCTTTAATAGCTTTATTATAGTCTTTAATTGCTCCTTTGAAATCTTGTTTTTCGTGTTTCGAGATTCCATTTTCTAAATGTTCTTCTGAAGTCTGTCCAAAAACTGCTATTGTAAAGATTAGCATAAAAGCTGTTATTGTAATTTTCATATCTATTCTGTTTTTTTGTATTGGTGCTAACATTTTGCTAAACCGAGTTTTAATGCAGTTTAGGAATCATTATACTTATTGGAGCACTATTTTTTTTGAGTAAATGAAATTAGGGATAGAAATGGTAACGACATAGACATTGCTTTCCAACATATTGAGATTTAATACAATTTTCTCACCATCTATAGGTTTTTTCATAATTTCCTTTCCACCTATTGAATAAATGGAGAGACTTTTTTGATCTTCAAAATAATCGAGAATATGTATTTCCAGTTGTTGATCATTAATAATAGTGATGGAAAATAGATCATCGAAATTTATATTTTCAATTAAATCAACTATACAATTATTTTGAGCTAAAGGAGTAGGCGTGCTGGTTTGTGACCATCCAGTACTACACTTAATATAGCTATCATTTGTAACCATGGGTGGTAGCGTTACTGAATCAATTACAGTAACACCATCACTTTCATAAAGACCCAAAAATTCACCTCCAGAAGCAAGTTTGAAATTTGTATGAAAATCTCCCTGAAACTCCTGGTCGTCAGCCCATAAAAGGAAGTAACCATCAGGTGGGATTAAGGTTGATGGATCTCCAGTAGGTATGGCCCAAGTGTCAATCTGGTCTTTCAAAATGAGACCACCAATTTCCAAAGAAACAGCTGTAGGGTTATGAATCTCAATCCAATCATCAAATTCTCCCATATTATCTTCAATTGTAGAATTGTTAGAAGATTGCATTTCGTTAAGGGTTACCTGGCCTAAGCAAGATAAAGAATGTACTGAAAATACAATGATAAATAAATGTTTCATTTTGTCTTATATTTAAATGTAATGTCAATGTAAAAGTCGCTAACGGTGCTTTTGTGCCGGTAATGACTTTTTTTCATATTGTTGGTTTGTTTTTAGTCATTGTAAACCTACCCGATCCAGGGATACCCCAAAATGGTATAATACCACGCCATGTGAGGACTTTCTTTTTAAATCTCCAAGTTCCAGAAATGCTCTTTTTGTCTCTAGAAAATTCACCTTTATAGATTAATGTTTTATGCTTCTTGTTTTCATTGATAACATGATTGCCGTTAATATCAATCTTAGCTGAAATTGGCATTAATTTTTCAAATTTGACGATGTAATTATCGTAATCTCCTTTGATTTCTCCTCGCCCTGGCGTCCCACCAGTTGACAAATCATCTTCTACAGTACCACTGAATTGAACTCCAGTAGTTTCTGTTATGTCTATAATGAAATTAACATTTTGAGTTTTTTCATCCTTATATTCTTCTGGCAGATCATAGTCATAAGAACCTTGCCAATGACCAACTAGATCAATCTCCCCTTCTTCAGTTTTTGGGTGTAGCAAATTGTTCTCTAGATCAAAAGGTGTATCGGAGAAAGCCATTAGCCTCTCTTTGTTCACTAACAAAAGTAATTCTTCGATTATTACTGAATCAAGTGTTTTGGGAATTTGGGTTTTCGCATATTTCGAAGCTACTTCGTAGATGAAATCACCAACTGTCTTTTTACCATTGCCTGCTAAAAAAATCTTTTGAGGCCAGTAATCCATTGTAATTAGTCTCGGCGATTTGCTATCTATTACATGAATCATTTCACGTGAAAACCAGTCTCATTCTTCAATTCGATAGAAGTATTTATTTGCAATTTCACTTGTTTTCAGGGTTTCAAATCTCATTACTATCAATTCTAATGAAGCATAACGTCTTGTGTATGACTAGTGCCGTTTTTAAGAAGAGTAAGTTACACGCTGTTAGAGGAATGTTCCTCCTTCTCTTCCCTTATTCAACGGTGTCTAATGCAGCTTTTTTAACGTTCTTGGCAGGGAATATTTTTGAAACTATATATCCTACAATCATGGCCAACGCGAAAGAAGGTGCTAGAACATCTAATTCTTTAAAATAGGCCCCAATTCCTTCAATATTTGCCACCACAAACTTGAAAAATATCACTGAAGTAAAACCAGTAATCATAGAAGCAATAGCTCCTTTTTCAGAATAGCCCTTCCAGAAAAGAGATAGAATGATTACTGGACAGAAAGTAGCTGCTATTCCAGACCAGCCAAAAATCATAATCCAAAAGATCTGCCTATCGGGATACAGATTGTATAAAATAATAGCAATACCAAGTGCGACTATTGCCATCGCAACAGTAACTAACCTCGAAAACCTTGTTAAATCCTCATCTTTTAAATCTGGTCTGAATATTTTCTGGTAAAAGTCACGTGTAATAGCACTAGATGCAAGAATGAGAAGAGAGTCAATTGTAGACATAATCGCGGAAAGCACAATAGCAATGAAGATTGCTACTAAAATTGTTGGCAAGAATTCGTTGGTGATCATACTTAAAACATTCTCCCCACCATTTCCTAATACAACTTCGGGGTTCTGGCCTTCCTTTGTGAAATAAACTCGAGCGAGGATACCAATTGTTACAGCTGCTGCATCTGTCAAGAGGGTGAAAAGCAGTGCAATCCATTTCCCTTTGTCAATTTCCTTCTCGCTTTCAATAGACATGAAACGAACATAAACCTGAGGTGAACCAAGAAAGCCCAATCCAATCATTGAGAAACCGAGAATTGTAAATAGGTTCATCAATCCATCATCACTTCTCCCCATTATTTGTGTTAGGGTAGGGTCAATGGCGTTCAAGCCTTCTGTGATTCCAGTTCCATGATCCATAGAGAACCACACAACAATCGGAAGTAGAACCAAGCCGAAAAACATTAAGATTCCTTGGAACATATCTGACCAAACAGCAGCAACGAATCCACCAATGAAAATATATGCCAGAACAATAACGAAACCAACCAGAGCACCAATTCGATAGTCAATATTCAGCATTGATTCGAATGCAATTCCCGTTACATCCATTTGGGATGCGACATAAATGACAACGAAAATCACTAATGTGGAAGCCGATATAATTCGAAGACTGTTTGAGGATGATTTGAAATGACTTTGAAGATAGTCTGGTATTGTGATTGCTTTATATCGGTCAGATCGCCTTTTAAATAGTTTGGCCATAAACTGCCATGAAATAAATACCCCGAGCAATTCTCCTATGACAACCCAATAGGCAGAATAACCAGCCATTGCGCCCATTCCTGTTAAACCGATTAAAAGCCATCCGGATTCTCCAGTCGCTCTGGCAGAAAAAGCAACGGCCCAAAAGCCCATTTTTTTTCCTCCAACATAATAATCGCTCATGCTTTTAATTCGCCTAGACGCTAAAATTCCAATGAGAAATAAAATCCCGACATAAACTGCTAAAACGGCTATTTTGATTATTAAATCTTTGTCTTGCATAGTGGTTGAAATTTGTGATTCGCCTCCAATAGATTTGGAAGTCGAAAATCTCAAAAAAACACATATACAATGGGTTTTTAAGATTACGCAAAATGCTCAAAAGAATGAGATAAATTACATTTTTTGTGCGAATTTGCTAAAAAAATGCTTGAAAAGCATAAAAATGGCTATATTTGTAATCCTAAAATGATTGAAAAAATCATATCAAAGTAACTAGCTGGATTTGAGGATTGACCTTAGATTTCTACATTAGTTAACAAAAAAAAGCGATACTTCATTTTGAATTCTGACGGACAGAACCCTGTATCAATACAAACTTTAGATGAATCAGTCACTGCTCTTTCTGAAGGGGAGAGGACGAAGTATAGCCACATTCTCCGCTCAATGAAATTGCCGAGTAGTGCTTTTGAAAGCTACTGCTCTTGGTCTGTTGAATCATATACCAGAAATTGTATTGTTGAAAACGAAAAATTTGAATTAATCCTTCTTTGTTGGGAGGAGGGACAAATTACACCTATTCACAATCATGGTGGCGAGGAATGTTGGGTAAGAATTATCGAGGGTGAATTTAGAGAAACGATTTACATAGAGAATGATTGCGGTGGACTCAATAGAGTTAAATCGACCATTTCAAAGTCTAACGATATCACTTATATGATAGATTTCATGGGGTTCCATAGTTTAGAAAACCTGTCTAAGAAAAGAAGTATGTCCCTTCACCTGTATGCAAAGCCAATTCGTAGTTGTAAAATATTTGATGAGAATTCGAGAAAATTTGTGAATAAGAATTTGGTCTATAACACTGTCTCACAATTGGAGACAAACTTAAAATAATAAAAATTACATGCCTGATATAAGTAGTGATTTAGCTTTATTCAATGAGCTAGTTGAAGTCTTAATAAGTGAAGAAGAGAGGAATCCAGTAGCTAATCGAATAGATTCTAATAAACTCTATGATTCTATTGATCTTTCTCTGAATGAATCTGCGATGGTTGATGATGAGTTTAAGACTGTGCTTCGAGACGTTCTTGTATCCACTCCAAAAACGGCTACGAACTTATTCTTCAACCAACTTTTTGGAGGAAGACAGAGTAAAGCTGTTTTAGGTGATTTACTAGCTGTAATGCTTAATAACAGTATGTATACCTACAAGGTTGCTGGCCCCCAAGTTGGGATTGAGCAGGAAATTATTAGACAATCTTGTGACATAGTCGGTTATGGTTCACAAAGCAACGGTACGTTTCCAACGGGAGGTTCAATGAGTAATTATATGGCGCTGGTTATGGCTCGTGACGCCAAAGATCCTAATTGTAGATTAGAAGGAGTGTCGAAACCGCTGGTCATATATACTTCTGAAGAATCTCATTATTCGAATGCGAAGAATGTTAGTTTTGCCGGAATAGGCAGAAACAATGTCCGTTACATTCAAGCTGATTCTGAAGGAAAAATGATTCCAGAGAAACTGGAAGAACAAATCATTGATGACATTAACGAAGGATTTATTCCGACATATGTTAACGCCACTGCGGGAACAACCGTTTTAGGGGCTTTTGATCCAGTCGATAAAATTGCTGATATCACTGAAAAATATAAGATTTGGCTTCATGTTGATGGAGCGTATTCTGGAGGTGTGGTTTTCAGCAGCAAGTATAAACACCTTGTTAAGGGAATAGAAAGATCTAATTCATTCAGCTATAATGCGCACAAAATGCTTGGAACACCATTAACCTGTTCGATCATTTTAGTGAATGATAAAAAACAGTTGCATGATTCGTTTAGTAATGATGCCGATTATCTTTATCAAACAGATGGTGACGATTTCAACTTGGGTAAAACTTCGTTCCAATGCGGAAGAAGAAATGATGCCTTGAAGTTTTGGACGCTTTGGAAATCTGTTGGAACGAATGGTTTGAAGCAGATTGTAGATCAGCAATTTGAATTGGCAGATGTGGCTCGTGAGTACGTTAGACACAATTCAGATTATACCTTATACAGTTTCGATGATTCAATTTCCATCTGTTTCAATTATAAGAATATCGATCCAATGACTCTTTGTACTGCACTTTATGAGCATCAAATTACAGTTGTGGGATTTGGGTCTTTTAATGACGATACGTTTGTTCGATTGGTGACAATTAATGCGAATAATAAGAAACAAGACATCTTGAATTTCTTTAAAGTTCTAGAAGAATTTGTTGAGAAAACTCCAAACTTGACAAAAGTTAAGGAAGCGGTTTGTGAATGATTGTAAGAAATTAAAGGGCATAACAAACTAACGAAGAAACCGCGAAGTCTCACCAAAGGCAAGGATCTTAGCACCAGTTATAGACCAACAAACCTCAAATTCTATGTGAGGTGCGATTGTAAAGTAAATAGATGTGACTGGAAAAAATACAGACGAATCATTGTTCCTTTGGTTAGACATGTATAAAAAAGCAGTAATTGAAAAGTCAAACTTGAAAAAACTCTAAAAAGCATATCTAGATTTACGGATGACTGTAACAATTAATGTTTAGCAGTAACATCTTAAATCTCTCGTTATGAAAATCATATCTATGTTTTATTTGTTGTTTTTTTCAATTCAATCCTATGCTCAAGTTTGGATCGAAAAAAATCAATTTGAAGGAGGTGGGCGTTTTGGAGTGTCTTATTTCACTCTAGAAGAAGATGCATATCTACTGGGAGGAATTAAACAATCCGGAGATAATTACATTGCATATAACGAATTGTGGAAGTATGATCGAATCGCAGATACTTGGATTGAATTGGAAAACTATCCAGGGGGAAACATTTATGGAGCTTTTACATTTGTTATTGATGATACCGTATATATTGGTTTAGGTGCTGATCAAACAGGAACCTACAGTAACCAAGCATGGTCTTACAATTCTACAACAGGTTGGCAAGCCATAACAAGTTTCTCTGGGTCTTCAAGGGTGTATCCTTTTTCATTCTCAAGTAATGGAAAGGGCTATGTTGGATCAGGCTCAGGATCCAATTTATACATGGATTTATGGGAGTACAATCCAACTCTGGACTCTTGGATAGCAAAAAATGACTATCCAGGAGGAGCGCGAGTAGGACAAGTTGCATTTTCTATAAACGGCAAAGGATATGTCGGTCTAGGTGATGACGGGGTCAATTTTTTGAATGATTTCTATGAATACAACCCAGAAACTGATGAGTGGATATCTAAATCAAGTTTTACGGGAGAGAACAGGTCATTTTCAGCATGTACAGTGGCTAATGGAAATGGATACATACTTGGAGGGGAATCTGTTCTAGGCAATTTTACTAATCAAATGTGGTTTTACAACCCCAATTCTAATAGCTGGGAGCAATCATCTGATTTTACCGACGTTTCAAGACGATATGGAGCTCTGTTTTCTTTAGGAGGAACTTTTTACTATGGTATTGGGCAGTATGGGTATAATGACTCTCAAGTTAAAACAGACTTTTGGGAATATGATTCGACAGTCAATATAGATGAGATTGATCATCTCTCTTTCAATGTGTATCCTAACCCTATTTCAGATCAATTAAATATTTCAATAAATCTACCATCATCTGAAAGCTTCAACGTGGTGATATATAATGGGCACATGCAAAAAGTTCACTCAGGAACAGAATTAAATATTAACACGGAAAACTGGAGTAATGGATTATATCACATTCAAATTGAGACAAATAAAGGAATTCTTTCTACAAGAATAATTAAAGTTTAAAAGAAACTAATCGATGCTTTTGATAAGTGAACTAATCGTGAATACTTTGGATTTCTTCAATTTCTTTGCCCAAAAAATAACCAATAGCAATTCGGATCACTATCATTACAGAAAGCTCAATGAGTTGCTCTTGATTTAAATCAGAAATTGTGTGAATGATGTCTGAGGTGATTAGGAAATCTAATGCCAAAAGAATATAGATGCCCAGTTCACATCTAATAGCCTGGATTTTACGAAGTGGTGTCTGCTTAATGTTTTTTGCTTCAATAAGCAGGTATTTGAATAATAATTTTGAGAAACCATAAATCAATATCGTTATGCCAATAAGGTCTATTACTCTGGCAATCCACTGCAGTATGTTCTCAATTGTATGCATGTGATTTCTTATTAAATTAGAAGCTCAAATGTTGTACAACGTGAGTCTGTGTATTAACTAGGTTAAAATTAGTGTTTTCGATTTTGAGAATGTTTGAGTTGGGACATAATATTTGTGATTCGGAAGTGTTCTGAGAGCTATGAAGAGAGCCGAGAGGTTAAAAATTGAAGAGAAGGTCCTTTTTAAGCCCTTTAACTTGTCAATTAGCTGAGGAAATTGCAATATTGACAGACTTCTGGTAAGGTTGTATAGTGTAAACTGTATATATACCTCAGACATTACGTTGAGTTTTCCTTTCATAAGAGTGTAATCAAAGTGTCTGTGTCGCTTTAAAGTTCCAAACTGGTGTTCAATGATCTGTTGTCTTTGCCTATAATAGTCTGGATTTTGATTCACTCTAGTGTTGTTTTCCTGAACGTATTGCGCATATTCAGTTCTTTCAATGATCCTTCCTAATTTGTTTTGAGTGCACTGGTTTCTGAGGGGACATTCTTTACAGGCTTTAGTTTTATAGTGTTTTACATGGTAAGACTTCCTTCCATTCTTTAGGTTTTTATTGTACCATTTTCCATTAGTATTCATAGTGTTTCCAGCGGGACATGTGTAAGTATCTTCCTCCTCATTATATAGGAAACTCTCCATAGCAAAGGCTGGATTTTTCTTGATAGAGCTAGATTCTTTGGGAGATATAAATGTGGTCGCATTCAACTCTTTTATCGCTTTTATTTCCCTGCCAGAATGATATCCTTTATCAGCCAATACATTTATTGGTTGGTTAGATTCTCTGATGTTTTTTTGAGTTAACTCTACCATAGGAGAGAGTGCCTTGGTGTCGTTTACATCTCCGGTGTCTGCTGCAATTAGCATTTTGTGTTTGGCATCACTTGCTGCTTGAATGTTATATCCGATTTTGACACTATTTCTTTGGAATACCACCGCTCTAGAGTCAGGATCAGTAGTAGATATTTGTCCGTCTTCTGTGGCTTGGAGTTGTTCTTTGGCTAAGAGATATTGCTCTTTTTTTTGATTTTGTTTGTCAATTTTACAGGCTATTTCTTTAGAGAACTCCTTGTCCAGTTCAGCTTCATATACAGCAATTTTCTTATCGATGTAGTCTAAATGTCTTTTGATTTTTCTGTCATTAAAGTTATTCTTCAGACTGTTTTGAGCTCTGATTTTAAACGAGTCAATAGCAATGGTCTCTCCCTCTATGAGTCCCCAATTTTTGAGAACAAGAACGAAGTGTCTGAACACCATTTTAAACGCTTTATGATTTTCTTTTCTGAATTTGGCTAAGGTTTTAAAATGAGGAGATCTTCCTTTAGTCAACCAGATCATTTCTAGGTTGACCAGACACGCCTTTTCTAACTTCCTGCATGATCTAATACTATTTTGATACCCGTAGAGGTATATCTTTAGCATGTCAGCAGGATGAAACGGAGGCCTTCCTTCTTTATTCAGTTTGAAATAACTAAACCCCAAATCTTCCAAATCCAGTATATCCACAAAAGCATCGATGACTCTAACCATAGACTCAGAAGCTACTAGTTGATCCAAACAGATCATCTGAAGTTGGTTTCTATCAATTCCTTCAATGTGATTCATAAGCAGTGAATTAACACATTCAAGATACGATAACCTGAGCTCACAGAAAACTTAACTTATAAAGGATCAGAGGTTAATGCACAGTCTGACGTCCTGGCTAAAAAGCGCTGCTCTAAAAGAGCAGCTATGATTTTTTAGCCAATGTAGGTGCTTTTATTTCTTTTGTGATTTAATATATTCGATAAAGCCGTTGTAATAGTCATTCACAGTTGTAGTTTTAATTTCAGTCCATTTTTCTTTTGGTTGGCTTAGCTCTTTAGTCTCTGTTTTTTCATCTATCCCCGCCATTGTAGCCCACATTCCGTGTAAATTCAGCCATCTATGGTCGTAATTCTCTTCATTCTCACGAACAAAAGCCACAACTTTAACAACAGTTTCCTCTAATTTATCAATGTCTTGAAAAGCATATTTATTAATTTCTGTTCCATACTTACTATTAAGAATTGAAACACCTTGTTTAGCTGAATTGTCCATGCAAAGGTTGGCGTCGTATCTTGCTCTTAACTGGGCTAAATAAAACCAATACATAGCTTCATCTTGTTTATTTTGATTATACAATTCACGAGATAGCGCATAAAGAACAGGAGGGTTATAATAGTTAGGATTGTTTATTATCGTATCCACAACCTCTGCTTTTGGTTTCCTTTTGTCTCCATTTAAAATTTCAATTGCTTCATTGTGGCGTTCTACATCAATTTCCTTAAAAACTCCTTTTGGCTCAATTTGTTTTGTTTGAGCAAAACTTGTTGTAAATAGACTTATGGTGAAAGCTAAAAGTAATAAGGTGTTTTTCATGTTGTTGTTTTTAACTGCAATTAATCTTTGGTATATGGCGTAGGGTAGTAGACAGCAATAAACTTTCGAGCTTGCACTGAGTCAAAACGTCGTTTTTAATTTTTTCATCCTTAAAAACCAAGTCACCGATTTGGCAGTGTTTGTAAATAGTACAAACCTTTCGATTGATCACTTAATGGCTATGCCTTTTAGTTTTTGTTGGTATACGTCTAATTTTTTGTGCTTCAATTCAATGAAAAGGTTCTAGCGCAGAATACTAACTTTTATGTAACCTTCGTTAATAGTATCATCATCATATAATGACTGTAAAAATAGCCTTATACATATTATTTTCCTTGCCCATTGTTTTAAAGTCACAGGAGAGATTTGAAACTGTATTAAGCCAAGACGATGTTTATGTAGAAATACATTTCAAAGACTTTACAGACAATTTATTAATTCGTGAAAAAGTACACATTATTAACCTTTCCTATGGTTTTCAACGCGTTTTCACTACTAATGCTGAAGGCAAAATATCTTTTATTGCTCAAATAGGAACGTCTTTTAATTTGAGTTTTAAGTATGACCTTAAATCCGCAGGTCAAAAAAAGAAGAAACAGAAAACCCCTATAAAACTAATGCTTGAAGGACTTTCTGATTCAGAATATTTTCACCTAATTAGGTGAAAATACCATTGCAGATGAAAAGTACAATTTCAACCGAACAAATCGGTTCTTTTGGAGGGCTTAATTTTATTTCAAAGCATTTTACAGATCTTGGTCTGGAAAAGTTGATCAACGAACACCTGGGTTCAAGACCTCTTCAGTCACGATATAGTTATGCCGATGTGATTAAAAATCTTTGGTTAGTGTTTTTTGCTGGCGGTGACTGCGCTGAGGATATTGAAGAACATCTGAAAAGAGATTTAGAACAAACCCTAGATGTAAATAGTTGTTCTGCTGACACATTGGCTCGCGTTCAGAAAGGCTTATCGGGAGAGAAAGAGATTTTTGTCAGCAATTCTAATACGGTGCATGAATTTAGTAAGCATTCCAAATTAAATGAACTGAATTTAGATCTTTTACTAAAGACAAAGTCTTTGATTCCTAGTGAATATTATGACTTTGATTACGATAATCAATTTATTCCTTGTGAGAAATACGACTCAAAAAAGAGCTACAAAATGAAGCATGGCTATTTCCCAGGAGTATCTACAATTGGTAGACATATAGTCCATTTTGAAAACAGGAATGGCAATAGCAATGTCAAGTACAAACAAGCCGAAACACTCAAAAGCGCTTACGACCTACTCAAAAGTAGAAACATTAAAATCGACCGAAGTAGAATGGATTGCGGATCTTTTTCCAGCGATATTTTGTCTGTAATTGAATCCAACAGCAAACGCTTTTACGTCAGGGCACAACGATGTGGGGAATTATCAGAGCAGGTCAGACAGGTTGAAAAATGGGAAAGGGTACAAATTGGAAATATTGACGTTGAAGTTTGCAGCATTCTTTATGCTCCTTTTGGAAAAGAGAAGAAGTACCGATATGTGATTCAAAGAGAAACCAACAAGACAGGACAAGCCGATATAGAATTTCAGGATCACTTCATTTACAGAGCCATCATTACCAATGATATAAAAACCATCGATCGGGAAATTATTGATTATTACAATCAACGGGGAGCAGCAGAAAGAATCTTTGATGAGATGAATAATGATTTTGGATGGAAAAATCTCCCCTTCTCCTTTTTAGAAGAAAACACTGTTTTTATGATTATCATGGCAATGTGCAGGAACTTTTATCTCCACATTGTGAATCAAATGGCCGAGAAAGTTCCCTTCATCCAGCCCACCTTTAGGATGAAGAAATTTATTTTCAGATTCGTTGTTGTCCCCTTTAAATGGATCAAAAAAGCAAGGCAAAAAATCTTAAAACTGTACACTGACAAACCTTATCCTCAGCTGATTTAGCCAAAAAAAAGAACGGAAAATCACATCTTGGGATTGGTGGTTTCACCCCTAAAACATAACCTGCTGACTGTAAGATAGTTGTGGTTGCTGGTGTATTTGGCTTGGATTCACATTAATATCAACACGTAATTCCAGCATCACCTCAACCAAAAAGTGACATTTCCAAAGAAAAACTTAGACCCAAACCTCTTTGAGGTGGTAAAAAAACTACCCTGTTAAAGGGTTGTGAAATCAAAATTATGGACCTGCGGATTTGAGGTATGACAAAAATTATCATACCATTCATATTGATCAACCGCGTTATGCTGGCCCAGTTATTATTTCAATTGTTTATGAAGGTACAGCTACTATTGACAAGATAAAAAAAGAAAGTGAAGAAATGGAAAAAATGGCACTTGAAAAGTGGGGAGCGAAAAGTGCCATTGGTTTTAAGGATGATTTAGAAAATATGCTAATGGAAACTTTTCGTTTAAAGACAGTACCGTATTAAAAGTTTTGACAAGAAATATTAAATGGAAAAACAAGCTAATAGTAAGTGATATTACAGGCAGTATGTACCCCTACATTGGACAAGTGTTATTATGGTACCAACTAAATTATACTAATGAAAGGAAAACGAAGTTGGCTTTTTTTAATGATGGGGATCAAAAAACAGAATCTGAAAAAAAAATAGGGAATACTGGCGGGGTTTATTATTGTGAAAAATGCACTTATAATGAATTGAAGGATAAGATGGTAGAAGCTATGACTGGCGGTTATGGGGGCAATAGTCCTGAAAACGATTTTGAAGCTATTATTAAATCTTCAGGGATGATGAAAGGGTTTGATGAGTTAATATTGATAGCTGATAATAATAGCTCAATTAGTGACTTTTCTTTAATAGATCAGATAAAAATTCCTGTAAGGGTGGTTGTTTGTGGTGCACAAGGATCAAACAGAATCTCTACAGAATATCTGCAATTGGCCTATGACACAAAAGGGTCAGTTCATACTATTGAAGAGGATATAGAATATCTTGAAAAATTAAAAGAAGGTGGTATTCTTAAAATTGGGAAAAGAAAATACCAATTGAAAAATGAGAAGTTCATTGTCAAATCGAATAATTAATTAGTTCTATTGTTTTTAATGTTTGCTGGCGCTGAAGTCTTAATCGATTACATTATTGTCGAAAGACCCTTTCTTTGTACACGATATGTCCAGCATCGTTGATCAGCTGAATGAAAAAAAGTCCTTTACTATATGTTGACATGTCAATGGCATTTTTGCCCTTCAATACTTCAATTTTAGCGCCCATCGAATTAAATACAATAATGTCCTCATCTCTTATTCCAACAATATTTACTATATCATTTGTTGGGTTTGGGTAGACATTGAATCGTGTTTTTTCAACAAGATCTTCAATTCTTGTTGGCATCGATATGTTGTACAAACTGTCAATTTCCAAGGAGTCTAGAGCACGTGACCAAATCCCAACATCGTCAATTTTACCATAAAATACTTCGGTGTCTCCTGGCGTATCTCTCCCTATTTCAAGAGGCATTGTATTGCTGTTGATATTGGTAATGTAGGGCTCTGTTTGAACCAAAGAATCATTATAATAAAAGTAGGCCATCGTACTATCCAGTACGATAGATACCATAAACCACTCATTCAAAGGAACCTCTTCTGTGGCCGATGTGGCTGAAAACCAATTGTTGGTGGCCGTTGAAAAACCAGAAGCATCGGTACTCACTATAAACCTATAACTAAAAGAGTTAGCATTGCTGTTACTTTTCATAAAGATTGGCGCAAATGGGAAGCCTACTATGCTCATGCCAGAAAGATTTACCCATGCTGACATACTGAGATGCGTTGTTGGACTCTCCAAAGATGTAGAGGTAGGAATCGTAATATACGAAGCAGTACCATCAAATAAATAGGCACTGTTGTCAATACCGAAACGATCCGTTGTTAGGGTAGCACCCATAACAGTACCATGGTTTCCATTCCCACTTTCGTCATTAGCATTCGCATTGAAAGGCCACCAACCAATCTGGCCAAAAGATGTGCTCGTAGTTGCAAGAATCGTAATAATTGTGATAATGTAGTTTTTTTTCATTGTCTTAGGTTAAAATACTATTTGAAGGGTATTGCGTATGCCAGAGCCTTCAAAAGTTAGGGCTAATTTATACCAAATAAAATAGGATTCAACAATTTACAAAAACGATCACTAACTATTTGGTCATCACAATCAATTCACAAAGTACATTTCCATTTCCACCTTGCTCTAAAACTCCAAACGACTGACAAGATCTCTCTAAAATCAATATAAGAATAACACTCCCATACATCTTCTTTGAATGGCATACAAGGGTTAGTGAACAATGCGTTTCAATGCTTGTTACACCGTGTTGAACATGTTATTTTATTTTTCTCTCAGGTTCACCCTTAGGATCTATTTCTTCACCAAACCAAACTGTTGCAAATCCGTTATAAATACCAATTCCTATAGCATAGCACTCCAATTTGTATTCTTCCATACATCTTTATTGATTACTACATTATTATGATGAAAGCTCTTTTTCCATGAACTGATAGCGTATTCTGGTGTCATTACATAATCTTTAAAAACTGGTTCAGAACTGCCAACAGCAATTTCGAAACCGTTTCCTGTATATGAGGTAAGTTCTTTAGGTTTATCCCACATGCAGCTCGATTCTTTATGATCAGACGTATAGCAACAGCTTGACCAGTTCCCTTTATCCGACCAACTATGAGCATTACATTTTTTTTTCAAATCTGGTTTATTGTCTGCTAAATCCTTACAGTGAGTTTGAGCAACAATAGTCAGCGAGTTTGATAATGGAATTTTTTCAAGCCCTTTTGATTGTCTGTAACTCATAAGTAACTGATATAATTCAATTTCGTCAACTGAAATGGTAGTTTTAGAAACTTGATCAAAGTCTATGTTTTGCAAAGGTGCTAGTAGCAAGACGCATAATATTAGTCTTATTCCGATCATTTTAATGTGTTACAACGTGAGTCTGTGTATTAACTCATTTTGAAGCTCTGAGAATTGAGTATTTCAAAATTTTCTTTGGCACCTACCCAAATATAAAAGTATTTAGTTAGGTTAATGCACAGTCTGACGTTTAGTGTAAAATGCGTTTCAATGTTTTTTACACTGCTACCTGCTCTTTTTTAATTCATCGATAATTTCTGAACTTACCCAGTAAATATCTTGATTACTCGTATAGAAAAAATAGTTACCATCTTTAGAGACAAAAGGACATAGTTCATGGTTTTCTGTATTTATTTTATCTCCCATATTGATAGATTTTGTCCATGTTCCATCGGTATTCTTGAAACTAATGTAAAGATCACCTCTGCCCAACCCCTCTGGCCGTCTTGCACAAAAAATAATGTAAGCTTCCTCTGGGTCAACAAAAACATCGGCTTCGTAATTTACAGTGTTAATTGAATCACCAAGCGTAATCGCTTTCTGAAATTCTCCATCAATACTTTTAGAGGAGTATATGTCAAAGTCGTTTTGCCTTTTCTCAGAGGTTATTTTATTCGATGAAAAATACATTGTTCCAGTTTGTGTAAATGAAATATAATATTCATTTCTATTTGAGTTGATGTTGGGTCCAGCATTGATAGGTTCCGACCACTCGTTATCCTCTTTTTCTACATACCAGATATCATGATCTTGTTTTGCTCCTAAGCCATCTAATGCTCTTTCTGATATAAAGTATAATCTCTTTTCATCTGGAGAAAGGAAAGGATCATTAAATCCATATTTTTCATGAGATAAGATAGTTCTAGGCTCGCTCCATCTGTTTCCCATAAGTTCTGAATACCTTATTTCAGTTCTTCCATCTAGATCTACCCCATAGAAAAAAGCCGTTGCCTCCTTATTGAAAACTGAACCAAATTCTGATTCAGTATTTTTGGAAATAAGGCCAGGTGCGAATATCTCTGGGCTCAGAGATGGAGGTTTTTGTTCAAGATATTTAAGATGGTCATCTACTTTCTGAGAACAGGCTATCAGAGGAGTTAATAAACACCAGAAAAGATAATTAATTATTAAACGCATATGTTTTTAAGTTTTGTCTATTGCAGGTACTGTCTAGACTATGGTTAGTACTGGATTAAAAGGCGATGACCTTTCGATTAAGCACCAAACCCCGTAATAATTATAGACATTGTTGTCGTGCGTTCAATTCTACGCAATGTTATTAGTATACTTTCCGACAGCCTTTAATTCTGCTGTTCCTTCTTCTTTCTCTGCTAATAATTTTAGTTCTCTGCAAAAAACATCAATAGAATTTGGCTCGATTATTAATTCCATTGAAAGTTTGTCTTTCTCTTCTTTTCTATATTCAGTTGCAACATTTTCTTCCATAGTAATTAGCAATCCACATTTCCCAGTCAAACCGATTTTATAGAATTCCATTTCGAAATATGCATAACTATCTTTTTCTCCGTAAGAATGAGTCACTTTTTCTTTCACAAATGGGAATCCATTCAGTTCGGTTACAAACCCAAGTAAAGATTCAGATACTTCATAAACTTCAGTAGTTCCAGAATATCGTCCGTTATTTGCTGAAATTCGCATTTCAAACATATCGTCATCTTTCCAGATTACTTCAAATTTTAAATTTTTCTCGTTCATTTTTTCTAATGACTACAACATTACGAATATGAATCATGGTAAGCGAAAGCTATCGTGATTTTATAGACATTGTGGCCAGTTTTTCTTTCTTTTTAATCAATTCGTAGTTCAATCCAATTATCCAAATTAAGACGATTGCAAACGTAATTTTCTGTAATAATGGTAATGCTTCAATGAAATGCTTTGTGTAATAGATGTAATTATTCATTCCTAGCAGTAAAATACATGCCACTCCTCCGATTTTATATATTGTCAATTCGCTTTTATAAACTTCTCTAATTATTCCAATCACAACAAAAAGTCCAAATATGCTTGATATAATGGTCATTAAGTCGTGGTATTCTGTAAATATCAGAATAGCAAAAGTCATTGACAATATTCCATTTACCATAATTATTTGTTTCCACTGTCTACTTTTAGGGTAAGTTTTGGCAAATTGAATAAAAAATATCATTAGGCTAATACACAATACTACCATTGCCAAAATCGAAAAAGGCTTGGCTGGATTTGGTTGTCCGTTCATTCCTTTTTCATTCATTAGGTTGCACCAATAATTATTTACCCAATCAAACTCTTCAGAATTCAAATCTGCTTGTGAACCACCAGGATATAGAGTTGAAGAAAAAATATAGAGTCCAACAAAAGCTATTATTCCTACTATTGGAATAATGTTCGCTATTTGTTTTCTGCTTCTTTTTTTTTGATTCATTCTTTGGTCAAGTGGCTCTAACGTTTAGCATCTTGAAAGGTGCAATGGTTTCATATATAGTGTCGGTGCGTTTTTATTTCATTATTAATGTTCAGGAAATAGGTCCTTTTCTCTTTTTTCCATTTCAGCTGCAATCACACGACCATCTTCATCTTGTTCTTTAAGCTTCTTAATAATATTTTGATAGCTTTCAGCATCTCTGTCTTGGCTTAATTTGAAAACAGTATCTATTTCTTTTATTTCAATTTCAAAAGCTACAATTGCTCCCATCACTCTTTGTTTAAACTCTGTAGGTAAATTATCAAAAACAGTCGGTGACTCATCATTCTGATCTTCGAAATGTAGTGATGTCATTCTAAGCACATCTTCAAGTCCTTTATCATCCAAGAACTTCATTATTCCTTTTACATGCACACTCATATAGTTCCAAGTAGAGGCACTGTAAGGATTGCTATACCACGTCCCACTGACATATGTGTGTTTACCCGAGAACACTGCAAGTACATTTTTATTATTTGAAAAAGCTTTATGGTGGTCAGTGTTTTTCATTAGATGTCCTCGCAAAACCTTTCTGTCACCAATATCTTCAATAAATACTGGTACCTGAGTTGCAATGGGTTTGTTTTCTGAATCACATCCTGTTAAAAAAGCAAAAGGATGTTGTTCAACGAATTCTCTAATTACCTGTTCGTTTTGTTCTTTGTGGTATGGAAGATTGTACATAAGGCTGATATATTTATGGTGTCCACTATTTTATTCTTCAGTTAAGTCCAAGATAGGATAAATGAATATTAAAATGTCTTATATGTTTTTCTATTACCATTCCCAGTTTAATTCATTGTTAATTTTCAGTCTGAATGCTGTTAGTTCATTTTTAAGTAAATCAATGTTGTCTATTTCTCGCTTAGGAATAATCAAAGACATACCAGTCGAAATTTTCAGAAGAAAGTGATTTTTAGTCTCGTTGATTTCATCAATTTCTTTCAATTTTATTTTTCCTTCTCCGGTTTTGTCTTTTGAATAAATATATTCTTCTGTGATTTCTAATTTAGCAATCTCTCCGAATCGTTTTTGATAATTTTCGTTTACATAATTTTTATAGTGCTTTTCATATCTCCATTTGAAATATTTAGGGTAGAAGAGTCCACAAATTATTGTAGTCAACCCAAAATAGATTGTCATTGCAATATTGTCTTGCATATAGAAACAGATTCCTAAAATCAAAGACCCAACTGTAAGAAGAATCCAGCCATTCTTTTTCTTCTTCATTATTCTTTCCGATTTTGAGGCTGTGAAAATCAAAAAAATCATTTTCTTCTACCTTATATTGAATTTCCATTTTCTTGAATTACTGATAACGTTTGGCTATGGAGCGAAGCATCCGGCAGGGTGTTATGAGTCATATATCGTGCTGCTGGCTTTTTTATTTTGTTGGTAATGCAGCACTTTATTAAATGACCGCCCCGAACCAAAAATTAGTGCTATTGATCCAAAATTATCGTATGCATTCTGTACAATAAGTTCATTTTGTTTCGAAATTCCTATTCTAGTCTTTTCGTGATCACAGCCACCTGCAATTAGTGGAACTCCCCAGCATTTTAGATACTTATTATCTATGACAAAAAATCCATTTTTCTGAAACTTCCCCGCAATGTCATAGGTAAATAATAGCTGATCATTCAAATTAAATGCCTGCAGTTGAATTAATTTCGCTGATCTAAATGAAAGAGAATAATACCTCTTTTCTATCAATTCAATTTTCATATTGCGGTAAATCGCCCCTAAAAGCTCTACGCTGTTAGTTGATGACTCCTCTTTTTGAGTATAGGATAAATATGAATATTGCTTAAAAATAAAATCAGGCTCATTAACCAACTCATCCACAGATTTTAGTGAGATATGCTTTACTAGTCCTTGCTGAAAAGAAGCACAACTTGAAAATAGTACAATCACTAGTGCTAGAGAAAAAAAAGGAGTTTTCATAAACGATTTTTACTGAATGTTAAACTGCTTACTATTCATAAATCCGGATAACCTTTCCGTTATCTTTTCCTTTTACACTTCTTTCATAGGCATTTACAACCTTATTCATTGGGATAGGGTTATGACCTGGGAAGTAGTCCTTGTATTTATCATAGGCATCCTCAACCATTCCTAAAGAAACAACATTCACTCTGATCCCGTTTTCGATTTCCAATGCGACGGCTTGAACAAAACTGTGGATGCCGCCATTAACCATGGCCGCACTTGCCGTTTTAACAACTGGGTCATCTGCTAGAATTCCTGTAGATAGAGTTATTGAACCATTTTGATTCAAGTAATTCTTTCCAATTCTTACAAGATTAACTTGTCCCATTAATTTGCTTCTCAACCCTATGTAATAATCTTCTTCAGTTAAGTCATTAAAATCAGCCCATTTTGCTTCTCCAGCAATACAAATTAGTGCATCAACATGACCAGTTTTATCAAACATAGATTGTATTGAATTACTATCTGAAATATCCACCGTGACATTACCACTTTTTCTTCCAGCAATTAGTACATCATTTATTTCTGAAAAGTGAGTTGTCACCTTACTTCCAATAGTTCCATTACCTCCGATGATCAGTATTCTCATATTTTAATTGTTGCTAACGTTTGTTGTATGGTGCGATTTGATGCATTTTCCACATTGTTCTATACCGTTTAGTTTTTCCTTTTCCCTGGAATCTCTTGTCCACCTTGAAATAGAATGAAAGATTCAAAGCTGCCATTTTCACTTTCAATAAACTCAATTTGAGCATCTACTACCTTCAAAAAGAACTTTGTTTGTGATTCAGGGAATAGCTGAAATTTCTGTTGACCAGTGGCTTGGGACATTAACTTTTCATCTTCGATTGTGATTGTGATGTCAAATCCTGGATTAATTTCGTAGACTCCAATATATCGCTCTAGTATGTCTAGTTCAAGTTGAATTTCTTTGTTTATCGGAATGGGTTTTTTTGTTTTGATCCCCTCTGTTTTATTGATTCGATTAGAGAAGAGGGCCTTAATCTCATCGCCCTTCTCTTGAAACTGAATTGTTGCAAAACTATTCTCAAAAGAAAAAATATTCTTTTTGGTAGGGAATAACTTGAATTTACTACTTCCGGGACGTTGGCTATACAATTGGTTGTCTTGTACTGTGATTATACGCGTTGAACTGTCGGAAAAGTCATAAACCCCCACCAGCTTTTTTAGATTTTCACTTTTAACTGATATGACATCTTCTTGTCCAAGGTATGGCTTCCCAATAGCAATAGCAGCCATCTTTGTAGAAACCTCCGTAGGTCCATTGCAATCACAGTTCGAATAGATTGCTACAAATACATCTTCATTTGGCAAATAAATAGAATTTGTAACGTAACCAAAAATACCTCCAGAGTGTTCAATTGTTGGGCTTCCATTTATTTCATTAAGACCCCACCCGTATCCATAATTAATAGTATCCCCATTATTCAATTCATAATTTGTAAAGGCTAATTCAATTGATTCTTGTTTTAAAAGTTTGTTGGAACGAATGGCTCTATTCCAGATAAATAAATCTTCTACCGTTGACATCAAAGATCCAGCGGCATAAGGTTGTGTCAAACTAAGGTATTCAGCATTAACATATGTTTCATTTTTTTGATAACCATAGGCCCTTTTTTTAATGATCTCTGAGCTGCTACCGTAAAGGGAAGATTCCATCCCAAGGGGCTTGAAAATGTTGGTTTCAACAAATTCCTCATAGGTTTGACCGGAAGCTTTTTCTATTATATATCCCAGGATAAAATAGGCTGAATTGTTATATCTATATTCTTCACCAGGTGCAAAATCTATAGGTTCATTTTTAAAAAAATCAATAAGCTCTATAGGTTTAAAATCCGTCCTCCAAATTGGAGCCCAGCTTTCCATTGAGGTATAACTTTTTATTCCAGAAGTATGTGTCAATAAATGATGAATACTAATATGGTGACCGTGTGTAGGGTAGTCTTCTATGAAATTTGTTATATCATCATCCAAATTTAATTTACCTTGTTCCATTAGCATTAATATGGAAACTGAGGTAAACTGTTTGGTAATTGATCCTATCTCAAGTATCATTTCTGGCTCCATTCTGACATCTAATTCCAAATTAGCCATTCCAAAAGCTTTGTGATAAACTATTTTACCATTAACAGCAACAAGAGCCGTAGCACCTGGTTCACTAGGTAAATATTGCTCATTAAGCATCTGATCAAATTGTTTTTCTAAATTTTGAGCAAATCCAATTGTTGAGATTCCTAGAATTAGAAATAGTACGTAAAATTGATTTTTAAAGTATTTCATAATATTGTCTTAAGTCTTATGGCATAGAACGTCTCGTGTATGAACGGTTTGGTTGGTTCGGTCTATGCACTATAGCCATTGTGCCTGTTGCATAACTCTGGTGATAAAAGTAGCTAAAAAGCGTTGATTCAGATTAGTGTGTTTGTTATCTTGAGTTGATGCAAGGCAAGAAGGATTATCAAGAGAAGATGTTCACTAGCTTTCAGCTAAGCGCACATGTTCCCCCGACCAATTTTTACAGATGTCTTAAATCAGTTTTGGATTTAGATTATCTCTACTCTATTACCAAGCGTTATTATGGAAACACAGGACAGAAATCGATAGACCCTAAGGTTTTCTTTAAGCTCTGTTTGGTTGGTTATCTAGAGAATATTATTAGTGA
Organism: Flavobacteriales bacterium; assembly: GCA_965224545.1. Classification (GTDB taxonomy): domain Bacteria; phylum Bacteroidota; class Bacteroidia; order Flavobacteriales_D; family Sanyastnellaceae; genus ASP10-05a. The sequence continues at coordinate 358,243 of CBDCZM010000001.1, read as the reverse complement.
GAGGAGATTGATAGAACATTGCAGTTTACGATTGGATATCTTGTTTTTTCTAGGATATGATTTGGATGAAGCTCTTCCGTGGCACAGTACTTTGAGTAGAACACGTCAATTGTTTCCAGAAAGTGTATTCGAAGAAGTGTTCACTAAGATTTTGAGTATGTGTGTAGATAAAGGGATGGTCTCAGGTCATACCCAAGCAATAGACTCAGCCCCAGTAAAAGCCAATGCAAGTATGGATAGCTTAGAATTAAAAGTTCCAGAATCAGAGTTAGAAGATTACCTCTATCAGATACGCCATATTAGTAGTATAGATAAGAAAGATAGGCCTCACCGAAAAGCTAAACAGAATAAAGCAACCGATGATCAAAGAAGCATAACAGCCAGTAAAAAGGAACTTCAGAATATAGCCTCAAGAAATAGAAAGTGGAGCAAGGATCAAGATCAGAGACCTGGAGCAGGGAATAAAGGGAGCAAATACACTAGCAATAAAACTCACTATAGTCCAACCGATCCAGATGCTAAGATTAGTGTCAAACCAGGCAAAGCTAGAAAGCTGAACTACTTGAGTCAAATGGTTGTAGACACAGGTCATCATGTGATTACAGATATACAAGCTTATCATGCAGATGGGAAGGACAATCAGCAGTTACAAGACATTACTTTATGGCTAAAAACAAGGTTATGGATTCAAGGTCTTCACTGGCAAACTCTATTGGCAGATACAGGCTACAGCAGTGGAGAGAATTACGCATTTTTAGAGCAACATAACCTCACCAGTTTTATACCACCACATGGCACATACAAGGGAGGGCCAGAAGGATTTATATACGATGAAGAAAGGGACGTCTATATCTGCCCAGAAGAAAAAGAGATCCCTTTTACCAAGCCCTTTCTAGATAGCAGGACTAAGACGAAGAAGAAAGAATACCGAGCAAGTAAAAAGATCTGTAAAGATTGCCCACTTCGAAGTACTTGTTTAGGAAAAACAGCTCAAGAAAAACGTATCACAGTCACAGCTTTTAGAGAAGAATATGAGAGGAATAATGCTCGAGTAATGAGCAAACAAGGTCGTTACATGAAAAAGAAGCGTACTAGTACTGTTGAACCTGTTTTTGGCACACACACACACACAGTTTTTAGGGATGAGAAAAGTCAACACCAGAGGTTTATCGCAAGCTAACAAAGTTATGCATATGGCAGCGGTAGCTTACAATCTAAAAAAGTACCTGAAATTCATTGAAAAACGAGTTAAATCAGGTGAGGCAAGTAGATCACTCCTTCAAAAAGTTAAAGTCTTGGCTCAATACTTCATCAAGTCAACTTTGAGTCAAGAAAAAATCAAAGCTGAAACCTTGTTCTAAAAAATGAATGGTACTTAAATGGGCTGATTCGAAGTCGTTCTTTGATGAAAATTAGAGTTGTGCATCAGCTACCGTTGTTAGCTTTTTGAATTATTTTCTTTTTCACATATCCATATGTTTCGTTTGAATTTTGATTTTCCTCTTTTTTCAACAGTACAGAAATCAGAAATTCTTAGTCCGGATTTTTTAATTAGGGGTTCAATATCTGAAATGGATACAATAACTATTCGAGCAGTTAATTTTGCCGTTGATTCTATAATGTTTGAGGTAATAGTGTCATTAGAATAGGAGTATAAATTGTATGGAAGGTCTATAATAGCGGCATCGTATTTTTGGTTCAGGTCTTTGATGTCTGAGTAATATACTTTAGCAGAATAGTTATAATATGCCAGGTTTTCTTCTGCATGAATACAAGCTTTCGGGTTAATATCACATCCTTCTATATTGATTTCAGAAAAGCATGCTTCTAGCATAACTGTACCTACTCCAGAGCAAGCGTCTAATAGCTGAGTGGTCTTATTTCCTTTGGATGCAACACTCACAAGAGTTTTAGCAATTTTCATGCATATAGAATTACTAAATGAACAAGGTTTTCTCTTGTGTTTATACCAGTCTGTATTCGGTTTTATCAAAACCCCAAAATACCATACATTCTTATAAGTACATATAGAGTAAGTAATGGAAGGGGTATCATAATCGGGAGCAGCGTCTATACTATAACCGACATCTTTTAATTTTTCACGTCTTTCAGTATGTTCTGCAGAATCACCAGACATAATCAGGTATTCAACTTTAAATCCGTCAAAATGAATGTTTTTTTTCTTGATGTTTTTTAATAGTTCGGAATAATTTTCTGATGATGAAATTATCTCAAACCTATTTTTAATAAAAGGACTGATCGAAGGATCAACTTTGATATTAGAAAACAGTAATTTATTCCTTTCTTCTTTATCAAAAATTTGTCTTGATTCTAGCTTACATAATTCGCTATGATGATAGTCGAAATTAAATGTATATATATAGCTGTGATTGGATGTTTTTAGCGTCAAGTAGGAGTGGTTTTTAATTACATCAAAGTTGCCAAATGAAAGCTAACGATTGGTGTGAGATGTGTTTTAATACATTTTTACATAGTGCTGTGATGTCGTTTATTTTTCTTCCTTGTATTGTATTTGGATAAAATCAGTAATTAGTTTAACTGGTTTAGCATTGTCATCATATCCGACATACCTTGAATAAAGCCCATCACCCCATCCTGAACCAAACATAATTATGTTATCAGAATCATCAATTTTATAGTTTACCCAGTCTTCTCCTCTTGAAGACATTGGCATATTTGCATTCGCTTTGAATAATCTACCTAATTCGTCATTGTAAAAGTTACCTTCTGGATTTTTTTTATAAAAGCCTTCTATTTTTTGGCAATATTTCTTCCAAGTTGCGTAGTCAGAAAAAGAACCCAATCCATTTTCCACAGGATACATCCCATTCATTTTTTTCTCAAAATCATCTTGTAGAAGGTTCTCAGATATTAATGACATTTTCCATTCACTAACTTTATTTGATGAAAAGACGATTTCAGCATAAGCTACTTCACCTTCAAAATCTTCTTCAAGACCAATGTATATGCTAACTGGGTATTTTCCTGGTGAAACAGACCAAGATTGTGGCAATCCAAGTTCTCTATAAATTGGATCAGTGCATACAATTTCTCCTGTTGGGACATTCAACTTCCCAATCTCAAATCTGTCGTAGTATTTATTATTGTTTAGGTCTTCAAAGTCCGAAAAGTTAAATGCTACTTTTTCTCCGAAAATCGTTTGATTCACTGTCTTGTTTAGTATGGAATTCTGCTGCGTTTGAATTTCTTGTTGACTTTGTTCTTTTGCTATGCGGTTACAACCGAATAATCCGAAGAATGCTATTAATAAAAGTATTTTATGTTTTTTCATTTCTTAAGGCACCACAACGGTTTGGTTATGAAAGGTAGCCAAACCAATTCAGTTAACCACATAGGTTGTTTTTTATAGCTGTTGTTGAGTAGTTTTATTACCAATCAAGTTCAATTGTTCTTATCATTTTCAATTTCTCCAGTAGCTTATTACATCCATAACTAACCCTCATAGGGGTTCTTGCCATCACTTAAATCATCATTATTTATCGATTAAACTGCGCAAAAAGTAATAACAGCATTACCAGATGACCTACTTAATAAATCCTTGCAATTCTTCGGCAAATCGTACCAATTCTGAATAATCTGAAATTTGGGCCAATCTTAAATTGGCATCAAAAATCATAATAGCTTCCCCATTGGATTCAAGATGAGAAATGTTGCTGTTTTCAATAAGAGATATGAGCGATGTTGAAAGAAAGGAATCCATTTTTTCGATATTTCCAACCTTAACGATAAAGTCTTTAGAAAAACTTGGATATAATCTATAATCAATGTCTTTATGCCATGATGCGCTGAGATAAGTTGTGGTGAAACTCTTTTTCTCAATTACGAACTTAGGAAGTTCTTTTAAGGAATTGACCAAGCAAAGAGTGGTTTGATATTCATCGGCAGCTGCATAAGCACCTTCCTCAAAGGTGACATCACAAATCTCCCAGTCGTTTGCTTTGCTCTTAGGAGTCACAGTGTTTTCCCGGATTTCTAAAGGACGTGTTTTGAAAAAGTAAAACGATTCTAAGAAATTTAAATCATTTACATTACGCGGGTTAAAGTTCCATTCGTGCTCTTCCGAAATTTCAGCAAGATGCAATTGTCTTCGAGTTAATTTTACATTGGCTTTTCTAGGGAGAATTTTTAGGGAGAGCTTATGATTACAAGAAGAATTATGATCTTCAAGTCCTATGATCTTTACCGATCCACCGGTGTTGGTATGAGTTCGTTGAAAATTATATATGTTTTCAAGAATCGAAAAGTCAACCAATTTGGCCTCAGAAAAGTCAACCGTCACTTGAGATCCTGGTTGAATACGCGCAATTAAATTTTCAATCTTTAAGGTGGCTAAGAAATTGGCAATGCCTTTAATTTTTAAATTGCATGAACCGTCTTTATTCGTAAAAAGATGTGATCCTGAGTAGAAAATCAGCTTAAAAAATTGCCTCAACGGAACCATTGATAAGAGCCAGTGAATCATTAATGCCAATGCCAACCCACCGAATATGCCAATTAATAAATCAGTAAATAGGGTAATGATTAATGTCCCTGCAAAGAAAATTAATTGCTCGGGGCCATAACTGTATATGTGTTTGAACACCTTAGGTGATGTCAATTTATACCCTGTGTAAATCAGAAGTATAGCAAGGGCACATAAAGGCACCATTCTGATAAAAGGGGTTAAAATAAAGATGAATAATAATAGCAACAGCCCATGATAGAGGTTTGACCATTTGGTTTTCGCTTTATTCTGAACATTAACAGAAGATCTGACAATTACAGTAATAATAGGTAAACCACCAATTGCACCAGATATCATTGTACTTATTCCAATACCAATGAGGTCCTTGTCTAGATTTGTTCTCCGTTTATAAGGGTCCAATTTATCTACTGCTTTGCTTCCAACAAGAGATTCGATACTAGCAATGAGGGTAATAGATAAAACAGATGTCCAAAAAGGTAAAGTATGTATTTTAGAAAAATCAGGATACAGAATGGCATCTAAGGGATTGTCAGGAAGATTGATTAATAAATCAGGACCAATCAGATATTCACGACCCAAAAGTGAACAAGTTTGTGGTTCGAAAAAATCGAACAGAAAAACAAAGGGCACAGATAGGAGTAATAGCCATATAGGTGCAGGAATTAAATGAAATAATTTATAACTGATTCGCGATTGGAAAATTAGAAGCAGAAGTCCTGCTAAAGAGATGACGCCAACAAAAGGGTTAATATTTGGGATTTGACGAACTGCATCTACAAGGCTTCCAACAATTTCATTGGAAGCTGAAACTGTACCTAGAGCAATATGAATTTGCTTGGCAATGATAATTACGCCAATCGCAGCAAGGATTCCATGAATTACGGTGCTGTGAAAGAGGTCAGCAAACTTCCCTAGTCTAAGTAATCCTAACAAAACCTGTAATCCACCTGAAACTACGATTGCTGCTAATACATAATGCAGGGCATGTCCTGAACCATCATTTAATGCCATAACGGAAGATAAAATAACGGCAATTAATCCTGCAGCAGGTCCATTAATAGCGAGATGACTGCCTCGAAAGAAAGTAGTGACTACCCCACCAATAACTGCGGATAAAATTCCGGCCATGGGAGGAACTCCAGAAGCAATAGCGATACCTAAAGCCAATGGCATAGCTACCAGCGCCACACTTACAGCGGCCAGTAAATCACTTTGCCAATTTTCTACAAGGCCTTTAAGTCCTGTTTTAGGAGTCGTTTGCATATTTAATAAGTGCTAGGGATCGAAAGGATCTAAAAATATAGAAATAATTTAAATATTTATAACTGAAAAAGAGGCTAATTTCTATACACAACTTTAGCGTGAAAAGATAGAGAGTACATTTGGATAAAAAGATGGAGAGATGGTTTCGAACAGATTGATGATACCATGGTGATTTCCAAAACAATAAATGCCATCTGGAACAAAGGTTCTTGCTTCCATCAAAGCCAAACATTCCCCACAATAACCATTTCTACTGTCATTTTTTTTTGTTCCACAAAGAAGAATTGAACAAATAGAAGAAGGTATTTAAGGAGATTCTTCAGCTTTTCAAATTAGTGCCAACGGTTTTGCTAGCATTAGCCTAGTTACAAATGAATAAGTCTGATTCGTTTTTCTTCGATAAAGATAAATCTGCCATGTTTTGCCGATTTACCTTCTACGATTAGTTGAAACTTCCTTTTCAAATCTCAGGTACTTCTATTTCAACCTCATCGAAGTATAAGTATGTACTGTCGTTTAGCTGTTTCAATGTAATATTCATTTCTTGCTCACTAGAATCTAATTCATAATCGTACATATCAGGGTCAAGGAATAATTTGAATTGAGTTGAATCTGGCACCTTGGTTTTTGAAATAATTTTATTGGTCTCAATTTAGGGTTTAAAACCCTGCAATTTATTGCAGCACTTTAGTACAGCGAAAAAATCAATACATTGTGCTTTGTGAGTAGAAAATTTCGGAAAGGATCGCATACAGTAAGTCGATTAACATGTCATATAGTTTGGTCAACCAAATACAGGTATAAAGTTTTAAGAGGCGACATTCAGATACGTTGTAGGGAATTGCTTACTCAAGTTTGTGATGCAGAAGAAATTGAGATTCTCAAAGGGGTTATAAGTTCGGATCATGTCCATATGCATATTGAATACGCACCAAAACAGAATATTAGTTCCATAGTTAAATTACTGAAAGGCCGAAGCTCAAGAAAATTACAGTTTGAATTTCCAAAGTTGAAAGAGCGCTATTGGGGTCGCCATTTTTGGGCCAGTGGTTATGGAGTCTGGAGCTCAGGGAATATTACAGATGAAATGGTAAATGCTTATCTAGAGCATCATAGAAGGGATGATGATGAGGATAGTAATTTCATACTTGAGTGATTAAGAGAAGGACTTTTAGTCCTGGAGAGATTAAACCCCTGCACTTTTAGTGCAGGGTGGTTTAGTTAATAGACATTATTACGACTTATTTAGTATAGGTCAATTACTTTTTTTTTACAATTCGAACAGTTGGTTTATTATGTCTAAAATCAGTGCTTTGAATTTTTGAGTCAAGCAAAAAGGATACTATAGTAAATAAGTCGTAATAATGTCTAATGAATATAAAAATTGAGTTCCATCAGATAGCGTTTCTCTGAGTTCTGTTTCTCTAATGCTCAATTCATATTTATAACCCCAAGAAAACTCAAAACCATCCAAATATTCAATAGGGGAGTCGGGTGAACTTAAAGTCAATCTCTGAAAATGCTCATAATTCTGAAATGATAAGTAAGGATCGAGAGTTATGACCTTGTCTGTAATTGTCTGACTATAAGAGGTGATGGATATTATAATTAGAAAGTAGGTTGTTAATGATTTCATTTTTCAATTTAGTTAATGCTAATGGTTACTATATGTGGCATAGCATCCCGAAGGGTGTTATGATTTTTACACATTATTGTGGGTATGTTTTCTAAGGTAAATATGGAATTTCATTCTTTTCACTCGCATATCTATCTGATATTATTTTAAATTGGTTATTCGTCAATAAAAATGTGTGAAGGTCATTTCCGCCATACAACATATAAAATCGTTCTTTAATATTACCTATTTTCAACAGGTCATTTACCTTCTTGAAAAAGTTTCTTGCTCCAGAGTCCCAAAAAATTCCAGATTCTAATTCTGCATTCGAGTATAGTTCAATTTTCTGCCCGTTAATGATAACCTCATTTGAGACTTTATAATCATTAGTTAATTCTATTTCCAAGTTAAAGGCTCTTTTTGATAATATTCTGTTTAGTTGTGGCACAAAGAAATCAAAATTGAATTCTGTTAATTCTTCAGCATCAATAGGAGCAAACTTATTGGTGGCTTCGTCATAAATATTAAATGATTTACTAATTCCAATTTTTAAGGAATCTAACTTTACAGGGTCTGCGTAGGCTAGGAAATCATTTTCAATTAATTTTTCACCATACGTGTAGTCAAGTGCCTTAGAATCATGGGGGCCGTTCTTTTTTTGGTCTGAGGTACAGCTCACTAAAGTTAGAATGGACAATATGATTGATAAATACTTCAATGTTTTTTTAGTTTTAATTACCTACAACGTTACGATATGAGTCGTAGTGATCCGTTAGGGAGCTATGACTTATATGAGGTGTTCTGTTTAGTTCTTTCTTTTATTTTTCTTCTCCATTTTACTCGGCCTAAAAGAAATAACGGAGTTGAAATGTCGGAAATCTTAAACCTATTTCCTAAGATTTTTCTTTGCATTTTCATGGTTTTTAGGTTTGCTAAGAAACGTTCAAATCAAAGTGAGATTCTTCCTGTTAAATCTTATTTTTCCTCCCCTTCACATCCTAAATACTTGACATTATAAATTTTATGTTATACTTTCAGCATCAAGTTTGGTTGAACGTCTAACGTTCTAAAGTGTCAGAATCTGACGACTTTCAACGGTTCTCCGAAACAAACTTGACAATTATGTAGGAAGCCCAACCTAAAAAAATAAACCCTTTTAGGAATCTCCAAAATCAATTAGGTAATGCCTTCCCGATATTTTAATTAAACTGAACGGTTTGTATAAGAATAGTAGCCGACTGCGGAAGTAGAATTTTTCAATTCATTACTAAAGTTGATGCGGACTACAATGCTCATATTTACTACTATTTCGGCTATTATTTTTATACTTTGTTGTGTTTTCGCACTTTATTTTCCGCAAACTTGCTAGCGTTGGCAAAGACATACTCTTTTGTAATTTTTGCCTTGTGTGGTGGCTGTAGCGAATTGCAAATGTGTATGGCTTTTAGCGTTGGCTTATCCGTTAACAAAAATATGATTCGTAAATAAAGTGTGTGGTGCACTTACTAAATTAATATCAAATTTCAAAGATGGTTCAACTCTCGAACTCGCATTATGAATTCTAAAAGATATTTGCCAACCTTCGTTCAAAGAAACCAATAATGTTGTTGTCGAGTTTTCTTGATAAACAATTTCAATTAATCTTGTCGGCAATTTCAATTTTGGAATCTTCGCTTTTGGCTTCACTTTCTCAAATGGCAAGTTCAAAGTACCGTGTAAATTGTATGCTTGAATTTCAACTTTCTTTTTTCCTTTGATTACCTTATAAAAATCTTGATTTCCAATTAAATACTGAACTAAATTTTCTGCTACTATGCTTGGATTTTCTTTGTCTAAACGTTGTAATTCTTTTCTAAAAGCATCTAAAATTGGCAAATATACAACTTGGTGCATATTTTCGATAGAAGTCCATTTTGTTGATTTATCTTTTGCTCTTAAACCCGAAAGCATATCGAATATCGGATTGATTTCTTCAAAGTAATTTTTAGAACAAGAAACGCCTAACCACTTTTCTCCAAAGTTGATTTTATTAGATAATCTGGAATGTTTAACAGCTCTATGATTATTCTTCGCAGAAATTCCAATCTCCCATTTTTGTAAAGACCGAATCATTAAGACGTCTCGTACGTCTCCAGTTTGTCCAGCTTGGTCGCTAACTAATTCTAAAACTAAAATATCTTTTTCGCTAATTCCATTTGATAACCTAGGTTCTATATCAATCAGAAAATTAATAGAAGCACTTGCCGTGATTCTAAAAGTATCTTGTTCATCTTCGTTGAAACTATCAAAAAAGCCTTTTGCTGTTTTATAAGGGTCGTTTTTTGTAATCGAAACGCTTGTAATTGCTTTTAAGCGTTCATAAAATTCAAAGAGTAAAGCATATTCAAAAGCTTTGCCATTAATTGTTTGACTAGCCATATATTATAAAAATGAGTTTTCTAGTTCCATTATTTTCTTAGTAACTTGTTTCGTTCTCTTTTCTGCGTTTTTAATTTGTTCTTTTATACTATTTGCTAAAAACTTCGCTAAATTCACAGGGACAGCATTTCCAATCATTTTATAACCTGCTGCAACTTTTTTATAATGAAAAATGAAGTCATTGGGAAATGTTTGAATTCTAGCACATTCTCTAATGCTTAATCGTCTATATAGATGTTCTTTTTCAGGAACAAAAACACGAATGTTTTGCTCAATAAATTTCATTTTTGGTGCTTGTGGATGAATAGGTGCGTGTCTTCCACCTGCTTGAATGGTAAAAGATTGTTCATCCCAACTTCTCACTCTATTTCTTGACATAAACATAGTTGAAAAGCCACCAATCATATATTCGTGATTTGGTACTTTACAAGTATTGCCATTTGTATTGTTAAATTCTAACGCAGGTAATGCGTTCTCTTTTAAATCAGAAATAGCATTTTCAAGCGTGACTTTCGGGAATGCCTTAGTTGGAAATTCATATTTAAAATTCAAGTCCTTTCGAATTCCAATAAAAAAAACTCTTTTTCTGTCTTGTGGTACGTTATAGTCAGAAGCATTGAGCATTTGGAATGAAAGTTCATAACCAATTCCTGCATTTCTAAATAATTCCTTTATTCCCTCTAAAGCTTCTGTATGTTTTGATATCAACATTCCACTCACATTTTCTGCTAAAAAGAATTTTGGTTGTTTAGCCTCTAGTATTCTTATAAAGTCATAAAAAAGTTGACCTCTTTTGTCTTTAATTCCTCTTGCTGAACCAGCTTCACTCCAACTTTGGCAAGGTGGTCCTCCAATTATTCCATCACATTCAGGAACTTCATCTGCTGGAATATTTACAATACTTCTTTTATCAAGAAATGTATTTGGATGATTTTTTTCATAAGTCTCCCAAATTTCTTTATCATATTCATTTGCCCAAACAACATTAAAACCTGCTTTTTGGAATCCCAAATCAAGTCCTCCAGCTCCTGCGAAAAAAGATACTATTTTCATACTTTATTGTGTTTGAAGTGATTTATTTAGTGTTCTGCGATATTCTGCCTTTTCTTCGGCAACTTGTAGTAGTTGCTTAGTACAGTTTGTTTCATAAATATGTTTTCCAATTTGGTCGGTAACATATTCATTCCGCAATTCTGTAAGATTCAGTTCGAAGATTTTCGCAAGTTTTGGCAAGCGTTTTTCATCAAAGTCTCGCTTTCCGTTTTCAATTTTGCTCAAGTTGGCAGAATCCAAATTCAGTTTGGCAGCAAGTTGGGTCAAAGTCAATTCGTTTTGATTTCTTAAAAGTCGGATGTATTCTCCAAATGTGGTTTTCATAAGACTTGTCATTTTTTTGACAAATTTAAATATTTTAATTGGAATATTCAATTCGAGTGTTGGGAAATTTTAGCTCTTTTGGTTTTTTAAGCGTTGGAATTGAGCGTTGGCAAAACCGAAAGTGCTAAAATATGCGGCTGGTAGTATGAAACACAACGTTTAGTATAAGAATAGTGGCGGATTTCAAGGCACAGACCTTTCAGTTTATTACTAAACTTTGTACAAAGATACTTACTTTGAATTAAGTACTAAAACCGCTATTATTTTTATACATTGTTCTCTGTAGTTTTCTATTCAATAGTCCAATTCATAAACAGAAGTTGATTGTTTTTCAATGAGTTTTTCGGTATTAAGTTCATTAAATTATTTTGCAAAAGCATTTAAATTTACGAACAGAGGATATTCGTCCAGCTGCTTATTAATTTTTTCGACCTCCAAAAGAGTAGCCTAAGGATAAACCAAAATCCAAACCAGAACCCCATTTGTACGCTTTAGCCCAAGATTCTCCATCTTCTGGGACAGTATTCTTCCATTTGTATTCACCACTAATAGGAGGTCCATAGCCTAACCAATAACTGATAGTAAATCCCGAATTCCATACATAAGTTTGTCCTACACCTGCACCTATAAAAAAAGCTTCATACAGGGCTTCTGAACCATTATGAATGCCGTCTAGGTTCATATACCTAACATTTAGGTTTATAAAAGTATTTCTATAGGATGATTTGAATAACCAAAGGAATTTGGTATCCCTGACAGGTTGCAAAAAATATTTATAATGTAATCCAAAGCCATATTCTTTCTCTTCAGAGATAGATGGAAACGAGCCACCTCCCTGAACAAATATAGCGTGTCGGGGTGTCATACGTAATTCATAAGCTATAGCCCATCTCTCGAAACCCAATCCTGCTACGTTAAATTGGACGGAATGACGGTAGAATAGGGAGTCATTTGACTGGGCAGTTACAGATGTAAATGCAAGTACAAAGACCATAATACTTAATGTTTTCTTTAATCGCTTCCTTTTAGTATCTAGTGTAATCATTATGTTGTTCTAAATTTTGTTGTGATGCAAAGAACCGAATACAAAATAGATTATACGACCAAGCGTATAGGTACAAGAAACTTTATAGACCAATCCTATAGGGAAGTGTTTATAAAGCATTGATAGTTAGTGTCTTGTATCAATATTGAGGGCTGGTAAAAATGTGTAAAAAAAGGCGTTCACCTTGAAATTGGAATAATATTCTAAACTTCTGAATTTATTTTGTCAAGACTCCTAAGAAATTCAGTTGGGGTTAAACCTTTGTGTTTTTTAAAGATAGAATTGAAACTACTCTTAGAATTAAAACCACAATCATATGCTAACGAAAGTATAGTATATTTTTTATTTGAAGGGTTACTCATTTTTTGTGTAACTAAATTTACTCTATAACCATTAACAAAGTCAAAGAAATTCCTCTCTAAATTTTCATTAATTACTTGAGAAAGATGATTAGTTGAAATATTCATTTTTTCAGCAACTTCTTTTAATGAAAGTTTTTCACTCAGATAAGGTTTTTCTTGCTCCATATACTGTAATAACTTTTTTAAATAAATTGCAGAATCCTCTTTTCTAAGACCAGATTTTTTATAGCGATTATTTGCTATATCATCATCAGACTCTGTTGGTAGGGGATCTTTTGTCTGTAAGTGAGTCGAATAAATAACTTGTTGTCTTATACCAAAAAAGCCTAGCAAAAAGACAAAAGCCACAAAAGCTAACTGTCCTTGCATATCAAGTATCATATGGTCTTCAGGAAGCATAACAGGTGTCGAATAAACATAAGCAACAAGGCTTGAAGTAATAATCCATAAGAGGACTAACAGGAATGTTAATATTTTCAACCAATTTAAGCTGATGTTTTCTTCATAGGAAAATATTTTTCGAATAGAAGTTTTATGCTTTTTTAACAGTCTTAGTGTTGCTAGTAAGTAAATAGTTACAAATAATATAGCTATTCCAAAAACGAAATTTAGATATGGGTCTGCCGTAAGATGAGTAACTAAATTAGCTTTTTCTTTATATGAAAGTTGTGCTAAAGGAATAATACTGATATAAATAATAACTGCAGGGATAAGGTGAAGAATCCACTTAGTTTTAAAAACATTCTCTTTAGAGATTAATGATTCAGTATATACATACATTAAAGAATAATATACAACTAATACCCCAGAAGGGAAATGCCCATATTCTATGTAAAAAATATATCCAGACTGGAAAGAATAATAAACAAAACCCAAGTGAACTGCAAAAAGTAAAAGCCAGATTGCTAGTATTTTGTCAGATATGGATTTTTTCTTTTTAGAAAGTACTAAAATGACAAAAAAAATCGCTTGAAAAGCACCCAGTAAAATTAAAACTTCCATAAGAGTATAAGGTTAATATTTTTTCCAATGAAAATTTCATTAATTTCTGAATCGCCTATTTTTAACATTTTTCAATCATTATTTTTTTTATTAATGTTTTCTTGAATTCAGGGGGTTGTTTTTTAATTACAGAGAACGTTTAGTATATGGCATGTAGGGCATTAGAAAGCGATAAACTTTCAAGTTTGCTCTGAGCCAAAGCGTTGTATTTTGTTTTTATCTTATTCATCTTAAAAGCCAAATCAACGATTTGGCGGTGTTTTTAAATAGCACTGAACTTTCGTAAACCACTGAACGCCCTATTTGCTATATACAGTGTTGAACTAATCCTCGGATACCCTCGTAAGCCGAAGTAACTATCCCCAGTTAGGATATGTAATATAGGTACAACTATTAAATCCAAAAGGAATGTACCAAAAGAAAAGTAAAACACTATTACAAAAAGCACAAGAGGAAGTTCCCGATTTTGTACCATTAGTAAACAAACTTACCAAAAGTTTTATGGTGAACGGAAAGTCAGAAAGCACCTTAAACAACTACTTGAGATGCCTCTCTCACCTGGCATTACACTATAATAAAAGCCCAGAAACTCTAGAGAAGGAGCAGATAAATGACTACCTCTATCACTGCCAGAACCTACATAAAACCCCTTCGGAAAGCTTTTTTAAGCACACCATCTTTGGGCTAAGAGCAGTTTATAAAGTGCTAGGGATGGAGCAGAAAAGAGTAGCACTCCCTCAGATTAAACGTCAAAACGAGCTGCCTGTAGTTCTAAATAGAACAGAAGTTAAAGAACTCCTCAAGTCTCCTAAATACCTTAAGCACAGACTCATGTTATCTCTTCTTTACGGCTGCGGACTGCGTAGCTATGAGCTCTGTAATCTACTCCAGTCAGATGTGGACTTCGAACGAAAAACACTATTGGTAAAAAAAAGAAGGGGAACACAGATAGGTATCTGCCATTAAACGACATGCTTATCAGAGGGTTAAAATCATACCTCACCACAGAAAACCCTGTAAACTATCTATTTAACAGTCAAGTAACCGATAACGGAAAACCTCTCCCCATCACCACCAGAGCCATACAATGGGTCATCAAAGAAAGCCGCTCTAAGGTAAACACTAAGAAAAAGTACACTGCCCATACACTCCGGCACAGCTACGCCACACATTTGCTAGAATCGGGTCTGAATATCATGAGCCTAAAAGAACTGCTAGGCCACGCCCATATCCAAACCACCATCATATACTTACATGTAGCTAATACTGGTAGCTCTGTGAAGTTTAGTCCGCTAGACACACTTTACTCCCAGTAACCCCTGTACGCCAAACACACCGTGGCAGATGTCTTAAATTTAGAAGCAGATCAGCTAGACTCCATAGCCAGTAACTCATGGAGAAGCAGAACCCTTCATGCCATCAGAAAATGCCGCACTAAACACTTAGGAGGCCACCTAGACTGGTGCCTACAGTGCCATAAACTACACCTACAGTTCAACTCATGCAGAAACCGACACTGCCCTACCTGTCAAGGACATAAGCAAGAGGAATGGCTTCAGGCACGTAAGAAAGAGCTGCTGAATGTGCCTTACTTCCATGTTGTTTTTACGCTTCCATCAGAGTTAAATGAGGTAGCGTTGCAACGCCCAGACATACTCTACCCCATACTCTTCAAAACCTCATGGAACACACTATCCGCCTTTGGAGACAACCCCAAACACTTGGGAGCCAAAATGGGCATGATAGCCATCCTGCACACGTGGGGTCAGAACCTGAGCCTCCACCCACAGCTGCACTGCATAGTGCCTAAGGGCGGAGTCACACCATCAGGAAACTGGAAAAAAGGAACAGGCAAAGGAGACTTTTTGTTCTCCGTAAAAGCTATGAGTATAAAGTTCAGAGGGCTATTGGTGGCAGAACTGCGAAAAGAACTTCCAGAACTTCCTCAAGCTTTATACGACTCTCTATTCCGCCAAAAGTGGGTAATTTACGCCAAGCCACCCTTGGGGAATGCAGAAAACATAGTAGAATACCTAGGGCGTTACACCCATAAAATAGCCATCAGTAACCACCGCATACTAAAAGTAAATAAAGAAAAAAGAGAAGTTACCTACAGTTTAAAAAATTACAAGCAAGGCGGAAAACGCACCACCCAAACTCTGAGTACTAAAGAATTCATCAGAAGATTCCAGCAGCATATCCTACCCAAAGGATTTACCCGCATACGGCACTATGGATTTTTAAGCAGTGCATGGAAAAAGGAGAAGCTGGCTCACTTACAGCAGAAGTTAGCAGATAGAAACGCAGAGGTCATATCACACTGCATAAAGGAAGAAGGCACACTGCACAGAAAATGCCCGAGCTGTAAAACAGGAAAATTAGTAACCCTAATCACCTTTGATAAACGTGGGCCTCCTAAGAATTACCTGAACATAGCTAAATCCAAACTACTGAAAATGAACTCATAAAATAAGAACGGCATAGCTGTATGGCGGAGCCATGTCTAAAAATCAGAAAAACGCTCTAAAACCTACAGAAACGAGTTCCATTAAAATGAAAAACCAAACCAAGTACTAACTCTATACCACTAGAATAGCTCAGATATTACTGCCTCAAAGTACTCTGCTACCCAGAGCGTCCATCTTTCTTCTCGAATTACCCCTTATGTTCTAACGGATCAGTCAACAAGATATATAGCGTTGGCCTATCGGCACCCCATATACTTAGTTATTGTGTGTTCGTGTTTTAGTTCTTTGTCCTACGATTAAAAGTCCTACGGAGAATAACCAAAATGGTATCAATATTCCACTTTTAATTGAGTGTATTATATCTTGTCCACCCTTATGTTGTACAAATTCGAGTAATAAAACAGAAAGAGGTATTGAGATTATAATTCCGGCAATTGCAATTATTAAAAATTTCAGTTTAGGTTCTCTTTTAAATAGTTTCAATATAAAATATGTCCCAATTGGAATGAATGGAATAATAAACAGCATTGAGAATCTAATCAAATTCAACTTCCATTCAGGTGTTTGCATTACCAACAAAAAACCTGAGGATCCACCAGCATAGTTATAGGTTAATGAAGTCCCTAATCCATAATAAATTAGTATTCCATAAATTATAGCAAGGAAATTTATTAAAATTCGTTTTTTTAAATCAAGGTCTATAAAGAAGTTTCCCCAAATAAGAAATAGAATAAAGCCAATCGGAATCGCTAAATGGAAATATGACAGCCAAATTAGTCCAGCCCAGCCGTGATATTCAACTTCCGCTCTGAACAACAATCCAATCAAAATGGACAAGATTAATAGTGATAGTATGGGTAGTTTATCTTTCATTCTATTTATGACACACAACGTCTGCGATATGTGACGGATGAGCGATAGCGAAATCTGGCATCATCATCGTCTTGTTAGGCATATACCTTATTTATAATTCGATTTGGTTAGATATTTTCCGTTAATATAAGTAATAATTTCATTTTCATTTTTTTTTATAAACTCAATATTATTCTTTTCGAGTATTTCATCACTATTTATTCTAATAGTAAGATTGTTTTTTTCGAGTAAAAATGAAAATCTTATTGGATTTTTCAGGTTGTTCTTAACTTTTAAATCTTTAAAACCATATACAACAGTTGCGTCAGAACCTAATGGCGTAAATCGAGTTTCATTTGTGTATATATCCTTTGAGTGATTATGTCTTTCTATAGTCTCAAGGTTTGCAAGAAGACTTGCGTAGTATAAAAGCCCTGATAATTGACAAAGACCACCACCAACGGTTGGTGTTATTTTTCCATTTACAATTGACCTACTTTCGACATAACCGGTTTTTTTTGATGGACGACCAACCGTTTTCCAAAAAGAAAATATTTCATTTGGGTTTATTTGTACCTCTTCAATTTTTTTTATAGCAATTTTAATATTTTCAAGTTTTGCGAATGTTGTTTTAGTTTGTTTTATTTCTTGAATAATTTCAATATTGCCTTTGTATCTTATTCCTTTATTCTTTTTTATTGCATATTTAAAATAATTCCCATTAAAAATATCAACAAGTATATTTTTAATTACACTTATTTCCACTTTTAGATAGTATGGTAACATTTTCTGTATCATTTCTTTTTTAAAACATATACGATATGAGAGCTTAGTTCTTTAAACATTGTATTGCTTAAGATATTATCCAATGAAATAATATATTTTCTAATCCTTTGAGGGATTAGATGGATTGGAAAAAAGCCAACTCCGTGGAAAGATACTAATTCCCAGTTTTCTGCTGTAAGTTCTTTTAATTCTTTTAAACTTACTTGATTTCCTCCGTGCCAAGAAGTGGCTTTAAATTTAGTTAATGTCCTTCTTTTTTTAGATGGTATATCAAATATAAATAATCCGTTTTTTTCAACAACTCTGCTTACTTCTTTAAATATACCTTTCAATTGTTGAAATTCTAAATGCATAAATAAATGAAATGAAAGCACATTTTTAAAAAAGACTTTTTCATATGAAAGATGTTCTATATCTCCGATTAAAATGTGTTTTTCGGGAAACTTGTTTTTTGAAATAGAAACCATTTCTTCACTAATATCAATTCCGTAGTCAGCATATTTTAAAAACCTTCCTGTTCCACAAGCAATATCCAGATTTCGTGAAATATCATCCTTTTTTAGATGTTTATTTAAAATATTATTTTCCTGAATATCAATATAGTTACCATAAGAATTACCAAATCTATTCTTATCGTAATTCAAGGCTAATTCATTATAATATTTGGTGATTTCTGGTTTCATTTTTTTTGGTTATGCCTAACGTTACGATATGAGTCGTAGTGATCCGTTAGGGAGCTATGACTTATATGAGGTGTTCTGTTTAGTTCTTTCTTTTATTTTTCTTCTCCATCTTACTCGGCCTAAAAGAAATAACGGAGTTGAAATGTCGGAAATCTTAAACCTATTTCCTAAGATTTTTCTTTGCCTTTTCATGGTTTTTAGGTTTGCTAAGAAACGTTCAAATCAAAGTGAGATTCTTCCTGTTAAATCTTATTTTTCCTCCCCTTCACATCCTAAATACTTGACATTATAAATTTTATGTTATACTTTCAGCATCAAGTTTGAAAGTGTCAGAATCTGACGACTTTCAACGGTTCTCCGAAACAAACTTGACAATTATGTAGGAAGCCCAACCTAAAAAAATAAACCCTTTTAGGAATCTCCAAAATCAGTTAGGTAATGCCTTCCCGATATTTTAATTAAACTGAACGTTCCAGCTATAGTCAGTGCAGCAAAATTTTTGGATACAAATTTTCTAGTGGACTACTTAGCTTAATCTTTTATTTTTCCTTTCGTTGCTATGGTGCTAAATCAAAGATTTAGCGGAGGTTCAAAAGAAATTATTCACTTCAAATATAGCACAATAGAGCTGCATTAACTATAGGTCATGTTATGAGGCGTTTTCTCATCCAGACTTTTTTTTGTCTGGATTTTCTTTTCAGCATCAACCGTTGCGATACATCTGCAAATGAGCAGTCTGAAATCATCTTCAAAGATTTTTAGGATTTACCGCTGCGGTGCATCATCAAATGGCCAATTTAAACATTGCAAAGAGTTAGGTTAGGAGAGGAGTAGAATCTAGTTATTAAATGCCTCTTAACGTTTAATGTAAAATGCGTTTTAATGCATTTTCACATAGTGTTAGATGTAGTTTTTATTCTTTTAGAGCGCTTGTCAGTTGCTCTTGCAGTTTTAGTTTTAAATCAGGCAAAGCTTCCAAATTAACCTGATCATAATAACCTCTAAAGTTGATTTTTTTATCTAGAAAACGATAAGAAAGAAGTTTATAAATCCTTCCACTTGTTTCAGTTTCTTTAATCTCAAGCGAATTTACAGTTTCCTCAATAATGTCATCGAGCTCTTGATCGCTGTACAAAGAAGAAACACATAGTTTGCAAAGATCTCTGATTTCTTCATAATCAGCATCCCAATTACTTATTTCTGGCAGTAACTCTTGTAATGCCCTTAGTGTGTCGTTGTTCATCAGGTAGGATTTTGCCAGTTTTATTGCCAGATAACCTTGTATCATGTTAATCCCGTTTCCACAGTCGCTATTCTTAAGGTATTTCGTTTTGGCTAGTTTTAAATATTCAATAGAAGTCAGAGGGTCTTTTTTTATCACTGCAATATTGCTTAGTATAAGCAATGCATCATGTTTTATGTCATTGTTTGTTTCTGGAAATACAATCCTTAAACAGCCAAATTGACTATCTGAAATGTTATCATCGTAACTCGTAGGACAAGCTATCAGCTTGTAATTATGGTCAGTTGTGTCTGGAATTTGTTCCATTAATTTAAGCAGCAACTCCTTAGATTCTTCGTATTTCCCATTATAAAAAAGTGCTTGACCTAGACTGAGTTTAAACTCACTTGCAAGGTTGTGATTTGGGAAGTGTTCTATTAACTCTCGAAGAGCAGTTTCTGTTTTTTCATAATTGCCTTGACAATTCGACACTGATGCTTCTTTAATCAAAGAGCATAATTCTTGAGCTTGAAGACTATTTCCTAAAAAGAAAATTACACATAAGTATAAGGTTGTTTTTTTCATTTTATTACATCTAACGTTCCAAATATGAATTGTGGTATACTGAAAGTCACCATGATTTCATATTTCTTGTTAGCAATATGTTACTTTTTTAAAATTAATTCAGCCTTGTTGATTTTTAAGGTTGGGTTGTCTGAAGAGTTAAGTACAGCTCTAAAAGTATACTTACCATCTTCTTCAATTGGCGCAGAATTCATTTTCCCAGTATAACTCAAAGATGTCTTATTACCAAAAGATGTCCTAACTTCCATCATGGTAGGATTTGTCTCTAAGGCATCCATTTCAAATCCTCCTATTTGCAGAGAACCTTTCCATACTTCGACTGTGTAAACTAGAGCTAAACCATCTTCAAACTCAATGTCTGTTTCAGTCCAAAATGAAATTTCCTCACCTTTCTTCAGATCAAGGGTTGCTTCTTTAATTATGAGTTCAGTATGACGACTTACCTGATTAATCGGAAGCCTAGCTACTTCTTCACCTATTAATACATTACATCCTGTCAGAAATCCAAATGTTATCGAAAGGATTAATAATGATAAAAATACTCTCATTTTATTGATTTTAATTATTGCTAACGTCCCAGCTATGGTTAGTGCAGTCAATTTCGGAGAAGAAATTTTCAATTTTGTAGCTGGTTTAATCTTTTTTACTAATCTCAAATATAGCACAATAAGACTGCATTAACTATAGCTTTTGTTAGGCTCAGTTACTTTTTTCTTCTTTGATTATTGTAATAGTTAGCTTTTTGTTTTGTTGCTTGACTTGAATATTATAACCCTCTTTGAATCCTAGTTTGTCGAGCCATTTGCCTTCAAGTCTAATTTCAGGCACAGTGGTGTTGTATCCTTTTCTTCGGCAAAACTTTCTGTGTATTTTTAGCTTTCTAAATTGACTCAATCGTCATATAGTTATACGACAAAGTTAATGGAAAATCGAGTTTGTCAAACTTCTGTATGACAAAATTGTCGTATGATAAGTTGACATTTGTTTTGTGACTAAAGATGAGCTTAAACAGAAAGTTGGTCAACGCATTGTTGAACTAAGGATCAAGAAGGGATGGAGTCAATCTGATTTGGCAAGGGCTTGTAATAAAGACAGACAGGCTATGGAGAAATTGGAAAATGGTAAGGTGAACCCAACTATATATTCATTGTTAGAAATTTCAAAGGCTCTTAATATCTCATTGAAAAATTTACTCGATATTTAGTTAATAGCATGGTTTAAAAATTTGTCCATTCCATCTACAATCGGGACCTCGACCGAAAGTGAATGAGTAAGTAATAAATAAGCAGATCAATGTGAAAATAATAAGACTTATTAAAGCTACTTTTTTCGCCTTGGTTTTGTTTTTTAGTGTGCTGGCTATAATAAATAGTATCAAGAGAAGAAAACTCGATCCAATAGAAATATAAAAGAAAAAAAGAGCACCTAGTCCAATTCCATAATTTATGGTGTCCTCCATCAACCAATAAATTGTTAAAATCAAATAGATAAATTCAATTACAAGTGCTATAAGTAGATTCTTTAAATTCATTTGCCATTGTTAGGCACTTTATTTATTTCATATCCAACTTGAACAGGTTTTAATATTTCTTTTGATTCAAGTGAAGCAAGCAATTGCTTTAGTTTGTTTATTCTAGGTTTTTGATTATTCATCCAATCCTTATCCGAAATTGGAGCGCCTATGATCCCCAAAACACTTTCTGGCGTTAATATTATTTGATCATTTCTTTCAGTAAGTTCTAAAACAAAGTCTTTAAGATGATGAACTGTTAAACTGTTGGGGTCCGCCTTTCCAATTACAGAATGTTTCATCCAAAGTGGTTCAGAAGTTTCATCAATCGTCTTCTTTTCTCTAAAAGATTTTAAACCTTCAAGCATTTTATCATCTTCAATGTAAAAAGTTGTTGGATGAGAGCTAGATGGTCTTGTAGCAACAGTTATTAATTGACCTATACGAAAGTCTGGGTTGTCTCTCCAAACTCTTTCAAGTTCCTTAAGTATCTCGGGAATTCTGTTTATATCTCTCACTTGTTTATTTCTATTGTGCCTAACGTAGGGATATGTATACCGTTATACATATCCTTCTTGTATGTTTGGCTAATCTAATAAACTTTTAATGGTACTTAGTTTATTTACTGCTACATGAGTATAGATTTCTGTGGTCTTACTGCTAGAATGTCCTAATAAGGCTTGGATGTACCGTAGATCTACACCGGATTCTAGTAGGTGTGTGGCAAAACTATGCCTCAACATATGTGGTGTCACTTTTGTTCTCACCTTAGCTTTAAGGCCTGCTTTGGTAATCACCTTAGCCACACTTTGTTCACTATATCGACCACCTTGTGTGCCTTCAAACAAATAAACTCTTGGTTTAAATTTTTTATAATAAGTTCTTAAATCACGTAAAAGTGTATCTCCTAACAATGTAAACCTGTCTTTTCCTCCTTTAGCATTTCGGACTAATATGAGGCTACGTTTACTATCTATATCGCTAATCTTCAAATTGATTACCTCACCTCTTCGTAATCCTGAAGAATACAGCAAGCTAGCAATACAGCGATGTTTTAAGTTGTTCGTTGCCTCAATTAATGCTTTAGCTTCGGCTTGACTTATCACTTTTGGGAGTGGCTTGTTTTTTCTAGGACGTTCTATGTGGTAAAATCTGTTTGGCATTCCCAATACCAATTCATAATAGAATTTAATGGAGTTGATGGCTTGATTTATACTGGAATTGGAGTATTCATTATGAATTAAATGTTTTAAGTAGTTTCTAATATCATTCTCATTTAGCGCGTTTATTTCTTTTGTTTTAAAGTAATTAATGTATTTCTCAAAGTGAGAAATATACGATTGAGCTGTGTTCAAAGCGTATCTCTTAAGTTCCAATTTTTGAATGTAATTTTCTGGACAGGCTAACCAATCTGCTGTTTTGGTTGGTTTTCTTTTTATCTGGATGGGTTCATTTATGCCTTTAGAAACAGGCTTGTCTGGAAAAAAAATATTTGCAGTTTACCCACGCGAAACCTCGGAATAGGTTGAAAATTGAATTCAGATTCGCTGGATTATTTGGAACCATAAACATGTCATGTTCATCTGACCATGAAGCATCAGAGAGTCCTTTAGCTAATATGACTAGAGCTTTATTTGGATAGAATTGAATGCCGATAAACTTGTTGCCATCTAATAGTAGGTGCCTAAGAGTGATTTGTTTTAGCGATTTGGTCATGTGTTAAAATTGTTGAGCAATAAACGTATTCAAGGGTAAGAAAAGCAAAGACTTAGCGTATAATATACGTATATTATGCGCTTAACATTTTAAACGAATAATGAATAATTGCCTATTCTGTGAAGAAAAATTGGAGGGGAGGAGCGCCAAAAAATATTGCAACGCTCACTGTAGATCCGCTTATCAATACGCTAAGAATAAACTAGAGGAACCTAGGTACATGGAGGTGCAGAAAATCTTAAGAACCAATAGAAATCTACTAAAGCTATTTAATAAATCAGGGAAGTCTACAGTAAGAGCTGAGATTTTAAGTGAACAAGGGTTCAACCCGAACTACTTCACGAATTACTGGAAAAATCCTAAGGGAGAGGTTTATTTTTTTGTGTTTGAGTTTGGATTCATGAAACTCTCGCACAATGGGGTAAAGAAGTATTTATTGATCAAATGGCAGTCATTTATGAATTCATAATTCCTTCCTGATTGTCAATGCTTTCATCGTGGACTGCGCGTAAGTAATTGGTGATGAATTCTTTGCTTAATCCGTATTGCTCAGCCTTTTTTAGGGAATCTGAAAAAATACGATTCCAGCGTTCGTCTTGAAGAATAGTGATCGCTTCCTTTTTTTTGAATTCACCTATGCGCTTCACTACCTTCATTCGGTGAGAGAGAAGGGTAAATAAGTTTTCATCAATGGCATCTATTTCTTTACGCCATTCTTCGATAGCATCCTCATACTCAGGAGTAGTGAAGTCTCGCTCTCGCAGTACTAGTGAATCGATTAGTTCAGAAAATGTCTGAGGAGTGATTTGCTGCGTTGAGTCACTCCAGGCCTCGTTTGGTGAATTATGTGACTCGATCATCAATCCATCGAAATTCAAGTCCATCGCTTTTTGACTGACGCGCTGGAGTAGGTCTCGTCTTCCGCAGATATGCGAAGGATCATTAATCATAGGAATGTCTGAACGAAGACGCTTCAGTTCAATCGGTAACTGCCATAAAGGTTTATTTCTATAGATACTTTGGCTGTAATCAGAAAAGCCTCGGTGAATAGCCGCTATTTTAGTAACTCCTACTTTTTCAAATCGTTCGATGCCCCCTAGCCATAAAGCAATATCAGGATTGATCGGGTTTTTGACCATAATTGGAATATCCACTCCGCGAACTGCTTCAGCAATATCTTGCACCGAAAACGGATTGACCGTCGTTCGGGCGCCTATCCAGAGCACGTCCACTCCATGCTTCATAGCTAATTCAGCATGTTTTGAATTGGCTACTTCAACAGTAGTTTTTAACCCTGTCAGTTCCTTGGCTTTTTGCAGCCAGGGCAATCCTACTTTACCAACACCTTCAAATGAATCAGGTCGCGTTCTGGGTTTCCAAATACCTGCACGAAGTAGATGGATTTTATTTGTGGCTGCAAGTTGTTGGGCAGTCTCGATCACTTGACCTTCTGTTTCCGCACTGCACGGACCAGAGATAATAAACGGTTTTTCAGAATGTCCGCTCCAAGTATTTAATTGATCTACACCCACTTTTTGTTTTTTTGTCTAAAGTCTAAAGTCTAAAGTCTCATTTCTTTGTTTGCTAATGTACTTTTAACAAAGCTAGTATTCGTATTAAGCCGACTTTCAACTAAACCAGTATTCGTATTAAGCCGACTTTCGACTTTCTACTAAACCAGTATTCGTGTACGCCGACTTTTGACTCAAACTTTCTCTTCCACATCTGGATGAAAACTCATATTCTCATCAGCCAAGTGTCTTAATAATGGACTGCATCTGTATCTATCTTCTTTATAAGTGTCATACAGGTTGTCCATCATTTCTACGATTTCATCAATCCCGATTTCATCAGCCCACTTCAATAATCCTTGTGGATAGTTTACTCCTTTAGTCATGGCCAAATCTACTCCATCTACTGAGGAAATATTCAAGTATACAGCGTCGGCAGCTTCGTTAATCAACATCACCAGAATTCGGTCTACAATGTAATGCTGCAGCGACTCGTCTTCTATGGGAGCAGGTTGCTCCGCGCCTTCTGCATAGTTGTAGTAGCCTCTTCCCGATTTCTTTCCAAGCCAGCCAGCATCAGAATGTGCTTTTTGTGTAAAGCTAGGTTTGTATCTTGGGTCAAAGTAAAAAGCTGTAAATACAGACTCTGTTACTGCATAATTGACATCATTTCCTATGAAGTCCATTAATTGGAATGGCCCCATTCTAAATCCACCAATTTCTCTCATGGCGTGGTCTATTGTAGCAAATCCAACTGGACCTTGAGGAACGATTCCTTCTTCGTAAATTCTAAGTGCTTCTCCATAGAAAGGTCGTGCTACTCGATTTACAATGAATCCAGGAGTATCTTTCGCTATTACGGTCACCTTACCCCACGAATCGATCAGGTCTTTTGATTTCTGAGTTATTTCAGGGGCGCTTTGCAATGCCGGAATAATCTCTACCAAAGGCATGAGCGGAGCAGGATTGAAAAAGTGAATTCCGATCACCCGTTCTGGTTTTTGACAAGCAGCAGCGATGGCACTTACCGATAGGGAAGAAGTGTTCGTAGCAAGTATGCAAGTGTCGCTCACAATCTTTTCCAACCAGGTGAATACGTCTTTTTTTACATCTAAATTTTCTACGATGGCTTCTATAACAAGATCACTCTGTGCCAAGTCATCTAAGTTGGAGGTGAAGTTCACATTAGATAAAACAGTATCTGCCTGCGCTTGAGTTCTTTTTCCCTTGGTCACTAATTTTTCCATAAGTGACTTTAACTTTCCCGAAGCTTTTTCTAACGCTTCTTCTCTGTTATCGTTCACGTATACGACGCATCCATTTTCAGCTGCTACTTGCGCTATTCCGCTTCCCATAGCTCCCGAACCTATTATTCCTACAGTCATTGACAAAAATTTTCAGCGAAGGTACTACCTATTTAATTTTATTCAGCCGCTTTAGTTTTTGAATTTCTCAGTTTGATTGTGATTTTTTTCGTACATCCATCTGTAGCTTTTGGCATACATTTAGCGTAGAAATATTCCAAAGGATCAATTTTAGGCGTTATTTGGCCTTGCTGATGGCTTGATTTGGTATTAAAAACAATATGAAACACATGAAATTAACAGTAGTTCTATGCACTCTTTCACTGCACCTTTTGGCAGCCAGTGGACCAATTACACCAGAAATTTTAGCACCGTATGCTATTAGTAACAAAACCGAAGTAGTAGGAGTAAGTCATGCCCCACTAGATGCAATGCTTAAAAAGTATGTGTCAGCAGATGGAAAAGTGGACTATGAGAGTTTTAAAAATGATCCTACGCTGGATAGATATATAGGAATGTTGGGATCAGTAGATCCAGGTTCTTTAAGTACTAAAGAGCAAATGGCTTATTGGATCAATGCCTATAATGCCTTTACCATTAAACTTGTGCTGGATAATTATCCGGTGAAAAGTATAAAGGATGTTGGAAGTCCATGGGATAAGAAGTTTATTCGAATTATGGGCAAAGTATATAGCTTGAATCAAATTGAGAACGAAATTCTAAGACCGCAGTTTGGTGATGCTCGAATTCACTTTGCTATTAATTGTGCCTCTATTTCATGTCCTAAGCTTCACAATGCGGCATTTACTGCAGAAAATTTGGAAGGGAAATTGGATCAATTGACACGTGCTTTTGTAAATGATGCTTCTATGAATCAAATCAGTGCTGGGAGTGTGAAAATTTCTGAATTATTTAATTGGTACGGAGTGGATTTTAAGAAGAATGGGACATTGATCGATTGGTTAAATAAGTATTCTGATGTGAAAATCAATGCCAATGCTACGATTTCTAATATGAAATATAATTGGAATCTAAATAAAAAGTAAGACTATTTAAGGTTGAAATGAAATTTTCGAGTGAGACCACGAGATGACGCGTAGCTTTTTAGTTCGACTTTAAAACAAGTTCATTAGTTCCGGTATAGTTTCGAGAATCTTTACACTTACTTTTGGAGGAAATTTCTCAATTGGAAGTAAGCCGTTATCGTACGGATTGCAGAGGCTTTTGTAATTGAGATCTTAAGAAATAAATAGATGTCTGATAGTTATTATGATCCAAAGGATCTAAGAAAGTTCGGGAAAATCACCGAGTGGCAAAAAGGGCTCGGGGATAAATTCTTTGACTGGTATGGAGAGGTGTTCGCTGAAGGTGCCCTTTCTGCAAGAGAAAAATCTCTAATAGCATTAGCAGTATCACATGCTGAAAGTTGCCCATATTGTATAGATGCGTATAGTAAAGACGCGTTGCAACGTGGAATATCAAAGGAGGAAATGATGGAAGCTGTACATGTAGCGGGAGCGATTAAAGCCGGTGCTACTTTAGTGCATGGTGTGCAGATGATGAATAAGGTGAATAAATTAAGTATGTAAGATGACAATAAAGTCTCTCATGGCTAGAAAAGACGATTTGTCTTTGCCAGCCAATCAATTAAAAGTCTTAAATGGAGAACCATTCTCAGATGGAGAGTTGGATACTTTTAAGAAAAAGTTAGAGAATCAGGGATTGTTCCCATTGAAGCCGACAGGATTGGAGATTTTCCAGGTGAATGTTGGATATATGTGTAATCAGGTGTGCTCACACTGTCACGTGGACGCTGGCCCTGATAGAAAGGAGATCATGACTACTGAAACAATGCAGTTATGTTTAGATGTGCTCAAAGAATCTGGAGCTAAGACATTGGATTTAACTGGAGGTGCTCCTGAGATGAACCCTAATTTTAGGTGGTTTGTAGAAGAAGCTTCTAAAATAGGAGTGGAGGACTTTATCGTAAGATCCAACCTGACTATTATAAGAGCGAATAAAAAATACTATGATCTTCCTGAATTTTTCAGAGATCATAATATACATGTGATTAGCTCACTTCCATATTACAAGAGAGGGAAAACGGATCAACAACGAGGTGATGGTGTGTTTGACAAGTCGATAAAAGCACTGCAAATGCTAAACGAGGTAGGGTATGGAATGCCTGACTCTGATTTAAAGTTGGATTTGGTTTACAATCCTTTAGGAGCATTTTTACCAGGAGATCAGGCTGCTTTAGAGAATGATTTTAAAGTCGCTTTGAAAGAGGATTTCAATATTGATTTTCATAATTTGTTTGCGATTACCAATTTACCGGTAAGTCGATTTTTAGAATATTTAGTGGCCAGTGGAAACTATGACGATTATATGTATTCTCTGGTAGAAGCATACAATCCTGTTGCGGCTGGAGGAGTCATGTGTAGAAATACATTATCTGTGAGTTGGGATGGATATTTATTTGACTGTGATTTCAATCAAATGTTAGCGTTTCCAGTGAATGCAAAGTCCAAACATTTAAAAGATTTTGATTTAGCGGAGTTGAATAAAAGAAACATAGTCATCTCACAACACTGTTTTGGCTGTACTGCAGGTGCAGGGTCTAGTTGTCAAGGGACGGTAGCGTAAAATTCATTCAATGAAAAAGTTATTCCAATTGTTAGCTGTTCTTCAGGTATCTCTTTTGGGTTGTGCTCAAAACATGACCTTCGAAGAAAAGCTTAAGACTATGTACAATGGCACTGTGGAATTAGTAAATCCTGAAGCTATACCTGAAGGAGCGATATTGTTGGATACGCGAGAAAAGGAAGAATATGATGTTTCGCACATCCCAAATGCGGTCTTTTCAGGGTATAAAGATTTTAACAGCGATGTTCTCAAAGGTTTATCTAAAACTGATCCTATAGTGGTGTATTGTTCCGTAGGTTACAGAAGTGAACGCATAGGTGAAAAGCTCCAGAAAATGGGCTATTCGAAAGTGTATAATCTATATGGTGGTATCTTCGAATGGAAAAATTCTGGCAGTGAGGTGGTAGATGCTGATGGCAACAAAACCGAAAAAGTACACACTTACAACAAAAAGTGGAGTCAGTGGCTCACCCGTGGTGAAAAGGTATATTAAACAATGGAACATCATGTTTTAGTCATAATGGCTAAATCTCCTGAACAGGGGAAGGTGAAAACACGATTGGCTAAGTCAATCGGAGAAGAGGCGGCTCTAGTAGTTTACAAGAACTTATTGAATTATACGCTGAGAGAAGCAAATTGCGCTCTATGGGAGACCACTGTTCATTGGGCAGGAAACCCTGACAATGGAGTCAATATCCATGACTTTAAAAGTGCTGTTCAGAAAGGAGAGGAGCTTGGAGACAGAATGGGAAATGCTTTTGAAGCTGAATTCAAATCTGAAGCAGAAAGAGTAGTCATGATAGGTGCAGACTGCGCTGAACTTACGCTAGGACATATAGAGAGAGCATTTGGGATGTTGAAATTGCATGACATTGTAATCGGTCCAGCAGAAGATGGAGGATATTACCTGATTGGTATGAACGAAAATCATCAGGAAATCTTACAAGATGTTCCGTGGAGCACTGAACATGTTCTGGAGGTAACGAAGGAACTTGCGGAGGAGAACCATTTGTCTGTGGGATACCTTGAAAAATTAAGTGATGTAGATCACGAAGCCGATCTGGCCAAACATCCTTGGCTATTAAGTGAAAAAACTGAAAAATAACCACTCTAAAGCATGTATTCAGAATTAAAAGAAACCACTTCATTTCTTCAATCTAGAGGAATTACTGAACCAGAAATTGGAATTGTATTAGGTACAGGATTAGGAAACCTGATTACTGAAATAGATATAGAAGTAGAGCTAAGCTACAACACGATTCCAAATTTCCCCATAGCGACTGTCGAGTTTCATTTTGGAAAATTGATTTATGGGAAGATCAAAGGAAAACAAGTGCTAGCGATGCAGGGTAGGTATCATTTCTACGAAGGGCACAGTATGAATCAAGTGGTCTTTCCTCTCAGAGTAATGAGAATGCTTGGAGTGAGTAAAGTATTAATGAGTAATGCAGCTGGGAGTGTGAATATGGAGATGAAGAAAGGAGACCTAATGCTGATCGATGATCACATCAATCTTCAACCTGAGAATCCGCTTAGAGGACCCAATTTGGATGACTTAGGATCAAGATTTCCCGACATGAGTGTTCCGTATGATAAGGTGATGAATGAAAAGCTCAAAAACATTGCGAAGCAGAATGACATTACCTTACATGAAGGAGTTTACGCTTCTGTGCAAGGGCCTAATTTAGAAACCAGAGCGGAATACAGAATGCTACAGGTGATAGGAGCAGATGCCGTAGGGATGAGCACCGTGCCTGAAGTTATCGCATGCAATCATATGGGAATTCCATGTACTGCTATTAGTGTGATCACAGATGAATGTGATCCTAACAATCTTTCTCCTGTTGATATCAATGACATCATAGCTACTGCGGGAAAGGCAGAGTTGAAATTGACTAAGCTTTATTCAGAATTGATAGGAGAGTTGTAGGCGTTGCTGCCTCAGGGAAGCATCAAGTTTTGTGATGTGCTAAAGTATCGATGAAACAATTTTTAATGTAGCAATATCATCTCTCTACACAGCTTTTTTGGGACTGATCCCTTTTTTGTGCAAGCTGACTTTGACTTTCTATGACTTCACTTTTTTGTACCCTCGTTTAAAATTGAGTTGAAGTCCAACTGTAACAATTCCTGCATTCAAGCCATCGGACCTGTCATAGTATGCATAACGAATGTTCACTGCCTTAAGAAGTGCTGCTTTTTCCTTGGCATATTTAAATCGCATCAGACCGAAAAGAGGAGAGTAACTTATTCCTGCTCCAAATTTATGACTGTCAAAAGTGCCTAAATCATAGTCTGAAGTGAAAAATTCATCTCCAACCACATGTTCCTTATAAGGTTTGAAATAATCGACTCCCTGCTGGCTATGAAATCTATAGAAAGGATATACTCTTAACGCTTGATTAATCTTTATAGGGAGTGTCAGCTCCATAGTCTGACCAGTGAGTCCCCAATCATCTTGGTAATGTCTGAAAAAGGTTTTTACAATTAAGAAATCCGTTACATGACCATTCACCCTTAATCCAATAGGGTATTTCATTCTAGATGATGGTAGGTTTTCTATTTCAGCATCTTCTTGACCCTGGAAGTACGCACGGTGAAAAGGGGTGGAGAGCAATCCATTTTGGATGACAAAATCAGATGAAATAGATGCTGAAATCTTTGTAGTTAGATTAGCAGAGATCAACAGCGAATTATTAATCGAATGCCTTTTATCTGTAGACAGGTATTCTTGAGTACCAATCCGGAATTCGACAGGATAAATCAACTTCCAATCATCGAAGTAATACTTGGAAGAGAAATCGAGACTTCTGTTTTTGTCCTTAGAGCTAATAGCTATAGAACCTCCGGCAGAGTATGAGAATACATCCCATTCAAAAGAAGAACCAAAGTAAAGCCCATATTCCATTTTTTTCACCTTCTTTTTATAGCTAAAGGTGAAATAACTTCTTTCATCTTTAGAAGAAGCTCCTGAAACGTGATTGGGATCTAAGAAAGGATTATTGATGTTATCGCTAGAAGCGGAGGAATAGAAATCCACACCTCCATCCAATACTATTGTTCTGGAGCTGTCAATGGGTATTTTAATATTGATAGAAGGAGCTAGATTGGTCAATACTTCGGTACCTCTACCACCTGTAACAGGGGAGTTATTTCCATCTTGCTCATAATAGCTAGTAAGAAAGTTAACTTCGATATCTTCTAGTTGAATTCGGGTAGTGTCAGCTTCTTGAGCATTCGTATGAATGGCCAGTAGTGTTAAAATGATTGATATGTGTAAAGCTTTTAATTGCATCCGCATCCTCCTCCTGATTTACCACCATTAGCACCTGAAGCACCTTCTCGGTATGTTTGAAAATTCGATTCAAATGATTGAATGATATCATCTGACAATAACATGTCTTTGTCATTCAAATACATCTTCTGATATTCTTTAATATTCATACAGCTTTGAAGCGAACATATGAAGCATCCAATCAGTATTAGTTTCACCCTTCTATTCATTAATTATGATGTATTTCTTTTCTAAGTGTTCTGAAAAATGCATTTCTTGATTTTCATCAATGATGACAGATTCAACATTGTCTAAATGATTGACCAGCTTTAGCCCATCTTCTTTTCCAATTACAAAAATGGAAGTAGCTAGAGCGTCTGCCAGTTCAGCATCTGCACAGATCACAGTGACACTGCTTAAATTAACTACAGGCTGAGCTGAAATCGGGTTAATGATATGAGAATAATCCACACCATCAATGGTGATGAATTTTTCATAATTCCCACTGGTAACAACTGCTACATTGGTAATGTCTAACCACGATAGTACTTCATTTTTATTTTTAGGATTTACCACACCGATGGTCCAAGGATCTCCACTTGGTTTATTCCCCCAGCAAATTAAGTCTCCTCCTGCATTCACGACACCTCCCATAGAACCCATAGAGTTCATAGTGGATTTAGCCCTATTTGCTGCATATCCTTTCCCAATCGAACCAAAGCCAATTTTCATTCCTTTTCGTTGAAGAAATACTGTAGATGCATCATCGTCTAGAATGATCATTTTATAACCTACCAATTCTTTGACGAGTCTGGTTTGGTTGGTGTTTGGTAATTCTGAAATCGGATCATCTGATTGAAAGCTCCATAAATCGATCAACGGAACGACGCTGATGTCATACTTTCCTTTAGTCATTTCGGAGATTTTAATAGATCTTTTGATGAGGTCAAACAACTCTCTATCCACCTTTACTGGAGCTATTCCAGCCATGGAATTAATTAATGAGGTCTGTGAGTTTGCATCCCAACTGGAAATAAGACTCTCGATTCTTCCAACTTCTTCTATTCCTAAGTAAAGTTGTACTTCGGCTTTGCTCAAATCATCGGATACAGTGGTGAATGAAAATGAAACCCCCATTAAGATGGTGTCCTTACTGAGAGTGATCAAGTTATTCGCTATAACACCAGAGGAAAGTAAACAAAGTAGATATGTAAGAAGGCGCTTCAATAGATTTTACTTCACAATTTCTTGAATGCTTGAGATATATTCTTTTGCTGAGCCTAGAGGATACTTCATTGTTCCCACTAATTCTCCATTGGTATTTAGAATCACCACTTTAGGAAAGCTTCCTTGTGTGTTGAACTGTTCTGCTAAGCCTTCGTTATGAGCAGTTTGTTCTTTGTCCAGCTTGTTTTGCCTTTTCATAGGAAAATCCGCCTTGAGTAATACTAGGTTTTCTGAGGCGTATGCTTTGAACTCTTCAGATTCAAATAGCGTTTTTTCCAGTCTCATGCAGTTTCCACACCAGTCAGAACCCTGAAAGCTCAATAAGATATGTTTGCTTTCTGAGGATGCTGTTTTCTTAGCATCGTCAACATTGATCAGCCAATCAGAGGTGATGCTTGTAAATGAGAGGCACAATGCCAGAAATAGGCCGCCAAGTATAAGTGATGTTTTCTTCGACATATAATAAGTACTTATTCAGCTTCTATTGCTTCTTCGATAGGTGTGCCATGGCATAAGCTGCACTGGCCATGAAAAATTTTGTCATCCATTTCTTCAAACTCCCCATTCTGACTTCGAATACCCACATGCAGACCCTTAGAGAAATCTACGTCATCGGGAGTATAGAAATTGCCAAGTTCGTCTACCTGAATGGTTTTTACCAATACACTTTGATCATTATACAATTCAATATTGGAATTCTGATAATTTCCGACGGCACTTCCGGCCACAGTGAAAATGCCCTCTGCGTATCCTGCCGAGTAATGACAGTCCATACAGTTTTTGCCATTATTGTGGCTTTCGCTTTCAGTGTGCTTACTAGATGAACCGTTTGGATCAGGTGAAGCAAATTTTTGGCAAGCAACTAAAAAAATGATGAGTATGAGAACGGTGAAATATTTCTTCATGTACAAATAACGTATAAAGCAGGTAAGCTGTTATATAAGTATATGATATTATTTGGTCAAAAGGTTGCTCAAATACAACATTTCTCTTGCAATCTCAATGATTTTTTTTTGATACACCTCTGCCTCTTTTTCTGAGTCATCAGCATATTTAGGGTCTTCGTAAGTCAGTTTGATTCGATGACTAGCATTAGGAATAAACGGACAATTCTTCTCCGCGTCGGAGCAAACCATCACTGCTATAAAACGCTCTGATGGATTAAAAGGATCATCAAATACTTTGGAAAACATTTCTTGAGTTTCCGATTCATCAGCTGTATAAGAGATATGATACTTTGGATTGTCACCAGTAGTTATCTGATGAGTTTCAAAGCCTAGAGATTGGAAAGCATGTATCACTCGTTCATTGAGTGCCGTAACTTCGGTGCCGGCACTGTATGTTTTTATCCCTGAGGTTTGATTATAATCACAAGCTAATCGAAGTGCCAGTTCTGCAATTTGGCTTCTTCTGGAGTTATGAGTACAAATAAACATCACTCGACAGGCTTTACTTCCTGAAAGCGACAGGTTGATTTTTTTCGATAAATCGTTTAATGCATGGATTCTTTCTTGATCCAATTGGAACGACTCTGCTTCAAATGAAGTAACTAACTTGTCGATTTGGGGTGAAATAGGAATGGTCATTAAGTGCAAATTTACTTGAGTTAATTTACATAAATGTTAAGTTAAAAGGATATCCATAAATACCTCTTCATTTCACCGTCAGGTTGGTGTTTTTCATCAAGATTTTAAATGTAGTTTCATCACTGTTAACCCCATTTAACCGATTGTAATTTAATGAAGAGATTTTTATACGTCATCTGCTTTATTCTTATCAGCTCACTTGTACTTTTTTGTTCAAATAAGCGGGCTAATTCAGGTGTTTTTATCTCTGAATTCATGGCTTCGAACAAAGCATTTATGATGGATGAGTTTGAGGTTTATTCAGATTGGATAGAGTTGTCAAACCCATCTAAGGATACTGTGGATTTAACTGGATACTACTTGTCGGATGATTCCAATAATTTGACAAAGTATAGAATCGAGGGATTGTCTATTAATCCTTTGAAGCAAGTAACTCTATGGGCCTCTGGAAAAGACTCCATAACTGGACATGTGAATTTTAAGCTGAAGAAAGAAAGGGGAGAGATCTTACTAACCGATCCATCAGGTGGAGAGGTTATTTCTAAAGTAAGTTATAATACGCAGGTAAAGAACTACTCCTCTACTTTAGTTGATTCAGATTGGTTTCTCTCAGCATCGCCTTCCTTTGGTAAGGAGAATGAAAAACGGGGGCATTATCTGAAACTGGCCCCAGAGGTAGCAATTGATTTTGAGGAAAAAGAAGGGAGTCTATATACCAGTTTAAGGGCGTCAAGAGAAGGAGAAATCAAGTTTACTATTGACGGTTCATCTCCATTTACGAAGGAAGCCATTACCTACAAAGAACCTTTTTTAATGGACTCTTCCTCTTTTATTAGAGCTGCTTGTTTTGGAGAAAATTTATTGACCATTGATGAGTCGAAAAGGGCCTACATACCAAAAACAAAACATCAACTTCCAGTCATATCATTGACTACGACACCAGAGAGTTTATGGGATGATTCGTTAGGGATATATACCATGGGATCATTTGATAACTGTAAAAAAAGAACCGCTGAATGGGTTCGGAAAGGAAGCTTGGAGTATTATGATTTGGAGGGGAATATTCATGAGCATGATGTGGACTTTAAAATTTATGGTGCAGGAACCAGAGTCAGGCCTAAAAAATCTCTTTCAGTTTTGACCAATGATTCATTTCCAAATTACTTTTTTAGCTCCAATGGAAATGAACATCTTGATGGTTTTGTTTTGAGAGCTTGTTACTCGGATGCCTCTAGGTTCAAAAATGAAGTGGTTAATGGTGTGAATGCAGCGATGAAATCCAACTTATTGATGCAAGAATATCATCCTGGGGCATTATACATCAATGGGGAGTATTGGGGGTTATTTAATATTAGCGAAAGAAAAAATGATGAATTTATTGAAGCGCATCGCAATAAAAAAGTAGCTCATTTGATGAACGCCAATAGTAGGAAAGTATTTGCGCATAAAGGAGAAAACGATTCGTATGTGCTCTTTCTTGATTCTATAAACCGAATGGATTTCACATCAGAAAAGGCGTTTGACTATCTCTCTGAAAATTTTGATTTGGCTAGTCTACTGGACTTCTGGTGTCACGAATTATATACTTTAAAAGCGGACAGGTTTAACAATCGTTTTTGGAAAACTGATGAGGAAGGAGCTAAATGGAACTACGTAGGATATGATTTTGACATTGGTTTTGTTTGGCCAATTAATCCACGAACCGTAAAGAATTTCAAGGTAAAAGATGCAGCTGGAATAGAAATATTTGGAAAGTTGATGGAGAATGGTCGCTTTTCTAAGATGTTTTTCGAACGTTTGTGTGATTACATGAACTTTGGATATCATCCTGAAGTCGTTTCAGAAATTTTAGAGAATGCCGATTCATTAACTAGAGAAGAATTCAAGTTGGATTACTTGAGATGGGAAGAAGAATGGCCAAAATGTCTGGATCAAGGAGACGTTCAAAAGAAAAAAATCCTATCATTTTTGGAACCACGATCAATTTATATGAGAGATTCCATAGCCTCAAGATTCGGTTTTAAAGATCAAGTAATCATTAAGAATCCGGATCCAGAGAAGGGAGTTATTCTTGTGAATAATTACGAAGTAATAGATCAAGCAATCTACTTCACTAGCATGGAATTAGACATAAAAGTCATCCCTGCGAAAGGGTATTCATTTAATCATTGGATAGATGAATCATCATCGAAGGTGAACATACCTTCAGCATTCATAGCAGATAGAGCTATGACCATCGAACCGATATTCAGCAAATAGAGGGAAAAGGCCATTTTGAACTTGTTTAAAACCATTTATAAGGATGAAGTAAACAGCGATGGTATTTGCTTTACAGTGTCCATCTATCTATTTCAAAATGTGTCAATGGTGTTTAGAAACATCTATCTGCACATTGGTTTTTTCACTACAGATCGCTTTTGAAAAGCAATCGCCACTAAACTTAGTACAATAGACAAGCAACGACCTTCATTGGAATTTCTGATGTAACAACATAGGAATGTTCTTTATGAATTGGAAATTCTACATAATCACCAGGTCCATAAGTAGCTTCTTCACCATTAATAATAGCGCTGCATGCGCCATCAACAATCAAGAATATTTCAGAGTACGTCTCATGGGTATGATTGACCTCTCCTTCTTTTATCCATGCAATTACCATCGTCATTTCAGTTGTTTCACTGATTATTTCCATGTGCATGCTATCAAAATCAGCTGGCTTTTTTACCTTTTCTAGCCAATAAGTATAATCTGACACCTTAGACTTAGAATGAAGTGCTGGTGGAAGCAATGATTTCATAATCTTCGCACGTAAATTTACTGGTGGCTGAATAGCAGCACGTTGAGCAAGCTCCTCTATGCTTTTTTCGATCTTCGTGATTTCATCGCGAATGTTCTCATGCCTCTCTGCCAGAATCAGTACTTCAGCCCGTTCCGTTTTGGTTAAATGTCCCAAAACGAATTCTTCGAGTATACCAGACGTTATGTATTCTTCCACTTTCAAATTACTGAATAATTTTACGCAATTGTATCAACCCATTTCTAACTCTAGTCTTTACTGTACCCAAAGGTAATTCTAAATAGGAAGAGGCATCTGCATGAGTGTATCCTTCAAAATAGACCAATTCAAAGAGCCTTCTTAATTCAGGTTTCAAATTATCTAAGGCTGAGTTTAAGTCTACATTCGATTGGAATGGACTCTCTTCCTTTATGTCATTGGATAGAGTGTCTCTAAATTTCTCTTTTTTAAAAACCAAAGAACGAGTATGATCTATAGCCTTATTTCTTGCAATGTTCAACAACCATGTAAAAAGTCTACCCTTCGTTTGATCATAGCCAGAAAAACTCTTCCAAACCTTTACAAAGGTCTCTTGCAGAATATCCTGTGCTACATCCTCCGATTTTACTATTCGAAATACGATCCCGTAAAGAGCAGAAGAATAGTTATCGTACAAGACACCAATACCTTCCTCACAATTATTTCGCAACAATGATATCAATTCATCTTCTGATATGTTTCTGGTTTCTTGCACTTTTATTGCGTAGACTGATTGGTAACAAAGGTACAAACTAGTATGAAAAATAGTTTCATCGAGCTTTATTTAAGGCCTATTCTAAACTAATTCAAAAAAAATACGAGGTCAAAAATCCAAAGGGAAGTTTCAATCGTATGTCTTTAGAGTACGGAGCCCTGAAACTTCAAAAAAGAGTGATGTCTAAAAACCGAAAGAGTAGGGGGGAAATGAAAACAGTAAAGAACTTGAAAATAAAATTTCAAACATAAAGAATGATGTTCTTCCTATTATCTCATGGATATTTCTTACAGCTCTATTGAAGATCTTATCTAAAAAGCAACTAACCAAGTATCAACATATAAATTATAATTAATTAAATAACATGTCTAAGCAACAACAAACAACAACAATTAAACCAGGGAAAATAGAAGAAAAAATAGATGATACGCAAGTGCGTCAAAAGGATTGTAAATGTAAAACTTCTCCTGCACCTATCTTTGTTTTAACTGGTGCCCCTAGGAATAAAAAAGGGATTCGCTTTCGTTATGTAATAACGCTAAAAAGCTCCTCTAGATGCGATAGAGGTACTCCTGGACAATGTGAATATAACTATCAAGTAGCAGTTAAACTACAGCAACAATCATTATTAAAAGGAAAAAATAGAAACTGGACCGAATTTAAGACAAGGGCTGGGTTTATTAAAAGTTTTACAATACATGATTCGATCAACCAGTCAATTAAACCATCCTCAGCAACTCGAAAAAAATTAAACATTGGTTTCTTCAAACCAAATAGTCCTATTAAAGGGATCGCTGAAATTACTGTTGTTATTGCACCATCGATCAATGGTGGTAAGGAAACTACAGTGAAGGAAAAGGTTGAATTGTGTCTTCCTATGGGAGGCTTACCTACGTGCCCGATTAAAAAGAAAAAGAATTAAAGACATACCTCTGATCGTAAAGTGCCAAAAAGGATTTGGTATAAAAATAACCTCCAATAAAATGATGGAGGTTATTTTTTATAAAACGTGTTTAAAGATCCTCATATTCTGAGATGAGGTGAAAAGCCAGAGTATTCAATGAATTACCATGGACTTCACTTCACCTGTTTTCAGGACGTGTCAATAACGCTTTAGCTTTAAAAGCAATTTGGTTAGAATTATATATTCTGATCACTCTCAGGAAATATGCTTATAGTAGAGTATACATTACTTAATCTTTACCATGCCGCTGGTGTTCTGTCGGTCTTTAGTGATAATTCTAACATAATAGTTTCCAGAAGGAAGTCCAATTGAATCAAACACAATAGTGTGTTCTCCGCTTGAAAAATGACGATCCGCTAGCACTTTTATCTCTGCTCCTCTATGGTCGAATACTGAAACCTTCGCTTTTTCTGCCTCAGTTTCAAAAACAATATTCGTAGTAGAGGTGAATGGATTTGGATAGTTATGAATCTCAATCTTTTTAGTGAAAGATTCTTCTTTAATTCCAGATGAATTACAATCTAAGAGTACCGGCATATAGCTAAAGTCTCCGTTTAGGATATCTTGTACGTCAGATTCCAAAAGATCGAACCAGTCCATAAGAATAGAACCGTAAATGGATCTAAAATCAAATTGCATTGGCACTCCCTCTTGGTTAAAGACTTCTGTTGGAATTTCTGGGTTGTCACCGATAACCACAGGGTTCACACAAGAGGCCCTTTTCCTATTGTGAAAAGTTCCAATAATTCACGAGCATAATTTTCGTTTGGTGCGACATTAAAATTCTGATTTCCGTTGAGGTATCTCAACATTGAGGGGTCTGTAGTGATTTTTTTACAGAATTCTTTAAAGTTACCCAGTGCATTTTCTCTGAGTAATGTAAAATGATGATAGATAAATCTGGTATCTTCTACAATGTCCCCTTGAACTACAAAATGATTGTGCCAAAAGAGAGTCATCTTTTCCCGAATGCTATACTCTTGATTTACAATTAACCCCTTTGTCCAAGAGAATAAAGAAATGACACGATCATTGAGTTGTTCTATATCTACTAAAGGTGAATTTACCCAAGTTTCTCCGATCGGTACGTTGAATTCAGCCGTTGTATTAATAGGTGGTTCAGGTAGATCATAATCAGCAAGCAGTGAAGCTACACTAGCATCTAGTCCATTGGCTATGGTGAGATCAATGTTTTCCTTGTTCGCACCGAAAAGTATTCTGTTTATTAAATGCTTGGCTTCTCTTTGGGTCCATTCTCCAACATAAGGTTCAAGCCCTGTTTCTGGCGGTGGGGCAGGAGATGCTGGTATTGCATTTTCAGCAGGAGCTTTAAATTTCTTAATCTTAGGAAACCTTTTTAGAAGCTCTTTTGGAGAAGAATTCTTAAGGTCTTCAATAGTAAGTGGCTTAGACATTTTGAAGTGGTTTATGAAACTAACTAAAACTAGCGATTTTAAAGTTAGACGCACAAAGGGTCAAAAAGTTTAAGCTAACAGTCTATTTTTTAATAACTCTCTGGCTAAAAGGCTTGTCAAATTTCTTTTTTTCTGACTTGTTTGAACTGAAGTTGGGTTTGGAATTGGTTTTTTTCTGAGGCATTGGACCTCTTTTTTCGATAACAAGTCCATTCAAGAAATTTCTCAAAAGTTGATCTCCGCAGGGCATATATTTTGGATGATCGGCATTTCTGAAAATGGCCCCTAGCTCGCTTAAAGAGATATCCATACCAGCTAACTTGACGATTCGTTGAATATCGTCATCTCTTAATTTTAGGGCAACTCTTAGTTTTTTGAATACGTCGTTATTATCCATAGGGCAAAGATAGAACTATATTTCCGAGCTAAATAATTCCTATTGAGGAATGTCACAATAGCTGCCAAATGCTCCTAAGAACCCCGTAAGGTCAGCAACCGTTACAGCGTTATCTCCATTGAAATCTCCAGGACAATCTATGACAATACATGAGCCATCATTTATGTCGGCCATGCTATCATAGTTTGGAGCACTGGGGTCAGTACATCCTAAACATCCTATGGTTTCAATTCTCATAGACCCTTGTGCAGCGATGGATTGTGTAGGGTTTGAACTCACTTGGAAGAAATACTTTTGATTCACGGAAAGCTTTAAATCAATACTATTTAGAGTTCCGCCATTCACAGCACAATAGAGAGGAGAGTCTGTCAGTGATGGGCAATCCCCTTCATAGATAGAGACAACAAAATCACTTGTGGAGTGCCCCGATAATGTATTTAGCGAATTACATGTAGGTTGGTATGTAAACCATACATCATTAGATATGTGACTATCACATACAACTTGAGGAGTAGATGCCAATTCTGTATCCCAAAAAGAAGTGATGTCTTCTTCCAACACTTTAGCATTGTCACAGATGTCGTTAAGAGGAGCAAACTGACAACAGGAATTATCACCTAAGCAAGGAAGATCTGCATTTATATCATAATTAATGGCATCTGAATTAGTACATCCAAATATACATTGGGGAGCATCGAAAGAAAAGAAAATAGGATTTCCATCCACTCTTCCTTGTATAAGTCCTTGGTCAGTATAGTCAAGACTGAAAGTTTGGCAAGGGTAGAAGCAATCTTCAGCTATAAATTCCAAAACGAAACACCCATTGTCAAGTGCAAAGAAATCGAAACCAATACTTTCATTATTCCCCAATTCTGCACTGCCTAAAGACCCAGCAGTGACTACATTATAGTTTTCGTCTTTGACTACATAGGATATTCCTTCCCAGGCAAGGTTACAATCATCGTGCATAGTAAGAACCGCCTTTTTTGGTGGAGGCCAATCAAATTCTTGAGAAGTACAATTATCTGCATCAAGTGTATAACACGCATCAACCGGAGTGTTTTTTACATCTTCATAATTGAGAGTCATTGTACTCGCGTTTGGTGCAACTCTGAGCAAATATGTATCAGGTCCTGCTTTAGGAAGGAGGTATAAGTAATGACATCCAAAAGGGGTAGTTATTGTTCCCGAATATGGAGAGTCTTCCATGATATAATCTCCTTTACCACAGACTCTAATAATTCTGCATCGGGCAGCCTTTTTCTGACCACCTGCATCTATTTCACAGTCTTCGGGATTAACGCAGAAATAACATTCTCCGGTTTCGCATTCAGCCTCCTCATTGTAGTTAATCGCTTCAGAGTCTGTACATCCTGAAACAACACCAACTCCAAAAGCTTGAACGTTACCAGGAATCCCATAAACATCCTCATCAGAACCATTGCCAATAGTCAAACGGTACGTTATTTCCTGAGGCGTGGCATCATCAGTGGATTTAATGCGATAACATCCTTTGGGGACAGTAATAGCCTCGGTGCCAGTCGACCCGTCTTCCAGCGTAAATTCTCCAATAATGTCATCGTCAGAGTTAATGATACCAATAACGGTTCCAGAATAACCGTTCCCTCCTTTATCAGACATTTCGATTTTTAAAATGTATTGTCCTTCGCAGTTGCAATTTTGATCTACTACATCTCCAATACTATTTGGATCGTCATCATCGCAATGTGCACCTACTATTAGGCAACTACCATCGTCAATGGTAATTCCAGGGTTGTAGTTACAAGCTTGTGGGAATGTACAACCTTCCTCATCATCACAAATTCCATTGTCATTTTTGTCATTATTAATAACGACGCCAGTTCCATTGGTCTCTCCTGAGCAGAATTCACAGATGCCTGTGGCATACTCACAAGATGCTAGGGCATTAAAATTACACGCACTTGGATCCTGACACTGCGAAAAAGCGGGGTGAAGACAATTTACTATTAGGATGGTTGAAATGATTAAGCGGAGAATCATTTGAATTGGTTTTGTAGGCAATTAACTGATTAATATGCAAATATATTAAAATAGAGTGGTTGTAGCAAACAAAGTTTATCCTGAATAACCCCTGCCTGTTTTGTTTAAAGCTTCAATTCTACTGTTTACATGAAGTTTTTCATAAATATTATATACGTGTGTTCTTATGGTATTGACACTCACAAACAGTTTTTCAGCTATTTCTTTATTTCTAAATCCTTGAGCCAATAAATCCAGAATTTCATTTTCTCTAGAGGTAAGACTAAAGTCTTGACTTTTGGTAGTTTGTGTTTCTCCTCCAGAATTTATTTTGTGGAATCTTGCAACTACTTTTCGGGCTATTGAGCTGCTCATAGGACTTCCTCCATTGTATAATTCTCGAATAGATGAAAGAAGTTTTTCTCCTGCCGCACTTTTAATAATGTATCCATTGGCACCTGCTTCCAGAGCATTAAAAACATTATCATCATCGTCATACACTGAACAGATCATTATCTGGATTTCAGGGTATTTTGTTTTTAGTATACGTGTACACTCAATTCCATTCATTCCTGGAAGGTTGATATCCATGAGTATTACCTCAGGTATTTTATCAGGAATTTTTTCTATGGCTTCTTCTGCATTTCCAAATGCCATACAGGTGAAACCTTCAGTACTGTTAATAATGAATGAAACCCCCTGTCTAATTTCTGAGTTGTCTTCTACTACGGCTACATGTATATTTTCCACGAGTGTTATTGAGTTTATTGAAGCCATATCACAAAGATCGACTATTCATTGGTGCTTTTATCTAATACAAAAGCATGATTTTCTGTTAATGGAATGGTCATTATCAGGCTTGATCCATTTCCAATACTGGACGTTTGCTCTACATCACCGTTAATGTCGTTGGCTCTTTTCTTCATGTTAATCAATCCATTACCGAATCTGCGGGTTTTTTCCATGTCAAAACCAACCCCATTTTCAATGATGCTTATTTCCATCTCATGCGAAATACGTATGCCTACGTCAACTCTACTGGCTTTTGCGTGCTTATGTATGTTATGGAGGCATTCTTTTACAATTAAAAATACGTTTCTTCTGAAAGCAGCTTTTACTTTAAGTTCAGGAATATGATCTGGCATAGC
Organism: Flavobacteriales bacterium; assembly: GCA_965224545.1. Lineage (GTDB taxonomy): Bacteria > Bacteroidota > Bacteroidia > Flavobacteriales_D > Sanyastnellaceae > ASP10-05a. The sequence continues at coordinate 313,829 of CBDCZM010000001.1, read as the reverse complement.
CACTCTTCCACTGAGGTCTCGAACATCCAGATAATCGTTGACATAACTTTGGAGATAGCTAATTAGACTCTCTAAGGTATCATTGGTAGGATTCAGTGCCCAAATGATTTCATTCATTTTTTTGACTACATCCGATGCTGCATTGTCAATGTCAATAATTGGCTTTTCTGTTTCCCCTTTAAGTCCAAGTTTGGTTCGAGCTATTCTTGAAAGAATGACAATCTTTGTGAGCTCTGAGCCTAGATCGTCGTGCATATCAGCACTGATTCTATTCCTTTCTTCTAGCAGGGCTTGTTCTTTTTGAACGATAGCCAATTGTCTTTCATATTTTCTTTTAGCGTAGAATCTAATTACAGAGAAAGTGATGAATCCTAGGGCCAGTATCACAAGAGTTCTGAACCACCAAGTAGCCCACCAAGCAGGTGTGGAGATGAAATTTAGAGTAATGGCTTCACTCCAGTCAGAATCATGTTTTCTAGCCCTTAGTGTGAAGTCATAGTTCCCTGCTTCAAATCTTGGAAATTCCAACGAATTATTCTTCGTTTGAATCCATTCTTCATCTGACTGATGCAGTTTGTATTCGTAGATGATTTCATCTGGCCTGACATAGCTAAGAGCTTCAAATGCAATACTTACAAAGGTATCGTCGTATGTGAGCGTGTTGCACTTCTCAAGATCAAAAGTCTGATTTTTAGATTTGAACTTCTTAAAATAGAGAGGAGGAGACTGCTTCTCCTGAGATTTATATCTGGTGTGGTAGTTTGAATTAAATATGAGGAGACCTTTGCTTGAAGCCAGATAAACTAGAGAATCCTTTACTACCACATCGTTGATGTCGTTAGATGGTAGCCCATCTAGATGACTATAAGTAGAGATAATATCTGCTTTTTTCCCGTTCCAGTTGTATATCACTACACCTTCTGCAGTTGCCAAGTAGTGCTTGTTTTTATCGATAAAAACCTGCTTACAAAGGTTCGAGAGAAGCCCGTTTTGCTCTGAGAGTTGGTAAATGACCTTCTGGTCTTTAATAAAGTAAACACCACTTCCGAAAGTGCAAACCACCAACACGTCATTCTCAATTTTGTGAAGAGAAGTGATCTTAGTTTTAAAGCTGGATATTTCTGAAGAAAATGAGAATAACTTTCCATCCTTTAAGTACAATAGTTGGTCGTTGTTTTCAAACCAAATGGTATTGTCATCGGATTCAGTAACGCTGAATATTGTTTTTTCTGGAACTTGATTGAATCTTTCTATGATGTGTGACTCTTTACTAAGATCACAGTAGTGCATTCCATTTACACCACAAATCAAAAGCAGAGAATCCTCTGTTTGATATAGATTATGAACTTCATCGATGTTAAATGTAGAAAACTTGCCGAGTTTATTGTCTGGATCTAGCTTTGTAAGAAAGGGTATTCTCATTATACCAAAATCACCAGCACACCACATGTAATTTTTTAGCGGATCTAGTGTGATTTGATTGATTCTGCTTCCTCCGCTGGTATTTGTAGATGAGACCTGTAATAGATCAATGAGTTTTCGCTCTTCGAATTTTAGAATTCTGTTTCCACTTACACCCACGAGAACTTGATTGCTTGGTGTCAGAGTGAGACAAGTACTTTGTTCATCCGGGTAAGCTTGGTAACTCGTCAGGTCTTTCTGCGAGTCAGCGATTTGATGCACTCCAGTTGTATAAGAGGAGAACCATTGATTGTTATCTCGATCTACCAGAATAGAAGAATAACTAATCTTACTAGGAAGGTCGTTAATGTCTTTTCCATAGTTGCCAGCCAGCGGTTTATAGAGCTTTCCGGCAGTCAAACTAGAATAACAATACAGATTGTCAGCATGATCTAGATACACTTTTTCCATTTCTAAAAGTTCAGGAAACTCTTTAGAACTAAGTAACAACGTGGTGTCTGTTTTGCTAATAATGGACACTCCTAGAGAGTTTAGCTCTAGGTGTTTTCCTGGGGACAATGGTTGGATCCATCTAATGATGTTTAATGAAGCATCTATGGAGTCTGGTTTCTCTTTTGGAAAAGAAAGGTATTGAGTTGTTCCACTTTTGGTATTGAGTGGAACGATATAATCATTGACACTAACTTCTTTTTGGATAATAGACTTATCGGTTAATTCTTCGTTCAGTATGATGATTTCATTACCAACTCCAGTAAAGTGTAGGTTATGCTCGTTATCTTCAGTCATAAAAAACAGTCCCTTATTCGCTGAGTTGTTTGACAAGATATTCAAGGAGTCTGAATTGATAATCAGTTCATTGTTGTAATAGGACAGGCAATTATTTCGACTAAGAAACCAAACTCTACCTCTGGAATCTTCTTGAATGTTTAGGATTTCATTATCGCACAAGCCATCGCTGATTGAAAAGTTCTGAAAGGAAATCCCGTTGAATTTAGAAACGCCATTACTCGTGCCAAACCACATGTAACCATGAGAATCTTGAAAGGCACAATAGACCCTAGAACTAAGTAAGTTTTCCTCTACATTGTAATTTCGAACAATCCCTTTTCTTTGCCCAAAACTTTCTACTGCTACCGTAGTAAAGGAAAGTACGAGGAAAAAAAGAAAAATTCGTTTAAGCATTATGAAGGAGGTCGACTAATCGCTAAAAATGTGATTTAAAACTTCAAATTATTGCTGCAAAATTAAGAATTAATATAGTCTAAGCCACTATGATGTAAGTGCTATTGCATGCATAATCAATGGATTTATTTCATCGCAAAGTTCTTCTGTGAGTTGATCTACGATCACGCCTTTGATTATTTTTCTATTTCTGGATTGAAGTAATCCGCTTAAGTCTTCCAGCTGATGCCCTTGAACGAAGCACAATTCGACGGTTATTTTTTTCGCTAATGGGTTGAGATAACAGAAGTATTTATCAGAAGAATAATAGACTGGTATTTTCCATTTTATCTTAGGAGTTACGTCCGTATGAGAGGAGATAAGTCAGGGCGACCGCATTTAAAAATGTCTGTCTTACATAGTAATAGCTTAACCCTATTATAATCAGCATGATATCCTCGCTTATCTCATTTAGACTTCAAACAAAGCCTAAATGAAATCTGTATCTATAGGAAACCAATTACACATGCCAAACAGTTGATTTTACTACAATTCACTATTTCGAAAAATCCTAATGTAATTGCTCAAGATTTTAAATGCGGTCGCCCTGGGAGATAAGTTCATGTAGTTGGATCATTATGGATCATTATGGATCTTTGTGGTTCTTCGAGATCCAATATGAAGTTCTCCACCGCACTCATTTACGCAGCAAAATATAATTCTTAAAGCCACCAATAGTTCTCCCTCCTAAGAAGGTCTGTTCAATGAATGTGGTGATTTTCGTTTTGAGCTTTTCATGTTTATGTTGAGGACGCTCTTTATTCTTGATTTCTTTCGAGTAATTCAGTTGATCTTTCCAGTCAAGTTTTTTAATCCATTCCTGCATTACTTTGGGATGCGACCCTTCAAACTTTGAAAGTTTTCCTAATGGGCCATAATTGAACTCATCTGCTTGATCTTTGTATAAATCATCGACCCGTTTTGCTCCCTTATGAATAGTATCCAATGCTTTTTTCTTTTTTTGCATCAAATGCGGAGGCCTCACCCATCCATAATGATATACATAAGCCTCAAGTAAAATCACCTTTAGCTTATAGGTTCCTTTTTGCTGTCGGTAGTCTACCTCGTTAAAATCGGGAATTCTTCTAAAAGATTGAGCGCTTTCCCAGCTGTGTATCTCAGGGGTGTTTCGAATGATTCTGATCTCGTGCTTATACCAGTTATGAGCGTAGTGATAATGGTCAAAATCACCCCAAAAATGCTTGTACTTAAATAGAAAAGCCTCTACTTGTTTGTCGTCAAGATAAGTGCTACACTGTTTTAGAATTTCTTGATGGTATTTCTCATGAATGACTTCGTCAGCTTGAACATAAAATAGCCAATCACCACTACAGTAACTTTTCGCAATATCTGTTTGGTGGGCATTTTCAGTTCCATTGGGATACTTATTCAAGTCCCAGACCGTACGCACTACTTTCAGTTTAGGCGAGGTAATGGAGGCAATAATTTCTTCCGTTTTATCCTCAGGAAGATTGTCACCTAATGCTAGAACAAATTCATCAACAATAGGAAGAATACTTTCAATAGCTTCTTTTATTGGGAAAAAGAGACTTTCGGCATTTTTAACCATAGAGAATCCACTTATCTTCATTCCTATACTTTTTATAGTGAGGCTTTATTTTTTAATCAGTTCTGGATAACGATCTTTTACATGTTGTGCTATCGGAATAGCGGAACCTTCATCATCAATTCGTACAAATATAAGTTTGGTAGTGGTAACGTTTTTCTCTTCGTGCGTATATACGTTGAATTTCCTTGCTTCCACATTAAGCGTCACTGTGGTGTTCCCGAAAGCCAGAATTTCGCCATATATTTTGATGAGATTGTTTTCCTTAACAGGTTCTTTAAATATAACTTCGTCTAGTTTTAACGTCACCAAATTTGGTGTGAAACAAACTTCTGAGCAGAAAGCAAAGGCAGCTTCGTCTATCCACGAAAGCATAGTTCCTCCGAATAAGTTATTGTGAATACCGAGGTCACTTTTTTTGCATAATTTGGTGCCAATTAGTCTCATGAGAATTTTTCCTTTTTGCGTTGCAAAGGTGCTAATTTCCCGTGTTAAATTAGCGTTCGTTTGAAAAAAGCACTATTCATAGGATTGGTCTGGCCAGAACCGACATCTACAGCCGCAGGTAGTAGAATGTTGAGATTAATTCAGTTGTTTAAAAACTCGGGTTTTCAAGTTGTTTTTTCAAGTGCAGCCGGAATCTCTCCACGAAGTGAAGACCTTAAGAAATTGGGGTGTGAGACTATGGAATTAACTTTAAATGATTCGAGTTTTGATTCTTTTGTCAAAGAATTAAGTCCAGATGTAGTGGTGTTCGATCGGTTTATTACGGAGGAACAATTTGGATGGAGAGTGGCTGACCATTGTCCTGACGCATTGAGAATATTGGATTCTGAGGATTTGCATTTTCTTAGATCTGCCCGAGAAGATGCCATCAAGAAGGATATTTCGTTTGATTCTATGAATTTGAAAACGAGTCTGGCGAAGCGAGAAATTGCAAGTATCTATAGATGTGATATAACCTTGGTCATTTCTGTTTTTGAAATAGAACTCTTAAAGCGGGAGTTTAATCTTTCTGAGGAATTGCTGTATTATCTTCCGTTTGTATCTGATTCGTTAACAGAAGAACAGATTTCAAATCTACCTTCCTTCAATGAAAGGATAGGATTTATGACTATAGGAAATTTCCGTCACGCTCCGAACTATGATTCTGTCAGATTTTTAAAAGCTGAGGTTTGGCCTGAAATTAAAAAGCTTCTTCCTGACGCCCAGATGCATGTGTATGGCGCGTATATTTCTGAAACTGCGCTTCAATGGAATTCACCCAAGAATGATTTTCATTTACATGGGGCAGTTCCTGACGCAGATGTTGTATTTAAAGAAGCTCGTGTTTGTTTGGCTCCATTGCGTTTTGGAGCAGGTCTTAAAGGAAAACTCTTAGAGGCGATGAGTAATGGAACCCCGAGTGTCACTACTAAAATTGGGGCAGAAGGAATGTCAGGAGAGCTTGAATGGGGAGGCTTTGTGGAGGATAATCCTAAAGAAATGGCATTTTTAGCGGTAAAACTCTATAAAAGTAGCGAGGAGTGGTCGAATGCACAGCTGCGCGGTTTTAGCATCCATAATTCACTGTTTGCACAAAGAAAATACGAGGAGAACCTTATGGAGCTGATCAGTGAAAAAATGAGTGGTTTGAGAGTGCATAGAAGTAATAATTTCATCGGAGAAATGCTTCATTTTCATACACTGCGAAGTACCGAATTTATGAGCAGGTGGATTCAGGAAAAAAACAAGAAGAGCTAGATATTGGAAACATTGTAAAGCTGATGGAGTAATTTTGCATTATGTCCGATTTAGAATTCCCTCAAAATGCACCAGATTTTAATGTAGCTCTAGCTTTGAGTCTGGTGATTTTTGGATTTGATGGAGTAGAGCTTCAATTGTTAACCGTTCCCAGTATACAAGAGCCATTTGAGGGAGCATTAATTCTTCCTAGCAAGTACCTTGGTTCAAAAGATGAATTGCTTTTGTCAGCTCGTAGAATCTTTGAAAATTTGTTTGGAGAACAACACGAAGTAACTATAGAACAGTTGGGAGCGTTTGGTGGCGTGTATAGACACCCCAGAGGAAGAGTGGTAAACGTTCCTCATTATGCGTTGGTAAAAAAAGTTGATTTCACAGATGAAAAATGGAAGAAGCATGACTTTCATTGGTACCCTTCCAGACTAGTTCCAGATTTAGCCTATGATCATAATGAAATTGTAGCTTTTGCTAAAGAACGATTGAAAAGAAGAGTGAAAAGAAGACCTGTTGGATTTCATTTATTACCGGAAGAGTTCACTTTAGGACAATTACAGAGTCTGTATGAAAATGCTTTAGGAACAAAATTCGATAGAAGAAATTTTAGAAAAAAGCTGTTTAAAACTACTTTGATCTCGGATTTAAATAAGGCAGCAGATGGTCTAAGTAATGGACAAAAGAAGGGAAGTAAACTATATAAGTTTAATTCGGAAGAGTACAAGAAAATGAAAGTAGAAGGATATGATTTCTTATTTTAATCCTGATTCTACCCAATCGTAGGCAGGAAATCCAAAATCGTTGTTTCCCCATTTATGGATTACTTTTCCATTTTTGATGTATACGAACGTAGGAAATCTTCCTTCGCATAATTCAATTACCGCTTCTGTGTCTGAAGTAAGACGGTAATTCAGATCTTCTGCACCTGAATTGGCTTTGAAATTGGTCACCTCATCTTCAGAAGTAGTGAATAATAAGACCTCTAAATTTCTTTGGGGAGCTCTTTTTTGAAGCACTTCCAGTTTAAGGGCTGCAGCCATACAGTGAGGACATGAAGTACTCGCAACCATCAGTAAACCGTTAAAATCAGAATTTTCATTAGAAATAGCTTTTATTACCTCATTATTCTCTAAGCTCATTTGAATTCCCTCTTTTGAATAATCTTCCACATAAGGAAGGTTTGTTGAGAGGTAGAGCGAAACACCCAAAACAGCTATCAAAATTGATCCTGTTAGCCTAGTTGTTTTATTTGACAACCATTTTTTATAAAAGAATAAAGACGTTCCAATAGTAATTACCAGTGTTAATAGAGTAGGAGCTATAAATGAAGTGAGCCAACCAAGAGAGGAAAATTCTATTAAAAAATAACTGAATTCACTTGCTTTTAGAGAAATCAGAACGATGGAAGAGAGTAGTATTAGTAAGAAAATGTATTTCATTTAAGAGGAAAACGTATGTGTCTAAAACAAGAAGAGACCATCTCATATTGAGACGGTCTCTTTTTATTATTTTACTTTGAGTGACCCTTATTGAGCTGGGACACAAACTTTTAATTTAAGAACACTAGAAGCATCGTTGCAAGCATCTGTTGCATCTTTACCTTTATGTGTTTCAGTGGTAACAGTTAAAGTTGTACCTGTAGTACACGTACATTCGTACTCTTTTTTACAAGAAGCCAATGACAATACAAATACTGCAGCAGCAATTAAAGTTAAATTTTTCATCTTTAAATAGTTAAATTATTTGCGTGCAAATATAATATTTCAATAAATAAGTTTTTGATTTTTTTCATAAAATCGTTAATAATTGGCTACTTTTTTATAATAGAGGTATACTTGTCTACCCATTCTTGTACTGTGAGTTTCTGAAATAATTCAGAAATTAATTCAAAAGGAATGTCATCTGGTTTCTTAAATCGAATGCAGGATTTCCCCATATCTAACTTATACTTACAGTGTTTGGGGTATTCGTTAGTAAACCATTCTAATAAATCTGGAGTCGCATATATGCCCATGTGATATAGTGCAATAAAGTTTTTTTGGTTGGCTATGCTAGCAAAAGGAAGAGGAAGCTTTGGGTCACAATGATATCCATCTGGGAAAATCGAATGGGGAACCACATATCCTATCATTCCATAGCTCATAGTTTCCTGAAAACCATCAGGTATATGATCCAAAATGATTTTTCTTAATTTTTCAAAGGCGGGTTTCCTGTCTTCAGGCACTTGTGCCAAATACTCTTTTATCCGACATTCCCCACCCCCTTTCAAAAAATGAGAATTTAACTTTTTTGGCACTCTTTTGACCTAACGGAGTACTTCATTTTCACCTTTCGAACACCAATTGCTTAACAAGATGAGATTGATTTGTTAAATTTTGAGCGAAACGGGTTGGAAATTTCGATTTTCAAAACAGGGTGGGGAATGTCGGTTTTATAGAAGTGGGTTTTGTCACCATTTAGTTAAACTTTAGGTAAAAATAACGATCCTGAGCCAGATATATGTGTGTGTGCTCTGCTTCACTCATAGAGATAGTTGAGAAGTTTGAATATTAATTGTAATTTTACAACAACTATTAGTTGTTGTAAAATATGATAAAGAAACTTATTTCTATAGGGCTTAGCACTTATGAGTCAAGAGCGTATGAAGCGCTAATTAAAGAAGGTCTGCTTACGGCCTCAAGAGTGTCTGAAATTGCAGATATTCCACAGGGTAGGGTTTATTCCATATTAAAGTCCTTAGAACAGCGAGGGTTTTGTAACATGTATTCAGGGTCAGTAAAAATTTTTGAAGCAGTTAATCCCAAAATTGCGTTTCAGGGATTGATTCGTGAAAAAGAAATGGCGCTAAAGGAAATTGAGGAAATTGGGAATGACTTGGAAGAAGTCTTGACAAGTCGTCAATCAGAATCTGCTCCTGTAGATTTTATTCAAACTCTGACGTCAAAACAAAGCCAAATCAACAAGTTTGACGAATTGATTAAAACTTCAAAAGAGACTTTATGTTCATTCAATAAAAAACCATACGCAATGGGTTTTTTGAGAAGCATGGATGAAATTGTTCAATCAAGTACATTTCTAAGAGAATCTATTCATAAGGGCATTACGAATAGAGGATTATATGAGGCAGAAGATGTCTACATAAAAGAATTTACTCAAATGGTTAAATACTATCAAGAAGTTGGAGAAGAGGTAAGAATTTGTAAACAACTGCCATTAAAAATGCTTTTATCAGATGAGAAGTTGGCTATGGTTTCAATGCAAAGTAATGACTCGGTAAATTTTAAATTGACCTCTATGGTAGTAGAACATTCAGATCTAACAAATGCTTTGATGGAATTATTCGAAATGCATTGGGAAAAAGGAATAACAATCGAGGCTTATTTGGATTCGGTAGAGAATTCAGATTCAAACTCAAAAGAATCATGATTTGCTCCAATAAATAATCTAAAAAAACCAATTATAAACATGAAAGGGTACTTAAATGAGACCCGTTCGTTAAAATTTAAACATTAGACATTATTACGACTTATTTAGTATAGCCTCAAATCCGCAGGTCCATAATTTTGATTTCACAACCCTTTAACAGGGTAGTTTTTTTACCACCTCAAAGAGGTTTGGGTCTAAGTTTTTCTTTGGAAATGTCACTTTTTGGTTGAGGTGATGCTGGAATTACGTGTTGATATTAATGTGAATCCAAGCCAAATACACCAGCAACCACAACTATCTTACAGTCAGCAGGTTATGTTTTAGGGGTGAAACCACCAATCCCAAGATGTGATTTTCCGTTCTTTTTTTTGGCTAAATCAGCTGAGGATAAGGTTTGTCAGTGTACAGTTTTAAGATTTTTTGCCTTGCTTTTTTGATCCATTTAAAGGGGACAACAACGAATCTGAAAATAAATTTCTTCATCCTAAAGGTGGGCTGGATGAAGGGAACTTTCTCGGCCATTTGATTCACAATGTGGAGATAAAAGTTCCTGCACATTGCCATGATAATCATAAAAACAGTGTTTTCTTCTAAAAAGGAGAAGGGGAGATTTTTCCATCCAAAATCATTATTCATCTCATCAAAGATTCTTTCTGCTGCTCCCCGTTGATTGTAATAATCAATAATTTCCCGATCGATGGTTTTTATATCATTGGTAATGATGGCTCTGTAAATGAAGTGATCCTGAAATTCTATATCGGCTTGTCCTGTCTTGTTGGTTTCTCTTTGAATCACATATCGGTACTTCTTCTCTTTTCCAAAAGGAGCATAAAGAATGCTGCAAACTTCAACGTCAATATTTCCAATTTGTACCCTTTCCCATTTTTCAACCTGTCTGACCTGCTCTGATAATTCCCCACATCGTTGTGCCCTGACGTAAAAGCGTTTGCTGTTGGATTCAATTACAGACAAAATATCGCTGGAAAAAGATCCGCAATCCATTCTACTTCGGTCGATTTTAATGTTTCTACTTTTGAGTAGGTCGTAAGCGCTTTTGAGTGTTTCGGCTTGTTTGTACTTGACATTGCTATTGCCATTCCTGTTTTCAAAATGGACTATATGTCTACCAATTGTAGATACTCCTGGGAAATAGCCATGCTTCATTTTGTAGCTCTTTTTTGAGTCGTATTTCTCACAAGGAATAAATTGATTATCGTAATCAAAGTCATAATATTCACTAGGAATCAAAGACTTTGTCTTTAGTAAAAGATCTAAATTCAGTTCATTTAATTTGGAATGCTTACTAAATTCATGCACCGTATTAGAATTGCTGACAAAAATCTCTTTCTCTCCCGATAAGCCTTTCTGAACGCGAGCCAATGTGTCAGCAGAACAACTATTTACATCTAGGGTTTGTTCTAAATCTCTTTTCAGATGTTCTTCAATATCCTCAGCGCAGTCACCGCCAGCAAAAAACACTAACCAAAGATTTTTAATCACATCGGCATAACTATATCGTGACTGAAGAGGTCTTGAACCCAGGTGTTCGTTGATCAACTTTTCCAGACCAAGATCTGTAAAATGCTTTGAAATAAAATTAAGCCCTCCAAAAGAACCGATTTGTTCGGTTGAAATTGTACTTTTCATCTGCAATGGTATTTTCACCTAATTAGGTGAAAATATTCTGAATCAGAAAGTCCTTCAAGCATTAGTTTTATAGGGGTTTTCTGTTTCTTCTTTTTTTGACCTGCGGATTTAAGGTTACATTGGCCTATAGCTCTTAATTTTTTAGATTCTAAAATTTAAAGTATGAGTTTTCCCCTATGAGCATAAACTATTTACTATTAGACTCTTTCCATTTCAAGTAAATATCAAAGTTTTCATCTGAAGTTTTGGTTGATTCGAATATGGTGATGTATTGAATGTTCGAATCCAATTTTGAGTTTTTAAAGCGGACAGAAAACCCTGAAAAGGGATACGTGACCAGCTTATTGCGTTTTTCCTCACTAAGTATGGAAGTTATTTCCTTATTCTCCTCAAAATACAAACTATCGATATCACTTCTTTTAAGTGACGTGCAGATATTGGTCTGAAAGCAGTAGGCTGAGGTACAAAAAATGGTAATTGAGTTAAGCTTCCCAGATATTTCTTCAAGGCTCTTTTTATTTTCTCCCTCAACTATAAATTCGAATTCAATGAATTTATTTTTCAATAAGATTTGTTTTTTAAACAACCCATGAGCAGCCCTGCTTCTCTTTTTAATCGATATTTTTTTCTTTAATGAGGGGAACTGTTTCATAATCTCTTCTTCTGAAGAGACACCAATAACAAATTCAGAGGAAAAGTCATCTTTGGAAATTAGGATGGTATCATGAATGAAATCTTGTGCTATTGCAGGTTGTATAATGATCAGAATAAAAATGAGTATTGAGATAATTTTCATCTGTTGATTTTCTAGGTAATAATAACTCTATCTTTTGAAAGTGTGAAAGAATGGCACAACTGTATTTCGATACTCAGAAAATACATTGATCATTACGAGATACAAAAATGATGGATTCTCATTGGATAACGGTGTTGGTTTCAATACAGATAACGCTGGTTTATACCAATAAATTTGCTGGTCAGGCGGACGCAGGAGATCTTTTGTTCTTGAGCCACTGATAGATATTGAGATTCATCAAAATGAGCAGCAAACCGTAGAAAGTATCTTCGATAGGAATGGTGAACATTCGAATGCTAAGATTTTCTTCGTCGTTATACCAAACAATAGGTGACTCGACTCCTGATCCTGTAAGTATACCATTACTGATAAAGAAGAATGGAAGAATCAGCACAAAGGATAAGAATGAATAAGATTGATTTATTTTTAGATAAAGACATAACGCCAAGTATCCAGACAATCCAGTAAAAGTGGTGACAGTGTACCAGTGATCCAGATGAGTGATGCCTATAACAAGAGCCATAGCTGCGAGTCCAATGGAAACTAACCGATGAAATTTCGCTAGTGGATTCGATTTAACTAGGTATTGCAATGCAAAGAAAGTGAAGCAGCAGGCATATGGAATGCAAATAAAGAATAAGATTTCTTCTAGAGGAAGATTCTTGATATAGATACCAGTGAGGTAGTCAGAATTAAATCCCCAAACGCCGATTTCAGTGAAATAGAAATCCCAGATGAGAAAAATTGAAGTGACTAGAAAATTGGCAGGAAAAAACCACTTCCATTCTTTATAAAAAGCATGTTTGGAGTAAAAACTTGCCAGTAAGGGAATGACAATACATCCTAAATCGATGATTAAGTAGGTATATGGCTTCATTTTTCTCTGGCCTCTCTAAAGTATTTCAACGGAACGAAAAGCATCCCAAAGCATTCTCCATCTGGTTTATCCAAATGCTTATGATGCACCTTATGTGCTTTTCTTAATCCTTTCAAATAGATAGAGTTCGTGTGTTTAAACCATTTGAATCTTTGATGGATAAGCACATCATGCACTAAAAAATAAGAAATACCATAGAGCAATATGCCAAGTCCAATAAAAAAGAGAAAATTCATTTGTGGGTTTACTCCAAAATAGAAGAGTAGAATACTTGGAGTGGCAAATATGACAAAGAAGACATCATTTTTCTCAAATACGTTAGTATACTTTGGTTGATGATGATCCTGATGATGATCCTGATGAAGATACCATAAGAGTCCCCGTGCATAACGAACTTATGAGTACACCATGTGATTCCTTCCATTAGTATGAAAGTGGATAGTGTAATTAGTATAAATAGTATTCCTTCCATACGTTTTAATTGCAGTTCTCTTCGGTAGCAATTTTCATTTTTTCTTGTAAGCGAGATGGGAGAGGAACACTCTCTAAATTTCTAATAATGAATCGAACATCTTCTTGAATTTGATTGGTATATCCTAGAAACGAAGGACATCCTTGTTGAACCAGCAGTCTAACATATCTTGCCTCCATATCGTCAGGGTAATTTGTAATATAGGCTTCCAGCATGTCTTTACCTTGATTAAAGTACTTCAGTTGTGTTGGAGGCCACAAAGAATGTTCTGCGCGCTGCATAATGGCACATGCCAGGTATGGTTCTGCCTGATCGCAACTCATATCTTACATTTTCACAATGTGTTCCTCCAGTTCATCAGAAGAATCATTTTCTCTATGGAATTCATGTCTGACATACTCCATGTCGCAGTAATTCAGAGGTAATATCCACCAGCTAATCAATATAAAAAAAAGCCTCATTTACAACATATTCATTCTTAATCTAACATACGACTTCGCCAAAATTACTGCCTTTTTCGGGTTGCTAATTCGAATTCTTTCCTTCAATATCGCACCACTGCTTTTTCGCTTTATTTTCTTCAATAAGCCCAAATAATATTTATAAGCGACATATACTCCTAGTTTTCCTTCCACTGGAAGTTTTAATATTCCTTTTAAGGCTTCTTTAAAGTCATTTTCAATGTCTGCAATTATTTCTTGCTTGGTTTCTTCAGTAAACTCTCCGGTTTTTACATTAGGAAAATAAGAACGTCCAAGTCTTTCAAAATCATCTTTCAAGTCCCTCAGGAAGTTTACTTTTTGAAAAGCACTTCCTAGTTTCATGGCCTTTCCTTTTAATTCGTTGAATTTTTCTTCATCTCCTTCAATAAATATTTTCAGACACATAAGTCCTACTACATCTGCAGATCCATAGATGTATTCATTGTACTCCTCTACAGACATGTAATTCGTTTTATTGAGATCAAGTTTCATATTATGCATGAATGCCTCTACAAATTCATAAAGTTCATATTCATGTACTACCTTTTGAAAAGCGTTTAACACTGGATTCAGGCTGATTTTCCTAGTTAGAGATTTCTTGTAGTCGTTTTCAAATTCTTCTATTAGTTCCTGTTGATTGTAGTCATAAAATGAATCTACAATTTCATCTGCATACCTTACAAAACTATAAATGGTGTATATCTGTGGACGGATCTTAGCCCCTAAAAGGCCTATGCCAAGCGAGAAAGAAGTACTGTATGTCTTAGTTATTAGCTTGCTAATTTGGTAACAGGAACTATCGAATAAATCTTTCATATTAACTATGGTATTTAACGATTAAATCACTGACAATTTTGCCAGAGATGAGACTAGGAGGTACTCCAGGACCAGGAACAGTTAATTGACCTGTAAAATACATGTTTTTCAATTTTTTGCTCTTTAGTTTTGGTCGAAGCACATGTGTTTGCAGTAAAGTATTAGCTAAGCCATAAGCATTTCCTTTATAAGAATTGTATTCTTTTTTAAAATCCCTCACATAGAATGACTCTTTGAAAAGAACAGAGCTTCTTAAGTCTTGTCCTGTAAGGTCCTTTAGGCGTTGCAATAAAATACCAAAGTACTTTTCACGTATTTCATCTGTATCTTCAATGTCAGGAGCTAAGGGAATTAAAAAAACACCAGCTTCTTTACCAGCAGGAGTAGATGAATCGTCGGTAATGCTAGGGAAACTTGCGTAAAACAGTGGTTTCTTAGGCCATGATTTTGTATCGTAGATCGTCTCCGCATGCAGGTCAAAGTCGGTATCAAAAAAGAGCGTATGGTGTGAAAGCTTTTCCAGCTTTTTTTCAAACCCGACATAAAAGAGCAATGCAGAGGGTGCAAAGGTCTTTTTCTCCCAATATTTTTCACTGTATTGTTTTGATCCGTTGAGCATCGACTCAGTATGATTGTAATCGGCTCCACTCAATAAAACATCGCATGAATACTCTTTTCCTCCCGAATGAACATGACTGACAGCAGTATTTTGGGTAACAATTTTTTCTACTGCAGAATTGGTGTGAATAGTTACTCCTAATTCTATGGCTAATTGTTTCATTCCATTCACGACTTCGTACATGCCTCCTTTAGGGTGCCATGTTCCTAGCTTAAAATCAGCATAGTTCATGAAATTGTAGAATGCGGGAGTATTGTTAGGCTTAGCCCCAAGAAATAGCACTGGAAATTCCAATATTTTTCTAAGATTTGGGTGCTTTATTTTAGAGCGAACCTGCCTTTTTATTGTTCCAAAAAATTGTCCTATTTTTTTTGCTGTGGTAGGAGTGATTATTTCCGCAATTCGCTCTCCAGGTTGATATACTAAATCTTTGATAGCGAGCTCATAATTGTGCTGAGCGCTATCTATAAATTTTTGAAGTTGTACCGCACTTCCATTCTCTATTTTCTCAAAAGTACTTTTGATACCTTCAAAATTATCTGGAATCTTAACAGAGTCATCCTTTCCGAAGTATACTTCATACGCTGGATTCAGCTTTTCTAAATGATAATAATCTGAGACCTTTTTTCCGAAATCATTAAAAAAACGTTCAAAGACATCAGGCATCCAATAGAAGGTAGGACCTATGTCAAATGCAAAACCATCTCGCTTCAGTTGCCTGGCTCTGCCTCCAACGGTATCATTTTTTTCGAGAACAGTAACGTTGTTTCCTGCTTTAGCTAGATAACAGCTCGCTGCTATAGAACTAAATCCCGCGCCTATGATAATGATTTCTTTATTCATCAGTCGTTTTGTCCATTGATGACGAGAGACGAATGTAATTTTTATATGTGATGAAATCTCATAAACTTCTAAAAATGAGAAGGTTTTGGTTTGATTGTTAAAGAATTGAAATATTTAAGAGAATTTGTTTCATTTTGGTCAACGATCAAAAGTTCCACCGAATGCACTTAAACCAGCCACAATAAACACAAGTGAGATGGTAGAAAACCAACCATTACCCCATAAACTCCATAACAGCACCATTCCAAGAAATATAAATAAAGAGCCCATGACCCCGCTTCTGAATGAGACTTTACCTGACGATTGATTTGTTGGTTGAAGCTCTTTGTTCTTTTCCAATAGATCTACATGGCTGACAATTGCACTGACAGTTGTTTCATCTGCTCCTGTACTTTGAAGGTATCTACCTATGGACATGTAAGAATCACCGCTTTGTCTTTGTCTAATGGCTTGGGCTAATAATTCTTCTTTGGATGGTGTGTTCATTCAGTTCTTTATATTTTGTAAACATAATACGACATTGTATAGTGGAGACTATGGACGTATAGAATTTACTTAACCTTAACATATTTATCGAAAAATTTAGAGTAATTTAGTAAGGGAATAGAGATACCTAAACGCTCTATTTGAACTTGTTTAAGGTTGAAATGAAATTTCCGAGCGTGAACTATTGGTTTTACTGGCGAAGCTCCATTTTTTCTGCATAGCTTTATTGCTACGAAGAAAAAATTAGCTGAAATTCAGTGAGACCAGGAGGTTACGCGCAGTTTTTTAGTTCGACTTTAAACAAGTTCTTTAACCAAAATTATCTAAAATCTGAAAAAATGAAACTTAAAAGCTTTATGCTTGGACTGTGTTCTATAGCCCTAGCCTTTCCTGCGTTTAACCAGGATTTATTAATCACAGCTATTTTCGATGGAACACTTTCTGGCGGCGATCCTCGCGGAGTTGAACTTTACGTACTAAATGATATACCAGATCTATCTCTATATGGGATAGGTATAGCAAATAACGGAGGAGGAAGCGATGGACAGGAATATACATTTCCAGCTGATGCTGTAACAGCAGGTAGCTACATACATTTGGTACGAGATGCTACGGCGTTTGCAACATACTTCCCTAGCGAAACGGCGGAGTATGTTTCAGGGCTTTTCACGATAAATGGAGATGATCCTATAGAGCTTTATTTCAATGGTATAGTGAGTGACGTGTATGGAGATGTTGCAGTGGACGGATCTGGGTTAGCTTGGGATTATCTAGACGGCTATTCCTATAGACTTGATGGAACCGTAGCTTCAACCACTTGGAATGCGATAGATTGGATTTTACCTGGGATCAACACATATGACGGTGCAGCGACAAATAATGATGCGACGCCCCCAATGCCTATTGGTACATATTCCCCTTCAGGTTCTTCGATTCCTGGTTGTACTGATGATACCGCTTGTAATTATGACATGACGGCCACAGTAGATAATGGAAGTTGTGCGTTTCCAGGTGATGCTTGTGACGATATGGATGCCTCTACTGTGAATGATGTTTATCAGGGAGATTGTTCATGCGTTGGTGTTTCTAACGAATGTGTAAAAATTACAAGTGTGAATCCTGTAACTGGAGAAGTTGTAATTGAGAATTTTGGTTCAGTGGATATTGATGTTTCAGGATATAGACTATGTGCTAGATTTCAATATACAGCTAATTTGACTTCAGTTCTTACCAGTGGAGACCTTATTCTGTCAGGTGGAGAATCCGCAACTATGACTTGGACATTAAATGCTACTTCTTCTGATTTAGGATTGTATCTTCCTACTGGTGGTTTTGGAATTGCAGCAAATATGTTAGACTTCACACAATGGGGAGCATCAGGAATAGGTCGAGAATCAGTGGCAGTAACAAAAGGAATTTGGACAGCAGGAGATTTTATTGATATGTCAACTGCTTGGAATCCGCCGTATACCTACACTGGAACTTTTTGTTCTGAGACAGGAGTTAATTTCTGGACTGGTGCAGATTGCGAGGGAACACAAGGTGGTTCAGCATTAGAGGGGGCATCTTGTGATGATGGAGATGTGATGACAGCCAATGATGTTTATCTGTCTGACTGTTCTTGTGCTGGAACTCCATTCACTTTGTCAAATGATTTGATTATTACAGGGCTATATGATGGGCCTCTTTCTGGTGGAACTCCCAAAGGTGTGGAGTTATACGTTGTAAATGACATCCCAGACCTAAGTGATTTTGGAATCGGTTCAGCCAACAATGGTGAAGGAACAGATGGTGAAGAGTATACTTTTCCAGCTGACGCGGTGACTGCAGGAACATTTATCTATGTGACCTCAGGGAATTTAACGGAATTCACTACTTTCTTTGGGTTCGATGCGACATATGATGGAGGAAATGCAGTAGCAATTAATGGAGATGACGCGGTGGAGTTATTCGAATTTGGACTAGTTATAGATGTCTTTGGAGATATTAATGTAGATGGTTCTGGTGAAGCTTGGGATCATTTAGATGGATGGGCTTATAGAAAGTGTGAAACTGGTCCTGACGGAGATATATTTGATATTTCTAATTGGATATTTTCAGGTATTGATGTGTTGGATGGTGAAACAGACAATGCCACAGCTCTTAGTCCAGTGCCTGTAGGAACGTACATGTTCACTTGTGCAGCAGGTATGGGTTGTACAGATCCAAATGCATCGAATTATGATCCAGCAGCCGTAACGGATGATGGTTCATGTGAGTACTTGGGTTGTACTGATCCTCTTTTCGTTGAATTTAACCCTTACGCGATGACAGATGATGGATCATGTTTAACCTCAGTTGTAGAAGGGTGCGTTTATGATAGCGCTGATAATTATGACCCGTTAGCAAATACTGATGACAATTCTTGCATATTCTCAGGAACTGCGTGCCCAGGGGATTTTACTGGTGATGGATTTATAACTGTAGGAGACCTTACTGGTTTCTTAGGAGTATTTGGAAGTGAATGTGAATAGAAGTAAATACAGGAAATAAGAAATTGTTAGAAGCCTTGCCTCAGATGAGGTGGGGCTTTTTTTTTACTATTAAACATTCTAAAACTCTTGTCGCCAATTTGAGATATATAGTGTCGTGTGTTCTTGAGTATTCATTGATTCAACGAGCTCCTGTGTTAAGGTCGATGCACCTGTTTCGTTTAAATGAGTTAGATCATACATAATTTCGATTTCATCATTTAAATAAAGAGTATCTATAACTGTTTCTTCAAAAAGGTTGAGTATTTCATTCTTGAATTGTTCTGTTTTGACTTTGATCTCTGATTGATGCTCTATTTCTTGTACAATAGGATGGTACGGGAATTCTACAAAGCTTATTTTACAATTTTTTTGTTTCAATGTCTTCACTGCTGTTAGCATGATTTCTTGTTTATCGGCAAAGTGGTTTGGAGCAGTGTTGTAAAAATTTTCGAAGAGAGAGGTGGGTTCGGTGAAAACCAGAGTGTCTGAATATGGATACATTTGTGTATCCTGTGAGAAAACTCTTGATGGTGTGAGGTTGTTTTTCAGAATTGTAAACGTATGAGAAATTGAATAGTTGTTGCTTAATAGGGTAATTAGTGCACTTAATGAGATACTTGCCTTGTTTCTGTCCATTAAAATTCCGCGTATCAATGTCGGTTTTGATAAAGCAACAATTACTTCTGATTTTGAGGGGACTTTTTCTGCAAATATTAAGAAGTCATACATTCCGGCTCCATACTGTGCCGCAGTAAAGATTTTTTTATGAGTCAGCTGATGCATCAATTCCATGTCAATGCCATGGTAAGCTTGAGAGTCTCCCCAAATAAACAGCGAACCTTCAGGATCTTCAATATCATTGTAATGATGATCAATTATTCTATAGGTGCAGAATAGTACGAGTAACACCCCCATAAAAAAGATAGATGTCTTTTTTAAGAATAGCTTCATTCACCAAAGTTGACAATAATTAGTGTGAATTGTATGGAAACAGACTCTTAATCTTAATCAAATGGTCACGACATGACATAGCATTCTCCAATCTGTTGATTTGAAAAACAGCTACATATTTAAGAGGTGCTATTTTACTTCAATTTTTTCTTGAACCATTGATCCATTAACATCTAGTTGCAACAGGTAGATACCACTTGACAGCTCAGAAATATCTATTGTTCCTGAGGTGGCGTTATCAATGGTTTTGACAAGTTTTCCGTTTAAGTCTACCAATTGAATGGAAGAAATAGGTTCCTTACTTACAATTGTAAAGTTAATTTGATCCTTTGCAGGGTTTGGATATAGTTGAAGATCCAGCACAGGAGTAAGCGACTCAATAGAAGAGATCTCATAAGACTGTTCTATAAAAGTAATACACTCCATCATTTCTTCTGGATATGTCGTGAAACTGACTGTATGGCCAACTCCGGAAATCTCATTAAGTAATGAGTTGCCTCCATTGGATGTAATGTCATCATGAAGACTATTAGATACATTGATGAAGTTTTGAGAATCGGATAGCCCAATGCAAATACAAGCTGGAGCAAACTCGTCAATAGAGCCGTAATTCGGTTGAAGATTGGCTTCGCTTCCAGCAGCAAATGGGATCACTCCCCTGATTGAAGGTATTTCGCCATCATCGGTATCCATAGCCACTATTACTGCATGCCTTCCTCCATATGAAAGTCCTGTAAGGTAAATAAAGTCTTGATCGATGTTATACGTTTCGGCAGCGAGCTGTACGGAATAATTGAAAAGTCTCTTGATATCACCTTCTTCATTCCAGAAATGAGACTCATTTTCTGGGCACATTATTATTGCTCCAATACTATCAGATAGAAATGTTAGTTGATCTCTAAACTGTCCTGCATTTGAATGCGGTCCACCTCTGAATCCAACTACAAGTGGGTAGGATGCGGAGGCATCATAATCATCTGGGACAAAGAAATAGAGTTCCCGAGTGAACATATAATCAGATTCATCAAAATCTACAGACATTGAAAAAGAACCTGTTTCTTGAGAGAATAATGGAGAAAAAATCAGGACAAAGAGCAGCGTACTAAGAACTTTCATAAAATCATTTTCCACTAAAGTAATTGTACTGAGTTAAATCAGATCACAAGAAAATAAAACGTTTTGGAATGCTAAATTGACGAGTTCGTTATTCTTGGGATCTTTTTAAATAATCAATTTGACCCAAATGATAATTGAGATGTCCGTATAAATGAATGAGGAAAAACTCTGTGGTCATTTCAGATCCAAATACCTCAATTGGGTATGGCTTTAAAAGGGGCTCCTTAGTCAGAGTAGACAGTGCATTGGAAACTTCATGAGTAGCATCGTTAATTTCTTTTATTAAAATTTGAGCGGAAACAGGAGGGGAGCTGAACTCATTTTTACGATTTCTCTGATACTCGCTATTTCCTAGGATGTGCCCTATGAAATGTCTTAGATTTCCACATAAGTGAAGGGCAAGGTGGCCACTGGAGTTTTTAATTGTTCCTGGAGTAGTCCAGAGATGATCTTCATTAGAAAATGATTGAATTAGTTCTTGAAACTTCTTTAAATCTCTTTCGAATAATTGAGCCGTTGATTGTAACATTAGAAATTTAGTTTTTGCATTTCTCTGAATAAATAAACCAGAGAATTCATGTCTTTATCAGGCATAGAAATAATTACTTCGCTTTCAATAGTATTTCCATTGGGAATGGCTGAAATTTCTATCTCTTCAGCTAACGTGGTGAATCGCTTTCCCATTTTAGCGAAGGGAATTCCCATTTCAATGGCCATGTCTATAAGGTTGGCAGGGTTTGCACTGAGGTAAATAGAAGCATCTTGATTCACGTTGGTCATGCTAATGTTTTCCTTTGAACCAAACCATAAGGTTTTATCCTCTATGGTAGAAAATGTTGTTTGAGCAGGCACAATTTCAGAGACAGTTAATGAACTTGGAACTGAATCAATGAAGCTCATATTACCAGTATACCCCAATTGCTTTACTTCTCTCATTTCTTTCTTCTCAATGGCATTAAAGTTATCGTCATATTCATAAGAAATTACTTCGGCAATGTTATTCTCTATTCCCGTTAATGAGAAGCTAAATTCGCCAGCCCAATTTTCAAATTGGTTTGAGCTGGAAGAGGAGTTATCGACACGTTCTTTGAGTTCATTGATTGCTGATTCAGTCAACCAATAATCCCAATTAGCTGAAGGATCCACATCTATATGAATGCTCAGATAGTCAGATTTTGGCACTCCTTTTCCATCAGTTTGTAACGGATTTTTTATGTCTACCTCACTAGAGGACAACAATGAAGTGATTTTGATTCTCCCATCTTCAAAAGTCAATCTAGAAAGCGCTGCGGGAGAATGTTTGAACTCCATACTTCTAGCGGCCATTTGATTCTCTTTCATATAAAGAGCAAGATGTTCTTTTGCATTCTGAAGTTTCTGTATTTCCTCAGCTACAGGAGCTTCAGATTGAAGGTTGGCCTGAATTTGAATCCATTTGTTTCTGGCCTGATCCACGTCATTTTTTTTGCATTGTGAGATAAAACAGAGTTTTTTATCGAATGTTAAAAATGCTTCTAGTTCATGGCTATAGAATTCATTTGCTTCAAGTCTAGAGAGGCTAGAGTTTTTAACCATTTCCTCTAGATAGCTTGTAAAATCATCTGTATTCTTAATAGGCACAAGTACGTTGGTTT
Organism: Flavobacteriales bacterium; assembly: GCA_965224545.1. Classification (GTDB taxonomy): domain Bacteria; phylum Bacteroidota; class Bacteroidia; order Flavobacteriales_D; family Sanyastnellaceae; genus ASP10-05a. The sequence continues at coordinate 291,204 of CBDCZM010000001.1, read as the reverse complement.
GATCACCTTGCATAAAAATGGCCACTTTTCTGGATAGGTTAATCCCAGAGAGTTTCATCTCTTTCTGTAATTTTTCGGCATGTGTATTGTCCTTTAGCTCTTCAGACAACTCCAGTACATCACTAATGTTTCTAAAGAATAATGACATAAAAGCTTCCAAATTGATCACCGCTACAGCATCGGCATCTGCAGGAATGGCTTTAAAGACATTGGCGTTTGCAGAGTCATTTTGATTTTTATTAATCAGGTAGACTATCCCACCAATGAATAGTAATACCGCCAATACTATTAGAATAATTCGAATGATCTTCATGGATTAATTTCTATAAGTGCTATTGTTCTTTTCTAGCTGTGCAATTCCGTTTATTAAATGAAGGAAGTATGCCAATGAATTTTTGTGTTCTCCTTCTACACTCATTGTCATATCTGCGCTTAGAATATTGTCTTTCATTTTGCCTTGTTTGATGGTCATATTGCCAGCATTTTCCCTGAAAAATTCAATCATTGACCTAAGATCAGAAGGCATATCTGTGAGAGGAATTTTGTTTGCAAGCGTAGCTCCATCCAACTGCATTACACTGCTGTTATTTGATATGAGTGCTTTCTGTGAAGAAGATGGCTTTTTTCCTCCTTTTTGAATGAAATCGAACAAAGCCTGAGAAGTGAAGATGAATACAATACCCTCTTTTTGCATTGTGTATACATCCAAGGGAATATTTCTATCGCTGGCAAGCTTATAATAGGAACCTTCATTTTTAAACAAGCCATTTGTACTAATCTCAATCAACCTGAATATATTTTCAATGTTCTTTTGATCATCAGAAGTGAACATGATCAGAAAATCTGGTCTTACTTCTTCCTTCGTTTTAGTTACTTCTGTATAATTCCACTCGTCGTCGTATTCATAGGTCGTATACTCTACTTCATAGGAATTGATATCGGTTATTCCTGCATAATAGTCACCCTCTAAAAGTTGGGCTACCGCTTCTTCATCCAAGAAAAGTTCAACGAAGTCCACAATTATACTTGCCGTTTCACCTATGCTTTCGCCTTCCATTTCAGGCATAGAATTAAATATGTCATCAACATAGTTATAATAACCTTGGATCAGTTCTTTTGTATTAAATGTCCCTGATACATAACCTATGTGATCGTTATATGGAATATAATTCAGCATTTTATCATTAAAATCCGAATTCAGCATTTTGTCATACCAATTAGCGAGGTCCCCTTTTAACTTGAAGTGCATTTCCACTCTTAGTTCATCTTTCTTGTAATAACCGTTCATTGACAACCACTCAAAATCTCCATAGATATTTTCCATCATTTCAGACATCTGAGTTTCTATTGGGTTTCTATAAAAATAATTAGTCGTGTTATTATAGAAGAATTGATAAATTCCAGAATATGAATTAACCAAAATGGAAAAGTCTGCTTCGGAATCAATTTTCTTGGAGTTGGGAGTGGCTTTTGTTGAATTCGGATTAGTCAATAGTTCAATGGCATAGGCCTTCGAAATATTGGCCATTTCCTCTTTTTTTTGAGTTTCTTCAAGTTCCATTTCCTCATAATAGGACAAGGTGTTTTCATTCTCACCACCATCTAAAATTTCGTCAAACTCTTCTTCTATGTCTGCTGGAGTTTCTTCAATTTCAAAATGCTCTTCCTCTTCAATTTCTAGTTCTTCAGCAGGAACTTCTTCTACTGGAAATTCCTCCACTATTTCATCTCCACTCCAAGGGTCAATTTCTTCGACTTCTGTATTGTCAATTATGACATCATCCCATCCTCTATAAGGATCCTCATATGATGGAGCTAGTACTGAGTAAGTGATCAATCCTTTAGTTCCACTTAGCGCCTTGGTATATCCATCTGTAATTGCTAGATCGATGCCCGAATCGTTAAACATAAGAAGATCTTTCATAAAGACAGATTTGAATTTTTGAGGATCGTTTACTTTGAAACTAACTCCCATTAAAGCTAGCCCTTCTTCCTTGAAACTAATAAAGTATTCAGCATTAGCATTAGGATCAATTCCCAGATTTTCTATTTCCGTGTTTTCCTCGCCAAGCATTTGGGTCAGTCCTTTAAACATGTCATTCATAGAAGGTATTTCTTTCATTTCATTGAGAGACACTTTATCTAATAGGTTACTTCCTCTCATCGTAACGATGATATCTGCATTAGAAGGGGTGACTAGATATTCTTGAGCAACAGTACTTGACCAAATACTGGCTAAGAGTATAAATAAAAGAGTGTGGAGTATTGACTTCATAAATCTAGTTTTCTGAAATTTTGTACAAATCATTAATGATGTTAAAGAGGTACTTCAGTCCGTTTTCGTGCCCTGTTCCAGGAACTTCCAAAATAAGCTCCGTACTTACCGACTTTCCTTTTGGTTTGAATTGATGAACTTGAACGGTTCTTGTATGCTCAGATAAGTATCCGAGAGCTTTGTTTTCAAACCTGTCAGGATTGCTTGACTGGGGAATGTTTTTAAAGATTTGAGCTAAATTCACATGAACGTTTTGTGAATTTTTTAGCAAACTTTTAGCAAGCGATTTTTGAATAGTACCATATCCCTTTTCAGATCGAATGATTTTCATTTGCTCTTTACTATTAGTAATAATTAGAGCGTTTGACATAGTAAATATGTAGATTGGGAATATGACATCCCTGCTACTTGGAAGAAAGAAATAATCTTCTTTTTTCTCTAATGGAGAATCAATACTTAGAAACTCTAGAATACTGTTTAGATCATTCGGTTTAGAAGTAGAGAGCATACCCAAAACATCAGGTAGAAGTTCTGTTCCTTTTTCTGTTTTTTCAATTGAATTAAAGTCATCATCATATTCATACGTAGTGTATGAGATCTCTTTTTGACTAAGGTTAGATACCGAGATAATCCCCTTTCCGTTAATAAGTGCAGCTATTTCTTCTTCATCAATTATAGTTGAGAATAAACTTGCAATCTTACCTCCTGCGTTATCAACCATTGGTAAAAATGAGCCTAATATTGGAGCCATTCCATCGGGTGCTGACTCTAGCGCTGCTTCCATATTTAGATTGATGCTATAAAGTCCCAAAAGGTCATCTTGTGAGATGTACTTCAATAATTCCGGGTCAATTTTGGATTTAGCTAGAGCCTTTTGAGTTTTCATAGATTCCTTACCAGGAAAGTAATGGGATTCAATGCTTATTTGATCTTCATTGAAATACAATTGGCCTCCCCAGAATTGATCTTCAGAAGAAAAATTGGAAAGTATAGATTGCATCCCCCCAGTTGTAGCGTTTAAAATCAATCCTCCAGCATTCATCGAGTTAGCATAGTATTCTGCTAAAGTGGCGTTTACAGAGATGTAAATGTTCGCATCTGCTTTTGAATCGTATGATTTTTTATAGTTGGAATTATTAGATAACGGTGACGAATTTTCTGAAAATAGATTGATGAAAAAATTTTGATGGAAAGTTTCTTTTTCTTCTTGGATTTTTTCATAGGCCATTCTTTGTTCTTCCGTGGCATCCCATCTTGGATAAGAAGAAGTAGATTGTGCTGTTGAAAAAATAAAGTATTGATCACTAATTCCAATGGTAGAAAAGGAGTCATACTTCACTTTAATCCCATTTATATTTTCAAAATTACTTTCCCCAACAAGTTTCTCAATACTCGCAGAATTATTTATTGGAATGATTCCTCCCATAATGATACAATTCTCTTCGGCTATGGCAAAAAAGGTATGTTCTTTAGAAAAGTCAACGCCTAGATTTTTTAGCTCTCCAGAAAGTCCTTCTCTTTCTAGTTCTTTTCGGATTTCTTGATAAAAATCAAGCGCTTCAAAACTCTCAATTGACATTTTTTCTTGAAGGTTTGAACCATTTATTGATAAAGCGAAAACAGTAGTTGAAGGAAGGTGATCTGAAAGTGATTGACCTGCAAGGTTGGTTGATAGAAGAAGTACTGCAATTAGTAGGGTAGGGAAAATTTTCTTGGTCATTTTAAGGTAATTGTGTTTTCAATTTCTTTTTTCTGGGTAATTACATCCATTAGTGGATACATAAGCATCGTTGCCTTTTTATTGGGTGAGATTTTAGTATCACCGTTTGAGGCTGATAGAATTTCTGATTCAAAACGATAAATTGCTGTAAACTTAGCTTCTTTCATCATACTCAGGTCTTCTTCTTTTATTCTCTCTAAATCAGCTTTTTCCATTGTAATCTCCTTTGCGTCTGAACTTTCGAGAAGAATTATCATAAGTAAAGTGGTCATCGGTATTGTGGTTAGGGTCCTTGAGATTGTAATTCTCCTTAATGACTTCGCTTGTCTTATTTAATGCTCGTAGAGTGGAAAAATCGCAAGAGAATTTAAAAATGTAATTATCGAAATCCAATGACTTGGTCACATTAGAAATTCCTTCGGTATCCTTAATTACATGGATGACTTCATCTATTTTATTTCTTATTTCAATTTCGGAAGGTATCTCGTGACCATCAATACTATCCAGTAGCAATAGTGAGTTGATTTTTGTCCTGCTTTGACTAAGGTTGATAGTATAAGAGAGTTTTCCCGAACCATTATCGTTCAAATTCACTTCTTCAATAACTTCTAAACAACTGTTTAGCAATAATAATGAGGCTATAGCAATAATATATTTCATATGGAAAAGAATGTGTATTCATAGTCTATATACAAAACTAGTGCCCAACGATTCTTGTTTCAAAATTATTTAAAAAACCGCTTGAAACTTGGGGATTATAGGTTTTTTAGTTCACGAACTGAAAGATGAATTTTTAGCTCCCATTAATTTAAAATCAAAAATTTTTAAAGGTGAGTTAATTGTGATAATTAATAGACGTTTACATTGAAACTTGTAGGAAAAGGATGACGTATTATAAGGAGACAACCTACGTGAAAAACATAACTAATGCAGCATAATTTCACTCTTATTGCGAAATTTGCCACCCTTCTTTTGTTTAGTTTCATGATTGCTACCCAGTCTTTTAGTCAGTGTAGCGTGAGTCTTGGCCCCAACCTTACGGTATGTCAGGGGGAGGAGATTACGTTAACCGCTAATGCCTCTGGGGGATCAGGAGGCTACACCTATTTTTGGAATATTAGTTTTGGAATAGGCCCTTCACAGACGATTACTCCAGTCAGTAATTCGAATCAGAATCTCACACATACTTATACGGTGACTGTACTAGATGGGGCAGGATGTGTGACAAGTGACGATATTCAGGTAACTGTTTTAAGTCAACCTACCGTTACTGTGACACTAACTCAACCGACATGTACTGTTCAGTCCATGGTCACATTTAATTTTTCAAATCACCCGAGCCGCTCAATGATAGAGTTCAGTTTGAACGGTGGAAGTTCTTACGAAACAGCAGTTCCGGATAATTCATCTAGTGTATCATACCCAATTGCTTCAGGTACGCATAACCTGTATGCTCGCTGGGGAAACAATCAGTGCCCTCTAGATTTAGGAAATTTTATTATTAACACTGGACCAGCTCCAAGCATAAATGCTGGTGTCAATTTTAATGCTTGTGATGGAGATCAAGTTACGTTTGCACCTTCCGTTACTGGTGGAACCGCCCCTTATCAATACAGTTGGGACAATGGAATAAGCTCTGGAAATGGATTAACGACAACTTTAGTGGGAAATCCGAGTGCCAACCAATATCAGGGTTTTACAATTGCAGTAACAGATGTGAATGGGTGTTCATCTTACGATATTGTTCGTTTGAATGTGCGCAGTAGACCTTCTGCATCAGTAGTAAAAGTAGACAAAGACTGTTTTACGCAGGGGGCGCTCACGTTTGCATTTACCAATCATCCGAATAGGACTGGGATTGAGTTTAGCGTAAATGGAGGAGTATCCTATTTAAGTGGTGTCCCTGACAACTCATCAAGTGTAACCTATAATCTTCCTCCTGGAAGTTATCACTGCTATACAAGATGGGGAGATAATTCGTGCCCGGTGGACTTAGGCGTTGTTGAAATTCTCAATAATGGAGGAGTAGAAATCGACCTTGGTGCAGACCTTTCTGAATGCGATGGACAAACTGTTACTTTGAACCCAACTATTACTGGTGGATCAGGTACACTCAGCTATTCTTGGGTTTCGGGATCAGAATCTGGAACGGGATTGGATATTCTGCTAAATGGAAATCCCAATGGGAATACATCCAAAAATTATACTGTCACAGTTACAGACGGCAGCGGTTGCTTTGCGTCAGATGTGATTAGAATTGTGATAGAAAGTGCACCTACTGCCACTTTTGTATCAGCGGATAATTCTTGTTTTGTAGACGGAGGGGTAACGTTTAATTTCCCCAATCATCCGAATAGAACGGGAATTGAGTTTAGTATAAATGGGGGAACAAGCTATTTTTCTTCTGTTGCTGATAATTCTGGTTCCATCTTTTATAGTTTAAATGGTGGTGCTTATCATGCTTTTGTAAGATGGGGAAACAATGAATGTCCTGTAGATCTTGGAACTTTTACTGTTATCACAAATCCTGGTGCCGTGAGTCTTGAAGTAGGTTTAAATACATGGTCCTGTGATGGTCAACTGGTGACAATCAGTCCAACAGTAACAGGAGGGCAAGCACCATATACATATACTTGGAGCAATGGAACAGAGTCTGGCAATGGTTTGAGTTTTACAACAAATGGAAATCCTAATTTCAATGTAAATGTAGATTATACAATTACAGTTACGGATGACAACGGATGTGTGAGTTCAGATTCGAAAAGGTATAGTGTTAGAAGTCTTCCTACGGTAACCAATGTACTTACCCAAGACGGTTGTGGAAACAATGCGGAAGTCACGTTTGAATTTTCAAATCACATTCATAGAACAGCTATTGAGTTCAGCCTTAATAATGGAGCCTCATATCAGCCTCAGGTAAATGACAATTCAGGCTCTGTGACTTATAATTTGAGTGCAGGTACTCATAATTTTTCATCTAGGTGGGGAAATAATCAATGTCCAATAGATCTAGGTACGTATGTGATTAATGAAACAACTATTGATCTTGAAGTGGGGTCAGATCAAGAGATTTGTGATGGAGAAAGCATAACGTTAGCGCCAATGGTAACTGGGGGACAATCACCATATTCATACGTGTGGGACAATGGTACGATCAATGGCACAGGTTTGATATTTACACCGGTTGGGAACCCTGCCATGAATATCAATGAATCATACACCATAGATGTAACTGATGCCAATGGATGTCAGGTATCTGATGGTTTAGGAGTAAACGTAAGAAGTGTTCCAAGTGCAACAGTACACTCTTCGCTTACAGGGTGTGGCGGAGGGGGGAATGTTGTTTTTACTTTTTCTGACCATCCAGATAATACAGCATTGCAATTTAGTTTGAATGCAGGAGTTAGCTATGAGCCAATTGTATTGGATAATAGCATGACGGTTTCGTATCCGATTGCAGCTGGTAATTATACAACCTATGCTAGATGGTCTGATTCTTCTTGTCCGACTAACACAGGAATTATTGAGCTCATAGATGCAGACGTTTTTTATTCTACAGGTAGCGGTTTTGCCAGTGATCCTATTTGGAGACCACAAGGAGGAACTCAACCGATAGCAATTGATTTTTGCCATGATAGAAGTTTAGTGATTGAATCAGGTCATACCATCATGGCTGATAGGGATATTCTTGCAGAGAATATAGATATTGAGGTAGGAGGGTCAATAGATGTATCTACCACAAATTATACAACAGATTTTCATGGAAACTTCACTTGTAATGGCGGGTTTAGTGCAAACCAATCTGCTTTTAGATTGACAGGCTCTTCCATTCAATTAATACAAGGGTCTGAAGTCGTAGTTCATGATTTAGATTTACTAAACAGTGCAGGGGTAAACCTTTTAACAAGTATGAAGGTAAATGGGGCTGTTCACCCTGAAGTAGGTGTCTTTAATACCAATGGAAATGAATTCACTCTTGTGTCGGAAATAGTGGGTACGGAAATACTCACTGGTTCGATTTCTGAAATCAAGCCCGGAGCTGATTTTATTGGAGACATAAAGATTCAGCGATACGTGGAGTCGTTAGAGGATGGATACAGATTAATAGGGATTCCGATAAAGAATCAAACCATCAATGATTTCCAAGGAGATTTTGTCACTACTGGATATCCCGGGAGTGATTGGCCTAGTCATTATTTCACCAATGTAAAGTACTACGATGAAACCTCTCATGCTCCGGACGATATTGATGCAGGTTTTACTGATGTTCTAAACGCTACAAATGCCGTGAACGAAGACAAAGGGTATTGGGCTTACTTTCCAAGTTCTAGTGCAATCAATCTTCTGGAGTCTGAGGGAGAGTTTAGGAAAGGAGATGTGACATTTAATTTGAGTTATACTGAAACGGGTGATGATGCATATGAGGGGTGGCATTGCATTCCAAATCCATATCCTAGTGCTATTGATATTGAGTCTTCAGCAATTGATTTTGTGAATGTTGGGGAGGCAATTTACATTCTTGATCACACAATAGGAGGCACCTGGAAAGGAGAGTATGTTGTTTATAACAATGGGGTTTCGGTAAACGGAGGCACCAATGTTGTCTCTTCGTATCAGGCATTTTTTGTAAAAGCCAACGGTCCGGGCGCTTCTGTCACATTTAAAGAACCTTCTAAGACTGATTTACAAGGTAGGTTTTATCGAAGTATGGAAGAAGAAAAATCATTATTGAGGTTTTCAATAAATCAAGATAGTTTGAAGTATGAATCAGTTATTGCCTTTCATGAAGACGCAACTGATGATTTTGATCCAAAGTTTGATGCATACAAAAGAAAATCTGTGATGTTTTCAATGGGCTCCGTTTGTAATGAGGATGTATTTAGCATTAATACTCTCAAAGATTACGATGACCCAATCGAAATTCCCATATATGTGTATGCAGTGGAGTCTGGAGAATACTCAATTAATTTGGATGAAATTCAAAATGTAGATCCAAATATATGTATGACATTGACTGATTTAGAAACACAAATCACCCATGAAATAAAAGAGGGCCATCCGGTTTATTTCGAAATTTTAGAGGAAGAGTATGAAGGAAATAGATTCATGTTGTCCGTCAAGTCGGCAGCAGAAATCTCAGTAATTTCTCCTACTTGCAACGCTGGTTCAGATGCTTATGTCGAAGTAAACCCACTCATAGAGGGGCCATATCAGTTCACGTTGATGAACGATTTAGGAGAAACCATTGCTACAAAAGAGGAAACGGGAAACACCATTCTTGATGGAATTCCTTCAGGTGTTTATAAGCTGTACATGCACAGTGATACGACAATTTGTGGATCTGTTGATTTTGATTTAGAAATATGGGAAACTCCGTTGTTACCAGCAAGTTCAGTAAGTTTTTTGAAAGACCACTGTGATGAAAATGAAGGCAAAATATTTATTTCGGCCGATCACGAGGCGGAAATGGTTATACAGCTATATCTGGATGGTGAATTGGTGGATCAAGCCTCAGGAACTGAATTGGTAGTTTTTCAAAACTTAATAGGAGATCGATATCATGTTGAGATAATAACCGAGTGCGGAGAAGAATCGCATGAAGTTGATATAGAAAATCATGAAATGCTAAGTGCGGACTTTGAACTTTCAGAAGAAGAAGTGCTTCAAGAAGATGGGAATTTAATTTTAACCGTAGAGAGTTCTAGTCTGAATTCAATACAAGAGAATTGGTATTTAGATGGTGTATGGAATAACTCGGGTAGTTTAGGAAATTTCACGTTTATCGAGTCAGGAATTTATGAAATAGAATTGGTATCTTCAGATGGCTATTGTACAAGAGAATTAACGCGAAGTATCCAGATTTTAAATGCAGAAGATCAATTGGATACTGAAGTGAGTGAATTTGCTCTCAACGTTGACCATTCATTTTTGTACGTGAACCGGCTAAAAGGAAAAAATAAAGTGACAAGACTTCAGCTTTTTGACATCAATGGTAAGCTGGTCTCTTCAGAGTTGATCTCTTCTGCTAGAGATATAGCTTGGAACCATGGAGAACTTGCCAGCGGGACATATGTTCTCAAGCTTTTGAACAATGATGCTACCATTTTCAGAGAACGATTTGTGAAATAGGATAGATCTTAGATTCTAATAATCCTCTTTGTAAGACATAGCACTATGAAATGAAACTTTGGAGAACTTCATGAGCGAATGCCTTCCATGTATACTTTTCCTTATCTACCCTAATGTTTTCGGCGTATGTGGTTCCGAGATTATTCCTGAAAAAATCTGAGATAGCAGTTGAGATATTGTTCGCATCTTTGGAAACAACCAGTCCTACTCTCTGATGAGGTACCATCTCTGTCAACCCACCAATATTTGTAACTAACAATGGTAAATCAAAGTGATAGGCTATTTGAGTGACCCCACTTTGAGAGGCTGTATGATAGGTTTGAGCTAATAAATCTGCAGCGCAGAAATAGATTGGGATATCCTCTCTGGCGATGAAGTGATCATGAATGACTACTTGATCATTTAATCGATATTTGAGAATAATATCATCATATTTTTTTCTATCCTCATAAAATTCGCCAGCAATAATCAGTTTGACATTTGCGGATTTAGCTCCTTCGTTGGCCAGAGAGTTTAGCAATAAGTCTAAGCCTTTATAGGCACGAACAAGACCAAAGAAAAGAATGTAATTTCCATCTTCTGATAATCCTAATTTTTTTCGAGCTAGTGATTTAGGGATGGGACTTCCCAAGTCGGTATTGATTGGATGGAATAAAGTAAGTATTTGCTGTTTAGTAAACTGCTGGAGTTCTTGGCTGACATGCTCCGAAAGCGTTATGAAACCTGAGATATGCTTTGTGAAATATTGAGTGAGCTTTTTGTCTCCCCATCGTTTTTCGTGGGGGAGGACGTTATCACAAAGCGCTAGAAGTTGTGTGTCCTGTTTAATCAACCGTGCGATAGTGCCTAATGCTGGAGCCATATATGGAAGCCAGTACCTTATAATGACCAAATCAGGAGACTTTTTTCTGATATATGAGGCGGCGGAAAACCAATTCAGCGGGTTGATACTGTTTATTTTTCTCAGAATTTTGATGTCTGTTGGTGCAGAATCTTCAGAAAATTGGTTTTTCCCAGGAAAAAGGAAATTAGGATATTGCAGTTTAAATGTGATGATTTCACAATCGTGGCCCATTTCTCCAAAAGCTCTGCACAAAGAATGATTGGTGTCCGCGATACCTCCTCTATATGGATGTGCTGGTCCTATAATGATTACTTTCATTTTCTCCATCATCATGCTATATTAAGAAGCTTATATTCTGCGCCATCGATATCATTAATAGCTTTCTCGAGTGAAGGAGCCTCAGACATTCGAATATCTGTTTCAAGAGTACACGAAAGTTGAAAGTCAGTGTTTTTCATCTCAATTTTCAGTTCTTTCATAAGGCTCATTACTTTGGGCATGGCCACATAATTGAATTCTAGACGGTAAAAATGATGCACCTGTCTCGTGATAATGGTGTTTTCCTCAATAGCCAACTTCGCCGCCGTTTTATAAGCATCCATGAGGCCTCCAACACCAAGTTTAACCCCTCCAAAATAGCGTACTACACAAATAAATACGTTAGTGAGATCATAGGATAATATTTGACCTAGGATTGGTTTTCCAGCTGAATTGGATGGTTCTCCATCATCGTTTGCTCTGTATACTTTTTTATCTAATCCTAACCTGAACGCATAACAATGGTGTCTGGCAGAATGATGCTCTTTTTTTATTTGCTCAAGTTGCTCTTTGATTTCCTCTTTTGAGTAGGAGGGGAACGCATAACCAAAGTGCTTACTTCCCTTTACTTTATAAAGGCTTTCAGATCTTGATTTTAGTGTTTTATATGAATCTTCAGAGTGTTCGATGATTTTAGTCTAGTTGAGAATAAATAGAATTTTGACTCTTAAACTCTGGGACAATTTGCTTTAACATTCCTACAAGGTTTTTGTTTTCCTGTCCATCGAATAGGGAAATAAGATTCGAAATATTCTCTAAACATTCGCTGTAGTCCCTCTCAGAAAGCTTAGCAATCATTATTTTGGGGTGGTGTGTTTCTATGGTGTTCTCTTCTGATGTTAGAAGTTCTTCATATAGTTTTTCTCCGGGTCTAAGTCCTGTGAATTGAATCTCGATATCCCTTCCTTCTTGAAGTCCTGAAAGCCGGATCATTTTTTGAGCAAGATCGTAGATTTTAATGCTTTCTCCCATGTCAAAGACGAAGACTTCTCCACCATTTCCCATTGTGCTAGCTTCCAATACAAGCTGGACAGCCTCCGGAATTGTCATAAAGTATCTAGTGACGTCTTTGTGTGTAACCGTAAGTGGACCGCCTTCTTCTATCTGTTTTCTAAACAGAGGGATGACACTTCCGTTTGAGCCTAGCACATTTCCAAAGCGAGTCGTTATAAACTTTGTTTTTCCTTCTTGGTTTTTGGCTTCGCAATAAATTTCCGCAGTCCTCTTGGTGGCACCCATTACATTAGTTGGATTGACCGCCTTATCTGTTGAGATGAGGATGAACTTGTCCACTCCATGAGCGACTGCTTCGTCAGCCATGTGTTTTGTTCCTGCCACATTTGTTAAAATGGCCTCCGATGGATTTTCTTCCATTAGAGGAACGTGTTTATAAGCTGCAGCATGAAATATGATATCAGCCTGACAATGAGATATCAGCTTTCTTACTCGTTTTTTTTGCGAAACGTCACCAATGACGAATTCACAACGATTGTAATTTTTTGTTGATTTTAGTTCTTGTTGAAGGTGATACAATGGGGATTCGGCTTGATCAAAAATCCAAAGCTGCTTAGGAGATAAGGCGATAATTTGTCGTACCAATTCAGAACCAATGGATCCAGCCCCACCTGTTACGAGAATGATCTTATTTTCTATTTCTTTTTGAAGAATGACATTGTCCAGTTGAATTGAGGCTCTTCCAAGTAGATCTTCAATTTTAGCGCTTTGCAACTGTTTTAATGAGAGCTCTCCTTTGATCCACTTTTTTACTGGTGGAACATTGAGTATGGTGGTATTAGAGTTCAACGCCTGCTCCGCTATTTCTCGTCTCTTGATAGGGTTGAGGTCTTGTATGCTTATAATTATTTGCTCTACGTTCTTAGATTCTAATACCTTATTGAGCTTTTTAGAGTCATAAATAGTTACTCCTTCTATTTTTTTCCCAATCTTCTTTTTGTCATCATCCAAAAAAGCGACGATTTCAATCTTGGCCTCTTGATCCTGTTCTATAGTTTGTTTGGTAATTAATCCAGATTCTCCGGCACCAAAGATGGCTACCTTCATACGTACTTTTTGAGGATTCTTTAATTCAGAATACATCAATTTCACTCCGAGTCTAAACAGTACGAGGGCTACTAGGCTGAATAAAAACTCAATAGCGAGTATTGAGTTTGGTAACAAGAACAGTTTTGAAGAAAAGACAAGCCTGTAGCCGATGTTGACGGAATACAAAAGTATTGTGCCCAAGAATAGAGAAAGAAAAATTCGCTTGGCATCTTGGATACTGGTATATCTAATAATGCCTGCATAAGACTTAAAAACCACAAAAAGAGCGGCTCTTACCAATAGAAAGATAGGAAAGAATTGCTTCCCCAACACGAACTCGTCGTTAGGTATTATGAGGTCAAATCTCAGTAGATATGCTACTGAATATGAAATGACTATAAGACTAAGGTCTATAAGAAAAATAATCCAACGCGGTGTATTTCCAGAAGGAAGTTTCATCAAGAGTAATTACCCTTCAAATGTAATCGAAAAGACAAAAGCACGGGACTTTAGACTCTGGACATTTCTACTAAAGATGGTATCATCTTGAATAAGTAAGTTGGGAATGCCTATAGAGGACTTAAGTTCTAGTGACAGTTTAAAGTATTCCAAGAAAAAATCAAATCCACCACCAATATCGATGGAATAATCGTAATCTATGATCTTGATTATTTGATTGGCGCTCAATTCTTGATTTACATTTTTCTGAGACTGCATGTCCATACTGTATTTTCCTCCAGTGAGCATATAAGCCGCAAAATTCCCACTTCTGTTTGTTCTGAACTTAAAGTTAATTGGAAAGTCCAAGTATACTGACTCTATTCGTCTGCTTTCTGTGGATTGTTTTAGATCTGATTCAAGAAAGGTGTAGTCTATTATTCTATCTTGGAATGACAAGCCAGGAAAGAAACGGATATGAAAATTTTTGACTGGATCATAACTAGCCAATAGATATAGGTTAAATCCTGGCTGAGGGTTTAAGTTAATCGATAGTAGAGAATCTGTGAAATTGAAATCTGGTGTTCTTTTAAGAGCAAAGTTTGCGTTATTAAACCCAAGAATAAACCCGAAATGATATTGTCTACGGTCAAATTTACTAAGATTAACTCCCGTATTTCGCTGCGCAATGGCGTCTGCGGAAAAGCAAATAGCGCAAACCGCAGAAAGAATAATGACTCTTATGATACTTATCTTATTCAATTGATATCAGAAACGTGCCGTAGGGCTATATATTGTAACTAAATCAGGCCTGTTTTAGAAAGAATCTTTTGTACACTCCACTAAATACAGCTGAGCACGCTAAGTTAATAAAGAATAACCCCATAAATATAACGGCTAAAACCATTTTTATATTCATCATTTTCAGGTAGTTAACCCGTACTTCGTCATAGTACTCTTCTTCTGTTAGGTCCTGAGCATCTTCGAATGCAATTATTTCATCTTTATATTTTTCCATAACCGCATCGAAACCTCCTTCCTCGGCCATTTTCATTTTTAGTTCAACCATGCGATTGTCAACCATATGTTCTATGTAAAGTGAATCTATATATATGTAGTAAATGGCCAAGAAACCAAATATGATCAGAGAATATTGAGCACATGCTTTGAGAGAAGCAGTGATATCCTTTAAAAAATCTGATGTCCCTTCTAGTTCGCTATAGTGCTGTTGAAGAGCCTTGTATATGATAAATACAGTGAAACCAATGTTTAAAGAAACTACAATCTGAATTCCTTCAACAGAATTTCCGGTGTAGAACAACATCAGTTTCACGGTTATCCATAAAAGCGCAAGAACTAAAATCAACCGCTGTAGTGGCTTCATTAGCTATTCATAGAAATTAGGAATTCCTCATTTGATTCGGTTGACATGATTCTGTCTTTGACAAATTCTATAGCTTCAACTGGGTTCATATCCGCAAGATGCTTTCTTAGGATCCATATACGCTGAAGTGCCTCTTTATCCATCAATAAATCTTCTCTTCTGGTTCCCGATGATGTAATATCAATGGCCGGAAATATTCTTCTGTTGGCAATTTTTCTATCCAACTGAAGTTCCATATTACCAGTTCCTTTGAACTCCTCGAAGATTACTTCATCCATCTTAGAACCAGTATCTGTAAGTGCAGTAGCTATGATACTTAAAGAACCTCCGTTTTCAATATTTCTAGCTGCTCCAAAGAAACGTTTTGGCTTATGAAGGGCATTGGCATCAACACCACCCGTTAATACTTTTCCAGACGCAGGACTCACTGTGTTGTAAGCTCTAGCTAATCTAGTAATAGAATCAAGAAGTATACACACATCATGTCCACATTCCACCATTCTTTTTGCCTTCTCTAACACTAGATTGGCAATTTTCACGTGTCTGTCAGCAGGTTCGTCAAATGTACTGGCGATCACCTCGGCATTTACGCTTCTTTTCATATCTGTCACCTCTTCAGGACGCTCATCGATAAGTAGAATAAGAAGGTATGTCTCAGGATGATTTTCAGCAATTGCGTTTGCAATGTCTTTTAATAATACTGTCTTACCAGTTTTTGGTTGAGAAACGATCATTCCTCTTTGTCCCTTTCCAATAGGAGAGAAAAGATCCATTAACCTAGTCGAAATATTTTTTGAATTCTTTGCGAGCTGAAATTTCTCTTGAGCAAAAAGAGGAGTAAGGTACTTGAATGGTACACGATCTCTTACAAATTCAGGGTCTCTACCATTAATTGATTCTACTGAAATCAAAGGAAAATATTTTTCACCTTGTTTTGGAGGCCTGATATTTCCAACAACAGAATCTCCAGTTTTTAAACCGTAATGTTTTACTTGATTCTGAGCTACGTATACATCATCAGGAGAGTTCAAATAGTTGAAATCAGATGACCTCAAAAATCCATAGCCGTCTTGCATCATTTCTAAAACACCTTCCGCTTTAATCTGACCGTCAAAGTTGTAGCCATGTTCATCTGCTCTTCCTCTTCTGTTGTCTTTCTTTTGATGGCTGTTGCTGTTGCCGCTATTGCTATTACCACTGTTGCTATTGCTGTTGCCAGTGTTGCCGCTGTTGCTATTGCTGTTGCCGCTGTTGCCAGTGTTGTTGTTGTTGTTGTTGTTGTTGTTGTTGTTGCGGTTATTCTGCTGTCTACCACTATTCTGACCTTGATTATTTTGATTTTTCTGATCAGATTTATGTTCTTTACCCTTAGCCGGACGTTCTTTGTTAGAATGGTCTTTAACTGTGGTTGTTTCCTCTTTTTTATCTCCTAAATCAAGTTGAGCTTGAGAAGAATTTTCTGTAGTATTCTCAACTACTTTCTTTCTAGGGCGTTTTGCTCTTTGTTGTGCTCCTGCTTTTTCATCTACTTCTTTAGATTCTTCTTTTTTCGCTGGTGCCTCTTTTCTAGCTGGCGTTTTTTTCGCAGCTGGAACTTTGGCTATTTGTTTCTTCTGAGCTGGGGGTTTGGCTATAGGTTTTACGGCCTGCTCATCTAAAATTATATAAATAAGGTCTTGTTTTTTTAGCTTGTCTGCTTTTTTAATATCGAGTTTAGCGGCTACTTCTCTAAGTTCTGCCACCTTCATTCCGTTCAGTGAAATAATATCGTACATGTAGTAATGATGAAAGTATGTTTGTGTCCTAAAATGATTTTCAGATTGAAATTCTAACTGTGATTTAGTGTAATTTGTAGCTGAATGCTACTAAAGACAGCGCAAGTATAGTTCTTTTTTTGCTTCGCATGTCTTTTTACATTAAAAATTAACGTTTGTGAACTCAAATGGAAGTATATCTTTGCCAAAAAAAAGATATCAATGATCCAAAGGATACAAACAGTTTACTTAGTATTAGCATTGGTGGTGCTCAGTTTTTTGTTTTTGGCGCCTATTTGTTCTTATGCTGATGCAGAAGGAACCTCATTTGCATTGAGTATTAAAGACATGGTAGGAAGTGATGGTAGCGTTGTAGGAGCTAAGTCGAATGTAACCTTACTTATCTTGTCACCAATTGCTGCTTTGGCAGTTATCTTTATGATCGTTCAATTCAAGAATAGACAGAAGCAACTTTCTGCTGGAAGACTGATCTATTTTTTATTAGGGACTATAATCATATTGGCTTGGTTTTTTATTGAGGCGAACAAATATGAAGGTATGGAGATTACAGGATATGGGTTAGGATATTTTGCTCCTGTTGCCGCATTGCCTTTTATTTTTCTAGCAAATAGAGCAATAAAAAAGGATGAAGAATTAGTGAAATCTTTAGATCGATTGAGATGAAAAATTGGATGTATTTTTTAGTGATTTGTGCTATTCTTTCTTCGTGTGCAAGAATGCCTTATCAGCAGTGGAATCAGCAACTGACAAATTATGAAAGTCAACTGATTCAACAGAAGTCTTCTTCTGGTAAAGTGGTCTCTCCTGATGCGAATTTATTCAATGGAGTATACAATGCGACCAAACAAAAGGACGCGGCGCCATATCCAGAACTAGGTGAGATCATTGGGGGGATAAAAACTGATAATTCAAAAATTCAGAAGGGATCTGATGAGAAGTTAATGGAGTTGGAAAAATTCAGAACTACACTCGCTAAAAGATCAATAAAAACAGTTGGGCCGGAGTGGACAGATTTTCAGACGGTTCTTGGAGGTTTGATAGAACAGACCAATCATAATACAAAAACTTTACAACAGGTAGGGAAAAAGGATGTTTTATTTGATTCAATCTGCACTAGGAGTAAAATCAGAGCTATTCCGTTATTACAATATGAAGTAAACTTGGCTGAGAAAATGAATGCTTTAGAAGATAGCTTCAACTTACTTTCTAATACTTATAGTGGACTAAAGAGAGAAATAACTAAGAGGGAGGATATAAAGGCCAGTATGAACTCTTTAAATAGAATGGATCATAAGATTCGTCAAATTGAAAGTGAAATACATCAGTTATCGAATCTGTATTCTCGTATTAGTTCATTACGCGCAGAAGCCATGATGTATGAAGGTCCTTTTATAGAGCCAATGGCGGAGATACGATTAGTTACTCAAAAAACGGATAAGATTTCTGGGCTAATAAGTGAACTTGAAAAAATGACAAAGTCGTATTAAACCAATGCATTGTATGCTGTTTTATGTTTAATTACAATGTCGATTTTTTTAGAAACATCATTATTCACTTTTAAAATGCGATTTGGTATATTAGTCTCAGACCATGTTTCCCTCCTAAAAATAGTTGGTAGAACGGTTGTCTTCATAATATTATTTTTAACCCATTCTCTAATTGTATCTGGTCAGTATGAAATTTCAGGAACTATAGAATTTCAGGAAGGTACATTTAGAAATAAGGTTTTTTTGGCCATTGTAGAACCAAATAAACCTTTTTGGAATGTTAGTAGAAAACAGATCATTAATTCTGGAATAATCAATGAGGGTGGTTTCTTTAGTATAAAGGGGAACAATCTACCTGAAGAGGAAAGCATTTTGAGATTGTATCTTGTGACTGGTGATTCTGAGGTTGAATTTAGATCAATGCCTAAAAACTATGTTGTTTTAATAGCAAACAATCAATCAAACATTGAAATTTCCTCTAATGATTTTGGTCGATCATTAGATTCGTACAGTTTTTCGGGTGATTTTCAGAAAGAGAATTACAAGATTTTAGAGTTAGAAAAGAGCCTTTTAGATGGGCATAAGATGATTTCAAGTGATCATTATTACTCACCTAAAAGTGAGGAGCTTTTGAGATCAAAAAGAACTAAAAGAATTCATAATTTTTGTTTGAATAATGATTCTCCTTTGACAAGCATTTTTGCTCTTCATAATATTAACTTAGAGGATAATTACTTAGAAAATGCATTGTTTTATGATGAATTACTGACGAAATTATTGAGACAGAAAAACCCTTCGCGATACATTTTAGAATTAGAACGACAGATCAATAGGATTAAAAACGATGGTGTTGATGTACGATTGAATGAGAAGAACAACTATGAAGTTAACTATTTACTTGTTCTCGTTTTGGTATTATTGACTTCTTATATCATTTTTCTCAGAGTGACCAAAAAGAAATTAGAATCCAAGATAGCCAATGCTGATTTATCAGATTCAATTTCTCTTCTCACCCAAAGAGAACGGGAAATTGTCAATTTAGCAATGAAAAATCTTCAAAATAAAGAGATAGCTGATCAATTAAACATAGAAGTGTCAACGGTTAAAACTCATTTATCCGCAGCTTATAAAAAACTACAGGTTAATAACCGAGCTCAGCTTAAACGCCTCTTAAGCAGTAGTTTAAAAAGTACTAGTGCTTAATTCCAACTGGAACTAATCCGTTTTTCATACTTTGAATTTGAATCATTGAGCTGAATTATATCCTCTTTTGCGAAAAAAATCGGTTAAAATGAAAGAAAATTTATGTGCGTTAATTAGTTGCCTAATACTATTATCTGCCTGTTCTCAAAATGAGAGAGTCTTAGCTCCAGAACTTAGCATTGAAAAAGTATATAATTCCAAAAACCAAGAGATTCCGACTTTAGAATCACTTAAAGGAAAAATAATAGTATTGGACTTTTGGGCTACTTGGTGTTCTCCTTGCGTGGCAGCTTTTCCTGAGAATAACAAATTGTCTAAAGAATATAAATCAGCAGGTGTTGAATTTATTGGTGTTACAGATGATTCAGAAAAGAGACTGGAGAATTTTCTAGTGAATACTAAAATTGACTTTTTAATTGGTCTTGATTCGGATAAGGAAGCATTTAAAAGCTATGCTATTTCTAGTCGTCCTACGATGGTGGTTATAAATAGAGTAGGTGAAATTGTTTATCAAGGATATGCTGTAACCAAGAATATTTTGGATCAAGTTGTTGAGACGGATGTGTATAGAGAAGAGGGACAAGAAAATGTTGGAAATATTATTATGGATGGAGGTTTTTCGCCAGGAGATGATCCTGTGCTCAATGGCATGACACTTATGCTAGGGAATGATATTTGGAAAGATTTTTCTCTAAAGCCCAAATTGATTCAGCAATTCATTATTAGGCCATCATTGACAGATCCTAATTCTTTAAGTAAATCATATTTTGGTACAGGTACAAAACATGAAAATGATAAGATAGGTATTACGGTGAGTCATGGAAAGATAGAAGATATTTTTAAATTTTTGTACGGACTCAATTCTAGTAATTATGTATTAAATAAAACTGGAGATACATTGGATTATGATATTGTTTATTGGAAGAAAGCTAGTGATGTAAAAAGTGTACTTAAAGAAATAGAAAGTGCATTTATTGATGGTTTGGAATTGGTCGTAAATACAAGTATCGATAAACTTGAAGTGAAAATCCTTGCTTCTAAAGTTAATAATGAATATATGAAGAAGCCTGAAGAATTGGAGGAGGGAGTGGAACGATTATATGTTCCCATAGCTTACTTTATACGAATCCTAGAAAATAAATCTGACGAATTTTATATCCTATCAGAGGAACTCAAAGACCGTTTGATTTCACGTTCTGAGATTGATTTTAAAGAGTTGATAATTAATGGTGATTTAGCAGCTGTCATCGAGGTATTAAGAAATAATGGAATTGAAATTATGAGTGATCAAAGAAAAATAGAAAGGTATCATTTATCAAAGAAAACTCAGTAGACAGTAAGTAAGCAAATATATGAAGGAGACGAAAAGGCAAATCATTGAACTCGTTGACTTCTTAGACCAAGTTCGATGACTTCAAGATCACTCACTTTTCCAGCGTGAATACAAAAACGCATCATAGTTCTGATTTTATGAAAACCATGTATCCCTGCTGCTCCAGGATTCATATAGAGCATTTTGTATCGTGAGTCTTGCTGTACCTTGCAGATATGACTGTGTCCACAGATAAACACATTTGGTCTTTCTGAAATCAGGAGTTCGTGAATTCCTTTAGCATATCTTCCTGGTTTACCACCTATATGGATCATCCAGAAATGAACACCTTCAATATGGATTCTGTGAATATGCTCGGTGGCAGAACGAATTTCAGCACCATCTATATTCCCAAAGACTGCTCTTGTTGGTTTGTGAGCTTCTAACTTTTCAAGGACATCTATGGAACCTAGATCTCCTGCATGCCATATTTCATCCACTTCATCGAAGTAATGAAGTATACGTTCATCCATAAATCCATGGGTATCTGAAATAAGTCCTATTCTGGTCATGTTTATTCACAGTGAATTGAACACAAATAGAAATAATTTTTGCATTGCAACGCGTCACAAAACCGACTTTTATGTGAATTGGATAATTTGGAAAGGAATTTGCAAACAATACCTGTTACAAATCGTTTCATAAAATAGAAAATCACTTCATGAGATATATATTATTAGCAATTTTTTTCTGTAGTCTAAGTTGTCAGACTACGGCTCAGCTAGGGAAAAAAGAGTACTCAACAGAAAATAAAAAGGCGATCAAATTATTTGAGGAAGCTACTTCGGCGCTGAATAGGAAGGAGTATGGCGTTGCTAAAGAATATTTAGAATCAGCTATAGAGAAGGATGAGAATTTCACGGACGCCTATATTGTGCTGGCTGAATTGTATATGGCACAGGGAATGTTGAATAATGCCAAAAAGCCATTGGAAAAAGCCATTTCTATCGAACCAAAGAAATTTACAACGGCTTATTTTTATTTAGGAGAGATATATATAAGTAATGGAAATTATGAAGAGGGAATCAAAAACTTAAAGCTCTATCAGAGTACGAACCCTCCAAAATCAATGACTTCTGATCGTGCCAAAAGATCGCTTCGCAACTGTCATTTTGCAATAGAAGCGCTGAAAAACCCAGTCAATTTTGAACCAGTCAATTTTGGCCCCACGGTGAACACTGCTTATCCTGAATACTACCCGACGTTGACTCTGAATGAGCAGGAGCTTTTGTTTACGAGAAGAATAGAGAATGGGGAAGCCCATAATGGAGTGCATGAAGATTTTTTTGTAACGAATAAAGACAATGATTCATGGGGTGAATCTAGGAATATGAAGCGAGTGAATACATTGATGAATGAAGGTGCTCCTAGCTATTCTGCAGATGGCAAATTACTCTTTTTTACAGCATGTAAATTATTCGATGACTACGGTGCAGGAAGAACGGGATACGGATCGTGTGATATATTCTACACGTATAAGAAAGGTAAAGACTGGACACAGGCCATGAATTTAGGAGGGGATGTGAATACTGGTGTCTGGGAATCTCAACCATCTTTCTCTGCAGATGGGAAAACATTATACTTTGTGCGAGGAAAGCGCTCTGGAACTGGTATTTCTCATCAAGATATTTGGTCTACTGAATTGGTAAATGGTAAATGGAAAAAGCCTGAAAAAATACCAGGTTTGGTGAACACTCCTCAAACTGAAGAGTCTGTATTTATTCACCCTGATGGAGAAACACTGTACTTCGCTTCTGATGGTCATCCAGGTATGGGAGGTTTGGATTTATTTATGTCTAAGAAAAATCCTGATGGTTCATGGGGAGAGCCTGTGAACTTAGGGTATCCGATCAATACGCAAGGAGATGAAAATAGCCTATTGGTATCATCTAGCGGTGCGCTAGCCGTTTTTGCCAGCGATAGACCAGGGGGATTTGGAGATTTAGATTTGTATCATTTCGAATTACCAGATAACGTAAAACCTCAACCAGTAACTTACGCTCAGGGGTTGATACATGATGCAAAAAACTTTAGACCTTTGGAGGCAGCGTTTGAGTTGATCGATCTGGAAACTGGTGCTTCAATAGCTATTGGAAGCAGCGATGCAATTTCAGGAGAGTTTTTGATTCCCTTGCCTACAGGAAAGGAATACATGGTAAATGTAAGCAGACAGGGGTACCTATTTCATTCGGAAAATTTTCAACTTTCATCAGTAGCTTCTGTTGAGGCTTATGAATTAAATATTCCCTTAAAGAAAATAAGCAGTGGAAATTCAGTAGTTCTGGAAAATGTTTTTTTTGATACGGATAGTTACGAGCTCAAGGAAACATCTAAACTTGAGTTGGGAAAACTAGCGTCTTTTATGAAAATGAATCCTGAGCTAGGTATAGAAATTGGAGGGCATACTGATAATGTTGGCTCAGATAGCGACAACCTAGCACTTTCAGAAAAAAGGGCACAATCAGTAATGAACTATATTTTAGAGTTAGGTATCGAAAATGAACGTATTTCAGCCAAAGGGTATGGAGAAACTAATCCTATGGAATCAAATGAGACCGAGGATGGCAGGGCAACTAATCGTAGAACTGAATTCATGGTGAAATAATTAATTGCTAATTCTTGAACTTCAAATTGCCAGTGTAAAGCATGTTTATTGAGACTCAAACCTAGCATAGAGCTGCTCTATATCCAGTTTATCCGTTCCTTGATGTACTTTACCACGATGAACGATTTTAGAATCTTTGTCAAGCAGAAATAAAGATGAAATTTCCTTTTCAATAGGAGAATTCACAAAAATAGATGCAGGACCATATTCAGGTTTTTTTCTGAATGCTGCGTATCCATAGTTGCAAGATTTCAACTCAACGTTTTGAAGTTCCAGTTGTGAAAAGTCTTTAGCTGCAATCCCAATCACGGCTGATTCAACAGAGCAATTAGAGATGTTTAGTTGAGAATTTTCACCTCCTGAAATACCTTTGTCTCCAGCATTGTCAATACTGCAATTGACAATATTAATTTGACACCCTGAGAAATCCAGAGCATCATTTCCCGTTGACGTAATGGTTGATTTAGAAAGAGTTCCTGTGCAAAAATCGGCATCAAAACCGTCAGACAAAGTGTTAGAAATGATGCAATTATCAACGATGAAAGAGGAACGAACGATATTCAAAGCATCCTCACATAGGTTTCCATCGAAAGTACAATGTCTCAATTCTGTATGATGGCCATAAATTGTTACCGCTCCCGTGAGTATCCAATTGTTTTTATTCATTGAATTGAGTCCTTTGAAGTTCACATATGAAAATGTAGAAGTACCGCTATTAGAAATAACATTAAATCCTGAAGCAGTAGAATCTGAGGACATTATAATGATTGGGTTTTCAACGGTTCCTTGAAGCTTTACTGGTATTTCGCTAATGAAAGATGCTCCGTTAGTCAAGTCTATGATAGTTCCTGCTTCAATAACAAGTTCTTTGGCATCTTTTACTAATTGGTCTAGAGTGAAGGAATAAGTTCCTTGTTTCAGGGTTTTTATTCCATCATTATCTGTAGTAGGTAAAACGGCGTAGTTTTCGAGAACCCCTGTGTGTTTTGGCAGAGGCCATTTGGAAACTTTAGCCTTGGCTACTTTCCCTTTTAAATTTTTTGGTAGGTAATGCAGATATTTAACTGTGGAGGGAAGGGTAAGTCTCTTCACAGGAGAATGCCCAGAACTAAACGCTTTGAACGATATAGGATTGTCTAAATGAATCAACTCATTTGGGGCTTCGCTTGTGCTATAAGCGAACATTTTAATAGGAGCTAAGTGATAACTGCATAAGGAGATTTCCGAAGAGTCATTAATGCTACTCTCGGTGTGTGCTTTTAAAGCAATGTCTTCTCTAAAAAGATCGAGTCCATCTGGAAAAGGGTCCCATTCTTCTGACCTAAAAGTTATTGGATCTGAAAAATTAGTGAGGAAATCTTCCAATATAGGCAGTCCTTTTACAATAGAGTCTCGTTTCTGGTTGTAAAATGATAGATCGAAATATGAGAAAGGGTATTCATGAGAAAGAAGTTCTTTACATTCATTAAGTTCCTTCTCAATAGATTGATGAAATTGGTCTAAATAATTTGGAACACTCACCTTTTGCATAAAATCCAAATACAATGGTCTGAATTTTTCAGAATTGACCAATGCCATATTGACTCTTTCTGGGTTGATTTGGTCTAGTTTTTTTGGTTTTAAGTAGAATACGTGAGTTCTAATCATATGGTCAAACTGCTG
The DNA here is from genome assembly GCA_965224545.1 of Flavobacteriales bacterium. GTDB lineage: Bacteria > Bacteroidota > Bacteroidia > Flavobacteriales_D > Sanyastnellaceae > ASP10-05a. The sequence goes on along the minus strand of CBDCZM010000001.1, from coordinate 265,949 downwards.
ATAACAGTCGTATGCTATAGGTTCTAACTTTGACGTAATCGGATTGTAGTATTGACGTTGATTGTGCCATACCAGCGAATGATGGATTCCTCCCATGTCCATTATTCCGATGAACTTTGCAAATCTTTCTAAATCAAGAAATTCCTTTGGGTTTGGTTGAAGGGTTTTGTATTTGTGTACGTGATTTTGAGCGATTAAAAATTGCTGATGAAGACTAGGACTTTTGTAAGTTCTGTTTTTCTTAAAGGGCAAAACGGTACTGGCTAGAAAGCTAGGTGAATGAACATTGTCCTCACGCGTCATCATATCATAGTTTCCCTGCCAGAATCCACTTTCATCAAGTTTGACTATTGGTCCTTCTCGTCTTTTTCTTGCTTCAAGAAGTTGTTTGTCAAAATGCTCTTCTAACGCATAAACTCCTTTGATTTCTCCATTTATTTCAACATTTACGAATTCATACCTTGTCGTAAGTACGTCTTCATAATCACATAATTTATGAATATACCATTCTCGAAGAATGGATCGTGTTTCAGGATTTTGAATAGAGAATGACTTAAGACCTTTATATGCGTGATCTCCCGAGATTTTTATTCTCAAGGAGAATTTATCTGATTTTAAGTGATCTGTCCAATCACCTTTTAATCGAAGTTTTATAGGAGTAGAGTCATTTTTATTAATGATAAACCCCCTGACATATTTCTTTAATGCACTTCGCAATACCTTTTCCGTTTTTCCTACTTGAAGAAAACTGTCAAGTTTTTGATATTCATTATCTGGAATAAAAATTCTCAAAGAGCTATCATCCACGGGTGGATATTGAAAAGAGGCTTGTCTTGTGATTGATAAATCATCCACAAAGAGATCCTTCCCACTACTATTCAGAATATATACTTTAACTGTGTCATAGTTTTGCGCAGCAGTAAAACTGTTCTGTATGAATACCCATTCACCGTCACGCCTGATTTGCTGAATTCTTGAGTCATATTGAAGAGCTGCATTATCTGAAATGATTAGATCACCAACCCTAGAGGCTTCCTTACGACAAAGCCATACGCGCGCATTTATTATTTCCCCCTTTTTAATGTTGTATAATTCGGTAGTAAAAGCAAACTTATTGTCTTTGGTTGTCTTACAAGAAAATTTGCCACTGTATGCCTTTTCAGAGGATCTAGTTTCGACATTTCTTATTTTTAGCGTATCTGCAATAAACCAATCTCCCTCAACAAGTTCTGCATCACAGAAATAGCTCACAGAATTTTCAAGATGCGTTTCGTTTTCAGAACAGCTGAATAGCTGAAGAAAAACTAAAAGAAGTATTGAGATAGAGATGAATTTCATGTCAAAATTGAGTAACACAGCAAGCAAAAGTAGTTTTTCTTAGAGTTGGAGATGTGCCCATAGACACATAATTTTCACAAAATTCATGTATTGATTCAAAGGGTAAGAGTTCAGGCACTTTAAAAGAAGGTAGAAGATCATAGGGGGCATTGTTATTAACTTCAATTTGATGTTTTTGAAATAAAACATAAAATCCAGTGTTGATTTAACAATTAACGATGAGCTTGTTTAAGGTTGAAATGAAATTTTCGAGCGTGAACTATTGGTTTTACTGGCGAAGCTCCATTTTTTCTGCATAACTATATTGCTACGAAGAAAAAATTAGCTGAAGTTCAGTGAGACCAAGAGGTTACGCGCAGTTTTTTAGTTCGACTTTAAACAAGTTCGATACAACCTACATTATTCTAAATCTATACGAGTGTCTTATATACTAAAGAAAAATGTCTTTTCCTTGCTATTCTTATTTCCTATTGTTCTTCAGGCTCAAGTGGGGTTTTCATCTTCGAATCTTCCTATTGTAATGATTAACACCAATAACCAGACAATACAAGATGAAGATCGGATAATTGCTACAATGGGAGTGATTTATAATGGAGAAGATCAGGTGAATTATATGGAAGGTGAGTTCAATGAGTATTCAGGAAACATTAGTATTGAACTGAGAGGATCTACGTCACAGGCATATCCTAAAAAGGGGTATGGATTTGAAACTATAGATTTCCAGGGAAACAGTGAAAATCATTCATTGCTAGGAATGCCATCCGAAAACGATTGGGTATTGAACGGACCATATTCCGACAAGACACTTATGAGAAATGTGCTGAGTTATGAATTGTTTTCAAGATTAGGCAGATATGCTCCAAGAACAAGGTTGTGCGAGGTTGTTATGAATGAAGAATACATCGGGGTATATGTGTTAATTGAGAAGATAAAGCGAGATAAGAATAGGGTGAAGATTGCAAAATTGAGACCCGAGGAGATAAATGGGGATGATCTAACTGGGGGATACATTGTTAAAATTGATAAGAACAATGGCAATCCAGGAGATTATTGGACATCGGAAATAGGAGGTATTTCTTTTTTGACGCATTACCCAAAATCAGATCAACTGGTTCCAGAGCAGAAGGCATACATCAAAAGCTATATAGACGACTTCGAAGAAGTTCTGGTTTCTCCCGATTTTATGGATGAAGACATTGGATATCGAAAGTTCATTGATGCAGGATCATTTATCGATTTTTTTATTCTTAGTGAACTGACTAAAAATGTAGATGCGTATGTTTTGAGCACTTATTTTTATAAGGATAAAGACAGTAATGGAGGGAAGTTAACTATGGGGCCAGCTTGGGATTATAATTTTTCATTTGGAAATGCAGATTATAGAGAAGGGTACTTGCACTCTGGACTTCAGGTGGAAATCAACGATTCTCCATGGTGGTGGGAAAGATTATTGGAAGATCCAAGGTTTGAGACTGAGTTGAAGGAAAGATGGTGTGAATTGAGGAAGCAGCAATTGAGTAATGAGTCTATAATCTCTGTGATTGACTCTACATCATCAGTTTTAGATGAATCTCAGCGTCGAAATTTCGAAAAATGGAATACGCTGGGGATGGAGATTTTCCCCAATTACTATGTGGGAGATTCTTATGAAGAAGAAATCGAATTGTTAAAGAATTGGACGTTGAATAGACTTTTATGGTTGGATGAATACTTTTTATGCAATTCCATCAAATTTGACGAAAATTTAAGCATATATCCCAACCCTTTTGGGGATAAAATTCATCTTGATTTTGTTTTATTGAACCCTGCAGATGTAACAGTTGATTTGTATAGTATGGACGGTTCGTTTGTAACAAACCTGCTAAAGAAACGGGCTTACTTGAAGGGAGTATATTCAGTCTCTCGTTATCCTACTAACCTATCTTCGGGAATATATCTGCTTGTGTTTATGGCCAATGATGAAGTGGTTTTCAGAGAAAAAGTAAGAAAAGATTAAAAACGCCAATTAAATTTGGAATATACTCAAATTAGTTAGCTTTTCGGAATTTTGGCAAGATTGGTTTTTCCTTTAACAAGGCAAAAAATTCAATCATAGCCTGTGCTATGGTTTCATTTTTTAACGCTGGTAAAGGGAAAAAGAACCAGCCAAAAACCGAAAAACTAAATGGTTTGAGTATATATCAAGTGTAGCTTTTCTTATATTTCGAGTTATTAGTATAGATGCTTTAAATCAAACTTTATGAGGCAGATCCTGCTTGTTTTGTTAGCGATGCAATGGTTTTCTGCGACTTCACAGTCGTGGAATGACTATTATGAGGCAGGAATTGAAGCACTTGAAAAAGAGGATTACTATTCGTCAAAATATTATTTTGAGAAGTGTATGGAACTCGACTCCACAGTATTTGATTTGAACGTACGATATGCCGAAAGTCTAAGATTGACGAAAAATTATCGGAAGGCGGAATACCATTATGACAAGGTCTTTTCAAAAGATAAAGGGAAGTTATTTTCCCTTGGGCAGTTCAAATTGGGAGAGATGTTATACATGAATGGCAAGTATAAGCAAGCCATTAGGAACTTTAAGAAGTTCAAACGTAAAAAGAAAAAAGATGTAGATCCGTCTTTCTATAAATTGGCAGAACAATGGGTGAAAACTGCCACTTTTGCCCTTAATACTAAGAATTCTGTGTTAGAATCTAGGTTAAAGGATGTACCAGAAATCATTAACGACTCTGAATTACAAATCTCTCCGGTCAAGCGCGATTCAATTCTATATTTTTCTTCCTATTCGGATTTAGGAGACTTTTTGGAGCTCAAAGAAGTGACCATTTCAGATTCGGTCGTAGGACAGAAGAATTCAATTGTGATTTTGGGATTAGAGCAGAAACTGGACATAGCCAATCTAACATTTGGTAAAGGAAATGAAGTATTCTTTAGTTCTTGCAACGGAGATAGTTGCCAAATATGGACAGGAGTTTTAAATAACAATGTCATTTCAGAAGTCAATACACTTTCTTTTTTTCAGACCAATGAAAGTGTTTCTATGCCTAGTTATGCTGAGAGAGGTGGAAAAGAATTTATTTTTTTCGTTTCAAAAGCAGAAGGGGGACAAGGAAGCAGAGATATTTGGTATTCCGAAAGAGTCAATGATCAATGGGCCAATGCTACAAATTTAGGTTCATCAATTAACACTCCTGGAGAAGAGGTCTCCCCCTTTTATGATGGAGAAAAGCTTTTTTTTAGTTCGAACTGGCACAATGGATTTGGTGGATTTGATATTGTCTTTTCCAAAGGATGGTTTGCTAAGTGGGAAGAAGTGACGAATCCAGGACAGCCGCTTAATTCTAGTTACCACGATTTATATTATTCGTATGAATCTGACCTTAAGAGAGGGTGGTTCTCCAGCAATAGAGCCTCAGATGAAAATTTAGTAAATGCTACGTGCTGCAGCAAGATATATTCTTTTGAGTATCCGGATTCCTTAGACGCAGGGAAAAAGAATTACAAGGACCTGGAAGAATTGAATAAATACTTACCAGTAACACTCTATTTTCATAATGACGAACCTAACCCAAAAACCCGTCTAACTGAAACAGAGTTCAACTATTTGACTACTTATGAAAAGTATTTAGACTTGATTCCTTCCTACAAGAAAGAAAATTCAAAAGGAACAAAAGGAGATGCGAAGGTGGATGCTGAAATAGATGTTGAAGAATTTTTTGAGCTATTTGTGCAAAAGGGGGTGAAGGATTTAGAACTGTTCTCAGAATTACTATTGAAAGAGCTGTATTCTGGAAAAAGCGTTGAGTTGGAGGTCAAAGGGTATGCTAGCCCGAGAGCTAAGTCGGACTATAATGAGAATCTCTCAAGGAGAAGGATTAATAGTTTGGTAAACTATCTCTATGAATATAAAGGAGGTGTTTTAAGATCTTACATGAAGAAAAAGGCTTTTAATAAAGCGGAACTAACTATTATAGAAAACCCTTTCGGTGAGGAGGCTGCTGCTGACAATGTAAGTGATGTTTTAACTGATGAGAAAGAATCCATTTATAGCAGGGGTGCACGCTTAGAAAGGAAGATTGAGATTAAATCCGTGACCTTTAAAGAATCACCTGCTGAAGAAAATGAATTTATACTTGAGCTTGGAGACTTACCAGAAAATGAACTTGTTTCTAGTACTTACACCATTCACAACCCGACAGACCAAACCATATATTTGGATAGTATTATAAGCTCATGTGGATGTACGGTTCCTAAACTCACGAAAGATTACGTTTTAGCAGGAGAAAGTCTGGATATAGAACTTGAGTTTGATACCACAGATAAGTCTGGTTATCAGCAGAAAAGAGTCGTTGTTTACAGTTCATCATTCTCAGAACCAAAAATTATTACCATTCGTTCATTTGTGCATTGAATTTGACATTCTTGAATTCTTTTGTGGTTTTCTCATAAGAGAATCTTTATAAATCATCACTGTCTGACTGGTCTTTCTTGATTATATTCGTTGGCAAGACAAAATCACAAATCAATATGAAATTAGTTCAATACACTTTTGTTCTTTGTTTATCGCTTTTATTTAGTTTTTGTAATGCACAAGACATTACTATTGGGAATACAACGCTCACAGAACGTGAAGTAGCTGTGGATCTACAAATTCCTTGGGAAATGCAGTGGGGACCAGATGATCATATTTGGTATACAGAAAGAGTAGGAAAAGTTTATAGACTGGAGCCTGAAACAGGAGTTGCCAACGAGATTTTAGATATATCAGACCAAATTTATGGTGGAGGTTTTAGTGAACCAGGAATGCTAGGAATGTGTTTCCACCCTGATTTTGACAATACTCCAACAGTTTATGTTGTTTATACTAAATCTCAAGGGGGGCCTTCTAATAAGCTGGTGTCGTTTGATTGGGATGGAAACTCGTTGTCTAATGAGACTACAATTTTGGATAACTTAAATGCTGGTGATGTTCACAGTGGTTCCAGATTATTAATGACTGATGACGGGAAATTAATGATTACTGTTGGTGACGGAGGAAATGCTGCTTTAGCACAGAATATGAATAGTACTGGAGGAAAAATTTTAAGAGCAAATTTGGATGGATCAATTCCTTCTGATAACCCAGACCCAGCAAGCCATATTTGGTCTTATGGCCATAGAAACCCACAAGGACTTCATCAAGCACCTTCTGGTATTATTTATAGCTCTGAACACGGAGCAAGTGCTCTTGACGAGTTAAACATTATATCGCCAGATAATAATTATGGATGGCCAACTGTGGAAGGCTTCTGTGATGATTTTCCTTTTGGAGGAGAAGTAAATGATTGTAATTCGGAAGGATTTACTGAGCCAATTTTTGAAATCAGACCTTGTGCTGCGATAAACGATCTTACATATTACAGTCATCCTGCTATTCCTGAATTAGAAAATGTGCTTTTAATGTCAGTAATGAAAGGATTTAGTTCTCCTAATAGTCATAGAGGTTTGTTTATCCTTCATCTAAATGCCGATGGAACTGAGGTTACATTCAGTGAGTCTGATGATATCATTATAAATAATAAAGGAAGAATTAGAGACATATGTATTAATCCAAACACAGGAGCTATTTATGTGGCTACAAATGGAAACAATTGGCCAAGTCAAGGCCCAAACAAGATTTATGAATACAGAAATATGGCTTTCGATTCTGTTGAAGAAAATGGAGAAAAAGACATGTTGAACATTTTTCCAAACCCTTCAGCTGGAGACGTGAAATTTCAGATAAATGAACAATTTATAGGAGGTAGTTACGATGTTATTAGCTATGACGGGAAAAAAGTATTGGAAGGAAGTATTTCTGCATCAAACTTTGAAATTGAGCAAGGTACTTTAACTGCAGGAAGTTATTATGTCGTTGTAAGAGGAAATAAAGGAAGTATTTCTAGAACATTTATCGTTCAGTAAATCATGATTTTAAATAATATTAAAAGAGCAAGGCGACCGCTTTGCTCTCTTTTTTTAGGCCTAGTATTTTCATTCGGTGCTTTAGGCCAAGAAAATGATGAGTTAAAGGATTCAATAACTCAAGGCAATCAACAAATAGATCAGGTTAAGCTTACGCAGCTAGACTTATTAGTTGTTACCATTGAAAGACAGTTCATGCAGAATCCCCTAGGTTCAAAAGTATTTCCGGTAACAGCCATTGGTTATAAGGAGCTGGAAAGCACGAATCAGTTCAGTATGCAGGATGCACTCAACCAACTTCCAGGAGTGAAAATGGATAGTAGAGGGTACAATGGTAGCCGAAGATTGAACCTTAGAGGAACACTCACAAGGTCTCCATTTGGGGTTAGAAATGTAAGAATGACGATGAATGGATTTCCTATTACTTCTTCGGATGGTGCATCTGCTTTGGAATTATTGGAGCCAGCTGATATTAGAGAAATAAATATTTATAAAGGACCTACCGGAAGTTACGAGATGAGCGGAACAGGAGGTGTTTTAGCCACGCAGCTGCGAACTAGAAAACAAGGAGAGTATGCGGTTCAGATTGGAGCTGGTGAATTTCAAGGGAATTTGGGTGTGGCACGGGCGTATGGAGCAGTTGGACTTGGTAAAAATAAATTTACAGGTACATTAAGCGCAGTATATTCAGAAAATGGTGGATTTAGAACCCATGAAGCCAACGATAAAACTCAGATCAATTTCAATGGGAAATATACAGTAAACAACAATCGGGTTTATGACCTATTGGCTATGGTTTATGATGGATATTGGGAATTGCCAGGACATCTTCGACTAGAGGCAGTAGAGGAGGATCGCACGCAGTCAAATACATACAGTAAAGAGCACGATGCACATGTAGCTAGAAGAAGAGTCTATGTGGGTGTGCATCAGTTTTGGAGAATGTCTGATAGGCTAAGCAATGACACGTGGCTATTTTCACACTTTACAGATAAGTTAAACCCTTACGGTACTATCCGGTTTTTTCAAGGCCTAAAAGATGAGAATTCTAATGAATTTGGCGGAAGAACGGAATTCAAGTACTTTCCTAAAAGGAATTCGTATGTATGGGAAGTCAAATTAGGAACTCAATGGCAGCATTTCTCTACGGAAATTCAGGAATATATAAATGATTTTGGAATCAAAGGTGATTTAAAGTATGATAACAATACGGATATTACTGAAGGCATGGTGTTCGGGTCATTGAATTGGAAGCCGATAGAAAAATTTCAAGCCACTGGTCAATTGGGTTATAACTTTTATACAATTAATAATGATGGAGTGAATGCCGATGATCAGCCGTTGAACTTCAATGTGAGTAATCGTCAAAAGCTGTTGCCAAGAATAGGAGCGAGCTATCAATTGTTTAATCGTTTCACTCATGTAAATCTCTCATACGCATTAGGGATGGCTTATCCTAGTATTTTTGAATGGGTGGATACAGGTTCTGGACAGTTTAGTAGTACGTTGAACCCCGAAGAGTCGGAGAATATTGAACTTGGATTTAACACTAAGTTAAATAATAGACGATTTGATTTTGGTGTGAATGCCTATATGGCAAAAGTAACTGAAACCATAACTGAAAGAGAGACCGAAGATGGAAAGACGTTCTTCGAAAATGCAGGTGAGAGTTCACAACAAGGGATAGAGATTCAAGCGAGCTACAACGGAAATCTTTTAGAGCAAAACTTTACGGCATATGTCAGTGCAGCTATTTCTGATTATCAGTTTGTAAATGATACTTCAAATCTGAAATTGAGGATCGCTGGTATAGCGCCAATTACATTTGCAGGTGGAGTGAAGCTAATGACTCAAAAGGTACAAGCAGATCTTCATGGACGTTTTATTAGTGAAATACCAACAGTTATTGGAGAAGATACTAATCCGGAGACAGATTACTTCCTTCTTAATTGCAAATTCAGTTATCTGGTCAATGAAAAAAGCCGCGCTCAGCTAAGAGTTGAAGCGGGAGTGAACAATATACTTGATGCTACTTATACCTCTTTCTTTAGATTAAATGCACAAGGGGCTATTTATAATCCGATGGCTGGAAGGAACGTTTTTGTTGGAATTAGTTTGAACAGGAAGTAAAGATGTCCTTGAAATCTTTTAGATTTTCTTTCATAAGTTCAATTCTGACTGAGAATCTGGAAGCATTTGATTTTTTACATTGCAATGCAAATTCAAATAAAAAATGCCCAGAAGAGAAGATACTTTGTGTCAAGAATGTGGAGATAAGCTGAATGGAAGAAGAGATAAAAAATTCTGTGATGTCAGCTGTAGAAATGCTTTCAATAACAATTTAAATATTGAGAAAGCAGGAATAGTACGTAGGATCAATAATTATTTACGTAAGAACCGGATAACCCTGAAGGATCTTAAGGCAAGATATCCAGAGAAAAGAGCATGCAATGTGCATCGTTCTCAGCTTACTGATTCTGGTTTTAGGTTTGATTATTATACTAGCACGTATACAACGAAACAGGGAAATGTCTATTTCTTTTGTTACGAATTTGGCTATATGGAATTAGAAGAGAGTAGAATAGTGATCGTTGAAAATATCGATGAAAAAAAGGCGGTAACTAGCTAATAATAAAGAAAATTTAATAGTAAAGCCAGCTGGCATTATGGGAGCTGGCTTTATTGATTAGTTTTTTAAAGTAACTGAGAAAGCTGCTGCAGGCCAGGTACTCTCGTTTAAGGACAATTTAATAGTCCCATTTCTTTTAGCCTTTACGGTTTCTGAGTGAAGTACTTTTAGATTAGGATCTCTAGGGTCGTGGTATTGAATTAGAAAGGTCTTTCTTTTACCAAAAAGCCCTGAAGAATCTAATCCTCTTAGTTTTATTGGTTGTGAAGGATAGGAATCGGAAGAAAGAGGAGATTCGTCTGCGTGTTCTGTATAGGCATCTTCATACCGTGGAGCATTATATCTTATAATTTCATTAGAAAGAGGTACACCTAGTTCTGTTCCATCCTCTAGAATACAAGGATCTTTCATTTTCCCTTCATCTAAAAGTTGTTTGATTTTCACATTTTCACTTTTCATATTTCTCCAGTAATAAGCTGGATCATGAATAAACCCATATGCCGTTTTGCTATTGTCATTGACTAAAGCGGTGTAAGCAATTCTACTTTTTCTGACAGAGCCCTTAAAATCATGAGAGGGAGAATAATTGTCTCTAAAATCTATTTTTTCTATGAAGTTTGCCAGAGGTTCATACAACTTGCACATTCCTTGATTTTGAATACCTCTACTCCACCAATAGTGCATACCAGTTCCAAAATCACCAAAAAAAGTGCTAGACCATACAGTTTGAAAGAAATTGCAGTCTGAGGCACAGTAAATATGAGGCAGATCAAATCCACATTCCTCCATGATTGTAGGAGCATCGTATTTTTTTTGGTAGAAGTCTGCATCATTAGATCTGCGCTCTATATTTGTTTCCTTGCCCACTCCATATTGATGGTATCCTACCATGTCAGAATAAAGAAGAATATCCGTGTTTTCTGGATCTTTTTTTTGACATTCTTTAGTAATTCCCGACGATGCAAACGTGTTGGCAAACATCATTTTACTTATACCTAATTCTGTTCCAATGAATTCTTTTTGAGTCTTAAACCACTGTACAAAGATGGCCATTGCTTCAACATCTGATAATCCTTCTTCCTTTTGCAGATCTTTTATCCAACCATCAATTTCAGAATAACCGTAAAAACTAAACGCAGGAGAGTATCCCCATCTGGCCATAATGTATCTTAGTTCATTAAGTTGCCATTTTATGGCTTCTTCATTAGTGTAATATTCTTTTCTGGAGGTAAGTCCAAGAGAAGTTTTATATCCATTGGTTTCCCACTTAGATCGACTCCACGAAGCTCCATCTTCAATTTCTACGTGGTGTCTAAACGTGATAAAATAACATCCGTTTTCAGCAGAGACTTCAATAAGGTCATCTAGCTCGGTCATTTCCTCAAGTTTAGAAGTATAGTTTTTACAGTCTTTATCACTGGGGACAAAGTTTCCAGATCCCATCTCTAGGCGCCAGAAATTCCCTTTTCCTGCGGCTAAATCTTGTATCCATTGCTGATGCGTTTGAGCTGACTTTGGGGTTACATCGTTAAAGTGACTGTGAGCTATATTATGACCAATGGCAAAGAATGGCTTTGGAGAATCATGTTGATAAAAGTACCGTGTTCCATTAGGCTTGGAGGGGTTTCTAGCAAGGTATCCTTTTCTATTGGAGTCGATGCATGTGAATTGAATTTGTTTAGAAGACCACTGATCCCCTTCAGTACTAATAGATATTTCTACTTTCCAGTCACCAAGCTCATCTGGAGCCCATCTAAGAAGCCAACTGTATTTAGTAGGGATGGATTTCCACGAAGTCTCGGAACGGGGGATGAACTTTTTATAATAGAATCCATTGACTTTTTGAGTTTTTCCGCTTGGGGCAGTCCATGTTGATGTTACATCTATTTGTTCAGGATCATAAGGATTCACCCCGGTGTTGTTATCAGAGATAAACTTGTTGATTTGTCTTTCTAATAAAGATGGTAGTTTGATTCCAATTTCAGCCTTTGTATATTTTTCTATTCCATCCTCATCAAATTTTAGCTCAAACTGAACCTCTCTTTGGGCGATGAGAGAAGCTGAAATGAGAGTGGCAAATAAAAGTGGTAAATAGATTTTCATCATTGAAATTATAAGCCCCTAAAATAAGAGAATGCGTGAAGTTTTACTAACTTCTGTCTTAGGTGAAGTATTATTAATCAAAAACAATAGGAACGTTCGAGCCTGCAAGCCATTTTTTTATGAGCTGATTGTTTCCCGAGATACTTCCAATATAGTATACACTAGAGTACTTGAATGCTTCAGAGTCTTCTGCCAATTCGTTGACTACGGCAGTTGGGGTAAGATACGTCGAGTGAAGAAAATATATTTTTTTCTCGATAATCCGTATGAAACCCACATGACTGCTCAGCCCTAAGATATACAGACCATTTTCGTAATTGCCTAATTTCTCCAGTACTTCTGCATATTCTGTACCTAATAAAGTGGGTTTCGAAGGAGTAATCAAGGTGTTGATTTCATTAAGAGAACTTTGCTGAGCCATTTTATAACGGTTGATATTAAAACCAGCATGCTTTAAAAGTGTTGACACAAGGTACCCACAAGCTATTTCTCCTTGATTTGGCACATTTGTATGACCGTTAAAATCCCATGCTGTGCCTTTCCAATAGGGAAATAAACCTTCTGAAACGGCAGAATCTAAGTAGATCCCAGCCTCATTTATAATTGCCTTCTTTTGGTCAGTAGAAGCCAGATTGAACTTTTCTAACAGGCCTTTTCTAACCGTTGAGATTTCAATTTTTTTCTCGCTATATGATGCCTTTATATAATTTTTATCGAGAGGAGAGGGAGTAAGTTCGTTAGATACTGAATTGCTACAAAGAGAGAAAATAAGAGCTAAAGGGAAAATTGAGAATGTGGTTTTCATAAAGAGTCATGTTATATTACTAAAACGATGACTAAATAAAATGATTGCCAAGAGGATAATAAAAAGCTGGACTTGGCTTTTAGCGTCTACAAAAGTTACCTCCTTTTCTTCTTCTTTTGAAATTTTTTCTTCTCCGAATTTTTCTTTCTTTCATGGAAAGCACCCTGAAAAGAAGGGTCTTTTATTTTTTTGATAGTATCAAGTTCTATGAGAATTTCTCGCTTTTCATCTTTTGGAGTTGGCTCAATGACTACTTCCTCAGGTAAAGAAAGAAGTTCAATATCTTTCTTAATTAGATGTTCTATCTGTCTTAGATGGTAATGCTCTGATTCATCTAATAACGTATAAGCTATACCTTCATTTTTGGCTCTACCAGTTCTTCCCACTCGGTGAACATAATCGATATAATTTCTAGGAACCGAGAAATTAATTACATGGCTTACCATAGATACATCTATACCTCTAGCCGCGACGTCAGTGGCTACTAATATTCGAATCTCTCCGGATCTAAATTCTTTGAAAGCGTTAATTCTAGAGTTTTGTCCTTTATTACTATGAATTACTCGCACACTACCGACTTCTTTTCGATCTAAGAATTTGGCTACATTGTTTGCATATTCCTTTGTTCTGCAAAAGAGGATTACTCGTTCTAAGCTCTCATTTTCAAGAAGGTGCAATACTAAATTCAGTTTAGTTTTAAAGTTGATAGCTTCAAAATAGTACTGAGAAATAGTGTAAGCAGTAGTGGCATGTGGAGCAGCTTCAATGTAGTGAGGGAAGTCAAGAAAGTCCTCACTCAAATCTTTCACTTTGTCATCGAATGTAGCGGAGAAAAGTAGATTTTGCCTTTTTCTAGGGATTACTTCGAGTATGTTTCTGATTTGGCGCATAAACCCCATGTCCATCATTCTGTCTGCTTCGTCAAGTACTAAGTGCTTGATTCTCTTAACGGGTAGCTCTCCTCTCAGATAAATCTCCATAAATCTTCCTGGCGTTGCAATGATAATATCTACCCCTTTTTTGACCTCTTCAATTTGACTCTTGGGACCAATACCACCATACAATCCCAATATCCTTAAGTCTGTATATTCAGCTAGTTCAGTACACTGAAATACCAATTGAACAATGAGTTCTTTAGTGGGAGCCAAAATCAGCAGTCTAGGGGCTTCTCCTTGTGCATACTTTGCCTCTTGCAAAAGAGGAAGCATGTATGCCGCCGTTTTTCCAGTACCAGTAGGGGCAATTCCAATGACATCTTGACCTGATCGAACTCTAGGAATACTCAGTTTTTGTATTTCGGTAGGTTCGGTAATGCCCAAATCATCTAGTGCATTGATAAATTGACGTGTTATTTTTAATTCTTCAAAGGTCACGAGCGTATTTGGAGTTTTGAAGCTGCAAACATAGCCTTTCTAATTCACCTGAGGTTAATAGTTGAGAAAGCCTGAAAGTTGAAAGTTTGATATTAGTCAAATTATCCCCCATATAACACGGGCTTCATTTGAAATATGAAAAACAAATTCTGTAAAACCCATTCCCGCTTTATGGTTTTCGGTTAAGTTGGCATTCATACGAGCTGACTTTCGATTTTATAGACACTTGTTACGATTCCCTACTAATTACTATCTTCGTTTCTGCATGGATACAAATGATTTTGAAGACATACGCCCGTACAAAGATGTTGAGGTGCAACCAGCCATTCAGCGAATACTAAAGGAACCACTTCTTTATGATGTGATGGAATATATATACCCTAGCCTTTCTAGGGTAGATATTCATGAGATGATGAGTGGGATCAAAACGGTAAAAGAGTTTCAAGAAGAAATTTCTGGTCCTAGTTTTAAAGAAGTAGCCCAAAAGACCACTTCTGGACTTACGTTCACCAATATGAATGTGCTTAAAAAGGAGAATGCTTACCTTTTTCTTTCGAATCATAGGGATATTATACTTGATAGTGCACTACTAAATGTAAGTTTACTAGAAAAGGGGTTTAATACCACTCAAATAGCCATTGGAAGTAACCTACTTAAAAATCCTATTATAAGTGACCTCGTACGTTTGAATAAGAACTTCATCGTTAACAGAGACATTAATCCAAGAGAAATTCTTCCTGCAAGCCAAAGATTGTCCAAATACATAAGAAAGACTATTGAGGAAGATAAAACATCAATTTGGATTGCGCATAAGGAAGGAAGAAGTAAGGATGGAGATGATAGAACAGCGAGTGGTCTATTAAAGATGTTGACTTTAGGTGGAGAGGATGGTATCGAAAGGAGTTTGGAAAAATTGAATATCCGTCCTATGGTGGTATCGTATGAAAATGATCCTTGTGACATTATGAAGGCAGCGGAGATTATGGATGTCAAAGTAAATGGCTCTCATGAAAAACACCCTTTAGAGGATTATAAATCTATGATGACTGGGTTAAAGGGGCATAAAGGAAATGTAAATATTGCCGTTTGTAATCCAATTACGAATAAGCTTCGAGAAATTGAGAGCATAGATAACAAGAATGACAAAATTAGAGAGTTGGCGACTCATATTGATCAGGAGATGCATAAGATGTACAAGTTGTGGCCTACAAATTTCATCGCTTATGATTTACTGAATGGAGGGAGGGAGTTCTCTGGAGAGTATAGTCGAATTCAGAGAATAGTCTTTAGAAGATACATCACACAGCGCATTCTAAAATTGATGGTAGTGAGAAAACGACTGAATCTTCCTCGTGAAGGTTTTCAGAAAATGGCCAGAGAAGTTCTACTTCAGATGTATGCGTTTCCGGTGGTGAATTGGAAAGAAGCAATATCTCTGAAGGAAGAGAGCATTCTCTAATATTGAACGTATTTAAAGTCGAATTAAAAGACTATGCAGACTCTCTTGTTTTCATTGGGCTTCAGCTAATTTCAGCTAAATAGGAGGAAAGCTATGTAGATCAACTGGAGCTTCGCTGGTAAAACCAGTAGTCACACTCGAAAATTTCATTTTATAAGCCTTTAACGAGTTCAGGGTTAACCAAGGTGTTGTTTTTATTGCACTTTCAAATCTCACTACGAAATTCTTACGCATAATGCGAGATTAATTGATAATAGGTGTTTTCCAGATAGTCCAGTATTCTGTTGTAGTTTCAGGTTGTTTTGCAGATAACACACTAGGGATTTTAGAATGTTTATTATCCCAAATAATATATCGACATCCTTTAGCAGTTATTTCATTAATTGTTTTTTCGGTCAATTCTTCAGAGAAAAAAGTCCACCCTTTCCTATGAGCAAAGTATAATAAATTAGGATTTAGCTTTCCATTAACAGCTATTAGTTGGTTGAATGGAATATGTTTTGAGACTACCTCTTCTAATGACAAGTATCTACGGTCTTCCTTTTTACTCCTGAACTCATGGGATTGGTTGAGTATACATTCTAGTAATACAAAACCGATTATGAGAGTTTTGATTTTGGAGTTTCTAAATAAATTAAGCCCTTTCCCCGCAAAAAAGCACATGAAAGGAACAAATGGGATAATGTAGTAATTGTGTTCTGCAAAGTTAAAACCTGATTTCAAAAGATAAATAAACAATAGAACAAAACTACTGATCAGAAGTATTAAGCTTTTTCTTGATCGGTTTTTTATTAGTTGAATCATTCCAAGTATGAATAGTCCAAATGCTGAAAAGTAGAAAGCATCTTGATAAAAACGCTTCAATACATCAGGAAATCGATCAATCAATTGAGGGATGCTGTGGTCAATCGATTTTCCTAAGAAAAATGTTTGAAGTCCATATTCAGCGTTTATAGATGGAACCCATATGAAATACCACCAAATCACAGGGATAAGACTGAACCCAAAAGCAAGGATCAATTTTAATCTCACTGGTTTGGAAATAGTTTGATCGAGAATGAATGGTACGGCAAATGCCAAAATCACAAATGAAGAAATCTTTGACAATAGACCGATGGAAAGGAACACAGTTCCAATAGACAGTTGCCATACTTTTTTAGTTTTTCCAAACTTCAAACCAAAGTATATTCCTGAAATCACAAGTGAGGCACTGAAAGTATCAGGCATGAATTTTCTCGAAAAACTAAACCAAATTGAAACCAGCAGGATGAGAGAAGCACTAAACGCATGATCTTTATTAAAAAACTCTTTAATCAGTTTATAGAATGCGTAAATCCCAGCAGAAGAAACTATGAGATTGAGCAATCTTCCAGGGAACCACTGTACACCCGTTAGTAGATAAATTAAATAAGTCAGATAGTTCATGATGGGGAATTCACCGCCCGTGATTCCTGTGAGGTCACCTCTATGATCGATTCTTGGAAAGAAGATATTGGCATCTTCTTCTAGGAAATTTCTGGTGATTGCATATCCATCAGCCTGACGCCAACTATGGCTATCGAAAATGGGCATATCTATGCTAAAGAGCCGTATCGCAAAGAAAATGCAAATCCAAAATCGGATATCGGAAAATAGGATATACCATTTCATATATCCTGCTAAGCTATTAATTTGAACTATATAGCTTCCCCAAGTTGAAGAAAATCTCTCAATTCATCTATGTTAGTAGAAGGGGAGAGTTTCAATACAAACCGATGGGGTTGTCCTCTTTTGATTTTATCTGATGTTAAATCTTCGCGGTAAGCAGCGAGTTGACCATCAGGAAGTATCGCTACTAGAATGTGTTTTTTTCCCTTCATATATCTAAATTCAGAGAATTCATGCCTGGAGAAATCATAATAAATGTTCTCTGAAATATTAATCAGGCTCACACCATTTACTGGATGATTGCTATCTGCAATAACAAAATCGGCTGGCACAGGAAAACCCTTTGGAGGCAGAGGAACTGCAATGTCAAAATTCACACTTCTTAATAGACTAGACATATCAACAGATCTATATGGAGTGTCTTTTTGCAGCGCAGCAGTTAGTTGATTTATTACTCGTTTTCTTTTGGAAACTCGTTTAACATCTTGTTTGTACGCTTTTAAATCTGCCAAAAACTGCTGTTCGATCTTTTTATTTTCATTGATTTTAGTTGAGAGATTGTTTTTCCTCTCCTCAATTTCCTTCATCTCATCGGAATACTGGTGAAAAGCAGATGTAAATTCAGTTTCACTTAAAACAGGGTACACATCAAATATTTCTACTCGCTTAGTGTTTTTCAGTGTTATGAGATACCTTCCTTCTTTGGTACTTTTCTTAACAGCAATATCATTCCATGTCTCTTCATAAATGCTGAAATTGAATCTAGAATCTTTAACTTCAAAAACCACATCGTCAAATGACGTTAACTCAGGAAATTCTGAGGGATTTACATCTAAAACAAATCGGTAATTACTAAGGTTTTGTCTTCTAGGTTCTAGAGGTTTACTTTTCTCCAAATAGATCACTCTTTCTTGAAGCGATTTAGACTCTTTTTGTAATTGTGCTAATTTTTCTTCTTGTTTCGAAATGGTGCTATTATCCGTTTTTTGCTCATTGAATTTATAAACTGTTTTTTCGCATATTTCTTCGTAGTTGGTCAAGGGTGTATGCTCTGCATAGTTCCATTCATTGTTGTCTAGGAAATAGGTGTTAGAGCCCGAACGACCTGTAGTTTGAGGGTAATGAACAGAAACGCTTTTAGTCAATTGAACTTCCTCATTACCTGCGAAAGCAGATAAATTAAACATCCCATCAGACTGAAAGTGGTACTTTACACCAGCACTGTCATAATGCATAGGAATTTGACTTAGAAGGATACTAAGTGCATCATCATACTGAGTCAATTCTAAAGTCACACTATCCTCAATTATGGTTCCGTCTGAAGCAATAAAAGCTTGTTCAGGAATTTCTATAATAACGCCAGTAGGCGAAATTATCAAAGTTTCTTCCGTATTAGAAATGGAAGTTTTCCATGAATCAAGGTCATAGTAGGGCTGACTTGTTTGACCAGAAGTGGGATCTTCGGTTGGATGCTTTTTTTCAGAAACTACAGTTTGATTACTAAATAATTGAAAAAACACAAATCCCACGATACATGCTGCGGCTACTCCAATAGCCAGTTTCCAAAAAGAACCACTCTGTCCAATGGAACTTCCAATGTGATTATTGTATGCTTTTAAGAGCTCTGAGAAATCCTTGGGATTTTCTTGAGCTTTGGGGGCATTTTGATTTGTAATTATTTTACGTTTCATTTTCCGTCGAATTGCTTTCGCAATCTTGTTAGTGTTCGATGCATTTTTACTTTTGCATTGCTCTCAGAAATATTCATAATCACCGCTATTTCTTTCAATTTAATCTTTTCGAAATAACGCATCTCCACCATATTTAGATTTTCTTCACTAAGTGTGTTGAGTGCATTTGCAAGCCTTTCCTCGTTTGATTTCTTTGCATTTCCTTCCAAATCGTCCAATAATTCTGAACTTAAAGCCCATTCAACTTTTAAAGCTCGTTCCGCTGTAGAGGCTCTAAACATATCGCCCAATTCACTTACTGCTATTCTGTATAGCCATGAGCTAAACGGAAACCCCTGATGATTGTACTTTTTAAGGTTGATCATTGCTTTCAAGAAAACTTGAGAGGTAATATCATTTACCGAGTCTGTGTTAGCCACACGTTTGTGCACAAACTTGAATATTTGAGAATAATACTTCTTATAAAGCACCTCAAAATGCCGCATGTCTTTTTTGGCATTTGCTACAAGCAACGCATCTTCTTTAGCGTTAGAATGTGATTCAGGCTGTTGAAGTTTCATTCTTCTTGTTTGGATAACGTAATTTTTATAAAAGGTTACAGGGGAAGAATAAATTGTATAGGTAAAATGAATTGCGCTGGTACTACCAAATCATTTACCAAGTGTGGTTCAAATTTTCTTAACCTCTTGGCAGCGGTCATTGCAGAAGAGTTTAACTCAACATGTGGAGAGGAATGAATAGATGTATTGATCACATTTCCGTATTTGTCTATAATTATCTTGACTAAAACTGTTCCTTCGAATTTTTGAGCTTTGGCCGCTTCTGGGTAAATGATTCCTTTTTGAATATCATCTAATAGAGTATCCGCACCGTCAATGTATTTAGGAACGCTCTTTAGCTCTATAAAAAACTGCTGTTCCTGGTAC
The DNA here is from genome assembly GCA_965224545.1 of Flavobacteriales bacterium. Taxonomy (GTDB): domain Bacteria; phylum Bacteroidota; class Bacteroidia; order Flavobacteriales_D; family Sanyastnellaceae; genus ASP10-05a. The sequence continues at coordinate 246,032 of CBDCZM010000001.1, read as the reverse complement.
TTTCTAACTTTAATCGTTCCAAATTTTGAATCATTGTTTTGTGATAGAACACAAGTGCAATAGCAAAAGCAAATAGATATCAGTAGTGTTAATTTTTTCATGTGGACAGATTTTAGAGGTGCTACCAATGACTAATGATTATGGAGGCGGCAACTCCAGCATTCAGGCTTTCTGTATTTCCCTTCCCAACGATGCTCACTATTTTATCCGTTGATTTTATCATTTGTTCAGACACTCCATGTGCTTCACTTCCAATGATGAGGGCTTTCTTAATAGGCCATTTTTCAGATTTGATGTCTGAACCACTCATGTCGGCAGCATAAATTGTGAATCTATTTTTCTTGAGCATATCCATAGCTTCATTGAGTTCCTCTCTCCAGATATTTACTCTGAAAATTGATCCCATGGTGGACTGAACAGTTTTAGGATTGTATAACTCTACAGTTTCCTTGCTTATGATTACATCTTTTATACCAAACCATTCTGCGCTTCTAATTATTGTACCTAGATTTCCAGGATCTTTAATATTATCGAGAACGAGCACGTTTGAACCTAATTCAGAAGAAAGTTGAGGAGAGTTCTTTGTCTTGACTACAGACAAAACTCCAGAGGCGTTTTTAAATGCACTTATGGATTGCATGTCTTCCTTAGCTATTTCTGTAGCTTCAGGGAATTTCCTAATGAAATTTTGTACCGCATAAATACCATCGATTTCGAAATTCCCGTTGTTTAAATCAGAGGTTAGAAGCTCACGAACCATTTTTTCACCTTCCACTAGAAAAAGTCCATGCAGATCTCGGTACTTTTTTTGATGAAGTGATTTTATAAGTTTCTTGCGGTTCTTTGTAAACATTTAGTTTTCTTTGGTTCGCGGTATAAGTCACGTCAAACGTAATCAATTTTAAGTGTATAAACTCCCGTCTTATATGAGTCCACTCACCAAGCTGTTGTTAATTATGCTTTTGGTATTTTCTTGGTCTAGTTGTCGAGTAACTAAAGATTTGAAAGAGGGTGATAAATTGTTAGTGAAAAACAAAGTGAAAGCAACTGCTCATACTGATGTGGATGAAGAAACACTTTACGAGATTATCAAACAGAAACCGAATACGAAGTTGTTTTTCTTTTTCCGATTTAATGCTTGGTTGTACAATCGCTTCGATGAAGATAAATTAGCTGAAAAAAGGGAAAAGAAAAAGAATAAAATTGAACTGAAAAATCAGCGCAGAGTTGCTAAAGGTAAAGAACCAGTTAAAGAGTCGAGCGAAACTTGGCGAGATAGAATAGTTAATAATATAGGGGAACCTCCAACAGTTTATGATTCGTTAAAAACGACAATTAGCGCAGAGCAACTCCATGTCTATTTTCAAAAGAATGGATATTTTTCTTCTGAAATTGAACACAGATTAAAATTTCGAACAAAAAGAAAAATCAAATCCAAATATGTTGTAAGTCCTGGAAAACCGCACATGATGGGAGACATTACTTGGATTTATTCAGACCAAGGAATATCAGAGGAACTTGAGACATTAAAATCACTTGCATCTCTAAAAAAAGGTGCTCGATTTAATGTAGAAGAATTAGATAAATCACGAGAAGCGATCGCCTCATATTTGAATAATACTGGATATTTTAGGTTTTCTAAAGAATATATAAATTTTGAGGTGGATACTACCAAAGCACCTTATACGGCAGATATTAATGTGGTGATTTCAAACTCTAAAACGGAATCGGCGCAATCACCAGATTCGTTGGTAGATGTACCACATAAAAAATATGCCATTGGAAGAATTGATTTTCGTTTAGGTTATGATCCTTTAGCAAAGAATTATGATCCAACGGATAGAATACTTGAGGGTAGACATATGTTTGAATATATAGACACGCTAAATGTCAATACAGAACTCTTACTGAATAACATCTTACTGACTGAGGGAGAGATTTATCGTTTAAAGGATGTCCAGAACACATATAAAAAACTGCGTAATCTTGGAGTATTTAGCTACATCAACATCCAATTTCAGGAGGAAGGTATGAGAGATGGGATGCACAATCTACGTTGCAACGTATATCTTAATTCCGGGAAATCTCAGGGAACAAGTTTTGAGCTAACAGGAACTCATAGAGATGGGATTTGGGGAGCAAATGTAAAGACATCGTATAAGCATAGCAATCTGAGAAAAGGGGCCGAAAGCCTTGAATTGAAATTCGTAGTGGGAGTGGAGGCAGTAAAACCAGTTTCTGATACAGAAAGCGAAGATGATTTTACTGGAAGTGTCAATGATAACTTGAAATTAAACTCATTCATTGTAGGGCCAGAGCTCAAGTTAAGTCTCCACAAGCTGGTGTTTTTCCCAAAACTTACCAAACGTTTTAGCACTCCACTTACTAGTACCTCTGCGATTTACAATTATCAAATTCGTCCAGATTTTGAACGTTCCTTGGTAGAGTTAAACTTTGGGTATTCGTTCCGAGAGAGCAGTAAGAGTAAGATTTTTTTCTCTCCATTTAATTGGAGTATTATTCGAATAGATAAAAGTGAAGCATTTCAGAACAGACTGAATGAGTTGAATGATTTGTTTTTAATTAATTCCTATCGAGATCATTATATACCCTCTTTTCTTGGGGGGAATTGGGAGTACAGCAATCAGACACCTCAATTTCAAAGACGCTATTTATACAACAGATTGGGAGTAGAGTCTGCAGGGTTGAATTTTCGCTTAGGTTTTGATCTATTTACAAATCAAGAGAAGGATGACAATGGGAGTTACACAATTAACGGTGTCAGATTTGCACAATATGTCAAGTTTGAAAATGACTTTAGGATTTATCGAAACTTTTCAAAAAATCAAAGCATAGCCACAAGGTTGGATATGGGGTACGGATTGCCTTATGCTAATTCTCAAGTACTTCCATTCGAGAAAAGTTTCTTTGCTGGTGGATCGAATGGTATTCGTGCGTGGCAAGCTAGATCGCTAGGACCTGGTTCGTACAGAGATACAACAGCTCTGGTGACATATAATAATCTGGGTGAGGTACGATTAACAGCGAGTTCAGAGTACAGATTTGATTTAACGAATATCTTGGAAGGGGCGATCTTTTTAGATGCTGGAAATGTTTGGATTGTAAAGGATGAAAGTAGTAAATCAGGTTCAGATTTTTCTTCAGATTTTGCAAGCGAAATAGCCATTGGTGGGGGATTTGGCTTCAGGTTTGATTTTGATTTTTTTCTTATTCGATTTGATTTCGGGTTCAAACTAAAAGACCCTTCATTGGTTAAAGGCGAACGCTGGTTTTGGGAACCGAAAGATGATTACAATTTATTTCTGGAAGATCTGCGTAGTGAAGATTTGACCACAGAACGAACCTATAATTTTGCCCCGAACTTCAATCTGGGTATTGGTTACCCTTTCTAAAGTTTTGTTTCAAAAGGTGTGGCATTGCAATGCCAAAAAACAAATCATACTTTAGCCTCATGAATGTATACGCAGTGAATAATGGAAATTTCAAGTTGGATGGAGGAGCTATGTTTGGTGTAGTTCCAAAATCTATATGGCAGCGAACCAATCCGGCCGATGCTAACAATATGTGCTCTTGGTCAATGAGATCTATGCTTATAGAAGATGGAGATCGACTGATGCTTATAGATTGTGGAATGGGAGACAAACAGAGTGAAAAATTCTTTGATTATTATTACTTGTACGGAGATGATACATTGGATAGCAGTCTGAACAGGCATGGGTTTCACAGAGACGATATCACAGATGTTTTTTTAACTCACTTACATTTTGATCATTGTGGAGGAGCTATTCGGAGAGAAGGAGAGTTGTTGGTTCCAGCTTTTAAGAATGCAACGTTTTGGAGCAATGAACTTCATTGGAAGTGGGCTACTGAGCCAAACAGAAGAGAAAAAGCTTCGTTTCTCATAGAAAATATTCGACCCATCCAAGAGAGTGGACAACTTCAAATGATTCAAAAAACGGGTCAGTTTTCGTCTAGCCCATTTGAGGAGATAGCGCTTTTCTTTGCTGATGGTCATACAGAGGCTCAAATGATCCCCATTTTAAATTATAAGGGCAGAAAAATGGCATTTATGGCTGATCTATTACCCAGTACGGGACATATTCCTCTGCCATATGTGATGGGGTATGATACTCGACCTTTATTAACTCTGGACGAAAAGGCGATGTTTTTGAACAAAGCTGCCGATGAGGAGATCATTCTCTTTTTGGAGCATGATTCTGTCAACGAATGCTGTACGGTTCAGCATACTGAGAAAGGAGTGAGGCTCAAAGATACTTTTAGTCTGTCTGAAATTTGATTGAAGCAAAAAAAAAGGAGAAGTACTAGCCTTCTCCTTTTTGTGACTTTAACACCTTCGAGCTGAAAATTTGGAAGAATAAAAGAAGAGGGAAAAGCAGCAGAAATTTCATGAGGTTAGAGAATATAGAGTGCCGTAGTAACGAATAATCAGACCAATTATTTGTTAGGATAGATGAAGCCTAGTCATATTCATAAAGAGAACTTGTTCAAAGTTGAAATGAAATTTTCGAGCATGAACTATTGGTTTTACTGGCGAAGCCTCATTTTTTCTGGATAGCTTTAGTTCTGCTGAGCTTGTCGAAGTATAGCTATGGAGAAAAAATTGGCTAAAGTTCAGAGAGACCAAGAGGTTATGCGCAGTTTTTTAGTTCGACTTTGAACAAGTTCAGAAAGTATTGATCACTAATGGAGCGTAAAATCAAACTTTTTTTGTTCTTGTCCGTTCACGACTAAAGCTAACTGATGGAGACCTAGATGAAGTTTTCTGGTGGTGATTATTTTAAAATGTTGCTTTCGATTGATTTTAGTGGTTGAATTCTTTTCATAAGTCTTTTCACTGATCTTATAGACTTTTTTGGAAAGGGAGCCATTGGCCTTTTGGTAATAAATGGCATATTCTAGTCGAATCAAGGAATTGGAGTTGGATGTATTAATAATTTCAAAATTAAAATCTAGAGAATCTCCAATAGAAACTTTATTAGAAACTAATCTAAGATTACGAATCTCAATTTTCTTCACAGAACCAAAGCCAAAAAGCTCCATCAACTCTGTATTCCCTTCTTTTAAAAGTGTGCGGGAAGCGTGTTTTACTAAACGATCAGTATGATTGGAGATCCCTTTCCATTTTTTTACGAGATCGATAACGATTTGAGGATTGTCTTTAGAAATGTCGTTCAGGTTGTTTGCAACACTTCTCCTAACTGATTCTGATTCATCACTTTTAAGTAAATCTAGTATGGGAAGTATGGGAGTAGGGTCTTTCTTCAAATCGGGAAGAGCCATAGCCCATGGTAATCTGGGTCTGCAGCCTTCACTGGCTAGGCGTCTAACCATATGATGTTCATGATTTGCCCAGTTTAGCATTTGCTGTGTCATCAGTTCGGGATGTTTTTGAATATATGGTCTCACAGCGAACTCGCAGCTTGTAAATTGAGTGACAGTCTCGAAAGCATTGATTGATATTAAATGATCATCCATACCAAAGACTTCGATATAATCTGGAAAGAACATATACTCAAATCCATATTCATCTTGATCACCCGTTGTCAACGAACGGATGATCTTGATGATTTCAGTCAAACTCTTAGCATAACCTGGATTCAAATACTTTCTAAGTATCAAAGATACATGCCTCATTCGCTCCTTCAATTCCATAGAATCCCATTCATTAGAATAAATGGAGTTCATAAACAATTGTTCATCAAACTTTTCTACCATAGGTGAGATGGAGTTTGATAGTTTTGAAAAAAAGGCGTCGTTATAGAGGTATTTGAGAGGTTCAGCCATACTAAAGAGTTAAAAGATGAATAAGTTAAGATTTGATAGCGACTAAAATGTCTGCTTCACCATCTTTTGGGTTCATAGATTTTTCTCCATATTGCTCGAAATCGGAAGTGTATGTTCTATCTACATCAGTGTTCCATATTTTATGCCACGTGTTAATGATGGCCTCTCCAGTAAGGTCTCCCTTTGCCAAGAATTTCGCATACGTTCCACCTTCGACTTCTTTGCCTACCATTCCATCAGGAATTGTGTCAAGAGACTCTACTTTACACCCTAGAATTGTGTCATAAGGTTTTGTGTGATCCCCTTCATAATTGGTGTAAACTGAGAAAACTTCCTGGCCCAATCGATTAGGAATTTTTTCCATAAGGTTTTCAGACATCCATTTGTTCCATAACATACCAATATCTTGTTTTGCCTGCCCTTCATTATTTGAAGTCCTCACGCTAATTCCGATTACTTTAAACGATTCAACTTTTACTTTTTGCATTGCTTTTGTTTTTTGATTTGAAGCAAAATTACCCCCCTCTTGTGTCAAGGGTATGTCAGGGGGTGTTTTCATTTTTTGATACATGCTTTTATAAAATTGTTCAAGTGTTAAATTGTGACGTTTAAACGTTTGTTTTTGCACAGATAAATGCTGAATACAGTCTAGTCTGAATGCCCGAAAGTCTTTTCGTAATAGACAAAATGCAATCATCACCCAATTTTCTTGAGTGTGTATTAGGGCAAATGGTTCGATACTTCTAGAGGTCGCTTTTTTCTGAAGAGAGAAGTATTCAATTTTTACGATTTGATAATTTGTAATGGCCTTTTGAAGTTGGATCAGATAGTTACTCGTGGTTGTTTGCTGAAGGTTATTCCGAATTTCTAGACGCTCACTTAATAGTTCGGTTTTGTCCTTTTGCGAATAACGAAGTACAGACTTAATTTTCTCGATGGCACTGCTGTATTGATCTACGAGAGATTTGTCTTTGTTTTGATTGATGATTTGTTCCGCTGTGATCAGTGCATTGGCCTCCTCCTCAGAAAACATGATAGGAGGGAGTCTGTATCCTTCCATAATGGAATACCCTTTTCCTTCTTCTGTTTGGATAGGAATTCCAGATTGTTCTAGAGTGCGAATATCTCGGTATACTGTCCGAATGCTTACACCGTGTTTTTCCGCAATATCTCTTGCCGTAACTAATCTCTTCGATTGAAGTTGTGTCATTATTGCTGTCAAGCGGGTAAGTCTGGGTTTGTCTTTACTCATGGATGTCAAAAGGATTCTTAGTGAACATGTCCTTTAAAAGTTAATGCAATACAAACTTAATCTGAAATATAAACCCAGAATAGCCATTAGAAAATTTATTACAGAATGAACCCACTACAAAATCAGTCGTTTCACTGTACTTCAATTCTAATATTTATTCTGGGTTAAAAACGCTATAGCTCTGCCGAACTTTCTTCTTCAGAACTAGAATCAGTTTCTGATGTGTTGTTACTTTTTCCTAGGTATCTCTGTTTCAGATCAGAAAGAATAACACTGATGCCAGGAACATTCATTTTCTCAGCTATTTTCACCGAGCTATAAAACGTAAGTGCAGCTGAGTAGGCTTCACTACCAGCTAATAATACGGTATCATCTAACTAAGTATATGGGGTGCCGATAGGCCAACGCTATATATCTTGTTGACTGATCCGTTAGAACATAAGGGGTAATTCGAGAAGAAAGATGGACGCTCTGGGTAGCAGAGTACTTTGAGGCAGTAATATCTGAGCTATTCTAGTGGTATAGAGTTAGTACTTGGTTTGGTTTTTCATTTTAATGGAACTCGTTTCTGTAGGTTTTAGAGCGTTTTTCTGATTTTTAGACATGGCTCCGCCATACAGCTATGCCGTTCTTATTTTATGAGTTCATTTTCAGTAGTTTGGATTTAGCTATGTTCAGGTAATTCTTAGGAGGCCCACGTTTATCAAAGGTGATTAGGGTTACTAATTTTCCTGTTTTACAGCTCGGGCATTTTCTGTGCAGTGTGCCTTCTTCCTTTATGCAGTGTGATATGACCTCTGCGTTTCTATCTGCTAACTTCTGCTGTAAGTGAGCCAGCTTCTCCTTTTTCCATGCACTGCTTAAAAATCCATAGTGCCGTATGCGGGTAAATCCTTTGGGTAGGATATGCTGCTGGAATCTTCTGATGAATTCTTTAGTACTCAGAGTTTGGGTGGTGCGTTTTCCGCCTTGCTTGTAATTTTTTAAACTGTAGGTAACTTCTCTTTTTTCTTTATTTACTTTTAGTATGCGGTGGTTACTGATGGCTATTTTATGGGTGTAACGCCCTAGGTATTCTACTATGTTTTCTGCATTCCCCAAGGGTGGCTTGGCGTAAATTACCCACTTTTGGCGGAATAGAGAGTCGTATAAAGCTTGAGGAAGTTCTGGAAGTTCTTTTCGCAGTTCTGCCACCAATAGCCCTCTGAACTTTATACTCATAGCTTTTACGGAGAACAAAAAGTCTCCTTTGCCTGTTCCTTTTTTCCAGTTTCCTGATGGTGTGACTCCGCCCTTAGGCACTATGCAGTGCAGGTGTGGGTGGAGGCTCAGGTTCTGACCCCACGTGTGCAGGATGGCTATCATGCCCATTTTGGCTCCCAAGTGTTTGGGGTTGTCTCCAAAGGCGGATAGTGTGTTCCATGAGGTTTTGAAGAGTATGGGGTAGAGTATGTCTGGGCGTTGCAACGCTACCTCATTTAACTCTGATGGAAGCGTAAAAACAACATGGAAGTAAGGCACATTCAGCAGCTCTTTCTTACGTGCCTGAAGCCATTCCTCTTGCTTATGTCCTTGACAGGTAGGGCAGTGTCGGTTTCTGCATGAGTTGAACTGTAGGTGTAGTTTATGGCACTGTAGGCACCAGTCTAGGTGGCCTCCTAAGTGTTTAGTGCGGCATTTTCTGATGGCATGAAGGGTTCTGCTTCTCCATGAGTTACTGGCTATGGAGTCTAGCTGATCTGCTTCTAAATTTAAGACATCTGCCACGGTGTGTTTGGCGTACAGGGGTTACTGGGAGTAAAGTGTGTCTAGCGGACTAAACTTCACAGAGCTACCAGTATTAGCTACATGTAAGTATATGATGGTGGTTTGGATATGGGCGTGGCCTAGCAGTTCTTTTAGGCTCATGATATTCAGACCCGATTCTAGCAAATGTGTGGCGTAGCTGTGCCGGAGTGTATGGGCAGTGTACTTTTTCTTAGTGTTTACCTTAGAGCGGCTTTCTTTGATGACCCATTGTATGGCTCTGGTGGTGATGGGGAGAGGTTTTCCGTTATCGGTTACTTGACTGTTAAATAGATAGTTTACAGGGTTTTCTGTGGTGAGGTATGATTTTAACCCTCTGATAAGCATGTCGTTTAATGGCAGATACCTATCTGTGTTCCCCTTCTTTTTTTTACCAATAGTGTTTTTCGTTCGAAGTCCACATCTGACTGGAGTAGATTACAGAGCTCATAGCTACGCAGTCCGCAGCCGTAAAGAAGAGATAACATGAGTCTGTGCTTAAGGTATTTAGGAGACTTGAGGAGTTCTTTAACTTCTGTTCTATTTAGAACTACAGGCAGCTCGTTTTGACGTTTAATCTGAGGGAGTGCTACTCTTTTCTGCTCCATCCCTAGCACTTTATAAACTGCTCTTAGCCCAAAGATGGTGTGCTTAAAAAAGCTTTCCGAAGGGGTTTTATGTAGGTTCTGGCAGTGATAGAGGTAGTCATTTATCTGCTCCTTCTCTAGAGTTTCTGGGCTTTTATTATAGTGTAATGCCAGGTGAGAGAGGCATCTCAAGTAGTTGTTTAAGGTGCTTTCTGACTTTCCGTTCACCATAAAACTTTTGGTAAGTTTGTTTACTAATGGTACAAAATCGGGAACTTCCTCTTGTGCTTTTTGTAATAGTGTTTTACTTTTCTTTTGGTACATTCCTTTTGGATTTAATAGTTGTACCTATATTACATATCCTAACTGGGGATAGTTACTTCGGCTTACGAGGGTATCCGAGGATTAGTTCAATATAGCATCTACTAAACTTCGTAGTGGACGTAAAATAGTTTGTAGGTCTGCTACCAGCTTCATGTCTTTTTCAAATTCTTTAAAATCTAAATAGGGAGGAACTAAGTTGGAATTTTCTTTTCCGTACTCCAGAGATTTGCTTACAAATGCTACTGTTTTATACTCAAATTAGTTAGCTTTTCGGAATTTTGGCAAGATTGGTTTTTCCTTTAACAAGGCAAAAAATTCAATCATAGCCTGTGCTATGGTTGAATTTTTTAACGCTGGTAAAGGGAAAAAGAACCAGCCAAAAACCGAAAAGCTAAATGGTTTGAGTATATCTGCCATTTTAGGATAAGATTGCCTTTCCTGTGGGGTGAGATTCACCAGAAAATTGAGTTGATTTTTAATGCTTACCACATTATTTTTCATTGCTTTTATCTGCTCAGCTGTGAGGCTGGCAGAAACTTGATTGTCTTGCGCCATTTGTGATGGTGTTTTTTAAATTAGTTAATGTGTGTTTTATCAGAGGTCAAAAACTTCTGATAAAACGTGTGTGAAAACTACAACAAATCTGTTTATAACACCAAGCGTGAAGTTCCTCAACAACACGTATAGAGTTTAGCATAGCAGGTGTGGAGTTCAGAACGGCAGGTGTGCGGTTCCTAAACAGTAAGTTTAGTGTTCAGAACAGTAAGTATGGAGTTCAGAACAGCAAGTGTAGAGTTCCTAAACAGTAAGTTTAGTATTCAGAGCAGCGAGTATGAAGTTTAGAACACCAAGAGTGGAGCTTCTGAAGAGCAAGTTTATAGTTCGGAACAGCAAGTATAGAGTTCAGCAGAGCAAGTATGGAGTTCAGAACTGCATGTCTGAAGTTCAAAGCAGCACATTTGGAGTTCGGAACAGTAAGTTCAGAGTTTGAAACAGAAAGGTTGAAGCTTGGAACACTATGCATACAGTTTCTGAATAGAAAGCTCAGAGGTCGGAGCAGAAAGATTGAAGTTCGGAACAGCAAGGTTGAAATTCAAAGCATTGAGGCAACTTATTATCAGCTCTTTGCATCTATTAGAAAAACCTTGTCCGATGAACTATCTATGCTTTTTGCTTCTGAACAAGTTCTCTTATTCTGAAGCGCTCATGCCTTAAAAAAATAGTTTTTATAACGTAAATTGATTACGTTCTGGCTTGGTTTATTTGTACTTCAAACAAAAACAACCATGCATATTCAAAATAAATTTTCTACCTATACCACTCTTGTAATCAGCTAAATACTACTTTAGCAAATTCAATTCGTGTAATGCCTTAAACAAATTTTAAATGAAAACTAAATTACTACTTATGCTATGGTGGGCTTTGCTCATCACTTCTGCGATCCAATCTCAGAATACTCCATTTTGTAAACATGACGAAGACCTGAAAGAAGCTTTTCGTCTAAATCCTGATTATGAAATACTCCATGAAAACCATCTAAAAAATGCAATTGCATTATCCAAGCGAGTTTCTCTAGGATACAGTTCTCAGAACCGAGCCTTATTCAATGGGCAAATTTTGAACAATGAAAAATTCATTATTCCGGTAGTGGTGCATGTGATTCACCAAGGAGAGCCATATAGTCAAGGCTCAAACATTAGTAATGAACAAGTTGCTTCTGCTATAGAAGGGCTAAATAGTGCTTATGCAGGAGACTATGAAGGAGGAATCAACTCCAATATAAGTTTTTGTCTAGCACAAACTTCTGTTCCATTTCCATGGAGTAGTTCACAGACGGAATGGTCTGATGTAGGAGGAGGAGCGTATCAGGGAATAATGCGTTACCAAAACCCTTATCCAGCCACTCAAATGTTGAGTAACGAAATGGTTTCTGAAGTAGTGTTTGAAGGAAATGCAACCATTTTCCCAAGTACCGACTATTTAAATATTGTTATAGCAAGCAGCTTTACCGCATTGGGGGTAAGTTCTACTGTTGTCCCATATGAAGCTGATTATTTTACAGGTGCTAGTGGGTATCATGACTATGTAGGGATTACGCATTTTGCTTTTGGACTGGAAAGTGCGGATGTGAATAATGACTTTAGTCTTGATTCAAATTTCCCATTAAACGGAACGATTTCACACGAAGTAGGCCATCGATTTGGGCTAGGACACACAGACACAGGGTGTTTTGGACTAACACTAGAAACGTGCGAGCAGGAAGGAGATAGAATATGTGATACTCCACCTTCTATTCTAAATATGGGAAATGATATAGCAGGGCCTTTCTATGATGAAAATGGAATTGATGTAGGAAACTCTTGTCAGGAAAATATTCCTTACTCCACGTTGACTCCGATTTTCCCTGACACATGGGTTCCTTTCCCTAACCCACTGGACTTACCTATAGACGGTAATGTAACTGACCTCTATGACATTCCAGAGAATTATATGTCTCGAAATTCAGATGGAGTCAGAAGGTTGTTTAGCCAAGGACAAATTGATAGAATGGGTTCATGGCTAGAGGTGGTTTACCCCCACCTTTCTTCTTATGAAAATCTTTTATCCATAGGGATTTTTAATGCACAATGTCTTGGAGATTTTGAGTTAATAAGCTCTGAATTCAATACCGATAATTTTGACCCATGTTTAGGAATTATTGAGCTTTCTGCTCCTACAGCTCCTTTTTTGTCAAACTCAAGTTTTAATTGGCTTATGAATGGAGTAAGTGTAGGCACTTCTGCTTCCTTGATCCTCGATGGATTGGGAGTTGGGAGCTATACCATTTCTCTGGAAGTGACTAGTGACGAAGGAGGGTTTTGTGCTACAGATCAACTGTTTGAGATTAAGGACTGCACAAATGGATGTAATTTAATTTGCAACTCAGGATTTGAATATAATGATGTTGGGAGTTATCAAAGCACTTGTACAACTCCTGGTTTTGATTTGTCTTGTTGGGATTCTCATGGATATGCTCACTTGAATAGAGTCAATGAACCAAATTTTATTTGGACAGTACTTCCATATTTACCCCTGAATTTTTCACCCATCCCTCCTGAAAACTTATATGGCAACACCAATTCATTAAGTACCGATCCCTTATATACTGAAAATGAAAGTTACATGCGTTTTTCTAGAGCGAAAGATAATCAGCATGATTTGTATGGAGGGGTTACCACCTCATTTACACCAACAGATACAAAATATGTATTCAAGTACTACTGGGCATATCAGACAAACCTTCAGGATATTAATCAAATTGAAAATAGAATAGGATTTACTTCAGGGAATAATTGTAATGGAGTTGAAAATGGGCCTTTTCCTGCGGCATCTGTGAATTTATCGCATTCTCCATCGCTTAGTTCCATAGAAAATATGTGGTATGAAGAAATAGAGGTAGTAGAGTTAAACACGATGGAAAATGGCATTCAGTTCAGTGTGGCTGAAACAGAACAAATCACTCAAGCCAATTATTACTATACCATGTTTCTGGATGATGTGGTATTCATCCCATCATCTGCCTCTCCTGTGAGTGTCTCTATTGAAAATCTGAATCCCGAGGCATGTGATGACATGGAGTTACAGGTGACCATTAGTCCAGATATTAATGATTCACAGATTTATAATACAGCCTTAAATTTTGGTTTGAAATCATCCCTTTTTGCTGATGGTATGGATCAGGGAGATTATTCATCTATGTTGACTTATACCAGTAGTGACCCTAATGTACTACTGGATGCCAATGGAAATTTCACATTACCAGCAGGAACGCTGGCAAACAATGCCTCCTACCAGTTCAACATAACAGTGGAAAGTACAAATGCGAATGAGATAGGAACGTTGGTATTTCAGATAGATGATTTAAAAGATGGGGATGGATGCATAGGACATTCTCCTGTGGTGAGTCACCAACTTTTTCATCGATCTGTGTTTGATATTACTCATGCTTCTTGTTTTGGAGAATGTGACGGAAAGATTCAGATAAAAGAGATACCCTCTTTGGCTAACGGGGATGCTGAATGGGCATTTGATAATGGCACATTTCAGCCTTTTTCTACTCCCTTAGTTGATTTGTGTCCTGGAACATATGAACTACGCTGGACAGAAAATGGATGTTCAAGGACATTTACGGTCGAACTGTTAGAACCAGCATCAGTAGTTTCTGAAACAACCGTACTTACCGAACCAGTATGTGAAGGAGGTACAGGAAGCATTGAATTAATTATTTCTGGTGGATGGACAGCCGCACAATATGAAGTGGAATGGTCGGACAATTCAAATACACCTCTCTCTGTTGGAAGCATACTTTATAATGTTCCTATGGGAACTTACTGGTGGAAGGTAACAGCTAAAGCTCCTAATGAGGAGGGAGTAGATTATGAAGGTAACTTTCCGTTACAGGGGCTAGTGAACCCAAATTCATTTTTTACTCAGGATTGTTTATTGACTGGTTCTGCTACGTTACTGGAGAGTTCCTCTGTTTCAATTCCAGAATTGACCGTTATACAGCCCTCCTGTGATGATCCTACTCATATCATCGGAGGTGAAATAGGAACAGCGAACTTTAATGATGATTGGGAACTCTATTTAGTCAACCCAGACGGAACTGTTCTCGCTGATAATGGAAGTTGGAATGATCTACCAATGGGCGCATATACCGTAGGAATCACCTCTTTAACTGGATGTTTTAAAACCGAGCAAGTCATCATAGAAAATACAGATTGCTGCGCGAATAATCCACTTAGTCTATCTTATACCGTAAGTGGAGACCAATGTTATGATTCGAATTTTTTAAGTGTTGATCTCACTGTTCAGGGGGGAGAGCTTCCTTATGAGTATAATTGGTTTTCCGTTTCTTCTCCTCAGGGAACATTAACCCCACTTTTATATGACACAGAAGATTTAGATAACGTATTCTTTGGGTCTTATAGTGTGGAAGTGGTAGATCATAATGGATGTACTATCCAAGAACAAATAGCCCTTCCCGTTCCAGCTCAAATTGGGATTCTGGTGCTAAACCAGAACAATGTGAGCTGTGCTGCCGCTAATGATGGCTCATTCTCGTTTCTGGCGACAGACATTTCTGGAATGGGAACCTCTATAACAGTTACCGGACCTAACGGATTTTTAGCCAATGACCAAACCATCTTAGAGAATCTGGAGGCTGGAGAGTATCAGATTCTAGTTACAGATATCGGTACGGGGTGCTCGAAAAGCCAACCCGTATTTATAGAGGTGGGTTACCTGAGTCCTTACATCGTAAGTTATGAAGAAGGAGTATTGGACTGTGACCATACCTATGATGTAGATGTTACCATCAGTGGTACTCCGAATGTTCATTTCAATTGGAGAAATGAAAATGGTCAATTAATCTCCTCAGAAGAAGACCCCAACCTTACACCTGGAGTATATGAGCTAACAGTAGAAGATGCTTCGGGATGCTCTAATCAAACAGAGATTGTCAACATCACTTTGGAAGAAAGCCAGATTCAGTACTCAGAAACAATTACAAACACCTGTTCCACAGAAAGTAACGGAGAGATTAACATCACCATTTCAGTGCCAAATAATGCAGGTACAGAAACAATTTCATGGTTCGATGCAGCAGGCACTAACCTCAATATTTCTACCTCAAATATTTCAGGGCTTGCAGTAGGAACATACTCATTTTTATATGAAAACTCAGTTTTAGGCTGCCTCTATTTAGAGGATATAGAAATAACAGCTTTGGATGTAACATGTGAAACTCCAGAGAATGTTGAAGTCCTATTTTTATCAGATAATTCGGTGGAAATAACTTGGACAGATGCTAACTCTGGGGCTAATGGATACGAAATACGTTATCGAGTAGTTGGGACTACTGAATGGTTTTATCTTACCGAAGAAACAGCTTTGGATATGGCAGTGATTAATGGGCTGGACTTGATAGATTCTACCTATGAATTTCAAGTAAGTACCCTCTGTAATGAATGTAGTCAAAGTGATTTTTCAGGAGAAGTTCAACCGGCATTTGAGTTTTGTGATGACCAGGAGGATTGGAATGCTGCGTTTAATGACTTTGCTGGTTTTTCAGAGGATTTCACATCTTCTTTAGAAGAAGAAATATGGGCTACCAGAGCACCACTTGTGGTTATAGCTGCTGGTACTACAGTAGAGTTAACCAATAAAACCTTATTATTTAACGGAGAAAGTAGCACTGGCGATTTTATTCCCTCCATCTTTGTGCTACAAGAGGGGGCTACATTGATCCTTAATAATTGTGTACTGACCAGTTGTAATCCGAATTGGGAAGGGGTTGTTATTTATTCTGATAGTTCCACCCCAGAGGCTCCAGGAAAACTAGTGATGAATGGAGGAGAAATCCGAAATTCCAAACAAGCCATTTATACCAGAGACGAAAACCCAAATATTCAAAATTTAGGGAGTCTACCCACATGGGAAGGGGCAGAAATCAATTTGAATAATGTTGGACTTACAAACAATCTGGTAGCTATAGATCTATCTCGTTCAGTGAACTTAAATAGCTCCGATCAGCCAATGGTTAGCTTTGACGACTGTCAGTTTAAAAAGAACGAGGCCTTTAGTCTTCATTTTCCTAATGAGGATTTTCAGACTCATGTAAAATATGCAGAGGTAAAAGGATATGCTTTCAAGGACTGTGTATTTACCAATGATTCGGAGCAAATTACTGAATGGGAGCAGTTAGGAACTGGGATTTCTACTATGGATGCCATCTACGATGTGAAAAATTGTAGATTTTCTAATTTTTATAAAGGCATAGATGCTCAAATTTCCGATGGGCGTTTTAATGGGATGATTGTTAGAGATTCCCGATTCACTAAATGCAGGATGGGGATTTACAACTATGGAGAGTGTTACCAGTCGCTGATATTAAATAATTTCACTCTGGGAGATCCAACAGGAATTGCAGCCCTGGATAACAATCTTTTTAGTGATAGAGAAGGAATTGTACTCGATGGCTGTGGAGCATTTGAAGTAGGGGAAAACACAATAAATGGCTATCAGGAAAATGGAAGCTACCAGTACAATGTACCTACTGTGGGTATACGGGTAAGAGACATTTTAGGAGTAGATGCAGAAGTAAGAAAAAACTACCTGAACGGGCTGGAAAACGGCACATTAGCCAATGGAGACAATACTGGTTATGGAACCTCTCCTACAGGACTGCGCTTTGTGTGTAATGTGTATACAGAAAACAAAACAGACATTAGAGCCGCAGAATTTCCAGACAATGATCCCATGGCGTACATGGGCAGCCAGCAAGGGGAAGCTGTTATAGATAATACTGACATAGATTGGACTGACGCTGGAAATGAGTTTTCGTTAATGGAAGTCACAGACACTCCCGACCCAGAGCAGCGTCATTTTAATCATACTGGGGCACAGATAGATGGATTGGTGACTTATTATGCTTGGAGTGGGGAATACAGTTTAGAAACTTTGAACTTCTCTGCCAATGTCACTCCAAATTTTGTATCTCCTAATGAAAATCAATGTCCTCAAGAATCTCTGTTTCCTATAGGAACCATTACTGATGGGAAATTGGACGATTACCAAACAGTGGCAGACGATGCAGAGATAGAGTATGATGGCATCAGCTATGTATATGCTGCCATGGTAGATAATGGAGAAACCGAGGAACTACAAGAGGAAGTAGATTTTTCATGGTCAGATGAGGTATGGATTATGAGAGAGAAGCTACTGGCCACCTCCCCATTTGTAAGTAAAGAAGTGATGTATAAAGTACTGAACAGGACGTCTGTATTTCCACATCCTATAGCCTTTGAAATACTGGTGGCCAATCCTGACTTATTAAAAGACAAAAGCCTGATCAAATACCTACGTAAAAAAGCAGATCCCATGCCAGAGTACCTGATCGACCTCTTGTATGCCGCGCGAAACCAGAAAACCTTTAAAACAGAGCTATTACAGGATATGGCCATAGCCAAAACGAAGGAAATTCATGCGAAGAATGTGCTCATGAGAGTAAAAACCTTAAGCGGAGAAGACCCTGAAGGTGTTTTTGATATCATGCTCACGCTGGATGGATTACATGCAGACATGCTCCTGGCAGAAATGGCATTGGGCGGAGGAGACCTTATAGAAGCAGAAGCTTACAGGGCTAGTGTGGAAGACAGAAGAGAAGTAAGAAATCAGCGGGTAGAGGATGAGATAGAAGCGTTCAAGGACTGGTATGAGCTTAAAAAAGAGGTGTATACTAATTATGGAGGGAGCTGGAAAAATACACCCCCATTAGCACAAACAGCCTTAAAAGAGCTAGCACAGAGCTACTATACCTTTGGAGGGAAAAGGGCTCGGCATATTATGAATTTTTACTTTGGTACGGAGTATTTTACACCTCCTGCCTATGGAGAAAACCTGTTTAAATCTGCCCAAATTTCTGGAGGTATAAATCCCTTCTTAAAGGAACCAGTGGTAGAGATATATCCAAACCCAGCAGCCTACCTTCTAAACATTACACTAGATTACAGCCAGCAGTTAAAAACTCCAGACAGGTTGGTCGTACTTAATGTAGAGGGGAAAGTAATAGAACAGCGTATTTTGAATAATGAGGTACAGCACCTATCTTTAAACACCACCAAATGGCCTGCTGGTTCGTATATGATTCAGATCATGAGTCAAAAGTCTATTTTAAATGCAAAGAAGATTGAAATTATTCACTAACATAATTGATGTAAAAGAAGAAGGAGTAATATTACTCCTTCTTCTATTTTCGATTTCTGGATTTTCTCAGGAACGCTTTAACATAAGATATAGCAGTGGCTTACCTTTTACGATTTTAACGAATGTGATTGAAAATGATTCGGGTTATATGGTTATGGGTTTTTTAGGAGATGGGGAGACAACAGCCCGCCCTATGTCAATAGCACAGTTTAATTTTGAAGGAGAATACCTGTTTCAGAATTTATTGGGCGGAGCCCAAAGTGAATTGGAGAATAGTTTTTTTGGTTCTGAGAATTTTGATATCAAATTCTACAATGATACTGTTTATGCTCATAGTGGAAAGACATATAGCGCAGAGGGTCTTATTCAGGGATATATAATGTTTTCAGACCACCAAGGAGATTCGTTGAGTATGATTAGATTTAACTCTCCGCATTTTGGAGAGGGATATGATTCAGATTATTTTATAGCTACCAAGCGAATGGAGATTTCCTCAGAAGGGAATTTTCTGGTGTTGAGTAACATAATAGGGGAAACTACAGCGAATGATTTTATGATTCAAAAAATGACTCCAGAGGGAGAGATCTTATGGACGTATGAGTATGCTACAGCACAAGATCCAGATATATGTGACGTGGTGCTCCCTACTGAAGATGGGGGGGGGGTTTTCTTTCCAAGAATTTTAGAAGAAAGTATTTCTCTTGTACGAAAACTGAATAGTGAAGGTCTATTAATGTGGGAGTTTAATACATTGTTTGATGAATGGAATGGGCGAGTGCGTGATGCTATTATAGAAGATGATCTGATTATTGCCGCATCTTCATGGAATGATGACAGTGAATTTGGTGTTATACCAAGTGTTTTAAAATTTGACACTTTAGGAAATTTCTTGTGGCATACTCCAGTTTGGCAGAATGATTACAGTCCTAACCATAAAGGAAGACAAATAGTCAAATCACAAAATGGGGGATATGTACTAGGCGGTATTCATTATGATAGTTCAGTAGAGCCGCACGATAAAAGTGCTTTTCTGGCTAAAGTAAGCGAAGAAGGGGAGCTGCTGTGGCAGCGCAGGTACAAGCACCTAGACTTGGATTTTGATGATCATGAACTCTATGACCTCAGAGCTACTAGTGATGGAGGATATATCTTCTGCGGAGAATCAGAAGACCGCTGGCCAGCACAAGAGCTAACAGAACCACCCTATCAACAGGGGTGGCTAGTAAAAGTAGATGAGCATGGCTGTCTGGTAGAGGGCTGTCACTTATCCGACACCGTTTCTGAAATCGAAGTAGAGAACAAAGAATACTTCAAAGTTGGCCCCATTCCAGCGAGTGAATATTTGAATATCTACCAAGCACAGCAGGTCTCTCCATTAGCTGTGTATGAATTGTATGATCTTCAAGGAAAGTTGGTAAAGTCGATTCCTTCTGCCGATAAAAACACGACACTAATGGTAGATATTACCGATTTGAGTTCGGGGAATTATGTGTTGAGTCTGAGAGAGAGAAGTAAATTATTGCAGAGTAAAAAAGTAACTATCCGATAGTTATCGGGTGACTAAGGACTTTCGACTCTTGACATTGGACTAATGTAAGTATCTTTAAACACCACCAAATGGCCTGCTGGTTCGTATATGATTCAGATCATGAGTCAAAAGTCCATTCTAAGCTCAAAGAAGATTGAAATTATTCATTAACATATTAAGTTTAAAAGGAAGCCTATTTATAGGCTTCCTTTTCTTTTGGTTCTCCTTCATTGGACAGGAGCGTTTTAATGTGAGGTATAATAGTGAGTTCCCTAATACGATATTCACGAGTTTAGTTGAATCGAATGGAAGTTATATTGTTACAGGATTTGTAGGAGATTCTGTTGGAATTTCAAATGGACGACCATCATTGTTTGTTCAATTTAGTGGCAGTGGAGAACGCATGTTCCAACGGTCGTATGGAGGAAACACGAATAATAGTGATGCTCACTTAAGTTCGCAAAACTCTGACCTAGTTTTTCTTAATGATAGTGTTTTAATTAATAGTGGAATATCTTTCGATGAAGAATGGACAAGACAAGGATATTTTATGAAATATAATTTAGAGGGAGATACTATAGAAACACATCGTTTTTATTCACCATATATAGAAGAAAACTATCCCTTATCAAATTCTATAGGAACCAAACGTTTGGAACTCTCAGGTGATGGGAATATTCTATTATTGAGCAATGTTATTGGAGAAATAACAGGAAATGATATAATGATTCAAAAGATCACCCCAGAGGGGGAGATCTTATGGACTTATGAGTATGCTACAGCGCAGGATCCAGATATATGTGACGTGGTGCTCCCTTCTGAGGATGGGGGGGGGATTTTCTTTCCAAGAATTTTAGAAGAAAGTATTTCTCTTGTACGAAAACTGAATAGTGAAGGTCTATTAATGTGGGAGTTTAATACATTGTTTGATGAATGGAATGGGCGAGTGCGTGATGCTATTATAGAAGATGATCTGATTATTGCCGCATCTTCATGGAATGATGACAGTGAATTTGGTGTTATACCAAGTGTTTTAAAATTTGACACTTTAGGAAATTTCTTGTGGCATACTCCAGTTTGGCAGAATGATTACAGTCCTAACCATAAAGGAAGACAAATAGTGCAATCACAAAACGGGGGATATGTGCTAGGAGGTATTCATTATGATAGTTCAGTAGAACCCGATGATAAGAGTGCTTTTCTGGCTAAAGTAAGTGAAGAAGGGGAGCTGCTGTGGCAGCGCAGGTACAAGCACCTAGACTTGGATTTTGATGACCATGAGCTATATGACCTAAGAGCTACTAGTGATGGCGGTTATATCTTCTGCGGAGAATCAGAAGACCGCTGGCCAGCACAACAGCTAACAGAACCACCCTATCAACAGGGCTGGCTGGTAAAAGTAGACGAGCATGGCTGTCTGGTAGAAGACTGTCACTTATCCGACACCGTTTCTGAAATCGAAGTAGAGAACAAAGAATACTTCAAAGTTGGCCCCATTCCAGCGAGTGAATATTTGAATATCTACCAAGCACAGCAGGTCTCTCCATTAGCTGTGTATGAATTGTATGATCTTCAAGGGAAGTTGGTAAAGTCGATTCCTGTAGTAGATGTGAAAACCACTTTGATGGTAGATATTACAGATCTTCCTTCTGGAAATTATGTGTTGAGCCTGAGAGAGGGAGATAAATTAATTCAAAGTAAAAAAGTCACTATCCGATAGTTATCGGACCATTGATCTCAATTAATTCAAGGTAACGACTTTCTGACTTTCCGAATCAATTAGAAACTCCAGACAGATTGGTCGTACTTAATGTAGAGGGGAAAGTAATAGAACAGCGTATTTTGAATAATGAGGTACAACACCTATCTTTAAACACCACTAAATGGCCTGCGGGTTCATATATGATTCAGATCATGAATCAAAAGTCTATTTTAAGTTCAAAGAAGATTGAAATCATTCACTAACATATTGAGTTTAAAAGGAAGCCTGCTTGCAGGCTTCCTTTTCTTTTGGTTCTCCTTCATTGGACAGGAGCGTTTTAATGTGAGGTATAATAGTGAGTTTCCAAATACGATTCTTACTAGTGTCATAGAGACTGACGATGGATATTATTCAACAGGGATTTTAGGTGATTCATTGAACCCGAATGCGACTCCTACGATTTTTTCCCAATTTGACTTGGAAGGAAATTTTCTTTTCCAGGAAGACTATGGAGGTTTGGATGATTATCAGTTGTGGTCACAAAACCCTGATTTACAATTTTTTAATGACACCACTCTTGTTCTTAGTGGATTTAGTTTTGATGAAGAGGGAGTTAGACAAGGATATTTAATAACATTTAATTTGTTAGGAGATACATTAGAGACCTTTCGCTTTTATTCTCCTTATGTGAATGAAGATTATCCGTCATCAGGTTTTATAGCTACCAAGCGAATGGAGATTTCCTCAGATGGGAATTTTCTGGTGTTGAGTAACATAATAGGAGAAACTACAGCGAATGATTTTATGATTCAAAAGATCACACCAGAGGGGGAGCTATTATGGACGTATGAGTATGCTACAGCACAAGATCCAGATATATGCGATGTAGTGCTCCCTACTGAGGATGGGGGGGGGTTCTTCCCCAGAGTTTTAGAAGAAAGTGTTTCAATTGTACAAAAACTAAACGCAAATGGTGAGTTAACTTGGGAGTTTAATACATCGTTTGATGAATGGAATGGATGGGTTAGTGATGCGATATTAGAAGAGGATAAGATAGTTGCCTCATCTGCCTGGGATGATGGAGGCGCTTTTGGAATTATACCAGCGGTTTTGAAGTTTGATACTTTGGGAAACTTTTTATGGCATACCCCTGTTTGGCAAGACGATTATAATCCTTTTCACGATGGCCGACAAATAGTCAAATCAGAAGACGGGGGGTATGTGTTAGGAGGAATCCATATTGATACAAATACAGTTCCAGATGATAAGAGTGCTTTTCTGGCCAAGGTGAGCGAAGATGGAGAACTACTATGGCAGCGTAGGTACAAGCACCTAGATTTAGATTTTGATGACCATGAGCTATATGATTTAAGAGCTACTAGTGATGGAGGATATATCTTCTGCGGAGAATCAGAAGACCGCTGGCCAGCACAGGAGTTGACAGAACCACCCTATCAACAGGGGTGGCTAGTAAAAGTAGATGAGCATGGCTGTCTGGTAGAGGATTGTCACTTATCCGACACTGTTTCTGAAATCGAAGTGGAGAACAAAGAATATTTCAAAGCCTCACCCATTCCAGCGAGTGAATATTTGAATATCTATCAAGCACGACAAGTCTCTCCATTAGCTGTGTATGAATTGTATGATCTTCAAGGGAAGTTGGTAAAGTCGATTCCTGTAGTAGATGTGAAAACCACTTTGATGGTAGATATTACAGATCTTCCTTCTGGAAATTATGTACTAAGTTTGAGAGAGGGAGATAAATTAATTCAAAGTAAAAAAGTAACTATCCAGTGAAATGCGCGGGAGGGGATTATTGAGTGGAGCGGTCTTGTGACATAGCTAAGTTACAAGCGATTGAATTTCGATGAACATTTTTATATTTTCTCTGTTCCACCCAATAGGAAGAAATGGAACACCACAAGATGTGGCAAATAGTATCACTTTTTTGCTTTCAGATAAGGCTTCTTGGGTAACAGGTGCTATTTGGGATACTGATGGTGGAGTAACTGCAGGAAGAAACTAATTCATGTCAATTAAAAGGGTGTCTTTATCTGAAATAATGATAGAGAAACCCTTTTTTAGTTTTTGTTTACTTTCTTAATCAGAAGTGCATCTATCGAAAAACGGTCCCACTCTTTTGGCAGAAGTAAAAGAAGTATTAGTAGCATGGCTCTGTACATCACATGAGATAAATCCCAAATAGGTTCTACCAGACCGTGGCCAAATGTGACGATCACAAGTACTGAGACTAGGGTATACAGAGCCATATCTCTTTTAAATCCAATGATTAGCAGCAATCCTCCTAATAGTTCTACATATGAAGTATAGTAAGCTGTGAAATAGATGAGAAATTTGGGTAGAATTCCCTCGTAGGTTCCTATAAAAAACTCCATGTTGTAAAGGTTTTCAACTCCCCAAGTAAAGACTTTGCCAAAGCCTTGCATAAGAAATATAAAACCAAGAAGTAAACGAATGGTTAGTAGTGCGAGGGATCTATTTAAGGTCATTTTGAATAGTATTTGTGCATTTTAAACATCACCTTACTTGATAGGCGTATGAAGACTATACCTTTGAAAAAAAGGTAGACAATAGTACTAAGAGTAATGTTAAAATCAGGTGGTAATTTATAACACTTTTATTCTCAAATAAAGAAGATATACTATTTTCCTTTTAGGATGGCCTGATTAATTTTCTTGATTAACCTTGGACCTTCATAAATAAACCCTGAATACACCTGAATGAGATCGGCTCCAACGGCCAATTTTTCCAAGGCATCATCTACCGAGCATATTCCACCAACTCCAATTACAGGAAATGCATTTTGAGATTTCTCTTTAAGGTACCTAATCACTTCAGTACTTCTTTCTGTAAGTGGTTTTCCACTCAAGCCTCCATTTCCAATTTCAGAAATTATTTTGGAACTGGTTGTCAGGCCTTCTCTGCTAATGGTTGTATTTGTAGAAATTACACCCGCTATTTTTGTAGAGTCCACGATTTCGATGATATCATCAAGTTGATCATCTGATAAGTCTGGGGCTATTTTAAGTAGAATGGGTTTTGGAGTGGGGTAGGTGTTGTTTCTTCGCTGTAATTCATTTAAAAGAGCTGTCAAAGGTTCCTTGTCTTGAAGATCTCTTAATCCTGGTGTGTTTGGACTACTTACATTGACTACAAAGTAGTGTACATAGTCAAATAGAGCCTCAAAGCAGATGATGTAATCAGTAGTAGCGTCCTCATTTGGGGTGACTTTGTTTTTCCCAATATTTCCACCGATAATTACATTTTTAGGCATTTTTTTCAGCTTTTCTACCATCGCTTCAACGCCGTGATTGTTGAATCCCATTCTATTGATGAGTCCTTGGTCTGATTTTAATCTAAAAAGCCTCGGTTGGGGGTTGCCATCTTGAGGTTTTGGAGTCACAGTTCCTACTTCGATAAACCCAAACCCTAGCGCTCCCATTTCAGCAGCCACTTCTGCATTTTTATCTAAGCCAGCTGCCAAGCCAATAGGGTTTGGAAATTTGATGCCAAAAAGCTCCTTTTCCAGCTTTGGGTTTTTCACTGTGTAAATGCTTTTGAATAGTGCTTTAACTCCAGGGATTTTAAATCCATTTTTTAACAACCCCAAGGTAATGTTGTGTGCTTTTTCTGCTTGAAATTTAAAAAGTATAGGTCTAAGAAGGAGTTTATACATGTGAGGGATTTTGGACAAAAGTACCATTGCTTCGTACCTAGAACAAGAAAATGCTTTAGCTAGTTATTAACTCCTGAAGTATTTTGTTAGCGCTATCCCATGAATACTTTTCTAGGATGAACTGACGTGCCGTTTTTCCCATTTCAGATCGTTGCTTATCATCAGTCAACAAGTGCATCACCAGAGAGACTAGGTGTTCGGTGTTTTCATACACATACAAATGCTTGTTTGGGATAGCTCTTAGTGCATTATTAGCTAAAGTAGTGGTTAAGCTCGGTAGCTCCATGCTCATGGCTTCCAGTAACTTGTTCTGTAATCCTGTGCCTTGTCTCATAGGTGCTATGAAGACCTTTGCGGAATTAAATTCATTCCTGATGTCATCCACCCAGCCAGTTATTCTTATTCTTTTTTCACCCAGCCCTAGAAGCTCCTGAGAAGGATTTGCACCCGCGATTGACAGGGTGATAGAGTCGTCATTTTCCCAGATTTTGGGCATCACTGTTTTGATGAGAAAAAGAGCAGCATCTTCATTGGGTAAATATCCCATATTCCCAGTGAAAAGAAGATCTGTGGTTTTTTCTCTATTCTCATTCGAAGGGGAGAAATAACTATAATCAACTCCATTCGGTACTATTTGAATGTCATCACGCTTCTCATGATAAATAAGGTTCTTATCTTGCTCAGAAATGATTGTGTGTTTTTCGAAGTAATCGAAGATTAGATTTTCATAAGCCACCAGACGTTTCGCTTCTTCTTTCACTAAAAATCTCTTCACTCCATTCGAACCTTCTATTCTTCTGGAATAGTTTTTATTTAATGCATCCATGTAGTCCAACGTTTTTGGCATTTCATGGAAGTTTTTCACATATTCTGTTGTTCTTACTAGCTGCGCATAAATGTGATCCGGAGAGGTCTCCTGAATAATTTGTTTGATATTCTTAGCGATACTCTTTTGATAGAAGTAGTGAACTTGAAAGGGACGAGAAGAAAACGCGGCGTATCCTAATCTAAAAAGCTGTTTTGGTTTATTTAGTTTAAATACATGAAGTTTGGAACATATTTTCTCGATCTCCTTGCGTTCATTTTCAGTTGGAAGCTTATCTGTAACACAACAAAGGATGATTTCATTCGATTGATGGAGATGAACTAACTGATGGTAGGCACGCAGTTTATCTCCTTTTTCCAAAGGAAAGGGAAACCTACTTAGAACAACAAGTATTTTCATTCTCCGTCTCCGATTAGTTTTTTGTAAAACGACAATAATGCGTCCACCAATCGGTCATTATCAAAATTTTCTTTTACAAAGTCGCGTGAACGCGTCATCTGATCTTCTAAAAAATTAGGAGTGTCATGTAGTTTTTGAATTTGTGCTATAAATTCTTCTTTCGTATCTGCGATGAGAATGTCTTTGTTCTTCTCGTAATCAATTCCTTCAGCACCAATAGTGGTACTTAGTATTGTTTTACCAAGTGCTAACCCTTCTATTATTTTAACTCTCATCCCTCCAGCAGAGAGAATTGGTACTAGCATGATGGCCTGAGAATTGATGAATTCTTTGGCATCTGGAACTTCACCCAATACCTCTACATTTTTATATTTCTCAGAAGAAAACTCGTTAGGAATATCTCTACCTGCGATATAAAATTTAAGCTGAGGAAATGAACGATGTAGGTCTGGCCAGATTTCTTCAAGGAACCATGTAACTCCCTCTAGGTTAGGAGTCCAGGCGAGTGATCCGAGGTGGAAAAGTGAGACTTCTTTTACCGAGGAAGTCATTTCATATCCCGAAAGGTCAATACCAAAAGGAATATTAATCATTTGTTCCTTTTTCGCTTTTAACTCAGTGTACTTGCTATAGTCGTCTTTTGAGATGGTAACAATCCCGTTCACTTTTTTGATAATCTCCAGTTCAAATAGCTCTAGTTTTCTGGCTAGGTGGTTGAGGTAGAATTTTTTGGCTTTGTTTTTAGTTCCATCAGCTATTCGCTGCCAGATGAGGTATTCCAAGTTATGACTTCGGAGCACGCATTTAGCCTTGTTATGTCTTTTGGCTGTTTCCAGGTAAGGTGTCATGAACAGGCTTTCGAACTGAATGATATCGAATTTTTCGCGTTGCAATAAACGCTTTAGCCGTATGTCAAAATCTGGCGAGAAAAAGCGACTGATGTTGTATGAATCCTGAGTAAGTAAGTTAGAAAATGCATCTACAATGTTTACCCTAGTGTCCACAAAAATGCTCTCGAAACGCGTTTGTTCAAGATACTCTGAAGCCAGTTTTTCTTCTTGAAAAGGGTGTTTTGGAGTGCCAATACTCAGAATTTTCACTTCATGTCCTTGCTTCAAAAACCCTTGAGTAAGAGCGTCCATAGCTAGACATCCTCCATCTATAGAAGGTCTTGGAGGCTTATTACATAGCTGAAGTATTTTCATCGAGTACTTCTCTTTTTTTACGCTTAAATAGGTTCAAGAAAGAATTCCAGATTTTTGTGTAAAAATCAGAATCAGTGATGCTCGAATCTCGAGCAGCTTTGTAGGTCAAAAATAAGGCTAACGGAACGAGTATGAAAGCACTTAGCCATACTCCTTGCCAAGGTTCTAAAGCACCTGACTTGATCATTTTTTCTCCGACTGTGCTCAATATGAAGTACAGGACAAAAAGACCCAATGCGATAAGTGTAGGAAAGCCATATCCACCCTTCCGAGTAATTGCACCTAAAGGGGCACCAACAAAGAATAGAATAATACAAGACATGCCTAGAAAGAACTTGCGATGCCATTCTAAATTGTGAATATTGATTCGATGTTCTTTTCCTAGTTGCTGTTTGATAGTTCTATCATTGAACTCCCTCGATTTTCTGCTGAGGTTGATTGCTTTATCATAGGCCCTTTCTTGTTGCTGAGAACTCAATTGATCAAAGAAGTAAACACTATCTGTGACTAGAGAATCGATCTTGGCCAACGAAGAATCGGCGAAAAGTCTGATTGCCTTAAAAGCGTGTTTTTGACGATCACTTTCTGTCTTTAGCATACGTTTAGCCACAGAATCAATGCCTAATTCTAGTTGGCCGATTGTCATCATTTCTTCTCTATGACTAAAGAGTCCTTCATCTTGTTTTTCGAATCCTAAAGAGGAAATATCTATGCGAATAATACTCTTTTCGAAACTAGATGAAACGGATGGATATGTCTTTTTACTTTCGGTTTTTCCTTTCTCAAATGGCTCATCGTAACTGACCCCATTGAATAAAGTGAGCACCATGTACCGACTTTTATCGTCTTGATTCATAATCCCCTTTTCGGCTCTGGTAACATTTCTGTTCCCTTGATTTTTGGAGTGATTATATATGAGTACATCAGTCATTTCACCAGTCTCAGTGTTATTTTCCCGTGCTCTAATTACCAATCCATCTATATCAGTATAAAATGTATTTGGAGTGATGTTAAGCGTTGGCGCTTTTTTCGTCACACTAAAAAGGAGTGTTTTGAACTTTAGAGTAGCCACTGGCATCATATTATTAGCGAAAAGAAAAGCCGCAAAAGAAACCACTAGCATAAACATAATTAAAGGGCTCATAATTTTGAACAAGCTCATACCCGCAGATTTCATAGCGGTCAATTCAAAATGTTCAGATAGGTTCCCCATGGTCATAATACTAGACAGAAGTATAGAAACAGGAAGAGCGAAAGTGACTAGTGGGGCAGAGGCATACATAAGTAATTCTCCTATTACTAAGAAGTTCAATCCTTTTCCTACAAGGTCATCGATGTACTTCCATAAAAATTGAAGCTCAAAAATGAACAGCCAAATAAAGAAGGAGAGCACAAACGGCCCTAAATAAGACTTTAGAAGTAGCAAAGAAATTTTCTTCATTCTGTTGCAAATTTAATCAATCGTTAAGCTGAAAACTGAAAGATAAATCAAGCTTGTAACGAGATATTAATGGATAAATTTGCCGCACATGAAAATATTTCTAATTGGATATATGGCCAGTGGCAAAACGACTATTGGTAAGAAGCTGGCTAAGGAGCTAAATATGGACTTGATAGATCTTGATCAATTGATTGAATCCAGAGAGGGAAGGTCTGTATCTAAGATATTTTCTGATGGTGGAGAAGCGCTTTTTAGAGGAGTCGAAATGAAATACTTAAAGGAGCTGATCTCGGTTAAGTCGGATGTGTTGATAAGCACAGGAGGAGGAACCCCATGCTTTTATGACAATATGAAGGACATGAATGCCTCTGGGTTGACAGTGTATCTAGAAATGGATGCAAAGTCTATCACGTACCGACTACTGAACGCGAAAGGCAATCGTCCATTGGTTAATAACATAGGAGAGGAGGAGTTACTCGAATTTGTAGAGCAGCAAATAGAGGAGCGTAAGTACTATTATTCTGAGGCTAAGATAAAGGTCAACGCTCTAGGGTTCAATGCTGGAAAAATAAAAGGTCTGGCCGATAGAATTAAGAATTTTTCAATTGAGGATTAAGCGTTATCCCTCGTCTCACTCAGTAAATGGATAATCTTATAGTCATTTACTCATGGAATTAACGATTGACATTATTGTAGATATACCGCTTCTGGTTTAGAAAAATCCACAGAGACATGCTCTTTGATATTTGTACTTAATGTCATGCCTACGATATCAGCTCTGACAGGAAATTTTCTATGAAATCTGTCTACTAGTACCACCGTCTTCATACTTTTTAGTGGACAGTCAAGTAAGAACTTAACCACATGAATCAGCGTTCTTCCAGAGTTTAAAACATCATCTACTACCAAGACAGCCTTATTCTTGAGTTCTTCTGTGTTTCCAGAAAAAATGATTGGATTTGAGGTAGGTCTGTCCTTGTCCAGTTCCACACTGTAAAGAGTAACTGTGATATCAGAAATGTTTTCAATGAGTTTTTGGAGCCTTTTAGCCATCACCAAGCCACTTTTTTTGATGCCTACAATAACCAATTCTTTTTCCTTGTAATGGTTTTCATAGATTTCATGCGCTATCCTTTGGATCTTTTGCTTGATCTGTTTCTCATTAAGTACGAGTACTCTTTCTTCAATCATTGGATTACTTCTTTCTGAACTTCACATAAAGCTCTCTTCCCATTCTTTTAGGAATCGAGAACTCACAAGGAGTCATAATTTCTATGTCAAATTTAGCACTAAATAATGATTCATATTCTTCCTGGCTACCTCCAAATGCAGGCCCATTATTGTCAAGAGGAAAGTTGAACATGATTCCAGTAAGAATCCCATTGGGAGCAAGTAGTTGATGCATTTTATCTACATACTGGCTTCTGATTGAAGGAGGAAGAGCACAAAAGAAAGTCTGTTCTAAAATGAAATCGTAAGTTTCTTCATGCGCAAAAAAATCTTCACGGTGCAATTTCTCTGATGGAAATTCGGGTACTCGTTTTTGTAAATTTTTAAGTGGATCTTCGGAGATATCCAATACATGAAGATTAGAAAAACCAAGTTGAAAAGCGTATTCTGCTTCATATCCATTTCCTGCACCTGGGATAAGAATTTTAGCCTCTTTGTTTTCTATTGAATCTAAAATTGTAGCTAATGGACCAGGGTGACCGATATCCCAACCTGTGGCTTCTGTTTTATATCTGTTGGTCCAATACGCTTCATCTAATAATTCACTCATTTTTCGAACAAAGCTATGGTTTCAATATGCCCTGTATGTGGGAATTGATCCGCCATGGAGAGTTTTACTAATTTATATCCTGCCTCTAACAGTGTTTCTGTATCTCTTGCTTGTGTTGATGGATTACAGCTGACATAAACGATCCTTCCAGAGTTCAAGCCAATGACCTTTTTTAGAGTTTTTGGTGCGATTCCTGCTCTAGATGGATCAAGTACTATGGTGCTAATCTTACCTGTGTACTCTGGATGCTTGAGAAGAAATTTCCCCACATCTGCGGCGTGAAATTTCACGTTTTTAATGTGGTTTCTCCTGGCATTGGCTTTGGCATCTTCAATTGCGCTTTCTACTATGTCAACTCCAACAATGTTTTTTCCTGTTCCTTTGGCGAGCAGTTGAGATATGGTACCTGTACCGCAGAACATATCCATAATAATTCCTTCACCCTCTTCTTCTCCTGCGTATTCAATTACCTTGTTATAAAGCCTTTCTGCACATTTAGGATTGGTCTGAAAAAAGCTTTGGATGCTAATTTCAAACTCCAGTCCATTGATCCTTTCCACGAGCTTATAATCACCATAGAGAATATTTGTATTTCCCCCATAAGGTTCTACTCGATCTCCAGTATGGTTATTTATCGTATGAATTAATCCTCCTAATCGATCTCCGAGAGTGGAGCGCATTAACTCTACAAATCCCTTCGTGTCAAATTTCTCCATGTAGTGATCTGTGGTCACTAAATTGATTAAGAGCTTGTCTGAATGAAAGCTCTTTCTCACTTGGAGGAATCTAAAAAAACCCTCTTGCTTGGGTGGATGCCAAGCAGGACAACCAGTATCAATTAACCATTCTCGGATGGTTTTCATATGATTTTCAAAGTGCTCATCAAAAAGTCCACTGTCCTTGTCTAGATTTTCTACGATCCACCAAGTACCTCTTTTCTTAAAGCCTAAAGCAAATTCATCTAGCTCTTCTCTCGTTTCTATATCATATCGGATGCAAGAAAAGCTGTATTCCATTTTATTCCTATAGTGCCAAGCACTAGGAGAAGAGATGAACTCATCAAAAAGATGTTCTACATTATCCACCTTTCCTATTTTTTTAAATAGATCGAATGTGGTTGCTTTTTTAAACTCAATTTGATCTTCAATAGGCAAAGTCACGTATGGAGCTCCAGGAATCGACTGGAATTCTACGGGCCTTTCTTTTGGAGAACGTTTAACGATCTCTACCAGTTTACATTCCGCATGACTGCTTTTACACTTATCGACTCGAGCTTTCACTATTTGTCCGGGAATAGTATTCATTACGAAAACCACAAATGGGCCTTTTTCGGTTTCGATTCTCCCCAATCCTTTTCCTCCGAAAGCCATGTCGGTAATTTCGAGCTCAAGGATTTGCCCTTTTTTAAATATGCGATTGTTTCTAGCCAAAATAGGAGTGAGATTATTTGAGCTGCAAAGCTAGGCTATATAATTCAAATTTAAGTTCCGATAATTACCCTATTAACGTTGGATGAAGCTCAACTTTTAAACTGCGAATCTTCTTTAAAAGAATACCCGTTCAAAAACACTTTTGTGTCCATTCGCTTTTTTCCTTGCATTTGCAATTCTGTGACTTGAATTGATCCATCTTTACAAACGATGTGTAATTCTTTATCAATCTCTAGGATTGTTCCTGCCGGCTGATCAGAGTTAATTGAGGAAACTAGAGTATTGAGAATCTTAAAAACCGTTTGCTTTTCATCATTTAAAATTGTCCATGCGCCTGGAAATGGACTAAGTCCTCTGATGTGGTTGTGCACCGTTAGTTTTGCCTGATCCCAATCAATTTCACAAGTGTCTCTAAATATTTTAGGAGCTGGTTGTAATTGATCGTCGCCAAATTCGGCTTGAGGCTTGCCTTGAGCTGTTCCATCTTGGACTTTATGAATGGTTTCTACCAGACATTTGGCACCAACCATCATCATTTTGTCGTGAAGCTCACCGGCAGTCATGTTTTCTGAGATAGCAATCTCCGTTTGATCTATTACATTTCCAGTGTCAATTTCTTTCTGAATGAAGAAACTAGTCACACCAGTTTTTGATTCTCCGTTTATTACAGCCCAGTTAATAGGAGCAGCTCCTCGATACTGGGGGAGAAGAGATCCGTGCAGATTGATAGTGCCGTACTCAGGCATTTGCCAAACCATGTCTGGCAGCATTCTGAATGCCACTACAGCAAACAAATCAGCATTTAAAGATTTCAGTTCTGTATTGAACTCAGGAGCTTTCAGATTCTTTGGTTGAAGAACAGGGAGATTTTGTTGCAACGCGTATTCTTTTACAGCAGAATACTTGATTTTTTTTCCTCTTCCTGCAGGTTTATCTGTGGCTGTAATTACACCTACGACGTTAAACCCTGCAGTCACAATAGCATCTAGAGATGCGACTGCAAATTCGGGAGTCCCCATAAATATTACTTTAAAATCTTTTGGGTTCATGCAAAAATGGTTTTACGCTTTCCGAAACGCAAGTATAAAAAAGAGAGGGCACCTAGTGTACCAAAATAGATGAAGTCAATGATCCATACAATGTGAATAGGCTGACGGTTCACCTCTACCATATAATAGAGCAATGCCATGTATAATGTGATAGCTATGAACTCAATCACCATGGTTACCTTCGTATCACCAAATCCGTCCACTGCACTAAAGAAAATACCCCCAACAGAGAATAAAATCATGGATGGGATAATCACTATAAATACGTTTTTGGCCATCTCCGACAAATGTTCTGCTTCAAACAATGTCAAAATTGTTCCTGGGCTGATCCAAAGTATAGACGTAAATACAAACACCCCAATGGAGCTCATAAGCATCATCTTTTTCATGGTAGGAAGAATGGTACTAATTCTGTTTTCAGCTAATAAAGTGCTGACATATGTCTTAGCAGTTCGATTAATTCCAAAAATAGCTATGAATGCCAGGAATAGCATGTTTCTGGTAATATGAGAAACCTTAAGTTCGTCCGTTCCTATGTGTTCTACCATTATAAAGAAAGCCATCCAAGTGCTTAAAGAAATAATTTGGGTAATGGCTACTGGATAGCTTAAAAGGACAAGTTCCTTCGAATTTTTGAAGTCGAATAGTCTGAAATGTTCTTTGAGGTGGTACGTTAGATGATACTTTTTATTGATCAGATAAAAAATGGCATATAAGAATGCCAGTCCTTCAGCAAATGAACTAGCCCATGCTGCACCCAGTAAACCCAATTCGGGAAATCCCCAGTTTCCAAAAATGAGAGCATAATCCAAAATGATATTTCCAACTCCAGTAATTAGAGCGACATAGAAGAGCATCTTTGTTTGTGCTATTCCTGAAAAAAAACCATTGACAACGATTAGTGGAAATAGGAAGAAGTAGCCAATGGAGCGTATGTTTAAAAAGCTGACCATTTTTTCTGCTAGTTCGTCATTCTCAGAAACAGCAATGATCAATGGTTCCATGAGAAAGTAAAAAAGGCTAAACAAGATCAAGGAGCAAATGATGGCAATGTTAATGCTGCTTTTAAAAATTCGTCCGATATCAGAAAGGTTGTTCTCTCCAACTCTTCTAGCAGTTAAGATTTGCGTTCCTGCAGATAAACCGACCCCAACCATTACCCCAACGACATAAAACAATCCGCTACTGTTAGCAGCATTGAATGAGTCGTCATTGTTCAATTCGCTAATAAATAAATTGTCAAAAAACAAGACAATGAACTGCACAAAGGTTCCTAAACCGATAGGCACAGCCACCTTTAAGATGGCTCTATACGACGTATCTATTCCTTTTGATTTATGTCGAACTTGACTTTTCTCCACACTTAATCTACTTGAATCACTAATCCTTTTAAGTACTCACTCTCAGGGTGATATATGTTTACAGGGTGGTCTGCTGGCTGGTGAAGTTGGTGAAGGATTCTCACCTTTCTACCCTCAGCGATTGCGGCAGCAGTAATGGTATGAGTAAATAGCGATTTATCTACAGCCTGCGAGCAAGAGAATGTAAATATCAGGCCTCCCGGTTTGATGTGACTAATAGCATAGGAGTTGAGTCGTTTGTATCCTTGAATCGCTTTATGCCTCACACGTTGATGTTTTGCATATGCAGGAGGATCCAAGATAATAATGTCATAATCCTCATCCATATCTTTCAGGTAATCCAATGTGTCAGATTGAATACACTTGTGTTTGCTTTCATCCAATTGATTGGCTTTCACATTTCCTTCTGCAAGAACCAATGCTTTTTGAGAGCTATCTAAACTATGTACGAGTTCAGCTTCGTGTTGCAACGCATAAACGCTAAAACCTCCAGAGTAACTGAAGGTATTGAGTACTTTTTTTCCTTTGGAATAATGACCCAGTAAATCTCTGTTGTCACGCTGGTCGATGAAGAATCCAGTTTTCTGTCCAGTGACCCAATCAATTTCAAAAATGTTTCCATTTTCCATTGCTTGGTGTGGAGTTTCACATGATCCTAAGAGGTATTCATTTTCCACAACCATGCCATGATTCTTTAACATGAATTCTGCACTTTTATCGTAAACAGCTGTGAGCGATTCTCCAAGTTCAGATTTTAGTGCTGAACAGATGAGCTCTCTATGGTTGAACATTCCTAGACTATGACATTGCATCACTGCCACCCCATTGTAAAAGTCAATGATTAACCCCGGAAGATGATCTCCTTCGGCATGAATCAATCTAAATATATTGTTTTTAGGGTTATTTATAAAGCCTAAATTCTTTCTTAGGTTGACAGCATTTCGAATTTTCTCTTTCCAGAAATCGTCACCAATCTCTACATCCTCAAAAGAAATTACTCGAGCAGCGATTGTGGTTCCTTCTGAGTAATGTGCCAATCCTAGAAATCCACCTTTATTTGCATGAATGGCTACAATTTCACCATTTTGAGGTTCTCCTTCTACATCTTTAATAGCACCAGAAAACACCCAAGGGTGAAATCGTCTTAAAGGCTGATCTTTTTTTGTTTTTAGGAAGAGTTTGGGATGATTGTTCATGCTGAAATTTATTGGGCTGCGAAGGTAGCGGAATAAATCAAACAGAAGCACAAGCTTATAATCGTTTTTATCCTTTTGACAGGTTGGGTTTAGAGTTCGTTTTTGGCTTCAAACTTTTCCTCAGAATTCAATTGAACTTGCTCATTATCGATCATCCAACGAAGCACTTTAGTCACATTGTCTGAGGAAAATTTAGGAAGCTTCTCAGGAAATTCATTTGGAAAAAGAGTTTGAGACTTGAGAAGTATGCTAATGGCCG
This sequence comes from Flavobacteriales bacterium, assembly GCA_965224545.1. GTDB lineage: Bacteria > Bacteroidota > Bacteroidia > Flavobacteriales_D > Sanyastnellaceae > ASP10-05a. Next base: position 209,640 of record CBDCZM010000001.1, on the reverse strand, counting down.
TAGTGATCTCATCGAACTGCTTCTGACTTACCCCGATTTGATTCATTTGAGAACAGATATCACAAATGCCACATGTTTCTTTTCGATGTTCGTCAAAGTACTCCAACAGCGAATTCATCCTGCAGTGCTTTCTTTCAGCATAGGATTTCATCACTTGGATACGTTCCTCATCTTTCTGTTTACGAATACCATAGACTTCACTAGGAATAGTGATGTATTCTTCTTGAACTCTACTTTGAAGAAAAGTAAGTAAGGGGAGTTTAGTCTTAGGCTGATATTCAATGATTCCACGATCAATGAGGTTTGTGAGATAATTGCTCAATAATGGAAATGAGAGTTGCGTCCTTTGAGCAATCACTTTTTCATCGATAGGGACCAAATGCTCAAATGTTCCTCCATAAGAACGTATAATAACTGTAAGCAAGTCGTCTAAATTGGGATTAGAAACCTGAAACTTATAGACTTCAGTATGCGAAACTAAAAACATTAATCTAGAAGCATCTCTGCCGTAATTCTGTAAGGCGATAAACCCTGATTTTTCAAGAATTTTGAGTGCATAATGAAGGGTAGTCAAATGAATGCCATGTTTTAACCCAAAAGAAGACATGTCAAAGTTGGAACTAAAGTCCGATCCCGTTCCAAAGGCGATGCGAAATTCTTGAAACAACAAACTGTAAATTCTCTTCACCAACTTTGGTTCAGGATACTTCAGGGTTTGATTTCTGTCCAGAGCCTCAAAATCAGTGTCTCCGTATATCATCACAGAAAGACTCGTTTTGTCATCTCTTCCAGCTCTACCTGCTTCCTGATAAAATGCTTCAGGTTGAGAAGGAATGTGCGGATGGATCACCAATCTTACATCTGATTTATCAATCCCCATTCCAAAGGCATTGGTCGCACAAATCACCCGAACTTTTCCTGAAATCCATTCACCTTGAGTTCTGGTCTTGTTTTCCGCATTTAGTCCTGCATGGTAATATGAAGCAGAAACTCCATTTGAGTTGAGTAAATCCGCATAGTCTTTTGTGTGTTTTCTGGTATCAACGTAAACAATAGCACTTCCACCAATTTTCTGACAAATCTCTACAATTTTAGCACGTTTGTTATTCGTTTTTCGAACCACAAATCGAATGTTTTCTCTGGCGAAGCTTCTGGAAAATTCATGGTGTTGTTTAAGCTCCAAAAACTCAATAACATCTTGCTTTACTGCGTCAGTGGCAGTAGCTGTCAATGCAATAAAAGGAGTTTTAGGAAGCCATTCACGGATTTTAGCGATTTCGAGATAAGAAGGTCTAAAGTCATGTCCCCATTGACTAACGCAGTGACTTTCGTCGATAGCGACTAAGTTCACCGTCATTTTTTTCAGTCGCTCGATAAAAATTTCCGTTTTCAATCTTTCTGGTGCGAGGTAGAGGAATTTTACGTCTCCATAGATACAACTATCAAGGATGCGATCAATTTCTTTTTTGTGAAGCCCTGAATGTATAGTCGTAGCGGAAATCCCTCTTTTATTCAATTGGGAAACTTGATCTTCCATCAAGGCAATCAATGGAGAAATAACAATGCAAATACCGTCTTTTGCTAAAGCTGGAATTTGAAAACAAATTGATTTCCCACCTCCTGTAGGTAGCAGAGCAAAAGTGTCATGCCCCTCAAGAACAGAAGAGATAATGTCTTCCTGAGATTCGCGAAACGAATCATATCCCCAATATTTTTTTAACAGTTCCTCCGCCTTCGACATGGAAAGTTAAATATAGTACATCGTAAAAGCGATGTACTATATGCGAATGACATTTTTTGATAATTCAAGTTAAACCCGCATTATACATCAGCAAGTATCTTTTCCCTTGATTCTGCTAAAGAGCATTTGTGACTTTGAAGGGAGGTTATGATTTTTCATCACATGTGAGCAACAGGTTTAATTTTGTTTTTCAATAGCTATTATTTCATCCAAAAATAGTTGAACCTTTCTTACTTTCTTATCATAGAAAATTCTGTTGATCCAGATTATTCCGATTAATCCAAAGCCAATTAGTACAGCTATAAACCCGGGAATGCAGAATTTAAGTTCGTTAATGTAAACCATTGCACACACCGTAATAATAACGACTGTAATAGATACAACCGCTATGTTTGCTATTTCATGCAAAAGAGGTTTGCGCATGTCATTTTTAGATTCATTCAAGTTTCATTTTTTTAATGAGCTAAACAACTTCACGAGTAAAGTGCATGCATTTTATCCACACTATATATTTAGGCTAGCCAATCTAACAAATTCTCACTCACTCATTGAGCATATGATTAAAAGAACTAGCTGCAGTTAAGTGTTTGACTGCTTGATTGGGAGAGAAAACTATAGTTTTATTATTTATTTTGATCTATAAATAGGTTCACTTCTTCCGGAAATTGATCCACTTCACTACCCATTGGTGAGTGTCCTGATTTCTCGAATATCACTAATCTTTTCACACTAGAACCTAAGTTATCATAGGCTTCTTGTGCAATTGATGGAGGTACTACCATATCATATTTACCCCAAAGTATTAGTGACGGGATTTTAATTTCTGGAAGTCTGTCTGTGTAAGATAATATTCCTTGAATACCTGGATCCACATTGGATTGAGTATTTAGTAGATTCCAATAAAAAGTGACTAGATTATATTTAAAAGCCAGATCATCTCTACCCCCTCCTGGTCTATTAATTAGATTATCGCTGTTGAGTTTTTGTTCTGCCACAAATGCTTTACTATTTAACCTTGCAATGTCATCTCTATTAAACTCAGTATCGACATCTAATAATAAATCATTGACCGATTCCCAAAAAGGAATGCTATGTCCGATATTAATTTGCTCGGCAGCCACCCGCCCAAAGTTTGCTATATATTCAAAATATAAGTCTTTAGGGTTATGAGTACCATCGACCTGTATCCATCCTAAAAATTCATGTTGATCTTTCAATAAGGTCGCTATGCCCAAGGTGCCTCCCCAACTATGACCCAACAAGAAAAAACGAGAATCATTTCCATACTTTAGTTTAATGACTTTTACAAGTGCCAAAACATCTTCAGCCATAATATCAATACTAATTCCATCTTCAGAATAACTCCCTTGAGCCATTCCAGAGCCTCGTTGATCAAAATACACCACAGCGCAGGTGTTTTCTATACTATTGAAAGCTGTACCTCTAAAGCCTAATCCCATGCCTCCTGGACCACCGTGTAATGTAATCAGGAATATTTTTTCGGAGCCATTGCCATGAATATATGCTGGCATGTCAGCATCTTTATGACGTACAATAATGGTATCATTTAAACTGCCTAAATCGTCATCTTTTGAGCAAGAAGAAAAATTTAAAACAGTTAATACTATAAGGGCTGTTCCTACTGTATTGAAAATGATTCTATTCATTGTTTTTTCTTTTTAGAATTAAAACGAAACCCATATTGTAAAGAAATAGAGGGGAGTGTTCCTGCATTATATGGTGTTCTGAGCATCACGTTTATATTAAAATACCTTCCTGTTAGTTTTTTACCTTCCCGTAATTTTCCTAAACCAATAGAAAAAGAAGGGGCATAATAGCTCCTGCCTGGAAGAAACACTTTATTTACATCATCCCCATTAACTTCATACGTTTCAGGTAAAAATGATCGGTAGTAGCCTAATGGATTGAACTCAATACTTATTTGTTTCCCTTTGGTATTGGTTCTTCTCCAGGTAAGACCATAGTTAGTGTAGATACCAGCGTCTGTTTTAGAAGAGAAATTATTAGTGAAAGTCAAGTTTCCATTCAATAGAAATTGGTAGTTGATTGTCTTTTGTTTGGCTTTTCGCTCTTTGTCTTTAGTGTTTTCTTTCCAGAGGTATTCCGCACCTAAGTTCAATCCATTGTTCCAAAAAATATTGCCTGAATAGCCAATCTTAAATTCTGTTTTATCTAAGAAAGAAGTAGTGGTATCTACCTTATCTTGAGCCTTAAGCGATAAAGCGGATAAGTACAAAAAGAAAAAAATGTATTTTTTCATTTTTAAAATTTGAAGCAAAACGACTGGAAAAAGAGTCTTGTAAAACAACACTTCAGAATGCCTGCTAATGTTTAGCTAAACTGCGTTTTGATCCGTTTTATTTTTTGTTAAGAGTAGTTTCGTTTTTATTCTTTTTTAATTATTTCGCTTATTCTTACTGTACCACATTGTCCTTTTGAAAAGCTAGGAAATTCAAAAGTTTGAATAGAGTCATTTTCCATCTTTATTTCAATTATTAGCTTGTTTATCTCATAGTTATACCAACTTCCTGAAATTGCTTGAGTCCAATCGTAGTCGTAAACAGGATAATAAGAGAATATGAAATCATTTTTGTCTGTGAAATATGTGTCTTCGAAATTGTCAGACCGAATTCTTATTATTTCTGTATCAGCCAAATCATTTTTCACATTAATAAATGCTTGTTGTTCAAATGATGTGTAAACAGTTGAAAATAATTCTATTATGGGAAAGGTTATTAAAACAATTATGATTGGGGTTATTATCCTCTTCCAATTTTCTCTTTGTTTAAAAATATAAACTCCACAAAGGATAAAAGAGACGAGTCCAAGTAAGAAATAAGATAGTATTGTGAATAATGCTGTGAGTTCAATATTAACATCTTTCGCAAACCATATTCTTAAATAATACCAATAGAAAAATGTAATACTACCAAAAATCAAAGGAGATAAAGACAAAGTATAAATGATATTTAGAAGTTTATTCTTCATGTTTCTTTAATGAACTACAACGTGAGTCTGTGTATTAACTAGGTTAAAATTAGTGTTTTCGATTTTGAGAATGTTTGAGTTGAGACATAATATTTGTGATTCGGAAGTGTTCTGAGAGCTATGAAGAGAGCCGAGAGGTTAAAAATTGAAGAGAAGGTCCTTTTTAAGCCCTTTAACTTGTCAATTAGCTGAGAAAATTGCAATATTGACAGACTTCTGGTAAGGTTGTATAGTGTAAACTGTATATATACCTCAGACATTACGTTGAGTTTTCCTTTCATAAGAGTGTAATCAAAGTGTCTGTGTCGTTTTAAAGTTCCAAACTGGTGTTCAATGATCTGTTGTCTTTGCCTATAATAGTCAGGATTTTGATTTACTCTAGAGTTGTTTTTCTGAACGTATTGCGCATATTCAGTTCTTTCAATGATCCTTCCTAATTTGTTTTGAGTGCATTGATTTCTGAGGTGACATTCTTTACAAGCCTTTGTTTTATAGTGTTTGACATGGTAAGACTTCCTCCCATTCTTTAAGTTTTTATTGTACCATTTTCCATTAGTATTCATGGTGTTTCCAGCGGGACATGTGTAAGTATCTCCCTCCTCATTATATAGGAAACTCTCCATAGCAAAGGCTGGATTTTTCTTGATAGAGCTAGATTCTTTGGGAGAAATAAATGTGGTCGCATTCAACTCTTCAGTCGCTTTGATTTCTCTACCAGAATGATACCCTTTATCAGCCAATACATTTATTGGTTGGTTAGATTCTCTGATGTTTTTTTGAGTTAACTCTACCATAGGAGAGAGTGCCTTGGTGTCGTTTACATCTCCGGTGTCTGCTGCAATTAGCATTTTGTGTTTGGCATCACTTGCTGCTTGAATGTTATATCCGATTTTGACACTATTTCTCTGGAATACCACCGCTCTAGAGTCAGGGTCAGTAGTAGATATCTGTCCATCTTCTGTTGCCTGGAGTTGTTCTTTGGCTAAGAGATATTGCTCTTTTTTCTGATTTTGTTTGTCAATTTTACAGGCTATTTCTTTAGAGAACTCCTTGTCCAGTTCAGCTTCATATACAGCAATTTTCTTATCGATGTAGTCTAAATGTCTTTTGATTTTTCTGTCATTAAAGTTATTCTTTAGACTGTTTTGAGCTCTGATTTTAAACGAGTCAATAGCAATGGTCTCTCCCTCTATGAGTCCCCAATTTTTGAGAACAAGAACGAAGTGTCTGAACACCATTTTAAACGCTTTATGATTTTCTTTTCTGAATTTGGCTAAGGTTTTAAAATGAGGAGATCTTCCTTTAGTCAACCAGATCATTTCTAGGTTGACCAGACACGCCTTTTCTAACTTCCTGCATGATCTAATACTATTTTGATACCCGTAGAGGTATATCTTTAGCATGTCAGCAGGATGAAACGGAGGCCTTCCTTCTTTATTCAGTTTGAAATAACTAAACCCCAACTCTTCCAAATCCAGTATATCCACAAAAGCATCGATGACTCTAACCATAGACTCAGAAGCGACTAGTTGATCCAAACAGATCATCTGGAGTTGGTTTCTATCAATTCCTTCAATGTGATTCATAAGCAGTGAATTAACACATTCAAGATACGATAATCTGAGCGAACAGAAAACTTAACTTATAAAGGATCAGAGGTTAATGCACAGTCTGACGTTTAGTATATGGCAAGTAGGGCAGTAGAAAGCGATAAACTTTCGGGTTTGCACTGAGCCAAAACGTTGTATTTTGTTTTTAATTTATTCATTCTTAAAAGCCAAATCAACGATTTGGCGGTGTTGGTAAATAGCACTGAACTTTCGTAAACCACTGAACGCCCCTATTTGCTATATACCGTGTAATGCGTTCATTTTTCAAATTCTTTTGTTAATAGCTCATCTAAGTCCTTCCAAAAGACTACAGAATACCCTGCACATTTTTGATGTAATTTGCTTTTAGTTGTTATCAATTCAAACCATTCTTCTTTTGGTTTATATTTAGCAACAGTTTCGCCCAACATAAATTGCGTTTTACCAGTTTTAAAAGTTCTAAATCTTAATTTAGACAGTTTGTTGGTGTCTATTTTGCCTTTTGAAAGAAGTCCATTTTTAACAGGCAATTCTTCCTCAAACCAATCAATTAGTTCACAAACCGAGAATCTCCCACCTTCGTCTTGATGAATTCCAATTACTCTGAATAGGGCTTTGTTCTCCAATTTGTTTTGATAGCTAAATATATCGCCAATATTGAATTTTGACTCCTCTCGATAAACTTTAGCAATTCTTTTTTCTTTAGGTTGACTGGTTAAAAGTTGCTGTTTGAGTTTTGCAATCGCAGTCTCTCTTTTCTTAAGGTTCTTCGGATCTTCTTTCCATCTTTCAAGGTCAGATCCCTTGTCAATAATCTCAAGAGTCTTTTCCAGAACTCGATTAATTAGTCGTCCAGTTTTCCATTGAGTGTCTGCTAACGCAAACCAAAAAACCGAATTCTCATCGCTGTCATTTATTGAATTTTGATATTCCTTTTCCAGTGTAGAGGTAGCTTGTTCTGAATCGAGGCCATCACCAATCAATTCTTTAAAATCATCTCTGATGTCGCACGCTAAATCATCTGAATATATTGCTGGACCCCAAGCTCCCATTAGTTTTTTATTTTATGCATTACAACGGTTAGTATAAGAATAGTGGCGGATTTCAAGGCACAGACCTTTCAGTTTATTACTAAACTTTGTACAAAGATACTTACTTTGAATTAAGTACTAAAACCGCTATTATTTTTATACATTGTTCTCTGTAGTTTTCTATTCAATAGTCCAATTCATAAACAGAAGTTGATTGTTTTTCAATGAGTTTTTCGGTATTAAGTTCATTGGCTAAGTTCTAGTTAACACAACATAAAGGTGTTATATTGTGTTTTATGGTAAGTAGTAAAGAAATAAAGGAGTTGTTTTCACGATTGTCGTTAGGGACTCAAGAAGCATTGCTAGAGGAATTATTGCAGGATCAGGAACTACAAGGAAAAGTTCTAGTCGATGCAACGAAAGAAGTTTCATCAAAGCGCGAGAAAAAACCCTGCCCTCATTGTAGTAGTACAAGTGTATATCGCAGAGGTCAACAAAAAGGAGTGGCGATGTACAGTTGCAAGGATTGTTTAAAATGGTACAGTGAAACCCCAGGCACTCCCTTGTATGAGATAAAGCTAAAAAATAAGTGGCAAGCTTATCTCAAATGCATGGAACAGGGAATGCCGATAAAGAAGATTGCCAAGGAACTGGGAATTTGTATTCAGACAAGTTTTGATTGGCGTCATAAGATTTTAAGCTCGTTGGAACAGTTTGCACCTGTAGAGCTTTCTAATGAAGTAGAGTGTGATGAGTTAGAGTTAGCCCTAAATAACAAAGGGAACAGGGATTTAGATAGAGCACCGAGAAAGAGAGGGAGTGATTTTAAAAGAAATCAAGGGAAAGACAGTATTACCGTAGTTCAGGTAGTTACAGCAGTAGAACGTAAGGGAGGCAAATACTTGAGAGCTGTGGCAACAAAACGGTTGAGCAAACAAGACATTTCAGAAGTACTAGACCATAGACTGGCAGATGATGCCACCTTAATAACCGACAAGCACCCTTCTTACAAGGCTTATGCAAAGGGAAAACCCTCTTTAAGACATAAAGCACTATTAGCTAAAGACCATGTAGATAAAAAAGATAAGACCATACATCTTCAAAAAGTGAACAATACCCATGCACAGCTACGAAAATTCTTACTCCCCTTTAATGGTGTAAGCTCTAAGTATCTGCAAAACTACCTCAACTGGTATGCATACGCTGATAAAATACAGGGGAGCAAGCAAACCATAAAGCAATGGCTAATCGCAGTACTCTTAGCCGATCAGGGATACCAACTCTTCGAACTGTTTAAACAAAATGCTGTGCTAATTAGAACTTAGCCAGTTCATTAAATTATTTTGCAAAAGCATTTAAATTTGCGAACAGAGGATATTCGTCCAGCTGCTTATTAATTTTTTCGACCTCCAAAAGAGTAGCCTAAGGATAAACCAAAATCCAAACCAGAACCCCATTTGTACGCTTTAGCCCAAGATTCTCCATCTTCTGGGACAGTATTCTTCCATTTGTATTCACCGCTAATAGGAGGTCCATAGCCTAACCAATAACTGATAGTAAATCCCGAATTCCATGCATAAGTTTGTCCTACACCTGCGCCTATAAAAAAAGCTTCATACAGGGCTTCTGAACCATTATGAATGCCGTCTAGGTTCATATACCTAACATTTAGGTTTATAAAAGTATTCCTATAGGATGATTTGAATAACCAAAGGAATTTGGTATCCCTGGCAGGTTGCAAAAAATATTTATAATGTAATCCAAAGCCATATTCTTTCTCTTCAGAGGTAGATGGAAACGAGCCACCTCCCTGAACAAATATAGCGTGTCGGGGTGTCATACGTAATTCATAAGCTATAGCCCATCTCTCGAAACCCAATCCTGCTACGTTAAATTGGACGGAATGACGGTAGAATAGGGAGTCATTTGACTGGGCAGTTACAGATGTAAATGCAAGTACAAAGACCATAATACTTAATGTTTTCTTTAATCGCTTCCTTTTAGTATCTAGTGTAATCATTATGTTGTTCTAAATTTTGTTGTGATGCAAAGAACCGAATACAAAATAGATTATACGACCAAGCGTATAGGTACAAGAAACTTTATAGACCAATCCTATAGGGAAGTGTTTATAAAGCATTGATAGTTAGTGTCTTGTATCAATATTGAGGGCTGGTAAAAATGTGTAAAAAAAGGCGTTCACCTTGAAATTGGAATAATATTCTAAACTTCTGAATTTATTTTGTCAAGACTCCTAAGAAATTCAGTTGGGGTTAAACCTTTGTGTTTTTTAAAGATAGAATTGAAACTACTCTTAGAATTAAAACCACAATCGTATGCTAACGAAAGTATAGTATATTTTTTATTTGAAGGGTTACTCATTTTTTGTGTAACTAAATTTACTCTATAACCATTAACAAAGTCAAAGAAATTCCTCTCTAAATTTTCATTAATTACTTGAGAAAGATGATTAGTTGAAATATTCATTTTTTCAGCAACTTCTTTTAATGAAAGTTTTTCACTCAGATAAGGTTTTTCTTGCTCCATATACTGTAATAACTTTTTTAAATAAATTGCAGAATCCTCTTTTCTAAGACCAGATTTTTTATAGCGATTATTTGCTATATCATCATCAGACTCTGTTGGTAGGGGATCTTTTGTCTGTAAGTGAGTCGAATAAATAACTTGTTGTCTTATACCAAAAAAGCCTAGCAAAAAGACAAAAGCCACAAAAGCTAACTGTCCTTGCATATCAAGTATCATATGGTCTTCAGGAAGCATAACAGGTGTCGAATAAACATAAGCAACAAGGCTTGAAGTAATAATCCATAAGAGGACTAACAGGAATGTTAATATTTTCAACCAATTTAAGCTGATGTTTTCTTCATAGGAAAATATTTTTCGAATAGAAGTTTTATGCTTTTTTAACAGTCTTAGTGTTGCTAGTAAGTAAATAGTTACAAATAATATAGCTATTCCAAAAACGAAATTTAGATATGGGTCTGCCGTAAGATGAGTAACTAAATTAGCTTTTTCTTTATATGAAAGTTGTGCTAAAGGAATAATACTGATATAAATAATAACTGCAGGGATAAGGTGAAGAATCCACTTAGTTTTAAAAACATTCTCTTTAGAGATTAATGATTCAGTATATACATACATTAAAGAATAATATACAACTAATACCCCAGAAGGGAAATGCCCATATTCTATGTAAAAAATATATCCAGACTGGAAAGAATAATAAACAAAACCCAAGTGAACTGCAAAAAGTAAAAGCCAGATTGCTAGTATTTTGTCAGATATGGATTTTTTCTTTTTAGAAAGTACTAAAATGACAAAAAAAATCGCTTGAAAAGCACCCAGTAAAATTAAAACTTCCATAAGAGTATAAGGTTAATATTTTTTCCAATGAAAATTTCATTAATTTCTGAATCGCCTATTTTTAACATTTTTCAATCATTATTTTTTTTATTAATGTTTTCTTGAATTCGGGGGGTTGTTTTTTAATTACAGAGAACGCTACGCTAAAAAGCGTAAAACGGTTAGGTTGGTATGGTTATGATTTTTAGCGATTATTACCGCACGTTTTTCTCTTTTTTTGTTCGTCTATATTCTTCGTTTGCACTCTCTAGGAGTCTTTTCTCAAACTGCTTAGGGAAAAACTTCATTTTTAATCTCGTCCTAAATGTCGACAAATGACTTGAAATGGAATTCTTCGTCCCCGTCAAATCGTTTGCTTCTTTCTCTGACAATACTTTGTTAATCTCATTTTTCGTGTCAACCTTGAATAATGGAAATACAGGACTATTTTCTCCAGTCAATGTAATTTGCTCTTGAAGGGTCTCACTAATCGAAATCATAAATTTTTCAATCTGCTCAAAGTTTTTAAGTGAGTTAACTTCCTTTGGGTCTATGTCGAATTCAATTTGCTCTGAAAGAAAGAAATAGCATTTTACTTTTACGTGTCCTAAGTGAATTGTCAGAGATTTACATTCCATTTCTCCGCTAGTATCTTGGAGATATTCAAGCACATAATTTTTGTCAATTTTATCCGTGTCTGAATACGTTAGATTGAAGTTGGAGTTTAGATGGTCAGTGAGTTTTTCCCATTCTCGCAATGAAATATCTTGTACATAAATGTCTCTTAGACTTCCGTCTTGCTCAAAAATCCACTCTATGTCATTCCATTTACGGGTCATTCTTTTAGTGTGTGGTAACGTAGGGATATGTATACCGTTATACATATCCTTCTTATATACTTTCCTCAAATATAACGTTATACAATGGCTATTATCTCGGTCTTGAAGATGACTATGATCTAATCTAGAGGATTAAGCAGATTTGGAATAAAAAACATTGGGACAAAAAAAAAGGGGCTTTCTTCAGCCCCTTTTTTTTAATAATAAGTTTTGATTTATTCTGGATTGCTATTATGATTTTCACAATCGACACCATAGTACATAAGGAATATGGTTAAATCTGTTGATGTTGTAAATCCATCTTCATCCAAGTCACAGTCACAATCGCCAGTGAAACATCCGTAATCGCCAAGGAAAATAACCAAATCGGTTGTTGTTCTTCCACCGTCATAGTTGAAGTCAGCAATACATTCTTGAGCAGCCTGAGCTTCTTCTCCAAGAACAGTGATTTCTTGACTGAATGTAGTCTCATTTCCAGCACAATCAGTAGAAGACCAAACTCGTGTAAAGATGTATGTAGGACAGCAGTTAAGATCTACGGCTACATCACCAGCACCAGACACTTCTTCATCGATGTCAAGAGCAGAGTTGATATATAAACCTTCGAAATGCATCCAACCACCAAGACCAAGGTGAGGTCCAACGTTGTTCGCTCCAACGCCATGTTGCCATCCTATGCTATGATCGATAGGAGTATGAGAAATAGTTAAAAAAGAGCCTTCTAAATCTCCCCAACCTTCTAAATATGCTCCATCTGAATTAATCAGGTAATATATCCAATCAAGGTAAGCATCACCTACTAAATTGAAATCATCCTTATAATCGTTCCCTTCAATAACAGACCATGCTTCCCAACCTTTTCCAGCAGTCAATGGAATGTTTATATGCCATCCGCCGCTTGGATTTGATTGGTCATAAACAGTACCTGTTAATAGAGCTTCTAATCCATTACCAGAGTCTTCGTAAAAAGAAACTTGAGCAAATACAGTGTTGTAGAAAGCTATTCCATCTTCGTGTCCTGGTAAGTCAAATAAAGTCATAGACCAATCCACCTCAGCATTTAAAGGCTGAATACCTTCGCAGTTTTCATAAGCTTGAGGATCTGGCTGGAACCCATTATAGATCTCTTCAAATGAAACAGTCACTTCATCATCACAGTTATCTGTCACAGTTACTTCTGGAACTTCAGGGTGCTCATCTTGACAATTGATAGTTAATTCAGAAGATGGAGTACCAGATAGAACAGGAGCTGTAGTATCAACAATTGTTATTACCTGCACACAACTTGAGGAGTTCCCACAAGCATCAGTAGCAGTCCATGTTCTTTCGATTGTTGTTTTGCAATCTTCAGTCGTAATATCATCAGTAGATGATATCGTTGTACTGTTACAGTTATCCAAAGCTGTAGCTTCACCATAATTTACGTCTAGCAAATCACATTCGTGTTCTACATCCTCAGGACAAGTAATTACTGGATCTGTAGTATCCACAATAGTAATTGTCTGAACACAATTTGAAGAATTTCCACAAGCATCAGTGGCAGTCCATGTCCTTTCAATAACTGTTTCACATTCATCACCAGTTATAACATCATTCGAAGTGATAGTCACATCATTGCAGTTATCTGTAGCAGTTGCCTCTTCATAATCCACCTGTTCATCACATTCGTGCTCTACATTAGCAGGGTAAGTAATTACCGGAGCAGTTGTATCTACAATAGTGATTGTCTGCACACAGCTTGAGGAGTTATTACAAGCATCGGTTGCAGTCCATGTTCTGGTAATGACAGTTTCACAATCATCCCCAGTGGTTACATCCTCAGATGTGATAGTTACGTCATTACAATTATCAGTGGCTGTAGCAGGAGCAAGAAGGACTTGCAGATGACATTCATATTCTACATCCTCAGGACAAGTAATTACTGGAGGCGTAGTATCTACTATAGTAATTGTTTGCATGCATCTAGAAGCGTTTCCACAATCATCAATTGCTACCCATATTCTTTCAATAATGGTTTCACATTCATCACTAGTCACGACATCACTAGAGGATATCGTTACACTGTTACAGTTATCAGTAGCAGTCGCCTCACCATAATCTACATCGACATCACATTCATGCTCTACATCAGCAGGACAAGTAATTACTGGATTAGTAGTATCTACTATAGTAATTGTTTGCATGCATCTAGAAGCGTTTCCACATTCATCAATTGCTACCCATATTCTTTCAATAATGGTTTCACATTCATCACTAGTCACAACATCACTAGAAGATATTGTTACACTGTTACAGTTATCAGTAGCAGTCGCTTCACCGTAATCTACATCGACATCACATTCATGCTCTACATCAGCAGGACAAATAATTACAGGAGGAGTAGCATCATAAATAGTGATCATTTGAATACAGCTAGAAGAATTACCACAGACGTCCGTAGCCGTCCATGTTCTTTCAATAATTGTTTCACAATCATCACTGGTCTCTACATCCTCAGATGTAATAGTCACATCATTACAGTTATCAGTAGCCGTAGCTTCACCATAATCTACTTGTTGGTCACATTCATGCTCTACATCATCTGGACAAGTAATCACAGGAGGAGTAGTATCAGAAACGATAATTGTTTGAATACAGCTGGAAATATTTCCACAAGCATCGGTCGCTGTCCATGTTCTTTCAATACCGTTTTCACATCCGTTTCCAGTAGTAGCATCTTCGAAAGTAATAGTTACTTCATTGCAGTTATCAGTAGCAGTCGCTTCACCAAAACCAGCAGAGAGATTATCACAAGAAGCATCTACATCAGCAGGGCAAGTAATTACTGGAGCAGTTGTATCTAAGATAGTGATTGTCTGAACACATCTTGAAGAATTTCCACAAGCATCGGTTGCAGTCCATGTTCTGGTAATGACAGTTTCACAATCATCCCCAGTGGTTACATCCTCAGATGTGATAGTTACTTCATTACAGTTGTCAGTGGCTGTAGCAGGAGCAAGAAGGACCTGTAGATGACATTCATATTCTACATCCTCAGGACAAGTAATTACTGGAGGAGTAGTATCTACTATAGTAATTGTTTGCATGCATCTAGAAGCGTTTCCACATTCATCAATTGCTACCCATATTCTTTCAATAATCGTTTCGCATTCATCACTAGTCACGACATCACTAGAGGATATCGTTACACTGTTACAGTTATCAGTAGCAGTGGCTTCACCATAATCTACATCGACATCACATTCATGCTCTATGTCATCTGGACAAGTAATTACTGGAGCGGTAGTATCTACTATAGTAATTGTTTGCATGCATCTAGAAGCGTTTCCACAGTCATCAGTTGCTACCCATATTCTTTCAATAATCGTTTCGCATTCATCACTAGTCACGACATCACTAGAGGATATAGTTACACTGTTACAGTTATCAGTAGCAGTGGCTTCACCATAATCTACATCGACATCACATTCATGCTCTACATCATCTGGACAAGTAATTACTGGAGCGGTAGTATCTACTATAGTAATTGTTTGCATGCATCTAGAAGCGTTTCCACATTCATCAATTGCTACCCATATTCTTTCAATAATGGTTTCACATTCATCACTAGTCACAACATCACTAGAGGATATCGTTACACTGTTACAGTTATCAGTAGCAGTCGCCTCACCATAATCTACATCGACATCACATTCATGCTCTACATCCTCAGGACAAGTAATTACTGGAGGCGTAGTATCTACTATAGTAATTGTTTGCATGCATCTAGAAGCGTTTCCACAATCATCAATTGCTACCCATATTCTTTCAATAATGGTTTCACATTCATCACTAGTCACGACATCACTAGAGGATATCGTTACACTGTTACAGTTATCAGTAGCAGTCGCCTCACCATAATCTACATCGACATCACATTCATGCTCTACATCAGCAGGACAAGTAATTACTGGATTAGTAGTATCTACTATAGTAATTGTTTGCATGCATCTAGAAGCGTTTCCACATTCATCAATTGCTACCCATATTCTTTCAATAATGGTTTCACATTCATCACTAGTCACAACATCACTAGAAGATATTGTTACACTGTTACAGTTATCAGTAGCAGTCGCTTCACCGTAATCTACATCGACATCACATTCATGCTCTACATCAGCAGGACAAATAATTACAGGAGGAGTAGCAT
This sequence comes from Flavobacteriales bacterium, assembly GCA_965224545.1. Classification (GTDB taxonomy): domain Bacteria; phylum Bacteroidota; class Bacteroidia; order Flavobacteriales_D; family Sanyastnellaceae; genus ASP10-05a. The sequence continues at coordinate 193,879 of CBDCZM010000001.1, read as the reverse complement.
CATAAATAGTGATCATTTGAATACAGCTAGAAGAATTACCACAGACGTCTGTAGCAGTCCATGTTCTTTCTATAATAGTTTCACAATCATCATTGGTCTCTACATCCTCAGATGTGATAGTTACATCATTACAGTTATCTGTAGCCGTAGCTTCACCATAATCAGGAGTCTCATCACATTCATGTTCTACATCATCTGGCCGACATTCCCCACCCTGATTTCAAAACTGACAGACAAGCTGTTTTAACCGAATTCAGGTGGATAAATAAGATATATCCCCCGAGAGTAACACTCTAAATTTCTTTTTTTCGGTAAAAAAGATATGGAGAGTAAAATTTTGGATCATTTGGGATTAATATGTGGTGTTTGGGACGAATTAGAAATTAGTGCAACAATAGACAAAGCAGTACCGCAAGACGAGACATATCGGAATGTAAGTATCGGGGATATTTGTAAATCACTAGTTTTAAATGGTCTTGGCTTTACAGAACGTACCCTCTATCTAGTGAGTGATTTTTTCGAAAAAAAACCAACCTCATTATTGTTAGGAAAAGGAATTGAAGCATCTCACCTTAATGATACTGTTTTAGGCAGAGCACTTGATGCAGTACAAGCATACGGGACAACAAAATTATTTTCACAAATATCACTCAAAGTTGTTAGTGGCTTAAATTTATCACCGACGAGAATACACATGGATAGCACTGATTTTCATGTCGATGGAGTCTATAACTCTAATGATAAACCTGACCGAGATTCGTCAACAGTTTTTATCACCAAAGGATACAGTCGTGATCATCGCCCAGACTTAAATCAAGTAGTTCTAAATTTGATAACAGAGAATCAAGCAGGAATCCCCTTGCATATGGAGGTGTTAAATGGAAATAGTAGTGATAAAACGGTATTTCGGGACACGATAAAGCAGCATATAGGTGAACTACAAAATAGAGCACCTTCAAGCTTTATAGTAATGGATAGTGCAGGTTATACTCAAGAAGGAATAGCTGAATTTAGCAATTTAACACATTGGATAAGTCGAGTTCCTGAAAGCATCAAAACAGCAAAAGAATTTATCTCATCCAACAAGCAGTGGGTTGAATACCAGAAAGGCGTAAAATATTCAGAACTAAACACTTCCTACGCAGGAGTGGACCAAAGATGGCTACTAGTATATTCAGAAGAAGCATTTGCTAGAGAAATTAAAACCCTAACCAAGAATTACGCTAAATCAAGTGAACAAGAATCAAAGGACTTTAAAAAGCTGTGCAAAGAAATTTTTAAGTGTGAACAAGATGCAAAAAAGGCACTTAATAAGCTTGAGAACAAACTAAAACACACCCTTTTAGTGGACACAAGTATAGTTTCATCAAAAAAAACAAAGACTCAGAAAACGGATAAATTCATTATAACGGGAACCGTTTTATGCTCGGTTGAACGTTTTGAAAAGCAATCAGATACAAAAGGGAAATACATTATTGCAACCAATCAAATCAATCATAAACTACTTTCAAACCAAGAAGTAATAAAGGGTTACAAAGAGCAATCCCGTGTAGAAAGAGGGTTTAGATTTATAAAAGACCCACAATTTGTAGCTTCAAATTTCTTTGTTAAAAAACCAGAAAGGTTGGAAGCTTTAGTTTTTGTAATGACATTGTGCTTAACAATTTACGATTCGTTAGAATACAAAATTAGAGCCGCTCTAAAAAAGGAAAATCAAACCATAAAGAATCAAATAGGGAAACCTAAGCAAAACCCCACGACAAGATGGATTTTTCAATTATTTAAAGGGATACATGTACTCTACGACTTGGATGAAGAGGTAGTCTTAAATATCAAAGATGTTCATCGTAAAATACTAGATTTGTTAGGCGAAAATTATAAGAAATACTACTTTTTAATTTAGGGTGGGGAATGTCGGATCTGGACAAGTAATCACAGGAGGAGTAGTATCAGAAACGATAATTGTTTGAATGCATCTGGAAACATTTCCGCAAGCATCGGTTGCAGTCCATGTTCTTTCAATACCATTTTCACATCCGTTTCCAGTAGTAGCATCTTCGAAAGTAATAGTCACATCATTGCAGTTGTCTGTAGCAGTAGCCTGACCAAAACCAGCAGAGAGATTATCACAAGTAGTATCTACATCAGCAGGGCAAGTAATTACCGGAGCAGTTGTATCTACAATAGTGATTGTCTGAACACATCTTGAAGAATTTCCACAAGCATCGGTTGCAGTCCATGTTCTGGTAATAACAGTTTCACAATCATCCCCAGTGATTACATCCTCAGATGTGATAGTTACTTCATTACAATTATCAGTGGCTGTAGCAGGGGCAAGAAGGACTTGCAGATGACATTCATATTCCACATCCTCAGGACAAGTAATTACAGGAGGAGTAGTATCTACGATAGTAATGGTTTGCATGCATCTAGAAGCGTTTCCACAGTCATCAATTGCTACCCATATTCTTTCAATAATGGTTTCACATTCATCACTAGTCACGACATCACTAGAGGATATCGTTACACTGTTACAATTATCAGTAGCCGTAGCTTCACCATAATCTACATCGACATCACATTCATGCTCTACATCATCTGGACAAGTAATTACTGGAGGAGTAGTATCGTGAATAAGGATTGTTTGAGCACAAGCAATTGAATTACCACAAGCATCGGTTGCTATCCAAGTTCTAAGTATAGAAGTTACACAGCCGTCAGTTCCTCCTAGATCGTTAAAGGTAATGGTGACATCACTACAGTTATCTGTCGCAGTAGCTTCGCCATAATCAGGAGTCTCATCACATTCATGTTCTACATCCACAGGACATATAATCATCGGAGGAGTCGTATCTACAATGGTAATTGTTTGAACACAACTACTAGTATTTCCGCACTCATCAGTAGCAGTCCATGTTCTAGTGATGATCGTTTCACATTCATCACCAGTTTCGAGGTCAGTATGTATTACAGTCGCATTGCCACAATCATCAGTGGCAGTAGCAACTCCAAAATCACCAATAGCGTCACACTCATAAGTCACATCCTCAGGACAAATGATTATAGGATCAGTGAAGTCGACTATGTTAAGTACAGTAAACACTTGATCCGCCTCATTGCCACACTCATCAGTTGCTGCGAACCAACAAATGAGACTAAACTTCACATTACTTGACCCTTGATAATCTACGCATCCGTCATGGATTACTGGAACAAGATTAATAGGTGTAAACTCTACATCATTGTCACAGTTATCCGTTACTCCTGTAGGGATAACATCTAATGAGTAGAAAAGATCTTCGTTGCATTGTATGAAAGCCGCTTCTTGATCAGGTGTCAGAAGCCCATTGATAAATGCAAAACCTGCTTCTATTCCACATACATATTCTTCACAACTGATATCAACTGAGATATCGTCAGGAAGAGTAATTACTGGAGCAGTTGTATCTGCGATAGTAATGGTTTGAACACAGCTGGAAGAATTATCACAAGCATCAGTAGCTGTCCATGTTCTTTCAATAATGGTTTCACACGCATCACCAGTTTCCACATCATCATATGCGATAGCCACATCACTACAGTTATCAATGGCAGTTGCTTGGCCATAATCTACATCCACATCACATTCATGCTCTACATCATCTGGACAAGTAATTACTGGAGCAGTAGTATCGTGAATAAGGATTGTTTGAGCACAAGCAATTGAATTACCACAAGCATCGGTTGCTATCCAAGTTCTAAGTATAGAAGTTACACAGCCGTTAGTTCCTCCTAGATCGTTAAAGGTAATGGTGACATCACTACAGTTATCTGTCGCAGTAGCTTCGCCATAATCAGGAGTCTCATCACATTCATGTTCTACATCCACAGGACATATAATCATCGGAGGAGTCGTATCTACAATGGTAATTGTTTGAACACAACTACTAGTATTTCCGCACTCATCAGTAGCAGTCCATGTTCTAGTGATGATCGTTTCACATTCATCACCAGTTTCGAGGTCAGTATGTATTACAGTCGCATTGCCACAATCATCAGTGGCAGTAGCAACTCCAAAATCACCAATAGCGTCACACTCATAAGTCACATCCTCAGGACAAATGATTATAGGATCAGTGAAGTCGACTATGTTAAGTACAGTAAACACTTGATCCGCCTCATTGCCACACTCATCAGTTGCTGCGAACCAACAAATGAGACTAAACTTCACATTACTTGACCCTTGATAATCTACGCATCCGTCATGGATTACTGGAACAAGATTAATAGGTGTAAACTCTACATCATTGTCACAGTTATCCGTTACTCCTGTAGGGATAACATCTAATGAGTAGAAAAGATCTTCGTTGCATTGTATGAAAGCCGCTTCTTGATCAGGTGTCAGAAGCCCATTGATAAATGCAAAACCTGCTTCTATTCCACATACATATTCTTCACAACTGATATCAACTGAGATATCGTCAGGAAGAGTAATTACTGGAGCAGTTGTATCTGCGATAGTAATGGTTTGAACACAGCTGGAAGAATTATCACAAGCATCAGTAGCTGTCCATGTTCTTTCAATAATGGTTTCACACGCATCACCAGTTTCCACATCATCATATGCGATAGCCACATCACTACAGTTATCAATGGCAGTTGCTTGGCCATAATCTACATCCACATCACATTCATGCTCTACATCATCTGGACAAGTAATTACTGGAGCAGTAGTATCGTGAATAAGGATTGTTTGAGCACAAGCAATTGAATTACCACAAGCATCGGTTGCTATCCAAGTTCTAAGTATAGAAGTTACACAGCCGTTAGTTCCTCCTAGATCGTTAAAGGTAATGGTGACATCACTACAGTTATCTGTCGCAGTAGCTTCGCCATAATCAGGAGTCTCATCACATTCATGTTCTACATCCACAGGACATATAATCATAGGAGCTTCGGTATCATCAACAGTAATCGTCTGATTACAAGAAATACTATTTCCGCAGCCATCTGTAGCCGTATATGTATTTGTAACGCTACCTCCACAAGCCCCTCCAATTAGAGAACCTTGAGTACAACTTATAATTACACTTCCACAATAATTAGACGCTTCAGCATCGGCACTAGTGCATGTGGGAATATTTTCTTCACATTCAACAGTCAAGTCATTTGGACATTCTAAGACAAGAGATAGTGGTGTTACCGCAATACTTTGATCACAAGACTTTATCAAAACATCACCTGCATCAAAATCACCACTTGAATTCTCATCAAAGAACAAACGATACGTTCTGGAAACGGAGAATCCATCACCATCCGTGCAGTCATCATCCAAATTGGTTTCAATCACGTCCATTAACCCACCACCACATAGAAAGACATTGCCGAAGACATTGCCTATTTCTATTTCTGCACTGGGAAGAGAACATCCTATTTCATCAATATCTTGAATTTCGCATGTTACATCATCAGGTTGGCATAGATCCGCACAAGAAATTATTCCAAAATCATCATTTCCTTCTTCAACAGAATTATCTGTGTTTCGATTATCTCCGGCACTTATAATAGAATGGTTTCCACTAGCATCTTTTATGTCACCATTGTTATCCATGTGAACATCGTAAACCACAACGCACAAACTCTTTGGAGCTTTTGTCAATCCAGTAAAGGTGATAGTAAATGTTCCTTGAGCCAGAGCAGTTCCGTCTGTATCACATGAACTACTATTGTTAATGGGAGTTAAGCCGTATGGTATCAACACATGAGGAACACTGTTATCACTAGTTGCACTAAATGCCAATCCATTGATTGTTTGGTCCGAAAAAGTGGTGCAATCTGCAGAAGTACTTCCGACAATGGTCCCTAAATCTGTTTGTCCAAGGAATTCATCATAGCTACCTCCATTATTGACCCAATCGGTTGGATCATCGGTGAAATCAGGTTGATCACCATCACAATCTGTATCCGCAAAAACGGCTATGGCTGGAGTTTTTTTAGTTTCATCTGTCCAACCCCAATCAACTACTAGAGTTAAGACTCCAGCATTATAAGTTACTTCAACATCTGTAGGTACTGGCGTATCGTCTTTAAAATTGTGAGAGGCAGTAATCCCAGAAGAAAGGCCTTCAGCAGTTAATTCAAAAACAGAGTTAAAGGAATCATCCGGATCAACATACCATGAAGTCTCAATATTACCGTCTGCGAGTCCATCCAAATCATCATTGCTTCCATCAATTACTTCCCACGGAAGATGGCCATTTCCTGTATTAGGTTTGCCATCAATATGGAGAACTTGGAAAACAACAGTTTCTCCAGGTTCAAACCCTACCGCTGAAATATAAGCCGTCTCACTAGGGGAATAATCTGGTTTATCTGTTGTTACAGACGATAACACGTCTTGTGAAAAGATATTTTTGCTTTCATTCGAAGAACTCGCGAAGAACTCGGGTTGATAGAGTTGAGAGGAGCTCCCCACTCGCAGTCAAAGGTTGAGTTTTTTTCATCTGAAAATGATCCATCAGAATAATTAGTGAAAAGAATCAAAAACATGAGACACACAGTGTAATGTATCCTATTACTAGAAGTTATAGCCATCATTAATGAATTTAGAAAACCATACTATGTGCTCCACTAAGGAAATGCCACATTTAGCGGTTGTAGAGGTTTGATATTGAGTTAATTTTTTGGTTAATTATGGAATGATTGCTATACCTTAAAAGAACAAGGTTTCTTGTTTTTTTTTCGATAAAAAGCAATAATTCCTCCACGAAAGTACGATAAATTTCAATATAAGATGTTGTGTTACAATGAGAAATTGTTTTTGAGGAAGCTCAGGGATTGATTTGGAATAAAAAATATGGAACACAAAAAAGGGGCTCCTCAGCCCCTTTTTAATCTTCTTCACATACCTTAACCGTGTAAGCTAGAAGTTTATTTGTTTTCAAGGTATGTTACGGGATGTTTACTTTTGGGGTTACAAAAAAGTTTAAAAAAATGAAGAAAATTTTCTTGTGTTGTGTAGCAACGCTTATTATACAAGGGATTCAGGCGCAGGAGTTTTTTACCATAATGAACTACAATACGCTTAATTTTCCGAATGGAAATCCACAAAATAGGCAAGATACTCTGAAGAAAATCCTAGATTTTGTAGAACCAGATATCATCTTACTCCAAGAACTGAAGTCTGAGGAGGGGTTATTGAGTATCGTTGAAGAGTCATGTGCTGACTTAGACGGTCTATATAAGTCGGCTACATGGGAACCAATTCAGAGCAATCCAAATAGCAGTTGGCCACTACAGCAAAACATTGTTTATAATTCTGATAGGTTTACTCTTCATGAAGAGAATGTGGTACTGACCAACTACAGAGATATCAATGAGTTTATCTTTTATTTCAATTCTGAAGAGTTGATTTCAAATCAGGACACTGCTTTTTTATATCTATATACCACGCACTTAAAAAGCAGTCAAGGAGGAGAAAACGAGCAGTTAAGATTGGAGATGGTAGAGTCATTTTCGGCTCATTTGGAAACATTGCCAATCGATGCTCAGGTGATTATTGGAGGTGATTTTAACTTATACGATAGTGCAGAGCCCGCATATCAACTTTTATTGAGTACTGAAAACGCGATAGTTCTCGAAGATCCGATAGACATGCCTGGAGAGTGGCATTCTGGAAGCTTCTCAGAGAAATCCATTCTTACCCAGAGTACAAGGACATCTCAATTATTTGGGGATGGGGCAAGTGGAGGAATGGATGATCGATTTGATTTTATGTTGTGTTCTGAGAATATGATGGATGGATCTGATGGATATCAATACCTACAGAACTCATATTATGCCCTAGGAAATAATGGTACATGTTATAATGAGTCCATTTTGGATTGTATGCCTAATGTTACAGTTCCTTCCAGTGTTATGACGGCTCTGTATTATATGTCGGATCATTTACCTGTGATTATGCAGCTTAGTCTCGACCAAACGAATTCTGTTAAAGAAGCAGATAACAAAGCTTCTTTGCGTAGCAATATTGTTTCAGAAACACTGCGATTTACAGAAGCATTTCATAGAGATATTGCCATTTTTGATTTAACAGGAAAGGTGGTGAAAAAGACATCTATAAACGGAAAAAATATAGATGTAAGTGGATTACAAAATGGGTTGTATAATTGAAATTGGCTGATAAAGAATCCATTAAATTTTCAAAATACTAATGGCATTTGATACTGTATTAGGACAGCGGCTTGCGTTCATCTTTAAGGAAAAAGGGATAGAAGTCACTCAAAAGAAAATGTTTGGTGGACTCTGTTTCCTATACAATGGGAAGATGACTGTTGGTATTGTCAGGGAGAAGCTGTGCGCTCGGGTAGTCGGAGAGAAAATGGAAGAATACATGGCGCTTGAGTTTACCGAGCCGATGGCATTTACCGGTAAACCGATGAAGGAATTTATCTATGTAAATGAGGAAGGCTTCAAATCAGATCTTGAATTAGAAAAGTGGATTGACTTGGGCGTGGAGCATGCAAAAATGAAATTAAACGAAAAATAAAAATGAGTAGAAAAATAGTAGCAGGAAATTGGAAAATGAATAAGAATTTAGTTGAGGCAGAGTCTCTCTTAGAGGAATTGAATTCTTTTGCCAGTAGTTGGGAAGAGGATGTACGAGTTATTATTTCCCCTCCATCACTTTATTTATCTCAATTGGCTGCAAATGCCTCTTCCAAAATACATGTGGCAGGTCAAAATTGTCATTCTGAGATTTCTGGAGCTTACACTGGTGAAGTGAGTGCAGAGCAACTAAAATCCAGCAAAGTGAATTTTTGTATTATAGGTCATTCTGAAAGAAGACAGTATTTTGGGGAAACGGATGCTTCTGTAAACGCAAAGACAAAAGCCTGTTTAAGAGCTGGAATTACTCCTATAGTATGTGTAGGTGAGTCATTGGAGGAAAGAGAATCGGATAGAGCGTATGAAGTAGTAGGAACTCAATTAAAAGGAGCGCTTTCAGAATTAAATGATGCAGAAATTGAGTCTTGTGTCATCGCGTATGAACCGGTTTGGGCCATAGGTACAGGCAAAACGGCCAGTAGCGATCAGGCTCAAGAAATACATCAATTTATTAGAAAAGAATTAGCATCACGAACTTCTCCAGAAGTCGCTAACAAAATTTCCATTTTGTATGGAGGCAGTTGTAAACCTTCAAATGCTCAGGAGTTATTTGCTCAACCCGATGTAGATGGGGGGCTAATAGGAGGCGCTTCATTGAATGCTGCAGATTTTAACGCGATTATAAATTCGTACTAAGTGAATTATAAAGAAGTAGAATTAACGTTAGATCCTGTTCTTCCAGCAAGAGAGGTGTTAACGGCATATTTGGCTGGCATAGGTTATGAAAGCTTTGTAGATACTGACAATGGGTTGCAGGTGTACATTCAAGAAGGTGAGTTTGATGAGAATTCATTGAAAGAAACGGTTTCTGAAGTAGAAGCTTTTTGCAAGGTCTCTTATGAAGTGAAACACCATGAGAAACAGAACTGGAATGCTCAGTGGGAAAGTTCATTTGAACCAGTAGAAGTGAAAGATGTTTGCCGGATTAGAGCTCCATTTCATGAATCAAGATCAGGATTTGCTCATGAGATTATCATAGAGCCCAAAATGTCTTTTGGAACAGGGCACCACGAGACTACTAAAACCATTATCGATGCCATGTCTGAATTGGACTTTCAGGACAAAACGGTTTTAGATATGGGTACTGGAACAGGAGTGTTAGCGATATATGCTGAGAAATTAGGGGCAAAAGCTCTTGTGGCAATAGATATCGAAGATTGGGCATATGAGAATACTATTGAAAATGTTGAGGTCAATAACTGTCACAGAATAGAAGCAAGATTAGGAGGGAAAGAGCAGATTAAACCAGAGGAGAAGTTTGATATAGTAATTGCCAATATCAACCGAAACATACTGCTAGAGGACATGCATGCCTATGCGGATACCATGAATGCAGGTTCAGTGCTATTGCTCAGTGGGTTTTATGCCCTTGACATTTCAGTTCTTACTGAAAAAGCCAGTGAGTTTGGATTGGCTCCTTTCATGGAAAAGCAGGAAAACAGCTGGACCGTGCTCGGATTTAAAATGTGAATTTTCAGGTAGCACCAAAGCCATATTTTCGTTATTCGTCGTTGATTTCGTTTGTTTTAAAGAGGAGGTGGTTGAATTAATAGTACTTTTGTGTACGAAAACGACTATTAATATTTAATTCTCTCGAAATGAAAAAAACGCTACTTTTTATGGGGCAGATTATGACTGTTGCCCTGTTATTAATGATGAACATAACGAGTTCTAATGCTCAAGAAGAACCCGGTTTGGATGTTTGTTTTGATCCCAATGCTTGTAACTACACGGAAATAATTTTTAATTCACCGCCTCCTGGACTTATCGGAATCGGCTTTTGCGTCTATCCAGAATGGTATATCCCAAATAGGGATGAAGGTTTTTCTGGTCCTGCAGTATTGGTTTGTGAAGACGATGTACCTGTAGGGTACATTACAGCTGATCAAGAGTGTTTGATATATGTGATTTCTCAGGATTTGTACTGCGTTCGTACACAATGGGATGGCCTTTGTCAAGATGCGCTGAATAGTTGTTTAGAAAGTGGTATTGGTTGTAATGACCCATCTGCATGCAACTATGTGGAAGGAGTGATTGCGCCAGATAATGCCACTTATTGTGACTATGAACAATGGTGGATTCCTATTGATCATACAGTCTCTGATGAGGAACCTGCTATTCTTGCTTGCTTACAACCAGTTGGTTATCAGCTAGCGCAGCAGTGTTGCGCTGAAAAAATTACTGCAGAAGATAATTTTTGTGTGGAGACGGACTGGGATACTCAGTGTAACAACAAATATGAAACTTGTTTGGCTACTAGTGTTGGATGTACACAGCCTTTAGATTGTAACTATGATCCGTTTGCTTGTGTGGATGATGGATCTTGTGTTTACGTATTAGGCTGTACGTATAAAGCAGCATGTAACTACAATGCCTTAGCTACTATGGATGATGGTTCATGTGCTTACCCAGTATGTACTGATCCCACAGCAATTAATTACAATCCATTTTCACCTTGTTTATCCTCTGGAATTATTCTCTTGGGATTAGGTGGTGGTGGACCTGGAATTAGTGGCGATTGTTATTACGAAAGTCCTGAATGCCCTGGTGATTTTGATGGAAATGGATCTATAACTACTACAGACCTGACGGGATTTTTAGCTGTATTTGGTAGTGACTGTCAAGGCCAGGGTGGGAAATAGGAGGTTTATAATCGAATTTCAAGCAAAAAAAATTAAAAGCCCTTCAAAGTGATATTCACTTTGAAGGGCTTTTTGATGCTTGAAAGATAATTTTCAAGCTCTTCAATTAAAGTCGAACAGTTTGCCTTAGTACGCTTTCCTTAATTGAGAATTCACGTATTGAACTTCTCCTTATAATGCTCTTCGAGGCTCAATTTGAGTTTTTCCAATTGATCCAAACTCATTGTACCAGCTAACTCTTTTAGAGTTTCATTTACGATTGACTGATCGTGATGCTCGAAAAGCGACTGATAAAGAGCTGATAAATTTGACATTACTATTTCTTTGTAACAAAGAAACAAGATGTATACTGACTGTCTACTACATGAAAATGTAGTATTTGTTCGTTAGAATCAATTCTTCACTCGTTTTTGTTCGGTATCAGATCCAGAGCTGTTGTGCTTTTTTCTATTATTCGAAGACTTCCCGAAATTATAAGACAGTGCTAGTGTCACATTTCTAGAGTCATATTTACTATTCCAATCAGCATCTGTTAGACGTAAATTATTAATAATGCCATCACCTCTTCTTGAATATAAAATATCATTGACAGCCAGTCGCAGATTTCCGTTTCCTTTGAGAAATTTCTTTTGGACACCAAAGTTGATCAAGCCATAACTTTTGATTAATAGTTGACCTGAGACAATGTCGGTTATGTATCTACCACTGAGATCTAGTCTCCAATTGTCATTGAGCTGAAAACTGTTATTTGCGGAAAAGAAGTAGTAGGTTCCTTTTGAATTAAGTTGCTCTGTAAAAAGTTCACTATTAAACTTTAAATGTCCAACTTCGATATAGCCATTGAAGTTATACCATGAGGTTACCTCAAAAGCACCATCCACGGACAAATTATAACTTTCACTATTAGAAATGTTGCCCGGAAGACTATAGTATATCCCATCTCTTATTTGAAGTGTTTCATTGATGTTATCTATCGTTTTAGAATAGTTCAATGTAGCGTTGAATTTTCCTTTATACGAGTGAGAAAGGGATAGATTGTGAGAAAAAGTTGGAAGCAAATTAGGGTTTCCTGTATAGAATGTAAACCGATCTAGAGGGCTTATAAACGGATTTAGATCTTGGAAATAGGGACGATCAATTCGGTGTCCATAAGAAAAGACGAGCACATTGTTTTGAAGTGTATCCATTTTCCAGGAGGAATAAAATGTTGGAAATAAGGAGGTGTAAGACCTTGTAAAACTCGTGTCAGGTCTTTCTATATTTCCTAATTGCTCGCCAGAAAGCTGTGTGGATTCTACTCGCAAACCAGCTTGAATGTCAATAATTTTAAATGACCGATTATAATTAATATAGCCAGCATTGATCCATTCATCATACAGGAAACGATTGCTTAAATCATAATTGGGTTCAGTTACATTGTTGATCGTATTTGAGTAAATCGCTTCATTATCGGTTTTCGTCAAGGCCATCTTTACTCCAGCTTCTAATTGAGCTTTGTCAGAGAGCGGTTTTACAAAATCTGATTTGGCGGCATAGATTTCTATTCTAGATGGAATTCGTCCATTGATTTGGTCTGATAAAAGTAAATCCCCACTCGAATTGTAAGTGAAATTTTTAAAATTTTGATTGTTGTCAGAAGAGTAGTTGACATAATCCGCATCAAAGGAGATTTTGCTGCCTAAAGTATCCAACTTGTGTGTGAGATACATGGAGTAAAGATCATTTTGAAATGAAGCATTACCGATATTATCTGCAACTACCGTTTGCTCAATTTCATTGAAAGTATTGGAGATATCTGAAGTGTTATCTATACCTCGGTCAGATGGTTGATTTACATTTTTATAGGAGAAGCCAGCGGATGTGCGATCGTTGAAAAAATAGTCTAGCCCAATTTTAGCATTGACGTATCTACCATAGGTTTTGTTTACCGAATTTTGTGAAAACGAAGAGAGTCTCTCATCGGCCTCATTTTTATAATATCGATTAATATTTAGGTCTTGGAAGGAGTTATAAAAACCAGCATATAAATTAGCGAATAGGCTAATTCTTTTTTTATTAAAATTTAAATTAAGGGAGTTATTACTATTGGTAAACATGCCCTGTCTTACACTGGCTGATGCATTGCCATAAAAACCTGATAATTGATTTCTCTTGATGATGATGTTAATCACTCCAGAGTTTCCGGCTGCTTCGTATTTAGCTGGTGGGTTGGTCATAACCTCAATATGTTTAATGCTTCCTGCTGGAAGAGATCTTAGGTAGTTTTCTAACTCTACACCTGATAGATAAGAAGGTTTATCATTGATAAAAACAGCCACACCCGATCTTCCCTTAAGCATGATTGAACCCCCAGCGTCAATACTTATTCCGGGAACTCGTTCCAAAACTTCCAGAGTGTTACTTCCAGCATTGGATAAGAGCGCGTCAGGAGTGACTACTACGCGGTCTATTTTTCTTTGTATATATGGGACTTTGGCTTGTATTGTGACTTCATCAAGCTGCTGCTCATCTTGAAGGAGCTGGATTGGGTCTAATGTTATGTCTGAGTCTGATAGAGGTATTTGCACTGGTTGAAACTGCCTGATGTATCCAACCATACTTACCTCAATAATATAATTGCCGAGACTAACATTTGATAAAACAAACGTTCCATCCTCATCAGAGTATTTGGAAGTTACAAATAATGAATCAGACTGATTTAGAAGAGTAATGAGAACTAAATCAATAGGTCGATTGTCTATGTCGACTACTTTTCCTGAGATTGTTGTATTTGATTGGGCGCTCATCATCGTTGAGAGAACTATGAACGTAATTGTAATAAGTGCTTTCATTGAGGTTAGATTTTAGATGAAGAGTGATCGCAATGAAATTACGTATCACTGAGGGTCTTTTTTTGTTAATTAGTGCCAATGATTTGAGAATCACGTGGCATGTGAAATTGATTGTAAGAGTATTGAATTAACTATTGGACATAGGTATGGCCAATAGAACTAATCTTAGTTAGTGTCATATGATTTAATCTCTACCTTGAATAATTGAGTTATAGTGCTTTGTGCGTAATTGTTGATTTGTTCATTTTGCGCCTCTTTCTATAAGAAGAGATATCATTTCTTCATTTCCGGATGCTTTAGCCGCCATCAATGGGGTTTCGGTACCCTCGCCTTTATAGTTAGGGTCAGCTTCTTTATTAAGAAGGGCTAAGTTCTAATTAGCACAGCATTTTGTTTAAACAGTTCGAAGAGTTGGTATCCCTGATCGGCTAAGAGTACTGCGATTAGCCATTGCTTTATGGTTTGCTTGCTCCCCTGTATTTTATCAGCGTATGCATACCAGTTGAGGTAGTTTTGCAGATACTTAGAGCTTACACCATTAAAGGGGAGTAAGAATTTTCGTAGCTGTGCATGGGTATTGTTCACTTTTTGAAGATGTATGGTCTTATCTTTTTTATCTACATGGTCTTTAGCTAATAGTGCTTTATGTCTTAAAGAGGGTTTTCCCTTTGCATAAGCCTTGTAAGAAGGGTGCTTGTCGGTTATTAAGGTGGCATCATCTGCCAGTCTATGGTCTAGTACTTCTGAAATGTCTTGTTTGCTCAACCGTTTTGTTGCCACAGCTCTCAAGTATTTGCCTCCCTTACGTTCTACTGCTGTAACTACCTGAACTACGGTAATACTGTCTTTCCCTTGATTTCTTTTAAAATCACTCCCTCTCTTTCTCGGTGCTCTATCTAAATCCCTGTTCCCTTTGTTATTTAGGGCTAACTCTAACTCATCACACTCTACTTCATTAGAAAGCTCTACAGGTGCAAACTGTTCCAACGAGCTTAAAATCTTATGACGCCAATCAAAACTTGTCTGAATACAAATTCCCAGTTCCTTGGCAATCTTCTTTATCGGCATTCCCTGTTCCATGCATTTGAGATAAGCTTGCCACTTATTTTTTAGCTTTATCTCATACAAGGGAGTGCCTGGGGTTTCACTGTACCATTTTAAACAATCCTTGCAACTGTACATCGCCACTCCTTTTTGTTGACCTCTGCGATATACACTTGTACTACTACAATGAGGGCAGGGTTTTTTCTCGCGCTTTGATGAAACTTCTTTCGTTGCATCGACTAGAACTTTTCCTTGTAGTTCCTGATCCTGCAATAATTCCTCTAGCAATGCTTCTTGAGTCCCTAACGACAATCGTGAAAACAACTCCTTTATTTCTTTACTACTTACCATAAAACACAATATAACACCTTTATGTTGTGTTAACTAGAACTTAGCCTTAAGAAGTAATTTGGCTATGGTATGATTTCCTTGTCTAGCAGCAGCAATGAGTGGTGTGGTTACTTCAGAATAACTGGTGTTTTCATCTGGACTGGTTGTCGTGTGTGTTTCTTTATGAGAACAATTTGGATTGAGAACATCTAAAAGCTTTGCCGTGTAGATATAATCATTTGAAATTACTGATTGGATTAATTCTGTGCATGATGCTTGTTCAATAGATATTTCTTGATTGTCAATTGTTGACTGCTCTCGCCGCATGGTGATACCATGTTTTTCCAGTTTATCTGCCTTTTTATAAAGATCAATTTCAATACCAATTCCATAGACTGTAATGGATTTTCCGTTTCTATTAATAATCTCAGGTCTGTAGTTCATCAATTCCTTTATGAAAATAAAGTCGTTCGTCACTCCATCCACACTTAATGGACAAGTAAGTACCTCAGTTGAAAGTATTCTGCGAATTTTTCGTTCATCTTTGCTTCTTATAGCATCAGATAGTTTCGCAAAGTGAGGATCATCGCACATGTCGCTATCTTGATGTTTGGCATCAATGACAAAACCAATGTCAGAAATGTGAATTACACCATTTTCATCAATGTATAAATTGGCATCGTACCTAAGTAATCCTTTTAGTAAGGAAATTTCTGTAGAAGGTTCGCCATAAATGTCGTTTAGACAGGTAAGGTTTTCATTTTTGAGTATTGTTCTTACTTGATGATTATTTCGATTTAGTACAGCCAATTCTAATCTTTCGCATGTAGTTGCAGAGATTACATTAGGTAAGGATGCCAGATCAGCGCTATTTTTCTCTCCTATTTCTTTCTTTGCTTTTTCTAGGAGATGTTCCATAATTTGAAGGTTGCTCTTTGCATTTTTCGTCTCTTTAAGACCCTCTGGATCGAGATTTTTTAGGATTTTTTCTGCCAGGTCGAAATTACCATTGGCTATGGCATTTTCAAACAGCTGATAATCCGAAATCGACTTGTCATCGGTATGCAACGGAGTAGTATCATCGCTTATTTCCTCTTGAATTGGTAGTTCAATGGAAATCGTTCAAGACAGGCGGAGTTGATTTAGCAATGGATGGGAGAGGTTGATTCAAGACCAATAGCATGGCAAAAATCAAAGGCATACTGAATGCGTATTTCCAATAATTGAACTTGTTGGATTTTTTAGCATTCATTCGCAGGATACGTTGTTTGATTAACGATTGATTATAATTAGTCGTTATGGCCAATGGAGAAGTAGTACAGGCTATCTTGACTAAGTTCAATTGGTAATTTTGCTTTTCTTCTGAATTATTATTTATCAATAGGTCATCTGTTTGATATTCAATGTTTTTCTCCACTTCTTTTCTGAACAACCAGACAAATGGGTTGAACCATAGAATGATGACAGCAAGTTCTGAAAACAAGAGGTCTAGACAGTGTCTTTTGTGGATATGAATCTTTTCATGAGCAATTATTTGCTCATACGTTTCAAAGTCATATAGAGATGGATTGATAAAGATAAATTTGAAAAATGAACATGGCTCAATCTCACCTTTCAGGTTAATAATTACAACTCCATCGTCTTGTATTTGGTCCTGGCTTTTTGAGACTTTCCACAGAATGCATGTGATCTGTGAGAGGAAGTTAATAGACAGAACAACCACACCGAAAATATAGATCCAGAATATCCAATAGGAGAGTCCTTTTGATGTTTTATCAGAGGATTGTTGTGTTTCAAGGATACCTGTATCAACTGTGCTTTTTGTGCTATGCTCGTCCTCCAGTCCTTTTTCTGAAGAAGGAATTATTTCTTCCATTGTATCACTTTCATCTGAAAGAGTAACCAGGGATTTTTCTATTAAGGGAGTTTCTGCTAAAACCTTCGTTTCCATTGTTGAATGAAGCAGACCATCAAGATAACCTTGGTTTTCCATCATTTTTGGAACGACAACACTTGGTAATACGTAAGCAACCAAAAGACAGCCGATTAGATAATACCTGTTAGCGGAGAAGAAGCTTTCTTTTTCTAGCATTAGCTTATAAAAGCCATACAGAAGTGCGGTAACCAAAGAGGCTTTAAGTAATAAAATCATGATTTACCGTTTATAATTCGAATTAGTTCTTCTTTTTGAACTTTAGTAAGTCCTTCTTTCTTTGCAAAATGAGCCATCATTTTTGGGAATGAATTATCGAAGAACTTTTCCTTTATATCACTAATTTCATTTTCACGATATTCTTCAAAATCTTGGACTGGACTGTACTGATGTGTATTTCCTACCATTTCAGATTTTAGAACTCCTTTTTTTACAAGGATTTTCACCAAAGTGGCCACGGTGTTATAATGAGGTTTTGGGTCTCCAAATTCATCAACAACGTCTCTAATGAATGCCGCTTTGAGTTTCCATATGATCTGCATTATTTGATCTTCTCTTTTAGTCAGTTTTATCATGTGGCTTTATTTGATGATGATAAATCTACTAAAAAATTAGTAGACCTACTAATTTTTTAGTATTCCGAATTCAAATTCTTTTTAATGAATAGAATTCCTCGAGGCTCTGCCTCGGGGTTAAGAGGAAAGTTTGAAAACCTAAAGGTTTTCATCACACTTTGTAAAAGTGTATTTTCGGTTTATGAGCGATCATATCCATAAGCGTCATAACAAGACGTTGCTCCTATATCATTTTGTTTTTCCGTTAAAATATAGACGGAAGGGGATAAGTAACTCAGTAGGAGAGAGTTTGAAGATAGTCTGTGTTGAGATTTCCGAGCGTTATGAAGTTCAGTTCATTGAGATAGGTTATGAATCGGATCACGTTCATTTTTTAGTTCAGAGTGTTCCAAATTATTCGGTTTCGAAAATCGTGAGAATGCTAAAAAGTATAACAGCTAAAGAACTATTTAGTCGTCATCCAGAATTGAAAGCTATGCTCTGGGGAGGAAAATTTTGGACAAGTGGGTTCTATGTCAATACAGTTGGTCAATATTCAAATGAGGAGGTTATTCGAGCATACGTTAGAAACCAAGGTATGGAAAATGATTATCATCAATTGCATCAGGAACAACTTACTTTGTTTTGATACCTCGACGGCTCTGCCTCGGGGTTGTTCATTTATGAATTTTCTCTTTAAGAAATCCCAAGCTAGAATGAATGTTGTATTTCTGTTAAGTGTTGAAGAACAACTAGCCTAGTTACTTGGTTATAGTCGAGTTTTTGTAGTTTTGTATTAGAAAACTTAAATCCAAATGAACTCTCTCTTCAATTTATTTAAGCTCACCACTTTTGCGTGTGTCTTAGTTTCAATCTCAATTTGTAAGACTTCTTATGCTCAACTATGTGATACAGGCTTGACTCCCGATTCCGAAATCCTATCTGAAGTGGATCAAGACTTGTTTGAAAATTGGTTGCCCTCTAACCTTCATTACGAAGCTCAATTAATTTATTCGACCACAACGAGTGCAGCTACTCCGGCCGCTTTCCATGCGAATTGTGACGGAATCCCGAATACTATAACTGTAATAAAAGCTACAAACGGATACATTTTTGGGGGCTACAATAGTGGTATATGGCAATCTCTTGCAAATGTATATACTGGAAATTTGACCGATAATTTTTTGTTTTCAGTGACTTCACAGACAAAAAACGAATGGCTCAGGTATCCTTCAAATACGATATATAACAGCTCTACTTATGGCCCTACATTTGGCGGTGGACATGACTTGCATGTGAGTTTTAATGCGGCAACGAATTATTCTAATGTAGGCCACACCTATGAATGTGCCGTTGGGAGTTATGGATCTACCACCTGTAGAAATAGTTTTTCTGGAAGTTATAATTGGACCATAGAAACCTTAGAGGTTTGGAAGTTAAATACCTCTGGAAACCCAGCTTTTGGAGATGGGGATTCTGACGGAGATGACGTTTGTGATGTGGACGAGGTGTTGGGGTGTACTGATAATACCGCATGTAATTTTAATACGAGTGCTACGGATAGTGACATTTGTATATATGCCTCTGGTTGTGATTATTGTTCTGGAGAAATAGATGGAACAGGAACCGTTGTAGATAATGATTTAAATAACAATGGCATTTGCGATCAATACCAACCTTGTATGACGGCGGGTATATTCAGTAATTCTGCAATATTGAGTGTTGAAGATCAGTCATTGTTTATGTCTTGGCTTCCGTCTGACTTATTGTTCCACGCAGATTTATTGTACTCCTCTCAGAATAATGGTTTATCCAATGCCACATTTCATGCAACTTGTGACTTAATACCGAATACGGTTACTATTGTAAAAGCGACAAATGGATTTATTTTTGGAGGGTACAATGAAGGGTTTTGGCACTCAGTATTATCAGGCTACACTCCAAATTTATTAAACAATTTCTTGTTTTCAGTAACCTCTGAAACCACGCACGATCACTATCAAAATCTGGGGTTTTCTATTTATAGCCGCTCCAATTACGGACCTACATTTGGAGGTGGTCATGATTTATTTGTGAATTTGGATGGAGGTGTCGGATATAGTAACATTGGATATGGGTACCGTTGTGCTGTTGGAACTAACGGATCTTCAGCATGTAGAAACGATTTTTCTGGAGATTATAATTGGACTATAGAATCTGTAGAAGTTTGGAGGCTAAATTCTTCGGGTACACCAGCTTTTTATGTGGAAGATTTGAATGGAAATGGTCTTTGTGATGCTCTAGAGGTGTCTGGATGTACTGAGTGTAGAGCTTGTAATTTTGACCCATCAGCTACTACAAACGACGGGTCTTGTATCTTGCCTGATGGTTGTACTGATTCAGGAGCTTGTAATTATGATGGACTAGCTATATGTGATGATGGTTCATGTAATTACCTTTTTGGTTGTAAAGAGGTCTCAGCTTATAATTATGATCCAACAGCTCAATGTGATAACGGATCATGTATTTATATTGGCTGCACTGACTCAAGAGCAGGTAATTATGACCCATTGGCGGATTTCGATGATGGTTCTTGCGAACTGAAGTATGGCTGTACATATGAAGGTTCACCTAATTATAATTCAGATGCTATTATTGATGATGGAACCTGCATTTGTGATGTTTGTCCTGGCGATTTCAATGGAGACGGATTTGTAACTGTAGCCGATTTGACAGGATTTTTAGGGAAATTTGGAGATAGTTGTAATTGATAACTCACGGATGAATTTCATAGTTTTTAATATCAAGAGATACCGAAGTTCCATCCTCATTGGCAATAGTTAATTCAGCTTTTAATTTCTTGACGAATGTATTGATCAACGTATAACCAAAAGAATCGGTATTTGCTTCACCTATGTCTGTGTTGATTCCTATTCCATTGTCAGAAACATTCAATATTAGCGTGTTATTTTCTTCTTTTAAACTGACAGTGACAAGCCCTGTGTTTTGGTTAGGGAATGCGTATTTGAGAGCGTTTGAAACGAGCTCGTTAATGATCAACCCTAATGGAACTACAGTATCTACATCCAGATTAAAATCTTGAATATCTAGTTGAAGCGTGATTCGATCGGCGTCTACTTTATAAGTTTCGAAAAGATTCGAAGAAAGATTCTCTAAGTAATCTTTCATTTTAATCCCTGTCAAGTTTTCTTTTTGATAAAGATTTTGATGAATGAGCGACATGGACTGTACTCTGTTTTGCCCTTCGGTGAGTGCATCGATGGCAGCCTCATCTGAAGTTGCTCTTGTTTGTAAACGCAAAAGTGAGGAGACCACTTGAAGATTGTTCTTTACTCTGTGGTGAATTTCTCTGAGTAGTGTGTCCTTTTCCTTTAGTGAAGTAGAAATTTGCTCTTTTTGAGATGAAATAATTTTATTAGATCTGAATAAGAAGAAGGAGAGAAACCCGACGATGGCTAAAGCAATCAAGACTCCTTTTGTTATTGTCTTTTGCGTGTTATTCTGTTTTATAAGTATCTTTTTCTCAAAGGCAAATTGAACACTATCTACGAATGCCTCTTTCTCAAAATGTGCTTTCAACTCTCTTTTGATCAAACTTTTTTTCTTATCTAAATTGTTAAGACTATCACTGAACTGAGCGAATATTTCATGACTTGATAGGGCTTGTGGTGAATTGCCATTCGCTTTTTGCGCTCGGTATAAACTCAAGGAAGAATTAGTGATGTCTTTGATGTCACCAGAGTTTTGTGCAACAATAAGAGCAGATTGTGCGTATTTCTCGGCTTTTTTTAAATTTCCAAGAGCATAGAAAGCATCGCTGGAAACATAGTCGTTGGTGATGTTGTTTTTTGATAATCCCAATTTGGTTGCCAGTATCCTTGATTGTTCCGAGTATTCTAGAGCCTTGGAAAAATCACCTAATTCCAAATGAAGCCTTCCAATCTGTGCTAGTGAGAAGCACTGAGTTTCAGGATTGCTGTTTTCTTTGTCTATCTGATATCCCAATTCTAGGTTTTTGAGAGATTCATCTAAGAGACCTTGTTGCTCGTAAATTTTCGCTTTTTCTCTATAGGCATTTGACAATCCATTCGTAGAATTAATTCTTTGAAAAATGGAAATAGCCTCCTCTAACTTAATCAGTGCCTCTTCAAAATCTTCAGCTTGAGAATTGATAGAGCTGATGTTGACGAGTGTTCTAGCTTCTTCGAATTCAGAACCCTCTTTTTTGATCAATTTCAATGCGTCGTAGTACCCGTCTAATGCTAAAATACTGTTTCCTAGTGCTTTTTGGACGTCACTCACGGATCGCATAAAAAGTCCAATAGTGAGATTGTTTCCTATTTTTTTTTGGACTTCAAGTGCTTTTTCAAATTTAGCCAAAGCATCATTCATGCTTCCTCTACCATACAACAATACGCCTTGAGAGTAGTTGTTTCTAGCTATACCAGGCAGAAAATTTGTTTCCACACTTAATCGATTGCTTTTTTCATACCATTCCAAACACTTTTGAGTATTGCCTAAAATTTTATAAGCCGTGGCCACATTGAAAGAGGCGCGGATCATATTTGATGTATCCTTTAATGAGGTCGATAAGCTCGAAGATTTAAGGTAATAGTGTAAACTGGAATCGATTTTTCCCTTTACAGAATAGATGGTGCCAAGAACTCCAAGGATGGATGCTTCATTTTTTTTATCTGATAACCTTAGAGCTCGCTGGAGATAGTCATTACTAAGAACTTGCGCACTGTCGGGATTGCTATAGAGATACGCTTGTGTAATTAGCGTTTGCAAGGCATCGAATTTTACGGAATCACCTTTGGACGTATCGTTCCAAATTTGGAGAATGGAATCTCTGTGATTTGTAGTTAGTTTTTGACCATGAGCATAATTAATTGAAATAATGAGGAGGAGGGTAACAATGTATTTCATCTTATTTGGGCAATTAATTTGGACACTAATCCTGATCGACTGTTTACATCATATCTAACATATAGATTTTTAATGTGATAACGCACCGTATTAACGGAGATAAATTCCGTTTCTGCTATTTCTTTGTATGAGTTTCCATTGGTCAATTTCTGACAAATGTCTTTTTCACGTTGAGAGAGAATTTCTCCATGAAAGTTTAGAATTACTTTGCCTGAGAGTCTTTCATGATTACTTAAAGCAATTTTAACTGTAGTGAGCAGTGTGGCTTTCTGGAATGGCTTAACTAAATATCCGTATGGACTTACCTCTTGTGCAGCGGCTAACGTCTGATCATCAGAATAAGAGGTAAGGAAGATATACGGGATTTGATACGTATTTCTGATATGCTCAGCAATGTCAATTCCTGTTTTTTCTTCTTCCAAGTTGATATCCAGAACGGCGAGATGTGCCATTTCCTTGCGAAGCGTATTTATGGCGTCTAAATAGTCATGACAAGGAGGAATTACATTGTATCCCTCATCTTCAAGCAAAGCAGCTATATCATGAGCGATCAAGGGGTCATCATCCACAACTAATATTTTTATATCAGAAATTCTATTCATTTATACCAGAATCTTTTGCAAGTTAAATAAACAACGTGCTTATCTCGACTACACATTTATGTAGTTCTAATCTGTCTGGCGATAGAACTACATTTTTATGTAGCACCTGAGAAAGAGGAGAACAATAGTTTTACGGTTCATTCAAAATCAAACCATGAAATCTTTATTATTTCCCGTCATATTATTTTTGTTTATAGGCCTTTTTAACGCAAATGAGGCTCATGCTCAAGGTTCTGTTTGGTACCTTCCTGCTGAATTGGGGGTAGGTCCGGCTATATATGGTCTAATTCCTCCTTTTGGATATGCAGAGGCAGAAGATCAATGCTGTGTTCAATCTATTGTAGATGCGGATGATTATTGTATCACAGATTTCTGGGATCTTACGTGCTACAATGCATATGAGAATTGCAAAAATGGATGTGGAAATGAGAGTGCATGTAACTATACTTCTGATGCACAATGCGACATGTTTTTTTTTAATTGCTATTACGAAGAGCGCTGGTTTCTGCCACCACATGGCGAGGTAGATGTACTCTATTTTGGCTGTGATCCTCCAGAAGGATACATACTATCATATGATGATAGTTGTGTTTCACATATTGTAGATATAGATTCATCTTGTTCTACCGAAGGATGGAATTCATGGTGCAACGATGCCTATCTTTCATGTCTCAATGGTTGTTCAGATGTCAATTCTTGCAATTATTCTTTGTTCGCTAATTCAGCCGATCATTGCGGATATCCCAGTTGGTACATTCCTGAATTCGGGTCTACGCAGACTCCACTTCTTGCATGCGACCAGCCAGAAGGGTATTATCCGTCAGACGAAAGATGCTTTAATGCTAATGTATCTTCGCCATGCTATGACGAACCTTGGGCTGGGTATTGTGTAGAAAACTATCTCAGATGCAAAGAATACTATGGTTGTACGGATTCAGAAGCATGTAACTATTCTCCTTATGCTTCATTGGATGATGGAACATGTAATGGAATAAAAGGATGCACAAACATAAGCGCAAATAATTTTAATTCAAACGCTAATTGTGATGATGGTTCTTGCCTGGTAGTAGCTTCCTGTCCAGGAGATTTTAATGGCGATGGGAGTATCACCACTACAGATTTAACTGGCTTTTTGGGAGTGTTTGGTTTGGAATGTGATTAAGCTAAAAGGGCTTAGAATTAGTCTCTAAGCCCTTAAAACAAAATTCTTTATTCGTCTATGACTTCTTTCGTCCTTTGATAGTAATCACTTGCTCTTTGGTGCTCACATTTCCACATTGATCTTTAGCTGTCCAGGTTCTAGTCAATTTATTCCCTTTTCTCGTCTCTGATACTTGAACATCAATAGTTTTGTCTCCTAGATCAGTAGCTGCGACAGCTGGTAACTCAGGAATTTCTTTTTCGCTGGCTGTAATATTTTCAGGAACTCCGAGAATTTCTGGTCCAACTTTATCTTGAAGGCTTAAGTATTGTTCTGCAAATGCCGTGTTTCCACAGTTATCAGTGACATTATAGGTGCGAATTAGGTTGCCGATACAACCACCACTAGCCATATGCTCTGAGATTTCAACCTTTACTTCACCGCATGTTGAGGAAAACTCCACATTTGGAGAAGGAACGTCATTAGCGTCTACTTTAAATGCTCTATCATACTCATGAACAGTTATTTGTGCTGAAACAGCGAGATTGAGAATTACGAGTGCAACCGTTGAAATTAGATACTTCATTTTTTAGTTTTCTTAATGATTACAAATATGACGCCAATATCTTAGAATAATTCTATGGCACACGAATTGTTACGAATTTGTGAATGCAAGGTTTGAACTCAGAAAGAATCCCGTACAGCACAAGTGATGGTTTAACAGTAAAGGCTTGTAGACCAATTGGTATTTCACCATCTTTGCACCAGATTTTGATTGATAGAACTGAAAAACTAAACATGGACCCCCATGTATCGATTTATTAAATTTCTGCTGCCTTTATGCTTGCTTTTTGTTGTCCAAAATGTAAGAGCGCAGTTTGATTATTGCTTTCAGCAAGGGACAGCACTAGATTTGTCTACACTAGATTTTCCTGGATGTTCAGGGGCTCTTACCTATGATATTTCTGGTGGAGGATTGGATTGTACAGATTGTCCCGTGGGCCAGGATTTGAATAATGTAGGGTTGATTACAATCACGGCCAACTCTGGAGGAAATGAATGTGATGATGTCACAGTAAATGTAGTGGCTAACTCAACCATTACTCTGAGTGGGGGAAACACACCCAACTGCAATGAATATACGTTTAGCGGAAATGCTTCAGGAATCATTACCGATTGGAATTGGGATTTCGATAGCAATGGTCAAATAGATGCAACTTCTCAAAATGGAAACTATGAATTCTCACAGGTAGGGAATCAAACCATCACATTAACCACTGTGGCAAGTAATGGATGTGAGACAACAGCTACAGTCACAGAATTTATAAATGGCCCCATTGCTGATTTAACGTTTCAAGGAAATCCTGATGGAGACAACGATTACATCGGTATTTCTACAATTTCTTTTGCCGGAAATGAATGCACGATTCCTTTTTGCGTAGATGATATTACCAATACACATTGCATTCGAATAGTTGATAATACTCCAAATGCCTCAAGCACCAATCAGATATTTAATGTGACAGTGGATGGCGCAGTAATTTATAACAATGCTGCAGGAGTGGCTCCAGTGGACATATCTCATTGTTTTGACCCAGATGATTCAGGTTATTTTGAGTTGGTGTATACAGTCACTGATCAAGCTGGTTGTATAAGCACTAAATCATA
The DNA here is from genome assembly GCA_965224545.1 of Flavobacteriales bacterium. GTDB lineage: Bacteria > Bacteroidota > Bacteroidia > Flavobacteriales_D > Sanyastnellaceae > ASP10-05a. The sequence goes on along the minus strand of CBDCZM010000001.1, from coordinate 167,559 downwards.
CCAGATCTATTTAGCAGAATTTTCCAGTCCAGATGCAGATTTATTAAATCTTTCCGCTCAGCAAGATGCCTATTGTGTAGATGAGACGCTAAGTTTTGAATATACTGCTGATGCGCTGAACCCTGAGGGAGTGACTTATATATTCGCCATAGGTTGTAATATCAGTGAATATGATCCGAACGAACTGGTGTATGTAGAAGAGCTGACACTATCTCCTGGAGGATCCACCGTAGTATCTTGGGATGTTACAGAGTCCTCGTGTCAGTGCCCAAATGGAAGGTTTAAGGCATATGCCTATGTATTTAATCCATGTAATACTGAGCCAATAGAAAGTGTGACTGTGACTATTGAAGTGGCTTTAGATACCCAAGCTGATTTCACTGCACCAGAAACATTGTGTGAGGGAAATAATTATAGTTTCAGTTGGGAGGGAGGAGATGATGTAGGAAACTCATTTTGTGATGCCGATGCCGAATGGTCTATTGATCCTCCAACTGGAGCAACCATAGACGGTGCTGGTGATCAGGCTGATTTCGACTGGACATTTGATCAAGTGGGAACGTATGAGGTCTGTCTAGATATCATGGGTGATTGTATTTCCGGCGAAAGTCAGATATGCGAAACCATTTGTGTTCAAGAACAGTTGACGGATGCTGATGTTCCAATTAATTGGCCTACAGAAACGGTCTTCTGTCAAAACGGTACTTATTCGCCTTCACTAACATTGCCCGCTCTTAATTGCGATCCTGCAATGGTGAGTTGGTCAGTGACTCCTAACACTGGGGTAAATATTCAAGGAAACAGCACAGAGAGCCCCACCATCACATTCTCTGAAAAAGGGGATTATACAGTGAGAGCTCAGGTCACTTCAGATTGTGGAAATCCGTTTTTTACATCACCAGTGATTACAGTTGGCGGAGAACCAACCATTACAGCGAATGGTGGTGCATTATCTGCTTGTCCTGATGAAACCATTTGTCTTGACGAATCTTTTTGTGTAGACGATTGCAACGCTGACTTTACTGTAGCCAATGTATCTGTATATGAAGGAACAATTACCAATTGCAATTTACCCATCTCGAACACATTAGTATGGCAGTCATCGGGGAATCCCCTAGTGAATTTCCCGAATGATATGCAAGGGGCCACGTGCTCAGGGAGTAACACTCCATGTGATTTTTCTTGGACGGTACCTTCTAGTGCCTTGGCAAATTATACTGTAGTGGTAGAAGTGGAAAATTTATGTGGTAGTGATTTTGAATGTATCCCTATCACGGTGAATATTCCGGGAAGCTTAATTATTCCTATTCCAGATACTGTTTGTGAGGGGTACACTATAGATCCAAGTACTACCTTATTATCAAACTGTGATTGGTTAGTGAATGGAACTACAGCTTGGCAACCTGGGGATACTGGAGTTATTACAATAAATGCCCCATCCGCTATAGTTGTTAATTGCAATTCTGGTGCATGTCCACAAAGTGCTTCTAAAGACATCGGTGTTTTTCCTAATGTGAATCTTTCTGTTTCTGGTGCTGCAGTGATTTGTAGTTCTGGAACCTTGGTGCTATCAGGTTTTACAACGATAAGCGCTGCGCCCTCGCTTCAGTGGTACGAAGGTTCTTGTGATATGTGGAGATCTGGAACAGCTACAGAGTTAGTTGGAGAAACAGGTGATACATATACAGCCAATTCAGCAGGAACTTATGCTGCAGTAAACACAGACCTTAATGGTTGTGAAACTTGTGCCGAACACACCGTTTCTACAGAGACTGGTCCTACGGATTTTTGTGGAGATTTATCGTATTGTGAAACAGATGCAACTGCTACTATTGGATTGAGCTGCTTAAATATTCCTTCTGGAGGAACACTAATTTGGAGTGCTGAAGATTCAGGAGGAAACGTCATTAATTCCAGTCTGCCATCAGGTTATACTGTGGGAAGTTTATTGACTGATGCAGGAGGAATTTTAGGGACAGAAGTATTTACGATACGGTATGAATTTACGTCGTCAAATGGATGCGAGTATACAGGGAATTATGAAGTGACTATTCAGCAGCTGGGAGTCAATCCAATTATAGCTAGGAGCGAGTGTTTTCAAACAGAATTTACATTGACAGGAGGGGTGAGTGATAACTGGGGTACGGGCACACTTCCAGTTGGAACTTTTAGTATTGGTCTTGGACATTTACAGATTAACAATACGCTTCCAGTAGGAATTTATACAGGAATAACCTACGATTCGGGGTGTTCTCAACAGCCTTATTCTATTGAGATTTTAGAATTGCCTACGGTAAACGTTAATGGAAACACATTTATTTGTGACAACATTGGAAGTACACAGAATTTATCGGCCTCAGCAGCTGGGATAGGAACTTTGACATACCAGTGGTTCAATGGAGATTGCAGTTCAACCTCTCAAATTGCTGGAGCTATTTTAGATAATTATGCCGCCTCAGCAGCAGGAGACTATTCGGTAATAGTGACAGATGGAAATGGCTGTGAATCTTGTGATTTTGTTACGTTGATATTGGATGAATCTCCAGTTTCTACATGTGTAGACCTTCTATTTTGTGAAACAGAAGTTAATGAGCAAATCGGGCTGGCATGTTTATCTGTTCCGTTAGGTGGAAATTTGGATTGGGAGCTAACCGATTCTGGAAACAATGTGGTGTCGTCAGGAATGTCTTCAAACTTCACTGTAACAGATGTATTGAATGATTTTGGGACACTCACAGCAAATGAAATTTTTACGGCTTCGTACGAATTTATCTCCTCAAATAATTGTATGTATTCAGGATCATATGATGTTACCATCGAAGATTTGGGAATAGGAGCTGTTATCAGTCTTGATACATGTCGTTTTTCAGAGTTTTCTTTTCCAGGTGCTGTTGGAGGAAATTGGGATACCGGAGATTTACCAGCGGGTACGTTTGATACTTCTAATGGAGATTTAAATGTGAATTCTACATTACCTACCGGAACGTATAACGGGATTACATTCGATAGTGGTTGCTCTCAGCAACCATACAGCATTATCATTACAGATTTACCAGTGGTTAGTATTACCGGAGAAGATCATTTATGCGATAACGATGGAGCCACACAAGCTATTGAAGCGAATGCAACAGGTGTTGGCTCACTTTCCTACCAGTGGGTTGCTGGAGATTGTGCGTCTGGAAGTGACTTATTGGGAGAGTCCAGTGCTCAATTCACATTGGATACAGAGGGGAGATACTCTGTTAACGTCACAGATGCCAATGGATGTATGTCGTGTGCTGAATTGGAGGTCCTTTTAGACGAACGCCCTGTTTCGATTTGCACAGATCAGATCTATTGTGAGAATTTAGGAGACATTGAAATAAATCTTTCCTGTATCAATCTACCAGCAGGGAGTAACACCCCTCAATGGATCATTAGTAGTACGTCTCATCCTAATTTCCCTCATATAATTTCTGCTCTGCCATATACTGTTGATGACCTTTTGACAGTAGCTGATCCAGTAGAGATAGCAGTACAGCAGAATGAATTGTTCTTGTTTTACCATCAATGGGAATCAGATGATGGTTGTGTGTACTTAGATTCTATAGACGTTACCATTTTAGATGAAAGTGTTCAATTACAGCAATTGGACTACTGTTCTGGAGATGAGATTAATTTAGGTCAGGCTGATAATGGCGATTGGATATGGAGTACCATTCCAGCGAGCAGTACAGATGCTCTAGCCACGAATAATTTCACTTGGATTCCTCAGTTAGCTGATGCAGGGAATATCTACCAAATTAGATATACTTCAGAAGTAGGATGTGGTGCTGTTGATTACGAAATTCAGGTTCATGCGACTCCAGAAGTGAGCATTAGTACTCCAGATGTGAACATGTGTATTTTGACGGATCAGGTGATTAGTATTGACCAAGGCATAGCAGAAAACATCTCCATTGACTATGAATTTGGAATTAACTACGTTCCTGTAAGTACAGTGGATTTGATTTTTAGTCCGACTGACTTGAATATCACGAATACAGATCCAAGCCAACTGCGTTTTACAGGTTCATTAGATTATACGACTCTTGTAAATTCTATGATTACTTGTTCTGCAGAGGCATTTCAATCGATCAACATTGTAGATACGTTGGCCTCTTTATCTGTTCCTCCTTTTATTTGTCAAGGAGAGGAGTTTAGCATTGATGTTTGTAATGATCCAGATGTAGATTCCTTTAACTTCGATCTTGGAGGAGTGATGTATACTCTTAATGATTGTCCTTTTGAAATCCCGACTCTTTTTGGAACTCAGGCTTATGATTTGGAAGCTACTTATGGGAGTGCATTTGCGTTGCAATGCCAAGTTCAGGATGCAGGAATGATTACCATTCAACAGCAGTTGGAGTATGAGTACGAAACGACATCTATTCCGTGTACTGCGGAGCAGGAGGTAGTGTTTACAATTACTTCAGGAAACACCACTTCGATTCGTTTGTTGCCAAGTGAAATATTAAGTAACGATGTTCTTGAAATTGGAGATGTATTTGTAGAGACGTTGACTTTTACTCCAGTCGATTTATCGATTGATGAAGAATTCCCATACCAACTAGAAATTACAGATGGTGTGTGTACCACAGATCTTATTTCAGATATAGCTCAATACATTGCTCCGCCAGAATTGGGAATATCAATTGATGAACTGGTAAGTGATTTTGATGGATGTGGAGAGGATTTGCTGACCATGCAAATTTCTGTGCCTAACACAAATTTCATAGATTCAACACTTTGGACGATAAGTGCGGATTACTTCCCATTTGAAATCCTATCTCAGGGAATTGGGTTAACCCTGCCAGATGTGATTCAATTGCTACCTCCACCACTAGAGACTTCTGAAGTTGTGATAGCAGCGGTGGTATATAACCAATGTGGGATGGATACCGATACAATAAGACATGTAATGAATCCAACGGATATTCAACTGCAAATTGAAGAGTTGGAATCACAGGTATGTCCAGGAGAAACGATTCAAGTGTCCTCAATAATCAATTTGGATGTTTATGATTTAGATGCAATGATAACCCCTACAGCAGATTTTGATTGGAACCCACTTACAGAAACAATTGTGGTAGGGCCAAATGTGCCAGCGGGAGATTACACAGTGACGTTTACGGCGACTGGAGAGTGTGGGATAGACATAGCAGATGCTACTTTTTCTGTATTTGAATTTTATTCAGCCGAATTCGATGTCACTGGATTTACTTGTATAGATGAGACCATGACATTTACTCCTATAAATGCTGCAGAACTTTCAGGATTTCAGTGGGATTTTGGAGATATGAATACAGCCAATAACCAATTTCCTTCACATGTTTATGACAGTGCTGGAACATATGAAGTGACTTTATCTGCGTTTCATTCAGGGGCCAATTGTCAAGTCACTTATACCGACGAGGTGGAAATAGGAGGAGGGCAGGTAAATATCGTTCCTGGAAATACGGGGTACTGTGGAGCTAGTCAAGCGGCATATTCAATAGATTATGTCAACCCACAATCCGTTGAATGGAGCATTACTAATCCTTATACCGGGGAGATTATAGAATATCAAACAGATGCTACTCCATTATTGGAGTTTGATTTTGATGAAGATTCAGAAGAAGTTGTGGAGTATGTAATTTCGACTTCGGTGATAGATGCATTAGGTTGTCCAAGTGATCAAACAGTGATTGCGAGTGTTTATCCTGCTCCTAAAGCAGAGATTGGGTTCGATATTGTCTCTTCTACAGGGGATGTGTCCAGCAACTTCTTGGGATCAACCCTTCAAGTGTATTTAGGGATTCCTTGTGGAGATGTCCAAGTGGATTTTTTCAATAGACATGACGTCAACAATTGTTTCTGGTACAACAATTTAGGTGAGACTTGTGATGAGTCTTTTGACAATTGTTCTACTCTCAGTTTTTGTACGGACTCTGAATTTTCTGGAGACCTGTCCATTTTGGTAGATAACGAATATCAGTGTCAAGCGACTGATGAAATCAAAGTAGAGTTTATCTGTGCGGATGAGGTTACGCTTTTTGTACCCAATTCTTTTACCCCAAATTATGATGGGGTCAATGATGTATTCCAATATTCATTTAAAGGGGTAGTGGAGGAGTTTGAAATGTTCATATTTGACCGATGGGGAGAAGAGATCTACTATTCTAAAGATTTGTACGAATATTGGGATGGTTCTGATGAAGGAGGGGAGTATTTTGTTCCTAATGGCGTATACAACTGGTTAGTGATCATTAATGGAGAAAAAACAGATGCTATTCGTCAGAGAGGTCATGTGACCATTATGAGGTAGCTTTTTGTGTTTTTCTTTCATGAAATCAACAAAGTATATTCTGAACTTGTTTAAGGTTGAAATGAAATTTAGAGAGTAATCTATTGGTTTTACTGACAAAGCTCTGTTTTTTCTGCATAGCTTTATTGCTACGGAGAAAAAATTAGCTAAAGTTCAGTGAGACCAAGAGGTTGCGCACTGATTTTTAGTTCGACTTTAAACAAGTTCTCTATTAACCATAGGAGTACTTGGAACTCTGGCTTCCTTATATGGTATGTACTCAGATCAAACAATTACGGATCATCTGATAGGATTGGTTTGTGGAGTTAGTTTGATCTTTGGATACGTTGAGCTGAATAAGGCAGAGAACGATAAGAATTAATCAATACGATTTAAAATTAGGGCATGGAAGAAATTACAACAGAAGAGAAAAGTACAATTGCAAAGAAATTCACAGAATTCCAACTATCAGGACTTCGTTCGTATGGAAACTATCTGAATACGCAATTAGAACAATCGGAAGGGAAATCAAATAGGGAGGCATACACACGTTATATTAAGAATGAGATAGAGCGGAATAGTAAGAAGATTCAAACATTAGAGGCTTAAAGGACTAAACTTTTATTTGAAACCTCAAAACAGTTTTAAGCTTTTCTGCAGGCACTTTTCTAAAATCGGAGAGATAGATTTCTTTATGCACTTTCGAGAGTCTTTTTAGGTTTTCTTTTTCAGCAAATCGCTCCATGATCTCAAAAGATTTTGGCTCATCGTCATAGCTTCCAATATGTAACATTTGGATAGATTTTCCCTCGGCTATTTTTTCAAAACCTACTTTCTCTAAAAGGTGATGAGGCTTTTTTTTCATAGCTGCTGCAAGCATCTCATGAAAGAATGGTTTATCTACAAAGCTCGGTTGTCTGATCATAAGAGTAAAAACCAAGTCATCTTTATTAATTGTTCCATCAAACGTTTTTTTAGCAGTTTCATTTAAATCCCAAAGACCTTCAAGTGGGTAGACTGTATAATCAACATATCCCTTGGGTTTCACTTCCTGTTTCTTGAGCGTCATTTTTATCATATATGACACGGCATACAAAGCTCCAATGCATTCGGAAAAGAATTCACTGTTGGGATTGCCTTCTCCACTAATAGTGAGATAAGCGTATTCTGGAATGACTATTACCTCAGGTTTATTTTTAGGTAAGTAGATGTTCTTTTCTCTTTTTCTCCATTCATGTTTCATATGTTTCTCTATTTCTGTAGTGAAATCCAAAAATAGAATGGAGGAGTGACAATGGTATGTCAGTACTTCATATTTACTCTACGATTTTCTTAATGAAGCGATTTCTCCTAAAAATAAGATGAAATTCCAAAACTAAATCCAGCCGTTTTAGCAGGATCATTGTTGAGAACATCCTTCTGACGTTGTATGCGGTAATTCAATCGAAAAACAGTCTGTGGTGAGGGTCTAAAGCTGATACCGGGCATCACACTCCAAAGTTCATCTCCAATTGTGCTGCCAGTTTCTTTGAAAGTACCAACGTTCCAATCAACATATTCCAATCGAGAGGCTAGATTTAATGTGGCATTTTCCCAATCAAACATTTTCCTTTTCAAAATGGGCTGAACGACGTCAATAAAACCACCATACTGCTGATCGCCATATTGTTGTATGTAAGTCTCAGGAACATCTATGTTAATCCATACCCATTCACCTGTTATAAAGGTGTTTAGCTTAGGTATTGTGGTGTTATAATCAATTGCAAATACATTTAATCTTCGCTTTTCGTCCAGTTGAATGCCGTCATCTTCAAATGTGTTATAAATCCCTCCCATATAAGAGAAACCAAATTCACCAATTTTACTGTGACGAACCGCCACCTTAGCTGATGCCAGAGGAGTACCACTAGCTGATTCTTCAAACCGCTCGGCGTTTTCTTTTGAAGACGGTAAAAACGTTTTGTTTTCTACATTGTCAATAATGGAACCATCAAACCCTCCAGAGAGATAAAGTTCATATCCAAACATCCAATTTTCTTTATAGGTTTTACCAAACAATCCAAAACCAGCATTACTCCAAGTAGCCGGGAGCAGTTGAGTTGCAGAAATGGGTCTGTCTGTAAACTCCCATTTAGGGCCATCATGATTTTGGTTGAAAGCTCCAATAGGATTCATAATAACACCACCTCTAAGATTTAGCAAGGGGTGAAATTCTACATCAAGAGAAGCAAACTCTATGGCTATTTCTTTGCCGCCTTCTTCAAATTCAATTTCACTTAAAAATTTAAGTTTCTTGCTAATAGACGAGGATACAAACAAAGTCATCCTTCTCATTTGAAACTGATGTCCCTCTGATACCCCATCGGTGCCTAGATGTTGCCAGTTGACTTCTGCATAACCACCCACAGAAACTGGAACTTTTCCGAAATTCAAAAAAGGACGATTATAAACAGCATCCATATTTAGATCTTGACTAATTGTATCTCGTTCTGTTTTTCTGAAAAGAGTGGAATCAATTTGTGCCTGAGATAATAGAGGCGCAATTAATAATAAGATGGCATATATATGTTTCATACTTTCTTTAATGAAATAAGAATATCTTGATTTTTTACTTGTACTGGAAACGACCGAAGTGGACTCATTGCAGGACCATTGGTGACGTTTCCTTTGTTATCAAATTCGCTGCCATGGGCGGAGCAGACCAGCTTGTCTCCATAAGCGTTCAATTCATTTCCTTGATGAGTGCATTGCAGGTATAAGGCCGAATATTCAGATTCTGAAAATCGAAACACGTAAATAGGATATTGAAGCTGTTCATTATTGACAATCACATATTTGTGAAATTTGTCTTTCGCTAAAAAATCGGATGTCGATATCACCAGATTGTTTTCTGAGATCGAAGCTGTAATGTTCTTTGAGGAAACACAACTCTGAAGTAATACTCCAATAGAAGTCGCTCCAAGACATGCAAAACTGCAGCTTTTAATGAATTCTTTCCGCTCCATTGGTTACAGAGATTCTAAAAATTTAATTAGATCATCCTTTTCAGACTGGCTTAGGTTTTGAAATTCTAGCTTACTGTTCTCAGCTTCTCCTCCGTGAAATAAAATAGCATCTTCAATACTCTCAGCTCTGCCATCATGTAGAAGAAAATACTGTCCACCTTGAGTCGTCGGTGAGAGACCTAATCCCCAAAGAGGAGGTGTTTTCCATTCTGAAGTCAAAGCACTTCCTTCTGTGTATCCATCGTCCAATTCAGCTCCCATATCGTGTAACAATAGATCTGTATATGGATAAAAGGATTTATGAGATAGTGCTTCGATAGGGGAGTTTCCTGTTGACATTTCTGGTATGTGACAAGAAGCACATTGTAGCTGCGTGAAAAGAGACTTTCCATTCAATACCTGAGAATCGTCCTGATTCCTGGGAATGGGTGCTTTTAGCGTTTGCAAGTAAAAGACAACGTCTCTAACTATGTTATCGGAAACTTCAGGATCAATAGTTAAATTGGAATACACATCTTTAGGAACAAAGGTAGAGGTGATTCCCATATCTTGATTGTAAGCATTTACTGTCTGATTAAGTAAGTCGTAAGCAGCTGCTTTTTTTCCAAATCTGTGAATATACTTGCCATCTTCAATAATGGCACTTGTAGCGGGTATTAGATAATCTTCAAGTACTATCCAATTGGGCACTCCAGAAATTCCATCGCCGTCTTCATCATTGGGGTCTGCTAAAGCCAGAATATCAGCATCCGTGACATATTGTAAAAAACCCAATCCTGTAACAGCTGGAGGGGTAAATTTTGAAGACGTTGCACCTGAAGGAATAACTTCAGGTTCATAACCTGGTAGAGCTCTGTGCTGTAATTGAGGCCCTCCTAAATGGAGAAATTGATTACCGGTCGCATCGGTTTGTCCAAAGCGTGTGAGAGTTGTAAATGGTGTTCCTTTTCCATCACCTGCATGACAACTGCCGCAACTTGTAGCAACGAAAATGGGTCCTAATCCGGTATGAGAAGTGAATATGTCATCATTAAAGGCAATGTCACCATCCAAAAATTGAGCACTCTGAGCAGTGGTTAACCCTTCCAATGGACCGTCCAATAATTCATTCTCTAGTGGTGCTTCTGGCTCGAGCTTTTCGCATGAATAGAAGCATAACCAGGAGAGTAGAATGATAAGTATAGTGCTGTTTTTTTGAGACATTATTTTGGATATTGAGCTTTTTTAGACTCGCAAAGATATATTCTTTAGGCATGCCTAAAAATATTTTTTAGATGTTTGTGATTTTTGTTGAAAAAAAGTACAAATATGAGTTTAAGTGGATAAGAACTTCACGCAGGTTTGGACAGTGAAATAATGAGCAAGTAATTTCGGCTAAGTTCTAGTTAACACAACATAAAGGTGTTATATTGTGTTTTATGGTAAGTAGTAAAGAAATAAAGGAGTTGTTTTCACGATTGTCGTTAGGGACTCAAGAAGCATTGCTAGAGGAATTATTGCAGGATCAGGAACTACAAGGAAAAGTTCTAGTCGATGCAACGAAAGAAGTTTCATCAAAGCGCGAGAAAAAACCCTGCCCTCATTGTAGTAGTACAAGTGTATATCGCAGAGGTCAACAAAAAGGAGTGGCGATGTACAGTTGCAAGGATTGTTTAAAATGGTACAGTGAAACCCCAGGCACTCCCTTGTATGAGATAAAGCTAAAAAATAAGTGGCAAGCTTATCTCAAATGCATGGAACAGGGAATGCCGATAAAGAAGATTGCCAAGGAACTGGGAATTTGTATTCAGACAAGTTTTGATTGGCGTCATAAGATTTTAAGCTCGTTGGAACAGTTTGCACCTGTAGAGCTTTCTAATGAAGTAGAGTGTGATGAGTTAGAGTTAGCCCTAAATAACAAAGGGAACAGGGATTTAGATAGAGCACCGAGAAAGAGAGGGAGTGATTTTAAAAGAAATCAAGGGAAAGACAGTATTACCGTAGTTCAGGTAGTTACAGCAGTAGAACGTAAGGGAGGCAAATACTTGAGAGCTGTGGCAACAAAACGGTTGAGCAAACAAGACATTTCAGAAGTACTAGACCATAGACTGGCAGATGATGCCACCTTAATAACCGACAAGCACCCTTCTTACAAGGCTTATGCAAAGGGAAAACCCTCTTTAAGACATAAAGCACTATTAGCTAAAGACCATGTAGATAAAAAAGATAAGACCATACATCTTCAAAAAGTGAACAATACCCATGCACAGCTACGAAAATTCTTACTCCCCTTTAATGGTGTAAGCTCTAAGTATCTGCAAAACTACCTCAACTGGTATGCATACGCTGATAAAATACAGGGGAGCAAGCAAACCATAAAGCAATGGCTAATCGCAGTACTCTTAGCCGATCAGGGATACCAACTCTTCGAACTGTTTAAACAAAATGCTGTGCTAATTAGAACTTAGCCGTAATTTCCAGTCTGATAATGAACTTGTTCAAAGTTGAAATGAAATTTTCGAGCATGAACTATTGGTTTTACTGGCGAAGCCTCATTTTTTCTGGATAGCTTTATAGTTATGGAGAGAAAATTGGCTAAAGTTCAGTGAGACCAAGAGGTTATGCGCAGTTTTTTAGTTCGAATTTGAACAAGTTCAATGGATAGTTTCAGTTATTTCTTCCATTTTTCATGTGCTTTATCAATCACTACCTTGATTTTCTCATAGTTCTCCCAAGAGTCTTTCACATGATACATATCAGGCAAGTCTTTGCAAAGCGTGTTTTCATAGTCTGACAGGTATTTTCCATTTTCAAAATCGAAGTAATACATGGCAAAATTGAATCCTTCCTTGTTGAGCAATTCACCAATCAAGACACCATCCCAATTCATGAAAATTTGACAAGGGGAAGATTCTCTCTTTTTTAATTTCTGTATGTCATCTTCACTTTCTTCTTTAAAGAAGTCACTTACTAAATCATTGTCGACTAACCAAGCAAGGAATAAGCCACTATGGACATATGCATGGTCTTCATCAAGCCCCGCATCAAAAACTGATTCAAGGTGATATTCCGCTTTATCGAAGACATATCCATGATCTACTTCTTTCATTTTTTGCCCAAATAACTTACCGAAAATCATCATTGCTAGTGCTAAGGTGAATAGGTTTTGTTGCATGAAATTTTATATTGATATCAATGCTAAATATAATAACTATAGACTGGTATGATTTGCGATAGCTCTTTTCTCTGCCTACGAAATAGTAAATTGATACAGACTCATCTTAAAATTTTCACTCTTAATTTCACTGGCAGCTTCAGTAGCGGTCTCTTTATATGAGGTTTTGGATGTCAATTCAATCAATAGAGATTGTAAATTTTCGGCAGAAAGCTTATTAATTGGCACGCCTTTAGGTCCAAGCCCTTTGGCTGCATTGATCTTATTCCATAAAAATTGGTCTATTATATGAGGAATAATTAATGAGGGGCAGCCATACTTCATGGCCATATGAGTAGTGCCAGAACCACCATGATGAACCATATAATCGACTTGTGGAAGTAACCAGTCGTAAGGAATATTTGACACGAAATGGAAAAGGTCAGTATTGTAATTTCCCGATTTTATAAGTCCTCCTTCTCCAGTATTAATGATTGCGGGAATGTTTAATTTTTCTAGAACATTTATAATTGTTTCTGTTTTCTTTTTTGGTTCAGCATTGACCATACTCCCGAAAGTGACAAAGAGAATTTTTTCATGTGTTTTAATAAAATCAAGGAGTTCTTTTTCGGGTTTCCATTTTAGTGTTTTGTTTCGTTCATGATACCCCATAATCTGAACATTTTCAGTCCAGTAGTTTGGTCGTTGAAATAAAAAGGGAGAAATGGAATAAACTGTTTTGCCTTTGGCTAGTGCAGCCATGATCTTTTTTGATGTTAATTTTTTCTTGTCATAGAGCCCGTTGGCGGCGCTCTGAACATTTCTGAGGAGTCCCAAATTGGCCAGACGGTATGTAGCTTTATTCCAGAATGCTCCCATAGTATTAAACCCTATATGTGCATGCTCTTTAACCGAGTGAACCATGTATGGAATAGGGCTTACCAATACTGTTTTTCCAGGATTTTGAGCTTCATAGATTAAAGGATAACACGCCTTGACGTGATAGATGATTTTGTCAGGTTTTTCGAGGCTGATTAATTGTTGTTGTTCGCTGCATAGAACTTTGTTAACGATGGATGCTTTCTTATAGAGCAAATAGTACGCCTTTATTTTTCTTAAGAAGTTGGCTTTTCCCCCCATGGCTATTTTTCCATCGTCGCTTTCTAGCATTTTGAGATATTTTGCTGAGAGCCCTGCAAACCTGAAATTGCTATCTTCTGTGATACTTCGAAATTGTTCTGGAAAACAGCATAGAACATCATGTCCGTGTTCATTTAAGATTTCTGCGATAGCCAGGAAGGGCTCGATATCTCCTCTTGTTCCCACTGATATTAATAGTATTTTCATTAGTTCATGGTATTATTGATGGTCGTATCTTATTCCTTGACCAGTTATGGTTTAGTAGTATATAAGGTTACTTCATCTCTGACAATGGCACACTGTCAATTAATGTGAACGCAGTGTATAATAGTGCAATCGTCTTTCGGTCAATATTAGGATCTTTGTAATAATGGTCCAACCCTAATTCTGTGATGACCACCCCATTATCAGTTAATTCATCTACGAGTGTGGTTAGGCCATCGTTTGGACCTAGTTTACTGAGCTCTTTATGATTTTTCTTCACAGCCTTCTCTAAATGCTGCTCTAGAGGAGCACCCACATAGTGAATGGTAAGAATGTGATCCGGTAACTCGATTCTCTCTAATCTTTTCTCCGTGTTTTTTGTACCTAAATCCTCTACGAAATTGATCTTTTCTCCAATAAAAAAGAGCAATGTCTTGGCATATGCTTTTCTAAACCCCTTTAGATACTTATCGGCGATGGGACTTCCTTTCAGAATTCCTCCAATACTTATCCAAGCTTTAACATTTTTAATTTCCTCTTTATGTAGAAGGTGTCCGATCGAATAATGCAGGTCAGGGCTGCCTTTACTGGCACTAACTAGTATTATTTTTTTGTTTTTTCGTAGTATGTTTCTCAGTTCACTGGTTATAAATGTAGCGTTTTCCTCTATAGTTCCAGTCTCATTGGTTCTTATTAAATAAGTGGAAAACCCTAAAGTGTCCAATTGAGTTCTTTGTGCCAAGAAATCTCCTCCGTTTTCTGGATGCCTTTTGTAGAATAATCCAGGAACGAATACAAGGATATATTCCTCCTTTTTTTGTTGCAACTCAGACCTATTAGATTCTACTTGTTGGACTTCATGATTGTCATAGTAGGTATAGATTTCTTGGGCTTTTTTGTTCTGCTTGTTTTTCAAAACCTCTTCACAAAAGAATAGTGTCGCAAAATCTACGGATAGCTCTTGAGATAAAAAGGCCATATCTTTATTCTTTAATGGGCAGCTACTCAATTGTGAGACAGTATAATTTATGAGGCTGTCCAACTCGGTGTCTTCAGTATGTTGATGGTGTATTTTTTGATAGTAGTAATGAGCTATAAGATCGTTTTGCTGGGATGACGCAGATTGACTTTGGCATGTGCTCAATGATGAGCAACATAAAAACCCAATAAAACATATCAATGTTGAACTTTTCATAATGATTGATTTTCGATCAAAACTAGTATGGTGGATGCGGAATAGAAAAAAAATGTGCCAATAGGAAGCTATTTGAAGTATGCGGAGTAAACGATGGGACAGAAGGGAGGTTATTTCCCTTTCATCAACTTTTTAAAATCAGAGGTCTTTCTTTTAGAAACTGGAATGACCAATCCTTTGATGTCAAAATAAAGGTCATACCCATTGGCATTTCCTTTGACATCTTTCACATTGTTTAGGTTGACAAGGTGAGCTCTATGACATCGGAATATTTCTGAATAGTCAGCCAATTCTTTCTCTACATTAGCAAGGGTGGAACGTAGGATTATTTTATTTCCACCTAAATTTTTTAGGTCATGAATAACCACGTAATTCCCTGTAACAGAAACTCCCAATAAATCGGTTAAAAGACAAGAATAGGATTCGTTTTTACCTTCTGCGCTGAAATGAACAGTTATGGAACTCGCTTTGTCTGAAATCATCCCCATGTCGCTTGCTAATACTGATGCTTCTTTCAAGTGCTTCTGAAGCAGTCGATACCGATTGTAAAAAATCATAACTGTTAGTGGTATGATCCCTATGATGAAGGTTTTTCCAATTGACTCTAGAATGCGGAAGAATTGAATGGGTCTGGTGCCAATAATATCCTCATATATAGCCACAGCGAATCCAATGGCAATAAGGTTGATCGAAAGCCAAATGATTTCATTGTAGACTTTCCATTTGGATTCATTGAAAACGGATGAAAGAATCAATGGTGGTAGCACATAAAGTAAAATTAGAATAGTCAAGGAAGCAATTCCATAACCCAAAACAATCATTGATTTGTTTTGCTCTAATAAATTCAAATGAAAAGGCTCCAGAATTGCTAAGAACAGGTATACAAACAACCCGATAGATAGAGAGGAGAGGAGTCTTGTTCGAAGAGATTCTATCGGATAATTCTTTGTGAATATGTTCGTCAAGTGCTCACCCATCTTATTAATTTACTCAATTCGAATAGCGTATTTGGTTAATAGTCCAGCGACAGATTGCAAGGAGAATTGAGCTCCTTTAATTCTATTGATTTCAGGGTCGATCGTGAAGTTTTGAGAATTTCTAAAATCAGCATCCTGTAAATCTGTATTCTCAAATATCGCATTTAGTAAATCACAATCGTCAAAAACGGAAGAGTTTAAATCACACTCTGTAAAATCAACCTCTTCCAGCTTAGAATTTGTAAATGTTGTCCGCGAAAGTTTTCGCTGGTAGAATGAAGAGTGATTGAGTTGACAATGATCAATTTTTATAGCGAACGCAAAGTCTCTACTGTTTTCAAAGTGCATTCCCAACATTTTACAATCTTTGAATAGAACATCTTGAAAACCTGTCTGGTTAAGATTAGAAGAACTTAAATTACAGTCATAAAATTCGCATTCAATAAATCGAATTTTAGATAGATCAGAATTCGAGAAATTGCAGTTTGAAAAAGTGCATAATTCGTAGTTGCCTTTTTCAAGTCCATTTTCCGTAAAGTCCTTTTTTTCAAACGTTTGCTCTTCTACTAGATCCCTTTCCATTTAAAACTGATGTTTTTTGCTTCTTCAGATATATTGGTGTAGTTTAATTTTTTCGTGTCAGTCGTTGATGTTCAGTACCTATGGGTGCTAAAATTTTTCGTGTCATTCTTTTTTAACGTTCGGTATTTATTGAAATGCGATAACGACATGTTCGATTACTCATTTAACAGTAATAATAAGTAATGTGCGGCAGACCAGCTAAAATTTTCTGATTCTAAGCCATTACCCGTTAGTGGGTGATAATTCTCTCTAATTGACCTTCCTTTGACTAAAAGGCCTTCCGCGTGGTGCATTAATTTATGGCTTGCGGCATAGGCTTCCTCGTGATAACCGTAGTTATGGAGTCCCATTATCCCAAAGTATGATTGATCTATCCAATTGGGACCTCTCCAATAGCCTCCATCCGGCTCAAAATCTGAATGATTCGCGCTCAAGGTTTGAAAAGGTACTTTAGTGTTGAAACACTCTGGGTTCATCATGGTGTTTTTTACTGTTTCTACTTGTTCTTTGGTCGCAACTTCAGCCCAAAGAGGGATCCATCCTTCACACCCCATTTCGAGAATAAATTCTTCTCCGTCAAGTGAAGTATCATAAAACCAACCAGTATTTGGATCAAAAAATTGATTCTGAATTTTCTCTTTTAATAGTTTTGTCTGATTCTCGTACGATTTTGCATCGTCATTCATACCTAAGGCTACTGCCATTTTGATTAAGTATTTTTTTTCGGCAAAGAGGTAGGCATTTAGATCCACGCTTTCTTGATCGAGTGAATAGGCTCCATCAGAATTCTCAATTATTTTGCTTTTATCAAACCTTACAGCGTTATCCATACCGCTTTCCCATTTAGCTGCAATCAACGTACCGTCTGTTGATCCATATTCGCATAACCCGTCATGATCATGATCCCTTTTTTCATACCACCATTGGTGCTGTTTGACAATTTTAGGATACACTTCCTTTAGGAATTTTTCATCTTTACTTTTCTCGTAGACTTTCCACACAGCCCAACCAGATAAGGGAGGTTTCGTATTTCTGTAATTGTGCCGTTCTATGGTAGTATCGCGATAAATGCAATCAGGAATGAACCCTTCTGGAGTTTGAAAATCATACATTGCTTTGATCTGTTCAGTGGCAAGTAGAGTGTCGTACTGAGCAATTGCAACAGCATGTTTCCAGCTATCCCAAGCCCAAAACCCATGAAACCACTTGTAATGGTAACTTGGAAATACTCCGCTGTGACTTAATTCTCCAGCAGAAATTCTCCAATTATTTTGTAGTGTAAGTACCGTTTTAGCAATGAGGTTTTTATACAGTGAATCCGTCCATTTGCTATCGATATGACGATAAAGAGTCTCTAGTTGAGTTTGTTTTTCTTTGATTCTTTTTTGAAGTAAACTGTTTGCATTATTAGCGTCAGCAACAAGTCGAAGTTGTTCATCTTCAATAGTGTTTTCTGGGAAAATAAAGCTTTGAGAAATGATCAACTGTTTGGTTGATCTGCTTTTCAATTTAAAACTCTCAAGATGGAAGGTATAAGAACTGTCAGTGACATTTATTGTATTGATCTCATCTCCAAATACCTGAATAAGACCTTTTGCATCGCTTTTATTCGAAATGAGCTGGATCGTATTATCTCGCTGTTCAAGCTTTAATCCATCCAGAAATGTAGCACCTTTCCAGGTGGGGATGAATTCCAAAATACTGTCAGATAAGTTTGTGATTTCTGTAACAATCAGTGCGGAATGAGCTGACGAAAAGATCAACTTTTGAGCGAGTTTTAAATGTTCGTTTTCAAAATCTTGCTCTAAGTGGCTGTTGTAGCTTTTTTGTGTGATTTCAAAATCATTCCAATCAACCAGCTTACCTGTGTTTGAATTGTAAAGCTCTATTTTGCTTAGCATCTTGCTGCACCAGACTCCATTTTCCTGGGTAAGCAGGTATGGGCCAGAAAAACCACAATTATCAGCAGGCTCTGTTGGAAATCCATAGGCGAACCAGGCACCTATGTCTGAAAATACAAACGAACTTCTATGTCTGGATGAATCTGGTGTTCCTCTATAGTCAATGGTATTTGAGGGGTAGTAAGTAGTATGACTAGAATCTACAGAGTCTTTCTGGGTACAGCTCGTCATAAACAAAAGAAAACCTAGGTATAGGGTAACATGGATGAATATGCGATTAATCATTTAGATACATTTCAAAAATTCAGTTTACTATCTGCAATCGTCCCGTTTTGACAATCTCCTAAGAAGAGAAGGGTTGTTCTATTATCATTGGTACACTATTTAGCTTTCTCATATGCTTCTTTCATCCACGCTATAAGTTCCGAGTTGACCTCGTCTAATGTCCTTAATCTTACTCTATGTGTACACATTGCTCCAAATGGTCTAGGGTTCTCAAGTTGTTCGGTTATTTTCCTTCCTTTCAACTTTAGTCCTAAATCAATTTGTGTTTTAGTTGCTGGTTTTGTAATAACGGCCTAAGAGGATAGTTTGATTTTCTCATTAAAAGAGAGAACCAGTGTATTACAATTTTGTTCCTTGAATCAGAATGGCAGATTTAATCGATTCTTCTTTTAGGTGTAAGAATTTTTTTCGCTCCTCATCTTTTTTGAAATTTTCAAAGTCTTGTTCGGTCTCGAACTCCACTAGATGAATTTCATAGGGTTTGTCAATATTCCTTTCAATTATTGAATCATCTTTTGGTCGAACTCGAAGTGTAAGTCGGCCATTGTATTTTAAAATCGTAGGTAAAGCCATTTCCTCAAATTGATGAAATACATCTTCTTTCCCTTCAATAATGTAGATTAGTTGTGTGATGTATATCATCTGATTTTCAATTTAATTTTTATCAATCGTTTAACTCTAAATTTGATCGAATTTCTCACTCATTTTATTGTTGAGTACTTGCCACGCTTTTTTGTATTCGGGCTTTAATCTATTGAATATCTTTGATTTTAACGTAATCGTTGCTGTTAAAGGATCTCCAATAATTAATTCGGTGTATTTAGTCAGAAAGATCTTCTTTTCTCGTACATCTTTAATTTCAGTCCAAGGAATAAATACAGCTGGATGAAAGAGTCTAAATAGAATTGATGGACTCAAATAAAAACCTCTTTCGTCGTACTTCAGAATGATGGCGTTTTGGTAGTTTCCCGAATTTATAGAAGCACTTATTATTCCTATTCTCCTACCACTAAATTTCCGTTCCACTTTAAACTTTTCTACTAAATCATCCCATCCCATTTTGGAAATTATATATGTTACTAATATCCACATTCCAATAAAAATGAAAGGGAATATATATCTAACGTAATTCATAGTTTATAATGTTGCTTAAATTTTGTTGTCTTATGTTTTATTTAAGCGTGGTTAAGGAATGAGAAAGTACTAGTGCCAAAAGTACCATTCTAATAGTCCAGCTAATTGTACGAATCCAATTTGTTAGTATTAGTTTATTGATTAATCCAGTAGAGGCATTTTTCATCAGTTTCAAATGTATAGGAACTTGAAATAGAGCAGTACTCAATCCTATCAGACCAAGGAGACTTACATTCAGGAAATGAATGAGATTTGGAGTGTAGTATAATAAGTAGAGTCCAGTTGCAAGTTCAATTGTCATCACAGGAACAGTGATAAACCCTGTAATGAAGTTCTTCCGTTCATATTTGGAGAACTCTTCTAGTTTTATTTGATGAAATAGAGGGTAGTGTACAATTTGAACAAACCAACATAATCCCGTCATAAAAAGGCTAGTGAATAAATGGATTATGAATATAGTATTCAATATGTTTTTTTATATCTGCGACATTTTAATCCAGAATTGATAAACATTAAACCGAAGAGTATACTTAAAACGAGTAAAATTTTCTTTTTCATTGCTTAAATTTTCATTGCTCATCAAGGTGTCAACCAATATTGATCTAATTTTTTATGCCCTACAACGTTAAGAATATGAAACGGCTTTTAGCTGTTTTATATTTAGTGTTGAACTAATCCTCGGATACCCTCGTAAGCCGAAGTAACTATCCCCAGTTAGGATATGTAATATAGGTACAACTATTAAATCCAAAAGGAATGTACCAAAAGAAAAGTAAAACACTATTACAAAAAGCACAAGAGGAAGTTCCCGATTTTGTACCATTAGTAAACAAACTTACCAAAAGTTTTATGGTGAACGGAAAGTCAGAAAGCACCTTAAACAACTACTTGAGATGCCTCTCTCACCTGGCATTACACTATAATAAAAGCCCAGAAACTCTAGAGAAGGAGCAGATAAATGACTACCTCTATCACTGCCAGAACCTACATAAAACCCCTTCGGAAAGCTTTTTTAAGCACACCATCTTTGGGCTAAGAGCAGTTTATAAAGTGCTAGGGATGGAGCAGAAAAGAGTAGCACTCCCTCAGATTAAACGTCAAAACGAGCTGCCTGTAGTTCTAAATAGAACAGAAGTTAAAGAACTCCTCAAGTCTCCTAAATACCTTAAGCACAGACTCATGTTATCTCTTCTTTACGGCTGCGGACTGCGTAGCTATGAGCTCTGTAATCTACTCCAGTCAGATGTGGACTTCGAACGAAAAACACTATTGGTAAAAAAAAGAAGGGGAACACAGATAGGTATCTGCCATTAAACGACATGCTTATCAGAGGGTTAAAATCATACCTCACCACAGAAAACCCTGTAAACTATCTATTTAACAGTCAAGTAACCGATAACGGAAAACCTCTCCCCATCACCACCAGAGCCATACAATGGGTCATCAAAGAAAGCCGCTCTAAGGTAAACACTAAGAAAAAGTACACTGCCCATACACTCCGGCACAGCTACGCCACACATTTGCTAGAATCGGGTCTGAATATCATGAGCCTAAAAGAACTGCTAGGCCACGCCCATATCCAAACCACCATCATATACTTACATGTAGCTAATACTGGTAGCTCTGTGAAGTTTAGTCCGCTAGACACACTTTACTCCCAGTAACCCCTGTACGCCAAACACACCGTGGCAGATGTCTTAAATTTAGAAGCAGATCAGCTAGACTCCATAGCCAGTAACTCATGGAGAAGCAGAACCCTTCATGCCATCAGAAAATGCCGCACTAAACACTTAGGAGGCCACCTAGACTGGTGCCTACAGTGCCATAAACTACACCTACAGTTCAACTCATGCAGAAACCGACACTGCCCTACCTGTCAAGGACATAAGCAAGAGGAATGGCTTCAGGCACGTAAGAAAGAGCTGCTGAATGTGCCTTACTTCCATGTTGTTTTTACGCTTCCATCAGAGTTAAATGAGGTAGCGTTGCAACGCCCAGACATACTCTACCCCATACTCTTCAAAACCTCATGGAACACACTATCCGCCTTTGGAGACAACCCCAAACACTTGGGAGCCAAAATGGGCATGATAGCCATCCTGCACACGTGGGGTCAGAACCTGAGCCTCCACCCACACCTGCACTGCATAGTGCCTAAGGGCGGAGTCACACCATCAGGAAACTGGAAAAAAGGAACAGGCAAAGGAGACTTTTTGTTCTCCGTAAAAGCTATGAGTATAAAGTTCAGAGGGCTATTGGTGGCAGAACTGCGAAAAGAACTTCCAGAACTTCCTCAAGCTTTATACGACTCTCTATTCCGCCAAAAGTGGGTAATTTACGCCAAGCCACCCTTGGGGAATGCAGAAAACATAGTAGAATACCTAGGGCGTTACACCCATAAAATAGCCATCAGTAACCACCGCATACTAAAAGTAAATAAAGAAAAAAGAGAAGTTACCTACAGTTTAAAAAATTACAAGCAAGGCGGAAAACGCACCACCCAAACTCTGAGTACTAAAGAATTCATCAGAAGATTCCAGCAGCATATCCTACCCAAAGGATTTACCCGCATACGGCACTATGGATTTTTAAGCAGTGCATGGAAAAAGGAGAAGCTGGCTCACTTACAGCAGAAGTTAGCAGATAGAAACGCAGAGGTCATATCACACTGCATAAAGGAAGAAGGCACACTGCACAGAAAATGCCCGAGCTGTAAAACAGGAAAATTAGTAACCCTAATCACCTTTGATAAACGTGGGCCTCCTAAGAATTACCTGAACATAGCTAAATCCAAACTACTGAAAATGAACTCATAAAATAAGAACGGCATAGCTGTATGGCGGAGCCATGTCTAAAAATCAGAAAAACGCTCTAAAACCTACAGAAACGAGTTCCATTAAAATGAAAAACCAAACCAAGTACTAACTCTATACCACTAGAATAGCTCAGATATTACTGCCTCAAAGTACTCTGCTACCCAGAGCGTCCATCTTTCTTCTCGAATTACCCCTTATGTTCTAACGGATCAGTCAACAAGATATATAGCGTTGGCCTATCGGCACCCCATATACTTAGTTATTAGAAACCGTATTTATTATTTAATACACCAACTTCCTCCATCGAAATTTCAAATTCATTTAGAAAGTCCAATTCCATTTCTTTGTACTTTTCACTTGATTCTTTCATTTTAGTTACATGAGATAATTTCTCAAGAATCAAATCAATTTCGTTATCCAAAATACCATCCTTAAAAAGTTCAATAACAGGTTTAAAGGATTCATTTTCAAAACCAATTAACTCATTTAGATGTTTAAGTGAGTTCACTTTGAATTTAGATATATCTCCTATACCTTCCATGTCATTAAGTTTTTCAATAGCCTCGTTCAATGTTATAATTATTGTTTTGTGGTTTTCGTCGAGCTCTATCAATTGTTCTTTTGAAAGTGCTCTAGGATTTTTTCGCAATGCTTCTTTTCCGAACACATTTAGTCTTTTATTTTGCTGCATTATTAAATTGAAGCAAGGAATCACATTTTCATATTTAATTTTTGTGTAATAATCTAATGCTTCTTTCTTTGTTGGTTTAGAGGCACAACTTGATATAGATGTTACTATAATCAGAATGAATAATAATGGATATTTTCTCATGATTGATTTTATGGTTTCTAACGTACGAATAAAGGTAATGCATTTTATTCGCACTATATGATTCCCTTTGTAGTAGCTAAGTATATTGGGCTCAAACAAATATAGCGGAAAGTACTTCTCTGCTGATTTAAACAAAAAAAAGGGAAAGGAGAAATCTTGGAGAACTGTTTGTATCCACTTAAAACTTAGCTCCAAGACTCACCCCAAAAGTTCTAGGGGCAGCGGTGATAATTCCAGGTCCGGGATAAGCAGAAGCTCTTCTGGCAAAGTAAATAGAATTGGTAGCGTTGTTCAAGTTCAGTTTCAAATAGAACTTTTTGAATTCATATTTTGCTGAAAGATCCAAAGTGTTCTCAAATGGTGTTGTGTCAACTCAACTTGGAGATGACGCTTGGAATGCCTTAGAAATAAAAGATGCTCAAGGAGAAAACATTTTTAGAGTAAATAAATACGGGAATTTGGCGTGCACTAGAATAACCGTGCTCACATCTAATTTCCCCGATTATGTGTTTGAGAAGGATTACAAGCTCATGACTTTGATGGAGCTTGAGGAGTATATCAAAAGAAACAAGCATTTACCGAATGTGCCATCATCATCAGAGGTTCAAAAGAATGGGGCTGATCTTGGAGAAATTAACCGTGTTTTAGTTGAGAAAGTGGAAGAGCAAACGCTTTATCTTATCCAACATGAAAAAACGATTTCATCACAAGAACAAAGAATTATAGCACTTGAAAAAGCATTGGAAATGCTTATGAACAAGGAGCGTGCAGCGAAATCACCTTCTAAAGTGCAGAAGTAATTTTTCATTTTCAAAAACAATTTAAGATGAAAAATTTAAAATTAATTATGTGCCTACTCATCAGTTTTCTTTTGATAGGTGAAACAATTGGACAGCAATTTCAGGTATCACAGGGTACTTCTGCCACAGAAATGGCTAATGCCCTTGCTGGGGATGGTGTAGAGATTTCCAATGCTGAGACTCGTGGTGGGAATGGATTACAAAAAGGACTCTTCTTTAATGGGGCTGACCTTATAGGTATTGAAAACGGAGTTATTCTTACAACTGGTCAGGCTTCCTACGCCACTAATATGGATAATATACATATGGGAGGGCAAAGACTTCTTCCAAATGAACTTGAAAATACACTTATTACTGAAGACCCTGATTTGGAACAATTACAAGGGAATCTTAAGGGTGTTTCTATTTTTGAGTTTGATGTGGTTATAAGTAAGTCATTGCTAGAGTTTGAGTTTGTTTTTGCTTCGGATGAATATCCTGACTATGTTGGTAGCAGTTTTAATGATGTGTTCGGGTTTTTTATTTCAGGACCTGGAATTGAAGGAGAGTTCTCAAATGGGGCAAAGAATATTGCAGTCGTGCCGGGGACAAATGATTTCATTTCCGTAAACACACTTAACCATCTAGAGAATGAGCAGTTATTTAATTGGGGTGGAGGTAGCTTAAATAATAATGGGACAGATATAACATATCGCGGTTTTACTGATGTTCTTAAGGTTTCTTGTCCTGTTACTTGTGGAGAAACTTATCATATAAAAATGGCTATTTCAAACGTGAATGATAAGAACTTTGATTCTGCTGTATTTCTTAAAGAAGGGAGTCTTTTTTCTGAATTCACAATTGACTATCTTTTTACAGATGCTCAACCTATTTGTGAAGGTCAGTTATTTAATATGACAGTAGAAGGAGGAGAAAATGGCTGGACATATGAATGGAGTGATGGACAAATAACGAGTATCCCAAATGCAAGCACGATTGCCTCTTTAGATATCAATTCATATTCTGTGACGGTGACAGATGAAAATGGGTGCTCTCTGACAAGCGAAGTGAGTGTCTCAGTTCATGCCAGTGATAATGAACCTCCATTTACATCAGGAATTGATGGTATACCATTTCTTCCAAACTCAGGAGAATTTTCAGCTTCTGTGCATGCTGGAGAAACATTGTGTTTTGATATTCCGACATTTGATGATTCAGGTGAGATTGTTAAGATCATTGCAATAAATCTTCCTTCAGGTGCAATATTCTCTGATGATGATGCTTTTCAAGAAACGGGCACTTTTTGTTGGACACCAACAGCAGATGATTTTGGTATCTATTACTTTGATGTACTATTGGAAGATGGAAATGTGTGTGGTGTTGAACAATCGATCTATACCTTTGAAGTAAAAGTGCTCTGTCCATACTGTCCAAAAGAAATATTCTATGAAAACAGGCAGCCTCTTCCCAACGGTGTTCCATTACCTCCACATACCATTGCAGGAGACAGAATCACTGCAGGTGAAAGTGTTGATCCGAATCAAGTGGATGGTATTGTGGATACAGGAGAAGATCAAGTCATCTTTCAAGCACCTGAGATTATCACTATTGAGCCAGGTTTTATTGCAGGCCCAGGTTTTCAGGCTATTATTGACCCAGCTGCTTGTACATATGACTGTGCAGCATGTTGTGATGATTTTGAAGGGTTTACCTATGACCAGATTCCTAATCAGTTTACTCCGGGGGGTGAGTTTTTCGAATTTTGGTATGTGCCAGATGATGCTCATCCATTTTGTGCTTTTAACGCGCAAGGTTTTAGACTCACGATTTTTAATCGTTGGGGAACACCCGTGTATAGTCTAAACGAAGAATATAGTACAAGCACCTGTTGCCCCTTTCAAGCACCAGCACCCGAAAATAGTTTGGAACATTCGAGCATATATTGGGATGGTTTGAACATAAATGGAGCACCATCAAATAATGGTGTGTACTTTTATGTTGTTACATTGTTTTCATGTGGACAAAATGAGTCATTTTCTGGAGCTGTAGCTCTATTTGATCCTCCAAGCAGTATTGCAGCAAATGATGATCCAAATGGTATTGTAACTCAAAATACTTTTATCAACATGGACACAGTGGATGAGGAAACTATTGAACTTGCTCAGAGAGAAATTGAAAAATTCACAGAACCACTAGTATATCCGAATCCTTTTACTGATATTATCTTTGTGAGTTTGGTTTCTGAAAAATCAGTAATTGAAATTTATTCTTCTGAAGGTAAACTTGTAACTTCAATGCAGTCTAATAGCTACACTGAGAATATTGATGTAAGCAACCTTGCATCAGGAACATACGTCTTAAAAATAGTAAGTGAGGGTAATAGCCATGAACAATTAATAATCAAAGAATAGTGAATAGATTTTTAATATCAATAATGTGCCTTCTTGTTGTTTGTGTATTTAGCTGCAAGAAAGACGATCCAGTTGAAGAGTGTAATCAATCAACTCCAGAAGCATGGGGAAAATTTATTGGAGACTATATCGTCTACGATACACTTGATAATTATCTCTATGATATGAGTATTAGCCATGTTTTTTCAGGGGAAAATATATATGGAGATGCATCTGACAGTTTATTGATTGAAAATTTTGCAGATTTATTTGATGTTAGGTTCCAATATCAATTGAGCACAAATAGGAATATATTGGATATAGGTATCTTTGATTCTATAAAGGACAATGATGACAATACTTGGTTTCTAAGTGACTTCTCAGACGATTTAAACACTGATATTAGAGAAAATGAGTTGAAGAATGACACAATTGTCTTACACTTTCTTATGGATAACACCCCTTATTATATAGATGAAGGAAGGTTGTTTTTCCGATGTGAGTGCAAGCATGTGGCGGTAAAACAGAATTGATTAATTAGCAATCACAAATCAAAGAGGTCGGTGTATTACCGACCTCTTTTTTAATTGTAACTTATAAATGAAAACGAAACTGTTGTGGAGTTTACCAATGATTATTTTCTCATTTTCAGGAAATTCGCAAAATGCAGATTGGGAATTGGGCTTATCTGGTTCTCCAATTATTTTTAATGCAGATGAATTAAGTGGGCTTTTTGATTATTTCACATTAAGACCAGATGTAAGTGTGAGCTTTGGTGTCGAAGCCAAACGTTCTGTTGGTGAAAGGTCTAAAGTAGGAATGGGGGTAAACCCAACCTCTTTGAGATATAGTATAGATTATAATTTTTTCGCGTTAGATCCAAGTGCTCCCGCTGACCCTGTTGTACCTGAGAAAAGTATCGTAAATATTCGCTACATTGAAATTCCCCTTTTTTATGATTATAGACTATTAAAAAAGGGTAAATATAGTATGTCCCTTTCATTAGGAGTTACCTCATCCTTTTTTAGTAAATCTCAAGAAAATACTATCTATGAGGATAAAACCAAAAGACCATCAAGCTACTCTTCATCAAATACTTTTACAAAAACTAATGTAAGTGGTGATATAGGTGTTGGTCTTTCTGCAGATATGGGTCAAAGAATAAGCGTGAGTTTTGAACCTACCATAAATTATTTCTTCAAAGGTTTCACTGAAAAAGCAAGTGATAATCCAATAGTGTTTAGAGGGATTTTTGGAGTTGCTTACAAGATTTTTGGAGATGACAGTAAAATTGAAGTTAAAGTGCAATTTTCACCTTTTGAGTAATTAACTTTTCATTTTTTACATAAATAATTTTACAAGTCTTTATGTTTTGTGAAAATTCTGTATTTACAACAAGTGATAAACATGTAATAAATTCCTTTACATATGTAGCGATATTTGGGTTTGGTGAAAAATAAATAGGGAATTTTTCTCCGCCAACTTTTTCGATGGCATCAAAATGTATTGAGTACGAATTATTGGAATATGATATATTAGTAGATTTTAGACACTTAATTCCTTTACCTTTTATAATTATATCTGAAATATCAATTGAATTTACGTTTTTCAATATATACTTGGAAATTAACTCGGCCTTAATTTCCTTTTCCATTTCTTCATATTCTGTTTTCTCACCGAATTCCCCATTAATCTTTAAATACGTTTTATAAAGACAGAAGTAACTGCTTTTTATTATGTCGTTAGTGATTATCATCAGACTCTGTTTTGCCTTGCAGGTAACGGTTTGTGTATGAAACGTAGCGTGTAAAAAGACGCTAAAGTTTCGGATTAGCACAGAGCCGAATTTTTATATTTTGTTTTTAACTTATCATTTTTAAAAGCCAAATTTAAAAATTTGGCGGAACTCTGTAAATAAGCACAAACCTCTTGATTTAGCAATTATTAGCTATGTTTTATACACGACCAGCTTTTTTTAATCCCACCAGACATAGACGATTTTTTTATTTTTATAATCAGCATTAAGTCCAACGATGCGTTTGTCATCGGTATATTCTACTTCGTCAGGTTGCAGATTCTCGACTTTAGATGCGATTTCTTCTTTTGTTATATCTCCAATAAAATAGATGATATCGGTATAAAACCACTCATTGTCATTCAATTGGTTATTCTCGTAAATCATCACGTCTTTAAGTTCCGCATGTGCTCCAATTACATTTTTCTCCTTTTGAATGTTTTTTAAGGTTTTATAATATTCCTCCACTTTCAGTTTGGTGTCAAGATTTGGAGCGATAGAAGCATCGTCATTATTCCCGTCAAAAAACTCATCAAGGGTCAGAAAAACGGGATTAGCTAAGTTCGGAAAGTTTAGTAGGTCATATTTTTTCACAAGAGCGTCTCTCTTGTCTTCATCAACTTCAAAAGTCAGTTCATTTTGACTTGTCGATTCTGAATTTGATTGCTGTCCGATTTTATTAGCACATCCAAAAAGTCCGATCAACCAAGAAATCAAGCTCATATATATTATCGTTTTTGTCATTTTTATTGCTGGTAACGTAAGAATAAAGGCAATGCACTTTATTCGCACTATATGATTCCCTTTGTATTAGCTATGTATATTGGGTTCAAACAAATATAACAGAAAGTACTTCTATACCGATTTAAACAGAAAAAGGGAAAGGAGAAATTTTGGAGAACTGTTTGTATCCACTTAAAACTTAGCTCCAAGACTCACCCCAAAAGTTCTAGGGGCAGCGGTGATAATTCCAGGTCCGGGATAAGCAGAAGCTCTTCTGGCAAAGTAAATAGAATTGGTAGCGTTGTTCAAGTTCAGTTTCAAATAGAACTTTTTGAATTCATATTTTGCTGAAAGATCCAACAGAGAGTAAGAGGGGATCAATCCTGCAATAGCCGTAGGGTCGAAAGTAGAATTAGTAGCATCCGAAAATTGCTCTCCCACATAAGTATACAATGCTTCAAACGAGACGTTGTCTCTAGAAATTCTTATTCCTCCCTTGCCCTGAAGTCGAGGTGCTTTTTCTATTTGGTTTCCATCAGTGATGGCTGCATAAGGAGTCTTAGTGCCTATGTATTCCGAGTGATTGAGGGAGAAGCTTCCAAAAGGAAGTACCTGCCATAACGAATTGGTCAATTTCTCATCTTTACCTCTGAGTAAAGAAATTGCATCTAGCTCAAAGCTAAGGTCGACTCCATAGCTTAGTCCATCATTGACATTGGTCCGAAGTCGTACTACTCGATTTCCTAATAAAGGATCGCGCTGAGTCGCCAATATAGAACCAATCTTATCCGTGTATTGCAGCGCGTAGAAATCAACACTCCATTTCAACACATTCTTTAAGATCCCTTTAAATTCGAAATCAATACTGTGTCCCTGCTCATCCATAATGTTTGGATCTACGGCTTGAGATGGTCTAGAGATAAACAGATCTGAGAAATTAACCGGACGGTAATTTTTTGTGAGGTTAAACAGTATAGAAGTGGTTTTCGATAGATTGCGCTCAATTCCTAGTCCATAAAGGAAAATAGGTCTGGAATTGCTTCCTTTAGAGGCATTTGTAATAGGATACCCGGGAAGAATATTTCCTGCGCCATCTCTCTGAATAACTACAAACTCTCCTTCAAATCCAGTCTCGATGTATTCCATTCTCAACCCTGGAGTCACTTTCCATTTCTTAAAGAAGATGACTTCTTCTATAAATGCGGAGTGATTTTTATTATTATACGTGTAATCAGAGCGCACAGGATAAGCACCATCAGTAAGGTCGGTGATGTATCCAAAGCCATTATCTCCCTCTTTTTGTTGAGCTAGCGTAGTGCCATGAAACGCTCTTACTCCAGCGATGAATGTAGCAGACTTACCAATTACATGGTGAAGTGTTTTTAATCTAGTTTCATTTCCCAGATTATTAAACTCTCCATGAATGATATCTCTATTTCCTCCTACATCAGTTCTATTGGGTGCTTGCAAGAAACCTACACTTGTTCTACTAGCATCCAGAATAAAGAATTTTGATTCGAGTTCTGAGTTATTTGACAATTTATAATTCCAAGTGAAATTGGAAGTGAACCAGTCCACATTGAACCAATTTCTGGTTCTTAAACTTTGGAACGCATCTTCTTCAAACTGTGCATCGGTTAATCCTCCACTTTGTTGACTTAAATAATCCATATACGAAGCAGAGACACCGATGGAAGATTTTTCACTTAACTGATACTCTAATCCAGCATAAATAGAGTTCTGATCGAAAGAGCTGTTTTCTGTCCAACCATCACTACTTTTTCTGTTCGCTGAGAGGTAATAATTGACTTTCTTTAACTGCCCGCCAATACTCCCGAAGTAATTATTCAGATTAAAACTTCCTCTTGTGTATTCCAAGTGTGCTCCAATTTTCTTGTCAGTCTCACCACGTTTCATTCTAAAGTTGAGCATTCCTCCAAATTGAGGACCGTATTGAAGAGAGGCAGCTCCACGAATAATTTCTATTCGATCCACACTTTGGAAAGCAGGAGTGTAGTATGCCTCAGGATATCCCAAAGGTTCGGCACTAATGTCACTACCGTTTTGGCGTACATTGAAGTGCGCTGTTCTGTTAGGATCTAATCCACGTGAACCTATAGAAAGCTGAAGTCCACCCGCGTCTGCTTGCCAAATGTTTAACCCCGCTACTCTGGAAAATGTTTGTCTTGGATTGTTGGTTCCACCATTGCTTAACTGAGCATCGGTAGAGATAAGGTCGGCTTTCTTTCCAGCATAGACAGTGAAATCTTCCACAGCAATAGGTTCCAGTTGAACGAAATTATTGGTCTTAGCAGTTACGTTGGCCGCTCCCAATTCTCTTTCCTTCATCGCAATCTCTAGAAAAGGAGATTGATTAGATAATACCGTCTTTTCAAAAGTCTCATATCCGACATAGGAAACAGAAAGTGTGAATTCGTCTTTTACCGCTTCGAACTGAAATTCTCCAGCGTTGTTAGAAATGGCAATAAGGAAATCATTTTCGAATATGTGGGCGTTGACCAATGGTTGTTTGGTTTCAGAACAGAGTACACGACCAGATATAGTTACAGCAGCCTCTGCTGTGAAGCCTACTAGTAAAAGTAATATGAGTAACCAACTATTTCTCATACGTAAGTATCCAGTCTCTATTCCGGTCATTTTTTAGCGAGCACAAATTTACTTCGGGATTTACGAACTGACGGTGTTTTTTTCCATTCAAACTGGAAAAGCTATTTGCATAAATCTCCACGTCTCGTCCTTTTCTTTGAAAATCAGTATGAATCAAGTGAGCTGCCTGAAGAATCATATCTGGTTGAGTCACTAATTGCCGTTGCTGAAAAGAAGTAAAGTAATTACTAGGGTCTACGATGCTTTCTTTTTGTGTAGCAATATCTCTCACCCTAAATTCCAAATGTCCTGTCTTTTCCATCAGCATCACTCGCCAGGAAAACCGGTAACCATGTTCTGTCCAATACAAATCATTTTCATGGAGTACATGGCGCATAGGTACTGTGAGTTGGATGATAAAGTGGATAGCCAAAAGCCCTAAGATTGATGACGATACCCATCTTGTAGGAACAATTTCTGGCATTGCAATGTCAGAGATTTGTCGTTTTCTTGAAATAAATGACCAAATCCTCTCATGCCATTCAATAGAGAAGAATATTAAGGTACACCCTATCATTACCCATGGAAATATTCCAATTGGAAACAACCACCACGTGAGTAAGTGGAAAGTGACCACAGCGGCATATCCCACTGGACGAAGCTTTTTAGAAAACAATAAAAAGGCAATACTTAAATCGAATAGGGCACCAGTCCAAGAAAAAACAAAGGCAGTAAGATCGTATTCAAACAAGGAGCCAATAAGTGGTAAGTCTGTTTTTGATTGCAGCCAAAGTCCCATAGGCTGAGCTTCAAAAAGCCAATCGTAATTCAGTTTGGCCACACCTGCAAAGAAATAGAGAATGGTTATCTGGCATTGCAACGCTAAAATGCTCCATCTAGGAACGTTGAATGAGCGAATACTTGGAAAGAGCTTAGAGTCTATTGAAAATGCGCGATGTGCTGGTATAAAAATGAGTAGAAATGCGATGAGACTTACAAAGTAATAATGATTCAGATAAGTGGTTTTATCAATCAGCTCCACATAAGTGAAAGACAAGAAGAATAAGAGGGAAGCCATTCGATAAAACATTCCCAGTAGAATCATGAAAGCAGAGACTCCCATAATGATAAAAAGGCCATAAATAAACGTGGCACTGTAGGGTTGAATCCATTCCTGACCGAAGTAGCTGAAAAAATAGGAGGGAGTGATGTAAAAATCCTCAATCCATCCATAGTACCAAAAGCGTATGGTAGAGAACAGCATCAATGCACCAAACAAAACGCGAAAAGTAGCCAATGGAAAAATGGCTACTTGCTTATTTAGTTTCTTCGCTATGTGAGTAAGAGTATTAGTCACCGTCGTTATCTGCGAAATTGATACTAATTCCTAATCCTGAAGTTAAGTCTGTTTTTAGCAAAACTACCATGTCCTGGAGGGCCAAGTATGCCTCATTCACTACATCAAAATCTACTGTAACCGTTTCTGAAAGTGGGTCTGGAACTTCAGTTAGTTTTTCTATGACCAATTCAAACTGCTCGATAATAGTTTCATCGAGTGTCTCTCCATTTTCTCCAGTAAAGTTGGTGACTCCTTGTACCAGTTCCTGAATTCCTAAATGGTCTTGGCTGAGGTAAATGTCATAATGACTTCTGACATGCGCCAAAGCCAGTTCTTGACTGTATCCACCATAATAACATTCAACGCGTTCAGGAAGGGCCATTTCAAATGTGAGCAGGCCTAATGGAAGCGCGATGCGATCTCTTTTAACCTGTTCCCAATCCTGAATGTATGCATTGATAAACAAACTCATAGAAGAGCCAGTGGCAAACCCCGTGTTGACTACGAAATCATCTCCATAATTATCTTCCCAGTTTTGTCTGACATTTGTTATTCGAGCAGCTATATCATCAACAACTCCATCTACATATAACTTTCTATTATCAGCATTAGCGTCTGAAATAAATAACTCGATTAGTTGATCATTAGAAATGTTAGAATTATTCAGAAGTACATCCAATGCCGGAAACCCCTTAGAGTTAGTTGCTAAAGGTTCGAGCTCACCATTAGCTATAGACTGTTCAATAAAATTACTGTCTGCAGGGAATGTATTTACATTGGCTCTTAAAGAGGTGTCGTTAGCAGGCCCAAATTCAAAAGGACTAGCTGCTTGCCAGGCCACCCATGCGTTTTTCAGAGCCACTCGCACGTTACTTAGTTGTTCAACTGTAGGATTGGAGATGAACAAATCTATTACTCCAGATAAATTATAAACCTCAGTCTCAGCAGAAGTATAGTTGGGGATAATCACAGAACTCCTAATGTCCACTAAAGTGGCATCAGGAGTTCTACTAGTGCATTCTTCTGGAGAATCGTCTTTATCGCAACTAAAACAAAGAATAGCAACGATAAAGAAAATGTGTTTGAAAGTGCTGTTCATTAAAGGCCTGCTGATTCTATTAGTGTGATTGCTGTATTCTCTATTAACCACTGCTTGGCATCATTAATATTGTCTGTAGTAGTTTCGTAGAAATTAGTTCCAAGGAGAGCGAGACACTCGTCTCTTTGAACTACAGAAATATTATATGCATCATCACTATGAACCAAGTTTCCAATGAAGGCATATGCCTCAGAAAGTTCGTGACACTTTAGCGCAGGGTCATCGATGTTAGCTATCGCTGCATTTAAATAATGCACTACAGTTCCTGCAATAATTCTGTGCCATTCCAACCTGATGTTAGGAGTCACCATTAATATGTGATCTTGAAGACCATTTGTAATTGCTTGTCTAGCTTCAGCGAAGGCATCGAATAACGCTTCATTCGTGCTAAGTACAGAATTTCTAGAGTTACAATATTTTCCATGGAATCTAGCGTCTTCAGTGTTCGTTAAGAAATCTGTCGGTATTCCTAAATAACCAAAAGTCTCATCGAACTTGTGCTCATTCTCTGTGTAGTTTTTTCCATCTAGAATTTCAGTTCCATAGGTAGCATCTTCAACACCCGAGATATAGGTGTCCATGGCTTGATAGTAAAAACAATCTCCCATTAATCCTTTCTCTATCAGTTGAGTAAATTCAAATCCGTTTTCATCGAAGAGGTATTGCTTTGATGAGTTAGTAGTACTTACCACTACTCCTGCAGTTCCACTTGAGCCAGCAGAAGCGCTTTGAGAAGCCACTTCCATAGCGTCCATTAATACCTCATAACCATCTTGAAAGCCTAGGAATGTTTTACTTTTTAGTTGTTTAGAAGCATCATTAGCATCTCCAGAAAAGAAGGCACTTCCAGTACCATTGTTATTCGAAAACATTTCTTTTAACTGAGCAGCAGAGATAGCAGTTCCTCCGTTCGCAGTTTTCATATAAGTGGTTATTTCTGCCAATTGATTCAAACGAGTAGTTTGACCTCCATAATTTACTGTAATTTCTCCATCTCTAGAAAAACAGTATGATCCATCTGCACATGGATTAGTAGGGGCTTCGGTTTCGCATACCACGGGATCATCGTCTTTTTTACAGCTGAAGAGTAGTAGTGTTATGGCAAGGAAGATGTAACTATTTTTGGACATTGTTTTAAAGTATTTGTAGGTTGACTTTTGAATCTTATTTTTATTTAGACTAATTCTTAATAGTGACGCAAATGTATGACGAGGCAAACAAATGACCTATACCTCAAACATGGTATAATTCTAGAAATAGTGATAAATTTTTAATGCGGTTAGGGGCATGTTTTTTGTTGTCAAGCACTTATCGTATATAGGATAATCAGAAAACAATGATTAAGTGGGAATAGGGCACAAAAAAAGAGCTATCTCATTTGAGACAGCTCTTTTAAAAAGTTCTTTATGCTTATGGAATTACTTAATAACCACCACTTGAGATTGGTTGAAAGTCCCCAACTTACTACTAAGGATGTATATACCACTATTCACATCAATAGCTGTTTCTGGTTCTTTTATATCGGACTTACTAGCTACGAGTTGACCAGTTGTAGTATATAGAGAATACCGCCACGTTTCTCCTGAATAGTTATTCCACCATATCTTCAATAAATTCTCTTCTGACTGCCATAGCTGGGATATTTTCTTATGTTCTTCTATACCAAGACAGCTTTCTACTGCAAGCGGTAATTCTGAAATGATGACAGGTCCACATCCAGCGTCAGCCATAATTTTGATGGTATAAACTCCAGGATCAAGATTTGTAGGTAACTCAAAGTTTTGAGCTTGAATTTGAAATTCATCATTTAAATAAAACGTAATGTTACTTTCTGATTCAGTGACTACTGTTAAAGGTTCCCCAACACAAATGGTCTCAGAGACCTCACCTACATGAGCACTCGGACGTTCAGAAAATACGATGCTGAATCTTCGCTCAAACGAGTCACTTGTACCAACAAAAGAATAAACCTCTTCAAACTCGATAGAGGTTGTTGTTTCTAATGCGTGATCAATGATAGAAACACACTGTCCTTGAAAGTTATTGATACCAAGAGTTTCAAGAGTCAATTCAAATGTTTCTCCAACGGCAAAAGGTGTTCTCAATTGTACATGCAGTGCATCCGTTTCTGGAGCAGTTTGAAAAGCGCGTCGAACGAAAAATTCATCGTTGCCTTCTATTCTAATATTAGGTGCTCCAATTTGATTGTTCGCATCAATGTCATTCAGCAGTCCCTTCGCATTCATACTTTCCGTGGTTTCGTTATCATAAATGGCACTGGCCATTGTGTTATAACCGTTAGAAGTTTTAAGATTGATGTTCAATACATCTTTAAATATTGGATTGAAAGATCTGGTTATTGTTAATGAGGAATCGGTTTGAGCACTTTGAAGTATCGTAGCTGTAGGGCTTGGATCAGTACCATCTGCAAAAACGATAAACCCTTCTCCAGAAGAAAGAGACATGGATTGTCCAATAGTTTTATCTATTGAAAGATACGCTTGCTGTTCTTCAGAATATTTATAAACCAGACCATCACACCCTACAAGTGTTAAACCATCTGAGTTGATCGTAGTATAAGTCGGGTTTCCAATTCGATTTAGTCCTTGCCCTAAGCCATGGCTTGGCGCCGTTGCAGAATAGTCAAGTGCAATGGTGACGTCATCTGTATATAACTCTTCTGAAGAATGTATAAAGGTCACAGTATCTTGTAGTTGGAATGTGTAAAGTGATTGCCCAGGATAGAGCGTTTGGGCAGTATCTACAAGTTCTACAAATCCACTTGCCTCATCCCAAAGGTATGTGTTCGTTGATGTTTGTACCCCATTACCAAAAGGCCAGCTATCATGATTGTGGTTAGTCCATACTATAGATGAGTCAGAAGTCATGTATTCATTGGCTCTAACCGTATCTGAAACAGTAGTTACTACCCAGGCTTGAAAGGGATTGATAAAAGAACGCTCTGTATTCACTACTCCTCCTTCTAACAAAAAACTTCCTACTCCATCGTTCAAGATTTTTCCGTTGTCACCATTATGTCCTTTTAAGGTTAACGTGTCTGTAACTCTGACGATATCTCCTGACTCAATTTTTAATAGACTATCTATTTGTGCATGCATAGATATGCTGATATCTCCAGCAGTACTTGTTCCCGTTGATAATAAGTTAGCTTGGAAAGTACCAGTACCTGAAATGGTCTTATTTAACGTTGATGGCCCTGAAATTCCTCTCTCTGCGATTATATTCCCCTCCAAGGTACCATCAATTTCTAGTGTTTTATCGAAGTACAACACAGAATGATTTTCCATAAGAAGAGAACTAGAAACTGAAATTGTTACATCATCTGTTCTTAACGTGTCATTTGAAGTATAATGGTCATTTGAAGTCACTTCTATCACCATTGGATATAAATGTTCATAGGGTGAAGTAAATGAACAGTCGCAGTCAACTTCCATTGTGTCCACCGCGAATATATTGGTTCCTGGAACACCAGCTCCACCTACATAATTTGCAGCGTTACCAGTGTCTCCATCACTTAAAGCGTTGTTAAAGACATACCGTGTTTGGCCAAAACATAAAGAGGTTAAAAAAAGCGTAGCAATAATGAGTAAATTCCTCTTAAGGATATTAGATGTTGAAATCATTTCAGTTAATAATTCCCTGAGAATTCCTACCAGGAAGGTTAGCACAAAAAAGGATGCAGAATTCAATCAAATAATAAGAAAGAGCAAAATTTGGGATGTAAATAGCTGTTAATCAGCAATTATAAATCCTATCGACTGCTCCTGCATTAGATAATTACACCAAGTACTTGTTTACATTAAGCAATAAAAGTAACAAATATTTAGAAGCTGATTTGTAGGAAGTTATAATTAAATCTAGATTGTACACAGTTTCCATTTCAAACCATGTCAATTCTCATGCTTAAAAGGAGTGTACAGCAGAAAAGATCTCTTTGAAATTTGTATGCCTCTGTTTATAACTGACATATATTTTTTATTATAAAAATGATGACATTTTAAATGGAGTTCGATGTATGGGTAAACCTTTAATATTTACCTATTATGAAACAAATTTTACTCTCGACATTATTGGTTGTCACATCACTCATTGTTTTCTCTCAAGAGACAAAAACCAGATTGTTGAATGCGTCGGCTAATTGGAATATTCCAGAAGCATGGTCGCCTGAAGGAACTCCTGTAGCAGGGGACCATATTATCATCCCTGATGGAATAGAACTGAATATCAACCAAAATGTAGTAGTGGGATCCATTACCTCAGAATCTGGTTCCATTTTAACTTTGGCTAATGATCTTAAAATTCAAGGAGCATCAACATTTGAGGTTTCAACTATAATTACTTGGAGTGCTGGAAGTATCTCTGGAGGAGGTATTCTTACAAATAACGGTCAGGTCTCCCTTACTACCACCAATAATAAATCACTTCTAGAAAGTACCAGCCTTATAAACAATGGAGAAATTAATATAGATTCTTCAGGAGACCTGCTTATTACAGATGGAACCTTAACTAATCAGATCAATGGAGTCCTAGAATTAAAGGCAAACGCAGGAAACATTACTTGGTCAGGAGGAAGTATTCATATTCTTGATAACTATGGAGTCATTAAGAAAACAACCTCGGTAGGGGAAGCGCAGATTCATGTGCTATTAACTAATTATGGAGGAGAAATCAATGTAGAAAGTGGAATCTTGTCATTTCAAAATGCGATTGGTAAGAATCTAATTGGAGGAACGTATAATGTTTCATCAGGAGCTGCATTCGATTGGGATAATTTAGTGTTTCTTACAGGAATACTCACGGGTGTAGTTGATGGAAATTTAAATTGGAATAATAGAGTGAGTATTCCTGAATTGGAGAGTGCAACTTTTTCTTTTTCTGGTATTGGTAGATTCAATTGGACAGCTTCTCAGTTGGAAGGTGGCGGTACTTTAGTGAATCAATCTAAATTGTATTTGACTACCACAAATAATAAATCAATCAAGGATGATTCAATTTTATCTAATGAGGGAGAGTTGATTATAGAGAGTTCGGGCGATTTGTATATCACAGATGGTGTGGTGAACAATCAAATAGGGGGTATCATTGAAATGCAGGCCAATGCGGGGAATATCAGCTGGTCTGGAGGAAGTACCCACATTCTAAATAATTATGGAACGATTAAGAAAACGACTTCAGAAGGAGAGGCTCAAATTCATGTGCTACTAACTAACCATGGAGGAGAAATCAATGTAGAAATGGGGGCTTTATCATTTCAGAATACAATAGGTAAGCACCTTGTTGGAGGAACTTACAATGTTTCGTCTGGAGCTACATTCGATTGGGATAACCTAGTGTATCCAACAGGAGTACTTACTGGTACTATTGATGGAAATTTAAATTGGAATAATAGAGTGAGTATTCCAGACGAGGAGAGTGCTTCATTTTCTTTCTCAGGTTTAGGTAAGTTCAATTGGACAGCTTCACAGCTTGACGGTGGAGGTACGTTGGTCAATCAGTCTAAGTTGTATTTGACTACAACGAGTAACAAATCCATTAAGGATAATTCAATCTTAAACAACGAAAGTGAACTTATTATAGAGAGTTCAGGGGATTTATATATCGTAGATGGAGAAGTGAATAACCAAGTTGGAGGCATCATAGAAATGCAAACCGCCGCCGGGAATATCACATGGTCTGGTGGGATCATGCATATTTTAAATAATTATGGAATAATTAAGAGAACGACCACAGAAGGAGAGGCTCAAATTCATGTATTACTCACCAACTATGGTGGAGAAGTCAGTGTTGAAAGTGGCGTTTTATCATTTCAGAATGCAATAGGTAAGAACCTTATTGGGGGAACCTATAATGTTTCATCAGGAGCTTCTTTCGATTGGGATAATTTAGTGAACGCAAGTGGGATAATCTCAGGCTCGATTGACGGAAATCTAAATTGGAATAACAGACTGAATATTTCTCTGGAGGATAGTGCTTATTTTGCTTTCTCAGGGGTAGGAAAATTTGATTGGAAGGCGTCACAATTAGAAGGTGGAGGTACTTTTATCAATCAGTCTAAATTGCATTTATCCACTACGAGTAACAAATCTATAACTGGAAATTCTATAATGATCAACCAGGGAGAACTGATTGTAGAAAGCTCAGGAGATTTATATATATCAGAAGGTATCGTAACCAATGAAATAGATGGAATAATCGAGTTTACATCTGACGCTGGAAATATTTCATGGTCAGGAGGAGATTCACATATTTTAAATAATGAGGGACTAATTGTTAAATCAGGAGGAGCTGGAACGACCCAAATTGTAGTGGAAACAACCAATGATGGGACAATACAAGGCAATTCTGGAATCCTTGCATTGACAGGAATTTTTGATAGTAGTACGGGATCTGTTGGTGGAATATCTACAGTTAATTGGCCAAATGGCCATTTATATACAGGAACGATCTCTCCAGGACTGTCTCCAGGAACGTTGACACATAATGGGTCTTACCTATCAAGTTCTGAAGCTGTATTAGAAATGGAACTCAATGGGTTGATAGCCGACGCAGATTATGATGTGTTTAATATAAATGGAAGTGCGTCATTTAATGGAAACGTTGATGTCATATTGGATTATGAGTATTTAGAAGGGGCAATGTTGACTATTGCCACAGTAACCGGAGATATAACCACATGTAATTTGGCTCCTCAAGCATCCCATTATTACCTAGGAAATAATTATGTTTTCGGAGTGACATGTGATGAAGAGCTGGATGTTGTCAATTTAGATTTGCAAAGTGTACTTAACTATGTAGGTACAGGAGATTACAATTTTGACGGCTTCGTAACTGTACAAGACCTCACAGGTTTTTTAGGTGAATTTGGAGCTGCTGGTGATTACTTGATTGGAGATTTTAATGGTGATGGAGCTATAACCGTGGCTGATTTAACTCCTTTCTTATCTGCTTTTGGTTCGGCAGTAAGTTTTTAAAGTGATTTCAAAACATAAATGCATAAATCAAGTTAAAACTGACTAACTAATTGAATAATAGATGAAAGTGTAAAGTTCATGACGAACGACAGAATAAGTGACTTACTGTTTATTGAAAGTTGCTTATTCTGGACAGAGTGCAGGCTGAGATGAATGACTGAAAGACTAAACGTGTATTTTTGTGCGCACAATGCCAAATTCTCAGTCTGTTAGCTCTGTCATGGAATCAGCTTTCATCAATAATGATGATCGCCAGATCCAACTTGTATATGAAGAAAATTTTGAGAAAGTGCTTCATTTTGTGAAGCAAAATAATGGTAGGGAAGAAGACGCTAAGGACGTGTATCAAGAAGCTTTTATAGCACTTTGGAAAAAGGCTTCTAGTAAGAAGGGTAGCTTCCCAACACCATCTAGTATGGGTGGGTTTCTCTATCAAGTCTCAAAGAATAAATGGTTGGACCAGCTAGGTTCTGTCAGATTGAAGAAGAGAGAATCTCTGGATACACAGGATGTGAGCGTTGCAATGCAGGATCATGAATTGGAGAAAGAGCAGGAATATTCTTCACAGCTTTCCTTGATGAAAAAGGCATTTACTCAGCTTGGAAAGAAATGTCAGGAACTACTGACCAAATTTTATTTTGAAAAGAAGACCATGCAGAATATTGGAAAAGA
The DNA here is from genome assembly GCA_965224545.1 of Flavobacteriales bacterium. Lineage (GTDB taxonomy): Bacteria > Bacteroidota > Bacteroidia > Flavobacteriales_D > Sanyastnellaceae > ASP10-05a. The sequence continues at coordinate 125,655 of CBDCZM010000001.1, read as the reverse complement.
GATGAATCTGGATACGGCTTCAGCCAGAAACCAGAAATATAGATGCATGAAAAAATTGAAAGAATTGACGATGAAGGATTAATTTTTTAAACTCAACTGAAATGAGTAAGAACAACCTATCGCAAGCAGAATTCGAAAGAATAGAATCATATCTATTAAAGACGATGTCTTTTTCTGATATGGAGAAATTCGAACAAGAAATGGAGTCCAATCCAGAATTGACTCAAAATGTACAATCAGTTAAACTTAGAATAGAAGCGGTGCAAGACACCGCTCGAAGGAAAAAAGTGGAGTCATATCATGCTCAATTAAACACTACTCCAGTCAAGTCAATTGAGGGGCCTTTTTCGAGGTTAAGAGTGTTTTCAGTTGCAGCCTCGATAGCTGTACTTGTTGGAATTGGAGCTATATATGTATGGATAAATGGAGCGAATAAAACGGATCAGCTCTATGCGGAATATTTTAAGAAAGACCCAGGGTTAATTACCCCTATGAGCACAGATCAGAATTATGAGTTTTATAGAGGAATGATTGATTATAAGCAAGGAAAATACGATTTGGCAATTGACCGATGGGAGAAACTATTGACGATAAAACCAGACAATGATTCGCTTAACTATTTCATAGGGTTGTCATTAATGGCTAAAGAGAATGTAAATCAGGCTATACCATATTTGAATAAAGCCTCTACTCAAACAACAAGTGGATTTATATCAGAAACCTATTACTATCTGGGATTGGCGGAGCTTAAATCAGAAAATATAAATAAAGCTATCGAAGCCTTAGAAAAGAGTGACTCTTCCAAAGCAAAAGATTTACTGAAAAAACTTAAACAGTAGACATGAATTTTCACATGAAATCCTATTTGACACTAATCCTTTTCTATTGGTTCAGTGTTCAAGCGAGTGTTGCCCAAAAAACGGGCGTGGATTTGATTGTTACCTTAGTAGATAATGGCTCATTTGAGCAGGCGGAAAAAGAACTGGCTGCACAGATAGATCTGCTTCGAAAGCAAGAAAATTTTGACTCTTTGGCCAACTATTTGTTTTATTTGGGTAAAGTGGAGTTGGCATTAAACGAAGATTCAAAAGAAACTCCAAAGGCTAAATTATTATACAAGGAAATTGGGAAGAAGTCATCCTCAGAAATGACATTGAGTTTAAATTCTCTGAATTTGGCAAAACTAGAATTCGAAAGAGGAAATGCTGATTATGCCTATGAACTGGCTGCGGAAGCTTATGATTGGGCATTAAAGACAGAAAATAAGGAATCCAAATTGAACAGCAAGTACAGAATGGCTGAGTATGCTATGAGAATGGGTGACTTGATGCTGTTTGAAGAACACATTCGAATAGCAGAAAGTCTTCTGGAAGACAAAGAAGTTCTGTCAATTACAGCTAGAGTATTTAACTTGATGGGTGCATTAATGTATTATTCGTCTAAGCCTGATAGCGCAAAATATTATTTCAATGAGGCGTTGACCAAGATTACATACTTAAAGGACACTCCTGAGAATAGGTATTACCTGCCAGCGAGTATCAAAGGAAACCTTCAGATGATTCTTCAAAATGAGGGAAACTATACGGAATCTTTAGCGCTTGTAGAAGAGTCAATTCATCTCAATAAGATTTTTTTAGAGGAAGCAGAAAATCATGCATTGGCGGGTAGAGTGAAGAAGAATTTGGCCATTGGTTATCAAGGATTGGCAGGGATGTATTACAATAATGGTGACAATGCAAATGCGGAAAGAATTGCAAAAATAGGATACGATTTTGCAGTTAGTAATCTACCAGTTGGCACCCAAGTATACTTGGGATGTATTTTGACATTGGCTGATATAAAAATTGCACAATTGGATAGCGACGTGGCTATGATGTATCTGGATGAAGCCAGAAAAGCGTTGGAATCATCAGATCAATTGAACATACTCTCGTATGCTCATCTTTACGCAGCGGAAGGCAAACTTCAATTTTCTCTTGAAAATTGGGAGGAAGCCATTAGTTCATTCGAATTATGTGATTCATATTATGAGCAGGCATACCCGGGAGAATATAGTTGGAATAGGTATTATACTTCGATGAATTTGGCCATCGCATATTCTGAATTTGGAGAAAAAGAAAATGCCATTCTGCTGGCGGAAAAACTATACGATACTTTCAAAGATTCAGAAGATGGAAATGACTTCTTTACTACCTCATTAATAGTCACTCTGGCCAGAATTACGTTTGATCAGAAGGAATATGACGAGTGTATTAATTGGACTCAAAAAGCACTTGAAATTTATGATTTGTATGCTTCAAAGGATGAAAACCAGTTAGATGTAGCTCATTTTGAATTTGAAAGGGCTAAAATTATCTTTTTAAGAACTTCGGCGAAGTATTACAATCAAGAAGTAAGAGATAATGCTTTTCTTAAGAGTTTATTACTTGATATGGAATCAAGTATTGAAGTGTTGGAGAGCAGGAAGTCAATTCTTTCTTCTGTGGAAAGTGTGAATGCACTGATAGAATCAAATAATGAAATTTTTGCATTTGTAAAGCAATTATACGTTGAGCTTTATCAAAAGACTTCGGACAAAGGATATTTGAATAAATTAATCAGTCTACATGAATCTTCGATTTATACTAAGATTCGAGCGCGTCTCAACTTGAAAGAATCGATCTCGTTCAAAAATGTTCCTGATCAGGTAATTGAGAGAGAAACAGAATTAAGGCGTTTGCTCAATCAAACACTAGACGAGGAGAACATTGATGATTTCCAATCGACTAAAAGAGAATGGGAGGCCTTTTTAGATTCAATAAGTCAAGAACACCCTGATTATTTCGAGATGAGATTTAAAGCTATAGAAAAACCTTTGAATGATTTGTCGAAAGTACTGCCTGATGGAACCTCTGTGATTAGATATATGTTTGTGAATGAGGCATTGTATGCTTACGTTTATTCGGCAAACCAAGAGCGTTTAGTTCACTTAAATGTGGAAGATGGTTTGGAGTTGATTCGTGAATTGAGTGAATCTGATTTAAGGCTAGAGGAGACCAGTGATGCTCTTCATAGACTATACAAGCTTTTATGGGAACCTCTTGAGAGTGGTTTATCTGGAAGGCACATAGTGATAATTCCTGATGAAGATTTATTCAATTTAAGCTTTGAGAGTCTTATTACAGAAGAAATTTCATCCTATGAAGAATTGATTTCAAAGAGCCTGCTTTCCAAGTATTTTATTTCTTACAACTACAGTTTGTTTCTTTTAGCTGAAAACAATAAAGCTGAGAATTATGCTAAAGATTTAGCAGCCTTTGCTCCAGAATTTAATGACCAAATGAAGCGTAGTTATGAAAGTAGAGTGCCTAGAGATTCTATTGCTTTTGATCATTCTTATATGAACTTGCTTCCGCAGCCATTTGCTCTAGATTTGGCTAGAGAATCTGCTGAGATATTTGATGGAATTACATATTTAAATGAACACAGTACTACAGAGAACTTTAAAGAAAAGGCTGGTGGAAATAAGATTTTATATATTGGGACGCATGCAGAATCCAATAACGTAAGTCCTGAATTGTCCAGATTCATTTTTGCAAAAGGGAACGAAGTAAAAGACAATTCTCTGTATAATTATCAGATTTACAACTGTGATTTGCGGAGCAATTTGGCTGTACTTACTGCTTGTGAGACAGGAAAGCCCTCTTATCAGCCTGGAGAGGGCATGATTTCAATGGCACATGCATTTAACTATGCCGGAAGCGAAAGTATTCTTACGAGTCTATGGAAGATTGACGAGCAGTCTAGCGTTAAAATTGTAAAGTTGTTTTATGAGAACCTAGCCGAAGGAATGGCCAAAGATGAGGCTTTGACTCATGCAAAAAGAACGTATATACAAACCGAAGAAGGAAGAACTCTATCTCCAAAGTATTGGGCTGGATTGATATTGATGGGAGATACGTCTCCGTTGACCATAGAATCAAAAGATTCCTTAGGGAAGATCATTGTATTGATTATTCTTTTTCTGGCTTTGATATATGTTGCCAAAGTAAAACCCTTTCGAAAGTTGAGATGAAAGCAGTTTATTCGATTTTCATTAGTTGAGCTGAGTGAAGCTTTGGTGTTGTGTTTACGAGGTATAAAGGTCTAATAATCCTTCAGGTAGTTCTACTTCTATTGTTCGGTTGACACGATCCACTTTTTTGATAACATTGTCATTCATAGGGACTAAAATTTCAACACCATCATCTGAAAGAACTTCAAATAGGGGGTTGGTTGGTAGGTCAATGACACGTTGAATTTTTCCTAGCTCTCCATCTTTAATATCAACCACCTTAAATTCAATTATTTCATGAAAATAGAATTTGTTTCCTTCAAGAGGAGGAAGCTGATTGAGTGGAAGATAGAGTTCCGAGTCAACGATTGATTGAGCTTGTTCTTCTGTGTTTACACCTTGAAATTTTGCTTTAAAATGGTGGTCTTTTCTGAACTGGAGCCATTCAAAGAAAAAGGGGACAAGTGAATTTCTGGTTTTGACAACCACAGATTTTAAATCAAAATAGTTGTCTGGCTGATCTACATCCATATAAATGGCTATTTCCCCTTTGTAGCCTACCGTTTTTGTGATTTTTCCTAGATAAAAAAGATCGTCAAGATTCATAAAGTCCAATTATGCCGCAAAGATAGTTTTCTAAAAGATTCTCAGGTGTATAATTAAGAGAACAGTTTGTTGAAATGGCTAAGATTTTAATCTTGTTGATTTTCCAGAGCGGCACTTTTTGGATAACCAAAAGAGTGGTTTAATGAAATCAACTTTGAAATATGTTTCTCATTTCTGAGACAAAAAAAACCGCTTTCACAATGTGAAAACGGTTCCAATCCCCTTAGATATTTTTTTATTAAGCTTCTTCTTCAGAATTAGCTTCGTCTTTTGTTTCTTCAGCAGCAGGTGCTTCAGCTACAGGCTCCTCAGCAGGAGCAGCTTCTTCAACAGCAGGTGCTTCTGCTACAGCTTCTTCAGCAGGAGCAGCTTCTTCAACGGCAGGCGCTTCAGCTACAGCTTCCTCAGCAGGAGCAGCTTCTTCAACAGCAGGTGCTTCAGCTACAGCTTCTTCAACAGGAGCAGCTTCTTCAACAGCAGGTGCTTCAGCTACAGCTTCCTCAGCAGGAGCAGCTTCTTCAGTCTCCGCTGTAATAGCAGCAGCGGCGGCTTCTGTCGCAGCAGCGGCTTCAGCAGCTAATTCTGATTGAGCATCAGAGATTAATTTAGCTCTTTCATCACTAATTGCTTTCTCAGCAGCTAAGACGTCAGCTTTAGCTTTATCAGAAGCACTAGCCAACGATTCTTTCTTCGCTTGTATTTTAGCAGTTTTTTCAGACTCCCAAACATTAAATTTCTTTTCAGCTTGCTCTAAAGTAAGTGCGCCTTTAGCCACCCCTTTAAGTAAGTGATTTTTGTAAACAGCTCCTTTGTAAGATAAAATCGCTTTTGCCGTGTCAGTAGGTTGTGCACCTACTTGAAGCCAATGAACAGCTCTGTCAAAGTCTAATTCTATCGTTGCAGGATTTGTGTTAGGATTATAGTTTCCTAATCTTTCGATATAACGGCCATCTCTTTTCGCTCTTGCGTCAGCCGCTACAATGTGGAAATAAGGTTTTCCTTTTTTTCCGTGTCTTTGCAATCTAATTTTAGTTGCCATACTTAATTGTTTTAAAAGGGTCCTAAACCCAGTTAATTAATTTATTTTTCTAATAAGGGAGTGCAAAAGTACGGATTACTTTTTAAAGTTGAATACATTTTGATTTTTCCGAATCGTTCTTTGTTGATTTAGAAAAGGATACCATTAATTCGTTTGACATTTGCAATGGCTTTGACTTGTATCAGGCTGTCAACCAGTCAGGTAATCTTCAGCTTCCGGTCCTAGATTGAACAATAAATCTAGAATCGATAAATTCTGTACGAATTCAAATCGATCAGAAAATACCTGAAGATATGGTTCTGAAGTGAAATTGCATTTGGAAGGTTTGAATTCTTTGGAATGGTTGATAGAATCTTCCGACTCAGCATCCGCAGTCGCCAATTCGATTTCCAGCCCTAGTTCTTCAATGATGAGTTCAATACTAGCTAAAGAGAATTCAGAAAGCAGCTTGAAATCACGATGGTATAACTCTTCAATTTGATCTGAATAATAAACCCAAAAAGGACTGCTCCCATATGCACTTTTAATACTTCTCCAATGAACTTTCTTCCAATGGTTATCAGAGAACAATCTGATATCAGAAGTAAGTGTTTTGATGCCAGACTCCTTTTCTATAGGAATAGTGAGACTTTGAGATCCATTGGCTCCTAGAATTTCATACCGATTTCTCCAAGTTTGTTTTTGATAGTTCTCAAAACCGTTCAGAAGCATTTGAGTCTCTGAATCACAGTTTAAAACAAGATTCCACCATTTTACATTGCCAAAAGGACAGATAGGAAGAATGACAGAATCCATAAAACTGGTATTACTTGACTGTCTTAAACATTCTATCCCACTGGATCCCTGTTTCAAAATGGTCATTGGCATTTCGCTTACTCATCCAGGTAAATACAGCTTTTCCTACTACATGGTCTTCTGGTACAAATCCCCAGTATCTAGAGTCTGCTGAGTTATGTCTATTGTCTCCCATTAACCAATAATAGTTTTGTCGAATGGTGTAAGAAGAAGTTTCTTCTCCATTGATATATATCTTACCACCTTTTACAGAGAGCGTGTTTCCTTCGTATACTTCAATTACGCGTTTGTAAACTGGTAGATTTTGAGTGGTCAATGAAATAACATCTCCTTCAGCAGGGATATCAATTGGTCCAAAATTATCTCTGTTCCAGCTTCTATATGGTTCTAGATGAGAATTAGGGAACACGCTTAAGAATCCTTCTTGTGAGTTATCACCTTTTGCTCTGACGTTCGGCGTAACACTTTCAACAATAGAACTGTTTCTTAGTTGATCAATTATTTCTTGATCACAGGTAACTGTAATGGATTTGCTATCATTTTGATTCGAAGCATTTTTGTTGTATCTGATTTGGTATTTAGAATGTAAATCGTACTTGTCAGCAATAGCTTTCAAGTTACTCTGCGGCTGTTTGAATTTGACAACATAACTGTACTGTGTATTCTCCGCATTTTCAAGAGGTTTTCCATCTATGTGAATAGTTCTATCAACGATTTCTAACTTATCTCCAGGAAGTCCAATACATCTTTTGATGTAATGTTCTCTTTTATCGATAGGTCTCAACTTTATTCCACCCGTTTTGAGATCCACACCCTTATTTAATGAAACAGGAACTCGTCCTCCGATAATTTTTTGTCGAGCTAGATCTAGGTACTTATCAGGAGCAGAGAGGTACTTTTCTTGAGCAGCTGTTTTTGCGCTATTACTTCCTCTTTGGAATACTCTCGTGTCCTTATTGGCAGCTAGAAATAGAGCTGATTCTCTAAGAATTGAATGGTAATCGTGTCCCATAAGAAATTCATCTACAATGGCCGTATCACCATGAGGGTAATTGAATACCATAGCGTCCATACGTTCCACATCTCCGAAACCTGGCATACGGAAATAAGGCATTTTAAACCATTCTACATAACTATCACTTAGAGTTCCTGGAAGCCTATTATGCACGAGAGGCATGGAAATCGGAGTCATTGGACTTTTAGCTCCGTAAGACATTTTACTAACAAATAAGTAATCTCCCACATTCATACTACTCTCCATCGAAGAGGTAGGAATTGTAAATGCCTCAAAGAAAAACGTTCGAATCACAGTCGCCGCGACAACAGCAAATACAATAGCTTCTCCCCATTCTCTAGGTTGGCTCTTTTTCTTTTTACTCCAATCTCTCGGGCCGATAAATTCTGAATTGTCTTTAAACGCTAATTGAGGAATAGCAGCCCATGGGAATGCTCCGAAGAACCACTGTTCTTTTGCCGTTCTCTTTCCAAATGCAATTCCCGTTTCTACGATCATGATGATTAACATGATGAGGTTTACTCCTGGAATAATGAGCAGTATTAACCACCACCAGGGTCTCTTAAGAATTTGAAGCCAAGTAAAGAAGTTGAGCCCCGGAACGAACCCTTTCCATTTTTCTTTTCCTGCACGCTCAAATAGATGGCCTAGGCAAACGAATAGGATAATAATGAGTAGAAATAGTAGTATATATGGTAGAGTAAACATGTGTTCTTTTCTTAATTGATTTTTAGGAAGTCTCTCATGGAGTACACTCCAGGTTTTTGATCAACTAACCATTTGGCGGCTAATATAGAGCCTAATGCAAAACCATCTCGATCGTGCGCTACGTGTTTTATTGAGATTGAATCATTCAATCCACTATAAAGGATATCGTGAGTCCCAGGTACGTTTGGTTCTCTATGTGAAATAATGCTTAGAATATCGTCATCGAATGACTCGTCGTTTTTCCAAACAGATTTCTTATTTATTTGAAAGAGAATGTCTTCTGCCAGAGTAATGGCAGTTCCACTAGGGCTATCAAGCTTTTCTGTATGGTGTGTTTCGGTAATCACAGGATCATAACTATCATACCGATTCATTATTGTGGCGAGGTATTCGTTCAGTTTGAAAAAAATGTTAACTCCAATGCTGAAGTTACTACTGTAGATTAACTTTCCTTGATGGCCATAGAATTCATTTTCTACTTCAGTTAATCGATCATACCATCCAGTAGTTCCTGTGACTACAGGAACACCAGCCTTAGCACATTTAAGTAAGTTTTTCACCACTTGATCAGGTCTCGTGAACTCAATGGCCACTTCCGCGGATTCTAAATCCTCAGAATAGAACGGAGATTTGCTATCAGATCGAAGCACAATTTCATGCCCTCTTTCAGTAGCTAATTTTTCAATGGTTTTACCCATTTTTCCGTAACCAATAATCGCGATTTTCATGACGCAAATTTAGAAATTCAAAGTCAAGCTCAAACCAGCTTTTGGACTTTGCGAAAAGATTGGTGAAGGGGCGATTCTCATTGAGATATCTGGAGAAATGTCATATTGAAAAAGGTGTCCATCGACGTTGGCATCTATAATATTGAGTCCATAAACAGCGACTAAAGCGAAGTAGCTTAAATCGAGCCAGCGTTTTCTTTTGTCGAGGTTGTCACTTAACTCAGCATCAGGTAAAATTTCATCAGAGGAGAACTTGTACCTGTCTGGTGCACTGTTATATGTAAGTGTGGATACGTGATCCGGATCGTTTTGTCTTAAAACGCTTTCATCTTTATAAAGTCTAAATGCATTTCGATTGTCACTAATAAAATAAATACACGTTCCAAGACCACCCCAGACAATAGGAGCTTTCCAAATTTTTCGATTGTATATCTGGCCAATTCCAGGAGCAAGTGCAGAGAGGATAGTCGCTTTTTTAGCCGAGTGCGTTTTCTTCAGTAACAAAGTATCCGAAGAACTTATAGATAAAGTGTCTTGAGAATGGCACTGGTTGACCAAGGCAATGCAAAACAACGCGAATACCAAGCTTTTCATCAAAGGTGGAGTAAGTCTGCTATTTTCTTTAATTCTTCTTCTGATGTGAAAGGAATTTCAATTTTTCCGTTACCTGATTCAGATAGTTTCAGTGCAGTTTTCTTGCCAAACTTACTTCTCAGTTCGTCATTTAGTTTCTGATGCTGAAACGAAAGAGGGGAAGCCTTTGTTTTACTGGGTTCAGGTTTTTTTCCTTTAGCCAAACTTTCTACTTGTCGTACAGAAAGTCCTTCAGCAATAGCTTTCTTAAAAATGGCTAGTTGAAGTTCAGTATCTCCTACAGAAACCAGTGCTCTCGCATGTCCCATAGAAATCTCTTTTTCTATAATTCCGATCTGTATTTCAGCAGGAAGCTTTAGGAGTCTTAAATAATTGGTGACAGTAGTTCTGTTTTTCCCCACTTTATCACTTAAAGACTCTTGGGTAAGCTTGCATTCTTCAATTAACCTTTGGTAGCTAATAGCTACTTCAATAGCATCTAAATCTTCACGCTGAATATTCTCAACCAAAGCCATTTCAAGCATGGTCTGGTCATCCGCTTTTCGAATATATGCAGGTATTTCAGTGAGGCCGGCAAGTTGCGATGCTCTAAATCTCCGTTCTCCTGAAATCAATTGATACCGTGAGGAAGCTATTTTTCTGACTGTAACAGGCTGAATGATTCCGTGCTCACGAATACTTTTAGAAAGTTCTTCTAGTGGAGATTTTTTAAAGTTATTTCTGGGCTGAAAAGGATTGGCTTCAATTTGGGAAATTTTTAGCATAGCTATGCTACCAGCTACATTCCCAATAGCTCCTTTTTCGACTGGTTTTGGACGAGAAATATTTTCAGCATTTTCTAGAAGTGCACTTAAGCCTCTTCCTAGCGCTTTCTTTTTAGCCATCTATATGAATATACTTGTCTTCATCTCTCATTTTAGTCATCTCATTCTTCTGAAGAACTTCTCTGGCCAAATTGAGGTAATTCACTGCTCCTTTGCAAGATGCATCGTGGGTAATGATAGTTTCTCCAAAACTCGGAGCCTCACCTAATTTTGTGTTTCTGTGGATTACCGTATCAAATACAAGTTCTGAGAAATGCATTCTCACTTCCTCTACCACTTGATTTGCCAAACGAAGTCTAGTATCATACATTGTAAGAAGAATACCTTCAATGCTTAAATTTTCGTTTAGTTGACTTTGAACTATTTTAATAGTGTTAAGAAGCTTTCCTAAACCTTCTAAAGCAAAGTATTCACACTGTACTGGGACAATTACAGAATCACTAGCTGTTAAAGCATTTACCGTGATTAGCCCTAATGAAGGAGAGGCATCTATAATGATAAAATCATAGCTGTCTCTAATGGGAGCAAGTGCCTTCATCATCATGCCTTCTCTTTCGTCAACATTGATTAGTTCCAATTCTGCACCCACTAAATCGATGTGCGCGGGAATAATATCTAGATTGGGATTTTTTGTTGAAATAATTGCGTCCAAGGCCAGTTCATCTCCCACAATGCACTCGTAAATACTGGCAGTAACTTCTTTAGGATCAATACCAATTCCTGAAGTTGCGTTGGCTTGAGGATCAGCATCTACTAAAAGTGTCTTAAATTCTAAAACGCCCAACGCTGCGGATAAATTCATAGCAGTAGTCGTTTTTCCCACGCCTCCTTTCTGGTTAGCTATTGTTATTATTTTTCCCATTTCTTATGTATTTAAAACACTAGAGTTTCCTCTATGTCCATTAAAATTAATTCTTTATTCACGGCAGCAAACTTTCTTTTGCTAGCTTCTTTGTCTATCTCTATTGGTGGAAATGTACCGTAGTGCATTCCTATTACTTTGTCGCAGCGAATCATATCTGAACAAAGGATCGCATCATCAACTCCCATGGTAAATACGTCACCAATAGGAAGAATTGCTAGTGTTGGTTTTTCTAATCGAGCGATTAACTCCATTTCCATACTTAGCCCAGTATCTCCAGCATAATATACAACATGATCCTCTGTCCTGATGATGAACCCAGCAGGGTTTCCACCATAACTACCGTCAGGAAGCATACTGCTATGAAGCGCAGGAACCAACTTTATCCGACCATCCGCAAACGTAAAATTGCCACCAAAATTCATAGCTACTCCATTCTCTAATCCTTTGTTTTCATACCATGTCACAATCTCATAGTTGGAGATGAGTCGAGCTCCTGATTTTTTTGCAATTGCCTCCGCATCAAGAAGATGGTCCTGATGTCCGTGAGAAATCAAAATATAATCAGGCCTTATTTCGTCGATATTCACTTTTGAAGCCAGTGCATTTTCTGAAATAAACGGATCTATCAGTAACTCGGTATTTTGAGTAGAGATAGAAAAACAGGAATGTCCATAAAATTTAATCTTCATAAGTTTGCCAGAATTAAAGGCACCAAAAACTTCACTTTGTAGCGTAAAGATACACTGAGTTAATAGGTGAGAAGTCGTGATACATGCTAAAGTTTTGCACACGGCTTTTGTGGATTTAAGGTTGATAACATGGATAACAAATTGACAATCATAGTCGGGACGAACAGGTTAGGTAGTAACTCTGAAAAGGTGGCAGTTCAATATGCTGAGATGGCTAAATCCCAGGGTGTAATGGCATCTCTGATCTATTTGAAGAATTTACCTAAAACGTTTGCTTTTTCTGAGATGTATGGGGAACGAAGCGAGCAATTTCAAGAGATGGTTGATCAGCAGATTTCAAATTGTAAGAAGTTCGTTTTTATAATTCCAGAATACAACGGCAGTTTTCCTGGTGTATTGAAAGCCTTTATTGATGCTGTTCCTCCTGGAGAATGGGCAGGTAAAAAAGTGGGATTGGTGGGCTTATCTTCAGGGAAATCTGGAGCGCTTCGAGCAATGGATCAGTTCACGAATGTGATGAATTACCTAAAAGCTAGCGTATTTCATTCTAAGCCTAAATTATCAGGAATTGAGCAACTCCTTAACGATCAAATAGACGCTATTGATGATGAAGCTACGCAGCAGATATTGGTGGATCATATAAAAGGTATAATAACCTTTTAGGATTGAATATAGAATTTTCTCAAAGTCTTTATTGTCAACTCTCTATTGCAGTCGAGGTAAATTTATACCGCTAAAAGTATTTCACGAAATTTTACAAAGTATAACAATCTGTCACAATTAGCACGGTGCAATTGGTCTAGCTTTGTCCTCAAATTCTCTTTAAAGAAACTCTCATGGTACTCAACCTTCGCCAAATTATAGTTCTAATTGCTGTTGTATTTTCATCTTCTGTAGTCGCTCAGCGAATTACAGGAAAAGTATTGGATTCAGATAACATGCCTCTGGAGTTTGCCAATGTTATTTTAAATAATGCTGAAGATCAATTAGTCAAGACTGCTGTTACAACTAGTTCCGGGGAATTTTCATTGCAAAGTATTCCTTCGGGATCTTACAAATTGTATTTGAGCTTAATTGGTTATGAAGCGTATAATCAGGAAATAAAAGTGACTGAGGATGACTTGGAATTAGCCACAATAGTAATGGCTTCTACCACTTCTAAATTAAGTGAGGCAGCAGTGATTTCAGAAATTCCATTGATAGAAGTGGAACCTGATAGAACGGTATTCAATGTAGCTCAAAACTTATCCTCTTCAGGAAGTAGTGCATTGGAAGTATTAAGAATGGCTCCTGGAGTTCAAATAGATAATGACAATAACATTATTGTGGAAGGGAAAAGCGGGGTGATAGTTTATATCGATGACAGACAAAGCTACTTACAGGGGGAAGAATTGAAGTCTTACTTGTTAGCACTTCAAGCGGATGAAATAGAAAAGATTGAAGTAATCACTCAGCCAAGTTCAAAATATGATGCGGCAGGAAACGCAGGGATTATTAATATTATTCTCAAGCGAGAAAAGGGGCTTGGAACCAGTGGGTATGTCTCTACGACGGTAACTTATGGAGACCTGTTCAGAGGAAACAGTCAGTTAGGATTCACCTTCAGAACAAAAAAATGGCATATCTCTGGAAATTATTCCAACTATACAGGAGGAAGTACTTATTTCCTTGATTTTTATAGGATACAAGGAAACAATGTTTTTGATTCTGAAACAGATTTGGAGAATAATGATTTCAATAATAATCTTCGTTTCAATGCAGATTATACCATCAATGACAAGCACACCGTTGGTGCAGCAATTAAAACAAATCTTACTGATAAAAACGCTACTTCGGACAATAGTACTCCCATCTCATCTTTAAACTCAACTGTAATAGATAGTACATTGACTGCGTCAAATACCTCCGACGCCAATACGCTAAATCTTACTTCAAATGTGTTCTATTCGTACAAGGATACAACTGGAAATTCGCTCACACTTGATCTGAATTATGGAACATATGGTCAGGAAAGTGAAAATGTGATTGAGAACAAGTACTTAAGTAATGAAGGAGATGTGATAGAACTAAATAGCAACTCTCAGAAAACTCCTATAGATATTGATATTTATGTCGCTCAGTTGGATTACGAGCGGAAAATGAAATCAGGAACCTTGGCTTTAGGTTCTAAAGTTTCCAATGTAGTTACGGATAATACATTTGAAGCATTTAATATTGTGAACGAAGTGTCTGTTCCTGATGATGCGAAGAGCAATGCGTTTGTATATGATGAACAAATTTTTGCTGGATACCTGAACTACAATTTTGCTATCAAAAAGAAGTGGAAAGTTCAGACAGGGGTGAGAATGGAACACACGAATTCTGAAGGTAATTTGACAGCTACTTCAGGAAAAGAAACAGTGAAAAGAAGCTATACTGACTGGTTTCCATCTGGAGGAATCACTTTTACTCCAAACATGAGTCATAATTGGGCGTTAATTTATAGCCGAAGAATTCAGCGTCCAGGGTATCAGTCGTTAAATCCGTTTGAATTTCAGATTAATGAGTTAAGTTTTAGAAAAGGGAATCCATTTTTACAGCCGCAGTATGCGAACAATATCAAGCTTTCTAATACGTATAAGTACACTCTAACGACTAGCTTTAGTTATTCTTTTATTTCGGATTTCTCAGCACAAGTGACAGAAGCCATTGGAGACCGACAAGCATTTTTATCTCCAAAGAATGTGGCCAATCAGGAGGTGTATAATTTTAGTGTTTCATACCCATTCAAGGTGAAGAAGAAGTTGAGTGTATATGCCAATGTTTATAGCTCGTATAGCGATTATTCAGGAACTGATGAATCGTTTGTGTCGATAGATCAGTTGACCTTTGGCGGGTTTGCCCAAGCGACTTATTCTATTACCGAAAGCGTAAGTTTTCAAGCGAACGGGTGGTATAGTGGTCCATCTGTTTGGGGTGGAACTTACAGAACTAAAAGTTTAGGAGCGGTGAACGTAGCGTTGCAAAAAAAATGGAAGAAACTAACAGCTAAGGTTTCTTTAAATGACATTTTTTATACACAACCTTGGAACGGGAGTACCACGTTTGGAAGTATTTCTATTGATGGAAACGGAGGAGGAGATAGTAGGGCTGTACAACTATACTTGAATTTCAATTTTGGTAACAAGGAAGTAAAATCTAAGAAAGACCGTAAGTCAGGTTCTGATGACGTGGAAAAAAGAATTGAATAATTTTCTTAATCCGTAAACGCTGCTGTTTTCTCTTCTTGGAGAAGAAGGTCAATCATATTTATGGTAATGTGCTTAATGATTTTAGAATCACCTTTAAGCATTCCTTCTTTTCTGCACCAGTCAGTAGTAGGGGTATTAATGATGACCCCAGATGACGGTGTTTTCTGCATAACTATCCAGGCTCCATTGGAGTTTTTTCTGCCAGATCCTAAGTCATATCCTATGAGCTCGTATTTATAGAATCCGTGGGGATTGTTAAGCTTAGGTTTAGATTCAGTAAACGATAAATCGGCTCCATCAAACTCGTCGGATTTAAGTTGAATGATGTCGTTCATTTGTAATCCGCTCCCTTTTAACAATGGGGATTCTGGGTTCACAATTTTGAATCCATCCCAGCCTAAATCTTCATCTTTGCCAAAGCCTCCATGCACAAAATCTACTCCAATAGAAGTCATCGTAGGGTATTTGAGTATAGAGTCTGGCCATGTAGAGGTTGCCAATAGCGGATCAGAAATGGGATCGTCCTTTACACTCTTGTAGCAAATCATTTGGGTGTTGTCTTCTGAGTAACGGACTTGCCACCACATAGTATTTCCACTGATTATAAGAGCATTTTTCCCAGAATCAATGAACTTATCGAAGTTCTTTCGGGCAGTTCTTGTCCAGTATTCAGAATGTCCTGGTATGATTAGCAGTTTTGCATTCTTGATAACTTCATAGTTGTCCATATCCTGATCACAGATATATCCGATGTCATATTGTGATTGAGTATGTATCCATTTAAGAAACTCTGTAGAATGAAAGGGAAGTCCCATAGGTCTCAGGAATGAAGCTTTGGTGGTAGTAATTTTATCGGAAGAGTTGTAGTTATACATGCTTTTTCCTCCGCTATTGCAATAGGCATTTTCAGTATTCGAAGAGTATAGAATTAAAATGTCATAGTGCCTATTTGGCTTCACTACTACGGGGATTTTTTTATCGAACACATAGACTCCACTTTCCAGCTTAGGGACTTTAATGGATAGGTTAGGCTGATACCCAAAGCCATTTTCATATGGTTTTTTGTTTGAAATATGCTGAGGAGCTATGGCGGTTGAATACTCGTTTATGGTCTTTCCTGAAAGGTCTTTAAGGGCGATTGTATGGTCAGAGACAGTCTTCTCTGAATGAAGGTACAAGTTCAATGAATCTCCAATATTATAAGAAACGTGATCAGTATATCCATTCTCAATAGGTGAACTACAGCCATATAGCATGAAAGCGATGAGCAAAAGAATAGCAATTGAGTTGAGAGATTGTTTCATTATAAGTGCTAAAATAAGACAGTGCGTTTAGACTCAATTCATTCATAGAATGGGTTATTCAAAAAGAATGTATATTCGGTCAACTATATTATTTATGAATATGACCCGAAGCCTTCTTATTTTAATCTTACCTATCTTCTTAGGGTCTTGTGCCTCAGTTTATTACCCTAATCACATTAATTCTTCTTTCATCGAACAGAAGGGAGAAGTAAATTTAGGGGGAGCAGTTAGTTTAAGCTCAATCAATGTGCAAACATCGTATGCAGCATCAGACCACATTAGATTATCTGCCAATGCCAATTACTGGGGCTGGAGCATTTTGATAAATGACTCTGAAGTAGCTGGTGAAGGTGGACTCCAGACTTCATTTATGGCTGGTTATTATAATCGATTGGGTGACAATGTTTTTTTTGAAGGATATAGTGGAATAGGATTTAGTGCGTTACGGTCAGATTTTCTGAGTAGAGCCATTGTTCAACCCTCCATTGGTTTTGGGAAGGATGCTCCTGCACTAGTTTTTTCTTGTAGAGCAAATATCATTAGTAACGCATTGTTTTCAGACCCTGATAAAGGAGTCACAGTAGATCCAGGGTCTACTAATCGAGTGGAAGGAATGTTTCTGGATTTTGGATTAACACATAGGATAAATTTTGATCAGGGCACTTTATTCGTGCAGTATGGCATATCCAGAGATACTGGAGGATATGGTGATACAAATTTTATCACTTTTATGAATATAGGGTACGATTGGAGACTATTCGCTAAGAAACATCAAACTCCATCTGCAGATGGGTTACTTAGGTTCTAAAGTCATTACATAGTCATAGCTATCGTTTAAATACGTGGCCAGACCGTCTAGATTATCCCACATACTTTCAGGGATAAGGATGTATCCACGCATAACCGCACCATACGATTTATAGATACTTGTGCCTAATTCCTTAATGTACTTTTCTTGAACTTCTTTTGAGAATCGAATTCCAATTTCGCAGTCCTTATTAAATAAAGAAAACATGTACCCATTCGCAGAGGTATAAGGCATTGTTTTTCCTTTTCTTTCAAATCGAGGACACCTGGCTACCAGTTCATCATAAACTTTTAGCTTTTCTTCATATACCTTTGATTTCGAAGTGCTCATCTTTGTTTTTTTGAAGCAAGTAGAAAGTAAATATAGAGAAGCTCAAGGAGATCTAAAATTCTAATTGGTTGTTCTTTTGACTGTAACAGAGATTTTCAAATTTAATATAGATATGGTCAGCGATTTAACTCTTTTATGGAGCCCTTTGAGTAACAGGTAGTTGAACTTACTGGTCTACGTCCCTTTCAGTGAGAAATGGATTGTACATCATTATAGCATGATTTTCTACTAGGAGATTTTCTTGTTCCTCTTCGTCTATTCTCACTAGTTGGACAATTTGATTGTGTCTAGAGTATCCACCCCAATATTCTTGCTGAATAATATGATTGCGTTCCACAACTTCATATGTTTCTTTTAATTCCTGATTGCAAAGAAGCGCTCCATGGAGGTGAGTTTTATCCATCCATAGTTTGATTTGAAATGTGAAATCGGTGTCATTTTTAATCTGTAAATCTATATGATTATAGGCCAAAGTCGCACCAGCACCAAAAGGGACTTTCCTGTTAATATCAGGAAACACATCAAATCCATGTCTGTGTCTTTCCACAACAGTAAGAGGACTATGGGCGAATATCCAAAATAATAAGTTTCCTAATTGACACAATCCTCCGCCTGTGTCTTTATTTATGGTTCCTTGTTTCAAAACGAGTCCCTCTAAGTATCCTTTTCTTTTAGTTGGTCTCCCTACATTTTTCCATATTGAAAATGTTTCATTAGGTAGAATCAATAGGTTGTCCATTGATGAAATGGCAAGTTCTAGATTGGTGCGTTTATTTTCTTGCAAGTACATTTCCACATTTCTAAGTGGTCTCAGAATCTTGGATTGATGCGTAAATACGCCAAACCCTCTAAAGTCACTTGATTTTGTATTGGCCCATTGTTTTCTTTCCGAAAACCAATTGATTTTTCGTCTTATAATGTAGTATTCTTTGCCAATAATTTGGCGGATTTTGCTCCTATGTATTGGCTTTTGGATACGATTCATATAAGAACGAGTTATTAATGACTTGCTTAATCTAAATGGGATAAAAAAACATTACAAATGTCAACTCCAAAATGCAGTTATTTATTTTGTCAACGACTTCATTTATACAATTTCATAGCCATATCAAATATTTCATGAATTGTCTCTAATGGAATATCTTTTTCAGGATTGATTAATAATAATTTGACAAAAGTTCGGTTTCCTTGAATTAAATCAGGGTGCTCGATTTCAACACCTTTACCAATTGCTATGTATGGGAATTGCGTCTTTTTGTCGATCCATAAGTAGTGTCTGGTCGGAAATCACAGAGTCTTTATTTGGCGGGTGATATAGCCAAATTTATCCCATGAATATCTTCATAAATAGTGACCTATTCAGCATAATTACTGGTGTTGACGCTGTATTTTAGTTAAACATTCGAAGCTTATGCGCACACTATTTGAACGAGATCCAGACTTATTCACGCTGCCAATTACATCAGCTGAATTTCCTAATAATTGCAGAGACGAGGCTCCCAAGTTATTGAAAGGACTTCAAGCAATTTTCATGAACAAGGAGATAAATGCTGCTGTATTTTCTTTGCTATCCAATCGTATAAATCCCAAGCAAGAGACATTGATTAGATCAGGTCGCAAAGGGATGGGACTGTGGGAGATACTAGTACTTGGAGTAATGCGTCAAGGATTAAATGCAAATTATGATCGCATCCATTATCTGGCCAATGTTGATACCTCAATGCGAACGGTAATGGGTATTGAAACAGAATCACGATTGGACAAGAAGAAGTACGGGCTTACTACGATCAAGGATAATCTAGCATTGTTGGATGAGCAAACAATCCAAGAGGTCAATGATTTGGTGATTAACTACGGTCATAGGTTATTAAAAAAAAAGAGGAAGAGCTACTCCAGGTAAAAACCGATTCGTTTCCCGTTGGTACTCATGTACATTTCCCCACAGATATGAATCTACTGTGGGATTCAGCACGTAAGTGCATTGACCTCTCTGAATGGTTCAGGGACAATGAAAACATCACAGGTTGGAGAAAATCCAGATCATGGAAACGGGAGATCAAAAGCATTTTCAGGGCTAGTTCCAAGGCCAGCAGTTCAGGCGGAAAAAACAAAGAATCGAGAGTTCGTAATGTAGTAAGTCAATACCTAGAACTAGGCAATAAACTTGAAGTAAAGGTCAAGGATTTGCTAAATCAAACAGCCTGTCACAGGAGTGTTTCGGCACTATCCAAGCATCTCCAATTGGTTTATTTTCATGAAATGCTGACTAAGCATATCGACCTAGTCAGTAGAAGAATAATAGATGGAGAAGTTATTGCTTCAAGTGAAAAACTATACTCCATATTTGAAACGCATTCAGAGTGGCTTTCCAAAGGGAAAAAGTTCAACCCAGTTGAAATAGGTCACAATGTATTAATCGCCACCGACCAATTCAACTTCATCATTCATCATCAGGTACTTGAGAATCAGGTTGATGTCCAGCTAACCCAAGAAATTGCGACAAAGCTGGTGGAAAAATTCTCAGGTCTGATTGAATCCTTAAGTCTTGACAAAGGGTTCTATAGCGGACAAAACAAGGCGTTTGTGGAAAAGCTAATTCCCAAGACGATTATGCCAAAAAAGGGCAAGCGCAACAAAGAGGAAACTGAGCAGGAACATCAGGCTCAGTTTATAAAACTCCGCAATGCTCACAGCGCAGTAGAATCAAACATCAACCAGTTAAGACACAATGGATTGGGTCGTTGTCTGGACAGGGGGATTAAAAACTTCAAACGCTACGTTTCCCTAAGCGTTTTGGCCTATAATCTGCACAAGATAGGTGAATATATAAGCAGAGAACAGGTTCATAAAAAGGCAGCCTAAATTTGAGTGCAGATACAATTGACATAGGGAACGTGCGTCTTGTCGGGAAGAAATTAACCGCAAAACTCATTTTTAAAGCCCAAAAACGGAATACATGCCTGCCCGAAAAATAGTTGAGCTCTAAAATTTGAAAACCAATGCTTTTTTAGTTGAATTTAGGGTGTGTAATCTTTCGAAAGAGCTGATTTCCGACCAGACACTAAGTAGCAGAAGATGCGATTTCGATACATAAAGCACGGGAGGCGGTATTTCCATTGAGAAATGAAGCTCTCGTTGTAATTGGTAATAATATCTTTCAGAGCGAGTAGGCATCCTTTAACAGGCTCTTTTTGGTCCAAATAGAATTTATCGATGTCTCTCATAATAAGTTTCAAAAATGAAGAGAAGTGATGACAGTAGTATGTCAGGGGATGATTTGCGTTCTTTGAAGTCGTTTAACGATAGGGTTGATGAACTCCTAAATTTCTATTTCACCTTTGAGATACGTGACTGCCTTTCCTGTTATATGAACTCTGTCTCCTTCAAATTCACAGGTTAATTTCCCTTTTCTTTTAGACAGTTGTTCTGCTTGAAGTGTTTTTTTTCCAAGCTTTTTACTCCAAATTGGTGTCAAAATGGTATGTGCTGAACCAGTAACTGGGTCTTCATTTATTCCTACTTGTGGAGCAAAAAATCTGGAGACGAAATCAGCATTATCACCTTTGGCCGTGATAATTACTCCTCGACCATCTACACTTTCAACTAATTTAAGATTGGGGTTGCTCTCTTCCACTTCTTTTTGTGTCTGAAATACTAGGACATAATCCGTTTTTCCCTTGTAAGTTTCAACAGGTATTTTCTCGAAAGCTTCTATCAATATTTGTGGAGTCATCACCTTCTTGTACACGTCTGTGGGGAAATCAAGTGATAAGTCATCATCAATTTTCGTAACTGATAATGGTCCACTAGTGTGTGAATCAAATTTGATTTTTGTAGAGTCATGGCCATAGTAGTTAAAGAGGACATGAGCAGCAGCTAAAGTGGCATGACCACATAAATCCACCTCCACTGCTGGAGTAAACCATCGGATTTCATAGGTTTCCTCATTTCGAACTACGAAAGCTGTTTCCGCAAGGTTATTTTCAGCAGCAATTTTTTGCATTCGATCTAAAGAAGTCCATTCATTTAGCACACATACAGCAGCAGGGTTTCCTCCAAATACTTTGTCGGTAAAGGCATCTACTTGAAATATTTTGAATTTTTCTTTCATTTTTATGCTATGATTTGAAGCAGTGAATTGCTATCTCCTAAGTTACTCTTTCCTGTTTTATAATCATGATGTTATGCACGCATTCTTACAGTTTATTATAGGTATCCTAAGCAATTGGGTTCAGCTCGAGCCATTCAGACCGTCTAATTTTATACCAATGATGTATCGCTCCATCAAACTCAAATGTTTCAAGAGGTGCTAAACCTACTTTTTTGAGAATTCTATTGGAGGCAGTATTTTGAGTATGGACGGCAGCACAAATCTCCTCTAGATCCAATTTATTGAATCCAAATTTCAGGGATTCGAAAGCGGTTTCTGTTCCTATTCCCATTCCCCAATATTTTTTTCTCAGCCTATATCCTAAGTCATAATACTTGAAGCCCTTTCGTAAATTTTCTTCATATTTCAAACCTGCCCAACCAATAAATTCATTGGTTTTCTTATCGATAACAGCCCATCTACCAATTCCATTTTCTTCATACTGGTTTCGTATAAATTCTATTATTTTTTTGGCCTCAAGAACAGTTTTTATAGGGCGATTGCCCAGATAGGAGTGAACATCTGAATCAGAATCCAGAGCAAACATTCCATCGGCATCAAATTCTTCTAGATCTCGTATGATTAAGCGGTCTGTTTCTATATGGATTTTCATTTATCGCAATTTCTGATTAACCTCTATATTCACTAATCTCAAATAAATGACCATCTGGATCATAAAAGAAGCATCTCGTTTCAGCACCGTTTGTAAATGGAGGAGTGATGAATTCAGCTCCTCTTTGCTTTAATATTTTGTACGAATCGTCACAATTTTTGACTCGTATAGTGAATGAGTGACTGACTGTTTTTTTATCAGTTGGGATAGTGAACTGAGTTTCTGGTTTGTCCTCAGTAGGATCTCCTGGAGTTACTAATAGAATCCAGCTGCCTAAAAATTCCAGAACTACCGAATCACCTCTGTATTCTCGAAATATTTTTGAACCAAGAACGTCTACATAAAATGACTTGGATCTGCTCATGTCCGAAACAACGAGTATGGTTGTTAAAGCAGAATCATTAAAAGGATGATCAGTATTCACCATGTGGTCTAATTATTTTTTCAAGTGTCAAACACTCGAAGTCTGTGTTGTCAATTACAATGTCTGCTAGTTCCAACGGCCTATTTTCTCTAATGTAAATTTTTGACGCCTCGTGGTATCGTTTTTTAAATTTAGTTTCAGCCATCTCCAATCCACCTAGTAATTCTGAATCTCTTTTTACTCCACGTCTTAGAGCTGTTTGATAGTCAGTCTTGAGGTATATTTTTAGATCCCAATGATCTCGATAGAGAGGTTTAAATAAATACGCTCCATCAGTGATCAAAATTGAGTTCTTTGGAATTCCCATAGGAGTTAGGTTCAAGTATTTATCCGTACTGAGATCATGAGTTGCCAGCGTAATGTGAGCAGGTGTTTTTTGGGAGGAGAGTAATACTTTCTCTGCGAAACTTAATTCATCGTAACTGTCTTCATAGTACCCTATGGCCGAGTCTCGTCCTTGTTTATATCGACGTTTCTTATCAAAATGAAACCCATCTATAGATACGTGAAAGACACTTTTTCCATGACTTATGAATGACTCAGTTAAATTATGAGCGAAAACTGTTTTTCCAGTTCCCTCAATTCCATTTACGGCAATTCGTACTGGTTTCTGTTTTTCTTCAAATATTCGTTCGACATGATTCAATACAATTTCGAAAATATCTTTTTCCTTCATTTTAATAGTTTCCAGCATTAGTATGCAAAACGAAGTTAGATAAAGAAATTTACAATTTTCTTCATGATCATTTACTCAATAAAAAAACAAACGGTTTGAGCATATGCTCAAACCGTTATTTTAAATTGTTCTGAATAAAGCTGATGCTTTAATTTATCTTCTACATTATTTGGTTTCCCAATGTGTATCTGCTTTCTCAATTCTATTGGGAAGAATTTTGAATAGAACTTTAGCTATTGGATTTGAAAAAAGATACGTTTTGTTACCTATTGTTAAGCTGTGCTTACCTCCTTTAACATCCGTTTTTCCTGTGCTAACAGCAAATGCGCAATTCCCATCATATTCAGTCGTGTGGTTTTGATTGTATGTACTCATCACGTCCTTTTTTAATTAATTCCATCAACTTGTTTGATTGGTTTTACTTCCATCACAGCCTCTTGATCATCGAACATAGGGTTGGCTTTCGCAATTTTAACTGCTTCTTCAAGATTTTCGGCCAGAATGTGGAAGTATCCCACTATCACTTCTTTTGACTCGTTGAAAGGGCCGTCTTTAAAAACACCTTTATTGCCATGAATAATTGCCCCTTCTATTTCTAAAGGTTGCGCACTCTTTAATTTTCCAGATTCCATAAGACCTTGAATGTATTTCCCCACTTTTTGAACGTGAGCTTGTTGTTGTTCTGGCGAAAGTCCAGCTATATGGTCCCCCTTAGTTTTAATAAAAATCATAAACTCTTGCATTATTTAATTTTTTTGAGTGATTAATAAAATCGTTAACGATCTATAGTCGAATGAATGGAGATAAAAGAGACATTGAAATGTGAGAAAATTACTTTTTTAGGAATATTCTTTTATTTTAGTGTGAATGAGTGTCTTATGTTTGGTGTCGATTGGCAGTTTTAACGCATTATTTAAATAATTGATGGCGAATTGGGGCTCTTTGTTTTGAAAGTGGAAAGCCGCTCTTGTAGTATAATATGGTAAATAGGATAGGATGGATTGTTCGTCCTTTATTTTATCGAGCTCCTTCAGAGCCTGTTGAATATTTGCCGTTTTGGAGATAGCCACAGCTCTATTTAGAATTACTACAGGAGAATTGTCGATGCGAATTAGCATTTCGTATAGCTCAAGAATACTTTCCCAGTCCGTAGATTTATATGTCGGAGCAGTGGAATGTTGTGCAGAAATAGTAGCAAGAATGTGATAAATGGAAACTTCGTTTTTCTCTGCAGTGAACTCTAAATAGTAGAGCCCTTTGGTTATTAAATCCTTGTCCCACTTGCTCCTGTCTTGATGCTCTAGATCAATGGCATTGTCAAACTCGTCGATTCTTGATTTGAATCGAGAACTGTTAAAAGTCATCAAGGCCAATAAGGCATAAGTATTTGAAGATTGAATGATTGGATTGGACGCTATGATTTCAGCTAGTCGAATCGCTTCTTCGCACAATTCATAATGAATCAAACTATCTCCAGAAGAACTGTTGTATCCCTCGTTGAATAGTAAATAAATAGTTTCTAAAACGCTTGAGAGCCGAGGTTCAAGACTCTTTCCTGTCGGTACTTCGAAGGGAACCATGGCCTCCTTTATCGTCTTTCGTGCACGTACTAGTCTCTTGTTGATGTTGTTTTCAGTTGTAAGAAATGCCCTCGCTATTTCTGGAATGCTGAATCCGCAAAGTGTCTTAAGAGTTAGTGCTACTTGTGAGTCAGTGGAGATAGAAGAATGGCAACAAGTGAAAATCATACGCAGTTGATCATCAGCGATTTCCTTATCGGTGAAAATATAATTTAAGGCAGGTTCTAATGTCCACTCAGATTGAAGAAGATGAGCCACTTCGGAAGCATATTCCTTCTTGTATTTCTCCCTATTCAAAATTGAAACAGCCTTGTTCTTGGCGACTTTGTAGATCCAGCCCATTGGATTGTCAGGAACTCCTTCATAGGCCCATTTCTTTAATGCTTCCAACATTGCTTCTTGGGCAACATCTTCTGCAAGTTGAATGTTCGAGGTGCCGAAAGTCTTAGTGAGTGTGGACACAAGCTTACCATATTCATATCGATACAAGTGGTCGATTTTATCCGAGATGTTATTTTTTTCTGGTGTAGTAGACATTCTTTGGGATGATTGAGTGCAGAGAAATTAGTTGCTAGATGAGCATTTCTACATTCCTAGCATAGGAAGATGCTTTACTCTATGGTAAGTTAAGCCGGCTCGAATACAGTTTTTTAATTCTGCTTCAGGAACGCGGTCATCAAGCTGGAATACAATGGCTCTGTTTCCTTCAAACTCAAATAAGTCTCCATATACAGTTTTGAAGGAGGGTACTAATTTGCTGGTACATTTGAAATACATTGCATATTGCTCTGGATTTTTTTTCTTCCAATCAATTCTTATCGTACTGCCTTTTTTCACTAGATAACTTGGTTCTCCCCATTTTAAAGTTTCCTCTAAATCAGTAATTTCCTCAATTTCTTCCGCCGTTTCAAAAACCAACTTTCGCAGTTTAATTATTTTCTCGCGAACTGAGTTCGGATAATTGTTGAATACAGATTCTACTTCAGGATTGGATGTTATTGAAAGAGACATTGTTATTGTTTGTTGACGATATTCTTATTACGCTGTGTGTTACAATTTTGGTGGATCATTTAATCTCAAGGTGAATATGATCATCATGTCGTACAGCTTTACATCCATGATATCTGATTCTATGATCAGTTAAATTTAATCTATCTTTTAAATGAGGCTCAATAAATATTTTATGAAGATTTTTCTCTTTTAGAATTGCAGAAATCAATGTTTTCGTTCCAGTCGCTGAAAACTGTAGCTCACTGTTCTTAGAACCAAAGGTGAGGTATTTTGGAAAGTCATATTGAAAATACCCGCTATTCAAACACACTTCTATTTGATTAGATTCACCTTGTTTGGGTTCTTCATACACACCATAGCCGCTATTGGATTTTTGATCAGATGATATTTTCCCCTCTTTTGTTTCATAAACCAAACTCAAATCAAGCTTTTTCCCATCGTTATGACTTAAATGTGGTAGAAGAGGAAAATTGTCAATGAATGGGAAGTTTGCATCTAGGTAGCATATATCTATTGGTGTCTCTCTTATGTTGAATTCCACTTTTTTCAATAGTTTATTGGTCTCAATTTAGGGTTTAAAACCCTGCAATTTATTGCAGCACTTTAGTACAGCGAAAAAATCAATACATTGTGCTTTGTGAGTAGAAAATTTCGGAAAGGATCGCATACAGTAAGTCGATTAACATGTCATATAGTTTGGTCAACCAAATACAGGTATAAAGTTTTAAGAGGCGACATTCAGATACGTTGTAGGGAATTGCTTACTCAAGTTTGTGATGCAGAAGAAATTGAGATTCTCAAAGGGGTTATAAGTTCGGATCATGTCCATATGCATATTGAATACGCACCAAAACAGAATATTAGTTCCATAGTTAAATTACTGAAAGGCCGAAGCTCAAGAAAATTACAGTTTGAATTTCCAAAGTTGAAAGAGCGCTATTGGGGTCGCCATTTTTGGGCCAGTGGTTATGGAGTCTGGAGCTCAGGGAATATTACAGATGAAATGGTAAATGCTTATCTAGAGCATCATAGAAGGGATGATGATGAGGATAGTAATTTCATACTTGAGTGATTAAGAGAAGGACTTTTAGTCCTGGAGAGATTAAACCCCTGCACTTTTAGTGCAGGGTGGTTTAGTTAATTCTGGCCTCACATAATTTCTATTTAGAACAACAGTAAAATAACTCACCGGTCTAATCTTCTCAGAATGTTTCACTTTTTCCCGACCAAATATTGGCGCTACAATAGGAGTTATGACAAAGGTCAATACAGAATAAATTACGACAAATGTCAAAAAAGACCTCACTTTGTTTTTTCGCCTCGCCTTTTTATGAATTAAACAATTGATCAAATAAGCAACTCCTCCAATTTGCGTAAGGACGGTTAGAAAAACAAAAACCCCGAATTTCAGTAATATTTTAAGCGCAATTTTCAATTGTTTGATTTTTGTTTTTCTTTTGGAAGAAGTGTTTTAGCCAGGGTCCTTATAGTCTTCTTTCGGACGAGAATATACAAAGCAAAGAATAACTCAGCAACTGCTGAAAGTAGAAGGGAGGCGTTCAAGTGTTTGATGTCAAAGTGCTTAATCGGTCAAAGAATGAATTGTCTCGGGGATATCATCAGCACAATTGAAATAATACAAGGTATCTGATCGACTCCAACTAGAAGTGTTATTAGAAAGGAGAGAGGGAATAGAGCAATCGTTTTTTTCAGTTACTAAAAGTTAGTTCTTTGGTTTTACAAAGAAGATGTACTTAAGTTCTCTTCTGTTTATTGTTGTTTCCTACTACCGAACCACTCATGTTTGGCCTAGTGAATAAGCTCCATTCGCCATTTAGTAATTTCAATTTCATAGGGTGTACGACAAATTTCACAATTGCCAGTTTGTAATTAAACTATTGGTTTTAAGAGTTTGTTTAAATAACGATTAAGATTATGTTTTTTAATAAACGACAGACCTCTATACTATGACAACAGAGACTCCAGTTCAAATTTTCAATAGACTCTACGAAGAATGGAAAAACAATTCCAATCGAATCAATAACGGACATGATTATGAACAAACATATGCAGCAATGATGGAAAAGGTTGGACAAGAAGTTTTACAGAGTAGTGTAGGGGAATTTTCAGAAAACAAAAACTTAAAAAAAAAGTCCAGACCAGTTTTGGAAAAATAGAGATGAGAAAAGACCATCTACTAGGCCAGAGTTCCTCCTCATTTAGCATTAGTAGCTATGCCCAAGAGCTAATGTGTTATGTTGGTCAGCATATGGTTTTTACAGAAGCAGAAGAGCTGTTCTTGAAATTGAAAGGAGTCAGTATAAATGCCAAACAAATAGAGCGTGTTAGTCACTATTATGGAGAGCTTATAGAAGAGCAAGATGCTAAAAGGATAGAAGAAGGAGGTATCCAGAATTATGCCCAAGAGGAACGAGGACAGTTACATTATGCTATGTTAGATGGGTCGATGTTTCTGACACGTGAGCAAAAATGGAAAGAAGTCAAGGTTGGGCGAATTTTCAAAGCCAACGATCAGGTTGAAATATCAAATAAAAGAAACATGATTACAGACTCTCAATATGTAGCCCATCTAGGTACTCATGAAGAGTTTTTGCCAAAATTCGAATATTACCTTGACCAACTTAAGTCATTAGTTATTGTAGCGGATGGAGCAAAATGGATTTGGAAATGGGCTGATGCCATCTATCCAGACGCCACCCAAATACTTGACTTTTATCATGCAAAAGAGCATTTGTGCGAATTTGCCAAAAAGTACTTTGGAAGTAAGAACAAGCGAAGTCAATGGATAGAAGAACAAAGCCAGATTATGTTAGAGGATGATATAGAGATCGTTATCCTAAATTTGAAAGAACTGTCTCCAAGCAGAGCTAAAAAAACGGAAGAAAAAAGGCAACAGCTCATTAAGTACTATAATCGAAATTGTAAAAGAATGCGCTACAATGTCTTTCTAAAAAGAGGCTTGTTGATTGGTTCAGGAGCAATCGAATCTGCTCATAGAAACGTACTGCAAAAACGGATGAAACTAAGTGGTCAACGATGGACTACACCTGGCTTCCAGCAAATCGCTAACCTTCGAGTTGCTTACAAAAGCAATACATGGCACAAAATCAAGGATTTAACAAGAAAAGCCGCTTGAAGGAAATTTGTCGTACACCCATTTCATAGATAAGGTAGGAAATTAATTTCTCATTTGAGAAGAGTTTAATACGCATTTGATTCAACTATCTTCTTCTAAAGAAATCTCGGCCGTCACGATATATAGGTCCATCGAGCACCTCTTCTAGGTTAAAGCTGATCTGAATACCATTAAACAAGGTGTAATTCAGTTTCACAAAGCCATACTCAGGGGAGTAAAACGCGATTAATTCTGAATTCCCAATTTTCGAACTGGCATCAGCAATTACCTTAATGCAATCTAAGGGACCTATTTTGGTAGGAAGGGTTAAGTTTTCAGCGATTTCATAAGTGTATTTTAACAATAACCTGCCTTCCCATACTCCCCACATTTCATGAGACCAAAAACTCCCTATACTCATGCTATCATTCCATTGTTCTCCCTGATGCTTATCTAATTTAATGTAAGGAAAGGGACAAGTTTCTAAGGCTTCAAAGAAAATAGCCCTAAAAGGATGTAGCCAGACATTTGATTCGTTTTCCACAATACCGGTATGGTATGCCATCGTTGAATTCGGTTCATAAATATGGAATACCTCAGTTTGATTTTTATTGGTTCGTTGTCCGAGTTTTGGTTTTGTGACAGTAAGGTGTATTTCAGAGATTAGAGTTGTGTCTAAGAGATCTGAAGATAATTTAAACCTTTCCTTGGAAATGTTTCCCGACCAAAGTGTATTTTCTAATTGGTAAGTGGTGTCATTAATGATTAATTCATAAGAATAGACAAACGTTCTCCCTGATTGATAAATAGTATTGTTCGCATCTATCTTCATCTTTTCTATGTGCAAACCATCGTATTGTTGCCCCATGCATTGGCTGGATATTAGTAGAAGAAAAAATATGGTTGTTTTCATTTTTTAATATTTCATTGTTGAGGTTCCATGTAAAAAGCCCAAGAACCGATTGATAAGGAGAGTCGTTTGTCAACTGTTTGCATTATTGCTGCTTTGAATCTCGAAATTAAAGTGATCTACTTTTTCGCTTTTGCCGAAGGTTGATTCATAGAACCGAACCGCTTGTTCATCTTCAGAATGTGCCTCAACAAAGATTGTTTCCACATTATTTCCCATGCCATACTGCTTTAAATAATCAATCAATTTCTTTCCGATTCCTTGGTTTTGAAGCTCTTTTTTTACAGCAATATCATAGATATACAATTCGCTGTTGTCGCTATAGTATCGTTGAAGCTCATATGCAGTAAACCCAGCGACAACAGTATCATTCTTCATTGCGATGACTGCATAAAACTCAGGATTGACCAACAGTTTTCCGAGCTGTTTTTCTGACGCCATGGAATTATACTCCTCAAAAACTTCATTTAACAGTTCCACTAGCTGTTTGAAGAGATTGAGGTCACCTTTATGAAGCCTTGAGATTTGAATACTCTCTTTCATATTCAAGTATACTGAACAAATAGCTGAATTTCGAATGATTATTCTATTGTCTGAGGTATTAGCTGCTCTTACCTGGGAACTTTAGGGATTTCTTGTTTTAATTCACCTTTTCCATTGCTAAAAGAAACATTCATTAATATGAGCCATTCCTTGTTTGATTTTAAGTTGATGTCTTGGGAGTTATATACAGGCATGCTAAGAATTGAAGATAACCCTTTGTGAAGGGGCCCAATTCTGTTTTCTTCGATTTCGATGCTTAAACTCAGTGCCAAATCAGAGAATATGCCGAAATTCATGATGCAGCCATCGCTCGATGAAATAATATCTTTTACATCTTCAATGGCTTTGATCCTATCTTCGTTTGAGAAGGCTTGCCCGTTTAGTTTCTTTCGCATTCCATAAATAGTGATTTTATTTCAGTTTTCGATCTTTTTCAGCTATAGGAAGGTCATTGATGCTGGCATAACGTTTACTCATCAGTCCATTCTCATCAAACTCCCAATTTTCATTGCCGTATGCCCGAAACCAATTGCCTTGTTCATTGCTATACTCATATTCGAAACGAACGGCGATTCGATTTTCCTTAAAACTCCACAGCTCTTTTTTTAGTTTGTAGTTATGCTCATTTCCCCATTTTTTCATAAGAAAAGTGACGACTTCCTCTCTACCATTGATAAAGTCAATGCGGTTCCTCCACTCTGTATCTAGTGTATATGCTTTAGAAACCTTTACCGGGTCTTTACTGTTCCAAGCATCTTCAGCTGCTTGTACTTTTTGCTGTGCCGTTTCTAAGGTAAATGGTGGTAGGGGATGTTTCTGTTCCATGGTTTGTTTTATAATGCCATCGCTAGTCTTTTTCATTTATATAGCGACAATCCTATTCATTTCAGTTAATTCTTGTCTTGAAATAGCTGTAATCAACTCCGCTACCATCACCCCATCTGCTGCTGCTATACAACTTAAGCGCTATAGAGTTTTCATCAATCCAACGCATTTCCTCAATTGACCAATTGTTAGTATGGAAACTTCCATAAAAGTGCAATCCTCCAAGGCCTTTATTCTTTTCGACCTTGTAGAAATAAGCCTCAGCTCTATAATAATAGAAATGATCATAATCTGGCCCGTCGTATGAAGAGTAAACCAGCCACATACTTCCCTCAGGAGAAAATGGCATTC
Organism: Flavobacteriales bacterium; assembly: GCA_965224545.1. GTDB lineage: Bacteria > Bacteroidota > Bacteroidia > Flavobacteriales_D > Sanyastnellaceae > ASP10-05a. Next base: position 93,868 of record CBDCZM010000001.1, on the reverse strand, counting down.
CAAGAACTCCTTGGTCATAAGATGTAGGGATAAACATTTTTTCATCCGTAAAATCATCTAAAAGAAAATCTTCGCAAATTTCTTTGCAGTAAGAGATCATGTGACACTGGATGTGTGGAATGAATCCGGTGTAATAATATGGTAAACTCAGATTCTCGTTCTCATGGAATTCATAAACCGCATTTTTAGTTTTAACTATGGTAGTATCCCCAGAGACAATAGTTTTATCTGGGGTAACTTCAAAGGAAGGAGCACGGTTTTGGCTGATTGCTAAAAACTCTGCCTTGCTTATTGGCTCAAGTTCGAAATCAAGAGTGTTTTCTTCTGTGAGAGTGTTTAACTCCTGTATAAAAGGAATAGAGTCAAAGTCTTTTTTTTCTTGAGCAAGAACAGTTACGCTAGAGGTAAACAGAGCGATTGTCATGAATAGAGTCTTTTTCATATGCGAGTAAAAGTTAGAACAAGAGCGTTTTATCAATTGGATACATTGCTTTAATGATTTTCAAAAGTATTCATCCATTCATAAAACGGGCCATACACTGACTCTAGTCCTTCGACTTCAATTTCTTTTACCACTCTGAGACTATCAAGCAAGACATTGTCTTTGGATTTTTCATAGTTGAAAGAGTAGGTATAGTAATTTTTGTTATTTCGAGTGGAATTGTTGTCTAGTTCATCATTCCAAAATTTTTCCTTGAACTATATAATGTAAACTATCGATTTCTTTTTTGTAATCTAAGTTGATTGATTTGTAATGCCACTCATGAAATATTGAAATACTATCTTTTAGTTGTTTGTAGAGGTCACTTTTTCTAAACTGCTTAAATGCTTTTTGTTTTAGAAACTTAGACGAGTTTCCATTTATGATTGATTTTTTTGCGAATAAATATGTCTTATTAAAATCAGCGACTTTGGCTGCACATATACTAGCGTTCTTGTACTGTTTAGAATGAATATAGTCCACCAGTGTAAATGCTTTTTCAAATTGATTTAATGCAGTAACAAAATTCTTTAGATAAATCTGTTTTTCTCCTTCATTGCAATAGTTATAATATTCAATATAATTTTGTGAAAAACAGGTTTGCTTGATCACTAAAAGAAAAACGACGCTACATATATTTTTATTCATTTATGATTTTTTCATGCCTAACTTTTAATACTTCGGATGTGGCAAGTCTAAGAGGTAGCTATGATTTGTAATAAGATGTTGCAGCAATTTTTTTATGTTTGATTTTCTCCCAAGCCAATACTTGAATTCCACTTGAGTAATGACTCAATCTAGGTGAGTTATTCAGTAATTTCGAAAATCTTGGGTATTCTATTGCAATCTTTTTTAAATCAACTTTAAAAACGGGCCATTCCAAGTGTTGGATTTCAAATTCGTTGATAGAAGATGCTGTATCTTGAAACAAGGCGTACCTCTCAGTCAACCAGGTATCAAGTTCAGATTTATTAATCAGTTTCTGTCCAACTTGATAATTCAATTCTAAGACGTCATTATATTCAGAATTTATAGAACTGTAATAGTTGAATTGTCTATTCATTTTGGAATACCTGTATGGAAGCTTAGATAGTCTCTTAGCAATTTGGCAAGAAATTTTCGTTCCTCCTTCGATACTTAGAAAATACACACCCGTTTTTCCTTTGTACTTCACGTATGTCCGAATATTTATTTCATCAAAGTTTGAGATAGGAGGGAATGCTGGCAAGTTTCTCGGCCGAATCTTATCCATTGTGAATGCGACGAGGGATACCCAAGGTTTTCCGTCAAATAGATCAACTTCAAGATCTATAGGCACAAGTCGTCTAAGTTCATTTTCATTGACTTGCCAATGAAGAAATACTGCATTATTCCATTCTTGATAGAATTTCCAATTGTCCTTTCGTAGTTCCCAAGGTCGGTGTTCTGTCTTATTAAGTATGTCTTGAATTGTCATTCTTTCAATTGGTTGAACCGATTCTATTAAGTTGCTTTTAATGTTCTTTATTAACTGTTGGTACGCGTGTTTAATATTTCTTGTATTCTATTTTAAACAAATAAGGTTCACAATTGGATTGACCAGGATCTATTGTTTTTAGGGTGAAAATATTGGTTTCTTTTTCACTTAAATCTCTAACAACAATATAGCTGATACAGTTAGTCCCGTCGGCATAAATTGTAGTAGAATTAGAAAAAGAATTTACTCGATAATTAATAATAGACCAAGTATTTGTAGAACCCAGCGAATTCCCTAAGAGCTGAGTATGGATCTCTCAGTTCGAAATGGTCACAGTGAACTCCAATGACATTCTCTATTCCAACTTGTCTGAAAGCTAATTTACAACGAGTTACATGGAAATATTGTGTTACAATAACAGCTGAAGATTCTGAAGGATAATCCCTAGCAAAGTTAACTGCTGTATTTCTTGTGTTTATACCGTTGTTGTCCACCTTTATCAAGTTTCTGGAAATTCCTTTAGAAACCAAGTATTCTGCCATTACCGTGCCTTCATAATATCCCTCTTTTCCAAGACCACCGCTAACGTATATTTCGGAGACCAACGAATCCGTATAAAGTTTGAGTCCTCTATCCAATCTTGCTCTTAATCGGTCGGATAAACTACCATCTGTATTAACCTTAGAGCCAAGAATTACCGCTACCTTGGCCTCTGGATTTTCATCATCAATTAATCCATCTGATATAATGATAATTTCGTGGATGAGAAATATCAGACTAAATAATAATATTGTTTTCTTAATGGTGTGCTTCATAATATTTAGCAACGTTTCATGTGTAATACTAGCTATTGTTGTTTTATTAAGTTTTTAGTTTCTCCGAATCCTTCGGAAAAAATAGTTCCTTCGGCAAACTCTAAATGATAATCATTAATTTTTAAGATTAGTAGAGCTAAGGAATCATTTTCATGACTTTCCATCATTTTCAGATAAATGGTATCGCCTGCGAGGCTCCACCTATATTCTTTAATGTCATTTAATGAGGCCTTGAAATAAACGCTTTTTTCTGTAAATTCTGCGGTATGGTGTAAATCCTCTTTGGAGACCCATCTGCCTATCAAAAGCTCTTCAATACTCTTTGATCCACACCCATAGAGTAATAGTGTTAATAGAGAGGCTAGTAATATTTTCATACCGTAGTGTCTTTTAATGACTGATAGCGGTTTATGCATAGATAGCGGCGCTAGAGAAGCACCTTTTGGGTAATTCCAAAACTACAAAAAAAGCACAAACCTTTCAGATCTGTGCTTCCTTAGCATTACTTAGACATTTTGTTATCTAACGTTTATTTTTTTATTGCAGAAAGGTATTCACTAGCCTCTGTTCTTTCCATCCAATTAGGATTTACTGATGCGCATACAATCTCTTTATGACTGTTTACTACAAAAGTTGCAGGAACGGGTAATTCAAAGCTATCATCTCCATTATGAGCAGGAATGTCCATTTCAAAAGCTTTATGAATCAATCCAGTTAAAATCTACATTGACACAAGTCATTCAGCAGTTATAGCTTTGTATTCTTCAACCAGATACATTCCCCAAGACCCTATAGAGTGAAATATAGGAATCAGTTCTTTTCCCTTCTTAGTCAAACTATATTCAACTCTTGGAGGAGACTCGGCATAGGCTTTTCTATTTACCAGTTTATCTCTGACCAGCTCGTTTAATTGTGAGGTCAGTACCTTTCTGGAAATGCCAGGAATAGTGGCATCTAGTTGTCCAAACCTTCTATTGGATCCATGCAGTCGATAAATGATGAGTGGTTTCCATTTTCCTCCAATTACAGAAATGGCTTGAGTCAATGAACAAGTTGGGTTGCTACAATTCATGTTTTCTAACGCTTGTTACCTGCCGGTAACTACTTTTTTAGATAAATAAATTTCATTTGGTACAAAAGGTAACTATTAATAGTAACTTTGGGTAACAAATGTAAGGAAAATTCAAAATATAATGAAAAAGAAAGTAGTATTAATTACAGGAACAAATAGCGGATTTGGTTATTTAACGACTAAAGGAGCAGCGGAACTAGGGCATGTGGTGTATGCCACAATGAGAGATATTAAAGGACGTAATGGGAAAAAGGCAGACGAATTACAAGCCATTGACAACATAAACGTAATTGAATTGGATGTTACGGATGCCGAAGGTGTGATTGAAAAGGAGGGAAGGTTAGATGTGTTGGTGAACAACGCAGGATATTTTGGCGGAGGACTGGCGGAGTCATACACTGAGAATGATCTTGAGAAAATGTTTGACGTTAACGTAAAAGGAACATGGAGAACCATTAAATCAAGTCTTCCTCAAATGAGAAAACAGGGGGAGGGATTAATTATAAATACCTCAAGTGGTTTAGGCCGTTTTTCTGCACCATTTATGACAGTGTACAATGGAACTAAATTTGCCGTTGAAGGCTTAACAGAGGGGTTACATTATGAGGTGAGGCCATTGGGCGTTGATGTTGTATTGGTTCAACCAGGCGCTTTTCCTACTGAGATATTTAGTAAAGTGGCTTCTGGTTCTGATCAGGCAGTTACAGCTGGGTATGGAGATTTGGCAAAGGTTCCTGAGCAGATGACGGCTGGAATGGGCCAAATGTTTGAAGCCATGAAACCAAATCCTCAAATGGTTCCAGATGCAATTTTTAAATTGATTGATACTCCCAAAGGTCAGAGACCATTGAGAACAGTAGTGGATGGAATGACAGGAAAATATGTTGAAAGAGCCAATGCCAATGTAAAAGAAGATTATGATAATTTTATAACTGCTTTTGGGATGAAAGATATGTTGAACTAGAAAAGTAAGAACTTAAAATTTAAGCCTTCATTGAGTAGTTTCGATGAGGGCTTTTTGTTTTTAAATCTTACACGCTTCACATTACTCTTTGAAATGGTTGAGATTTTCTAACATACGGGTCACTCATAACGTAATTCACAATTTATCAGCTGGTTATAATCTGTTTCTTGAATTAATGAAAATCTAAACTCTATAATTCGCCTATAACAAAACCTAAAGTTAGACCAAAAGCTAGAGTGTTTAAGGCAGGTATCTCTATCTCTACAAACCTTGTCGTTCGAAAATCTTGATAACCGACTTTAGCAGCCTCTTTTGTAAATCTTTTTAGTTCTCCATAAAAAGACACGTATGGCCTAAATTGATTATCGCCTAGATAATACTTTGCTTCAAAGTCAATACCAAATCCAGAACGTCTCTCTTCTTTTGTTAAATCATTTCCTTTTCTATCGAACCCTTTTAGTTTATTTAACCCTATACTGGCTGTAAGTGGCATGTCCTTAACATTGCTAAGAAGTGTTTTAATACCTATTTGATAGTAACCTAAAGTCATTGTCCTAATTTCCGGATGACGAGTACCTTGATTTAGACGAACACCATCGTTCATCGCAGCCCCTAACATACCCACACTAAAATTAGTTCCTATTTTTATATTTTCGTTGCCAAATAATAGATCAGCATTTAACATTTTATAGTCGCTTACTCCATTAACAGGATGAAGAATGTATCCCTTTTCCCCTTTTTCTGGTTGACTTATAAATGCATTTTTCGACTGAATATCATCAAGCTTCCTAAAGGAAGATCTCATATAATAATATCTGCTATTTGCATATGTCACCCAATTAAATAAACCGTCTATATTCGTTTTAAAGTAAAAATTTTCAGTTTGATATCCGTAATACACGGAAAGGTTATTTTGCAAAAAAGCATCAGAATAAGAAGTGTAATCTGATTGTTGAGGTACAGTTGCTGCTAAACTAGGGTTGTAAGTTGTATATGCGTTACTTAATCTCGTATATCCCAGTTTATAATCCGTGGCTATAAAGTGACCCTCTTGGTATTGAGCTTTAACAGAGTTGATAATCAAGGTGCTAATAAACACCGAAATTAATATTGATAAATATCTCATGAAATTTTGCTTTAATTTTTTCGACAAAAATAGGTTGGTATTTAAATGAAAAGAATAAGGGAATCACCTTAATCACTTAAGGGAATCACCTTAATTTAATATGGTATCACCAGTAGAATTTTGGATCTGCTATAATTTTTCGGACAAAAAGAAGAGCGCTTTCAATTCCATAGAATTAATATAAAATTGCTCCGAAAGTAAAGTGAAACAAGCACTTTTATCAATCGAACTTGTTCAAAGTCGAACTAAAAAACTGCGCATAACCTCTTGGTCTCACTGAACTTTAGCCAATTTTCTCTCCATAACTATACTTCGACAAGCTCAGCAGAACTAAAGCTATCCAGAAAAAATGAGGCTTCGCCAGTAAAACCAATAGTTCATGCTCGAAAATTTCATTTCAACTTTGAACAAGTTCATCAGGAAAAAATAACTATCTGTTTTACTTTTAGAGTAAAATCTCTGCGCTCGGCTAATTGATGATTGCTCAATTTTTCTCTTTTTTCTGCGACACCAAAAGCGAATTGAATGAAGGGACAGAGGAGCTGCGTATGCAGATGCTTAACAGTTATGTGTGAAACACACTAAACCTACTTATAAAAACAGACAATAGCTTTAGCCTGAATGATCCGCTGGTGAGCCTAACACAAGCAGCGTACGGATGATTATTTGCAAGCGTAGACTTGTAAATAATTATACGTGAGAGGCTGCGACTGAAGTGATCGAAGCATGGAAGTGCAGACTTTTAATGATATTAAAAGCAAACTTAGTTAGGGAGAACCGAAGACCTTTCTACCTCGTTTAGAGCATTTTGTTCGCTAGTTGCTTAATAATGAGTTAGGAATTGTAATTTTAAAATCAATGAGGTTAATGCGACAGAACCAAGCTGAGTGGTATTAGTGTATTTAATGAGACAAGTTAGGGTTAACCCTAAATTTTTAAAAGTAGCCTTTCCCCTGATTTTAGCCTTAGATAAATTGGTGATATTGCAATATTGATCAGAAATAGACTATTTTTTGATCTTATTGTCACATAGAACCCCAGTTCCTCTTTGAAATTCCTAACTAAACATAGAACCTTATTACACAACATCCGCTTCTTATTTAAGAACATTTGTTTGGTGCCATTATGTCTAATAATTAGCAGTATTAGTTGGTCTCAAAAAAGTGAATTGGACAGCCTTTATAATGTTTTAGCTACGTCTTCTGATACAAATAATATAGCCTCTGCGCATGCAAGAGTCTGCTGGTTACTGATTAATACTAATATTAAGAATGCCCAAGCTCATATTGATAGTTCCAGAACACTATTCACTCACTTAGGCGATGAATGGGGGATAGCAATAGTCGAATATAAAGAAGGGGTGATCAATAGAAAAACTGGGGATTTTCAAGATGGGCTTAATAACTTTGATAAATACATGGCCTATGCCCAAAGCATTGGCAAAACAAGCATGGTTTATGACGGCAAATTTCAACAGGCTGTAATTTATCAGCAGCAGGGAAGTTTGAACCAAAGCTTAGCACTTTATTTCGAGCTTCTAGATCACTATAAGTCTGAAAAAGACATAAAGGGTCAAGGGTTTATCTTGAATAGCATAGGAATAATTTATAAAAATCTGGGGGAACTTGAAGAGGCAAAAGAGAAATATAGACAGTCCATAGCATTACTTGACACCACCAATTTCAAGAACGATTTAGCAAATTCTTATGCTAACTTAAGTGCTGTATTTGTGTTAGAGAATGATCTTGAAGATGCTAAATTATACTTAGAAAAAGCAATGCTGATCAACTCAGAACTAAATAACAACTGGGGCATGGCTATAAGCTATGATGAGATGGGTAGTATTCATATGCTTAATGGTGAATTTGACAAATCAGAAAATTCATTTAAGAAGGCACTTGCTATTCAGAATGAGCATAATTTCAAAGAAAAATCACTGACCTTAAAAAACTTAGGGGTCTTAAATCTCAAGACGAATAATTTCCTTAAAAGTGAGGCGTATCTAAAATCTGTTTTGTCAATGAATCTTTCAATTTTAGAATTAAAAGACATTCATAAAGATTTAAGTGAACTTTATAAAAAAACAGGAGACAACGAGACCGCCTTGATTCATTTTGAAAAATACGTTATATACAATGACAGCGTGAGGGGCATGGAGAACCTAAAGGATATTAATAGATTAAAATTTCAATTTGAAACAGCCCAAAAAGACAAGGAAATAATTCAGCAGGATTTAATCATCAAGGATCAAGACATTCAATTGTTTAAGAAAGAAGCTAATTTTAAAACTAGTCTTATCTTGGCTGGAGCCGCACTTCTGGGTTTAATTTTTCTATTTTTCCATTATCGCCAAAGACAGCACCTCAAAAATAAAGAAATCGAATCTTTAAAGGTTAGCAGAGAATTAACCAAGTTGGAAGCACTGATAGAAGGTGAAGAAAAAGAACGAAAAAGACTAGCTCAAGATCTTCACGATGGTATTAATGGTGATTTATCAGTCATTAAATATAAAGTGACCGCTCTTGACAAGAGTAAACTAGACGAAAGAGAAACCGAAGAATACAATTCATCCATCATTATGCTGGACAATGCCATAGAACAGATAAGAAGTATTTCTCATGATCTGGCCCCCCCTTCTTTGCAGAATTATAATTTGACAGAAGCCATTTCAGAGTATTGTATCAAAATATCTTCTGGAAGTAACCTGAATATGAACTTTCAAAATTATGGTGAAGCAATTGAATTACCAGTGGATGTAGAGACCGCTATATATAGAGTCACCCAAGAACTGTTAAACAATTCTGTAAGACATTCCCAAGCTAAAAATGTTTTGGTGCAGATTAATTTTCATGAAAATGCGCTTCATATTTCCGTCCAAGATGATGGGATAGGCTATGATCGTTCCGTTAAAAAAAGTGGACTCGGACTTAAGAACATCAAATCAAGAGCACAATTTCTAGGTGCCGAATTAAATGTAGAATCATCAGACAAAGGCACTCTAACTACAGTAGATGTTAATTTTAAAAGTAGAACATGATTGAAGTAGTTATTCTAGACGATCATCATTTGGTGCTTGAGGGCATTACTTCTATGCTGTCTAAACAAAAAGACATCAAAGTGATAAAGACTTTAAATCTCGGTAAAAAACTATTAGAGTATCTCAAAGAAAGTATTCCAAATGTCTTACTCCTAGATATCAATTTGCCAGATATTTCAGGTCTAGAGTTGTGTAAAATAATTTCAAAAAGGCATCCCGAAATAGCCATTGTAGGATTGTCGAATTATAACGAATCGGGCTTTATCAAAAACATGATGAAAAATGGTGCCAAAGGATATCTCCAAAAGAACACCTCTAAAGAAGAGTTAATAGAAGCCATTAGAGCCGTAAATTCTGGAGAGATATATTTACCTGAAGCATTAAAAGACAAATTACTGAGCGAAAGCTTTGGCCAATCATCAAGATCCTTTATTCCGATTTTGACACGGAGAGAAAAAGAAATATTAGATTGTATCGCAAACGAAATGACGAATAATGAAATTGCAGAAAAGCTTTTTATCAGCATAAAAACTGTGGAAGCACACAGGAATAATTTGCTACAAAAATTTGAAGTGAGAAATACTGCCGGCCTAATTAAAAGCGCTATGACCAAAGGCTTGATTAGCTAAACCCTGAGATAGGACCTGTTTCGATATACTTATTAGTTGCTCAACTTAGGGTAAACCCCTAATTATTATTTTAAGCATATCCCCTAATGAAATGAGCTTAAGACTTAAAGATCTTAGTACTCGGATATAACCGAAAAACTAAGACCAATTATTAATTCTTACTCTCATGAAAAATTCAATACTCTTTACAGTTTTTATCTTGACCACAATGATCGTGTCCAGTCAAGATTACTGCCAATACAACACCCAAAAAGGATACAATTTTGGTGCTAATTACAATGATGAACCTTTTGCAATGATGCAACAACCAGATGGCCGCTTTTTGATTTTCGGAACAGGTTATACCAATATTACCAATAGTTTTCACATTATAGGTCTGAGACTTTTTGCCAATGGTAATCTAGATCCATCGTTCGGGAATCAAGGGAAGGTAGATCAAATCTTTGATCAAAGAAATTCAGCTATTTGTGCAGCGTTGCAAGAAGATGGTAAAATATTAGTAGGAGGCTATCAAGCGCCAAGCAATGGTGGGAGTAGTTTTAGACCATATGTAGCGAGATTTAATTCTGACGGTACTGTAGATTCAGAATTCGGTACTTCAGGATCCATGCTTATTCCTTTTGGAGGCAATAATGCTGGCGAAGTTTCAGCAATAAAATCATATAGTGATGGGACTTTTCAAGTAGTTTCTACACATCCTGGTGTTGGATTTACAACAACAAAACTATTAGCAAATGGCGAACTAGATACAACTTATAACGGAGTAGGATTCTCCAGTTCTAGCGTGGTTAACTTTAGTTATTCTTATGGAACCCCTTCATCATTAATATCGGATGATGGTACGAGTTACATGATATCCAATGTCATCAATGGAGGAGTTCTCAATATTTGTGTTGCTAAAATGAATCCTGATGGGACAGTTGATACTAATTTCGGAAACAATGGGCATATGATTGTATCGGAAATTCAATCTGCTAGCAATGTTCCAATTAGAAGTGCTTTGGCATTTGACGGTAATATTCTCGTTTCCTCCGTCAGCTCTGATAATTTGCCTTACGTTATAAAGGTTAATGCAGATGAAGGAGAATTGGTTGATAGCTTTGGACAGAATGGAGTTTTGGTCGCGCCTATCGCTGCTATTGGAAAAAGAAATAACCATTTCGTGAAAGATGAAGTGAACCAAGAATGGGTGTTGCTTTTTGGGGATAATGGTCAGGATGTAGGAACTATGAGAATAGATGATGATGGAAACACCTTTAACGACTGTGGGGCGTTATTTAATATTCCTTCTATTAATTCAGGTGGATCTCAAAGTTTTAATTGTGGCCTATTTGACCAAGAAGGCGTCCTTAGAATATCTGGTTGGGCGCCCGTATTTGATGAGACCTCATCAGAGACCACTCAAAATTGGAATTTTAGTTGGCCTTATTATGAACCGCCAGCGCCCAATCCTCTCATAATCTCAGTAAGCCCTGACCAAATCTCAATTAATGAACCAGTTGAATTGAGTATAGTAGGTTTTGGTTTTTCAGATGCTGAACAGGTAAAGTTAATTTCTCCTACAGATACCTTAGAGCATTACTCATTTGAAATAATAAACAATGGTGAAATTGAAGTCGTGTTTAATCCTGAAATTATTGCCCTAGGCTTGAAGGATCTTGTGGTTTATTTACCAGGTGATACGTTGACTTTACCCTTATCCATTGAGATAGTTGATGAAGAAATTATTGATGGAGATGTAAACGTATATTCTAGAACCAGAATTCTGGTTGGTGGTCAAACACTATTCAATGCATCATACACAAACAGAGGAAACAAATCCGTGCTTGCTGCTCCCTTAGTTGTTATCAACGAAAACCCATATTCAGTGGACTTTTCTAACCAACCAATTTATGATTTGGAAGGAGACGAAATGATGAATGAATTTGTCGGTTATCTTATAGACCAAGGAATCGATGCGACCATACTAAACAGTACAGAGTTTGAGGATGAAGGGACTCAACATCACGCTTTTTTAACGACCCTCTTATCTCCTCAAGTCTCTAAAAATATGGGTGGTATGTCTGCTATAACAGAATCTGGTTTCGCAGAACAACATATATATCTGCATCCTAATCCAATCGTTGAGAGTGGTGGTTTATTAGAACCGTATTTACCAGAACCTGGGTATTGCACACAACAAATGGTTGAATCTGCATTAATTACGGCTATTCCAGAAGTTGATTTGACAGCCTTCGAATCTTGCTTTTATAGCTCATATACACAACTGCAAACTGATCTAGCCAATATCGCTCGTGGCATCAATGATGAGCGATTGATTCCTTTAAAAGGCGCCATGATGAAATTAATGTATGACCTGATGTCATGTATTGATAATACATATTTAGTAAATGAGTCTGAATTTGAATTGTTCAATGCTGAGATGGCCTTGCTGTTTGCCACAGATGTTGTTTTAGATGAAGAATTCCCATGTGATTCTTATGCTCAAGCCAGCACTTACTATCATAGACTATTCGAAACTTCTGGGCATGTTTCACACACAAGTTCTGCTGATAGATCAGACCCTTGGGGTATTGGGATTGATTTCAATTTCTGTTATGGATGTAAAACTATGAATGATATAGAAGGAGCCTCATCCTTGGATCCAAATGAAAAAATAGGACCTTCTCAGGAGTTTGGCGGAATGTTCATTAATGATCCTAATATACAGTACGCAATTCATTTCGAAAATGTAGACACGGCAGCTGTTGCCGCCAAAACGGTTCTAATAATAGATAGTTTAGACCTTAGTGTGATAGACATAAGCACCTTCAAGTTTACCAATGCCAGTTGGGGCGAGAATGTTGTTTCTTTAGACGAAGCATCAGGATTGACAGAAGTAGACCTTAGGCCTGAAATGCCAAACATTTTGAAGATAACAACAGAACTTGATCCTCTCACAGGGGTGGCTACTTGGCTTTTTCAAACCCTAGACACTTTAAGTTTAATGCCTACAGAAAATATTGATCTTGGGTTTCTACCACCAAATGTAACTGCTCCTGAAGGAATGGGATTCGTTGGTTTTGAAGTCCAACTTCTAGAGGACATAGAATCTGGATCAACTATTAACAACGATGCACAGATATATTTTGATTTTAATGATCCCATTACTACCAATACTTGGACCAATATTTTTGACAATCAACTTCCCATAAGTCAGGTTTTAGACATAACGGATTATACACCTGGAGAATCTACTGCAATTATCAATTGGGAAACTGAAAATGATGATCCTAACATTTTATACTATAATATCTATTACAACACCGAAGAAGGAGACGCCTGGATTCCCTGGCAGATTCAGACTACTGAAAATTCAGCCATATTCGAAGGAGAGTTAGATATGACATATTACTTTATGAGTGTAGCTGTAGATAGTGCATTTAACGTGGAAGAGATTGCAGATTCTTATGATGTATTACTATATATGAATCCAACAGGATTAAATGAGTTGGATCGAATGGATGGTTTTGATATTTTCCCAAATCCTGCAAGTGAAAGCGTTATCATTAATATCAGTAACCAGCAGGTTGACAAAATAATTATTTCAGACATGACGGGTAGAGTAGTACTCAGTCAAACCACTGATAAAAACATAGGCCAGCATACGATTTATCTTAACAATATGGCCTATGGGATTTACAACGTTTCTGTTCGAGATATTAAGAATAGAATTATCGGTCATAAGAAATTGATCAAAAATTAATTGAATTATGATTGGTGTCAATTTAATTGCAACGCTCAGCGTAAAGATATATAGTACTCTTAGCGGAATTAATCTCAAATGCTTCAGGAGAGCAGTCATTTCTCCTGAAGCATTTGGAGACTGAGCGGTAGTTTGTAAGCTCGCCTGATCATAATCTAGTTCACTATAAACTGGCCAAGACTGAGCGTACCTGCTTCATATTGTAGTCATTTATTTTTTGATGAGTGGGCATCCAGCCCAGTAAGAATCGAGTGAAATCTGCACATGTTATAAGGATATATATCCATTCGCGTTGCAATGCTGAGAAATCAGCCTTTAAGCCCGGAATCTTGAGTGTTTTATCTAGCTCTAAGAAATAGTAATCAAGTAATTTCTTTTCATAGAGCGCAACCACCCGTACAATGTTGTTACTAAAATGTGTCTCTTATAAGAGACATGATTTAGTAGCACAACAAATGGGATGTAAGCTTCCCCTAATTAGAACTGTTTAAAAGTAGAATAATAATCTTAAATTTAAACAGTATAATGAGAAAGAGTAAATTTTTACCACAGCAGATAGCAAAGATTTCAATCCTGTTTTCAATTTGTTTACGTGTTATCAGAGTTCGTATAAAACGTGTTTTAGTGCAATTTAGGTTTTGTTAAATGTTTTTCATTTCATTAATAATTGCGTTTCTAAGTTCTTTTACAATTGGATCCGTTTGATTTGACAGCATTAAAAAAAAGAGTGAATCATTGGAATTCACCCGCAAGTATGATTCGAATCCTTCAGATCTTCCAGAATGAGCGCGGAATTTTCCAAGACTATCTTCTGAAAAGAACCAACCAAAACCATAGCGCCAAGAAGAATCAGTCCAAGGGCTGGAAAGGGATTCTGCTTTTTGCCAATAAGAAGAAAATAGGGGAGTGGTACTGTTAAAAGCGACCCAGTCATTCACACTCATGACTATTCCCGCATCTCCTGTTGTTTTCATATAAACCTCGTTTTTTTTATTTTCAAAATACCCATCTACGTAACTTTCCTTTTTTGGTCTTAAGAAATAGTCTTGGATCAAAGCCTTTGTAAATATTCTCTCTCTTATATACTCTTCAAAGGTCTGACTAGAGAAATACGCTCAATTAACTCTGCAAGTAGAACGTAACCTGAATTACTATATCCCCAATGAGTGCCTGGTTCAAATACAGTAGAGTCCATTTGAGAAAGTAAATTTAGAACATCCTTATTATTAATCTCTTGATGTTCTGTGGTTAACGAAAGATAATCGTGAATTCCATTTGTGTGATTAGCTAACTGCTGAATGGTTATCTCACCAAGGTCTTTTTTTAATTCTGGAAAATAAGTACCTATTGGTGCATGGGGAGAAATATTGTATTCCTCGATCAAATGGAGAACAGCAAGTCCTGTAAAGGATTTGGAAAGAGAGGCAATGTGAAACCGGTCGTCAAAGCTAAATTCCTTCCCATTCGAGTCTGAAGTTACAGTTCCCCTTGTAGTAGAAATGGAATTTTTGTTATCAATTTCAATAAAGACAATACCATTAAAACGTTGATCGATATCTATTGAATTAATCACTTTATTTAACCTATCTAGTGAAAAGGAGGATTGTTCTTTTTGAGTTATCTCATTAGGATTCGGAGTAACACAACCACTCAAAGTAAAGACGATAATATATATAGTAATGATCTGTTTCATTTAATTAGATCTGACGTTTAGTCTAAAATACGTTCTAGTGCAGTTTTACGCATTGATATAGGATTGATCTTTTATCTTTTTGCTATGCTTCATAGTATTCCTCATTGTGCAGTGTTACTGTTGCTTATTTGTTCTTTCTGCAAATTCCTTAAACTGATTCATCCATTTTTGACTCTGTTGTTTGAACTTGTTTGGAAACAATTTAGTCATTAATTTAACCATAAAATTGCTAAATATTGTGTATTCAACTTCTGATATGTATTGCGTTTTATTTTGTTCGATTTCTCTAAACCGAGTGGTTTGAGTATTTGTCATATGAATGTGCTCATAAAGAGCGATTTTCTCCCTGGGTAAATCATTTGAAATAATTGTTTCCAATAATTCAATTTTCCTTTTTCCGTTAAGAACGATTTTGGATTTTGCTCCTTTTGAATTTGAAATTCCACTCAAATGCTCAATACTTTCAAAGCCATCTTGCCACTCTTTGAAATTATTTTCGTTGTCCCAAAGTGCCGCTACTGTGTCAACAGGCAAATTGATCTCTACAGTACAAGTATATTTCATTGCTTTATTTTTTCTTTTTCGTAGGCTTTGGTTTTAATTCAGAAACGTAATTGAAACTTTTCTGTAAGTATTCAGATAGCTGGTCATGGTCATTCAAAAGAACATCTGGAACTGAAACGAATTCTTTCATTATTCTTCCGTGTTGCTCCATTAATCCAGCATTGAAATATTGGATAAAATCTTCTCTATCATTTTTAGAAAGCTTCAATCCCATCACTCCTTCTTTAGATAGGAATGAAAACATGTGTCCATTCAATGAGGTATAAGGCATTGTTTTTCCTTTTCTCTCTATGTTTGGATTCGCTTCAATTAGTTGATCATATAATTCAGTTGCTTCTGTCATTTTGTTTTTTTTGGACAAGTGAGAACCAATTGCCAGAGTCATCTTTAAACATTGCTTCTATTCCTGAGACACCTTGTTTTGGTTCTTTGATAAATTCGACTCCTTTCTTCTTCAGTTCTCTATAAGTTGCGTGAATGTCTTTACATTCAAATATTCCAAAGCCGAATGCTCCTTTTTCTACTAATGATGTAAGTTGAGTAGCAATTTCTCCAACAAACATTAGTCCTGTATTAATCGGAATTAATGTGATTTCCAATTCTTGTTGGTCTTGTGGTCTTACTGTTAACCAACTTCCTTTGTCGCCAACGGGTATATCCATTATGACGTTAAAACCCAATTTGTTGACATAAAAATCCCGTGCTCTTTCTTGGTCAAGGACAAAAATACTGCTGTGCGAAAGTTTACTAATCATACTTGTTCGTTTATAGCAAAGAAAATAAGCCTGAAAGTTTTTGAATTGTCGAATCTTGCTATTAATCCCACATTACTTTTTCCAGCCTAAATATTCTGCATAATCAGATGGTATGTAATTTAAAGGATATAATTCTGTTTTTACTTTTTGACTTATTATTAATCTAGAATACTCTGAGGGTGTTATAAGCTCCTTTTTTTTGAATAGCTTAATAAAAGAACTTACGCTTTCAAAACCAACTGAATGACATACTTCTTTCGTGGAATTTCCTTTCGCTAAAAGCAATTTTGCCTCATTTAGTCGTAGATAAGTCAGATACTCAAGAGGTGTTCTGTTATAACACTCTTTGAATATTCGATGAAAATGAAATTTTGAAAAACAGGCTTGAGTAGCAATTTTTTCAAGAGATATTTTTTCTTTGAATTTTGAATCGATATACAGTTTCGCTTCAACAATTTGCTTATAGAGATAAACTCTTGGAAAAGAAATCTTATTCATATAAATATCCGCAATTGGTTTTCAATGATATACAGCATCAATATATCGTTTTTATGGGTTGGTTATTTAGGCATATGGCATAAAAATCAGATGCAGAACAATCTTGTGCTGCGTTTTTCTTTTTTTTATTCAACCTCTTTAAATTCTGTTCCTGTCCAAATTTCGTGGTTAACGTCACAATAGGCACATACTTCAATCAAATTTGTAGTGGTGTCAATTGCTCCTGAATTTCTGATAATCATTTTACTGTTCTTCTTGAATTCTGAACCAAGTGCTGTTCCGTAGCCGCCATATATTTTACCTGTTTTTCTGTCAACGACAACACCACTTTGACAAGGAGAGCCGCAACCCCAAATTACCAATGTATAATGTCCTGCGAAGTTGATTCCATTAGCGCATTCATTTTTTATTCGGGTTATAAATCTCTTTGCGTCTGGGGCAGTCGAAAAGTCAGGATCTACTATCTTTCCTTTGTAAATGCCCGCTGGATAGTCTTCAAAAGCTGTCTGAGGTCGGTGTTTTCTATAGATTTTTAGGTTGTTGTAGCCAATATTCTCTCCGATAATCACGTCAGATCGATAACCAATTAGAATTTCAAAAGTCGGGAAGTTGTCAGCTTCATTTTCATTCACAACTTTAATCTTGGCGATTTTGTCACCAAGTATTAAGTAGTCGTTGGTGTTCAGTAGAGTGTCAAGTTTGTCTTTTACTCGTTTCTGTTCTGTCGTTAACGAGTCTGTTTTGGGTGACTTTCCATAGTCGGCCTTTTCTGTTTTTGATTGACAGGAAAGAATTAGAAGACAAGTCAAATATGTTATTAATCGGTTCATTTTTTATGCACCACCACCTCTAAGCTAAAAAGCGTTTTAGTGCTTTTTAGATTTTGTCGTATGTTTTTCTTTATTTTTCACAAAAATCAATTTGTACTTATTTTTTGGGTTTTCTCTTTGTTCTAAATCAAAGTACCCAATGGATTTAATTAATGGGGTGAGTTTTTCAAATCCATAATTTCTTGAATCAAAATTAGGTTGCTTTTTCTGTAACAGACTTCCGACATCACCTAAGAAAGCCCAGCCATCCTCATCAGAAAGATCTGAAATCGTGGTAGAGATAAGATTAATTTCCTTTCGGGTTATTTTATCTACATTAGATTTGCTCGATTCTTTGGTGTCATCATCTTTCTTCTCTGTTTGGTTTTTGAGAATTTCTATATAAACGAATTTATCACAAGCAACAATAAACGGATGAGGTGTTTTCTTTTCTCCAATACCAATTACTTTCATTCCAGCCTCTCTTAAACGCGTTGCCAATCGAGTAAAATCACTATCACTAGAAACTAGACAAAAACCATTTACTTTACCACTATACAGGATGTCCATTGCATCTATTATCATTGCAGAATCGGTTGCATTTTTACCTGTTGTATATGCATATTGTTGAATAGGGGTAATTGCATTTTCTAATAACAGGTTTTTCCACTTGGTCAGATTAGGTTTAGTCCAATCACCATAGATTCTCTTAATTGTCGGATTTCCATACTTTGCTATTTCTTCCATCATCTCTTTTACATGAGCAGACGGAATATTGTCACCGTCAATAAGTACGGCTAAGTTTAAATTTGTATTCATTTTTTGAGCATAATTGAATGCTATGTTTTAATGGAATTTATTTATTGTTGTAACACGTTTTAATTCGGTATTTCATTTTTTTCAAAAGACTTAATTTCCTGTAAATAGGAAAGCACATTATTTAACGAAGAATTCACAGATTGGTCTGTTAAGAAGGATTCATCTTTCACTTTTTTCCAAAATTTAGAGACCTTGTTAGTAGAGTCATATTTTTTTAGTATCCAAAACGCGATTGGAAACCAGAGTATCAGCATACCTACATGTATTATTACAACGATCGGTGCTTTTGCCCAAATTGCAGAGATGAGTAATGTTATATCCCATTGAAACAAAAGGGTGATCATCAACCAAAAATACAAATTACTAAAAATGAAAATAAATCGATGATGCTTTATTCTCTCAAATTTCAATTGTTCTATGATTTTTTGCGTCTTAATTATAGGTTCCACATAATTGATTTTAGCAATCTTATCCAGTTGCAACACATTTTTGTAGAAAATGATTTTAGATAAAACAAGCAATAAGAGAGCTTGAATTACTAGAACTAGATTGGAAAAATTTTCAACTAAAATTAGCCATACATAAACGATGATAACTAGGTTAAACAGCATAAATAGGATGCTGTATAATGTGTTTTTTTTAGGTTATCACTGATCTTACTTTGTCTAGATTCTTTGAACAGTTGAATCACTAAATTATTTTGAGCCCCCTGTGCTCCCCAATTTTGTTGTAAGTCTTGTAAATCCATTTTGATGTTATTTTAGATTAAATTTCTTTTTTAACTGCTTCTTGATTCTTGACAGTTTGGTAGACACATTGGTTTTTGAAACCCCTAATGTGGAAGCGATTTCTTCGTAGCTATATTGGTCCAGATACAAGAGAATTAATGCTTTATTCAATGCATCTAATTCAGATATGTAATGATATAGTTCTTTTATATCCTCAGATAAAGAATTGTATTCTTCGGTGTCAACAAAAACCGTTTCTTCGTGGATTGCTTGATTTAGAGAGTTTCTCCGATATGTTTTTCTGTAAAAAGAAATAGCAACGTTTAATGCTATTGTATATACCCAAGTTGACAATTTGTATTTGTCATTGTATTTGCTCCAAGACTTCCATAGGTGAATTGTAATTTCTTGAATAAGGTCATCTCGGTCTTCGATATTCTTACAATAAGAATTGGTGATTTTTCGAATTATTCCTTGGTTTTTTTCTAGAACTACGATAAATTTTTCTTCACTCAAGTTCATTGGATAAAAGTCTTTATCTTATTAGACATTATTACGACTTATTTACTATAGTATCCTTTTTGCTTGACTCAAAAATTCAAAGCACTGATTTTAGACATAATAAACCAACTGTTCGAATTGTAAAAAAAAAGTAATTGACCTATACTAAATAAGTCGTAATAATGTCTATTATTCGCCTGAAAAAAAGAAAAGTCACACACGTACTATAAAAAATATATTGGATTGTGGGGAATGTGTTATAACTGTAGTATATGACAAGCAGGGTAGTTGAAAGCGTTAAACTTCGATTTCGCACTGAGCCAAAGCGTTGTATTTCATTCTTAAAAGCCAAATCAACGATTTGGTGGTGTTGATAAATAGCCCTGAACTCTCGTGAAATACCAAAAGCCCTATTTGCTTATACAGTGTAGGCTCTGTGTTTTCTTCCCACTTAAATTGTTTTATTATCTCTGTTTGTAAGTTTTTCAGCGAGTCCATTTGTTCAATGGTAAGTTGAATTGCTCTAACTGGTACTTTATCTAAATTCTTGCCATTAATATCATGATACATCGGTTCGGAATTTGGAATATAGACATAGACTGAGTCGGCATCATTAGAATAAAATAGTTCGAATTCTGAGTTGCCTTGACAGAAATAAGCATCCTGTATTTTGAATTCTTTGTTGAAGTACGGAATTCCTGAAATGTAAATTCTTCGCCTCTCATAATCTGTTCCGAAGTTAAAACCAGTCAAGTGAAGAGTCTTTCCGTCCAATCCTATGCTAGTTGAATTGCTGTGAATTCGATCAGGTCTTTCAGTAGGTTCAGGCTCACCTGATATTAGGAGAAACCTCAGAAGAATGAAAGAAAAATAGATTAATCCAGGAATTGAAAGCACAATTGATGAAATGTTTAATCCGTTGTTTGCTCCTTTGTTCCTCGTTAATTTTCTAATAGATATGCTCAGCGATAGGATTGATAAAATTCCTGCACCAATTAGCATTGGAAAAAAGAATAGGAAATTATAAGCGAGCATTGGTCCACCGTCAAAATCCGTAGGTGAATTTAAAAGGATAATTGTGACAAGAATTAATGAGACCAAGCCAAAGGTTAGCCCCATATATTTGAATATGTTATTTAGCATATTATCTAACTTGGTGCATCATTGAGCCTAACGTACGTGTATGTGGAACATTCCACATATCCTTCTTGTATGTTTCAGGTGACTAAGCTAATAAACTTTTGATGGATTTGTGGTTGACAGGGAGTTATATACAAGTTCATTTCTTTAGTTCAAGTGTTGTTCTGTTAGGCCTAGTGGCCTTGTCTCTTCTTAAGAATCTTTAGATTCCTAATGCTAAATTTAAATCGCGGCAAGACGACTTAATTACATTTTAAATATAATCAATTATGCTTTAGCCCTATGACACTTAGCGTATATTATACGTATAACATACGCTAAGAAAATGCAGGTAGAGGTCCATTTATAGATACGTTAAACTCATAATTCATCCAACAAAAATGCCCCGGTATACGACTCTTTCACCTTTACGATTTGCTCCGGAGTACCCTCAGCTATAATAGTTCCTCCTCCTGAGCCACCCTCAGGTCCAAGGTCGATGATATGATCCGCTACTTTAATCACATCCATATTGTGTTCAATTACCAATACAGTGTTTCCTTCATCTGTCAGTCGATTGAGCACATCAAGGAGCATTTTTACATCTTCAAAGTGTAATCCTGTCGTAGGCTCGTCTAAGATATAGAAGGTCTGCCCAGTGCCTTTTTTACTAAGTTCTGTAGAAAGTTTCACTCGCTGTGCTTCACCACCGCTTAAGGTAGTTGATTGCTGTCCTAGAGTGATATAGCCTAGCCCCACGTCATACAGTGTTTTAACAGTTTTGAGAATTTTTGGATGACCTTCCCAAAACTTAATTGCTTGCTCAACTGTTAGGTTCAACACATCAGAGATTGTCTTCCCCTTGTACCTGATTTCTAGTGTTTCTCTGTTGTATCGCTTTCCTTGACAGTCTTCACATTCAACATGAACGTCAGGTAGAAAATTCATCTCGATTAGTTTCAGCCCAGCACCTTTGCAAGTTTCGCATCTACCGCCGGATACGTTAAATGAGAACCTTCCAGGTTTGTAACCACGAATCTTGGCTTCAGGAATAACAGAAAAGATATTTCTTATTTCTGAGAAAATTCCAGTGTAAGTAGCGGGGTTAGACCGAGGAGTTCTACCGATCGGACTTTGATCAATCTCTATTACCTTATCAAGGTGTTCTAATCCTTTCACTGATTTATAGGCCAATGGTTTCTTGACACCTTTGAAAATATGTGCATTCAAAAGAGGGTAGAGGGTACCGTTGATCAATGTAGATTTTCCACTTCCGCTTACTCCAGTCACACAGATAAATTTTCCGAGGGGAAATTTCACCGAAACATTTTTTAAGTTGTTTCCTGAGGCATTATTAAGCGTTAGTTTTTTTCCATTTCCTTTTCTCCTTTTTTTCGGAGTAGCTATTTCCTTTTTGCCATTGAGGTAAAGAGCGGTGGTAGACCCTTGATCCTCGAGCTCATCATGTCTTCCTTGGGCTACTACCTTTCCTCCATGAATTCCGGCTCCTGGCCCTATATCTATGACTTGATCAGACGCTATCATCATGTCTTTATCGTGCTCGACGACAATCACAGAGTTTCCGATGTCACGAAGCTTTTTAAGTGAATCTATTAACCGAAAATTGTCTCGCTGATGCAGTCCAATACTAGGCTCATCCAGAATGTAAAGCACATTGACAAGCTCAGAGCCTATTTGTGTAGCTAACCGAATTCGCTGAGCCTCACCACCCGACAGGGTTTTTGCACTTCTGTTCAATGTCAAGTAGGTCAGCCCCACATCTACTAAAAACTGAATTCTATTTCCAATTTCTTTTAGCGGCTCTCTGGCAATTATCAATTCCTTTTTTTCAAAGTGCTTGTCTGCAGTTTTGAACCAGTCACTCAATTCGATGATATCCATTGAGGCCAAATCAGCAATGTTTTTTCCTCCAATTTTAAAGTAATGTGCCTCTTTTTTTATTCGAGTACCATCACATTCATCGCACCGCACTTTATTCATGAAGCTGTGTGCCCATCTAAGTAACGGTTTAGAAGTGCTCTCCTCAGCTTGACGCTCAATGAAGGAAATCACCCCTTCAAATTTTACAGAATAAGAGGAAACTCCCACGTTTTCTCCCATATCTATTAGTTCATCAGAACCATATAGAAGAGTGTTGACCAATTGTTCATCTAAGTCCGAGACTTTGTCGGTCAGTTTGTGATTGTGTTTGGTAAGAATGGCTTCTATTTGATTATAAATCCAATTGGATTTGTATTCTCCCAGTGGCGCGATGGCCCCCGATCGCAAGGTTTTATCTCTATTTGGGATGATTTTTTTAATATCAATTTCAGCCACTTCTCCCAATCCATTGCACTTTTTGCAAGCTCCATAAGGAGAGTTAAATGAAAAGAGATTCGGCTCTGGTTCAGTGTAAGAAATTCCAGAGGTTGGGCACATCAAAAAACGGCTAAAGTGTTTTGTCTCGTTGGTTTCATGTTCCATCACCATTAAGGTACCTTTGCCATGCTGCATAGATTTGGTGATCGCTTGAGAAATACGCGGCTTATTTTCTGGAGTGATTTTTAATCGATCCACTACGACCTCAATATCATGAATCTTATATCTATCTAAGCGCATAGACGGAACGATGTCTCGAACTTCTCCATCGGTACGCACTTTTACAAATCCCTGCTTGGCTATCTGTTCGAATAGCTCCCTGTAGTGTCCCTTTCTTCCTCGCACCACAGGTGCTAGAAATACCAACTTCTGATCCGCATATTTTTCAAGAATCAACTCTACAATTTGCTTGTCGGAGTACCGCACCATCTTTTCTCCAGTTTCGTAGGAGTAGGCGGTGCTGGCTCTGGCAAAGAGCAATCGCATAAAATCATAAATCTCCGTAATAGTACCTACTGTACTTCGAGGGTTTCTAGAAACCGTTTTTTGTTCAATAGAAATTACAGGACTTAGCCCTTCAATTTTATCTACGTCAGGACGTTCCATACCTCCCAAAAATTGCCGAGCGTATGCCGAAAAAGTTTCGATGTACCTTCGTTGTCCCTCAGCATAAATAGTGTCAAAAGCCAGTGAAGACTTTCCACTGCCACTTAACCCTGTAATGACAACTAGCTTATTTCTAGGGATATTAATAGAAATGTTCTGGAGATTGTTCTCTCTCGCGCCTTCAATTTTGATCAATTCTTCCATGATTCGAATAGGGAAACAAAGAAAGCACATTCATCACTAATTTTATCGCGTTTTAATCTAAAGAACTGTGAAATTTAGAACAGAGTTAAAAATAAAATCATCGACTCTAGATCTTGACCCGTTTGGAGGCCTATTGTTTTTAGGTTCTTGCTTTTCGGATAATATAGGAGAGAGATTTAAATCATTGGGATTACCAATAGTCACCAATCCCTTTGGAGTGATTTTTCATCCATTTCCATTACTTGATTTGATAGAAACTGCATTGCAATGGGGTTTTGAATATGATGATTCGCATTTATTCGAATATGAGGATCGATTTTATAGTCTAGCTCATCATGGAAGCTATTCTGGAAGACAAGCATCTGAGTTGCTGCAACGGATGAATGGTGATTTGAAAATTCTTCGCGATGGTTTGAAGCAAGCCAAGTGCCTCTGCCTCACTTTTGGAACTTCCTGGGGGTATACAAGAGAAAAAAAGGTCGTAGCCAATTGTCATCAGTTGCCGCAGTCATTCTTTGAAAAAAGGCTCAGTTCATCAGCGGATGTTGAAAGTAGAATTAACGAAGTGGTAGAAGCATTGCTACGCTCAGAAAAGATTGATTCAACGTTGAAAATCATGCTTACAGTTAGTCCTGTAAGACATGTAAAAGACGGACTCATAGAAAATAACCGTAGTAAGGCTCAGCTATTATCTGCTGTTCACACTGTTTCGGAACAATTTGAGGCAGTAAGCTATTTTCCTAGTTATGAATTAGTAGTTGATGATTTAAGAGATTACAGATTCTTTAAGGCTGACCTCGTACACCCAAATGAAATGGCTATTGATTATGTGGAAGAAGCATTTATAGAATGGGTCTTTGGGCAGGACGAGAGAAAGGTATTACAAGAGCTTAAGAAATTTACTGTGTTTAGAAATCATCTCGTAAAAACCGAAGACCTTCAGGAGCAGTTAGCACATGAGGCTTTAGTAGAAGAAAAAAGAGCGGCTCTCCATAAAAAATATCCATTGCTAAAGTAATTTGCTCCTAATTCTCTAAATTTAACGGATACCCAATATATTTGAGGCCTATTTTTGTCTCAAAATCAATTCAAATCAACTTGCACATAATGAAAAAACTAGTATTTCTATTTACAATCGCTCTCACTTTTGGCACACAACTTCTTGCTGGTTCTGTATACGAACTGAATGTTAAAAAAGGAGATAAATTCACTATGACCTCTACGGTTACTCAGAAAATTACTCAAAATGTAATGGGTATGGAGATGGTTATAGACATGGATGTAGATGTGATTTTAGGATTGGAAGTTTCGGAATTGAATAAAGAGGATATTCTATTTTCTCAGACGTATCAATCGTTAAAGGTAGGAATGTCTTCTCCTATGCAAGGGTTAGATGTGACAATGGACTCTGACGGAGAAAGTAATGATTTGAATAAGCCGTTAAAGTCAATCATTGGAAAAATGGTTCTGGTAAGAGTAAGTAAGAGTGGAGAAGTGATTTCAGTAGAAGGATTGGAAGACTTAATGAAAGACTTACAAACTGCGCAGGCTTCAGGAGCAGACATTATGCAGTTTTTTGATGAAGAAAGTATAAAGAAAAATTTCAAAACTCTTTTTCCTATAGAATATGGAAAATCTTACAAAGTAGGTGATTCTTGGGATCTAGATAATGAAGATGTTTCAGACATGAAGATGTCTATGAAAAACAAGTATACGACCACTGAGGTATCGAAGAAGAAGTTTGGTTTTGACGTGATGTCAAACATGTCTATGACAGGGGAGCAAGAAGAGCAGGGAATGAAAATGGAAATCGATATGAGTGGAGATTTCAAAGGGAAAGGAGAGATGAACACAAGCACTGGGTTGATTCAATCTTACGAGCAGACAGGAGAAATGAAAGGAATCACAACTATAGCTGCGAATGAGCAAATGCCAATGGGAATGGAAATTCCAATGTCAATTCAAATGACCACAGTTACTACAGTAAAGTAGCTCTAACTCAATAAAAAAATGGAAGCCCTGAGATCATATCTCGGGGCTTTTTTCTTTCTGTTTAGCTAGAAATGTTATTCCATAGGATTTTACCAGTAAATCAATGATCTGCTGGACCTCTTACTCCGGCATTTATCCCAATATCTAAATGATTTTCATCTGGTGGGACAGGGCACGAAAAACGACCAGAATAGGCGCAGTAAGGATTGTAACATAGATTAAAATCTAGTCTGAGATTATCGACGGTTTGACTTCTATCAAGGTCCAGATATCTGCCACCACCATAAGTGCTATCTCCATTAGTCAAATCTTTAAACGGTAGAAAGAGATGATTTTCATACCCTTTAATTTTAGAAATTGGTTCGTAAATGGTTAGCTTACATTTCTTTCCGTTAATAGTGAACTTGACAAAACCATAAGTTCTGTACTTTGCGATTCGATCAGTACTTGTGGCAAAACCAACTACTTTTCCTTTTTTTACTCGTTTAAATTTAACCGCTACATTGTAGTCATAATTGGGAGGAAAAAAATCCAGCCCATGAAAATTTGATAAATCATTTTTATCTAGAATTGTAGTGGAAGAATCGCTGAACTCTCTATTTATTTCAGCTCGATGTCGCAGTATCTCTTGCTCGTAGCTAAGTTGAGAATACGATACTAGACCCATTAGTAGGAATACAAAAACGATTGTATATCTCATATTAAAGTAATTATTTTTACCAAAGTAAAGTCAAAGAAATGAAAGTTCTAAAGAGGTTTAGTATACTTATTATCACTCTATTGGTTATTTTGTTCGTAATAGGGTGGATGGCTCATGAGTCTCTGCCAAAAGGAGGGAAAGAAGGTGAGGAGGCCGACAAAATGGCGTTAAAAATGGAGAATGCACTCGAAAAAGGGCATTGGCACGATATTCAATATATCCAATGGAGCTTCAAAGGAGTGCATCACTTCCTTTGGGACAAACATAGAAACATGGTTCGAGTGAAATGGGAGGATTATACTATATATACTCAGCCAGGAACTGTGAAAGGAATTGCTTTCAAGGGAATGGATCGTTTGGAAGAAGAAAGTGCAGAAGAATTAATCAAAAAAGCCAATGATTACTTCAATAATGATATGTTTTGGCTTGTAGCTCCTTTTAAATCCTTTGATGATGGAGTGAAAAGAGAAGTGGTTAGTTATGATGGAGAAAACAGGTTATTAGTAACCTATGGAAGTGGAGGAAGTACACCTGGAGATTCGTACTTATGGAAATTGGAAGAGGATGGAACTCCAGAGAGTTATAAGATGTGGACCCAAATTATTCCAATTGGAGGAGTAGAGGCTACATGGGAAGACTATCATACCTTAGGAAATGGAATTAAGATTTCTCATTTTCATAAATTGGCTGGTTTGATGGACTTATGTATAAGTAATGTCAAAGCGGGGTATAGCTTCGAAGAAATGAATTGTGAAAAAGATCCATTTAAAGTAATTATAGAAGAATAAATAGCAGTTGGATAGAATAGAAAGAAATAGAGTTTTTTATGCCTTGTTTTCTACAGGGTTGTTTTTGGTGCTGATTTGGGGAATTCAGATTTTAGTAGAATGGGGAGGGCTTCCTGATTGGAGAAAAGCAGGCAATCACCCAAAAGAATGGAGTCATTGGTGGGGAATATTTACAATGCCATTCTTACATGGAAGCTGGGAACATATCTGGAACAACACCGCTTCGTTTGTGGTGCTGAATAGTATGCTCTTTTACTTTTATCAAAAGGTATCACTAAGGATATGGGCCATTATTTTCTTGTTTTCAAGTTTCTTTGTATTTGTTTTAGGCGTTGAGGGGAGTAATCATGTTGGGGCCAGTGGTGTTGTCTACGGCTTGGCGTTTTTCATTTTTACAGCTGGAATGATGAATCGAAAGCACATTTTATTACTTCGAGTAAGTATGGTCGTGTTATTTTTATATGGAAGTATTATTTGGGGGATTTTTCCGATTGAAGAACGGGTCAGTTGGGAAGGGCATTTAGGAGGAGCAATAGCAGGTGTCGCATTGGCCTTTATCTATAGAAGAGAGTTGCCCCAAAGGCCAAAGTCAAGATGGGAAATAGAGGAAGAGTTGGAACTTTTAAAAGCAGAAAGAGATTCACTCAATCCTAAAAAGCCAAATGGAAAAACAGCGATAGTTCAGATTTATAGACAGTTTAGAATCAAAGGAATGGACAGAGGATTTTAATCTAAGGTCACTCACTCGAATCATTTTTGGCAGAACATCAAAATGGCTAACAAAATCAACTGTTTTGAAAAATGAGCTGAGCTTGTGCATATGGACACATCTCTAAATCAACATTACTTAACGAATTACTTATAATATATTATCAGTAATTCGTTTTGAATATGAATGCTTTTCGATTTTAGATCTCAAACTTGTATTAGCGAAAACCTAGTTATTCAACATCACGGGCATAACCAACATCAATAAGTTCTCTCCATTGTCTTCTTGCTCTTCAGGAAGAATGATTCCGGCTCTATTAGGAGCACTCATTTCTAGAATAATATTGTCAGCAGAAATATTTCCAAGCATATCAATGATAAATCTTGAATTGAAACCAATTTCCATGTCGTCTCCATCATATGAGCATGTCAATCTTTCGTTTGCTTCATTAGCAAAATCGAGGTCTTCTGCAGAAATATGAAGCTCACTACCAGAAATCTTTAATCTCACTTGATTTGTGGCTTTATTGGCGAAGATGGATACACGCTTAATAGAGTTCAGAAGATCTTGTCTTCCTACAGTAAGTTTATTGGGATTGTCTTTTGGAATTACAGCTTCATAGTTTGGATACTTTCCTTCGATCAATCGACACATCAGTGAAATGTTATCGAATGTAAAGTGTGCATTTGAATCATTGTATTCAATAGTCACAGCACTTTCGGAAGAAATAGAAATACCTTTCAATAAGTTCAATGGTTTTTTAGGAACAATAAAAGTTCCTGATCCACCAGAAGTAACATCCGTTCTAGTGTATCTAACCAGCCTATGTGCATCAGTAGCCACAAAACGTACACTGTCTTCATATAACTCGAAGAAGATACCACTCATTACAGGGCGTAAATCATCGTTACCAGCAGCCACTAAAGCCTTATTTATAGCTCTTGATAACAAAGCACCATCAATATCAAATTTAGCTGTAGACTCCAACTCTGGAGCTTTTGGGAATTCATCTCCATTCAATCCAGCGACCTTGTATTTACCATAGTCACTTGCAATTTCAATCGAGAAGGTTTTAGGATCTACAGTAAAGTTAAGAGGCTGCTCAGGGAATGACTTTAATGCATCCAAAAGCATTTTAGCAGGAATAGCTACTGTGATATTTTCTTTTGAATCAACAGCCATAGTGGTAGTCATGGTTGTTTCTAAATCAGAAGCAGAAATCACTAGTTCACTTCCTTTAATTTCAAATAAAAAGTTATCCAAAATTGGAAGAGTGTTACTAGAATTAAGAACTCCACTTAAGAGTTGAAGTTGTCTTAAAAGTGCTTGGCTATTAACTAAAAATGTCATTTGTTTGGTGCATTATTTGGGCGACAAATATAGAAAGAGCATACAATTTGAGGATAGAAAGCCGCATTTGTTTTTCACAAAAGATGGACAATGTGTATAGTTCTTCCGAGTGTTGTAACGCTGAGTGTATGAAAAATTAAAGTATGGCGCTCACTCTGGCGCGAATTCTGAGATAAGCGATGGCTGCGCTAATCAAACATAAGACAAAACCAGCAACAATAATCCCGAACCAACTGTGCGAAATTGGAAACCCGAATTCGGAAATTAATCCGATATATTGACTTCTAAAAATGAAGACGATTAGCAAAGAAAAAATAAGGGCCATCAGAGCACAAACAAAAAAGTAGCGCGCATAGAATTGAGTGATGCTAGCTGCCGAAACACTTTGAAGTCTTAGTTTATAGATGAGGCTTTTATTTCTTTCTACCAGTAGGAGAGTGCTTAGTAGGATTAATCCCAGCGAAAGAAGAAGAATGAGTGCTCCCTGAAAGAACTCGAAACTTAGAATTACTTTAAAAGCGGAAGCAGCCTTACTCGCTTCAAGAAGCTCTTTATTGGTGCTGTAGTTGTTGTCTTCTATAAAGCGATTTAACTCAGGATCAGATGTGTTAGAACTTTTTACAATAATTCTAGAAGATTCGCCACTTTCTACTTGTCCGATATTTTTATTGGCCCATGTAATGAATTCTTTAGGTACCAATATGGAGTTCACCCGATCTGTAAATGCATTGATTCTCCCCCAAAAAGTATATTTTCCTCCGTCTCCTTCCATTTCCATTTTAATAGTTAATGAGGAAGCAGTCGATTCATTAATTTGAGGAAGGTTTTGACTGGGTGCAAATCCAAAGTTGTAAAGGTTCAGATAGGTTCTGGGAACTATAATAGGAAGCTGTGGTTGACCTTCCCTCCAATTGAAACCTTCTCCAACATCTAAAAATTTAGAAGGAACTGCTTCAAGAAATAAGTCGGTATAAAAACTGCGATCTTCATGCATCGGAGCATAGGCCTTAATCCGAAATTTAGCGGCTTCAAATTCTGCTACTTCATCGATAAAAGGTTGTGCTTTGATTGTTTCTATTTCTGACTTGGAAAAAACAGGCTTGCTAGCTCCAAACATATTGATTAGGCTCACTTTTTTATTGAGAATAATATAACTCTCACTGCTTAAAGTCGCATCTTCTCCTCCATGAGATTTAAAAAAATCAGTGTAAAGTATGTAGCAGGAAAGTGAAAGAAAAAGTCCAATTGCCAATGTAAGAGTCACACCAGCCAATGTAAAAAATGGAATGTTTTTTTTTAGGGCTTTTTTATACATCACAATTCCAATGATTTAGTAAAGTGGTTTGAAGTGAGTTCTCCTAAAGAAGTGAGTATGACACCAGAAGACTGTTTCTCGGCTTCTCGCATGATTAAATCCAGTGCTTTACGTGAATTCTCTTCATCTAAATGACTGAATGGCTCATCTAGTAGAAGCCATTTAAAGGGTTGGCATAATGCTCTAATGATAGCCACTCGCTGTTTTTGGCCAAAAGATAACGTTTGCGCTTTTTGATCTTTAAGAGCCTCGATTCCCAAGAGATTCATCATTTCCAAAATTGAGGCTTCAGAATGATGGTTTGTTAGTTGACTTTTAAGCCGAATATTTTCAATAGCACTTAGGTGGTCAAAGAGTTGAAGTCCCTGAAAAACCATACTAATAGTATTTCTTCTTAAATCATCCCAATTAGAGGATGTAGAATTAGAAAAATTGACACCATCAACCAACAACTCACCAGAATAATCATTTCGGATGCCATAAAGAATATGTAGAAAAGTAGATTTTCCTTTTCCTGAAGGTGCTTTTACAAGGAATCTATCGTTGTTTTTCAAAACCAAATCACTTTTATCCCAAATGTCTGAAACGCCTGTTTTTAGGCTTTCTTTTAAGGGAACTGGAATGATGTGTTTAAAATGAATTTCCATTGATCTTTTTAGAATTCCTTTTGTAACCGTGGGTGGCAAGATAATAAGGTTTCTCTAATGAAAGTTTTATCTAAATGTGTATAGATTTCTGTGGTAGTAATACTCTCATGTCCCAGCATAGTTTGAACTGCACGTAGGTCAGCACCTCCTTCTATTAAATGCGTTGCAAAGCTATGTCTAAAGGTATGTGGACTGATACTTTTATGAATTCCTGCTTTAACTGCTAGCTCTTTAATAATCATAAAAACCATTACTCTGCTAAGATGAGCTCCTCTTCTATTGAGGAAAAGGAAGTCTTCTTGACCTGGTTTTATTTCCAGATGGTTTCTGATTGATTCTATATAAATTTTATTGTATTTGATAGCGACATCTCCAATGGGAACCAAACGTTCTTTGTCTCCCTTTCCTTTAACTTTTAAGTAATTTTCTTCCGGATAATAATCTGATAGTCGCAGTGTGATTAATTCAGAAACTCTTAAACCACAGCTGTACAATGTCTCCAACATCGCCTTGTTTCTAGTGCCATGATCTGTACTTAAGTCTATAGCATTGATCAAAGCGTCTATTTCTTCAATGGATAACGTGTCGGGCAACTTTCTTCCCAATTTTGGGGCTTCAAGAAGAAGAGAGGGATCTTCTTTCAACTCGTCCTCCAGAATAAGATACTTGTAAAAACTCTTGATCGCAGAAATCATTCTGGCTTGAGTACGCGCTGAAAACCCCATTTCAGAAATCCATACCACAAAGCTTTTAAGCTGAGGTAACGAAATTTTAAGGGGAGAGCTCACTTCTTTAATTTCAGTAAAGTAACGTTGGAGTTTATCAATATCGGCTCCATAAGAGATCACAGAATTCTTACTTAAAGAACGCTCGAGCTTCAAGTAATTAGTGTAATCTTTTATGTGCAATTTCCAGGACATGATGAACTAACGTAACGTTTTTATATAATAGAAATTTTTTCCAATGAAAAACCCTCTGAAGAAACAGAGGGTCTTTCGGATTAATTTACCTAAACAAATTCAATAATAATTAACCAAAATTACCATGAACGCACTCCGTTGAGTGTTATGATCTTTATTGATACCATTTCTGTTTAGAAATCATCAATGCTTCTTGTACTGTAATTCTTTCCCCATCATTATAGGCAGTCACAAACGGACCGTTGAATTTGTACTGAGAAGTGATGTTATTTCTAGCATCTCTGGCATCTTTATACTGATTATGAGAGCCTGTAACGAACTTTGTCCAGCCTTCATGATTTTCAGTTTGTATGGTTCCTTTAAAACTGTGTTTCTTTTTGAAATTTGGAGCAGTAACGTATTTATGCGTTGCTGATATCTGAACTTTGTAATTAATTCCTGTTTCAGGATCAGGAATGGTAGATGCTGAATTATCTGCAACTACTTCACTGCTATTGATCACTTCTGAGATATTATTTTCGGAAGTCGATTCTGTTTTCGTAGAAGTATTGTCTGAATTGTTCGGCGTTTCTGGACTAGCATCCGCTACCTCTTCTTCAGAAGCAGTATTTACCGGTGTTTCTATAGTTTCTTCTTTGACAGTGTTTTCCCCTGTTGTTGCAGTATCATTTGTAGAGGCTAAACTTTCCTCTTCACTAGACTCGGCGTTGTCAGCTAGATTTTCACTTCCACCAAAATCTCGTGAGCTAATCATTTCTTGATGAACTACTGGTACTTCAATTGGAGTATTGTCCTGCACAAAAGAAAAATCACCTTTGATTTCTGGTTTATTCTCAGCATTCGTTGAGACTAAAGTGTAAGAAACACCATACGAATTGTCTAAGGGCTTTTCAAACCAAACAAATTTAATTCGATTTCCTTCTATAGTTACAATGGATTCTCCAGAAGCATCTTCCTTAATTTCATATCCAGAAGAAACGTCTTCTATGATTTTAGCAAAACCATCAGTAATAACATCTGTAGCAGAAAGTTCTACAAAGTATTCTCCATCAGATATTTCTGTCATAATTCGAGTACACGCAGCATCACTAGAAGAAGAAGTCATTTCTTCACCATTTGATGTAGACTCGTCAGTATCAGAGTTAGAAGATCCATCTACCAATACGTCTCCAACATTCACCACTTTAGGCGCCAAATCATAATCGACACGTTCGTTTTCCTTAATGTAGGAAAACTGTCCTGTTACGACTTTGGAACCACTTACATTGGCATTTGCTTCCAGTTCGTATTCCACTGAAAATTCTTGTTTATCTGGTAGCGACATCCAAATGAATTTGGCTTTTTGACCAGAAAAGGTGAACGAGGCTCCGCTTTTCTTAATTGCTCGTGCAGTTAGGCCGGCAGGTATTTCAAGTTGTAACTTAGCAAAGCCCGTTACTTCACCCTTATTAATATTTACTGATACTGTTGTTTTTTCTCCTGGTTGTAGTGTCTGAGGTAAATTGTGATCAATAACCACACCATCTGCGAATACCGCACTGAAAAATAAAGTGACTGAAGTAAAGAGAGTAATTAGGGTGTATTTAATCATTGAAAACAGGTTGTGTTATTAACCGGTTTCAAATCTATAAGAACAAAAGCCCTTAGAAGAGGAGTGATTGATCTATTGCGAACAGAATTTTGTGGAAATGACTAAAAACGTCTGAATCTACTGTGTTTGTTGATTTTTTGACTACTTTAGAGAGGTGGGTGGAGCTGTTTTTTCATAAGGAATGGGATGTTTTTTGTGTTTTAGGATGGTTGTGATATTTTCATAATGGCACTGCTTTTGGATATAGGTTAGAAAAAGGGCAACGTAAATACTTTACGGACAGCTGCTTTTTGTTTGCATTTTAAATCAATAAATCCTTAAACCATGAATCAATTAAATGATATCCTTACTGAAATGAATCTATCAAAAAATGAGGTGCTCATTTTTGAGGCATTAGAAGATCAGTTTCACC
Source organism: Flavobacteriales bacterium (assembly GCA_965224545.1). GTDB lineage: Bacteria > Bacteroidota > Bacteroidia > Flavobacteriales_D > Sanyastnellaceae > ASP10-05a. Next base: position 59,444 of record CBDCZM010000001.1, on the reverse strand, counting down.
CTATCGCATGGCTTGAATCAGTAGGCCAATTTCTAAATCAAGAATCACAGGAAAAGTATAGTGTGAGTTCTGAAGGTATGAAAAGTGTACGTTCGGCAGTCGTATAATTAGTGACGTTCGAATAAGAAATTTAAAGAAGAATGAGTAGACTCACAGTCAAAGATATAGGAGGTTATAGAAGACCGAACCCTAAGAGGAGGGGAGCACGGATTGATTTTAGGTGGAGTGTGAAAACCTCGCACGAAGAAAGGGAACGCCTTCTTTCGGACTTTTTAACGCTCATTAGAAATGAAGAGTTAGTAATGTCGGGATTTGGCGAGGAAAGCTATAGTGGCATCATTAGTTCTGTTCAGTCTCTGACGGCTTTAAAAAAGAAGTTATTAAAATTGACAGAGTGGAAGAACGAGTATTCTGACAAGTTCAATTTGTTCAGAACAGGAAAAGTTCAGTGGGTAGAGGATATTTATTTTGAATGATCGATGATCTATTAATGAGACGTTAGACTTTGTTATATAAGTTTGAAATCACCATTTCAAGTTAAAGTGTTTTTCAAAATCATCACATTCTTTTCAAATGGCCCTCAATAGAATAATTCATAGGGTCCATTAGTATTGAACTAATAACCCCCATAATTATATATTAATTACTTTAAATTCTTCTCAGTGCCTCCAATAAATATCCCCAATACTTTTGTACCGAACTAATCTGACATCTCTCATCCGGAGAATGTGCGCCTCTAATGTTAGGTCCGAAACTAATCATATCCATTCCTGGATAATTCGTACTTAGAATTCCACACTCTAAACCAGCATGACAAGCCATTACATTTGGCTCTTCATTGAATTTTTCTATATACAAGCCTCTCATCATTTCTACTAGATCTGATTTAGGAGCAGGAGTCCAGCCAGGATAAGAACCGTCTAAATTCACTTTAAACCCTGAAGGTTCAAATGAGGCAGCTAAAGCGTTGGCCAAGTCAAACTTTTCAGTGTCTAAAGAAGACCTCGTTAAGCATAAAACTTCACACACATCTGAATTAACAGTCACTTTTGCTAGATTGTTACTAGTTTGAACCAATTCTGGAATGTCAGGACTCATTCTATAAATTCCATTGAAGGCTGAATAAATAGAAGCAATTATTCCATCTTGAAGGTTTTCAGAAATGATTTGTGAAGGTATAGTAGTAACTTCTTCGAATGAAATATTTAATCCAGCATCGTTAGAAGCATACTCTTGCTTTACTATAGAGGCTCTGGAATTAAATTCATCTTTCCACTCAGATACATTAGAATTCGGAACGCAAACTATAGAAAAGCTTTCTCGAGGAACAGCATTTCTCAGGCCACCTCCAGTCACTTCGCTTATTCGGAGACCATGCGCTTCCCGCATTTTCCAAAGCATGCGATTCATGATCTTATTTGCATTTCCTAACCCTTTGTGAATGTCCATTCCAGAGTGTCCTCCGTTTAATCCATTTACAATAAGTTTGAAGGCAGTCACTCCTGAAGGAGTTGCTTCTGTTTCGGACTTTCTTGTCGCACTAACATCTACACCCCCTGCACACCCGATAGTCAGTTCATCGTCATCTTCAGTGTCTAAATTCAATAGGATTCGACCTTCTAATAACCCACCTTTCAGTCCCAGTGCTCCTGTCATGCCTGTTTCCTCATCAATGGTAAACAAAGCTTCAATAGGAGGGTGGTCAATATCGGTGGAAGCAAGCAAAGCCATAATCGTAGCGACACCTATTCCGTTGTCTGCCCCGAGAGTCGTGCCATTCGCTTTTACCCAATCACCTTCTATCAGCATATCTATTCCCTCTGTAGCAAAGTCAAAGTTAGAATCGGCATTTTTTTGATGTACCATATCCAAGTGACTCTGCATAATGATCATTGGTCGATCCTCAAATCCTTTGCTTCCAGGCTTTTTAATAAAAACATTTCCTACGTCGTCTTTGAAAGTTTTCAATCCTAGATTTTTTCCAAAATCCATCGCAAACTGAATGACTTCTTCTTCCTTTTTACTGGCTCTAGGAACAGCATTTAGATCTGCAAAGTGATTCCACAGTGCTTGAGGTTCGAGGCTTCTTATACTCATTTTTGATGCGTTTTTTTCTGAAGACCAAAAGTATCATCTTACTTGAGAAAGTCAACGATATTTTTAATTTCTTTAGGATTTTCAGAATCAATTCGAACCACATTAACGGAAACCTTAGATTCTGGATCGACATCTACAAGTAGGAAATTATCAAAGGCTCCATCTCCCATTCCACTGGCTACTAAATGTACATTCTCAGCGGCCTTGGTATAAGAGAAATCAGAAGCCCAGCCTCCAGCACCAATATCACCTGCAAAAAAGAAAACCTGTCGCTGTATCTCCGAAAAGAGAGGAAGTACCTCGCTTTTGAAGTTATTGTTAGCGTTTCTTCCGGATTCTGAATTAACCAGAATCACTTTAGGAGTTATTGAAGGATCATACCAAATTACTTGGTGCGTATAAATGAAAATAGTACCAGTAGTGGTGGTAGTGGAAAGTGTGTGCTTAAGAAATTCGAGTTGTTCTCCTGAAATATTCCATTTGTCAATAGTTGCATCAAGAATAATATGCAAATCGTTGGATTGATTGAATGAATAAAATGCCGCAGGGAAATGTTTGTTCAATAATTCCTTGTCTTTATAGTCATGATTTCCTCTGGCCAAGTGCATTTGGGTAGTTAACTCAGAAAGATCATTCATTAATGCTCCCCAATGTTCTTCAGTACCTTCCTTCACTGCATCCCCAGTTAATACACCAAACTTCATATGTGGTTTCGAACTGATTAGATTAAAATCAGTTTTAAAAGGTGGATATACTCCTACTTCGTTTGTCCCAGGAGTTCCATACACATGACCAGCTACAAAAAAGGAATAAGGGTCATGCTTTTCGGAACACCCTACCAAAATAAGGGTACAGAAGATTAGTGAAACTAGGTAATTCATACGAACAAATGTACATATACTCAAACCATTTAGATTTTCGGTTTTTGACTGGTTCTTTTTCCCTTTACCAGCGTTAAAAAATGAAACCATAGCACAGGCTATGATTGAATTTTTTGCCTTGTTAAAGGAAAAACCAATCTCGCCAAAACCTCGAAAATCTAAATAATTTGAGTATATCAAACCCAGAAAGCGTTTATTTGTTTTTCTTTGAAAATGATGATGAATTTTCTTGAGATTGAGTTTCAAAGTATTCAACTGGTTAAATGAAGACAATTTCTATAAATACTCTGCCTTATTCTAAATGGGCCGTTGCGATTATTGCCCTATTCATTTTATTCACTCGATTTACAAATGTCCTTGACAAGGAGCTATCATGGGATGTCCTAGGGTATTATATGTACTTGCCAGCCACTTTTATTCACGATGATCCGTTGCTGAAAGATGTTGATTGGTTGAAGAAAGAAATAACTGAAAGAAACTTAGCCAGCACGTTTTACATGATTTCTCAAAATAAAAAGGGAGAACCCATGTATTACTACATGATGGGGATGGCCATTTTATATTTGCCATGGTTTCTAATGGGACATATGATCGCATTGGTTTCTGATGCACCGTTGGATGGGTTCAGTCCACCTTATGTATATGCCATGATTAGCGGAGCCATTTTTTACACCCTTTTAGGATTGTTTTTTCTTAGAAAGATTCTCAAACGATTTTTCAGTGAAGGGCTTTCCGCATTTGTTTTGTTGATCATTTATTTAGGAACAAATACTGTTCATCATTTAATAGCTAAAGACCTAGAGACAGCCAATTTCTTATTCACATTATGTGCCATTGTTTTATGGCAAACGATTCGCTGGCATGAGGATTTTAAGCCCACTCGTTTGTATCTTATCTCAGGGAGCATTGCACTAATGACAATAATGAAGCCCAGTGAGGTTTTTGTCATATTTCTTCCGGTGTTTTATGGAGTTTTCAATTTAGACACATTCAAAAAGAAACTTCAGCTAATCAAGATTTATAAGAAGCATTTCATACTATCAATTCTTATTGGAGTGATAGTTACCTCACCACAATTACTCTACTGGAAAATGACCATTGGGAGGTTCATTTATGATTCATATTCAAATGTGGGAATAGGAATTGATTGGTGGAGCCCCAACTTCATGAAAGTGCTATTCAGTTTTAAGAAAGGATGGCTGGTCTATACTCCTGTGATGGCATTTGCTCTTATTGGATGGTATTTCCTATATAGAAAAAGAAAAGACATTTTTAGCGGGACAATTGTCTACTTTTTGACTTCATTTTTTGTCATTTGTAGTTGGACGCAGTGGGGGTATGCTTCCAGTTTTTCTTGTCGTCCAGTGGTTACAATGTATCCAATACTTGCCGTTACCTTGGGTTTTCTATTGAAGTATTTATATGAAGAGAAAAAGAAACTATTCCCTGTGGTTAGTTTGTTTATTCTCAGTTTTATTTGTCTCAATCAATTTCAATGGTGGCAGTTTAAAAACAATATTCTTCATGATTATAGAATGACCGAAGAATATTATTGGAAGACCTTTCTAAAAACCTCCACTTCTGATGAAAACAAGAAGTTGCTTTATTCACGAAAAGACTTTAAAACCGACTTAGCTTCAGGAAACCTTGAAGCATACAAAGGTGAACTATACAGAGAAATGGACCTCAATCACCCTGATGAATGGGTAATGCGGGAGAATGTTATTCATGACGAAACAGAGAGTTACTATAGAATTACTGAAAATGATAGATTGGGACTTATGTTCAAGGATACAATCAACGATTTTTCTCAAAAAGGAGACTTTTTTGTTCTTTGGGAAATAGAGTATAAGTATGTGGATAAGGTACCTCAAGACAAGTCTTTTCTGGTGTCTCATCTAGAAAGACAAGGTGAAGTATATGGGTATGCTGGGGAAGAGTTAGTTGTAGAAGAGATAGGGAAATATTACAAGAAGGAGTTTGTATATACTCCTCCTGATTTTATCCGTGAGCGTACTGATTTGTTAGGATTCAATATTTGGAATAGGGATAGGATAGAAATACATGTAAAGAGTCTTAAAGGCACAATTTGGAAACCAATTCGAAATTATTCCTACAATGAGGGATTCTTTGATTGATGACAAAAAATAGAAATTGGCGCATTTGAATTTCTGAAAATTCTACTTCCAGTACTTTTTACCATAGAACCAAAAAATAAGTAATGGCAGCAGAAATAAGTCTGCTAGAACAGCTATAAGCAAGGTAATACTAATAAGCAATCCGATGTAAAATACACTTAAAAAGTCTGATCCAATCAGAGTGAGAAAACCACCACAAAGAATCAAACTCGTAACAATAATGGCTTTTCCTGTGCCTATAAAAGTCCTTTTAATAGCATAAGGAAGACTTTTTCCTTTCGCTAATTCCAATCGCAGTTTGGTAAGGAAGTGAATCGTGTCGTCCACAGCTATACCGAAAGCAATGGTGAAGATGATAGATGTAGAAACTTTTAATCCAATTCCTGACAAGCCCATGACTCCAGCGATTACCAGCAGAGGAAAGATATTTGGGACTAGCGAGATCACAATCATCTTGACAGATTTGAACATAATCCCCACAATTAAGGCGATAACGGCAAAGGCAATGGCTAATCCACTTATCATGTTTGTAGCGAGAGTTCTGTTGTTCAAGTCAATTAATCGAGCAGTTCCAGTGATTCTAGCAATGAAATAAGGGTTTTGAAGTTCTTCGGCTAAGAATGTATTTAAAGAATCTTCTTTTTGGAAAAAAATGGTACTACCAGAATCAGGAACTTTTCCATTAATTCTTCCCCAGTTTTTCTTTTCTCCTAGAAGTTGAAGGCTGTCGATGCCCTGCGCTTTCAAAACAGCCCGTTCGTTATAGTAAAACTGATCGATTAGTTTTTGAGATCCAAACTTGCCGAGACTCTTAGTGACTTTCTGCAATTCCTTTTCGGTCTCGGGTAGCCTGAAGTACTCATCTTTTCCTCCATTCAACGACCTGTATGCATTTTTTATAATTGCTACTGGAGACATCAAGTTCCCTGCTCCGTATGTGTTCTCTAAATAATGATCTAGTTTGTCCTGAACTTTCAAGACTTCCAAATCCCAAGGAGAAACTCCCTCGTGAAATTCAAGGGCCAATTCAAATGGTCTTGCTCCAGCAAAAGCGTCTTCGAAATAATCGAATTCTTTCTTAAAAGGGTCATTTTCACTCAGGTCTTCAAGTAAATAATTATTGACTGTGATTTTACTTAAACCATATGAACTTACCACAGCTACAATAATGCTGAGAACTACAATGGTCTTTTTGTTGCGAAGCAAAAATCCAAAAGCCGCATGAAGCTGCTTTGTCCAAAATGTAGTAGAATGCTCATTCGAGGTTACTTTAGGGGCTGGAGTAAGAACTAAAACCGCAGGCAAAAGGGTATAGGCCAAAACAAAAGCAAGTAGAACCCCTGCGGCAGAGTATATTCCAAAATCATTGATGGGTTCAATACTTGAGGTCAATAAAGTGAGAAAACCAATGGCAGTGGTAACCGAAGTTAAAAGTGTAGCCAACCCAATTTCTTTAAAGGCGATTTTGAGCGCTGGAATTTTCTCTTTACCGCTCCTCAATTCGTCAAAATACTTACTGAGAATATGGACCACATCACTCATGCCTACAACAAAAAGAATTGTAGGTAAAATCATTACCATCAAATCAATTTCCTTTCCTGTAGCTTGCATTAAGCCTAGAATCCAAACAATAGCCAATAGAACTACTGTTATGGGAACCCAAACTCCCCACCACGATCTAAAGGCTATCAGTAGAAACAGTATGATCAGTACAATGCTTAAAGTGACAAAAACAAAAGTTTCTTTTTGCATTAGATCTATGTAATAGACCTGTCCAATGGCTCGTCCTACTGCATGGGAATTGTCAAAAGAATGTGTAGCTAGTAATTCCGAAACACCGTAACTCAAACTGTCACATAAATCTTTAGCTAGAAACTTTGTATGAACGACCTGAAGCATCAGGGCATTTCCATCTTTTGAAAAAAGAGATCCTACAAGTTCTGGTCTAGAGAATATTTTCAGTGAATCGTATGAATATACCTCTGGTTGATCTACTCGAATTAAAGGTGCTTGGATGAATCCAAAAGCGGTCTTGATAGGTTCTTTAATTTGAGTTGGAGATATAACTTGAGTTACATTAGGAAGACGCTTAAGTTCCTCTGTTAACGTATCAATTTCTACTAAAAAATCATGATTAAAAATACCAGCTTCGTTTTCCAGAGCGATAATAACGAAGTCATTATCCGTTTCAAATTTATCTCTGAAGTCTTGGTAAAATTCAGTTTCTGGATCTCCCTCAGGAAAGAAGGATTCGAAATTATAGTCAAATTCTAGAAAGAGAATACAAAAAATGCACATCGTAGAAATGATTCCTAACCCTACGATAACTAGCTGACTTAACCTCTTTAATTTTTTCACTATTCGATGATTGTTCTAACTTTCCAAACGCGGTAAAATTACATGTGTGTTATCTCATAGAAATCACTGAAAATGGAATTACCAATTCTTCAGTTCTTCGTATAATTTATGCACCGGAAGTCCCATCACATTGAAGTATGAGCCTTCTAGCTTTTCTATAGCGATATAGCCCATAAATTCTTGAGCACCATAAGCTCCAGCTTTATCCATAGGGCTAAACTCTTTAACGTAGTAATTTATTTCATCCTCAGATAATTCTTTAAATGTGACCAGAGTCTCATCATGAAACGTGACGCATTTCTGTAGATCTGTTAGTGTGACAGCTGTAATCACGGTATGAGTCTCTCCAGAAAGTGTTTGCAGCATATTGGTAGCATCTTTTTCCGATGTTGGTTTATTGAGAATAGTATCATTTAAAAAAACAGTAGTATCACTTGTGATTAGTATATCCTCTGCGTTCAAGTGCGCTTCGAAGGCACTTGCCTTTAACTCCGAAAGAAACCGAGGGATTTCTTCACGGTGTAATGCATCATCATAAACTTCTTCAACTCCCATCGTTTTCGCGGTAAAAGAGATGTTTAATCCCTCTAACAGTAATTTTCTTCTAGGAGATCCACTTCCAAGGATGATATTTCTTTCTTTTAAATGAGGTAAAATCATGGATCAAAATTACGTGGACAAAATGGCAAAACTGTGTGAAAAATTAAATTTATTTCTAGTAAAATTAAATGTGGTGAAACTACCTTTGTACCATGGAAGAAATGATCCTTATTTTAGATTTTGGGAGTCAGTATACGCAGCTGATAGCGCGTAGAATTAGAGAGCTAAATGTATATTCAGAAATTCATCCATGGAATAAAATTCCAGAGATAGGTTCGAACGTAAAGGGGGTAATACTTTCTGGAAGCCCATTTTCTGTGCGAGATGAAAATGCACCGCATCCGGATTTGAGCCAAATTAGAGGAAAATTACCATTACTTGCTGTCTGTTATGGAGCTCAGTTTTTAGCTCAGAACAATGGAGGGAAAGTTGAAGCGAGTAACACTAGAGAGTATGGCAGGGCTATGCTTGAATCGGTAGATTCTTCTAATGAATTACTTCAAGGAATAGAACAGCCAACACAAGTATGGATGAGCCATGCTGATACGATTAAAGAAATTCCTGAAGGGGCAGAGCTCATTTGTAGCACATCCTCAGTGAAAAATGCGGGGTATGCATTCAAAGATGAAAGTACTTATGCCATTCAGTTTCATCCAGAGGTATATCATACTCAGGAAGGAAAGAAGCTGATTGAGAACTTCATAGCAAACATTTGTAATTGTGATCAAAGCTGGACCCCAGATTCTTTTGTGGAAGCTACAGTAGCAGAGTTGAAATCTAAGATTGGAAATGACAAAGTAGTCCTGGGATTAAGTGGAGGTGTAGACAGTTCAGTAGCAGCAGTTCTATTGCAGCGTGCTATAGGTGATAATTTACATTGTGTTTTTGTCAATAACGGATTACTTCGAAAAAATGAATTTAGTGACGTGCTGAAAAGCTATGAACACATGGGCTTGAATGTGAAAGGAGTAGATGCTACTGAGTTGTTTTATTCTGAACTTTCTGGGCTTTCAGATCCAGAAGCAAAAAGAAAGGCAATTGGTAAAGTATTTATAGATGTTTTTGATGCTGAAGCAAACGCGATAGAAAATGTAAAGTGGTTAGCACAAGGAACGATTTATCCAGATGTAATAGAATCGGTTAGTGGCACAGGTGGGCCATCAGCCACTATAAAATCGCATCACAATGTGGGAGGACTTCCTGATTTCATGAAATTAGAGGTAGTAGAACCGTTAAGATTATTGTTTAAAGATGAAGTGAGGAGAGTAGGGAAGGCTTTGAACATTCATCATGATATCTTGGGGAGACATCCATTCCCTGGACCAGGACTAGCGATTAGGATACTTGGAGACATAACACCTGAAAAAGTGACACTCCTTCAAGAAGCGGATTATATTTGGATATCTATGCTAAAAGAGCATGGGTTATATGATGATGTTTGGCAGGCTGGTACTATTTTGCTTCCTGTACAGAGTGTCGGGGTGATGGGAGATGAGAGAACATATGAACAAGCAGTGGCTTTAAGAGCTGTGAGCTCTACGGATGGGATGACAGCAGATTGGTGCCATTTGCCATATGAGTTCTTGGCTGATGTCAGCAATAGTATCATCAATAAAGTGAAAGGAATTAATAGAGTAGTGTATGACATTAGTTCCAAACCACCAGCAACCATAGAGTGGGAATAGCTCTCAGCCGAATATTTGGCATGATATTCCGTTAGTATTGATTAATTAAAGGACCAATGATTAGAAAGTTAACAGCCTCATTCGTATTTCTCCTTGTTTCTATGTGTGTAATGGCTCAGGATTATACAATTGTTGAACGCAGTGGAGAAAAGTGTTATTCTCATCATGTGGAGGCAGGTCACACATTGTATGCTATCGCAGTACTATATGATTCAGAGGAAGAAATTATACGTACTTATAATGATCAGCTTTTAAAAGAAGGCTTGAAAGTTGGACAAACAATATATATCCCTGTAAATCCTGATTTTAAGGCCGGACAGATCTACAATCCCATTAGAATAGAAGATGGGTTTTTGGTTCATAGAGTGCTTAAGAAAGAAACATTGTTCTCGATTTGTAAAAAGTATATTGTAGATATAAATGATGTTTTAGAGCTTAATCCCGAAGCGAATTCAGGTATTAAAAAAGGACAAGAGCTTAAAATTCCTGTTAACGATGTGAATGCTGCTGTAAGCGTAGCTCCTCCAGTTAATTTTAATTTAACTGAATGGAAAACACATACTGTTCTTCCTGGAGAAACATTGTATGGTATTAGTAAGAAATACGATCTGAAGATTAAGGATATTCTTGAGGTAAATGAAGGACTTCCTGAAGGGTTGAAATCAGATCAAGTGATTAATCTTCCGATTAAGAGTGAAAAGGACAATAACCCTATTGTACAACAGACCACTATGAAGGAGGTGATGAATTCGTGGGAAAGGGGCAAAAGAAAACATGCATTTAAGGATAAGTATGATGTAGCTCTGGCATTGCCTCTGTATCTGTCTGAGTCAAATTCTGAAAACCTAAGTATGAAGGAAAGAAGGATTCAGAGAGTTGGTTTGAATTTTTATCGTGGAGCGCATTTAGCTGCGTTAAAGCTTCAAGAAGAAGGCTTGTCTATGAATATGCATGTCTTGAATATAACAAATAACAAATCCCAAACAAAGCTATTAGCAAGTGACCAGAAGTTGCACTCGATGGATTTATTTATAGGACCATTTCAAAAGGCCCCTCTTTCTAAAATTATTGAAATAGCCGATGGAAGCGGTGCTCATGTCGTTTGCCCGACTCGACAAAGTGGAAAGCTGTTGTTGAGTCATCCAAATGTCAGTAAAGTAACCCCATCACAAAGTACGATGATGGCAGAAGTGGCGGAGTATATTGCTGCGCAAAAACACAATCCAAATGTTATTTTGATCACCACCAAATGGGTAAAGGATAAGCGAAATATTGATGCATTTGAAAAGTCCTATTATCGGGCGTTAGCTGATAGTTCTCTGATGAAGACTAGGAGACTGAAAATTATTGCGGTGGATGACTTATCAGCATCTACGCTGAAATCAAAGCTATCTTCAACACAAAAGAACATTGTAGTAATGCCAACTGATGAGAAAATTTCATTAGGAAAATTAGTCAATGTTTTACCATTTATCCGTGCTGAGAGTGATATGTGTATTTTCTTAACAGATAAGTGGATGGACAGTAGTTATATCGACGCCAATACTAGAAATAAGTTCAATATTCATATTCCCACCTATTTTTCAGGCGATTATAACTCTAAGAAAGTCAGCGATTTTTCTAAGTTGTACAATTCGGAATATGATGACGTGATCGATGAATACGCTATATTAGGTTATGATGTGATGCTGTTTTACGGGAGAGGTCTTAAAGAGCACGGATTGGATTTCACCTATCACTTCGATTCGATTTCTAGAGATGGCATTCTTGATTATCAATTCAACTTTGAGGCAGTTGGTCCAGATTCTGGTTTCGAGAATCATGGTACACACATAATGTTTTTCGAAGATTATAAATTGAAGCCGATAGAATAGTCTCGAAACTTTTTTCGTAAATGTGAGTATGCTTATACACCATATTGCTAACTCATATGACTTCACTATTTAAAGTAGGTACTGGTAAGGTGTTCGTAGTAATTTTTCTCGGCCTTATCTCGCTTACTTCATATTTTATCATTTTTAACTACTTCGATACTATAAACAGATCGAAATCGGAGAGTTTGGATAGAATGTATGCCGTAGCTAATACGCTAGCTGTGAGTATAAATGGAGATAACCTCGAAAATTTGCTCACTATTTATACGTCCCCTGATGCGATTTCCACATCTGGACAATCCAAAACGTATGATGAAATACATGAACTTCTCAATAAATGTCATCATGTAAATGCTTTTAGTAGTGATATTTATACGATTCATAAAGATGATTATTCCGGGGAATTTAAGATAGGAGTTACCTCAAATGAGAGTCCCTATTACAGACATAAATACAACAATCCCCCAGAGCAACTTCATGATTATTATTATTTCGGAGGTAAGTTAGAAGAATATACATCAGATACTGGTGAATGGCTTTCCGTTGTTAGTCCAATCAAAAACAGTAGGAAGGAGATCATAGGCGCAATTCAAATGGACTTGCCTTTTAAAGAATTTTTAGCTAGTTCTAGAGAAAATCTAATCAAGCATTCATTTATCAGTTTAATCATATATCTAGCGATTGGAATCGCTATGTTTCAAATGATATCAAAAGTGCTTAAAATTGAACAGAGGCGAAAAGCTATTGAGCTGGAGCGGAAGTCAATTTCAGACTTTAAACAGCAAGAGATTAGTAGTAGTATTTCATATGCAAGAAGAATCCAGCAAGCACTTTGGCCAGATAATGATAAATTGAAAAAAGAATTTTCGGATTTTTTCTCAATCAATCTACCGAAGGACACTGTAAGCGGGGATTTTTATTGGCACCACAAAATCAATGGTACTGATGAATTCCTAATAATTCATGCAGATTGTACCGGACATGGGGTTCCAGGAGCGATGATGTCCGTATTGGGAAATACCATCTTTAATGAGATTGTCGTGAATTATGGAATCACAGAGCCAGATCAAATTTTGAATTTGGCAAATAAGAAATTGATTCGATTATTGCAGCAGGAGAAGGAGGAGAATTTGGACGATGGAATGGCTGTTTCGATAGCTTTGGTCAATAAGAAGAAAATGACGCTCAAATACGCAGGAGCCAATCAGAATTCAATTATTGTACGGAATGGTCAGCTAATTGATCTAGAATGTGACAAGTATCCTGTAGGAGGGGCTCATTATAACCCACAAAGAAATTATTCTACTAAAACTGTTCTTTTAGAGCAAGATGATGCTTTATATCTGTTTAGCGATGGATTTAAGGATCAGTTTGGTGGACCTCAAAACAAAAAATTCCTCGGATCTAATTTCTATAAATTACTCATAGAGCATAGTAGAAAATCTATGGACATCCAAAAACAAATAATACTGGATGTATTTAAGAAATGGAGAGGAGACTTTGAACAAATAGACGACGTGAGTTTGGTCGGACTAAAGATATAAATGCCAAGTACAATCCACCGCAAGACAAAAAGGGCGCTTCAAAATTTGAAGCGCCCTTTTAGTTTAAAAGAGTCCGCAATTAGACAGACTCTTTTTAAACCCGAATTACACATTAAAATTCTGTTATGGTTTAAACCTCATAACAAAGTTCTACTGCATAATTTGAGTTAAAACGACTGTGTTCAATCAGGTTTATATGGTTCTATTGTACAATTAGTCGTTTACTTTCAGATAGTCCGTTCGAAGATCTCAAATTCACGATGTACATTCCCTTAGCTACATCACTAAGATCGATAATTTGTCTGTTGCTATTAGTGCTGCTAGATAACATCTTTATATATTTCACTTGTTTTCCGGCCATTGAAAGTATTTGAATATCATACTGAGAATCATCGGAATCTAGAAGTTCTATGTGAACAACACTCTGAGTAGGGTTAGGATATAGTTTAAAGCTTCTATCAAGTGCAGAAGGTTCCGCTATAGCCTCAGACTCATCTTCTGGTCTACTATCTGAAGTCTCTGTACAACCAGTACATTTTATATATACAGAAATTTTCTGAGATGGGAATTTGATCGTATCTCCATCTATTGTGTAGTCTGTTAGTCCAAATACACTAGTTACCTTTGCTATACATCCTTTGTCCGCAGGATCAGGACAACCAGGACATTCAAATCCAAAATACTTTGGATTACCTTCTATTTTTCCGACCAGTTTTCTAGTTCCTCCTGCAGCTGTAGCGCCTCCTGGAATTACAAAAGTATATTCAGGGGTTGTAATTTCAATTTTAGTGGAAGGTCCTCCACACACTGGTTTTTCATCACTGGTACTTTCTACTATCACATCGGATTGACCATATGAAGGCACGAAAGCACAAATAAATAATAAAGAAAATATGAGATTTTTCATTTTATATAGGGTTTAATTAATAATTACAAATTCAATGAGTGCAGTATTTCTACATACTACGAGTCAAGATTTAAGTAATATCAATTGCATGAATACCCTCTATAACTTTAGAATTCCAGCAAATTTATTTTTTGGTTAAGCAATAAATTTGATACGTGTTGAAAGTACAAAAAAATGTGGTGTATTGATACCTTAATGATTATAAGCCTATTGATTCTCAGCTTTTCAAGCCATGATTGATTTGCTTATGTCGAGATGTTGGGGTTGGAAGCAATAGCAGAATTGTGATTATTCGACAGAGTTGAGGTGTTATCTGTGTAAATACACAAAAAAAACCTTCTGTTCAGAGAAGGTTTTTTAATTAAGAATATTTTATTGATTCACTTAGAAGCGCTGATCATCTACTTCAACTCCAGGATAATCCGCTTGGCTAAAGGTGAAATCTGCATCAGTAACACCAGGGTTAGAAGTGAATTTGGTAATAGTATAAATCATTTTTTGTCCGTCTCTACTTTTCATAGTCGCTTGCTTGATTTCCATTTTACTTTCATCAATTAAAAGACTGATAGTATGAAACGGATTTTCAGTATCAATAGGGTAGAGGTTAATTCTAGTAAATCCATCAGATTTCCCTTTGTGTTCTTGCTTATAACCTGTCTCCCAAATAGTGAATAAGTCCGCTGGAGAAAATCCTTTTTCCTCCTGGATTTCTTCATAATCGTTGATTGAACAAAAATTCGACTCGTTTTCATATGCCCAAATATTTTGAGCATCGCAATAAATCTTGAAGTCAGCTGTGAAAACTTTGAACTTTTCTCCTTTCAACCAAGCTTTGCCACTTTCTTTTGCCACAGAACCTCCTGCCTTTTCGTCATTGAGTTCCATGTCATATTCCACATACATCGCAGAATATGATTTAACATTCGTACTTAATTTGTCTAAGACCGCTTTGGCGTCTTGTCCTATAGCTATGCTTCCTATACATAAGCATAACATGAATAAAGCTCCTTTAAAAATATTCATATCCTTTAATTTCCTATTCGTTACCCAATAACTGTTCCAAACTATATTCATCCGGTATTAAGACCTTTCTAGCTTTACTTCCTTCAAAAGGTCCAACAATACCTGCCGCTTCTAATTGATCAATAATTCTTCCTGCTCGGTTATACCCTAGTTTTAATTTTCTTTGGATCAATGAAGTAGAGCCTTGTTGATGCATCACGATCATACGAGCTGCTTCATCAAACATCTTATCTCGATCTTCAGCTGCAATATTACCAATTTCTGAGGCATTTTCATCAATGAATTCAGGTAGGATGAAGGCTGATGGGTATCCTTGCTGAGATCCAATGAAGTCACAAATCTCATCTACCTCTGGTGTATCAACGAAACCACACTGTAGTCTGGTCAAGTCACTTCCTGAACTATAAAGCATATCTCCCCGTCCAATAAGCTGGTCCGCACCCCCCGCATCAAGAATGGTTCTTGAGTCAATCTTAGAAGTGACTCTAAAGGCTATTCTCGCAGGGAAATTGGCTTTAATAGTACCTGTAATTATATTTACCGAAGGTCTTTGTGTAGCTATAATCAAATGTATACCAATGGCTCTGGCTAGTTGAGCCAACCTAGCAATAGGGGTTTCGACTTCTTTACCCGCTGTCATAATTAAATCCGCGAACTCATCTACCACCAGAACTATGTAAGGCATGTATTTATGGCCATTCTCTGGATTTAGCTTTCTCTGAACGAATTTGACATTATACTCCTTAATATTACGCACCATGGCATTTTTGAGCAGTTCGTAACGTGCATCCATTTCTACACACAGTGAATTCAGTGTTTTCACCACTTTACTGGTGTCTGTGATAATCGCTTCTTCCTCATCAGGTAACATCGCTAAATAATGTCTTTCAATTTTGTTGAAGAGTGTAAGTTCTACTTTCTTAGGATCGACTAGTACAAATTTTATTTGAGCAGGGTGCTTTTTGTACAGCAGTGATACAAGAATCGCGTTCAAACCTACGGACTTACCTTGTCCAGTCGCACCAGCCATCAGAAGGTGAGGCATCTTGGCCAAATCCACAATAAGAGTTTCGTTTGAAATTGTCTTCCCTAATGCGATAGGAAGTTCCATTTTTGTGTTTTGGAACTTATCTGAAGCAATTAGTTTTTTCATAGAAACTATCTGAGGATTGGAGTTTGGTACTTCAATTCCAATAGTTCCTTTTCCCGGAATAGGGGCGATGATTCTAATTCCCAGAGCTGATAAACTCAACGCGATATCATCTTCTAGGTTCTTAATTTTGCTAATTCGTACTCCTGGAGCTGGAATGATCTCATAAAGAGTGACCGTTGGACCAACGGTAGCTTTAATCTTGGAGATTTCAATTTTGTAATTATTTAGTGTTGCTACAATCTTGTTTTTATTTTCTTCAAGCTCTTCTTTATTGATCTGAACTTGACCAGATCCATGCTCTTGAAGTAAATCAATATTTGGCAATTCGAATCTTGAGAGATCTAGTTTTGGATCATATTCTCCGAATTCCTGAACTTTTTCGTCGATTTCGTCTTCTGAAAGAGTTTCTTCTTCAATTTCAGTAGCAATTTCTACATCTAGTTCGTCTTCAATCTTAACTGACTCAATTTCAGTAGGCTCAGGAATTGAAACAGACAATTCAGCATCATTTATTTCCTCTGAGCTAATATCATTAATAAGCTCGTCTATTTCATCTGGAGGAGTGACGATATCATCGGAGAGAATATCATCAATCAAATCAGTAGCTTCGGTAACGACAGGTTCAGGTGGTGGAATAATCTCACCAATAAGTTGTTCGTTTCTCTTTCTAACAGGGTTTCTGAGAGTTTCAGATTCGACTTCCTCTTCCTCAGTGGATACTTGCCGGCCTTTCAATGAAGGGAAATTCATCATTAACTTTTCTAATAAACCGTCATAACTTACAATTAGAAACGTTCCAAGAGAAAGCAATAGAATCAATGCCGTTCCGAATGTGCCTATGGCATTTTTTAGCCAAAGACTAAGCCCAAATCCAACTCCTCCTCCTAATAAGTATGGATCGTGGATAACGGTCTCTCCATTTGCCAACAGTATTTCTGATAAAAAAGGAAAGGACATAGCTATGCAAATCCAGAAAGCTAAGAATGCTCCTTTTAACCAGAGAGATGTCATATTTAGAGGAAGAGACTTTTTAAGAATCTTTGCTCCCCATAGTCCTAGTAGAACGATAGGAATGAAAATGGCAAACCCAAACCCCTTCTTTACAAAAAAATTGCTAATAACGGCACCTGTTTTTCCCAGAGAATTATGGTACTGTGTATTTGCTTGGTCACTAGACAAAGCTGTGCTGCTTTCTAATAGCACTGCATCATGCGTATGTGAAGAGTAGTAGCTAACGCTTGAGACAAGTATGAATAGTGATATAACTACCAATCCAAAACCAATTATTTTTGGAGTTCTTGAATCACCCGCTATCTTAGAAAGTGTTCCCCGTTTTTTAGGTGCTTTTGATTTCTGAGCTTTTGCTGATGTTTTAGGAGTAGATTCGGCCTTTATACTTCTATTCTTTAACACGGTTTTTCTTCTAGCCATTCTTTAAACGAGTTTGGGAAGTGTTTAATCTATCAAATTTAAAAGTTCGTGCTGTATAATTCCTTTTTAAGGGCAGCATTTCTGAACACTTGACAGTGTAAAATACACTGTCTAATTTTGACGATGAAAGGTTTGGTTTTATTGCCAATAAAGTATTATCTTTGCCGACCCGAAAACGCAGATTATGGCAAAAAAAGGAAATAGAGTTCAGGTGATATTAGAATGTACAGAGCATAAAGAGTCTGGGAAACCAGGAACTTCTCGTTATATTTCTACAAAAAACAGAAAGAACACACCTGAGAGATTAGAATTAAAAAAGTACAACCCAATCCTTAGGAAGCATACTATTCATAAGGAGATTAAATAATTAAGTCATGGCTAAGAAGACCGTAGCATCGTTACAAAAAGGTGGAGGTAAACAACACACCAAAGTAATTAAAATGATTAAGAATGCTGATACTGGAGCCTATGGGTTCAAAACAGCTATCGTAAGAAACGAGGAAGTTAAAGACTGGATCGCTAATTCTTAATTTTAGATAAAAGATATTTTAAGAAAGGGCTTTTGCTATATTCGCAAGAGCCCTTTTTATATTCAAAAAACACGCCCATGTTCTCATTCTTCAAGAAAAAAGAGAATAAAGAAAGTCTCAACAAAGGTTTAGAAAAAACCAAGCAAAGTGTATTTTCCAAGCTTACTAAAGCGGTAGCTGGTAAAAGTACAGTAGATGTTGAGGTACTTGATAACCTAGAAGAAGTGTTGGTTACAAGCGATGTTGGTGTTGAAACTACTCTTAAAATTATTGATAGAATAGAAGAGCGTGTAAAACAGGATAAATACACCGGAACATCCGAATTGGATAGGATTTTAAAGGAAGAAATAGCTTCTCTTCTTAAAGAATCAAACTCACTTGATCAAGAGGATTTTGTGATCCCAGAGACTACCAATGGTAATCCTTATGTGGTTATGGTAGTAGGAGTAAACGGAGTTGGAAAGACGACGACTATAGGGAAATTGGCTCATCAGTTTAAACAACGAGGAAAAAAAGTAGTGTTAGGAGCGGCGGATACGTTTAGAGCAGCAGCTGTGGATCAACTAAAAATTTGGGCAGAAAGAGCGGGAGTAGAAATTGTTCAACAAGGAATGAATGCAGATCCAGCTAGTGTCGCTTTTGACACATTACAAAGTGCAAAAGCTTCAGGGGCGGATTTAGTGATTATAGATACAGCAGGGAGACTTCATAACAAAGTAAATCTGATGAATGAGTTGAGCAAGATCAAACGCGTAATGCAAAAAGTGATTCCCGATGCTCCTCATGATGTAATGCTAGTTCTGGACGGAAGTACAGGACAAAATGCCATGGAACAAGCGAAGCAGTTTACTCTGACTACAGAGGTCTCTTCGCTAGCGTTGACCAAAATTGATGGTACAGCTAAGGGTGGTGTAGTTATTGGAATTTCAGATACGTTTAAGATTCCTGTAAGATATATTGGGGTAGGAGAAGGAATGAATGACCTTCAAATATTTAATAGAATGGAATTTGTAGATTCTCTTTTTGGTAAGTAAATCAGATGAAAGCTAGAACACTAAAGAAGAATAAAGTCAATGTGGTCACTCTAGGCTGTGCTAAGAACATCTATGATTCAGAAGTGCTAATGGCTCAGCTGAAAGCCAATGAATTTGAGGTAAAGCATGAAGAAGAGAATTCCGATGCGGAAATTGTTATTATCAATACGTGTGGCTTTATCGAAAATGCAAAACAAGAATCAATAGATATGATTCTTCATTATGCAGACGCTAAAGATGCAGGTAAGGTAGATAAGCTGTACGTAACAGGTTGTCTTTCTCAGCGTTATGGAGGAGATTTAGAAAAGGAAATTCCTCAGGTGGACTCTTTTTTTGGAACTAGAGATCTTCCTCGATTACTAAAAACATTAAAAGCGGATTACAAAAGTGAGTTGCTGGGAGAAAGATTATTGACAACCCCAAGTCATTTTGCATACCTTAAGATTGCTGAGGGGTGTGACCGTCCATGCTCATTTTGTGCAATCCCTATTATGAGAGGGAAGCATAGATCTACTCCAATGGAGCAATTAGTATCGCAAGCAGAAAGTCTAGCAGCTCAGGGAGTGAAAGAACTTTTATTGATAGCGCAAGATTTAACCTACTATGGTTTAGATATCTACAAAAAGCGAAACTTGGATGAGTTAGTTAACAAGCTGGCTGATGTAGAAGGAATAGAATGGGTGAGACTTCATTATGCATACCCATCAGGGTTTCCAATGGAGGTGATTGAAACCATAAAGACTCATCCTAATGTGGCGAACTATCTGGATATCCCCTTGCAGCATGGTTCTTCTAAGATCTTAAAGTCGATGAGAAGAGGTATTACTAGGGAGAAAACGACTGAATTGATCAACTCTATCCGAGAGATTTCACCAGAGATAGCCATTCGAACTACGTTAATCGCTGGATATCCAGGAGAGACTCAAGAAGATTTTGAAGAAATGAGGGAGTGGGTAGAGGAGATGAAATTTGATAGACTGGGTATATTTACATATTCACACGAGGAGAATACGCATGCTTTTAATCTTGAAGATGATGTTCCTGAAGAGGTGAAACATGCGAGAGCAGAAGAAATTATGGCATTGCAAAGCCAAATTAGTTATGAAAAGAATCAGAAACTAGTTGGAAAGACTCTTAGAGTGTTGATAGATAAAGTGGAAGGTGGAGAGTTTATCGGGAGAACAGAGTATGATTCTCCAGAGGTAGATAATGAAGTACACATATCGGCAAAAACCGATTATTTAAGAGTCGGAGATTTTGCAGAGATTAAGATTATCTCAGCAGATTTTTATGATCTATATGGAGAAACGGTGAAGTAAAACTACTTTTTAATGGTTAGAAACAAATAGCCACCTCCGACAATAAAACCTGCTAGAATGACGATTGATGCTCCTGGATAGCTCAATACTTTCATTCCCAAACCAATTATCATTAAAGCCACCGCCAAGAAAAATACAGGTCTATATTTAGAGAACCGTTTTACTTTGTAGTAATTACCTTGTTCTTGTGTTAGTATTTCATCTAATGCTAAGTCTTCATTAAATGCTATGGAGGAATGATCAGTTATCGTTTTTGGCTGTAAAAATGGTTCAATAACGAGCCACAGAATCAAAGAAACATTTCCCACAAGGATAAGAGGAGCTGCATATGGCCAATGCATTATTTTAAATAGCACGCCGATGGCTATAAATGTTCCTGCTGCCGAAAAGAGAATTTTAGAAACAGCATGGTTTCGTGCCCTGGGGATTAAGCTGCTTGAATCTCTAAAAAAAAGGATGACTATAGAGATCAAGATGATCCCACCTAAGATAGCCCACACAAGATCAGGAAACGGCAAATGATTGGTGCCAATAATTCCTCGACTAAATATAGAAATAACGAGTGCTAATTTGATCCAATCCTCAAATCGACGCTTGTCCTTAAATATGGTTCTAAGAGTATAAGCGAGAATAGTAAAACCAGCACCAATTGTAAAGACGAATTTCCCAAAAGAATGGTGCATAATAATCATATACCATCCTAAAACACAGGTGGCTATGGATATGCGTAATCCCACAAGACTTAAAAATTTTAATCGATTCTTGGACATGATTTTTTAGTGTGATCTGGCAACAAAATTTTCATTTACAACGTACATTCAGGACCATAAATTTGAAAAAAATGAAACTATCTGTTGGAGCTAAAATAGAACATCCTAAGTACGGTGAGGGAGCTATTTACGGCGAAAATGCACAATTTTGGAAAATCTTTTTCATAGATGAGGGAGAGAGGGAGATCGGTAAGTCCTACGACGATTTGGAGTTATTGGAACCTTCTGATTTGAATAATGAGGAAGAAGGAGTAGATATAGAAACAATTGAGGAGAAGCTAAGAGGCATTCTTGAAGAATATATTGAAAAGCCAAAACTCATAGAGTTAGGAGGGAAATGGGATGGAGGAACTATGATTCTGCAACCAGCTGATTTGGATTTGAAGCCAAAAGAAATTCCAATTGAAACATTCTTCCACAAAATTGTGATGATGAGAGATCGACTTCGTGTATTGGAGCAGAGTATTAACTCTCATAAATCACTAAGTGATGAAGAAAAAGTAAATCTTCAACAATATATTACCAGGTGTTACGGCAGTATGACTACCTTTAATGTATTATTTGACAGTAAAGAAAATTACTTTAAAGGAGATAATAAGTAATTAAAATATTTAAAATAGTTCCGCACCGAACATGTTTGGAGAGCTAACAGCATTATAATTGAAAACCACTCTGTGAGGTTGCAATGGCGGGCCTTGGCCCTTGTGGCATTAAACCGGAGGATTACAAAGCGCTTCTGGTGGTTTTGATCTTGTTTTTATGAGTTCTTCCTTAAACTCACGGTGCGGAATTTTTTGTTTTGACAGAATGCCAATATCAAGTCTAATGGGACAATGCTCTTTGTCTAGTATAGTGTACTTTGTTTTTTTTCATAGCTAGGGGTATCTTTTGTGAACTCTAAGGCATTATAGAGAATAAAGCTCACAGATGATTAAGCACTATTTAGCATTAGCCACATTGATATTCATAGCATTAAACTCTTCAGCTCAGAAATCAAAAATAGAAGTTTTTCCTCAGGATAATCAGCAATTTACAGGAGATAAAATAATAAATGGTTTGGTTTCTTATGGAGTTAAAATTGTTGATGTAGAAACTAATTTTAGCTCGGAAAGCCACGTGATGGGTTTTTTCATAGATCCAGTGAGCTATATGGGGATCAACCAAGGAATGATTTTATCTACTGGAGTAGTTGATAATGTAACCAGTGAAAACTCTCAAGAGAATTACACCTCATTGGAACTTGATCTCGTCTATTCTTCAGAATCAGAAGAAATTGTTCAGGTGATCCCCGATTCGCTTCAACTGGATCCGCAAGCTATGAGCAATTTGATACAAAGTTCAGTTAAGAGCGGGGATTCGGATCTAAGTAAAGAAATTAACGGCTTGCAAACTTATGATGCCAGAGTGGTAGAGATCAAATTTATTCCCAGTGCTGATACATTGTATTATAGATACGTCTTTGCTTCGGAAGAATATGATGAATATGTGTGTTCTCCTTATAATGATGTTTTTGCATTCTATTTATCTGAAGATGGGCAGAAAAAGAGGAATATAGCTTTGGTTCCTAATCAAGACTTGCCAATTAGTATTAACACAGTTAATGCAGGAAACCCATCGAATCCATATTGCGAAAGCACAAATTCTTATCTGTATCAAAGAAACGATGGGAGTCAAAAACTCCTGTATGATGGATTCACTAAAGTGTTGGACATTAGAGAGAAAGTCATTCCTGGAAAGGAGTACAAGTTAAAAATTGCTATTGCAGATGCATCTGATGGTTTTTGGGATTCGGCAGTACTAATAGAGAATGGAAGCATATTCTCTTACTTTTCATCATATGAGGTGCAATTTGATAAGAATAGTTCTGAAACCACGGAAACAGAGAAGCTAGATGAAATGTTGGAGGTATTAAAAGAACACCCTAAAAGTAAGATCCAATTGATAGGACACGCTGATCAAGTCGGGCCGACAAAGTATAATTTCAAGCTATCAATTAAAAGAGTATCAGGTATAAAGGAATACCTCCTTGTCAATGGGATTGATACAGGACGAATTTTGGAGGTACACAAGGGGGAGACAATGCCTAGGTATGAAGACGACTATAAAAATAGGAGGGTAGAAGCGTTTGTTATGGGAGAATAACTATTGAATGCTGGTAATAAGTGATCTAGTTCATTATTAAATTTTAAACTTTCTAACATACTTGAAGTTTACTCCAGCAATTCTGAAGCCTAAAACCTTGTTATACTTTAAATCAGTAACTATGGATAATGAAGCTTTATCTCCAATAAACCTAAAACCATGAAGGCCAAAATATGTCGGCTCTCTTATTAGATATAATTCGCGACTAAGTCTTTTTTCTTTATAGAACCAACTGTCAGAAATAAATGCTAAGTTATGAGTTATGAGTTATGCCCAAAAACGCTGAGAAACTGCCTGCGGTACTCAATCTAGAATCAGGATTAAAATTATGAAGGATGCCTGCGGAAAAATGAAAATAATCAAAGATTAAAGTTGTTTTTGCTGAGACTAATGAAGGATTGTAATCAGGTGATGATTGAACGGTCCTGGCATACCCGATATTCGCTTTAGTAAAATCTGCTCCCAGATATATTTTTTTTGAAAGCTTAAAACCTGTCTGAATTCTATAATGATATGGAATAAATACACTGTTTCTTTTCCGACTACGATAAGGAATACCACTTCCAACTTCTAAAGAAACATTCTTAGTAACTCCATACCCAAGTGAATTATAAATAACAGATATATTTTGATAATATCCTCTTCCTCGTTTTACTGGAATAGCAGAGGAGGTAATAGCATATCTTGATCTTAAAAAATCTGTTGAATCATAGCTGCGAGGGGAATTGAGACCTTCAATATAATTAACGTTGACCATTGAGATTTCTTGGTTTCCACGCCTAGTTTTTAAGACTATTTTTTGATTGTTTTGACTTATGATTTCTCCTTTATATTGCTCATCATCAATTGTATATATGCGTACGACTTTAATTTCAAGGGAGTCTTTTTTGATATCTTGTCCAGATAAAATTGAAGCTTGAGACATCAGAGATATCTGAATCAAGATTAATATCCTAAACCCCTTTTTTAGATGAATTTTCTTAAGTCTAAGCTTATTGTTTTTAAACTTATAAGCAAATGTAGAGAGAGCAATTTTCAGATAGGGTTTGGCCTGAACCATAGACTTATTGTTTTGTAGTTTAAGTAATTGTAAACGAGACAAAATTAATACAGAATTGAATTGGTTATAGTTCAATAACATACCTTTCTATGTTTAAGTTGTGATGAGCAAAATACATCTAGATTATAGAAAAAAAAATTTCGACTCGCAACAAGTGAATCCCTAACTTTGCCGCCCCAATGAAGTCTGATACATATACACTTCCTGTGATGGAGCATTTTTATACAATGCAAGGCGAAGGACATTATGCTGGTTGTGCAGCATACTTTATTCGTCTGGGTGGTTGTGATGTAGGTTGCTTTTGGTGTGATGTAAAAGAGAGTTGGCCGATAGATGCTCATCCTCATTTTTCAGTTGAAGAGATTGTAGATTGGGTAACGGAGGCAGAGGCTAAATTAGTAGTCATTACTGGTGGAGAGCCGGCGATGCACAATCTTTCAGAGTTGACGAAAGCTCTACAGTCGAAGGAAATTCGAACACATATTGAAACCAGCGGGACGCATAAACTAAGTGGTTCATGGGACTGGGTGACTTTCAGCCCCAAAAAATTTAAGGCTCCATTGGACGAATTTTATGCTGAGGCCGATGAGCTTAAGGTGATCATATTAAATAAGCATGATTTATCCTGGGCTCAAGAGCATTCTAAAAAAATCAAAAAATCTTGTCAGCTATTTTTGCAACCTGAATGGGACAAGAGAGATGAAACAGAACCTCTTATTTTGAATTTCATTCGTTCTAACCCCAATTGGAGAATGTCGGTTCAACAGCATAAGTTTTTGGGAATTCCTTGATTAGGAACTTGTTTAAAGTCGAACTAAAAAACTGCGCGTAACCTCCTGGTCTCACTGAACTTCAGCTAATTTTTTCTTCATAGCAATAAAGCTATGCAGAAAAAATGGAGCTTCGCCAGTAAAACCAATAGTTCACGCTCGAAAATTTCATTTCAACCTTAAACAAGTTCTAGTTCTCTGAACAATTTTGACAGATTCCTGATGCTTGAATTTCCAGTGATTTTATTTGAAAGTTAGGAAGTGTGACTTCAGGAAATCTCGAGGATTCAACGCAGAAAATCTCATCACAAGTATTGCAAGAAAAGTGAATATGCTGGTGGTGATGGTGATCAGCTTTGCAGTTTTCCTTGCAGAGGGCATAAGCCGTTTCCTTACCAGAAATAGCTATTTCATGAATGAGTCCCGAAGCTACGAATGTTTTGATCGTCCTGTACAACGTGATTCGGTTGTAAGAAGAAAGTTCATCTTCTATGTAAGAAACGGATACGGCATGCAATGATTCTGAAATAATGGTCAATACTTCCGTTCTGAACGGAGTAATGCTGAGGCTTTTTTGCTTTAATAAATTCTCCATGCTTTTATGCAACATTGTTGCATTTGTATTGTATTTGCAACGATGTTACAAATATAATTAATGAAAAGGATAGTTTTAATGTTACTCGTGATTTTGTCTGGAGTGGTGGGGAAATCTCAAGAAGTAGAAGAAGGTCATCATGATCACAAAAATGAAATTGGTATCGCTAATTCGCCAGTTTACTTTGTTAACGAAGCCGAGTTCAGCTATGGGTTTCATGCACATTATGTTCGTGCATATAAAGAAACTTCATTTGGTTACGGATTAGGGTACGAGCATATTTTTGATGAACACAAGCATAATACGGTAAGTCTTGTAGCAGCATACAGGTACAAAGAGTTTTGGAATCTTATAGCGTCTCCGGGAGTCACTTTTGAGGAAAACAACTTTGATGATCCCAGATTTTCTTTACATATAGAGGCCTCATACGAGTACGAACTTGGAGATTTTCATATAGGACCAGCTTTTGAGGTAGCCTATGATCCTGAAGACTATCACATAAGTTTAGGGCTACACGTGGGTTATTGCTTTTAATTTATACCAGCGCCCCGCTCATTACTTCTTTAACACATTCCGGATTAAGCAATGTGGAGATATCTCCTAGAGTTTTGGTGTCATTAGAAGCTATTTTTCTGAGTATTCTTCTCATAATTTTTCCAGATCTGGTCTTGGGTACACCGTTTACAAATTGAATTTTATCTGGTTTGGCTATAGGTCCGATTTCTTTAATTACTACCGCTAGTATCTCCTTTCTGAATTCATCATCTAATCCTTTTCCTTGAGTGATGACGTATGCATAAATTCCTTGCCCCTTTATTTCATGAGGATATCCCACTACGGCAGATTCAATAACATTAGGGTGTTCATTGATCGCATTTTCTACTTCGGCGGTTCCCATTCGATGACCTGATACATTAATCACATCATCTACTCGACCAATTACTCGAATACGACCTTCTTCATCTTTTCGAGCACCATCACCCGTAAAATACATCCCTTTGAAGGAGGAGAAGTATACGTTTTTACATCGTTCATGATCTCCATAAGTCGTTCGAATCATTGATGGCCACGGATATTTAATGCACAATAGTCCTTCTACATTGTTTTCAAGCAACTCGTTTCCTTCTTTATCTACCAAAACAGCTTGAATTCCTGGAAGGGGGTAAGAGGCATAAGTTGGTTTGGTGTCTGTGATTCCGGGCAGAGGGGTAATCATTATACCTCCTGTTTCGGTTTGCCACCATGTATCAACTATTGGCGCTTTTCCTTTTCCTATATGCTTGTCATACCAGTGCCATGCTTCTTCGTTAATGGGTTCTCCTACCGAACCCAATACTTTGATTGAAGTAAGGTCATAGTTTGATGGGAACTCATTTCCACAGGCCATGAGTGCTCTTATGGCGGTAGGAGCAGTATAAAATTGATTCACTCGGTGTTTCTCGCAAATTTGCCAAAATCGACCTGGGTTAGGAAATGTAGGGACACCTTCAAACATCATGGTTGTGGCGCCTGCTAATAATGGTCCATAAATGATATATGAATGACCAGTGATCCAACCAATATCTGCTGTGCACCAATAGACGTCATTGTCTTTGTACTGAAATACATTTTTAAAACTAAAGCAGGTATAAACCATATAACCTCCTACAGTATGAACAACTCCTTTGGGTTTTCCAGTGGAACCAGAAGTGTATAATATAAAAAGCATGTCCTCGCTGTCCATTTCTTCAGCTGGGCACTGTTCGCTTTGACCATTTACTTCTTCATGCCACCATTTATCCGTGTGAGTATTCCAAGTTATTTCCAATTCTGAGTTTTTATGAACTAGGACGGTTTCTATACTTTTGCATGAAATGCCCATCGCATCATCGACCACTTGTTTTACAGGAATACTTTTGGTTCCTCTATGGTTGAAATCAGAACAGATGATCATTTTAGCTTTTGCATCATCTACTCGGTCGGCTAAAGCCTGCGCGCTAAAACCAGCGAATACCACAGAATGTATGGCTCCAATTCTAGCACAAGCCAATACCCCAATAGCCAGTTCTGGAACCATTGGCATGTAGAAGATTACTCGATCGCCTTTTTGAATACCAAGATTTTTGAGAGCATTGGCGCATTTATTTACTTCAGTTAAAAGTTCTTTGTAAGTCAGATTAATGACTTGATCATCAGGGTTGTTTGGTTCCCAGAGGATCGCAGTTTGATCTCCTCTTTCTTCTATATGTCGATCCAAACAATTGTATGTGATGTTTGTTTTCCCGTTAATGAACCACTTCACATCAGGAATGTCAAAATTCCATTCCAAGACCTTGTCGAATGGTTTTGTCCAATGAAACGTTTCAGCTTCTCTTTTCCAAAAACCTTCAGGATCAGTAATGCTTTTGCTATAAAGTTCTTTGTATTCTTCTAGATTAGATATTTGAGTGGTCATGGGATAAAAATAGTGGATAGATAGAGAACAATAGATAAGAAACAAAAAAAGCCAGAACAATGTCCTGACTTTTAATTTTTTTTAAAAAGAGAAAAACCTAGTACTTATGTTTTCCTACTTCCCAACCATTGTCAGAAAGATATTGCTTTCCAGAAGCAATGGCTCCATCTTCCATTTCTGTACCCATAGAGTCATTCCATCGATTCAAATATCCAAATAAGGCCATTACACCTAACATTTCTACAATTTCTCCTTCGTTCCAGTGTTTTCTGAGATTTTCAGCTATTTCGTCACTTACAGAATTAGGAACAGTTGAGCTTGCTACAGCCAAATCCAAGGCTGCTCTTTCTGCATCATTAAACGCCGAATGAGTTTTATATTCCCAAATGTTTTCTAGCTGTTCTTGGCTTGCTCCATATCTTTCTGCGGCTCTTATACCATGAGCTTCGCAATATCTGCAGCCTGTTGTATTACTACTTACATATGCCATCAGTCTTTTTAGAGCGCTGGTCACACGACCTTTGTTTTCCATCACCGCTTTGTTCATTTCTATGAACGCATATGCAATCCTTGGACGATGGTGCATCGTTTTAATGCTGTTTGGACAGAAGCCTAAGGTTTCATCGTAAAATTTGATTAATTCTGCTAATTCTTTGTCATCTTCACCCCTCTTGGGAGCGACTAGAGGTTGTCTCATGCTATTATATTATTTCGATTAGATTTACGATGGCAAGTTGGGGATATTCGCATAAAAAAGCAAACCAAAATGAAGGCAAAGAAGGAGTGATTTAAAGAAAATGAATGGTGATAATGTATAAAGTTGTGAAAGAGGTGGTTACAAGTGATGTTTAGTATACACCGTTTCGTTTACGTAGCAGCCATTCAAGACAAAGCAAGCCAAGAATTAGAAAGAGCAGCCACTTATAGTTGATTAAATCAGTTAGTGTTTTTTTCTCGTATGAAATAGGAACTATCTCCGAGTTTCCTTTGATAATTTCAGTGAGCAGAGCTATTTCGTTTGGCATAACCATTTGCCCGCCATTTCTGTGAGCGAGATTAAAAAGTAGGTTGTGATCAGCCTGAGTACGAAGTTGCTCTACAATAACTGGGGAAATACTAAATTGACCAGTTTTGGTGAGTTTTTTTCCGCTCGCACTTGTACTTGCCGCATAAGTGTAATTTCCAGCAGGAAGTATTCCAGCATCCAATCTATATGATGTCCCAGTTTGACTGAAAGTGAATGGGAAGTCGTCACCATTTTCATTTTTTAAGGTAAGATTGATTTCTTGGTCATTCAAAGCTTCAAAGCTTTCATTATAGACTTCAGCATTAAAAATGATCCGTTGAGTTTCGTCAAAGGAGTTTTTTGTTGAAACTCTAAAAAGACTTTTATCTTCTTTGCTTGCCAGATATTGAACGGATTTTAATAACCAGCTATCAAATAGGTCATGATTTCCTTTCTCTAAGTGTGATACTAGTCTCCACCTCCAAATTCCTTCTCCAGTAAATATCCCCACCTTGGTGTCGTTCTTCTCATTGAATGTCAGTAAGGGGTCTCCGGTAGTAATTGGACCTACCTGTTGGTATAACAATGTTTTCAGACCGGGGCTCGTTTCTATTCTGCCGAAAGGAACATTTATAGGAGGCAATTTCCTGATAAGTGAATTAATTTCATTGTGGCTAAGAAAAGCCTTAAACCCACTGTTTAATGACCCTTTGACGTCATTGGAGGATTCATTAGAATTGCCAAGTTTGACACCAAGATTAAGGTTGTTGAACAAAGAAAAGTTGGTTTTTCCACCCCAGATGAATAGCGATGGGACTTTCTGTGCAAATGCTTCATCAACCACTGCATTTTGAGCAGATATTTTTGAGGGCATTTGGTGAAATATTGCCAGATTGTAGTCTTCGATGTTCTTATTAAACTCATTGGCTGGAAATACAGAGACTTCATAATTGTCGTTGGACTCCAATATACTTTTTAAAGCAGCAATGTCCGGATGAGGATGTGCAGCGATAATAACCACTTTTTGTCGACTGTCAAGGACGTCTATGTAAATATCCTTTCTGTTGTTAGAGAGAGTTACTTCACCATCAATGGAAGAAACAGAAATACTGTATTTCTGAATTCCAGGAGAAGTGGCTTCCAATATAACAGGGACAATTTCCAAATAATCGTCAGAATTGACAGCAAGAGTTTTCGAGAATAAAGTGCTCCCATTCTTCGAAACAGAGAGAATCGTGTTTTTTCCAATAAAGGAGTTGGCTGCCACCGCTATTTCGAGCGGAAACTTATTGCCCAAATATGCTAGGCGATTGTGCGCTATTTCTTGGATTAAAAGGTCCTTGAATTTAGTAGTATCACCAAGAGCGACCGTGTAAATGGGTGTCTTTAGTTTTGTTTGGCTGTAAAGAGGATTTTTTCCCTTCGTATAAATCCCGTCCGAACCAATAATAACAGCTCCTAAGTTTCTATTTGAATAACGCGCATAAATTTCATCTAACAGCGCTGAGTAGTCAGTTTGTTTTTCAGAATAATCTAGGTTGAAGCCATCTTTTACCTCGCTACCGAAAGTCAAATTTGTGACATCGAACTGTTCCCCTAAGTTGTCAGATAATTGTTTTAACTGAGCAGGGTAGGATGTTTTAAGAAAAGCAGTATCCCCTTTAATTGCAATTGATTCTGAATTATCTTGAGCAATTACGACGATTGGTTTTTCAGTCTCTATAAACGCATTTTTAATTAGCGGTTCAAGTAAAAAGAATGCGAGAATGGCAACAGCACCAAATCGAAATATTCCAATAATTACTTTGACTAACGGATGGAAATCACTAGTCATTTTATCCCTTACATAAAGGGCACCCGCAAATGTGATTCCTGCTAAAATGCAGAAAAGAATAAACCAATTCGGATATTGAGTTAAGACTTCCAACTATTCTTTGTATGGCACCGCTATCAGTACAGTTTTAATTAAGTAAGCATTCCTCCATCAACATTGATCACTTGTCCAGTGATGTATGCGCTCATATCAGATGCTAAGAAAACGGTAAGATTCGCGACATCTTGTGGTGTTCCTCCTCTTTTTAAAGGAATGGCATTTCTCCATTCTTCAACAGTGGATTCATCTAACGCTCCAGTCATTTCAGTTTCTATAAATCCAGGAGCAATGGCGTTTGAGCGAATATTTCTAGAACCAAGTTCAAGAGCTACGGATTTTGTAAACCCAAGGATTCCTGCCTTAGAAGCAGAGTAGTTCGCTTGCCCCGCGTTTCCTTTGACACCCACCACTGAACTCATATTGATAATAGAGCCAGCTCTAGCTTTCAACATAGGCCTCATCACGGCTTTGGTTAAGTTAAAACAAGACTTCAAATTCACTTCCATGATTTCATCCCAATGCTCTTCACTCATTCGCATCAATAAATTATCTCTAGTAATTCCTGCATTATTAACTAGTACATCAATTTTACCGAAATGAGCCATTACATCTTCAGCTAACTTTTGAGCGGACTCGAAGTTAGAAGCGTCAGATTTAAATCCCTTAGCTTCTCCACCTTTTGCCGCCAATTCTGCTTCTAAAGCATTTGCTCTCTCTTCTGAAGACATATAGGTGAACGCTACTTTAGCCCCCTGAGTTATAAATTCTTCAGCTATTCCCTTTCCAATCCCTCTTGATGCGCCTGTAATAATGGCTACTTTACCGTCTAATAATCCCATAGATTTTACTCGAATTTTATGAATCGCTAAGTTATGAGATTGACTGTGGATGTGAGCGCAATGGGGTTAATTTTTTATAACATCTTAAATGAGGAAATTGTGTTAAATAAAAGCACCCTTTTATAATGAATAGATGTGATAGTTGGAAATATTCCCCAGACTTAATAGATGACGGTTATGTTGATGTACATGACAAAACGATATTCTTAGGATTGTGTGGGAAAGTATGTGAGCAGTGATTAAATCAAATCTGCAGCTTCAGCTATAAGCTCGGCTATATCTTTGACTTCAATTTCACCTTCTTTTTCGAAATTCTTAATACCATCTGTCATCATAGTATTGCAGAAAGGACAACCAGTAGCAATGATATTAGGTTGAACTGCTAGAGCATCTTCTGTTCGTTCAACGTTGACTTCTTTGTCTCCTTTTTCTGCTTCTTTGAACATTTGAGCACCACCGGCACCACAACAGAGTCCTTTAGATTTACAGCGCTTCATTTCCACAAGTTCAGCGTCGAGTTTCTGAAGGGCTTCACGAGGAGCCTCATAAATGTCATTGGCTCTGCCTAAATAACAGGGATCATGGAAAGTGATTTTCTTACCTTTAAATGATTTTCCGTCGGCTATTTTGAGTTTTCCATCCTTAATCAAGTCATTAATGAATTGCGTGTGGTGCACGACATTGTAGTGACCTCCTAATTCGGGGTACTCATTTTTTAATGTATTGAAGCAATGTGGACATCCTGTAACGATATTCTTAATCTCATATCCGTTCAAAACCATAATGTTTTGAGCAGCCTGCATTTGAAATAGAAACTCGTTTCCAGCTCGTTTGGCCGGGTCACCAGTGCAGCTTTCTTCCGAACCTAGTACTGCGAACTTGACGTTTGCCTTGGCTAATATTTTTACGATAGCCTTGGTTATTCGTTTTGCTCTGTCATCAAAACTCCCAGAACATCCAACCCAGAAAAGAACTTCAGGAACGTCTCCTGATGCTAGCATTTGTGCCATCGTCGGCACTTGTATTGGCGTACTCATTTTTTGATTCTTTTTAATTCAATTCATCAATCCATTTACCTCTGTCAGCTGCTGGAAATGCCCATGGAGCACCATTGTTTTCTACATTATTAAACATAGCAGTAATAGGCTCTGGTGATTTTGATTCTTCCATGATCAGGTATCTTCTCATGTTCAAAATAACATCTAATGGGTCAATATTGATTGGACATGCATTAGTACAGGCGTTACAACTTGTACATGCCCATAGTTCTTCTTCCGTAATGAAATTTCCAAGTAGCGACTTTCCGTCATCTTGTGGTTTTCCTTCTTTATCTAGGTTTTTTCCTACTTCTTCTAAACGATCACGTGTGTCCATCATGATCTTTCTAGGCGAAAGTAATTTCCCTGTTTGATTCGCTGGACAATTGGAAGTACACCGACCACATTCTGTGCAACTGTAGGCATCCAAAAGATTTTTCCATGTGAGATCGGTGACATCTTTTACACCAAATCTTTCTGGTGGGCCTGCATCTGGAGCAGGCTCAGGTGGTGCTGCAAAGGGATCACCACTCATCATCAGATCCACTTCTTTTTTAACTGCCGCCATATTATCAAACTGTCCTTTAGGCTTTAGATTTGAATAATACGTATTAGGAAAGACCAACATAATGTGAAAATGCTTGGAGTAGGGGACATAATTAAGAAATATCAAGATTCCTATAATGTGTGCCCACCAAAAAACACGTTCCATTGTGATAAGAGAACCGTCAGACATTCCTTCAAAAAATGGAACTAAAAACTGACTAATAGGAAAACTCCCTGCTGTGGTATAGTGATCAGCACCTCTCAATTGAAGGATTTGGTCACAAGCATTCATTTTCAAAAGAGCACCCATAAGCACGAGTTCTATGATTAGAATCAAGTTTCCATCAAGCTTAGGCCAACCCTTCATTTCTGGCATTTGAAATCGCTTGATTTTCCCAATATTCCTTCTGTATAGAAATACAACACATGCGATCACCACAAATACAGCTAGAATCTCGAAGAACCCGATTAGGAAATCATAAAAACCACCCAAGTATGAGGCAAAAAATCTATGATGTCCAGTCAAGCCATCAATAACGATTTCAAGAACCTCTAGATTGATAAGGATAAAACCTATGTAAATAAGAATATGGAAGAATCCAGCTATTGGACGTGTGACCATTTTTGATTGGCCTAAGGCGACCATAAACATGGTTCTCCATCGTTCAGATTTATTATCATCAATGGCTAGAGCTTTTCCCAGAAATATGTTTCTTCTGATTTGTTTGATTTTCATGGCGAAAACCACCACACCGGTAAGAAACAACAGAGTAAATATGATTTGTGAAATCATAGGCGTGTTTATTTTTCTTTTTTAATGATTTCTCGAATTCGATCTTCCTCTTTGTTGGAGAATCCGTTTCGATCTTTTCTACCAATCACAGAGAATCCTAGGTATTTTTTTGGATTAGTTGAAATATCATTGAGAAGGTATTGTAATTCTCTGTTGGTTTGTTCAATCTCAATGACTAAAGAGTCAGAATTAATTAGTTGACCCAATGTACCATCACCATTATTGATCTTCTCGGTAATGGAAGCAACTTCGGCCATTGTACTATTAAGTCTATTTGTGATTGAAATAAATTCTATTTGGGAAATGCTATCTGAAACAGAGCTAAGATTAGATAATATAGTATCGATCTTACCAGTGTTATTCTTGAAGTTTTCGGTTATTTTTTCCACATTACCCATGGAGTTTCCAAACTTTTCTTTATTCTCTGCTAAGAGGTTATTCACTTGTTGAAATGTGGTTTCTAAAGATGCAATAGATCTCTTTAATGAACTAAAAACTTCGGGAAGACCTTGTGTAGCATCGTCTTTAAATATAGCGTTGACATTCTCCACAACTCCATCAACTCCTCCAACTAAGTTTTCGATACTCTTTTTTAATGTTTCCAGTTCTCTTGTAAACGTTTCTGTAAGATCATTTTTTGTTTTCCCCATTAGCGTATCTCCAGGAACAGCCATAGTTGAATCTCCTAGTATGAGGTTTATTACACTGGCACTTAATGGGTTTCCTTCTATTTTCGCAATTGTATTTTTTGTGATGTGAAGATTTTTATTGTCAACAGTAAATTCTATTAGCCATTTTGGTTTGTAGATAAGCGAGTCTTTTTGATCACTATTGTTTTCTGCTGAATCAACTTCTTGAGAATTTTCATGGTACAATGAAATCGCCTTGACTCTGCCAACTTTTGCTCCAGCATACTGCACAGCACTACTGACTGTCAAGCCCCCTGTATTATCATAAACGGAGTAAAAACTTTCTTGACTACTAAAAATATTAACTCCTTTAAGATACTGAAGTCCCCATATTCCCGATACTAAAGATATCAGGACGACTAAACCTATTTTTGCTTCTTTTGACATTTACTTTTTTTCGATTCTTATAGCTTCTTTAAGGTTGATTTTTTCATTTCCATTAAACGCTACAATAAACGCTCCTTCGTATCCTAAGGTTCTAATTTCGGACTGAAGTTTCTTCGCGCTTTCATAATTCGAACAGCGTCCAGTGGTGTATTTAAAAAGTCCGTTGCTAATATACTCATCCACCTCTGTAAGCCCTCTAAAGTTCTTAGGTTTTGTGTCTACAGCTTGACTACTTGTGACCAATTGAATGCGGTAGTTGAGCCCTTTAATTAACTCTTTATCAGTCTTTTTCTTCTTTTTCTTCTTCTCTTTTTTCGTTTGATTAGAAGTTTCTAACACTGTTTCCACAGTTTCTTTTATCGGGATGATTTCTTCTTCCTTTTCTTCTACTTCTCTTTTGACAATTTCTTTAGTGAAAGTAACCCCTTCAATTTCACTTTTGTAATCTCGAAAAGCTCTATAAATAGCTGAGGCCATATAATCTTGACCTTTTGAAGAATGCAAGAAGTTTTCTTCTTGTTTATTAGTTAGGAACCCAAGCTCAATTAGACAACTAGGCATAGTGGTGTATGAGATCACATAATAGCCCGCTTGTTTTACTCCTCGGTCTCTTCTTTTTACACGATCTCTAAACTGATCTTGAATTTTCTTAGAAAGACTCAAACTTTGACTGAGAAAAACATTCTGTCTCATTGAAAGTTTGATATAGGTATCCGGGTCTTTGGGATCGAATCCTTTATAGTTCTCTTCGTAATTGTCCTCTAGGTAAATGGATTGATTTTCTCTAATTGCTGTGTTCAAACTCGCTTCAGATTTATGCATTCCCATCACGAAGGTTTCTGTTCCATAAGCAGCAGGACTAGCCGCGTTACAATGAACAGAAATAAACAAATCGGCTTGTTCAGAATTTGCTATAGAAACACGTTCTCTCAGCTCCAGAAATTGGTCAGTATTTCTTGTGTAAATGACCTTTACATCGGAATGATTGTCTTCGATATATTTCCCTAGTTGCAGCGCCACATCTAAAGAAATGTCTTTCTCCACTTTTTTCTTGGTCTTAGTTCCTAAGTTACCAGAATCCTTCCCTCCATGTCCAGCATCGATTACTACGACACGAACGGCATTATTATTGCTATAAGGGGACGATGTGTATGACATAAGAATTACTGCTGATGCAAGAATTCCTAAAACGATACGTTTACTCCAATGTGTTTTGTTTAGAAAAGCACTCATGACTAATACGTTTAAATCTTGTTTACCATAGTTTTGTCAGCACTTTTGGTGGCTTACACAAATTTACCAGTCATAGATGTTAGGAAGGTACATATATAGTGAGTTTATAACAAAGAAGCTGTTAATTCTTTGTAGCGTGCTCCTATGTCAGTTTGGGGTTCATTCTCAGACGCCAAAGGTTACTGACTCTTTGAATAACGAAGACTTAACTCAGGATAGTACACTCGTCACCATAGATACACTAAGCACAGATTTAGAATATCCTATCTTCTATGATGCTAATGACTCAATCATATTTGATGCCATAAATAATAGAGTGCTCCTATATGGCGGGGCCATAGTGAAATACGATGACATAGAATTAAACTCAGATTACATATCTTATAACTTTGGAACTAGTGTGGTAAGTGCTAAGGGCATGCCTGATAGTTTGGGAGTATTACAAGGCAAACCTATATTTACTCAAGGTGGTGATGTATATAGACCAGACTCGATAAGCTTCAATTTTCAAACAGAAAAAGCATATATCAGTAACGTAGTTACTCAGAATGGAGAATTCTACTTGTTATCTGAGCACACGAAACGGGTAAACGAAGAGAAGATTTATTTAGGGAAAACCAAAATAACGACTTGTGATAATCCTAATCCGCATTTTCATTTTCACGTAAAGAAGGCTGCCTTAGTTAATAATGAGAAGGGCAATAAGATTGTTTCTGGTCCGGTAATACTAAAAATAAGGAAAGTTCCCACGCCGTTAGCATTGCCCTTTGGCTGGTTCCCTAATACATCAGAGAAATCTAAAGGG
This sequence comes from Flavobacteriales bacterium, assembly GCA_965224545.1. Taxonomy (GTDB): domain Bacteria; phylum Bacteroidota; class Bacteroidia; order Flavobacteriales_D; family Sanyastnellaceae; genus ASP10-05a. Next base: position 21,891 of record CBDCZM010000001.1, on the reverse strand, counting down.
GTAATCATTCCTTCCTATGGAAATGCTCAAGCGCTAGGGTATTTTTTTAGAGACCTTGGTTACTATCTCCCAATTAATGATTATGTGGATACTCGAATTTTGGGAGATATATACACAAGAGGTAGTTGGGCGCTTAAAAATATCACCTCCTATAAAAAGCGTTACAAGTACAATGGACGTTTGAACTTGAGTTACTCTAAAACTAAAAACGGATTTAAAGAATTAAGTGGTTATTCCGAAGCGAATGACTTTTTTGTAAGTTGGACTCACACATTAGATTCTAAAGCTCGGCCTAACCTGAGATTTTCTGCAAGTGTGAATGCCGGTTCTAGCTCTAATTTTAGAAACAATTTCAATGCAAGTCAGACAAACTTCCTGTCAAATACATTTAGTTCGAACGTAAATGTTACCAGAAGTGGGTTGAGCTTTTTTAATGGAAGGATACCTGCTACGTTAACAGCCAGTGCTAGACATTCTCAGAATACTTCTACTAGAGTGGTTTCATTTACCTTACCTCAGGTAAGTTTTCAGACCAATAGGATTTACCCGTTTAAATCTTCCAAATCGGGCGTGAAAAATGTGTTAAGAAAGGCTGTGGAAGGGATAGGGGTAACATATACTGGGAATTATGAAAATAGAGCGAGTCTGAGGGAACAGGATATTCGGTTCAATAATATGGATAATGTTTATGATGAATTTAGAGGAGGGCTTAGAAATCAGTTGACTGCCAACACTAGTATCAAAGCAGGAGTATTTAGCATCAATCCTTCATTTGGGTTGAGCTCGAATATTTACAGAGAAACACTTCGACTCACCTATGATCAGGAAAGTTTGGTAGCGGAGAGAGATACTATAAGCGGGTTTGATGCGTCTTACAGTTGGAATGCCTCTGTAAATGCCACCACTAAGGCATTTGGTACGTTCGCATTCAGAAATGGGAAAAAGTTAAAGGCAGTACGACATACAATTACTCCTTCTGTTGGATTTAGATACCGCCCAAAAACTGGAAGTGAAGAATTTGGCTTTTTTGGTGAAAATGGAGATGTAGTGACTTACGACCCTCAATCAATTGGGATATTTGGTTCTGCCACGAATTATTCAAATAGTGGATCACTGACTTTGGGGTTATTGAATAACCTGGAAATGAAAGTGAAAGGAAAAGAGGATAAGGCTAAAAAGGTTCCTCTGATTGATCGTATTAACATCAATACAAGTAGAGATTTTGCTAGAGATTCTCTTAATTGGAGTAATCCTAGCTTAAGTGCAGGAACTAGGATAGGTTCCAAGTTGAATATCAATTATTCATCTTCCTATTCCCTCTACGATAGAGATGAGAATGGCAGAACGGTCAATACATTCCTATATGATTCTGAGCATAAATTAGCGCGATTATTGAACATGGGGGGAGGTATTACTGCCACTTTGAGGAGTTCTGATTTTAAACGAAAGGAAGTGGAGATAGAAAAACCAGAAGATGATTTGGCAGATGTTCCAGAAGAGGTGAGAGAAGAGATTGATTTAAATCGGAATGAATTTGTAGATTTTTCTGTGCCTTGGAGTGCGAACCTTACATATACAATTAACAGAAGAAATATCTTTGATGTTGAAGCGCAGAAGGATTCAGCAGCGATCACTCAAAGTATTATTAGCAGAGGAGATATCACGCTATTTAAGAAGTGGAAAGTAGGCTATTCTACAGGTTACGACATTCAAGCCAAAGAGTGGACTCCCACAACGTTATCATTATTTTGGGATCTGCACTGTTGGGAGTTTAAATTTGACTACATCCCATCAGGTATTCGAAAGAGTTTTACAGTCCAGTTAAATGTAAAAGCAGCAGCATTAAAAGACTTAAGAATAATGCATCGTGGAACTTTTGGAAACCAAAATGGAAACCGAGGCTAGGTTGAAGGTTGTCAGGTGTTTTCGTAATTCCATGCTTCATAGAAATTAGCAACCTTAAAACCCTTATATCAACTTCCCTTCATGTAATTTTGTGGAAAATTTCAATTTCATGATTCAGCTTGGTAGGTTTAATGAATTAAAGGTACTCCGAAAGGAGGATCAAGGCTTCTATTTGGCAGATGGAAATGGAACGGAAGTGTTGTTGCCAAATAAGAATGTGAAAGGAGAAGTAAAAGAAGAACAATTGGTCAATGCATTTGTGTATGAAGGACTATTTGGAGCTCAAAGGGCTACGTTATTTCAACCTAAGATTCAATTGGAACAATTTGCTTTTCTAGAAGTATCATCTGTTGATGATATAGGGGTATTTGTAGATTGGGGAATGGAAAAAGGATTGTTAATCCCACCAAAACAGGAAGGAGAGCGAATGGAAGAAGGGAACTCCTACATTGTTTATATGTATCAAGATCGAGAGTCAGGAAAGTTATATGGTAGTAATAAGATCGAGAAAAGACTTTCTAATGACGAGCTTACCATTGAGGAAGGAGAAGAAGTAGATTTAATTGTCCAGCGACAATCAGATTTAGGATATGTAGTGATTGTGAATCACAAGCATCGAGGATTGGTCTTTGATAATGAAGTGTTTCAGGATTTGGAAGTGGGCAATCAGTTGAAAGGATATGTCAAGAAGATTCAACCCGAAAACAGATTAGATATTACTATTCGACCTATGGGGTATCGAAACGTCATTGACCCCGATGTACAGGCAGTATTGAATGCTATTCAGGAAAATGAAGGATTTCTTCCAATAACAGATAAGAGTCGTCCTGACCTAATCATGGTGGAGCTCAACATGAGCAAAAAAGCATTTAAACGAGCAATTGGAGCTCTTTATAAGCAGAAGCAGATTGTCATAGAGGAAACGGGAGTGAGGCTTACTTGAAATAGAATTCTAAAATAAAATTCCAATTCCAGATTTTATATTAAACCAGAAGTTCTTATCTGACCAGATGGTATATCTTGATTCGTGAAAATAGTGAGCTAAGGAAGCTTCTGTAAACAAGTTGAAATGCTTGGACAATTTTACATTTACACCTATTCCAGCATTGACATTGAATTGTCCTATTCCAAGTTTAAAGTTTTCTGTGGTAGTTCGAATACGTTCTTCATTTTCAAACTCTTTGGTTGTGGATTTTCCAGATAAGCCAATTTCAGAAGTAATTCCCACACTGGTGTAGAACTTAATTCGCTTATCAACAAGAAAATCATATTTGACATACAAAGGAATAGCGATGTAACTTCTGCGGATTTTCATCTGGTAAGACGCGAAGTATGTATCATAAGAAAGGGAACTAATAACTGTAAGAACTCCAATTCCCAATCCGATACTAAGTGGTTTCCTTTCTCCAAATTTTAATTTTTTTTCTAGATTAAAGGTGAAGTAAGTGGGGGAATTGAAATCTTCTCTGGTTGTTGTCCCAAATGGATTTGTTCGAGTGATAATCCCATGATAATTGTCGTTATGTATGGGGCGACCGGGCAAAAAAATACGGTCCGCTTCCGAAGCATATGAATTTAATTCTACTGGTTCTTTAGGACTCTTTACCGAAGTAGTATCTGCAGCTTTCATATCCGTGGACAGAAGCAAAAGTAGTATCGTAGCAATAATTGTTAATTGCAGCAAAGGGTTCTTTTTCATCAAAATTATATTCATAAAATGATGATGCAGTTTAAAGGAGTAGGGTTGCAGAGAGATTTTAAGTAAGTGATTTCTGTCGCAATAAAAAAGCCCTCAATCAATGATTGAAGGCTTTTTAGTATCTATATAATTTGAATTATTTTTTCCCCTGAATAATGAATGGTAATGATTTTCCATTGGTGGAAAGGTATTCTGGTACTTGCGCACCTCCAGATTTCCAGGCATCTATTTCTAATTTCCTTAAAATAGCAGAAGTTAAATCTCTTGACTCTAATTTATAAGCTTCGGCTCTACCAGCTGCTCCAATTACTGCAGAGGCAGAATCTCCACGAGCTGTTTGAATTTTTGCATTAGCAAGATAGGTTTGTTCTAATTCTTTTTTCTGAGCCAGTTGGTTTTTCTGATCCTGCTCTTGCTTGTTTTCAATAGCTTCTTTAATAATGTCGGGTAAATCCACATCTGCGATTTCTATAAAGGTGATAGCAACTCTATAACTTTCAAGGCGCTCAGCGATCAATCCTTGGATTTCTTCTTCCATTTGGTCTCTTTTGGTAGAGTATAGCTCTTCTGCGTCATATTTCCCAGCAACATCTTTGATTGCACCTTTTGCTGTAGGATCAACAATTTTGCTATCCCAAATTCCGTCATCACCTTTTTCTGAATACATCCATCCACCGGCACCCTTTTTCAATTGATAGTTGACAGCACATTCAATAGTCACACGAAGTCCGTTTTTTTCTAGAACGTCTTGTTTGAAGGTTCTACTTTTTTCTTGAACATTCATAGTGATAAAGTCGTTCCAGGGGAAAATGAAATGTCTTCCTTCTCCATAAACGGTTTTCTGATCGATCCCTTTATTAGGGCCATATTGAATGAATTGAAAACCTTCATTACCTCCATCCGTTTTTTGCCAAGAAGTAAGTACGATTATCACAATAATAGCTGCTACAACTAGTAGAGCAGTTTTTTTACCATTAAGGTTAGGGAGTTCTACCCTTTCAAAATTGTTAGCCATTGATTATTTATTTATTAATTGATCTATATTTCATAATGGCATCATATATAATGTAGCCAAGAAGTATTGTTAGTCCGACAAATAGAATTCTGGGAAGTCCTCCTGATCTTAAAATCATGACGAAAGACAGAACCATAGCTGCTCCTAATAAAATAAGGCTAAGCACTAAAAAACCTACTCTTTTATTTTGAGCGTTTTTTTTGTCTTTAAGCGGTACATAAGTTTCGTCGTCTAAATCTTCGTTTGAATGTTGCATGTGTGTATTTAAATTCTCTTTTTTTTGAAGGTATGAATTTTTATTATTGATTGCAATGTAATTGTTATCTAGACACTGACAATTAAGATTAATTTTGAATTATGAAGAAAATCGTTAACTCGCCAAAAGCTCCTGCTCCAATAGGACCGTATTCTCAAGCCGTTCAAGTGGATAATGTGCTGTATCTTAGTGGTCAAATAGCCATTAATGCTGAATCAGGAGAATTAGTAAGTGTTGACATACAGCAAGAAACCAAGCAAGTGATGGATAATATTGGTCATGTACTTCAAGCTGCGGGTATGGATTTTTCCAATGTGATTAAATGTTCCATTTTTTTAAAAGATATGAATAATTTTTCCAAGGTAAATCAGGTATACGGAAGTTATTTTTCTTCTGATTATCCAGCAAGAGAATGTGTTCAAGTGGCTAAATTACCGAAGGATGTTAACGTTGAAATTACGGCGATAGCTGCTGTTTAATTTTTATCTATGGAATTTATCAAAAAAATACTCGGTTATTTAAATGTCTTCAATATGTTCAAGAAACATGATAATGAGGACGGAAAAGACAATGTGAGTTTGAAAATGATGCATGGAATGAACAGAATTAGCATTTTCATGTTTTTAATCTGCCTGTCCCTCATGATTTGGAAGTTCTGTTAATCGAGACGAAAGCCTAGAGTCCAAAAGTCACAGATTATTCTTTATCGATACATATCAGATGTTTTTGATATATGTAAAACTTGTAAAATATCATGCACTTCCTTTAATTTTCGGTTCAACCAAGTACTCTCAATAGCTATCTCACTTCAGACTCTCAACTCATTTCATACTCAATTGAATTCGTTTTCTCATTAGATCGACTTCTAACACTTTGACAGTCACTTCTTGCTCTAATTGAAGTATTTCCGAAGGATCTTCGATATACCTATCTGTTATTTGAGATTTATGTATCAGTCCATTTTCCTTAATCCCAATGTCAACAAAAGCACCAAATTTAGTGAGATTAGTCACCTTCCCTTGAAGGACCATATTGGAGCGCAAATCTTCTATGTTCTTAATGGTATCATCAAAAACAATAGCTTTAGCTGCACCTCTTGGATCTAGGCCTGGTTTTTTGAGTTCTTTAATAATATCAGAAAGGGTGGGGATTCCCACAGTAGGTGTTACAAAATCATTTAATTGAATGGTCTTGGTCAGGTCATCGCTTCCAATGAAGTCCTTTATCTGTGATTTACAACTCTTAGCCATTTTTTCGACTATTGAATAACTCTCTGGATGAACTCCAGAAGCATCCAATGGATTGTCACCATTTTTTATTCTTAAAAAGCCAGCACCCTGTTCGTAGGCTTTGGAGCCTAATCCCTTCACTTTTAAAAGCTCTTTTCTCGATTTAAAACCGCTATTTTCATTACGAAAATCAACAATGTTTTGCGCTAGTTTAGGACCTATTCCTGCCACATGTTGAAGTAAATGCTTGCTGGCAGTGTTTAAATTCACTCCGACCTTATTTACAGCGAAGCTTACAGTATTATTAAGACTGCTTTTAAGTTTGTCTTGTGCCACATCGTGTTGATATTGGCCTACACCGATGCTTTTGGGATCAATTTTAACCAATTCAGCTAAGGGATCGATCAATCTTCTCCCAATAGAAATAGATCCTCTTATGGTAAGGTCCAAGTCAGGGAATTCTTCTCTACCAATTTCTGAAGCGGAATATATAGAAGCTCCAGCTTCGCTGATTAAGTAGACCTCCATTGAACTGTCTTTAGGGAGAATATTTTTAATAAATTGTTCGGTTTCTCTTCCTGCAGTGCCATTTCCAATGGCAATGGCTTCAATTCTGAATTTTGAAATAGCCGCCATCACGATTTTCGAAGCCTCTGAAACTTTATTGGCTGGAGGATGAGGGAAAATGGTAGAATGATAGGAAATAGTGGTATGAATGTCTAGACATACCAATTTACAACCAGTTCGGAATCCTGGATCGATTGCCATCACTCGCTTTGCTCCAAGTGGAGGAGCCATAAGTAACTGGCTTAGATTCTTTGAAAATATATGAATAGCCTCTTCATCTGCTTTTTCTTTGGTGTCTGAATGAAGCTCGGTTTCCAAGCTTGGGCACAACAGCCTTTTCAGAGAATCTTTTATCGATAACTTGACTTGCTTCGCTGCCTCACCTTTACCTTTAATGAAGATACGTTCTAGTTTTTCTTGCGCAATACTCGTTTCAATTTGAATTTTGACTTTTAAAAACCCTTCTTTTTCTGCCCTAGAAATGGCCAAGTATCGATGACTGGGTATTCTTTTGATAGGTTGACTGAAATCAAAATAATCTTTGTACTTAGAGGCTTCCACTTCTTTCTTTTTAGCCACTTTCGAAATCAATAACCCCTGGTTTTGGTACATGCGTCTTACCTGATTTCTGGCATAAGAACTTTCGCTAACCCATTCAGCAATAATATCTCTAGCACCAGATAAAGCTTCTTCAGAGCTCAAACCATTTTTGGCAAATCGGTAAGACTGATTGATAATGTCATTTTGTCTTTGAGCCATAATGATTTTTGCCAATGGTTCCAGTCCAAGAGAAATTGCCTTCGATGCTCGGGTGATACGTTTTGGCTTAAATGGCAGGTACAGATCTTCTAAATCTTTTGGATCAAAACAGTTGGTGATCTTACTTTTCAAATTGGTATCCACGTTTCCAATTTCTTTCAATCGCTCGAAAATGGTTTCCTTCCTTTTTTCTAAGTCGATTAGTTTTTTACGCTCGTTATCGATTTTTTCGATATCAACTTCATTTAAACTTCCCGTGACTTCTTTTCGATATCGCGCTATAAATGGAATTGTGGAACCATTTTTTAATAGATCGAGTACGGCTTTGACAGAATTTTGAGTGAGCTTTAATCTTGATGAAACTAGTTTTTCCACGCGATACATTAATAAATGAGAGGTTAAAAGTAGCGTTGCAACGCATTACAATTCATACTTGCAACTACATTTTTTCTACATTTATCCCATGACTAAAGTTCTTTCTATTATTATAATAAGTATATCATTGTGTTTTACTGTTTTTAGCCAAGAGAATGCAGTTATAGATAGTCTTTATTCTGTTCTTCCAGAAGAAAGAGATACAAATAGACTTCATGTATTGCTGAATTTATATGCAGAGTATATGTATATAGACCATATAAAGGCTCAGGAATTAGTGGATGAGTATATGTCTATTTCGGAAGAAATTGACAACCCTAAGTTTTTGGCCACTGCTTATAATATATCTGGCATACAGCACAATATGACTTCTGATTACAATAGCTCACTAGAGGCTTATAAAAAGTCAAAAGCGTATTACGAGGAAATAGGAGACTACAGGTATGTTGGTTTAGTGCTTAACAACATGTCTAATTCTTTAAGAAGCCTTGGTAGGTTACCTGAAGCTCTGAATTACCAAATGGAGTCTTTAAAAGTAAAGAAAGAGTCGGGACTGTCTCCTGAGGATGTGGCTCCAAGTTATTGGAATATAGCTAATTTAATTTCTGATATTGGAAAGTATGACGAAGCCAATGAATGGTATAGAAAAGCATTGCGAATTTATGAAGAGCTGAATTCAGAGTATGATATAATGAATATTCGTCATGCGATTGCATTGAATCATAGAGAGATGGATTCATTAGAACTGGCTATTCCGGTAATTAATGAATATGTAGTGTATTCTAGAAAAAATAAGCATTACAATAGTCTAGCTGGTGGCTTAGATAATTTAGGAGGAATAGCATTTGATCGTGGAGATTATGAGCAGGCTGAGATGTACTATTTGGAATCCTTAGATATAGCAGAGAAACACGGAGAAGCGGACTTGCCTGGGTTGATTCAACGACGTCTGGCTAGATTGTACAAAAAGCAAGGAGATTTGGAAAAAGCGCTTCCTTATGCAGAGAAGGCATTAGCAAGTTCTGAGAAATTTGAAACTCGAAAAAAGCAAATTACAGATTACCTGATTCTTTCTGAAATTTATGAAGGGACAGGTGATGAGGTAGTCGCTTTAGATTACTATAAAAAGTATCATGAACTGAACGATGAAATATTATCGAAAGAGAATATTGACAAAATGAATGAAATGGAATTGACATTTCAGACCAAAGAGAAAGAAATTGAAATCATATCATTGAAACAGAAAAATACTATTTCTAAGTATCAAAAAATCGGAATGATATCTGGAATAATGGCGCTGCTATTAGTCATAGCTAGTTTAATGTTTGCACAGAGACAACGGGCTAAAAGAAATGCATTTGAAACTGAGAAGATCGAGTCTGAACTGCAATTTAAGAAGCAGGAGCTTTTGGCTTATACTACTCAGTTGGCGCATAAAAATGAGGTGCTGGAAGGGTTAAAAGCAGATTTGGCTAATCTGGATGAGACTGCTGAAAAACAGACCAACGTAAAATCAATAATGAAATCTATTGATTTCAATTTGAAGGATGATGCTAACTGGGAGAACTTTAAAGCACGATTTGAAAATGTTCACTTTGGTTTTACTAAAAAATTATTGGAACAATATCCTGATTTGTCAAATAATGATCTGAGGTTAGCATCACTTTTGAGAATGGAAATGAACACAAAAGAGATTGCGAATCTTTTAAATATTTCTCAAGATGGAATAAAGAAAGCGAGATATCGACTTCGAAAGAAACTTGCCTTAGAAAGTTCAGTTTCTTTAGAAAATACAATCCTGTCTGTTTAGCAGTAACTATTCTTTTATAAATCGACTGTTCAATTGCCCTTGCGTAGTGGTTCCCTTAAGTATATATGTGCCAGAAGTGAATCCAGAGATATCTATGGAATGAATGCCAACACCTGAAAAATCTCCAGTCGCAATGAACCTACCTGAGCTATCAAAGATTTCAAAAGTCAGTTGGGAGTGGGGATTGTTAAAATAGATATGATTGGTCGCAGGTACAGGATACACCTTAAGTTGAATCTCAGAAAGCTCGGCTACAGAAACTACAGCGATTAACTCACTTTGAGCATAACAATTGCCTCCATTGTCTAGCTCAAGGATGTAGTTTCCCTCTTCAGGATTGATGATATTGAAAGGTGAATCAGACAACAGAAGTTCGTCGTTAAGAAACCAGTTGTATATGTTGGCGTCATCACAGTTGCTACAATTTAGCTCATTAGACAAACCATCATAGCTGACCAATGGTGAATCAGGAGTAGGGGATATGGTAATTGTTTGATTGAACTCTGAAGAAAAGTCACCCACAGAGTAGGTATAAGTAATGATGTATTCTCCTGAGTTTAAATAAGTGTGGTCAAAGGTGGATGCTTCACAATCAGTGACAATAGTTTCGTCTCCAAGGTCAATAGAGCATATGGCTCCAGTGACTATGTCCGTTTGATTAGTAATAGTGATTGTAAATGGTGCACATCCAAAAGTATTATCAAACGCCAGGGCTGCGGCATTGTACAAGCAGCTGCCGTCCTCCTCATTAGCTGTTTCATCAAAGTTGTTCGCTTCGGGGTCCATACAACCTAAGTAAATACATAGATCTAGATTAGCGATGTCATAGTCTGGATCGTAGTTATCAGCTTCTGGATCTGGACACCCTTCTCTTATGCATGATCCGTCATCAAAATTTGCAAATTCATCATAGTTGGAGAAGTCAGGATTAGTGCACCCTGGAAACCGACATGAACTATCCTCTGTATCGGCTAAGGGGTTATAGTTCATAGCTTGTGAGTCTGTACACCCAGGGTTGGCACTAATTGGGAATATATTCATCCTAATCATGGGAGTCGTGAGTGTATAGAATTCGGCATTATTTGCTGGGTAAATCAGGATAGATGTTTGTGGTTGTGAGTTGCCACCTGTGGCTATTCTAATTCTACCTTCCTCTTCTAATGAGCTAACAACTGCCAGGTACAGAAGATCATCTAGCGTAAAGGCTTCCTCTAACTGAAGTGTGACAAATTTGGCATCTCCTATGGAGTTGAGGTCCCATGCATTGATAGTATACTCTTCCGATTGAGCTAGAATAGTTTCTCGACTGAAGTTGAGTATTTTAGCTGAGGCTTTTGCTCCAACTTCAGAACTGTCAGAGAAAGCTATAGTAATGCTTGAACATTTAAACGCTCCAGGATCATACCCTTCAAAGTAATTCCCATATTCATATGGCACTCCATCAAAAGTGGATGAATGAGTAAATTCACCATCCATTATATTATTGTCTCTTCCCCAAGTGTGGTCTGTAACACGATAACTTTTGGTAAATATATTATTAGAATAATCTTCGTCGGTTTCGTCTTGATTTACAGAAAAATCAATTCGGTAATCCCCTGCTGTATTTGGTGGAATGTATCCTGCTGTTTCTAAGGTGATTGATTGTGCAGGATCTATGGTTTCAGAGGGACTAGAGAGAACATCTAAAGAGTTGTTTGATTCGTCAAATAATTCTGCCTTGAACTGAATCTCGGTTTGAGTATTGTTACCAATATTAAGTACATCTCCTTTAAACTGAAAAGGTTCCATCATTACTTTCGGGTAGATGGAATATTCAAGTTTACTAAGTCCGGTTTCTCCTTGTTCAAAATCGAAAGCCGTATACCTAGCATCATTTAGGAAGAGATCGTTTTCATTTGGTTTGTAAATCACAATATCATCGATCATCCAATAGTAGTAGAGCCCTTCAAAATGAAATTTGAATCTAACGTCAGATTGATTGGCAGCAATAGAAGAGATGTTAACCGAAGCAAAATTTAAATCTCCAGAATAAAACCCCTGTTGAGAAGAATTTTCAATAATAGTGATGTAGTTGTCACCACCATCAATACTTATTTGCACCGAAGTAGCACAGTTGAAGTTTTTGTATTGCTGCTGCAGGGTGAGTACTAATGAATTTTCATTTGTCAGATCCACTGGTGCTGTAATCAAATCAGCAGCATGTGGTCCAGGATCTTGTCCTGAACCTAAGCTTCCGCAAGGACCTTCTTCATCATCCCAATAATTACTATCAAATATGATGAACCCATTTTCTCTGGTAGAGCTACTAATCGGATCCGAAACTCCGCAGCTACCTCTGCTGGCAATGTCATTATTTGGTTCTGTAGATGGTCCTCTATATTCCCATTGAGAAATGTCAGACTCAGAAGAGCGTTGCCATCCTTCAGGGATTCCATCACCAAAATCCCAAGAAATAATCTCTTCACCGTATACTTGAGAATGTCCGGCAAAAGAAATAATCGAGAAGCATAGTACTAAGAATAGAACACGGTAACGAGAAATGGTCATTTGGTTAATAAATATTGCAGTCTGCAATTTACGAAAAAGTCTTCAATTTTTTGACACAAAAAAACCACTCAAACAGTTGAGTGGTCTTATTTTATCATTGAAAGAGCCTAGTTTCCCTCTTCCATTTTTCTCATTTCTTCTTCGAAAGTTTCTTTGAACTTTTCGTAGTTATACTCTGCTTTAATTCTTTCGTCCTTGGATAGTTTGTCATTATAAGCATCGGCTAACTTTTGACCACTTAACTCAATAGCGATGTAAGCGATGTAGTTTCCATTTTCATTATTTTTAGTAAGCTTATCACAGATTTTCATCGCTCCCTGAAGTTCTTGATCTACGATTGTTCTTGACATTTCATTGAATGTCTCTGTTACTTCTTCTCGATTGTTGAACTCAGTGGAGTTCACATAGTTATCACCTACAATCTTCATCGTAGCACGGATAGTTTTAGCGAGTTCAGCACTGGCATTAGAACGTGCTTTTTTCTTAGCCGTTTCTCGGTCCATGCTCTCTCCAGTGGCAGTTGCTCTAAATGCTTTATCATCTGAGAAATATTCTGAGCCTGTGCAATGCTCATTGACTAAAGTTTCGCCTGTAGGAGATTTTACGATTTCTTTCTTCTTACAGCTTGTAAAAGCCGCTCCAAAAGCTACGATCATAGCCGCTAGAAAAAGTGAGTTTTTTATTTTTTTCATTTTCTTATGATTTTGTTCGTTTGGTTATCTAATTTCATAAACTATGCCAAAAGTATTTCTATAAGATGACTTGCATCATTTTAGGTACTACTTCCTTTCTAATTTTTTTTGCACAATTGTTAAGGGCATCTCCTTGAGCTCCAGATAAATTCAGATGAATTCCTTTGATGTTAGTATAGGAATCAGCGAATAATTGTCGTTTACTTTTATGGTCTTCCAACAGCACACTAAAATCCAAAAATGCTACCTGAAAACCTTGTGCTTGGCCACCTTCACGAGAGTTAGCAATGAAACTCAATTCTAAATCTGCAATTTCCGCATCAGAAACTACACTGAAGCCATTTTTTTGAAGTTCGTTTTTCATGGTTTTAACCAAGGCTGAAACAGAATCCTCCAGTGGAGCGAAATAAACAGATGGCAGTGCTATAGAAATTGGCACAGTCATTTTATTCCTATTGATACTTTCTAAGAGCATTCCGCTCATTTCGGCAGAACTTTGATTTTCTAATAGGTCTTCATAATCTACCCAAACGTCCAATTGAAACCCAGTTCGCTGCCCATTGAAGTTTTCTGAATGGATAGTTACCAATCCCTCACTATTTGTAAATAGTACTTTAGGAAGACTATATGGAGCGTTACTGAATTTATACCGAATGGGAATTCCAGATAGATAAAGATCATCCTTTTTTACGGCTACAGAAAGCTGGTTTGAGTACCCATTTTTATAGGTTAATGCTAGCTGGTTGGTGTTGACTTTCAATTCAATTCCGCTACAGATACTTCTGATTTCGTTGTAAATGGTATTGTCTAAATGAATGCTTTCGCTTCCTGCGTTATAGAGGTTGGATTCAGCCCAATATTCCTTCATGCCCAGAAGAGCATTGCTCAGCAAGTCCAAAGCATCGGCAGGTTTTCCATTAGTAGAATAATCAAGTGCCTGGTTGTAGTTCTGATAAGCTTCATCTAAGATCGCTGTTTTCTTCTCTGATTTAAGTTGTGTATGCTTTGCTTTAGAAATTCTGGTGAAAATCCAAAATTCTCTATCGTTTTCCCAGGAATCTACAATCTCATAGTTTTCGATTTCTTCCTTAAAAGTAGATCGTATCATGCTTTGAAACTCTTCGCTGTACTCTTTGTTTCTATCAATTGTGTGGTAAAACGACTCTCCTGAAACTTTTACAGTGATTTCCGAACTCATATCAGTAAGGGCATTTTTCTTAGCTATGATAGAATAGTCTGAAGGAAACGAGAGCTTGTTAGCACTTCCAATTCCAATATAGTAGCTTCCATCAATAGGACGATTATAGGCCCAGTCAGGTCTGGGATTTTCGTCAACTACTGTTTTAGAAACTTTATTCAAATTTCCACATGAGACTAAAAAAAGAAGGATATATAAGAATTTACTATTCACTATTTCACTTGATTTCTTATTAATGCTCCAACACTACCACTAAGCTGATTGCTCACGTTTTTCATGAGGTTATTAGTTAAATCTGTGGTGTTTCTAATATTTTTTCGTCCATTCAAGATTCTGTCCAGTTCCTTCTTTGCTTTTCTACTTGTGTTAACCCCAGAAGTTGATTTAGGAAAGAGCTTGGTTCCGTCTCCGCTGTATTCTGCATATACGACTGCATCTTCCAGTTCGTCTTCTATGATTTTTGAAGCCAATACTTCTCCAGTCTCGGAAGAAGTCACTTTATATTGAAAAGAAACTCTAACCGCATTTTTTTTCTGGTACTTATAATAAGTTGCAGTACGGTATTTAGTTTCGTAATAATACTTTTCTGTTTCTTGATTTAACTTTTTCGTTTGATAACTTTCATATCCTTGAAGAGTAGTTTTTTGAAGCTTTCCTTCTATTATCTCGTAATTGAGTACTGTTCCAGTTAAAATAGTTTTTGCGCCTATCAAGTTTCCAGCATTGACGGCTGTTTCATCATCCACTATTCCAGACATACCGAGTTGCTGTTCATCAATGATTTGAGAGAAGTTCTCTCGATCTACTACTTTCAAAAAAGGATCTCCGATTTTAGTAAGAGCATCTAGAGAATAAGCACTCACTTTTTTATCTAATCCATGAATAGAAGTAGCATTTTTAAATGGAAGAACGGCCAAGGTGATAAGTCCTGCGTCTAATGAAGATTGCTTAAGTTCTTGGGCATTTTTAAAATTGGCGTTACGACTTATTACATCATCGAAATCATTGAAGGCAGACCTGAATTTACCTGCTTCAAAGTTTTCCAACGCTTTTTTATACTTGGGCTCTAAGTATGCAATATCCGCTAGATTTCCAGCATCCTTGTAGTTAGAATCAAACTTACCAATCTCCTTAAAACAGGTTTCCGCATCACGAAAGTTACCCTCCGATAAATGAGTGGTACCTTGATCGTATAAGTCAGAAAGATAGCTTTGCGTTAATGACTCATAATCCGATTGGTAAATTTCATTGATTTCAAGAGTCACCCCGATTCTTTTTATTTTTTCTTGATACTCCTTCGCTCTTATAAAACTATATACACCTTCCTTTTTTTGCTCAAGATTTTTGGCCCGTATAAATTCATCGATCTTCCGATTAAGTACTTGTTGTCCAGTAGTTTTTAATCCAATTTTAGCATCAATATTATTTCTATTACGTTGCAACGAGCCATAGTATGAAGTAGCAGCTTCATCTATTAAGCCTTGCTCTTGCAGTTTTGCTCCTCGCTTAAAATACGCCTTACTTCCGTTACAAGAAATCATGAGAAATGGCAATAGCAATATGAAAACTGACGTTCTAATCACTAAGCTACCAGATTTATTTCTCTGGCAATAATTAAGAATGAATTTGTCTATCAGATTCATTTTGGAGTGTTTTGTAGAAGTTTGTAAAGTTAGCACTTCCAAACTCGTGCCAAAAAATTACCATTGATGAAATATTTTTATTCGAGGGCTATAATAATGTTATTTCACTACCTATTTTTGGAGGCTAGAGAAAAATATGATGAAACACATTTTAATAATCGGAGCTGGGAGAAGTAGTAGCTCACTTATAAGGTATGTTATTGAGCATTCTGCCAGTAACAATTGGAAGGTTAGAGTAGCGGACAGGGACCTGTCTCTTGCTCAAGAAAAGGTAAAAGGGTCAGGTAATGCAGAGGCAATTTCGTTTAATGCGTTAGATAGAGATGAGCGGATGCCTTATTTGGAGTGGGCAGATATCGTGGTTTCCATGCTTCCTGCACGTTTTCACATAGATATTGCAAAGGATTGTGTGGATATTGGTAAAAATTTAATCACTCCATCTTACGTTACTCCAGAAATGAAAGCATTAGACGCTGAGGCTAAGGCAAAAGGAGTAATCATTCTAAATGAACTTGGTCTTGATCCGGGAATTGATCATATGAGCGCCATGAAGATTATAGATGATATCAAAGAGAAAGGTGGAGAGTTGGAGCATTTTGAATCATTTACTGGAGGATTAATAGCTCCTGAGAGTGATACAAACCCCTGGAACTATAAGTTTACGTGGAATCCTAGGAATGTGGTTTTGGCAGGTCAGGGGAGTGCAGCTAGATTTTTGCAAAATGGCAAGTATAAGTTTGTTCCCTATCATCATTTGTTTGAACGAACGAAAGAAATAGAGATTGAGGATTATGGTGCGTTTGAAGGGTATGCGAACAGAGATAGCTTAAGTTATGTAGATGTATATGGTCTTCAGGGAGTTCCGACTATTTATAGAGGAACGTTAAGAAGAAAAGGCTATTCAGAGGCATGGAATACTTTTGTGCAATTGGGGTGTACTGATGACTCTTACGTGCTTCCAGATACAGATAAGATGACGTATCGTGAATACATCAATTTGTTCTTAACGTATCATTCAGAAACGGCTGTAGAGAAAAAACTTCAAGACCTTTTGAATTTATCAGATGATGTGATTGATAAAATTAAGTGGCTAGGTCTGTTTGAAAATGAACTGATAGGGAAAAGCGGGTTGACTCCAGCGCAGGTGCTGCAACGAAAACTTGAAGAAAAATGGAATCTGGAACCAAATGATAAAGATTTAATTGTGATGTGGCACAGGTTCAACTATAGCCAAAATGGAGAGAATAGAGAAATAATATCTTCACTGGTTGTAGAAGGCGAAGATCAGATTTATACGGGAATGTCAAATACAGTAGGTCTGCCATTAGCTATTGCCGTTAAGTTGGTTCTCAATGGTGATTTGAAATTGGCCGGAGTTCATTTGCCTGTGAAAAAAGAAATTTATGAGCCTATATTACATGAATTAGAGCAATTTGGGATTAACTTTAAGGAAACTGATCAGGCTTGCTAAGATTTCTTTTGGTTGCTATATCGTCATTTGTTTTTGCTTTTAATGGCCAATGTCAGTGTGCTTCAGTTCCATCTGAATTTGTCTTAGAAAATGCTGAAGACTATGCTGCGTATGAGGGAGTGAGTTTTGAACTAATGAATTGTTTGGTAACCCGCCCAATGGAGTTCTCATTAGAGGAGAAGGATGAGGCAACAGCATTTTGTCTTATTTGGTTAGGTGGAACTCCAAATTATATCATAAGTGTTGATACAAAAGCTGTATTGTTTTTAGATGAGAATCCAGACTTTCTGTATACCTATATATTCGCGTTGGCTTTGGTAGAAAAAGATTTTCCTAAATATGGTTTGGCAGAAAAGGAAGCAGAAGCGCTTTACTTGGTGGCTCAGCATGAAAAGGGTGGGGAGTGTAAAAAAAGATGCAAGTCGCTAAAAAAAGTAGAGAAGTTGTATCTCAAAGGAAAACTAGTGATTAAACTAGAAAAGCTTAGAACAGAATAAACACTAGCGTCAACGACGCTAGTGTTTCCATTTAGAGTTTTTACTCGTTAGAGTGGTCGGTATTTCTTTTTCGTCTGGCGTTCCTTTTCAATGCAGCTTTATTTAGTAGGTAATTATAATCTTCTATCATATTGTCAGTATAGCTTTGATTGTGGTTAAACTTTCTGGTTTTCTTATCAAATTCGACTATGGCAATTGGGAAATCAAGTCTTGAGACGTCTATTCCTTTGAGGTCCGATTCTAGGACCAAGTCTATGTGACAATCATAAGGTTCTAAATTTTTGGGCATTCTTTCTGAACGTGTATCGAAGATGATGTATTTAGACATAAACCCTTCTTTTTCAACGACCAATGCTACATACTTATTCTCAGGGATAACAAACTCAAAAGTTCCATCGGGACCAGTGACTGTGGACCAAATAAGCTCATTTCCTTCAAAAGCCTTCACTTCAGCCTGAAAAGACCCTCTTCCCTTTTTCAGTAATCAATCCGTTTACAATTAAAGTGGATTCTGAAGTTGAGGCTCTTAATGAAATTGAATTAAGCAGAATTGTAAGTGCTAAAAATAAAAGGCGGTACTTCATGCGTTTTCTTTTGGTTAATTTATTTATGTTCATCACGCTTGTATATACGCTATGGAATAGTTGAGGGTTGACCGTTAATGATGTCAGTGATTTCCTACAAGGCGTTGATAGTTAGCTATGTATTCGCTGTGCTTCTTCTGAGAGTGTGGATTTACTTTTTGAATGAAAGTATGGTACTCCCCAAATTTAGGACAGGTAGTTAAGTTGTAGATTTAATACTTGTAAAATGAAAAGAACAAAGCGCAAATTCAGTTCAGGCTTTAAGACCAAAGTGGTTTTAGAAGCCTTGAAAGAACAACAGACAATCAGGGAGCTATCTGAGAAATATGAACTTCATCCCAATCAATTAAATCTTTGGAAACGTGAGTTTTTAAATAATGCTACCAATGCATTTGAAGGAAAACATCAAGATCAGGATTTGGATAAAGAAAAGGAAAAATTGTATAGTAAAATTGGTCAACTTCAAGTTGAGAATGATTTTTTAAAACAAGTCTTGGGCAAATGAGTGTTACCGAAAGAAGGCAACGAGTAATCAAACCTCACCCAAGATTAAGCCTGACCAAACAATGTGATTTACTTCAAGTTTCAAGATCGAATCTCTATTATCTCCCTAGAGGAGAAAGCCAACTGAACCTTCAGTTGATGAGAGCTATAGATGAGTGTTTTTATGGAGCATCCATATTATTTAAAATTATTCACTCTTGGTAAGAGAGATTAGATGGTCATGAGATGAGCTAGACTCTTCGTCTTCTGTTCTTGTTAAAAGTCCAGAATTAAACAGAGTCCGTATTTTGATATTAATTTTTCTTCGTCTCAATTATCTCCACAAAAAGCACCACCCAACCTTGGTTGGATGGCGTTTATATATTTTTCCTTTTTACAAATTTTATTTAGTGGGCGAATTTGAAGACCTTATTAATATCCAAAAACAGGAGTCCAAGATGCAGGATCAGCAAAACCAAAACAAGTCCATGGTGACTCACCTATATAATTAGAATTACGATACAATACAATTTTCCATTGAAAGGCCTTTTTTTCCAATCGTCTGATGAGAAAGAAGAAATTCATCACTGGTAGATAAGTCACACCAATCAAAATATTCACTATGATTTATAGAGCCACCTGTAGAGGTGTTATTTCCACATACAAAACCTTCCTCACCCAAGAGAAGTAGTTTTGCCTCAAAAGGCCCCCTACTAGCGCCACAGTTCAACCATTTAAATCTGTAATAAGTATTGTTTGTTGTTGTAACCTGATCAGATGAAAAGACCATTTTACTTCCGTTTAAACAATCAAAATCTCTTAGCTCTTCTAATAGGATTTGTTCATATTGGACTTGCTTTAAGTTATAATCAATAGAAGTTTCTTTGGTTGTTCGTAATTCCTCTTTGGCACAAGAATAAAAAAGACCCATTGTAATCAAAAAAAACAGGTAATAATTTTTCGTAATTAATTTCATTATATTTTTACATTATATTTTTCTACCTACTCTATCAATTTTCGGTTTCCTTGATAATTTTATTTTTAAAGTCTTTGATTATTTTCACATTTTTGACCTTAGGTGAATAGCCTAGTTAATTCTAATTTATTTTAATATGGATTTCTTTTTTCGTAGTTTTTATACTGTCTGTTTTTGACGAGACGGAGCCCTAACTTAGAGGTGAAAAAGTAATATTAGAAGAAATTGTCATGTCTATTTATAAATAGGCATGACTAGAGACAAGGTTAAACCATTAATTTACAAATGTTTAAAGTGAAACTTAATTACTTAGTTATCTTTTTGTTTAGCGCATCTATTTATGCACAAAAAGGTGAAACTGATTATAAAAAATGGTCAAATAAAACAGATTATTATTATCGTGTAAATAATGATAGCTGCATTTTTTATGCTAAAAAAATGCAGTTGACTGCAACTAATAGTTGTGAATATATAAAGGGGTTAGGTATGGAAGCCCATTCCATTTATTTTAAAAGAGATTGCGAACTCTCTAAAGAAAAATGCCTACTCATACTAAAAAAGTTAGAGGATAATAAATTAAATTTAGAGGAGGTCTGTTATATCGAAACAAAATCAAGAACCATATCTAGGTTGATGCATATAGAAAAATGTCTAGGAAATTACACTAAAGCATTAGACTATATACAAAAGAATGAAACTCTGCTTAAGAGATATCAAATATATTTTAAGAATCAAACATACAGTTTATGGCTTCAGTCAGCTGAAATATATCTGTTAATTGGAGAAATTGAAGAGGCTATTCTTTTATTGAAAAAAAGTTTAGACTCTATCGCATTAACAAATAAGTATGACAAATTAACACAAGCAAGCATTCATATTTCATTAATAGAAGCTTATACGGGTTTATTTACCAAAAATAATAAACAACAATATCATTTATTAGATTCTGCAAGAATACATAATAAAAAATATTTTGAAATTGGATCATCTATTAAAGTCCAAGAACTATACACAAAAAAAATATTCGAACTCAAAAATGGATTGATCGAATCTCTCAATAAAAATCACGAAAAAGCGCTAACCCATTTAAGGGAAAGTAAATCTGTAACTCTTACAGAAGAAAAGCATTATACTAATCAGGAAATTGATTTTTATATGGCTAGTAACTTTAGGAGTCTAGCTAATTCAGATTCTACTATTTTTTATAGTAATCAATTTTTAAAAAAATTTAAAATTCATCCTTATAAAAAAAGCTATTTAATTACCATATATGACAATTTAGCGCAGGAATATAATAGAATTAAAAAAAACGATAGCTCCTACAGATATGCTTTTCTTGCTCTAAAGGAAACAAAAAATTACACTAAAAACGAAAGCAAAGCTTTAAAATTTAAGAACAATCTTGATGTTGGAAAAATTAAATCTTCTAATGAAGCCATATTAAGCAAAAAGAAACGACAATTCTTAAGTTTAAGAACTATGTTTATTATTTCTGTAGTTCTGTTTATTCTAATTTTGTCAAGGCAATTTATTGTCGAAAAAAAATTAAATTCAAAATTTGAAGCTTTAATTATAGAATTAAATGTAAAAGAAAAACAATCTCATAAAATAAGAAGTGATTTAATTATTAAAGATACTATTACTGAGGGTATCCTTTTAGGATTAGAAAGAATAGAAGAAAATAAAACTTTTTTACAATCAAATTTTGATTTAAAATATGTTGCAAATAAATTAAATAGTAATACTTCTTATGTGTCTAAGATAATAAATAAACATAAACATCAATCCTTTAAAGACTATCTCAACAAATTAAGAATTGATTTTATAGTCGTGGAGCTAAGGAATAATTCAAAACTAAGAAGGCATTCATTAGATGCTATAGCAAAAGACATAGGCTATTCTAATGGCTCTTCATTCTCTAAAATTTTTAAAAAATCACAGGAATCAATCCCTCTTATTTTATTGATAAGTTGAATGATGGAAATTAGACGTTCTGTGCAAAAAAACGGTCATAGTATACCAGTAGAAACGGAATAAAGTGAACCATTAAAAACGGATCAAAGTGAGCATAGTAAAACGGAGTAAAGTGAACCACTTTATTCTGTGTGTTGTTTGAGATTAATTCATAGTCTTTTTGATAAAAAAGATTATGGCTAACAGGGCGACCGCATTTAAAAAAAGCCTA